>NZ_CP065047.1 GCF_015689175.1 Mycobacterium kubicae
GTCATCGGTGCCTCCAACCGGTTCGCCCATGCCGCCACGCTGGCGATCGCCGAAGCACCCGCTCGTGCTTACAACCCGCTGTTCATCTGGGGCGAGTCCGGGCTGGGCAAGACCCACCTGTTGCACGCGGCCGGAAATTACGCACAACGGCTGTTCCCCGGGATGCGGGTCAAATACGTCTCCACCGAAGAATTCACCAACGACTTCATCAACTCGTTGCGCGATGACCGCAAGGTCGCCTTCAAGCGCAGTTACCGCGACGTCGACGTGCTGCTCGTGGATGACATTCAGTTCATCGAAGGCAAGGAAGGCATCCAAGAGGAGTTCTTCCACACCTTCAATACGTTGCACAACGCCAACAAGCAGATCGTGATCTCCTCCGATCGGCCACCCAAACAACTCGCGACTTTGGAAGATCGGCTGCGGACTCGGTTCGAGTGGGGGCTGATCACCGATGTGCAGCCTCCCGAGCTGGAAACCCGCATCGCCATCTTGCGCAAGAAAGCACAAGTCGAGCGGCTGGCGGTGCCCGGTGATGTCCTCGAGCTCATCGCCAGCAGCATCGAACGCAACATCCGTGAACTCGAGGGCGCCCTCATCCGGGTGACCGCGTTCGCCTCACTGAACAAGACGCCGATCGACAAGGCGTTGGCAGAGATCGTGCTGCGGGACCTGATCGCCGATGCCAGCACCATGCAGATCAGCGCGGCGACCATCATGGCCGCCACCGCCGAATACTTCGACACCACGGTCGAAGAGCTACGCGGCCCGGGCAAGACCCGCGCGCTGGCTCAATCCCGGCAAATCGCAATGTATTTGTGCCGCGAGCTCACTGACCTCTCGCTGCCCAAGATCGGCCAGGCGTTCGGCCGAGACCACACCACGGTCATGTATGCCCAGCGCAAGATCTTGTCGGAAATGGCCGAGCGCCGCGAAGTCTTCGATCACGTCAAAGAGCTCACGACGCGCATCCGGCAGCGCTCCAAGCGCTGACACCGCGACTTTTTCGCAACTTCGGGCAAAAAACTTCTCTACCCTTCGTCACACCTGCCACAGGCCAGCCATGTGCGCAGCCTGTGCACAACGATCACAAACTCCCGTGCATCACTGGGCCTGCGGTGCACACCGGTGCGCCATCCCCAAAAGGCCAACAGTGCTCCCACAGGTGATCAGCTTGTCATCCACAACCCGGTTGGTCTCCGAGCAGCGGTAAGACCCCGCTGTCCCCAGATTGCACACCCCTTAATACTGTTATTGAGATCTCTACGTCATTTCTTCTTTGAAGAACACCGCTGGGGACATCGCCTGCACAGGCACTCAGAAGACCTGCTCGGCCTGGGTTTGTCACCCTCACCGTTTAGCTTTCAAGATGGCGCTCGAAGATCTACGGTTGTTGTTCGACCACCGTTGCGGTCGTCGTGGCGGATGACACGCCACCGGCGTTCGTGGCGGTGAGCCCTCGGGCCGGCGGGCAGCTGGCCGGGAATTGAACTTAGGTGAAGGGACGCAATGGACGCGGCTACGACACGCAGTCTCACCGACTTGAAGTTTCGGTTGGTTCGGGAGTCCTTCGCCGAAGCGGTGTCATGGGTGGCGAGGAATCTCCCCAGCCGGCCCGCGGTGCCCGTGCTCTCCGGTGTATTGCTGACCGGGTCCGACGACGGCCTGACGATCTCCGGATTCGACTACGAGGTGTCCGCCGAAGTTCAGGTCCCAGCTGAAGTCGCTTCTCCGGGAAGCGTTTTGGTATCCGGTCGGCTGTTGTCCGACATCACTCGGGCGCTGCCGAACAAACCGGTGGATTTCTACGTCGACGGCAACCGGGTCGCGCTGACCTGCGGCAGTGCCAGGTTCTCCTTGCCGACGATGGCGGTCGAGGATTACCCGACGCTGCCGACCCTGCCCGACGACACCGGGACGTTGCCCGCCGATCTGTTCGCCGAGGCGATCGGTCAGGTCGCCATCGCCGCCGGTCGCGATGACACGCTGCCCATGCTGACCGGTATCAGGGTCGAAATCTCTGGGGATACCGTGGTTTTGGCCGCGACCGACCGTTTCCGGTTGGCGGTTCGCGAGTTGACCTGGTCGGCGTTGTCACCCGACATCCAGGCCGCTGTGCTGGTGCCGGCGAAAACCCTCTCCGAGGCTGCGAAGGCCGGCACGGACGGTTCAGACGTGCGGTTGTCGTTGGGCGCCGGGCAGGGAGTCGGGAAAGACGGGCTGCTGGGCATCAGCGGCAACGGCAAGCGCAGCACCACGCGACTGCTCGATGCGGAATTCCCCAAGTTCCGGCAGTTGTTGCCGGCCGAGCACAGCGCGGTGGCCACCATCAATGTGGCCGAGTTGACCGAAGCGATCAAGCTGGTGGCTCTGGTGGCCGACCGAGGCGCCCAGGTGCGAATGGAATTCGCCGACGGAATGCTGCGACTGTCGGCCGGCGCCGATGACGTGGGACGAGCCGAAGAAGATCTTGCGGTCGACTTCGCCGGTGAACCGCTGACGATTGCGTTCAACCCGACTTACCTGACCGACGGCCTGGGATCGTTGCACTCCGAGCGGGTGTCGTTCGGATTCACCACTCCGGGTAAGCCCGCGCTGCTGCGCCCGGCGTCAGCCGACGACGAAGTTCCCACCGGAAGCGGTCCGTTCCCCGCGGTGCCGACCGATTATGTGTATCTGTTGATGCCCGTCCGGTTGCCGGGTTGATGACCAGGGCGCCCGCGTAGGTGTACGTCCGGCATTTGGGACTGCGTGATTTCCGGTCCTGGGCCCACGCCGACCTCGAATTACTTCCGGGCCGGACGGTGTTCGTCGGGCGTAATGGCTTCGGAAAGACCAATCTCGTTGAAGCCCTGTGGTATTCGAGCACTTTGGGCTCACACCGGGTGGGTACCGACGCGCCCCTGATCCGGGCGGGGGCCGACCGCGCGGTCATTTCGACGATCGTCGTCAACGAAGGCCGCGAACTCGCGGTCGATCTCGAGGTCGCCGCCGGGCGCGCCAACAAAGGGCGGCTGAATCGGTCGCCCGTCCGCAGCACCCGCGAAGTGGTCGGCGTGCTGCGCGCGGTGTTGTTCGCGCCAGAAGATCTGGCCCTGGTGCGCGGTGACCCCGCCGACCGGCGCCGCTATCTGGATGATCTGGCCACGGTGCGCCGGCCCGCGATCGCCGGGGTTCGCGCCGACTACGACAAGGTCTTGCGCCAACGCACCGCGCTGCTGAAGTCGTTGTCGGGAGCCAGATTTCGCGGCGACCAAGCCGCTCTGGACACCCTCGACGTGTGGGACGGCAGGCTGGCAGAGCACGGCGCTGAGTTGATGGCCGCCCGAATGAACCTGGTCAACCAGTTGGCACCCGAAGTGGAAAAGGCCTACCAATTGTTGGCCCCGGAGTCCCGGGCGGCGTCGATCGGCTACCGCGCCAGCATCGATGCCATAGCCCCCGGCACCACCGAGGGAGGTGACCGGGATTTTCTGGAAACGGCGCTGCTGGCCGCGCTCGCGGCGCGGCGGGACGCCGAACTGGAACGCGGCGTGTGTCTGGTCGGTCCGCACCGCGACGACCTGGAGTTGAGGCTGGGCGACCAGCCGGCGAAAGGCTTTGCCAGCCATGGGGAATCGTGGTCGATGGCGGTCGCGCTGCGGTTGGCGTCCTATGAATTGCTGCGCGGTGACGGCAGCGAACCGGTGCTACTGCTCGACGACGTGTTCGCCGAACTGGATAACCGCCGTCGGCAGGCGCTGGCCGCCGTGGCGCAGTCCGCCGAACAGGTGCTGGTGACCGCGGCCGTGCCGGAAGACATCCCCGAGGGCTGGGACGCCCGTCGGGTGCACATCGATCTGCGCGACGGCGACAGTGGGCGAATATCGGTGGTGGTGGACCCATGACCAGTGACGACGACCGAATAGACGAGGCCGACGCCGGTCGTGGCGGACCACCCGCCGACCTACGCGGAATCGACCTGGTCCGTCGCACCCTGGAAGAGGCCCGCGCCGCGGCGCGCGCCCGCGGACAAGATGCCGGTCGCGGTCGTTCCGCCCCGATGGCGCCCCGCCGGGTCAATGGGCAGCGGCGCAGCTGGTCAGGGCCGGGCCCCGACCTGCGTGATCCCCAACCCCTGGGCCGGGTGGCGCGCGACCTAGCAAAAAAGCGCGGTTGGTCGACGCACGTCGCCGAGGGCACCGTGCTGGGTCAGTGGGCCACGGTGGTGGGCCACCAGATCGCCGACCATGCCAGCCCCACGGCGTTGACCGACGGTGTGCTCAGTGTGACGGCCGAGTCGACAGCGTGGGCCACCCAACTGCGGATCATGCAGGCTCAATTGCTGGCCAAGATCGCCGCGGCCGTCGGCAACGGTGTCGTGACATCGCTGAAGATCACCGGGCCGGTGCGGCCGTCGTGGCGAAAAGGACCCCGCCACATTTCCGGCCGCGGCCCGCGCGACACCTACGGATAACGCCCCCAACACCGGCGGAAGACGGCCCCGGCGCACAACGGCTCAGAGCCGCCAGAACGACACGGACCCGCATCTCCGACGTCAGGACGCGCCCTGAGCGAAGATATCGAGCGCACGGCGCGATCAGATGGGCAGAAACGCGCCCAGAGAATCGGTGCAGACGCCCAATCACGGTAGGATGGTCAAGTGCGACCACTGCGGTGACTAGACCGCTCGCACTCAAACCCCAAGGAGAGCACTCGGACGTGGCTGCCAAGAAGAAGGCCCAAGAGGAATACGGCGCTGCATCCATCACCATTCTCGAAGGGTTGGAGGCCGTCCGCAAACGCCCGGGCATGTACATCGGCTCCACCGGCGAGCGTGGCTTGCACCACCTCATCTGGGAGGTGGTCGACAACTCGGTGGACGAGGCGATGGCCGGCTACGCCAACAAGGTGGATGTGCGGCTACTCGACGACGGCGGCGTGGAGGTCGCGGACAACGGCCGCGGCATCCCGGTCGCCATGCACGCCACCGGCGTCCCCACCGTCGACGTGGTGATGACCCAACTGCACGCCGGCGGCAAGTTCGGCGGCGAGAACAGCGGCTACAACGTCAGCGGCGGCTTGCACGGTGTCGGTGTCTCCGTGGTCAATGCCCTGTCGAGCCGGCTGGAGGTCGACATCTCTCGGGACGGCTACGAGTGGTCGCAGTTCTACGACCGCGCCGTACCGGGAACCCTCAAGCAGGGCGAGGCCACCAAGAAGACCGGCACCACCATCCGGTTCTGGGCCGACCCCGACGTCTTCGAAACCACCGAATACGACTTCGAAACGGTGGCGCGCCGATTGCAGGAGATGGCGTTCCTGAACAAAGGTCTGACGATCAACCTCACCGACGAGCGGGTGACTAAAGAGGAAATCGTCGACGAGGTGGTCAGCGATACGGCCGAAGCACCCAAGTCCGCAGAGGAGAAGGCGGCCGAATCAGCGGCGCCACAGAAGGTCAAACATCGCACCTTCCACTACCCCGGCGGGTTGGTGGACTACGTCAAGCACATCAACCGGACCAAGAATCCCATCCACAGCACCATCGTCGACTTCTCCGGCAAGGGCCCGGGGCACGAAGTCGAGATCGCAATGCAGTGGAACGCAGGATATTCCGAGTCGGTGCACACCTTCGCCAACACCATCAACACCCACGAGGGCGGCACCCACGAAGAAGGGTTCCGCAGCGCGCTGACGTCCGTGGTGAACAAATACGCCAAAGACAAGAAGCTGCTGAAAGACAAGGACCCCAACCTCACCGGGGACGACATCCGCGAGGGCCTGGCGGCCGTCATCTCGGTGAAGGTCAGCGAGCCGCAGTTCGAGGGCCAGACCAAGACCAAGCTGGGCAACACCGAGGTCAAGTCATTCGTGCAGCGGGTGTGCAACGAGCAGCTGACGCACTGGTTCGAGGCCAATCCTGCCGACGCCAAAACCGTTGTCAACAAGGCGGTCTCGTCGGCGCAGGCGCGCATCGCCGCCCGCAAGGCGCGAGAGTTGGTGCGGCGCAAGAGCGCCACCGATCTGGGCGGGTTGCCCGGCAAGCTGGCCGACTGCCGCTCGACCGACCCGCGCAAGTCCGAATTGTATGTGGTGGAAGGCGACTCGGCCGGCGGCTCGGCCAAGAGCGGCCGCGATTCGATGTTCCAGGCGATCCTTCCGCTGCGCGGCAAGATCATCAACGTCGAGAAGGCCCGCATCGACCGGGTGCTGAAAAACACTGAGGTGCAGGCGATCATCACCGCCCTGGGCACCGGTATCCACGACGAGTTCGACATCTCCAAGCTGCGGTATCACAAGATCGTGCTGATGGCCGACGCCGATGTTGACGGCCAGCACATCTCGACGCTGTTGTTGACGTTGTTGTTCCGGTTCATGCGTCCGCTCATCGAGCACGGACACGTGTTCTTGGCGCAGCCCCCGCTGTACAAGCTGAAGTGGCAGCGCAGCGAGCCGGAGTTCGCCTATTCCGACCGCGAGCGCGACGGTCTGCTGGAGGCGGGGCTGAAGTCCGGCAAGAAGATCAACAAGGAAGACGGCATCCAGCGGTACAAGGGTCTGGGCGAGATGGACGCCAAGGAATTGTGGGAAACCACGATGGACCCGACGGTGCGGGTGCTGCGCCAAGTCACGCTGGATGATGCCGCGGCCGCCGACGAGTTGTTCTCCATCCTGATGGGCGAGGACGTCGACGCGCGCCGCAGCTTCATCACTCGCAACGCCAAAGACGTTCGCTTCCTTGACGTCTGACGTCTGACCCCCGCAGGCGCTCGAACCTAAAACGAGGATTACATGACTGACACCACGCTGCCACCGGGTGACGAGGCCGGCGACCGGATCGAACCGGTTGACATTCAGCAGGAGATGCAGCGCAGCTACATCGATTACGCGATGAGCGTGATCGTGGGTCGTGCGTTGCCCGAAGTGCGCGACGGCCTCAAGCCGGTGCACCGCCGGGTGCTGTATGCGATGTATGACTCCGGCTTCCGCCCGGACCGCAGCCACGCCAAGTCGGCGCGATCGGTCGCCGAGACGATGGGCAACTACCACCCCCACGGTGACGCGTCGATCTACGACACGTTGGTGCGCATGGCCCAGCCGTGGTCGCTGCGCTACCCATTGGTCGACGGGCAGGGCAACTTCGGTTCGCCGGGCAATGACCCGCCAGCCGCCATGAGGTACTGCGTCACCGGAGATGCGTTGGTGGCACTTCCTGATGGCCGCTCGATCCGTATCTCGGATGTAGCACCGGGCGCTAACTCGAATAGCGACAACGTCATTGAGCTTAAGGTGCTTGACCGGCACGGCGCGCCCGTCCTGGCAGATCGCCTGTTCCATTCGGGTGAGCACGCGACGTTCCGAGTTCGGACGGTGGACGGTCATGAAGTAACCGGCACGGCGAACCACCCATTGCTATGCCTGGTGAATCTTGCCGGTGTGCCAACGCTTCTCTGGAAGCTCATTCAGGAAATTCGACCGGGCGACTATGTTGTCATGAGCACCCAGCGTGGGGCTTATGCATGCGACCCGCCGATAAGGACGTGCATAAGGCCCACGGTCGACGAGGTACCCGGCCTTCAAGAATTTCTCACCGTCCACGGCAATGATGCGGACGCGGTCGCCATCGCAACCGAGCTCACCGACGGGCGCTTCTATTACGCACGCGTCGCCTCAGTGACCCCGGCCGGCGTGCAGCCGGTCTACAGCCTGCGAGTCGACACGGACGATCACGCCTTCCTGACCAACGGATTCGTCAGTCACAACACCGAAGCGCGCCTGACTCCGCTGGCGATGGAAATGCTGCGCGAAATCGACGAGGAGACAGTCGATTTCATCCCCAACTATGACGGCCGGGTGCAGGAGCCGACCGTACTGCCCAGCCGGTTCCCCAACCTGCTGGCCAACGGCTCCGGCGGTATCGCGGTCGGCATGGCCACCAACATCCCGCCGCACAACCTGCGGGAACTGGCCGAGGCGGTCTTCTGGTGCCTGGAAAACCACGAGGCCGACGAAGAGGCGACACTGGCCGCCTGCATGGAGCGGGTCAAGGGCCCCGACTTCCCCACCGCCGGACTGATCGTCGGATCCCAGGGCATCGCCGACGCTTACAAGACCGGCCGCGGCTCCATCCGCATGCGCGGAGTCGTTGAGGTAGAAGAGGATTCACGCGGCCGCACCTCGCTGGTCATCACCGAGCTGCCGTATCAGGTCAATCACGACAACTTCATCACCTCGATTGCCGAACAGGTCCGCGACGGCAAGCTCGCCGGCATCTCCAACGTCGAAGACCAGGGCAGCGACCGGGTCGGCGTGCGCATCGTGGTGGAGATCAAACGCGACGCCGTGGCCAAGGTGGTGCTCAACAACCTCTACAAGCACACCCAGCTGCAAACCAGCTTCGGCGCCAACATGCTCTCCATCGTCGACGGGGTGCCGCGCACGCTGCGCCTCGACCAGATGATTCGCCTGTACGTCGAACACCAACTCGACGTCATCGTGCGGCGCACCACTTATCGGTTGCGCAAGGCCAACGAACGCGCCCACATTCTGCGTGGTTTGGTCAAAGCGCTGGACGCGCTGGACGAGGTCATCGCGTTGATCCGCGCCTCGGAAACCGTCGAGATCGCCCGCAACGGGCTGATCGAGCTGCTGGACATCGACGAAATCCAGGCCCAGGCGATCCTCGACATGCAGTTGCGGCGACTGGCGGCCCTCGAGCGTCAGCGCATCGTCGACGATCTGGCCAAGATCGAGGCCGAGATCGCCGACCTGGAAGACATCCTGGCCAAGCCCGAACGCCAACGCGGCATCGTGCGTGACGAACTGGCTGAGATCGTCGACAAGCACGGCGACGACCGTCGCACCCGGATCATCGCGGCCGACGGCGATGTCAACGACGAGGACCTGATCGCCCGCGAGGACGTCGTCGTCACCATCACCGAAACCGGCTACGCCAAGCGCACCAAGACCGACCTCTACCGCAGCCAGAAGCGCGGCGGCAAGGGCGTGCAGGGCGCCGGGCTCAAGCAGGACGATATCGTCCGGCACTTCTTCGTCTCCTCGACCCACGACTGGATCCTGTTCTTCACCACCCAGGGCCGGGTCTACCGGGCGAAGGCCTACGAACTGCCGGAGGCCTCCCGCACCGCGCGCGGCCAGCACGTCGCCAACCTGCTGGCGTTCCAGCCCGAGGAGCGCATCGCGCAGGTCATCCAGATACGCGGTTACGAGGACGCCCCGTACCTGGTGTTGGCCACCCGCAACGGGCTGGTCAAGAAGACCAAGCTGACCGATTTCGACTCGAACCGCTCGGGCGGAATCGTCGCGATCAACCTGCGCGACAACGACGAACTGGTCGGTGCGGTGTTGTGCTCGTCCGACGACGACCTGCTGTTGGTTTCCGCCAACGGCCAGTCCATCCGATTTTCGGCCACCGACGAGGCGTTGCGGCCGATGGGCCGCGCCACCTCCGGCGTGCAGGGCATGCGATTCAACGCCGACGATTACCTGTTGTCGCTCAACGTGATTCGTGAGGACACCTACCTGCTGGTCGCCACATCCGGCGGCTACGCCAAGCGCACCGCGATCGAGGAGTATCCGGTGCAGGGCCGCGGCGGCAAGGGTGTGCTCACCGTCATGTTCGACCGGCGCCGCGGCAAGCTGGTCGGCGCCCTGATCGTCGACGACGACAGCGAGCTGTACGCGATCACCTCCGGTGGTGGTGTGATCCGAACCGCCGCGCGTCAGGTCCGCAAGGCGGGACGGCAGACCAAGGGTGTTCGGCTGATGAACCTCGGTGAAGGCGACACGCTGTTGGCCATCGCACGCAACGCCGAAGCAAACGCCGAAGAAGCCGTCGGCGACGGCGAGGAGCCGGCAACCAGCTAGGCGCGCACCGGCACGAAAGTGCCGTGCAATTACACTGAGCGGCTGGGACATGTTAGGAGTTCTCCGGTGACCTCACCCAACGAGCCGGGCGCCCCTAGTCGGGGTGACACCCCCAACGGGGATGGTTCGGCAGAACGTGCCGGTGCACACCGGGCGACGACCGGACCCGGCCGCCTACCTGATGCCGGCGACTCCCCGCCGTGGCAGCGCGGCGGCGCCCGGCCAACGCACGCAACTCAATGGCCCACGTCCGACGCGCAATGGTCGAACTCCGAGGCGGGGGGCGACGCGCGCCCAGCTACGGGCGCCGATGCGCGCCTCAACCGCTTCATCTCAGGCGGCGCGGCACCGTCAACGCCCGGCAAGGCGCCCGACGCCGACCCGCCGGTGCGTAACGAGGTGCGTAATGAGAGCCGTCCCGCCGAGGCCTACGCCAGCGAGTTGCCCGACCTGTCCGGGCCGATCCCGCGGCCTACCCCACGCAAACCAGTTCCCGAGCGCGCGGCCGAACCGCCAACCAGTTCGACCGCGACCCGCTCCACCGGCGCCGAGGCGCGGGACAACCGCGAATCGCGGGTTCAGGTGACTCCCCGGCGCGGTCGCGGGCCGGTGCGGGCCAGCATGCAGATCCGGCGGATCGATCCGTGGAGCACGTTGAAGGTGTCGCTGCTGTTGTCGGTGGCGCTGTTCTTCGTCTGGATGATCGCGGTCGCGTTCCTGTACCTGGTGCTGGGCGGCATGGGCGTGTGGGCCAAGCTCAACAGCAACGTTGGCGACCTGCTGAACAACACCAGCGGCAGCAGCGGAGAACTGGTCTCCAGCGGGACGATCTTCGGCGGCGCGGTGCTGATCGGCCTGGTCAACATCGTGCTCATGACCGCGATGGCCACGATCGCCGCGTTCGTCTACAACCTGACGACCGACCTGATCGGCGGGATCGAAGTCACGCTGGCGGACCGCGACTAGTGTGAATGGCTGGCGACCCGCTGCGCCGCGCGTGCGATCGCCACGGGTTTTGGGGGTCGGGCGGCGATTGCGGTAATCTCGTCGCTCGGCCGTAAGCGGTGTACGGGCCTATAGCTCAGGCGGTTAGAGCGCTTCGCTGATAACGAAGAGGTCGGAGGTTCGAGTCCTCCTAGGCCCACGACCATGTACAGACGTCGCGTGAAATTTGTGCTGCCGTTGGCGGCGGTCGTTGCGGTGGCAGCCGTGCTGCGGTCGCGACGCGATGTCGAAGTCTGGCACGTGGCGCCGGATGTACCTCCTGGTGACGCGCCTGGCCTCGCACCGGGTACCGAAGAGGGGCCTTAGCTCAGTTGGTAGAGCACCGCCTTTGCAAGGCGGGTGTCAGGGGTTCGATTCCCCTAGGCTCCACACATTGAAGCCGCGCGTCAGGCCGCGAACCCGCCGTCGACGTTCCAGGTGATGCCGGTGATGAATCCGGCCTCCGGGCTTACCAGATAGGCCACAGCGCCGGCGATGTCGTCGGGACGGCCGTAGTGACCGAGCGCGGTGAGTTGGCGCATCGCGTCGGCGAATTCACCCGAATCCGGATTAGCGTCGGTTGCCGTCGGTCCCGGCTGGATGAGGTTGACGGTGACTCCACGCGGCCCCAGCTCGCGGGCCAGTCCGCGGGTCAACCCGGCAAGCGCCGCCTTGCTCGTGGCATAGACGGCGCTGCCCGGACGCGGAACGCGGTCAGCGAAGATGCTCCCGATGGTCACAATGCGACCACCGGTCCCCAGCTGGGGAATCGCACGCTGGATGGCAACGAATACGCCCCGAACGTTGACGGCCAGCATCCGATCGAAGTCCTGCAACGGAAACGATTCGGTGCTGCCCGACGTACTGATGCCGGCGTTGTTCACCAGGATGTCCAAGCCGCCCAAGGCCGCCACTGCCTCATCGACCGCGTCGGTCACCTGTTGCGCGTCGGCACTGTCCGCCTTGATTGCGACCGCCGTGCCGCCCTGTGCGGACACCTCGGCCCGCAACCGGTCTGCCGGACCGGCCGACGCGGCGTAGGTGAATCCCACCCGGGCACCGTCGGCGGCCAATCGCTGCACAATCGCCGCACCGATCCCCCGCGAACCGCCGGTTACCAATGCTCGCCGTCCGGCCAGAATGTCCATCCCGCTACCCGCTTCCTCAGGCTCGCGAATTGAAGGTCTGTTGTGCCCAGACGGCGAATGACTGCCATGCGATGTCGGGGTGCGCGGCGTGCAGTGCCTTGAGATCCACCCGGTACCCCGGGCCATTGAGGAAGCTCCACATCGCGTGCATGTCCGGATTACCGATCGACTCGAGCGGGGTGCGTTCGTGGCGCACCGGCCGGCCCAACACCGCGCTGAGCAGTGCGGCCATCTGCGATGGCGTGGCGGCGTCGCTGGCCAGCTCGATGCGCTGCCCGGCGTACGGCTTCGGGCTGTCCAACACCTTCGCGACAAAGGCCCCCAAATCCGGGCGGGCCAGCTGTTGCAGCGGACGGTCGGGCGGCAGCGGCAGATCGAGAATGCCGGCATAGATGCGGTCGATGCCGCCCAGGGCGTTGTCGAAGAAGTAGGTGGGAGCCGTGATGGTGTAAGGCACACCGCTTGCCGCCAGCTCCGCCTCGATGATGGCCTTGCTTTCAAAATGCGGCACACCGGTGTGCTGAGGTGCTCCGGCGACCGAACTGAACACCAGGTGTGGCACCTGCTGGTCCAGGGCCGCGCCGACAATGGCACGACCTTGGGCCACTTCCGCATCGATCCCCGCTTCGAACGGAGTGGTCACGGCGAAGACTCCTGCGACACCTGCCATCGCCGCTGCAAGCGCGGCACGGTCGTCGAGTGAGCCGACGACAGCCTCGACGCCGCGCTCACTCAGGCGCAGAACCGACGGCTGGTCTGGCCGACGCACCAGGGCACGCACCTGAGCTCCGCGCGCCAGCAATGCGCTGGCAACCGCTCCACCCTGGCCACCGGTGGCGCCCAACACCAGAACCGGTGATTCAGTCCTCGACATTGTCGTCCCCGCCTGGCGGCTGCCAGCCGGCCAGGAGGCGCTCCATATCGGTCAGTTCCTCGGTGAACACGTCGCGACGGGCTCGGGGACCGCACGCCTGCACTAGCCGGGCAAAGTCGTCAGCCGCTTTTGCGATCCGCGCGGAGAGACCGACGGAACCATGCTGGGCACCGAAGTCGTCGGTGGCCGCGTACACGCCCGTGGGCGACACGACCGCATGCAGGTAAGAGAACATCGGCCTCAGCGCGTGTTCGAGTACCAGCGAATGCCGTTCGGTACCGCCGGTGGCCGCGATCAGCACCGGCATGTCCGACAAGGTTTCCTCGGGCAGCACGTCGAAGAACGACTTGAACAACCCGCTGTATGAGGCGTTGAACGCGGGGCTTACGGCGATGACGCCGTCGGCGTCGGCGACCGTTTCGAAGGCGGACTCGAGCTCAGCGGAAGCAAATCCCGCCAGCATGGCATCGATGATCGGGCGGCCCAGAGGCCGCAGTTCGATCACCGCCGCGGACATCGTCAGGTTCCGGTCAGCCAACGCCGCCGCAACCGCGGCGGTGATCCGGTCGGCCAACAGCCGGGTCGACGACGGTTCACGCAGCCCACCGCTGATGACAGCCAACTTCGTCAAGCTGGTCCTCCTCGGACGTGTCGGACGCCGATGTGGTGCCAGCGTCTGTGTCCCTGCCGGCGGCCGCCTCCACCAGCGCCTCATGGGTAGGACCGTCCGGCACGTGATCCGGTCGACCGGCCGCAAATTCCCTGCGCAGCACCGGGATTACTTCTTCCCCGAGCAGGTCGAGTTGCTCCAGCACCACCTTCAGCGGCAGACCGGCGTGATCGACGAGGAACAACTGTCGCTGATAGTCCCCGGCATATTCTCGGAAGCCCAGCGTTCGATCGATCACCTGCTGCGGCGAACCGACGGTCAACGGGGTCTGGGCGGTGAACTCCTCCAAGCTCGGGCCATGCCCGTATACCGGAGCATTGTCGAAATAAGGCCGGAACTCCGCGACGGCGTCCTGGCTGTTGGGCCGCACAAAGACCTGGCCGCCCAGACCCACAATCGCCTGATCGGCGCTGCCATGTCCGTAGTGCTCGAAGCGCTGCCGGTACAACTGCACCATCCGCTTGGTGTGGAACGGCGGCCAGAAGATGTGGTTGGCGAAAAACCCGTCGCCGTAATAGGCGGCCAGTTCAGCGACCTCGGGGGTTCGGATCGAACCGTGCCAGACGAACGGCGGCACCCCGTCCAATGGTCGCGGCGCCAGGGTGAAGCCCTGCAGCGGTGTGCGGTACTTACCGCTCCAGTCAACGACGTCTTCACGCCATAGCCGCCGCAGCAGCCCATAATGCTCGACGGTCAGCGGGATCGCCGCCCGAATGTCCTGTCCGAACCATGGGTAGACGGGTCCGGTATTGCCGCGCCCCAGCATCAAGTCCACTCGACCCTCGCAGAGATGCTGCAGCACGCTGAAGTCCTCGGCGATCTTCACCGGATCATTCGTGGTGATCAACGTGGTGGAGGTGGAAAGGATGATCCGCTCCGTCTGCGCGGCGATGTAGCCCAGCAGGGTGGTCGGCGAGGACGGCACGAAAGGCGGATTGTGGTGCTCCCCGGTCGCGAACACGTCGAGGCCGACCTCTTCGGCTTTCTTCGCGATCTGCACCGTGGCACGGATGCGCTCGGCTTCGGTAGGCGTGTAACCCGTCGTCGGGTCCTTCGTGACGTCGCCGACCGTGAAGATGCCGAATTGCATTCCTGCCATCGAGCCCATACCTAACGACCGCGGTGCGCGTGAAAGACCTTACGCCTCGCCCGCATCGGGGGTAAGTAGTTGACTACACGACTCGTCGCATCACTGCGACACCGCACCCAGGAGTGATCACAGATGGCACAACACAGCAATGCGTGGCCCGCCCTGAGGGTCGATGACTGGGTTGCGACGCGAGACACGTTGCACATGTGGATGCAGATCGTCGGGAAGATCCGACTCGCTCATTCACCCATGGTCAATCACTGGTGGCAGGTCACCTTGTACGTGACTCCGCGCGGACTGACGACGTCGACGATCCCCTACGGAACCCAAGCCTTCGACATCGAGTTCGACTTCATAGATCACCAGTTGCTGATCCGGAGCAGCACCGGTGCGACAGGTGCGGTGGCGCTGGAAGCTAAATCGGTCGCCGAGTTCTACTCGCAGACCATGCAGACACTGGATGATTTGGGATTCCCTACCCAGATCCAAGCGCACGCCAATGAAGTCGATCCAGCCGTGCCTTTCGACCAGGACGACGAGCACGCGTCGTACGACCGGGATGCCGCGAAGCTGTTCTGGCGCCAGCTGGTTGCCGCCAACCGCATACTCGGCGAATTCCGGTCCCGTTTCATCGGCAAGGTGAGCCCAGTGCATTTCTTCTGGGGCGCAATGGATCTTGCGTGCACCCGGTTCTCCGGCCGCAAAGCGCCGCGGCATCCCGGTGGCGCACCGAATTGCGGGGACTGGGTCATGGTGGAGGGCTACTCACACGAACTGAGCAGTTGCGGGTTCTGGCCGGGCGGCGGTGATGAGGGTGCGTTCTACGCCTACGCCTACCCGCAACCCGACGGGTTCGCCGACTACCCGGTCAGTCCTGCACAGGCTCAGTACCGCGAAGACCTGGGTGAATTCGTGTTGCCATACGAGGCTGTGCGGCAAGCGGCTGACCCTGACCGCATGCTGCTCGGCTTCTTGCAGGACACCTATGAAGCGGCGGCCGTCAATGCCGGCTGGGACCGTGCCGCGCTAGAAGATGACCCGGATCGCTGGAGCGCCTACCGAACACGGGCATGACGCCCCGTTCTCCCTTGGAAGCGCGGATGTCCTGTGGAAGTTGGAGAGCCGATGGATCAACCCGAACCGTTGGAACCGGACAATGCCGCACAGCGGGTTCCGTTGGCGTCGCCCGAGGGGCGGTGGCTGATCGCGGCCGCCGTTCTGGGCTCGGGGATGGCTTTCCTTGACAGCACCGTGGTCAACGTCGCGTTGCCCGCCATCGGGCGGAATCTGGGTGCCGGGTTGGCCGGTCAGCAGTGGGTACTCGACGGCTACCTGCTATCGCTGAGTGCAATGCTGCTCTCCGGAGGTGCAGCAGGGGACCGATATGGTCGGCGCCGAATTTTTGTCGGCGGCTTGGCCATTTTCACCGCCGCCTCACTCGCCTGCGGTTTGTCACCGACTGTGGGTTGGTTGATTGGCGCACGGTTGATCCAGGGCGTCGGTGCGGCAGCGTTGGTGCCCGGCAGCCTGGCATTGATTGACGTCGGAATCAGGGATCAAGACCGTGCGCGTGCGGTCGGGATCTGGGCAGGCATGTCGGGAGTGACCTCGGCTCTCGGCCCGCTGCTCGGAGGTTGGTTGGTCGACGCCGCATCCTGGCGGTGGATTTTCTTTTTGAACATTCCACTGGCCGTCGCCGCGGCGTGGATCTCGACCCGCCACGTCGCCGAATCGCGCGCGACCAGCGCACCAGAGCGCCCGGACGTCCTCGGCGCCGCAGCGGTCATGATCGGACTCGCCGGAGTGATCTACGCGCTGATCGAAGCACCTGCTCGCGGCTGGACACCAGCCACCGTGACAGCCACCGGGGTCGGTGCCGCAGGGCTGCTGCTCTTTGCGCTGATCGAGACGCGCGTGGCGGCGCCGCTCCTACCCTTCAGGTTGTTTCGCTCACGCCAATTCGCCGGCGCGAACCTCACCACCGTCGCCATGTATGCGGCGGTCGGCGGTGCACTATTTCTGCTGGCGTTGCAGCTACAGCAAAGCCTGCACTATTCGGCGTTGGCTGCCGGTCTGGCCACCCTGCCCATCACCGTCATCATGCTGATCGGCTCCCCGTGGGCCGGTGCCCTCGCCGAGCACACCGGCCCGCGGCTGCCCATGACGATCGGCCCGCTGATTGCCGCGGCGGGTTTGGCCTTGATGGCCCGCATCACGCCACGGGCGTCGTACCTCGAAGCGGTCCTGCCCGCGGTCACCGTCTTCGGCCTAGGGCTGGCGATCACCGTCGCGCCGCTCACCGCGGCGGTCCTTGCCGCCGTGTCGGGAAACCTTGCCGGAACCGCTTCGGGTGTCAACAACGCAATCGCGCGCCTCGCCGGTCTCCTCGCCGTTGCGGTGCTGCCCGTGGCGGCCGGTTTACCTGCCGGCATCGGACAACCCCTCGGGCACAGCTTCACAGTTGCGATGCTCATCGCTGCCGCCGTATGCGCAAGCGGCGGGATCGTTGCGGCAGTCACGATTCGCACCGGCGTTGACGTCACGCAGCAAGTCCTGCCCGGGGTCAACCACGCCTGCCAAGACCCGTGCACCCGACGTGCCGCTGCTCGTCCACATTGGGATCGGTAGCAGTGACGGCAGCGTTCCATGTCCCCATCACCCGCTGTGCTAAGCAGCGCGCGAAGGAATGGAATGCGCATGCCCTCAACGAACGGTACGAAACTCGCTCTGATCGCAACTGCGACGGCCGTGTCAGCACTGCTGCTGCCGGCAACCTCGCACGCCGAGCCCAGCAAGAGGTATCAGTTCCTGACCCCGTCGGGAAACATCGCCTGTGAGATGGACGAGCACCATGACGGCACGGCAGAGGCGTGGTGCAAGATCCAGGACCACACCTGGGCGGCGCCGGCTGGCCGGAACTGCCCGGCCGGAAACGTGATAGGAGCCATCGGCGAACCGGCCGACGACTTGCAGCTCCGGGAGGGCAAAGCGGCCTGTTCGGGCTTCGTCATGAATCAGATCTTTTTCTCGGGGCCGTACATGCCACAGCCGCTCGCTTACGGCCAGACCCATGCGGTCGTTCCGATCACGTGCGCCAGCGAGCCCTCGGGAGTGAGTTGCACCGACTCCAGCACCGGTCACTCCTTTCAGGTGTCGCGCGACTCCTACCAGCTCACCTGATCCGGGCCGGTGGCACGACCCTCAGGGCCGCGGTTGCGGGTCGACGCTGGGTGGGCGAGGTGACGGCTCGGGTTGCATCGACCGTCGCACGATGCTGAATGTGACGGCACCGCCGGCCAGCACCACGACGGCGGCGCCCGCGATCAGATAGGGACGCTTGCTGCGGCGCTGCTTGCGGCGGGCGTCCTGGAGTGCTTGGGGCAGGTTGGCGACGACCTCTTGGGCAGCGGCCAACTCCTGGGCCAGCGTTTCCTGGGCGGCCGCGAGTTCCCGAGCCAGCCGCCCTTCCTGGTAGCGGCGGCGCAACTCGGAGGCGGTCGACTGCGCGGAGTGCACTCCCAACCCGACGACACCACGTGTGACGTCCACAGGTCCCACCGCCGAATAGGTCAGACCGCGGGTCAGTCGCTCCCTAGGGGTCAATCGCGTCGCCGCCTTTGCGCTCATCTGCCACCTTTCTGCTGTGCTAACCCGAGCCGTACGAGGTATCCCCACAGATTGCCACCATTGCGCGTACGCAGCACCGATCGGGGTCGGGTGACACCGGTGCGGGCCGGTGCGGCCGATGATGGCAGACTGTGATCCCGTGACTAACAGCGCCATTCAGACCGCCACCGCCACGCTGCACACCAACCGTGGAGACATCAAGGTCGCCCTGTTCGGAAACCACGCGCCCAAGACCGTCGCCAACTTCGTCGGCCTGGCGCAGGGCACCAAGGAGTACTCGACGCAGAACGCATCGGGCGGCCCATCGGGTCCGTTCTACGACGGCGCGGTTTTTCACCGGGTGATCCGAGGCTTCATGATCCAGGGCGGTGACCCGACCGGCACCGGTCGCGGCGGCCCCGGCTACAAGTTCGCCGACGAGTTTCACCCCGAGCTGCAATTCGACCGGCCCTATCTGTTGGCGATGGCCAACGCCGGCCCGGGCACCAACGGGTCGCAGTTCTTCATCACCGTCGGCCCCACCCCGCACTTGAACCGGCGCCACACCATCTTCGGTGAGGTCATCGACCCGGACTCACAGCGCGTCGTCGAGGCGATTTCGTCGACTGCCACCGACGGCAACGACCGGCCCACCGAGCCCGTCGTCATCGAATCGATCACCATCTCCTGACGCTGGCCGGCCGACGCCCGGCCCGCGAGGGTGCACAGAATGCCGGCGCACGCGGCGTGTCGCTGTGCAGACACGCACGCTCGCGGGGGACAGAGGGAAGTTAGCCGGCGTAGCCGGCGGCGGTAAGGGCGTCCAGCACGTCCAACGGGTCGGTGCCGAGGTCCCATCGCGACAGGATCAGCAGCCCGCCGCCCACGGTCTCGATCTCCAGCAGCCGGACCCGGCGCCCATGGCGCCGGAACTCGGTGATCCGGATGATCTTGATGTCTCGCCGGCGCAATAACTGCGTTCGAAACCAGCCGCGCACCGCCAGACCATCATCGGCAATTGCCAGCTTCGGTCGCGCGCGCCACGAAGCGCCGGCAAACAAGACCAGACCCGCCGCGGCAATCCCCACCATGACGCGCCCCGGAGTGTCTGTGACCAGAGTCACAGCGGCGATAGCCATAACGAGACCCGCAACGGCGCAGCCTGCGATTCCGCCTGCCGGCGGCGCCCATTGAGTTTGCTGCACGGGTTCTCTAGACCTTCCCACCACTGCGGATACAGTTATCCACAGACGCTATCAACAGTGGGGATGAATCACACGCGTGTGATTGGGTCACCGGGAGGTTGCTAGCGGATGAACAAATAACCTACAAAATGAATTCATTACGGCTGCGTCAACGCTCAGTGCCACCGCATCGTGAGCAACAATCCGGTGATCATGAAAGCGAACGCGATCGCGTAGTTCCACGGGCCCAGCTGAGCCATCCAGTTGAGCGCCGCGGGCGCCTGGCTGCCGACGGCCGCCAGCTGGAACACCATCAGCCAGACCAGCCCGATCAACATCAGGCCGATGAACAAACAGACGAACCACACACTCGACGGCCCGACCTTCACCTTCACCGGCGTGCGGCTGACCGCGCTGACGGTGAAGTCGTTCTTCTTGCGGACCTTGGACTTCGGCATTTGCTACCTCGAGATACCTCAACAAAGAGCGGGACGGGTGCAACGATTACGGTTGCAGCTGCACAGCAGAGCTTGGCTATGAGACTAGCCCACCTGCGACCGTGACCAGGAAACGGAGACGCGATGGCCGCAGCGCGCCGTTCGCCGTGGCGCTTCGGGGTGCCGTTGGTGTGCCTACTGGCCGGAGTCCTGCTCGGCGCGACGCACGGGGTGTCCGGCGGCGCGGAGATCAGACGCAGCGATGCCCCGCGCCTGGTGGATCTGGTCCGGGAGGCGCAGTCGTCGGTGAGCCGCCTGGACACGCGCCGAGAAGCGCTGACCACTCGGCTCGACGCCGTCCATGGCCGGTCCACCGACGCCGCACTGGCGGCGATGCTGCGGCGAACGGCCGAGCTGGCCGCCGATGGGGGTATGAACCCGGTGCATGGGCCCGGGCTGGCGGTGACGCTCAACGACGCCCAACGCGACGCCAACGGCCGATTCCCGCGCGACGCCTCCCCCGATGACCTGGTGGTGCACCAGCAGGACATCGACGCCGTGCTCAACGCGATGTGGAGTGCCGGGGCCGAGGCGATCCAGATGCAGGACCAGCGCATTATCGCCAGCTCGGTAGTCCGCTGTGTCGGTAACACGTTGCTGCTCAACGGCCGCACGTACAGCCCGCCCTACACCATCACCGCGATCGGCAACGCCGCGGCCATGCAGGCGGCGCTGGGCGCTGCTCCCCTGGTCACCTTGTACAAGCAGTACGTGGTCCGGTTCGGCCTGGGCTACCACGAAGAGGTCAAGGCCGACGTGCAGATCGCCGGGCATTCCGAGCCGGTCCGCATGCACTTCGCCCAACCGCTGGGTCCGATCGGATACTGAGTTCGGCACGGCGGCGCGCTCGGACGGTACCCTGTCACGGTGCGGATCCTGGTCGTCGACAACTACGACAGCTTCGTGTTCAACCTGGTGCAGTACCTGGGCCAGCTGGGCGTCGAGGCCGAAGTGTGGCGCAACGACGACCCCCGGCTCTCCGATGAGCCTGCCATCGCCGACCAGTTCGACGGTGTGCTGCTCAGCCCCGGCCCGGGAACACCCGAACGTGCCGGCGCCTCGATCCCCCTGGTGCGGGCCTGCGCCGCGGCGCACACCCCGCTACTCGGCGTGTGCTTGGGACACCAGGCGATCGGCGTCGCGTTCGGTGCGACCGTGGATCGCGCTCCGGAATTGCTGCACGGCAAGACCAGCAGCGTGCTGCACGGCAATGTCGGTGTGCTGCAAGGACTTCCGGATCCCTTCACGGCGACCCGCTACCACTCGCTGACCATCCTGCCGGACTCGCTACCGGCCGAACTGGAGGTCACCGCCCAAACCCGCAGCGGCGTCATCATGGGCGTGCAGCACACCCAGCTTCCGATCCACGGCGTGCAATTCCACCCCGAGTCGATCCTCACCGAGGGCGGGCATCGGATGTTGGCCAACTGGCTGGACTACTGCGGCTGGGTCCGCGACGACACGCTGGTGCGCCGGCTGGAGAACGAGGTACAGACCGCGATCCGGCCGCACTTCCCGCCGGCTACTGACCGAACTTCAGCGTGATCAGGCCTTCTCGATTGACACCGGTTCCAGCGGGCGGGTTCTGATAGACGATCCGGTTGTGCTGGTTGCCGCCGGCGTCGACGTCGGCTCCCTTGTCCAGCACGCCGGTCCAGCCCAGCGCTCGTAGCCGCGGCTCGGCGTCGGTCCAGTACATGCCGGTCAGATCGGGCATTACGAACTGGTTGCCCCGCGACACTTGCAGGTCGATCACCGAGTCCAGCGGAACGGTCTGGCCCTTGGGCGGATTGGTGCCGATCACCTCGCCCGCCGGCAGGGTGCTGTCCACCTGGGACTGACTGAACTTGCTGAACCCGTACACGGTCAGGTTTTTCTGCGCCAGGTCGACCATCTGACCGGTGACGTCGGGAACCTGCTTGGTCTCCGGTCCCGAGCCCACGACAATCGTGATCACGTTGGTGATCGCCGAGGTCTGGTTGGCCGGCGGGTTGGTGCCCACGACCTTGCCGGCCAGTTCCGGCGTTGACGGCGAGGTGGTCTGCTTGAACTTGCTGAAGCCCGCCGCCTTGAGCTTGGTTACCGCGTCGGCGTAGCTCAGCGACGACACGTCGGGCACTTCGCGCTGCTCGGGTCCGGTGGAGACGTTGATGGTGATCTCGTCACCGGCGGCCACCGACGAGTTGGCGGTGGGGTCGGTGCTGATCACGTGGTCCGGCGGGATCGTCGAGTCCGGTTTCTGCTGCGTTCTGGTCTTGAAGCCCTTGTTCTGCAGCGCGGCGATGGCGTCGGCGGATGCTTGACCGCGCACCTCGGGGACCTGGACGCTGCGGGTGTCGCCGCCGAAGGTGTTGATCGCGATGGTGACCACGATGGTCAGCACCGCCAACACCGCGACGACGGCGACCCACCGGCCCACCGAACCGCCATTGCTGCGGTCGCGGTCGGCGACGTCGTAGGGCTGGCGCGGTAGCGGATCGGTGCGCGGTCCTCCCCCGCCGGCCCCGGACGACGTCAGCAGCGACCGACGCTCGGCGCCGGTAAGCACCTTGGGCGCCTCGGGCGCCTCGCCGTTGTGCACGCGGACCAGGTCGGCGCGCATCTCGGCGGCGGTCTGGTAGCGGTTCTCCGGGTTCTTGGCCAGCGCCTTGAGCACGACGGCGTCGAGTTCGGCAGAAATGCCCTCATGCCGCTCCGAGGGCGGGATCGGGTCTTCCCGGACATGCTGGTAGGCCACCGACACCGGGGAGTCGCCGGTGAACGGCGGCTCGCCGGTCAACATCTCGTACAACACGCAGCCCAGCGAGTACACGTCGGAGCGGGCGTCGACAGAGTCGCCGCGGGCCTGCTCGGGCGACAGGTACTGCGCCGTGCCGATCACGGCTGCGGTCTGGGTCACGCTGTTGCCGCCGTCGGCGATCGCGCGGGCGATGCCGAAGTCCATCACCTTGACCGCGTTGGTGTTGCTGATCATGATGTTGGCCGGCTTGACGTCGCGGTGGATGATGCCGTTTTGGTGGCTGAAGTTCAGGGCCTGGCACGCGTCGGCGATGACCTCGATGGCGCGCTTGGGCGTCATCGGCCCCTCGGTGTGCACGATGTCGCGCAGGGTGACGCCGTCGACGTACTCCATGACGATGTAGGGCAGCGGGCCCGCCGGCGTCTCGGCTTCGCCGGTGTCGTAAACCGCGACGATCGCCGGATGATTCAGCGCAGCAGCGTTTTGCGCCTCGCGGCGGAAGCGGAGGTAGAAGCTGGGGTCGCGGGCCAAGTCGGCGCGCAGCACCTTGACCGCGACGTCACGATGCAGCCGGAGGTCGCGGGCCAGATGAACCTCGGACATCCCGCCGAAACCGAGGATGTCGCCAAGTTCATATCGATCGGACAGATGCCGAGGGGTGGTCATTACCGTTTCTCGTATCGGGCCGAGGACGCGCGGTGAGGCGGCGTCGTCGGGACGGCCCAGCTTGTCTCGATTGCCCGGCTCCTGCTCGAGCCGACGAAGCCCACGTCGTCGACTCGAAGGGATCCGGGCAAGTTGCTCTGCGCCCCAGAATCCCCTATGTGTGGGCTTCCAGTCCAATTCGGGCTCAGCCCCTGACCGGCCGGGGTCTGGCCAGCCGGCGGGGTTTGGGTCACCGTCGGCGTTCCGTCCTGCTGGCCCCGGGAATTGATGACGATCAGCACCGCGATGATGATGGCCAGCGCGCCGAGCACCCCGGCTGCCCACAGCAGCGCACGCTGTCCCGACGAGAAGGTCCGGCGCGCCGGCGGCGGACGATGCCCGCCACTGGCCGGGCGCGATCGGCGGGGCGCAGCGGTGCGGGCCGACGTGGCCGGCGCGATCCGGGCCGGTGTGGCCGAGGGAATCGCGGCCGGCGCGGCCCGGCCCGCCGGGGGTGTTGCGCTGGGCCGGGGCGGCCGTCGGCCCGCCCGGACCGCGGCAACCGCGTCGGCGAACGGTCCGCCGCTGCGGTAGCGCTGACTGGGGTTCTTGACCAGCGTGATCTCGATGAGCTCCCGGACGTTGGGCGGCAACTCGGGCGGCAGCGGCGGGGGCGGCTCCTTGATGTGCTTCATCGCCACCGTCAGCGCGCCGTCACCGGTGAACGGGCGCTTGCCCGAAACCACTTCGTAGCCAACGACACCCAGGGCGTACACGTCGCTGGCGGGCGTCGCCTCATGACCGAGCGCCTGCTCGGGCGCGATGTATTGGGCGGTGCCCATCACCATGCCGGTCTGGGTCACCGGCGCCGCGTCGACGGCCTTGGCGATACCGAAGTCGGTGATCTTCACCTGGCCGGTGGGGGTGATCATGATGTTGCCCGGCTTGACATCGCGGTGCACCAAGCCGGCGGCGTGGGCGACCTGCAGCGCGCGGCCGGTCTGCTCGAGCATGTCCAGTGCGTGGCGTAACGACAGCCGGCCGGTGCGTTTGAGTACCGAGTTCAGCGGCTCGCCGTTGACCAGCTCCATCACCAGGTAGGCGGTCCGGCCTTCGCCGTCGAGCTGGCTCTCGCCGTAGTCGTGCACCTGGGCGATGCCGGGATGGTTGAGCATCGCGGTGGTGCGCGCCTCGGCGCGGAACCGCTCGATGAACTCCGGGTCCTGGGAGAACTCCTGCTTGAGCACCTTGACCGCGACCCGCCGGCCCAACCGGCTATCCACCGCCTCCCACACCTGGCCCATGCCGCCGGTGGCGATGAGGCGCTGCAGGCGATACCGGCCAGACAGCGTCACACCAACTCTCGGGCTCATGGTCCTCCCTGTAGTGCGGCTTCGATTACGGCACGCCCAATCGGCGCGGCGAGCGCACCCCCGGTCGCCGACAGGCGATCGCCACCGTTTTCCACCAGCACGGCGATGGCAACCTTCGGGGCCTGAGCAGGCGCAAAGGCGATGTACCACGCGTGCGGTGGGGTGTGGCGAGGGTCGGTGCCGTGCTCTGCGGTACCAGTCTTGGACGCGATCTGCACGCCGGGGATGGCCCCTTTCTGCTGTGCGACTTTCTCGGCGCCGATCATCAGCTCTGTTAGCTTAGCGGCGACCTGCGGCGACACCGCGCGGCGTTGCTGATACGGGGTTGTGGTGTTGATATTGGCCAGGTCCGGCCCTTTCAGGCTGTCGATCAGGTACGGCCGCATGGTGATGCCGCCGTTGGCGATGGTCGCCGCGACTTCGGCGTTCTGCAGCGGCGTAAGCGCCACGTCCTTCTGACCGATGCTCGTCATGCCCAACGCGGCACTGTCCGGGATGGGCCCGACGGTCGATTCGGCGACTTGCAGCGGGATCGCGTTCGGCGTGCTGTCCAGCCCGAAGGCCTGCGCCATGCTGCGCAGCGCGTCGGCGCCGGTGAGGATGCCGAGCTGGACGAACGCGGTGTTGCAGGACTTGGCGAACGCTTCGGTCAGCGGCACGGTCTGGTTGGGTCCGCACGGGGTGCCGCCGTAGTTTTCCAACGTCGCGGTGCTGTTGGGCAGCGGGATGCTGGCCGCCGCGGTCAGCTGCTCGTTCTCGTTGGCACCGGCGGCCAGCGCGGCCGCGGTGGTGATGACCTTGAAGGTGGACCCGGGCGGGTACGTCTCGGAGATGGCGCGGTTGGTCAGCGGCGTTTCCGGATCGTCGCGCAGCTGCTGCCACTCTTGGGCCTGCACGTCGGAGTTATGGGACGCCAGCAGGTTTGGGTCGAACGACGGCGACGACACCAGCGCCAGGATCTTCCCGGTGGACGGCTCGATCGCGACGACCGCACCTTTGCAGGGCGACCCGCCGCAACCCTGCTGCATCGCGTCCCACCCGGCCTGCTGCACGCGCGGGTTGATGGTGGTGTCCACGTTGCCGCCGCGCGGGTCGCGGCCGGTGAAGAAGTCCGCCAGCCGGCGGCCGAACAGGCGCTCGTCGGACCCGTTCAACAGCGGGTCCTCGGCCCGCTCCAGGCCGCTGCTGGAGTAGCGCAGAGAGTAGAAGCCGGTGATGGGCGCGTACACCGCCGGATTGGGGTAGACGCGCAGGAACCGGAAGCGGCCGTCGGTGGCCACCGAATAGGCCAGCAACTGCCCGCGCGCGGTGATCTGTCCCCGCTGCCGGGAGTACTCGTCGAGCAGGACCCGTTGGTTGCGGGGATCGGCACGCAATCCGTCGGCGGTGAAGACCTGGGTGTAGGTGGCGTTGAGCAGCAGCAGCACGATCAACGCCATCACGGTCATCGAGATCCGGCGCAGCGAGGCGTTCATACCTTCTGAATCACCTCAGTGCCGGCCGCCGCGATCGGCGACGTATTACGTGCTTTGGTGTGCAACGGGCGCCGGGCACTGTGCGAGATGCGGGCCAGGACGGCCAGCAGCACGTAGTTGGCCAGCAGCGACGAACCGCCGTAGGAAATCCACGGGGTGGTCAACCCGGTCAACGGGATGAGCCGGGTGACCCCGCCCACCACGATGAACAGCTGGATGGCCAGGGTCGAGGCCAGACCGGCGGCCAGCAGCTTGCCGAAGCTGTCCCGGGTGGCGATCGCCGTGCGCATACCCCGCACGATGACAATCGTGTACAGCATCAGAATGCTGGCCAGCCCGACCAACCCCAGCTCTTCGCCGAACGCGGCGATGATGAAGTCGGTCGACGCGGCCGGCACGGTGTCGGGCTGACCATTACCGAGCCCGGTTCCGAAGATGCCGCCGGTAGCAAAGCTGAACAGCGACTGCACCATCTGGTATCCGGTGCCCTCGGGATCGGCGAACGGATCCAGCCAGGTCTGCACACGGACCCGGACGTGGCTGAAAAGGAAATACGCCACAACGCTTCCCGCTGCGAACAGCAGCAGGCCAAGGACCACCCAGCTGAACCGCTGCGTGGCCAGGTACACCACCACCAGAAACGACGCGTACAACAGCAGCGAAGTGCCCAGGTCCTTTTCGAACACCATGACGCCGATCGAGATCACCCATGCCGCCAACACCGGCGCCAGGTCGCGCGGCCGCGGCAGCGTCATGCCCATCAGGTGCTTGCCGACGCTGGTGAACAGGCCGCGCTTGGCGACCAGAACGGCTGAGAAGAAGATCAGCAGCAGAATCTTCGAGAACTCCGCGGGCTGAATTGAGAAGCCGGGCAAGCGAATCCAGATCTTGGCGCCGTTCTGTTCGGACATCGACCGCGGCAGCAGCGCGGGAATCGCCAAGAAGATCAAACCGGTCAGGCCGCAGATGTAGCCGTAGCGGGCCAGCTGCCGGTGGTCCCGCAAAAAGGTCACCACCAAGGCGAAGGCGATGACCCCCACCATCGTCCACAGCATCTGCTGGTTGGCGCTGGGGTGCCCGTGTCGCCCGACTTGCCGGTCTACCAAGTCCAGGCGGTGAATCATCACCAGACCAAGACCGTTGAGCAGCGCCACCACCGGCAGCAGCAGCGGGTCGGTGTAGGGGGCAAAGCGCCGGATCGCCAAGTGCGCGAACACGAACAGCGTCAGGAACGCCAGCCCGTAGCTGGTCAGGTCCCAGTGCAGACCCCGCTCTTGGTTGGCCTCCACGATCAGCAGCGCGGCGACCGTGATCGCCGTAGCGAAGATCAGCAGCAGCAACTCGGCGTTACGGCGGGTCGGTAAAGGCGGTGTCACCGCCACGGGCGGTTGGAGCTGTGTGGTCATGCCACCGCCCGGCAATCAATGCCCGGCTGCGGTGGAGGTGACGGGAGCGCGGTCACCGTTGGAGAACTGCTCGGTGACGTCGTCGACGGCGTCGCTGGGGCCGCCGGAGAAGCGCTGGTTGGGCTCGGCGTCGCGCTGGACGCGGTGGTGGAAGGGGGCGTGACGGGGACGGGCGGCTGCGGAGTGGATGGCTCGGGCGTGCCGCTGCTGTTGGTCGACGGCGCCGACGGCTCCGGCGGCGAGGTGGCGCGGGGGGCCGGGCAGGGCGGCAGCAGGGAATTCGCCGCCAAATCCCGAAGCTGTCGCTGGGCGTCCTCGAAGGTGCCGGAGGGGAGCCCGGCCTGCACCTGTGCGCGCTCTGGTGCCCGCAAGTCCTGCAGCTTCATCTGGCGGCAGTCGCTGTGCCCGCCGGTCTGCCCGTAGTCGGCCACGATGAGCTGGTTGCGGTTATCCAGGCAGCCGACGCGATAGGGCTCGTGCAGCGACATCCCCAACAGCGAGCCCTGGATTCCCCGCATGATGGAGACGACGCCGTGCTCTTCGGCGACGTAGTAGTTGTTGCGGATCACCGCGCGTCCGATGGCCAATCCGGCCAACACCAGCAGCACCAGCAGCGTGACGATCAACGCCAGCCGCCGCCGCGACCACTTCGGTCGGGTAGCGGCCACCTCTTGTTGCGGCGCAACGCGTTTGGCGGCTTCCTTGCGGGGGGTGATCGCGGAGGCGCGGCCCGCGGCGGTGTTGGGCAGGGTCATCTGGTCTTCGTCGCCGGACACCGCTCCGGCCAGAATCGGCTGGGTTTGGCCGTACTCGTAGTCCACCACGTCGGCGACGACGACGGTCACGTTGTCCGGTCCCCCACCGCGCAGCGCCAATTCGATGAGCCGGTAGGCACTTTCGGCGACGTCGGGTATCTGCAGGGCCTCGTGGATGGTCTCGTCGCTGACCGGATCGGACAATCCATCCGAGCACAGCAGGTAGCGGTCCCCGGCCCGCACTTCCCGCATTGTCAGTGTCGGCTCGACCTCATGACCGGTCAGCGCCCGCATGATCAGCGACCGCTGCGGGTGGCTGTGCGCCTCCTCCGCCGTGATCCGGCCCTCGTCGACCAGCGTCTGGACGAACGTGTCGTCTTTGGTGATCTGCGTCAGCTCACCGTCGCGCAGCAGGTAGCCGCGCGAGTCTCCGATGTGGACCAAGCCCAGCCGGTTGCCGGCGAACAGGATCGCGGTGAGCGTGGTGCCCATGCCCTCCAGATCGGGCTCGGCCTCGACCTGCGCGGCGATCGCCGAGTTCCCGGCCCGCACCGCGGCGTCGAGCTTGGCCAGCAGGTCACCACCGGGCTCGTCGTCGTCCAGGTGGGCCAGCGCAGCGATGACCAACTGCGAGGCCACCTCGCCGGCGGCGTGCCCGCCCATGCCGTCGGCCAGCGCCAGCAATCGGGCACCGGCGTAGACCGAGTCTTCGTTGTTGGCGCGTACCAGGCCGCGATCACTCCGGGCGGCATACCGCAGGACCAAAGTCACGGGCGCGACTCTCCCCCACGAACGGGAGATGCCCCCGCGACGCCGGGTACACCGGCATCATCGACGTAAGCGCGGGTCACGGGCGCAACTCGATCGCCGTCTTGCCGATCCGAACCGGCGTTCCGATTGGAACTCGTACCGCAGTGGTCACCTTCGCCCTGTCAAGGTAAGTGCCGTTGGTCGATCCTAGGTCTTCGACATACCATTCCGAGCCGCGCTTGGACAGCCGGGCATGTCGCGTCGAGGCGTAGTCGTCAGTCAACACCAGCGTCGAGTCGTCAGCACGTCCGATCAGCACCGGCTGCCCACTCAGCGTGATGCGGGCGCCGGTCAGCGCCCCTTCGGTCACCACCAGGTAGCGCGCGGTGTCCCTGCGTTGCCGCGACGGCAGCAGGGTGCCGCGCAGCGCCAACCCGCGGCGCACCATGACGGCGCCGGTCGGCGCGTAGATGTCGGTGCGCAGGATGCGTAGGACGGACCAGATGAATAGCCATAACAGCATTAAAAAGCCGGCACGCGTCAGTTGCAGTACCAACCCCTGCATCTGGCGTCCTTTCCGTCCTTGGCGTTGCCCCACCCAGCGCCCGTGATGCCGAGCACATCAGCAAGGTCACGATACTCAGACGGTGGTCGAGGCGGTGCGATGCTCGCAGCTTCGAGTGCGGCGCGTCAGTGGATGCGGACGATGATCTCCGAGTGGCCCAGACGGATCACGTCGCCGTCGGCCAACTGCCACTCCTGAACGGGCGCGTTGTTGACGGTGGTGCCGTTGGTGGAGTTGAGATCGGTCAGCAGCGCGACCTGGCCATCCCAGCGGATCTCCAAGTGGCGGCGAGACACTCCGGTGTCCGGCAGGCGGAACTGAGCGTCCTGCCCGCGCCCGATGATGTTGGAGCCGTCGCGCAACTGATAGGTGCGGCCGCTGCCGTCGTCGAGCTGGAGGGTGACGGTCGTCCCGACCGACCCGTAGCCGCCTTGCGCATAGGCGCCGTAGCCGCCCTGGCCGTAGTCCGGCTGACCATAGTCAGGCTGCTGGCCGTAGTCGGGCTGACCGTAGTCGGGCTGCTGGCCGTAGTCGTAGTCGCTGCGGGCCGGCTCGCCGTAGCCGCCCTGAGGCGCGTAGCCGCCGGCCGCCGGAGCCTCGGCGTACTGGGTGTAGTCGCCGGCGCCTGCGCCGTACTCCTGGCGACCGTATCCGCCACCTTGCTGGTAGCCCTGGTCGTAACCGCCACCCTGGGCGGGGTAGGAGGGCCGCTGCGGTTCGGCCGGCGCCGGTGGGGCGCCCGCGGAGGCGTAGCCGCCTTCATCGTGGCGGGCGGGCTCGCGCCCGTAGTCGCCGTATCCGCCGTAACCGGGCTGGCCGCCGGCCGGCGGTGCACCGTACCCGCCGCCCTGGCCGTAGCCCTGGTCGTATCCGCCGCCCTGGGCGCCGTAGCCCCCGGGCGGACCGGCCGGGGCCGTCGGCGGACGCTGCTCATAGGACTGCGGGTAGCCGCCCTGCGACTGGCCGCCGTAGCCGCCCTGCTCGCCGTAACCGCCCTGTCCTTGGCTGCCGTAGCCACCTTGCTCCGGGTAGCCGCTGTGGTCTTGGCTGCCGTAGCCGCCTTGCTCGGGGTAGCCGCCCTGTGCCGGGTAACCGCCCTGCGATTGACCGCCGTAGCCGCCCTGGTCGCCGTATCCGCCCTGGTCATAGCGGGGCGGCGGATATCCCTGCTGAGGCGGGTAGCCGCCACCTTCCGGGGGGTAACCACCCGGACCGCCCTGCGGCCCCGGGCCACCGCGCGGGTCGTCTTGGGGACGCGCGTAGCGGTCGTCGTAGTACTCGTCGGGCCGACCCTGCCCCTGACCGCGGTAGCTCGGATTGTCAGTCATCGGTGGTACTCCTGGTTCTGCGCCAAACGGTTGATTTGATTGTGATCGGGCTGGATCGGTGCTTGTCGCGCGGGTCTCGACGTCGGGGTTGACAGCCCCGCGGGCGCGGAACTGGCCGGTGTGCAGGTTCGAGGACTGCTCGAACCGGACGACAACCTCACCATACGTTTGCCACCCCTGTTCTTGGATATAGCCCGCCAAGTACCGAGCAAAAGCGCTTGACGTCAGATCCGGGTCCGCGCCCAGCTCCTCGAAGTCGTGCACACTGAGGGTAATGATGTATTCGTTGGGGGCCAAAAGGCGATTTCCCTGAAGGGACCGGACACCATCGGCGGCTTCGCGGCGCAACGCGGTCTCGACCTCTTGCGGGACGATCGATCCGCCGAATATCCGGGCAAACGCATCTCCCACGGTCGCTTCGAGTTTGCGCTCGATGCGCTGAACTAGCCCCCGTTGGCTACCCATCTATCAGCGCTCGCCTCACTATGTCTGTCGGCGCAAGGCAAACGACTCGCCCGCGTGTCGTGTCAACCAATCATCGTATCGGGACACCACGATGCAGCGGCACCTTGAGAATCCTGAGAATCACATCCGATGCGGTTCGGAGATCTTCGCGTGGCCGGGCGGGTGACCTGGCCGCAGCGGTTGGGGTCGGCGGCTACTACAGTGATATGGTCCTCCGGTTGTTTCGGGCGAGTGGCGGAATGGCAGACGCGCTGGCTTCAGGTGCCAGTGTCCTTCGGGACGTGGGGGTTCAAGTCCCCCTTCGCCCACCGACGAGCGGTTCTCGGTAATCGCTGCACAAAGGTCACGAACTAGGAATCGTTCGTGACCTTTGTGTTTGTGCGGGATTAGCGGTATCGAAGGGCCGCACGGCCGCGACCCCCTGCAACCCGCTATGCGCGAATCTCCTAGCGCCGCGTCAGACAGACGGTGGGTTAGTTCCATATGCACGTCGGGCTACGGTCGAACGGTGAATGACACGGTCGCGTCCGCGGGTCAATGGTCGGATAGCGACGGCGGCCGTTCGTATCTGCGAGCACTACCAGTCTTGTCGGGGACCGCTGCTGGTTTCGAAATCGATGCGGCTCCTTCCGACCCGATTGCGCTCTTCGTGGCGTGGCTGCGACAAGCGGTCGACGCTGGCGTCCCAGAGCCGCACGCGATGACAATCTCGACGGTCGACGCACAGGGAATGCCGCGGGCGCGCGTGCTTATCTTGAAGGCGGTCGACGAAGCCGGCGAATCTCCGCCAAGTCCTCTACCTTAAACAGCTCATGATCGTTCATGTCGACAGAGACCCCCGGTTAGTGAAAGCGTTCCTTGACAGCTGCACTTCACTCGGAGGTCTTCGCCATGTCACCACGCCACGCCGTCACCAACGTCCATGGTCAGAACATCTAGCCAGCGTCCGCGGGTACAACGCATCGCCGCGATGTCGTCAAGTTCGGGCGTTGACCAGTGCGGTCGAGTCGAATTGCATGCGCCGACATACCGCTCAGCCGAGGAATCGGCGCGAAAGGCGGGTTCACGGGCACTCCACGGCAGCCGCGGTGTTGCGGAGCTAAGGGTGTTCGTGGAGTTGCAGCCCGTAGGGCAAGCCCCGCTGGCGTACCCAGGCGTCGTGCTGCTTGCCCAGCGGAGTGGTTGGCCCGGCGGCGCCGTCCATGTCGTCCAAGATTGATCGAGCAGAGATGGTGGCCTCAAGTGTGGCGAGTATGGCATTGGCCATTAGGTTGATTCGCGAAAAGAAGGCAAAGTTGTGGGGGATGGATATGCGTCGAACGGGGTGCTCGGCGGAGCGGACGTCAATGAGGCCCTGAATTGCGCGCTTAGTGGTGTCGTGCGTAAACGTGACGGGCTGGGGTGCGAGGTACTCATAGGCGAGCCCGACGTACCACTGATATGCGTCGTCCGCGGAAAGAGCGGTGTCCTTGGATAGGAGACCAACTTCGACCATCCGGTCGCGCACGTCTTGCTTGCGTCCGTCGATTGCCGCTCGCACCATCCCAAGGAAGTGTTGGCGCTGGCTTTCGGGTACAACCGTGGCGCAACCGAAGTCGACGAATCCGACGCGCCCGTCCACTCCGAAGCGACAGTTGGCTGGGTGTGGGTCGGCGTGAAACAGATTGGCGTGCCGGAAGGAACCCGCATTAAACCGTAGGACCACCTCTGCCCAGCTGTTCTTGAGGTCTTGGTCGGCTTGTTGCGCCGCGACCCAATCAAGTCCGTCGAGGTAGGTCATGGTCAGTACCCGGTCTCCGGATGCCTCGTAAATTACCTCGGGTATCCGGATGAAGGGATGGTCGCGGTAGAGCTCGCTGAAGGTGGTGACGTTAGCTGCTTCATGGCGGTAGTCGAGCTCTTCGGCGATTTGGGTGGCGATTTCTCGTGTTGCACTTCGGATATCAGGAATCGCGGTACGCGACACCGAGGTGGCGATCCGGAAAAACGTGACCAACAATTCGGTGTTGACCAGATCAGCGCTAATCGCCTCTGCTGCACCGGGATACTGAATCTTGACTGCTACCTGGCGGCCGTCGTGGAGCACCGCGCGGTGGACCTGTCCGATGGACGCGGCCGCCATCGGTTCCTCGGCGAACTCGACGAACAATTCTTCAGCGGGACGGCCAAGGTCGGCGTAGAGCACTGCTTTCGCCAAGGTGGTATCCATCGGCGGCACATCAGCCTGCAGTCGGCCCAGCGCCTTCTGATACGGCGAAAAGCCCCCGCTCCCGACCGCACTCGCATCCACCATCGATAACAACTGGCCGGCTTTCATGAGCACGCCCTTGGAGTGCCCGAGCAGCTCTGCGTAGCGCTCAGCGGTGCGCTCATGAAAGCGCGCAACAGCGCTGGTGTCCCCCGCCTTCTCCCTCAGTGACGCCACCATCCGTCCACCTGCCGCGCGCGCAGTGAACCCCGCCAACGGCATGGTCCGCCGAACCCTCCCCTGAGGTACCCAGCTTTCCTCTCCGGCCACGAGACCTCCTAGCGGCGCGCCACCATAGCGGTTAAAGTAGTCACTTGGCTATACTAAGTGAGCACTTGGGAGCGGTCAATGCGGGAGACGCCGACACGAGAACGGCTGGTCACCGAGGCCATGCGTCTGTTTGGTGAGCAGGGATACACCGCAACCAGCGTCGCGCAAATCGAGGCCGCCGCCGGTTTGGCGCCGGGCTCAGGAGCGCTTTACCACCACTTCAAATCCAAGGAAGCGCTGCTGGATGCCGGGATCGACCGGCAACTAGACCGCCGCCACGCCATGCGCGACATCCGCGCGATTTTCTCCGGGCTCGGTGACCTGCGAAGTGAACTCACCATGCTAGGCCGGTACGTGCTGGCCGTGCTCGACGAGGAATCACAGCTACTCCAAATCGCCTCCCGCCTCCCCTTGGATCAGTCGACCCGACTCACCGGTGCCTACGCCGCGTTGTTCGAGGGGCTGTATGCCGAACTGGCCGGGTGGGTGACGGGCTGGATTCCAACAATCAACCCCGAGGGCGCCGCGGCCATCGGCGCCATTGCGGTCAACGCACTGCACGGCAAGCGGACGACAAGCGCCGTGTTTCATGCGCCAGCAGCCGATATGGCCGACGAGCAATACATCGCCGAGTGGACAGCCATGCTCGCCAGCCGAATTGAATCGCTGCGCTGAAGGATCCGTGATAACGATGTCATCGACAGACATGGCCGGTTATGTTCGGGACCGACTGCGGACGCCGGTGACAATGGTTGGCGGATTCTTTCGGATGTGCGTACTGACCGGAAAGGTGCTGTTCCGGTGGCCGTTCCAGTGGCGCGAGTTCATCTTCCAGTGCTGGTTTCTCATGCGCGTTTCGTTCTTGCCGGCCATGGCAGTATCGATCCCGCTCACGGTGCTGCTGATCTTCACGCTCAACGTTCTATTGGCCCAATTCGGCGCTGCCGACCTGTCCGGAGCCGGGGCAGCAATTGGCGCGGTCACCCAACTTGGCCCACAGGTCACTGTGCTGGTGCTAGCCGGTGCCGGGTCAACGGCGATCTGTGCCGACCTAGGGGCGCGCACTATCCGTGAAGAGATCGACGCCATGGAGGTGCTCGGCATCGACCCCATCCACCGGCTCGTCCTGCCTCGCGTGATCGCCGCGACCATCGTCGCCACACTGCTCAACGGCTTGGTCGTCACCGTCGGACTAGTAGGCGGCTACCTCTTCGGTGTCTACTTGCAGAACGTGTCGGGCGGCGCCTATCTCGCCACGCTAACCACTATCACCGGCCTGCCCGAGGTGGTCATCGCGACAGTCAAAGCCGCGATGTTCGGACTGATCGCCGGCCTCGTCGGCTGCTACCGCGGGCTCACTGTCCGCGGCGGCTCCAAGGGGCTGGGCACCGCCGTCAACGAGACCGTAGTGCTGTGCGTGGTTGCGCTGTTTACAGTCAACGTCGTACTCACCGCCATCGGCGTGCGATTCGGCACAGGACGTTAGGCGTCAACTGGACAACATGAGACAAGTGACCCATCCGTTGTTGTTGTGTGGGTGGAGAAAAGCGATGCCGGCCAATTATCGGCGATAGAACAACTGGTTACATACGTTGGCAGGCAACACAATCACTAGTGCGGCGAGGGTTTTTGCAGGATGCCTCGAACGTCTCGATGACGAATTGGCTGGTGCTCACACCCGTAACCCGGCTAGCCCCACCGGCATTCGAGCTTCTAGCTCAAACAACCCGCACAGTCATCGATCTAATCCACGCCCGCGTCCTCGCCGACTTCCCCAACCTACGAATCATAGTGTCCCACGCCGCAGCCACACTGCCGGTAATCGCCACCCGCGTCGATCTCTTTGGCGCTGTTGCCAACCCAGGCGCACCCAATCGCCCCAGCATCCGCTCAAGCCTCTCCCAAATGCACTACGACCTGGCCGGCGCACCCGTGGACGAACAACTCGGCGCCCTGCTGTCCGTCGCCGACCAAACCCACCAGCACTACGGCAGCGACTACCCTTGCATACCCGAATCGGGATGACGTTGCCTAGCAGCACAACTCGAACACTCCCAACACCTCAACCGAACAGCACGAGGGGCACCGGCCGACAACTCGCGACTCGAAGACTCCCAACACCTCAACCGAACAGCACGAGGGGCACCGGCCGACAACTCGCGACTCGAAGACTCCCAACACCTCAACCGAACAGCACGAGGGGCACCGGCCGACAACTCGCGCGCGCTGTTCCCCCGGCTAGCCGGCACATGAAGCCCTCTAACAGGTACTACCCAAACCCGCCAACAATTCTGCGTCCCAGGCTTGGTCGCGTACCGCTCACAGGTCGCACTTCAGGCAGGCGCCGATCGTGCCGTCGCGGAGTTCGCCGTGCTCGGTCATTCGACAGTCACAGTGCGTCGGGGATAGCACTTTGCTCACTGTCTGACGCCACGCCGTGCTGCTGGCGTTAAGCGGTGGCGGTGGCCCAATGTTGGCGGAGCAGAGGGATGAACTGGTGTGCGTATTCATCGGGAAAGTGCATGCGGGCGCCGTCGATCATCTGGATGCCAACCGTTGACGGGATGAGGCGGGCCAACCGGTGTGCCCATCTGGTAATGAAGAGGGGGTCTGCGGTGCCCCACACGATGACCTGTTCCCGATTTCCCGGACACCGAGGTTGAGGCGATGATCGTCTCAAGGGAAGGAGTCCGAGAGAAGATGCCTGCTGCTCATCCGGAGGAGTTTCGCCGTCGTGCGGTGGAGTTGGCCCGTCTGCGGGAGAAGCCGATCGCCAAGGTTGCCAAAGATCTGGGGATCAGCGAGTCCTGTTTGCGTCGATGGATGGATCTGGCCGACGTTGAGGAGGGCCACAAAGAGGGCCTGACCCGCGATGAGCGCGCTGAACTGGTGCGGCTGCGCCGAGAAAAGCGGGTTCTGGAGATGGAAGTGGAGATCCTCAAACGGGCCAGCGCCTACTTCGCCCGGGACAACATCCTCCCAAAATAGGGTTCCGGCTGGTCCAAGAGCTGGCTGCGCAGGGCTTCCCTGTCGCGCTGACCTGCCGGATCCTGCAGGTGTCGACGTCCGGCTATTACGAATGGCGCACTCGGCCGGCCTGCGATCGCGACCGCCACGACGCCGAGCTGGCCAACACCATCACCGCAATTCACACCGCGTCGCGTCAAACCTACGGGGTGCGCCGTATCCAGGCTGAGCTGCGTCACGGCCATGGGATTGAGGTCAGCCATAAGCGGGTGTGGCGGTGCATGAAACTGGTTGGCGTGCAGGGCGTTCATCGCCGCCGCTGGAGGCGGGAACCGCCGGCGGCCGCATCGTGGCCGGATCTGGTTCAGCGGCAGTTCCGCGCCGAAGGTCCCGACCGGTTGTGGGTCACCGACATCACCCAGCACCGCACCTGCGAAGGCTGGATATACGCCGCGGTCGTGCTCGACGTGTACTCCCGCCGGGTAGTGGGCTGGTCGATCGCAGATCACCTCCGCACCGAACTGGTCGCCGACGCCCTGGACATGGCCCGCCTACGCCGCAAACCCGTTGGCACAGTGGTCCATTCGGACCGTGGGACTCAATACACCTCGTGGCTTTTCGGCCACCGGCTACGCGAGGCCGGCCTGCTGGGCTCCATGGGGCGAGTCGCTTCTGCGTTCGATAACGCGATGATCGAATCGTTCTTCGGCTCTATGCAGATCGAGCTCCTCGACCGCCGCACCTGGAACACCCGCGCCGAGCTCGCCACAGCAATCTTTGAATACATCGAAGCCTTCTACAACCCGGTGCGCCGCCACAGTGCCCTGGACTACCGCAGCCCCATCGACTACGAAAGACACCACACGACCACGAACACGGCCGCGTGAACACCCAACACCAACCGTCCGGGGAACCGGGAACAGGTCACGATGAGAGTGGGTGCTGTGAGTTGACTCAGGTGAGGTCGAACCGCCGCGAGGTCGGTTGAGGACAGTGCGGTAATTATGCGGCTGAGCGCGCGTGCGGCCACCGCCGTGCCTAAAACTGGTTCGATGTAGGCGTCGACGATCTCTCTGGGGAGGCGGCGCGGATGTTGATAGCCGATGCCGAGAACTCGCTGCATAAGGGGACGTCGCGTGGCGACATGTGGCCCAATCTTGATAATCAGTCCCAAGCGCGCGGCCACGGTCACTGGTTTGAAAATCAGTGGTGGGGTGTTGCCCTCGGTGTCGCAGTTGGTGAGGGTTAACGTGAGCAGTCGGTCACCCAGGTGCGCTGCGACGATCTGAGCCATCGCGCCGCCGGTGTCGTTGGCGACCAGGTCTATCCGGTTCAGGTTCAAGTGGTCGCAAAGTTCGATGACTCGTCGGGCCAGCCCGGTCAGTGAGACATCGGCGTGCTTGTCTGCAGGGGGGTGCGTCCGTGTCCGGGCAGGTCGGCCGCGACGCATCGGCGCTGATCGTGGGCGACATCGGAGATTACGTGCCGCCACAAGAGACTGTTGGTGATAAGGCCGTGAACAAAGACCGCGGTCCGGCCGTGGCCCACGTCGACATAGTTGATCCGTCCAGATGCTGTTGCGGCACTTTTGAAGTTAGCTTGCAACGCTGCAATCTCGATAAGTACCCACCCCCTTGCGCCGGAAATACCTGCGATATATCTCATACCCAAGGTATGTGAAGTGGTTGATGGCGACTATTCGCTATGCCACGGATGGTGTCGAGACCCGCTGGGCGGAGTACGCCGAGAAGCCTGCGGCAATGCTGCAGGCCGCCGCCGCCGCTTAAGTATGCGACGAAGTCAGCCGGAATAAGTCGGAGAACCCCAGTCGACTATTCGGATAGCGCGATCTGGGTGTTCCCAGCCAAACGCGAGGGTTCGCGCCCGCAGGCCGGACTCGACTGCTTTGAGTTCGTCGACGCCTCCCTGGTCGGGCGCGCCAGTTCGGCCGCCGCGTATCACGGCCGCGAGTTGTGTCCCTGAGTCAAGCGGAATTACATCCACAAGCGCACCTGGCTGCTCCGGCGGTCGCAAACCTGTCTCGCCCAGGAGTATCTGCACTTCAATGCTGCTCGCTCGAGGAGCGACCGATTCCCAGTGGTAGATCCGTGGGTTGGTGAACCGCCGTTGATCTACGGTGGGCGGCGCCAGCGCGTCACGGTGGAACACGATGGTAGCGGCGGTGCACCAGCCGCCACTGGTGTACACCGCACGCATCCAATAATCGGTAATGGACACCTCCGGCTCAGTGGCTAGTCGCGGCCGAGAGAAATCGCCTGCTAGGTGAGCAAACCAGCTGCCTTGCAACAGCTTCAGTTTGATCCGGCCGCGGAGCTGGTCGTTGCCGATGATCACCTCGTTTTTAGTGGTCACACGAACACACCAGGTCAGCGACCGATAGCCGGCAGCGCTCGCAATTCTCCAGCAGAGGCGATCACGGCATGTGTCGGTAGTGGGTTGCCGTGCAGCCCCCATGCGCGCCATCGCATCACAGCAGCATAAGCCTGTAGAACACAGCATCGGAAGAGCCGCAACATCCGGTTTCGGCCGGGTTGCGTCCACCAAGGTGTGTACGAGTCGGGCCGTGAGTTGAGGACCGGCGTGTCGCAGCCGGGTAGATGAGGGTCATCGCGTGATTCTTCGAGAGACCGACCAAAGTCACTCGAGCAAAGGAATCTACGCGATGACCGCTGCCCACGATATCGACTGGCCACAGCTACTGGCGGAACGACTCATCACCACCCACCCCGACGTACTGCGCGAGCTGCTGGCCACGTTCATCCACACCCTGATGGGAGCAGAAGCCGACGCGGTGTGCGGCGCGGGCTACGGCCAACGCAGCGCCGAACGCACCAATCAACGCAACGGCTACCGACACCGTCAATTCGACACCCGCGCGGGCAGTTTGGATCTGGCGATCCCCAAGCTGCGGCAGGGTCTTACTTCCCGGACTGGTTGCTGGAACGGCGCAAACGCGCTGAACGGGCCCTGACGACGGTGGTGACGACGTGTTATCTGCTCGGGGTGTCCACTCGGCGGATGGACAAACTCGTCGAGACCCTCGGGATCACCAGCTTGTCAAAGTCGCAGGTGTCGGTGATGGCCAAAGAACTCGACACCGCCGTCGAGGCGTTTCGCACCCGCCCGCTCGACGCCGGCCCGTACACGTTCATGGCCGCCGATGCTTTGGTCCTGAAGGTCCGGGACGCCGGCCGGGTGGTCAATGTCGCGGGGTGCTGACGTTCTGCGCTCCCTGACCGCCCGCGGCCTGTCCGGGGTGCGACGATCACCAGCGATGCTCACGCCGGACTCTTATCGGCGATCGGCGCGACCCTGCCCGGTGCGTCCTGGCAGCGGTGTCGCACCCACTACGCCACCAACCTCATGGCCATCACGCCGAAATCCTCGTGGCCGTGTCAAAACGCTGCTGCACTCAGTGTTCGACCAACCCGACGCGCAATCCGTTGCAGCACAATTCGATCGGACTCAACAAAGAAATCCGACGCCGCACCGACGTCATCGGAATCTTCCCCGACCGCGATGCACTGATCCGCCTCGTCGGCGCCGTCCTGGTAGAACTACACGACGAATGGGCCGAATCACGCCGCTATCTAGGCCTATACGTCCTCAGCAAATCCCGCCTTACCACCGACACCACCACAGAACAGGAGGCCACCCCAGCGGCACTGACCGCGTAATCACCAAGTCGAAGAATCACACGACGACGTCATACACCACGTCCATGGACTTGACCCAGATAACCCCTGCCATTGGCGCGTCACCGAACACTCCTTACTACGAAGTGTTGCAATTACCCCCTGAACCCACGACGGCATCGGCATGCATTGGAAGGGCCCACAGGTCACCGTCATCGAGACCACGCCAGACCGCGTCGTAGTCCTCGACCGCACTACCGGAGCCGTGCTGCGAGAACTGATCCGCGGGCCGGTCGCCTACCACAGCAATGGCAGAAAGCGCGGCCGGCCCCGCAAGGACGCCCAACCGCCGACAGCACCGCTACTGTCAGCGATGTCCTGACAACAACGTGTCAGGGATGTTCGCCCGGCGCGAGAACGAGCCGGGCGAATCGCCAACATGGTAAGTGGACGCTCTGCCATCCGTGGGACCCTGTACCTGCATGGTCATAGCGGGAGAACCTTTGCGAAGCGGCGGGTACCCACGTAGCAAGCGCCGCAACTCCATAACTTGGTGTCCCTCAATGAGAGACTTCGTCGAGGCCATTGGTGGTAAGGGTTGCAGTCATTGCCGCGACAACGCGATCGGCGGGCCAATCATCGGGGGCCGAGATCAGTCTCCCCTCGGCCAGCTCTCTGGATGCCAATCCTTTCGCCAGCTTTTTGATGGGTCCGACGCGTCCGCTAATCCATGTTCGGTACCCGACGGGGATCTTCCAACCGCCGCGACGAGCAGTTCGGTTCACCGCCGAGTCGGCCAGACTCAAGGCCAGCGGCTTCCAAGCCTCAACCACAGCCACGCAGAGGGTGTCACCAATATGCCCGGTAACACCGCCCGACACCAGCTCACGCAGGTCTATCGAAACGGTATGCAGCGGAACACGCCTGCCGATCGAGCGCGAACCTGCCGAGACCTGCGCATGAAGCACCATGCGCGGGCTGGCACCTGACAGCGTGAAGACATAACCGCTCTCCGGTTCTGGATCGCCGAAAGTCCCGACTGATACGTGACCTCTGACAATATCTGCGAGTGCATCTGGTGACCCATCCCACCGTTCATGCTGCGGAGTTTCCCACGCCGAGATGCCCAGCGCTGCCCCCAACGTAACAAGCAGTGTGCCGGTACGCTCAGCGATCCACTCTGCTGACTCGCCAGTAGCAGCCCATATCGCATTGAGCGACACATCGGCAGCCCACACGGGCCGCACCCGCGAGGCAGGGGCCACAGCTGCGGAGTGTAGATGACACCTAAGTTGGACAACCGACGCCGCCGGCGTGCGCCGGGCAAGGGTGGTGCCATTTCGCCATGCTTGGCGCGGCGTTCAAGCTCTTGTCCGACGACGACTTACGCGACTTGCCCGCGCTCAACATCGCGGGCGAGCTTCAGGAGCAAGGAGAACACGTGCGACCGTCGCAGCGAGCGGTCCTACGTCAGGTAGGCCGCAGAGGCCACAAGATCGATGAGGCCATGAGCCGCGGGTTTCATGGCGAGATGGCCCGCCGCTTCGGTGATTACCGGTGAAGCTCGCTACGGTGAAAGTTCTATTGTGCGACGCCGAGCACTCGGTCCACCACCGATCGGGGGATTGCGCTTGTGAACCGCAGTGACCACTGTTGCGCCCTCCTCAGGCGGTGCGTTCCAAGATCAGTACTCGTCGGATGGTCTACTTCCCATGCCTAGGGATGGGAGCCGATTCCGGGTAGCTCGCCGGGCGGTGCTGCGTTGAGGGTGTCGCTGTCGGCGGTGATGCCTGCAGTCGGGTCGATCTGCGCCGCTTCCAGTCCTGGGTCCGCCAGCAGCTCCTCGATGCAGGCCTGGGAGGCGCCGATGTAGGTGCTGTCGAGGTCGATATCTGTTGTGACGCACCAGGATCGGTCACCGGGCCACCACAGGTTGCAGGACCGGTGCGACCAAGGCTCGACGGCAACCGACTGGGCCGCGGCGGCGACGGGACCGTGCGCCAGGTAGTAGTCGCGGCCGGGTAGCCCGAAGGTCGGATGGCTATGAAACGCCTCGTGCAGGTCCCCCCAACCCGTCCACACCGCAAACCAGCAGTCGCCTGCATCGGCGGTATGGCGAGTAAACATGCGGGCCAGCGTCCGCGCGATCTCGGCAGGTAGCGTTCCGACGGCCGGGGCGTCGTTGAACAGGCCGGCTTGCTCGGCGCGGTATCCCGCGACATATCGAGATGCGTAGCCCAGTAGTCGGTTGAACTGCATCTGCGGGTGCACCGTTTTGTTATTGGCGCGGGCGATGTCTGCCCAGGGCACCGGGACGCCGCCGTCGTGGGCGGGATGAAAGACCCGCGCATAGGCGTCGAAAATGTCCGGAAGCAGCGACCCCACGTCGGCTGCGAACGTGTGGATGCGTTCGGTCAGCCACCGCGCCGGGCGCACATCATCGACGACCGTCAATGCGCCAACGGCGACCACGCAACCACCCTAGGCGCGCAGCGTCGACTTGCTAGAGCATGCGGTCAAGCAGATTCTGCGCGGCGGCGGTCACCAGCGACCGGTCGTAGGTAATGGTGAAATCGAAGCGCCGGTCCTGGTCGGCTCTGCGCTGATTAGCATCGCCGCGGCGTTCTCGGGCGATCAGCGCAACGGCGACCTGGGCCCCCAACGCCAGCACCACCCAGTCGTGACGCAACGGATCCTGCGGGTCCAGGTGCACACCGCGGATGCCGGGCCCCAATCGGGACGGCAAGTGTTGACCGAACACGGCGACCAGCGGCGAAGATTCGGCCAGTTCCAGGTAGCGCCGCCGGGTCGCGGCGGTGAAGTAACGTGCCTCTTGCAGCGCCACCAGCACGATCGGCGGGTCGGCGGTCTGGGTGGCCTGATCCTCGATGTGCTGACAAATCGCGGTCAGCGTCTCTTTGCGGACCGTGCGCAGCGGCGCGTCGTTGGTGAGGAGGTCAAACGGCGAACCCGACGACGGCTCGGCCGGGGCAGTGTTGTTGGGCGGCATCCACCCGCGCGGTGCGGCCTCAGGACCGGAGTAGGCGTATTTGAATCCCTGGCCGAGTTCGGCGCCCAACGCCAGCGCCTGTTCCAAGTGGTCGTCGTTTTCGATCCCCTCTGCGAGTACCAGTGCACCGGCCCGCTCCTGGTGAGCCAGGATTGCCGCCAAGGTCCGCGCTTGACTGCGACGGGGCTGAGCCTGCACGAGAGGTAGGTCGAGCTTGATGACGTCTGGCGCGAGGATATCCAGCAGCGCCAGCGAATCAGGATGTGCGCCAACGTCATCCAGCGCGATCGCAAAGCCGTCTTGACGCAGCGCCGCCACCTTGGCGAGTAACGCATGCGGATGGGTCAGCAGACTGCGTTCGGTGATCTCGAACATCAGCGCAAGCTCGTCATGGCCGCGGGCCAGCACCGCGTTGTGGGCGCGCCCGACATATGCGCTCAGTGGTTCGCAGTTGATCGACAGCATGGTGCCGGCAGGCAACGACAGGTCCAAGGCGGTATGGATCGCCGCGTCGATGCACCGCTGATCGAGTTCGTCGAGTCGTCCGGCGGCCGTGGCGTAGGCGAACACGTCGAGCGGACTGGAATTGCCCAGTGACGGCCACCGGGCCAGGGCCTCGAAGCCGACAACGCTGCCGTCCGGCAAGGCGACGATCGGCTGCAGCACCGGTGCCAAACCGACCCCGTGCGCCGCAGCGTCCAGGCCGGAACCCGGTGACTCGACGCCACGAGCAGCGTCCCGGTCATTCGTCATAAGCAGGCATTCGAAGCTGAAGCAAAGCGTGGACGGCGGCGAGCCGATTGCCGGGGTTTCCCGTCCAACCGGTGCCCGCTACCCTAGCGGTTAGGGGAGCCTAAGCAATCTTCGGTACGGTGCAGTAAGGCCGGCTTGCGCACGGGAGGAGTGCAACGAGATGACTCGGTGGGCGGTAACTGAGGGCGTGGCGCCCGTTGCTGTCCAAAGCCCGAACGTGCGCCCGCGAGGTGCGGCGGCATGAGCTTCATCTGGATGGCGCTGCCGCCGGAGGTGCATTCCACGTTGCTTTCCAGCGGACCGGGGCCAGGTTCATTGTTGGCCGCCGCGGGCGGTTATCAGGCATTGAGCGCCGAATACGCCGACGCGATGGCCGAGCTCTCCGGTTTGCTGGGTGCGGTGCAGGCCGGTGCGTGGCAGGGGCCGAGCGCGGAGCAGTACGTCGCGGCGCACGTGCCCTACCTGGCGTGGCTGGCCCAGGCGCGCGGCAAGAGCGACGCGGCCGCCGCGCAGCACGAGGCCGCCGCGGCGGCGTACACGACGGCCCTGGCGATGATGCCTACGCTGGCCGAACTGGCCGCGAACCACATCACCCATGGGGTGCTGGTCGCGACGAACTTCTTCGGCATCAACACCATCCCGATCGCCCTCAACGAAGCCGATTACGTCCGCATGTGGACCCAGGCCGCCACGACGATGAGCGGATACGAGGCCATGTCGGCCGCGGCGCTGGGCGCCGTCCCGCCCACCGCGCCGGCGCCGATGGTGATGACGTCCGACATCGGCGACGCCGCGCAGACCAGCCAGCTGGCCGCGGCCGCGCCGGCGGCCGACTCGGGCAGCCAACTCAACCTCGCCGACATCATCTCCCAGCTGCTGCAGGCGTACTCGAACTACGTGCAGCAGCTGTTCGAGCCGATCACCAACTTCTTGCAGGATCCGATCGGCAACAGCATCAAGTTGGTCACCGACTTCATGACCAACCCGGCGCAGGCACTGGTCACCTGGGGGCCGCTGCTGTTCGCGGTCGCCTACCAAGCGATAACCTGGGTGGCGGCGGCGCTGACCTATCCTCAGCTGCTGTTGCAGCCCCTGCTGGCCATCACACTGGGGGTGGTCATCGGCGTGGCCCAGCAATTCTTGGAGCAAGCGCCGGCTCTGGCCGCAGAAGGTGGCGCCGCCGCCGCTGCAGTACCGGTCCAGGTCGCGCACCAATCCAGCTGGCCGGTGGTGGGTTTGGCCCCCACCGTGGCCGGTCCGGCTGGCGCACCCGCAGCTTCGGCGGCCGGCAGCGCGGGCGCGGCGCCGACGTCGGCGGCTCCGGCGGCCCCGGCGGCGACGATCGTGCCGTACGCCGTGGGCGGCATGGATCCCGGTGAGGGGTTCACGCCCATCCTGCGCGACAGGACCGCAGCGAAGGCTCCGTCGGCGAGTGTCCCGGCCGCCGCGGCGGGGGTGTCCGCGCGCGACAGGCGCCTTGCCCGCCGCAAGCGTAAGGACACCATGCCGGAACGTCAGTACGCCGACGAGTTCATGGACTACGACACGAACGGCGGCTCCGGCGCTGAGCCGGTGCCGGATCCGGTGGTGGCCGCGTCAACCCTGGGTGCGGGGCAAATGGGCTTCGAAGGTACCGCGGCCAACGGCCAGGCCGACGCGGCTGGACTGACGACCCTGCCCGGCGACAGCTTCGGCGGCGGACCAACCAGCCCGATGCTGCCCACGGGTTGGGAGACCGACGGCCGCTAGCTGGGCTGCGTCTGAGCCCAGCCCCGCACCTCAGCGGTGACGGGGTCGGTGATGTCGTTGAACTCGGGATGCTTCTTGAGCACCGTGCTCACCATGGAGCAGACCGGCACGATGCGTTTACCCTCCGAGCGGGCCTCTTCCAGCGCCTCCTCGAGCAGGATGGTGGCCAAGCCGCGGCCGCCGAATTCCGGGTCGATTTCAGTGTGGAAGAAGACGCGCTGGTCACCGCGGTCGGCGTAGTCGGCCAGGCCGACGGTCTTGCCTTCCACGGCGATGGTGTACCGACGCGGTTCGGTGGTGACCGTGGCTTCGGCGCCCGTCTTGTCCGTGGTCATCGATTCTCCTTTCGTTCTGGCTGCGGCCGGGGCCGCAGCCGAGTGGTGGGCAGGGGCGGGGCGGGCAGTCGGGTGACTGATCCCTGGTAACCCTTGACGTCGCCGAAGCGGTCGTCGGCGTCCTGCCACTGCCGGCGATAGGTGAGGATGTCGTCGTGGCTGCGCCCGACAAAGTTCCACCACATCACCAACTGTTCGGTGAAGGGCGTGCCGCCCAGCAGCAGCACGCGCGCCGGTCTATCGGTGACGTTGTGCAACTGCAGCGTGCGGTTGCCCGGGGCCTGGTAGCCCAGATCACCCACCGCGAGGGCAGTTCCGCACATCCGGACCGGCCCTTGATCACACAGCACCCCGTGCTCGAACGCTGGGTCGATGTCCAGCTGTAGCGCACCCCCCGCATCGAGGTCGATCTGAGCGCCCAGCAGCGGGGTGAAAGTGTCTATAGGCGAACGGCTTCCGGCCAGTTCGCCCAGGAACACCCGCGCCTGTGCACCGGGCAGATCGACGGGTGGGGGCGCATAGTGGGCGAAGTCGCGTCCGGTGTCGCGCGCGTGGTCTGGCAGGGCCACCCACAGCTGCGCGCCGTGTAGCACCGGCTCGGAGTCCACGGACACCTCGGAGTGACAGATTCCCGCGCCCGCCGTCATCAGGTTGAGCTCTCCCGGGCGGACCAGGGTGTGAACTCCGGCGCTATCCCGGTGTTCCACCAGTCCGCTGAACAACCAGCTGGCCGTTTGCAAACCGGTGTGCGGATGCGGCGGCACGTCCATGCGCGTACCCGAGACCGGCCCGTAATGGTCGACGAAGCACCACGCACCGGTCAGCGAGCGCTGCCGCTGCGGCAGCGTGCGCTGTACCCGGATGGCCCGGGGGCCACCCAGTGGCACTTCGCGTGGACGCAGGACTTCGACCGACGCGTCATCGATATATGAAGGGTGACAAGCGACCTCGGCTGGTGCTGCCTCGAGGTTGCTCATCTTCTACTCTTCGGACGCGGTGCGAATCGGGTGTTCATCCGCGACCATACTCCCGGCCCGCTATCGGCCCGGGGGCTGCAGCGCCTTCATGGCGACCCGCATCACCGGCTCGGGTATCCGGTCCTTCATCGACAACGCCGCGTCGGCGGCCCGAGAGCGCAGCGGAGTGCCGCGGCCGAACATCCGGTTGAACGGTCCACCCGAAGGCTCGAGCACGACATGCAGCGGCGGCCGGTCGACCGCGGCGCCCAGCGCGTTGGCGATCACCATGCGCTGGATCTCGCTGGTGCCCTCAAAGATGGTGTACAGCTTGGCATCCCGATACCACTTCTCCACCGGGTGATCGGTGATGTATCCCCAGCCGCCCATCGTCTGAATAGCGCGCTCGGTCGCCTTGACCGCGACTTCGCTGGCCGCCATCTTCGACATCGAGCCCTCCCCACGCTCGAACGGGATGCCGTTGGCCGCCATCCACGATGCGCGCCACGTCAGCAGCCGCGCAGCATCGATCTGGGTCGCCAGTTCCGCCAGCGGGAAGGCGATGCCCTGGTTGTCGATGATCGGCCCGCCGAACGCTTCTCGCTCGGTGGCGTAGGACGTTGCGTACTCCAGTGCGGCGCGCGCGATGCCGATCGCCTGCGCGGCGACCATCGGACGAGTCTGTTCGAAGGTGCCCAGCGTCGCCGAGCCGGACCGCTTGGCGCCCGCGACCACTTCCCGGGCCTTGGCCAGCTTGTGCTCCAGCTTCTCGTCCCCGCCGAGCAGGTTGGCGCCCGGCACGCGGACACCGTTGAAGCGCAACTCCGCGGTGTGGGAAGCCCGGCAACCCAGCTTGTCGAGCTTGCGCACCAGCTCCAGACCGGGTGTTCCGCCGGGCACCACGAACAGCGCCTGCCCCCGGTGACCGAGTTCCTGATCGACAACCGCATTGACGACGTGCACGTTGGCGATGCCGCCGTTGCCGATCCACATCTTGTGGCCGTCGATGATCCAGTCGTCACCGTCCCGACGCGCATGTGTGCGCAAGTTTCGGACGTCGCTGCCGCCCTCGGGTTCGGAGATGGCCAGGGCGGCCAGCTTGAGGTCACCCGGGGTTCCGAAGCACTCCGGAGCCCACTGCAGCATCTGTTCCGGCGATGCGGCCTGACCGATCGCCGACAACGCCAGGGCCGGCATGACGATCGCCAAACCGATTCCGGCACAACCCCAGAACAGCTCCTCCATGAACATGGGCAGCGAAATGCCGGTCGGGTCGCCGATCAAGTCGCGGTAGAACAGCGGACTGTAGAAGCCGCGCTGCGCGGCCTCCTCCAGTACCGGCCAGGGGAACTCCTGGCGCTGGTCGTAGTCGAGGGCAACCGGCCGGATCACTTCTTCGGCGAACTCATGTGTGCGCCGGGCCAAGTCGTGTTGTGCTGCCGTGGGTGTCAGATCGAACGTCATGGATATGCGCCCTTTGGTCGACCGGTTGCTGCGCCCTCGTCTACCCCATCGACTCTCGCAGCAAACTGCGCGAGCGCCCCACCGGCCCTAGGCCGCCGTGCGTGGACCGGTGTGTGCGGTCGGCAAGTGCAGGACCACCGCGGTGACGGGGACGATGTCATGTTCGCGCCGCTCCAGCAGCGCCGCATTTTCGGGCAGCTGCCGGGCGTTGATCTCGCCGGCGGCGATGCGCCGCAGCACCTCGTGCGCGCGGGCGAGCTGCTCGCGCTTTCGGTATTGGCCGCCGGGCAGCTTCACACCAGCCCAAACCCCGTACTCCTCGCGGTGCTTGATGGCGCGTTGTGCGCACAGCCGCTGCTGTGCCAATGGGCAGCGGCGTAGGCACTGAATCCGGGCCTCGGTGGCCGACCGTTCGTAGGCACGGGCCTTGGCCGCACCGTCGCCGTCGTCATCGTCGGGGTAGCCGAACCACAGTTCCGGGTTGGTTGCACACGGGTTTGCCATGTCGCGGCCTCCTTATCGGCTGGGAAACGTAGGCAGAATCGTATACATCGATACGACGCGATCGCAAGAGAATTGCTACAAGAACGTATATCCGACAAGTCGTCGGCCCCGCTGTGTACTATCCGCGTATGGCCGGAGGCTGCGGTGAGCCGTGAGTCGGCCGGCGCGGCGATCCGCGCGTTGCGGGAGTCGCGGGATTGGTCGCTAGCCGATCTGTCGGCCGCCACCGGCGTCAGCATCATGGGCCTGAGCTTCCTGGAACGCGGCACCCGCAAACCGCACAAAAGCACAGTTCAAAAGGTTGAGAACGGACTAGGGCTGCCGCCCGGCACCTATTCACGGCTGCTGGTCGCCGCCGATCCGGACGCGGAACTAGCCCGCCTGATCACCGCCCAACCACCGGAGCCCGCTGCGGTCAGGCGGACCGGAGCAGTCGTCGTCGACCGTCACAGCGACACCGACGTCCTTGAAGGCTATGCCGAAGCACAGCTCGATGCGCTCCGTTCGGTCATCGAAAGACTGCCCGCGACGACATCAAACGAATATGAGACGTATATTCTGTCTGTGATCGCGCAGTGCGTGAAGGCGGAGATGCTGGCCGCCAGCTCCTGGCGAGTGGCGGTCAACGCCGGCACTGACTCGACCGATCGGTTGATGCAGCATTTGGAGGCGCTGGAAGCGACGCGCGGCGCCTTGCTGGAGCGGATGCCGGCCAGCCTGAGCGCTCGGTTCGACCGCGCCTGCGCACACTCGCCGTTGCCCGAAGCGGTCATCGCCGCGCTTGTCGGTGTTGGTGGCGACGAATTGTGGGACATCCGAAATCGTGGTGCCATTCCTCCCAATGCGCTGCCGCGGATCCGCGCCTTCACCGAAGCAATGGAGGCGGCGGAGACGGGCATCGACACCCGAGCAACAGACGGTGAGGGGAGCGATGAGTCCAGAAGTTGAGTTGTTGAGCCGCGCCCATGAGATGTTCGCCGGCGCGGGACGCCCGCCCGTCGTCGACGGGGACAACGAACGCTTCCGTCAGTCTCCCCATACTGCGTCCAATCTTGTTGTTGCCCAGGGCAGTTACCACCAGGCCGCGCAGCGCAGCCACGCGGCCCTGTTGTCGGCCGCGCGAACCGACGCCGCTGCCAGCGCCATCCTCAGCGCGGCGCACCACGACCACGAGACAGCCCGCGACCGGACCGGGCGCGTCGTCCAAGAGGCCCGCGCCGACGCGAGCCTTACTCCCACAACGCCCTTAGGTCAGCGGGAAGCAATGCGCCGACAGGCAGCGCGACTGCGCTCCCAACGCGCTCATGTCTTGTTGGCGCGCCACCGGGCGCGACGGCACCTGGCCGCCTTGCGGGCGCTGCGCTACCGCGGCACCCGGCACCATCGGCGTGCGTCGGCGTCGTCTTTGGCGGCTCTGCGACTGCCCACAGCAAACGGCCGGGCCGGGATTGCCGTGCGCGCGGCGTTGTCACGGTTGGGTCGCCCCTATGTCTGGGGCGCGACCGGACCGAACCAATTCGACTGTTCCGGCCTGGTCCAGTGGTCCTACGCGCAGGCCGGTGTCCATCTGGATCGGACGACCTATCAACAGATCAACGACGGGATTCCGGTGCCTCGCTCGCAGGTGCGGCCCGGTGATCTCGTGTTTCCACACGCTGGTCATGTGCAACTGGCCATCGGCAACAACATGGTGGTCGAAGCGCCGTATTCGGGCGCCACCGTCCGCATCAGTCCATTGGGCGGCAACGTGCAGATCCGTCGCCCACTGTAAGAAGGTTGAACTCATGTCGGACCAAGCAGGATCCTCGATAGCCGCGATTCAGGCACGGCAGGCGGCGTTGGCCAGACAACACAGCGCGGTTGCCGAGGCCGACCGGATTCTGGCCGAGGCAGTCGAGAGCGCGCACGCCGCAATGCGGGACAGTGTCCGTCGGCTCGATGCGATCGCCGCGGAGATCGACCGCGCAGTGCCACAGCAGGAAACGTTCGCTGTCGATACGCCGGTTGGAGCGCGCGAGTTCCAGAGGTTCTTGGTCGCCAAACAGCGGGAGATCGCAGCCATCGTGGCCAACGCCCGCGAGCTGGACCGCGCGAAAGCGGCAGTCCTGCACGGTATCCGGGACCAGTACGCTCTGATTGCGGGCTAGCCCTCAGCTGTCGACAAGCGTGTCCAAGGTGAATTGTCGCTCGTAGCGGGCTTGGGTACTGTCCCGCGGCATGGAGGGTTCCCGGCCAGATGTCGACGTATAGCGACTTGGTCGACACGCTCGGGGTGATACGGGAACGCACCGGTGACCCGAACGCGTGGCAGGTGGGGCTGACACCCACTGAGGTCGCCGCCGTCCTGTCACCGGCAACCGGCCCAGCACCGCTGGCAGCGATCCTGGGCAAGATCCGCCAACGCTACGCGAACATACTCGACCGCAGCCCTGTCCCGGCCCCACCGGCGGGCCCCGCACAAGGCGATGCGGCCGAGGCTATCGCTGCCGCCGAAGCCGCTCTGGCACACCAGAATTCGGTGACTTCACAGCTCGACCTGCAAGTCGTCTCGGCGATTCTCAACGCCCATCTCAACACCGTCGACGGTGCCGAAGCGTTGAACCGATTGCAGCGCGACGTGGAGGCCGCGGTACGCACCAGATCGGACCTGGACACACCCGCCGGCGCACGCGACTTCCAGCGGTTCCTGATCGGCAAGCTCAGGGATATTCGCGGAGTCGTCGCCAATGCCAGCCTCGACGACACGTCGAAGTCGGCTCTGATGGCTGCCTGGACATCGCTGTACAACGCGTCGAAAGATGACGGTCCCAGCGAACGCCGGCCAGCCGCTACCCCGGCCGCAACCCAGCCCGCCCGCGCCGTCAGGACACAACCGGCCACGGCGCCGGACGCCGGATCCGACCCCTTACTGGATTCTCTGCTGCTAGATGAGCCTGGGCTGCTGGACGAGCCGAGTTCGCTGAGCGCCAACCCAACACCGCTCGGCGCCGGCGTGCCGGCAACCGCACCGACGCCGGCCATGCCCATGCCCGGGTTTGGTGGCGCGACTTTGCCGGCCGGCGGAAGCCTGCCCAGCTGGGGCGGGCCCGGTGAGTTGCCGCTGGCAAACCTGACCGGCGGCCGATCGCATCGCGAGCCTGAAGACTTCGAGGACGACCTCCTCGACGACGAGCCGGACGCGCGCGATCGGAAGTCAACCGAAGAAGGCGACGAAGAAAACACCGACGACGCCGAGGAGAAGGATCCACCGGCCCAACCGCAATCCTTACCGGCCGGCCCGACCACCGTGACCCTGCCCAACGGCGAAACCGTCACCGCCGCAAGCCCGCAACTCGCCGCGGCGATCAAGGCGGCGGCCGGTGGAACGCCCATCGCCGAGGCATTTCAACAACAGGGCATCACCATACCGCCGCCGGGCACGGCCGTCCCCAAACCCTTGGACGCTACGCAGCTGGTCCCCGGCGACATCGGCATGTTCACCGACCGTCACGCTCTTGCCCTCGGCCGCAGCAGAGCCCTCCTCGATGGGCAGATTCAGCAGATCTCCACTGTCAGTGGACCAAGCTTTCTAGGGTGGGAGCATCCACCCACACCGACGACCGCCACGGCGCCGGCCGGACCGGATGCGCCGACACCGACCAAGCCGTCGGCGCGGTCGACGGCGACCTGAGGACGCACCGATCAGTTCGCCGGCCGCGGCCGCCGGCGCAGAACAGAGGAGACAGCGGATGGCAGATCGAATCCGGGTGGTGCCGGCGCATCTACGCGAAGCCGCCGCTCATCATGAGCAGACCTCCGAGCACTTGCGGACCATCCCGGCCTCGCACCCCGCGATCCAGGAGAGTCTGGACTCACTGGGCCCCATCTTCAGCGAGTTGCGGGAGGCCGGGCGGGAACTGCTCGAACTCCGGCGGCAATGCTATGAACAGCAAGCCGACAACCACGCCGATATCGCGCAGAATCTTCAGGCTTCGGCCACCATGTGGGAGCAGCACGAGGAAACGGCCGCGCGCGACCTGGGCAGCATCATCGACCAGGACCGATGACTGAGGCCAATCCCGCATTCGACACCGTCCACCCCAGCGGACACATCCTGGTCCGATCGTGTCGCGGCGGATACCTGCATAGTGTCGCGCTGAGCGACGCGGCCATGGATACCGACGCCGCAACGCTCGCCGAGGGCATCCTGCTCACCGCCGACGTGTCGTGCCTGAAAGCGTTGCTCGAGGTGCGCGACGAGATTGTCGCCGCCGGCCACACGCCGTCCGCGGAGGTGCCGACCGCCGACGATCTGCATGCGGCCATCGAGAAGCTATTGGCCCATGAACTGCGCCGACGGGACCGCTGACGGCTAGAGCAGCCAGGTCTTGCCGCTGTCGGGATCAGGCGCGATGTCGGCGGGCGGCTCGATAGGGTTGTGGCCGAACAACTCTCGCGCGCGGCCGAGCAAGGCACGCACCTCGTCGAGTTGCTGCTGCAGCGCAGAATCGGCCATGGCTCCACGCTAGCGAGGCGGCGTCGCCCACACAATTCACCGCCGAAGCGGCCCACGGGCTGCCGGTACGCTTAGCCGGTGGCGATTTTCGGGCGGCGGGCGGCGCGGCAGCGCCTGCGCAAGGCGACCCAAGAATCCCTCGCCATTCCCACGTTCAGCGCCCCGCCCGATTGCACCCCGTGGGTGATTGGTGGCCTATGGCCGCCGGAGCTCTCCGCAGAGGACCGCGAAATGGCTTCGCACGCAGAGCTTCTCAGAAATGACTTGCACCGGATCGCGAGCAACGCCAACGAGGAGCTGAAATCTGTTCGCCGCGCCGCGATTGCCGACTCGGCACGACGGGCAGCCGAAGCCCGGGTCATCGATGAGGCGCGGGCCATGGCGGTGCGGCGGGTCGAGTCGACACTGCGCCAACTCCGCGAAAAACACCACGAACATCCGGCGTCCGGCGAGCCGCGCCCTCGGGGCGAGTGGCATTCCCCGGCCAGCGACCTGGAAACCACCTTGGTGCTGCCACCGATCAAGGTGGATGAACCCGAGGTGGTGAGCCCCTCCCCCGTTGCGCCGCCCGTGTCAGATGTGGCACCACCGGAGGGCGAGGACCAGCGGTTGCGCCGGCTGCTGGGCTTCGTGGTTCGTCAGGAGCCGCGTCTGAGCTGGGCAGTCGGTGAAACTGCGGACGGGGTGACGGTGTTGGTCACCGACCTGGCCCACGGATGGATCCCACCGGGTATCGCCGTGCCAGACGCCGTCCGGGTCCTGGAACCGGGGCGACGAGCCGGTCGAACCATCGAGGTGCTGGGTCCGGCCACCCGCACGGCCACATACACCCCGGGTGACCCGGTGGGTGCGACGGGCGACCTGGGCGTCACCGCATCCTCGACGCGGCCCCTCGAGCTGCCGGCCGTCGCGGACCTGGGCGCGAAGTTGAGCGCGGCGACTCAGGAAAGCGACGAACTCCCCCGGATCGTGCACCGGTTAGCCAAGGCGGCGGCCACCCGAACCGCGGCCGCGACCGCCGAAATCGATCTACTGCGCGTACACCTTGAAACGGCGCGATATCAGCTCATCGCCCAGTACCCCGCGGTGAATTACACGCAGTTGCTGAACTGTATGTTGCTGGCCGCCACCGAAGGCAGTGTCATCGGTGATCAGATAACGGCGAATTACCACTTCGCGTGGTTCCAAAAACTCAATACGCTACCGGCCGACCAATGGCCTCGTACGTGAATTGACGCAGGTGAGAGCCATGGACATACTGTCATGGTGTCGGGGCCGGACAGTCGCGCGGAATTGAGTGATAAAAGCGACCGGGACCTCGTCGAATCGGTTCTACGTGAACTGAGCGAAGCGGCCGACAAATGGGAAGCACTCGTAGCAGAAGCCGAGACCGTCACGTACAGCGTGGACCTCGGAGATATTCACGCTGTTGCAAATTCCGACGGCCGGTTGCTCAAGTTGACGTTGCATCCGAGCGTGATGACGGGTTACGCCCACGGCGAATTGGCCGACAGATTGAACCTTGCGATCGCAGCGCTGCGCGAAGAGGCGGAGGCCGAGAACCAAGCACGTTACGGCGGCCGGCTGCGGTGACGTCGGTGATGCGGATAGCTCCGTATCCGCCGCCGGAAGGAGAATGACTGTGCCACTCAATCTGTCCAACCGAGATCAGAATTCGGGGCACCTGTTCTACAACCGACGGTTACGCGCCGCTATCACGCGGTTCTCGGTACGGATGAAACACGACGACCGCAAACAACAAGCCGCGGTGGCGCTGTCGATCGTCTTGGTTCTTCTGGGCGTCGGGTGGATGGCCCTGTTGCACATCATGAAGCCGGCGGGCCTGGTCGGTCAGTCGGCCGTCATCGGCAATCGCGACACAGGTGCCGTCTACGCCAAGATCAACGGCCGGCTCTATCCGGCGTTGAATCTGACGTCGGCGCGGCTTGCGGTCGGCAACGCCGCGGCACCCGCCTGGGTGACCCCCGGCGAAATCGCCAAATACCCCACCGGTCCGATGATCGGCATACCCGGAGTGCCGGACAGCCTGCCCGTCACCAGCAGCACGGTCTCGGCGTGGTCAATCTGTGACACCGCGCAGACCGGAGCAGGTGCTCGGGGCAGCGGAACGTCGCCGGTGGTGACTTCCATTGCGGGGCAACTCATGCCGATGGGCAGGGCGACCGCGATGGGAGCCCGCCAGGCGGTATTGGCGACGCACAGGGGCGCGACGTACGTCATCTGGGGCGGGCAACGTTCGCGCATCGACCCGACGGACCGGTCGGTGACGTTCAACCTCGGCCTCGACCCCGGCGTCACCTACCCGATGGAAATCTCCAACGCACTTTTCGACGCCATGCCCGCGACGGAACCGCTGGTGTTGCCCACTGTTCCGGAGGCCGGCACACCGTCACGGTGGTTACCGGACGACAAGGTCGGCAGTGTGCTGGAATCCCGCGACGCCAGCGGCACGGTCAGCGGCTTCTACGTGCTGTTACCCGGCGGAGTGCAGAAGGTCAGCGCGTTCGTCGCCGACTTGCTGCGCACTGGCAACTCGCAGGGAAACACCACCCCCACCCTGGTACCTCCCGACAAACTGATCCATATCCCCGTCGTCGACGTACTGGACGTGGACTATTACCCGACCGGGAAGCTGGAATTCGTTGACACCACCGCGAATCCGGTCACCTGCGTCGGATGGGAGAAGCAGTCCAGCGACCCGCAAGCGCGGATCACCATCTTCACCGGGCGAGGACTACCGGTGCCGATCGGCATGGACTCCCGGGTGGTGCGCCTGGTCCGCGACGACCGCAACCCCGATTCGGCCGAGGCCCACCAGACACTGGTGTTGCCGGGTGCGGCCAACTTCGTCGCCACCACCAGCGGGGTGGCAGCGGCCGACAGTCGCGAAAGTCTGTATTGGCTTTCGCCGCAGGGGGTTCGATACGGCATTCAATCCGAGCAGCGGACGTTGCAGGCGCTCGGACTGGACCCACGCCTGGCCGTGCAAGCTCCATGGCCGATCGTGCGCACGTTCGCACCGGGTCCCGCCATCAGTCGCGACGCGGCATTGGTTGCGCGCGACGCCGTCCCCGCTGGCGGTGTGGTGGCGCCCCTTCCCGAGTCCAACGATCAAAGCGCCGGGGGTTAAGCATGTCCAAACGGGGCTTCGTTCGGGGCAAACGCACTCCACCGCCTACCGTCCCACCGGTGCGTGTGGCGGTCGCCGCACCGCTGGCACTGCCAGAGCGTGAGCCGCGCAACATCCTGTTGATGATTGCACTGCCGGCGCTGCTGATCGGGATCATCGGCACGCTGGTGGTGATGTATGCATCGGGTATTCGGACCCTGCAGTCAGGCTTCTTCCCGATGATCGGACTGGTCGGTTTCGGTGCGCTGATGTTCGGTGGGCGATTCGGCCGCGGCCGCCGAATCAGCTGGGGCGAGCAGGAAAAGCAGCGCCGCAGCTACCTGCGTCAACTCGACGAGGATCGCGAGGAGGTGCAGCGCGCCGCCCAGGAGCAACGCCGCAGTCAGCTGTTCGTCCATGCCGATCCGCAGCAGCTGGACACCGTGATCGGCGGACCACGGATGTGGGAGCGGCGCCCGACCGACCCCGATTTCCTCGACGTCCGGCTGGGCATCGGCGTCCAGCAAGCCAGCGAATCGGCGGTCACATTGCAGTGGCCCGACGTTCCGGTCGGGGAAGAACTCGAACCGGTGACCGGCGGTGCGTTACGCGACTTCATCCTCGAGCAGAGCAAGATTCGCGGCATCGGCAAGGTGGTGAGCCTGCGGTCGAAGCCGGGATTCAGTTTCATCGCCGACGACCCAAGTGAATTGCACGCCCTGGCAAGGGCAATCATGTGCTCGCTGGCGGTCTACCACAGCCCCAACGACGTCAAGCTGATGGTGGTCACCCGCCACCCCGAGGCGTGGTCCTGGTTGGTGTGGCTGCCGCACAACCAACACGATGAGATGTTCGATGCGTGCGGGCTGCGGCGACTGGTGTTCACCTCGCCCACCGAGTTGGAAGACGCGCTCGATGCCGAGCTGCACCGCAAAGGTCGTGGACCGTGGACACCGCCGGTCGCAGCCAGCCCGACCTCGATGCCGTCGGCGATAGAGTCACCGAGTGGAGTCTCGCTCGGTCCGCATTGGGTGATTGTCGACGACAACGTCGGCACACCCGAGCAGTGGGAGGGCGTGACCGGCCAGAAAGGCATGGCCGGCATCACGGTGCTGCGGCTGGCGACCCGCGTCGGTGTCGGCGTCGGATTCTCCGATGAGAGCCAGCGTTTCACGCTGCGCGAGGGCAGGTTGACGCACCGCGACACCTTTTACGCGCTGGCCGATGTGCTTGCCGACAGCACCGCCAACAGATACGCCCGGGCGCTGGCGCGCTGGTCTCCGATGGCCGCTGGTGAACTGTCCGAAACCGACAGTCAAGGCGGAGAGCTGTTGCGTGCCTTGGGCATCAGCGACCCGCGTGAACTCGACGTCGAACGGCTGTGGGCGGAGAGCCGCGGCCGCGGCGACCCGAAATGGGCGATGGTGCCGGTCGGCGTCAAGCAAGGCGGCGAGCTGCAGTATGTGATCCTGCGGGCCAAGGACTTTGGCGGATATGGTTTCCATTCGGTGGTGATCGGCACGTCGGGATCAGGGAAATCCGAGTACTTCCTGTCGTTGTGTAGCGGGATCGCGCTCACCCATTCGCCGGAGACGTTCATCGTCATCTTCGTCGACATGAAATTCGAATCCGCGGCCCAGGACCTGCAGGGCTTCCCCCATGTCGCCGGTTCGCTATCCAATCTCGGCAAGGACGATCGGCACTTGGCCGAGCGTATGCGGAAGGCAATCAACGGTGAAATCGCCCGTCGCTATCGGCTTTTCAAAGATGCCGGGGCGCGGGACGCCAACGAGTACGAGGAAATGCGGCTCGCTGGAAGGGATCTGGAGCCCGTGCCGATCCTGCTGGTCATCATCGACGAGTATCTCGAATTGTTCATCCATCATCCCGAGTGGATCGATCTGGTCATCCACATCGGGCAGGAGGGCCGCGGCTGCAACGTCTTCTTCACCCTCGGCGGCCAGCGCCTGGACCTGTCGTCGCTGAGCAAGGTCAAGAGCAACATCGCCTTCCGCGTGGCGCTGCGCGCCGAGACCGCGGAGGACTCCCGCGATGTCATCGGCAGCGACGCGGCGCTGCATCTGCCGTCGAAGGAAAACGGTTATGCCCTACTGAAAGTGGGGCCACGCGACCTGGAGCAATTCCGCTGCTTCTACGTCTCAGCGCCCTTCGTCGTGCCCAAACGTGCCGTCAACGTGGACACGACCGTGGCCATGAGTTTCTCCCAACCGCGTTCCTACACTTGGGAATACCAGCCGCTGACTGACGCTGACAGCGCGGCGCTGGCCGTGGCGGACGCGCCGCAGGAACCCGATGAGTTCCTGTTTCACTCCGACGGTTTCCGGAAGAAGAAACTCGTCGACGTGGTCCGCGATTCGCTGGTCTCACACACCGCGCGGCCACCACACCAAATCTGGCTGCCGCCTCTGGAAGTGAGCGAACCGATCGACATGCTGGTCGCGCGCTGGCGCGGCCGGCCGTGGCACGTCGACTACGGGCGCAATCCCGGGTTGGTGTTCCCGGTCGGGATCGTAGACATCCCCGAAGAGCACACCCAGCGCGTACACGTCATCGACGCCGAGATGGACAACATCATGGTGGTCGCCACCGCGCAGCGGGGAAAGTCGACCACGTTGATGACGCTGATGTCCTCAGCGGCGTTGATGTACCGTCCCGAGCGCGTCACTTTCTTCTGCGTAGGCGCCTCGCTGTATCCGATCGAGGACTTGCCGCATGTGGCATCGGTGGTGAGTCCCACCGACACCGAGGGCGTGTCCCGAACCATCGCCTCCATCGAAGGATTGATGCTCGCCCGGGAAGCTTCGTTCAAGAAGTACCAGATCGACATCTCCGAATTCCGAGAGCGACGATTCACCGCGGATGCCGTGGGCCCCACGGACCCCGACGACAAGTTCGGTGACGTCTTCCTGGTGATCGACAACTTCAGCGATCTGTACGACAAGGACGCCGCCATCGGCGAGCGGGCCATCGCCATCGCGCGTCAGGGTTTGTCCTACGGCGTACACATCATGACCAGTGCCACCGCCTGGCTCGTCGGTCAGAAGCAGCAACTGGTCAACGTATCCAACGCCCGCATTCAACTGCGACTGAGCAACCCCGACGAAACGCAGATGGGCGAGGGATTCGAGCGCAAGAAGGCCGCCCGCAACACCCTGGACCGGCCCGGGTTCGGGGTGACCAGGGACGGCCATGAGTTGCTAGTCGGCGCCCCGGAGGTGATCGGCCCGGCCGGTGACCGAGTGTCGACGCGCGAGATCGGCCGGCTGATCGCAGACCTGACCGGCGCAGGTCGCGTCGAAACGTTGGCACGATTGCCCGCACGGGTGGCACTACAGGACGTGATGGCTGCCTTCGCCCGCAGCGCCGACGCCGCGGACCCGTTGAACATTCCGTTTGGGATCGGTGAGACGGCGCTGCAGCCAGCGGTGCTGCCGACCCGCGTGGCGCCCAACATGCTGATCGTCGGACGGCAATCGTGTGGCAAGACAACCACTTTGGCCGCGATCGGCCAGACGATTGTCGAGCGCTTGACGCCCGAGCAGGCGCAGATCACCATCATCGATCCCAAGACCTCACTCATCGGCAAAATCCGGGGCGAGCACGTACGGGCCTACGCCTACACCGCCGATGACATCGACGCGGTGCTCGGTGAGTTGGCGCAGCTGCTGCGCGACCGGCTGCCGCCGTCAGGGCTGAGCCAAGAAGAGCTGTTGAGCCGGGGCACATGGGAAGGCCCGCACCACTTCATCTTGATCGACGATGAGCAGGAGTTGCGACCCCATGGGGTAATCGGCAAGGGCGCGGCGACGGCGCCGCTGTGGAGCCTGATCGAACGGAGCCGCGAGATCGGTCTGCATGTCATCGCCTCCCGCCTGCCGGGCAACTGGGCGGGAGTGTCGGTAACTAATCCGTTCCTGCAGAAGATGACGGGTTCGCGCGCTCCCACCCTGTTCATGGACAACGATCCGGCCGCCGTCAAAGTGTTCGGCCGGACCAGCGCCCAGCAATTGCCGCCGGGGCGGGGCCTGTTGGTCACCACCGATGGCGTCATGGAAGGAGTGCTGGTGGGAGACCCGGCTCAGGAAAGGTGAGTCGACAGCTAGCGTGGCCGATTTTAGACTCAGACCGCTCGTTTGCATGTCAAGCTGAGCAGGCAAGTGGGAGGCACATATGACTGGTTTCTTTGAGATGGTGCCCGGCGCCGTCGACATGTCGGCGGCTGCGGAGGCCGGCATCAGCGAGGAAATGGCGGCGACGACGGCGGCCGGCGCCGCGGCGCTCACCGGCGTCCTGCCCATGGCGGCCGACACCGACTCGATCGAATTCGCGGCCGCACTCAACGCCGCCGGGGCGGCCTACCTGGCCACGGCCGCCGAGCACGTCGGTCAACGCGCCGGCTTTTCCGGGGCCCAAGGCCTGGCATCTGCGACCACAGTTGCGACCGACGGCCTGAACGCCGCGGCGACCGCCCTCGGCGGCTAGGAGACGGCATGCCCGACCCCAGGTGGACCGGTCCGCCCGAAGTCGTCGCCGCGATCTTCGAGGCCGGATCACCTGCATCGGTCATCGCCAACAACACCGTCTGGGTCACCGAAACCGCCAACAAGGAACTGTCGGCTGGCCTCTCGGCGGTCAATACGTTGGCCACCGCCACGCAGTGGCAAGGCGTGAGCGCGCTCGCGTCGATGGTGACCGCCACGGGACTCAACGCCGGACTCCAGACGTTGGTGGGCTGGACGGCCGAGAAGATCAGCGTCACTCAAGCCGCCGTCGAAGCCTTTGCCGTCGCTCGGTCGGCGGTCATTCCCTCCCTCGTCTCGCAGACCAACCGCGACGAGTGGGCGGTCCTCAACGCCACCAACTTCCTGGGCATCAACACCCCAGCGATCGTCGAGCGGGACTGTGAGTATTTCGGCGAGCACTGGCCGCACAACTCCAGCGTCGGCTGGACGTACTCCGGTGCGCTGAGCGCGCTCGTCGCGGCGTTGGCCGTTCCCCCGCCGGTCGCGCCCATGGGTGCGTCGCCGGCCGCCCCCGCAGCGGCGGCGCAAGCCGTCGCCCAGGCGGCGGGACAGTCGGGCATGAACGGCGCGATGCAGGCATCGACTCAGGCCGCGCAGACCACATCCGCGCCTTCGGAAGCGACGGGCCAGCTCAGTTCGCTGATGCAGCAGCCGATGCAGATGGTGTCAGGTGTGACCGAACCGCTGAAAGAGATGGCGCAGGCGCCGATGCAGGCGATGCAGGGCTTCACCAGCCTGCCGCAAAGCATGATGCAGGCGATGGGTGGCATGTTCGGGTCTGCCGGAGCCTCGAATGCGGCGACGGTGACTGCGGCTGCCGAGCCGGTCGTGGCCGCGGGCAGCGTTGCCGGAGGCGCGGCCTCGGGTGGGGGTGCGGGCAGTGTCGGGAGCTTCCCCGGCGCGGGATTGACCAGTTACACCCGTCCCACCAGCAGCTTCGAGTCAGAGGCGGGCGGACGGCCGACCAGTGTGCGCGCGGGGGTCCTGAACGCCGCCGAGGTGCGCGGACCGGTCGCCTCTAACGCGATGGGCGGCGCGCCGATGCCGATGTCACCGGCCGGCATGCTCGCTCGGGGCGCCGGATCCGAATCCGAGAAGGATGCGGCGGTGGCGCGGGCTCGCGTTGTGGTCCAAGGGGAACCCACCGACCCGCGCTAGCCGTCCGCTCCGCGCTTTGGTCACAGTTGTCACACCAGCCTCTGTCCAGACCGATGCACTTTTTGCCCGACTCATAGCGACAGCGCCATTTGTCGCTCGGAGGTGGGCACCACGGCTACTGCTGGGAGGAGGGGCCAGTGTGGCTGATGTGACAGTTCATCGCCCGCGGCCGGGGCTGAGGATGATGGGCCCCGGCTCTCTTCGCGGGCTGCGCCCGCTCATCGCCCGCGGCCGGGAGGCCCCGCGAATGCCTGCGCCAGAGACAACCACCGCCGCGCGTCCGCACCGTCGGCGGTTACATCCAGACTGCTCAACGCCCGTCGTTGCGTCACCAGGAAACAGAAGTCCAGAGCCGAGCCGGTGACCCGCTGCGACGCATCATCTGGTCCCCACGTCCAGACATCACCGCCGGGTCCGCGCAGTTCGACGCGAAACGGCTCGTTCGGTGGCGTCAGATTGTTGACGGCGAAGGCGTAGTCACGGGTGCGCACACCCAGGTGCGCGATCGAGCGCAGCCGTTCGGTGGCCGGGCGACTGACGCCGAGCGCATCGGCGACATCCAACCCGTGCGCCCAGGTCTCCATCAGTCGCGCCGTCGCCATCGATGCCGCACTCATCGGCGGCCCGAACCAAGGCAACTTGCGGCCGTCGGGGACGGTCACCAGCGCCTGGTGCAGCTTCTCGCGAGTGATCCGCCAGTCGTTCAACAGATCACCGGGCGGCATGGCGGCCAGATCCTCGGCACCGGCGTCGACGAACCCGCCGGGATCGGCGGCCGCGGCGGTCAGCACCACCCCGAACGCCTCCTCGTCGGTGACCGCGGTGAGCGCGACGCGGTCGGTCCACAACAAGTGCGCGATCTGGTGCGCAATGGTCCAGCCGGGCGCGGGTGTCGGCATGGCCCATTCGTCCGGGGACAGCGGCGTCACCAGCGCGTCGAGGTCGTCGCTCTCCGCGCGCAAGTCAGCGACTATCGCCCCGGGACCTGCCATCACTTCCTCCCTGACTTGGCCGGTAGGCCGCGCCGGCCGACGACGCTGTGCACCAACAGCCCCATCAGATAGATGACCGAGCCGAACAAGACGAACACCGGCGCCCGCCCGTCGTCGGGGACCAGCGCCGCACCAACGGTCACCGCGACGATAAACGAAACCCAGAACAGGGCGTCCTGCACGGCGAAAACGTGTCCGCGCAGCGCGTCGTCAACGTCGATCTGCATCGCCGAGTCGGCGCACAACTTGACCACCTGCCCGGCCACGCCCAGGGAGAAACCGCAGGCCACCATGACCGGCAACAGCAAGCTGGCACCGGCGAGCTGGATGATCGCCGCGGCCACCAGAGCGCCGTTGGCCGTCGCGTACCGCCCCCAGCGGCGAATGATGACGGGGGTCAACACGTTGGCCAGGAACGCGCCGAGGCCGGTAGCCCCGAAGAACACCAGCGCGGTGCCCAACCCGGCCACGTCGGCATCGGGCATGTGGTGCACCAACAACAGGATCAGCAGTGAGTTGATGCCGACGACCATGCGGTGGGCGGCCAGCCCGGACAATGCCGCCGCAACCGTTGGGCGTTGAACCACCGTGCGCAACCCGTGCACCCACCCGGTGAGCACCGCGTAGAGGGCCGAGCCATGGATCGCGCGTTTGGTGTCGTCCGGACCGAGCACCCGCGGGGCGAACCGCAACGACAGCAACAGCGCGATCGACACCGGTATCGCGGCGACGAAGATGACGAGCGCCGCACCCCGGTCGCCACCGCCGCCGAAATAGCGCGGCACCAACATGAAATTGGCGCCGACGAAAGCCGCGACCGCACCCGAGGCGGTCGCCACCGAGTTCATCGTGACCACCTTTTCGCGGGGCACCACGTGCGGCAACGCCGCCGACAATCCCGACGCGACGAACCGGGCCAAACCGTTGGCCAGCAGCGCCGCGCACAACAACAGCACGTCACCTGCTCCGACGGCCAAGATCGTGCCGATCACGGCGATGAACGCCAAGCGGCTGATGTTCGCGCCCACCAGCACCAGACGCCGATCCCAGCGGTCCATCAGCGCCCCAGCGAACGGACCCAGCAGCGAATACGGCAGGAACAGCACGGCGAACGCCCGCGCGATCGCCATCGGGTCAGCGGCCCGGTCCGGATTGAACAGCAGCGCGCCGGCCAACCCCGCCTGAAAAAGGCCGTCACCGAACTGGCTTGCCATGCGCACCTGCATCAGTCGCCAGAAGTCCGGCATCTCGCGTATCGACCGCCACAACTCGACGGGTGCGCGTGCCTGCGTGCGGCTGCGATTCAACAGAACCCACTTCCACGATCGGGCGCAGGCAAGGCTCTTGTCGCGCTGTGCCGCCCCAACAACATTACAAATCTTCACCGACGACGCTTGTTTATGCCGGGCTCAGCTTCGGGGGTGCGATGATGTTGGGGTGGCGCCGCACGAAGATCCCGAAGACTATGTCGCACCCGCCGCGCAACGGGTTCGCGCGGGTACGTTGCTGCTGGCCAACACCGACCTGCTCGAACCGACTTTCCGCCGCAGCGTCATCTACATCGTCGAGCACAACGACGGGGGAACGCTGGGAGTGGTGCTCAACCGGCCCAGCGAAACCGCGGTCTACAACGTCTTACCGCAGTGGGCCAAACTCTCCGCCAAGCCCAAGACGATGTACATCGGCGGCCCGGTGAAACGGGACGCCGCCTTGTGTCTGGCGGCCTTGCGGGTCGGGGCCGAACCCGACGGCGTGCCCGGTCTACGGCACGTGGCCGGTCGCATTGTGATGGTGGATCTGGACGCCGAGCCCGAGGCGATCGCACCGGTCGTCGAAGGCGTGCGCATCTTCGCCGGCTACTCCGGCTGGACCATCGGTCAACTCGAAGGCGAAATCGAGCGCGACGACTGGATCGTCCTGTCTGGCTTGCCCTCCGACGTCCTGGTCGGCCCGCGGACCGACCTGTGGGGACAGGTACTGCGCCGACAACCGTTGCCGCTGTCGCTACTGGCGACTCACCCGATCGACGTCAGCCGCAACTAGGCGGTTCAGTCGCACGACGCGGTTCAGTCGCACGACAGTGTGCAGCCCGCGCAATTGCCGCCGCATCCGGCGGCATCCGCGGCCTGGGTGCGCAGCGCATACCGCGCGCTCTGCCAGGACCCGGTGGCCAGCGTTCCGACGGCACCGGCGATGCAGACGATGACCACCACCAGGGCGGTCTGCGGCGAGGCCGCCAATGCCACCACTCCCCCGGCGGTGAGCATCACCGCGGCTGCCAACTGAGTCGGCGCCATGGCACGTCGCGCCAACAACGTCGAGTCGGCCGGCTGAGTCTGCGTTAGCGACCAGACCCCGAATGCGGCGGAAGCAACTGCCGCACACATGCACAGCACGCCGGCGATAAGCATGCGCTCACAATACGAGTCAGCTTGGGGTTCCGCTCGCCGGGCTCCCCACCGGCCTGGTTCCGGATCGGCTTAGCGCTGAGGGGTCATCGTGATCAGCGGGCCCTGCCCGGGTGTCAGCGTGACCAGCGGCGGCTGCGCGGTCGCCGGGCTGGGCACGGCTGGCTGCGCGGGCAGCCCGACCGCGCCCGACCGGGCGGTCTGTGCGGGCGGGGCAGCCGGTGCCGGAACAGCCGCGGGCGCCGGTGCCGCGGGAACCGCAGGAGCGGGAGCCGGTGCCGCCGGAGCCGGAGCGGCCGGAGCGGCCGGAGCGGTCCCCGGCGCCGTCACCCGGAAGCCGTTGACGATGGCGTCGGTGGCAGGGGCATCGGAGACCGCCTGCGAAGCGGCGGTGGTCACCGACAACGACACCAGGTACTTCTCGTTTCCGGCGGTGGCGATGACGTGGCGCCGCGACGTGTTGAGCGTCATGTCGTTCTCGCGGTACGTGCCTTCGATGACCGACGACGGGAAGTTGCCGAGATTCGCCATCGAGGCATTCGTGGTCTGCCACCCGAGCAGTTGCTGGCTGTCGACGTAGCCGTGGCTGATGGCTTCGGCGGGATCGAAGTCGCCGACCAGCTTGTACACCACGATCTGGGCGTTCGAGGTGTAGATGCTGTTGCCGCCGACCCGGTCAGCGATCACCACGAATGCATCCGGGACGTTGGGGTCGGGCACCTGCGTCCAGCGCGGCGGCACCGGCAAGGTGATGTCGAGCGCCTTGAACCCCTGCGCGCGCTGCGCTTCGAGCTTGACGCCTTTGGCGCGCAGGTAGTCCCGCAGGGTGCCGCTGACCGCGGGCGTCGCGGCCGGCGGCGTGGGCGCTGCGACGGCCCCGGCACCGGCGGCCGGAACCGCGGCGGGAACCGGGGAAGCAATCGGAGCCGGCAGCTGTACCGGAGGCACAGCTTGCGCCGGTGCCGGAGCGAACCTGTTGGTGACGCCACCGGGATAAACCGTGAGGTTCTGCGCCGGCGGCACGGCGGCTTGAGACGGGCCTGGCGCGGGGATGGCGGGGGGTGGATACAGCGGATCGGCAGACGCCGTACCGCTGGTGATCAGCACGACGCCGACGAAGCCGGCGGCCACGCCTCCCGCGAAAACCCGCCAGTTGCGGGCGATCTGAATCATGTGCGTCGATCCCTCCGAATAACGTCGGGCGCCAGCGCCCGTCATGAACGCCGAATCTAATAAGTTCCTAAGGGCGGGACCAGGCTTGAAATGAACCTGGGACGAACCTCTGATCGGCGTGCAACGCAACCGAGACCATCCCGTGGCCGGCGGCTCGGCCACCGGGCCTCGCGGGCCGCCCTTATACCCTGTTGAGCGTGACCGAATCGCCGACCGCTCCGCCGGGCAGCACGCCTGGTGTCACCGACGCGGACACCGACGCGCCGCGGCACCGCTACACCGCCGAGCTGGCGGCCAGGCTGGAACGAACTTGGCAGGACAACTGGGCCCGGCTGGGAACGTTCAACGTGCCCAACCCGGTCGGCTCGCTGGCGCCGGCGGACGGCACGGCCGTGCCTACCGACAAGTTGTTCGTGCAAGACATGTTTCCCTACCCGTCCGGGGAGGGGCTGCACGTCGGGCACCCCTTGGGCTACATCGCCACAGACGTCTATGCGCGCTACCACCGGATGATCGGGCGCAACGTCTTGCACGCTTTGGGCTTCGACGCATTCGGACTTCCGGCCGAGCAGTACGCCGTCCAGACCGGTACTCATCCGCGCATCAGGACCGAAGCCAACATCGTCAACTTCCGGCGCCAGCTGAGTCGGCTGGGCCTGGGTCACGACAGTCGGCGCAGCTTCTCCACCACCGATGTCGAGTTCTACAAGTGGACGCAGTGGATTTTTCTGCAGATCTACAACGCGTGGTTCGACACCGCCGCCAACAAGGCCCGCCCGATAGCGGACTTGATCGACGAGTTCGATTCGGGCGCAAGGTCTTTGGAGGACGGCCGGGACTGGTCCGAGCTGTCGGCGGGGGAGCGGGCCGACGTCATCGACGGCTACCGGCTTGTCTACCGCGCGGACTCGATGGTCAACTGGTGCCCCGGACTGGGCACCGTGCTGGCCAATGAAGAGGTGACCGCCGACGGCCGCAGCGACCGGGGAAATTTCCCCGTGTTCCGAAAGCGGCTGCGACAGTGGATGATGCGGATCACCGCGTATTCCGACCGGCTGCTCGACGACCTGGACGTGCTGGACTGGCCGGAAAAGGTCAAGACCATGCAGCGCAATTGGATCGGGCGCTCGACGGGCGCAAGCGCGGTGTTCTCGGCGACGGACAGCGCCGACACCACGCGCGACATCGAGGTGTTCACGACACGGCCCGACACCCTGTTCGGCGCCACGTATTTGGTGTTGGCTCCCGAGCACGAGCTGGTCGACGCGCTGGTTGCCACCGACTGGCCGGACGACGTCAACCGGGCGTGGACCTACGACAGCGCCTCGCCCGCTGACGCCGTCGCGGCCTACCGCAAGGCGATCTCGGCCAAATCCGACCTGGAGCGCCAGGAGAGCCGCGAGAAGACCGGTGTCTTCCTGGGCAGCTATGCCACCAACCCGGCCAACGGGAACCCGGTGCCCATCTTCATCGCCGACTATGTGCTGGCCGGCTACGGCACGGGGGCCATTATGGCCGTACCGGGTCACGACCAGCGGGACTGGGAATTCGCCCGCAAGTTCGGCCTACCGGTCGTGGAAGTGATTGCCGGCGGCGACATTTCAGAGTCGGCTTACACCGGCGACGGAGTGCTGGTCAACTCCGATTACCTGAACGGCATGACCGTCGCGGCGGCCAAGGAGGCCATCACGGCCCGGCTAGAGGCCGACGGCAAAGGCCGGGCCCGCATCGAGTTCCGGCTGCGCGACTGGCTTTTCGCGCGGCAACGGTACTGGGGTGAGCCGTTTCCCATCGTCTACGACAGCGATGGCCGACCGCATGCGCTCGCCGAAGCCGCCCTGCCCGTCGAGCTGCCCGATGTTCCCGACTATTCCCCCGTGTTGTTCGATCCCGACGACGCCGACAGTGAGCCGTCGCCGCCGTTGGCCAAGGCGACCGATTGGGTGCACGTCGAGTTGGACCTCGGCGATGGGCTCAAGCCCTACACCCGCGACACCAACGTCATGCCGCAATGGGCCGGCAGTTCCTGGTATGAGCTGCGCTACACCGACCCGCACAATTCAGAACGGTTCTGCGGCAAGGAGAATGAAGCGTACTGGATGGGGCCCCGGCCGGCCGAGCACGGTCCGGACGACCCGGGTGGTGTCGACCTTTACGTCGGCGGCGCCGAGCACGCGGTGCTGCACTTGCTGTATTGCAGGTTCTGGCACAAGGTCCTGTACGACCTGGGGTACGTCAGTTCCCGAGAGCCCTATCGTCGACTGGTCAACCAGGGCTACATTCAGGCGTTCGCCTACACCGACGCACGCGGATCTTATGTGCCCGCCGAGCAGGTCATCGAGCGCGACGGAAAGTTCGTATACCCCGGGCCCGACGGCGAAATCGAGGTCTTCCAGGAGTTCGGGAAGATCGGTAAGAGTCTGAAGAATTCGATCTCGCCCGACGAGATCTGTGATGAATACGGGGCGGACACGCTGCGTGTCTACGAGATGTCGATGGGACCGCTGGAGGCATCCCGCCCCTGGGCTACCAAGGATGTGGTGGGCGCGCACCGCTTTTTACAGCGGGTATGGCGGTTGGTGGTCGACGAAAACACCGGCGCCACACGCGCGGTCGACGGGCAGGAGTTGGACACCGGCACCCTGCGGGCGCTGCATCGCGCCATCGCTGGCGTCGCCGAAGACTATGCCGCACTGCGCAACAACACCGCGACCGCCAAGCTCATCGAGTACACCAACCACCTGACCAAGCAGCATCGCGATGCGGTCCCCAGGGCCGCGGTGGAGCCGCTGGTCCTGATGCTGGCGCCACTGGCGCCGCACCTGGCGGAGGAGTTGTGGCTGCGCCTGGGCCACCCGACCTCGCTGGTGCACGGGCCGTTCCCGCAGGCCGATCCCGCATACCTGGTGGACGACACGGTCGAGTACCCGGTGCAAGTGAACGGCAAGGTACGGAGTCGGGTGGTGGTGGCCGCGGACGCCGACGACGAGTCGGTGAAAGCCGCCGCCCTGGCGGACGAGAAGGTCCAGGGGTTCTTGGCAGGTGCGACTCCGCGCAAGGTGATCGTCGTCCCCGGGCGGTTGATCAACCTGGTTGTGTGACGCGACGCCTCAACGGTGCCGGATGACCACCTCGTGGACGTGACCATCCGGGGGAGTGGCGACCACCTGGGCAACGGCTTGGGCGACGGTCTCGGGTCGTAAGAACTTCCCGGGGTCGTAGTCGCCGCCCTCGTAGGCCACCAGATCGCGCTGCATCTCGGTATCGACACGACCCGGATGGATGGAGGTGACACGCAGCGCCGGTTCGTCTTGGCGCAGCGAATCGGCGAAGGCCCGCAGGGCGAACTTGCTGGCCGAGTACGACGCCATGCCGGGCGAAACATTGCGGCCGGAACCGGAATTGATGAACACCACCAAGCCATTGGCCTGCCGCAGCGCCGGCAACAGCGCCAAAGTCAAGGCGACAGCACCAAACACGTTGACCGCAAACGTCGCTCGCCATTCATCGACGTGTGACTCGGCGACACGGCCGGGAACGGACAACCCGGCATTGTGCACCAATACGTCCAATTGGTCGATGACTTCGCAGCTGGACTCGATGCTGTCGGCGTCGGCCAGATCCATCGGGAACGTTGTGGCGTCCAGGCGTTCGGCAACGGCGTCAAGACGGGCCGACGGGCGGCCGGCCAGCAACAGGCTGTGCGTCGGCGCCAGCGCCGTGGCGATCGCCGAGCCGATACCGCCGCTGGCGCCGGTGATGAGTGCGGTAGGCATAACCTAGTCAGTTACCAATCCGGTTGACAGTCAAACGGATTCAGACCTGCTGTGGTGCCGGAGATTCACCCGGGGAGTGAGCAGCCGGCTCACCGGCAGCCAACCGGTCCAGCGGCGCCAACGCCTTGGCCAGTGTCTCCAAATCGGATTCGGGAAGCTGGCTGAGCATCGCCGCCAGCGCCGCATGCCGGTTGGCCAACGATTCGGCGTGCACCGCCCGACCCCGAGCGGTGATGTCCACCAGCACCGCACGCAGATCCGACGGGTCACGTGAGCGCTTGACCAGACCGATCTTCTCCAACCGGCGGATGGCCACGGTGGTGGTCGGAGTGCGCACCCGTTCGTGGGCGGCCAGGTCCGTCATCCGGATGGGGCCCCGGTCGAGCAGGGTGACCAGAATCGAAAGTTGCGCCAGCGTCAATTCTCCGGCGACCGCACCATTGGGATCGCCGCGGCGCAAGATCGAGAACAGTTTGGACAAGGCGCGATGCAAACCCTCGGCCAGCTCCGTCACCTCGGCCGCAGTAGGTTCGCTGTCCGCCATAAGTCGGCAGTCTAACGCGACAAAGCGGCGGTGGGAGAGTACGCCTCGCGCCAGTTACTGGCCATCAAAGAACTTGGGACAGGAATCGCTGCAGCCGCTCGGTCTCCGCCGCCTCGAATATCTGCTGTGGCGGCCCGGATTCGACGACCTTGCCGTGATCCATGAACACGACTTTGTCCGATGCCGATCTGGCGAAGCCCATTTCGTGAGTGACTACCACCATTGTCATGCCGTCCGCACCGAGATCGGCGATCAACGCCAGAATGCCTTTGACCATCTCGGGATCCAACGCCGACGTCGCCTCGTCGAAGAACATCACCTGCGGCGCCATGGCCAACGCACGCGCGATCGCGACACGTTGCTGTTGGCCGCCCGACAGAGTGGCCGGGCGGGCGCCGGCTTTGTGTTTCAGGCCAACCCGATCCAGCTGATGCAACGCCAATTCGCGCGCCGCGTCGGCCGATAGCCGCCGCAGTTTGCGCGGCGCCAGCGTGACGTTATCCAGCACACTGCGATGCGGGAAGAGGTTGAAGTGCTGGAACACCATGCCGATACGCTGGCGCAGCTCGTTGGGGTTGTCGCGCAACACCGATCTGCCATCGAGGAGGATGTCGCCGCTGTTGGGTTCGTGCAAGCGATTCAGAGTGCGTAGCAACGTCGACTTGCCCGAACCGGACGGGCCGATGATCGCTGCGGTGCTGCCGGCCGGCACATCGATGTCGACGCCGCGCAGTACCAGTGTGCCGTCGAGTATTTGATGAATTCCTCTGGCGGCCAACGACACTGGCTCACGTTGCTGGACCGCGGCGGTCACGTCATCTCCTGGCCGATGCTGGAGGAGACCATTTCGGCGGAGTCCTCCGGCGCCACCTTGGCGCGGCCGCGACGTAGCCGAGCGTCGATGTAGTTCACGAAATGCGTTAACGGTACTGTCAATATGAGATAACACAGGCCGGCGGCCATCAGCGGCGACAAGTTGCCGGTCTGTGCGTTGAGGTCGCGGCCGACCTGAAACAGCTCCCGCTGCTTGGCAATCAGACCCAGGAAGTACACCAGCGCGGAAGCCTTCAACAGCGCGATGAACTGGTTGACCAGTGCGGGCAGCACACGCCGGATTCCTTGTGGAATCACTACCAATCTCATTGCCGCCGCATAACTGAAGCCCAGCGCGCGGGAGGCTTCCAGCTGACCCGGGTCGACGCTTTGAATTCCCGAGCGCAGGATCTCGCCGACATACGCAGCGGCCATCAACCCCAGCGCGGCGATACCCAGGGGATAGGGATTGTTGTTGGTCAGTCCACTCACCAACGGCCCGACACCCAGACCGATGAGCAGAATGATCACCACCTCAGGCAGCCCGCGGAAGATGTCGGTGTACACCCGGGCCGGCCAGCGCAGCACCCGCTGGTGCGAGATTCCGGCGATCGCCAACACCATGCCCAGCCCCAAGCCGATGACGCTGGCACTGCTGGTCAGGATCAACGTGTTGGGCAGTCCCGTGGTCAGCAGCGCGGGGATCGCTTGCCGGTACATGTCCCAGTCCAGAAAGGAGTCACGCAACTGCTCGAGTGTCGACTTGGGCGCGGCCGGCGTCACGGGCTTGCGGTGATGCTGCGCGGCGATGCTGGCGAAGTCCGGAAGCTTCGGATAGGCCACCGCCTTGGAGCCCGGCTTCCAGCCCGGCGGCAGGGTGCGCGGCACCCACTTGCTGTACAGCTGCGCCCAGGTTCCGTCCGCGATGACGGCGTCCAGGCCGGCGTTGAGAGCATCGACCAACGGCTGGTTGTCTTTGGCGACCGCATAGGCGACGAAGTCGTCGATGCTGAAGGTGTTCGCGACGATCACCGCCGGATCACCCGACCGGATCGCGGCCGACGCCTGATTGGCCGGTGCCACCCAGGCGTCGATCTGGTGGGTCTTCAGGCTGGCGTACACGGTGGCGAAGTCGGGGTACTTGACCGGCTGCAGGTGCAGGGTCTCCACGACGTAGGCGTCTTCGACGGTGCCCTGCACCACGCCGATGCGTTGCCCCGGCCCGAGATCGGTGAACTGCTTGACCGGTGAGCCGGGCGGCACCACCAGCGAGTAGTAGCCGAAGTCGTAGCCGTTGGTGAAGGCGACGGTGTGACGCCGCGCATCGGTGGACTTGACCGATGCCGACCCCACATCGAAGCGTCCCGACGAGACCTGGGCGAGCAGTCCGGAGAAGTCGGTACCGACGAAGCGCACATGCAAGCCCAGCTTGTCGGCGATGGCGCGCAGCAGTTCGTTGTCGAAACCGGTGAAGCGACCGGTGGCGTTGATGCAGGTGTTGGGCGGTGCGTCCGACAGCGTGCCCACCAACAGCACACCGGGCGTATCGAGGCCCAACGCACCGACGTTCACCGAACTCAACGGCACGACGGTGGGTGTCGTCTGGGTGTCCTCGTCTTGAGCGGATGCCTGTCCCTCGCTGAGGTCCTTGGGCAGCACGGTCGCGCTTTCCAGACCAGGTGGCGCGCATTGATTGCGGTCTGCCGAAGCCGGCGCCGGCACCCAAACCGCGCAGGACAGGCCTACCACGATCAGGATTACCGCGACTATGCCGAAAAGTTTCGCGCCACCTTTGGCGAGCGACGCCGAGCTGTAAATCATTACCCGCCACCGTATCTTTTCCGCGGCGGCAGCCCGGCTAGAGCAGGATCGAAGCCCGTTCTTGGGACAACCTGGCTGCGACGGATGGAGGGACGCCCGGGCCGACGATGTCGGGTGCGGTGAACACCCGACGGCGGCACAGTTCGGCAAGCATCGTCTGCGCCATCAAATAAGAGCGGCCGACACAGGCGGCGCGCGCGGCTTCGGGGTCCCGCCGGTGTATTGCGGCGGTCTCGTCCTCGTAGAACGGCAGGATGTCTTCGCGATTGTTCTGGTAGGTCGTCCAGAACATGCGGGGGATGAGGTTCTGTGAGGCGCGGATAGTGGCGTGCAGTCGGGGGCCCGCGTACTCGTCGTTGATCACCCGGCGGTATTCCCAGGCGATTTCGGCAAAGCTCCGCGAATCCTTGGCCGCGCGTAGCGACCGCATGAGCGCACCGAGTTCGCCCACGATCCGCGGCGTGGGGTTGGCCGCGGCGCGTGCGGCAGCGATGCCGTTGAGCATGCCGTCGAGTTCGTAATGCTCCAAGACGGTGCTCTCGTCGAAGCGTTCGACGAACGCCCCGCGGTGATAGCGCGTGGAGACGACGCCGTCGTGTTCGAGCTGGACCAGAGCCTCTTGGATGGGGACTCGGCTCACCCCCAGCCCCTGCGCGATCTCGTTGCGGTCGACGCGATCGCCGCTGCGCAATTTTCCGGTCAGCACCAGGTGCAGAATGTGCGACACCACCTGGTCTTTTTCTTTGATCCCATACTTCTTAGGCATCAGTTTTCTCTGGATCTCTCTCAGCCGGCCATCAGCGCGGCAAGTTTCTCACGTCCGGCCCGTCGCGATCAGGTGTTTGGCGCATGAAGCGGGGGCTGACCCGAAGGTGTCAACGGCTGTCGCGCCATTTGCACAGCTCTTGCGCCGCACTCAAGTCGTAGTCCGGGCCGTCGCAGGCGACGGTCAACAAGGTGACGCCCAGGTTGACCAGAGCTTCGGCGTTGGCCGTCAAACCGCCCTGCCCGTTCACCGCGGCCGACCGTTCGATGCTGGCCGGGTCACGGCCGACATCGGCGCAGTGGCGGGCGAGCACCTCGGCTTTGGCCGGGTACTCGTCGGCGCTGGCGAAGCTGTGCCAGATGTCGGCATGCTCGGCGACCAGGCGCAAGGTCTTGCGTTCGCCACCACCGCCGATCAGCACCGGGATGTCGCGGGTGGGCGCCGGGTTCAGCTTGGCCAGCCGCGACTCGATGCGGGGGAGTGCGCCGGCCAAATCGTCCAGGCGGCTGCCGGCGGTGCCGAACTCGTAGCCGTACTCGTCGTAGTCGCGTTGCTTCCAGCCCGAGCCGATGCCTAGGACCAGCCGACCGTCCGAGATGTGGTCGACGGTGCGGGCCATGTCGGCCAGCAGTTCGGGGTTGCGGTAGGAGTTGCAAGTCACCAGGGCGCCGATCTCGATGCGCTCGGTCTGCTCTGCCCAGGCCGCGAGCAGCGTCCAGCACTCGAAGTGGGCGCCATCGGGATCACCGTAGAGCGGAAAGAAGTGATCCCAGTTGAAAGCGACGTCGACGCCGATGTCCTCGCAACGGCGTACCGCGTCGCGGATATTGACGTAGTTGGGCGCGTGCTGAGGCTGAAGTTGAACACCGATGCGAACGGCAAAGTCGGAAGTCATACGACCACCGTAGGCAGATCAGCCCAGCGGCGCTGCGCTCACCTTCTCGCGGACCACGCAATGCGTTCCGCTATAGACGGTCGGCATGCACTTCATGCAGTGGATGCACAATCCCTCCGAGGTGGTGTTGTCTCGAAAGTTGTTGACCAGGTTGGGGTCTCGGAGCAGCGCACGAGCCATCGCCACGAACTCGAAGCCGGCGCCGAGCGCTTCTTCGACCGTGTCCAGCCGGTTGATCCCACCCAGCAGCATCAGCGGCATGGTCAGCGCCGCCCGGAACTGACGGGCCAACGGCAGAAAGAAGGCCTCCTCGAACGGGTAGCTGCGAAACATGCGCCGGCCGATGACGCGCAGGCCCACGCCGACCGGCCGGGGTTGGGAGGCGATGAACTCCGCAAGCGGTACTTCGCCGCGGAAGTAGTACATCGGATTGAGCAGCGAGCTGCCACCGGTCAACTGCAGTGCGTCGAGGTGGCCGTCGCTCTCCAGCAATCGCGCGGTGGGCAGGCTGTCGGTCAGCCAGAATCCGCCCCGGACGCCGTCGTCCATATTGAATTTCGCGGTCACGGCGACCGATCCGCCGACGGCAAGGCGGACGCGTTCGGCGACCCGGCGCGCCAGTTCGGCGCGGCGCACCGTGTCGCCGCCGTAGCGGTCGTTGCGTCTGTTCAGGTTCGGGCTGAAGAACGAGCTGAGCAGATAGCCGTGGCCCATGTGGATTTCGACCGCGTCGAAGCCGGCTTGCACCGCGTTGGCCGCCGCCGCGCCGAAGTCCTCGACCACCTGGTCGAGTTGCTCGGCAGTGGCCCCGCGGACCAGTCCCATCGCCGGTGCGCTCAACCGGGTCGAGGGTGCCAGAGTCGGTGTCCGGTTGGACAGCGTGTTGGCCACCAAACCCGCGTGCCCGAGTTGCGCGCACACCAACGCCCCCGCGGCGTGCACCGCGTCGGTCAACCGCCGTAACTGCGGTATCGGTTGCCGGTCGAGCACGACGGTGTCGCGGTGCACTCGACCGCCCGGTGCGATGGCGCAATAGGCGACCGTGCTCATGGCCGCTCCGCCGCGGGCGACCTCGGTGTGAAAGTCGATGAGCGCGTTGGTCACCTGACCGCGCGGCATCACGCCCTCGAACGTCGCCGCTTTGACGAAGCGGTTCTTCAGCGTCAGCGGGCCAAGGGTGGCTGACGTGAACGCTAGTTTCGATACCATTGGCACCGAAATATACCACCACGCCGTGCTGATCAGGAGGAAACAATGCGGATCGCGGTCACGGGCGGCACCGGGTACCTCGGCGCGCACACGGTGCGGGCATTGCTGCATGCCGGTCATCAGGTGCGGCTATTGGTGGCGCCCGAAGACCATTGCGACGCCCTCGTCGATCGGTTCCGCGCGCTCGGTCCGGTCACCGTGGTCGTCGGTGACGTTCGGGTCAGCGAGACGATTCATCAGCTCCTGAGCGGTGCGGATGCCGTTTTGCACGCGGCCGGAATCGTCGGTACCGATGAGCGGCGTGCCCAGGCCATGTGGGACATCAACGCGCATGCGACGGAGATGGTGTTGACTCAAGCGATCGAACTCGGACTCGATCCGGTGGTGTCGGTGAGCAGCTACAGTGCGCTGTTTCCGCCACCGGACGGCATCATCTCCCCGGACTCGCCGACCGTCGCTGGGCGCAGCGCATACGCCAAGACCAAGGCCTACGCGGACCGCGTCGCGCGACGACTGCAAAACGCCGGCGCGCCGGTCGTGGTGACCTATCCCTCGAGTGTCGTGGGGCCCGCGTTCGGCACGGCGCCCGGTGTCACCGAGCGTGGTTGGGCGCCCATCGTGCGGTGGGGGGTGGCCCCCAGGGTCCGCGCCGGCATGCAAATGATCGACGTGCGAGACGTCGCCGAGGTTCATCTGCGGCTGATGGAAGCTGGTCGCGGCCCACGCCGCTACGTGTGCGGGGGAAGGCTGCTTTCCTTCGACGACATGGTCGACGCGCTAGAAGCGGGATTGGGCAAGCGGGTGCGTCGCATTCCGATGTCTCCGGGTCTATTGCTGGCGGCCGGGCGCCTTGCCGATGTCGCGGGCCGGTTCGTCCGGCTTGCCGACGGGTTGAGTTATGAAGCGGCGATGTTGCTCACCGCCGCAACCCCGACTGATGACAGCAAAACGCTGCGAGACCTGAACATGACATGGCGCGATCCCGCGGCCGCGATCATCGCCTCAGTGCAGGAATGATCGAAGGTAGCCGACGAGCCGGCGAGCCGGAACCGAACGGGGCCAGTCGTCGGCGCGGAAGTGGGCGTCTGTACCGCCATCGACGAAAATCACGCTGCCACAGAGAAAGTCGGCCGCTTCCGACAACATGAAGCACACCCATTGCCCAAGCTGATCGGCGTCACCGAAGCCGCCGACCGGCACGGGAAAGCGCCGCACCGCTTTACCCTGGGCTGCACTGTCCAACTGCTCCTGCAGCAGCGGCGTCAGCACCGCACCGGGCGCCAAGGCGTTCAGTCGAATGCCGGCACCAGCCCACTCGGGTGCAATCGCCTCGCGGCGGACCCATCGGGTCACCGCGATCTTGGATGCGGCATACATCATGATCGGCCGGGCCGGCCCCATTGGGCGCACGCTGCGCAGCGCCTTGTCCACATCGCCGGACAGCAACGCCCGCACAGTGCGCTTCGGGACCACAGGAATGGTCGTCGTGGAATTGCTGGACAGGACAACGACTTTGGCGCTGTCCGTCGCCGCAAGCGCCGGGCGCCACCGCGTCAGGAGTTCGACCACACCGAAATAGTTGACCTCGGCGATGCGGCGCAAATTTCCAGCGCCGCGGCTGGGACCCAAGCCTGCCGCCAACACCGCGCCGTCGAGTCGGCCGCCGGTCACCGCAAGCACCTCGCCGGCGGCCCGCTCGCGACCAGTCGGTGTCGACAAATCTGCGACGACATCGGCGTCGCGAATGTCCACGCCGATCATCGTGTGGCCGTCGGCGCGCAGTCGCTGCGCGCTGGCCCGGCCCATGCCGGACGCCGATCCAGTGACTGCGTAGGTCGCCATGGGATTCGCCTTTCCCGCCATTCCGATACCAATGGCATCGTAACGCTACCAGGCGTACGTCATGGCTGATACGACGCCCCGACGGCGGACGTCAGTAGCTGCGCGATGCGGCGCTCCAGCGCCCCGGAGTCGTCTTCGCGGGCAATCGTTGTCAGGAAGAACGCGGCGCCGGCCGCCATGGCCAGGGTCGCCCGCGCCTCGAGATCGGCACGCTCGCGATCAGCCCGCGTGCGCGCGTTGACCCGCTCGGCGAAGAGCTGCACAGCCGGACCACTGAAGCTGGCCCACAACGCCTTTCGCAACTCATCGTTCTCCCGCAAGGCCAGCAGCAGTCCCGGCACTGCCGCTTGTACGTCGCTGCGGCTGAACAATTCGTGACTGCCACGCACCACCCACTGGATCCAGCCGGTCAGGTCAGTGCCGGAAAACGGTGACAGATCAGGGGTTTCACCCAGGATGGCGTGCAGCACCAACTCCGCCTTCGATGACCAGCGCCGGTTCAAGCTGGAGCGGCCTACCCCGGCGCGGGCCGCGACCAACCGCACGCTCAGTTCGTCCCAGCCCACCTCCATCAACAACTCCCGCGTGACCGACAAGACGCGTTCGTCGATGGATCTGTCGCGCGGCCGCCCAGCCGACCTACCGGGGCGATCGTCTTCGGCCATCTGCAGACTTGCCGCCCCGCTTCAGCGCGCGTCGATGATGCCGCGAAGCAGCTCGATCAAGGCGCGTGGTTGATCGCTTTGCACCGAGTGGCCGGAGTTTTCGACGACGTGGGCGCGCCGAAATTGCGGTGCGCGATTTGCCAATTCGGCGACGTCGTCGTCGCTGACGAAGCCGGAGGTGCCGCCGCGGATCAGGGTGATGGGCGCGGAGACCGCGTCGACGTCGTCCCACAGACCGGCGAAGTCGGGGAAGGTGCGGATGGCGTCGTAACGCCATGTCCAGTTGCCGTTGTCCAGACGGCGGGAGTTGTGAAAAACGCCGCGGCGCAAGGCCTTCACTTCGCGGTGGGGTGCGGCGGCGATGGTCAGGTCCAGCATCGCTTGGAAGCTGGGGAACTCCCGCTCGCCGTGCATCAACGCCACCGTGCCTTGCTGTTCCTTGGTCATCTCGGAGTGCCGTTGCAGCGCCGACGGGGTGACGTCGATCAGAACGAGTTCGCGCACCAACTCCGGTGCGGCCGCGGCCAACCGGATGGCAGTCAGCCCACCCAGGGACATGCCGACGACAAACTCGGCCGTCGGCGCGAGTTCGCGCAGCACGGGCGCCAAGGTGTCGGCGTTGAGCTGGGGTGAATAGTCGCCGTCCTCTCGCCAGTCCGAATGGCCGTGCCCGGGAAGATCCACCGCCAGCGCCGGCTCACCGAGGCCGACGATCACCGTGTCCCAGGTGTGTGCGTTCTGGCCGCCGCCGTGCAGAAAGATGATCCGCGGCGCGGAGGTGCCCCAGCGCAATGCGCTGATCTTGCCCGCGTCCACTCGTTCGACTGCGGGCAGCGGGCCCGAGACCCCGGCCTGTTCGGCGTTCTCGGCCAGCAGTGCGAATTCGGGGAGCCCGGTCAGTTCGTCGTCGGAGATCTCAGTCACGATCTCTGACACTACGAACTACGGCCAGACGGCGAAAGACGGGCCCGGCGGCCGACCGCCGGGGACTACCCCTCGATGATGAACTCTTCGAGCTGCGTGCGCGCGACGTCGTCGGGCAGCTGCTCGGGCGGGCTCTTCATCAGGTAGGCCGAGGCCGGGATGACCGGTCCGCCGATGCCGCGGTCCTTGGCGATCTTGGCCGCGCGCACCGCGTCGATGATGACGCCCGCGGAGTTCGGCGAGTCCCACACCTCGAGCTTGTACTCCAGGTTCAGCGGTACGTCGCCGAAGGCGCGGCCTTCCAGGCGCACGTAGGCCCACTTGCGGTCATCCAGCCAGCCGACGTGGTCGGACGGGCCGATGTGAACGTCCTTGGTCTTGAACTCGCGCTGCAGGTTGCTGGTGACGGCCTGGGTCTTGGAGATCTTCTTGGACTCCAGGCGCTCGCGCTCGAGCATGTTGAGGAAGTCCATGTTGCCGCCGACATTGAGCTGCATGGTGCGGTCGAGTTGCACGCCGCGGTCCTCGAACAGCTTGGCCATCACGCGGTGGGTGATGGTCGCGCCGACCTGGCTCTTGATGTCGTCGCCGACGATTGGCACCCCCGCGTCGGCGAACTTCTTGGCCCACACCGGGTCGGAGGCGATGAACACCGGCAGCGCGTTGACGAACGCCACCCCGGCGTCGATCGCGCACTGGGCGTAGAACTTGTCGGCCTCTTCCGAGCCCACCGGCAGGTAGGACACCAGCACGTCGACCTTGGCGTCCTTGAGTGCCTTGACCACGTCGACGGGCTCGGCGTCGGACACCTCGATGGTGTCGGCGTAGTACTTGCCGATGCCGTCCAGTGTGGGGCCGCGCTGCACCACCACATCGGTGGGCGGCACGTCGGCGATCTTGATGGTGTTGTTCTCCGAGGCGAAGATCGCTTCGGAAAGGTCGAATCCGACCTTCTTGGCGTCGACGTCGAAGGCGGCCACGAACTTCACGTCCCGGACGTGGTACTGGCCGAACTTCACGTGCATCAGTCCGGGCACGGTGCTGTTCGCGTCGGCGTCCTGGTAGTACTGCACGCCCTGAACCAGTGAGGACGCGCAGTTGCCGACGCCGACAATGGCGACTCGAATCTCATTCGACGCCTGGGGCGCGTTCTGCTCACTCATCGGGCGTTCTCCTTACTTATGACTTCGTCTGTGTATGGACTTGAGCGTGGTGCTGAGAAATCAGATCTGTTCGGCACGTTCGGCGGCGATGAGCTCGTTGAGCCACTTGACCTCCCGCTCGCTGGATTCCAGCCCCAGCTGATGCAGTTGGCGGGTGTAGCGGTCGAACGAATTGCTGGCCCGCGCCACGGCTTCACGCAGACCTTCCCGACGCTCCTCGACCTGGCGGCGCCGGCCCTCGAGGATGCGCATCCGTGCCTCGGCCGGAGTGCGGTTGAAAAACGCGAGGTGCACTCCGAAACCGTCGTCGGTGTAGTTGTGCGGCCCGGTGTCGGCCACCAACTCACCGAAGCGCCGGCGGCCCTCGTCGGTCAGTTGGTAGACCCGCCGGGCGCGCCGGACGGGGGTTCCGGCAGGGGCGGCATCCTCGGCGATCAAGCCTTCGTTCTGCATGCGGCGCAGTGCTGGATACAACGAACCGTACGAAAACGCCCGGAACGCTCCGAGCAAGCCAGTCAGCCGCTTCCGCAACTCGTAGCCGTGCATGGGCGATTCGATGAGAAGCCCCAGGATGGCGAGCTCAAGCACCGATTCACCCCCTTTGCACGATTAGTTACGACGGCTCGACGCCTCGCGTCATCGTATCGTCTCGATATATTCGTCACAACACCACCTGCTGTTCGTGCGGTATTCGTCGCAGGGCAGCGGAATAGCCAGCCACGGCTTACCTACACGTCGTTCAGGACGGATAGTTGACCCGTTTGATGGTGCCGTCGCCGGCGAGCTGGATGTAGCCGCTGCCGTAGTCACTGGACACATAGACGGTCAGCGACAACGAACCCGGCGCTGTCGGGTCGGTGGCCGGTTCGACGATCAGATAGCTCGATTTGACGTCCGAGGGCTTGATGCCCACCGTTTCCGGAGCGCCCCGCATGATGCCCACGACCGTTTTGACGTCGAACTTGCCCAAGTCGACGACGACGGTGTCGGTGCCGCTCTTGGCGTTGCTGCTCGGATCGCCCCAGCCGCCGCGATAGCTGTAGTCGAGAACCCGACGCTCGTTGGTGGGATCCTGCCGATCCAGCGACGCATAGTCGGGGTAAACGACCAGCCGGTAGCCCATGGTGTCGCCGAACCGTTTGCGCATCTGTTCCAAGAGCCCGGTCAGCCCACCGAGGGAATGCAGCTGCTTGGGCGGGGTCAGCACGACAGCCGCCACACCGTCGGGCTTGGCTCCCGGATCGGAGGTGAAGTCCAGCGGCGAATTGGTGTTGCCGTACAAACCCCAGCCGATGCCGATGCCCAGCAGTACCGTCACGGCGAACGACGCGACCGTCACCCCGAACCCGTTGCGTTTGGGCCGCGGTTTGAGGGCAGGTGCCTGGTCGGCGGTGTTCTCCGAGTGCTGCAGGTCCGACACCAGGTCCTGCAGCTCGCCCAGCGTGACGGCTCTGGTCGCGGTGCTGACGCGTTCCCGGTGTTCCTCGGAGGAGATCTCGCCGTCGTTGAGCGCGTTGTCGAGCAGCCGGCATGCGTCCTGGCGGTCGCGGTCCTTCGCGCGAGTCGACGGTGATGCTCCGCGAGCCGTTGCTGAGCCCGACCATTTCGCCACGGGACGATCGTAGAAGTCGTTCACCCGACGTGAGCACCCAATACCGGAGTTCACACACAACTACGGCGTCGGTGCGTATCGGCGCCGGGGACGGGGACGTACTCTGGTCAGCGTGCGACTGCAGCGACAGGTAGTGGACTATTCGCTTCGGCGGCGCTCATTGCTGGCCGAGGTGTACTCCGGGCGCACCGGCGTCTCCGAGGTCTGTGACGCCAATCCCTATCTCCTGCGCGCCGCGAAGTTTCACGGGAAACCGAGCAAGGTGATGTGCCCCATCTGCCGCAAAGAGCAGCTCACGCTGGTGTCGTGGGTGTTCGGTGAGCACTTGGGAGCGGTGTCCGGTTCGGCGCGCACCGCCGAAGAACTGGTCATGCTCGCTACCCGATTCTCCGAATTCGCCGTCCACGTCGTGGAGGTTTGCCGGACCTGCAGCTGGAACCACCTGGTCAAGTCCTACGTCCTCGGTGCGGCGCGCCCGCCGAAGGGGACCGGCACACGTACGGCGCGCAACGGCGCCCGAACGGCCAGTGAATAACGAGGGGCGGCGCCACCGGTCGTCCCACGACGCCTCGGACGTCTCGGCGACTGGGGGCGCCAACAGGGATCCCGGCGGTGCTGGCGGCGACGGCCATCCGCTGCCCGGTCCGCGTCGGCCGGTGCCGCCCGACGATCGGATGACCACGATCTTGCCGCCGGTCACCGACGACCGCGTGCCGCGGCACGCCGACCCGATCCAAGCCGTCAAGGCCGCTCTGGATAGTCCCGCGGTTACGCCCCTGCAGCGTGATCCGCTCGAACAGGTCAAGGCCGCCCTCGACGGCCCCGATCAGCCGCAGCGAGCGGGCAGGGGGCGGCGTCCACCCGGGCCACCCGGTCCACCGGTACCGGGGCCGGCCGGACACCGCTCGCGCCGGCCGAGGCCCAGCTGGTCTCAGCAGATCAACTGGTTGTGGGTGCGACGCTCGTTGTATCTGAGCGCGGCCGTGCTGATCCTGTTGCCGATCGTCACCTTCACGATGGCTTACTTCATCGTCGACGTGCCCAGGCCCGGTGACATCCGCACCAACCAGGTCTCGACGATTCTGGCCAGCGACGGCTCGGAGATCGCCAAAATCGTCCCGCCCGAAGGTAATCGGGTCGACGTCAACCTCAACCAGGTACCGGTGCACGTCCGCCGAGCGGTCATCGCCGCGGAGGACCGCAACTTCTACTCCAACCCGGGCTTCTCGTTCAGCGGTTTCGCGCGGGCAGTGCGCAACAACATGTTCGGCGGCGACCTGCAGGGCGGGTCCACCATCACCCAGCAGTACGTGAAGAACGCACTGGTCGGTTCCGCCCAGCATGGCTGGAGCGGGCTGATGCGCAAGGCCAAAGAGCTGGTGATCGCGACCAAGATGTCGGGGGAGTGGTCCAAAGACGATGTGCTGCAGGCCTATCTGAACATCATCTACTTCGGCCGCGGTGCCTACGGCATATCCGCGGCGTCCAAGGCCTACTTCGGCAAACCGGTCGAGCAGCTCACGGTCGCCGAGGGCGCGCTGTTGGCGGCACTGATTCGGCGCCCGTCCACGCTGGACCCGGCCGTCGACCCGCAGGGCGCCGTCGCCCGTTGGAATTGGGTGCTCGACGGCATGGTGGAGACCAAGGCGCTGTCCGCCAATGACCGCGCCGCGCAGGTGTTTCCACCGACGGTTTCCCCGGATCAGGCCCGCGCGGAGAACCAGACCAGCGGCCCCAACGGGCTGATCGAGCGTCAGGTCACCCGAGAGTTGATGGACCTGTTCAACATCGACGAGCAGACCCTCAACACCCAGGGGCTGCAAGTCACCACCACCATCGATCCCCAGGCACAACAGGCCGCTGAGAAAGCGGTCGCGAAATACCTCGACGGACAAAACCCCGACATGCGAGCCGCGGCGGTGTCGATCGACCCGCACAACGGGTCGGTGAAGGCGTACTACGGCGGTTCGAACGCCCAAGGCTTCGACTTCGCCCAGGCGGGTCTGCAGACCGGATCGTCGTTCAAGGTGTTCGCTTTGGTGGCCGCGCTCGAGCAGGGCATTGGACTGGGCTACCAGGTGGACAGCTCTCCGCTGACGGTCGACGGCATCAAGATCACCAACGTCGAGGGGGAGGGTTGCGGCACCTGCAACCTCGCCGAGGCCCTCAAGATGTCGCTCAACACGTCGTATTACCGGTTGATGCTCAAGCTCAAGGGTGGACCGCAGGCCGTAGCCGATGCCGCGCACCGAGCCGGTGTCGCCGAGAGCTTCCCCGGTGTGGCCCACACCCTGTCCGAAGACGGCAACGGCGGGCCGCCCAACAATGGAATTGTGCTGGGCCAGTACCAGACCCGAGTCGTCGACATGGCTACCGCCTACGCCACCTTGGCCGCATCCGGCATCTATCACCGGCCGCATTTCGTGCAGAAGGTCGTCAACGCCGAGGGGCAGGTGCTCTTCGACGCCGGCACGTCGGACAACTCCGGGGAACAACGGATCCCCAAGGCGGTGGCCGACAACGTCACCGCCGCCATGATGCCGATCGCCGCGTACTCACGCGGGCACGCGTTGGCCGGCGGACGCCCGTCGGCGGCGAAGACCGGCACCACCCAGCTCGGCGACACGACCGAGAACAAGGATGCGTGGATGGTCGGCTACACCCCATCGCTGTCCACGGCGGTGTGGGTGGGCACCGTACAGGGCGATAGGCCACTCGAAACGGCTTCTGGCGCGGCGGTATACGGATCGGGGCTGCCATCGGACATCTGGAAGGCCACGATGGACGGCGCGCTGAAGGGCACCCAGAACGAGACCTTCCCCAAGCCGACCGAGATCGGTGGTTATGCGGGTGTGCCCGCGCCGCCGCCACCCCCACCGTCGCCTCCCTCGGTCACCGTCATCCAGCCGACCGTCGAAGTCGCGCCGGGCGTCACCATCCCGGTCGGTCCGCCTCAGACCGTCCCGGTCGGGCCGCCGGCTGCGCCGCCCGTGCCGGCGGGCGGACCGCCGCCGTCTGACATTCCCAACCCGCCCCCGTGACCGGCACCGAGACGCAGCGAGCGAGTACCTCACCGGGGCCGTTAGCCGCTGACTTGCGCAGTGCCGACAATCGCGATTGCCCGAGCCGCACCGACGTTCTGGGTGCCGCGTTGGCCGATGTCGTCGGCGGCCCGGTCGGTCGGCACGCGCTGATCGGCCGTACCCGCTTTCTGACGCCGGTCCGGGTGATGTTCCTGTTCACGCTGGTCTTCCTGGCGCTGGGCTGGTCGACCAAAGCGGCGTGCCTGCAAAGCACCGGCACCGGCCCGGGTGATCAGCGGGTGGCCAACTGGGACAACCAGCGTGCCTACTACGAGTTGTGCTACTCCGACACGGTCCCGCTTTATGGCGCAGAGTTGTTGAACCAGGGGAAGTTTCCGTACAAGTCGAGCTGGTTGGAGACCGATAGCTCCGGCACACCGCAGACCCGCTACGACGGTCAGCCCGCGGTGCGGTACATGGAGTATCCGGTGCTGACCGGGCTGTACCAGTACGTGTCCATGGCGCTGGCCAAGACTTACACCGCACTGAGCAAGATCTCCCCGTTGCCGGCCGTCGCCGAGGTGGTGATGTTCTTCAACATCGCCGCGTTCGGGCTGTCGTTGGCCTGGCTGGCCACCGTCTGGGCGACCGCCGGCTTGGCGGGGCGACGCATCTGGGACGCGGCGTTGGTCGCCGCCTCGCCGCTCATGATCTTCCAGATCTTCACCAATTTCGACGCACTGGCAACCGCTTTCGCGATGGGCGGCTTGCTGGCCTGGGCGCGGCGCCGACCGGTGCTCGCCGGGGTGCTGATAGGTCTTGGTGCCGCGGCGAAGCTGTATCCGGCACTGCTTCTGGGCCCGTTGTTGATCCTCGGACTACGGACTGGTCGGCTGGGCAGCGCGGCGCGCGCCACGCTGGCCACCGCGGTCACCTGGTTGGCGGTGAATCTGCCCGTGATGGTGTTGTATCCGCGGGGGTGGTCGGAATTCTTCCGCCTCAACACCCGCCGCGGTGACGACATGGACTCGCTCTACAACGTCGTCAAATCGTTCACCGGCTGGCGCGGATTCGATCCAAAGCTCGGCTTCTGGGAGCCGCCGGTGATTTTGAACACCGTCGTCACCGTGCTGTTCGTATTGTGCTGTGCGGCAATCGCTTACATCGCCTGCACGGCGCCACAGCGGCCCCGGCTGGCGCAGTTGGCGTTCCTGGTGGTGGCCGCCTTCCTGTTGACCAACAAGGTGTGGAGCCCGCAGTTTTCGCTGTGGCTGGTACCGCTGGCGGTGCTGGCCTTGCCGCACCGACGGATTCTGCTGGCCTGGATGACCATCGATGCGCTGGTGTGGGTGCCGCGAATGTATTACCTGTACGGCAACCCCAATCGTTCGTTGCCAGAGCAGTGGTTCACCATGACGGTGCTGCTGCGCGATATCGCGGTGATCGCGTTGTGCGCGTTGGTTATTCGCCAGATCTACCGGCCCGACGAGGATTTGGTGCGCTGGCAGGGCAGAGTCGACGATCCTGCCGGTGGGATCTACGACCGTGCGGCCGACGACGCCTCGGCGGGGTGGCTGCCCGATTGGTTGCGTCCCGCTTCCGCAAGGCGACCGGTACCCGCCGAAGCCGTGGCAGCCGCGGGTCCCTGATGCAGGTTGCGATCCCGCTCTTCCCGCGGTTCACCGCACTGGACGCCATCGGGCCTTACGAAGTGCTGCAACGGGTTCCGTCGGTCGAGGTGGTGTTCCTGGGCCATCGGCGGGGCGAGGTCCGCACCGAGAACGGGATGCTCGGTGTCTGCTGTGATGCCACGTTCGACGAGATCCAGGCACCAGATGTGGTGGTCTTCCCCGGCGGCATCGGAACCCGGGTGCTGCTCGAAGACGAGGTCATCCGCGCGTGGCTGACCGCCGTACACCCACGCACCACCTTCACCACGTCGGTATGCAGCGGCGCGCTGATGCTTGCCGCCGCCGGCCTGCTCGACGGGCTTACCGCCACCACGCACTGGGGGGCGGCTGAACTTCTCAACACGTTGGGCGCGCACTACGTGCCCGACCGTGTCGTCGAGCACCTACCCGAACGGATCATCACCGCCGCAGGCGTCTCCAGCGGCATCGACATGGCCCTGCGGTTGGTGGAGCTGCTGTTCGACCGGGAGGCAGCCCAGGCCAGCCAGCTGCTGATCGAATACGACCCGCAGCCGCCGTTCGACTCCGGCGCGCTCGCCAAAGCCGACGCGGCCACCAAGGCGAGGGCCGCGGCGTTTCAACGCTCCCGCAAATGACTGATTTTCCAGGTCGGGCCCGCATCCGGTAGCCTGGTGCGGTTGCCGACGCAGGCGACCCTCCTGCTACGGACCGCCCGTGGCCGCACAGACCAGAGGAGGTGATGAGGTCCCTATGCGTCCATACGAAATCATGGTCATCCTCGACCCCACTCTCGACGAACGCACCGTCGCCCCGTCCCTGGAGACGTTCCTGAACGTCGTCCGCAAAGACGGTGGGACGGTCGAGAAGGTCGACATCTGGGGCCGGCGCCGGCTGGCGTACGAGATCGCCAAGCACGCCGAAGGCATTTACGTGGTCATCGACCTGAAAGCCGCCCCGGCGACCGTCTCCGAGCTCGACCGGCAGTTGAGCCTGAACGAGTCGGTGTTGCGCACCAAAGTGATGCGCACCGACAAGCACTAATTGTCAGCGCTGTCGCTTAGGCTCGCCGCAGACACGAATCCCTATCGGGCGGACTCAGGAGGAAATTATGGCTGGTGACACCACCATCACCGTCGTGGGAAACCTGACCGCTGATCCCGAACTACGGTTCACGCCCTCGGGTGCGGCGGTGGCGAACTTCACCGTCGCGTCCACGCCACGCATCTACGACCGACAAAGCGGTGAATGGAAGGACGGCGAGGCGCTGTTCCTGCGGTGCAACATCTGGCGTGAGGCCGCCGAGAACGTGGCCGAAAGCCTCACTCGTGGCTCGCGGGTGATCGTCACCGGCCGACTCAAGCAACGGTCCTTCGAAACCCGCGAGGGCGAGAAGCGCACCGTCGTCGAGGTGGAAGTCGAGGAAATCGGGCCGTCGCTGCGCTACGCCACTGCCAAGGTCAACAAGGCCAGCCGTAGCGGCGGCGGAGGCGGCGGCTTCGGCGGCGGCGGTGGCTCTCGCCAGGGTTCGTCGGCGCCGGCCGGCGGCGGCTCCGGTGACGACCCATGGGGCAGCGCCCCGGCGTCGGGCTCCTTCGCCGGTGGTGACGACGAACCGCCCTTCTAACTTCCCAACACCATTCAGAAACGGAAAGAAAGACACTCATGGCTAAGTCCACCAAGCGGCGCCCGGCTCCAGAGAAGCCGGTCAAGGCGCGCAAGTGCGTCTTCTGCGCGAAGAAGGACCAAGCGATCGACTACAAGGACACCACGTTGCTGCGCACGTACATCAGTGAGCGCGGCAAAATTCGGGCGCGCCGGGTGACCGGTAACTGCGTGCAGCACCAGCGAGACATCGCGACCGCGGTGAAGAACGCTCGCGAGGTTGCGCTGCTGCCCTTTACGTCCTCCGCACGCTGATCGCCTGCGCCGCAACGAAAGACGCATACACAATGAAGCTGATACTGACGGCTGACGTCGACCACCTCGGTACCGTCGGCGACACTGTTGAAGTCAAGGACGGTTACGGCCGCAACTACCTGCTACCGCGCGGGTTGGCGATCGTCGCCTCCCGGGGCGCCCAGAAGCAGGCCGATGAAATCCGCCGGGCCCGCGAAACCAAGACCGTGCGCGACCGTGAGCACGCCAGCGAGATCAAGACCGCGATCGAGGCGCTCGGGTCGGTGGCGCTGCCGGTCAAGACCGCGGGTGACTCCGGCAAGCTATTCGGCTCGGTGACCGCCGGTGATGTCGTCAGCGCCATCAAGAAGGCGGGCGGCCCCAACCTCGACAAGCGCATCGTGCGACTGCCCAAATCGCACATCAAGAGCGTGGGCACCCATCCGGTCGTGGTTCACCTGCATCCGGAGATCGACGTCGAACTCTCGCTCGACGTCGTCGCAGAAAGCTAACCGGCACTACCTCACCGAGCGGTGGCGGCCATCGGGCCGCCCCGCCGGATCGTCCGGCTGCCCTTCAGGTGGCCGTGAGATTAGTTTGCGCGCAGGGTGGGTATCTAGCGCGCTGGCGAACACATTGCAGGTCGGTCCGACGCTACCCGCGTAACCGGCCCTTAACGTCGTGAAAACGTGGCCGAAAGCCAACACGCCCGACGCAGTAACCCGCCGCGACACGCCGTAGAGATTGTTGTCCACACGATCTATCTGGCGTTATATGGCGTTCAGCAGCAGTGATGCCACACCCGTTAGCAGCAATCCACAGGTTCTCCACACCCCCCTCAACACAGGTGTTCACGCGTATGCACACTCCATGCACAGCTTCATGAACAGTGACCCCTTGGAGTACTTCCCAGCAACGCTTAACGTCGTCTCCGCGGCAGACGATTCGGGAGATTAGGGCGGGGTGTCGGAGCCTTGACTTACGCTCTGGATATCGGCAATCGAATGTATGTTCGGTGCTAATTCGGAGGAGGTGAGGGCGCATGGCGGTTGTCGATGACCTGCCGCACCCGGGGATGGATTCAGCCCCGCCGAGTGAAGACTTCGGCCGTCAGCCGCCGCAGGACCTCGCCGCAGAGCAGTCGGTGCTGGGCGGGATGCTGCTGAGCAAGGACGCGATCGCTGACGTGCTGGAGCGGTTGCGCCCCGGTGACTTCTATCGCCCGGCTCACCAGAACGTGTACGACGCGATCTTGGATTTGTACGGGCGCGGGGAACCGGCGGATGCGGTGACCGTGGCCGCCGAACTGGATCGCCGTGGGCTGCTGCGCCGAATCGGCGGTGCGCCGTATCTGCACACGTTGATTTCCACGGTGCCAACGGCTGCCAATGCCGGCTACTACGCCGGCATCGTCGCCGAGAAGGCGCTGCTGCGTCGTCTGGTGGAGGCCGGCACCCGGGTGGTGCAATACGGTTACGCCGGGGCCGACGGTGCCGACGTTGCTGAGATCGTCGACCGCGCCCAGGCCGAGATATACGATGTCGCCGATCGGCGGACGTCGGAAGACTTTGTGCCGCTTGAGGATCTACTGCAGCCCACGATGGACGAGATCGACGCCATCGCGTCGAACGGCGGGATCTCGCGTGGGGTTCCGACGGGTTTCACCGAGTTGGACGAGGTCACCAACGGGCTGCACCCGGGGCAGATGGTCATCGTCGCGGCCCGGCCGGGTGTGGGGAAGGCGCTCGCGTTGGACACGCCGCTGCCCACGCCGACCGGCTGGACGACGATGGGCGACGTGGCCGTCGGCGATGAACTGCTGGACGCCGACGGCGCACCAACCCGGGTCCTCGCGACAACTGACGTCATGCTGGGCCGCCCGTGCTACGAGATCGAGTTCTCCGACGGCACCAGCATCGTCGCCGACGCCCAGCATCTATGGCCTACCGGATACGGCATCCGGACGTCGGCTCAGTTGCGCAGCGGCCTGGATACCATCGCCCCGGCCGGATCCGTCGGCCGTCATGTCGCAGTCATGGCGCCAGCGCTGCAGATTGTTTCAGCACGTCGTGTGCCCAGTGTCGCGGTGCGTTGCATTGAAGTCGATAACGCCGCTCATCTGTACTTGGCCGGCCCTGGAATGATCCCCACCCACAACTCCACGCTCGGCTTGGATTTCATGCGGTCATGCTCGATCAAGCACCGCATGGCCAGCGTCATCTTTTCGTTGGAGATGAGTAAGTCCGAGATTGTGATGCGGCTGCTGTCGGCGGAAGCGAAAATCAAACTCGGCGATATGCGTTCGGGCCGGATGACTGATGACGACTGGACGCGGCTGGCGCGGCGGATGAGCGAAATCAGCGAGGCGCCGCTGTATATCGACGACTCACCGAACCTGACCATGATGGAGATCCGCGCCAAAGCGCGTCGGCTGCGGCAGAAGGCCAACCTTAAACTAGTCGTCGTCGACTATCTGCAGTTGATGACCTCAGGCAAGAAGGTCGAGTCGCGACAGATCGAAGTCTCTGAGTTCTCCAGGCATCTCAAACTTTTGGCCAAAGAGCTCGAGGTACCGGTGGTGGCAATCAGCCAGCTGAACCGTGGCCCCGAGCAGCGGACCGACAAGAAGCCCATGTTATCCGACCTTCGCGAGTCCGGCTGCCTGACCGCCGCCACCCGAATCCTGCGCGCCGACAACGGGACCGAAGTCACCTTTGGTGAGCTAATGCGCACCGGTGAGCGTCCGCTGGTCTGGTCACTGGACGACCAGCTGCGCATGGTCGCGCGGCCGATGACGAACGTCTTCCCGAGCGGGCACAAGGAGGTGTTCCGGCTCCGCCTGGCCTCCGGGCGCGAGGTCGAGGCGACGGGCAACCACCCTTTCATGAAGCTCGAAGGGTGGACTGCCTTGGAACAGCTCAACATCGGCGACCGAATCGCGGCGCCTCGTCGGGTACCCGCACCGGTGGACACGCAGCGCATGGATGACGCTGAGGTCATCCTGCTCGCGCACATGATCGGCGATGGATCGTGCGTGAAGCGTCAGCCGATCCGCTACGCGTCGGTGGACGAGGCCAACCTCGTCGCGGTCACGGTGTCCGCCGCGCACTTCGGTGTGACCGCCGTTCGGGACGAGTACCCCGCCGCACGGGTGACAACGCTACGGTTGCCGGCGCCGGAGCGCTTGACACACGGCCGACGCAACCCGATTGCTACGTGGCTGGATGACCTTGGCCTGTTTGGCAAGCGCAGTTACGAGAAGTTCGTACCCGAAGCGGTGTTCCGCGCTCCCAACGATCAAGTGGCACTGTTCCTGCGGCACTTGTGGGCGACCGACGGATCTGTCCGCTGGGACGCGAAGGCGGGCCAGGGGCGAATCTATTACGCATCGACGAGCCGACGTCTCATCGACGACGTGGCGCAGTTGCTGCTGCGGGTCGGTGTCTTTGCACGGATCAAGCGGGCGCCCAAACTGGGGTACCGCGATTCATGGCACTTGCTCGTCTACGGTGCAGAGAACCAGGCCAGGTTCCTTCGCCACGTCGGTGTGCACGGCGTTAAATCGGTGGCCGCGCAAGAGGTGCTGTCCCACATTGGCGGAATGGTTCGCAACCCGAACCAGGACACCGTGCCGGCCGGCGTGTGGCAACAGATCCGAAAGTTGCTGTCCGACAAGCAGTTAACGCACCGACAATTTGCCACCGCTATGGGTACGCAGTTCTGCGGGTCCACGATGTGGAAGCATGCGCCCAGCCGGTCAAGGTTGCACCGGGCGGCTGCCATCTTGGCAGACCGGGACATTCATGCATTCGCGACCAGCGATGTCTACTGGGACACGGTTGTCGAGATCACCAGCATAGGTGAACAGGATGTTTACGACGGAACCGTCGACGGCACACACAATTTCGTGGCCGACGGCATCAGTGTTCACAATAGTTTGGAACAAGATGCGGACATGGTCATCCTGCTGAACCGGCCCGATGCGTTCGACCGCGACGATCCGCGTGGGGGCGAAGCAGATCTCATTCTGGCAAAACACCGCAACGGCCCGACCAAGACGGTGACTGTGGCACACCAGTTGCACTTGTCGCGATTCGCCAATATGGCGCGGTAGCAGCCTTTGTCGTTGTAGCTTCTCATGTTTGACTGCAACTTTTCTGGTTCGACTGCAGCGATCCGCTGAAGCGACGGTTCGGGTTGGAGCAAGGACGCGTTGTTCGAGTTCTCCATGGAGTGAACAGTTGCCACAAGCGATCTGCTCGCTCAGGCGGCTCCGTGGTGGACGTTTTCGCTAGTATCGCGGTCATAAGCGTTACTCGGTGACGTATTGGTCGTCGACTGAAGAGTGGCACGTCATCTACGAGTCCCGCTTGGAGCTGGCACTGCTGCTGTATGCCAATTTCGATGATGACGTGGGTGGAGTCCTCGCCCAGCCATTGTTGACGACGGTCGAAAACTAGGCCGGGAGCGGCGGTGAAAACTAGGCCACGTGGTCGTGGCGTGTTGTCGGGCTCTGTCGAAGGGCAGGGTATCGGTGCCGGTGTCCTCGAGGCGGTAGCCGGAGCCTTTGAGGGTCAGGACGTCGGCGTGGTGGACGATGCAGTCGATCGTGGCCGCGCCTACCACTCGACCTCCGAAGACGTCACCCCAGCTGGCATAGGGCAGGTTGGAGGTCAAGATGAGCGAGGCTTGCTCGTAGCGGCTGGCGACCAGTTGGAAAAACAGATTCGCGGCGTCCTGTCCGAAGGGGATGTAGCCGACCTGGTGGACGACGAGCAGTCCGATGCGGCGCAGCTTGGCTAGCTCGGCCTGTAGTCGCCCGGCGTTGTGGGCGGCCTTGAGCCGGGCGACCCAGTCCACCGCGGTGGCGAACGCGATTCGGGCCCGGGCTGTGCGGCCTTTGCGCCAACCCGATCGCGAGGTGGGTGTTGCCATTGCCGGGCGGGCCGAGCAGCACCACGTTGCGCGCCTTGGCCAGGAACGCCCCGTATCCAGATGAGCGACCATGTCCCGTTGAGTGCGAGTTGATGATCGAACTTGAAGTCTCTCAACGATTGGCGCGTCGGGAACCCGGCCGAGCGGATTACCCCTCCAACGCGGTCATGTATTTGCCGGTTCAACGGATGGTGCCACGACCCGGTATGAGCGGCAGGTCGAGTGCGGTGACCCAGCCTGGGGGTAGGTCGTTGACGGCGGCGACGGCGTTGAGTGCGCGGAGACCTGTCGACAGGCATCCGGCTGCGGCGGCGTCGCGTCCGGAGCCGTCGGTGAACCGGAACGCTGTTTCTTGCGAGATGCTGGGCGTGCCTTCGATGTCGACGCGGTAGACATCGTTCTGGTTTCCTGAGGGCCAATCGGGTGCGGCGTCTTCACCGATGCGGTTGACGTGTTCGAGTTGGATGCGGGTCTGGCCTTGGTAGATTCCGTTGATGGTGAAGCGGACGGCCGCAACCTTGCCGGCGTCGATGACGCCTTTGACAGTCTTGCGCTCGGTGGGTGTCGTCCATTTCTCCCACGTGGTGGTGATCTCGTCGAGTTCGATACCGGCGGCGGCGGCGATCATGGGCACGGTGGCGCCCCAAGCCATGATGAGAATGTCGGGGTTTTCCAGGAGCGGGCTGAATTCGGGCTCGCGCCCGATGCCCATCTCGAACTCGTAATCCCCTTCGTAGTTGGTGTAGTCGAGCAGTTCGGAGGCGCGAACCAGCTTGACTTCCGAGCACAGGCCCATCAGCGTCATGGGGAATAGGTCGTTGGCGAAGCCGGGGTCGATGCCGGTGGTGAAGCAGGCAGCACCGCCTTCTTCGCACGCGGTTTCGATGGGTTCGATCCAGGTGGGCGGGTTCAGTGTCATGGCCGGCCACACCCACGGCGTCATGGCCGTGGAGCAGACGTCGATACCGGCGTGCAGGAAGCGACTGATGAGTGCGATGTTGTCGTCGGCGTGTGCGGCGGTGGGCCCGTAGTGCACGAGTGCGTCGGGTTCTAGCGCGATGAGTGTGTCGACGTCGTCGGTGGCGATGATGCCGGTCGGTTGATCCAATCCGCAGATCGTGGCGGCGTCTTGGCCGACCTTCGCCGGGCTGCTGACCCCGACGCCCACGACGTCGAATTCGGGGTGTTTGAGGGCTTCGGTGAGCACCATGCGCCCGACGAAGCCGGTGCCCCACAAGACGATTCGTTTTGCCATGCGGCTTCTCCTGGGCGTGAGTTCAGTGGTTGATCGGGGTGATGGGCAGCGGGATGCCGCGGTCTTGGAAGGCGAAGCTGGCACCGTTGGTGTAGGAGGTGATGGCGACCTCTTTGCGGGTTTTGGCCGGCTGGTCGGCGCGGCGGACGTCGACGATCAGGGTGCCGTCGGTGTCGGTGGTGACGTCGAGGTCATGGAAATGCGCATCCACTCCCACGGCCATGGCTTCGATGGCGTCGAGGTGGTCGGGGTCGATCAGCGTAAGCCAGCTGTGGTCGCTGTGGGCGGGAGCGTCGGGGGCGATGACGATCCGCACACCGGACGAATCGAGTAGGGGCGCAACGGTGACCCCGGTGTACTGCACCGGGTTCAGGCACGGATGGACCTGAAGAACGTGTGCGAGCGCCTGGGCGCCATCGCCCAGGCCGAGCGCCCGCTTGATCCGCAACGAGGAAAACCCCGCGATACCCACGAACTGCTTGCGATACATGTCCTCGGCGGCGGCGTGCCCGTAGTGGCGCTGGCAGGCCAGGTAGTAGCTGATCGCCAATAAATGGTGCTGCAAAGCCAGTTCCTCGGCGATACGCACCATCGCCGAGCGGGACCACACGTTGTTAGGCAGATCAGCCAGCAAGGGGCCGCTGTAGTCACTCATGCCCTCGTCATGGGAGTCGATGTCAGTCAAGGCGACATGCGCCGCTTTGGTTCTGAAGATCGGTTCGGTCTCGGCGGGCAGCGGCAGGGGTTCGCGGTCGGGTTCAACGGTGACCGACCACGCGCAGTGCGGTGTCCGATCGGCAGGCACGCGGGGTGGGCGGTGAATGGGGCGGAAGCGGGCGCGGGGGTTGGTGGCCACTGCGGTGGCATCGAACGTCGGATCCTCGATGTCATGGCACATCAGCTTCACGGCCTGCTCACCCATCGGTTCAAGGTCCAGCAGGGCACCGCACGAGGCCAATTGGAACACCCCGTGATAGGGGTCTTCCAGTTCGAACCGGAAGTCCAAAAGCTGTGCGGGGGCTCCGATGTCGAGCTGGATGATCTTGAAGATGTCCTCCACGGTGTCGGTGGTCACCCCCAGCGCTTCGCGCATACGGCGGGTGTAGACCGGGCTCGCTCCCATCCATTCCTCGATCGCGATGGTCCTCATGCCTTCGAACCCCGCCTTAGAAATGACCGGTGTCATACCTGCTCGGTCGACGGACTGCCCAGTCAGGAGCAGTTCCAGCAGCAGTGCGGACAGCTCGTCGCGGGACGATTCGGTGTAGGTCATGAATGCTCTCCAGGAGATGGGGTGCTGCCCGACGAGTCAGCGATACAGAACACAGTGGTCGTCCCACCACACTGGTGTGATGCGGCGGAATTGTTCCGCGTGATGGTCGCGTCAGTGAGCAGCCAGTCCGAGTCGGTGAGATCGGTGCTCGGCGCGGACTGACGAGCAGTCACACTGCTCATCGCCACCCCCGTCAATGACCGGCCTCACACGCGCCCGGATCCGTACAACTAACTCTTTCGTTTCTAGCATCTTGATGTTAAAAATGAAAGAATCGAATACCGCGGGCGAAAGGTGCTCCATGGCGTCACCGTCTCAGCGCTCGGACCTCCTGGGAGGTCACACGGCCGGGGTTGTTGCGCGACACCAGTGGTGGCTGTGGGCGCGCAGTGGGTCGGTGAGGGGACGACCCACTGCGCGCCGATGCCCGCCGAGATGGAGACGCCGCTGATGGTCGCTGCGAACGCCCAGGTGTCTGAGCCCAAACGAAAGAGAAACTGATGTCCGACCACGATATTCATGCTTTGGTTCAGCGGTGGATCAGCCCGGCCCCCGACGGCAAAGCGGTGTTCAACATCCATCCCGACGCCGCCGAGATGCTGACCGAGGACGCCGTGTGGCAGATGCCGCCGAGCAACCCGTTGGGGGCTGTGCGCGGCCGCGACGCCATCATGAAGATCCAGACACTGGCGAAGTCGGTGTATCAGTGGGACACCATCAAGCTGCGCCCGATCCGGGTAATTGTCGAGGGCGACCAGGCGGTCGCGTTCTATGAGATCACCTGCCGGCAGGTGATCGACGACGAGCCCTACGCCTGCCAATACGCCCACTTCCTGACTTTCCGCGACGGCAAAATCTGCGAAATCGTCGACCTGTTTGACAGTTTGAGCTGGTTTCGTCAGTCCGGACACAAGCTCGAGTCGGTCTCGTGAGCGGGCTACCACCGCTGATCGACCAGGCTGACCTGCATGCCGTGTGGGACGACGATGCCCTGGCGGTGTTGCGGCGGGTACGCGACGAGGCCGGCGAGGCGGGACGGATGCTGGTGCACGGGATGGACATCGTGGTGCTTTCCGGCGCTGAGGCCCAAGACGCGTTCTTCGCCGCCTCCGATGAGGTGATCTCGGAGTCACCGGCAGCGGTGGCGATGAAGCCCATCCTCGGAACGGGTGTGTCCTACGATGCGGATTCGCCTGAGGAACGCCACAAGCACATGCGGCCACCGTTCACCCGCACCAAGTATCTGCGCACCTACCCGGTGACCGTGGAAGCCGAAATCCGCGATGCTATCGCCCGTTTGGGCGATACGGGCAGCATCGACGTCGTCGACTTCTTCACCGAACTGATGCTCTATGTGGCCAGTGCGGTGTTGGTCAGCCCGCGCTTCCGCGCAGAACTCGACCGCGAGTTTGTCGACTGCTACCGCGACATCGACCGCTCCAACACGTTGGTGGCATACCGCGATCCCTACCTGCCGATCCAACGCTTCCTCCGCCGCGACGTCTCGCGCGCCCGCATCGTCGACATCATCAACGAAATCCTTGCCGCACGCGCCCGCAGCGGCCCCGCCGAACAGCCGGATCTGCTCGACTACATCGCCCACAAACATCGCAGTGACGAGGCCGGCACGGCCGCCGAGGTGGCCACCTCACTGGTCGTGTCGATGCTGTTCGCTGCCCACGACACCCAGTCGACATCGTTGGCGTGGGCGATGTCAGAGGCCGCCCGCCGCCCCGATTCCGTCGAGGTGATGCTCAAGGAACTCCATGCCGTGACCGGCGGCGCAGGCGAACTGAACTTCGACGCACTGCGCAGCATGGAACAGACCGAAGCCTTCCTCAAGGAAGCACTGCGGATACACCCGCCGATCCCGTTCCTGTTGCGCCGCACCGAAACCGAATACACCTACAAAAAGTGGACGATCCCGGCCCAGCACTACATTGCGGTGGCCCCCGCCTTATCCCACCAGGACCCAGAGCTGTTTCCCGCACCCGAGGAATTCGACACCGGCCGCTACAGTAAGGACCGCGCCGAAGACCGTCAGATGACCGCGTGGATCCCGTTCGGCGCGGGACGACACCGCTGCGTCGGCGCGCCGCTGGCTTTGCTGACCATGAAGATCATCCTTCCCCGCCTGCTGGAGACCTTCGACTGGTATACCAATGACCCGCTGCCCGCCAACGACTTCACCACGATGATCTCCCCGCCCCGCGAACCCGCTCTCCTGCGTTACGTCAAGCGCCGCTAATACTCGCTGGCAAGAAGCTGCTCATCATCGGCGGCGCCCACGGCATCGGCCGTGCCCTGGTCGATCCGGTGATACCGCTGGCGCACAACGCCTCACCGTGGTCGACGTGGATAGCAGCGCCGGTGACCAGTTGACGGGGTGAACCGTCGACTTCGGCCAGGTCGACGTCACCGACTTCAACGCGTTCACCGCTGCGCTGGCGCAGGGGGAGAGAGCGGCCGTGGGTTTTCCACGGCGTCGTCAACTGCGCCGGCTTCACCATCGCGCGCCGAGTCCGCGACACCTCGGTAGACGTTTCAGGCTCATCTCGACCTCAACCTGATTCCGTCGCACATCCTGTTTCCCGAGTTGGGCCCCGGATGCGCCACCGCGGGGTAGCGCCATCGCCACCGTTGGGTCGTGAACCGGTGTGGATCCATTGCATGGCAATGCATTCTGTGGGGCGGCGAAGCCGGGGTGACCGTGCTGACAAAGCTGGCCGTCCTGGAAGTCGGCTCCGGAGGAAAAGGCTGCAACGCGGTCGCGCCAGGCACTATCGCCACCCGCCTGAGCGCAACCATCGACAGCACACCGGAATTTCGCCGCCCGATCCTCGACGCCCACCCCGGTGGGCCGACTCGGCCCGCCGAGCGAACTCGCGGCGACCATCGCGTTCTTGTGGGATCACTCCAGCCTCACCACCGGCCAAGTCCTCACCGTCGATGGCGGCGCGACCATCACTGCACCGGGCATGGCGCCTTCTGACCGAAACCGCACCCCGAGCTGCTTAGCGACATCGATCTCTCGAAACCTCAAGGGCCACAGGGAAAGGCCGAGCTACGGCGGCCGAGCTGCGCAGCCAACACCTACCGCGACGTGCTTTCATCACCACCCCATCCCGTCCGACCACGACGGCTAGCGAAGCGCTTTTTACATCGTACTTAGATCTGGTGTTGTTGGATCATGAGTTCTGCGCTCCGCTCTCCTCCAGCGTTCGCTCCAAGGGCCCCTACAACGGCGAGAAGAGACTGACGTCGTCTGAGCGAGGCGACAAGCCGTGCCGAAATCGGGAACCCGCCGGCGCGTTCATGTCTGTCCGTGCGCCGAGTTAACACCGCAGGGGGTGATGAAGCGTTCGATGTAGGGCGCGAACGCGGCTTCTACCCTTGCTTTGTCCTGCCCGTAGGCCTCCAGGGGTTTATAGGTCACGGTTTGGCGATCTGCGGCATTGTCGCGCCACCACTGCTGCATGCCGGCGCGGAACTGCGGGGTGACTGGCTGGCCGAGCCAGTCATAGAGCCGTTCGACCACCCCGATCGGATCACGCTGCATCTCGCGGTGATCGATGTCAAAGCAGCGCTGTTCACCGCCGTGGTCACGGAAGCGCATCATCCGCTGCATGCCCAGCGACCACGTGTCGATGTTCTGCTTACCGATCAGCGACCGATCCACATGATCGGTGAACATCGCAGTCGTCGCTTCGTAGAGCCCGAAGCAGGAGGGCATCACCGCGACGGGGTCGCGATGCGTGCAGACCAATCTTGCATCGTCGAACACGTGGGTCAGCGCCTCGATGTGGGGCAGGTGCGCAGGTGCCTTCAATCGCCACGGACGCTGCGGTAACCCCCACTGCAGGAGTTTGAGGACTCTGCGTTCATAACGGTAGGCGCTGCGCAGGTCGGCGTGGTGCATGAGCCAGTCTTGATAGCTCGGCACGTGGGCGAAGCAGCCGAACACGTGGGATTTAAAGTCCAGGGCCAACATCTCGACACACTCGGCCGGCCCGAGCGCCGAGGCCGGCACCATCGCTGCCAGTCCGGGAGCGGCCCGGTGTTGTTGCTCGATCGACTTCTGCGCGGCTGCGATGCGAGGATCCGGTGACGGCACCGTCGAGGGCGGCGGACACGGTTCCATGGTCATCCAGGCGGCCAGTGAGCGAACCTGCGGATCCTCGTTGAGCAGGTGGCTCAGCGCTGATGACCCGGTGCGGGGAAGTCCGACCCCGATCAACGGCGCCAGCAGCTTCTCATCCTCGATCTGCGGGTGCCGGCGATACCAATCCTCGATCTGCAAACGGTGCACAAGAAGCTTGACCAGCTTGCCGAACAACACGTGCCTGCCGACGTCGTTCAAACGCGCTTCGGTGCTCAGCGACGCCACCAGCACAGTGAGGCCCTCAACATAGGAGTCAGACCCGAAGTCCTCCAAGTGGGCTCTGGCGCAGGCCTTTTCGTGTAGCTCGTCGACGCTGGTCATAGACATGTCCTACCGCACCTGCCGCCGCGGGATTTGAGCCTCTCATGCAGCGACTCGGCGGTGATCCTCCTTAGACCCAAATAGCTGTGCTTGCATCGTTTGTCGGAGGCAGTTGGCCCGGATCGTCATCGCGACAGATCGCCGCAGTTGACCATGAGATGTTGATTGGTGATGGCTCGGGAGAGATCGGAGGCGAAAAACACTGTGGCGTCAGCCACCTCGCGGTCTTCGGCCATCCTGCGCAGCGGGAATGTGCCGGTGATCTCGCCGAGGACGTCGTCGCGGGTTTTCTTCTCCGATTTCGCGCGGTAATCGACGAACATCTCCACGTTGGGGCCCCACATCCAGCCGGGGATGACGGTGTTGACGCGGATGTTGTCTGGGCCCAGTTCGTCGGCGAGGTAGTGCATGGTGGTCAACAACGCGCCCTTGCTCGCCGAGTACCCGGCTTGCGGCAGGGCGGGTTTGAACGACGATTGGGTGCCGATGAACACGATCGAGCCGCCTCCGGCGTCTTTAAGGGCGGGCACCGCAGCGCGCAGCAGCCGTAGCGCACCGACGACGTTGGTGTCGAAGGCTTTAGTCCAGTTCGGCAGCTGGCTGTCGAACAGCCCGCCCCAGGCGTCTTCATAGGCGGCGACCTGGACCACGGCGTGCAGGGCGCCGAAGCGCTGAACCGCTGCGCGGACCAATTCCTCACACGAGGTGTCGTCGGTGATGTCGGCGCGGTGGGCAAGGATGCGCTCACCGGTAGGGTCGAGCTCCTTGGCGAAAACGGCCAGCCGATCCGCCGAGCGGGCACCGATGACCACGTTGGCGCCTGCGTCGAGGTGCGCGGCGGCGACTTCTTTGCCCAGTCCGACGCCGACTCCGGTGACCAAGACGGTACGGCCCTGCATCAGGGTGGAATGCACAAGCTCTCCTAGGTGGGTTGGGGGCCGAGGTATGCCTCGGCCAGAAGGTCGGGGGTGGCTTGGGCCATCGGCCCCATGCCGGGCTGGCTGACGGTGAGGCCGCCGTCAACGATCTGCAGCTGTCCGGTGATGTAGCTGGCGTGGTCGGACAGCAGGAAGGCCATGGCGGCGGCGAGTTCGTCGGCCCGGCCGATTCGACCCGCCGGCAGTGCCGTAACGATCGGATCCCGGTATTGCGGGGTTTGGTCGATGAACGAGGTGAGCCGGGTCAAGGTGATGCCCGGCGCCACCACGTTGCAGCGGACCTCGGGCCCGTATTCGAGTGCAGCAACTTTGGTCAGGGCGATCAGGCCAGCTTTGGCCGCGGCGTAGGAGACGTTGCCGTATAAAGGGCGGATGGCGGTCACCGAGGCCACCGTGACCACCGAGCCGTGGCCCTGGGCTTGCAGGCGTGGCCCGAGCTCGCGGAACAACACCAGCGAGGGAATCAGGTTCAGGTCGAGATGGGCCTGAAACTCGACGACCGAGGTGTCGCGGATTCGGCGCGGGATCGTGAAGCCAGCGCAGTTGGCCACCGCATCGAAACCGGCTGCCTCATCCCAGGATTGGTGGAGTTGGTTGGCCAGCGCCTCGGCGTCGGTGACGTCGACATGGTGATACCGCACTGAATCGCCGTGCAGTGCGGCGCCGGCCTGATCATCGACATCGAACACCGTGATATGCGCTGCACCCTGGTTCTGGGCGAGGTCGACCAGCGCGCGCCCGATGCCGTTGGCGCCGCCGATGATCAAGGCTTTCTTGTGTTCGAGCATCATGTCCTTAATGGCTGGTAAGGGATTGGCGGCGCGGATGGTGTTCCGACCGCGGCAGGGTCGTCAATCTCGGCGAGCGGGCGAAAGACCCGCCCGGTGTCGGTCGACGACGCTGTGCTGCTGATAGGCCGCACCGCCGCTGCCGTGGATCGCCGCTCACCGCGCCGGTGGAGGCGCGTGGCGCGCTGAGCCATGACCGATCTCGTGGTGCACGGCGGGAACCTGGGCCGCGAACGCGTGCACGAGCAGTGACTCGATGTCGGCGATGACGGCTTCGCGGTCACGCGCCATTCCCTCACTGACCCAGTGCGCCAGCTGACTTTGCTGAATGGCCAGCAGAGCCCGGGCGAAGGCTTTCGGTTCACCCGGTCGCACCTCACCCTCGGCGATCGCGCGGGTGAACAGCCGGGTGTGGGCTTCGAACGTGTGATACCACGTAATGGATGTCGACGCGTTTTCGTCAGCCCAGGCGCGGCTGTCGAAAAGCTCCATTTTCAGGTAGTTCGGGTGCTGTAGGAAGAATTCTGATGCGCCGCGCACGCTGAGCCGCAACATCTCAAATGCAGTCGTGCCCGCGGCGGCGCGCTGCGCTGCATACTCGATGAGCGCGACGCGGCGCCGCTCGACCGTCTCGGCGACGATCTGGGTCTTGCTCGCGAAGACCGAGTACAAGGTACGCGGCGCGATCCCGGCCGCTGCGGCGATGTCTTCGACACGGGCGGCGTCGATCCCGCCCGCGGCGAGCAGCTCTTCGGCGCAGTCGAGCACCACCTGCCGGTAGGCCTGTCGTTTGGCTTCCTGCGATCGGCTGCGTCGCGGCGATGTCACGCTGCTCCCTCCACCTGAAAACTGATGTTTCTCTTTTTACCATCGCGATGCTACAAAGGGAAAGACTGCAGTGGCCGCCCTGGGGATGTCTGCTGCCCCGGTCGAGGAGAGGAGCACGGTGAGCGATCTGCCGTCCGTGACGCTGCCCAGTTCTGATACCGACTTCACCGATCCGGATCTGCTGTTGGCCGGCACCCCGGCTGCCGAGTTCGCGGTGCTGCGCAAAACCGCCCCTGTGTGGTGGAACGCCCAGCCCGCGACGAGTGCGGTGTTCGGCGACGACGGGTTCTGGGTGATCTCGCGGCACCGCGACGTCAAACAGGTCTCCCGCGACCACGAGGTGTGGTCGACCAACGCCAAAGGCGCGGTCATCCGCTACGGACCGTTGATGACGCCCGACGAACTCGAGTTGACCAAGGCACTGCTGATCAACCACGACCCGCCCGCGCACACGCGCCTGCGTTCCCTGGTGTCGCGGCTGTTCACGCCGCGTGCCATCGCCGCGCTGGAAGCCACGCTGCGCGATGCCGCGCAACGGATCGTCACCGCCGCGGCGGCCAAGCCCTCGGGGGACTTTGTCCAGGATGTCGCGATCAACCTCCCACTGCAGGCGATCGCCGACCTGATCGGTGTCCCCGAGGCCGACCGTGCCCAGGTCTTCGACTGGGCCAATTCCATTCTCAACGCCGAAGATCCCGACTCCACCGACGATCCCGCGTCGGCCAATATCAATCTGGTCGGCTACGCCTATGCCATGGCCGAGGACCGCCGCGCCCATCCCCGCGAGGACATTGTGACGCGACTGGTGCAGGTCAACGCCGACGGTGAGGCGCTCACCGATGCCGAATTCGCGTTCTTTGTCATTTTGCTGGCCGTCGCGGGCAACGAAACCACCCGCAACGCCATCACCCACGGCATGAACGCTTTCCTCGACAACCCCGATCAGTGGGAGCTGTTCAAGAAGCAACGTCCCGCCACCGCCGTGGACGAGATCATCCGCTGGGCCACCCCGGTGCGGTGCTTCCAGCGCACCGCCCTGCGCGACACCGAGATCGCCGGAACCGCCATCGCCGAAGGTCAACGGGTGGGGTTGTTCTACAGCTCAGCCAATTTCGACGACGAGGTTTTCGACGAGCCGTTCGGTTTCGACATCCTGCGCAGTCCTAACCCGCATCTGGCTTTTGGTGGCACGGGCGCGCACTTCTGCATCGGAGCCAACCTCGCCCGCATGGAACTGCGGCTGATGTTCGACGCGATCGCCGACCACATGCCCGACGTCACGAAACTCGGCGAGCCGCAGCCCGTCCGGTCCTCCTGGATCAACGGGGTCAAGCGTTTCGACGTCGCCTACCACCGCTGAGCGGGCTGCAACGCCCGCAGAGCAGCCCATGACTCGTGACGAAGCGCAACACCTTAGGGGATCGCCGCTCAATCTTTCCGGACACCAAGGACGACAGTGAAATCCGCGCTACTTGAGGACAAGACCGCAGTTGTCGTGGGCGTGGGCCCCGGGCTGGGCCGCGAAGTCTCTGCCGCACTGCTCGATGCCGGCGCCCGCGTCGTCATCGCCGACCACTCGGCAGGACGGCTCGCCGCGTCCGCGCAGGCCCTGGATGCCACCGGGACCCGGGTCTTGGCAATGCCCGCCGACATCGCTGATGACGAGTCGTGTCAGGCGCTCGTGGGCGCCGCCCTGGATCATTTCGGCTCGATCGACGCCGTTGTGATCGTCGGCGCGTACCAGGAAGCCTTCGGCGGCCTGTTCGACAGCGAATTGTCCATGTGGCACAAGTCGTTTGACACCAACGTTGTGGGTGCGTTGCGGCTGCTCCGCGCGGCGGTTCCGGCGATGAAGACCGCAGGCGGCGGGTCGGTGGTGCTCATTGGCGCACAGGCGGCGTCCAAACCCTCTTTGCCCCAAGCCGGCTACGCCGCGAGCAAGGGGGCGTTATTGACCACGATGTACTACCTCGCTGACGAATTGGGCCCCGACAACATCCGCGTCAACGCTGTGGTTCCCAGCTGGATGTGGGGACCGAACGTGCAGATGTTTGTCGATTACCGCGCCAAGTCCGAAGGAAAGACCCGCCAGGACATCGTCGATGAGATCACCGCAACGTTCGCGTTACGCCGCATGGCCGAAGACGGCGAGGTCGCCGACGCCATCGCCTTTTTCTGCTCGGAGATGTCGCGGGCTATTACCGGTCAACACTTGATGGTCAACTGCGGCGAGATGTCGAGGTAGTCAACATGTTCCGTCTGCATGTCGACCCCAACCGCTGCCAGGGCCACGGTGTGTGCCTCGACGAAGCACCGGCCCAGTTCGTTTTCGACGACGACACCACCCAAGCCCGCAGCACCGGCCAACCACTACCCGACTCGGCACACAGCCACTACCAGGACATCGCCGATTTGTGTCCGACCGCCGCCATCACCCTCATCGAGCAGGAGAAGCAGTGAGCATAGAACTGCTAGTCCCCACTATGGAGGTCGGTGTCGTCACCACCAATCTCGAACCCATGGTCGAGTTCTACGAAAATTACCTCGGGTTGGCGTTGCAGACCGAACTGCGATTCCCCACCGGAGTCCAGCGTCGCTACGCCATCGGGAAGAACGTTCTCAAGCTGGTCACCTACGACCAACCACCGCCCAGCGGAGTCGTGCCCGGCGGCGGATACACCCAAGAAGGGTTTCGCTACATCTCCCTGTTCGTCAAAGACATCGCCAACGTCGCAAAGCGGCTCAAGGAGTCGCCCTACCAGGTCGTCGAGGAGCTCACCGAATTCACTGCTATCCCCGGTTGGTGGTGGTTGTTCGTGACCGACCCCGACGGCAACTGGATCGAGTTGGCCGGACCCCGAGAGGACACCGCATGAAACTGCTCGAAGGCGCCAAAGCGCTCATCACCGGGGGCGGCGCCAGCGTCGGACGCGCCTGCGTCGAGGTCTTTCAGCAGCACGGCGCCCAAGTCGCCTTCCTGGAAATCAAACCTAAGCGCGCCCAAGCGGTTGAGGACGCCACCGGCGCCAAAGGCTACGTGGTCGACATCGCCGACAAGGCCGCCGTCGAGGCCGCCATCGCAGACGCGGCCCAGCACCTCGGCGGCATCACCGTGCTGGTCAACCAAGCCTCGGCCTGCTTCCTCAACATCGTGCACCACCAGACCGATGAGGAATTCGAGCGCACCGTCGATGTCAACCTCAAAGGGCACTTCTACTGCACCCGTGCGGTCATCCCGCACATGCTGGCGGCCGGCAAGGGCGCCATTGTCGACATCTCCTCGGTAGCGGCCACCAACCCCGGCTGGGCTGAAAGCACGTACTGCGCTACCAAGGCCGCCCAGATCGTGCTCAACAAAGAAGTCGCCATCGACTACGGCCCGACCATCCGCGCCAATTCGCTGGCCGTCGGGTGGGTGGCCGACAGCCCCAACTCGGCGTTCATTCAAAGTGATCCCGAGCTGATCGACCCCGTCTTCAACGAAAGCCCCAGCGGCCGTAGCGGGCAAAGCTGGGAAATCGCTAACGCCGCACTGTTTTTCGCCTCCGACCTGTCCAGCTATGTCACCGGACAGTGTCTGATCGTCGACGGGGGGCAGACGCTGCCCCAAGCCGGCCTCAACGGCACGATGCGCAAACTGGTCGCCATGATGCGCAACGAACCGGTCACCGTGAAACCGCGCGGCGTGGCCCCGGATCGGATCTAGGCAGACGTGCACACCTACATCAACACCGCGTTCATCGATACCACCGAGATCATCGACATCGCGCAGGCTGCAGATGAACTCGGCTACGACGGTCTCGGGATCCCCGACCACGTGATCAACCTCGCCGAACTCGACACTCCCTATCCGTACACGCCGGACGGGAGGCGACGCTGGCCAGCCTTCACCGACTGGCCCGATCCATGGGTGCTCATCGGTGCCCTGGCGCAGTGCACAACACACCTGCGGTTCGTCACCACCGTCTACGTCGCCCCGCTGCGTGACCCGTACAACGCCGCCAAGACCATCGGCACCGCTGCCGTGTTGTCGGGTGGACGACTCGAACTCGGGCTCGGAGTGGGTTGGTGTCGCGAGGAATTCGACCTCATGGGCGCGCCCTTCGACAAGCGGGGCAAGCGAACCGAAGAGATGATCGCGCTCATGCGGGAGTTGTGGAGCCCGGGCTGGACCCAGTTCGACGGGGAGTTCTACCACACACCGAAACTGGAGATGACCCCCACACCGCCGCCGATTCCCATTCTGTTCGGTGGTCAGTCCGACATCGCCTATCGCCGCGCCGCCGCCCACGACGGATGGATCGGTGACATCTTCACCATCGACCAGGCCACACAGATCGCCGCCAAGCTGGCACGCATTCGGGAGGACATGGGCCGGTCGCTGGACGGGTTCCAATTCCATACTGCGCTGGTCGACGCCGTCAACCCCGACGACATGGACCGAACCGAACGCGGCGGTGTCACCGCTGTCATCACTCAACCGTGGATGTTCTACCACGGCCCTGACACCACACTCGCACAGAAGATCGACGGAATGGTCCGCTACTGCAAGCAATTCGACATCGAGGTCGACCATGCCCACTGATAACACGCCGCTGGCCGGCAGGGTGGCCCTGATCACCGGCGCCGCCCGCGGACAAGGCCGCGCGCACGCAGCCCGCCTCGCCTCCGACGGCGCCGACATCATCGCCGTCGACGCCTGCGCACCGGTGTCCGACACCATCAGCTACCCGGCCTCAATACCGGCTGACCTCGCCGAAACCGCTCGCCTCGTGGAAACGACCGGCCAACGCGTGCTCGCCCACGAAGCCGACATCCGAGATCTGGCCGTCCTCGAGGCCATCGTCGCCGAGGCCATCGCCGTCTTCGGACGGCTGGACATTCTGGTGGCCAACGCCGGTGTGCTCAGCTGGGGCCGACTGTGGGAACTGTCCGAAAACGACTGGGACACCGTCATCGACGTCAACCTCAGCGGCACCTGGCGCACCGTTCGCGCCGTGGTACCGGCCATGATCGACGCGGGCAATGGCGGGTCGATCATCATCGTCAGTTCCACGGCCGGGCTCAAGGCAACTCCCGGCAACGGCCACTACTCCGCATCCAAGGCCGGCCTCGTCGCGCTCACCAACGCCCTAGCAATAGAAGTGGGGGAGTTCGGCATTCGCGTCAACTCCATCCATCCGTACTCGGTCGACACCCCCATGGTCGAGCCGGCCGCCATGGCGAAGATGTTCGGCCAATTCCCCTCATTTCTGCACAGCTTTGCTCCCATGCCGCTCAAGGATCTTCGCAAAGACGGCGACGCCAGTCGGATGGACTTCATGACGCCCGACGACATCGCCGATGCGGTGGCTTTTCTCGCCGCCGACGGCTCGCGGTCGATGTCAGGCGTTCAACTCGCCGTCGACCGGGGCCTCCTGAAGTACTAGAGAGGGTAGGAGGTGGGTCGTGCGCGTACTAGTAACCGGTGCAACGGGGTTCGTCGGAGCCTGGACGGCGAAAGCCGTTCACGAGCACGGTCATCAGCTCCGCCTTCTGGTGCGTGATTGCGCCAAGCTGACTCCGATCGCAGCCGCCCTGGGCTTCGACGCTTCCGACGTCGTCATCGGCGACATGACTGACGCCGACCGCGTCGGCCAGGCACTGACCGGATGCGACGCGGTCATCCACGCCGCCGCCGTTGTCTCCTTCAACCCTGATGACACCGAACCCATGATGAACGCCAACCTCGCCGGCGCAACGAACGTCATCGGGCAGGCGGTCGCTGCCGGCATCGACCCCGTCGTCTACGTGTCCAGCTGGACAGCACTCTGGCATCCAGGAATCACCCTCGTGCACGCCGAGTTGCCGCTTCGTGGCGGTAGTGACGGGTACGCCACCTCAAAGACTCGCGTCGAACATTACGTTCGGGAGCTGCAGGACCGCGGTGCACCGATCGCGATCACCTATCCGTGCACGGTCATCGGTCCCGGCGCTGACGGCCAGTACGGCGAATCCGGCGATGTCATGGCCTCTTTCGCACGCACAGGAATCCCTGGCCGCGGTACCGGCCTGACCATCATTGACGTCCGCGACGTCGCCGAAGCACACGCCCGCCTCCTCACACCCGGCCACGGACCCCGTCGCTACGTCCTGGGAGGCCACCACGTCGATGGCAAAACGCTTGCCGCCGAACTCACCCGCATCACCGGCCGCCGCGTGCGACACATCGCCATCCCTGATGCGGTGCTGCTCGGCGCCGGCAAACTCGCCGACCGTTACCGTCGACGGCTACCGCCTTCCATGGCCAAGCTCAGCGCCGCCGGCATCCGCTACCTTGTCGCCCCGCCCGCCGACAACACCCCCGCCGAACAAGACCTCGCCATCGCCTTCCGGCCCCCACGACAGGCGCTGGAAGCGCTGCTCGACGATCGCGCACGCAGACACGCTGCCCGAGCCGCGCGGAGCGGGACGCGAACATAGCCGCCGCACAACCACTTTCCGCAGGACAGCCTCACGCAACCCTTATCGGCGGTTAGGCGTGTAAGTTGGGGCACCGAACAACAGGAGATAGCGACCGTGAACGCTTGCAACGAGGCTGTGCAGCAGTTGTTCACGCCGCTGACAGTGCGATCATTGACCGTTGCCAACCGCTTTGTGATGGCGCCGATGACGCGGATGGCTTCGCCGAACGGAGTTCCCGGCCCCGACGTCGCCGCCTACTATCGGCGCCGAGCCGAGGGCGGTGTCGGTCTGATCATCACCGAGGGTATCCGCCTGCCCCACCCCTCGGCCGGGTGGCCGACAACGATTTCAAGCATCGCGGGGGCCGACGCCCTGGCAGGGTGGCAGAGGGTCACCGACGCCGTCCATACCCAGGGGGGCGCCATCGCCGCGCAACTTTGGCATCAGGGGTCTGAACGACTGGGCGGCGACGATAGCGGCGCCCTCAGCCCGTCGGGTCTCGACACCAACGGCCAACCCAAGGGCCGCGCGCTGGGCACCGACGAGTTGGTCGTGGCCGCACAGTGGTACGCCGACGCGGCACGCAACGCACGCAGCGTCGGTTTCGATGCGGTGGAGATACATGGAGCCCACGGCTACTTGCTCGATGAGTTCCTTTGGGAGAAAACCAATCACCGCGTGGACGGTTACGGTGGCTCGCCGACAGCTCGCGCCCGGTTCCCTGCCGAGGTGGTTGCCGCCGTGCGCGCCGCGGTCGGTCCTGACTACCCGATCATTTTCCGGTTCTCGCAGTGGAAGACCGGTCACTACGACGCGCGGATCGCTGAAACACCGGACCAGCTATCTGCAGTGCTGAGTCCTCTCGTCGAGGCGGGCGTCGACGTGTTGCACGCCTCGACGCGCCGCCACTACGTCCCGGGATTTGCTCAATCGGGGTCCATGTTGAGTCTTGCCGGCTGGGCAAAGAAGCTCAAGGGCGTACCGGTGATCGCCGTCGGTTCGGTAGGTCTACAGACCGAGAATGGTTCCGACACAGCAGGTTCCATGGTCTTGCCGGGCTCGATCGAAACTATGGCACGCCAATTCCGAGATGGCGAGTTCGACCTCATCGCGATCGGCCGTGCACTACTGGCGGACCCGACGTGGGTGAATCGTCTGCGCGACGGCACCTTGCACGAGTTCGCCGGGTACCACCCCGACGTCGCTCTGGGCGACCTTCGTTGAAGTCGAGCAGCCTCGTGTGCTGCCCGTCTCGATCCTCACCCTGCTCACCGTTGAGATCCCCGTAGCATGAACCGCTACCCGACGCTACGTTGGAGGCCGGCCGCGGTTCACCGACAGCGCACCGACGGGGGCACCCAAACCACCTGTGTGCTAGGTGGTTTCGGAGTCGGTGAGTGCCCGACCGATCTGAAGCGACACCACCAGCACCTGCCGGTGGCGATCGCAGACGGGTGCGCGGAGATGACGCTGACAGCGTGTTGGTTGACGGAAACTAGAACGCGTTCTAATCTCAGTCTCAACCACGTGCCAGCTCCGTGGAAAATCGTAAATGCAAGGCGGTCATGTACACACAGCCATTGACGGACGCCATTGCCGAGGCCGAACGTCTGGTCCGACAAGCTCCCTTCATCGAGACCGAGGCCGACCTGCTGGAGGGGCTGCAGTATCTGGCGGGCTGCGTTGGGGCGTGCACGCATCTGTCCTTCGACTACGACCGCGACCACCGATTCCTGCACTCGGGCACCGGCCCGTTCACCAAAATAGGCCTGGATAACCCGGACACCGTCTACGTCGGCGCCAAGGTGGTGGCGGGCCACGAGTACGTCGTCACCGGTACCCGCGGCACCACCACCGACGTCACCTTCCAGTTGCTCGGCGGCCAATACACCGACGAAGTGGTCCCGGTCAGCGAGACAGCGTTCGACGACCGCGCACTCGACATTGCCCCCGACGGCACCTTCGAGTGGCGGTTCACCCCGGACACCAACGCGCAGTTGGTGATCCGCGAGGTCTACAACGACTGGTCGGCACAGCGGGGCACCTTTGTGATCGCCCGCACCGACACCGCGGGCACCGCGCCGCCGCCGCTGACCAACGAGCTGATCGAAAGGCGTTGGGCAGTAGCGGGTAAGCAGCTCGTGCAGCGCGTCAAGACCTGGCTGCAGTTCCCCAAGTGGTTCTATGACACCCTGCCGGTCAACACCCTGACCGCGCCGCGGCTCACCCCGGGCGGGCTGGCGACCCAATACTCCTCGGTCGGGCACTACGACATCACGCCCGACCAGGCGCTCATCCTCACGATGCCGCTCACCGACGCGCCTTACGTCGGATTCCAGCTCGGCAGCCTCTGGTACATCTCGCTGGACTACATCAACCACCAGACCTCGCTGAATGGCACGCAGGCACAACCGGATCCGGACGGCAAGGTCCGTATCGTCGTCGCCGATCAGAATCCCGGCGTCACCAACTGGGCCGAGACGCTCGGGCATCGCAAGGGCTACCTGCAGTTCCGCTGGCAGCGGGTCTCGCGCGAGCTGACCGGGGCCGACGGCCCGACCCTGGAGGTTGTCGACCTCGCTACCGTGGCGGACAAGCTGCCCTACTACGAGCACAACACGATTTCCGATCACGACTGGCGACAGCGAATCGCGCTGCGTCAGCACCAAATTGGCACCAGAATGGTCGGATAGCATCCCATACTGGCCACTGCGGCTGGAGTGCGGCAGTGACGGCGACCTCAGCCCAGTGCGCCGCAAAGCTTTTTGTTGTGGGGCTTCCCATCAGTTCGGCACGCGTGCCGAGTCGGGACGGCGGACCGAGCCGGCACGTGATTGTCGGGGGGCACCCGATATGTCACGGCGGTCACCGTACTCTGTCCAGCAATTCGAGCACGGCGTCGGCGAGGCCGCGCGGATTGCTGGACTGGATGGTGTGGCCGGCATCGGGTATGCGGCGCCACGTTGCGTTGGGTATGTCGGAGGCAAACGCTGCCGCCGCGGCGTCGGAGAGTACTTTGCTGCGTTCGCCGCGCAGGAGCGTGGTGGGACATCGGATGTGCGCGGCAAGCGCACGCATGTCATCTCCCATCGGCAGTTCGGTTGTGCCGGGGCGGAATTGGGAGTCGTCGTACTTGACGGCGAGTCGTCCGTCGTCGGCCCAGCGCAGGTTGGCTGCGAGGCTGTCGCTGGGCACGTCTTCAACTCCGCGGTATGACGGCCGCGAGGTGATGAAGTCGTTGATCGAGGTGGTCGTTTCGTCCATCAACTCGGGTCCGACGTCGACGATCACCAGTCCCGCCAGTGCGGCGGGGTGGCGGGCCGCCCACGCTACGGCGCCGATGCCGCCCATGGAGTGGCCGACGGGCACCACGCGTTGCAGGCTGAGTTGCACTACAGCCGCGGCGATGTCGTCAGCACAGTATTCGGCGCCGTATCGTCCTGGAGTCCAGTCGCTTTCACCGTGCCCCCGTTGGTCTAGTGCGATGCACCGGGCGTGCTTGCGCAGCAGATTGCCCACGACGTCGAAGGTGTGTGCGTGCAGTCCACCGCCGTGCAGAAAGAGCACCGCGACATCGTCGCAGGGGCCTGGCCATTCCAGGTAGTGAATTCGTGCGCCGTCGGCCGCGGTGAGCAGTCCCTCGGCGGGCAGGACCATGCCTGCGGGATCGACGCCGTGGCGACGGGCGGCGCCGACCATCCGGGCGTGCCGCGTGTCGAAGGATTCCAGCCGCAGACTCGCAACGGTCGGGGCGAATCGTTGCGTCATAGGCAACCAGGTCGGCGACCCACGGCGCCGCCCTCCTCGATCGTGCTCACCACGACGTGAAAACCCCAAGATGTACAAGCCGATGGCGCATTTAGTCGGCCCTGATCGATGCTGAAAACGTCATGGTTTCCATGTTCCAGTATCCCCGCAGGTTGGTGATCAGCCCGGCATCGTCGACGCGGTAGCAGAATACGCCGCGGACCGTTGCCGCTGAACCGTTGGGAAACGTTGTTTCCAGCACGAGGATGTAGGCGATCTCGGTGGGGCTGCTCGACGGGAACGATTCTTCACACACGACACGGAGCTGGTTCGGGCCGATGTTGTTGTCGTAGACCGCTGCAACTGCATCCTTCCCGCGCACCCCGGTGCCGTCCGGGTTCGTGAAGGCCTCACCGATGGGATCCTCGACGACCACATCGTCGGCCATCAGGGCCAGCCACCCGTCGCGGTCGCCGGTTTGCACGCAGCGCCATGAATTCCGCGACGCGACGACCACAGGGGGTGGGTCAGTATCGCTGACGAGGTCGGTCATAGATGACTACCTATCTACCGGTGTAACGGATGACGCCGCGGATGTTGCTGCCCTGCAGCATTGTCCTGGTAGCCGCCATTGATCTGCTCCACCGTGTACTGCCGGGGTGACCCTGTCATCGAGGTTGAGGCGACCTGCCACGAGTTCCTCCATGCAGCCCAAGACGAACCGCCCGGTCGGCCTGCCGGTTGGCCTCGTGTGAGCGGAAGCGCGCTGATGCGGCGAGGTCACGGTGACTCCAACAACTTGGGGGAATAAACTGTTTCCTTTCTAACATGATGATGCTAGAAAGGAAACAGTCTGTGGTACCAGGTGCGGGGTCAGGTGGTACCTGCCAGAGAGGAGGGGGGCGTAGGTAAGCACTAGAAGCCGGTCTCCCATGCCGCGCGGGGAAGCGATGCCACCGACTCTGCAGTCCTACGCGACAGCGATATCGCCGAAGCGCCAATCGCCCAGGGGCAGCGCGTGGGGCTGGTCTACAGTTCGGCCAACGTCGACGAGGACGTTCGCGACGGCACCGGGGCGCACATTGGTTTCAGGTAATCAAAACGGGACCTACCGCTTCGATGTCGAAGGCGCGCCGAGCATTTCGCAAGAACCAGCGTTCCGCTTGGCTGACAGCTCCGGTTGTTATGCCACCGCCGCGGTGTGCCTGTCGACGGGGCTGCGCGCACTGAACGCCGTCCTCGGGGTCAGCGATCTTCCGCCAGGGGTGACCGCACGTGACCTACCCCTGATCCCCGGGCAGGCACCATCCGCTAAAGCCCGTCTGACAGGTAGCCGCACCCATCACCTACACGAGAGGCGCAGACATCGCCGAGAAGCTTTGCGAGACCACACAGTCCGGGGCGGCTGTCTTCACGCGGCAGCGCTACCGCATGCACGTCCTGGGCACGGACACCGTGCAGGTCGTACACAGCGTTGGAGGCCTCATCGTCGACCGCGCACTGGTCGGAGTGGACGTCACCGTTGCGACGGCGGACCCTGGCGACCCCCAACCGGTGCACATACTGGGCGCCCACCACACTGGCAATGAGGAATTCCTGTCCCTCGATCAAAGCTGTTGGCCCACAGCAGCCCTAGTGATCGCCGGGGAGCTATTCGACAGTGATCCCGTGTCACACGACCTGGTCGATGCTGCCATGCAGGGCGGATGTGTCGACATCGTGTTCTTTGGCGAAGCCCCTCCGGTGACACTGCGACATCCGGTCGAGTCTCGCGCGTACCGTCTCAGCCGGGCAGCGACCGCGTTCAAGAATTGCGCCCTCGACAGCGCCGGGCATTGCGGCCAGGCGGCTCACGACACGGAAACCTACCTCGCAATTCGCGGCGGAATGCTACTCCCGCCGCGCGGCGCGGATGAGGTGATCGTCGACCGCGATGCTGATGCCGCACTCGACGAGGCGGACCGGATTGCAGTGGACGGGGGGTAGCGACATCAAGAGAGCCGACCGCCTGGATTCAAGGTTCAAGGAAAAGGAGACGTGAATGTCTTGCTCTCTCTTGGTGATAGGCCGAGCTTCATACCGGGGGTCGATGGGCGGTGCAAATCCGGTTGCTGAGCGGGGTGGTTCATGGAGCGCAGCAGTGGGGCAGAGGTTGTCCTCGCTGCGGCGTGCGTCGTTGACGAGAGGATCCTTCGCATGGGGCTAGCAGGCCAGGCCGGAATCGTCGGTTTCACCGAATGGTCACCGGAGCGGCTCAGCCAGGCATCGCCGGCGAATTTCACGTTGGAACAATGGGCCGAACTTGCCGCCGAAGCTATGGATGACGCTGGCTTGCCGGCGGAATTGATCGACGGTTTGGTGACCTCCCATTTGGAGGAGTCCCAAATCTTCGTGCCCTCGACGATCGCGGAATACCTCGGTGTCGGCGCCCGCTTCGCCGAACTGGTCGACCTCGGCGGTGCTAGCGCGGCGGCGATGGTGTGGCGTGCTGCTGCGGCCATCGAACTCGGTGTCTGCGACGTCGTGGTGTGCGCGTTGCCCGCCCGCTACACGACACCGACCTCGCCCAAAAAGCCCAAGCCGAACACCGATGCGCTCTTCTTCGGAGCCTCGAGCAACCAATTCGGTTCCCCGCAAGCGGAATTCGAAATTCCGTACGGCAACCTCGGTCAAAACGGCCCCTACGGGCAGGTCGCCACCCGCTACGGCGCCGTGTACGGCTATGACGAGCGAGCGATGGCCAAGATCGTCGTGGACCAGCGCGTCAACGCCAACCACACCGAGGGCGCCATCTGGAAGGACACGCCACTGACCGTCGATGACGTACTGGCCAGTCCGGTGATCGCCGATCCGCTGCACATGCTCGAAATCGTGATGCCCTGCGTGGGTGGGGCGGCTGTGGTCCTGGCCAACGCCGAGGTGGCCGCACGTGCCCGTAACCGCCCGGTGTGGGTCAAGGGTTTCGGTGAGCACGTACCGTTCAAGACACCGACGTATGCTGCGGATCTGTTGCGCACTCCGATCGTCGACGCCGCCGATTGCGCGTTCGCGATGGCCGGACTCGACCGCGGCGACATGGACATGGTGTCGATTTATGACTGCTACACGATCACCGTGCTCCTCTCGCTGGAGGATGCCGGCTTCTGCCCGAAGGGACAGGGCATGTCGTTCGTCGCCGATCACGATCTGACCTTTCGAGGTGATTTCCCGCTCAATACCGCGGGCGGTCAGCTTGGATTCGGGCAGGCCGGCCTGGCCGGCGGCATGCACCATGTCTCCGATGCGGCCCGCCAGATCATGGGACGCGCCGGTGCGGCACAAGTCGCCGACTGCCACCGCGCGTTCGTGTCGGGTAACGGCGGCATCCTCTCCGAGCAGACCGCCCTGGTACTGGAAGGCGACTGACACATGAGCACTTTGGAACGCCCCATGCCCGTCAAGACACCAACCACGGCACCGTTCTGGGACGGTTTGGCGCGACACCGTGTCGTGATCCAGTATTCGCCATCGAGTGACACCTACGTCTTTTACCCACGCGTGCGGGCGCCCCGTACCCTCGCCAATGACCTGCAGTGGCGCGAGATTTCAGGCATGGGGACGCTGTACAGCTACAGCATTGCCCGCCGGCCGGTGAGCCCGCACTTCGCCGATGCCGTTCCCCATTCGTTGGCGATCGTCGAGTGGGACGAGGGTCCACGGTTTTCCACCCAGATGGTCAATGTCGACCCCGCTCAGCTGCGGGTCGGGATGCGGGTGCAACCGGTGTTCGTCGACTACCCCGAGCACGACGTCACGATGCTGCGCTACCAACCCACCCCCGAATGACGCCCCACCAAGAGTTACTTCAAGTACCTTTACGTGCAGAGAATGCAAACTATGCAGCGCATGTAATAATATGGGATAATGTTCGCGGGCAACATGTTTGGATCCCCGTTCCGAGTGCGGTGCGGCACCGGGGGCTGGCGCGGTGCCGCGGGGGAGAGGTGTCGGAACACTATTGAGCCCCGCCGCAAGGACACCGGTACTTCAGGGCAGTCAACGCTGGAGTAGCTCTGGGCGCCGCTGAGGGTGCCTGTGTGCCAGCGCATTTTCCGGATTCGTCGGCACTGAGGAAAGGAATCTGGCGTGCAGATGGTGAGGCGTATCCGCAACGCCTGGTTGCCGCTGTTAATCGCGGTGGTCTTGGTGGTCGGCGGGTTCGCGGTGGCGCGGGTCAAGTCCTTTTTCGCTGCGCACGACACCGGGATCCTGAGCAGCCCGCGACTCGATGATTCGAAGCCGTTCAAGCCCAAGGTCGTCAAATACGAGGTCTTCGGCTCGGCCATCCAGGCGAACGTGAACTACTTGGACCTGTCCGCCGACCCTCGGCGGATCGATGGCGCGCCGTTGCCGTGGACGCTGGTCTTGAGCACCACCGCACCTTCGGTGTTCCCGAATCTTTCGGCACAAAGTGACGGCACCTTGCTGGGTTGTCGCATCATCATCGACGACGAAGTCAAAAACGAGAACATCACCCACGGCGTGCACGCCCTGACCTTCTGCTTGGTGAAATCCGCATGAGCACAACAACCGACGACACCCAAACCGACGCCATCCCCGTCGTCAAAGAACCCGTGCACGACAAGATCCCCCGGATCATCCGCACGTTGGCCGTGCCCATCATCCTGGGCTGGATCGCGGTCATCGCGGTGCTCAACGTCGTCGTCCCCCAGCTGGACGAGGTGGGCAAGATGCGCTCAGTGTCGATGAGTCCCGACGATGCGCAGTCGGTGATCGCGATGAAGCGCGTGGGTCAAGTGTTCCACGAATACAAGTCCAACAGCTCGGTGATGATCGTCCTCGAGGGCCAAAATCCTCTAGGCGCCGACGCGCACGCCTACTACGACCAGATCGTCAAGAAACTCGAGGCCGACACCAAACACGTTGAACACGTGCAGGATATGTGGAGCGATCCCCTCAGTGGGTCAGGGGTGCAAAGCAACGACGCCAAGGCCGCCTACGTCCAGGTCTACCTCGCCGGTAACCAGGGCGAGGCGCTGGCCAACGAGTCGGTCGAGGCCGTACAGAGCATCGTCAACAGTGTCCCCTTACCCCATGGCGTGAAGGCCTACGTCACCGGGTCTGCGGCACTGTCCGCCGACCAAAACATCGCCGGTGACCGCAGCCTACAAATGATCACCGCCGTCACCTTTTTGGTGATCATCGGGATGCTGCTGTTGGTGTATCGGTCGATCGTCACCGTGCTGCTGACATTGGTGATGGTGGTGCTCGAACTGGCAGGTGCGCGCGGCGTGGTCGCGTTCCTGGGCTACCACAACATCATTGGGCTCTCCACGTTCGCCACGAACCTGTTGGTCACGCTGGCGATCGCGGCGGCCACCGACTATGCCATCTTCTTGGTAGGGCGATATCAGGAAGCCCGGGGTATCGGCGAATCTCGGGAACAGGCGTACTACACGATGTACAAGGGCACCGCCCACGTGGTGCTCGGGTCGGGTCTGACGATCGCCGGCGCAACCTTCTGCCTGCACTTCACCAACCTGCCGTATTTCCAGACGCTGGGCATTCCGCTGGCCATCGGCATGGTGGTCGTCGTCGCAGCGGCGCTCACGCTCGGGCCCGCGGTCATCTCGGTCGCCTCCCGTTTCGGCAAGACGCTTGAACCCAAACGGGCCCAACGGATTCGCGGATGGCGCAAGATCGGCGCGCTCATTGTCCGCTGGCCCGGCCCGATCCTCGTCGTGTCCATTGCGGCGACACTGGTCGGCTTGCTGGCCCTGCCGAGCTACCGCACCAACTACAACGACCGCAACTACCTACCGGCCGATCTGCCCGCCAACGAAGGGTACGCCGCCGCGGACCGGCACTTCTCGCAGGCGCGGATGAATCCGGAAGTGTTGATGATCGAAAGCGATCACGATCTGCGCAATTCCGCGGACTTCTTGGTGATCGACAAAATCGCTAAGTCGATCTTCCGGGTGCCCGGAATCGCCCGCGTGCAAGCCATCACCCGTCCGCAGGGCACACCGATCGAGCACACCTCGATCCCGTTTCAGATCAGCATGCAGGGCGTCACCCAGCAGATGAACCAGAAGTACCAACAAGATCAGATGGCCGACATGTTGCATCAAGCGGACATGATGCAGACCACCATCGACAGCATGGAAAAGATGTCCAGCATCACCGCGCAGATGGCCAACGACATGCACGTCATGGTCAAAAAGATGCACGACATGACCATCGACATCAATGAATTACGCGACCACATGGCCGATTTCGAGGATTTCTTCCGCCCGATGCGCAGCTACTTCTACTGGGAAAAGCACTGCTATGACATCCCGGTGTGCTGGTCGCTGCGCTCGGTCTTCGACGGCCTGGATGGCATCGACACGATGACCGATGACATCGAGAGCCTGCTGCCGATCATGGATCATCTCGACACGCTGATGCCGCAAATGGTGGCGCTGATGCCGTCGATGATCGAAAACATGAAGGCCATGAAAACCACGATGCTGACTATGTATTCGACCCAGAAGGGAATGCAGGATCAGCAGAACGAGGCGCAGAAGAACTCCAGCGCCATGGGCAAGGCGTTCGACGCCTCCAAGAACGACGACTCGTTCTACCTGCCCCCGGAAACGTTTGACAACAAAGAGTTCAAGAAGGGCATGAAGAACTTCATCTCCCCCGACGGCCATGCGGTGCGCTTCATCATCAGCCATGACGGCGATCCGATGTCGCAGGAAGGCATCGCGCACATCGACGCGATCAAGAAAGCCGCCTACGAAGCGCTCAAAGGCACCCCGCTGGAAGGCGCCAAAATCTACCTTGGCGGCAGCGCGGCCACTTTCAAAGATATGCAGGACGGCGCCAACTTCGACTTGCTGATCGCCGGAATCGCCTCACTGTGCTTGATTTTCATCATCATGCTGATCATCACCCGCGGTGTGGTGGCCTCGGCGGTGATCGTGGGAACCGTCTTGCTCTCGCTGGGCGCGTCCTTCGGGCTCTCGGTCCTGATCTGGCAGCACCTGATCGGCATCGAGCTGCACTGGATGGTGCTGGCCATGTCTGTCATCATCCTGTTGGCCGTGGGCGCCGACTACAACCTGCTACTGGTCTCGCGGTTCAAAGAGGAGATCCATGCCGGCCTGAACACCGGCATCATCCGCTCGATGGGCGGCACAGGAGTCGTCGTCACCTCAGCGGGCCTGGTATTCGCCTTCACCATGATGACCATGGCGGTCAGTGAGCTCACCGTCATCGGCCAGGTCGGCACCACCATCGGCCTCGGGCTGCTGTTCGACACCCTGATCATCAGGTCGTTGATGACACCGTCCATCGCCGCGCTGCTGGGCAAGTGGTTCTGGTGGCCACAACGCGTCCGTCAACGCCCCATCCCCGCCCCGTGGCCGACGCCGGCCACATCCGCAGCCCCCGAGCCGGCCACTGCCATCGGCCCCGGACAAGGACGCCGCCCACAATCGTGAGTCGAGCCGGCGGTGAGCGCTCCTAGGCCGGAAAGCCGGCTAAACCCCGCTGCTAGCCCTTACTAAGGACTCAATCTCATCGCGAACAACACAATCGGCGTGACACGGTACAGGTAACCCCGACCGATTTACCCGATTGCCGACGACACCCAACTGCGGACGGTTCTGATCTCTTAGGCGTTCGATCACCGGCATCCACGAAGAGTGGCGTGGTCACCGGATACCCCTCAGCCAGTGTCACTTTCATGAGTCTATCGCGAAGATGCATCGGTCTCTGAGAATTCCCTCCAAGCCGTTCGCCGACGTGTAGTGGAATAGGCAGGCCTCGATTTCGGGGTGGTTCGGCACTATCGTCACAGGTCCGTCAGTGATGGCGACATCTGTAGCGTCGTCACGTCGCCCTCAACAGCGTCGCCCAAAGGTTGCGCAGCAGTTGACGATCCCCGGCAGGCAGGACGTCTCCGACAACCTCGACCATCACCGCCATCTCAGCAGCTGCGCGGAACACACCCATCCACTGCCCGTTCGGCTCCCCAAAGCGTTGGTCCAGCGCACGGAACACTGAGCGCAACTGCCCTGCGTGCTGCTGCCGCACCCGGGTCCGCAGCGGCACCAAGTGCTCGGGTGTCCATACCTGCCCAATTCCTTGAGCAAAACGGATTGCCGCATCAGGCATTTGACCGGCTTCGATTATCAGGTTCGCCATGACGTCAACGCTAAACCGGGTTGCTGACGTTTCCCGCCACTTCGGGTAAGGGGACATCGGTGTCGATGAAGACCGGTGCCGGAACACCGATGTTGCGCAACAGCTTTGGCGTCTCGATGTGCGCTGGCGCGGTCCAGGTGCCATCTTGTTCGCAGATACGTGCGCAATTTGGGGGTCGTGTTCATGAGGAAGATAGCCACACGTTGAGCTGGACCGATGTTCTCCAGCCCAGTCATCTGTTCGATGGTCACCACGTCGCCGGAGGTGATGTCGGTGTACTCGGCGCCAAACTCGGGGGCTAGCAGGGCTTTGTCGACACCGAAGAAGGCGGAGTATCGGCAGAAGTCGCTGCGATCAAATTCTTCTCCGATTAGTGTCGCGGCGATGGCCGCTCGCATCAGGCTCTTTCCGGACTTGTTGTCCCCCACGACGGTGGTGATATCGGGGCGCAGCCGCAGCCGCACGAACGGGTAGTCAGCTGATCTGGTCACAGCCCCCGACGGGGTGCTGTCGCACGGGTCGGGCGCGTAGGTCTCCGATGAAGCGCCAATGTAGTCGTAGTTCAGCGACCGGAAGAACCGGGTGTAGGTCGCGTTCAGCCGCATTCAAGACCCCTGTCGCCGAGTTGAGAGTGTGCCGGGCACGATTGTTGCAGCTCAGGCCGACACACCATGTAGGTTCGGGATCAACCACACTGCCGCTCGGTTACACGCGACGTTATGGGTCGCAAACGGCCTGGTTAGAGGCCACGGTTGGCCGGTAGGATGAGCCAAGGCTTAGAGGAGGTGCGGTCGTGGAACGCCGGACACCAAAGAAGGTGGTGGTGTCGAAGGCTGCCGTCAAGAAGTCAGGGGTGCGCGCCACGAGGGCCTCCGCCAAATTGGAGGGCCGAGTGGTTCCCGCTGGCTACAGACGGTCGGCCACCGTGAGGGCCTACATCGCGAAACAGCAGCCGCCTAAGCGCTGATGCCGCTGACGCCGGGTTACGGTGAGACCCCACTTCCACATGACGAACTGACTGCGCTACTCGAGCAAGGGCTTCAGGATCGGGTGTTCGATGAACTAATGCCGGCTGCACTCGACGGCTCGTTGCCGCTCGACGGGCTCCTCAGTGACGACTTTGTCCGCGACCTCCACGCGCGGATGTACGGTCCGGTGTGGAACTGGGCCGGACGGTGGCGGCGATTGGAGCTGAACATCGGCGTACCGCCGGAGCAGATTGCCGTTGAACTACGAAGCGCGCTTGACACCATCGCTTACCGATGGGAGTACACCGACGACTGGACGCCTCGGCAACTGGGTATCGTGGTGCACGCCGAGACTGTGCGCATCCATCCATTTACGGATGGAAATGGGCGTACCACAAGGTTTCTCGCTGACTTAGTGTTCGCGACAGCTCAAGATCCCACCCAACTGCAATACGACTGGGAGCTTGACAAGACACGGTACATCCAGCTGCTTCGGGCTTACGACGGACACCGAGACGTGGCCGATCTTGCGGCTTTCATTGGTATGGAGCCGATCGAACCCTAAACCCCTGCGAGATTCACGGATCAGAGTTTGCGTGCGACGGCGCGCCCGCGATCCACGTAGCCACCAGAGAAGAAATTCAAGACGCCCTGAGAACCCGGCAACGTCGATCGCGTGCCTCGTAGGAAATGAAGCGCTTCGTGAAACAAACCGCACGCAGCCGCAGTGAGACAGAAACGAAAACCTCAGGTCAGACAAGCCGGCAGAGGCGGCCGATCGCGAGAACCTACAACCAACGCAGGCCTTTTATCCAATCGGATGCCGCGAAGAACGAAGGGACTGTCGACGACGCGGACCGCGCCGCCGTGCTGGCGATGTTCACTGTCATGCGCGACGCGGTCGAGACGTTCGCGCCGCGGTTGCAGATTATCGTGAGCGATCACGCTGACCTCGTTGACAAGGGTGGTTCCAGAACGCGGTAGAACACCGGTGGCCAGCGCCCCCTTCATCGACCGACGGGCGTTAAGGGATGAGCTGGCATTTGCAGCGAAGATTGACACGCACGCACTGATTAGCTAACAACAACGTCAGCTCGGCTAAACTCTGATCGCAGTCGTGGGTCAGGCGTGCCTACACGACGACGGGTTGTCGAACTCGCCGATAAGGGTCTCGGAGGGCTGACGCATTCGGGTGTTATCGGCTGACGGTCGACAGTGATGTAGTTACGGGCCGGCCGCATATGCCTCTGAGTGTCACGTTGAATATGCCGCGTGTGCTCTACCCCGACGCCGTGCCGATTCGCCGAAAGGCGGCGGACTGACGGTCGCCAGCATCGAAGCGCTTGCTGCTCAGGGCCGGGGGTTGTACTGGTCGCCACAGGGCGAAGTTACGTCTGACGGCAAAACTTTGGCCATGGCTTAGGTACGCTTCGGCGATGGCAACCAGTGATCCCGAGCTGGTCATCGGTTTAGTGGCGCCGCTAGGCACGAGCACTACCGATCTGACCAAGGAGATCCAGGGCTCGTTGTCGCGCTTCGGTTACAAGGCCGTGCCGATCAAACTGTCGGAGCTACTGGGGACTGCTGCGCCGGCGCCTACCGGTGAGACCGAGGATCAGCGGATCCGGCGGCTGATAGAAGCTGGGAACCAGTTCTGCAAAGTCAACGAGGATGCCGCCGCAGTTGCGCGTTTGGCGGTCAGCGCGATTCAAGCACGGCGGATCGAATTGATCCGAGTGGACGGCGATGATCGACCGATCGATGAGATTACAAGTAGGCCGCGGACGGCCTACATTGTGCAGTCGCTGAAGCGGCGGGAGGAGGTACAGCTGCTGCGAGAGGTCTACGGCAATCAGTTCATCCTGATTGGCAGCCAGGGCAGTGTCGCCGAGCGAACGCACAGCCTGCTTCAACTAAATTTGTCCTCCGCCGATGACAAGAAAAAAGACGACATCGTCAAGATCTTGATCGAGATCGATGCCGACGAACGGGAACAGCTTGGGCAGAACGTAAACCGGACATATCCACAGGCTGACCTCTTCATCCGAAACAACGACCGCGCGGATATCGACCGGGTGTTCGACCTTTTGTTTCAGAAGCCTGAAGCTCCAACGATCGGCGAGTACGCGATGTATGTGGCATTGGCCAGTAGTGCGCGCTCACTTGCGGCTAGCCGCAAGGTCGGCGCCGCGATCGTCGTTGACGACGCGGTCATCGCCACCGGCTATAACGAGGTGCCGCACGGTCAGATCCCAGACATCTTGGAGGGTGAGGACACCAGCGAAACGTTCAAGCGGGAGAACTTGCGGGACACCCTGAAACGATTGAAGGAATCCGGCCTACTCGCCGACAAGCTTGAAGCTGACGACGACGGGGTGGCGCTCGCCGCCGCGGCGCTCGACAAGGGTGAGCTGTTGAGCGTTATCGAATATCAGCGTGCAGTGCACGCCGAAGCCAAGGCGATCGACGACGCAACGGTCCGCGGAGTGTCGCCCGCTGGTGGAACCCTGTTTGTCACGACCTACCCCTGCCACCTGTGCTACAAGCAAGCCCTATCGGTGCGCCTAGCCCGCATCGAGTACATCGAGCCGTACCCGAAGAGCCGGGCGGTTGCGATGTTCTCCAAGGAAGCCGAAGACAAGTTGGTCCCGTTCGCCGGCGTGGCGCCGCGCCGCTACATGCAAATTTTTGGTGATCGGCCTGCGTTTGTTGCTGATATGGCCGGGAAATTTCGTAAGTACGACCGGAAGTTCGCGCAGCCACTTGTCGGTGAGATGCGAGAAGATGAGGATCGAGCCGAGAGAGAGCGGCGAGCGATCAACGCATTGAAGAAGGAGTTCCGAACATGACCTCACCGTTGTCGCGATTGACACCACAAGATCGCGCGGCCCTGAGCAAGTCGGCAGATGACCTCAGCGACATTGATGATCGCCGCCTCGCACGCATCGACGCTGGATTTAAGCGAGCCTACGAGACGGCGCGCGGCATTGCCAACGACACACTCAATCCGCTGACGCACTGAAGATCTGGATGCTTGCCCGGGAGCCCTCAGTGGAGAACCTCTACGTCAAAACTTGCGTTACCAGTTGAGAAGTCAATGCGCTCAACAGAATCGGCTTAGCCGCATTCGCATGATTAGCAATCATCAGCAGTTGTTCCGCAAGTCGACTAGTCGAGACCGACAGAGCGGGGTGTTATCGCTGGAAGAAGAAGTCGCGGTGACCTAACCAGGACTGCTGGTACTCGGGAGATGCCGTCAACGGCGCGGTCGCCGAGCAAGCACATAGTTGGTGGCGCGTCGCATCGCAGACTCGGCTGAATCAACAAGTCGCAGAAACGGGTTCGGTTTTCGGTCCCTGCGCTCGGCAACGATCCGTCGCCAGCTGTCCTGACTCGCGGTCAGGATGGGTCGCCGGTTGCCGGTTGCGGTCTCGGATTCGTAAACGCAGTGCTCACCGCGTTCCGCGGTCGAGTGTTCGAGGTGGTGTGCGGCGAGGATGTAGCGCAGCGGTGCGGGGACACCGCGTCCTCCGGGGTGGGCCGCGAGGCTCACGAACTGGGCGAGTAGCGCCGCGCTCACGCTCGCCGAAAGGACGGCGACATTCTGACGGGCGGGTGCCGGCCGGCCCGCCCGCTCGATATAAGAGGGATCGTCGAGCAAGCCCCGTCGGTCCAGGGCGAGCTCGCCCAGATCAAGCTGGCCGATGCAGACCATGCAAGGGCGGTTCGGCACCAGAGTGTGGGCGCGCCAGACCCCTCCACGGAGCCGACCGTCGTCAAACGTGTCGAGAGCGATGCCGCCGTCAATCACTGGTACGAGGTCGCTGTAGGCAATCAGATTGAGCACCGCCCGCGGCCAGGGCCGGTCCACGCAGGAGAAGATCACGTCGTAGTCCAACGCGCTCCGCAGTCCGACGGGATCGCTGACACTTGTCTCGTGCTTCACTGGCGTGAAGTTCTCGGCCGTCGCGGCCGACGTCATCAGCCGCTCGGCGACGTCGACCTTGGCCCTGCCCAGGGCGGCGTCGAGACGTGTCGCGCCGATCATGCGATCCAAGTTGACGGATTCAACGGCATCGAAATCCATCACGCCGACCTCGAGGAGCCCGGTCGCTGCGAGACGCTGGGCCACATCGAGGCCCACGCTGCCGGTTCCGACGACAAGCACGCGCAGGCGCGCGATCGACGCCTGCATGCGGTCTCCCCACGCTGACACCGTGCGTTGCTGCGAACCGGTCGGCGGCGGGGGCGGGCGCAGGTCGTCGTTCCAGCAGACGACGAGCCGGTCGGACACGGACCGCACCGACTCAGCCCAGCGCGGCTGGGCGCGGTCGAACCAGATGCGTGCCGACCAGGTGTCGTCGCCGGCGAGTGTCATACCGACCAGCGGCAGACCTGTGTAGGCGCGGGCGACGCGCTCGTAGTCGGCTTCAGTGTCGTGGTCGACGATGCTCATGCCTTGCCATCCGCGACCCCTCGGGTGCGAGTGCAGCAGTACGAGCCCGGCGTTGTCGGCGCGCGCCTGAGCTGCGGCCCGCAGCACATAGGCGCTCGTGAACGACGCGTTGCCGTGGACAAGGCGTTCACCATCGCGGGGCATGATCACGCGGTTCACCAACGCGGTCATGCGCTGCACGCCCGTGGAGGGCACGAAGGTTGCGGCGAGCACGTCTTCCTGGCCGTCGGAGCGCAGCAGGTGCTCACGCATAACCTTGTGCACCGAGCCTGTCATAGCCACCGACAGCCGCGCGGACGCGCGCAGCGGGAGGGTAGTTGGAGTCCGGTCGTCGCCGCTCATGGTCTACGCCGCAGTGACGGCGAGTGAGAGAACGCCGCGAACGTGGCGCAGCCATGCTGTCGCCGGCGGGACCGACGTGTCTGTGAACGCGAATTCGCGGGAGTGTCGGCGCCATCCGGGTGGGCAATCGGTGGTGTCGGTGTTGGTGTTTTCGATCACCACGCTGTCGCGCAGATGCACCCAGTGCGGCGGTACCAGGGGCCAGTTCTCGACCTCGACCTGGCTGACGCCGGTCTCGACCTTCAGGCCGGATAAAGCGCCGCCGATCGCGAGGACCTCGTACATCAGGCGGCCGGGCTCGACGCGCACCGGCGACCCCGCGAGCGTGATGTCGTCGATGAAGCGACGTGCCGCCGAACCCGGCGGTGGCAGCTCCGTCACGCGACGGGGCCTGCGCGTCGAGCGGTGACGAACTCATCCCCGTCGCTGATCGTCACGATCTGGTCGGCGGTGAAGGTCTGCGGACCGTTCGCGCCGTTCACGCGCGCCAAGTCATAACGGGCCGGATCGACACCCGCCAAGCGCATCAGGTCGGCGGCGGTTTGGTCGTCGTCCCAGGTGCTGTGGCGCTCGCCGTCGATGGTGAAGCGCACCTTGCGGCGGGTGCGGAACCGCTGGCGGTCTCGGGGATTGACGATCTGCTTGTCCTTGACATGGGTCTCGACCCCGTGCTTGTCGACGATGAAGAGGTCGTAGTCGGCGGGATCGCGGCCGGCGAGCCTCACCAACGCCGCAGCCTCGAAGTCGTCGTCGTTGACGGGGTGCGTCACCCCGTCGATCTCGACGCGGATGTCGGTCATGACGGTGTCTCCGATCTGTTCGCGCACGTGTCCGTGCTGACATGCGGCGCCCACGAACTATGCTTGGTGTATCCGGTAACCCACTCTACACGACATTGTTATTACCTTGGAGGTAACAACATTTTTCTGGCGTGGTCTTCCCCGAACGTTCACGGGGTCTGCACATCCGGCGAGGCGCTGGCGAGGGCGTGCCCCGCGTCTCCGGCCGCCGCGCGTCTACTGCTGTCGGTGATCGCGAACGCTCCGACACTTTTCGCAGTGGCACGTTTGCGCAGTATTGGGATACGGCTGACCGATCCCGCCCAGGGCCGCATAGTCGTCGAACATAAGGAGGTAGGCATGCATGCCGCTGTCTTGAACCGGAGCGGACGCGTACTCGAAGGTGACGGCGAGTCGTTTTGGACCGCCGCTCTGCAGTCGTCGGCGCTACGCGTCGATGACATTCGCGTCGACGGCACGAGCTTTATGCGAAACGCCGGCTGATGGCCGCCGAGTCTCGCACTGGCCCTGGCGTCACGTACGTGGCGACTCAATTCGAACCGGATTGGGCCGAGCCGCCGGGTTCACTCATCAAGACTGAACTCGACGCTCTCGAATATTCTCAATCTGATGTGGCGGCACGCGCGAATGTGAGCACCAAGCATTTCAATCAATTGCTAAACGGACATGTTCCACTATCGCCCGATATTGCAATATCTTTAGAGCGTGTCTTGGGAATTCCGGCGGAGATTACGTTGCGAATGGACGCCACCTGGCAGGCGGAGAGGGTACGGCGCGCATCGTCTTCTGTTCTGGCGGGATTGAGTCGATGGATCGATAAATTTCCTCGCGAAGCGCTTCGAAAGTATCAAATAATAGATTTTCAGAAGGCGGTCGAGGAGCGCGCAGACGAGCTCTTGCGCTTCTTCCGCGTGGCCGATGAGAAATCGTTCGACAGGATCTGGCTAGCGCCGCAAGTGAATTATCGTCGAAGCCAGAAGTTCACCGTCGACCCCTATGCGACAGCGTTGTGGCGCCGTCTCGCCGAGGTAAAGGCGGAAGCTCTGGTACCCTCCGCGAGGGCCTACGATGCGGTGAAATTAAGACGCGCCGCCGAGCGGATACCACCGCTGACTCAAATGGACTTGCGACGCGGTTTCCAAAACGCGATCGACATTCTCGCCGATGCCGGAGTGTTACTAGTCTTTATTCCTGAAATTGACGGTACGCGAATATCGGGTGCGACGTGGTGGCTCACTCCTTCTCATCCCATCATTGCGTTAACCGGGCGGTATCGCTTCGTCGATACATTTTGGTTCACAATGGTTCATGAAATTGCTCATGTATTACTGCATCCGAAAAGGGTGACATTTATGCATTTTGATCGAAAGGGGTCTGTTTCCGATGACCAGGACCGGCAGGAGACTGCGGCCGACTCGTTTGCGGCCGATACATTCTTAACCGATAAGCAGCGCTGCGCGTTGGTGCTGTTGACGACGGTTGCCGATGTTGAAGAATTCGCTGCGAAGACGAAGTTGTCCGTTGGGGTGGTAGCGGGTCAGTATGCCCACTGCACGGGAAACTGGTCGCGCTTCGGGAAAATGAGGGAATCCGTAGACATCGCCGCAGCGATCGCTCATTAGACACGAGAAGGATCGATAGCGGGACGACTAGGGCCTCGGAGCCATGACCCCAGCGCCGTGATACCGAGTTCGTCCAACGTGTGGCGAGCCGAGCCCGGAACAGCAATTCTTGATGGCAGCAGTTGCTGCGGCTATTAGAACGGACTATGGCGGTCGGATAATTTTCCGCGCAAGAACAACTGCTTTCCGAGACGCCGCGGACGTATCGGACTTCATCGACAGAGCCGAAAACTTGACGCGATCTCGCGGGCACCACGGTCAGCGCGAGGTGGAGTGCACAATCGTCCGATGGGTACCTCGAGACGCGAACCGAACGATGGTCGGATCCGCCGTGATCGAAATAGCGGCGGGTGGTACTTCGGCACGAAGTTTCGGGGAAGAGAGGTCTACTCGGACCGAATAATTGCCCGCCTACCCGACCTCGACGGGCATACGGCGATAGACCTGCGTCGCGCGTTGCGCGCCGACGTACGCGCGGGTATCGAGAATTCGGGACTACTGATAAGTGCTGACGATGACGCCTACTACGACGACGAGGAATGCTCACAAGAGCCAGTCTCTTTCGGTCTAAATGGCGACGCGCTATCAATCTTCTTCGAGTTCACCACTAACACCTGGATGGCTCCAGATCGGCACAGCGATGAGGCTGCGCCGTTCCGCCGCCGAGACGAACTCGAAGACGGCGGCGAGTACTACGACGAAGACGCGGCTGTAGCGCACGTCTTGTCAGGAGTGCTGAAAACTTTCATGATGCGAAATGGCTTGGAACTCTGCCTCATTGAACTCCACCCGCAGTATGCGTATCCGCCGTGGCGGTGGCGTGCCGCCGCCACTGTGCAGGTCCGTGGGAAAAGCATTACGGATTGCGTGGCGCTTGCGAAAGACGCGATAGCCTTGGCCGAAGCATTCGGGCAGAACGGTAATCTCAATCGCCAGATTGCCGCTGATCTGGTTCGCGCCGGGCACGTTTCATCCCTGTTGGGTCAGCCTGAGGGGCACTGGCTCGAGGTCAAGAGACAGCACTTTGAACTGCCCGGCCCGGTTGGAACCATCAGGCTCGCCGAAGCGGTCGCAAAGTTCGCAAACTCAGAATTGGGAGGGCTCATTGTCATCGGGCTTGCTGCGAAGAAGATTCCCGGTGGGGAAGTGATACACAGACACTGTCCTGTACCGATCGATGGCAAGACGGTCAAGCGGTATCGCCAGGCGCTTGAGTTCCGGCTCTACCCCCCGCCCGATCGCCTGACTATCGAACCTATCGGAGATCCAGGGAACCTTGGGGTGATTCTGATTGACATCCCGCCCCAGCCGGAAGAACTCAAGCCTTTCCTTGTTCATGGCGCGATCGTGAACGGCGCAGTGGAGGGAGCATTCATTAGTATCGTCCGCCGCAGAGGTGAGTCCTCTATACCGACAACCGCGTCGATGATTCACTCGACACTTGCCGCTGGACGGGCGCTCCTAAGACGTGGCGAATTGCGAGGCCAGAACGAGGATTTCGGCAACTAAAGCGACGTGGCGACTGCGCCAACATTCCTTCAGAACGCACCGGTAGATTCGGAGGAGAAGTCGGCTTTCAGACGCAAAATGGTCGCGCGCGTTGATCGACCGCATCCGGACAGCCGGGTCGATTAAGCTCGTACGAACTTTTGCAACGAACATTAACAAGCCCACCCGACACGCCGAAGTCTTGTCAAAGTAGCCAGGCGTGTCCTGTCAATCTTCGTTGCATCTCGACATTCTTCTATAGACGGCGAATTTCCCTAATTGCAAGACTTTCGGCTGAGGCGAAACACCGTCTGGAGCGCGTTTCCCCTCGAAGAATACCGGTGGAGAGTTGCGGCGCCGTTTCCGGTAGCGGCGTTTCGGTAAAGTCGAGACGTGGCGCATTCAAAAGACTTCTTCATCAGCTATAACAAGGCGAACCGTGCTTGGGCTGAGTGGATCGCGTGGGTGCTTGAAGCCGAAGGGTATAGGACGGTAGTCCAGGACTGGGATTTCAAGCCCGGCGGTAATTTTGTCGTGGAGATGGACACCGCCACTAAAGAGTGCGCGCGGACGATTGCGGTCCTGTCGCAGGATTATCTAGATGCCGAATTCACCGTGCCGGAATGGGCAGCGCAGTTCGCAACTGATCCGAAAGGTCTCAACCGCAGGCTTGTTCCGGTGCGCGTGGACTCCTGTGACATCGAGGGCCTGCTCGGCCAGGTCATCTACTGTGATCTCGTTGGCCTCGATGAGGAAGCTTCGCGAAAGCGTCTATTGTCGCAGCTGAGCCCGGGGCGTACGAAACCCGCTGTCGCACCGCCATTTCCAGGTGCCTCAAGTGGCACACCCTTCCCCATTCCGAAACAGCCGAGTAGCTCAAGCAAACGAGCGCTCTGGAGACCTCTGGCTAAGCCGATTCATCCCCAATGGAGGGGAGACACCATGCACGGTGGATACTCGCGATCGACGCTTGAGCTGCACAGCATCCCAATCGATCAACAGACCCTCGAGGCTCGGTCACTACGGGAGTTGGCCAACGCCCTGCCAGCACTCGGTCGACAAAGCGGGTTGTTCGACCAAACGGAAGCTGTCGAAGCTGGTGCAGCAGAGGACCGTGCTGAAGCACATGCAACCGGTGCCCAGGGCTGGCGTGGCTCAAAAGGGATTGCCGTTGAGAGAGATCGGGGTGTGAGCAGTTGGCTCCCGTTGCCACACGGAAGCCTCGGGTCGGTCTTCGACGAGGAAGACGTAAGTAATCGCCTGGTCGCCGCATTGGCACTGCACGCAAGCACGGGTCTGCACGAAGAAGGGGAAGTGGCGCTGGCACTTTCGATCGAGCCGATCAGCATGTTAATGGTAGGACGGGCGGGTGAAGTTGAGACGCGTTCCTCTGCGCAATTGCTCTACACGATGGCGCCAAAGTCGGCACTCCGCATAGAACCGACCGATTCAGTCCCCGTCTCCGCGCTGGGGGCTCGCGCGGCGGAGATCGCGCACGAACTGACGGCCAGGCTGGTGCTACGTCTAGCCGCGATTCGCTGAGGAAATGGGCGGTGCAGCGGTGTACGACGAAAGGCTCAAGTGTGAACGTCTTGCTCTAACGCTGAGCAATTCTCGGGCGCAATCGTCGCGCGGCAATCTGTTCCGCACAACGCCCTCGGTATCGGAGCTCATGAGTCGCCTGGACTGGATTTGGCCGCGATCGCTGCGACAAGGGCGTCGATGAAGCCATCAGCGCGTAGGCGTAGGTGTCCCGTGCAGCTTTCCACGTCCACGACTAGATCTTCGCCGCCATCGACGACAACAGTTATTTGGCGGCGGCCATGGCCAAAGTGGTAGTCGTCGAGGGTGACCTCGGCGGCTAAGTGCACTGTTCTGATGTTGGAGATCAGGTGAATCGAGCCGGTGACCGTCAAACCATTCTCGTCGCCCCTCGCCGTCAGTTGTCCGAGCGCGTTGCCCTTCAGCCAGTAAAGTTTTCGCAGACGCCCTTGCTCGTCTCGCATGCCCGCCCAGGCATCAACCGGCCAGCCTGTAAAACTGTTGACAGCTAACGCGAATGCCGAACTGGCTTCGCCATCTGGCGACCATCTGTCGCCTCCAGTCAGTTCCTCACGAATCGCCTCAACATCGTTCATAGGTGCGGACAATATGCGCTCCGACCGACAAGCGCGCTCCCCGGCGGCAAACCCATCTCAAGGGTTGCTCTGATGGCGCTCCGCGGCGGGGTCAGCGCCATAGCCTCTGATTTCTCGATCCGGCACGAGCAGCCACGTGTGCTCACGGCTATTTCGCTTCGAGCGAAAGTCTCAGCTCGCATACGTGGAACGGGGACAATATGAGCTAATGCTTGAATACGAGTGTTCAGCGAGCGGGCAGCCGGTATCCGGCACTCCGCCGACCAGTATGTCGTGCGCAAGTTGTGGCAGATCCGTGAACACCGTCCAGGACATAGATGGTGCCTGGGTCGTCGAGATCCACAGCATGATGGCCGCAACCGAGAATCGGCGCCGCCAGCACGACACGTCGTAATTCGAAACGTCCTAGCGTGCGGCTAATCGGTTCTGTCGGATACAGCTGGGAGGGTGATCCCTATGCGCCCCGAGGTGTGGCAGGTGGTTACTAGCACCGCGCCCGTTGTGCTCGTCACCGGGGACACCGGCACCGGAAAGTCTTCGGTCCTTCAATCAACTCTCGCGGAGTACGCGAGCACGGTCGTGGCGCCGCCGGTATCAGTGTGCCTTTTCGACAGTGGGGCGCTGCAAGTGGCGCTGTTTGAGGCTTTGGCGACAGTGCTTGCCACTGCGGGACCCGGCGAATCAAAGTGGCGCGATCTGGCGAAGCGCTTTCGGCATGCGACCCGTGAAGCGGCCCTCGAGGTCGGGAAGGCACTCGCGGATGCGGTCGTCGAGGAGGTGGTTGAGTTCGCGAAGACCAAGCTTGGTGAGAACGCCGGCAAGGGATTGCTCAAGTTTTGGAAGTCACTGAAAAAGGACACGAGCCCAGACCTACGACGTACGCTCCGTGCGCAGTCCGACACCAACGTGGTTCGACTGCTAATGCAAATGAGCGACGAAGTCGCCAGCGTTGTTGGTCGAGACCTCGTCATCACCCTGGATGAGGGCAACCGTCTCAGCGATGACGATCAACGAATTCTCGCTTCTATCGCTGCCGCACCGGCGCGTCGCGTTCGGATCGTGATCGCGTGGTCGACTGCGGAAATCGATTCGTTGCCGGGCTTGGTGAGACTCAGAAAGTTGAGCGTGCCGGAGATTGAGGTCGCGGGCTTAAGTCGTGAGGACATCGAACGGTGGCTCACGAGTGTGGGTATGGCACAGATGACCGACGACATTCACTCGCTAACGGCGGGCTACCCGCTATTGGTTGAAGGCCTCGTCGCATACCTGCGAAGCGGCGGCCCCCTCGACCGATACTCAGCACCAACGCTTTTCACGACGTGCTGGCCGACGCGCTCACGCGACTGCCGACAGACGCCCATCATGCTGCACGCAGACTGTCTGCTTTCGCGTACCCGCTGCCCGAGAGCGAGATTCCGGGCTATCTCGGCGTTGACGCTGTCGCGTGGGGTGCAATGCGCAATGCTCTTGAACGCGAAAAAGTTTTCTCCGTGCCCTACCCCGACGGCACGTGGTTCCACGAAACACGGCGCGCTTACCTATGGGGCGCTGTCTTAACCAAGCCAGAACGCGAGCAAGTCGGGCAGTCGGCATATTCGCGGCTACTCGAGCAGCAGCGCCGTGCCGAAGCCACCTACTCCGCAGGCCTCTTTCGGCAGATATCTGCCTTGGCTCCCTACGCCCACGAAAGCCTTGCCGCCAGCCCCACATTGGCGTCGGTTATAGGCCTGGATGTCGACCAGCTGGGCGTACTCGCAGCCGTCATCGAATTGACCAACGTCGAATCAGGATCACCCACGCCTGCAGACCAGGTGGTTATCCATGCGCATACCGCATACGGGGTCGATCGAGCCAAAGCGATCTACGCCCTTCCGGCCCTTCAAGAGCTGAAAATTGTCGATTTAAAAGAGATTTCAAGCGATCCGCCCGATACTACAGAGTCGGTGACATATCTGCTGCTCGATTACGAATCCGACATCGTCGCACGGGGTCGGATCCAGGCAGTATTGGGCAAGGCCGCGGTGCCCCATTTGGCTGATCACGTCGTCCGCACTCATCTGGAGCGTGTGAGGCTCGAGTCATATGCAATGATCACCCAGGTTGGCCACGCCGACGCTATGCAAGTCATCGATAATGCCAATCTCGTTCGCGCGCCGGCACTATTCCGGCGTATTGGCGATCCAGCTCTCGGCATATGGCTTCGCTACGGCGACCAACCAGTAACTGTGGTCGGAGTTTTCAATACGACCGCCGACCGCGCTGCCGCCGAGCGCGAGATCGCCGACCTTTCGAGCAGCTCATTCGGCCGACGCGTAGTAGTAGACCGAACCTTTAAAGATCCGACACACACAATCCCTTCGCTCAGGTTCATGCGAGCTGTTTATTTCGCGACAGGTCTCAGCGTCCATTCCGATCATCGCGAATACTGGCTCGACCATCCGCCGCCGCTACCGATGCTCGAGTTCGCGCAAAGGCAAGTCGACCTACTCGGCCTATTGCGCTCGGAGACAGACGAACTCGAACGCGAAGTCTACGGCCTAACCCAACTATCCGGAGTTGCCATCGCACGCCAGGGCAAGACGGAATACCGCCTTGACGTCCAGGGAACAGCACACGTCTACTCGATGGACTTTAATAAGACAACTGACATCCTGGCAAACAGGTCACTCGTGTCAGCCCGAATGGAGCTGGCGCTGGGCCTTACATCAACTGCCTCGACGAAGCACCTAACCACGCAGACATGGCAAGGAGAGCGGACTCAAGATCCCGTGGTCGAACTGCTGGGCACGCTTCGGAAACAAGCCGAAAAATTCAATACGCGTCAACCGCGTACCGTCGTACGCCTCGAAAAGGATTTACTGCAAGCTCAATTGGCGGAAGCGCACATACGCGAGCAACATCTCGCGCGTAAGTTATCTGAGACAATCACCATCGGCGGCGAGCGCGGAATTCGCCCCATGAGAGCGCTGCGCCTCGCGATATTGACGCATGGGCGCCGGGATCGACCAACTCAGCGTGGAGCCATCTGCGCATGGCCTGAAGGAGACCCGGATGACGTCGAGATTCGCTACGTGTCAGATGTACCGCACGACACCGCGGAAGGTGCTTACAAGGCGGCATTCGGCACTGACGCCGACACGACGGACCTCCACGGCAGCATGCTGCCGGCAGTGCTGCCGTCCCTACTAGGTTTTGCCGATAACGAGATCGAGCTCGCGGATTGATTCGATAGGTGGCTGAACTGGGGTTATGCAGCGAAGATTAGCGAGCCCCCGCGACACGCCGACGTTTCGTCAAAGTAGGCAGGCGTGTCCTGTCAATCTTCGCTGCATCTCGACATTTCTGGTGGTGCCGTTTCCAGGAATTCCGAGGGTACCGCCGCGCGTGCGAAGTCAGTCGCATCCGACCTCCGCGGCGTCGACGGTTGCGCTGGTGAGGTCGGAGCGTCGCGAATGGCAGAACGAAATTAGCGAGTGGGCGGCTCGGGTGATGCGATCGGTGTTGGCCAATTCGCGGGCGAGTCACGCAATGTCGACACGTCCGGCAGCGGCTTCTCGCATATCGCCCGGGCTTGCTTGGGGGTCATTCCCAACGTTCGCAGCAGACGTTCGGTGACTTCATCGACTGTCGCGTCGGCGTCGCGCTCGGGTCGTTCCCGCAGCAGCACCGCCAAGCCGACGAACATCCCGCCTGCGATGGCAAGACCGAGTTCTGGATCGGAGATGGTGAACCGGCCCCGTTCGACCGCCGCGGTGATGTCACGCAGCGCCCGCGGGGATAGCCCGCGATCGGACAGGATGAGGGACCCGCTGTGGGCCAATAGCATCGCCGCTTCCTGCGGGCGGTATCGGAACAGTCGTCCGCTCAGGCGGTAATTCGCGGCGAAGGCCTCGGCCGGGTCGCAGATGGATGCGGTGAAACCGTCGAGTAGGGCGCCAAGGTTGTCGAGGGCATCGGTCACGGCCGCCTCGAACAACTGTTCTTTGCTGTCGAAGTGGTTGTAGAAGGACCCCATTCCGACGTCCGCGGCTTGGGTGATCTCCAGGATGGGGACGCTCAGTTTGCCCTGCGCGATGAACTGCTGAGCGGCGCGGATGAGCGCGCTGCGCGTGCGCATCTTGCGGCGCTCGAGACGGTTGACCGGCACAGTAGGCGACTGGTGAGCGTCGCGTCCGTGCGCGTCCATGCGGTGGACTATATCAGCTGGCTTCAACTCTGATGGTTTCGTCAGAATGTCTTGACTGAGTATCTGATCGCATGTGACGATTTCCTCAATTAGAGCGACGAAGAGGCAGACGTATGACGGATGTAGTGACCCCGGTGGTCGACGGACACAAGAATCTCCACGGTGAACGGGGAGCGCTGCGCGGCGAACACCCCGGCCGGTCGGGCGATCCGATCATTCGGGTCGCCGATATAGCGTGGCTGGAGTTCGACAAGCCCGACCTCATGCGGGCTGAGGCATTCGCCCGCGCCTTCGGCTTCGGCATCGCCCTGCGCGATCCGGCCCAGCTTCATCTGAGAGGCACCAAGGCTGGGGGTCCGTGCGTCATTCTGCGCCGCGGCCAGCGGATGCGCTTCAGCGGCTTGGCATTTCGCGCCGCGGAGGAAATCGACGTTTTGCGTCTGGCCGATAAGACCGGAGTCCCGGTGCACCGGCTTCCTGAGTCGGTCGGGGGTGTCGCGGTGCAGTTGACCGACCCGAGCGGCGTGGCGGTCAAGGTCGTCACCGGGCTTCACGAGTTGCCGGCCCAGCCCGATCAGCCCCCGCAAGTGAGCAACGTCGGCTCAGTCGACGGGCGCATCAACGCCACAGTCCGGCCGCCGCGGGTTCCTGCCCGCGTGCAGCGTCTGGGGCACGTGGTGCTGCAGTCCACCACGTACCTGCGAACTCTGAACTGGTATCTGGACACCTTCGGGATGATCGTCAGCGACTTCCTGTTCTTCCCGGGGCAGCGTGCCCGTGGTCCGGCGATGAGTTTCATCCGCTGCGACCGCGGCGCAACCCCGGCCGACCATCACACGTTGGCACTGGCTCTGGGCCCGGCCAACCGCTACGTCCACTCTGCCTACGAAGTCAGCGATCTCGACGCGCTGGCCGCCGGCGGCGAATACCTCAAGGACCGCGGCTACTACCGGTCCTGGGGTATCGGCCGCCACATCCAGGGCAGCCAACTCTTCGACTATTGGCGCGATCCCGACGGCTTCCTGGTCGAGCACTTCGCCGACGGCGACATGTTCGACAACACCCTCGAACCCGGCTGGTCGCCCTTCACCGCGAGCGGCCTCGCGCAATGGGGCCCGCCCGCCACAAGGGACTTCCTCGACGCCAGCCCACGCGCCGCGCGCCATCAGGTGACCGCAATGCTCACCGCCCTGCGCGGCGACAACGAAATCGACCTCAACCGCCTCATCGGCCTGCTGAAAGTAGCGACGTCGTGACCACTACCGTCCTTCGCACGGCGACCGGCTGGTGGGTGCAGACGCCCACCGGCGCCGCCCCAATCCACACCCCGGCGAACAGCACTGGCGAATTGCTGGCCGACCGGGCCGCGGTCGACGCGGCGGCTACCGCCGGCGGCACCGTCGCGATCGACGAGCTGCAACTGCTCTCCCCGGTCACCGCGCCATGCCGCGTCATCGCGCAGATGACCAACTTCGAATCGCATGTCAACGATTCGGGTATGGACCCGAAAACCACTCCGCTGACGTTCTTTCGGAAGTCATCGGCCTCCATCACCGATCCCTTCGGCGAGATCATCCGGCCCGCGCATGTAGCGCTGTTGGATTACGAGGTCGAGATCGGTCTGGTCGTCGGAAGAGACATCCCGCTGGGCGTCCGCATCACGGACGCCAACCTGTCCGACTACATAGCCGGCCTGGTGATCACCAACGACGTGTCCGCTCGCGACATCCAGCTTCCCCAAACACAGTTCTACGAGGCCAAGTCGTATCCGACCTTCACGCCGGTCGGGCCCGCGCTGGTGCTCGTCGACGCCGCAGAGCTGGCCCGCTTCGGCGACCTCCGGCTACGACTGAGCGTCAGCGGCGAGGAGCGCCAGAACGCGGTCGTCGACGGGGACATGCTGTATCGACCGCTGCAGGCGCTGCAGTCGCTGACGCGGTTCCAGAACCTGGCCGCCGGTGATCTCATCCTCACCGGGACACCAGCAGGCACCGCGCTGAGCGCGCCCCCGAAACCGATCGAAGTGATCGGCAACTTTCTGCCCCCGGCGGTCAAGTGGAAGGCGTTCTTCGCCCGGCAGGCCAGAAACCCGAAGTACCTGCAGCACGGCGATGTCGTCGAGGCGGCGGTCGCCACCGACGACGGGGCCATCGACCTCGGCGCACAGCGGTTGACGGTGCGGCACGCATGAACGCTGACTTGCGGTGGCAGGCTTCTTACCCGCCCGAAGACCCGCGAGCGGCCGTCATGCGCGCCGGGAAGCTGTGGCCTGACCGTGCTGCGATCACGGATCTGTCGGGCGAGGCCGTTCACCGGGCCAGCGCCCGCCACACCGTCGGTCAACTCGGCTACGAGCAATGACGCACGGCCTCAACGACGTAGCAGTCGAGCATGTGCCGGTCGCCGTGGTGGGCGGCGGCCCCACCGGGGTCACCGTCGCTACCCTGCTGGCCCAGTACGGGGTGGACACCCTGGTCCTCGACCGGTGGCCGCAGGTCTACGCGCAACCGCGCGCGGTGCACCTCGACGACGAGGTCCATCGTGTGCTGGCGCGGCTTGGCGTTGCCGCGGAGTTCGCCAAGATCTCTCGCGCGGCCCACGGCTTACGGCTCGTCGAGCGCGATTTGTCGGTGCTGATTCAGTTCGAGCGCGATACAGCGTTGACGCGCAACGGTTTTCCGGCGGCCAGCATGTTCGATCAACCAGAGCTCGAGCATCTCCTCCGCCGCAACCTCGCTCGCCATCCGCATGCCCGGTTCCGCGGCGGCGTCGAAGTTCTCGACATCACCACAGCCGCCGCGGTACGCCCGCTGCGACTGAAGGTGCGCGACCGCAGCAGCGGTGCCGAATCGGTGATCACCGCCGACTACGTGCTGGGATGCGACGGCGCCAACAGCATGGTGCGCACCGCGATCGGTGCCACGATGCGCAACCTGAGATTCGATCAGCGCTGGCTGGTGGTCGACATCACTACGACCGTCGACCTGAACCAATGGGAAGGCGTGCACCAAGTGTGCGACGCCGGCCGCGCAGGGACGTACATGCGGATCGGCCCTACGAGGTATCGCTGGGAATTCGCGCTCCTCGAGCACGAATCGGCCGACGACTACACCACCCTGGCCGCGCTTCGGCCGCTGATCGGCCCGTGGACGCGCCACGTCGCCGACGCCGACATGCAGATAATGCGGGTCGCGGAGTACACGTTTCGTGCCCAGATCGCCGACCGCTGGCGCCACGGAAATCTCTTCCTGCTCGGTGACGCCGCCCACCTGACCCCGCCGTTCATCGGCCAGGGCCTGGGTGCGGGACTGCGCGATGCGATGAATCTGGCCTGGAAGATCGCCGGGGTGCACCACGGTGATCTACCACCGGAGGTGCTCGACAGCTACGAGACCGAGCGCCGGCCCCATGCCCGCGCCATGATCACCCTCGCGCTCAACGTCGGACGCGCGATGACCGCCGGCGGCCGGCTCGGCACCGCGATACGACGACTGCTGCTGCCCAGGCTGCACCTGGTGCCCGGTCTGCGCGCCAAGGTCACCGACTCCGAAACCCCGCCGCTGCGGCGCTCACTCCTGATCAAGCGCACCCTGTTCACTCGCCGCATCACCGGACGTCTCTGCCCTAATGCGTTGCTCGACACGGGCCGTCGCCTCGACGACGAGCTGGACCAAGGATTCGGATTGGTGTCGACGGTCGCACTGACGTCCGCGCAGCGCGAGATGGTGTCTGCGCGCGGTGCCCGCGCCGTACACGCCTCTGCCGGGTCCGAATTGGCCCGCTGGCTGAACCGCCACCACGTCAAGGCTGCGGTGGTGCGACCCGACCGCACCGTGATGATCGCCGGCCGTGACGTCACCACAGCGTGCCGGGCCCTGCCGCTGTTCCTGCTGAACCATCCGGGGGCCACCTCGCGGACGCCGGTGCCCCCTCCGCATCGCGCCCCCCGGAAAGGGATCGCGTGATGTTTCGTCATCCCACGGACGTGCCGGTGTACCGGCCGGACATCTACACCACCTCGGCGATCCTCGATCCCTACCGGCACTACTGCGCCATGCGGGAGCTCGGACCCGTCGTATGGCTGCCCCGCCACCGCCTCTACGGCCTGCCGCGCTACGCCGAGTGCAAGGCCACCCTGCGCGACGACGGCGTCTACCTGTCCGGACACGGTGTCGCGGCCAATGCCATCGCCAACCGACTGTCGCGCGGGACCACACTCAACAGTGACGGCGCTGACCACGACCGACGCCGCAAACTCGTCGCGCACCGATTGATGCCCCGCGCGCTGCGCGCTCTCGGCGACGACGTCGACGTACAGGCTCGCTCCCTCGTCCAGCGCGCCGTGCACCGCGGCAGTGTCGATGCGGTGACCGACCTGGCCACTGCTCTCCCGCTGGCCGTGGTTCCCGACATGGTCGGGTGGCCCCGCGACGGTCGCGCTCACCTGCTGGATTGGGCCGCAGCGACTTTCGACATCCTCGGGCCGCTGAACCGGCAGGCCGTCAGAGCCGTGCCGCGCAGTCTGCAGATGCTGCGCTTCGCGCGTCGCGTCGTCCGCGAGCGTGACGTGCTGCCCGGCAGCATGGCGCACGAACTGCTCAGCGCCGTTGACGAGGGCACCCTGACCGTCGAGGAAGTGCCGCCACTGCTGATCGACTACCTCGGCCCGTCGCTGGACACCACGATCAGCGCCATCTCCAGCGCCATCTACCTGTTCGCCACCCACCCCGACCAGTGGCAGCTCCTCAAAGAGGAACCCTCGCTGCTTCCCAACGCCGTCAACGAAGTGGTGCGCTTCGAGTCGCCGCTACGCGCCTTCACCCGAAAAGCGCTGCGCGACAATGAGATCAATGGTACGCAGATACCGGCAGGTGCCCGGGTGCTCGTCCTCTATGCTTCGGCCAACCGTGACGAACGCGAGTGGAAACACCCCCACCTCTTCGACATCCGCAATGACGCTGGGCGTCACGTCGGTTTCGGTAACGGTGCCCACGCCTGTGCCGGTCAAGGCCTTGCTCGTCTGGAGACCACCGCGATGCTCAAAGCGCTCATCGATCTCGTCGACCGCATCGAGATCACCGCCGAACCCACGTGGGTTATCAACAACGTCATTCACCGCCACAAACAGCTTCCGGTGCGGCTCGTCGCCAATAGCGCGCAGCGGTAGCAGAGGATTGCGCCATGACCGGCCCGGTTGGCCATCGAGGCCGGCGTCCCCATCGTCCCCATCATCACCGCCGGTGCTGGGGAATCCCTTTTCGTGATTTCCAGCGGTGAACGCCTGGCTCGCGCGCTTCGGCTCGACAAGCTTCTTCGGGTCAAACCGGCTCCGCTCAGCGTCTCCCTTCCCTGGGGGCTCAGCATCGGCGCCGTCGGCCTACTCCCATACCTCCCGCTGCCCACCAAGCTGCGAACCCGAGCGTTGCACTCACCGACATGACCGCCTCGCGAGTCCCCCTCATCGGATGACCATGGCCCGCTGCGCGTCTCATTGCGCGCAGAAGGCCACCGGGGCACCTTGTGGTGGGACGCGAAGCAGCAGCCTAATTGCTGCCCAGCCCACGATCGGGTGCACTCATGTCACCGGTAGTAGGGATGCCGTCGGCCAGGCCGTAGCGGAGGAAGACCGTGCCCTTCCCACCGGATGCCGGCGGTTCGAGAAGGGTGAGGTTCGTGGGCACCACGCCACCGTCGAACACCTTCTTGCCCTCGCCGAGCATGATGGGGTGCAGCCAGAGGTCGATGCGGTCGAACAGCTTCTCGCGCAACAAGGTTCGTACCAAGTCGAGACTGCCGACGACCTTGATGTTTTCGTGTCGATCGCGAATCTCGCGCACCGCGCCGGCCAGGTCCGCGCCGAGTTGGGTGGACCCGCGCCACGACAGATCCGGTCGGCCGCGCGAAGCCACGTACTTCGGCACGCTGTTGAACAGCGTGGCGATGTCGTTGTCCTCGCCACCTTCCTGGTGTGGCCAATAAGCGGCGAACATGTCGTACGTCCGCCGACCGAGTAGGAGGGCGTCCGTTCCCTCGTACGCTGCACCTACCTGGGCGCCGGTGACCTCGTCGATCAGTGGCGCCTGCCAGCCACCGAAGGAGAATCCAACTGGGTCTTCCTCGGGGCCCCCGGGCGCCTGCCCGACGAGGTCGAGGGTCGCGAAAAGTTCGATGCAGATGAGGCCCATGCCTTGCTCCCAACATTCGGTCAGTGCGGTCGGGAGGTTAGACCTCCGAGCGCACGCAGACTCATCGCGTCAACCGCCACTGCGATGGTCGAGACGTCGCAGTTGCCCGTCGGTGTAGTCCGACCGGTTCTCCTGAATAGCAGCGATGACGTCCTCGGAGGCCTGGCGGAAAATTGCAAGGCGCTCCCGGCCCAGCACGTCGATGAACAGCCGGCGCACTCGGGCGGCGTTCGCGGGCGCGGCCGAGCCGATCGCCGCCCTGCCAGCAGCGGTAAGCACGATCTGCGGAAAGCGCGAATCACCGTGCGGGTCGGGCTCGCGGCTGACCAGTCCTCGCTTCTCCATCCGGCCAAGGTGATGAGATAACCGACTCTTCTCCCACGATGTGGCCCGGCCTAATTCGTAGGCGCGCAGGCGTCCCGCCGGCGCCTCGGAGAGGTTCACCAAGATCTCGAAGTCGGCAGCCGAGAGACCGAATTCGCGCTGCAGGTTACTGGCCAGGTGTCGTTCGAGCAGGTGATGCATGTCGACGAAACTTCGCCATGCCGCCTGCTCGTCCGCATCGAGCAGCCACTGTTCGTCCATAGCGCAGATCTTACTGCGTCGGGTTGACATATCAACTCAAAGAGGTATCGTCGTTTGGGTTGACATATCAACCAGGAGGCGATGAGCATGACAGAGAAGAAGTTGATATCCGTGGTCGGGGCTACCGGGTCACAGGGTGGCGGCTTGGTAAAGGCGATCCTCGACAATCCCGACGGGCAATTCAGCGTGCGCGCGCTCACTCGTAATGCGCAGTCCGCGACCGCTCGCAAGCTGGCCGCCGCCGGTGCTGAAGTGGTGGAAGCGGATTTGGACGACGGTCCAAGCGTCCGCCGTGCTTTCGAGGGCGCACACGGGGCGTTCGTCGTCACCAACTATTGGGCCGAGTTGTCATCCCAAGCCGAGGGCGTGCGGACGAGAGCGGAAAGGGAACTGGCGCAGGCTGATTCGGCGGCGCGCGCGGCCAAGGAGGCCGGCGTCGAACACGTGGTGTGGTCCACATTGGAGGACACTCGTGACTTCTTCGGCGACGACGACCGGGTACCGACCGTCGAGGAGCGGTTCAAGGTTCCGCACTTCGATGCCAAGGCCGAGGCTGATGCATTGTTTCGTCAGTACGGGGTGCCCACAACGTTTCTGCGCACCGCGCTGTTCTTCGAGGGCTTCATCAACTCCTTCCCACCGCGACGTGGTGCTGACGGCGCAGTCAGTTTGACCCTGCCCATCGCCGACCAGCCGATGCCCGGCATCGCCGTGGGCGACATCGGCAAGACGGCACTGGAACTCTTCGCGCGCGGCGAGGCATACATCGGCAAGACCGTCAGTATCGCTGGCGATCACCTCACCGGCGAGCAGTATGCCGCCGCGCTGAGTGACGCTCTGAAAGAACAAGTGACCTATCGACCCATGACCTGGGACGCCTTTCGGAAGCAAGGGTTTCCCAGCGCGGTCGAAATGGGCAACATGTTCCAGTACTACGCGGAGAACTCGGCAGCCTTCGTCGGTGCCCGCGACTTGGCCAAAGTGCGCGAACTCAACCCGCAACTGCAGTCCTTCCCGGACTGGCTTTCGTTGCATAGCGGGGAAATAGCGGTGGCGGACTGATGTCCGCTCAGCTGTCGGCTCCCGATGTCAGTCCGGCGGCGTGTCTTGCCGTCTCGTAGAGCGCGACGTAGTCGGTGTCGCGGTACCCGTATCCGATGGCGGCTTGGATCAGTTGCTGCGTCGCGGCGCCCAGCGGTAGCGGAACCTCCAGCGTTCGTGCTGCAGCTAGGGCCAAATCGAAGTCTTTACGCATATTCACCGTGGTCAAGGTGGCTTCGTAGTCGCGGTTACGGATGGCGCTGCCTTTGTGCCGAATGAAGATTGAGCCCAAGACCGAACCGTCGAGGAAGTCGAGGAACGCTGCGGGTGAAACGCCGCCCTTTTCGGCCAACGTGGTGGCTTCGGCGAGGGCCTGGGTGAGCACTCCCAGCATGAGGTTGTGGCATAGCTTCACCAGTCGGGCTTCTTCGCCGGTGCCGCTGTAGACGACCGTGCCAGCGATCACCTGTAGGTAGTCGCGGGCCCGATCGAACGCCTGGCGTGACCCCGACGAGACGATGGCGGCTGCGCCGTCGGCGACCATCACCGGGTTTCCACTGATGGGTGCGGACAGCAGCTCACTGCCCAGACCTCGTGCGGTCTCGCGCACTTCAGCGGCGGACTCCACCGACACCGTCGAGCAATCGACAATGATCGACGGAACACCCTCGCCGCTCAACAGCCCGCCAGGTCCGATTGTCACCGCCAGCAGGTCAGTGGACGAAGTCACCGTGGTGAACACAATGTCGCAGTGGGCAAGATCGGCGATGCTGCCGGCTTGCGTGGCGCCCAACTCGAGCAGGGGGCCCGTCTTGTCGGCAGTCCGATTCCACACGGTGACGGCAATGCCGGCGTTGAGTAAGCGCGCGGCCATGGCTGTGCCCATCCGCCCGGTTCCCAGCCAGCCGATCCGGTGGTTTGTGTGCATGGTGTGCCTTTCTGTGCGTGAATGAAGCCCAAATACTGTGAGAGATAACCGGACTGGTCTCCGAACACCGCGCGTTGTGTCCGCGTGTCAGGACGCACGGTAGGAGGCAAGGAACTCGTCGAGGACAGCGAGCACTTCGTGGGGCGCTTCTTCCGCGGGGAAGTGCCCGCAGCCGGCCAGCACGATATGCGCGTGCACGTGCTCGGCGACGGGATTCATGGTCGCCGCGACCAAGTCCCCGGTGGAGCGATCTCCGGCAATCGTCAACACTGGTGCCGACAACTGGCGCTGGCTGCGCCGGGCGTTCTGCTCGATGGTGCTGCCGAGTTCTTGGTATGGGGCGAAGCTGCCGTGTAGGGCGTCGGGGCCCGTGGTCAGTGCATCGATATAGACGTCGACTGCGTCCGGGGGCAGCGGTGTCACGGCCTTGTGCTCGAACTGCCAGCCGAAGAACAACCGTTCCCGTCCCGCGACGAGCTCCTCACTGAGGTCGGTAATTCTGTTGAAACCCCAGTGCCACAGTGCATTCGACGTCTCTTGAGCGCGCAGTAGGTCGCGGTCCGGGGTGAGCCCGGGAACCGCGGCTTCGAGGAACGCCACTCGTTCGACCCGTTCAGGGTGATCAGCCGCCAAGGCGTAGGCGATCCACATGCCTACGTCGTGGCCGACCACCGCGAAACGTTCGTGGCCCAACTCGTCCATCACGGCGACCATGTCGTCGGCCAATGTCGCGCTGTCGTACCCCTCGGCGGGCTTATCCGATAGGCCTACGCCGCGACGGTCGGCAGCCACGACTGTGAAGTGACGGGCCAGCGAGGGCATCACGAGACGCCACGCGTACCACGTCTCGGGCCAGCCATGCAGTAACAACACCGGTGGACCGGCACCACCGACGACCGCGTGAAGTCGCACGTCACCTGAGTTCACCCAGCGGCTGGTGAAGAGATCACCGAATTCGCGAGGCAACCCTCTTGTAGTGGTCGCCGCGCCGGCCCGGTCGGGTTGTGCCGCGCGGCCGCTCGAATCGATGACCAACTTTCCTTTCCCACCGGCCGCACACGACTTCAGCCTCACCTTCACAATAAGACGGTCGCTGTCGCGATTAGGGTCCGCAATCTGTCGGAAATTGCTGCGCCTCAACCCGATCTTGCTCCGCCGAGGCGACCGACCTCCCAAGAGTGCACCAACGGGCCAATAGTGTGTCCATGACCGAATCACCGGTGCCCACAACGTCTGCACCGCATCTCATCTCGGGTAGGCCGCTGGCCGGTCGAGTCGCTGTTGTCACGGGCGCATCCAGTGGAATAGGGGAAGCCACCGCGGCTCGACTCGCTGAACTGGGCGCCAGCGTTGCCCTCGTCGCTCGACGCGGTGATCGGCTCGACGCGCTGCAGGAACGCATCGCAGCTGCCGGTGGCCATGCGCTCGCGCTGCCGACCGACGTCCGCGACCGTTCCAGCGTCCTGGCCACCGCGGAGCGGGTCGCGGGCGACCTGGGTGTCGTCGACTTGGTCTTCGCCAACGCCGGTATCCAGCTCATCTCCAGCATCACCGACCTTGCCGTCGACGACTGGGACACCCAGGTGACAACCAACGTGGGCGGGGTGATGAACGCGATCCAGGCATTCGTCCGGCCGCTGCGCGAGGCGGCATCCCACGGCCGGCCGGCGGATTTGATCACGACATCGTCCATTGCCGCGGTTCGTATCCTCGACCGATTCCAGGTCTACTCGGCCACCAAGGCCTACATCACCCAGCTGTCCCGGCTACTGCGTACCGAACTTGGTAAGGAGAAGATCCGGGTCTCGACCATTGAGCCGGGCATGGTCGACACCGAACTTCCCGACCACGTGACAGATCCGAGCGCGACCAAGTTAATGGCGGATTTGATCGAGCAGATCGATGTTCTGCGGTCAGAGGACATTGCAGAACTCGTAGCATTCATAGCCGCCCTGCCCAAACACGTTAATCTCGCCGAAGTCATCGTGTTGCCAACCGAACAAGCCATTTGAGCGTCCGATGGCCCGGCAGGACGCAGGTTTCAGAGTCGGTAGTAGCTGCTGGGTGGGACTCCGTAGTGCTGACGGAACACGGCGGTGAAGCGTCCCACGCTGGCATACCCGCACAACGATGCGATCGCGGACACGGTATGCCGTTGTGACGCCAACAGTTCTGCGGCGCGCTGCATCCGCAGCTCAGTAAGGTAGCGGTGTGGTGTCATCCCGACTGATGCTTTGAAGGCCCGGAGGAAATGGAATTTGCTCAGGTGCACTTGCTTGGCCAAATCCGCCAGGGCGATTTGGTCGGGTAAGTGCGCATGCATGTAATCCACGACGCAGTTCATCGCGCGCTGCGATAGCCCACCCGATGCGTTGGCTTGCGCTGCGGCACCCGCAGTCGATGGGGAAAGAAGTTGCGCCGCAAGGGCTTGTGCCAACGAATCGGCGACCACGGCCTCCGCCTGCCGACGCAGAGCACTGTGTAGCGCCCGCAAAATGGCGGCCGCGACGAGATCTTTTAGATCAAGAGCGTCTAAATCTGCTATGCGCGACGCACGTGGCAGGTCCGCACGGGTCGTTTCGAGTAACTCCGACGGCAGGTGCACATGCAAGGTCATACGAGGGCTGGAGTTGATCATGTGCCAGCGCAATGTATCTGAGCTGCCGGGAGCGGTCAGACCTATAGTGCCACTGTGATATTGGGCGGCCTGCCAGCGACCGCCGACGCGCGACTGCACCTGAAGCGGTCCCAGCAGGCCCATGACCACCAGCAGATCCGGTGTCGCTGGCGTGGTGAATTCTGTTGCCACCGCTGGCTGCTCGATGACCTCAACAAGTGAGGAGTCCCAATCCAAGGCCGCACTCGAAGACACCCGCTTGCCCGGCAGGTGGCGGTGCGACGACAGACTCGCCAGCGCCAGCGAAGTCACGACGGCACCGAACTTGCAGGATTCCGCTGCGACCACCGTGCCGAGCCGGACACCATCCCCGTACCGCCCTTTCGGATCAACACTTCGTGAGCTGACGGTACCCCGTCCATGCCGCTCAGGCAGCGTGGCGTTCGGTGACGCTCACCTTTTGCGCATCGCCACGCAACGGCGCTATGTCGCAGCCCTCGAACACTCTCGGGTCCAATTCGGATTCCGCCCGAGGTGGCGCAGGATTCGATCGAGGTTCGTCACACTCGGGGCGTCGAGGGCACGCGCGAACGGTACGGCCGAGGTGTCGCGGTAGTCGCCGTCGGGTATGGCGAGAGCCAAGGGCAGCGCCGCGTCGATGACGTCGCTGGGCAGGGCATAGGTGACGCCCAGCGATGCGGCGACGTCCCAGCCGTGGACCACGTAGTCGATGAAGTGGAAGCCAATGGCGATGATTCCCGGGAACGTGGCATTAGGCCCGAAGTCCGGCAGCGCAAACGAAGCCTGAAGTACCGCGTCGTCGGTGAAGGCGGCCAACACGTCGTTCGCCGCGGCGACGTACGTCTCGATAACACCGGCGGCGGTCGCACCCGCCAGGGTGTCGACTCGCCACACGTCGGCGTCATCCCCGAACCCCCTTGCGGCAGCGGCGAATCCGCGATGTTGTGCGGTCATGTGGGCGAGCAGGTCGTTCAGGTTCCACCCGGCGCACGGCGTAGGCGCATCGAGGTCAGCTCCCTCGACGGAGTTGACGACCGCAATGGAGTTCAACACGGTGACGCGATGGAGCCTACGGATGTCTTTCAGATCAGTATGCATCTGCCTACCATAAGCATCTACATATGATTGTGCAACGCTTAATATGTGGCCGTGCCGCCGAAGCCCCGTCGTGACGACCTCGCAGCCATGCTGCACCCGTTGCTCAGAGATCTTGTGGCGGCCGAACTGCCGATCCTGGCCGCGCATGACACGACCATGTGGGGATACGTGGTGCTCAACGCGCTGGACAAAGCGCCGGTACGCACGCAGGCCGCCCTGGCCGATGCAATCGGCGCCGACAAGACACGGATTATCGGCACACTCGACGAGCTGCAGCAGCGCGGCTACATCGAGCGCACTCCCGATCCCGACGATCGCCGAGTGCGCCTGCTGAAGATCACCCCGGCGGGTCGCGCGGCCAAGAATGCGGTGCAATCCGACATCCAACGCGGGGAGGAACGCTGGCTCTCCAAACTGACGGCCGAGGAGCGCAGCGTCTTCCTTCGTGTGCTCGCTCGGCTGAGCGGCGCTGAAGCCCGATCCGCGCAGAACTCGACCTAGGCGCCGCTATCGGGCACCGCTGATCAGCGGAAGCGTACGTTCATCGTCGCCAGGCCGAAGATCTTGCGGCCACCGGACTTTGCCCCGACGATGACGACACCGGTGCGGGTGGCCGGATCCAATGACTTGATCCGGCCGCTGTACTCGATATCTGCGCCGTCGCTGGCCGACACGATCGCAGGCGCAGAAAGCCGCACCGCGTAGCGCGTCACAGCGCCGGGATCACCGGACCACGCCGACAAGAAGCCGGCCCCCAGACCCATGGTGAGCATCCCGTGGGCGATCACGTCGGGCAGCCCGGCCACCTTGGCGATGCCCTCATCCCAGTGAATGGGGTTGGCGTCCCCGGCTACGCCGGAATAGTTCACCAGATCACCGCGCGACAGGCGGGCGTGGTGTACCGGGAGCTCGTCGCCGACTTTCACTTCATCGAAGGACGGCGTGCCGGGCGTTCGGGTAGCGCCTCCCTCGGCGATCCGGATCTCTCCGTCGGGACGCACCGTCTTTTGGTAAGCCGCGTCGGATTCCTCGCTTCCGAGGATGTTCACGTCGTGCATCATCGCCCGCTGGACAACCGCCTTGATCGCGGGATCGACTTCCTCGGCCGTGACGCCGACGACCGTGGTGTGCAGGGTGTGCACGCGTTCGCCGGCGGTGTCGGTGAACGTGTTGGTCACGGTGATCAGATCTCTGCCGGCGACCTTGCGCACCGATGACAACTCGACGTCGATGTGCAGTTCGTCCCCGGCCACGATCGGACGGTGCTGCTCGAAGACCTCTTCGGTCTGCACGTAGGTGTCGTAACCGACGACCACCGACTCGAACATGCGGCGATTACAGGTCATACCCGGAACCGACGTGAACGTCAGGGGGGCCACCAGGTCCGAATATCCCAACTCCGCCGCGGCTTCGACTTCCCAGTGTGCAGGGTGGTAGTCCTGCACGGCACGGGCGTACTCGCGCACCTTCTCGCGGCCGACGACGTAGGTGTGGCCCATCCGGTAGTAGTGGCCCACCCGCGATTCGATCGTCGATGCTTCTGCTGCTGCAGTCATGAATTCGCCCAACCGTTCTGTCGGCTTGTTCGCTGAGTCCGACCACAGCACAGTAACGGCTTATCCGATCGAGACGACGCAGGTCGTCAGTGCGAAACGCGATCGTCAGCGGCCCTCGGGTGTCTGACCTGGCTGGCAACGCGGGCACCACCAGGTGCGGCGGCGCTCCGGGTCGTTCGGGATCTCGGCGACCACCTGGACCTCGGTACCGCATCGTAGACATGGCCGACCCGCACGTCCGGCCACCCAGTGTTGCTCGCCTTTGCGCCGCATTCCGGTGGTGACTTGCATGGCGCCGGGAAGCGTAGCCGAATGGCGCAACGCCCGCGCTCCGACCTCCAGCAACGCGCGCACGTCGACCTCACCCACCGGCGTCCACGGGTAGTGGCCGCGCAGGAAACACAGTTCGTTCGCCCACAGGTTGCCGAACCCGGCGACGCAGCGTTGGTCCAAGAGGGCGGCGACGAGGGGGCGGTCCGGATCACCGGCGACCCGGCGGGTCGCCTCGGCGATATCCCAGTCGTCCCGCAGTGGGTCGGGGCCGAGGTGGCCGACGACACACGCCTCATCCCGGGTGCGAAGGAGTTCGACCACCGGAAGCCGTATCCCGTAAGCCGCCGGGCCGTCGGTGCGTAACACGACCCGAACGTCGGGCATCACCGATCGCGGTAGCCAGCGACCGGCCTGCGAAACAGTCCAGGACCCAGACATCTTCAGATGCGTGTGCAGGGTGAGATCTCCGGAGAATCTGGTCAGCAGGTGCTTGCCATGTGTGACGTGCGCCAGCACCAACCGCCCGCCGATGTCCGCCGTGGCGTAAGCCGGCACCCGTAGGTCGGCGTGGGTCAGGACGCGACCGCGCAGGGCAGCGTCCAGACGGCGGGCCAGCGCGTAGACGGTGTCGCCTTCGGGCACATGCTCAATCCTGCCCGCACCCGGCGGCCCGCGAACCACGCTCAATGAATCGGACAAGTCGGCGCGGCCTGAGCAGCCCCAATGGGTATAAGGGCAATGACATCGCTTCACCGGAGAGGCCAAAGGAGCACAGTTATGCAGTCCGTCAGCGGAACCAACGTCCTAGTCACCGGGGCCGCCATGGGCCTGGGCAAGCTGTTCGCCACCCAAGCTGTCAAGGAAGGTGCCGCGGCGGTGGTGCTCTGGGACGCCAACGAGGCCGCGCTGAAGGAGACCGCAGCCGAGTTGGAAGCGGCTGGCGGCAAGGTCCTTTACGAAGCCGTCGACGTCACCTCCCAGGACCGGGTGACCGAAGCCGCCGAGCGCGTCCGCACCGACATCGGCACGATCCATGTGCTGTTCAACAACGCTGGCATCGTGCGTGGCAATGGCTACTTCTGGGAGAACGAGCCGCGCGACTTCCTACTCACCGTGGAAGTCAACTCGATCGGTCCCATGCTGGTGACGCGGGAGTTCCTGCCCGCGATGATCAAGTCCGGCACGCAATGCCGCATCGTCAACATCGCATCGTCGGCCGGACTGAACGCCATCCCGCGCATGGCCGCGTACGCCGCCTCCAAGTGGGCGGCGATCGGATTCTCCGACTCCGTGCGGCTAGAGCTCGAACAGGCCGGCCATGATCGGGTCAAGGTCACCACGGTCTGCCCGACCTACATCAACACCGGCATGTTCGACGGCGCCAAAGGCATCCTGTTCACCCCGATGCTCGAGCAGGAGGACGTCGTGGACCGGACGTGGCAGGCGATGCTGGCGGGCCGCCCATTCGTCGTCATGCCATGGACGTCGAAGCTCAACAAGGTGCTCTCCGCAGTGCTACCCGTCCGGCTGCGCGACGTGTATCTCCGGCGCGTCGGCGTCTACAACTCCATGGACGAGTTCCAGGGCCACTAGTGGTCGGTGCTCGACGGCATCACCCAGCGAATGCCTCCGACGAGTAACCGGCCGGCCGCGCGCGTCACGGTCGCCTCTACCGGCGGAGCGTAGGGGAGCAGCAGAGGCAGCCGCGCCCACCTGGGCAGCATCGCGACCGCGGTAGCCGCCAGCACCCCGTACACGGGCCGGACCGGCAGCGCCAACGGCGGAGTCAGCAGCAGGAACCGCGCAGCGTCGCGCGCGGCGGCCGTTCCCCGCAATTCGGGGCGATAGGCGTTGATCCGGTCGTGCAATTCCCCTTCCGAGCGCGGCGGATCCGGCACGCCAAGCGCTGATGCCACGACGGCCATGTCGGCTACGTAACCGTCCCGCCCAGCCTGGCCGAAGGGGGCCGCACCGTACATCTGATAGGCCAGCAAGAAGCTGTCCACTTCGGCGATGTGAACCCATTCGAGCAAATGCGGATCCGACGCGTGATAGGGCCGGCCATCCGGTGCGACGCCGTGCACGTACTCATGGATGCGCCGAACGTGGTCGACGGCCCGCTGGGCATCGGCAGCGCAACCGAACGTGGTCTCGGCCAGGAATGTGCTGGTGCGCTGGAGGCGTCCCCACGGATCGCCTCGATAGTCGGAATGCTCGGCGACGCCGGCCATGGCCAGCGGGTGCAGAGACTGCAGCAGCAAGGCCCGCAGCCCGCCCACGAACATTGCCGCGTCCGCGTGCACCCGCCGAATCGGACGGTCGTCGTCGAACCACCGCGCTCCCGGGGTGCCGTGTATGCGCTCTCGATTCGCCGGCCCCTCAGGCCCAGCCACCATCGCGAACAACTTGCTCCCCAGGTCGCGCCGAACCGCGCTGACCGCCTTCGAAACAGGCACAGTCATAGCTCCACCGTACGAGCCGGAAGTCTTGACAACATACAACCGATTGGTTGTATGTTGTGTGCGTGACCGTAGACAGCGAGGACCGGGCGGACGCCTTGTTTCACGCGCTTGCCGACCGGACCCGGCGCGACATCATGCGCCGAGTGTTGACCGGGGAACACTCGGTTTCGGCGCTGGCGGTGAAGTACCAGATCAGCTTCGCAGCGGTGCAAAAGCACGTCGTCGTCCTGGAGAAGGCGGGCTTGCTCACCAAGCGACGCAGCGGTCGCGAGCAGCTGGCCAGCGGCGACGTGGCGGCGGTGCGGTCGGTGGCGTCCATGCTCAGCGATCTGGAGCAGGTATGGCGCGACCGCGTCGCGCGCATCGACGAACTCATCTCATCCGACACGATCAAGGAGGACTGAACAATGCCGGTGACCGACGTCCAACATGACCTGGACAACCTGACCCTGACCATCATCGCCGACTTCGCCGCGCCGGTGGAGCGGATCTGGCAGGTCTACGCCGACCCGCGGCAACTGGAAAAAGTGTGGGGGCCGCCGAGCTATCCGGCGACCGTGGTCGACCACAACCTGACACCCGGCGGCCGCGTCACGTACTTCATGACCGGCCCAGAGGGCGACAAGCACGCCGGCTACTGGCAGATCACTGCCGTCGACGAGCCGACAAGCTTCTCCTTCATCGACGGCTTCGCCGACCTGGACTTCAACCCGGACCCAGGGCTGCCCGTCTCGAAGAACGTCTACACCTTCACTGAACACGACGGCGGCACCCGCGCGACGTTCGTCAGCACCTACGAGTCGGCCGAGGCGCTTCAGCAGGTACTGGACATGGGCGTCGTGGAAGGCGCGTCGTCGGCGATCAACCAGATCGACGACTTGGTCGCTTCCTGAAGCCGCCGCCTACTGGCTGGCCACCGACACGTGCTCGTTGGGCACGCAGTGGGTCATCGTCATGCCCGCGACGTCGCGCGGGCCGTTCTTGCCGAGGTTGGCCCGGCGCTGCTCTTCGTCGTCGGACAACGTCTGCGATTTCAGCGGCTCCAGGTGACGGACGTCATCGGGTGTGATGCCAAGCCCCTGCCCGACCCGAATTCCCAGTTCGTCGTCGCACATGAGGAAGTGCCACACCATGCGTTCCTGCACCTCGCGCACGGCCTCAGAGATACCGTTGACCAGGTTGAGCACCAGGTCGTCCTTCTCCCATTGCTCCATCAGCTGGTAGCGCTGACCGGCCTGGGTGTAGTCGTCGGTGCGCGGAATCCGCTTCTTGGTCAGACGCCCGCGGATCTCGGGGCCGACCTCGTCTTGACGTGGGCTGCTCGCCTCGCGGAGACCGCCGGTGATCGACGGCTCGTAATTCACGTGTGGGTTGGCCCCGTTGTTGTCGACGCGGTACTGCATCTGGCCGCCCTGCTGGTTGGTCGACACCTTGGTGTTCTTGGCTTGATTCACCGGAAGCTGCAGATAGTTCGGCCCGACCCGGTAGCGCTGAGTGTCGGAATAGGAGAACGTCCGCCCGACCAGCATCTTGTCGTCGGAGAACTCCAGCCCGTCGACGAGCACGCCGGTGCCGAAGGCGGATTGTTCGTTCTCGTTGAAGTGGTCGGAGACGTTGCGGTTGAGCACCATCGTGCCGACCAGCTTCGGCGGGAACTCGTTCTCCGGCCACACCTTGGTGTCGTCGAGTGGGTCGAAGTCCAGTTCGGGGTGATCGTCGTCGCTCATCATCTGGACCAGCAGGTCCCATTCGGGATAGTCGCCGGCCTCGAGGGCTTCGTAGAGGTCCTTGCTCGCGTGTGCGAGGTCTTGAGCCTGGATGGCCGCGGCGTCCGCCTCGGTCAGGCTCTTCACCCCGATCTTGGGCATCCAGTGGTATTTGACCAGGCGGCTCTCCCCGTCGGCGTTGACCCACCGGTAGGTGTTGACGCCGAAGCCTTGCATGGTGCGGTAGTTGGCCGGGATGCCGCGCGGGGAGAACAAGTTGACCAGCATGTGCATCGACTCGGGAGTCTGGGACATGAAGTCGAAGATGCGCGCGGGCTCCTGCCGGAAGGTGACCGGATCCGGCTTGAGCGCGTGAATGACGTCTGGGAACTTGACCGCATCGCGAATGAAGAAGACGCCGAGATTGTTGCCGACCAGATCCCAGTTGCCGTCTTCGGTATAGAACTTCACCGCGAATCCCCTTGGGTCGCGGGCGGTTTCCGACGAGTCGCGACCGCCAATCACTGTGGACAACCGGATGACCAGATCGGTGCGCTTGCCCGGCTCGGCGAAGATTTTCGCTCGGGTGAACTTCGCGACCGGCTCGTCGCCCCACTTACCGGTGGACTCGAAATAGCCGTATGCGACAAAGCCGCGAGCGTGCACGACCCGCTCCGGTATCCGTTCCCGGTCGAAATGACTGATCTTCTCGAGGAAGTGGTAGTTCTCCAGGGTTGCCGGGCCGCGGGCGCCGATCGTCCGCTGATTTTGATTGTCGTAGATCGGGTGACCTTGCCGGTCGGTCAGGATGTCCCGGGTGTCGTCGGGGTCGGGTTGCAGTGAGGACACATCGGTCATGTCTTGCTCCTGGTCGGTTGGGGGTCAGCACAAGGTCCCCCGAATCGAGACCTGGACATGGCGACACGTCATGCCTGGGCCGTCTTATCGAAAGGTCTGCCTATGGCGGCGTACCCCGACGTCCCGTGCTGAAACAAGCGGCCCGGGGGACCGGTCAGTGAGCTATCCGGCGAGCCCGTGCTCCGAAGCCAGGTCGGCCAACAGCACGCGCAATCGGCGACGGGCAGTGGACAGGCGTGACGTCACTGTTCCGATGGGGATGTTCAGCATGTCTGCGATTTCTCGATAGTGGTATCCGTGGACGTCGGCGTAGAAGACAGTGGTCCTGAAGTTCTCCGGCAACGCTTCGAGCGCTTCGATGATCTTCTGATTGGGGAGTTTTTCGAGAACGTCGAGTTCTGCGGCCCGGCATTCCGCGGAGTCATGATGCTGGCGACTGCTTGCTTGCTGCCAGTCGGTGATGTCGGCGCTGAGCTGTAAAGCCGGGCGGCACAAGGACTTGCGATGGTTGTTGATCCATGTGTTGCGCAAGATGCGGTATAGCCATGCATTCAAGCGCGACCCTTCAGTGAAGAGGTGAAAACGACTGTATGCCTTGAGCATGGTGTCCTGGAGCAGGTCCTCGGCGTCAGCGCTATTGCGCGTCAGCCGCCGAGCGGCGGTGTAGAGGTCGTCAAGCAGCGGAACCACGTCACGTTCGAAGCGCATCTTCAATTGGGCGGCGCTGTCGGGGTAATCGGTGCTCATGGAGATATGGTTGCCACACAGCAGTGTGTCGTGAAGTTCTAAAATAGAACTTCACCGCCGACTCTGCCGCACGCATAATCGAAGCCGTGGTCACCTACCGTCAGTACTGCCCGGTCGCTGTGGCAGCCGAGGTCGTCGCGGAACGCTGGAATCCGCTGATCATCCGCAATCTCATGCTCGGCGCCAACACGTTTTCAGGGATCGCCAACGGCGTGCCGACGATGTCTCGGTCGATGCTGCTCAAGCGGCTCGATGAGCTGCAGCGGGCGGGAGTGATCGAGACCGAGCCCAAGCCGGGGGGCCGCGGCTCTCTCTACCGACTCACCGAAGCCGGCGCCGACCTGGTGGGGGTGATCGCCGCGCTCGCCGAGTGGGGCCGACGGTGGGTCGACGTCACCGCAGAACAATCTGATCCCGGTTATGCGCTGTGGGCATGGTGCCAGTCACAGGTCGATCGGGATGCCCTGCCGGGTGGCCGGGTGGTAGTTGCTTTCACGTTTCCCGAAGAGCGCCCGATCAACCGGCGGTACTGGATTTTGATCGACCGGCACGACGCGGAGTTATGTCATTCCGACCCCGGTGGCCAGCCGGATCTGACCGTTGAGGCCAACTCCAAAGCTTTCGTCGACTGGCACCGTGGTGCGCGAACGTGGCGTGATGTGCTTCGCAGCGGGGAGGTCACGGTCAGCGGCCCGGCGCGGCTACGCCGGGCCTTCCCGACGTGGAACCTGCATGCGCCGGTCTTCGAGCCGCAGTTCAGCGAACTGGCCGGCCAAGAAGCACTGCAGACGGCGAGTCAGCGGTCTTCGTCGTCATCGGGCCGGGGACGGCCGTCATCCCGTTCGCCGGTAGAGAGGCGGCGCGGGGCTTGATGCCCATAAACACCCTCGGGATAGGCGGTTTCGGCATGCTGAGTGAGGTCGACACCGCTCACCTCATCCTCAGCGCTGAGGCGAAAGCCCATGAGTCGGTCGATGAGCGCCGCCAACCCGTAGCTCACCGCGAACGCATAGAGGCCAACGACCACCATCGCCAGCGCCTGCTTGCCCAGCTGCCCTGGACCTCCGCCGTAGAGCAGGCCGCGCGGGCCATGCGTCATGACGGCGGTGGCCAGCAACCCGATCAACAGGACACCGACGACTCCCCCGACAAAGTGCACGCCCACCACGTCCAGCGAATCGTCGTAGTTGAGTCTGAATTTGAGCGCGATCGCAAACGAGCACACGATGCCCGCTGCGAGTCCGATGACGGCGGCGCCCAAGGTGTTCACCGTGCCGCAGGACGGTGTGATCGCCACCAGGCCGGCAACCACACCGGAAGCGGCACCGAAGGTCGTCGGTTTCCCATCCCGGATCTGTTCGACCGAAAGCCAACCCAGCATGCCCAGACAACCGGCGACCAGGGTATTGAGAAATATTGCGGACGCTAAACCGTTGGCCGCCAACGCCGATCCGGCATTGAACCCGAACCATCCGAACCACAGCAGCCCCACACCAAGGAGCACGAACGGCAGGTTGTGCGGGCGCATCGCCTCCACTTTGAACCCGATGCGCCGGCCCAGCACCAGCGCCAACGCCAGCGCCGAGGAACCCGAGACGATTTCGACGACCAGCCCACCCGCGTAGTCGAGCACCCCCATCTTGGCCAGCCAACCGCTGGGCGCCCAAACCCAATGCGCGACAACGCAGTAGACCGCCACCGACCAAAGCGGCACGAACACCATCCAGGCCGCGAACTTGGCGCGGTCGGCGATGGCGCCGCTGACCAGGGCGGCGGTGATGATCGCGAAGCTCAGCTGGAACGTGGCGAACAGCAGTTCGGGAACAGCACCGTGCGCGGTTTCCGGACCTATCCCTTGCATCCCGGCGTGCGCCAATCCGCCGAGGAACCCGCCCGCGCCACCGTCGGAGAACGCCAGGCTGTAACCGACCAGCAACCACGCCACCGTCACCAGTGGAATGGAGATGAAGCTCATCATGATCATGTTGAGCACGCCACTGGTGCGCACCATGCCCCCGTAGAAGATCGCCAGCCCAGGCGTCATCAGCAGGACGAGTGCGGTGCTTGCCAGCAACCAGCCGGTAGCGGCGGGATCGATGTTCAACTCAGTGCTCCTTCGAAGTCGTCGATGAGGATATCCGCGCGGTGCTGCGGCGGCGGTAGGCGGCGGCATTCGCGTGTGCAACGATCGTCGATGTGGCTGACCCGCTCGTCGACATGATGAACGCCGGCATGGCAACGACCATCCCCACCGCGGACAAGATGGGCGTGCGAGTGCTCGAGGCGCGGCGCGGGTTTGCTGCCGCCAGCGTCCCGGCCGAAGGCAACGGCAACCATTTCGGCGTCATCTACGCCGGCGTGCAATTCACCGTCGCCGAAATGCTCGGCGGCATCATCGCCCTGGCGACATTCGACTCCAGCAAGTACTTCCCGCTGGTCAAGAACCTCGAGATCGCCTTCCTCGGCATGGCCACGACGGCCCTACGCGCCGAGGCGAGCATGGACGACGAAACGATCGCCCGCGTGGAAGCCGAGGCCGCGGCCAAGGGCAAGGCTGACTATGTGTTGGACGCGGTGGTCACCGACGCGGCGGGCACAGTCGTCGCGACCACCCACGGCCTATATCAGTTGCGCGCGCATCGACGTTGAGTTCTACGACCGTGGCGCAGCCGCGGGTGGAGTGAGTTAGCGGCTGCCGCAATCATTTTCGCCCTGCCGACGTGGCGGATGCCGACCGTTGCGTCTGCACACGAGTACGGGCCTCAACTGTCGCGTGCTGAGGTACCGGAGTCAGGGTCTTGCGCTTCCTGGCTGTCGTCGATCCCTTCACCGGATGCGTTTTGGGGCGGTTGTTCGCCGCCCTCGGGCGGCGGCTGCTCGGCAGTGGTCACTGTTCCTCCGTCGGAGTCGTACGACTCAATCACAGCTACCCGGTGTGACGACGCGGGAAACGGCTTCGCGTCCGCGCATTCCGGGTACAGGCTGCCAATACCGAACGCGGGAAAGGATGGCCGGGGGGTGAAACCGTCGACGGACCTCGGATGTCCCAAGCGAATGCAGTACGGCCCGTGCGGCGGTGTTCGGCCCGACGGTCAATGTGAGATGCGGGCCGGCGAGTGCGCGTTTCCCGAAGTGGTGCCCTGGTCGGGTTCGCAGTATCGGACCGCACCGGTCCAGGCGCCGCTGGTGCTCACCGACTTCAGTTGCACCCCGTTCGATGAGGCGGACGTTGCAGCAACCGCAGCCATGCTGGCTGGCTCGGCTGATGCGGTACTCGTCGGCGAACATCAGAACCGACCGGACTTTCCACCCACCCTGATGGGGCGGTTGCTGCTCGAGGTGGGTGCGTCCCCGTGGATCACCTTGTCGTGCCGGGACCGCAATCGGGTGGTCCTCGAGCAGGAGTTGCGCGGGCTACAAAGTCTTGGCCTGCGCACAGTCTTGTGCGTGACCGGAGATGGCCGCGGATATGACGTGCGCCCGGACGTTACGCAGACTTTCGACCTGGACGGTCCACGACTGGTGTCGCTGGCGGCATCGCTGGGAATGGTGGCGGCCGTCCCCGAGACTCCTACCGCCCCGCCGATCCACGGTCGGCCGCTGCGCCTGGTGGAGAAACAGCGAGCCGGAGCAAGCCTGGCGGTGCTCAACCACGTGCCGTATCCGCAGATGATCGCCGACTTCGTGTCCTGCGCTCGAGGTGCGGGGCTGTCCATCCCGATCATCGCCGCGGTGGCGGTGTACACCGACGCCGTCTCCGCAGCGGTTCTGGAAGGGCTTCCCGGGCTCGAACTCGACCACGCGGTGGTCGACGAGGTGCTACATGCGGCGGATCCCATCGCGGCCGGAATATCGGCTGCGGTCACCGAGGCGCGTGCCCTGTTGTCGATCGACGGTGTCGAGGGCGTCAACCTGTCCGGGTTGGCGTCGGCCTCCGGAACTCGCGTCGGCGCAGAGATCAAGGCTGAAGTAGGCCGGCGCATCAAGGAGGAGGCGGTGTCATGACCGAAGCGATGGAAGCTGAATTCGACACCGTCGCCGAATGGACTGCGCAGGTGGCCGTCGATCTGGGTCCCGACTACTACGTTCCCGCGGGCTGCCGGGGCAGTGGGAGTCCGGCGGCTCTGGATTGGTTGATCGACGAGCTGGGCTTGACGGCAGACGAAACGCTGCTCGACTCCGGTGCGGGGGTGGGAGGCCCCGCCGCGTATGCCGCGCAGGCCGTGGGCGTGACGCCGCTGCTCGTCGAGCCGGAGGCGGGGGCGTGCCGCGCGGCTCGCACCCTGTTCGACTATCCGGTCCTGCAGGCGATCGGGTCGGCGCTGCCGCTGGCCGACGCGACCTTCGACGCGGCTTGGTCGCTGGGCGTGCTGTGCACGACACCCGATCAGCGAGAGTTGTTGACGGAATTGCGGCGAACCGTACGACCGCCCGGCCGGGTCGCGTTGCTCACGTTCGTGGCGCGCGAGTCGGTCGACGCAGAACAGCCGGAGGGCAATCACTTTCCGACGACCGACCGCCTCACCGAGTTGGTCGAGGCGGCCGGTCTACGAGTGCAGAGTTGGCGAAGCACAGCCGACCTGCCCGACATCCCACAGGAGTGGACGCGCCGCGTCGACGCAGTTACTGACGCACTGGCCGAACGGCACGGCCGATCGCAGACCTGGCAACTCGCCGAACGCCAGAGCAACCGGATCGGCGAGCTACTCGCGCAAGAGAAGGTCACCGGTGAACTGCTGGTGCTGCGGCACGCGTGAGCGGCCGGCGCGGCACTAGGTCAGTGTCGCCGTCAGATAACCGGAGGAATCACCGAACGACGCCAACTCGTCGTCGGGCAGGTCGAACCCGTGCGCGGCGTACGCCTGCTCGGTGGTGCGGACATCCACCCGCCAACCATGACCGCTGAGGTAGTCGGCGGCCGTGTTGCGGTCACCGGTGTAGAACAGCTCGGCCAGGTTGATATTCGAGCCGAGGCGGCGCGAACGCTCGGTGAGCTTTTCGGCCCAGTCCGCCGGAATGTTGCGCAGGTCCATGTGCTCGGTGGCGATACGGCTGCCCGGCGCAGACAAGGCCGCGATGTTGTCGAACAAACGATCCTGTGCCTCGGGCGGCAGGTAGACCAACAGCCCTTCGGCGCTCCATGCGGTCGGCTTCGCGGTATCGAAGCCGGCCTCGCGCAACGCTGTTGGCCAGTCGTCACGCAGATCGATCGGCACCGTGCGGCGCTGCGCGGCCGGCTGGGCACCCAGGTCGGCCAGCGTTCGAGTCTTGAATTCAATGACCTCGGGCTGGTCGATTTCGTACACCACGGTGTCGGCCGGCCAGGGCAGCCGGTAGGCCCGAGTGTCCAGACCGGAAGCCAAGATCACGGCCTGCCGGATACCCGCGTCGGTCGCCTGCATGAAGAAGTCGTCGAAGAAGCGGGTGCGCACGGTGATCTGCTCGCTCATGGCCTGCCTGTTCAGCAAGGGATCGTCGGCACCCTCGATCTCGCCGTCCACGAGCTTGATGAAAGTGTCAATACCGACCGCGCGGACCAGCGGGTCGGGCCACGGGTCGGCCAGCAAGGCGTTATCTCCCGCCGACGCAATTGCCCGCGACGCCGCGACCGCGGTAGCGGTCGCTCCGACGCTGGACGCAAGATCCCAGGTGTCATTCTCCGTGCGGGCCACGGCCACACTCCTCTCGGCTCTGCGCATTAGTTAGCTCATTTAACTTATAGCTTCACTATACGCTGCGCTGGGCGCGGTATGTGGTCGCGTGATTACAGATCGAGGCCGAGGACGGCGCCTTTGCGCCCCCGGCTGCGGCACAACAGCATCGCTTCGCCGCGCTCGTCCTCTGTCAGCAGGGTGTCTCGGTGGTCGACGGTTCCGTCGAGAACTCTGGTGCGACACAACCCGCAGAATCCTTGATGGCACGAATAGCGGACTGGAACGGCGGCCCGCTGTAGCGCCGCCAGCACTGTCTCGTCTGCGCCGACATCGACGATCATCCCGGTCGACGCAATCGACACACGGCACTCTTCGCCGTCAATCACCGGTGGTGCTGCGAATCGCTCGAAATGCAATTCCACTTGGCGCCGGCCGGCCAGCGCGGTCCGGATCGCCGTCAGCATCGGCGCCGGTCCGCAGGCATACACCGCCGTACCGTCGGGACAATCACCCAGAAGGTCTGCGGCCGTTGGTGTTCCGTGGACATTGTCGGTTCGCACGACGACGCGGTCGCCGTAACGGACTAGCTCGTCAAGGAAAGGCATGCTGTCCGCGCTTCGACCGGCGTACAGCATCGACCAGTTCACGCCAACAGCCTCCGCCTTCGCCAACATCGGCAAAATCGGTGTGACACCGATGCCACCGGCAATGAATCTCAGGTGTTGCATCGTGGACCCATGGCCAGGCAGCGATAGCGGGAAGCCGTTGCGCGGACCTTCAGTGGTGACCATGGCGCCCACGCGCATATCGTCGTGCATTTCCATTGACCCGCCACCGCCGGCAGTGATGCGGCGCACCGCAATTCGATACGAATCGCGATTGTCGGGCGCCCCGCACAGCGAGTACTGACGCACTCGACCGCTGGGCAGGTGAACCTCGATATGAGCACCGGGGAACCAGTGCGGCAATGGTTGTCCGTCGATGGCCGCCAGGGTCAGCGCGACCACATCCGCATCCTGGGCCACGATGCGTCGGTCGACCACGGTCAGCACCTGGGTTCGCTTCTGTTCGGCCAATTCAGGCGGAACCCGGATGGATCCGCTCAACGCCCACACGCAGGAAAGCGCCGCACCGAATGAACCGGTCAACATATTTAGTAAGCGCCCAGACTTCTCTGTCCGCTTCGGACGAGCGGCGTTGTCTGCGGCCATTATTGGGTTGCAGCTCGTGCGGCAGGTGAACTCGCGAGATAGGCGACGGCTTGGGCCATCGAGCCCACCTCATCGGGCGAAAAGCCGGGCCGCAAGTAGGTCAACGTCTCCTTGCCGAAGGCCTCCCAGTACCGCGGAAGGAGTCGATGCTTAGCGTCCAGCCAACGTGCGCGCTGGGCTTGCCACCAAGTCATCTCGACCTGCGGATCATTCTTCATCAGGTACCAGGTGCCTGATTGAAACGCTCCGAACAGAAAAATTACGGCGAAGATGGCACCGCTGAGCCGGTCCCAGTAACTGTCACTGAAATAAGTGGCTACATCGTGGGACACTGTGCGGTGCTCGACCTCTTCGGCTCCATGCCATCGGTAGAGATCAACGAGCGTCGGATGCGCGCCATAATCGTCCCAGGCGCTGTTCAGTGCGAAGTGACCGAACACGGCCGTGTAATGCTCCATTGCCGCGATCAACCACAATCTGTCGCACAGATGGTTGTGCCGCCGTTTCGGGTTCGTTGACCGCGAAGGTGCAAGCACCTTGCTGAATAGGTAGTCGATCTGCCGCAACATCGCGGTGGGCTCCACGCCGTTGGCGACCATGAAGTCGCGCAGCGCCCGCTCGTGGTTGGCGGCGTGAATTGACTCCTGGCCGATGAACGCGCGCATGTCCTCGGCCAACTTGTCGTCCTTGACCAGCGGCAACGCTTCGTTGAATGTCTCCACGGTCCATCTCTCAAACGCCGGCACGCCGATATTCAGTAAGCCGATGAGGTCAGAAGCCACCGGGTGACCTGGGATCCAATGCAGCGGAATGTCGGAGAAATCGAATTGGACCTGCCGCGGCCGGATCTGGACCGGACCTGGGTCGATCGGCTCGGCATTGCGCGACCGCCGCATGACAACTCCTCGTCGCGTCGCGGTGGCGCTGCGGGAGACACCACCTTCAGGAACGTGGCGACCGGGATGCCCGTTGTTTTCGGGTTTAAACAGCTTGATGGCGACGTCTTAGCGCTCACGGCATGCGCTTGCTTTGCTTGCGCAAATTCTTACTGAACGCCGGGATTTGCACAATAATGGTGGCCGAGGTCCACGGACCGCCTCTAATAAGTTAGCGGACTGAGCGGTCGAGCTTACCGATACCTAGCTGGACTTGGTAAAGAGAGCATTTCGATCTTTGACCTGGCAAAATATCTCCAGCAAATTTCTAACGCAATGTGACATTTTCCACTATGGCCCTATTGGCCGGTTTGGCATTGCTCCGACGTGGGCAATCGTCGGAGGACGGGCCGTCGAGCAGTGGCGCCCAACGCAGTTCGGACGCTCGGGCTCTCGATGTTGTCGGGGCGTCAGTTCGAAAACAGACCCAAGGAGCATTTCAAATGGTCAGCAGCAATGCCGCATCTGTGCGCGACGTCGACACGTCGAACACCCACGGTGGCCCAGTCGGTGCACAGCCGACTCGCAGTATTTCTCGTTTCGGCCACGAAACCAAGGTGTTCTACAAAACCAGCGAATTCTTGGTTTTCGTTGTCGCAGCCATCGGTGTCCTGCTGGCGTCGTACCTGGTGAAGGCGACCGACGGGCACGGCGACTACTTCCAGGCCGACAAAGCGTGGCTGTACATTTCGATTCTGAGCGTCGGCTACATGGTTAGCCGCGGGCTGGCGAAGTCGGGCACCCGTCACCACGGCGACGACCGATAACCCCACCCCGGCAACACGACCGGCGAATTGATCCGGGCCCCTCGCACCGCCGAGGGGCCCGGATTTCTCTTTGGGTGCCATCACCAACAGATCCTCGAGCCGAAGATACGCTCACAGCCGCATTACCGTCGCCAGCACATCTGCGGGATCACTCCTTTGCGTGTAATCCGGCAGCGCTTCGGCGAAACGCACCAGGCCGGAGCGGTCGACGACAAAAGTCGCGGACACGGGCAGTTCCCAATCGTCGGTGCCGTTGAACGCGGGTAATGGATGACCCAGCTGGCGGTACACCTCCTGAAGGTAGTTCGGGAGCTTGAACACCAAGCCATAGTTGCTAGACACCGCGCCGCCGAGGTCACTCAGCACCGGATAGCTGAGCCGGTTGCGCTCAGCCATGGTCAGGGAGTCGTCCGGCGTTTGCAGGGAGATCCCCACCAGGGATGCTCCCGCCGAGCGCAAGTCCGGCAGGTACTGCTCGTATGCCCGCAGCGTCAGAGTGCAGAACGGACACCACACGCCGCGGTAGAAGACGAGGACAGCGGGCCCGGTAGCCAGTAGTCCGTCCAACGAAACGAGGGCGCCGATCTGGTTCGGCAGCTCGAACTTCGGGGCGGGGTCACCGACGCCCGGCACCATCGTGAGCGAATCAGCGTCCGCCAACTCGGCTACCGCCTGATCCATCAGCGCGGCGATGTCAGGTCCCCTCGCTGACTTCTTCATGTCGCGTAGTCGCCGCAGCGCCGCGGGCAATTCGAAGGGGCCGGTTGGGAATAGTTCGTACGGGAGTGAGTAACTCTTCTCACGATCGTTCGCACCGATGGCGTGCGGACCCGACTTCACCGCGACCTCCCTGCCGTCCGGAACCGCAGAAACGCTCCCTTTCGGCGTTACCGGCGTTACTGGCCTCACGGTACCACCGGAACAGCTACCGCAGCGTTTCCGGCGGAAACAGTTCAACGATATCAGTGTGTTACATTGCCCTGGGCCCTATAAGCATCACCAAGTACCACGGAGGTCCGGCATGGTCGAAGCAGACTTCTACGACGTCATTGTCGTGGGCGGTGGTACCGCTGGTTGCGTACTGGCCCGTCGGTTGACCGAAGACGAGGGCATCAAGGTGCTGCTCATAGAAGCCGGCAGCGCAACGCCTCCCACGGAGAGTGCCCAGCCGCCCCTGTGGCCGACCTTGGTCCGCGGCCCTGCTGACGGCGGCGGCGTCACGGCAGTGCAGGCCGCGACCGGCAACGCCGTGCACCTGTCGCGGGGGCACGTGATCGGCGGTTCATCAGTGATCAACGCGATGATGTTCGCCCGCGGTCACTGTGACAGCTACGCGGATTGGCCTGACGGCTGGAGATTCGACGATCTCTTGCCGTACTTCAAGCGAAGCGAGAGCGTCCCCCACGGTGATCCAGCGTTGCGCGGGAAAAGCGGCCCGTTACGGGTGAGCCCAGTATCACCGGCCAACGACGTCCTGGTCGCGGCCATGCGTGGAGCACTTGATTGCGGATACCGTCGAGCTGACGACCTGAGCGGCGGATGCGAAACGGGCTTCGGCGCACCAGACGCGACCATCTTTGAAGGGCGGCGCCAAAGCGCCGCAGATGCCTATCTACGACCGGCGATGAATCGCCCCAACCTCGACGTCATCACTGATGCAATCGCTCACCGTCTACTGATCAGAAAGGGACGGTGCACCGGTGTCGAATACAGCACCGCAGGCAACCCGTCGACAATTGTGTCCAGCGCAGCCGCCGAGATTGTCGTGTCTGCGGGAGCCATCGGAACGCCAAAGCTGTTGATGTTGTCCGGGATCGGACCGAAGTCGCACCTGCGTGACGTCGGTATCGACGTCGTCGTCGATCTTCCAGGCGTCGGATCCAATCTGCAGGACCACCCTTTGGCCGGTCTCGTTCTTGCCGCCGCACAACCGATTCCGGCACCCCGGAACAATCGCGGCGAAATGATGGGGGTGATCCGAACGAACGGCAGCGCGGCAGCGCCCGATTTGCAGATCCTCTTCGTCGACACCGCCGCTGTCACTGGGCTGGATCTGCCCAACAGCTTCCTCATCGGAGCGGCCGCCATGCAACCGTTCAGTAGAGGCAGCGTCCGACTAGACGGTATGGAGGCTGACTCGAGGCCGAAGGCCTCGGGCTGCAATCGGACGTGGGTTGCCGGTGTCGGGTGAACACTCGCACGGGTAGAGCCACAGTTGCAGATCAGGAGGCCTCCGGTGAGTTTCAACGGTACGAGTGTCGGGTTGGACGTGCACGCGCTTTCGGTGGTTGCTCATGCCGTCGATGAACAGACGGGTCGAGTCGAACGGGCGCGGTTGTGTCCTGATCACGGTGAGATCTTGGATTGGTTGCACCGGTTGCGAGGCCCGGTGCGAGTGGCCTATGAGGCCGGGCCAACGGGGTTTGGTCTGGCACGAGCTCTAGCGGATGCCCAGATCGACTGCGTGGTCGCCGCGCCATCGAAGCTGATCCGCCCGGCCGGGGATCGGGTCAAGACCGATGCTCGTGATGCTGCGCATCTGACCAGGTTGCTGCGGTTGGATGAGATCACTGCGGTTACGGTGCCCGACGTTGAGGTCGAGGCGGTGCGAGATTTGGTTCGTGCTCGCGAGGACGCCCGTGCGGATCTGATGCGTGTTCGGCACCGGTTGTCGAAGCTGTTGCTGCGCCAAGGCCGGGTCTACTCAGGTGGTCAGGCCTGGACCGGAGTGCACGAAACGTGGCTTAGGCGCCAACGATTCGACGATGTCCACACCGCGGCGGCGTTTGATCATCACTTTGACGCGGTGCTCACCGCTACCGCGGCCAGGAACCGTCTCGACGAGCAGATCGTCATGGTCGCGGCCTCACCGCGCTGGGCCGATCCGGTCAACCGGCTGGGCTGCCTACGCGGGATCTCGGCGTTGACTGGTCTGGCCTTAGCCGTAGAAATCGGGGACTGGACCCGATTCACCGGTGCCTCGATCGGCGCCTACGTCGGTCTGGTGCCCACCGAGTACTCCTCGGGGACTTCACGGGTCCAGGGTTCGATCACCAAGGCTGGCAACGCCCACGTCCGCAGACTGCTGATCGAATCGGCCTGGCACCACCGCGCCGGCTACCGCACCCCCGGTCCGACGATGCGGGCCCGATGGGCCAAGGTCGACCCAGCGCTCAAGGACCGCGGGCACGCCGGAAACCGCCGTTTACATCAGCAGTGGTGCCGGTTCAATGAGCGCAAGAAGCCCCACGTCGTGGCCAACGTCGCGGTCGCTCGTCAACTGGCCGGTTGGTGTTGGTCGCTGGCCACGCTGACATAAGCGCAGCCGCCCGAAGCTTGATCGGAGTCAGCCGGTCGGCGGTGAGGTAGGCGAACTGGACCTGCGTTACAGCTATGAGCAACAACAGCATTCGACCAATGCTGATGTGACGCCCGCCCCTAGAAAGCAGCCACCGTTCGCGCCGAACCATCGTCTTGCGGTACCCAACCCGCGTATATCAGTCTGACACCACCGTCGTTGACCAACGACCGCCGCGACGCCCGACTGACCCCGATCAAACGAAAGCCGCCCCGGCCCATACCGGGGCGGCTTTCACCTGCCTATTGACAAACAGTGCCTACATATCAGCTGTACTGCTCAGGCAGGTTGGTCAACCGTGTGATGGGTGGGGTCTTGCCGATTGCGGAGTGTGGACGGTTCTCTTGGGCTCGCGGCCTGAGTCGCGGTAGTGTCCCGGTGTTTCCGCAGTTCGCGCGGCTGGCTGCTGAAGAATATGGTGCGCAACAGGTGTGGTGCAAGGACTCATTTGTCAGCCGGTCGGCTGGGAGAGGTTGAGCTGGGCCATAAGTTCGCGGTTGGCGGCGCGGGCGGCGGTGAGGTCTTGGTCGCGTTCTTCGAGTTGCAGCCGTAGCTCGACGATTTGTTGTTCGAGCGTGACGATGCGTTGCTGAAGTTGCTCGATGTCGGTTGGCGCGCCGAGTCCGCTTGCGCGCCATGCTTGTTCGCCGAGCAGTTCAGACAGACGGATCTCGAGTTGTTGGGTGCGTGCGGCCATGCGGGTGCAGCGGTGCTGGGCGGCGAGCAAGTCGGCCTGCAGTGAGGCACGGGTGACCTGGTGACCGATCTCGGATTTGTCTGGTGGCTGGGTTGCAGCGGCGTGGATGCGTTCGAGCAGGTCGCGGTGGCGGTATAGGAAGGTGCGGTCGACTCCGGCGCGTTGAGCGATGCTGGTGGCGCTGAGTTCTGCGCCGTCTTTGATGGCGACCTCGAGGGCGGAAAGGACGCGTTGGCGGCGTCTGGTGGAGTCGGCTCGTCGTCCGTCGATCATCGCGTCGAGGGCATGGGTGGTGTTGGTGGTCATGGGGTTCTCTCTGGGCGCAGGTCGGGCAGGATTTGGCGGGTGCGAGGCATGCCGAGCATGACGCTGCGGTGTCGGCGCACGACGGTGACGGCTTGTTGAAGTTGTTGTCGCTGTTCGGGTTCGAGTTCGCCGAGCCCGTTTCTGATCTGGTCGATCAGGCGGCGGATGCGGCGGATTTCCTCCTCGGAGGGCATCGCCTCGACGCGGGCCCAGTCATCGAGGTCGGTGGTGGCGAGCAGGCGTTCCCGGGTGCGCAGCAGGTCGTCGAGGTAGGCGCGCAGGTCGGGCAGATAGGAGACGTCGGTGCGGAAGTGGTCGCATCCAGCGCAGCGGAACCGGAACGGACAGGCACCGCCGCCGGCCTTGACGTTGGACGGTTCGGCGCAGACACCGAATGGAACCGCGACCTCGCCGACGGCGCGACGGGCGTGTTCGGAGTCCAACAATGCTTGGGCTTGCCGCCAGATGCGGTTGCCATGCCGGTCGAACTGCATCGCGGTGACGCGATCGACGGCTTCACGGCGGCGGGTTTCGCCGATGCGGTAGTAGCAGCTGGTGGTGTCGAGTTTGCGGTGCGACATCAGCTCACGCAACACCTCGATGGGGACGCCGGCGTCAGCGTGGCGTTGGGCGTAACTGTGCCGGTAGGCGTAGAGCACCACCTTGCTCTTGTCATATTCGACACCATCGGCGTTGCGCAGCACCGGCAGTCGGTCGACCCAGGTGCGGTGGGCGAACGCGAGAGAAAAGCCGGTGATCGCGCGGCGTCCGCCGGGGTTGCGCCGGTCGGTGGGCAGCAGCTTGAGCTCGCCGATCGGAGTGTTTGGGTAGCGGTTCCGGACTTGTTGCTGCTGGGCGAGTATTACGGCGGCGGTCTGCTCGCTGATCGGCAGGCGTCGTGCGAGCCGGTTGGCCTTATGGTTGTCGTAGATCAGCACGGGCTGTCCGTCGTCGTCTCGGGTCAGGCAGTCGAAGTCCAGCTCGCAGATCTCTTCGGGACGGCGGCCGGTGTCGATGGCCAACTCGACCGCGGTGCGCATCTCTGATGAGGTCAGTTCATCCAGGTGTTCGCATAACTGCTTCATGATTTCCGGCGGCAGGTCCCGGTTGGGTTCGCCCGGTTCGGGTTCGACAGGCACGTCCGCCTGCCCAATCACAAAGTCCTCGCCCAGCCCGGCGGCGATGCCGCCGGGCCGCGTCAGCCCCATCGCCCGGATGCGGGTGAGCACGGCACGAACCTCGCGGCAGGCCCGGATCCGGGCATCGCCACTGATCTGACCGACCGATTCAAGGTAGGCCAGCCGGTGCAGGAACGCCTCCATATCGGTGCGTCCCAACGCCGCTGGGTGTTCGCCGCGGTCCTCGCGCATGCGCAGCGACTCTGACAACCGCACCAGGCAGCCGATGTAGTGGCGCACGGCCAGGCCGGCGCTGGTGCGCCGCCCGGCTCGGACACGTCGTTTCGGCAGGTCATCGGCGGCCCACCGCTTGGCGGCCTCCCGCAGCCAGGACTGGCTGATGCCGGTAAACGACACCGTGCCGTGATGCCCAAACACCGCCAGGTCCCATTCGTCCTGGGCGACTTCGGTTTCCGGGCTCGACAAGGCGCGCCGAGCATGACCGATCAGGCAGTTGACCAGCCCGGTGAACTCCAGGCCCCGGCCGTCACCGATGACATAGTCGGCGATCGACCCCACCTGCTGGCCCAGCAAGTCGTTACAGAACGCGCGCAGCACGGCCTCGTCGGTCTTGACCGCGTTGATCCGGCAGCGCTGCTGCAAGCCCACCAGCAATTCAGCGACCACCAGCGGCGTCAGGCCCCGCAGACTAACCTCGCCGCCGCGACCGATCGCTGGTTCGGTTGCCCGCCAGACGATTTCATCTAAATGTGGGTCACGTGCGCGGACGGTGCGCAGCCGCTGCTGGTGCGCCTCACAGTACAGACCGTCGGGATGGCGCCGCTGGCGAGTGCAGGCGGCCACCGCGCACGGCGGACACGGCGGAAGCGGCCTGGTTTGCCGGTGAGCACGGAACTCGTCGACATCGGCAACCGGCAAGGCGCGCAGCTGTTCTGCGTGGGCGTGACACAGCCCGGAACTCGCCGATTCCCACTCGCGTCGACAACCGTCGACGACACAAGCATCCGGCCCGCGCCCCATTCGTTCGCGACCCCGCGGCGGAAGCGAGGCGATCTCGTCGTCACCGAGCCCGTGTTCGGCAAGCCGACGCCGGCACGAGGCGCAGATCCGCGTCGCTGCCGGCGCGGATGTCAAACAGCCCGACGCGCGGCAGACCGGGCGTCCCAGCAGCGGATGCTCCGGTGCGAACGACAGCACCTTTCGCGCCGCGTCCCAGCCGGCTTCGGCGAGGAACGCGGGATCGATCACCACGGTGATCGACGCAGCGTGCCGGTCGATTCCTGCTGGATCGGCGAACACGTGCACTCTGCCGGCGACGATCGCAGCCGTCGGCATCGTCACGGCGCTCACCCGTCCGTCCCGGCAAGCTCGCGGGGACTGCGGACCCGGTCGACGGCCTCACGCAACCGGGCCGGGTCGGGATGCAGATAGACCTGCGACGAACTCATCGCCGCATGCCCCAGCAGGGCGGCGATCTCGTCCAGACCGGCACCGGCGTCGGCAAGGTTACTGCCGAACGCATGCCGCAGCCGATGCGGCGTCATATGCTCGATTCTGGCCCGCCGCGCGCAGGCGGTGATCAATTCATTAATCGTATCCGGGCGCATCGGTGCGCCGATCGGCTCGCGAAACAGGTTGACCAACAACAAATCCGACTCAGCCGCCCGCGGCACCGCAAACCGCTCGAACTCGTAGACATCGAACAGCTGAACCGCCAGAAAATCCAGCGGCACCACGCGTTGGCGACGCGATTTGGCCCACGCGCCGTTCGGATTCTCCCGCCGCACCACATGCAGGTGCGCTCGCGGGATTTCACAGCCCAGCAGACGTGAGTCGGCCAACAGGTGAACGTCCGAGCGCCGTAGGCCACACAACTCGCCGCGCCGCAGCCCGGCCCTGGCCATCAACAGCACGATCAGCCTGTCCCGCGCCGACTGGCAGGCCCGCAGCAGCGCCACGATCTCGGCATCGCTGGCCCGGTCCACCATCGCCTCTGGCTCGTGCAACCGATGCCGCGCCCGCATCCGCCAGGCCATCCGATGTTCCTCACCGCGGGCCTGCGCGGGCAGGTCACGCTCGTCGGCCAGCTCATAGATCAACGGCATCAGCTCGCCAGGCGCCTGACCGGATGCCACCGCGTGAGCGACGAAGCCCCGCACCGCGGTCAGCACACCGTTGATCCGCCGCGCCCCACGCACCGGCTCAACGCCCGGACCAGCCAGCACCTGCCCACCCGCCACGACCTCGACACCGCTGGACTGCGGCCCCGCGTGACGCAGCCAGGTGATGAACAGCCCCAGCGCCGCCACCCCGTCATGCCAATGCCGGCCGGTGCGAACACACCAGCGCAGAAACAATGCGATGGCGCCCGCATATGACCTTGTGGTCAACTCCGAACCGTCACGGCCGAATCGGACATGCCGCAAGAACGCATCCGCTTCGGCCACCACCGCCAAATCCTCATCCAGCACCGTCCAGTACCTCGCCCCGGACGGCAACCTCACCAGAAACGCCCGCACCCTGATCTCCTCTCGCAGCAGGCAGCTTTACCACTACCAGCCACGAGCACCACACCCCGGGAGATCTGTTGCAGAACCGGGCCGTGTCGCCGGTTTACGCAACGTCACACAACAGGGCAGCTAACCCCAGAAAATGCCGGTGGTGATTGTAGGTGTGTAGCCACGCCGGTAGAGCTGAGCGGCGGGTGCGTTCGTTGGGGTAGTGACGGGCGAAGGCCCATTCGGCGGTCATGGTGCGGTGAAAGCGCTCGATTTTGCCGTTGGTCTGAGGCCGGTAGGGGCGGGTCCGTTTAGGCACGATGTGCAGCTCAGCACAGGCGTGGCGCCAGGCATGGGAGCGGTAGCACGAGCCATTGTCGGAGAGCACACGTTGCACCGTCACTCCGCGCACGGCGAACCAGCCCACAGCGCGGCGCAACACCGCGATCGCGGTGGCCGCAGTTTCGTCGTCGTGGATTTCGGCGTAGGCCACCCGCGAGTGGTCATCGATTACGGTGTGCACGAAGCCATGCCCCATCAATTCGTTGCGGTAACGACTGCGTTTGGTGTCGGGCATCGAACGTCGGTTCTGCCATCCTTGCGCTCGTCCCACAAATCGCCAGCCGCCGCCGTCGGGGATGTTGCCCAATTTCTTCACATCGACGTGGAGGAGCGCACCGGGGCGATCGTGTTCATAGCGACGAATGACCTCTCCAGTGCGAAGATCGATGTACGACAGGCGATTCAGTCGGCACCGCACCAGAACGGCGTGCACTGTGGAGGCCGGCATCGACAACCGCGACGCGATCGCCAGCGGTGAGAGGCGATGTCGCCACCGCAGCTCCACGATGCGGCGCACGACCGGCGGCGGTGTGCGGTTAGGGCTGTGATGGGGTCGGCTAGAGCGATCGGTCATCCCGGCCTCGCCCATCGCCGCATACCGCACCGCCCAACGTTTAGCGGTCGGCCACGACACATGGAAATGTTCAGCGGCCCGCACGATCGGCCATCCCTCATCAACGACACGACGAGCCAGCATCAACCGACCCCGAGGCGTCAAAACAGCGTTAGCGTGGACCACGAAGGTCTCCTGTTCGTTGTGGGTGCAGTGGTAGCAGCTCCACTCCACGACAGGAGACCTTCACCCATCAACGACCGCTACAGCGTGTCGTCACATCTCAACCAACGACCCTGGGCACTACAACTAGCCGGCTCAGCCGCCGATCAGCCGCCGATCGTTGATCCGAACTATTTGAGCGACGCGCGAGACATGGACACATTGATCACGGGATTGAGAATCGCCCGTGACATCGCGGCGGCCGCGTCGTTGAAGCCTTGGTACGGGCAGGAAATCGCGCCTGGGCCGAAAGCTGACGACGATCAAAGTCTGCGCATGTATATCCGCCAAACCCTCAGCTCCTATTTCCATCCGGCAGGGACATGTGCGATGGGCGAAACCGAGCAGTCCGTGACAGACACCCAACTGCGGGTACATGGGATCACGGGTCTGCGCATCGTGGATGCGTCGGTGATGCCTTCCTTGCCGTCAAACAACCCACTGGCAACGGTGTATGGGATCGCCGAACAGGCAGCCGAATTGATCCGACACTCCACCACTCCGAACGGCTGAGACCAGCGGCACAGCGGCAGAGAACAACGAGGCATTGCGTCACCGTGATTCCATCGATATCATAACGACGATTCCACCGGAAACATCGCAACGGGAAGCCGATCGAAGTGGTCGATATTTCAGTCCTTTACGGCGTGACTCGCGCTGCGTTCGAGCTGAAGCGCCGTCGATGATGAATCGGTATGCAGCCGGACTGGCGGCCCCAGCGTTGACGGCTACGGTCTTGCTGGCGCTATCCGTGGTGAGTCTTCATGGCTATTGGGCATTCCACCCGGTTGTCACGAAGTCTGAGTGCGCGGACATCCAAGTGGTTTTGGCGCGCGATACTGACGAGCCACCAGGGCCCGGGCGCGTGGGGGAAGCGTTCGCTGACTCCCTGCGATCGCTGATGTCGGACAAGTCGGTCAAGGTATATGCCGTCGACTATCCGGCATCCCATGACTATTGGCGCGCGGCCGACGGCGCCAACGACGCCAGCCGCTTCCTTCAAATCATCGTCAAGCAGTGTCCTGCTTCTCAATTGGTGCTCGGCGGATACTCGCAAGGGGCCGCGGTAATCGATTTCGTTACCGTCGCCGAGCGCCCCATGTTCGGATATACGGACATATTGCCGACGGATGTAGCGACTCATGTGGCAGCCGTAGTCGTCTTCGCGAACCCACTACGAGCCAGCGGGCCCCTGAACGCCGTCACGCCGTTGTACGCGTCCCGGACAATCGATCTCTGCAACGGCGCAGACCCGATGTGCTCGAACGGTGTTGATCTCGCGGCGCACAACTCTTACGTCGAATCCGGCAAGACCACCGAAGCCGCGCGTTTCGCCGCTAGTCGCCTCAGTGCAAGCACGAAGGTCTGAACGAGCCTGCCAGCCATGTGCCACCGCGCATGGTCAGGATAACGCCAATTCTATCGTGCGGTATACCGGATACGACGAACACCGTTAGGGCGTAGTCATATCAGTTCGCCCGGCGGAAACGGTAAAATGATATCGTCGGAAACATGCCGACCGTACGTGTTCGGAAAGATCCTTCGGCAACTGCCGAACGGCAGATACTTCAGGCTGCTGCTGACTTGCTCCGTGCCGGTGGTATCGATGCATTGTCCACCAGGGCCGTCGCTATGGCCGCCGGTGTTCAGCCCCCGGTCATCTACCGCCGGTTCGGTGACAAGAAGAGGCTGCTGGATGCCGTTACGCGCTTCGTATTTGACCAATACATTGCCGACAAGCGTCGCTTGATCGCCACCTACCCCGACCCGCTTCGAGAACTCGAGCATCTGTGGGACCTGCATGTCGATTTCGGGCTGACTCACCCGGATTGTTATTTGCTTGCTTACGCTTACAGCGGGCGCGACAAGATGTCCGCGTGTGCCGCTCAGTCGTTCGCGCTCCTGCACGGAGTGGTCGCTGAGCTGGGAAACCAAGGGCGGTTACGGATCAGTGTCGAGCGCGCTGCCGCCCTGATCCGGTCGGCAGGATTGAGCGTCGTTCTCGCATTGATGCCGCTTCCCGCGCACGAAAGGGATCCAGAGATATCACGCGTGCTGCGCGACAGCACACTTTCCGCAGTGGTCCTTGACGAATTCGAGCCGCAGCAGGCGCTGTGGAACGTCTCAGCGCGCGCACTCGCGCTCCGGGAGGAGTTATGCGCCTGTCATGCGGACACGCTCTCGGAGTCGGAGCGCGCATTGTTGGGCGAATGGCTCGACGAACTGGCCAAGGAGCCTTGACGCCGTTGCCGCCCAGAACATGAGGTTTCCACTGATATACATATGGTGATATCGCTGATACCGTGAGCGGTATGTTGAACAGGCAAGCGACACCACAGTACGACTTCATCGTGTGCGGGTCCGGGTCAGCCGGTTCGGTCGTGGCTGGGCGCTTAGCAGCGAACCCCGACGTCAGCGTGTTGTTGTTGGAAGCCGGCGGTACTGACGACGTGCCCGAGGTGATGAACGCCGCCCGATGGCCGGCGAACCTGGGTAGCGAGCGGGATTGGGGTTTCGTCGCGATGCCCAGTCGGCACCTGAATGGCCGATCGATACGGCTTTCGATGGGCAAGGTGCTCGGCGGCGGATCCAGCATCAATGTCATGTGCTGGGCGCGGGGACACAAGAATGACTGGGACTTCTTCGCTGAGGAGGCGGGCGACAAATCGTGGAGTTACGAGGCGATCTTGCAAACCTACCGTCGGATCGAGGACTGGCATGGTCCAGCCGACCCGCACTACCGCGGGACCGGGGGCCCGGCATTCGTCGAGCCGTCACCGGACCCACATCCACTGGCCGCCGCGGTCGTCAAAGCTGCTGAGGGCGTGGGGATTCCTGCCTACCGAAGTCAAAACGGCGCCATGATGGAGTCCGACGGCGGCGCGTCAATTCAAGAAATCCGGATCCGCAACGGGCGCCGCCAGTCCGCGTTCCGCGCCTACGTTGGACCGCACTTGCACCGGTCAAACCTCACGGTGCTGACCCGCGCCCTGGTCACCAGACTGACCATGGATAGCCGGGGAGTTACCGGTGTGGAGTTCCGGATCGGCAACGAAACGCGCCGGGTTCGAGCGACCAGTGAGGTGATCGTGTCCCTCGGCGCAATCCACACGCCGAAGCTGCTCATGCAGTCAGGGATCGGCGATGCGGCCGAACTGCGCAAGTTCGGGATTCCGGTGAATCAGCATCTACCTGGCGTGGGACAGAACTATCAGGATCACGCTTTGATCCCCTGTCTGTGGGAGGCGCCGGAGCCGATGTTCCCACGCAATAATGGATCAGAAGCGACGTTCTTTTCCAAGAGCGACCCCTCACTGGACACACCGGATCTACATTGCTGCGTTGCGGAAATTGCGCTGGCCAATCATCGAGTCAGCAGTAGATTCGTTGCCCCGCAGAACGCTTGGACCATGGCTCTGGGGCTGGCGAAGCCAAGAAGTCGAGGCCGTGTTTGCCTAACCGGACCGCAGCCCACCGATCCCGTAGCCGTCGATGCCGGCCTCCTGGCAGATCCTGACGACGTCAAGGCCGCCGTGGCGGGGGTGAAACTTTGTCGGGAAATCGCGGCTTCCCGAGCCTTGCGGCCGTATGCACGGCGAGCGGTCGCACCTGGTGACTTGCCCGACGCCGACTTGGAAACGTACGTGCGTGACGCTGCTACCACGTACTGGCACCAAACCTGTTCCGCCAAAATGGGGTTTGGACGAGATGTCCGTTGTCGACAGCAACCTGAAAGTTTACGGCGTGGAGCGCCTTCGGATCGCTGACGGCTCGATCATGCCGCGCATCACGACGGGCAACACCATGGCGCCATGCATGGTCATCGGAGAGCGCGCCGCCGACATCATCAAAGCGGCTTACGGAATCTAGATCACCCGCCGCTCTACACGCTTGAGCGCGTAATCCGAGAGGAAGGGAGTAGATATCACTAATCCCGGTCGGCCAAACGCTTAAGCCACTCCAACAGCAGGCTACGTTCGGCGGGGCTCAGTGGCGTGTCGTCGGCTCGCCGAACAGCTTCGCGCAGCGCGACCGCACGTGCTGTGAGTGGCGACGACTTTGCAGCTGCAGCCTTCTTGTCATTGCAGATTGCGGATATCACGTTGTCGCGGCCGAGTACTGACAACTGCATATCACGCTCATCGGGCGGCATGGCGATCAGCGTCAGGACGGTGCCGATACCGGCCGAGTGGAAGAGCATGGTCGCGCGCTCCACGCTCATCCGCAGCCGCCCCTCGTCTGCGACCCTCGCGATTGCTCCCTCTAACAACTTGATGGTTTCGGCGGCCGCGGTACTCCGCGCACCGGCTCGAGATTGCACGAAGGTCAGTACATAAGTGTCCGGATGCTTGAGGCCGAATTCGACATGCCGGTCCCATGACTCGCGAAGGTAATGCAACGGGTCCCCCGAAGCTTGCTGCAGTCGCCGGCGCTTGCTATGTAGGTAGCTCTCCAGCACAAATTGCGAAACGGCATCGAGCAGTTCATCTTTGCCGCCGAACTCCCGGTAGATAACAGGCGGTTGCACACCGGCGGCTGCCGCGACTGCCCGGGTCGAGACGGCGTCTATGCCGCCGGTACGCAACAGCTCCGCCGCGGCCTGCAGCACCCTCTCCGACCGAGTGGGTGCAGGGGCTTCAATGCCTGCCCTCTGCGACTTGCCGCGTCGACTCTGCTCTGACATGTTGTCGATGATATGGGTCAATGGTGGGCGAAGCTGCACCCACGGGATCGGCGCGGCGACGCAGCGCCCGGCCAACACAACAGCGTGCGGTCGGATCACCTGCTATCGGGCATCACACCCCGGAAAAGATTGGTGACCAAGTTGTCAACGAATTCCTCGGTCAGCGGTTCGTCGGGGAGCAGCAAACGGTGATAACACGCACCCCACAGTTGGTCGACGACACTCTGTGTGTCGAGGTCTGAGCGTAGCTGTCCGCGAGCCTTGGCGCGGTCCATCGCTGCTACGGCCAGCAGTCGTCGGGGCGACGAATAACGTTGCAGGTAAGCTGCTTTCAGCTCGGGGTCGGACTGCGCTTGTCCGATGAGTTCGGCGATCACGCGTCCGGCCGGGGAGTCGCTGATGACGCGAACGAACCTGTGCATTTGCGCCCGCAGGTCTTCCTCGATAGCGCCGGTGTCGGCGAAGGCCAACTCCGGCTCTACTGTGGCGAAATAGCTGTCTAGCGCCAGTGCGCCCTTCGTCGGCCACCACTTGTAGATCGTCATCTTGCTGGCACCCGAGCGGCCGGCCACCTTTTCCATTGTGAAACCGGCCATGCCCTCCTCGAATAGCAACGCGCCGGCCGCCGCCAAGATCTCGCGGCGAACCTGCTCACTGGGACGACGTCCCCGGCCTCGCCGGGGTGGCACTGGTTGACTCATCGACCTCCTTTCCGGATATAGTATATGTACGCACCGTACATATCAATAGGAGGGTGACATGACAAGGGTGGCGATGGTTACCGGAGCTTCGGGCGGCATCGGCCGTGCGGTATGCGTGCAGCTGGCCCGGGCGGGAATGGCGGTGGCCGTGCACTACGCCGGCAATCGCGACAGCGCGCAGCAGACCGCAGATCAGATCGTCGGCGCGGGAGGCCGCGCCATGGTGGTGTCAGCAGATGTCGCCGACGAGGCGCAGGTCGCCGACATGTTCGATCAAGTGGAAGCGGAATTCGGTGGCGTCGACGTGGTGGTTAACACCGCCGGCATCATGCTGGTGAAACCGTTGCTGGAGTTGAACTTCGACGATTTCGACCGGATGCACCGCACCAACGTGCGAGGTACTTTCGTAGTCAGTCAGCAGGCCGCGCGTCGCGTGCGAGCGGGCGGCGCCATCATCAACTTCTCGTCGTCGGTGGTCAAAATCGCCTTGACCGGCTACGCGGCCTACGCCGCGACCAAGGGCGCCGTGGACGCCATGACACTGATTCTTGCCAAGGAGTTGCGCGGCCGCGATATCACCGTCAACGCCGTCGCCCCCGGACCGACCGCCACACCGCTCTTCCTCGATGGCAAGCCGCAGGAGGCCATCGAGCGCCTCAAATCGATGCCGCCAATGGAGCGACTGGCAGAGGCCGGCGACATCGCCGATGTCGTTGCCTTCCTTGCCGGTCCTGGCCGTTGGGTCAACGGACAGGTGATCTACGCCAACGGCGGGGTGGTCTGAGGAAATGCCGCCCTCTGCTATTCGCGATCTGGTCGGCAAAGTGTGACCCTTTGCTGTCCCCTGCCTGTGCTGAGGCAGGCGGCAGGAGGGACAGCGGGAATGTCGCACATGAGACGAAGAAGCGACCTGTTGATTGCGAATGCCTCTGTCCCACAACACCTGAGGGGATGGTACCGGCGGAAATGTTGTGTCTCAACGAGTTTCATCCGGGGCGACCAAGACGTTCATAGTAGTGGCATCGGCTGACCGCTACGCCGACGGTACGCCCCCGCTAGCTGTCACGGCTCGAGCAACCGGCGCGCACGATCATCTCTGGACGCAACAGCGTCCGGCCAGCCCGGTCACGATGCTCCTGTCTGTCGAAGCGGCGCAATCCTGCCCTCTTGGCGGCGAGGGACTGCGGTCCGCTTCATTCGATCACGACAATCCGCCGCCAGGAAGCGTGTTGGCCGATCTGACCGGCGCGGCGTTCAGGGAATCGTAGTGAGACAATGAGCGGACAACACCAATAATCGGCGCCTACCGCCTGGAGTTCTCAAGATAGTGACTCGGGGACTCATCGTGGTCGGTAGTACGTCAGCGGACCGCCATCGTCGTGAAGAAGCGCAGATCGAGCATCATCACGACTGCGGGAGGGGCACATCATGGCTTTACAAACGAAGGCAAACGCGCGGGTGGTCGTGATTGTCGTCTTCGATGAAGTGACGCTCTTGGATGTCGCCGGAGCGGGCGAGGTGTTCGCCGAAGCTAACCGGGCGGGCGCCAACTATCTCATCAAGACCGCCTCGCTTGGCGGGCGCGACGTGATGACCTCGATCGGGTCGCGGTTAGGCGTCACCGACGACATTTCGTCGATCGAGTCCGCCGACACCGTGATGGTCGCGGGCGGCGACGACCTGTTCCGACGTCCGATCGATCCCTTGCTGGTGGACGCCATCAGGTCGGTGTCGGCCCGCACCCGCCGGATCGCCTCGATCTGCACCGGTTCTTTCCTGTTGGCACAAGCCGGCTTGCTCAGCGGCCGGCGAGCCACTACCCATTGGCGAGACGCACGATTGTTTGCCCGCGTGTTCGGCGACATCCGTGTGGAACCGGACGCAATCTTTGTGCGCGACGGCAACGTCTTCACTTCGGCGGGAGTGTCGGCAGGGATCGACCTTGCGCTGGCGTTGGTCGAGCAGGATCATGGCGCCGAGTTGGTTCGAGAGGTCGCCCGGTCGTTAGTGGTCTATCTCAAACGGGCGGGCGGCCAGTCGCAGTTTTCTGTGCTCGTCGAGGCCGAGCCACCGCCACAGTCGGCCCTGCGTCCCGCCACCGACGCGATCGCGGCTGACCCGGCCGACGACCATAGCGTGAACAAGCTTGCCGCCAGAGCGTGCTTGAGTACGCGCCAGTTGACCAGGCTGTTTCAATCCGAACTCGGCATGACTCCGGCCCGCTACGTCGAGATGGTGCGTATCGATGCGGCGCGAGCAGCCCTTGACGCGGGGCACACGGTCAGCGACACAGCGCGGTTGTCCGGTTTCGGCAGCACAGAAACTCTCCGCAGGGCGTTCGTGGAGAATCTCGGTGTCTCACCAAAGAACTACCGGGACAGATTCCGTACCACCACCAACCACCGGGCGGAAGACGCTGTCCTCGTCTGATGCTCGTGCGGTACCCGCGGGTCCCGTTGCACCTTGAGTTACATCAGCGGATGCATTGTTACCCCCTACCGCCGCGATGGCAAAGATACCGCGGTCTGGCTGGCTGAACCCGGTTGGTTCCCCACCTGCACGCTCCCTGACTGAAGCCGGTGCGGCGCATATTCACCCGACCAAGCCGCTAAAACCACCGCAATCACCGTCTCGTGCACTGATCACGACCGATCTTGGGTATTACTCGCTTGTCCAGCAACGGCTAATCGAGATACGCATGACAGTTCGACTGGGAGATAGACGATTAACTCCGGGGATCGCAACTTCACTGGCGACGATGAGGCCGCGCGCCTGCGTGCGGTCGAGCGCTACCAGGTACTCGACGCGCCGCCCAATCGGGTATTCGGCCGGATCGCAGGCTTGGCCGCTCACGTCTTCGACGCACCGATAGCGGTGGTGTCCGTTGTCGGTCACGATCGCATCTGGTTCATGGGCGTGCACGGGCTGGAGTCATTGCGGCAAATCCCGCGCGACGAGGGGCTGTGCGGGTCGGCCGTCGTGAGCGACACACCCTACGTGGTGTCCGACACGCTGACCGATTCCCGCACTGCCCACAATCGATTCGTCGAGGAGCGCGGTATCCGGTTTTACGCCAGCGCGCCCATCGTGAGTTTTGAAGGACACCGACTGGGTGTGGTTGCGGTGATGGACACCAAGGTCGCCACCGCTTCGGAGAAGCAGCTGAGCATCCTGCAGGACTTGGCGGCAATCGTGATGGAACAGCTGGAGCTGCGGTTGTCGTCCCTCGACGCGGTGCGGGTGGAACGGCGATTACGGGGTGCTGCCGAATATGCCCGCGACGACGCCCGCCGCGGGCGGGACGCGGCGCGCCAAGCCCGTGACGACGCACGGTTGGACCGCGACATTGCCGAGCGGGAGCGCGACCTGATCGAGCAGTACGCAACCGTCCTGCAGCGCACGCTGTTACCGCCGGCGCTGCCCGACATTCCCGGGTTGGCCCTGGCTTGCCTGTATCACCCAGCTTCCGCCCGGCAGGTCGGAGGCGACTTCTACGACGTTTTCGCCTTGGACGATCAGCGGTGGGCGTTCTTCATCGGCGACGTCGAGGGCCACGGTGCCGAAGCCGCCGTCGTGACGTCACTGATCCGCTACACACTGCGATCGGCCGCCTTGCACATAAGCGACCCCACCGAGGGGTTGGCCCAACTGAACACGGTGTTGCTGAAAGAGATGAATCCGCGGCGGTTCTGCACGGTGCTGTTCGGGACGCTGCGGTCCAGTGGTGACGGCGGTGGCTTCGAGATCACCATGGCCACCGGAGGGCATCCGCCGGCGCTGCGCTTGGACGCCGGCAGCGGTACGGCGGAGAAGATCCGGTCCAGCGGGGGAATGCTGGTGGGCGCCACCCCCAGCGCCACCTTCGACGCGTGCAGGTTGCACCTGCAGCCGGGCCAGACACTGCTGTTCTATACCGACGGGCTCATCGAAGCTCGCCACAGCCGTTTCCCCTTCGGGGAGGAGGACTTGGCTGCCTTCGCCCGTCAGCGCGCGGCGATGGGCGCCCGCGGACTCGTCGACGACCTCGCCGCGTTGATACCCAAACTCGAGCCCGACGACGATGTCGCCGTCCTGGCGATCACCGCCCGTTAGCGCTCGGCAGACGCCTGATCAACCAAGGTGGGCCGAAAGCAACCAGGCGCGCACGGATTTGCGGCCGCTCCCCTCATCGCGGATGTCGGCACCGGCGAACGCCTCGAAGTTGGCTAAGACGTTGTCCGGCACGTTGGCGTGAATCCGTGCCGGCCGGATCTCGTCGATCACCCAATATTTCGAGACGACCTCGCGCAACTCGTCCTCCGTCACCGCATTGACCGGTCCGTCGGCAGGCATGCTGCCGCGGTCGAAGACCAAGACGAAGTAGGATGCTCCGGGCGCCGCGGCGCGCACGATGGACTGCTGGTAGCCGTCACGCAACTCGACGGGCATCGAGTGAAACAGGGTGCTGTCGACGATCGTCCCGAAGCGGCTCTCTGATCCGGGCGGGTAGCTGGTGAAGGCGCTGATGTCTGCGACGGCAAAGCTGGCGTTGGAAAGCCCGCGCCTCGCGGCTTCCTCGCGCGCCAATGCCACTGCGGTGGGCGACTGATCCAGGCCAACCGTGGTGAAGCCGCGTTCGGCAAGGTACAGCGACACCGCCGCCTCGCCACAACCCGCGTCGAGTACGTCCCCGTGGAACTTGTCTGCCGCAATCAGAGCCGCAATCTCCGGTTGCGGTTCACCGATGCTCCACGGTGGGCGACTGCCCTCTCCCATCTCCGGAGCCTTGCCCTGGTAAGCGGATTCGAACATCTCTTGAGTCGGTTGCGTCATAGACCCTTGATATCAACCGGCCTGATATATGTCAAGTGGATTGATATGGCGGCCGTATGCCAAGGCCCCAATGCTCTTGTAGCAACTCCACGAACTCTGCTGCCCGTTCGTCGGGGAAAAACAGACGTCCCCCGCGGATTGTCGCGACTTTGGTAGTGCCAGGAATGAGCTCGGCAAGCCGATGTGCCCATTTGAGTCGAAAGAAGGGATCACCTGTGCCCCAAGCAATCAGGGTGGGCACGTGCAGTTGGCGAAGTTGAGGTGTGACGGCCGCTAGGTCGTCGGAATCGATGGATGCCAGTAAATGCGCGAATGAACGCGCCCGATCGCCGGTGCCGAGAACCGGTTGCCAATAGGCGGTGAGGATCTGCGCCGGCACCCGTTGAATATCTTGGTAACCCGCCGCTAGAAGCACACGCATCAGTCGTGGATGAGCCGCTGCCCATGGCCCCACCCGCGCAAAGATACGAGGCCACCGTGCGGTGAAGACCACCGGCTTGAACAGCGGTGGCGGAACGTTGCCTTCTGTATCACAGTTGGTTAAGGTCAATGTTGCCAACCTGTTTCGCAGGCGCGTTGCGGCTATCTGAGCCACCGCACCGCCGGTGTCATTGCCAATCAAATCAATCTGATCAAGCTTCAAGTGATCACACAGCTCGATCACGCGATTAGCCAGAGCTGTGAGCGAGACATCGGCCTCAATGGTGGCTGCAGGCGTATGTCCATGACCAGGCAGGTCCATGGCGATACAACGACGGTCCGCCGAAGCGACGGCGGAGATGACGTTTCGCCATAGCAAGCTATTGGTGACAACACCATGAATGAAAACGGCAGTTCGGCCGCGGCCGACGTCAAGGTAGCTCACCGGTCCCGACGAGATGGTGGCGAACTGGCGATGTAGATCGAGGGTGTTGACGTCCATCGGGGTCAGCTCCTCTGCGATGGCGGATACTCAAGGACTGTCACATACCCGGAGTATGTGACCTACGGATGACTATGCTCAGGGCCGTGGACGCTGTCAAGACCCGCCGCGAGGAATACGCCGAACAAACCCGTCAAGCGTTGTTAGCCGCCGCCGCATCCGCGTTTGCCCAGGACGGCTTCGCGGCGACCTCGATCGCCGACATCGCCGCAGCCGTGAGAGTCACCAAAGGCGCGGTCTACCACCACTTCTCGGATAAGCGCGCATTGTTCGAAGAGGTGCTGAGACAATGCGACGAGGAGGCGCAAAGCAAAGTGCTGGCAGCCGTCGCCAAGCATCCAGACGATTTGTGGCGTGGCGCGCTGGCCGCGCTCGAAGTCACCCTCGATGCATGTGTCGACCCAGTAGTCGGCCGACTCATCTATGTGGAAGGTCCCGTCGCGCTCGGGTGGAAGCGGTGGCGGGAATGCGAAGACCAATACACCTATGCCAACATCCGCACGCTGCTCAACAGCGCCATCGAGACCAAGATCTTCCCGTCCGACGTACCTGTGGACGCCATGGCGCAACTTATGACGGGAATGATCACCCATGCTGGCGTTGCTCTCGCCGAAGCGTCACCGGCGAAACGAAAAATCCTCCGCCGGGACGTCTACACCGCCATCCAGCAACTGTTGGATGGCTTGAGAAGACGGTGAGGCGGTCGCTGGACGCCGCTACTGAAACGGCGCGTGGCTGAACGTACGATGCGATGGTTGGGGGCCGGTGGATCGGTTGCCGGTCCGGGAAGGGAGCAGCGGGTGTCATCACTTGGTTCGGCGCGCAGCGAAGGGGACACCTGGGATCTGGCATCCAGTGTGGGAGCGACCGCAACGATGGTCGCCTCCGCCCGGGCGTTGGCATCTCGTGACCCAGATCCGCTGCTCGACGACCGGTTCGCCGAACCGCTGGTAAGAGCGGTCGGGCATCCATTCTTCACGCGCATGCTCGACGGGGAGATCCCGTTCGACACCGACGAAGAAGTGCCGATTACGCTGCAGCAGCGGCGCGAGCAGATCGCGGTGCGCACCAGGTTCTTCGACGACTTCTTCCGCACCGCTACCAATGACGGTCTACGACAGGCCGTTATCTTGGCTTCCGGACTCGACGCGCGCGCCTACCGGCTGTCCTGGCCCGCGGGCACCGTGGTGTTCGAGGTGGACCAGCCCGAGGTCATCGCCTTCAAAAGCACCACGCTGGCCCAAATCGGCGCCGAAGCCACCACCGAACGCCGGGCGGTGGGGATTGACCTGCGCGAGGACTGGCCGCAGGCGTTGCGAGACAATTTCTTTGACACCACCGCGCCGACCGCCTGGATCGCCGAAGGACTGCTGCCCTACCTTCCGCCGGACGCCCAAGACCGGCTGCTGGACAACATCACCGCACTCAGTGCACCGGGAAGCCGGTTGGCCACCGAGAACATCACGGACATGAGCGTGTTCACCGACGAGCGAGCCCGCGCGATGCGCACCGCCTGGCGCAAGCACGGCCTGGATATCGACGTTGCGGACTTGGTGTGGGCGGGTCCGCGCCGCCCAGCCGCCGAACACCTGGCTGCCACCGGTTGGACCGTCACCGAATACGCCACCGAACAGCTGTATGACGAGCACGGCTTCGTACTACCGGATAACGAGGTCCTTGCCGAATTCCGTCACGCGGTCAGCTATATCAGCGCCCAATTGGGTTGAGTCGCTTACGCGGCGCGTCGGTATTCGACCGGGCTCCGATTGGTCAGAGCGCGCAGTGGTTCCCACCGGAACATGCCGGCGCCTTGTGCGTAGGACAGGTGACCTCCCAGCGCGCCGCCGACGCTGATCGCGGTCAAGCCCAACAGGGTGAAGGCGCGAGCCGCCCCTAACCGATCACGGCGATAGGCCCGGTGCGCCAACCAGAACAAGACCACACCGACGAAGTTCGACCCGGCGTGCACCAGTCCTACCCGCTGCTGTCGTCGGTTGAGCAAGGCGTAGTCAGCCCACCCCGCCACGATGGTGGGCGGGGCAGCGGCCAGGCCGACCGCCAAAAGTCGGCGCGCTGTGGTCGCGTCTTTGAAGACGATGTCGAAGACCGCCGACGTCATCCATGTGCCGATCGGAACCGTGATCAACAGCGGGTGCACCGGATGGCCGAGCCACGATCCGCGCAGGGCCTTGGCCACGCGGCCGCCGCCAATCAGTCGTGCGGCAATGCGGGAGGCGGCACCGGCGGGCGCGTCGAGGACCTCGACTTCTTCAACGCTGCCGAGGGCGTCATGCAGGTTCATAGCCGATATCTACCCCGTTGCCCGAAATTGAATCGGCGGCTTCTGCCACCGCAGCGCCAGGGCAGTGGCGATCAGCGCCGCTGATCCTGCTGCAGCAGTCGTCAGTTCCCAGCCGTCCCGAACCGAAGTCATGGTGACGCGAGGTTGGTAAAGCACGGTCAGGACGGCGGTGCCGAGAACCGTTCCCAGTTGACGGGCGGTGTTCGTAAGCGCTGACCCGGCGCCCCATTGGTGAGCCGGTAGCGCGCGGCCGCTGACAGCTGACAGGCTGGGCATGACAAGGCCGACGCCGACGCCGGTGCACAGTTGGCCGGGTAAGTAGTCGGCCAGATAATGCGGTTCAAGGCTCACCCGACAGAGCCACACCATGACGCCGACGGCGTATATCACCGCTCCGCCCGCGGCGACGAAGCCGACGCCGTAGCGATTGATCAGTCGGCCGGTGATCGTCAGCGAAACCAGCACTACCACAACGGGTCCCGGGGACAGGCACAAACCTGCGATCACCGGCCTCTGGTGCCAGATGTCGGTGAACAGCATGACGCTGCCCAGCAGCATCGCGCCGAAGGCCGCAGCGAACAAAAACAACGCCACACTGCTGGACCACATCGGTAGGACTCGCACGGCTGCAAGGTCGATGGCAGGGGTGTGGTGCCGGCGGGAACGCCAGACGGTCACAGTGATCGCAGCAACGGCCAGTGCGGCCGCGCAATAAACTTTTACCACCGACCCGGCGGCGGGTAGCTCAACCAAGGCCCATACCAACGCTGCGATCCCGATGACCAAGCTCAGCGCGCCGAACACATCGGGCACCCCGGTGCCGGTGTTGTCGGTTCTGACCAGAACCCAGGGGCCGACTGCCAGCGCAAGCAGCCCAAAAGGGATATTGACCAGAAAAATCCACCGCCACGACAGGTCGACGAGGACGCCACCAATTGGTGGTCCCAACGCGGCCGCCATGGCGCCGGCTGCCGACCAAGTGCTCACCGCCACTGCCCGCCGTGCGGCCGGGACGGATGCCATCAACAGGGCCAGGGAGCTCGGCATGAGCATCGCCGCGCCGACGGCCTGAACGACGCGGGAGGCGACCAACATCGCGAACGACACCGCGCACCCGCACGCTACGGATCCGGCCATGAACAGCGCCAGCCCCCAGAGGAACAACCGGCGGTGTCCGTAGCGATCTCCGAGTCGACCGGCCGGGTTGAGGAAGGCGGCAAAGACCACGGTGTAGCCATTGAGGATCCACGACATGGCACTGAGGTCGGTGTTGCCGAACGCCACCCGCATCTCGGGGAAGGCGATGTTGACGATGAACAGGTCCAGACTGGCCAAGAAAGCCGCCACGGAGACGACGAAGACGGTCGACGTCGTTCGCGTCGCCCAAACATGCGTCGCCGTCACAAGAACCCCCTCTTGGCCCACGGTTTGCTGAATATATCGAACTATACCCAGCTGTGTATCGAAGGCGGCGCGGCCGGCATTGCGGCGACCATGGGCAGCGCCAACACTGGTCGCATGCTTCTGCCGTCAGCCCAGGCCCCGAAGAGACGACATCTCGCGCTGCTGGCCGTTGCGGTCGCGGTCGTGATCGGATCATGCCGATCGGAAGACCAAGGTGGACAAGACGATTTGCGTCGAATCTCCCACGCCGGCGTGGTGCGCGTCTGTAGCACCGGCGACTACCTGCCGTTCACCTATCGTGATATCCGCGGTCAATGGAGCGGATTGGATATCGACATGGCTGCCGATATGGCCCGCCGTCTCGCCGTCACACTCGAGATCGTGGCGACCACCTGGTCGGCTGTGCTGCAGGATCTGGGCAAGCGTTGCGACGTGGCGATGGGCGGAATCACCATTACTGCCGACCGTGCGCGGGATGCGCTGTATTCGCGGCCGTACCTGCGCGACGGCAAGGCCGCGATCGCGCGTTGTGTTGACCGGTCGAAGTACCGGTCGCTCAACGACATCGACCGGACCGGGGTACGCGTCATCGTCAACCCCGATGGCACGAACGCGCAGTTCGATCGCGCGAACCTGCAGCACGCGACAGTCATCGATTACCCCGACAACAATACGATCTTCGAGCAGATCATCACGGGTCGAGCCGATGTGATGATCACCGACGGCAGTGAAATCCGTTACCAGACAACCCAGCATCCCCAGCTGTGCGCCGGCGACCTCGACCACCCGTTCAATACCATCCAGAAGGCCTACTTAATTCCGTTGAGCGCGAAGCAGACTCAGGAGTGGGTCAATCAATGGCTCACCATCGCCGACAACGACGGCACCTACGCGGCAATCAGCCGAAAATGGTTGGGGCGAGATGTCGGGCCATGAGCGCGGAATCGCCATCCCGCGACAGCACTTTCCCTCATTTCGGTTCCCTTATTTCGTGCAACACGCAGACCCGGACCGGGTCGCGTTTGCCTTTGACCTTCACCCAGCCGTGCTCGCTCACCCGGGCGGCATCACCGAGCGCAGCCACTGTTCCGGGTCCGATGACCACTTCGCCTGCCGGGGCCAGGCTCTGCAGCCGCGCCGCCAGGTTGGTGGTGTCACCGATGGCGGTGAAGTTGCGCATCTCTGCGGCACCGATGTTGCCCACCACGGCTGGACCGGTGTTGATCCCTACCCGGAAACGCGGCCAGTCGGGGTGGCCGGCGGCGACTTGCTCAACCACATGGTGCAATGCGAGCCCGGCGCACGCGGCCAGTCTCGCGTGGTCGGGCTGGCGTACCGGCGCGCCCCAGATCGCCATCACAGCGTCCCCGACGAACTGTGTGACGGTGCCGCCACTGTCGAGAATGACCGGGACGATGGCGCCGTAGTAGGTATTGAGCATGGTGACAACCTGCTCGGGAGAGTGCGCTTCGGTGAATGCGGTGAAGCCCCGCAGGTCAGCCATCAGGACGGTCACATCGGTGATCGCGCCGCCCAGCCCCGCCTGATCCGGGTCGGCAAGCAGCGCGGTCGCCACCGCGGGCGACATGTAACTGCGAAATAGTCCGTCGAGGTGACGGTAAAGGCGAGCATTCTCCAACGCGATCGACGATTGGGTAGCGAACGAGCGCAGCAGAGCGACATCCGCGTCGGCGAAGGTCCCGCCCGGCCGTCGGGCTGTGATCACTCCTGCGACTTGGCCTTTGACCATCAGGGGAAGCTGCAGGGCGTCGGCTTGCTCCGCGGGATCCGCTTTGAGATCCGAGTCGCAGGCCTGACCGGCAGCGTCGTCCTGGAAGCGCAGCTCTCCGGCGTGTAACAGGCCCAGTCGAATCTCGTCGTCGGGGAAGGCCTCGGTGACGGCAGCCATCACCCCTTCCAGCAGAGCATCCTCGTCCTGAATGACGCTGGATTCCCGGCCGACGGCGACTAGCCTGCCCAGCTTGCGTACCCGCTCGCGTTCGGCACCGAGCGCTTCGGCGCTGCGTTTGAGAACGGCGACCTGCTGTTCGGTCAACCCGAATCGTTCGGCGAGGCCTCCGGTGACCGCACCTGGCGGCACCCGCTCGCCACGTTCGCGGCGTTGCAGCATATCGACCATCGCCTCCAGGGCCGCGGCGTAATCGCGGCGCAACTCCGCGATGGTCTGCCGGGTGGCAAGTGCATCGAACAACCCCCGTGCCGAACCTTCCCGGTGGAATTGGACCCGCGCGCTGTAGGCGATGAAGCAGAAGGCGGTCGTCATGAGTAAGTGCCATAGCCACCACGACGCATGCCAGCTCATCCCCAGTGCCAATGCCACTGACGCCTCTGCCAGCAAGACGAACGACGTGAGGACCGACATGACGACCACAGCCGGACGCCGACGATAGATCGGGAAATACGCAAGAGCGGCCAGTGCGAATAGCACGCATCCCGCCATGGCCGCGTCCTGTTCGACGCTTTCCACCAGGTCTTGGTCCGGGAGCCGGTCGAGCAGTCCCAGACAGACGACCACCGCGCAACACACCATCAGTGCCGCGATCAAAACGGACAGCGGCCGGCGCAACGACCACAGCCGGGCGTTTCTTTCGGGGCTGAAGGTGATCGCGGAGGCCAGCGCGACGATCCCGGCCAACACCAGGCCCATCCGCGTCGGAAGCATGAACTCCGCGTCCGACGTGTCCAGCAGCACCCCGGGTGTGAACAGCGCATGCACACCGAAGAAGCCGGCGGTGGTCACGAAGACCAGGGACACCAACCACAGGCGCGCGTCGTCACGAGCCCGGGCCGCCCGTGCGATCGAGGCACCCAACCCCACACTCACTGCTGCGGCCGATAACACCAGCACGAAGTGCGCCCCCCGGTTGTCCCAGGCCAGATCGACTTTGGGTCGGGCCAGCAGCAACCAGAGCGCCAGCATCGGCAGCGCCATGTGCATCAGCCAGTTCGCGGTCCGCAGCGCCGACCCGCGGTGTGTAATCACGCCGCTCATCCTCGGAGAGTTATGCCGCAAGTTCACAATCCGACTTGCCGCCCGCACAGAAGAAGCAACATCACCTAGTTCAACACATCGCGGTCGATCAAGTATTTGCGAGTGCGGCAACGGCCTACATCGTGCGCTAAGTGTCCACCGTGGCTCCCGCCGAACCCGCGGCACCTTCGAAAGCCTCGCGCCACACCGGAATCGGGTTGAATCAAGTGCGTAACCGCCCGCCGGAGAGACTGAAAAGTTGAGCGGCATTGTGAAAAAGGACCTGCCGCAGCCAATCGTCGTCGATGCCGGGCAACCGCGTAAGGACGCGTATGGCGTCGACAAAGCCATACGGGATGTTGGGGAAGTCGCTGCCGAACAGGATGCGGTCGCCGTGGTCGCGCAACCGGGCGTATTGCGACTGTGGGAAGGGCATGGTCTCCTCCACAAAGGGAGTGAACGCCATAGTCGTGTCGAGTCGGACGTCGCGATAGCGGTCCACCAAATCGAGGAACTCGGTGTACTCCGGCATGCCCATGTGCGCGACGACCAAGCGGAGTCGGGGATGGCGCTTGAGGAGAGCGGCGACTGGCGCAGGTCCGGTGTGTTCACCCGGCGCGGGCCCAGAACCACAGTGGATGACGACGGGAACTCCCGCGTCCTCGATCGCGCCCCAGGCGGAATCGAGTAGCGGGTCGGTAGGGTCATAGCGGCCAACTTGTATGTGCGACTTGAACACTCGTGCGCCCTCGTCGAGTGCTCGCCGGACGTAGGCTTCGACGCCGGGCTCCGGGTAAAGCGTCGCCGTGTGCAGGCAGTCCGGCGTTTGGGCGGCGAACGCGGCCGCCCACTCGTTGAGCCACGCCGCCATCTCAGGTTTATGGGGATAGACCAGCGACGTGAATGCCCGAACCCCGAATCCGCGCAGCGTCTCCAACCGACGCTGCTCGTCGGTCCGGTAGGCGATCGGCCAGGGGCGCCCCACCAGTGGACCGGCGTCGTCGAAGTATCGCCAGACCTTATCCATTACTGGTTTGGGCATGAAGTGCACATGCACGTCAACCAGTCCCGGCAAGCCCAACGACTGCCAGATCTGACGCACCGATTCAATCTCGTCCATCGTCAGCCAGGATCTCAGGTGTTCGACAGCTAACTCTCGGCGCCTCAACGCATCAGATGGCGCGGGGTCTCGCGGTAGCCACGCTGCGACAGTAGAGTCACTGTTTCCTGCGGCGTCGTAGTTGAAGGGGGCGCACCGTGTTGACGGCGTTCGCTGAGGCCTTCCGCGGCGTGGCAGTGATCCGCTTGAGTGGCGTCCTCGACGCTCGTACTTACCGCCAAGCGCGAGACGCGGTCATCAAGGCTGCGCTCGACCAGTGCACCGCCGTGATCGTCGACGTCGACGATCTCGAGGTACCGGATGACTCTGGCTGGGCGGCGTTCACCAGCGCCCGATGGCATGTGTGCCAGTGGCCGGAAGTTGTCATCGCGCTGGCTTGCGCCAAGCCTGCTGTTCATCAGCGGCTCGCGCGTCTGTCTATTTCGCGCTACGTTCCCGTCTACGCCAGCGTGGCCGCGGCAACAATGGCTATCGGTCAAGGCACGTGCCGCTACCGTCGCCGCGCTGTGATGCGAGTCGGCCCGCACGAGTCCACCATCGGGGCGATGCGATTTTTTGTTTGCGATCATCTGACGCGGTGGTCGATGCCGACCAAAGCGCCTGTCGCACACACGGTGGCCACGATCCTGGTCGAGAATGCGCTGCGTTACACCAGCAATGGCTGCGACCTGCGGTTGGAGAGCGCTGACGACGACATTGTCGTGGCAGTGTCGGATGAAAGCGCAGCCCCGGCCATCCGGCGGGAACGGCCACCCGGCGGCATTCCAACGGGGCTGGATATCGTCGCCGTGCTTTGCCGCAGCTGGGGTAACAACCCGACGTCCAGGGGCAAAACCGTATGGGCGCAGATCGCTTCCGACGCCTCGATAACCCAGCTTGCCGCGCTTCTGCGTTAAGACGCTAGGCGCCGAACGGCCACTGGGCGCCGCATCTCGACACGATCGTTAATTATGTTCGTTTTGAGAGTTGGTCCGATGCGCCAACGTGCTTAGGGCCGCTCAGCCATAATCGGCTCGGCCTGAACACAACCACAACACGCCCAAGCACCTGGCAGCCGGCGACCGGCGGTAGCGATTGGAACGAGCAAGAGTCGATGATGACCGCGTCCTTCAGCCGGTGGTGGCGGGCCGATCAGTACGACTGGCTCTCCGGATACCTAGCGGCGCGGGGCATCAGCGGTGCCACTCGGGCTCTGATGGCGTTCATTGCGGGCTCGATGGTGTTGTGTCTTTTCGCGCTGATGGCCGGCTCGGATGGCCCCCGCGGAGCACTACCAATTGCGATGACCTGGGTCGCAGTCGCCGGAGGTTTGGCGGCAATGCTGCTGTGGGTGTGGCGCTGGCCGACCCGCTCTCAGTCGGTGGCCTTCGCATTGACGTGCAACATGTCCGTCGCGCTAGCATGCCTGGCGCATCCGAACCCGTTGGCCGCGCTCATCGGATGTATCGCGTTTGCGACGTTCGGCGCTTACATGGCGTTCTTCCACACGACCGGATTCGTGTTGTACAACTTCGCCGTCGCCGCCGCTGTGGGTTGCTATGAAGCGGTGCGGCTCGCCGAGTCCGGACACCCGAGCCTGGCCGCCGTCGACTCTTGGTTGGTGGTCGAGGTCAACATCGCCCTACCGCTGGCCATTCGGGTCTTGGTGCGCGCCCTTTCCGGTGATCTGCTGCGCGCCGACCGCGACCCGCTGACCGGTTTACTCAACCGGCGCGCGTTCCAGCACAACGCGCTGGGGATGATCGTGGCTCGCCGCGGCATCGATGCGCACCTGGTGGTCTTGCTGATCGATCTCGACAACTTCAAAGCCCTCAACGACCGTCGCGGCCACGCCGCGGGCGATCGTGCGCTGGTCCAAGTCGCCAAGGCGTTACTGGCCGCGGCCGACGGTCAGGCCGTGGTAGCGCGCAGCGGTGGTGAGGAGTTCCTCGTGGCCGGCACTTCGGCGTCCTGCAACGCTGAGGCGATAGCTGCCAACATGTGCAAGGCCATCGCGGACTCGACCGCTGGAGTTACCGCCAGCATCGGTACTGCATGCGCCGATCTTTGTGACAATGCAAATGGCGAACTCAAGTCGGTCCTCGAGGAACTTATAACGGCCGCCGACGCGGCGATGTATCAAGCAAAACGGTTAGGCGGTAATCAATTCAATCACCACGCACTGTGCTGACGTTCGCTCGTCGGTCACAGCACGTGTCGGCTCGCGCGGACATGCAGCGCGACACCAACGCGCTTGTCAATGTTGCGGTTGAACGCTGTCAGCGTCCGAGACGCCACTACCGCACGCAGGAAGGTTCAGTTGACCGGTGGGGCAGCGCAGCGTCAGTCACCGTTCAGTCTGGACCGTCACACACGCCAGGCGAGAGTTGTGCCGGCGGTGTTGCATTGTGATGGCGGTGGCCAGTGCGAGCGTGGCGGCGGCGGGGGGGATGAGTGCGTGATCGCCGATTCGGTTGCCGAGTAGCACTCCGGCGGCGGCGCCGGCGATGAATAGCACCACGGTTGTTGTCAGCAGTGTGGCTTTGGGTTTGTCTAGTCCGTGGCGAGAGCTGCGGCCTAGGAGCAGCGCGAGGTCGGTGATGGTGCCGGTGAAGTGTGTGGTCCGAATCGGCATGCCGGGAAAGTTGGAGCTCATGGCGTTTTGCAGCCCGCACGCGCCGGCGGCGATCGCGGCTCGGGCGAGGGGGTGTTCGATGCCGGCTGCGGCGACTAGCAGTGCGGCCTCAGTCACCAGGATCGCGGCGTGGCGGTGGCTGGTGATGGTGCGCGTGGCAGCTAGCACCGCGCTTGCGGTGGTGGCTCCGAGGAAAAATCCGCCCACGATGGCGGCGATCATGCGGCCTTGATAGAGGAGCGGATAGGTGCTGTGCATGCCGGCCTGGGTAGTTAACGCGGTGAGGTTGCCCACCGGGAACGCCCATACCAGCAGGGCCACTGAATTGATGAATCCAGCGATACCGGCCAGCGCTGCGCTGTATGCGAGCAGCGATACCGACAGGAACCACGTCGTAGGAAGGGGCGAGGTGGGCATCGTGTCTTCCTGTGTCCGGTGATCGCGCGGTGCCGCCAAGCGATCTCACTGAGGGTCATTGATCGTGTTGGCCGCCGCGCGGTCAGGGCGTGCGGGATGTCAGTCGTCTTTTGAGCATTGAACCGGCGACGCCGACGGTTAGCACATACCAGTAGGGGGTATGCTACAGCTATGCCTGTTTTCCACGTTCTGAGCCGGTTGTCGGTGGGGTGCGTGGTGCGTTGTGCGTCATTGTGCGCTGAGGGGTCACGAGTTGGACACAGCCAAGGTCCGCTCCTCGGACTTTACGCGGCCGCGCGGTTAGACTCGGGGCTGTTATGAGGTGGGGCGGAGCGACGGCGACGCCGCGGCTACGGGTCGTGGTGGCGGTGATGGCTGCGGTGTGGTTGGCGGGCTGGCTGTTGGTTATCGGCGCGCACCACGTGACGGGGCATTCGGACTCCCCCGTGCAGCAGCCCGCCCAAGCGTCGCTGATGTCCTCACATGGCGGCTTCGCCGCGACAATGGAACTGCCGCATTTCGATAAGGGTTCTTCGGCTCACCCGGAGCGGTTGATGACCGCCGTGATGCCGCGCTCGGCCACCGCGCTGGATGCGTTGGTGGTGCTCGGGGTGGCGGTGGCCGTTGCTCTCGGGGGGTGGCTGGCCGGATTGGGGGTGCCCGCTGGGCGCGGCCCACCGCGCGGCCCAGCCGTCTATCTTACCGGTCAAGATGTCTTGACGCGGTTCTGCTTATCTCGTCGCTGACTGGTCAGCGCCAGGCCGTTCGCAGCACGTGTGTGCCAGCGGCCGGTGTTCGCTGATCCCTGTCAAGTGCCGCACTGATCGCGGCGTTCGCAAGAAAGCGACGACTCTCATGACCGATGTTTTGTCCTTCGATAACTATGTTCACCCGATCCCGGCGCTGAAAGTTGTGCAACCACGTGAGTGCGCCCGAGCCGGCACCGACACCTATCGGCGCCCCGGCGCGATGGTGGGCCACACACCGGTGCTGCGCATTGAGGCGCCGTTTGCCCCGCCCGGACGCGGGTTTTGGGCCAAGCTGGAAGGATTCAATCCTGGCGGCAGCATGAAAGACCGCCCGGCCATGCACATGGTCGAAGCCGCCCGCGCCCGCGGCGAATTAGCTCCCGGAGCGCGCATCGTGGAATCCACCAGCGGCAGCCTGGGGTTGGGGCTGGCGTTGGCCGGCCAGGCCTATGGGCATCCGGTCACCGTGGTCACCGACACCGGCATGGAGCCGATCGTGCGTCACATGCTGGCCGCCTACGGCGCCGATGTCGAGCTAGTCACCGAGCCGCACCCGGTGGGAGGCTGGCAACAAGCCCGTAAAGACCGGGTCGCCCAGCTGTTGGCAGCCCACCCCGGCTCCTGGTGCCCCGACCAGTACAGCAACCCCGACAACATCACCGGTTACCGGTCGTTGGCGTTGGAGCTGCTGGATCAGCTCGGCGGGGTCGATGTGCTGGTGTGCTCGGTAGGCACCGGCGGGCATTCGGCCGGGGTGGCGCGGGTGCTGCGCGAGTTCAACCCGGCGATGAAGCTGATCGGGGTCGACACCATCGGCTCGACCATTTTCGGTCAACCGGTGGCCAGCCGGTTGATGCGCGGGCTGGGCTCGAGCATCTATCCGCGCAACATCGACTACGCCGCCTTCGACGAGGTGCACTGGGTGGCCCCGCAGGAGTCGGTGTGGGCGTGCCGCACCCTGGCGGCCAGCAACTTCGCGAGCGGCGGCTGGAGCGTGGGGGCCGTGGCGCTGGTCGCGGGCTGGGCCGCGCGCACCTTCCCGCAGGACACCCGCATCGCCGCGGTATTTCCCGACGGGCCGCAACGCTACTTCGACACCATCTACAACGACGACTACTGCCACCAACACCAGCTGCTGGACTGGCAACCCGTCGCCGAGCCCGCCGTCATCACTGACCCCACCCAGCAGGTGGTGACCTCCTGGACTCGCACCAGCACCGTCGTCAACCCCGCACTGATCGCAGCCGCATGAGGAATATCCTGACCCGGTTTCGAGGCTTCGACCGGCCCAGCCAGGTCCTGATGCTCAACCAGTTCGGCATCAACAGGCTTTCTACATGCTGATAGCGAACCCGCCAGCTACCTAGCAGGCCCCGCTCAGCCCGGCCGCCCAGGCGGCCGGGCTGGTGCTGGGCGGCAGAGCGTCAAGCAGACAGGTGCTTACTTGCGGAGTCTTGACCGTCTGCTGATGACAGGTCAGGTCGACACCGGTGCTACGTGTGAGCGCCGCGCAAGTGCGCCCGAGTCGCGCCACTTTAAATCACGTCCATGCGGGCAACTTATTGAAGCCGCCGCGCAGTTAGCCGCGAAGCCGATCATGCATTGGGGCACACCGCCTCGACGGGAGCCCTATGAGTTCTTCCGAGCCCCAATTCCTACGATTCAGGCTTGGCCCAGCACACACCCGGGGTTGCCGCGCGACCCGCGCGCTTCAGCCGACGGGCTGAAGGCGCAGATCCGGCGACTGCGACAAAACCCCGTGGAGCACGGGCGCGGCCGATCATGTTTCAGCCCGCACTGGGCTCAGCTGGCCCTGACATTGACCGCCACCGCTATGTCCGCCGCCGTGATGGCCCCTACCCTTCGTCACCATAGTCCCCGTGTGTCGGCTCCGGTTGAATTCTGAGCAGCCTGCTCCGGTTGAAAAGTGAGCAGGTTTACGGGGTTGAGTCTGCCTGACGATCGGCTTCCACGGAGGGTAGGGATTCGATCGCGGTGTGTTTGATGCGGTAGCTGGCGCCTTTGAGGGCGATGACGTCGGCGTGGTGCACGATCCGATCGATCATGGCTGAGGCGATGGTGGCTTCGCCGAAGACCTGTCCCCATCGGGAGAACGGCAGGTTGGAGGTCAGGATGATCGACGATTTCTCGTATCGGGTGGAGACCAGTTGGAAGAACAGGTTGGCCGCTTCGGTGTCGAAGGGGATGTAGCCGACCTCGTCGATGACGATGAGCCCGTAGCGGGAGATTTTGCGCAACTCGGCGTCGAGGCGGTTGGTGCGGTGCGCTTCGGCCAGGCGGGTGATCCAGCCGGTGGCCGGGGCGAACGCAACCCGGTGCCCGGTGTGGGCGGCCGCGATTGCCAGGGCCGTGGCCAGATGCGTTTTACCGGTGCCCGGCGGGCCGAGCAGCACGATGTTGCGGGCTTCGGCCAGCCAGCCGCCGGCTTCCAGGCGGGCGATCTGGGCGCGGTCGATGCCGGGTTGGGCGGTGAAGTCGAAGTCGGTGATCGTCTTGATCGCTGGGAATCCGGCATACCGGATGCGTTGACGGGCACCGGATTCAGCACGGGCATTGGACTCCACTGCCAAGACGGCGCCGAGGTAGTCCTCCAGCGACCAGTTCGCTTCACGGCCTTGTTCAGCTAGCCGGTGGTAGTGCGCGGCGATCCGCGGCGCCTTGAGCAGACGAGCTTGGTGGGCGATCAGCTTGTCGGCCTCACCCGGCGCCGAGGGGCTGCGTTTCGTGGTGGCCATCAGGCGACCTCCCCGGTCCCGAAGTGTGCGTCATAAGCACTCAGGTCGGCGATCTCGACATCTACCTGCAGGTGAGCTCCCTTGGCTGGCCGGGTCCGGAACTGCTCGCGCAGCACCGCCGCAGCCGCCAGATGCTGCGGATCGGTGACCAATCCGGCTGTGCCCCAGAGCCGTTCATGATCAGCGACCAGCCGGTCACCACAGCGGACGGTGATCCGATCCAGGCCGGCGGCCACCGTGATCATCCGCCCGATCACCTCCGGGTTCACCGAGTAGGCGTTGCCGCCGACGCCGACGTAGTAGTCGCGACCCAACCGCGTCGTGATCGTCGTCCCGACCGCCGGAGCCACCGGCGGAAGTATGGCCATCGCCGCCCGGTCCGCCGCCAAGGCCTCGGCAGGGACCAGCCGGGTGCTGGCGTGCACGCGGCGGTTGGCGATCGAGATCAACCAGTCCCACAATTGGGCGTTGAAATCGGCTGCGCAGGTGAACATCCTGCCCGGCAGAAACGACGTCTCAAGGTAACCGTTGACCCGCTCGACCAGACCCTTGGTCTCCGGATCATAGGGCCGGGCCTGAATCAAGCGGGTGCCCAGCACACCACAGAACCCGGCCACCCCCTCAGCCAAACGGCCGCGCCGACCGATACCGGCCTCGTTGTCCCACAACAGAGTCCGTGGCACACCACCGATGTTCCCGGCGATCAACTGCCACATCCCGGCCAACAGATCCCCGGTCACCCGTGACGGGATCATCATCGCGGCGATGAACCGCGAGTACGCAGCGACCATCACCAGCACCGGAAACGACCGCAATACCCCAGCGTGATCGGGAACCAGCTGGCCAGGAAACCACAGATCGCACTGCACCTGCTCACCGGGCAGATGCACCAGCCGATCGCACGGATCGACCGGGGTGTACTCCGGGCGGATCCGCGCAACGTTCTCGGCGAACCACGAGTGCCCGCCAGTCCAACCCACCCGCTGCGCGATCACCGTCGTCGGCATCGTCGGAAACTGCCCCAACAGCACCCGCACCGCCATCTCGACCTGGGCCCACCCCGACATCACCGCCGGCTTGCGTTCATAGCGCGGTGGCGCCTCCGAGCGCAGCGCCTTGGCCACGGTGTTCCGCGACAGACCCAGCCGCCGCGCGATCGCAGCCTGCGACAGCTTCTCCGACCGATACAGCCGGCGAATCTCCGCCCAATCCTCCACAGTGATCACTCTCCAATCAGAAGGGTGCTCACTTTTCGACCGGAACTACCTGCTCACTTTTCGACCGGAGCCGACACCCGTGGCCAGGTCCAGGGCTTTGGTGGCGGCTTCGGTTGCGGTTGACTTCAGCCTTCGGCGGTCGCGAAGTTGACGCGAAGTTCTCGCCTGTTACGCCGTGCACTTGGCCGGCGGCGTCGAAGGGCGAGCGCCGCAAGGGAAGTGGAGCCCCAGCTAACGGCGGTGAATGACGCCGCCACTGCCGTGCGGTAGGCGGTCGTCTCGGCGGCGTCGGGACGGAAGGCGAGCACGCCGAAGGCGTTCGCGTTCGTCCAGCACCCGGCGGCCAATGGCCAGGCGACGCTGCGCGGCAGATCGGGCACCGCGGCGCCGACCAGCACGGAGAGCGCACCGAGCGCGATCAAATCGAGATGCCACTGGCGCAGGCGCGGCGTCGAGCGGATCCCGAGACGGCGCGCCCGCTCGCTGTCGGCGATGGCGAGCGCGTAGGGCCATCCAGTCAGCGCCCCGGCTGCGAGTTCCACCAGGCCGGACAGAACGAGCGTCTCGTTTGTGCTTGCGCGGGTCATGCGTTCCACCTCCGAACCGTCTGTGGGCCCGTGGCCCGTTTGGGGACTCGCAAATTACTGGCGTAGGCGCGGCGACCGAGCCAGCCCTGATAGGCCCAGGCGAACGCGGGCAGCGAGCCACGCGGGCGAAGCCAGAAGTTCTGGCCGGGCTCCCGCGAGGGGTTGGCGGCGCCGGTGGGCACCGTGGCGGCCGTCACCCCGGGGCCGGACTGTGCCGGCCGCTCGGCGAGCACGTCGCCGTCGCGGTCGCAGATCACGCTGGGGCCTTCGTATTCGCCGCGGTAGCGTCCCGGCATCCCAGGTAGTGGGCAGGCGATCGGCCCGCACAGCGAGGCATGCGCGACGGGGGCTCCGATGAGCGGAGCGAAGTCGAGCACGCTGCGGCGCGCTCGCTCCCGGTTAACAGCTTCCCAGCGCCGAAACACTGCACGAGGCCGCCAGTGTGGGATGCTCCACCACCCGGACCCGGCGAGGACCAGGTCGACGCTACCGCGGAGCCGGTGCACGGTCTGGCTGCGCATCATTTCCCAGCAGAGGGCGACGCCAATCCTGAGGCCGCTGGGCGCCTCGATTATGCCCGGGTCATCTCCGCCGATATAGAAATAATTTTCCCACATGGTCGGCAGGTCCTTGTCGTGACGGCCGATTAACCCATCGGGGCCGGCGAGCAGGAAGGCGTTGCGGACGTCGCCGTCGGGCCCGCAGCACAGAAAGGAGCCGCCAACCAGCACCCGCTTGTCGGACGCGACTCGGGTGAGCATCTCGGTGGCCGGACCGTCTTCGGGCAGCGCGCCGCCGCCCACCTGCGCCACGAAGGCCATGCCGGTGGTGAAGAATTCGGGCAAGACGATCACCTCGGCTCCCTCGTCGGCGGCGCGCCGGGCGAGCCGCTCGGCCCGGTCGAGATTCGCCTCCACGTCGCCCAGGACGGGCTCGAGCTGAACCGCTGCGACGCGCAGATCCGCGGTCATCCGATCTCCTCCGCGAACCGAACAAGCTGGGCGTTGAACGCCGTCGGGCGTTCCAGCATCGGCATGTGACCGCAACCCTCCAATACAACGGTCCGCGCGCCGGATAGCTCGGCGTCGAGCGCCTCGGTATCGGCCAGTGGGGCGATCCGGTCGTGTTCGGCGGCCAGCGAAAGAATCGGGCAACGCACATCGGCCAACCCCTGGCGGGGATTTGAGCGCCCGATCGCCCGCACGGTCGGGAAGACACCGCGGGCGCCGGCGCCGTCGACGATCAGCGCCACGGAGTCGTCTGGCAGGGCCAGCGGGTCGAGGACATAGGGCGACAAGAAGACGCGACGCAGGGCGGGCGATCGCACGACGAGGCGGCGGAGCGGTGCTGGCGCCGGCAGCCCCGCCGTCGCGATTTCCAACGCGATTGCCGCAGTCTCCCGCGGACGCTCGCGAACGAACCGCCGCACCCCGCGCAGGCCGAGCATTGCACTGAATTGCAATACCGCCCCGGCGACAAGCACGATGCCCTCGGCCAGCGCCGGATGACGGGCGGCGAAGCGCAGCGCTACCGGGCCGCCCATCGAGTGACCGACGAACACGACGCGCTCGATGTCCAGGCTGGTGACGACCTCAGCCGCGGCGTCGGCAAAATTGTCGAGGGATGCGCCGGCTGCAGGCGATTCGCTTCGGCCGAACCCCGGTAAGTCCAAGGCGAGCACCCGACCGTGCTTGGCAAGGGTCGGGATCGCCTCGAGCCAATGCTGCCAGCGGCCGCCCATCCCGTGCACCAGGACGAATGCGCGATCGCCGTGGACCGTGTCGACGTAGCGAAGCCGGCGACCGCCGACAACGGCGTCGCGTTCACGCTCCGACCAATCGGCACGCCGCCAGGTCGGCTCTGCCGCCTGGCCGTAGTCGCCGTTCACCGGGACGCGCTCGATCATTCGACACCGCCCTGCGGGTCCAGCAGGCCCAGGGTGAGCACCTGGCGACCGAGCGATAGCACCTGTTCGAACTCCAATTCGGTAAGCCCCATGTTGCCGGGCAGCAGGTGGGCCGCGATCACCCCATCCCAGGCCGCCCACAGGAACACCGCGGCGCGCCGCGGATCGACGTCACGCATGACCCGGGCCTCGATGGCCTCCGCGATCGCTCCGGCCATGCGCTCGGTCTCGGACCGGATGCGCTCGGTCACTCGCTCGGCGGCGGAACCGACCGGCCCGTCGGTCGGCGCGTCAGGAGGTGGAAAACGAAAGATGCGGAAGTAACCGACGTTTTCGCTCGCAAACCGCAAGTATCCGTCGGCGAGCCCGACCAGGCGACCAATCGGGTCCTCACCGCCGCTGGCCCACCCCTGGTCGCAGTAGCGCTGGTCAAGCTCCAGCGCACGCTCGATCAACGCGGCGTAGATGCCTTCCTTGCCGCCAAAGTGCCCATACAAGGATCCGACCGCGACATCCGCTTCCTCGGCGAGTTGTTCGACGGTAGTCGCGTGATAGCCGCGGGTCAGAAAGAGGCGTTCGGCGGCCTCCAGGATCGCGCCCGCGGTGCGGGCCTTGCGCCGGTTTCGCCGGGTCTCGGTAGCCGATCTCAAGTTCATAGTTGTAACACCATAGCAAAACTGTAATGCCACTACAAGTAATGCCCGCATGGTGGGGTTGAGTGGCGGCGTCCAAGGGCGATGGCGGCTTTGATGACACCACATGCAGCGCGGCGAGCAGGTGCAAGAGATGCGACCGCCAAAGCATGCGTTTGGGACTTCGTCGGACCAATCGGCCGCCCAACACGCGCCATCCCTCAAGACCCAATCGCAGCACCATGAAGGTGCCCGGAGCCATCGAGATCGCCGGCAAGTTCCCGTCCGGAAAATCCGGCCAATGCGCCGATTGTCGTCTGGATTGATTGCGGCCGAATTTGGCCCGCAGAGCCGGGTATCAGCGACGCGTAGGCCCGCGGTCGGGCTGCCACCAATTTTTGGTCACATCCGAATGCGACCCCTCGGCCCCGCACTTCGAGTGCCGACACGACGCCAATCACCCGAATTAGAAGCAGCAGCCTTGGTCGGAAACTACGGCCACTTCCAGTTCATGATCACCGGTCACGTGAAGCGAGGTATGCGACCAAAACAGGATGCATTGAGTTTTCGCTTTGCTGAGCTGGCACGGATCACATCCCGCTCCTCGATTATTCGCCTGCCGTTCGGCGCGCGGAGGCGTGGCTGGCGGGTGTTGTCGTGTCGTAGGAAGCCACATCGAAGCGTTTGGTTTGTCGACGGAAGCGGAAAGTGAAGTCAGGCCACAACGTCGTGTTGTTGCCGTGGGCATCCAGATACCAACTTCCGCAACCACCGGTCATCCACACCGACCCGGCAAGCTTGTCCTGCAGCTCGGCGTGATAGGCGTCGAGAACCTCTGGCTTTACTTCGACAGTACGTAAAACTCTGTCTTGCATGACATTCAGCGCATCGATGAGGTAGTTGAGCTGCGATTCGATCATGTACACCATCGATGTGTGGCCGAGTCCGGTGTTGGGCCCGACCAAAACGAACATGTTCGGGAAGTTGGTCATGGTGGCGCCTTTGTAAGCACGCATCCCCTGTTCGGCGAAGGTGTCGCTGAGACTGTGCCCGTCGACGCCGCATATCCTCTGGAACATCGGTGAATCGGTGACGTGGAACCCGGTGGCGATCACGATGGCGTCAACCGGTCGAGCCGTGCCGTCCTCGGTCACGATCGCGTCGGCGCGGATCTCGGCGATGCCGTCAGTGACCACCTCGACGTGTTCCCGGTCAAGGGCGGGATAGTAATCGTTGGCGATCAGCATTCGCTTGCACCCGATGCGGAAGTTGGGGGTCACCTTCTTGCGCAACTCCGGGTCCTTGATCTCGAACCGGATCTTGCTCCGGGAGATGAGCTCGAAGGGGAGCATGAACCGAGGGGCTTTGGCCAGACCGACCACCTGAGTCTCACGAGCAAGGTAGATACCGGCGCGGGCCAGCCGCATGAGGGCGGGAACTCGGCGAAATAGCCACCGCTCGGCGGCGGTGAAGGGGCGATCGAAGCGGGGCAGCAGCCAAGGTGCGGTGCGCTGGTAGACGTCCATATGGCTGACCGTGTCCACGATTGCCGGAATGATCTGGATCCCGGAGGCGCCGGTTCCGATCACTGCTACCCGCTTCCCCGACAGATCCGCGTCGTGGTTCCAGCGCGCCGAGTGGAAAAGCTCACCGGTGAAGTCTTCGATGCCGGCTATGGGTGGGAGCTTCGGTTCGGCCAGCGCTCCGAACGCGGCCACCAGGACGTCTGCGGTGACGGCGCCGCGGCTAGTGGTGAGTTCCCACCGGAGGTGATCGCGCTGCCACCGTGCGTTGGTTACTTCACAGTTGAAAACATGGCGGTCCAAGACCCCGGCGTCGCGCGCGACCCGCCGGAGGTAGTCCTGGATCTCGGGCTGGGTGGAAAACGAGCGTGTCCAATCCGGGTTCGGCGCAAAGGAATAGGAGTACAAGTGGGACGGGACGTCGCACGCGGCTCCGGGATAGGTGTTGTCGCGCCAGGTACCGCCGACTTCGCTGCCGCGTTCGAAGACCAGGAAGTCGTTGTGGCCCGACTCGGCCAGCCGGATCGCGGCGCCCAGACCGGAGAATCCACTTCCGATGACGGCGACCTTGACGTGGCGACTGATGTTGTCCTGCTGCGGTTCTGAGGTGTCGGGCATCGGGTGGCCTTCCTTAGTCGGCGTCGTTGGGTTGGTGGGTTGGCTTCGCCGCCTGTCTTGGGCTCGCCAGTAGGGTCGGTTTGGTCCGCCCCCGAAGCTTGGTTTCCTCGCCGAATTCCCAGCAGCCCTGTTCCTGAGAATCGCTGGCGCGGACCGCAACCGCCGAAGCCAGGACGTGCGATGGAGTCGATTTGGCCAACTCGCACAACCGGGCAGCCTCGTTGACCGGATCACCGATCACCGTGTACTCGAAACGTTCGTATGCGCCGACGTTGCCGGCCACCACAGTGCCGGCGGCGATACCGACGCCGGCGGGACATTCCGGTACCTCGTCGACGAGCCGCTGCGCGATGCTGCGAGCAGCGGCCAGGGCATCCGTCTCTGGTGATTGCGCGGGGACTGGCGCGCCGAAGATGGCCAGGGTCGCGTCACCCTCGAACTTGTTGATCAGCCCTCTGCGGGCGTTGACCTCGTCGATGATGACGGTGAAGAAGCGGTTGAGGAGATCGACGACCTCGGTGGGCGCACGCTCGGCGACCAACTCGGTAGAGCCGATGATATCGACGAAAAGGATTGCCACGTGGCGTTCCTCGCCGCCCAGCTCGATCTCCTGGTTCTCCGCGGCGGCGGCGACTTCCCGTCCGACGTGGCGGCCGAACAGGTCGCGGATGCGTTCGCGTTGGCGCAACCCCTCGACCATTCGGTTGAACCCGCGTTGCAATTCCCCCAATTCGGTGCCGTCGAACACTTGCAACTGGCAGCCGAAGTCACCTTCTTCGACGCGTTCCAGCGCGGCCCGTACGGTGCGCACCGGAGTAGCGGTGAGCCATGCGGCCACCAGAATCAGGAAGAAGCCGAACACGAACGCCGCGACTGCCAACAGCAGCACTGCGACGCCGAACTGGGACAGCGTCATGTTGCGACGCGACAAGGTGAACACCGCGGCCAGTGCGATCCCGATGACCGGCACACCGGAGCCCAGCAGCCACGACGCCACGGCGCGGCCCATCACACCGGGGCCCGACCGTTCCGGCGCGCGACCGGCCTGCAAGGCTTGCGCGGCCACCGGCCGCAACGCGAACTCCGCGACGAAGTAACAACTGGCCGATACCACGATCCCGGAGAAACTGATGCCAAACACCATCTTGGGGATGTAGTTCGAGTCCACCCGACCGTAGAGCGTGGCGAACATGATGGTGCCGATTGCCCAGAGGACGACGGGAATCAGGGTCAATCGCCACGGTGCCAGGAAGGTGTTGCGCTGGTCTTCGGGGGTGGGCGGCTTCTCTTCGATGGCCCAGCGCAGATCATGGATGATGCGTTTGGTGGCCCAAATCCAGCCCACCACAACGGCGACACCGATATATGCCGGCGCGGCGAGCACTGTGATCCAGCGTGCACCCGGCGCAAGGACATTGGGTTCGGGAATCGCCACGGTCACCAGCACCATCACCACGCCGATGGCGATCAGATTCGCCGACACCACAAAGACGGTCAGTATCAGTTGCAGGCGTACCCGGCGACGCTGTTGACTCTCCGCCGGAGTGCCCAAAATCCATGAGCCGTAGGACGTTTCGGGCAGGTTGCCGCTCTGCCGGGTGACGGTCTCGAGCAGGCGGCCCAATCGCTGCGCCAGCGTCTTAGGCACGCTCAACGCGACGGCATCGCAGCCGTGATGATCGGCGCGGGTATCGGAAAGCCGACCATCCATGCCTCTCGTTGTGGTGGCCTACCTATCGGTGCAGGCCCGGTAGGCGGTAACGTTACAGACCGAATGAACTAGTGGTCTAGTCACACTTGAAATTCATATACAAAGCAGGTTTATTGCTATGTCACGACGTAGGTCGCGGCGGGAAAACGCGGTGCCGGCAGATGTCGTCCAGGCCACGTTGGCTTCGGCCGAACGTCTAGGAAGAGATGTAGCTGATGTGCCGATCGTCGTCATCGCGCACGCGTTGGGAGTATCTCGTAGCACTTTGCTGCGTCAGCTCGGTGGAACGCGTAGACCCCTGGATGACGCGGTCCGCGACTCCGGAGTCGATCCCGGCGGGCGACCTCCTGTGCGGCTGCGCGCCGTTGCTGCTGCTGCCGCGCTGATCAGCGAGGAAGGGGTTGGGGCGGCATCATTTGAAGCGGTTGCCGCCCGCGCGGACTGCTCGGTGCACAGCCTGTATGCCGTCTTCGCCGGTCGCGAGGAGCTGTTGCAGGCTGTCTACGACAGGTACATGCCCAGCCTTGACATCGACGATGTCGTTTCCGGCTCACCTGCTGACCTGAGGGGCACGGTGCTCCGGATCTATCAGTGGTTCGCCGAGGTGTTGCTTCAGCAGCCCCGGGTGGTCGTCGCCGTTCTCGCCGACGCGTTGGCTCGCCCGGCGGATTCAAGTGCGCGGGTGCTCGCAGACCAGGGTGCGCTGCTCATGCTCAGCACCTTGGATCGGTGGCTGGAGCGGGAAGTGGACGCGGGTCGGATTCGCGACCTCCCTCGCGCGCTGCTCATTCAACAACTAATCAGCCCGATTTCGGTGCATTGCATGTTGCGGGCAGGCTCGGCTCGCCAAGGAGCCGACCTCGCGCTGCCGGCACTGGACGAGTGTTGTGAAGTTTTCACCGAGGCATTCCTGCGCTCGGTCGCAACGTGAGTTACCGCCGTGAATGATGAGCTCGCTTGCTAACGCGCGCTTTCACTCCTCGCGCGGGAGTACACGACACTGGTCAGTGGCGGTCCGAATCGCGTCGGCGGAGCTAACTGGTCGAGCCGCAGACTGGGATCAGCGGCGCGGCCGAGCGCCCTAAGCGCCGACAAGCTGTAGGCGCGCAGTGCGCTGATGAAGCCGTCGTGCACAGCCGGTCGCGTCGCCGGCCACAGCCAGAACAGTGCGTTGATCGGCAGCATCACCACTGTGGTCAGCAGCACTGCAAAGGGATTGCGGCGCTTGAGATCAACGACCAGGAAGCGCCTTCCCACTCGGGTGGCCTCCGCAATCGCCCGGCAGGCGATCACTGGCGGCAGATGGTGAAATGCCAACGCGAACACGACCAGGTCGTAGCTCTGGTCGGCGGCGTCTATCTCAGTGGCGTCAATCAGTTGGGCCACTGCGCGGGGGTGATCTCCGAGCGGCCCTGCAGTGATATTGGCCAATGACGTCGGGTCCAGATCGCTGACCGTGACGGTCGCGGTGGGGTGCATCATCAGAATCTGTTCGGACAGCTTGCCATGACCAGCGCCAAGCTCGAGAATCCGCGGGTTGGGCACATCGGATACCACGGAAAGTGCGGCGCGCGCGTACTTCTCGTGCTGCTTGCTCAATGTTCCGATGCGGTCCAGCGTCCGGATGACTCTCTGTTTGACTTCATCGGACACATCGTCGCGGTCGAGGTACTCCAGCGCCTGTGTCTGCAGTCGACGATCCAGCCAAGAAGCGTCGGGGCCGCCGCGCGGCATCGAGGCGATTGCCTCTTCGCGCTGCTGTGGCGCATCGGTCACCACTGCGCGTCTGACTGCTTGATTTTCCACCGGAGTCCACCTAGTCGGCCGCATGAATTTCACCGATGGAGTAGTCGGTGCGGGCGGCCGGGAAGTTCCATATGTGTTCGGCCAGAACTATCCGTGATGAGGGCCACTATGCCCAGGAAGCTAACGGGACCGGACTCTGTTCGCGCGCCGGTTGTTTCCGAGCGGAAGCTCGACCACCTCAGCCAGTGAATCACTATGGCGTTTATTGGGATTGGCGCGCGAACGCTCGTCGACGGCGAAGTTGTGCAAGTCAGCAGCCATGTCCTGGTAGTCCCATGCCAAATCTCGCGCTTCGCGCGTCACCCGGGTCAGTGTCTCGGACACTGCCCCGGCAATCCGGCGCAAGTGCAGCACAGTGGTGTCGAGCACTTGATGGACCGCGAAAGCGCTTCGCGCTACGGCCACTTCGGCCCCTCGACCCAAATTTGCGAACATCGACACGGTACGGGCGCACTCCTTTTACTGCCGTGCGTGGACCCGCGGAGCGGGCTCCTGCTTGGCCCCCTCTTCGGGTTCACTGTTGTTGATGCGACCGGCGCCCCAGGTGAGTGCCGTCACGATCAATAGTGTGCAGATCAGCACCACCAGGCAGCCTGCCGTCCAGAGCCAAGCGGGATGATCCGAGTTGCGTTCACGCTGGAGAATGGTCATTTCTTGGACGAAGGGGCGTGTCGAGGTTGCCTCGGCCGGCACCGCAGTCGCGCCGATACCGGGGTCCGCGGGTAGATAGATCGGCACGGCTGCAAGGGTTTTGCCGTCGTGCACGCGTAACAGCGCCTTCCAGCTGCCCCACACCGGTATCGGCGTGGTCGAACGGTAATGACCGGGACCGACTCGTTGCAGTTCGTCGATCACCAGTCCACGCTGGTTCGGAAGGCCGCCCTGCCAGGCCAGGATCGACACCCACTCGGGGTCATCGCCGACCAGGGTGTCCGGAGCGATTGTGATGTCGGCGTTGACCATGCGGTGACCGTTGTCGTTCGACACGTCGGTCAAGCGCGTTGTCGCGGTTGCGTTTACCGGGACTCGGTACTGTAAGCCGTTGGCCACTGCGGCACCGATGACGACGACGGTGAGCGTCACCAGACCGATGCCGATGGCGCGTGCCGGCAGGCGTTGGCCCGTCAGCACCATGCCGAGCATGGCGCCACAGAGCCCGGTGAGCACCGCGACCGGTACCGCCATCGCCAGCGCTTCACCCCACATGCTGGTGGGCCACGGATAGTGGTAGACAGCGCGGATCCACAGTGACTCCAGGCCCAGCCCGGCCGTGCCGACGGCTAGGCCGCTGATTGCACCGAAGAGCAACGGCCGCTTGATAAGTGAGGTCAGCCCAACAAGTTCGATCGCGATCGCGGGTCCGAGGTAGAGCGGGAACCAACTGATCGGCGCGCCGAGGATCGGGCCCACGACGAGCGCCACGGTGCCCCGGATGACGACCGACAGTACCGCTGCCAGAATCGCTGCGCCCCGTCCGAACGTCAGGCGCGCCGCTACCAGAGCGAGCGCGCCGGCCGCAGCGATCAACATGGGCTGAAAGACCAGGCGGAACTGCGGCACTCCGAAGTCGAACTCGATCTGAAACACCGACAAGCCGATGACGAGGCCGCCGAAGCGCAGGTACTGGCGAAGTCGCAGCGCGAAGGTGTCGGGTTCGCCGCCGGGTTCCATCGCCTTCTTCGCTTCGTATTCCAGCATCACCGACGCGAGGGTGGATAGGCCGGCGCCGCCGATCATCATCAAATGCGTTGGACCCCATAACGTGACGTCCTGTCCGAACAGGCGGTGCCAGATGTCGTCGAGCGGGAATCCGACGAGGGCATAAAAGCCGCAGCCGGCAATCAACACGCCACCCACCGGTGCATACCAGTCATCGGTGATGCGGACCGCCGCCGGGCCGGGTTTGTCGTACGGCAGCACGACGGCGAGCATGCCGCCGACGAAGAGAAGGAACAAGCCGATGATGATGAAGTAGTGCGCTGGGTTGGCCAGTGGCCCAGGGTCTCTGCCCTTCCCGATGTGCAAGCTGACGTCCCAGATGAAGCCGAACAGCGCGAAGATGATGTTCAGCGCGAACACCAGCACAGGTAGTGCCACCCATGGCGGGCGGTTGAGTCGTCGGCCGCATGCTTCGGCCAGGTTGTTCAGCCAAGTGATTTTGCGGGTTCGATGCAGATACCCGATCCAGACCAGTGCCCCAGCCAGAACGGCGGCGACTCCGCTCAAGCCGATTACCTGGTTGAGTGCGGCGCCGCCGCCTTCGGGTCCCGCTGCCGTGAGAAGTGATGTTGCCGCATATGTGGTCATCGCTGCATTCCGTCAGATGTCTCGTCGTTTCACGGTGGCAGCGGCCACAGGGTTCGCCACCGCCGTCACGGATACCCAACAGTAAACGACCGTACACTCGATGATCAAACGGACCGGTGTGAGCGTCGACTCAGCGAAACGTTCGTTTACCCAAGCTTCGGCTAGCCGGGCTCGTCGGCTGGTATGGGGGCGACTTGTTCTGTGTCCCACGGCTCCGAACCGGGTAGCGGTTTGCCGGCGACCTCGGGGGTGAACAGCAGGGTGATCACACCGACTAGGCCGGCGCCGATCAGCATGTAAGCAGGCACCATGACATTGCCGGTGCTCGAGATCAGCGCTTGCGCGATCAGCGGAGTGGTGCCGCCGACGGCCGAGATCGAGATGTTGTAGGAGATGGCCAGGGCTCCATAGCGCACTCGAGTGGGGAACAAGGCCGGCAACGCCGACGGTGTCGTCGCGTCGAAGCACAGTTCCATGAGTCCGACCAGCAGCACGCCGAGGAAGATGAGCGGATAGATGCCGCCGAAGCGGATGAGCAGGAATGCCGGGATGGAACCGCCGATCAGCAGAGCGCAGCCCGTCCACATGACCGGTTTGACGCCGATGTGATCGGACAATTTCGCCACAAGCACCACCGTGGCCATAAGGATTGCCAAGGTGGCAACGATCATCACCATCCCGGCGACGTTGCCCACCTTCACGACCACTCTGAGGTAGGTCGGCAGGTATCCCGTCATCATGAAATCGGCGACTTGCGAAGTCAACACCAGAGCCGCGCAGATCAGCATCGGTCGCCACTGCCAGGCGACCGTGCGCCGAAGCAGTTTCAGCCCACGCTCTCTCGACACGTCGACGGTCTGGCTGATCTGGGTGTAGGCGGGCGACTCCTCGAGCCGCAATCTCATGTAGATCGCGATCATCCCGAACGGCGCGCCCAACAGCAGGGGGATCCGCCAGCCCCACGCCAGCATGTCTTCGGGCGCAAGCCAGGCTTGCAGTCCGCTGACCAAGAACCCGGCCACTACGAACCCGACGAGGTTGCCCATCGGCAAGAACCCGACCACCATGCCGCGTTTGCGGTCCGGAGCCTGCTCGACCAGATAGGTCATCGCACCCACGTACTCGCCACCGGTCGACAAGCCTTGAAAGACTCGGGCCACGACCAGCAGGATCGGTGCCCAGATGCCGATTTGGTGATAGGTGGGAAGCAGACCGGTCGCCGTGGTGCTCACCGTCATCATGAGGATGGTGATGATCAGCACCCGCTTGCGCCCGATCCGGTCACCGAGCGGGCCGAAAATGAACCCGCCAAGCGGACGGACTACGAAGGCGGCCGCCAGTGAGCCGAAGGTCGCGATGAGGTGGACGGCGCTGACGCTGTTACCGGGGTAGAACACCTGGGCGATCGTGGTCGCGATATAGCCGTAGATCCCGAAGTCGTACCACTCCATGAAGTTGCCGATCGCGGTGCCCGCGATGGTTCGTGACATCACCGACCGATTGGTGTCGTCGGTCGACGTTTCAGCCACCTTCTCCGGGCCGCGTTCGCTGTTCATTGACACATCCTTTACCCGAAACTTTGCTGGCGCGAACCAACTCGTCAATGCGCCCGAGTCGGGGCGTGGCAGCTGTACGCATGACGCGCTGGTGCAGGTCGCGGTGACCTGCACCAGCGCGTTCAGGTAAAGGAGGAGGTGTCGGGGCGGTCGCTACGGGTTGGGATTCGTCCCGACGCAGATGCCCCCGGCGCAGGCACCCGCACCGCCGGGTCCGGCGGACGCCCCCGCTCCCGGCACGCCTGCGCTGGCCCCGCCAGGTCCGGCGCCTGCGCCGCCGCCGGGCACGGCCGTAGTGGCACCACCCGGACCGGCGCCACCGCCCGGCGCACCGGTTCCAGGCGCTTCCGAAGGAGCTGAGGAAGGCGGCGTCGTCGCGCTTGCCGGCGTCGTGACCGTGGTAGTGACGGTGCTCGTCGTCGTCGGGTTTTTGCTGTCCTTGTCCGAACCGCATCCTGCGGTCAAAGTACTCAGGGCAATTGCCGCAGCGATTCCGGCGGCGGCGGTAACTCGACGGGCAACTTGGTGGTGGGGCATGTCAGTATCGCTCTCCTGGGTTAAGTCGATGTCCAAGAAGGCTTTTACCCATTGACCGCGAAACTCACGCGTGTCCCGCTCAGTCGATCCGGCGCAACAGGTCGGTGTTGAGTTCGTCGATCGCGCGAACGCCGGCGAGGGCTAACAGGAGATCCAATTCGGCGATCAGATTCTGTAGGACCTCGGTCACTCCTTGGCGGCCGGCCAACGCCAGCCCGTAAATGTGGGGTCTGCCCACCGTCACTGCGTCAGCGCCCAAGGCAAGAGCCTTGACGATGTCAGCGCCACAGCGGATGCCGGAGTCGAAGATGATCGGTATTCGGCCGCCGACCGCAGCGGCGACATCTGCCAGCGCATCAGCGGCTCCGATAACCGAATCGACCTGTCGCCCACCATGATTGGAGACAATGATACCGCTGACTCCGATATCCACCGCTTGTCGGGCATCGTCGGGATGCAACAAGCCTTTCACGACGATAGGCAGCGTCGTGCGTTCTCGCAGGCCAGCAATGTCATTCCAGGTCAGCGACGGTCGTGAATACGTGTCGAGGAAGGTTTCCACGCTGGCGCGCGGGACCGGTGAGACGAGGTTGCCGAAGAACTTGCCGGGTACATTGCGCGCCATCGTCAGCAGCGTCTGTACCGCGGCTCTCGTCACCTGAATGGGGGGCCGTTCACCGGCGGCCTTCGCCGCGGCCACCCGGTCACGCACGGATTTCATGAACTGCTCATCTGAGGTGTATTGGGCGATACCGATCGCTTTCGTGAACGGCAGCGAGCCGAGGTTGAGGTCCTGCGGACGCCAGCCCAGCAGCGTGGTGTCGACGGTGACCACCAGAGCATCGGCCGAAATCGCTTCCGCCCGACGGATGAAGCTGTCCACCACGGCGTCGTTGGTGGACCAGTACAACTGGAACCAACGCGGCGCCTTGGCGGCCACCCGGTCCATCTCGGCGGCGGTCTCCTCCATGGCTGCCGACCCTTGGTTGGAGAAGATGTAAGGGACCCCGACAGCCGCTGCGGCGGCGCCGATTTCGACGTCGGCTCGAGCGTGCACCAGTCCGGCGGCCCCGACTGGCGCCACCAGAAGGGGGGCGGGCAGTCGCCGGCCGAACAGGTCGACCGAAAGGTCTCGCTGTGAGCAGTCCCGCAGCATGCGGGGCACGATCGCCCATCGGTCCAGCGCGGCACGATTGTTCGTCATGCCGGCACCTTCGCCGGCGCCACCGGCGACATAGGCCCACGCTTGCTTGGACATCTTGGCTTTCGCGGCTCGCTCCAGCGCCCCGAAATTCGTCGGCACCGGAGGTGTTTGGCCGAATACGCCATTGCGGTAGATCGTTTCTTGGCGTTGCCGTCCAGGCTGCGCACCGGGTGTTGTCATTGCCATCCATTCCGTCGGCGTGTGTCACCGCTTGCAGGCCACGCTAATACGCCCGGGTGCGGGTCCCCTGCGGGCAGGCTCAGCGTTGTGGCGCGCAGATGATCGCCAGTGCGTCGTTCTTGGCGATCACCCCCGCCGCCCCGATGCGCCGATGTAATTCATCGCGGAGTCGCACTCGTTCGTCGGTCGGCAACAGCAAATGGTTCGAGTAGGTGAACACCATGTCCAGCCATTGATCTGCCGAGAAACGCAACCGCTGTGTATAGCTGCGCCGCTCGGTGGTGAAGCCGGATTCTGCGATGACACCGGCGAGTTCGTCCTCGGCGTGAACGCTCGGTCGGGCAGTGGCGTCCAGGAAGGCTGCGTAGCTTTCGTCGAGTTCCGCCTGGGACGGTGTGATCGGAGTGATCCGGTTCCAGACCAGCGCGAGCCGGCCCTCCGGTCGCAGCAGACCGGCGATCTTCGTCAGCGCGGAGCGGGGCTCGACCCAGTGAAACGACTGAGCGAACACGACCAAATCGAAGGTTCTGCCTGCGGGATCCCAATCTTGGAAGCCGGACCGTTCGATGGTGATGCCCTTGCCGGCGGCGACGCGAGCCATCCGTTCGTCGGGCTCTACGCCCAAGACATCGGCTCCCGCCTCGACCAATTGTGCTGATGCGATGCCGGTTCCGGCGCCGACATCGAGCACCGTCGTTCCTGGTTTGGAGATCAGATCGGCGATCAAGGCACCCGGGTAGCGGGGCCGATGTCGGTCGTATGCTTCGGCCGCCGCACCGAACGACTCGGCGCGGCGGCGGTCGGCGTGGACAGCGACGTCGTCGGTCACGGGGTTCAGGTCCAATACAGTGTGCGGGCGGCGGGCAGTGTCGCGGCCAATTCGGCCTCGAACCAGTCGCGCAGCTGCGACATCGTGTCTTTCGGATACACGTATTTCGCCGAGCCGAACTTGCCATACTTGCGGGTGCGGGCGGACTCGTCCATTTCGAGCTTGGTACGCGGATACCAGCCGAGCAGCACGTCCTTGCTGGTCGCGGTGAAGCGATGCGTGATGCACTCGACGGTGAGATCGACGTCGGCAATGTCGGCCAATGCCGTGGCAACGTCGCGCAGCAGCGCCCCGTAACCCTCCCGCCAGCCGGGAATAGGCATGATCGGGGCGATGGTCAGACCGACGCGGTAACCCGACAGCGCCAGCGCGCGCAACGCCGCAACCCGTTGCGGCAGGCGCGCGGTACCACCTTCGAAGCGAGTGGCGATCTCGTTGGCGTTCACCGAAACTCGCACCCGGGTGCGGTCGCCGTGGGGTAGGCCAAGCAGCGGCGCGACATCGTCGAACTTCGTGGTGAACCGCAGCCCGACCGGCGCGGTCCAGTCATGGGTACCCACGTGCGCGATGGTCGCAGACAACGAGCCGGTCAGATGCTCTAGCGCCAGCGGATCGGTGTAGCACGAAGCTTCGAACGTCGTTCCCTCGTCGGCCCGCTCGGCCGAGGCCGAGGTGATGGTTCCGCGACCGACGTAACCCTCCATCTCAGCCAGAATGTCGGGCAGGTTCGCGTATACGCGGGTGATCGGCGGGCCCGAAAGGGAGCCGGCGAGGTAGCAGTATTGACAGTGCGCGGGGCAACCTTCCGCTAGGTCGATACGCCAGTCCGCGCTCGGCGGGATCGGCTGCAACCGGCGCTTGCTGGGCGGCGCGACGACGACCGCGAGCGTGCGCTTGGCCAGGGCGTAAGCGGCCCGGTCGTTTTCGGCGCGCATGGGGGGCAGTCGATCGCCCGCCAACACTTGAATATCAGCAACGCCCGCGGCTTCGCACCGCTGCACGATGTTGCCGCCGTGCGGCGTCTGGGATGCCGATTTCGTCACCAACACGCGCAATGGCGTCCACAGCGTGGGCCGGTCAGTTGTGGGAAAAGCCACCGGAGTCGAACCGGCTAACGTCGTTGTCATTGTTTAGTCCAACCACCCGCGTAGTGGCCGAATTCCGCACTGCACACCCCGGCGATGTGAGTAATGCGACTGCGCGGCCTCGGAGTAACTGCTACACGGGCCAGCCGCGCGCCTAAGTCTCGGGGCTGAGCTGCTCAGTGTGCACAATGCCCGCCGAAGTGTTAGGCAGGGAATATGGCCGACCAAATCGAGATGAGCCCCACGGACTGGGTGCGGAAGCAGACCGAACGAATCCTGGAGCAAGGCACGACCGACGGCGTCGAGGTGTTCGACCGGCCCGTCGTCTTGTTGACCATGACCGGCGCCAAAACCGGCAAGAAGCGCTACGTGCCGTTGATGCGAGTCGAACAGGACGGTCGGTATGCCATCGTCGCGTCCAAAGGCGGCGCCCCAGAACACCCGGCTTGGTACAACAACCTGAAAGCGAACCCCGCGGTGACGCTGCAAGACGGGGAGAAGGTCGTTGAGCTCACGGCACGCGAGGTCGAGGGCGACGAACGCGAACAGTGGTGGCAGCGCGCGGTCGAGGCCTATCCTCCCTACGCCGAATACCAGACCAAAACGTCCCGGCAGATCCCGGTATTCGTCCTCGAGTGAGGAAGATGAGTGTGACGGTGCCGTCTTCGCGCCTCTCGGCAAGTGGTCGCTCGAAGCGACAGTTCTGAGGTGGTACCCGGGGGAACGTCCGACACCGTCGCCGAAGTCAACTAAGGCAGTGGTCCGGATATTCCACCGGTGGTTGGGGTGACTGCCGGAGGTGGCCGTCACACCCGTGCCGTCGATGTTGCCCGTCTTCGCCCAAACCGGTCCTGGACCTTTGACCGGCGGCGGCGCTTAGTGAGTGCCCTTGATCGAGTTGGCGGTGAAGTCCGCGGCTTGATCGGTCATCCCATTGAATCGGTAGGAACTGTGGGCGCTGCGATTGAAGCCGGAAGAGGCGCAGACCGGATCGTCGGGCGCGCACAAGTCGATCGTCTTGCTGGTGTACAGATGCCCGATGACAATCGGTGGAGCATTGCGGTCGACGAGGTCCATGAAGCCGTTCGAGGGTTTGCCGAACAAGGTGACGGCGGCTACGTGGTTGGCCGCACTGGGCGGCAACGGCCCGCTGATTCCCGGAGGGAGCGCATACCCCGGCGGAATGCTGTCGGTGGTGATGTACGCCGCGATCGCAGCTCCCTGGGAGTAGCCGCCCAGGACCACCTTGGTGTTCGGACACGTGTTGGTGATGTCGAGAACTTTGTTCCCTGCATCGACCACTCCGTCACTTGCTCGGGAGAAGTCAAGCGATGCAGGGTAATCGACCGGATACACCTCGACCGATTTGTTCGGCAGCCGAGCCGTGAGAGCGTCGATGAACGCTTGCCCAGTCGCTCCGGGACCGGGCGGTTCGAACGTGCCGCGGGCAAACACCACTTCGACGTCGGGGCAGTTGTCGCCGTCCGCAGCCCAGCTGACGGCCGGCGCTGTGATCATCGACGCCAACACCACTACCACCGCGGCCACCCAGCTGGCAATCGCACTCAGTTTGCTGGTCCGGCGCGTACAGCCGCTCGGCGGTGGGGTGGGCTTCACTTGACTTCCTTCTGGTCTCTGCGACTTCTGCGGTACTGAACAGGCCCATCAGCTGGGCTGCTGGAAAAACAATACTGTTCGGCCCGCCGCATGCTTGTCCCCAGTGACGTAGCTCTCGTTCGGCACCTGTTGCTTACCGGAGAATGCAGGGGTGGCCATCAAGAAGACCGACGAGGTGCTGCGGATCGGCGCGTTCGAGCCAACGTTCGACCGGGAACTCACCGCGCGCTACGACCTTCCCACGCTTCCCGACGGTCCAAAGCGATCCGAGTTCCTGAGTTCACGCGGGGCCAAGGTGCGAGTCGTGTTGACCTCGGGTGGTCCGGGCGTCGACGCGGACACGATCGCTTCGCTGCCCAATCTGGAGGCGATCGTCAACAACGGTGCCGGTGTGGACGCAATCGATCTGGCCGCGGCGAAGCGCCGCGGTATCGGGGTGAGCAATACGCCCGACGTGTTGTCCGACACGGTCGCCGACACGGCTTTGGGACTGATCCTGATGACCCTGCGCCGGTTCGGCGTCGCCGACCGCTACGTGCGCGCCGGCCGCTGGGGACGCGACGGGCAATTCCCGTACGCGAGGGACGTCAGCGGACTTCAAGTCGGAATTCTGGGTCTGGGTCGAATCGGTTCAGCCATTGCAACCCGGCTACTGGGATTCGACTGCGCCGTCGCGTATCACAACCGTCACCGCATCGACGGATCGCCATTTCGTTACGCGCAGTCGCCGGTGGAACTCGCGGAGTCGGTCGACATCCTGGTCGTCGCCACCACCGGTGACCGCACGACCCGCCACCTGGTCGACCGGGCCGTGCTCGAGGCACTGGGACCCGAGGGGTACCTGATCAACATTGCGCGCGGCAGTGTCGTCGACCAGGACGCGTTGGTGGAACTGGTGGCGGGCGGCGGGCTGGCTGGTGCCGGTTTGGACGTCTTCGCCGACGAGCCGAATGTCCCCGAAGCGCTGCTCGAACTCGACAACGTCGTCTTGTTCCCGCACATCGGCAGTGCGACGGCCCGCACCCGCAAGGCGATGGCGATGCTTGCCATCCGCAACCTGGACACGTTCCTCAGTACGGGTGACTTGGTGACACCGGTGTTGCGCCCGCGGAGGTGAGCGCATCGCTGACGCGGACCCGATAATCTGCGCAACCCGTTGACGCTTCCCGACCTGGACTTACGGGTACTACAGACCGGTGCATCGAGCCCATTCGTCGAGGTTGCCTGCGTGATCGACCACGCCTGGCAGGCCTCGCTGATGGGCGGTTGGATCCTCACCGCCGTGCAACTGCTCGCCGCGGCAGCGCTGCTGTATGCGATCGGCTGGCGGCGGCGGCGCTGGCGAACCATGTGGGTACCGCTGTCGGTGGTGGTCGGGGCGCTCACCGCAACGCTGGCGTACTGGTATTTCAGCACGCTCGGTATCGCCAGTGAGCCGGCGCCATGGCAAATGTGGTTGTGGGTGGCGCTCGTCGGGGTGGCCACTGCGGTCGCGATCACCGGATGGCGAAGCGCGGGCTGGTGGCGGCGCAACGTGTCCGTCTTCGCGGCCTCGTTCTGCATGCTCAGCATGGGGTTGACGATCAACGCGTGGCTGGGGTACTTCCCGACGGTTGACACCGCGTGGAGCCAGCTGACCAACCGGCCGCTGCCCAATCAGGTCGACCCGCAAACCGTCCAGTCCCTGAAGCACAGAGCCATCGCGCCGCGCAGGGGAGTGGTGGTGCCGGTGGACACGGGCGACCGCGGATCCGGGTTCAAGCACCGTCAAGAGTGGGTCTACCTGCCGCCCGCCTGGTTCGCCAGCACGCCTGCACCACGGCTGCCCGCCGTCCTGATGATCGGCGGTGAATTCAACACCCCGGCCGACTGGGCGCGCGCCGGCGACGCGGTCACCGCCCTCGACGCGTTCGCTGCTGCACATGCCGGCGTCGCCCCCGTGGCCGTCTTCGCCGACGCCACCGGCGGTTTCACCGTCGACACCGAGTGCGTGAACGGGCCCCGCGGAAACGCGGCCGACCACTTGACCGCTGATGTGATTCCCGAGGTCAGCCGCCAATTCGGGCTGGGCGACCAGGCCAGCTGGGGCATTGTCGGGTTTTCCTCCGGAGGCACCTGCGCGGTCGACTTCGCGGTGATGCATCCCGGCACGATCAGCGCCTTCGTGGACATCGGTGGCGATATCGGTCCGAATGCCGGTACCCGGGCTCAGACGATCGACCGGCTTTACGGCGGCGACGCTGCGGCGTGGTCATGGTTCGACCCCAGCACAGCGATCGCCCGCCACGGCCCCTATAACAACCTCTCTGGCATGTTCGCGGTGCCAGGAGCGGCGGTCGGACAAGCCGCGGCTGAGTCATTGTGCGCACTGGGCACAGCCAACGGCATCTCGTGTCAGGTCGTGGCGCTCCCGGGTAAGCACGACTGGCCCTCGGCCGCCCACGCCTTCGCCGCGACGCTGCCCTGGCTTGCCGATCGGCTCGGCACCCCACCGCTGACCAGCGCCGTGGCGCAGTGATCGGCGAGGCGATCGCAAAGCTGTTTACCACCGCAGCCCTTCGGGTAACACCGTTTGCAACGACCTGATTCGGTAGGCGCCAAAATTCGCCGGCGGCTTACCGCAGGAAGAAGGACAATATGAGTGCCAAGCACCGCATGAACAAAAAACTCAAGCCAAAAGAACAAGGGCCGAACGATTCCCGTGCGCGGCGCAAAACGTCCCGTCCCGGCATGGCATTCGAGGTGGTGTCCGCCACAGTGGTGTGCGCCGCGAGCCTGATCGGGCTGGCGGCGAATGCGATCGAGTTGGAAGGATCAAAGGACGTCTCGGCTGCGATTTCCCCTGAACCTCCGCAGGTTTCGCAGCCGGTCAGTCAGGAGGGGACCGTGATCGCGGTTTCGCCGAACTCGGTCACCGCGCGCAGCATCAACGGTTACATCCAAACGTATTTCGTTACGGCGGACACCACGGTCATCACCATGGGCGGACGCCAACCTGCCCAGGGGGCACCACATTTGACGGTCAACGACGAAGTCGACATCGTCGGAACCATTCAGAACGGCAGGGCTTTGGCCACCGCCGTAGCTCACCACGGCATGGGACACGGCGAAGCCCCGCCCATGGATTATGTCGCCGGTCAGAACGGCTGACCGAACCGCTTTATTGCGCTTGTTATTCAAGCGTTTCCGACGTAGCGGCGAGTCGTGACCGTCGCAATGCGTTCGTGCCTGATTCGAGACGGCTTTGGGTTTAGCCGACTACCTATACCTGGGTATGCCTGAAAGCATGGATCTTTCAACGTCTCTCGTCGCCGATCCGGATCGGTTGACGTGCGCAGGTGCCGCCGACGCTACCACCGCCGCGCATTTGCGCCGTTCGCTGAATAGGTGGCTGCAGCAGACGGTGCCCGGGTCGGGAGATATCTGCGACGACATCGTGTTGAGCGTCAATGAGGCGCTTGCCAATTGCGTCGAACATGCCTATAGGAACCATCATTCGCGCGGCACCATGAGGTTGCAGGCGAGCTACGACTCCAGCACGCAGTCGATCAGCGTATGCGTCAGCGACCGCGGGGCTTGGCACCGGCCGGCCCCGCAACGTGCCAATGATCCACGGGCATCGCGCGGCATCGCGTTGATGCATGCACTGGCAGATCACTGCACCATCAACGCCCGGCCCAGCGGCACCACTGTGTGTCTGGATTACACCACCGCCCGGACGCATCCCGCCGTCGATGCTGAGCGATCGAAATGATTGCGGCCCGCGGTATTGGGCCGGATCAAGGTTCCTCAGCTCTTCTGATCAGCGGCTGACCGAAAGACCTTGGCGATCTCAGCAACCCGTGGGTCGGCTTTCAACTCCTCCAACGTCTCCCGCAGAGGTAGACGCCAGTTCGGGTATTCGTCGACCGTTCCCGGCAAGTTGGGTTGCCGCGTCTCGGCGATCACGTCGTAAGGCGCTATCAGCTTCAGCCGACTAGGCGTCGAGGCCAAAAATCGGTGCATCGCAACGATGATCGCCTCTTCGTCCGGCTCAGGTCCGGTGTCCTCGGCGGGCAACAAGCGTTCGGAACGCAGCAGCGCGAGCCACTCGGCGCGTTCCTTCTCTGCCGCCCGCTCTTCGGCCGGCACGTCGTTGAGCAGGCCGAGATCGGCGCGAGCCCGCACATGCTCCCCACGTAAGAAGCCCGCCGCTGTCGGTAGGTCGTGTGTCGACAGACTCGCCGCCGCCCGTGACGGCCATTTCTCCGACGAGAGCAGCGGCTCCTCGGGCGCGGATTCGTCCCGGGTGAACCAGGAAACCGCACACCCCAGCATTCCGTTGCCGGCCAGCGCCTCGGTGACTTCCGGTTCGACGGTGCCCAGATCTTCGCCCACCACAGTCGCTTTGGCGCGGTGGGCTTCCAGCGCCAACACCGCCAGCATGACCTCAGCGTCGTAGTGGACATAGGTGCCGCGCTCGGGCCCGTCGCCCGGCGGTATCCACCACAATCGCCACAGGCCCGCAACGTGGTCGATGCGCAGCCCGTCCGCGTGGGCGAGGACGGCCCGCACCATGTCGCGTAATGCTTGATACCCCGTTGCGGCGAGGCGGTCGGGACGCCATGGTGGCAACCCCCAGTCCTGCCCACGGGGAGTGAAATTGTCTGGCGGCGCGCCGACACTGACGCCGGTGGCCAGCACGTCGGCAAGCGCCCAGGCGTCGGCGCCTTCCGGGTCGACACCGACTGCAAGGTCGTGCAAAACCCCCAGCGCCATGCCCGCGTCTCGGGCGGTAGCGCGCACAGCCGTCAACTGCTCGGCGCACCGTTGTTGCACCCAGGCATGAAAAGCGACCCGCGGGGCCAATTCGCGACGCGCCGCCGCCACGGTTGCACTGTTGACGTCACGCAAAGCTTCGGGCCATCGGGTCCAGCGACCGCCGTGCCGCTCGGCGAGTGCGCAGTAAGTGGCCCAGTCCGCCAAGCCTTTTGAAGCGGCCGAGTCATCCAAAGGAGACGGCCGCCCCTCTGTCCGCCACAACAGTTCCAGCGCCGCCCGCTTAGCCGCCCACACAAGGTCGTGGTCGATCCGGTCGGTGGTGGCCGAAACGCGCAACGCGTCCACTTCGGCGCGGGTGTCCGGATCGGCTCGTCGATATGCGTCCAGGTCTTCGATGCGCAGCGCCAACGGGTTGGCGAAACGTCGGCTCGACGGCGTGTACGGGGAGGGCTGCACCGGATGAGTCGGGCCAGGTGCGTGCAGCGGGTTGAGCAGTACCGCACCGGCGCCGTGCTCCGTAGCGGTCCACTTCACGAACTCCTGTAGATCCCCCAGGTCTCCGATGCCCCAGGAGCGCGCCGAGCGCAGGGCATACAGCTGCAACATCCATCCCCAGGTGGCTGGAGTCGGCGGCACCTGCGGCGGAGCCGCCACCAGAGTGACCTTTTGCCCTTCGCGGGTGTGCAGCCGATACCAGCCCGGCGACAGGTCACCGGGTAGTTCGTCTCGGACCTCGATGCGACTGCCGTCCTCGCCGACCAAAAGAGTTGCTCCGGCCAAGTGCTGCGGGCCACCGTTGAGCCGCACGGCAACGGTGGGGGCCAGCATGCCGGCGCTGTCGCTCTCGGCCAACTTCGCCAACTCGCGGCGCCTGTCATCTTCGGTGGCGGCATCGACATCGAGCAGGCCGAGTACCCGGATGACAATGTCCGCGTCGACCTCTACCGGCTCGCGTTTCTCGTTGCGGTACGAGGTGGCGACCCCGTGCGCCGCTGCCAGCTGGCGCAGGTCATCGGGAATTGTTTTGGGAGCAGCCATCATCGGGCCCACAAGGGGTACGCGGGAGCGGCCGGGTTGCTGGGTGGGGCGCTGCACTGGCGCCGACGCTGGAACACACCGCTCTTATACCCGAGCCGTGCTTTCTCACACGACCCGTCCACCACGGGGCACGGCTTGCGCTAGCCAGGGGACGAACTCTCCACCTCGTCGCGTTCCTGGTACAGGCGGTCCTTACTGCGCAACAAACGCGGCAGGGTCACCAGCACCAGGCCTCCCACGACGTTGCCGACCGCGGTGTAGCCGAACCAGTAAAGCCAGTCGAGGTAGCCGAACGGCGCCCGGCCGGCCACGAGCGCGCCGAAGATCAATAGCGAGTCCAATATTGAATGGAACAGCTGCAGACCGGCCAGCAGGAACGCGACGGCGATGGCGGCTGCCATCTTGCCCACCACCGCATCGGTGCCATGTTGCATGCGGGTCATCAGGGTGATCGCCATCCCGCCCAGCACGGCCAGTGACAGGCTCTGCGCCGACAGCGGAGCCGTGGCGAAGTGAGCGGCAGACTCGTATGTCTGCTGATGTAGCTGAGGAAACGCCCGCATGATCAGCCACATCAACAGCCAACCACCGACGAGATTGGCGACCAGCGTTCCGCCCCACAGTTTCAACAGCTGTGCCACGCTCGCCCGCTTAGCCGCGACCGTGGTGATCGGGATGAGAAACCCTTCAGTGAACAATTCGCTGCGGCCAAGCAGCAGGGCCAGAAAACCGATCGAGAAAGCGACGCCGGCCAACAGCGGGTCGTGGGTCGCATGTAGCACCGACAGATAGGCCAAAACTCCCATCGCCACCTCGGTACCGCCGAAGAAGCCGGTCACCATCACTCCGCGCCAGGTGCGATGTAGGCGCTGGGTGCCTTCGGCGAGCATTCTGCAAAACGCTCGTTCCAATTCGTCTTCGATGGGACTGTCGAGATCACCGAGTTGACGTTGGCTCGTGTTGCTCCGCACGTCGGGTCCTTCGGGGTAGTCGGGCGAGACCCCTCGCATACCCGGTTGCAGCCCGCTTAAGTGTTAAGTGGCCAAGCCCACGAAATCACAGCTCGCCGGAGAAATCGGCGGTCAGCCAGCGGTCCGGGCGAATGGTGAACAGCACGCTTTCCCGGTCGTCGAAATTGCGCACGAACGCGCGGCCACCCTCCTCGCCGAGATAACGGATCGCGATTGCTTCTCTATCCTCGACCGGGGCTGGGCTGGTGGTGTCCACCACGGTGCCTTCCACTACCACGTATTGGTAAGGCGGCTCCTCGCGTTGAACAACCAAGGTCACTACCCCGGCTTTCTCGATGAGCTTCGCCTTGCGGGTCGACGCGCTGGTGTTGATCCGAATGAGCCCGTCGGGGGTGTAGTCATACCAGATCGGGACACTGGCCGGGGGACGGCCGTCGGCGGCGTGGACAGAGAGCACGGCGACATGCTTGTCGGACAGGAATTGCTGACGTTCGGTCTCGCTGAGGGTCTTCATGTTGGAGCGAAACGCGGTGAGTCGTCGTTGATATTCCCGCGGCTTGCAGCCCAACCGTCGCGCGCTTACACGGCTCTGGCGCAACACCTTTCGGGCCTACTCCAAGTCGGAGGCCACGCGTTCCAAGGCGGCGAGGTGGTCATCGACCGACGCAAATCCATTCTTCATGGTGTTGATCGACAGGTGGGTGGCGCCCGCTGCCTTCCAAGCGGCAATCTCACCGGCCGCCTTGTCGCGGTCACCGGTCCAGGTGACCCGCCCTTCCATCCCGACGCTGCGGGCATCGCGGCCCGCTGCGGTCGCTGCCCGCTCGACCTGTTCGCGGGCGTAGTCGAGGCCCGGTCCCGGCTCCATCATCGGGAACCAGCCGTCACCGAGTCGTCCGGCGCGTTCGTAGGCTCGGTCGGAGGCCGCGCCGAACCAGATCGGGATCGGCTGTTGGTTGGGCATCGGTCCAAGTCCGGCTCCCGTCACCGTGTGATAGCGGCCGTTGAACGTGACGGATCGCTGCGTCCAGAGCCGGCGCATCAACTCAACCTGCTCCTCGGAACGCCTGCCTCGGTTGGTGAACCGTTCACCGAGCGCCTCGTATTCGACGGCATTCCAGCCCAACCCGATACCGAGCCGGAAGCGTCCGGCGGTGAGGAGATCGACCTCGGCGGCCTGCTTGGCCACCAGCACCGTCTGTCGCTGCGGCAGGATGATGACGCCGGTCACAAGTTCCAGCGAAGTAAGAGCAGCCAGGTAGCCGAACATGACGAACGGCTCGTGAAAGGTCGATTCGATGTTGTAGGGCCCTTGCCAGCCTGGGTGCACATCGGGATCGGCCCCGACCACGTGGTCGTAGGCAAGGATGTGGCTGAATCCGAGTCCTTCGACGGCCTGCCCGTACGCGCGTACGACTGCGGGGTCGCCACCAAGCTCGGTCTGCGGGAACACGACGCCAATGCGCATTCGCCATTCAACCACGCGGTGCCGCAACCGCTTCCCTGCTGATCAACCGGCGATCGCGCGCCGACCGCCGGCTACTTCCAACACGATGCCGGTGATGTAACTGGCCTTGTCGGAAGCTAGGAACACCACAGGCTCGGCGATCTCCTCGGGTTCGGCGATGCGACGCAGGGCGGTGGTATCGGCGATGGTTTGAAGGGTCGCGGCATCCATGTCGTCGGTTCCCGCGGAGCGTGTGGGTCCCGGTGCGACGGCATTGACCCGGACTCCCCTGTCGGCGTATTCGGCCGCCCACACTCGAGTGAGTTGCTCCAGGGCCGCTTTGGATGCCGCATACATTCCCGTGCCGGCGGTGGGCACGGTGGCAGCCAGCGTGCTGATGTTGACAATCGCGCCGCGGCCGCGTCGCGCCATACCGGGCGCAAGCAATCGCACCAGCACGTACGGGGCGCGGGTGTTGAGGTCCATGTGTAGCGCAAAACCGTCGTCGGTCATCTCGGCGGTGCCAAGGAACTGGTAAACGCCGGCGTTGTTGACCAAGATGTCGACGTCTCCGGCGTCGCGGGCTAAGCGTTCGATGTCGGCCGTGTCGCTCAGGTCGGCGGTGAGGAAGCGCGCGGTGCCACCTTGGGCGGTGATCTCGTGCACCACTTCTTCGGCACGAGCGCCGTTACGCCCATGCACGATGACTCCGGCGCCTTCGGCCGCAAGTCGTTTGGCGATCGCTCTGCCAATCCCGGAGGTCGCCCCGGTGACTAGAGCCTTTTGACCGGACATGGTGTTCATGGCTTCTCCTGAAAGCTCTTCTGCCCTTGCAGGGTGTAGCAACTCGCGGTGAATGCCCGCTTGTTCCCAGGGGCCATAGTCAAGCAAAGGCGGGACGAGCGCAGTCAGACGGATCCGCGCCCGGCACCGTGTTGTCAACGTCGATGCTGATGCTCGCTGGTGGCGACAAAGGCGCAATAAGACTGATGGGATTGGGATGTCCGATTTGGCAACACATCTCGGCGAGCGAACACCGTCGCATGCTGTCCTTGGCCGGCGTATGACCTTCGAGCTAATCGGGTGTGCGCTTCGGCACGGGTATGCGGCTCAGGTCTTCGGCGATTACCAGGTCACCGTCGAACACCGCACCCGCTTCATCGCGGTGTTGTTCGGTGTCGGGATAGCGCTGGGAAAAATGTGTCAGCACCAAGCGCCGAATGCCGCAGTCGGCAGCCACTTGTGCGGCCTGGCGAGCGGTCAGGTGACCGTAACGGGCGGCCAGCTCTGCGTCTGCATGGAGGAACGTCGCCTCGATCACCAACATGTCAACCCCATCTGCCAGGGCATACACCGCGTCACACAATCGGGTGTCCATCACGAAGGCGAATCGCTGTCCACGTCGCAACTTGCTGACGTCGGACACGGTCACGGTGCGGTCGCCGACCTGAAGTGAGCCGCTCCGGTTCAACTCACGGACCATCGGTCCGGCGACGCCGAAACGCGCCAGCAGCTCGGGCACGAACCGGCGAGCGTCGGGCTCCACCAGCCGGTAACCGATCGCGTCGACTGAGTGGTCAAGCGCGCGCGCCTCGAGCACCCCGAACGCGTCGGTTGCGACCGGCCCGTCATCGACGACCGGTTCGGCGCGCAGGTCCGCGCGATCGTGGAAGAGACATGCGTGGTGCAGGCGGGCGAAATATTCGCGGCCGGAGGCTGGGAAGTGGGCGTGTACCGGGTGCTGCACTCCATCGAGCGACAGCCGCTGCACTACGCCGGGCACACCCAGGCAGTGGTCGCCATGAAAGTGGGTGAGGCACAAGCGCGTCACGGTACTGACCGGCACACCTGCCAACAGCATCTGACGTTGCGTGCCTTCGCCCGGGTCGAACAGGAATCCCTCGTTGTCCCAACGCAGCAGGTATCCGTTGTGGTTGCGGTGTCGAGTCGGCACCTGGCTGGCGGTACCCAGCACGATGAGCTCACGGACCGACACAAGTCGACCCTACGACGTGGCGTGGGGTTGATTACCGAGCGTTGTTCGCGTTCGGCATATGGTCGAACGGTGACAATCGCGTATGACGACGGGCTGCGGGAGGGGTTCCGGTCGCGTTTGGCCGGTCATGATCGTCGAAGTGTGACTGACCCGACCAAGCGGCGTGCCGCGGTGGCGGTGGTGATCGTCGACTCCGAGGTGGGCGAGGATCGGGTTGACCCGGCCCCGGTGGATGAGTGGATCGGTGGGCGACCGTTGCCCGAGGCCGGTTTGGACGGTCACATGATCAACGTCTCGGGTGGTGCCGCGTTCCTGTTGTGTCGCAGGGCATCTCGCCTCAATGCGCATCCCGCCCAGTGGGCGTTGCCCGGTGGCCGACTCGACCCCGGAGAAACGGTCATCGACGCAGCGCTGCGCGAATTGGACGAGGAGCTCGGCATTGGGCTAGCCGACGCGAACGTGCTGGGCCTATTGGACGACTACCCGACGCGGTCGGGATACGTGATCACCCCCGTGGTGATCTGGGGTGGCGGCCGATTGAATCCCCAACCGGCGCCTGACGAGGTGCTGGCGGTCTACCGGGTCGGACTGCATCAACTCCAACGGAAGGATTCGCCACGGTTCATTTCCATCCCGGAGAGCCCGCGGCCGGTCGTGCAGATCCCGTTGGGCAACGACCTGATCCACGCCCCGACCGGCGCGGTGCTGCTGCAACTGCGGTGGCTGTGCCTGGAAGGCCGACACGACCCGGTGGACCAACTGGAGCAACCGGTCTTCGCCTGGAGGTAGCCGTTATCGCGGGTTCTTCTCACCGGCTGCAACGGCGACCGGCAGCCTGTTCTCGGTCGGCGCCACCGGGCAGGTGGCGAAGTCGGTGAAAGAGCAAGGCAAGTTCGACGCCCGGTTGAAGTCCAGCGTCACCGCCCCATCGGGGTCCGGGTCTGCAACCGAAAGTGACCTCGCGGCAGGATAAGTCGTCACACCGCTGGTGGCGTCGGTGAACAAGAGCTGCAATCCGCCGGTTTTGCCGCGGAACGCGACCAACTGGTGGGCGGCGCCGTTCAGTTCGAAGTGAACAACGCCGACGGCTTGATGGTGGTGCTGCAGTCCTTCGACGACGGCGCCCGTCGTGACGGTCGTCGGCTGCTGGTATGGGATGAATGAACCCGAGACAACCCAGCGCCGGCTGGGAGGGTACGTCGGAATTCCTCGGTACGTAGCCAGGTATGGCGACTTCGGGTCATGTACACGCAACGCAGCCGAGCCGGTTCGGCGGATGACTTCGACCCGGCGGTCCGCGACGTCGACAAGCAATCCCGGGGCCCCTTCGACTGGTTCGAGCCGGTCCGCGCCCTCGATGCCTTCCACATACACCGCGTCGGTGTCGGCCCGCCATCGACCGGGAAGGTCGGCGACTTGCGCGAATTGGTCACTGAGCCAATACAAGCCGGTGATGCTCACCCATCCCAGCGGATCACCGTAGTAGCGTTCGCGTTCACTGTGCCACTGGTTCCACTGTGCCTCGAACGCTGCTGTGGGTGGTCTCCACGTTGCTGGTCATTGTGTGACCATCCTTTCTAACCGGCTTGTCGGGCAGCGTTTCCCAGACGCAGCTGGGAGATGAGAGGGCGGCTCGGCATGTGCGCACGCAGGACCGGCGCAACCTCGGATTGGAACAGTTCCAGGCTACGACGCTGCTGAGCGGGGGTCACGCCGTCGGCATCGGCGCTGAGATGCATGACTTCATGGCCGAGCTGTTCGTGATAGCGACCGACCTTGTCGATGACCTGCTCGGGACTGCCGATCACCGCCGAACTGCGCGCTACGAAATCTTCCACCGAGTCGAACACCACAGGCATGCCGACCCGGCGCTGTACGGCCAACCGCGCCTCGATCACCGGCCGGTAGGTAGCCAGGGCCTCCTGAGACGTCGGCGCCACGTAGAAGCCGGCGGTCCCCGCACCCACCAACGCATCCTCGGGTCGGTGGCCGTAGAACTCCCAACGTTGCCGATAGTGACGTACCAGTTCGGCATACGGCTCGACCGTGTTGCTCACGTTGGCGGAGAAGATGGGGTCACCGTGGCGAGCGGCGAGATCCACCGAGTCCCTACTCGTTGCGCTGCCGTGCCAGATCCGGATCCTGGCCTGCAGCGGCCGAGGGACCGTCTTGGCGTCGACGAGCTCCGGGCGGAAGTGGCCCGACCATGTCACGCGCTCGTTCTGCCACAGCTGCCGGAACAGCTCGTACCCTTCTCGGTTGCGGTCCCATTGGTCGGCGGCGGTCACGTGGAACAACTCTGCCTGCGCCGCGCCGTTCCCCTTCCCGATGATCAGCTCCAGCCGCCCATCGGACAGATTGTCCAGCGTCGAATAGTCCTCGAACGCGCGCACCGGATCCAGCAGACTCAACGTCGTCACGCCGGTGAACAGGCCAATCGTCGATGTTCGCGCCGCGATGTTGCTCAGCACGACCGGCGGAGACGACGAGATGAACGGATCCTCGTGCCGCTCGCCCACCGCAAAACCGTCGTATCCGAGTTCCTCGGCGAGCACCGCCTTCTCGATCACCTCGCGCAGGCGATTGGCCGCGCTCTTCTTCTCGCCTGTGACCGGGTCGGGAAGGTGCGTAATCAGCGTTATCAGCAGGAACTTCATCGAATTGGAAAAACGGGGTGTGTCGCTTCTTCATTCCCGCGGCTGCTGCGCCGACGCACACAGTCACCTCAGCCGATGTTGTAGAGCGTCTTGACGTTCTCGTGCAGCTTGTTGGGTAGCGGCGGCGCTTCGTACGTATCGGTGACCACCTCGATGTAGGTGGCCTGGTCACCTTGGGCCGCCTTGGCCAGGGCCTCGTCGAGCTCACCGCAGGTCGTTACCCGCTCGGTGAACCAGTCGTCACACCCGAGGGCGTGCGGCAGCTCGGCGTAGTTCCAGGTAGCCACGTCGTTATAGACGATTCCGGGATCCTTGCACAGCAGCCGTTCGATGAGGTAGCCGGAGTTGTTCAGCACGAAGATGATTGGACGCAGTCCCAGGCGATGGAATTGGCTGATCTCCTGCACCGTCAACTGATGCGAGCCCTCCCCGGTGATCAGCACCACCCGGCGGTCGGGTGCGGCGACGGCGGCTCCGAGGGAGGCCGGGGTAGCCCATCCGATCGCGCCCCACAGTGTCTGGTTGTAGAAGCGCGCGCCGTGGGGCAGCTGAGCAAACGCTAATCCCATCGAGCAGGTCCCTGTCTCGGCGATGACGATGTCGTCTTCCCGAAGGAAGTCGGCCCAGCGCGGATACAGCGCCGCCGCGGTAATCGGTTCGGCGGCTGATCCGACCACCGGGCCCAATGAGGTGGGCCGCGGCCCCGGCGGGAAGCGCTTGGTCCAGGCGCGACTCGCCAGCTCGCGCAGAACGTCGGCCATCTCTACGTTTTGGTAGACCGCGGAGCCGACCGTGGTGCGGTGCAGGCCGATGTCGATGGTGCGGGCGGGGTCGAGGCGGGCGGTGAACGCGCCGGTGTTGAAGTCCGTCTGCATTGTGCCCACCGTGATGACGACGTCCGCGGACTCGACGAACACCCGGACGTCTTCTTCCATGAGTTGACCGTCGTACATACCGATGTAGCGGGGGTGGTCTTCATCAATCGCCGACTTGTCGGCGAACATGGTGGCAAAGGGCAGTCCCGCCGCATCGACGAACTGGGTTGCGATGTCGGTGATGTGAAGTCGGTGCAGCAGGAGTCCCGGCAGCACGCATGCCGTCGAAGCGGCGGAGAGCGCTTGTGCGACGGCGTCGACCGCTGCGGTCAAAGCCTCGGGCTCGCTGACGGGAAGGGGCAGCGGCGCCGAGGTCGCCAATATGGGCTTGTCGACCACGTCGGTGGGAAAGGCCAAGTACACCGGGCGGCGGTTGTACAACGCTTCGTGAATCAGCCGCTCGGTCTCGGACACCACGTTGGCCGGGGTGATGATGGCGCTTGCGCCGACGACGATGTCCGCCATCTTGCGGAACAACTCGAACTCCCCGTTGCCCAGCGTGTGATGCACCAGAGCGCGGTTGGCCTGCGTCGCGAGGTTGGGCATGCCGACGAGATGGAAGACGGGCAGGTGTTCGGCGTAGGCGCCGGCCACCGCGCTGATCGCACTCAACTCGCCGACACCGTAAGTGGTGCTCACGGCGCCCACACCCCGAACGCGCGCGTAGCCGTCGGCCGCGTATGCGGCGTTGAGTTCGTTGCAGCAGCCGATCCAGTTGATTTCGGGGTGCGCCACGATCGCGTCGTGCATGGGGAACGCGAAATCGCCTGGGACGCCGAAGACGTCGCTGATGCCGATCTCGTGGAGACGACGCAGAACGTAGTCGATGACGGTAGGGGTGGTGGACATCTGGAACCCGATCTTTCGGAGACGAATGGGCGTGGTCGGCCGGACCAACGTTACGAAGGTAGCGTCATCGGGTCCAATGGAAATTGGCTATGCCTTCATGCACGTAATTTATGAGCGGGCGGGTATTGCCCAGGCTCCACATGAACGTTCCGGGCGCCCTTGACGTTTCGCAGCCCCGAGCAATTCACACAGCCGACGCACCCCACGCAGTCCGTGCAGCGCACGCATCCCACGCAGGCTGCACATCGGGTACAGGCGATACATGCCAGGCATGCCACGCACTCGCGGATACCAACACACAAGACACTCAACGCGCTGGCGATCACCGCGACACTGCCCGCAGTGAGGGCGGAACCGGCCACCGCCACGCTGCCTGCGGTCGCGACCGATCCGGCGACCGCGACGGAGCCCGCGGTCGAGGCTGATCCGGCCACGGCGGTGCTTCCTGCGGTCGCGACCGATCCGGCGACGCCAACACTCTGGATCGTGGCTACCGAGCCGACGATTGCGTCGGCGTCGACGGTGGTCCCCACATCCCACTGCAATGCCATACGCCCCATGATGTCAGCCCGGCGACCCTATTTCGACGAGTCCGGACAATGCTGGCGGCAACGGGTCAACGTGCAAGACCCCCAGGCGTTGCGTCGCGCGAGTCAGCGCCACGTAGAGGTCGGCCGCGCCCCGCGGGCCGTCGGCGAGGATCTGTTCGGGCGCCACCACCAGCACCGCGTCGAACTCCAGACCTTTGGTTTGCGACGGTAGTACGGCATCTGACACACCCGCGGGTCCGATCACCACGCTGGTGCCTGGACGGCCAGTTTCGCCCTGAACGAATTCTTTGATGGCGGAGGGTATCTCGTCGGGGGATATGCGGCGAGACCAAGGGCGGAACCCGCAGGCGCGGACTGATTCCGGCGCTTGAACACCCGGTGCGAAGTCGGCCAACAGCGCGGTGGCGACGGCCATGATCTCGGCAGGTGTGCGGTAGTTGACCGACAACGATCGGTAGACCCACCGACCCGGCACATAGGGTTCGAGCATCGTGTCCCACGATGTCGCACCGGCCGCCGACCTGCGTTGGGCGAGGTCACCGACCACCGTGAAAGACCGGGCTGGACAGCGCCGCATCAGCACCCGCCAGTCCATTGCGGAAAGTTCCTGAGCCTCGTCGACAACGACATGGCCGTAAGTCCAGTCGCGGTCGGCTGTGGCGCGCTCGACCAGCTCACGCGTATCACGCTCGACGAACCGGTCCGCTAGCTCCGCGCCGTACAAGAGGTCTTTTGCGAGCAGGTGATCCTCGTCGTCCATGAGGTCCTCCCGGCTGGTCATCATGTCCAGCACTCCGGCGGCGTACTGCGCGCGTAGGGCGGCCTCGGTTTTTTGGGTCCGCTCGGCGGCCTCTTCGGCGGCCTTGTCGCGGCCCAGAAGGTCGACGAGCTCATCGAGCAGCGGAACGTCGGACACGGTCCACGCGTCCCCTTTGGAGCGCAATAGCGCAGGGTCCGCCCCGGCCGCGTGTAGCCGGTCGGCGGAGGTGTACAGGTCGGACAACAGCGCCTCGGGCGTCAGAATCGGCCACAGGGAGTCCAGCGCGGCACTGAATCGCTGGTTGCCGGCGAGCTCTTCGAGGAGGTCGCCGCGCAACTCCTCCCAAGCGGCACGATCCTGTCGGGTCAACCAGCCGCGGCCTATTCGCCCTATCGCCCGTTCGGTGAGCACCCAGGTGACGATGTCGGTGAACACGGTACGGGCCTCGTTGTGTGGCAGCCCACTGTCGCGGGCTTCCTGTCTGGCCCACTCAGCTGTCTCGGCGTCGATTCGCACGGTGACATCCGACAAGTCGATGAGCAGTGGCTCAGGTGGCAATCGTTGGCGGTCGGCCACCGCGGCCGCCAGCACATCCAACAGGCGCAGCGAACCCTTCAGTCGCGCGATCTGCGGGGCATCCTCGGCGGTGACGTGCAGACCGGGTACTAGGTCGCCGGTGGTCGTGAACACCACTTCGGATTCGCCCAGGGAGGGCAGCACCCGGCCGATGTGGTTCAGGAACGCGTGGTTGGGGCCAACGACCAGCACACCTTGATGTTCGAACCGATCCCGCAGGGTGTACAGCAGGTAGGCCACGCGGTGTAGCGCGACCACGGTCTTCCCGGTGCCCGGACCACCTTCGATCACCAGGACGCCCGGGTGGTCGAGCCGAATGATCTGGTCTTGCTCAGCCTGAATCGTCGCCACGATGTCGCGCATGCCGGCACCGCGCGGCGCGTTCACCGCCGCCAGCAGTGCTGCGTCACCGCGCTCTTCGCCACTGGGGTTGCCGAAGACCTCGTCGGTGAAATCGAGCACTTGGCGTCCGCGGGTGTGGAACTGTCGCCGCCGACGCATGTTCTCCGGCGCCGCGCCGGTCGCAACGTAGAACGCGCGCGCCGCTGGCGCCCGCCAGTCCAACAACAACGGTTCGTATTCGTTGGACTCGTCGAGAAGGCCGATGCGGCCGATGTACATTCGCTCGCCCGAAAGGCTGTCGAGTCGACCGAAACACAGGCCGCTGTCCGCGACATCCAATCGCTTCACCGCTTTGGCCAGTGATCGGACCGCCACGTCCCGCGCGACGAGTGTCCCGCCATCCATCATGTCCACGGGCTCACGCAAGGCGGCGGTGTAGCTGTCCTTCAGCTGCGTTCGCTCAGCGTCCAACCGGGCATAGAGAGCGGCGACATAGGCGCGCTCTGATCGCAATTCGTCTTCGTAATCCTGAGTTGACACATGCCCCCATATGCGCGAGTTCCGGCCCAGATTTTGGTCTGGCCAGCGATTGTGCGGCATACCCCGGGTCTTGCCGCAAGCCCCGGGGTCGGATATAGATTGAAGGTGAGAACGACCGATCGTCTTCTCAGTGTTGCGACCTCATCCGAACATCAACGTCGCGAGTTCACCTATCGAGGACCCGGATACATCCCAGCGACCCGAGGGCTCCAGGTCGCTGGTCTGCCCCGGGCCGTGCTCCTGCGGCCTGGCCACGAATCCCGTTGCCAAACCAGCTTTTTGGGCGGCCGCCAGGTCGCGATTGTGGGCCGCCATGAGCATCACCTCACCCGGCGCCAGGTCGAGCAGGCGCGCGGGCGCCAAGTAGGCCTGCGGGTCGGGCTTGTAGGCCCGACTGATATCCGAACCCAGCACCACATCCCATGGCAAACCGGCATGTTTCGCCATCTCCACCAGCAGCCCGGTGTTGCCGTTGGACAGCGGGCCGACAATGACATGACGCTTCATGGCGGAGATGCCGTCGACGCTATCCGGCCACGGCGGCAACCAACGCCACGAGCGGGCCAGCGCCCGCAATTCGTCGTCCGGAAACTCCTCCGGTCGCATTCCGAGGTCGCTCAGCGATGCCTCCAGATTTTCTCGGTGCAGTACGTCCAGCGAGGCGAAGTCCCGGCGACCTGAGCGCACCGCCTCCATAGCGGGCTGATAGCGCATGCGCCAGTCAGCGGCGAACGCCAGCGGTTCCACGCTCAAGTCGTGCTGTTGCGCGAACTCACGGATTGCCTGGGCGATGCCCGAGCGCCAGTCGACAACGGTTCCGAAGGTGTCGAAAAGTATCGCGCGCACTGTCAGACCCGTCGAGGGCGAACGATATTGGACCATCTCCAAAGGCTAGCCGTCCCAAGGAAGTGTTCAGGGAACAGCCGTAACCTCGCCAAGGTAGGGCACAGACCAACCGGAAGGCGCGGCCATTGTCTGCAGACGACCGCCGGTACGTGATCGTCGGCGCGGGCGCGATCGGCGGGACCGTGGGCGCAGTGTTGGCCCGAGCAGGAGTACCGGTGGTGCTGGTCGCGCGGGGCCGGCACGCCGAGGTACTGGCCGCAGCCGGCATGACGCTGCGGACACCCGACGGCACCTTCCACGTCCCCGTCACCGCGGTGATCGCGCCGGAGGAGGTGCGGTTGACAGAGCGCGACGTGCTGGTCTTCACGACGAAGACGCAACAACTCGATGCCGCTTTGCAGCAATGGGTTGATCAACCGGTCCATCGCGGCGACGGCCGTACCGGTACCGCAGGGGAACTGTTGCCGGTGCTAACGGCGCTCAACGGTGTTGCCGCCGAGGAGAAAGCGTTGCGCTACTTTCGCCGCGTCTTCGGTGTCTGTGTTTGGTTACCTGCCGTTCACTTGGAACCGGGCGAAGTTATTGCGCGGTCTTGGCCTGTGGTCGGGCAGTTTCATATAGGCCGCTGGCCCGCATCGGCAGGCACCGCGACCGACGCGCAACTGTTGGCTGAACTCGGCGAGTGCTGGGGCGCTGCGGGCATCCGGGTGCGCTTTCCCGATGACGTGGTCCCATGGAAGTACAACAAGCTATTGAGCAACCTCGGGAATGCCGTGGGTGCGCTGGCGGCCGATGCGGCCGATGTCAGCGACGTAGTGGCGGCCCTGCGCGCCGAAGCTGAGGACGTGTTGCATCGCGCGGGAATCGGGTATGTCTCATTCGAAACCTCCTCCAAGGCAAGGGCGGACGGGCCGACCGTGCGTCCGGTACCCGGCTGCAATGTCGGAGCAAGCAACTCGACCTGGCAGTCGTTGAGCCGCCATACCGGCAATGTCGAGACCGACTTTCTCAATGGGGAGATTGTGCGGATCGCTCACCGGCACGGCATCACGGCTCCTGTCAATGCCGCCCTGGCACGCGCCGCACGTGGGGCGGCGGGTAACGGCGTTGCCTTGAACAGCTATTCGGCCGAAAGCCTGCGAAATCTGTTGGGGTTGAATGTCGTTAATGAGAGGTGACGCTCAGCGCTGCAGCCTGTCGTCGAGTTCGCTCACCTTGGCGTTACCCAGGTGCAGCGCAGCCAATTCGGTCAAAGCGGCAGTGCCGATCCGCTGCTCGGCATCCCTGCGGACAAGCACGGTCGCTTGATCGGTGCCGCCGAGCAGACCCTTGGGCTCCTCGAGCTCGCGGATCTGGTAGCGGTGGTGTAACCATTGCGGTTGCCACAGCGGAATGACCACCCACCGCCTTTCGGCGACAGCGTCCACGAATCGGCCGAAGCACTGTGCTTGGGTGCCGGTCTCGAACCGGTACCCGGCCGCGTGCAACCCGTACTGCGACACGATGGCAGTGGAGAAGCGGCTGATGCCGGCGCCGGGATTGATTCCTTGAATCAGCCGTTCCATGTGTTGCAACGCCGGGGCCCGCAGCAGATCGGCAACTTCAGCCACCGCCTGGACCGGCACGTAGTCGGGCACGCCCCAGAGGCAGTACGGCTCGTAGAGAACGGCGACTTCTCGCACCTGCTCACGGAAGGGAGCCAGGTAGGCGCCGTGGCTGTCGGGGAGCCATGCGGCCACCAGGACATCGACCTCACCACTGCCGAGACGACGGAACATGTCCTCGTGCGGAGCGGCGGAGCGTTCGATGCGATGACCGTGTGCAACGAGGACGTTCTCGACTTCGCGCGCCGCCGCGTCGTGGAAGCTCAAGTCGATATGGCCGACCCGGACCGGCTCGCTCACCCGAGCACTCCTTCCTGAGCTGCAAGCTACGGCGGCGTACACTATGCGTTAGTTAAGCGAACAATGTTGACGCGGATGCCGAGGCACCTGCGCACCTACGTTGCCACGTCTCATATCGAAATGCAGCGGGAGGCCCTTATGTCGAGAGTCGCAGGCGATACCTGGGACATCGTGACCAGTGTGGGGTTCACGGCGCTGGCTGTGTGTGCGTCGCGCGCACTCGATGCCGCACTGGACCCGCCCTTGGCCAACGACGACTATGCCGCTGGTTTCGTCGAGGCGGCCGGCGAGCCGAGTCTGATTGCAGCAGTGGCTAATACGGACATGACTAGCGCGGCGGCGTTCAATGCGCAGTGGGTCGGCGTACGAACGCGGTTCTTCGATGACTTCTTCACCCGAGCCAGCGGGTCCGGTGTCCGGCAAGCTGTCATACTGGCAGCCGGATTGGACAGCCGCGCATACCGATTGGCGTGGCCGGTAGATCACACGCTGTTCGAGATCGACCAGCCTCGAGTGCTCGAATTCAAACAGCAGGTTCTCGACCTGCGCGGCGCGGTGCCCGCGACGCGTCGAGTCACCATTGCCACCGATCTGCGGGAGGACTGGGCGGGGGCGCTTGTTTCGGCGGGATTCGACCCGAACCAACCCACGGCATGGGCACTCGAAGGTTTGCTGCCCTATCTTCCCGGCGCGGCGCAAGACGCGCTGTTCGAGAGATTGGACGAATTGTCGGCAGTAGGCAGCCAGATCGCCGCCGAACTTGGTCCCGCGCCGGGCGAAATCCAGGAATTCGCCGACAGCATGCCGGCGATTGGCCAGGACGGTACCCAGCCCCCCGTGGCCGACTTGTGGTACGACGACCCGCGCGCCGACACCAAAATGTGGCTGGCGCAGCGCAATTGGGATGTGACCGGTACAGATCTGGTGCACCTGGCCGCCCACGAATATGGCCGCCCCTTCGCAGAGCTGCCACCGGTCTTCGAGCGGCTGTTGCGGACCAAATTCTTCACCGCTACCCGCACGGGGTGATTCTGGCCTAGTCCGTCGGGGAACGACCCAAGGCGCGGGAGCAGGTCACCAGCGCGGTCAGGGTCACCAGCAGCCAGGCAGCCAAGACCAGGAACGGCATGATCCGCTGTTGGTGCGGGAAGTAGGAGGCCGCGTGGATGGCCGAGACGGTCGCCCCGCTCGGCAGTGCGTGGTTGAGGAACGCGAATGGTTGCGGCAGCAACGATGGTGACACCGCACCACCTGACGAGGTATTGCCGAGCAAGATGAACACGCCCCAGGTGGGGATGATGGCCCATCGGTGAATCAGCACCAGCATGGTCGAGTTGAACGCGGCCGCGACCGCGATCTGCAGTGAAGTCAGCAGCCACAGCTCCGGGAACGGCGCATGCAGTGCATCCAGAATCGGTCCGGCCACCGCGGCAAGTGATGCACCGCCGGCGATCGCCAGGACGCCCAGACAGGCCAACCAACGGCCCAGCGTGAGCGTGTTGACGTTGGCGCGCAACTGAAACATCGTCACAAAGCCCAATATGGTCGCGGCTATGACGAGGTAGAACGTGGCCAGCCCACCGGGATCCGACGGCGGCAGCGGATGAAGATCGACAATGGGTAGCAGGTAGCGTCCGGGTGTCGGCTCGTCGAGTTGGGTCAGCACGTGCGCGGCCGAGGGGCCACTGGCACTGGAGATCAGCAGCTGCGGCGGTGTCTCGGTGGCGTCGATGACGGCGGTGATCGTTTGATGGTCGATCGCCGCGACCGCCGACTGGCGCGATGGGTAGCTGCGTACGTCGAAATCGTGCTGGCGCTGTTGCATTCCGGCGATGATCGGGCCGGTGACCGACGTCGGGCCCACTACACCGATCGGAAGTTGCCGCGGAGACGGTCTGCCCAGCGCGACGGTGTAGGCGGCCGCGAAACTGGATGTCATCGCGAGCGCGATGGCAATCACGGCGGCGGCTTTGCGGGTCTCGAGCGGGATGCGGCGCAGCGACCATCGCCGATGCTGTGGGCGGATCAGCGGTTGACCGTCCGACAGGTCGGCGTCGCATGGCGCGGCTGGCTGGGGCGGCATGACGCCTCGGCTACCCAGCTGAAATTTGCAGAAACATCCGCGCCGCCGGTCCACGTGTCGCAAGGCCTGCTGCCTCCGCTTGCCATAGAGTGCCATCGCGAAGCCCTAAGCGAGTGGTTCCACAGCGAAAGATTGTGTCAGGTCATGGATCTCGAACGCATCACGCATCCGTTGAGGTTGGCCAGAGGGTCGCACCAGCCGGGATCGGGCAAAGGCTGTGCGATGAACGTCATTTCGTACATCAATGGCGACGAGCAAATCACTGACTTCCCGGCCACTTCGGCACGGCCGTTGGCATCGTTCGTGCAGTTGTGCAACGACCTGCTGGCTGGACCGGACGGCTATCTGTCCCCACAAGACAGTGTGGTTGTGGTGGATATGGGGTGGCTCACGGTGGGGACCGCCGATGTCGCCGAAACCGTCACCCATGCCTGGGTGACCAAGTTGTTGACCAGCCCGCCGTGGGGCGTCGTGCGATACGCCGAAGGCCCCGCGGCAAAGGCGATCTGCGACATCGCCGAGCTGCATCGCGGATTCCTTCCGGGCGACACGCCCTCGATTGCCGCCTGGGACAGTGCCGCTCGCATCGCGCGTCAGGTCAGTGGGACGGTTCGCGGGGCTGAGTTGTATGCGTTGCGGGCCGCAACGCAATCTACGGCGTTGGTCGAGACCGACGACTGGGACACCCTCGATGCGGTAACCGGTAATGCGTTGCGGGCACACAGGCTGGCCAATGGTGATGCCGGAGCCGCGCGCATATTGGAAGTCACCCGCAATGCCATTCGCTCCTGGCGGCGTCTAGGTGGCTTGAGCGTTGTGGGCAGCGCGCCGTTGTCGCCGGCCGGCGTCAAGCACCGCCAAGGCGCACCAGCGGCGTGATCATCGCTGGCGGTGGCTGTCTCGGCGCAGCCGTACCGCTCGACTGACCGCCGTCGCCGCCGCCAACACCGCCATCGCCCCGAGAAGCATGGCCGCGACTCCGTACCCGATCGTGGTAAGCAGCAGCGGCAGGCCAAAGCCGATGTAGGTGACGGCATAAAACACGCCGGTGATGGCGCCCCGCGAGCGCTTCGGTGCCGCGGCTTCCAGGTCGATCAGACCCTCGCGCAGACACAGACCCGACGCGCAACCGAGGACCACGAGCAGCGGCACACCCATCTCGACCGTCATGGTCCGCGGTGCAGTGGCCGCGAGGGCGTAACCCACCGCAGCCAGCGATGCACCGACCGTGCCGGTTTGCGGACCCCACCGGCGCAGCCTGGCCAGTACCTGGATCGATCCGCTGGCACCGTTGACGATCAGGGCGGCGGTTCCTGCGGCCACCGGAGCCGCGAGCCCGGTGTGCAGCCGCGTGGGAATTGTCACGAACGCCAGGGTGGCCGAGGCGAATACCCAGGGCGCCAACGGCATGGCCCAGCTCAAGGCTCGTGCGGCGCCATGCTGTCCGGAGGTCGCTTGCTGCCGACCGATAGCTGTCACCGGCTTCGGTGCGGCCGCGCGGTGTACGGCCACGACGGTTGCCACCGCCGCCAGCACGACGAGCGCGGCGGCCACCAGAAACGAAGCTTCGACGCCCCGTTGTCCGGCCGTGCCGATGATGCCGCCAGCGAAGGGTCCGATGGCGAAGCCGGCAGTGAGTACGGCTCCGGCCGTGGCGGCCCCGCCGGGGCCCTTGAGGTCGGACGCCCAAGCCGTGCAGGAACTAATGGCCAATCCGACGCCGACTCCGACGATGAGGCGACCTACCAGCAGTACCCCGGAGTGCTGCGAAAGCAGCATGGCTACGGTGCCCGCTAGAGCGCCAGCCGAACCTGCGTACGCCACCGACCGTCGCCCGAGCGCGTCCGAGATTCGCCCACCGATAAGCAAACCGGGAAGCAAGCCGACCGCGTAGACGCCGAAGACCGCGTTGAGTGTCGCGGCGCTCAGGTGCTGGTGGTCACTGATCACCGGCATCAGCGCGGCAAAGTGGTTGGCAGCCCAGCCAATTGCGAGCAGGACGGCCAGCACTGCGGCGAACATGGCATCGATCGCGGTTCCTGCAGAGCGGTCGGTTGCCACACGCGCCGTAGTCACCGCATTCCTCCGCAGGTCTCGTCATCTGGCCGACCGACGAAGTGAAACGACGGCCCGGATCAGGAAGTTATTCCCCGTTGGTTAGGGGACACAGTTGTTTTCGGGCGCCAGTACCAAGCCGTGCGCCGGTCCGAGGATTCGCCGACTTGGCACGCGGTTGTGGTCGGAGGGCCGCGGCTATTTGCTGCAGCCCACCGGGATAGGCGACCTTGGAGTTGGCTGGGAGATTTCTAGGCGGCGCCGCGCCCAGTCCCGTCCACCCACTGCTAGGTGTCCGTGGCGGTCGGTCGACGGCGCACGGTTCAGGGTAGGGCAATTCGCTGCAGAAGATCGGCGGTGTGGGCTGCGCTGGTCGCCGCTGCGGTCAACCGCGGGGCTAACGCGCGGGCGCGCTCTGCGTACTGCGGAGTGAGGATCGTGGTCAAGTCGGCGATCAACGATTCTTCGGTGGCAGTCCCGAAAGGCCGCCCGGTCCCGACACCGAGTTGGGTCACTGCGGCCGCCCACATCGGCTGATCAAGCCATAGCCAGTGAATATGCATCGGTATTCCGGCGCGCATAGCTGCGGCCGTCGTGCCGGCGCCACCATGATGGACCACTGCACGGCAAGCCGGAAAGATCACCGCATGGTTGACCGCAGCCACTATCTTGACGTGGTCTGAACGGGGAAAATCAGCCAATTGTTCTGCCGCGCTGCAGATTAACGCCCGCTGGTTGAGTTTGCGGCATGCCGTGCTGATCATGTGCACCGTATCGGCTGCCGATTCCAGCGGTGTGCTGCCGAAGCCGAAGTAAATCGGCGGTGCATCAGCGGCAATCCACGACAGGACATCCTCGTCAGCATCTGTCGGCAGTTCCAACGTCAGCGCGCCGACGAAGGGGCGTCGCGCTTCTGGCGATACCCATTCGGCGGCCCGTCCAGGTAAGCAGATCTCGTCATAGGCTTGGACTTCCAGGATCCCGCTTTCGGCCATCCGTTGCGCCGCGCTTTTCGACGTTTCCGGTAGTCCCAAGGCACGGCGTTGCGCGTCTTCGGAGTGCTTGGCGATGACCGTCGCGGGCCCCCCAGACGCCCAGAGTCGTTCGGGGAAATAGTGCAGTGCCGCAAACGGGATGCCGTAATACTCCGCGACATTGGCCGTGAGCCCCTGTTCATTGAAACCACTGACCAGCAAATCAGCGCCGTCAGCCAGCGACGTGAGAGTCGCGCTCTTCTCCGCGTCGACCGCGCTCACGTGTTGGATCACGTGACCGAGGAGATCGAACCAATTCTGGGGTTTGGTCGCCAAGTCGCGGACCAACTCGCTGGCGGGGTTCAACTGCTCGCGGGAGTCGGGTCCGTACGCCACGGCGGTGAGCCCTGCGGACTCGACGAACTTCAGCAAGTTGGGCGGAACGGTCATCTGCACCTGGTGCCCGCGGTGTAGCAGCTCCCGACCGAGCGCGGCGCAGGGTTCCACGTCGCCGCGACTTCCGTAGCTGACGACCACGACTTTCATCGGGGACGAACCTAACTCGTCATCCTCCGAGTGCTCGAGCCGGTGGGGGATGTGCGGTGTCCTGGTCAGTTGGCTACAGCCTGGCGCGCAGCTGCGGTCCAGCGACCGAGTGCGGCAAGCCACGCCGGCCGGTCCGCTGACCGGCCGGACCAGGCGATGTAGCCATCAGGCCGAACGAGGACCGCCGGACCGCCGTCGGCGCGCTCGGCTTGGAGCAGGCCGACATCGAGTGTTGACGCCCCCTGCTCACGAATCAACACGAAGCCCGGCCTGCGTTGCAGGCGGGTGAGGCGGTCGTGCGTCAAGGGAATCTGAGTCGCCCGGGTGCCCACCAGCGAACTGTCGCCTCGGCGATGGGCGTAGCGCAACGTAGTTCCGGCGAAGCTTCCCGCTATCGCGTCGCGCACGCGGGGAACGCGAAGTAGCTTGGGCGCCAATAGATTGCGTATCCCGCGGGCGAGCCGGGGATGCAGCGTGATGTTACGTGCCACGAGGCCGGACTGGACCAGGACACGCTTGCCGATCGGATGGCGCTCGTCGTGATAGCTGTCCAGAACGGCATCGGAGGCGCCATCAAGAGCCGCGTCGAGTTTCCAGGCGAGGTTGACGGCGTCTTGGATACCGGTGTTCATGCCTTGCCCGCCCATCGGGGAATGAACGTGCGCCGCGTCTCCGGCCAGGAACACACGACCATGCCGATATTGAGCGACTTGTCTTTCCTCACAACGGAATCGCGACTTCGATCCGACGTCGAGCAACTCAGGCTCGGCACCCAGCGCCCTGGCAAGAACGCCGGCGATCTCGTCATCGTGCACCGGCTCAGTGTTCGGTAGCTGGTTATGGCGGTCCCATTCCATCGCGCGATACCAGGAGCCGTCCGCGTCGTGTCGGCCGTAAGGGGCCAAGAAGCCGAACACATCACGGGTGCTGGCCAGGTGCAAGCCACCGCCGCTGGGTCCATGCGCCAATTTCACGTCCGCAAGCACGACGGAGGACAACACGGTCCTGCCCGGAAACTGCGCTCGCACCAAGGCGCGAACAGTGCTGTGGGCGCCGTCGGCGCCGATGAGGTACTTCGCCCGCCACTGTTGCTCAGTGCTGCCGTCGTGGCTGCGTGCGGTCACCGTTATGCCCTCGCCGTCTTGGTCAAGGCCGACGACCTCGACGCCCCGGCGGATGTCGGCGCCTCGTTCGACGGCGTAGCCCTCGAGTGCACGGTCTACGTTGGTCTGCGGCGCGACCATCACGAACCGGTACGGCGAATCCAGATGGCTGAGATCCAGTCGGGCGCCGGCGAAGAGGCGGACTGCCGGTGCTTTGTGCGAGTTCGCCAGGAGACCCTCGGCGACCCCGCGCGAATCGAGCAGCTCGAGTGTGCGCGCCATGGTGGCGAAGGCGCGGCTGGATGGATTGGTGGCAGGCCAGCGTTCCAACACGGTGACCGACCGGCCCGCGCGGGCCAAATCCCCGGCGGCGGTCAGTCCGGTGGGCCCGGCACCGACGACAAGGACGTCCGCGTGAGACCGTGTCATCACGCCACCACCTCGGGGTTCGGGTACCAGCGGCGGATGTCGTCGGGTGTCGCAGTGGCGGCGCGGTTGAACACAAACCGGCAACCCGGCTGTAAGGCGTGCGCCGCGTTGACAATCGCCTCGAACAGCAGGGTGTTGCTTGCCACCAGTCGCACCCCGGCGCCGATGAGAACCGCGTCGTAGTGGTTTGCCTGCAGCCAGCTGCGAGCCTTGGCGACACCGGCTTCACCGAAGTCGATGAGGCAGTTGTCGACCCGATATCCCGCTGCCCGCAGTGCGGCGACATTGTCGTCGTTCGCGGCCCGCAGGGTCTCTTTGGACAAGCCGGCGAATTGCGCGAAGTCGGCTGCCGTGTAGTCGATTACCTCGGGGTCGAGGCCGATTTGGATTGCTGTGACGGTCACTGCCGAAACTCCCTCGCCATCGAGTTCAACAACTGTTGAATCCGACGATAGCGAAGCCGATTGGCGGTGTCAACAGTTGTTGAATACACTGCTGGCATGCCGGCGAAGACCCGTGAAGGACGTGACGGACAGGCGACGCGAGCGACGATCCTGGCCACGGCTCGAACGCAATTCGGCAACAACGGCTTTGAGCGCACCACCATCCGATCGGTGGCGGCGGCGGCCGGCGTCGACCCGGCGCTCGTCATGCATTACTTCGGCAGCAAGGCCGAATTGTTCGCCGCCGCGTCTCGGCTGGACATCACCTTCCCCGACCTTTCCGATGTCCCTCCCGACCGCATCGCCGATGTGCTGCTGCCGTTGTTCGTAAGTGTCTGGGGACCGGAAGGGCCGTTCCTGCCGCTGTTACGGGCGGCCGCCACCAACCAGGCGGCCACCGACGCCTTGCTCGGGGTGTTCGTCGACCGGGTCGCCCCGGCGTTGGCCGCGGTCGTACCCGACCGGGCCCATGAGCGCGCCGCGTTGGTGGGTTCCCAAGTGCTGGGACTTGCCGTCGCGCGCTACGTTCTGGCGATCCCGGCACTGGCCGAGATGGATGACGGCGATCTCATTGCCTGGTTGAGGCCGGTGCTAGCGCACTACCTTGCCGGCCGCGCGCCCTGACGGCGGTTCGGTCCCAGCCCTGTCGGTGATGTGCTCGTGCACGCACTCGATGAACGCCTGCGTCGCAGCCGATCGCAGTTCGGCATGCGGAGCGACCAGGTGAACCTCCCGCCGCAAGACAGCGCCCCGCACGGGAAGCAGGACGAGGGCCGAGCCCACCTCTGCACGGCTTCGCGCCACCGATTCCGGAAGCAACGCCACGCCCAAGTCCTGGCAGACGAAATGGACCACCTCGTCGACACGAGTCACTTCAAAAGCCACGCGCCGCCGCACCTCCCCGAAGCCGCGATCGGTTTCATGGCGCAATCCGTATCCGGGCGGGAAGTCGATGAACGGGTAGTCGGCCAACGCGTCCAGTGACACAGCGGGGCCGGCGGCAAGTGGATGCCGGATGGGCAGCACCGCCACCAGCGCCTCGGAGAACAAGTGGTCGAAAGACAGCCGATCGGCCGATCGCGCCACGTTCGAACCGACGACCGCGACGTCGAGTTTGCGGTCGCGCGTCGCTTGCACCAGCAGGTCGCTGCCGCCACTGCGCAGTGTCACGGTGACGTCGGGGTAGCGGGTGTGAAAGGTCGCCATGAGGGCCGCAACGTCGAGGCTCTCCGACGGGATCTCCATCATCCCGACGGTGAGTCGCCCGGTCACCGCGCCACGCAGCGCTTGCGCGCTGACGACGATTTGGTCCAGCCCGCCGACGACCTGGCGCAACAGCGGAAGCAGGGATTCGCCCGCCGGAGTCAGCGAGACCGAGCGGGTGGTCCGGTTGAAGATCTGCAGTCCCAGTTCCTCCTCGAGCTTGCGCACCTGCTGACTCAATGCCGATTGCACGACGAACATGTTGTCCGCGGCGCGAGTGAAGCTGCGGCTTTCCGCGACGGCGAGTACATAGCGAATCTGCTGCAGGTTCACAATTGATCACTCCCAATGATTGATCAGATCATATCTATGCGCTGGACGCCTAAGTGCGGTGCGTCGAGAATTAGCCGAATGACCTCGGGTGACCGGCGCGAACGGCCGATGCCGGCCACTGCAGTCGCCGTGCGCCCGCAATCCGGCCTGCGAACCAACGACTGCTCCTCTGCCGAGGTGCGCGAGCGGATCAACGCTGAGCTCGAAGGCCTACCGTTTCTGGGCACCCTCGGCTGCGATAAGCGCACCCTGGTGGCCGGAGCGGTCGAGGAACTGAAGCTCACCTACACCGTCGGCCTCTCCGGTATCGCCGATAGCGGCTGGTTGAAGCTGTGCTTTCGCTACTACTCCGACTGGGACTTGCAGACCACCGACCCTGCCGGGCGTGACTTCGCCACGGCAACCTTGATCGATCGATCGCTGATCGGCGGAGCCTCGCCGGACGGCGCTGCCACGGTGCAGCGTTTGACCACTCGCTACGACGTCAAAGGCGGCGAGCGGCCCTTCCAGAAGTCGCTTCTGGTGCATGTGGTGGACGGCTACCTGCGTCCCGGTGACGTCATCGAGATCCGACTCGGCGACCGCCGGTTCGGCGGGGCCGGTACCCGGGTGCAGACCTTCGTCGAGGACGACTTCGAATTGCATCTCTATGTCGATCCCCTCGGCACCTCGCGCATGGCCCACGCCGCAGTCGCCAAGATCGACATTGCTCCGGGGCCGCCCGAGCGGTTGGTGGTGCAGGGTCCGCGCGTCGTGAGCCCTCGCACCGCGACTGTGCAGTTGCGCGCCCATCTGCAGGACCGCTGGGGCAATGTGTGCCGCGGCGTGCCTGCGACCGTGCGTGCCGACTGCAACGGTGAGCGCGCGGCCACGGCCCAGACACCGGCCACCGGATGGGCGCACGCGGTGCTGAGCCTGCCGGCCCGGGCCGGTGTCTTCGCGGTAACGGCGGAAACGGACACCGTGACGTTCGGGCCGACCACCGCCGAGATCGACGTGGTGGCAGACCTTCCCGCTCCCCGGGCCTATTTCGGTGACCTGCATGTGCACTCCAACGACACGGTCGGAACGCAGAACACCGATTGGAATCTGCGCTATGGCCGCGATATCGGCGGACTGGACATACTCGGCTACACCGCCAACGACTTTCAGATCACCGACGGCGCCTGGGCGGACGTTGTCGCAGCCTGCCGTGCGGCATCCCACGACGGCCAATTCGTGTGCTTTCCGGGAGTGGAGTGGTGCGGAACCGCCGGTGTCGGCGGTGATCACAACGTCGTCTTCCTCGGTGAAGACACCACCATTGCGCGATCCCTGGAGTGGCGCCAGGGCATGACCGCCACCGCGCCTACCCCGCAGACGTGGCCTATCACCGAACTGTATGCCGCCTATGAAAAAGAGCCCGACTCATACTTGTTGATCCCGCATGTCGGGGGCAGGCGTGCGGTATTGGATTGGCACCACCCCGAATTGGAACGCCTCATCGAAGTGCATTCCAGCTGGGGCAGCAGCCCATGGTTCCTCGAGGACGCACTGTCGCGCGGGCTCAAGTTGGGGGCCAGTGCGGCCAGTGACGAACATCGCGGCCGGCCCGGCGGCGGGGCACCCGGCGCCAACATCTTCGGCGGACACGGTGGTCTGACCGGCGTCCTGGCCGACGACCTGACCGCGAAATTCGTCGGTCGGGCTTTGCGCTCGCGGCGAACCTGGGCGACCACCGGCAGCCGGTCAGTTGCGCTGCTGCGCAGCGGGAGCGACTGGATGGGGGACGAAATCCTGACTGCCGCAGCGAGTCTGGAAGTCGACTATGCGGTGTACGGCAGCACGGGCTGGGAAGAACTGGCTATTTACGACACGCACGGACCGCTATGGCGGCGCGACCTCAACGCCGAAGCCGGGCTTTCGGATTCCTTGGTGCGGATTCGCTGGGGCGGTGCGCGGCACCGGGACCGTTACCGTTGGGCCACCTGGGTAGGGCACCTGAAAGTCACGGAGACGTCGATTGATTCGGTGCAACCCTGGGCGACCAGCCATCCCGAGCAGGCCATTGACGTCACCGGCCCAACGGTCTCCTGGCGCACCGCTACCTACGGCTCCGACGTCGGCGTGATTGTGCGCCTCGGTGACCTCGCGCGGGCACAGCTGCGGATCGACACCACAGTGACCGAAGACGACAGCGCTGCGAGCCTGACCGTCACCGGCGCACAGTTGATCGCGCAATCGCGCTACGAGCAGGCCGTCGGCGGGCTGAACCTGCGAATACGGGTGGAACGCATCGCCGAGCCGGCAGCACTGCCCACCGCTGTCACCGGAGCGCTGCCGGTGAATCTGCCTCCTGAGCACAGTGCGATTTATCTACGGGCCGCGCAGTGCGACGGACATCAGGTGTGGACCAGTCCGCTGTTCATCTCTCAAGCCGCGACGGAGCCACGATGACGAAGCACGCGGCGCTGACGCGCCGCCGCCACGTCGACTTCGGTCGTATCACCTGCGCGGCGTGTCCGGCATGTGTCCGGTGAATCCACCCGGCTGCCGACCGTCCCACCAATTCGAACATCCCCGGGAGAATCCGTGTCCCGTCCTCGACAGATCTATTTCGCAATCATCTCCGCATTCCTCGTCACCGCGGCGCTGGCCGGCTGCACCGGGGGCGGACCGACCCCCAAGTCGTCTGGGGTCACGTTGCGGTTGGGCTACCTGACGCGAATCACCCACGCGTCGGCGCTCGTTGGCATCGAGAACGGCGCGTTCGCCAGGAATCTCGGCCCCGGCGTCAATTTCCAGCCGCAACCGTTCAGTCAAGGCACCGCCGAAACGACAGCATTGCTGTCAGGCCAACTCGATGCCGCCTTCGTCGGTCCCAATCCGGCGTTCAACGCCTGGCAGCGGTCCAATGGCACCGCCATCAAGATCATCTCCGGCTCCGCGACCGGCGGCACATCGATGGTGGTCAAGCCGGGTATCACGGCCGCAGCCGACCTGCGGGGGAAGACCGTCGCCGACCCCGCACTCGGCGGGGCGCAAGACGTCAGCCTGCGCGATTGGTTGCTGAAGAACGGGCTGAAGACCAATCCACAAGGCGGCGGCGATGTTTCGATCAAGCCGACCACGCCTGAGTCGGCCATCGTCCAACAGTTCATCAGCAACCAGATTGCCGGTGCCATCGAATCCGCCCCTTATGACGTCCAGCTGGTCAACGCCGGCGGGGTGCGGCTCTGGTCAGATCCCAACACCATCACCATTCTGGTTGTGCGGCAGGAATTCTTGTCCGCCCATCCCGATGTTGTGGCGGCCTTGGTCCGCGGCCAGATCGAAGCGAACGACACGATCCACAACAATCCGGATGCCGCTGCCCAAGCTGCCAACGCCACTTTGACCAAGGCGCTCGGTAGTGGGCTCTCACCCGAGGTGTTGACTGCGTCGTTCCAGGAGACGACTTTCACCAATGACCCCGGAGTGCAGTCGCTCAACGACCAAGTCCGAAAAGCCGTGGCTGTGGGCCTGTTACAGCCACTCAATCTCGACGGCATCTTCGATCTGGGTCCGCTCAACCGAGAACTCGCTGCGGTGGGTAAGCCGGCGGTGGCGGCGTGACGACGATCGCCGGGCGGGAGGTGGCCGTGTCCGATCCCGCTGCCAACGCGCCCGCCGCGATTCCAGCCATTCGACTGGACCAGGTAAGGAAACACTTCGGAACCGGGCGGTCATCTGTCGCCGCCGTAGGCCCGATTTCGCTTACCGTGCGAGCCGGTGAATTCGTCTGTCTGGTAGGGGTTTCGGGCTGCGGTAAAAGCACCCTGTTATCCCTCATCGCTGGATTGGACCGGCCCACATCAGGTGTGTTGGACACCGGTGGGCACCGAGTCGCGCTGATGTTCCAGGAGGCTGCCCTGTTCCCGTGGTTGACCGCGGCGGGAAACGTGGAACTGGCGTTGCGGGCGCGAGCGATGTCGCGCCAGCAACGACGCGCGAAGGCTCGCGAACTCTTGGAAACCGTTGGACTGACAGCTTTCGCCGACAACAGGCCGCACCAGTTGTCCGGCGGGATGCAGCAGCGAGTCGCATTGGCCCGCGCGCTGGCGCAAGACGCCGACGTGTTGCTCATGGACGAGCCCTTCGCCGCCCTGGACGCTTTGACGCGCGACCGTCTCCAAGGCGAGCTCGAGCGAATCGTGCTGGCGCGCAACCTGACCGTCGTCTTCGTCACCCATAACGTGCGTGAGGCGGTACGCCTTGCCGATCGCGTCGTGCTGTTGAGCCAACGGCCCGCCACGATCGTCGAACAATTTGACGTGGCGCTGCCGCGCCCACGCGACATCAACACCGCTCAGGTTGCGGAACTGGCCGCAGAAATCACCGAGCAACTCAATCGGAGCGCACATGCTGACGGCACCTGATCCCACGGTCCGCGTACTGCCGCCCACGAATCCCGGTACGCGACGGCGCAGCATTGCGCATGTCGTCGCGGCCGCCGTCTGGCCGAAGTTGCTGGCAGTCACCGTGCTCGTAGTCTTCTGGGAGCTGATCGTCCTGAGCGGATGGAAGCCCTCGTTCGTACTGCCCGGACCCGTCGCCGTTGCGGAAAATCTCTGGCAGCAGCTGCATGGTGTGGTGCTGTGGCAAGCCATCGGCACCACCATGGGCCGAGCCGTCACCGGATTTGCTCTCGCAGCGGTGATCGGATCGTTGACCGGCGCGCTGATCGCCCGGAATAAATTGTTCCGCAAGGCATTCGGCCCATTGATCACCGGCCTGCAGACGATGCCGGCGATCGCGTGGTTCCCGTTCGCCATCATCTTCTTCGGCCTGAGCACCACCGCAATCCTGTTTGTCATCGTGGTCGGCGCCGTCCCGTCCGTAGCCATCGGAGTGATCTCCGGTGTCGACCACATCTCACCTGTGTTGCTGCGGGCAGCGTCCACCTTGCAGTTGAAATCGCTTGCCTTGTACCGCCTGGTGATCCTGCCGGCCGCCCTACCGATGTTCGTCGCTGGACTGAAGCAGGGGTGGGCTTTCGCGTGGCGCAGCCTGATGGCCGGTGAGCTCGTCGTGCTGGTTGCCAACACGTCATCGATCGGGGTGTTGCTCGAGAATGCGCAGAATCTCAGCGACATGCCCTCGGCGATCGCCGTCATGATCGTGATCCTGGCGATCGGCATCGTTGTCGACGCGTTGTTCAGCACTTTGGACCTGCGAATCCGCCGTCGGTGGGGGCTGCTGGACGACCATGACGCCTGACGGTCACCAGTCGCAGCGACCGCCGTTTCGACTCTGGGCTTTCGGTGACGCACACGTAGGGACCGACAAGTGCTTCGGCCGAGACAGTCTGGCAGAGGCCATCATTCACTCAGAGTTCGGCGGGCCCGATGGCGGGCCGGCGTTCGAGTGGGATCTGGCCATCGATGTCGGCGACATGTCGGGTAAGCATCACAGCCTTCCCGACGATGCCGAAGGACTCGAGGTCACCCGGCAGTTCGCAGCGCTGCGCCGGCACCGGCGCGAGGACATCTACGACGTGTGCGGCAATCACGACCGAAGTGGCCTCGACGAGCCGGAGGCATGGTGGTGGCGCAAGTGGGTGGACCCACTCGGGGAGCACCCGGAAAGCTCCGGCGTTGATGCGCATGCGCGGCGCTACCCGGTCACCGGAACCTGGGAGCGCTATTCGTTTCAGGTGGGCAACCTGCTGTTTCTGATGATGAGTGACCGCAACGAGCCGACCCAGCGGGTCGGACGTGGCACCCTTGGCGGAAACCCGGGCGGCGTGGTCAGCGGTGAGACTTTCCAATGGTGGAAGAACATGGTTCTGGCCCATCCCGACCTCAACATCATCTCGGTGCATCACTATGTCCTCAAAGACACCACCGTCGCTTCGGGGGAATGGGAGGGGGTCCGCAAGGGAGCCGACGGCCAATGGCACGAGCATTACCACCGTCCGTTCGCGCAAGGGACGCCCCATGCGGCGTCCTATCTCTATTGGGTCGACAGCCAACCCGATTCCGCTCAGTTCGAGTCGTTCCTGGCCGAGGAACCAGGTCGGGTGGCGATGTGGCTGGCCGGCCACACCCACACCCATCCCGATGACCAGCACGGCGGTAAGACTCACATCGAAAACCGCTGGGGCACTTGGTTCCTCAATGTCGCTTCGCTGAGCCGCCACCACATGCCGCTGACCACCCTGCCGCTGAGCAGGCTGCTGACCTTCACTCCCGACAGCGCTGACGTGCGGGTGCAGTGCTACCTGCACACCGACCAGCACGCTCCCCAGGGCTGGTATGAGCCCGCCGAGAAAACCATCACATTGCCCCGCCCGTTTCGGTGGTGCTGATTCAGGTCTGCGGCAGCCGCTGCCCGATGACCGCGAGTGCCCGCTCGGCCCACCGAATGTTCTCCTGCTCGAACGAAATTCCGCGCAGCAGCGTCAGGTAGGGCCCCACCCGTTCGGCTTGGCCAAGGTACTCGTCTTCGGTTCGGCCGTCGAGCATGCGAGCGCGAAACCGTTCGTAACGTTCCAGCTTGGCGCTCGCCCATGCCAGCCGTTCGGCCACGAAGTCACGGACCGCCACGGCATTACCGGCGTCAGCAGCCAGCACCTGAACGGCAAGCTCGTCGCGGATCACCGAAGGCCGCGGCGCGCGGGAGGTGAAGTGTTGGATCGCTTCGTAACCCGTCTCGGTCAGCGAGTACATGCGCTTGTTGGGCCGACGTTCCTGATGGACCATGCGGGCCCGGATGAGACCTTGTTCGGCCAGTCGGTCGAGTTCCCGGTACAACTGCTGCGGCGTGGCCATCCAGAAGTTGGCCACCGACGCATCGAATTCCTTGGCCAGGTCGTAGCCGGAAGACTCCCCTTCGAGGAGCGCGGCCAACACCGCGTCACGTAGTGACATCGGCCGAGCGTACAACGCCGCGACTAATCAACAAAGTGATTAATCACCTCTGGACAATCCGCCCGCTCACGATCTACCGTCCAAGCAGTACTCAACAAATTGACTAGCAGAGGTGTCGTGTGACTTCGCAGAACCCCTTCCGCGCGGCAGTCGAGGCGCGCGACGCGGCCGCCCTCGAGGCGCTACTCGCCGACAACGTGGTCTTCACCAGCCCGGTCGCCTTCAAGCCGTACGTCGGCAAGCCGATCACCGCCGCGATTCTGCGCGGGGTGATGCGCATCTTCGAGAATTTCCACTACATCCGGGAATATGGCGACGGTCATGACCACGCGCTGGTGTTCGAAACCGGGATCTCCGGGGCACCCGGGGTGCTGGTCACCGGTTGCGACTTCCTGCACGTCAACGACGACGGACTGATCGACGAACTCATGGTGATGGTGCGGCCCCTCACTGGCGCCCAGGCGTTGTCCGAGGCGATGGGCGCCCAGTTCGACCGCATCCAACGCGAAGCGCTCGAAGGGGTGTCGAACTAGCCATGCGGATCGGACTGGGCATCAATTACGCGGGCGGGTTCAAGGATGTGGCCGCGGAAGTGGCCGATCTGGAAAGCGCCGGCCTGGATATCGTCTTCGTCCCCGAGGCGTACTCCTTCGACGCGGTAAGCGCGCTGGGCTACTTGGCCGCCAAAACCGAACGGGTGCAACTGGCTTCGGGCATTCTGCAGCTCTACACGCGAACGCCGACCTTGACCGCGATGACCGCGGCCGGTCTGGATTACGTCTCCGACGGGCGGTTCACGCTCGGTCTGGGCGCCTCTGGCCCGCAGGTCATCGAAGGTTTTCACGGTGTGCCCTACGACGCTCCGATTGCTCGCACCCGCGAGGTCATCGAGATCTGCCGGCAAGTGTGGCGGCGTGAGTCGGTGCAATATCAAGGCCGCCACTACACCATCCCCTTACCCGCTGAGCAGGGCACCGGTCTGGGTAAACCGCTCAAGCTCATCAATCACCCGGTGCGCGAACGTATCCCGATATTGGTGGCCGCACTTGGACCGAAGAACGTGGAGCTGGCAGCCGAGATCGCCGAGGGCTGGCAACCGATCTTCTACCTGCCGGAGAAGGCGCAAGACGTCTGGGGTGAGGCTTTGGCGAGCGGCCACGCCCGGCGGGACCCGGCGTTGGGTGCGCTGGATGTGTATGCCGGTCCGACGCTGGCCATCGGAGACAACGTCGAAGGGCTGCGCGAGCTGGTGAAGCCACACCTTGCGCTCTACATCGGCGGCATGGGCGCCAAGGGCAAGAATTTCTACCACGCCTTGGCCACAAAATACGGCTATGGCCCGCAAGCCGACCGCATTCAAGAGCTTTACCTGGCCGGGGACAAGGACGGTGCCGCCAAGGTGGTGCCCGATGAACTAGTCCGAGACGTCAACCTGATCGGTACGCCGCAGTTCGTCAAAGAACGTCTGGCGGCGTTCCGCGAGTCAGGCGTCACCACTTTGAACGTGGTGCCGCTGGCGGGCACACGTGCCGAGCGGGTCAAGCTGGTGGAAACGCTCCGTCAGCTCGTGGACGGCGTCAGGTAGTCGGCGGCCCTCACGCGCGAGGGTCGGCGGGATCCTTGTCGCCGGTGATGGCTGCGTTCAGGGTCTTACTCGGCCGCATCACCGCTGTGGTCTTCTCACTGTCCGGCGCGTAGTAGCCATCGATGTCGACCGCGTCGCCCTGGGCCTCGTTGAGTTCGGAAACAATGGTTTCTTCGTTCCTGCTCAACTCGTCGGCCAGCTTGGCGAAGTGATTCTTGAGCTCTTCGTCTTGGTCCTGGGCGGCGAGTTCTTCTGCCCAGTACATCGCGAGGTAGAACTGGCTGCCGCGGTTGTCGAGCTCACCCGTCTTGCGCGACGGGCTCTTGTCGTTCTCCAGCAATTTGCCGATGGCCGAGTCCAGTGTGGTGCCCAGGATCTTGGCCCGCGGATTGTCCATCTTGCGGCCCATGTCTTCCAGGCAGGCGCCCAGCGCAAGGAATTCACCCAGGGAGTCCCAGCGCAGGTGGTTCTCCTCGACCAGTTGGTGGACATGCTTGGGCGCCGAGCCGCCGGCGCCGGTCTCGTACATGCCGCCGCCGGCCATCAGCGGCACGATGGACAGCATCTTGGCGCTGGTGCCGAGTTCCAGGATCGGGAAGAGGTCCGTCAGGTAGTCGCGCAGGATGTTGCCGGTGGCGGCGATGGTGTCCAGGCCGCGGATCAGGCGTTCCAGTGTGTACCGCATCGAGCGCACCTGGGACATGATCTGGATGTCCAGGCCCTCGGTGTGGTGATCCTTCAGGTAGGTCTTCACCTTGGTGATCAGCTCGTTCTCGTGCGGACGGTAGGGGTCCAGCCAGAACAACACCGGCATGCCGGAGTCCCGGGCGCGGGTGACGGCGAGTTTGACCCAGTCGCGGATCGGGGCGTCGCGCACGATCGGCATGCGCCAGATATCGCCTTCTTCCACGTTCTGGGTGAGCAGCACTTCACCGCTGTCCAGGTCGACGATGTCGGCGACGCCGTCCTCGGGAATCTCGAAGGTCTTGTCGTGCGAACCGTATTCCTCGGCCTGTTGCGCCATGAGACCGACGTTGGGAACGGTGCCCATCGTAGCCGGATCGAACTGTCCGTTGGTCTTACAGAAGTTGATGATCTCCTGATAGATGCGGGAGAAGGTGGACTCGGGGTTGACCGCCTTGGTGTCCTTCTGCCGCCCGTCGGCGCCGTACATCTTGCCGCCGGCGCGGATCATCGCCGGCATGGAGGCGTCCACGATGACGTCGCTGGGGGAGTGGAAGTTGGTGATGCCCTTGGCCGAGTCGACCATCGCCAGTTCCGGGCGGTGTTCGTGGCAGGCGTGCAGGTCACGGATGATCTCGTCGTGCAGCGAGGCGGGCAGTGACTCGATCTTGTTGTAGAGGTCGACCAATCCGTTGTTGACGTTGACGCCGAGTTCGTCGAAGAGTTCCTGGTGCTTGGCGAAGGCGTCCTTGTAAAAGACCTTGACCGCGTGCCCGAAGACGATTGGGTGCGAGACCTTCATCATGGTGGCCTTGACGTGCAGGGAGAACATCACGCCGGTCTTGCGGGCGTCTTCCATTTGCTCTTCGTAGAACTCTACGAGCGCTTTCTTGCTCATGAACATGCTGTCGATGATGTCGCCCTCGAGCAGTTCCACTTTGGGCTTGAGCTCGAGGGTTTCCCCACTCTTGGTCTTGAGCACCATCTTGACGTTGCGTGCGCGGTCCAGCGTCATCGACTTCTCGCCGTGATAGAAGTCACCGCGCTTCATGGTCGCGACGTGCGTGCGCGAGGCCATGGACCATTCGCCCATGCTGTGCGGGTGTTTGCGGGCGTACTCCTTGACCGCCTTCGGTGCCCGGCGATCGGAATTGCCTTGCCGTAGAACGGGATTGACCGCGCTGCCCAAACACTTGCCGTAGCGCTCCCGAATCTCTTTCTCTTCGTCGGTCTTCGGGTTCTGCGGAAAGTCGGGAAGCTTGTAACCCTTGCCCTGCAGCTCTTTGACGGCGGCCACCAGCTGGGGCACCGAGGCGCTGATGTTGGGCAGTTTGATGATGTTGGTTTCGGGCCGCTCGGTGAGCTCACCCAATTCGGCCAGCGTGTCCGGGACGCGCTGTTCTTCGCTGAGGTAGTCGGGGAACTGGGACAGAATCCGGGAGGCCAGCGAAATGTCGCTGGGCACAATCTTGATACCGGCGGGCTCGGTGAAAGCACGCACGATGGGCAAGAAGGCGTAGGTCGCCAACATCGGCGCCTCGTCGGTCAGCGTGTAGTGGATGGTCGGCTGCTCGGCGCTCATGGTTGTTCTCCCGGCGTCAGTGTCGGTCACACGTCAAGGGCTCTGCGTAGAAACGGTGGATGTCAGTTCGCCATCCACTATGTCAGCAGTTGCCCCGGGGCGGCCACGTGCGTCCCGGAGTCCAGAGGGGGTTCATGGACACGGCGGTCGCCAGGACGCCACCGCCGTTCCGGGCGCGTCGCTAAACGCGCAGCTCACATGGCCGGCGCCGCTAGGACGGCCCGCTTCAGCGGATCTGCAGACCGGTCACGGCGCGGGAGATCACCAAGCGCTGAATCTCACTGGTCCCCTCGAAGATGGTGAAGATCTTCGCATCGCGGTGCATCCGCTCGACGGGGTAGTCGCGGGTGTAGCCGTTGCCGCCCAATATCTGGATAGCCTCGTCGGTGACGTAGACCGCGGTCTCGCTGGCCACGAGTTTGGCCATCGAACCCTCGGCGGAGTCGAAGTTCTGATTGTTGCGCGCCATCCAACCGGCCCGCCACACGAGCAATCGCGCCGCGTCGATCCGGCTCTTCATGTCAGCCAGTTTGAACGCCACGGCCTGGAACTCACCGATCTTGCGGCCGAATTGCTCACGCTGGCAGGCGTAATCGAGCGCATACTCGTATGCCGCGCGGGCCACCCCGACGGCCATCGCACCTACTGTCGGCCGGGTGCGTTCGAAGGTCTTCATCGCCGCTTGACTCCGTGCCGAGGCGCCCGACTTGACCCGGGCGATGCGCTCCTCGAACTTCGCCCGGCCACCGAGGATCGCGTCTTCGGGCAGCCGGACGTTGTCAAGCACCACCTCGGCAGTGTGCGAGGCGCGGATGCCGTGCTTCTTGAACTTCTGCCCCTGGGCCAAACCTTTCGTGCCAGGCGGGATTACGAACGTTGCCTGACCGCGCGTGCCCAGTTCCGGATACACGGATGCGACCACGATGTGAACGTTGGCGATACCGCCATTGGTCGCCCAGGTCTTGGTGCCGTTGAGCACCCATTCCCCGGCGGCCTCGTCATAGCGGGCTCGAGTGCGGATCGCGCCGACGTCCGAACCGGCGTCGGGCTCCGACGAGCAGAACGCGCCGAGCTTGGGGTCACCGGGCGTACCGAACATCTCGGGCAGCCACTGGCCCAGCTGTTCGGGAGTTCCGTTGCCCGCCAAGGCCGCCGCCGCCAGCCCGGTGCCCATGATGGACAGCGCGATACCAGCGTCGCCCCAGAACATCTCCTCGAACGCGGTGAGCATCCCCAGGCCCGTCGGCTCGGCCGCTTGCTGTGCGAAGAAGTCGGGGGAGTACAGCCCGACCTTCGCCGCTTCCTGAATGACCGGCCACGGAGTTTCTTCTCGCTCGTCCCATTCGGCCGCGGCGGGGCGAATGACGTCGGCGGCGAACTCGTGCACCCAGTCGCGGACCTCGATTACGTCGTCGCTCAATTGCATTGAAAAAGTCATCGTTTCACTCCTGGATCAGGTTGTCGTTCAGGGGTTTCGGGGGATTGCGTACTGATCGAGCACGCTGAGTGTCTGCATCACCCACGCCTCGAAGTAGCGGTCGTCATCGATGTTTCCGGGGGAGCGGCCGGTCAGGGCCTGCAGCGTGGCGGCGTAGGACAGCGACCCGATCGCCACCGCGGCGGCTGCCTCCGGGTCCGGGATGTTGGTGCGGCCGGAGCGGTTCAGCCTGGCCAACTCGTCGGCGAACCGCTGATAGGCGTTGTCGGTGATGACCTGCCACGTCTTCTCATCGAGGTCACCGAGCTGGTCGGGCTCGCGCAGCATGACTTTCAGGAGGTCCTCGCTTTGCTTGAAGTTGTTCCAGATGAGCTGGCCGGCGGTGCGCACTGCATCCTCCACGCTGGCCGGTTGGCCGGCGTCATACTGCTCCCGCGCGTCCACGATGCTGTTCATCCGGTGCGCCACCGCGGCTTCCAGCAGGTCTCTCTTGGACGCGAAGTGCTTGTAAAGCGCCCCGGAACCCGGCGCAAGACCCGACGCGCGCTGGATGTCCGCCACAGACGTCGCTCCGTATCCCTTGTCGGCGAACAGCTTGAGCGCTGCAGCCAACAACCGGTCACGGCCCGACTGTTGCATGGTGAGAGAGTACTCACTCACTCCGGCGGGCCACTAGGGGTTTGTTGCCCGAATCACTTCGCGGATCGGCTAGCTGAGAAGCAACTCGCTGGCCAGCTCGTCGTTGAGCGCTGACCTGGCGAGCAGTTCCCCGAGCAGCGGACCGAATTTCATGAGATTGCTGCCGACGAACGCGACCACCCTGCCGCGTTGCGCAACCGTCCAGCCGTCACCGCCGCTATCCAGCCATGGGGCCCGGACCGTGACGCAGTCGACCTGGCTTACCGGTGTCAGCGACGGGAACAGCGCACGTACGGTGTCGGCGTCGGGTACCTCCTGGCCGAACGCCCAGCGGCCGGTGCTCCCCAACGGCAAGCCGTAGCCCTCGGGTGCGGACAGGCATGCGGCGCCCACCGCGTCGGCACCTTCATAGGTGAACCGCGTGTGCGGACCGAAGTCGATATCGAGCGGGCCGAACAGGGCCGGTGTCTGCACACCGGCGCAAACCAGGACGCGGTCCCCCTGGAGGACAGTCCCGTCGGCGAAGTTCACCGAGCCGTCGTCGGCGAGCCCCACCGCTTCGCCACGGTGAATGTCGACGCGGCGCGCCAAGGCGTTCAGCGCGCGCCGAATGCGCAGGCTGCCGCCCAGCGGGTCGAGCATTCCGGTGTCCCACGGCGCGGCGACAAAGGGAATTCGCGACTTGATGTCGGCGCGGTCAAGCCAGGAAAATGCGGCGTCCGCAGCCGTCATTGCCGCAGCGGTATCCTCTTGGTCACCGGCGGCGATGAAGCCCTCCGCGCCCAGTAATCGCCCCACCCCCAGCTCGGTTTCCCAGCGCTGCCAGCCCGCACGAGCCCGCATAGCCAGGTCGCACAGCGCCGGACGTTGGTGGGCAATGCGAAAGATCCGCGCGAGTCCGACGGATTGTTCGGAGAACGGCTCACCGCGTTCGACGACGATCGCCCGCTCTCCGCGCCGCAACAGTTCGTAGGCCGTTGCCAGCCCACATATTCCGGCGCCGATGATGATGATCACGTTCGGCCCCGCGCTAGAAGTAGAAGCCTGCGTGCGGGGCCTGCGTTACAGCGAATAGCTGATCGGCCACGGCCACTGCGGCTGGATCCGCTGGCCTGGCCAATCCGCCGAGCGTGAGACCGCGCCAGGTGGCACCGCCAAGCAGCACGGCGGCGAGGCCCTCGGCGCCGATGTGTAGATCAGCGCGTCGGCCACTTGGTTCGGCGCCGTCATTGGTGATGGTGAAGGTGGCCGAATTGTGTTGCAGCACTGGGTCGGCGACGGCGATGGTGACCGCACCTTCGCCCGCATATCGGCGTGCGGTCAGTGCCTGGTGGGCGTCGACGACTCGCAGCCATGTTTCGTCGTGCACCGCGGTCACCCGCGCGGCCCGCCGGTCGGCGAGCAGCCAGGGCAACGGGTCGTCGACCGGTAGCGACCAGAACACCACACGGTCGATGAGATCCAGCCCGAACAGGAAACGCATGAGTCCCAGATAAGCGGGGACCGAGGGCGCGAAGAAGTCCTCGACCACGATGGTGCGTTGTTCGCTGACGAACCACCGGTCGGTGTCGATGGGACGGTACCTGGCAAATCCGCACTCCGATCCCGGCGTCCCGCATACCGCGATGTATGAAGGTTCCGAGGAAGATTCGGTGCGCAGTCGCCGGCTCTGCCACCAAACGCGCGGGCGGTCGATGGTGCCCGGTCGGGCGGGCCGGTGTTCGGCATAGATTCGCGGCAGCACGTCCCACGCTTCCGGCGAGTCAAGGAGGCGCACGGTCTCGCCAGCCGCGGCGCCCGGTCGCAGCTTCGTCCGCGCGGTCTGCACCTCTACACTCTGCGACGAACTGGCCACGCCGTAGCCGTACCGCTCGTAGATTGTCGCTTCCGACGCGCGCAGCGTCGCGACCACTTCCCCCCGGGCGGCGATGTCGTGGAGCTGGTGGCGTATCAACGCGGTCGCGATGCCGCGCCGGGTGAACGACGGCAGCACGCCGATGTGCGTGACGCCGGCATGGCCGACAACCGTTCCTCCGGGCAGAGTCAGGCCTCCGGTGGTGGCGTCGGCGGTGCCCACAAGCTGCCCGTCGATGAAGGCGCCAAGGGTCCGGCCGGGCTCCAGCATCGTGGTGATCTGGCCAGGTGTCAGGTTCGACATCGGCGGAAGCCCGATCATGGCGACGCGGAAGACATTCGCCGCCGCGACCAGTTCGCGTTCGGAATCCAGAACGCGGACGTCCAGGGTCACGCCGCTGTCCAGGTCGGTCATTTTGCCTTCCCGCGCAAGCCGTCCAAGGCGATGTCGGTCGTTCTCGCCGCCAACTCCGGTTTGTAGGTTTGCATGGCTTGGCAACCGACCAAGAGCGTTTTGACGTCGGTGGCCGTGAGGTCCGGCCGGGCCGCGCCCGCTTGCTGGGCCGCGCGCAGCAGTTCGGCGAGCAATTCCCTGAACTCCTCTTCGGCCTGCGGCGCCGCGGTGCTGATCTCGATTCCGACTCCCGCGAGAGCCTCGACCAGCCCGCGGTCACCGGCTCCCCAATGCAACACCATGTTGCGAAAGAAAGTGAACAGTGCTTCGCCGGGCCGCTCCGATCTGAGCAGGGCGTACCCGTCGTCGATGAGATGACGCATCCGGTCGGCAATCACGGCTTGGAACAGTGCGTCTTTGGTAGGGAAGTGCCGATAGACAGTGCCGGCGCCAACCCCGGCGCGTCTGGCGATCTCGTCGATCGGCACGGCTAACCCGTCGGCGGCGAACGTCTGATAGGCGACCTCCAGCACGCGGGCGCGGTTACGGGCGGCGTCGGCCCGCACCGGCCGCTCGCTTTGCGCCACGTCACACCTCCGATTCCACCGCAGCCGTTGCTAAGCGGGGCGCGCGTTCCGTATAGTCGACTCAACCGGAGCGTTCGCCCCGTTTAAGTCATCTTAGAGGAGCCTCTCATGGTCAACTGGACAACAGACGATATTCCCGACCAGACCGGTCGTACCGCCGTCATCACCGGCGCCAACACCGGTCTGGGCTTCGCGACCGCCGCCGCACTAGCCGCCCGGGGCGCGCAGGTCGTGCTGGCCGTGCGCAACCTCGACAAGGGGAAGCAGGCAGCGGCGCGGATCACCGCCGCGAATCCCGGCGCCGACGTGGAACTGCAGGAATTGGACCTGACGTCACTGGACTCGGTGCGGGCGGCGGCGGCACAGTTGCGGGCACAGCACGACCGCATCGACCTGTTGATCAACAACGCCGGGGTGATGTGGACACCCAAGGCGACTACTGCGGATGGTTTCGAATTGCAGTTCGGCACAAACCATCTGGGCCACTTCGCGTTGACCGGGCTACTGCTGGACCGGTTGTTGCCCGTTGCCGGTTCACGGGTGGTCACCGTCAGCAGTCTCGGCCACCGCATCCGCGCCGCGATCCATTTCGAGGACCTGCAGTGGGAGCGCAGTTACAACCGGGTCGGCGCCTACGGGCAAGCCAAGCTGGCTAATCTGCTGTTCACCTATGAGCTGCAGCGTCGGCTGGTCTCGCACGTCACCACCATCGCGGTGGCCGCCCATCCGGGTGGCTCCAAGACCGAGTTGACCCGCAACCTGCCCCGGCCGCTCGCGGCGGCCACCGCCCTGCTGGAACCGTTGATGCAAGACGCCGGGATGGGCGCGTTACCGCAGTTGCGCGCTGCCACCGATCCTGGTGTGCTCGGTGGCCAGTACTTCGGTCCCGACGGCATCGGCGAGGTGCGGGGTTACCCCAAAGTTGTTGCGTCCAGTGCGCAATCCCACGATGCGCGGCTGCAGCAGCGGCTATGGCAGGTGTCCGAGGACCTGACGGGCGTGACCTATCCGCTGGACTGAAACTCTCAGCCGGCGATGTGGTCAACCGATCTCGTTGTGGCGGCGCACTTTCCGGCGCGGCGGCCAGAAAAGACGCAATCGGCCAGGGACAGCCCACTGACGTAGGAATTGGAGCAGACGCCGACCGCCGTACGCCCCGCGCTGAACAAGCCGGGAATCGGTCGGCCGGCTTGATCGAGCACCGCACCGCTGCCTTCGTCGACTCGAATACCGCCGAGGGTGAGCATGGGCGTGGGATTGATCAAACTGGGCCGCACCGAAATGTTGAGCAGCGTGTACGGCGGCCGGCTGACAGGGCGCACGAACTCCCTCGGTTTCCCGGCGGGATCCGGTGCGCCCGAGTGGAACGCATCGTTGTGTGCCGCGACCGTGGCTACCAAACCGTCGGGATCGACGCCGGCGGCACGCGCGACGGCCGCCAGAGAGGGCCCCCGCACCGAGTCGGCAACCATCAGCGCGGTCGACTGGGCCCGCTGAAACCATAACGGCTGCTTGATCAGTTGGCGCCGCGCCTCCTTCATCAGCGCAGCGTCGGCCAGGATCCAACCCTTGCCGTCGTGTTGACGCACCATGGCTTGGCCGACGGCTGCGCCGTAACGGGTTTCGTCGATGACGCGGCGCCCGCGTTGGTCGACGATGATGGCGCTGAGAAACGCACTCGGTGGAGTGATGAAGCGCCAGGCCGATACGTTGTCCATCCGCTCCGCCACGGCACCTACGCTCTGAGCCAACGCGATTCCGCTTCCGTCGTCACCACTGGTTCCCAGCTGCAGCCCGCCGGAGTACTGCGGCGCATACCGTTGTATCCACTCGCTGTTCGCAATGAAGCCACCCGCGCACAGCACGACCGCGCGCCGCGCCTCGACTCGCACCGGCCGCGCGTAGCGTCGCTCGAGGTGTCGGAGGCGCCGCTCCAAAGCGCCCCGCAGAGGTGGGTAGTAGATGCCCGGCTTGGCGGACAGTTGCGCCATCGCGGCGTACCGCCGGCGTACGCGAGGCGGCGCGTAATGCATGGTCATCGCTTCGACTCCGGTCACTCGACCGGTTGCATCTTGGATGAGCTTGGTCGCGGTCGTGTGGGGGTGTAGCCGAACCCCTTGTGCCAGAGCGGATTCGGCTAGCGGTGCGTACAGCTGCTTGCCGGAGGTGCCCTTGCCCTTGACGCGATGGCCCCGCTGGACCGGCGGGGTGTGCCGGCGAAAAGCGCCGGCGTTTTCACTGCCTGAGTGATACAGGTAGTAGCGATTGTTGGGAAACGACGTCTTGTACGGACACAGCGTGGCGTCGAACGGCACGCCGTGGTGACGCAGCCAGGTGATCATCTCCGGGCTGCTGCGGACGAACGACTCGAGCGTTTGTGGGCTGACCGCGTCACCGACCTCCAGGCGCAGATACGTCAGCATCTGCTCGGCGGTGTCGACAACACCCGCTTGTTTCTGGATGGTCGTACCAGCGCCGGCGTAGATGATCCCGCCGGAAAGGGTCGTCGCACCACCGCCGTTGGCTCGGTCTATCGCAATGACGTCCGCACCGTGTTCGCGCGCGGTGATGGCCGCGCAGGCCCCTGCGGCACCGAATCCGACGACCACCACATCGGCGGATGCGGCGAAGTTGGTGTCCCTTGCCATGTATCACCCCAATCGTTGCCCGCGCGAGGAACTGTAACACGTTCTAGTTACGTTCTCGCCAGGTCGGAAGGCCTAACTTGGTAAGACGGACTACATATCGTCGTCGGTGGCGTCGCGGATGACGTCGATCACGACGGCGGTGATGTTGTCCGGTCCACCCGCCTGGTTTGCCGCTTCGATCAGCGCTGCGCAGGCGTCCTCCGGTGCGTCGTGTTGAGTCAACAGCTGCGCCAGAGTTGGTTCGTCGACGGGTCCGTAGAGGCCGTCGCTGCACAACAGGATGCGGTCGCCGGTTTCCAAGTCCACCGCGGCGGCGTCCGGTGCTGCGCGCGGGTACATCGCCACATGTCGGCTCAGGGTGTTGCGTGCCGGGTGCCGGGCTGCATCCTCGGGTTTGACCGCATTCGCGTCGATCAGGTCTTGCAGCACGGTGTGGTCGCGGGTCAGGCGCTGCAGTCGTTGGTCGCGGCACAGGTAGGCGCGGCTGTCACCAAGGTGGGCAACCAGAGCGCGCTCGCCGGCGATGACGACCGCCACCACCGTGGTGGTGGCCCCGGCAACACGCTCGTCGGTGGTGCTGTAGTCGCGAAAGTGATCGGAGAACTCGGCGACGGCACGGCCCAGCAACTCGGGCGCCTCGGTGCTGTTCAGATCGGCCGGCTTCAGGTGACGCGCAACATAACTGGGCAGCAACTCGACCGTCAGGTGAGCGGCCAGCGCACCATCGGTACTGCACGCCACGCCATCGGCGACAATGAACAATTGTTGATCGGGGTCAGCGCCCCAGCGGTCTTGGTTGGTGGACCGATAGCGGCCGATGTCGCTGCGGCCGGCATAGCGCACCGCGGCGGTCACGGCCGCCTCGTCACTGTTGGGCGCACGCGTCGCCGCCGGTCATCCGTTCGGATTCCGGTAGGTCGAGGTAGCGCTCCAAGTTGCGATGCATGTTGATCACGCGTCGCTCTTCGCTGGACAACACCAGGTGAGTGAATCCGGGTTGGCGTAGGCCACGCTGCAATCCTGGCAAGATCTGGATGTCTTGGGTAAGCACCACGCCGGGTTCAGCGTCCGCCGCAGCCATGCGAACGTCAGTGGGCTTGGTGTGTGGCGCGCCGGGGGCCATCCGGGTCATCAGGAACATCACCATCTCGCCGTGGTCGGGGTCAACGCCCGGCCGTGAGCACATGATGGTCAAATGGTCGGCGTTGGTCAAGAACGTCATGTTGGGAAAGACGTTGTACTGGTGCAGCCGCGTGATGCGGTCGGTGTCGGCCCAGTCCAGGTCGACCCCACGGCTGGCGGCGAACGCCCGGGTATGGTCGGCGATCACGTCTTGAACCGTCTGTCCGGGCAGCCGCTTGTCGGCCGGAAACGGCGTGCCGGCAGCGGCGCCCATCAACGCGCCTTGGGTGTAAACGTAAGCGTCCCACACGTCTTGGTCGGTCAGTGTGCCGTCGAAGCGTGGGCTGGGCACGCCATAGGGTTGATCGGATTTGCCGGTGTGACCCCAGATACGTTGTGGGGCGTGGACGTCGTCGACACAGCGCAGCAGTTCTGGATGCAGCGTCTGAATGTGGTAGGTCTCGCTGTAGCCGTCGGCGATCGTCTTCCAGTTGGCCTCGACCGCCACGGTCAAAGTGGCATAGCACCGGAAATCTTCCAGGCGGCACCAGGCGATGTCTTCGGGTATCGCCTCGAGGTACTCGGTGAGCGGCATCGCCTCGGGGTCGAGATTGACGAACACCATGCCGGCCCATACGTCGACGTGCACCGGTAGCAACGGGAAGTCCGACATGCGCAGGGCGCCGAAGCCTTTGCGGTCGGGCACCCGCTTGAGGTCTCCGGCTAGAGTCCACGTCCACCCGTGGTAGCCGCATTTGAGTTCTCGCAGTCCCGAGCCAGATCCGACGCACAACGAGTTTCCGCGATGGCGGCAGGCATTCTGGAACGCTCGCAGCATTCCGTCGTCGCCTCGGACGATCAGCACGGCGTATGGGCCGCAACGGTATTCGAAGTAGTCACCCGGTTCGTTGACGTGGTCGACCATGCAGGCCAGCTGCCACACCCGCGGCCACATGCGCTCGGCTTCGAGCCGGGCGAACTCCGCTGAGTAATACCGTGCGGCCGGTACCAGGGTCGGGGTGGCGGGTGGAGTGCCGATCGCGTCCTCGTCGCGGGCCCGGGCCGGGTTTCCGGAGGCCAGCTTCATGGCCCGGCCTTAACGCGCGCCGCGGACTAGGCGGCCCGGCCGCGCTCCGGTGTCGGCGTCGTTGCGTCGAGTCACCGTCCCGCTGACAACTGTGGCCCGGTAACCGCTCGCGCCCTGCAGAATTCGGCGGCCCCCGGCCGGCAGGTCATACGCCATTGCTGCGGGATGCAAGGTGAGCGCCGCCATGTCGATGACGTTGAGGTCGGCCTTCTTACCGACTTCGATGGTGCCGCGATCCGTGAGACCGAACAGGTGGGCCGTATCTCGCGCCTGCTTGCGGATGACGTACTCGAGCGAGAGTTTCGCGCCGCGGTGGCGGTCTCGCGCCCAATGCGTCAACAGGAAGGTGGGATACGAAGCGTCGCAGATCATTCCGCAGTGCGCGCCACCGTCGGACAGTCCGAGCACCCCGGCCGGGTGCATCATCATCTCGCGAATGGCGTCGTGATTGCCGTCGGCGTAGTTGTACAGCGGCAGCATCAGCATGGCGCTGGTGTCCGACTCGAGCATCAAGTCGTACAGCGTGGCCAGCGGGTCGGCACCGCGGGCTCGGGCGATGGCGGCGACCGTGCGGTCGGGCGTGGGTTCGTAGTCGGGCGGGTCGCCGAGTGCGTAGAGGCGCTCGAGCGAATGCTGAACGAAAACCCCCATGCCGTCGAACAGAATTGACGGGTCGATGGGCAGGTCGTCTTCGGACAAGATTGCCGCCTTGACCGCCGGGTCGGCCAGGCGCTGCGCCAATTCCTCCCGGCTGCATTCGGCCTTGAGTCTGCGGTAGGTGGGCCGGTGGGTGAAGGCGTGATGCCCTTGAAATCCGATCATCATGCCGAACGGGCGCGCGGCGATCTGGGGGTGCAGGCGGCTGCCCGACTCGTGGGCGGCGGCCGAGACGTCCAACTGCTCGCGCCACAGGTTCGGGTCGGCGTCGACCTGGATCAACGCAAACGACAGTGGGCGGTCGATTTCACGGCTTAGCCGCCGCATCCATTCGAGTTCTTTCTTGGGGCCGACGATGTCCTCTCCGGCGGCGCCTTGCGGAGCAAGTTCGAACACCGCCTGCCCACCGGCGGCCATCGCGCGGCCGAGGCCGAACAGTTCTTCTTCGGCGGCGAACGTGCCGGGCACGGGTTCTCCGTCCATTGCGCGATGGGCAATGGTTCGCGACGTGGAGAAACCGAGCGCGCCGGCTTCGATCGCTTCGGTCACCAGTCGGCCCATGGCGGCGATGTCGTCGGCGGTGGCGGGCTCGTTGCGGGCACCGCGCTCACCCATCGCGTACGCGCGCACCGCGCCGTGGGCGATCTGGCTGCCCACATCGATGGCGAATTTCTGGTTGGCGATCATGTCGAGATACTGCGGATAGGTCTCCCAGCCCCACGTGATGCCCTCGGTGAGGGCGGTGCCGGGGATGTCCTCGACGCCTTCCATCAGCTTGATCAGCCAGTCCTCCCGGCCCGGGCGTACCGGCGCGAAACCCACTCCACAGTTGCCGGTGATCACCGTCGTCACCCCGTGACCGCTGGACGGTTCGAGCAAGCTGTCCCAGCTCACCTGTCCGTCGTAGTGGGTGTGGATGTCGACGAAGCCGGGCGCGACCACCTGGCCGGTGGCGTCGATGGTCTCGACAGCAGCCGCCGTTTCCAGCCCACCCGCGTCGTCGGTTCCCCTGCGCACGACGTCGACGATCTTGCCGTCCTTGACGCCGATGTCGGCCCGATACCGCTGCGCACCGGTGCCGTCGACGACCGTGCCTCCGATAATCTTCAGATCGAACACGAGCCCGCTCTCCGTCCCCGTCTCGGTCGCCCTACTGCGGCGTGACCGGCGAATCCCGGGGTACGGCGGGGCGCGAACCTGGATTGAACGGTGATTACGCTACGCCCAGGAGCGTAAATTCTGAAGGCTTCGGATCAAGCGGTCGTTCGAGACCCCGTCAAGTGCGTCCACCGCAGCGTCACGTGCGTTCCCTGTGGCGTGCGGTCGATGATCGCTTCATCGGCAAGTGCCCGCATCAGTGGGATGCCCCGTCCCCGGATCTGGAACTGCCGGTCGGGAGTCGTCTCCGGGACGCTCGGGCGCCAACATCCTCGGTCGGTGATCATGACGATCAGGGTGTCCGACTCGGCGTGGTAGTCCGCGCTGAAGTCCATCGTCCCGCGCTGCGCGTGCTCGACATAGGCGAATTCCGCGGCGTTGGCCAATGCTTCGCTGACGGCCAGCAGCAGGTCGCTGAACCGTTCGGCGCCCAAGGTGAAGTGCCGATCAAGCCAGCTGCGGAACTCAACTCGGGCTTGGGTCGCGCTGTGCGCATCTGCGGCAACTCGCATCCGAACGAAGCGGGTTCGGTCATCGATGTGAGATGCCATATGCAGGCTGGTGAAAAAGCGTCCTGTCGTCTTATTCGTCGATCACGCGCCGTTGACACCGCTGAGCGCGGTGTCCAGCGTCCGATAGAGCGGGAACACACTATCGATTCCCATGAGCTTGATCGGCCGGCTGGTCGCCGGACCGTCCGCGACGACCGCGAAGCGAGTGGGCGGTACGACCTCCGACTGCGCCGCGACCAGGACTGTCATTCCCGCCGAAGCCAAGAACTCCACCTTTGACAGGTCAACGATCAGGGCTGCGGGCTTGGCGGCCAGGGCGCTACTGATGGCCTCGGCGAGCTGCGGCGCGCTGAGCATGTCCACTTCACCGGAGACGGCGAGTACGGCCGCCCCATCTGCCTGGTAATTCCCGACTTCGAAAGCCGTCCGATCGACCGGATCACCGGATTTTTCGACCATGCTGCATCTCACATCTGTCCCTCGGGGACACCGCTCTTCTCGATATCCACTCTGACCCGGCGGCTGTTGATTCAACCCTGCCGAACGCACTCGCCTGTAACGCGACTTACTGCCATTTGTGGGCAGTGAAGTGGAGGCGCAGCGACACACCGTTGCGGGCTAGTTTAAGGCACGTAGGTAAGTGAGCACGCACCCGTGGTCGGCGGGGCGGGTTCAAGTCGCGTCGCTTGCCGCCCCGGGCCGTCAGGTCAGCGGCTCGTCCTGCTGAGCGGACGTCAGGACCCTAGCCGAGACCAGAGCAGCCAGCATCATGGCCACGCAGACGAGACCGTCGTCCTTGAGGCCCCACTTCACGGCGGCGAGGATGGAAGCTCCCGCCACACTGAGTAGCACCCCCACGACCGCCGCCCGCCGGCCCGAGGCGACGGTGACCGCGCCGTCCCAACCCGGTAGCGGGTTGTTTTCCAGCGGCCGCAGCACCAGGAATTGAACCGCCACCACGGCAACCATGATCAAAAGCTGCATGAGGGTGATCAGCATGAAGTGCGACTGCCCGGGATAGCGCGGAATGCCGAGGTAGTCGAAGGCCAGGTGCACGGCCAGCAGGGCTGGCATATGCCACAGGTACAGGGTCATCGCTCCGGAGTTGCCGATAGCCGTCAGCCACCACACCCGCGGCCGCTGTGCCCACCGGCGGATCGCCGGCGCGGCCGCTATCGCCACCGCACTGAGCACGATGGCGTGCCCCGCCAGCAACAGCGACGGTGGCGTCATGTTGGGCAGCCGTTGGCCTTCGATACCCACCAGGCTCAACTCGTACGGCCCCCAGCGCAGTAAGGCGACGTTGAAGAGCAGCATTGCCACCGCCGTCAGAAGTGCGGTGCGGCCGTTGAGCAGGTTGCGCCGGTACGCGACACCGAACATGCCGGGGATGAGCCACACGGCGAGGTTGACATAGCCGAGGGGCGCCGCTGCCGGCCAGTGCAGTCGAACGGCGTCGACGACGGCGACTGCTCCGTACACGGCGACGACCCCCGCGGCCAGGTGCCTCGTCGTGGTGATGTGCCAAAGGACGGGCATGGCTGCCAGCACCAGGACGTAGGCGCCGAGAAACCACAGCAACTGGATACTGATTCCGGCGATGGGCTCGTAAATATGTTGCGGTAGTACCGGATACAACATGGTCAACGCGACCGCCCAGAATCCGAGGTAGTAGAACACCGGCCGGAACAGCCGGGTGCAGCGGTTCATCAACCAGCTGCCCCACGTGCTGTCCGAACGCCAAGACGTCACACAGGCTGCGGCACCGGCGAAGAAGAACAACGGCATGATCTGGAAGATCCAGGTCAAAGCCTGGAAAGCGGTCGAGGTGGTCAGCAGGTTGTCCCAGATGAGCACGTCGTTGCGGATGACGCTGGTCGCCATCACGGTATGGCCTACCACCACGCCGACCAGAGCTGTGATGCGGATGACGTCGATGGCCCGGTCCCGGTCGGCCGGCGTGCGCACGGCCAATTCGTCTGGGCTGGGAAAGCGCAGGGAAGATGTCACGCTCAAAGCATCACTGCCCGGCACAGCTTCACACTTGAGTAGTTCTACCCGCGTCCGCTGAGTAGTTTCGCCGCGCCGGCTCTGCCATGGAACGCGTTGCGGTAGTTCTGCGGTGCGACCCCAGTCACTCGCCGGAACTGCTCACGAAAGTTTGCACTCGATGCGAAACCGACTCTGCCAGCAATGTTTTCGATGGAACTGTCGGTTGACTCCAGTAGCTCCTGCGCATGGCGGATCCGCACTCTGTTCACCCACTGCATGGGAGTCTGCTTGGTCTGGGCCTTGAAGCGTCGGTTGAGGGTACGAACACTGGTCGAGGCGTGGCGAGCTATGTCGGCCAGAGTGAGCGGTAGCTGGGAGTTGCCCTCGATCCAGGTAAGTAGGGCCTCGAGTTCACCGCCGCACTCGCCACGATCAGGGGCGATGAACTGCGCTTGGTCACCGGTGCGATGGCGCGCGGTCACGGCCAGTCGCGCGGCGTCGGCGGCTACGGCCGTCCCATAGTCCGTCGCCACCATGTGCAGGCAGAGGTCCAGACCTGCCGACGCTCCGGCCGACGTCAGGACCGAGCCTTCGTCGACGTAGATCGCATTGGCGTCGAGGCGGACCGCGGGGTAGGCGGTGGCGAACAGTTCCGCCGCCAACCAGTGGGTGGTCGCGCGCTTGCCGTCCAAGATCCCGGCGGCGGCGAGCGTGAAGGCACCGGTGCAAATGGAAGCGATGCGAATCCTGTTGTGAAGCGCGGACTTCAGGGTAAGGACGATGTCCTCGCGGACTGGTGCGGTGACGTCACGGCGACCCGGCACGATGATGGTGTCCGCGCCGGCCACCGCGTCCAAGCCGAAGTCAGTGGCGATGCGCATCGGCCCCGACGCTACGACGGGCTCACAGCCACACACCCGGACTTGGTAGCCGGGATGGCCGCCGGGGAGGCGGACACGGCCGAAGACCTCGATTGCGATGGCCAAGTCGAACGCGATGACGTCCGGCTCGGCCAGGATCGCGACCGAATGCATTTTGGCAATATACCGGTAAGTTATGGCGATCTGGCCACTGGTCTGTTGACCAGATTTTGATGACCATGACGGAATGCATGCCCAGCTTGTGTTGTATGACGGGTTCGATCCCCTCGACGTCATCGCTCCATTCGAAGTGCTCGCCGCGGGCAGCGACCGCATGGCGGCCGAGTTGACCGTGACGCTGGTGTCAGCCGAAGGCCCCCGCGCAGTCACCGCTGGCACACGAGGTCTGGCGTTGACCGCGACCGCTGCCCTGGATCCGACGAAACCCGGGTGGGTCATCGTGCCGGGCGCCAGCGGGCCCATCGCCGGGGACCCGGATGACGGCATCCAGACCATCCCGGTGCTGCTGGCCAAGGCAGCAGAAACTGAGCTCACCCCGTTGCTGCGCAACGCATTTGAGCACCCGCAAGTCACCGTTGCGGCCGTGTGCGGGGGATCTGTGATCATGGCCATGTCGGGCCTCATCGAAGGGCGTCACGCGGTGACTCATCACTTGGGCATGGATCTGTTGGAGGCAGCAGGCGTGCAACCGGTGGCGGCCCGAGTGGTCGATGATGGCGACTTGATCACCGCGGGAGGCGTGACGTCCGGTCTTGACTTGGCGTTGCACCTACTTGACCGCTGGTACGGACCGCGAATCGCGCACGCCGTCGAGAGACTCTTCGAGTACGAGCGGCGCGGCACCGTCTGGCGCGCGGCGGGAACACCGCCCGTGGAGGCATGAATGCGCATCGAGGGCGAGTGGGAGATCGCCATCAAAACCCCGATCGGCACGCTAACGGTGGAATACGTCTTCGACCGGCACAGTGGGGCGCTGGCCGGCCGCGCCACCTGTCGGGGCGAAACTGTTGTGCTGCAAGATATTACGAGCGGAGCTGGCGCCGATGGCACGCGACTTCGCTGGCGGCAATCGGTGACCAAGCCCATGCGACTGAACCTGGCTTTCGACGTCGTCGTCGAGGGTGACGTCATGACCGGACATTCACGCGCCGGCCGACTTCCCCGATCGGTGGTTACCGGACACCGCCGGGTCTAACGGTCGGCTACGGTGCGGTCTGCTGGGCGAGGTTCAAAAACACGTACGCGATGCAGAACAGGAAGTTGAGCACGACAAGCACTAACCCGGCGAACAACAGCGAGAGGGTGCCGCGGCGACGCAATCGCTTGATTCTTGCGGCCCGTTTCTCCATGTTGATGTGCGTGGCGATCAAAGCGAAATTGACGTCCGTCAGTTCACCGTCCGCGGGCGGTGAACCCGCAGCCAGATGTTGCAGGCGCCTGGGCGGAATATCGACGCCGACGCGGGCGAAGCGGCGGCATAATCGCCGCGCCTGCCGCCGCCCCAAGACTGGGCCCCGCATCTGCAATTGATGCGCTTGCCTTTTTCGTTCATCGCCCCACGGGTTGGACGAGGTCGTCACAACGGGGAGTCTAGATCGCTTTCGTCATCAAAAGGAGACCTTCTTGCAATGTCATGTCTGCGAATATCCCTATATCGCCTAACTAATTCTGACTGAGATGCGCTGTCCTGGACGGCGGTACAGACTTGAACGGATTCGCGTGCCGCCTCGTGGTGCCGGTTGGGCATGGTCGCTGCTTAAGTAAGGACGGTGGGTATGGAGACCGATCATCGCGACGACGTACCGAACGCTCGCGGCGGCGCCGAGTATCTGCGGGGCGCGCTGACCCGTCGAGGTGCGTTGTGGGGACTGGGCGCGCTGGCGGGTATTGCCGCGGTCGACGTGGGCGGGTTCGCTTACGCCGGCGGGTGGTTGCGGCCGGACGCCCTGACCCCTGATAGGTTCGCCGACAGGTTCGAGGAAGTCTACGGCCGCCACGATGGCTTCCGTCGCAACCACGCCAAAGGACTCAGTGCCACAGGCACTTTCACCAGTACCGGAGCGGGCGCGGCCATCTGCCGAGCGGCCGTCTTTCGACCGGGAACCGTCCCGGTGACCGGTCGCTTCTCGTTGGGCGGCGGTTTGCCGGACCAGCCCGACAAGCTCGACACGGTAAGAGGTTTGGGGCTGGTGTTTGCCGTCGCCGGCCAGCAGTGGCGTACCGCCATGATCAACATTCCGGTGTTCACGGACAGCACCCCGCAAGGGTTTTACGAACGGCTGCTGGCCAGCAAACCCCGGCCGGACACCGGCAAGGCCGACCCGCAAGCCATGGCGGCCTTCCTGCAGCGCCACCCCGAAACCGCTGCGGCGATGAAGATCATCAAACAATCACCACCGACTGCGGGCTTCGCCGACAGTGCTTACTACGGACTGAACGCTTTCCACTTCACCAACGACGCCGGCACCACCGTAGCGGTGCGTTGGTCGCTCGTGCCCCAAGGCGCCGGCGAACCCACCCGAGGCGCCTCTTCCGTCGCAGGCAAAGACTTCCTCTTCGACGACTTGATCCGGGCGGTGTCGCAACGGCCACTGAGCTGGCGGCTCATGCTCACCGTGGGCGAACCGGGTGATCCGACCAACGACGCCACCAAACCTTGGCCGCCAGCACGGCGGACCATCGACGCCGGCACCGTCACGATCACCGCCGTGCACACCGAGCAAGCCGGCAACGCGCGCGATGTCAACTTCGACCCGCTGGTGTTGCCGGACGGCATCACCGTCTCCGACGACCCGTTGCCGCCGGCACGCTCGGCTGTCTATGCGCGTTCGTTCACTCGCCGCGCCGAAGAGCCCAAGGCGCCCAGCGAGGTCAACGTCACCGCGGTGACGCTGTGACCAACACAACCGCCACCGCCGCGCCGCGCTTTGCGGTCCCATCCCGGGTACTGCACTGGCTGATGGCGCCGATGGTCATCGCTCAGTTGTTCATCGGCGTCACCATGGTCGCCTCGCTGAGCTACTACCCGCTGCTGTTGGCCATCCACCGACCGTTGGGTCTGCTGATCCTGATCTTCGCCGGGATACGGCTGGCCAATCGGCTCACCCGCAGGCTGCCACCGTTCCCGCCGACAATGGGACCCGCTGAACGGCGGATCGCCTCCTGGTCGGAATACCTGCTGTACGGCTTGCTTTTCGTCCAGCCGCTGACCGGATGGGCGATGCTGTCGGCGGCGAGGGTTCCCATCACCATGGTCGGGCCATTCCGGCTGCCGCCGATCGCCCCGCACAACATCGATGTCTACGGGGTGCTGCGCTTCTGCCACGGCCTTTTCGGATATCTGCTGTTTGTGGCTTTCACCGCTCACGTCCTCGCGGTCCTCTTCCATACGCTAGTTCTGCGCGACCGGCTTATCGACCGTATGGCCGTGTGGCCGACCAAAGCGGCATCCCGACAACCGGACGAGGTATGACCATGGCGTATCACAAGGACCTGACTGGTCTTGTCGTGATCGATCCGTACAACGACTTCATTTCCGAAGGCGGCAAAGTATGGGATCGCCTCAAAGGGGTTGCAGAAGCCAACCAGTGCATTCCGCATATGCGGCAGGTTGTCGACTGCGCGCGAACCGCCGGCATTCGTGTCTTCTACGCGCTGCACCGCCGCTACCGGCCCGGTGATTATGAGACCTGGAAGTACATCGCGCCGATACAGAAAGCGGCATGGTCTCGACGAACTTTCGCTTACGGAACGTGGGGCGGGGAGATCCGCGCCGAATTCGCGCCCCAACCAGGGGACGTCGTCGCCGACGAACACTGGTGTTCCAGCGGGTTCGCCAATACCGATCTGGACCTACAACTCAAGAGACACGGCATTCATCAACTCATCGTGATCGGCCTGATCGCCCATACCTGCGTAGAATCCACTGTCCGGTTCGGGGCTGAACTCGGTTATGAGGTTGTGGTGGTCAAGGATGCCGTGGCCAGCTATTCGGATCGGGAAATGACGGCAGCCCTCGAGGTCAATATGCCCAACTACGCCACCGCCATTGTGAGCACAAATGAGCTCGTGGCTGATATCGCTGCGGCGGGCTAGCTAACCGATCGCCGACAACCCGCCAGATGGCCGCGCGCCATTGGTAGGTTCTGGTAATGCTCTTTGCGGCCCTGCGCGACATGCAATGGCGAAAGCGCCGCTTGGTGATCGCCATCGTCAGCACCGGGCTGATCTTCGGTATGACCCTGGTACTGACCGGTCTGGCGAACGGCTTTCGGGTCGAGGCTCGTGACACCATCGATTCGATGGGCGTCGACGCGTTCGTGGTCAAAACGGGCGCCGCCGGTCCGTTCTTGGGCTCCACCCCTTTTGCCGACGTCGACTTCGCGCGAGTGGCCGCTTCGCCCGGAGTCGGGGCAGCAGCCCCGTTGGGCTGCGTCGGCACGATCATGAAGGACGGCACGTCGGGACGCAACATCACCGCCTTCGGTGCCCCCGAACGTGGGCCCGGCATGCCGCAGGTATCAGCGGGCAGGGCACCGTCGCGCCCCGATGAGGTTGCGGTTTCCAGCACGCTGCGACGCCACATCGGCGACACGATCCAGATCGGGGTGCACACCTTGCGCATCGTGGGCATAGTGCCGAACTCGACTGCGCTGGCCAAGATTCCCAATGTCTTCCTGACCACACAGGGACTGCAAGACGTCTCATACAACGGGCAGCCGATGGTCACCTCGATCGGGATCGTCGGAACCGCTCAACGGCTTCCCGACGGCTACCAGACGTACGACCGAACCGGCGCGGTCAACGACTTGTTGCGTCCGCTGAAGGTGGCGGTCAACTCGATTTCTGTTGTGGCCGTGCTGTTGTGGATCGTGGCGGCGCTGATCGTCGGATCGGTGGTGTACCTATCCGCGCTCGAGCGGCTGCGGGACTTCGCGGTATTCAAGGCCATCGGCACACCGACGCGATCCATCATGGCCGGGTTGGCGCTGCAGGCGCTGGTGGTGTCGCTGTTCGCCGCGCTGGTGGGAATGGTCCTTTCCAAACTGCTGGCGCCGCTGTTTCCGATGATCGTCGCAGTGCCGCTCACTGCCTACCTGGCGCTGCCTGGAGTCGCCATCGTCATCGGTCTGGTGGCCAGCCTTGCCGGCCTGCGCCGCGTAATGGCCGTCGATCCGGCCCTGGCGTTCGGAGGTCCGTAACCGGTGGGCGATCTCAGCATCCAGAACCTGGTGGTCGAGTACTACAGCGGCGGATACGCCCTTCGCCCCATCAACGGGCTGAGCCTCGACGTGGAAGCGGGTTCCTTGGTAATCCTGCTCGGCCCCAGTGGATGCGGGAAGACCACGCTGTTGTCCTGCCTCGGCGGCATTCTGCGGCCGAAGTCCGGGGCGATCAAATTCGAAGACGTCGACATCACCACCCTCGAGGGAGCCGCGCTGGCGAAATACCGGCGCGACAAGGTCGGCATCGTTTTTCAAGCGTTCAATCTGGTGCCGAGTCTCACCGCGCTGGAGAACGTGATGGTGCCGCTGCGTTCGGCCGGGTGGTCGCGCGCGGCGGCCCGCAAGCGTGCCGAGGAATTGCTCGAGCGGGTCAACTTGACTGAGCGGATGAAACATCGGCCCGGTGATCTCAGCGGCGGCCAGCAGCAGCGGGTGGCGGTGGCTCGCGCGATTGCGTTGGATCCGCCGTTGATCCTGGCCGACGAACCGACCGCCCATCTCGACTTCATCCAGGTCGAGGAGGTGGTGCGGCTGATTCGCGAATTGGCCAACGGGAACCGGGTCGTCGTGGTCGCTACCCACGACAGCCGGATGCTGCCGATGGCCGATCGCGTCGTCGAGTTGACGCCCGACTTCGCCGAGACCAATCGGCCACCGGACACCGTGCACTTGAAGGCCGGCGAAGTGTTGTTCGAGCAGAGCACGATGGGTGAGCTGATCTACGTGGTGACCGACGGTGAATTCGAGCTGGTGCGCGAATTGGCCGACGGCGGTGAGGAATTGATCAAGGTCGCCACCCCCGGGGACTACTTCGGCGAAATGGGGGTGCTGTTCCATATGCCACGCTCAGCGACCGCCCGTGCCCGCACCGACGCGACAGTGATGGGCTACACCGCGCAGGCCTTCCGTGAGCGGCTGGGCATGGGAGGCATGCGCGATCTGATCGAGCACCGAGAGTTGGCCAGCGATTGATCGATCGACAGCGCGGATCCAACGCTCGGCCCCGAGGGGTTGCCGCCGGTCATTGCGGGTACCGCCGCATATGATCGGCACAAATCGGGCTCATACGTGTGCCATCCGACCAGTGAGATAACCACGAGGAAGTGGAGAAGATGCCGAACGAGCAGCAAGCGGACCGGATGTCGTCGGGCAAGGGATTCGTCGCGGCGCTCGACCAAAGCGGCGGGTCGACGCCCAAGGCGTTGCGCCTGTACGGCATCGAAGAGGACGCGTATTCCTCGGAGAAGGAGATGTTCGACCTCATCCACGAGATGCGCTCGCGGATCATCACATCGCCGGTCTTCACCGGTGACCGGGTGCTGGCGGCAATCCTGTTCGAACAGACCATGGACCGCGAGATCGCGGGCCAGCCGTCGACCACTTACCTGTGGGAGACCAAAGGCGTGGTGCCCATCCTCAAGATCGACAAGGGTCTCGCCGAGGCATCCGACGACGTTCAACTGATGAAGCCGATGCCGGGACTCGACGAGCTGCTGAAGCGCGCGGTGAGCAAGGGCGTCTTCGGAACCAAGGAGCGGTCGGTGATCGGCGGCGCCAACCAGGACGGCATTGCCGCCATAGTCGCCCAGCAATTCGAAGTGGCGCACCAAGTGTTGTCGCACGGTCTGGTTCCGATCATCGAACCAGAAGTGACCATCTCCATCTCGGACAAGGCACAGGCCGAGGAGATGCTGCGCGATGAGATCACCAAGCAGCTGGAAACGGTGCCCGACGGGCAGCGGGTGATGCTCAAGCTGACCCTGCCGACCGAGGTCAACCACTACCGTCCGTTCGTCGACCATCCGAAGGTCATGCGGGTGCTCGCCCTCTCCGGTGGTTACTCCCGCGAGGAAGCCAATGAGTTGCTGGCGAAGAACACCGGAGTGGTAGCCAGCTTCAGCCGCGCGTTGACCGAGGGCCTTTCGGTCGATCAGTCAGACGCGCAGTTCAATGCCACGCTGGATCAAGCGATTCAGTCGATCTACGACGCCTCGGTCGCCGGCTGAGTCACCGCAGCGCGAGCTATCAGCCGAACACGGTGCTTTCAAACGTGACACGGATGGTGTCGGCGCGCAGCCAGCGCTGCGTGATCGACACCGGCCGCAGCGAGGTCTGATCGACGTTCAGGCTTTCGATGTACCAGCCGAGGCTGGACTGTGGCGCATCGAGTTGGCCGGCGACGTCATCGTCCAACAGTTCGGTGCTGGCGTGTACCCACGATCGGCGTGGTAACAGGCCTGCGCCGGTGAGCACCCGGTGCAGTGAGTCTTCGACCCGCATGGCCAACGCCAGGTCAGGCACCAAATCAACTGGCACCCATTCGATTCCCCATGCGGCGGGCAGGTCGTTGACGAAGGATAGCCGAACCAGGCGATGGCAGGTTTCTCCCTGCGACAGCCCGAGTTTGCCGGTGATGTCCATGGGCGGCCGTTGCCGCGTACAGGAGCGCACCGCACTGCGGGGCTGCGCGCCGGCCGCACGCACTGTGGCGCTCCAGGAGGGAGGTCGACGCGCGTCGATCGGATAATCAATGCGGTGACTGGCAAAGCTCCCCGCGCCGCGCACGCGGCGGATGACGTTGCGTGCCGTGAGGTGCTGTAGCGCCGCGCGTTCCGTCGAGCGGGCAACGTTGAATCTCACCGCGACGTCGTTTTCGCTGGGAACGCGGTGCCCGTCGCGGAGGTTGCGGATCTCGGTTTCCAGGGTCCGCGCGATCAACAGGTATTTCGGGTGGCCCACTAGGTGGCACCTTAGCGTCGTCGCGTTACGCGACGTTGTCAGTCTCCATCGCAATGAGGTTGTACGGACAACTGTGGGCAAATCTGCTGTGACTGTTTGCTTTACGTACACCTTCGCGACGCCGACCGGCCAGCGTCTCCTAAGACGGTATTCGTTGAGCCCCGATGTGTGATGCTCGCGACCCGAGGAGATCCCATGATCAGATTGGTGTGCCTGGACATGGCAGGCACCACGGTGCTGGACGACGGTGCCGTCACAACTGCGTTCGACGCGTCGCTGGCCGCGGCCGGGCTCCGTCCCGGCAGCCCCGGCTATCAGGCGGCCGTCCGCTACGTCCACGAGACGATGGGGCAGTCCAAGATCGAGGTGTTTCGCTCGATCTTCGCCGGTGACCACCCTCGCGCCGAGGCGGCCAACACCGCGTTCGAATCGGCCTATCTCGATGCCATCGGCAACGACGGCCTGCGGGCGGTGCCCCAGGCCGGCGAGACCATCGAGAAGCTTCGCGGGTCGGGCTGTGCCGTAGTGCTTACCACCGGATTCTCGCCACGTACCCGTGAGCACATCATCGCCACGCTGGGATGGGGTGACCTCATTACGCTGGCGATCTCACCGGCCGATGCCGGTCGCGGGCGGCCCTTTCCGGACATGGTGCTGGTCGCCTTGATGCGCACGCGGACCGACGCGGTATCCGAAATCGCCGTTGCCGGTGACACCACGAGCGATCTGTGGACGGGTACGCGCGCCGGTGCGGCGATCGTGGCCGGAGTACGGACCGGCGCGCACAGCGATGTCGACTTCGCCACGGTCCCCCACACCCACGTGATTGACTCCGTTGCCGACCTCGTCGACTGTATCGATGCACACAACCAGGCAGTGTCGCGATGACCGTCCTGGCGGACCGAGGGCTACGCGCCCAGCTCGACGACGCGCCGGTAAGCCGATTTCATCTGAAGGCCGCCGTGACCGCCGGCATGGGATTTTTCACCGACTCCTATGACCTCAACGTCATCGGAACGGTGATCTTGCTCGTCAAACCCGAGTTCCACCTGTCGGCCGGCCAGGTCGGGGCGCTGACCAGTTCCACCTTGCTCGCAGTGGCGTTGGGCGCCTTCTTATTCGGGCGCCTCGGCGACGTGTTGGGACGTCGCCGCGTGTACGGCTTGGAGGCGCTGCTGATGATCGTTGGGGCGCTGGCTTCCGCGTGCGCGCCGAATTTCACCGGCCTGCTGATCGCGCGCGTGGTATTGGGTGTCGGCATCGGCGGGGACTACCCAGCTTCCGGGGTGATCATGACCGAATACGCCAACCGCCTCAACCGCGGCCGACTCGTTGGCTTGACCTTCGGTTTCTACGTCCTAGGACAGGTCTTCGCTTATGTCGCGGCGCTGGTCATCGTAGGCGTGGGCACACCGCACGGACTGGCCTGGCGGCTGATCCTTGGCCTGGGCGCGGTGCCGTCGCTACTGGTGTTGTGGAACCGGCGCCACATGCCCGAATCACCGCGTTGGACTCTCCTGGTGGCCGGCGATGCTGACAAGGCGGCCCATGATCTTGCCGCTTTCTCCGGTCAGGGGGTGCCGACGGCGGCAGGTAACGAAACCCTGGTTCCGGCAATCAAGCTGCGAAACGCGCTGCATCACAGGAGCTTCCGGCTGACACTGCTCGGCACCGCCGGGAGCTGGTTCTTCTTCAACGTCGCGGTATACGGAAACGCCGTGAGCCAACCGCTGCTCATCAACAGCATTGCGCCGCAAACAAGCATCGTCGCGAACATGGCCATCAACGCTGCATTGGTGGTGTGTTTCAGCCTCGTCGCAGCCCTTGTCGGCCTGGCCCTGCTGGATCGTGTCGGCCGTAGCCGTTGCAAATGCTTGGCTTTGGGCTCTCGGCGCTGTCGATGGTGCTGATCGCGGCGATACCGGATCTGGCGTCGATGGTCACGCCGTTCGCCGTGGTCTTCGGGCTGTCATTGTTCGGCATCGCGGTCGGACCCAACTACACCACCATGCTGCTCGCCGCCGAATGCTATCCGACGGCAATCCGCAGTACCGCACACGGAGTGTCCGCCGGAACCGCCAAGGTGGGTGCCTTCTTGGGGGCCCTGACCACCTCGGTAACGCTCGGCCACTTGGGTTTACGGCCCACAGTGCTGATCGCCGGTGTGTGCTTTCTGTTCGGTGTTGCCACCACGATGTTGCTGGCCGAGCCGAAAGACGCCGCACTTGACACCGTCGGCCCCGACGTCACGCAACCGAGACGCCGCGACGCCAAGCTCGACGCGCCGACGCAGCCGGTGACCGCATGACCGCTGCGACCGTCGCGGCCCGCTATGCCCGGTGGGATGGAGTAGGTCAGCCGATCACGGTCGTGAAGACCAGCACGACAACCGATCCCGGGCCCGGGCGCGTTTTGGTGGCCATCGATCTCGCCACCGTCTGCGGCAGCGACCTGCACACTGTGCACGGACGCCGCAGTGCACCTCATCCGGGCATCCTCGGCCACGAACAAGTCGGGCATGTGACGGCAATTGGTTCTGGTGCTCAGCCGCGTTACTTCGGCGGTGCACAGGTGAACATCGGTGATCGAGTGGTCTGGTCAGTCACGGCGTCCTGCGGCCGCTGCCGCAATTGCGCACGCGGCATCGAGCAGAAGTGTTCGCACCTCAAGAAGTACGGCCACGAAGCGCTTGACAACGGCTGGCCCCTCAACGGCGGCTTCGCCAGTCACTGCGTCCTCGTGCCGGGCACGACGATCGCCCCGGTACCCGACAGCGTGCCAGACGCGGTAGCGGCACCCGCCTCCTGTGCGACGGCCACAGTTGCGGCGGTACTCGACGCCGCCGCACTCAACCGGTCATCCGAGGGCACACGAGTCCTCATCACCGGCGCCGGCATGCTAGGAGTGACTGCGGCCGCGATGGCCAACGCGCTGGGAGCGCGGGTCACGGTTTGCGATCCCGATCCGGCCAGACGGGAAGTAGCGGCCGGCTTTGGCGCCGACCTGGTCGTTGCAGACGCCCTGGAGGTTCCTCCTGTTGATGTGGCACTGGAACTGTCCGGCAGTTCGCTCGCGGTCCAAGCGTGCATCGCGCGCCTGGATGTCGGCGGCCGTGCCGTTTTGGCAGGCACGGTAGCCGCCAGCCGGGATGTCTCGATCGACCCGGAGCACCTGGTGCGCAGGCTGATCACCGTCACCGGGGTGCACAACTATCGTCCCGTGCACTTGCATACCGCGGTCGAATTCCTGGTCGCAAACCAGCACCGCTATCCATTCGCCAGCCTGGTAGCGGCGCCGGCCGGTCTCGACCACCTCGACGCGACCCTGCGTTCCGCACCCCATTCAAGCTTTCTCCGCCAATCACTCTGTCCGACAGCGTGATCAGCCTGCGCGCCGTCCGCGTGGTCACCGCAGCCGCCGACATGGGGGACGCCGACGTACCGCGGTGGGTCACCATCGACGACGGCCGCATCAGTGCCATTGAAACCGAGCCGCCGAGCGCAGCACTCCGGTACGACCTCGGGCCGCTGCAACTGTGGCCCGCTTTCACCGACCTGCACGCCGACACCCTGCCGCGCTTCGAGTCTCCCCGAAGCGGTGTCAGGATCCCGCTTCCGGATGCGTTGCAAGACTTCGCCACTGACGCCGTCGCACACGGTGTCGTCCGCCCTTACCTGTGCGTCTCGGTCGGCGAGGGACCCGAGCCGATCGGCGGGTATTGCCGCGCACAGGCAGTGCTGGAGACCCTCGACCGGATTGGGGATGCCTTGGCGGTGCCGGTCCGCGTGCACCTGCGGGGCGACGTTGGCGATCCGCAATCGGTTGACCGCACTGCACAATTGCTGTCCCGGCACGGCGCGGTGATTGGACTCCTGTCGGTCATGGACCACACCCCCGGGCAGGGCCAATTCCGGACCGAAGGCGCGTGGCGCAGGGCCATGGGCGCACGTCTGCGCCTCGATGATGAAGAGCTGGATCGCTGGCGGCAATCCCTGCACGAGCATGCTTCAGGAGTTGTGGCGCGTCGCCGACAGGTCGCGCGTCTCGCTGCTGCCCACCAGACGGTCCTGGCGGTGCACGATCCGGATAGCCCGAGTGCCGTCGGCGAGGCAGCCGCCATGGGCGCTCGCCTCTGTGAATTTCCGCTGACACTGAAAACCGCTGTCGCCGCGCGTGATTGGGGATCGCGGTTGTCATGGGTGCACCCAATGCCTGGCGCGGTGCCTCGCACCTGGGCAATCTGTCTGCGCGCGCGGCCATCGCGACCGGCGTGGTGGACGTGTTGGCGTCGGACTACCACACCGGCTCGCTGGCGCGCGCCGCGGTGGCCATAGCTGCAGCGGAGGTCATTCCGATCGCTGCGGCGGTGAACATGCTCTCCACGAATCCGTGCCGGGCTATTGGTTCACCGCTGACAGGTGCCCTGGTGCCGGGCCAGTCGGCCGATCTGGTCGCGGTGCGCACCGAGCCGATCGTCAGCGTCGTGGCGACGTGGTCGTGCGGAAAGCAGGTCAGTGGGCCGTCGTTGGGGTAGCCTTCGCAGCGGCTCGCCGGGAGCCGAGTGCCGATTCTCCACAATTGCTAAGCGCAACCGATGCGGAAAGTGTCGTTGGTGCCGGCTCTCACGTCGCTATCGTCGCCGAAAACCTCACCCTAGTTTCGCCACTTCGGCCTGCAGCGCGTCCAACCGGCGAAGGGTCTGGTCATAAGGTTCGGTCGGAAGCTCGATCAGAACCTGCTCGACCGCGAGGTGAAGGTAACCTGACATAGCCTCGGCCGTCTTCTCACCCGCATGGATGACGATTACCGGCACTTCGGGTCCGGCGACGGTGCGCAGATCGTCAAGCTGACCCGCCAGCGATTGGACCGACGGACTCAACGGAATCCAACCGGTGTTCAGGCGGGCGATGCGTGGGAAACTCGCCGGGCCGCCACCGAGATACAGCGGCGGGTGCGGCTGCGTGGCCGGTTTCGGCCAACTGTAGACGGCGTCGAAACTAACGAATTCTCCGTGAAATTGGGCCTTGTCCTGCGTCCATAGTTCGATCATCGCGCGCAGGCGCTCCTCAGCCACCCGTCCGCGCAAGGCGGGATCGACACCGTGGTTCGCGACCTCTTCACGAAGCCAGCCCACGCCGGCGCCAAAGCGGAAGCGACCCTGTGACACCAAATCCAGCGAAGCGACCTCCTTGGCTGTGAGAATCGGATCGCGTTGCGGGACCAGTGCTACACCCGTTCCCAAGACCAGGTTCTGGGTGGTGGCTGCTGCTGCAGTCAACGCCACAAAGGGATCCAGGACGCGATAGCACTGCGGCGGGATGGGCCCACCTGCCGGAAATGGCGTCTTCGCCTCGACCGGGATATGACTGTGCTCCGCGACGAACAGTGACGAAAACCCGCGCTCCTCCAGCGCCTTGCCCAACTCTGCCGGTTCAATGCCCTGATCGGTGACAAAAGTACCGACACCGAATTTCATGCGCGCTCCCAACATATTTGCGGTGCGCCGGCCTTCATCCCGGCGCGTCGGCCAGTCGTTTCCAAAGATATCATTAGGGCGTTTACGGCGATATCATAGGTGTTCTGACCGCTGCCAATGCCGTTGCGGCGCCGCAGCGCCCAATCCCGATCACCAGCCGGTCGGCACCGCCTCGGCCGCGCCGGCTGCTCTGCGGGCGGCCCTTGTCGCGCCGCGTCTCAGAATTCGGTGTTGCGACACGGTCACGGGTCCATACCTATCCGTGAATCACTGGTCACAAGGGTCTCAGTAATCACTATCGTCACATGAGCGAACTGCGGGCGTCAACGCGACGTCTGTCTCAGGGAAGGTGTTACATGTCGGCGATTCCTCGCTTCGTGACGTTATCGCTGGCAGCGACGGCCGCAATCGGGCTCATCCTTCCGATCGGCGTGGCGCCGACGGCGAACGCGTTGCCGTGCAGCGCGCCCGAAGCGAACGTCCCGCCGCCGGCTAACGCGGTGGTGACGAATCCAGGCGGCAAGGTGCTCGGGCCGATGAACAGGGGACCCAGGCCACGTGGCGCGAACGAAGGCGCGCCGCGGCCGAGGAGAGGTCCGCTGCAGCGTGTGGTCCCACCGGGTCAGCGCTACTCCGCGCCAGTGCAGCAGCAAGCACTTGTCCCGGGCGCCAATCCTGGGCCACCCGCTCCCACGCCGCCCGCCGCCGGACAGCAACCGCCGGCCGCGCAGCTGGCACCCAATGGCGCCGCAGTCCCGCCGCCAAACCCTGCGCCGGCACCGGCTCCTCCGGCCGGAGCGCCAGATGGGGGTGACGCCCTGGGCGGCTCCAACACCTCACTCGTCGAGTGGGTGACCGGACCCGATGGCCCGAACAAGACTCTCGAACGCTTCGGCATCTCCGGGACCGACCTCGGAATCCTCTGGGACAACGGCGATCCCGCAAATCATCAGGTGCTCATGGCATTCGGCGACACATTCGGCTACTGCGCCGTCCAAGGTGATCAGTGGCGGTACAACGTGCTGTTCCGCAGCAACGACCATGATCTGTCCCACGGCCTGCACGTGGAGGCTGGCGACCCCAGCAACAGGTACGCGGGCTCACCGACACAACAGCCGGGCTTCTCCCGGCAAGTCATCAACAGCATCAAGTACGCGAATGAAGAGACGGGAATCATTCCGACCGCTGCCATCTCCGTCGGCAAGACGCAATACATCAACTTCATGTCCATCAAGCAATGGGGACGCGATGGAGAATGGTGGACGAACTATTCCGGCATCGCCATGTCCACCGATAACGGGCAGAACTGGGGGGTGTACCCCAACACCATCCGCGCGGCCGGACCCGACACCGGCCGAGTGCCGTACGTCGAGGGCAACGAGAATTTCCAGATGGGGGCCTACGTCAAGTCGAACGACGGCTATCTGTATTCGTTCGGTACACGTGCTGGACGCGGCGGCTCCGCGCACCTGTCGCGAGTGCCCCAGCGCTTCGTTCCGGACCTCACCAAATACGAATACTGGAACGGTGATTCGAACTCGTGGGTACCGAACAGGCCGTCGGCGGCAACCCCGGTCATCCCCGGCCCGGTCGCTGAGATGTCGGCCCAGTACAACACCTATCTCAAGCAATACCTGGTGATGTACACCAACGGCGCCAACGACGTCGTGGCCAGAACCGCACCCGCTCCACAGGGACCGTGGAGTCCCGAACACATGCTGGTGTCCTCGTGGTCAATGCCCGGCGGCATCTATGCGCCGATGATGCATCCCTGGTCGACAGGTAAAGACGTGTACTTCAACCTGTCGCTGTGGTCCGCATACGACGTGATGTTGATGCATACGACGCTTGGCTAGGGCTGGGGCCCAAATGTTCAGGCGCGCACCGCGATCGTCGACAAGAGCTGGGCCAACTGCTCGGGCCGGTCGACCATTGAGAACGTCCGCGCCCCCTCGATGACCTCCAACCGGGCATTGGGGATCGTCGCGGCCAGTCGTCTGCCGTCCTCTTGTTCGAAGAACACATCGTCGGCCGACCAGGCAATGAGAGTGGGCTTGTCGAACTCCGGGAGTCGAGCCGCGACCTCCAGAGTGACCTCGGTGCGCAGCGATAATGAAAACCGGCGCAGGTCTTCAGCAATGGCGGCGTCGGACAACGCTGGCCGCACCCAGATGCGGGTGAGATGGTCGATGTCGCGGTGAGCCAAGCCGGCGTAGGCGCGCCGGCGCGCCACAGGTGCCCGCATCGCCTGGATGGCGGGGCGAAACAGCGCTTTCGATTTGGCCGCCAGTATCACCGGCTTGAGGATCGGTGGCGGAAAGTGTTCGAACGCATCGCAACTGGTCAGCACCAGCGCGCCGAGGCGCTCGGGATGGTGCACCGCCACCAACTGGGTGACGACGCCGCCGGTGTCATTGCCGACCAAGACCACATCGTTCAGGTCGAGGGCGGTCAATACATCAGCCACGACGTCGGCGACACCGGTGATGGTCGGGTCGGCGCCGGGTCGCAGCGGCTGGGGGTGAGCGCCGAGCGGCCAGGTGGGAGCGATACAGCGCAGGCCTTGATCGGCGAGTCGCTCGCTGACCTGTCGCCAGAGTTGACCGCCCATCATGTACCCGTGCACGAACACCACGGGCCGGCCATTGTCGGGTCCGGTTGCTTCGTAATGAATGGTTCCGGCGTTAATGTCGATCGTCGGCATGGATAGCTCCCACTTCGATACTTTACAAACAGGCTGCCGGTAACTTACCAACAGGTTGTATGGAAATCAAGAGACGCACTCAGGAGGAGCGCTCCGCGGCCACCCGCGAAGCGTTGATCTCGGCCGCCCGCAAGCTGTGGGGCCAACGGGGTTATGCCGAGGTCGGCACGCCCGAGATCGCCAAGGAGGCGGGGGTCACCCGGGGCGCGATGTATCACCAATTCACCGACAAGGCAGCGTTGTTCGGTGCAGTGCTGGAAGCGGTGGAACAGGACGTGATGGACCGGATGGCCACCATGGTGGCGTCGTCGGGCGCCGCTTCGCCCGCCGATGCGATCCGCGCCGCCGTCGACGCGTGGCTGGAAGTTTCGGGCGACCCAGAGGTCCGGCAATTGATGCTGTTGGACGCGCCGGCGGTACTCGGCTGGGCGGGTTTCCGGGAAGTTGCCCAGCGATACAGCCTGGGCATGACTGAGCAACTATTGACAGAGGCCATCAAGGCCGGCCAGTTGGCTCGTCAACCGGTGCGACCGCTGGCGACGGTCATGATCGGTGCGCTCGACGAGGCTGCCATGGCGATCGCCACCGCCGAGGATCCCAAGCGGGCCCGTCGGGAGATCAGGCAGGTGTTACGGCGGCTCATCGACGGACTTCTCGAGTGAGCCGGGGCCGCGTCCTTCGGTCGAGTTATGGCGCGGCAGTCAGAGGCCAATGCATGAAGTGTTTTCTTTCCAGTTCGCTTCGATCACCTTCTTCGAATACGTGGGAGTCGACGACGACTCCGTCATTCGCAGCAACTGATTGCGTTTGAGGTCCCGCCTACGCGGGCACTTCTAGCAACTGCCGCGGCCCGCACCCGATGGTGGAACGTCTGCTGGGAAGGACGCGGAAATGGTGCACTTGATAACCGAAGCACCGCCTACGCCGGATCTTCGTAGGTGCAATTGGCGATGGCGGTGACCGGACCCGGCGACCGGGACGCCTGACTTGGACGGCTACCGCGACTCAATCCGCAAGGTCATGTCAGACCTAGCGGAACAGTCGACCGCGGGCACCGGGGTGAACCGCGCTCTGGGAACGGTGACCGCAGGTGCGGTCAGACTCATTCGGGGTGCCGAGTGCGCGGACCTCATGCTGATCGACGGGGAGCGATTCGAATCGGTAGCCCCGACGGCCGCCTTTGTCACTGAATTGGACGCAGTCCAAATGCAATACGGACGCGGTCCATGTCTGGAGGCGGCGCTCGACGATCCGGTCATTCGAGTACCTGATCTCGCACGTGAGGGTCGGTGGCCGGAATTCACCGCGGCCGCCACCGCCCGGGGCGTACGCAGCGTCTTGACATTCCAGATCCATCGCTGTCAGCACTGCGCGGGCGCGCTGAATGTGTATGGCTGTGCCGCCGGAACTTTCACCGTGGAAGACGAAGCAATCGGAGCGATGCTCGCGGCTCACGCGGCAATCGCGCTGTTAGCCCATCAGAAGGCCGCGGCCCTCGACTCCATGGACGACCGCGACGTCCTCGGCCAAGCCAAGGGCATTCTCATGGAGCGTTTCAAGATCGATGCAACACGCGCGATGCAACTCATTGCAGCGCGGTCGAAGGACGCCAACGCATCCATCAAGTCCATCGCCCACGACATCATCAGCTTCATCTCTGAGTGACGACTTCCCCGTGGCGGTCATGATGAGTGGCGCAACGCCGAGCCGAATATGATCGTCAACCGTGGCGAGTCGAACCGGTATGGGCGGAGTAGTGGCGCTGTTACTAGCGGTAAGCCTCGGCGTCTTCCCGGCGCAGGCAGACCCGAACGTCGCGCTGCCGCCGATCACCGCGACGGGAGCCGGCCCGATCCCCGGCGGTGGGGACGATGCGGAGCAAGCACGAATCGGGATGCAGCTCAGCAACCTTGACGAAGCAGACATTCAGGAGGGGGACGGCTCAGACGCGGCGGCGTTTATCAGTGCGGCCGCTGCGGCCAAGAACTCTTCCCTGTCATCGGCGTTCGTGCCCGTGCAGCGAGTGCTGGGCTGCCAGAAAGACAACACGTCCTTCGGTGTTCGCGCCTACCGGCGGGCCGACGGCCAGTGGGGCGGCGCGATGCTCGTCGTCGCCAATAGTGCGACGCGCAACCTGGACGCACTGACCGCCTGTGTCAAATCCAGCTGGCCTGCGCCGTCACCGGGAGACGCCACATCGATGTGCGCCAGCGGCTGGACGTATCCCACATCCGGGGAAAACCACCGGCCGGAAACCTATTACGTGTTGTTGGCCGGCACCGCCGGTGACTTCTGTGGTGCGCTGAACCAGAGCTACGGCAACTTCGCCACAGCCTGGCCCTGATCCGTGGACACCACTGGCCTATCGCGCGGCCGCTATCGATTGGCGGGATAACTCAACGGCAATGTCGCACGGGTCGTACAGCGGTCTTCTCTGGTAGCGAATCGACCATTCGAAGAAGTCGTCCTGATACTGAATGGCAACGTCACAGAGCCTGTTGACGGCCTTGGTCACCGAAGCGACCGCGATGAATCCGTGGTGACCATCGATGGTGATGTCGTCCACCCGCGGTCGCATCCGCTCCTCGCTGCTACGTTCGCGACCGATCGGACTGCCGCGAAACCACGTGAAGGAAAACCACGGACCGTCGACGGTTCCCCGGGCCAGCCACTGACACCCCACCGAGTTGCGGGCGGTGGTGACCAGCCCGGGAACCCGGGTCAGCCGGCTGACGGTCTCGTCGGTCACACCGCCGCATTCGGGGAAGAACGGTCCATGTGCCGCGGCTCGCGTGGTCGACGGCGACGACGAGCGTTGAGCGCCGGGACCCGAAGTGCCGCCGCTCGTACAGGCGGCTACCAGCACCGGCTGCAGCGCAGCGGCGATCGCCAATACGGCCACTGCGCGCGGGTGTCGGGACATGTTGGTAATCACTCATACCGCAAAGTTCTGCTCGAAGCCCGTCGCCGATGCCGGGGGCCCGGTCGCGCGGTTACGCCGTCTTGAGGAAGACGTCGTTGAGGGTGACCGAACGCAGGTTGCGCGCGCGGATGATCTCGACGAGCTGAGGGTAGACGTGGGTGATTGGCAGGTGATTGAGGTGTCCGATCACGATCCCCTGCGGAACGAAGTATTGGTCGGCCATCTTCACGATGTATTCCTCGGTGATCAACGTCGAATCCGACAGTGACCCTGACCAAAGGACCGGGATCGCATAGCCGAGGTCGGTGGCGACGGAGTCGGCGTTGGCGTCGTGCTTGGCGTAGGGCGGTCGCCAATACGGTTTGGCCGCAACGCCATACGTCTTCTTCAGGAAATCGTCGTTGCGCACCAGCTGCTGTGCGATCTGTCCCTTGTTGAGCGTCGTGAGGTCCGGGTGAGACCAGGTGTGATTGCCGAGTTGGATTTGACCGGAATCGACCAGCGGGCGCAACAGCTTGAGGTTGTCCGTCCAGGAGTCGTACACGCCGTTGACGAAGAATGTCAGTCGTATGCCGGTGTCCTTGGCGAACTGGGTGTAGGCGCGCACGACCTCGGAGTTGACGCCGTCATCGACGGTCAGCGCCAGCAGGTCACCCTCGCCGGGCAGTCTGTTGAGCACACCACCACCCGGTAACCGGATGCGCGCACTCGGTGGCGGCGGGGGCAACAAGCCGGCGACGGTCGGGCCGGCTGCGGGATTGGCGGCTGCTGCGGGGGCCTGAGCGAAGGTGCGCGGTTGCGGGTCGACCATGCAGCGAGCCGCCCCTACGCTGACGACCGTTGCTGCAGCGAGGGACCCGAGGAATCGGCGCCGGTTCAGCTCTGACATGTGACGGCCGAGGTTCTGCTGCGCCTGCAACCACGCCGGCGCCCGTGCGGGACACCTAGGTTGACTAACGACGACGCCACAGCAGCGAACCGTACCATGACCAGCCTCGTTCACCGGGCAGCGTCGAGCGTGTGTTCGCGGCTTTCACTGTGCGGCCTGGGTGGCAAAGTCCCACGAAGTCCGCCGTGAGTACTCGCCCGACGCCTTAAACGCACACTCGACGCAAAGTCGGTCAGGCCGGATCATCGGCATCCCACGGGATGACGCCGGACACCCAGTGGCTCAGTTGTTGCACTTGGTCATTGCGGTGCAAGTGGCGCGGCGGCGTGGCGAAACTGGAATACGGCCGGCACCGGATCACCACCCGGTTCTCCCGTTCGCACATATCCCTGACGGCCGGGCGAGCTTCTTCCCCGAGCGGTTGCCCGGACATTCGACCGGCGACGGCCGTCATGACGTCGACGGCCAGATCCGGGTCGGCGTCGAGCGTAGCGTCGGCATACACCTGCAGATAGCTGAACGGCCAGCGCTCATCGAGGACGCACAGGCTCACCTTGCCGTCGCGTTCGATGACGCGGGCCTTCCCCCGCCCCGCCATCGTCGAGACCAATAGCTCGTCGTCATCGGTGGGGACGTAATACACGATCGACATCGCAGGACCGTCGTTGCGGCGGCGGTACCCGAACACACACGTCCGGTGGGTGCGGACAAATTCCCGTCGCTCGGACGGCAGCATGTCCCGATCGGTGGGAGCGGTATAGGGCTCGGGCGCCAGAGGTAGCAGCATGACGAAGTTCCTCGCTGAGGGGATGGTTGACCACCCCGGTTAATATTGGATACAGTGTGTCCATTAATCACGAAGGTGTCAAACAGTCACTGGGCCGCACCCGCGGCCGTCCAGCGCTGCCGTTGGACCGGATCCTCACCGCAGCGCTGGACATCGTCGACGAACACGGGGCCGATGCGCTGTCGATGCGGTCTCTGGCGCAGCGTCTGGGGTCGGGCACGGCCACGCTGTACCGGCATTTCGCCGGGCGCACGGAATTGGTCGCCATGGTGGTCGACCGCATGCTCGGTGAAGTGCACCTCGACGCTCCCGGACTGTCCTGGCAGCACGCCTGCACATCGCTCGCTCAACAGATGTTCGACGCGCTGGGGCGACACGGGAATGTGGCGTCACTGCTGATCGGACAGGTTCCGACCGGCCCGAACGCGCTGGCTCAACGGGAATTCGTGCTGTCAGTGCTGCTGCGGAATGGGTTTGCGCCGGTCATCGCCGCGCACGCGTACGCGACGTTGTCTCGGTACGTCTTGGGGTTCGCCATCCAGGTTTCGACAGCTGCGGCTACCGCCCAGGACGACGCAGCCGTGTCCGCGGCGTTTCGTCAGCTCGATCCGTCGCAGTATCCGGCCACGGTGGCGGTGGCCGACGAACTGCCGGTCCCATTAGCCGAAGAGTTCAACTTCGGGCTGAGCCTCATCGTGGCGGGTCTCGCAGAACGCAACGACGAACCGCACGCATCGGGCCGTTAGGTCCGGACGAAGAGCGCGCCCCTGATCATCCGCTTGGCGGAGTTCAGGGTGGCGTCATAGGCCTCCGGGGGCAGGCTGGCCGCTTGCTGGGACAGGCCGCGAGTCAGCGCGCAAATGGCTTCCACGGCGGCCGCGGCGTCGATGTCAGCGGACAGCACGGCGCGTGCTTGCGCGTCCTCCACGATGGCACTGATGACATCGCGTAGCGCTTTCGATCCGGGGTACGTCGGGCTGCCGCGCCGCGACTGGATCGCACTTTCCACCCGCACCGCGCGCAGGAAGCCGGCCAGATAGGGGTAATCGCTGATCAGTCGTTTCGACTCGTCGAGCACCGCGTCGAGGCGATCGAGCACATCGTCGTATTGCGCTGCCGCCGTGCGCAGCCGGGGCAGCACAATGTCCTCGATCTCCTCGCTGGTCGCGGTCAGCAGTTCGGATTTGTTCGCAAAATAGTGGTACAGGCTGCCGCTGGTCATCTCGGCGGCGCGGGCGATCTCTCGGATCGAAGCCTGCGCGTAGCCCACCTCGGCCACAGAGCGCATCGCCGCGGTGAGGATTCGCCGCCGCGTTTGCTCGCCGCTCGCGCCGACGGGGCGACCGAGGTGGGCGGGGCCGGCTGTCATGCCGCCCTCCTCCAGGTCCCTCGGATCCAATTGATCGATCGAATATATTCGACCACGCCGGTACGGTGGCCACGGTCGACGGGCCGCCACATGCACGTAAGGACACCTCTGGCCATGACCCCCGCCCAGTTGGGCCGCCCCGTCGGCGCCAGCGGCGAAGAAACTCGCCAGCGGATCATCCTCGCCACCATGAAGTGTGTTGCCGAGGTCGGCTATGCGCAGGCGACGATCCGGGAAATCGCCCGCGCGGCCAATGTGACCAGTGCCAGCCTGTACAACTACTTTCCCAACAAGGCGCAGCTGATCAAGGCGACCATCGCGGCACGGGCCGAAGCGTCGATTCCCCGGTTGCGTGCTGCCGCCCAAGGGCCCGGCGACGCCATTGCGCGAATCCAGGCGGTGCTCGACGTATGCGGCAACTTGATCCGTGAATATCCGGACCTCGCCGCGTTCGAGTGGGCTATTCGGGCGGCGAATGTCATCCCCACCGACGGCGCCGGCGCCTCGGACGACGCTGCCGGTTTTGTGACGTTTCGCGGGATCATCGAGAGCTTGGTCGACGAGGCGATCGGGCATGGGGAACTCGGCGACGACCCGGACCGGCGCGGTGCGATCGAGGCGATTTACGCGCTCATCTACGGCTTGACCGAACTCGCGGCCACATTGCCGGCAGCGCAGTATCACGCTGCGCTGCAATCGGCCAAGGTATTGGTCGAGGGCGCGCTGTTCGACCGCAACCAGGCGGCCGGGCCTTGATGCAATCAATCGATTGATTATAGAGTCCTCGCGGAGAGTGGGGCCGCACCTTGACCAGAACTGCTGCGCAGTTGACAGACGTCGATGCGCTGCGCCGCAAGTACGCCCGAGAGCGAGAACGGCGAGTGCGGGCCGACGGCATCGCTCAGTACGTGGAAGTCGCCGGCGACTTCGCCCGGTTCGGTGCAGATCCCTGGGTCTCGGAGACGATCACCCGCGAACCATTGACCGACGAGGTCGACGTGGCGATCGTGGGGGCCGGCTTCGGCGGGCTCTTGACGGGCGTGCGGTTACGCGAACTCGGGGTGCAAAGTGTGCGATTGATCGACCGGGCGGCCGATGTGGGCGGCACCTGGTATTGGAACCGTTACCCCGGAATCGCCTGCGACGTCGAGTCCTATGTCTATATGCCGCTGCTGGAAGAACTCGGTTACATCCCTACGGAGAAATACGCCAAGGGCGCCGAAATACTCGACCATTGCCGTCGTATCGCCGAGCGGTACGACCTGTACCGCGACGCCTGCCTGCAGACAGAAGTGCGCGAAATCCGCTGGGAGGCAGGGACTTCCCGGTGGGTTATCCGGACGAGTCACGGCGATGTGATGCGGGCGAAATTCGTGTCGATGGCCAACGGCTACCAGGCCAAGCCCAAGCTCCCCGGAATCCCCGGCATCAACGCGTTCGGTGGTCACGCCTTCCACACCAGCCGGTGGGATTATCGCTACACCGGTGACCAGCTGGAGAATCTGGCCGACAAGCGCGTCGGCATCATCGGTACCGGTGCCACTGCCGTGCAGTGCATTCCACACTTGGCCGCCGCGGCGCAGCGACTCTACGTCTTCCAGCGCACACCGTCGTCGGTCGACGTGCGCGCCAACGCACCCACCGATCCGCAGTGGGTGAACACATTACAACCCGGGTGGCAGCGCCGGCGCATCCAGAACTTCCAAAGCCTGACTGCGGGAGGGCAGTCCGATGAAGACCTGGTCGCCGACGCTTGGACCAGCATCACTCGCAGGCTTCCGGTCATGCGGCATGACACCGAAGGAGCACGCACCCGCGACATCGAACTGGCCGACTTCTCCAAGATGGACGAGATACGCGTGCGTGTCGACGAACTCGTGACCGACCGTGCCACAGCCGAGGCACTCAAGCCGTGGTACGGCTACTTCTGCAAACGGCCCTGCTTTCACGACGAGTATCTGCAGACCTTCAACCGGGACAACGTCACATTGGTCGATACCCGGGGTTCGGGAGTGCAGCGCATCACTGAGTCTGGCGTCGTCGTCGACGGCGTCGGCCATGACGTCGACTGTTTGATCTTCGCGACCGGTTTCGAGGTCGGCACGGACTACTGCCGTCGTACCGGCTTCGAACTGATCGGCCGCGACGGTGTCACGTTGACCGAGCAGTGGCGCGACGGTGTGCGTACCTTTCAGGGCTTGTGCGCCAACGGATTTCCGAACTGCTTCATCGAAAGCATCGCCCAGGCCGGCTTGACGGTGAACTTCCCCTACCTGCTCGACGTACAAGCCACCCACGTCGCATGGGTCATCGCCTGGGCCCTGGAACACGGCGTCCAGGAACTGGAGGCAACACAAGACGCGGAAGCCGCCTGGGTCGACACAGTGGTCGAGCGCTCGGCGGCCACTGCCGAGCGCGCCAAGACGTGCACTCCCGGCTATTACAACCGCGAAGGCAAGGCGGACGCCAAAACTCGGCAAGGCAGCTTCTTCTTCGGTGCGCCCACCGAATACGCCGACATTTTGCAGGCATGGCGGGCCCAGGGAAACCTCGAGGGGTTGCACATTCGCGGGTTTCGCTCATGACAGCAGGACGGCGCTACCTCGCGGGGCGGGTCAGGGCCGTCATGCGGCGTCACCGCTCACCGAAGGTGGCGATCATCGGAACCGGCTTCGGTGGAATCAGCGTCGCAGTGGCGCTGCGCCGTGCCGGAATCGACGATCTGGTGATGATCGACGGCAATGACGGCGTGGGCGGCACCTGGCGACGCAACACCTATCCGGGCGCCGCGTGTGATATCCAAAGCCACCTGTACTCGTTCTCGTTCGCGCCCAACAAGTCCTGGAGTCGTACCTACGCCCGCCAACCCGAGATACTGGCCTATCTGGAGTCGGTGGTCGACAACTTCGACCTGCGCCGCCACCTCATGCTCGACACTCGAGTGCGGACACTCGAGTGGCACGGCGGTAGCTGGGCACTCGCGCTGGACCGCGCGGGAAGCCTCGACACCATGCATGCCGACATCGTCGTCAGCGCCGTTGGGCTGTTCGGCACGGCGAAACTGCCCGATATCGCCGGCCTGTCCGACTTCCGCGGCGCCGTCATGCACACTTCGCATTGGGATCACGGCATCGACCTGGCGAACAAGAACATCGCGGTGATCGGCACCGGAGCCAGCGGTGTCCAGGTCGTTCCGGAATTGGCCAAGACAGCCGCCCACCTGACGGTGTTTCAACGCACCCCGCCCTGGATGGTGCCCAAGGACGACCGTGCCTACACCGCAACAGAATTGCGCCGGTTCCGGCGTGACCCGTTCGCGGTGCGCCGAGCCCGCTGGAAGGTATGGAAGTTCCAGCACGACAACACCGCGACGATGGCCGATGACCCAATCGTGGCTTCTCGCAGCGAATTTGCCACCGCATTTCTGAAACGTAGTGTCGCCGACGACCATCTGCGTCGAGCCCTGACGCCGAAATATCCGTTCCGGTGCAAGCGGGTTCTGCTGGGCGAGGACTTCTACCGCGCCGTGCAGCAGGACAACGTCGCACTCGTCACCGACCCGATTGAACAAGTGACCGAAAGGTCCATCATCACTGCGTCCCAGGAGGCCGCCGACCTCGATGTGATCGTCCTGGCCACCGGATTCGAGACGTCACGCTACTTGTCCGGGATCGAGGTCATCGGGGCGAATGGCCGGCGGCTACACGATGTCTGGGGCGTCGAGCCAACTGCCTACCTAGGCGTGGCGGTGGGTGGCTTCCCGAATTTCTTCATGCTCTACGGCCCCAATACCAACCAGGGCGGCAACTCCATCGTCTACATCCACGAGGCCGCATCCCGGCTGGTGGCCAGCGCCGCGACGCGGATAGCGCGCCGAGGCGGATACCTTGACGTCCGGGCAGAAGCGGAGCGGCGTTACAACGAGCAGCTTTCCATCGCCCTCGAGCGATCCATCTGGACCCAGTGCGACAGTTACTTCCGCTCGCCCACCGGACGCATCGTCACTCAATGGCCCTATACCGAGTTCGAGTACGCCCGTCGGACCTGGCGGTTGCGATCGCGCGACTGGATACATCACCCGGGTGGCACGCAGCGAGCGCCGGCCGGGCAATCCGGATGTTCGGCGAAAGTGTCACCGAGCCCTGAATAGGGCGATACTATCAACTGATTGATTATATCAGGTGCCGGTCGTGCGAGAGGGCAGCGATGTCGTATGTGGTGGCGGTTCCGGAGTGGTTGTCGTCGGCGGCGACGGATCTGGCGGGCCTCGGTTCGGTGCTCAAAGCGGCCAGTGCCGCCGCGGCCCTGCCGACCGTCGGCTTGGTCCCAGCCGCCGAAGACGAGGTATCAGCGGCGATCGCGACGGTGTTCGCCGCGAACGCTCGCGAATTTCAAGCGCTGAGCGCCCAGGTCGAGACCTTTCATCAGCAGTTCGTGCAGGCCTTGACCGCCGGCGCGACGTCGTATGCGACCACAGAGCTGACCAACGCCAACGCGTTGCAGCAGGCGGCGTTGAACCTGATCAACGCGCCGACCCAGGCGCTGTCCGGTCGCCCCCTGATCGGCGACGGTGCCAACGGAACGCCGGGGACAGGGCAAAACGGTGCACCGGGGGGCTGGCTGTACGGCAACGGCGGCAACGGCGGGTCCGGCGGCGTGGGTCAGGCCGGCGGCAACGGTGGTAGCGCCGGCTTGATTGGCAATGGCGGCGCCGGCGGACCGGGCGGCCCCGCCGGAGCCGGTGTTCAGTTCGCGCCCGCCGGCGGGAACGGAGGCGCGGGCGGCCTACTTGTGGGCAACGGAGGCAATGGTGGCACCGGCGGATCGGGTCCGACCCCCGGCGCGGGCGGCGCCGGAAGCACAGGTGGCTACCTCGCCGGTCAACCGGGAGTGAACGGAGCACCAGGTGCGCAAGTCAGTGGACCAGGAAATCCGGGCGGACCAAGCGACCCCGGTGGACCATCGCAGCCCACGCTGAATGCGGTCGACGCCGCCCGCGATGGCCACCTGGTCTCCGCCGACGGCGGAAAGATCACCAACAGTTCGCTCGGTGAGATCTCCGGCATCGACGCCGGCATCAAGAACCCGAACGTCTACTGGGTGCACAACGACTCGGGTGACTCCGCCCGTATCTTCGCGGTCGACGCGAACACCGGCCAGACACTCGGCACCTACACACTCAGCGGCGCACGAGCGGTCGACTGGGAGGACATCGAGGTCGCCACCGGCGCCGACGGCAAGTCCTACATCTATGTCGGTGATATCGGGGACAACGGCCACTCCCGAAGCGACGTCGTCATCTACCGGGTCCCCGAGCCAACCGTGACCGGAACCGCGACCAATCCCACCAGCACGACGCTGACCGGCGTCGACCAGCTCAACGTGCGTTATCCCAATGGGGAGAAGATCAACTCCGAGGCACTTGCGGTCGACCCGCGATCGGGCAACCTATTGCTCATCGAGAAGACCGATGGTGATGTTTCACGCGTCTACTCGGCGCCGGCCAGCGCCTGGGGCGGCGCCGACACCACGCTGCAGCAGGTGGGCACGGTAGACCTGTCCCAGGCCAACTCACAATTGGTCACCAGCGCCGACTACGCACCGGACGGTTCCCAATTGGCCGTGCGTACCTACGACGATGTCCTGCTGTGGAACCGCGACCCGAACGCCAGTGCCTGGTCACCTTTTGGCCAGCCGCCCGTTGACGGGCCGCTGATCGATGAGCAGCAGGGGGAAGCAATCGCGTTCCATCCCGACGGATCGGGCTACGTGACGGTCAGCGAAGGCACGAACCAGACACTGCACGAATACCACGTCGGCTGACCGCACCACCTCGATCTCGCTGTCACACTTCGACTCAGGCTGATTCTCACCGCTGCCCTTTGGCGGTCCAATCATTAGCATCGACAACAATTTTGGACCGCACAGAATCGAAGACACCGATGGTAGAAGCCCACCGGCCGGGCCGGCGTTGGCATCGGCGGCTGCGCATCCCCTGGCTGAACATCCTCGGTATCGTCGCCATTGTCGTTGCCGCCACCGCGATCACGATCAAGAATCTCCCCGACGAGGGGCCCAATCAGCTTCTGAACGTGTCCTATGACCCGACGCGCGAGTTGTATGCCGCACTCGACCAAGCGTTCACCGCCCAGTACCGCACGCAAACCGGCGCCAACCTCGACATCAAGCAGTCACACGGCGGTTCGGGCCGGCAAGCCCGCAGCGTCATCGACGGTTCCCAGCGAGCCGAGGTGGTTTCGCTTGCCCTCATCAGTGACATCGACATGCTGCGTAAGCGCGGGCTGATCGCCCCCAACTGGCAGACCCGGCTGCCCAACAACTCGGTCCCCTACACCTCGACGATCGTGTTCCTGGTCCGCAAGGGCAATCCCAAAGCCATCCACGACTGGCCGGACCTCACCAAGGGCGATGTCTCCATCGTTACCCCCAACCCGCGGACGTCCGGCAACGGACAACTGAGCGTCCTGGCGGCCTGGGGGTCGGTCACCACCCGCGGCGGGAGTCCGGAACAGGCGGCCGACTATGTGCGCGCACTGCAGCAACATGTCGCGGTCGCCGACGCCGGTGCGCGCGGTGCCGGCATCAGCTTTTCCGTCCAGCGCATCGGTGACGTCCAATTGACTTGGGAGAACGAGGCGTTGCGCGAGGTCGCGGCCAACCCCGACGAACTCGAGATCGTCTATCCGCCGGTCAGCATTCGCGCCGAACCCGCGGTAGCGTGGGTGGACGCCAACGTCACCGATCCCAAGGTGGCCGCACACGCCAAGGCGTACCTGAATTACCTGTTCACCGACGCTGCGCAAGAACTCATGGCGCGCAACGGATATCGACCGTTCCAGCCGCAAATCCTGGCCAAGTATGCCGGCCGGCTGCCGAACCTGGGCCTGTTTCCGATCACGGCGATCGCCAACGACTGGGCCGACGCGCGGGAGAAGTTCTTCGGCGACAACGGGATCTACGACACGATCACCGCGCCGCCGATCGCAGCGGCTCCGGCGACATAGCGGAAAGACGGAACTCAACGTGGGTGTTGCTTCGAGTTACAACTGGGTCAAGGGCCGCAGCGACGTTGTCGCGGGCCTGACCGTCGCGGCCATATCATTCCCACAAGCGATTGCCTATGCGTTGATCGCCGGAGTGGACCCCAAGTTCGGCGTCTACTCAGCCATCGTGGTGACGGCCGTCGCGTCGATCTTCGGGTCGTCATCGCATCTGATCAACGGGCCTACCAGCGCCATCTCCCTATTGGTGTTCACCGCGCTGGCCTTCATCGATTCGGAGAACTCCAAGGAACTGTTCGAAGCGCTGTTCCTGTTAGGGGTTCTCGTCGGTGCGATCCAAATCGTGATCGCGGTGTTCAAACTGGGCAACTTGACTCGCTACATCTCCGAGTCGGTCATCATCGGCTTCATGGCGGCCGCGGCGTTCCTGCTCGCGGTAGGCCAGATCGGAAATGCACTGGGTGTCAAGGACAAAGGCAACGGCCACATGCATGTGCTGCACCGCGTCTGGCTCAGCCTGACGCACGGTGATCGGATCAACTACCGCGCCGTCATACTGAGCGTGACCGCGGTGGTATTGGCGGTGGTGCTCCGCAAGATCGTGCAGCGCTTCGGGTGGCCGCAGGTCGACATGCTCGCCGTGCTCGTCATCACCGCGGTGATCGCCTACCTGGCAGGCTGGTCCACACCGGGTGCCAACGGCCGCACCGCTGTGTCACTGGCCGGGAAGGTGCCGCGCAGCCTGCCTACCGCCCACATCCCGGAGGTACACACCAGTTGGCTGCCGCACCTGTCGGTGGGCGCGCTGGCCATCGCGTTCGTCGGCATCATCGAGGCGTTGTCGATCGCCAAAGCCATTGCGCACCAGACCCAACAGAAGATCGACTACAACCGGCAGATCCTGGCCGAAGGCCTGGCAAACCTCAGCGGCGGCTTCTTCCAGAGCCTGCCCGGCTCGGGGTCGCTATCGCGGTCGGCGATCAACTTCCAGTCCGGCGCCGCAACGCGGTTCTCCGGAATCGTCTCCGCCGCAACGGTCGCGGTAGCGTTGCTCGCCTTTGCGCCCTTGCTGCGGTATGTCCCACAACCGGCGTTGGCAGGGCTGCTGCTCATCACCGCAGTCCGGCTGGTCGACGGCAAGCGCCTGCTTTACACACTCAAAGCGTCGCGCTACGACGCAGGTCTGGTAATCGTCACCGCGATCACCGGGGTGGCGATCGATTTGGACAAGGCTGTGGTGTTGGGCGTGATCCTGTCTGTTGTGTTGTTCGTGCCGCGGGCAGCCAAGTTGCGGGCCACAGAACTGATCGTCACGCCCGAGCGCGTTGTCCGGGAACGAATTCCCGGCGACCTCACCGATTCCCATACGGTCATCTACGACCTGGAAGGTGAGCTGTTCTTCGGAGCCGCACCGGAGCTGGACCGTCACCTCAACGACCTGCGCGACCGAATCGCGGCTGATCACAATGAATTCGTCATCCTGCGGCTCAAGCGGGTACGGCACCCAGACGTGGTCTGCATCGAGCGGATCGAGCATTTCCTACGCGACTTGACCGAGCGCGGCGTGGTGGTTCTGCTAGCCGGGGTCCGCCCGGACACGTTGGCTGTCCTCGGAAACGTCGGACTGCACCGTTGGTTCCCTGAGGAGCAGGTCTTCCCCGAAGAAGACAAACAGTTCTCAGCGACGCTCAAAGCGGTGCGTTACGTGCACGTTCGGCGCGCCGCCGCCAATCCGAAACCGGAATTGCAAGAAGCAGAGCAACGTGACGAGGACCTTTACTACCTGGTGTAGACCCTGTCAGAAGGGCGGGGTGCCCGCCTTCATAGCCGCGATGACGCCGCCGTCGACCAAGAGGTCGGTGCCGGTGATGAAGGCGGCGCCCGGACCCAGCAGGAATTCAGTGGCAGCCGCTATGTCGTCGGGCGTGCCGATGCGGCCGGTGCCGGACATGGCGATCATGGCTCGCATGCCGTCACCCACCGGCGAGGCGAGTTCTTGCTGCCCCATCGGCGTCGAGATGACCCCGGGACTGATCGAGTTGATCCGCGCACCTCGTCGGCCCCACGATGCGCTGGCGGCCCGCACCCGAACGTGGTTGGCCTGCTTGGCTATTCCGTACGCTGTACCCGGTTCGGTGGTGCCGGCGAGGATGTCGAGGCCGAGTAGCTCGGTGGGCGGTGTGTGCGCTAACGCGTGTTCTTGTTCGACGGTCAGCGGCGGAAACATGTGTCCAGCCATGCTGGCGATCACCACGCCCGCGCCCCCTGAAGTCACGACGTTTCCGAACTCCTGCAGCACCAACGCCACACCGACCAGATCGACGGCGAGAATGGCCTGTGCCGAGGCCTGCGCGGGGGAGAGCCCGGCCGTGTGTGCCACCTGCGCGACGTCACCCAGGGTCGTCGCGTACTCAGCAAGTGCGCGAACCGATTCCGGTGCGGATACGTCGACGCCGCGGGTATGCACCTGATGGCCGTCGGCCGACAGCGATCGGGCGACCGAGGCCAACGTGTCATCGTTGTAGTCGGCCAACAGCACCGTTCTGCCCGATCCCATCCGACGTGCGATGGCATAACCCATGCCGCCCACCCCGATCACAACCAAAAGGTTGGGGGCCGTCACGTCAACATCACCGGCCCAGGCTCCCACAACTACGCCCGTTGGGGATAGGCCTGCTGAATGGTGAGCAGTATAGAAGTCATGACCGCACCCGAGCAGCAACCGTGGAACCTCAACATCCACTACGACGCCCTGCTGGATTCGAAGGTTCCCACCGGTGCTCGGCGGGTACTGGACGTCGGCTGCGGCGATGGGTTCCTGGCGGGGCGCTTGGCTCGACGCATACCCGAGGTCACTGCGGTCGAACTCGACGCACCGGTGTTGCAGCGCGCCCAGGCCCGGTTCGCGACCGCCCCCATCCGGTGGGCCCAGGGCGATGTCATGACGACCAAACTGCCGATCGGCGGTTTTGACGCCGTGGTTTCCAACGCCGCCCTGCACCACATCGCGGACACTCGAGCGGCACTGGCCAGGCTCGCCGAACTGGTGGCACCGGGTGGGACACTGGCGGTGATCACCTTCGTCAAGGCCTCGATGCGATATGGCTGGTGGCACTTGTGGACCGCGGTGGCATGTCTGGTGGTCAACCGCATCAAGGGAAAGTGGGAGCACACCGCCCCCATACGATGGCCACCGCACTTCACTTTGTCGCAGCTGCGCGACCACGTCCAGGCAGTCCTGCCCGGAGCCCAGGTGCGCCGGTTGTGCTACGGACGCGTGTTGATCACCTGGACCGCACCGGACTAAACGTCGGAGCCCATCGCCGCTGCGCTGGCTTGCTTCATCAGTTCCACGGCCTGATTTCGGGGCAGGGAACCGAGCATTTGCATTGCCGCGCGCAGGTTTTCGCCGACGACCCAGGTAGGGCCATTGGACAGGTTCGCAAACGCCTCCGTGATGACATCGTCGACGGCCGCAGCCCCGGACGGCGCCTCCTCGGGCGAGGTGATCTGGCCGCGGCGGTATTCGAGTTGACGAAGTGCCGGGGTGTTGGTCTTTCCCAGGATGAGCCCGAGTACGTCGACGCCCTTGTCGTGCAACTCGGTCCATAGGGCCTCGGCGAACACCATGTCGAAAGCCTTCGAGGCGCCATAGGCGACCATATTGGGACCACCGGCGAAGCCGGCACCAGACCCAAACAGGACGATTCCGCCGCTGCCCCGCTCGACCATGGCCGGAGCGAAGTGGTGGCACAGCTGCATGGGCGCCATGCAGTTGCGAATCACCATCGACTCGGCATCGGAGATCGGCGCGGCCAGGAAAGGCCTGAAGCTCGGGTCGGCGCCAGCGCAGTAGACCAATAATCCAACCCTGATGTCGGCGGTGGCCGCGACGACCTCGCCGACCGCGCCGGGGCGCGCCAGATCGATTGCCAGTGTGCGTGTTTGCACCGACGTCGACGCGGCGATCTGTGCGGCAACCTCGTCCAGGACCGCCTGACGACGGGCAAGCAAGACGACATTCACGCCGCGCTCGGCGAGTTCTTGGGCGAACGCGGCGCCCACGCCGTCGGAGGCGCCGGCCACCAACGCCCAGGGCCCGTACCTCGTCGCGAAACTCATCGCACCGTGCTGACCCGCACCGAGGTGAAGCGGCGGCTGGCAATCCGCCAACCGGCAGCGGTGCGGATCAACTCGTCGTCGTAGAACCCGACGCCGTTGACTCCCGACTGATTGTCCGCGGCCATGACCAGCACGTCGACGTACGTGCGGGCGCGCGCCTGGTCACCCTCGACGGTGACGGCTTGATTGGTCATGCGGTGCAGCGTGTGTCCGGCCATGGCATGCACCTTGTCCATGAAATCGGTGACCGCATCGACGCCCTCCCAGGCACCTATTTCGCCGTAGTCGAGGTGGCAGTCGTCGGTGAACACGGTGCGGAACAGCGGCCAGTCGCGCCGGTCGATTCCGGTGGCGTAGCGCACGAGCAGATCCGAGATATCCTGGCGGTCTTCCCGTTCGGTCATGCGACGCCTCCGTTCGGGTGGGCTCAGCGCGCGTCGGCTTCGTCGAGACTAGTGACCTCGCCGACGCCGGGCAACGGGTTCAAGCGGGGTCTCTTGCCTGGCGTCTCGCGCAACCGCCGTCAGCCCCCAGGTGCACCACCATAAACTGCTCGCATGGAGCTTCGGCAGCTGCGCTATTTCGTGGCCGTCGCCGAAGAGTTGCACTTCGGCCGGGCCGCCAAGCGCGTCCATATCTCGGGTCCGGCACTATCGCAACAGATCATTGCGTTGGAGCGAGAACTGGGCACCGACTTGTTCGTACGGGACCGGCGCACAGTTCGACTCAACCAAGCTGGGCGCACGCTGCTGGCAGATGCGCGCAGACTGTTGGCTCTGGCCGACGATGCCAAGCACCGCGTGACGCGGACCGCCGCCGAGAGCACACCGTTGCGCCTGGGCTATGTCAGTTGGCTACCCGACGAGTTAAAGGCCGTGGTCGGCCCATCGGTCGAGTTGCGGATCGACGAATGGGTGTTGCCGTCGCACGCACAAGCCGATCGTGTCGCCGAAGGCACCTTGGACATCGCGCTGACCTGGGTCACAGCGCAGCAAGCCAGGGAGCGCGGCCTGACCGCACACCTGCTGCGCGCCGAAGTCCTGCATGCAGTTCTTCCCGGCGTGAGTTCTCCCGAACCCGTTGCAGCACAGCAGCTGAGGGTGCTCATCGACGCCGACGAATCGGCCTGGTCGTCATGGAACCGGTTCGCGGCGGAGTGCGCGGCCTATGCCAAAGCCCGCGTGGTCAAGATCGATGACGGGGGAGTCACCGGTGACGCGTTCTACGCGCACGTCCGCCGATTGGGAGCACCAGTGCTGGCCTCACCCAAGCGTCATACCGCGATCACTCCGCCGAGCTTGGGACAGCGGCCCGTCGCCAATCCCGTTCCGCTGTGGACGTGGTCCCTGGTACACCGTGGCGACGACGAGCGCGCCGGCGTACGGCAAGTGGTGGAATCATTGACAGCCCTGGCCCGAAGCCGAGATTGGCGACAACCCCCCGGCGCGCCGTGGTGGGTCCCCGCGGACGATCCGCATCGAAGCGTGCTGGCCGGCGGCACCGATCTGCTCTAGAAACCCTGTCTGACTACAGGTAGCTATTCAGTCCTGGACGGGGCGGGCCAGTCGCGGTTGAGTCGAGCCAGCGGCAGGGGAAGGACGGGACAATGGCACAGGAACATGTGGTGCAATCGCTTGCCGGATTCGCCATCGACGCGCGTCCGGAAGACTTGAGCGAGCGGCACCGGCTGCTGCTCAAGCGCAACGTGCTGGACAGCATTGCCTGTGCTATCGGCGCATTGGACGGTGAGCTAGTCCCCGTCATTCGCGAGCAGACCGAACAATTCAGTGGTCGCCCGACGGCGACGCTCGTCGGCGGTGGCCGGGCATCGGTGGATCAGGCCGCCTTCTTCAACACGGTCCTGGTGCGCTACCCAGATCTGCTGGACACCTATCTGACGGCGGGCGGCTTGTGTCACCCCGCGGACAACTTCGGCGCGGTGCTCGCCGCAGCCGAGCACGTCGAGGCCAGCGGCGCCGACTTCTTGCTCGCGCTGGCGGTCGCCTACGAAATCCAGTGCCGATTCAGCGCTGCGGTACCGGTGATGGCGCTCGGGCTCAACCATGCGTTGCAGCTGGCGATTTCAATCGCGGCGGGGACGTCCAAGCTGCTCGGGTTCGACGCGGACCGCACCGCCAATGCCATCGCGTCCTGTGCTGCCGACAACGTCTCCCTGGCCGCCATACACGGCGAACCGGTGTCCAATTGGAAGGGCATCTCGCCCGCCATCACCGGGATGCGGGCGGTATACGCCACCATATTGGCCGGGCGCGGAATCACCGGCCCGATGACGCTTTTCGAGGGCCCCCATGGCTTGGCTCAGCTGTTCGGTCAGGCGATCGACTCGCGCACTGGCGACCGCGGACTCACCGCGGTGGAGCAGACCTACCTCAAACAGTACTGCTCACTGATCCACGGACAGGTGATCATCGACGCAGTCTTGGCAATACGCGACGAGCATCAAGTGCGCGGTGACGACGTCGAACGGGTGGAATTGGAGGTGTTCCAAAGCGCATACGATTTCGCCGGCGGCGGCGCATTCGGCAACAAGGACCAGCCACGCACCAAGGAGCAGGCCGACTACAACCTCAAGTACCTGAGCGCGGTGGCCCTCATCGACGGCGCGGTGGGACCCGAACAACTGGAGAACGACCGCGTGATTCGCCCGGACGTGCAGGGTCTGCTCGCTCGCGTGAGGGTCAAGCCCGCGCCCGACCTGAGCGCCGACTATCCACACCGGACCTCCGCGCGCGTGCACGTGCTCACTCATGACGGATCTGAATTCAGCAGGGCTAGTGCGGATTACGAGGGATCACCCACCCGTCCGCTGACCTGGTCGAGGGTCGTCGACAAGTTTCACTGGCTGGCCGAACCGTTCTGCGATGAAGAACTACGTGCCCGGATCATCACAACGGTCGAACACATCGACGACGAGCCCATCACCCACCTCACCCGCCTGCTCGGTCAGGTGCGACCCGCCGCCGAGCGCCGCCGCAGTCAGCACCGCTTCTGAAGCCAATGCGTTCGACCCCCTTGCGTGGTTTGCTACCCGCACTGAATGATCGGCGCATGGCAAAGCCCGAGAAGCGTGGTACCAATCGATGGGAGCTCGTCACCTGTGCGCTGGGCGGTCACGCCACCTATGCACCGAACGACGAAGCGCTCGCCGAACGACTGCGCGCCAGCACCAAGCTCGGTGAAGTATGGCGCTGCCTGCGCTGCGGTGATTTCGCGCTGGGTGAGCCACACGGCCGCGGACCGGCCGAGGAAGCGCCGATGATCATGCGGGGCAAGGCATTACGCCAAGCCATCATCATCCGCGCCCTGGCTGTCGAGCGCTTGCTTCGCGCGGTGGTGCTCGCCTTGGCCGCATGGGCGGTATGGACGTTTCGCGGCGCCCGCGGAGCGATCCAAAGCACGCTGGAACGTGACCTGCCGATCTTTCGAGCCGCCGGGTTCAAAGTCGACCAGATGTCTGCGGTGCAGCACCTGGAAAAGGCGCTTGCCGCAAAGCCTTCTACGTTGACGTTGATCACCCTGATGCTGGTCGCCTATGCGGTGTTACAGGTTGTCGAAGGTGTTGGCCTGTGGCTGCTCAAGCGTTGGGGCGAGTACTTCGCGGTGGTAGCCACCTCGGTCTTTTTGCCGCTGGAAGTCTATGACCTCACCAGAGGTATCACGATGACTCGCGTGCTCACCTTCACGATCAATGTGGCCGCGGTCATCTATCTCGTCGTGTCCAAGCGGCTCTTCGGGGCGCGGGGCGGGCGCCGAGCTAACGAGGAGGAGCGTCATGGGGAGCAGCTGCTAGACCTCGAGCGCGCCGCGATGGCGACCTGACGTCCGGTCCCGCGGGCGTCGTTCACATCGACCCTGACTTGACTAAAGTATAGTCAGATGTGACGATCGTTTGCACACCGCGACGAAGACGAGGACCTACTGTGAGCGAAGCTGCCTGCGTGACAACGACTGGCGACCGGACCCGCACTATCTGCTGGGAGGATCCGTCGGTCACCGCTCTGGGTGCCCGAGGCCGCAGTGGACTGGAATTCCTGCAGGCCATCGTCGATGGAGATCTGCCGCCGGCTCCCATCATGAACACCCTTGGTGCGCAACTGGAATCGGTAGCGTCGGGAACCGCGGTGTTCACCTTGACGCCGGCCGAGTGCCATTACAACCCGATCGGATCAGTGCACGGAGGCGTGTATGCCACGCTGCTGGACTCGGCGGCGGCGTGTGCGGTTCATAGCATGTTGCCAGCCGGAGTCGCCTACACCACCTTGGATTTGGCGGTCCGATTCATCGCAGGGATCACCGTCGAAACCGGCCTGGTCCGGTGCACGGGGACGGTCACTCATCTGGGCCGCCGTACTGCGCTGGCCGAGGCGGTGCTCACCAGTCACTCCGGCAAACTGCTGGCGACCGCGACGAGTCATTGTCTCATCATCAACCCGTAGCCATGCGGTTTTCGCTGCACCGGAAATGTGACGCTCGACGCTGGTCCACCCACTTGTGGCAGATGCCACAAAAGCGATTTGCGTGGTGTTCACCGCGGCGCGGCAACCGCGTAAAACGGCTAAGGTGCAATTGAATTCGGGCGGTCCACTGTCGGCATACTGATGAAGGAACCAGAACAGTGTCGGAGAACCCCACCGGGCTCAACAGCCTCAGTGGCGTTAACGTGCTCGCGCCCAGCAGAGCGCGCGCTTGTGACGCCTTGAACGCAGTATGGAGAACCAGGCAACGCCAATTGGCTGAGCGGCCACGGCTCATGCGCCGCGGCGTAGAGCGCTGCTGACCCAGCAGCCGTCGATACAATTACGCGAGTGAGCATCGGGGTCATCTGCGCCATCCCGCAAGAGCTGTCGCACTTGCGTGGCGAGTTGCGTAGCGGGCAAAGCCAAGAGATCGCCCGACTCTCGTTCACAGCCGGTGACCTGGACGGGCAGCAGGTCATTCTGGCCGAAGCCGGGATGGGAAAAGTCAACACCGGTCTGGTCGCAACTCTGCTTGCCGACCGGTTCCATTGCGACAGCATCGTTTTCACCGGCGTGGCCGGCGGATTGGATCCACAGCTCGACATTGGTGACATCGTCATCGCCGACCGCGTTGTGCAACACGATTTCGGTCTCCTGGCTGACGAACGGTTACAGACTTACCAACCTGGCCATGTGCCCTTCATCAAACCCACCGAAAAGCTGGGCTACTGCGCCGATCCCGCGTTGATCGACCGCGTCAAACACCGGCTGGACGGTTACGTTCTCCCGCCACTGCGCAGCGCCGCTGACAGGACCGGTGACCGATCACCGCGAATCAACTACGGCACCATCCTCACCGGTGACCAGTATCTGCATTGCGAACGCACTCGCCGCCGGCTGCACCACGAGTTCGGTGGTCTCGCGGTGGAGATGGAGGGCGGCGCGCTGGCGCAGGTCTGCGAAGCCTTCTCGATCGCATGGCTGGTGGTACGGGCGCTCTCCGACCTGGCCGGTGCGGACTCCGGGCTCGATTTCAACCGCTTTGTTCACGAGGTCGCCATCAGCTCGGCGATGGTACTGCGCCAGCTGTTGCCTGCGTTGCGTTAGTCGCTTCCGCGGCGCGGTCGCGTTGGCGGCGGCGGGCCCGGGACGCACGTAAGTTCGCGGCATTGCCGCAGGTCTTCACGTCGTGCCATACCCCGCTGTTGTTCTTGGAGCGGTCATAGAACGTGGCGTCGCAACGAGGATTGCGACACTGCTTGAGGCGACGCCAGGTGTCGTCGCGCTGACTGAGCAGTACCTCGGCCCACAGCGCCGAGGCGAACCAACGCCAGCCGCTGCCGGCCGGCTCGAGGCGGACCGCGCCGGTCTGCGATACCGCCAACGACGCTGAGCCAGCGTTGGCGACAACGTTGACCGGCTCTCCGTTGACCAACTTGCCGATCGTGTCTCGCACTGCACGCAGCTTCGGCAAATCCGCTTCCGTCAAGGGCGGTGGAGTCGCGCCATGGCCCCGCTCGGCCGACCAGGCCGCAACCGCTGCGGCCGCCCAGGCGCCGGCCCGCTCCATGTCGCCCAGCAGATCGGGCCCGTAGTCGCCGATGCCGACGGTATTGAGAAAGTCCTGCACCAAACCCAGGCCGGCAGGCGCCGGCGTCAGGCCATAACGGTGTGATGCAGACCATGGAGACATACCTGAATTGTACTTGCCTATGTCAAGTACAGCTCATATGGTGACATAATCAAAACTTATTCACTTACGTCAAAGGAGCGTACATCATGGTCAGCATCGAAGGAGCGACGGTAGTGGTCACCGGCGGGCAACGTGGCCTCGGCAAGGCCATTGTCGAGGAGCTGTTGCAGCGGGGCGCCGCCAAGGTCTACGCGACGGCGCGCCAACCGCAGGCCAGTGCGGATCCGCGGGTCGTCAGCACCGCCCTCGACGTCACCGACGCCGATTCCGTTGCGGCACTGGCCAACCTGGCCTCCGATGCCGAGATCGTCATCAACAACGCCGGGATATTGGGCGCGCCGAAGCTGCTGAGCAGTGACATCGAGGACATCAAGGCTGTGTTCGAGACCAACTACTTCGGTGCGTTGCGAATCGCCAAGGCGTTCGCGCCGGTGCTGGCCCGCAATGGCGGCGGCGCGCTGGTCGACATTCATTCGGTGCTCTCCTGGCGGCTTCGGTGGCTACGGTGACTCCAAAGCGGCCTTCTGGTCGGCGTCGAACTCACTGCGCATTGAGCTCGAGCCGCAGGGCACCGTGGTGACCGGAGTCCACCTCGGCTACACCGACACCGACCTGGTGTCGAGCTTCGACGTACCGAAGAACGACCCGAGGCAGGTGGCGCGCGAGATCCTCGATGGCATCGAACGTGGGGACGCCGAGGTCCTGGCTGACGAGCTCACCCGCAACGTGAAAGCTTCGCTGTCCGGGCCGGTGGAGATGCTGCGCGCGGGATAGCAGGGGCTGTGGTGTTGAATCTCGAACGTGGCAGACGCGGAATCTCAGAGCGCCCAGCGCATTGTGAGCGCCACCCGCGACGTAGCGGCGAACGCCCAACGGATCTTCGACTTGATCGCCGATCCGTCGCTGCAGCCGAGGTGGGACGCAAACGACAACCTTGCGCAGAGCGCGCAGGGGCAGCGGGTGCGACAGGTCGGTGACGTCTTCACCATGACACTGACCAACGGTGCGGTTCGGGAAAATCATGTGGTCGAATTCGTCGAAGGCCGCCGAATCGCTTGGCGGCCCGCCGAACCCGGAAAAGAACCGCCCGGTCACCTGTGGCGCTGGGAACTCACCGCGCGGGGTGCCGGTGAGACCAGCGTGACCCACACCTATGACTGGACCGCGCTGACCGACGAGCAGCGGCTGGCTCGGGCGCAAGCCACGACCGCTGAAATGCTGCGTGCGTCGCTCGATCGGCTGGCGGCGATCGCAGAGGCAGCCGAAGCGGGCACCGAGGGATAGACCCTGCCCGCGCCCGGTACGGTCAGCCCATGGCTCTTCCACCGCCGGGAAACGACCGAGCTGCCATCATCACCGGAGCATCCTCGGGTATCGGCGAGGAGTTCGCCCGAATACTCACCGAGCGCGGCCACCAGGTCGTCTTGGTGGCCCGGCGGGTTGAGCAGCTGGAACACATCGCCGCGCGGCTCGGCGCGCAAGCGCACCCATTACCGGCAGACCTGTCCGACCGCAACGACCGAGCGAGCCTGCCGGACCGCGTCGCGGCGCTCGGCTTGGTCCCCGACATCCTGATCAACAACGCCGGGTTGTCGACACTGGGTGTCGTGGCGAAATCGGTTCCCGAGCAAGAACTCAACCTCGTCGAAGTCGACGTGGCAGCAGTGGTTGACCTGTGCAGCCGGTTCTTGCCGGGAATGGTCGACCGGCATCGCGGCGCGCTGCTCAACGTGGCATCGATCGCCGCATTCGGGCCCTTACCCGGCCAAGCCGCCTACGGAGCCGCGAAGGCCTTCGTGCTGTCCTACACCCACAGTCTGCGCGGCGAATTGCGCGGGACCGGAGTCTCTGCGACAGCGCTGTGCCCCGGACCGGTAGACACCGGATTCGGCGAGGCAGCGGGCTTCACCAAGGAGGAAGCCGAAAAGAGCCTGCCGCCGGTCATGTGGGTGCCGGCCGATCAGGTGGCCCGGGCCGGCATCGACGGCCTGGCCGCCGGCAAAGCCGTCGTCATCCCCGGCCGGGTGAACCGTCTGGCGTCCGCGCTGTTCCGCGTGGCGCCGCCGGAACTGTTGTTGCCGGTGCTGACCCGCAATCACCCCGGCGTGAAACGCAACTGACCGTCACGCCAGCAACAGCGTGATGGCGAACATGATCGCCATTCCCAGCGCCATCATGGCCTGCACCGCGGTGTTGAGCGATTTACGCCAGGCGCCCGCCCGCCGGCGTCGACCGGTGCGGCGCTGGGTGACGAATCGGTAGACCCATACCACCGCGGCCACAACGAAGATCGCTGTCCAGGCCCAGTTACCCAGATCGATCCAAGCCGGCCACGTGTCATCGGGCTGCACCTCCATGCCGCTGAGGTCCATGTCCGGCGCCTGCGGGTGGTGATGGTGGTGGTGCTGCCCGGCGCCCAGGGCGTCGGTCAAGCCGTGGCCGGGCACCACGGCATACATCCAGACCATCGCCAACATCGTCAGCGCGTTGTACCCACCGACGACACGCTGCTTGACGACCCGTGCGGTGAGCAACGCCGTCATCACGAACCACAGCGCCGCCGCGAGGAACAAGATCTCGGGCACCGTCGTCGGCAACCGCAATCCCTGCGGCCAAGCCATCGCCGCCATCGCAACGGCCATCACCAAGTGCAAGCCGTGACTCAACACCGACGCCACCGACCGGCGATTGACCGCGACCGCGAAGCCGGCACCGCTGAGCACGAACAGTCCGGTGACTATCCAGCGCAGCGGCAGGTCGTCGATCATCACCGACCACTATGCACTCCGGGACCGACGGCGAACTTCTCCTAAGCTGCAAGAGTGAACAGTGACGTGCGGGCCGCGGACTCGACGCCGTCGGCATCCGTCGGCCAACCGCGTCGCGCACCCACCGCCGCCCTGGTGGGCCTGGCTTGCGGGTTTCTCGCTGTTACGGTCGTGGCCGCGGTGTATGGGTTGCTTTCCGGGGACCGCCGCTATGCCGAGGCCGGTAATGCCCACCCCGGCACGGTGATCAGCGTCGCCGAGCCGACGGGGTACTTCATCACCGCAGTGTTGGCAGCACTCTGCCTGGGGGCGTTGACCTATGTCGTCATGGCGTCGCGGCCGGAGCCCGATGGTTTGATCGATGCGGCGTCCTTCCGTATTCATGTTCTCGCGGAACGCCTTTCGGTGGGATGGCTGGCAGCTGCTGCGGCGATGATAGTCATTCAGGCGTCGCACGATTCCGGTGTGGCGCCCAGTGCGCTGCTTTCCGGCACCGGACTAATCGACGCCGTGGGTGCCTCGGAGGTCAGCCGCGCCTGGATCGTCGTCGCGATCTGCGCGCTGCTGACCGCGGTGGCGTTGCGCTTCGTCACTCGCTGGGTCGGCCATGTCGTACTGCTGGTCCCGGTGGTGATCGCCGTTGTCGCGACCGCAGTGACCGGTAATGCCGGGCAGGGGCCCGACCATGACTACTCGACCAGCGCGGCCATCGTCTTCGCGATTGCCGTTGCCGCGCTCACCGGGCTCAAGCTGGTCACCGCCGTGGCCGCAGGGACGCCGAACCGCGCCGTCTCGGTGACGCAGGTGATCTGCGGCGGGGTGGTTCTGGGGTACGGGGCTCTGTTGCTCTTGCTGCTGGTCCCGGGCTGGCCGATCGGTTCTGACTTCGGTCGCATTGGTTTGGGCGCCGGAGTGGTTGTTGCGGTGGTGTGGGTGAGTGACCTGCGAAACCTGCGGGCCGACCGATTGCCGAGCGCGACGGCGAATACCGTCGCGGCCGTGGCCATGATGGCGGCCACCGCCGCACTGGCCACCCTGGCAGCCTCCACCGCGCCGCGTTTGTTGACCCATCGGTTCACCGCCTGGGACGTGTTCCTGGGTTACCCGCTGCCCCGACCGCCGACGGTCGCCACAGTGCTCAGCCTTTGGCGGTTCGACACCCTGATCGGAACCGCGGGTGTGGTCCTGGCGATCGGTTATGTGGTCGCGTTCGTCCGGTTGCGGCGCGCGGGCAACTCCTGGCCGGCCGGCCGACTTGCGGCATGGCTGATCGGTTGTGTCGCACTGGTGTTCACCAGCAGCTCAGGTATGCGGGCCTACGGGTCTGCGATGTTCAGCGTGCACATGGCCGAACACATGACGCTCAACATGTTCATCCCGGTCCTGTTGGTGCTCGGCGGGCCGGTGACGCTGGCGTTGCGGGTCTTGCCCGCCGCACGCGACGGACAGCCGCCGGGCCCGCGCGAGTGGTTGATGTGGCTGCTGCACTCCCGGGTGACGAAGTTCCTGTCGCACCCGATGATCGCCTTCGTCCTCTTCGTGGGCTCGCCCTACATCGTCTATTTCACACCGATTTTCGACACCCTGGTCCGGTATCACTGGGGCCATGAGTTCATGGCGATCCACTTCCTCCTGGTCGGCTACTTGTTCTACTGGGCCATCATCGGGATCGACCCGGGGCCGCGCCGCCTGCCCTATCCCGGCCGCATCGGACTTCTGTTCGCGGTCATGCCTTTCCACGCCTTCTTCGGTATCGCATTGATGACCATGGCGTCGGCCGTCGGCGGCAGGTTCTACCGCACACTGGACCTGCCCTGGCTGTCCAGCGTCGTCGACGACCAGCATCTGGGTGGCGGAATCGCATGGAGCCTCACCGAGTTGCCAGTCATCATCGTCATCGTTGCGTTGGTGACGCAATGGGCACGCCAGGACCGCCGCGTCGCGTCGCGCACCGACCGCCACGCCGACAGCGACTACGGCGACGACGACCTCGAGGCCTATAACGCGATGCTGCGCGAGCTGTCGCGGATGCGCCGATAACGGGCCTTCACCCGACGACCGCGAAGTTTCCCTCGCCGTCGAGTGCCGCCTGAACCTGGTCGCTGGTCAATTCGGTGTCTGTAGAAATCCGCACCGTAGAACTGCCTTTGCTGTCCAAGTCGATGCTGACGGCATTGACCGGCGGCAGGGCGGTGAGCGCATTGGTGACGGTGGCCACACAGCCTCCGCAGTGCAGTCCGTTGACGGAGAAGGTCTGTTCGGCCATCTGTTATCTCCCAGTGGCTGTCGCGGCGCCGAAGTTACGCAGTCGTAGGCTGTTTGACACGACGAAGAACGAGGAGAACGCCATGGCGGCGCCGGCGATCAGCGGGTTGAGTAGCCCCGCGGCGGCGACCGGAATGGCGGCCACGTTGTAACCGAACGCCCAGACCATGTTCATGCGGATGGTGCGCATGGTCGCCCGCGCCAGATCGAGGGACTGCGGCACGATCTGCAGATCGTCGCGGACCAGAATGATGTCCGCCGCACCGATCGCGACATCGGTGCCCCGTCCGATCGCCAAGCCGAGGTCCGAGCAGGCCAGCGCGGGGCCGTCGTTGATGCCGTCACCCACCATCGCCACGGTCTGGCCCTGCTCGCGCAGCCGCGCGATGACGTCGACCTTGCCTTCGGGCAACACGTCGGCGATCACAGTATCGATGCCCACCCGGGCGGCAACCGCATCGGCGGCCGCCTGGTTATCGCCGGTGAGCAGAACCGTTCGCAGGCCCCGGGCGCGCAGCGCCGCCACGGCGTCGACCGCAGACTCTTTGACGACGTCGGCGATGGCGACAGCCGCGCGAGCGACACCATCGACGGACACGAAAACGACTGTCTCACCGCGAGATTCGCCGTCGCGGCGAGCGTGCGCGAGCTTGTCGGCACACGGCGTGCTGCGGGTGATCCAGGAGGGCTTGCCTACTTCGACGCGATGATCACCGACCTGGCCGGAAACTCCGCAGCCCGGCACCGCAACGAAGTCGGTGACCGGCATGGGATCGGGGGAGGCGGCGAGTATGGCCGTGGCAACGGAATGCTCAGAGGCCGCCTCGACGGCTGCGGCCAGCGCGAGAACGTCGGCGTGGTCCTGCCCGTCGACCGTCGTCACCGTGGTCACGGTCAGCTGCCCGATCGTCAACGTGCCGGTCTTGTCGAACACGACGGTGTCGATGGCGTGAATCGTCTCCAGCGCGCGGTAGCCCTTGATGAAGATGCCCAGCTGCGCGCCTCGGCCCGAGGCCACCATCATGGCGGTGGGCGTGGCCAGGCCGAGCGCACACGGGCAGGCGATCACCAAGACGCCGAGCACCACCGAGAAGGCGCGGTCGGCGCTCGCTCCGCTGATCAACCACCCCGCGCCCGCGAGCGTGGCGATTGCGAAGACCACCGGTACGAAGACTGACGAGATCCGGTCGGCCAGACGCTGGGCGCCGGCTTTCTGCGCTTGAGCCTCCTCGACGAGGCGAACCATCGCGGCGAACTGGGTGTCGGCGCCCACGGCCGTGGCCTCGATCACCAGGCGGCCGTCCAGGACGACAGTCCCGCCTACCACCGCGGCCTGCGGCTGGGCGCGGACCGGTTTTGCCTCACCGGTCATCGCACTCATGTCGATGCCGGCGCTGCCCTCGACGACGACTCCGTCGGCGGCGATGGTCTCACCGGGCCGCGTCACAAACCGCTGCTTCTTCTTCAGTTCCCCGGCCGGGATGACCAACTCCGCACCGTCGGGCAGCAGCACAGTCACATTCCTGGCGCCTAGCGCGGCCAGCGCGCGCAGCGCACCGCCGGCCTTGGACTTGGCGCGAGCCTCGAAGTAGCGACCCGCCAGGACGAACACCGTCACACCTGCGGCGACCTCGAGATAGATCGCATCGCTGTGCAAGACGGCCTGCCAGATGCCGTGAGTTTCACGGGGTTGCTGGTGGAAGAAAACCGTCCACAGTGACCAGGCGGTGGCCGCCACGATGCCCACCGAGATGAGCGTTTCCATCGACGCGGTGCGGTGGCGCGCGTTGCGCAGCGCGATGGCGTGGAACGGCCAGGCGGCCCACGTGACGATGGGCGCTGCCAGGGCGATCAGCAGGTAGCCCCATCCGGGTATCCGGGCGCTCGGCACTATCGCGAACATCGTCGACAGGTCCGCCAGCGGCACGAACAGCACCGCCGCAACCAGGAGGCGACGCAGCAGACTGCGGGCGTGGTCGGCGTCGGGATCGGCAGCGTCGCTGCCCACGACGGTCGAGTCCGCCCGCGCCACCGCTTGATAGCCGGCCTGCTCGACCGCAGCGCACAGGTCCTCGACCCGGGCGTCGACGGCGTCGATGGTCGCCACTCGGGTGGCGAAGTTGACCGAAGCGCGAACGCCGGGGACCTTGTTGAGTTTGGTTTCGACGCGGCTGGCGCAGGCCGCACAGGACATCCCGGAGATATCCAGTTGGATACGTCGTACGGAGCGAGGGTCGGCGTCCTGGACGATCGGAGCCGTCACGGCCCTCCTAAAAACTCAGCATGGTTTGCGGCGTGTTGAACGCCAGCGTACAAGCGGTGCTATCGCTGGCTGGTCGCGTGCGCGCGGACCAGGGCGCACAGCTGCCAGCGGCCGGGCACGCCCTTGAGTTCGCGCTCGCCGCGATCGGCGAACCTGTGCCGCGACCCGGTGACGATGTCGCGCACCGTCGATGACACCAGCACCTCGCTGGGCTCGGCCAGCGCCGCGACCCGCGCCCCGATGTGGACCGCCATACCTGCCACGTTGGCACCCCGCATTTCCACCTCACCCGCGTGAATCCCGACCCGCACTTCGATGCCGAGCACCCGAACCGCCTCGACGATCTGATCGGCGCAGGCGATTGCGGCGCTGGGGCTGGTGAAGGTCGCTACGAACCCGTCGCCCGCGGTGTTCACCTCGCGCCCGCCGAAGCGGTCGAGTTCGTGGCGCACGATGGTGTCGTGGTTGTCGAGTAGGTCGCGCCACCGGTCGTCGCCGAGCGTGGCGGCGCGTTGCGTGGAGCCGACGATGTCGGTGAACACAATGGTGGTCAGCACCCGGTCGGCGTCGAAGCCGCGTACTCCGGTGATGAACTCCTCGATCTCGTCGAGCATCGCCGCGGTGTCGCCGACCCAGTACAGCGAGTCGTTGCCCGCTAACTCCACGAAGCGTGCACCGGCGATGTGTTCGGCCAAGTAGCGACCATGCCGGAAGGGGACGAACCGCGCGCCTCGGCGATGCATGATCAACGTCGGCGCGGTGATCTTGCTCAGCGAGTCGCGCGCATCGGCGTCCCGCAGGGCGTTGACGAAGGCGCGGGCACTGCTGGGCGAGGCGGCGCGGTTGCCGGCAAGGTCCCACCAAGACCGGAACGCGTCGTCGTGAGCGACACTGGGCGCGAGGATGCCGAGCACGTCGAACCCCCGTTCCACCGCGTCGGGCTCGATGCCCACCGTCAGGAATGGGTCGGCAATGTCGGGGTCGGCGCCGATCTCATAGCCGGGTGCCCGCAGCGAGCGTGCCGAGCCGTTGACGATCACCAGACTGCGGACCCGTTCGGGGTGTTCGGCGGCAAGAACCAGGGCGCTGGTCGCACTGAATCCGTTGGCGAAGATGGTGGCTTGCGTGCAGCCCACCGCATCCATGACGGCGATGGCGTCCTCGGCCCAGTACTCGGGTCCGAGCATCTCGAGGGAAGAGACGCGCGAGGACAGGCCCACGCCCCGGTGGTCGAACCGGATGACGCGACTGAACGACGCCAGCCGACGGTGAAAGCGGTACATCGACGGCTCGGCGTCGATGGTGTCGATGGGAATGTTGGGTCCCGGTACCGCCAGCAGATCTATCGGGCCCTCGCCCAGGACCTGGTAGGCGATGTCCAGGTCGCCGCACCTGGCGTAGCGGGTCCGGGGTAGCTGCGCCACGGTTACAGGCTAATGATCGGCACCAGGTAGCGAGCCGCGTAATCGCGCACCGCCGCGTCGTCGGAGGTGTCCAGGCGGTCGGTCGGGAACATGATGATGCCGACAGCGACGCGCAGCAGAATCTCGGCCACGTTGGCCAGATCGGCATCAGCCAGGTCTGCACCGCACCGCCGCAGGGTGTGGGCGATCCCGTCGGCGAACTGGCCGACCGGGAAGACATGCGAGCGCGAGAACATGCCGAACAGCTCGGGTTCGCTTTCGGCGATGCGCGAATACAGCGGCGAGTCCTGGATGAGACGGACACCGAGGGCGAACGCCTCGACGACGGCCTGCTGCGGGTTACGGCCGCTGGTCGCTTGGTCCAGCGTGGTGAAGAACGACTCGGCCTCCCGCCGTACCACGCGTTCGAACAGCTCGTCTTTGGTGGGAAAGCGGCGGTAGATGGTGCTGCGGCTGACACCGGCGCGCGCCGCGACGTCTTCGATGTTGGCCCGGCGCACGCCGTAGGTCTCGAACACCGTGCGCGCGGTATCCAAGATCAGGCGGTCGAGATCGGTGACGGATTGTGTCTCTGGGCTCATCCTGGTCTGCATGGTAGTTCCGCCGCGGGCCAGCGACATTGCCGCCGCGGCTGTGACGACGGCTCGGTCAACGGCCGTGGCGGCACACTGGGCGCAGCGGTTTCGCGTTGCGGCAGGCCCGGCAGCGAAGCTAGGGTGACACAAAAATACAAGTTTGTGTCTGTGCTTCACGAGAGGATGGCATGTCAGCGCGCAACGCCGCAAGCTTCGACGCCGGGGTCGGCGAAGCGCAGCCAGTGCTGGTCGACGACCTGTCGGCTGCGGACGTCATCCGGCTGGGTCCCGATTCGCTGATCTGGAAGTTCTACGGAGACAACCGAACCCAGATTTTCGGTTTCCAGCGGGTCGCCGGCACGGAGAACTGCATCGAACAACTGGCACAGGGCGTGTTCGATCACTCGGTCATCTTCAGCGACACGCTGGGCAGAGCTAAGCGCACCGCGCCGCCGCTAATGCGGACCGTCTACTCCGACGATCCACAGAAGTGGGGCCGCACGGTGCGGGACTTCCACAAACCGATCAAGGGCACGATCAGTGACGGCTCCCGCTATCACGCGCTCAATCCCGAGTTGTTCTATTGGGCGCACGCCACGTTCGTCGACCAGGTCCTCTACAACGCGGATATGTTCATCCGCCGGTTGTCTCGTGCGGAGAAGGAGCAGATCTTCGAGGAAAGCAAGGTCTGGTATCGCCTTTACGGCGTCAGCGACCGCGGGCAGCCGCAGACGTACGACGAATTCGTCGCCTACTGGGACGGCATGTTGAACCGGTTCGTGCCGCACAAGACGGTTTTGTACGGCACCGGGTACCTCCGCAAAGGGATTCCGGGGCCGCGCAGCATTCCCCGACCGCTCTGGAAGATCATGTCCGCGCCACTGAACGCCTATGCCCGCCTGGTGATCGTGGGCACCTTGCCGCCGCAGATGCGCGACGTGTGCGGTCTGGCGTGGAATCCGAAGAAAGAGAAGCGGTTTCAGCGATTTGCCGCGGTAATGCGGGCGCTGAATCCCCTCATCAATCGGTTGCCGATCCGGGCCGTGTACGCGCCGTGGGCGGCGGAGGCGTGGATTCGCCGGGGCATCGATCCACGCAGACTGCACAACCGTCCGGCTGCCTAATTCTCCTGGCCCTGCAACGGGATAGGGCGGCAGCGCCATCTCGCGCATTCTTGATCGCCGTGGCCGGATCCTGGCGCGCTCGGGGCGGAACGTGCGCAGTCGAGCTACGTCTATGTAGTCGACTCCGAATACCCAAGGCAGACACGGGATTTGGCTTGGCGTTTTGGCTGGGGCTGGGATATCGCGACGGCGATGTCTGTCAGCGTTCCTCCCGGAATTGCACATGCCGGCGGATGACGGGGTCGTACTTCTTGAGGATCATTCGGTCAGGATCGTTGCGACGGTTCTTCCGCGTGACGTAGGTGTAGCCGGTGCCCGCGGTCGAGCGCAGTTTGATGACGGGCCGAATCTCGCTGCGCGCCATCAGCTTCGCCGCATCCGGGCGACGACGGCTTCGATGCCGTCACGATCGATGACCTTGATGCCCTTGGCGCTGACCCGCAGCGTGATGCGCCGATTCTGCGACGGCAGGTAATAGCTCTTCACCTGGATGTTGGGCGACCAGCGTCGCCGGGTGCGACGGTGCGAATGCGACACGGCATTACCGAAACTCACCGTGCGTCCGGTGACTTGGCAGCGGGCGGACATCACGCCGCTCCTCTCTGTGGGAAACGATCTTCGACAAGCGTTGCCGGGGACTGTACCGTGATTCCGGGCTTAATGACAATCATTTTCAACAAGGGGGCGGGCGGATGCGGACGCCGGTGATTCTGGTGGTAGGTCAGGGCGAAACCGACGGCGTCGCCGGTGCGTTGTTGCGCCGGCCTGGGACGGTGGTGGTCGAGCACCGCTTCGACGGCCACGTGGTGAAACGGTCGACCATCGCGCTGCACGGCGGTGAACTCACCGCCACCGACGAGGCGTTGGAGTTGGCGCACGGCTGTGTGGCCTGCACCGTTCGCAACGACCTGTTGGTGCTGCTGCGCAAGCTGCACCGCCGTGACCAGGTGGACCGGATCGTGGTGCACCTGGCGCCGTGGTTGGAGCCCGAGCCGATCTGCTGGGCGATCAATCACGTCCGGGTCCGGATCGGTTCGGGCTATCCGGACGGACCGGCCGGGCTCGACGTGCGGATCGGGGCCGTAGTGACCTGTGTCGACGCCGCTCGATGGCTGGCGCAGTCGCTCGGCGACGACGAACTTCCGGATGGACGGACGGTGGCCCAAGTGACGGTCGGCCAAGCCGAGTTCGCCGACATGCTGGTGTTGACCCACCCGGAGTCGGTCACGCTGGCAGTGTTGCGCCGGCTGGCGCCACGGGCCCGCATCACCGTCGGGCTCGAGCGCCTCGAGTTGGGGCTGGCGAATCTGGATGACGACTCGCGCCGGGGGCGCAGCTTCCATTCACACGCCCCGCTGCTGGCCGGAAGCCCTCCGTTGACCGTGGACGGCAGCGTCGCGGTCCTGGAGTTCAACGCCCGCCGCCCCTTTCACCCACGGCGTCTGCACGATGGGATGGACTTGCTGCTCGACGGAGTGATTCGCACCCGGGGTCGGCTCTGGCTCGCCAACCGGCCCGACCAGGTCATGTGGCTGGAGTCAGCCGGCGGCGGGCTGCGGGTGACCTCCGCGGGCAAATGGCTGGCGGCGATGTCCGCCGCGGAGGTGGCCTACGTGGACCCCGAGCGGCGCTTGTTCGCCGAGCTGATGTGGAAATACCGGTTCGGCGACCGACACACCGCGATGACCGTCCTGGTCTGTGGCGCCGACCGCGCTGAAGTCGTCCGCGCCTTGCACGGCGCGCTGCTCACCGATGACGAGATGGCGCACCCGCAACGCTGGCAGACCTATGACGACCCGTTCGGCGACTGGCATGAAGACCCGTGCCAGGAGGCGCCCGACGTGGTCGGTGACTTGTCGGCACACCGCAACAACGGAGACGAGCGATGAAACGCGGGATCCACCCCCACTACGGCCCTGTTGTGTTTCAGGACGCCAATACGGGCGCATGTTTCCTCACGCGTTCCACGCTGAGCAGCCCCCGCACGATCGAATGGCAGACCGCCGATGGGGTGCATACCTACCCGCTGGTGGTGGTGGAGGTGTCGGCCGATTCGCACCCGTTCTGGACGGGTACCCAGCGGACGCTCGGCGTCGCTGGCCGCGTCGAGCGGTTCTACCGGCGGTACGGCCAGCGATCCTCTTAGCACGGCTATGTGACCATGGGTCACAATAGGGCCTGACAGGTCGAAGGCGATCGGAGGACGCGGTCCAATGAATCTGGCAGGCGAGGTCCTTAACTGGGCGACCGACCTGTTGGCCAACCCCGCGCGCATCTCCGACCCGGACCGGCTGCGCGGCGCGGTCTGCGGCAAGACGGTGCTGGTGACCGGTGCGTCCTACGGTATCGGCGAGGCGACCGCCCGCAAACTTGCGGCCGCTGGGGCCACGGTGCTGATCGTGGCTCGTTCCGCCGACAAGCTCGACGACGTTGCGGCATCGATCAACGCCGGCGGCGGACAGGCCGTTGCCTACCCCGCTGACCTGACCGACGAAGCCGTCGTCAGCGGGTTGACCAAGCAGGTCACCGAGAACCACGGAGCCCTGGACATCGTGGTCAGCAACGCCGGTAAGTCGCTGCGCCGGTCGCTGCACGATCAGTACGACCGCCCGCACGACTTTCAGCGCACCATTGACATCAACTACCTCGGGCCGATCTGGCTGCTCCTCGGCCTGCTCCCCGCGATGCGCGAGCAGGGCCGCGGGCACATCGTCAACGTCTCCAGCGTCGGGGTGCGCGTGGCTCCCGGCCCGCAATGGGGCGCCTACCAAGCTTCGAAGGGGGCGTTCGACCGCTGGCTGCGCAGCGTGGGACCGGAGTTGCACCTCGACGGGGTGGACGTGACGTCGGTGTACTTCGCGCTGGTGCGCACCCGCATGATCGAGCCGACGCCCATGCTGGGACGCCTCCCGGGCCTGTCTTCTGACGAAGCCGCCGACGTGATCGCCAAGGCGGTCATCGAGCGGCCCCGCACCATCGAGCCGCCCTGGCTTGGGCCGGCTGAGCTGGCATCGGTGCTGCTGGCCGGACCCGCCGACCGCGCGGCGCGCTTATGGCACCGCCGCTTCTTCGCCGATTCCGCCGGCGCGGTGGCGGGCTGATGACGACCATGACCGGTGTGGCGGTCAGCGCGGCGCGCGGGGTGCTCTCGTCGGGACTGCTCGGTCCGCCCGGCCCGGTGGCGGCCTTGCGACTGCTCGGCGAGGTGTCCCGAAGTGGCACGAATCTGTACACACTGCTTGCCATGTCGGTGGCGCGCTGGCCGGATCGCACCGCGATCATCGACGACGACGGTGCCCTTAGCTACCGCGAACTGCAATTGATGACCGAATCGCTGGCGCGCGAATTGCTCGCCGCCGGAATCGGGCCGGGCCAGCCGGTGGGCATCATGTGCCGGAACGGCCGCAATTTCCTCGCCGCGGTCTTCGCCACCGGTCTGGTGGGCGCCGACATCGTGCTGGTCAACACCGAGTTCCGCACCACCGCACTCGCCGGGGCGCTGAGTGCACACCAGGTGCGAGTCATGTTCTGCGACAACGAGTTCGAAGAGCAGATCGGCGACACCGGTGAACCGGTGCACGTCTTGGATCCCCAGGCGATCAGGGATCACGGCGGCCGGCGGCCCAAGGTTGCTTCCTCGGGGCGGATCATCCTGCTGACCTCGGGCACCACCGGCGTGCCCAAAGGTGTGCCGCGCACTCCCCGAATCAGCTCCGGGCTCGGTGTCGGAGTGACGCTGCTGGAACGCACGCGGTTACCGGTCGGGTCGCGAATCGCATTGGCCGTGCCAATGTTTCACGGTCTGGGCTTCGGCATCCTCATGCTCGCCGTGGGGCTTGGCGGCACTGTCTTGACGCACCGGCGCTTTGATGCCGAGGCCACCCTCGCGCAGGCGTCGTTGCAGCGTGCCGACGCCATGAGCGCGGTGCCCATCATGCTGGCCCGCATCCTCGACCTGCCCGAGCGGGTGCGGACCAGGAACCCACTGCCGGCGTTGCGGGTGGTGATCTCCAGCGGGGACCGGCTCGATCCCAACCTGGCGCGGCGGTTCATGGATGCCTACGGCGATGTCTTGTACAACCTCTACGGTTCCACCGAAGTGGGCATCGGGTCCCTGGCCACACCGACCGACCTGCGGCAGGCACCCGAAACCGTGGGCAGACCGGTGGCGGGATGTCCGGTGCGGATCTACGACCGGCACGGCACTCGGTTGGGTCCGCGAGTGACCGGACGCATCTTCGTCGGAGGTCAGCTCACGTCGCAGGGGTACACCGGCGGCGGCGCCAAAGCCGTCATCGACGGGATGACGAGCACCGGTGACATGGGCTATCTCGACGAAGCTGGTCGGCTGTACATCGTCGGCCGCGAAGACGACATGATCGTCTCCGGTGGCGAGAACGTCTACCCGCGCGCCCTGGAGAACGCGCTCGCCGCACATCCCGATGTCGCCGAAAACGCCGTGGTGGGCGTGCCCGACGAGCACTTCGGAAACCGGCTGGCGGCCTACGTGGTGACCAGGCCGGGAAGCGCCGTCGACGGGCAAGGGCTGCGAGAATATCTGAAGGGCAAAGTTTCTCGCTTTGAGCAGCCCAGGGACATCCACGTGGTGGACAGCATTCCCCGCAACCCGGCCGGCAAGGTGCTGCGTCGGGAACTATCGCAACAGCCCCGTTAGGAGTCCTGCTCCTCTTCGGGTTGAACCACGTCGACGGCCTTGGAAAGCCATTGCGGCGCAAGCACCGAGATGGCCGTCGCGCCTGCCGTCGACCCGATCACACCCGTCCACGCGACTGGCCCCAGCGGCGTGCAGCCGAAGAACTGGCTGACCACCGGGGTCTGGATGATGCCGACCAGGACGCCGGCGCTGCCCAACGCGGTCGCGACCACCAGCGGACTGTGCCGCCGGGTCAGCAGTGTCTGAGCCAGCTGGGTGGTCACCAACGCGGTCAAACCCATTGTCGCGGTGCGCCGTTCGGTGCCCGGCGTCCAGCGTCCGACAGCCCAGGCGGCCGTCGCGCCAGCGGCCGTCACCACGCCACGGTTGACTATCTGACGCATCAGCGGCGCATCGAGTGACGGCGCCGGCGCGGTCAGCACCTCATGCTGGCGTGCGCGCCGCGCCGCCTCCACGTCTTCATCGCTGACGTCGTCGTCTTCTTCGGGATCCTCGTACTGGGAGGTGACCGCGACGGCCAGGGCGGGGAACATGTCGGTGAGCAGGTTCACCAGCAGCAGTTGCCGGGTTCCCACCGGTGCGCGCCCCGCCCCGAACGCGGTGCCGATGATGGTGAACAGGACCTCACCCACGTTGCCGCCGACCAGGATGGTCACCGCATCGCGGACCCCCGCCCACATGCTGCGGCCCTCCACCAGCGCATCGAGCAGCACACCCAGGTCGGCGTCGGTCAAGACGATGTCAGCGGCGCCACGAGCGGCCGACGAGCCACGCCCGCTCACCCCGATGCCCACGTCGGCCATCCGGATCGCCGCGGCGTCGTTGGCGCCGTCGCCGACCATGGCGGTCACTCGCCCGCACCGCTGCAGCGCCGCGACGATCTGGACTTTCTGTTCGGGGCTGACGCGGGCGAACACCTGAACGTCGCCCGCGATCTTGGCGCACGCGTCTTCGTCGAGGTTGGCCAGTTCTGCCCCGGTGACCACCCGGGCATCCGCGGGTAGGCCCAACTGGCGGGCGATGGCCCGCGCGGTGATGGGATGGTCACCGGTGATCAGCACGACGTTGCGGTCGGCGTCCAGCAGCGCCTCGATCAGCGGCCGCGCCGAGGCTCGTGCGGTGTCAGCCAATCCGACGTAACCCAGAAGTTCCAGATCCTGCGCGGCGGCGTCCACGGCTTCCACGTCGGTCTCTTCGTCATCGGAAGTGCCATTGGGCCAGGCGCGTTGCGCCACGGCCAGCACGCGTAAGCCTTGTTCGGCGAGGTTGTCCACCAGCGCCCCGGCGTGCTGCTGGTCGGCGTCGGGATCGGCAAACTTGCACCGCGGCAACACAACTTCCGGAGCGCCCTTGAGCATCAACATCGGTGTCCCATTACCGCCGCTGAGTGAGCCGATCGCGGCGGCGTATCCCCGACTCGACTCGAACGGGACTTCGGCGAGCACGGTCCACTCCGAATCAGGCTCTCCGCCACGGGAAGTGGCAGCCGCTGTAACGATCGCCTCGTCGGTGGCGTGCGCGTGGCCCTGTCCGTCTTGAGGCTGGGTGGACGCACGTGCGGCAGCCCGCAGTACCGCGACGGCCTGCGGATCGGTGGCCTCGGGGTAGGGTCCCAGCGGCTCGGCGGTGCTCGGCACCGACAACACCACGCGCAGCCGGTTCTCGGTCAGCGTGCCGGTCTTGTCGAAACAGACGGTGTCTACCCGGCCCAGCGCTTCGATGGTCCGCGGCGAACGCACCAGGACGCCACGCGCCGTGAGGCGTTGGGCGGCGGCGAGTTGGGACAGCGTCGCCACCAGGGGCAGGCCCTCGGGCACTGCGGCCACGGCGATGGCTACACCGTCGGCGACGGCTTGGCGCAGCGTCGCGTGCCGCAGCAGTGCCAACGCGGACACCGCGGCACCACCGGCCAGCGTCAGCGGCAACACCTTGCTGGTCAGCTCGCGCAGCCGCGCTTGCACACCGGCCGAAGTCTCGACGTCGGCCACCGCCGATATGGCGCGGTGGGCGGCGGTGCCGACACCGGTGGCGACGACGATCGCGCGGGCGCGTCCGGCGACGATCGTGCTGCCCTCGAACAGCATGCTGGACCGGTCGGGATCGTTGACCGCGACGGGATCCACCTGCTTGTCAACCGGCAACGACTCACCGGTGAGGAAGGACTCGTCGACCTCCAGGTCCTCGGCCACCAACAGCCGGGCATCGGCCGGTACCACCTCGGGTGCGGACAAGTCGATGACGTCGCCGGGCCGCAGGGACTTCGCCGACACCGTAGCGGTCCGCGTGGCATGCCGCGCGGCTTCCAACCGGCGCCGGGTGGTGGCGACGGCGGGCACCACGACTCGGCGCACCAGCTGATCCTGTTCGGCGAACAGTTCGGCCGCGGCGGCCTCGGCCCGTAACCGTTGTATGCCACCGGTGATGGCGTTGACCGTCATGACGCCGGCCACCAGGAGCGCGTCGACGTTGCTGCCGACGATCGCCGATGCCGCCGCACCGACGGCCAGGATCGGGGTCAGCGGGTCGGCCAGTTCATGGCGGGTGGCTTTGGCCAGGCGCCCCACCGTTTCGACCGGCCCACGCAACGGAGCCAGTGCCGGGCTGTAGGACAGGTCATCCAGACGGCGCCGCCACGTGGCGGTTCCGGGCTGGACGGCCAACGGGCGAGAGCCCCCGGCCAGCCGTGAGTAGACGATCTCGGGATCCAGCGCGTGCCAGGCGGTCAGCGGTTGCGGCGTGGGATCGGGCAGCCGCAATACCCGCGTGGCCGACCAGGTGCCGGAGACCAAAGCCGTTGCGGCAGCGGCATTTACCGGATTGAGCCAACGCTGAAAGCTAGCCGGATTAGTGGACCGATTCTGCTCACCGGTGACCAACAGCAGCCCGGCCAGCGTGGTACCGCCCTGGGCCAGGTGCACGGCCGACTCACTGGCCGACCGTGCCACCGGAATCGCCGACAGGATCCGCACCGCCGCGGCGAGGTCGGTGCCGGTAATGATGTCGGCGGTCCACGGCGTGGCCGCGCGCGGATCATCCAGTGCCACACCGACATCGGCGATGGCCAGCGCGGCCAACGTGTCGGTCGACGCGAAGTCGCGGTGCAAGGCGGTGATCAGCAAGACCGGACCGCGGTCGCTGCGCAAGTCGCGCACCACTTGCAACAGCGGCGTACCGGGTGGATGTGTGGAACCGACACTGGCGGACAGATCCTCAGTGCCGGCGACATGGCGTAATACCACCCGGGCGCCCGTGCGATGCGCGGTCTGCAGCAGCGGGATGGCGTAGGGATCGACTTCCCAACCGACGTCGACGCGGCCCACGCGCTGGCCGTCGACCACCAGGTCGGCGTGCTCCAGCCCCTGCGCCGGCGTTGCCGAAGAGCCTTGCTTACGAATCCATTTCAGCCGCGCACCGGTGGCGGGTAGTTCGTCGGGGTCGGGCTCGGGTGCTTCTTCACCATGCAGCAGCGCATCGGCAACCTCGTAGACGCGGTCGTCGTCCCAGCCCGGCTCGTCACCTTCGGCGTGCAGGACAGCTCGGTGGTCACCACGTAACGCGGCACCGTCGATGACCACCACCTTCACCCGATCGAGGCGGCGCAACGCACCTGGGTCGAGGACAAGTAACCCGGCGTTGGCCAGACCGCGACCCAGTGTTGCCGCGAACGACTCCCGGCCCAGATGCGCGGCTTTGGGCACTCCGGCCAAGATCGCCTCAGCGGCCTCGCCGGCACCGCCTCCAGCGAACAACGCGCCGGCGGCGGCAATCACCGAGCCGTTCGCCGCTTGACTGACGTAATCCTCTATCGGCCCGGCCATAGAACCTTTTTCGGTGTCGATGGCAGCATCGATGGCGCCGTCGACGACGACATGTGAAGTCTCACCTGCCGCCGCGGCGGCCCAACTATGCCGCGGCGCATGGGATTCCGCGCCGGCCGACGACAGGACCGGGACCACCGGAGCTTGCGGCCGGTTCGGCGAGGCGAGTTCGGGCTCTCGGTCGTGCCAGCGCTGCCGATGCGCGGTGGCCTCCGAGAGCTGAAGAGTGCGCGAGGCGAGGTTGAGCAGGGGTGTGCCGACGGACTGGCTCAAGCCATACGCCAACGCCGTCGAACCGCTGAGCGCGATGTCGGTGCCGACCCGGCCAAGCCGGGACTCGAGGACCGACACCACCCGCGGTTGGTAGTTCAGCAGAGCCGCCGCCGCTCGTGCGCTGCGCGGCGCCACGGGAAGCCGGGTGAACCAACCGGTTACCGCGGCGCCGATCGCGACCACATCCATCGCCGCCGCGGTGAGCGGCACCAAGATCGCCAACGGGTTTCCCGGGTCGGCGAACGGTGCGGCAAGGGAGGCGGAATCCGGTGCCGGCGGCGAGATGTCGGAAGCCACGGCAACGACGGTGTCGCGCACCTCATCGACCACCGCGTCCTCGTCGGCGTCGGCGTCCAACTCGACGACCAGCCGGCCAAGCGCGCCCTCGACGTGAGCCGTGGCGACACCGGCGACCCGGCGCACCGGTTCTTCCACGACGGCCGCGTGTTCGTGCCAACGGAAGAACGGAAGCAAGGGGTCCAGGTCGAAGTGGACCCGCCGCCCACTGTGCCAGCGCACTGGGGGCGCGATGTGCTCAGCGGATCCATTGGCGCCGTTGTTGGTGCCGAGCACGCGACCCGTCGACCGGGCGGCGGACTGCACCACGGGCGCCACCAACTCGACTACCGGGCTGGCGAACGACTGCACCGCGTCGGCAGCACCTGCCGCAGTTTGCACGCCGGTCCGCAAGGCCAGCGTCGCCCCACCGGTGATTCCGCCGACGACGTCGGCCACACCCGGAATCTTCATCCATCACCCTTCACTTGCCTCTACGCGCCAATCCTCCCGGCGTGTAGCAAGCCTGTCCACATGGCGAGCGTGCAGGGCTGCCGCGCGTCGGTGCCGGTGGTGCTTGACGGTCAGGTGGATCGCCCGAGGATCCCAGACCATCAGGGTTACCCATTCGAGCAGCGAAGACGCTGCGAGAAGTCTGTCAGTGTATTCCTCGCCGCCGGCTTGGCGGCTACACGCTGGCGGCCAACCCGAAAGACGTGAACAGCGACGGGTCGAGAAAAACCGTGATGGCCGCAATCCCGGTCCCACCTTTGGTGAGGACGTGGATGGAATGGGCTCGCTTGACGTCATCGGCGCTGCGCCGGTACTCGGCCACGGCCGGCTGGCCATTGGCGGCAGTTGGAATCATGACGATGTCACCGGCCTTGGCCAGAGCGCGCGCAATGAGGAACCGCAGCACGACGTCTCGGCCCCTGAACCACACCGGCACCGGAGGCATTTGCAGCTTCACATCGGCTTGCAGCAGTTCGGTCAGGGCGGCCATGTCCGCGTTTTCGAACGCCGCGCAATAGCGGTCGATCAACTCTCGGCGCTCGGCGTCATCCGGCTCGGACAGGTCCTCCTCGCGCGGAGCCACTTCGGCGAGACGGGCGCGGGCACGTTGCAGCGAGCTGTTGACGGCCGCGGGAGTCGTTTCGAGTAGTTCGGCAACTTCGGCCGCGCTGAATTGCACCACGTCACGCAGGATCAGCACGGCACGTTGCCGCGCTGGTAGCTCCTGCAGTGCGGTCATGACGGCCAGCCGAATACTCTGCCGCGCGGCCGCGGCGGATTCGGGGTTCCGGAAGGTCAAAGCATCAGGTATCGGCTCGAGCCAATCGTGCGACCCGCCGCCCTCGAGCGGGGTCTCCGGGTCGACGGACGCATCACCTATCCCAGCGGGCAGTACGCGGCGCGCTTGGTTCTGCAGCGCCCGCAGGCACGCGGTCGTCGCGATGCGATACAGCCACGTCCGTAACGCTGCCCGTTCTTCGAAACCTTCGTACCCGCGCCAGGCCCGCACATACGTCTCCTGGACCAGGTCCTCGGCGTCGTGCACCGATCCGAGCATGCGGTAGCAATGCGCGATCAATTCGGCGCGAAACGGCGCCGCCTGCTCGATGAAGTCCGCTTGTGCCGGCACGTCCTGCTCCTGGTCCGCTGCTCTGAGGGTAGGGCCACCCACTCGTATAGATCGGTTCGGCGACCGAAATTCATCGGCTGAGCTGCACAGCGATGAATTGCGACGACCCGGCGTATCGGTATTGGTGCAAACCCGCAGAGAGGATTGACAGTGACCACACTTCCGACCCAGTCTCCCCATCGTCAGGCCGATGGCCTCCTCGACAGCACGGCTGTCGTCACCGGAGCCGGCCGTGGCTTCGGCCGTGCCATCGCCGCGGCGTTGTCGGCGGCGGGTGCTCATGTTGTCGGCGTCGCCCCCACCGATGCTCAGCTTCAGCAGGTGCGCGACGAACTGGGCGACGGCTTCACCGGGGTGGTCGCGGACGCGGCCGACGCGGCCACGGCCGATAGCCTCATCGACCAATACGAACCCCGCACGATTGTGCTGAGCGCCGGCTTGGCGCCGCGGATGGTCCCGTTACCGGCACAGACCTGGGAGTCCTTCAGCGCCAACTGGCATGTGGACGTCGCGCAAGCCTTCCACTGGACCCGCCGTGCGCTGCGGCGGCCATTGGCGCCGGGCAGCTCGGTGATCACCATCTCCAGTGGCGCCGCGGTGAACGGATCGCCGTTGAGCGGGGGCTACGCGGGGGCCAAGGCCACCGTGCGGTTCATCAGCAGCTACGCCCGGGCGGAATCCCGCCGCGCCGGATTGGGCATCGAATTCATCTCAGTGCTCCCTCGGCTGACGCCGGCAACCGATCTGGGTGCCATGGCGGTGGCGGCCTACGCCGAGCGGCAAGGCATCGACGTCGACGCGTTCCTGCAGTCTGCGGGGCCGGTGCTGTCCGCCGCTCAAGTCGCGCGCAGCGTCGGTGAGATCGCCAGCGGCCTGCACCGCGACAGCGACGCGTACCTCCTGACAGCGGCCGGTCTCTCACCTCTGGCCTGATCGGCCGCCCGTGCAGTAAACCAACAACAACGGAAGGCGGCATCGCAATGGATAAACCACCGATCGTGTCGGCACAGGAGTGGGCCGCAGCGCATCAAGAACTCCTGGTCCGAGAGAAAGAGATGACGCGGGCGCGTGACTCATTGGCGGCCATGCGCCGCCGCATGCCCTGGCAAGCGGTGACCGACCAATATTTCTTTGACGGACCCGACGGCAGAGTCGACTTGGTGGGGCTGTTCGCCGGTCGGCGCCAACTGATCGTCTACCGCGCCTTCTTCGAACCAGGCGTGCACGGCTGGCCCGACCACGCGTGCCGGGGTTGCTCGATGATCGCCGACCACGTCGGTCACCTGGCCCACCTCAACGCCCGCGACACCACGCTGGTCTTCGCCTCCCGGGCGCCGCAACCCGATATCGAGCGACTCAAGGCGCGGATGGGTTGGCACATGCCGTGGTACACGCTGACCGACAATTTCGACACCGACTTCGGGGTCAATGAATGGCACGGGACCAACGCATTCATTCGCGACGGCGACCGTGTCTATCGCACGTACTTCATCAACAACCGTGGCGACGAGGCGCTGGGCAACACATGGAGTTTTCTGGATATGACGGCGCTTGGGCGTCAGGAGTTGTGGGAAGACTCGCCTGCGGGTTACCCGCAGACCGAGCCGTACGAATGGTGGAACTGGCACGACGAATACGGCCAGGAAGAGCCGTCGCGCTGGTTCGGTGAACCGGACCCGAATGATCCCAATGACCAACGACCACCGCGTCGCGCCTGATACAAAGGCGATGCCGCGCGGGAGGCGTCCGGCAATCCGGCCCTCGTATTTGCGCTACAGACTTCGGTGGTCGGCTTTGCCGACGTGATAGCCGGTGGGGAAAGTCTTTTCGATGACCTGCAGTTGATGGTCCACGCGTGACTCCAGTTCAAGGACCACGCAGCTGTCACCGTAGGCCTTGGACTCGAGCACTATGTAGCGTTGACCGCCACCGTTGACATCGGTTATCGGGTCACCGGAATGCAATTTCTCGACCGGTATTAATTCAGGGGATCCATTCGACTCCACCCAAATCACAGTAAGTCAACTCCGCGAGTGAGGGAATAGTTGACGCCGCGGTGGCGCTGCGCGCTCGACGCCGGTAGCCGCACCCAGCCCAGCTCAATGCGACACGAGCGATACGGCGCGAGCTGCGGCGATGCGGCGGAGAGCTGACGCTACGACACTGTTCTCGTTTCTCAAGTAACCTCACGGAGCGAACATCGCCCACAATCCGGCGTTTCTCGCTAAGCCAGCGCCACTAGGGATTGAGCGGCTAACCAAGGCACCTCCAACCCTTGCATCACCAGGCGTCATCTGTAGGTAACCGGCGTCGTCCGCTGTGCCCGCGCGATCGGAGAGTTGATATGGCAGTGCCCAACCCCTACGTCGTGAATGGGAAAATCAAATTCCCCGACAACGGCAGCTTGATTCGTCATGTGGAGCGGTGGGCCCAGGCGCGTGGACAAAGCCTGGCTTACCGCTTCCTCGATTTCTCCGCTGATCCCGATGGCGTCTATCACGATCTGACCTGGTCGCGTTTCGGTGCCCGCAATCGCGCCGTCGGCGCGCGCTTGCAACAGGTCACCCAGCCCGGTGACCGGGTCGCGGTGTTGGCTCCGCAGGGCCTCGACTACATCGTGGCGTTCTTCGGTGCGCTGTACGCCGGTGTCATCGCGGTGCCGTTGTTCGACCCCGCCGAACCGGGGCACGTCGGCCGGCTGCATTCGGTTCTCGACGACTGCAAACCCACGGCGATTTTGACCACTACCGGTTCGGCGGAAGGAGTGCGCAAGTTCTTCCACCACGATCGCCGCGGCGCGGAACGGCCGCGCATCATCGCCGTTGACGCCGTCCCCGACGAGGTCGGTGAAACCTGGCGATCACCGCAGGCGGACCCGACCGACATCGCCTACCTGCAATACACATCCGGGTCCACGCGTACCCCGGCCGGTGTGCAGATCACCCACCGGGCGGTGGCCACCAACCTGGCACAGCTCATCTACGCACTGCAGGTGGAAGAGGGCCAGCGGGGCGTGATGTGGTTGCCGCTGTTCCACGACATGGGTCTGATCACCGCCATGGTGCCCTCGGTCATCGGACACCGCATCACCTTCATGAGTCCGGCTGCGTTCGTGCGTCGGCCCCTCCGCTGGATCCGCGAGCTCGCGGTGCTCGGCGACGACGACGGTCCCACCTTCTCGGCAGCCCCGAATTTCGCCTTCGAGCATGCGGCCTTGCGCGGTCTGCCCAAAGACGGTGACCCCGAACTCGACTTGAGCAACGTTTTCGCCCTGCTCAACGGCAGCGAGCCGGTCTCCACCGCGTCCATGCGCAAGTTCAACGAGGCGTTCGCCCCATACGGCCTGCCCGCCACCGCCATCAAGCCGTCCTACGGCATGGCCGAAGCGACACTTTTCGTATCCACCTCGTATCCACCACCGACATGAAGCGGGAGGCCACCACCACTTACGTGGACCGCGAAGAGCTCACCCAAGGCCGCTTCCGCGCCGTCGCCCACGACGCACCTTCGGCTGTCGCGCAGGTGGCGTGCGGTGTCGTCTCGATCGACCAATGGGCCGCCATCGTCGATCCCGACACCGCCACCGAGCGCCCGGACGGGCAGGTCGGTGAGATCTGGCTGCACGGCGACAACATTGGCTCCGGCTATTGGGGCCGGGAGCAGGACACCGCCGAGACTTTCGGCAACGTGCTGCACACACGCGCCAGCCCGTCGCACGCCGAGGGCGTGCCCGAGGACGGTCGTTGGATGCGCACCGGCGACTACGGCACCTACTTCGACGGCGAGCTGTATGTCACCGGCCGGGCCAAAGACATGGTGATCGTCGACGGTCGAAACCACTATCCGCAAGACATCGAGCACACCGCCCAAGAGGCCAGCACCGCATTGCGCAGCGGCTATGTGGCCGCCTTCTCGGTGCCGGCCAACCAGCTGCCGTCCCAAGTTTTCGACAATCCTCACGCCAAGCTCGATAACGACCCGCAAGACGGCTCCGAGCAGCTGGTGATCGTCGGCGAACGCGCGCCCGGCGCGCGCAAGACCGACATGCAATCGATCGCCGGCAATATCCGAGCCGCGGTCGCGGTACGCCACGGCCTGACTGCGCGCGACGTACTGCTGGTGCCCGCCGGGTCGATCCCACGCACCTCGAGCGGCAAAGTCGCTCACTCCGCCTGCCGCGCCGCCTACCTCGACGGCAGCTTACGCGGCGGGCACACCCAAGACGCCTTCCCCGACCACGTGCCCGAACCGGAAACGGCCGGATAGTCCGCTTGGTCCCAGCGCGCCCGGGCCGCGGTGCAAGCGACAATGGTGAGATGCAAGGCGTCAATCCACCGCAGTCGCCGGCCGAGGCGCCGACTTGTTACCGCCATCCCGGTCGCCAGACCTACGTCCGGTGCACCCGATGTGAACGGCCCATCTGCGGGGACTGCATGCGCAGCGCTGCCGTCGGTCACCAGTGCGTCGAATGCGTGCACGCGGGGGCCCGGACCATTCGACAGCCGCGAACCCGATTCGGCGGACGCCAACGGTCCGCCACACCGGTGGTCACCTACGTCCTGATCGCCATCAACGTATTGGCCTTCGTTGCCGAGCTTACGTCGGTAGACGTGCAGAAGCAGTTGGTGCTGTGGCCACCGGGTGTCGCCAGCGGCCAGTTCTATCGGCTGGTCACCTCGGCGTTCCTGCACTACGGCGGCCCACATCTGCTGTTGAATATGTGGGCGCTCTACGTGGTGGGGCGGCCACTCGAAATGTGGCTGGGCCGAATACGATTCGGCGCGCTGTACGCGCTCAGCGGGCTAGGCGGATCGGTATTGGTCTACCTGCTGTCCCCGCTCAACACGGCAACGGCGGGCGCATCTGGCGCCGTATTCGGTCTGTTCGGCGCAACTTTCGTGGTGGCCAAGCGCCTCACCCTCGACGTCCGCGGTGTGGTGGCAGTCATCGTGGTCAACTTGGCCTTCACCTTCGTGGTGCCGGCCGTCAGCTCTCAACTCATCAGCTGGCAAGCCCACGTCGGCGGGCTCGTCACGGGTGGGCTGGTTGGGGCGGCCTACGTATATGCACCGCGGCAACACCGGAATGCGATCCAAGCGGCGGTAACGGTCATGGCCTCGGCGTTGTTCGTCGCGCTCATCTGGTGGCGCACAGTGGATCTGCTCACCGGCGCGTTGGCATGAGCTGGTGGGTGGCCAGCGTCGAACGAACCCTGACCGAAGACGTGCCCGCCCCACCGGCGGACGTCCGGGCGTTCTATGTCGACCTGGACAACCTCAAAACCCTCCACCCGTTGATCGCGGCGGTACAGGTGCTGTCGCGTACCCGCACGACCGACGGCTATCAGCACAGCTATCAAGTGACTGATCGCATCCCGTTAGGGCCCTGGCGATTCCGAATCAGCTACCGGGCCCGGCTGCAGGTGCCGACGGCCGGTGACGTCAGAACGCAGGCAGACCAATCACCGGGCGTGCGCCTGCGGGGGACGGTCAGCTTCGAGCCGATAGCCGGCGGCACTCGTCTCACCGAGCGGATTCACCTAACCGCGCCACGGCCGCTGGCGGCCTTCACTGTCCGCGCGGCAGACAAAGCGCACCGCGAGATGCTGGCGGGCATCCGCCGTCACTTCGAGTCGTGCTGAACGGTTCTCCACTCCGAGGACAGCGCCAAGTCGGACAAATACTTCGTCGAGCTCCAGCCGCCGTCCACAACAATGGTCTGACCGTTGATGAACGCGCCCCCGGGAGAGCACAGAAATGCGACGGTACTGGCGACGTCCTCGACGCTGCCCAGTCGCTGATGCGGCGTCATCTCGATATTGATTCGCCGAAACCGCTCGTCGCGCAGCCTTTCCTCGGTCATGGGCGTTTGAATGACACCGGGAGCAACCGCGTTGCAGCGGATCCCGCGGGCACCGTATTGGCAGGCGATGTGTGTGGTCAGTGCGGTGAGCCCGCCCTTGGCCGCGGAGTAGGCGCCGCCGCGCATGCCGCCGACCACGGCGAACGTGGAGGTGATGTTGACGATTCCGGAGCCGGGTTGCATACGCGGCAGCACCTCGCGAATGAGCCGGAACGGCGCACGCAACATCAAGCCGAGGAAGTGATCCAGGGATTCGTCGTCGGTCTCGTGCAGCGGTTTCGGACTACCCACCCCTGCGGCATTGATCAGGAAATCGACCTGGCCCCAACGGTCGAAAGCGGTATCGGCGATGGACTTCGGGGCCTCGTCGTCCGTCAGGTCGGCCGGGTAGGTCGCCACCCGATCGGGGTCGTCGATGTGGGCGGCGAGGTCGGCGAGCTTGGCCTCGTCACGTCCGGTCGCGAACACCGCCATGCCCATGCCGGCCAGCGTTGTCGCACAACCGAATCCGATACCGCCGGTAGCTCCCGTCACCACCGCAACCGCCATCTCACCGCTCCGTCTTCAGCAGCGCCGCTTTGATCTGGTGCTTGAGCACCTTTCCGGCGTCGTTTTTCGGCAGCAGGTCCCAGATGACCACTTGCTCGGGCACTTTGAAGCGCGCCACTCCCGCTTCCTCCAGGAAGCCGCGCAAATCGGCCACGTCGGGGCCGGGGGCGGCGGCCGGAACCACGACGGCGCACGCCCGCTCGCCGGTCCGTTCGTCCGGAAGCCCCACTATGGCGATCTCGGTGATGGCGGGATGGCCGGCCAGGATGTCTTCGACCTCTTTGGGCGAGATGTTCTCACCGTTGCGAATGATCAGATCCTTCGCGCGCCCGGTGACGACGAGGTACTCGTCGTCGACCCAACGCCCCAGGTCCCCGGTGCGGAAGTAGCCGTCGGCGTCGAAAGCCGTTGCCTCGTCTTCGCGGTGTTGATAGCCGACCAACATCTGGGGTCCGCGCACCCTGATCTCGCCGTCGACGAGTCTGATGTCAGCGACACCGACGCGGCCGTCGGTGTCGGCGGCCCGGTCGCTGTTGCCTGGGGCGCCGATTGTCGTCACCGGCACTTCCGTCGAGCCATACACCCGGGTGACGACGGCTGACGCGAAATAGCCCGCCGCGCGGTGTATCAACGCCGTTGACACTGACGCCCCGCCACAGACGAACAGTTTCAGATCGGGCAGTCGGGTGTGCGCGGTCTGCGCCGCGGTCAGCAGTTGCTCGAGGAAGGGTGTCGCTCCGGCCATGTGTGTGCAGCGTTCGGCCTGCATCAGCTGCACTGCGGTGTCGGCGTTCCACCGATTTAGCAAAACCGCGGTGGTCTTCAGGAGCAGCGGGCATTCGAAGGCGTAGATGGAACCGCCGATGTGCGCGATGGGCGAGGCCACCAGGAAGGAATCACCGGGTTCGACCATCCAGTGCTCGCCGATCTGGCGGATCAGCGCATGGATCGAATTATGTGTGTGCAGAACCCCTTTCGGGTGACCCGTCGTTCCGGACGTGTACAGGATCATCCGTACGGCGTCGGGATCCAGTGCGGGCAAGCGCATCGCGTCGCCCGCGTCGGCCAGCAGCGCCGGAAACGGTAATTGGTCGGACGTGCCCTCGCCGCGCACCACCACGACCTGCGGTGGGGATTCCAGTTGAGAAGTCACCCGCGCCAACATCGAGGGGTAGTCGTGGCGGTTGTACTCCGCCGGGATGAAGATCATCCGGCTGTCGGCGTCTTCCAGAATGAACCGAAGCTCGCGGTCTCGCATGGAGGGCAGGATGGGGTTGGCCACCATCCCGGCCAGTGTCGCGCCCAGATAGATGACCGCGGCTTCGTGCCAGTTGGGCAGCAGGAACGACACCACGCTGCTCGGCGGGATGCGAGCGAGTAAGGACTGTGCGAGCGCCGTCGCCTGGCGCCACAGGCTCTGACAGTCCAACCGGTGTTCCCCGTCGACCACGGCCGGCCGCTGCGGGGTGTCCTCGGCCGCGGCGCGCAGCGCATCGGCCAGTGTCTCGCGGACCCACCACCCTTCGGCGTACGCGGCGGCGGCTCGGCGGTCATCCCATCGGATCGACCTGCCGCCGACTATTTTTCGGCTCACAACGCCGTCAGACACGTACCCGCCGCATCGTCATAGAGTGGCGGAACCGTGATGCGGGATGGGTATTGATGGTCACCTGCGCGACCTGACCGTCCGACGTCTTGTAGGTGCGCCGGACCTCCAATGCCGGAATGCCCGGGTCGACGTCGAGACCCTCGGCCAATTCCGGTGAAACGAGTACCGCGGCGATTTCCTGATGGACCTCGACGATACTCAATCCGAACAGGTCCTCGATGAGCGGGAAGATCGGGCCTTCATGGCGTTGCAGTAACCTGCCCACCGCCGCGAATGCGCGGTTGATGTAGTACTCCGTGCGGCAAAGCGCGGCCGCGGACGGGTCTTTGTCTGCTTGACGGAAGCCGCGAACGGCCAGCCATTGTTCACCGGTGATCAGTCCAGTCCGAGCGGCAAGCACGTCGTCGACAGTGACCGTCGCAACCGATTCGATCGCGAACCGGGTGCCCGTCGCGAACGCGACCAGGTCGTTGATCGACATGACGTGTTGCACATAGGAATCCGACGACGGCCGCGGCACGACCAACGTCCCGGTCCGCGGCCGCGAGGACACCAGGTTGTCATCGCGCAGTCGGCGCAATGCCTCCCGGATGGTGTAGCGGCTGACCGCGAATCGCTCGCATAACTCGTGCTCGGTAGGCAATTGCGAGCCCACCGGGTACACACCGTCGACGATTTCCTTGCGCAGCGTGCGTGCGACCTGCAGGTATCGGTGATCGACTACCTTTGCGTCGGACATTTTTGCGGCCTCTCAGGCTTCCCGGCGCAATGCCAACACGCTGCCTTCAGCATCGGCCGAGACGTACAGCGTGCCATCGGCTGCGGCCGCGATGCCGGCGAACGGGCCCTGCGGACCGGAGAAGGGCGGCATGCCCAGCAGCGGCTTGGGCGTGACACCAGGCGGGGCGCCCACCGGCAAGTCCGCAGCAATGGTTCGGCGAGCCCGGGTCTCCATGTCGACTTCGATGAGTTCTTTGGCGTCCGCGTCCAGGATGTAGAGCGCCGTGCCCAGCGCGAGAATGCCCTGCGGGCGCCGCAATCCGTCCACGACGGTGGCGGTGCCGGTGCCGGTGCCGTCGAACTTGCGCACCCGCCCGGCGCCGGCTTCGGCCACCAGGCAGGCCCCGTCAGCGGCGACGGTCACACCCACCGGCTCACGCAGATCCGAGGCCAGCACTTCGACCCGGCCGCCGTCGATGGACAGGACCCGACCGGCGCCGAGTTCGGCGACGAAGACCGCGCTGTCCGCAGTGACCGCGATTCCGTACAGCTGATCGAAACCCGCTGCGAGGACTTTACTTTCGCCAGCGTTTGGGCGGTAGCGGACCACTTCACCGTTGGAGGTGGTGACGAGGAATTCCCCGCTCGCCAACGGCGCCAGGCCGCGCAGAAATCCGGGATACCCGGGCGTGAACATCATGCCGACGGTGTGCAGTGTCCCGTCGGCCAACATGTAGAAGTAGGTTCCATCGGCGATGTACAGGTTGCCGTCGACGCCGACGGCCAGATCCAGTGGCCAGTTCAACCCGCCCGGTAGCACGGTCCGCGAACCTCCGGCAGCCAGTACTTCGGTGATCTCCCCGGTGAAATTGCTGACGAACAGCCGATCACCCGCGAAGGTCAGATTGTCCAGCCCCGGGTTGAGGTTCGCGAGCACCGTTCGGTCTCCGGTGCGCGGATCGATACGCAGCACCTCGCCGCTGTGCACCTGGGTGGAGACCAGGTACCCCTGGGAGTCGAACTTCACCGCGTCGGGGACCCCGAGGTCCGCAGCGACCCGCTGCGGATTACCGCCGTCGGGATCAATGCGCCAGATCTCGTTGGCGCCCATGAGCGGGAAGTACAGCAGACCGTCCGGCCCCACTTCCATGGCGTTGGGCGAAGGCAGGTTGTCCAGCAACACCTGCCGCACCGCGCCGTTGCGATCGAGTTCGAGCAGGCGTCCACCGGCGCGGCATTCACCGATGAACAACCTGCCGCGGTGAAACGCGATGCCGTTGGCGCACGGCAGGTCGTCGCGCAGCACCCGGGTGCGTCCGGTGGCGTCGCGGACGCTGACCCGGCCGTCCATGACCTCGGTCGCGTAGAGGTTGCCGCCCGGGTCGAAGGCCACGTCGTCGGGGGCGACGATCGCCCCGCCCTTCGCGCTGACGGTGTCCAGTTGTCCGGACCTCAGGTCCAGCGCGCTGATCTGGCTGCCGGTCACCTGCGCGATGTAGACGCGGCCGTCCGGTCCGGTGCGCAGCCCATTGGCGCCGAACAACCGACTCGGCGGCGTCAGCCGCGTCAACGTCCAGCCTTCGGCCAGCCGCGGCTGCAACGCGGCCGCGTACCGCCCTTGATCAGGGCCGATCTGCTGCGACGATCCGGTTGCGGTTACCACCGCTCGGACCATAGCAATTGGGCCTTGGTCCAGACAATACGATGAGCAGAATCCGTATGCGCCCTTGACGTGCTGAAGGACAAGAGAGAATCATGCTCTCTAATGAGTGCACGTCGTTATCTTGTCCGGACAAAATGCCAGCCGATGTGATGGGGCTGACCGGCCGCACGGTAGTGGTGGCCGGCGCAGCAGGCGGCGGTATCGGCACGACCGTGACCAGGATGGTCGCCCGAGCCGGCGCCACCGTGGTGGCGGTAAGCCGCAGCCAAGACAACCTGGACGAGCACGTCGCTCCGCTGGCCGCCCAGGGACTGCCCGTGGTCTCCGTCGCGGCCGACATCTCCACCGATGACGGCGTGTGCGCCACCCTGGATGCCGCCCGGCGCGCCGATGGCGAATTGCACGGCCTGGTCAACGTCGCCGGCGGCGCGGACCCGTCGACCTGGATGCCGTCGACCCGGGTGACCCGCCGCGACTGGCAGGACCTCTTCACGCGCAACCTCGAAACGATGTTCTTCCTGAGTCAGGCTGTGGCCGGCGAACTGAAGAGCAGCAAACGATCGGGCTCGATCGTGTCGATCTCGTCGATCAGCGGCATGAACACGGCGCCGTTTCACATCGCTTACGGCACAGCCAAAGCCGCGATCGTGGCGGCGACCCGAACGATGGCTCTGGAACTGGCCTGCGACGAAAACGGGACCACCATCCGGGTCAACGCGGTCGCTCCGGGGGTTACCGAGACACCGGCCTCGCGCACCTACACCGACGAGGATCCCGAACGCGACCGGCGGGCCATCGCGATGGGGCGGCGGGGTCGTCCCGAGGAGGTGGCCGGGGCCATTCTGTTTCTGCTTTCCGACTTGTCGACCTACATCACCGGCCAGACCCTGCTCGTCGACGGCGGACTCAATCTCAAGTGGGGCCATCTGGATTCGGACAACACATCGCTGTTTCTCAAAGACCAATCTTTCCGCACCGCGATCAAGCGTTGGGACGCCTGAGTGAAGGAAGGGAGGACCAGATGGACGAACTGATCGAGCCGGTCACGATCGGCGTCGAGGCATACCTCTCCGAGGACTATGCGCGCGCCGAGCGGGACAAGCTGTGGCGCAAGGTGTGGCAGCAGGTCGGGCGGGTCGAAGATCTCCCGAAGGTAGGCAGCTACCTGACCTATGACATCTTGGACGACTCGATTGTCGTCGTCCGTACCGCCGACGACGGATTCAAGGCACACCACAACGTGTGCATGCATCGCGGCCGTCGGTTGGTGGATTTGCCGCCCGGCGCCAAAAGCGCATGCGGACACAAGAAGTCGTTCGTCTGCGGCTTCCACGGCTGGACATATGACCAGGACGGCAACTGCATTCACATCCCCGAGCAGGCGGACTGGCGGGGCGCGTTGACCCCCGAGAACACGCACTTGGCGCCGGTCAACGTCGACACCTGGGGCGGTTGGATATGGATCAATATGGATCCGGCCTGTGCCCCCCTGCGCGACTATCTGGAGCCCGCCGCCACCATGCTCGACCCCTTCCGCCTGGGCGACATGCGCTGCAAATGGCGTAAGTGGCTGCACTTTCAGTGCAACTGGAAAGTCGCCATGGAGGCGTTCAACGAGACCTACCACGTCGCGACCACGCATCCGCAGTTCAACAAATTCGGCAATTTCCGCGGCTGGGCCGCCGCACACGGCAAACACAGCAACATCGGCTACGACGCACCAACGGACTTGGCGGAGACCAAATCCAAGATCCGCCTGGGTACGGGCGCAGACCCGCGCATCTCGACCGCCGAAATGCAGCTCTACACCTTGGTGGAGACCAACGCCACCACCACCAAAACCTTGGTCGAAGCGGCGCAACGACTGGTCGACGAGTTGCCCGAGGACGCACCCGCCGACCAGGTGCTCAGTCACTGGCTGACCTCCGCGCGACGCGACGATGCCGCCCGCGGCGTGATCTGGCCGACCATTGATCCCGAGCACCTGGCCAATAGCGGCACCGCCTGGCAGATCTTCCCGAACTTCCAGATCGGGCAGGGCTTGACCACCGCACTGTGCTACAGCGCTCGGCCGCACGGCTATGACCCGGACCGATGCATCTTCGAAGCCGCATGCTACGAGCTGTATCCGAAAGGCGAAGAGCCGCAAACCGAATGGGTGTACGCGCCGCCGGATGACCCGAACTGGCGCAGTGTGCTACCACAGGACTTCTCCAATATGGCCGCAGTTCAGCAAGGCATGAAGTCACTGGGCTTCCGCGGTCCACGGCCCAACCCGTACATGGAACGCAGCACCGCCAACCTGCACCGCAACCTGGCCGAATACATGGGGACCGGCGCGCCCCGCAAACTAGCAACGGAGACACCGCGATGAAAGTCAACATTGGTCTGGGAGCACACAACTCGCACGATTGGGACCGCGTGCTCGCCGAGGACTTCAGCCGACCACCCGACACACCAGACTGGCAATGCGTTCAGTCCACCCTGGCGATCGGCGATCTGGCCGAACCCTTGGGCTTCGACGGCATCTGGGTGCCCGAGCACTGTGGAACGCCGTATGGCATGACACCGAATCCCATTCAGGCGCTCAGCTACTTCGCCGGTCGGACCGAACGCGTGAGCCTCGGCACCTTCGTCGCCGTGGCGCCGTGGTGGCACCCCGTCCGGCTGGCACACCAAATCGCCTACCTGGACATCCTTTCCAATGGCCGGTACACCACCATCGGGATCGGGCGCGGGGTATCGAAAGGTGAGTTCGCCGCCGTCGGCGTGCCCCGCGAAGAGAGCCGGCAACGGTTCAACGAAGCCCTCGACATCCTGCAACTGGCGCTGTCGGGCGAGCGGTTCGCCTACCAGGGCGAGATCTTCACGGTCCCGGAGATGTCACTGCGGCCCGAACCGCAAACCCCAGACCTGTTCTCTCGCGTCTACAGCTCGTCCTCCACCGCGGAGTCGCTGGAGATCCTCGCGCGCCGCGGCATGGTGCCGCTGTTCGTGGGCAACAAGCCGATCGAGGATGCCGGACGAGAAGTGCAGCAAGTGAACACCTTCCGTCAGGAGGAGGGACTGCCCCCGTGTCAGCCCAAGAACGTGATGTTCATGTACTGCACTCCGACTGCCGAAGATGCCGCCAAAACCGAGGAGTGGATCTGGACGGCCAACCGCGATGTCACCGTGCACTACGGATTCGCCGACGCGTCGAACTTCAAGGGCGTCAAGGGCTATGAGGCATACGCTGCCCGGGAGGCGACCGCAACGGCAGTACTGGCATCGTCGGTGAGCGGTGAGGCTTCCAAAGGGCCCTCCAAAACGCCCGGATACCACGCCTCCAACTTGCTGATCGGTACCCCGGAGGAAATCTTCAACCGCCTCAAAGCCGCCCAGCAAGCCTGCTCGTTCTGTGAGCTGACGATCGTCCCACAGTTCGGCACCATGCCATACGACGAGGCGATGGCAAGCACTCGACTGTTCGCCGCCGAAGTGTTACCCGCTGTCCACGACATGGACGCGCCCCTGCACGCCGCCGCCCTGCCGGAAAACGCTCTGGCATGACCGAAGGTCCGGACTGCCCACCGACGCAGACACCCGAGGACATCGACCTGCCCGCCCTGCGCGAGAAGTACCGCCAGGAACGGGAGAAACGGCTGCGACCGGAAGGGTCCAAACAGTACATCGAACTGGTCGACGACTTCGCCGGCTACTACGAGACCGACCCGTATTCGACACCGGTAGTGCGTGATCCGATCTGTGCCGACATCGATGTCGCGGTGCTCGGCGGCGGCTTCGGCGGTCTGTTGTGCGCGGCCAACCTGAAGAAGGCCGGCGTAGACGATGTGCGCATCATCGAACTGGGCGGCGACTTCGGCGGTGTCTGGTACTGGAACCGCTATCCCGGGCTGCAATGCGACAACGAATCCTACTGCTACATACCGCTGCTCGAAGAGCTCGACTACATACCCAGCAAGAAATTCGCCGACGGCACCGAGATCTACCAGCACTGCCGGCGCATCGGCAAGCACTACGGCCTCTACGACTCGGCGATCTTCTCCACTCAGGTCAAGGCGTTGCACTGGGATGAAGCGGTCCACCGGTGGCGCATCAGCACCGACCGCGACGACGACATCCGCGCCCGCTTCGTCGTGCTGGCATCCGGTCCCTTCCATCGGCCGAAGCTTCCAGGCATTCCCGGAATCAAGAACTTCCAGGGACACAGCTTTCACAGCTCCCGCTGGGATTACGACTACACCGGCGGAGACAGCGGCGGCGGGCTGCACAAGCTGCGTGACAAACGGGTCGCCGTGGTCGGCACCGGCGCCACGGCGGTACAAATCGTGCCGTTCCTGGGCCGAGACGCCAAGCACCTGTATGTCTTTCAGCGCACCCCGTCGTCGGTCGGCGCGCGCAACAACACCCCCACCGATCCCGAATGGGTCAAGACGCTACGGCCTGGCTGGCAGAAAGAGCGACAACGCAACTTCCATTCCTGGACGTTCGAGGGCATGGCGCCCGGCCAACCGGACTATGTCTGCGACTTCTGGACCGAATTGGGCCGCAACACCGCAGCCCGCGTACTGGCACTCGATGATCCGGCCTCGATGAGCCCCGAGCAGTTCATGGCGATCCGTGAGGAGGAGGACTACAAGGTCATGGAGCGCCTGCGCCGGCGTGTCGAGGCGATCGTCGAAGACCCGCAGACCGCCGAGGCGCTCAAGCCCTACTATCGGTTCTTGTGCAAAAGGCCCTGCACCAACGACGAATACCTCCCGACGTTCAACCGACCGAACGTCACCTTGGTCGACGTGTCAGCCAGCAAGGGCGTGGAGCGGGCGACCGAGAAAGGCCTGGTGGCCAACGGGGTGGAGTACGAACTCGACTGCATCATCTATGCCAGCGGCTTCGAGATCACCACGGAAATCAGCCGGCGGTATTCGATCGAGGCAATCGAGGGACGCGATGGGTTGTCCCTCTTCGACTACTGGCGCGACGGCTATAAGACGTTGCACGGCATGACCAGTCGAGGGTTCCCCAACCAGTTCTTCACCGGCTTCACCCAGGTCGGAATCTCGGCGAATATCGCCGCCAACTACGAACTGCAGGGCGAACACATCGCCTACATCATCGCCGAGGCGCTGGCCCGGGGCGCGACGACCGTCGAACCCAGCCAGGAGGCGCAGGACCGGTGGTGTCAAACCATCCGCGACACCGCCATCGACAACAGCCAGTTCGACAGCGAGTGCACGCCGGGCTACTACAACAACGAAGGCGGCGGCCCGGGAGCAGCAGCGGGAGAAGGCATTCGATCCCACATCGGCGAGCCGTACGGCCCCGGCTTCTACGCATTCGGCGACCTGCTCGCCGCATGGCGGGATGACGGTGATCTGGACGGCCTGGTCTTGAAGTCATGACCACCGAACTCAGGTTCGACGACCGAGTCGCCGTGGTGACCGGCGCAGGCCGGGGTTTGGGGCGCGCGTATGCGCTCATGCTGGCGGCCCGGGGCGCCAAGGTTGTGGTCAACGACAGCGGCAGTGCCGTGTCCGGAGCGGGAATGGATGAGTGTCCCGCGCAGCAGGTGGTCGCAGAGATCAGGGCCGCGGGCGGCGACGGGGTCGCCTGCGTTGAAACGGTGGCGACCGCCGCGGGCGGCCAAGCGATCGTCCAAGCGGCCCTGGACAATTACGGCCGGATCGATATCCTCATCCACAACGCCGGTAATGTCCGGCGGGCGGCGTTGCGGGAGATGAGCTACGAGGACTTCGACGCCGTCATCGATGTGCATCTGCGCGGCGCCTTCCACGTCGTGCGGCCCGCCTTCCCGATCATGTGCGACGCCCACTACGGTCGCATCGTCCTGACCTCGTCGATCGGCGGCCTCTACGGCAACCATGGCGTCGCGAATTACGCCGCCGCGAAGGCCGGCTTGGTGGGCCTGTCCAATGTCGTGGCGCTCGAAGGCGCGGACGACGGGGTGCTGTGCAACGTCATCGTTCCGTCCGCGGTCACCAGAATGGCTGAGGGATTGGACATTTCGGCCTATCCACCGATGGGCACCGACCTGGTCGCGCCGGTCGTCGGGCTACTGGCTCACCAGTCCTGCCCCGTCAACGGGGAGATGCTGATCGCCATCGCGGGTCGCGTCGCGACGGCCGTGGTCGCAGAAAGCCCCGGGGTGCAGCGCCTGTCCTGGTCGATCGAGGACGTGGCCGAGCAGCTCTACGCCATCCGGGACCGCTCCGCGCCGCTAGTCTTCCCGGTGGTGCCCAGTGGTCACGCCGACCATATTCGCTACAGCTTCGATTCCGCGGCATGGGTGAACCGGGAGCGCGCGCACCATGGGTAGCTCCGGACCCCTGGCCGGGGTGCGTGTCGTCGACCTCACCGCGATGGTGATGGGGCCCTACTGCACGCAGATCATGGCCGACATGGGTGCTGACGTCATCAAAGTCGAGCCGCCGCAAGGCGATGACACTCGTTACATCTCCGTCGGCCCGGCACCCGGAATGAGCGGCGTCTTCGTCAACGTCAACCGCGGCAAACGCGGGGTCAGCCTCGATTTGAAGTCCGACTCCGGTCAAACCGCCATGCGCGCCCTGATCGCGGGCGCCGACGTGTTCATCCACTCGATGCGCGCGAAGGCGATCGGCCGCCTGGGCCTCAGCTACGCCGACGTGGCTGCGATCAACCCGGCCATCGTGTACACCAACTGCTACGGGTACGGACGGCGCGGACCCAAACGGGACTTGCCCGCCTACGACGACACGATTCAGGCGGCCTGCGGATTGCCCGCTGTGCAACAGCAATTGACCGGCGAGGCGAACTACGTTGGGACCATCCTGGCCGACAAGGTTGCCGGTCTCACCGCCCTCTACGCCACGATGATGGCGCTGTTCCACCGGGAACGCACCGGTGAAGGCCAAGAGGTGGAAATCGGGATGTTCGAAGCCGTGGCGTCCTTCATGCTGGTCGAACACGCCAACGGTGCGATGTTCGAACCCGCGCTTGGGCCGGCCATCTATCCCCGAACCGTGGCGCCCAACCGCCGGCCGTATCGCACCAGCGACGGCTACATCGCCGCATTGATCTACAACGACAAGCATTGGGCGGCATTCATCCGAGCCGTACGGCCGCCGTGGGCCAGCGACCTCTACGCCACACTCGAGGGTCGGGCGCGTCAGATCGACGCCGTCTATGCGTTGCTGGCCGAAACGATGGCGCAACGCACCACCGAAGAATGGCTCGATCTGTTCGGTGAACTCGAGATCCCGGCGGCACCGCTGTCCAGCCCGGCGGAGTTGTTCGACGATCCGCACCTGAACGCTGTCGACTTCTTCCAGACCGTGGAAACGCCGCACGGCCCGGTGCGGTTTCCCGGTGTGCCGGCTTGGTTTTCCCGGACGCCGGGGAAGGTCGCGGGTCCGGCGCCGGAACTGGGCGCCGACACCGCCCAGGTACTCGAGGAACTTGGCCTGACCTCTGTCGAGACCGGATCCGACGCCGAACCAGTGGGGCCATTCTAGGAAACCGAGCGGGGAGAGCTGTCGTTGCAAGAGCAACATGTCGACGTCTTGCCAGTCGCCAGGGGCAGCACAGTCGGTTCCGGCATCGGTAAGGTCCTATGGGGCCGGCTTACTCCTCGAACGCCCATCGGCAGCACCCACAGAGCCGCCCCAAATCAACCGCACCTGAGGCTGCTGGCTATGCGATGGCTTCCGACTTTTGATTACAAGGCCGCGAATTTCGCGATCCACTCGAGTTGGGAGTCGATATCCTCGACGGCCCACATCAACTCCACGAACGAATCCGGGTAACCGTTGTCGGCCAGTCGACGCGTGGTGTCAGCCACCGCCACAAGGGGAGTGCCAGGCGCGACGTTGACGCGAACCTGTGCAGTGATCTCAGCAGAGTCGCGGCCAACCGCGCGGGCGGCAGCATCGACCGCGTTCCGTTGTGCGTGTAACGGAGACAGATCCACGTGATTACTGGCCCACACGACTGGCAGCCAGCAGTCTGCACGCTCACCCACCCGCCGCAAGCCGGCACCGGTGAAGGCGCCCAGTCCAATCGGTGGCCGCGGGCGCTGAACCGGTTTGAAGTCAACCCACGACGGCGGGATCGACCAGTGAACGCCTTGATGCTCAACGGGACTGGTGGTCCAGAGCGCAATCAATACATCCAACAACTCATCGAGAAGCGCGCCGCGGTCCTCGAAACGAGCGCCAGAAGCGCAGTACTCGTCAGGCGACCAGCCGACACCGAATCCGGGCAGCAACCGTCCGTCGCTGACGGCATCAATGGTCGTGAGCTGACGCGCCAACTGGACCGGCGGATACCAAGGCCCCACCAACACGCTGGCGCCCAACCGCACCGTAGTGGTCACGGTCGCGGCTACAGTCAGCGCGATTAACGGATCAGCGATGGTGCGGTAGTGCTCGGGTATCGCACCGCGCATACCAGCATGTAGTGCGGTTGGGTCCACGGGTGCCAAGAGTCGGTCGGCGACCCACAAGCTGTCAACGCCCAACTGCTCCGTCGCCGCTGCAAATGCAGCCACATCCGCGTGCGCCAATTCCCCGAACTGAGGCAGTGTACAACCCACCACCTGCGTGACGATACCAGCGGACGCGGTCGGTGACACCGCAGCCATAGCGTCGAAAAGCCAACCCTTAGACGGAAATTCAATTATGCAGCTGCTCGCGTCACCCGTCTCATTACCGAAAGTCATACATGGTGTGCTCGAAGAGCGGGCATAGGTCTTCGCTTTTTGACAGCTGCCCCAGTGCGAGCGGCCGAGTAGCCAGTTAGCGCATGACTGCGGACGCGTGGCGCAGTCTCTGGCAGCGGCGCTTTCATTCCACGACAACGGCATTACCGTGGTTGTTGCCGAGGCGAGGGGAAAGGACACTAGCTGCTAACGAGGAGGGCAACTGCGTGACTGAACGATCGACAGCTACCACTGCGCCTATGCGCACTTTGACACCGGTGCCAACGTTTGATGACCTCGCCCTCGCTTGCTGCGGCCGGCGCCACGTCGATTTGGTCAGTGACCCGAAATCTTTTTCCCTGTGCAGACGGGCGGGCCGACTCGGTCCCGTCACGGTTTCCGAACTCGTTGTCGGCTCCGACATCTCGATGGATAGCCGAGGATGCCACGACACCTATCAGGTGCTGGTGCTGCAGAACGGCCGGGTGGAAGGGCTCTATAAAGGCGCTGCTGTATCCGTCGGTCCTGGCGCTACTACCGTGCTGGCCCCGCAGCGCCAACACACCAATAGGTGCGCGACGCGATGGACGGCCGGCACCAAGATGATGTGTTTGACGATCGACCGCCACGCCGTCGATGAGGCCCTCAGCGATGCGCTAGGTTATCGCGCGACTTCTCAAATCGATTCTTCTCCCAGCCTGCCGGCGCATACGCCGCCAGTCCAAGGTTGGGTCACGATGTTGGGGTTGTTCACCGAGCAGATTCTCCGGCAGGACGGCTTGCTTACCCAACCGCTTGTCGGTATGCCATTCGTCGACAGTCTCGTGCGCGGCTTCCTGCTGGCCGCTCCGCATCCACACCGGGAGGCCGTCGTCTGCCACGAACGGCCGACAGCGCCCCGCGCGATCCGTACCGCCATCGAATACATTGAGCAAGAAGCTCATTCGCCGTTGACCTTGTCGTCGATTGCCTCGCACAGTCATTTGAGCGTTCGTACGCTGCAGTATGGATTTCGACGCTATCTCGAAACATCGCCGATGGCATATTTGCGCGAGGTTCGGTTGCGCCGAACGCATCAGACATTGCTTGAAGCGGATCCATCGGTGGTTACCGTGGCTGCGGTCGCTTCCCGCTGGGGTTTCGCCAATCTCGGCAGGTTCGCGGCCACCTATTCGGCTCGCTACCACGAGAAGCCGGCGGAAACCCTGCGCCGTAGTGCATCCCGCAGAACATGACAGAGATACAGGTCCGGCGACCGCCGGCCGGTGATTGGCGGACCCGGCGGGTCATCGTCGAAGCGGCCCTAGACAGGGCCGCACAAATGTTCCCTCCTGCCAGCGGAGTCGATGTCTACCCGTTCGTGGTGAACGCATTGGACGGCACGCCACTGCCGTTGTTTCTCTACCGGCCCACTGGCACGCGTGAATCTGGCCGGGCAGCGCTTCTGCTGCATGGCGGCGGGATGATTATGGGTTGGCACCGCGTCTACGACCTGCTTGTGCGGTCGTATGTCGCGTTGTCCGGCGTTCCGATTCTGTCGGTTCAATATCGCTTCGCGCCAGAGTATCCGGATCCGATTCCGGTCGAAGACTGTTATGCAGCGCTGGTGTGGCTAGCCGAACAGTCATCCGCTCTTTCCGTCGACCCACAACGCATTGCGGTGATGGGCGGCAGCGCAGGAGGTGGACTTGCGGCCGGAGTAGCTTTGCTGGCACGAGATCGAGGTGGTCCGGCACTAGCCCAGCAGCTTCTGTTCGCGCCGCTGCTTGATGACCGCACAGAAACAGGTAGCTCCGCCGTGGCGTCACATTTGACGTGGGATTCTGATGACAACATCACCGGGTGGACGGCCCTGCTCGGGGAGAAGGTAGGCGGCGAGACCGTCTCGCCGTACGCCGCGCCGGCGCGCGCTGACGATGTGTCTGAGCTGCCACCGACCTACATTGACGTGGGCGGACTCGACCTGTTCTGGCGGGAGGATCTGCGATACGCAGAACGGCTTATGGCAGCGGGTGTGCCAACCGAGTTTCACCTGCATGCCGGCGCCCCCCATGGCTTCGAGCTTTTTGCCCCGAACAGCGAGCTCGCGCAACGCGTATCGGACGACCGTGTTCGTCGTCTCAAGTCTCTCTAGGCACACCGGGAAGGTCGGACCTGTCTCAGTAGACGGCTACCGGGGGCTGCGTGCCGAAATACAATGCCCCGGACCACTCCCACACCCGCTTCGTTGTCAACGCGTGCTGGGCGACCATGTTGAGGTCGCGTAGCTGGCGTTGCAGTGGAGACGACCGGTGTAGCGCCCCAGCACCGACCGCGTCGACCAACAGTTGCACCGCGTCACGGCAGGAAGTTCCTGCGTGTACGACGGCACCGGCCCAGCGGGCGCGCTGGTCGAGCGAAAGTTCCTTTCCGGCTTGCAGTGTTGCGAACACATCGCCGAGTGTGTCGAATACGTGGCTGCGCGATGCGCCGATCATGGCTGATGCGCGCGCCAAATTGCTCAAGACGACCGGATCCTGCTTCGCGGGAACATTGGTCACCTTGCTGATTCTGGATTCCAGAATCTCGCGTGCGTTATCGAATGCTTCTGCCGCCACGCCAAGTGCGACGCCGACACCGCAGGCGGGCAACAGGCCGTACCAGGCATACAAGGGTTCGGACCGGTGGTGTTCTCCCGGAACGAACGTGTGATCCTGCGGCACATAGGCGTTTTCGATCGTGTAGTCGTGGCTGCCGCTGCCGGCGAGCCCGACTGGATTCCACGTATCGACGATCTTCCACTCGTGCGCTGGCAGGATCGCCACTCTGTATTCAGGCTTACCCGAACGGGTCAATCGCGGTCGTCCGTTCTGCTTGACGATGGCGCCGCCGGCGATGACGTCGGCGTGGGTCACCCCACTGCCGAACGGCCATCGGCCCGATAGGCGATAGCCGCCGTCACAGACTTCGAGAGTGCCCGCCGGGCCTTGGAATGCGGCACTGATCATGTCTAATTCCGGGTAGAGGGTGCGGGCCGCGGATTCATCGAGGTAAGAAGCGAAGAACCCGCTTTCGGTTCCGATCATGGCGCACCATGCCGCCGAGGCGTCTGCCCTGGCCAACCGCTCGATCACCTCGACCTGTGTGCACACGTCGAGTTCGGGGCCACCCCATGCCGCGGGCATCGCCATCCGGAAGACACCCGCCCAGCGCATCGCGTCGACAACGGGTTGGCTCAGGTGACGGGCGGCTTCCGCTTCCTCACTGTGCTCACGTAGGACAGGGGCGATCTCGTTGACCCGCTTCCAGATTGCCGATGCGTCCGAGTCCGCGACCAGCGCGTCAGAAAGTATGGTCATCGATTCACCTTTCGAATTCGTGCTAAGCCGTCAGATTAGGGCCGTCTCGTTCATTGAGGTATCCACATTGCGCAACCGCCCGGCCGACTCGCGCAAGGATTGAGTTCAGTTCGCACAGTCGACCGTGGAGCCGACAGCCGTTATGCACGGGCATTCAGCGCGCCGATTTGCTCGACCCCGCCGACGGGGGCGTCTGTGGCCGGCCGAGTATCCAGCGTGCGCACTGCCTGGGCCGCATGGTGCACTGCGGGCATGCTGACTGGTGCAAGCCACCCCGCGACAGCGGACGGAACCGCCTGTGCGTTATGCGGTTAGAGGCGTGCGCACGATGGATAGTGGCTGACCCGTCGGCTGTCTAGCGTTGGCTCGATGTCGGTCAGTCATCGCTTTGCTTGAAAGGTTTTGCTATGTCGCCTGCCACTCATGAGGAGCGGCTGCAGCGCCGAATTGCTGAAATCGCAACCAGCGATAAACAATTCGCTGCCGCCTTCCCTAGCGAGGCGGTGGCGGCGACGGTTCAGCGCCCGGGGCTACCCCTGCCCCAAGTCATCCAGTCGGTTCTTCGGGGTTATGCCGATCGACCCGCGCTGGGGCAACGCGCTGTCGAATTCATCGTTGACCCTGCGAGTGGGCGCAGGTCGGTGAAATTGCTGTCCCGGTTCGAGACGATCAGTTATGCCGAGTTGGGGGAGCGCGTCACTGCCCTGGCCAGCGGATGGCTTGACGATGTGGTGTCGCCGGGTGACCGGGTGTGCATGCTGGGCTTCACCAGCGTCGACTACACCACGATCGATATGGCGCTGGCCCTATGTGGTGCTGTGTCTGTTCCGTTGCAGGCCAGCGCATCACTCACCCAGCTACAGGCGATAGTGGCCGAAACCGAGCCCATTGCGATCGCCGTCAGCGCCGAATATCTGCACCTGGCAGTCGACTTGGCCCAAGCCGATCATCCGCCGGCACGACTGGTGGTGTTCGACTATCACCCCGAGGTCGACGAGCAGCGCGAGGCGGTAGCAACCGCGCGGGCGCGGTTGGCCGACACCACGGTGACCGTCATGACATTGGCCCAGGTGGTCGAGCGCGGTAGGACGCTGCCGACGCCGTCGCTGGCCGCGGTAGACGGCCAGGACCCGTTGGCCCTGGTGGTCTACACCTCCGGTAGCACGGGTGCGCCCAAGGGCGCGATGTATCCGCGCAGCATTCTGGCCCGGATGTGGCAAAGACCCAACCGCGCCTGGGTGGGGGCCAGTGCGCCGTCGATCACCCTGAACTTCATGCCGATGAGCCACTCGATGTGTCGCGTAATCCTCTACGGCACCTTGGGCAATGGCGGGACCGCATATTTTCCGGCCAAGAGTGACCTGTCCACGCTGCTGGACGACCTCCGGTTGGTGCGTCCGACGGAGTTGACCCTGGTTCCCCGGGTCTGGGAGACGCTGTTTCAGGCATTCCGCAGTGAAGTGGACCGCCGATGCGCCGCTGACGCCGGCCGAAATCACCGCGAGGTCATCGAAGCAGAAGTGTTGGAGGAGCACCGGCAACGTCTGCTTGGCGGTCGCGTCATCTTCGCGATGACGGGAACGGCTCCGACCTCAGTTGAGTTGACCAGGTGGGTGGAGTCATTGCTCCAGATGCACGTGGTGAACGGGTACGGCTCGACCGAGGCCGGAATGGTGTTGTTGGACGGTCAAATTCAGAGTCCGCCCGTCGTCGACTACAAGCTTGTCGACGTACCGGATCTCGGTTACTTCACCACCGACCGGCCATATCCGCGGGGTGAGCTGTTGCTCAAGAGCGAGAACGTGTTTCCCGGCTACTACAAGCGGCCTGACGTCACCGCTGAAGTGTTCGATGCCGACGGCTACTACCGCACTGGTGACGTCGTCGCCGAAACTGGTCCAGGTCGGCTGCTTTATGTCGATCGCCGCAACAATGTGCTGAAGCTGGCTCAGGGCGAGTTTGTCGCGGTCGCGAAGTTGGAGGCGGTGTTCGGTTGTAGCCCCCTGGTTCGCCAGATCTACGTCTATGGCAACAGTACCCAGCCGTACTTGCTGGCCGTGGTGGTACCCACCGAAAAGGCGCTGGCCGAACATGATCTCACCGAACTGAAGAGTCTGATCACCGACTCTCTGCAAGACGTCGCCAGAAGGGCTGGGCTGCAGTCCTACGAGGTGCCGCGCGACTTCTTGATCGAAACTACGCCGTTCACTCCGGAGAATGGTCTGCTGACCGAAGTTCGCAAGCTGGCGTGGCCGAGGCTCAAGCAGCACTACGGCCAGCGCCTCGAACGGCTCTACGCCGAGCTGGACGCTAACCAGGCCGGCGAGCTGGACGAACTGCGACGCACCGGAGCTACCGCGCCGGTGCGCCAGACAGTAGCTCGGGCGGCAGCCGCCCTGCTGGGTGCGGTCCGCGCGGAGGTGTCAGCGGAAACGCACTTCACCGACTTGGGTGGAGACTCATTGTCGGCACTGACTTTTGGCAACCTGCTGCATGAGATTTTCGACGTGGATGTGCCGGTCGGTGTCATCGTCAGCCCGGCCAACAATTTGCAGGCCGTCGCCGATTACATCGAAGCCGGCCGCGCCGGCACGAAGCGACCGAGCTTCGCCACCGTGCACGGTGCTGGCGCGGCGGAGGTTTACGCCGCCGACTTGAAGCTGGACAAGTTCATTGCAGCGCAGACGTTGGCTGCCGCGCCGAACTTGCGCCGGCCTGCCAGGGAGGTGCGCACCGTTCTGTTGACCGGCGCGACCGGCTTCCTGGGCCGCTACCTGGCGCTGGAGTGGCTGGAACGAATGGCATTGATCGATGGCAAGGTGATCGCCCTGGTGCGCGCCAAGGACGACGCGGCAGCACGGGTCCGGCTGGACAAGACCTTCGACGGTCGCGACCCCGAGCTGCTCGCCCGCTACCAGCGGCTGGCCGCGGAACATTTGGCGGTCGTCGCCGGTGACAAGGGCGCTGCCAATCTTGGCCTGTGCCAGCGGAGCTGGCAGCGGCTGGCCGACACCGTCGATGTGATCGTCGACCCCGGCGCACTGGTCAACCACCTGCTGCCCTATGCGGAGCTGTTCGGTCCGAACACCGTGGGCACCGCTGAGCTGATCCGCATCGCGTTGACCACGAAGCTCAAGCCCTACACCTACGTCTCCACAATCGGTGTGGGCGATCAGATCGATCCTTCGATGTTCCTTGAGGACACAGACATTCGGGTGTCGAGCCCGTCGCGCAAGATCGACGACAGCTACGCCAACGGATACGGCAACAGCAAGTGGGCCGGCGAGGTGCTGCTGCGCGAAGCGCACGACTTGTGCGGTTTGCCGGTAGCGGTGTTCCGCTGCAGCATGATTCTGGCCGACACCACATATGCCGGTCAGCTCAACGTGCCGGACATGTTCACGCGGCTGATCCTGAGCGTATTGGCTACCGGGATCGCACCCGGTTCGTTCTACGAGCCCCCGATAGACAACGCCGACGGCATACGCCAACGCGCCCACTATGACGGTCTGCCGGTGGAGTTCATTGCTGCGTCGATTTCCGCGCTGGGAGCACAGGAGGTCGACGGACACCGGACCTACCACGTGATGAACCCCTACGACGACGGCATCGGACTCGACGAGTACATCGACTGGTTGATCGAAGCCGGATATGCCATCACCCGCATCGCGGACTACCATGAGTGGCTGCGCCGGTTCGAGACCAGCCTGCGGGCCCTGCCCGACCGGCAGCGCCAAGCCTCGCTGTTGCCGCTGTTGCAGAACTACCAGCAGCCCCAACAGCCCATCCTCGGGTCGCGGGCTCCCACCGAGCGCTTCCGCGCCGCGGTGCAAGAGGCGAAAATTGGTTCGGATAAAGATGTTCCGCATGTCTCAGCACCAGTCATCGTCAAATACGCTGAAGACCTGCAACTGCTGGGCCTGCTCTAGCCCCGGTCCCTGACGTCGAACCTTCTGCGTTGCGCAATTTGGACATACTGCTGCGCACGACGTGTCGTTGCACTGCACGGGTGCACCTAACGTTGGTTTCGTGATCGTTCTCAGGACCACCGCCCGCAGTCAGCGGCGAGGGTAGCTATGACTCTGTTGGGGCGGCCGGCGACAGGGTTGAGGTGTTGCGATGCGAGCGACCTCCCCGATCCGCAAATCCATCGCAACAGCATCAGATTGCGGCACTCCCACCACAGCTCGTGCACGGGAACACAACACCGAGAGGTTCTTCAGGCGCTCTACGCAACGGGAATCTTCTCCAAAACAGAACCCGATGTCGTCTCGGCGTTCGCTCGGCAGCTGGCGCCGGTGCACCTTCCACCCGGCAATATCGGGACAACTAATGGCGACTTCGGCGACCGCCTTTACGTGATCATCTCCGGCAAAGTCAAAGTTTCGTATCGGCGCCCCGACGGCCACGAGATGCTCATCACCGTGGTAGGACCCGCAGAACTCCTCGGTGTCACTGCGATGTTCGATCCGGCGGCATGCGACGCGAGCGTCACCGCCCTCACCGCGGTGCTGGCAGTACCGATCGAACGCGCGCAACTTCTGAGGTGGATGGCTCAACATTCAGAAATCGGCGAGCAACTGCTTCGCCTTTTGGCGCGGTGGGCAAGATTTATGACGACTTTCGTGGGCGACTTCGCGTCGGCCGACGCACCGAAGCGCATTGCCAACCGACTTCTGTTCCTGGAATGGCGGTTCGGCCGGCAAGACGGTGACACGGTGCGGGTGGTGCATAACTTGACCTCTGAAGACTTCTCTCGTCTGGTCGGTGTTCCAGCCAAGACGGTCAGCGCGACTCTGAGCCAGTTCGAGCGTAACGGCTGGATTATTCTGGAAGACAACGCCTTCCGGATCACCGACTCACAAGCCCTTAGGTCGATTCCGAGCCTTCATGCCGAAGGCGACAGCCACTTCGGCCACCAACATTCTGCTTGATCAGGCGGGTCGACCTGCCAGCCCCGGCAGCTGCATGAAGGAGTTGATGGCGATGGATTCGACCAAGGACGCGTCGGTTCGGAATCGGCGCAACGAGATCAGCCGCTCGTGGCCGATAAGCGCCACTGACCGAAGGCCGGGTGCCGACCAATTCGACGTAGTGATCGTCGGATTCGGCGCCGCCGGTGCCTGCGCGGCGATCGCGGCTGCGGAGCACGGTGCCCGGGTGCTTGTGGTGGACAGGTCACTAGGGGGCGGGGCATCAGCGCTGTCGGGTGGAGTGGTCTACGCCGGCGGAGGTACTCGATACCAGTATGCAGCGGGATACCCTGATACGCCGCGCGAGATGTATTGCTACTTAAGCCAAGAGGTCGCCGGTGTGGTGAATGACGCCACGTTGCAACGATTCTGCGAGGAAAGTGTGCAGCGGCTGTCGTGGTTGGAGCAGCACGGCGCCCGGTTTGCGGGGATGCTGTGCGATTACAAGACGTCGTATCCGACCGACCGGCACTATCTGTACTTTTCCGGCAATGAACAGGCCTATCCGTACTGCTTGCACGCCATGCCGGCGCCACGTGGACACCGCCAAGTTGCCAAAGGCATGGGGTCGGGCAGGGCGCTGTGGCAGGCGCTGCGCCGCTCCGCGGAGAGCCTGGGTGTGCAGTTTTTGCCGTTGACCCGAGCCGAGGAGGTGCTGATGGTCGATGGCCGGGTGGCCGGACTGCGCTGCCGTAGCGTCACCGACTGTAACTTGATCATGTTGCAGCACTACCTGCGCACAGCGCCGTTGCGGGCGAAACTGACCAACTGGGCGCCCGCGATCGGCCGCGCATTACCCACCGGCGAGAGGCGGCTGTGGCGCCGCAGCGGCGAGTTGATCGTCGAGGCACCTAACGTCATCCTGGCCGCCGGTGGATTCGCTTTCAACCGAGACATGTTGCTGTACAACGCGCCAGCCTATGCGGGTATATCGCCGATGGGAACCGAAGGCGACGACGGCAGCGGCATCATGCTGGGGGTCAGTGTCGGTGGAGCCACCGCATACCTGAATCGGTTGGCCGCCTGGCGGTTCTTGAGCCCTCCGTCGGCGATGTTGCAGGGGGTCAGCGTCGGAGTCAACGGTGAACGCATCGCGAACGAAGACCTGTACGGCGCCACCCACGCCGACGTCATGGTCCGGAACTTCGGGGGAAAAGGCTTCCTCATACTCGATGCAGCGATGTGGCAGCGGGCCCGAGCGCAATTGCCCTACCAGACCACGCCGCTTCAGCGACTCCAGATGGCCGCGGTGTTGACGACCGAGCGGCGCAAGGCGGCCACCCTGGACGAATTGGCTGTCAAACTCGACATCTCGCCTTCCGGTCTGGCGGCCACCGTGGCGGCCTACAACCACGCCGCCGCGGAGAGTCTGCAAGACCCCGCCCGCAAGGCAACGGCAATGTTGAGGCCCCTGCGGCAACCTCCGTTCTACGGCGTGGACATCTCCATCCGGCCGTCAATGGCTTACTTTGTGCCCGGGATGACCCTGGGCGGGCTGAAGGTCGACGGTGCCAGCGGGGAAGTTTTGAGGGACGACGGGTCCGCGATCTCAGGTCTTTACGCCGCGGGGCGCACCGCGGTGGGCGTCTGCTCGAATTCCTACATCAGTGGGCTTTCCCTGGCGGACTGCGTGTTCTCGGGCAAACGAGCAGGTGAGCACGCCGCGGTGCGCGCCGGAACGACGTCCAGCCGACATTGATGATCGGTGCACGAGGCCAAACTGCCGGACCAGATCTTGTCCGACCGCCACCGCGGCGAACGGTCCAGCCCGAGAAAAGCTGCCGAAAACCGTTGCGTGTCTTGCGCTGATCCGGCCCACGCCGCCTCTAAGCTTGCGGAGATCACGAGGAGGGGCAACGACGTATCGGCAGCAACGTGGGCGCCGGGCGACGAGATGGTCGGGGCGCATTAACAGCGAGTACTGAGCCGGGCGGGAAACATCCCGCGCCGGCGCCTTCTGCTCGGCGCCGCTGGGTGGCTCCGGTGCGGCGGGTGGGACGGCTGGCCAAATGGGACCAGCCGCAACGACCCAACGGCATCCCAGCTTTGGACGGATTGCGAGCCATCGCCGTTGCGCTCGTCCTGGTCGGCCATGGCGGCATCCCCGGTGTGACCGGTGGGTTCATCGGTGTCGACATCTTCTTCGTGCTCAGCGGATTCCTGATCACGTCACTGCTGCTCGACGAACTCGGCCGCAACGGCCGTATCGACCTGACCGGCTTCTGGATTCGCCGCGCGCGGCGGCTGCTGCCCGCGTTGGTGTTGATGGTCCTCACCGTCGGTGTGGCGCGTGACCTGCTGCCCTACCAGTCGCTTACCGGGTTGCGCAGTGACGCGATCGCGGCCTTTCTGTGGATGGCCAACTGGCGGTTCGTCGCGCAGAAGACGGATTACTTCACCCAGGGCGCTCCGCCATCGCCCCTGCAACACACCTGGTCGCTGGGCGTCGAGGAGCAGTATTACTTCATCTGGCCGGTTCTGCTGATCGGGGTGACCCTCCTACTGGCGGCGCGCGCCAAGCGCTATTTCGCGAAAACCACGGTGGGCCACGTGCGATTCGCCACCTTCGTCATCGGCTCGCTGGGGGCCATCGCGTCCGCCGCGGCTGCGATCATCTTCACCACCGACGCCAGCCGGGACCGAATCTACTTCGGCACCGATACCCGCGCGCAGGCATTGCTGGTCGGCGCGGCCGCCTCGGCGTTGCTCGTCCGCGACTGGTCGGCGCTGAACCGGGGCTGGTGCCTGGTGCGCAGCCGCTGGGGTCGGCGAATCATGCGGATATTGCCGGTGCTCGGTCTGGTTGTGCTGGCCGCGATCACCCACTTCGCCAGTGGGAGCGCCGGCGAATTCCGTCACGGCTTGTTGATCGTGGTGGCACTCGCCGCTGCTCTGGTGGTCGCACCGGTGGCGTTGGAGCAGCGCGGACTGGTGGCGCGCATCCTGGCGTGGCGTCCGCTGGTCGGTCTGGGCGCGATTTCCTACGGCGTCTACCTGTGGCATTGGCCGATCTTCTTGATGCTCAACGGTGAACGAACCGGATGGTCGGGACTGCAACTCTTCGCCGTGCGGTGTGCCGCGACGGTGGCGGCCGCCGGCGCCTCATGGTGGTTGATCGAGCAGCCCATTCGGCGTTGGCGACCCGAGCGAGTTCCGCTGTTGCCGCTCGCGGCGGCCACCGTCGCATCCGCTGCGGCTGCGACGATCCTCGTCGTCCCGGTCGCCACCGGACCCGCGCTACGCGAGGTCGGGCTCCCGCCGGGGGTTTCTGCGGTCGCGGCGGTGTCGCCGTCACCTCCGCAGACCGGTCAGCCGGTGCCTGCTCCGGGACCGCGAGACCCCAACCGGCCGTTCACCGTTTCGGTGTTCGGCGATTCGATCGGGTGGACCATGATGCATTACCTGCCCGCGACGCCGGGGTTCAAATTCATCGACCACACCGTCATCGGCTGCAGCCTGGTGCGCGGCACCCCGTATCGCTACATCGGGCAGACGCTGGAGCAGCGAGCCGAATGCGACACCTGGCCGGGCCGGTGGACGACGCAGATCAATCAAGACCGGCCGGACGTGGCGTTGTTGGTCATCGGTCGCTGGGAGACGGTGGACCGCGTCAACGAGGGCAAATGGACCCACATCGGTGACCCCACCTTCGATGCGTATCTCAACTTCGAACTGCAGCGGGCGTTGAACATCGTCGGCTCGACTGGAGTGCGAGTGATGGTTGCCACCGTCCCTTATAGCCGCGGCGGCGAGAAGGCGGACGGTCGTCTCTATCCGGAGGACCAGCCCGATCGGGTCAACCAGTGGAACACCATGCTGCGCAACGCAGTTAGCCAACGACCCAACGTCGGGATCGTGGACCTGAACAAGAAGCTGTGCCCGGACGGGGTTTACACCGCCAAGGTGGACGGCATCAAGGTGCGCAGCGACGGGGTCCACCTCACCCCCGAAGGGGTGAAGTGGCTCATCCCGTGGCTGGAAGAGTCGGTCAGATAGCTACTTGCTTGCCCAACAGCTGATTTCCATGCTGTCGGTCGCGCGGACGGGCAAGTTGAAGCTGACGTATCCGTTGTCGGGGTTACGGACGTGGTCGAGGTAGGTCCCGGCGTCGGCGGCCTCGGTGTTGTCGGCGATCACCAGCGCTCCAGGTGACAACCGCGGTTCCAGCAGCTTGATCACCGGCAGATAGAGGTCCTTCCACCCGTCGAGCAGGACGAAGTTGACCGGATCGTCCAGTTCGGTCAGCGTGGACAGCGCGTCTCCCTCCAATATCGTGATGACGTCGTCCAGGCCGGTTTCGGCGAAGGTGTCTTTCGCGGCGGCGATTTTGGTGTCGCTGAGCTCGGTGGTGATCACCCGGCCGGTGCCGTTGTCGCGCACCGCGGACGCCAGGTGTAGTGCGGAGATGCCGAAGGACATGCCGAATTCCACGACGGTCTGCGGACGGGTAGCGCGCACCAGCGCGTAGAGCAGTTGGCCCGCTTCCGGGGTCACCGGGATGTAGAACTCGCTCATCGCCTCGGTGCGCTCCTGCGCGGTCATGGGCCGCGCGAAATCCCCGCGCCTGTCCTGCAACAGCGACATCTGATCTTTCGCGGCGGCATACATCCGGTCGAGCGTCGAGGCGACCCGTGGGTCCTGCAAAGTAGTGGCCATGCGTTCGAGGGTAGGCCGTGGCGCGACCCGTTTGACGAGTCGAGGGTTCGGTGCGACCATGGGACCCGCAAGACACCTCGGTAGGTGAGGCGTCTGCATGGACACAGGCCACTGACCCCGAACGTCGAGAGACGCCCCGGGTCAGGACAGCTCTTCCCGGCCTAAGGGTTGAGCCCAAGTGGCTTCCGAAGCATTCGGATACGCCGTGCAGTGCCGAAGCTCCGACGAGAGGGGTGTGTTCGACGCTCTGCCGTCGAAGGTTCGCGCCTCTTTCGTGTTGGTGAAACTGTGATGACACCCGCGTGTGTCCTGGCTGCGAGGAGGTGAGGGCGAGATATGAGTCCCAGCGATAGTCCCTATCCCGAATCCATCTTGTCCCGATCCGGCTCCGGCATTCGCTTCGCCGCCTGAGTGTGACGGCTTGGCCGTCCAGCGGCTGAATGACGCGCGCCGATCGGGCTGCCAGCAGGAGCACGCCATGATCATGACCGTCAACCATGTTGCGCCGCCGCGCATTTTCCGGACTTCTGCGGCGAGAACAGCGCTGCGGCGGGTGACCGAACAGTTCCGCGCCGCCCTGAACATGAGCGCCGAAGAACGGGCCAACGCGTACGTGACGCGGATGCCCGTATCGGTAATCGGCACTTGAGCAGGCCGGCATCACCAGGCGCGAGGCGGCGGGTGCCCACCCGCGGCCAACTCTCGTTCGGATTCACTCTTTTGGCCAGAACCCGTTGCGACAGCGAGAGATCGGCCTGGCGTAGCTCTGGCCGCGTGTTAGGGCACCAACACGATTTTGCCGTGCGTATGCCGCTGCTCGAGCACTTCATAAGCGTCAGCGACGCGGTCAAGGGGGAAGGTGGCGGCGATGTCGAAATCGACCGCGCCGGTGGCGATCAACCCGGCGATCTCGCTGAGCACCTCGGGGGTCGACGCATCGACGCTGCCCTCGGTCTTGGCGCCGACTTCACCTGCCTTTTGGAACGCGATGATGGTCTCGATACGCTCCGGCGCCACGCCCAAGTCGACCGCCAGCTGCACGTAGTCGGGTCCGAACAAGTCGATGAATGCATCGATCCCGTCGGGCGCGGCGTCGCGTAACCGCTGCGCCAAACCGTCCCCGTAGACGATGGGCGTAACACCGTGGGCGCGCAGCCACTCAGCGTTGCCGGGCCCGGCGATGCCCAGGACCCGTACGTCGCGGTGCACCAGCAGCTGCACCACCAGAGTGCCCACCCCGCCCGCAGCGGCCGAGACGGCGACCGTCTCACCCGGTTGCGGTGCGACGGCACGCACCGCCGCGTACGCCGTAGCGCCGACCACATACAGCGAACCCGCCACCTCCCAACTCAACTCGGGCGGTTTACGGATCAACTGCGTCACCGGGACGGCAGTGTGGGTGGCGTGGCTGGACCGGCGCAAGCTGAACCCCAACACCTCGTCGCCGACGGCGAACTCGCTGACCTCGGGTCCAACGGTGGTCACGATCCCGGCCAGGTCACTACCCTCCCCGGAGGGGAAGGTCGCGGGGAACATCTCGTGCATTGCTCCGAGCCGGATTGCGGCCTCGCCGGGATTGATGCCGGCGGCCCGAACCTCGACGACCACCTCGCCCGGTGCGGGCGTCGGCATGTCGATGTTCGTCACGTACAGCACATCTCGTCCACCGTAACGGTCGAAACGCACGGCGCGGGCGGTCTCGGCGGTCATCTCCCAACCCCCTCGATCAGTCCGAGCAATTGCAAGTCCGCGACGTACTTGTCGATCAGCGCGGGCGACAAATGCGGAATGTGTTGATCTGGACCGATCTTGGCCGCCTGGACCGCCTCGCGGAAGACGTCGGTGGGAGCGGGCGCGCCGCGCAGCGGCCGCTCCGGCTGACGGTAGGCCTCCAACAGCGGTAACACCGAGTACTGACGCTGCTTGTCGGGCAAGGCACGAAGCGCTGTCTCGAAACGGCCACGCCATTGGTCGTAGTCGTCGATGCGGCGGATGTCGTGGCCGGCGGCGATCAGCCAGTCGACGAACACGTCCAGTGAGACACCGTCGTCGTGCGGGTTCATGACGTCGAACGAGCGGTACATTCCAGCTTCGGCTGAGTCTTCGCCCAGTGTGGTGACCGATTCGGCGACGAAGTCGGCGGGCAGGCCATCGTAATGCGCCCGAGCGCGCCGCCCTGGATCGTCGGACTGGTAGAAAGACCACGGCGCAATACCGGTGACCAGCAGGCTGAAGATCAGGCGGGTGAACATATCCGGGACATTGAGCTGTCCCGCGAACTGGCTGTGGGCCAGGATCATGTCGGAACGGAACACCGCGACGGGTAGGCCGCACAGATCGTGTGCTTCACGCAGCAATACCTCGCCGGCCCACTTGCTGTTGGCGTACCCGTTGGCGTAACTGGAATCGACGGGCCGCACCGCGCTGATTTCCCGGATGTCCCCGTCCTCGTCGAATTCGCCTGCGGGCACAGGCATCGCCACCGCGACGGTCGACAGGTAGGTGACGGGCTTGATGCGCGCGGTGATCGCCAGTCGGATCAACTCGGCCGTGCCCACCACATTGGGCCCGAACAGCTGGTCGTAGGGCAGGACGTGGTTGACCAGCGCGGCCGGGTGGACGATCATGTCCACGGTCTGCGCCAGCCTCTCCCAGGTAGCTTGATCCAGACCGAGATTCGGCTCACCGATGTCGCCGGGGATGACCTCGAGGTGATGGGCGGCCAATTCCTCGAACCGCTGCACCAACTGCAAGTCGCCGCTGCCGAAGACATCGGCCAACCGGGCACGGGCCGCTTCGGTGTCGTTGCCGCGCACGACGGCGATCAACTTCCCGCCACGCTCGGACAGCCGTTGCAGCCACTCCAAGGTGAGGAACCGGCCGAGATACCCGTTGGCCCCGGTCAACAGCACGGTGTGTGGAGAACCGGCTGCTCGGGGCAGCGTGGGCGCTTGGGCCAATGTCGCGGGGTCGATGAATTTGGTTAAGGTGAGCTCCGCCGCGCGCACCTGCGTCGCGCCCTTCCCGTGCACCGACGCGAAGGTAGGCCGCTTGGAGACGGATTGCTGTTCGCCTGCAACGTAATCGGCCAATGACTGAAGATCAGTGGTAGGACCGATGATCAGGCCTACCGGCACCTCCACATCGAAAATGTCCTGCAGAAGATTCGAAAAGGTCAACGCCGACAGGGAGTCACCACCGAGATCCATGAAGTGTGCATCCGGCGCCGGCGGGCCACTCACCAGTCCCAACAAGGCCTCCGCGGCGCGGGTCAACGTGTCGATCACCGGGCGGTCGGCCGCACCTTCGCGCAGGGAACGAAGTTCGGCGACCCGGGTATCGGCGAGTTCGGTGTAGAGCTGTTCCAGTCGCTGACCGTAATGCTCTTTCAATTTCGGCCGCAGCAGCTTACCGACCCCCGACAGCAATCCGTTGTCGGCGCTGAACGGGTCGAGTTCCACCAGGAAGTCGACGGGCACCTCATAGGATTGCAGCTGGGCGAGTTTGGCTGTCTGACGCAGGGATTCGCTCAGCGCAGCCTTCAGCCCGGCCGCGTCACCGGCATACCTGTCCAGGGCCTCGCCGGTGGGAACCACCACCGCCAACAGGTACGGGCGCTCGCTGTTGCCGTAAACGAAAATCTGCCGAACCAGTGGCGCGCTGGCAAACACCGCTTCCAGTCGGGCGACGGCGACGAACTCTCCTTGCGCCAGCTTCAAGACGTTGTTGCGTCGGTCGACGTAGACGAGCCGGCCCGGCTCCAGCTCGGCCATCACATCACCGGTGCGGTAATAGCCTTCGGCGTCAAACGCTTTCGCCGTGACGTCGGGCCGCTTGTAGTAACCGGACATCGACGTGGCCGACTTCACCAGGAGCTCACCACGTGGATACGGCTTGTCGGTAAGGAAGTAACCGAGCTCGGGGACGTCGACGAGTTTGTAGTCGATCACCGGGGGTTTGGTGATCACGCCGTCTTTGGTGACCATACCCACCTCGGTCAAGCCATACCCGTCCACGACATGCACGCCCAAACACGCTTCGATGAAGTTCTTCATCTCCGCCGATAGCGGTGCGGTGCCGCTGAAGCTGGTGAGGACCCGGCCGCCAAGAACGTTCTCGCGCAACTGCGCTAGCGCCTCGGTTTCGGCTGCGGCGGTCTCCGCTCCTTGTGCGACGCGTCGGTCGACCGCGCTCTGGTAACGCTGATAGAGCATCTCGGCGACGCGGGGCACCAGCCCCATCTCGGTGGGGCGGACCAGGTTCCAGTCGTCGAAGAGTGTGGACAAGTCGCTTTCCGGCACGAAGTAGCTGGTGCCGCCGGCCTGAAACGCCGTGGACAACGGTATCCGGCCACCGAGGTGGTTCAACGGCATGAAGTTGACGTTGAGTACTGGGATGTGCTCGAAGTCCGGCATCAGCTGGTTGGTCCAGATCTTGGCCACCATCCGCTCGGAATACATTGCGCCCTTGGGCAATCCGGTGCTGCCCGAGGTGTACATGATCATGGCGAGCCGTTGGTCGGTGTCACCGGTGAACAGCGGCTCCGCTGGCAGAGCGCGGCCGCGGGATATCGTGTCGTCGAGTGTCTCGACGGCTACCGACATGCCCGCGGCGGCAATCTTGTCCCGTGCCCGCTGCAAGCCTTCGCGGTGGTCGTCGACCTCGGGTTGGTAGTCGAAGACAACCAGGCGACGCAAACTGGTGCTGCCCAACGCCGCTTCGACGGCAAGGTCGAGGTAACCCGCCCCTACGGCCAGTGTCTGGGGTTCGACCTCGGCGAGGATGGGCTGCAGCCGCGACGCGGTGGTGTTGTGCTGCAGCGGCACGGCCACCAAACCCAGGTAGCCGCAAACGAGGTCAACGGTGAGATATTCGGCGCTGGCGAATCCCACCGTGGCGACGAAGTCGCCCGCAGCGGTGGGATGGACCGGATCGTTGCGCCATGCCGCCGCGATCGCGCGCACGTTGTCCCACAGTTCGCGGTACGTGATGGTCTCGAATCGGGGAAGCAAGGAGGTCGTGGTGCGGCCGGTGTGGGGATCGGTGGTCAGAGCACGAGCACGCCATCCGAGTGCCGGGCGATCCGCGTAGCCATCGACGAGGGTTTCCAGCACCTGGGACAGTCGGAGCTCGGGTTGACGCGCTGCTGAGCGCGTTGCGGCAACTGGCTTGGCGCGCCGGAACTGATCATCGTCGGCGAAAAGCCGCTCAACTCGTGTGGCGAGGGAATCTACCTGCGGACCGGTCATGGCTCGGCCTTTCGTTCGCGTCAGTCTCTAACGCAAACCGGCACAGCCAGGCAGCTCTTCCGGCCAGGCACTGTGACCGTCGCCACACGCCTGCGCCGACCACGACGACGTCAGGCCACCACGTCTATCGGGTCACCCACCTGGACCTGGTTGAAATACCACGCGGCGTTGTCCGGACTGAGGTTTATGCACCCGTGGCTGACGTTGGCATAACCCTGTGAATTCACTGACCACGGCGCCGAATGCACGTACACGCCACTCGAGGTGACGCGCACGGCGTACTGCGCGGTGATCAGGTAGCCATCCGAGGAATTGAGCGGGATGCCGATGGTCCGCGAGTCCATGACCACGGTGCGTTCCTTCGACATGGCGTTGAAGTTGCCCATGGGCGTCGGGCGGCTGGGCTTACCCATCGACGCCGGCATCGTGCGCAGCACCTCACCATTGCGGCTGACCGTGAAGGTGTGCTTGGAGATGCTCGCCACACCGAGCAGCGCATCACCGGTTTCGAAGCCCTCGGTCAGCTCCTGAACACCTACCGAAACATGGGTATGCGCAGGCCAGTATTGATTGGGGACCCACTGCACGACGTTGCCGTCCAGCCACTGGAAATGTCCGGTCATGTTGCTCGGTGAGGTGACGCGGATGGTCCGCTCGGCTGAGCGCCGATCGAAGACGGGCGCGTTGAACGTCACCACCACCGGATGTGCCACACCCACCACCGCGCCATTGGCCGGCAACACCGAAGCAACCCCGGGGGGCGGCGTGGGCACCGGCAGTGCGGCGGTAGCCGTGCTTCCCGATCCCGCCGCAACCATCACGGCAATTGCCACCATAACGAACAGATAACGAACCGCTCCGCGCATGGCGCCCACCCTCCGAGATGGTCCGACGAATATATCGACATTCTAGATGGTGTCTTACCGCTCGGGGCCATAGCAAACATTTCTCGGGTAGCTCCGCTAACGTCGGTAGGCGTCCGGGCAGCGACCAGCTAGCCTCACCGAGATCGTGCCCACGGCCCAGGAGGTGCGGTGCTCTTCCGTCAGCTCGAATACTTCGTCGCCGTCGCCCAGGAACGCCATTTCGCCCGGGCCGCCGAGAAGTGTTACGTATCCCAGCCGGCGTTGTCGTCGGCGATTGCGAAGCTGGAACGCGAACTCAACGTCACGCTGATCAACCGAGGCCACAGCTTCGAGGGGCTCACCCCGGAGGGCGAACGATTGGTGGTGTGGGCCAAGCGAATTCTCGCCGAACACGATGCCTTCAAAGCAGAGGTCCGCGCCGTGCAGTCCGGAATCACCGGCACACTGCGGCTGGGGACGGTACCCACCGCATCGACGACGGCATCGCTGGTGTTGTCGGCGTTCTGCTCGGCCCATCCCCTGGCAAAGGTGCAAATCGCGTCCCGGCTGGCCGCGACCGAACTGTACCGGCGTCTGCGCGACTTCGAACTCGACGCCGTCATCGCGCATCCCGCACCCACAGACAGTTCCGACGTGGAGCTGATTCCGCTGTACGAAGAGCATTATGTGCTGCTGTCTCCGGCCGACATGTTGGCGCCGGGCGTCGGCGAATTGCGCTGGCCGGACGCCGCGCAACTGCCGCTCGCGTTGCTCACACCTGATATGCGCGATCGCCAGGTCATCGACGCGGCGTTCGCCGACCACGGGCTCACTGTTACGCCGCAGGTGGAAACCGATTCGGTGGCTTCCCTTTTCGCCCAAGTCGTGACGGGAAACTCCGCGTGTATCGTGCCGCACACCTGGTTGTGGACCACTTCCATCAGTGGATCCACCAGTGCGGACGTGCGTGCGGTTCAGCTGGTGGACCCGAGCTTGAAGGTCCAGATCGTGCTGGGTACCAATGCTGCCGGGCCGGGGTCACCGGTGGCGCGCGCCCTGTCCGCGTGCGCTCAACAGCTGACGCTGGACGAATTCTTCGACGCCCAGTTGCGCAGCCTGACCCGGCAGCGTTAAGACGATGTCGTGGTTTTAGCCGGGTTCAGGTTCGCCAGGTGTCCGCTCTCGACTCCGGCGGACGGGTCGAGTTCGCAGTCGATGAGTGCGGGCCTATTCGACGCCAGCGCTTCGGACAACGCCGCGGTGAGCTCCGCCGGTGTCGTCACGTGATATCCCTGGCCGCCGAAGGCCTGTGCCAGCAGCTCGTGGCGGGCCCCGGCGTTGAGCACGGTTGGCGCCGGATCCTTCTCGGACGTTACTGAGCCAGAGGGGATCTCGTCACCGCGGTAGACCCCGCCATTGTTGAGTATCACGACAGTGACCGGAAGGCGGTAGCGGCAGATGGTTTCGATCTCCATGCCGCTGAACCCGAACGCGCTGTCGCCCTCGATCGCGACGACCGGTCGGCCGGTCTCGACGGCGGCGGCGATGGCATAGCCCATGCCGATGCCCATCACGCCCCAGGTTCCGGTGTCGAGACGGTGCCGGGGCAATTCAATGTCGATGATGTTGCGCGCCAGGTCGAGTGCGTTGGCGCCCTCGTTGATCACATAGACATCCGGCTTCTGTTGTAACACCGCGCGGATGGCACCCAGGGCGTTGTAAAACCGCATCGGATGCGGGTTTTCGGCCAGGCGCTCGCGCATCTTGGCGTTATTGGCCGATCGGCGCTCCTGGAGTTGGCTGGTCCAGTCCGCCGCCGGGACGCTGATCGGATGCTCGGTCACCTCCTGAATGAGCGCCGCCATCACCGAACCGATGTCACCGGTGAGCGGCGCCACGATCGGTTGATTGCTGTCGAATTCGCTGGCGGCGATGTCGGCTTGGATGAACTTGGCGTCGGCGGCCCACTGGGGTGACTCCCCATGTCCGAGCAGCCAATTCAGTCGTGCGCCGATCAGCAATACGGCGTCGGCACGCGAGATGGCCAGCGACCGGGCCGCGGCGACCGACTGCGGATGGGAGTCGGGCAGCAGTCCCTTCGCCATCGACATCGGTAGAAACGGTATGCCGGTCGTCTCCACGAACTCGCGAATAGCATTGTCGGCCTGGGCGTAGGCCGCGCCCTTGCCGAGGACGATCAGCGGCCGTTGTGCCTGCGCGAGCACGTGCAGGGCTCGTTCGACGGCGTCGGGTGCCGGCAGCTGGCGCGGCGCCGGATCAACGATCTGCCAGACCGAGGCGGCGGCGGCCGCGGTCTCCATGGTCTGGCTGAGCACCTCACCGGGAATGTCGAGGTACACGCCGCCGGGGCGCCCCGAGATTGCGGTGCGGACGGCGCGGGCGATGCCGCGGCCGATGTCTTCGACGCGCCCGATGCGGTAGGCGGCCTTGGCGAACGGCCGCGCGGCATTGAGTTGGTCGAGGTCCTGGTAGTCACCGCGCTGCAAATCGACGATCGCCCGACCGCTCGATCCAGAGATCTGAATCATCGGAAAGCAGTTCGTGGTGGCGTTGGCCAGAGCGGGGAGCCCGTTGAGGAAGCCAGGGCCAGACGTCGTCAGGCACACGCCCGGCCGTTGAGTCAGGTAACCCGCGGCGGCGGCGGCGTTGCCCGCGGAGCTCTCGTGCCGGAAGCCGATATAGCGGATCCCGGAGGACTGGGCGGTGCGGGCCAGGTCGGTGATGGGGATGCCGACCAGGCCGTAGATGGTGTCGACGCCGTTGGCCTGCAGGGCTGCCACGACCAGATGAAAGCCGTCGGTGGTCATGGTGGCGATCCTCCTGTGCGTGCGGTCTGTGCTCACCACTGTCGTCCGGCCCGCGGCCGGTGTCCAAGACCGGGTCGCTATCCGTCAATCGACAGCATCTATCGATCCTCTTCGACGCGACCGCTTGAGAAATCAATAGTCACCGGCTATCGAGCGGTAGCCGATCAGTATTGGACTTGCCGCGCTCGCCGCGGGCATCGTGCTCACTAGGCCGAAGCACCAGTCGAAGGAGCGCACGCGATGACATCCCAGCAGTCGAGCCCGCGTATTGCCGACCTTGTCCACGCGGCGGCAGACCGTATGCCGGAAGCGCCGGCGCTGATCGTCACCGCCGACCGCATTCCCGTCAGCTACCGGGACCTCATCCGGCTCGTCGAGGACCTTGCCGGACAGCTCACCGACGCCGGACTGGGGCCCGGTGACCGCATCGGGTTGCGCACCGCCAGCAGTGCCGAGTTCGTCGTCGCCCTGCTCGCCGCGTCGCGCGCCGATTTGGTTGCGGTGCCGCTGGATCCGGCATTGCCGGTGGCCGACCAACGCGCCCGCACCGACGCCGCCGGGGCGCGCGCGGTGCTCATCGACAGGGTTGCCTCCGGTGACGAAACCGAACCGGACGTGGTCTGGTGGCCGATCGCGGTGTCGGTCAACCGTGCCGAAGGCACCCTGTCGGTGCACCTGGACACGGCCAGCGAGCCCAAACCCGCCACGTCGTCGCCGCAAGGACTGCGCCACGAGGACGCGATGGTCATGTTCACCGGCGGAACCACCGGGTTGCCGAAGATGGTGCCCTGGACGCGAGGCAACCTGGCGAACTCGGTGCGCTCGATCATCGCCGGATATCAGTTGGGCCCGCAGGACGCCACGGTTGCGGTGATGCCGCTGTACCACGGTCATGGCTTGGTCGCCGCGCTGCTGTCGACCTTGGCATCCGGGGGGACGGTGTTGTTGCCCGCGGGTGGCCGGTTCTCCGCGCACACCTTCTGGGACGACATCGCTGCCGCCGGCGCCACCTGGTACACCGCGGTCCCGACCATTCACCAAATTCTGTTGGAGCGCGCCAAGACCGAGTCCGCCAGCCAACCCGCCGCGTTGCGCTTCATCCGCAGTTGCAGTGCCCCGCTCACCGCCGAAGTGGTGCAAGGACTTAAGGCCGCGTTCTCCGCGCCGGTTGTCTCCGCCTTCGGGATGACCGAGGCCACTCATCAGGTGAGTACCACTGGTGTTGACGAGGTCGGGAAACTCTCTGAGGCAACCGGACTCGTGGGTAATTCGACTGGGGCCGAAATCCGGATTGCTGGGCCGGACGGTGCGGCGCTGCCGCCGGGGGCGGTGGGCGAGGTGTGGCTGCATGGCAGCACGGTGGTGCGCGGTTACCTGGGTGATCCGAAGATCACCGCGGCCAACTTCACCGACGGCTGGCTACGCACCGGCGACCTCGGATCGTTGTCCGAGCAGGGAGCGCTGAGCATCCGCGGACGTATCAAAGAACTCATCAACCGTGGTGGTGAGAAGATTTCGCCCGAACGCGTCGAGGGCATCCTGGCCAGCCACCCGAACGTCCTGGAAGCCGCCGTGTTCGGGGTACCTCACCCGATGTACGGAGAGGCGGTCGCGGCGGCGATTGTGCCGCGGGGGGCGAACCCGCCCAGTTCGGAGGACCTGGCCGAATTCTGCCGAGGAAGGTTGGCTGGCTTCGAAATTCCCGCCGCATTCGAAGTGACGAGCGAACTCCCGCATACCGCCAAGGGTTCCCTGGACCGGCGCGCGGTGGCCCAACGGTTCGGCCGTCAGGGTTGAGTGCGGCCAAGATCCGCCGCTACGCCGAAGCTTTGACCCGGGCGGCGGCGGATTCGGGCATCGGTTCATAGCGGGCGAACGCCCGGGTGAATGTCGCGGCACCGTGCGCCAGCGAGCGCAGGTCGTTCGCGTACCGCGTCAATTCGACTTGCGGCACTTCGGCTTTCACCACAGTGCGGTCGTTGCCGGTGGTGTCGGTGCCCAGTAGTCGCCCCCGGCGGCCGGACAAGTCACCCATCACCGCGCCGACATAATCGTCGGGCACCAGAACCGAAACCTCGTCGATCGGTTCCAGCAGGATGATTTTGGTGGCCGCCGCGGCCTCCTTCAACGCCAGAGCGCCGGCCATCTGGAAGGCGAAGTCGGATGAGTCGACGCTGTGTGCCTTGCCGTCGAGCAGGGTGACGCGGATATCGACCACCGGATAACCGGCGTGCACACCTTTCTCCATCTGGGCGCGGATGCCCTTCTCCACGCTCGGAATGAATTGACGGGGCACCGCTCCGCCGACGACCTTGTCGACGAACTCGAATCCCGAACCTCCCGGCAGCGGCTCGACCTCGATGTCGCACACCCCATATTGTCCGTGTCCGCCGGACTGCTTGACGTGGCGGCCATGACCTTTGGCCTTGCCGGCGAACGTTTCTCGCAGCGGCACCCGAAGCTCGACGATATCCACCGTGACGCCGTACCGGTTGGCCAGTGCGTCGAGCACCACGCCGGCATGCGCCTCACCCATGCACCACAACACAATCTGGTGGGTCTCTTGGTTCTGCTCGATCCGCAACGTCGGATCCTCGGCGGCCAGGCGGCCCAGCCCCACCGACAGTTTGTCTTCGTCGGTTTTCGCGTGCGCCGCGATAGCGACCGGCAGCAGCGGTTCGGGCATGGTCCAGGGTTTGAGCACCAGCGGTTCGGACTTATCCGACAGCGTGTCACCGGTTTCGGCGCGGCTGAGCCGGCCGATCGCGCAGATGTCTCCGGCCACCACTGCGGTGGCCGGGCGCTGCTGTTTACCCAGCGGGAAGGACAACACCCCGATGCGCTCGTCCTCGTCATGGTCGGGGTGGGTGTCGCCGTGCCCGTTGGTCTGGCCGAAGAACGACGAAAAGTGCCCGGAGACATGGACTGTGGCGTCCGGCTTGATCATCCCGGAGAACACCCGGACCAAGCTCACCCTGCCGACGTACGGGTCCGACGTCGTCTTGACCACTTCGGCGAGTAACGGCTCGGCGACGTCACACGCCAGTTCCGTGTGCGTCGCACCCTGCGGTGTGAAGACGTCGGGTAGCGGATGTTCCTTGGGGGATGGGAATCCGCGGGTGGCGACCTCCAGCAATTCCAGCGTGCCCACCCCGGTACTGCTGCACACCGGGAGGACCGGGAAGAACGAACCCCGCGCGACGGCGCGCTCCAAATCCTCGATGAGGATCGATTCGTCGATCACCTCACCGCCGAGGTAGCGCTCCATCAGCGACTCGTCCTCGGATTCTTCGATGATGCCTTCGATCAGTGTGCCGCGCGCCTCCTCGATGCGCTCGGCGTCCGACGGGTCGGGCGCTCGCGTGGTCCGCTTCCCCCCGGAGTAGACGTACTGCGTCTGGGTCAGCAATCCGATCAGCCCGTCGCTGGTGGGCAGGTAAAGCGGTAACACCTTGTCGCCGAACGCATCTTGGGCCGCGACCAATGCCTCTTCGTAGTTCGCGCGGGCGTGATCGAGCTTGGTGACCACCACCGCTCGAGGCATGCCGACCTGGCTGCATTCCTGCCAGAGCGACTTGGTCGGCTCGTCGACGCCCTCGTTGGCGGCGATCACGAACAGCGCGCAGTCGGCGGCCCGTAATCCCGCTCGCAACTCACCGACGAAGTCGGCGTATCCGGGAGTGTCGATCAGGTTGATCTTGACGCCGTCGCGCGACAGGGACGCCACCGCCACACCCACCGAGCGCTGCTGGCGGATTTCGGCATCGTCGAAGTCACAGACCGTCGTACCGTCCACGACGGATCCCGGCCGGGACAACACGCCACCGGCCACCAAAAGCGCCTCGACGAGGGTGGTCTTACCGCCGCCGGAGGGTCCTACCAGCGCCACGTTGCGAATGGCGTCGGGGCTCTCCGCGGTGGGAACCGCTGCTGCGTTCTGGGCAGCACCCGCTCTGTCGGCCATGACGTTCCTCCAGTCCCCCGGCCCCGTCGCCGGGATGTGTCCTAGCTCACATGCGATGCGGCCAACTTTTCTCCCATCCGGGGCGCTGCACAAGGCCCCGCGATGGGCTGGTTACGCATGCCAGCTGGACCAGCGCCGCACGGCCAATGCGATGACCGGACCGTCCAGCGAAACAGACTGATACTGAGGGTATTTGGCGCGCAAGAGGCGATAGCCGACGTGCAGGGCCGCGCCGTCGTGGTGAACGGCGGCCACACCGTCCGCCCGCACCCACCACAACGACGTCCAGTCGGCGGCGTAATGGTCGACCAACAGGCTGGCATGGGGGTCGTGCTGGATGTTCTCCAGCCGGCGCAGCCGCTGGGTGCTCTTGGGTTTCGCATCGACGGCGGTATAGACAACCTCACCGTCGACGGCGAACACCACTGGCACCAAATGCGGTCGGCCCGCGGCGGTGATGGTGGCCAGCCGCGCGACCGGCGCTTGCGTGAACCGGACCTTCGGGTCGAAACCGTCCACGTGGTCAGCTTAAGGGCCGGTCGCCGCCGCGTTGATCATGCCGGGCCGGCCCCTATTGCCGACTGCGCCAAGTGACGGCGCAGGGGTGGCAGCTACCTAGCGGGAAAATTGCTGTGGCGCAACGTGTTGGCCGGCGGGAACCCGAAAGCTCAACTTGGCCCGAGTTAGGGGTGGCTCAAGGTAGCCTTAGTGCTGCATAGCGAGACTCGCTAACTATCGATCGGACCGCTCGGCCGGCACTCGGGACCCGTGACCAACGCAAACCTCAAGGGGAACTCGCACATGGCTGACCACGGGTCGTCCCCAGTCGGGATGTTGCGGCCGCCATTCGAACTCGTTCAGGCTCATTACGACCTGTCCGACACCCTCTTCGCGTTGTTTCAAGACCCGTCGCGGACGTACAGCTGCGCGTATTTCGAGCACGACGGTATGACACTCGAGCAGGCACAGCTCGTAAAGCTCGATAGGTGTCTGAGCAAGCTGGATCTTCAGCCCGGGATGACTCTGCTGGACATCGGCTGCGGGTGGGGCTCAGCGATGCGGCGCGCGATGGAGAAGTACGACGTCAACGTCGTCGGTCTGACGTTGAGCAAAAAGCAGCACGCGTACACCCAGCGGTTGCTCGGCGACATCCCAACCGGCCGCTCCCACGCGGTCCTGCTGCGCGGCTGGGAAGAGTTCGGCGAACCGGTTGACCGCATAGTCAGCATCGAGGCGTTCGAGGCCTTCGGAAGGCAGCGCTACGCGGCCTTTTTCGAGATGACACATCGGATCCTGCCCCCCGGCGGCCGGATGGTCTTGCAAACCATATTCGCCCACCCGCCCCGGTACTGGAGGAAGCGTGGCATCCACACCACCACGAGTGACTTCAGGTTCATGCGATTCATCAGCCAGGAGATCTTCCCCGGTGGCGAGGTGCCGTTGGCCGACGACGTTGTCGAGTTTTCGAGCGCTGCCGGCTTCTCGTTACAGCATGCGGAAATTTTGAGCCCGCATTACGTCCGTACGCTCGATGCGTGGGCGGCGAACCTGGCGGCCCGCCGCGACGATGCAATCGCGGCCACGTCGCACGAGGTTCACGACCGCTTCTACCGGTACTTGACGGGCTGCGCCGACTTCTTCCGGAGGGGCATCATCGAGGTCGGACAGTTCACCTTCGCCAAGGGTGAATCTCCAGCACTCTAGAAGCTGCCTGCGCCGCAGCTCAGGTGCGCCTGTTTGATTCGCCCCGCGTTACCGTTAGCTGATGCTGGCGGCGCAGACCCAGATCACCAACCTGCTTTATCGCTATGCCGAATGCATCGACACCGGTGACTTGGCCGGCGCAGCCGACCTGTTCGGGCACGCAAGCATTCGCATCGGCCACGACGCCGAGCACGGCACGACCGACGCGGCCGGGTTGCTGGCAATCTGGAAGTCGCTCATCATCCTGTATCCAGACGGCACCCCGCGGACCAAACACGTGGTCACCAACCCCATCATCGAGGTGGACGACGAGGCCGGCACCGCCCGCTGCCGCAGCTACTACACGGTGTTGCAGCAAACCGATGAGCTGCCACTACAGGTCATCGTCACCGGTCGCTATCACGACCGTTTCGAACGAATTGACGGATTTTGGCGGTTCTCCTACCGCGACCTGACCCTGATTGACATGGTCGGTGAGGTAAGTCACCATCTTGGCGCGCCCATTGCTGCCGCCCCCCCGCAATTCCCCGGGAAGGAAGGGCTAACACGGTCTGAAGTGGGTATCTGGACTACGGTGTTGTTGAAAACTGCCCGGACCTTAGGACTGGGACAGTTTCGCTTTTCTTCACCCCGACGCAGGAGGTCACGGGATGTATAAGTCGCGTAACCGACCACTGAAGTGGTCATGGTTGATCGCGGTATTGACGGTCCTTGGCTTCGGCCTGGCTACTCCGCCGGCGCCCGCACACGCCGCGCCGTCCTTCCCACTCGACCCGTCCGCACTGGTCGGACAGGTGGGCCCGCAGGTGGTCAACATCAACACCAAACTGGGCTACAACAACGCCGTGGGCGCCGGGACAGGCATCGTCATCGATCCCAACGGTGTGGTGCTGACCAATAACCACGTCATCTCCGGAGCTACCGACATCAGCGCATTCGACGTCGGTGACGGCCGCACCTACGGTGTCGACGTGGTCGGTTACGACCGCGTCCAAGACATTGCGGTACTGCAGTTGCGCGGTGCCGCCGGTCTGCCCACCGCCGCCATCGGCGGTGGCGTCTCGGTCGGCGAGCCGATCGTGGCCCTCGGCAACACCGGAGGACAGGGTGGCACGCCGCGCGCCGTCAGCGGAAAGGTGATTGCGGTCAACCAGACCGTCCAGGCCTCCGACCAGTTGACCGGTGCCTCAGAGACACTCAACGGCTTGATCCAGGTCGACGCCGCGATTCAGCCGGGCGACTCGGGCGGACCGGTGGTCAACAACGCGGGACAGGTGGTCGGCATCAACACGGCCGCTACGGAGAACTTCCAGATGTCGCAGGGCGGCCAGGGCTTCGCCATCCCGATCGGACGGGCGATGGGTATCGCCAACCAGATCCGCTCCGGCGGCGGCGGTGGCACCGTGCACGTCGGTCCGACGGCCTTCCTCGGCCTTGGCGTGGTGGACAACAACGGCAACGGCGCGCGAGTGCAGCGCGTGGTGGGTGACGCGCCCGCCGCGTCGGTGGGGATCTCCGTCGGCGATGTGATCACTTCCATCGACCGCACCCCGATCAACTCGGCGACCGCGTTGTCCGATGCGCTCAACGGTCACCACCCCGGTGATGTGATCTCCATAACGTTGCGATCCAATTCGGGTGGGGTGCGCACCGAAAACGTGACGTTGGCGGACGGGCCGCCCGCCTGATCGTTGGCCTCCAGAACTCACCGGCGAACGAATTCGATTGGGCTGAACCATGTTTGGGCTAAGTTTTCGTAAGTTCTGTCCGGTCGTGATTCTTTGCAAGGCGGGTCGGGTACACGTGGCATCGTGGAATTGATGACTGACGCGATTAACGCCGGTAGGCACGATCACGCGCACGATCCCGCTGCGGGCAGCCACGTCGAAGGTGGTGTGGTCGAGCACCCGACCGCTGAAGACTTCGACAACGCCGCTGCACTACCCGCCGATCCGACGTGGTTCAAGCACGCCGTGTTCTACGAGGTGTTGGTCCGGGCGTTCCTGGACCGCAACGCCGACGGATCCGGTGACCTGCGTGGTCTGCTCGACCGCCTGGACTATCTGCAGTGGCTCGGCGTCGACTGCATCTGGCTGCCGCCGTTCTACGACTCGCCGCTGCGCGACGGTGGTTATGACATCCGTGATTTCTACAAGGTGCTGCCCGAATTCGGCACGGTCGAGGACTTCGTTGCCCTTGTCGACGCCGCCCACGAACGGGGGATCCGGGTCATCACCGACCTGGTCATGAACCATACGTCGGACTCACACCCGTGGTTTCAGGAGTCGCGCCAGGATCCCGACGGGCCGTACGGCGACTTCTACGTGTGGAGCGACACCAGCGAGAAGTACACCGACGCCCGGATCATCTTCGTCGACACCGAGGAGTCCAACTGGACCTTCGATCCGGTCCGCCGCCAGTTCTACTGGCACCGGTTCTTCTCGCACCAGCCGGACTTGAACTACGACAACCCGGCCGTGCAGGAAGCGATGATCGACGTCCTGCGGTTCTGGCTGGGGCTGGGTATCGACGGTTTCCGGTTGGACGCGGTGCCCTATTTGTTCGAGCGCGAAGGCACCAACTGCGAGAACCTGCCGGAGACGCACGCCTTCCTCAAGCGGTGCCGGAAGGTGGTCGACGACGAGTTCCCGGGCCGGGTACTGCTGGCTGAGGCCAACCAGTGGCCGGCCGACGTGGTCGAGTACTTCGGCGACCCCAGCACCGGCGGCGACGAATGCCACATGGCGTTCCACTTCCCGCTCATGCCACGCATCTTCATGGCGGTGCGACGCGAATCGCGTTTTCCGATCTCGGAGATCCTGGCCCAGACACCCGACATCCCCGACATGGCGCAGTGGGGGATCTTCCTGCGTAACCACGACGAGTTGACCTTGGAAATGGTCACCGACGAGGAACGCGACTACATGTACTCCGAGTACGCCAAGGACCCGCGGATGAAGGCCAACGTCGGCATCCGCCGCCGCCTGGCGCCGCTGCTGGAGAACGACTTCAACCAGATGCGGTTGTTCAACGCGCTGTTGCTCTCCCTGCCGGGCTCGCCGGTGCTGTATTACGGCGATGAAATCGGCATGGGCGACGTCATCTGGCTGGGTGACCGCGACGGGGTGCGGACCCCGATGCAATGGACGCCGGACCGCAACGGCGGATTTTCCACCGCCAATCCCGGCCGCCTCTACCTGCCGGCCAGCCAGGACCCGGTCTACGGCTATCAGGCGGTCAACGTCGAGGCGCAACGCGACACGTCGACGTCGCTGCTCAACTGGACCCGCACCATGCTCGCGGTGCGGCGCCGCCACGACGCCTTCGCGGTGGGGTCATTTCACGAATTGGGTGGCTCGAACCCGTCGGTTTTGGCGTTTGTGCGGGAAACCCGGGGTGAGAACGGCGAAGAGGGCGACCTGGTGTTGTGCGTCAACAACTTGTCGCGGTTTCCGCAGCCGATCGAACTCAACTTGCAGCAATGGAACCACTACACACCGATTGAACTGACCGGGCAGGTGGCATTCCCCCGTATCGGGCATCTGCCGTACCTGCTCACACTGCCGGGACACGGTTTCTACTGGTTCCAGTTGTGCTCGTCCGATGAGGAGGACCACGGATGACCCCCTCCACCAAGCTGCCTTGGTCGGAATGGCTGCCGCAGCAACGTTGGTATGCCGGGCGCAGCCGGGAGTTGGCAAGCGCAGAAGCCGCCGTCGTTGTGCCGTTGCGCGAGGACTTGGAGGTGGTGCTCGTCGACGCCGCCTACACCGACGGGTCGACCGAGCGGTATCAGGTGATCGTGGGATGGGATCACGAGCCGGTTCCTGAGTACAGCACGCAGGCCACCATCGGCTCCGCCGACGACCACATCGGCTTCGACGCCCTTTACGACGCCGAAGCACCGCAATTTCTGCTGTCGCTGATCGACTCGTCGGCGACCCGCGGGGAATCCGAAACGCAGATCCGGTTCGCCAAGGAACCCGACGTCAAGCTGCCCCTAGACGCCTATCCGCGAGTGGCCGACGCCGAGCAGAGCAACACCAGCGTGATCTTCGACCGGGCGCCGGCGGCCATTTTCAAAATCTTCCGTCGGGTCAGCCCCGGGATCAATCCGGACATCGAACTCAACCGGGAACTGGGCCGGGCCGGCAATCCGCATGTGGCCCGCCTGCTGGGCGTCTATGAGCTGGGCGCGTCGGAGGAGGCGCCGGAATCGGCGTGGCCGCTGGGTATGGTCACGGCGTTCGCTGCCAACGCGGCCGAAGGCTGGGCAATGGCGACCGCCAGCGTCCGCGACCTGTTCGCCGAGGGCGACCTGTATGCCCACGAAGTCGGCGGCGACTTCGCCGGTGAGGCGTATCGGCTCGGCGAAGCGGTCGCCTCCGTGCACGCCGCGCTGGCAGAGACCCTGGGTACCGCGCAGGCGCCGTTCCCGGTGGACACCGTGTTGTCGCGGCTGTCGGCCACCGCGGCGGCCGTGCCCGAACTCGAGCAGTACGTCGCCACGATCGAGGAGCGCTTCGGCAAGCTCGCCGACGAGCCGATCACCGTCCAGCGGGTCCATGGCGACCTGCACTTGGGGCAGGTGCTGCGCACGCCGGAGACCTGGGTCCTGATCGACTTCGAAGGAGAGCCGGGGCAGCCGCTCGAGGAGCGGCGCGCACCGGATTCCCCGATGCGCGATGTGGCCGGTGTGTTGCGCTCGTTCGAATACGCCGCGTACGGGCCGTTGGTCGACCAGGGCGGGGACCAGCGGCAGCGCGCCGCGCGCGCCCGGGAATGGGTGGAGCGCAACCGAACCGCGTTCTGTGACGGGTATGCGGCTGCGTCGGGCACCGACCCGCGCGACTCGGCTCTCGTCTTGGCTGCCTACGAACTCGACAAGGCGGTGTATGAGGCCGGCTACGAGTCGCGGCACCGGCCGAGCTGGCTGCCCATCCCGTTGCGATCCATCGCCCGCCTGACCGCCTGACACCTTCTGCACCGCGCGTGTCTGAAAGCATGCTCGTGTGCACAAAGAGATGTACGACAGCGAGGCGAGGTTGTCCTGGCTGCTGGCGGGACTGGCCGGGGTCTTAGGGGCTGCGGCGTTCACCCACTCCGCGGGTTACTTCGTGACCTTCATGACCGGCAATGCGCAGCGGGCGGTGCTGGGCGTGTTCCGCGATGACGTGTGGCTGTCGATCACCGCAGCGCTGCTCTTGCTCTGCTTTGTCATCGGGGTGGTGGTCGCGTCGGTGTGCCGGCGCCATTTCTGGGTTGCCCATCCGCATGGCCCCACGGTGCTGACGACGTTGTCGCTGCTCGTCGCCACCGCGCTCGACATCGTCATCGGCGGGTGGGAGCAGAGCAATCTCGAATTTGTCCCGATTTTGTTTGTCGTCTTCGGAATTGGCTCATTGAACACTTCTTTTGTCAAAGACGGTGAAGTGTCCATTCCGTTGAGTTATGTGACCGGCACATTGGTCAAGATGGGTCAGGGAATCGAACGTCACATCGCCGGCGGAAAAGCCGAAGAGTGGCTCGGCTATTTTCTGTTGTATGCCAGCTTCTCGCTAGGCGCCGCCGCTGGCGGGGCAATCAGTCTGATAGTCAATGGAACTCAGATGCTGGCCGCTGCTGCCACCATCTGCGCGTTGACGACCGGGTACACCTACTTTCACGCGGACCGGCGCGGATTGTGGGACAAGGCAGGCGAATAAAAAACATCGGCAGCAGCGCTGGCCGTTGCGCTGCTGCCGATGCTGGCTTATCTGTCAGGCGGGTCCTACCGGCGTGAGGGCCGGCGCCGGGGCGCCCGGGGCTGGGGCGGCCGGCGCGGCCGGTGGTGCCGGCTCGGCGTTGACCACCCGCAGGATGTCGGGCTTCATCGCCATCAGTTGCTGGTTCCAGTAGGGCCACGAGTGGGTTCCGTTGGCGGGGAAGTTGAACACGCCGTTGCGGCCACCGGCGGCCGTGTAGGTGTTCTGGAATTGCTGGTTGGTGCGCAAGGTGAGGCCTTCCAGGAACTTCGCCGGCATGTTGTCACCGCCGAGGTCGCTGGGTGTGCCGTTGCCGCAGTACACCCACACACGGGTGTTGTTGGCGACCAGTCGCGGAATCTGAACCATCGGATCGTTGCGCTTCCAGGCGGGATCGGTGGACGGTCCCCACATGCTGTTGGCGTTGTACCCACCCGAGTCGTTCATCGCCAACCCGATCAGCGTCGGCCACCAGCCGTCCGAGGGGTTGAGGAAGCCTGACAGCGACGCGGCGTACGGGAACTCCTGCGGGTAATAGGAAGCCAGGACCAGTGCCGAGCCGCCCGACATCGAAAGGCCCACCGCGGCATTGCCGAACGGCGACACACCCTTGTTGGCCTGCAGCCAGGTCGGCATCTCCCGGGTGAGGAAGGACTCCCACTTGTAGGTGTAGTTCTGGCCGTTGCCCTGGGACGGCTGATACCAGTCGCTGTAGAAGCTGGACTGGCCGCCGACCGGCATGATCACCGACAGGCCGGATTGGTAGAACTCTTCGAACGCTGGGGTGTTGATGTCCCAACCGCTGTAGTCGTCCTGGGCGCGCAGACCGTCCAGCAGGTAGACCGCGTGCGGCCCGCCGCCCTGGAACTCGACCTTGATGTTGCGGCCCATCGACGGGGAGGGCACCTGCAGATATTCCACCGGAAGACCTGGCTTGGAGTATGCCGAGGCCGTCGCCGAACCGCCTACGGCACCGACCAGACCACACAACACAGCAGCTCCCGCACCCGCGAAAGCCAACCGGCGGGACATGGTTGTCGCTGTGCCACACAGCTTTTCAACGAACTTCATCGCTTCTGCCCATCCCAACTTTCGTCTGCCGCTTGCGGCGGTCGATTTCGTTCTGGGCAGAAGTGAAACACAGGGGACACAGGTGGTCGCGTTGCCAACGCCGCAGTCCCACATCGCGGTTGGCTAACGTTTGGGCTTCGGCGCAGAAACGACGCGATTCGATAACGATTGGCTTGCAGCTCTATTGAGCTGTCTTGGCTATGCGCCGGCCGATGCGGTATCGGCGGAGGTCAGGCCACCAGGCGACGGATAAGCGATGAGGCGGTGGCGATTCCGATCACCGGCGCCACCAGGAGCACGACGACGTCCACCGCATGGAACGGCGTGCCGAGCAGCAACGCCCGCAACACGTCGACCTCGTAACTGAGTGGGTTGATCGTGCTCAACGCGTGCAGCCAGGCCGGCATGACGTCGACCGGGTAGAGCGCATTGGAGGCGAAGAACAGCGGCATGGTGATGGCTTGGCCGATGCCCATCAGACGGTCCCGGTTTCGCACCAACCCGGCCAGCGTCATCGACAGGCACGCGAAGAACGCCGCACCCAGCATCACCACGGCCATCGCCGCCAAGATCCGCAGCGGGTTGACGGTGAGGCCGACGTTCATCAGATATGCCAGCGCCAACACGCCGACGACTTGGGCGACCGAGCGCACCCCGGCCGCGAACGACTTGCCGGTGATAAACGCCGACGCGGGTGCCGGTGTCACCATCAGCTTGGCCAGAACACCGGCGTCCCGATCCCAAATGATCTGGATGCCATAGAAGATCGAGATGAAAAGCGCCGACTGCGCGATGATTCCCGGGGCCAGGAAGGCTTGATAGGACACCGGTCCGGTGTCGATCACGTGCAGGTGGCTGAACGTGGTCCCGAAGATCAACAGCCACAACGCGGGTTGCACCATGCGGGTGATCAACTCGGTACGGTCGTGCTGCAACTTCTGCAGTTCCACAATCGAGAACGCGGCGATACGGCTCCACGTCGCGCCGACTCGCGCCAAGCCGCGTGGAGCGCGGACCAGGTGGACGTCGACGGTGGGCACGGCTCGGTCAACCGACATTGCGGGCAACCCTTCTGCTGGAACGGATTTGGCGAATGCCGGAAGATTCCGTGGATCCGCCGGAGCTTTCGGTGAGACCCGAGGCCGCATAGTGCCGGAACACGTCCTCGAGCGTGGCGTCCGGCGAGACCGTCGACTTCAACTCATCGGGTGATCCCACCGCCTGCAACGCCCCGCGGTGCATCAGCGCCACACGGTCACACAACGCGTCGGCTTCTTCCATGTAGTGGGTGGTCAACAGCACCGTCATGCCGTACTCGGCCTGCATCTTCTGTACTTGGCTCCATACGCCGTCTCGCGCGATCGGGTCCAGCCCGACGGTCGGCTCGTCGAGTACCAGCAGCGACGGGCGATTGACCAGCGCCTGTGCGACTTCCAAACGGCGGACCATGCCGCCGGAGTAGGACGACGCCAGACGCTCGGCAACGTCGATCAGGTCCATGGCTTCCAATGCCTCGTTGACGCGCTCCTCGCGGGAACTGCGCGGCACGCCGTACAACCGGGCGAACCACTCGACATTCTGGCGGCCGGTCAACGCGGCCTCGATCGAGAGCTGTTGCGGCACATAGCCGATGTTGCTGCGAATGTCGATGGTCTCGTGGCGGGCGTCCAGCCCAAAGATGCGTAGCTGGCCGTCCTGTACCGGTGCGAGGGTGGTCAGCACCCGTACCACGGTGGTCTTGCCCGCGCCGTTGGGCCCGAGCAGGCCCATCGTCTCGCCCGGTTCTACCTGGAAGGTCACGTCATCCACGGCGGTCGACGGACCGTACCGGTAGGTCAAGTTCTGGCAATCGATCGCCAGCATCGTGGGTGCGTTCATAGCGACCGCTCCTGCAGCATTCTGGTCATCTCTTCGAGGACCTCCAATCCTTTTGCCAGTACCCCGACTTGGCCGTCGTCAAGCTGTTCGAGCAGTTCGGATACCACCGCGCGGCGGTTTGCCGCGGAGGCATCCATCACATGCTGGGCCGACGGAGTGAGCCGTAACCGGCTGACGCGGCGGTCGGCGGCGTCATTGTGACGCTCCAGTAATCCCTCGCTGACGAGCCGGGACACCAGGGTGGACGCCGTGTTGGGCATCAACCCGAGCTCGTTGGCCGCGGCGCTCACCGAGACGCCGGGTCGGTAGGTGACCAGGCGCAACAGTTCGGCGTGTGATTCCGACAGGCGGCCGGGCGCGTAGCCGGTGCCGGCCGAACGCCGCAGTTGACGCCGGAATCGGCCGATGGTGCGCATTACGTCGGCGGCGAGGTCGGTGCGGGTGTCCACCTCACCCATAATAGCTCTGTAGCAGAACTATCTTTCGACTCTGACCAGATCAACGCTGCTCAGGGCGCCATTTCGAACTGTGGCGGTCATGTACGTGCAGTGCGGTTGGCGGCGGCGGTCCGTCGGCGACCCCGGATTGAGCAACCGCAGGCCGGTGGCGGTCGTGGTGTCCCAGGGGATGTGACTGTGGCCGAATACCAGCACGTCGGTGTCGGGGTAGAGCCGCGACATCCGCGCCTCACGGCCCGACGCGGCACCGGTCTCATGGGTCACGGTCAAGCGCAGCCCGTCGAGCGTCACGTCGGCGCGTTCGGGCAGTCGGGCGCGCAACTCCGGCCCGTCGTTGTTGCCCCAACACGCCACCAGCCTGGCCGCCCGGCTTTCCAGTTGATCGAGCAGGCGCACGTCCACCCAGTCGCCGGCATGGACGACCACGTCGACGTTCGCGACCTCGTCCCACAGCTTGGCCGGGAGGTCCCGCGCGCGCTTGGGAACGTGCGTATCGGCAATCAGCAGCAGCTGCACAGGTTCTATGCTTACCCGCGAACAGAGGAGAGAGCCATGCGCACCTTCGATTCAGTCGCCGACCTCGCTGCTGCGGCCGGCGAGACGATCGGGCAAAGCGACTGGGTGACCATCACCCAAGAGGACGTCAACAAGTTCGCCGATGCGACCGGGGACCACCAGTGGATCCACGTCGACCCGGAACGGGCCGCCAAGGGGCCGTTCGGCAAGACCATCGCCCACGGCTTCATGACGCTGTCGTTGTTGCCGCGGCTGCAACACGACATGTACACGGTCAAGGGCATCAAGCTGGCAATCAACTACGGCCTCAACAAGGTTCGTTTCCCGGCTCCGGTACCCGTCGGCTCCCGAGTGCGCGCCCAGAGTTCGTTGGTCAGCGTCGATGACGTCGGTAACGGTGCGGTGCAGGCGACGGTGTCGACCACCGTCGAGGTGGAGGGGTCGTCCAAGCCGGCGTGCGTGGCCGAAAGCGTCGTCCGCTACATCACCTGAGGAAGCGAAGGGCGGGGGTCGCGGCTAGAACTCCGCGATCGCGTGCTCGAGACGTTCGGCCAGACGTGCCTCGGCTTCGGCCCGTCGAGTCGGGATGTGCTGCGACGGGAAAGGTGTTGTCACCGGCTGATATTCGCGCAAGGTACGCCGGGCCACCGTCATCTTGTGCAGCTCTGTGGCGCCGTCCGCGATGCCCAATGACTGCGCAGCCACCATCATCTTGACGAACGGCATCTCGTCGGAGACCCCGAGCGCCCCGTGCAGATGCATGGCCCGCTGCACCACGTCGTGCAGAACTTGGGGCATGGCCACCTTGACCGCCGCGATGTCTCGGCGCACCTTCTGGTAATCGTGATGCTTGTCGATCAACCAGGCGGTGCGCAGCACCAGCAGCCGGAACTGCTCGATCTGAATCCAGCTGTCGGCGACCTTCTCCTGAGTCATCTGAAAGTCGGACAGTCGCCCATGCCGGGTCTGGCGTGACACCGCCCGCTCACACATCATGTCGAAAGCCTTGCGGGCCAAGGCAATTGTGCGCATAGCGTGGTGAATGCGGCCACCGCCGAGTCGAGTCTGCGCGATCATGAACGCTTGTCCCTCACCGCCCAGCACGTGGTCGGCCGGCACCCGGACCTCGTTGTAGCGGACATAGCCGTGACTGGCGCGCTTTGACGATTCCCCTCCCACACCGACATTGCGCACGATCTCGATGCCCGGCGTCTCAGCCGGAACGATGAACAGCGACATCTTCTCGTGGGTGCGGGCCTCGGGGTTGGTCACGGCCATGACGATGAAGAACGAGGCATGCTTGGCGTTGGTGGAAAACCACTTCTCGCCGTTGATGATCCAATCCTCACCGTCACGGGTCGCCGAGGTGACGAACAGCCCGGGATCCGAACCGCCCTGCGGTTCGGTCATGGAATAGCACGAGGTGATCTCGCCGTCGAGCAGCGGCTGCAGGTAACGCGCCTTCTGCTCGTCGGTGCCGAACAGCGCCAAGATCTCGGCGTTACCGGAATCCGGGGCCTGGCAACCGAACACCGACGGCGCCCAGCGGGAGCGGCCCAGGATTTCGTTGAGCAGCGCCAGCATGACCTGGCCGAAGCCCTGCCCGCCGAGTTCGGGTCGCAAGTGCACCGCCCACAACCCCTGGTCCTTCACCTGCTGCTGTAAGGGCCGCAACACCGCCATCAGGTCGGCGTTCTTCTTGTCGTAGGGGTCCAGGGCGACCAGGTCGAGCGGTTCGAGTTCCTCGACCATGAACTTTTCCACCCAGTCCAGCTTGGCTTGGTATTCCGGGTCTGTTTCGAAGTCCCACACTGTAGGCAACCGTTCTCCGGCGCACCGTCGCACCGGCATCGTTGATCAAGCCACCCCATCCTAGAGGGCGCCGGTGCGCCGATCACCGCGCGCGGGAATGCGATTCAGGCGCTGTCGCCGCGGGTGTCGATGACCCGCTGGGCGATATCGACGAGCTTGGTCTGATTCTCCTGCGACAACACGCGCAGCATCTCGAAGGCGCGCATCTCGTCGATGGCGTAGCGCTCCATGATGATGCCCTTGGCCTGGCCGATCCGGTCTCTACTGGCCAGCGCGGACTGCATCTGTTCGCTGTGGCGGCCCGCCAGGATGGCCGCGGCGGCGTGGGCGGCGAGGATGGCGCCGATGGTTTCGGCATCGACGTCCCAGGCATGGCTGCGGGTGCTGAACAGATTCAGGGCGCCGGCGGTGCGGTCTGCGGTGTACAACTTGAACGACAGGCTGCTCCGAATGCCGAGTTCCTCGGCGGCCGGGGCATAGCGCGGCCAGCGTGGTTCGGTGCGCAGATCATCAGACCGCACAACTGTTTCGTGAAGGGCAGCTTCCGCGCAGGGACCCTCGCCGAAGTCGTGCTGCAACGCGTCGAGCTTGGCAACGATGCCGTCGGTGTCGGCCACAGACTCGAATTCCCCGCCCTTCTTCACCAGCAGTACACCGGCTACGTCGGCTCCCGAGATGAGTTCCACCGCCGCGTTGGTCACTTCGGTCAAGATCTCGCTAACGGTCCGAGGCGCGGCTGTGGTCCGCGCGAGCGCGGCCATTTGCTTAGCCAGGTCGTGTTTGCGATCTGGCTCCGATGAGTCCATAGGTCCGCATTGTGCCCCATGTATGCGTCCTGAACTAGGCCGACGGGTCACCATCAAGGTTTAGCCACCAACTCCACGGGTAACCGCCGCTCGAACCAGCCCAAGTTCTAGCCCGTCAGGGAGGCGTCAATGTTCATCCACAACAAAGACTTGCAGTTCGAGGTCCGAGTCGACCGACCCGACCCGCGCTTTGCGTCGCTGCTCATGGACCAGTTCGGCGGGGCGAACGGTGAACTGACGGCTGCGCTTCAGTACTTCACGCAGGCCTTCGTGCTGCGCCAGAAGAACCCGAAGATGTACGACCTGTTCATGGACATCGCCACGGAGGAACTCAGCCACCTGGAGATGGTCGGGTCGATGATCACGATGTTGCTCGACGGGCTCAACGACAATCTGCACATCGCCAACCAGCGGTGTGACTGGATGCCCGCGGTGGCCAGCGCCGACGGTCGCGACAGCATCATCAACTCCGTTTCGGTCAACCCGATGTTCCTGGTGCTCAGCGGCGGGGGACCGGACGTCAAAGACTCTGCGGGGAACAACTGGACCGGCGCCTTCATCGACGCCAACGGTGACCCCACCGTCGACCTGCGCAACAACATCGCCGCGGAGTCGCGCGCCAAGATCGTCTACGAATACCTCAAGCAGATGACTGATGATCCCGGCGTGCAGGACACTCTGACGTTCCTGATGACCCGCGAGGTCGCGCACTTCCAGCAATTCACCGCGGCGCTCAACGAGTTGCCGGTGAACTTCCCCCCGGGGCAGCTGCCCGGCGACGACCGCTTCCAGAACCTGGCTTTCAACATGTCCAACGGTGGCGGCGAATCGATCCGCGGACCGTGGAACGAGGGCCAAGGCCCGTGGCCCGAGGGCATGCAGTGGCGGTACGTGGAAAAGCCCGAGCAGGAGTGGCTGGGCAGCGACACGCGCCAGAACAAGGGAGCCGAACGGGTTCCCGACGGTTCGCCGGCCGTGCAGGGTGAGAAGCCTTTCACCCACGAGCAGCGGGTGCCGACCAACTGATCTTGACACCAAAAGGCCGGGCGTCGCGTTATCCGACGCCCGGCCTTTATGTCTTTACTTCACCTGCGGGTCTGGCGGGTTGTCCTCTGAGCGCCCGGTGAAGGCGTCGCGGACATGGTCCATCACCGCCGCTCCCATCCCCATCGTCTTGAGCACCGCCGGGTTGGGCGGGGTGGCCGGGTGTGGGCGGGTCGGCGCAACCTTCTTGGCCGCCTCCAGCTTCTGCCCGATCTTCTCCAGCTCCTCGCGGCTGATCACCGCTTGAACCTGGGGCCACACCACGTCCTGCTCGTAGGCGATGTGTTCGCGGCCGAGTTTGACGAATTCCTGTAGCGCTTCGTGGTAATCGGGCTCGCCGGGTTTGCCGTCTTCCAACCGCTGCAGCAATTTCTTGCCGGCCTGCTCCTGCTCGATCGCCTTGTCGGCCAGCTCGTCCCCGTCTTCCAGCGCATCGCGGACCGCCGGCCAGAAGAATTGTTCTTCGATCGCTTCGTGCTGTGACTCGGAGATGATCAAGTTGTTCACCACGGTTTCCAAACCGCTGGCTTGCGCACCCGCTCCCGACGGTGCGCCGTCAAGCGTCTCGAATAAGCCGAGCACACTCTTATGGTCCTGGCGAAGAAATGTGATTGCGTCCATATTGTCCCCTTCCGATTGGGCTGTCAGTCGGTGAGTGGCAAGCGCATACCCAGGTCGGAAGCGTTGAAACTGGTTGGCCGCAGACAGCCGACGGCCCCGTTTGGCGCTATGGCGGCGAGGGTAGCTATGGGCAATGGCAGCGGACGGCACGACCAAAGCAATTGTGGTTGCGTTCGGTGCCGACGCAGGAATCGCTGCCGCGAAGTTCGTGGCCTTCCTGATAACCGGCAGTTCGGCGATGCTCGCCGAGTCCCAGCACTCGCTCGCCGACAGTATCAACGAGCTGTTGCTGATGGTGGGCAAGCGGCGCGCGCATCGCAGCCCAGATGCCTTGCACCAGTTCGGTTATGGCCGCAGCCGCTATTTCTACTCCTTCATCGTGGCGCTGACCGTCTTCGTCATCGGTTCGGTCGTCGCCCTGTACGAGGGCTATCACAAGCTCACCCACCCCGAGCCGCTGACCACACCGGCGGTTGCCATCACGATCCTGGTGGTCGCGGCGGCATTCGAGGGCATCAGCCTGCGCACCGCGGTCAGGCAATCCGCCAAGCTGAAGGGTTCGAGTAGCTGGTGGCAATTCATCCGGAATTTCCGTACGCCCGAACCGGCCGTGGTGTTACTGGAGGACAGCGCGGCGGTGATCGGCCTGACGCTGGCATTCGCCGGCGTCATCTTGACCACCGTCACGCACGACCCCGTCTGGGACGCCTTCAGCAGCTTGGGTATCGGTGTGCTGCTCGGCTGCGTGGCGTTCATCCTGATCTTCGAGACGCAGAGCCTGCTGATCGGTGAAGGCGCAACGACCAAGCAATACAACATGATTCGCGCTGTGCTGGAGCAAACCGCGCATGTCGACCGGGTCAGCGACATGCGCACCCAATACCTCGCACCCGACGAACTGCTGGTCACCGCGAAGGTGGTGCTGGGTCCCGAGATCGACATGGGCGTGGCCGCCGACGCCATCCGAACCGCGGAGGCGCGGGTCCGCGAAGCGGTACCGATGGTGCGGGCCGTCTACCTTCAGCCCGATGTCGAGCACGACGGATAGTTCAAGTTTCGTCAGTGCAGCTTCGGTAAGACGTTGGTGCGGTAGAAGTCGATTGCCGTCAGGGGATTGTCCTGCGCGAAGTGGATGAAGGGAATCGCACCGGCATCCAGCACCGTCTGCAGCGCGCTGATGTGCGGGGCAGGGTCGGTGCCGATGGTCCAGTTGGCGAGCACCTTGTCGGTCGGGTTGGCGGATTCGGCGGCGCGCTGGATCTCTATCGGGTTGGGTTGGTCGACTGCGCCCGCGGTGAATCGCCACAAAGCGGCGCTGCGACTGGCCTCGTCGCGGTCACCGACGACGGCGAAATATTCGGCGCGCTTACCCATGGTGGCCGCATCGCGCCCGGCGGCCTGTGCCCCCGCGGCGAAGGCGGCTTGGAGTTTCGGGTCTTTCAAGTCGCGGGCCTGGGTGATCCAGCCGTCGCCGTACTGGCCGGCCAGCGTCGCGCTCTTGGGACCACCGGCGGCCACGAAGATCGGCGGCGGCGCCGCCGGCAAGTCGTAAAGCTTCAAAGAGTTTGTCTGAAAGTACTTGCCTGCGAATGATATCCGCTCGCCGCTCCAAAGTTGCCGGATGAGCGTGATCGCTTCGACGAGCCGGTCGTGACGTTCGGTGTAGTTGCCGTAGGTGTTGGTCGCGGCTTGCTCGTTGAGCCGCTCACCGGTGCCCAGGCCGAGAAAGACCCGGCCCGCACTCAAGATGGCGAGCGAGGCGAAGGCCTGGGCAACGGTGGCCGGGTGGTAGCGATAGGTGGGACAGGTGACCCCGGTGCCGAACGAGATCCGACTGGTGTTGCTGCCCACCAGAGCCAGCGTCAGCCACGGAAACATCGAGTGGCCTTCGTTGTCCTGCCACGGCTGCAGGTGGTCACTGGCCCACACATACTGAAAGCCGGCCTGCTCGGCCGCCTTGGCTTGGGCCACCAGCTGATCAGTGCGGAACTGCTCGTGTGCCAACACGAACCCGACGCCTTTGGCCGGGGGCGGGGCCGGACTCGCGGGGGGACCGGAAGGGGCGCCGCGCTCGGTGCCGGCGTGGCAACCGGCGGCCAGGCCGCCGGCGCCGAGCACACCAGCTCCCGCGGCAACGCGCCCGAACGCCCGTCTGGAAAATTCGGCCATCCCCCCGGAGTACCCGCCGGGCGAGTGGCCACACGATGGGCGGGGACTAGCCTGATCGGCATGGCCCCGCAGACACGCCCGGCGCAGAAAGCAGACGTCCGGGAGTTGGCCCGCACCATGGCCCGGGCGTTCTACGACGATCCGGTGATGATGTGGATCCTGCCCGACGACAATGCGCGCCTCAAGCACCTGGCCCGGTTGTTCGCCACCATCACCCGCCACCAGCATCTGGCCGGCGGCGGGGTGGAGGTCGCTTGCCAGGGATCGGCGATCGGGGCGGCGGCAATCTGGGCTGCGCCGAACAGGTGGAAAGAGACGCCTCGGCAGTCCTTGGCGCAGATACCGGCCTTCCTGCGGGTGTTCGGCTTGCGCGCAGGCCAAGCGCGGGCGGTCCAGGACATGATGAAGCGTGAGCACCCCGAAGAACCGCATTGGTACTTGGCCGCCATCGGGAGTGACCCAACCGTGCGCGGCCAAGGGTTCGGGCAGGTGCTGATGCGCTCACGGCTGGACCGGTGCGACGCGGAATACGCCCCGGCTTATCTAGAGTCGAGCAAACCCGAAAATGTGCCCTATTACGAACGTTTCGGTTTCACCGTGACCCGTGAGCTGCCCTTGCCCGACGGCGGTCCGCCGCTGTGGGCGATGTGGCGAAACCCTCGCTGAGCGCAATCGCCGCGATACCGTTGATGCGTGCGGTTCCAGAACAAGATCGCGTTCATCACCGGCGGCGCCGTCGGGCTGGGACGGGCCTTCGCGCGCGCCCTGACCAGCGAGGGTGCCAGTGTGGCGCTGGCCGACATCGACGGCGACGGCGCTAGTCGTGCCGCCGCAGATCTGGTGGCCGAGGGCGCCGACGCCTGGGCGGTGCGCTGTGACGTGGCCGACGAGGCGCAGGTGGACGCCGCCGTCGCCGCCACCGTCGAGAGGTTCGGCGGCATCGACATCCTCATCAACAACGCGGGCCGCCACCTGATGAAGTACAGCCGGCCATTCGGCGCGCTGTCACGTGCCGACGTCCGCGGACTGTTCGACGTGAACGTGATGGGTGTGGTGAATTGCACTCTGGCATGCCGCAATTCGATGCGCGACCGGGGTGGCGGCGTGGTGCTCAACATGGCGTCGTCAGCGGGGTTCCAGAGCAATACGCCCTACGGTGTCTCCAAACTCGCGGTGCGGGGACTGACCGTCGCATTCGCCGCCGAACTGTCACCCGACCTCATCCGCGTCAACGGAATCGCCCCGGGCTTGACCAACACCGAAAGCGCAATGGCCAACGTGCCGCGGTCACTGATCGACGACTTCGTGCACGAGCTGCAACTGGTGCACCGACTTTGCACCATGGACGACGTCGTCTCGGCCATGCTCTACCTCTGCTCGGACCAGGCGTCGTTCATCACCGGCGAGACGCTGAAAGTGTGCGGCGGTTACCCGCTGACGGTGTGAGCGTTTAGCTACCGGAGACAGAGGGCAATCGTTGGCCCATGACTAGTGGCGATCTGGTGGATCCCGGCGATTTCCCGGAAGAAAGCGGCCCCGGCGACACGCTGAACGCGCAGGAGGGGACCGATTCCGACGAACTCCACAACGACGACGGTGATGTGGTCGTTGACCCGCCCGAGGGCTGGAGCGAAGCCGACAAATTCGGGATGACCGCGCGCGAAGCCAAAGAGGGTGAACCCCTCGACGCCCGACTCGCCGCCGAGGTGCCCGACGTCTCGGAAACCGACATATCGGACGACGACGCGGACGACGCGGTGCCCGGACGAGCGCACCGGGGACAAGTTTCGGGTGCCCCCGAGGACGGCGACTCGCTGTATGAAGTCGTCGACGAACAAGCCGAGTAACGACTAGGGACGGCTCTTCCAGCCGGCGACGCCGATCGCGATCATGCGCAGTTGTTTGACGGCGATTCGTCGGATTTCCTCGCGCGCTTCGGCGCTCTGAGCATCCTCGATGGCCTCGGCGATGACGATCATCGCGTTGACGAACAACGTCGCCAGCACGTTGAGGTCCTCAGTGCTCCATTCGTTCAGACCCGGGAACCGCGCCAGGTCGGTAGCGAGTTCGGAAGTGAGCAACCGAATCTCGGTGCGAATGGCATAGCGCAGCACCGACAGCCCGCTGTTGCGTTCGCGGCCGATCAGACGCCAATGCTCGCGACGTTCGGCGACGCTGGCCACCAGGATCTCGACGGAAGATTCGATCACCCGGTTCGGGTCGAGCTTGCCGGCACGCGCGCCCCGCAGGGTGTCGCGCAGGTGCCGAAACGATTCGTCGATCAAGACCAGCCCCAAGGCTTCCATCGACTCGAAATGCCGGTAGAACGCCGCTGGAACAATGCCCGCTTCGCGGGTCACCTCGCGCAGACTCAGGCCGCTGAAGCTGCGGTCCTGAAGCAACTTCAATGCTGCGGTGATGATGGCGCGGCGGGTCGCTTCTTTGCGCTCACCCCGGGACGGGCTGTCCCGGTCACGGTCTCGGCCGGACCGCCGAGATTGTGGTGTAGGAGTACGACCGTTCACTATGTGAACCCTACCACAAAAGGCCAAAAAAACCTTGACTACCTGCGGTTGAGCAGCGCACCGTGTACATATGTTCACTCAAACTTTGAAGAAGCGAGTGCTGGGTTCCGAACTGCTCGACCTCCTCACCGGACCCCATGGCGTCGACCGCTACACCGAGCTGGTGGCGCCCACCTGGACCCTCGGCGAGGCCCGCGCCAAAGTGATCGACGTCCGGCGCACCACCCCGCGCAGCGTCACCCTGACACTCCTTCCGAACGACACCTTCACGTCCACCTACACCCTCAAGGCGGGCCAGTACGTCAACCTCGCGGTCGACATCGACGGCCGCCGGCACACCCGGTGCTACTCGCCGGCCAATGCCGAGGGGAACCGCAAACTCGAACTGACCATCGGCCGCCACGACGGCGGGGTGGTCTCCAACTACCTCTACGAACGTGCCCGTCGCGGCATGGTGGTGGGCCTGGCCGGGATCGGCGGGGACTTCGTGCTGCCCGAACAGCGCCCCCGCCGCATCTTGTTCGTCTCCGGTGGGAGCGGCATCACGCCGGTCATGGCCATGCTGCGCACGCTGGTCGCCGAGGGGCACTCGCGAGTCCGGGAAACCGAGATCGCGTTCGTGCATTACGCGCGTACCCCGGCCGAGGCCTGCTACCGCGAGGAGCTGGCCGCCATGTCCGGGGTGCGGGTGCTGCACGGCTACACCCGCTCGGATTCCGGTGACCTGACCGGCCGCTTCGGGCCCGAGCATCTGGCCGCGGCCATGCCGGCACCGGACGTGGTGTTCGTCTGCGGGCCGGACACTTTGGTGGAGGGGGTGCGCCAGCACTGTGAAAATGTGTTCACCGAAAGTTTCGTGCCGCCGGTGTTCGAGCCGCCGGCCAATCCGTCGGGTGGTCGAATCGCCTTTGTGGACAGCGCGGTTGATGTCGTCGACGACGGCCGCTCGCTGCTCGAACAGGCCGAATCGGCCGGCCTAACCCCGGAAAGCGGGTGCCGGATGGGCATCTGCCACACCTGCACGCGACGCAAGACCGCCGGTACCGTCCGCAACCTCGTCACCGGCGCTGTCTCCACCGGACCCGACGAAGATGTGCAGATCTGTGTGTCGGTGCCCGTCGGCGACGTCGAACTGTCTCTTTAACGCCAGTGCCCACCAAACAAGTGGAGGAAAAGCCATGACACAGAACAAGATCACCCTGACTCGAGAGCAGGCCGACGCATTCGGTCGTGAGCTCGACGCCATCCGAGACCGCGTCCTGGCGGACCTCGGTGAAGAAGACGCCGAATACATCCGTCGGGTCATCAAGACCCAGCGTGCGCTCGAGGTCGGCGGACGCGCGATGCTGTTCTTGCCGCCGGCCTGGCTGCTCGGCACCGCGATGCTGGGCCTGTCGAAGATTCTGGACAACATGGAGATCGGCCACAACATCATGCACGGCCAGTACGACTGGATGCGCGATCCGACGATCTCCGGACGTTCCTTCGAATGGGACACCGCCTGCCCGGCCGATCAATGGCGGCACTCGCACAACTACATGCACCACACCCACACCAACATCGTGGGAATGGACCGCGACATCGGCTACGGCATCCTCCGCATGAGCGAAGACCAACCCTGGGAACCGTACTTCCTGGGCAACCCGGTCTACGCATTCCTGCTGATGGTGCTGTTCCAATACGGCGTCGCGCTGCACGAGCTGGAAACCGAGCGCATCCGAGCCGGTGAAATCCGCCTGGCCGATAAGCGCCAGACCCTCAAGGACATCTGGAAGAAGACCCGTCGCCAGACCCTCAAGGACTACGTCGCCTTCCCCCTGCTGGCCGGCCCGTTCGCGCCGTTCGTGTTCAGCGGCAACCTGTCGGCGAACCTGATGCGCAACGTGTGGTCGTACATGATCATCTTCTGCGGCCACTTCCCGGACGGCACCCAGGAGTTCACCGTCGAGGAGACCCAAGACGAGTCCCGCGGCATGTGGTACTTCCGCCAGGTCCTCGGCTCGGCAAACCTGACCGGCGGCAAGCTTTTTCACTTGCTGTCGGGCAACCTGTCCCACCAGATCGAGCACCACCTGTTCCCGGACATGCCGGCACGGCGCTACGCCGATATCGCACCTGAGGTGCAGGAGATCTGCGAACGCTACGGCATCCCCTACAACCGCGGGCCGCTGCTGCGCCAGTTCGGCACCGTCGTGCGCAAGATCGTCAAGCTGACCCTCCCGGAGTCCCTGCCGTTGCGGCCGAAGGGAACTGCGCAGAAAGCAGACGACAAAGTCGCCGCGGCCGCCTAAGCCCCGCCGAGCCGGCGCCGTGTCCAAATCGCTGCAGGGGAGGGGGCGACGCGCCGGCCTCAGCGGTGGACAATGGGCCAGATGGAATGGACCGGCGCGCGCTACGCGGACAAGCCCACGGTGGAAGCCTCGCTGTGGGTGGACGCCGACCCGCACCGGGTCTGGGGCTTGGTCTCCGACATCGAGCTCATGCCGTCGCTGAGCAACGAGCTGCAAGCCGTTCAATGGGCGGACGGAGCCAGCGGACCCCGCATGGGCGCCCGGTTCGTCGGGCACAACACTCACGACGCGTTCGGGCAGTGGAGCACCACATCGCAGATCGTCGGCTATGACGAAGGCCGGGAATTCGCGTGGGTGGTCGGCGACCCCGAATACCCTTCGGCGACATGGCGGTTCCGGCTGGCTCCGCGCGACGGCGGCACGGTGCTCACGTACGGCATGCAGATGGGGCCCGGCCGGTCAGGTCTGTCCACGGCGATCGATGCGATGCCCGACAAGGAACAGAAGATCGTCTTTGTCCGGTTGCGGGAGTTTGAAGCCGCCATCGACAAGACCCTCGCGTCGATCAAAAGGCTGGCCGAGCACGGAGTCCGCTGATGCGGACCGCGACCACGGTCGAGTTCTCCAAAGACGCCAGTCAGGTCGCTGAATTCGCCGTCGAGGCCGAGAAATTGGGTCTGGACGTGTGCTGGGTGGCCGAGGCGTGGGGTTCGGATGCGCCGTCGGCGCTGGGCTACCTCGCCGCCCGCACCGAGCGGATGCTGCTCGGTTCCGGTGTCCTGCAGGTGGGGACCCGCTCGCCCGTCGTCATCGCGCAGACCGCGATCACGCTGGCCAACCTGTCGCACGGTCGCTTCCTGCTCGGGCTCGGACCGTCCGGCCCGCAGGTGATCGAGGGCCTACACGGGGCCTCATTCGACCGGCCACTGACCCGAATCGCCGAAACCGTCGACGTGGTGCGGCAGGCGTTCACCGGCGACAAGATCTCCTACGCCGGCAAGGCGTTACAGATCCCCCGCCCCGGCGGTGACGCGGTACCGATGCGTTTGTCGACCCGGCCCGAGCATGCCATCGGAATCTATCTGGCCGCGCTGTCGCCGGCGATGCTGCGGTTGACCGGGCGCATCGCCGACGGGTGGCTGGGCACCAGCTTCGTTCCCGAAGGCGCCGGCACCGCCTACTTCGCGCACCTCCAGGAAGGACTGGCCGCCGCCGGACGCACCCGCGCCGACATCGACATCTGCCAGGGCGCCGAAGTCGCGTTCGCCTCCGACGAAGACGAGCTGAGCCGAATGGTCGCGAACCGCAAAAAGGAACTCGCGTTCAGCCTCGGCGGCATGGGTTCGTCGACCACCAACTACTACAACCAGGCCTACAGCCGGCAAGGGTGGGCCGAGGTGGCCGCCGCGGTGCGCGAGCGGTGGCAAGGCGGTGATCGCGACGGTGCGGCCGGATTGGTGACCGACGAGATGGTGCTGGCCACCACGCTGATCGGAACCGAGAAGATGGTCCGCGCACGCCTTGCCGTATGGCGCGACGCGGGCGTCACCACCGTGCGGCTCTACCCCGCCGGCCAGACCCTGAGCGCCAAGCTGGACACCTTGGGCCGAGCCATCGAATTGGTCGGCGAGATCGGCTGACTCACGAGACGTCGGTCGGTGCTTGGGAAAGGTTGACCAGTTGCGTCTCGGGCCGCACCGGCAGGCCGTCGGGCAGAAACCACCGAAAGGCCAAGTTTCCCCGCGGATAACCCAGCGCTGTCACCGAATTGGGGTGGGCAGTCATGCCCCGGGACAAGACGATCGTCACCGAGCCGTCGCTGTTGGGCACGGCGCTGTGGCCGTTGATCGACGTGCGGACATCGGGTCCTTCCGAGGCGCCATAGGTGGCCATGAACTGGTTCCACACCACCAGGTTCCAGAACCGGCATGACGGCGGCCGGTGGGTGATGACCAAGGCTTGGTCCTCGTCGAGCACGAAGCTGCCGTAGGAATAGCAGGCGTCGCGTGCCGACCAGCCGAAGTTGGCGTCGGGCACCTGGTATGGGTCGGCGAATGCGTTTGCGGCGTGGACGGTTTCGTGGCCGAGGCCGTGTTCGTCTTCGACCAGCGTGCCGACGGGCAGCGGCACGATGGCGAACATCGTGCGAAGCCACACAGCGGTCGCGCGCAGACGGGCAGCGGTCTCGGCGTCGCCATGCCGGATGGAGTCCGGTTCGTCGAGGGCCTCGATGTTCCAGCTGACGGGACGGCCGTTGAGTGGGTCCGCTTGATAGTCGCGGGTCATCAACACGGCCGCATCGGGTGTCGGCGGAAATTCAACGGCGAAGTTGCCGTCGGCGTCGACGTCCAGATCGCTGTCCCGAACCAACGCAACCACCCGGTCCGACCAGGCGCCGGGCGATGGCTCGTTGTAGGCGGTCACCGAGAAGTACACGCTGTCACCCTTGTTGCCGCTGATCCGGTAGCGCCGTTGCGGATCCACCGGACACATGTAGTAGTAGGCATCGGTGTTGTCGCCGCCCCAGCGACGGTCGCGGCGAAACGGCGTGTTGACGGCGACGAACTGTGGGCGGCCCGGTTCGTGGAACAGGTAGGCGTCGAAGGCCACGCCCAGTGTGGTGGCGAGCATGCGGTAGCCGTCGGCAATGTGGCGGTCGTCGGTGACGGCGCGCTCCCCCTCCAGGAACGAGCGGTCCAAGCCGCCCAGCGTGTCCAGCAGTTCCTGCCACGCGGCGGTCGATTCCAGGGTCATGCGCTGATTCCCTTCAGGAGCAGTGTCGTGGTGCGGTCCACCCACGCCTCATCGAGCCCTTCGGGGCGCGTCAGCACGGCCAGCAGCACCAAGCCGGCGATGGCCTCGGCCAGTTCGGCGGCGGTCATGTCCGCGCGGACCTCCCGGCGGGCCGCGGCGTCGGCAAGCCAGTCCGCCAGCCCGGAGCCCAAAATGTCGGAAAACCGCTCCAGTAGCGCCGCATGCAGGGTGGGATCCGCGGCCATCTCGCCGACCAGGCCCGGCAGTGCCGCCCGGGCGGCCGGTGTGGTCAGCACCGACATGGTGCGCCGCACCATCTCCCGCAAATCCATGGCGAGGTTTTTCTGATCGGGGAGGGCGGTCGCGGCACCAATCGGGAACGCCGCCTCATGCACGAGGTGCGCCTTGCTGGGCCAGCGTCGGTAGATCGCGGGCTTGCTGGTTCCGGCTCGTTCCGCGATGGCGGCCACGAGCAGCCCGGAATAGCCGGTCTCGGCGAGAAGCTCCACGGTCGCGCGCAACACCGCACTGTCGATACGTGGATCGCGGGGACGCCCCAGGTCTTCTGCCATTACGAAACTGACAGTAACATAAGTCGCTGTGACCGACGCCACAACCGTCCGCCTCGACGATCTCGCGGAGCCTCGCTTCACTCCGGAAGCCCGGCAGATCCTCGACATGATGGGCGCACTGGCCGCTGACTGCCCGTTGGATGCCGATGCGCTGCACGCCAAGGCGAGCGCCGAGACCGGCCTGAGCGATTTCGGCCCCGGCGATTATCGCGAACGGCTCGAGGTCTACCTCGCCGCGCTCCGCGACATCGACGGGATGCACGCCGGGGGAGTGGTCAACTTCTACGGCCAGTTGCTGCAGGTGCTCAAGAATCGGCTGTTGCTGACCGACCTGCTGAACCGGCATCCCGAGATCAATGACATCGAGCTGGCGCCGCCGGTGGTGATCGCCGGTCTGCCCCGCACCGGCACCACCCACCTGCACAACCTGCTGGCGGGCCCGCCCACCTTCCGCACCATGCCCTATTGGGAAAGCGTCGAGCCGTTCCCATTGCCCAATGAGGTGGGGCTAGAGCCGGATCCGCGTCGCACCCGCATGGATGTCGCGGTCAGCGTCATCAACACCGTGATGCCGCACTTCGCGCTCATGCACGAGATGACCACCGACCATGTACACGAAGAGATCCAGTTGCTGGCCAACGATGTCTCCACGATGCTGCTGGAAACGTTGGCCGAGGTACCCGCCTGGCGCGACTATTACCAAGCCCACGACCAGACTCCGCACTACGCCTACCTCGCCACCCAACTCAAAGCCATGCAGTTCCTGCGCGGCGGACGGCGCTGGCTGCTCAAGTCACCGCAGCACCTGGAGCAGGTGCCGGTCCTGGACCGCGTCTTTCCCGGCAGCATCGTGGTGTTCACGCACCGCGATCCGGTGCCGGTGGCGTTGTCGATGATCGCGATGATCACCTACTCCGCGCGCATGCACCGCGCGCCGGTCCCGGTGCGGCAGATAGCCCGGTATTGGATCGACCGATTGGAGCAGATGCTCAACGCACTCGTCGTTGACCGGGACACCATCGGCCCGCAGCGCTCGATCGACATCCGATTCGAGGACTTCATGGCCGACGAACTCGGGGTGGCCGAGCGGGTCTACGCGCTGGCCGGTGAACCGTTCACCCCCGAAGCGCGTACCGCGATCACCGATTACCTGGCCGGACACCGCCGCGGGCGGTTGGGAAACGTCGAGACGTCGTGCGAAATGTTCGGCCTCGACCAGGAGGACCTGCGGTCTCGCTTCGCGCCGTATGTCGAGCGATTCCTCGCCTAGGCTCGAGGGCATGACCACTATGCCCGCTCTGGAAGGTGTTGAGCACAGGTTCGTCGAGTTAGGCGACGACGTCACGATCCACGTCGCCGATGCCGGCCCCGCCGACGGCCCAGCGGTGATGCTGGTGCACGGGTTTCCGGAGAACTGGTGGGAGTGGCACAAGCTGATCGGTCCACTTGCCGCCGACGGTTATCGAGTGCTGTGCCCGGACTTGCGCGGCGCGGGATGGAGTTCGGCGCCGAAGTCGAGTTACGCCAAGACGGAGATGGGTGACGACCTGGCCGCGGTGCTGGATCGCTTGGGCGTCGAGAAGGTCAAACTAGTCGCCCACGACTGGGGTGGACCGGCAGCATTCATCATGATGCTGCGTCATCCCGAGAAGGTGACCGGATTCTTCGGGGTGAACACCGTCGCGCCGTGGATGAAGCGCGACCTGCGCATGGTGCGCAACATGTGGCGGTTCTGGTATCAGATCCCAATGTCGTTGCCGGTGATCGGACCCCGGGTGATCAGCGATCCCAAGGCCCGCTTCGCCCGCCTGCTCTCCTCGTGGGTGGGGGCGGGCTTCAGCCTGCCCGAGGAAGACATCCGCATCTATGCCGAGCGGATGGGTCAACCCGGTCACGCGGAGGCCGGATCAAAGTGGTACCGCACATTCCAGACCAAGGAAGCGCTGAGCTGGATGCGCGGTGAATACGACGACGCACGTGTCGACGTGCCGGTGCGGTGGCTGCACGGCACCGGTGATCCGGTCATCACACCGGATTTGTTCGAAGGATATGGCGAGCGCGCAAGCGATTTCGAGTTCGAGCTGGTCGACGGAGTGGGGCACTGGATCGTCGCGCAGCGACCCGATCTGGTGTTGGACCGGGTGCGCGCGTTTCTCAGGGCTTGACCAGAATGCGGATCGGGTTGCCTTCCTGGCGCTCCAGCTTCTCGATTCCCGACGGCAGCTCCTCGAGTGACACGACGTCGCTGATCGAACGCGAAAGATTAAGGCGTCCATAGGAAACCAGCTTCGCCAGCGTCTCGATGTCGACGTTCTGGTAGCCCAGGTGGCCCAGCACCTGCTTGCGCATCAATCCGAACAGAGCGGTGGGCCCGACCGTCGGTGACTCCGCGCTCATCCCGACGCCGACCAGCCGTCCGCCGGGCGTCAGGCATTCGAGGCCCTGCTCGAATGTGCTCTTGAGCCCGACGGCGTCGAATGCCACATCCAGCCGCCGACCGCCGGTGACTTCGGCGATCTTGTCCGACAGCCCGTCCTCGCGGGAGTTGAACGCATAGTCCGCACCGATCTCCAGCGCACGGTCCAGGACGGCCGGGTTGATGTCGACGGCGATCACCGGCACCGCGCCGACCAACCGGGACAGCTGCACGATGTGGGTGCCGACTCCGCCGACTCCCCACACCCCCACCGATTCGCCGATCGCCACCTTGCCGGTACGCACCACCGCGCCGAACGGCGTGGACACCGCGTCGGCCAATATCGCCGCCTGCTCGAGCGGAACGTTGTCGGGCACCCGGGTCAGCCCGGCCGCCTGCGCCACCGTGTACTCGGCCCACGCCCCGTCATACGCGAAGGCCATCAACTGAATTCGCAGACAATTCACCACGTCACCGCGCCGGCAGTTCGGGCACCGCTGGCACGGCCGGCCGGCGGCGACCACCACCCGGTCGCCCTCCTGCCACCCGGTCACCCCGGGACCGAGCTTGGCGATGGTGCCTGATGCCTCATGGCCCTGGGTGACCACCGGCGTCTGAGCAGGGAAGGTGCCGTTGATCAGGCTCAGGTCCGAATGGCAGATCCCGCAGAACGCGACCTTGACCAGAACTTCACCGGGCCCAGGCTCGGGCACCGGGACGTCTTCCAGCACAACGCTTTTGGTATCCGCGTAGAAGCGCTCGGCGCGCATGGTGGCCGGCATGCTAGTCGACGCCTATCGTCACTTCGGTCGACTTGATGAACACCGTCGCGGGCTGACCGACCTGCAAGCCGAGTTCCTGCGCGGCGTCCTTGGTGACCGAGCTGGTGACGATCTGATCACCGCCGTCGAGGCGGACCTTGACGATCGCCATCACGCTGCCGAGGTCCACTTCGGTGATGGTGCCCTTGAGCTGATTTCGGGTCGACAGGCGCATAGGTGTCCTCCTTGACTAGTCGGTCTCGAGCCGCAGCTAAACCTAGTGTCGCGGCCCGAGCAGGGCCACCGACGCATCGACCGCGGGCTCGACGATCTCCCGGACGTCTTTGCCGTCTTCGACCGCGAGCGCGGTCAATTCGCGCAGACCACCGAGCAGAATCACCGACAACGGCTGGGTCAACGGCGGCAGGTTGGCCCGCTGGAATCCCGGGCTGGCACTGAGGTCGATCAACAGGCTCGACAGCAACTGCAGGCCCCGACGCTGCACGGGCCGGGCGGCAGCACCGAGGGACGGTAGTTCCCGGATCCAGCTCAACGTGATGGCCGGGCGGGACTCGATGTAGCCGACATAGGCCTCGACCGCCTGCCGGATTTGGTCGTGCCAGTCGGCCTCGGGGTCGACGCCCGCGGCGATGTTGTCACCGAGTTTGTCGATGTCGACGCGCAGCAGCTCCAAGAAGCACTGCTCCTTGCTGGGGAATTGGTCGTAGAACGTCCGTTTCGAGGTGCGCGCGTGACGCACGATGTCGGCGACCGTCGTTGCGCGATACCCACGCTCGCCGATCGAGTCGGCCAGCCCGTCGAGCAGCCGCATCCGGAACGGGTCGGTCTCGACGACCACCGCGCCGCCAGCCATCGCCGTCACGGGCGCCTCCTCTGGTCAGCCCTCTTGTCAGCCCTGGTACCAAAGAGTACCGTACCGGTTGAGCCTGTGGTACCCCGCAGTACCAACTGCCTTCGGGCCAGATGTTGGGAGCCAACCTCTATGAGTCAAGCCATCACCGACGCGCCGGCATCGTCGACAGTCAATTGGCCACCGGCGACGCGGTTACCAAAGCTGTTGGTGGGCATGGGCTTTGCCGCTTCGCGGCGAGGCATGATGCGCTGGGTGGCCCACCGGCACGGCAACGTCTTCACGATCAACCTGCCGATGTACGGCCGGGCGGTGGTCGTGGGTGAGCCGCAACTGGCCAAGCAGATCTTCACCACCAGCCCCGAGGTGCTCGGCAATATCCAGCCCAACCTCAGCCGGATGTTCGGCTCCGGTTCGGTGTTCGGACTCGAGGGCGACGATCACCGCCGCCGGCGACGCCTGTTGGCACCGCCGTTTCACGGCAAGAGCATGAAGAATTACGAAACGATCATCGAAGAAGAGACGCTGCGTGAAACCGCTTCCTGGCCGCAAGGCCAGTCGTTCCCGACGCTGCCGTCGATGATGCACATCACTCTCAACGCCATTCTGCGTGCCGTCTTCGGCGCTGCGGGCGCCGAACTCGACGACCTGCGCCGCATCCTCCCGCCGTGGGTCACGCTGGGGTCGCGGCTGGCGGCAATGCCCAAACCGAAGCGGGAATACGGGCGCTACAGCCCCTGGGGCCGGCTCGCCGAGTACCGCAGGCAATACGACATCGTCATCGACCGGTTGATCGACATCGAACGCTCCGATCCGAATTTCGAAGAGCGCACCGACGTGTTGGCGCTGATGCTGCGCAGCACCTACGACGACGGAAGTCGCATGTCCCGCAAGGACATCGGCGACGAGCTGCTCACCCTGCTCGCCGCCGGGCACGAGACCACCGCGTCGACCCTGGGCTGGGCTTTCGAACGATTGACCCGCCACCCCGAGTTACTGGCCGCACTCGTCGAGGAGGCCGACAACGACGGGCAGGAACTGCGGCAGGCCACCATCCTGGAAGTGCAGCGGACCAGGACCGTCATCGACTTCGCGGCGCGCCATGTGTACCCGGAGGTCTATCGGCTAGGCGAGTGGGCAGTTCCCCGTGGCAGCTCGATCCTGGTGAACATCTCGCACATTCACGAAGACCCCGACGTCTTCCCCGACCCGCAGCGCTTCGACCCCCAGCGCTACATCGGGGGCAAGCCGTCGGCGTTCGCGTGGATTCCGTTCGGTGGGGGCACCCGCCGCTGCGTGGGCGCGGCATTCGCCAACATGGAAATGGACGTGGTGCTACGAACCGTCTTGCGCCACTTCACTCTTGAGACGACGACCGCCCCCGACGAGCGGTGGCACAGCCGCGGTGTCGCCTACACACCCAAGGACGGCGGACAGGTGGTCGTGCGCCGCCGCTGAGGGCGTCAGACTACTGACCGGCGGCCGCGCGCCGCGGCAACTTCCAGCCGGGCCGCACGAAATGGCAGGTGTACCCGTTGGGGTAGTGCTGCAGGTAATCCTGATGTTCGGGTTCGGCTTCCCAGAAGTCCCCGGCGGCGGTCACCTCGGTGACCACCTTCCCGGGCCACAGGCCGGAGGCCTCCACATCGGCGATGGTGTCCAGTGCGACGCGCTTCTGCTCGTCGTCGAGGTAGAAAATGGCTGACCGGTAGCTCAGGCCACGGTCGTTGCCCTGCCGGTTCTTGGTCGTCGGGTCGTGGATCTGAAAGAAGAACTCCAGCAACGTGCGGTAGTCGGTGACGGCGGGGTCGTAGATGATCTCGACGGCCTCGGCGTGGGTGCCGTGGTTGCGGTAGGTCGCGTTCGGGACGTCGCCGCCGCTGTAGCCCACCCGCGTCGAAATCACGCCCGGCTGCTTACGAATGAGTTCCTGCATTCCCCAAAAGCAACCGCCGGCCAGGATCGCCTTCTGCGCTTCCGCCATGTTGTCCTCCTTACCGGCCCGGGGCCTGATCACGCCCCAGGCTACACTCCGCGCGTGAGGTGTAACGGCGCGTGAGCAGCCCGGAATTCCCCCGCAGCGAGCTCGCAAAAGCCTTCGACAAGTTCGAGCAGACCGTCGCCCGGGCGGCGCAGACGCGAGACTGGGACGCCTGGGTGGAGCACTACACACCCGATGTCGAGTACATCGAGCACGCGGCCGGCACCATGCGCGGCCGCGCCGAGGTGCGCGAGTGGATTCAGCGCACGATGACTACCTTTCCGGGCAGTCACATGGTGGCGTTTCCGTCGTTGTGGTCGGTGATCGACGAGCCGACCGGCCGCATCATCATGGAGTTGGACAACCCGATGCGCGATCCCGGTGACGGCAGCGTGGTCAGCGCCACCAACATCTCGATCATCACCTACGCCGGTGACGGTCAATGGCGTCGCCAGGAAGACATCTACAACCCGTTGCGGTTCCTGCGCGCCGGCATGAAGTGGTGCCGCAAGGCGCAGGCCCTGGGCACCTTGGACGAGGACGCCGCTCGGTGGATGCAGCAATACGGAGGATCGCAATGAGCGCACCGAAACTGGTGATCGGCGCCAACGGCTTCTTGGGCTCCCACGTGACCCGCCTGCTGGTCGAGGACGGCTGCGACGTGCGAGCCATGGTGCGGCCCACCGCGAATACCCGCGCCATCGACGACTTGCCGCTCACCCGATTCCAGGGCGACGTCTTCGACACCGACACGGTGCGCGAGGCGATGGACGGGTGCGACGACGTCTACTACTGCGTCGTTGACACCCGAGCCTGGCTGCGCGACCCGTCGCCGCTGTTCCGCACCAACGTGGAGGGGCTGCGCAACGTTCTCGAAGTCGCAAAAGACATGAACCTGCACCGGTTCGTCTTCACCAGCACCTATGCCTCGGTGGACCGCCGGCACGGACACGTGGCGACCGAAGAGGACCGCATCGGATCCCGGCGGGTGACCCCGTACGTCCGGTCGCGGGTGCAGGCCGAGGACTTGGTGATGCAGTACGTCAAAGAGCACGGCTTACCGGCCGTCGCGATGTGCGTTTCCACGACCTACGGCAGCGGCGACTGGGGCCGCACGCCGCACGGTGCGTTCATCGCCGGCGCGGTGTTCGGCAAGTTGCCGTTTCTCATGGACGGCATCGAACTGGAGGTCGTCGGTGTCGACGACGCCGCCCGCGCGATGATCCTGGCCGCCCAACGGGGCCGCAACGGCGAGAAGTACCTGATCTCCGAACGGATGATCCCGCTCAAAGACGTCGTGCGGATCGCCGCGGACGAGGCCGGGGTGGCGCCGCCGCAACGGTCGATTCCGGTTCCGGTGCTGTACGCGCTGGGCGCGCTGGGCAGCCTGCGGGCCCGGGTCACCGGTAAAGACGCCGAGCTCAGCCTGGACTCGGTGCGCATGATGCGTGCCGAAGCGCCGGTCGACCACAGCAAGGCAGTGCGGGAATTGGGTTGGCAGCCAAGGCCTGTCGAGGAATCGATCCGGGAAGCGGCGCGTTTCTGGGCGGCGATGCGCAAGCCGAGAAGGGACGCGAAAACCACCGGGGCCACACCGGCCGATTGACCGCGCGTGACCCGCATTCGTGTCGACCTGACCGGACCGCCGCAGACCATGCTGGCGACCCTGTACGCCAAGGCGCTCGACGCCGACGCGCCGCAGCCGATTCTCGGTGACCAGTACGCGAAGTCGGCCGTCGCGCAACTCGACTATGACTGGCGCGCAACAACGATCACCGCCCGTCGGGCTCCGTCGGTGGCGGTCCGCACCGCACACTTCGACCAGTGGACGCGGCAGTTTCTTGCCGTCCATCCCGAGGCGGTGGTGCTGCATGTGGGATGCGGACTGGACGCGCGGGCCTATCGGGTGGCCACCGGAGCGGGCGTGCGGTGGTACGACATCGACTACCCGGACGTCATCGCACTGCGTGAGCGGGTGTACCCCCAGCGGGACAACTACTGGATGCTGCCCGCATCGGTGACCGATCCGCACTGGCTGGCCGAGGTGCCGGCCGACCGGCCCACGTTGTTTCTGGGCGAGGGGCTGACCATGTACCTGACCCGAGACGACGGGTTGGCGCTGTTGCGTCGGGTGGTCGGGCGGTTTCCGAGCGGTGAAGTGCAATTCGATGCGTTCAGCCGGCTTGGCATCCGCACCCAGGTGCTCAACTCCGTGGTGCGTCGCTCCGGATCGACGCTGCACTGGGGAATCGACGGCCCCGTCGACATCATCGACGAGGTGCCCGGCGTGCGGCTGCTGGCATGGCTATCGGTCTTCGACAGCCCCACCTTCGACCTGGTGCCGCCCGTGCTCCGCTGGATGGGCCGGCTGATGGGCAAGGTTGCGGGGTTGCGGACCATGGCGCAATACCACCGTTATGCGTACTGACGGGAATGTTGCCTCGCCGTCGGCGTTGCACACCGGTATGAGCCACCCTGAAATCAAAGAGCCCAACGCCGGGCACCCGATCACCATCGCGCCCACCAACGGCCGCGTGCAGGTACGCGTCAACGGTGAACTGGTCGCCGACACCACCGCGGCCCTGCAATTGCAAGAGGCGACTTTGCCTGCCGTGCAATACATTCCGCTCAGCGATGTGGTACCGGAGCGGCTGTCGCGCAGCGACACCACCAGCTATTGCCCGTTCAAAGGCGAGGCCAACTACTACAGCGTGACGACCTCGGCCGGGGACACCGTCACCGACGCGATCTGGACCTACGAACAGCCCTATCCCGCGGTCGCGGCGATCGCCGGGCATGTGGCCTTCTACCCGAACAAGGCCGATATCCGCGTCGTAGCGGACTAGTCGACGCTCAAGGGAAGACTTTGGCCATCGACTGGGTGTCGCTGTACTCGCGCATCGACGTGATCATGCCGTCATGGGTCTCGAAGATGCACACGAACGGACTGTCGTACTCGGTGCCCTCCGAGGTCACGCCGTCGGTGTGACCCTCGATCACCACCGTGTCGCCTTCGTTGACGCAGCGGTCGAAGTCGATGTTGACCTCGAAAACCTGTTTGCGCCGCTCGACCGCTCGGCGCATCGTGTCTTTGTCGATCGTCGTGCGGATCGCGATGCTCCAGTAGGTGAAGTCGTCGCTGAGCAACGCGAACCCCTCGTCGAGATCGCCGCCTTCGCTCATGCTCTGCAGGAACATCCAGACGAGTTCGGCGTGCGGATCGTCGAACGGCGTCATCATGAAGGTCATCCTGACCTGGGAGATAGTTTGTGGTCAATTGACGGGGCCGTTGCGGGCATCGGATCGCGGCGGCGCCGGTGGGAGTGAAGCGGTGACGTACTCGCGGACGGTGACGTTCCCGGGCGCGGTCAGCTTCGGGCACACCTTGGCGCCCTTGCGCCGCGGCCCCCGCGACCCCTGCTTTCGTTTGCCCGGGGACGGCACCATCTGGCGGACCAGTCTGTTGTCCAGCGGACCAGTGACCGCGCGCATCAGCCGAATCACAGCCGACACGGCGCACTGCCAGGCGTGGGGCGCCGGCGCCGAAGAGTTTCTCGACATGCTGCCCGCCATGCTGGGCGCCGACGACGATGCCTCGGGTTTCGATCCGAGCCATCCGACGGTCGCGGCCGCGCATCGACGGGTTCCGCATCTGCGGCTGGGCCGCACCGGGCGGGTATTGGAGGCGTTGATCCCCGCGGTCATCGAGCAACGGGTGCCCGGCGCTGACGCGTTCCGGTCCTGGCGGGTGCTGGTCACCAAGTACGGCACCCCCGCCCCCGGGCCGGCGCCCGACGGGATGCGGGTGCCGCCGTCGGCGCAAGTATGGCGAACCATCCCGTCCTGGGAGTTCCATCGCGCCAACGTCGACCCGCGCCGGGCCCTCACGGTGGTGGCGTGCGCGCAACGGGCGGCGTCGCTGGAGCGGTTGGTGTCGATCCCGGCGGCACAGGCACGCGAGGCGCTGACGTCGCTGCCGGGGGTGGGGGTCTGGACGGCGGCCGAGACGGCGCAACGGGCCTTCGGCGACGCCGACGCGGTGTCGGTGGGTGACTATCACGTGCCGAAAATGATCGGCTGGACACTGTTGGGCCACCCCGTCGACGACGCCGGCATGCTCGAGTTGCTGGAACCGATGCGACCACACCGGCAGCGGGCGGTCCGATTGCTCGAAGCCAGCGGACTGGCATACGAACCGCGGCGCGGACCGCGGCTGCCCGTCCAGCACATTCGGCACCTGTGACCCGGCTCGCGGTTAAGCACAGGGCCATCGGGTACCCCCGGAAGGAAGTGACCGTGTGCAACCTCAGGGGAGATATTTCATGACACAGTTCACTATTCCGGGCTTGACCGACAAGCAGGCGGCGCGGCTGATCGAACTGTTGCAGAAGCAACTCAGCACCTATAACGACCTTCATCTGACGCTCAAGCACATTCACTGGAATGTGGTGGGCCCCAGCTTCATTGGTGTGCACGAGATGCTGGACCCGCAGGTGAAGAAGGTGCGCGGCTATGCCGACGAGGTGGCCGAGCGCATTGCGGCGCTTGGTGGTTCGCCGCAGGGCACCCCGGGCGCCATCATCCGCGACCGCACCTGGGATGACTACTCGATCGGCCGCGACTGCGTCCAGTCCCACCTGGCCGCGCTGGACCTGGTCTACACCGGTGTCATCGAAGACCTGCGCAAGGCGATCGAGGAAACCGAGGAACTCGACCCGGTTACCCAGGACCTCTTGATCGGCCACGCGGGTCAGCTCGAGCAGTACCAGTGGTTCGTGCGGGCCCACCTGGAGAGCGCGGGTGGGCAGTTGACCCACGAGGGCACGACTCATGAGAAGGACGCCGCGAGCGCCGCTCGTCAGGAGTCCTAAACCGGGGGTGTCTGCCGCGCCCGTTCGGCTTCGGCGGTCTCCCGATTCAGTCGCTGAGCTTCGTAGATAGTGACGTTGGTGCGCGACATCAACAGCGCCGCTATGCCGACGGCGATGATCGCTCCGGGCACCACCGAAAAGGAGCCGGTCATCTCCGCGACCATGATCATGATCGCCAGTGGCGCGCGGGCGACACAGCCGAAGCAGGCCATCATGCCGACGACGACGAAGATTCCCGGCGCGGCGGGGACGCCCGGCGCGCCGGAAATCTCGCCGAGCCGCCAGACCACGGCTCCGAGGAAGCCCCCGATGACGATTCCGGGACCGAACAAGCCGCCGGATCCGCCGGTGCCGATCGATAGCGACGTCGCGAGGATCTTGGCGACCGGCAGCACGACGACGATCCACAGCGGGATGGCCAGTAGCGAGGTGCGGTCGGCTGCGAGTTGCGCCCACCCATAGCCGCTGCTGAGGATCTGCGGGATCAGTAGGCCCATCAGCCCGACCAGCAGTCCACCGACGGTCGGCTTGAGCACCGGACCACCCGGCAATCGGCGCACGAGTGCGACGGTGGCGTGGAAGACGCGGGCATACAGGTAGCCGACGGCCGCGGCGACCAGGCCGATCACGACGAACCACAGCAGCGGCCCGGCCCGCTCGAAGCGGTATTCGGCATCGATGTAGCCGAACAGCGGGTCGAAGCCGAGGAAAGACCCGAGCACCGCGTACGCCGTGCCGGAGGTGATGAATCCGGGAAGCAAGCTGCGGTAGTCGAAGTCGTCGCGGTAGGTGATCGACGCGGCCAGCACTGCGCCCCCCAGTGGCGCGGCGAAGATCGCGCCGATGCCGGCGCCGATGCCCAGCGCCACCGCGATCCGGCCGTCCTCGTCGGACAAACCCAGTCTTCGGGTCAGCAGGGAGCAGAAGCCGGCCGAAATCTGCGCGGTCGGCCCCTCGCGGCCGCCTGACCCGCCTGAGCCGATGGTCAGCGCGCTGGCCACCATCTTCACCAGGACCGCCCGGCCGCGGATGGCGCGCGGATCGCTGTGCACCGCCTCGATGGCTTCGTCGGTGCCGTGACCGGTGGCTTCCGGCGCGAGCTTGGCCACGATGAGCGCCGACAGCAGGGCTCCCCCCGTTGTCACCAACGGAATGGCCCACGGCCGCACGAACCCTGGGGAGCCGTGGCTGCCGCCCTCCCCGACAGGGGTGGGAATGTGGTAGCCCGCCAGGTATCCGAGCAGAAATTCGCCGGTGTATTTCAGCGCGAGGTAGAAGACGACGGCGCCCAGGCCGGCGATGACGCCGATGGTGATGCCCAACAAGAACCACTTGGGCAGGTAACCGGCTTGCCTGATCGCCGCACCGAAGCGTCCGCCGGCCGCTGCGGGCGGGGCCTGTGGCGGCTCAGGTTCGTCCACCACGCCATCCTATTCAGCGGGGAATAACCGGACCGCGGTCCGGTTATATGGGTATCTTTCGCAAAGGAGACGAAATGCCCGCAATCACCGCAGACACCCTCACCCTGCCGCGGCTGGCACCGGCCGGACCCGGCGACACCGAACGTCCGGTCCGATCGATCACCACCGGCCCCACCGGATACGAAGGCCTGGGATTCCCCGTCGTTCGGGCCTTCGCCGGGGTCAGCACGGCGGACCTGGACCCGTTCATCCACATGGACCAGATGGGTGCGGTGGACTACCAACCGGGCGAACCGCGCGGCACCGACTGGCATCCGCACCGCGGCTTCGAGACGGTCACCTACATGATCGACGGCACCTTCGCGCACCAGGACTCCCATGGCGGCGGCGGTTTGATCACCGATGGCGCAACCCAGTGGATGACGGCGGGTTCGGGCATCTTGCACATCGAGACCCCGCCGGCCGAGATGGTGAAAAGCGGCGGTCTGTTTCACGGGATCCAGTTGTGGGTGAACCTGCCGAAGAAGGACAAGTTCGCCACGCCGCGCTACCAGTCGATCGAGGGCACCGACGCGGCGCTGGTCGCCTCCGACGATGGCGGCGCGCTGCTGCGCATCATCGCCGGGGAGATCGACGGCCACCGCGGTCCCGGTCTGACTCACACGCCGATCACGCTCGCGCACGCGACGATCGAACCCGGCGCGCGGTTGAGCATCCCGTGGCGGCGTGATTTCAATGCGTTGGTGTACGTCTTGTCCGGTGCGGGCTCGGTCGGGCCGGTCGATCACCCGATCCGCTCGCGTCAGTTGGCGGTGTTGGGGGCCGGTGATCGGATCACCGTGGCCGGGCAGCCGGCGGGCCGCGGCACTGCTCTGGACGTTCTGATCCTGGGCGGGCGGCCGATTCGGGAGCCGGTGTTCCACTACGGACCCTTCGTGATGAACACGCGGACCGAGGTGATCCAGGCGCTCGAGGACTATCAAGCTGGCAAGTTTCGTAGCATCCCGCCGAACGCGGTAATGCCGCACGATCGCGGTGGCACACTATAATGATGCCGCTCACGGCCAGTCGCGGCCCGGGTCGTCCCCCGGCAGCGAAAGCAGACGAGACGCGCAAACGTATCGTGAACGCGGCTCGTCAAGTGTTCAGCGAACGCGGCTACGACGGCGCCACCTTCCAGGCGATCGCCGTCCGAGCCGACCTGACGCGACCGGCCATCAATCACTACTTCTCCAGTAAGCGGTTGCTGTATCGGGAAGTGGTGGAGCGTACCAACGAGCTGGTCCTCACCGGTGGGATCGACCGGGCCCGCCGCGAGACGTCGCTGATGGGCCGGCTGGCCGCCTTCATTGCAGTCGCGATGGACGTCGATTCGCGAAATCCCTGCACGGCAGCGTTTTTGGCGACGGCAGTGCTCGAGTCGCAGCGACATCCAGAATTGACCCGCGCCGAACAGGATGCGGTGCGGATCAGCCGGGACTTTTTGGTGTGGGCCGTCAACGACGCGATCGAGCGCGGCGAAATCGCCGCCGACGTCGACGTGGCCGTGCTGGCCGAGACCTTGTTGGTGGTGTTGTGCGGCGTGGGTTTTTATGCCGGGTTCGTCGGCAGCTATGAAGAGATCGACACCATTACCGCCGCGTTGGGTCAGATGCTGTCCGGGACGCTGTGGCGACCGGATCACTGAAATAGCGCCACCTGCTTAAGGATTGGTCGTCGGGGTAGTAGAAGAGGCGGATCGACTCGCCGGCTCGCAGGGGGACGGCGGCGAGGGCGCACTTCCCCATTCCCGAGGAGAACATGTGTCACCCGATGGCCGCGTGAGCGTAGTGGTGATCACCCACAACCGTCGCGACGAACTGGACCGCACGCTGCACCGGCTCTCCGACCTACCCGAACAGCCGCGCGTCATCGTCGTGGACAACGCCTCGACAGACGGAACGGCCGACATGGTGCGCGCCGGGCACCCCGAGGTCACACTGCTGACTCCCGGGAAGAACCTGGGCGCCGTCGGGCGCAACCTCGGAGTCGACGTCGCCGACACGCCTTATGTGGCGTTTTGCGACGACGACACCTGGTACGAGCCCGGAGCGTTGCGGCTGGCCGCCGACCTGCTGGACGCACATCCCACCCTCGGTGTGGTGACCGCAAGCATCACCGTCGAACCCGACGGAAGGCTCGATGACATCTGCACCGAGATGGCCGATTCGCCGTTGGACCGACCGCCGGGCATCCCGGGGTACCCGCTGCTCAGCTTCCTGGCCGGCGTCTCGATCGTGCGCCGGGAGGCTTTCCTGGCCGCCGGTGGCTTCTCGAAGCGACTGTGGCTCGGCGGCGAGGAGGAGCTGCTGGCCTCCGACCTCGCCCGGGCCGGGTGGCATATGAGCTACGTGCCCGACGTCGTGGCGCACCATTACGCCTCGCGCCTGCGCGACGCGCACCTGCGCCGCCGGCATGGCATCCGAAACACACTGTGGTTCACCTGGCTGCGCCGGCCGCTGCCGAGCGCGGCGCTGCGCACGATGCGGCTCCTGCGCCGCTTACCTCGTGATCGGATCAGCGCACAGGGCGTGTCGGACGCGGTGCGGGGCCTGCCGTGGGTGCTACGGGAGCGCAAGCCGGTACCGGCGGATCTGGAGCGCGGTTACCAGCAACTAGAAGACAAGCAACTCAACGGCGGTGCCCGCAAGTACGTCTCGTGAACCGACAGTGACCTGGCGCACAAAGCGCATAGCTTGGCTAACTTATTCGGTAACATGGGCGCGATATGACTGATCTGAACGACATGCCGCCGTCGTTGCGGGCTGCGGGCGACAGCTGGGTCATCACCGAAAGTGTCGGCGCCACCGCGCTGGGCGTCGCTGCGTCCCGCGCGGTCGAAACCGCCGGACCTGACCCGCTGATCCGGGATCAGTTCGCGCAGCTGCTGGTGTCAGCGGCCGGTCCGGCCTGGGCCCGCTTGACCGATGCGCAGATGGCCTGGTTGGACGGGGATGAGCACGGGCGGCGGCTGCACCAGATCGGCTGTAACTACCAGGCGGTGCGTACGCACTTCTTCGACGAGTACTTCATCGCCGCAACCGGGGCGGGCGTACGGCAGGTGGTGATTCTTGCCGCTGGGCTCGATTCGCGCGCCTACCGGTTGGCGTGGCCCACCGGCACCTCGGTGTACGAGATCGACCAGCCCAAAGTCTTGGAGTACAAAGCCGGCATTCTGGATTCGCACGGGGCGGTTCCCGCCGCACAGCGGCATGCCGTCGCGGTGGACTTACGCGAGGACTGGCCAGCCGCCCTGAAAGCCGCCGGCTTCGACCCCGAGCAGCCCACCGCCTGGCTGGCCGAGGGCCTGCTCGCCTACCTGCCCAGCGACGCGCAAGACCGGCTGTTCGAGATGGTGACCGCGCTGAGCGCGCCGGGCAGTCAGTTCGCCGTCGAGGTGTTCGCGATGAACACCCGCGGCAACAAGCAGCGGTGGCAGCGCATGCGCGACCGGCTGGGGCTGGACATCAACGTCGAGGCGTTGACCTACCACGAGCCGGACCGTTCGGACGCCGGGCAATGGCTGGCCGGCCACGGCTGGCAAGTGGACAGTGTGAACAACCACCAGGAGATGGCCCGGTTGGGCCGCCCGGTACCCGAAGATTTGGCCGACGAGGCGGTCACCACCACGCTGGTGCGCGCCCGTCTCGGCGTGCCTGCCAACTGAGCACAGACAAGGGGATCAAGCGATGAGCACGTTGCGCACCCACGACGACACCTGGGACATCAGGACCAGCGTCGGTGCCACCGCGGTGATGGTGGCAGCGGCCCGCGCCGTCGAAACCGAACAGCCCGACCCGCTGATCCGCGATCCGTACGCCAAGCTGCTGGTCACCAACGCGCGCGCCGGGGTGATCTGGGAAGCGATGCTGGACCAGGACATGGTGGCCAAGGTCGAGGCGATCGACGCCGAGACCGCCGCCACCGTGCAGCACATGCGCAGCTACCAAGCGGTGCGCACGAACTTCTTCGACACCTACTTCCGCGACGCCGTCGCAGACGGCATCCGCCAGATCGTCATCTTGGCGTCCGGCCTGGATTCCCGGGCGTACCGGCTGGACTGGCCCGCCGGCACGACGGTGTACGAAATCGATCAGCCGCAGGTGCTCGAATTCAAATCGGCGACGCTGTCCGAAAACGACGTGAGGCCGGCAACCGATCGCCGTGAAGTGCCGATCGACTTGCGTCAGGACTGGCCGGCCGCCTTGCGTGAGGCCGGCTTCGACCCGTCGGCGCGGACCGCCTGGCTGGCCGAGGGTCTTTTGATGTATCTACCGGCCGAAGCCCAGGATCTGCTGTTCACCCGCATCGGTGAGCTCAGCCCGCCGGGCAGCCGGATCGCGGCAGAGACGGCCGGCAATCACGCCGACGAGCGGCGAGAAGAGATGCGCGAACGGTTCCGGAAGGTGGCCGAGACGCTCGGGTTGGAGCAGACGGTCGACGTGCAGGAGCTGATCTACCACGACCCGGATCGCGCGGTGTTGGCCGACTGGCTCAACAGCCACGGATGGCGCGCGACGGCCCAGAACGCGACCGACGAGATGCGTCGGGTGGGCCGCTGGGTGGACGGCGTGCCGATGGCCGATGACAAGCAAGCGTTCTCCGAGTTCGTGACCGCGGAACGGCTGTAATGCCGCGCACCGCCGACGACTCCTGGGACATTGCGACGAGTGTCGGGGCGACCGCGGTGATGGTCGCGCTGGCCCGGGCGGCCGAAACCGCCAGCGCCGACCCGCTGATCCGCGACGAGTTCGCTGAACCGCTGGTGTCCACGCCCGAACTCGCCGGCGTCCGGGAACAGGTGGCCACGTGGTGGACGCCCGAGCCTCAAGACGGCGACGAGGAGGCGGCGGATCTCGTCGTCGACGCCCAGCAGATGATCAACTACCAGGCCGTCCGCACGCACTTCTTCGACGCCTACTTCGCCGAGGCGGTGGCGGCCGGTGTCCGGCAGGTCGTGATCCTGGCGGCCGGCTTGGACTCGCGCGCCTACCGGCTGCCGTGGCCGGACGGCACGGTGGTGTACGAGATCGACCTGCCCAAGGTGTTGGAGTACAAGGAACAGACGCTGGCGGCACACGGGGCGACCCCGACCGCCGACCGGCGCGCAGTGCCCGTCGACTTGCGCCACGACTGGCCGCAGGCACTGCGCGATGCCGGTTACGACACCGAGCGGCCGACCGCCTGGCTGGCCGAAGGGCTGTTGCCGTTTCTCCCGGCAGCTGCGCAGGAAGCGATGTTCGGCTCGATCGACGCGTTGAGCGGGCCCGGCAGCCGGGTGGCCGTGGAGATGTTCGGCGTCGACGAGGAAAACCGTAAAGAGGCCGAGGAGCGGTGGGCCCAGGTGAGCGCCCAGCGAGAAGCGCGCGGGGAAGACACCTCGTTCAATCCGTTCGACCTGTGGTTCGACGACGAGGGCCGGCCCGAGACTGCGGAGTGGTTCAGCGCGCATGGCTGGTCGACGCAGGTGGTCGGTGCGCGCGAGGAGGCGCAGCGACTTGGCCGGCCGCCGCAATCAGAGGATCGACCGTTCCTCAATTACTTCGTGACGGCCGCCAAGGCCTGATCCGACCGTTGTCGCGTATCACGTCGGACATCGCGACACCTGTCCCCGCGCCAGCCATGGTCGACGGCGCGTCGCGCGACTCGCCCGCGGGCTGCCGGGCGGGGTGATGAGCAACCGGGTCGGGATCGTGCTACTGCCGCTTTCTGGGCGTGACTAGGATCGCGTTATCACCCGGTAGACGACCGCATGCGAACAGCAGCGTGCAGCTCCGGAGAAGGAAGGACAACGATGACCACCGACTCCCTGCCCAAAGCTGCACCGGCCAACGGTGCACAACAGACCAACGACGTCGCCGGTACCGTCGCCCGGCTGCGCAAGACCTTCGCCACCGGCCGCACGCGCAGCCTGGACTGGCGCAAGGAACAGCTGTTGCAGCTGGCGACGCTGATGGAGGAGAACGAGGCGGCAATCGCCGCCGCATTGGCCGAAGACCTCGACCGCAACCCGTTCGAGGCCTACATCGCTGACGTTGCCACCACCGCCGGGGAAGCCAAGTACGCGGCCAAGAAGCTGCGCAGGTGGACGCGGCGCCGCTACCAACTCCTCGAGGTGCCGCAGCTGCCGGGTCGCGGCTGGGTCGAGTACGAGCCCTACGGCACCGTGCTGGTCATCGGCGCCTGGAATTACCCGTTCTACTTGACGCTGGGACCGGCGGTCGGCGCCATCGCCGCGGGGAACGCGGTCATTCTCAAGCCTTCTGAGATCGCCGCGGCGTCCGCGCAACTGATGGCCGAGCTGGTTCCGCGTTACCTCGACAACGACGCGATCGCGGTGGTCGAGGGCGACGGATCGGTCAGTCAAGAGCTGTTGGCTCAGGGCCTGGACCGCGTTTTGTTCACCGGCGGCACCGAAATCGGCCGCAAGGTGTACGAGGGCGCGGCACCGCATCTGACCCCGGTCACCCTCGAACTCGGCGGCAAGAGCCCAGTGGTCGTCGCGGCCGACGCCGACGTCGACGTGGCGGCCAAGCGCATCGCGTGGATGAAGCTGTTGAACAACGGGCAGACGTGCGTGGCCCCGGACTATGTGATCGCAGACCTCAGCATTCGCGACGAGCTGGTGAAGAAGATCGGCGACGCCATCAACAAATTCACGGCCGACAAGCCCAACGGTGTGCGGATCGTCAACCAGCGCCAGTTCGACCGGATCAGCAGCTATCTGACCGAAGGGGACGGCAAGATCACCGTCGGCGGTGACGTCGACCCCTCGACGCTGCGGATCAAGCCCGCCGTGGTCGTCGATCCCGACCCGAACGGCCCGCTGATGCAGAACGAGATCTTCGGACCGATTCTCCCGGTGATCACCGTCCGATCCCTCGACGAGGCAATACGTTTCGTCAACTCGCGGGCAAAGCCGTTGGCGGCCTACTTGTTCACCAAAGGGCGGGAGACTCGCGAGCGGTTCATCAAGGAAGTGCCGGCAGGCGGCATGCTCATCAACCACATCGCTTTTCAGGTGTCGACGGCCAAACTGCCGTTCGGTGGGGTCGGTGCGTCGGGGATGGGCGCCTATCACGGCCGCTACGGCTTCGAGGAGTTCAGCCACCGCAAGTCGGTGCTGACCAAGCCCACCCGGCCCGACCTGTCGAGCTTCATCTACCCGCCCTACACCGAGCGTGCCTTCAAGATGGCACGAAGGATGTTCTGACCTAACTCGTCAATCTCCCGAATCGTCAAAACTTCAGAGAGGAACCAGATGCCCGGAGTGCAGGATCGCGTCGTCGTCGTCACCGGAGCCGGTGGGGGGCTGGGCCGTGAATACGCCCTGACCCTCGCTCGGGAGGGGGCCAGCGTCATCGTCAACGACCTGGGTGGCTCCCGCGACGGCACCGGAGCCGGGTCGGCGATGGCCGATCAGGTGGTGGCCGAGATCCGCGACGCGGGCGGCCGCGCGGCCCCGAACTACGACAACGTCGCCACCGAGGACGGCGCGGCCAACATCATCAAGACCGCGCTCGACGAGTTCGGCGCCGTGCACGGCGTAGTGAGCAATGCCGGCATCCTGCGCGACGGCACGTTCCACAAGATGACGTCGGAGAACTGGGATGCCGTGCTCAAGGTGCACCTGTACGGCGGATACAACGTCATCCGCGCCGCCTGGCCGCACTTCCGCGAGCAGAGCTTCGGACGCGTCGTGGTGGCGACTTCCACCAGCGGCCTGTTCGGCAACTTCGGCCAAACCAATTACGGCGCCGCCAAACTCGGCCTGGTCGGCCTGATCAACACGTTGGCGCTGGAAGGCGCGAAGTACAACATTCACTCCAACGCGCTTGCCCCGATCGCGGCCACCCGGATGACCGAGGACATCTTGCCCAAGGAGGTGCTCGAAAAGCTGACTCCAGAGTTCGTCGCCCCGGTGATGGCTTACCTGTGCACCGAAGAGTGCCCCGACAACGGATCGGTGTTCGTTGTCGGCGGCGGCAAAGTCCAGCGAGTGGCGTTGTTCCAGAACGAGGGCCTCAACTTCGACAACCCGCCGTCGGTGCAGGACATCGCTGATCACTGGAGCGAGATCACCGACCTGTCGAATGCGCAAAAAGCTGGATTCAAGTTGTAACTTCGATGAAAGCCTGTGTCGTACAGAAGCTTTCCGGCCCGTCCGGCATGGTCTACACCGACGTCGACGACGTCTCCGACGACGGCGACAGCGTGGTCATCGAAGTTCGGGCGGCCGGGGTGTGCTTCCCTGACCTGCTGTTGACCAAGGGCGAATATCAACTGAAGCTACGCCCGCCGTTCGTCCCGGGCCTCGAGACCGCCGGCGTGGTGCGCTCGGCGCCCGAAGGCTCCGGATTCGAGGTGGGTGAACGGGTTTCGTCATTCGGCGTCCTCGGCGGCTATGCCGAGCAGGTCGCGGTGCCGGTGGCCAACGTGGTGCGCAGCCCACCGGAACTCGATGACGCCGAAGCGGTTTCGTTGTTGGTGAATTACAACACCGTGTATTTCGCGTTGACGCGCCGCGCCGCGATGCGCCCGGGTGACACCGTCTTGGTGCTCGGCGCCGCGGGCGGGGTGGGCACGGCCGCCGTCCAGATCGCCAAGGCGATGAACGCCAGCAAGGTGATAGCGGTGGTACACCGTGAGACGGCAGTCGACTACGTCGCCTCACTAGGGGCGCACGTGGTCCTGCCGTTGATCGACGGATGGACCGAGCAGGTGTACGAGCACACCAACGGCCAGGGCGTGGACATCGTCGTCGACCCGGTCGGCGGTTCGGCGTTCGACGACGCACTGCGCGTGCTCGCCATCGACGGCAAGCTGCTGGTGATCGGGTTCGCGGCGGGCAGCATCCCCACGCTCACGGTCAATCGGCTGTTGCTGCGCAACGTCAGCGTGGTGGGTGTGGCGTGGGGCGAATACCTCAACAAGGTGCCGGGTTCGGCGGCCTTGTTTTCCTGGGGCCTGAACCAGTTGGTCTTCCTGGGCTTGAGACCGCCTCCGCCGCAACGGTATCCGCTGTCCGAAGCCCGGGCAGCGCTGCAGGCGCTGGACGCCGGCCGGGTGCTGGGCAAAGTCGTGTTGGAGCCCTGACGCGGCTAGATGATTCCCTCGACGGCGTTGATGAGGACATTCAGTTCGAACCCGCCGGCGAGCGCGTACAACGCGGTGTTGGCCGCAATCGGGGCGCCGAACGCATAGGTCAATCCGCCCACCGGGTCGCCGCCGATGGCCTGCTCGATGCCGTCGAGGAAGAGGTTGAAGTCGTAGGACGGCACCGAGGTCACCAGTGCATTGGCGATGTCGGCGGTGGGAAGCGCCACCGCGTAGGTGTTGGCCGCCGCGTTGGTGATCGAGTTGGTGATGTTGGTGTTCAGCGCCTGCAGCTGGTCGATGAAACCATCCGGAGAGAACCCGGCGTTCAGCGCCGGCAGGAAGGACCCGCCCGTTCCGCCGGTGGCGCCACCGCCACTGAAGGCTGACGTCAGTGAATTGACCAACGCGGCGGGTGACGGCGGCACCATCGCTTGAATGTCCCCGACGAAGGCGCCGAAGCCCTGCTGGCTTCCGGAGATCAAGTCACCGGCCAGGCTGACCGGGTTCACCGACGGGAAGATGCCGAACGGCGTGGGCACATCGGCAGGGCTGGTCGAGTAGCCGAAGTGCGGGTCGCCGTAGCCGAGGTTGACCAGGGTGGTCAGGTTGGGCTGCATCAGGTCGGCCAGCGGGTTGCCGATCACCGGGATGGCCCGAAGCGGCTCCAACAGCGGCAGATTCGGGTAGGTGATCATGTAGAACTGGTCGGTCCCGGCGGGACCCGTCGTGGTCGGCAGCTGGACGAGGTTGAACCCGGGCGGTAGAGCGGCGGGGTTGAGGTCCGGGTAGGTGCCGTGCACGAACTGAATGCCGGCGAAGGCGTTGAGGTCGGCCAGCAAGTTCAGCGGGTACCGCGGGAAGTCGGCGTAGCCGTCGTATTGCAGTGTGTAGGTGGCGGTTTGGTAACCGGTGTGCGTCGGCATGGCGCCGTACAGGTCAAGACCCAGGCTGGGCAGTTGCAGGCCGGGGAAGCGGGCGAACAGTCCGCCGTTGGGGTTCATCGGGTTGCCCAGCAGCGTGAAGGCGAGCTGGTCGAAAGGCGGCGGGTTTGTCATCGCCATGATGTTGCGCAACTCAAGGGAGGAAAGGATGGCGCTTTGTGAGTAGCCCAAGACGTTGACATTCTGTCCCAAGGTGATGAGCCCTTGAGGCCCGAAGAGTGCGTTATCCAAGATCTGCACGCCGGTGTTCACCGATACGGTCAGGGGCAAGTCCTTGATCGCGGTGAGCGGATACAACCCCTCGGGGGTCGGCAGGCCGATCAGCTGCGTGGGTGTACCGAAGAGGTAAGGGGCGACGCTCTGCATGTATTGCAGCGAAGGAATCGGCGTTCCGCTACCGGTCATGATCAGGGCGGTGAACGGCTGGGCCAGTGCCGCCGGCGCGAAGCTGGCGAGATTGGGAAGCTGACCCCCAGCAGCCGCGGCGGGGGCAATGCCGCCGCCCAGCAGCGATTGAATCGGTGAGGTCAAGGTCTGGACGGCATTGGAGACCACTGCGGCATTGGCGGCTTCGGCTGCCGCGTAGGCGTTTCCGGCAGCGGTCAGCGCCGCGACGAATTGCTCATGGAAGGCCGTCGCCTGGCCGACGATCGCTTGGTATTCCTGGGCGTGGCTGCCGAACAGAACCGCGATGGCCTCGGAGATCTCGTCGGCCGCCGCGGCGGCCAGGGTGGTCGTCGGGCCGGCGGCGGCGGCATTCGCCGCGGTGATGGCCGATCGGATGTCGGCCACGTTGGTGGCGACGTCAGCCAGCAGTTGCGGTTGTGTCGTCAAGAATGCCATCGGCCAAATCCTTTCGCAGACGGGGCTTTTCGCGGTGACACCGCTTGGCTGTGGTGTCGATGCGGCGGCGCGGCCGGCCATCGCGAAGCCCGGGCATTGAACAGACTAGATCGGTGTGGTCCAGCTCACGGCGGAATAGCGGGTATTGGCTAAATAAGTACCTGTGAGTCTGCTGAAGGGCCGTGCGGCCTAGGGGATCAGGCTTTGAATGTCCTTGATCGTCGACGAGGCGGCCTCGGCAAGCACCAAGAATTCCACCGCCGCCGCGACGGTGCCCAACCCGATGTCGGCCGCGATGGGATATCCGATGGCGTTGACGAGGTTGCCCTGCGCCAGTTGTTCGACGAACAGCTGGAGGTCGTAGGCCGGGATACTGGTGAACAGCGCAGTCAGCGTGTCTGCCGTGGGAAGCAGCACGCCATAGTTGGTGGAGACGATCGAGGCAACCGTGTTGGCCACCTGAAGCGGTGTCGGGGGTGCGTCCAATCCACCGCCCAGGAAACCCGTCGGTGCCGGCAGAGTGAACGACGGCAACGTGGGTGGGTGCGCCATCAGCTGGGAGATGTCGCGCGAGAAGTCGGCGATGCCCTGCTGAGTCCCAGCGGCCAGCGCATTGGCCACCGTGAGCGGGCTGACTTCTGGGAACAGGCCAAACGGAGTCCACACATCGGCCGGTGCGGTGGAGAAGCCGTACGCCGGGTCGCCGTAGCCGAGGTTCACCAACACCTTCAAATCGGGTTGGATCAGGTTGGCCAGCGGGTTGCCGATGACCGGAAGGGCGCGCAGCGGCTCGAGCAGCGGCAGGTTCGGCGTGCGGATCATGTAGTAGCTGGTGTGGCCGGTGTAGCCCGGCGAGGTCGGCAGCTGAAGGGCGCTGTTCACCTGTGCCAGCGTCAGGTCGAAATAGGTGGGATGCACGAACACGATCCCGGCGACCGCATTCAGGTCCGCCAGGAAGTTGAGCGGGTAGCGCGGGAAGTCGGCGAAGCCGTCGTACTCCAGGGTGTAAATCGCCGTGTCGTAGATCGTGTTCGCGGGGGTTGCGCCGTAGAAGTCCAGGCCCAGGCTGGCCAGAGACAGGCCCGGGAATCGCGACAGCAGGCCGCCGTTCGGGTTCATTTCATTGCCGGTCAGAACAAAGTTGAGCATGTTCTGGGGGATCAGATTGCCCGCGGCCGCGAGCTTCTGCATCTCCAGCGAAGCGATGACCGCGCTCTGCGAAATGCCGAAAACGGTCACCGATTGACCGGCCGCAATCTGGCTCTTGATTGCGTTGTCCATGATGGTCAGGCCCTGACTGACCGACTGATTGAAGAACAGGCTCCGCACGCCCGTCAGCGGGTAGAGCTCTTCGGGCGTATTGACGCCCAACGCGTTGGCACCCCGTATGTAAAGGTTCTCAGCCGCAGTGATGAGTTTCTGCGTCGGTATGGGGACGCCCGTGCCGCCGAAGATCAACTGGACCGCGTTCGGTGGGAACGGCGGCAGTGTCGCCGTCGGGAACACCGGCGACGCGGGCGCAGCGAAAGCACCCTGCAACGCACTGACAGCAGCGGCTTCCGCTTGCGCGTAGGCAGTTGCGGCGGCGTTCAGGGTCCGTTGGAACTCGTTGTTGAAGGCTTCGATCTGGCCGACGATGGCCTGGTACTGCTGGCCGTATGCGCCAAAGAAGTTGGCGATCGCCGCCGACACCTCATCACCCGCCGCGGCAAGCAGACTGGAAGTGGGTCCCGCTGCGGCGGCGTTGGCGGCGGTGAGGGTGGTGCCGATGTCCTCGATCTCCGCCGCAACCGATGCCATGATTTGCGGTTCGGCGATCAAATCTGACATTGGCCTCATCCTCTGCCTCCGACCCGGGATGCCAGTCAGACTAGAGGTACGGGTAATGCCTGTCCGGTTTTTGCCCGAAGTTAGATAGTGAGACTTTGGAAGGCTTGGGCAATTGCGATCAATTGTTCTACCACAGCGATGAATTCGATCATGCCGCCAAGAGTCGACATTCCCACGGTCGCCGCCAGCGGGTACCCGATTGCATTGATCAAGTTGCCTTGCGCCAACTGGCTCAACGCCAAGGTCGCGTTGTAGGCCGGCAGGGTGGCGGTAAGAGCCAGGCCCAGGTCCGCGGTCGGGAGCAGCGTCGAGTAAGCGTCGGAGAGAGCGGACGCGAACGTATTGGCGATGTTCAGCGGCGTGGCCGGAATGGGAGCAGGTGCCGGCGGCAGGACCGACGTGAAGAACGGCGGCAACCCCGGCGGCGCGATGGTGGGAGCGGTGGTCAACGCCGTGGGCAATGCGGCAGCAAAGTCGTTGATTCCCTGCTGGGTTCCGGTGACCAGCGCATCGGCGACCACGCTGGGATGGACGTCGGGGAACAGTCCGAACGGAGTGGGCACGTTGGCCGGGCTGGTCGAGTAGCCGTAGTTGGGGTCGCCGTAGCCGAGGTTGACGATCACCCGCAGATCTGGCTCGATCAACGCCGCGATCGGCTCTCCGATGACCGGAATGGCGCGTACCGGATCCAGCAGCGGCAAATGCGCCGACGGAATTATGTAGTACTGATTCGACGTGGTCCCGACCGTGTCCAGCAGGACCTTGTTGGCCACATCGGACAGCGGAATGCTCGCATATTTCGTGTGCAGCGTCAGAATGCCGAAGACGGCGTTGAGGTCGGAGATGAAGTTCAGCGGATACCGGGGAAAGTCGGCGAAGCCATCGTATTCAATCGTGTAAGTCGTTGTCGGATAAGGGTTGTCGGGCGTAGCTCCGTAGAAAGGCAGGCCGATGCTGGCGATGTTCAGCCCGGGGAAGCGCGCCAACAGGCCGCCGTTGGGATTCATCTCGTTACCGGTGAAGACGAAACTGAGCTGGCTGGGCAGCGGCGCGTTCGGGCCGAGCGAGATGAGGTGCTGAATTTCCAGTGAGGCGATGATCGCGCTCTGCGAATAGCCGAAGACCGTGACGGGGTTGCCGGCATTGAGCTGTTGCCAGATGGCGGCGTCCATGATCTGCAGGCCCTGCTGCACCGACGTTGCCAACGGCAATGACTTGACACCGGTAATGGGATAGAGCTGCTCAGGGGTGAACAAACCTTGAGCAAGGGCGTTCGGGAACAGTGGTGCAACGTATCGCGTGAACATCGCGTCGATATAGGCCTGGCCGGGAATGGGCGTCCCGGTGCCGCCGAAAACGAGCGCGGTCAGCGGGTTGACCGAGGACGGCGGCGGCGAAGCCGGTGTCGGTAATCCGGCTATCGCTTGCTGCACCAGTGCCGCTGCGCTGGTGGCTTCGGCGTTGGCGTAGGCGTTGGCCGCGGCGATCAACCGCTGCTGAAAATCGTTGTAGAAGGCCGAGATCTGGGCGTTGACGGCTTGGTATTCCTGGCCGAAGGCGCCGAACAACTTGGCGATGGCGGCCGAGACCTCATCCGCGGCCGCAGGCAACAGACCGGTCGTCGGGCTAGCCGCCGCGGCAGCGGCCTCGCTGATTGCCGAGCCGATGCCCGCCAGATCCGTGGCCGCGGTTGCCAGCATCAACGGCTCCGCGGTTAAGTAACTCAACGCCCTCATCCCTCCTGGCGAACGGTATCCGCTGAGCGTAAAGGGATCTCGCGAGCGTGTCTGGCCTTTGGGCCGACCACATAACTACGGCATATCAGCCGAGCAGTTGGTTGCGGAGTCGCCGAACGTCCGCATCGTCGATACCGGCGTCGCGCAGATACCCGGTCAGCGACCCGAACGTCTCGTCGATGGTCTGCCACGCAGCGGTCAGGTACTCGGGGCGCACACCCAGCACACCGTCGGACAGCCGGGCTTTGGTGAAGGTGATGACCTCTGGAGTCAACTCGACATCGGAGCGTTGCGAAATCATCTCCGAGATCCGGGTCCGCAACTGCGGCACCGAGTCGTTGCTGCGCAGATAGTCCGCGACGATGGCGTCCCGGTCCACCCCCACCGCTTCCAGCACCGTCGCCACCACAAAGCCGGTGCGATCCTTACCCGCGAAGCAGTGGGTGAGTACCGGACGCCCGTCGGCCAGCAGCGTGAACACCCGATGCACGGCGCGCTGGGCTCCGTTGCGCGTCGGGAACTGCCGGTACTCGTCGGTCATGTAGCGGACGGCGGACTCTTCGATGGACGCCTCGGATTGGTCCGCCTCGCCATTGGCGCCGTCGGTGAGGAGCCGCTTGAACGCGGTTTCGTGCGGCGCCTCGTCGTCGGTGCCGGCTTGGTCGTCGGCGAGGTCGGGGAAGGGCAAGAGGTGAATGTCGACCCCGTCGGGCACCTGGCCGGGGCCGCGTCGGGCGACCTCGCGCGACGAGCGCAGGTCGGCCACGTCGGTGATGCCCAGGTGGCGCAACGCCGCCCGGCCGTCCTCTTCCAGGCGGCTCAACTCACTGGACCGGAACAGCCGTCCGGGCCGAAACGCTCCGGTGCTTTCTGCGACGTCGCGGAAGTTCCAGGCGCCCGGCAGGTCCCGGACCGTCATGTCAGGTGACCGCCGCGGCAAACGGGGACTTCTCCCGGCCCAGCTCGGCGCGGGCGATGGTGCGCATGTGCACCTCGTCCGGCCCGTCGAAGATGCGCATGGCGCGGTGCCAGCCGTAGAGCCGGGCCAGCACGGTGTCGTCGCTGACCCCAGCGGCGCCATGCACCTGGATGGCGCGGTCGATGACGTCACACGCCACTTGCGGCGCCACCGCCTTGATCTGCGAGACCAGGACGTGCGCGGCTTTGTTGCCGTGCTGGTCGATGGTCCAGGCCGCCTTTTCACACAGCAGCCGGGCCTGGTCGATCTCGTTGCGCGACTTGGCAATTGCCTCTCGCACCACGCCTTGCTCGGCCAGTGGCCGACCGAATGCGACGCGCTTCTGGGTCCGGTCCACCATCAACGCCAACGCACGCTCGGCAGCCCCCAGAGCCCGCATGCAGTGGTGAATACGGCCCGGACCCAGCCGGGCTTGGGCGATCGCGAAGCCCGCGCCCTCTTCGCCGAGCAGATTCGTGGCCGGCACCCGCACGTTGTCGTAGATGATTTCGCAGTGGCCGTGCTGGTCCTGCCAGCCGAACACCGACGTCGAGCGGACCACCGTCACGCCGGGTGTGTCGATGGGCACCAGCACCATCGACTGCTGTTGATGGCTGGCCGCGTCCGGGTTGGTGCGGCCCATCACGATCAGAATCTTGCAGCGCGGGTCGGCCGCGCCGGAGGTCCACCATTTCCGGCCGTTGATCACGTAGTCGCCGCCGTCACGCTCGATCAGCGTCTCGATGTTGCGGGCATCGCTGCTGGCGACCGCCGGTTCGGTCATCGAAAACGCGCTTCGGATCTCACCGTTCAGCAGCGGCTCCAGCCACTGCTTGCGCTGCTCCTCGTTGGCGAACAGGTGCAGGGTCTCCATGTTGCCGGTGTCGGGAGCCGCGCAGTTCAGCACTTCCGGCCCGATCTCCATGCTCCAGCCGCTCAGCTCGGCCAGCGGCGCGTAGTCCAGGTTGCTCAGACCCGACTCGGCGGGAAGGAAGAGGTTCCACAGGCCGGCCGCCTTCGCCTTGGTTTTCAGCTCCTCGATGATCGGCGGCACCGAGTGGTCGTTCGGGCCGGCTTCGTGGCGGAACTTTTCGTACTCGGCCTCGGCCGGGAAGACGTATTCGACCATGAAGTCGGACAGTCGCTTGTGGTAGTCGCTGGCCTTGGCCGACATCGCGAAGTCCATGTCCGCCACCATAGGACAACGCAAGGCAACGCCGAGTTCCAGGCCGCCGCCGAGTGCCCGACCGACTGCCAGCGCAAGGCGAAATTGGGGCCTCGGGAAGGCGCCCGTTAGGGTGGCTGGGGCAATTCGCCCGGCAGGACCTAAGGAAAGTAGATGTACGCGCCATGACAGATCCGCAGACCCACGCCACCAGGGTCGGGGTGGTGGCCGAGTCAGGCCCCGACGAGCGGCGCGTTGCGCTGGTGCCCAAAGCGGTCGCATCGCTGGTGAACAGCGGCGTGGCGGTAGTGGTCGAGACCGGTGCGGGCATCAAGGCGCTGCTTCCGGACGACCTCTACACCGCCGCCGGAGCCAGCATCGGCGACGCGTGGGACGCCGACGTCGTCGTCAAAGTCGCGCCTCCCACCGCCGAGGAGGTCGGACGGCTGCGCAGCGGGCAGACCCTGATCGGCTTCCTCGCGCCCCGCAACGCCGAGAACTCGATCGGTGCGCTGAAGCAAGCCGGCGTCCAGGCGTTCGCGCTGGAGGCGATCCCGCGCATCTCGCGGGCGCAGGTGATGGACGCCCTGTCGTCGCAAGCCAACGTGGCCGGCTACAAAGCGGTGCTGCTGGCCGCCTCGGAGTCCACCCGGTTCTTCCCGATGTTGACGACGGCGGCGGGCACCGTGAAGCCGGCCACCGTGCTGGTGCTCGGCGTCGGCGTGGCCGGGCTGCAGGCGCTGGCGACGGCCAAGCGACTGGGCGCGCGCACCACCGGGTACGACGTGCGCCCGGAGGTGGCCGACCAGGTGCGTTCCGTCGGCGCGCAGTGGCTCGATATCGGCATCGACGCGGCCGGCGAGGGCGGTTACGCCCGTGAGCTCACCGAAGACGAACGCGCACAACAACAAAAGGCGCTCGAACAAGCGATCAGCGGGTTCGACGTGGTGATCACCACCGCGCTGGTTCCGGGGCGGCCCGCGCCGCGGCTGGTCACCGCTGCGGCGGTCGAAGCGATGAAGCCCGGCAGCGTCGTGGTCGACCTGGCCGGTGAGACCGGTGGTAACTGCGAACTCACCGAGCCGGGACAGACGGTGGTCAAGCATGACGTCACGATCGCCTCACCGCTGAACCTGCCGGCGACCATGCCCGAGCACGCCAGCGAGCTCTACAGCAAGAACATCACCGCGCTGCTGGACCTGTTGATCACCGACGGCAAGCTGGCCCCCGATTTCGACGACGAAGTCATCGCGGCGTCCTGCGTTACTCGAGACCAGAAGGCTTAGACATGTACGACGACCTCCTGGCCAATCTGGCGATCCTGGTGCTGTCCGGTTTCGTCGGCTTCGCCGTGATCTCCAAGGTGCCCAACACCTTGCACACCCCGCTGATGTCGGGCACCAACGCCATCCACGGCATCGTCGTGCTGGGTGCGCTGGTGGTGTTCGGCTCGGTTGAGCACCCTTCGATTGCCGTGCAGATCATTCTGTTCGTCGCGACGGTGTTCGGCACGCTGAACGTCATCGGCGGGTTCATCGTCACCGACCGGATGCTGGGCATGTTCAAGGGCAAGAAGAAGCCACCGGCCGTTGCAGCCGAGAAGGCGGAAGGGCCGGCGGCCAAATGAACTACCTCGTCATCGGTCTGTACATCGTCTCCTTCTCGCTGTTCATCTACGGCCTGATGGGCCTGACCGGCCCCAAGACCGCCGTGCGCGGCAACTTGATCGCCGCGGTGGGCATGGCTCTGGCCGTGGCGGCCACACTGATCGCGATCAGACACACCAGCCAGTGGCCGCTGATCATCGCCGGTCTGGTGGTCGGTGTGGTGCTGGGCGTTCCGCCGGCGCGGCTGACGAAGATGACCGCCATGCCGCAGCTGGTGGCCTTCTTCAACGGCGTCGGCGGCGGCACGGTCGCCCTGATCGCGCTGTCGGAATTCATGGAGACCAGCGGCTTTTCGGCCTTCCAGCACGGTGAGTCACCGACGGTGCACATCGTGGTGGCGTCGTTGTTCGCCGCGATCATCGGTTCGATCTCGTTCTGGGGTTCGATCATCGCCTTCGGCAAGCTGCAGGAGATCATCTCCGGAGCGCCGATCGGGTTCGGCAAGGCGCAGCAGCCGATCAACCTGCTGCTGCTGGCGGCGGCGGTGGGCGCCGCGGTTGTCATCGGTCTGCACGCGCACCCGGGCACCGGCGGGGTGTCGCTGTGGTGGATGGTCGGATTGCTGGCCGCCGCCGGTGTGCTGGGGCTGATGGTGGTGCTGCCGATCGGCGGCGCCGACATGCCGGTGGTCATCTCGCTGCTGAACGCCATGACGGGGCTTTCCGCTGCGGCCGCGGGCCTGGCGTTGAACAACACCGCCATGATCGTCGCCGGCATGATCGTCGGGGCCTCCGGTTCGATCCTGACCAACCTCATGGCCAAAGCGATGAACCGCTCCATCCCTGCGATCGTCGCGGGCGGTTTCGGCGGCGGCGGTGTGGCGCCCAGCGGCGACGGCGGCGGCGACAAGACCGTCAAATCCACCTCGGCCGCCGACGCGGCGATCCAGATGGCATATGCCAACCAGGTGATCGTCGTTCCCGGCTACGGCCTAGCCGTCGCGCAGGCCCAGCACGCCGTCAAGGACATGGCCGCACTGCTGGAGAACAAGGGCGTGACGGTGAAGTACGCGATTCACCCGGTCGCGGGCCGGATGCCCGGGCACATGAACGTGCTGCTGGCCGAGGCCGAGGTCGACTACGACGCGATGAAAGACATGGACGACATCAACGACGAGTTCGCCCGCACCGACGTCGCCATCGTCATCGGCGCCAACGACGTCACCAACCCGGCGGCCCGCAACGATGCGTCCAGCCCGATCTACGGCATGCCGATCCTGAATGTGGACAAGGCGAAATCGGTGATCGTGCTCAAGCGGTCAATGAACTCCGGATTCGCCGGCATCGACAACCCGCTCTTCTACGGCGAGGGCACAACCATGCTGTTCGGTGATGCGAAGAAATCGGTGACCCAGGTCGCCGAAGAACTGAAAGCGCTCTGATTTAGACCGGGGGGTAGGCCGGGGGCGGGTAACCGTTACCGCTCTCCACGCCGCGCAGGCCCCAGGTGAGGTAGCCGAAGAAGAACTCGATCTCGTCGCTCGCGTCGTAGTCCGGACTCGGGTCCATCACTCCCACCCCTCTGCTCGCGACTTGGTCTGTCATCCGGAGTCTAGTCCCATCCGCGTCGGTGCAACAGGCGGCCGGTGTCACGCCTAAACTGTCCAACCAGTTGATTGATAACTGAGCGAGATAGTGAGTATCGATGGCGTCCGAAACTGGCTTGTCGCGTCGTGAAGAGTTGCTGGCTGTCGCCACCAAGCTGTTCGCTGCGCGCGGCTATCACGGCACCCGCATGGACGACGTGGCCGATGTCATCGGGCTGAACAAGGCGACCGTCTACCACTACTACGCCAGCAAGTCGCTGATCTTGTTCGACATCTACCGCCAGGCCGCCGAGGGCACGTTGGCCGCCGTGCACGACGACCCGTCCTGGACCGCACGCGAAGCGCTGTACCAATACACCGTCCGGCTGCTCACCGGGATCGCCGGCAATCCGGAGCGGGCCGCGGTGTACTTCCAGGAACAGCCGTACATCACCGAATGGTTCACCGCCGAGCAGGTGGCCGAGGTGCGGGAGAAGGAAGCGCTGGTCTACGAGCACGTCCACGGCCTGATCGACCGCGGTATCGCCAGTGGTGAGTTCTACGAGTGTGACTCGCATGTGCTGGCGTTGGGCTACATCGGGATGACGCTGGGCAGCTACCGCTGGCTGCGGCCCAGTGGCCGGCGCTCCGCCAAGGAGATCGCCGCCGAGTTCAGCACCGCACTGCTGCGCGGGTTGATCCGCGACGAGTCGATCCGCACCACCTCGCCGCTGGGACCGTGATCAGTAGTGGATCGACGGAATGATGTGGAACGCATTGCCCAACGCTCCGCTCAGTAGCGACAACGCCGTCACCGGCGGCTGGCTCAGGGCCGGGCCGAGGTAGAGGTTGAGTCCCGGGTTCAGCGACGGAACCCACGGGTAGGCGTCCGGGAAGTATTCGGGACCCCACAGCCCGGCCTGCACCCCGATCTCCACCGCCGCACCATACGGCGCCTGCCAGGCGCTCTGGGCCAAGTAGTAGGCGACGTTGATCGGGTTGGGAATGTTGATCAGCCCGGCCGGGGTGGGCAGGTCTGCGTAGCCATAGTCCGAGTAGCCGAGGTCGACCATCACGCGCAGCGGCGGCTGGAGCAGGTCGGCAATCACCGGTCCGGCGTACGGGATGTCCCGGATGGGCTGCAGCAGCGGCAGATTCTGGGTCAAGTACATGTAGTAGTTGGTGTTGCCGGGGTTCAGCGTGGGCAACTGCACCGCGTCGGTGGACAGCAAAGTCGGATAGTGGCTGTGGACGTAGAAGTAACCCATGAGCGCGTTGACGTCCGCCAGGATGTTGGTCGGGTATTGCGGGGCGTGGGCGACGCCGTCGTACTGCGCGGTGAAGATAGAGGTCGGGAAGGGGTTGTTGGCCGGAGTCGCGCCGTTGAACGACACGTCCAGGAACGGGATGTAGAAGCCGGGGAAGCGCGCCAGCAGGCCTCCGTTAGGGTTGTTCCCTGCGGCAGCCATGATGAACGACACGTCCGGGTAGGGCGGGCCTGCCGCCATCAACGCGACAATCTCGTTGTGGATGATCGAGGCGCTTTGCGAGTAGCCGAAAGCGACGACCGAGTTCCCATTGAGGATCTGAGCGCGGATAGCACTGTCCAACGCCTTGACGCCCTGGGCGACCGACTGGTTGTAGGTCAGGTTGCCCAGGTTCGGAGTGACCGGCCAGAACTGCTCGGGCGTGGGCAGGCCGATCGGGCTGGCCCCGGGGAACAGCGGCTGAATGTAATTGGCGTTGATGTCCGCGATGTACTGGGCGACGGGCAGTGGATTGTTGGTGCCGCCCATGATCAAGGCGACTTGGTTCGCCAGTAGCGCGGAGGGGCTGGCAGCGAGTGTGCTGACCGTTCCGCCGGTGGCGGCGGCCCCCGGCCCCAGCAGCGATTGAAAGGTGGTGTTGATCTCGCTGGACGCGTTCGCAAGCGCCGAGGTGGCCGCCGCCTCGGCTTGCACATACGCGTTTCCGGCCGCGGCCAAAGCTGCAGTGAATTGACTGTGGAACGCGCTCGCCTGCGGGACGACCGCCTGATATTCCTCGCCGTAGGTATTGAACAAGCCCGCAATCGCCGCCGACACTTCGTCCTCTGCCGCAGCAAGGAGACCTGTCGTTCGGTTTGCCGCAGCGGCGTTCGCCTCGTTGATCGCGGTGGCGATCCCGTCCACGTTGACAGCCGCTGACGCAAGCACGTCGGGAGCAGTGACTAAGTACGACATCTCCCCGTCCTTCCCTGCGACCGGTCCCCATTTCCGATCGCCACGAACTAGCCGCAACCGCGGGTAGTAGGTAGTAACAGAGGTTAGAACCGTCGCGTCGCAAAGTCCGGCGTTTTGACCAAAACCTTTGCTCTGGACTACTGCGCCGGCTCGAGGTGCTTGTTCAGGAAGCTGAGTTGGTCGGCGATGACGCGCTCGAAGGCGTCGTCCACATAGATGGCGAAGTGGCCCTCGGGATACACCTTGACCTCGCCGCGGGGGGCCTTCGCCGCGTAGCGCAGGGTGGGACCAGGCGGCGCTACCGAGTCGGTCGCGCAAACGCAGAACAGGATCGGGCAGGACACCTCTGCGGCGCTGCGCCCCGGTCGGTAGGTGGCAATCTTGAGGCCGATGCGAGCGGCGACCTCGTTGGATAGTTCCACCCCTTCGGGTACCAGCCGCAGATAGCCCGAGTACGCATCGGGTGCGGTCATCAACGCCAGCTCCCCGGGCCTGCCCGCGGTGCGAATCATCAACGGTGGCTTGCCAGTTGCGGACCGGGCCAGGTCGCGCGCCGCCTGCACCGTCACGCGGGCCGCAACCACCGGGTTGACCGCACGTAGCGAGGCGATGCCATCGGTGAACGGACACTGGGCGACCACTGCGGCGATGCCCGGCACGCGCGCCGCGGTGGCGATCACGTGCCCGCCGCCGAACGAGGTGCCCCACAGGGCGATTCGGTCATGGTCAATCCCGGGCAGGGTGCGGGCGTAGGTGACCGCCGCCGCCCAGTCGTCCAACTGCATCCCGATGTCGATCAACTGCCGCGGCTGGCCCGCGCTGTCGCCGAAGTTGCGGTAGTCGAACACCAGGCAGGCGTAGCCGGCCGCGCTGAAACGCTCGGCGTAAGCGTCGAGCCGCATGGTCCGCACCGCGCCCAGCCCGTGCGCCATGACGATCAGCGGCGCGTCGCCCTCACTCGCGGGCCGGTAGAGCCAGGCGCTGATGCGGTCGGCACCGGAGGTGAACTCGACATCTTTCCGCTGCGCCATGGTCGCTCCCTTACTCGAGGCACTTGTCGAAGGTTAGCGATCGGGATCAATACCCGCTAAGCAGTGCGCGCAGCTGACGCAGCGCTTCGGGACCCGCTTGGCTGTGCCAGCGCGACGGATCGGCGGGGCGTCGACCCCACAGAAAGAGCGCCCGCACGGCCGGGTCGCACTCGATGGTGGCCTGTCCTTCCGGCGCGACCAGATCAATGGTGGTGGCCTCGGCAGTCGCGGTGACCAGAACGTCGTCGGTGCCAGGGCAGCGCAAACGTCCGCCAACCTGCTGGCCGGTCGCCAAGTGCAGCGCTTTGATCCCGCGGGCCATCAATGGCTTGCCCACGTCGCGCACGGTGTGTGTGGTCATCCACGGCTGGCTCAGTGCGTGCACCGATGCACTGTCGTCACCGGTCATGTCCCATCGGTGCAGCACCAACTCTTCGCGCATGTGCTCGACGAAAAACCCGGGCGTGACTGTGCGGCCGGTCCATTCGATCTCTTCGTCCGGCGGCAGTTCACTCGCCGCTTCGGTGGTGTCAACCAGCCGCTCGCAGCGTTCGATGAACGCACTCCACAAGTCCACGTCGGTCATCGCTCGGTACGGTGCCTCCCGCTCCTCGAAACTGCGGGTCGGCACGGGGTGCTGGTCGATATGCGCTTGCAACACCCGGGCGAACTCCTCGGCGTTACCCGTGTTGTGGATCAGCACATCGCGCACGGTCCAGCCCTCGCACCAAGTCCCGGCATCCGGTCTGCGAGCTTGCACGGCATGAGCGAAGGCGTCCCACTCGGGGAAGGCCGCGTGAACTCGGGAAGAAACCGTCACCATCGCTTCCTCCTATAGCGGTGTCTATCTCATTGAGAGCAAGAGAATGCTCCGAAAATCCTGCTCCTGCAGCGACCGCCGCACAAATAATGGACTACTGTCTAGAAAAGTTGCAGCGTTGCATCTCGGATGGGAGACCCTCATGGCGATTCGCGTCGCCCACGTCGGCACCGGAAACGTCGGCCGGTTGGCGCTGGCCGAACTGATCACCAACCCGCAATACGATTTGACCGGGGTGTGTGTATCCAATCCCGAGAAGGTGGGCCGCGACGCCGGGCAACTGTGCGGCGTTGGTCTCGATGCTCCCGTCGAAACGGGCATCACGGCGGTCAACGATCTGGATGCTGTGTTGGCGACCAAGCCCGACTGCGTGGTCTATTGCGCCATGGGAGACACGCGGCTGCCCGAAGCGATGGCCGATGCGATGCGGATCTTGGCCGCCGGGATCAACGTCGTCGGGTCCTCACCGGGACTGCTGCAGTACCCGTGGGGCGTCATGCCCGACAAATACATCGCCCGCGTCGAAGACGCTGCGCAGCAAGGGAATTCGAGCATCCTCATTACCGGCGTCGACCCGGGCTTCATCAACGACCTGATACCGTTCGCGCTCGCCGGGACCTGCCAGCGCATCGAGCAAGTGCGGTGCATGGAGATCGCCGACTACGCGACCTATGACGGCGCGGAGGTCATGCACTACATGGGCTTCGGCAGGTCCCTGGACGAAAAGCCGATGCTGTTGCAGCCCGGCGTGCTCAGCATCGCGTGGGGGACGGCGATCCGGCAGCTGGCGGCCGGACTCGGCATCGAGGTCGACGACATCACCGAGTCTGTGCAACGCGAGCCTGCGCCCGAAGACTTCGACATCGCGGTGGGACGGGTACCCAAGGGCACGCTGGCCGCCTTGCAATTCGAGATCCGCGGCATGGTGAACGGCCACCCGGCGATCGTGATCGAGCACATCACCCGGCTGCGTCCAGACCTGCGGCCCGACTGGCCGCAACCCGCCGCGGGCAGTGGCTCCTACCGCGTCGAGATCACCGGTGAGCCGTCCTACGCGGTCGACATCGTGCCCACCAGCCGCAAGGGCGACCACAACCACGCCGCGATCGTCGGCGCCGCGGGCCGCATCGTGAACTCGATACCCGCAGTCGTCGCCGCGCCCCCCGGCATCCGCACCACCGTGGACCTGCCGCTGGTCACCGGACAAGGGCTGTACACGCCGAACAACTTGGTAACCACCTGAATCGAAAGGAGCCCGGCTACATGGGACGGGTAGACGGCAAAGTTGCGCTGATCAGTGGCGGAGCCCGCGGCATGGGCGCCGAGCACGCCCGCCTACTGGTGGCCGAGGGCGCCAAGGTGGTGATCGGCGACATCCTCGACGACGAGGGCAAGGCGCTGGCCGCAGAACTGGGCGACGCCGCCCGCTACGTCCATCTCGACGTGACGCAACTCGACCAGTGGGAGGCCGCCGTCGCGACGGCGACCGGCGAGTTCGGCAAGCTCAACGTGCTGGTCAACAACGCCGGCATCGTCGCGTTGGGGCCGCTGCGCAGCTTCAAGATGGACAAGTGGCAGAAGGTCATCGACGTCAACTTGACCGGGACGTTCCTGGGCATGCGGGTGGCCGTGGACCCGATGACCGAAGCCGGCGGCGGCTCGATCATCAACGTGTCGTCGATCGAGGGCTTGCGCGGCGCCCCGGGCGTGCACCCCTACGTCGCGTCGAAGTGGGCGGTGCGCGGCATCACCAAGTCGGCGGCCTTGGAGTTGGCGCCATTGAACATCCGGGTCAATTCGCTGCACCCGGGCTTCATCCGCACCCCGATGACCGAACACCTGCCCGAAGACCTGGTCACCATCCCACTGGGCCGCCCGGCCGACTCACGGGAGGTGTCCACCTTCGTCGTGTTCCTGGCCAGTGACGACGCGTCGTACGCGACCGGCAGTGAGTTCATCATGGACGGCGGACTGGTGACCGCCGTGCCGTCAAAGCAGATGTAGCGGTGCTATAACCGCGAGCATGCTGCGGAGTCTGACGGGCGCGGTCGGGGCCAATCACGTCATCACCGACCCCGACGTGCTGGCCGGGCGCAGCGTCGACCACACCGGCCGGTATCGCGGCCGCGCCAGTGCTTTGGTCCGGCCCGGTTCGGCCGATGAAGTCGCCGAAGTGCTGCGGGTGTGCCGCGACGCCGGCGCGCACGTCACCGTGCAGGGTGGGCGGACCTCGCTGGTCGCCGGCACCGTCCCCGAACACGACGACATCCTGCTGTCCACCGAGCGATTGAGCGCGGTCGGCGACGTCGACACCGTCGAGCGGCGCGTCCAGGTTGGCGCCGGCGCCACATTGGCGACCGTGCAACGGGCCGCCGCCGACGCCGGTCTGGTGTTCGGGGTCGACTTGGCGGCCCGGGACACCGCAACCGTCGGCGGCATGGCGTCGACGAACGCCGGCGGTCTGCGCACGGTCCGCTACGGAAACATGGGCGAGCAAGTCATCGGCCTCGACGTCGCGCTGCCCGACGGGTCGGTGCTGCGCCGGCACAGCCGGGTGCGGCGGGACAACACCGGCTACGACATGACGGCGCTGTTCGTGGGGGCCGAGGGCACCCTGGGCGTGATCACCGAGGTGGACCTGCGCCTGCACCCCACCCCGTCGCACCGGGTGACCGCCGTGTGCGGATTCGCCGATCTCGAGGCGCTGGTGGCGGCCGGGCAGACATTTCGGGACGTCGACGGCATCGCCGCGCTGGAATTGATCGACGGCCGTGCGGCAGAACTCACCGGCGAGCGGCCCGTGTCGGGAGCCTGGCTGCTGCTGGTGGAACTGGCCGCCGATCAAGACCAGACCGACAGACTGGCCGACCTGCTCGACGGCGTGCAACTCTGCGGTGAGCCCGCGGTTGGTGTGGATGTTGCCGCCCAACAACGGCTTTGGCGCACGCGCGAATCGCTGGCCGAGGTGCTCGGGGTGTACGGGCCGCCGCTGAAGTTCGACGTCTCGCTGCCGCTGCCGTCGATCGGCCGATTCGCCGACGCTGCGGCCGCCTTGGTGCATGAGCATGTCGACGACGCACTGCCGGTGTTGTTCGGCCACATCGGTGAAGGCAACCTGCACCTCAACGTGCTGCGTGTCCCGCCCGAGCGCGAGGCTGCGCTGTACGCGCCGATGATGGACCTGGTGGCCGACTGCGCGGGCAACGTCAGCTCCGAGCACGGCGTCGGCACCCGCAAGCGGCCGTACCTGGCGATGTCGCGCGAACCGGCCGATATCGCGGCGATGCGCACGCTCAAGGCGGCGTTGGACCCGACGGGTTACCTCAACGCCGCGGTGTTGTTTCCGGCCTAGCCGCCGTTGCCTTTGATGCCGACGGCGTGGCGCAACTGAGCCAGGAACTGATCGGCGTCGTCGCTGCGAACCACGTAATGCGAGATGGCGATTCGGATCACCGTGGCCGCTTTGACCGCCGCGTTGGGTCCGGGCAGGAGCCGTTGCAGCCCCTCGCGCATCTCCGGGATGGCGCCGGACATCTGCGCGAGGACGTGCTCGGGCTCGATGTCGACCATGCGCACTCCCGAGTACGAGTACTGGTATTCGACGATGAAGCGCAGCGCGGCATCCAGACGCTCGACGCCCTTCAACCCCGAAGTCGCCTTGGCCAGGCCGCGTTCGAACACCTGCCGTTCGTAGCCGGCGAAGGCCGACAGCAACTCTTCTTTCGACGCGAACCAGCGGTAGAGGGTGGGACGGGAGACACCGGCTTGAGTGGCGACTTCGGACAGGCTGAGTTTGGTCTTGCCGCTGCGGGCCAGCACCTCGGCGGTGGCCGCCAGGATGCGCTGACGAGTCGAGGTGTCCGCATCGTTGATGTCTGCCGCCTGGGCCGCCTGGCTCATGAGAGAAACCTTACGAAATTTCGCGCGTGTGTCACTGGGGCCGCCGGCGTACGAGCACTGACTGCTGGATCGCACCGACCGCGCCCTGCTCGTCGAACAGGGTGCCGACCGTGGTGCCGATGCCGTCGGGTCCGTAATTGGTTTCCGCGCGAATGCCGATCCAATCCCCGGCGGGGACCCGAAACACGTGCACGGCCAGATCGGTGTTGAGGAACGTCCACTTGGTGATGTCGAGTCTGCTGCCGATGCCGTTGGCGCAGTCGGCCACCGCGAACAGGCGCTCGAGCGGGGTCATCGTCTCGCCGTAGACCAAGTCGACCGTGGGCTTGATCCATGATTCGCCCGGCCCCGCGCTCAAGGGCTCGGTGAGCCAGCGCCAGTCCAGGCTGTGCACGTAGTTGCGGTCGAAGTCCTTCTCCAAGTTGCGGCTGCGCGCCTCGGCCCGCGGGCGCGGAAGCGCTGCTGCGGCGTGTACCAGTGACGCGGTGTCCAAGTGCTGCAAGCGCCAGCCGCTGGCACGAGCGACGGGCCGGGGCCGGCCGTCGGGGCCAGGGCCCAGCATTTCGGCGCTGACCAATTCGATCTGTGTGCCCCGGCGTTCCAGTTGTGGACGCACCCAGAGGTCACCTTCGGCCGGGACCGGTCCCAGCAGGTCGACCACGACCCGGCTCAGCCGGGTGTCGTCACGCGGGTTGCACCGCTGCAGGGCCCGAACCAACAGTGCCGACACCGGTGCGGCGTGCTGGATCGCGGCCGTCCACGTGCTGCGCACCAGATCCGTCGCGCGGAACTTCTCACCGCGCGCGTCGGCGTCGTCGAGAAGCTCGTAGTAGGCGTCGGTCATGGTCGGCTCAGGGCAGGCCGGCGCCGGGGATGTCGACGACCACCGCGTCCAGGCGGGACAGCCGGGTACCGACGAGGCGTTTGGGGTAGGCCTCGGTGCTGGACAGCAAGAACAGGGTGCGGCGCTGCTGACCGCCCAGGGCGCAGGCGGTGGCGATCCGATCGCCCATGTCGATGCGGTCGGTGACGGTGCCGCCGACGGTGATGCGCTGGAACTGATGGGCCAGCGTCATCGAGGTCCACACCCCTCCGTCGGTGTCGAGCGCGATGCCGTCGGGCGGTCCGTCCAGGCCGTCGGCGAAGACGCGGCGGTCATGCAGCCCGCCATCGCGGCCGATGGTGAACGCGGTCAGCCGCCTGGCCATGGACTCCGCGACGATCAACGTTTGACCGTCCGGCGTGATGACCATGCCGTTGGGAAAGTCGAGGTCGTCGGCGACGACGGTCGCGCTGTTGTTCAGGTCGAGGCGGATGAGGACGCCGCCGGTGAAGGCCGGCGAGCCGATGTAGGCGCGCCCGGCGCGGTCGACCACCATGTCACCGAGGCTGGCCGGAGCCAATGCAGAAAGGTCGGTGATCGGGACGACGGTGTCGCCGTCGTAACGCAGGATCTGCTGGGTTTCGGTCGAAGCGATCAGCAGTGACCCGTCGGGCCGGAAGCCAAGTCCGCCCGGGCAGTGGCCCGGCAGCGGCAACGTGGTCAGCGACCCTCGCATGTCCGCGGTGTGGACGGCTTCGCCGAGCATGTCGGAGAACCACAGCAGCCCTTCGAACCAGCGCGGGCTTTCACCGAAGCAGAAGCCGTCCGACAACGGTGTGGGATCCAGCATGCCTTTACAAATCACCGCAAAAGTGTCACGCACCCATGGCGGTGCTGTCAACGCGGAGCCTGTCCTGCTGCTTGCGTCGTGCATTGGAAACGTCAGCCCTTTGGCTGGTGCGGGGGAGGGTTCGTTCGCGCGGGTGGCCTGGCATGTTTCTGAAACGACTGCACGCCAAAGACAAAAGTTTCTGCTGTCCCCTAGTTGGCTCTGCATGACCACACGTCTAGCGGTGGCTAGATTCTCAAGCGACCCCCCACCAAGCGCTTCCAGCCAGGTCAGGGTGTCTCGCTTCCAATGAATGCACGCCTCGGTTCTAGCACCGGGGCCCATGGTGGTAGCGGCCTCTGATCCTCGGCGATACGGGTGTTACTCGCGAATCGGCCACGCTTCGAGGAAGGCCTTGACGGCGCGCTCAACGGCCAGCCCATGCTCGTTCGGGGTGTAGTCAGAACCCAAGCTTTTGATCACCGCAGTGGCGAGCAGGTGCTCAACGGCCTCTCGCTGCTGGGTGGTTGGTTCCTGTGCGTCGCGAAGCTGAGCCAGGAGAGCAGAATCGCGACGGGCTAGCTCATCGATAATTACCGTGCGGTGCTCTGGTGCGATTGCGTCGAGAACCGTACTCACTGATGTCTCCATCCCTCACGGCCTCATGCCCAAGCGGTGACGACTTGGCCGTCAGTGTTAAGGACGACTGTTGCGTCTTTACCGTAATACAGCCACGCGCCACGGCCTTGGTCGTCAGTTTCGAACGTATCTGCCTACCCATCAGGCGACTGGATCACGTCGACACCAACTACCGGGCCCACCGTCCGTCGCGCCTTTACAAAACATGGCTAGAGTGTCACGCTGAGCCATGAGCTGAGAGGTGAGCACATTGACCACAGATTCGGAACAGGCGCAGTGGTCGGTCGACGGCCTGCTCGAACTCTTCGAGGTACAAGCCGACGGAACCGACCGGTACACCGCCGAGACGGGTATCGCCGGACAGGATGAGCGGCAGGTCGTGGAAGGCACCCAACTCGTTGCGCAAGCCATAACCGCTGTGGCGCAGCGCTTTCCGGGCAAGTCGGTGCGTTCGGTGCAGGCGGTGTTCGTCCGGGCGGTCATGGTGGGTCCGCCGGTGGAACTGGTCGTCGATGTGGTGCATGAAGGCCGGTCGACGGCCACAGCGATCGTGGCCGTGCAACAAAACGGTCGGCGCTGCGTAAGCGTGACGGTGCTGACCGATGTGCCGACCGAGGACGTCATTCGCCACCACCTGCCGCGCCCCAATGTTGCCCCGCCCGCCAACGCGAATATCTCCGAGATGCCCATGGCCGGGCGGGAGTTGCGGCTTGTCGACGTGGTCGACGTCAACAGCCCCGACGAGGTAGGCTCGCCGGAGCTCTACGCCTGGCTGCATTACGACCCGATTCCCACCCGCGACGACTTGGCCAAGGCGCTGGTCGCCTACTTCACCGGACATCTGGGCATCTCGACCACCATGCGGCCGCACGAGGGCATCGGCACCGCCCAAGCGCACTTGACCGTCTCGACGGCGCCCATGTCGATCTCGGTCGCCTTTCACGAGCCGGTGCGGTGGGACGGCTGGCTGCTCTACAGCCACGAGAGCACCCAAGTCGGGGCGGGCATGTCCTACGTGCGCGGCACCGTCCACACCGAGCAAGGTGAGTTGATCGCGTCCTTCGCGCAGGAAGCGCTGATCCGTCCGCTGCGCACCACCGACTCGGCGATCGACTCCCGCGCGCGGTTCTGAATTCCCATGCGCTTCACCATCACCCACCCGATGCACAGCCATCCCTATAACCCGGAGTTGGTGAGTGGAGCGGGCATCGCCGCGGTCGCCGCGGCGGCCGAAGAGGCGGGCTTTCACGGATTCGGGTTCACCGATCACCCCGCGCCCTCACAGCGGTGGCTGCAAGCCGGGGGACACGACGCGTTGGACCCGTTCGTGGCGTTGGGTTTCGCGGCGGCCCGTACCACGAAGCTGCGGTTGATTCCGAACATCGTGGTGCTGCCGTACCGAAACCCGTTCGTAGTCGCCAAGTCTGGCGCGACTCTGGACCTGTTGTCGGGTGGGCGTTTCACGCTTGCGGTCGGAGTCGGTTACCTCAAGCGAGAATTCGCCGCCCTGGGCGTGAACTTCGACGAGCGCGCCGAGCTGTTCGAGGAAGCGCTGGCGGTGATTCGCTCGGTGTGGACTTCCGACGACTTGTCCTTCGAGGGTAAGCATTTCACGGCGCGCGGCATCACCGCCCATCCCCGGCCGGCCTCGCAGCCGCATCCGCCGATCTGGATCGGCGGCAATACCGCAGCGGCGCGCCAGCGCGTCGCCGAATACGGGGATGGTTGGTGCCCTTTTCCGGCACCGGCGGGTCTGGCCCGCACCGCGGGCACTGCGGTCATCGACTCGATGGACCGGCTGGCCCAGGGCATCGACGACTTGCGGCGGCGCTGTGATGCCGTCGGCAAGGATTGGTCGGCCGTCGACGTGACGTTCACCAACTTCGAGGGTGGCAGCCCGGCCAGCGAGGGCTTCAACGCCGACGCCTTCCTCGGCGGCCTGGAAAAGCTTGCTGCACTGGGTGTTTCCTGGGTGCAGGTGGGATTGCCCGGCGACAGTCTGGCGCATGCGGTGGAAACTATCGACCGCTTCGGTACCACGGTCATCGATGTGATCTAGATGGACTTCGCCCGGGTCACCCTCTCCGCTGAGGACGAGGCGTTTCTTGCCGAGATGCGTGCCTTCGTCACCGAGCACGTCACCGACGAGGTGCGGCGGCGGGACAGGGAGTTCGGGGAAAACTTCGACGAGCAGGTGCATTTGGCGTTGGGCGAGGCGGGACATTTGGCCTCGGATTGGCGGCTGGAGTCAGAAGGCGGGTTCAGCGCGCTGCGTCGGCGCATCTTCAACCTCGAGATCGCTCGGGCGCATACCCCCTGGTATCACTGGGGCACAACGTTGGTCGTCGCGCGCCTGGTGCAACAGTTCGCCACTCCGGAACTGTGCGAGGCGGTGTTGCCGGGGGTGCTGTCCGGGCACATCCGGTTGTGTCTGGGCTACACCGAGCCCGACGGCGGCTCCGACGTCGCCACCTGCAAGACCAAAGCGGTGCGTGACGGTGACGGCTGGATCATCAACGGCTCGAAGATGTTCACGTCCAACGCGCAGAACGCTAAGTATGTTTTCCTGCTCACCAACACCGATCCGCAAGGGCCAAAGCACAAGAACCTGACCATGTTTCTGGTCCCGCTGGACTCCCCGGGCATCGAGATTCAAGGAATCCGGACGCTGGACGGCGACCGCACCAACATCGTCTACTACAGCGAGGTACGGGTCGACGACCGCTACCGCATCGGCGAAGTGAACGGCGGCTGGACCGTCATGCGGGCGGCGCTGGACGCCGAGCACGGCTTGACCGATCCGGAAGACCATGGGCTGCAAGATGTTGCGGCGATGGCCGGCCATGGCATGCTGATGGCCGAGGCGGTGGACACGGTGGCCGCGCTGGTGGCCGACAGCGACGACGAGTCGGTGCGGCATCGACTGGGACGAGGCTTCGCTCGGATGGAGGCCGCGCTGTCGACCCCGGGCATGTTCGGGCGCGTGGCGATCGGTCAGACGATGCGCGACATCTCACCGGATCTGATGGATGTCCTAGGGTCGGTGTCGGCGTTGCCCACCGATGCCGCGGGAGCCGTCGGCGGCGGTGCGGTGGAAGCACTGTTTCGGTTGTCATTGCCGATGGGAATTTACGGCGGGACACTCGAGGTCTTCCGCAACATGATCGCCCAACACTATCTCGGGCTGGGCCGGCCCAGCTACGGCAGCTCGGCGAAGAGCTGAACGCGTCTGGCGTCGAAACTCAGAAACCCCTTGATCGCAACGCTTTCCGGCAGCGGGTCGTCATAACTCCAGGCGATGTCCTCGGTATCGACGGTGGACCAGTATGTCGCGATGCCCTTGTAGTTGCAGTAGCTGGACGTCTCAGATCTGCGCAGCAGATCGGTGCGCACGTGCTTGGGGTCGACGTAAAGCACTGGTGCTAGCGCGGTTTCGAACACGATAACCGTGTCATCGGTGTCTACGAGGTCGGTATCGCCAACGGACACCCGCAGCCGTCGCGTGGTCGGACGGCAGTCCACCCGGTGGTACGGGTTGGGCGGGTAGTGGACGAGTTCGCGGCCTTCTTCCAGCCAGGTGTCGACGGCGTCCCATGGGACATGCACGAAGCCGGGGGCTTTCGGCTCCGGCTCGGTGGGCAGGCCGCTGATGGTGTCGGCGGGGAAGGCGTAGCTGAGGGGGTGGTTGCGCCGGTGCACCAGAAGCGCCTGCTCGGTGTCGATCACGCAGCGGCCGTCGCGAAACGCTTGGACGCGGCGCGGGTGCGGCTCGATGTAGACGACGTCGGTGGGTATCGGGGGAGTGAACCAACCGGCGGGATTGGCGCTGAGCGGTCCGCGTCCTGCTACCAGACTCACAATCCACAGCTCCTTCTGCAGGCGGCGACGGTTCCAAGTCTCGCAGGACGGAGCTAGGCGCGGTACCGCAGTTTTGTCGGCCTGTTGCCTCACGTCAAGATGCGCGCGAGGGGGGATTCGTTGCCTCACGTAAACGTGCGCGCTTATTGATTGGGGGTTGGGCGCCGGGCGCAGCTTTGCTGGTGGTCAGGGTGAACAGCTGGGCGGTCAGGGCTTGTACCTGGCGTTGGGTGGCGGCGGGATTGATCAGCGAGTAGGTCCGGGTCAGCGCCACGATGCGTTGCACGGTCGTGGTGGGGTGATCGATTGTTCGGTGAAAAGGGGTGGTGGCTCTGTCGTGTTTTTTGGATACCTTGGCGCCTTTGCGGACTTTGGAGATCAGTTTCTGCTGTGGGTAGAAGTAGTTGGTCAGCCTGGAGTGCAACTGCCAGATCTCGTTGAGTAGCAACAGTTCTGCTGCGGTGTCGTAGCGGTGGTAGCCGACCACGGTGCGCACCACCGCCCAGTTCTTTTGCTCGACGTGACAGCCGTCGTTTTTGTTGCCCGGCCGCGCCCGGGTGAAGGTGATCTGGCGGCCTTGGCACCATCCCAGCAGGTGGTCGTTGATGAATTCTGATCCGTTGTCGGAGTCCACCCCCAGGATCGGGAACGGCATTTTGTGGGTGATGTCATTGAGCGCTGCCAGTACGCATTTGGCGGTCTTGTCGGGCACTGAGCGGTTCTCGGTCCAGCCTGTGGCGATGTCGGTGACGGTCAAGGTGAATGCATGGCCTCCGCCGCGGTTGCCGCCGTCGTGCCAGACCAGGTCGATTTCGACGAACCCGGGTCGAGCGTCGTCCCAGTCGGCCCAGGTGCGCACTGGGATCTGGCTTTTGAGCAGCGATCCCGGCTTGGTACCACAGCGTCCCCGCTGGTATTTGGCTCGCTGATCGGCCAGACGGCGATCGATGGTGGCCGCCGACATCGACACCAGCAGTTCGGCGGTGCCCTCGTCGAGGGTCAGCTCGCCGAAATGGCGCAGCACTGCCACCAGTTCACTGAGCATCGGCGCGAGCCGTTTGCCGGCCGGCATCCCCAGCACCCTCCAACAGACCGTCAAAGCCGCGATGACCTCAGGCCCGTACTTCACCGGACGCGGACTGCGCGGGGCAACGATCCTGGGCCGCAGGGCGGCTGCGAGCGCCTTGCGCGCGTGGTTTCGGTGCCACCCCGTATTGGCGGACAACTCGTCAAGAATCCGACTCTTAGCGCCCTTGCTCGCCAGCTGGTAGCGGGTCGCGGCCGCTTCGGTGATTGCTCTGCGCTGCGCCAACGTCAACCTCATCCACTGGGCCTACGCGCGCATTTTCCATGAGGCAACGAACCACCCTTTCGCGCGCATTTCTGACGAGTCAACGCGGTCGGAGGGTGCAACTAGAATCGAAAGTATATTCGATGAAGTGGCTACGGTAGGTCCGGAGACATTGGTGGCTGCGGTCGCATCGACATATCGGCAGGAATCGGTGTTGGTGGCACAGCGGATGGCGGCAATAGCAGGTTTGTTGCGGTATCGCTCGGACGCCACCGAGCGAGCCGCCGAGCGCGGCGACTATGCCAGGATCGGAGCCTTCGAGCACACCGCGGCCGAGGTGGCCGCGGTGATGAACCTGTCGCCGGTGGCGGCAAGCTATGTGGTGAGCGATGCCGAGGCGCTCGACACCCGGTTGCCCAAGATCCGCGCGTTACTGGCGCAAGGCCGTACCGACTGGCGCACAGTGCGATTGATCATCAGCAGGACCGATCTGCTGACCGATGAGAAGGTCATGGCGGCGGTCGATGAGTCGCTCGTTGCCCAGATCGCCTCCTGGCGCGGGTGGTCCAAGCGGCGCATCCTCAATGCGGTCGATGCCACGGTGCGCATGCTGGATCCAGATGCCGCCCAGGAACGCCGGGAGACTGCAGATCAAGACCGCCATATCGGGATCACCGCCGCGGATGACGGGATGGCCGAAGTGTATGGGCGGGTAGCCGCGGCGGCGGCCACGGCGTTTGATCGGCGATTGTCGCAATTAGCCACCCTGGTGTGTGGTGCCGATCCCCGCACACTGGATCAGCGTCGCGCGGATGCGTTGGCAGCCTTGGCGGAAGGTCGCGCTTTGCCCTGTGCGTGTGGTCAATCGAATTGCCCGGCAAAGGCGAGCGACACGGCCGAGGCGGCCGGAGTACGGGTAGTGATCAATGTGGTGGCCACCGATGAGACCCTGCTTGGCGACAGCGAACGACCCGGGTACCTCGAGGGTTACGGAATTATCGATGCAGAACAAGTACGTCAGTTGGCGGCCACGGCATCGCTGCATGCGGTGGATTCGTTGACCAGTGCGGCGGAAGCGTTGCGGTACCAGCCCTCGGCCGCCTTGGAACGCGCAGTCCGGTGCCGGGACCTGACGTGCCGGTTCCCCGGATGTGGCCGCCCTGCTGTCATCTGCGACCTCGACCATACGGTGCCGTTCAACCACCAAGACCCCACCGCGGGAGGGCGCACGGTATTCGAGAATCTGAAATGCCTGTGCCGGTTGCATCACCTGATATCCGTAGTACATTTTAAGGATGCGCCAAGCTACCGCCATCTACACCCGTATCAGCCTGGACCGTTCCGGCCAACGCCACGGCGTGACCAGGCAACTCGAGGACTGCACCGCACTGGCCGAACGCCTCGGCTGGAACGTGGTGGCCCGCTTCGACGACAACGACCTATCCGCCTATAACGGCAAGACGCGGCCGCAGTTCGAGGCGCTGCTGGATGCGATGAAGCGCGGCGAGATCGACTCGCTGATCTGTTGGCACCCCGACCGCCTCTACCGGCGTCTTGCTGACCTGGTGCGGTTGCTGGACGTGGCCGCCGGGGTGGAGATTCGCACCGTCAACGGCGGCGACATGGACCTCTCCAACGCCACCGGGCGCATGCTGGCCACCATCATCGGCAGCGTGTCGACGCAGGAGTCCGAGCACAAGGGTGAGCGGCAGCGGGCCGCGGCCAAGCAGTTAGCCGCGAGCGGCGCACCGAAGTGGCGGCGCGCCTTCGGCTACATCGGTGACACCTACCAACCCGATCCTGCGGTGGCGCCGCTGGTGCGTGAGGCGTACGCGGCGGTCCTTGCCGGGGCCTCTCTCGGCGACGTGTGCCGGATGTGGAACGACGCGGGCGCGCTGACGCAGCGCTGGGTGAAGCCCAAGAACGCCGACGGCCAAACGATCCGCGACGCGCAGCCCGTAGTGGAACGGCGCAAGTGGACGCAGCCGCAGGTCTCGAACTTTCTGCGCAAGCCCCGCAATGCCGGTTTGCGGGACCACAACGGTGTCGTCGTCGGCAAAGGCACGTGGCCAGCGCTGGTGGACGAGGACACGTGGCGCGCCGTCCAAGGCGTGCTGGAAGCGCCCGGACGGGCACCGGGCCGCAAGACGGTGCGCCGCCACCTGTTAACCGGCGTGCTGCAATGCGGCAAGGACGGTTGCGGCGGCTACCTGTCCGGGATGCAGACCCTCGACAAACGAATCACCTACGCGTGCAAGACGTGCCGCGGGGTGTCGGTGCGCGCTGAGCACGTTGAGCCGCTGGTCTACGGCGTCGTAGCGGGGCGGTTGGCGCAGCCGGACGCGGTGGACCTGTTGAAAGCCGAACTGCACGACACCACCGAAGCGGAGCGGCTACGCGGTGAGCGGGCGACGCTGCTGGCGCGCCTGGACGACATCGCCATCGAACGGGCCGACGGCCTGATCGACGGCAAGGGTTACCGCGCCATGACCGATCGCATTAACGAGCAGTTGGCCGGCATCGAGCGCCGCCAGCACGATCAGGAACGGTTGCGCGTATTCGACGGATTGCCGCTCGGGACACCAGAAGTCGCCGAGCGGGTCCGGGCGCTGTCCGCGGACCGCCTGCGCGCGGTCATCGACGTGTTGGTGGAGTTCGAAGTTGCCCCAGTTGGCAAGGGCGGCAAGGTGTTCAATCCCGAGAGAGTGAAGGTGAACTGGAAATGAGCGACGATGACGTACACCTTATCGAGGTTCATTGCGACGGCGCGCCGGGTGCGCCCCACACACGGCTGTACGTGGCGCGGATGGTGCGAACACTTCGCATGGACGACGCGCGCGGGTGGGCTGTTGCACGCGACGGCGGTCGTGGACACGGAGCCGACCAGAGCGGCCAAGGACGTGACCGGATTGATTTGAGGTGCGGTAATGGCGGTTGCCGCCTCAGCGCCCAGGTCGTCTTCGACGAAACCCGCGAGACCCGCGCGCACGCCCGCATGGTGGAGGCGCTCGATGCCTGGGCGGCTACAGGTCAGACGGAACTTCCTCTACATGCGATAGCTGGTATCGTTTCCCGTTAGCGCGGGTAACGCCGCCGGTCGGAAGCAATTGCCGATCAGCCGCTGACGCGTTGAAATCCCTCTCATCGGAGGGGCCACTTCTTGTGCCCCTTGGGAGTTCCCTCCGATGCCTGTGCCCACTTCGCCGCAATCGCGGTCCGCTCGCGCCAGGTTGGCGCAGTCTGCCCACGCCACTGGGCGAGATTCGGCCGAGACGACTGAGGCGCGGCGCGACTTCGCCGCAGCTCGCCTCGATGACTACATACGCGACACCCTTGCGAAGGCGCCGCCGCTCACAGATGCCCAGCGGACGAAACTTGCCCAGTTGCTGAAGCCAGCCCGCACCGCCGCGTTGGGTGGTGCGCAGGCGTGAATGAACGAAAAAGCCTCCCAGAACGGGCATTCGGGGAGGCTTCATCACAACAACTGCACACTGAGCGTACCGCCGGGACGCTGTTAGGCCGCAGCGCCGGAACAGCGCAGCGAGGTCGGCAATGAGTGCGGCGCTGATAGCGATTGCAGAGGCGTTGCGCAGCAACGGAAAACACGTCGTTGAGCGCGGTGATCAGCTTGCCGCGCAGTGCCCTGCTCACGACGACAGCAACCCGTCGCTGTCGATCAAGCAACGCCGTGACGGCACAGGTGTGGTGGTGTACTGCCACGCCGGTTGCGACCACCGGGACATTTTGGGCGCCATCGGGCTGACGGACCGCGACCTTTTCGACGAGCCGCGTATCCGTGCGGCGTACAACCCAAGCCGCACCTACACCTACACCGATGGACGGAAGGTGCACCGAAAGCCCGGCAAGAAATTCGCGCAATCCGGTAACACCAGCGGCCGCGCGTTATACGGCGTGGACAACATCGGTGCGCACGGCACCGTGTACGCCGTCGAGGGCGAGAAGGACGTCGAGGCCGCAAGGGCGGTAGGTGCAGTCGCGGTGTGCGGCGCAATGGGCGCCGGTAAAGCCCACAAGTTCGACTGGACGCCACTGCGCGACCATCCGGTCGTGATCGTCGCCGACCGCGACGAGCCCGGCCGCCGGCATGCCTACCAGGTAGCCGAGCAACTTCAAGGCATCGCCGCATCGGTGCGCATCGTGGAAGCCAGGGCTGGCAAGGATTTGGCGGACCACATCGCCGCCGGGTTGGGATTAGACGACCTCGTGGCAGTCGAAGAGGCCCGCAATGGTTTGCCGGTCGGCGACAGCGGGCAAGCGCACGGCATCCGGGACGCCGAGCAGGCCAAACATTCCGGGCAGGTGCGCATGGCGTACCTGTTGGCCGCGGCCTACGAGAACAAGCTGCTACACGTCCACGGCATCGGCTGGCATCAGTGGGACGGGCGACGGTGGGCAGCCGACGACACCGGGGCCGCCCACCGCGCCGTTCTCGATGTGCTGCGGCGAGCCTTGGCAGAGTCGCTGGGCGATAGGGAGTTGCGGGCGGACGTGCGCAAGTGCGAATCCGCTGCCGGGCTTGCAGGTGTGCTGGAGATCGCCGCTGCGCTAACGGTTTTCGCGGCCACCGTGCGCGACTTGGACGCCGACCCATATCTGCTGAACACCGCCAACGGCACACTTGATCTACGCACGCAGGAGCTTCGGCCGCACAACCCGGCCGACCGCATCACAAAGGTGTGCCGCGGCGCGTACCACCCCGAGGCGGCACAACCAGCAGTGTGGGAGGCGTTCCTGGCGCGGGTGCTACCCGATGGGGCTGTACGCGGATTCGTGCAGCGCCTGGCCGGGCTTGCGCTGCTGGGCGAGGTGCGTGAACACATCCTGCCCATCTTCACCGGCACCGGCCGCAACGGGAAAGGCACCCTGTACAAGGCGCTGTTGTACGCGCTGGACGATTACGGTCACGTGGCTGAACCGGATCTGTTCATGCACCGCGAAGGGGCGCATCCCACCGGCCAGATGGACCTTTTGGGGCGGCGCCTGATAGTGGTGTCGGAGTCTGACCGCGACCGCCGACTGGCCGAGGCCACCATGAAGCGGCTGACCGGGGGCGACCCCGTCACCGCCCGCCACATGCGCCGCAACTTCGTCACCTTTACCCCGTCGCACCTGCCGATCCTGGTCACCAACCACCTGCCGAAGGTGTCCGGTGACGACCCGGCCGTCTGGGCGCGTATCCGCGTGGTGCCGTTCGCCGTCTGCATCCCCAGCCACGACCAGGACACCGAACTGGACACAAAGCTGCACTGCGAAGCTGACGGCATTCTGTCCTGGGCTGTCGCGGGCCTTGCCGACTACCTTGCCTGGGGCCTTGACGAACCCGAACAGGTGCGCACGGCAACCGACGACTACCAGTCCGAGAGCGATGCGGCGCGCCGCTTCATAGCGGAAGAGTGCGTGACGACGAGTCCGGCGCTCAAGGCAACCACCGCGCAGCTTCACGAGGCCTTCGAGCGGTGGCGGGTGCGTGATGGCGCCGAGGCGATGTCGCAGCGGGCGTTCGGTTCAGCGCTAGACCGCCTTGGCTACCAGGCCGGGCGTCCTACCAACGGCAAACGATGGCGCACCGGAATTGCGGTGAAGGTGAGCGACGATGAAGGCGAATAGCACGCAAAGTACGCAATTGGGGGTTCACCAGTACGCGCGCGCCTATGTCGTCATACAGAAATTGCGTGCTTTGCGTACTGCCGCAGGTCAAAGGCCCGAGGGCGGCCAGCGCAGCGGCGAGCGTGTGCGGTGAGCATGCCCGGTGGCCGCTGGGTCAGCACGCAGGACTGGGCTCGCATCGTTGCCGTTGCGGGCTTGGCCGCGGGAGCGGAGCCCCGCGAGGTGGCCGCCGCCCTGGAGGGCCGTACTGGCCGTGGTGCGGCGCAGGCGGCGCGGGCGGCGCGCGCGGCAGCCATTCGTGCTTGCCGCGGCTGCGACCCGTCAGGGTGGCGTCTGGGCGCGGATGGAGTGCCGTTGGACCCGGCCGTGCGCTGCGGCCACAACGCCGCCGACCCGCCCGTCGCGCGCGATCCCAGCGAGCCGCTACACGAGCACCCCAATGCCGGTGCGGCATGCGGTTGACCGTCCACGGCGGCGACTACGCGGTTGCGGTGGTGCCCAAGCTCCGCACACGCCGCGTGAGCATCCGCGCGGGGCCGGTGATCCTGACGGTGTCACCGGCCGAAGCGTTCGCATTGGCCGATGCACTAGTCGAGGCAGCCGAAACACTCCGCAGCACAACCGTTCACGGCACAACACAGGAGGGAAAATGAGCGAGGTAAGTAGCGGCGAACCGGCCGACGATGACGAGGCTGTGGTGGCGCGGGTGGCTGCCCGGATGCGGAACCGGCCGCGGAAGCCCGTCAACCCGGTCACCGACGCCGACCCCGCCGATGTGCGGCGGCAGGTGCGCGCCGATGCCACGGCTGCCATGGCCCTGTGGTTTGGGCTGGCTGGCCTTGATGTGGGCTTCGCGGCAGCTGTGGACCATGCCAGCACGCCGTGCGAGTGCTGCCCGGACGATGTTGGCCTGGCGTCAATGCCGTACGAAGTGTTCCGCGCCGCGGATGTGCGTTTGGTCGGTGACGCCCGCCGGGTGCTGGACGATGCCGTCATTCGCGGCGCCGCTGTGGTGCTGCCGACGTGCTGTGCCCGTGACCGCCCGCAGGTCGAGTTGCTAGTGTGGCGCATCATCAACCGGCTGCGCGACCTGCTGACCGACCACCAGCGCGAAGACCTGCGGGTGCGGTGCACAGGCGGCGATGACGACTTTGAGTTACGTTGTCTGCGTGCGGGTTACGTGCTAGCAATTGCACAGATCACCGACGCTGACGACATGGCATCGGCTGCCCATGACCTGACCGTGCGCGAGTGCCGCGAACAGCCGTTCGGCGGTCTGACGCCCCGCGGCGTCTGGTGCGTGGCCGCTCCTGCGGTAGCGCGCATGGCCTCCGACCTTGCACCCGATGCCCTAGTGGCGTTGTTGCAGGCGGAGTTGGTGCGCCTCGATTCGCTGATGGTTTACCCCGATGCCGATGTGGGTGCGCGGTGATTCAGCGGCTGGCCGGTGTGTACCTCGATGCCTATGACGGCGCGTTTGTTGTGGAAGCGCTGGACCGCTTGGCGCAGTTGACGGCTGGGCCGACCCCGGCGCGCCTGGAGTCGGTGACGGCGAAGCTGCGCCGCGCTGTGCGCCACTCGGCCGAACCGCCAGCACAACCACCAGTGCCCGATTCGGTTGCTGAGCAGCAGCATTCGGCGCAACCGCCAGAAACAACCGCCAGTGTGCGTGCACTGCAACGTGATTCGGTGCACGCTGGTCCGCATGTCACCGGCACCATGGGCACCGGCCAGGCCGCACGCCTCCTCGGCATCTCAGCCAACGGGGTCCGCGACCTTGCCCGCCGCGGCCGCCTACCGGCCAGCCGCACCGGCACCCGCTGGCAGTTCGACGCCGCAGCCGTCACCGCTTTTAGCCAGCGGAGGGCCGCGGCGCAGGGCAGGTGAGCGTTGTGCCTAACCTGCGCACCATCCGCGGCGTGGAGTTGATGCGGGTCGGAACGTGGCAGACCGCAAGCCACCCCGATGGCTGGACGGTGACGGCCGACGATCTGGCCGCCGTCGTCGCCGCGCACGCCGCGGGTGTGCTGCCGCGGGCTCGGCTCAAAATCGGGCACAGCGACCCCCGTTTCGACGGCGGTCCCGCACTTGGCCGCGTCGATAACCTGCGCCTGGCCGATGCCGGTGCGACGTTGGTCGGCGACTTTGTGGACGTGCCAGCCGCCATCGCCGCGCTGCTGCCGCACAGCTATCCCTCGCGGTCGGTGGAGGCGTTGGTGGATTACACCGCACCCGATGGCACTGTGTGGCCGCTGGTGCTGACCGCGGTGGCGCTACTCGGTGCCACCGCGCCGGGTATCGAGACGCTGGCCGACATCACCGACTTGTACGGCGTCGCAGCAGCATCAGCGCGCCGCCTAGTGCTGGCCGCACCACCGCGCGGCGAGGCGACCAGCCAGCGTGCCCGCGCTGTCGCGGTGGCACGTGCCCGACGCACCCGCAGCACCCGAACCCTGGCCGTCTAACCCGGAAGGACACCCGCATGTCGACTACCCGCATCAACCCCTACTCGTATGCCCCCGGCGCGAACATCACCGGCGAAGCCACCGCCACCATCAGCGCCCGCAAGTTCGTCAAGATCAGCGGCAACCGCACCGCCGCAGGCAACCTCGCGGTAGCGCCAGCCGCAGCAGGGGACCGCGCGTTCGGAGTGGCCGCCCACGACGCCGCGACCGGTCAGTTGGTGCACGTGGCCCGCGGCGGCGTCGTCAAAGTCCTTGCCTCCGGGGCCATCGCCGCCGGTGCCGCCGTCCAGGTCGGCGCAGGGGGTGCAGCCTCAACCGCCGCGGCGGGCGTCGTGGTCGGGTTCGCCGTCACCGGGGCCGCCGACGGCGCCGTCGCCGAAGTGGCGTTCTACGCCTAACCGAAAGGAACCGAACCGCCATGACTTCACCGCTCATCCCCACCCTGTCCGGGCAGCAGTTGACCGTCGATGCCGCGCTCAAGCATCCGTCAATCATCCAGACCCGCATCGCCAAGCTGGCCGACAAGCAACTGCTGCTCGGCAAGTTCTTCCGCCAATTGGGAACGCAGGTGCAGGGCGGCGCGCTGCTCTACAGCACCATCACCGCCGCCGACTACTACGCCGCAGGTGGCATGGAGAAGCGCACACCGGGCGCGGAGTACGCCGTCATCGAAGGCGTGGCACCCGAGCCGCGGCTAGCACCCGTGGAGGACTGGGGCGCCAAGGCCATCCTGCCTGCCGAGGCGATCTTGCGGAATGACGCAAACCTGTTGGACAACACTGTAACTCAGCTCTCGAATACCCTTGCTCGTAAGTTGGATACCCGTGCGGTGGCCGCCCTCCAGGCCGCCAGCATCGGCAGCCTGGCACCCGCGGCCGGATGGGATGACCTGGTCATGGTGGGGCCGCTGGATGCCATCACCCCATCGGCAGACCGGCCAAGTGCCCACTGGGCCGAGGCGCAAGAGATGGCCGATTTGGAAGAGCTTGGTGTGCAACACGATTTGCTCATTGTGCACCCAGAGCAGGCCAAGCAGCTACGCGTCGCCTACGCCGAGAACCTGGACGCCGCACTGGAATCCGCGGGCTTCACCAACGGCATGTTCGCCAACCCCCGCATCCCCATCGGGCAAGCTTTCGTCCTCGAACAGGGCGCAGTGGGCACGGTCGGCTTCGAACTGCCGCTCACCGTGGACATCTGGGAAGAGAAGGGCACCCGGTCGTGGGTGCTGCAGGTCTACGCCGTGCCCGCCATGGCCGTCGACCGGCCCTACGCCGCCAAGAAAATCACCGGCCTCAGCTAGCCCAGAAGGGAAACGCACACCATGGCACTCACGCTTGACGACACCCAGACCGCGGCGCTACTCGACGCACTGGGCCTACCAGCCGACACCGACGACGCCAACCTGGTGGTGGACACCGCCAAGGACCTCGCCACCCAGGTCCAGGGCCTCGACACCGCCAAGGCCAGCGCCGTCGTCGCCGCAGCCGCACGGCACGGCATGGAGGTCATCGACAAGCCCACCGCCGACGCACTGCGCCGCGACGCCCAAGAAGGCAGACGGGTCATCGCCGCGGCAGCCAAGGCCAAAGTCGAGGCCGCCGTTGACCACGCCATCGACACCGGCCGCATCATGGCCAGCAGCAAGAAACACTGGATCACCCTGTGCGAAAACGACGAAACGATGCTGCCGCACCTGGCCTCCATCGCACCCGGCACCGCCGTCCCACTCAGCGAAGTCGGGCACAGCGCCGACGCAACGCCCGACCCCAACCCATCCGGCCAGTGGTTCTACTGACCACCTAGACCGCGCTGCCGGGTGGGTGCAACAGCCCGCACACACCCCGGCGCGGCGTGGGCAGGCGCCCCGGTTCCGACTCGTCCTTGGCTGCCGGGGCGCCGCCCACGACCCCCGAGACGGCGGCCCAGGCCCGCGGTGGGCGCCCAGACAGCCAGCAGCCAGCGGGCCGCGGCCAGCCCTCGGCTCGGCGGCACACCGATGCCACCCACCCCCGAAAATCTTCGGCTCCCCCCTCGGGGTGGCTCCCACGGGGTAGCCATGGATTTTTTGCGCGGCTCGAAAAAGATCGGGCTCGAAGCGCAACGAGTGCCGTCTGATGGCGGATGTAGCGTTTGGGCTGTGATGTGACGAATCCCCGATTCGGGGGCGAAGTGGAGCACCGTGACTGTCCCGAGAAACCGATTTGACGAGACCTGGCATCGGCTACGCGATTGGACAGGTGGCCAATCCAAGTCCGAGATGCTGGCGTGGCAGGTGATTGGGGCTGAGGGCTACACCCGTATTGACCCGGCACATACACACGGAGGCCCTGACGGTGGTGGGGACGCCATGTGTGAGCGGGATGGCGAGACGTGGGTGATGGCGGCCTATTTCCCGTTAGGTCAGAAGACGCCGGCCACGATCAAGAAGAAGCTGTTGCAAGACATGAAGGGCGCGAAAGCCAAGGGCGGGGTGGGCATCGCGTTCGTCACCAATCAGGAGATCACCCTGGCGGAGCGCGAGCAATGGGAGCAATTGGACCCTGACCTCAAGGTCCACCTGTTCCATCTGTTGAAGGTCACCCAAATCCTCAACGAACCTCAGTACGCCCGGACCCGCGAGGAGTTTCTCGATATCGTCGCCGGCCCCCCGCCGATGCTAATCAAGGCGTCCATACTTGGGCCTGCTCATGCATTCACTGATGACAGGGTTGTACTCGAAACCTTCGTGAAGATGTATGAGCAGCGGATTCGAAAACGGTCCGATAAGGGGCATGCGCGCGTTCGCGCCGAACGCGAAGCGAAGGAACGCGCCGAACGCGAAAGACGAGAGCGCGCGGCCGCGGCCGCGGCGCGCGAGGCGGCGGAGGAGGCGCAGCAGGAAAGGCTGCGGGAACTCGGGCCAAAGAGGCCGTGGGATCTAGCTGGTACCCCCATCCCACGGATGACCGACATGCTCGGTCAACGTCCGTATTACAACCTTGGTCAGGTTCAAGGCCGTGACTCTCTGATGGACGACGCCAAACGGGAGGAACTGCTGTACAAGACGCTGGGGATCAATCCGCCGACGCCGCCACAGCCGCTGGACGAGGCGCAGATCACGGAAAGGGTAGCCGCATACCGGGCAGGCCTAGAAGCGCGCTGGCCCGCGTGCCGGGACTACCTCGCTGGTGTCGCGTGGCCGGGCCTGCGGTTTCGGATCAAGAACGAGGCAAGAAGTTTCCTCAACGATGTACAGGTCATCCTGACCTTCCACGGGGCACGGGGTGTCAACTTCGAGGATCTCGAAGGCTTTCGAATTCGACAAGGTTCCGGACCCGAGTTGGCAGCGTCCGGTGGACCCGCTGTTCTATACCGCACTGCCGGCTATGCCCCGGCTGGCCCCGCCGTCGGACTACCCAATCGAATGGCGGCACAACGACGACGGGGACCTCGAAGTGACGGTCACGTTGCCGCAGCTAAGGCCGCATCCAGAGTGGCGAAGTGACGAGTACGGAGACGACATAGTGGTTGTTGTGGACCCCGGTCTCGAGGCCGACGAGATAGCAGTCACATACACGGCCACCGCCCATAGCTACGGCGACGTGTTTGAAGGCGAGCAAATTGCTCTGCCCGTCGAGAAGGAACCCATGCTTGACGTGCTGCGTCGGGTGATTGCCGCGACCAGGGATGATGACTCCTGATAGTGAGGTGGGCGGCGCCGCGTTTGTATGCGTGAAATGTACTTCGCGCCGCTAGTGCCATCATCGGCTCAAGACCTTCGGTGGCTGGCGCGACGAGCAGCTGATCGATGGCACCGTGGTGTGGACCTCTCCGACCGGGCGCACCTACCGCACCGTCCCGGCGGGCACCGACCTCTTTCCGCAGTTGCGCTCGCCGGCTTGCGCGGCACCAGCACCGGTCACGCGCAGCCGAGCCCAACGGCGCAGCACCCGCATCGCCGCCGCGCGCAGGCATAACCGCGAGCAGCGGCCACTCAATGAGGAGCGCCGCTATCTGGAACAGGCCCGTCAAGAAGAGATCGCTGCTCGCCGATTCCGGAATCACATGCGCGACATGCTCTTTGCCTTCAAAGGCGGCCCGAGCACCAGTCCATTCTGTACCTGGGTCAACGATCCCCGCGAACCCGAGGAACTGCCACCCGACTGGCGGCCCGCCGAACCCGCACCAGACCCCCCACCCGACGAACCTCCTTTCTAGGGCGGCTGATTAGGGTGCCAACATGCCGGGACCGTTAGAGGGCGTGAAAGTCGTCGAACTGGGCGTGTGGGTGGCCGGGCCGGCCGCGGCGGCCATCATGGCGGACTGGGGTGCCGACGTCATCAAGATCGAACCGCCGACCGGTGACCCGGGGCGGCTGTTCGGCCGGATGCTGGGCTGTGACCTCAGCGTCAACCCGCCATTCGAGATGGACAACCGGTCCAAGCGCAGCATCGTGCTCGACCTGACCACCGACCCGGGGCGCGACACCGCACGCCAATTGCTGTCCGATGCGGATGTTTTCGTGACGAACGTGCGTCCTGGCGCGCTGAGCCGGCTAGGCCTGGATTACGAATCGGTGGCCGGCCACAATCCGCGGCTGGTCTACGGCCTCGTCACCGGCTACGGCGAAACAGGTCCCGACGCCGACCGCGCCGCCTACGACGTCGCGGCGTTCTGGTCACGCGCCGGTGTGGCTCATCTACTCACCCGACCCGGTGACACCCCTCCGTTCCAGCGCGGCGGCATGGGCGACCACTCGGCCGGCATGAGCCTCGCCGCGGCGGTGTGCGCGGCGCTGCTGGCCCGCGCGCGCACCGGCACCGGCCAACTGGTCACCACCTCGCTCTACCGCCAAGGCGCTTACACGGTCAGTTTCGACCTCAACACCTATCTGCTCACCGGCCAGCCCATCGCCGTCGGCCAACGGGAGACGATGGGCAATCCGTGCATGAACAACTACGCCGCGGGCGACGGGCGCCGCTTCTGGATCGTCGGACTGGAAGTCGACCGACACTGGCCGGCCCTGTGTCGCGCCGTCGGCCGACCGGATTGGCTGACCGACACCCGATACGCCGACGCCCGTTCCCGAGCGCACAATGCCGCGGGTTTGATCGCCGCATTGGACGAAATCTTCGCCACCAAACCGCTCGACGAGTGGGCCGAGATCTTCGCCGCCGAACCCGACTTCTTCTGGTCACCGATCAACTCACTCGAAGACGTCGTCGCCGACGAACAATTCCACGCCGCGGGCGGCATCGTCGACGTGCCGGATGGGCAGGCCAGCGTCCCGATGGTCGCCTCACCTGCGGATTTTCACGGTACGCCGTGGGCGCCACGCAGCACAGCACCCGAACTCGGTCAGCACACCGACGAGATCCTGGCCGAGTTGGCCGCGCGCCGAAAGCTTTGAACCACCCGACGGACCTTTACAAAACCGGACAAAAGTGTCACGCTAGCCGGTGAGCCGCGTCACTCCCCTCCCGTCGCGGCGACGGCCCATAAGCGAGCGCGACAGCCACATCTGAGCGCACCGGTCCGGGTGTGGCAGAGGAACGGATTGATGGTCACTTCGGTAAGCAGCCCGACGAGTGCTGCACGCCCACCGCACACCGAAAGCGAATGCCTGAGGTATCGGCTCGACGTGGTAGCCCACAGTGCCGTCGACGTCGTGCAATCGGCCGGAGGGTGGCTCTACGACCGGGCCATGGCGGGTTGGGAAGTCACTGTCTTGCTGCCGCGTGGCTGCGATGAGAAACCGCTGCGCATCCTGGGGGTACACCCCGCGGAGCTGGAGTCGCGACTGGGCCAGCCGAGTCACAGCCTGGCCGTCAGCGTGGAGGCGTTCACCGCGCACGACTGCGTGCGCGAACAGGTCCGAGAAGCCTTGGCTGACCGGTTGACCGAGGTTGCGCTGTGGGGACAGGGGTGGCCGCTCGGCCTTGATCGCGGGATGACCGAGGCGCAGCACATCCTCAGCGCCGCCGCGGTGGCGTTCAAGGCACAGGCCCTCAATGCGGCCGGAATCGACACCGCCACAGTCGCTCCCACCGAGACGCTGCTCACCGACTCAAATTGGTCGGGCTAGGACACTGCCCGGCGACCTTCAGAACGTGATCAGCTGGCGCACCGCCGTGCCGTCGGCCAGGTGATCCATCGCCTCGTTGATCTCGTCCAGCCGGATTGTCGAGGACACCAACGCCTCCACCGGCAACCGGCCCGACTGCCACAGCTCGACGAATCGGGGAATGTCGCGGCTGGGCACCGCCGACCCCAGATAGCTGCCGATCAGCGAACGTCCTTCGGCCACAAACCCCAACGGCGACACGTTGATTCGCGCGCTGGGCGGCGGCAGTCCCACGGTGATGGTCCGTCCGCCCGGCGCGGTCAGCGCAATCGAGGTCTCCAGCGCCGCCGGATGCCCGACGGCTTCGATCACGACCGCGGCCTTGAGCCCGGCATCGGCCGCCTGTTGCGGCGTGTACGTCTCGTGGGCACCCAGCAATTGCGCGGCCGAGAGCTTCTCCGGCAACTGATCGACGCCGACCACCCGCACGTCGGAGTAGGTCAGCGCGGTCAGCACCGCCGCCATGCCGACCCCACCGAGCCCGACGACAGCCACCGTCTGACCCGGCCGAGGATCACCCACGTTGAGCACCGCGCCGCCGCCAGTCAGCACCGCACAACCCAGCAGAGCGGCAACGCGGGGCGGCACGTCGTCGGGCACCGGAACCACACTGGCCCGATTCACCACGGCGTGCGTCGCGAAACCGGAGACGCCCAGATGGTGGAAGACGGGATGACCGCCGCGGTCCAGTCGGATCCCGCCACCCAGCAGCGTCCCTGCGGTGTTGGCCGCGCTGCCCGGTTCACACGGCGTCAGGCCCTCGGTCGCGCAGGCCACGCAATGGCCGCACCGCGGCAGGAACACCAGCACCACGCGCTGACCGAGCGCCACGTCGTCGACATCCGGACCGACCGCCTCGATGATCCCCGCGGCCTCGTGCCCGAGCAGCATCGGTGTCGGCCGCACCCGATTGCCGTTGACCACCGACAGGTCGGAGTGACACACCCCGGCCGCTTCGATGCGGACCAGGACCTCGTCGCGCTGCGGCCCGTCCAAGTCGAGCTCCCCGACGCTGATCGGCTTCGACTCCGCGTACGGCCGAGGCGACCCGATTCGGTCCAGCACCGCGCCCCGAATGTGAATCATGTTGGAATACAACCATGGCTGAGGTTTCTGAAGTCCCGTCGGTGCCGTCCGCGCCGGACAAGCTGACCAGCGAGGACTTCCCGGTGCTGTGGCCGGTGCTGACCCGCTGGGCCGACAACGACATGTTCGGCCACCTCAACAACGCCGTCTACTACCAGCTGTTCGACACCGCGATCAACGCTTGGATCAACATCAGCACCGGCGTCGACCCGCTGACGATCCCGGCGCTGGGCATCGTCGCCGAATCGGGCTGCCGCTACTTCTCCGAGCTGCGCTTCCCGGAAAGCCTCGAGGTGGGGCTCGCGGTCACCCGGCTGGGCCGCAGCAGCGTCACCTATCGGCTCGGCGTCTTCCAGACCGGCGCGCAGGGCGCCCGACCGATCACCGCGCTCGGACACTGGGTGCACGTCTACGTCGATCGGACCACCCGCAAAGCCGTCCCCATCCCTACGGAGATCCGTGAGCTGCTTTCCACGGCCTGCGTGAAATAAGGCCCGCCGCAGCGCATTCAGTATGCTGCGGCCATGGCAGTTATGAGTAAGACCGTCGAGGTCGATGCGGACGCCGCGTCGATCATGGCCATCGTCGCCGACATCGAGCGCTACCCCGAATGGAACGAGGGAGTCAAAGGCGCCTGGGTGCTCGCCCGCTACGACGACGGCCGTCCCAGCCAGGTCCGGCTCGATACCTCTATTAACGGCCTCGAAGGCATCTATATCCACGCCGTGTACTACCCGGGCGAAAACCAGATTCAGACCGTGATGCAGCAAGGCGACCTGTTCGCCAAGCAGGAGCAATTGTTCAGCGTGGTGGCGACCGGCGCCAGCAGCCTGCTGACCGTGGACATCGACGTCGAGCCGAGCATGCCCGTGCCGGCGCCCATGGTGAAGATGATGCTCAACAACGTGCTCGATGCGCTGGCCGAGAACGTCAAGAAGCGCGCCGAGCAGATGAGCCCTAACTGAAGATTCCCGTCTTGTCCAAGGCTTCGGTCAACCGGCGGGCCGCGTCGGTGAACTGCCAGACGGTGTGCTCGATCACCGCGGTTGAGTCGCGGCGTCGCAGCGCGTCGATCAAGCTCCGGTGGTTGTCGACGGCGGCCACGCCCCAACCGGGGTCGGCGGCATACATCTGCGCCGGCATGTAACGCGCGGCATTGAAGAGGAACCACGCCAGTTTGATCCGGCCACTGGCCTGATTGAACACCCGATGAAACGCGAACTCGAGGGAGGCGATGGTCTCGGCATCGCCGGTCGCCACGGCCGCCGCCAACCCATCGTTGATCCGTTCGAGTTCGCCGATCTCCCGTTCCGAGATGCGTGCGGTGGCCGCTGCAGCCAATTCCCGCGCGATGGTGGCCTGCAACCAGAAGATGTCTTCGATGTCTTGGCGAGTCAGCGGTAGCACGACGTGACCACGATGCGGTTCCAGCTGCACCATGCCCTCACCGCGCAGCTTCAGGAGCGCCTCCCGCACCGGGGTGATACTCACCCCGAGTTGGGCCGCGGTCTCGTCGAGTCGGATGAACGTGCCCGGCCGCAATGTCCCGGACATGATGGCCGCGCGCAGGTGCCCGGCGACTTCGTCAGACAGTTGTGCGCGGCGTAACGGCCGGCTGCGCTGCTTCGCCGACAGTGGTGCGTTCACGGGTCCTGCCAGGACTTTCTGGTCTCGTCGGGCATTGTTACGGGTCTGGACTGAGGTGATAACGAAGTCTTGTCACAGGGCCACCCAGGCCGTTAATGTGACCCGGGCAACACCATGTTTTATCAAATATCAATCTGGCGCAAGCGGTGCGCAAGTGAAGGGAATGCATAGTTGACCGCGCAACTGGCCAGTCAGCCCATTCACTCCGGGCATGCTCCCGAGCAGCCTTATCTTGCCCGGCGGCAGAACTGGGTGAACCAGCTGGAGCGCCACGCGATGATGCAGCCGCACACGCCGGCCATTCGGTTTCTGGGGAACACCGAAACGTGGGCCGACCTGCGGCGCCGGGTCGCGGCGTTGGCCGGCGCCTTAAGCCGCCGAGGGGTCGGCTTCGGCGACCGGGTCATGATCCTGATGCTCAACCGCCCCGAGTTCGTCGAGGCGGTGCTGGCGGCCAACATGCTCGGGGCCATCGCGGTCCCGCTGAACTTCCGGTTGACGCCCACCGAGATCGCGTTTCTGGTCGAGGACAGCGCGGCCCGGGTCATGGTCACCGAAAGCGTGCTGGCTCCGGTGGCCATCGGGGTGCGCGGCATACAGCCGCTGCTGCAGACGGTGGTGGTGGCCGGTGGATCGACCGACGACAGCGCGCTCGGCTACGAAGACCTGATCGACGAGCCCGGCGACGAACCGGAGCCGGTCGACATCCCCAACGACGCACCCGCGTTGATCATGTACACCTCGGGCACCACCGGCCGGCCCAAGGGCGCGGTGCTCACCCACACCAACATCACCGGCCAGACCATGACCGGGCTCTACACCAACGGCGCCAACATCAACAGCGACGTCGGTTTCATCGGAGTGCCGCTGTTCCACATCGCCGGGATCGGCAACATGTTCACCGGCATGCTGCTCGGCCTGCCCACGGTCATCTATCCGCTGGGTGCGTTCGACCCGGCCCAACTGCTCGACGTCCTCGAGGCCGAGAAGGTCACCGGCATCTTTCTGGTTCCGGCCCAATGGCAGGCGGTGTGCGCCGAGCAGCAAGCGCGGCCCCGCGACTTGAAGCTGCGGGTGATGTCGTGGGGTGCGGCCCCGGCGCCGGACACGCTGCTGCGGCAGATGGCCGAGATCTTTCCCGGCACTCAGATCCTGGCGGCGTTCGGCCAGACCGAGATGTCGCCGGTCACCTGCATGCTGCTGGGCGAGGATGCGATCCGGAAGTTGGGCTCGGTCGGCAAAGTGATTCCGACGGTCGCAGCACGAGTGGTCGACGACAACATGAACGACGTACCCGTCGGCGAGGTCGGCGAGATCGTCTACCGGGCACCGACGTTGATGAGCGGTTATTGGAACAACCCGGAGGCCACCGCCGAGGCGTTCGCGGGCGGATGGTTTCATTCCGGAGACCTCGTTCGGATGGACGACGAGGGCTACGTCTGGGTGGTGGACCGCAAGAAGGACATGATCATCTCCGGTGGAGAGAACATTTACTGCGCTGAAGTCGAGAACGTTCTGGCCGGGCATCCCCGCATCGTGGAGGTCGCCGTGATCGGCCGGGCGGACCCGAAATGGGGCGAGGTGCCCATCGCCGTGGCGGCTGTAACGCAGGGGCACCTACGGATCGAAGAGTTGGATGAGTACCTGACCGAGAGGCTTGCTCGCTACAAGCATCCCAAGGCGCTCGAGGTCGTGGACGCGCTGCCGCGCAACCCCGCCGGGAAGGTGCTCAAAACTGAGCTGCGGGTACGATACGGCGCCCCTCGAGAGGGCGAAATTCACTCTGCCGCAAAGGATTCATAGCGAGGGAAGGGACGCTCACCGGATCTGTTACGTTTGCCAGCTGTTGACGAAGGGTTAATTGTGCGACTTCAGTTCCCACCTGAACGGCCATCGGGTACATTCCTGTGGTCTGCGTTACTACCTGCGGGTAATGAGCCGTGGGTCACACGCATGGGGTCGGGGCAAGGAGGACGGGTGCGACACCAACCGCGATGCCTCGGTTGGGGAACTGGTTTGAGGGGGCAGCGGTGACGACGTCCACGCGTCCGAGTTTGATCGGTTACGCGCGCGATCAACTGCAGACGCCACTCACCCTCATCGGCGGGTTCTTCCGGATGTGTGTGCTGACCGGACGAGCCATGTTCCGCCGCCCGTTCCAGTGGCGCGAATTCATCGGTCAGTGCTGGTTCATCATGCGGGTCGCGATCCTGCCGACCATCATGGTTTCGATCCCGCTGACCGTGCTGTTGATCTTCACCCTCAACGTGCTGCTGGCGCAGTTCGGTGCGGCCGACCTGTCTGGCGCCGGTGCCGCGATCGGCGCGGTGACCCAGCTGGGCCCGCTGACCACGGTGCTGGTGGTGGCCGGGGCCGGGTCCACGGCTATCTGCGCCGACCTGGGCGCGCGCACCATCCGCGAGGAGATCGACGCGATGGAGGTGCTCGGCATCGACCCCATCCAACGGCTGGTGCTACCCCGCGTCTACGCCGCGACGATCGTCGCGACCTTGCTCAACGCGTTGGTGATCACCGTCGGCCTGGTGGGGGGCTACCTGTTCGGCGTTTATCTGCAGAACGTCTCCGGTGGTGCTTACCTGGCGACGCTGACCACCATCACGGGCCTGCCCGAGGTGATCATCGCGACGGTCAAAGCGGCGACCTTCGGGCTGATCGCCGGGCTGGTCGGCTGCTACCGCGGACTGACCGTGCGGGGCGGTTCCAAGGGACTGGGCACCGCGGTCAACGAGACAGTGGTGTTGTGCGTGGTTGCGCTGTATGCGGTCAACGTCATCTTGACCACCATCGGCGTGCGCTTCGGAACAGGACGCTGACATGTCGACAGCCACCGTCCTTCGCTCCCGCTTCCCGCGGGCGACGGCGAACATCAGTCGCTACGCCGGCGCCGTCACCCGGGGAGTCGACGAAGCCGGCCACCTCGCGTGGTTCACCGTCACCTCCTTGGGGCAGATCCCGCACGCCATCACCAACTACCGCAAAGAGACGCTGCGGCTGATCGCCCAGATCGGCATGGGCACCGGTGCGATGGCCGTCGTGGGCGGCACCGCCGCAATCGTCGGCTTCGTGACCCTGTCGGGCAGTTCACTGGTCGCCATTCAGGGTTTCGCCTCGCTGGGCAACATCGGTGTCGAGGCATTCACCGGGTTCTTCTCCGCACTGATCAACGTGCGCATCGCCGGGCCGGTGGTCACCGGCATTGCCTTGGCGGCGACGGTGGGAGCCGGCGCCACCGCCGAACTCGGCTCCATGCGTATCGCTGAAGAGATCGACGCCCTGGAAGTGATGGGCATCAAGTCGGTCTCGTACTTGGCATCCACCCGGATCATCGCCGGGTTGGTGGTGATCATCCCGCTGTACGCGCTGGCGATGATCATGTCTTTCCTATCGCCGCAGATTGTCACGACCGCGTTGTACGGACAGTCGCACGGCACCTACGAGCACTACTTCCGGACGTTCCTGCGCCCGGACGACGTGTTCTGGTCGTTCCTGGAAGCGATCATCATCGCGGGGATCGTCATGATCACCCACTGCTACTACGGGTACAACGCCGGCGGCGGGCCGGTCGGCGTGGGCGAGGCCGTCGGTCGGTCGATGCGACTGTCGCTCGTCTCGGTACAGGTAGTTGTCTTGTGTGCCGCCTTGGCCCTCTACGGGGTCAATCCCAACTTCGCACTGACGGTGTAGGTGCCATGACTGGACCGCTGCTCAAGCAAAACAAGATGCACAACCCGCCGTACAAGCTGGCGGGCCTGGGCCTGATCATCGTCTTCTTCGTGATCATGGCCCTGGTGTACGGCCAGTTCCGGGGCGACTTCACGGCCAAAACGAAACTGACGATGGTGGCATCGCGAGCCGGCCTGGTCATGGACCCGGGGTCGAAGGTCACCTACAACGGGGTGGAGATCGGCCGGGTCGGTGACATCTCCGAGATCTCGCGCGACGGAAAGCCGGCCGCCAAGTTCACCTTGGAGGTCTACCCGAAGTACCTGAAGTTGATCCCGGCCAACGTGAACGCGGACATCAAGGCGACCACCGTCTTCGGCGGAAAGTACGTCTCGCTGACCACGCCCAGGGACGCCAACGGAAACATCACCGCCAAGGGCCGCCTGTCACCGCAGAGCGTGATCGACGCCCGAACGGTGACGACGGAGATCAACACGCTGTTCCAGACCATCACCTCCATCGCGGAGAAGGTGGACCCGGTCAAGCTGAATCTGACGCTCAGCGCGGCCGCGCAGTCGCTGTCCGGGTTGGGTGACAAGTTCGGCCAGTCGATCATCAACGCCAACCAGATCCTCGACGACGTCAACCCGCAGATGCCGCAGGCGCGTCGCGACATCCAGCAACTGGCCGCGCTCGGCGACACCTACGCCAACGCCTCGCCGGACTTGTTCGACTTCCTCAGCAACGCGGTCATCACCTCGCGCACCATCAACCAACAGCAGAAGGACCTGGACGCGGCGTTGTTGTCGGCGGCCGGGTTCGGCAACACCGCCGCCGACGTCATCGGCCGAGCCGGTCCCTACCTGGCGCGCGGCGCCGCCGACCTGGTGCCCAGCGCTCAGCTGCTGGACACCTACAGCCCGGCGATCTTCTGCACGCTGCGCAACTACCACGACATCGAACCGAAGGCCGCGGCGTTCCTCGGCGGCAACGGCTACTCGCTGAACGCCGACACCAAGTTGCTGTCCGGATTGGGTCTGCTGCTGAACCCCGTATCGCTGGTGGCAGCCCTGCTCACCCAGGTCGGTTCGCTGGCCGGACTGATCGGTGGGGCGCCCAACCCCTACGTCTACCCGGACAACCTGCCGCGGGTGAACGCGCGCGGTGGCCCAGGTGGCGCACCCGGTTGCTGGCAGCACATCACCCACGATCTGTGGCCGGCGCCCGAGCTGGTGATGGACAGCGGCAACAGCATCGCGCCGTACAACCACCTAGACACCGGTTCGCCCTACGCGATCGAGTACGTGTGGGGCCGTCAGGTAGGGGATAACACGATCAACCCATGAAAATCACCGGCACCGTCGTCAAACTCGGCATTATTTCTATAGTGCTGCTGCTGTTCACCGTGATGATCATCGTGGTGTTCGGCCAGATGCGCTTCGACCGCACCAACACCTACACCGCGGAGTTCAGCAACGTCAGCGGCTTACGCCAGGGCCAGTTCGTGCGCGCCTCGGGCGTCGAGGTCGGCAAGGTCAGCGACGTCAAACTGGTCGCCGGTGGCAAGCGGGCCCAGGTGAAATTCAACGTCGACCGGGGCGTGCAGCTGTACCAATCGACCTCGGCGCAAATCCGCTACCTCGACCTGATCGGCAACCGCTACCTGGAGCTCAAGCGCGGCGAGGGCGAAGGCGCGGACCGCGTGCTGCCGCCCGGCGGGTTCATCCCGGTGGCCCGCACCACCCCGGCGCTGGACCTCGACGCACTGATCGGTGGCTTCAAGCCGCTGTTCCGTGCGCTGGACCCGGACAAGGTCAACGCCATCACCTCGGCCATCATCACCGTGTTCCAAGGACAGGGCGGCACCATCAACAGCATCCTGGACCAGACGGCCCAGCTCACGTCGCAATTGGCCGAACGTGACCAAGCGATCGGCGACGTGATCAAGAACCTGAACATCGTGCTGGACACCACCGTCCGCCACCGCAAAGAGTTCGACCAGACGGTCAACAACCTCGAGGTGCTGATCACCGGGTTGAAGGACCACGCCGACCCACTGGCCGCCGGAACCGCCAACATCAGCAACGCCACGGGCACCATCGCGGACCTGCTGGCCGAGGACCGCGCCCTGCTGCACAAGGCGATCAACAACCTCGACACCATTCAGCAGCCGCTGCTCGACCAGCGTGACCAGCTCAACGACTTCATCCACAAGGTGCCGAACGCGTTGAACATGATCGGTCGCGGCATCGGCTCCTACGGGGACTTCGTCAACTTCTATCAGTGCGACATCCTGCTGCGCATCAACGGTTTGCAGGCCGGTGGGCCCATTCGAACGGTCCGGCTCTTCAACCAGCCGACGGGTAGGTGCACCCCACAATGAGAACGCTCGAACCGCCCAACAGACTCCGCATCGGCCTCATGGGCATCGTGGTGACCCTGCTGGTCATCGGCGTGGGCCAGAGCTTCACCAGTGTGCCGATGCTGATGGCGCGGCCCAGTTACTACGGGCAGTTCACCGACACCGGGGGACTGAACAAAGGCGACAAGGTCCGCATCGCCGGCGTGGACGTCGGCAAGGTCGAGGCGATGAAGATCGACGGCGACCACATCAGCGTCAAGTTCAACATCGGCACCTACTCCATCGGCACCGAGAGCCGGTTGAACATCCGCACCGACACCATCCTGGGTAAGAAGGTGCTCGAGATCGAGGCGCGGGGTAACCAGCCGCTTCGACCCAACGGCATTCTCCCCATCGGCCAGAGCACCACGCCCTACCAGATTTACGACGCGTTCTTCGACGTGACCAGGGCGGCATCGGGCTGGAACATCGACACCGTCAAGCAGTCGCTGCACGTGCTGTCCCAGACCATCGACGAGACCTACCCGCACCTGAGTTCGGCGCTGGACGGCGTCGCCCGCTTCTCCGACACGATCGGCAAACGCGACGAAGAGGTCAAGCACCTGCTGGCCCAGGCCAACCAGGTGGCCAGCATCCTCGGTGACCGCAGCGAGCAGGTGGACCGGCTGCTGGTCAACGCGAACACGCTGCTGGCCGCGATCGACGAGCGCGGCCGGGCCATCGACGCCCTGCTGGGCAACGTGGCGGCCTTCTCCACCCAGGTCTCGGGGTTGATCAACGACAACCCCAACCTCAACCACGTCCTGGAACAGCTGCACCAGCTCAGCGACATCCTGGTCCAGCGCAAGGACGACCTGGCCAAAGGTCTGGTCGAAGTGGGATCGTTCCTGCCGTCCCTGAACGAGGCCATCGGGTCCGGCCCGTTCTTCAAGGTGGTCCTGCACAACCTGCTGCCGGGCCAGATCGTGCAACCGTTCGTCGACGCCGCGTTCCGCAAGCGCGGCCTGGACCCCGAAGATTTCTGGCGCAGCGCCGGGCTGCCGGCGTTCCGGTTCCCCGACCCCAACGGCACCCGGTTCCCCAACGGTGCGCCGCCGCCTGCGCCACGGGTGCTCGAGGGCACGCCCGATCACCCGCTGCCAGCGGTGCCACCGGGATCCCCGTGCTCCTACACGCCGCCGATCGACGGCCTGCCGCGCCCCGACAACCCATTGCCCTGTCAGGGTCTGAGCGTGGGGCCGTTCGGTGGCCCGGGCTTCCCGGCGCCGTTCGACGTGCTGAGCTCGCCGCCGAACCCCAACGGCCTGCCGCCCACACCGGGCATCCCGATCGCCGGCCGGCCCGGAGATCCCCCGCCGGACGTGCCGGGTACGCCGGTCCCGTTGCCGCCGAACGCACCGCCGGGTGCGCGCACCGAGCACCTGGGACCCGCCGGTCCGACGCCGCCGCCGTCGACCTTCGCCCCGGCGTTGCCGCCGGGCCCGGCGGCGCCGCCCGGACCAGGACCGAACTTGCCGGCTCCATTCATCAACCCCGGCGGAACCGGCGGTAGTGGCGCGGACGGAGGTAGCCAGAATTGAGTACTGCCTTTGACATCCGCAACATCAAGCTGCCGCCGCTGTCACGGGCGACCGTGATCATCGGATCGCTGCTGGTGGTGCTGGCGTTGGTCGCGGCTTTCGTCGGCTGGAAGTTGTTCGAGAAGCTGACCACCAACACGGTGATCGCCTACTTCTCCGAAACCAACGCGCTGTACGCCGGTGACAAGGTTCAGATCATGGGCCTGCAGGTGGGCACGATCGACAAGATCGAGCCGGCCGGCGACCGGATGAAGGTGACCTTCCACTACGAGAACACCTACAAGGTCCCCGCGAACGCGTCTGCCGTCATCCTCAACCCCACCCTGGTGGCCTCGCGTGCCATCCAGCTCGAGCCGCCGTACAAGGGTGGCCCCAAACTGGGCAACAACGCGGTGATCCCGATCGAGCGCACTCAGGTGCCGGTCGAGTGGGACGAGTTGCGCAACAGCGTCACCAACATCATCTCCAAGCTGGGTCCCACCCCGGAGCAGCCGACGGGTCCCTTCGGTGAGGCGATCGAGTCCTTCGCCAACGGACTGGCCGGCAAGGGCAAGCAGTTCAACACGACGCTGAACAACCTCTCGCAGGCGCTGACCGCGTTGAACGAGGGCCGGGGCGACTTCTTCGCGGTGGTGCGCAGTTTGGCGTTGTTCGTCAATGCGCTGCACCAGGACGACCGGCAGTTCGTCGCGCTCAACCAGAACCTGGCGTCGGTCACCACCCGGTTGACCCACTCGGACACCGACCTGTCCAACGCGCTGCAGCAGTTCGACTCGCTGCTGTCCACCGTGCGCCCGTTCCTGGAAAAGAACCGCGAGGTGCTGACCACCGACGTCAACAACCTGGCGACGGTAACGAACACCTTGCTGCAACCCGAACCGCTCAACGGCCTGGAAACCGCACTTCACGTGCTGCCGACGGCCGCGGCCAACATCAACCAGATCTATCACCCGTCTCACGGCTCGTTGGTGGCCATTCCATCGATCACCAACTTCGCCAACCCGATGCAGTTGATCTGTAGCTCGATTCAGGCGGGCAGCCGATTGGGGTATCAGGAATCGGCCGAGCTGTGTGCGCAGTACCTGGCGCCGATCCTGGACGCCATCAAGTTCAACTACCTGCCGTTCGGGCTGAACCTATTCAGCACCGCCGAGGTGTTGCCCAAGGAAGTCGCGTACTCCGAGCCGCGGCTGCAGCCACCCAACGGGTACAAGGACACCACCGTGCCCGGTATCTGGGTGCCCGACACCCCAACCTCGCACCGCAACACCCAACAGGGCTGGATCACCGCACCCGGCATGCAGGGTGTGCAGGTCGGGCCGATCACCGCCGGGTTGATGACGCCGGAGTCGTTAGCTGAGTTGATGGGCGGGCCGAACATCGAGCCGGTCCAGTCCAACCTGCAGACGCCGCCGGGTCCGCCCAACGCCTACGACGAGAACCCGGTGCTGCCCCCGATCGGCCTGAACGCTCCGGTGCCGATCCAGCCGCCGCCGCCAGGGCCGAACGTGGCCCCGGGCCCCGTCGCTCCCACGCCCGCGCCAGTGGTGGCGCCCCCGGCGCCCGCGCCGGTCGGTGTTCCACTACCCGCTGAGGTAGGAGGTCAGTGACCGTGATCGGCAAGCTTCGCCATCGCACCTGGCAGGGCATGGTGTTGTTGGCTGCCGCGTTGACGCTGAGCTCGTGCGGCTGGCGCGGCATCTCGCAGGTCGCCATTCCGGGTGCGCCGGGCAGCGGCTCGGGGTCCTACGTCGTCTACGCGCAGGTGCCCGACACCCTGGCCATCAACGGCAACAGCAAGGTGATGGTCGCCGATGTGGAGGTCGGCTCGATCCGCAAGATCGAGCTGAAGAACTGGGTGGCCACGCTGACGCTGGGTCTGAACAACGGTGTCAAGCTGCCCAAGAACGCGCTGGCCAAGATCGGCCAGACCAGTTTGCTGGGTTCACAGCACGTGGAGCTGCTTTCGCCACCCAATCCGGCGCGGGAACAGCTCAAGAACGGCGACGTCATCCCGTTGAAGAATTCCTCGGTCTATCCGACCACCGAGCAGACCCTGGCCAGCCTGGCCATGATCCTGCGCGGCGGCGGCATCCCGAACCTCGAGGTGCTGCAGAACGAGATCTTCAACATCCTTCATGGGCGCGGTGACCAGATCCGGGCATTCCTGGGCAAGCTGGACACCTTCACCGACCAGCTCAACCAGCAGCGCGACGACATCACCCACGCCATCGATTCGACAAATCGGTTGCTGGCTTACGTGGGTGGCCGCTCGGACGTTCTCGAGCGGGTGCTGACCGACATCCCGCCGTTGATCAAGCACTTCGCCGAGACCAAGAATCTGCTGATCAACGCGATCGACTCGCTGGGAGCGGCCAGCAAGGTCACCGCTCAGTACCTCGGTGAAGCCCGCGGTCCGCTGCACACCGACCTCGAAGCGCTGCAGTGCCCGTTGCGGGAACTGGGTAAGGGCTCGCCGTTCCTGATTGGCGCCCTGAAGCTGATCCTCACCCAGCCGTTCGACATCGATACGGTGCCGAAACTGTTCCGCGGTGACTACATCAACATCTCCATCACGTTGGACGTCACCTACAGTTCGGTCGACAACGCGTTCCTGACCGGAACCGGCTTGTCGGGCGCGCTGCGCGCACTCGAGCAGTCGTTCGGCCGCGACCCCGAAACGATGATCCCGGACGTGCGGTACACGCCCAACCCGAACGACGCACCCGGCGGTCCGCTGGTCGAAAGGGCGGATAGGCAATGCTGACTCAGTTCATCAAGCGCCAGCTGATCCTGTTCGGCGTGCTGACGGTCGTCGTGCTCAGCGTGCTGGGCGTGTTCTACCTGCAGGTCCCCACGCTGGTGGGCATCGGGCGCTACGACCTGAAGGCCGAATTGCCCGCATCCGGTGGTCTGTACCCGACGGCCAACGTCACCTACCGCGGCATCACGATCGGCAAGGTCACCTCCGTCGAGCCGACCGAGCGGGGCGCCGAGGCGGTGATGAGCATCGACAGCCGCTACAAGATCCCGATCGATGCGGTCGCCAATGTGCATTCGGTGTCCGCGGTCGGTGAGCAGTACCTGGACCTGGTGTCCTCGGGCAATCCCGGCAAGTACTTCGCAGACGGCCAGACCATCACCAAGGGCACGGTGCCCGCCGAGATCGGGCCGGCGCTGGACACCGCGAACCGAGGGCTGGCGGTGCTGCCGAAGGAGAAGATCAGCACGCTGCTCGACGAGACCGCGCAGGCGGTCGGTGGGTTGGGGCCGGCGCTGCAACGTCTTGTCGACTCGACTCAGGCGATCGTCGGGGACTTCAACACCAACATCCGCGACGTCAACGACATCATCCAGCACTCCGGGCCGATCCTGAACAGCCAAGTCGAATCCAGCGGTGCGATCGAGCGCTGGGCGCGCAACCTCAACCGGCTGGCCGCGCAGACCGCTGAACGCGACCAGAACCTGCGCAGCATCCTGCGCCAAGCCGCGCCGACGGCTGACCAGGTCAACGAGGTGTTCAGCGACGTGCGGGAGTCGCTGCCGCAGACGCTGGCGAACCTGGAGGTGGTCTTCGACCTGCTCAAGCGCTACCATGCCGGTTTCGAGCAGTTGCTGGTGTTCCTGCCGCAGGGCGCGTCCATCGCGGAGACGGTCGCCGCGCCGTTCCCGAACCAGGCCGCGCTGGACCTGGCGCTGTCCATCAACCAGCCGCCGCCGTGTCTGACCGGCTTCATCCCGGCCTCGGAGTGGCGCTCCCCGGCCGACACCAACATGGCGCCGCTGCCCAACGGGACCTACTGCAAGATCCCGATGGACACCCCGGCCAACAGCGTGCGCGGCTCGCGCAACATTCCGTGTGTCGACGTCGCCGGCAAGCGCGCCGCCACACCCCGGGAATGCCGCGACCCCAGGCCCTACGAACCGGCGGGCACCAACCCGTGGTTCGGTGACCCCAACCAGCTCTTGACGTGCCCGGCGCCTGCGGCGCGCTGTGACCAGCCGGTGAAACCCGGTCAGGTGATTCCGGCGCCGTCGATCAATACCGGCCTGAACCCCGCGCCAGCCGACCGAGTGCCGGGGACACCCCCGCCGACCAGTGACCCCTTGAGCCGGCCCGGATCGGGTACCGTTCAGTGCAACGGACAGCAGCCCAACCCGTGTGTTTACACTCCCGGCGGGCCTCCCACGGCGGTCTATAGTCCTCAGAGCGGTGAGCTGGTAGGGCCCGACGGGGTGAAGTACTCCGTCGAAAACTCAACCAGAACAGGAGACGACGGATGGAAGGAGATGCTGGCGCCAGCCGGCTGAACCCCACCGACGCGGACGATTCGTCTCGCACCACCACGACCACCCTGGAACAACCGGCATCCGAGGCCGAAACCCCGCAAGAAACCGAGGTCCTGGCGGCCGAGGAGTCCTCGGAGTCCGAGCCTGAGATCGCGGCGCCCGAAGACCCGCACACCGAGTCCGCGACCGCCGAGCGCGGCCCCTCGCGGCTGGGCCGTAAATGGTTCGCCGCCATCACTGTGCTGCTGTTGCTGATGGCCGGCGGCCTCGGGGCGGGCGCCTACTTCGCGCTGCGATACAACCAGGAGCGCCAGGCCACCGCGCGCAATGAAGCCGCCGCGCTGAAGGCGGCCATGGATTGCGTCGCGGCCACCCAGGCTCCGGACACCAACGCGATGGTCGCCGCCGAACAGAAGATCGTCGAATGCGGCACCGACGCGTTCCGGTCCCAAGCCCTGCTCTACACCAGCATGGTGGTCCAGGCCTATCAAGCCGCCAACGTCCACGTCCAGGTCTCCGACATGCGCGCCGCGGTCGAGCGCGACAACCCCGACGGATCGGTCGACGTGCTGGTGGCGCTGCGCGTCAAGGTGGCCAACAACGAGTCGCAGAACGAGACCGGCTACCGGCTGCGAGTGCGGATGGCGCCCACCGAGGGCCAGTACAAGATCTCCAAACTCGACCAGGTGACGAAGTGACGGTGGTGGTTGACCAGCCCCAGACTCAGCCCCAGCAGACGGCCGTTGTCTTAGCCTCACCGCAGCCAGCATTGGCGCCCTGGCACAAGCGCGCCGGGGCGTTCGCCGTCGACGTCGTGCTGGGCAGCGCCGTGGTGGCGACCATGGCGGTGGTCTCCTTCACCGTGGCGCCGCGCGGCGCCTGGTGGTGGGTGTGCATCGTCGTCATCGGGCTGCTCATCCTGCTGATGTCGGTCAACCGGGTGCTGTTGCCGACGATCCTCGGCTACAGCCTGGGCCGCGGCCTGTTCGGCATCACCGTCGTCAAGGACAGCGGCGAACCCAGCGACGCGTGGCGGTTGCTGCTGCGCGAACTCGCCCATCTGTTGGACACCGCCGCCGCGTTCGTGGGCTGGCTGTGGCCGCTGTGGGATTCGCGGAACCGGACCTTCGCGGACCTGTTGCTGCACACCGAATCTCGGGTTGATCCGCAGGAGCGGCCCGCCGACCTGCGGCGCTGGACGGCGGTGGCGGCCTCGATCGCCGCCGCGGCATGCCTGGCAGGCGCCGCGGTGAGCTACGGGGTGGTGTACTCGTGCGACCGGGCGATCGACCAAACCCGTTCGGAGATCAATACGCAGGGTCCCAAGATGGTCGCGCAGATGCTGACCTATGACCCCAAGACGCTGCACGACGACTTCGCGCGGGCCCGGTCGCTGGCCACCGACCGGTACCGCGGTCAGCTCGCCGCGCAGCAAGACGCCGTGGAAAAGGGCGGCCACCCGGTCGTCAACGAATATTGGCCGCGCAGCGGCGCCATCCAATCGGCCACCCCGGACCGCGCGACGATGCTGCTGTTCCTGCAGGGCCGCCGCGGGGTAGCGCCCGACGAACGCTACATCAGCGCCACGGTTCGAGTGACGTTCGCCAAAGGCTCCGACGACCAGTGGCGCATCGACGATCTCAACGTCATCACCAAGCCCAGACCGCCGGGGGAGGGAAGATGAGCCCCCGCCGCAAGTTCGCACCCGGTGAACAGACGCTGCTGGTCGAACAGCCGGTCCCGCCGCGCCGCTGGGCTCTGCCGCTCATCACCGCCGGTGCGGCGCTGGTGATGGCCGCGGCGATCACCGTCTCGACCCTGATGCTGATCGCACATCAGAACCGCGAGGTCGCGGCCAGCAGGAATCGCCAGGTGCTCGACTACGTCTCCTGGTTCATGACCGGCTTCACCTCGATCGACCCCTTTCACGCCAACGACTATGTGGCGCGCGTACTGGCCCAAGCCACCGGCGATTTCGCGCGGCACTACCAAGAGCAGGAGAACGAAATCCTGCTGCAGGTCGCGCGGGCCGAACCGGCCACCGGCACCGTCTTGGAAACCGGAGTGGAGCGCTGGAATGACGACGGCAGCGTCAACGTACTGGTCGCGACCCAGGTGACGTCGAAATCTCCGGACGAGAAACAGGTTTTCACCAACACCAATCGCTGGACGGCAACCGCTACCCAGGAAGGGAACCAGTGGAAGATCAGCAACCTGCTGCAGGTGATCTGAAACAGATCCCCGGCGACGACCAAACCGAGGCCGCTGCCGCCACGCAGACCGACGAGACCAAAAGCGAAGAAACCGCCGAGTCGACAGCAGCCGCCGAAACGGCGGAAGACGAAGCGGCACAAGCTGACTCGGACTCCGCCTCGGAAGTCGCCACCGAGAGCCCGAAGGTCGCCAAGCGCCGCAAGAAGCGCAACTGGGCGGCCGCGCTGGCCGCGCTGGCCGCCGTTGTGTTCGTGGGCTCGGCGGCATTCGCCGGCTGGGCGGTGCAGCCCTATCTGACCGATCGCGCGGTCGCGGCTACCAAGCTCAAAGTGGCGCGCACCGCGGCCGACGCCATCACCGCCCTGTGGACCTACACGCCGGAGAACATGGACAACCTGGCCGACCGCGCGGCGGCTTACCTCAGCGGCGACTTCGGCGCCCAGTACCGCAAATTCGTCGACGCCATCGTCGCCCCCAACAAGCAGGCCAAGATCACCAACAGCACCGTTGTCACCGGCGTCGCCGTCGAAACCCTCGAGGACCCGAACGCGGTGGTGATGGTGTACACCAACACCACTTCGACCAGCCCGCTGACCAAGAACATTCCGTCGCTGAAGTACCTGTCCTACCGGTTGTTCATGAAACGCGACGACTCCCACTGGCTGGTGACCAGGATGACCACGATCACCTCGCTCGACTTGACGCCGCACCTGTAGCGCCCGGTCAGGCCCGGACCGCATGGCCGTCGCATCCCCGATCACGGAGCGGTTGACCGTCACAGCGTTGCTGTTGCTGACCTTCTCCACGGGACTGGCCGACGCCATCAGTGTGCTCGTCCTCGGGCACGTCTTCGTGGCCAACATGACCGGCAACGTGATCTTCCTGGGCTTCTGGTTCGCCCCCAAGACCACCATCGACCTGACCGCCGCGGTGGTGGCCTTTCCCACCTTCGTCACCGGCACCATCCTCGGCGGCCGACTGGTCCGCCGTTACGCCGCGCACACCCGCCGCTGGCTCACCACCGCGTTGGGCACGGAGGTGGTGCTGTTGGTGGCGCTGTCGATCCTGGCCGGCGCCGGCGTCGTTCACTACCACGACAACACCAAGCTCTTCCTGATCGGTGGCATGGCCATCGCCTACGGCCTGCAGCACTCCACCGCACGACAATTCGGCATCCAAGAGCTCACCACCACGGTGCTGACCTCGACCATCGTCGGTCTGGGCGTCGACAGCCGGTTGGCCGGAGGGACCGGCCAACGCGAGAAGCTGCGCTACAGCGTGGTTGCGACCATGTGCGGCGGGGCCGTCGTCGGTGCGACCCTCACCCGGGTCGCCGTGGCTCCGGTGCTGGCCCTTGCTGCGCTCGTGGTTGCAACCAGCATGCTGATCTTCCGGTTCGGCGCTGACGCGCCGAAAGATGCTGCCCCGCTTGATATTTGAGGTCAGTTGAAAGCGAGCCAGCTGGGCAGGCCGCGTTCGTGTGAGTCGCACAGCACCTGCCGGGTATCACACGAGCCCTTGGGTGAGCCGGCGCCGGCCCACATGCCGCCGGTGTCGCGCCGCAACACGATCGCCGAGGACCCGCCGCCGTCGAGCAGCACCGCCGTGTCGCTGCCCAGCCCCCGGAACAGATCCTGGATGTTGTCGGGGGTGTAGCTGCCGCCTTCGAAGATGTACATCTCGTCGCGCTGCTTGACGTAGGCCAGCGCGGTGCGCGCCGCGCTGGGGCCGCCGTCGTGCAGCTGGCCGGTGTTGCCCGGTGAGAGCAGCCCGATCCCGGACACGGCGACGAACTTCGCGTCCTTGTTGAGCAGGTCTTGGATCACCGGGTGGCGACGTCGTAGTCCTCCCGGCCCTTGGGCCGCAATACATAGGGCGCACCGCCGGCCGGCAGGATCATCGTGGTCAGCGAGCTCCAACTCTCACCCCCGCCGGACAAACCCTGCTTGCCCGCGTAGGCGACGGTGCCGGTGACCGCCTGGTTGGCGCGGCCCTGGCCGTGGGTGTTGTCGACGAAGGCGCCCAGCGGTGAGCTGCAGCCCGTGCTGCGCCAGGTACCGCCCTTCTGCCCGCGCACGTCGAAGAAGTTGGCGTTGATCGCGATGGTGGGTTGTCCCATGCGCTGCCAGGCCTGCAATGGCTGGTAGGTCTCGGATGCCTGCATCAGGCCCTCGCCGGTGCGGGCGCCCGGGTTGTTCTCGCAGCGGGCCTGATCACCGGTGTGGGTGTCGACCAGCAGGTGTGGCTGCAGCCGTTGCGAGGCGTTCTTGATGATCATCAGGTGCCCGCCGTTGTCCATCTCATACCAGCTGCCGCCGCCGTTGAGCAGCGGTGTGGGATGGCCGGGGCCGAAGTTGTAGACCAGGTAGGAGCCCTTGGTGGTGGCGATGGCCTGTTCGAGCATTTCGCGGCCATCGGCCGCCCGCGCCACGGGCTGTCCGATGGTGGCCGCAACGGTCACACAGGTGGCGAGCACCGCCCAACCAGCCGTCAGCCGGCGCGCCACATTGGCGACGCTGGCAGATGGTGACAGCACGATGACCTTTCCTGGGAATGGTGGCGACTATCCCAGAATCAGTCACACAAGTAACACTGTCAACTTTAGTAACAGGGTTGTGACGGTATTGCTGCGCGGGAACTACGTTTGCTTGCTTGAGGTTTCGGGCACAGCGTCGGGGCTGGCCTCGGCGGCGGGTTCGGGCTCGGGATCAGCGGCGCTCCGCCGGGCGGCTTCCTTGGCTTTCGCCGCTTGGTGTTGGGCCTGATGCTCTTGGGCGATGGCCAGCTCCACCGCTCCGGGGATGCGGTGAAAACCTTTGCGGTCGTAGAGGTTGGTGATGATGCCGCCCAGCAGCACCCCGATGACCAGCCCGATCGCGGTGAGCGTCACCGCCTGCGACAGACCGGCATCGGCGTGGCCGTTGAGATAGAGCAGCGACCGCACACCCAGGAAGACCTGGTGCATCGGTTCGAATTCGGCCAGCCAGCGGAAGAATGGCGGCACCGCCTCCAGCGGCACGGTGGCACCCGCCGACGGCAAGCCCAGGATCACGAAGACCAGCATGCTGACCAGCAGGCCCATTGAGCCCAGCACCGACAGCAGTGAACTCGACGTGATGCCCACGGCGCTGATCGCAAAGACGCCGAACAGCCACAGTTGCCAGCCCAGCGGAATGGGCATGCCCAGCCCGTGCGCGATAGCCATGTAGACCGCTGAGGTCAGCAACGCCAGCAACACCATCAGCCCCCACTTGACCAACAGCGTGCGGAACCGCGAGATGTTCACCTGTTCGGCGAACCGATAGACCGGGCCGTACTCGGCCGGAACGTAGCCCAGCATAGAGTCGACCAGGGTGCTCACCACGATGCTTCCGGTGAACCCGGCCAACAGCAGCAACAGCGCGTAGTAGAACGCCGAGAGCCCGTTACCGGTGCCGTTGGGCAGCGGGTTGTAGACGACGGACTTGACGTCGATGGGGCTCAAGAGCCCGAGCACCGCGGCGCCGGCCAGCGGTGCGCCGTCGGTCTGCGCGGCGACACTGGCCGAAAGTTGTTCGCCCGCTTTGTTGTTGACGACGGTGATGGCCTGGGTCAGGGTCTGGCCGGCGATGCTGGAGCCCAGCGTGCCGGCCCGCGGGTTGGTCGAGATGGTGATCGTCGGCCGGTCGGCGCGGTCACTGGTCACCGCGCTCGCGCCGAACTCCCGCATCTTGGACGAGAAGGTCGGTGGAATCAGTACCGAGCCGTAGACCTGGGCGCGGTCCAACAGCTTCTTGGCCTCGTCGTTGGACACCACGCGGACATCGAACTTGTTCTTGTCCAACCCGGCGACCAGGCCGTCGACGATCTGCTTGCCCGCAGGCCCGGCGTCCTGGTTGACCACGGCGATGGGGAAGTGCCGCAGATTGGTGGTGGGGTTGAGGATGCCCCCGAGATACAGCGCGGACAGCGCCGACATCAGGGCCAGGGTGATCACGATCGGTGCCACCCAGAACCGCACCGTGCGAAGCGCTTTTGTACTTCTATTGGGTTTGGGCGCCGCGTGCAGGGGTTGTCTTTTAGGCTGCTTCTTCGACATGCGGGCTCCTGTCTGTCGAGCCCACTCTAATGTCGATCAGCCGCCCAATTTCTGATGCATCTCCCACACCAGCACTTCGGCGGATTCCCTGGCTGTCAGCCGCGGCGCGTCGGCGTCGGCGAATCGCACCGCGTCGCCGGTGCCCAGTTCGCCGACTCCGTCCAGCGTGACCCGGCCGCGGGGCACGAATAAGTGCAGGTAGGGGGCGGTGGGCAGGTCGACGACCGCGCCGGGCGCCAGTCGGGCGGCGTGCAGGGCGGCGCCCCGGTTGTGCAAGAAGATTGCGGCATCGTGGCCGGGGATGCCGGAAGCGATAGTGGTCAGGCCGCCGGCCAAAACTGTGTCGGGAATCTCGTGCTGCTGGTAGCCGGGGTCCAGGCCGCTTGTGTCGGGGATCACCCACATCTGCACGAAATGTACGGGCTCGGAGGCGGAGTCGTTCATCTCCGAATGCAGGATGCCGCTGCCCGCCGACATCCGTTGCGCCAGGCCGGGATAGATGACGCCGCGGTTGCCGGTCGAATCCTGGTGTCGCAACGCCCCTTGCAGCACCCAGGTGAGGATCTCCATGTCGCGGTGCGGGTGGGTGTCGAAACCGCCACCGGGTTCAACGATGTCGTCGTTGTTGACCAGCAGCACGCCGTGGTGGGTGTTCTGCGGGTCGTAGTGGTCGCCGAACGAGAACGAATGCCTGGACCGCAGCCAGGATGTCGTGGTGACGGCGCGGTCCGCAGACCGGTGAATCTGCGCGGCGGCAGGCATGGGTTCAGGGTAGTGGCGCGAGCAGTCCCTGGGCGTGGCGCAGTACCGCGTCGAGTTCGGCCAACGTCACCTCGACCGACCCGCCCAGGTGGATCTCGATCTGGTATTCCGGCTGCCCGTCTGACCCAAATATCGGCAGTACGACGAATTCGGTTGAGGCCAGCGAGGTTTCGAGCACATCGGTGACCGACTCCAAGGTGACCATGGTCATCAGGTTGGTGAGCTGGCGACTCACCTGCGCGGTCGGCTTGATGGACGCGAGCACATCGGTCAGCCGATGGTGCAGCGATCGGTGGGTGTCGTCGAATCGCCAAGCGCCGTAGCCGCGGGCGCGGATATCGGCGAGGACTCGCTGGTGTTGCTCTATCTCGGCGCGGCCCAGGCGCGGGGTGACCCGGCGCAACCACTCCTGTACCGATGCGTCGTCACGCCATGCCATCGCGACCAATCCGAACGGCGGTCCGATCGGAAAGCGCTGTCCGACGGCGTGTTCGCCGTCGGTGCCATGACCGACCGCGTCGACGGTGGTCAGCTGCCGGGTGCCGATCTTGGACATCGAGCAACCCCCGCCGAGTGACTCGTGCAGGTAACTCAACGCCGCGCGGCCTCGATCCAGCAGGGGGAACTGCCTGCGCAGGCCATGCACCACGGCGAACAAGCCGCTGCCCAGCGCATAACGGCGGTCGTCGCGGCGCGCCACCCAGCCGCCGCGTTCGAGTTCGGCGAGTACCAGGGCACACGTCGAGGTGCTGATCCGACAGATCCGGGCCAGCTCGGCGGACGTCCGTCCGTCCGGTGCAGCTGCCAACGCGGTCAGCACATCCATCACCCGACCGGTCGGCGGGGACTTGGCGGTTGACGCCGCCACGGCCGCCTCCTTACCATCCGTCCAAATAATGAATAACGCGATCCTATTATTAGGAGATCACATGATCAAGGTGGGAGTGTGGGGACCCGGATCCATGGGCCTGATCGCGCTGCGCGGCGTCATCGACCATCCGCAGCTCGAGCTGGTCGACCTGGTGGTGCACAGCGACGCCAAGGCGGGCCGGGACGCCGGCGAACTGTGTGGCGTTGCGCCGGTGGGTGTGGTCGCCACCCAGGATCCCGCGACGCTGCTGGGCGGTGAGGCCGATGTGGTGGTCTACGCCGCGGCGGCCAACCTGCGGCCGCTGGAAGCCGTCGAAGACATGGTGTCGATCCTCAAGGCGGGCAAGAACGTGGTGTCGTGTTCGGTGGTGCCGCTGGTGTACCCCGACGCCGTCGACTCGGCCTTCGCCGAGCCGCTGCAGCAGGCTGCCGCGGCAGGCGGCGTCTCCTTCTTCACCACCGGCATCGACTCGGGGTTCGCCAACGACGTGCTGCCGCTGGTGTTGACCGGGGTGTCCCGGGTCATCGAATCGGTGCGGGTGACCGAGATGTTCAACTACGCCACCTACCCCGACCCGGCGGCCGTCTACGAGATCCTCGGTTTCGGCAAGCCGCCGGAGTTCACCGCCTTCGCGGCCACGCCCGGGGTGTTCACCTTCGGGTGGGGCCCGGTGCTGCACCAGCTCGCCGCGGGACTGGGCGTCAAGCTCGACCACATCGACGAAAGCAACGAACGGCTGCCCGCACCCGAATCCTTCGACACCCCCACCGGCCACATCGCGCAGGGCACGATCGCTGCGATGCGGTCCACGCTGACCGGCTATGTCGGTGACCAGGCGACATTGGTGGTCGACCACGTGACCCGCATGCGCGACGACCTCGCGCCGGACTGGCCGCAACCGCACATCTCCATAGCGCCCAAGGACCTGGGCTACGGGCTCGCGTCCGGCCGCGGCTGCTACCGCGTGGAAATCGAAGGGTCGCCGAGCATGCGCTGCGAGTTCGAAATGGCCGAGGACCGCGATCACGATCTGGGCGCTCGCATCGCGGGCGCATCGCGGATGGTGAACGCGATCCCGGCCGTGTACGCGGCCCGCCCCGGGCTGCTGTCGGCGCTAGACCTGCCCCTGATCACCGGCGCGGGACTGATGCGTCCGGTCCCGGGCCCGGCGCCGGACAGTCGACTGTTTCAGCTGGGATAGGTGGCCGCTGCCAGCGCCAGGATCTCGGCACGATCAGCGGCCAGGATGAACCCGGCTGCGACCGCGGCATCGAGGGCCGTGGTGAACTCGGTCATGAATTGGTCGGCGCCGCCGGGGTAGCGCTGGTGCAGCGTGGCTTGGTCGAAGGGCTCGCCGGAACCGAAGATCGCCGACATCACGCCGTCGGTACCGCCCACTCCGGACGTCCGCGCGATGGGGACGTCCACCCACGGCGTGCGGATGCCGCCCCGAGCCAGGCCGTAATCGTCCAAAACGGGCTGCGGCGAACCGCTGTCGCGGACCTCGATGCGCGGGCCGCTCGGCGCGGCAGCGCCGTCGCCCACCCAGGTGGTCAGCGCGACCAAGCCGGCCTGCAGCACGTAGTGGTGTTGTGGCGCGAAGTTGATGTAGTGGCTGAGTTGCTGACCCATCAACATGTTGGTCGGCGCGTAGCCGGCGAGAATGTCGTCCAGCGGCGCGCTACCGGTGTCGATCGGCGCGACCTGGATGGTGTAGTTGTCGGCGTGCGCCGAGCCGGCGATCTCCCACACCCGCAGCCGGTCGTGCTCGGGCTGCCGGGCGAAGTAATAGCCGTGCCGTACCCCGCCGAACAGGTCCGTCTCGGTGATGACCGTCAGGACGGGCACCCGCAGGTCGGGCCGGAACTGGACCACGTCGGGCATGTCGGTGTCCGCTTCGTCGAATATCGAGCTGCCGTTGAGTGGCGCCGCCGAGCCGAACCGCGAATGCACCAAGAAGCCGTCGAACGTCGCGGCAACCGGATCGACGGCGTTGACGTACGTGGTGAGGAACATGGCCGATTGCGACTCACCCACGGCGACAACGTGTTCCGCGCTCCATCCCGCGATGCCCGGTCCGGCGGCGAGTTGGCCGATTTGAGAGAAGATGTCGTAGCTGAAGGCGTCACCCGGGTGACTCAGACGCGCATAACGCGCCGGGTCCTGGCTCTTCAACGACATGTCGGCGCCCAGCAGGCTCGCGCCGCCTTCGACGCCGACCCGCTGCGCCGACACCGCGACGTACCCGTAACCGGCGCGCACGATCTCGCGATGAGCCATCATCCACACCGCAGGCGCATCGATGCCGCCGCTGACATTGAGCCATTCGACCAGCACAGTGCCGTTGAACTGCGCCGGGTCGCTGGGCCGGAGCACCACCATGCGAGTGGTGTATTCAGCTGTGTCGCAGGCGGTTACGTCCCAGCGGCCGTCGGCACCGAGCGTCCCCAGCGGCGCGAAGGACGAGGCGGTGCCGGAAACGAAGAACTCCTCGGCGACATAGCCCAGCGTGCCGATGTCGTAGGCGCCCACCAGCAGTGCGGGTTTGCCGGGGATGGCTACGACACTCGGTGACTCGGCCATCGATTACAGCGTGCTGGGCAGCCCGAACTTCGCGAACAGGCTCTCGTCGAGGAACGCCACCACGTGCGAGACGCGGTCATTGCTGACGTCGAGCACGTGCAACTGGAACGGCACGTGCCGGTCACCGTCGCGCATGTACATGGCCGCGGCGGGCTGGCCGTTGGCGACCAACGGGACCATCCGCATGTCACCGGGAGAATCGGCGGGACATTGCTGGTGGATGAGCGTGACGATGTTGTGCGGACCTTGATACCAGCCGGTGAAGGGCGGCATCTCCCAGATCGCCTCAGCGGTGAACAACTCCACCAACCGGTCGATGTCGTAGCTTTCGAAGGCGGCGATGTAGCGGGCCAGCAGATCCTGGGCCTCCGCCGAATCCGGCGCATCCAAGCGGTCGTCGGCACTGGGCCGGACCGCCTCGAGCTGGGTTCGGGCGCGTTGCAGCAGGCTGTTGACGGCGACGGTGGTGGTGCCGATCGCCTCAGCCACCTCGGCGGAGCGCCATTGCAGCACGTCACGCAATAGCAGCACCGCCCGCTGCCGCGGCGAAAGGTGTTGCAGGGCCGCCACGAACGCCAACCGCACCGACTCACGGGACCCGACGATCACCGACGGGTCGGCCGAATCGTTGGTCACGTCGGGCAGCGGTTCCAGCCAGGGCACCTCCGCGCGTTCGACCAGCTCGGCTGTCGGGTCCGAGCTGGACGACCCCAGACCGGTGGGCAGCGGGCGGCGCTGGCGGCCTTCCAGCGCGGTCAGGCAGGTGTTGGTGGCGATGCGATGCAGCCAGGTCCGCAGCGAGGACTTGCCCTCGAACCGGTCATAGGACTTCCAGGCGCGCAGCAGCGTCTCCTGGACCAGGTCCTCCGCGTCGTGCAGGGAACCGGTCATCCGGTAGCAGTGCGCGAGCAGTTCCCGCCGGTAGGGCTCGGCGAGGGCGGAGAAGTCGCCGCCGCCTTCGTCGATGGGGTTCGCAAAATCTTCGGTGAGCGCCGTCACCCGAAACAGCCTACGCAGACCGGCCGACAACTCCAGGAGCCATTACGCTGCCCGTAATGACTACCACCCGCGATGAAAGAAGCTTCGACGGTCTTGGCGGCGTGGACCTCGTCTACGACGTCTGGACACCCGACGCCCAACCGCGCGCGGTGCTGGTCTTGGCGCACGGACTCGGTGAGCACGCCCGCCGCTACGACCACGTCGCGCAACGATTCGGCGAGGCGGGTCTGGTCACCTACGCCCTGGACCACCGCGGCCATGGCCGCTCGGGCGGCAAACGGATGGTGGTGCGTGACATCACCGAGTACACCGCCGACTTCGACACCCTGGTCGGCATCGCCAAAAGAGAGCATCCGGGCACCAAGTGCATCGTGCTCGGCCACAGCATGGGCGGGGCGATCGTGTTCGCCTACGGCGTCGAACGCCCGGACAACTACGACCTGATGGTGCTGTCCGCGCCGGCGGTGGCCGCTCAAGAGTTGGTCAATCCGGTGGTGGCGCTGGCCGCGCGGGTGCTGGGCGTGGTGGTGCCCGGCTTGCCGGTGCAAGAACTCGACGTCGACGCGATCTCCCGCGACCAGGCCGTGGTGGACGCCTACAACGCCGACCCGATGGTCTACCACGGCCGCGTCCCGGCCGGCATCGGCCGGGCGTTGTTGCAGGTCGGTGAGACGATGCCCCGGCGGGCCCCCGCCGTCACGGCGCCGCTACTGGTCGTGCACGGCGTCGCGGACCGGTTGATCCCGATCGGCGGCAGTCGCCGCCTGGTCGAATGCGTGGGATCCACCGACGTCGAACTCAAGGAGTATCCGGACCTCTATCACGAGGTCTTCAACGAACCCGAGCGTGCCGTGGTGCTCGACGACGTGGTGAGCTGGATCGACCGCCGGGTGTAGTCCCGATGTCGTGAGGCTCCCGTAGTTTGTCGCTATGACCGACGACAAGATGTTGGCGCGCATCGCGGCCCTGCTGCGGCAGGCCGAGGGCACCGACAATCCCCACGAGGCGGACGCATTCATGACCGCCGCGCAGCGCTTGGCGACGGCCGCGTCCATCGACCTGGCGGTGGCGCGTTCGCACTCCGCCAACCGCTCACCGGCCCAGGCCCCGACCCAACGCACCATCACCATCGGCAACGCCGGCACCCGGGGGCTGCGCACCTACGTGCAGCTGTTCGTGCTCATCGGGGCGGCCAACGACGTGCGCTGCGATGTGGCGTCGAATTCGACCTTCGTCTACGCCTACGGGTTCGCCGAAGACATCGACGCCACGCACGCCCTGTACGCCAGCCTGGTGGTCCAGATGGTCCGGGCCTCCGACGCCTACCTCGCCTCCGGCGCGCACCGGCCCACCCCGACGATCACCGCCCGGCTCAACTTCCAGTTGGCGTTCGGCGCCCGCGTCGGCCAGCGGCTGGCCGAGGCCCGCGAACAGACCCGCCAAGAGGTCACCAAGGACCGGGTCCGCGCGCCGGGCACCGCAATTGCGCTGCGCGACAAGGATCTCGAGCTGCGCGACTACTACCGCGAGGCCTCCAAGGCGCGGGGCACCTGGCAGGCCAATAGGGCCTCGGCCGGATATTCGTCGGCCGCGCGGCGCGCCGGTGACCGCGCCGGCAAACGGGCGCGCCTGGGTGCCAGCCCGGAACTGCCCGGCGCGCGGAGCGCACTGCGCCGGTGACACCGGCGGATTCGCAGGGCCGGCCCGCCAGAGACGCCCAGCGCGCCAAGGTCTACGCCGCCGAGGAGTTCGTGCGGACGCTGTTCGACCGGGCCGCCGAGCACGGGTCGCCGATGATCGAATTCTTCGGGACCCAGTTGACGCTGCCGCCCGAAGGCCGGTTCGGTTCGGTGCCCTCGGTGCAGCGCTACGTCGACGACGTGCTGGCGTTGCCGGCGGTCCGCTCCCACTGGCCCTCGGCAGGGCCACTGCGAGTGCGGGCGCGCAAAGCCGCCACCGCCGCGCACTACGAAAACCGCGACGGCGCAGGCACTATCGCCGTTCCAGACCGGAACACTGCCGACTGGGCGATGCGCGAACTGGTGGTGTTGCACGAGATCGCCCACCACCTGTGCCAGACGCCGCCCCCGCACGGTCCGCAGTTCGTGACGACCATGTGCACGCTGGCCGAGGCGGTGATGGGCCCCGAACTCGGCCACGTGTTGCGGGTCGTGTACGCAAAAGAGGGTGTGCGGTGAGGGGTTAGCGGGATCAGACGCCGACGTCCGGGCTCGCGAGATCGAAGCACAGCTGACCGACGACGAACGCTTCTCGCTTCTGGTCGGCGTCATGGGCGCCGGCGACATGTGGCCGCTGCGCGACGAGCGCATTCCCGACGGTGTTCCGATGAGCGCCGGCTACGTGCCCGGGGTGCCGCGGCTGGGCGTCCCGGCCTTGCTGATGAGCGATGCCAGCCTGGGCGTCACCAATCCCGGCTTCCGCCCGGGCGACACCGCCACCGCGCTGCCGGCGGGCTTGGCGCTGGCCGCCACCTTCAACCCGGCGCTGGCCCGTGCCGCCGGACAGGCGATCGGCCGGGAGGCCCGCAGCCGCGGACTGAACGTGCTGTTGGCCGGCGGCATGAACCTGGCCCGCGACCCCCGCAACGGCCGCAACTTCGAGTACCTCTCCGAAGACCCGCTACTGACCGCGACCATGGCCGCGGAGTCGGTGCTCGGGATCCAGCAGCAGGGCGTCATCTCGACAATCAAGCACTACACGCTGAATTGCAACGAAACCAACCGGCACTGGCTGAACGCGCTCATCGATCCCGACGCCCACCGCGAATCCGATCTGCTGGCCTTCGAAATGGTCATCGAGCGCGCCCGGCCCGGCGCGGTGATGACCGCCTACAACAAGATCAACGGCGACTATGCCGCCCAGAACACCTACCTGCTCACCGAGGTGCTGAAGAACACCTGGGGCTTTCGCGGCTGGGTGATGTCGGATTGGGGCGGTACCCCGAGTTGGGACTGTGCCCGGCACGGATTGGACCAGGAGTCCGGTGCGCAGATCGACGCGCTGTTCTGGCAGGCCGAGTCCTTCGGCGAACCGCTGCGCGCCGCATACGCCGATGGCCGGATGAGCCAGGAGCGGCTGTCGGACATGGTGCGGCGGATCCTGCGGTCCATGTTCGCCGTCGGCATCGACCGAACAGACCCTCCTCCTGCCCCGGATATGGCCGCGCACAACGACATTGCGCTGCAGATCGCCCGAGAAGGCATTGTGCTGTTGCAGAACCGCGGGGTGCTGCCGTTGGCCGCGGAGTCGACGGCGCGCATCGCGGTGATCGGCGGCTATGCCCAGCGCGGGGTGCCGATCGGCTTCGGGTCCGCCGCCGTCGTCCCGCCGGGCGGCTACGCCGAGGTCATCCCGATCGGCGGGCCGGGTCTGTCGGGCGGCATGCGCAAGCTGCAGCTGCTGCCGTCGAGCCCGCTCGACGCGCTGCGGGAGCGACTTGCCCACGCGCAGATCGAGTTCGATCCCGGCATCAGCCCGGCAGAGGCGGCAGTGGCGGCGCGACTGGCCGACGTCGCGATCGTGTTCGCCATCCGGGTCGAAGGAGAGGGCGTCGACATCGCCGACCTCTCGCTGCCGTGGGGGCAGGACGCGGTGATCGCGGCCGTGGCCGCCGTCAACCCGAACACGGTGGTGGTGTGCGAAACCGGAAACCCGGTGGCGATGCCGTGGGCGGAGGAGGTCAACGCCGTCGTGCGGCCTGGTATCCCGGCCAGGCCGGTGCTCAGGCGATCGCGGAAGTGCTTATCGGACAAGTGAATCCGTCGGGGCGGTTGCCGATCACCTTCCCGGCGGAGCTGGATCAGACGCCGCGCCCGCAGCTACCCGGCCTGGGCGAGCCGTTCGGGACACCGACGACGATTGAGTACCTGGAAGGCGCCGACGTCGGCTACCGCTGGTTCGGCCGATACGGCCACCGGCCGCTGTTCGCCTTCGGCCATGGCTTGTCCTACACCAGCTTCGACTACCGGGACCTCACGGTCACCGGCGGCCAGACCGTGACGGCCAGCTTCACCGTGGTGAACACGGGTGAGCGGCGCGGGGCGGACGTCCCGCAGGTGTATTTGACCGCCGCGCCCGACGGACCGATGTTGCGCTTGCTGGGATTCACCCGCGTCGAACTCGAACCCGGCCAGGCCGCGCAGGTGCGGATCGAGGCCGATCCGCGGTTGCTGGCGCGCTACCAGGGGTCAGCGGGCTGCTGGCGGATCGAGCCGGGTGACCACACGGTCGCCGTCGGGGCCTCGGCTGTGGCCTTGAAACTCTCGGCCACAACCGAGTTGGCCGGCCGTGCGTTAGGCGCTTGAACAGCGCCGAATCCGCACGACCGGCTGGGGGGACCTATTGGACGGGAACCAGCTCGGCGCCGCAGGTGCAGCGGTAGGCCTCACCGGAGCCCGAGCATTCACACTTGTGCTCGACCACGACGCGGCAGCCGCAGTGGTCGTGACCGCAGGACAGTACGGTTCCAGCCTCGTAATTCGGCATCGTCTCACCCTTATCTGTACGGGGACTCGCAGCGTCCCAGTGTTTGACCGACAACCGCCACTATACCCCATACGGGTATCTGGTAAAGGGTGTGGCGGCATCTTTGTCACGGGGTAGCGTTTCAGGCATGCCAACCGAACCCACCCCGAAAGATGTTGACGCGTTCTTGGATAGCGCCCTGCTGGACGACGACCCGGCGTTGGCGTCGGCGCTGGAAGCCAGCAGTGCAGCGGGGCTTCCGCCGATCGCGGTGTCGGCGCAGCAGGGCAAATTCCTGTCGTTGCTGGCCGGTGCCATCCGGGCGCGCCGCATCCTGGAACTGGGCACGCTGGGTGGCTTCAGCACCATTTGGCTGGCCCGCGGCGCCGGCCCCCAGGGACACGTGGTGACCCTGGAATACGAGCCCAGGCACGCCGAAGTCGCACGGGCCAACCTGCAGCGCGCGGGCGTCGCCGAGCGGGTCGAGGTACTCGTGGGCGCGGCCTTGGACACCCTGCCGACCTTGACCGGTGACCCGTTCGACCTGGTGTTCATCGACGCCGACAAGGAGAATTACCCCGCGTACCTGGAGTGGGCGGTCCGGTTGACCCGGCCAGGTTCAGTCATCGTGGTGGACAACGTGATTCGCAACGGTCAGGTCGCGGCGACGAACTCCGACGATGCCCGGGTCGCCGCGACGCGCCACACCTTGCAGTTGATGGGCGAGCATCCGCAACTGGACACCGCGGCGCTGCAGACCGTCGGCGCCAAGGGCTGGGACGGCTTCGCGATCGCCCTGGTGCGCTAGTCGCCGCCGCGCCGAGTGTGAGTCGTCGGCGTCGAGTGTGTAGTCAGGGTCGGGATCGGCCGGTTTTCCCGCCGTGTGTGCACACTCGACGCCGTCAGCGGACGCTCGCTCTCCGGCCGGCGAGCGGGGGCTAACCGCAGACCGCGCCTACCGCCGCGGAGTTGACCAGCTTGACGTACTTGGCCAGCACGCCGGTCCTGTAGCGCGGGGGCGGGGGAGCGAAACCCTGTTTGCGCGCTTCGAATTCGTCGGCATCGACAACGACGTCGAGGGTCTGGTTGGCCACGTCGAGGCGGATGTGGTCTCCGTCGCGCAGGAACGCGATCGGCCCGGCGTCCACCGCTTCGGGTGCCACGTGGCCGACGCACAACCCGGTGGTTCCCCCAGAGAAGCGGCCGTCGGTGAGCAACAGCACGTCCTTACCCAGACCGGCGCCCTTGATCGCGCCGGTGATAGCCAACATCTCGCGCATCCCCGGGCCGCCCTTGGGGCCTTCGTAGCGGATCACCACGGCGTCGCCTTTGGTGATGGTGCCGTCTTCCAGAGCGTCCAACGCCGCGCGCTCGCCGTCGAAAACCCTTGCGGTCCCTTCGAATACATCGGATTCGAAGCCGGCTGACTTGACCACCGCACCTTCGGGGGCCAGCGATCCGCGCAGAATGGTGATGCCACCGGTCGGATGAATCGGGTTCTGCAGCGCCCGCAGCACCTTGCCGTCGGGGTCCGGCGGGTTGATGTCGGCGAGGTTCTCGGCCATGGTCCTGCCGGTCACCGTCAGACAGTCGCCGTGCAGCAGACCGGCATCCAGCAGCGCCTTCATGATCACCGGCACCCCGCCGATGCGGTCGACGTCGATCATCACGTGGCGGCCGAACGGCTTGACGTCGGCCAGGTGCGGCACCTTGGACCCGATGCGGCTGAAGTCGTCGAGGGACAGCGCCACGCCGGCCTCGTGCGCGATGGCCAGCAGGTGCAGCACCGCGTTGGTCGAACCGCCGAAGGCCATCACCACCGCAATGGCGTTCTCGAACGCCTCCTTGGTCAGGATGTCGCGGGCGGTGATGCCGCGGCGTAACAAGCCGACGACGGCCTCGCCGCTGCGGCGCGCGAACCCGTCGCGGCGGCGGTCGGTGGCGGGGGGCGCGGCGCTGCCCGGCAACGACATGCCCAAGGCCTCGGCGGCGCTGGCCATCGTGTTGGCGGTGTACATGCCGCCGCAGGCCCCTTCGCCCGGACAGATGGCCCGCTCGATGGCGTCGACGTCTTCGCGGCTCATCAGCCCGCGGGCACAGGCGCCCACCGCCTCGAAGGCGTCGATGATGGTCACCTCGCGCTGGCTGCCGTCGGACATCTTGGCCACCCCGGGCAGGATCGAGCCCGCATAGAGGAACACCGAGGCCAGGTCCAGCCGTGCGGCGGCCATCAGCATGCCCGGCAGCGACTTGTCGCAGCCGGCCAGCAGCACCGATCCGTCGAGTCGCTCGGCCTGCATGACGGTTTCGACGCTGTCGGCGATCACCTCACGCGACACCAGGGAGAAGTGCATGCCCTCGTGGCCCATCGAGATGCCGTCGGACACCGAGATGGTGCCGAATTCGAGCGGGTAGGCACCGGCCTGGAAAACGCCCTCCTTGACCGCCTTGGCCAGCCGGTCCAGCGGGAGGTTGCACGGGGTGATCTCGTTCCACGACGACGCGACGCCGATCTGGGCCTTGGCGAAGTCCTCGTCACCCATGCCTACCGCGCGCAACATGCCACGGGCGGCGGCCTTCTCCAGACCGTCGGTGACGTCGCGACTGCGGGGCTTGATGTCGACGTCGGTCGGCATCGGGGCTGATTCGTCGATGGTGCGGGACATCATTCAAGTATGCGCGAGCCGCGATAAGCGCCAAAATCCGAGGCTTATACCCCGCTGGGGTATGATGGGCGGCACCGGCCGTTCCTCCTTGGAGAGTAGATGACAACCGCTCACGGATATACGCAGCAGAAGGACAACTACGCCAAGCGGCTGCGGCGCATCGAGGGTCAGGTGCGCGGGATCGCGCGCATGATCGAAGAGGACAAGTACTGCATCGACGTCCTCACTCAGATCAGCGCGGTCAACAGCGCCTTGCGATCGGTGGCGCTCAACCTGCTCGACGAACACCTCAACCACTGCGTCACCCGGGCGGTGGCCGAGGGCGGCACCGAGGCGGACGGCAAACTCGCCGAAGCCTCGGCCGCAATTGCGCGCTTGGTACGTTCGTAATCACTCGGGCGTGTTGAAACCCCAAGTTGGGGTAAAGCAGTCCATGCCGTGCGTACCGTAAGAGCGGCGTAATTGCGTCAGGGCGACCGCGCCTGGGCAATTGCGCGTCCCAAGTTATGACTGCCGTGACCGAGATACCCACCACTGCCTCGCGAACGTGGACGCCACGGATCGCCGCGCAGCTGTCTGTGCTGGCCGCGGCGGCCTTCATCTACGTCACCGCCGAGATCCTGCCGGTGGGCGCGCTGTCGGCGATCGCGCGCAATCTGCACGTCAGCATCGTGTGGGTGGGCACGCTGCTGTCCTGGTATGCCCTGGTCGCGGCGCTGACGACGTTCCCGCTGGTGCGCTGGACCGCGCATTGGCCGCGCCGCCGCACCCTGGTGGTGAGCCTGGTGGTGCTGACCGTCTCGCAGCTCATATCGGCGCTGGCGCCCAACTTCGCGGTGCTGGCCTGCGGGCGGGCACTGTGCGCGGTGACGCACGGGTTGCTGTGGTCAGTGATCGCTCCCGTCGCGACCCGCCTGGTACCACCCAGCCACGCCGGACGCGCCACCATGTCGATCTACGTCGGGACCAGCCTGGCGTTGGTGATCGGCAGCCCGTTGACGGCCGCCCTGAGCCTGATGTGGGGCTGGCGGCTCGCGGCGGTGTGCGTCACGGTCGCCGCGGCTGTGGTCACGGTGGCGGCCCGGCTGATCCTTCCGGAGATGACGCTCAGTGCCGACCAGCTGCAATACGTCGGTCCGCGGGCCAACCACCACCGCAACCGGGCGCTGATCATCATCAGCCTGATCACCATGGTCGGGGTCACCGGCCACTTCGCCTCCTACACCTACATCGTGGTGATCATCCGGCAAGTCGTCGGGGTGCGCGGGGCCAATGTGGCCTGGCTGCTGGCCGCCTACGGGGTCGCCGGCGTGCTGGCGGTGACCTTGGTGGCGCGGCCGCTGGACCGTCGGCCTCGTGGGGCCATCATCGTCTGCATCGCCGGATTGACGGCCTCGTTCGTCGTCTTGACGGCGCTGGCGTTCGGTGGGCATCTGTCCGCCCGAACGGCGTTGGTCGTGGGAACCGGCGCCATCGTGGTGTGGGGCGCGATGGCCACCGCGGTGACACCCATGCTGCAATCCGCGGCGATGCGCGCCGGAGCGGATGACCCCGATGGCGCTTCGGGCCTGTACGTGACGGCCTTTCAGGTCGGCATCATGGCCGGCTCGCTGGCCGGCGGGCTGCTGTACGAGCGCAGTGTGGCGATGATGCTCACCGCGTCGGCGGGATTGATGGCTGTGGCGTTGCTGGGCATGTCGGCCACCCGGCACGTCTTCAAGGTCTCCTCGGCAAGTTCACAGACGACCTGAACCCGCAGCTCAACAACGGTTTCCCGGGCTTTTGCGGGCTGCGATGAGGTCTGCGGCTTCCCCGCTATGCCACACTGGTCACCGACTCGCGACTGGAGGGATGCAATATGTCGCGCTGGAGAAGGGGCCGCACGACGAGGACCCTGTTCGCCGCTGTGAACGCAGCCGGGGTAGCGGCGGTGCTGGTGCTGGGCACCGGCCAGGCCCTGGCCGACCCCGACGACGCACCCGGCGGTCCGGGCCCGGTCATGGCGCCCGCCGACCCACCGGCACCCGACCCGCTGGCCCTGCCGCCGGCACCCGATCCGCTGGCGCTGCCCCCGGCTCCGCTCGGCCTGCCGCAGGACCCGCAGTTGGTGCCGGCCGCCGCCGGTGCGACGGCCGCCGGTCAGGACCCGACGCCGTTCGTCGGCGACCCGCCATTCCGGCCGCCGACGTTCAACCCGGTCAACGGCGCGATGGTCGGGGTGGCAAAGCCCATCATCATCAACTTCCAGGTGCCGATCGCCAACCAGGCGATGGCCGAACGTGCGGTGCACATCTCCTCGATCCCACCGGTGCCGGGCAAGTTCTACTGGATGACCCCGAGCCAATTGCGCTGGCGTCCGCTCAGCTTCTGGCCGGCCAACACCGCAGTGAACATCGACGCGGCCGGCACCAAGTCCAGCTTCCGCACCGGTGACGCGCTGGTGGCCACGGCCGACGACGCGACCCACCAGATGACGATCACCCGCAACGGCACGGTGGTGCAGACGTTCCCGATGTCGATGGGAATGTCCTCCGGGGGACACCAGACCCCCAACGGCACCTACTACGTGCTGGAGAAGATGCCCACGGTCGTGATGGATTCGTCGACATACGGGGTGCCGGTGAACTCGGCGCAGGGCTACAAGGTGACGGTGTCCGACGCGGTCCGCATCGACAACAGCGGCAACTTCGTGCACAGCGCGCCGTGGTCGGTGGCCGATCAGGGTAAGCGGGACGTCAGCCACGGCTGCATCAACCTCAGCCCGTCCAACGCCAAGTGGTTCTACGACAACTTCGGCAGCGGCGACCCCATCGTGGTGAAGAACTCCGTAGGGACCTACAACAAGCCCGACGGGGCCTCAGACTGGCAGTTGTAAACGGCAGGATCGCGCGAACGAGGAGGGATGCATATGTCGGATCGGCGGAGGGGAAGCCTCTTCGGCGCTCTGAAGGCGGCGGGAATCGCGTCGGTGCTGGGACTGGCGCTGGTCCTGACGGCGGGTCCGGCGCTGGCCGATCCCGATCCCGTACCGGGTGACCCGGCGGCCCCTCCCGCGGCAGACAACCCGCCACCGTTCGTCGGCGCGGCGCCGTTCGGGCCGCCGCGGATCAACCCGGCCAACGGCGCGACCGTGGGCGTGGGCCAGCCGATCATCATCGATTTCCCGGGGCGGGTGGACGACGCCGGCGCCGCGGAAGGCGCGATCCGCGTTACGTCGACGCCGCCGGTCGACGGCAAGTTCTACTGGCAGACCCCGACTCAACTGCGGTGGCGGCCGTTGAATTTCTGGCCCGCTCACACCGACGTGACCGTCGACGCGGGAGGCACCGTGTCGAGCTTCCGGACCGGTGATCAGCTGATTGCTACCGCCGACGACGCCACCCACCAGTTGACGGTTACCCGTAACGGGGCCGTTGTGCAGACCTTCCCGATGTCGATGGGCATGGCCAGCGGCGGTCACCAGACGGCGAACGGCACCTATTACGTGCAAGAGAAGATGGCGTCTGTGGTGATGGATTCCTCGACCTACGGGGTTCCGGTCAATTCGGCCAACGGCTACAAGATCACCGTGGCCGACGCGGTCCGCTTCGACAACAGCGGCAACTTCGTGCACAGCGCGCCGTGGTCGGTGGATGACCAGGGCCGGCGCGACGTCAGCCACGGTTGCATCAACCTGAGCCCGACGAACGCCAAGTGGTTCTTCACCAACTTCGGCCCGGGCGATCCGATCATCGTGAAGAACTCCGTCGGCACCTATACCCGCAACGACGGCTCCAACGACTGGATGAGCTGACCGGGTTAGCTCGTCGCGGGGTGCTCTGCGGTGGGTGCTCCGCAGCGTCGAGTGTGAGCGTGCGGCGTCGAGAGTTGCTCTGCGGCGGGAAATCCGGCGATTCGTCGCCCTGAGCTCACACTGAAAGCCCCAGGTTCACGGTCAACACCGATGCCGCGTCAGGTTCACGCTCTGCGGCGTCGAGTGTGAACGTGCGGCGTCGAGAGTTGCTCTGCGGTGGGAAATCCGGGGATTCGTCGCCCTGAGCTCACACTGAAGGCCCCAGGTTCACAGTCAACAGCGATGCGCCCCAGGTTCACGCTCTGCGGCGTCGAGTGTGAACGTGCGGCGTCGAGAGTTGCTCTGCGGTGGGAAATCCGGGGATTCGTCGCCCTGAGCTCACACTGAAGGCCCCAGGTTCACAGTCAACAGCGATGCCGCCCCAGGTTCACGCTCTGCGGCGTCGAGTGTGAGCGTGCGGCGTCGAGAGTTGCTCTGCGGCGGGAAACCCGGCGATTCGTCGCCCTGAGCTCACACTGAAGGCCCCAGGTTCACCACTCAGCGGCCAATACCGCCGCATGTTCACACTCGGCGGCCTGGGACCACCGCGGCTTCACACTCGATGCGGCAAGGGCTTCCGCTGCCGCCCGGATTATGTATAGCATCATACATAAGCTGGTTAGCGACCCGAGGAGTCCGAATGCGAAGCCCGCGCGAACGGATGGTGGTGTCCGCCGCGCTGCTGATCCGGGAACGCGGCGCGCACGCCACCGCGATCTCGGACGTGCTGGCCCACAGCGGCGCCCCGCGCGGATCGGCGTATCACTACTTCCCGGGTGGCCGCACTCAACTGCTGTGTGAAGCCGTCGACTACGCCGGTGACTACATCGCGCGGATCATCACCGAATCCGAGGGCGGCGTCGCCCTGCTCGACGCGCTGATCGAGCGGTACCGCGAGCAACTGCTGACCACCGACTTCCGCGCCGGCTGCCCGATAGCGGCAGTGTCGGTCGAAGCGGGAGAAGCCGCCGACCGGGAAAAGATGGCCCCGGTGATCGAACGCGCGGCGGCGGTCTTCGACCGCTGGTCGGACCTGATCGCGCAGCGCTTCATCGCCGACGGCGTCGCGGCGCAGCGCGCCCACGAACTGGCGGTGCTGGCCACCTCGGCGCTGGAAGGCGCCCTACTGCTGGCCCGCGTCCGCCGCGACGTGGCCCCCCTGGATCTGGTGCACCGGCAACTGCACGACCTCCTCGTGACCGAGCTGGGTAGAAAGGACTCCCCGCAATGACCACCACTGACTGGCAGCCCTCCGCCTGCATCTTGTGCGAATGCAACTGCGGGATCGTCGTGCAGGTCGAAGACCGCAAGCTCGCCCGCATCCGGGGCGACAAAGCGCACCCGGCGTCGCAGGGCTACACCTGCAACAAGGCGTTGCGCCTGGACCACTACCAGAACAGCCGCGGCCGGCTGACCTCCCCGCTGCGTCGGCGCCCCGACGGGACTTACGAGGAAATCGATTGGGACACCGCCATTATCGAGATCGCCGAACGGTTCAAGCACATCCGCGACGTGTACGGCGGGGAGAAGATCTTCTACTACGGCGGCGGCGGCCAGGGCAACCACCTCGGCGGCGCCTACAGCGGCGCGTTCCTCAAGGCGCTGGGCTCGCGGTATCGGTCGAATGCGTTGGCGCAGGAGAAAACCGGCGAAGCGTGGGTCGACGCGCAACTGTACGGCGGACACACCCGCGGTGAATTCGAACACGCCGAGGTGTCGGTGTTCGTCGGCAAGAACCCGTGGATGTCGCAAAGCTTCCCGCGAGCGCGGGTGGTGCTCAACGAGATCGCCAAAGACCCGGCCCGCTCCATGATCGTCATCGACCCCGTGATCACCGACACCGCGAAGATGGCCGACTATCACTTGCGGGTGCGGCCCGGATCCGACGCCTGGTGCCTGGCCGCGCTGGCCGCCGTCCTGGTGCAGGAAAACCTCTGCAACGAAGCGTTTCTCGCCGAGCATGTGCACGGCGCCGACACCGTGCGCGCGTTGCTGCGCGAGGTCGACGTCGCCGACTATGCCGCGCGCTGCGGTGTCGACGAGGAACTGCTGCGCGCCGCGGCGCGACGCATCGGCACCGCGTCCAGCGTCTCGGTGTTCGAAGACTTGGGCGTCCAGCAGGCGCCGAACAGCACCGTGTGCTCGTATCTGGACAAGCTGCTGTGGATCCTCACCGGCAACTTCGCCAAAAAGGGCGGCCAGCACCTGCATTCGTCGTTCGCACCGCTGTTCAGCACCGTCTCCGGCCGCACCCCGGTGACCGGCGCTCCGATCATCGCCGGCTTGGTGCCGGGCAACGTCGTGCCCGAAGAGATTCTGACCGACCACCCCGACCGGTTCCGGGCGATGATCGTGGAAAGCGCCAATCCCGCTCATTCACTGGCCAATTCGGCGGCATGCCGGGAAGCGTTCGAGTCGCTGGAACTGCTGGTGGTCATCGACATCGCGATGACGGAGACGGCGCGGCTGGCTCATTACGTGCTGCCGGCGTCCTCGCAGTTCGAGAAGTGCGAAGCCACCTTCTTCAACCTCGAATTCCCGCGCAACGCAATGCAGTTGCGGCACCCGCTGATGGACCCGCTGCCCGGCACGCTGCCCGAGCCCGAGATCTGGGCGCGACTGGTCCGGGCGCTGGACATGGTGCACGACGACGACCTGCGGCCGCTGCGCGAGGCGGCACAGCGCGGGCGGCAGGCCTACACCGAAGCCTTTCTGACCGCGGTCGGCAGCAACCCGACGGTGGCCAAACTGCTGCCGTATGTCCTCTACGAAACGCTCGGGCCCACGCTGCCCAACGGCCTGGCCGGCGCGGCCGCGCTGTGGGGGCTCGCGCAGAAGACGGCGATGACCTATCCCGACGCCGTCCGGCGCGCCGGCCACGCCGACGGCAACGCGCTATTCGACGCCATCGTGAACAGCCCGTCCGGTGTCACCTTCACCGTGCACAACTACACCGACGACTTCGACCTGATCAGCCACGCCGATCACAAGATCGCGCTGGAAATCCCGCAGATGCTCGACGAGATCCGCGCGCTGTCCCGCACGCCGCAGCGGCTGACCACACCCGAACTGCCGATAGTGCTCTCGGTCGGAGAACGGCGCGCCTACACGGCCAACGACATCTTCCGCGACCCGTCCTGGCGTAAACGCGACGCCGACGGCGCATTGCGGGTCAGCGTCGAAGACGCCCAAGCCCTGGGGCTGCACGACGGGTGCCGCGCCCGGATCACCACCGCGGCCGGCAGCGCGGAGGCCACCGTCGAGGTCACCGAAACCATGCTGGCCGGACATGCGGCGCTGCCCAACGGTTTTGGACTCGATTACACCGACGACCAAGGCCGCACCGTCATTCCGGGCGTCGCGCCCAACACGCTGACCTCCACCCAGTGGCGCGACCCGTATGCCGGCACGCCGTGGCACAAGCATGTCCCGGCGCGCATCGAACTAGCGCGGGCTTAGTTCCAGATCCGCACCCGGTGCCGCGGGTCCAGGAACAGCGCGTCGTTCTCGGAAACCTCGAACGCGTCGTAGAACGCGTCGAGGTTGCGCACCACGCCGTTGCACCGGAACTCCGGCGGCGAGTGCGGGTCCACCGCGAGGCGCCGAATCGTCTCGGCGACACGGGATTTCGTCCGCCACACCTGCGCCCAGCCGAAGAACACCCGCTGCACGCCGGTCAGGCCGTCGATGACCGGGGCGGGCTGGCCGTTCAGCGACAGCTGGTAGGCGAGCAGCGCGATACCCAGGCCGCCCAGGTCGCCGATGTTCTCCCCGACGGTGAAGGCGCCGTTGACGTGGTGGCCGTTGTCCAGCCCGCGCGGCGTGTAGGCCTCGTACTGCTCGATCAGCGCCTTGGTGCGGGCGCCGAACTCGGCGCGGTCGTCGTCGGTCCACCAGTCCACCAGGTTGCCGTCGCCGTCGTACTTGGCGCCCTGGTCGTCGAATCCGTGCCCGATCTCATGGCCGATCACCGCACCGATGCCGCCGTAGTTGGCGGCGTCGTCGGCCTCGGCGTCGAAGAACGGCGGCTGCAGAATGGCTGCGGGGAAAACGATTTCGTTCATGCCCGGGTTGTAATAGGCGTTGACGGTCTGCGGTGTCATGAACCATTCGTCGCGGTCGACCGGGCCGCCGAGCTTGGCCAGTTCGCGGTCGAATTCGGCGGCGTAGCCGCGCTGGTAATTGCCGTAGAGGTCATGACGGTCGATCACCAAGTTCGAGTAGTCGCGCCACTTGACCGGGTAGCCCACCTTGGCGGTGAACTTGCCCAGCTTCGTCAGCGCCTTTTCCCGCGTCTGGGGGGTCATCCAGTCCAGGTCGCTGATGCTGATCCGGTAGGCCTCCTGCAGGTTGTGCACCAGCGTGTCGATGCGAGCCTTGGCGTCGGGCGGGAAATGCCGTTCCACGTAGAGCTTTCCGACCGCATCGCCCATCAGGCTCTCCACCAGCGACACTGCCCGCTTCCACCGGTCCCGGATCTGCTCGGTGCCGGTCATCCGGCGGCCGTAGAACTCGAAGTCCTCGGCCACCAGGGCCTGGGTCAACCAGGGCGCGCGGGCGCGGATCACCCGCCACCGCGCCCACCACTTCCATTCCTGCAGATCCTCGCTTTCCCACAGCGCCGCAAACGCGCTGAGGTAATCGGGTTGGCGCACAACCACTTCCGCGACCGCTTCCGGGCTGCTTCCCAGCGCAGTGATCCAGCCCGTCCAGTCGAAGCCGGGCGCTTCGGTCGGCAGGTCGGCGAAAGTGCGCAGGTTGTAGGTCAGGTCGGCGTCGCGCCGCTTGACCACATCCCAGTGGGCCGCCGCCAGCTTGGATTCCAGCGCCACGACGCGCGCGGCGGTGTCCTGGTAGAAGTTCACGTCGCCGCCGAACACCAGGGCGAACATGCGGGCGATGTGGCCCGGGTAGGCCGCCAGCAGCTCAGCGTGCTGCTCGTCGCGGAAATAGGACTCGTCGGGCAGGCCGATGCCCGACTGGCTGAAGTGCACCAGGTACCGCGTCGAGTCCTTGGAGTCGGTGTCGATGTACATGCCGACGCCGCCGCCCACGCCGGTGCGTTGCAGCGCCCCGACGACGGCGGCCAGCGCGCTGGCATCGGTCGCGGTGTCGATCGGCGCCAATTCGTCGAGCAGGGGTTGCACGCCGCGGCGTTCGACGGCGTCCTCGTCGAGGAAGCTGGCGTACAGGTCACCGACGCGCTGCTCATCGGTACCCGGCGGCGCGCCCTTCTCACTCGCCTCGATGATCAGGTCGCGGACCTGCTCCTCGGCGCGGTCGTAGAGCTGGCGGAAGGCGCCGTCGGTGGCGCGGTCGGCGGGGATGTCGTACTCGTTGAGCCAGCGGCCGTTGACGTAACCGAACAGGTCGTCTTGGGGGCGGGCGGCGGCGTCGACGTAGCTCAGGTCGATGCCCGAGCGGATGGCCTCTACAGTCACCCAACCATCCTTCCATCTTTGCGGAGTGCGACGATCGGGCCATGCCTGACCAGGACAAGACCGCGGAACTCGAGGACGAGGACGTCGTCGAAGCCGACGCCGACGACGAGTCGGACGCCGGGCGTGCACGGATCTTCACTCCGTACGGCTTCGCCTCGGCTGCCCTGGGACTGTTGTCGGTGGCGGCGGTGGTGCTCGGCTACTTCGTCTGGTCGGCGCACCGCGACGAGATCAACGAGCGTCACTACCTGACCCGGGTCATGCAGACCGCCGCCGAATGGACCGACGTGCTGATCAATATGAACGCCGGCAACGTCGACGCCAGCCTGCAGCGGTTGCACGACGGCACCGTCGGGCAGCTCAACACCGACTTCGACGCCGCCGTGCAGCCGTACCGGCAGGTGGTGGAGAAGCTGCAGACGCGCAGCAGCGGCCGCATCGAAGCGGTCGCAGTCGAGAGGGTGCACCACGACCTGGACACCCAGCCGGGTACGCAGCGCAACGTGGTGACCACCAAGCTGCCCGCCTTCGCCACCCGCAGCGACTCGGTGATGCTGGTCGCCACGTCGGTCGCCGAGAACACCGGCGCCAAGCCGACGACGGTGCACTGGAACCTGCGCCTGGATGTGTCCGACGTCGACGGCAAGCTGCGGATCTCCGGGCTGGAATCGATCCGATGAGGAACGCGTTGCGGGTGGCCGCCTTCGACGTGCTGGCGCCGCTGGCCGCGATCGCGGCGCTGCTGGCGATCGGCGTCGTGCTGGCCTGGCCGCTGTGGTGGGTATCGGCGTGCTCGGTGCTGGTGCTGCTGATCGTCCAAGCGGTCGCGATCAACTACTGGCTGTATCGGCGGGATGCGGTCACGGTGGGGACCGACGACGACGCGCCGGGGCTGCGGTTGGCCGTCGCCATCCTGAGCACCGCCGCCATCGTCGCAGCGGTGCTGACCGGCTACACCCACTGGACCGGCTCCGACGACGAGTTCAAGGAAGACGCCCAGCACGTGGTGCAGGTGGCCACCGGCATGGCCGAGGCGACGGCGTCGTTCTCACCCACCGCACCGACGGATTCGCTGGACCGGGCGGCGGCCATGATGGTGCCCGAGCAGGCCGAAGCGTTCAAGGCGCAGTACACGAAGTCGACGGCCGATCTGATCCAGCGCAAGGTCACCGCGCAGGCGGCGACGCTGTCGGCCGGAGTGGAGGCGCTCGGGCCGTCGGCGGCCAGCGTGGCGGTGATCCTGCGGGTCACCCAGACCGTTCCCGGTCAGCCCCCCAGTCAGGCCGCGCCGGCGGTACGGGTGAGCCTCACCAAGCGCGGCCACGATTGGTTGGTGGCCGACGTGACGCCGATCAATTCGCGCTGAACGCGGTTAGTTGCCGTTGGCCGCGCGGGTGTTGCGGACCCGCACGAACCGGTCGGAGAGCCGGCGCATCCGGATCATCAGCGACGCCGACGGGCTCACGCTGCCGTCGAGGTAGGTGGCCAGGTCCTCGGCGCTGACGCCGATGCGGGAGGCGAATTCGTGCTCGTGCAGGCCGGACCGGTCCATCAACAGCTTGACGTGGCGGGCCACCTCGGCGCGCTCGTTGTCCTCGAGATGAGTGCGGGCCCGCTCGAGTACCTCCCACAGCGCCTTGGAAACGCCGAACGGGCGAGCGACCTCGAGGACTTCCTCGACCTGGCGGGCGGTGCGCCCGTACGGGTCGCGCTTGAGCGCGGCCGCGATGCGCTTCCAGGTGGCGATGTCACCGCTTTCCAGCGCCGACCGAATGGCGGCGGTGGACCAGAACTCCACCGGCTTGTCGGGCTGCAGGGCAGCGGGCCGCTGCGGAGGCGGCGCGGGGCGCGGGTCAGCAGCCAACGTCACCTCGCCTCCTCCAACATCGCCACGGCCACCGACAGGCAGCGCTGTCTGACTTCTTCCCAGCTTGCCTTGTCATCCGGTTCTGACCACTCGTCGTCCAGGTCAGACGGTTGGGGATCCGACAGCCGGCTAACCAATTGCGTGGCCATCACATGCCGCCTCGACACCGAACCGGCTGGTTGACAACAGTAATACCTGTCCATGCTGGACAGCACCACCGCTGCGGTTTCGGGTTCCATTGTCTCGACCATGTCAGCAAATTCGGCGTAATCGCGGCTGCTGTTACGGCACATGATCAGGTAGCCCTTGAGCCGCAGCGTTTCGGCGCCCGTCGGGATCTGTAACCGGTCGCCGGTGGGCAGCTGGACGTTGGTGGTTTCCACCGGGCTGCGCCGTTCGTACTCCGGGCACACCGACGCTCCGCGCCTGCCGCGTTGGGAGGCGTTGATTTCCAGCGCGTCGAGGGCCACCGAAAGCCGCCGGCGCCACACCGTCACCGGGTGCACGGGCCGCTCGGCCCACGCCATCGCCCGCGCCAGGCCGCTGCGGTAGGCCAGCTCCACGACCCTGCGGGCCGTCGACTGACCGTTGGCGGATTTCTCCTCGGCCGAGGCGGCGACGATCGGGACGGTGTGTCCGTTGGTCTCCTCGTCCGCGACCTGGGCGGGCTCATTGCCGCGGTCACACCCGGTGAAGGCCAGCGGGTCGGTCACCGTGATGGCATCGGGGGCAAGGTCTTTGAGCTTGGCGGCCGACTTGATCACCATGCGCAGGTCCGCGCTGGGCGCAATCGCCGCGGTGATGTCCTCCGGAATGACCACGACGTCGCCCAGATCGACCTCGGGCAGCGGCCGGTCGAAGTCGACCGACGGCAAGACCCGCGCCATCCAGCCGGGCAGCCACCAGTTCCACTTGGAGAACATCGCCATGAGCGCGGGCACCATGATCAGCCGCACGACGGTGGCGTCGACGGCGATCGCGACCGCGCAGGCCACCCCGATCTCGGCGACCAGCGGCATGCCGGCGAAGGCGAAGCCGCAGAACACCGCGATCATGATCAGCGCGGCGCTGGTGATGGTCCGGGCGCTGGTGCTCACTCCGTAGGCCACCGCGTCGCGGGTGTGCCCGGTCTGCAGGAAGCGTTCTCTGATCCGGGTGAGCAGAAAGATCTCATAGTCCATCGACAACCCGAACGTCATCGCCAGCACCAGCGGGGGCACGGTGCTGTCGATCGACGTCAGCTGCGGGAAGCCCAGGGCGTCGGCCCAGCCCCATTGGAAGATCATCACCAGGCTGCCGTAGGCCGCGGCCACCGAGAGCAGCGTCATCACGACGCCCTTGAGCGCCAGCAACACCGAGTGCACCGACACCAACAGCATCAGGAACGCGATCGTCGCCACGAACAGCAGGACCAGCGGCTGGGTGGCCGCCACTCGGCCGTCGAAGTCCTTGATCAGCGCGGTCGAGCCGCCGACGTCGATGCGCGCCGAACCAATGTCGGCGACCGCGGGTAGCTGGGTGCGCATCCAGTCGACCGTCTGGCGGGCCCGCATGTCCTCGGGATCGACCGAGAGCACCGCATTGAGCAGGGCGCTGCTGTTGTCGTCGGCGAACTTCGGCGGGGACACCGAGGCGACGTCGGGTCCCTGGCTCATCTGCTGGCGGATGCCGGCCAGGACCTGCCGGTGCTCGGGTGCTGAAGCGCTGCCGTCGGGGAAGGTGACCAACACCTGGATGGGCCCCAGCGCGCCGGGCCCGAGCGCCTGCGCCGCCGCCGACACACCGGCCCGAATCTCGTGCGAGGAATCGAACTGCCGCAGCAGGCTGTTGCCCAGCACCATCGACGTCGCGGGCGCGGCCATGAGCAGCAGCACGGTGGATGCGGCCAGCGCCGAAATCCAGGGGCGCCGCATCACCCACCCGACCCAGCGCATCCAGAACTGCGATTGGGTGCTTTCCGGCCGGCGCGACCAATGCAGCCAACGCGACCTCTTGGCGGCCGACCGGCCGAAGGTCGCCAGCACGGCCGGGGTCAGGGTCGCCGAGGTCAGCATGGCGACCGCGACCGCCAGAATCGCGCCGGTGGCCATCGACTTCAACGCGGGGGTGTTGATCAGATAGATGCCGGTCAGCGAGGCGATCACGGTCATGCCGGACAGCACCACCGCCAGGCCCGAGGTGGCCATCGCGGCGTCGACGGCCTCCTGGTGCTGGCGGCCGGTGCGCAACTCCTCGCGGAACCGCATCAAGATGAACAGCGAATAGTCCACGGCCAAGGCGATGCCGAACATGGACACCGTCGACGTCACGAACACCGACATGCTGGTGTGCATCGACAGCAGATAGACCAGGCCCATGGTGACCACGACGGTGCACACGCCCAACGCCAGCGGGATGGCCGCGGCCGCCAGCGAGCCGAACACCGCCAGCAACACGATCAGGATGATCGGAAGGTTCCACTTCTCGGCGGCGGCGATGTCGTGTTTGGTGTTGGCCGCCGCGGCGGCGGTCAGCGCGCCCTGGCCGATGACGTAGAGCCGCACCCGGCCGTTGGCGGTCTGACCGGACCGATCACCCTTGACGCCGACCTTCTCCCGCAGCTTCTTGGCCAGGTCGCTGGTGCCCGCGTTGCGGGCGTCCAGCCGCAGCGACACCACGTAGGGCCGGTCGGGTTGCGGGGGCCGCTGCGTGGGGTTGGGCACCTCCGACACCCCGGGCAACTCGCCGGCGATGGCCTTCAGTTGCGTGACGGCGTCGTTGATGTCCTGGAAGGTCGCGTCGGGGCGGGGAGCGGCCACCAGCGCCAGCGAGGAGGCGCCCAGGTCGGGATATTGCGCGAGCAGCTCGTCGTGCACCGAGATGGATTGGGAGCCGGCCACTTCGAAGCCGCCGCCGGTCAGGTTGCCCGACTGCGTCAACGCCAAATACACCGCTGGAACCAGGGCAAGCAGCCAACCCATGAAGACGAACCAGCGGAATCTGCGCAGGTTGCGACTGAGGCGCATCATGAACTGCTGGATGGCGATCTCCCCGTATTTCTCACGCAACGCGTGCCCGCGAGCCTACCGCAGGGCGCTGAGTCTCTAGCCTGCTTATCGGTTCCTGAGCTGCGGTGACACGGCTTTTGTGCAGATGCGGCGGGATCGTTGCGAACTTGTGATCTTGCGGCGCAGATCACACGAGTTGGCGGGCCGGACGGGACGGGTGGCAGGATGTTGCGGGGCTGTCGCTGCCCGGGGGGATGCCAGGCCGTCTCGACTCAGCCGAACGCGGCGGGCCCAGGAATTGAGGGAGTTTCCATGAAGCCACGCACCCTGACCATGCGACGCGGGCTGCTGGCCGCAGCCATCACCGCGATCGGTGCCGCGCTGCCCGGCGCGGGCACCGCCGTCCTCGCGGCCCCGGCCGCCACCGGCGCCTCGGACCCGTGCGCGGCCAGCGAAGTGGCCCGCACCATCGGCACGGTCGCCAAGCAGGCCGGTGACTACCTGGATTCACACCAAGAGACCAACCAGGTGATGACCAACGCGCTGCAGCAGCAGCCCGGCCCCCAGTCCCTGGGCTCGATCAAGAACTACCTCGACGCCAACCCCAAGGTCGCCAGTGACCTGCAGGGACTGGCCAGCCCGTTGAACAAGCTGGGGACGCAGTGCAAGCTGCCGATCTCGCTGCCTCAGGCGCTGGGCATGGTGCAGGCGGCGCAGAACGGCGGCGGACTGCCCAACCTGCCGGCGCTGGCGCCCGGCGCGACCAGCCCGCTGCCCGGTGGCGCGCCGGCGGGCACCGCCCCGCTGCCCGGCGTGACGCTGCCGCCCGGCCAGAGCATGCCCGGCGCCGCAGCGCCGGTAGCGGGAGCCCCCGCGGCTACCGCCCCGATTCCGGGGGCGGTTCACTAAGCGGGACTATCGCCGCCACAGATCTGGGTGCTCAGGCGATGCGCATACCCGGGTCGGTGGGCGGGTCGTCGCCGTCGGCAGCGGTGGACTTTTCGGTGCGGAAGACGAAGAAGAACACCACCCAGCCGATCGCGGCGATGAACAGCCAGCTGATCAGCCGGTAGATGAGCATTGCCGAGATGGCGTTGGGCAACGCCATGCCGCTGGACACCAGGCCGGGCACCAGGACGGCCTCCACGACCAGCAGACCGCCCGGCATCAGCGGAATGGTGCCCACGGCGCGCGCGGCCGCGTAGGCGACGGTCAGCCCGGCCAACGAGGCGTGGTCGCCGGCGGCGTAGGCGGCGCAGGCCAGGCAGCCGACGTCGGCGATCCAGTTGAACAGCGACCAGCTGAACGCCACCGCCAGATCGCGCCGGCTCAGGCTGACCGACTCGAGCTGGGCGAGGATCTCCCGCCACTTCTCCAGGCCGGTGTCGGCCGGCTTGCCGCGCACGGAGTTGAACCAGGACAAGACCCGGCAGCCGATGCCTTCGAGCAGCTCCGGTCGCGAGGCCACCGCCTGGGCCAGCAGCAGCAGCGCGACGAACCCGCCCAGCGTGAACAGCAGCGAGAACGGGTTGTTCTTGGCGCCCAGAAAGAACGCGCCGCCCAGCCCGAGCAGCGCCAACCCGACCGCCTGCAGCACTCCGGACATCACCAGCTGCCAGGACGCCACCACCGTCGAGGCGCCCCAAATGCGTTGTTGGCGAAGCAAAAACGTCGCCGACAACACCGGCCCGCCGGGCAGCGTGGTGCTCAGTGAATTGGCCGCGTAGAAGGCGGCCTCGGAGCGCAGTTGCTTGACGTGCACGCCGGCGGAGCGCAGCAGCGTGCGCTGGATCTGGGCGAAACTGTGCATCGAGGCGGCGGCGGCGACCATGGCCGCCACCAGCCACCACCAGTTGGCCGCGTACATGCTCGTCCACGCCTTGGCCAGTTGGTCCCAGCCCAGCGCGACCTCGACGGCCAGCACGATCGCGTCGATGCCCAGCACCACCCAGCGCAGCCACCAGTATTTGCCGCGCGGGGCCTCTTCCCGCCGGCCGGCGAGTTTGGGGGTCAGGGCGCCGTGCGACACGGGCTTAGCCTAACCTCGCAGGTAGCGCACAATAACCGCACGTCGCCGACCGTGTCGACCTCGTTCTGAGAGCGTGACCGGATTGTGCCGGGGTGACGGCCTGGTTATTTGCGTTTGACCGTCACCGCCCGCGGATACGCTTGCCGGATGTTGACAAGTCCCGACGACGCTGCGGTGGTGCCGCTGGTCCGGAAGACCGCCGCCTGGTCGTGGCGGTTATTGGTCATCCTGGGTGCCGCGGTGGCCCTGCTCTGGCTCGTCAAAAAGCTCGAGGTCATCGTGGTCCCGGTGTTGCTGGCGCTGATGGTCAGCGCGTTGCTGATACCGGCGGTGGACTGGCTGGACCGGCGCGGCCTGCCGCGCGGCGCGGCGGTGGCACTGGTGTTGCTGAGCGGCTTCGCCATCCTGGGCGGCATCATGACGTTCGTCGTCAGCCAGTTCATCGTCGGGCTGCCCGACCTGGTGCAGCAGGTCGAGCACAGCATCGACTCGTCCCGTAGATGGCTGATCGAGGGCCCGGCGCATCTGCGCCGTGAACAGATCGACAACGCCGGTAACTCGGCGATCGAAGCGCTGCGCAACAACCAGGCGAAGGTGACCAGCGGCGCCATCTCCACCGCCGCCACCATCACCGAACTGCTCACCGGCGCGGTGCTGGTGCTGTTCACGCTGATCTTTTTCCTGTACGGCGGCCGCAACATCTGGCAGTACGTCGCGAAGATCATTCCGGCCCACGTCCGCGACCGGGTGCTGGCCGCCGGGCAGGCCGGCTACGGGTCGTTGATCGGCTATGTACGGGCCACCTTCCTGGTGGCGTTGGTGGACGCGGGCGGGGTGGGTGCCGGATTGGCGATCATGGGGGTGCCGCTGGCGCTGCCGCTGGCCTCATTGGTCTTTCTGGGCGCGTTCATTCCGCTGATCGGTGCTCTGGTGTCCGGCCTGCTGGCCGTGGTGGTGGCGCTGCTGGCCAAAGGGATGCTCTATGCCCTCATGACCCTGGGCGTGCTCATCGCGGTCAACCAGCTCGAGGCGCATTTGCTGCAGCCGCTGGTGATGGGCCGGGCGGTGTCCATTCACCCGCTGGCGGTGGTGCTGGCCATCTCCACCGGAGGTGTGCTCGGCGGCATTGTGGGCGCCCTGCTGTCGGTGCCCACGGTCGCCTTCCTCAACAACGCCATGCAGGTGTTGCTGGCCAAGGATCCGGCCGCCGAGTCGGAGAAACAAACCGAAGAGGCCGACGACACCGGAGCCATCTTGCAGGCCGAACCGGACCGTCCGGGCGATCACCCGCCCCCTGACGAGGACGAAGCCGAGGACGACCGGGAAGCTACAAACGCCCCTCGCGGCGCAGCAAGTCCTGGGCGCTGAGGCCACCACCGCCGGTGCGCCGGCGCTGCCGGGCCGGATCGGTCCCGTTGTCGTCTTGACCACGGGCGTTGAGTTGCTGGGTCGCCGCATCCGAATCGTCGCCCTCGGGCCGCTGCACCGGCAGGGCCGTGGTCTTGTCCCCGTGCTCGGCGGGTGTGTCCTGGGCGCGGCCCGCCACCGGCATGGCGTGGGTCTGACCCTCTGACGGAGTCTTGGGCGCCGGCGGCGCCGTGGGCGGCGACGGCGGGACCGGCGTCGGGGGACGCGTCGGCGCCTTCGACGGCGCGGCCGTGCTCGGTCCGCGCTGCGGAGCCTGGCCGCCGGGTGCGGTGAGGCGGGTCGTCGGAGCTTCCGTCGACCCCGCGCGCACAGGCACCTGCTTGGTGGCCGGGGCTGCCGGGCCGTTCTGGGACGGGATGGCGTCCGGACGGGCACCGCCCGGGGCGGTGCGCACCAGCCGCGGCGCGTCCAGCGCACCGGGCGCCGCGGGGTGCGTCGGGTCGTGCGGGGGGCGCGGCGTGGCGGCAACCAGGCCGGCGGTGACCGGCGGGCGGATGGTGCGACCGGCGCTGACCGGCCGCTTGCGCTCGTCGGGCAGGTGGATCTCGCCCAGACCGATCCGGCTCTGCAGCTGACGCATCCAGCGCGGCGCCCACCAGCAGTCGTCACCGAGCAGCTTCATCACCGACGGCACCAGGAACATGCGGACCACGGTGGCGTCCAGCAACAGCGCCGCCATCAGCCCGAACGCCAGGTACTTCATCATCACCAGGTCGGAGAACACGAACGAACCGGCCACCACGGCCAACACCAGCGCGGCCGCGGTGATCAGGCGTCCGGTGGTCGCCGTACCTATTCGGATGGCTTCCTGAGTGGACATGCCGTGTTCTCGCGCTTCGACCATGCGAGACACCAGGAAGACCTCGTAGTCGGTGGCCAAGCCGTAGCCGACCGCGACCACCAGCGCGATCACCGGCGCGGTCAGCGGCGTCGCGGTGAAGTTCAGCAGCCCAGAGCCGTGTCCGTCGACGAAGATCCAGGTCAAGATGCCCATGGTGGAGCCGAGCGTCAACGCGCTCATCACCGCGGCCTTGATTGGCAAAACCACCGAACCGAACGCCAGGAACATCAACACCGTGGTGGCGCTGAGCAAGATGACCAGCATCGCCGGCATGTTGTCGAACAGGCTATGGATGGAGTCCTGTTCCAGCGCCGGCGTGCCGCCGACATAGACATTTATCCCCTTGGGCGGGGTGATGGAACGTAGCTCCTGCAGTTTCTTCGGCGCGTCACCGGCGTTGAGCAACCCGTTCTGCAGCACCCGGACCGACGGGTCCTTCGAGCCACCGGGCGCCTGGCTGCGTTCCTGCCACATATTGGCCGGGTTGTTGTCCTGCTGGATGAACCCGCTGATCGCCATCGCCTTGCTGCGGACATCGGCAATCTGGCCGTCGGTGACCGGCTGATGGTTGCTGGACTGAATCACCAGCGTCAACGGGTTGGTGCGGTAACCGGGGAAGAGCTTGTCGAAGTGCTCCTGGGACTGCCGCACCGCATTGTTCGGCGGCAGATACTTCTCGCTCATGCCGCCCAGCGACAGGTTGAACAGCGGCAACACCAGCAGGATCATGCCGACGACGATCGGGATGGCGAACACCAGCGGCCGCTTCATCACCCAGTTGACCAGCTTGCCCCAGAAGCCGGCCTCGACCTCTTCGCGGGTCTTGGTCTTCTGCAGCCGGTCAGCCAGCCAGTTCAGGTAGGCACGCGACGGTTTCCAGTTGCGCAGGAACGGCACCCGGAACGCGGTGCGCACGCCCAGCGCGTCGACGTGGCGGCCCAGGACACCCAGCACGGCCGGCAACAGCGTCACCGACAGCACCGCGGCCAGCCCGACGGCGGCGATCAGGGCGTAGGTCAGCGATTTCACGAAGCCCTGCGGCAACATCAGCAGGCTGATGCCGGAGGCGATGATCAACACCGCCGAGAAGACGACCGTGCGCCCGGCGGTCATCACCGTGCGTCTGACCGCCGTCTCGGTGTCGTAGCCTTCGGCGATCTCTTCTCGGAACCGGCTGACCACGAAGAGCCCGTAGTCCACCGCGATACCCAACCCGATCAGCGAGACAACGGGCTGGGCGAAGAAGTGCACCGGCCCGAACACCGCGATCAGCCGCAGGATGCCCAGGGCGCCGGCGATGCTCAAGCCACCCACCATCACCGGCAGGCAGGCCGCGACCGCGCCGCCGAACACCAGGAACAGCACCACGGCCACCAGCGGCAGCGCCAGCACCTCCATGCGGCGCTGGTCGGTGGCGATGGTCCCGGTCAGCGCCTCGGCGACCGGCTCGAGCCCGGCCAGTTGCACGGTGCCGCCGTCGAGCTTCTGCAGCGCGGGCTGGATGGTCTTGTAGTTGTTCAGGATGGTGTCGTCGTCGTCGCCCTTGAGCGGGATGGACACGAACGTGTACTTCTTGTCGTCGGTGGCCATGCCCTTGACGATCGGGCTGGTGGTGTCGGGAGCCCGCAGGTACCCGGCCCAGCCGAGCACCTCTTTGGGGTGGTCGGAGACGAACTTGTTGAGCTCGTCGGTGATCTTCTTCGACCACGCCGGGTCGTTGACGTTCTTGCCGTCCGGAGCTTTGAAGATGGCGACGATGTGGCCGGTGCGGTCGCGGCCGTAGACGTCGTCGCCCAGGACCGAGGCCTTCACCGACTGGCTGCCCTCATCGTAGAAACCGCTCTGGGTGACGTGCTTACCGAGGCTGAGCCCGAAGATGCCGCCGCCCAGGCATAGCGCCACCGTGACCCCGATTACGATGTACCGGTAGCGGTACACAGTTCGACCCCACCAGGCGAACACGTAAGCTCCTTACTGGATCTGCAACGACCCGCGCATTGCTTTGCTTTGCTTTTCGGTTGTCAGACGCTCGGGTTGTTTACTGCACGCGAGGCCTGTTCACACACGCGAGGTCAACAGCGAGGACAGCGGCCGGAATGGCTGCAGCCAAGCTCCCTGCTCAGGTAGCGAATCGAGCCCGATCCGCGGGAGTGGCTCCCGAAAGACACCCGAGATGTCTTCCAGGTCGACGAACTCCAAGGTATCCGACGCTAGCGCCCAACTCGCATGTTCACGAAATCCGAGCACCTGAACCGGTGTTCCGCCGCGGGCGATCTCCTCCAGCGGCTGGCGGAACGCCTGCCCGTCCGCCGAGGCCACCACCAGCGCGGCAAGCCCTTCGTTGTACCGCTGCTCGATGTGTTGGAGCATGTCGCGATCGACGTCGCTGTCCTCGTCGATCTTGGGTTTGGCGAAGACGGCGAAGCCGACGTTGCGCAGCGCGTCGACCCAGGGCCGGACCACTTCGGCGCTGCCCGGCGCGATGTTGGTGAAGACGGTGGCCTCCGGTTCGACCACGACGCCGGGTCGGCCGGCGGCGACGTCGGCGGTGCGGGCCAGTAACCAGCGGCCCAGGGCGTCGAAGCGGGGCCGTTCCAACGCCGTCGGGCGCCGGCCCAGGATCGAGCCCAGCCCCATGTCCAAATTCGGCGCGTCCCACACCAGCAGGACGCGTCCGGGCGCCGCGTAGCCGCCCAGCGGTTCGCCGCTCAGTACCGAATCCGCATCGGCCAGCGGTTCGGGTGTCTCGGCGGTCACGTCTTCGGTCACGCTCATGAAGTCATCGTCTTTTCCAGATCAGTTCGGTGACATCGCGGCCCTCGTGGCGCGCTTTGGTCTCGTACTTGGTGACGGGACGCACAACCGAGATCGGCACCGCCTCGGTGTGCGGGTCGACGCGGACGAATCGAGGTTCGGCGTCACCGACCTCGGCGATGTGCTCGGCATAACCCGAGTGGTCGGTCGCGGCGTGCAGCACACCACCGGGGAGTAGCCGGTCGGCGATCATGGCAATCGTCGCCGGCTGCAGCAACCGGCGTTTGTGGTGGCGCGCCTTGGGCCACGGGTCGGGAAAGAAGACGCGAACACCGGTCAGCGACTCCGAAGGGATCAGGTGTTGCAGCACGTCGACGGCGTTTCCACGGATCAACCGGATGTTGGGCACGCCGGCGCTGTCGATCCCGGCCAGCAGCTGGGCCAGCCCGCGGCGATAGATCTCCACCGCGATGACATCGACGTCGGGTTCGGCCTGGGCCATCGCCAAGGTCGAGGCGCCGTTGCCGCAGCCGATCTCGAGGACCAGCGGCGCCTGGCGACCGAACCAGGCCCCGGCGTCCAGCGGCGCGGTGTCGCTCTCCGAGCGCGCCTGCCTGCCCAGCTGGGGCCACAGCCGCTCCCACAGCTCCCGTTGGGCAGGGGACAGAGCTGAGCGCCGGGAACGGAAGCTGGTCGCCGGGAGGTAGCCGCGGCGAGAATCGTCTTGCTCATCGAACCCGGTGCCGGACTCCACCGGCGTGTCGGGATTTACTCCCAACCCGGGATGCGCGTGCATTTGTCCATGGTGGCCTATGAAGGCTCGGTGTAGCCGCTCCTGATCCAGATTGATACCTAACAGTTGCCTTCGGCTGGTAACGAGTAACACCTGGCTCGCATCTGGGCGACGTAGCTGCCACCATTCGGTGGAACAACCGGCGACAAGGGGCAGAAAGATTTTCGTCGACGAGCTGAGGCGATTCGCTGAGAAGATTGGCGACCCGCGGGTGCGGGCCGTCGCCGAGCGGGCGGGCGCGCCGCTGCGGGTGGCGGTGCGCGGTCGGCCGGGCACGGGAGGCGCCACGGTGAGACGCGCGCTGAACAGCGCGCCGGGGATCGCGGTGGCCGATCCCGCCGACGTGGCGGTGTACGTCACCGTCGAAGTGCTCAAACCCGAGGATCGGGCGATGATCGCCGCGCACCCGCCGGCGTTGATCCTGCTGAACAAGGCCGATCTGACCGGTTTCGGCGGTGCCGGGCCGATGATGGCGGCTCAGGCACGTGCCGCGCAGTTGTCGGCGGTGGCCGGGGTGCCGGTGTTGCCGGTCAGTGCTCTGCTCGCCGTCGCCGCCAGGGACCTCGACCCGGCCCGTTGGGCCGCGTTGCAAGCGCTGGCCGATGCGGGGTGGGCCTGCCTCGATGAGTCCCATGACGGCTTCTTGAGCGCCTCGCTTCCGGTATCGGTTGAAGCGCGGCGCACACTGCTGGAAAAGCTGGACCTGTTCGGAGTCGCCCTGGGCATCGCCGCGGCCCGGCGCCACGGCAGCCTGTCGGGGTTCCGGGCGCTGTTGCGGCGGGTCAGCGGGGTCGACGAGGTCGTCGCGGCGCTCCGCACCGCCGGCGCCAACGTGCGCTACCAGCGGGTGCTGCAGGCGACGGCGGAACTGGCGGCCATCGCGGTCGGCAATGATGCGGTCAGCGAGTTTCTATCCTGCGACGACACGGTGCTGGCCCGGATGGCCGCCGCTGAAGACGTGCTGCGGGCCAGTGGGTTGGACACCGGGCCCGTCGGGCACCTGGAACGCGCGCAACGCTGGCACCGCTACAGCGACGGCCCGCAGGTGCACCGTGCGTGCGCCGCAGACCTGGTCCGCGGCTCGCTTCGACTGTGGTCGCAGGCGGGGGGCATCCCGCAACGCGCGGAGGCCCGATGAGCGAGACCAACCACGACGACCCGGCCGCCGCGGTGGACGAGTTGGTCGCCGCCATCGGGCCGCGGCTGGGTCGGCCCGGCATCAACCGCAAAGACGTGATCCTGGTGACCGGTCCCTGGCTGGCCGGGGTCACCGGCGTGGTCACCGCGCTGCGTGAGCGGTTGCCGCACTGCACCTTCGTCGAGTCGCCGGAGTTGACGCCGGGCGATGCGCCGACGGCGGTGGTGTTCGTCGTGTCGGCGGCGGCGGGCCTGACCGAATCGGACTGCACGCTGCTGGACGCGGCGGCCGAGAACACCGACGTGGTGGTGGGGGTGGTGTCCAAGATCGACGTGCACCTCACCTGGCGGGAGGTGCTGGCCGACAACCGGGACCGGCTGGCCGCGCACGCGCGGCGTTACGCCGAGGTGCCGTGGGTGGGTGTGGCCGCCGTGCCAGAGCTGGGGGAGTCGCGCGTCGACGACCTGGTCGAGACCCTCACGCAACGCCTCGCCGACCCCGACATACCGCGACGAAACAGGTTGCGCGCGTGGGAATCTCGCCTGCGCAAGGTCGCCGAGAGGTTCGACCGCGACGCCGAGGGCAGCGGCCGGCGGGCCCGGGTGGACTCGCTGCGGGAAGAACGCAGCGACGCGCTGCGGCAACGACGGCAGTCCAGGACCGAACGTTCCATCACGCTGCGCGGGCAGATCCAGCAGGCCCGGGTGGAGCTGGCTTACTTCGCCCGCAACCGGTGTTCGTCGGTGCGCGGGGAGCTGCAAGAAGACGTCTCCGGGCTGTCGCGGCGGGACATGGCCGGCTTCGAGGCCCGCGCCCGCGCCCGGGTCGAAGAGGTGGTCAGCGAAGTCGCCGACGGTACCGCCGAGCAGCTCGGCGAGATCGCCGGCGTGCTGGGTGTGCCGCTGGATCTGCCGCCCCTCGAGCCGTTGCCGACGGTCACCATTGCCGCTCCGCCGCTGAAGTCGCGGCGCCTCGAGACGCGGCTGATGATGCTGCTGGGCGCCGGGTTCGGGCTGGGCGTGGCGCTGACCCTGACCCGGGTGATGACCGGGCTGACCGCGGGGCTGCCCGTCGCCGTCACCGCGGCGGGTATCGCGGCGTGTGTGGCGGTCGGCCTGGCGGTCACGGTATGGGTGGTGCACACCCGCGCGCTGCTGCACGATCGGGCCCTGCTGGATCGGTGGGCGGGCGACCTGGTGGCCGAGCTGCGATCGGTCACCGAGCAGCTGGTCGCCAGTCAGGTCCTGGTCGCCGAGTCGTTGCTGAACACCGCCAGCAGCGCGCGCGACGAGGCGGAGAACACCCGGGTGAACGACCAGGTCAGCGCGATCGACAGCGAATTGCGCGAACACGCTATCGCCGCCGCGCGGGCCGCGGCGGTGCGGGACCGGGAGATGCCGACGGTGCAGGCCGCATTGCAAGCGGTGCGTGCGGAATTGGGTGAAACGGGTATATCCGAGGACAACGAATCTTCCGTCGCGCCAGACCCGGGTTGGAGGTTTGATGCCACAGGCAATAGTTTCTAGAGCACAACGGCTTCTGAATCGGTCTTGTGAGCAGGCTTATACCCGCCCGCGCCTTACCCGACAAGTGATGCACGTTAATCTGTAGTGAAGATGACAAACACGTCAATAGCTGTGCCGGCAGAGCCTCGATAAGTTGCCTGCGAGCCATGCGGAACCAGGCAAGACGTAACTACACAGCAGAATTCAGGAGAGTTCGATGACCTCAGCGACCATCCCCGGACTTGATACCGCGCCGACAAAGCATCAGGGGTTGCTGTCTTGGGTGGAGGAGGTCGCCGAGCTGACCCAACCCGAGCGGGTGGTGTTCACCGACGGCTCCGAAGAGGAGTTCCAGCGCCTTTCGGACCAGCTGGTCGAAGCGGGCACCTTCATCCGCCTCAACCCGGAGAAGCACCCCAACTCCTTCCTCGCGCTGTCCGACCCGTCCGACGTCGCGCGCGTGGAATCGCGGACCTTCATCTGCTCGGAGCGCGAGATCGACGCCGGCCCGACCAACAACTGGAAAGACCCCAGCGAGATGCGGTCGATCATGACCGACCTCTACCGCGGCTGCATGCGCGGTCGCACCATGTACGTGGTGCCGTTCTGCATGGGTCCCCTGGGCGCCGACGACCCCAAGCTGGGCGTGGAGATCACCGACTCCGAATACGTCGTGGTCTCGATGCGCACCATGACCCGCATGGGCAAGGCCGCGCTGGAGAAGATCGGTGACGACGGCTTCTTCGTCAAGGCGCTGCACTCCGTCGGCGCCCCGCTGGACGACGGCCAGGCCGACGTGCCCTGGCCCTGCAACGACACCAAATACATCACCCACTTCCCCGAGACCCGCGAGATCTGGAGCTACGGCTCGGGCTACGGCGGCAACGCGCTGCTGGGCAAGAAGTGCTACTCCCTGCGGATCGCCTCGGCGATGGCCCACGACGAGGGCTGGCTGGCCGAGCACATGCTGATCCTCAAGCTGATCTCGCCGGAGAACAAGGCCTACTACTTCGCCGCGGCGTTCCCGTCGGCGTGCGGCAAGACCAACCTGGCGATGCTGCAGCCCACTATCCCGGGCTGGCGCGCCGAGACGCTCGGTGACGACATCGCCTGGATGCGATTCGGTGAGGACGGCCGGTTGTACGCGGTGAACCCCGAATTCGGGTTCTTCGGCGTCGCCCCGGGCACCAACTGGAACTCCAACCCCAACGCGATGCGCACCATCGAGGGCGGCAACACGGTGTTCACCAACGTCGCGCTCACCGACGACGGCGACGTGTGGTGGGAAGGCCTGGAAGGCGACCCGCAGCACCTGACCGACTGGAAGGGCCGCGACTGGACGCCGGAGTCCGGCGAGAAGGCCGCGCACCCGAACTCCCGTTACTGCACGCCGATGTCGCAGTGCCCGATCCTGGCGCCCGAGTGGGACGACCCGCAGGGGGTGCCGATCTCGGGCATCCTGTTCGGCGGGCGCCGCAAGACCACGGTGCCGCTGGTCACCGAGGCCCGCGACTGGCAGCACGGCGTGTTCATCGGCGCCACCCTGGGCAGCGAGCAGACCGCCGCGGCCGAGGGCAAGGTGGGCGCGGTGCGCCGCGACCCGATGGCCATGCTGCCGTTCCTCGGCTACAACGTGGGCGACTACTTCCAACACTGGATCAACCTGGGCAAGCACGCCGACGAGTCCAAGCTGCCGAAGGTGTTCTTCGTCAACTGGTTCCGCCGCGGCGACGACGGCCGCTTCCTGTGGCCCGGCTTCGGTGAGAACAGCCGCGTGCTGAAGTGGATCGTCGACCGCATCGAGCACAAGGCCGGCGGCCGCAGCACCCCGATCGGCACCGTGCCCGCCGCCGAAGACCTCGACCTGGACGGCCTGGATGTCGACGCCGCCGATGTGGAGCAGGCGCTGGCGGTCAACGCCGACGAGTGGCGCGAAGAGCTGCCGCTGATCGAGGAGTGGCTGGAGTTCGTCGGCGAGAAGCTGCCCACCGGCATCAAGGACGAATTCGACGCGCTCAAGGGGCGGTTGGCCGAGGCCGACTAGTCGCGGGGCTTTTCTGGGGCGCCGAGTGTGCGGCTAGCCGCACGTTCGGCATCGAGTGTGCGGCTGGCGTCACATTCGCCGGTTGGCGCGCTCGGCGGCCCGCCGCCCGCGTGACAGGTGTCAAGGCGGGCGTCGTACAGTCGGCGCATGCAGATTCGGCAGCATGTCGGCGCCAACAAACCTGCGATCATCCTGCACCCGTCGGGAACGGTGGTCACCTTCGATGAACTTGAGGCGCGGGCCAATCGGCTAGCCCATCGGTTGCGCGCGGCGGGACTGCGCGAGGGTGACGCGGTCGCCATCTTGATGGAGAACAACGAGCACATCCACGCGGTCATGTGGGCGGCTCGCCGCAGCGGCCTGTACTACGTGCCGATCAACACGCATCTGACCGCGGCCGAGGCCGCCTACATCATCGACAACAGCAACGCCAAGGCGATCATCGCCTCGGCGGCGTTGCTCGACACCTGCAAGGGTCTGGCCGAGCACCTGCCCGGCGGGTTGCCGGGCCTGCTGATGATCGCTTCTTCAGATCAAGCAGGTGACCTCGACGGCTGGGAACGCTACCCCGAATGCGTTGCGCAGCAACCCGATACGCCGATCGACGACGAACTCGAAGGTGACCTGCTGCAGTACTCGTCGGGCACCACCGGCCGGCCCAAGGGGATCAAACGCGAACTGCCGCACGTGCCGCCGGATGAGGCGCCGGGAATGATGTCGATGCTGATCGACGTGTGGATGCATCCCGATGCCGTCTACCTGAGTCCCGCGCCGATCTACCACACCGCCCCCTCGGTGTGGTCGATGACGGTGCAGGCCGCGGGAATCACCACGGTGGTGATGGAGAAGTTCGACGCCGAGCAAGCGCTGGACGCGATCGCCCGCCACAAGGTGACGCACGGCCAGTTCGTGCCGGCCATGTTCACGAGAATGCTGAAACTGCCTCAGGCAGTCCGTGATTCCTACGACGTGTCCAGCCTGCAGCGGGTCATGCACGCGGCGGCGCCGTGTCCGGTGGAGATCAAGAAACAGATGATCGATTGGTGGGGGCCGATCGTCGACGAGTATTACGCCTCCTCCGAGGCCATCGGGTCGACGCTGATCGGGGCCGAAGACTGGCTGGCCCACCCCGGTTCGGTGGGCAAACCCATGCAGGGCGCCATCCACATCGTCGGCGAGGACGGCACCGAACTACCACCCGGCCAGCCCGGCGAAATCTACTTCGAGGGCGGCTATTCCTTCGAATACCTCAATGATCCGTCGAAAACCGCTGCGTCGCGCCACAAACAGGGCTGGATGACCGTCGGCGACATCGGCTACCTCGACGAGGAGGGTTACCTCTACCTGACCGACCGCCGCCACCACATGATCATCTCCGGCGGGGTCAACATCTACCCGCAGGAGGCGGAGAACCTGTTGGTGACGCACCCGAAGGTGATGGACGCGGCGGTGTTCGGCGTGCCCGACGACGAGATGGGCCAACGGGTGATGGCGGCCGTGCAGACCGTCGACCCGGACGACGCGACCGACGAATTCGGTGCGGAGCTGTTGAGCTGGCTACGGGAGCGGTTGGCGCACTTCAAGTGTCCGCGCACGATCGCCTTCGAGACGCAGCTCCCGCGCACCGACACCGGCAAGCTCTACAAGAACGGCCTGATCGAGAAGTATTCGGGCTGAACATGCTTCGGGTGGTCGACATGGCGAACGCGCCGGCCCTCGACGTGTCACCACCTGCCGGAGTGATCATCGCCCACGGCTCGGCACCGGACGAATGCTGGTTGAACACAGCAACATTCACGTTGTCGGAAGAGCCGAGTGCGGACCGTCGGGTGATCACCGTCGACTCGGTGCCAAACACCCTCGCCGAACTGACGCGGCGCTGCCAGCGCTGGCCGCACGCCAGCGCGGTGTGTGACGACGTGCTGCGTGCGGTGGACCCGGCCGACGCGACGCTGCGCGGCGTCATCACCGAATCACTGGCGTACTCGACGTTGCAGGCGGGCCCCGAATTCGCGGGGTGGCTCGAGCAGCGCGGCCCGGCGCGGGTACCTGACATCGCCGATCCGGTGACCGTCGAGCGCGACGGCGATGTGCTGCGGATCCGGTTCAACCGGCCGCAGCGGCACAATGCGTTTTCCACCGATGCCCGCGCGGCGCTCCTCGAGGCGTTGAGCGTGGCCCTGCTGGACCCGTCGGTGACCGCAATCGTGTTGAGCGGCAACGGTCCGTCGTTTTGCAGCGGGGGAGACCTGGCCGAGTTCGGCACCTTCGCCGACCCAGCCAGTGCACACCTGGCCCGCACCCGTCATAGCCCGGCACTGGCCCTGGACGCGCTGACCGCCCGGCTGGGCCGGGCGTGTCGCGCCGAGGTGCACGGCCGGGTACTGGGCAGCGGGCTGGAGATGGCGGCGTTTTGCGGATGGGTTGAGGCGCGGCAGGATTCGCTGTTCGGGCTGCCGGAACTGAGCCTGGGACTGATCCCCGGAGCCGGGGGCACCGTCAGCGTCACGCGGCGAATCGGCCGCTGGCGCACCGCATATCTGGTGCTGTCCGGGCGCATGATCGACGCAGCGACCGCCCTGGACTGGGGGCTGGTGGACGCCGTGACCTAGCCGGTCAGTAGCCGGGGTAGGTGGTGAACGTCGTCGAGGGCAGGTTGTGGTCGACGGAATGCACCGCCAGGGCGATGAGCGCGATGTACATGATCACCGAGATCACCGCGATCACGGCCCCTGCGATCGCACCGACGATGGCCCACTTCTTGGCGCTGGCCGACGCGGCCTCCGCCTCGCCGTACCGTCCCTGCGCCCACAGGCTGGAAACCTTGGTGGAGTTGACGATCGAGACGATCCCGAACGGCAGACAACAGAACACCGTGACCAGGATCGCCCACACCAGGTAGTTGTCGGGTTCGCGTCCGCCGTAACCCGGTTGCTGGCCCGACCAACCCGGCTGCTGGCCCTGCCACCCGGGCTGCTGGCCCTGCCAGCCGGGCTGGCCCTGCCAACCTGGGTCGCCTCCGTACGGACTCGGCGGATAACTCATGGCAACTGCTTCCCGTTGATCTCCCTCGGCCGGAACAGGTTTGCTGAGCCGAAGTCAGGCAAATTTAGCGCAACGGGTGGCCGCCGGCGGTTAGGTTGCCCGGCGTTCCTCGCGCTCAGGTGGGACTACGGGTACTGGGTCTCCAACTCGTCGACACAGATGGCGTTGATCCGACTGTTCGATGCCATTCCGTCAAATGTATTGCAGTACAGGTAAATTTGCTTGGCCGCGTAGGCGTCGACTTGGCCCTGCAAGGCGATGCAGCTTTCGCCATGAGCGGAATGAAAATCCTGACCTTGTCGATGACCAGTTCTTCCTCGCCGCGGATCCAGAGGAGTCGGGCCTCGGCGACCTGTGCAGAATCGTCATAGTTGGCGATGATCACCCGGGCATTGAGGAGCCAGAAACTACCTCCTCGGCGTTCCTCCGCGTAGGAATCCGGGTCGCGCAACTCGATTTTGACACTCCAAGTGTCGTCGAAGTGCAGCAACCTGCGTTCGTCGCCCTGGTTGTCGGAGACCACCCCTTTAGTCACAGATGGCTTCATGGTGCCCCTCTTGGATCGGCGACTCGCTGGCCCTCACAACCTTGCAGATTTCGCCGAGGACCACCAGCTGGCCGGCGATCACGTATCCCGAGGTTTGCCCCGTGCCCACCCTCGTCGTCACGGATCTGCACGTGGTGATGTGCGGTGTGGTGTGCCCTGTCACCGGTGCGCGGTGCTGGGCTGCGCTGTGATGAGGGAGTCGAACCCTCCGCACTGCCCTTCGTGCGCCGGCAGACCGGCTTTGCCCGCCGGTCGGGGGCTTGTGCACGCCTCCGCGACGACTACCTGCTTGCCTCGGTCTGATCAGTCCAGCAGCTCTACCTCCCAGTTGGAGCGTTGAATCCGCACATCCAGCTCCCGCAGCTGGCGGGCCACCTCGTCGGCCTGAGCGCGTAACTCGCCGACCGGCAGAGCGGACAGTATTTTCAGCTCCGACCGCAGTTGCCGGGCATAGCCTGGTTGGTTGATTCCCGCTGCCGCGTCGGCCGCGGCGGTCAGGACGTAATGCCGCAGGCGCAATGCGTCTCGCCGGGCCAGCGCGTCGGTCAGCGTGCCGTCTGCACCAATCGCCGTAGCGGCGTTGGTGCGGTTGATGCGGCGGATGAGCGTCTCGTACTCGTCGAGCACCTCGCTAGCTTCGGCCAACAAAGCTGCGGCATCCTCGGCCGGTTCTTCGCCCTCTTGGTAGCGGGCATTGCTCACGATGCGGGAGCGCAGCTGTTCGATGCGGCGTGCGGCATTGGCTCGCAGCGATAACGCCTCTGCCAGCTTCATGGTCTCCTCTCCTCTCGTCAGCACTGCTCTCGGACGGCCCATAGCATGATGACCCGAAAGGTTCGGGGTGACAATTCATTTCCGCGGCCGGCACGCGCCCTCAGATTCCGCCGCGGGCCACCAGTTGGCCGGCGATCACGTTGCGCTGAATCTCGTTGGTGCCCTCGCCGACGATCATCAGCGGCGCATCGCGGAAGTAGCGTTCCACGTCGTATTCGGTTGAGTAGCCGTAGCCGCCGTGGATGCGCACCGCGTTCAAGGCGATCTCCATCGCGGCTTCGGAGGCGAACAGCTTGGCCATGCCGGCCTCCATGTCGCAGCGCTCGCCGCTGTCGTAGCGCTCGGCGGCATAGCGGGTGAGTTGGCGGGCGGCGGTGAGTTTGGTTGCCATGTCGGCCAGATAGTTGCCGACGGATTGGTGCTTCCAGATGGGATTGCCGAAGCTCTCGCGCTGCTGGGCGTAGGCCAGCGCGTCTTCGAGTGCCGCCGTGGCCACCCCCAGGGCGCGCGCGGCGACCTGAATCCGGCCGGTCTCAAGGCCTTTCATCATCTGCGCGAAGCCGTGGCCGGGTTCCCCGCCCAGGATGGCCGTGGCCGGGAGCCGGAAGCCGTCGAACGACAGCTCGCAGGATTCCACCCCCTTGTAGCCCAGCTTGGGCAGGTCCCGCGACACCGTCAGGCCGGGCCCGGGTTCGACCAGCACGATGGAGATGCCGTGGTGGCGCGGCGTGGCGGTGGGATCGGTCTTGGCCAGCAGCGCGATCAACCCGGACCGGCGCGCATTGGAGATCCAGGTCTTGGCGCCGTTGATCACCAGGTCGGTGCCGTCGGGCAGCGCGGTGGTCGACATGTTCTGCAGATCCGAACCCCCACCCGGCTCGGTCAGTGCCATGGTGGCCCGCAACTCGCCAGTGGCCAGCCGCGGCAGATAGGTCTGCTGCTGCTCGTCGGTGCCGAACAGCGTCAGCAGCTTGGCGACCACGGTGTGCCCGCCCATCGCGCCGGCCAGGCTCATCCAGCCGCGCGCCAGTTCCTCGGTGACCCGTACATAGCACGGCATGGATACCGGTGCACCGCCGAAGGATTCGGGTACCGCCAGCCCGTAGATGCCGATGCGCTTCATCTGGTCGATCCACGCCTCGGGATAGGTGTTGGCATGCTCGACTTCTCGGACCGTCGGCTTCACCTCACGGTCGATGAACGCGCGCACGGTGGCGACCAGCATCTGTTCGTCGTCGTTCAGCTCACTGCTCACCCGTGCCATATTGGGCGTTGTGACTTCCCACAGTCGGACCGGGTATGCGGCGATGCGCGAGGGCGGCCCCTACTTCGACGACCTGGTGGTGGGGCAGGTGTTCGACTGGGCGCCGGCGATGACGTTGTCGTCGGGTCTGGCCGCCGCGCATCAGGCGATCCTGGGCGACCGGCTGCGGCTGGCGCTGGACGGCGGTTTGTGCGCCGCGGTGACCGGCGCCCCGGCGGCGCTGGCGCATCCGGGTCTGGTGTGCGACGTGGCGATCGGGCAGTCGACGGTGGTCACCCAGCGGGTCAAAGCCAACTTGTTCTATCGCGGGCTGCGATTTCACCGCTTCCCGGTGATCGAGGACTCCCTCTACACCCGCACCGAAGTGGTCGGGCTGCGCGCCAACGCGGCCAAGCCGGGCCGGGCCCCGACGGGCCTGGCGGCGCTGCGAATGACCACGGTTGACCAGGCCGACCGCCTGGTGCTCGACTTCTACCGGTGCGCCATGCTGCCCGCCGGCCCGCAGTGGGATCCACAGGATGCGCCCAGCGACGACCTGTCGGGCATCGGCGTCGACGCGCCGCCGCCGCCCACCGACCCGGCCGCCGGCTGGGACGGTGCGGTGTTCCGCGCCCGGGTGCCCGGTCCGCATTTCGAGCCGGGTCTGGCCGGTGCGGTGCTGCGCAGCACCGCCGACGTGGTCAGCAGCGCCCCCGAGCTGGCCCGTCTCACCCTGAATATCGCTGCCACCCATCATGACTGGCGGGTGGGCGGCCATCGTCTGGTCTACGGCGGGCACACCATCGGCCTGGCGTTGGCGCAGGTGACCCGGCTGCTGCCCAACCTGGCGACGGTCCTGGGCTGGGCCCACTGCGACCACACCGGACCGGTCCGCGAGGGGGACACGCTGTACAGCGAGGTGCGGGTCGAGTCCGCCGAACCCACCACCAGCGGGGGAGTGCTGGGGCTGCGGTCGCTGGTCTACGCCGTCGGCGGCTCGGCCGGCGAGCCGGACCGGCAGGTGCTGGACTGGCGCTTTTCGGCGCTGCAGTTCTAGTCGCCCAGCCGGTCCGGCTCCGCTCAGCCGTTGCTGCCGGGGGTACCGGACGGGCCCTGCTGGCCGGCCACTCCGGCGCCGACCGCACTCCCGCCGGCACCGCCGTCGCCCTGGCTGCCGCCGGTGCCGCCGGCCCCGGTGGTGCCGGTACCGCCCGCGCTGCCGCCGGTGCCCGCCGCGCCCGGTGTGCCTGCCGGGCCGCCGGCGCCGCCGTTGCCGCCGCTGGGTCCGGTGCCGCCGGTGCCGCCGTTGCCGTCGGGCGCGCCGCCGTTGCCGCCTGCCCCGCCGGTCTGCCCGGTGGTGGCGCTGCCGCCGTTGCCGCCGGCCCCGCCGTTGCCGGCCTTGCCGCCATTACCGGAGGTGGCCCCGCCGCTGCCGCCGTTGCCGCCGGCGCCGCCGACTCCGCCGTTGCCGCCGGTGCCGCTGTTACCGCCGACGCCGCCGTTCGGGTTGGCGCCCGCGCCGTCGGCGCCCTTGCCACCGGTGCCCGGTGCCCCGCCGGAGCCTGCGGCCCCGCCGTTGCCGCCCGCACCGCCGGTGCCGGCACCTTGGGCATTGCCGCCGGCGCCCGCGGCGCCACCGGCGCCGCCGACTCCGCCGTTGCCACCCGCGCCGCCGGCGCCGTTGTTGACGGTGATGTCTCCGGCCGCGCCGGTGCCGCCGGCCCCGCCTGTTGCGCCCTGGCCGCCGTTGCCGCCGACGCCTCCGTTGCCGGAGATCGAGCCGCCCAGGCCGCCCGCGCCGCCGGTGCCGCCGGCGCCGCCGGCCTGACCGACGCCGCCGTTGTCGCCGGGGTTGACGCCCCCGCTGCCGGCCGTCCCCGCGGCGCCGTTGCCGCCGACGCCACCGTTGCCGCCGTTACCGACGTTGCCGCCGTTGCCGCCGGCTCCGCCGTTGCCGCCGGTGGCGCCGGGGGTAGTGGCGTTGAAGCCGGCGCCGCCGGTGCCGCCGTTGCCGGCCGGTCCGGTCACCGCCACGCCGTTGCTGCCGCCCGCGCCGGTGGTCGACCCGGTGCCGCCGGTGCCACCGGTGCCCGCGGTGCCGGCGTTGCCGCCGTTTCCGCCCACACCGCCGTTGGGGTTGGCCGCGGTGCCGTTGGCGCCGCCGCCGCCGCTGCCGGGGGTACCGGCGTTACCGCCGTTGCCGGCCTTGCCGCCCGCGCCTGCGGTGCCGTTGGATCCGGCGCCCAGCGCGGTGCCACCGACGCCACCGTTACCGCCGTTGCCGCCGGCCCCGCCGTTGCCGCCGTTGCCGCCGGCCTGGCCGGCGCCGTTGTTCGTCCCGGCCACCCCGGTAGCGCCGGTCACGCCGGTGCCGCCGGCGCCGCCGTTGGCCCCGGTACCGCCGGCCCCGCCGGCACCGCCGTTGCCGGAGGTCGATCCCCCGGCGCCGCCGTTGCCGCCGCTACCGCCGGACCCGCCGGCCTGGCCGTTGCCGCCGCTGGCGCCGGCCGTGGCCGGGTTGGTGCCGGCCGTGCCGGCGACCCCGTTGCCGCCGGCGCCGCCCTTGCCGCCGTTGCCGATGTTGCCGCCGTTGCCGCCGTTGCCACCGGTGCCGCCGTTGGCGCCCGCGGCGGAGGAGGTGAAGCCCGTGCCGCCGTTGCCGCCGTTACCGGCCGGGCCGACGATCGAGGCGCCGTTGCTGCCGTTGGCCCCTGCGGTCGATCCGGTGCCACCGGTGCCGCCGTTGCCCGCGGCGCCCGCGTTGCCGCCGTTGCCGCCTGCCCCGCCGTTGACGTTGCTGGCGGTGCCGTTGGCGCCGGTGCCGCCGTTGCCCGGTGCGCCCGCATTGCCACCGCCGCCGGCGTTGCCCCCGGCGCCGGTGGTGCCGGCGACGCCGCTGGTGACCGTGCCGCCCGCCCCGCCGTTGCCGCCGTTGCCGCCGGCGCCGCCGTTACCGCCGTTGCCGCCGGCCTGGCCCGCTCCGCTGTTGGTCCCGGCTACACCGTTGGCGCCGGTCACGCCGGCCCCGCCGTCGCCGCCCCGGGCGCCGGTGCCACCGGCGCCGCCGCTGCCGCCGTTGCCGGACACCGAGCCGCCGTTGCCGCCCAGACCGCCGTTGCCGCCCGCACCGCCGGCCATTCCGTCGGTGCCGCTGGCGCCCGCGGTGGCGCCGTTGGTGCCCGCCGTGCCGGCAAAGCCGTTGCCGCCGGCCCCGCCGTTACCGCCGTTGCCGTGGCTGCCGGCGTTGCCGCCGTTGCCGCCGCTGCCGCCCGCGGCGCCCGCGGTGCTGGTCTGGGTGTAGCCGGTGCCGCCGTTGCCGCCGTTGCCGACGGCCCCCGCGGCGAGGGCGCCGTTGGTGCCGGCGGTGCCCGCCTTGGTGGTGGAGGTGCCGCCGGTGCCGCCGGTGCCTGCGGTCTCGTTGCCGCCGGTGCCGCCGTTGCCGCCGTTGGGGTTGGTGGCGGTGCCGGCTGCGCCGTTGCCGCCGTCGCCCGGGGTTCCGGCCTTGCCGCCGTTGCCGCCGTTTCCGCCGACGCCGTCGACACCGTTGCTGCCGACGCCCTGCGTCTTGCCGCCGACTCCGCCGTTGCCGCCGTTTCCGCCGTTGCCGCCCACGCCGCCGTTGCCGCCGTTTTGGCCGGAGCCGATTCCGGTGCCGTACTGGTCGACGTCTGAGACGCCGTTGCCGCCGGTCACGCCGTTGCCGCCGGCGCTGCCGGCCGCGCCGTTGCCGCCGGCGCCGCCGGTGCCGCCGTTGCCGGAGACGGAGCCGCCCATACCGCCGGCACCGCCGTTGCCGCCGGACCCGCCGGCGCGGCCGTCGACGCCGGAGTCGCCCGCCTTGGTGCCGTTGGCACCGGCCAGGTTGTCGACGCCGTTACCACCGGCGCCGCCGTTACCGCCGTTACCGATGGAACCGCCGTTGCCGCCGTTGCCGCCGTTGCCGCCGCTGGCGCCCTTGGTCAGCGGGTTGTAGCCGGCGCCGCCCTGACCGCCGTTGCCGGCCGGTCCGGTGACCGACGCGCCGTTGACGCCCGCGGTGCCGGGTGTGGACCCGGTGCCCGCCGTACCGCCGGTGCCGGCGATGCCGGCGTTGCCGCCGTTGCCGCCGTTGCCGCCGTTGGGGTTGGTCACGGTGCCGGCCGCGCCGGTGCCGCCGTTGCCGGGTGTGCCCGCTTTGCCACCGTTGGCGCCGTTGCCGCCGGTGCCGGTGGTGCCCGCGGCGCCGCTGCCGTTTTGCAGCGCACCCGCCGCCCCGCCGTTGCCACCGGAGCCGCCGTTACCGCCGTTGCCGCCGTTGCCACCGTTGCCGGCCGCGCCGTTGTTGACTCCGGGCAGACCGGCCTTGCCACTCACTCCGTTGCCGCCCTTGCCACCGGCGGCGCCGTTTCCGCCGGCCCCGCCGTTGCCGGCATTGCCGGAGATGTTGCCGCTGGCCCCGCCGGCGCCGCCGTTACCGCCGGAGCCACCGGATGTGCCGCTGGTGCCGCTGCTGCCGGCGGTGGTCCCGTTGACGCCGGCCGTGCCGGCCGTGCCGTTGCCGCCGGCCCCGCCGTTGCCGCCATTGCCGATCGAACCGGCGTTGCCGCCGTTGCCGCCGTTGCCGCCGGAGGTGCCCGGGGTGGTGGGGTTGAAGCCGGCGCCGCCGTTACCGCCGTTACCGGCCGTGACGGTGGGGATGGTGCCGGCTTTGCCGCTCGCACCGAGGGTGGAGCCGTTGCCGCCCGCACCGGCGCCGCCGCCGCTGCCCAGGACGCCGCCGTTGCCGCCGTTGCCGCCGTTCGGGTTGGCGGCCGTGCCGGCCCCGCCGTTGCCGCCGTTGCCGCCGACACCGTTGCTGCCGCCGTTGCCGCCGGCACCGCCGACGCCCGCCTTGTAGCCGGCCGCGCTGGGCGCTCCGCCGTCACCGCCCTTGCCGCCGCCGCCGCCGTTGCCGCCGCCGCCGCCGTTGCCGCCGCCGCCACCGTTGACGCCGTCGGCCCCGCTACCACCGGTGCCGCCGGAGCCGCCGTTTCCTGCGGCACCGCCGGCGCCGCCGTCCCCGCCGAGCGTGCCGCCCTTACCGCCGGTACCGCCGTTGCCGCCGGTGCTGCCGCTGCCGCCGATGCTGCCGTTGGCGCCCGGCGTGCTGCCGCCGGCGCCGGTCTGGCCGATCGCGCCGGTGCCGCCCTTGCCGCCGGTGCCGCCGGTGCCGTACTGCCCGGCGTTGCCGCCAGTACCGCCGTTGCCGCCGTTGACGCCGGGCGTGGTGGAGTTCCAGCCGGCCCCACCGGTGCCGCCGTTTCCGGCGATGGTGGTGGGAGTGGCGCCGGACTTGCCGTTGCTGCCGGTGGACGAGCCGCTGCCACCCAGACCGGCGTTACCGCCGCTGCCCGGGTTGGCACCGTTACCGCCGGTGCCACCGTTGGGGTGGGCGGCGGTGCCCGCGGCACCGGTGCCACCGACCCCGCTCACTCCGCCGTCACCGCCGTTGCCGCCGGCCCCGCCGGTGCCGACGGTGCCCTTGGTGACCGTCCCGGCGCTACCGCCCGCGGCGCCGGCGCCGCCGGTGCCGCCGTTACCGGCGTTGCCACCCGTGCCACCGTTGACGCTCCAGTCGCCGGTACCGCCCGCGCCGCCGGTGCCACCCGCGCCGCCGTTGCCGCCGGCGCCGCCGTTACCGCTGTTCCCGGCGATGGTGCCGCCGTTGCCGCCCTTACCGGCCGCGCCGCCGGCGCCGCCGGTGCCGCCGACACCGCCGTTTTGGCCCGGTCCGCCGGTCGAACCGGTCACGCCGGTGCCGCCGGTGAAGCCGTTGCCGCCGTTGCCGCCGTTGCCGTAGGCCCCGGCGTTGCCGCCGTCGCCACCGGCGTAGCCGGTCTGGCCGGCGCCGGGCAGGCCGAACGCGTTGCCACCGTTGCCGCCGTTGCCGGTCGCGGTGGTCGGGGTGGTGCCGGCGCTGCCGTTGCCGCCGAAGCCGCCCGGCCCGACACCGCCGGTGCCGCCGCCGCCGCCCGTGCCGGGATTGCTGCCGCTGCCGCCCTTACCGCCGCCGAGGTAGCCGTTGCCGCCGGTGCCGCCGGCCGCGCCCAGGCCGCCGTTGCCGCCGTTGCCGCCCTTGCCGCCGGTGCCGCTGAAGGTGTTGGCGCCGTCGCCACCGCTGCCGCCGGCCGCGCCGTTGCCGGCGTTACCGCCGGCGCCGCCCTTGCCGTTCAGGGTGCCGCTGTTACCGCCGTTGCCGCCCGCGCCGCCGCTGCCGCCGGCCTGGCCGGTGCCACCGTTGGGGTTCAGGGCGGTCCCGTTGCTGCCGTTCTGGCCGGCCGCGCCGCTGCCGCCGTTACCGCCGGCGCCGCCGTCGCCGTACAGGCCGCCGTCACCGCCGACACCGCCCTTGCCGCCGTTGGCGCCCGGCACGGTGGCGTTGAAGCCATCACCGCCCTGGCCGCCGTTGCCGCCGACGCCGGTGGGCGTGGTGCCGCCGGTGCCGTTGGCACCCTTGGCGCCGGCGCCCGACCCGCTGCCGTTGGCGCCGCCGCTGCCGCCGGTGCCGCCGCCCGCGCCGGTGCCGGGGTTGCCGCCCTTGCCGCCGGCGCCGCCGTCGGGGTTGGCGATGGTGCCGGCCGCGCCGTTGCCACCGTTGCCCTGGGTGCCGCCGTTGCCGCCGTTGCCGGCGTTGCCGCCGGCCGCACCGGTGCCCGCCGCGCCGTTGGTGGCGTTGCCGCCGGCGCCGCCGGCGCCGCCGTTGCCGCCGGTCCCGCCGCTACCGCCGCTGCCGCCGTTCTGGCCGCCGCCGATGCCGGTGCCGTAGGCGTTGGAGTTGGCGACACCGTTGTTGCCGTTCACGCCGCTGCCGCCGTTGCCGCCGCTGCCCGCGTTACCGCCGAGCCCGCCCGCGCCGCCGTTGCCGACGGTGGTGCCGCCGGCGCCACCGGCGCCGCCTTGACCGCCGGCCCCGCCGTTACCGCCGGTGCTGCCCGAAGAGCCGGTGTTGACGCCGTTGCTGCCGGTCGCACCGTTGGAGCCGTTGCCGCCGGCGCCGCCGGCGCCGCCGTTGCCGTTGGTGCCGCCGCTGCCGCCCTTACCGCCCGCGCCGCCGGCCAGGCCGTTGCCGCTGGCGTCGGTGGCGTTGGGTGCCTGGCTGAAGCCGACGCCGCCGTTGCCGCCGTGACCGGCCGAGCCGGTGAAGCCGGCGCCCGCGGTGCCGTTGCTGCCGCTGACGTCTCCGCCGCCGTCCAGGCCGCCGATACCGCCGGCGCCGCCGCTGCCCGCGTTGCCGCCATTGCCGCCGTTGCCGCCCGCGGTGCTGGTCGCGATGCCGGCCGCGCCGTTGCCGCCGCTGCCCGGTGTCCCGGCCGCACCGCCGTTGCCGGCGTTGCCGCCCGCGCCCACGGTGCCCGCGGTGCCGTACAGGCCGGCGCTACCGCCGGTGCCGCCTTGCCCGCCGTTGCCGCCGACCCCGCCGTTGCCGCCGTTGCCACCGTTCTGGCCGGCGCCGACGCCGGTGCCGTAGTTGTCGACGCCGGATACGCCGTTGCCGCCGTTGTGCCCGGTGCCGCCCTTGCCGCCGTCGGCGCCGGATCCGCCGGCACCGCCGGCGCCGCCGTCACCCAGGTTGGCCCCGGCGTCCCCGCCGGCGCCGCCCTTACCGCCGGCGCCGCCGGCCTGACCGGTGCCGCCGTTGTTGCCGTCGCTGACTCCGTCGACGCCCGCTGCGCCCGCCACGCCGTTGCCGCCGTTGCCGCCGGCGCCGCCGCTGCCGTAGTTGCCGCCGTTGCCGCCGGCGCCGCCGTCGCCGCCGTTGGCGCCGGCCGCAGTTGAGGTGAATCCGGTGCCACCGTTGCCGCCGTTGCCGACGGGCGTGGTGGGCATGGCTCCGTCGAGGCCGTACTTGCCGGTGCCCGAGCCGCTGCCGTTGCTGCCGCCGGTACCCCCGGCGCCCGCGGTGCCCGCGTTGCCGCCGTTGCCGCCGGCCCCGCCGGTCGGGTTAATGGCCGTGCCGGCCGCGCCGTTGCCGCCGCTGCCCGGCGTGCCGGCGTTGCCGCCGTTGCCGGCGTTGCCGCCCAGACCCGAGGTGCCCGCGACGCCCTTGGTCGAGCCGCCGCCGACTCCGCCGTTGCCGCCGCTGCCGCCGTTGGCTCCGTTGCCGCCGTTGCCGCCGGCCTGTCCGGCGCCGTTGTTGACGCCGGCGACGCCGGTCGCGCCGTCCTGACCGGTGCCGCCGGTGCCGCCGTTGCCGCCGCTGCCGCCGTTACCGCCGGCGCCGCCGTTGCCGGCGTTCACGCCGCCCTTGCCGCCGCGGCCGCCGTCACCGCCGGACCCGCCGGCTTGCGCGTTGCCGCCGCTGTCGCCGGCCTTGACGCCGGCGGTGCCGTCCGTGCCGGCCACGCCGTTGCCACCGTTACCGCCCGAGCCGCCGTTACCGACGTTGCCCCCGTCACCGCCCGCGCCGCCGCTGCCGCCGTTGGCGCCCGGTGTGCTGTAGGTGTAGCCGTTGCCGCCGTTACCGCCGTTGCCGCCCGAGGTGGCGGTGCTGCCCTTCGCTCCGGCGCTGGGGGTGCCGGTGCCGGTGCCGACCTTGCCGGCCGCGCCGGCGCTGCCCGCGTTGCCGCCGGTGCCGCCGGCCCCGCCGTTGGGGTTGGCCGCGGTGCCGTCTGCGCCGATGCCGCCGTTGCCCCCGGCCGCGCCGTTGCCGCCGTTGCCGGCGCTGCCCGCCTTGCCGATGGTCGATCCGGTGCCGCCGTTGCCGCCCGTGCCGCCGGCGCCGCCGGCGCCGCCGTTACCGGCCGCGCCGCCCGCGCCGTTGTTGATGCCGGCCACGCCGGCCGCGCCGTTGCCGCCGATCGCGCCGTTGCCACCGCTGCCGGCATTGCCTGCGGCGCCCCCGGCGCCGCTGGCCGCCTGGGTACCGCTGCCGCCGGCCGTCTTCCCGCCGACGCCGCCGTTGCCGCCGCTACCGCCGTTGCCGCCCGCACCGCCGGACCCGCCGGACTGACCGGCGGCGTTGTTGGTGCCGACCACGCCGTTGGAGCCGGCCACACCGGCACCGCCGTTACCGCCGTCGGCGCCGGTCCCACCGGCGCCACCGACTCCGGCCGCGCCGGACACCGAGCCGCCGTTACCACCCTGGCCGCCGCTACCACCGGCGCCACCGGCCTGCCCCGCGCTGCCGCTCTCGCCGGGGTTGACGCCATTGCCGCCCGCGTTGCCGGCCACACCGTTACCGCCGGCACCACCGGTGCCGCCGGTGCCGACATTGCCGCCGTTGCCGCCGTTACCGCCGGTGCCGCCACTGGCGCCGGCGACCGTCGAGGTGAAGCCCGCCCCGCCGTTACCGCCGTTACCGCCCGAGCTGGGGGCGGTGCCGTTGGAGCCGGCGCTGGGCGTGCCCGAACCGGTGCCGACCGCGCCGCGGACCCCTGCGGTGCCCCGGTTGCCGCCGTTGCCGCCGTTGCCGCCGTTGGGGTTGGCCGCCGTGCCGTCGGCGCCGATGCCGCCGTTGCCGCCAGCGGCGCTGTTGCCGCCGTTGCCGGCGCTGCCCGCCTTGCCGATCGTGGACCCGGCGCCGCCGTTACCACCGTTGCCGCCGGTGCCGCCGTTACCGCCGGCCGCGCCGGCGCCGCCGGTTCCGCTGTTGGTGCCCGCCACGCCGCTGGCGCCGGCACCACCGGCGCCAGCGTTGCCGCCGGCGCCACCGTTGCCGGCGTTGCCGCCAGCACCGCTGGCCGCCTGGAGACCGGTGCCACCCAGCGTCTTGCCGCCGGCCCCGCCCGCGCCGCCGGAGCCGCCGGCCCCGCCGTTGCCGCCGCTGCCGCCGGCCTGACCGGCGCCGTTGTTGACCCCGCTGGTGCCGACCGCGCCGCTGACACCGGCGCCGCCCTTGCCGCCGTCGGCTCCGGCGCCGCCGGCGCCGCCCACCCCGGCCGCGCCGGAGGTCGAGCCGCCGTTGCCGCCCTGGCCGCCGATGCCGCCGGACCCGCCGGCTTGACCGGCCCCGCCACTGTCACCGGCGTTGACGCCGTTGCTGCCGACCGTGCCGGCCACTCCGTTGCCGCCGGCGCCACCGGCGCCGCCGTTGCCGACCGAGCCGCCGTTACCGCCCGCGCCGCCGTTGCCGCCGCTGGCGCCGGCCACGGTCGAGGTGAAGCCGGTGCCGCCGGTGCCGCCGTTGCCGGCCGCGCCGAGGACCGAGGCGCCGTTGCTGCCGGCGGCGGCGCTGCCGCTGCCGCTGCCGTTGGCCCCGCCGGATCCGCCGCTACCCGCGGAGCCGGCGTTACCGCCGTTGCCGCCATTGCCGCCGGTGGTGTTGGTGGTCGTGCCGGCCGCGCCGTCACCGCCGCTGCCGGGCGTGCCGGCGTTGCCGCCGTTGCCGCCGACGCCGCCGACGCCGTTGCTGCCCGCGGTCGCGCCGGTACCGGCCGTCCCGCCTTTACCGCCGGCGCCGCCGGCGCCACCGGTGCCGCCGTTACCGCCGTTGCCGCCGGCTTGCCCGCCGCCGATGCCGGTGCCGTATTTGTTGAGGTCCGCGGTGCCGTTGGCGCCGGTAATGCCGGTGCCACCGGAGCCGGCCGCGCCGCCGCTGCCGCCGTTGCTGGCGTTGCCGCCGTTGCCGTTGGCGCCCGCGGTCGCGCCGGACCCGCCGGCCTGGCCGCCGGTGCCGCCGTTGCCGCCGCTGCCGCCCTTACCGCCGGCCCCGCCGTTGCCGCCGTCGTATCCGGCGCCGTTGTTGACGCCCGAGATGCCGTTGGCACCCGCCGCGCCGGCCCCGCCGTTGCCCGCCGCGCCTGCGTTACCGCCCTTGCCGGCCGCCCCGCCGTTGCCCGCGGTGCCCGCGGTCGCGCCGTTGGTGCCCGCGCCCGCCGCGCCGCCCTGGCCGCCGTCGCCACCGGCGCCGCCGCTGCCCGCGTTACCGCCGGCCTGACCTGCTCCGCCGGCTCCGGTGGTGGCGACGCCGTTGGCGCCGTTGATCCCTGAGCCACCCGTGCCGCCGGCGCCGCCGATACCGCCGGCCCCGCCGTTGCCGCCCTTGAAGCCGGTGCCCGCGCCGGTACCGCCGGCCCCACCGGCGCCGCCCTTACCGCCCGCCGCGCCGTTGGTGCCGCTGTCGCCGGCGTTGACGCCGTTGATGCCGTTGGTGCCGGCCGCGCCGTTGCCGCCGGCCCCGCCGTTGCCGCCGTTGGCGCCGGTGCCGTCGGCGCCGCTGAGCGCGGTGCCGCCACCGGTGTTGGCGCCGCCCGCGCCGCCCTTGCCGATGCCGCCGGCGTTGCCGCCGGCCCCACCCGCGCCGCCGTCGACGAAGGTGCTGGTGCCATCGGCACCCCGACCACCGTCGCCCGCGACACCGGCGTTGCCGCCCTTGCCGCCGACGCCGCCGCTGCCGTCAGTGCCCGCGGTGGCGCCGGTGCCGCCCTTACCGGCAGCGCCACCGGCGCCACCGGTGCCGCCGGCACCACCGTTGCCACCGGCCTGCCCGGCGCCGCTGTTGACACCCGCGACGCCGCTGGCGCCGTTGCTGCCCGCGCCGCCGGAGCCGGCCGCGCCGCCGCTGCCGCCACTGCTGGCGTTGCCGCCGTTGCCGTTGGCGCCCGTGCTCGCGCCGACCCCGCCGGCCTGGCCGCCGGTGCCGCCATTGCCGCCGTTGCCGCCCTTACCGCCGGCCCCGCCGTTGCCGCCGTCGTATCCGGCGCCGTTGTTGACACTCGAGATGCCGTTGGCGCCCGTAGCGCCGGCCCCGCCGTTGCCGGCGTTGCCCGCGTTGCCGCCCTTGCCGGCGGCCCCGCCGTTGCCCGCGGTGCCCGCGGTCGCACCGTTGGTGCCCGCGCCCGCCGCGCCGCCCTGGCCGCCGTTACCGCCGGCGCCGCCGTTGCCGGCGTTGCCGCCGTTACCGCCTGCGGTGCCCGCGCCGTTGGTGGCTGTGCCCGCGACGCCGTTGAGGCCCGAGCCGCCGGTGCCGCCGCCGCCACCGATACCACCGGCGCCGCCGCTACCACCCTTGAAGCCGGTGCCCGTGCCGGAACCGCCGGCCCCGCCGGCGCCGCCCTTACCGCCGGCCAGTCCGTCGGTGCCGCTGTCGCCGGCGTTGACGCCGTTGACGCCGTTCGCGCCGGCCGCGCCGTTACCGCCCGCGCCGCCGTTGCCGCCGCTGGCGCCGGTCCCGTTGGCGCCGCTTTGCGCGGTGCCGCCGCCGCCGTTGGTGCCGCCGGCCCCGCCCTGGCCGATGCTGCCGGCGTTGCCGCCCGCCCCACCCGCGCCGCCGTCGACGAAGGTGGCAGTGCCGTCAGCGCCGCGGCCGCCGCCGCCGGCGAAGCCGGCGTTGCCGCCTTTGCCGCCGACGCCGCCGCTGCCGTCCGTGCCCGCGATGACACCGGTGCCACCCTTGCCGCCGGCGCCACCGGTTCCGCCGGTGCCGCCGGCGCCGCCGTCACCACCGGCCTGACCAGCGCCGCTGTTGACACCCGCGACGCCGCTGGCCCCGGTGCTGCCGGTGCCGCCGGACCCTGCCGCGCCGCCGGCGCCGCCGTTGCTGGCGTTGCCGCCGTTGCCGTTGGTGCCCGCGGTTGCGCCGACGCCGCCGGCCTGGCCGCCGGTGCCGCCATTGCCGCCGCTGCCCCCGGCGCCGCCGTTACCGCCGTTGCCGCCGGCGTACCCGGCGCCGTTGTTCACCCCAGCGGTGCCGTTGGCGCCCAGAGCGCCGGCGCCCCCGGCGCCGGCCACACCCGCCGCGCCGCCGTTACCGGCCGCGCCGCCGTTGCCGGCGTTACCCGCGGTGGCGCCCGGGCTGGTGACCGCGCCAGCCGCGCCGCCCTTGCCGCCGTCGCCGCCCGCGCCGCCGTTGCCGGCATTGCCGCCGTTGCCGCCGGCCTGGCCCGCGCCGTTGGTGGCTTGCCCGTTGGCGCCGTTCACCCCGGAACCGCCGGTGCCGCCCGCGCCGCCGATGCCGCCGGCGCCGCCGTTGCCGCTGTGGGTTCCGGCGCCGCCGCTGGCTCCGCCGGCACCGCCGGCGCCGCCCTTGCCGCCGGCGGTGCCGTTAGTACCGCTGTCGCCGGGGTTAACGCCGTTGCCACCGTTGCCGCCGGCCGCCCCGTTGCCGCCGGCACCGCCGTTGCCGCCGTTGCCCACATTGCCGCCGGCCCCGCCGGCGCCGCCGTCGCCGCCGTTGGCGCCGGGTGTGGTGGCGGTGAAGCCGGTGCCGCCGTGACCGCCGTTGCCGGCGAACCCGGCGACCGCCGCGCCGTCGGCGCCGTTGTTCGCGGTGCCGCCGCCGCCGTTGGCGCCGCCGGCGCCGCCCTTGCCGATGCTGCCGGCGTTGCCGCCGGCCCCGCCGGCGCCGCCGGCGGTGTTGGTGACCGTCCCAGCCGCGCCGTCACCGCCGCTGCCCGGGGTGCCGGCGTTACCGCCGGCTCCGCCTACGCCGCCGCTGCCGTTACCGCCCTGCACGCCGGTGGTGCCGCCGCCCAGGCCACCGGTGCCGCCGGCGCCGCCAGCCCCGCCAGTGCCGCCGTTGCCGCCGTCGCCGCCGGACTGGCCGCCGCCGATGCCGGTGCCGTACTTGTTGACGTCGGCGGTGCCGTTGGCGCCGGTGATGCCGTTGCCGCCGGATCCGGCCGCTCCGCCGACCCCGCCGTTGCTGGCGTTGCCGCCGTTGCCGTCGGCGCCGGCCTGTGCCCCGGAACCGCCGGTGCCGCCCGCGCCGCCGTTGCCGCCGTGGCCGCCCGCGCCGCCGTTGCCGCCGTGGCCGCCCGCGCCGCCGGCACCGCCGGCGTAGCCCGCGCCGTTGTTGACTCCTGCCGTGCCGTTGGCCCCGGCCGCGCCGACACCGCCGTTGCCCGCGGTGCCCGCGGCTCCACCGTTGCCGGCGGCTCCGCCGTTGCCGGCCACCGCACCCGCACCGCCGGCCGCGCCGCCATTACCACCCGCGCCACCGGCGCCGCCGTTACCGGCGTTGCCGCCGGCCTGGCCCGCCCCGCCGACACCGTTGGTGGCCACCCCATTGGCGCCGTCCACACCACTGCCACCCTGGCCGCCGGCCCCGCCGGCGCCGCCGGCACCGCCGTTGCCGCTGTGGGTGCCCAGGGTGCCGCTGCCCGCACCACCCTTACCGCCGTCACCACCGGCCCCGCCGGCCTGCCCGTCGGTCCCGCTGGCGCCGGGATTGACCCCGTTGGTGCCGGACTTTCCGGCCACGCCGTTACCACCGGCGCCACCGTCACCACCGCTACCGACGTTGCCGCCCGCGCCACCATCGCCACCATGACCACCGCTGGCACCCGGAGTCGTCGCGCTGTAGCCGCTGCCGCCCGCGCCGCCGTTACCGGCCGCCGCCACGATCGCCCCGTCATCACCGGCAGCACCCGAACCGATACCACTGCCGTTGGCGCCACCGCTGCCGCCGGTACCCGAGACACCGGCATTACCACCGGCACCACCCCGACCACCGTCGAGGAACGTCGCAGTGCCATCCGCGCCATGGCCACCGTCACCCGGGCGGCCCGCGTTGCCGCCGTTACCGCCGGCGCCGCCCAGGCCGTCGTTGCCCGCCGCGCCCGTGGTGCCGCCGCCGAGGCCACGGTGCCCGCCGGCGCCGCCGGTCCCGCCGCCGCCGCCATTGCCGCCGTTACCGCCGGCCTGCCCCGCGCCGGAGTTGACCCCGGCGGTGCCGTTGACGCCGGACACACCGGTCCCGCCAGATCCCGCGTTACCGCCGATGCCGCCGTTGCTGGCGTTGCCGCCTGTGCCGTCGGTGCCCGCGTTCGCCCCGGTACCGCCGGATACGCCGCCGGTACCGCCCTTACCGCCGTTGCCGCCGGCCCCGCCGGCGCCGCCGTTCCCGCCGTCGTATCCGGCGTTGTTGTTGACACCCGCGGTGCCGTTGGCGCCATTGGCGCCGGTCCCGCCGTTGCCCGCGGTGCCCGCGGCCCCGCCGTTGCCGGCCGCTCCGCCGTCGCCCGCGTGGCCGGCGATGCCGCCCGTGCCGGCCGCGCCCGCGGCGCCGCCCTTACCGCCGTCGCCGCCGGCGCCGCCACTGCCGGCGTTTCCACCGGCCTGGCCCGCGCCGCCGACACCGCTGGTGGCGGCGCCGTTCGCGCCGGAGACGCCCGAACCACCGACCCCACCACTGCCGCCGGTGCCGCCGGTGCCGCCGTCACCGCCGTGGGTGCCGGCGCCGCCGCTCTTACCACCCGCGCCGCCGTCGCCGCCCTTACCGCCGGCCAAACCGCTGGTGCCGCTGTCGCCCGCGTTGACGCCGTTGGTGCCGTTGGTGCCGGCCGCGCCGTTGCCGCCGGCGCCACCGTTGCCGCCGTTACCGACATTGCCGCCGGCCCCGCCGGCCCCACCATTGCCGCCGTTGCCGCCCGCCGTGGTGGCACTGAAACCGGTGCCGCCAGCGCCGCCGTTGCCCGCCGGGGCGGCTACCGTCGCACCGCCTGCGCCCTTGGCGCCCGTCCCGCTCCCGCTGCCGTTGGCGCCGCCGGAGCCGCCGGTACCCGCCGCGCCCGCGTTACCGCCGTCGCCGCCCTTACCGCCGTCGAGGTAGGTGGCGTTGCCGTCGGAGCCGTGCCCACCATCACCGGGGCGCCCCGCAGCGCCGCCGTCACCGCCGGACCCACCGGTGCCCGATGTGCCCGCGGTGCCGTGGGCCGCCGTGCCGCCGACCCCGCCCGCGCCGCCGGTGCCGCCGGTGCCGCCGTTGCCGCCGCTGCCGCCGGACTGACCCGCGCCGTTGTTGACGCCGGCGACACCGTTGTTGCCGGTGACACCGGCGCCGCCCGCGCCACCGCTGCCGCCGCTGCCGCCGATACCGCCGGCGCCGCCGTTACCGGCCATCGAGCCGCCGGTCCCTCCGGCGCCGCCCCGACCGCCGGACCCACCGGCCAGGCCGTTGCCGCCGCTGTCGCCGGGGTTGATGCCGTTGGCGCCGGCCACTCCGGCCGCGCCGTTGCCGCCGGCCCCGCCGTTACCGCCATTGCCGTAGTTTCCGCCGCGCCCGCCGGCCCCGCCGTCACCGCCGTTGGCGCCGGCCGTGGTGGCGCTGTACCCCGCGCCGCCGTTACCGCCGTTACCGCCCGCATTCGTCGGTGTGGTGCCCGACGCACCGTGCACGCCGATGGTGGAACCGGTGCCGCCGACGCCGCCGGCCCCGCCGGCCCCGTTGTTGCCGCCATTACCGCCGTTGCCGCCGTTGGGGCTGTTGGCCGCACCCGCGGCGCCGTCACCGCCGTTGCCACCGATTCCGCCGCCACCACCGGCCCCGCCGGCGCGCCCGGCGCCCGTGGTACCGGTGTGGCCGAACAGCCCGCCGCGACCACCGGCACCGCCATTGCCGCCGTTACCGCCGGCGCCGCCGGCGCCGCCATCGGTGCCGTCACCGCCGTTGCCGCTGGGGAAGGTCCCCATGGCGCCGTCGACGCCATGACCGCCGGTGCCACCGGCCCCGCCCAGCCCGCCGTTGCCGCCGTTGCCGCCGTTGCTGAACAGCAGCCCGCCTCTACCGCCGACGCCGCCGGAACCGCCGTGACCGCCGGCGCCGCCGGTGCCGCCGTTGACGGCCGCCAGACCCGCCGCGCCGTTGCCGCCGTTACCGCCGGCGCCACCGTTGCCGTACAGCCAGCCGCCCCTACCGCCCGCACCGCCGTCGCCGCCGTTGCTGCCCGGGCCACCGCTGCTGCCGCCGGTGCCGCCCCCGCCGCCGGCGCCCAACAACAGGCCGGCGCGGCCGCCGGATCCACCGGTACCGCCGGTAGCTGCGCCGCTGCCGCCGGCGCCGCCGGCGCCACCGGCGCCGTACAGTCCGCCGGATCCGCCGGCGCCGCCTAGGCCGCCGTCACCGGTGTGGCCGATGCCGCCGGCGCCACCGGCGCCACCCGCACCGCCAGAAAGCCAGCCGGCGTTGCCGCCGCCACCGCCGCTGCCGCCGATGCCGCCGGCACCGCCCGCGCCGCCGGCGCCACCGGCACCGGTCAGGAGGCCGCCGTGGCCGCCGTATCCGCCGTGTCCGCCGAATGCCGGGCCGCTCCCACCCGCTCCGCCGGCGCCGCCGGAGCCCAGCAGCCAGGAGTTACCGCCGCCGCCACCGGCGCCACCGGTCCCGGTAGCGCTGAGGTTGGCGCCGCCGGCGCCGCCGGCCGCGCCGTTGCCGTAGAGCAGGCCGCCGTTGCCGCCGTTGCCGCCGGCCGCCCCGGCTCCGCCGTACGCGCCGGCGCCGCCGGCACCTCCGGCACCGCCGTTGCCCAGCAGCCACGCGTGGCCGCCGGTACCACCGGCTCCACCGGCACCGAGCAGTCCGGCGCTGGCGCCGCCGACACCGCCCGTGCCGCCATTGCCCCACAGCCATCCGCCGTTGCCGCCGGCGCCGCCGGCGCCGCCGTTGCCGTTGAGGGACATGCCGCCCGCGCCGCCGACGCCGCCGTTACCGATCAACCCGGCGCTGCCCCCGGCGCCGCCGGCCTGCCCGGCGGCACCCGATGCGCCCGCGCCGCCGTTACCGATCAACAACCCGCCGTTGCCGCCGGCCTGGCCCGGGGCGGTGCCGTTGGCGCCGTCGCCGATCAGCGGGCGCCCAAGCAGCAACTGGGTGGGTGTGTTCACCGCGTCGAGCACGGCTTTTTCGAAGGCCTGCAATGGTGAGGTGTTGGCGGCCTCGGCCCAGGCGTAGGAGTTGCCCCCGGCGTTGAGGGCCTGCATGAACTGGGTGTGGAAGGCCGCGGCTTGCGCGCTGATGGTCTGGTACGCCTGGGCGTGGCTGCCGAAGAGCGCCGCGATGGCGGTCGACACCTCGTCTTCGGCGGCGGCCAGCAGGGTGGTGGTCGGGCCCGCCGCGGCCGCGTTGGCCGCTTCGATCGCCGAACCGATTCCGGCGACGTCGGATGCCGCTGCCAGCAGCGCCTCGGGGGAGGCGAACAGGAATGACATCTGGACCACCTATCTCGCTAGGCCACGATGGAGTCGTGTGTGTGAAAGTTGTTGTCTGACTGCGTGTTAGCCGGTTGGGCCGGGCGCACCGGGCTGGCCGAAGAGCCAGCCGGCGCGGCCGCCGCCACCGCCGTGTCCGTCGGGCCCGGTGGGTGTCCCGTCACCACCGGCGCCTCCGGCGCCACCGTTTCCGCCATTACCGAGCAAGGTGGCGTTGCCGCCCGGACCGCCGCCACCGCCGGCGCCACCGGCGCCGAGGTTGAGGTTGGTGCCCCCGGCACCACCGGCGCCGCCGGCACCGGCGTTGCCGTAGATGAACCCGCTGTTGCCGGCCGCGCCGCCCTGACCGCCCGCGGCCCCGAGGCCGTTGGCGTGGCCGCCGCTGCCTGCGGCACCACCCGCTCCGCCGGCCCCACCGTCGCCGAGCAGCGTCGCGGACGCACCCAGCCCGCCATTGCCGCCGGCACCGCCCGCGGCGTTGAGCGTGCCGGTGCCGCCGGCCCCGCCCGCGCCGCCGGCCTCGCTGTTGCCGGCCAACCAGCCGCTGGCACCGGCGTTGCCGCCTTGGCCGCCGGCCCCGGCCGCCGTACCTGCTCCCGCGGCTCCGCCGACCCCACCGGCTCCGCCGGCCCCGCCGATACCCAGCAGCCGGGCGTCGCCGCCGCTGCCGCCGACACCGCCGTGACCGCCGGATGCCCCGGCGATGCCGACGCCGCCGCTGCCGCCGGCTCCGCCGTCACCGCCGAGGCCGAGCAGCCATCCGCTGCCGCCACCGAGGCCGCCGTTGCCGCCCGCACCGGTGCCGACGCCGGTCACCAGCCCGGTGCCGCCCGCGCCGCCGCCACCACCGACACCCAGCAGCACACCGGCGCTGCCACCGTTGCCGCCGTTGAATCCGTTGCCGCCGGCGATGGTGGCGACGCCGTTGCTGCCGAAACCGCCATGACCGCCGTTGCCGAACAGCCAGGCGCGGCCGCCGTCGCCGCCGGCCGTCGGGTTGCCGAAGCCGCCGTTGCCGCCGTCGCCGCCGCTACCGAACAACAGGCCGCCGTTGGCGCCCGCGCGGCCGGTGCCGCCGTCGCCGCCGTTGCCGATCAGCAGTCCGGCACGGCCGGCGGTGCCGCCGACCAGGCCGTTGCCGCCGTCGCCGCCGTGCCCGAAGAGCACCGCGTTGCCGCCCAAACCGCCGTTGCCCTCGCCGGATATCCCGGAACCGCCGACGCCGCCGTCTCCGCCGCTACCGAGCAGCCAGCCGCCGTTGCCGCCGTTTGCGCCGTTGCCGCCCGCACCCGCGACGGCGTTGAGGCCGCTGCCGCCGCTGCCGCCCCTGCCGCCGTTGCCCAGCAGTCCGGCGTTGCCGGCCGCGCCGCCGTTGCCGCCGGAGCCGCCCAGGAAGCTCGAGGCGCCGCCGTTGCCGCCGGAGCCGCCGCTGCCGATCAGGAATCCAGCTGCGGCCCCCGCCCCGCCGACGCCGCCGTCGCCGGTGGCGCTGCTGCCGCCGGCACCGCCGTCACCGCCGAAGCCCGCCAGCCAGGCGTTGCCGCCCGCACCTCCGGCGCCGCCGGTCCCGGTGCCGCCGAAGTTGGCCCCGCCGGCGCCGCCGGCGCCACCGCTGCCGATCAGGAGCCCGCCGCTGGCACCGGCCCCGCCGGCGCCGCCATCGGCGCTGACGCTGCTGCCGCCGGCGCCGCCGATTCCGCCGTGGCCCAGCAGCCAGGTGCTGCCGCCGGCGCCGCCCGCGCCGCCGGTTCCGACGCCACCGAGATTGGCCCCGCCGGCCCCGCCGGCACCACCGTGGCCCCACAGGAATCCGGCGCTGCCGCCGGCCGCTCCGGTGCCGCCTTCGGCGCTGACGCTGGTTCCACCGGCTCCGCCGGCGCCGCCGCTGCCCAGCAGCCACGCGTTCCCGCCGGCCCCACCGACGCCGCCGGCTCCGATGCCGCCCGCGCTGGCGCCGCCGGCCCCGCCGGTCCCGCCGTTACCGAAAAGCAAACCGCCCATGCCGCCGGCGCCACCGGCCCCGCCGGCACCGTTCATCGAAATGCCGCCGGCCCCGCCCGCGCCGCCGTTGCCGATCAGACCGGCGCTGCCGCCGGTTCCTCCGGCTTGGCCCGGTGCGCCGATGCCGCCCCGGCCGCCGTTGCCGTACAGGAAGCCGCCCGCACCGCCGTTGCCCCCGGTGCCGTCGATGCCGTTGGCGCCGTTGCCGATCAACGGACGGCCGAACAACGTCTCGGTGGGGGTGTTGATCAGGTTGAGCAGCTGTTGCAGGGGGGAGGCGTTGGCGGCTTCGGCCAAGGCGTAGGAGTTGGCGCCCGCTGCCAGGGCCTGCGTGAACTGCGTGTGGAATGCAGCGGCTTGGGCGCTGACGACCTGGTAGGCCTGCGCGTGCGCACCGAAGAGGGCCGCGAGTGCGGTGGAGATCTCGTCTTCGGCGGCGGCCAGCAGGGCGGTGGTCGGTGCGGCCGCGGCCGCGTTGGCCGATTCGATCGCCGAGCCGATGCCCGCGACGTCTGCAGCCGCCGCTAACAGTGTCTCGGGGGACGCCAACAGGTATGACATCTGGACCACCTACCTACCTAGGCCACGATCGACGGGCATGAACCTGGCTCCCGTCACTGTGCCGGCGTCGCGTCGAAACGAACGTTAGATCAACTTGGTACTTTGCATACTAACTTCTGTTGAATAGAGCTCAAGTCATTAAAAAAGTTTCTAAACTGTAATCTGCACCACACCGGAGCCATGAGGATCCGTGCATAAGACGAGGAAACGTGCGCTGAAAGCCCGCCGCCATACCGTCGTCTCGTTAACGGCGACGAAAATTTGTCATCCGATTGGTCGGTAAACCGGCCACCATGGGTGGTGTGGGTTCGGTGCCGTCACCGCAGGGCAGCCAGTGGACCAGCGCATGGGGCAGCAGCGGGCTGGCCTACCTCACCGGCCGCGCCGACGGGCCCCCCGATTTCTCCCGGGCGCCGGTGCTGGGCCGCGCCGAACAGATCGCCGCGGACATCGCGGGCCGAACCGGCATCACGCTCGAGGCGTCCGCACTCCTGACCGGCCGCGCCGGACTGCTCGGACTGACCCGCGCCGGCCGCACGTCCGCCGGCGGCGCTACCCGCCTGATGTCCGCGCGCGACGGCTGGTGCGCGATCACGCTGTCTCGCCCCGACGACATCGCCGCGGTGCCGGCGCTGCTGCACGCCGACGAGGTGCCCGAGGATCCCTGGCCGGCCGTGCAGCGCTGGGCGGGCGCCCGGTCCGTGTCCGAGATCAGCGAGCGCGCCGCGCTGCTCGACCTCCCCGCTGCCGTCCTCGGCGAGGCCACCGCCGCACCGCCGCAGACCCGGCGGCTGTGGCCACCGGCGGCCAGGCGCGAGCTGGCAGGTCTGGTGGTGGCCGATCTGTCCTCGATGTGGGCGGGTCCGCTGTGCGGGCAGGTGCTCGCCATGGCAGGCGCCACCGTCATCAAGGTGGAAAGCCCGACCCGGCCCGACGGCACCCGAGCCGGCGATCCCGCCTTCTTCGACTGGATCAACGGCCACAAGCTGTCCTACTGCGTTGACTTCGACCGGGACGCCGAGCAGGTCCGCGCCCTGTTGACCATCGCCGACATCGTGATCGAAGGGTCGCGACCCGATGCGCTGGCCCGCCGCCGCCTCGGCCCCGACCAGGTGGCCCCGCGACCCGGCCGGATCTGGTTGCGCCTCAATGGTTATGGCGCCAACTGCCGGCGGCCGGCGTTCGGCGACGATGCCGCGGTGGCCGGTGGCCTGGTCGGCGTGGGACCGGTGTTCTGCGCCGACGCCGTCGCCGACCCGTTGGCCGGGCTGGAGGCCGCCGCGGCGGTGCTGGGGTCGCTGCACCGCGGCGGTGGCGAGCTGATCAACGTGTCCATGGCGGCCGTGGCCGCCAGCTACGCCGCGCTGCCCACCGACCCACCCGTGTCGCCACACCCGGCGCCGCCACCCGCGGCCCCTCGCCCAGCGCGGGCAGCGGCCCCCCTCGGCGCCGACAACGAGGCGGTGCATCGGCTGGTGGGCCAAAGCCATTGCCTGCCATGATAATTCGGCGCGCCACGCTGTTGGACGGCAGAATCGTCGACGTCCGCGTCGGCGCGCGGATCGAGGAGGTTGCCGACGGCCTGGCCGCCCGCTCAAACGAAACGGTGCTCGACGCCGCCGGCGGTACCCTGCTGCCCGGCCTGCACGATCACCACGCGCACGTGCGAGCGGCGGCTTCGGCTTTGCACTCGCTGGCCGTCGGGCCGCCTGCGGTCACCACCGAAGGGCAACTGCGCCAAGCGCTGTCGAAGGCCGCGCCCGGATCCGACGGCTGGATCCGCGCGGTCGGATACCACGAATCGGTGGCCGGGCCGTTGGATCGGGCTGCGCTGGACGCGGTGGTGCCCCACATTCCGGTGCGCGTGCAGCACCGCAGTGGTGCGTTGTGGACGCTCAACTCCGCGGCCCTGCACGGCATCGGCCTGGCTGACCACGTCGACGGGCGGCTGCGCAGCGACGATCCCGGCTGGTCGGGCGCGGTGCCCCAGCGCCCGACCGACCTCGCCGGCCTCAGCGACCGGCTCGTCGCGCTCGGTGTCACCGGAGTCACCGACGCCACCCCGGACCTCGGCGCGAAGGACGCGGCCGCCCTCACCCAAGCCCACCGCAGCGGCGAATTCCGGCCCACGCTAAGGTTTTTGGCGCCGGGCAAGAAGATCCTGCACGACGACCGCCTCGACCTGGATGCCCTGACGGCCTGGGTCGCCACCCAGCACCGCGCGGGACGGCCCGTGGCCGTGCACTGTGTGAGCGCCGCGCAACTCCTGGTGACGATTGCTGCGTTGCGCACGGCGGGCAGCCACCCGGGTGACCGCATCGAGCACGCCGCCGTGGTGCCCGAAGACAACCTGGCCGACCTGGCCGAGCTGGGCCTGACCGTGGTGACCCAACCCAACTTCGTTGCCGAGCGCGGCGATCAGTACCTCACCGACGTGCCCGAGCACGAGCATCAGCAGCTGTGGCGGGTCGCCTCGCTGCGAGACGCCGAAGTGCCGCTTGCGCTGTCCACCGACATGCCGTTCGGCCACTTCGATCCCTGGGCGGTGATGCGCGCCGCAGTGCACCGCACGACGCCCAGCGGTGTGGTGCTGAATCCACGCGAATGCATCGACGCCACAACGGCTTTGACGATGTTCACCGGACACCCCGAGCAACCGGCACGGCCGCGCACCATCGCGGCGGGCGAGCCCGCGCAGCTGTGCCTTCTGTCGCAACCACCCGCGGCCGCATTGGCCGAGCTGGACGCGGCCATGGTCACCGCGACCATCATCGGCGGCGAAGTGGCCTACCGGGCTACGTAGTCGGCGCCAAAGCCGCCCGCAAGGCATCGCACTGCGCGGCGAAATACCTTTGCGACACTTGCACTTTCGGAACCAGCAGATCGAAGCCGTGAAACGCGCCCGGGATCAGCTCCACCTGACACGGCACCCCGGCGGCGACCAGCCGGTCGGCGTAGTCGAGGTCTTCCTCATAGAACAGGTCGTGCGTGCCGACGCCCAGCCACGCCGGCGGCAGGCCGCTCAGGTCGGTGTGTCGTGCGGGCACCGCGATTTCGGGGTCGGCCCCGCCCAGATACGCCGACCAGCCGAACCGGTTGGCGAGCGGATCCCACAACCGATACGTGGGCTGGGCCGGCGCGGCGGCACTGCGGTCGTCGAGCATCGGGTAGGACAGCAGTTGAAACGCCGGCCGGATCTCCCCGCGGTCGCGGGCCAGCAAGGCCAGGGCGGCGGTGAGGCCCCCGCCGGCGCTGGCGCCGCCGATCGCGACCCGCTCGGGATCGACCGCGGGCAACCGGGCCAGCCACGTCAGCGCGGCGTAGCAGTCCTCGAGCGCGGCCGGGTAGGGATGTTCGGGCGCCAACCGGTAGTCCACCGCGGCCACGGTGATGCCGAGTTGATTGCTGAACCGGCGGGAGACCACGTCGTCCCCGGGTGATCTGCCCAGCACGTAGCCACCGCCATGGATCCATAGCAGCGCCGGCGCCGGTTCGGTGACACCGTCGGGGCGGAAGAGCCGGACGCCCACCCCGGAGGGCAGGGTGAGCACCTCGACATCGCGGGGAGTCCGGCGGGCCAGGAGCCCGGAGAACGCCCGCACCAGCGGCAGCGTGCGCGGGCCGACCAGCCGTCGCGGCGCGAGGCGGGCGATGCGGCGCAGATCTGGATGGACTTCGTCGTCCGGCACCTGCCCAGTATTACTGACGTCAAACGCAGCGGCGCGGTGAGGGCCGTGAGCGAGCGGTAGTGCGGCGGCAATCTGCCGCAATCCCAACGAAACAGACGCGACGTAACTTCGGCAGTAAAGCCGAGAGGAGGTGAGAACGAATGGGTTCGGCGCCGACGAAAACGCATTGCCCGTACTGCGCTTTGCAGTGCGGCATCACCCTGGATGTGTCGCAGGGGGTGGTGGAACTCGCGCCGCAAAGCGACTTCCCGACCAACCGCGGCGGGCTGTGCGCCAAAGGCTGGACCGCCGCGGAGTTGCTGAACCACCCCGACCGGCTGACCGGCCCCCTGGTACGCGATGACCGCAACTCCGCACTGCGACCGGCGACCTGGAACGAGGCGCTGGAACGCATCGTCGCCAACTTCCAGACCATCCAGCACGACCACGGGCGCGACGCGGTGGGCTGCTTCGGCGGCGGTGGATTGACCAACGAAAAGGCCTATCAGCTGGGCAAATTCACCCGCGTCGCGCTGCGCAGCGCGGCGATCGACTACAACGGGCGATTCTGCATGTCATCGGCGGCGGCGGCATCGAACCGGTCGTTCGGCATCGACCGCGGACTGCCATTTCCCTTGGCCGACGTCGCGCACGCCGACGTCGTCCTGATCGTCGGCGGCAACCCCGCCGACACCCTGCCGCCGTCGATGCAGTTCTTCGACGAAGGCCGCGCCCGTGGCACCAAGCACATCGTCGTGGACCCGCGGCGCACCGCCACCGCGCGCCGCGCCGAGTTGCACCTGCAGCCCGTCCCCGGTACCGACCTGGCACTGGCCAACGGAATGCTGAATGTCATTGTCCGCGAAGGACTCATCGACAGCGACTACATCGCCGACCGGACCACCGGCTTCGACGCGGTGCGCCGGGCGGTGCGCCTGTACTGGCCCGACCGGGTGGAACGCATCACCGGGGTTCCCGAGCACGACATCGTGACCGCCGCACGCATGCTCGCCGGCGCCAAGCGCGCCATGATCCTGACCGCCCGCGGCGCCGAACAACACAGCAGCGGCACCGACACCGCGCAAGCATTCATCAATCTCGCGTTGGCGCTGGGCCTGCCGGGACGTCCCTACAGCGGCTTTGCCACCCTGACCGGTCAGGGCAACGGCCAAGGCGGCCGCGAACACGGCATGAAATGCGACCAACTGCCCGGCTACCGCAAACTCGACGACCCCGCCGCGCGCGCCCACGTCGCCCAGGTATGGGGCATCAACCCGGCCGACCTCCCGGCGCCCGGCCAGTCGGCCTACGAAATGCTCGACGGCATAGGCACTCCCGGCGGGCTGCGGGCCCTGTGGGTGCTGGCGTCCAACATCGTGGTCTCCGCGCCCAACGCGTTGCACCTCACCGAGAAACTCACCGAACTCGACTTCCTGGTGGTTTCCGACATCTTCTTGTCCGAGACCGCCGCGCTGGCCGACGTCGTGCTCCCCACCGCCCAGTGGGCCGAAGAGTCGGGGACCATGACCAACCTGGAAGGTCGGGTCATCTTGCGGCGCGCGGCCGTCGCCGCACCCGACGACGTCCGCACCGACCTCGACGTCATGGCCGACCTCGCCAAACGCCTGGGCGTACAGGGGTTTTCCGCCGAACCCGAGGAGGTGTTCGACGAACTGACCCGCGCCAGCGCCGGCGGCAAATCCGACTACCGCGGCATCAGCTACCAACGCATCGCCGACCACGACGGAGTGTTCTGGCCGTGCCCGTCGCCGTCGTATGCCGACACGCCACGGATGTTCGTCGAAGACTTCCCGACCCCGGACCGGCGGGCACGCTTTCACGCCGTCGAGCAGCGCGCTACCCCCGAACTGCCCGACGACGAATACCCCTACTACCTCACCACCGGCCGCCTGTTGCGCCAGTACCAGTCCGGCACCCAGACCCGGCGGGTCCCCCAGCTCGCCGAGGCTGAACCGGAACCGGTGGTCGAGATGCACCCCACGCTCGCCCAACGCCTCGGTGCCCGCGCCGGGGACAAAGTGCGGCTACGGACGCGTCGCGGCGAGGTGGTGATGACGGCTCGCACCGACACCGGCATCCGCCCCGACACCGTATTCGCCCCGTTCCATTGGGGCGGCGCGGCCTGCATCAACCGATTGACCAATCCGGAACTGGACCCGCATTCGCGCATGCCGTCGTTCAAGGTGTGCGCGGTCGCGGTGACCCGCATCGAAGCAGCCGATGCACCGATCGAAGAGGGAGATCTGACCCATGGGTGATGGCAGCACACCGCAATTCCTGCAGGGATCGTTCACGTTTGACGGAAAGGGCTACGAGTCGCCGGTCCTGCTCGACTCGTCGCTGCGCTACGTCGTACCGGCCGGGGCGATCACCCAGCCGGTGTACTTTCGCGGCGGCAACAGCACCGCCGAGCTGGTCACCATCGTCATCATGCGCGACGGCGCCCCGATGCGGTATTTCCCCATCGGCGCCAAAGACGCTGTGCACGTACCGCTTCGCGTCGTCGAAGACCTGATCGCCGACACCGTCCTGGAGGTGTTCGTCGCCGCACCGGACGGCTTGAGCGGCACCGTCTTCGTCGACATCGGCCTCGTCGAAATCTGATCGGGCCCGGGAGGACTCATGACGACACTGGTGGGGCATGCCCAGCCCGAAACCAACGGCCACGCCCGGGCCAAGCTGGCCCAGCTGGTGGTGGTCGGCAACGGTATGGCCGGCGCGCGTGCGGTCGAAGAGATAATCGCCCGCGGCGGCGGTGAGAAATTCGCCATCACGGTCTTCGGCGACGAACCCTACGGCAACTACAACCGCATCCTGCTGTCCAATGTGCTGGCCGGGTCCGACGACGCGGGGGAGATCTACCTCAATCCGCTGGACTGGTACGCCGAGAACGGCATCGAACTGCGTGCCGGGGTGCGCGTGGTGCGCATCAACCCATTCGCGCACCTGGTCTATGCCGACGACGGGACCATCCTGCGCTACGACAAGCTGATCCTGGCCACCGGGAGCAGGTCGTTCTTCCCGCCGATCGACGGCATCTGGCAAGACAACACGACCCTGGCGCCCGGCGTCTTCGGTTTCCGCAGCCTCGACGACTGCGCCACCATGATCGAATTCGCGCAGGGCCGAAGCAAAGCCGCCGTCATCGGCGGCGGGCTGCTGGGCCTGGAGGCCGCGCGTGGCCTGCAGAACCGGGGGCTGCAGGCGGCCGTGGTGCAGGGCGGGCCCACCCTGATGAACGCCCAACTCGACGACCACGGCAGCGGCATCCTGCGCCGCCTGGTCGAGGCGCTGGGCATCGAGGTGCTCACCGGCAAGCGGACTATTCGGATGCTCAGCAAAGACGGCCTGCCCAGCGCCATCGAATTCACCGACGGCAGCCAATTGGCCTGCGACATGCTGGTATTGGCCGCCGGCATTCGGCCCAATGTGGGTCTGGCACAGCGCGCCGGGCTGACCGTGGAACGAGCCATCGTCGTCGACGACCAGATGCGCTCGATCGACGACGACGACATCTACGTAGTGGGGGAGTGCGCCCAGCACCGCGGCCAGGTCTACGGCCTGGTGGCGCCGCTGTGGGAACAGTGCACCGTGCTGGCGGACCACATTACCGGCACCAATCCCAAAGCGGCATACCATGGTTCACGCACCGCCACCAAACTCAAGGTCGCCGGTGTCGACGTTGCCGCCATGGGCGTCAAATGCCCCGAACGCGACGACGACGAATTCGTGCAGTATTCCGAGCCCAAGCACGGCGTCTACAAGACCGTCGTGGTGCGCGACGACAAGCTGATCGGCGCCACCCTGGTGGGCGACGTCAGCAAGGTCGCGTTCTTGATGCAGGCCTTCGACCGTGGGCTGCCGTTACCACCGGAACGCGTGTCGCTGATGTTCGACATCGGCACCCCCGAAGTGGCCACCGGCGCTGCCGAATTGGCCGACGACGCGCAGGTGTGCAACTGCAACGGCGTCAGCAAGGCCGCAATCGTCAACTGCGTCAACGACGGTCAGACATCCCTGGCCGGCGTGATGTCGGCGACCCGGGCCGGCAAGGGCTGCGGATCCTGCAAGGGACTGGTGGGCCAGATCGTGGACTGGGCGGCCACCCAAGCCGGGGCGTCGGTCACCGAAGACCCGCAGGCCAATTGGTATGTGCCCAGCATCCCCTACGACAAGCCCGAGCTGATGCGCAAAATCCGCGAACTCGAGCTGCATTCGGTGTCCTCGGTGTTCGCCGCACTCGCACCGGACGGCCGCGAAGACGCCAACTCGAAGATGGCACTGGCCTCGTTGCTGGACATGATGTGGGGCGATGAGTTCGTCGACGAGCGCGACAGCCGATTCATCAACGACCGGGTGCACGGCAACATCCAACGCGACGGCACCTTCTCGGTGGTACCCCAGCTCAAGGGCGGGGTCACCAGCGCCGAGCAACTGCGCAAGATCGCCGACGTCGCCGACAAATACGACATCCCGATGATCAAGCTGACCGGCGGTCAGCGCATCGACCTGCTCGGCGTGCGCAAAGAGGACCTGCCCGCGGTGTGGCAGGACCTGGACATGCCGTCCGGCTACGCCTACGGCAAGAGCTTCCGCACCGTGAAAACCTGTGTGGGCAGCGACTTCTGCCGCTACGGGTTAGGCGACTCCACAGCGCTGGGCATCGCGATCGAGGAACGCTACCAAGGCCTGCCGAGCCCGGCGAAGATGAAACTCGCCGTCACCGGGTGCCCCCGCAACTGCGCCGAGGCGCTGTGCAAGGACCTCGGCGTCGTCGCCATCGAGGGCGGCCAATGGCAGATCTACGTCGGCGGCGCGGCCGGCGCCCACGTCCGCAAGGGCGACCTGCTGGCCACCGTCGACAACCCCGACGACGTGATGACCCTGACCGGCCGATTCCTGCAGTACTACCGGGAAAACGCCAACTGGCTGGAACGCACCTACACCTTCGTGCCGCGGGTGGGGATCGAGCACCTGCGCGCCGTGGTAGTCGACGACAGCGAGGGCATCGCCGCCGACCTCGACGCCCGGATGCAGAAATCGGTTGACTCCTACCGTGATCCGTGGCGGGAAAGCCAGAACGAAGCCGAGGCCGCACAGTTCCGGCCTGCACTGCCGCTGATACCGCTGCCGCAGGTGCCGGTGCGATGACCGAGATCACGCTGGGTCCCGTCGAGGACATCCCGGTCGGTCAGGGCCGCGCCTACGCGGTCGACGGCCGACAGATCGCGGTCTTCCGGCTGCGAGACGGCTCGCTGCGCGCCCTGGACGCGGTCTGCCCGCACCGCGGCGGCCCGTTGGCCGACGGGCTCACCGACGCCGAGGTGGTCGTCTGCCCGCTGCACGGCTTCACCTACGACCTACAGACCGGCGCCGAGGTCGCGAGCGACGGCCCCGCCGTGTCCGCCTACGCCGTGCACGCCGACGACACCGGAACCATCCACCTGCGCATGGAGCAGGGCCCCAACCCCGAGCGCAACGGCGCGCTATCCCAGTCGAGTCGAGGGAGATCGCTGTGACCGCTCAACCCATCACCCTGGCCCCCGACCCACCCGCCACCCGGCGGCGCTCCCGGCGCATCTCCGGTTGGGATCCCGAAGACCTGCACGCCTGGCGCAACGGCGGCAGCAAGATCGCCCGGCGCAACCTCATCTGGTCGATCTTCGCCGAGCACGTCGGGTTCTCGGTGTGGTCCATCTGGTCGGTGATGGTGCTGTTCATGCCGCAGACCGTCTACCACATCGACGCCGCGGGCAAGTTCTACCTGGTCGCGGTGCCCACGCTCGTCGGGGCGGTGTTGCGGTTGCCCTACACCACCGCCGTCGCCCGGTTCGGCGGTCGGAACTGGACCATCGTCAGCGCCTTGTTGTTGCTGATTCCCCTGACGCTGACGTGGTGGTTCATGGTGCACCCGGCCGCGTCCTACACCACCTGCCTGGTGATCGCCGCCTTCGCCGGGTTCGGCGGCGGCAACTTCGCCTCGTCCATGACCAACATCAACTCGTTCTTCCCGGTCCGCCTCAAAGGCTGGGCACTGGGTCTCAACGCCGGCGGCGGCAACATCGGCGTGCCGGTCATTCAACTGCTCGGCCTGCTCGTCGTCGCCACCCTGGGCAACCGCTCACCACAGATCGTGTGCGCCACCTACCTCGTGCTCGTCGGGGTCGCGGCGCTGGGCGCGGCGCTGTTCATGGACAACCTCGACGGGCAGAAGTCCAACGGCGCGGCGATGCTGCAGGTACTGCGCTACGCCGACGCCTGGCTGATCTCGTTCCTCTACATCGGCACCTTCGGGTCCTTCATCGGCTACAGCTTCGCCTTCGGGCAGGTGCTGCAGATCAACTACCTGGCCACCCCGGGCACCACCCCGGCCACCGCCGCCCTGCACGCCTCCCAGATCGCCTTTCTGGGCCCGCTGCTGGGGTCGCTGAGCCGGCCGCTGGGCGGACTGCTCGCCGACCGGATCGGCGGCGCCAAGATCACCATGTGGTGCTTTGTCGCCATGGCCGCGGCCACCGGCGTCCTGATCGCCGCCGGCATCCGAGACGACGCCCAGCCCGGCAAGATCAGCTCGGGCATCATGCTGGCCTACGTCATCGGCTTCATCCTGCTGTTCGTCATCTCCGGTATCGGCAACGGATCGGTCTACAAGATGATCCCGTCCATCTTCGCCGCGAAATCCCTTGCCCTGAAAGATCATTCGGCCGTCGCCACGCTCAGCTGGGAGCGGGCCATGTCCGGTGCGCTGATCGGCATCGCCGGTGCCGTCGGCGCGCTGGGCGGGGTCGGCATCAACGTGGTGCTGCACGCCTCCTACGCCGGACCCGCCAAGTCGGCGACGACGGCGTTCTGGGTGTTCCTGGCGTTCTACCTGATCTGCATGGTGGTGACGTACGCCGCGTACGTCCGCCGGCGCAGCGTCGCCGCCCTCGTTTGAACCATTTCATCGGCGCGAACGTAACCCTTGACAGCTTGTGTAACCGAGCCGCGTTTGGGGTAACGATGGACGTATTGGCGGATGGGGTTATCGCCAGCTGTCGCCGCGCGTCCGCGCGACGTGGTCAAGCACGAAGCAAGGGACGTGACATGCGTGGGCAGCTTTACGACCGGGCACTCACGGGCGAACGGTGTTGGCTGCGTCATGACGACGGCGAGGTCCATCCGCTGCCGGTGCACCGCTGGCTCGGCGACGCCGACATCCCCGACGAACGCGATGTGTCCGACGAGGCGTTCGACGAAGCGGTCGCCCAGTTGTGCGCCGGCCCCACCATCGAACTGGGTTGCGGCCCCGGACGCCTGGTGGCGCGCCTGGTGCAACGGGGCATCCCCGCATTGGGCATCGACCGATCGGCCACCGCGATCCGGCTGGCCGGCCGGGGCGGCGCTCCGGCCCTGCTCGGCGATGTCTTCGATCCGCTGCCCGGCATGGGGCGCTGGCAGACGGTGCTGCTGGTCGACGGAAACGTCGGCCTGGGCGGTGACCCGCAGCGGATCCTGAGCCGAGCCGCCGAGTTGCTCGCCCGCGGCGGGCGCTGCATCGCCGAATTCGACGCGCCCACCCTCGGTATCCGTACCCGCTGGGTGCGCCTGGAATCGGGAACCGACATCGGGCCCTGGTTTCGCTGGGCAACGGTCGGCATCGACAGCGCCGCCACCTTGGCCGCCCAGGTGGGGCTGTCGCTGACCAACGTCCGGTTGATGAGCGGTCGCATCCTCGCCACCCTGGTGGCTATGTGAGCCGACCTCCGCGTCAGCTGGGACGTTTCCGCAGCCCGCTGCGTGGCCCCTGGCTGACGTCGGTGTTCGGGCTGGTTCTGCTGATAATCCTGCCGATCGTTGTCATCACCGGATTGCTGTCGTACGTGGCGTATTCGCCACAGTTGGGCCAGGCCATCCCCGCAGATGTCGGCTGGCTGCGCCTACCGCCGTTCGCCTGGCCCACCCGGCCCTCGTGGCTCTATCGGCTGACGCAGGGCCTGCACGTCGGGCTGGGCCTGCTGGTCATCCCGGTGGTGCTGGCGAAGCTGTGGTCGGTGATTCCCCGACTGTTCGTCTGGCCGCCGGCCCGCTCGATTGCTCAGCTGTTGGAGCGCTTGTCGCTGGTGATGCTGGTCGGTGGGGTGCTTTTCGAAATCGTCACCGGTGTCCTCAACATCCAGTACGACTACATCTTCGGGTTCAGCTTCTACACCGGACACTACTTCGGCGCCTGGATCTTCATCACCGGCTTCCTGATGCACATCGCCCTCAAGATTCCACACCTGCGCACGGGTCTGCGGTCACTGCCGCTACGAGAAGTATTGCGCACCAACACTTCTGACACCAAGGCTCAGCCTGTCGATCCGTCCGGCCTGGTGGCGGCCGACCCGGCCCAGCCGACGATGAGCAGACGCGGTGCGCTGGCGTTGGTGGGCTCCGGAGTGCTGTTACTGGCGGTGCTGACGGTCGGCCAAACCCTCGGCGGCGCGGCGCGCGGCGCCGCGCTGCTGGTGCCGCGGGGTCGATCCGCCCGGGACACCGGCGATTTCCCCGTCAACAGGACGGCCGCGGCGGCCGGCGTCACCGCCGAAAACACCGGCGCCAGTTGGCGATTGGTGTTGCGCGGTGGGGCCGCCGAGATCACTTTGGACCGCGCCGCGCTGGCCGCCATGCCCCAACACACCGCCCGACTGCCGATCGCCTGCGTCGAGGGCTGGTCGACGGTGCAAACCTGGAGCGGCGTGCGTCTGGCCGATCTGGCGCACCGGGCCGGTGTGCCGGCGGCGCGTTCGGCGCGCGTCGCCTCGCTGGAGCGTGGTGGGGCGTTCAGCACCGCGGCATTGCAGCGCAACCAGATTCATGATCCCGACGCGCTACTGGCGTTGCGTGTCAACGGCGCCGAACTGCCCCTGGACCACGGTTACCCGGTCCGGATCATCGTTCCCGCCCTGCCCGGTGTGCACAACACCAAGTGGGTGGCCGCCATCGACTTTCAGGCGGAATGAAATGATCAACAGCGCAAAGGGTTTGGCCGCCCACTATGGATCTCATCCGCTCCATCTGCTGACCATGGTGAGCGGGTTCGCGCTGTTCGGGTACATCCTGGCCACGGTTACCCCAACCGCGCTATGGAACCCGGACAAGTGGTGGCAATCGATTGCGGTCTGGTTCGCCGTCGCTGTCATCGCTCACGACTTCGTCTTCTTCCCGCTCTACACCCTCATCGACTGGCTGCTGAGCAGGCTGGTGCCGCCGCGTGCGACCTCAAACCTGGCCGCGCGCAATCACATTCGCGTTCCGATCCTCGGAGCCGGACTCACCCTGCTGGTTTTCCTGCCCGGCATCATCGAGCAGGGCGCGCCGACCTATCAGGCCGCAACCGGACAGACCCAGCAGCCATACCTGGGCAGGTGGCTGCTGCTGGTCGCGGCAATGTTTGCCGGCAGCGCCGTCAGCTACGCGATCCGGTTAATTCTTGTTCGCCGACGCACGGACCCCGCGAACGCGGCGACCGCCCACGACCAGCTGCGGCATGCTGACTAGCAAAATCGGAAAGCTAAGCAATTGTCGCGACGGTAAATACACAGCAGATAATGCTGGGTTACTTCTGACCTCCCGGGGTACGCTCCCCCTCATGACGGCGACGAGGCCAGCTATTGCCCCCTGCGTTAAATGGTTCCTTCGCGCCCGACCAGCCGATTACCTGCTGGCCATGAGCGTCGCGGGGGCTTCCCTTCCGGTGGTGGGCAAGCACCTCGAGCCGTTGGGCTGCGTGACCGCAATGGGCGTCTGGGGTGTTCGCCAGGCCCCCGAACTGATGTCCGCCATGGCCAAGGAATGGATGACCCCGGGCACCAATGAGGTGCGCCGCAAGGACCGGGCCAGCACCAACGAGGTCTCCGTCACGGCGCTGCGCGGCATCGTGTCCGCCGCCGACCTCGACGGAGCCTGGCCCGAGCCGGAACGCACGCCGCCGGTGGCCGGCGCGCGCCGGCACCGTCGCTACCTCTACCGCCGCAACGTCCACTACGGCGACCATCCCGCCCAGTTGCTCGACGTCTGGCGCCGCAAAGACCTGCCCAGCACGCCTGCGCCGGTGATGATCTTCGTGCCCGGCGGCGCCTGGATCCACGGCAGCCGCGCCATTCAGGGTTACGCGCTGATGTCGCGTCTGGCCGAACTCGGTTGGGTGTGCCTGTCCATCGACTACCGCGTCTCGCCGCACCACCGCTGGCCGCGCCACATCGTCGACGTCAAGACGGCCATCGCCTGGGCGCGGGCCAACGTCGACAAGTTCGGCGGTGACCGCACCTTCATCACGATCGCGGGATGTTCGGCCGGCGGACACCTTTCCGCGCTGGCCGGCCTCACCGCCAACGATCCCAAATTCGAGGCCGAACTGCCCGAGGGCTCCGACACCTCCGTCGACGCCGTCGTCGGGATCTACGGTCGCTACGACTTCGAGGACCGGTCCACCCCCGAACGTGCCCGCTTCGTCGATTTCCTCGAGCGGGTGGTCGTCAAGCGGTCCATCGACCGCCACCCCGAGGTGTTCCGCGATGCCTCCCCGATCGCGCGAGTGCACACCAACGCGCCGCCGTTCCTGGTGATCCACGGCAGCCGGGACACCGTCATTCCGGTGGCTCAGGCACGCAGCTTCGTCGAGCGTCTCCGCGCGGTGTCGCGCTCCCTGGTCGCCTATGTCGAACTGCCCGGGGCGGGCCACGGTTTCGACCTGGTCGACGGTGCCCGCACCGGCACCATGGCGCACGCGATCGCGTTGTTCCTCAACCAGGTTCATCGCACCCGCGACCAATTCGCCAAAGAGGTTATCTAGCCCGCGGCCGAGTGTACGGTCGCCCTATGACTAGGGGGCTGCGATGAAACGGCTCAGCGGCTGGGATGCGGTCCTGCTCTACAGCGAGACGCCGAATGTGCACATGCACACCATCAAGGCGGCCGTCATCGAACTCGACCCGGACAGGCGCGACTTCGGGATCGAGGCGTTCCGCCAGGTCCTCAAAGGACGCCTGGACAAGCTCGAGCCGTTGACCTATCAGCTCATCGACGTCCCGTTCAAGTTCCACCATCCGATGTGGCGCGAGCATTGCGACGTCGACGTCGAGTACCACATCCGGCCGTGGCAGCTACCCGCCCCGGGCGGCCGGCGGGAACTGGACGAGGCGATCGGCCAGATCGCCAGCACGCCGCTGGACCGCAGCCGCCCACTGTGGGAGATGTATTTCATTACCGGCCTTGCCCATGGGCGCGTGGCCGTCGTCGCCAAGATCCATCATGCTCTGGCCGACGGGGTCGCCTCGGCCAACCTGATGGCGCGCGGCATGGACCTGCTGCCCAGCCCCGAACCCACCGCGTACACCTCGGACCCGGCTCCCAGCCGGCGGGAGTTGATGAGCGCGGCCTTCGTCGACCACCTGCGCCACCTCGGACGGATTCCGGCGACGATGCGCTACACCGCCGAAGGGCTGGGCCGGGTGCGACGCAGTTCGCGCAAGCTCTCCCCGGAATTGACCCGGCCGTTCACCCCGCCGCGCACCTTCTTGAACCACATGATCACCCCCGAACGCAGGTTCGCCACGGCCACGCTGGCGCTGGCCGACGTCAAGGAGACGGGCAAGAAGCTGGGCGCGACCATCAACGACATGGTGTTGGCCATGTCCAGCGGGGCGCTGCGCCAGTTGCTGCTGCGCTATGACGGCAAGGCCGAACCGCTGCTGGCGTCGGTCCCGGTCAGCTTCAACTTCTCGCCCGAGCGGATCTCCGGCAACTACTTCAGCGGCATGCTGGTGGCGATCCCCACCGACTGCGAGGACCCGCTGGAACGGGTGCGGTGCAGCCACGAGAACGCCATCTCGGCCAAGGAAGCCAATCAGCTGATGGGTCCGGAATTGGTCAGCCGCTGGGCGTCCTACATGCCGCCCGCGCCCACCGAGGCCTTCTTCCGTTATGCCTCCGGCCGCGACGGGCACAACAAGATCCTCAACCTGAACATCTCCAACGTGCCCGGCCCGCGCGAGCGCGGCCGAGTGGGCGGCGCGCTGGTCACCGAGATCTATTCGGTGGGACCGCTGACCGCGGGCAGCGGGCTCAACATCACCGTATGGAGCTATGTCGACCAGCTCAACATCTCGGTGCTCACCGACGGCGCAACCCTCAAGGATCCGCATGAGGTCACCGAGGCCATGGTGGCTGACTTTGTCGAAATACGGCGCGCCGCAGGGCTTTCCGAGGAGCTGACGGTCGTCGAGGCCGCGATGGCTCCGGCCTGATCGAAGGCACGATCGGCGGCCGTTACCATCAGCACTGTGAGCGACGAAGCTACCGAACCCGAAGTCCTGGTCGAACAACGCGACCGCATTCTGATCATCACGATCAATCGGCCCAAAGCCAAGAACGCGGTCAACGCCGCGGTCAGCAGAGGCCTGGCCGACGCCATGGACCGCCTCGACGACGACGCCGGACTGTCGGTGGCCATCCTGACCGGCGCGGGCGGCTCCTTCTGCGCGGGCATGGACCTCAAGGCCTTCGCGCGCGGTGAGAACGTCGTCGTCGAAGGCCGGGGTATGGGCTTCACCGAACGCCCACCCGCCAAGCCGCTCATCGCAGCAGTCGAAGGCTACGCACTGGCCGGTGGAACGGAATTGGCGCTGGCCACCGACCTGATCGTGGCAGCCCGCGATTCGGCGTTCGGCATCCCGGAAGTCAAGCGCGGCCTGGTCGCCGGCGGCGGGGGACTGCTGCGGCTGCCCGAACGGATCCCCTACGCCATCGCCATGGAGCTGGCGTTGACCGGGGACAACCTGTCGGCCGAACGCGCTCACGAGCTCGGGCTGGTCAACGTCGTGGCGGAGCCGGGCAAAGCGCTGGACGCCGCCATCGAGCTGGCCGAGAAGATCACCGCCAACGGCCCGCTTGCGGTGGCCGCCACCAAACGCATCATCACCGAATCACGCGGCTGGAGCCTGGAGGACAGGTTCGCCAAGCAGATGAAGATCCTGGCCCCGATCTTCATGTCCAACGACGCCAAGGAAGGCGCCATCGCTTTCGCCGAAAAGCGCCCACCCCGCTGGACCGGGAGCTAGCCGGTCAGATATCGCTGCACCGTCGGGCCGAGCCAGGAGACCAACTCCTCGACGCTGGTCGAGGCCAGCGGCTCGATCTTGAGCTGGTAACGCGCGAAGGCCAAACCGGCCAGATGGCTGGCCACCAACTCGACCCGCAGCCGTGCGTCGGGCACCCCGAACTCGGTTGCGACCCGTTCGGCCATCGGCCCGGCAAGACTGTCCTGCAACACTTTTCGTGCCGCGGGCTGGATCGCGGCTGAGCTCCACAGCGTCAGCAGCGGCTCGAAGCCCGCGCCGGAGTCCCAGTGTTCGACGAAGCGTCGCACCAGCCGCGAACCGATGTCGTCGGTCCCTTCGTCGAGCAGCGTGGCCAACTGATGCAACGGATGCTGCGGTCCGGTCAGCGCTGAGGCGGTGAACAGGCCCTCTTTGTTGCCGAAGAAGTAATAGACCATCGCGACGTCCACCCCCGCATCGGCGGCAATCGCGCGCACGGTGGCCCGCTCGTATCCGTCGCGCATGAACCGGGTGCGCGCCGCATCGATGATCCGTTGCTTGCTCAACTGACCGGTGCGCCAACGGCCGCTGCGCCGAGGTTCCGACATGCCGCCGAGCATACTTCAACACCCGTTGATGATTGGACGCAGCACGCGTACTCTCATTCTTGAACGGAGGTTGAAGAAATGAACACGAACACGCATGAACGTCGGTTGTGGTGGCGGCACCTGCTGTCCTTCTTGATCGCACCGGTCACCATGACGCTGGTGATACCGGCGCTGATCGCCGGTTTGGCCGGGGTGTCGGCGCCCCGCCTCGATTCGCCGGCGAGCATCGCGCTGGTCACGGGTGGTGGCCTGTTGGTCGCCCTCGGCCTGGGTTTGCTGGTGTGGACGGTCGCGCTGTTCGACCGAGTGGGTCAGGGCACCCTCGGTGTCGGTGACATGCTCGGCGAGCCGGTCAAGCTGGTGGTGCAGGGCCCGTACCGGCATGTGCGCAATCCGATGATCAGCGCAGTGTTGTGCATCCTGCTGGGTGAGGCGGCCATGACCGCTTCGGGCTGGTTGCTGTTGTGGTTCGCAATATTCGGGGCCCTTCAGGCGACGGTCATCCGGTTGTGGGAAGAGCCGCATCTGCAACGGCGCTACGGCCGCGACTATGTGGAGTACCGGCGCAACGTGCCTGGGTGGATCCCGCGGATCTCGGCCTGGCCGTGACCCGCGGCCAGCACCCACCGGGTGCGCGAGATTGACGGCCGCCAAGAATTTGCGAAGAACTCCAGAAGGTGGCAGCGGGATACTGCTGCTATGAAAATTCGCTACGACCGCTGGGTGCTGCCGCTTACCGTTCCGCTGGGCCTCGGACCGAAGTCCAGCACGCTCCGGATTTCCGGCCCCGATCTGCACGTGAAGATGGGCTGGGCATTCGAGGCGACCATACCGCTGACGGCCATCGCCAGTGCGCAACACAGTTCAAGGCGCGTCTTTTCTCGGGGTGTGCATGGCACGTCGGGACGCGGGTGGCTGGTCAACGGTTCCGCGCACGGCCTGGTCGACTTGGTACTCGACCCACCCGTGCCCGCGCGGGCTGTGGGCATGGCGATCAACCTGAGCAGGCTCACCATCAGCGTCGATGACCCCGACGCGTTGGTCGCGGCGTGCGCCCGGGCGAACTGAGGGCGGGTAATTCGCCGCCGCGGGTCCGCCGCACTGGCCATGGGTTACACTAAGGCCAAGATTTGTAACGGGCCCCGGACCCCGAAGGATCGTGGATGAGCATTTCGCTGCTACTCGAGATGGCGGCGTCCACCAACCCCGATCGCACCGCCCTGGTCAGCGGCGACTTGCGGCTGACCACCCAGCAACTCAGCGATCTCGCTGACGGCGGCGCCGGGGTGATCGCGGCGTCGAACGCCCGCCACGTTGCGTACGTCGGCACCGGCGGGGCCATGCTGCCGCTGCTGATCTTCGCCGCGGCGCGCGCCGGGCTGCCGTTCACCCCGCTGAACTACCGGCTGTCCGCCGACGGTATCGGCGCCCTGATCGAGCGATTGCCCGAGCCGCTGGTGATCGTCGACGAGCGGTACCGCGACATGGTGACCGGCGCGTCGGTGCTGACCTCCGAGGAGTTCCGCGCCGCGGCCGGCAGCGCCGAGCCCGCCGCCGAGTTCCCCGACCCGGACTCGGTGGCCATCGTCCTGTTCACCTCGGGCACTACGTCGCAGCCCAAGGCTGTCGAGCTGACGCACAACAACTTGACCAGCTATGTCACCGGGACCGTCGAATTCGATTCTGCGGCAACCGAAGACGCGGCGCTGATCTGTGTGCCGCCTTATCACATCGCCGGTGTCGGCGCGGCGCTGTCCAACCTGTATGCCGGCCGCAAGATGGTTTATCTGCCCAATTTCGATGCCCACGAATGGGTTCGGCTGATCAACGCCGAGCACGTGACCACCGCGACCGTGGTGCCCACCATGTTGGACCGGATCATCACGGTGCTGGAATCCGGTGACCACAAGCTGCCTTCGCTGCGAAATCTGGCCTACGGTGGCTCGCGGGTGGGCTTGCCGCTGGTGCGCCGAGCGTTGGAACTGCTACCGGACGTCGGCTTCGTCAACGCCTATGGCTTGACCGAAACCAGTTCGACCATCGCGGTGCTCACGCCGGAGGACCACCGCTCGGCGCTCGCGGCGACCGACGCCGGCGGCGCCCGCCGATTGGGCTCGGTGGGACGGCCGGTGCCGGGCATCGAACTGGAAATCCGCGACGACGATGGGACCGTGTTGGGGCCCGGCTGCAGCGGCGAGCTGTATGTGCGCGGCGAGCAGGTCTCCGGGCGCTACACCGGGGTCGGCTCGGTACTCGACGAAAACGGTTGGTTCCCAACCAAAGACATCGCCCTGCTGGACGAGGACGGTTACCTGTTCATCGGCGGACGCAGTGACGACACCATCATTCGCGGCGGGGAGAACATCGCGCCGGCCGAGCTGGAAGAAGTGCTGATCGAACACCCCGCGGTCCGTGACGTCGCCGTGGTCGGCGTTGAGGACGACGAGTGGGGTCAGGCGATCGTCGCGGTCGTCGTTCCGGCTGCCGGTGCTGATCCTGACCCCGAAGAATTACGTGAGTATGTCCGCAAGAGTTTGCGAGGGTCGCGGACCCCCGACCGGGTAGTGTTTCGCGACGAGCTGCCCACCACCGCCACCGGCAAGGTGCTTCGCCGGGAGATCATCCAGAGGTTGGAAGGACTGCGCGCATGATCAAGAACGGAACCCGGCTGGCCAGCCAGGTGTGCGACACCCAAGTCATCGTCGTGAGAAGCTCTGACAGCCTTGACGATCTGCGTTGCGGGGGAGCCCCGATGGTGCCGATCGGGGGGGAGCGCTCCGGAGAACTGGACCCCGCCTTCGCCGACGGCAGCGTCATGGGTAAGCGGTATGTCGACGAAACCGGCGCCGAGGTGTTGGTCACCAAGCCCGGTGCCGGGAGTTTGAGCGTCGGACAGACCCGGTTGGAACTCAAAGAGGTCAAGCCGCTGCCGGCCAGTGACTGAGGCCGGCCGATCACTGAGCCACTGAACGAGCGCCAGCGTCGTCACGCTTGTCGGCCAGCCCATTGCGGCGCACGAATTCCCTTGCCTTGATCAGGAATTCGAGCTGATCACCTACCTCGCGCAGCGGGCCGATGCTGTGGGTGGAGCGGCACAGCACGATGGCGCCCTCCAGTGCGGCGATTGAGGTGACCGCCAGCGAGGCGGCGTCTTGGTCGGCGAAGCCTTCGGCCACGAAGGCGCGCGTCAATGCGGTACACCAGCGACCAAGAATGATGCCGGCCTCGTTGGCCAGCGACAGTTCGTCGTCGGCCGAGCCGATCGCGGCCGCGACCACCGGGCAGCCGGCAGTGAATCCGCCGTCGAGCAACAGGTTCTCCCAGAACTCGACGAACTCGCGCAACAGGGCCCGGGCGCCCCGGTCGACCGCGGCGTCGATGGTCGCGGTGATGGTGTCACCGGCGTAGCGCAGTGCCTCGGTGAGGATCTGGTTGCGCCCGTCGGGAAAGTGGTAGTACACCGAACCGCGCGGCGCACCGCTGCGGGCGAGGACCGCATCGATAGTCACACCCGCCGCGCCACATTCCCGCATGACCTGGGCGGCGCTGACCAGCATCTTGGTGCGGGTAGCACCGCGCTTTGTTGAGCAGGGATCCTGACGTGTCATGCCGCGGGTGAATGCCGGGTTACGGGCCAGTGCAAGGTGCGTGGGTTGAACCGGAAGGACCGGCGCCGCAGGTTCGGTATCTCGCGGGTGTAGCGGTGGCCGGCAACGTTGACTTCGATGATCCACATGATGTCTCCCACATATGGGTTTCTGCTCATGCGCCGTGGCCTCCAGCTCATGACTATGCTAAGGAGCATATAAGACAGCTGTAAAGTTAGCAACTCGCTAAGAAGAGCGGCTGATTACGGGCATGTAACGCCGAATTCCGGCTGCTGAACGCTGCGGCGTGAGCGTTGGCCGCCAAAAATTATGCTTGAAAGCATAAAATGCAACGGCCTTGGGTGACCGAACCGCGGCGCGGTGCGTGCCGCTCGAGCGGCCCCACTGGTGAGCCTCAACCGTTATCTCAACTTGTGAAAAGGCCCTCTCGCGGCTTACTTAATGAAAATGATATTCATATCCAGCGCAGGGATTCTTCACATGCTCGTCAGTGTGTCCTGCGACGGAAGGGGTGTTGACCGATGACCGCGCCCATCTGGATGGCCGCACCGCCGGAGGTTCATTCGGCCTTGCTCAGCACTGGGCCCGGGGCGGGGTCCTTACTGGCTGCGGCAGGTGCGTGGCATGAGTTGAGCGCCGAGTACGCTTCTGTGGCCCAGGAGTTGAGCGCCGCACTGGGTACCGTCCAGGGTGGGGCGTGGGAGGGGCCAAGTGCCGAATCCTATGCGGCCGCGCATGTTCCGTATCTGGCGTGGCTGACCCAGGAAAGCGCCAACAGCGCAGAGGCGGCCATTCAACACGAAACCATGGCCGCGGCCTACACCTCCGCGTTGGCGGCCATGCCGACGTTGCCCGAGCTAGCCGCCAACCATGCCGTTCACGGAGCCTTGGTGGCGACCAACTTCTTCGGCATCAACACCATCCCGATTGCGCTCAACGAACTGCAGTACGTGCAGATGTGGATCCAGGCCGCGGTCACCATGGCCATCTACCAAGCGCAAGCCGACGCCATCGGGGTACTGAACCAACTGCAGAACAGCCCCGGCGTGCCGCCCATTCTCAAGCAATTCCTCGACGGCATATCCGACGACACACTCGCGCACGACCCGACCATCGACAACCCGCTCGACCAGGCCATATCGCAGTTCCTGCAGAACTTCGGGATCAATTGGAACCCGGCCGAGGGCACGGTCAACGGACTGGACTTCGACGCCTACACCGACGCCAGTCAGCCGATCTTCTACGTGGTTCGAAGCCTCGAACTCTTGGAGGATTTCCAGCAGTTCGGCGAATACCTCACCACCAACCCGGTCTTCGCCATTCAGTACCTCATCAGCCTGGAGCTGTTCGATTTCCCGCTGCACATCGCCGAAGTCGTTCCCTACCTTGCCAGCCAGTCGGCGGTGTTGGCGGTCGGATTGGGCGCAGCGGTGGCCCCGGTGGGGGCCGTCGGCGGCTTGGCCGGACTCGCCGGGCTGGCGGCCTTTCCCCAGCCCGTGGTCGCTGCACCACCGTTGGTACCGGCCCCACCACCTGACCTGTTGTCCGCCGCGGGGCTGGCGCCCACCGGCATCGCGGCCGCTGGCGCCGCTGCGCCCGCCCCCGCACCAACGCCCACCGCGAGCAGCGTCGCCGGCTCCGCACCACCCACACCGCCTCCCACAGCAGCGGGGGGAGCGGCTTTCACCCCGCCCTTCGCGGTCGGACCGCCGGGTATCGGGTTCGGCTCGGGAATGAGCAGCAGCGCCAACGCCAGCGCCAGCGCCAAAAAGAAAGCGCCGCAACCCGATAGCGCGGCCGCGGCGGTCGCGGCGGCCGCGCGCGAACAAGCACGGGCGCGGCGCCGCCGACGCGCCACCCAACGCGGCTTCGGCGACGAGTTCATGGACATGAACGTCGGCGTCGACCCCGACTGGACAGCACCGAAGGATCCAGAGCCGACATTGTCTTCCGACCACGGCGCCGGCGAATTCGGGTTCGCCGGCACGGCAAGCAAGGAGTCGACTGCGCAGCCGTCGGGGTTGACCACACTGGCGCAGGACGACTTCGGTGGGGGCCCGAGTATGCCGATGATGCCCCAAACCTGGGATCAGTAGCGGGCTCGTCTCGGTGCTTGTCTGCGGTGTCTGCGTGCTACCGTCGCTGTCGATAGCGCCTAGGGTTCCGACGTCACCCGCGTGCCTGGTCCAAGCGGCGCCACCGCACCCGCGGATCGGGTGCGGTCATCTGACCGGATAAAAGCCTGGCGGATCTCCGGCGGCGTGCCGCGCGCCGCCGAGAAGGTCCGCCATGTCTGCTCTTGCAGTCCTTTTTCTCCTCGCCCTGGCCGCCGGCGTCCTGGGTGGCCTCATCGGCACCGGATCGTCGTTGGTGCTGCTGCCGACATTGGTGATGATGTACGGGCCCCGCGTTGCCGTACCGGTCATGGCGATTGCGGCGGTGCTGGCCAACGTGGCCCGCGTCGCGGCCTGGTGGCGACACATCAGGTGGCGGCCGGTGCTGGCCTACGCCATCCCGGGCCTGCCCGCCGCGGCCGTCGGCGCCCACACCTTGCTGACCATTCCGCAAGCCGTCGTCGATGGGTCGCTCGGCGTCTTCTTCTTCGCCATGGTTCCGGTGCGCAGGATCATCGCCACGCGGCAATGGCGGGTCCGCCCCTGGCAGTTGTCGGTCGCCGGTGCCGTCGTCGGCTTCCTCACCGGGATGATTCTGTCGACCGGGCCACTCAGCGTCCCCGTCTTCACCGGATACGGGCTGTCCGGCGGGGCGTTCCTGGGCACCGAAGCCGCCAGCTCGCTGGTGCTCTACGCGGGCAAGATGGCCACCTTCGGCCAACTCGGGGCACTGCCGCCCGTGGTTCTGGTGCGGGGCCTGGCGATCGGAACCGCGCTGATGATCGGCCCGTTCCTGGCCCGCCCGGTCGTGCGGCGGCTGGGTCCCCGCACCTTCGCGCTGGTGATCGACGTCGTCCTGGTCGTCGCGGGCGCCGGGATGTTCGTCGCCATCGGCACTGGGTGACACCTGCCCATTGCCATGATGGTGGGGTGGAACTCTACGACGTCATGCGCACCACGGCAGCGGTCCGGCAGTTCACCGACGACCCGCTGCCCGATGAGACCCTGCACCGCATCCTGGACAACGCGCGCTTTGCTCCCACCGGCGGCAATCGGCAGGGCGTTCGGGTGATCGCCGTGCGCGACATGGGGACTCGTGCCACGCTCGCCGAGTTGACCATCCCGGGCGCCCAGCGGTACCTGGCCCAGGCTCAGCATGGCGAGTCGCCGTGGAACCCGTTGTCCCCGTGCGGAGTCGACGCGCAGACGATCGCGGCCACCGACGGAAGCTCGTTCGGCAAGCCGGTCCTCGAGGCCCAAGTGGTGCTCGTCTTCTGCCTTGACCTCAGCGTCGCCGCGGCGCTGGATCAAGACCTCGACCGTATCGGGGTGATCAGCGGTGCGTCGGTGTATCCGTTCGTGTGGAACGTGCTGCTGGCCGCCCGCAACGAGGGTTTCGGCGGTGTGCTGACCACGATGGTGGTAGCCCGCGAACCCGCGGTGAAGGAGCTGCTCAACATCCCCGAGCAGTTCGCCGTCGCGGCCGTCGTCCCGCTGGGCAAGCCGGTGCGCCAAGTCAAGAAGCTGACCCGCAAACCGCTGCGCGAGATCGCGACCAGGGAGTCCTTCGACGGTCCGCCGCTGTGAAGGTCAGCCCTTGACGAGGGTGAACTGCGCGACGTCGGTGTAGCCCTCGCGGAACAGCTCGGCGCAGCCGGTCAGGTACTTCATGTACCGGTCGTAGACCTCTTCGGATTGCACGGCGATGGCTTCGTCGCGGCGCGCCTGCAGCGCCTCGGCCCAGGTGTCCAGGGTGCGTGCGTAGTGCAGCCGCAGCTGCTGCACCCGGGTGACGTCGAAGCCGGCCCGCTGCGCATGGTCCACCACGACATTGGCGCCGGGCAGATCTCCGCCCGGGAAGATCTCGTCCATGATGAACTTCATGAACCGGATCTTGGTCATGGTGATGGGCAGACCGCGTTCGGCGAATTCCTCGTCGCTGGGCTTGATGATGGTGTGCAGCAGCATCGCGCCGTCGGCGGGCAGCGCCTCGTAGGCCGTCTTGAAGAAGTCGGCGTAGCGGTCGCGCCCGAAGTGCTCGAAGGCGCCGATGGACACGATGCGATCCACCTGCCCGTCGAACTGCTCCCAGCCCTGCAGCAGCACCCGCTTGTCACGCGTGCTGGGGTGGGCGTCGAACAGTTGCTGCACGTGGGCGTGCTGATTGCGGCTCAAGGTCAGGCCGACGACGTTGACGTCGTAGCGCTCGAGCGCTCGCCGCAACGTGGCGCCCCAGCCGCAGCCGATGTCGAGCAGCGTCATGCCCGGCTCCAGCCCCAGCTTGCCCAGCGCCAGGTCGATCTTGGCCAGCTGCGCCTCTTCGAGCGTCATGTCGTCGCGTTCGAAGTAGGCGCAGCTGTAGGTCCGCGTCGGGTCCAGGAAGAGCGCGAAGAAGTCGTCCGATAGGTCGTAGTGCGCCTGGACGTCTTCGAAATGCGGCTTCAAGCCGGCGTTGTCACTGGGTTGATCGGGCAAAGCGCAGCCTTCGGACGTCGATGGGTGGGTGTTTTCGGGCCGAACCGTAACATTCGGCGGCCGCCGTGCGGGCCGCGGCCCACGCATACCCGGCCGGTTCTGGCAACATAACCGTTCGGTGAGCGCTCCCCGAACCGAATCCGCAGACCCGCTGATCGTCGGCGTCGTGGCCACCGCGGTCAGTCTGTGCGGCGCGGCTCGTCCCTCGTTCTGGTACGACGAGGCCGCCACCATCTCGGCGTCTTACAGCCGATCTCTCGGTCAGTTGTGGCACATGCTGGGCAACGTCGACGCCGTGCACGGGCTGTACTACCTGCTGATGTACGGCTGGTTCCGGGTCTTCCCGCCCACCGAATTCTTTTCCCGCTTACCCAGCGCGCTGGCCGTCGGCGGTGCGGCCGCGGGTGTGGTGGTGCTGGGCCGGCAGTTCTCGTCGCGCACCGTCGCGGTCACGTCCGGCGTGTTCTGCGCGATACTGCCGCGTTCGACCTGGGCCGGCATCGAAGCGCGTCCCTCGGCCCTGTCGATGCTGGCCGCGGCGTGGTTGACCGTGCTGCTGGTACGCGCCGCACGTCGCGATGACGCGAAGTCATGGCTGCCTTATGGCGTGGCTGCGGCGATGTCGGTGGCGCTCGACACCTACCTGGTGTTGTTGCCGGTGGCGTATGGCGCCTATCTCGGCCTCTTCCATCGGCGGGTGTGGTGGCGTTTCGCGCTCGCGTCGGTGGCGGCCGTGTGCGCCTTGACGCCGTTCTTGCTGACGGTCGTCGGACAGGTGAATCAAATCCGATGGATCAGCCCCATCGGTGACCGGACCATCGAGGACGTAGTCATTCAGCAGTACTTTGAGCGCAGCCCGTCGTTCGCGGTGTTCTCGGTCCTGGTGGCGGCAGGTGCACTCGTGCTGTGGCTCACCCGATATGTCCCGCTGCAGCAGGCGCAGCGGGAATTGTTGACTCTCGCGGCGGCCTGGCTGGTCATGCCGACGGCGCTCATCATCGCGTACTCCGCGCTGGTCCACCCCATCTACACGCCGCGCTACCTGTCCTTCACCGTGCCGGCGGTCGCCCTCGTGCTCGGTGTATGCGTGGCGGCGCTGCCCCTCAAGCCGTGGGCGGTGGCGGCGGTCCTCGCCCTTTTCGCCGTCGCCGCGGTGCCGACTTACCTTGGCGCGCAACGCAACCCGTATGCCAAGTACGGAATGGACTACAGCCAAGTGGCCGATGTGATCACCGCGCATGCAGCTCCCGGGGACTGCCTGCTGGTCAACGACACTGTGACGTTCATGCCTGCGCCGATGCGGCCGTTGCTGGCGGCGCGTCCCGATGCATATCGCAAGCTCAACGACCTGACCCTGTGGCAGCGCGCCATCGACCGCAACGACGTCTTCGACACCAACCTGATCCCCGAAGTCGTCGCCGAACCGCTGAGCCACTGCAAGGTGGTGTGGATCATCACCCAGGCCGACGCGTCCCGGCCCGCGCACGAGCAGGGTGTGGCGCTGCCGCCCGGGGACCGCTACGGAGTCACTCCGGCCTTCGCGGTGCCGCACGACTTGGGCTTCCGGTTGACCGAACGCTGGCAGTTCAACCTGGTTCAGGTCATCCAAGGGGTGCGATAAGCGCTACCAGACGCGGATGTAGTCGACCAGCATGCTGGCGGGGAACCGCCCGGCGGCCGGGTCGCCGGCGCCGACGCCGCCGACCGCGAGGGTGAACATCGGCGACAGCCAGTAGCCGGGGTTGTTGAACGGCCAGCGGAAATCGTCGGGCGCGCCGCCGGCGACGTGAATGGGCTTGGGCGGCACGCTGAAGTACTGGGCGCCGTCGCGGGAGAATTTGAAGCCGCTTTCATCCCAGCGCATCTGCCAGGTGTGCCAGCCGCCGTCGACCAGACCCGGGATGGACTTGCCTTCCCACGTCTTGCCGTTGGAAGCCGCGTGGACCGTGGTTCCCGGCGGCCACTGGCCGTTGCCGTACCACTCGAAGATGTCGACCTCACCGTCGGGCAGCGGGTCCTCGTTGACCGCCCAGAACGAGGGCCACAGGCCGGGGCTCAAGCAGTCCAGCTTGATCCGCGCCTCCCAGGTGGTGTTGATCATGCCGCGCCAGTTGCCGCGCAGTTTGCCGGTGTAGTAGCTGCCCATCTCCTGGGTGGCCATCAGCACCAGGTTGGAGTTGCCGTCCTGGAAAACATTGCGGCGATCGTCGCGGTAGATGCCGTCGACCGGCGGGAACACGTCGTCCTGCCAGCTCTGCACCGTCCACTTGCCCGGATCGGGCGCCGAACCCGCCGGGCCGTCGAATTCGTCCTGGAAGATGTAGGGGCCGCCGGCGCCCGCGGACGGGGCTTGTGGAGGTGCCGGGTGGGCCTGGGCTTCCGGAACGCGAAGCGCGGCTGCGGCCGCCAGCATGCCGAGCCCCGTGCTCAGCAACATGCTGCGACGATCCATCTGACACCACCAATCTCTCGAGCACGGGCATCAGCCCCGGTGCGATACCCGTAAGGCACTTCGCAAACGGTGTTATGAAACCACGCGCATGCCGCGAACGCACCTCTGGTCAAAGCAAGTCGCCGCGATTCTTTCAGAGCGGCGCTACATCACCGCAATGTGGTGCGCCTGATTGCCGCCGCTGCGTTTGGCCGCATACATCGCGCTGTCGGCGCGCGCGATCAGTTCGTCGACGGGGTTCACGCCATTGCTCCTGCTCAGCTGGTGTAGCTGGGCGCTGGCAGTGCCGATGCTGGCGGTGATGGCCGGGTCCAGTTGTGCCACCGCCGCGCAGAACCGGTCGGCCAGCGGCCGCAGGTCGGAGTCCTCGGCCGTCAAGGCCACCAGGAACTCCTCGCCGCCGGCTCGGCAGATCGCCGCGTCGGCCGGGGTGTGCTCCCGCAAGAGTTCGGCGACCGCCCGCAGCGTGCAGTCGCCGATCGAATGGCCGTGCGTGTCGTTGATGCGCTTGAAGTTGTCGAGGTCGACCATCACTACCGCCAGGTGCGTGTGTGCCGCCGGTGCGCTGCCGACGCGATCGGTGACGGCGTCGGTGAATGCGCGCCGATTCAGCAGGCCGGTGAGGGGATCCTGTTCGGAGCGCTGAGCGTAGGTGCCGATGGCCTGGGACATCGCTCCGACCGCCATCGGCACCGACAAATTCAGGAACCAGATCAACCAGAACGCCGTGATGGCGGACTGGATGTCGGCCTCGTGAGCCAGCCGCAGCACCGCCACGGTGGTCCCCGCGACGGCAATCGCGCCGTTGATCAGCAGCGGTCTGGAGCTGTGGAAGAAAGCGATATAGCCGCCGGTGATCGCGGCCGCCGTGCACGTCAGGGCGGCGACCGCCGCGGTGGGTTGGACCAGGCTCCACGCGCCGATAGCCACGACGCCGAGCAGCGCTGCACCCTCGGACTGCCGACGCGTCGGCCAACGCATCAGCCAGAAGAACGTCAGGGCGACCGTGAAGGCCCCGCCCACCACGCCGACGACGACCGAGCCGGTACTGGGGTGGCGCATCGCCGCCAAGCTGGTCAACGGGACCATCGCCGAGGACGCGGCGACGACGGCCATGATCCGTTGTGCCGCACGCAGAAGTCCGCGTTGGCGCAGGAAGATGGTCTTCAGCTCGTACTGGTCGGGCTGATTCCACCACTGCGTTAGCCGTGACACCGCACGCTGCCTCTAGGTGCCGCTGTTACAGCGTGCCGAAGACTCGCCGCCCGTCATGATGAGGCGCATCGCTTACCTTCGCTGGGTCGAATCGTTTCTAGGTGTGCTCCCGAGGCGACTTATTATTGCTTGCCGTCCAGCAATATACGCAAATCTAGCTGTCGACCGTGTATCCCATGGGCATCAGCACACTCTTCTGCTGCGTGAAGTGCTCGACACCCTCGGGGCCGTTCTCCCGACCGATCCCGGAATTCTTGTAGCCACCGAACGGACAGCACGGGTCGAAGGCATACCAGTTGATCGCGTACGTCCCGGTCCGGATCTTCTCCGAAATCTCGATGCCCTTGGACACGTCGGTGGTCCACACACTGCCGGCCAGGCCGTACGCGGAGTCGTTGGCGATCTTGATCGCGTCGTCCTCGGTGTCATAGGGGATGATGCTCAGCACCGGCCCGAAGATCTCCTCCTGCGCGATGGTCATCTTGTTGTCGACGTCGGCGAAGACGGTTGGCTGCACGAAGAAGCCGGAATCCAGCCCCTCGGGGCGGCCGCCGCCGCACACCAGCCGCGCGCCCTCCTCGACGCCCTTGGCGATGTAGCCCTCGACGCGGGCGCGCTGCTTCTCCGAGATCAGCGAGCCGATCTGAGCGCCCGGGTCGGACGGCAGCCCCACCGGCAGCGCTTGCACGAAATTGCCTACGGCGTCCACGATTTCGTCGTACCGCGAGCGGGGCGCCAGGATCCGGGTCTGGGCCACGCAAGCCTGCCCGGTGTTCATGATCCCCGAGAACACCAGCATCGGGACGGCGGCGGCCAGGTCCACGTCGTCCAAGACGATGGCGGCTGATTTCCCGCCCAGCTCCAGGGTGCACGGCTTGAGCATGTCGGCGGCGCGACGCCCGATCTCCTTGCCGACGGCCGAGCTTCCGGTGAACGAGAAGATGTCGACGTCCGGGTTGGAGGTCAGCGCCTGGCCGGTCTCGATTCCACCGGGGACCACCGAGAGCACCCCCTCGGGCAGACCGGCCTCGGCGAACACCTCGGCCAACGCGTTGGCGCTCAACGGGGTCTCGGCTGCCGGCTTGAGCACCACGGTGCAACCGGCCAGCAGCGCCGGACCCAGCTTGTTGACGGCCAGGAACAGCGGGACGTTCCAGGCGACGATCGCGCCGACCACGCCGATCGGTTCGCGATGCACGATGCTCTGCCCGTACCCACCGGTGCGGACCTCACGCCACTTGACCTGTTCGACCGCGGGACCAGCGAAGAAGTTCAGCGCCCCGATCGAGCTCATCCAGTGCATGGTCTCGATGCCCATCGGCGGCTGGCCCGTTTCGCCGGCGAGCAACGCGGTGAAGTGGTCCTTGCGCTCTTCCATCAGCTTGAGCGCGTTGGCGATGACGGCCGCGCGCTCCTTCGGCGGCGTCGTCGGCCAGGGGCCGTTGTCGAAAGCGGCACGGGCCGCGGCGACGGCCGCGTCGACGTCGGCGGCGGCGGCCATCGGTACTTTGCCGACGTACTCGCCAGTGGCCGGGCAGTGCACCTCGATGACTTCATCCGTCGACGGCTCGGTCCACTTGCCGCCGATGAAAAGCTTGTCGTACTCCGTTGTAACGCTGGTAGTCATGCGCGCCACCCTACCCAAGGCGGAGCGATATTAGAACATGTTCCATTATCGCGGCCGGAGCACCAGCACCAGATTGCTCACCAGGAACTCGCGCAGCCCCGGCACCGAGGTCAGCCACCACGCCCATCGCGGGTGGTAGCGGGGGAATGCCGCGATTCCGGCGCCGGTGGCGGCGGCCCACTTCAGGCCGTCGGCGGCGGACACCGCAAACAACGACGACCCGTAGTTGTTCTTCGCCGGGCGACCGTGTTTGCGGGCATACCGGGCGGCGGCACGGGCGCCTCCCAGGTAATGCGTCAGGCCCATCTCGTGCCCGCCGAACGGTCCCAGCCAGACGGTGTAGGACAGCACCGCCAGGCCGCCGGGCTTGGTGACCCGCAGCATCTCGGCGCCCAGCCGCCACGGCCGCGGCACGTGCTCGGCGACGTTGGAGGACAAGCAGATGTCGACCGAGTCGTCGGCGAACGGCAGCGCCATGCCCGAGGCCCGCACGAACGCACCCGATCGGCGGTGCAGGGCCGGTCCGGCGGCGTGCATCTCCTCGGAGCTGGGTTCGGCGCCGATGTAGCCGACGCCGGCGTCAGCGAAAGCCGCCGCGAAGTAACCGGGGCCGCCGCCGACGTCGAGCAGAGTGCGGCCCGCCGGCGGTTCCCCATGGGTGGCCAGCCACAGGTCGCTGACCATCGCGGCGGTGTCGGCGGCCAGCGCACCATAAAAGCGCGCCGGGTCGGTCTGTTCGTAGCGGAACTCCGCGAGCAGTCGCACCGAGCGGGCCAGGGTGGCCCGGCGAGCGAAGATGTCGGTGGCGGCCACGCGCCACACCCTACGTCGCAGCATCGGCCGACTGTTCGTCCCATCGGTCGCATCGGTCACTTCAGCCCCGGGCTCGGGTGGTATCCGATGTGCCCACCTCACAGCGACAACTCGGCCCGCCCGTGCCCCACCTTCCGTCGTTGTCGCTCGGAGGCGGGCACAACGGACTATGCCTCTCGGCTAGCGACCAGAGTGACCGCTGTGACATCCGTGACGTCATGGCCGCGGGCGAGCAGCGCACGGCGACGCGCTCCGCCGCCGAGATAGGCTGGCGACCGATGTCTACTCTGCGCTCGGTGCTGCTGTTGTGCTGGCGCGACACCGGGCACCCGCAGGGCGGCGGCAGCGAAACGTACCTGCAGCGCATCGGGTCGCAACTGGCCGCATCCGGCGTCGCCGTCACCCTGCGCACCGCCCGCTACCCCGGCGCCGCGCGCCACGACGTGGTCGACGGGGTCCGGATCAGCCGCGCCGGGGGGCGCTACACCGTCTACATCTGGGCCCTGCTGGCCATGGCCGCCGCCCGGATCGGGCTGGGTCCACTGCGCCGGGTGCGCCCGGACGTCGTCGTCGACACCCAGAACGGCATCCCCTTCCTCGCCCGGCTGATCTACGGCAGCAAGGTGGTGGTGCTGGTGCATCACTGCCACCGAGAGCAGTGGCCGGTGGCCGGGCCGCTGCTCGGCCGGCTGGGCTGGTTCGTCGAGTCGCGGTTGTCACCTTTGGTGAACCGGCGCAACCAGTACGTGACCGTGTCGCTACCGTCGGCCCGGGACCTGGTCACCCTCGGCGTGGACAACGAGCGGATCGCCGTGGTGCGCAACGGTCTGGACGAGGCGCCGGCGCCGTCGTTGTCCGGGCCGCGCGCGGCCGCGCCGCGGATAGTGGTGTTGTCGCGGTTGGTGCCGCACAAGCAGATCGAAGACGCCCTGCAGGCGGTCGCCGAGCTCAGAGGACGCATACCGGCCCTGCACCTCGACATCGTCGGGGGTGGCTGGTGGCGTCAGCGTCTCGTCGAGCATGTGCACCGGCTCGGCATCTCTGATGCCGTCACGTTCCACGGCCACGTCGACGACGACGCCAAACACCAACTGCTGCAACGCGCCTGGGTGCATGTGCTGCCCTCGCGCAAGGAAGGCTGGGGACTAGCGGTCGTCGAGGCGGCCCAGCACAACGTCCCCACCATCGGCTACCGCAGCTCGGGTGGCCTGTCGGACTCGATCATCGACGGGGTCACCGGCATCCTGGTCGACGACCGCGCCGAGCTGGTGCAGCGCCTCGAAGAGCTGCTGTGCGATTCGGTGTTGCGTGAGCAGCTGGGCGCCAAGGCGCAGACGCGCAGCGGCGAATTCTCCTGGCGGCAAAGCGCCGACGCGATGTGCGGCGTGCTGCAGGCCGTGCAGGCCGGCCACGTCGTCAACGGCGTGGTCTGACCCGCGCCCGCCAGTCGGTGACCGCGGCACCGGCCGCGCCGAGCACCAGCAGCGCCACCCATGCCGCGTGCGCCAGCACCGTCGCGCGGCGCTGGCCGGCGGGCACCCCGGCGCCGTGTCCGCCGATCCGGTACAGGGCCAGCCCGCTGTCGCGGTACGCCGGTGACAATCCGGCCACGGTCCGTGGCGCGGCGCCCAGGTCGCCGGGACTGTCGGATTCGACGACCAGCCACGCCACCCCCGCCCGGGCCAGCGCGGCCGGCTCAGGGCCGCTGAGCAGCAACTCCTGCACGGCCCGGGCCTGCGCGCCCTCGCCGGGAACGGTGACCCCCGAGATGACCAAATCTCCGGTGGCCAGTACCTCGGCGTCCACCCAGCGCGGCAGCGGATCGAGCACCGGCGCGGGACCCGACCAGCCGAAGCGCCGCATGGTGCCGGTCGGCAGCACCGCGACCGGGCCTGGATTCGCATTGATCACCGCGGCGACCGCCGCCCAGCCGGGCGGGTAGTGCACGGTCGTCACCTTGCCCCACACCCCCCAGGCCAAGTCCGGCAACACCAGCACCAGCGCCACACCACACGCCGCCGCCGCCAGCGCGGGGCGCAGCCAGCGCCGCAGCGTCACCACCGCACCCGCGCCGGCCAGCGCGTAGCCGGGCACGGCCAACGCCACCCACTTCTGCCCGTCACGCAGCACCCCGAACCCGGGCGCCGCGTCGACCAGTGCCCGCAGCACCGACAACCCGGGACCGGTCGCGAGCACCGCGGGAACCATCACCGCCAGCGCCGCCAGCACCAGCAGCGGCACCGCGGGCCGTCGACGCGCGGTGACCGGCAGGCCAGTCGCCACCACACCCAGCAACACCACGGCCGCCACCACCGCGAAAAGTGTTGTGCGCGAGTCGGGTACGGCTTGGCCGTTCCAGATACCGCCGAGACTGGCCAGGCTGGCCAACGTGCCCAGGCCCGGCTCGGCGCGCGGGGCGAACGCGGTCACCCCAAGCCCGTTGCCCGCGCTGTGTGCGGTCAACGACGAGCCCACCACCGAGGCGGTCAGCCACGGCAGCGCCCCCACCAGCGCCGTCGCCAACGCCACCAGCGCGCACTGCCACCGCGGCCGGCCCGCGCCGGGCGCGGCCACACAGACCAGCGCGACCGCCGCTGCCAGCAGCAAGCCGGTCGGGGTCAGCCCGGCCAGCGCAATCCAGAAGAACAACCCGAACACCGCGCCGCCGCCCGCCCGCAATCGCAGCATCGCCGTCGCGACCCAGGGCAGACAGCCGTACCCGACCAGCAGACTCCAATGCCCCTGCAACAGCCGTTCGGCGACATAGGGATTCCACACCGCCAGCGTGGTCGCGACGAACTCGCCGCCGACGCCGGCCTCGGGCAGCACCGTGCCGACCAAACGCGCCGCACCCCAGCCCGCCAGCCACAGGCCCGCCAGCAGCAGCGCCTTCACCACGATGCCGCCGTCGACCAGGTGCGAGGCCAGTGCCACCGCGAAATCCTGGGGCGTCGCGCGCGGCGCCGCGGTGAGGCCCAGCGCGCTGTCGGTCAGATACGACCGCGGGGTGGACACCGCATCGCGCAGCAGCAGGTAGCCGGGCGCCAGCAGCGGCGCAGTCACCAGCAGCGCCAGAAGAAGTGCGTATCCCGGCCGGGCCCAGGCGGCCCGCATCCCAGTTAGGGCCGTTCGGTCGGGCCCGGGCTAGTCGGACCCGCAGGCGGCGGCCCCGGTTCGGGCGGCCCCACTTCCGGCGGTCCGGGTTCGATCGGCGGATCGGCCGCAGGCGCCACCGGATCCTCGGCCAGCTCCGGTGGCCGCTGGGTGGGCAGCTTCTCGGTCTCGGCCTCAGCTCCCGGCACCGGCGGTTCCAGACCGGCCCGGCGCAGGAACTCGGTGTCGTCGCGGTCGAGGCTGGGATCGGTCAACGCGCTCTCGGTGCGCAAGCTGAACGAGGCCAGCAGCCCGCCGCCGATCAGCGCGATCAGGCCGATCGCGGTGAAGGTGATGGGCAGCACCCGCGACCACAGCGCCAGCCGGTCGCGCTCGTCGCGCGCGGTGTTGACCTGCGTCTCGACCGACTCCTCGGTGGAGGTGACCTTGTAGTCAGTCAGCGTCACCTCGGGCTTGAGCGCATCGCGGGCGTAGTAGTGATTGGCGTGCTCGCTCTCCTTGACGATGGTGCCCGAGACCGGGTCCACCCAGAAGGTGCGCTGCGCGGCGTAGTAGCGGGTCATGGTGACCTGCTCGCCGGGGTCGCCGGGCACACCCCACATCGCCGCGGTCGTGGTGATCTTGCCGTCCTCGTCGCCGGCGTAAAGCGACGGATACCGGATCGGGGCGACCAGCTTGCCGTCGCTGTTGTAGCCGACCTGCTGAGTGAACCGGTAGGTGGCCAGCCCGTTGATGTCTTCTTCGCCTTCGTAATTGGCGTCGAACGCCTTCTGCGCGATCGGGTCGAAGTAAAGGTAGGTCTTCTTCTCGGTGCGGAACGGGAAGCGGTAGGCCAGCCCGTCGTGGCGCAACGGGATCGCGGTCGGCGGGTTCTCGTCGTTGAAGCCGCGCGGCTTCTGCACCGCGCCGCCGGTGTGGGTGTCGTCGGAAACGGCCAAGGCCGACTTGCGGTTGAGGGTGACCGTATCGACGATCGCCAGCAGCAGGCCGCTGTCCTTCTGCTTGTCGGTCCGGCGCAGCGAGCTGCCGACCTGAAGGGTGACCACGTCGGCGTTGGCCGGTGATTCGACGGTCACCTGCTGCTGGGACACCAGCGGCACATTCTGGTTGACCACCACGTGGTCCCCCGACAACGACGCCGCGTCCAGCGCGGTCCCGTTGCCCTCGCCGACCAGCGTGGCGTCGATGTCGAGCGGAATCTTGCTGATCCTGCTGCTGGTATAGGTCGACAACAGCAGCGCGGCGATCAGCAGAGCGGCTCCGAGGCCGATAGTTCCGCATGCAGCGATGCGCAACATGACTGCTCGGTTCACGTTGCCGTGACCTCCTTCTGGTCCAGGGACGAGTCGGGCACGACCCGCGCCGACCTGACCAAGCAGCGTGACAGAACCCGATTGACCCTAACAGCCGGACGCATCGCCCCTGCGGATCAACCTAGCCATGCAGCGGCCGTTGCGGTGTACCCCATCCATCCGGCCGCAACCCGCAGGCACACTGTGATGGTGACCGATGGCCAGCAGGTGGGGGGCACCCGCAAGTTCCTGCCCGCCGTCGAAGGCATGCGCGCGTGCGCGGCGATGGGCGTCGTCGTCACCCACGTGGCGTTCCAGACCGGGCATTCCAGCGGCGTCACCGGCCGGCTCTTCGGCCGCTTCGATCTGGCCGTCGCGGTGTTCTTCGGGTTGTCGGGCTACCTGCTGTGGCGCGGTCACGCCGCCGCGGCTCGGGGTCTCGGCGCCCGTCCCCGGACCGGACACTATCTACGCTCGCGCGTGGTCCGCATCATGCCGGCCTACGTGGTGGCGGTGGTGGTGATCCTGTCCCTGCTGCCCGAGGCCGACCGCGCCAGCCTGACGGTGTGGCTGGCCAACCTAACCCTGACGCAGATCTATGTGCCGCTGACCCTGACCGGCGGCCTGACCCAGATGTGGAGCCTGTCGGTCGAGGTCAGCTTCTATCTGGCCCTGCCGGTACTGGCGTTCTTGGCCCGCCGCCTTCCGGTGCGGGCGCGGGTGCCGGCCATTGCCGCGCTCGGCGTGCTGAGCTGGGCATGGGGCTGGGTGCCCATCGACACCGGTGACGGCGCCAACCCACTGAACTGGCCGCCGGCGTTCTTCTCCTGGTTCGCCGCGGGCATGCTGCTGGCGGAGTGGGCCTACAGCCCCGTCGGGCCCGCGCATCGGTTGGCCCGCCGCCGCCTGCCGATCGGCGTCGTCGCCGTCGCGGCCTATTTGGTGGCGGCCTCACCGCTGGCGGGCCCGCCCGGGCTGGTGCCGAGCACCTCCACGGAATTCGCGGTGAAGACGGCGATGGGCTCCGTGGTGGCGTTCGGGCTGATCGCGCCGCTGGTGCTGGACCGCCCGGACACCCCGCACCGGCTGCTGGGCAGCACCTTCATGGTGACCCTCGGGCGCTGGTCCTACGGGCTGTTCATCTGGCATCTGGCCGCCATGGACATGGTTTTCCCGGTGATCGGCGCGTTCCCGTTCACCGGTCAGATGCCGACGGTGTTGGTGTTGACGCTGATCTTCGGCTTCGCGATCGCCGCCGTCAGCTACGCCCTGGTCGAATCGCCCTGCCGGGAAGCGTTGCGCCGCTGGGAACGTCGCAAGAAGCCGGCCGAACCCGTGCCCGATGCGGAGGCCGACGCGGTCGCGCCCTGAGGCCTACGGCGCAGCGCTAGGAAATGTTGATCACCAGCGCGGTGATGTTGTCGGGTCCACCCGCATCCCTGGCCGCCGCGATCAGCGCCGCACAGGCATACCCCGGATCGGGGTTGGCATCCAGAATGTCGCCCATGGAGACCTCGCTCACGACGCCGTGCAGGCCGTCGCTGCACAACAGAATCCGGTCACCGGAACGCAGCTCCACCGCGCCGCCGTCGGCGTGCGCCGGCGGCTGCATGCCCATGTACTTGGTCACGATGCTGCGGGCACGATGCCGGCCGGTGTCCGCAGCGTCGACGGCGTGCGCGTCGACCAGCGCTTGCACCAGCGTGTGGTCGCGGGTCAGCCGCCGCAGCTGCCCGTCGCGGCGCAGGTAGGCGCGGCTGTCGCCGAGGTGGGCGACCAGCGCCCGCGGGCCGGCGATGACGACCGTCACCAGGGTGCTGTTGGCCCCCGCGAACCGGGCATCCTTCTGCGCCTTGGCATACAGATCGTCGGAGAGCTCGGAGACGGCGCGAGCCAGCCGTTCGGCCGCGTCCGGGTAGTCGCGCTGCTCGGGCGGGAGATGGTGGGCGACATATTGCGGCAGGATGTCGACCATCGTCTGGGCGGCCAGCGCACCGTCTCTGCTGCCGCCTACGCCGTCGGCCACCATGAACAGATACTGATCGTCATCGGTACCCCAGCGGTCCTGATTGTCCGATCGGTGACAGCCGACGTCGGTTAGCGCCGAATACTCCAGGGGGGACATGGTCTAAGCATGCAGCCGCGCGACGACCTCGTCACGCACCGCGGACCGGCGGGCCTTGCCCGCGTCGTCGCGCAGCGGACTGTCGACGAACTCCACAGTGCGCGGCACCTTGTAGGCGGCCAGCCGTGACCGCACGAGTTCCTGCACGCCGGCCTCGTCGAGCGCGGCTCCGGCGACCGTGTGGACCAGGGCGTACGGCACCTGACCCAGGTCCTCGTCCGGTACGCCCACCACCAGACACGAGAGCACATCGCGGTGTGCCGACAAGGCGTTCTCGATCTCGGCCGGGTACACGTTGCGGCCGCCGACGGTGAACATGTCCACCCGACGGTCCGACAGGTACAGGAACCCGTCGGCGTCGAACCAGCCCAGGTCGCCCAGCGAGTCCCAGCCGTCGCGGCTCTTGGCGGTGGCGCCGATGTAGCGGTAGGTCGGGTCGCTGCCGGGGGCGGGCCGCATGTAGATCTCCCCCTCCACGCCGGGTGGGCACGGGTTGCCGTCGTCGTCGAGCACCTTCATCTCCCCGGTGACCACCTGGCCCACCGAACCGGGATGCGCCAGCCACTGCGTCCCGGAGATGAAAGTCATGGCCTGCAACTCGGTGCCGCCGTAGAGCTCCCAGATCACGTCGGGCCCCAACAGGTCGATCCAGGCCCGCTTGACCGCCGGCGGGCACGGCGCACCCACGTGCCACAACCGCCGGATCGACGACAGGTCATAGGAGTTCGGGTCGGCGTGGTAGACGGGCAGCAGGCGCTGCATGATCGTCGGCACCAAGATGAGGAAGCTGACACGATGCTCGGTCACCAGCCGCAGAAACTCGGGCGCGTCGAACCTGGGCATCAGCACCAGGTGATGTCCCATCAGCAAGGCGATGGTGGCGGTGGTGAAGCCGGTGTTGTGGCTCAACGGCACGGGTAGCAACGTGGTGTCGCCGTCCTGCGCGCCCATCACATATCCCATCGCCGCCGGGACGCGGCTGTCGCCGCCGGCCTCGATGAGCTTGGGGCGTCCGGTGCTGCCGCCGGAAGCCAACGACTTCCACGACGGCGACACCGCCTCGGGCAGCGCCGCATCCGACACCGTCTCCGCCGGCGTGAACCCGCTTGGCACACTGGGGATCCCCGGGCTGGACCGGCCGACCAGCAGGGCGCGGGGACGCAGCGCCAGCAGACCTTCGAACTCCGCGTCCGGCAGTCGCGGCGACAGCGGCTGCGGCACCGCGCCCAGCTTCCAGCACGCCAGCACCGCCTGCGCCCACTCGATGGAGTTGGGCAGCACGATGCTGACGTAGCTGCCGGTGCTCACGCCGTGCTCGGCGTAGGCGTGAGCCAATCTGTTGGTGGACCGGTCGAGCTCACCGCGGGTGAGCGTGCGCCCGTCACAGGTGAGGGCGGGTGCGCGGGGATCGGACTGTGCCAGCGCCGAGAGCTGGGAGGCGATCGTGGGCACCGGCCCGGTCACTCGTAGCCGCCCTGCCGTTCGAAGATGCGGCGCGGGTTGTCGACGAGCATGGTGTGCAGTTGCTCGTCGGTCACCCCGCGCTCTTTCAGCGCGGGGATCACGTCGTTGTGGATGTGCAGGTAATGCCAGTTCGGTAACACCTGCGGCACGACTTCTTCGGGCAGCGCGTCGAAATAACAGTTGGCGTCGTGCGACAGCACCATCTTGTCGGCATGACCGCGTTCGCACATCTGGGCCACGATGTTCACCCGGTCCTCGAACGGTGAGATCAAGTCCAAGCCGAATCGGTCCATGCCTAGATAGGAACCCGAGGCGATCAGTTCTTCCAGGTAGCCGATATCGGTGCTGTCGCCGGAATGCCCGATGACGACCCGGCTCAGGTCGACGCCTTCTTCTTCGAAGATCCGTTGCTGATCCAGGCCGCGGCGCAGCCCGGCGTGGGTGTGGGTGGAGATCGGGACGCCGGTGCGTTTGTGCGCTTGGGCCACCGCCCGCAGCACCCGCTCGACGCCGGGGGTGAGGCCGGGTTCGTCGGTGGCGCACTTGAGGATGCCGGCCTTGACGCCGGTGTCGGCGATGCCTTGCTCGATGTCGCGCACGAACATGTCGACCATGACCTCGGGACCGTTCAATATGGTGCCCGGGCCGTTGTAGTGGAAGTGAAACGGCACGTCGTTGTAGGTGTAAATCCCGGTCGCCACAACGATATTCAGGTCGGTTTGGGCGGCGACCCGGGCGATGCGGGGAATGTAGCGACCCAGCCCGATCACGGTCAGATCCACGATGCTGTCCACGCCGCGGGACTTCAGCTCGTTGAGCCGCGCGACCGCGTCAGCCACCCGCTTCTCTTCGTCACCCCAGGCTTCGGGATAGTTCTGGATGATTTCGGTGGTCATGATGAACACGTGCTCGTGCATGAGCGTGACGCCGAGATTTGCGGTATCGATGGGCCCGCGTGCGGTATTGAGTTCTGACACGCCACCGATGCTAAGTCGCTGCGGCGGTTCGCCGACAGTGCAAATTTTGAGCTGACGTGAACGGGGTCACGTACGCTCAGCTCGTCCTCGATCCGCACGCCCCGGGAGCCACCCTCATGCTGCTCAACCCCAACCGCCTGCAACGCAAGTACCCGGACGGCCGGTCGGGCGAGATCATGGCGTCGACGGTGGAGTTCTTCGAGTCCCGCGGCAAGGCGCGACTCAAGCACGACGACCACGAGCGGGCGTGGTACTCGGAGTTTCTCGACCACGTCGCCCGCGAGCGGATCTTCGCTTCCCTGCTGACCCCGGCCCAGTACGGTGCGGACGACTGCCGCTGGGACACCTACCGGATCAGCGAGTTCGCCGAGATCATCGGCTTCTATGGGCTGAGCTACTGGTACCCGTTCCAGGTGACGGCGCTGGGTCTGGGTCCGATCTGGATGAGCGGCAACGAGGACGCCAAACGCAAGGCCGCCGCGCAGCTCGAGGCCGGAGAGGTGTTCGCGTTCGGCCTGTCCGAGCAGACGCACGGCGCCGACGTCTACCAGACCGACCTCATCCTCACCCCGTCGGAAAACGGCGGCTGGACCGCGAACGGCGAAAAGTACTACATCGGCAACGCCAACGTCGCGCGCATGGTCTCGACCTTCGGCAAGATCGCCGGCACGTCAGGAGACCCGGAGTATGTCTTCTTCGCCGCCGATTCCCAGCACGAGCGGTTCGAGGTGATCAAGAACGTGGTCAACTCGCAGAACTTCGTCGCCAACTACGCGTTGCACGACTACCCGGTCACCGAAGCCGACATCCTGCACCGCGGTCCCGAGGCCTTCCACGCCGCCCTCAACACGGTCAACGTCTGCAAGTACAACCTGGGCTGGGGCGCGATCGGCATGTGCACCCACGCCCTGTACGAGTCGATCACCCACGCCTCCAACCGCATCCTGTACGGCAACCTCGTCACCGACTTCAGCCATGTCCGGCGCCTGCTCACCGACGCCTACGCGCGGCTGGTCGCCATGCGACTGGTGGCCACCCGCGCCTGCGACTACATGCGCAGCGCTTCGGCGCAGGACCGCCGCTATCTGCTCTACAGCCCGTTGACCAAGGCCAAGATCACCAGCGAGGGCGAGCGCGTCATCACCGCCCTGTGGGATGTGATCGCCGCCAAGGGCGTGGAGAAAGACACCTTCTTCGAGACGGTGGCCCGCGAGATCGGGCTGCTGCCCCGCCTGGAAGGCACCGTGCACATCAACATCGGGCTGCTCGGCAAGTTCATGCCGAACTACTTGTTCGCCCCGGACGCCGCGCTGCCACTCATCGGGCGCCGCGACGACGCCGCCGACGACACCTTCCTGTTCCAGCAGGGCCCGACCGGCGGTCTGGGCAAGGTGCGGTTCCACGACTGGCGCGCGCCGTTCGACAGCTACGGCCACCTGCCCAACGTCGCGCTGCTACGCGAGCAGATCGACGTACTCACCGAAATGCTGGCCACCGCGACCCCGGACGCCGCGCAACAGAAGGACATCGACTTCGCCTTCGGCGTCGGGCAACTGTTCGCGACCGTGCCCTATGCCCAACTCATCCTCGAAGAAGCGCCGCTGTCCGGGGTCGACGAGGCGCTGCTCGACGAGATGTTCGCTGTGCTCATCCGCGACTTCAACACCTTCGCCGTCGAACTCAGCGACAAGGCCGCCACCACCGACGAGCAGGCCCGCCACGCGTTGCGGATGATCCGCCGCCCGGCCCATGACCCGGCCCGCTACGACCAGATCTGGAAAGACCACGTGCTGCCCCTCAACGGCGCCTACCAGATGCGGCCGTAGCAGGCCCGGCGCGCCCTCCCGCACCGGTCTAACCTTGACTGTGAGGCCGGTCACAGTACTATGACCAGTGGTCATCGGAGCGAGGGAGGCCGCATTGCCGACGGTGACTTGGGCACGGCTGGATCCCGCCCGCCGGGCCGCGATCGTGGAAGCCGCCGAAGCCGAGTTCGGCGCGCACGGATTCTCCCAAGGCAGCCTCAACGTCATCGCCCGCCGGGCCGGCGTCGCCAAAGGCAGTCTGTTCCAGTACTTCGCGGACAAGCGGGACTTCTACGCCTACATCACCGACATCGCCAGCTTGCGGATCCGCGCCTACGTCGAGGACATCATCCGTGCCCTGGACCCCAGCCGGCCCTTCTTCGAGTTCCTCACCGACCTGCTCGACGCCTGGGTCGCCTATTACGCCGAGCATCCCCGGGAACGAGCCCTGCACGCAGCGGTGACGCTGGAGGTCGACACCGAGGCACGCATCAGTGTGCGCAGCGTCAGCCACCGGCACTACCTGGAGGTACTCCGGCCGCTGGTGCGCGACGCCCTGGCCCGCGGTGACCTGCGTCCGGACTCCGATACCGACGTGCTGCTGTCGCTGCTGCTGTTGATCTTTCCGCACCTGGCGCTGGCCCCGTACATGCGCGGGCTGGACCCCATCCTGGGCCTGGACGAGCCGACACCCGAACAACCGGCCCTGGCGGTACGCCGGTTGGTCGCCGTGCTGTCGGCCGCCTTCTCGCCCTGCGCCGACCCGGCCCTCACCCCAGCCCACACACGATCTGAGGAGGTCACATGACACGCACATGCTCGGGCTCGCTTGCCCGGGGCGGGCTGAATTGGAACAGCCTGCCGATGAAACTTTTCGCCGGCGGCAACGCCAAGTTCTGGGATCCGGCCGACATCGACTTCTCCCGCGACCGGGCCGACTGGGAGTCGCTCACCGACGTCGAACGCGATTACGCCACCCGGTTGTGCGCCCAGTTCATCGCCGGTGAGGAAGCGGTCACCGAGGACATCCAGCCGTTCATGGCCGCCATGCGCGCCGAAGGACGACTCGGCGACGAGATGTATCTGACGCAGTTCGCGTTCGAGGAGGCCAAGCACACCCAGGTATTCCGGATGTGGCTGGACGCCGTCGGCATGACTGACGACCTGCATGGGTACCTCGAGGAGCTGCCCGCCTACCGGCAGATGTTCTACGACGTGCTGCCAGACAGCCTCGAGGCGTTGGCCAGTGACCCGTCGCCGGCCGCGCAGGTGCGAGCGTCGGTGACCTACAACCACATCGTGGAAGGAATGCTGGCGCTGACCGGCTACTACGCCTGGCACAAGATCTGCATCGACCGGGGCATCCTGCCCGGCATGCAGCAACTGGTGCGCCACATCAGCGACGACGAGCGGCGCCACATGGCATGGGGCACCTTCACCTGCCGGCGCCACGTCGCCGCCGACGACGCCAACTGGACGGTGTTCGAGACCCGGATGAACGAGCTCATCCCGCTGGCGCTGCAACTCACCGAGGATGGCTTCGCCCTCTACGGCGACCCGATGCCGTTCGACCTCTCCAAGGACGAGTTCATGCAGTACTCCGCCGATAAAGGGATGCGGCGCTTCGGCACCATCAGCAGCGCTCGCGGCCGACCGCTGGAGGAGATCGACCTCGACTACTCCCCGCTGCAGTTGGAGGACACCTTCGCCGACGAGGACCAGAAGGTTCTCGCCGCCTCGGCGTAACTCCGCGTACCTGCGCAAGCCGGCCGAAAGGTGGCGCACAGTGGCTGTGCGGCGTGGGGCCGCCTGAATAGCGTCGGGGGAGCACCCGGGACGACCGAGGTAATCACCCCGCTGACGTGAAGGAACCCCACCATGACACGCACACGTTACGGCTCGCTCGGGATGGGCGGCCTCAACTGGGAAAGTCTGCCGCTGCGGCTGTTCGCCAAAGGCAACGCGAAGTTCTGGGATCCCGCGGAGATCGACCTCTCGCGGGATCGGGCGGACTGGGAGGCGCTGTCGGACCCAGAACGCGACTACGCCACCCGGTTGTGCGCCCAGTTCGTCGCCGGCGAGGAAGCGGTCACCGAGGACATCCAGCCGTTCCTGGCCGCCATGCGGGCCGAAGGCCGGCTGGGCGACGAGATGTACCTGACCCAGTTCGCCTTCGAGGAGGCCAAGCACACTCAGGTGTTCCGGATGTGGCTGGATGCGGTCGGCATGACCCAGGACCTGCATCACTACCTCGACGCGCTGCCGGCCTACCGGCAGATCTTCAACGAGGAGTTGCCATCCTCGCTCAACGCCTTGGTGGCCGACCCCTCACCGGCTGCCCAGGTGCGGGCGTCGGTGACCTACAACCACGTCGTGGAAGGAATGTTGGCGCTGACCGGCTATTACGCCTGGCACAAGATCTGTGTCGACCGCGGCATTCTGCCGGGCATGCGAGAGATCGTCCGACGCATCGGTGACGACGAGCGGCGCCACATGGCGTGGGGCACCTTCACCTGCCGGCGCCACGTCGCCGTCGACGACGCCAATTGGGCGGTGTTCGAGTCGCGGATGAACGAACTCATCCCGCTGGGACTGCGCGGCACCGATGAGAATTTCGCCCTGTACGGCGACCCGATGCCCTTCGACCTCTCCCTGGACGACTTCCAGAAGTACGCCGCGGACAAGGCTTCCCGCCGCTTCGGCACCATCAGCAGCGCGCGTGGGCGACCGCTGCAGGAGATCGACCTCGACTACTCCCCGCTGCAGCTGGAGGACGCCTTCGCCGACGAGGACCAAAAGGCCCTCGCCGCGTCTGCCTGAGTGGCGGTCACTCGACCTTCTTCTCGTCGGCGGTGTCGGGCTTGCCGATCCACACCGTCTTGACGTTGCAGAACTCGCGGATGCCCTGACCCGCGAGTTCGCGGCCGTAACCGGACCGCTTGACGCCACCGAACGGCAATTCGGGGTAGGACACCGTCATGCCGTTGATGAACACCTGCCCGGCCTCGATGTCGTCGATGAACCGCTGCTGCTCGGCCTCGTCGCTGGTCCAGGCGTTGGAGCCGAGCCCGAAGGTGGTGGCGTTGGCGATCTCGATGGCCTCGTCGATGTCCGCGGCCTTGTACACCGACGCGACGGGCCCGAACACCTCCTCGGTGTAGAGCGCCATGTCCTTGGTGATGTCGGTGACCACCGTCGGCGGGTAGAACCAGCCCGGCCGGTCGAGACGCTCGCCGCCGCAGCGCGCCACCGCACCGGCCGCCACGGCGTCCTCCACCTGCTTGGCGACCTCGTCGCGGCCCGATTCGGTGGCCAGCGGGCCGACGTCGACGTCGGGGTCGGTGGGGTCGCCGACCTTCAGCGCCTGAATCTTCTCGACGAACTTCTCCACAAACTCGTCGTAGATGTCGGCGTGCGCGATGAACCGCTTGGCCGCGATGCAGGACTGGCCGTTGTTCTGGGTGCGGGCGGTGACGGCGGTCTTGACCGCGGCGTCGAGATCGGCCGAGGGCATCACGATGAACGGGTCGCTGCCGCCGAGTTCGAGCACGCTGGGCTTGATCTCTTCACCGGCGATGGCGCCGACGGATTGTCCGGCCGGCTCGCTGCCGGTCAGCGTGGCCGCGGCGACGCGCTTGTCGCGCAGGATGGTCTCCACGGCGCTGGAGGGGACCAGCAGCGTCTGGAAACAGCCGTCCGGGAAGCCGCCGCGGGCGATGACGTCGGCCAGATACAGCGCGGTCTGCGGCACGTTGGACGCGTGCTTGAGGATGCCGACGTTGCCCGCCATCAGCGCCGGGGCGGCGAAGCGCACCGCCTGCCACAGCGGGAAGTTCCACGGCATCACGGCCAGCACCACGCCCAGCGGCTGGTAGCGCGCGTATGCCTGGGCGGCTTTGACCTTGCCGGCGTCCGCCGGCTCGTCGGCGAGCAGCTTCTCGGCGTTCTCGGCGTAGTAGCGAAAACCGCTGGCGGACTTGATCACCTCGGCCTTGGCGGAGGCCAACGTCTTACCCATCTCGAGGGTCATCAGGGCTGCGGTTTCGTCGGCCTCGGCCTCGAGGAGGTCGGCCGTGGCGTTGGCCCACTCGGCGCGCTGGGCATAGCTGGTGCGGCGATAGTCCTGGAAACGCTCGTAGGCGCGGGCGATCGCGTCCTGAACTTCCTGATCCGTCGCCGGCTTGAAGGTTTTGATGGTCTCGCCGGTGGCCGGGTTGATGGTGGCGATGGGCACGCTGGCCCTCCTTCATCTGCGTTCGTCGGGTACTAGTAAACCGTTTAACGTCCAGCCTGCCACTATCGTTGCCAAAGGGAGGTGGCGGATGAGTACAGCAGCGGAGCTGATGGTCAAGTGCCTGGAAAACGAGGGGGTGGCGGTCGTCTTCGGCCTGCCCGGTGAGGAGAACATCCGGTTCGTGACGGCGTTGGCCAAGTCCGACATCCGCTACGTGCTGACCCGCCACGAGCAGGCGGCGTCGTTCATGGCCGAGATGTACGGGCGCGTCACCGGGCGCGCGGCGGTGGTCTCGGCCACCCTGGGCCCGGGTGCGATCAACATGCAGCTCGGGGTCGCCGACGCCACCACCAACAGCACGCCGCTGGTCGCCATCTCCGCGCAGGTGGGCCAGGACCGCGAATACAAGGAATCCCACCAGTACGTCGACCTGGTGTCGATGTTCGCCCCGATCACCCGCTGGTCGGCCGGCGTCCCCACCAGCCGGGCACTGCCGGAGATGATCCGCAAGGCCTTCAAGGTCGCCGAAACCGAACGCCCCGCCGCGGTGTATCTGGCCGTACCGGAGCACGTGGACGCCGACGACGCCGATTACGACCTCAAGCCCTTGCCGCGCAATGTGGTCCGGCCCGACGCTCCAGCACCCGGCCAGGTGAGCCGTGCCGCCGAGATCCTGCGCAAGGCGCAGCGGCCGGTGGTCCTGGCCGGCCACGGCGCCGCTCGCAGCGGCGCGACCGATGCGCTGATCCGGTTCTCCGACAAGACCGGTGTTCGGGTGGCGAATTCGTTCCACGGCAAGGGCGTGATGCCTGACGACCACCCCAACAGCATCGGCACGCTCGGCTTCATGCGGCATGACTACGTCAACTTCGGGTTCGACAGTGCCGACGTCGTCATCGCGGTCGGTTACGAGTTGCAGGAGTTCGACCCGGTCCGGATCAACCCCAACGGCGACAAGAAGATCATCCATATCCATCGCTTCCCCGCCGAAGTGGACGCGCACTATTCGGTCGATGTGGGAATCATCGGCGACATCAGCGACTCGTTGAACGCACTGACCGACGAGCTGGCCGGTCACCGCTTCAAGGGCTACGAGGACGAACCCGGATCGGGCTTGTTGAACGAGGAATTCGCTCGAGGGCAAGAAGATTCGCGGTTTCCGCTGGCACCGCAGCGCGTGGTCGCCGATACCCGCGCCGCATTGGGGCGCGGGGACGTCGTGCTGGTGGACACCGGAGCCACCAAGATGTGGATGGCCCGGCTGTATCCGACCTACGAGCCGAACACCTGTCTGGTGTCGAATGGCTTGTCCACCATGGGCTTTTCCCTTCCCGGTGCGCTGGGAGTCAAGCTGGCGCGCCCGGACGCCAAGGTGTTGGCCGTGGTGGGTGACGGTGCGTTCATGATGAATTCCCAAGAGATCGAGACCGCCGTCCGGGAGAAGATTCCGCTGGTGGTGCTCATCTGGGAAGACGGTGGATACGGCCTGATCGAGTGGAAGATGGACCTCGAACTCGGCGAGCACCACTACGTTTCCTTCAGCAATCCCGACGTGGTGAGCTACGCGGAGAGCTTCGGCGCCAAGGGCTACCGGATCACCAGCGCCGACGAATTGCTGCCGACGCTGCAGAAGGCGCTCGACGACGATGGTGTGACGCTGATCGCATGTCCGGTCGACTATTCGGAGAATTTGCGGTTGACCGACCGGCTCGGTGAACTGGACGAGACGCTCTGACCGTTATCCATATGGTGCCCACAACGACGGTGGGCCGACGCCTTAGGAGCGACGTATGGATGTCAGCGGATATCTCGGACTGTTCGGCGAACCCGGTCGCGCGCTGACCGATGAGCAGTGGATCAAGCATGCCAATCACTACTTGACGCCCAACCTGTTCGCGCTGAACGCGGAGTATCTGACCGGCAGCCGCTCAGAGCAGTGGTTGCGCATGTCCTACCGCCCTGGCCCCGGGGCATTCAACTTCGCGCAGCTCAGCGGTGGCTCTATCGCCGAAATGTTGGATCAGACGGCCACCCACTGCGGGTCGCTGGTCACCGGACATCCGTGCCCGACGCTGAGCATCACGGTGAACATCCTGCGGGGCGGAACGACGAAAGCGTGTGGCCACGGGGCGGGTCCTGAAACTGACCAAGACGAACGCCGTGCTGGCCGCCGATCTCGACGACGACGCCGGGCGCCGAATCGCCACGATGAGCCTGGTTTCTCAGTTCGTCACCGATCTCACCAGGCTCGGTTGATCCACTCGCACCCCGCCGAATCCCGGTGATGGTTAGGTGTTCACCGTGGCTCAACTGCGGATCCGGGAGGCGGCCCAGCTGCTGGGCGTCAGCGATGACACCGTGCGGCGGTGGATCGATCAGGGCAGCCTGCCGGTCAGTACCGACGAATCCGGCCGCAAGGTCATCGCCGGCAGCGCCTTGGCCGAATTCGCCCGCAGTAACGCGGCGCGGCTGCCGGCGAACCCGCTGAAGGTACGCAGCTCGGCGCGCAACCGCTTCGTCGGCTTGGTCACCAAAGTCGTCATGGACCAGGTGATGGCCCACGTCGAGATGCAGTGCGGACCGTTCACGGTGGTATCGCTGATGAGCGCCGAGGCCGCGCGCGAGCTGAAGCTGGAGGCCGGCAGCATCGCGGTGGCCGTCGTCAAGGCGACCAACGTCATCATCGACACCCCCGCCGAGCCTGGCTAGCATTCCGCAGGTATTCGCGCTCTGCGGGATAAAGTTCCGCATCTGCCACTGATATGGGCGTATTCTTCCGCACATGACGCTACGAGTCGTTCCCGAAGGGTTGGCGGCGACGAGCGCGGCGGTCGAGGCGATCGCGGCCCGGCTGGCCGCCGCGCACCTCGCCGCGGCCCCGGTGATCTCGGCGGTGGTGCCGCCGGCGGCCGACCCGGTATCGATCGAGTCGGCTTTGGACTTCAGCACTTATGGCAGCCAGCATCAGGCCGTGGTGAGTCGCGGGGTGGAGGTGCTGGCTCGAGCGGGCACCGGCGTCGCGCGGGCGGGCGCCAGCTATGCCGTCGGCGACGCGGCGGCCGCATCGACCTACCTGGGTGACTGACGATGCTGGCACCGGTGTGGATGGCGTTTCCGCCGGAAGTGCACTCGGCGTTGCTGAGCACCGGTCCAGGGCCCGGGCCACTGCTGGCCGCCGCCCAGACCTGGACGGGGTTGAGCGCCGAGTATCAGTCCGCGGCCGGCGAACTGTCCGCGGTGTTGGCTGAGTCGCAGCAGGTTTGGCAAGGCGCGAGCGCCGCGACATATCTGGCCGCGCACGAACCCTACCTCGCGTGGTTGGACCTGGCCGGCACGGTCAGCGCCGAAGCGGCAGCCGCCCACGAGGCGGTGGCCGGGGCGTACAGCGCTGCGCTGGCGGCCATGCCCACCCTGGCGGAACTGGCCGCCAATCACGCCGTCCACGCGGCGTTGGTCGCCACGAACTTCTTCGGGATCAACACCGTCCCCATCGCGGTCAACGAGGCCGATTATGCGCGCATGTGGGCCCAGGCGGCGGCGACGATGAGCACCTACCAAGCCGCCACCGAAGCACCGCGGGCAGCGGCCGGCGGCGGGGGAGGGGGAGGCGGCGGCGGTGGTGGCGCCGGCGGCGGCGAGGGCGGCGGGGGCGGCGGCGGGGGAGGCGGGGGCTTCCAGCTGCCGACGCCGGCGGAGATCTGGGCGATGATCTTCGGACCCGACGGTGAGCAGATTCCCGGTCAGGGACAAGGGAACTGGAATCCGCTGGAGTACCTGCAGAACATCTCCAGCTTCCTCAACGGCAACACCCAAGCGCTGACTTACCTGCAGACCAACATTCCGAAGGTCCTGACCAACCCATCGCAGTTACCCGCCCTGCTGTCCTATTTCGTCGCCTGGCAGACCTTCCGCGCCGTCAACTGGACCCTGCGCACACTGCGGTTCCTGGTGCAGACCGCGCCGCTGCTGGTGCCCGCCATCATGAACCTGGCCGTCTCCTACCTGGGCGGGCTGGCCGGGTTGTCGGGCTTGGCCGGGCTGACACCGGCGGTCGCGTCGGCCCCGCTGGCCGCGCCGGTTCCGATCGCGGCCAAGCCCGACCTGCCCGCTGTCGCGGTCTTCGCCGCGCCCGCGTCGGCGCCGGCCCCGCTGGTGTCGCCGACTCCCCATGTCGCCCCGGCCGGCTCGGCGGCCCCAGCGGTTGCCACGCCGGCACCGCTGCCCGGTGTCGAGGGTCTGGGATGTCTGGTGGGCGGACCGGGTCCGGGCTTCGGGCCGACGTTGGGCGCTGGCATGCGCGCCGAAGAGCCCGCTCAGGGTCGCGCCGCGGTGGCGGCACCCGCATCCGAGGCAGCGCGTCGCGACGGGGCTCGGACCGCCAGGCGCCGGCGGAGGGTGATCGATCGCGGGTACCGGTATGAGTACCTGGCCGATGCCGGACCGGCCGTGCCCGACCGGCCATCCGAACAGGGCGCGGGCGCGATGGGTTTCGCCGGCACAGTGGCTGCGTGCGCGGCGCGGCCGACGGGTTTGGCCGCCATCGGCGGCGACGGGTTCGGCGGCGGTCCGGCGCTGCCCCTGCTGCCGGGTACCGGGCACGTGGACTGACGGACTTCTAGCTGGCCACCAATTGCCTCACTGCGGATAGTGACGCGTGGGCCCGGTGTGCGACGGCAGCGATATCGGCGGCACATACTCCCCGATGAGCGTGCGATGCCACCATGCGTGCTCGCGTCGCAGCTCGGTCGGCGTGGTGAACCGGTACCGGTACAGTTGCGCCCGTACGTGGCGCGGCGGCGAATCCGGAAACGGGTTGTGCCGCAACAACTTCAGTGTTGCCGCATCGTTGCTGAGCAGTCGCTGCAGAAACGGCCGCAGCCACGGCAGCGCGTAGCCGGGTGAGATCGCCGCAAACCACATCAACCAGTCCAGCCGCAGATGGTAGGGCGCGTATTGCCGGGGCAGTCGGCGCAGGTCACCTGGCTTGCCTTTGAATCCGTACTCCTGCCATACCGTCTCGTCGGTGATCAGCGCATCGTCGGTGCCTTCGATCACCACCTCCTCGCGGGTACGGCTGATGCTGCCGAACGCGCCGTACGTATTGGCCAGGTGAAAGGGGTTGAACGACATGTTCATTCGCTGCTGGGGTGACAACATGTTGCGCGCCGGCCAATAGCTCAACACCAGCATCGCGGCCGCGAATGTGCCCGTCAGCCCGACGAACCACACCGGCGGCGCCGGCGTCGCCGGCCGATCCGGCAGCGGCAGCAGCGCCCGCGCCGACGGGGCGTCGATCGCACTGAACGCCAACAGAATCGTCAGCCAATTCAGCCACGCGAAGTTGCCCGACAACACCAACCACAGCTGTGTGACGACGATGATGGCCGCCGCGATGCTCGCCACGGGCTGGGGAGCGAACAGCCCGAACGGAATCACCAATTGCGACACGTGATTGCCGGCCACTTCAATCCGGTGCAGCGGTTTGGGCAGGTGATGGAAGAACCAGCTCAGCGGCCCCGGCATCGGCTGGGTCTCGTGGTGGTAGTCCAGACAGGTCAGGTCCCGCCAGCACCGGTCACCGCGCATCTTGATCAAGCCGGCGCCGAACTCGACGCGAAACAACAGCCAACGGATCAGCAACAACGTCAAAAGCGGTGGGGCCGTTCGCGCATTGCCCAGGAAAGCCATCAAGATGCCGGATTCCAGGAGCAGCGATTCCCAGCCGAACGAGTACCAGACCTGGCCGACGTTGACGATCGAGAGATAGAGCACCCAGACCGTCAACCACCACAGCATCGCCGCCCACAACGGCACCCGGTCGCCGACACCGGCGACGATGGCCGCCGACAGCGCCGCCCCGACCCAGCTGACGCCGGCGAACAACCGGTCGGAGTAGCGGAAGTGAAAGATGCTCGGGGCGGCCCGAAACGACCGCGCGGCCACATACTGCGGTACCGGCAGCATGCCGTGCTCGCCGATGAGCGCGCGGAATTGCCGCGCGGCTGCGACGAAGGCCACCACATAGATCACCGCCGTGCCCCGCTCGAGCACCAGCCTGCCCAACCAGTATTCGGGTGCTGAAAACCAATTCATGGCCGCAACTCCTAGGCGGTGGCGTTCCCGCGACACTCCAGTCAACCAGCCGAACAAGCGGCCGCCAACTAGTCGGCGCGCGAACCTCGCAGGGGGACTGCGGCAGCCAGGACCGCGGCCAGCGAAATCAACGCCAGGAGTTGGACGCTCGCCGAATGCCCGGCATAACCGTCGACCGACCGCCAGGGGTAGCGGGACAACACCGCCCCGGCCAGGATCAGTCCACCGGCGCTCAGTCCGGCAAAAGCCTTGTCCGACAGTCGCTCTCGCTCGCGCAGCGCATAGCGCAAACCCACCGCCGCGGCCACGACCAGTGCGCCGGACACTCCGGCGATGACCGCCCCGGCCGCTATCGCCGCGGCCGCGACCCACGGACCGGGCGCCCACGGCTGGGTGGGTGGCGACTCGTCGGGCCTCCTGCGTCTCCACAGCGCCAACACCGCCAACAGCGGCAGCAGCGCCAGGCCCACCGCCAGTCCCGCCCGGTACACCGAATTCGATGCGAATGTCAGCGTGATGGTGCTCGGATCCCCCGCGGGCACCACCCAGCCCTGCTGCCAGCCGTTGACGGCAACCGGCGTCAACCGGACACCGCTGCTGGTCCGCGCGATCCACCCTGGGTTGATGCTTTCGGGGACCACCAGCACGCGCGCCGCGGGCGATGCGGGCACCCGTACCTCCCGGCGCGCCGCTCCCCACACTGCGGTCGCGGCGGTGACCGTTGCCGCGCCGGGCGGTGCGGCCACCTCGGGCACCGACAGCTGAACCCCGTCGACGACGAACATGGCCCCGGGACTGATCAGCAGTTCCTGTTGACCGGCCGGTAGCGCGATCGGCGCGGTGTCGCAGGCGCGCGCCTCGACCGGTGCACCGTCGAGCAGCGCGCCCACGGTGGTCGAGATCGAGGTGTGCACGAACCGCCCGGCGACCGCGATGACGGGGCCGTGCTCGCAGTCGACGGTGACTGCCCGCGCCCGGTTGCGGGCACCGTCGGCCGCGGCGATCGGCGCGCCGTCGGGGCCCAGCGCGGCCACCTCGGCCAGCCCCGGCGGCTTGAGCTGGTCGAAACCCAGCGCATTGCGGTCGATGATGTCTTGCCAGTCGAGCAGGCTGACCGTCACGGTGTCGGTCACCCGGGCATGCAGCGGCAGCGTCTGCACCTGCCCGTCCTCGCCCAGCTGCACCCCGCGCACCTGCGGGCCGTCACCAAGGTCCACCGCCACCATCGTCGGATGCGCGGGCAACGCCGACCTGCTGGCCGTCAGCCGTAACCCGGACACCTCGGTCGGCCGAGGCAGCTTGAGGGTCAGCGTCGGCGGGGTCTTGTACTGCACCACGCGCTGCGGCGCGGTCCACGCGGTCGCCGGATCACCGTCGGTGGCGGCATACGCCGAGCCCAGCACGTCCACCACGTCGGCGTCGCCGCCGGCGCGGGTGCTGCCCGGCTCGGCGATCAGGTCGGCCAGCTTCGGCCCCTGGCGGGGCCGCACCCATACCGTCGGTGTCACCTGCGTTTGCGTCGGCACCGTCAGCGTACGGCTGAAGTTCACCGGCTCTTCCGGAGTCAAGGCCATCGACGGGGCGCAGCGCACGCTGTCGGGTCCCGGCGCACAGCCGGGCCGGCCCAGCAGCTCCGAGCCCAGATCCCAGCCCCGGATCACCGACCCCGGCGGTGGGCCGGGCACCCGCGCGGTATGCCGCAACTGCACCGGGTGCGCAAAGCCGGACGCGTCGTACTGAGTGATGGCCAGGTCGGTGATGCCGAACTGCACGCCCGAGGAGCCGTCGTCGGTGGCCGCCGCCGTGATCCGCACCCACGGTGTCTCGCCGTAGGGCAGGGCGGCGGTCAGCGGCTTGCCGGCCTCGTCGAAGCGCAACGTGGTGCTGCCGGTGGCCGTCTCGACCAGGATGCGGCGGATCTGCGCCCCGACCGCCGTGGCGCTGGGCGTCAGGGTCAGTGCGGCGTTGGTCACCGGATGGTCGAAGTCGACCTGCAGCCACTGCCCGACGGCGGCCTGCAGCGCGTTGGACACCCAGGACGTCGCCGGGTCACTATCGATGGCGGCGGCCGACGCGGTCGCCGCAGCGACATCGGGCATGGCCGTGGAATCCGCCGAGGAACTCGACACCGTGATCCGGCCGCCGGTCCAGGCGCCGTAAACCAGATCAGCGCCCGGCACCGGGTAATCGGGCACCCGGTTGTAGGTGTGCCGGGCATCGCCGGGCGCCCGGATCGCCGACGAGTGCTGGTCGACCCGGCCGTAGTCGGTCTCGCGCGCCACCGGGGTATCGGTCACGGTCACCACCGGGACCGGCAGTCCCGCGGCCCGGGCGTCAGCGGTCATCAGCACCGGACCCAGCGGCGGCTGGCCCAGCAACCGCCGCCGTTCGTCGAGCCGCGCCAAGGCCTCGGGCCCGCCGTCGACGCGGGCCATCTGCTCGGTGCCGACCAGGTAGGGCGCGCCCGGATCGGCCCCGGCGCCCACCCGGTAGATCTCGACCGCGGGGTAGCGCGGCCGCAAGCCGCTGTCGTTGACGAACCCGGCCAGCGAACCGGGGCCGACCGGCGCACCGAACTGCGCCACCTTGGTCAGACCCGGTGACCCCGTGACGGCGCGGTGCACCAGGATGGGCCGCGCCGAGCGCGACGACTCCGGATCCAGGTCGTTGCGCAACACCACATACGAAATGCCCTGGCGGGCAAGAGTATCGGCCAAGCCCGCGGAGGGCCGCCCCGCCGCGAACAGGCGTTGCACCGAGTCCAGCGCACGAATCGTCTGCGGCGGCGTCAGCGGGATCGAGTCGCGCACCCCCCACGGACTGCTGCCCAGCACCTGCAGCGGCTCGTCGTGGCTGTTGCCCCACACCTGGGTGGCAAACGGTGCGCCGGGCGCCACCAGCACCCGGCCGGGCACCGGAGTGCCGGTGTTGTGCGCGCTGAGCCAGTCGGCGGTCTCCTGCCAGTACGGCGGTATCGCGTCGAACGCCCCGGGTGGGGTCAGCCGACCGCTCCAGGCCAGCGAGGTGCTGACCAGCAGGCCGGTCAGGGCGACGATGCCCACCGCGACCCGCTTGTCGCGCTCCGGGTGCGCGAACGCGTTCACCCACTGCGAGCGCGGCGCACTACCGGGCAGCGGAATCCTGCCGAGCAACTCGGCGAAGCCCAGCACCAGCGGGATGCGGACCACCGGACCCAGCTTGTGCACGTTGCGCAGCGGGGTGCCGGCGGCGTCGAGGAACGCCTGCACCTGATGGGCGACCGGCGAGCCCAGCCCGCCGCTGTAGCCGACGGCCAGCAACACCACCCCGACCGCCAGCATGGTCACCAGCCGTCCGCGGGCCGGCATGGTCGGGCCGGCCAGCCCGCACAGCCCGACGGCGGCGACCAGGCAGGTGCCCAGAATGGCGACCGATCCGGTGACCAACGGCGCGCCCGCCGTCGCGTTGGGCGCCACGAACGGTGTCCAACTGTCGATGCCGCGCAGCGTCTCGGTCAGCGACGACCACTGCGTGGTGACGCCCGACGACTCGATGAAGTCCAGAAACGGTGGACTGACGTCACGCAGCATGGCCAGCGCCACCACCCACCACAGCACCGCCAACCCCAGCGCCAGCAGCCACCACCCGGTGTAGCGCCACCACCGCCGGTTGGGCCGATGGCAGGCCCACCACAGCACCGCCGGCAGGCAAGCCGCCAGCGTCGCGATGGCGTTGACCGCCCCCATCAACGCCACGGCCAGCCCAGCCTGGCCGGCCAGCGCCCGCAGCGACCGATCCGTCGTCCCGCGCAGGGCCAGGATGGTCGGCAGCAGCACCCATGGCGCCAGCATCATCGGCAGCGTTTCCGACGAGATCGAACCCAGCGTGGTGAGCACTCGCGGCGACAAGGCGAAGGCAGCCGCACCCAAAATCCGCGCTGACGGACTGCCGATGCCCAGGGCTTCGGCGACGCGCATCAGCCCCCAGAAGCCGACGGTCAGCAGCAACGCCCACCACAGCCGTTGGGTGATCCAGCCGGGCAGGCCCAGCGCGTGACCGATCAGGAAGAAGGTGCCGTGCGGAAACAGGTAGCCGTAGGCCTGGTTCTGCGATTGGCCGAACGGCAGGTCGCTGCTCCACAGGTTGGTGGCCCGGGTCAGAAACCGCAGCGGGTTGGCGGTGAGGTCGAGCTTGGTGTCGGGGGAGATCTGCCCGGGCGACTGGGCGAACGTCAACACCAGGGCGACCGCGGAGACCAACAGCAGCCACCGCCGAGACAGCGGCGCCACCACCGAATTGAATGCCGTTTCCGCGGGGGCCACCCGCGTCGTCGGACTAGCTACGGTTGCCGTACTCGACCCGGTTGAGCACTGACGACGACGGATCGCCCCCGGGGAGTGGCGGTTTCGTGTCCTGTTGCACCATCAAGGTGATCCCGAAGATCGCGGCCGCGCCCAGCAACAGGCCAACCACCACGCTCGCAGCGGCGGGGGCGACGATCCGGTTCATAGCGCCAACCTAGCAGACCGCCGGTCACTGCTTGGCGAAGCGATCCGCGGGCTCGACCACCGCAGGAGCCGGGGCGCAGGGCGCCTGGGCGCACCGGTCGCCGTATTCCACCGCGTTCGACACCGCCGGCGTATGGACCCCCTGAGCGGGCGGGGTGTCCGAGTCCTGCAGCACCAGCGTCGCGCCGACGGTCGCCGCCGCGCCGATCGACAACCCAGCGGCGACGCTGGCCGCAACCATCGACAACCTGCTCATCGCCGGCCCCCCATCGTTCGTCGCCAAGCAACACACGCTTGTTCCCGCGCCCGCTGCCGATCAAACGCCCCGGATCAGCCGGCCGCGCCCTCCCATGCAAGCATGTCCGGATGCCTTTTCCGCGCACCTTGGCGGTGCTCGTCGCCGCATCGGCGCTGGTCGCAGCGTGCAGCCACGGTGGTGGCCGGACCGGATCGTCCTCCACCGGGTCCAGCCCGTCGCCGACGACGCCGGCTCCCGCAGCCGCGCCGGCGCCGTCGGTGTGCGCCGACCCGTCGGCCGTTCCCGCGGCGATACCCAACCTGCGGGACAAGCTCGCGCAGCTGCTGATGGTCGGGGTGCGCGACGCCGCCGACGCCAAGGCCGTCGTCAACGACTTCCATGTCGGCGGCATCCTCATTGGCAGCGACACCGACCTGTCGATGTTGCCGGGGCCGCTGGGCGAGATCGCGCACGGCGCCGGGCCGCTGCCGCTGGCCGTGGGCGTCGACGAAGAAGGCGGCCGGGTGTCGCGGCTGCGCACGCTGCTCGGGGGCCGGGGACCGACGCCTCGGGAGCTGAGCCAGACCCAGACACCGCCGCAGGTACACGACCTCGCGCTGAACCGCGGCCAGCAGATGAAGAAGCTGGGCATCACCGTGGACTTCGCCCCGGTGGTCGACGTGACCGATGCCCCCGCCGACACGGTGATCGGGGACCGGTCGTTCGGCTCGAGTCCGGACACGGTCACCGCCTACGCCGGCGCCTATGCGCAAGGCCTGCGCGACGCCGGGGTGCTGCCGGTGCTCAAGCACTTCCCGGGACACGGGCACGGCTCCGGCGACTCGCACACCGGTGGGGTCAGCACACCGCCGCTGGGCGATCTGATCGCCGACGACCTGGTGCCCTACCGCACGCTGGTCACCCAGGCGCCGGTGGCGGTGATGATCGGGCACATGCAGGTGCCCGGGCTCACCGGCAACGAGCCGGCCAGCTTGAGCAAGGCGGCGGTCGACTTGTTGCGCACCGGAACCGGCTACGGCGGACCGGCGTTCGACGGGCCGGTGTTCAGCGACGACCTGTCCAGCATGGCCGCGATCTCCGACCGCTTCGGCGTCACCGAGGCGGTACTGCGCACGTTGCAAGCGGGCAGCGACATCGCGCTGTGGGTCACCACCAAGGAGGTGCCCGCCGTCTTGGACCGGTTGGAACAGGCCGTCGGCGCCGGGGAATTGCCGGCGTCGGCCGTCGACGCGTCGCTGGTGCGGGTGGCCAAGATGAAGAACGTCAACCCGACGTGCGGCCGCTAGCGGGTGTGTTGCATACCGGCAACGCTTACCCTGGATTGAGCTGACGGGCTAGAGAGGCGCACGACAATGGCAGGTGGTAGCAAGCGGTTACCGCGTGCCGTGCGTGAGCAGCAGATGCTGGACGCGGCGGTGCAGATGTTCTCAGTCAACGGCTACCACGAGACCTCGATGGACACGATCGCGGCCGCGGCGCAGATTTCCAAGCCGATGCTGTACCTGTACTACGGTTCCAAAGAGGACTTGTTCGGTGCCTGTCTGAACCGGGAGATGACCCGGTTCATCGACGCCATCCGCGCCGACATCGACTTCGACGACAGTCCACAAGACATGCTGCGCAACACCATTGGTTCGTTCCTGCGCTATATCGACGAGAACCGCGCGTCGTGGATCGTGATGTACACCCAGGCCACCAGTTCCCAGGCGTTCGCCGCGACGGTGCGCGAAGGGCGCGAGCAGATCATCGAATTGGTGGCGGGGCTGGTCCGCGCCGGCACCCGCAGCCCCCGGCCCGAGGCCGAGAACGAGATGATGGCCGTGGCGCTGGTCGGGGCCGGCGAGGCCATCGCCAACCGGCTCAGCACCGGCGACACCGATGTCGACGAGGCGGCCGAGCTGATGATCAACCTGTTCTGGCGCGGCCTGAAAGGGGCGCCGGCCGATCGGGATATCGGTCCCAACGTCGCCACGCGTTAGGTGCGTGCGGTGCTCGGATTGGCGCGCCGCAATCTCGATTTCTTCTGTGCCATAGTCATCGTCGGGTTGCTGGCCGGGGTCGCCGGATTAGCGACGACCGTGGTGCTGCGCTTCGTCGAACACCTGACGTATCACTACACTTTCGGCCCACTGCTGGACGGCATCACCGGCAGCAGCCCGGTGCGCCGCGCGGTCGGCCCGATGATCGGCGGAGCGCTGGCCGGACTGGGTTGGTGGTTGCTGCGCCGCCGCGCCGACGTGCCACCGCTGGCCGCAACGATCGCCCGTCATGAGCGGATCCCGCGGGTGTCGTGGAGCATCGACGCCCTACTGCAGGTGCTGCTGGTGGGATCCGGCGCGTCGTTGGGACGCGAAGGCGCCCCGCGCCAATTCGCCGCCGCTCTCGGCGATTCCGCTACTGGCTGGCTCAAGCGGCTCTCGCCCGGTGACCGCGAGGTCTTGCTGGCGTGCGCGGCGGGGGCAGGTCTGGGTGCCGTCTATGCGGTGCCGCTGGGCGGCGCGCTGTTCACGCTGCGGGTCATGCTGCGCACCTGGCACCCCAGAGCGGTCGGTGCGGCACTGATCAGTTCCAGCCTGGCCGTCGCCATCGGCTCTCCACTCACCCATGACCGCCCCGAACTGGACTGGCCCAGTGCCGATTCCACCTACCTGCTCACCGCACACGGTTTGCTGCTGGCGCCGCTGGCCTTCGCGGCCGGCTGGGCGTTCAACCGCATCATGGCCGCCGCGCGGCCGTCGCGGCTGATCCGCTCCTGGGTGCTGGTACCTGCGCTGGCCGGTGCCGGGTTGGTGACCGGTGTCTGTTCGCACTGGTGGCCCGAATTGCCCGGCAACGGCAAGAGCATCCTGTCGGTCAGTCTGGCCAGCGGCATGACGTTGTCGGCGGCGGCGGTCATACTCGTCCTCAAACCGGTGCTGACAGCACTGTTTCTACGCGCCGGAGGCGCAGGTGGCATGCTCACCCCGTCGCTGGCCACCGGCGCGGCGGCCGGATCGCTGCTGATCCTGGCCATCAACGCTGTCGCCGGTACGCACCTGCATGTGGCCGCGGTGTCGCTGGCCGGCGCCGCGGGAGTGCTTGCGGTCACGCAGGGTTCACCGATCTGGGCCGCGCTGTTCGTCTGGGAGCTGGCCCGCCCACCGATCTGGCTGCTGGTCGTCTTCTGCGTGACCGCCGCTGCCGCACACGGCATTCAAGCGCTCATCGGGAGACGCGCCGGCGCTACAGCGGGCTGACGGTACCGGTCAGGTGCGGGTATCCCTTCGAGGCGTGACGCAGCGCGATCTCCCAGTTCCCGCCGCCCTTTTCCTCGACGTAGAGGCCGGCCGATGCGGGCAACACCACCGGCTTGGCGAAGCGCACGGAATACTTCACCGCCGCCGGGAACCGGGACTCGATGTTGGCCAATACCGCTGCGGCGCTGAACATGCCATGGGCGATCACGGTGGGGAAGCCGAACAGCTTCGCGGCCACCGGGTTGGTGTGGATCGGGTTGTGGTCGCCGCTGACCGACGCGTAGCGCCGGATCCGTGCCGGGGTGATCTTGAGCAGCGTGCTCGGCGGGGGCAGTTTGGGCTCCTTGGCCGGCGGCGGCTTGGGCTCATCGGACAAGCTGGTGCGCTGCTGGTGCAGGAACGTGGTCACTTGATGCCAGGCGGTGTCGTTGCCGACGTTGACGTCGGTGACCAGGTCGACCAGCAGACCCTTGCGATGCTCGCGCAGGTTCTCCGCATGCACCTTGACGCCCACCGTGTCGGTGACCTTGATCGGCCGATACTGGGTGATGTGGTTTTCCATGTGGACCGAACCCATTGCCGCGAAAGGAAAGTCGAACCCGGTCACCAGCGACATCATGGTCGGGAAGGTCAAGGCGAATGGGTAGGTCAGCGGCACGTCGTTGCCGAAACGCAGACCGGTGACCGCGGCATAGGCGGCCACGTTCGACTGGTCGATGGGCAATTCCTCGACGCTGACCGTCCGGGTGGGCAGCTTGTCGTTGCGGGGCACCACGGGCACCGCGCCGGCCACCGCGCGCAGCATGTTGCGCAGGCCGCTGGGTTGGGTCACGGCGCTCACGCCCCCATCATGGCTTGGCCGCACACCCGAATGACGTTGCCGGTCACCGCGTTCGAGGCCGGACTGGCCAGGTAAGCGATCGTCTCGGCGACGTCGACCGGTTGACCGCCCTGGAACAACGAGTTCAGCCGGCGGCCCACCTCGCGGGTGGCCAGCGGGATGGCCGCTGTCATCTGGGTCTCGATGAAACCGGGCGCGACGGCGTTGATGGTGATGCCCTTCTCGCCGAGTTCCGGTGCCAGCGCCTGGGTCAGCCCGATCATCCCGGCCTTGGTGGTCGCGTAGTTGGTCTGACCGCGGTTACCGGAGATGCCGGCCATCGACGACAGGCCGATCACCCGACCGCCCTCGCCGATGGTGCCGTTCTCGATCAGCCCCTCGGTAAGACGTTGCGGGGCAAGGAGGTTGACGGCCAGAACGGAGTCCCAACGGGCGTCGTCCATGTTGGCCAGCAGCTTGTCCCGGGTGATGCCGGCGTTGTTGACCAGAATGTCGGCCCGGCCGCCGTGGTGGTCGCGCAGGTGCTCGGTGATCTTGTCAACGGCGTCGTCGGCGGTCACATCCAGCCACAGCGGCGTCCCGCCCACCGCGCTCGCGGTCTCGGCCAGCGCCTCTTCGGCGGACTCCACGTCGATCGCCACCACCCGGGCGCCGTCGCGGGCGAACACCTTGGCGATCGTCGCGCCGATGCCGCGGGCGGCGCCGGTCACGATGGCGATCTTCCCGTCCAGCGGACGGTCCCAGTCGGCCGGCGGGGTGGAGTCTGCGGCGCCGACGTGGAACACCTGTCCGTCGACGTACGCCGACTTGCCGGACAGGATGAACCGCATCGTCGACTCCAACCCGGTGGCGGCCGGCTTGGCTTCCGGCGACAGATACACCAGCGAGACGGTGCCGCCGTTGCGCACTTCCTTGGCCAGCGACCGGGTGAAACCTTCCAGCGCGCGCTGCGCGATGCGTTCGTCGGTGCTGCCCGCCGATTCCGGGGTGGTGCCGACCACGACGACCCGCGCGCAGCGGGTGAGGTTGCGCAGCAGGGGAGTGAAGAACTCGTGCAAACCCTTGAGCTTGGCCGGCGTCGTGATGCCGGTGGCGTCGTAAACCAGGCCCGCGAAGGTGTCGGCCCAGCGGCCGCCCAGGTTGTTGCCGACCAGGTCGTAGTCGCCGTCCAGCGCTGTTCGCAGCGGCTCGACCACCCGGCCCTCTCCGCCGATCAGCAGCGACCCCGCCAGCGGCGGATCGCCCGGGTTGTACCGGCGCAGCGGCTCAGGTTGGGGCACACCGAGTTGCTTGGCCAGGAACGATCCGGGGCCGGAGTTGACAACCTGCGAGAACAGATCGGGCGAGGTCTTGGGGGCCACTGAGCTGCCTTCCATGTCGAGCGGGCCGGGAGGGTCACCGTATCGGGGACGAACTTACTTCAGAGTAAGGACAGTGGGTAATATTGCCGTCAAGGCGGGTACCCCAAACTGACCCCTACACCGACTACGGAGACAAACGTGGCCCCTGCAAGTTCTGAGCCGAATACCCAAGCTTCTCAGAAGGGTTCCGACGGCAGGCGCCGGGTAGCCGTGCTGGGCGGCAACCGGATCCCGTTCGGCCGGTCCGACCGCGCCTACGCCGAAGCGTCCAACCAAGACATGTTCACCGCCGCGCTGGCAGGCCTGATCGACCGATTCGGCTTGTCGGGCGAACGCCTCGGCGCGGTCATCGGCGGCGCCGTGCTCAAGCACAGCCGTGACTTCAACCTGGTGCGCGAGTGCGTGCTCGGCTCGGCGCTGTCGTCGTACACCCCGGCGTTCGACATCCAGCAAGCGTGCGGTACCGGCCTGCAGGCCGCCATCGCGGCCGCCGACGGCATCGCCGGTGGTCGTTACGAGGTGGCCGCCGCCGGTGGTGTGGACACCACGTCGGACGCGCCGATCGGGCTGGGCGAGGACCTGCGCCGCACGTTGCTCAAGCTGCGCCGCTCGAAGTCCAACGTCGAACGGCTCCGGTTGGTCGGCACCCTGCCCGCGAACCTGGGACTCGACATCCCGGCCAACAGCGAGCCGCGCACGGGGCTGTCGATGGGTGAGCATGCCGCCATCACCGCCAAGCAGATGGGCATCAAGCGCGTCGACCAGGACGAGTTGGCAGTGGCCAGCCACCGCAACATGGCTGCCGCCTACGAGCGGGGCTTCTTCGACGACCTGGTGACGCCGTTCCTCGGCGTCTACCGCGACGACAACCTGCGCCCGGACGCCACCGTGGAGAAGCTGGCCAAGCTCAAGCCCGTCTTCGGCGTCAAGCACGGCGACGCCACGATGACCGCCGGCAACTCCACCCCGCTCACCGACGGCGCCTCGGTCGCGCTGCTGTCCACCGAGCAGTGGGCGGCCGAGCACAACCTGACGCCGTTGGCCTACTTCGTCGACGCGGAAACGGCCGCGGTGGACTACGTCAACGGCGCCGACGGCCTGCTCATGGCTCCCACCTACGCGGTGCCGCGGCTGTTGGCCCGCAACGGCCTCAACCTGCAGGACTTCGACTTCTACGAGATCCACGAGGCCTTTGCATCGGTGGTGCTGGCCCACCTGCAGGCCTGGGAGTCCGAGGAGTATTGCAAGGAGCGTCTGGGGTTGGACGCCGCGCTGGGCTCGATCGACCGGTCCAAGCTCAACGTCAACGGTTCGTCGCTGGCGGCTGGGCACCCGTTCGCGGCCACCGGCGGGCGGATCTTGGCGCAGCTGGCCAAGCAGATCGCCGAGAAGAAGGCAGCGAAGAAAGACGGGGGACCGGTGCGCGGGCTGATCTCCATCTGCGCCGCCGGTGGGCAGGGTGTCGCGGCCATACTGGAGGCCTGACCCGGCGACGAATCACGCCGAGTTCCGCGGCGGGTGGTTTGTCAGGTGAACATGTGGGTACCCGATGGCACGGATAGCCCCGTGTTGTGGTCTGACCCCCCGACCCCGACGGCAACGCGGGGCAATCCCTGGATCGACCGCCGGTCAGCGGAGACGGGCGAACGAAAAGGACCGCCGCTGGAGTGAGGGGATCCAGCGGCGGTCTTTTTGGGGACGCGCCAACGTTGCCGAATCCCCCGTTCTGAGGAGCGGGGGATTTCGCATTTCCGGGGCACAAACGCAAGATCCCCCCGTCCGGAACGAACGGGGGGATCTTGTGTTTTCAGCCTTTAGAACGCGGCCTCGTCGAGCTCCATGACGTCGTTGTCCAGCGTCTCGATCACCTCGCGGGTGCTGGTCAACAGCGGCAGGAAGTTCTTGGCGAAGAAGGACGCCACCGCGACCTTGCCCTCGTAGAAGGACCGCTCGGCACCGGTGGCACCGGCGTCCAGGGCTTCCACGGCCACCGCGGCTTGACGCTGCAACAGCCAGCCGATGACCAGGTCACCGACGCTCATCAGGAAGCGCACCGAACCCAGGCCCACCTTGTACAGGCTGGACACGTCCTCCTGCGCGGCCATCAGGTAGCCGGTCAGGGAAGCCGCCATCGCCTGGACGTCGGTCAGCGCCTTGGCCAGCAGCGCACGCTCGGTCTTGAGCCGTCCGTTGCCGGACTCGCTGTCGACGAACTCCTGGATCTGGCTCGACACGTGGGCCAGCGCCACACCCTTGTCGCGGACGATCTTGCGGAAGAAGAAGTCCTGGGCCTGGATGGCGGTGGTGCCTTCGTACAGGGAGTCGATCTTGGCGTCCCGGATGTACTGCTCGATCGGGTAGTCCTGCAAGAAGCCGGACCCACCGAAGGTCTGCAGGCTCTCGGTGAGCTTGGCATAGGCCTGCTCGGAGCCCACTCCCTTGACCACCGGCAGCATCAGGTCGTTGACCCGCACTGCCAGGTCGGCGTCGATCCCGTGGATCGTCTCGGCGACCGCGGTGTCCTGGAAGGTGGCGGTGTACAGGTAGAGCGCGCGCAGGCCCTCGGCGTAAGCCTTCTGGGTCATCAGCGAACGACGCACGTCGGGGTGGTGGGTGATGGTCACCCGCGGCGCGGTCTTGTCGGTCATCTGGGTCAGGTCGGCACCCTGCACACGGGACTTGGCGTACTCCAGCGCGTTGAGGTAGCCGGTCGACAGGGTGGCGATGGCCTTGGTGCCCACCATCATGCGCGCTTGCTCGATCACCTCGAACATCTGCGCGATGCCGTTGTGCACCTCACCGACCAGCCAGCCCTTGGCGGGCACTCCGTGCTGGCCGAAAGACAGCTCGCACGTGGTCGAGACCTTCAGACCCATCTTGTGCTCGACGTTGGTGACGAAGACGCCGTTGCGCTCGCCCAGCTCGCCGGTCTCGAAGTCGAACAGAACCTTCGGCACGAAGAACAGCGACAGTCCCTTGGTGCCGGGGCCGGCACCCTCGGGGCGGGCCAGCACCAGGTGGAAGATGTTCTCGAACAGGTCGTCGGAGTCAGCGGAGGTGATGAACCGCTTGACGCCGTCGATGTGCCAGGAACCGTCCTCCTGCTGCACGGCCTTGGTCCGGCCGGCGCCCACGTCCGAACCGGCGTCCGGCTCGGTGAGCACCATGGTCGAACCCCACTGCCGCTCGGCGGCCAGCACGGCCCACTTCTTCTGCTCCTCGGTACCCAGGTGGTACAGGATGTTCGCGAAGCCTGCGCCACCGGCGTACATCCAGACCGCCGGGTTGGCGCCCAGGATGTGTTCGTGCAGCGCCCACACCAACGACTTGGGCATCGGCATACCGCCGAGCGCCTCGTCGATGCCGGCCTTGTCCCAACCGGCTTCCAGCACCGAGTGGACGGACTTCTTGAACGAATCCGGCAGCTTCACCGAGTGCGTCTTGGGGTCGAAGACCGGCGGGTTGCGGTCACCTTCGGTGAACGACTCGGCGATCGGACCTTCGGCTAGTCTGCTGACCTCGGCGAGCATCTCGCGGGCGGTGTCGACGTCCAGATCGCTGAATTCGCCGGCACCTAAAGCCTTGTCAACGCCCAATACCTCGAACAGGTTGAACTCCTGGTCGCGGACGTTGCTCTTGTAGTGGCTCACTACGTTCCTCCTCGTTGAGAATGCCACTTGACGGTTGGGTACTCGGGCTAAGTTACCCACCAGTAACACCGTTAAAATATACCGACCAGTAACTTGAACGCAAGTCAGTGTGAGCTATATTTCACTGTCTAACTAACCAACCGGTTGGGATGGCGGTGATCCCAGCTCTGGCATACCGGCTCACCTGCGACGATGATGATCCGATGACTCGTGTGCGCAGCCTCACTGCACCGCCTGTTGTTGACCTGCGTCACGCTGCTAGCCCGCTGCGCGACAGCCTTCGAGCGGCCGCGCACGAAGTCGGATTTTTCTATCTGGTGGGGCACGGCGTGCCGGCCGAACAGGTCGCCGGCGTCCTGCGGGCGGCGCGCAGGCTGTTCGCCCTGCCGCAGGCCGAGAAGGACGCCGTGGCGATGGTGCGCAGCCCGCATTTCCGCGGCTACACCCGGCTGGGCGGTGAGCTGACGCGCGGGGAAGTGGACTGGCGCGAACAGATCGACATCGGTCCACAGCGACCACCGATCGGCGGCCCCGAAAAGCCGGATTACCTGTGGCTGCAGGGCCCCAACCAGTGGCCGGCGGCACTGCCCGAGCTACCCGGCGTGATCGCCGACTGGGACGCCGCACTCTCGGGCGTGTCCCGCACCCTGCTCGGCCATTGGGCGGCCGCCCTGGGCAGCCGGCCCGACGTCTTCGAACCAGCCTTCGCCCATACCCCGGCCACGCTGATCAAGGTCATCCGCTATCCCGCGGCCGCGGCCAGCACCCAGGGTGTCGGTGCGCACCGGGATTCCGGCGTGCTGACTCTGCTGCTGGCCGAGCCGGGTAGTCGGGGCCTGCAGGTGCGACCGCGCGACTCAGCGGAATGGATCGAGGTGCCGCCGGTCGACGGAGCCTTGATCGTCAACATCGGCGAACTGCTCGAGGTCGCCACGGGCGGTTACCTACGCGCCACTGAGCACCGGGTGGACCTGAGCCATTCGTCGGCCGAGCGGATCTCGGTGGCGTATTTCTTCAATCCGCGCCTGGATGCGCGCCTGCCCATGTTGGCGTTGCCGCCGGAACTGGCGGTCGGCGCAGCACCGCCGCAGGATCCGTCGGATCCCATCTTCTCGGTGTATGGCCGCAACGCGTGGAAGAGTAGGTTGCGCGCACACCCCGACGTGGCACGCGCCCACGGCTACTCGCCGGGTAATGTCGGATAGGAGAATCCCGTTCTCGGCTACAAGGGGCAATGAAGTTCGGTGAACTCCAATAGCAATCTGACACCCTCGTCACTGCGCGAAGCCTTCGGTCATTTCCCTACCGGGGTGGTGGCCATCGCCGCCGAAGTCAACGGCGTGCGGGAGGGTTTGGCCGCCAGCACGTTCGTGCCCGTGTCGCTGGACCCACCGCTGGTGTCGTTCTGTGTGCAGAACACGTCGACGACGTGGCCGAAACTCAAGGGTGTACCGATGCTGGGCATCAGCGTGCTGGGCGAAGTGCACGACGCGGCCGTGCGCACCCTGGCCGCCAAGACCGGGGACAGGTTCGCCGGCTTGGAGACGGTGTCGCGAGACAGCGGCGCCGTGTTCATCAAGGGCACCGCCTTGTGGCTGGAAAGCGCCATTGAGCAGCTGATCCCGGCCGGGGACCACACCATCGTCGTGTTACGCGTCAGCGAAGTGACGGTCGACTCCGAGGTGGCGCCAATCGTGTTCCACCGCAGCGAATTGCGCCGCCTCGGCGTCTGAGGCTCAGCGCCGGAACAGCTTGTTGCCCAGCCAGACGATCGGGTCGTACTTGCGGTCGACGACCCGTTCTTTCATCGGGATCAGCGCATTGTCGGTGATCTTGATGTTCTCCGGGCACACCTCGGTACAGCACTTGGTGATGTTGCAGTAGCCCAGGCCGTGCTCGTCCTGCGCCTGGTTGCGCCGGTCGAGTGTGTCGAGGGGATGCATCGAGAGTTCGGCGATCCGCATCAGGTAGCGCGGTCCGGCGAACGCCTGCTTGTTCTCCTCGTGGTCGCGCACCACGTGGCAGACGTTTTGGCACAGGAAGCATTCGATGCACTTGCGGAACTCCTGCGGGCGCTGCACGTCGATCTGCGCCATCCGGTACTCACCCGGCTGTAGTTCCTTCGGCGGTGCGAAAGCCGGTATCTCCCTGGCTTTCTCGTAGTTGAAGGAGACATCGGTCACCAGGTCCCGGATCACCGGGAAGGTCCGCATCGGGGTGACGGTGACAACCTCGTCTTCGGCGAAAGTCGACATGCGCGTCATGCACATCAGCCGCGGTTTGCCGTTGATCTCCGCCGAGCAGGACCCGCACTTGCCTGCCTTGCAGTTCCAGCGCACCGCGAGGTCGGGCGCCTTGGTCTGTTGCAGGCGGATGATGATGTCGAGCACCACCTCGCCCTCGTTGACCTCCACGGTGAAGTCTTTGAGCTCACCGCCGTCTTGGTCGCCGCGCCACACGCGCATGCTCGCGTTGTAGGTCATCAGCCTCTCCGTCCTGGATGGTCGGCCAGCTCTTCGTCGGTGTAGTACTTCTCCAACTCCGCGATATCAAACGTTTCCAGCAGATCTGGTCGCATCGGGACTTGTGGCTGGTGCGTGATGGTGATGTGCGGACCGTCCACCTCGGCGTTGTTCACCCGGCAGGCCAGCAGGGTCTTGCGCCAATTGGCGTCCATGCTCGGGTGGTCATCACGGGTGTGACCGCCACGGCTTTCGGTGCGTTCCAGCGCGGCGCGGGCCACGCATTCGCTGACCAACAGCATGTTGCGCAGGTCGATCGACAGGTTCCAGCCCGGGTTGTACGGGCGGTCGCCGTCGACTTGCACGTTCTGATACCGCTTCCACAGCTCGTCGAGCAGCTTCAGCGCTTTGGTGATCTCGTCCTCCTTGCGGATGATGCCGACCAGGTCGTTCATCACCTGCTGCAGGTCCAGTTGCAACGCGTACGGGTTCTCCGGGGCCGACCCGTCCGTCGGGCCCTCGAACGCCTTGAGCGCCATCTTGGCCGCGGCGTCCACGGCCTCCTCGGACACCGCGGGACGGTTGTTCAGCGCCCGTACGTAGTCGGCCGCGCCCAAGCCGGCGCGCCGGCCGAACACCAGCAGGTCGGACAGGGAGTTGCCGCCCAGCCGGTTGGAGCCGTGCATGCCCCCGGAGCACTCGCCGGCGGCGAACAGCCCGGGCACCGTGGCCGCACCGGTGTCGGCGTCGACCTCGACACCGCCCATCACGTAATGGCAGGTCGGCCCGACTTCCATCGGCTCCTTGGTGATGTCGACTCCGGCCAGTTCCTTGAACTGGTGGTACATCGACGGCAGCCGGCGGTTGATCTCCGCCGCGGTCAACCGCGAGGCGATGTCCAGGTAGACGCCCCCGTGCGGGGTGCCGCGGCCGGCCTTGACCTCTGAGTTGATGGCGCGCGCCACCTCGTCGCGGGGCAACAGGTCCGGGGTGCGGCGGGCCGAGTCGTTGTCTTTGAGCCACTCGTCGGCTTCTTGCTCGGTCTCGGCGTACTGGCCTTTGAACACCGGCGGGATGTACTCGAACATGAACCGCTTGCCCTCGGAGTTCTTCAGCACGCCGCCGTCACCGCGCACACCCTCGGTGACCAGAATCCCCTTCACGCTGGGCGGCCACACCATGCCGGTCGGGTGGAACTGGACGAACTCCATGTTGATCAGCGACGCCCCGGCGCGCAGCGCCAACGCGTGTCCGTCGCCGGTGTACTCCCAGGAGTTGGAGGTCACCTTGAACGACTTGCCGATGCCACCGGTGGCGAGCACCACCGCGGGGGCCTCGAACAGCACGAAACGGCCGCTGACACGCCAGTAGCCGAACGCCCCGGAGATGGCGTCCCCGTCTTTGAGGAGTTCGGTGATCGCGCATTCGGCGAATACCTTGATCCGTGCCTCATAGTCACCGAGTTCGGCGAAATCCTCCTGCTGCAGCGAGACGATCTTCTGCTGCATGGTGCGGATCAGCTCCAGGCCGGTGCGGTCACCGACGTGCGCCAAGCGGGGATAGGTGTGCCCGCCGAAGTTGCGCTGACTGATCTTGCCGTCCTTGGTGCGGTCGAACAGCGCGCCGTAGGTCTCGAGCTCCCAGACCCGGTCTGGCGCCTCTTTGGCGTGCAGTTCAGCCATGCGCCAGTTGTTCAGGAACTTCCCGCCGCGCATCGTGTCGCCGAAGTGGGTCTTCCAGTTGTCTTTCGGGTTGGTGTTGCCCATCGCGGCCGCGCAGCCGCCTTCGGCCATCACCGTGTGCGCCTTGCCGAACAGCGACTTGGAGACCACCGCGACCTTCAGGCCGCGTTCGCGCGCCTCGATGACCGCACGCAATCCAGCGCCGCCGGCACCGATGACGACGACGTCGTAGGAGTGCCGTTCGACCTCAACCATGAATCCTCGCTTGCTTAATTCTGTTGATACTCGGTTGGCTTAGGCGCCAACAAATCTCAGGTCGGTGATGGTGCCGCTGGCCACCAGCATGATGTAGAAGTCGGTCAGCGACAGCGTGCCCAGCGTGATCCACGCGAACATCATGTGCCGAGTATTCAGCTTGCTGACCTGGGTCCAAATCCAGTAGCGCACCGGGTGTTTGGAGAAATGCTTGAGCCGCCCACCGGTGACGTGCCGGCACGAGTGGCAGGAGATGGTGTAGGCCCAGAGCAGCACCACGTTGGTCACCAAAATGATGTTGCCCAAACCGAATCCGAAGCCCGACGGCGAATGGAACGCCATGATCGCGTCATAGGTGTTGATCAGCGACACGATCGTTGCGAAGTAGAAGAAGTACCGGTGGCTGTTCTGAAAGATCAACGGAAATCGCGTTTCACCGGTGTAGTGCTCGCGCGGTTCGGGAACCGCGCAGCCAGTCGGTGACTGCCACACCGACCGGTAGTAAGCCTTGCGGTAGTAGTAACACGTGATCCGGAATCCGAGCAGGAACGGTAATACCAACGCGCCCAACGGAATCCACCACGGGAAATGCCCGAACCAGACACCCAGGTGGCTTGCGCCCGGGGCGCACGAGGCGCTCACGCACGGCGAATAGAACGGTGTCAGGTAGTGGTACTTGTCCACCCAGTAGGCGCTGCCCCAGAAGGCGCGGGTCGTCGCGTAGACGATGAACGCCAATAACCCGAGGTTCGTTACTAGTGGTGGCCACCACCATGCGTCATCTCGGAGAGTCCGTTTGGGTATCTGGGCTCTCGTGGGTGAGAAAACGCCGGAGGCAGGACGGTTCGCCGCGGGTGCGCTCATCAAGTGTTCCTCTTCGAACAGGGCTGTCTGTCGAAGGGTACACAGCAGAAGTGCCCCGGACTGAGGCGGGCGTCGCTGTCAGGCCCGGTTGTGACCTCCGACACCTTCGTCGTCGACATCGCGCCAGAAGTCGCTGTCGTATTGGGTGTCTGGGATGGCGATCTTCTCGCCGGACTGATGCACGGTCGCGCGAGCAAGGTCCAGTTCGGAGACGTCGCTGTCCAGCAGCTGGATGTCGCTGAGAATGCGGTCGGCGTCGATGGCGATGCGACGCGTCGCGGGGTTGTCGCCGTACCGCGCCTTCAGTGAGGTCACGCACCGCCGCAAGCCGCCGATGAGGTCGTGCAGTTCGGCGAGTTCAGTCGTGGTGGACAAAGCATGCTCCCTGGGGCTGAAGGTGTTACGGATCACAGTACGTCCTCGATAGTATCCAGAGTCTCCGTCAGACGTCGGACAACTCATGTCGCCCGGACAGAAAGCGATGTCTTCATGTCTTTTGAGGCAGGTCAAGCCGCGGCCGCCCAGCGCGCTCAAACATTGCTCGAGCTGCACCGGCCGGGCGATCCGGTGGTGTTGCCGACGGTCTGGGACGCCTGGTCGGCGCGACTGGCCGTCGACGCCGGCTTCGCGGCCCTCACGGTGGGCAGCCACCCGATGGCCGACTCGATCGGCAAAAGTGACAACGAGGGAATGTCGTTCGAGGACGTTTTGACGCGCGTCGCTCAGATCACCGCCGCGGTCTCGGAGAGTGGCCAGGTCCCGGTCTCGGTCGACATCGAATCCGGCTACGGGCTGCCGGCGCAGCAGTTGATCGAGGGACTGTTGGAAGTCGGCGCCGTCGGGCTCAATATCGAGGACACCGTGCACTCAGAAGGCAAGCGGTTGCGCTCCTCTGCGGAGCATGCCGAATTGGTGGCCGCATTGCGCTCGGCTGCCGATGCCGCGGGGGTGCATGTGGTGATCAACGCGCGCACCGACATCTTCTTAAACCAGGACGGTGACGAATCCGACCGGTTCGAGCGGGCGGTGGCCACGTTGACCGAGGCCGCCGCGGCCGGCGCCGACGTCTTGTATCCGGTGGCTCGTCACGACCGGGAAACGTTGCGCCGCTTGGCCGCGGCGTTGCCGCTGCCCATCAATGCCATTGCGGTGCCCGATGAAGACGACTTCGCCTCCTTCGGACCGCTGGGCGTGGGACGGATCAGCTTCGGGCCGTTCTGGCAGTACGCGCTGTCGGCGCATTCCAAAGAGCTGCTGGCCCGCTGGCGCTGACCGCCGGACCAAAACGGCGGGGCCTGGTGGCCCCGCCGCGTCGGTCCGCGAACTACTTGGTGATCGCGATGCGCTGTGGCTGGTTGCCGGCGTAGGCCCCGGCGACCCGGACGGTCAATACGCCAGCGTCATAGGAAGCCGAAACCGCCTCGCCGGTGACGTGCGCGGGCAACTGGAAGGACCGGCGGAAGGATCCATAGCGGATCTCTCGCAGGGTGCGTCCGTCCTTGTCTTCCTGGTGTTCGTCGCGGTGTTCGCCGTGGATGACCAGGCGGCCCCGGTCCAGCTCGACGTTGACGTCCTTCTCCACGTCGACCCCCGGCAGCTCCAGCCGGACGACGGCGTCGTCGCCGTCCTTGACGACTTCCGCTGCGGGGTTGAAGTCGCTGGTCACAGGCTTGTACCAGTCCAATGCAGCCGGACCGAAGAAGTCACGCAGCCACCGGTCGGTGTCCCATGCGGATCGTGACCATAGGGCAAGGTTGCTCATGGATAACTCCTTACTTTTCGTTGTGAGTTAGCTGTGCCCGACCCTGTTCTGGTCGGCTATCCGAATAAACATGAGCGAACCACGCTAAAGTTCCACTTGGATTTTCGCCTACGGCGAACGACGTCACACAGCTAATTTCCAGCTGTGATGACGGCGTGATAAGCGCGTCACATTCGGCGTCATTTTCGGCAACATCGCGTTCGTAGTCTCGTTCACATGCCTTCAGCCGGAACTTCCCGCGCGCCTGAAGCGGTCCGCCGCGTCGTCGTGATTGGGCACGGCATGGTGGGTCACCGCTTCGTTGAGGCGCTACGCGCTCGGGACACCGACGGGTCCTGGCACATCACCGTGCTGGCCGAGGAAGCCGATGCGGCCTACGACCGTGTCGGTCTGACCTCCTACACCGAGTCCTGGGACCGTGCCCTGCTCGCACTGCCGGGCAACGACTACACCGGTGACCCACAGGTCGACCTGCTCCTCAACGCCCGGGTCGTCGAAATCGACCGTGCCGCAAAGACGGTCGCCACCGCCGATGGTCGCCGATACGGCTACGACGCGCTGGTGCTGGCCACCGGGTCCTACGCGTTCGTGCCGCCGGTGCCTGGTCACGACCTGCCCGGATGCCACGTTTACCGCACGCTCGACGACCTCGACGCGATCCGCGCCGGGGCGCAGCGGGCGGTGCAGGCCGGTGACGGCGCTGGCGGGGTGGTGATCGGTGGTGGTCTGCTGGGCCTGGAGGCCGCGAATGCCCTGCGGCAGTTCGGTTTGCAGACCCACGTCGTCGAGATGATGCCGCGCTTGATGGCCCAGCAGATCGACGAGGCCGGCGGAGCGTTGCTGGCCCGGATGGTCACCGAGCTCGGCATCAACGTCCACGTCGGGACGGGCACCGAATGCATTGAGGCGATTGAGGGTTCGCACCGCATGCAGGTGCGCCTGAGCGACGGTCAGCTGATCGACGCCGGTGTGGTCATTTTCGCCGCCGGCATCCGGCCGCGCGACGAATTGGCGCGCGCGGCCGACCTCGCGATCGCCGAACGCGGTGGTGTCCTCACTGATTTGGCATGCCGGACAAGTGATCCCGACATCTTCGCGATCGGGGAAGTCGCCGCCATCGACGGTCGCTGCTATGGCCTGGTCGGACCCGGTTACACCAGTGCCGAAGTGGTGGCTGACCGGCTCTTGGACGGGGTGGCGGAGTTCGGCGAGGCCGACCTGTCGACCAAACTCAAGCTGTTGGGTGTCGACGTCGCCAGTTTCGGCGACGCGATGGGGACCACCGAGAACTGCCTCGAGGTGGCCATCAACGATGCCGTGAACCGCACCTACGCCAAACTGGTGCTCTCCGACGACGCCAAGACACTGCTCGGTGGGGTGCTGGTTGGTGACGCCTCGTCGTACGGCGTGTTGCGCCCGATGGTCGGCAGCGAGCTGCCGGGTGATCCATTGGCGCTGATCGCGCCCGCCCAATCCGGCGACGGCGCAGGCGCATTGGGCATCGGGGCGCTGCCGGACTCGGCGCAGATCTGTTCTTGCAACAACGTCACCAAGGGCGACTTGAAGTGCGCCATCGCCGATGGCTGCGGCGACGTGCCGTCGCTGAAGTCCTGCACGGCGGCCGGCACCTCCTGCGGATCCTGTGTCCCGCTGCTCAAACAGCTGCTGGAAGCCGAGGGTGTCGAGCAGTCCAAGGCGTTGTGCGAGCACTTCAGCCAGTCGCGGGCCGAACTCTTCGAGATCATCAGCGCCACCGAGATCCGCACCTTCTCCGGACTGCTGCAGCGCTATGGCCGCGGAATGGGTTGTGACATCTGCAAACCCGTCGTCGCGTCGATCCTGGCGTCCACCGGGTCCGAGCACATTCTGGAGGGTGAGCAAGCCGCCCTGCAGGATTCCAACGACCACTTCCTGGCCAACATCCAGCGCAACGGCAGCTACTCGGTGGTGCCCAGGGTGCCCGGCGGAGACATCAAGCCCGAGCACCTGATCCTGATCGGTGAGATCGCCCAGGACTTCGGCCTCTACACCAAGATCACCGGTGGGCAGCGCATCGACTTGTTCGGGGCCCGGGTGGATCAACTGCCCGCGATCTGGCAGCGACTGGTGGATGGCGGCATGGAGTCCGGCCACGCCTACGGCAAGGCGCTGCGCACCGTGAAGAGTTGCGTAGGTAGCGACTGGTGCCGGTACGGCCAGCAGGACTCGGTGCAACTGGCAATCGACCTCGAGTTGCGCTACCGGGGACTGCGGGCGCCGCACAAGATCAAGCTGGGCGTATCGGGTTGTGCGCGAGAGTGCGCCGAGGCGCGCGGCAAGGACGTGGGTGTCATTGCCACCGAAAAGGGTTGGAACCTGTATGTCGGTGGCAACGGCGGGATGACACCCAAGCATGCCCAACTGCTGGCCAGCGACCTCGACACCGAAACACTGACCCGCTACATCGACCGGTTCCTCATGTACTACATCCGCACGGCCGATCGGCTGCAGCGCACCGCGCCGTGGGTCGAATCAGTGGGACTCGATCACGTGCGCGAGGTCGTGTGCGACGACTCGCTGGGCCTGGCCGCGGAGTTCGAAGCCGCGATGGAACGGCATGTGGCCAACTATCAGTGCGAGTGGAAGGGCGTGCTGGAGGACCCGAACAAGCTGTCGCGGTTCGTGTCCTTCGTCAACGCTCCCGACGCTGTTGACCCGACTGTGACCTTCACCGAGCGGGCTGGGCGCAAAGTCCCTGTGCCCATTGGCATTCCGCGAGTCCGTTCTTGAGCACTGCATTGACCAAGGAGGAATCATGACACTTCTCAACGACATTCAGGTGTGGACCACCGCTTGCGAATACGAGCACCTCATTCCGGGCCGTGGTGTCGGGGTGTTGCTCGACGACGGCACGCAGGCGGCCTTGTTCCGCCTCGACGACGGCTCGGTGCACGCCGTCGGTAACGTCGACCCGTTCTCCGGTGCGGCCGTGCTGTCCCGAGGGATCGTCGGTGACCGCGGCGGTCGCGCCACGGTGCAATCACCGATCCTCAAGCAGGCTTTCGCGCTGGACGACGGGTCCTGCCTGGACGACCCGCGCGTCTCGGTGCCGGTGTATCCGGCCCGGGTCACCCCGGACGGCCACATTCAGGTTGCGCGCGTGGCGTGAGGTCGGGTCAGTCGATCTTGCCGACGAGATAGCGCTGCATGGTCGGGCCAATGGCATCGACGATCGCTTCCACCGACATCGAATGCAGTGGCTCTGAGCGCACTCCGTACCGCATGATGCCCAGGCCGACGAGCTGAGAAGCGCACAGCGACGCGCGAACGGCGATCTTGTCGGCCCCTAGCATCCTCAGCAGCGGGTTGAAGATCGGCCCGATGAACATCGACTGAACAATTTCGGCGGTCTTGGCCAGCCCGGTGGACGCGATCGCGCTGGCCGCGAACGGACCGCCGCCGGCCGCGTCCCAGGTGGTGATCAGCATATACAGCGTTCGGCGTCCCACCTGGTTGACACTGCCGGTGACGATGCGGTCGATGAATTCCGGTGTGCTGAATGGCAGACGCAGCATTTTGGCTACATCGTCGAGAAACCCTCGCGAGGGCTCTTCCTTGCGGGCCATGGTGCCAGGAATACCCGGATGTCAGTCAAAGATCAAGCGCCGCTGGTAGAAGCCGGCCAGGGCAGCAATCCCTTGTGCTCTACGCAATTCGGCAGCCGGTGCGGCCGCGCAGTGAGGAACCGACGCGGCATGGCCCGGCGAAACCGGCTGGCGATCAACCGTGGCAGTCCAGGGTGAGTGCCCAGCGGCTCGGTCACCAGGTCGGCACCGGAGGCGTGCAGCCGTTGTTGGAACAGGCCGTCGGCCAGTAGGTAGGAGGCAATGACCACACGGTGTGCCCCGCGGCGGCGAGCAGCAGCGACGGCGTCTTGCACAGTGGGAGCCCCGGTGGCCGCGAAGCCCAACTCCACGCGTGCTCCGGTGAGTGCGGAGAGCAGCGCCGCGGTGGTGTGAAGATCGTTGCGGGCCAGTTCATCCGAGGTGCCCGCCGCCCCGAGGACCACCGAATCGCCTTGGCACCAGCCTGATTGAACCAGCTGCTGACACAGAATGCGGGCAATGTCGGGACTCGGTCCCAACGCGGGGGTGACGCTGACATTGGGGTGCCCACTGGCGGCTATGTGGGCGGGCAGGTCGGTGCGGACGTGGTAACCGCGGGATAAGAACGCCGGTACCACGACGGCCGGCCCATGACTGTGCGCCGCAACCCGGGAGAGAACTTCACTGGGGGTGGGACCCACCACATCGACGAAGGCCACATGCACCGGGCGGCTCACCAACTCGGTCACTCGTGCCGCGAGGTCTGCGACCATCGCGACACCGGAGGCCCTGCGGGTGCCGTGGGCTGTCAAGATCAAGGTCATAAGGCGTCAGGTTCCGTATCCAGATCCGAATCGATGGCCAACCGGTAACCGCGCTTGACGACCGTCGCGATGATGTTCTTGTCGCCCAGCGCGGTTCGCAACCGCAGCACGGCGGTGTCCACCGCGTGCGTGTCATTGCCGTTGCCGGGCAGTACGCGCAACAGGTCGGTGCGGCCGACGACATCACCGGGACGCTGTGCCAGCGCCCGCAGAATCGCCATGCCCGAACCCGATACCGTCTTGACCGACCCGTCGACCAGCACACATGTTCCGCGAATGTCGATCAGGTGCCCGGCGGCCTTGACGCTGCACGAGCCCAGCAGCGGCAGTTCCTCGGCTATGTGTCGAGCCAATGCCCCCAACCGCATCCGTTCCGGCGCTGAGGTGGGTATGCCCTTTCGGATCAACGGTCGAGAAGTCACCGGTCCGACGCACATCGCGTGCACCCCGGTGCGCAGCGCCTCCACCAGCTGCTCCTCGATGTCCAGCTCGCGGCCACGTTCGAGCATGGCGGCCGCAGCCGGCGCCGAGGTGAAGCTGACCGCGTCGAACTGCCGTCGGGCGATTCCGGTCACCAGTTGGTCGAAGTCGCCGCCCAACGGCGTTGGCTTCCAGCGATATACCCGAATGGCCACGACGTCGGCACCGGCCGAGCGCAATCCACTGAGGAATTCCGGGAACGGGTCCCAGGCATCGGCGGCGCCGTGCAGCTGAACGGCGATACGCTTGCCGTCCACCCCGGTCGCCAGCAGGTATTCCAGCAGCTCGTGCGACGACTCGGATTCCGGTGACCATTCCTCGCGTAGCCCGGCGGCACGCAGCGCACCGGTGGCTTTGGGTCCCCGGGACACCACTCGGGCCGACGACAACGCTTCGAGTAGTTGGTTGGCCAGCCCCCACCCTTCGGCGGCGGCGATCCAGCCGCGAAAGCCGATGCCGGTGTGGGCCACCAGGATGTCGGGCGGATCGGCGATCAGCGACTCGGTGTTGGCGTGCAGTTCGTCGTCGTCGGGTAGTGCGATCATGGTGATCGCCGGTGCGCTGCAGACTTCGGCGCCCTGACGGCGCAGCAGCGCGCACAACTCCTCGGCGCGGCGCGCGGAGGTCACTGCAACCCGGTATCCGGTCAGGGGTGCAGAGTTTGGCTGAGCCATATTAACTGTCTATGCCTGTCAGATTTCAGATGCGTTACCTGGCAATTGCTTACGCATTGCCCCGGTAGGGCGTTGATCACACCCGGGTCAGTTCGGTCTCGGACCGGGGCCCATGGACCGCAGAGCCAGAACTCGGCCGGCGCACGTACCTGCTCCAGGTCAGTAACGCCGCAATGACGTAGGAGGCCAGAAAGGCCCAATATGCCGCGGTCTCGGTGTCACTGCGCAGGTAAGACTCCCGCAACGCCAGGTTGATGCCCACACCGCCGAGTGCGCCGACCGCAGAGCAGATGCCGATCAGCGCTCCGGACATCGCCCGCGACCAGTGGCGGCGCTGCGCCTCGTCGACGTCGAGCGACCGGCTGCGCGCCTCGAAAACCGAAGGGATGAGCTTGAACACCGAGCCGTTGCCCATGCCGGCCAGAATGAACAAAACGATGAACCCCAGAATGGAGCCGATCAGCGTGGTCGGCGTGGTGCCCGGGGTCTGGTCGCCGTAGGTGCTGACCGCGACCAGGAATCCGGCCCCCACGATCATGCCCGCAAGAACGCCCAAGGTGACGCGGCTACCGCCCAGCCGGTCGCCTAGCCTGCCGCCGTAGATACGGGCCAGCGACCCTAACAACGGGCCGACGAACGCAATCTGGGCTGCGTGCAGCGAGGCGTGTTGGGGGCTTTCCCCGTTGGCGGCGAAGTTCACCTGCAGCACCTGGCCGAAGGCGAACGAGAAACCGATCCAGGAGCCGAAGGTGCAGACGTAGAGCAGCGAGATGACCCAGGTGTCCCGGTCGAACAGGATCGATCGCATGTGGTTGACCTCGATGCCGTGCTCGAGGTTGTCCATGAACATTGCGGCGGCGATACCGACGACGGTCAGCAGGACCAGATAAACGGCGCAAACCCAATACGGTGCCTGGTGGCCTGCGGTGGCCAGCACCAGTAAGCCGATCAACTGGATCACGGCGACCCCGAGGTTGGCGACCCCGGCGTTGAGTGCCAACGCTGCCCCCTTGAGCCGCTGCGGGTAGAACGCGTTGACGTTGGCCAGCGATGCGGCGTAGTTGCCGCCACCGAGTCCAGTCACCGCCGCGCACAACACATACGGCCACAGCGGCAGGCCTGGGTTCGCCAGCAGCACGATGGTGCCTGCGGTGGGAATGAGTAGTACGAGCGCGGAGAACGTCGTCCAGTTGCGGCCGCCGAACTTGGCGATTCCCAACGTGTACGGAATGCGGGCGGCGCCGCCCACCAAGGTGGCCACCGCGCCCAGCAACAGCTTGTCGCTGGCGGAAAAGCCATAACTCGATGCCGGCATGAACAAGGCCATCACCGGCCACAGCGTCCAAATGGAGAACGCCACGTGGTCACCGGCCATGGTGCAAAGCAGGTTCCGGCGAGCGACTTTGCTGTTGCCGGCGGTCCAGGCTGCGGTGTCTTCGGGATTGAAATTCGCCAAACGATGATCGCGGCGCATCGGAGCACTACCTTTCGTGAACGTCGCTCGCGGTCGCTCGCTAACCAAGAGCGAGAGGCGTTGCGCCGCCGCGTCCGTTCATGCTCACACCGAACAACATTGACAGTCAACCTAATTGGGCCGATATCGGCTGAAAGTTGGATCTCAGTATTCTGGTAACTCCCTGGCAGGCCATAGTGTTCGGGGTCACACGTAGGCCAGACCAGCGGGACTCTCCGGCGCGACCTGTGTGGTGGCTGTCAGCGGCCGTCGCACATAGACCGCCCACGTCAGCACCGACGCCCCCAGGTAGAACAGCACGAACACCCAGAACGCTGCGGTCGCTGTGCCACTACTCAAATACGATTGGCGCAGAGCAAGATTGACACCGACGCCGCCGAGCGCGCCGATCGCTCCGGCCAAGCCGATCAGTGCGCCGGACATGGAGCGTGACCATTGCTGCCGTTGCGTCTCGTCAAGAGCAAGTGAGTGGCTGCGTGCCTCGAAGATGGACGGGATCATCTTGTAGACAGACCCATTGCCGATGCCGGACAAGATGAACAACGCCACAAACCCGACCACGTAGCCGATCATCGTGGCCGCCGGGACAGGCCCGGTGGCGTGATCGCCGAAAGTGCTTGCCAGGACTAGTATCCCGGCGGCCAGAATCATTGAACAAAAGGCGGCGAGGGTGATTCGGCCGCCACCCATGCGGTCGGCGAGCCGGCCACCGTACACCCGGGACAGCGATCCCAATAACGGTCCCAGGAAGGCGATTTGGGCGGCATGTAACGACGCCTGCGCCGCGCTCTGGCCACCGGCGATGAAATTGATCTGCAACACCTGGCCGAACGCGAACGAAAACCCGATGAACGAGCCGAAGGTGCCGATGTACAGCAGCGAAATCACCCAGGTGTGCGGCTCTTTGAGTACCGCACGCATGGTGCGCAGTTCGATGCGGTACTGCTCCAGGTTGTCCATGTACATCGCGGCGCCGACAGCGGCGATGGCCAGCAGGACCAGGTACACCGCGCACACCCAGTAGGGTTCACGGTCACCGGCCGTGGCGATGACCAACAGCCCCACCACCTGTACCACGGGCACCCCGAGGTTGCCGCCACCGGCGTTGAGCGCCAATGCCCATCCCTTGAGCCGCTGGGGATAGAAGGCGTTGATGTTGGTCATGGACGAGGCGAAGTTGCCGCCACCGAAGCCGGCCAGTGCCGCACACAGCAGATACGGCCACAGCGGCAAGCCGGGGTTGGCGAGCAGAAAGACGGTGCCGAGGGTGGGGATCAACAACACAAGTGCGGAGAAGACAGTCCAGTTACGGCCGCCGAACCTCGCGGTGGCGAACGTGTAAGGGAACCGCAAGCAGGCGCCGACCAGCGTTGCGGTGGCGCCGAGCAGGAACTTGTCGCCCGCCGAGAAGCCGTACACCGACGCCGGCATGAACAGCACCATCACCGACCAGATCGACCACACCGAGAACCCGATGTGCTCGGCCGCGACCGACCAGATGAGGTTGCGCCGGGCGATGTCTTTGTTGCCGGCCTCCCATGCCGTTACGTCCTCTGGGTCCCAGTCGGTGATCACATGTGAGCGGCCGCGGGAAAACATGGGTAGAACTCCTGTCGTCTTCAGCGATGCCCATCACGCTAGGAATCCGATGTTGCCCGCGCGCTTCCCGCAATGACCCGGGGATGAACTTCCGATCACTGCCCCGGCGGTGGCGCTGTGATCACCAAACGTCGCCCGCGCGCCAGTCGCACATCAATTCCGCCGAGGTGTCCAGGTCGACGTCGATTGGTAGCACGAATATCGATCCGTCGTCCTCGGGTGTGCGGATTGGTCCGGTGGGAGACAACACCGAGGTCGGGCCCCGCCACGGCAACCAGCCACGCGACGCATAGAGGTTGCGCGCCCGGGCCGACGAGCTGAGGGCGCCCAGCTGGTAGGCGCCGCGCAATCACCTGCTCGACGCCGTCCAGCAACGCCTTCACCAGACCCTGTCCGCGCCAATCCTCGCGTACCGCAACACCTTCGACATAGCCGCAGCGCAGCGCCTGGCGGCGGTAGATGAGCCGGCGCTGCACCACGGCGGCGTGCGCGATGATCGCGCCGTGATGCCACACCAGCGCGTGCATGCCGCCGAGTGTGTGCTCCCAGTCGTCTTCGGTGAAATCACCGGCAAAGGCCGCGGTCACCATCTCGTAGGTGCGTTGGCGGGTGTCGTGGTCGAGATCGGCGGTATGGACCAGGCGGGCGGTGTGAACCGGGCTGTGCACCATCGCGCGTGCCGGCTCTTACCACTCGGGTGGGCGCCGGGGTCTCGCCCAGTGCAGTTGCACGCGCTGGCCCGGACGCACCTGGGCGACCTTGTCGATGTCCTCGTCGATCACCACACCGATGACCGGATAGCCGCCGGTGAGCGGGTGGTCCGGACCCAAGATCACCGGTAGTCCGTTGGGCGGCACCTGAATTGCGCCGCGGGTGAGGCCCTCGCTGGGCAGTTGCCGGTCCGGGTTGCGGTGTCGCAGCGGTCGGCCGCTCAACCGCATACCGACTCGGTCGCTGCGGTCGGAGGCCACCCAGACGGTGTGGACCAAAGCGTCGGGGTCGACGAACCAGTCGTCGCGCGGCCCGGGGACCGCCAGCAACTCGACCACGTCGTCGGTGATGGCGGCGACCGCGGCCTGATCGAGTTCTGGGTAGTCGGCGGTGTGATCGCCGACGGGCAGCACGTCTCCGGTACGCAGCGGCGACGGCCCGATCGCCGACATCACGTCATAACTGCGGGAGCCGAGCACCGGCTTGACGCAGATGCCACCGCGCACCGCCAGATAGGTGCGCAGGCCGGCGCGCGGTGTGGTCAAGGAGATCACCTGGCCGTCGTGGACGTGGTGAATGCTGTTGTTACCGAAGATGTTTCCATCGACAGTCGGATCGGCGTCGGCACCGGTCACAGCGATGTCGAGGTCACCGCCGCAAACCCGGGCGGCGAAACCGCCCAGCGTCACTTCCACGGTGGCCCGGTCGTCCGGGTTGGCAACCAGCCGGTTGGCCAGAGTGTGGGAGCGCCGATCGGCAGCCCCGGACCGGCCCACACCGAGATGCGCCAGACCGGGCCGGCCCAGATCCTGGACGATGGCCATCGGTCCGCTGCGCAGGATTTCCAATGTCGTCACGGCAAAGCCTCCTATGCGGCGCGAAACCGTACCCACATTCCCGGCGTCAACAGTGCGGGGTTGGGTCGATCGATGTCCCACAGGACCGCCTCGGTGTGGCCGATGAGCTGCCAGCCACCGGGTGATTGCCGCGGATAGACCGCGCTGAATTCGCCCGCGAGGGCGACGGAACCGGCGGGCACCGATGTCCGTGGTTCGGCCCGGCGTGGCACCCGTAGCCGCGGGTCGCCGTCGATCAGATAGGCAAAGCCGGGAGCGAAGCCGCTGAACCCCACTCGCCACCGGGTTGCGGTGTGCGCGTTGATCACTTGCGCGGTCGTCAAGCCGGTGTGCTCGGCGACCTCAGCCAGATCCGGCCCGTCGTAGACGACGTCGATGACGATCTCGTCGTTCCCGGTGGCCGCCGCGTCGGACCCGACCACGCGCAATCTGCGGATCCGCTGGCGGGTGAGGCCCTGATGGCGAGGCTCGGCCAGCTTCACCAGCACGGTTTGCGAGCCGGGAACGATGTCGACCACACCGGGCAACGCGGCCCCGCGCAGCGCCTCCGTCCACGCCAAAACCGCTGTGGTGTCCCGACATTGCAACATGAGCGCTCGGTCGCCGTAGTCGAGGACGTCGCACGCCAGTGCCGGCTCCATGGAGGACTCCGTCACGCTCATAGTTTTCAAGGTAATGCCGGATTCGGCGGCTCCGCCAGGAATCTTCGAGCACTGCCAGAGCTGCCTTACCGAAAGCTCACTCAGCCCAGGATTTTGCCGATCAAGGGTGGTAGTTGATCGGCCACGACGGGATAGCTCAGCGGCGAGCTGAAGGCGATCGCCCCGGCCAGATCCTTGCTGGTGAAGATGTGCCGGTTCTGGACGGTGGCCTGGGCGCCCGCCACTTCGGGGTCGGCCAGCAATGCATGCTGCTCCTCGGGGCTCTCGGTGGTCCAGATCACCACGTCGGCCGAATCGAGCACCGGTTTGATCTGCTCGCGCGGGATGACTGCGCGGTTGGAGGCGACGAAGGGCTTGATGCTGTCGGCGATGATCAGGCCCATCTGATTGAGGAAGTCGGTTCGCCAGCCGCCGGGCGTCGCGATCACACTGCCTTGCCACAACCGGCCCTGCAGCAGCAGCGCTTTCTTGCCCTTCCACTGCTGGTTTTTCGCGGCGATGTCGGTGAATCTCTGGTCGACGGCGCCGATCAGCGACTTCATCTGGTCGGCCTGGAACACCGCCGTGCCGATGGCGGTGGCCTGGTCCTTCCACGGCTCGAAGAACGCGTCCCCCTCGGATTGGGCGAGCGTCGGGGCGATGGCCGACAGCTTCTGATAGGTGTCGGCGTCCAGACCGGCGTTGATGGCCACGATCAGGTCAGGTTTGAGTCCGCCGATCTGTTCGACGGGAATCCCGTTGTCCAAGTTGAGCACAACGGGCTGCGCGGAGCCCAGTTTTGGCTGGGCCCAGGGCCATACCGCGAACGGTTGGTCGCCGAACCAGTTGGTCACCGCGATCGGGACGACGCCGACCGCCAGCAAGTCGTCCTGCTCGGTGTAGCCGGCACTGACTACCCGCTTCGGTGGTTGCTTGATGACGGTCTGACCGAAAAGGTGGTTGACCGTCACCGCATCGCCACCCGCCGTACCCGGGGGCGGCTTGGGTTTGGAGCATCCCGAGAGGGATCCGGTGGCCCCGGTTGCGAGAAGTCCTGCAGCCCCGGCGACGTGCAAGAATCCCCGCCGACTCCATCCCTTGTGCACAGCGTGAGAGTATCGCGTGTCTGACGCAGTGGTCAGTTACTTGGCCGCGGCTTGGGCTGGTAGCCCACCCAAGGGCTGTAGTCGGCGATCAGCTCCTCCTGCGGCGGCCGCTGTTCGGCCGGCACATGCTGCAGGTTGATGCGGATCCGGTACCAGATCGAGCTGGGTCCGCGCATCCCGTCGACCAGCACATCGGCGGGCTGCAGCCGTTCGGCCGCGGCGGGATGACGCTCGCGCCAGACGTCCAGCGCGGCCATCGCCTCGTCCTTGGTCTTGGTCCGGGCGACCTCGATCAGCGGCATCGAGGACTGGCGCCGGCCATCGGCGGACTTTCGCGACCCCCTCGGCGCCTTCTCCGGGGGACCCAGCTCTTCGGCCAGCGCCAGCAATTGATCCAGCCCCCCGACCGCGTCATCCATGCCCGCCCAGGGGTCGCCGACATCGGCGAATCGATCCGGCACGGTCGCAATGGTGAAGGCCTCGGGCCGGCAGGTGGCCACCTCATCCCAGTGCAGCGGGGTGGACACCCGCGCGTCCGGAGTGGCCCGCACCGAGTAGGCCGACGCGACCGTGCGGTCCTTGGCGTTCTGGTTGAAGTCGACGAAGACGCCCTCGCGTTCTTCTTTCCACCACCGGCTGGTGGCCAGCTCGGGTGCGCGCCGTTCGACTTCCCGCGCGATTGTCTGTGCGGCCAGCCGGACCTGCTTGAAGGGCCACCGCGGGGCGATCCGGGCGTAGATGTGAAAGCCGCGGGAGCCCGACGTCTTGGGCCACGGAACCAGCCCGTAGTCCTCGAGCACCTCGCGGGTCACCAGCGCGACAGCCAGGATCCGCTGCCAGTCCACGCCGGGCATCGGGTCCAGGTCGACGCGAAGTTCGTCGGGGTGGTCAAGGTCCCCGGCCAGGACGGGATGCGGATTGAGGTCGACGCAGCCCAGGTTGATCACCCACGCCAGTCCAGGGGCGTCATGGATGACCGCCTCGGCGGCCGATGTGCCTGAGGCGTAATGGAGTTCGGCGACGTCGACCCATCCCGGCCGGTTCGCCGGCGCACGCTTCTGGAACACCGCCTCCACCGAGATGCCCTTGACGAAGCGTTTGAGGATCATCGGGCGTCCGGCCACACCCCGTAACGCCCCGTCGGCCACCGACAGGTAGTAGCGGACCAGATCCAGCTTCGTCAGGCCGGGCCGGCCGCCGTGCTCGGGGAAGATGACTTTGTCCGGGTGGGTGATGGCGACCTCACGCCCAGCAATCTCGAGCGACACCGGGCGGGCCATGGAAGTCCACTGTAATTCGGGGAGGCTTCTTGACAGCAGTGCGACGCCCGTCACATATGGTGAACTCATGCCTAACCTCAGTGACCTGCCTGGGCTGCCCGGTCAAGCTGTCTCCAAGATTCAGCAGTACGTCGAACGCGGCGCAGCCGAACTGCACTACGTGCGGAAAATCTTCGAGTCGGGTGCCTTCCGGCTCGAGCCGCCGCAAAACTACGCGGCCATGGCTGTCGAGATCCGTAAGTGGGGCGAGTTCGGCATGCTGCCGTCGCTCAACGCCCGGCGCCACCCCGACCGGGCGGCGTGCATTGACGACGACGGCGAGTTCACCTTCAAAGAGCTCGACGAGGCCGCGCACGCCGTGGCCAACGGCCTGATCGAAAAAGGCGTCAAGGGCGGCGACGGGGTGGCCATCCTGGCCCGCAACAGTCGTTGGTTCTTGATCGCCTACTTCGGCGCCGCCCGGGTGGGTGCCCGCATCATCCTGCTCAACAGCGAGTTCTCCGGTCCGCAGATCAAGGAGGTGTCCGAGCGCGAGGACGCCAAACTGATCATCTACGACGACGAGTACACCAAGGCTGTCCAGAAAGCCGAGCCGGAGCTGGGCAAGCTACGCGCGCTGGGAACCAACCCGGACAGTGACGAGTCCTCGGGCAGCAAGGACGAGACGCTGGCCGACCTGATCGAACGCAGCAGCAAGGACCCGGCCCCGAAGGCCAGTAGGCATGCGTCGATCATCATTCTGACCAGCGGTACCACCGGCACCCCGAAGGGCGCCAACCGCAGCACCCCACCCACCTTGGCGCCGGTCGGCGGCATCCTGTCGCACGTCCCGTTCAAGGCCAACGAGGTGACCTCGCTGCCCGCCCCGATGTTCCATGCCCTGGGTTTCCTGCATGGCACCATCGCGATGTTCCTGGGCTCGACGCTGGTGCTGCGGCGCAAGTTCAAGCCGCCGCTGGTGCTCGAGGACATCGAGAAGCACAAGGTCACCGCCATGGTGGTGGTGCCGGTGATGCTGTCCCGGATCCTCGATGCGATCGAGAAGATGGACAAAAAGCCCGACCTGTCCACTCTGAAGATCGTCTTCGTCTCCGGATCGGCGCTGGGCGCCGACCTCGCCGAACGTGCGCTCGAGGACCTGGGCCCGGTGATCTACAACATGTACGGCTCGACCGAGATCGCCTTCGCCACCATCGCCGAACCCAAGCACCTGCAACACAACTCGTCGACGGTGGGTCCCGTCGTCAAGGGTGTGAAGGTCAAGATCTACGACGACAACGGCAAGGAACTGCCGCAGGGCGAGATCGGGCGGATCTTCGTGGGCAACGCCTTCCCGTTCGAGGGTTACACCGGCGGCGGGAAGAAGCAGATCATCGACGGTCTGCTGTCCTCCGGCGACGTGGGCTACTTCGGTGACGACGGTCTGCTCTACATCAGCGGGCGCGACGACGAGATGATCGTCTCCGGCGGCGAGAACGTGTTCCCGGCCGAGGTCGAGGACTTGCTCAACGGCCACCCGGACGTGGTGGAGGCCACCGCTATCGGGGTCGAGGACAAGGAGTGGGGTCACCGGCTGCGGGCGTTCGTGGTCAAGAAGGGCGACGCCGACGTCGACGAGGACACCCTCAAGCACTATGTCCGCGATCACCTGGCCCGGTACAAGGTGCCTCGCGAAGTGATCTTCCTCGACGAACTGCCGCGCAACCCCACCGGCAAGATCCTCAAGCGCGAACTGCGCGAGATGGATCCGGAGGACTCCGGCAGTGGCGGCAAGGGCGGCAAGAGTAAGTCCGACAGCAAGTCGAAGGCCGACGGAGGCGGCAAGGCCAAGGACGGGGCCGACAAGGCCAAGACCGACGAAGCCGACAAGAAGGACGACAAGGACGACAAGGCCAAGGCGGACGGAGCCGACAAGAAGGACGACAAAGCCGACAAGGAGAGCGAAAAAGCCGAGTAGTCGTCCGGGGTCCGTTACGGGTCGCGGGGCAGGCCGAGCAACCGTTCGGCGATGATGTTGAGCTGCACTTCCGACGTGCCGCCGTAAATCGTGGTGGCCCGGCTGGCCAGCAGGTACTCACCCCACTTACCCGGCAACTCGTCGGTGTCGCCGATCGCGGCATCCGTCCCGAAGGACGCCACCGCGAACTCGGCGTAGCCCTGGCCGGTGCGCATGGACAACAACTTCGAGATGGCCGCCGAGGGCATCGCGTCACCGCCGGCGATCGTCAGCAAGGTGGAACGTAGGTTGAGCAGCTTGGCGGCATGCCCCTCGGCGATCAACTGCCCGGCGCGGTGCCGGGCCACCTGGTCGAACTGTCCGTCGCGGACGAATTCCACGAACTCGGCCAGGGTGGCCAGGAAGTTGGCTTCGCTGCTGCCGATCGACACGCGTTCTGCGGTCAACGTGTTGCGGCTGACCTCCCAGCCCCGATTCACTTCGCCGAGCACACAGTCGTCGGGCACGAACACGTCGTCGATGTAGACGGTGTTGAACATCTCGTGACCGGTGAGCTCACGCAACGGCTTGACTTGCACGCCTTCGCTTTTCATGTCCAGCAGGAAGTACGTGATGCCGTTGTGTTTCGGCGCGTCGGGGTCCGTTCTGGCCAGCAGGGCGCCCCACTGCGAATACTGCGCTGCGGTGGTCCAGATCTTCTGTCCGGTGATGCGCCAGCCGCCGTCGACCCGGGTTGCCTTGGTTGACAGGCCGGCCAGATCAGAACCGGCACCCGGCTCGGAGAACAGCTGGCACCAGATCATTTCGCCCCGAAAGGTGGGCGGCAGGAACCGTTGTTGCTGCTCGTCGGTACCGAACGCGACGATCGACGGAATGATCCAGGCGGCGATGCCGACCTGCGGCCGCTTGACCCGTCCGGAGGTGAACTCCTGGGCGATGATGACCTGCTCGACGGGGTTGGACGCCCGGCCCCACGGCTTGGGCAGATACGGCAGCACCCACCCGGCTTCGGCGATCGCGACCTTGCGCGCCTCGCGGTCGCTCATGTCCTTCAAGGCGGTGACCTCGGCGCGGATCTCGGCGCGCAGCTTCTCCGTCTCCGGGTCCAGGTCGATGTTGACCGGGCGCATGCCGCTGGTGGTCGCCACGTCCACGACGCGTTGCGGGTATTCCGAAGAGCGACCGAAGCTGGCCGCCAGCATCAGCGCGCGGCGGTAATAGACGTTGGTGTCGTGTTCCCAGGTGAAGCCGATGCCGCCGTGCACCTGGATGCAGTCCTGGGCGCAGCGCTGAGCGGCGGCAGGAGCCAGCGTCGCGGCCACCGCCGCGGCGAACTCGAACCCGGATGCCTCGTCGATCGCGCGGGCGGCGTCCCACACCGCTGCGGTGGCGCGCTCGGTATCGGCGACCATCTCCGCGCACTTGTGCTTGATGGCCTGGAACTGGCCGATCGGCCGGCCGAACTGTTCGCGGATCTTGGCGTATTCCGTCGCGGTATCCGTCGCCCAGCGCGCCACGCCCACGGCTTCGGCCGAGAGCAACGTGGTCATCAACGCATGCGCGGTCGCCATGCTCAGATTGCTCAGCACCGCGTCGTCGCCGATCTCGACGGCGTTGACCCGGACGTGGGCAACCGGCCGCAAGGGGTCCAGGCTGCGTACCGGTTCGATCTCGAGTTCCTCGGCGGGCAGCAGCACCCATTCCTCGCCGCTGTCGATCGCCACCGGCAACACCAGCACCGACGCCTGTGCGGCCGCCGGAACCGCGCGAACCTCCCCGCGAATCACCAGGGCATCACCGTGGCGGGTTGCGGTCAACGTGGAGTCCAGCGCGTAGGCCGCGATGGCGGCACCGGACGCCAGGTCGGCAAGCACCTTGGCGTCGGGGTCGTGCGCGGCGATCAGCGCGCTGGCGATCGCCGACGGCACGAACGGCCCGGGGACGGCGCCGTACCCGAACTCGGCGAGCACCACCGCGAGCTCCAAGATGCCGAAACCCTGTCCGCCGACGGACTCGGCCAGATGCACCCCTTGCAATCCCTGATCGGCGGCGGCTTGCCAATACGGTGGCGGATTGTCCACCGCAGCCTCCATGGCGGCGTGCAACACCTCCGACGGCGCCACCCGCGCCACCAGGGACCGCACCGACTCGGCCAGGTCTTGATGCTCAGGAGTTATCGCGATCGGCATTGTTCGCCTTCCCATGCTTTCGGCGCCGTTGAGCCCAGCACCTTCCAACCTACAAACCGGCCGGTTGGTTGACCACGTTGGCTAGCCGCTGGCCGTCGCGCAGCCGACGGCAGTTCGCCACCGCCTCGGTCAGATAGCGCCGCATCGTGTCGGCGGTGTACCAGGTGACGTGCGGGGTCAGCACCACATTGTCCAGGCCGAGTAACGGGTTGTCCGGTTGCACCGGTTCGACGTCGAACACGTCCAGTCCCGCGGCGGCCAGGCGGCCACCGCGCAGCGCATCGGCGAGCACCGCCTCGTCGACGATGGCGCCGCGCGACGTATTGACAAGCACCGCGGTCGATTTCATCGACCCGAGCGCCTCGGCATCGAGCAGGTGATGGCTGGCCGCGGTCAACGGCAGGTGCAGCGAGACGATGTCGCTGGCCGCCAGCAACTCCGGCAGGGGCCGCCAGGACGGACGCCCGTCGTCGCCGGTGCTGGTGTGCAGCACCGTTGCTCCCATCGCGGCGAGGATGGATTCCACACGTTTGGCGATGTTGCCGTAGCCGATCAGGCCCACGGTGCAACCGCCGATGTCGCGCACCGTCTCGCCCAGCGCCGGGTCGGCCGGCCAGCCCCGGCCCTGACGGATCGCGCGATCAAGCTGCGGCAGCCGACGCAGCGCGGCCAGCATCATCAGCACCGTGCCCTCGGCCACCGAAGGCGCGTTGGCGCCCGGCATGTTCGCGACCGCGATACCGCACTCGGTGGCGGCGTCGACGTCGATGGTGTTCACGCCGGCGCCGAGTTTGTGGACCAGCCTCAGTCGTGCGCCGCGGCGCAGATCGGCGGCCGAAAGTGGGCGCAGCACATGCCAAATCACGTCGGCTTCGGGTAACTCACGGTAGAACGTGGGGTCGTCTTGCTCGGCACACCAGCGAATGTCGAGCCAATCCGCTTCGTCGGCAAGGTATTCGAGCACCTTCGCGCCGGGCACGAAGTGGGCAAGGACTCTTAGGGCCACCGCTGGGTGATCCACTCGGTGATGAGGTCGGCCTGTTCGCCGCGGGCGCCCGGGGTGGTGAAGTAGTGGTCGCTGTCGATCGAGGCCCGGGCTTTGTCGGTGCTGGCCAAGGCGTCGTAGATGCGCTGGGCGTCTGACGGGAAGACGCCGGTGTCGGCCTCGGCATTGATCACCAGCGCGGGGCAGGTGATGCGGTTCAAATGTGGCTCGGCCCGGGTCTGTGCCACCCGAAGGCTCCACATCCCCAGCCAGTTGCGCACCGTGCACGCCGCCGCGATACCCCGCGCGGACCGGTTGGCCCGCACCGGAGTGCCCGCGTAACACATGTTGGGCTCGCGTTTGGTGGGCTCAATGGTGGGGTCGACCATGCGGGGATCGGCCCAGGTGCGCATCACTGTGAACGGCCGATCCGAGAAGCCCGCGGCGCGAACGCGTTTGAGCTCGGATTCGGCCCAGTCGGTGATGGCGTGGTTGCGCGCGGTTTGGGCTGCGCGATAACGGCGCAGGAACTCCGGTGCGTACGGGGGGCCGTTACCCGGGTCGAACAGGTCGAGGTCTGGGTCGGTGGCGACCGGGTCGGTCTCGTCGACCACGGCGGCGTCCATCCAGGCCGTCAGGACCTCCGGGCGGCCGGGGTGTGCCGCGGTGGCCACGTACCCGTCCGCCGCGGGCAACTCCGTCAACCCCTCGGCGGGCCGCATGCCTTCCAGCGCAGTCACATTGGGCTCGACCGCCTGCGACTGGTAGGCGGCCATCAACGAGCCGCCACCGGAATTGCCAAGCAAGATCACCACTTCCACGCCCTGCTCTTCGCGCAACCAGTGCACCCCGACTCCGATGTCGACCAGCGCGTGATCGAGCATGAAGCTGGACTCGAAGCCGCGAAACCTGGTGTTCCAGCCCAGGAACCCGATGCCGCGGGTGGCCAGGTAGTCGGCGAGGTAGTGCTCGGAGAAGTCGATTTGGTAATGCGTGGCGATCATCGCCACCTTGGGCTGGTGTCCTACCCCTCGGTGGTAGAGCCCCTGGCAGGGGTGGCCGCCGGCGCCGGCCCGCCCAGCCGTGCGCGATGGCAGCCCGACGAACTCGCGAAGCACCCCGGGGGCGCCGGTAGGACGGGTCAATTCAGCGATCCTCCGAAGATAGCGCGGTAATAGATGTTGGCCAGCGTCCGGATGCAGGCCTGGTCGTCGGGCTCCTTGCCGCCACTGAGTTGGATGTAGCAGAACTGGTTGAACATCGCCACGATCGCTTCGGCGATGAGGTCGGGATCATCGTCGGCGCAGTGGCCCTCGGCTTGGGCGCGTCGGACCGTTTCGGCGATGAACGAGATCGGGATGGCGCACATCTGCGCCCAGTATTCGGCGAAGTCTTCGTTGACCATCGCCAGCTGGGAAACGCTGATGATCTCCGCCAGGCGGTGGCGGTAGGTCTGCCAGTGGGCGGCGGCGGCCTCATACGCGCGCTCACGATCCGACATTCCGTGTCGGGTCACCGACGCCGCCCGTTCGTTGGCTTCGTCGCGAAAGCGCATGGCCCACTGGCGGACCATCGCCTCTTTGGAGTCGTAATAGTTGTAGAAGGACGCGGCCGATCGGCCGGCTTCGGCGGCGATGTCGGCAATGGTGGTGGCCAGGAAGCCCTTGCGGGCGATGACCGTGCGGGCGGCGTTGTCGATGGCGGCTTGGGTGCGGCGGCCGCGGTGCGTGGGGAAGTGCGGCGGATGTTTCGCCGGACCGGACCTGTGATCGGACCTCGTCAACAGCGGCGCACCTTCCCGGGAAACTGAACCTGATGTTAGATTCAGAATCATCGCTTGGCCAGATGGGAGTGGTGACATGATCAAGCCGCACAACACGAACACGGAATTCGAACTCGGCGGGATCAATCACGTCGCCCTGGTGTGCTCAGACATGGCGGCCACCGTCGACTTCTACCGCAACATCCTGGGCATGCCGCTGATCAAGTCGCTGGATCTGCCCGGCGGCGCCGGCCAGCACTTCTTCTTCGACGCCGGCAACGGTGACTGCGTGGCGTTCTTCTGGTTCGCCGACGCGCCCGACCGGGTACCGGGCGTCTCGTCACCGGGTGCCATCCCGGGTATCGGCGACATCACCAGCGCGGTCAGCACCATGAACCACCTCGCATTCCATGTGCCCGCCGAGAAGTTCGACGCCTACCGCCAACGCCTGAAAGACAAAGGCGTGCGGGTGGGCCCGATCCTCAACCACGACGAAAGTCCGATGCAGGTCTCGGCGACCGTGCACCCCGGGGTGTACGTGCGCTCCTTCTACTTCCAGGACCCCGACGGCATCACCCTGGAATTCGCCTGTTGGACTAAAGAATTCGCCGACAACGACACGCAGGCCGTGCCGAAGACGGCGGCTGACCGCCGGCCTGCGGTGACGGCTGGCGCTGACCGTTAGAACCGCCCGCGGCGGGGAAAACAAGTGCCATGACCCAAGCCATCTTGACCGATCTGCAGATTGCGGCGATGACGCCCGCGCAGCGGCGAGACCTGATCATCCGGCTCGAGTTGCCCGTAGAAGAACTGGAAGACCCTCAGGCTCTCGACCGCATGCGCAAGATCCGCCTGAGCCTGATCGTCGGTGGCTGCATCGTGATGATTCCGTGGATCGGCTACCTGGCGACGACGCTGCCGCAGAAATACGTCGCCCATAACTGGCCCGTCACCTGGATCGGGTTCGACATCCTGCTGATGTGTTTCATGGCCGCGACGGCCATCTTCGGTTATCTGCGCCGCCTGCTGCTGCTGTTGACCGGGTTCACCACTGGCGTGCTGCTGATCTGCGACGCCTGGTTCGACCTGATGACCGCCGGGCCCGAAGATGCGTGGTTGTCGGTGATCACGGCCATGCTGATCCAGGTGCCGATGGCGTTCCTGCTGATCGGCGGCGCCCTTCGAGTGTTGCGCCTCAGTCAGGCCCGGGTGCTGGTCGATCCGGACCGGCGGCTGTGGCAGCTGCCGCTGCTGCCGTGACGGTGTCGCCCGAATAGAGGCTCGGCTTGGTCAGTTCGTCGAGCAGCGAGGCCAGGTGATCGGCGAACTCGTCGGGCGCCATGCGCACATCGCCGGCCAGCCATGCGCTGATCGTCTGCCCTACGCCACCCACGGCAAAGTGAGCGCCGGCTTTGACGCGGTCATTTGCCGGCGCGCGCAGGCTGTCCACCGCATGCTGGCCAGACAGCATGGCGAACAGGGCACTGGATTCGGCGCGCTTGCGCATGATCACGGCATTGGCCAGTTTGGTGCTGAACAGCAGGCGCCCGATGCGAGCGTCTTCGGCGACGGTCCGCACGATGTTGGCCATGCCCGCGCGGCTCTGTTCGTGCGGCGGTACCGCGGCAACCGCCGCCTGCGTGGTGGTGACCAGTTCGGCGATCACCCAGTCGAACACACCGCTGACCAATTCGTCCTTGTCGGCGAAGCTTTCGTAGAAGTAGCGCGCCGAAAGCCCGGCGCGCCGGCAGATCCCGCGCACGGTCAACTCGGCGATGTCGTGGTCGTCGGCCCCCAGCACATCGAGCCCGGCGGCTAGCAACTGGCGCCGGCGCACGGCCAGCCGCTCGGCCGGCTCCACGCCCCGGTAGGGCCGCGCGCTGGAGGTGTCCGCGGACTGCTCATGAGCCACTCTTGACACCACGCTAGGGTAGCGCCAATATCGGGAAACAGGTGTTACCAGAATTAGCGGTCAGTGCGGCGGGAGCGATGTCATGACGATCCAGGAAACGACGCACCGGCCGCTGCCGCATGTCGAGCGGCCGATGGCCGACCCGCCACGTTGTGCGCCAGCCCGCAGACATGCCGACTTCGACGACGCGCTCATGGGCGTGGCGCTGTTGGCCGGCCCGGCCAACGTCATCATGCAGCTCGCCCGGCCCGGTGTCGGCTACGGCGTGATGGAGAGTCGGGTCGAAAGCGGACGGGTCGATCTGCATCCGATCAAGCGGGCGCGCACCACCTTCACCTACCTGGCGGTGGCGACCGCCGGGACCGACGCGCAGAAGGCCGCCTACCGCCGGGCGGTCAATAGAGCACACGCACAGGTGTATTCGCTGCCGGATAGCCCGGTTTCCTACAACGCGTTCGACGTCGACCTGCAGCTCTGGGTGGCCGCATGCCTCTACAAGGGCGGAGTCGACATCTACCGAACCTTTGTCGGAGAGATCGACGACGAGCAGGCCGATCGGCATTACCGCGAAGGCATGACCATGGGCACCACATTGCAGGTGCCGCCGGAAATGTGGCCGGCTGATCGGGCGGCGTTCGACAAGTACTGGCAGGAATCGCTGGACAAGGTGCACATCGACGACGCCGTCCGTGAGTACCTCTATCCGATCGCGGTGTCCCGGATCCGGGGTGTGCGGTTGCCGCGCTGGCTGCAAGAGCGGTCGGAAAGCATCTCGCTGCTGATCACCACAGGTTTCCTGCCCCAGCGATTCCGCGACGAAATGCGCTTGCCGTGGGACGCCGCCAAGCAACGACGCTTCGACCGGCTGACGGCAACGCTGGGCACGCTCAACCGCCTCCTGCCGGGCTTCCTGCGGCACTTCCCGTTCAATGTGTTGCTCTGGGACCTGGACCGGCGGATCAGAACCGGCCAGCCCTTGGTCTAGCGGCGCGGTCGCGCGGCGGTACTGAGCAGAACTGACCCCCGCGCTGCTTAGGTATCACATGTGAAATTTGCCAGAACTTCGTATGTGCGCCCGATGCGGCGCGCACACGGCGGTCGCTGACGTGGTGTTGAAAACGATTTTCACATTCAGTAATCTCCCTAGCGCGCAGTTCAAGGGCGGGGAGGTAGTCATGATCGAGTTGGCCGCGGGTCGACGACCATGACGTCTGCCATCTGGATGGCCTCACCACCGGAGTTCCATTCGACTTTGCTGAGCAACGGGCCAGGGCCGGGCTCGGTGTTGTCGGCCGCCGCACAATGGTCGACCCTGAGCGCCGAATACGCCGCGGTGGCAGATGAACTCAGTGCGGTGCTGGCAGCGGTGCAGGGCGGGGCGTGGCAGGGGCCCAGCGCTGAGCAGTACGTGGCCGCCCATCTGCCCTACCTAGCTTGGCTGTCGCAGGCCGGCGCAACCAGCGCGAGCGCGGCCGCCCAACACGAAATCGCCGCTGCCGCCTACGCCAGTGCCCTGGCCGCCATGCCCACGCTGGCCGAACTCGCCGCCAACCACGCCATCCACGCCGTGCTGGTGGCGACAAATTTCTTCGGCATCAACACCATCCCGATCGCGCTGAACGAAGCTGATTACGTGCGGATGTGGGTGCAAGCGGCCACCACGATGAGCGCCTATGAAGCAACCACCGACACCGCACTGATGTCAACGCCGCCTACCTCGCCCGCGCCGCAGATTCTGCACTCCGAAGCCGCAGACAACGACCACGACCACGAAGAAGGCGAGCACGAGGGTCATGAGCACGGTGACCCGACGCCACTGGATTATTTGGTTGCCGATCTGCTGCGCATGCTCACCGGCGGGCAGGTCAATTGGGATCCCCTCGAGGAGACCATGAACGGTATCCCGATGCACGACTACACCGACGCGACACAACCACTGTGGTGGGTCGTGCGGTCCCTCGAATTCGGCCAGCAGTTCGAGACGTTCGTCCAGGAGCTGTTCACCAATCCGGCGGGGGCTCTCGAGTACGTGGTCGAACTCGCCGAGTTCGACTGGCCCACCCACCTGGCCCAGCTCGCACCCTTGGTGCAATCCCCGCAGTTGCTGGCGGTCGCGATGACCGGCGTCGTCTCGAATCTGGGCGTGGCGACCGGCTTCGCGGGCTTGTCCGGTCTGGCGGCGATTCAACCTGCGGCCGTGCCCGTCATAACGCCCCCGGGTGGCGCCGCCGCGCCCACGTTGTTGCCGGCTGCCGGAATGGCGCCGAGCCTGGTCGCCTCGGTCGCACCTGCCGCACCGGCCCCCGCTCCGGTGTCGGTGGCGAGCACGGTCGCCAGTGCAGCACCGCCGCCGCCCCCAGCCCCAGTAGCCGCCGGGTTCGGCTTCCCGGTCTTGGTGGGCGGTGGTCCGGGCATCGGATTCGGTTCCGGCATGAGTGCCAGTGCCAGTGCGAGCGCCAAGAAGAAGGCGCCAGAACCCGATTCCGCCGCGGCTTCGGAGGCGGCGGCTGCACGCGAGCAGGCGCGTCGCCGGCGGCGGCGCCGCGCGGCGTTGCGCGACCACGCCGACGAGCACATGAACCTCGGAGTCGATCCGGAATGGGGCGACCCGCCCGATGGCGGGCCCGTGGCCTCCGACCACGGCGCCCGCAATCTTGGGTTCGCCGGCACGCTGCCCAACCAGACGGTGGACGACGTGGCAGGGCTGACCACGCTGGCCGGTGACGAGTTCAATTCCGGCCCAACCGCACCGATGCTTCCCGGAACTTGGGACACCCCGCAGAACTAGCCGCGTAGGGTCGGGTGCGTGCGTAGTGAACGTGATACCTGGGACATCACCACGAGCGTCGGATCGACCGCGCTCTTCGTAGCCACCGCCCGGGCTCTGGAGGCCCAAAAGCCCGACCCGCTGGCCGTCGACCCCTATGCGGAATTGTTCGTGCGCGCGGTGGGCGGCACCTGGGCCGACGTCCTCGACGGCAAGGCGCCCGACCATGAACTCGTCAGCGACGACTTCGGTGCGCACTTCGTCACGTTCCAGGGTGCGCGCACCAAATACTTCGACGCGTACTTCCGCAGAGCCGCAGATGCCGGCGCGCGCCAGGTCGTCATCTTGGCGGCGGGGCTGGACTCGCGCGCCTATCGGCTGCCGTGGCCCGATGGAACAAAGGTGTTCGAACTCGACCAACCGCAGATCTTCGAGTTCAAACGCGAGGTCTTGTCTCGCCATGGTGCGCAACCGAAGGCCGAGCGGCGAGAGATTCCGATTGATCTGCGCGACGATTGGCCGCAAGCCCTGATCGACAGCGGCTTCGACCCCACCCAATTCTCGGCGTGGATCGCCGAGGGCTTATTGATCTATCTGCCCGCCACCGCCCAAGAGCAGCTGTTCACCGGGATCGACCGGCTGGCCAGTATGGGCAGCCACGTCGCCGTCGAGGACGGCGCGCCGCTTCCGGACGACGAGTACCAGGCCAGGCTGGAAGAAGAACGCGCCGCCGAGGGCAAGAGTCCCTTCTTCCAACTGGTCTATAACGAGCGCTGTGCCCCGGCCACCGAATGGTTCAGTGCGCGAGGCTGGACGGCCATCGGTACGCCATTGAACGACTATCTCCGCGAGGTCGGTCGACCCGTGCCCGGCCCGGATTCCGAAGCCGCGTCGATGTTCGCGCGCAACACGCTGGTGAGTGCCACCAAGCCCTAAAGAGCACTCGAGCCGGGACTGGGATCAGTCGTTGTGGAACTTTGCCGGGCCCGCCCCCGACTCCTTAGTGGTGGCGGCGACAGATTGGGCATCCCCCTTTGATAATGAAAATCATGTTCAGTAGGCTGCCTAGCTGAGAGACGTAGCCCTGAGGAGGAGCGGATGACCGACATCCCAAATGTGCTGGTTACCGCCCCCCGGGCCGGAGAACGGCGATGAATCGGCCCAGCTGGACCGCCTCGACAGTTAGCTTAGGGAATGCTAACTTCGGGAGGCTTACTGCAGGTGGAATCGGCTTATGGCCTTGACTTCAGGAGACGGCGGGGGAGTGGAACGCGGTGATATCGGCATGCTCACGGCTGTGCCCGTCGCATCCCGGATAAACGGCAAGGTAGACGCTGACGTCGTCAGCCGGTTCGCGACGTGCTGCCGGGCTCTCGGCATCACCGTCTACGGACGGCAGCGTCCAGCTGACTTGACCGCCGCGCGATCGGGATTCCTGGCCCTCACCCGGGTCGCCAGCGACCAGTGCGACGCCTGGGTGGGATTGGCCGCCAGCGGCGAGCAGTCCTTACGCGTGCTCGAGGCGGTCTCCGCGACCACGGCGACCGCCGGTGTGTTGCAGCGCCACGTGGAACTGGCGCCCAACGCGTTGGGATTCCATTACGACACCGGACTGTATCTGCGTTTCCGCGCCACCGGGCCCGACGACTTCCACCTCGCCTATGCGGCCGGGTTGGTGACCGCCGGCGAATATGCCAAGGCGCACAACATCATTGCCGCGATCGTCGGCCGCCGCCCGAGCTGGCGCGAAGCTCGTTGGCTTTCGGTCGTCGTCAACTACCGGGCCGAACGGTGGTCGGACGTCGTCAAATTGCTCACGCCGATCGTCAACGATCCCGAACTGGACCCGTCCTTCTCTCACGCCGCCAAGATCGCGTTGGGGACCGCGCTGGCCCGCCTGGGCATGTTCGCTCCGGCATTGTCCTATCTCGAGGAACCCGAGGGTCCGGTGCCGGTCGCCGCGGTCGACGGGGCGTTGGCCAAAGCGCTGGTGCTGCGTGCGCACGTCGACGAAGAGGCGGCGGCCGAAGTGCTTCAAGACCTGTATGCCGCGCACCCGGAGAACGAGCAGATCGAACAGGCGCTGTCCGACACCAGCTTTGGCATCGTGACCACCACCGCCGGCCGGATCGAAGCCCGCACCGACCCATGGGACCCCACCACCGAGCCCAGCGCCGACGATTTCATCGATCCCGCGGCGCACGAGCGCAAAGCCGTGCTGCTGCACGAGGCAGAACGTCAGCTCGCGGAATTCATCGGACTCGACGAGGTCAAGAATCAGGTTGCGCGCCTGAAGAGTTCGGTGGCCATGGAGTTGGTGCGCAAGCAGCGTGGCCTCACCGTCGCCCAGCGCACCCACCACCTCATCTTCGCCGGTCCGCCCGGGACCGGTAAGACCACCATTGCCCGTGTCGTCGCCAAGATCTATTGCGGCCTAGGGCTTTTGAAGCGGGAGAACATCAGAGAGGTGCACCGCGCCGACCTGATCGGCCAGCACATCGGCGAGACCGAGGCCAAGACGAACGCGATCATCGACAGCGCGCTGGACGGCGTGCTGTTCCTCGACGAGGCCTACGCGTTGGTGGCTACCGGCGCCAAGAACGACTTCGGACTGGTGGCCATCGACACCCTGCTGGCCCGCATGGAAAACGACCGCGACCGGTTGGTGGTGATCATCGCCGGTTATCGGGCCGACCTGGACAAGTTCCTGGACACCAACGAAGGTCTGCGTTCGCGGTTCACCCGCAGCATCGACTTTCCGTCGTACGCGTCGCACGAACTGGTCGAGATCGCGCACAAGATGGCCGAACAGCGCGACAGCGTGTTCGAACAGGAGGCCCTGGACCATCTGGAGGAGTTGTTCGCCAAGCTGGCCGCGGCAACGACACCGGATGCCAACGGCATAGCCCGGCGCAGCCTGGACATCGCCGGCAACGGCCGGTTTGTCCGCAACATCGTCGAGCGTTCCGAGGAAGAACGCGAATTCCGGCTGGACCACTCCGAGCACGCCGGTACCGGTGAGTTCACCGATGAAGAACTGATGACCATTACGGCCGAGGATGTGGGTAGATCGGTGGAGCCGCTGTTGCGTGGCCTTGGGCTTTCGGTGCCCGCATGACCAACGACGACCAGGACCAGTGGGACGGAGCGCGGCGATCGTTCGCCTCCCGAACGCCGGTCAACGACAACCCCGACCAGGTGGTGTACCGCCGGGGTTTCGTCACTCGTCACCAGGTGACCGGTTGGCGATTCGTGATGCGCCGCATCGCATCCGGCATCGCCTTGCACGACACCCGCATGCTGGTCGACCCGCTGCGGACCCAATCACGTGCGGTGTTCATGGGTGTGCTGCTGCTGATCACCGGATTGATTGGCTGCTTTGTCTTTTCGCTTATCCGACCGAACGGGCAGGCCGGCAACAACGCCGTCCTGGCCGATCGGTCCACCGCCGCCCTGTACGTCCGCGTCGGTGACCAACTGCACCCGGTGCTCAACTTGACCTCGGCTCGCCTGATCGCCGGTCAACCGGTCAATCCGACGACGGTGAAAAGCGCTGAGCTGGACCGCTTTCCGCGGGGCAACCTGATCGGCATCCCAGGTGCGCCGGAGCGAATGGTGCAGAACACCGCGCGCGACGCCAACTGGACCGTCTGCGACGCCGTCAGCGGTACTGCGCAGGGCGCGCGTGGGGCCCACAGCACCGGCGTCACGGTCATTGCCGGCCCGCTGGACAGCAGCGGCGCCCGCGCCGGCGCGCTGCAGACCGGGCAAGCGATCCTGGTGGACAACGGAAGTGGCAGTTGGCTGCTGTGGGACGGCAAACGCAGCCGAATCGACTTGGCAGATCACGCCATAACGAACGCCCTGGGCCTGGGCGCCGACGTGCCCGCGCCGCGGCCCGTTGCCGCCGGACTGTTCAACGCGATACCCGAAGCGCCGCCCCTGACGGTACCGGCGATCCCGAATGCCGGAAGCCCGGCCAGTTTTGCGGCGCCGGCGCCGATCGGGGCGGTGGTCGAGTCGTACTCCCTGAACGCCGGCAGCGCGCTGTACTACGCCGTGTTGCCCGATGGTCTGCAACCGATCTCCCCGGTGCTGGCCGCGATCCTGCGCAACGCCAATTCCTATGGGCTGCAACAGCCGCCGCGCCTGGGCGCTGACGAAATCGCCAAGCTGCCCGTCTCTCGCCTGCTGGATGCCAGTCGCTACCCGGCCCAGTCGGTGAAGCTGGTCGACGTGACGCGCGACCCGGTCTCGTGTGCCCACTGGACCAAGCCGTCCGGTGCGGCGACCAGCTCGCTGAGCCTGTTGTCCGGCTCGGCCCTGCCGGTGCCCGAGGAGCTGCGCACCGTCGATCTGGTCGGCGCCGGTACCAACGGCGTGGCCACCCGCGTCGCGTTGGCACCGGGAACCGGATACTTCGCGCAATCGGTCGGCGGCGGCCCGGCTGCACCAGCCACCGGGTCGCTGTTCTGGGTGTCCGACACCGGCGTGCGGTACGGCATCGACACCGAGTCCGACCAGGGGTCGGGGACCGGCGGTCACGGCAAAACCCTTGAGTCACTTGGCCTGCAATGGCCTCCCGTCGCCGTCCCGTGGTCGATGTTGTCGCAGTTCGCGCCCGGCCCGACATTGTCGCGCACCGACGCGCTGCTGGCGCACGACGGCCTTCCGCCCGACACCAAGCCCGGCCGTCCCGTAGCGGCCCAGGGGGAGCCCCGATGAGCAGACTGATTTTCGAGGCTCGTCGGCGCCTGACGCCGCCGGCCACCCGCAAGGGCACCATCACCATCGAGGCGCCGCCCGAACTGCCGCGGGTGATTCCGCCGTCGCTGCTGCGCCGCGCGCTGCCCTATCTGATCGGGATCCTGATCGTGGGCATGATCGTCGCGCTGGTGGCCACCGGCATGCGGCTGATCTCCCCGCAGACGCTGTTCTTCCCGTTCGTGCTGCTGCTGGCGGCCACGGCGCTCTACCGCGGTGACGGCAAGAAGATGCGTACCGAGGAAGTCGACGCCGAACGTGCCGACTACCTGCGTTACCTGTCGGTGGTTCGCGACAACATCCGGGCCGCCGCCGCCGAACAACGCGCGGCCGCGCAGTGGTCGCATCCCGACCCCGCCGCCTTGGCCGCCGTGCCCGGGTCCCGGCGTCAATGGGAGCGCGACCCCCACGACCCCGACTTTCTGGTGGTCCGGGCCGGTCGCCACTCGGCACCGCTGACGACCGCGTTGCGGGTCAACGACACCGCTGACGAAGTCGATCTGGAACCGGTGTCGCACAGCGCATTACGCAGCCTGTTGGATGCCCAACGCACGGTGCGTGACGTGCCGACCGGTATCGACCTCGGCAAGGTCTCCCGCATCACCGTCCTGGGCGATGACGACGACGTGCGCGGCGCGCTGCGGGCCTGGATCGCTCAAGCGGTGACCTGGCACGACCCCACGGTCCTGGGCGTGGCCCTGGCCACCCGTGACGTCGAGCAGCCGGACTGGTCCTGGCTGAAGTGGTTGCCGCACGTCGACATCCCCGGACAGGTCGACGGTGTGGGCCCGGCCCGTTACCTGTCGGCCGACGCCGATGAGTTGGTGGGATTGCTCGGCTCGGCGCTGGAAGACCGCCCGGCGTTCACCGGCGGACCTGCGGATACGTTGCGCCACTTACTCATTGTCGTGGACGATCCCGATTACGACCTGAGCACCTCGACGTTGGCGCTGGGCCGCGCGGGCGTGACCGTCATCCACCGCACCGCCACGGCGCCGCATCGCGAGCAGTACTCGGACCCCGAGAAGCCCATTCTGCGGATCGGCGGCGGAGCCATCGAGCGCTGGCAGACCGGTGGATGGCAGCCCTACATCGACGCTGCCGACCACCTCGGCGCCGACGAGGCGTCGCACCTGGCCCGCCGGCTCTCCCGGTGGGACTCCAACCCGACCCACACCGGATTGCGTTCGGCGGCCACGCGCGGCGCCAGTTTCACCACGCTGCACAACATCCCGGACGCCTCGCACCTCGATGTGCCCACCCTGTGGGCGCCGCGCCGTCGCGATGACGAGTTGCGGGTGCCGATTGGCGTCACCGCCACCGGCGAACCGCTGATGTTCGACCTCAAGGACGAAGCCGAGGGCGGCATGGGACCGCACGGGCTGATGATCGGTATGACCGGATCCGGCAAGTCGCAGACGTTGATGTCGATTCTGTTGTCGCTGTTGACGACTCACTCGGCGGATCGGCTGATCGTCATCTACGCCGACTTCAAGGGTGAGGCGGGCGCCGACAGCTTCCGCAACTTCCCGCAAGTCGTCGCGGTCATCTCGAACATGGCCGAGAAGAAGTCACTGGCCGACCGGTTCGCCGACACCCTGCGCGGGGAGGTGGCCCGCCGCGAGATGGTGCTGCGCGAAGCCGGGCGCCGGGTGCAGGGCAGCGCGTTCAACTCGGTGACCGAATACGAGAACGCGATTGCCGCCGGGCACGATCTGCCTCCGATACCAACGCTTTTCGTGGTGGCCGACGAGTTCACCCTGATGTTGGCCGATCACCCGGAATATGCGGAGTTGTTCGACTACGTGGCCCGCAAGGGTCGCTCGTTCCGCATCCACATCCTGTTCGCCTCGCAGACCCTCGACGTCGGCAAGATCAAAGACATCGACAAGAACACCTCCTACCGGATCGGTCTGAAGGTGGCCAGCCCCAGCGTGTCGCGCCAGATCATCGGGGTGGAGGACGCCTATCACATCGAGTCGGGCAAGGAACACAAGGGCGTCGGCTTCCTGGTCCCCGCGCCCGGTGCCACCCCGATCAAGTTCCGCAGCACCTACGTCGACGGCATCTACGAGCCGCCGCAGACCGCCAAAGCCCTGGTGGTGCACTCGGTTCCGGAGCCGAAGCTGTTCACCGCCACCGCGGTGGAACCGGATCCGGGCATGGTGATTTCCGGCGGGGACGACGACGAGCCGGCCGGCCCGCCGCGCAAGCTCATCGCCACCATCGGCGAGCAGTTGGCCGGGTACGGACCCCGGGCGCCGCAGTTGTGGCTGCCGCCGCTGGACGAGCCGATCGCGCTGAGCGCGGTGCTGGCCCGCGCCGGGGTGCCGGCCCGCCACTGGCGCTGGCCGCTCGGTGAGATCGACCGGCCCTTCGAGATGCGCCGCGACCCGCTGATCTTCGATGCGACGTCGTCGGCCGGCAACATGGTGATCCACGGTGGTCCCAAGTCCGGCAAATCGACTGCCCTGCAAACCTTCATCTTGTCCGCCGCGAGCCTGCACTCACCGCGCGAGGTCACCTTCTACTGCCTGGATTACGGCGGCGGACAGTTGCGCCCGCTCGAGGACCTGGCCCACGTCGGCAGTGTGGCCTCGGCGCTGGAGCCCGAACGCATCCGTCGTACCTTCGGCGAGCTGGAGCAGTTGCTGCTGTCCCGGCAGCAGCGCGAAGCCTTCCGCGACCGGCCCACCAACGGAAACGGCAACGGGTCGGCGCCGGACGACGGTTTCGGCGAAGTGTTCCTGGTCATCGACAACCTGTACGCCTTCGGCCGCGACAACACCGATCAATTCAACACCCGAAACCCGTTGCTGGGCAAGGTAACCGAGCTAGTCAACGTCGGTTTGGCGTACGGCATCCACGTCATCGTCACCACGCCCAGCTGGCTGGAGGTGCCGTTGGCGATGCGCGATGGACTCGGACTGCGCCTCGAGTTGAAGTTGCACGACGCCCGGGACAGCAACGTGCGAGTGGTGGGCGCCCTGCGCCGCCCCGCCGACGCGGTGCCGCATGACCAGCCGGGCCGCGGATTGACCATGGCCGCAGAGCATTTCCTGTTCGCCGCGCCCGACTTCAGCCAGGTGGCCGCGATCAACGCGCGGCACCCCGGAGTGTCCGCGCCGCCGGTGCGGCTACTGCCCACCAACCTCACCCCGGACGCGGTTGGTGCGCTGTACCGCGGGCCCGAACGAGTCGTCATCGGCCAACGCGAAGAAGACCTGGCGCCCGTGGTCCTCGACTTCGCCGACAACCCGTTGCTGATGGTGTTCGGAGACAGCAAGTCCGGCAAGACGACGCTGCTGCGTCACATCATCCGCACCATCCGGGAGAACTCCACCGCCGAGCAGGTGGCGTTCACGGTGCTGGATCGCCGGCTACACCTGGTCGACGAGCCGCTGTTCTCGGACAACGAGTACACGGCCAACATCGACCGGGTCATCCCGGCGATGCAGGGGCTGGCCAACCTCATCGAGTCGCGGCGCCCGCCGGCCGGGATGTCGGCGGCCGAACTGTCGCGGTGGAGCTATCAGGGCCACACTCACTACCTGATCATCGACGACGTCGACCAGATTCCGGATTCGGCCGCGATGAGCGGCCCCTTCGTGGGCCAGCGACCGTGGACACCGCTGATCAACCTGCTGGCCCAAGCCGGCGACCTGGGGCTGCGGGTGATCGTCACCGGGCGGGCCACCGGTTCGGCGCACGGCATCATGACGAGCCCGTTGCTGCGCCGGCTGAACGACTTGCAGGCGACCACGTTGATGCTGTCGGGCAATCCGGCCGACAGCGGCAAGATCCGCGGCCAACGGTTCGGCCGGTTGCCGGCCGGGCGCGGGATTCTGCTGGGCGACAGCGATAGCCCGACTTACGTCCAATTGGTCAACCCGCTGGTGGGTGAGGCCGCATCATTTGGTGATACGCAACAGGGAGGAAGTTCATCATGACGTTGCGAGTGGTTCCGGAGGGATTGGCCTCGGCCAGCGCCGCGGTAGAGGCGCTGACGGCCCGGCTGGCGGCCGCACATGCCAGCGCCGCGCCGTTGATCACCGCGGTGGTGCCGCCCGCGGCGGACCCGGTGTCGCTGCAGACCGCGGCCGGGTTCAGCGCGCAGGGCCAGGAGCACGCCGCGGTCGCGGCTCAAGGCGTGGAGGAGCTGGGCCGCGCCGGGATCGGCGTGGGCGAATCGGGTGCCAGTTACCTCGCCGGTGACGCAGCGGCCGCCGCGACCTACGGCATGGCCGGCGGCTGAGGGGGGAGGGCCCAATAGTCAGCGACACGAGGATCCACACGAGTAATCGAATGAACGAAAGGGCAGTTCTATGAGTCTTCTAGATGCACACATTCCCCAGTTGGTGGCGTCCGAGTCGGCCTTCGGCGCCAAGGCCGGATTGATGCGCCACACCATCGGTCAGGCTGAGCAGGCCGCGATGTCGGCGCAGGCTTTCCACCAGGGCGAGTCGTCGGCGGCCTTCCAGGCCGCGCACGCCCGCTTCGTGGAAGTAGCCGCCAAGGTCAACGCCCTGCTGGACATCGCGCAGGCGAACTTGGGCGACGCCGCCGGCACCTATGTTGCCGCCGACTCCGCGGCCGCGTCCACCTACACCGGGTTCTGATCCGGGCCGTTACGAACGAAAGGATTTCTGATGTCCCAGATCATGTACAACTACCCGGCTATGCTGGCTCACGCGGGTGAAATGGCGGGCTACGCCGGCACCATGCAGGGCCTGGGTGCCGACATCTCCGCCGAGCAGGCCGCGCTGTCGAACGCCTGGCAGGGTGACACCGGTATGACCTACCAGGCCTGGCAGGGGCAGTGGAACCAGGCGATGGCGGATCTGGTGCGGGCCTACCAGTCGATGGCCAGCACCCACGAAGCCAACACCATGTCCATGATGGCTCGCGACCAGGCCGAAGCCGCTAAGTGGGGCGGCTAGCCGGCTCGATGCGGTCCGAACCCAACGCCGTCGAGCTGACGGTCGATCACGCGTGGTTCATCGCGGAAACGGTTGGGGCGGGGAGTTTTCCATGGGTATTGGCGATCACCCCGCCCTACTGCGATGCCGCGCAACGGGATTCGTTCCTCCAGCAGCAACGCGACGAACTGACCCAGATGGGTCTGATCTCGGCCGACGGCGTCATCAATCCGGCGGTCGCCGGCTGGATCAAGGTCGTGTGCTTCCCCGATCGGTGGCTCGACCTGCGCTACCTGGGGCCCGCCTCGGCCCACGGCGCCCCTGATCTGCTGCGTGGCATAGTCGCGATGCGCGCCGGCGCCAGCACCGTGGTGGCCCTGCGCAGCGCGCAACTGATCACGTTCACCGCCATGGACATCGACGACCCCAGGGCGCTGGTGCCGGTCCTCGGTGTCGGGTTGGCGCAACGCCCGCCGGCGCGGTTCGAGACCTTCAGCATGCCGACGCGGGTCGGCGCCAGGGCGGACGAGCGCCTGCGGTCCGGCGCGCCGCTCGCCGAGGTTCTCGAGTACCTGGGCATTCCGGAATCGGCTCGTCCGGTGGTGGACGCGGTGTTCAACGGCCCGCGCAGCTACGTCGAGGTCGTGGCCGGCTGCAACCGCGACGGCCGGCACACCACCACAGAGGTGGGGATGAGCCTTGTCGACACCACCGCGGGCCGGATACTGGTCAGTCCGTCGAAAGCGTTTGATGGGGAATGGGTTTCGACGTTCGCCCCGGGTACTACGTTCGCGGTTGCCGTCGCCATCGAACAGCTGACCGCGAACCTGCCCGGCGGGCACTGGTTCCCCGATCACCGGCTATCCCGAGACTTTTCCGCACCGCACTCCGAAGTACCCACCAGATCCCAAGTAGCAACGAGATAGAGAAGAGAGCACGATGCACCAGCAAGGGTCCCAGCCGAATCTGAGGGTCCGATGACGTCGGGCACCGTCATGCCGATCGTTCGCGTCGCCATCCTCGCGGACAGCAGGTTGACGGAGATGGCTTTGCCCGCGGAGTTGCCGCTGCGTGAAATCCTGCCCGCGGTGCAACGTTTGGCGGCCCCGGCCGCGCACAACGGTGACGCCGGCGACGCCGAGACCTCGGCCGTGCAGTTGAGCTTGGCGCCCATCGGTGGGGCACCGTTCAGCTTGGACGCGAGCCTGGACACGGTGGGCGTGGTCGACGGCGATCTGCTCGCGCTGCAGCCGGTGCCCAACGGGCCGGCCGCGCCGGGAATCGTCGAAGACATCGCCGACGCCGCCATGATCTTCTCCGCCTCCCGGCTCAAGCCGTGGGGTACCAGGCACATTCAGCGGTTCGCGCTGACCGCGGTGATCGCGGTCGTGCTGGTGGCGACCGGCCTGGCGGTCAGCTACCGGGCGGCCACGGGTGCGCTGGCCGGGCTGTTGGCGGCCGGCGCCATCGCGGTGGTCATCGCGGTAGCGGGGCTGCTGGTGACGGGTCGTTCACCGCGCGCTGGCCACGCGCTGACGATCGCCGCGCTGGCGCCCATCGCCGGCGCCTTGGCGCTGGCGGTACCTGGCAGGTTCGGGCCGGCGCAGGTGTTGCTCGCCGCAGCGGGCATCACCGCGTGGGCGGCGATCGCGCTGATCGTGCCCAGTGCTGAACGCGAACGCGTCGTCGCCTTCTTCACCGCGGTCGCGGTGCTCGGCGCCGGGCTGGCGTTGGCGGCCGGCGCCGAATTGCTGTGGCACCTGTCGCTGTTGAGCATCGGCTGTGGGTTGATCGTGGCGGCACTGCTGGTCACCATCCAGGCGCCGCAACTCTCGGCGCTGTGGGCGCGGTTCCCGTTGCCCGTCATTCCCGCTCCCGGGGATCCGACTCCCTCGGCTCCGTCGGTACGTGTGCTCGAAGACCTGCCGCGGCGGGTCCGGGTCAGCGATGCACACCAGAACGGGTTCATCGCGGCTGCGGTGCTACTCAGTGTGCTTGGCTCGGTGGCCATCGCCTGGCGTCCCGACGTGCTCAGCCTGCTCGGCTGGTACGTGGTGGCGGCCACGGCAGCCACCGCGACGTTGCGTGCCCGGGTGTGGGATTCGGCCACCTGCAAGGCGTGGTTGTTGGCCCAGCCCTTCCTGGTCGCCGGGATCCTGCTGGTGGTCTACACCGCGACGGCGCACTACGTCGCCGCTTTCGGCGCGGTGCTGGTGCTGACCGTGCTGGCGTTGGCGTGGATGGTGGTGTCGCTGAACCCGAACATCGCCTCACCGGAGAGCTATTCGTTGCCGCTGCGCCGGTTGCTGGGCTTTGTGGCCGCCGCGCTGGACGCGTCCCTGATCCCCGTCATGGCCTTCTTGGTCGGTCTGTTCGCCTGGGTCCTCAATCGATGATTCAGCGTGGCTTAGCCTGTCTCACAGCGGCTTTCGCAGTTGTGGTGTGGACCTCTCCGGCGGCGCTGGCCGTCACCAAGCCGGAGGTCGACCCGGGGGTGCCGCCACCGAGCGGCAGTCCCGGACCGGTGCAGCCGATGGAACAGCGCGGCCCCTGCAGCGTCTCGGGGGTTATCGCGGGCACCGATCCGGGCGTGCCCACGGCGAGTCAGACGATGCTGAATCTGCCTGGTGCGTGGCAGTTTTCCCGCGGTGACGGGCAACTGGTCGCGGTCCTCGACACCGGCGTCCGGCCCGGGCCCCGACTACCCAACGTCGATGCCGGCGGCGACTTCGTAGAAGCCACCGACGGCCTCAGCGACTGCGACGGCCACGGCACCTTGGTCGCCGGAGTGATCGCCGGGCAACCGGGTGACGACGGCTTCTCCGGTGTCGCTCCGGCGGCGCGGCTGCTGTCGGTTCGGGTGACGTCGGCGAAGTTCTCGCCCCGCTCGGCGGGTGGTGATCCGACATTGGCGCGGGCATCGCTGGACGTCGCCGCGCTCGGCCGGGCGATCGTGCACGCCGCCGACTCCGGCGCGCGGGTGATCAACATTTCCGCGATCACCTGCCTACCCGCGGATCGGCCAGTGGACCAGGCCGCGCTCGGTGCGGCGATCCGCTATGCCGCAGTGGACAAGGACGCGGTGATCGTCGCCGCCGCCGGCAACAGCGGACCCACCGGATCGGTCGCCGGCGGGACGTCGTGTGACTCCAACCCGCTCACCGACCTGAGCCGCCCCGACGATCCGCGCAACTGGGCCGGCGTCACCTCGGTGTCCATCCCGTCGTGGTGGCAGCCCTACGTGCTGTCCGTCGCGTCGCTGACCCCCGACGGCCGCCCGTCGAAGTTCACCATGGCCGGGCCGTGGGTCGGCATCGCCGCACCGGGTGAGAACATCGCCTCGGTCAGCAACGGCGACGGCGGGGGCCTGGCCAACGGATTGCCCGACGAGCATCAGCAGCTGGTCGCGCTCAGCGGAACCAGCTATGCGGCGGGCTACGTCTCCGGCGTCGCGGCGCTGGTCCGCAGCAAGTACCCGGGAATGACCGCGACCGAGGTGGTACGCCGCATCACGGCAACGGCCCACAATGGTGCCCGCGACCCCTCCAACGTGGTCGGCGTCGGCGCCGTCGACCCGGTCGCGGCACTGACCTGGCAACTGCCCGCCGGCGCCCAGCCCGGCGCACCGGCCACCAGGCCGGTCGCCCCGCCGCCCGCGCCCGCACCCACCGATACCACACCGCGCAACGTCGCCTTCGCCGGTGTCGGCGCGCTGGCGTTGCTGGTGGCGGCAGTCGCTGCCTCGGTGGCGATCACCCGCCGACGAAAGGAGCCCACCCCGTGAGCCGATCGATCGTTCTGCCCGGCAGCGGCCGCATCACCCTGGCGTTGCTGGCGCTGCTGCCCGCGGTGCTGGCATATCCGTGGCGCACGACGCGGGACTACTGGCTCATCGGCATCGCCTTCGTCGTCGTGATGCTGCTGCTGGGCTGGTGGCGAGGGCTGCACTGGACCACCATCCTGCGTCGCCGACTGGCGATCATGGGCGGCCGCCGCTCGACGGCCAAGGCCGAAACGGGCACTCGCACCACGGCCGTGGTGCGCGTCGGTGCGCCGCCCTCGGACACCGACGTGCTGCCGCTGCCGCTGATCGCCCGCTACCTCAACTGTTATGGCGTGCGCGCCGACGCGATCCGAATCACCAGCCGGCACACTGCTTCTGCAGCGCTGCACACCTGGATCGGCCTGACGATCGATGCCGCCGACAACCTGGCCGCGTTGCAGGCCCGCTCGCCGCGAATTCCGCTGCACGAGACCGCGCAGGTGGCCGCTCGGCGGTTGGCCGATCATCTGCGCGAAATCGGCTGGGAGACCAGCACGGTCAGCCCCGACGAAGTTCCCGCGCTGCTGGCGCCCGGCGCGCGGGAAAGCTGGGCGGCGGTGCGCCAGGGCGACTCGAATTACCTTGCCGCATATAGGGTTTCGGTGGACGACGCACTGCCGGAGCGGCTGTCCGCCATCCGCGAGCAGTCGGCGCGTCAAACGTGGACCGCGCTGGAAATCGCTGACGCGCCGCACGCGGCGGGCCAGTACACCGTCGCGGCCGCCTGCGCCTTCCGCACCGACACCCCCGGCGCTGCCGTGTCGTTGCCCGGACTGACCCCACAGCGCGGAAACCACCTACCCGCCCTGCAGGCGTTGACTCCGGGGGCCACCCAACGACTCGATGGACACACGGCAGTGCCCGCTGACTTCCTGACGCGGCTGGACTGGCCCACGGCGACGGCGGGATCGCACCGGGCGCTGACCGAAGCGGCTAGTCAAACATGACGCGGTGCAAAAACGCGGTCATGCGTCGCAGATAGTCCAGCTGGCTCACGTGCAGGACGTGGTTGCCGGGAAACCAGTGCAGCGCACAGCGATCCCAGTGTTCCCAGAGCAGTGCGGCTTGACCGGGCGGCGCCATCCGGTCACCCAGTCCGGTGATGATCATCCGTCGCTCCTTCGGCAGCAGCGGCGGGTAGGTCAGCGGGCTGTGATAGGACAGCCCCGCGACCATCTCCTCGCGGCTGATGCCGGACATGCGCAGCCCGAGCTTGATCAGCTTGTTGGTCGGGAACCACTCGTCAAACATCGTGGTGGGCGTGACCACGGGGCAGTTGGCGATCACCGCCTGTAGCCGATGCTCGACCGCGGCGACCAGCGCAGACGTGTACCCACCCAACGATATGCCGGTCAGCGCGACGCGCTCGACACCGCTGTGGCACAGGTAATCGACGATGGACCGGAAGTCGTGCACCGCCTGTGCCATCGCCTCGGCGAACCCGCTCAATCCGGCCGCGAAGTAGCCGAATCCGCTGAACGGGGCGAACCTTTCGGCGCGCTTCCCGTGAAACGGCAACGTGTACAACAGCACGTCGTAACCCGATCGGTAATACCACGGCAGCGCGAAGAACCGGCCGTTGAGCAGGTAGGACGAGCCCATGAACCCGTGCACCACGCACAGCGTCGGCCGCGGGCCGTCGGTGTGGCGCCAATGCTGCGCCCGCACGGTGGTGTTGGCCTCAAAGCCGCTCCACCGCTGGCGCAGTTTGGGGTTGACCGCGCGGAAGCTGCTGGCGAAGGAGATGTTCTCGACGGTGCCGCCGGCGGCCCGCTCGGCCAGCGGGCTGGCCCGCCGCGACACGATCTTGGGTAGTTCGGTGGGCGCCGGAAACGACTGCTGCGGATCGTGCTGCGCGGCGAGTTGAGCGTAGAACTCCAGGTCGCTGCGCTCGTCGCCGCCGTCGCTGCGGCGCAGCGCCCCGGCCAGCACCGCAGGGGCCACCGTCACCGACAGTATCGAGGCGACCGCGGTACGCAACGCGATGTCGCTGAGCGCCGAGGACTCGACCACCACACGCTGCCGGGGCGTCAACGCGCTGAGTGCGGGTAATCCTTCGGCGCCGGCATCGGCACCGGGCACGTCGGGAAGGGGGACGGGCAATGTGATCGGATCCGTCTCCGGGGACCGCCCGCCAGTCTCTGACATCTCGCTGATGGTATCTCTGGGATTCGGCGTTGGGTGGGTATCCGGACGGGCCCGGTAATACGGTTGGTCTATCACCCGACGGGCGAGGGTGTGGATCAGGAGGACCGTTATGTGGGATCCCGACGTCTACCTGGCTTTCGCGGACCACCGCAGCCGTCCGTTCTACGACCTGGTGTCGCGGGTGGGCGCCGAGCGGGCGCGGCGGGTGGTCGACCTCGGTTGCGGACCGGGTCACTTGACCAAGTATCTGGCCCGGCGCTGGCCCGGCGCGGTGATCGAGGCGCTGGACAGCTCACCGGAGATGGTCGCCGCCGCGCGGGAACGCGGCATCGAGGCCACCACCGGCGACCTGCGCGACTGGAAGCCCAAACCCGACACCGATGTGGTGGTCAGCAATGCCGCATTGCACTGGGTTCCCGAACACGCCGACCTGCTGGTGCGCTGGGTCAACCAGCTGCCGGCCGGATCGTGGATCGGCGCGCAACTGCCCGGAAACTTCGAAACCCCGTCACATGCCGCGGTGCGCGCCTTGGCCCGCCGAGAACCCTACGCAAAAATCATGCGTGACATACCATTTCGTGTCGGGGCGGTAGTTCATCCCCCGACGCATTACGCCGATCTGCTGATGGACGCCGGATGCCGGGTCGACGTCTGGGAAACGACCTACCTGCACCAGCTGACCGGTGCCCATCCGGTGCTGGAATGGATCACCGGCACCGCGCTGGTACCGGTGCGCGAACGGCTCGACAAGGAAGGCTGGGAACGGTTCCGCAACGAACTCATCCCGCTGCTCGACGACGCCTATCCGCCTCGGCCGGACGGAACGACGATCTTCCCGTTCCGGCGGGTGTTCATCGTGGCCGAAGTGGGCGGCGGTCAGCGCTCACCCGGGTAGGTCGGCGGCGCAGCTTCTTCCTCGATACCGCGGTCGACAGCGATGGCCGACCTGCTGGTTGGCGCGGTGCGGTGAATCCGCAAATAGGTCTCGGTGTAACGCTCCGCGATGCGCGTTCCGGCGAAGTCCGACGGTATGACGTCGCCGGTGCGTTGGCGCCAATTGTAAAGCTGATCAGCAAGATCCGCGGCGATCGCATCGGCGCGCTGGGTGTTCTCACCGGCAAGCAAGTTGTTGGTCTCGGTGGGATCGGCTTGCAGGTCGTACAGTTCGCGTTGCGGGCGGGGTGTCTTGACGAACGGTGCGACGGCCAGTCCCGACGGGCTGGCCTCGATGTCCCACGGCAGGTCCAGCATCGGACGGGGGACATAATTTTCGATGTAGCTGTATTCCGTTGTGCGGATTGCCCGTATCGGATCGAAGGAGTCGTGGTAGGTCTTGGCGGAGTAGACCTGATCACGGACGGGTCGGGCCTGTGTATCGGGCGCCAATAGCGCCTGCGCATGTGACACACCGTCGATGTCGGCCGGCACGTGCACTCCCAGCAAGCCGAGCAGGGTGGGAACCAGGTCGACACCGCTGAACAGTTCGTCGTAGACGCGGGGCTCCAGCGCCTGCCCGGTGGGCGGCCGCATGATCATGGCGATACCGGTACCCGCGTCGTAGAGCGTGGATTTGGCGCGGGGGAAGGCCGGCCCGTGATCGGTGAAGAACACTACCCAGGTGTTTTCGGCGAGCCCGGTCTCGGTCAGGGTGTCCAGGATTTGGCCGACGGCCGCGTCTGCGGTGGCGATCGACCCGTAGAAGTCGGCCAGGTCTTGGCGCACCTCCGGCGTATCGGGCAGGTAGTCGGGCAGATCCACCGCCGCGCTGTCAGCCGGCTCGTAACGGTCGTGCGGGTAGGGGCGGTGGGTTTCGAAGAAGCCGGCGGTTAGCAGGAATGGTTGCCCGGATCGGGCAGCGTTACTGTGCTGCAACCAGTTCCGCAACTTGTCCACCACATACTCGCAATAGGAGTTCGACACGTCGAACTCGTTGAAACCCAAACGCTTGGGATAGGACGTCTCATGCTGCATGCCGAAAAGCGCGGAATACCAGCCGAAGTCGGACAGTAGCTGCGGCAGGGTGCGCACTCCGCTGCGGTACTCCCAACCGTGGTGGGCCAGGCCGAGCAGCCCGTTGCTCTGCGGGTAGCGGCCGGTGAACAGCGAGCCTCGCGACGGGGAGCACAACGGCGCCGTGGCATGGGCGCGGGTGAACAGAATGCCTTCTGCGGCAAGCTGGTCCAGTCGCGGGCTCGCGACGTCGGCGTGACCGTAGGCACCGAGGTAACGTCCGAGATCGTGCCAGTGCACGATCAGCACATTGGCGGGTGCGTGCGCCGCCGTCTCAACCGTCAAAGTCGGTTACCTCTCCCGTTAGTCCCCACTGATTCTCCGAGACGAACTCCGCCAAGGGCCGCCCGAGCGTCCACCCGTCGAGTTCGAGCGCGGGCCGGTCGGGGAAGTCGGGCACCGGACCCAGACACAGGATCGCGACTGGCTCGGCGTCGCTGGGCATCTGCAACAGCGCTGCCAACCGCGGCGGGTCGAACAGGGATACCCATCCCATGCCCAGGCCCTCTGACCGAGCCGCCAGCCACAGGTTCTGGATGGCGCAGGACACCGACGCGAGATCCATCTGCGGCAGCGTGCGCCGCCCGAAGACGTGCCGGTCGCGATCGTCGCTCAGGGCCACCACCAGCAGCTCGGCGCATTCCCGGATTCCTTCGACCTTGAGGGCCAGGAACTCCTCGGCCCGGGGGCCAAGGGCTTGGGCGGTCAGCGCGCGTTCTTCGTCGACCAGGGCGTGGATCCGCAGCCGAAGCCGCTCGTCGGTGATCCGGATGAACCGCCACGGCTGCATCAGACCGACGCTGGGTGCGGCGTGTGCGGCCCGCAGCAGGCGGGTCAGCACCTCCTCGGAGATCACGCCGCCGGGGACGAAGCGGCGCATGTCTCGGCGCTGCGAGATCACGCGATAAACGGCCTGCCGCTCCCGGGCAGTGAACGCATGACCCACGATCAGGGACTATAGGTGACGCCCACCGCACGGAAGACGTACTCCGGCGGCACGTCGAAGGCCAACGACCGCCGCGGCAGGCGGGCCAGCACCTCGTCGGGCAGGGCGGCCTTGAAGTGCATCGACAGGTGTCCGTGGAACCGCTCGTCCACCTCGGCGATGTCGAGTTCGAGTTGTAGGCCGGTCTCGGAGATCTCTGCCCGGGCGGCCCCGGTCTGCGCCTCGTCCCACCGCACGTCGACGGCACGACCGGCCAGCTTGGGCACCACCGACAGGGTGGCGAGCACTCGTTCGGAGCTGAACGCCAGGCAGCCGACGTAGCTGGCGATACTGCCCTGTGAGCGCAGACCGGGGATGGCGCCGCTGAACCGCCTGGTGACCGCCACATGCTCGGCGAGGTAGAGCAGTCCTTCCACCTCGACTTGGTCCCGTAACTCTGTGGGCAATTTGCCCAGGCCGAATAACCTCCGAAGAATCACCGCCATGACGCCAGTATGTAGTGGTTTGGTTCTGCGCGCACCGATGCTGGTAACGGTGTGGCGATGACCCGACCGCGATTCGTGTCGGTGCTGTGCGTCGTGGCCGCCCTGGCCGGCTACGCCGTGCTGTGGGTGGGGCACCGCCAGAACTGGGGTTGGCTGCACACCGTCGACTGGTCGTTGCTGACCCCCGCCCACGATATCGGCATCAAGCACTCGAGTTGGGTCCAGTTCTGGTCGGTGGTGTCCTTCGTGTTCGGCCCAATCCCATTGCGGCTGCTCGGTTTGGCTGCCGCCTTGGTCTCGCTGATGAAGCGTCAGATACGAATCGCGTTGTTGCTCTTGACGTGTGCACCACTGAACGGGTTCGTGACAGCGGCGGCCAAAGGCCTGGCCGGTCGACCCCGACCGGTGACGGCGCTGGTGTATGCACCGTCGACGTCGTTTCCGTCCGGCCACGCGCTCGAGGCGATGGCCAGCCTGCTGGCGCTGTTGACCGTCGCGCTGCCGTTTATCAGAACTCAGTGGCTCCGCATCGGCGCGATCGTGGTGTCGGCGCTGGCAGTGGTGATGGTCGGAATATCCCGCGTGGCGCTCAACGTGCATCACCCGTCCGATGTGGTGGCCGGTTGGGCGCTGGGCTACGCCTATTTCATGTTGTGCCTGTGGATCTTTCGACCGGCTCCGATCCGGCGAGCGTTGGTCACGGCGCAGTGACCTGATTGGGGCTGAAGCTTTACTTGACCTCAAGGCCGGGGCCTTCGACGATGAATCAATGCGCCGACTGGTAGCTCTACTGTGTGCTGCGGTCTGCATTGGCGGTGCGGCCGTGGCGCTTGCCCCGGTGACGATGGCGGCCGGCAGCCCATGGTTCGCGAACTCGGTTGGCAATGCCACCCAAGTGGTTTCGGTGGTCAGCACCGGTGGCTCGAACGCCAAGATGGACCTCTATCAGCGCACCGCCGCCGGGTGGCAGCCGCTGAAGACCGGGATCACCACGCACGTCGGGTCCGCGGGTATGGCGCCGCAGGCCAAGAGCGGCTATCCCGCGACCCCGATGGGGGTGTACAGCCTGGACTCTGCCTTTGGCACCGCCCCCAATCCCGGTGGCGGCTTGCCCTACACCCAAGTGGGACCCAATCACTGGTGGAGCGGCGACGACCACAGCCCCACGTTCAACAGCATGCAGGTATGTGAGAAGGCGCAGTGTCCGTTCAATACCGCCGACAGCGAGAACCTGCAGATCCCGCAGTACAAGCATTCGGTCGTGATGGGCGTCAACAAGAACAAGACGCCCGGCGGCGGTTCGGCTTTCTTCTTCCACACCACCGACGGCGGTCCCACCGCGGGTTGCGTGGCGATCGACGACGCCACTCTGGTGCAAGTCATCCGCTGGCTGCGCCCGGGCGCGGTGATCGCGATCGCGAAGTAGCGGCGCCCATCACCGGGCGACGGCGCGACCGGGCTTGAGCTTGAAGTTCAGTCCCTGCAACGACATTGTGGCGTCGTAGGTTCGGTCGTAGCCGGTGGCGCTGATCTTCCAGCCCTGATCGGTGCGCCGGTACTCGTCGCGGTAGAACGCCGCGCCGATCAACATGAAGTCGAAGTCGGCGGCGATCACCCGGTCTTGCAGATACCAATTGCCCGTCGCGGTGTCGCCGGTGACGGTGATCTCCGGGTGAGTGACCCGGTGTTCGGTGATGATCGCCGGCCCGAGCGAGTTGCGCATGTAGTCCACCAAGTCGGTCCGAGTGGTGAAGTGCAGTTCGTTGCCGAGCGAGGGACCGTAGTCACCGCGGACATCCTCAGTCAGGGTCTCGGCGAAGTCATCCCAGTGCTTGGTATCCAGCGCGCGCAGGTAGCGGTATTTGACCTGTTTGATCGCTTCGACGTCATCAGCAAGGCTCATCACGTCATTGCAGCACACCGGTTCGACGGGCAAGGAGCTGGGTGCAACCCTGCAGTTTGCTGCCTTTCCCGCGACGGGACCGAAGGCGACTTGTCAAGGCGGCGGTTGTACCTTTTCGGTGACGACACGGCATCGAGCCGATACCAATAGCGTTGGCGCCGAATCGGATCCGGGGCGCCCGCGGCTATGGTTGACGCTGGCCTTTGACCGAATCCGACGAAGGTATGTGCACTATGTACGACCCGCTGGGGTTGTCGATCGGGTCCACCAACCTGGTCGCGGCAGGTACCGGACGTGCTCCGGTTATCCGTCGCGCAGTGCTGACGCTGTACCCGCATTGCGCGCCGAAAATTGGTGTGTACGAGCAAGATCCGAGCTCGACCGGACCCGGCACACTGATGAGCGGCTTCGTCGAGCGCATCGGCGACTCTGTGGCGCTGGTGTCACCGGACGGATCCGCGCACGACCCCGACCTGCTGATGGTCGAAGCGTTGGACGCGATGGTGGTGTGCGTCGGTGCCGACGCCAGCTCGTCGGAGATCGTGATCGGCATTCCGGCGCATTGGCGGCCGGCAACGATTCAGGCGCTGCGCAACGGTTTACGCACGCATGTCGGTTTCGTGCGCAGTGGCATGGCACCCCGGCTGGTGCCCGACTCGGTGACCGCGATGACCGCGGCCGACTCCGAGTTGACCCTGCCGCAAGACGGTGTGATCGGGTTGATCGACTTCGGCGGCACCGGCACATCGGTCACGCTGTTGGAGCGCAAGACCGATTTCGAACCCATTAGCGCCACAGTGCGTTACCGCGACTTCTCCGGCGAGGAGATCGACCAGGCCTTGCTGCAGCATGTGTTCGAAGAGATCGGTCACGGCGGTGACGCCGACGCGGCGAGCACCACCGCTTTGGGACGGTTGGCGCAACTCAAGGAGAACTGCCGGGAAGCCAAAGAGCGGTTGTCCACAGACGTGGTCACCCAACTCGCGGTCAACTTGCCCGGACGCAACCGGACATTGCAAGTGACGCGCGAGCAGCTGCAGGACCTCATACAAGACCGGCTGACCGGCTTCATCTACGCGTTCGACGACATGCTGGCCCGCAACCACGCCGCCTTCGGCGATCTGGCCGCCGTGGTCACCGTCGGCGGTGGCGCCAGCATTCCGCTTGTCACCGAACGGCTTTCGGTGCACACTCGACGACCGGTCCTCACCGTGGCGCAGCCGGCCTGCGCGGCCGCGGCGGGCGCGTTGCTGCTGGCCGGCCGCGGCCGGGAGCTCAATTTCCACACCCGGGCCTCGATCGGCCTGGCGGTCGCCGCCGCGGGCGCTCCCTGCGCCGACATCCTCGAACTGCCGGCCGGTGAAGTCATGGTCATCGACCAGGATGCGCTCACCGAGCGGGAATTGGCGTGGTCGCAGACCGAATTCCCGGTCGCAGCACCCCCGCCTCTCGTCGGGGACGCTTTCAGCGAAGAGGGTCCCTGCTTTTCGATGCGGCTGAACTTGATCGAGCCGCCCAAAGAACCGCCGTGGCGGCGCTTCCGGTTGTCACAGCTGCTGATCGGGGTGTGCGCCGTAGTGGCGGTGACGGCGATCGGCGGGGCGGCCATCACGTTGACCTCCCTCGAGCGCCAACAGGCGCCGCGAACGCCGACCGTTCCCACCGTCGCGCCGCTGCCGGCCCCGCCCAGCTCCATTGCGCCCAGTCCAGTCGCGCCGAGCGTCCTGGTGCCCAGTCCCGCAGAACCCAGTCCGGTCCCGCCGCCCCCCACCGAGGTGCCGGCCCCCAGCGCGGCGCCCCCTCCCTCCGTCGAGACGCCGCCCCCGCCGCCGCCGCCCCCGCCGCCGCGGACGACGACCAGGCCGCCGGTGGCCACCACGACTCCGCCGCCGACCCACACCACGCCACCGACCACGACCATCACGACCACCGAGCGGCCGACGACCACCGAGCCGCCGCCGACCACCACCTCGACGGTGCAGATGACGACGCAGTGGTTGCATCTGCCGCTGGTCCCGGTCCCGATCCCGGTCCCGGTGCCGGCCCCTGCGACTCCCACCCCGGCACCTCAGGCGCCGCTGGTGCCAGCTCCGGTGCAGCAGAATCCGTTCATGTATCCCGGGGTTCAATAGGGCATTTGCGCTCACCTTGCGGTGAGCTGTGAATCGCGTTAAAACTCCAGCAAGCGATGCGCTGGAGGGGTTATGGACATCGTTCTTGGGGTCTGTGTGGAGGCCGCGGCGGTGCGTCTGGTGTTGATCGAGGGGCAGAACGCCGACGGGGTCACCGTGGAAGAAGAGAAGATCGAGGTGGCGCAGGACGCGGGGGCGTCCGGCGCGGCCGCTGCGGCCCTTGCCGCCATCGTCGGCACCCGGGAAGGCGCGACCGAGGGCGGCTACCAACTGACGTCGATCGGGGCGACCTGGACCCATCCCGACCAGGTCGCGCCGTTGCGCGCGCAGCTGGCCCAGCACGACGCGGGCAGCGTCATGCTGGTCTCGCCGTTGCTGGCGGCCGCCGCGCTGGCGCAGACCGTGGGGGCGGCGCTGGACTACGACCACATCGCGTTGGTCTTCGTGGAGTCCGGTGCCGCGACGCTGGCGGTCGTGGACACCGGCGACGGCTCCATCGTCGACCTGCACCGCCGATCCGTGGGTGGCGCGCGCAGCGCGCAGGCCGCCGAACTGGCCACCATGGTGGCCGGTCTGGATGCCCCCCGATCACGCGCCAAGGGTGTGTTCCTGGTCGGCTGTGGAGTCGACATCGTGGGCATCAAGCCGGCACTGGAAGCCGCGACGTCGCTGGTGGTGTCGGTTCCCGAGGAGCCGGACCTGGCGTTGGCCCGCGGGGCGGCGTTGGCCTCAGCCAACGCGCCGCTGTTCGCCGCCTCGACAGCCGCGCTGGCATACGCACTGGACCCGGGTACCGGCGAGGTCAGCACCCGCGGCCTGAGCCCCACCTACCTCGACGTGTGCGCCACCGCCGAAGCCGGCGCCGGAGCGCTGGCCTACAGCGCTGTTGACGACGAGACCGACGAATACCGGCCGGGCGCGTCGCGGCGCCGGCCGATGGCGCTGGCGGCGGGCGCCATGGGCGGCATCGCGGTGGTGATCGGCGCTGCCCTGGTGGTGTCGCTGGCGTCCGACGTCCGGCCCGCCGCTACCCACCCCAGCCAGCGGGAAAGTGTGCAACTGCCCGCCGTCAGTTCCACCCCCGCCCCGCCGGCGCCCGTCGCCGAAGCGGCCGCCCCGCCGGCCGTCGAGCCGCCCCCGGCCCGGCAGCCCGCGCCGCCGCAGACGGTCACCCAGCCACCACCGCAGACGGTGGTCAACATGGCACCACCACAACAACCGCGTCGGGCTCCGAGCCGGCAGGCGCCGGCCCCTGTGCAACAGGCCCCGCCGGCGGCCACCACACCACCAGCGGCACCCCCGGCGCCCCCACCGCCGGCGGTCGCGCCGCCGCCCTCACCGGTCATGACGATGTATCTGCACCTGCCCTTCGTCAGCGTCCCGATTCCGATCAACCCGCCACCGCCCCCCGCGCCGCCGGCACCCGCGCAGGAGGCGCCGGCGCCATAGCGTGGCGGAGCGGTCGACCAGAGCGCACACTGGGCAGTAACGGTATGAACAAGGAGGCCGGTGTGGGTGAGTACGGTCCGTTCGGATTCGATCCCGACGACATCGATCGAGTGATCAGGGAAGGCAGCGAGGGACTGCGCGACGCCTTCGAACGAATCAGCAGGTTCGTCAGCGCCCCCGGCGGTCGCGGCGGGTGGTCGTTCCTGTTCGAGGAGCCGGGCCGCCGCGCGCGGCCCCAGCCGGAGACCACCGGCGAGACCGGCGACGGGGTGTGGGCGATCTACACCGTCGACGACGACGGCAATGCCCGCGTCGAACAGGTCTATGCGACCGAGTTGGACGCCCTGCGCGCGAACAAGAACAACACCGACCCCAAGCGCAAAGTCCGCTTCCTGCCCTACGGCATTGCGGTCAGCGTCCTGGACGATTTGCCCGACGATCCGCCCGGTGATCCGTCCGACCAGCCCACATAAGGGCGTAAGCGGCCTATTCTCTGTTGATTGTGGCCGCCACGTCGTCCGTATGTCGTTCCTGCGGCGCGGAACCGCGCAAAGGGGCGCGGTTCTGTGATGCCTGCGGATCGCCTCTGACGGTCGTCGTCGACCCGGCCGAATACAAGCAGGTGACGGTCCTGTTCGCCGATGTCGTGCGGTCGATGGACATCGCCGCGGCGCTGGGTCCCGAGCGGCTGCGCGAGGTGATGACCCAATTGGTCGATCAGACGGCGGCCGTGGTGCAGCGTTACGGCGGCACCGTGGACAAGTTCACCGGCGACGGCATCATGGCGCTGTTCGGTGCGCCGATCACCTTGGAAGACCACGCTTTTCGCGCGTGCCTGGCGGCGCTGGACATTCAGCAGGTGGCCCAGGAGCTGGCGGTCGAAGTCGCGCGCCGCGACGGGATCGAGCTGCGCTTGCGTGTCGGGCTGAATTCCGGCCAGGTCATCGCCGGTGAAGTCGGCGCCGCCCACCTCGGCTACACCGCGGTCGGTGAGCAGGTCGGGATGGCCCAGCGGATGGAGTCGGTGGCACCTGCGGGCGGCGTCATGCTCAGCGAGTCGACGGCGCGATTGGTGGAGGCGCGCGTCATGCTCAGCGAGCCGGAGACCGTGCGCATCAAGGGCTCGACCACCGGCATCCCGGCCCGCCGGTTGCTGGCCGTCGACTTGGAATGCCGCCGCAAACCGCGCCACGAATCCCGACTTGTCGGGCGCCAGGCAGAGATCGACGCCGTCGAGGAGTTGCTGAACCAGGCCGCCGGGGGCGCCGGAACCATCATCACGGTCTCCGGTCGCCCGGGCGTCGGCAAGACGAGGCTGGCGCGGGAGGCGATCGCCAAGGCGACCGGCCTCGGTTTCGACGTGTTCGTCACCTACTGCGAGTCCCACACCCGCGACATCCCGTTCCATGTCATGTCACGGCTGCTGCGGTCGGCGTTCGCCATCGGCGACCTGACGGCCGAGCAGGCGCGGGCGCGCGTGCGCGGCAAGATGATCGAGGCCAGCGCCGAGCACCTGGCTTCCCTCGACGACGTACTCGGCATCCGCGACGCCTCCGAACCGCTGCCCGACATCAGCCCCGATGCCCGGCGCCGGCACCTGATGGGGCTGGTCACCACCGTCGCGCTGGCACGGCCGCAGCCCGCCCTCTACATCATCGAGGACGTGCAGTGGATCGACTGCGTCAGTGAGTCGCTGCTGGCTGACTTCGCCGCCGCGGTGCCCAGGATGCGGGCCACGCTGCTGATCATCCATCGGCCGGAGTATTCCGGTGTCTTGTCGAAATTAGCTGGTGGGCAACACTTCACGCTTTCGCCATTGAGCGATTCGCACGTCACGGAGTTGATCACCGAACTGCTGGGCGATGACCCGTCGGTGCGGAACCTGACGGGGGTGATCACCGAACGGGCGGCGGGCATTCCGTTCGCCGCGGAGGAGATCGTGCGCGATCTGGTGGAGCGCGGTGAACTGCAGGGCAGTCCGGGCGCGTATCGCTGCCTGCGCGAGATCCGCGACATTCACGTGCCGGCCAGCCTGCAGGCGATCATCGGTGCCCGCATCGACCGCCTCGGCGCCACGGCCAAGCGCACATTGAACGCGGCGGCGGTCATCGGCGCCCGGTTCGACATGCATCTGCTCGAAGCAATACTGGAGACAACCAATATCCCACCGCTGGTGGAGGCGGAGTTGGTCGAGCAGGTCGGCTTCACCCCACACGCCACCTGTGCCTTCTGTCATCCGCTGATTCAAGCGGTGGCCTACGAATCACAGTTGAAGGGCGGACGCTCGGAGCTGCACCGCCGGGTGGCTGCGGTGATGCAACGGACCCGCGGCCACTTCACCGGCCAAGAGGCCGCCATCGTGGCCACCCAATACGCCGCGGCCGGTGAATTGCGCGACGCGTTCGACTGGCACATGCAGGCGGCGACTTGGTACGGCGCGCGCGACATCCAGGCCGCCCGGGACAGCTGGCAGCAGGCGCAGCGCGTCGCCGACCGCCTTCCCGACGACGAGCCCGACCGGCTCGCCATGCGTATCGCTCCGCGAGCCTTGTTGTGCGGCAGCGCTTTCCAAGTCGGCGGGACACCCGCCGACACCGGTTTCGAGGAATTGCGCGAGCTGACCACGGCCGCTGGGGACAAGAGGTCGCTGGCGTTGGGCATGGCGGGTTACCTCACCACCCTGGCGTTCAACTCCCAGCACCGCAAGGCGGCGCAGCAGGCATCGGAATTCGCGACGCTCGTGGAGTCGATCGGCGATCCGGCGATGACGGTCGGACTGTTTTACGCTGCGGCGCAAGCCAAGTGGGAAGCCGGTGAGGCGAGCGAAAGCCTGCGGTTGACCCAGCGCGTCATCGACACCGCCGGCGGTGACCCGACCATGGGTGATTTCATCATCGGCTCGCCGCTGGCATGGGCGCTGACGGTCAAGGGTGCGGCCCGAATGTTTCTGGGACAGCCCGGTTGGCGCGACGACATGGAAGCCGGCATCGCCATGGCGCTGTCGGTGGATCCGGCCGCCCCTCCGTTCGTGCATCTCTACAAATACGCGGCTGCGGTGCAGAACTGCGCCGTGCTGCCCAATGAGCGCGATGTCGCCGAGGCGGAGGAGTCGCTGGCGGCCGCACAACGATCCGGCAACAACGTCGCGCTGGCCTACGCGCTGCTCAACCGCGCCACCACGCTGATCCACAGCGACAACCGGGAAGCCGGTTTCGGCTTCCTGCAACAGGCGCAGCGCATATTCGTCGAACAGAAGCTCATCGTGACACTGCAGCGCATGTGTGACATCGAAGTGGCCCGGGAGCGGGCCCGGGTCGGGGACCTCGATGGTGGAATCGCTTTGGCGGCATCGGTTCTCGACGAACAATTCGAGACAGGCGAGATGATCTTCCGCGGCCCTGCCACCACGGTGCTGGTTGAGGCGCTGTTGTCGCGGGGGTCCGACGAGGACTTCGAGCACGCGCAGCGCGCGGTCGACCGGCTGGCGGCCGTGCCGACCGAGCCGGGGTTCGTGTTGCACGAATTGCCGGTGCTGCGGCTACAGGCGCTGCTGTGCCGGTCGCGCGGCAACGAAGCCGGGTATCGAGAGTTCGTGCACCGCTTCCGGACCCAGGCGATAGCAGCCGAATTCGAAGGGGCGCGCGCGCAGGCCGAATCGATGGCCTGATCGCCCGATATCAGCCCTGCTCGATCGTGTTGGAGCCGCCGGGGTTACTGATTTTCGGCGAGCCGGAGTGGTAGGTGATTTTGTTGTTCATGCCGGCTGCCGTGATGGTGTCGGCGGCGTCGACGGTGATGACGTTGTTCATCCCCGACACGCTGATCTTGGTGCAGTGACCGCTGATCACAACGGTATTGGACATGCCGGTGATGCTCACGACGCTGTCGTTGCAGGCGAGATTTCTGTTCTCGTTCATGCCCGTGACGGTCAGACTCTCCCCGCGTTTCGCGGTGGTGCTCGGTGCGGCACTGCCCGGCGGGCTGCTGAGCATCGAGGTGCTGTCGCTGGGCGGAGTGACGACGATGTCGGCGCGGTGCAGTTGCCGCGAGGCGTAGAGGGCGATGGCGCCGACCCCGACCAACACGCCAACGATGAAGAGCGCGGCCAGAATCCAGAACACTCGCGAACCCGAGGACGAGCGCGGCGTCGCCCCGGGAAAGGGGCTGCCGTAGCCGTACGAGGGCGGTGGTGCCAGCTGTCCCGGCGGTGGCGGCACCGGACCGGGCGGCGGCGGGACAGGCCCCGGTGGGGGTCGGTAGCCGCCCGCACCGCCCAGCTCTGAGGCGTGCGCCGCGTCGGCCAGCGGCTGTTCGAGCTGCCGGATCCGAAGTTCGGGATCATCCTCTGGATTCATGAACAGATGCTCCCATACCGGCATCGATGCCGAATAGGCTCGCAGCGTGCCTGAATTGTTGAACCGCCAGATTCTCTTGCGTCGTCGGCCGACCGGACTGGTGGCACCCGATGACACCGAGATGGTCACCGCGCCGGCGCCCGAGCCTGCCGACGGTGAGGCGTTGCTGCGTACCACCTACGTGGGCATCGACGCCGCCGCCCGCACCTGGCTGGACGACCAGCCCAGCTACCTTCCGCCCGTGGGGCTGGGTGAGGTCATCCGAGCGGCCGGGATCGGCGAGGTCGTCGCATCCCGGTGTGACGCCTACGCCGTCGGCGACATCGTCACCACACTCACCGGATTCCAGGAGTACGTCTTGATCCGCGATGACGTCTTCAGCACGCCCATCCCCGGTGAGGACGATCAGCTGGCGATCATGTCGGTGTACGGGCCCACAGGAGCCACCGCCTACTTCGGGATGACCGACATCGGTCGGCCGCAGCCCGGTGAGACGGTGGTGGTCTCGGCGGCCGCCGGTGCCACCGGGTCGGTGGCCGGACAGATCGCCAAGATCGCCGGAGCGCGGGTGGTGGGGATCGCCGGCGGACCACAGAAGTGCCGGGCGGTGGTGGAGGAGTTCGGCTTTGACGCGTGCATCGATTACAAGGCCGGTGACCTGGCGGCCGCGCTCAAGGAGCACTGCCCCAAGCGGGTCGACGTCTACTTCGACAATGTCGGCGGCCCGATCCTCGACGCGGTATTGGGCCGCCTGGCGCACAAGGCGCGGGTGGTGTTGTGCGGCGTCATCTCCAGCTACTTGACCGGTGAGCATCCCGGGCCGGCCAACTATGTGAACCTGCTCGCCAAAACGGCTTTGATGCAAGGCTTTAACGCGCTGGACCAGTGGGGCCGCTTCGATGAGGCGTTCGCCAACCTGCGGCAATGGGAGGCCGAGGGTCGGCTCCGGCACCGGCAAACCATCTTTGACGGCATCGAATCCTGCGTCGACGCTCTCAACGGGCTGTTCACCGGCGCCAACATCGGCAAGACGCTGGTCAAGATCAGCGAACCCAGCTGATATCGTCTGCTGCTTATGCCGCAGATGGATCGTCGCCGGATGATCATGATCGCCGGATTCGGCGCATTGGCGGCCGCCATGCCCGCTCCCGAAGCGCCGGCTGCACCGGCGACCGGGGCAGCGGGTGGCTACCTCTGGCATGACGAGTTCGACGGCCCGGCGGGCTCGGCGCCCGACGCGTCGAAGTGGCAGGTGTCGAACTTCCGCACCCCGATCCGGAACCCGGTCGGATTCGACCGGCCCGAGTTCTGGGGCCAGTACCGCGACAGCCGCCAGAACGTGTTCGTGGACGGCAAGTCGAACTTGGTGCTGCGGGCCACCAAGGACGGCAACCAATACTTCGGCGGTTTGGTGCACGGGCTGTGGCGCGGCGGCGTCGGGACCACCTGGGAAGCCCGGATCAAGTTCAACTGCCTCGCACCTGGCATGTGGCCGGCGTGGTGGCTGTCCAACGATGACCCCGGCCGCAGCGGCGAAGTCGACGTGATCGAGTGGTACGGCAACGGCACCTGGCCCTCGGGAACCACCGTGCACGCCAATCCCGACGGCACGGCGTTCGAGACCTGCCCGTTCGGCGTCGACGGCGGATGGCACAACTGGCGCGTTCGCTGGGACCCGGCCGGCATGTACTTCTGGCTCGACTACGCCGAGGGCATGCAGCCCTATTTCTCGGTACCGGCGACCGGCATCGAGGACCTGAACGAACCCATCCGGGAGTGGCCGTTCAACGACCCGAGCTACACGATGTTCCCGGTGCTCAATCTGGCGGTCGGTGGTTCGGGGGGCGGTGATCCTGCGGCGGGCAGCTATCCGCAGGAGATGCTCGTCGACTGGGTGCGCGTCTTCTAGAGTCGAATCAACCGTGTCCTCTGACGGCCCTTCGCCCGAACAAATCGATGCTGTCCTGCGGGCGACGCGGGCCATGGTCGGGATCGCCGCGGCGTCCATCGCCGAGGTCGACGACACCGTCACCGTGCCGCAATTGCGGGTGCTGGTGATGGTCGACACCAGGGGCCCGTTGAATCTGGCCGGGGTGGCGGCCGGTTTGGGCGTCAACCCGTCGAACGCCAGCCGCATCTGTGACCGCCTGATCAAGGCGGGCCTGCTGAACCGTCAGGAAGCCGCCGACGATCGGCGCAACATCACCTTGACGCTCTCCGCGGCGGGACGGCAACTGGTGGACAAGGTGATTGAGCACCGCCGCACCGCCATCATCCGCGTGCTGGGCGACATGGAGCCCGAGGACCGGGAGGCGCTCAAGACGGCCCTCGACCGGTTCGCCACCGCGGCGGGTGAGCCGATGGCCGCCGACGCGGCCACCATGATCTGGCCCGGGCAACCGTCATGACGGAGTTCCTGGTCGTCATGAGCACCCAGGTACCCGACGGCACGGCAGACGGTGAGGTCGACGCGGTTCGTGCCCGCGAGGCCGCGCACTCCCGCCAACTCGCGGCCCAGGGGCACCTGCTGCGGCTGTGGCGCCCACCGCTGCAGCCAGGGGAGTGGCGCACCATCGGGTTGTTCGCCGCAGCCGACGGCACTCAACTCGAGCAGGTGCTCGCGGGGATGCCGCTGCGGATCTGGCGCACCGACGAGGTGACCGCGCTGGACTCCCATCCCAACGACCCGTCGGGTAGCGGCGTCGCTCGCCGGCCGGGTCGGGGACCGGAATTCTTGATCACCATGACGATCACGGTGCCGCAGGACACCCCGGCCGACGTCGTCGAGGAGACCACCCGGCGAGAGGCGGCCCGCGCCCGGGATCTGGCCGGACGCGGACATCTGGTGCGGCTGTGGGCGTTGCCGCCGGGACCGGACGGCCGGCGCACCCTGGGTTTGTGGCGCGCTCGTGATCCCGGCGAGCTCATGACGATCCTGGAATCGCTACCGCTTTCGGGCTGGATGACCATCGAGACGACAGCGCTGAGCCCGCACCCCAACGACCCGATCCGGCTGGGCTGACCGGTCAGTTGGTCAGGTACAGGTACCAGAGCCCGTCGTCGTGCTGTCGACAGTCGAAGTGTGTGTAGGCCCCGTCGTTGTGGGTGATCTCGACGTGCGGGCCGTCGGCCTGACAAGCCGCCAGCGTCGCGTAGTTGCCCTCCACTTGGACTTCGTCGGCGTTGGCGACGCCCACCGACATGGTCATCAGACCCCCGCACGCCAGCGCTGCAGCAGCAAAGATTCGTTTCACCTGGACCCCTTTCGTATGGGCGTCGAATTGCCCATGTCGGCACCGGTGAAACCCCTGCCGCGTCCACATCTATCGAACCTATGATCGAACGATGGGCGAGCTCGCCGCTATCGGATACAACGGGCAACCGGTCCGCGGCCCGTTTCGCGTGGTCCGCCCGCCGATCGCGGTGCTGGTCGACCTGACGGTGCTCTTCCCGCGCGAGCCACACCGCACCGGCCGGTATCAACCCAACGGTCTGCAGTTGCACAAGGTGGTCGAGGGCCGGCTGAGTTGCTGGGGCATCTGCGAGCAGGGCGATTGGTGGGGGTTGGTGACCTACCCGGTGCAGTTCGGCTCCCAGCGCAAAACCGTCACCCACTGGGTTCCGGCCTGGACGCTGCGCCGAAAACGCTAGTTGCGGTCACCGCGATGGGCGCGGCCCTTAGGGTGGTGCGGGTGAATCGTCGGCCCTGGCAGCGTGCACGCAGCATCAAACAGATCACCCGAGGCCTTGGTGCCCTGGACCGCGAGCTCTTCGAGGCGATCGCCGAGACGCCTACCCCGCTGCTCGACCGGGTGATGCCGCCGCTGACCCGCGCGGCCGATCATTCCAAGCTGTGGTTCGCCCTGGCCGGTCTGTTGTTTGCCTCACGAAACAACTCCGCGCAGCGCGGGGCCGTCCGCGGCGTCGCCACCCTCGGGGTTACCAGTCTGTTCGCCAATCAGATCGCCAAACGCGTCCGCCCGCGGGCGCGGCCGCTCTATGACTCGGTGCCCCTGATCAGGCAGGTGCGCCGGCGGCCGACGTCCAATTCGTTCCCCTCCGGGCACTCCGCCAGCGCGGCGGCGTTCGCCGTCGGCGTAGGGCTGGAGAACCCGCCCCTGGGCTTCGGCCTGGCCTTGCTGGCGGGTTTGGTCGGCCTGTCGCGGGTGGCCGTGGGGGCGCACTACCCCGGCGATGTGCTGGCCGGATTCGGCCTCGGCGCGGGCATCGCGGTGTTGGGCGGCCGCCTGGTGCCGCCGGTCGTGGAGACTCAGCTGCCCAAGACCGAGCCGCTGTGGATCGATACGCCGGAACGGCCCGACGGCTCGGGAGTCGTGCTGGTGGTCAACCCGGCCTCGGGCAGCGGCACCGGGGCGCGGGTCGCCGACGAGGTGCGGGCCGCGTTACCCAAGGCCGAGATCATCGAGTTGGGGGATGACGACGAGCCGTTGGACGTGCTGCGTAGCGCCGCCGAACGTGCCGAGGTGCTCGGCGTGGCGGGCGGTGACGGCACCGTGTCGACGGGGGCCGCCGTCGCGGTCAACGCGGGTCTGCCGTTAGCGGTTTTTCCCGCAGGCACCTTCAACCATTTCGCCAAGGACATCGGGTGCGACACGGTGGCCAAGACCGTCGAGGCGATTCGGCGGGGCACGGTGTCGTGCGTAGACCTGGTGTGTCTCAACGAAACTCGCATGGTGGTCAATACGGCCAGCATCGGGGCGTATCCGCTGTTCGTGCAGAAGCGCGAAAAACTCGAAAAGCGTATCGGCAAACCCTTGGCAGGGCTGTACGCCATGCTGCAGACGCTGCGCCACGACCAGCCGGTGCGGATCACCTACGACAACAAGACGTTGCAGACGTCGCTGTTCTTCATTGGCAATTCGCTCTATCTGCCAACGGGTTTCGCGCCGTCCCGGCGTACCCGGATGGACGACGGCCTGATCGACGTGCGCATCCTCGAGACCGGACGCCGACTGGCGCGCACCAGGATCCTGGTTGCCCTGATGTTCGGCCGCCTCGAGCGCAGCCCGCTCTATCACGAGATGCAGGTGCCGCAGTTCAGCTTCAAGGTCCTCGACGCGCCGACGGTGATCGCCCGCGATGGTGAGGTCAGCGAGGAATACGACCATGCCACCTTCGCGGCGCAGTACCGGGCGCTGTCGGTGTTCCGGCCGCGGTCCTGAAATATCAAGTGCCTTCGGTCAAGTCGCGCACCTGCGCATAGCGTTCCCAGACCGCCGGCACCGGGTCGGCGCAGTATTGCTCGGTCGGCGGGGGCTGCCAGCGCGGCGGTTGCGGCGATCCGGCCAGCGCCCACGCGGCTTGGCGTGCCGCGCCCAGCGCGACGTATTCGGCCGGGCGGGGCACCAGCACCGGCATCCCCAAGATGGCGGGCGCTATGCGGCGCAACGCTTGGGATCTGGCGCCGCCGCCCACCAGCATGATCCGGCGCACCACGACTCCGTGGCGGGTGAGCTGGGCCAGGCCGTCGGCCAGCGCGCACAGGAGCCCTTCCACCGCGGCGCGCGCCAGGTTGGCCGGCGTGGCGTTGGCGATCCGTAGCCCGTGTAGCGCGCCAGAGGCGTTGGGGCGGTTGGGGGTTCGCTCACCTTCCAGGTACGGCACCAGTACCAGGCCCTGGCTGCCCGGGGCTGCCGAGAGTGCGAGCCTCGACAGTTCCTCGTGGTCGACCCGCAGCATGGTGGCGGCGGCATCTAGCACGCGGGCGGCGTTGAGCGTGCAAACCAGCGGCAGGTAGCGTCCGGTGCCGTCGGCGAATCCGGCGACGTATCCGGCTTCGTCGCGAATGGGGTCGGCGACGACGGCGGCCACCACCCCCGAGGTGCCGATGGACACGATCACATCGCCCTCTGCCGCACCCAACCCCAGCGCCGCGGCGGCGTTGTCGCCGAGTCCCGCCCCGAACGTCGCCATGTCCGCAGTGATTTTCTCCGACGGGCCAGTCACTTTCGGCACTTGCGGGCGGCGACCCCGCATGCCCAGCTCGAGCAGATCCAGGCGGTAGGCACCGGTCGCGGCGTCGAAGTAGCCGGTGCCGCTGGCGTCGCTGCGGTCGGTGGTCAGCGTCGCGACGTCGCCCTCACCACGCAGCCGCCACGTCAGCCAGTCGTGCGGTAGGCAGACGGCCGCCGTGTGGTCGGCATGCCGTGGCTCGTGGTCGGCGAGCCAACGCAACTTGGCCACCGTGACGGCGGCCAGTGGCACCACACCCACGGCCTGGGCCCACGCCCGGCTTCCGCCGAGTTCGTCGACCAGAGCGCGGGCCGCGTCGGCCGATCGCACGTCGTTCCACAGCAGCGCGGGCCGAATCACCCGACCGGTCTCGTCAAGGCACACCATGCCGTGCTGCTGTGCGCCGACGGCCACGGCGGCGACGTCGTCGAACCCGCCCGCCGCAGCGATCGCGCTGCGCGCGGCGGATTCCCATGCGGCAGGATCGATTTCGGTGCCGTCGGGGTGAGGGGCGCGGCCTTGGCGCACCACCGCACCGGTTTCGGCGTCGCACACCATTACCTTGCAGGACTGGGTGGAGGAGTCGACGCCGGCGACCAGCGTCACGTCTTGTCCGCGAGCAATGCCCGCAGCGTCGCGCGGGCACCGTCGCGGTGCAGGGAGTGCAGCGCCCACAGATAGGGCTCGACGAAGCGCGGGTGGTCGACCAGGTCTCCGAAGATGGACCGGTTCGCCAGGAAAGCGGTCGGGTTGTCACGCTGTGCCCGCGCGAGCGGAATCAGTGCATCGGCCTGCTCGTCGACCACGTCTATCGGTTGGCCGTCCTCGTCGATGCCCTCGGCGTAGCGGGCCCAGCTGGCCACGATGGCTGCGGACAGCCGCACCGGTCCGCCGGATCGGAGGTTGTCGTGAACCACCGGCAGTATCCACCTGACGATGCGGTTGGAGGAGTCGGCGCACAGTCTGACGACGGTGTCGCGGAGATGGGGGTTGGTGAAGCGGCCTAGCAGGCCGTCCCGGAATTCGGTCAAACCCGGTACCGGCGTCAGGGTCACCATGGCCTCGGAATCCATGTAGCGGGAGATGAGCTCGAGGATGGCCGGATCCTGGGCGGCCTCGTGCACCAAGCGGTAGCCAGCCAGGTAGGCGAAGTAACACAGGCCCTGGTGGCTGCCGTTGAGCAGTCGTAGCTTCATCCGCTCGTAGGGCGAGACGTCGTCGACCAGCCGGACGCCCGCCTCTTCCAGGGGCGGACGGCCGTCGGCGAAGTCGTCTTCCAGAGCCCACATGGCGAACGGTTCTGTGACCACCGGCCAGGCGTCGTCGATGCCGTATTCCTGAGCCAGTTGCTCGATCATCTGCGGCGTGGTGATGGGGGTGATCCGGTCGACCATCGAGCTGGGAAATTTGACGTGGTCGGCGATCCATTGCGCCGCTTGGGTATTGACCTGTCGCGCATACGAGGTGAAGGCGGCCCGCGCCACCTGCCCGTTTTCGACGATGTTGTCACACGACATGATGGTGGGGGCCGGGAGGTTTCGCTGACGGCGCCGGTTCATTGCTTCGGTCACCAACGGGAACACGGCACTGAACGGTGACTGGTAGCCGCCCTCGGTGATGGTGAGCGAGATGATCCGGGTGCTCGCCGCGGCCAGCAGTTCGATCACCGCCTCGGGTTCATCGGGCGCATAGCGGAAGTCGACGATGGAGCCGATGACGCGTGCTTCGTTGCTGCCGTCGGGGTGCTTGCTGATCAGCGTGTAGAGGTGGTCTTGACGACGCAGCACATCTTGCATTCGCTTGTTCTCCGGCAGCACGCCGACGCCGCAGATTCCCCAGTCCAGCGCCAAGCCCTTGTTCATCAGGTCGTCGAGGTAGCACGCCTGATGCGAGCGGTGAAAGCTGCCGAAGCCGAAATGAACCACGCCAACCGTGATTCGGCTGCGGTCATAGCGCGGAACCGGAATCGACAAAGCGCCGAGGTTCTGCGCGCTGAGCCTCACCGACGTACCTCCTACGAATGCCTTGCGTGCGGATATCGCAATCTTTACAACAAAAGGTTTGGCGAAAGATAACTTAGGGAACAGCCTGCGTACTTAAGTGGCGCAGCTAATGAAAGGACACGTTGTGAAACTAACTCTGCAAATCGTCGCGCCTGCTCTTGCCGCTCTCGCTGCGGGCGCCGTCCTGGCCGCGCCCGCCGCATCAGCGGATCCCAACGGTTTCCTCGACGAACTGCGCACCAACAACGCCCAACCGCCCAATATGACTCCTGGCCAGGTCATCAATGCCGGATACCAGACATGCGGCGACATCCGGGCGGCACCTCCATCCTCGACGAGATGAGCAAGGTCGAGCAGCGGTACCACTTCAGCCAGGGTACGTTGTTCGTCAGTGCCGCGACGACGAATCTGTGCCCGGACGCTCCCCACTGAGCCCGGTCAGGGGTTGCGGACGCAGTCGTAGGTGAGGTTGATGTCGGGGCCCAGGTCGACGACTTCGAACTGGTCGACCCCGATGTTGCTGAACGAGCCCGCACTGATGCCCAGGTTCGACCACTTGGCGGTGCTGGTGCGGTCGTCGGCGAAGGTCAGTGGAATCTCACCGCCGTCGGCAAGGAGCATGCCGTAGGTCTTGAGCGCTTTGATGATCACTTTCTCTGACGCGGAGAATTTGGACTCGTCGAAGTCGGCCTTCAGCCGGAACCGCGCCCCGTACGGCGGCGCATTCGGGTCGGTGCTCTGCGGGCCCCCGGCGTGTGTCGCCGGACGCACGTAGACGCCCTCCTTCATGTGGCTGTTGGGCAGGATGAAGCGCAGCGGGTGGTTCACCGCACCGGCCGCAACCTCGTCCGCGGTCGGCAGCATCGCAGCGATCGGGAACCCGGCGGCGTCGGCGCTGGTGCACTGATCGCCGCGCAGCGTCGCCGGATACTGCTTTTCCAGGTCCCACACGAAAAAGCCCACGGCGGCAATAGAATCGCCCTTCTTCGTGCCCTGATAGATCTCGTAGAGCTTGTGCTCGTCGCGCTCGACGACGAGCAGGTGGCAGTCGCCCTGGCCCTCGGTGTTGCCGGACGGGTCGCAGGTCAGATCTGACGACCCCTCGATGTAGGCGTTGGCCGGCACCGGCATGCGGGCCGGCACCCGGTCACAGTCCGGGCCGCCGAAGCAGTATTCCTCGGCGCCGACGACTTGCATGCGCGGTGTGTGGCTGTCGGCGTAGAAGACCGGAATCGAAAAGTCGATCTGGAAGGTGTTGTTGTTGCCCCAGCCGCCCAGGTTGCCGAGTTCCTGGGTAATCGCGCTGCTGCGTTGGGCTACCGGCGATCCGCTGACGTTGCCGCTGAAGGGCTCGGTGACTTCGAACAACGCCCCGGGCGCCGCACCGGTCGGGCCGGCGCTCGGTTTTGCGCTGGTGGTTGAGCCCTGCTTGCTGGTGGCGCCGCTGTGACAGCTGGTGCACACCATCGCCGCGGCGCAGAGCGCGACGAAAACTTTGCTGATACCGCTGCTTGGCATGCGCGCAGATTAGCTGGCATGCCCGCTTCGCTACGTGAATTGGGCGGATTCATATTTTGCGGCTACGCCGGCCCCATCGACACCAACGTGAACGTTCGGACCCGTCCCGGGGTCGAGGCGCGACACATGGACAGCAGCGGATCGGACATCTGCTCGGCGAGGACGACTTCGGTGTGCTGCTGCGGGCCGGCGAGTATCACCCGAATGGTGTGGTCGTCGTGACGGACGTCGAGCGGCGACAGGGCCGCGATGTGGTCCTCGCCGGTGGCCTTGCGAACGAAATACTGCGCGGCTTGAACCGCGTGGGGAAGCGAGGTGCGGCCCCGCAGGAACTCGTTGTGCAACCGCCCGTCCAGGTAGAGCCGCACCAACTCGGCCGAGTCGGCGGTGTCGACCCGTCCATAACACAACCCTTCGGGCAGGATGAGCATCGTGGCTGCGAATCGGTCGCCACCCAAATGCGAACATTCCCAAGTCAATTCGGGATACTGCTGGGCAATCGCCTTGGTGGCGCTGCGGCCCCGCACGGCGCAGCACTGATCGTGCTTGCCGTGGGCGCAGACCACGACGAGCGGCCCGTCGTAGGGTTGGCCGTCGGATCCGTCCAGCGCGACTTCCAGGAGGTCGGTGGGGGCGGCTACCTCACCGGCGAACATCGCCTCGGTGCCTTCCCGCGCGTCGGCGATGAACCAGCGCCACCGCGGCACGGCGGGGCGCCGGCCGGGGCGGCGGATGGCGGCGATCCGAAAGCCGGCCGCTTCCACCCGACGGCAGATCGCGCGGCCGAGTCCGGGTTCGATCACCGCGGGGGATTGCAGGAACGCCGAAGGTCCCCAGCCGCCGGACAATTCGACGAGCATCCACCGGGCGCCCGCCGACGCCGTGCCGTACATCGGATCGTTGCGCGCCAAAGATTGGTCACTGCAGGGGATGCGCTTGCCCGCCGTCATCGAAGCTCGGTCGGATCGCCGTGGCGCACCGGGACGATGACGGCTTCCCGCAGCAGCCGCCGGATCAACACCGTCGCGTCGGCGCGGTCCAGGCCGGGCAGCGAATCGGCGTCGGCGACCACGCCGCGATGCAGCGCATTGACTGCGGCCGCGCACAGCACCGGGAAGGTGATGGTGCGGTCGGGCAGGCGCAAGACGAGCTTGCCGTCCAGCTCGTCAAGCGTTGCGATCAGCCCGTGGCGCCACGTCACTTTCGTGGCGGCGGCCTGTTCGGAGGCCGCGAACGCGGCCAGCGGGCGCACCGATACGGGCCGGGTCCGGTCGGCGTGCCGGCGCGACAACCGGCCGGCCGCGGTGTCACCGACTTCCGCGGCGCGGTAGCGCAGGGTGTCGACCACCTCGGCGGCGATCTTGGTGGTCAGCGATGCCATCTCGTCATGGTCGGCGGGGTCGATGCCCATCGGCAATGACTTCCGGAACTCCGGCATGGTGGCCAGTACATCAGCGATGGTCCGGACGACGTCCACAGCGGTCAGGGCGGACACGCCGACGGTGAGGTGGATCGAGATGTTCTCCAGCGCCTCGGCGGCGTGCACCCAACCGCGCGGCAGGTACAGCGCGTCGCCGGGGGACAAGACGGTGTCGACCACGGGCTGCTGGTCGCGGACGCGCCGGGAGATCGCGTCGCGGTGATCGGTCCACGGCTGGGACGGCAGCGGGTCGACGTGCACCGGTTCGTGCACAATCCAGCGTTTGGTGCCGGCCACCTGCAACACGAACACGTCGTGGACGTCGTAGTGCGGATCGAAGCCGCGGTTGTCGGGCGGGGTGATGTAGGCGTTGGCCTGGGTGGGATGGCCCAGATCGTCGACCATGGCCCGGACGAAGTCGATGAGCGGCGGCCACAGGCGATGCAAACCCTGCAAGACGATGGTCGCGCCGGCGGCGAACTGCCCGAGAACCTTGGCCGAATCCACCTGGTCAGGCATCTCGGCACCGAAACCCGCGGGGCCCAGGAAGCAGTCCTTCGCCAGCAATTCACCGTGCCGGGCCATGCGGATGAACGGCGCACGCACCCCTCGTTCGGCGATCAGCTCGTCGACCGCTGCGGGCGACAGCAAGTCGTCGAAGTCGCGCGGCAGATCATCGGCGCGGCTGAGCAGTGGCCTACGCCCCCAATACCGGGTCGCGAACGACCCGGTATCGGTGGCGATACAACGGCTCAGCATCGCAGCGAGGTCAGGCCGTCCCGTCGGCTCCGCCGTCGTGGCCCTCGGGGTTCGAGCCGCCGTCGGCGGTTCCCTCGCCGCCCGCGGTGCCGTCGGCTCCGCCGTCGTGGCCCTCGGGGTTCGAGCCGCCGTCGGCGGTTCCTTCACCGCCCGCGGTGCCGTCGGCTCCGCCGTCGTGGCCTTCAGGGTTGGAGCCGCCGTCGGCGGTTCCTTCGCCGCCTGCGCCGCTGGTGGTGATGTCGTCGTCATCGAGTGCCATGGTGAGCCTCTCCTTGTCGATTTGCCTTGCGTCGTCGGCAGGACGTCGGGCTGGTGGGTGACCTGCGTCGGCGGCACACGCTGGACAGCGCGCGCCATGACGTTTTCCCCGCCACATGTGCAGATCAAACCGGACGGCAGCGGGCAGATTAGCGCGTCCTCACATCTTGCGCAGTCCGCGCAGGATCTTCATGAAGGGCAAGGCGGTGGACAGGCCGCGGCGGAGTTTGGGCTGGATGGGGCTCGCGTTGAGCAGCACCGGGTACCGGACACCGTGATCGCGGTAGGCGGCGAGCTGATCGAGGATCTCGTCAGCCGTTCCGGTGAGCAGGCCTTGCCGCAGCAACGACAGCGGCGCCGCGGCGACGTAGGAGAGCACCGTCTCCTCGTCGAGTAACTGGGGCAGGATGTCCTGAAAGCCGGTGAAGCCTGCTCCCATCGGATGGCGCGCACCGTGGTTGGCCCACTCCGAGTCCGGCAGCAGAAGCGAATATGCCCGCACGGGAACGGAATCTAAGGCTTCGTCGACCTCGGCCGCGCTGCGCCCGGTGACGACGAATTGGGCGTTCGCCGCGATGATGGAGTGTGGGTCGCGATCGGCATCGTCGGCAGCGGTCCGCACCTGGTGCAACCCTGCTGCGTACCGTTCCGGGCTGAAGACCGACACCGGGAACCACGCATCGCCGTAGCGACCGGTCGCGCGCAGCATCCGCGGTCCATGCGAAGCGATCCAGATCTGCGGCCAGGTGCCCTTCACCGGTGGCAGGCTGAAGATCGCGCTGCGCAGCGGGAAGTATTCCGAATCTCGGTTGACCAGTTGCCCTTTGGAGTTCCACAGGGCGCGGATGGTGGCCAGCGCCTCTTCGAACCTTGCCACCGGCTTGGACCAGTCCACGCCGTACGGCTCGTTGCCTTCGCGCTCACCGGTCCCGATTCCGAGGACCGCCCGGCCACGGGTCATCTGGTGCAGCGTCGCCGCGGCCTGCGCCGTCACGGCGGGATTGCGGCGTGCGCTGTCGGTGACCCCGACGCCCAAGCGGGTCCGGCCGAATCGGTGCCGGCCTGCGAGCGACCCCAGCGTCGTCCACGGTTCGAGGAACGCGTCGGCATCGGGCACCAACCGGGCTATCCCGCTGTACTTCGGTGTCATCACGGCGCGGGGCAAAAAGCCGTTGAGGTGATCGGACAACCAGTATGAATCGGCGCCGGTCACCGCGGCCGTACGGTAACCCATTTCGGCCGCCAGCATCGGCGCGAACCGGCTGTGCAAAGGTGCTTCGACGACACCGAATTTCACTGCATGCCCCCGGTTGATGTGGCCAGACGTACCAGCGGTTGGCCATTAACGCTAGGCAGGGCAACGCAAATCGGACTAGCCGTCGCGCGCGGCCGTGTGGCCACACCGTGCAAACTCGCCGACGAGGCCGTCAGAGCGCTGGCGCCAACGGGGACGTGCTACTCGTCGTCGAGATAAGCGTCGGCCCACGCGCCGATGATCCGTCCGGCGCGATGAGCCTGGCCGCGGGCGGTGAGCAGATGATCGGAGCCTTCGAGCGACACGAAGCTGCGCGGATGACGAGCTAGGCGAAAGATCTCGCTCGCGTTTTCGATGCCGACCGTGTTGTCGGTGGGCGAGTGCAAGATCAGCAGCGGCAATTTCAAGTCGGTGATCTTGTCGGCCAGATCCGCCGCGCGGACGTCCTCGACGAACTCCCGCTTCAAAGTCAGCGTGCGCCCGCCGACCATCCACTCCGCGCTGCCCTCGGTCAAGCAACGGTCGACTACCGCGTCGTAGTGCTTTTCGACGTGGCCGACGTCGATGGGGGCGGCCACCGTGACGACCGACCGCACACCGGGGCACTGGCGGGCCGCGGCGAGCACGGCCGCACCGCCCCACGAGTGCCCGACCAAGATGTCGGCCGGGGTGCCGCGGTCGGCCATGAACTGGCATGCCTTGACGATGTCGTTGACCTTGACGGTGAACGACCCGTCACCCCAATCTCCTTCGGAACCACTGAGCCCCAGCGCGTCAAAGCGCAGCATGCCGATCCCGTCCGCGGCGAGTTGCTTGCAGATCCGCGCCGCGGCCGGCGAGTCCTTGCCCAGGGTGAACCCGTGCGCGAACACACCCCAACCGCGCGCGTCGGTTTCCGGCACGTCGATGACACCGGCCAGGTTCGGGCCCGTTGAACTTTGGAAGGTGACTCGTTCGACCACGCAGGAGATGTACCACGCTGGTCTCCGATTCGCGAGATGACTTAGGGTGGCCCGACGTGAAGACAGGGACAACGACGTGGGTCTCGCGGTTGGCGGGGGCGCTCGTCGCGGCCGCTGCGCTGTCGATGGGTCTAGCAGCGGCGCTTGCTCCGACCGATGCGCCGATCAGGCTCACCGACCACTCCATCCCCTTGGATCCGGCCTCCGACCCGGGCGACGGATCATTGCCCGACGGGCGCCCGCTGACCCCTTACGACGTCCAGAACCCGGCGATCGGGCGCCTTGATCCGGCGTTGCTGAGCGCCATTCAGAGCGCCGCCACCGCGGCACGCAACGACGGCATCACCATGACCATCACCTCGGGCTGGCGCTCGCCGGCATTTCAGCAGCAGCTGCTCGACGAGGCCGTGCAGACCTACGGCAGCGTCGCCGCGGCGCGCCAATATGTGCAGACGCCCGCGGCGTCCAAACACGTCGTCGGTCAGGCGGTCGACGTCGGCGGTGCGGGCGCCGACCAGTGGCTGATGACCAACGGGCTGCGTTTCGGGCTGTGCCGGATCTACGCCAACGAAGTGTGGCACTTCGAGCTGGCCGCCGATGCGGCCGGGAACTGCCCGCCGCTGCTGCCCAACGCGGCCGGTTAGCCGGCGGTCAGAGCTTGCCGGCGACGAAGCTGGCCGCCTGATCCACCAATCCCGAGTCGATGTACGACGGCTGCAGATGCGACGGCCAATTCGTGCCGTTTCGACAAATGGGGTCACCCTGCGCGCACTGGTCGATCGTCTTACCGGCGAAGGCGGGCGGGATCGCCCGAGTGCCATTGCCGAACAGGGCGACCGCTGCGATGTGCTGATCCACACCCGGCGGGAAACCGGTCCACAGCGCGCCGTCGACCACCTCGGCACCCAGCGAATAGCCGCCCACGACTTCGCGCGTGTTGGGGCAATTCTTCGCCATGGACTGGACATGCGCGTTCAAATCACCGGCGCCACTACCGATACTGATGTTGGCGGGATAGTTGACCCCGTAGACGCCAACCGACATGCGGGTCTTGCCGCGCAGCGAATTGACCAGCGCGTCGCCCACCGCACCGACGCCGGGTGGTTCTTCCCTGCCGCGGGCGAAGACGACTTCAGCGTCTGGGCATGCCGCCGACGCGACGGGGGCCACCGCCAACACCGCCGCCACTTGCGGGGCGAGAATCGCAAGAATGAGGACGCAACGCGCAACGAGCCTCATGAGGCGATATTACTGATTTGCTGGCGGTGCGTCGGCCGAGAGCTTGACGCCCATATGGACTTCATTGATGCATGTGGACGCGCTCACCGTGTACGCCGAAGATGGCAATGGCCTCGACCGGGCCGTCCACGGTCCCGAACCAGTGCGGCTGCCACGTCGAGAACTCGACGGCCTCGCCCGGCTGGATCACGAAGTCCTTGTCGCCCAACAGAAGCCGCAGCTGCCCGGACAGGACGTACATCCACTCCTGCCCCTCGTGGACCCGCAGTTCGGCCGGTGGCTTGCGGCGACGGGCGCTCACCTTGATCTTGTAGGCGTGCAGCCCACTGGCCGGTCCCTGGCGCGTCAGGGGCCAGAAGGTGATGCCGTCGCGGGTGAACGCATTCGACTGCACGCGGGGATCGGGTGATTCCGGCGCGCGCATCAGCTCGTCGGTGCTCACCGAGAGCGCCTCGGCCAGTCGCGGCAGGTGGTCGAGCGCCAGGCGTCGCTTACCCGACTCCAGCCGGGACAGCGTGGACACGTCGATCTTCGCTCGTGACGCGACGTCTTCCAGCGTCATGCCGCGCTCGGTGCGCAGTTCGCGCAAACGACGCCGCACGCGGGCGTCGACGGAGTCGGGCTTTGCCTCCATAGCAAAATAGCTTGGCACTTTCGCCGCGGGCGGGCAACCTCGCTGTCATGAACACAACGTGGGACTGCACAGTCATAGGTGGCGGGGCCGCGGGCCTCAGCGCCGCACTGGTGCTCGGGCGGGCCAGGCGCCGCACCCTGCTCGTCGACGCGGGTAGACAAAGCAATCTGCCCGCACCCGGCATAGGCGGACTGCTCGGTCATGACGGCCGCCCGCCCGCGGAGCTTTACGCGGCGGGTCGCCAAGAGCTCACCAAGTATCCGACGGTCGAAGTGCGCAACAGCGAAATCACGACGGCGAAGCGGGGATTCGAGGTCGCCCTGGCCGACGGCACCGTGGAGCACACGCGGACGGTGTTGCTGGCCACCGGCATGGAGTACCGCTACCCGAACATCACGGGGCTCGACGCGCTGTGGGGCAGGTCGGCCTTCCACTGCCCGTTCTGCCACGGCTGGGAGGTACGTAATCAACCGCTCGCCGTCCTGGCCGACGGGAAGCGCGCCGTGCACTCTGCGCTGCTGCTGCGGGCCTGGAGCGACGACATCATGGTGCTGTCCAACGGATCACCCGTGAGCGAACCGGAACGGCAGCAGCTCAGTGCCGCCGGGATCGACGCGGACACCAGAACGATTGCCGAATTGTCCTCTCGCGATGGTGGGTTGGACGAAGTGGTATTCGACGATGGCTTCCGATTGCCGCGCCGCGGTGTGCTGGTCGCGGCGACGTTGCACCAGCGTTCGACGCTACCGGCCCAACTGGGCCTCGCGATGGCGCCGCCCGGGCCCGTCGTGGCCGACGCCGTCGCGATCGACGCCATGCACCGGACCTCGGTGCCGGGCGTGTTCGCCGCCGGCGACGTCAGCACCCAGATGCCGCAGGTGGCGGGCGCCGTCGCGGCGGGCTCGCTGGCGGCGTCCGCTGTGGTGCAAACCCTGCAGGCCGAAAACGTCGGCCTGGCAGTTCCCGACTGGCCCGAGATCAAGGAGAACGCGGATGCACACGCCTGAACCCGGTGAGGCGGCGCCGGACTTCTGGGACCGCCTGTACCGCAGAAGTGACCGGATTTGGAGCGGCAACGTCAACGCCCGACTCGCCGAGGTGGCGGTCGACCTCCCGCCGGGCCGGGCCCTCGATCTGGGCTGCGGGGAGGGTGGCGACGCCATGTGGCTCGCCGAGCGGGGTTGGCAGGTGGTGGCCACCGATATCTCCCCGGTGGCCATCGAGCGCGCCCGCGAGGACGCCCGGGCCCGCGGCCTCGCCGAGCGGATCGAATTCGTCCGCACCGATCTGGCCGACGGCGTGCCCGCCGGTCCGTTCGATCTGGTGTCTGCGCACTACTTTCACGTGCCGGAACCCTTGGCGCTCAACCGCAGCGCCGTGCTCCGCGCGGCCGCGGAGGCGTTGCGCCCGGGAGGTCACCTGCTGATCGTTGACCACGGATCGGCACCGTCGTGGTCGGAGCACCACGATTACCCATTCCCCGGCGCCGACGAGGTACTCGACTCGCTCGACCTCGATGTGGCCCAGTGGCAACGGGTTCGGGTCGAGGCCGTCGATCGCGACGTCGCAGGGCCGGACGGTCAGAAGGCCAGCGTCAAGGACAACGTCATGTTGTTGCGGCGGAGGTCGGATAGCTGAGAAAGGCGGGTAGGTCGTGCCGCTCGATGTGGAGCCGATGACGGGAATCGGACCCGCCCATCCAGTTTGGGAGTTTTTTCGCTATGCGAACGAGTGAGCGATCGCCGGTGTGCCACCTAGCAACTCCGAAACCTTTTCGCGACTAGAGGATCAGTGCCGCGATTTGGCGTTCAGCGGCGGCATGCCCGGTTTGTTCGTCTCCGAGCCTGATGAGGGTCAGGCCCGAGGAGATTGCCCCAGATAGTTCGGAGCAAAAACTTGGTAAACACGAGCCGTTCCCGCTCCTTATCCGATGCGGTCGCCGGGTGCTGAATTGCTTGCAGTTCTCCACTGGCTGTGGGACGCGACGGACGTGGATCTCTACATGCGTGACCAAATCTCTGTTCCATTGTATGTTCGAATCGCGCGACGAACAGCCACTTGTGGGGAGGATTGATGATCGACTTCACTGACCAGGCAATAGTGGTAACCGGCGCCGGACGTGGTTTGGGTCGGTTGTATGCGCTGGACCTCGCAAAGCGGGGTGCGTCGGTCGTGGTGAACGATCTCGGGGGCAGCATGGGCGGCGAGGGCGCCGATCCAACGGTGGCCGATGAGGTCGTTGGTGAGATCACTCAGGGGGGCGGCAAGGCGGTGGCCTCGCACGACTCTGTCGAAAGCCCTGAGGGCGGTGAGGCGATTGTCCAGGCTGCGATCAAGCACTTCGGACGGTTGGACGCGGTGGTGAGTAACGCCGGGATCTTCAACAGCATCGCCTTTGAGGAGATGACCCCGGACCAGTGGCGGCAGATGCTCAAGGTGCATCTCGACGGCGGGTTTCACCTGAGCCAGCCAGCGTTCAAAATCATGAAGAATCAGGGCTACGGGAGGTTCGTGTTCATTTCGTCATCGGGCGGAATGTTCGGACAGCATCTTGAGGCGCACTATGGTGCCGCGAAGGCGGGCCTGGTTGGGTTGAGCAACGTCATTGCCCTTGAAGGGGCCGAGCACGGCATCCTCTCCAACACCGTGTTGCCCTTCGGCTTTTCGCGCATGGTCACCGAGACGGTAGACGCGAAGACACTGGAAGAAACCGGGCTGAAGGACTTGATAGCGCCGGAAAAGGTCGTGCCGATGGTTACCTATCTGGCTAGTCGGGCCTGTGAAGTCACCCACCAGAATTACTCCGCCTTGGCGGGCCGATACGGACGGGTGTTTATCGGTCTCGGCGACGGCTGGCTGGCCGAGAGGGACGTCACCGCCACTGCCGACGACATCGCCGAACACTTTGCTCAGGTTTCAGACACCGAGTCGTACTCGATCCCCGACAACATCTACGAGGAACTCTTCTCGGTTATGGGTCGACTCGGCATTGACAAGGGGGGTGCGGGCGCGTCTGCGGATTCGAGTTAGCCCAGGCGTAACGGCCCCCTTCGGTCTTCCGGAACACAGACGAATGAAGGTTGCGAACGACGGCAACAGCAATCGCTTCTCATCCTGCGTGCAGCACCGTCACGGGACCACCGCCGCGGCGGCAGCGTGCGGTTCCACGGCCGCTCTGGCAGGAGTGGAGCCGATGACGGGAATCGAACCCGCGTATTCAGCTTGGGAAGCTGATGTTCTGCCATTGAACTACATCGGCGCGTTCGCCTCAGAAGGCTAGCACCCAGCCGCTGGCCGCGCCCACAGCCCCGCGGTCGCTGCCAGGCCTCCTTTGCTGGCAGGTGTCGGATTAGACGCACTAAGAATCATAAGAAATGCATAGTTATTCTTTTGTTATCTGAAGCCACCTCGTAAGGTGCCATTCGTGGGTCGGCACGAATTGGTGAGGCAGCGACGAAAGTCGTCGGCCGTGCTGGCCGCCCTCATCGCCCCTGCCGCTGTGTTCTTCGTCGCCGGAGCAGATGTGAACCCGCTGGCCGCGCGCGAGAAACCGAAACCCGTCGTCGAGGATATAAACCCTTGTTGCGTCGAGTTGGTCGCCGCGTCCCCAGCACCCATGTCGGAACTGGCCGGTACCGGTGACGGGCCAAGTTTTGCTGCGGGACAAATGCCCGCCGCATCGAGATATCGGGTGGACACGCGATCCCGCTTCCTGCCCGCCGGAGTCGCGCCCGAGCAGGGCCTGCAGATCCGCACCATCCTCACCGCACGCAGCATCAGCGCAGAGTTCCCCGAGATCCATGAGATCGGCGGCGTGCGACCCGACCCCCTCGGTTGGCACCCCCGGGGACTGGCGCTCGATGTGATGATCCCCAACCCGGACACCGCCGACGGGATCGCCTTGGGCAACAAGATCGTGGCCTTCGTGATGGAAAACGCGACCCGGTTCGGGATACAAGACGCCATCTGGCGCGGCGTCTACTACACGCCCGGCGGCGCACAATCCACCGGCGCCGGGCACTACGACCACGTCCACGTCACCACCACCGGAGGCGGATACCCGACCGGCGACGAGATCTACGTTCGCTGAGCTGAACGGACCGCGGCAGATACGCTCTTCGGGTGCTGCTCTCCGATCGTGATCTCAGGGCCGAAATCGCCGCGGGGCGGGTGGGCATCCACCCGTTCGACGACAGCCTGGTTCAGCCGTCCAGCATCGATGTCCGACTGGACTCCCTGTTCCGAGTGTTTAACAACACCCGCTACACGCACATCGACCCGGCCAAGCAGCAAGATGAGTTGACGACCCTGGTCGAACCCAAAGAGGGCGATCCCTTCGTCCTGCATCCGGGGGAGTTCGTACTCGGGTCCACCTTGGAGCAGTTCACCCTGCCCGAAGACCTCGCGGGGCGCCTGGAAGGCAAGTCCTCGCTCGGCCGGCTGGGGCTGCTCACCCACTCGACCGCAGGCTTCATCGACCCGGGCTTCAGCGGGCACATCACGCTCGAGTTGTCGAACGTCGCCAACCTGCCAATTACGTTGTGGCCAGGGATGAAAATCGGTCAGTTATGTATTCTCCGACTAACTAGCCCTTCGGAGCACCCATACGGCAGTTCCCGAGTAGGGTCGAAATACCAGGGTCAGCGAGGCCCCACGCCGTCGCGGTCGTACCAGAACTTCATAAGGTCCACCTAGCTGCTGCACAGCTCTATCGGCGACCATAGATAGTTGGCGATCGCGCGCCGTGTTCCCTCCGCCAGACCCTGGCACACAAGACCTTTGGGAGGGGTTGTGGACGTCGTACTCGGGGTTTCGATGGCGCCGTCAGCCGTTCGTATGGCGCTCGTTGAAGGCGAAGACGGCGACGGCGTGATCGTCGACGAAGACAGTTTCCGTATCGGCCGCGACTCGGCCACCACCTGCGCACCGGATCAGGTCGTTTCAGCCATCCTGGGCACCCAAGAGGGCGCGGCCGACGCCGGCTTGCACCTGTCCGCGATCGGCGTGAGTTGGACCGATCAGGTCCAGGCGGCCGCGCTGCGTGATGCGTTGGCCGCGTACAAGGTTGAGAACGTCATGCTGGTTTCGGCGTTCATGGCCGCGGCCGCGCTCGGACAGTCGGTCGGTTGTGCCGTCGGGCACCAGAAGACCGCGGTGTTGTTCATCGAGCCGGAGACCGCGACGTTGGCCGTGGTGGATACCGCTGACGGGTCCTTGTGCGAATTGCGCCGGCAGGCCTTGGCCGACGACGACGAGACGGCGGTAGCCGAACTGGTCGATCTGGTCGCCGCCGCTGAGACGTTGGACACCCATCCCGACGGGCTCTATGTCGTCGGTTCGGGCGTCGACGTCCCCCTCATCAAGCCGGCGCTCGAGGCAGCGACGTCGCTGACGGTTAGCGCGCCGGAAGAGCCCGAGATGGCGCTGGCGCGCGGTGCGGCGCTGGCCTCGGGCAACTCGCCACTGTTTGCGGCGTCCACGACAGCCCTGGCCTACGCCCAGGATCCAGCGGTTGCCGACGACCCCATGGAATTCGGCTACGACGAAGAGCCGGGCGACATCGACGCCGCGGACGAGCCTGCCGCACGCCGGCCCATGTTCCTGGTCGGCAGCGTGCTGGCGGTCGTCGCCATCGCCGCGGTGGTGGCGATGGAGATCGCGCTGGCGATTGGGATCCGCCCGACGGTCGCGTTGCAACCCACACCGAGCCAAAACCACTTTGTCGCGCCGACCCAACAACCGCCCGCGCCGGTCGAGGTGGCCGCACCGGCGCAGCGCAAGATCGATGTGCCCAAGCCGGCAGCGGCGCCCCGGGCGGTGATTCCGCAGGCGCCGGCTCCGTTGCCCGAGGCCCCGGCCCTGCCGGCGCCCGTGGCTCCGGTCGCCCCGGTTGCGCCCGAGCCGGTCGCGGTCCCGCCGGTGGTGCCGATTGTGGTGCCGCCCGTGCAGATTCCGGGTCCGAACTCGCTGTTCCGTCCGCCGGCGCCGCAGGCCCCGGTTCGGGTACCGCAACTGGAACCGCAAGCTCCGCAGCTGCCTGCCTCGCCGCCGCGCATCGTGCCGCAGGTTCCGCAGGCGCCGGTGCAGCAGGCTCCGCCGGTGCGCGGGCCCTCACCCACGCCCGGTAACGGTCCCGGTGGGGGCGGACCCTTCGGCGGCGGTGGGCGCGGTGGTCCGTTCGGTGGCGGCGGCCCGGGTGGGCCCGGCGGTCACGGCGGTCCGTTCGATGGTGGCGGCCCCGGCGGTCCTGGTGGTCCCGGGGGTCACGGCGGTCCGTTCGGCGGCGGAGGCCTCGGCGGTCCTGGCGGGCCCTTCGGCGGTGGTCCGTTCGGTGGCGGTGGCCACGGCGGCGGTGGTGGCCCCTTCGGTGGTGGGCCGTTCGGCGGGGGCGGTGGCCCCGGTGGCGGCGGCGGACCGTTCGGCGGCGGTGGCCACGGCGGCGGTGGTGGTCCGTTTGGCGGCGGTGGTGGCTTCGGTGGCGGAGGCCACGGCGGCTTCGGCGGCGGTCATGGTGGCGGGGGCCGTAAATAGTTAAACGGACTAATTGACCACGCGGGTACCGTGGTATCAGCAGGGGTTGGGGAACCCACGCAAGAGACTCATGGGGGAGCTGTGGACACCGTACTCGGTGTGTCGATGGCGCCAACGGCAGTCCGAATGGTGCTGGTCGAAGGTGAAAACGGGGATGGCCCTACCGTCGACGAAGACAACATTGCGGTCGAAACTGACCAGGAACTGACCGCGCCCAGCGCGGCCGAGCAGGTCGTTTCGGCCATCCTGGGCACGCGCGAGGGCGCGGCTGAGGGCGGTTACCAGCTGGCATCGACCGGTGTCACGTGGACCGATCCGATCAGTCCCGCTGTGCTGCGTGACGCGCTGGCCGCCCGCAAGGTCGAGAACGTCATGCTGGTTTCGGCGTTCCTCGCCGCGGCCGCCCTCGCCCAATCTGTCGGCAGTTCGACCAACTATGCGCAGACGGCGTTGCTGTTCGTCGAGCCGGACACCGCCACATTGGCGGTGGTAGATAGTGCTGACGGGTCGGTCAAAGACATTCATCGCACCGCGTTGCCCGAAGACGACGACGCGGCGGTGGCTCAGCTGGCCGAGATGGTCTCGAGTGCTGAGGCGCTGGAAACGCGCCCGGACGCGGTGTTCGTCGTGGGCTCTGGGGTGGACATTCCCCTGATCAAGCCCGCGCTGGAGGCCGCGACCACCCTTCCGCTCGCCGTGCCCGAAGAGCCCGAGACGGCGCTCGCTCGCGGCGCCGCACTGGCGTCGGCCAACACACCGCTCTTCGTGTCGTCGACGGCGGCGCTGGCCTGGGCGCAGGACCCAGGCACCGGCGCCTACGACCCGTCGATGCTGGACGCGGCTTATTTTGATGACGTCTCCGACCGCGTGGACACGGGCAGCAGCGTCTTGGCCTACAGCGCGGTCCCCAGCGAACTGACCGGTCAGTTCGAAGCGCCCGACGAGCGCAAGTCCTTCGGGCTGGTCGGCAGCGTGCTGCTGTCGATCTTCGTCATCGGGGTGGCCTCACTGGTTGTCGCGCTGGCCGTGAGCATCCGGACCACTTCGGCGACGAAGCCTGACCCCGGCTCCAACTTGGTCGCTCCGGCGGCGCCGGCGCCTGCCCCCGAACAGGCACCAGCCCCAGCGCCGCAGGCCCCGGCGCCGGCCCCCGAGGCGGTGCCGCCAGCTCCCGCTCCGGCGCCTCAAGCTCCTGCACAGGTGCCCGAGGCGCCCGCCCCGGCACCGCAAGCTCCCGTCGAGGTGCCGCAGGCCCCGGCTCCGGTTCCGGTTCCCGTCGAGGTGCCCCAGGCTCCGGCCCCTCAATTTCCGGTGCCGGCCGCTCCGGCTCCGGTGCCGGCCGCTCCGGCCCCAGTGCCGGCGGCGCCCGTGCCGGTCCCTGTACCGATTGTGTTGCCCCCGATCCTCGGTCCGCAGCTACCGGGTCTGCCCGGCGGTGGTAACGACGGCATACCGGGCAGGTTTCCCGGTGGCGGCGGCGGCCCCGGCAAGGGCGGTGGCGGTGGCGATGGCCCCGGCAAGGGTGGCGGCGGTCCCGGCAAGGGCGGCGGTGGCGGCCCCTTCGGCGGCGGTCCCTTCGGCGGCGGGGGTCACGGCGGGGGCGGCTTTGGTGGCGGTGGCCACGGCGGCGGTCGCCGTTAGGTTGACAGCATCTGATCCCGCCGGATAGCTGTCATCTGCCGTTCAGCGTCGCGATGCAGTTAGCTCATCGCGGCGACCTACACACGGTGGTATGAGGTGCACCGTCTTCGGCACGGGTTATCTGGGTGCCACCCACGCGGTCGGCATGGCCGAGTTGGGACATGAGGTCGTCGGAGTCGACATCGATCCCGGCAAGGTCGCCAAGCTGGCCGGCGGCGACATCCCGTTCTACGAGCCCGGCTTGCGAAAGTTGTTGACCGACAACCTCGCTGCCGGGCGGCTTCAGTTCACCACCGACTACGACCTGGCCGCCGACTTCGCCGACGTGCATTTTCTCGGTGTCGGCACGCCGCAGAAGCGCGGTGAGTATGGCGCCGACCTGCGGCACGTGCACGCCGTCGTCGATGCGCTGGTGCCCCGTTTGACCAGGTCGTCAATCCTGGTTGGCAAATCGACGGTGCCGGTGGGCACCGCGGCAGAGTTGGCGCACCGCGCCGCCGCCCTGGCGCCGACGGGAATCGACGTCGAGGTCTCGTGGAATCCTGAGTTCCTGCGCGAGGGTTACGCCGTGCACGACACCCTACATCCGGACCGCATTGTCCTTGGCGTGCAAGATGATTCAACCCGCGCCGAGGCGGCGGTCCGCGAGTTGTATGCGCCACTGCTGGACGCCGGTGTGCCGTTTCTGGTGACCGACCTGCAGACCGCCGAGCTGGTCAAGGTATCGGCCAACGCCTTTCTGGCGACCAAGATTTCGTTCATCAACGCAATATCGGAAGTGTGCGAGGCCGCCGGTGCCGACGTCAGCTTGTTGGCCGATGCGCTGGGCTACGACCCCCGTATCGGACGCCAATGTCTCAACGCCGGTTTGGGATTCGGTGGCGGCTGCCTGCCGAAGGATATCCGCGCCTTCATGGCCCGCGCCGGTGAGCTGGGCGCGGACCAGGCGCTGACCTTCTTACGTGAAGTCGACAGCATCAACATGCGCCGGCGTACCCGGATGGTCGAATTGGCTACCGCCGCATGTGGTGGCGCGCTGCTGGGCGCCAACATCGCGGTCCTGGGCGCGGCGTTCAAGCCCGAATCCGACGATGTGCGTGATTCCCCCGCGCTGAACGTGGCGGGCCAACTGCAACTCAACGGCGCAGCGGTCAACGTGTACGACCCCAAAGCACTGGAAAACGCCAAGCGGCTGTTCCCGACGCTCAACTACGCGGTTTCGGTGGCCGAAGCCTGCGAGCGCGCCGACGCCGTTCTGGTGCTTACCGAATGGCGCGAATTCGTCGACCTGGACCCCAACGATCTGGCCGATCGCGTACGCGCCCGCGTCATCGTCGACGGCCGCAACTGCCTGGATGTCTTGCGCTGGCAGCAGGCCGGTTGGCGGGTGTTCCGCCTCGGGTCGCGCCGCTAACGCGATACACGACTCAGTCGTCGATGTGCATCGGGGGATCGGCCAGAGCGGGATCCCCTGGGCTTTGGTCAGGACCCAGCACATCGCAGTGCTTCTCGGGCGCCAGGAAAGAACTGGCGCCACGGGGAATCAACTGGGCAACTGCGACGCAACGTTGCCAGGTGCCGTCCGGCTGGACGGGACCATCACACTTGCTGATGTAGGGTCCGCCGTACTGGCAGCCGGCGCTGGCCGACGGCGCCGAGCCGATCAGCCCTGCGGCCACCAGCAGGGCCGCCACCGCTGCGACGATGCAGCGCTTCATGGTTGTCTCCCGTCACATCGCCGTCTTTGCCGGGCGCCTGCGGTGGCAAACGCCGTCGACGGCCCAGCCGGCCACCAACGACGCTACCGCTTGTATCGCCGGATTTTGCTGCCTTCGGTATCGATCGAATCCAACTGTGCACCCCTGCGCCGTCGAGTAGCCTGACCGGCGTGGATTACGCGTCCGCCTTCGTCGCGGAGAACCGCGCTTTCGCAGCACTGCTCAGCAACGCCGACCGGTCCAAGCCGGTGCCGAGCTGCCCCGGGTGGAGCCTCGAGCAGCTGATGCGCCACGTCGGCCGAGGGGACAGGTGGGCGGCCCAGATCGTCCGCGACCGACTCAGCGAACCGCTCGATCCGCGCAGTGTCGAAGGAGGCAAGCCGCCACCGAACCCAGACGACGCCGGCTCATGGTTGAGCGGCGGCGCGCAGCGGTTGCTCGACGCGGTCGAACAGACCGGCGTGGAAACACCGGTGTGGACCTTCCTGGGCACCCGACCCGCCAACTGGTGGATCCGCCGCAGGCTGCACGAGACCGCGGTGCATCGAGCTGACGCCGCGCTCGCGTTGGGAAGCGACTTCGCCCTCGACGCGGACGTGGCCGCCGACGCAATCACCGAATGGCTTGAGCGCGTAGCGGTTCAGGCCGGAAGAGATGGTGCTGCGTTGCCGTTGGAGAGCGGCCAAACCATCCACTTCCACGCGACCGATGCCGACTTGAGCGAGCCCGGTGAGTGGACCGTCGGCGTCGAGGACGCGAAGATCACGTGGTCACACGAGCACGGCAAAGGCACCGTGGCGTTGCGCGGCGGCGCGACCGACTTACTGCTAGCGATGCTGCGCCGAGTGCCGCTCGCTGACACCGGTATTGAGCTGTTCGGTGACGACGCCGTATGGCAAAAATGGCTGGACCACACCCCTCTCTAAACTGGCTGACCATGACCACTTCCGAGATCGCCACCGTTCTGGCCTGGCACGACGCCCTGAATTCGAATGACATAGCGACGTTGGTGGGCTTGTCCAGTGACGACATCGAGATCGGCGACGCGCACGGAGCCGCACAAGGCCATGAGGCGCTGCGCAGTTGGGCGCAATCGCGGAAGGTGACCGCAGAACTGGGCAGGATGTACGTGCACGACGGCGTCGTCGTCGCCGAACAAAAAGTCGGCGATCAGCAGGCGGCCGTCGCGTTTCGAGTGGTTCATGACCATGTCACCTCGGTGTTCGGCCACGCCGATCTCGCGTCCGCCCTGGCAGCCACCGATCTCACCGAGGCCGACCTTATCGATTGAGGCGTTAGGAGCCTAGCTATATGCGCGGGATTATCTTGGCCGGTGGTTCGGGCACTCGTCTGCACCCGATCACCATGGGCATCAGCAAGCAACTGCTGCCGGTGTACGACAAGCCGATGGTCTACTACCCGTTGTCGACGCTGATGATGGCCGGCATCCAAGACATCCTCGTCATCACCACCCCGCATGACGCCGCAGGCTTTCAGCGACTCCTCGGCGACGGAACGCAATTCGGCATCGCCTTGACCTATGCCACCCAAGATCAACCCGAAGGTCTGGCGCAGGCGTTCATTCTCGGCGAACAGCACATCGGCAACGAGCCCGTCGCTTTGGTATTGGGCGACAACATCTTCTACGGCCCCCGTCTGGGAACCAGCTTGGATCGCTTCCAAACCATCAGCGGCGGAGCCATATTCGCCTACTGGGTGGCCAACCCGTCGGCCTACGGTGTGGTCGAGTTCGGCGCCGACGGGATGGCGCTGTCGCTCGAGGAGAAGCCCGAGACACCCAAGTCTCAGTACGCGGTGCCGGGCCTGTATTTCTACGACAACGACGTGATCGAGATCGCGAAGGGCCTCAAGAAATCGGCCCGCGGCGAGTACGAGATCACCGAGGTCAACCAGATCTATCTGAACCGGGGCCGGCTTTCGGTGGAGGTCATGGCCCGCGGCACCGCATGGCTGGACACCGGCACCTTCGATTCGCTGCTTGACGCGTGCGATTTCGTCCGGACACTGGAACGGCGGCAGGGCCTGAAAATCAGTGTCCCCGAGGAAGTCGCGTGGCGTCGAGGGTGGATCGGTGATGAGGACCTGGTGCAGCGGGCCCGTGGCCTGGTCAAGTCGGGGTACGGGGATTACCTGCTGAACCTGTTGGAGCGCGGGTGAATTCAGTTACTGCCGGTAACTGACCAGGAAGTTGCCCAGCCGCTCAATCGCGGCAGCCAGGTCCCGCGACCACGGCAACGTGACCAGGCGCAGGTGATCCGGTGCCGGCCAATTGAACCCGGTGCCTTGGGTGACCAGGATCTTCTCCGACAGCAGCAGGTCCAGAACCAGTTGCTCGTCGTCGGTGATGTCGTAGACCTCGGGATCCAGGCGCGGGAAGGCGTACAACGCGCCCTTCGGCTTGACGCAGGACACCCCGGGTATCTCGTTGAGCTTCTGCCAGGCGATGTCGCGCTGTTCGAGCAACCGTCCGCCGGGAAGGACCAGGTCATCGATGCTCTGGTGACCGCCCAGGGCCACCTGAATTGCATGCTGCGCGGGAACATTCGGGCACAGCCGCATATTGGCGAGCAGGCTGATGCCTTCGATGAAGCTGCTCGCGTGGTCTTTGGGCCCGGTTATCGCCAGCCACCCGGACCGGTAGCCGGCCACGCGATAAGCCTTGGACAGCCCATTGAACGTCAGACACAACATGTCTGGCGCTAGTGTGGCCACGCTGATGTGCTTGGCGTCGTCGTAGAGGATCTTGTCGTAGATCTCGTCGGCGAGCAGGAGGAGCTGATGCTTGCGGGCCAGATCGACCATCTCGGTGAGGATTTCGCGACTGTATACCGCGCCGGTCGGGTTGTTGGGATTGATCACCACCAGCGCCTTGGTGCGGTCGGTGATCTTCGACTCGATGTCGGCGATGTCGGGCTGCCAGTCTTGAGTCTCGTCGCACAGGTAGTGCACGGGTGTGCCGCCCGCCAGTGACGTCGACGCCGTCCACAACGGATAGTCCGGCGAGGGAATCAACACCTGATCGCCGTTGTCCAGCAGGGCCTGCAGCGTCATCGTGATCAACTCGGAGACACCGTTGCCGAGGTACACGTCGTCGACGTCGAACCGCGGGAAGCCCTCGACGAGCTCGTAGCGAGTGACCACCGCGCGTCGGGCCGGCAGGATCCCTTGTGAATCGGAGTAGCCCTGGGCGTAGGGGAGCGCCTGAATCATGTCGCGCATGATCACGTCAGGCGCCTCGAAGCCGAACGGTGCCGGGTTGCCGATGTTGAGCTTGAGGATGCGGTGCCCTTCGGCCTCCAGACGCGCGGCGTGCTGATGCACCGGGCCCCGAATCTCGTACAGGACGTCCTGCAGTTTGGACGACTGCGCGAAGGCACGCTGCCGGTGATGACTGGCAGCGTGCCAGGGCGCCTGGTGAGTAGTCACGTCCACTATGGTGCCACCGCTGTCCACTGAAATTTGCTGACGGATGTCAATTCGTGATCAGCGCTTGCCCGGCGGGCGGGCACCGCGCGCGATGCCGAGTCCCTTAACCGGCGCGGCGGGCGGCTTGGGGTCACCGTTGGTTTCGGTGGATGATTCCGGCTCCGGCTTTGCTTCCGGCTTTTCCTCCGCCTCTGCTTCGGGCTTCGGCTCGGCCGCTGCGGCCGGTTCGGCCGGTGCGGCTGCCTCCGCCTTGGCCGGGCTCTTCTTGGCCCCCGGACGCTTGGCGCCGGCGGCGATGCCCAAACCCTTCACCGGCGCGGCCGGCTTGGCCGGAGCCTCAGGCTCGGCTTGTGCCGCAGGTGCCTCGTCGGTGTCAGCCGCCTCCGTAGCCGCTGGTGCCGCGGCCTTCGGCGCTGCCTTCTTGGCGCCGGGCCGCTTGGCGCCGGCGGCAAGACCGAGTCCCTTGGCGGGTGCGGCCGGGGCTTTGGCCTCCGTGGCGGCTTCGGCTTTCGGTGCCGCCTCGGGCTCGGCGGCTGTCGCCGCTGCCTTCTTGGCACCGGGTCGCTTGGCGCCGCCGGCGATACCGAGTCCCTTGGCGGGCGCGGCCGGGGCCTTGGCCTCCGGTGCCGACTCGGCTGCGGCGGTTGCCGGAGCTGCCTTCTTGGCACCGGGTCGCTTGGCGCCGCCGGCGATTCCCAGTCCCTTGGCGGGCGCGGCCGGTTTCGCAGGAGCCGAGGCCGCCGGCGCTTCGGGTTCCTCGGCGGGTGTCTCTTCCGGTGCCTCGGCGGGAGCGGTCGCCACGGCCGCTTTGGGCTCGGCCTTGGCGGCGCGCTCCTCGGCTTGCTTTGCAGCAGTGCCCTTTTCGGGCAGTTTCACCGAGTCGCGGTCGAGAGAGCCGAGCAGCACCTGCGCAACGTCGAGCACCTCGACGCCGCTGCGGCCGGCTTCTTCCTGCCGGTCGTTGACACCGTCGGTGACCATGACACGGCAGAACGGGCAGCCGGTGGCGATCGTGGCGGCGTTGGTGGCCAGAGCTTCGTCGACGCGCTCGTGGTTGATGCGCTTACCGATGTGCTCTTCCATCCACATCCGAGCACCGCCCGCGCCGCAGCAGAAGCTGCGCTCGGCATGCCGCGGCATCTCGGTCAAGGTAGCTCCCGCAGCACCGATCAACTCACGCGGCGCCTCGTACACCTTGTTGTGCCGGCCCAGGTAACACGGGTCGTGATACGTAATGTCTTGCGAGACAGGCGAAACGGGGACCAGCTTGTTGTCGCGGATCAGCCGGTTGAGCAGCTGGGTGTGGTGCAACACGCTGTAGTTGGTGCCCAACTGCTTGTATTCGCGGCCCAGGGTGTTGAAGCAGTGCGGGCAGGTGGTGACGATCTTGCGGTCGACCGTCTCCACGCCCTCGAACAGCTCGTCGAGGGTTTCGACGGCTTGCTGCGCCAACTGCTGAAACAAAAATTCGTTGCCTGAACGGCGCGCGGAGTCACCGTTGCAGGTTTCCCCGGTGCCCAGGACCAGGTACTTGACCCCGGCGATGGACAACAGTTCGGCGACGGCCTTGGTGGTCTTCTTCGCCTTGTCGTCGTAAGCCCCGGCGCAGCCCACCCAGAACAGGTACTCAAAGCCGTCGAAGCTCTCGACGTCCTGACCGTAGACGGGAACGTCGAAGTCGACCTCGTCGATCCAGTTGGTGCGGTCAGAAGCGTTCTGTCCCCACGGATTGCCTTTGTTCTCCAGGTTCTTGAACAGAACCGACAGTTCGGAGGGGAACTCCGACTCCATCATCACTTGGTAGCGGCGCATGTCGACGATGTGGTCGACGTGCTCGATGTCCACCGGGCACTGCTCGACGCAGGCGCCGCAGGTCACGCAGGACCACAGCACGTCGGGGTCGATGACGCCGCCCTGTTCTAAGGTGCCGACCAGCGGACGGGTCGCCTGCTCAGGACCAGAGCCCAGGACCCGGCCGAAGCCGGACTCGGGAACGTGGTGTTCCTCGTAGTGTTCGTCGCGCTGAACCTTCTCGCCTAGACCACCCTCCGGAGTGTTCTCGAGGGGAGAAGGTTTTTCGCCGAGGATGTAGGGCGCCTTGGCCATCCAGTGGTCGCGCAGGTCCATGATGACGAGCTTGGGGGACAGCGGCTTGCCGGTGTTCCAGGCCGGGCACTGCGACTGGCAGCGGCCACATTCGGTACAGGTGGCGAAGTCGAGCATGGCCTTCCAGCTGAAGTCCTCGATCTTGCCGCGGCCGAATTCGGCGTCGTCGGGCGGGTTTTCGAAGTCGATCGGCTTGCCGTCGGCTTGGATCGGCAACAGCGGTCCAAGAGCGTCCGGCAGCCGCTTGAACACGACATTGATTGGCGCCGAGAAGATGTGCAGGTGCTTGGAGTGCAGCACGATGACCAGGAACGCCAGCATGACGCCGATGTGCAGCAGCAGCGCTGCGGTTTCGATGATCTCGTTGGCCGGCTGGCCGAGCGGACGAAGGATGGCGCCGAACAAGTGGGAAAGGAACGCCGGCTTGCCATAGGGCAGGGTGCCGTTATTGACCGCCGATCCGCGGACCAGCACGTAGGTCCAGATGACGTTGAAGATCATGAACAGGATCAGCCAGGCGCCACCGGTGTGGGAGCCGTAGAACCGTGAGGCGCGGCCGATCTCACGCGGGCCGCGCCGCAGCCGAATGATGGCGAAGGTGGAGATGCCCAGGAACACGGCCGTGGCGAAGAAGTCCTGCAGGAACCCCAGCGCATCCCAGCGGCCGATGATCGGGATGTGGAAGTTCTGCTGGAAGAGGAACCCGTAGGCCTCGATGTAGACCGTCAGCAGGATGAAGAAGCCCCACATCGTGAAGAAGTGCGCCAGGCCGGGAATCGACCACTTCAACAGGCGACGCTGTCCGAAGACCTCTGCGATCTCCGCCCACAGGCGCTTGCCGGGGTCGTTGGTGTGCCCGGGCGCGGGCTGTCCGGATGTGACCAATTTGAACAGCCACAGGACCCGCCGCGCAGCTAATCCGAGCACGACGAGCGTCATGCCCATGCCCACTATCAGTCTGATGAGCATCTGCGTGGTCACCGAAGGTCTCTCCAATGCATTGTTACGCTGGCCGGCTTTGTTGCCTGCTCAGCCAGCCCATAGTGACATCTATTCGGCTCTGACCGCGAGAAAGGCTGTCCTAACTCGCCCGTAGTAGGTGCCTTTAACCTGCGGCTCAAGCTTGTTGGGCCAGCATCGCGCGCAGCATCGACAACATCTCCGAGCGGGAGCCGGCACCCAGCCGACGACGGATCCGGGCAACGTGGTGTTCGACCGTTTTCGCGGAGATAAACAACTGGCCGCCGATGTCGCGGTAGGGCAACCCCAATAATAGAAGCTCGGCAACTTCGCGTTCCCGGTCCGACAGCGGCGAACCCGCCGGAGGCTCCGCTGGCGGGCGTATCCTGCCTGTCGTCGGCTCGACAGAGTCGATTAAGGGTGCCTCAGAGGATGTTTCGCCGGCCCCGGTACCGAGTTTGAGGTCGCGGGCCAGTTGCAGCATCGCCCCCGACACCCGGGCGTCCGGGGTCTGCAGGGCGGCCTGGCCGGCTAGGCGGGTGGCGTCGGAGGTGAGCCCGACCCGCGACAACGACCGCGCAGCGACGGTGACTTCGTCGACGTTGACCTGGTCGGCCAGGACGCGGAGCCAGGTTCGGCCGGCCCCGGACAACACTTGAGCAAGCTCGCTGTGGGTGGCCGCGCTGCTGAGGGCTTGGCCGTGCGGAGCCACCGATTCCGGTGAGCTGCTGAGGATTCCGGCATGAACCCCCGACCAGTGCAGTGAGATTGACCACAACGGCGGGTTACCGAGCGAATTCAGCAGCATGAACGCCTGATCCAGCGCGTGGCGCAGTTGTTCGACTTGACGCATTCGGGCGGCTGCCACCCACAGCTCGCCCAACGGCAGCAACGCGAACAGATCGATGGAGTACTCGGCGAGCACCTCCATGGCCGCCAGCCAATGCTTTTGCAGGGCACCGGCATCCCCGTTGCGCCGCGCGATCGCGGTCTGCATCGCCGCCGCCCACAGGGCGTCGCGCCGGTGCAATTCCGTCCCGGAACCGGCCGCGGCGACGTCGGCGGCCGCCAACGTGAGCTGGCCTTCCTGCATCTTGATCCAGCCGGAGAGGAGCAGGTGCCGCCGCTCGAACAGCGCGTTCTGGCTGGTGCGCAAGGCGCGGCCGATCACACTGCGGGCCCGAACTGGATCACCGCCGTGCAGTGCGGCCAAGGTCACCAACGCTGGCGGGCTGTCCGGCGTGATCTGGGTCAGGGAGTGTTCGGTGGCGAGGGCTTGCCCGAGTTTGGCCATGGCCGCTTGATACGGCTGATCCATGGTCATGAGCAGCCCGTCGGCAAGACTGCGCGACGCCCGCGCCGCAGTCGTCGGCGGACCGGTGTCCTGAAGGCTTAATGCGGCGCGCGCTGCGGCGAGGTCACCGGTCGCGGCAAGCGCGACCGCGGCGGCCGCACTGATCACCGCGTCCGGGTGCGGGCCGAGCCAGCCGAACAGTTCGGCGGCTTGACCGGCATTGCCGTCGTGTGCGGCCACGCTGGCGGCGATGCGCACGCCGGCGGCCCGCTCGGTCGAGTCGGGGGAGGTGAGTAGCTCGTCGGCCAGTGCGGCCGCGCCCCCACAATCTCCGGTGCGCGCGAGCGTATCGGCAAGTTGGGCGGTCACGCCTTCGGCGCCGGCCTGGACGGCGGCCCGATACAAGCGTGCAGACTGAATCGGGTCACCTTCGGTCGCGGCGGCTTGCCGGGCCAGGATGGCGGCCAACCGGTCGTCACGTAGGCCGTGTTCGGCCAGCCGAAGCGCGAAATCGGCGGACACACCTGCGGTCTCGAGTTGGGAACGCAGCAAGGACGTTTCGGTCTGGTGATGGTGTGCGTTGCCGACCAGGAGCGCGACGGCGTCGTGAACCAAAGCCAGAAAAGCTGCGGGATGCGAAGGTTCGACAACCCCGGTGGCGCGCGCCCGGTCGACCAGCTCGCGCGCCTCGGTTGTCGAAAGCTGTTGCGCGCCAGCAACATCGGAGCTGCCCAGTCCAACTGTGAGCGACAGGATGAGCAGGGTGTCCAAGTCGGATTCGTCGAATCGGCGTAACCGCTCCATCAACGCGAATTTGGCTGCCTGTTCGGGGGATTGGCCACTGCGGGATACCGCGGCAACCAGGAACGGCAGCCCGGCGGTGCAAGCGAGCAGATGCTCGTCGACCGGCACCGCCCCCAGCGCAACGTGCGGTCGCTCCTGTTCGAAGGCGGTCATCAGAGTGCGCAGCGCCGGTCGTTGTTCGCGGGCTTGGGTCGCGGCGACGACGGTGGTGCGAGGATTGGCGACACGGTCGGTCAGGCGTTGCAGGTCGGTGTCGCTCAGTAGGTGGAGGTCGTCGACGACGAGCGCGGCGTCGCTCGGATCACCGTCTTGTGGCGCGCCTGCCAGCACGGTCAGCCCGCCCTCACGAAGCGCGTTCCGCGCGGCGCTGAGAATCGTCGTCTTGCCGGTTCCGATACCGCCGCTGACCAACGCTTTGACCGGAACCGTCGCGGCATTGGCGAGGTCGCGCAGTGCCGCGTGCGCGGGGGCCGGCAGGTCGAAAAGTGCGTCGGTCACCGTGCCGTCGCACCCGATATGCCGGCCAAGTGTTTCACGTCGATCCCCGCAATTCCCCTAATATGCCATCCCCTAATACCGTTTTAGGCCAGTCGGGTTGCGCACCGATCACAGCCGTCACCCTGAACCGATAACATCGTGGCATTGGTCGGGCCGTCGTTGTGAACATCTGCGGCGCAGGATTGGTGCGGTAAGGAGGCGCATGGTGGCAAACTCGCTACTCGACTTTGTCATCTCCCTCGTCCGTGATCCCGAGGCCGCCGCCCGATACGCCGCCGACCCGGTGAAGACCATCGCCGACGCTCACCTTACGGATGTGACCAGCGTCGACGTCAACAACTTGATTCCCATGGTGTCGGACTCATTGTCGATGGCCAACCCGGCAGGAGCCGTTGGTGCAGGCCCGGTTGCCGATCACAGCAACGTGTGGGCGAGTGGTGCGGCGACGGCTGCGTTGGATGCGTTCACGCCGCACCAGCCCGCGGCCGTCGTGGCCCAGCATGAACCGTGGAGTGGTGTGATCCACCAGCCCGTCACGCACCAGCCGATCGAGGCGCCCGCGCAGCCGCCGGCCGTCGGAGTGGAGCCACATGAACCGTCGGTGCTGCTCAGCGGTACCGAGCTGCCCGACGCGGCGCTGCATCATGGTGGTTTCCCGGCTGAGGACCCCGGTATCTGGCACGACCCCGTCATTCATCCGGACGCCCCGGGCCCCGATCACCACGGCTTCGGCATCCACGGGTAATTACTCACTGCCCGCTTTGTGGCGTTGGTCAGCGCTGTGAGCTGCCTAAATGGGCTTTTTTGGCGCGCGAACGGGGCGCGGACAGGGGCCACCCCGAGTTCCCCCTAATCCCCTAAGACACTGACCCCTACCACCCCGGTTGGCGGGCTTGCGGCTAAGGGATCTCACCCCGATTCGGCGGTAGGTCGCAATCCATAGCGTGTATGGCAGAGCGCCGCCCGTGCGGCGGCCCACTTCGATGAAGGGAAAGAAGATGACCTCGCTGGTCGACTACATCCTGAGCCTGTTCCGTAGTGAAGAGGCGGCGCGGTCCTTCGTCGCCGCACCTGGGCAAGCCATGACGAATGCCGGGTTGATCAACGTGTCACCCGACGAGTTCTCCTCGGTGGCGGCCAGTGCAGTGCCGGGGCTGGCTCTTGATCCGGCTAACCCGATCGGTGGCCTGCAACAGGCAGTGGCTGATCAGTACGGCTTCGCGCCGACCCCGGACTACGGTGTGGTTTCCGATCCGGGCTACGGGTACGCCGACCCCGGTTATGCGTACGACCCCGGCTATGGCGGCGGTCTGGGATACGGCCCAGCGTTGGTTGCCCAAGAGGCCGGCGCGGTGATCGACGATGCGGGCGCTGTGGTGGGTGATGCCGGGCTGGTCGCCACCGATGTGGGGGCCGGGCTGGCTAACGCGGTCGTGACAGATGTCGGCGCTGGGCTTGCGACTGGCTTGGGTCTCGGGTTGCAGACGGCGGTCGCGCCCGGCTTCGGCTTCGCCGAGCCAACCGGCGGCTTCGGCGCTCCGATCGGTTTTGCGGGGCCGATCGGTTTCGGGGGGCTAGGCGGCTTCGATGTCCCGACGGGCTTCGGTGCCCCGGCCGGGTTCGGCTTCGGTGCGCCTGTCGGGTTTGGTGCGCCGGTCGGCTTCGGTGCACAGACCGGGCTGGGTTTCGGCGCCGGCTTTGAAGCCGGAATCGGCGCTCAGATTGGGGCGGGTCTCGGTCTTGGCGTCGGAGCTCAGACGGGTCTGGGCGCCGGGCTGGGCTTCGGCTTAGGAGGACAGGCAGCCGTCGGTGGTCCAATCGGTGCCGGACTTGGCTTGGGCATCGGCGCCGGTGCTGGCGCCGGGCTTGGCGGCGGCATCGGTGGTCAGGCGGGGATCGGCGGGGGCTTTGGCGTCGGCGGCCAGGTCGGTGTTGGCGGCGGCTTCGGCCTCGGCGCTGGCGTCGGGGGTCAAGCAGGAATCGGCGGCGCGATTGGTGGCCAAGCTGGTGTCGGCGGGGGCTTCGGGCTCGGTGGTCAGGCGGGCATTGGTGGCGGCTTCGGCGCCGGTGCTGGTGTGGGCGGTGAGGCCGGTATCGGCGGCGCGATCGGTGGCCAGGCCGGTATCAGTGGCGCCGTTGGTGGCCAGGCGGGCATTGGTGGTGCCGTGGGTGCCGGTGCGGGCTTGGGTGGTCAGGCCGGGATCGGCGGTGCCGTTGGTGGCCAGGCCGGTGTCGGCGGTGGCTTAGGCGCCGGTGCTGGTGCTGGTGTTGGTGTTGGTGGCGCGATTGGTGGTCAGGCCGGTATCGGCGGCGCCATTGGTGGCCAGGCTGGGATCGGTGGCGCCGTTGGTGGCCAGGTCGGTGGTGGCTTCGGTGCTGGTGCTGGTGCTGGTGCTGGTGTTGGTGGCGCGATTGGTGGTCAGGCCGGTATCGGCGGCGCCATTGGTGGCCAGGCGGGCATTGGTGGTGCAGTCGGTGGTCAGGCCGGTGTTGGTGGTGCCGTAGGTGCCGGTGCGGGCTTGGGTGGTCAGGCCGGGATCGGTGGTGCCATTGGTGGCCAGGCCGGTGTCGGTGGTGGCTTCGGCGCCGGTGCTGGTGCTGGTGTTGGTGGCGCGATTGGTGGCCAGGCTGGGATCGGTGGCGCCGTTGGTGGCCAGGCGGGCATTGGTGGTGCAGTGGGCGGTCAGGCCGGTGTTGGTGGTGCCGTAGGTGCCGGTGCGGGCTTGGGTGGCCAGGCGGGTCTCGGTGGTGGCTTCGGCGCAGGTGCTGGTGTTGGCGGCCAGGCTGGGATCGGTGGCGCGATTGGTGGTCAGGCCGGTGTTGGCGGCGCGATTGGTGGTCAGGCTGGGATTGGCGGTGCCGTTGGTGGCCAGGCCGGTGTCGGTGGTGGCTTTGGCGGCGCGATTGGTGGTCAGGCTGGGATTGGCGGCGCGATTGGTGGGCAGGCCGGGATCGGCGGTGCCGTTGGTGGCCAGGCTGGTCTCGGTGGTGGCTTCGGCGCGGGTGCTGGTGTTGGCGGCCAGGCTGGGATTGGCGGCGCGATTGGTGGTCAGGCGGGCATCGGTGGTGCCGTTGGTGGCCAGGCTGGTCTCGGTGGTGGCTTCGGCGCCGGTGCTGGCTTGGGTGGCCAGGCCGGTGTCGGTGGTGCCGTTGGCGCGGGCGCGGGCTTGGGTGGTCAGGCGGGCATCGGCGGTGCTGTCGGTGGCCAGGCCGGTCTCGGTGGTGGCTTCGGTGCTGGCGCCGGCCTGGGCGGCCAAGCCGGTATCGGTGGCGCTGTCGGCGGTCAGGCAGGTGCTGGCGCAGCGCTTGGTGGCCAGGCTGGTGTTGGCGGTGGCTTCGGCGCCGGTGCGGGCCTTGGCGGCCAAGCCGGTGTCGGTGGCGGCTTCGGTGCCGGTGCGGGCCTTGGCGGCCAGGCTGCAGTCGGTGCCGGTGCAGGTGCTGGCCTCGGCGCCGGCGCTGGTCTTGCAGGCCAGGCGGGCTTGGCAGGTCAGGCCGGTCTCGCCGGTCAGGCGGGCTTAGCGGGTCAGGCGGGTCTCGCCAGCCAGGCCGGTTTCGCCAGTCAGGCGAATCTTGCCGCTGGCGGGGGACTGGCCGGTGCCGGAAACGTCGGTGGTCTGGCCGGCGGCAACGCAGTGTTGGCCAGTGGCGCCAGCGGCCAAGCCGGCTTGATCGCCAGCGAAGGGGCCGCGCTCAACGGCGCTGCAACACCGCACGTCTCGGGCCCGCTGGGTGGCGTCGGAGTGGGCGGTCAAGCCGGTGCAGCCGGTGGCGCCGGCCTGGGAATCGGCGGCAACGCACGCGGTGACGCTCTGGCGGGCCAGAGCAACCCCATGGGCGCCCACCCGAGCCCGCAGCCAGCCGCCGCGGCCGGAGCCGGCGCTGGAGTAGGCGCACAAACGGCGCCCGCTGGCGTCGCGGCCACCGGAGCCGGGGGCGGACACGTTGCGGGTGGACCTGCGGGCAGCACTGCCGGAGCCGGAGCACACGGCGGCATCATCGGCGAAGAAGGTGCCACGCTCGGCGGTGGCGGTGGGGTCAACCCCGGCGCCGGTGGCAACCCGGGTGGCGGTGCCAATCCCGGCGGCGGCCTCCATCCTGGGGGCGGCTACAACGGTGGCGGAGGCGCGAACGGCGGCGTCACGCCCGGCGACCACGGCCCGACCGTCCCAACTAGCCACGGCCCTGTCGTCCAGGGCGGCGCAGGTACCGGCGGGCCGGTCACGGCGCCCTCGGGTAGCGGACCCGTCATCCAGACGCCGGGCGGGGCGGCCGGGCAGGGCGGCGCAGCGGGCCACGGCGGCGCGAACCCGCCGGTGATTCACGCGCCGGAGCCGCAAACGCAGACGCCGGTCGAGCACACGCCGGCCCCGACGCAGCACGCGCCGATCACGCCGACGCAGCACGCCCCGGTCGAACCGCAGCCGGTCTTTCACCAGCCGCCGAGCCCATCAGTGTTCGGGCATGAGCCGCCTGCGCCCGACACGCCGCCGGTGCACACCGACCCCTCGGCGCACGGCCCGGTGGGCCACCCAGGGTTCTGATTCGCCGACCTGACGAAGCTGGCGGGGACCTTCGTGGTCCCCGCCGATTCGTCCGCTTACCGTGATCTGGAAAGCAAGCGATCGAGAAAGTGGGGCAGCGCGGTGACTCAACCGGATGACCCGCGTCGGGTCGGTGTGATCGTCGAGTTGATCGACCACACCGTGGCGATCGCCAAGCTGCACGACCGAAGCGATCTGGTCCAGCGCCTGACGCGGGCGCGGGCCCGCATCACCGACCCGCAGATCCGGGTCGTGATCGCCGGTCAGCTCAAGCAGGGCAAGAGTCAGCTGCTCAATTCGCTGCTCAATCTGCCTGTCGCGCGCGTGGGCGATGACGAGGCGACGGTGGTCATCACCGTCGTCAGCTACAGCCCCGAACCGTCGGCCCGGCTCGTCGTGGCCGCGGGACCCCACGGCGAGACAGCAACCGTCAACATTCCGCTCGACGAGATCAACACCGACCTGCGCAGGGCGCCCCAGGCGGGCGGCCGCGAAGTGTTGCGTGTCGAGATCGGCGCGCCCAGCCCGCTGCTGCAAGGCGGATTGGCGTTCATCGACACCCCGGGAGTGGGCGGGCACGGCCAGCCACACCTGTCCTCGACGCTGGGTTTATTGCCGGACGCCGACGCGCTGCTGATGGTCAGCGACACCAGCCAGGAGTTCACCGAACCCGAGATGTGGTTCATCCGGAAGGCGTACGAGGTCTGCCCGGTCGGCGTCGTCGTCGCGACCAAGACCGACCTCTATCCGCGCTGGCGCGAGATCGTCAACACCAACGCCGCGCACCTGCAACGCGCCGGAGTTCCGTTGCCTATCATTCCCGTCTCATCACTGCTGCGCAGCCACGCCGTCACGCTCAACGACAAGGAACTCAACGACGAGTCCAACTATCCGGCGGTGGTGCAATTCCTCAGCGACAAGGTGCTCTCCCGCCAGAACGACCGTGTCCGCGATGACGTCCTCCACGAAATACGTTCGGCGGCAGAACAATTGACGATTTCGACGGGCTCGGAGCTGTCGGTGGTCAACGACCCGACGATGCGCGAACGTCTCACCGAGGACCTGGAACGACGCAAACGCGAAGCCCAAGACGCGGTGCAGCAGACCGCGTTGTGGCAGCAGGTGCTCAACGACGGATTCACCGACCTCAGCACCGATGTCGACCATGATTTGCGGGTGCGCTTCCGCGCCATCACCGACGATCTGGAACGTCAGATCGATGCGTGCGACCCGACTCGGCATTGGGCCGAAATCGGCGCCGACGCCGAAGACGCCGTCGCCAAAGCCGTCGGCGACAACTTCGTCTGGGCCTACCAGCGCGCCGAGGCCTTGGCTGACGAGGTGGCCCGGTCGTTCGTCGACGCCGGACTGGACTCGGTGATGTCCCCCGAGCTGACCGCTCGGCTGATGGCTGGCGACTTCGGCCGGCTCAAGGCGCTGGCGCGGCTGGAATCCAAGCCGCTCGGCAAGGGGCAGAAGGTGGTTTCCGGATTGCGGGGCTCCTACGGCGGCGTGGTGATGATCGGCATGTTGTCCTCGGTGGCCGGCTTGGGCCTCTTCAATCCCGTGTCGGTGGGTGCGGGCTTGATACTGGGCCGGATGGCTTACAAGGAGGACAAAGAAAACCGGCTGTTACGGGCCCGCGGTGAAGCGAAGGCCAACGTGCGGCGCTTCATCGACGAGGTGTCCTTCGTGGTAGGCAAGGAATCGCGGGACCGACTCAAGACCATCCAGCGCACGCTGCGCGACCACTACCGCGACATCGCCAACGAGGTCACCCGCTCGCTCAACGAGTCGCTGCAATCGCTGATCACCTCCGCCCACATGGAAGACCTCGAACGCGACAACCGGGTGCGCGAACTCGAGCGACAGTTGGACATCCTGAACCAGGTCACCGACAACGTCGACAAGCTGATGCCGCCGGTGACCGTGGGACGAGGGTGAGCACAAGCGATCGGGTCCGCGCGATCCTGGGCGGAACCATCCGGGCTTATCGCGGCGAACCGGCCTACCGTCAGCGCGCCGACGTCTTCTACCAACTGGACCGCATCGGTGCGCGGCTCAACGAGCCGATCCGCATCGCACTGGCCGGCACGCTCAAGGCAGGCAAGTCGACGCTGCTCAACGCGCTGGTCGGAGACGACATAGCGCCCACCGACGCGACCGAGGCCACCCGCATCGTGACGTGGTTTCGGCACGGACCCGCGCCCCGGGTCACCGCCAACCACCGCGGCGGGCGGCGCACCAACGTGCCGATCATTCATCGCGACGGGCTCAGCTTCGATTTGAGCCGGCTCAACCCCGCCGAGGTGGTCGACTTGGATGTCGAGTGGCCCGCCGAGGAGCTGACGCAGACGACCATCATCGACACCCCGGGCACCTCGTCGCTGACGCGCGACGCCTCCGCGCGCACCCTGCAGTTGTTGGTTCCTCCCGACGGGGTGCCGCGGGTGGACGCGGTGGTGTTCCTGCTGCGCACCCTCAACGCCGCCGACGTCGCCCTGCTCAAGCAGATCGGTGGATTGGTGGGCGGATCGGCCGGCGCGCTGGGCATCGTGGGCGTCGCCTCCCGAGCGGACGAGATCGGCGCCGGCCGCATCGACGCGATGATGTCGGCTCAGGAGGTCGCCAAGCGGTTCACCGCCGAGATGAACCAGACCGGCATCTGCCAGGCGGTGGTGCCGGTGTCCGGGCTGCTTGCCCTGACCGCCCGCACGCTGCGCCAAAGTGAGTTCAACGCACTGCAGCAGCTCGCCCGGGCCGATGCCGCCGAGCTGAACAAGGCGCTGCTCAGCGTGGACCGATTCGTCCGGCCGGACAGCCCGCTGCCGGTGGACGCGGGCACACGCGCCCAACTGCTCGAACGTTTCGGGATGTTCGGTATCCGGATCTCGCTGGCGGTGCTGGCCGCCGGTGTGAGCGACTCGGCCGGGCTGGCCGCAGAACTGCTGGAGCGCAGCGGGCTGGTGGCGCTGCGCGACGTCATCGACCAGCAGTTCGCCCAGCGTGCCGACATGCTCAAGGCGCACACCGCCCTACTGTCGTTACGACGATTCGTCGAGGCCCACCCGGTGCTCGCGACGCCCTACGTGATCGCCGACATCGACCCGCTGCTCAACGACACCCACGCCTTCGAAGAATTGCGGCTGCTGAGCGTATTACCCTCTCGCCAAACAACATTGAACGACGACGAAATGGCTTCCCTGCGGCGCATCCTCGGCGGCTCGGGCACTCCACCGGCCGCCCGGCTGGGGCTGACCTCCGAGGACCCCAACGAGGGGCCGCGCGCCGCTTTCGCCGCGGCGCAACGCTGGCGACGCCGTGCCGAGCATCCACTCAATGACCCGTTCACCACCAGGGCCTGCCGCGCTGCCGTGCGCAGCGCCGAGGCGATGGTCGCGGAGTACGCGGCGCGTCGCTAGGTTACGGGCGCCGCGGCGGGAAGAACGGTGGTCGTTCCCGGGTGGTGGTCGGGGCAGCCGTCGTGGTGGCCTGGGTGGTCGTCGGCGGCGCAGTGGTGGTCGGCTGCGTTGTCGTGGTGGTCGGCGGCTGCGTCGTCGTGGTCGTCGGCTCGGTTGTCGTCGTCGGCGGTTCAGTGGTCGTGGTGCTCGCAGGCGGCGGTTCGGTGGTGGTCGCGGGCGGCGGCGGGGTCACCACCGTCACGGTCGGGCTGTTGTTCGGGCCGATCACCGTGGTGGTTACGGGCTCGGGTGGCGGTTGGGGTGCGGTGGTATTGACCGGCTTGTTGCTCTCCGGGCGCAAGGTGAGCGCCAGGATGATGGCGACCAGTATGGCCACGCCCGCCCCGGCGACGCCCAACACCAGAGCCCAGCGCTTGTACCACGGCAGCGGTCCCGGCTCGGCGGGGTAGCGATCGTCGTCGGGTGCGGCGGGGGCCGGCGGGTAATCGTCGACCGACGCGACCGGGGCATAGTCGGCGGGTCCGGTGTACGGGACCGGTTCGGCGCCCGTGCCCGGGTCTTCCGACCAAGCCAGCGCGCCGAGGTTTCCGGTGCCCGGGACGTCGGCGCCAGGGGCGACGGCCGCGGTGGTGGCGTCGTTGGCAAACGCCGTGGGCGCGGCCTCGGTCGCCGGCCCGGCGGTTCCGACGAACGAGGTGGGGACGTCGACGGCGGGGCCGATGCCGGTGGCAAGCCCGGCCGCCAGGGCGCCGGCGGTCAGGGCGGTGGCGCCGACGGCGGCGCTGAAGAGGGGCTGGGGTGTGGTGAACACGGGTGCTTGCAGCCGCTCGGAGAGGCGGGTGGTGATGAGCGGAATGCTGGCACCGCCACCGACGGTTGCGATCGCGGCCAGGCCGCCCGGCGGGATCCCGTTGCGGTGCAGCACATCTGCGACCGCAGCGGCGAACCGGTCCAGCGGCCCGGAGATCAGTTGCTCGAACTCGGCACGGGACAAGCGGGCATCGGCGATGCCCGGAGCGGCTCCGGCCACCGGCAGGCTGGCCACCGTGGCCACCGACAGCTGTTCTTTGGCGCGTCGACAACCTGCGAGCAGGCGGGTGACCGGCGCCATGCCCGTTTCGGCGCCGGCCGCGGCGGTGGCGTCGGCGCCGGAGGTCGTCACCAGGTGGTGGTTGAGGATCAGCTGGTCGATCTCGTCGCCGGAGAACTCGCGGTACCGAACGGTGGGGCCGAGCTGGCGAAAGGTCGACCCGGCGTTGGCCAACGTGATGCTGGTGCCGCTGGCCCCGAAGTCACAGAGTGCCACCACGCCCGATGTCGGGAAGCCGGGTCGAGCGGCCAGCGTGTTGAGCGCAGCCTGAGCATCGGAGAGCAACTCCGGCGCCACACCGTTGGGCGACAGGGAAGGCCTGGTGGCCAACGCGGCGCGCAGCGCGGCCGTCTGTGCCTCCGACCAATATGCGGGCACCGCGATGGTGACGGGCGCGCCGTAGCCGACGCCGCGGCCCATGGAGTCCAGGGCTTCCACCGTCAGCGCTGAGCCGAGGTACTTGGTGCCGTCGGCCGCCACCAGGGGCGCCTGGTCACCGACGCGCTCGACGAATCCGCGCAAGACCAGACCCGGTTCGGTCAAGTTCGGGTTCTCTTCTGGCAAACCGACTTCGGGTGCTCGGTGGCCGAACAAGGTCAGCACCGATGAGCGGGTTACCGGGGTGGCTCCGGCGCGAGTCGCGACCAGGTTGGCCACCCCGATCGACAACCCGAGCGACTCGCTCATACCCACACCCCTGTATCCGTCGTTTTGCTGGCGGTCGGCCGTTCCCCACCATAGCGGCCCAGATTCAGCAGAACCTTGGTCGTCCCGGGCTCACCGCCCCGGCGGCAGATTGATGACCGTCGGGATCAGCGGCAGCGTGATCTGCGACGGGAGCCGAGGCAAGGCGCCCTCGCCGCGGGAGTTGGTGGTGGTCGGCGTCGTCGTGGTCGGCGTCGTGGTGGTGGTCGTGGTCGTCGTGGTGGTCGTCGTCGAGGTGGTGGTGGACGAGGTCGTGGTTGGGGTGGTGGTCGTCGAGGCAGTGGTCGTGGGTGTCGCGGTCGTGGTCGTAGGCGTGGGAGCGGGGCCCTGGGAGAGCAGGATGATGCCGTAGATGATCAGCCCGATCAGGACCGCGATGAGTAGCCCCCAGCCGACCAGAGCAAGCGGTTTGCGCCAGCCCGGCGTCGGCTCGGGTTCTTGTTCGTACTGGCCGTAGACGGGCCCGTTGGCGCCGGCGTCCGGCGCGTCGTACCTTGCCACGGCCGCCGATGCTAGCCGCTGCGCAGAGTCGGACGCCCCCGCCACACAGCGCTGTTGCCGATCGGTGACCTGCTGTTAAGGAAGGTTTGGCGGAAGCGTAATCGGCGACGGCACACCTGGAATCGTGATCACCGACGGCGGCGGCGGCAGGTGGCGGTGCGACGGCGGTGACGACGGGGGTTGCTGCCGCGGCGGCTGGCCACGGGGCGAGGTGGCCGGTGGCGCTTGCGGAGCTTCCGTGGTGCTCGGGGGAGCTTCGGAGGTCGTCTCGGGAGTCGTCGCGGTGGTGGTGGTCACCTGCGGTTCGGTGGTGGTGGTGGTCGTCCTCGACGTGGTGCTCGGGGCCGGGGTGGTGCCCTGGTCGCTGCCGAGCAGTTGCAGGATGCCGTAGACGATGAGGGCCAGCAGGATCAGGACCAGCAATGCCCAGCCGATGAGGGCCGCCGGCTTGCGGTACCACGGGCGGGCATCGGTGTCCGGTTCCAGCGGGTCGATTTGACCCGGATCGATGGGTGGCGGCCCCTCAACCGTCTCCTGATACGACGGCGGCGTCGATTCCACCGTGCCCTGCTCAGACGGGGGCGGCGGCGGTCCCTGCGGTCCGTACGGGCCTTGCGGGCCGGGCGCCCACGGGCTGTTCGGCGGCGGCCCCTGCGGCGGCGGGCCTTGCGGCGGCGGCCCCTGCGGCCGGTTCCCGCCCATGCCTAGGGGCCCGTACTGCGTCTGCTGCTCATGGAAGTCATCCGGAGGGCCGTAGCGTTCCACGGCACCGATGGTACTGACGCGCGGCGGCTACCCGGCGAGCGCTTCGACGACGCGCCTGCACCCCGTGGCGCGCGACGATCAGCGATCACGCGCGAAGTCGATCGGCCGGAACTTCCCGGCCGCGAGCTTGCCTTCGATCTCCTCCAAGCTTCTGCCGGTGAGTTCGGGCAATCGGAAGAACACGAATAGCCAAGCCCCGACGTTGAACATGGCATACAGCCACATGGTCGGCCCCACCCCGATGCCACTGATCAAGGTCAGCAGCGTCGAGGTGATGACCACGTTGGTCGCCCACATCACCGCCGTCTGTGCGGCAGTGCCGGCCGGTCGCACGGCCAGCGGGAAGATCTCGGAGCCGGTAACCCATCCGGCCAGCTGTAACCCGCCGGCGTTGAAGAGCATGAACACGATGAGGCAGGCGACGATGAACGGGACGGAGTCACGGCCGCTGTTGCCGGTGACGAACAGCAGTCCCAACACAAACAGGCTCACCGCTGCACCCGGAATCATGATCAGGACGAGCCGACGGCGTCCCACCTTGTCCACGACGCTGAGCCCGACGAGCTGGGCGAGCAGGTAGCTCAGTCCCAGACCGACGGAGACGTCCAGCGCGACTGAAGTGGGAAAGCCGTTGTCGGTCAGGATGGTTGGCGAGTAATAGACGATCATCTCGATGCCGCTGAGCTGGGTGAAGATCGCGTATCCGCAGCCGAGTATCAGTGCTGGACGCACCCACCTCTCCCGCAGGCCGGGCCAACCCTGAGTGCCCGCCGTCTCTTCGGCTTGGGCCGACTCGGTCATCTCTTGCAGTTCCGCCTTGATGTCGTACCCGGGCGGGCGCACCCGCTGCAGCACGTCCAACGCGTCGTCGACGTTGCCGCGCTTGACCAGCCACCTCGGGCTCTCCGGCAACCGCAGGAGCAAGCCCAGCATGAGCGCGGCGGGGACGGCGGCGATGCCGATGGACCACCGCCAGGGGATCGACTGGGACGCCCCGATGAGGGTCGCGATCAAGATGCCGACCCCGATGGCGATCTGGAAGCAGAGCACCAGGCGGCCTCGATAGTTCTTGGGGGCCAATTCGGCGACGTAGGTGGGTGCGGTGAGGGTTCCGCCGACTGCGAAGCCCAAAACCAGCCGCCCCAGTGACAGGAGGACGGGGTTGGGTGACAGCGCGCACCACAGCGCGCCGACGACGAAGACGGCCGCGAGGATCACCAGGGTGGGTTTGCGGCCGCGCTTATGGGCGAGGTGGCTCGACACCAGGGCGCCGATCACTGCACCCACCAGGATGCTGGCCGCTATCAACTGCTTCCAGCTTTCGGCGATACCGAAGTCTTTGGTCATTTGCAGCAGGGCACCGGAGATGATTCCGGTGTCGTAGCCGTAGAGCGCACCCGAGATCGCCGGCACGAGCGCGACGAAGACGACCGCCCCCGTCAGCTGTCTGGGCGCAGCACGGCGGTGCTCGACGGCGCCGCCGGCACCCTTGTCCGCTGCAGCCATGCCCTGCGCCCCCAGTCAGAGTGACCGTCAGCGCCGTGCACGGTCGACAAGCTCACCGTATTCGGCCGATGCGTCGAGACCAAGGGAAAGGGCTGAGCTCGCCGCTCAGAACGTGCTCACCTTGTCGACACTGACGAACATGCCGTGGCCCGTGCCGTTGTTCTGGAACCGGGTGCCGTCCTTGGTGGCGACGATGGTCCAGCCCTGCGCGTCGTAGGTCTTGTAGTCGATGGTGACGGTCGGGATGGCGCCGAGGTTTCCCAGAATCCACTGCACGTTGCCGGTGGAGGTGATGTGCACACCGTTGGCGTGCTCGCCGTCCTGCATCGGTGAGTGGGTGAACGGCGCCTCGCAGCCGACGCTGTCCTTGTTGATCTGGCAGCGCGTCAGCCCGGATTTGGTCTCGATGAACACCCAACCGCTTTCGTCGGGTTTGAGCGGGATGGCGCCGGCGGGCGCGGTCGGCGTCGTGGGGGGCGCGGACGACGGCGCGGGGGTGCTCGGCGGTGTCGTCGGCGTCGTCGGGGGAATGGTGCCGGGTCGAGGTGTCGGGAACGACGGTTCGGTGGGCCCGGCCCCCGGCGCGGCGACCGGCCTGCCGGTGATGGTGGTGCTGCACCCGGCGACCAGTGCCGTCGCGGCCAGCAGGGCCGCGACGCCATGCCGTGCCTTCAGCGATAACCGCACGCGCAACTCCCCCGGAGAAATCCGAATGTCAAGCTGTCAGATTACGCAGCGGAACATGCAAGTTACTGCGGCGACGCGGTTTTGGAACCGCGCTGATGACAAAGCGTTACCGCGACGCCGGGGACTCGACCTTGGCCGACATCGACTCGGCGGCACGATGCGCCGCGGCGACAATTCCCTGGTATCCGGTGCATCGGCAGAAGTTGCCGGACAAGCCTTCTCGGATCTGCTCGTCGGTCGGGTTGGGGATGTCGCGCAGCAGTGCGGTCAGGGACATGACGAACCCGGGAGTGCAGAAGCCGCACTGCAATCCGTGACATTCCCGCAGTGCGGACTGCACGGGCGACAGTTGGCCATCGGGTGAGGCGATGCCCTCAACCGTCGTCACCTCCAGCCCGTCGGCCTGCACCGCGAACAACAGACACGCCCGCACCGCGGCGCCGTCGAGCAGCACGGTGCAGGCGCCGCAGGCCCCGTGCTCACAGCCCAGATGCGTGCCGGTGAGCCCGCACTTCTCCCGGAGGAAATCGGCCAACGTCATCCGGGCTTCGACGCTGGCTGACGTCGGAGTCCCGTTGACCGACAAGCGAATCGATTGCTCATGCATGGACTGCCCCCACCATTGCCTCGTTCACGGCTTCCGTCCAGGCGCGGGCCGTCATGGTGGCTCCTATCCGCGCGCGGTAGGACGCCGACCCTTGCAGATTCGTCGGGATGTCGTCGAGTCCGCTCATGGCGGCCTGGCCGACGTCCTCGGCCACCACTTCGCTGACCGGCTGACCGATCACCGCTTGCTCGGCCACCGTGGCCCGTTTGGGCGTAGCTCCCAGGCCCAACAACCCGATCGCGCACCGGCTGACTCGGTCTTGGTCGTCGAGCGTAACCGCGACGACCGCGCCGGCAATTGCGTAATCGCCGTGCCTGCGGGCGAATTCGTGCACCGCGAAGCCGGATCTGCCGGACCATTGCGGGAATCGCACCCCGGTCAGTACCTCATCGGGGTCCATGGTGGTTTCCCACAGTCCGGCGAAGAAGTCCGACGCGGCGATCTCGCGCCGGCCGCGCGGCGACAACACTTCCATGGTCGCGTCCAGGGTCAGGGCCACTGTCGGGTATTCCCCCGCGGCGTCAGCGTGGGCGATCGACCCACCCAGCGTGCCCCGGTTGCGGATCTGGAAGTGCCCGATGTAGGGGGTCACCTCCGTCAGAAGCGGAACCATCTGGCGCACTTGGGGTTCCGCGCCGACGGTGGCTTCGGTCGTTCCGGCGCCGATCCACAGTTGGTCACCGCGCTGCTCGATGCCCTGCAGCCCGTCCAGCCGTGAGATGTCGATCAGGTGGTCGAAGAAGGCCAGGCGCATCGACAGCATCGGCACCAGGCTCTGCCCACCGGCCAACAACTTGGCGTCGTCGCCGAATTCCGCGAGCAGGCCTACGGCGTCCTCGATGGTGTCGGGGCGGTGGTATGCGAATGTCGCCGGTTTCATCGGTGCCCCTCGGGAATTAACGCGGCGATGGAGGCTGGGCTCGCCGGCAACCGGGTGATGGTGACGCCCAGCGGCGCCAGCGCATCGTTGATCGCGTTGATGACGGCCGGCACCGAACCGATGGCGCCGCCTTCGCCGACGCCTTTGTAACCGCCGGGCCCGGGACCGGGTATCTCGACGTGGCCGTATTCGATCAGTGGCACCTCGGTGGCCGTCGGCAGCAGATAGTCGACGAAGGTGGTGGCCAGCGGGTTGCCGTCGTCGTCGTAGACCATGTCTTCCATCAGCGCGCCGCCGATGCCCTGCACGGTGCCGCCGGCGATCTGTCCTTCGACGATCGCCGGATTGATCATCGGCCCCACGTCCTCGCTGACGATGTAGCGCAGCAGCGTCACCTTGCCGGTCTGCGGGTCGACTTCGCAGGTGCAGGCGTGAGTTGCATTAGCCCACAAGATCGGGGCGGTGGCGACGTAACGCGCGGTCGCTTCCAGCACCGGCGAGACGCCCGGCGGCAGCTGTTGGGGTTCGTAGTACGCGGTGTAGGCCAGCTCACCGAAAGTGACTCTCTTCGACGGGTCACCACGCACAGCCGCTGTGGACTGGGCCAGTTCGACGTCGGATTCGGCTACCTGCAGCCGGTGCGCGGCCATCGCCACAATTCGTTGCCGCAGTATGCCGCCCGCCTCGTTGACGGCACCTGCGGTCATGGGTCCGCTGCGACTGCCTTGGGTTCCGGCCCCGTACGGGGTAACCGCGGTGTCGCCTTGAATGGTGGCCACATCGCCGATGTCGGCGCCCAGCGCATCGGCGGTCAACTGAACGACGGTGGTCTCCAAGCTGTTTCCGCTGGAGCCGCCGTTGACGTAGACGTTGATCTTGCCGGTGGGCTCCATCCGGATGGTGGCGCCCTCGGTGGCGAGGTGTCCGGTCGCAGCCCCCGTCGGCTCGATGTAGGCCGAGAACCCAAGGCCCAGGTAGCGGCCTTGAGCCAGCGCTTCTCGCTGCTCTTTGCGGAACCCTTCGTGGTCAAGGATTTTCACCGCTTGCTCGAAGGTGTCCATCGGCGCGACGTGGTCGTAAGGCATGCCGTTGGGGTTGAAGTAGGGCATCTCGTCTCGGCGCAGCAGGTTGCGCCGCCGCAACTCGACCGGGTCGAGGTTCATCTTGCGGGCGGCGATGTCGAGCAGCACCTCGCGGGCGAGCGTTTCGTATTGCCACGGGCCGCGATAGGCCGCCAGGCCGCTGGTGTTGGAGAAGACGGTCTTGTAGTTGAAGCTGGCCTTGGGCACTCGGTAGGGGCCGGGGAAGAACATCCCGATGGCGGCGCTGGTCAACACCGGATAGGGCGTGGGATAGGCGCCGATGTCTTGGGCGTAGTCGATGTCCACCGCCTGCAGGTGCCCGTCTTCGTCGAACGCCATGCGGCCGGTGCCGTTGACGTGCCTGGCCTGGCCGGCCGACATCAAATTCTCGCGCCGGTCCTCGATCCATTTCAGCGCGCCGGGAACTTTGCGGGCGGCCAGCATGATGCACATGTCTTCGCGCATCGGCACCACCTTCTGGCCGAAACCGCCGCCGGTGTCGCGCATGATGACCCGAACCCGTTGTGCGGCAATGCCTAACAGGCGCGCACAGAACGCTCGCAGTTCGTGCGGTGTCTGAGTCGACGCCCACAGGGTGAGCTCTTCGGTCGCGGCTGACCATTCGACCACCAGTCCGCGGGTCTCGATCGGCACCGGGGCGTAAATCTGTTGATAGACGGTTTCTTTCACCACACACGGCGAATTAGCGAAGATGTCTTCGTCCGGCGGCGCGCCGGCCATACCGCCCGCGACGTTGTGGGGGTAGGTGTCGTGCACCAGGACGTCGGAGTCCTGGGCCGCGGTGAAGTCGGTGATCGCCGGCAGCGGGTCATAGTCGACGTCGATCAGCTCCAGCGCGTCCTCGGCGAGGTAGCGGTTCTCGGCCACCACCAGCGCCACCGGATCCCCCACGAACTTCGCCTCGCCTTCGGCCAACGGCGGCCGGGGAGTGTCGGGCATGTCCTTGCCCGCCACCGCGTGCCAGGCTTCCTTGACGTCGGCGTTCAGATCGGCCGCGGTGAACACGGCATGGACGCCGGGCAGCTCCAACGCCGCCGAGGCGTCGATGCTGTTGATCCGGGCGCGGGCGAACGGGCTGCGCACGAAGCAGGCGTGCAGCATGCCCGGCCGGGAGACGTCGTCGACGAAGCCGCCGCGTCCGGTCAACAGCCGCCCGTCTTCCACCCGCTGCACCCGGGTGCCGGCATAGCGAGGCGCCGGGGTACTGGGGGCCTCGGGTACGTCCTGCGTCATGGTGCTCCATCCGGTTGTCACCCAATGAGAAGCTGAATGTCATCATAGGAGAGTGGCGTTATCGCAGTCGATAGCCGTGGGAGTGTTGCTTGCCGCGGGCGCCGGGCGACGGTACGGCAAGCCGAAAGTGCTGGTGGAGGGCTGGCTGGAAACGGCCGTCGATGCGCTGCAGGACGGCGGCTGTGCCGACGTGGTGCTGGTCTTGGGTGCTGCGCAGGTGCCGGCGCCGCCAGGAGTCACCGCGGTCACCGCGTCGGACTGGCAGCAGGGCCTGAGCGCCTCGGTGCGGGCCGGTCTGGCTGCGGCCGAGCGGCTGGACGCCGACTACGCGGTGCTGCATGTGGTCGACACGCCCGACGTCGGCCCCGCCGTCGTGGCGCGGGTGCTCGAACGGGCACTGTCATCCGGCAGCGGGCTGGCGCGCGCCTACTTCGGGGACCGGCCCGGTCACCCGGTGGTGATCGCGCGCCGGCACTGGCCGCAGGTGGCCGCACGGGTCTCCGGCGACGAGGGCGCCGGGGCGTATCTGCGCAGCCGGGGCGACGTCGAGGTGGTCGACTGCAGCGACCTGGCCGTTGGGCACGACATCGACGAGCGCGCTTGAGGCGCTCAAAGCTCCGGCGTCGGCTCCTCGGCTTCGCTGACCGCGCGCACGCGGTCCCGGATCAAATACCAGCCGCCGATCAAGCTCGGGACGGCGATGGCCAGCGCGGCCAGCATCCAGCGGCCGTATAACTCGTCGAAGAACATCAGCGCCAGCACGGCCACCAGAAAGGCCAACGTCACGTAGCCGGTGTAGGGCGACAGCGGCATGCGGAAGCTCGGCCGCTCCAGTTCACCCCTCTTGGTCATCCGGTGGAACCGGATCTGGCAGGCGACGATCGTCGCCCAGGCGGCGATCACCCCGGTCGCGGCGATGTGCAGCACGATCTCGAAGGCCTGGCTGGGTGTGACGGCATTGAGCACGATGCCGAACAGCCCGATCCCGGCGGTCAGCATGATGCCGCCGAACGGCACGCCGTTCTTGGACATCGCCGCCGTGAACCGAGGGCCGCTGCCGCTCATCGCCATCGACCGCATGATCCGCCCGGTCGAATACAGGCCCGCGTTCAGGCTGGACAGGGCCGCGGTGAGCACCACGAGGTTCATCAGGCTGCCGCCGCCGGCGAAGCCGATCTTGGAGAAGAAGGTGACGAACGGGCTGACGTGGTCCTGGTAGGCGGTGTAGGGCAACAGCAGCGCCAGCAGGACGGTGGACCCGATGTAGAAGACGGCGATGCGGAACACCACGGAGTTGATGGCGCGCGGCATAATCCGCTCCGGATCGGCCGTCTCCCCGGCCGCGATGCCTACCAGTTCGATGGCGGCGTAGGCGAAGACCACACCGGAGGTGACCAGGACCAGCGGCAGCACCCCGGTCGGCAGGAATCCACCGTGGTGGGTCCACAGCGATATCCCGGTCTGCTGGCCGTCGACCTTGATGCGCCCGGCCAAAAAGACGGTGCCGACGATCAGGAACGTGACCAGCGCCAGCACCTTGACCAAGGCGGCCCAGAATTCCAGCTCACCGAACAGCTTGACCGAGATGAGGTTCATGGACAGCACCACCACGAGCGCGGCGAGTGCCAGGGTCCACTGCGGGATGACGTGGAACGCCTGCCAGTAATGGCAGTAGTGCGCGATCGCGGTGGTGTCCACGATGCCGGTCATCGCCCAGTTCACGAAGTACATCCAGCCCGCCGCGTAAGCCACCTTCTCGCCGAAGAATTCGCGGGCGTAGGACACGAACGACCCGGACGAGGGCCGGTGCAGCACCAGTTCGCCGAGCGCGCGCAGGATCAGGAAGACGAAGATGCCGCAGATCCCGAAGACCACGAACAAACCCGGCCCCGCCGAGGCCAGTCGACCGCCGGCGCCCAGGAACAACCCGGTTCCGATGGCCCCGCCCAGGGCGATCATCTGCAGTTGCCGGTTCTTCAGCGATTTGTGGTAGCCCGTGTCTTCGCGGGTCAACGCGTTTGCCGACGGTGCCATCGGGTTCACGTTATCCCACCCAGCGTTCGCGGCGTCAGGCGTTAACACAGGGGGAACAATCCGCTCAAAGCTTCAGCAGTCGTTCGGCGTTTCGGTAGCTGATGCTGGCGCGGTCGTCCTGGCTCAGCGGCAGGTTGTCGAAGAAGTCCCGCGCCGCGCACATGTTGCCGAACGGATAGTCGGTGGAGAACGTCACGCGCTCGATGCCCACTTGCGCCACCAGATTCGCGTAGGTGGCTTCGTCGTTGAAGTTGGCGAACGTGTAGTGCAGGTTCTCCCGCAGATAGGTGCTGACCGGGTGGTTGAGCCCGGTCAAGTCGGGCTTCAGCGTGTCGTCGAAGCGCGGCAGCATGAACGAGATCGCCTCGCTCATGTGCCCGATGACGAACTGCAGTGACGGGTGTCGATCGAAGACCCCACCGAGGATCAGGCGCAGCACATGGGTGCCGGTGTTGATGTGCCAGCCCCATCCGACGGTGGCAAGAGCGAAGCTCACCCGGTCGGAGAAGCCGGCGTAGCAGGACTCGATAACCGCGGGGGGCGGGATGGTCGGGTGCAGGTAGATCGGGACGTTCAGGGCGGCCGCCCGGTCCAGGATCGGCTCGAACGTGGGGTCGTCGAGGTAGACGCCCTGGCAATGGCCGTTGATCACCGCGCCGACAAACCCGTGTTGGCGGACCGTCCGTTCCAGTTCGTCAGCCGCGGCCTCGGGAGCGCTGATCGGCAGGGCCGCGAAGCCGGCCAGCCGGTCGGGATAGAGGCTGATCGCGTCGGCGAGTTCGTCGTTGCAGTCGCGCGCCATCAGGCAGGCCGCGGGTCCGTCCATTTGTTCCACACCGGGTGCGGCCAGCGACAGCACGGAGACGTCGATGCCGGCGTCGTCCATGGCAGCGATGCGCGTCTCGCCGAGATCGCACAGCGGTTCGGCGATGCCGGGCCGGTTTTGCAGCCAGCCGCCTGGCCCGTTGAGGAATCTCGAGGTGGCGTAGTGCTCTTCGAGGGCGATGGTTCGCATCAGGACGCCTCCCGCTCTGCCGGCGTAACGCCCCGACGCTACGCGGGCGCCGCTCATCACGGCTAATGAAAGCTTGTGATCATCGGCAGCACCATTGGTGATACTGACATGGTGCAATTGCGCCACCTCGAGTACTTCTTGGCGGTCGCCGACCACCGCAGTTTCACCGCCGCGGCCCAGAAGCTGCACGTCGTCCAGTCCGGCGTCTCGGCGACCATACGGGCGCTGGAGCGTGAACTCGGCGCCGACTTGTTCATCCGCGGTCCGGCGGGAACGGAGTTGACCGTCGCGGGACAGGAACTGCTGCCGCATGCCCGCGCCACCCTCGACGCTGTGCGGGCCGCCAAAGACGCCGTCCACGCCACCCGCGGCGCCGTCCGCGGCACGGTGACCGTCGGCACGCTCACGTCGATCGATGTCATCGACATGCCGGAGCTGCTGGCCGAACTCTACGACCGGCATCCGGGGATACAGGTCCACCTGCGCTCGACCACGGCCGGTTCGGCCGGGTTGGCCAGGGAACTGCGCGACGGCGACCTCGATATCGCCTTCATCGCCTTCACCGGCACGCCACCGGCCGACCTGCACGCCCGACTGATCGCCACGGCGCAGCTGCTGCTTGTGGTTCCTGCCGAACACCGGCTGGCCGCGAAGACCGACGTGACGCTGGCTGATCTGGCCGGCATGTCGTTCGTGGACGGCCCACCGGGCTACGGCAACCGGGCCCTGGTGGACAACGCGTTCACCGCGGCCGGCGTGACACGCACCGTCGCCTTGGAAGTCGCCGACATCGGCACGGCCGCGACCTATATCCGCAAAGGCCTGGGCATCGGGTTTCTCACCGAATTCATGCTCGACGGCATCGACGCCTCCGGTCTGGCCAGGCTGCGGATCACCGATTGCGACCTGCGCTGGCGGTTGTATGTCGCGACGTCGTCGACCCGGCGCCCCAGCGCGGCCGCGCGCGCCCTGCTGGCGCTGATCGAGGATGCGGCGCCGAGTGAGGTCACTGCGCGGTGAGCGTTCGGACCGCCGGGCCGAACATGGTGTGTTTGATGGCGCCCAGCGTGCCGGGGTTCTTGTTACCCAGCGGGCGGAGCACTTCCACCGCCGCCGCGGTCACTTCACCCTCTGCCGCCGTCGCGTCGACGATTCCGGCGCTCGCGGCGTCGCTGCCGCCGAACCGACGGCCGGTGGTCATCGAGGCAACGGCCGCCTGCGGGGTCAGTTTGGCCTGGATCAGTGCGGCCATCCCGTCGGTGAATGGGATGTTGATGTCCACCTCGGGGAAGCAGAAGAAGCCGCGGTCGGCGCGCATCACCCGGTAATCGTGAGCGATCGCCAACATGGCGCCGGCGCCGAATGCGTGACCGACGACGGCCGCGGCCGTCGGCATGGGCAGGGTGAGCATCCGCGCCAGCAGGCGGTGCACCCGGCCGACGTACCACTGGGTCTGATCACCGTGGGCGATCAGCCAGTCCAGGTCCAGCCCGTTGGTGTAGAACTTGCCGGCCGCCGTGGTGACCAGACCGTGTGCGCCGCTGGCTTCCACCTCGTCGAGGTGGGCGTTGATGTCGTCGAGAAACTCGGGGGAGAAGCGGTTTTCGTCGTCGCCGAGATCGATGACGGCGATCTTCTCGTCGTAGCTGAGGCTGATGGTCATGGTGTGTTCCTTCCGGCTTGGCGGGTAGGTGGTTCGATTTCCAATACCGCTCGCACGGCAGCGCGCAGCTGCGCGCGTGCCGTATCGCTGTGCAGGCGGTCGCGGCGCAGCAGGATGGCCGTGGGTAGATCGACGATGCACAGCGTGATCGCGTCCACGGCCGCCGCATCTTTGCGGTCCCAGACGGCTTGGGCCAGCCGGATCATCAGCTTGATCAGCTCGGACTCGAGATCGGTTATCCGATCAGACGTTTCCTCGGGTAGCTGCGGGTCGAGCAGTTCGGCTCGCGGGATCGTCAGCAGCAGCCGGCACGAATCGGGATACTGCTCGGCGAACGCCGCCGGTGCGTCGGCAGCGGCAGCCACGGCCAGCGCCCCGGCATGCCGGCCGTGGGTGGCGAGGGCCTGATCCACCAAGCCTGATTGCGCGTCGAGGAACCGGCGTCCCGCCCGCAGCCAGGCCTGCGCCACGAGGACCGCCCGGGAACCGAAGCTGTGATAGAGCGCGCCGTTGGACATGCCGACGCTCGCGCTGATCGCACGGATGGTCACCGCCGCCGGTCCCGACGCGACGGCCAGCGACTCGGCGGCGTCGAGGACCCGATCCAGGTCGTGGACGCGTGGGCGCGGCATGCACCGCACAATAACAGAGCATTCGCTCTGTTATTCGGCGAGTTCCGTCTGGGTGCGCAGCCTGCGGCTGCGGGCGACGCTGATGGCGGCCAACGTCAGGCAGATCGATGCGGGAATGAGCAGGCCGTAGCCGCCGAACCGGGCACCGACCGCCAGGCCGGCGACGGCGCCGGTGAGGAAGAGCAACAGCGTCGCGGTGAGAATGGCGGCCTTCCACTTGTCTATGCCGTGCTTGCGGCTGCGGCCGAGCATCAGTCCGAGGTCGGTGACGGTGCCGGTGAAGTGGGTTGTCCGCACCGGCATCCCGCGGAAGCTGGACGTGAGCCCGTTCTGCAGGCCGAGGGCCGAGGCGGCCAGCAACGCCTGCACCGCGGTCTCCTCGATCCCGGCGCCCAGGATCAGCGCCTTGACGTCGGACTCTTCGACGCCCGCCGCGGCAAGCACCAGCAGCGTCGCCTCGATGACTAGCACGGTGGCGTGGCGCATACCGAGGGAGGCCCGTTCGGACGCCAGGACCACGCCGGCGATGGCCGCGCCGACCAGGAAGCCGGCCAAGATGGCGATCAGGACGTGGCTCTCATATCGCCACGGGTGGGCCGTGTCCATGCCGAGCTGGGTGGTCACGCCGGTGAGGTTGCCGACCGGAACCGCGAGGATGAGCAGGGCCATGGAGTTGACCCAGCCTGCCGAAAACGCCAGGGATGCACTGTAGGCCAGCATGCGGCCCTCCCGAGAAAGGCCGCTGCTACGCGTTCGAGTCAACCCCGGCAGTGCGATCCCCACGTCCTGAATTTTGGGCTACGTCGCCGGTGCGGCGCTCGGCCGGCCGGCAGTTTCTGAACAATCTCATAAACATTCCCGGACGCAGCCACCCGGGAACAAGTTGCATCCGGCAGCCGTTAGGATAGTCAGCAAGTTGAGTGAACCTGGCTCAACATCGTATTGACAGGACGGCTCCGCCAGGGGCAGTCTTGAGCCGGGTTCACTCAGCATAGTGCAAGAAGAAGCTACAATCAGGAGGATTCACTATGGCTCGTGCGGTCGGAATCGACCTCGGGACCACTAACTCAGTCGTCGCGGTTCTAGAAGGTGGCGATCCGGTCGTCGTCGCTAACTCCGAGGGCTCCCGGACTACACCGTCGGTCGTCGCATTCGCCCGCAATGGCGAGGTGCTGGTCGGCCAGCCTGCCAAGAACCAGGCGGTGACCAACGTCGACCGGACCATTCGCTCGGTCAAGCGCCACATGGGTGGCGACTGGTCCATCGAGATCGACGGCAAGAAATACACGGCGCCGGAGATCAGCGCCCGCATCCTGCAGAAGTTGAAGCGGGACGCCGAAGCGTACCTGGGCGAGGACATCACCGACGCGGTGATCACCGTGCCCGCCTACTTCAACGACGCCCAACGCCAGGCCACCAAGGACGCCGGTCAGATCGCCGGCCTCAACGTGCTGCGCATCGTCAACGAACCCACCGCAGCCGCACTGGCTTACGGCCTGGACAAGGGCGAGAAGGAACAGACCATCCTGGTCTTCGACCTCGGTGGCGGCACGTTCGACGTCTCGTTGCTGGAGATCGGCGAGGGTGTGGTCGAGGTTCGCGCCACCAGTGGTGACAACCACCTCGGTGGTGACGACTGGGACCAGCGCGTCGTCGACTGGCTGGTCGACAAGTTCAAGGGCACCAGCGGCATCGACCTGACCAAGGACAAGATGGCCATGCAGCGGCTGCGGGAAGCGGCCGAGAAGGCCAAGATCGAGCTGTCCAGCTCGCAGTCCACGTCGATCAACCTGCCCTACATCACCGTCGACGCGGACAAGAACCCGCTGTTCCTCGACGAGCAGCTGAGCCGGGCGGAGTTCCAGCGCATCACGCAGGACCTGCTGGACCGCACCCGCAAGCCGTTCCAGTCGGTGATCGCCGACGCCGGTATCTCGGTGTCCGACATCGACCACGTGGTGCTGGTGGGTGGTTCCACCCGGATGCCCGCGGTCTCCGAGCTGGTCAAGGAGATGACCGGCGGCAAGGAGCCCAACAAGGGCGTCAACCCGGACGAGGTCGTCGCCGTCGGCGCGGCGCTGCAGGCCGGTGTGCTCAAGGGTGAGGTGAAAGACGTTCTGCTGCTTGACGTTACGCCGCTGAGCTTGGGTATCGAGACCAAGGGTGGCGTGATGACCAAGCTGATCGAGCGCAACACCACCATCCCGACCAAGCGGTCGGAGACCTTCACCACCGCCGACGACAACCAGCCGTCGGTGCAGATCCAGGTCTATCAGGGTGAGCGCGAGATCGCCTCGCACAACAAGCTGCTCGGCTCGTTCGAGCTGACCGGTATCCCGCCGGCGCCGCGCGGTATCCCGCAGATCGAGGTGACCTTCGACATCGACGCCAACGGCATCGTGCACGTCACCGCCAAGGACAAGGGCACCGGCAAGGAGAACACCATCCGGATCCAGGAAGGCTCTGGCCTGTCCAAGGAAGAGATCGACCGGATGATCAAGGACGCCGAAGCGCACGCCGAGGAAGACCGCAAGCGCCGCGAGGAGGCTGACGTCCGCAACCAGGCCGAGACGCTGGTCTACCAGACGGAGAAGTTCGTCTCCGAACAGCGCAGCGCCGAAGGCGGCTCGAAGGTGCCCGAGGACACGCTGAACAAGGTCGATGCCGCGGTGGCCGACGCCAAGGCGGCGTTGGGTGGCACCGACATCACCGCGATCAAGTCGGCGATGGAGCGGCTCGGCCAGGAATCGCAGGCACTCGGCCAGGCGATCTACGAGGCGACCCAGGCAGCGGGCGGCGAATCCGGCGGCGCGCCCGGCGGCGCGCAGCCCGGCGCTGACGATGTCGTGGACGCGGAGGTCGTCGACGACGACCGGGAGGCCAAGTGACCGAAGGTAATCAGGAACACGTAACGGTCACCGACAAACGGCGCATCGATCCCGAGACCGGTGAGGTCCGGCACGTCTCTCCCGGCAGTTCGCCGGGAGAGGCGGCGCCGGCCGCCCAGCCGGCCGACAAATCGGCCGACAAATCGGACAAGGTCGCCGAGTTGACCGCGGATCTGCAGCGGGTGACGGCGGACTTCGCCAACTACCGCAAGCGGGCGTTGCGTGACCAGCAGGCGGCGGCCGACCGGGCCAAGGCCAGCGTCATCTCCCAACTGCTCGGTGTGCTCGACGATCTGGACCGGGCGCGCAAGCACGGCGACCTGGAGTCCGGCCCGCTGAAGTCGGTGGCCGACAAGCTGGCGAACGCATTGACCGGGCTTGGCCTGGAGGCGTTCGGCGTGGAGGGCGAAGACTTCGATCCGGCCCTGCACGAAGCCGTGCAGCACGAGGGCGACGGCGGCGAAGGTTCCAGGGCCGTCATCGGCACCGTCATGCGGCAGGGATACCGGCTCGGCGAGAACGTGCTCCGGCACGCTCTGGTCGGCGTCGTCGACACGGTCGAAGGTGCCGGTTCATCGCAAACAGCGTCCGGCCCTGCCGAATCCGACACGCAAACCGACGATAACGCCGGCACCTCCGGTGACTAGACCACACAATCAACAAGAGAGGTGAGAGGGGGTGACGCGACATGGCCCAGCGTGAATGGGTCGAGAAAGACTTCTATAAGGAGCTGGGCGTCTCCTCTGACGCCGATGCCAAAGAGATCAAGACCGCATACCGCAAGCTGGCTTCCGATCTGCACCCGGACAAGAACCCTGCCGGAGCGGAACGGTTCAAAGCGGTCTCCGAGGCCTACAGCGTCTTGTCCGACGAGGCCAAGCGCAAGGAGTACGACGAGACCCGCCGGCTGTTCGCGGGCGGGGGCCTTGGCGGACGCCGCTTCAACACCGGTGGTTTCGGTGGCTTCGGCGGGGGCGGTGACGGCGCCGAGTTCAACCTGAACGACCTGTTCGACGCGGCCGGCCGCAGCGGGGGCGCCAACATCGGCGACCTGTTCGGCGGGCTGTTCGGACGAGGCGGCAGCACCCGGCCCAGCCGTCCCCGGCGCGGCAACGACCTGGAGACCGAGACGGAGCTGGATTTCGTCGAAGCCGCCAAGGGCGTGGCCATGCCACTGCGGCTGACCAGCCCGGCGCCGTGCACCAACTGCCATGGCAGCGGCGCGCGTCCGGGCACCAGCCCCAAGGTGTGCCCCACTTGTAACGGGGCCGGGGTGATCAACCGCAACCAGGGCGCGTTCGGCTTCTCCGAACCGTGCACCGATTGCCGGGGCAGCGGCTCGATCATCGAGCACCCGTGTGACGAGTGCAAGGGGACCGGCGTGACCACCCGGACTCGCACGATCAACGTGCGGATACCTCCCGGCGTCGAGGACGGGCAGCGGATCCGGCTGGCCGGACAAGGCGAGGCGGGGTTGCGCGGTGCTCCGTCGGGTGACCTGTACGTGACCGTGCATGTGCGGCCGGACAAGATCTTCGGCCGTGACGGTGACGACCTCACCGTCACCGTGCCGGTCAGCTTCACCGAATTAGCCTTGGGCTCAACGCTTTCGGTGCCAACGCTGGACGGCACCGTGGGTGTGCGGGTGCCGAAAGGCACCGCCGACGGCCGCATCCTGCGGGTGCGCGGTCGTGGGGTGCCCAAGCGCAGCGGCGGCGCCGGTGACTTGCTCGTCACCGTCAAGGTCGCCGTACCACCGAATCTGGAAGGCGCCGCCCAAGAGGCGCTGGAAGCCTATGCGGCGGCCGAGCGGTCCAGCGGGTTCAACCCGCGGGCCGGATGGGCAGGTAACCGCTGATGGCCAAGAAGTCCGAACGCGAATCGCGCACGTTTCTGATTTCCGTGGCCGCCGAGCTGGCCGGGATGCATGCGCAGACGCTGCGCACCTACGACCGGCTCGGCCTGGTCACCCCGCAACGCACGTCCGGTGGCGGACGCCGCTACTCCCAGCACGACGTCGATCTGCTGCGCGAGGTGCAGCGGCTGTCGCAGGACGAGGGCGTCAACCTGGCCGGCATCAAGCGCATCATCGAGCTGACCAACCAGGTCGAGGCGCTGCAGTCCCGGCTGCAGGAGATGGCCGACGAGATAGCCGCATTGCGGGCCAACCAGCGCCGCGAGGTGGCAGTGATGCCCAAGAGCACCGCTTTGGTGGTCTGGAAGCCGCGGACCGGCGAGCGGCGCTGAGCCGCCCTACACGCGGATAGAGAACACCGCGACGGCCGGCTCACCCGGACGCGCGGACTCATAGCCGCCACGCCGCAACGCGTCGGTGGGCGCGGTCATCGGCTCGAAACAGATCAGGTCTTCCCCGGGCGGCGCGAAGATCTGCGTGGCGGCGTAACCGCGCTCGAACTGAACTTCCAGACGACGGCCACCGCCCGACACCGCGAACACCGCACCGTCGGGCACCTGGTCGAAGGCGTCGTCAAAGCTCTTGTCGCCCAACGGTTCCGACCCTGGCTGGTGCGGGGTGGTCTGGCCGGTGGGCAGGCCCCGGTCGTCGAGGGCCAGGTGGCGCAGGGCCGGTGTCTCGATGAGCCACTCGGTGCGCGGGACGCCGGGCAACTGCAGATACGGGTGATAGCCGAAGCACAGCGGCACCGCCCGGTCACCGGTAGGGGTGACCGTGGTGCGCACCGTCAGCGTCCGCTCGGCCAGTCGCACGGTCATCGCCAGCACATGCGGATACGGGAAGCTGGCGAGCAACTGCGCGTCGGCGCCGAAGTCGAGTTCGGCGGTCAGTTCCTGGTCCGATTGGGCGGTCAGCCGCCAATGCGGATAGGCGGCCAGCACGCCGTGGATGGGCAGCCCGGCCGGGTCGGCACGCACCCGGTTCTCGCCGGGCTTGAGCGTCACGGTCACGTCCTCGGCGGTATAGCTGTTGTCGCCCAACCGATTCGCCCACGGGTACAGGATCGGGATGCCCATCGTCTTGCCCGCGGACAGATAGGCGTCCAGGCCGCGGCGTTGTCCCAGCAGTTCGGTTCCCGAGTCCGTCAGCGAGGTGCCGATCATCCCGGCATCCACCACGAACTGCGCTGCGAGCGAGTCCTCGCGCAAGGTGACGACGTGCACCCGGCAAGCCTAGAGCGGGTCGTGCTGGATGCGCTGCGGCGGCGCGCCTTTGGCGATCAGCGCGGCCTTGGTCGCCTCGATCATGCCGGGGCCCCCGCTGATCAGGATCTGTCGGTCACCCCACCCGCCGTACCTGGTGACCACCTCGGGCAGTCGGCCGGTCTGCCGCACGTGCAGACCCCGCGGCGGCGAAACGTCGGGATAGTCCGCGGCCCACGCCGGATCGCGGTTGTATTCCGACACCGGCGAGACCGACAGCCAGGGGTTGTGCGCGGCGACGTGCCACAGCGTGCGCAGATCGTAGAGTTCGCAGCCGTAGCGGGCGCCGAAGAACAGGTGCACCCGGGGATTCACCGCATAGCGGCACAGGTCCATGATGATGGCCCGCAGCGGCGCCAGGCCGGTGCTGCCGGCCGCCATCAGCACGTCGCCGCCGTCGCGGTCGACATGCAGGCCGCCGTGCGGACTCGACAACCGCCACCGGTCACCGGGCCGGGTTTCCCCGACCACGGCCGTGCTGACCAGGCCGCCGGGCACGACGCGGACGTGGAACTCGATATTGCCTTCCGGGTCGGCCGGGATGGCCGGACTCAGGTAGCGCCAGCGGCGCGGGCATTGTGGCACGTGGACGGTGACGTACTGGCCGGCGTGGTAGTGCATCGGACGGTCCAGCCGCAACCGGACCACGGCCAGATCCCGCGACACCCGGTTGTGCTCGATGACGGTGCCGTCCCACCACGGCGGTCCGTCGTCGGAATCTGCGGCGCCACTCATTACCCCGGTGATCAGGTTCAGCGACTGATCGGCGGCCTCTTTGACCGCATCGGTCCAGGCGCTGCCCAGGTGGTCGCGCAGCGAGGTGTACAGCGCGCGGCGCAGCGTCGGGTAGTGGCCCGGCAGCACCCCGTATTTGCGGTGGTCGCGGCCGAGCTGGGCCAGAAAGGCCACCGGTTCGTCGGCGCGCTGGTCCACCAGTTCGCCGTACACCCAGTGCATGGCGTGGGCGAACGCGTCGCGCTGACCTGCCATCTCGGGCGGGAACAGGTCGCGGATCGAACTGTCCACGGCAAACCAGTGGCCGTAGAACCGGCGAACCACCTCGTTGCTGCCGACCGGACCGTCGGTCGCGAAGGCGTCTCGCAACACCCGCAGCGCGTCTCGGTCCTCTAAGCCCACGGAGTCCGATTCTAGGCTTCGGCACAGGGGTGCCACCGGTGCCGAAAATTCGCTAACCTTGAGCGGAACAGACTCAACCTTGACGGCGTTGAACTAGCCGACAAGCATTTTTCTAGGACGTACCCCGAACGGAGGTGTCGTGGACTCATTCAATCCGACTACCAAGACGCAGGCGGCCCTGACGTCGGCTCTGCAGGCGGCATCAGCCGCCGGCAACCCCGAGATCAGGCCCGCTCATCTGCTGTTGGCGTTGCTGACGCAGAACGACGGGATCGCCGCACCGCTGTTGGAGGCCGTCGGTGTCGAGCCCGCTACCGTCCGCGCCGAGGCTCAGCGCCTACTCGACCGGCTGCCCCAGACAAGCGGCTCCAGTTCACAGCCGCAGCTGTCGCGTGAGTCGCTGGCGGCCATCACCACCGCCCAGCATCTGGCCACCGAGATGGACGACGAATACGTCTCCACCGAGCACCTGCTCGTCGGGCTGGCCACCGGCGACTCGGACGTCGCCAAGCTGTTGACCGGTCATGGCGCGTCCCCGCAGGCCCTGCGGGAGGCGTTCGTCAAGGTGCGTGGCAGCGGCCGCGTCACCAGCCCCGAGCCGGAGGCCACCTACCAGGCGCTGGAGAAGTACTCCACCGACCTGACCGCCCGCGCCCGCGAGGGCAAACTCGACCCGGTCATCGGCCGGGACAACGAGATTCGCCGTGTCGTGCAGGTGCTGAGCCGCCGCACCAAGAACAACCCGGTGCTCATCGGCGAGCCCGGCGTCGGCAAGACCGCCATCGTCGAGGGCCTGGCCCAGCGCATCGTGGCCGGTGACGTGCCGGAGAGCCTGCGCGACAAGACCGTCATCAGCCTGGACCTCGGATCGATGGTGGCCGGCGCCAAGTACCGCGGCGAGTTCGAGGAACGGCTCAAGGCCGTGCTCGACGACATCAAGAACTCCGCCGGCCAGATCATCACCTTCATCGATGAGCTGCACACCATCGTCGGCGCCGGCGCGACCGGCGAGGGCGCGATGGACGCCGGCAACATGATCAAGCCGATGCTGGCCCGCGGTGAGCTGCGCCTGGTCGGCGCCACCACCCTCGACGAGTACCGCAAGTACATCGAGAAGGACGCCGCGCTGGAGCGGCGCTTCCAGCAGGTCTTTGTCGGCGAGCCGTCGGTGGAAGACACCGTCGGCATCCTGCGCGGGCTCAAGGACCGCTACGAGGTGCACCACGGCGTGCGCATCACGGACTCGGCCCTGGTCGCCGCCGCGACGCTGTCCGACCGCTACATCACCGCCCGGTTCCTCCCGGACAAGGCCATCGACTTGGTCGACGAGGCCGCCAGCCGGCTGAAGATGGAGATCGACTCCCGGCCCGTGGAGATCGACGAGGTCGAGCGCCTGGTGCGCCGCCTCGAGATCGAGGAGATGGCGCTGGCAAAGGAGGAAGACGAGGCGTCCAAGGAGCGGCTGGAGAAGCTGCGCTCGGAGCTGGCCGACAAGAAGGAACAGCTCAGCGAGCTGACCACCCGCTGGCACAACGAGAAGAACGCGATCGACGTCGTCCGCGAACTCAAGGAACAGCTGGAGACGCTGCGCGGAGAGTCCGAGCGCGCCGAGCGCGACGGCGACCTGGCCAAGGCGGCCGAGCTGCGCTACGGACGGATCCCCGAGGTCGAGAAGAAACTCGACGCCGCCCTCCCGCAGGCCCAGGCCCGGGAGAACGTGATGCTCAAGGAAGAAGTCGGGCCCGACGACATCGCCGAGGTGGTGTCGGCATGGACCGGCATCCCCGCCGGGCGGATGCTCGAGGGCGAGACCGCCAAACTGCTGCGCATGGAGCAGGAGCTGGGCCGGCGCGTCATCGGCCAGCGCAGGGCCGTGCAGGCGGTGTCCGACGCCGTGCGCCGTTCCCGGGCCGGCGTGGCCGACCCCAACCGGCCGACCGGCTCGTTCATGTTCCTGGGCCCCACCGGTGTCGGTAAGACCGAGCTGGCCAAGGCGCTGGCGGAGTTCTTATTCGACGACGAGCGTGCGATGGTCCGCATCGACATGAGCGAGTACGGCGAGAAGCACTCGGTGGCGCGCCTGGTCGGCGCCCCGCCGGGCTACATCGGCTACGACCAGGGCGGGCAGCTGACCGAAGCAGTGCGCCGGCGTCCGTACACGGTGATCCTGTTTGATGAGATCGAAAAGGCGCACCCCGACGTGTTCGACGTGCTGCTACAGGTGCTCGACGAGGGCCGGTTGACCGACGGGCAGGGCCGCACGGTCGACTTCCGCAACACCATCCTGATCCTGACGTCCAACCTCGGTTCGGGCGGCGACGAGGAGATGGTGATGGCGGCGGTGCGCTCGGCGTTCAAGCCGGAGTTCATCAACCGGCTCGACGACGTGATCATCTTCGACGGCCTCGAACCCGGTGAGCTGGTGGCGATCGTCGACATCCAGCTGGCCCAGCTGCAGAAGCGGCTCGCCCAGCGTCGCCTCACGCTGCAGGTGTCGCTGCCGGCCAAGCAGTGGCTGGCCCAGCGCGGCTTCGACCCGATCTATGGGGCGCGCCCGCTGCGCAGGTTGGTCCAGCAGGCCATCGGCGACCAGCTGGCCAAGATGTTGCTGGCCGGCGATGTGCACGACGGCGACATGGTTCCGGTCAACGTCAGCCCGGACGGCGACTCGTTGATCCTCGGCTAGTTCTAGCTACCGTTTCGGCGCCGGTCGCCCAGCTCGAATTCTCGGGTCTGGGCGCCGGCGTCGATGACTGCCTGGAGCCGTTCGCGGGCCACCGGTTGGGCAAGTGTTTCGCGGAACAGCTGATCCTCGATCCGCAGTCCGGTCGTCACATCGCTGGACAACGCGGCGTCGACCGCGCGTTTGGCGTTGGTGATGGCCGACTGCGGGCAGGACGCGATGCGCCGGGCCAGCTTGTCGACGAAGCTGCGCAGCTGATCGGCGGGTAGCGCCCGGTCGACGTAACCCCAGGCTTCGGCGGTCGCGGCGTCGACGTCCCTACCGCCGAGGATGACTTCCAGGGCTCGTCCGCGGCCCACCAACCGGGGGAGGCGCTGCGTGCCGCCACCGCCGGGGATGAGACCGAAGGCCACCTCCGGCTGGCCGAACACCGCCTTGTCCAGTGCCGCATAGCGCAGGTCGAACGCCATCGCCCATTCGCTGCCGCCGCCGCGGCAGATCCCTTCGATGACGGCAATGGTGGCCTTCGGTAGGAGCCGGAAGGCTTCCATGGCGGCGTGGAAGGGGCTCAGCTCGTCGTGCAGCCCGATGTCGTCGGCCGGTAGATCGAGAATCATCCCGGCGTCGGCGTGCGCGACGAAGAATTCCGGGTCGGCCGAGTCCACGATCAGCACCCGCACGTCGTCGTCGGCCGCCACCTCCCGCGTGAGGCGGTCGATCTCGCTCCACAGCGGAACATCCAGCAGATTTATGGGTGGGTTGTCGATCGTCGCCCGGCAAACGCCGTCGGCGACGGCGAGGTGAAAGAGCCGATAGTCCGCATACATTCCTAGGCATCTACCACGCCCGGCGCTCGGGCCCGGTGTCGGCCGGTGAACTATTCGCTCCTGTGATTCGGTTGTGACCTGCTCGGATTCTTCGTTCAGTACTGACTACAGATACTCTGTTGGGGATGGTCCCGCTCTGGTTCACGCTCTCCGCACTGTGCTTCGTCGGTGCGGCGGTGTTGCTGTACATCGACATCGACAAGCGTCGCGGGCGCAGCAGGCGCCGCAAGTCGTGGGCGCGCTCGCACGGATTCGACTACGAACGCGAATCGACCGAGATTCTGCACCGCTGGAAGCGCGGCGTGATGTCGACCGTCGGTGACATCCCGGCCCGCAACGTCGTGCTGGGCCAGATCCGTGGCGAGGCCGTTTACATCTTCGACCTCGAGGAAGTCGCCACCGTCATCGCCCTGCACCGCAAGGTCGGCACCAACGTCGTCGTCGACCTGCGCCTCAAAGGGCTCAAGGAACCACGCGAGAGCGACATCTGGCTGCTCGGCGCGATCGGACCACGCATGGTGTACTCGACCAACCTCGACGCCGCCCGGCGCGCCTGCGACCGGCGGATGGTCACCTTCGCCCACACCGCGCCGGATTGCGCCGAGATCATGTGGAACGAGCAGAACTGGACGTTGGTGGCGATGCCGATCGCCAGCACCCGCGCCCAGTGGGACGAGGGTTTGCGCACCGTTCGCCAGTTCAACGATCTGCTGCGGGTGTTGCCGCCGCTGCCCGCCGAGGCTGCCGCCGAACCGGCCGAGCTGCCGGCGCCGCGCAAATCGGCCCCGACTCGCCCGCTGGCGCCCGCCTCGCGCGCAGAACTGCCGCCCAGGCGGGCCGAGCAGGATGTCACCGGGTTGTTGGCCGACGGCGGTCGACGCCAACCGGAGCCGGTGCGCCGCGACGAGGGCCGCCCGGAAGCCGGCCGGCGCCCGCCGCCCGGCCGCAACGGCAATCAGGCTCCCAACTTCCAGCGCTGACATCTCACTGGGGCGAGAAGCCGCAGTCGGCGCTTCGCTACGCTGTCGGTCATGCCGCGCCCTGTCGCCCTGATCACCGGCCCTACCTCCGGAATCGGCGCGGGATTTGCGCGCCGCTACGCCCGGGACGGCTACGACCTGGTGCTGGTTGCCCGCGACGTCGCCCGGATGGACCAGTTGGCCGACGAGCTGCGGGCGAACGCCGGCCACATCGAGGTGCTGCAGGCTGATCTGGCGGAGGCCGCCGGGCGCGACAAGGTCATCGAGCGGCTGGGCGCCGGGGTGCGAGTGCTGGTCAACAATGCCGGTTTCGGCACGTCGGGGGAATTCTGGGAGGCCGATCCCGCGCAGCTTCAATCCCAGCTCGACGTCAACGTCACCGCGGTCATGCACCTGACCCGCGCCGCGCTGCCGCCCATGCTGGCCGCCGGGGCGGGCACCGTCATCAACATCGCCAGCGTTGCCGGCCTGCTGCCCGGACGAGGTTCCACCTACTCGGCATCCAAGGCGTGGGTGGTGTCGTTCACCGAGGGGCTGGCCAACGGACTGCAGGGCACCGGCGTCGGCGTGCACGCGGTGTGCCCCGGCTATGTGCGCACCGAATTCCACAGTCGGGCCGGGATCGACATGGCCTCGGTGCCGTCGTTGCTGTGGCTCGAGGTCGACGACGTGGTCAGTGCAAGCCTGGCCGACATCGCCCGCGGCAAGGTGCTCAGTGTCCCCGGTGTCCAGTACAAGTACCTGGTCGCCACCGGCCGGATGCTGCCGCGACGGCTGACCCGGGCCGTCACCAAACGCTTTGGCGGCGGCAGTGGCCGAACCTAAGCGCGAGTTGGCCGAACTGGTGCGCCGGCTGTCGGTGGTGCATGGCCGGGTGACGCTGTCGTCGGGCAAGGAGGCCGACTACTACGTCGACCTGCGCCGCGCCACCTTGCACCACCAGGCGTCGGCGCTGATCGGCCGGCTGATGCGCGAGCTCACCGACGACTGGGATTACGCGGTGGTCGGTGGATTGACCTTGGGCGCAGACCCGGTCGCCACCGCGATCATGCACGCCCCGGGCCGCCCGATCGACGCGTTCGTGGTACGCAAATCGGCGAAAAGCCATGGCATGCAACGACTTATCGAAGGCTCAGAGGTGTCGGGCCAGCGGGTCCTGGTAGTCGAGGACACCAGCACGACGGGCAATTCGGCGTTGACGGCGGTGCGCGCGGTCACCGCAGCGGGGGGCGAGGTGGTCGGTGTCGCGACCGTCGTGGACCGCGCCACCGGCGCGGCCGAAGCGATCGAAGCCGAGGGGCTGCCGTATCGCAGTGTGCTCGGCCTCGCCGATCTGGGGCTGTCTTAGGTCGCTGGCTGTGCGCATTCTCCTGGTGATTGCGGTAGCGCTGTGCGGTTTGGTCGGCTGCTCGAGCGCCAAACCCGGCCCCATCTACGGTGCGAAGACCGCCGGCGTCGGTGAATCGGCGGCGGTGCTGGGCTGGAACATGTCGGTGTCGAACCTGCGCTGGGACGGCGACTACGTGTTGATCGACATCGACGCGGCCCCCACCGATCCGCATGCCCCACACGCCAAGGTCGAAGACATTCGCTACGGGCTCTACGGCGCCTTGGCCCATCCGATGGAGGCCAACGGGCTGGGCAGCTGCAGCGACGCGGTCGGCAAGGTGCACCCGATCGCCGCGCCGCTGTCGGCGCCGCCCGATCGGCTCACCGGCACGGTTTGCCTGGGTCCGCTGAAGGATCGCAGCGCGGTGCGCGGGGTCTACACCTATTCACCGCGCGACCGGATCCCGGACACCGCGGCGGCCTACCCGGCGGCGTTTCCGGTCGGGTTGCTGCCGACCAACCAGAACGACACTGGTCTGGTAGTGAAGACCACCAGCGTCTCGGCCTGGCGTGCCGACGGCACACCGGTGAACAAGGCCCAGCTTGGTGACGCGGCGGCGTTCACCGGCAACGGCTACATGCTGCTCGGGCTGGAGGCAGACGCGCTGGCCGCCCGCTACCGCGACGAGTCGGCCAGCCGCGGCGGGCCCCTGATGCTGTTGGCCGCACCGACGGTGCCCGGCCGCGGGCTGAACCCGGCGTGCGCGGCGTACGGTTCGTCGGTGCTGATCCTGCCCGAGTCGTCGCGGGACCCGGTGCAGGTGACCGCATCGCTGTGCACCCAGGGTGAAATCAACGACGCGTTGCTGTATGCGACCGTGGCGGTGGTCGGCACCCACGCCGCGGTCTGGACCGCGAAGTGAGCGGACCCGGGCCCACTGAGTGGGGTGCACCGGCCACCGGCGTCGGCCCGTGGGTGGGGGACCCGCCCGACGACCCGCGCTATGACCCAATGTTGTTGCGCGAAGGGGACACTCGCAACGTCGTCGACGCCTACCGGTACTGGACTCGCGAGGCGATCATCGCCGACATCGACCGGCGCCGGCATGGGCTGCATGTGGCGATCGAGAACTTCGGGTACGACGCCAACATCGGCTCGGTGGTGCGCACCGCCAACGCGTTCGCCGTCGACACCGTGCACATCGTCGGGCGTCGCCGCTGGAATCGCCGCGGCGCCATGGTGACCGACCGCTACCAACGGTTGTGCCATCACGACGATGCCGCCCACCTGATGGCTTTTGCCGCCGACGCCGGGCTGACCGTGGTCGCGGTGGACAACGTCCCGGGCGCCAGCCGGCTGGAAGAGACGACGCTGCCGCGGGACTGTCTGCTGGTGTTCGGTCAAGAAGGCCCCGGCATCACCGACGACACGCGCACGGGTGCGGCGCTGACCGTCTCGATCGCACAGTTCGGTTCGACCCGCAGCATCAATGCCGGTGTGGCGGCGGGGATCGCGATGCATGCGTGGATCCGCGAGCACGCAGACCTGTCGCGGGCTTGGTGAGTGTGCGGCAGCGGCGCCGAGTGTGAGGTGAGGGCGTCGAGTGTGCGCCAGCGGCGGGATTCCGGCGAATTTCCCGCCCACGCGTGACGCTGGAAGCCGTCAGTACACAGTCGACGCCACACACGACAACGGCCGAATAGCCCCCGAGTGTGAGCGCCCGGCGTCGAGTGTGCGCCAGCGGCGGGATTCCGGCGAATCGCCCGCCCTCGCGTAACGCTGGATGCCGTCAGTACACAGTCGACGCCACACACGACAACGGCCGAATAGCCCGGCGACCGTGCACCAGCGGCGTCGAGTGTGCGCCAGCGGCGGGATTCCGGCGAATCGGCCGCCCACGCGTGACGCTGGAAGCCGTCAGTACACACTCGACGCCACACACGACAACGGCCGAATAGCCCCGAAGTTGGGCCCAGAGGGCGGGGTGAGCTTACTTTGGGATGCGTGCGTGACGTGCTTGCTGATCTGATGTCGGTCTGGCGCGCCGGCGGCACCGCGGGGGTAGGAACCGTGGTCCGGACTTTGCGGTCGGCGCCGCGCCCGCCGGGCGCCTCGATGGTGGTCGCGCCGGATGGTTCGGTCAGCGGGTCGGTGTCGGGCGGATGTGTGGAGGGTGCCGTCTACGACCTCGCCGCTGAGGTCGTGCAGACCGGGTCGCCGCGGCTGGAGCGCTACGGAATCAGCGACGGAGACGCCTTCGCGGTAGGCCTGACCTGCGGCGGCATCATCGACATCTTCGTCGAACCGGTGTCGCAGGCGACCTTCCCCGAGCTCGGCACGGTGGCCGACGATATCGCCGCGCACCGACCGGTCGCCGTGGCCACCGTCATCTCCCATCCGGAGTGGACGGGCCGGAGGCGGGTCATCTGGCCCCACACCGCGGCCGGGTCGCTGGGTTCGGCGCGCGCCGACGCCGCCGTCACCGACGACGCCCGCGGTTTGCTGGCCTTGGGCCGCAGCGACATCCTCGAATACGGGACCGACGGCCAGCGCCGCGGTGAAGGCATGGAGGTCTTCGTCGCCAGCTACGCGCCGCGCCCGCGAATGCTGGTGTTCGGCGCCATCGACTTCGCGGCCGCCCTGGCCCGGCAGGGCTCGTTCCTCGGCTACCGCGTCACCGTCTGCGATGCCCGCGCCGTGTTCGCCACGCCGGCGCGCTTCCCGACGGCCGACGAAGTCGTCGTCGAATGGCCGCACCGCTACCTGGCCGGCCAGGTGCAGGCCGGGGCAATCGACGAGCGCACGGTCATCTGCGTGCTCACCCACGACCCGAAGTTCGACGTGCCGGTGCTGGAGGTGGCGCTGCGGTTGCCCGCGGTCGGCTACGTCGGCGCGATGGGATCGCGGCGAACCCACGACGACCGCATGGACCGGCTGCGCGCGGCCGGGTTGACGGACGCGGAGATGAGTCGCCTCTCGAGCCCAATCGGTTTGGATCTGGGCGCGCGCACCCCCGAGGAAACCGCCGTTTCGATCGCCGCGGACATCATCGCCCGACGGTGGGGCGGGCAGGGCCGTCCCCTGGCTGAGCTCAGCGGCCGCATCCACCGCGACGTGTAAGTGATTCCGTCCGGCGCCGGTGTGCCAGGCTGATTCGCGACGCAGTTGTCGAACACCGCCCGGACACGAGAGGACTTCAACGATGAAGATCGCCAACCAGTTCACCGTCAGCGCGCCGATCGATCAGGCTTGGGACGTGCTGTGCGACCTGGAGCAGGTGATTCCGCTGATGCCCGGAGCGCAGCTGACCGGCCACCAGGGCGACGACTACCTCGGCAAAGTAAAGGTCAAGGTGGGCCCGGTGACCAGCGAATTCAGCGGCAAGGTGCACTTCGTCGAACAAGACCGCGCCCAATACCGGGCCGTGATCGACGCCAAGGGCAAAGAGTCGCGCGGCACCGGCAATGCGGCGGCCACCGTGACCGCGCAGCTGCAGGAGGCGGGGGAGCGCACCCACGTCATCGTCGACACCGATCTCAAGATCGTCGGCAAGCTGGCTCAGTTCGGCAGCGGCATGCTGCAACAGGTGTCGGAGAAGTTGTTGGGCCAGTTCGTCGAATCCCTGGAAGCCGAACTCAAAGCCAAGGCCAGCCCAGCGCCGGAGAGCCCGGTCAGCACCAACGGTGAGCTACCGAGAAGCGCCGAGGTCCCCGTAGACGCCGCGGCCACGGCCGCCTCCGCTGAGCCTGCCCCCATCGACCTGTTGCAACTCGCCGGCGGCGAGCAGCTCAAGAAGTACGGCGCCCCCGGTGTCGCGCTGCTGGCCGCGATGGTGCTCGCCTGGCTGTTGGTGCGGCGGCGAGGGGCCGGCCGCGCTGGCTAGTCCGAAATTGCGGCGATGAGCTGTTCGGTGGTCAACGGCAGGGACCGCACCCGCACGCCCAGCGCGTCGCACACCGCGTTGCCGATCGCCGCCGCGGTCGGGCCCTGCGCGCACTCACCCACTCCCAGCGGGGAATTCTCCTGTGCCGCAACGAATTCCACGTCGACGGCGGGTACCTCGGAAAAGCGCAGGATGGGATAGGTCTCCCAGGTGGTGCTGGTCACGTTCATCCGGTCGAAGCGCACCCGCTCCTTGAGCGTCCAACTGGTGGCCTGAATGGCGCCGCCTTCGATCTGATTGGCCGCACCGTCGGGGTTGATGACTAGTCCCGCATCCACCGCGATCACCAGCCGCCGCACCCGCACCTCGTTGACCGCCTCCACCTCGGCCACCACCGCGCAATACGCCGAGGAGCTCTTGTAGCGGGCGTAACCGACGCCGTGGCCGATCGCCTCCCGCGAAGTCCACTCGGTCCAGCCGGCCCGTCGCGCCGCGGCCTGCAGCACCGCCCGCCCCCGCGGGTCCGACAGGTGCGCCAACCGGAATTCGACGGGGTCGCGGCCCGCGGCCGCGGCGAGCTCGTCCATCGCCGACTCGATGGCGAACACATTGAGGTGGGCGCCCAGCGAACGCAGCGCCGAGGTCCGCAACGGCATCTCGGTCAGCAGGTGATTGGTCACCCGATAGGCCGGAAAGTCGTAACCCGGGATGCCGTTGCGGCTGGAGCCGCCGCCGAAGTCGACCGGCGGCTCGCCGCCGGCGCGGATCGGGGCGCCGCCTGCGCGGTGGCTGGCCGCCAGCAACGCGTTCGTCGGCGTGGTGCCCGGACGGCCCATGTAACTGCCGCTCCAAATCTCGTGCCGCCAGGACAGCACGCGCCCGTCGTCGGCGCAGTCCGCGGCGATTTCGACGACGCCGGCCGGGCCGAGCGGGCTCCACCCCAGTTCCTCGGTGCGTGACCACACCACCTGTACGGGCCGGCCGGGCACCGCCCGCGCCAGCAGCGCGGCGTCCAGGGCGACGTCGTCGGCGCCGTTGTGCCCGTAACAGCCGGCTCCCTCGACATGGCGCACCACCACCCGCTCGACGGCCATGTCCAGGGCCGCGGCCAACTCGTGGCGCAACTGGTAGACGCCCTGACTGTGCGACCACACCTCCAACCGGCCGTCGGCGTGGGCCAGCGCGGCCGCCGCCGAGGGCCCGATGGCTCCGTGCGCCAAGTACGGCCGGTGAAAGCGCGCCTGATACGAGCGGGCCGACGGCGTCGCCGACGGGTCGTCTTTGGTTGCGATCACCCGGGTTTCGGCCGGCGCGGACAGCAGAAACGCGGGCAGCTCGTTCTCGTCCGGCAGGGTTGGGTGCTCGTCCCAATCGGCGTCGCCGCCCAGCCGGTCGGCGGCGCGCAGCGCGACTTCTTCGCGGTCGGCCACCACCGCCACGAAGTCTCCGTCGCGCACCACCGCCACCACGCCCGGCAGCGCCTCGGTCGGGCCGGTGTCCACCGCGCGCAACCGCGCGCCGCGCGACGGCGGGCGCACCACCCGGCCGTACAGCTGACCGTCGAGATGCAGGTCGTGCAGGTAGCGGGGCCGCCCGGTCAGCTTGTCAGGCAGATCCAGGCGCGCCAGGTCGGTCCCGACGACCGCGTAGTCCGACTCCGCTTTGGGTGCCACGTCACCGCTGACCTCGCGATCCAGCAGCGCGTCGTCGGCGAGCTCCCAATAGCTGGTGACCACGTCGTGCGGGCCGCGGATCTCACCGTCGAACACGTCCAACTCGTCGGGCGCCACGGCGAGCTTGGCGGCGGCGACGTCGACATAGATCGCCCGCGCCTCCGCGCACACCTGGCGCAGCGCTGCCCCGGAATGCTGGATCGACCGGCTGCCCGCGGTGAAGCCTTCGTCCGGGCTGCGATCGGTGGCCGCCGCGATCATCCGCACCCGCGCCACGTCGACGTCGAGTTCCTCGGCGGCGATCTGGGCCAGCGCGGTCAACACCCCCTGGCCCAGCTCCACCTTGCCCGAGCGCACCTCCACGACGCCGTCCGAGGTGATCCGCAACCACTGACCCAGCACCGGGTTGGCGGCCAACGACGGCGACAGGTCGCTAACGGACATCGCCGGAGCCGTTCATCTGCGCCGCGGCGCTCAGCACCGCCCGTACCACCCGGTTATGCGACCCGCAGCGACACAGGTTGGGGTTCAACACTTTTCGCACCTCCGACTCGGTGGGATCGGGGTTGTCGGCCAGCAGCGCCGCCGCGGCCACCACGATGCCCGACATGCAGTACCCGCATTGCGCCGCTTGCCCGGCGATCAGGGCACGCGCCACCGGGTGCGGTTGTTCATCGGTGCCCAGCCCCTCGACGGTGCGAATCGACTTGTCCGCCACCGACCACACCGGTGTGTCGCAGGAGTAGATCGGTCGGCCGTCGGCGAGCACGAAACACGCGCCGCACAAGCCCACGCCGCAGCCAAACCGGGTGCCCTTCAGGTTCAGGTGGTTGCGCAGCACGTACAGCAGCGGTGTGTCGTCCTCGGTGTGCACCTCGTGGCGCTGCCCGTTGACGGTCAGCGACCGTGTCGCCGCGGTGTTGTCCTCGCCCATGGACTCCAGCATCCTCGCCGGGACCGCTTAAGGCAGGATCGGCAAGTATGGATCAGCTTTGGGCAAATCGGGCAGCTAGCTCCGAAGCCGCTGTCACGCAACGGCACCTGCACCGGCTCTGGGCGCTGCCGGGCACTCAGCTGGGCGTGGTGGCCTGGCCCTCGGAACGCAAACACCGGCTCTTCGGCACCTGGCACTACTGGTGGCAGGCGCACTTGCTGGACTGCCTGCTGGACGCCCAGCTACGTGACCCGCAGCCAGAGCGACACACCCGGATTTCCCGGCAGATCCGCGCACACCGGCTGCGCAACAACTTCCGGTGGATCAACAACTACTACGACGACATGGCCTGGCTCGCCTTGGCGCTGGAACGCGCCGCCCGGGTGGCCGGCGTGCAGCGTCGCCGCGCGCTGCAGAAACTCGCCGACCAATTCGTCACCGCGTGGGCTCCCCAAGACGGCGGCGGCATCCCGTGGCGCAAAGGGCAGGAACGGTTCTTCAACGCTCCGGCCAACGGCCCGGCCGGCATCTTCCTGGCCCGCTACGAGGGCGGGGTGCGCCGGGCCGACCAGATGAGCGACTGGATCGACGGCGCGCTGATCGACCCGGAGACACACCTGGTGTTCGACGGCATCAAGGACGGCTCGCTGGTGCGCGCGCAGTACACCTACTGCCAGGGGGTGGTGCTGGGCCTGGAGACCGAGTTGGCGGTGCGCACCGGCGCCGAGGCGCGTGACCGGCACAAGGCGCGGGTGCACCGCCTGGTGGCGGCGGTCAACGAGCACATGGCGCCCAACGGTGTGCTCAAGAGCGCCGGCGGCGGCGACGGCGGTTTGTTCGGCGGCATCACCGCTCGGTACCTGGCACTGGTGGCGACCACTTTGCCTGGAGACTCCGCCGACGACGCCGTCGCTCGCGACACCGCCCGCAACATTGTGTTGTCGTCCGCCAAAGCGGCCTGGGACAACCGGCAAACGGTGGCCGGCCTGCCGGTGTTCGGTGCGTTCTGGGATCGCGACGCCGAATTGCCCACCGCCGGTGGGCAGGAGGCGCAGTCGGTCGACGGCGCGGTCAACAGCTCCGCGATCCCGGAGCGCGACCTGTCCGTTCAGCTCTCCGGTTGGATGCTGATGGAGGCCGCGCACAGTGCCGCCGAGGGCAGCTCACTCGGGTAGTGCGGGCTCATCGCTGGGGTTGTTCTTCCGCGCCCGCCGCGACCGGAACCCGCGCCAGGCGGCGAACATCGCCGGCAGCAGCGAGACGAACAAGATGCCCAGGATGATCTTCTCCAGGTTGTTGTGCACGAACGGCACGGTGCCCAGGAAGTAGCCCGCCAGCGTCGCACCCGCACCCCAGGCGATGCCACCGACGATGTCGAAGGCCAGATACACCGGATAGCGCATGTAGGACACCCCGGCGATGACCGGGACGAAGGTCCGCACAAACGGGGCGAACCTGGCCAAGACGATGGCCTTGGCGCCGTGCTTTTCGAAGAACGCGTGTGACTCGGTGACGTAGTGCTGCTTGAAGAACCGCGAATCTTCCTTCTTGAACAGCGCGGGCCCGATGCGGCGGCCGATGAAGTAGCCGGTCTGATCGCCCAGGATCGCGACCAGGGCGACACACGGCGCCAGCACCCAGATGCTGACCGGCGGATCGGGATGCGCGGCCAGCAGCCCGCCGGTGAACAGCAGCGATTCCCCGGGCAGTAGCGGAAACAGTAACCCGGTCTCGATGAAGACGATGATCAGGATGCCCGGCAACACCGCGGAGCCGAAGACGCCGTTGGAGCCCAGCCAGTACATCGGGTCGAGGATGTCCCCCAGGGCAACCACCGCGGTGCTCATGAGGCATCAACATACCGGCGTTGCAATACTGAATGGGCCCAGTCCCGGAGGAGGAACGTTCATGCCTATCGCAACGCCCGAGGTTTACGCCGAGATGCTCGAACGTGCCAAGGAGAACGCCTACGCCTTCCCGGCCATCAACTGCACCTCCTCGGAGACCGTCAACGCCGCGATCAAAGGCTTCGCCGACGCCGGCAGCGACGGCATCATCCAGTTCTCCACCGGTGGGGCGGAGTTCGCTTCCGGGCTCGGGGTCAAGGACATGGTGACCGGCGCGGTCGCGCTGGCCGAGTTCGCGCACGTCATCGCGGCCAAGTATCCGATCAACGTCGCGCTGCACACCGACCACTGCCCCAAGGACAAGCTCGACACCTACGTGCGCCCGCTGCTGGCCATCTCGGCGGAACGAGTGGGCGCGGGTGACAATCCGCTGTTCCAGTCGCACATGTGGGACGGCTCGGCGGTGCCGATCGACGAAAACCTCGACATCGCGCAGGAACTGCTGAAGCAGGCCGCGGCCGCCAAGATCGTCCTGGAGATCGAGATCGGCGTCGTCGGCGGCGAAGAGGACGGCGTCGCCAACGAGATCAACGACAAGCTCTACACCACCCCGGAGGACTTCGAGAAGACCATCGAGGCGCTCGGGGCCGGCGAGCACGGCAAGTACCTGCTGGCCGCCACGTTCGGCAACGTGCACGGCGTCTACAAGCCGGGCAACGTCAAGTTGCGCCCCGACATCTTGGCTCAAGGACAGAAGGTGGCCGCCGCCAAGCTCGGATTGTCCGACGACGCCAAGCCGTTCGACTTCGTGTTCCACGGCGGCTCGGGATCGGAGAAGTCCGAGATCGAGGAGGCGTTGCGCTACGGCGTGGTGAAGATGAACGTCGACACCGACACCCAGTACGCGTTCACCCGCCCGATCGTCGGGCACATGTTCACCAACTACGACGGCGTGCTCAAGGTCGACGGCGACGTCGGCTCCAAGAAGGTGTACGACCCGCGCAGCTACCTGAAGAAGGCCGAAGCCGGCATGACCGAGCGGGTCATCGAGGCGTGCAACGACTTGCATTGCGCGGGCAAGTCGGTCGCCGGCTGAACCCCCCTGCGCTCGAGTATGCGGCTGGCCGCACACTCGAGGCCCACTGTGCGGCTGGCCGCACACTCGGCGGGGCTGGACGCTCGGCAGGACTGGACGCTCGGGCCCTAGCTGCTGGGGGGCTGGCAGATCTTCCACTGGTCGTCGCGGAACTGCAGGTCCAGGCTGCGGGTGGAGCGGACCTGCGGGTCGTAGGCCATGAACGTGGTGACGTTGGCCTCGGCGTGCTGGCCGTTGACGACCACCTGGTCGATGGTGGCGATCACCGGATACTGCTTGGCCGCCGAAACCCGTTGGTAGGTCTCGGTCCAGGAGTGCTCGTCGTAGTCGACGTAGCCGTCGCGGGTGGTGCCGCAGGTGATGCTGCGCAGCGCGGTGAGATCGCCGCGCTGCACCGCACCGTCGAACGTCTGGATGACCTGGCGAACCTGGTCTTCCTGGGAGGCTTTGGAGTGCTTGCTGCGGGTCAACAGGACGGTGCCCAGGATGGCGATCGCCGTCAACGCCAGCACGATCACGACGATGGCCAGCACCCAGCCCCACTTGCTGGGTTTGAACGACGTCGCTTTACCGCCGGAACGTCCCGGAATCGACTGCGGCCCGGACGGCTTGGGGGCCATGGAAGGAGGCGGCGGCGGCGAAACGGCGGGCGCCTGTTGAGTGTGGATGACTTCGGTGGCAGCCTCCGGCGCGGTCGCCATTACCTGCGTCTCTTTGGCGTCGAATCCCGGTGCGGTGAAGCGGCGTTCGGTCTGGGCGTCCGCGCCCGCGGCGTCCGGTGCTGGTTGCGGATCGTCCTTGGCGATCACCACGGTCTCGGTCTCGGCGTCGCTGGGCACCAGCGGTTGATCCTCGGTGCCTTGCCGGCCGGCCGGTTCGCCCGGGGATTCGCTGCCGTCGCTGTCTGGCTCGCGTTCGTCTGGCATCTGTACTGCTGTCCTCCGGCTATCGAGTGGGTAGTTGGAGCTTAGCGACCCAACCCTCGCACAATGGACTCATGACGCCGATGGGTGACCTATTAGGACCTGATCCGATTCTGCTGCCGGCAGACACCGAAGCCGAGGCGGAGTTGCTCGCCGGGGAGAACCCCGCCATCGTCGCTGCCGCGCATCCCTCGGCGTCGGTGGCCTGGGCCGCGCTGGCCGAGGAGGCGCTGGCCGACGACAAGGCCATCACTGCTTACGCCTACGCCCGCACCGGGTATCACCGCGGCCTGGACCAGCTGCGCCGAAACGGGTGGAAGGGGTTCGGGCCGGTGCCCTACGCCCACGAACCCAACCGCGGTTTCTTGCGGTGCGTGGCCGCGCTGGCCAAGGCCGCGGACGCGATCGGTGAAACCGACGAGCTGCTGCGCTGCCAGGACCTGCTCGACGACTGCGACCCGCAGGCCCGGCCGGCGCTCGGGCTCTAGAACGTCTCTCGTAGTCGCTGGCGCTGTCCTGCACCCATGCCGAGTAATATATGCGTACTTACGCATGTATAGCAATGGCCGGCGCGCGCCGCCTAGAACCACACGTTCCAAAACCGGGTCAGGGTGCTGCCCGCCCCGGCCAGCCAGTGCGGGACACCGGAGAAGTCGAACAACCAGTACACGACGGCGAACAGCCAGCGGTTAAGCGCAGGCGCCAAGAACAGGAACACCAAGAACAACGGGGCGAACTGTTTGGCCGGAGCGACCGCCCGCTGGGTCGCCGGGCTCAGATGTGGTTCCAGGGCGTCGTATCCATCCAGGCCCGGAATGGGCAGCAGGTTCAGCACCACCGCCGTGACCTGCAGGAAACCCAGGAACACCACAGCCGACCACAGCACCTGATGGGCCCGGTCGTAGCCCAGCCGGGCCGCCGCCAGCAGCACCACCGCCAACGCCACGTTGGCGGCCGGGCCCGCCAGGCTGACCAGCGTCCTGCGTCGGGCGCTCATGAACCAGGTGCGCAGGTAGACCGCACCGCCGGGCAGGCCGATCCCGCCCAGCGCGATGAACAGCATCGGCATGCCCAGCGACAGCATCGGATGGGTGTAGCGGCGCGGATCCAGCGTCAGGTAACCGCGCAGCGCGGCGTCGTGGTCCCCGAAGCGCCACGCCGTGAACGCGTGCCCGAATTCGTGCAGGCACAACGACACCAGCCAGCCGGCGATGACGAAGAGGAACACCGCGCCGTAGGACAAGGGGCGCACGCTGGACCCGGCCAACCACGCCAGCACTGCACCCAAGCCTGTCAGTCCCACCAGGCCCAGAAAGATCGGGCTGGGTCGCACCGGTCGAACCTACCCGACCAGCAGCCAACCCTCGATGTGCCGGTAGAACGTCGATCGACGCACCGGGCGCCCGCCCGCGACGCCATCGCGCACGACGGTGGCGCCGGTGGTGCCGAGCTGAGCGGCGCGCCCGGGCACCCAGCGGCGGAACAATCCGCCGTCGATCGACGCCCGCAAGCCCGGGACGGCTGGCGTGGGTTCGATGCGTACGCCGGAGACGTCGCCGTCGAACAACGAGGTGTCGTCGACGACCGCCTCACCGTGAATCACTCGGCTCTCGTCGGCGGGTCGCCACTGCGCCCGGCCGACGATCACCGTTCCGGTGTCGTCGCGGATCAGCGGAACCCGACGCGCCGTCCCGCTGCGCGCCCGCCGCGCCGCACGCTTGCCGGTCGCCAGCCGGTACACCCGCGTGGCAGGGGTGCGCCGGGGCGCGGCGTATCCCACTTCGACGTCGAGCCGCTCGGCGCGCAGCAACCGGGTCAGCGTGGTAGCCAGGTCGGCGTCACCGCCGGCCACCACCAGCCGTTGATAGGCGCCGACGGCCGCGTCGACGTCCGCGGCGGCCCCGATCGGGTGGACGGGCAGGTCGGCAAGCGGCTTGGGCACCTGGGCCCCGGCAAACAGCAGAACCGCCATACTGGGAGCGTTGTCCGCCGCTTTCCGGGCGCTTTTCATCAGTTCCTCGCAACCTGCTCGGTAGGGTAGGTCACCGGCTGACCACAATAAGCGGGCTGATGACCCGCCAGATCAGGGAGCAAGGCATGCCGGCAATCGTCCTCATCGGCGCCCAGTGGGGTGACGAGGGCAAGGGTAAAGCCACAGACCTTCTGGGTGGGCGGGTGCAATGGGTGGTCCGCTACCAAGGCGGCAACAACGCCGGCCACACCGTCGTCCTGCCCACCGGAGAGAACTTCGCGCTGCACCTCATTCCGTCGGGCGTGCTGACGCCCGGGGTGACCAACGTCATCGGCAACGGCGTGGTGGTCGATCCGGGTGTCCTGCTCGGGGAACTGCACAGCCTCGAAGAACGCGGCGTGGACACCTCCAAGCTGTTGCTGTCCGCTGACGCGCATCTGCTGATGCCCTACCACGTCGCCATCGACAAGGTCACCGAGCGCTACATGGGCAGCAAGAAGATCGGCACCACCGGCCGTGGCATCGGGCCGTGTTACCAAGACAAGGTGGCCCGCATGGGGATCCGGGTCGCCGACGTGCTCGACGCGGACCGGTTGGCGCACAAGGTGGAAGCGGCACTGGAGTTCAAGAACCAGGTGCTGGTCAAGATCTACAACCGCAAGGCGCTGGAACCCGCGCAGGTGGTCGAGCAGGTGCTCGAACAGGCCGCGGGCTTCCGCCATCGCATCGCCGACACCCGGCGACTGCTCAACGACGCGCTCGACGCCGGTGAAACGGTGTTGCTGGAAGGCTCGCAGGGCACCTTGCTCGATGTCGACCACGGCACGTATCCCTATGTGACGTCGTCGAATCCGACGGCGGGCGGCGCGGCGGTCGGCTCCGGCATCGGCCCCACCCGCATCAACACGGTGCTGGGCATCCTCAAGGCCTACACCACCCGGGTCGGTTCCGGCCCGTTCCCCACCGAGCTGTTCGACGAGTACGGCGAATACCTGTCCAAAACCGGTGGCGAGTTCGGGGTGACTACCGGCCGGCGCCGGCGCTGCGGCTGGTTCGACGCGGTCATCGCGCGCTACGCCACCCGGGTCAACGGCATCACCGACTTCTTCCTGACCAAGCTCGACGTGCTGTCGAGTCTGGAAACCGTGCCGGTGTGCGTCGGCTACCGCATCGACGGATCGATCACCTATGACATGCCGATGACGCAAAGCGACCTGTGCCGCGCCGAACCGGTTTACGAAGAGCTGCCCGGCTGGTGGGAAGACATCTCGGCCGCACGCGAATTCGACGACCTGCCGGCCAAGGCGCGCGACTACGTGCTGCGGCTGGAAGAGCTTGCCGGAGCCCACGTTTCGTGCATCGGTGTCGGCCCGGGCCGGGACCAGACCATCGTGCGCCGGGACGTGCTGCAGGCTCGCCCGTGACGCATTATTCGTCGATTCGTCCTGAAGATGTGGATCCCGACTACGAACACCACGGCGGCTTCCCGGAATACGGGCCGGCCGACCCCGGCGTCGGATTCCGCAGGTTCGTCACCACCATGCATCGCCTGCAAGACCTTTCGGTGTCCGCCGACCCCGGCGACGACGTGTGGGACGAGGCCGCCGAGCGGGCCGCCGCTTTGGTCGATCTGCTCGGCCCGTTCCAGGCGGCCGAAGGGCAGTCACCGGCGGGCCGCACCCCCGATTTGCCCGGCATGGGCAGCCTGCTGCTGCCGCCGTGGACGTTGACCCGCTATGAAGCCGAAGGCGTCGAAATGACGGGCTCGTTCAGCCGGTTCCATGTCGGGGGCAACTCCGCCGTGCACGGCGGTGTGCTGCCGCTGCTGTTTGACCACATGTTCGGCATGGTGTCGCATGCCGCCTCGCGGCCGATCAGTCGCACCGCGTTCCTGCACGTCGATTACCGCAAGATCACCCCGATCGAGGTGCCGTTGGTGATGCGTGGCCGGGTCAGCCGCATTGAAGGGCGCAAGGCGTTCGTGTCCGCGGAGTTGGTCGACACCGAGGAGACGCTGCTCGCCGAGGGCAACGGCCTGATGGTGCAGTTGTTGCCGGGGCAACCGTAACTATTGATTCGGGTTGGGCGGCACCACGATGATCGTCGCGCCCGGGATCGCCGCAAGGGTTGCGGCCAGATTGGCCACCACACCGGCCGGCAGCCCGGACGGTAGGCCGGGGAACTGCACCCCGGTGGCGGCCGCCGGGATCGCGGGCGTGTTCGCCGCGGGTCTGATGGCCGCCGCGGCCCCTCCTGCCGAGCCGCCCGCCGTCGGCGCGGCCGCAGCCGGCGTGGTCGACCCGCCGCCGCCCCGGGCGGCCAGACCGGCCAGGCTGGTGCCGGCCAAGCCCGCCGCCGCCATCCCCGTATAGCCGCCGTCCGAGCCGCCGGTCATGAACATGGGCGTCGTGCCCGGGAACATCGCGGCCACCTGGCGCACCGCCGGCGGGACGAACCAGTTCTGCGGCACCGACAGGCCGCCGATGTTGGCCGAGTAGCCCGACAGCGCAACGGTCGGCGGCCGTTGTGGCGGGGTGATAGCTCGTCCGGTTCCCGGGTTCGCGTCATCGGCCCGGGAACCACCCGGAATCGAGATGTTTCCGCCGCCGGCCGCGCCACCGTCGTCGATGTCGGTGCCGCACCGGCCCGCGTCGCTCTCTGCGACCGCGTCGTGGCGGTAAACCTCGATCAGCTGGGCGCCCTGGACGGCAGTGCTGACCGTCGCGACTGCCACGGCCGCGGCCACCAGGACATCGAGATCCCCAAGCGGAGTCGGTATTCCGATGGCGGCGGCCGGTAACGTCGCTGCTGCGGCGGGTCCCGCGGCTGCTGCCGCCGCGGCCGCCTCGACAGCCGAGTCGGTGCCGGTGGTGGTGCCCGGCGGGAGCGTGAACGGCGTCAGTTCCGCCGCGGCCGCCGAGCTACCGGCGTAACTGTCCATGACGACGATGTCCTGGGCCCACATCTCGCTGTAGTCGGCTTCGCTGGTGGCGATCGCGGGGGTGTTCTGCCCGAAGATGTTGGTCTGGACCAGCGCCATCATCGTGCTGCGGTTGACCGCGATCTCCGCCGGCGGAACCGTCGCCGCGTGGGCCGACTCGTACGCGTTCGCCGCGGCCACGGCTTGAGCCGCCGCCTGCTCGGCTTGCGCGGCGGTCGCCTTCATCCACGCCACGTAGGGGGCGGCGGCAGCCGCCATCGACAAGGCCGAAGAACCGGCCCACTCTTCACCGGTGAGCCCCGAGATGACCTCCGCATAGGAAGCCGCTGTCGCGGTCAGGTCCCTGGCCAACCGGTGCCCAACCGGTGCCACGCCGCCGCCGCATGAATCAGCGGGGCCGAGCCGGGGCCCGAGTACATCCTGGCGGAGTTGATCTCCGGCGGCAGCGACGCGAAATCCATCAACATCGGTCCGCCCCGACCTCCTCAGCGAGAATCGCACAGCAAGCTGCCAGCAGACTTACACAAAAACTCAAGAAATGAGTGCAGACGCGGCTTTCTCTTATAGAGCCCTCTCTCAACCCCAGTCGGCGCACCTATCCTTGATCGGCATGCAAACGAGCGAGAGGCTGAGCTGGTGACTGAGGGCTTGACCGAAGGACAAGACGAGCCCACCGGCACGCACCCGGAGCCCGCGCCCGCCGAGGACGACAAGACAACGGTCCTCGACATCCCGCCGACGGTGGCGCCTGCGCCGCTGAACGAGCCGACTGACGAGCCGACAGCGCAGCCGGCTGACGAGCCCGTCGCCCTCGATTCCGACCCGCGGCCGCGTGTGCTGCTGCTGGGTTCCGGTGAACTCGGCCGCGAGCTGGCGGTCGCGTTGCAGCGCCTGGGTGCCGAGGTGATCGCCGTCGACGAGTACGCCGACGCCCCCGCGCATCGCGTCGCCGACCAGCAGCTGGTCGTGCCCATGACCCACGCCGACGAGCTGGCCGGCGTCTTCGATCGGTTGCAGCCCGACTTCGTGGTGACCCTGACCGACGCGGTATCGGTGGAGGCGTTGGAAGCGCTCACCGCCCAGGAGGCGCAACAGGCCGATTCGGCCAGCGGAATCACCGAATTGGTGCCCAGCGCGCGCTGCGTGCGGTTGACGGCCGACCGCGAGGGCCTGCGCAAGCTCGCCGCCGACCAACTCGGCTTGCCCACCGCCCCGTTCTGGTTCGTCGGATCGCTGGGTGAACTCGAGGCCGTCGCCGCCCACGCCGGTTTTCCTCTGCTCGTCAAACCGGTCAACGGGGCCGGGCATGGGCACACGGTCGTGAAAGAACCCGCTGAGGTGGAGCGCGCCTGGCACGACGCCATCGCCGCATACGCCGGCAGTGCGCAGCCACGCGTGTGGGCCGAGACCGTGGTCGAGGTCGAGGTTCTGGTCACCTTGATCGTGATCCGCAGCGAGGGTCCGTCCGGACCCGTGATCGAGTTCTGCTCCCCGATCGGCCATGTCGGCGTGGACGGCGGCGAGCTGGAGTCGTGGCAGCCGCAGAAGATCAGCGCCGCCGCACTGGACGCGGCCAAGTCGATCGCCGCCCGCATCGCCAAGGCGCTGGGCGGCCGCGGGGTGTTCAGCGTCGAACTGATGATCAACGGCGACGAGGTGTACTTCGCCGACGTCACGGCGTGGCCGCAGGAAACCGCCTGGCCGACCCTACGCAGCCAACGGCTTTCGGTGTTCGAGTTGCAGGCCCGAGCGATCATGGGCCTGGCGGTGGACACCATGATGGTTTCGCCGGGCGCCGCGCGCACCGTGGGGGTGCAAAGCCACGGGGCGGTGCCCACCGCTGACGCGTTGACCGCCGCGCTGGCCACCCCGGAAAGCGACGTGCGGGTGTTCGGGGGAGCGGGGGGCAGCCGTCACGTCGGTACCGCCCGTGGGCTGGGTGTGGCGTTGGCCACCGCGCCCGAGGTCACGGTCGCTCGCGACCGCGCCCGCGACGTCGCGGTTCGGCTGAATATGCGAGACTCACGCGAGTGAGCTACGCAGGAGACATAACGCCGCTGGAAGCGTGGAAGATGCTCAGCGACAACCCTCAAGCGGTGTTGGTTGACGTTCGGACCGAAGCGGAATGGCGTTTCGTTGGTGTGCCCGATCTGTCGAGCCTGGGCCGCGACGTCGTGTACGTCGAGTGGAACAAGACCGACGGCAGTCACAACGAGAACTTCCTCGCCGAGTTGCAGGACCAGATCGCGCCTGACGGGCAAGAAGAACGGCCGGTGGTGTTCTTGTGTCGGTCCGGCAATCGTTCCATCGGTGCAGCCGAGGCCGCCACCGAGGCCGGCCTGGCGCCGGCCTACAACGTGCTGGACGGTTTCGAAGGACACCTCGACGACCATGGCCACCGCGGCCTGGGCGGCTGGCGGGCCATCGGGTTGCCCTGGAAACAGGGCTGACCCGCCGATGGCTGAAGACAACTCGGTCCGCACGCCCAAGGCATTGCCCGAGGGCGTCAGCCAAGCCACCATCGGTGTGCGGGGCGGCCTGCTGCGCTCGGGTTTCGACGAGACCGCCGAGGCGATGTTCCTGACGTCGGGCTACGTATACCCGTCGGCCGGGGTGGCCGAGCAGTCCTTCACCGGCGAAGTCGACCACTTCGTCTACTCGCGGTACGGCAATCCGACGGTCACCATGTTCGAAGAGCGGCTGCGGCTCATCGAAGGGGCGCCAGCGGCATTCGCCACGGCCAGTGGCATGGCCGCCGTGTTCACGTCACTGGGCGCGCTGCTGGGTGCCGGCGATCGGCTGGTCGCCGCGCGCAGCCTGTTCGGCTCGTGCTTCGTGGTGTGCAACGAGATCCTGCCGCGCTGGGGTGTGGAGACGGTTTTCGTTGACGGCGACGATCTCTCGCAATGGGAGCAAGCCTTGTCGGTGCCCACTCAGGCGGTGTTCTTCGAAACGCCGTCCAACCCGATGCAGTCGCTGGTGGACATCGCCGCCGTGACCGAACTGGCCCATGCCGCCGGGGCGAAAGTGGTGCTGGACAACGTCTTTGCGACACCGCTGTTGCAGCAGGGCTTTCCGCTGGGGGTCGACGTGGTGGTGTATTCGGGCACCAAGCACATCGATGGTCAGGGCCGGGTGCTCGGCGGCGCAATCCTCGGTGACAAGGAGTACATCGACGGCCCGGTGCAGAAGCTGATGCGCCACACCGGCCCGGCGATGAGCGCGTTCAACGCCTGGGTGTTACTGAAAGGCCTTGAGACGATGGCCGTTCGGGTCGACTACAGCAACGCTTCGGCCCAGCGGATAGCCGAGTTCCTGGAGGGCCACCCTGCGGTGCGCTGGGTCCGTTACCCGTTTTTGCCGTCGCACCCGCAGCACGACTTGGCTAAGCGTCAAATGACCGGCGGCGGAACGGTGTTGACCTTTGAGCTCGACGCCGACGAGGGCGCCGCCAAGCAGCGCGCCTTCGAGCTGCTGGACAAGTTGCAGCTGATCGACATCTCCAACAACCTCGGTGACGCCAAATCCCTTGTCACACACCCGGCAACGACAACGCACCGGGCGATGGGCCCGGAGGGTCGCGCCGCGATAGGTCTGGGCGACGGCGTGGTCCGCATCTCGGTCGGCCTGGAAGGGACCGACGATCTGATCGCCGATATCGACCAGGCGTTGGGCTAGCCCGCGGCTTTTTGTTCGGCGTGCTCGGCCTCCTCGGCGGCGGCCAGCGCGCCTTGCCCCTGGGTCTGCTGCATCCAGTTCGTCACCACTCGGGCATAGATCATCTGACTGGTGATGGCCATCTGCCCGCGGGTGCGGCCGAGGAAGGAGATCACCCAGCTGAACAATGCGGCGATCCGGTTGCGGTGCCCGACAAGGTAATAAAGGTGTAGCACCAGCCACGCCAACCAGGCGAGGAAGCCGCCGAATTCGATCTTGCCGACCTGGGCGACGGCGCTGTACCGAGAGACGGTGGCCATGCTGCCCTTGTTGAAGTAGTCGAAGGGCTTGCGGTTGGCCGGGTCGTCCTGGCCCTTGACCGCCCGCTTGATGGTCTTGGTCGCGTAGTGCGCCCCCTGAATGGCGCCTTGTGCCATCCCCGGTACGTCGGGGACCAAGGCGAGATCGCCGATGACGAAGACATAGGGGTGCCCCTTGACCGTGAGGTCCGGCTCGACGATCACTCGTCCGGCGCGGTCGGTCTCGGTGCCGTCGGATTGCTCGGCGATGATCTTGCCCAGTCCGCTGGCTTGCACGCCCGCCGCCCACACCTTGCACGCGCAGTCGATGCGGCGCTCTCCGCTGTCCTTGTCTTTGACGGTGATGCCCTTGTAGTCGACGGCTGTCACCATCGCGTTGAGCTGGATCTCCACGCCCATCTTTTCCAGCCGGCGCTGCGCCTTGTTGCCCAGGTTCTCTCCCATGGACGGCAGCACCGCCGGGGCCGCGTCGAGCAGGATGACGCGGCACTCGCTGGGCTTGATGGTCCGGAACGCTCCGGTCAGCGTGCGTTCGGCGAGTTCGACGATCTGTCCGGCCAGTTCCACGCCGGTCGGTCCCGCGCCGACCACGACGAAGGTCAGCCGACGTTCGCGTTCGGCCGGGTCGGTGCTTACTTCGGCGGCTTCGAACGCGCCGAGGATGCGGCCGCGCAACTCGAGGGCGTCGTCGATGCTCTTCATACCGGGCGCGAAGGTGGCGAATTCGTCGTTGCCGAAGTAGGACTGCTGCGCGCCGGCGGCCACGATCAGGCTGTCGTAGGGGGTCACCGTGTTCATGTCCATCAACTTCGACGTCACTGTCTGGCCCTTGAGGTCGATGTCGGTGACCTCGCCCAGCAGCACGCGGACATTCTTCTGCTTACGCAAGACCAGGCGGGTGGTCGGGGCGATGTCGCCTTCGGACAGGATTCCCGTGGCCACCTGGTAGAGCAGGGGCTGGAACAAGTGGGTGGTCGTCTTGGAGATGAGGGTGACGTCCACGTCGGCCCGCTTCAGCGCCCTGGCGGCGTTCAGGCCACCAAATCCGCTGCCGATGATGACGACGTGATGGCGCCGGTTGGTGGTCGAGAGCTCGCTGGATGGGGACGTCATTCTTCTTCCCTTTCTCCGGTCCGTGTTGTCTCACACTCTCCGCAGCGCATACCCACCCTATGACTCGCCTAGGCACACGTCTCTAGGTGGCGCAATGTTGCTACGGTCCCGGACCGGTCTCTGGAACGAAGATGAGCGCCGTGGCGACTGGCGCGCTGATTGGCTTAGTGGCCACCGCCGGTGCTGCCGCCGCCGGTGCTGCCACCGCCGCCGGTGCTGCCACCGCCACCGCCGCCAGTGCTGCCTCCGCCGCCAGTGCTACCGCCGCCTCCGCCGCCAGTGCTACCGCCGCCTCCGCCGGTGCTGCCTCCGCCTCCGCCGAGGCCGCCACCGCCTCCGCCAGTGCTACCGCCGCCGATGCTGCCGCCGCCCGGTGCGCCACCACCGCCCGGTGCGCCGCCTCCCGGCGCGTCACCGGGTCCGCCAGGGGCGCCGCCCCCCGGGCCGCTGGGTGCGCCGCCGGGTCCGCCCGGGGCGCCGCCGCCGGGTCCATCGCCGGGTCCACCTGGTGCCCCGCTGGGGCCGCTCCCAGGTCCGCCAGGCGCGCCACCCGGTCCGCCAGCGCCGCCCCCGGGTCCACTAGGTCCGCCGGGGTGGTAGGGCCCGCCGGGATTGCCAGGCGCACCGGGATGGCCGGGATGGCCGGGGTGGTATCCGGGTGTGCCGGATCCCGGGAACGGCTCGACGGGGTAAGGAACGAGGTTCGGATCGGGTGGCAGGGAGTCATCGTGACAGCTGAACGGGTTGAGATTCGGACCCCATGCGGGATCCCAGAAGTCACCCGGACACCAATGTGGCGGCGGACCGGGATCGGCGTGCGCCTCGGCGCCGACACCCACGCCAACCAACCCAAAGCCCGCGGCGATCACGGCTGTTGCTGCTGCCCAGTGTGTGTAGTGTCCCATGAGAATCTTTTTACTTAGGCTAACTGTATGTAGGCGCATGACCACCCGCGAGACTGCTGTGTGTTCAGCGTTGGCTTCTTGGGCTGGCGTTCAGGTGATGTGCCGGCGCGGTCGGGGTCGAATTGCACAGCGCGAGTGGCGGTTTGGCCAACGAGGCGGCTGAATTTGGTCCTTGGCCGTCGACCGTCTGCGGCTGACGACTGATGCTGATCACAATCCTCGCCGCCAGGTGCCCCAGGGGCCGGGCATGGCATCATCCGATCGACAACGCACTTCCGAGTGTGACGGCAGCACATTTTGGCGAGCAAATTCTTATCTAGGACTGCCTGAGGGTGTTTCGCGGGAGTTCGTGTGAGTCAAGTCGATTCGCTGACTTGGCCGCGAGCATCGATTAAGCTCACGCCGTACCGAAGACACCAAGGGGCGAACCAGTTGGAAATACTTGTTACCGGGGGCGCAGGCTTCCAGGGAAGTCATCTGTCGGAGTCGCTCCTGGCCAACGGGCATTGGGTCACTGTCCTGAATACGTCATCGAAGAGCGCGACTCGGAACACGAATGACTTTCGTTCGCACGAACGAGCCGCCTTTATTTCCGGCTCGGTGACCGATGGAGAAACGGTCCATCGCGCGGTACGCGAGCACCACGTCGTTTTTCATCTGGCCGCAAATATCAACGTCGACCAATCTCTCGGTGATCCAGAGAGCTTCCTCGAAACCAACGTCATGGGTACTTACCGGGTGCTTGAGGCGGTCCGGCGCTATAAGAATCGGTTGATTTATGTGTCGACCTGCGAAGTGTACGGCGACGGACACGATTTGCAGGAGGGCGAGCGTCTCGACGAGACAGCGGAGCTGAGACCGAACAGCCCCTACGGCGCCTCCAAGGCAGCGGCCGATCGGTTGTGTTACTCCTACTACTGCTCCTATGGTTTGGACGTCACGATTGTTCGGCCATTCAACATCTTCGGCGTGCGCCAGAAAACCGGCCGATTCGGCGCGCTGATTCCACGCCTCGTCCGGCAGGCCATCAACGGCGAAAACCTCACGATCTTCGGCGACGGCTCGGCAACGCGCGACTATCTGTACGTAAGCGATATCGTCAATGCCTACAACCTGGTGTTGCAAAACACCGGGCTTCGCGGACAAGCGATCAATTTCGCGAGCGGCACGGATACCCGGGTGAAGGATATCGTCGAGTACATCGCTGAAAAGTTCGGCGCCAAGATCACCCATTGCGACGCACGCGCCGGCGAAGTCGCCCGTTTTCCCGCCAATATTGACCTCGCCAAGAGCATCGGATTCAAACCGGAAGTCGATATCTGGGAGGGCATCGACCGGTATATCCAATGGGCGAAGGACCAGCCGCAGTACGCCTATGAACATGACGGATACAGCGGCGCCTTGTCTCCGCGGTGATCACCGCGATTACGGCCCTCCGGGAAAACGTGGCGTGTTGAGGGAGCAAGGAACATGAAGTGAACAGTTCGCTCGAAACGTCGGCGTTCGGCGGCTCGTTCGACACAGAATGTCTGATGTCGCTGCGCGCGCAGGTGGACTCGTGGACCGGACAGGACGCGCTGGCCCAGTTGGTTGCGATGTTCGGCGGAGTATTCCCGAGGTACGACGATCTCGCGGCCCGGTTGGCCGCCCTGGACGAGTTCAGTGAGGTATGGGATTACCGGGGCCGGACGAGGGCACATCCGAGCGGGGAGCAGGTCCAATCCCAAGACGCCGGCGGCGGAGCACGATGGATGATCCCACGTTTGGACCTGTCGGACCGGCAACTGGACACCATCATGACGCTGGCCCAACAGCTAGGCCTCACCGATGAATCAGTGCCCACCGGAACAGCATTCGACTATGTACTGGTGATCGGCACCGGACGTTACTCCAATATGCTTCGGGCCCGGTGGGCGCGGGAACTGGCTGCCCACTATCGCATCGGTCATATCGTCCTGGCCGCCGCGTCTCGGCGGCTGTTGCCGTCGGAAGCCGACGCGGTCGCGTCCTGCGCACCCGGCGCGCGTACCGAATTCGACCTGCTGGCGGCCGCCGCGGCCGACGCGTTCGGCGTGGATACGCGCGAAGTGGTACGGCATGGGCAGCAGCGAGTCAGCGACCCGCATCGGGGCGAGATGGTTTGGCGCTTCGGTGGAGACAGTAATGACCTCGGGCTGCCGATCACACTGCTCGAGGCACCTTCGCCGGACCCGAAAAACCGTCGCGCCACCTCCGCGGATACCTTTGCCTTCACCGCCCAGACACTGGATATGCGGCAATCGAGCTGTCTACTGGTGACCGGTCAGCCATTCGTGCCCTATCAGAACTTCGACGCGCTGCGCACTCTGACGTTGCCGTGCGGAATTCGCATCGAGACGGTGGGTTTCGGGATCGACCGTTACGAAGGACTGCACGACATGGACCTGCAGCACCCCGCCAAACTGCTGCAAGAAGTCCGCTCGACGATCCGCGCGGGCCGCAGTCTGCTGGAACGGGTCGAGGCCTACCAGCGGAGCGCCCTGCGTAGGTCGCCGACGATTAATCGTCTGCGGTGATCGTGCATGGTGTGGCGGGCGGATAACTGCCCGAGACGGCGCGCAACCGCCCCGGCGGTGGCCAGGGCCGCAGCCCCATATTGCCCAGATAGCGCAGCGGATTGACATGTGCGCGCCGCACCCGCGTCTCGAAATGCAGGTATGCGTCTGTCGATTCGTCCTCCGCGCCGAGACTGCCGATCTGGGTTCCCGCGCAGATCCGATCACCGACGGCGATGTGTCCGGCGTCGCCGGGCCGAAACACGTAGCGGGTCTCGGTGTCGCCGTTCGAGATGATCACCGAGTAAAGGTGATCGAGTTCGCCTGCGTAGCAGACAGTTCCGGATATGGCGGCGTAGATAGGGCTGCCGGGATCAGCGGCGAAGTCGACGCCGGGATGGAAACCGTCGGCGCGGGGTCCGTATCCGCGGCCGATCGCGCGCGGCTCCGCCTCGATAGGCAGCCGTGGCCTTGGCTCGGTACGGTCGAACTCGCCGCGCACCCGCCGGTGGTAGTCCGCTTTGAGGAGGTCGACTTCGTCGAGTGCGTAGCCGAACAACAGGGACCGGTCATATGCGACACCGAAGTTGTGCCGGAAATCCGGATCGAGCCGCATGTAGTGCCCGACTCGCGAGATCCGTTCCTCTAGCGTCGACCAGCCGTTGTGCGTCAAGCGGATTCCGTCCAGCTGCCCGATCCGACCGTGATCGGTGATGTTGGCCGGCCAGTGCGAGTTGTGCATCAACTTGGGTCCCGCGTACAGACCCGGGTACCAACGCCAGAACGGCCCGCGCATCGCCTCGGCCGTGCCCATCACCGGCACCATGTCTGGGTATTCCGGATCGTCCCAGCGGGAAACCATCGGACACATCAGTGCTGCTACGTCACCCGGTGTGCGCGCAAGCACCTCGCGGATATCGATGTCGATCTGGAAGATCCAGTCGGCGTCGACCATCACCATCCAATCCGGGCGACAAAAATCCGCCATCCGGTACAGCAGCTCCAGCCCGGTGGACTCGGGGATCAACCATGGTGTCGACGGTAGATCTGTCCGCGCGCGAACAACATTGGTGACCGCGGGGTGGTTCGCCAGGATTGCAGCGGTGTCGTCGGTGCTGCGGTCGTCGATGGCGTAGATCTCGTCGCTGAAGGTTGCCAGCGAGTCCAAGGTCGCAGCCAAGGTTTTCCCGGCATTGTGGGCGCGCGTTACCGCCAGAATCCGCATCGTGGTGTCCGCTAGGTCGCGTGGATCACGCGAGAATCGACGTGTAGTAGCTGGGCTTGTCGGACGGCGCGACGTAATGGCCAGGGGTCGCGGCCACGCCGTGAGCGGCCAGCAACTGAGCCGACGTGGTCCCCACCGATCGCCACCCGTGGTTGGCGAGGTAGTCGGAAGCCTCGCTGCGGGCCCCGGAATAGTTCAGCGACCAGATGTCGAGATCGAATCCATGCTCGCGCCAGTTGCGAGTTGCGCTGCGGATGATCTCTTCGACCCGTCCGGAGTCCGATGACCCCACAAACGTCTCCATGGCCATCCGGCTTGTCCGTGCGCTGAGCCGGGTCACGTTGTCCAGCAACCGATCCTGGGCCTGGGGAGGCAGATAACCGAACAGTCCTTCGGCGATCCAGGCGGTGGGCAGGGCCGGGTCGAATCCGCCACGCAGCAGCGCGGACGGCCAGTCGTGGCGCAGGTCGGCCGGCACCATCCGCAGGTGCGCCGTCGACTCAGCACCGAGCTGCGCCAACGTTTCGGCCTTGAACTGCAGCACATGCGGCTGGTCGATCTCATACACCGTCGTGCCTGGCGGCCACGGCAGTCGATAACCGCGCGTGTCGAGCCCCGACGCCAGGATCACCGCCTGCCGAATCCCGGCGGCGGCCGCGTCCGCGAAGAACTGATCGAAGTAGCGAGTGCGAGCCACCAATTCGGTGGTCATGCGCTGCAGGCCCCAGGCCGCTTCGGGCTCGTCGACGTCGGACGCGCACAGGTCTCCGGTGGCCCACTTGATGAGGAACTCGATACCCACCGCGCGGACCAACGGCTCGGCGAACCGGTCCTCGATCAACGGCCGGGCCGAATTGGTAGCCCTGGCACGGCCCGCGGCCACCAGTGTCGCGGTCGCGCCGACATGACTGGTCAGATCCCAGCTGTCGTCGTCTGTACGCATCACGATCCTCTCCGGGATCAAGAATCGCACACCAACAGCGTGCTGGGTGACACTATTTCTCCGCATTGAGTCAGGGGTGTGCCGAGCCGGTGCCGCCGCTGATGAAGATGGTGTCGTCGTCTGCAGCGGGCACATCCAGGCCGCTGCGCCGGAACAGTTCTGCCAGGGGCACGCCTTGGAGCTGCCAGCCTTTGGCGCCGAGGTAGTCGAGGACGTGGTTGCGCGGGCCGGTGTACACCAAAGAGGCCAAGTCGACGTCGACGCCATGGTCGCGGAACGGGTCGGAGATGGTCCGTGCGCGCTCGGCGCTGAAATCTGCGATGCTGGACACGAATTCGGTCGCTATCATGCTTCCCGGCGCGCTGAGTGCGGAGATGTTGTCGAACAGCTGGTCCTGATCCTGCGGCTTCAGATAGATCAGTAACCCCTCTGCCAGCCACGCCGTCGGTGCTGCCAAGTCAAGGCCTGCGGCTTGCAAAGCCGTCGGCCAATCTGCGCGCAAGTCGATGGCTACGGCGCGCCGGGTGGCGCAGGGTTCGGCGCCCAGGTGGGCCAAGGTGGTCGTCTTGAAGTCCAGGACCTGGGGTTGGTCGATCTCGTACACCACAGTCCCGGTCGGCCACGGAAGGCGGTAGGCCCGGGCGTCCAACCCGGCGGCCAGGATCACCACCTGCCGAATGCCCGCGTCGGTGGCGTTGAGGACGTAGTCGTCGAAGTACTTGGTGCGGACCGCGTTTCCGTCGACCATCGCGCGCGCCACGGTCGGTGACACGTCTCCGATCGCCGACATGTCGAGTTCGCCGTCCATCATCTTGGTGAAGAAATCCAGCCCCACCGCGCGGACCAGAGGTTCGGCAAACGGGTCGTTGATCAAACCGCGCGGATCTTTGGTGGCCATTGCGCGCCCGGCCGCGACAATGGTCGCAGTGACCCCGACGCCAGATGACAGATCCCAGTCGTCGTCGTCAGTGCGGGGCATCAAATCTCCTTATTGGCGTCGGAACAAGCGCCCATGTTGGCTACAGAACCAGGCGATGTCACCGTCCGGACCGCGGACGAAATTGGATCGACTGCCGGTCGGATTGTTGTCGGGTCCTAGGTCCAGCCCATAGTCGAGCCGGTAGAAGGCGAGGCCGAGCTTTTCGCTCTGTTGGCCCTCCGGGTCGGCATCACCGACGCAGATGCTACCCACCAGCTGGCCGTCCCCGGCCTGGAAGTCGATCACCGTTTGCTCGATGCTGCCGTTCTGGGCGACTTGCTCGGCGATGTACCAGCCCTCGTAAGGCGCCAATTCGGCGGCGGAAAGGTGTTGCGGCGTGGCGGGCAGGTTGGTGACGCCGGCGAATCTGTGCAACGCCCAGTCATGGGAAAACAGGTCGTTGATCAGATGGAATCCGCCGTCGGAGTTGGTGAGCACGGTCATGGCGAAGTTGCGATCGGGCACCATCATGAACCCGGACCGTTGACCCTTCCAGGTGCCGCCGTGCTCGACGATGGTGACATTCTCCGCCGAGGGCCGCAGCATCCAAGTCACGCCCATCCCGGTCAGCTCGACCCACAGTGTCCCGCCCGCCCCGGGGTGGGAGCGCATTGCCTGCAACGACCGTCGACTCAGCAGCCGCTCACCGTTCGGCGTTCTACCGTCACCGAGGTGAAACTGCGCGTAGCGCAACTGGTCTCGCGCGGTGGACATCAACCCGCCGGTGGGGTTGCAGCTGCGTGGAAAGGGCCAGAAGTCGGGCTCTACAACGGGTTGGCCGTCGACCACACTGTGGGCTGCCGCCACCTTCATGCCGATGATCTGGTCGGAGAAATAGCGGGTATGAGCCAGCTGCAGCGGGTCGATCACCAGCTCCTGCACCACGGACTCGTACGTCTTTCCGGTGACGAGTTCGATGATGCGCCCCGCCACCACCAGAGCCGAATTGTTGTACGCGAACGTGGTTCCCGGAGGAGTCAGCTGCGGTAGCCGAGTCATCGCGCTGACGTAGCGCGCCACCGCGTCATCGCCGCGCCCGAAGTCCTGCCCATTGCGGCCATCCCAGCCTGCGGTGTGGTTGAGCAGTTGGCGGACGGTCACCTTGGCGCTGACTGATTCGTCGGCCACCGCGAAGTCGAAGAGGTAGCGGCGCACCGGTGCATCCAGGTCGACCTTGCCCTGCTCGACCAGCCGCATCATCACCGTACCGGTGAACGTCTTTGTCGTCGAACCGATTCGAAAGACGGTGTCACCGTCGACAGGTAACGGATGGTCGACGTTGGTGACCCCGTAGCCCCTGACGTATTCGTGACCGTGTACCCAGACGGCAACCGCGACGCCCGGAATCGCATAGGCCTTCATGCCCGCGGTTATCCTGGCGTCGAGTTCGTCGAACGCTGCGCGGTCTGTCACTTCCGGCCGCACCATTTTCGGGTCTGCTCGCTGTGGTCGGCGTCGTCGCGCACGAGATCCTCGGCGCTACCGAGTCCGCTTCGCGTGCCGGCCGGCATCGAGGGACTGGAGATCATCGGCGGACATACTGGCCGCGGCGACCCGGCCCGTGGCGGCTGATCTGAATGGCTTTGTGGGCGCTAGCCGCTGCGTCGGTGAGCGCGGAAGGCTTGTCTTTGGCCTTCTGCGACACCGTCCACATGACTAGCAATATAACCGGGCTTACACAAAACATCGCGAAGCCGCAGAAGCGGGTGCGCCTGCTGGATTGAATTCGGTTGCAGCGCTTGAGGCCTCGCGAGAGGATCGTTAGGCGACGCTGGAGGATCCTGATGACGATCCGTGCTCGTGCTCGTGCTCGCCAGACCGTCGTGGAAAGCGAACAGCGCAGGTCACATCCCTTAACGTGAGGTTGTGACAACAACCGAGCACGCATCGTCCATCCCGAGGTCGCGCAAAGCGCTCTGCATCTGCTACGGCGCGATCGCTGTCGCAGCCCTCATTGGGACGTGGAGCCAAGGGGGGCCCTACCTCCACGACGTCAGCGACTTCTTGGTGACTTTCTGACACGACACCAAGGTCAATTCGGCCTCTCGGTTCGTCGCGGTCGACGCCTTGATGTTGGGCACTTCCGTCGCGATCTTGACCGTGATCGAGGGCCGAAGGTATGGCGTGAGATGGGTGTGGCTCTACATCGCCGGGTTTTTCGTTGCGGTCAGTGTGGCCTTCCCGCTGTTTCTCATCGCCCGCGAATTGCGCATGGCTGACTCTGAGTCGCCAGGCCTGCGGAAGGTCGACACCATCTTCCTGGCCACCCTTGCCGTGGCTGTGGCTGGCCTGACGATCTGGATAGACCAGGGCTGAACCACGTTCGTCAGGTCGGCCGCAGGTGGTCTCTCGAACGCCGTGCCCGCGAGCATGATGGGCGAAGCAGGTCGGTGCGGGTTCTTACTGAGACAGCGCGCGAAATGACAGAGCGCTGAGCCACCCGAGTCCGATTGCGATCGCAATCCGTTGCAACACACCGCTATTCCCGCGAAAGCCGGGGCGACCCTTGATCGTGGCACCGAAGACGACCAAACTGCCCGTCATCACCATGCTCGATGCTGCCGAGTAGCAGGCCCAGCGGCAGTCTCCGCTGCGCACGGCGGTGGCCGCACTGGCCAGCCCGGCCAGGGGTATGCCCGCAAACACCGGAATACCGCAGAGGTCGTGAATCTGCCCGACACGAGTGCGGACCGGCGCAGCGGCATCGGCCGAATTGCGGCGAGTCGGGTCAGGCTCCCCACTCAGCGGGTCACCAACGTAATCGGTGACGAACACGCCCGAGCCGATCAGGCCGATTCCCGCCGCTGCGCTGAGTACCGGGACGGCGCGGGGTCCAATGCGCCGCCGATCGGAGCGCCCGAGAGCCACGGCCGCGCATGAATAGAGGACTCCGGTGAGGATGAAGTTGAGGCGCTGCTGCCAACCGTGCGGACCGATCGCCAGCGAACTGACCGGGTAGCGCCGCCAGTCGTAGTCGCGCCGCGCCGCGCCGATCGCGGTGAAGGAAGTGACGAACAGTGGCCCGGCCAGGACACCGCCGAGCATCTGAGCGGAGGCCCGGCTACTCAACCGTTGAGCTGTCTTGGCGTCTTGGCGTCTGGGCGCGGTCGCTTCATGCACGTCGCGCGGCTAAGTGGGCCAACCGGTGGCGTTCTCTTTGTACTTGCCGTTGAGCGCGACACAGAAGTCCGACGCTGTGCCCGCCAGCATGATGTAGTACGTCTCGCCGCCGCGGCTACTGAACGCGGTGGGGGTGTTCCACCCGCTGTTGCACATGGACGTTTCATTTCCCACCGTCGCCCGCCGCCAGTTGGTCTTGGCGCAAGTGGTGAGGGCTTCGATGTCGGGTTTGGCGGTTTTCGCCGCCACCAACATGGCGCCGCCCCACAGGCCGTCGTTGCGCCGGAAGGCCCGCGCCGCGAATCCGGCGTTGTTGTTCTGACACGTCAGCGCCCGCCGCAACAGCGAAAACGGGGCGGATAATTGGGGGTTGGCGGTCGATGCCGCCGCATTGATGAACGCGGCCGCGTCGTTGCCGTCCACCTCTTGGACGTTCGGATTGCCCAGGCTGGTGAGCTGCTGCGCGATCGGCCCGCCGCCTCCGCCACCGATGATCGGTCCTGCGCCGGTGGGTGTCATCGGTGGCAGGGTCACCGGGTCCGCGGACGCCGCGGGCGCGGCTGACACCCAGAGCAACACCGCGCACGCGGCGATCCGGACTGTCAAAGCAATAGTGGCCATAGCGGTTAGATGCCTAACTCCTTGGCGATGATGGTCTTCATGATCTCATTGGTCCCGCCGTAAATGGTCTGAATCCGGGCATCCACGAATGCGCGCGACACGCGGTATTCCCGCATGTAGCCGTAGCCGCCGTGAAGCTGCAGGCACCGGTCGGCGGTACGCACCTGCAGGTCGGTGGTCCACCACTTCAGCCGCGCCGCCCGCGCGGCGGTCAGTTCGCCCACCAGGTGCTGCGCCAGGCAATCGTCGAGATAGGTTCGCGCGACGTCGATCTCGGTTGCCAGCTCGGCCAGCACGAACTGACTGTTCTGGAAACTGGCGATCGGTGACCCGAACGCCTTGCGGTCTCGCACGTAGTCCAGGGTCTCCGCCAGGATGCTCTCTGCGGCGGCCACCGCGCCGACGCCCAACGCCAATCGCTCCTGCGGCAGGTTGCGCACCAGTTGGTAGAACCCGTCACCTTCGGATCCGAGCAGGTTGGCCGCCGGCACCCGCATATCGGTGAAACTCAGTTCGCTGGTGTCTTGGGCGTGCAGACCGATCTTCTCCAGATTGCGGCCCCGCTCGAATCCCGGTGTATCACCCTCGACCACCAGAAGCGTCAGACCCTTGTGCCGGTCGGGTGAGGTGCGCGCGGCGATGACGAACAGATCGCCGCTTTGCCCGTTGGAGATGAAGGTCTTCGCGCCGTTGACCAAATAGTGGTCGCCGTCTCGGACCGCAGTCGTGCGGATTCCCGCTAGATCACTACCGGCGCCGGGTTCGGTCATCCCGATGCCCAGCACCGTCTCACCGGTCACCACACCGGGCAGCCACCGCTGTTGTTGTTCCGGCGTCGTCAGATCGGTCAGATATGGCAGCACCACATCGTTTTGCAACGTGAACGCGATGGCCTCCGACGCCGCTCCGCCACGCTGCAATTCGTCGATGACGATCGCGTTGTAACGGAAATCGTTCACACCCGGGCCACCGAACTGCTCGGGAACCGAAAAGCCCAGCAGGCCAAGCTTGCCCGCTTCGATGAACAGCGAGCGGTCCCATTGGCCGTCTCGCTCCCACTGCTCGTGAGCCGGAACCACGGTCTGCTGCACGAACTCACGGACCAGTTCGCGGAATTGACGATGCTCGGAGGTGTACTCCAAACGGTCGGCCATCATGCTCCCGTCAGCGGAAGGCGTTGCTACCGGTGAACGCCTGACCCAGCACCAACTGGTGCATCTCAGGTGTGCCCTCGTAGGTCAGCACCGACTCCAGATTCACCATGTGCCGGATGACCGGATACTCCAGCGATATCCCGTTGCCGCCCAATATTGTTCGTGCTGTCCGGCAGATCTTGAGCGCTTCGCGGGTGTTGTTCAGCTTGCCGAAGCTCACCTGCTCCGGGCGAAGGCCGACGCTGTCTTTGAGTCGTCCCAGGTGCAGCGACAGCAGCTGGCCCTTGTGCAGTTCGACTGCCATGTCCACCAATTTCGCCTGGGTGAGCTGAAATCCGGCGATGGGACGGCCGAACTGGGTGCGCTGGGTCGCATAGTCCAGCGCAGCCTGCCATGCTGAGCGAGCCGCTCCCATTGAGCCCCAGATGATCCCGTAGCGGGCCTCGGACAGGCAAGACAGCGGCCCGCGCAAACCCTTGCCCTCCGGCAGCATCGCCTCGGCCGGCAGTCGCACGTCGTCAAGGACCAGTTCGCTGGTGATCGACGCCCGCAACGACAACTTGTGGTGAATGGTGTTGGCGGCGAATCCGGACGTGTCGGTCGGCACGACGAACCCGCGCACGCCGTCGTCGGTGGCCGCCCACACGACCGCGACATCGGCGATCGAGCCGTTGGTGATCCACATCTTGCGGCCGTTGAGGACCCAATCCGAACCGTCGCGTCGCGCGCGGGTTTTCATCGCGGCAGGGTCCGAACCGGCGTCGGGTTCGGTCAGCCCGAAGCAGCCCAGCAGGTCGCCCGCGGCCATGCCGGGCAGCCACTGTTGTTTCTGTTCCTCGGACCCGAACTTCCAGATCGCAAACATCGCCAGTGAGCCCTGCACGGAAACCATCGACCGCACCCCGGAGTCGGCGGCCTCTAGTTCGGTGCAGGCCAGGCCGTAGTGCACGGCCGACGCTCCGCCGCAGCCATAGCCGTCCAGATGCATGCCGAGCAGGCCCAGTTCCCCGAACTGTTTGGCCAATTCCCGCGCGACCGGAAGGTCGCCTTCCTCGAACCATTCCGCGACATATGGGGTGACGTTCTCCGCGCAGAATCGTCTGACGGTGTCGCGGACCGCAATCTCGTCGTCGGACAGCGACGCGTCAAGGCCCAGCGGGTCCTGCCCGTCGAAGGCGGGCGGTGTGTTGGTGCTCATGCTCCCATCCTGCCCTGCCCGGTAATCTCGCTGCATGCAACCACGGCGGCGGCAGACTTGGCCGGCCTGGCTGGTCACCGACGTCGTCGCTGTCGTCTTCTTCTGCGCGATCGGCCGCCGCAGTCACGACGAAGGACTCAACGTCACCGGTGTCGCGTCGACGGCCTGGCCGTTCCTCACCGGGACCGCCCTGGGGTGGCTGGCCTCGCGAGGCTGGCGGCGGCCCACGGCAGTGGTACCCACCGGAGTGGTCGTGTGGCTGTCCACCGTGGTGGTCGGCATGGTCTTACGCAAGGCGACGTCCGCGGGTGTGGCGGCCAGCTTCATCGTGGTCGCGTCCTCGGTCACCGCGCTGCTGCTACTCGGCTGGCGAGCGGCTTTGGGCCTGGCGCGACGGCGCCGTTCGGACGGCTGATAGCGCAGATGGTTCCGACCGACAGCGACACGTGGGATCCCACCACCGGTGTTGGCATGACCGCCACGTTCGGCGCGGCCGCCCGGGCGGTGGCCGCCAACAAGGGCTTGCTCAACGATCCGTTCGCCGAGGCGCTGGTGCGCGCGGCCGGAGTGGACTACTTCACCCGGCTGATCGACGACGAGCGGTACGGGGCCGACGGGAAGAATGACCCACTTATCTCCGGGATGCTGCAAATACTTGCGTTGCACGCGCGGTTCGTAGATGAGTTCCTCACCGACGCCTGCAGGGCCGGCCTTCGCCAAGCGGTGATCCTGGCCTCTGGGCTGGACACCCGCCCGTATCGACTGTGGTGGCCGCGGGGGACGACGGTGTACGAGATCGACCTGCCCGACGTCATCGACTTCAAGACCCAGGTGCTGCGCGACATGGGCGCCAAGCTGGGCGTTAACCGATGCGCGTTGGGCATCGACCTGCGCCAGGACTGGCTTACCGCGCTGCGGCGGGTCGGTTTCGACGACGCCCAACCGACGGTGTGGGTGGCGGAGAACCTGTTGGTGGGATATCTGCCGCCCGATGCCCAGGATCGGTTACTGCGCGACGTCACCGACGTGAGTGCGCCGGGTAGCCGGCTGGCCGCCGACCACATGCCTACCTGGACATCGATGCAGCTGCGGGAAGGTCAAGCCTTCGTGGACCGCTGGCGCCGACACGGCCTCGACGTGGACCTTTCCCGGCTGACGTACGCCGCGGAATTCACCTCTGTCTCGGAATTCATGGCGGCAAATGGCTGGCAGGTCGAAGAACTCACGGTCGTCGAGTTGCTCGAGACCATTGGGATGGCCGGGCGTCCACAGGTCAGCCCTCGCCACGCGGAGATCTCGCCGCGCTACGTGACGGCCATCCGGATGGACGACCGGAATGCATCCAATTCGTAGACGTTAGACATGTGGTGATGTCCCGATCCAGCCAGTCACCCCCGGCGGCGCAGCTGCGGTTCGTTCCTGCTGCGCTGGACGATCCGCTGGCCCAGCCGTTGCTGGCCGAGCTGGCCGCCGAGTACGCGCAGCGTTATGACAGCTCAGCGCCGACAGTGCTGGCCTGGTTGACCGATAACCCGGACGACGAGTTCGCACCGCCGCACGGTGGCATGCTGATCGGGTTGTTGGACGGACGGCCGGTCACCGGCGGTGGGTTCAAACGCTATGACGCCGAGACCGCGGAATTGAAGCGGATCTGGACCGACAGCGGGCATCGGCGCCGCGGCTTTGCGCGCGCGCTGCTCACCGAGTTGGAGGCCGAGATCACCGCCCGCGGCTACCGCAGGATCTACCTGATGACCGGCAATCGCCAGCCCGAGGCAGAGGAACTGTACGAAGCCACCGGATACTCCAGACTGGCCGAACCGCTGCCCAGCACTGGCCCGGTGTTCCCGATCGCCTTCGTCAAGGAACTGTCATGACCCAGCACCTGCATCTGGCCGTCGCGCTCGACGGATACGGCTGGGATCCGCACGCTTGGCGCCCGACAGTGGCATCCGGCACCGCCCCGACGGCGATGCTCACCGGCCGGTATTGGGCGGAGTTGGCGGTTACCGCCGAGCGGGGCCTGCTCGACTTCCTCACCATTGACGACACGTTGATGCCGCAGGTAGGGCGGAGCGCACGGATTCATCCGGATCGGCTGACCGGCCGGGCCGACGCCGTGCTGACCGCGGCCCGCATCGCGCCGGCGACCCGACACATCGGGCTCATCCCGGTGGCCACGGTCACTCACACGGAGCCGTTTCACGTCTCCAAGTCCATTGCCACGCTTGACTTCGTCTCGTACGGACGGGCGGGTTGGCAACCGCGGGTCAGCGCCACCACGCACGAAGCGGCCTTGTTCGGGCGCCGTTCGGTCGACCCGTCGGAGTTGTTCGACGAGGCGCGTGACTTCGTCGAGGTGGTGCGCAGGCTCTGGGACAGCTGGGAAGACGACGCGGTGATTCGCGACGTGACCACCGGCCGCTACATCGATCGCGACAAGCTGCACTACATCGACTTCACCGGAAAGTACTTCTCGGTCAAGGGGCCCTCCATCACACCGCGCCCGCCGCAGGGCCAACCAGTGGTGGCCGCGCTCGCGCACGCCGGACCGATCTACGAATTCGCCGCCGCCAGCGTCGACGTCGTGTTCATCACCCCCACCGACGAGGCCGGCGTGCGCAACATCCTGGGCGAAGTGCGCACTGCCGGCGGCCAGGACTTGAAAGTCTTCGCCGACGTGGTGGTCTCGTTCAAGGGAAACACCGACTTCCGCTCCGACGCGTTGGTGTTCGGCGGCAGGGCAACGGAGTTGGTGGACATGCTGGTGGAGTGGCAAGAGCTGGGCATCGATGGCGCGCGCCTGCGTCCGGCCGTCAACGGCACGGACCTGCCGGTGATCGTCGACGAGGTGGTGCCGTTGCTGCAGCGCGCGGGCCGCTTCCGGTCCGGCTACGTCGAGGGGCAGACGCTGCGTCAGCGACTGGGTCTGCCCGTCGCGCTCAATCGCTATGTGAGGGTGGACAAATGAGTGCTGTGCCGCTGTCCATCTTGGACCTGTCGCCCATCAGTTCCGGCAGCGACGCGACGACGGCGCTGCACAACACCATCGACTTGGCCCAGCATGCCGAGCGGTGCGGTTTTCGCCGGTACTGGGTGGCCGAGCACCACTTCGTCGGTGTCGCCAGTTCGTCTCCGGCCGTACTCATCGGCCAGATTGCCGCGGCCACCAACACGATTCGCGTCGGAGCGGCCGCCGTTCAGCTCGGGTACACCACTGCCGTCGCCGTCGTCGAAAGCTTCGGCATGCTCGACGCGTTCTACCCGGACCGGATCGATCTGGGTGTGGGTCGGTCCGGTCAGCGCCGCTCAGATGAGAACAAACCCAAAAAGCCGAGAACGCCACGGCCGCCGCGTGAGTGGCACGAGGTGGATGGTGTCGTGGTTCCCACCCCGTTCGACCTGCGCGGACTACTCGACCTCGACCGGTTGCAGGCGACCATGGCCGTCCTGCAGCAGCCCGAGGCGGTTTCGCCTGACTTCGCCGAACAGGTCGGTGACATCGTCGCACTCTTGGAGGGCCGCTACCGCGCCGGCGAGTTCGACGTGCACGCCGTGCCCGGTGAGCACGCGAACTTGAGACCCTGGATCTTCGGCAGCACCCGGGGCCAAAGCGCCCAAGTTGCCGGGGCGTTGGGACTGCCGTTCGTCGCCAGCTACCACATCACGCCGGCTACCGCGCTCGAGGCGATCGAGGCGTACCGCAATGCCTTCGTTCCGTCTGCGGCGCTGGAGCGTCCCTACGTCGTGGTGTCGGCTGACATCGTGGTCGCCGACGACAGCGCCACGGCTGCCCGGTTGGCCGGTAGCTATGGCCATTGGGTGTATTCGATCCGCACCGGCGTCGGCGCCATGCCGTTCCCGGATCCCGATGACTGCCCACCGCTCACCGACGAGCAGTTCGCATTGGTGAAAGACCGACTGGCAACGCAATTCGTCGGCAATGCCGACGAGGTTGCCGAGCGGATGCAGGCCTTGCAGCGCGTCACCAACGCCGACGAACTGGTCATCACCTCGGTCACACACCGGCACGAGGACCGGCTGCGGTCGCATGAGTTGATCGCACAGCGCTGGGGGTTGACGTCATGACCCGCAAGCCCATTCATCTGGCGGCGCATTTCCCGGGCGTCAACAACACCACCGTGTGGACCGACCCCAGTTCCGGCAGCCAGATCGAATTCGACTCCTTCGTTCACCTGGCCCGGACCGCCGAACGGGGCCTGTTCGACTTCTTCTTCCTGGCCGAAGGGCTGCGACTCCGCGAGCACCGCGGCAAGATCCATGATTTGGATGTCGTCGGCCGTCCGGACACCTTCACCGTCCTGGCCGCGCTCGCCGGTGTCACCGAGCGGCTGGGGCTGACCGGCACCATCAACACCACCTTTAACGAACCTTTCGAAGTGGCACGGCAATTCGCGACTCTGGATCACCTGTCGGAAGGCCGCGCCGGCTGGAACATAGTGACCTCCTCGGACGCCTTCACCGGCGCCAACTTCCGGCGGGGCGGCTTCTTGTCGCACGCCGACCGGTATACGCGGGCCGAGCAATTCCTCACCGCCGCGCGCAAGTTCTGGGACAGCTGGTCGCTCGAGGCGGTGGTGGCCGACGTCGAGGCCGGGGTGTACGTCAACCCGGACGGCATCCACAGCGTCGAATACTCCGACTCGCAGTTCGACGTGCACGGCTTCGCGACACTTCCGGCCGGGCCTCAGGGCCATCCAGTGTTGTTGCAGGCCGGCGACTCTGACGAAGGCCGGGCATTCGGCGCCCGGCACGCCGACGCCTTGTTCACCTTGCACGGATCGCTGGAAGACGGCCAGCGGTACTACGCCGACGTCAAAGGCCGCGCCCGGTCCTACGGTCGAGACCCCAACCAGCTCAAGGTGTTCCCGGCCGCGACATTTGTGCTCGGCGACACCGACGCCGAAGCGCGGGACAAGGCGCGCCACATCCGCTATCAGCAGGTCAGCGGCGCGACCGCCATCACGATGCTCGAACAGGTGTGGGGCCGTGAGCTTTCGGCCTACGATCCCGACGGGCCCCTACCTGACGTCGACCCGATCGTCGACAGCACCATCACCCAAGGCCGGGTTCGCCACGGCGACCCCGTCGCGGTGGCGCGCCGCTATCGGGAGCGCGCCGAGGCGGAGAATCTGTCCATCCGCGAGCTGGTCATCGCCGTCACGAGCAGGCACCAGTTCGTCGGCACCGCCGCACACATCGCCGACGAGATCGACCGGTACGTGCAGGCCGATGCCTGCGACGGGTTCATTCTGGTACCGCATCTGACCCCGCACGGTCTTGACGAGTTCGTCGACAAGGTGGTGCCGATACTGCAGGAACGCGGCGCCTTCCGCACCGAATACACCGGCGAGACGCTGCGCGACCACCTCGGGATCAGCGAGCCCGCGCGATAGCTGCCTCGGCGGCCTCGCGGATCGGTCCGCGCCACAGGTCTCCGTGTCCGGGGACGAGCACCTCGGTTTCCACCTTCGCCAGCGCGGACAGGGTGCGGATGGAGTCCTCTTGGCTGTGGCTGAAGATCGCCGGCAGCAGTTGCGGTCCGTGGTGCCGCACCAGCGGGTGCCCGGTGATCAGCGCGTCGCCGCTGACCAGAATGCCGTCGACCAGGTAGGAACAATGCCCGTTGGTGTGACCGGGGCTGAACACGGGCTCCGGGTGGCCCGGTAGGCCGGCGGCGACCTCGGGGGTGAGCGGCTGGGTCGACGGGATGCCGTCGCGGATCAGGCCGCCGCTACGGATCACGTGCGTGGTCCACACCGCCCAGCGGGGCCGCCAGATGCGCAGCGCCACATCGATGGTCGACACCTGCTCCAGATACTCGCGCTTGGCGTGACCGACTTCGCGGGCATGGCAGTAGACCGGAGTGTTGTGCTGGCTGGCGAACCAGATCGCTGACCCCAGGTGGTCGATGTGGGCGTGCGTCAGCAGGATCGCGCGCACGTCGCCGGGCTGATAGCCCAGTTTGCCCAGCGAGGCGAGCACGTCTTCGCGATCGCCGGGGTAACCGGCGTCGATCAACATGACGCCGGTGTCGTCGGTGACCAGCGTCCAGTTGACCGCATGGCCCTGGGCGAGGTGCACGGTGTCGGTGACCTGGACTAGCTCCGCCATGCCCGCGAGTTTAGGGCTGGTGCGTTGAGACCCGGGCGGCGGCGGGTCGCGACCAGGGGCACAGGAGCGATCGCAAGCGCGGCGTAGCCGGGCGCGGCGGGACGCGACCAGGGGCACAGGAGCGATCGCAAGCGCGGCGTAGCCGGGCGCGGCGGGTCGCGACCAGGGGCACAGGAGTAGAAAGAACTAGTGGCTGAACTAAGACTCGGGTACAAAGCATCCGCCGAACAATTCGCACCGCGTGAGCTCGTCGAACTGGCCGTCGCCGCCGAAGAGCACGGCATGGACAGCGCCACCGTCAGTGACCATTTCCAGCCGTGGCGCCACGAGGGCGGGCACGCCCCGTTTTCCCTCGCCTGGATGACCGCCGTCGGCGAACGCACCAAACGACTGCTGCTGGGCACCTCGGTGCTCACCCCCACCTTCCGGTACAACCCCGCCGTCATCGCCCAGGCGTTCGCCACGATGGGCTGCCTCTATCCCGACCGCATCTTCCTCGGCGTCGGCACCGGCGAATCACTCAACGAAATCGCCACCGGATACGAAGGCGAGTGGCCGGAATTCAAGGAGCGCTACGCCCGGTTGCGCGAATCGGTGCGGCTGATGCGCGAGCTGTGGCTGGGCGACCGCGTCGACTTCGACGGCGAGTACTACCACACCAAAGGCGCCTCGATCTACGACGTGCCCGAGGGCGGAATCCCGATCTACATCGCGGCTGGGGGCCCGCAGGTCGCCAAGTACGCCGGCCGCGCCGGTGACGGCTTCATCTGCACCTCCGGCAAGGGCGAGGAGCTGTACAAGGACAAGCTCATCCCGGCCATGCGGGAGGGCGCCGAGGCGGCCGGGAAGAATCCCGACGACATCGACCGGATGATCGAGATCAAGATCTCCTATGACACCGATCCCGACCTGGCGCTGGAGAACACGCGGTTCTGGGCGCCGCTGTCGCTGACCGCCGAACAGAAGACCAGCATCCACGATCCCCTCGAGATGGAGAAGGCGGCCGACGAGCTGCCGATCGAGCAGGTGGCCAAGCGCTGGATCGTGGCATCGGACCCCGACCAGGCGGTCGAGAAGGTCAAGGATTACGTCGACTGGGGCCTCAACCACTTGGTTTTCCACGCACCCGGTCACGACCAGCGCCGGTTCCTGGAGCTATTCCAACGGGACCTGGAGCCCCGGTTGCGGCGGCTGGGCTGACGGGTTGTGCCCAGCCCCGACACCGACGTCTGGTCGATCTATGTCGCTGCGCCCGAACCGGAGACCGGTAAGTCGACGGTCGCGCTGGGGCTGCTGCACCGGTTGACCGCCAAAGTCGCCAAAGTCGGTGTGTTCCGCCCGATTACGCGGCTCAACGAAGAACGCGACTACATCCTCGAGTTGCTGCTCGAGCACACCAGCGCGGACTTGCCTTATGAACAGTGCGTCGGCGTGACCTACCAGCAGTTGCACGACGACCGTGACGGCGCCATCAGCACCATCGTGGAGTCCTATCACGCCATGGCGCAGTCGTGTGACGCAGTACTGATCGTCGGCAGCGACTACACCGATGTCACCAGCCCGGCCGAGTTGTCGGTCAACGCCCGCATCGCAGCCAACCTCGGCGCGCCGGTGCTGTTGACGGTGCGCGGCAAGGGCCGCACTCCCGACGAGATCGCCAGTGTGGTGGCGGTGTGCCTGGCTGAGCTGTCCGCCGAGCGCGCGCATGCGGCGGCCGTCATCGCCAACCGGTGCGATCCCGCCCAACTCGACGCTGTCGCAGAAGCGTTGCGCGCGTTCGAACCCCGTGCCTACGTGCTGCCCGAGGAACCGTTGCTGGCCGCGCCGACGGTGGCCGAACTGACCACGGCGGTCAACGGAACGCAGATCCGCGGCGACGCGCAACTGGCCGAGCGCGAGGTGATGGGCGTGCTGGTCGCCGGGATGACCGCCGAACATGTGCTGGAGCGGTTGCGCGACGGCATGGCCGTGATCACCCCGGGCGACCGCTCCGACGTGGTCCTTGCCGTCGCGAGTGCGCATGCCGCAGAAGGCTTTCCGGCGCTGTCGTGCATCATCCTCAACGGTGGGCTGCAACCGCATCCCGCCATAGCGGCCCTGGTCTCGGGGCTGCGGCTGCGGCTGCCCATCATCACCACCGACCTGGGCACCTATGACACCGCCAGCGCGGTGGCGTCGGCACGCGGGCGGGTCACCGCAACATCGCAACGCAAGATCGACACCGCGCTGGAACTGATGGACCAATACGTCGACACCGCCGACCTGCTGGCCCAGCTCAGCGTTCCGATTCCAGCCATCGTCACGCCGCAGATGTTCACCCATCGGCTGCGCCAGCAGGCCCGAGCCGACCGCAAGCACATCGTGCTGCCCGAAGGGGAGGACGACCGCATCCTCCGGTCGGCCGGTCGCCTGCTGCAGCGCTGCGTCGCCGACCTGACCATCTTGGGCGACGAGGCCCAAGTCCGGTTGCGAGCCGCAGAACTCGGAGTGAATCTCGACGACGCTCGGGTGATCGATCCGCGCACCAGCGAGTTGCACGACCAATTCGCCAATCAGTACGCCGAACTGCGCAAGGCCAAGGGCGTGACCATCGAGCGAGCGCACGAAATCATGAACGACGCAACGTATTTCGGCACCATGCTGGTGTACAACGGCATGGTCGACGGCATGGTGTCCGGGGCCGTGCACACCACCGCCCACACCGTCCGCCCGGCGCTGGAGATCATCAAGACGGTGCCCGACGTGTCTACCGTGTCCAGCATCTTCCTGATGTGTCTGCCGGATCGGGTGTTGGCCTACGGTGACTGCGCGATCATCCCCAACCCGACCGTCGAGCAGCTTGCCGATATCGCCATTTCCTCGGCGCGCACCGCCGCGCAGTTCTGGATCAACCCGCGCGTGGCGATGCTTTCCTACTCCACCGGAGAGTCCGGGACGGGAGCCGACGTCGAATCAGTCAGAGCCGCAACCGAATTGGTTCGCTCGCGGAAACCGGACCTGCTGGTCGAAGGCCCCATCCAATACGACGCGGCAGTGGACCCGTCGGTCGCGGCCACCAAGATGAAGGACTCGCCGGTAGCCGGTCGCGCGACGGTGTTGATCTTCCCGGACCTCAATACGGGCAACAACACGTACAAGGCGGTGCAGCGAAGCGCCGGCGCCATCGCCATCGGCCCGGTGCTGCAGGGCCTGCGGAAACCGGTCAACGACCTCTCCCGCGGTGCGCTGGTCGAGGATATCGTCAATACCGTTGCCATCACTGCGATTCAGGCACAGGGTGTTCATGGATAGCCGCTTGGTCCTCGTCATCAACTCCGGATCTTCGTCACTGAAGTTCCAGCTGGTCGACCCTTCGTCCGGGCAGTCGCGGGCGAGCGGGCGCGTCGAGCAGATCGGGGAGGCATCGTCGTCGGTGCCCGATCATGAAGCGGCGCTACACCGCGCGTTCGAGCAGTTGGCCGACGAGGGCATCGACATACAGACTTGCGGTCTGGTGGCCGTTGGACATCGAGTTGTTCACGGCGGCAACGACTTTTATCAGCCCACACTGCTGAACGACGCGGTGATCGACAAGCTGAAGGAATTGTCGACGCTGGCGCCGTTGCATAACCCGCCCGCGGTCGAGGGCATCGAGGTGGCGCGCAAACTGCTGCCCGAGATTCCGCATGTGGCGGTGTTCGACACGGCGTTCTTTCACGGATTGCCGCCCGCCGCGGCCACCTACGCCATCGACCGAGAAGTGGCCCAAGCGTGGCAGATTCGCCGCTACGGCTTCCACGGCACCTCCCACGAGTATGTCAGTGGGCAGGCTGCCGAGGTGCTGGGGCGGCCGTTGGACAGTTTGAATCAGATTGTGCTGCATCTGGGTAACGGCGCCTCAGCGTCCGCGATCGCCGGTGGCCGGCCGGTGGAGACGTCGATGGGCTTGACGCCGCTGGAGGGGTTGGTGATGGGCACCCGTAGCGGGGACATCGATCCGGGCGTCATCTACTACTTATGGCGCAGCGCGCAGATGGATGTCGAGGACATCGAGTCGATGCTCAACCACCGGTCGGGAGTGTTGGGATTGTGCGGGTCGAACGACTTCCGCAAGATCGGTGAGCTGATCGGATCCGGAGACAGCGCAGCGAAATTGGCGTACGACGTGTTCATCCACCGGTTGCGCAAGTACGTCGGAGCGTATCTGGCCGTGCTGGGGCACACCGACGCCGTCACCTTCACCGGCGGGATCGGGGAAAACGACGTCGCGGTGCGCCGAGACGCTCTGGCCGGGATGGCCGAACTCGGTATCGAGGTCGACGAGGATCTGAATGCTGCTCCGGCGTCGGGGGCGCGGGTCATCTCGGCAACGGGGTCGCGGATTGCCGTGCTGGTGGTTCCGACCAACGAGGAACTTGCTATCGCCCGCGATTGCGTCAGCGTTATGGCGGAGTCGTAGGGGGGTTCGGCGTTCAGGAGTCGGCGTCGCCGCGTCGAGTGTGAAGCGTGGGCTTCCAGTGTGCATTGACGGCGGGAAATCGCCGTCAGACCCGCCCTGGACGCTCACTGGAAACCGCGAGCGCACACTCGATACCCCTGTGGATAGGTGAACGCGCGGATGGGGCTCGTCGTGCCACTCTGCTCGCATGGATCTCGGCGAGCCGTTCATCGGCAGTGAAGCGCTGGCGTGCGGAGTGTTGAACCGGCATCAGCTGCGGACGCGGTTTTGCGCGGTTTATCCAAACGTCTACTTGACGAAGGGCGTCGATCCGACCCTGCGGCAACGCATCGGCGGAGCCTGGCTGTGGTCTCACCGTCAGGCGACCATCGCCGGTGCGGCCGCGGCGGCGCTGCACGGAGCCGAGTGGATTCCCGACGACGTCCCAGTCGAGCTCATCTATCCGAATACTCGACCGCCACTGGGTGTACTGACGCGCCGCGAGGCGTTGCACGATGGTGAATCCCAGACCATGAACGGGCTCGCGGTGACCACACCGGAGCGCACCGCGTTCGACATCGGCCGGCGCGGCGCGATCCGCTCGGCGGTCGCCCGATTGGACACGCTGGCCCGCGCTACCGGTTTCAAGGTCGACGACGTCTTGGCCGTCGCGCAAAGCCATCGCGGCGCGCGCGGGCTGCGGCGGTTGGAAGCGGCGCTGGATCTCGTTGACCCGGGTGCACAGTCGCCGCGTGAGAGCTATCTACGGCTGCTGCTCATCGACGCCGGACTGCCTCGACCGCAGACGCAGATTCCGGTATTGGGCGTGGACGGCATCCCGGTCGCCTACCTCGACTTGGGCTGGCCGGAACACCTGGTCGCGGTCGAGTATGACGGCGACCAACATCGGATGGACCGACGTCAGTACGTCAAGGACCTGCGCCGGATAGAAATGCTCGAGCGGATGGGCTGGATCATCGTACGGGTCGTCGTGGAGGATCGGCCCGCCGACATCCTGCGACGGGTTCGCGAAGCGATCGTCGAATCGGCTGTGCGCTCGCGGCTTTGAGTGTGCGCTCAGGGCGGGGTTTGCGGCGTTTCGCCGCCGTAGGCGCACACTCGACGCCGTCAGTGCACGCTCGGCGCTCAGTGTGCTTCAGCGGCGGGCCGGCCGAATCGACTGTGCTGTCGCGGCTTTGAGTGTGCGGTAGCGGCTTTGAGTGTGCGTCCAGGGCGGGGTTTGTGGTGTTTCGGCGCCGTAGGCGCACACTCGACGCTCAGGGTTCACACTCGCTGCCCCACACGCACACTCGCCGGCCCCACACGCACACTCACCACCCAAGGGCGACTAAAACGTGCTCGTGGGCCGCACTCGGTTAGCCATGTCGACCAGCGTGTACCGATGCCGCTGGGTGGGCGCGACGCGGGCGAGTTGACGCAGCGACGCCTCGACCCCGAGTCGCAGCCCGTGCTCGGTGAAAGGAAAACCCAGGATGTGATTGGTGCTGGCCTCGTTGTCTTCCAGCCAGTCCATCGCCCCGCCCAGCACCAGCGCGCGGATCTGCAACACCCGCGGCTCGGTGGGCGGCAGCGCCTCCACCCGCCGGGCGGCGTCGCGGATCTGCTCCTCGGTGATCTCACTCGTCGACCGCCCGGACAGCAGGGTCACCGCACTGGTCAGCCGCGCGGTGGTGAAATGCCTTGAGGTGGGCGGCACTTCGTCGAGCACCCGCACCGCGCCGGACCGATCGCCCTGCGCCGACAGCGCCCGGGCCAGTCCGAACGCTGCCGAGATGACCCCGTCGTTGGTCTGCCACACCGTCTTGTAGAAGTTGTGCTGGTCGGTATCACCGGCCAATTCCGCGGTGGCGGCCAGCGCCAACTTGGGCGCCAACTCGCCGGGGAAAGTATCGAGCACCTCGGTGAAATGCTTTGTGGCAGAGTCATAGTCGCCGGTCAACAATTCCGCGACGGCCCGGTACCACACCAACCGCCAGCGCCAGCCCACCCGCTCGGCCAGGTCGTCGAGTTTGCGGGTGGCCTTGCTGACGTCACCGAGGTCGAGCAACGCCCGCACCTCCATCAGCGGCAATTCGATCGACTCCGACAGGTCCAGGCCCTCGGCGTCCAGCGCGCCGTGGCGTGCCGCGCGCAACGAGTCCAGCGTCTGCACCGGCTGGGACAACACCGTCGCCTGCAGCACCGAGGCGGCGACATCGGTCGGATCGACCAGCGGCACCGACAGGGCGGTGACGATCTCCCTGGCGGTCAACTTCTCCGAATGCACCTGCCCGTCCAGGTACACGTCGGTGTGCGCGACCAGCAGGTCCACCCCGAACGTCGACCGGCTGGGACTGAAGATCGTCGACAAGCCGGGCCGCGGCACCCCGGTGTCCGCGGCCACCACCTCGCGCAGCACACCCATCATCTGGGCGGACATCTCCTCGGTGGTGGCAAAGCGGCGTCGAGGGTCGGGGTCGATGGCGCGGCGCAGCAACCGGCCGAACGAGTCGTACTGGCTGAGCACCGCGTCGTCTTCGGGCAGGCCATCGAGGTAGCGGCCGTTGCGGGTGCGCAAATTCAACGTCAGCGCGGCCAGCGTGCGACCCACCGTGTAGATGTCGGTGGCCACCGTCGGGCCGGTCCGCACGATCTCGGGCGCCTGAAATCCGGGAGTGCCGTAGAGGTAGCCGAACGAGTTGATCCGCGACACCGCGCCCAGGTCGATCAGCTTCAGCTGCTCTTCGGTGAGCATGATGTTCTCCGGCTTCAGGTCGTTGTAGACCAGGCCGATCGAATGCAGGTAGCTCAGCGCCGGGAGTATCTCGAGCAGGTAGGCGATGGCCTCGGCGACGGGCAGCTTCTCGCCCTTGCTCCGCTTGAGCGACTGGCCGCCGATGTATTCCATGACGATGTAGCCGACGGGATCGCCATGCTTGTCCTCATACTCGACGAAGTTGAAGATCTGGACGATCTGCGGGTGCACCACCTCGGCCAGGAACTGCCGTTCGGCCATCGCGATCGCTTGCGCTTCGGCGTCCCCGGAATGCACCAGACCCTTGAGCACCACCGGGCGGTCGTTGACGTTGTGGTCGACGGCCAGATACACCCACCCCAGGCCGCCGTGCGCGATGCAGCCCTTCACCTCGTACTGGCCGGCGACGAGGTCACCGGGGTTGAGCTGCGGAAGGAACGAGTACGGGCTGCCGCAGTAGGGGCACCACCCCTCGGATGCGCCCTCGCCTTCTGAGCCGGATCGCCCGACCGGCCGCCCGCAGTTCCAGCAGAACCGCTTGTTCTCCGGCACCACCGGATCGGTCATCAGGGCCTTGAGCGGATCGATGTCCGGCACCCGCGGAATCTCCACCAGGCCGCCGCCGAGCTTGCGCACCTGCGGCAACGCCCGCGTCGCGGCCGTCATCTGGTCCTGGGGCTGGGTGTCCATCGTGCCGACGGAGATCGAGAAATCGTCGTCGTCGTCATCATCGAAATCCGGGCGGAACAACGCCTGGGTGGCCACGGGTCGGCTGGCCGCCGCCGAACCGGTCTGCGCGTCCGCGGCCTGCATGCCCGAATCGTGCGTGGCCTCTTCGGTCTCCTGCTGACCGGCGGGGACCGACTGGTCGGTCCGGAGCTCATCGTGCGCGTTCTGCGTTGGCTTGCCCATCAGTCGACATACCTCGGCGCGGGCGGCAGCGGAGCCGGCCCGAGAACGGTCAACCATTTGCGGTACAACGTGTTCCACGTGCCGTCGGTTCGGATGCGTTCCAGGGTGCCGTTGACGAACCGGACCAGACCGGTGTTGTCCAGGTTGATTCCGATGCCGTAGGGCTGCGTGGCCATGTTAGGCCCCACAATATGCAGGTACGGATCTTCTTCAACCAGCCCGGCCAGGATCGAGTCGTCGGTGCTCACCGCGTCGATCTCCCGCTGCTGCAGGGCCACCAGACAGTCGGCCCAGTTGACCACCGACACCACGATCGGGGGCGGGGCGATCTCGCGGATACGCCGCAGCGAGGTGGTGCCCCGGGCCACGCAGACCCGCTTGCCGGACAGGTCGGAGACCTTGGAGATTGGCGAGTCGCGCGGCGCCAGGATGCGCTGGTTGGCGTCGAGGTAGACGGTGGAGAAGTTGACCAGCTTGCGGCGTTCGCAGGTGATGGTCATGGTTTTGACGACGACGTCGACCTGGGATTTCTGTAGTGCGGTGATCCGCTCGTCGGCCGACAGGATCCGGTACTCGACGTGGGAGGGAACGCCGAAGATGTCGCGCGCGATCTCCCCGGCGATGTCGACGTCGAAGCCGGTGATCTCCCCGGTGATCGGGTCGCGGAAGCTGAACAGGTTGCTGCCGATGTCCAGCCCGACGATCAGCCGGCCGCGGGCGCGGATGTTGGCAACCGCGGCGTCCGCGTCGGCCTTGTTGGGGAACGGGCGCAGGCTGGCGGTGGGATTGCAGCCCTGACTGGTGTTGTCTGGCGGCAGCGGAGGCTGCATCGGCAGTTCCTCCATACCGACCGGAGTGGGCAACGGCAGCGTCGGCGTCGCCTCCACCTTCAGCGGCTCGGTATGCCCGCAGCCGGCCAACAGCACCGCCACGCCGAGCACGGTCACGGCCCGCCGGAGCATGGGCAGGCGCGCCATCACCGATACTCTTTCAGCCTGGGCCACAAGCCGAGGGCCACCGCGATGGCGGCGCCGAGGCTGAGCACCACGCCGCCCACCTGCGCGCCGGCCAGCCCGGCGTGCGCATTGAGGACGTCGTTGCGCAGATGATTGCGGCTTTGATCCATGGCTTTGGTCAGCGCTTCGTCGAGCTTGTCGAACGCCGGCGTCGAGTCGTTTTCGCCCTTGCCGAGCGCGACCTGGGTGGCGGCCCGGTAGTTGCCGACCGAGATGTAGGAGTTGATCCGGTCGTTGGCCTGCTGCCAGCGCACCAGCAGCTGGTCGGCGCCTTGCAAGTCGGGCTTGTCGACGGCGTCGTTGCGGGCCATGTACTCGTCGAGCTGGTGGTGCATCCGGTCGATGCGCTGGTAGAAGGCCTGCTTGCGGACCTCTTCGTCGCCGCGACGGATCAACGACAGGGTTTCGTCGGCGCGCGCCTGCTGGGCGGTGATCGCCAGGTTGGTGATGGTCTTGAGGGACTCCGCGGCGGTGTCTTTGGCGCTGCGGCTGGCGGTGGTGGAGATTGTCAGGGCGGTTCCGACCCACACCACCATGACGAGAATGCCGAGGGCGCCGACCACCAGACCTGGGTTGATGCGCCGTCGGGTGCGCCGGGCCAGCCAGCGATGTGAGAACGCGCCGAACACCGCCGTGGTGGTGACGACCAGGATCACCGGCGCCGGGATCTGGGTCGAGGCGGTGGTTTCGCTGTCCACCCGGGCAGACGTCGCCTGATACAGCTGCTGCGCGTCCGGCAGGATCGTCGATTGCATCAGCCCGGATGCTTCCGACAGATACGACGAACCCACGGGATTGCCCGCGCGGTTGTTGGTGCGGGCGATTTCGATCAGGCCGGTATAGACGGCCAGCTCGGCGTTGATGCGGCCGAGCAACTGCACCAGCCGTTCGTCGTTGAGTCCGCTGGACGCGCGCGTCACGGCCACGGCGGCGTCGGTGATGGCCTGCTCGTAGCGCAACCGCACCGCGCGGGGTTCGGCCTGGGCGATGAACGCGGTAGCCGCCGCGGCGTCGGCCACCGACAGCGTGGTGTAGAGCCGTCCGGCCGCGAAGGACAGCGGCTCGGTGTGCTCGAGCACGGTCGTGAGCACCTGCTGGCGGTGGTTGATGGTCGTCGAGGTGGCGAACGCGCTGGCCACGCCGAGCGCCGCCAGGACGATGCCGATGGTCAGGATGCGGCCGGGCGTCGTCGAGACGAACCACCAGCGCGGGTGGGCCGGTTCCACGGGCGAGCGCAACCCCAGCGGCTCGGTCGACGGGTGCGCCAGCTCAACCGTCACGTCTGCTCGGACCTCATCTTTCGACCATGTCGAACCCGAATAAGCGAATTCTAAGAGAATGTTCCGTCAGATGGGGGTAGGCGGACCTAATTCGACCCCAATTGCGAGGAACCTCATGGAACAGTCTGCCTATCCTGAACTCGTGCGGGGCGACGGCGACGGGTGGGTGGTATCCGACAGCGGCGCCCACTACTGGGGCAGGTTCGGCGCGGCAGGTCTGCTCCTGCGAGCGCCCCGCCCCGACGGCACGCCCGCGGTGCTGCTGCAACACCGGGCGATTTGGAGCCACCAGGGCGGCACCTGGGGACTGCCCGGCGGTGCCCGCGACAGCCACGAGACGCCCGAGCAAACCGCAGTGCGTGAAGCGCACGAGGAGGCTGGATTGGCCGCTGAGCGGGTGACCGTGCGGGGCACTGTCGTCACCGCGGTCGCCAGCGGCACCGATTGGACCTACACCACCGTCGTCGCCGACGCTGACGAGTTGCTGCACACCAGGCCCAACCACGAAAGCGCCGAGCTGCGGTGGGTCGGTGAGGACGAAGTGGCCGACCTGCCGCTGCATCCGGGGTTCGCGGCCAGTTGGCAGCGGCTGCGCACGGCTCCGGCGACCGTGCCGCTGGGCGACGGCGACGAGCGACGCCACGGCCTGCCGCGGACCATGGAGGTCGAGGCCGGGGTGTTCGTGTGGTGCATGCCCGGCGCCGCCGACCAGGTGCCGTCGCAGTTGAGCCGGCGGATCAGCTCGCTGCTGCAAGCGCCGAGCTGAGCTGCTGGGCCGCGGCCCGCGGGTCCTCGGCCGCGGTGATCGCGCGGACCACCACGACGCGGCGGGCGCCGGCTGCCAGCACTTCGGGCAGTCGCTGGGCGTCGATGCCGCCGATAGCAAACCACGGTATGCCGGCGGCCTGTTGGGCGGCGGCGCGTACCAGGTCCAGCCCGGGCGCGGCACGGCCCGGCTTGGTCGGGGTCGGCCAGCACGGGCCCACGCAGAAGTAGTCACCGGCCCCGGCCGCCGACCTGGCTTGGTCGGGGTCGTGACTGGACAGGCCGATCACCGTGTCCGGCCCCACGATGTCCCGCGCGATATGCGGCGGCAGGTCGCGTTGGCCCAGGTGCAGCACGTCGGCCCGGGCCGCTAGAGCGATATCGGCGCGGTCGTTGACCGCCAGCAGGGCGCCGTGCCGGCGGGCCGCGTCGGCCAGCACCGCCAGGGCCTCCAGTTCGTCGCGTGCCTCGAGCGGGCCGAACCGCTGTTCACCCGGCGAGCCCTTGTCTCGCAGCTGGATGATGTCCACGCCGCCGGCCAGGGCGGCGTCGGCGAATTCGGCCAAGTCTCCTCGCTCCCGACGCGCGTCGGTGCACAGATAGAGCCGGGCCGTCGCCAACCGGACCCGGGCGCTGGTACTGGGACTGTGCACAAACCGACGGTAGCGCGCTAGCGTGGACCCCGAAGAGCACGGGAGTCCCGGGTACCAGCGGGGCTGAGAGTGGACACCACCGGACCGCGTCTGGGCCTGTCCTGACCGTCACACCTGATCCGGGTCATGCCGGCGAAGGGAGCAGTCAATGCCCACCATCCCCACGGGGTCGCTTGCCGTCATCGGCGGCGGCGTCATCGGGCTGTCGGTGGCGCGCCGAGCCGCCCAGGCCGGCTGGGAGGTGCGGGTGCACCGCAGCAACGAGCGTGGCGCCTCGTGGGTCGCTGCCGGGATGCTGGCCCCGCACAGCGAAGCCTGGCCGGGGGAGGAACGGCTACTGCGGCTCGGTCTGGAATCGCTGCGGCTGTGGCACGAAAGCGGATTTCTCGACCGGCTGCCCCCACAGGTGATCACCGCGCGCGAGTCGTTGGTGGTCGCCGTCGATCGGGCCGACGTCGCGGATCTGCGCACCGTCGCCGACTGGTTGTGTGCGCAAGGCCACCCGGTGGTGTGGGAGTCGGCGATGCGCGACATCGAACCCCTCCTGGCCCAAGGCATTCGGCACGGCTTTCGCGCACCCACCGAACTGGCGGTGGACAACCGCGCGCTGCTGGAGGCGCTGGGCGCGGACTGCGAGCAGCTGGGAGTCCGGTGGGCGGCGCCGGTGACCGAGCTGTCCGCCGTGACTGCGGACGCGGTGGTGATTGCCAACGGGATCGACGCGCCCGCGTTGTGGCCCGGCTTGCCGGTGCGGCCGGTGAAGGGCGAGGTGCTGCGCCTGCGCTGGCGCAAAGGATGTATGCCGTTGCTGGACAGGGTTATTCGCGCCCGCGTGCACGGGCGTCAGGTGTACCTGGTGCCCCGGTCCGACGGGGTGGTGGTGGGCGCCACCCAGTACGAACACGGCCGCGACACCGCCCCGGCGGTGTCCGGGGTGCGCGACTTGCTCGACGACGCGTGTGCGGTGCTGCCCGCCCTGGGCGAATACGAGTTGGCCGAGTGCGCCGCCGGGTTGCGCCCGATGACACCGGACAATCTGCCGTTGGTGCACCGTCTGGACGCGCGGACGCTGGTGGCCGCCGGGCACGGACGATCGGGTTTCCTGCTGGCGCCGTGGACCGCCGAACAGATTGTGTCCGAACTCAGCCCGGTCGGAGCGCACCGATGATCGTGACGGTCAACGAACAACAAATCGAGGTCGACGCGCAGACGACGGTCGCCGCGTTGCTCGAGCGCCTGGGTTATCCGGAGCGGGGAGTCGCGGTGGCTCTGGACTTCTCGGTGCTGCCCAGATCGGATTGGGCACGACGGGTCTCCGAATTACCGGAGCCCGTGCGACTGGAAGTGGTGACGGCGGTGCAAGGTGGTTGACGCAAAGCTGACGATCGGGGACCGCACCTTCTCCTCACGACTGATCATGGGCACCGGGGGAGCGACCAACCTGGCGGTGCTCGAAGAGGCGTTGATCGCCTCGGGAACCGAGCTGACGACCGTGGCGATCCGCCGGGTCGACGCCGAAGGCGGCACCGGGTTACTGGACCTGCTCAACCGGCTCGGCATCACACCGCTGCCCAACACCGCCGGGTGTCGCGGCGCGGCCGAGGCGGTGTTGACCGCGCAATTGGCCCGCGAGGCGCTGAACACCAACTGGGTCAAGCTGGAAGTGATCGCCGACGAACGCACCCTGCTACCCGACCCGGTCGAATTGGTCCGAGCTGCCGAACAATTGGTCGACGACGGGTTTGTCGTCCTGCCCTACACCAACGACGACCCGGCGTTGGCGCGTCGACTGGAAGACACCGGATGCGCGGCGGTAATGCCGCTGGGTTCCCCGATCGGTACCGGCCTGGGCATCAACAACCCGCACAACATCGAGATGATCGTGGCGCGCGCCGGGGTTCCGGTGGTGCTGGATGCGGGCATCGGCACCGCCAGTGATGCCGCACTGGCGATGGAGTTGGGTTGCGATGCCGTGCTGTTGGCCACCGCGGTGACCCGGGCCGTCGATCCACCGGCAATGGCCGCGGCGATGAACGCCGCCGTCACCGCCGGTTATCTGGCGCGCCGGGCCGGTCGGATCCCGAAACGCTTCTGGGCCCAAGCCTCCAGCCCCACCGTTCCATGAAACGCTATGTGGCACTGGGTAGTTCGATGGCTGCCGGGCCCGGTATCCGGCCACGCGCGGCCGATTCGCCAAGGAGGGCAGGCCGATCGGCCCGCAACTACCCACATCTGCTGGCGCGCCAACACGACTTCGACCTGGTCGACGTGACCTATTCGGGTGCCACCACCGCCGACCTGCTCACCCAGCACCGACATGGGGCGCCGCCGCAAGTGACCGCGTTGGACGGCTCGGAATCCTTGGTCACGATCACCATCGGCGGCAATGACGTCGGCTACATCCCGTTGTTGATGGCGGCGTCCTTGCCCGCTGTAGTGCGACGAATACCCTTGGTGGGCAATCATATTCGCGAATTGCTCGACCGCGGCAGTCGCGAACAAGCTCTGGCCGCAGTCTTTGATTCGCTGTGTTCGGTCGGCCATGCGGTGCGCGAGCGCGCACCGCATGCCCGGGTCTTGTTCGTCGATTACCTGACGGTGCTGCCACCGGCCGGCGTGCCCGCACCGCCGTTGTCGCAAGCCGATGCGGCCTTGGGACGCCACGTCGCGGCCACACTGGAGCAACGCACGGCCGAGGCCGCCGAGGCAGCGGGGTGTGGCGTCATTCGGGCCGGCGCGGCCAGCCGCGATCACCACGCGTGGTCTGCGGCGGCGTGGACGACGAAACCTGGTGTGCCGGTTCCCGGTAGGCCGGCGCCGCTGCATCCCAACGGCGCCGGCATGCGTGCCGTGGCGGAACTGATCGCCGCCGAATTGTGACGGTCAGCCGTTGGTGCGCCACCACTGGTACAGGCTCGAGGTGTCACCGTTGGACGCGCGGACGAAGGCCAGTACGTTCTTGGCGTCGACGGTCCAGATGACCTCGGCTTGGCCCTGATCGGTGCCACAGGCAACCTGCCCGGCCGAGTCGTTGTTGGTGCCCTGGTGCCAGGTGGTGGGCGACTTGGCGTCCCCACAGTTGGTGAGGGTGTCGGTGCCAATGAGTTTGGTGGAAGGCGCTGGCCAGGTCGGCGCTGTTGGGGAACTGGAAGTACTTGGCCGAGGCGGGCCCGGCCGAGTCGGCGTTCTGCCCGCACGCCATGATCGCCTGCACGGTGGGGAATGTCGACTGCACTTCCGAAACCGGCTGTGTGCCGCAGTTGCTCGTGCTGTAGCCCTTCGACAGCGAGCTGGTAAGCGCGTCGGACGGGTCGGCGTTCGCGGTCGCAGCGCCCAGACAGCCAACGCTGCCGAGGAGCGCCGCAGCCGTCGCTGCCCGAAGTGCGTGAGTGGTGTTGAACATCCTTGACTCCTTAGGTCGTCGGACCGACGGTGCAGCGGCGCTGACATTCGGGAGTGTATTTCTATTGATCGCCGGAAAACAGAGCCTTGGGTTCAGGGGGTAATTGCAACACTTCGTAGTAAGGAGTGTTCGGTGACGCGCCAATGGCAGGGGTTATCGGCTCGGCGTCGGTTCTGGGAGTTGATCGCTGCGGGATGGTCTTCAGAGGATGCCGGTGTTGCTGTCGGCGTGTCTGGAAGCTGCGGCTGGAGATGGTTTTGCAGATTTGGTGGCGTGAATCCACAACTGCAAGCGCCACAGGGGCGCAAGCGTCCGCGGCTGTCGCCTGAGGAGCGCGAACAGATCATGATCGGCACCTCACGAGGTGAGTCGATTCGCTTGATCGCTCATCGATTGAAGCGGGCGCCGTCAACGGTCATGCGCGAGATTGACCGAAACGGCGCTGCTCGCGGTCTGACCGGTCGCTATCGGGCTAAGTATCGGTTCGGGGCCCGCCAGTGCGGGTGGGATGCCACGTCGGGGTATTCGGCGCGGATCGCTCAACGCCGGAGCGAGGAACGGGCGCGCCGCCCGAAGGCCGGCAAGCTGACCCGCTGCCCGCAGTTGGCCGGCAAGGTGCAGGCATTGTTGACTAAGAAATACAGCCCGGAGCAGATCGCCGGCGAGCTAGCCAAGACCTATCCCGACAGCCCGGAGATGCACGTGTCCCACGAGACCATCTACCGAGCGCTTTACGTGCAAGGACGCGGTGAGTTACGCCGCGATCTGGTCACCTGCCTGCGCACCGGGCGCGCGCTGCGTCGACCCCGTAAGAGAGCTCGCGCAGGAGATGGTCGCAGCCGCATTCCGGGCATGGTCAACATCAGCGAGCGCCCCGCCGAGGCCGCCGACCGCGCCGTACCTGGGCATTGGGAGGGAGACCTCATCATCGGCAAGAACCAGGCCTCTCAGATAGGCACCCTAGTCGAGCGCTCCACTGGATTCGTGCAGCTGCTGCACCTACCCGCTAGCCGCCAGGCCGATGTGGTCGCCGAGGCCATGATCGCCAAAATCCAAGTCCTGCCACGAGATCTGTGGAAGACCCTAACCTGGGATCAAGGCCACGAAATGGCCGCTCACGGCCGTATCAGCCTTGCCGCTGACCTCGACATCTACTTCTGCGACCCACATTCACCCTGGCAACGCGGCAGCAACGAAAACACCAACGGCCTCTTGCGCCAATACTTTCCGAAGGGCACCGACTTATCAATCCACTCAGCTGCCTACCTCGACGAGGTTGCTGCCGAACTCAACAACCGGCCACGAAAGCGATTCGACTGGGACAGCCCCGCCAAGATGCTCGATCGGCTACTGTCGAGCGCGTCAACAGCCACTGTTGCAAGCAAACCTTGAATCCGCCAGCTTTCCGCCCATTGGCATGAGTGGGCAATGAGTTGGCCATGCAACACGTGCCCTGGGAAATTATCTGTGTAGGAATCAATTTGCCGCAACAGTGTGCTCAAGCTTGCGATGGAGCGCTGGCAGCGATCCCGAAACAACAACTCAGCCAACATCTTTGAGGCGTCACCCCGACTTTCGCGGGTGATTGTGTGCGCACTCGGGGTCGTATGGGCGTTGATTCGTCGAATCACCGCGTCAGCGGCGCGCTCACCACCGCTGATGCCGCGCGGCACACCCGTCGCGCAAAAACTTTGCACTTTGGTGGTGCCGTTGCGACGGCTCTCCGGTATGGTAAGCACCGCTTTACGCCAGCTAACTTCTCTTGACTGGAGAATCCATGACACAACCACCGCCCCCACCGCCCGGTTACCCCCCCGCAGCAGCCGCCCGCAGGGCAACAGCCGGACAACTACTTGGTGTGGTCGATCTTGGCGACGTTGTTCTGCTGCCTTCCTCTTGGGGTAGTTGCGATTGTGAAGTCCTCTCAGGTCAGTGGGCTGTGGGCGCAGGGCCAATACGGCGAGGCGCAAGCGGCTTCCGAAGCCGCCAAGAAGTGGGTGAAGTGGTCGGTCATCGCCGGCGTCGTCGCGCTGGTCATCTACGGCATCTTGATTGCCCTGGGCGCGATGAACACTGACACCAACGCCGCCATGGCGGCGATGCTCTAAGCCGGGTTGCGTCGATGGTGACCCGTCCAGGGTCGGTGCAACTGGGTCTGGGAGCGCCACTGCTGGTGGCCGCGGCCTCGACGCTGATGTGCGCCGCCATTTGGGTGGGTGACCCGACTACCCCGAACGGTCCGCTCCCCACCTGCCCCACCAAAGCCTTACTGGGCATCGACTGCCCAGGGTGCGGCAGCTTACGAATGCTCTACAGCCTTCTGCACGGCAACGTGTTGGCCGCCGCCAGGTTCAATGCTCTTGGCCTGGCGGCGCTGGCACTGTTGATCTGGGCTTACCTGGCCTGGACCTATGGTCGCCTGGTCGGTCGACGGATTGGCAGTTGGCAGCACAATCGCTGGGCGGCGGCGGTGACACTGTCGTTGGTGGCCGTCTGGTTCGTGGTGCGCAACATTCCGATGTCCCCGTTCAACGCGCTGTTCGTCTGAGTAGCAAAAGATTCGAGCACCGGATGGGTGGTTAACGGGCGCGTCTGCCACGGCGCCGTCTAGTCTGAGCGCGATGGTGAACAAATCGAGAACCATGTCTGCGGTGCTCGTCGTGGCCGCGTTGGTCGCGTCGTTACTGGTGGGTTGTCATCGTGGGTCGACTCAGTCGCAGCCCCCGGCCGGCAATCCCGCCGCGGGCGAATTCGCCAACACGTTGCGCAACAAAGTGACGACCGACGCGATGATGAGGCACCTGTCCAAACTCCAAGACATCGCCAACGCCAACAACGGCACCCGTGCGGTGGGCACCCCCGGCTATGAAGCCAGTGTGGACTATGTCGTCAACACGTTGCGCAGCAGCGGTTTTGACGTGCAGACACCGGAGTTTTCCGCCCGGGTGTTCCACGCCGACAAAGGATCGGTGACGGTGGCGGGTCAGACGGTCGAGGCCCGCGCGCTGGAATTCAGTCTGGGCACCGGACCCGACGGAGTGACCGGACCGCTGGTGGTCGCGCCCGCCGAGGAGAGCCCCGGTTGCACTCCGTCGGATTACGACAAGTTGCCGGTGCAGGGGGCGGTCGTGGTCGTGGACCGCGGCAGTTGCCAATTCGCCCAGAAAGAAGACGCCGCCGCCCAGCGGGGTGTCGCGGCGTTGGTCATCGTCGACAATGTCGACGAACAGACGATGGGCGGCACGCTGGGAGCAAACACCGACGTCAAGCTTCCGGTGGTCAGCGTGACCAAGTCCGTCGGGCTCCAACTGCGCGAACGGTCCGGACCCACCACCGTCAAGCTCAGCGCCAATACGCAAAGCTTCAAGGCCCGCAACGTCATCGCGCAGACCAAGACCGGATCGCCCACTGACGTGGTGATGGCCGGCGCGCACCTCGACAGCGTGCCTGAGGGGCCCGGCATCAACGACAACGGCTCCGGGGTGGCTGCAATCCTGGAAGCCGCTGTGCAACTTGGGAATTCGCCACAGGTGCACAACGCGGTGCGATTCGGCTTCTGGGGCGCCGAGGAACTCGGGCTGATCGGCTCCCGGAACTACGTCGAGTCACTGGACCTCGACGCTCTGAAAAGCATTGCGCTCTATCTGAACTTCGACATGCTGGCGTCGCCCAATCCCGGCTATTTCACCTACGACGGCGACCAGTCGCTGCCGATGGATGCCCGGGGCCAGCCGGTGGTGCCCGAGGGCTCGGCCGGCATCGAGCGCACGCTGGTCGCGTATCTGAAGGCGGCCGGTAAGACCGCGCAGGACACCTCGTTCGACGGTCGCTCCGACTACGACGGCTTCACGCTCTCGGGGATCCCAGCCGGCGGATTGTTCTCCGGCGCCGAGGTGAAGAAGTCCGACGAACAGGCCAAGTTGTGGGGCGGAGCGGCCGACCAACCGTTCGACCCCAACTACCACCAGAAAGGCGACACCCTCGAGCACATCGACCGCACGTCGCTGGGCATTCAAGGGGGCGGTGTCGCCTACGCGATAGGGCTTTACGCCCAAGATCTCAGTGGCCGAAACGGGGTTCCGGCGATGGGGGACCGCACGCGGCACGTGCTCGCCAAACCGTGATCGCAGGCGGCTGGAAGGCACTCGGCGCGGCGCTGCTGGCCGCTGTGATGGTTGCGTGCACCACGACACACCATCCCGCGCCGCCGGCCGCCGCGCCGGATCTGGGTCGATCGCTGGCCGCCAAGGTCACCGTCGACGCAATGATGGGTCATCTGCGGGCGTTACAGGCCATCGCCAATGCGAATCGCGGAAACCGTGCCGCGGGGACCCCGGGCTATGACGCCAGTGTGGACTACGTCGCTAAGTTGCTGCGCGACAAAGGGTTCGACGTATCGACACCGCAGTTCGAACGATTGGTCACCGTGTCGCAAGGTAAGCCCACGCTGACGGTGGTCGGCCGCAGCTACCCCGTCGACCAGGCTTCGCTGCTGGTTCGAACCCCACCGGGGGGCCTGACCGGTCCGGTGGTCCGGCCCACGCAATCGGCCGGATGCGCCGCAGGTGACTATCCACCCGTGGTCCCCAAGGGCGCCGTCGCGGTGGTCGATGACAGCCGCTGCTCGGTGGTCGACAAACAGAACAGCGCTGTGGCCCGCGGAGCGGCGGCCGTTGTGGTGATCAACCGGTCCACCGGTCAAGGGGCCCCGCCCGGGCTGTTCAACCGCGGCTACTACAAGCAGCTCACCGTGCCCGTCGCGGTGGTCGGGGGCAAAGGCGCAACGGCGCTGGAACGAGCCACCGCTCCGGTGCGCCTGGTGCTGGACGCGGAAACCGCTGACATCACGTCACGAAATGTGGTGGCACAGACGAGAACTGGCGCGGCCAATGAGGTCGTGATGGTCGGTACGCACCTGGACAGCCCGGGGGACAGCCCCGGCATCAACAACGGTGGCTCCGGGACGGCCGCCCTGGTGGAGACCGCGCTGCAACTTGGCCCGCTCGCGCCGGTGACCAACGCGGTGCGGTTCGTGTTTTGGGGAGCCGAGGAAAACGGGATCAACGGCGCCACGGACTACGTGTTCGGGTTGGACAACGAGCAGCTCAACAACATCGCGCTCTATCTGAACTTCGACATGCTGGGCTCTGCGAACGCCGGCTACTTCACCGATGACGGTGACCAGTCGGGTCCGCCGGGGCCGGGGGTGGCGTCGGCAGACGTGCCCGAGGGATCGGCGGGACTCGAGCGCACCCTGGCCGGATACTTGAACCTTGCCGGTCGGCGGCCCGCCGACATGCCGCTGAACACCCGCACCGACTACCATCCGTTCCTGGTTGCCGGCGTTCCGGTCGGCGGGATGAACACCGGCGCCTCGCAGACGAAAACCACGGTGCAGGCCCGGCTTTGGGGCGGGCAGGCCGGTGCACCGTTCGATCCCAACTACCCGGGAGCCGGTGACACGGTGGAAAACATCAACTCCGAGGCGTTGGCCGTCATGGGTGCTGGCGTCGCATTCGCCGTCGGGTACTACGCGCAGTCCATCACCGGCGTCAACGGCGTCACACCGCACGACAAACGTCACCGAATACGGCCGTCGTAGCGGCGCATTTGGGGCTTGACAGCAAACGAAGCGTTCTAAAATGGGGTTCCCTTGATGGCACCGGTCGGGACGGGGTTGATTTGATGAATAGGCGCTCGCGCAGGGTAATCGCTTCAGCGCGGGCCGCCATGGCCTGCCTCGCCGCGATACTGGTGGTGGCGGGCTGTACCACCATGGTCAACGGGCACGCGCTCTCCATTCTCAACGACCCGTTCCGGGTCGGCGGGCTGCCCGCGGACAACGGTCCCAGCGGTGCTCGGCCCAACGGGCCCGCGCCCACCGGGACGGTGATCAACACCAACAACGGCCCCATCGACAAGTTGTCGTTGCTATCGATCAACGACATCCAAGAATTCTGGAAAGCGAACTACCGCGATCCGCTGAAGGGGACCTTCAAGCCGGTCGACAAGCTGGTCTCCTACGACTCCGACGATCCCAACAGTCCGATCGTCTGCCACAACGACACCTATCAGCTGGTCAACGCCTTCTTCACCTCTCGCTGCAACATGATCGCCTGGGACCGGGGCGTATTCATGGCGGTCGCGCAGAAGTACTTCGGCGACATGTCCGTCAACGGTGTCTTGGCTCACGAGTTCGGGCATGCGTTACAGACGATGGCCAAACTGGTCAGCCGCAAGGACCCGACGATCGTCCGGGAGCAGCAGGCCGACTGCTTCGCCGGGGTTTACCTCTACCACGTGGCTGAAGGCAAGTCGCCGCGGTTCACGCTGAGTACCGCCGACGGCCTCGACCATGTGCTCGCCGGAATCATCACCACCCGCGACCCGGTGATGGAGTCCGACACGCAAAACGACGACGAACACGGGTCCGCGTTGGACCGGGTGAGCGCCTTCCAGATGGGCTTCATCACCGGCACTTCGGCGTGCGCGGCAATCAACAGAGCTGAAATCGAGCGGCGCCGCGGGGATTTGCCGACGACGTTGCGGGTCGACACCACCGGGAGTCCGGAAACCGGAGAGGTACAGATCACCCAGGACACCTTGAAGACGCTGATGGAGTTGATGGGCAAGATCTTCTCGCCCAAGAACCCGCCGACGCTGTCCTATCAGGGGGCGAGCTGTTCGGATGCCAAAGCGAGCCCGCCGGCGTCGTACTGCCCGGCCAGCAACACCATCGTCGTCGACTTGCCGGCGCTGGCCGCGATGGGAAAGGTTGCCGGCGAGAAGCAACACAGCCTGCCGCAAGGCGACGACACCGCCCTGTCGGTGGTGATGTCGCGCTACGCGCTCGCCGTGCAGCATGAACGCGGACTGGCGATGCGGAGCCCGTGGACCGCGTTGCGGACGGCCTGCCTGACCGGCGTTGCGCACCGCAAGATGGCCGACCCCATCGAACTGGCATCCGGCAACCAGTTGGTGCTCACCGCCGGTGACCTCGACGAAGCCGTCTCCGGGCTGCTCACCAACCACATGGTCGCCAGCGACGCCGACGGCGTCAGCGTGCCGGCCGGGTTCACCCGCATCGCCGCCTTCCGTGGCGGCGTGGCCGGCGAGATGGACGGCTGCTACGCGCGCTACCCGGCGTAGGCGGAGGTCAGGCGGGCGAAGCTTCCCCGGATGTCTGTTGACCGGTGTGCACCCACGCCACGGCGAACCGGGTGAGAAGTAGCCAGCCCAGGGCAACGACCGGGATGGTCCAGGCGCGGCGCACCAGCAGAGCGGTACCGCAGCGCGTGGCAGGGTTGCCGCCGTCGGAGAGCGCGTTCTGGGGAACGGCGGAGGCGAAGCCGTTGCCGCAACTGACCTTGATGCCATACATGTCGAATTGATTCAAATACACGGGATACCAGAGGCCGGCCACGCCGATGACCAGCAGCACCAGGCCCGCAACGCCGATATAGATTTGACGACGACTCACGGCCTCTCCCATGTCGGGTCTGTAAGTAAATAGCGGTTACGGCGGTTGTCGGCTACGTCATGCACACGTCGGAGAACAACAGCACCGGCCAGGATGCGATTGACCCGAGGAAGGACACCGCCAGGTCGGCGCCCTGCAACCGATGCAGGTGATCGGTGTGGGTGGTCGACCAGATGGCGCCGACGAGCAAGTACGGTGTGCCGAGCGTCAATCCAACGGCGATCAATTGGCCGACGCTGACACGGTAACTGAGCATTCGGCGCGCTTTGTCCAACATGATCGGTTCCTTCAGCCATTTTGACGGAGGCCCTGCTGAAACCTGATCAAGCCCCCCGGCTGCGCCTTATGTTAATGAATATTCTTCTCGTGCGGTAGGTCGGGTAACGCGATGGGCTCAGGTCATACAGACGTTGGAGACCACCAGCACCGGCCACGAGACGATCGAACCGAGAAAGGACACGACGAGGTCGGCGCCCTGCATGCCGCGGAGGTGGTCGGTGTGGGTTGCCGACCAGATCAGCCCGACGACCAAGTACGGCGCGCCGAAGAGCACGCCGAGTCCGATCCACTCGGCGACAGTCATCTGGTAACTGAGCACTTGACGCACTTTGGTGATCACGCGGCTCACCTCCTCTTGGCCGGCCGCCCCAGCGCAGTGATTTCGGTCAGGCGGCGAGCGGTTGACCGTGCCTGCGCGAAGTCGTGTCGCCGCACCAGGCGCCCAGAGTCGACGATCAACGCGTAGGCGGCATAGACGCCGTAGCGGGCCCGCGCCACACTCAGCTCCGGACGGACGGCGGTCATCAGACGGGCCCAGGCCTCGGCGGTGGACTGCTGGATGGTGTCCAGCATGGACAGCTCGTCGGGCGGCAGGTTGTGCCGCTCGGTGTAGTAGACGTAGGCGATTTCGGGTCGGGCGAAGGACCGGGCGACGTACGCGTCGACCAGCGCGGCCAACGCGACTTCCGGGTCGTCGGTTTTGGCAATGACTTTGGCGACATCGGCCGAACAGCGGTCGGCCGCGCGACGATACGCTGCGGCCAAGATGTCGACCTTGCTGGGAAAGTAGCGGTACAGCCCGGACGGTTGCATGCCGACCGCCGCCGCGATGTCGTCCATGCTGGTATCGCGAAAGCCGCGCTCGTAGAACAGCCGCATGGATTCGGAGAGGACGAACTCATAGACGCCCGCGGCCGCGGTGACGACCGGCCGGGGCGACGGCATCGACGCGCGGCCCTTGATGGCCGGCAACTCCGCGGCCAGCACGTCGGCGGCCATCTCTGCCACGCCGCTGCGAATCTCGTTGACCGCCAGCGGCATCGAGTGATCGGTGATGCTGCCGATGACGCTGAGGGCCGCCGCAGACAACGTCCACAGGTGCGGCGGTTGCAGCTTGGGCCGCAGCGCGGACAACGGTCGTTGCAGCCGTCTGTTGGTGAGTTTGAGTTGGTCTTTGAGCGTGGTCTGGTCGGCGCCCCTGAGATAACGTCCCTCCCACCGATAGAGACCACCGGCGGTGCGGTTGGCGATCGTGGTGTCGACGAGGGCGCCGATGAGACCGGTCAGCAATTCGGCCGGATCGGTGCCGGTGGCGTCGTCTGCGAAGGCGGTGGCGTCGACGAGTTGCCGGCCCAACGACAGGACCGCATCGCGGAAGAGGTCGTATTTGCTCGGGGAATGGCGATACAACGCCGCAGGTGAGATGCCCACCCGCGAGGCGATGTCCTCCATGCTGACGGCGTGATAACCGTGAGCGCTGAATGCGTCGGTGGAGGCCCGCGCGATCTGGGCCTTCCGGTCCTTCGGGCGCCGGCGTATCGGAGGGGCGGACTCGTCGCGGGCACCGGTCATGGCGTTCACGCTAGCGCCTCGTTCTGCCGCGCCGACCCCGCCGCATCTAACACCTGAATGACTGCTCACTTCTCCCGCCTGCGATCGGCTAATAGCCAGCGGCACCTACTTCATGTAAGAAGAATAGCCATTCACTTAACGTTGCGCGCCCCGTCGAGCATGTGAGACGCTCGAGGCACGGGATTCCGCCCGTGCAAGCGCACGCACCAAAGCGACCAGGGATACGCCAGGGATAGCCATGTCCACACCGCGTGCGACGGCGTCGGCCGCCGCCCCCTTGAATACCAGCCAGACGCGGATCAGCATCGGCCGACGCACGGCTCGCTGGAGCGACGGGCCCGTCACGGTCACCGATGCCATGGATTTCTGGGCCTTCGCCGCGGGGGCTGCGAACGTCATCATGCAGTTGTCCTGGCCCGAGGTCGGATACGGCGTCGTCGAATCCAAGGTCGATTCCGGCAACCTATTCAAGCACCCCTGGAAACGGGCCCGCACCACCTTCCAATACTTGGCCGTGGCGGTATTCGGCACCGACGATGACCGTCGCGCGTTTCGCGCCGCGGTCGACACAGCTCATCGCCACGTCCGCTCCACATCCGCTAGCCCGTTGTCCTACAACGCTTTTGACCGCGACCTGCAGATGTGGGTGGCCGCTTGTCTGTTCGTCGGGCTAGAGGACACCTACCAACTGTTGCGGGGGCAGATGACCGCCGAACAGGCCGAACAGTTCTACCGGTCGGCATGGACGTTGGGGACGACATTGCAAGTCAGCACCGAACAATGGCCGCCGACTCGCGCCGCGTTCGACGAATATTGGAACACGGCCTGCCGGCGGGTGATGGTCGACGACGTGGTGCGCGGCTACCTACTGGACCTGATCGAGTTGAAGATGGTCAATCCGCTCCTGGGTGTGCCGTTTCGGCCGCTGCTGAAGTTCCTGACCATCGGCTTCCTGGCGCCGGTCTTTCGCGAGGCGTTGGGCGTGTCGTGGAGCACCGGCAAGCAGTGGCGGTTTGAACGGCTGTTCCTACTCGTCGCGTTCGTCAACCGCTTCATTCCTCCCTTTCTGCGCCAAGGGGGCAGCCACGTTCTGCTGGCCGATGTGCGGCGGCGAGTGCGGCGCCGCAAACCCCTGCTGTGAGTGATCATGCGAGGGTTGCAACTGCTCAGATCCACTCTCGCGCGTCCCATATCGGTCGGGGCGATGCTCGAGTTGGCCATGTGGCTCGCGGTGCCCTACATCGTGATCGGCATCGCCTGGGCGTTCCTGCATGCCGGCAAGGTCCAGGAACGGCAAGCCTATTGGGACAAGTTGTTGCCGGCCGGTGCGGACATCGCCGCACTCGGCGAGGCGACGGTCCTGTGGCCCGCGCTACTGCTGCTACCGGGTGGTTGTTCGGGTACCGATTAGCGCCGGGCGGTTCGTGAAAGCCTAAGCGCCGCCGCGATTGCCAATGCGGCAACGTCAAGTGTCTTTGAGCTCAGGTCATGTCGCGCGCCGGTGATCTCGACGATCTCCGTCGGCGCCGGAATCAGCGCCGCGGCATCGCGCAGTTCCGCCGGGGTACCGAACGGGTCTGAGGTGCCATGTGTGAACACCGTTGGAACCGTGATGTCCGGCAGGTGCTCGGTGCGGGCGCGTTCCGGCTTGCCCGGGGGATGGACCGGATACGAGAACAGCGTCAGGACGGCGACGGGCGCCTGCTGGGCGGCCACCACCATTGACGTCTGGCGGCCCCCGTAGGAGTGCCCGCCGGCGATCACCGGACCGCTGACCAGCCCGCGACACAGTTCGATCGCTTCGACGATGCCTTCCCGGTCGCTCGCTGCCGAACCCGACGGCGACCCCTTCGGGCGGCGCCGACGGTAGGGCAGATTGTATCTGACCGCCAGCCAGCCGCGTCTGGACCACTCATCGCAAACGCGTTGCAGCAGAGGCGATTCCCGGTTCCCGCCGGCACCATGGGTGAGCACCACGACGCCGGCCGGGGTATATTCAGGTTGGTGCGCGACGCCGTCGATCGAATCGAGAACCATGGCGCCGCTCCTCCTCATCACCCGGCGCGTCATGCCAGCCGGAACAACGCCGAGACCGGCCCATGGCCGCCGCCCAGGGGATAAGCCGCGCGCAGACACTCGGTCACCCAGCGCTTGCCGAAACTCACCGCCTCGGGAACGGAGAACCCGTGCGCCAACGCGCAGGCGACCGCGGCCGCCAAGGTGTCACCGCCGCCGTGATCGTTGGTGGTGGGCACCCGTGGCGCATCGAACTCGTGGAAATCGGCACCGTCATACAACAGGTCGCTGCTGCGGTCCGACGAGCGCAGGTGCCCACCCTTGACCAGCACCCACCGCGGACCCATGGCGTGCAGGGCCTTCGCCGCCGCCCGCTGCGATTCGCCGTCCACCACGTCGATGTCAACCAGGAGTCGCACCTCGTCGAGGTTCGGAGTCACCAGCGTCGCCAGCGGAAACAGCTCCGCGCGAAGGGAATCCAGCGCGTCTTGAGCCAGGAGCGGGTCACCGTGCATCGAGGCGCACACCGGGTCGACGACCAGGGGAACCGTCACTCCCAACCGTCGCCACGTCTGGGCCACGGTGGTGATGATGGTGGCCGAGGCCATCATTCCGGTCTTGGCGGCCTGGATGCCGATGTCGGTGACCACGGCGTCGATCTGTCCGGCCACGATGTCATCGGGGATCTCGTGGAACGTTCTGACGCCCAAGCTGTTCTGCACGGTCACCGCGGTGACGGCCACGCAGGCGTGCCCGCCGAGCATCGCGATGGTGCGCATGTCGGCCTGGATGCCCGCGCCGCCACCGGAATCCGACCCCGCGATGGTCAACACCCGCAGCGGTGTCGTTCCCGGCGGCGGCAGTGGCAGGTAGTTCACTGCGTGATTGGCAGATACACCCGGTTGCCGTGGTCGGCGAACTCCCGCGACTTTTCGGCCATCCCGCTGGCCAACATCGCCTCCACGTCCTCTTCGGTCTCCAGGCCGTGTTTGGCGGCGTAGTCGCGGACATCCTGCGTGATCCGCATCGAGCAGAACTTCGGGCCGCACATCGAGCAGAAGTGCGCGGTCTTGGCGGGTTCGGCCGGCAGCGTTTCGTCGTGGTACTCCCGGGCGGTGTCGGGGTCCAGCGACAGCGCGAACTGGTCGTTCCAGCGGAACTCGAATCGTGCCTGGCTCAGTGCATTGTCGCGGTCTTGCGCGTGCGGATGCCCCTTGGCCAGATCGCCTGCGTGCGCGGCGATCTTGTAGGCGATCACACCGTCCTTGACGTCCTTGCGGTCCGGTAGTCCGAGGTGCTCCTTGGGCGTCACGTAGCACAGCATCGCGGTGCCGGCCTGGGCGATGATGGCAGCGCCGATCGCCGAGGTGATGTGGTCGTATGCCGGTGCGATGTCGGTGGCCAGCGGACCCAGCGTGTAGAAGGGCGCCTCTTCGCACAACTCTTCTTCCAGGCGCACGTTCTCTACGATCTTGTGCATCGGCACGTGCCCGGGGCCCTCGATCATGACTTGTGCGCCATGGGCTTTGGCGATCTTGGTCAACTCGCCCAGCGTGCGCAGTTCGGCGAATTGCGCGGCGTCGTTGGCGTCGGCGATGGAGCCGGGACGCAGTCCGTCGCCGAGGGAGAAGGTGACGTCATAGCTGGCCAGGATGTCGCACAGCTCTTCAAAGTTGGTGTACAGGAACGACTCTCGGTGATGCGCCAGGCACCAGGCCGCCATGATCGAGCCGCCGCGAGACACGATCCCGGTGACCCGCTTGGCGGTCAGCGGCACGTACCGCAACAGCACCCCGGCGTGCACGGTCATGTAGTCCACACCCTGCTCGCACTGCTCGATGACGGTGTCGCGGTAGAGCTCCCAAGTCAACTCGGTGGGATCACCCTTGACCTTTTCCAACGCCTGGTAGATCGGCACCGTGCCGACCGGCACCGGCGAGTTCCGCAGGATCCACTCTCGGGTCTCGTGAATGTTCTTGCCGGTGGACAGGTCCATGATGGTGTCGGCTCCCCACCGGGTCGCCCACACCATCTTGTCGACCTCTTCGGCGATCGACGAGGTCACCGCGGAGTTGCCGATGTTCGCGTTCACTTTGACCGCGAACGCCTTGCCGATGATCATCGGCTCGCTCTCGGGGTGGTTGAAGTTCGCCGGGATCACCGCACGCCCCCGGGCCACCTCGTCGCGCACCAGTTCGGCGGGTAGGCCTTCGCGGGCGGCGATGAAGGCCATCTCCGCGGTGATCTCCCCGGCGCGCGCCCGCTGCAGCTGCGTGCCCCGGTCCCGCACCACGCCCGGTCTCGGCGGGAGGCCAGCGGCTAGGTCGATCACCGCGTTGTCGTCGGTGTACGGCCCGGAGGTGTCGTAAAGGTCGAAGTGGTCGCCGGTGGACAGGTCCACGCGCCGAAACGGCACCTGCATGCCTGCCACGTCCCGGTAGACCTTGTGGCTGCCCGCGATGGGTCCGGTGGTCACCGACGGTTCAATGGTTACGGTCATTTCATCTCCCTACGCCGGCATTACCCGGTCAGGTTCGTACGGTCGACGGCCCCAGCCGTCCTCTCAGCGCACTGGGCGTGCGCTCCCGCGTATCGAGTTGGACCTCGTCCACGCTAGCGCAGCATGACCCCAATGTGCAGGGCAGGCGCAGCGCCGCCACGGTGCTGGCCCCCGCCAGGGCCAAATGCGATGATGCAAACGTGCAGCAGTCCGCTCGAATTGGCACATCAGCAGCCGGTGCAAACATGGATCGGTTCGCCACCGCGATGCCTGCGGGGGCCGGCGCGTACTTGAACGTGGGCAGCTTCCGCTTCTGGTTCGTCGGCCAGCGCTGGGAGTGGTCCGACGAGGTTGCCCGCATGCACGGCTACGAGCCGGGCACCGTGGTGCCGACCACGAAACTGCTTCTCTCCCACAAACATCCGGACGATCGCGCGCACGTCCAAGACCTGCTCGACTATGCGCTGCGGTCCGGGGAGTCGTTCTCCAGCCGGCACCGGTTCATCGACACCGCGGGCAATGTGCACGACGCGATCGTGGTCGCCGACCGCATGCTCGACGACAACGGGACGGTGCTTGGCACCGCCGGCCACTACATAGACCTCACCGACACCTTCGATGAAGCGCGGTTCGAGACGCGACAGGAGGTGCTCGACGAGGCGCTGCCCGACCTGTTCGAGAATCGGGCGGCGATCGAGCAGGCCAAGGGCGTGCTGATGTACGTCTACCGCGTCAGCGCCGAGCAAGCCTTCCGCGTGCTGCAGTGGCGGTCGCAAGAGACCAACACCAAGGTTCGCGCGCTCGCCAAACAACTCCTCGATGACGTCATGACCATGACCGCACCCTCGGCGGCGGTGCAAAGTCAGTTCGATCATCTGCTGTTGACCGCGCACGACCGTATTCCTGGCGATTCCCATCGCAAGTCCTGACGTGACTCATCACGGAAGCGCACCTGCGCGGGTTAGGCTCGATGCGACTTTGGCCGGCGCACGCCGCGGTTCGGGCACCGCGGTTGACCGCCGCCGGAAACCCTGAGGCACTCAAGACGGGTCAAGGGATGGAACTGCTGGCTGTTGAGCACGCGGCCCGCGACGACGCAATCTTTGTGCATGTGAAAGGCGACGTCGACTCCAGCACGGTCGACGAACTCGTCACGCATCTCACCGAAGCGCTGCGGTTGGCGGCGACACATCCGGCCCAGTTGGTGATTGTCGACTTGAAAGCGGTGACCTTCTTCGGCAGCGCCGGACTGAACGCCATCCTGGACTGTCATGAAGCCGGTGTAGCCGCCGGCACGTCGGTGCGACTGGTCGCTGACCATGCCCAGGTCCTGCAGCCGATCGAAGTGACGCTGCTGAACCGCATCTTCGACATCTATCCCACCGTCGACGACGCGCTGCAGCGCGATCAACCCACTGAGGATTGACAGCACCTCGCGGGGGAGGGCGGCTAGACCTCTTCCATCGCTTCGCCGAACTCCTCCAACAGCTTGTTGTGATGGTTGCTCGCCATCACGTGCCCGGCGGCGATGACCAAAGCCACCGGCCAGTCGATGAGCTCGAACGCGGCCAGGGCGGCCAGGCCACCGTAGTAGGCGAGTTGGTCGGGCCGTGGGATGGTCACCTGACCCACCACCGGCAGGTTCACCGCGAAGGTTTCCCCGGCCCGAATCTTCTCCACGGCCTCACGCTGAGACGTTGCCTGCCGCGCCTTCTTTTCGGCCATCATTTGCCTTTCAGTAACTAAGGGTTTGCCGTCCTGCCGGATGAAGCCGTCACCGTCGGGTGTATGTCGACGACCGACGCCCCGGCCGACCCGCTAGTTTCGTCGTTTGCCGCTTTGCTGTGCGTGCCGTTGCGGGAGCTTTACGCCCTGTTGTGGCGCGCTGGGGTGGTGGACATTGTGACGTCCGATCCGGCACCTCATCGTGCTGCGGACCTTCCTGCATCGGAGGAGTACCCAACTCCGCTGGTTGCCGATTCGATTGGTCGCGACTTTCCAGAACGCGGTTCAGCACCGCCACCGCGACGGTCGCGGCGGCAGCCGAGCCCAGGGCCTGAGCCCACCCGACCGGCCCGATCGGCGTACAGCCGAGCAACTGGCTGATCAGCGGAATACTGATCAACGTGCCCATCGCGGCCAGTGACCCAGCCGCGGTGAACACCACCAGCCAGTCGCGCGAGTCGAGCAACGTCTGACCCAACTGCGCCGACACCAGCGCGACCAGCGCCACGGTCGACGCGCGGCGGGGGAAGCCGGTGACACCGGCCATGGTCCAGGCTGCCGTGGCCGCCGCCGCCGTGGTGGCGCCCCGGACACCGACCGCCCGCCACAGCGCGCGCTCATCCGGGCCGCGAGCGCCCGAATCCGCCGGATCGCGCGGCTTGCTGACCGCCAGCGCGGCGGCGGGCAGCGCGTCGGTCAGCATGTTGACCAGCAGCAACTGGCGGGTGTTCAGCGGGGAGACCCCGGTGACCGCGCTGCCGATGATGGCGAACGCGACTTCACCGGCATTGCCGCCGAGCAGCACCGAAACCGCCGCTTGCACCCGCTGCCAGAGTTGGCGCCCTTCCAGGATCGACGGCAGCAGCGACTCGATCCGCCCGTCCACCAGCACCATGTCGGCCGCGACCTGCGCCGGGTCGCTGCCGTGCGCCACCACCCCGATGCCGACGGTGGCGGCGCGGATCGCGGCCGCGTCATTGGAGCCGTCGCCGACCATTGCGCAAACCCGGCCGCTGCGCTCCAGCGTCTGAACGATCTGCACCTTGTTCTCCGGTGTCATCCGCGCGAAGATCATCCGCTCGGCGACCGCCTTCTCCTGATCCTTGCGCGACAGGGCATCCCACTCCGCGCCGCTGATGATCTGGTCGACGTCCACTGACATGCCCAGCTCCCGTGCGATGGCCGCAGCGGTCACCGGGTGATCACCGGTGATCAGGCGCACGTCGAGGTGGTGGGTGCGCAGGTCCGCCAGCAGGTCGGCGGCGGTGGCTCGCGGGGTGTCCGACAGACCCAGGAATCCGACCAATGTCAAACCTTCATCGCAGAAGTCGGCGATGCCGTCCGGATCGTCTAGCACCGCTTGTGCTTGCTCGTCGTCGAGCCGGCGCTGGGCCACCGCGATGACGCGCAGCCCGTCGGCGGCCAGTTCGTGCACCGTGGCGGCCAGCTGCGAACTGGTCTGGCCGCACGCCGGCAGCACCACTTCCGGCGCCCCTTTGACGGTCAGTTGGGTGCCGGTCACCGACGCCGAGAACGACCTGCCGGAGCGAAACGGCAGGTGCGCCGCCGGTTCGGTGTCGGGACCCGAACCATTGGCCTCGGCCGCCTCGACAATGGCGACGTCGGTGGCATGGATCTGCGGGCCGCCGTTGGACGGCGGGGCGGCATGCGCGGCGCACCGCAACACTTCCTCGCTCGGCTGGCCGGGCGCGGGCTGCACCCGCGTCACCCGTAGGCGGTTTTCGCTGAGCGTCCCGGTCTTGTCGAAGCAGACCATGTCGACGCGGCCGAGGGCTTCCACCGAACGCGGGATGCGCACCAGCGCGCCGCATTGGCTCAGTCGCCGCGCCGACGCCTGTTGAGCCAGGGTCGCGACCAGCGGCATGCCTTCGGGAACGGCGGCCACGGTGACCGCGATACCGCTGGCCACCGCCTGACGCAGGCCTTGGCGGCGCAACAGGCCCAGCCCGGTGACCAAGGCGCCACCGGTCATGCTGATCGGCCAGGCCTGGTTGGTGAGCTGGCTCAGTTGGTGCTGCAGGCCGACGGTGGAGGCGTCGCCGGACACCAGGTCAGCGGCGCGGCGCTCCTGGGTGTCGGCCCCGACCGCGGTGACCACGGCGACCGCGGTGCCGGCGACCAGGGTGGTGCCGGCGTAGAGCATGCAGCGGCGGTCGGCCAGATCGGCCCCCGGCGTGGCCTCGACTTGTTTGGTCACCGACAACGATTCACCGGTCAGCGCCGACTCGTCGACCTCGACGTCGACCTCTTCCATCACGCGGGCGTCAGCGGGAACCACCTCATGGGTGCGCACCTCGATGACATCACCGGGCTGCAGCTGCTCGGCGACGATCTCCACGTATTCGCGTTGCCCGTCGGCCCCGGCCACCACCTTGCGCGCCGGCGGAATCTGCTGCGCCAAGAGACGATTGAGTCGGCTCTCGGCACGCAGTCGTTGGGTCGCCGCCAGGATGGAATTGCCGGTCAGCACCGAACCGACCATCACTGCGTCGACGGGAGACCCCAGGACCGCGCTGGCGGTCGCCCCCAAGGCCAGCATGGGAGTCAACGGATCGGACAACTCCGCGCGCACGGCCGCAAAGAGCTTGCCCACCGCCTGGACCGGCGGCGCGGTCAGCTCTACCCCGCGTCTGGCCGTCCCCACCCCGCCGGCCACTGCTCGTCCGGCCAGCGTCGCACGTTGCCGCGTCCTCGGCTGTTGCTCAGGCGGTGACGGCAGGACCTTGCGCACCTGCTCGACCGACATCGCATGCCACTCGTGGAACGCCGCCGGGCGTGGGGTGGGGGTTCCGACGACCTTGCGGGCCAGCGAATAGCCCGACAACATTCCGGCCGCCGCGCCGGTGGTCACCGGTCCGGGTCCCCGGCCCCGGACCCCGGGCAGCATCAGCAGAGTGCCCAATGCCGAAGCGCCACCGGATATTTCGACGCCACGGCGACGGGCGGCCCGGGCGGCCGGGAGGGCGAGCAGGACGCGCCAGGCGGCGGCGAGGTCGGGCAGCAGCAGGTCGGCATACCAGGGTGGTGCGCTGGACTCCCCGTGCGGCAGCACACCGAGCGCCACGTCGGCCAGGGAAATCGCCTGTGCGGCAACAGAGGACAAGACGGCGACGGTACGCCCGGCGGACTTCAGATCGGTGACCGCGCGCGCCAGGGCGTCGTCGATGGATTGGTCGGAATCGGTGGTCACCGGCCGCACCTCGTCGAAGGCGGGGCGCAACTCGCCCAGCGAATCGACATCCACTGACACCAAGTCGGCTCCGCTGCGGTGTGCCTCGCCGACCACGGCGGAGGCCAACGGGTCGTGCGCGTAGCGGAAGAGCGCTTGCACCTGAGAGCCCGGTCCGCTGGGCGAGATCCCCGGCACCGGATGCCAACCCGGGCGCAGACCGCTTTTCTCCAGCACCAGCTGCGCGCGATTCCATGCCACCGACAACTCGGTTTCGTCGGCGCCCCGAATCCGGGCCACCCGCAGGCTGTCGGTGCACAGCACCCGGGGGTCGATGACAATGGCGTCCACCTTGTCCAGCCGGCGCAAGCCGTCGGGCCGCAACGGCAGCACCGCATGCCGATCGGCCAAGCCCTGGCCCAGCGCCGCCGCAAACGCCTCCGGGGTGGTCCGGCTGGCTCTCGGGGTGGCGACCAGTGCCGCGGTGGCGGCGGCGTTGAGGTCGCGGCTGCCGAGGCCGACCAGCCCGGCGCTGAGCGCCTGGATCAGTCCGAACCGATCGGCGTGGCGTTCGACGGTGCGCGCGGGGGGTGGCGACTGGGGGAACGGCGCGACCGGCGCCTCGGCGTGACGGGCCAATTCGGGTTCGTGCCGGTGCCAGGCGCGGGCCTCGGCACGGGTTTCGGCGGCTTTGAGTGACTGCATGACCAGACCCACCGACAGCGATGCGGGCGCCTGCGCGAGCGTCTCGGCGGCCGCGACGGCCAGGGTCAGCACCGTGTCCGTCGCCGGCCCGCCGATCCTGTCTTCGAGCAATCCACGCAGCCGCGGCTGGTAGTCCACGGCTGCGACCCCGGCCAGCACACTCACCGGCATTCGCGGCCACCGCAACGCTCGGCCGGTGACGGCTAGTCCCAACCCCGCCGCGTTGGCGGCGACGGTCACCGCTCGGGTCGCCAGGACCACGCCGTCGGCCGGCAGGCTTGGTGCTGAGGCAGCCTCTTGTGTTGCGCCGCAACGCTTTTCCGCACGCTCCACCACGCGGCACAAGTCACGCAGCGACGTGTCGCGGTCGTCCAGGCCGACCACCACCCGCGAGAGCGGATGATTCAAGACGGCCGACGTCACGCCGGGGTGGGCGCGCAGCGCCTCGAGAACGAGGTCCCCGAGTTGGTCCCCGTCGGGACCAGCGAGGCCACGCACCTCGACCCAGGCCCGATTCGGGCCGCGCCAGCAATGGCGGTTGAGCGTTTCGAGGGAGAGGTCGGCGGTGAGCGCCCGAACTCCTTCACGCAGTGGGATGGCGGCAATGTCCAGGCCGCCCTTGAGGGACCGTCTCAGCGATGTGGCAATGGTCACCGGGCGTTCAACGCTCGGCGCTAGTTGGTGCTGCGCAGTTCGCTTGCGCCCGCCCGGCGGCCGGGCGTCTTCTTGGCTGCCTTGCGAGGCGCCTTCTTCGGCGCGGCCTGCTCGGGCTCACCCGCGTCGGGTACCGGGCTCAGCGTCGCCTTCGTGGGCGCCCCGCCGTTCTCGCTGGTTTGGTTGAGGCGGCGCAACAGCAAGGCGCCACCGCCGACGGCCAACAGGATCGGCCACTCGACCAGACCGGCGGCGCCGATCGCGCCGATCGCCAATGCCGCTGCGGGCGTTGACTTGCTACCGGTGCTGATGCCGCGCTGGACGCCGTCTGCGGCTCCCTTGACGCCACCCACGACACCGTTGACCGCCGCGCCGCCGACAGCGCCCGCGGCCGTCGTGGTGGCCGTCGCGGCCCGACTCACCGTTCGACCGACATTGCGGACGGCTCCGCCGATGACACTCATGATGACTCCCTGGTCTCGACCGCTTTGCGTAAGAACCTTGGTGGTACCGCGTGTATACCCGTTGAACGCACGGTTAATAGCGGCGAAACGGTTCTCGTTCTCAGCATCTGTACGAGCCAGCCTGCCACGTTACAAACGCGCGGACAACGACCAAGTTGGGCAGACGGCGCTCTCCGCTGGCGCAAACGGAACGGATACCGAACTCACACGACGTTCACATCAACGACGACCGGCGCGTGATCACTCGGCGCCTTGCCTTTGCGTTCCTCGCGGTCGATGCGCGCGTCGACGACGCGGGCGGCCAGCGCAGGTGAGGCCAGGACGAAGTCGATGCGCATGCCTTGGCGTTTCTGAAACCGCAAGCGGGTGTAATCCCAGTAGGTGTAGACGCCTGGTCCGGGAGCGAAAGGCCGTACCACGTCCGCGAATTGAGCATCGACGATGGCATTGAACGCCTTGCGTTCCGGCTCGGAGACGTGGGTGGAGCCGCGGTAGAACTCCGGGCTCCAGACGTCTTCGTCGGTCGGTGCGATGTTCCAGTCCCCAACCAGCGCTATCGGGGCGTTCGGGTCGTCTTGCAGCCAGCCTGCGGCCGTATCACGCAGAGCCGCAAGCCATTTGAGTTTGTAGGTGTAATGCGGGTCGTCGAGCGTGCGACCGTTGGGCACGTAGAGACTCCACACCCGTACCCCGCCGCAGGTGGCGCCCAGCGCCCGGGCTTCCGCGGTGGCGGCCACCTCGGGTTTGCTGCTCCAGGTCGGTTGGCCTTCGAAGCCGATCTGCACATCGTCCAGCCCGACGCGTGAGGCGATCGCCACGCCGTTCCACTGGTTGAAGCCGACGTGGGCGACTTCGTAACCCAGCTCGAACAGCGGCAGGCTGGGGAACTGGGTGTCCGAGCACTTGGTCTCTTGCATGGCCAGCACGTCGATCTCCGCGCGGGTCAGCCAGTCCAGCACGCGATCCAGCCGGGTGCGAATCGAATTCACATTCCAGGTGGCCAGCCGCAGGACGCCGTCGGGCATGGCTAGAGGCTATCGGGATGCCGGCACGGCGAAGTAGCGGCTGCGGTGGTGCAGGGTGAAACCCAGCTCCTCGGCCAGGGCGATGTCGTCTGGCTGGTGCGCCCGCACAACGGCACGGGTGGCGCCGTGCCCGGCGCCCGAAGCGAGCGGGGCTGCGCCGTGGTTGCGCAGACTGATCGTGGACAGGCCCAGCCATCGGGTGCCGTCGGGTGCGGTCGTCACCGCCGGCTCACCGTCCGCGGTCGGCGTCTGCGGCGTGACGCTCGACAGCTCGCGCACCATGACCAGGTCGGTCCGCTCGTAGACCAGTCCGGCCGGTGGGGTGAGTAGGCGCTCCGGAATCGCCAGTCGCGGTGGCAGGTCGCGCCGCCGGTACCAGTCGACGATGCCGGGAAGGGTACCGGCGTGGGCGGCGCGGTCCAGCGGCACAGCAGAATTCAGCATGGGGTCGACGTCGGTTCCCGCCCGTAGCAACCAGCCATCCAGCCACTCCCGGTCCAGGCCGGGGATGGCTGCGGCGGCGGCGTGCTCGAGGTTGCGGATGTCGGCGGTGCGCACCACGGTGTCGGTGAGCACCCGCAGCGCCACCACGTCCGACGGACTACACGAGACGATCGCACCGCTTTTCGTCTGGACCTGGACCACCGGCTCGACGGCCAACAGCTGACCCACCGCGTCGGTCAGCGGTGGCGCCGACCCGAGGGGCCGGCGGTAGCGAACCGTCACCCGGGTGCCCAGGCTCGGCCACGAAACCATCAGTGACCGAACGGGTCGGGTCCCTCGCCGGGCAGCCACGACAGGCCGGGCACGCCCCAGCCGTGCGACTTGACCGCGCGTTTTGCGGCGCGGGCGTGCCGGCCGATCAGGCGGTCCAGGTAGAGGAATCCGTCCAGGTGCCCCGTCTCGTGCTGCAGCATCCGCGCGAACAGTCCGGTGCCTTCGATCGAGACCGGCTTACCCTCGGCGTCGAGCCCGGTGACGCGTGCCCAGTCGGCACGGCCGGTGGGGAACGATTCGCCCGGCACCGACAGGCAACCTTCATCGTCGTCGTGGCCAGCGGCCGGCATCGTCTCGGGAATTTCGGAGGTCTCCAAGACCGGGTTGACGACGACGCCGCGGCGGCGGTCGGTCAGTCCGCGGTCGTCGGCACAGTCGTAGACGAAGACGCGCAGCCCCACCCCGATCTGGTTGGCGGCCAGTCCAACGCCGTGGGCGGCGTCCATCGTGTCGTACATATCGGTGATCAGTTCTGCCAGATCGGCGGGCAGTGATCCGTCCGCGCCGACCGGGATCGGCGTCGTCGGAGTGCGTAGTACGGGATCTCCCACAATCCGGATCGGAACCACTGCCATGGTCGGCTAGCTTATGCGGGCCGCGCGGTGGCGCCGGGGGGAGGCGGGGCAATCCAAGCGACTCGGCCGACTCGCGGGTCTGCATTACAGCTTGAGGGTTCGCGGCGTGGTTCAATAATCGCCGAACCAAGCCCACAGATAGTCAAGTCATAAGAGCAGTTTGGGAATTCGCCGGAAGGGTCCAGGGGAAGCGATATGGACAGCGCGATGGCGCGGGCAAGTCGGTCGGGGGAAGACTCGGACATCGCTGATGGGCTGACACGACGCGAGCACGACATCTTGGCGTTCGAGCGGCAGTGGTGGAAGTTCGCCGGTGTCAAGGAAGATGCGATCAAAGAGCTGTTCTCGATGTCGGCGACGCGTTACTACCAAGTCCTCAATGCGCTCGTCGATCGGCCCGAGGCGCTGGCTGCCGACCCGATGCTGGTGAAGCGGCTGCGACGGCTGCGCGCCAGTCGCCAGAAGGCGCGCGCGGCGCGCCGCCTTGGCTTCGAGGTGACCTGACGCCTCCCGTTGCCGGCTGGCTACAGTGGGCTCGATGAACGAGCGCGTACCCGACTCCACGGGACTTCCACTCCGGGCCATGGTGATGGTGCTGTTGTTCCTCGGCGTCATCTTCCTGCTGCTCGGCTGGCAAGCTCTGGGCTCGTCGGGGAAGTCCGACGATGACAGCTCGCCGGTCTCGAGCGCGACCACCACGGCGGCGACGGCGACGAGCGCGAAGCCGGCCGCCAATCAGGCCGAGGTGCGCGTCTACAACATCTCTTCCAAAGAGGGCGTGGCCGCCCGGACCGGCGACGAGCTGAAGGCGGCCGGTTTCAAGGTCACCGACGTCACCAACCTCACCGTTGCCGACGTCACGGCCACCACGGTGTACTACACCGACGCCGACGGAGAGAAAGCCACCGCCGATGCGGTAGGCCAGAAGCTGGGCGCGCCCGTCGAACGGCGCATAGCCGCGCTCGCCGACCAGCCGGCCGGGGTCATCGTGCTGGTGGCGGGCTGAGCTCTCGTCTTGGTCGGCCCCCGTCGAGTGTGAATGGCCGGCTTCGCGAGTGAGTCCAGGGCGAGGATTAGCCGAGATCGTCGCCGTCGACGCTCACTCAAAGCCGTGGGCGCACACTCGATGACGCGATCAGGTTAGGCTCTCGCTATGCCTATGCCCGCCGGTCACCGCACTTTCGTCGCCGCCTTGTCCGCGGCTGCCAGCGTCGCGCTGTTCAGCGCGTGCACGTCGCCCCAGCATCCCGCGACCTCACCGGGGAGCACGCCGCCGGTCTGGACCGGGTCGCCCGCGCCGTCGGGCGCCGGCTCCGGGCATGAGGGCGGCGGTCATCACGACGGCGGCCAGCCGGCCGGGCAGGCCGACGGCCAGGGCAACGGTGGGGGTAACGGTCAAACGCTCACCACTCGACTCAACGGGCCCAACGGCACCGAGGTCGCGACGGCGAAATTCGAGTTTGCCAACGGCTACGCGACCGTCACGATCACGACCAGCGGTCCCGGCAAGCTGTCGCCCGGTTTCCACGGCGTGCACATCCATCAGATCGGCAAGTGTGAACCGAACTCCGTCGCACCCACCGGTGGTGCACCCGGCGACTTCCTGTCGGCCGGCGGTCACTTCCACGGCGGTGGGCATGGTGCCGGGCAGGCCGGCGGTGACCTGACCTCCCTGCAGGTTCGCGGGGACGGGACCGGCATGCTGGTCACCACCACCGACGCGTTCACCATGGACGACCTGACCAACGGCCAGAAGACGGCCATCATCATCCACGCGGGTGCGGACAACTTCGCCAACATTCCGTCGGATCGCTACAACCAGGCCAACGGGACGCCTGGCCCCGACGAGACGACGATGACCACCGGTGACGCCGGCAAGCGGGTGGCGTGCGGTGTCAACGGATCGGGGTAAGGGTCCGGTTGGCTCACCCGATACCCGGGCCGGCGCGCGTATCGACTTCGCCCGTTCACCCCGGCCCACGGTCGGGGTGGAATGGGAGTTCGCGCTCGTCGACGCGCAGACTCGTGACCTGAGCAACGAAGCCACCGCGGTGATCGCCGAAATCGGCGAAAACCCGCGCGTGCACAAGGAGTTGCTACGCAACACCGTCGAAGTGGTCACCGGGGTCTGCGCCTCCGCGCCCGAAGCGATGGAGGACTTGCGTCAAACGTTGGGACCGGCGCGGCGGATCGTCCGCGACCGCGGCATGGAACTGTTCTGCGCCGGCACCCACCCGTTCGCGCAGTGGTCCACCCAAAAGCTCACCGACGCACCGCGGTACGCCGAGCTGATCAAACGCACGCAGTGGTGGGGCCGGCAGATGCTCATCTGGGGCGTGCACGTGCACGTCGGCATTTCGTCGGCCAACAAAGTCATGCCGATCATGTCGTCGTTGCTGAACGCCTACCCGCACCTGCTGGCGCTCTCGGCGTCCTCACCGTGGTGGGGCGGGGAAGACACCGGCTACGCCAGCAACCGGGCCATGATGTTTCAGCAGCTGCCCACCGCCGGGTTGCCGTTCCAGTTCCAAACCTGGTCGGAATTCGAAGGTTTCGTGCACGACCAGAAGAAGACCGGCATCATCGACCACATCGACGAAGTTCGTTGGGACATCAGGCCGTCACCGCATCTGGGCACCCTGGAGGTGCGGGTCTGTGACGGTGTGTCCAACCTGCGGGAGCTGGGCGCACTGGTCGCCCTGACGCACTGCCTGATCGTGGACCTGGACCGCCGGCTGGACGCCGGGGAGAAGCTGCCGACCATGCCGCCGTGGCATGTTCAGGAGAACAAGTGGCGCGCCGCTCGCTACGGCCTGGACGCGGTGATCATCCTTGACGCCGACAGCAACGAGCGGTTGGTCACCGACGACCTGGACGACGTGCTGACCCGCCTACAGCCCGTCGCGAAGTCGCTGGATTGCGTGGACGAGTTGGCCGCGGTAGCCGAAATTCCGCGCGTGGGAGGCTCCTATCAACGGCAGCGGCGGGTGGCCGAGGAGCACGACGGCGACCTGCGCGCGGTGGTCGACGCGCTGGTCGCCGAGCTGGTGATCTAGCCGTGCTGCCCGTCGAACCTGACGAACCGGTCGAGCTGGCGATGTTCCCGCTGGAATCGGTGTTGCTGCCCGGCGACGATCTTCCGCTGCGGATCTTCGAGCCGCGCTATACCGCGCTGGTCCGGGACTGCCTGGACAGCGATGATCCGCGTTTCGGCGTGGTGCTGATCTCGCGCGGCCGTGAAGTCGGCGGCGGTGAGGGCCGCTGCGAGGTCGGCGCCCTGGCCAAGATCGCCGAGTGCATCGATGCCGGCGCCGGCCGGTACGTGCTGAGCTGCCGGGTGGGGGAACGGATCCGGGTGCGCGACTGGTTGCCCGACGACCCCTATCCGCGAGCCGCCGTGTGGGCCTGGCCGGACGAACGCGGAACGTCACCGGTGACCGGTGCCCAGCTGCGCGACGTCGAAGACCGGGTGCTGGCCTTGTTCGAGCGGATCGCGGACGTCCGCGGTGTCGAGTTGCCGCCGCGTGAGGTCCTGCTCGGTGAGCCGCCGCCGGGTGATGCGGGAAAGTGGCTGTACGCGTTGGCATCTCGCGTTCCGATGGGGCCCGCCGACCGGTATGCCGTGCTGGCCGCGCCGTCGGCCGCCGACCGGCTGGTCGCATTGCTCGAGGCGGTGGACTCGGTGACGGCGATGGTGGAGTTCGAGCTGTCGGACTAGCTGACCGACGCTAGAGGGCTTTGGCGAACGCGCGCAGCGAATCCACCTGCAGGGCATCCAGGGACGGGCGCACCGCCTCCCGGGCAGCGGCGAGGTCGGCGGCGGTGACGTCGGTGGCGTCGATGGAGCGGCGCATGGCCGTCAGCGCGGCTTCGCGCAGCAGCGCCACACAATCGGCGGCGCTGTAACCGTCCAGCCCGGCGGCCACCTCGTCCAGGTCGACATCGGAGCTCAGCGGAATGGATTTGCCTGCGGTACGCAGGATCTCGCGGCGGGCCGCCGCGTCGGGCGGTTCGACGAACACCAGCCGCTCCAGCCGGCCCGGGCGCAGCAACGCCGGATCGATGAGGTCGGGGCGGTTGGTAGCCCCCAAGACGACCACGTCGCGCAGCGGATCAATGCCGTCCAATTCGGTGAGCAGCGCGGCCACCACCCGGTCGGTCACGCCCGAGTCGAAGCTCTGGCCGCGCCGCGGCGCCAGCGCATCCACCTCGTCGAGGAACACCAGCGACGGCGCGGAGTCGCGGGCCCGGCGGAACAATTCCCGGACCGCCTTCTCCGACGAGCCCACCCACTTGTCCATCAGCTCAGAGCCTTTGACCGCATGCACGCTCAGCTGCCCGGTGCTGGCGAGGGCGCGGACCACGAAGGTCTTGCCGCAGCCGGGCGGCCCGTACAACAACACGCCACGCGGCGGGTCGACACCGAGCCGGGAGAACGTGTCGGGGTGTTGCAGCGGCCACAGCACCGTTTCGGTGAGGGCCTGTTTGGCTGCGGCCATGTCGCCGACGTCGTCGAGCGTGACGTTGCCGACGCTGATCTCTTCACCGGCCGAGCGGGACAGCGGCCGGATGACCGTCAGCGCCCCGACGAGATCCTCCTGGTTGAGCTTGGGCGATTGACCCTCGGCGCTGGCCCGCGACGCGGCCCGCAGCGCCGCCTCGCGCAGCAGCGCGGCCAGATCTGCGACCACGAATCCCGGTGTCTTGGCAGCGATTTCGTCGAGGTTGAGGTCACCGGCAGGAACCGGCTTGAGTAACGCCTCCAGCAGCGCCTTGCGGGTCGCCGCGTCGGGCAGCGGCAGACCGAGTTCCCGGTCGCACAATTCGGGGGCGCGCAAGCGCGCGTCGAGCTGGTCGGGCCGCGCGGAGGTGGCGATCAAGGCCACCCCGTCGGTGGCCACCGCGGTGCGTAGCTCGGCCAGGATCAACGAAGCGACCGGCTCCGGATCCACCGGCAGTAGGGCGTCGACATCGGTGATCAGCAGCACCCCGCCACCGTCGCGCACCGCCGTCACCGCCGACGCGACGGCTTTCAGCCGATCTTCGGCGGCCAGCGCCCCGACCTCCGGGCCGTCCAGATCCACCACACGGCGGCCCGCGCAGACCGCGCGCACCAACGTGACCTTGCCGACGCCGGCCGGGCCGGACACCAGCACGCCCAGATTGGTGCCCGCGCCCAGGGTCTTGAGCAGGTGCGGTTCGTCGAGCGCCAGCTTGAGCCACTCGGTGAGCTTGGCGGCTTGTGGCTGCGCGCCTTTGAGCTCTTCGACTTCGATGTCGGGATTGGAGACGCTGGCCGGGTGCGGTGCGGCGGGAGCCCGGACGCCGTACGGGACCCCGGTGCCCCAGGTGACCAGCGTGTTGGGCTGAACGCTCACCGGCCCGTCGGGGTCGACGCCGGTGACGGTGAGCAGTTCCGAGGTCCAGCTGATGCCGACCGAGGAGGCCAACGCGCGGGTGGCCGCCGACGTCGACGTGCCCGGGCCCAGATCGCGCGGCAGCAGCGACACTGCGTCGCCGACGGTCATCACCTTGCCCAGCAACGCCAGCCGCAGGGTGACCGGCGACAGGGATCGGGTGGCCATCGCCGAGCCGCTCAACGTCACCGTGCGGGCGCCGTAGACGGTGACCGCGCTGACCAGCACCGGCGTGCCTTCGCGCAATCCGGCGTTGGACAGCGTCACATCGTCGAGCAGCACGACACCCACCGGGATGTCTTGGGTGGCCATGCCGGCCACCGCGGCGGTGGTGCGCGAGCCGGTCAGCGCGACCGCATCCCACTCCCGGATGCCAAGGGCGGCAATGGCGCTGGGGTGCAGGCGCACGACGCCTCGGCGCGAGTCGACGGCCGAGGTGTTGAGTCGGGCGGTGAGGGTGAGCTGCTCGGCCAAGTCACAGCCGCCGGCCCGGCTTGCGCAGCCCCAGCCGCGCCATCGAACGGCGGTGCGGTTCGGCCCGACGGGTCGCTCGTCGCGCCGCTCGTCGCTGCTTGTTGTCGTCGCCCCATGCCTCCGGGTGTTTGGCCAGCCAGCGCTTGCTGCGCACCGCGAACGGGATGTGGCACACGTAGGAGATGATGATCACCCAGATCAGGATGTAGGGCGCCAAGACGGCGGCCGCCGCGGCGATCGCCAACACCGCCAGCAGGGGGGCAGCCCAGTTCGGCGGGACCGCCAGGGTGTGGAACTTCTTCATCGGCAGCGCGCTGACCATCAGCAGCGAGGTGCCGGTGATCCACAGGGACAGGAACCACACCGAGCTCCACCAGCCCTCGCCGAGCTGCAGTTTGAGCCCGATGGTGCCGATCATGGACACCGCGCCCGCGGGCGCTGGCATGCCGACGAAGTATTCCTTGGCGTAGGGAGGCAGCGTGCCGTCGTCCTGCTCGGCGTTGTATCGGGCCAGCCGCAGCACGACGCACACCGCGTACAGCAGCACCACCGCCCAGCCGACCGGCCACTTCGACAGCAGCGTCACGTAGACCACCAGGGCGGGTGTGACGCCGAAGTTCACCGCGTCGGCCAGCGAGTCGATCTCGGCACCCATCCGTGACTGGGCGTCCAGGATGCGCGCCACCCGGCCGTCCAGCGCATCCAAGATGGCGGCCACCGCGATCAGCGCCATCGCGGGGATCGGTTTCTCGTCGAGGGCGAACTTGATGGAGGTCAGCCCGGCGCAGATGGACAACACGGTCATCGCGCTCGGCAGCAGATGCAGGTCGACTGTCCGCCGGACCCGGGGCTTGTCGATCACGGCAGCTCGGCCAGTACGGTCTCGCCGCCGACAGCGCGCTGGCCGAGCGTGACGATGGGTTCGGCCCCCGGCGGCAGGTAGGTGTCCAGACGGGACCCGAACCGGATCAGGCCGTAGGTGTCGCCGATCGACAGCTTGTCCCCGACGTGCGCGTCGCACACGATGCGCCGCGCCACCAGTCCGGCGATCTGCACGGCGATCACTTGGGCGCCGGTGTCCGTGCGGATGACCACACTGGTGCGCTCGTTGTCGGTGCTGGCTTCGGCCAGGTCGGCGGAACCGAACCGGCCCGGCCGGTGTTGCACGGCAATCACCTCTCCGCTGACCGGGGCCCGCTGCACGTGGGCGTCCAGGATGGACAGGAAGATGCTGACCCGGGGCAGCGGTTGCTCACCCAGCCCTAGCTCGGCGGGCGGGACCGCGGAGTCGATGACGCAGATCAAGCCATCGGCGGGTGCGACGATGGCGCCGGGCCGGGTGGGCGGCACCCGCAACGGATGGCGAAAGAAACCCGCACACGCCCCTGCGGCCAGCAGGCCCGTCCTGCGCAGCACTCGGTTGCGGTATCCGAGCGCCGCGACCGCAAGGCCGGCGGAGATGAAGGGTCGGCCGGCCGGGTGGATTGGCGGGATGGAGGACCGCACCAACTCGAATATGTGTTGCGGACCACTGGGACGAGGGCGTCGTGCCACGCGGTCATCTTACGGAAGCCCTTCGCGCCCCATGACGCCGTTGCGGTGAAGGCAAGAAATACTCTTTGCCGGGGGAATGACTCGACTATGAATAGCCAGCGCGTGAAGCTCGGCGTCGCCGCGACGTTCCTGGCCCACGCGGTGCTGTTCTCCTCGTGGGCCGCGCACGTCCCGCAGGTGCAAGCCAGGCTCGGGTTGTCCAACGCGCAGTTGGGGTTGGCGTTGTTCGGTGCACCGTTGGGGTCGGTGCTGGCCAGCGTGTTCGGCCATTGGGCGCTGCCCCGGTGGGGCAGCCAGCGGCTGGTGCCGCCGCTGGTCGCCGGCTACGCCGCGGCCGGGCCGACGGTAGGGCTGGCCGGCTCGGGCATCTGGTTGTTCGCCGCACTCGCCCTGTGGGGGACGTTTCAGGGCGGGCTCGACGTCGCGATGAACACCCAGGCGGCCACGGTGGAGCGGTGGGCCGGGGCGCCGCTGATGTCGCGCTTTCACGGGGTGTGGAGCCTCGGTGCCCTGATCGGCGCGCTGATCGGTGCGGGGGCGGTCAGCGCGCATATCGGCCTGGCCGCGCAGTTAGCCGTGCTGGGCGGGATCGTCCTCGTCACGGTTGCACCGCTGGTGCGCAGGCTGATCCCGGACCACCAGGAGCACGGATCCGCCCAGGCCGGTGGCGCACCGAAGCGGACGTGGCTGACGTCGACGGTCGCGATCTTGGGTGCGGTCGCCTTTGCGTCGTTCGTGGCCGAAGGCGCCGCCGCCGACTGGTCGGCGACCTACCTGCACAACGTGGTTCACCGCGGCAACGGCGCAGCCGGTCTCGGCTATGCCGCGTTCACGCTGACCATGGTGGTCACCCGGTTCGCCGGGCTGCGCCTGCAATCGCGACTGTCCAGTCGGCGTCTGCTGCCGGGGTTGGCGTTGCTGGCCGCGGTCGCGATGAGCGTGGCGCTGGCGACGGCCGACCCGGTGCTCGCCGTGCTCGGCTTCGCGACCCTCGGTGCGGGGGTGGCGCTGCTGGTGCCGACGACCTTCAGCGCGGCATATTCGGCGACCAGCGTCGGCGGGTCGGCGATCGCTCTCGTCGCCGCCACCGGTTGGTTCGGGTATGTGCTCGGGCCGCCGCTGATCGGGCAGTTGGCCGCACTGGTCGGGCTAGGGGCGGCGCTGCTGACCATCCCGGCGATGCTGGTGATCGCGGCGACCGCCGTCTACTGCACCTCGGCATTCGACACCGCCGACGAATTTCATCGGGCGCCCACCGATTAAGTGAGGTCCCACACTTGCAGCTCGGTTCCCGCGGACACTTCGACCACGTCCTCGGGGATGTCGAGCAGGCCGTTGGCCGAGGCCAGCCAGCGCAGATGATGCGACGCCGGCGGGCCGTAGCTGGTGACTTCGCCGGCCACGGGGTCATAGATCGCTCGGCGGAACTGCCGCTTGCCGCGCGGCGAGGTCAGGCTTTCGGTGAGCACCGCCGATCGATGCGGACGCTGCACGTCCGGCAGGCCCATGGCCCGGCGCAGCGCGGGCCGGAGGAACACCTCGAATGAGACCAGCGCGCTGACCGGGTTACCGGGCAACGTCACGATCGGTGTGCCGGCCACCCGGCCCACCCCCTGCGGCATGCCCGGCTGCATGGCCACCTTGACGAACTCCACGCCCTGGTCCCCGTCCCGGCCGAAGGCGTCCTTGACCACCTCGTAGGCGCCGGCGCTGACGCCGCCGCTGGTGATGATCAGGTCCGCGTCCTTGCCGTACCGGTCCAGGACCGCGCTGAACTGCGCGACGTCGTCACCGGCAGTCGGCGTGGCGATGACCTCTGCGCCGGCCTCGCGGACCGCCGCGGCCAGCATGACGGAGTTGGACTCGTAGATCTGGCCCGGCTGCAGCGGCGTGCCCGGGGCCACCAGCTCCGAACCGGTGGAGATCACCAGCACCCGTTGCCGCGGGAACACCGGCAGCTCGGCCAGCCCCAACGCGGCGGCTAAGCCGAGTGCGGCCGGCGTCACCACCTGGCCTTCGCGCAGCACGGTGGTACCGGCGGCGACATCCTCGCCGGCTCGGCGGATGTGCTTGCCGGCTTGCGAATGCTGGCGGATTTGCACCGATTGTTCGCCGCCGTCGGTGGCCTCCACCGGGACGATGGCGGTTGCGCCCGCTGGGACCGGCGCGCCGGTCATGATTCGATGCGCCGTCGCCGGCTGCAGGGTCAGGACGTCGGTGCGTCCGGCGGGGATGTCTTCGGCGACCGGCAGCACGACCGGGCGCTCCGGACTCGCCTCCGCGGTGTCCTCGGCGCGCACCGCGTAGCCGTCCATCGCGGAGTTGTCGAACACCGGCAGGGACAGCGGCGCGACCACGTCTTCGCTCAGCGCCAGGCCCAGGGCGTCGGCGAGCGGGACTCGCACCGGGGGCCGGGCCCGGATCATCTCGGCTACCGCACGCTGATGTTCGTCGACTGATCGCATGATCAGACCGGGAAGGTGACGCCGGTGAGCTCTTCGGACACCGTCCACAGTCGGCGTTGCAGGTCCTCGTCGTGCGACTGGGCGCTGGACTGCACCAGTTTCGGGTGGCCGCGTTGTTCACCGAGACCGTCGGGACCGTAGTACTGCCCGCCCTGAACGTCGGGATCGGTGGCGGCCCGCAGGGTCGGCAGGGCACCCCACTCCGGACTCTGGAAAAGCAGTGGCCCCAGCACCGCCTTGACCGGCTGGAAGATTCCCGGCAGGTTGCGGGCCAGTTCGGTGTTGGAGCCACCCGGGTGCGCGGCGACGGCGATGGTGTTGGCCTTGTCCTGCGCGGCCAGTCGGCGCTGCAGCTCGTAGGTGAACAACAGGTTGGCCAGCTTGGCCTGCCCGTAGGCGCCGACGCGGCTGTAGCTGCGTTCCCATTGCAAATCCTCGAAGTGGATCGCGGCGCGGATGCGGTGGCCCAGGCTGCTGACGGTGACCACGCGCGAGTCTCGCACCGGCAGCAGGTGGTCCAGAAGCAACCCGGTGAGCGCGAAGTGGCCCAGGTGATTGGTGCCGAACTGCAACTCGAACCCGTCGGCGGTGACCTGTTTGGGCGTCCACATCACCCCGGCGTTGTTGATCAGCAGGTCGATGCGTGGATAGGCGTCGCGCAGTGCCTGGGCGGCGGCGCGCACCGATGCCAGCGACCCCAGGTCCAGTTGCTGCAGGGTGACGTCGGCTTCCGGCTTGGCGGCCACGATGCGGGCCAGCGCCGCGTTGCCTTTCTCCAGGTTCCGCACCGCCAGGACCACATGCGCGCCGCTGTAGGCCAGGGCGGCGGCGGTGTGGTAGCCGATGCCGGTGTTGGCGCCGGTGACCACGACGACCCGGCCCCGCTGATCCGGGATGTCAGCCTGCGACCACTTGCGGTTCTTTTTGGTCATGGCCACAACATACTCAGCGGTGTCCGCGCTCTCATGCCGGCGGCGGCGCGACGTGACGTAAGGTTGAGAACGTGATTACCGTGTTCGGTAATGCCGTTCGCAGCGCTGGTGAGCGGGCGTGACGGGCACTCGGCCCCGAGTGGGGATCATCGGCGCCGGCGCCGGGGGCATCGCGATGGGCATTCAATTGGCCGCCGGCGGCTACGACTTCACGATCTTCGACCGCGCCGACGGATTCGGCGGCACCTGGCGCCACAACACCTTCCCGGGGGCCGCCTGCGATGTGCCCTCGCACCTGTACTCCTACTCGTTTGCGCTCAATCCGCGGTGGAGCAAGACGTATGCCAACCAACCCGAGATCCTTGCCTACCTGGAAAAGGTCGCCGCCGATCACGGGCTGAACGCCCACCTACGGCCCCACACCGCGATCACGCTGGTTCGCTGGTCAGACAAGCACCGCCGCTGGACGCTGACCGACGACCGGGGCCGCGACTACGACTTCGAGGTCGTGGTCAGTGCGGTGGGGATGCTCGACGTGCCCAACATCCCCGTCATCGCCGGAGCGCAGCGTTTTCGCGGCCGCCAATTCCATTCGGCGCGTTGGGATCACAGCAAGTCGACCGCCGGTGAGCGGGTGGCGTCGATCGGCACCGGCGCCAGCGCGGTCCAGTACGTCCCGGCGATCGCCCCGCACACCGCCCACCTCACGGTCTTTCAGCGCACGCCGATCTGGATCTCACCCCGATTCGACTTTCCGTTCACCCCGGAGCAGCACGAGCTGTTCGAACGTGACCCCGCGATGGCGTTGCAGCTGCGGGCCGAGGCGTTCGATTCCTACGAGTCCTCGAGCTTCGACGTCGACGCCGCCCAGACCCGCGAAGCGACCGAACTTGCTCGCAGCTATCTGATGCGCAAGGTGGTCGATCCTGAACTGCGCGCCAAGCTGACCCCGGCCTACCCGGTCGGCTGCAAGCGTCCGCTCATGTCGCGGGAGTGGTATCCCACCTTCGCGTTGCCCAACGTGCGGCTGGAAACCACTGCGATCGCCGAGATCACCGAGCGCGGGGTACGCACCGCCGACGGCGTCGAACACCGCGTCGACACCATCATCTACGGCACCGGTTTCCAGGCCGCCGACTATTTGACGAGCATCGACGTCTTCGGAACCGGTGGACGCCACCTGCGCGAGGACTGGCGCGACGGGGCCGAGGCGTACCTGGGCACGCTGGCGACGGGCTACCCCAACTTCTTCATGCTTTACGGGCCGAATACCAACGGCGTGAACTCCATCATCTACATCCACGAGGCGCAGACCACCTTCGTCCGCCACATCCTCGACCGGATGGGGGCCCAGGGAGCCCGCACCGTCGAGGTGACGCCCGACGCGCATCGGCGCTACAACGACGAGATCCAGGCCGCCATGGCCGGGAAGGTGTGGCTGGCCAATTGCAACAGCTACTACCGCCATCCCAGCGGCAAGGTCGTCACCCAGTTGCCCTACAGCGGCCGCACATTCTATGAACGCACCCGGGCGATGATCCCCGGCGACTTCACGCTCGGCGCTTGATCCAACCTCTGGCGATCTCTACCAGAGGTCGCGCAGCCAGGTGATGATCTGCGGCACCACCTCGGGCGCCTTGCTCATGGCGACATGGCCGGTGCCCTCGATCAGGTGCACTTCGGTCGCGGCCGGCCCCGGAAGACCAGCGTGTCGGACTGGGGGACGAAGTAGTCGTCCGCGCCGTTGATCACCAACATGCGCGAATTGACTTGTTGGGCAAGCAGATTGCCGCGGTCAAGCTGTTCGAGGCCGGCGGTCAGCTCGTCGAGTGAGGGCGAGTGATCCCAGTGCATGGCGTTGCCGAGAATGTCGTGCATACCGAAGGGCAGCTTGGCGGCGTTGTCCGGTGCGAAGGCGTAGTGGACCGGTCCGCCGAGATCGACGGCCGCGTCGACGATTCCGGCGAGCCCCGACATCGCCGAGAAGTTGCCGCCGAACGAGGCGCCGAAGTGGGCCACCCTACCGTCGCCCAGCGTGCGGGCGTACTCGGCGAGGCCGCGGATCACCTCGTCGGCGTGCTTGTCGAGCGCAATGGCGGTTTCGCCGGTACCGGGGTGGTCGAAAGCCAGCGTGGTCACACCGGCGCCCTGGGTGAAAGCAACCCACCACGGGTGGATGTCCATCTTCCAGGTGTCCACCCCGCCGCTGGCGATCAGCACCGGCCGGCGCGCGTAGTCACCGTCGGTGGAGTACAGGTGGACGGGCACCTCGACGCGGCCGCCGCGGTATCCGACCGTGATGATGCGGCGCTCGAAGGACACCGGGAAGTCCTTGGCGGCCAATTCGAATTGCTCGAGTTGGTGAGCCAAGGCACGTTCTCGCGGCGGGTCGGTCAACGCGGGAAACTTCGCGCAGCCGTAGATCATCGACGCCAGATAGTGGTCGTCGCGGGCGGCGTATTCCTCGGCCAGCTGCGACCACTCGTAGGGCCAGCCACCGGGGGCGTCGACCCACATGTCGGTGCAAGCGGCGCGTACCCGCTCGATGTCGGCCCGGGGGATGCCGAACTTCTCGAACTGATGAGCGCGGTCGGTGAACATGTCCGCGACGTCGATGTCGTAGGTATACATGGTGTTTCAGCTCCTCATCGTGGCGAAGTAGTCGGCGAGGGTCGTGGTGTCGTCGAGTGCGGCGATGGCGCCGAGGTAGCCGTCCGGCCGGATGACCAGGCGGCCGCCGCGGCGGAGTCCGAGTCGCCGCGCCAGCATGCCGTCGGGGTCGGCGACGACGTCGTCGTAGCCGGGGACCGGAGTGTCGTCCGCGGTGACCAGCACTTGCAGCGGGCCGTGAGCGCCGGCGGCGGGAGCCACCTGCCCGGCGGCGACGGTGACCACGGCGTGACCGGGGTTCGACGCACCGCATGCCGCCCGGAGCTGTTTGTCCACGGCCGCATCGGTCACGTGCGGAACGTGTTCCCCGGCAACGACTTTCGCGTGTCTTGGGCGCTGGCCCACGGCGATCGGGCTGTTGCGGTAGTTCACGTTGGTCTCTTCGACGTTGCCGGCCATCTTGCGCAGCGCGGGGGTGATGCCGGCGGCGGCGCGGATGGCGACGTCGCGTGCCACCCGCGCGCCGCCTTTGAGGGTGCCGACCTTGGCCAGGACGGTGGTGAAGTCGATGACGCTCTTGCCGACCGGGTGGCGCTCGGCGTGATAGCTGTCGAGCAGGTGCTGTCCGGCTTCGCCGCGGACCACCGCCGCGAGCTTCCATGCCAGGTTGAAGGCGTCCTGCATGCCGGTGTTCATGCCCTGGCCGCCGGCGGGGCTGTGGATATGCGCCGCGTCGCCGGCGAGGAACACCCGCCCGTGGCGGTACTGCGGCACCTGGCCGTGGTGCACCTCGAAGCAAGTGAGCCAGTGCGACTGCGTGATGGTGATGCCCCCGATGCGCTCGTCGAGGATCTGCTGTAACTGCTGTTGAGTGGGATGCAGGTTCAGTGGTTGCCCCGGGGCGTCGTGGATCTGTGCCAGGAACCGCACCCGTCCGCCGCGCATCGGCAGCGTCACCACCGGACCCTTGGGCGACAAGAAGGTGTACATGTGCGAGTTGCCGAGATCGTGCTCGGCTTCGACGTCGCCGAGGATGAACCGCTCGCCGTGGAAGGAGCCGTCGAGCTTGGTGCCGACGAGACGTCGGATGGTGCTGTGACCGCCGTCGGTGCCGATCACCCACGACGCCGTGATTTCCTCGGTCGACCCGTCCGGGTGTTGCACCGACAGGTGGGCCGCGGTGTCGTCCTGACTGAGGGCGGTCGCGTTGACGCCTCGCTCAACGGTGACGCCTTGGGCCCGCACGTGGTCGCCGAGCACCCGCTCGGTTTCCGTCTGCGCGGTGACCAGTGTGTAGGGAAACGCGCTGTCGACGCGGTCTAGCGGCACGCGGACCAGGGTCTTGCCGTTGGCGACCATGTTCATGCCGGTCGACTTGACCCCGGTGGCGAGCAGGTCCTCGATGACCCCCATCCGGTCCAACATGTCGAGACTGCGGGCGTGCAGGGCGATAGCTCGGGACTCGGTGGTCGGCTGACTGAGTTTGTCGATCACCCGAACCCGGACGCCGCGGCGGGCGAGTTCATATGCGGCGACCAGGCCGACCGGGCCGGCGCCGACGACGACGACGTCAGTGGTGGACGAGGTGGTGCTCATGGGCGGAATCCTTTTTCACGGTCCGTTGAAACTAGTCTCACCGTACGATGAAACTAGTTTCAACGCAAGAGGAAATTCACGCTACGATGAAACCTATGGCGAAGAAGTCGTTGCCTCCCGGCCCGCGCGACGAGCGTGGGGTGTTGTCCGCCCGGATCGTCGCCGCGGCGCGTGAGGAGTTCGCCCGGCACGGCTGGGCCGGCACCACGATCCGGGCGGTGGCTCGCGCGGCCGACGTCGACCCGGCGCTGGTCTACCACTACTTCGGATCCAAGGAAAAGCTGCTCGACGCCGCCACCAACCCGCCGCAGAAGTGGCTGGACAACGTCGCCAAGGTGTGGACCACGCCGCTTCCGGACCTGGGTGCAGCGCTACTGAAGTTGTTATTGAACAGCTGGGCCGACGAGGAGACCGGGCCGACGCTGCGGGCGGTCATGCAGACCGCGGCTCACGAGCCCGTCACGCACGAGAAGCTGCGCCGCATCGTCGAAAGCAGTCTGATGGGTGTCTCGCAGCTGGGTGTCGACGACCGCGACCGCATGCTGCGCAGCGGGCTCATTTCGTCGCAGATGATTGGTTTCGCGCTGATGCGCTACATCTGGAAGATCGAACCGATGGCATCGATGACCGAAGACGAGGTGCTCGCGGCCATCACTCCCAACTTGCAGCACTACATCGAGGGCGATCTGTCGCCGGGCCGCTAGGGCGTCATTGCACCCAGTAGTTGTCGTGCCGGATGAACCACTCGCGCCGCTCGTCGTCGGTCATGTCAGCCAGCGCGGTGAAGCCTTCGAAGTAGGCCTCGCGGGGTGCGCCGGGAGCGAACAACATCAGGATGGACGCCGGCTCGTCGGCTTCGTTGCGGAAGCCGTGGATGCCGCCGGGTGGGACGTAAAGGAAGTCGCCCTGGTGGCCGTCGGCCCAGTCGGTGCCGTCGTAGAGCGTCATCGTTCCTGACAGCACGAAGAAGGCCTCGGACATGGCGCGGTGAAAGTGCGGTCCCGGGCCGCCGCCGGCCGGTGCGATGTCGACGCGATAGAGGCCGTAGTCGCCGTTGGTCGCTTGCTGATTGGCCAGGTAGTGGTACTTGACGCCCGACGCCTCATAGTCGGGAGCGGCGTCCGCCCGTTTGAGCCAGGCGCTGACTTCCGGCTTTTCTTTCGTATAGCGGGGCGGCGGATAGGGCGGTACGACCAGCGACATCAACCCAGTCTGCCGCAGCGAGCGTGCAGGCTGGGCTTTCCCGGTGCGGCCACGGCGGAGATCCGTCGCAATTGCCGCCGTGGCCGCACCGTGAAAACCGCGTGCGCACACCCGATAGCGTGGGCCGGTGTTCTTGCACTCGGCATAGGCGAGTGCTAAGAATGACGTTGGCACTCGCGACCGGCGAGTGCTAGGTCGGGACGGTGAGACCAGCAGGTCGTCCGTCGCGGGCACTGCGCCCGGCCAGCGTAAGTAACGGGTGACCCGAGGTCACCCGGAGTCATCCCCAATCGGAGGAATCACTTCGCAATGGCCAAGACAATTGCGTACGACGAAGAGGCCCGTCGCGGCCTCGAGCGGGGCTTGAACAGCCTCGCCGACGCGGTAAAGGTGACGTTGGGCCCCAAGGGCCGCAACGTCGTCCTGGAGAAGAAGTGGGGTGCCCCCACGATCACCAACGATGGTGTGTCCATCGCCAAGGAGATCGAGCTGGAGGACCCGTACGAGAAGATCGGCGCCGAGCTGGTCAAGGAAGTCGCCAAGAAGACCGACGACGTCGCCGGTGACGGCACCACCACGGCTACCGTGCTGGCCCAGGCGCTGGTGCGCGAGGGTCTGCGTAACGTCGCGGCGGGCGCTAACCCGCTGGGCCTGAAGCGCGGCATCGAGAAGGCCGTCGAGAAGGTCACCGAGACGCTGCTCAAGTCGGCCAAGGAGGTCGAGACCAAGGACCAGATCGCTGCCACCGCGGCCATCTCCGCGGGCGACCAGTCGATCGGCGACCTGATCGCCGAGGCGATGGACAAGGTCGGCAACGAGGGTGTCATCACCGTCGAGGAGTCGAACACCTTCGGCCTGCAGCTCGAGCTCACCGAGGGTATGCGGTTCGACAAGGGCTACATCTCAGGTTACTTCGTCACCGACGCCGAGCGTCAGGAAGCGGTCCTCGAGGACCCGTTCATCCTGCTGGTCAGCTCCAAGGTGTCGACGGTCAAGGACCTGCTGCCGTTGCTGGAGAAGGTCATTCAGGCCGGCAAACCGCTGCTGATCATCGCCGAGGACGTCGAGGGCGAGGCGCTGTCCACCCTGGTCGTCAACAAGATCCGCGGCACCTTCAAGTCGGTGGCCGTCAAGGCTCCCGGCTTCGGTGACCGCCGCAAGGCGATGCTGCAGGACATGGCCATCCTCACCGGTGGTCAGGTCATCAGCGAAGAGGTCGGCCTGACCCTGGAGAACGCCGACGTCAGCCTGCTGGGCAAGGCCCGCAAGGTGGTCATCACCAAGGACGAGACCACCATCGTCGAGGGCGCCGGTGACTCCGACGCCATCGCTGGCCGGGTGGCCCAGATCCGCGCTGAGATCGAGAACAGCGACTCCGACTACGACCGCGAGAAGCTGCAGGAGCGCCTGGCCAAGCTGGCCGGCGGTGTTGCGGTGATCAAGGCCGGCGCTGCCACCGAGGTGGAGCTCAAGGAGCGCAAGCACCGCATCGAGGACGCGGTGCGTAACGCCAAGGCGGCCGTCGAGGAGGGCATCGTCGCCGGTGGTGGCGTGGCCCTGCTGCACGCGGCCCCGGCACTGGACGAGCTGCAGTTGTCCGGTGACGAGGCGACCGGTGCCAACATCGTGCGCGTGGCGCTCGAGGCTCCGCTCAAGCAGATCGCCTTCAACGGCGGCCTGGAGCCTGGTGTGGTGGCCGAGAAGGTCCGCAACTCGCCCGCCGGTACCGGCCTGAACGCCGCCACCGGTGAGTACGAGGACCTGCTCAAGGCCGGCGTTGCCGACCCGGTGAAGGTGACCCGTTCGGCGCTGCAGAACGCGGCGTCCATCGCGGCGCTGTTCCTGACCACCGAGGCCGTCGTCGCCGACAAGCCGGAGAAGGCGGCCGCTCCTGCGGGCGACCCGACCGGTGGCATGGGCGGTATGGACTTCTAAGTCCTTCAGCGAAGAAGCCCGGTCTGCTTGGCAGGCCGGGCTTTTTCGTGTCTGTCGAATGTGGGGGATAGGGACGTCCACACCCGGAGTTTCCTCCACAGCCCCCACCTTGGCGCACACGCGGCTCGGTGGTGACGGCGAAGATGCCGGCATGCAGCCATTTGTGGGCAGCTATGCACTCGCCACCGGCGCCGTCACCCGCAGTCAATTGCGCACGCGATACCGGCCGGTCTTCCGCAACGTCTACATCCCCAAGGAGGCCGAACTCACCGCTGCCGTGAAGGCGCGCTCGGCCTGGCTGTCGACCGGTGCGGTGTTGTGCGGCCAGTCCGCCGCTGCGGCGCTGGGCACGAAGTGGCTCGACGCGGCGGCACCGGCAGAAGTGGTGCGCGCGGACCGGCGTGGCCAGCCGGGCATCGTCGTGCACAGCTACCAGCTTGCCGAGGACGAGGTCCGCACGGTCGCGGGGATGCGCGTGACGACCGCGGCCCGCACGGCCTTCGATATCGGCCGCGAAGTGCCCACCGCGAAGGCGGTGGCGATCCTCGACGCCTTGCTCAACGCGACGGGTATCAAACCGGCGGACGTCTCCGCTTTGGCCGACCAGCACAAGGGCGCTCGCCGCATTCGGCGGCTGCGGGCCGCGCTGGATCTGGCTGACGGGGGTGCGGAGTCGCCGCAGGAGACGAGGGTGCGCCTGCTGTTAATAGGCGCTGGGCTGCCGAAGCCGGAGACGCAGATCGAATTCAGGCAGTTGCGCATCCGGGTCGACATGGGATGGCGCGAGTGGCAGGTGGCCGTGGAGTACGACGGTGTTCAGCACTGGAACGACCGATACCAGCGGTCGTGGGACATCGAGCGGATCGCCTTGCTGGAAGCGGCCGGCTGGGTGGTCATCCGGGTCAGCGCCGAGATGCTGTCGCGGCGGCCGGAGGTGATCGTTGAACGCGTCAGGGCGAAGCTCGGCGAACGTGGGGCCTATGGACGAATGTGACGCCGTTTTCGTGCGTGGCGCCCACCTTGGGCGCAAGAACTCAGGCCGGCAGCGAGAACACCACGCAGTCGTGCAGGCAGCCCTTGGCTTGCGACGGAGAGTCGGCTTCGCGGTGCAGAAGCGCCCGCGTCGGCACGACACCCAGCCGCACGGCTTCGTCACCGGCATCGGACAACTCGGCGCGGCCGTCGACGATCAGCGAGTAGCCGCCCGGTTCCCGCGGCGGAAACAGCAGTGTGACGTCGCTGCGCTGGGCCAGATTGCCCCGGGTGCGTCCACCGATGAGCCCGATGTCGAGGACTTCTCCGTTCAGCACCGGCTCGACCGTCACGGTGTGCGCCCGGTAGCCGTCGTCGACCGAGATCAGGTAGGCGTACGGGAAGTCGGGCAGCGCGGCGGCCAGCCGTTGGAAATCGACCTTCTTCGCGGCCTTGGTAGCCATGATCCGAGGATAGGCCCGCCCCTACTCCGACGGGAGATGCTGCCTGATGCCGCGCACGGGCTCGCGCTCGTCCTGCGGATAGAAGCCGGACTTCGGGATGTTGGAGCTCGACAGACCTGCGGTGCCCGAGTTGAGGATCGATTCGCGGCCGGTGGTGGCCCGTGCTCCGGCGTCGCTGCCGGGGCTGAACAGACCGGTGTAGCCGGCGCCGTTGGTGGTGCGCAGCGCCGAGTTGGCCGCGGCGCTGCTGGTGGCGTTGGCCGTCACTGCGTTCGGGTTGCCGGATTCCAGGACCCCGGTGGCGGCGCTGGCCGGACTGACGGCGGCGGTGCCGACCAGGCCGGTGTTCAACGCCGCCAGGCCCGGGCTGAGGCCGCCGGTGCTGCCCAGCGCCGAATGGAGGATGCCGGATGCTGCGGTGCTCAACCCGCCGGTGGCGTAGTGGGAGCCCAGGCTGAGGTCCCCGCCGATGGCGTTGCCCAACACACTCTCGTGCAGCCCGCCCTGCCAGAGGCCGGTGGCTGGTATGCCGCCGTTGCCGAAGCCGGCGATGGAACTGCCGGAGTTGCCCAGACCGAAGTTGAGCGAGCCGGAATTGCCGATGCCGAGGTTGCCCGAGCCCGAGTTGAAGAACCCGACGTTGCCGCTGCCGGAGTTACCGAAGCCGACATTGCCGCTGCCCGAGTTGAGGCCCCCGAAGCCGAATTGCTGATCACCGGTCAGGCCGAAGCCGAAGTCACCACTACCGGTGTTCGCGAAGCCGATGTTGCCGCTGCCGAAGTTGCCGAAGCCGAAGTTGTTGCTACCGGTGTTGCCGCTACCGATGTTGCCGCTGCCGGTGTTCCCGCTACCGAAGTTGCCGCTGCCGACGTTGCCGCTGCCCCAGTTGTTGTTGCCGATGTTGTTGTTGCCGATGTTGCCACTGCCACTGTTGCCGAAGCCGAAGTTGAATCCGTTTTTGCCGATGTCGATGCCCAGGTTGCGCAGCACTTGCTGCCAAGGCGCCAACTGTGCGGCGGCCGCGGACGCGTCGAAGTGGTAGTTGGCCATCGCCATCACGTCCAACGCCCACATCTGCTCGTAGGCGGACTCGGTGTCCATGATCGCCGGCCAGTTCATGCCGAAGAAGTTCGTCGACGCGAGCATCTGCACCAGCCCGCGGTTGGCGGCGATCACCGCCGGCTGCACCGTGGCCGAGAGCGCCGCCTCGAACGCGGACGCGGTCGCCGTCGCCTGTGCGGCGGCCTGCTCGGCTTGGACCGCCGCCGCACTGAGCCACGCCATGTACTGAGTCGCCACGGCCATCATCGCCGCAGACGACGCACCGAGCCAGGAACCGGTGGTCAAATCTTGGGCGACCGAGCTGAATGACGCAGCCGCCGAACCCAACTCCTCAGCCAAGCTGCCCCATGCCGCGGCCGCGGCAAGGAGCGGCCCCGCCCCGGGACCGGCGAACATGAGTGCCGAGTTGATTTCTGGCGGCAACCACGCAAAATGCGGGTTTGTCACCAACCCAAACTACCCGGCAGCGCCCGTTGCCGTGGCCGTATCGGAATCTAAAAACCGGCTATCCTCAGCCGTCTCACAGCCCAGTCCAAGTGGTTGCCAAGCACCTAGGTGAGAACCGGCGCGGCTTGGCGGCCGCGCACCAACTTGCCGGGGCGAGCGTCGGTCGGCACGCCGTTTTCGGCGATGATCTGACCCGAGACGACGGTCGCGACGTAGCCTTCGGCGGTCTGGTCGAGGCGCCGTCCGCCGGCGGGCAGGTCGTAACTGATGACCGGTTTGTGCAGTCGCAGGCCGTCGTGGTCGATGACGTTGAGGTCGGCCTTGTAGCCCACGGCGATGCGTCCCCGGTCGGCCAGCCCGGCCACCCGCGCCGGCACCGAGGTGAGTTCGCGGACCGCTTCGGCGACGCTGAACCGTCCGGATTTGCGGTCGCGCGCCCAGTGCGCCAGGAAGTACGTCGAGTAGCTCGCGTCGCAAATCATGCCGTAGTGCGCGCCCCCGTCACCGAGTCCCAGCACCACATCGTCGCGGTGCAAAAGTTTGCCAACGGTGTCCAAAGAGTTGTTCTCCAGGTTGCTGGTCGCCACCAGCAGCATGGCGCGGCCGTCGTCGTCGAGTAGCCGGTCGTAGGCCTCTTCCATCGGGTTCACCCCGCGGGCGCGGGCCCGGGCGCCGATGCTGTCTTGCGGGTTGGGCTCGTAGTTCGGGTTGTCTCCCAACGGGAAGATCCAGTCCCAAGCCTGGGCGACGTAGAGGATGGGATGGCCGTGTCCGGGCTTGTCGGCCAGGATGCGGGCGCGGACCTCCGGCTTGCGCATTTCGGCGACGCGCTCGGCCAGCGGCAGGTGTGCGATTTCGCGGTAACTGGGGTAGAGCACGAACGGGTTGGCGGTCAGCTGCAGCCCGATGATCAAGCCGATCGGACGCGGCAGCAGCTGGGCGGTGATGTCGCCCCCGGCCGCGTTGGCCTTCTCGACCATGTTGATCGCGTCCGGCCAGGTCGGGTCGCCGGTGTTGGCGACGACGAGGGTGAACGTCACCGGCAGCCCCACGTCCTCGGCAACGTCGAACACCGTCTGCAGCACCGGCTGGTAGCCACCGGCCGGGATGTCGGGCACGAACTGCAGCACGCCGCCGCCGCCGTCGACCACACCCTTGGCGATCTCTTCGATCTCCTCCCGGGCGGCGTCATAGCTGGGGATCGGCGAGCCGCTTTCGGTCTTGTGAATCGTCAGCCGCGACGACGCGAAGCCCAGCGCGCCGACCTCCATGGCCTCCTTGGCCAGCGCCCGCATCTTGGCCAGATCCTCGGCGGTGGCCGGCTCGCGGTCCGCCCCGCGCTGACCCATCACGTACACCCGCAGCGGCGAGTGCGGCAAGTAGGCGGCCACATCGATATCGCGCCGGCCCGAGTCCAGCGCGTCCAGGTATTCGGGGAAGGTCTCCCACGTCCACGGCAGCCCGTCGGTCATCACGACGCCGGGAATGTCCTCGACCCCGGCCATCACGTCCACGAGCACGTCGTGGTCTTCCTGGCGGCACGGCGCGAAGCCGACACCGCAGTTACCCATCACCACGGTGGTCACGCCGTGCGCGGAGGACGGTGTCAGGCGCTCCGACCAGATGGCCTGGCCGTCGTAGTGCGTGTGCAAGTCGACAAAGCCCGGAGTGACCAGCAGGCCGGTCGCGTCGATCTCGCGCGCCGCATCGCCGCTCACGGTTCCGACCGCCGCGATCACCCCGTCGTGCACCGCGACGTCACCCACGTACGGTTCACCGCCCAACCCGTCGACGATGGTGCCGTTGCGGACGATCAGGTCATAGGTCATCGAATTAATCTACGACCGTGTCGGTAGCTCATGCCAGGATCGAGCCGTGATCGATCACCTGGGAATCAACTGTGCGGACTACCCGAAGTCGCAGCAGTTCTACGACACGGTGTTGGGTGTGCTGGGCTTCTCCCGGCAGATGGATTTCGGCGTCGCCATCGGCTACGGCCGCGACGGGCATCCGGCGTTCTGGATCGCCGATGGCTCCGGGATGGGCCCGAACCGGGAAAACCACGTCGCGTTCCAGGCCGCCGATGAGGCCGCGGTGCGCGCCTTTCACCAGGCGGCGGTCGACTTGGGCGCCGAGTCGCTGCACGAACCGCGGCTGTGGCCCGAGTACCACCCCGGTTATTACGGGGCCTTCGTGCGCGATCCGGACGGCAACAACATCGAAGCGGTCTGCCACGGGGCGCTGTCGTAGGGTCGCTGATATGGCCAACCCCGATTCCGCGGCCCGAGAGTTGTTGCGCGACGCGTTCACCCGGTTGATCGAACACGTCGACGACATCGCCGACGGCCTGACCGACGACGTCGCCACCTACCGGCCGACCGACGACGCCAACAGCATCGCGTGGCTGCTCTGGCACAGCGCACGGGTCCAGGACGCCCAATTGGCCGATGTGGCCGGGGTGGAGCAGGTGTACAGCCGCGACGGCTGGGTGGACCGGCTGGGCCTGGAACTGCCGCCCAATGACACCGGGTACGGGCACGGCCCGCAGGAGGTGGCGAAGGTGCGTGCGCCGGCGGATCTGCTGGCCGGGTACTACCACGCCGTGCACCAGCTGACCCTCGAGTACGTAGCCGGCATCACCGCCGAGGAGCTGGCCCGCATCGTCGACACCAACTGGGACCCGCCGGTGACCGCCAGCGCCCGCTTGGTCAGCATCATCGACGACTGCGCCCAGCACCTCGGCCAGGCCGCCTACCTGAGAGGGATTCAGTAGGTTCGAAGGCGTGCGATTCGCGGCGGCGGTGCTGTGCTGGCTGATCACCACGATCGCACTGGCGGTGGCGATTCCGGCCGCCTGGACCCAGCTCAACATCGTCGACGAGGACGGCTACGCCGCGCTGGCGCAACGGGCCGCCGCCGACCCCACCCTGCAGTCGGCCATGGCCGGTGAGCTCACCACCCGGGCGATGGCGCTCATCATCGAGCACGGCGGCGGACGCTATCCGATCAACAGCTCCGTCGTGCACGACGCCGCCGCCGCGTTCACCGCCGGGCCCGCCTTTCCGCAACTGTTCGCGCAGCTGAACCGCGCGGTGCACGGCTATGTCTTCAGCGACCCGGCGTCGGTGCGCGACGGCGATCAATGGCTGGTCGATCTGGCGCCGATGCTGAAGGACCCGACGATCCAGCAGATGCTCAGCAGCTACCACGTGACGGTGCCCACGACGCTGCGGGTGCCGGTGACGGCGACGGTGTCGCAGCCGATGCGGCAGGGGCAGCTGCGACGGCTGGCGGTGTGGGGACCCGGGGTGACGATCGGCGCGGTGGCCGTCAGCGCTGTTGGTGGGTTGCTGACGCTGCTCATCGCGCGCGGCCGCGGCCGGGCGCTGACCAGCCTGGGCGTGTCGGTGCTGCTGGTGGGGGCGGTGGGGTGGGCCGGGCTGGAAACCGTCTGGCGGTATATCAACGCCGCGCTCAATCAGACCACCGGCGACATCCGCCGGGTGGCCGACGTGATGGTCAGCTACGCCGAACGCGGCTTGCACGTGTGGCTCAACTTGGCGCTGGTCGCCGGCGCGGCACTGGTCGTCCTCGGCGTGCTCGCCGCGGTGGGCGGCAGCGTGGTGAAGCGACCGGCGCAGCCCTAAGCCCAGCGCTAACCCAGCGGCAGCTCGGCCAATATCGCGCCGGTCGGCTGAGGCGATCCGGCGCCCGGTTCGACGGTGAATGCCAGCGCCGTCGAGCTGCCCAGGTCATCCAGCGTGGCCTTGGTCGACGGCGTCACCGCCGCGGCCCCCATCGTCCCGGCCGAGGTGGGGCCCTTGGCGCCCAACAGCCACATCTGATACACGGTGCCCTGCGACGGCGGCGGCACGTTGTTCATCACCAGCACACCGGCGTTGCGGTCACGGGAGAACACCACCGTGGCCGTGCCGTTGCCCAAGGGGCGCGAAACGGTCCGCACGTCTGGGGCGGTCAGCACCTGCTCGGTGAGGGTCGGCGGCGTCGACGGCCGGGTCAGCACGCCGAGCCCGAACGCCGCCAGACCGATGACGACGGCCGCCGCGGCAGCTAAAGCAGTTGTGCGCCAACGTGATTGACGCTTTGCACCAGCAGGCTTGGTCTGCGCCAGCAATGCCGCGCGCAGCTGCGGCGGCGGCTCGACGGCCGTCACCGCCGACAGGGTCGCCATTGTCTCGCGCACCGCACGTACCTCGTCGTCGAAGGCCGTGGCCACCGACGCCGGCGCGGCGGCCACCCGCCGCTCGATCTCTGCCCGCTCCGCGTCGGACACGGCGTGCAACGCATACGGGGTGGCCAGCTCGAGCAGTTCGAAGTCATTGGGTTGAGTCATGCCGCGTCCAGACAGTTGCGCAACCCGCGCAGCGCATCGCGCATGCGGGACTTGATCGTGGACAGGTTGGCCGACAACTGCTGCGAGACTTCGGCATACGTCAGTCCGCCGTAGTAGGCCAACTCGATGCAGCGGCGCTGGGCGTCGGTGAGCGCCTCCAGGCACTGGGTCACCCGACGACGTTCATCACCGGCGATGGCCGAATCGGCGACGACGTCGGTGGCGCGTTCGACGCTGGTCATGCCGTAGCGCGACTCCCGCTGAGTGCCGGCTTGCTCGCTGCGCACCCGGTCAATGGCGCGCCGGTGTGTCATGGTCAACAGCCAGGCCAGCGCGGAACCTTTGGCCGAATCGAACTCCGAAGCGGTGCGCCACACCTCGAGGTAGATCTCCTGGGTGGTTTCCTCGCTGTATCCAGCATCACGCAGCACCCTGGTCACCAGTCCGTACACCCGGGTCTTGGTTTGGTCGTAGAACGCGGCGAACGCCGCATCGTCGCCTCGGGCCACCCGGCGCAGCAAGGCGTCCAGGTCGCTGCTTTGCGGCGCGGGTCCGGTCATCGGTCGGTAGCCTAGCGCCAGCCGGTGGCTGGTGAGCCAAGCCGGTACACAGTTTCACCGGTTGCCTCGCAACCTGCGCGTCGCCGCGCGGTGCAACCACAGCCGCGGCGCCATTGCCCATCCCCGCACCGGGCGCCGCTGACCGCGCAGCGCGGCGGTGAACGTCAGCCGGTCTTCGTGATGCAACGACACCACGACATCCACCTCCTGCGCCGGTGGCGGCGCCAGCACCAAGTACCGGCCGCCCCGGGCAAGAAACGGTGGGCAGAGCCCCTCGCGGACCAGTACGGGCACATCGGCCGGCGGCAGCAGGCAGGCGTGTCGGCCGCCGTCGGCGGTGCTCACCGTGGCGATCACGTGGCGCACCGTGCCGTCGCGGTCATGACACCAGAACAGGCTCAAGGAGCAACCGCGAACGGGACCCTGCAGCAGGGCGGTGATCCGCCCCTCGGGCGCGGACTCGCCGTGTTCGGCGACGAACGCTCGCACCCGATTCGGCAGCGAGCCGTCCCACCGGCCCGCGAAGTGATCCTCGCCGTTCAATCGCAGGAATGGACGCAGCCACCAGGGCAGGTCGGGGATCCGGTCCAGATCGACGTACCAGCTGTAGCTGAGGTACTCGAACGTGTGCTGCACCGGCGCCTGCCCGGAGTAGCTGAACCAGGTGCGGTAGCTCGCCGGCGTCGACATCCCCGCAGGGGCCGACGCGGACAAGTCCGTGGCAGCCGGCGGGCTCGCGGGGTGACTGTGCTGCACACCTTGTATTCGGAGCCCACCGACGGGTGGACGGAGGTGTCAGCGGCTAGCTGGAACCCCGCTCAGACTGGCTGTAGGCCGCGAAGCGCTCGGTGGGTGGCTCACTGTCCGGCAGCGCCGGGCTGCGCGCCGGGCGGGTACGCACCCGCATCGGCCACCAGAACCAGCGGCCCAGCAGTGCGGCGATGGACGGCGTCATGAACGAGCGCACGATCAAGGTGTCGAACAGCAGACCCAGACCGATCGTGGTACCGACCTGGCCGATGACCCGCAGGTCACTGACGATCATGGAGGCCATGGTGAAGGCGAACACCAGCCCGGCGTTGGTGACGACCTTGCCGGTGCCGCCCATCGAGCGGATGATGCCGGTCTTCAACCCGGCATGGATCTCTTCTTTGAACCGCGAGACCAGCAACAGGTTGTAGTCCGAGCCCACCGCCAACAACACGATCACCGACATCGCCAGCACCATGTAGTGCAAGTCGACGGCCAAGATGTGCTGCCACAACAACACCGACAACCCGAACGAGGCGCCCAGCGACAGCGCGACCGTGCCCACGATCACGGCCGCGGCCACGAATGCGCGGGTCAGGATCAGCATGATGATGAAGATCAGGCACAGCGAGGAGATGGCGGCGATGACCAGGTCCCAGTTGGCGCCTTGGGAGATGTCTTTGAACACTGCGGCGGTGCCGGCGATGTAGATCTTGGCGTCTTCGAGTGGGGTGCCCTTGAGTGACTCCTCGGCGGCGGTGCGGATCTTGTCGATGCTGGCGATGCCTTCGGCGGTTTGCGGGTCACCGCGGTGCAAGATGATGAACCGCGCGGCGTGCCCGTCGGGGGACAAAAATGAGTTCATGGCCCGCTGGAAGTCCTTGTTTTTGAACACCTCGGGTGGCAGGTAGAACGAGTCGTCGTTCTTGGCGGCATCGAACGCCTTGCCCATGGCGTTGGCGTTTTCGCTCATTTCGTCCATCTGGCTGAAGATGCCCGACATGGTGCTGTGCATGGTCAGCATCATGGTGCGGGTGCTTTCCATGGTCGCGATCATCGGCGGGAACGTCGCGATCATCTGCGGCATCAGCGCATCGAGGTTCTTGATGTCAGCGACCAGGGTGTTGAGGCGTTCGTCGATCTGATCCAGCCCGTCGAGGGCGTCGAAGATCGACCGCAACGACCAGCAGATCGGGATGTCATAGCAGTGCTTTTCCCAGTAGAAGTAGCTGCGGATGGGGCGCCAGAAGTCGTCGAAATCGGCGATGTGGTCGCGCAGTTCGGTGGTGATCTGCTGCATCTCGATGGTGTCGTTGACCATGCGGTGGGTGTTGGCCACCAGTTGGGTCATCAGGTCATACATGTGGCGCATCGTCAGGACCATGGTGCCCATGTCGTCGGCCTGCTTGAGCATGTCGTCCATGCGGTCGCGCTGGTACTTCATCGTCTGCACTTGGCCGGCGTTCTGCATGCTGATCTGAAACGGGATCGAGGTGTGGTCCATCGCGGTGCCATCGGGGCGGGTGATGGCCTGGACCCGCGAGATGCCCGGCACCCGAAAGATCCCCTTGGCCAGCTTGTCGATCACCAGGAAGTCCGCCGGATTGCGCATATCGTGATCGGACTCGATCATCAAAATCTCGGGCTTCATCCGGGCCTGGGAGAAGTGCCGATCGGCGGCCGCGAACCCTTCGTTGGCCGGGATGTCCGTGGGCAGGTAGGCCCGGTCGTTGTAGTTGATCCGGTAGCCGGGCAGCGCGAGTAGGCCGACCAGGGCGACCGCGCAGGTGGCGGCCAGCACCGGCAGCGGCCAGCGCACCACCACCGTGCCCACCCGTCGCCAGCCGCGGAAACTCAACCGCCGCTTGGGATCGAACAAGCCGAACCGGCTGCCGACAGTCAGCACTGCGGGGCCCAGGGTGAGCGCGCACAGGACCGCGACCGTCAGGCCGAGCGCACACGGGATGCCGAGTGTCTCGAAGTAAGGCATGCGGGCGAACTTCAGGCAGAAGGTGGCGCCGGCGATCGTCAACCCGGACCCCAGGATCACATGGGCGGTGCCGCGATACATCGTGTAGAACGCCGCTTCTTTGTCCTCGCCGAGCTGCCGCGCCTCGTGATAGCGCCCGAAGATGAAGATCCCATAGTCGGTGCCGGCCGCGATCGCCAGCGAGGTGAGCAGGCTGACGGCGAAAGTGGACAGACCGATGGCCCCGCTATGGCCCAGCAACGCCACCACCCCGCGTGCGGCGGTCAACTCGAAGCCCACGGTGATCAGCAGCACGATGACGGTGATCACCGACCGGTAGACGGCCAGCAACATCAGGAAGATCACGGCGACGGTAGTGACGGTGATCTTGATCATCGATTTGTCGCCGCTGTTGTGCATGTCGCTGACCAGCGCCGAGGCCCCGGTCACATACGTCGTGAGGCCCGGCGGGGCGGGGGTTTCGGCCACGATCTTGCGGACCGCGTCGACGGATTCGTTGCCCAGCGGCTCGCCCTGGTTGCCGGCGAGATTGATCTGGACGTACGCCGCCTTGCCGTCGTTGCTCTGAGCGCCGGCCGCGGTGAGCGGATCTCCCCAGAAATCTTGAACGTTGGTGACGTGTGCCTTGTCGGCCCGGAATTTGCGAATCAAGACGTCGTAGTACCGGTGGGCCTCATCGCCCAACTGCTGCTTGCTCTCCAGGATGACCATCGCCGAGCTGTCGGAGTTGCCCTCGTGGAAGACCTCACCCATGCGCTTCATCGCCTCATAGGAGGGCGCCTCTTTCGGGCTCAGCGACACCGAGCGTTCCTGGCCGACCACCTCCAGGGACGGGACGAACAAGCTCAGCACGACGCACAGCGCGATCCAGCCCAGGATGATCGGCACCGCGAAGGCATGGATCATCCGGGCGATGAAGGGCCTCTCGGCGTGCGTGCTGGCTTGAGGCTCGTTGGCGAATGTGGTGGTCACGCCGATTTCACCAAGCAATAGGTGAATGCATTGACCTCGTTGGAAACGTGCTCGGCCTTGACGACGCCGTCCACCGTGATCCGGCAGCCAATGCTGTCGCTATTGCCTTGTGCCACAAGGTTTCCCATAACGGCAGCCAAGGTTGTCGTGACATGCAACGACCAGGGCAAGACTGCTCCATCAACGCGTTTGGGATCGGAATTGACATCGAAATAGCTGATGTCGGCGACCGTTCCGGGTGGTCCCCAGACTTCGTACGAAATCTGTTTGGGATTAAACGGTTTGCTGTTTTCCAGGTTGCTGTCGGAGTATGCCTCGCGCTTCTCGGAGGCGAAAAAGCCGCGAACTCGGTGCACGGTAAAACCCCCGGCGATGACGACCGCCAGGATTACCAGCGGAATCCAGGTCCGCGCCAGCACCCTGAAAATCTCAAATCCCCTCTACCGGTAGGCATTTCTTCGGGCGGAACTTACGTGGCCCGCGCAAACCTGTGCAACTGCGATGGCCGCGCCCCGCACGCGCCCCAATCGTCGAGACAACCAAGCCTTACCTAAGTTAACCACGACCCCAGACATGCTAGGTCCGGAGTTCTCACTCCCTCCTAGTCGCACCGAAGGTGTAACGCATATCACGTGCGTAACCGCACGGTACCGCCTGCTATTACGTGTCGCAAATCACACTATGTGCGTTATCCTCTGCCGATGGCGCAACTGAGCTTCCGGCGCGCGCGCACCGAGGAGAACAAGCGCCAACGTGCGGCGGCGTTGGTCGAGGCCGCGCGCTCGCTGGCCTCTGAAACCGGCGTTGCGTCCGTGACGTTGACCGCCGTGGCCAGCCGCGCAGGCATCCACTACTCGGCGGTCCGCCGCTACTTCACCTCCCATAAAGAGGTCCTGCTGCACCTGTCGGCCGAAGGTTGGGTGCGGTGGTCCAACACCGTGTGCGAGCAGCTGACCGCTCCCGAGGCCATGACGCCGGAGCGGGTGGCCGAGACCCTGGCCAACGGCCTTGCCGCCGACCCGCTGTTCTGCGACCTGCTGGCCAATCTGCATCTGCATCTTGAACACGAAGTGGAGATCGAACGCGTCATCGAGATCCGACGAACCATCGCTGCTGCGGCAATCGCGCTGGCCGATGCGATCGAGCGGGCCCTGCCCGCGCTCGGGCGGTCCGGCGCCTTCGACATTCTGATCGCCGCCTACTCACTGGCCGCGGCGTTCTGGCAGATCGCCAATCCGCCGGCCAAGATTTCGGACGTCTACGAGGAAGATCCTGAGGTACTCCCGCCGGAATGGAACATCGAATTCGGTTCCGCGCTCACCCGGGTACTCAGCGCGACCTGCATCGGCACGCTTTCGGGGGCTCGATGACCAGCGCGGAACGTATGACGTCGGACGGGCCGTCGGTGCGCGCGCCTCGATGGCACCGGGCCTTGATGCACCACGTCGCGCTTTGCTACCGGGTTTGCATTAGGTTAGGGGGCCTAAGTTGACATATAGGCTAATTAGTTGGCGGCTCTCGTCACTGGTTAAGAAAGCGCGGCCATGACGATGACCGAGCCACGGACCGACCCATCAGGGCGGCCGGACACTGCAGATAGCCAAGGCAAAGCGGCGACTCGCCAGCGCGACAACGGCGGAAGACTGAGGCGCCTCGTCAGCCGGTTCTGGCTCGTCCTCACCGTGTTAGCCGTCGTTGCGGTATCGGCATTCGTCGTCCACCGATTGCACAATGTCTTCGGCGTCCACAGCGGATCATTCGGTGGCGGCTCATCCGGTGACGTCATCGACCAGTTCAACCCCAAGACGATCACGCTCGAGGTCTGGGGCGCACCGGGCAGCACGGCGACGATCAATTACCTGGACGAAAATTCGCATCCTCAGCAGGCCCTCAACGTCCCCCTACCCTGGAAGACGCAATTGAAGTCAACGAAGCCCGGAATCCCGGCCAACCTGATGGCACAAGGAGACGGCAGCTGGATCGCCTGCCGGTTCGTCGTCAACAACAACGACGGGCGCGGTGACGTCATCAAGGCTCCGAATCGTTCACCCGACAACGAAACGGTGAATGCCTTCGTCTACTGCCTGGACAAGTCCGCATGAGCGAGCCCACCGAAACCGACGCACCGCGCGTCGATCAGCCGCTGATCCCGCCTTTCCTACCCCGAATGATCCATCGGCTGGCGGTACCGATCGTCCTGGTGTGGTTGGGCATCGTCTTCGTGACGAACACGGTCGCGCCGCAGCTCGAGGTCGTCTCGAAGAAGCACTCGGTGTCGCAGAGTCCCCAGGACGCGGCGTCGTTCCAGTCGATGATGCGCGTCGGATCGACGTTCAAAGAGTTCGATTCCGACAACTCGGCGATGATCGTGCTGGAGGGCGACCAGCCGCTCGGGGCTGAAGCGCACCGCTATTACGACGAGATCGTCAAGCGACTCGAGCAAGACAAGAAGCATGTGCAGCACGTCCAGGATTTCTGGAGTGACCCACTCACGGCTGCAGGCTCCCAGAGCCACGACCAAAAGGCCGCATACGTTCAGGTCTACCTCGCGGGCAACATGGGCGGTGGGCCGGGTGCGGAATCCAGCGACGCCGTCCGCAAAATCGTGGAGTCGGTGCACGCGCCGCCAGGAATCAAGGCCTATGTCACCGGCGCGGGTCCGCTGATCGCCGATCAATCCCACGCGGGTGAGAAGGGCGTCGCGATCGTCACGCTCATCACCATTCTGGTGATACTCGTGATGTTGCTCTTCGTCTACCGCTCGCTCGTCACCGTCCTCGCGGTGTTGTTCATGGTCTTCGTCGAATTGGCCGCAGCTCGAGGGGTCGTCGCGGTACTCGGCAACTACGGGATCATCGAGCTGTCCACTTTTGCCAATAACCTGCTGGTCTTGCTCGCGATTGCCGCTGGAACCGACTACGCGATCTTCGTGGTCGGCCGCTACCACGAAGCCCGCGGTCTGGGTGAGACGCGCGAAGAAGCGTTTTACACGATGTTCCACAGCACGGCGCACGTCGTGTTGGGGTCGGGTCTGACCATTGCCGGCGCGATGTACTGCCTCAGCTTCTGCCGGTTGCCGTATTTCGAGACGCTGGGTGTGCCGTGCGCCGTCGGCATGCTGGTCGCAGTCATTGCCGCGATGACGCTGGGACCGGCGGTATTGACGGTAGCCAGCTTCTTCAAGTTGCTGGACCCGAAGCGACAAATGCAACTTCGGGGCTGGCGACGGATCGGCACCGCCATCGTCCGCTGGCCCGCGCCGGTTTTCGCGGTGACTATCGCAGTCGCTCTGGTCGGTCTGCTTGCTCTGCCTGGTTACAAGACGGACTACGACACCCGCCACTACCTACCGGCGGACACCCCGGCCAATGTCGGTTACAGCGCTGCCGACCGGCACTTCAACCCGGCCCGGCTCAATCCCGAGCTGTTGATGATCGAAACCGACCATGACGTGCGCAACTCGGCCGACTTCCTCGTTCTCGACAAGGTCGCCAAGGCGATTTTCCACATTCCCGGTGTCGGTCGGGTGCAGACCATCACCCGGCCGTTGGGCACACCGCTCGACCACAGCACTCTCGGTTTTCAGATGGGTGCACAGGCCGCGTCGCGGCTTCAGACCCAGCACTACCAGGATGAGCAGGCCAAAAACCTGCTGAACCAGGCGGACGAGCTGCGAAAGACGATGGCGACGCTGCATGAGCAGATGCAGGTCACTCAGGACCTCAGCAACACGACGCACGAAACCACCAAGCTGACCAAAGAAACCGTGAAGATCACCGAGGCGTTGCGGGACGATATCGCCAATTTCGACGACTTCTTCCGGCCGATTCGTAGTTACTTCTACTGGGAGAAGCACTGCTACGACATTCCGATTTGTTGGGCGATACGGTCCATTTTCAATGCCCTCGATGGAATCGACCAAGTGGCGCAGAACATCATGGCTCTCAGCGCCAATCTCGATAAGTTGGACCAGATTCAGCCCAAGCTGGTGGCATTGATACCGCCGCAGATCGAGAGCCAGCAGCGCAATCTGGACACCATCATGTCGAACTATGCGACCACCATGGGTCTCAACGCCCAGGCGAAAGCTCAGGCCGACAACGCCACCGCCCAGGGCGATGCGTTCGACAGAGCCAAGAACGACGACACGTTCTACCTTCCGCCCGAAGCGTTTCAGAGCCCGGATTTCGCGCGCGGTCTCAAGCAGTTCATCTCGCCGGACGGGCACGCTGTCCGGTTGATCATCTCGCACGAAGGCGACCCGGCGACTCCTGAAGGCATCAACCTCATCGAGCCGATCAAGCGGGCCGTCCACGAGGCGATCAAGGGCACCCCCTGGGAAGGGTCCAAGGTTTACCTCGGTGGCACCGCCGCGACGTACAAGGACATGCACGACGGGTCCAACATCGACCTGATGATTGCCGGGATTTCAGCTGCCACATTGATTTTCGTGATCATGCTGATCATCACCCGAAGCGTCGTCGCAGCCTTTGTGATCGTTGGGACGGTGTTGTTGTCGCTGGGCGCCTCGTTCGGCCTGTCGGTGCTCTTATGGCAATACATTCTGGGCATCAAGCTGCACTGGATGGTGCTGGCGATGGCGATCATCTTGCTGCTGGCGGTCGGCTCGGATTACAACTTGCTGCTGATATCGCGGTTCAAAGAGGAGATCCACGCCGGGCTCAAGACTGGGACGATCCGCGCGATGGCCGGTTCTGGCTCGGTGGTGACGTCAGCAGGTCTGGTGTTCGCCGCCACCATGGCCACATTCATGTTCAGCCCGCTGACGGTGATGGCTCAGGTGGGAACAACGATCGCGCTGGGTCTGCTGTTCGACACCTTGGTCGTGCGGTCGTTCATGACGCCGTCGCTGGCGACCTTGCTCGGGCGCTGGTTCTGGTGGCCCCAGCACGTGCGGCCACGTCCGGCCAGCCAGATGCTGCGTCCGTTCGGCCCGCGTCCCGCGGTGCGGGCATTGCTGGATCCCCGACCCGACGCGGACGCGGCCGACACCGACCGCTTGTCGGCCGCGCGGCCGCACTACTGAGTAGTCAGAGCACCGCGACGTCGCGCATGATGTCGCGCAGCTCGGCCACCGGCGCGCCGCAGGTCAGGCAGCAGTTGTCGGACGTGCGCGCGAGTCGCCCCACCTGCACAAGCACTTCGGCCTCGGCGTGCCACAGGCAGGCGATGCAAAGAATTTCCACGACATTGCCGAACGGATCCACCTGCGGGTGATTACATTTGTCTACCGCGTGGCGGTGCACGATGTATTCGGCTCGATTGGTGCATCCGGTTTCGGCCTGGCAGGTGATGATTTGCCAGTCGAGGGACGCAAGCGTGCCAGGGTCGTTGCCAGTAGTTTGGCTCATGCGATGACCTCCAGCTTTCCGGACCGCAGTCACATCCGTCACTCGCACGTTCGCGGAATCAAGGCGGAGCCCGGAGTGTCCATTATGGGTACGTTTGGCCCGCCGCGGCAAGGGACCGCAGGTAATTCTCCGCGTTCTCCTAGGTGTGCCACCCGGAGAAAACCGAACTTTTGTGACGTGACCCAGTCTTCCCGCTGGTCAAGGTTCGAAACGTCCGCCGATCGGCCATCGACAGGATGAATTTCATTGTCCCCCAATCGGGGTAAATGCACAGCCTTAAGGACCGGCGAATGGGTCGTTCACGCAGAACGCCACGCACATTGCCCCGGCCGGAATGGACACCCACTGCAGTTGTCCGTCCGGCTGGCGCTGGCAATAAATCGGACCGGGGTTGCCCCACACCTTTGCGCCCTCGGGGGAGCACTGTTTACCCAAGTCGTTATCCGCATGGGCGGAGCCACTGCCGAAAAACACCATGATCGGGGCAACCGCTGCAGCCAACGCCAACCCGATGAACTTGGGCATGATCAGTTCGCCCAGTTCCAGACCGACATGTCGCCGCGCGGGTACTGGTCACATACCTCGGTGGCTTTGGCGACCACGCCTTTGTTGTTGAAGAAAATCTTCATGTGGTTGACCCACGCGAATGTCAACGGGTCGCCGTTGTAGAAGTTCTCCGAGTAGTCCCTGCGCTGGGCCGGTGACAGCGAATAGAACCAGTGCGCTTTGTTTATCGTCGCTTCCTGGAGATTCGCGTGATTGTTGAAGTCGATCATGTACCGCTCGTAGTACACGGGACTGGTGTCTCTGACGGCGGCCAGGTATTGCTCGGCGTCGCACGTGGTCGCGATCTGGCGCCGGGGGACCGGGAAGTCTTCGGTGGAGTCCGCCGCGGCGGTCGCGGGGACGATCGCGGCGGCCACACTGAGAAGTAGCACAAAGGCGCCTGTGCGCAGGCTGTTTTTTAGCCGAGACATATCGGTTACGTTAGCACTTTCTCAGGCCCGGCGAGAGGTCGCCCGACGATCTGTAGCTCAGCTCACTACCCGTCGCCATCAGGAACGATTACGTGAGTTGGGTCCGGCCGTAGCTCCGGGGGCGCTTGGCTGTAGTCGCCGAAAGGGCCGTCCCGGCGCTCGACGGCCGACCGGACGCCGTCGGTCTCCGCCGTTCGGATGAACGCCAGCGCGTCCGGGGTGTTACGCATGAGGCCGTCGAGAATATTGCCCAGTGTCTGGGTGGACGCTAATCCCATATTCTCGTAGGCCTGGTTGACGATCAGCTTCTGCGCCTGCAACTGAGACAGCGGAATGGCCGAGAGTTCGGCGGCGATTTCGGCGACCCGGGCTTCCAGCCGTTCGAAGGGCACCGCCTCGTTGATCAGTTCCACCTCGGCGGCCTGCGCACCGGTCAGCGGCCGGCCGGTCAGCGAATGCCACTTCACCTTGGCCAAGCTGAGGCGGTACAGCCACATGCCGGTCAGATAGGCCCCCCACATGCGGCTGTACGGGGTGCCGATCACCGCGTCATTGCTGGCGATCACGATGTCGGCGCACAACGCGTAGTCACTGGCTCCGCCGACGCACCAGCCGTGCACCTGAGCGATCACCGGTTTCGACGCTCGCCAGATCGACATGAACTTCTGCGTCGGCGCGGTTGCGCGGGCGGTGACCATGGCGAAATCCTTGCCCGGGTCCCAGCGGCCGTCGGTCATCATCGACTCGCCCCAGTGCTGGAAGCCGCCGCCGAAGTCATAACCGCCGGAGAACGCGCGCCCGGCACCCCGTAACACGATGACCTTGATGTCGTGGTCGCGCTCGGCCAAGCCGATCGCGGCCTCGATCTCGTCGGGCATGGGCGGCACGATCGTGTTGAGCCGTTCCGGACGGTTCAAGGTGATGGTGGCGACCGAACCGGCGGTCCGGTACAACAGCGTCTCGAAATCGGGCTGGGGTATTGGCATAAGGCGAAGCGAAGCCGCCGGTGGACTCGAGTGTCAAGCGCCGAAGATCAACCGGCCGGCGATTCGGCGGTCGCGGGCTCGGCCGCTTGTTTGCGCGACCGGCGTCTGCGCAGCCAGCGAACGACTAGGACGAGCACCCCAACGGCCAAGGCTGCGCACACGTAGATCTGATAGCGCTTGAATGTCTCGTAGATCTCGCCGATGTGGTTACCGGCGAGATAGCCGAGGGACACCCACACGGCGACCCAGCTGGCGCCTCCGAGCGCGTTGTACGCCAGGAATCGCCACCAGCTCATCCGGGCCATTGCGGCCACGAATCCGTTGGCTTGGCGCAGCCCGTCGACGAACCGGGCGATGGACACGAAGATGTTGCCGCGCCTGGCGAAGAACCGCTCCGCGGCCGCAACTCGGTTCTCGGTGAGGAACACGTAGCGACCGAATCGCAGCACCAGTCGACGCCCGCCGAACCGGCCGATGGCGTAGCCGATGTTGTCACCGCCGACGGCGGCCAGGAAACCGACCGCCAACACCCCGGCCAAATTCAACTGCCCGGCCCCGGCGAAGATGCCGGCCGCGACGAGAACCGTCTGACCCGGCAGGGGAATCCCAAAGCCTTCCATCCCGACCAGAACGACGATGGCCGCATAACCATGGCGGTTGAGGACTGGCGCCAGCGATTGCAGGACTCCTGGCAGCTGCGCGGACATTGATCCAGGGTGCCCTACCGAGGAGATCGCCGAAAGCACTGGTTCGCCCGATCGGCAGCGGGTACCTAGCGGGGCAGACGTTTTCACCAGGAGGAAGTTTGCGTCCCAAGCGGGAGAGCGGCGCGCGACGGGCGCTGCACGAGTTTCTGGCAGTTCCCCTGGCGATCATTCTGGGGTTCGTCCTGCTGGCGGTCGTCACCAGCGTGCTGGACGGACTCGACGTGGGCTGGTTGCAGCCGGTTGTGCGTGCGTTGGCCAAGGTGGCACCACCGTCTGAGAACCAGTCGATGTTGCGCACGGTGGCGCCCGGGATGCTCAGCCTGCTGTCGATCACCTTCGTGTTGCTGCTCACGTTGGTCCACCGGATGGCCGACGTCTTCACCTGGGTGGTGGTGGAGCAATTCTTGCAGCGTCGCGACAATCAGGCATTCTTCGGCTACTTCGCCGGACTGTCAAGCTATTTCGTGGTCGTCTTGACGCTGGTCGACCCCGATCAGGCGGTGTTCAGTACGGTCGCCGCTCTGGTGTCCAGCGTTGCTGCCTTGGTTGCGCTGGTGGTCTTCGGGTACCTGGTGCTCGACCAGCTGCGGCCGCCATCGGTGGTCGAACGCATCGTCCAACTCACGATCGCCACCCGCGCCGATCAGGTGAAGTGGCTGCGGCGCGTGCGCGACGAGCCAGTGCTCACCGAGTTACCCGGAACTCCAGTGCAGGCCGAATGCAGCGGATACCTCGTCGACATCGACCTCGACACCCTGGGTCGCGCACTGGGTACCGCTCGTGGTGCCGCTGAGATCGAATTCAGTATCAGGCTGGGCAGCCACATGGTCGCCGGCTCTGATCTGGCCACCGTTCGTGCCGAGGATCCGGGCGATCGGGAACGGTTGGCCGATGCCGTCCTCAATGCGTTGCGCTGCGGCCGGGAACGTCAACTGGACCGAGAACCCCGCTACGGGGTCCACCAGCTGTCGAGTATGGGGTGGGCCTCGGCCACTCAACGCGATCCCGAGGCGGCTTTGGTGACCGTTGACGGGCTGCATACCCTGTTGGCCTACTGGACGCAGAAGCGCGCTCCGGCAGCCGATTCGGATGACAATGCCGACCGGCTTCCGGTGGTCTATCGCGACACCACGATCCCGGAGGTGTTGTCCGCGTTGGCGAACATAGCCGTCGGCGCCATCGAAGGTGGCCAGCATCAGACCTGCGCCCGGGTGCTGCACGTCTTTGCCATGACCATTCCGCGGCTGTCACCCGAAGACCAGCGCATGGCGTCGGCGCAAGTACGCCACGCGCTGCCCACGGTCACCCGACACCCCTTCACCATGGAGCTCGATCGAGCGTTGACTGAGTTGAGCCGAGTGCTGTCGGACTACGGCCACAATGACATCGCCGCTGAATTGGATCGCATCGAAGAAGGGTTGAAACACCAGCTGCCCGGAAGGTGATGGCCGCCAGCCTGAAACTTTCCTGGCGGCCTGCCCACCGGGTGTTTCGGGCCAATCGCAAGGGGTAGGCGTGCGCTCATGGCTACCAACGTTCCCCGGCTGACCGGTCCCCGAGCCCTTACCACCCTGTTCGATCTGGGATTCTCCTCGATTGCGGCCGGCGTGCTCGCCCGGCGCCGCCCGGTGATCCGTCTGCTGGAGGGCATGCAGGCCGACGAACGGGCCGTCAAGCGCATCCACCAACTGCGCGACGAATTCGGCCCTGGACCAGTGGAAGTCGTCATCCCCGGGCGGCGCATGGTGGTGATCGTCGACCCCCACGACGTCGCCCGCGTACTCGACGGGTCGCCGACACCGTTTCACCCCGCCAATCTGGAAAAGCGCAAGGCGCTGCAGTGGTTTCAGCCGCATGGGGTGTTGATCTCCCGCGGTCCGATACGGGAACAACGGCGCGCCCTGAATGAGGCTGCGCTACAGACTGACTCGGAGATCCACCGGCTGGCCGACGCGTTTGCTGCCGTCATTGCCGAAGAAGCCGACCGCATCGCCGAGGAGTCGCTGCGGCGCGGAAACCTCGATTCGTCGCATTTCATGACCGCGTGGTGGCGGCTGGTGCGCCGGCTCGTGCTGGGCGATGACGCCGCCGACGACGACACCATCACCGATCAGTTGCGGCGGTTGCGCAAGGTCGGCAACTGGTCGTTTCTGGCCATCCCGCACCGGCGCCTGCGCGAGCAGTTCACCGAACGCCTGTACGGCTATGCCGAAGTGCCGCAACCGGGCACCCTGCTGCACGCGGTTTCGGAGATTCCGGTCAACGGCGCCGTCGACCCCATCGGGCAGGTGCCGCACTGGTTGTTCGCCTTCGACGCGGCGGGGATGGCGTCGATGCGAACGCTGGCGCTGATCAGCACCCACCACGAGGAGTACGCCCGGGCGCTCGACGACTCGGCCGATCCCAACGTCATTGCACCGCGGGCGTTCCTGCGGTCCTGCGTGTTGGAGTCGGTGCGGCTGTGGCCGACCACGCCGACGATCCTGCGGGACACCACCGAGGACACCCAATGGCGGTCCGGCGCCGACGAATTCACTATCAAGGGTGGGGCGGCGGTCATGGTGGTGGTGCCGGCGTTCCACCGCGACGAGAACATGTTGCCGTTCGCCCACGACTTCGCTCCCGACATCTGGCTGGACGGCCGGGCTCAGCAGCACCCCGCGCTGGTGCCGTTCAGCGCCGGACCCGCCGAGTGCCCGGCGCGCAACCTGGTGCTGTTCGTGGCGAGCACGGCTCTGGCGCAACTGCTTTCGCGGCTACAGCTGCGGCTGCAGTCCACGCCGACGCTCTCACCCGGCAAGCCGTTGCCGATGACGCTGAACCAGTTGACCCTGGACTTCGCCGTCGATCCACTCAGGCAGACAACGTCTGCCACAAGAACGAGTAGCTCAACGCGGACTTGAAGGCCAACTGCTCGTTGTCGGCCGCGCCGCCGTGACCGCCTTCGATGTTCTCGTAATACCAGACCGGGTGCCCCGCTGCCGCCAAAGCGGCGGTCATCTTGCGGGCGTGACCCGGATGCACCCGGTCGTCACGGGTGGAGGTCGTCATCAAGATCGGCGGGTAACGCCGGTCGGCCGAAATGTTCTGATACGGCGAGTATTCGGAGATGAACGCCCAATCGTCAGGGTTGTCGGGGTCGCCGTATTCGGCCATCCATGAGGCTCCGGCCAGCAGCAGGTGGTAGCGCTTCATGTCCAGCAACGGCACGCTGCACACCAGAGCGCCGAATCGCTCCGGGTACTTGGTGAGCATGATCCCCATCAGCAGTCCACCGTTGCTGCCGCCTTGCGCACCGAGTTGGGCGACGGTCGTGATGCCGCGCCGCACCAGGTCATCGGCCACCGCAACGAAGTCTTCGGCCACCTTGTGCCGTCCCTCGCGCATGGCCTGGGTGTGCCAGTTGGGGCCGTATTCGCCGCCGCCGCGAATGTTGGCCAGTACGTACGTGCCGCCGCGCGACAACCACAGGCGGCCCAGTACGCCGCTGTAACTGGGGGTGTTGGACGTCTCGAACCCGCCGTAGCCGTACAGCAGAGTGGGGCCGGGACCCTCGGCGCCGACGGGCCGCACCATGAAATAGGGAATTGACGTGCCGTCCGCTGATGCCACGAAATGCTGTGTCACCGAGACCGAGTCGGGATCGAAGAAGGCCGGCGCGGATTTGATCAGCGCCAACTCGCCGGTTGCATCGCCGCGCATCAGCCGGGAGGGCGAGTTGAATCCGCTGGAATCCAGGAAGAACTCGTCGCCGGTGTCGTCGGCGGCGACGATCACGGTGTTGGTGGCCGCAGGAATGCCGGGCATCGGTTCGCGCTGCCAACTGCCGGGTGTGACGACCTCGACGCGGCTGGCCACATCGGCCAGTGTGACCATCAACAGCCGGTCTCGGGTCCACGCGTACTGGTTGAGCGAGGTGTGCTCGTCGGGTTCGAAGACGACGCTCAATGCCGCTGTGCCGGCGAGGAATTCGCGGTACGCGGCGGCCAACAGCGAGCCCGCACGGTAGGTGATGTCACCGACGGTCCAGTCGGTGCGCAACTCGATCAGTATCCAGTCGCGGTGGGTCGACACCCCGGCGTCGGTGGGGGCGTCGATGCGGATCAGTTCGCTACCGCGCAGTTCGTACAGTTCGTCATTCCAGAAGTCGAGCGCGCGTCCCAACAGGGTGCGCTCGAAGCCCGGTGTTCGGTCCACCGATGCGAACACCCGAACGTCGGCGCGCTCGCCCTCGAAGACCGTCTCGGCGTCGGCCAGTGGTGTGCCGCGCCGCCACCGTTTGATCACCCGCGGGTAGCCGGAGTCGGTGAGCGAGTCCGCGCCGAAGTCGGTGCCCAGCAGCACGGTATCGGGGTCTTCCCAGGTGACTTGCGATTTGGCCTGCGGCAACTGGAAGCCGTCGTCCAGGAAAGCGCCGGTGCGCAAGTCGAATTCACGCACGACGGAGGCGTCCGAACCGCCTGGGGACAGGGCGACCAACGCGCGGGTGTGCTCGGGTTCGATGACGCCGGCCCCGGCCCATACCCACTTCTGGTTGTCGGTGTGTCCGAGCGCGTCGACGTCGATCAGCACGTCCCACTCGGGGGAGTCGGTCCGGTAGCTCTCCAGCGTGGTGCGCCGCCACAGCCCGCGCGGGTTGGCCGCGTCACGCCAGAAGTTGTACAGAAACTCGCCGCGGCGCACCACGTAGGGGATGCGCGCGTCGGTGTCGAGCACCTCGAGCGCCTCGACCCGCATCCGCTCGAATTCCTCGTCGCAGAACTTCGCCAGCGTCGGCTCGTTGCGGGCGCGCACCCAGTCCAGCGCGTCGTCTCCGGTGACATCTTCGAGCCACAGGTAAGGGTCAGCGTTGTCGTGCGAAGCCTCTGCCGTCATGGCAGCCATTGTGTCCTGCGGCGGTAGTGTGAGCTGTATTACAGATCTGCCAAGAGGAGCCGAAAACCCATGACTGTTTTCTCGCGTCCGGGTTCCGCCGGAGCGTTGATGTCCTTTGAGTCCCGGTACGGAAACTTCATCGGCGGTGAATGGGTCGCCCCGGCGCAGGGCCGCTACTTCGAGAACCCGTCGCCGGTCACCGGCCAGCCTTTCTGCGAGATTCCCCGATCCGATGAGGCCGATGTCGAGAAGGCGCTGGACGCCGCGCACGCCGCGGCGCCGGGTTGGGCGAAGACCTCGCCGGCGAAGCGGGCGGCGATCCTGAGCAAGATCGCCGACCGGATCGACGAGCACACCGCCGCCTTGGCGGTGGCCGAAGTGTGGGACAACGGCAAGCCGGTCCGTGAGGCGCTGGCCGCCGACATTCCCCTGGCCGCCGACCACTTCCGGTATTTCGCGGCGGCGATCCGGACCCAGGAAGGCTCGTTGTCCCAAGTCGACGAGGACACCGTCGCCTACCACTTCCACGAGCCGCTCGGCGTGGTCGGCCAGATCATCCCGTGGAACTTCCCGATCCTGATGGGTGCTTGGAAGCTGGCGCCGGCGCTCGCGGCCGGCAACACCGTGGTCCTCAAGCCCGCCGAGCAGACCCCGGCCTCGGTGCTCTACCTGTTGTCGCTGATCGGTGACCTGCTGCCGCCCGGTGTGGTCAACGTCGTCAACGGGTTCGGCGCCGAAGCCGGTAAGCCGCTGGCATCCAGCAACCGCATCGCGAAGGTCGCGTTCACCGGTGAGACCACCACCGGGCGCCTGATCATGCAGTACGCCTCCCAGAACCTGATTCCGGTCACCCTGGAACTCGGCGGCAAGAGCCCCAACATCTTCTTCTCCGACGTGATGGCGGCCAACGACGACTTCCAGGACAAGGCGCTGGAAGGGTTCACCCTGTTCGCCCTCAACCAGGGCGAGGTGTGCACCTGCCCGTCGCGCAGCCTGATCCAGGCCGACATCCACGACGAGTTCCTCGAACTCGCCGCCATCCGCACCAAAGCGGTTCGGCAGGGCGATCCGCTGGACACCGAGACCATGCTCGGGTCGCAGGCCTCCAACGACCAGTTGGAGAAGATCCTGTCCTACATCGAGATCGGCAAGGAAGAGGGCGCCAAGCTGATCACCGGCGGCGAGCGCGCCGAACTCGGTGGTGACCTGTCGGGCGGGTATTACATGCAGCCCACCATCTTCAGCGGCAACAACAAGATGCGGATCTTCCAGGAGGAGATCTTCGGGCCGGTGGTCGCGGTGACGCCGTTCCGCGACTACGACGACGCCATGGGCATCGCCAACGACACCTTGTACGGGCTGGGTGCCGGCGTGTGGAGCCGGGACGGCAACACCGCCTACCGGGCCGGCCGCGAGATCAAGGCCGGGCGGGTCTGGGTGAACTGCTACCACGTCTACCCCCCGCACGCGGCATTCGGCGGTTACAAGCTGTCCGGGTTCGGCCGGGAGTGCCACAAGATGGCGCTCGAGCACTACCAGCAGACCAAAAACCTGATGGTGTCCTACTCCGAGAAGGCGCTCGGGTTGTTCTGATGAGCGCGACCGCCCCGCCGGGAGCGCTGATCACCGCCGATGCGGCGGCGTTGCTGGCCCAACTGCAGCAGCGCCACGGCCCGGTGATGTTTCACCAGTCCGGCGGCTGCTGCGACGGCTCCTCGCCGATGTGTTACCCGAGCGGGGACTTCCTGGTCGGTGACCGCGACGTCCTGCTGGGTGTGCTGGATGTGGGGCCGGACGGGGTGCCGGTGTGGATCTCGGGTGCCCAGTACGAAGCGTGGAAGCACACGCAGCTGGTCATCGACGTGGTGCCCGGACGCGGCGGCGGGTTCAGCCTGGAAGCACCCGAAGGGCTGCGATTCCTCAGCCGCGGCCGGGTGTTCACCGACGCAGAGCAGGCAGCGCTGCAGTCGGTTCCGGTGATCACCGGTGCCGCCTACGAGCGCGGCGCACGGCCCGGCTTGCGGGGGCAGGTCATCGCCGACAACGCGCCGGGAACGTGCCCGGTCTCTCGGCCATAACCGCAGTAAGGTCGTACACCGTGATTCCGCTTCCCCGGTCATGGCTGCTGACCAGCGCAATGCTGGTCGGCGTCGCGGTGGGGCAGCTGGCTGCGGTGGCAGCCACCGTACTGGTGCACACCCAGCTGCGCCCGGAGGTCATCGTCGCCCTGGTGGTCGGCATCCCCAGCGTGATCGGGGTGTCGGCGATCCTGTTCTCCGGACGTCGATGGGTGACGCTGCTAGGCGCCTTCCTGGTCGCGTTGGCGCCCGGGTGGTTCGGGGTGCTGGTGGCGCTGCGGGTGATCAACGGTGGCTGACGAAGCCGCTGGGAAAGACCGGGACGCGGGCCCGGGGACCGAACCGTTCGTGCCCGACTTCGACACCGGCGGGCAGCCGCTGCGGCCCATGCCGGAATTCGAGGACGGCGAACCCTCGGTGCCGTTCGTGCCGGACTTCGACACCGACTCGCAGCCGTTCGTCCCGTTGGCCGGGCTGCTGGACAAACAGCCCGAGCAGCCCGCCAAGCCAACGGCCCCAGCCGAGCCGAAGCCCGAGCCGAAGGCCGAGCCCGATCCCGCCGCCGAGGCCGACGCGGTACCCGAGGCCGCTGCGGCCCCCGTCACGGTTCCGGGCCGCTACAGCTACCTCAAGTGGTGGAAGTTCGTCCTGGTGCTGCTCGGCGTGTGGTTCGGCGCCGCCCAGTTCGGGCTCAGTTTGTACTACTGGTGGTACCACACGATCGACAAGACAGCGCCGGTGTTCGTCGTGCTGGTCTATGTGGTGACCTGCACCGTGGCGGGTCTGCTGCTGTCCATGGTGCAGGGCAGGCCGATGATCACCGCGCTGTCTTTGGCGGTGATGTCGGCGCCGTTCGCCTCGTTGGCCGCCGCGGCGCCGCTGTACGGCTACTACTACTGCGAGCATGCGACCCGCTGCCTGGTCGGCGTGATGCCGTACTAGGTAGCCGCCCACTAGGGTGGTTGCCGTGACCCACTATGACGTCGTCGTCCTCGGAGCCGGTCCCGGCGGATATGTCGCAGCTATCCGCGCCGCCCAACTCGGACTGAACACCGCAGTCGTCGAACCGAAGTATTGGGGCGGGGTTTGCCTCAACGTCGGCTGCATCCCGTCCAAGGCGCTGCTGCGTAACGCCGAGCTGGTCCACATCTTCACCAAAGAGGCCAAGACGTTCGGCATGAGCGGTGACGCCACGTTCGACTACGGGGTCGCCTATGACCGCAGTCGCAAGGTGGCCGAAGGCCGTGTCGCCGGTGTGCACTTCCTGATGAAGAAGAACAAGATCACCGAGATCCACGGCTACGGCAAGTTCACCGATGCCCACACGTTGTCCGTCGACCTCAACGACGGTGGCAGCGAAGAGGTCACGTTCGACAACATCATCATCGCCACCGGCGCCAGCACCCGGCTGGTGCCGGGCACATCGCTGTCCGACAACGTGGTGACCTACGAAGAACAGATCATGCAGCGGGAGCTGCCGAAGTCCATCGTGATCGCCGGAGCCGGTGCCGTGGGCATGGAGTTCGGCTACGTGATGAAGAACTACGGCGTCGACGTGACGATCGTGGAGTTCTTGCCGCGGGCGCTGCCCAACGAGGACGCCGAGGTGTCCAAGGAGATCGAGAAGCAGTTCAAGAAGCTGGGTGTGAAGATCCTGACCGGCACCAAGGTCGAGTCGATCTCCGACGACGGCTCCGAAGTGACCGTCACCGTCAGCAAGGACGGCAAGTCAGAAGAACTCAAGGCCGATAAAGTGTTGCAGGCCATCGGGTTTGTGCCCAACGTCGAAGGTTACGGGCTGGACAAGGCCGGCGTCGAGCTGACCGACCGCGGCGCCATCGGCATCGGCGACTACATGCAGACTTCCGTCTCGCACATCTACGCCATCGGCGACGTCACCGGCAAGCTGCAACTGGCCCACGTGGCCGAGGCGCAGGGCGTGGTCGCCGCCGAAACCATCGCCGGCGCAGAGACTTTGGCGCTGGGCGACTACCGCATGATGCCGCGCGCGACGTTCTGCCAACCGCAGGTCGCCAGTTTCGGGCTCACCGAGCAGCAGGCCCGCGACGAAGGCTACGACGTGGTTGTCGCGAAATTCCCGTTCACCGCCAACGCGAAAGCGCATGGCATGGGCGACCCCAGCGGCTTTGTGAAGCTGGTGGCCGACGCCAAGTACGGCGAACTCCTGGGCGGGCACCTGATCGGTCACGACGTGTCGGAGTTGCTGCCGGAACTCACCCTGGCCCAGAAGTGGGACCTGACCGCCACCGAGTTGGCGCGCAACGTGCACACCCACCCCACCATGTCCGAGGCGCTGCAGGAGTGCTTCCACGGCCTGACCGGCCACATGATCAACTTCTAAACGGCAATGATTCGCACCGAGACGGCGGTAGGCGCGATCGGCGGTGTGGCGACCGGCTACGTGCTGTGGCTGATCGCCATTTCGATCGGCGACGACGTGACGACCGTGGGCCGCTGGAGCATCGCGATCCTGCTGGCCTCGGTGGCGTTGGCCATCGGCGCCGTGGTGGGTGGGCTACTCATGCGCTGGCGCCGCAAATATTCGTGGTCGGCGTTTGTGTTCGGCTTGCCGGTTCTTCCGGTGGTGCTGACATTGGCCGTCCTGGCCGAAATCACGTTCTGAGGATCAGTCCGCCGGGTTGTCCAGGGGGATGCCCAGCGCATGGATGGTCGCGGCCAACCCGTCGTATTGGGTTGCCAGTAAACAGAATTCGATCAACCGCTGCCGGTTGAGGTGAGCGGCCAGTTGTTGCCAGGTGGCGGCGCTGATCGAGCGGTCCAGCACCAACTCGTCAGTGGCCTTCAGCAGCGCCTGCTGACGGGCGCTCAGAACCGCCCTGGGTCCCTTGGCATCCGGAGCGTCGGGCCAGGCGAAGATGGCGGCCTGCAGATTGGCGTCCAGCCCCTGCACGCGCGCCAACCGGCGATGATGCTGCAGCTCGTACTCGCACCTGCGTAGGTGCGCGACCCGCAGGATCACCAATTCGGTGTCGGCACGCGGAAGTCGTCCCCGCAACAGTCGTGCGCCATAGAGCAGCCACGCCCAGAACAGCGACTGGCGGTAACCCAAGGTGGTGAACAAATGCATTTCCGGTGCCCGCACCGTGCGCGCACCCAGTCGGGCGAGCACCCAGTTGACCGGTCCCAGTTGACGAAACCGGCCGGACGGGATGCGCTGCAGCGCAGCGGGTTCCGGGCTGCTCATGCGTGCTTCACCAGATACGGCGACACGGTGCTGCGGTGCTCGTCGAGATCCAGCGCCCGACCCAACGCGGGGAAGGCACGCTGCGGGCAGTTGTCGCGCTCGCAGACCCGGCAACCGGCGCCGATTGGACTGGCTACATTGCCCGACAAGTCGAGTCCTTCCGAGTAGACGAGTCGGTGCGCGTGGCGAAGTTCGCAGCCGAGCCCGATCGCGAAGGTCTTACCGGGCTGACCATACCGGGCGGCGCGGCGTTCGACGGTGCGGGCCACCCACATGTAGTTGCGGCCGTCGGGCATCTGGGCGATCTGCACCGAGATCTTGCCCGGGTTGGCGAACGTTTCGTAGACGTTCCACAGCGGGCAGGTGCCGCCGCAGGAGGAGAAGTGAAAACCCGTCGCGGACTGACGTTTCGACATGTTGCCGGCGCGGTCGACCCGGACGAAGGAGAACGGCACGCCACGCATGGTGGGCCGCTGCAACGTCGAAAGCCGGTGTGCGATCGTCTCGTAGCTCACCGCGTAGAACGCCGAAAGTCGCTCGACGTCGTAGCGAAAGTTCTCCGCAACGTCATGGAACTGGCGGTACGGCAGCACCACGGCGGCGGCGAAATAATTGGCCAGGCCGAGGCGGGCCAGCGTGCGGGACTCGTCGCTGGTGAACTTGCCGTCGGCGACCATGCTGTCGATCAGGTCGCCGAACTCCAGGTAGGCCAACTCGGCCGCCATCTTGAACACCTGCTGACCCGACGCGAGGTGATTGCTGATCTCGAGCGTCTTGGTCTCGGGGTCGTAGCGGTGCAACACCGTATCGCCCAGATCGATACGTCGATTGATGTGCACGCCGTGCACCTCGGCCAGCCGGCGGGTCAATTCCCGACCCAGATCGCCATGATGCATCCGCATTCGAGTGGTCAGGTCCTCGGCGGCGGTGTCCAGCTCGTGCAGGTAATTCTGCCGTTGGTAGAAGTAGTCGCGCACCTCTTCGTGCGGCATGGTGATCGACCCGGTGCCGCTGCTGCCGTCGAAGAACCGCTCCTCGGTGGCGGCGGCCAGTTGCGCGGTGGTGATCCGATACCGCCGGTGCAGGTTGACCACCGCGCGGGCCAGGTCGGGATGCGCGTTGACCATCTCGGCGACCTCGCGCGCGTCGATGTCGAGATCCAGATCGCGATCGGTGGTGACCTCGCGCAGCTCGGCGACCAGCCGGGTGTCGTCCTGAGAGGCGAAGAAGGTGGCATCGACCCCGAACACCTCGGTGATCCGCAGCAGCACCGCCACCGTCAGCGGGCGGACATCGTGCTCGATCTGATTGAGGTAGCTCGGGGAGATGTCGAGCATCTGGGCCAGGGCGGCCTGGCTGAAGCCGCGCTCGCTGCGCAGCTGGCGGACGCGCGAGCCGACGAACGTCTTGGTCACTTCGCCCAGCGTACGCGGCTTGCGAAGTTGAGGTTTGCAGCCTTAGCAGCACGTGCCAAATTGGTTTTTCGGACACGTCGTTGGCATGATTCGCATCTAATGTCCCGGAAGGAGCCTGGGGTTCACCCGAGGAGGAAATGGGGAGCAGCGCCGTGAGCCTGGACAAAAAGTTAATGCCCGTGCCCGACGGCCACCCCGATGTGTTCGATCGCGAATGGCCGCTGCGCGTCGGCGACATCGATCGCACCGGCCGGTTGCGGCTGGACGCGGCTTGCCGGCACATCCAGGACATCGGCCAGGACCAGCTGCGCGAGATGGGTTTCGAGGAGACCCACCCGCTGTGGATCGTCCGTCGCACCATGGTGGATCTGATCCGGCCCATCGAATTCCAGGACATGCTGCGGCTGCGGCGCTGGTGCTCGGGCACCTCCAACCGGTGGTGTGAGATGCGGGTCCGCGTCGACGGACGCAAGGGCGGACTCATCGAATCCGAGGCGTTCTGGATCAACATCAACCGCGAGACGCAGATGCCGTCGCGCATTGCCGACGACTTCCTGGCCGGGCTGCACAAGACCACCTCCGTCGACCGGTTGCGCTGGAAGGGCTATCTCAAGCCGGGCAGCCGCGACGACGCCCTGGAAATCCACGAATTCCCGGTGCGGGTGACCGACATCGACCTGTTCGACCACATGAACAACTCGGTGTACTGGAGCGTGATCGAGGACTACCTCGCGTCGCACCCCGAACTGCTGGCCAGCCCGCTGCGCACCACGATCGAGCACGAGGCGCCCGTCGCGCTGGGCGACAAGCTCGAGATCATCACGCATGTGCACCCGCCCGGTTCCACCGATCAGTTCGGTCCAGGGCTGGTCGACCGCACTGTTACAACGCTCACATATGCCGTCGGCGACGAGACCAAAGCGGTCGCCGCGCTGTTCACTCTTTAACCGGACGATTGTCCCGTTAAATTGCCGGTTGACCTGCGAATTTAGGTTACTGGCTGGTAGCTTCTGTAACGGTTCAGTTACATGCGCGCTTCGCAAGATTCGCAAATCGGGCGCTGGGCGTTGCCGAAATTCGCAAGTGAAATGGGTGGACCAGCATAGATAAGCTATGTCATCGTCGACTTAGCACATCAGCGAAGTTGAGCCCTAGCCCCGCTGGATGGCGCGGTATTTAGAAATCAGTGAGACCGAAGGAGCCGTCACACATGTCTGACGTTGGCACCCCGAAGAGTGCGGAGCAGATCCAGCACGACTGGGACACCAATCCGCGCTGGAAGGACATCAGCCGCACCTACACCGCCGAAGACGTCGTCGCCCTGCAGGGCTCGGTCGTCGAAGAGGCCACCCTGGCGCGCCGCGGCGCGGAGGTGCTGTGGAACCAGCTGCACGACCTCGAGTTCGTCAACGCGCTCGGCGCGCTGACCGGCAACATGGCCGTCCAGCAGGTGCGCGCGGGTCTGAAGGCCATCTACCTGTCGGGTTGGCAGGTCGCCGGTGACGCCAACCTGTCCGGCCACACCTACCCCGACCAGAGCCTCTACCCGGCCAACTCGGTGCCGCAGGTGGTTCGCCGCATCAACAACGCACTGCTGCGCGCCGACGAGATCGCCAAGGTCGAGGGTGACACCTCGGTCGAGAACTGGCTGGTGCCGATCGTCGCCGACGGTGAGGCCGGCTTTGGTGGCGCGCTCAACGTCTACGAGCTGCAGAAGGCCATGATCGCCGCCGGTGTCGCCGGTTCGCACTGGGAAGACCAGCTCGCCTCGGAGAAGAAGTGCGGTCACCTCGGTGGCAAGGTGCTCATCCCCACCCAGCAGCACATCCGCACGCTGACCTCCGCGCGGCTCGCGGCTGACGTGGCCGACGTTCCGACCGTCGTCATCGCCCGCACCGACGCCGAAGCGGCCACGCTGATCACCTCCGATGTCGACGAGCGCGACCAGCCGTTCATCACCGGCGAGCGGACCAAGGAAGGGTTCTACCGGGTCAAGAACGGCCTCGAGCCCTGCATCGCCCGCGCCAAGGCCTACGCGCCCTACTCCGACCTGATCTGGATGGAGACCGGCACGCCGGACCTGGAGCTGGCCGCCAAGTTCGCCGAGGGCGTCAAGTCCGAGTTCCCCGACCAGCTGCTGGCCTACAACTGCTCGCCGTCGTTCAACTGGAAGAAGCACCTCGACGACGCCACCATCGCGAAGTTCCAGAAGGAGCTGGCGTCGATGGGCTTCAAGTTCCAGTTCATCACGCTGGCCGGCTTCCACGCCCTCAACTACTCGATGTTCGATCTGGCCTACGGCTACGCCCGCAACCAGATGAGCGCCTACGTCGAGCTGCAGGAGCGCGAGTTCGCCGCCGAGGAGCGCGGTTACACCGCCACCAAGCACCAGCGCGAGGTCGGTGCCGGTTACTTCGACCGGATCGCCACCACGGTCGACCCCACCTCGTCGACCACGGCGCTGACCGGCTCGACCGAAGAGGGCCAGTTCCACTGAGTTAGTCTGCCGAGCAGACGCAGAATCGCACGCTTGCACCGCAAGTGATGCGATTCTGCGTCTGCTCGCGCATTTCTGAGGAGGGTCAGTGAGCGACGCAGCGATACAACGGGTAGGCGTTGTCGGAGCCGGGCAGATGGGATCCGGCATCGCCGAGGTATCCGCCCGCGCCGGCGTCGCGGTGACGGTGTTCGAAACCACCGACGCGCTGATCACCGCGGGCCGCAACCGCATCGTCAAGTCCTTGGAACGCGGCGTGAGCGCCGGCAAGGTGACCGAGCGGGAGCGCGACCGCGCGCTGGGTCAGCTGACCTTCACCACGGATCTGAACGACCTGGCCGACCGGCAACTGGTCATCGAGGCGATCATCGAAGACGAGACCATCAAGGCCTCGGTTTTTGCCAAGCTCGACGAGGTCATCACCGACCCCGACGCCGTGCTGGCGTCGAACACCTCGAGCATCCCGATCATGAAGATCGCGGCGGCCACCAAGAACCCGCAGCGGGTGCTGGGCCTGCATTTCTTCAACCCGGTTCCGGTGCTGCCGCTGGTGGAACTGGTCAGCACTCTGGTCACCGACGAGGCCGCCGCGGCCCGCACCGAGGAGTTTGCCAGCTCTACCCTGGGCAAACAGGTGGTGCGCTGCTCGGACCGGTCCGGCTTCGTGGTCAACGCGCTGTTGGTGCCTTACCTGCTCTCGGCCATCCGGATGGTCGAAGCCGGCTTCGCCACGGTGGCCGACGTGGACAAGGCCGTGGTGGCGGGCCTGTCCCACCCGATGGGTCCGCTGCGGCTATCCGACCTGGTCGGACTGGACACGCTCAAGCTGATCGCGGACAAGTTGTATGAAGAGTTCAAAGAACCCCACTACGGTCCGCCGCCGCTGCTGCTGCGCATGGTGGAAGCCGGCCAGCTCGGTAAGAAATCCGGCCGCGGCTTCTACAGCTACTGAACCGCCGAGTGCCCGCTGACTACTTTTCCAGCGTGTACTGGACGACGTCGGTGTAGCCCTCGCGGAACAGCTTGGCGCAGCCGGTCAGGTACTTCATGTAGCGGTCGTAGACTTCCTCCGACTGCAGCGCGATGGCCTGGTCCTTCTGCCCCTCCAAAGCGGCCGCCCACGTCTCCAGCGTGCGGGCATAGTGCAACTGCAGCGACTGGACCCGCGTCGCTTTGAAACCGGCGTGAGCGGCATGCTCGACGACCGAAGGGACGGTCGGCAGCCAGCCGCCCGGGAAGATCTCGGCCAGGATGAACTGGGTGAAGTGAACGATCTCGTGGGTCAGCCGCAGGCCCTTGGCCCGAGCGTCTTTGAAAGTCGGGCGCGCGATGGTGTGCAGCAGCATGACGCCGTCGCTGGGCAGCACGTCATGCGCCATCTGGAAGAACCGGTTGTACCGCAGCCGCCCGAAGTGCTCGAAGGCGCCGATGGAGACGATGCGGTCGACCGGGTCGTGGAATTTCTCCCAGCCCTCCAACAGCACCTGCCGGCTGCGCGGGGTGTCCATCCCGTCGAACATCTCCTGCACGTGGGCGGCCTGGTTCTCCGACAGCGTCAGGCCCACGACGTTGACGTCGTACTTCTCGATGGCGCGGCGCATGGTGGCACCCCAGCCGCAGCCGATGTCGAGCAACGTCATACCGGGTTCGAGCCCGAGTTTGCCCAGCGCTAGATCAATCTTCGCGATCTGGGCCTCTTCCAGTGTCATGTCCTCACGCTGGAAGTAGGCGCAGCTGTAGGTCTGAGTGGGATCGAGGAACAACCGGAAGAAGTCGTCGGATAGGTCGTAATGGGCTTGTACGTTCCCAAAATGCGGTGTCAGCTGCACAGACATCACGATCGGCCTTTCTATGTTCGGAGGGCGCACGGCAGTTACCAATCACCCCACACTGCGTTGGCCCCCGATGCATGCTAACTGCTGTTGGCCGTAGTCCCCGCTTTCCGCAGGTCATAGGGTCCTCGGCAGGCGGTGACCGAGCGCAGATGCGGACCTAGTGGTCGCTGCGGGGCGGCAAGATCGGCAAGGGGTGTGGCTGTTCGCGGAACTTCTCCAGCGAGCCACCGACCTCGACGATCCCGCACAGCGCGTTCCAGCTCAGCATCGTCAGGTAGTCGATCAATTCATCGCTGGTCATGCGCGGGTCCGACATCCAGGAGTGGGTGGCCAGCTGCACACCGCCGACGATCAGGTAGGCCCACGGCTCCACCCCGCCGGTGTCCATCCCGGCTTCCTTCATGCGGCGGCGCAGCATCACGGCGAGCATGCGGGCGATGATGCGCTCGGAGTCGGCGATCACCTTGGACTTACTGGCCGAACTGTTGGCCATCACGAACCGGTAGGGCTCCGGCTCGCCCGCGACCGTCTCCACGTAGACGCGAATGATTTCTCGGGCCAAATCGAGTCCGTCCAAGTCGGACGACAACGCAGCGGCCATGTTGGGAATCAGCGTGGTCTGCGCGAAGCGCATCATCACCGCGGTGGTCAGGTCGTTCTTGTCGACGAAGTAGCGGTACAGCACCGTCTTGGAGACGCCGATCTCGGCGGCTATGTCGTCCATGCTCAGGAAGCGGCCGCGTCGGCGAATAGCCACGATAGTGCCGTCTACCAGCTCGTTGCGTCGGTCTACCTTGTGCTGGTGCCAACGCCGCTTACGCCCATCGGTTTTTACTGTCACGGCCGGGATATTTTCTGCCACTTTCCGCCGATTCCCATTCACTAGGACGTCCTTGATACTACGGCGTACAGACGCCCGTTGGGCACATCGACCGGATGCCGCGGGCGCGGGCCGAACAGGGGAGTCACATTAACTGGTCCGGGCGATAGCCCATGATGGTGTAGTGGCACACAGGACCGAAGCATCGGGCCGGACGCCGGGAGTGGAGATGAGTTCGTCACCGAACGAGCACTCGCGCCCGTCGTTCGCGGAATCGTTCGCCGGGGCCGACCCGGCGGCCGACGCCGAGCGGCGGTCAGCGCTGCGCCGGATGAAGGTCGTTGCGCTGAGCTTCCTGGTCGGTGCCAGCGTGGTCTTCCTCGCCTGCCGGTGGATACAGGCGCACGGCTCCGCACCGGGGTGGGTGGGATACGTCGGGGCCGCGGCAGAGGCCGGCATGGTGGGGGCGCTGGCGGACTGGTTCGCGGTGACAGCGCTGTTCAAACACCCGCTGGGCATCCCCATCCCGCACACCGCGATCATCAAACGCAAGAAGGACCAGCTGGGCGAGGGCTTGGGCACCTTCGTGCGGGAGAACTTCCTGTCCGCGCAGGTGGTGGAGACCAAGTTGCGCGACGCGCAGGTACCCAGCCGGCTGGGCAAGTGGCTGTCCGAACCCGCGCACGCCGAGCGGGTGGCGGCCGAGACGTCGACGGTGCTGCGGGTACTGGTCGAACTGCTGCGCGACGAAGACGTGCAGCAGGTGCTCGACCGGATGATCGTGCGCCGCATCGCCGAACCTCAGTGGGGTCCGCCGGTGGGCCGGGTATTGCAGACCCTGTTGGCCGAGAACCGGCAGGAGGCGCTGATCCAGTTGCTGGCTGACCGGGCGTTTCAGTGGTCGCTCAACGCCGGCGTGGTGATCCAACGGGTGGTCGAGCGGGACTCGCCGACCTGGTCGCCCCGGTTCGTGGACCATCTGGTCGGCGATCGCATCCACCGGGAACTGATGGACTTCACCGACAAGGTGCGCCGCAACCCCGACCACGAGCTGCGCCGTTCGGCGACGCGCTTCCTGTTCGAGTTCGCCGACGACCTACAGAACGATGCGGACACCATCGCCCGCGCCGATGCGGTCAAGGAGCAGCTGATGGCGCGCGACGAGGTGGCCAACGCCGCGGCCACGGCGTGGAAGACGCTCAAACGGCTGGTCCTCGAAGGTGTCGACGACCCGTCAAGCGCCCTGCGGACCCGGATCGCCGAAACGGTCGTCCGCCTCGGGGCGTCCCTGCGCGACGACGCCGACCTGCGCGACAAAGTGGACAACTGGATGGTGCGCGCCGCCCAGCACCTGGTGTCGCAATACGGAGTTGAGATCACCGCGATCATCACCGAGACCATCGAGCGCTGGGACGCCGAGGAGGCCAGCCGCCGCATCGAGTTGCATGTGGGCCGTGACCTGCAGTTCATCCGGATCAACGGCACGGTCGTGGGGGCGCTGGCGGGCCTGGTCATCTATGCGATCGCGCAACTACTTTTTTGAGTAGTGCTAACAAGTGCTTGCAAAAGCAAGCACCCATTTGTACCCTGATGGGCGTAAACGACCGCCGCACACGCCAGGAGTACGCTGATGACCCCCGAGGACAAGCCGGGCACCAAGGTGTCCACGGTGTCTTCGGTGTCCTCCAAGGCTTCTGACATCGGCAGCTTCATCAGGACGCAGCGCGAGACGGCGCAGGTCTCGATGCGGCAACTGGCCGAGCGCTCCGGCGTGAGCAACCCGTACCTGAGCCAGGTGGAACGCGGACTGCGCAAGCCGTCCGCCGACGTGCTGGCTCAGATCGCAAAGGCGCTGCGGGTTTCGGCCGAGGTCCTGTACGTGCGCGCCGGGATTCTCGAACCGAGCGAGACCAGCCAGGTGCGCGACGCGATCGTCACCGACACGGCCATCACCGAACGCCAGAAGCAGATTCTGCTCGACATCTACGCGTCGTTTACCCAGCAGAATGAGGCCACCCGTGAGGAGTGTTCGAGCGAACCCACCGGGACGGACGACTAGCCCCAGGGCGTCACCGTGGCCACCGCCGCCCGAGCGGGACGCAGCCGCGGAGCGACACGTCTTCCGTCCAAGCCAGTCGCTGGCACAGCCAGCCGATCGACTGGCCGGCAGCTCGAAGACCGACAAGGAGACCACGATGACCACGTGTACGAGGAGCGATCCGGCGGCGCCATAGGCGCCTACTACCGACGACTCGACCGTTCACCGACCCGATGACCAGGAGGTTTTGAGCAAGCAGCGTGCGACGTCAATCCGCGGGTCTTGACTACTCCCCTCAGGAGCCGATGCTTGCCCTCGTTTCAACCAATACGCACTATCGCCGATTCAGTAATGGAGAAAGGAAAATCATGGCTGAGAACACCAACATTGAAGACCTGCGGGCTCCGTTGCTCGCCGCGCTGGGCGCCGCCGATCTGGCCCTGGCCACCGTCAATGACCTGATCACCACTTTGCGTGAGCGTGCCGAGGAGACTCGCACCGACACCCGCAGCCGGGTCGAGGACCGTCGTACCCGCCTGAGCAGCCGTGTCGAGGAGAGCCGCAGCCGGCTGACCAACCTGCGTGAGGACCTGCCCGAACAACTCAACGAGCAGATCGCCGAACTGCGCGAGCGTTTCACCCCCGAGGAGCTGCGCAAGGCCGCCGAGGGTTACCTGGAGGCTGCCACCAGCCGGTACAACGAACTCGTCGAGCGTGGCGAGGCCGCGCTGGAGCGGCTGCGCAGCCAGTCGGCGTTCGAGGACGCGTCGTCTCGGGCCGAGGGTTACGTCGATCAGGCTGTCGAGCTGACCCAGGAAGCGCTGGGCACCGTAGCCTCGCAGACCCGCGCGGTCGGTGAGCGTGCGGCCAAGCTGGTCGGCATCGAGCTGCCCAAGAAGGGCGACAAGAGCGACAAGGGCGGCGAGGCCAAGAAGGCGGCGCCCGCGCCGGCCAAGAAGGCTGTGCCGGCTCCCAAGCCCGTCGCCGCCAAGGCTGTTCCGGCCAAGAAGGTCCCGGCCAAGAAGGCTCCGGCCAAGAAGGCCGCTGCCAAGAAGGTCACCCAGAAGTAAGTAGGTAGTAGCACTCCCAATCGACTCCGAGTCGCCTCGCGGCGGCTCGGACCGGGAACCTAATCGACTCCGAGTCGCCTCGCGGCGGCTCGGAGTCGACGTTTCTTCGGCAACCCGCATACTCTTGAGGCGTGAGCAACCTCGTGGGCACTGTCCTGTTGGTCGTGCAGGTTGCCGTCCTGGTGACGGCGGTCTACGCGTTCGTCCACGCTGCGATGCAGCGCACGGACGCCTACACCGCCGCCGACAAGCAGACCAAGCCGGTGTGGTTGTTGATCCTCGGCGCTGCGGTGGCGCTGGCCTCGATCTTGAGTTACGTATTCGGCGTGTTCGGGATGGCAGTAGCCGCTGGCGCAGCCGGTCTGTATCTGGTCGACGTTCGGCCCAAACTCCTGGAAGTACAGGGCAAGTCGCGTTAGGGCATGAAAGCCCTGATCCTGGCGCCCGCCGCGGCGCTCAGCGTGGTGCTGAGTGCCGCGCCGGCCGCCGCTGATCCCGTATCCGGCCCCTCCGGTGCGGGTTATCCGCCGCCGTTCGTCGACCACACCGAATGGGTGCAGTGGGGGCAGTTGCCCAGCCTGCGCGTCTACCCGACCCCGAATGGGCGCACGGCCGCGCGACAGCAGGGTGCGGGCGCCGCGGCCGACGAGGCATGGGCCGAAGTCCTAGCGCTCGCACCGAACGCCGACACCCCGGGGATGCGGGCGCAGTTCCTGTGCCACTGGCAGTTCGCCGAACTCGCACAGCCGGGCAAGACCAGCTGGAACCTCGAGCCGTGGCGACCGGTGGTGGACGACTCGCAGATGCTGGCCGCGGGCTGCAACCCAGGCAGCCCGGAAGAGCCGTTCTAGTGCCCAGCCACCTCACGCGGCAGCAGTTGGCGGCGTTGGTCGACCACACCCTGCTCAAACCGGAGGCCACGGTCGCCGATGTGACCGCGCTGGTCGCCGAAGCCGCCGATCTGGGTGTCTACGCCGTGTGTGTCTCGCCGTCCATGGTGTCGGCGGCCATCGCGGCCGGCGGGACACGCGTCGCCGCCGTGGCCGGGTTCCCGTCCGGCAAGCACGCCTCGGTGATCAAGGCGCAGGAGGCCGCCCAGGCCGTCGCCGACGGCGCCGCTGAGGTCGACATGGTCATCGACGTCGGCGCCGCGCTAGCAGGCGAAATCCAGGCGGTGCGAGCCGACATCGAGGCGGTCCGCGCGGCCACCGGCGGAGCCGTACTCAAGGTGATCGTGGAGTCTGCGGTGCTGCTCGGCCAGGCCAACGAGGGCGTCTTGACCACCGTGTGTCGCGCCGCCGAACAGGCCGGCGCCGACTTCGTCAAAACCTCAACCGGCTTCCACCCGGCGGGCGGTGCCACGGTGCGTGCCGTCGAGGTGATGCATCAGGCCGTCGGCGGCCGCCTGGGCGTCAAAGCCAGCGGCGGCATTCGCAGCGCCGCCGACGCCGTCGCAATGGTGGACGCCGGGGCCACCAGGCTCGGCCTATCCGGCACCCGAGTGGTGCTCGACGGGCTCAGAGGTTAGCGAAGCAGGGATCGTTCCCGCCGGCCGGAATGTTGGCGTTGCGGGTGGAGAAGTGGGCCACCACGCTGGAGTCGTTGACCTGCACGCTGTCGGCGTGGATGCCCAGCGGATAGTTCTTCGTCATGTTGGCGGTGTACTCGCTCAGCGTCGATTGCACGGACTCTTTCGGTAACGAGAAGCCCAGCGTGTTGAAGCTGACGATCTGCAGGTCGAGGCCGTTGCCGGAAACCACGGGCTTGGCGACGATGTCGTTGAGCATGCCCTTGAGTTCGACGGTGCCGTCACTGGGGTGAGTGGTCACGCTGCTGGTGACGAATTCGCCCAGCACAGGGATCGCGTTCTGCACCGATTGTTTGATGCCGTCGGCCGTCCAGGTGATGGTCGCGTCCAAGGCGCCCAGGGTGCCCTTGGAATCGCCGGAGTCACGCAGTTGCACATCTTGGACGTTCAGTTGCAGCTTCATGCCCTTGGCGTCGCGGATCTGGTTGCCCGCCGTCTCCACCGTGATGTTGGTGTAGTGGTCGGTCGCGACCTGCCACAGCACTAGCGGCGCCACCCCGAAGGATGCGGTGGCCTGGTCCTTGACCACACAGGCGACCGCCGCAGCGACCTTGCTGTTAGCTCGGTTGCGCGCGTAGAGCTCCGCGCCGATCACTCCGGCCAGTAGCAGCGCGAACACGATGATCACCACGAGGAAGATCGACAGCGGGTCGCGTAGTCGGCGCTTCTTCTTGCCCTCGGGAGGCTGCTCCGACGGCGGCGTCAGCTGAGTTGTGGGCGCCCCGGCCGGATTGGGCGGCGGGGTGTAGACCGGTCGTTGGGTGCCGGCGTTGGCCGCACCCATCGGTGGGTTCTGGTATGGCGCCTGGCCCGGTTGCTGAGGTTGTGCCCGGCCACCTTGCGGGGCGCCCGGCCGCAGCTGGGTCGTGGGGTTCTCAGAGGGTAGAGGCGGCCGGCCGAGCGGGCTGTGATCGCCAGGACGCGCCCATGACGGGCCTTCGTTCGGGGGTCCCTGCGGATTCGTCACCCGTGTGATTCTGCCTTATCAAGCTGAACAAATCTTGAGTGGTTGCGCAGTACAGCGATGCTGTCTCGCGCGGTGGTGACCTTTTCGGGGTCGATGTCGGCGATGACCAGTTGCGGCTGGGCGCCTGCCGACGCCACGACCTCGCCGAACGGCGAGGCCACCAGGCTGCCGCCCACCCCGGTCGGTGCCCCCGAATCCGCTCCCGGACCACTGAGCGAGTCGCCGGGATCGGCCTGACCCGCCGCGGCGACGTAGCTCATCGAGTCCAACGCGCGGGCGCGCGCCAGCAACGTCCACTGCTCGAGTTTGCCCGGCCCCGACCCCCAGGATGCGCAGACCACGATGAGCTGGGCGCCGCGGCGGGCCAGCTCGGTGTACAACGCCGGAAAGCGGATGTCGTAGCAAATGGTCAACCCGACCCGGACGCCGTCGACGGTGATCAGCACCGGTTCCCGCCCGGGCGCGACCGTGCGCGACTCGGTGAACCCGAATGCGTCGTAGAGGTGGATTTTGTCGTAGTGGACGCTGGGCGCCCCGGGCGCGGCCGCGATCAGCGTGTTGGTCACCCGACCGTCGCCCGACGGGGCGAACATCCCGGCGACCACGGTGATCCCGGTTTCGGTCGCGATCCGTCGGACACCGTCGGCCCAGGGCCCGTCGACCGGCTCGGCGACCGGGGCCAGCGGCACGCCGAAGCGGCACATCGTCGCCTCGGGGAACACCACCAGTTTTGCGCCCGCCTCGGCGGCCTGCCCGGCGTACTCCCGCACCAACTGCAGGTTGGCGGCCGGATCCGTGCCGCTGAGGATCTGCGCCAACGCGATCCGCATATCCGCCAGCTTAGAAGCAAGGTCAGACGTTGTTGGCGACCCAATGGGTGGTGAAGCGCTGCTCGATGGTGACCAGCTGGCCCAACTCGTTGCCGATGAGGCTTTCGAGCTTGCCGCCGATCAACGGGATACGCACGTGGATGGACAGCTGCAGCGTCATCCGCGAGCCTCCCGACTCCGCGACGGGCGCCAGCACCGCGGTTCCGGACAAGCTCACCGGCGCATCCACGATGGATCCCTTGATGGACGCCGTGGCGATGCCGTCGGTGACCGGGCCCCAGATTTCCTCGCGTCGCACACAGAGGTCACCCCGGTGCAGCTGTGTGACCAGACCGGGCAGGTTGTGGCTGCACACCGTCTGCAGGGTGACCACCTCGATGGTGTCGTCGTCCCCGGACTCGCCACCGAGCCGCAGTGACTCGATAGTCGCGATGTCGACCGGGGTTTCGGCCAGCCGGCCTTTCCAGTAATCCGGGTCGTGAAAAGCCCGGTGCACCTGCTCGACGCTGCCGTCATAGTCGGCCGACATGTCGAACGAGCGGGGCATAGCTGGTCACGCTACCGTTACGGCCCATGGAACGGAGCGGTACCGGTGCTCTCTTTGCCGGTGCGCATGTCGCGCAGGCGGTTCCGCTGGCACCGCTGACCACGCTGCGGGTCGGACCGGTGGCGCGACGGGTAATCACCTGTGCCACTACCGATCAAGTGGTCGCCGTGTTGCGCCAACTCGACGCCGACGCCCGAAACGGCGACTGCGGTCCGGTGTTGGTGTTTGCTGGCGGCTCGAACGTGGTGATCGGGAACGCTTTGGACGACCTGACCGTCGTGCGGCTGGCCAATGACGCGGTGACCGTGACCGGCAATTTGCTGCGCGCCGAGGCGGGCGCGGTGTGGGACGACGTGGTCCTCAGTGCCCTCGACCACGGTCTGGGCGGGCTGGAGTGCCTGTCCGGGATTCCCGGCTCGACCGGGGCCACGCCGGTGCAAAACGTGGGCGCCTACGGCGTGGAGGTGTCCGACACCATCACCCGGGTGCGGCTACTGGATCGCAGCACCGGCGTCGTGCGGTGGGCCGCCGCCGAGGAGTTGGGGTTCGGATACCGCACCAGCATGCTCAAACGGGCCGACGGGTTGCATCTGCCCGCTGTGGTCCTGGAAGTCGAGTTCGCGCTGGACGACTCGGGCCGCAGCGCGCCGTTGCGGTACGGCGAGCTGACCGCAGCGCTGGGCGTGAGCAGCGGCGAGCGCGCCGATCCCCGCGCGGTCCGCGACGCGGTGCTGGCGTTGCGGGCCCGTAAGGGCATGGTGCTCGACGCCGCCGACCACGACACCTGGAGTGTGGGCTCGTTCTTCACCAACCCGGTGGTCGCGCCGGAGGTCTACGACCGGCTGTCCGCCCGCAGCGGCGCTGCGGTGCCGCACTTTCCGGCGCCCGACGGCGTCAAACTGGCTGCGGGCTGGCTGGTCGAGCACGCCGGGTTCGGCAAGGGATATCCGGGCGCCGACGCCCGGTGCCGGCTGTCCACCAAGCATGCGCTGGCACTGACGAACCGAGGCGGGGCGACCGCCGAGGACGTGATGGTATTGGCCCGCACCGTGCGCGACGGGGTCCGTGATGTGTTTGGTATCACACTGCAACCCGAACCTGTCCTGGTCGGCTGCGCGCTGTAGCTGCTATTTTCGTCGTCAACGAACTCCGCCGCGCTTCTTTGTGGCGCGGAAGTGGGTGTTTCTCCCGGTATCTTGGACTCTCGTGAGCACATCCAGCGTCCCCGAAAGCCGGGGGCCGATCAATCGACGCAGGGCGCTGGCCGCGCTCGGGGTCGGGGTGTTCGCGCCGAGCGTGTTGGCCGCCTGTGCCGGGAAAACCGGCCTGCAGCAGGCCGAGAAGAAACCGCCTCCGGCGCCCAAGCTCACATTCCGGCCGGCCGACGCGGCCCAGGACGTGGTGCCGATCGCGCCGATCAGCGTCGAGATCAGCGACGGCTGGTTCCAGCGGGTAGCGCTGACCAACTCCGCCGGCAAGACCGTCGCCGGAACGTTCAACCAGGACCGCACGGTTTTCACCACCACCGAGCCGCTTGGTTACGACTCGACCTATACATGGACGGGTTCGGCGGTCGGCCATGACGGCAAGGCCGTTCCGGTGGCGGGCAAGTTCACCACCGTGACACCGACGAAGAAGATCGACGGCGGGTTCCAGCTCGCCGACGGCCAGACGGTGGGCATCGCCGCGCCGATCATCATCCAGTTCGACGCCCCGATCGCGGACAAGGCCGCCGTCGAACGCGCGCTCACCGTCACCACCAACCCGCCCGTGGAGGGCAGTTGGGCCTGGCTGCCGGACGAGGCGAAGGGTGCCCGCGTGCACTACCGTCCGCGCGAGTACTACCCGGCGGGCACCACTGTGAACGTCGAGGCCAAGCTGTACGGGTTGCCGTTCGGCGATGGCGCCTATGGCGCACAGGACTTTTCGCTGAACATCCAGATCGGTCGCCGCCAGGTCGTCAAGGCGGAGGTGTCCTCGCACCGCATCCAGGTGATCACCGACGCCGGCGTCATCATGGATTTCCCATGCAGCTACGGCGAGGCGGACAAGGCGCGCAACGTCACCCGCAACGGCATCCACGTGGTCACCGAGAAGTACGCCGACTTCTACATGTCCAACCCGGCCGCCGGTTACAGCAATGTGCACGAACGCTGGGCGGTGCGCATCTCCAACAACGGTGAGTTCATCCACGCCAACCCGATGAGTGCCGGCGCGCAGGGCAATAGCAACGTCACCAACGGCTGCATCAACCTGTCCACGGCCGACGCCGCGGAGTATTTCCCGACCGCAATGTACGGCGACCCGGTCGAAGTGACGGGCAGCTCGATCCAGTTGTCCTACTCCGACGGCGATATCTGGGACTGGGCCGTGGACTGGGACACCTGGGTGTCGATGTCCGCGCTGCCGCCGCCCACGTCACATCCGCCGTCGACGCAGATCCCGGTGACCGCACCGGCCACCCCGTCCAACGCGCCCAGCTTGTCGGGCACGCCGACGACTTCCTCGACGAGCCCGTCTTCGACGAGCCCGTCCTCGACGTCGCCTAGTTCTGGTCCAGGTGGTTGAACCGCCGGGTCGCTGACGCCTGATCGCGCGGCCGGATGATGATCTGGTCGAGGTTGACGTGCGGGGGCCGGGAAGCCACGAACCCGATCACTTCGGCGACGTCGGCTGCCACCAGGGGCGTCATGCCGGTGTAGACGGCGTCGGCGCGTTGCTGATCGCCGGCGAAGCGAACCAGTGAGAACTCAGTCTCCACCGCGCCTGGCGCAATCTCGGTGAGCCGCACCGGCTTTCCCAGCAACTCGCCGCGCAGCGTGCGGTGCAGCGCGCCCTGGGCGTGCTTGGCCGCGGTGTAACCGGCGCCGCCGTCGTACACCTCCATCGCCGCGATCGAGGTCACCGTGACGATCAGTCCGTCACCGGATTCGATCAACTTCGGCAGCAGCGCACGGGTCACTCGCAGCGTGCCCAGGACGTTGGTCTCCCACATCCATCGCCAGTTTTCGAGGTCGGCCTCGGCCACCGGTTCCAGACCTTTGGCGCCGCCGGCGTTGTTGACCAGCACGTCGACGCGGCTCAACCCGCGCGCCAACGCGTCCACCTCGTCACTGTTTGTGACATCTGCCACAACGGCACTACCGCCGATCGCCTCCGCCAGGGCGCCGATGCGGTCCTTCCGCCGCGCCACGGCGACTACGTGAAAGCCTTGCGCGGCAAGGGTTTTGGCTGTCGCCTCACCGATCCCGGAGCTGGCCCCGGTGACCACTGCAATGCGTTGCTGCCCGCCCGAAGTTGTCATCGCGACCAACTCTAGTAAACGTGCTAAATTTTCCCTGTGTACCGCAGCGCCTTGTTCAGCACGATGACCGCGTGTCTTTGCGCGGGCGCGTGTTGTTGTCGCGCACTTTGCCGCGCCTGACTTCTTCGTCGGCAGGTGTGGCCAAGGACCGGCCATCTGAACTCGGACAAAGGACGCCTGTGCACACGACTACTCTCACCCAACGCTCACACCGCCGCGCTCCCGGCGCCAAGGGCCAGTTGCGCACGTATCGCCAGGTCGTGCCGCCGGCGCTGCAGCTGTCAGACTCCGCGGCGGCCTCAGTCTTCCGCGCGGTGCGACTGCGCGGGCCGGTCGGACGCGACGTCATCGCCAACGTCACATCGCTGAGCATCGCGACGGTGAACCGCCAGGTCATTGCCTTGCTGGATGCCGGGCTGCTGCGCGAGCGCGCTGATCTGGCCGTCTCCGGCGCGATCGGGCGACCGCGGGTCCCCGTGGAGGTCAATCACGAGCCGTTCGTGACGCTGGGCATCCACATCGGCGCCCGGACCACCAGCATCGTGGCCACCGACCTGTTCGGCCGCACGCTGGACACCGTGGAAACCCCGACACCGCTGAACCCCGCCGGGCCCGCTTTGACGTCGCTGGCACACAGCGCCTCTCGGTATCTGCGCCGCTGGCATCGACGTCGCGCGCTGTGGGTCGGGGTGGCGATCGGTGGCACCGTCGACGGCGCCACCGGTCTGGTCGACCACCCGCGGCTGGGTTGGCGTCAGGCGCCGGTCGGTCCGGTGCTGGCCGACGCGCTGAGCCTGCCGGTCTCGGTCGCGTCCCACGTCGACGCCATGGCCGGTGCCGAGTTGTTGCTCGGGATGCGCCGGTTCGCGCCGAATTCGTCGACCAGCCTGTACGTCTATGCGCGCGAAACGGTGGGCTATGCGCTGGTGATCGGTGGCCGGGTGCATTGCCCCACCAGCGGCCCAGGAACCATTGCGCCGTTGCCGGTGAATTCTGAATTACTCGGTGGCGCAGGGCAATTGGAGTCGACCGTCAGCGACGAGGCGGTGCTGGCGGCGGCTCGCCGACTCAAGATCCTGCCCAGCCTGGCGCCCGGCGCCGCTCCGGTCAGCCGGGCCGGCGGGGCGGCCACCGCGGTAACCGACCTGCTGCGGATGGCGCGCGCCGGCAACCAACAGGCCAAGGATCTGTTGGCCGAGCGGGCTCGGGTGCTCGGCGAGGCGGTGGCCTTGCTGCGCGACATGCTCAACCCCGACGAGTTGGTCGTCGGCGGCCAGGCTTTCACCGAGTATCCCGAGGGCATGGAGCACGTGGAGGCGGCGTTCGCGGCGCGCTCGGTGCTGGCGCCGCGGGATATCCGCGTCACCGCCTTCGGCAACCGGGTGCAGGAAGCCGGGGCCGGCATCGTGTCGTTGGCCGGGCTGTACGCCGACCCGCTGGGCGCGATGCGCCGCTCGGGCGCGCTGGACAACCGGCTGGCGAACAGCGAGGCTCTCGCCGAATAGCGGCGACGTGCCACCACGGCTCGTCGTCCAGCGTGCTGTAGACATGACAGTGTGTGGCGCGACGACTCGGCAGTGACTGACCCGCGCCGCGTGGCACTTCTGGCGGTGCACACCTCGCCGCTGGCCCAGCCGGGCACCGGTGATGCCGGTGGCATGAATGTCTACGTGCTGCAAAGCGCGCTGCATCTGGCCCGGCGCGGCATCGAGGTCGAGATCTTCACCCGGGCCACCGCATCCGCGGACCCGCCGATGGTGCGGGTCGCTCCCGGTGTGCTGGTGCGCAACGTGGTGGCGGGGCCCTTCGAGGGTCTGGATAAATACGACCTGCCCACCCAGCTGTGCGCGTTCGCGGCCGGAGTGCTGCGCGCCGAAGCCGCCCACGAACCGGGCTTCTACGACATCGTGCACTCGCACTACTGGTTGTCCGGTCAGGTGGGCTGGCTGGCCCGGGACCGCTGGGCGGTGCCGCTGGTACACACCGCGCACACGTTGGCCGCGGTCAAGAACGCCGCACTGGCCGACGGCGACACGCCCGAGCCGCCGCTGCGGACGGTCGGTGAGCAGCAAGTGGTCGACGAAGCCGACCGGCTCATCGTCAACACCGAAGATGAAGCTGCACAACTGGTTTCGCTTCACCATGCCGATCCTGCCCGGATCGACGTGGTGCATCCGGGTGTCGACCTGGAGCTGTTCCGGCCCGGGGATCGCCAAGCGGCCCGGGTCGCGCTGGGCCTGCCACCCGAGGAACAGGTGGTCGCCTTCGTCGGCCGCATCCAGCCGCTCAAAGCGCCCGACATCGTGCTGCGAGCCGCAGTTCAGTTGCCCGGGGTGCGCATCGTCGTGGCCGGCGGTCCGTCGGGCAGCGGTCTGTCCTCACCGGACGGATTGGCGCGGCTCGCCGAGGAACTGGGCATCGCCGCGCGGGTGACGTTCCTGCCGCCGCAATCGCGTGAGGATCTGGCGACGGTGTATCGCGCGGCCGACTTGGTGGCGGTGCCCAGCTATTCCGAGTCGTTCGGGCTGGTGGCGATCGAGGCGCAGGCCTGCGGAACGCCCGTGGTGGCGGCTGCCGTCGGCGGGCTGCCCGTGGCGGTGCGCGACGGGATCACCGGCGCGCTGGTGGCCGGGCACGACGTTGATCAGTGGGCGACCGCGATAGGCCATCTGCTCGAGGTCAGCGCCGGGCCGCACGGGTGGGCGATGAGCCGGGCAGCCGCCAAGCATGCCGCGACCTTTTCGTGGGAATACACCACCGATGCACTACTTGCCAGCTACCGGCGTGCGATCGGTGACTTCACTGCCGAGCGGCGGGGACGGGTGCGCGACTTGGTCGCGGCCCGCAAGCCCCGGCGCTGGACAACCCGTCGGGGGGTGGGCGCATGACGTCTAGCGTGACCGTGCAGCGCGTGATCGAGGACGCGCTCAACGCCAGCCAGCTGACCTACTCGATGCACGCCGGTGCGCATGGTGGTCTGCCTGGGCTGATCGTGGAACTGCCCGGCGAGCGCCGGCTCAAGACAAACACGATCCTGAGCATCGGGGAGCACTCGGTGCGTGTCGAGGCATTCGTGTGCCGCAAGCCCGACGAGAACAACGAAGGCGTCTACCGGTTCTTGCTCAAGCGCAATCGGCGTCTCTATGGGGTGGCCTACACCTTGGACAACGTCGGCGACATCTACTTGGTAGGCCGGATGTCGCTGGCTTCGGTCGACGCCGAGGAGATCGACCGGGTGCTCGGACAGGTGCTCGAGGCGGTCGACGCGGACTTCAACACCTTGCTGGAGTTGGGTTTTCGGTCGTCGATCCAGAAAGAGTGGGAGTGGCGGGTGTCTCGCGGGGAGTCGCTGAAGAACCTGCAGGCGTTCGCGCACTTGATCGACGACGACTAGTCTCCGCGAGCGGAACCGGGCCGCGAATTCTGGGCCCGGTTTTCGCGGTGGCGTTACGCTCGGCGAGCCTCAGACCGCGCGTGAGAGACTTTCCGCATGGGTGACACTGCCACGTTGGTACTGCTGCGCCACGGCGAGAGCGACTGGAATGCGCTCAACCTGTTCACCGGCTGGGTGGACGTCGGCCTGACCGAGAAAGGCCGCGGCGAGGCGGTGCGCAGCGGCGAGTTGCTGGCCGAGGAAAACCTGCTGCCCGACGTGCTCTACACCTCGCTGCTGCGACGCGCCATCACCACCGCGCACCTGGCGCTCGACGCCGCCGATCGATTGTGGATCCCGGTCAAGCGCAGCTGGCGGCTCAACGAACGGCATTACGGCGCGCTGCAAGGCTTGGACAAGGCCGAGACCAAGGAACGCTACGGCGAAGAGCAGTTCATGGCCTGGCGGCGCAGCTACGACACCCCGCCGCCGGCCATCGAGAAGGGCAGCAAGTACAGCCAGGACACCGACCCGCGTTACGCCAACATCGGCGGCGGACCCTTGACCGAGTGCCTGGCGGACGTGGTGGCCCGATTCCTGCCGTACTTCACCGACGTCATCGTCCCGGACCTGCGCACCGGTAAGACGGTGCTGATCGCCGCGCACGGCAATTCGCTGCGGGCGCTGGTCAAGTACCTCGACCAGATGTCGGACGAGGACGTCGTCGGACTGAACATCCCGACCGGCATTCCGCTGCGTTACGACCTCGATGCGGACCTGCGGCCGGTGGTGCCCGGCGGCACGTATCTGGACCCCGAAGCGGCTGAGGCGGGGGCTGCGGCCGTGGCCAGTCAGGGCGCCGGAAAAGCCTGATCGGGCCCGTTCTGCGAAGCCGAAAGGGCCCATTGCTGAACATCGCGTTAACGGCAGCCGAACATGTGCCGCGCAGTATGTGACTTGTCCGATTTTGGCCGCGCTCCGCTAGGGTGGCGTTCACCCGATTTGTAGGATTTTGGTTGTGACTGTGTTCTCGGCACTGTTGCTGGCCGGGGTGTTATCCGCGCTGGCACTGGCCGCAGGCGTTGCCTTAGGCGTTCGGCTGTCGGGGCGGGTCACACAACGTCGCCAACCCTCGGCCCCCGACTGGACGGGAATCACCGTCGCGCAGATGTTGCAACGCATCGTCGCTTTGATGCCGGTGGGGGCGGCGGTGGTCGACACCCATCGCGACGTGGTCTATCTCAACGACCGGGCGCAGGAACTGGGCCTGGTCCGCGACCGCCAACTCGACAACCAGGCCTGGCAGGCCGCCCAGCAGGCGCTGAGCGGGGACACCGTTGAATTCGACCTGTTGCCGCCGAAGCGTCCCGGCGGCCGATCCGGATTGTCGGTGCACGGGCAAGCCCGCCTGCTGAGCGAGGAAGACCGCCGGTTCGCCGTCGCTTTCGTGCACGACCAGTCCGACTATGCCCGCATGGAAGCCACCCGGCGTGACTTCGTCGCCAACGTCAGCCACGAACTCAAGACGCCGGTGGGGGCCATGGCGTTGCTCGCCGAGGCGTTGCTGGCATCGGCGGACGACCCGGAGACGGTGCGACGGTTCGCCGAGAAGGTCTTGATCGAGGCCAACCGGCTGGGGGACATGGTCGCCGAACTCATCGAGCTGTCCCGGCTGCAAGGAGCCGAGCGGTTGTCCAACGTCACCGAGGTCGACGTGGATACCGTTGTCTCCGAGGCTATTTCGCGTCACAAGGTGGCCGCCGACAACGCCAAGATCGAAATCCGGACCGACGCGCCCAGCCGGCTGCGGGTGCTCGGCGACGAAACCCTGCTGGTCACCGCGCTTGCCAATCTGGTGTCCAATGCGATCGCCTACTCACCTAAAGGGTCGCTGGTCTCGATCAGCCGGCGTAAGCGTGGTGACAACGTCGAAATCGCCGTAACCGACCGCGGTATCGGCATCGCGTTGGAAGACCAGGAGCGCGTCTTCGAGCGGTTCTTCCGCGGGGACAAGGCGCGCAGTCGCGCAACCGGCGGCAGCGGACTCGGCTTGGCGATCGTCAAGCATGTCGCGGCCAACCACAACGGCAGCATCGGCGTATGGAGCAAGCCGGGCACCGGGTCGACGTTCACGTTGTCGATTCCGGCGGTCAAGGCGACCGTGCCCGACGACGACGAGGAGCCCGAGCCGTTGCGAAGTCGCGACGTGCGGTCCATCAGGTCACAACGAGAGGAAGAGCTAAGTCGATGACCCGTGATCAGGGAAAGTGCCAATGACCAGCGTGTTGATTGTTGAGGACGAGGAGTCGCTGGCCGACCCGCTCGCCTTCCTGCTGCGCAAAGAGGGCTTCGAGGCCACCGTGGTGACCGATGGCCCTGCTGCGCTGGCCGAATTCGACCGGGGCGGCGCCGACATCGTGCTGCTCGACTTGATGCTGCCCGGAATGTCGGGCACCGATGTGTGCAAGCAGTTGCGCGCCCGCTCGGGCGTGCCGGTGATCATGGTGACCGCCCGCGACAGCGAAATCGACAAGGTCGTCGGCCTCGAGTTGGGCGCGGACGACTACGTCACCAAGCCGTATTCGGCGCGCGAATTGATCGCCCGCATCCGGGCGGTCCTGCGCCGCGGGGGAGACGACGACTCCGAAATCAGCGACGGCATCCTGGAATCCGGTCCGGTGCGGATGGACGTGGAACGCCACGTCGTATCGGTCAACGGCGACGCGATCACCTTGCCGCTCAAGGAATTCGATCTGCTGGAATACCTGATGCGCAACAGCGGGCGGGTATTGACTCGCGGCCAGCTCATCGACCGGGTGTGGGGCGCCGACTATGTGGGGGACACCAAGACCCTCGACGTTCACGTCAAGCGGTTGCGGTCCAAGATCGAAGCCGACCCGGCCAACCCGGTGCACCTGGTGACGGTGCGCGGTTTGGGCTACAAGCTCGAGGGCTGAGTCCGGCTCAGCGGCGAGTGTGCGGTGGCGGCGCCGAATGAGCGCTGGGGGCGGTGAATCCGGCGATTTCCGACCCAGAGCGCACGCTGGAAGCCCAGGACGCACACTCGGTCAGGAGGCGCCGACGATCTGGTCGGCTACCGCCAGCGCCACCGCCATGATGGACACCTGGGGGTTCACCTCCGGGCAGCTGGGCAGGATCGACGCGTCGGCCACCCAGACACCGTCGATGCCGCGCAGTCGGCCGTCGGGGTCGACCGGACAGAGCTGCTCGTCGGCGCCGGCGGCCGCTGTACCGGTGGGGTGGAACGCCGCCAGGTGCAGACTGCGCGGGCTGCTGCGTTGCAGCGCCTCCTGCAGCGCCGCCGGTGAGGACACGGTCCGGGCGCCGGGCAAACCGGTGAGCACTTCCACCGCGCCGGCGGCGAACAGCAACTGACCGATGGCGCCCATGGCGACCCGCAACTTGGCGACGTCGGCCGGGGCGATGTCGTAGCGCACCAGCGGCACGCCACCCACCGACGTCACCGAGCCGACACCCTGATCGGCCACCATCGCGCCGAACGTGGCGACCTGAGGCGCCCGGTCCAGCCAGCTCAGCAGCTCGGCGCCGTAGCCCGGGAACACCATCGACCCCATGCCCGGGGGTGTGGAGGTCGCTTCGATCAGCACACCGTTGGACTCGTGGAACTCGTGTACGGCCGCGCTTTGCAGCACCCCACGCCAGGCATACACATCGTCGTCGAAACGACCGGCCAGCATGGTCGCCGGATGCAGCGCCAGGTTGCGCCCCAGCCGCGGGTGAGCGCCGAGTTCGCTGCGTCGCAACAACATTGGTGTCTCGGTGGCCCCGGCGGCCACGATCACGGTGTGGGCCAGCACGTCGATGGCCGTGCCGTCGGGCCGCCGGGCCCGCACCCCGCGGGCTTGGCCGCGCTGGTGCAGCACCCGTTCCACGCGGGCATTCGAGATGATGCGCGCGCCGGCCGCGCAGGCTTGAGGCAGCGCGTTGAGATGAACCCCGAACTTGGCGTTGTGCGGACACCCGATCGCGCACTGGCAACAGCCCTCGCACCCCGGCGCGTTGCGGGGGATGGGTGCGGCCTGCCAACCCAACGCCTTCGCGGCGTCCAGCAGCAGATTACCGTTGCGGCCCATGATGTTTCGCGGCGCCGGGGCAACCTGCAGCGTGCGCTCGACCTCGTCGAGCTGGGCGCCCAGCCGGTCCGGGTCGGCCAGGCCGAAACCGAATCCTGCACACCAGCGCCGTTGTACCGAGAGCGGCGGGCGGTAGCAGGTCCCGGAGTTGACCACGGTGGTGCCGCCGACCGCGCGGCCCATCGGCAACACCACCGCAGGGCGGCCCACGGCCACCGTCGCCCCGGCCCCGCGATACAGCCCGGCGTAGCGGTCGATCGGATGGGTGGAGCGGAACTCTTCGACGGTCCAGCGCCGTCCCTCTTCGACGACGACGACGTCCATGCCGGCCCGCGCCAGGGTCCGCGCGGCCATGGCGCCACCGGCCCCGGACCCGACAATCACCGCATCGGCCCTGATGACCGAAGGGCTGTCCGTCGAGGCGGTGACGCTCAACGCCGCATCGGGGCGCACCGGGCCCTGTTCTTGGGCGCGGGAAAGCAGTTCGTGGGCATAGGTGTCAGCGCCGTTGGCCAGCAGCGCGATCACCTTGATGCCGTCCACCGCCGCGCCGGCATCCGGGCCCAGCGCCGCGATGCGATGCAGAACCTGTTCCCGCGCAACCGGATTCAGCCGTGACAGGGACCGCCCGGTGGTGAAGTAGCTCGCCGCGGCCAGTGACATCAGCCCGGCGCGTACCGCCAGCCGGGTCGTGACCGGCATGCGCGCCAGGTACCGGTCAAGGCGCTCGACGAACTCGGCCGGGGCCGGACCGCCGTGCTCCTGCGGCAACAGGGCAGTCCCGAAGTCTGCTGTCGCGCGCTCTGCCAGCCGGCTCATGCCCGCGCTGACAGGACACGGCCGAGCGCGCGCCCGAACTTGAGGAAGAACGGATAGGTGGCGAAGATTCCGCCGGCGGCCGCGTGCAGCGGCCACTGCGCCTGGTCGGTCTCCACCGCGAAAACGCCGCTGTTCCACATGAAGTCGCGACCGTTGCGAGCCCGGAACGGCCGCCACAGGAACCCGAGCCCGGGCACGTTGTTGTAGAGCCCGAACGACCCGGCGAAGAAGATGCCCAGGATGGCGGCTTCGGCGATGTCCCGGCGGCGCCGCGGCACGCCGCGCTCGACGAGCACTCCGGAGACGAACAACAGCGGCGGGTCCAGGGCGAAGCTCATGATGATGTCCTTTCGTTGACTCTTTCGTTGACCATGGGTGCTTGTGCGCCGCGCAGACCGACTTCGGCGTGACCGGTACCCAGGACCGACCAGCGCCGGTCGTCGACCTCGATGTGGATGTCGGCCTGTTCGGTGTTGGTGCACACCGCGGTGCCGCCGTCAGGATCGGTGTATTGCAGGCTCACGCATCTTTCCGGCGGCTGGTCGACGCGGATGAGCACCTTGCGGCCCCCGATGCGGCCCTCGAGTTGCCAGTGCGCCACCCCGAGCGTGGTGCGCATCCGAAGCGACGGCAAACCGCTTGTGGGCCAATCCTGCCCGTCGATGCGCAGTCGAACGAAAGCCAACGGCGCCAACCGGCGCAGTCCGGGTTTGTGCGACACGGCGCTCACCGCCTCTACGACGTTGCCGTCGCCGAGGTCGGCGTGCAGCCAGGCCCAGCGCTTGGCGTTGCCGTGCCCGTAGATGTGGGCGACCGCGCCGCGCCAGCCGTCGACGGTGTGGCTGGCGTCGCCGACGGTCACCGAGCCGGTGAAGTCGGCGGTGGGGGCGAGCACCACTTGCGCGCCGGGCAGCAGTTCGCGCTCCCAGGCCACCCGAGGGAACGTCCACAACGGGGCCGCGATGTCCTTCCAGGACAGGTCCCAACGGAACGCTCCGGCGCGGCCCGACAAGCCGTCGGGGCCGGCAGTGGCGCCTGCGGCATCGAACCAGGCGCGGCCGCTCACCGGTTCGACGGGCTCGGGGCCGAACCGTGCGGTGCGCGGCGAGCCGTCGGCCGGGAACCAGGTGAGCCAGCCGTGCGCGTACGCAGCACCGGAGGTGGGCGCCACCGTCTCGTAGTGCACCCACAGGCCGTCGCGGGTCAGCGGGTTGGACAAGGTGGCATACCAGACCTCCAAGCGGCCTGGCTTGCCTCGCCAGCGCGGCGTGACGGCCGATGTCATCTCCTCGTCCACTCGACGCCTCCTCCGGTTCGGCGACACACGCTCCTGGTTGCGCGCGTCCTCGCGATGCGTCCACTATATTGGTTGAGCCAATGAACCAGTCAAGTCCGCTGCAGCCGCCGGATCGTCAGCGTGTCGATGAACAGATCGCCGCGACGATCGCCGACGCCATCCTCGACGGCGTGTTTCCGCCCGGTTCGACGCTGCCGCCCGAGCGTGAATTGGCCGAACAACTCGACGTCAATCGCACGTCGTTGCGCCAGGGCTTGGCCCGGTTGCAGCAGATGGGTCTGATCGAGGCCCGCCATGGCAGCGGCAACGTGGTGCGCGACCCCGAAGGGCTGACCCATCCCGCGGTGGTCGAGGCGCTGGTGCGCAAGTTGGGCCCGGAGTTCCTGGTCGAACTGCTGGAGATCCGCGCGGCGCTGGGTCCCCTGATCGGGCGCCTGGCCGCCGGACGCAGCACCCCCAAAGACGTGGAGGCGTTACGTGCGGCGCTGGCCACGGTGCAGGAAGCCGACAGCGCCGTGGCGCGGCAGGCGGCCGACCTCGCTTACTTTCACGTGCTGATCCACACCAGCCGCAACCGGGCGCTGGGTTTGCTGTATCGCTGGGTGGAGCATGCCTTCGGCGGCCGCGAGCACGAACTAACCGGCGCCTATGAGGACGCTGGGCCGGTGCTGGCGGACCTGCGGGCGATCACCGAGGCCGTCGCGGCGCGCGACGCATCCGCGGCCGCTGAGGCCGTCGAAACCTACCTGAACGCCAGCGCGCTACGCATGGTGGTGGCCTACACCAAGAACAACGGCGACTGACCGGTCGTGCTACTGCGCGGCGCGGGTCGCGGGGTGCACGGCAATGAGCCCTAATTGACTGCGGCGCTTGCACATTGCGGCTAATTCGGCATACGCCTTCTCGCCCAGCAACTCGGTCAGCTCGTCGGCCAGGGTCTGCCAGACTTGCTTGGCGCCCACATGAGCGCCCGGGTCTCCGGTGCAATACCAGTGCAGGTCCGCACCGCCCGAGCCCCAGCCGCGACGGTCGTACTCGGTGACCGTGGTCTTGAGAACTTCGGTGTCGTCGGGCCGGGTGATCCACTCCTGGCTGCGCCGGATCGGCAATTGCCAGCAGACGTCGGGCTTCATCGTCAGGGGCGCGACACCCAGCTTGAGGGCTTTGCTGTGCAGTGCGCAGCCGATGCCGCCGGCGAAGCCGGGCCGGTTGAGGAAGATGCAGGCGTTCTTGTGTTTGCGGGTGCGATAGGAGGGCTGACCGTCATGCTCGTCGAGCTCCAGATAGCCCTTGCGGCCCAGCCCTTTTTCACGGAACTGCCAGTCCTCGTCGGTCAGCTTCTGCACCGCGTCGTCCAGGCGGGCGCGGTCGTCGTCGTCGGACAAGAACGCACCGTGCGAACAGCAACCGTCGTCGGGGCGGCCCGCCACGGTCCCGTGGCAGGCGGGTGTGCCGAAGACACACGTCCAGCGCGACAACAGCCAGGTCAGGTCGGCCGCGATCAGGTGCTCGGGATTGTCGGGGTCGTAGAACTCCACCCATTCCCGGGCGAAATCCAGTTCGACCTCCTGGCCGGGGAGCGCCGACGTCGGGCGCGAATGTGCCACGGCACCAACGTTAGACCACATTTCGCTGCGGGCCCGTGCGTCGACGCGGGAAGCCGTGTGTGGGTCGAGATACGCCCGCAACCTAGTCCGACTAGGTTGTTTCCCGTGCGATTGGGTGTGCTGGACGTCGGGAGCAATACCGTCCACCTGTTGGTGGTCGATGCTCACCGTGGCGGGCATCCGACCCCGATGAGCTCGACCAAGGCGACGCTGCGGCTGGCCGAGGCCACCGACAGCTCGGGCAAGCTCACCAAACGGGGGGCCGACAAGCTGATCTCGACGATCGACGAATTCGCCAAGATCGCGGTCAGCTCCGGATGCAGCGAGCTAATGGCCTTCGCCACCTCAGCGGTGCGTGACGCCGAGAATTCCGACGACGTGCTGGCGCGAGTCCGCAAAGAGACCGGCGTCGAGTTGGTGGCGTTACGCGGCGTCGACGAATCGCGGCTGACCTTCCTGGCGGTGCGCCGGTGGTACGGGTGGAGCGCCGGGCGCATCATCAACCTCGACATCGGCGGCGGATCGCTCGAGCTGTCCAGCGGCGTCGACGAGGAGCCCGAGGTCGCGCTGTCGCTGCCGCTGGGCGCCGGGCGGCTCACCCGCGAATGGCTGCCGGACGATCCGCCCGGCCGCCGCCGGGTAGCCATGCTGCGGGACTGGCTGGACGCCGAGCTCGCCGAGGCCAGTGCGACCGTGCTGGAGGCCGGCGAACCCGACCTGGCGGTGGCGACGTCAAAGACCTTCCGGTCGCTGGCCCGCCTCACCGGCGCGGCCCCGTCGGCGGACGGCCCGCGGGTCAAGAGGACGCTCACGGCCAACGGCCTCAGACAACTCATATCTTTCATCTCTAGGATGACGACCGCTGACCGGGCAGAACTGGAAGGGGTGAGCGCCGAGCGCGCGCCGCAGATCGTGGCGGGTGCTCTGGTGGCGGAGGCAAGCATGCGTGCGCTGTCGATAGAAGCGGTGGACATCTGCCCGTGGGCGCTGCGGGAGGGTCTTATCTTGCGCAAACTCGACAGTGAAGCGGACGGGACCGCGTTCATGGATTCTTCGGCTGTAGAGACTTCGGTGCGCGATGCTAGAGGTCAGGTAGGTGATCGGATCGCAGCTAACCGATCGAGAGGCAACAAACCATGACCGGACCACACTCCGAGACCGAGGACGGCTCCACCCGGCAAATCTCGGTCGCCGAACTGCTGGCCAGAAACGGCACCATCGGCGCTCCGGCGCCCACCCGGCGGCGTCGGCGCCGCCGCGGTGACAGCGACTCGGTGACCGTCGCCGAGCTGACCGGTGAGATCCCCATCATTCGGGACGAGCCGCGCGAAGCCCGGACTGCGCCACCGCCGTCACCGGCGCCCGAACCCCCCAACGGGCGTGTTCAGGTCGCCGAGCCCGCGCCGCCACCGGCCCCCGAACCGGTAGCCGAACCCGTCGTCGAGGAAGCCGTCACGCACGCCCCCGAGACGGTGCCAGATGACGCCACCGACGAGGCGGTGGAAGAGCAGACCACGAACGTCTACTGGTCGCAGCCCGAGCCGCGCTGGCCCAAGTCCGACCCGCTGACCCGCCGCGGTAAGGGCCTGGAACGCAGCGAATACCCGCGGCCGTTGCGCTACAGCGACGACGCCGATGCCGATCGCGGCCGGCAATCCGGCGCCGAGGACATGAGCCCGGACCCGGTTGAGCATTACGTCGACACCTCCGTCGACGTCGCCGAGGATGAGGTGCCCACGACCACGGCCGAGGAGGAAGTCGAAGACTCCGCCTACGCGCGCTCCTACCTGCAAGCCTCAGAAGGCACCCTGTTCGGCGGGCAGTCCCTGGCCGACGAGGTGGCCCGCCGGCGCAGTGAGCAGGCCCCGTCGGTCTTCGACGAAGAGGACCTCGAGCGGCCCGAAGCCGACAAAGCCGAGCCGGCGCCGGGCACTCTGAGCGCACTGTGGCGCGGCGCCGTCATCGTGTTGCAGTCGGTTCTGGCCGTGGCCTTCGGCGCGGGGCTGTTCCTCGCCTTCGACCAGCTGTGGCGGTGGAACAGCATCGTGGCGCTGGTGCTGTCGGTGCTGGTCATTTTAGGCCTGGTGGTCGGGGTGCGAGTGGTCCGCAAGACCGAGGACATCGCCAGTACGTTGATCGCGGTTGCCGTGGGGGCGTTGATCACCCTGGGCCCCTTGGCGTTGTTGCAGTCGGGTTAGGCGCCACCCACCCACAGTGCGCCCAGCAATCAGAGTTGGCCTGTCGACAGCATCCGTGTACCCGCTGCGGGCCGAGGCGGCCTTCGAGTATGCGGCGCGGCTGGGCTATGACGGGGTCGAGCTGATGGTGTGGGGCGAGTCGGTCAGCCAGGACGTCGGCGCGGTCAAGAAGCTCTCGAAGCGCTACCGGATGCCCGTGCTGTCCGTCCACGCGCCCTGCCTGCTGATATCGCAGCGGGTGTGGGGCGCCAACCCGATTCCCAAGCTGGACCGCAGTGTGCGCGCCGCCGAGGAACTGGGCGCACCGACCGTTGTGGTGCACCCGCCGTTTCGGTGGCAGCGGCGCTACGCCGAGGGATTCGGCGAGCAGGTGGCCCACCTGGAAGAAACCAGCGGTGTGATGGTCGCCGTGGAGAACATGTTCCCGTTCCGGGCGGATCGGTTCTTCGGCGCCGACCAGTCCAGGGAACGCATGCGCCGGCGCGGCGGCGGCCCCGGCCCCGCAATCTCGGCGTTCTCGCCGTCCTACGACCCGCTGGACGGCAATTACGCCCACTACACGCTGGACCTGTCGCACACGTCGACGGCAGGCACCGACGCGCTGGACATGGCATCGCGGATGGGTGCCGGCCTGGTCCACCTGCACCTGTGCGACGGCAGCGGCCTGCCCGCCGACGAGCACCTGGTGCCGGGGCGCGGCACGCAGCCCACCGCGGAGGTGTGCCAGACCCTGGCCGGTGGGGCGTTCAACGGCCACGTCGTGCTGGAGGTGTCCACGTCGTCGGCCCGGTCGGCCGCCGAGCGCGAAACCATGCTGTCCGAGTCGTTGCAATTCGCCCGCACACATCTGCTGCGCTGACCTCCAGGAGACCATGAACGCCCTATTCACCACCGCGATGTCGTTGCGGGAGGTCGGCCCCGGCGTCTTCGACGGCGAGCTGAACAAGCACTGGACCATCGGCCCCAAGGTGCACGGCGGCGCGATGGTGGCGTTGTGTGCGAACGCCGCGCGCACCGCGTGTGCGGGGCCTGACCAGCAGCCGGTGGCGGTGTCGGCGAACTTCCTGTGGGCGCCCGACCCCGGACCGATGCAGGTGGTCACGTCGATCCGCAAGCGGGGCCGACGGATCAGCGTGGTCGATGTCGAGCTCAACCAGGGCGAGCGGACCGCGGTGCACGCCGTCGTGACCCTGGGCGAGCCCGAACACCACCTTCCCGGTGGAACCACAGCGCCGCTGCTGTCGGCGAACCCCGTCTTGGACCTCATGGCGCCCGAGCCGCCCGACGACCTGGCCCCGATCCAGCCCGGCCATCGTCTGGCCGGTCTGGTGCACCTGGGCGAAGGCTGCGATGTGCGGCCCCTGCTGTCGACGATGGACCCCGTCACCGACGGAGGGACTCGCCGGGCGCCGATGCTGCAGATGTGGGCGCGACCGCGCGATGTGGCTCCCGACGCGCTGTTCGCCCTGATGTGCACCGACCTCTCGGCGCCGGTCACCTTCGCAGTGGACCGCACCGGTTGGGCGCCTACGGTGCAGCTGACCGCCTTCCTGCGGGCCTTACCCGTCGACGGCTGGCTGCGCGTGGTGTGCACGTGCGTGGAGATCGGGCACGACTGGTTTGACGAAGACCACATCGTCGTCGACCAAGCGGGTCGCCTGGTCGCACAGTCGCGTCAGCTGGCGATGGTGCCTGCCGCCCGGTAGCGGGCCGCCGCCGAAGTGTCTGAGATGCTTTCCGGCATGGCGAGAATCGCGATCATCGGCGGGGGAAGCATGGGCGAGGCCCTGCTTGCGGGGCTGCTGCGGTCCGGACGGCAGGTGAAGGACCTGGTGCTGGCCGAGCGTGTGCTAGAGCGGGCCAAATACCTGTCGCAGACGTATTCGGTGCTGGTGACGTCGGTCAAGGAGGCGGTGGAAAGCGCGACGTTCGTGGTGGTCGCGGTCAAGCCGGCCGATGTTGACGCGGTGATGGGGGATTTGGCCGCTGCGGCCGCCGCGGCCGACGATGACAGCGCCGAGCAGGTGTTCATCACCATCGCCGCCGGCATCACCCTCACCTACTTCGAGTCGAAGCTGCCCGCCGGCACCCCGGTGATTCGCGCGATGCCCAACGCGGCCGCGCTGGTCGGCGCGGGCGTCACCGCCCTGGCCAAAGGCCGATTCGTCTCACCCGAACAGCTCGCCGAAGCTTCCTCCCTGTTCGACGCGGTAGGTGGGGTGCTGACCGTTGCGGAGTCACAGATGGACGCGGTGACCGCCGTGTCCGGCTCGGGCCCGGTGTACTTCTTCCTGCTGGTCGAAGCGTTGGTGGAAGCGGCTGTTGCGGTCGGCCTCAGCCGGCAGGTCGCCAACGACCTGACCGTGCAAACCATGGCCGGATCGGCGGCGATGCTGCTGGAGCGGATGGATCAAGACCGCGGCCAGGCCGAAGGCGAGTCACTACGGGTCGACACCTCAGCCTTCGAACTGCGCGCCCTGATCGCCTCGCCCGGCGGGACCACCGCGGCCGCCTTGCGGGAACTGGAACGGGGTGGATTTCGAGCGACCGTAGATGCCGCCGTCCAGGCCGCGAAAACCCGCTCTGAGCAGCTAAGAATTACATCGGAATAATTCAAGTTTTTTCAATTAGTTGTCCCCCACCAGTACCAGTAACCCCACTAGTCCCGCTATTCTCCTCTTTGTATGCACTCGTTGGTGCCAGCGGAGGGGAAGCCGCTGGGATTGCGGGTGCCTGACACGATTGGGTTGCGATGACGTCTAGTAACGGGCCATCAGCACGGGATTCTGCAGGTAAGGGACGGGACGGCGGCTCGGCCGAAGGCCAGCAGTCCCGCACACAATTTCTCACCGTCGCTGAGGTCGCGGCGCTGATGCGGGTCTCGAAGATGACGGTGTACCGGCTTGTGCACAACGGCGAGCTGCCCGCGGTTCGGGTCGGGCGGTCCTTCCGGGTGCACGCCAAGGCCGTCCACGACATGCTGGAGACGTCTTACTTCGACGCGGGCTGACCGCACCCGTCGCTCCGTTTGACATATCGTCGCGCGCCCTGGAACCGGTCGCGCGGCTGCCGGTTTGGTGTTCGGTGTGGCCTGCCGGGTAAAGTATCTGGGTCAATTCCAATTAGCCGGATACGGGTCAGATAGCGGAGTTCATGGGTTCAGTCATCAAGAAGCGGCGCAAGCGGATGTCCAAGAAAAAGCATCGCAAGCTGTTGCGTCGCACCCGGGTGCAGCGCAGAAAACTCGGCAAGTAAGTCCGGTCGGCGGGCAGCGTCACCCTCCCGTAACGCTGTTGTTGCCACTCGCGGCTAGGCTATCGGGGTGGAATCGTCGAATAGCCGGGGCGGTGACGAAACCAGCGGCGGCGACAATGTGCACTATCCGAAAGTCGTGCTGGTTACCGGCGCCTGCCGGTTTCTCGGCGGCTATTTGACTGCGCGCCTGGCCCAGAATCCGCTGATCAACCGGGTCATCGCCGTCGACGCGATCGCGCCGAGCAAAGACATGTTGCGGCGGATGGGCCGAGCGGAATTCGTCCGCGCCGACATCCGGAATCCTTTTATTGCCAAAGTGATTCGCAGCGGCGAGGTCGACACGGTCGTGCACGCCGCGGCGGCGTCGTACGCGCCGCGGGCGGGTGGCAGCGCGGCGTTGAAGGAACTCAACGTGATGGGCGCGATGCAGCTCTTCGCGGCCTGCCAGAAGGCGCCCTCAGTGCGCCGCGTTGTGCTGAAGTCGACCTCCGAGGTGTACGGGTCGAGTGCGCACGATCCCGCGGTGTTCACCGAAGACTGCAGCAGCCGTCGACCGTTCCGCGAGGGCTTTGCCAAAGACAGCCTCGACATCGAGGGCTACGTGCGTGGGCTGGGCCGGCGCCGACCCGATATCGCGGTGACGATCCTGCGGCTGGCAAACATGATCGGCCCTGCGATGGACACCACGCTGTCCCGCTATCTGGCCGGGCCGCTGGTGCCCACCATGTTCGGCCGCGACGCCCGACTGCAGTTGTTGCACGAGCAGGATGCGCTCGGCGCGTTGGAGCGCGCTGCCATGGCCGGGAAGGCGGGCACGTTCAACGTCGGCGCAAACGGGGTAATCATGCTGTCTCAAGCGATCCGTCGGGCGGGTCGAATTCCTCTACCGGTTCCGGGCTTTGGCGTGTGGGCGCTCGATTCGCTGAGACGCGCTAATCGTTACACCGAAATCAATCGCGAGCAGTTTGATTACTTAAGTTATGGGCGCGTCATGGATACGACGAGAATGCGTACGGAACTTGGATTTGAACCGAAATGGTCGACTGCGGAAGCCTTCGACGATTACCTGCGCGGACGAGGCATCACTCCCATTATCGACCCAGATCGGGTACGCTCCTGGGAGGGCCGCGCCGTCGCGTTAGCGCAGCGTTTGGGTAGCCGAAATCCAATTCCGTGGGGTGGGGTCAGGTAGATATCGTGGCGGGTGAGTCCAGAGCGAATGTCATTCCACTGCACACGAATCGGGGTCGTGTAGCTGCGCGTCGCCGTGCCACGCAACGGGCGGATGCCGCTCGTCAACACCCCTCGCTGCTCGCCGACCCCAATGGCCGCGCGTCGGCCGACCAGATCGCCGCCGTCGTCCGCGAAATCGACGAGCACCGCCGCGCCGCTGGCGGAACCTCGAGCCCCGAAGCGCCGCTGAACGACCTTGCCCAGCGCGTCGCGGCCGTCGCCGGTTTTCTACGGCAACGGTTGATCGGCGACTACGAGGTCGACGAATTCGGGTTCGATCCGCACTTCAACGACGCAATCGTCCGGCCTTTGCTGAGGTTCTTCTTCAAGTCCTGGTTCCGGGTGGAAGTCAGCGGCATCGAGAACATCCCCGACGACGGCGCGGCGCTGGTGGTCGCCAATCACGCCGGAGTGTTGCCATTCGACGGCCTGATGCTGTCGGTCGCGGTGCACGACGAGCACCCGGCGCAACGCGATCTGCGTCTGCTGGCCGCCGACATGGTGTTCGACCTGCCCGTGGTGGGCGCGACCGCCCGCAAAGCCGGGCACACCATGGCCTGCACCACCGATGCGCACCGCCTGCTGGCCTCAGGGGAGCTCACCGCGGTGTTCCCGGAGGGCTACAAGGGGCTGGGCAAGCGTTTCGAGGACCGCTACCGGTTGCAACGGTTCGGGCGGGGCGGATTCGTCTCCGCGGCGCTGCGCACCAAGGCGCCGATCGTGCCGTGCTCGATCATCGGTTCCGAAGAGATCTATCCGATGCTCACCGACGTCAAGCTGCTGGCCCGACTGCTCGGGGTGCCGTATTTCCCCATCACGCCGCTGTTCCCGCTGGCCGGGCCCGCGGGCCTGGTGCCGCTGCCGTCCAAGTGGCACATCGCCTTCGGCGAGCCCATCCACACCGCGGACTACGCGCCCGGTGACGCCGAGGACCCGATGGTCACCTTCGAGTTGACCGACCAGGTGCGCGAGACGATCCAGCAGACGCTGTACCGGCTGCTGGCCGGGCGCCGCAATATTTTCTTTGGCTGAGCTGTGACGCAATAACCCCCGGTGGGCAACACCCCCGGGGGTTATTTGCGTCGTGCGTTACTTGACCAGGGTGAACTGGCAGACACCCGTATACCGGTCGCGGAACAGGTCCGAGCAGCCCCGCAGGTAGTGCATGTAGATGTCGTAGGTCTCCTGACCCTTGAGCTCGATCGCCTTCTCCTTGTTCGCCTCGAGCGCATCGGCCCAGGCGTCCAGCGTCGGCACGTAGTTGTGGCCGATCTTGTGGTAGCGCTCGACCTTCCAGCCGGCCTGCGAGGAGTAGTGGTCAACCTGCGAAATACGGGGCAGCCGACCGCCCGGGAAGATCTCCGTCAGGATGAACTTGATGAACCGCAGCAGGCTCATCGGCGATGTCAGGCCCCACTCCTTGGCCTCTTCCGGCTCCGGGATGGTGATCGTGTGCAGCAACATCCGGCCGTCTTCGGGCGTCAGGTCGTAGAACTTCTTGAAGAAGGTGGCGTATCGCTCGAAGCCGGCGTCACCCGCGCCGTCGGCGAAGTGCTCGAACGCGCCCAACGACACGATCCGGTCGACCGGCTCGTCGAACTCCTCCCAGCCCTGGATCCGTACCTCCTTGCGGCGGGGGCTGTCGATCTCCTTGAACTTCTCGACATCGTGGGCGTACTGGTTCTCGCTCAGCGTCAGGCCGATGACGTTGACGTCGTACTCCTGGACCGCGTGGCGCATGGTGGAGCCCCAGCCGCAGCCGATGTCGAGCAGCGTCATGCCCGGTTCGAGGTTGAGCTTGTCCAGGGAGAGTTTGCGCTTGGCGTACTGGGCCTCTTCCAGCGTCTTGGCGCCCTCTTCCCAGTAGGCGCAGCTGTAGGTCATCGACGGGTCGAGCCACAGCTTGAAGAATTCATTGGACTTGTCGTAGTGGGAGCGGACTGCCTCGACCGGCGGCTTGAGCTGGGTGCTACCCGTTTCCCCTTGTGACGTCATTGAATTGACCCTACTTTCCGGCTGATATGGATGCAATTGCGGCGACGGTCTCCGCAGTGCTCGCTTCTTGAGTTGCGGCTTCGCCCAGCATCGTGACGATGCCGGTGACGACCGGTTTGCCCTCGGCGTCTGTGATCTCGCTGCGGATTTCAGCAAGCACAGTACCGTGCGACTCGATGACCGAGTCTAGATAAGTATCGAAGAAGAGCTTGTCGTGGGCCAAAATTGGCCGGTGAAACTTGAACTTCTGGTCGCGGTGGATGACGCGGGCGATGTTGATCGGAATCTTGAACTTGGTGAAAATCTCGAGCTGCACGCGCCGGCCGGCGACCGCAGCGAACGTCAGGGGCGCCACTAGCGCCGGATATCCGGCAGCCTCGGCGTCGGCTTCGTTGTAGTGCGCTGGGTGGTCGTCTTTGACCGCGACCGCAAACTCCCGAATTTTCTCGCGTCCGACCTCGAAGTAGTCAGATCCTCGGTAATTGCTGCCGATGAGACCTTCGGCTTCTTGGGGGGTCGTCATAAAGCTGTGCTCTCCGCTCGAATAGATGCTAGCGGCGCAGCTTATCAGCGAGATTGCCGCCGAGAAGCCAGTGCCGCCAGCGCGCCGCCGGCCGCGCCCAGCGCCAACGCCGAGGGCACGCCGATGCGGGCGGCTTTCCGAGCGGTCCGAAAATCGCGGATCTCCCAGCCGCGCTCGCGGGCCAGGCTGCGCAGCCGGGCGTCGGGATTGATGGCGACGGCGGTGCCCACCAGCGACAACATCGGCACATCGTTGTAGCTGTCGGAGTAGGCGGTGCAGCGTTTGAGGTTGAGCCCTTCGCGGATGGCCAGCGAGCGAACGGCGTGCGCTTTGCCGGTACCGTGCAGGATCTCGCCGACGAGTCGGCCGGTGAAAATGCCGTCGACCGATTCCGCCACCGTCCCCAGCGCGCCGGTCAGGCCCAGACGACGGGCGATGGTGGCGGCCAACTCGTAGGGGGTGGCGGTGATCAACCAGACTTGCTGCCCGGCGTCCAGATGCATCTGGGTGAGCTCGCGGGTGCCCGGCCAGATCTTGTCGGCGATGATCTCGTCGTAGATTTCTTCGCCCAGGGTGATGAGCTCTTCGACCGACCGGCCTTCGATGAACGCCAGAGCCTTGCGCCGACCGGCGGCGACATCGTTGCTGTTTTCCTTGCCGAGAATCTGGAATTTGGCCTGGGCGTAAATGAAGCCCAGGACGTCGCGATAAGTGAAGTACTCGCGAGCGGCCAGCCCGCGGCCGAAGTGCACCGCCGAGGAGCCCTGCACGAGCGTGTTGTCGACGTCGAAGAATGCTGCGGCGGTCAGGTCGACTGGGGGCGGTTGGCGGCTGTCGTCGGAGCGGATGTCGTCGAGCGCGCGTTCGGCGCTGGCGCTCCCGGCCAACGACCCCAGGTCGGCAGGACCGAAGTGGTCTGCGTTGCCTGGGACCGAGGTAGCCATCGCCGAACCTCCCAAGTCGCTGTGCCCGGTGGCCGGTGTCATGCGGCCGATGTCAACCCTATCCGGCGGAGGTTGTGTGCGGTGGGGGCCGTTGCGGGCTCGCCGCGGGTGTACCGTTTGTCGCTGGGCGTCGTTGCGGGCCGCTGGGGGTTCTACAGCCGCGAGCGTGAAGCCAGGGCGGGCCACCGCCGAGTGTGCGGCTAGGGCGGGCCACCGCCGCGAGTGTGCGGCTAGCCGCACCGTCGGCTCCGAGTGTGCGGCCAGCCTCACACTCGGGCGGCAGCTCAGCTGCGTGGCCGCCGCTCGTACTCGGTGCCTGAGGTGTCGTCCCAGAACTTCGGCGACACGTCGGTCACTCGGTCCTCTGGTGCGATGGCGTCGACTTCTCGCTGGAACGCATCGAAAGTCTCGCGCGCACGCGCGATCTCTTCTTCGGACGGCGGTGGGACGCCTGCCTCTTCCGCTGTCATGAACGTCTTACCGGCGATCTTTTCCATCATCCATCCTCCTCGACCAAGATCGACCACAACTGCGCGAAAGCCGTCCAGATAATTGAGGCAAATCTTCCCCGGTTTATGGATGCGTGCGTTGTGAGTTCACTACTACACGAACGGCAGACACAGCGGACTGAACCCTGAAGTCCGTGATATTCATGTTCGGACTAGACCCTCCACCTGAAGAACGTTATCTCAGCTGTGTGGCCGCTCTTCGAGTTCAGTGCCAGAGGTGTCGTCCCAGAACTTCGGCGACACCTCTTTCATTCGATCTTCCAGCGGTACTGCATCCATTCGTCGTTGAAACGCATCGAAAGCTTCGCGCGCACGCGCGATCTCTTCTTCGGTCGGCGGTGTGACACCGGCCTCTTCTGGTGTCGAAAAAATCTTTCCCGCGAATTCTCTACTCATCGTGGCTGGTCTCCGTTCCTATGCAACTTCCTCAAACGAATGAGCATTATCGCTCGATCATTTCGATGATGGTTCGGCCCGTGACCGGGTCTTGCGACTTGCTTATTACATAAAATTTCGTGCCCGCCGGAAACAGTACTTCTTGTTCGCCAGGGTGAAGAGAGATTGATGTTATGTCTCGTCCTGTGCTCGCAAAAATTTTGAACTCAACGTTGCCAGCGAACGTCGACGACTGAGCTACGGTGGGATCCTTTGTCGCACTGAGGAAACCTCGTTCGGTGATGACCGCAGCGGGCCACCGCCGCGAGTGCGCGGACAGCCGCACCGTCGGCTCCGAGTGCGCGGCCAGCCTCACACTCGGGCGGCAGCTCAGCTGAGTGGCCGCCGTTCGTACTCGGTGCCCGAGGTGTCGTCCCAGAACTTCGGCGAAACGTCGGTCACTCGGTCCTCTGGCGCGATGGCGTCGACTTCTCGCTGGAACGCATCGAAAGTCTCGCGCGCACGCGCGATCTCTTCTTCGGTCGGCGGTGGGACGCCTGCCTCTTCCGCTGTCATGAACGTCTTACCGGCGATCTTTTCCGTCATCCATCCTCCTCGACCAAGATCGACCACAACTGCGCGAAAAGCCCATGTCAGATGGCGCGGTTACTGGATCCAGAGCGGGACCTTAGAAGTAATACTTTCTGGCATGCCATCGAGCAGCGCCGAATTGAGCTGTTCGTAGGAGAGCGCCAGCACCTGCATGTATTTCTCCTCGGATGGTAACGCAATGCCATAACGGTTCGGGTCATCGGAAAGTGTGTACTGCTTGAGATGTCGACTGGCAATCTCTCTGGACGTTCGAGGTCTTATCTTCAAGAAGTAGTCAAGCAAGTGCGGTCCGGCGGGGGACACCTTGATCCGCGGGTCGAGACCTTGCACATTCCATGCGAGTATTACGGAGTTCAATCCGAGCTTCGTCCGCAGGAAGTTTCCAATATTTGTGAGCACGTACTTACCGGCGTCCGTGGGCCGGGAGAATACCGCTTCCACTTTTTCTGATCGCTCGGACGATCTTTCGGGCATCACTGAGTGGACCACATTGTTGTACCCTTCCGGTGCCGGCTCAATTATCCATGCTTGCCAATCCCCCTTTGTTCGCCATTCTGGCCATTCGCGCGATTTCTCGCTATAGTCACTAGGAAAGTATAGGCGCCCATTCTCCCAGGCCGCCTTATCCTTGGGTTGCTCGCCTGCCAACTCATAGATTTGACGCCAAAGTTCGTAGTAATCCACTATTTTGGCGAACGCGTCGCTATCCTGGCGCTCAATATCTGTCACCTTGCGTCCTATCCATCTCCGACGGATTCTCCTGGATCTTTCTGAGGTAACCATCGTCTATCAACCTCAAAATGAAGACGAATTCACCTTCATCATCGACTACTACCCATTGAGACCCACCCCCAGGCTGGCCAAATGCCTCCGAAACGTTGCCATAGCGAACCTCCCAGTTATCGGGGATAGGCTGGCCAGTTCCTTGAAAAACATGATAGTCACCACTCGTGCCCGGGGCGAGGCTGCGTTTCGGATAGCTGTCGCCGACCGCACCCATAAAGTCACCTCGACCGTCGCTTACTTCTCCGATCCTGTCTAGCCACACATCCTCCGGAATACTTCGAGCCGTTTCCCATTGTCCGTCGGCGAAACCATTGTGCTCCGGCCAACGCCATGTCCCTTCGGCGGAATTCCAGAATTTGTCAAGAATCTGTTGAGCAGTCATTCCTGTATACGGACTGTGCAGCGCTGATTCGGCAATATCGGGTGGGCAGCCACGGCGCACCAAATCGGAAACGAGCTGCTCGGGCGACTCGGCAAGACCCAGCTGTGCTTGCCGCCACGGAGGCAGATCCGACGGCTTGGTGTGTCCAGATTGATCCCCCTCCCCAAGATCTTCGGTGGGCGAGCCGTCGGCAGGCGGGTGTGATGGCGGTGATCCCTTGCCCTCGTCAGGGTGATGTGGGCGAGTGCCGCCGCCATCGCCGGGCGGATGCGGACCGCCGCTCGGGGGGTAGGACCGTCCGGATTGGTGACCGCCCGGATCTGCAGCGTGGGATCCGCCGCCGAAGGCCGGTGCCGCTTCGGCCGACGCCCCACCGCCGACCTTGGAGGCAAGTTGGGGCGTCTGTGCCGAATGCGGTGCTGTGGCAACGAGTTGAGCGGGGACAGCATTAGCCGGTTGTGGATGTGGTGCGGACGTCTGCTCTGCCGTTAGAGGAGCAAGCGGCTTGCTGCCGGACCCTGGCACCGCCGCGGTCGGCCGAAGCGACTCACCGGCTGAAGGCTTCCCGCCCATTGGTGGCTTGGACTCGACCGGGCCGTGCGGCAGGGGGCCGCTCGTTGGGCCGGGCGTTGGTTTGGCGGCGGGCGCCTGCGTTGGGTTTCCGGGATCTAGTGGCTTGGGGGGTGGCGGTTTCGGGCCCGGCTCGGGCGGCTTCGGACCCGGCTCGGGCAGCTCAACCGGCGGTCGACCACCCGGCGGCTCGAAGGGCGGCGGCTTCTTCAAGCCCTTGAGCGCTTCGGCGGCGGAGTGTCCGGCCTTGCCCAGCTTCGACAGCGGGCCGCCCGGAAGGGCGAATGTGCCGAGGTCGAACACCGACTTGCCCAGGGCTTCGGCGGGATTGGACTGGAATTCGTCCCAGTGGCTGAGGCTCTTTCCGAGCTGTTTCCACGACTCCTCGACCGAGGGGGCATGCTCACCGCCCAAGCCGGCTAGCCGCAGCGCTCCTTTGACTATGTCGGTCATCGAGTGGTGAAAGCCGAGCGGATCGATCAGCGCGCGCGGTTGGCTGATCTCCCAAAGTCCCTTGAGCATTCCGCCGGCCTCCAGGCCGATGCCCTTGAAGTATTGGCCCGCCGTGTCGACGTTGCGCCCGACATCGCTGCCGTGCAGAAACTGGTCCCACTGCCTTTGGGCATGGCCGCTCATCGTGGTGATGACCCGCCCAGCCGCTGCCATCACGCCGGCGATTTGCGCGCCCAGCGCGGCGACTTCAGCGCTGAAATGATCGACCACCGTCCGAATGTCGTTGGCGATCCGGCGAATCTCGTCTTCGTCCTCGCCGGTCAACACCTCCCAGACTTCTTTGATCCCGGTCATCGGGTCGCAGATGCGCGACAACAAGTCCAGGATTGCGGCGTGCACCGCATCGATCGCCGCCGCGTAACCGGTCAGCTGTGCGGCCATCGATTCGCACTGGTGCACAATGCCCGTGGTACTGGTATACGCAACGCAGAAGGCGGCCTCCACGGCTGCGCCCTCCGGAATCTGTTGCGAGCGAACAACTTCCATCGGCCGGCCGGTGCCGAGAACTTCGGTGAGCGCGAACTTGGTGCCGGCCCCCATCCAGGCCTGAGCCGCGGCCCGCAACTTCGCGGAATCACCGGTCGGCCAGATCATTCCGAGGTAGGGAGCCACCCACCCCCAGCCGGCCGGGGCGCCGCGACCAGCACCCACCGCCGACGGAGGTGACCCTGTCGTGAAGCCGTGACTCAGCACCGGCATGGGTAACGCGTGACTGCGCCCGGCGACATCAGACAACGCCTCGGCCACCGAATAGTTGTGCGCCGACACGCGAACGCCATCACCCAAACCGCACAATGCATTTCGGGCCGTTGCCATGGCTTTGACCAGCTCGGCCGCGGAGGCGTCGTAGCTGCGGCCAAACGCCGCGCCGGCCGGATCGTTACCGGCCATGCCCGCACCACCCGACAGCGCCGCGACCAACCCGGACACGACGGACTCCAGACCCTCGCCGGCGGAGACCACCGCGGCGCCGGCGTCTTCCAGCGCTGCGGGATCTACTGCCAGCGGGGCCATTTCGTCATGACCACATACTCGAGTTTGTCGACATGGCGTTGGTGTAATTGGCGTGCGCGCCGGCCCCCGCCGCGCGCAGCCGCGCCAACGCCGCACGCATCATCGCCTCGCCAGCGGCCCAATGGCGATGCGCCTCGGCGTGTGCCGCCGCCGCCTGCCCGGACCAGTTGGCGTGCAAACTCTCGATCAGACGGTCGATTTCGCCGATCATGCTTTCGGCATAGCGCTGAAAGTCGGCCATCTGCTGCACCGCCTCGGCCAGTGCCTCCGGCTGCACCCGAAACGCCTCAGACATGGCCGACGTCCCGCAATGCCGCACCGGCGGCCTGCTCATTGGCGCCATGACCGGCACCAGCCTGGGCCACCAGGCGCCCTAACATCGACAAGCCGAGCTCCACTTCCCCGGCTCCGCGATGCCACAGTTGCCACGCCGAGGCGTAGGCGCTTCCCGACGAACCGCGCCAGCCGTGCAGCATTTCCCCGACCCGACCGTCCAGCTCGGCCAACCGCGTCCGCAGATCGTCGGCCCCACCGATCAGCGCTTGGGCGAACCCGTGCATCAGCTCGGGATCGACATGTAACTCACTCGCACCGGCCACAGCGGCAACCTAACGAGGCCACCGGTCGCCCACAATTCACCCGCAAATCACCCGCGAAGCACCGCCCCGGGCAGTGCCAGACTGGTCTGATGACTCGACCCGCAAGCCGCCCGCAGGTCACGCTGCTGACGCGCGACGGCTGCGTCATCTGCTTGCGCGTCCAGACGCAACTCGCGGCCTTGGCCGAGGAACTGCACTTCGACCTGACCACCACCGACGTCGACGCGAAGGCCAATGCGGGGGATCCTTCGCTGCGGGCTGAATTCGGCGATCGCCTGCCGGTCGTCCTGCTCAACGGCCGTGAACACAGCTATTGGGAGGTCGACGAACCCCGGTTGCGCGCGGACCTGGCCCGAACCGATATTTGGTAGGCCAGCTGACGAACGTCTACCGTAGGTAGTAGTTCACTTTCTGATTACGCAAGGGAGCGGGCCAGGTGATGCTGCCGTGAGCATCCTGCTCTTCGGGGTTTCGCACCGAAGCGCGCCGGTCTCCGTCCTGGAACAGCTGAGCATCGACGAGTCCGATCGGGTCAAGATCGTCGACCGGGTGCTGCAGTCGCCGCTGGTGACCGAGGCCATGGTGCTCTCGACGTGCAACCGCGTCGAGGTCTATGCCGTGGTCGAGGCATTCCACGGCGGGTTGGCCGCTGTCGGCCAAGCGCTGTCGGAGTACTCCGGCATGACGATGGGCGACCTCACCCAATACGCCTACGTGCGATACAGCGAGGCCGCCGTCGAGCATCTGTTCGCCGTGGCCAGTGGTCTGGATTCGGCGGTGGTCGGCGAGCAGCAGGTCCTCGGCCAGGTGCGCCGCGCGTACGCCACCGCCGAGGCCAACCGCACCGTCGGCCGGGTCTTGCACGAATTGGCCCAGCGGGCACTGTCGGTCGGCAAGCGGGTGCATTCCGAAACCGCCATCGACGCCGCCGGCGCCTCGGTGGTGTCGGTCGCGCTCGGCATGGCCGACCGCCGACTGGGCGGGCTGGCCGGCAAGACGGGCGTAGTGGTCGGCGCCGGCGCGATGGGTGCCCTGTCGGCGGCCCACCTGACCCGGTCCGGGATCGGACACATTCGCGTGCTCAACCGGTCGCTGTCCCGGGCGCAGCGGTTGGCGCGCAAGCTGCGTGAATCGGGCGTGCCAGCCGAAGCGATGGCGTTGGACCGGCTCTCCGACGCGCTGGCCGACGCCGACGTCGTGGTCAGCTGTACCGGGGCGGTCAGCCCGGTGGTGTCGCTGGCCGATGTGCACCACGCGCTGGTCGCCGCGCACCGCGACGAAGCACGATTGCTGGTCATCTGCGACCTGGGCATGCCCCGGGACGTCGATCCGGCGGTGGCCGGGCTGCCCGGGGTCTGGGTGGTCGATGTCGACCGCGTCCAACATGAGCCGGCGGCCCACGCCGCGGCGTCCGACGTCGACGCCGCGCGCCACATCGTCGCCGCCGAAGTCGCCAACTATCTGGCCGGTCAGCGGATGGCCGAGGTCACCCCGACCGTGACCGCGCTGCGCCAGCGCGCCGCCGACGTGGTCGAGGCCGAGCTGTTGCGCCTGGACAACCGGCTGCCCGGGCTGGCGATCTCCGAGCGCGAAGAGGTGGCCCGCACCGTGCGTCGCGTCGTGGACAAGCTGCTGCATGCGCCCACGGTGCGCATCAAGCAGCTTGCCAGCGCGCCGGGCGGCGACAGCTACGCCGAGGCCCTGCGCGAGCTTTTCGAACTAGACCAGACCGCCGTCGACGCCGTCGCGACCGCGGGCGAATTGCCCGCCGTACCAACGGCATTCGACGCCGGCGCCCGCGGGCAGCAAGTGCCCGGAACCCCGCCGCAGTCCCCCGAGTAGCCGCTTGACCGACGTTATCCGAATCGGCACTCGGGGGAGTTTGCTGGCCACCACCCAGGCTGCCACCGTCAGAGATGCCCTGATCGCCAACGGCCACGCCGCGGAGTTGGTCATCATCAGCACCGCGGGTGACCGATCCTCCGCGCCGATCGCCACCCTGGGCGTCGGTGCCTTCACGACGGCGCTGCGCGAGGCCATGGACGACGGTCGCGTCGACGCCGCCGTGCACTCGCACAAAGATTTGCCGACCGCCGACGATCCCAGGTTCACCATCGCGGCGATTCCGCCGCGCAACGACCCCCGCGACGCCGTGGTGGCCCGGGACGGCCTGGTGCTGGGGGAATTGCCGACTGGTTCGCTGGTCGGAACGTCGTCCCCGCGCCGGGCGGCACAGCTTAGAGCACTGGGTCTCGGTTTGGAAATCCGCCCCCTACGAGGCAACCTAGATACCAGGTTGAACAGGGTAAGCAGTGGTGATCTTGACGCCATCGTGGTGGCTCGGGCGGGTCTGGCCCGGCTGGGCCGTCTGGATGACGTCACCGAGACGCTCGAGCCGGTGCAGATGTTGCCAGCGCCGGCTCAGGGTGCGCTCGCGGTCGAATGCCGCGCTGGTGACAGCGGGCTGGCGGCGGTGTTGGCGGAGTTGGACGACGCCGACACCCGTGCGGCGGTCACTGCCGAACGTGCCCTGCTCGCCGAACTCGAAGCTGGTTGTTCGGCACCGGTGGGCGCGATCGCCGAAGTGGTCGAGTCGATCGATGACGACGGCCATGTCTTCGAGGAGCTGTCGCTGCGCGGCTGCGTGGCGGCGCTGGACGGGTCCGACGTGATCCGTGCGTCCGGCATCGGAGCTACCGAACGGGCTCGGGAGCTTGGACTCTCGGTCGCCGCGGAGCTGTTCGAGTTGGGTGCTCGGGAGCTGATGAGGGGAGCGCGGGAAGACCCCGCGCGAGGAAGTTGAGAACGATTACGTGGGAGCGACAATGACGACGCGAGGCCGTAAGCCGAGACCGGGCCGCATCACCTTCGTGGGTTCCGGTCCTGGCGACCCAGGCCTGTTGACCACGCGGGCCGCCACGGTGCTGGCCAACGCGGCCCTGGTGTTCACCGACCCCGATGTGCCCGAGCAGGTGCTGGCGCTGATCGGCAAGGACCTGCCGCCAGTGTCCGGACCGGTGCCCGCCGACCCGCCCGCCGGCGCCGACGGGGACGGTTCCGACCCGGGCAACACTCCGGCCACCCCGACGGTCATGCCCGCCGGGCCCGACATCCGTCCGGCGCTGGGCGATCCCGCCGAGGTCGCCAAGACGCTGACCGCCGAGGCCCGCGGGGGCGCCGACGTGGTGCGCCTGGTGTCCGGCGATCCGCTGATGGTGGACTCGGTCATCACCGAGGTGAACGCCGTCGCACGCGCGCACTTACACATCGAGATAGTGCCGGGACTGGCCGCGACCAGTGCGGTACCGACCTATGCCGGGTTGCCGCTGGGCTCATCCCACACGGTGGCCGACGTACGCGGTGAGGTGGACTGGGAGGCGCTGGCCGCCGCGCCCGGCCCGCTGATCCTGCAGGCCACCGCCTCGCACCTGCCCGACGCCGCCCGCACGCTGATCGAGCACGAACTGGCCGAGGCCACCCCGTGCGTGGTCACCGCGCAAGGCACCACCTGCCAGCAGCGTTCGGTGGAAACCACGCTGCAGGGGCTGACCGATCCGGCCGTCCTGTGCGGCAGCAACGACCCGGCAGGTCCGCTGACCGGACCGCTGGTGGTGACCATCGGCAAGACGGTGGCCAGCCGCGCCAAGCTCAACTGGTGGGAGAGCAGGGCGCTGTACGGCTGGAACGTGTTGGTGCCCCGCACCAAGGATCAGGCCGGCGAGATGAGCGAGCGGCTGACCTCCTACGGCGCGCTGCCGATCGAGGTGCCGACGATTGCCGTCGAGCCGCCGCGCAGCCCCGCCCAGATGGAGCGGGCCGTCAAGGGCCTGGTCGACGGCCGCTTCCAGTGGGTGGTGTTCACCTCCACCAACGCGGTGCGCGCGGTGTGGGAGAAGTTCGGCGAATTCGGCCTGGACGCGCGCGCGTTCTCCGGCGTCAAGATCGCTTGTGTCGGCGAGTCGACGGCCGACCGGGTCCGCGCGTTCGGCATCAGCCCGGAGCTGGTGCCGGCCGGAGAGCAGTCCTCGCTGGGTCTGCTCGACGAATTCCCGCCCTACGACAGCATTTTCGACCCGGTCAACCGGGTTCTGCTGCCGCGGGCCGACATCGCCACCGAGACGCTGGCCGAGGGCCTGCGCGAGCGCGGCTGGGAGATCGAGGACGTCACCGCCTACCGGACCGTGCGGGCCGCCCCGCCACCGGCGGCCACCCGCGAGATGATCAAGACGGGTGGCTTCGACGCGGTGTGCTTCACGTCGAGTTCGACGGTGCGCAACCTGGTCGGTATTGCGGGTAAGCCGCACGCGCGGACCATCATTGCCTGCATCGGCCCCAAGACCGCTGAGACCGCTGCGGAATTCGGCTTGCGGGTGGACGTTCAGCCCGACACCGCCGCGGTGGGCCCGCTGGTTGACGCGCTGGCCGAGCACGCCGCCCGGCTGCGCGCCGAGGGTGCGCTGCCGCCGCCGCGCAAGAAGAGCCGCAGGCGCTAGTGGTTGCCAGGCTGGCGAGCGTGCGTGTTTGTACACCGACACGCCGCCGAGGCTGGCATTCTGCGCACACTCGCGGCCGCGAATGAACGCCTACCCGAGGCAGCGTCCGCGCCGGCTGCGCTCCACCACCGCGATTCGTCGCTTGGTGGCCCAAACCTCCTTGGAGCCAAGGCATTTGGTGCTGCCGATGTTCGTCGCCGACGGTATCGACGAACCGCGGCCGATCGCTTCCATGCCCGGGGTGGTGCAACACACCCGCGACTCGCTGCGCAGTGCCGCAGCCGAGGCCGTCGCCGCCGGAGTGGGTGGGCTCATGCTCTTCGGCGTGCCGCGCGAGGAGGACAAGGACCGCACCGGGTCGGTGGGCACCGACCGCGACGGCATCCTCAACCTCGCACTGCGCGACTTGGCCAAAGACCTCGGGGACGCCACCGTATTGATGGCCGACACCTGCTTGGACGAGTTCACCGACCACGGGCATTGCGGCGTCCTGGACACCCGCGGCCGCGTCGACAACGACGCCACCTTGGCTCGCTACGTCGAAATGGCTGTCGCGCAGGCAGATTCGGGTGCCCACGTGGTCGGCCCTAGCGGAATGATGGACGGCCAGGTGGCCGCGATTCGCGACGGACTCGACGCCGCCGGTTTCACCGACGTGGTGATCCTGGCCTACGCCGCGAAATTCGCCTCGGCGTTCTACGGCCCATTCCGGGAAGCGGTGTCGTCCAGCCTGTCCGGGGACCGTCGGACCTATCAACAGGAGACCGGCAACGCCCGGGAGGCGCTGCGTGAAGTGCGGCTCGACCTCGACGAGGGGGCCGACATCGTGATGGTCAAACCCGCACTGGGTTACCTGGACGTGCTGGCCGCCGCGGCCGACATCTCGCCGGTGCCGGTGGCCGCCTACCAGGTGTCGGGGGAGTACGCGATGATTCGCGCTGCCGCGGCGAACAATTGGATCGACGAGCGGGCCGCGGCCCTGGAATCGCTGACCAGCATCCGCCGCGCCGGAGCCGATATCGTGCTCACATACTGGGCCGCCGATGCGGCAGGCTGGCTCACGTGACGGACGAGATTCACAAGGCGAGGCGGACATGACATCAGCGGGGGACACCGATCCCAAGCCGTTGTTCTACGAACCGGGGGCCAGCTGGTATTGGCTGCTGGCCGGCCCGCTCGGCGCTCTGACGATGGTCGTGCTGCAGATGTCCGGCGGTGCCAGCGTCGGGCTGTTGATCCCGGCGATCTTTCTGGTGCTGGTGTCGGTGTTCTTGGGGATACAGATCATGGCCGCGCGCATGCACACCTCGGTCGAGCTGACCGAAGAAGCGTTGCGGCAAGGCACCGAAACCATCCTGGTGTCCGAGATCGTGCGGGTCTATCCCGAACCGGTCAACTCGGTGAAGTCGGACAAGCCGTTGGAGAAGTGGCAGTCGGCGCGCAGCCTCGGTGAGCTGAACGGGGTACCGCGCGGCCGGGTCGGCATCGGGCTGAGGCTCACCGGAGGCCGCACCGCGCAAGCCTGGGCGCGTCGCCATCGCCACCTGCGCGCGGCCCTGACCCCGCTGGTGCAGGAACGAGTCAGGCCGGTGCAGATCGACGACGACCACGACGACGACGAGAAAGAGTCACGGTGGTGATCGCTCGCTACCGCAGTGTGGTGGAGCTTGCCGTGGCCGCAGCGGTCCTGGTCGCCGCCGCGGTCAGCTGGGCGCACACCCGAACCGTGGTGGCCGTCGCACCGGTGGCCGAGGGGCAGCCGGCCACCAGATCAGTCATCTATCACCCTGACCTGTTGGTGCTGACGCTGTTCCTGGCCACCGTCGCCGGGGTGCTCGCGGTGGTGGCGTTGGCCAGGCTGCGTCGCTCTAGGCCGACTTCTTGATCAGCGGCAGCATCAGACGCCGCCGGCTCGCGATGGCGTCGGTGAGACTGCGCAGCGCCTCGTGCACCGAGCGCGCGATCGGCAGCAGCGCCCAGTCCTTGCTCTGACACAGCTGATCGATCACCGCGGGGCTCGGCACCAGCTTCCATTCCGCTCCGGCCGCGCCGCACTCGTCGTCGACGGTGTAGAGCAGCGACATGCCGGCTGCCGAGAAGTGCGTGACGTCGCTCAAGTCGAGCACCACGCGGTCCTTTTCCAGGATGAAGTGCCGGACGTAGTCGGCCAGCCGGTCGACGTTGACGGCGTCGATCTCGCCGCGGATTGTCACGACCGTCGCCACGTGGTGGCAGTATGCCCGCACTTGAGCGTCGCCACACTCCACGGCGCCGTTGTTGATAACGCTAGTCATGAGCAGTCCCCATTCCCCATGCCATTGCGGAGGCCGCCACGCCGACCAATCCCTTGCTCATAGCTAACCCGCAAAGCTTAAGGAGACCGAGAGTCACGTCTAACTCTTTGCTAATAAGAAGGTCTCCGCCGGTCGGCGTGCGCAATCCCGAGCAACACCGGCCATCGCCGTCGCCGCTTCGGTTACTTCGTCGCGCGCCATCGCGCTGCTAGGCTGCGATGGCTGCCGGTTGCTTGTCGCGGAGCTGGGGGAAGGCCTGCGATACGGATCAGTCGCCCGGTCAGCGGAATTGCAAGCGAACGACACAGCAGAGTTTTGGGCGAAAGAGCATCGTGCGCAGCGGAGAAATCAAGGCCCTGACCGGGCTGCGCATCATCGCCGCCGTATGGGTCGTGCTGTTTCACTTCCGCCCGATGATCGCCGACGCGTCGCCCGATTTCCGCGACAACCTGGCACCGATCCTCAACTGCGGGGCACAAGGCGTCGACCTGTTCTTCATCCTCAGCGGGTTCGTGCTGACCTGGAATTACCTCGACCGCATGGGCCGGTCCTGGTCGACGCGCGCGACCCTGCACTTCCTGTGGCTGCGGCTGGCCCGCGTGTGGCCGGTGTACCTGGTCACCTTGCACCTGGCCGCCCTCTGGGTGATCTTCACCTTGCACGTCGGACACATCCCCTCCCCGGAGGCCGGGCAACTCACCGCGATCAGTTACTTGCGCCAGATCGTGCTGGTGCAGTTGTGGTTCGAGCCGTTCTTCGACGGGACCAGTTGGGATGGTCCGGCGTGGTCGATCAGCGCGGAATGGCTGGCCTACCTGCTGTTCGGCGTGCTGGTGCTGGTGATCTTCCGGATGAAGCACGCCACCCGCGCGCGCAGCCTGATGTGGCTGGCCGTCGCGGCGTCACTGCCGCCGGTGGTGCTGTCGTTGGCCAGCGGCCAGTTCTACACGCCGTGGAGCTGGCTGCCCCGGATCGTGACGCAGTTCGCCGCCGGCGCCTTGGCGTGCGCGGCGGTGCGCAGATTGCGGCCCACCCACCGCACCCGCCGCGTCGCCGGTTACCTGTCGGTCGTTTTGATCGCCGCGATGGTCGGCATTCTGTACTTCCTCGACGCGCATCCGATCAGCGGAGTGGTGGACAGCGGCGGGGTAGTCGACATGTTGTTCGTACCGCTGGTCATCACGCTGGCGATTGGGGTGGGCAGTCTGCCCAGATTGCTGTCGACGCGGGTCATGGTGTTCGGCGGGCAGATCTCGTTCTGCCTGTACATGGTTCACGAATTGGTGCACACCGCGTGGGGGTGGGCGGTGTTGCAGTTCGAGCTGACCCCCGAGGACAACCCGTGGAAGTGGAACATCTTCGCGCTGCTGGCCATCGCGGTGGCCGGCTCGGTGCTGCTCTATCACTTCGTCGAGGAGCCGGGCCGTCGGTGGATGCGCCGCATGGTCGACATCCGGCCGGCGACGGCGAAACCCGAACCCGGTGAACCGTCCAAGGTTCATCCGATCGGTGATGCGCGGGAGGCGGTGTCGGCCCGCGCGGTGTGACGGTTGCTGAGCGCCTGCCAGGGGAGGAAATCGCCTGCGCGCGTCGACGCGATTTCGCGTCGTTTCTTCGTACGATTCCGTTGATCTGATGCGGCACACGACCATGCCGTTTCGCGGTGGAGGTAGCAGTGAGTCGTCTGGCCACGTTCGTCCTGGGCCTTGCCTTCCTGGTCGGCGTGGTCGCGCACGACGCCCCCCGGGTGCGCCCCTACGACGCGCTGACCATGGATTTCCGGTTGAACCATGTCGCGGTGGTCAGCGACTCCTACACGACCGGCACGAACGAGGGTGGCCTGGGCCCTAAAGGGTGGACCGCGCTGGCCTGGCAGTCCCTCAATCGCCGAGGCGTGCGGGTGGTCGCCGACGTGGCGGCTGAGGGCCGGGCCGGCTACGGCGTGCCGGGCGATCACGGCAGCATCTTTCAGGACTTGACCGCCAGGGCGGTCAAGGGCGACGACGCGCTGGTGGTGTTCTTCGGCTCCCGCAACGACCAGGGCGTCGATCTCGGGCAGCTGGCCGAGAAGGTCCGCGCCGCTTACGGTTTGGCGCACGATTTGGCGCCGTCGGCTCGGTTCCTGGTGATCGGGCCGCCGTGGCCGACCGCTGATGTGCCGATCCCGGTGCTGCAGATTAGGGACGTGCTCGGCGCCGAAGCTCAGGCCGCGGGAGCGACGTTCGTCGACCCGATCGCCGAGCGCTGGTTCACCGACGCCCCGGGTCTGATCGGCGCGGACGGGGTGCACCCCACCGACGCCGGCCATGCCTACCTGGCGGGCAAGATCGCACCGCTCATCGGCGCGCAGTTGTCGCCGTAGGGCTCTTAGTCGTCCGCGTGGCGTTCGTAGGCCCAGCGCTCGAGTCGAGCCTGCAGCCGCACCAGCCCGACTCCGGCCAGCGGGGTGGCCGCAGTCAGGCACACCAGCAGCAGAGTCATGTGAGAACCTCCAACAACCTTTCTTCGAGTAAGACGCAGGGACTGAGCAAGGCGTTCATCCCTCCCCCAGAGCGCGGTCGGCCAGCGCGCCGATCACCGGTGCCAGCAGCTGGGCGTATTCGGTGCTGACGTGGTTGTCATCGCGGAACACCAGCGTGTTGCCGACGATCACCGGGCACCGCTGCGGGCTGCAGAACAGGTCGGTCAGGTCCGCGTAGTGCCCGCCGCCGGCCGTCGCGGCCGCCTGCTCAGCGGCGATGCCGTCACCATTGACCGCGACCGCGCGGCCCGGCGCGCAGGCACTGGCATCGTCGAGGTGAGCCGACAGGCAGGTCGGCACCGACGACAGCGGGTCGGCGACGGGTCCCAGGATCAGCACCGCGGACCCCGCCTTACGCAGCTGCGCCACGGTACGGGTCAAGCTGTCGAGCCAGGCGGGGTCAAACGAGGTGAAGCTGAAGTCGGCGTGGTAGCGGCGGCTCATGCTCAGCACCACCAGCCGCGGCCGCTCGGCCTGCAGTCGGCCCATGACCTCGGTGCGCCACTGCTCGCACTCGGTGTACCGGCGCCCCAAATACGGGCTGACGATGGGCAGATCCTGCAGCGGCGGGCAGGTCACCTTGGCCATCGTCTCCAGCCGCCAGTGCCGCTGCTCGGCGACTTGCTGCAGTGCCGGGTCCCACATGGCCGCATGGGAATCGCCGACCAGGGCCACCGTCGTCGGCGACGACCTGTCGGCGGTGGCGCATTCGCTTTGCCCGAGGTCGCGCCACGACCGCATGCAGCCGTTGACGAAGACGGCGGCCTTGTCGGCTGGCGCCCGGGCCAGCGGTGGGTCGAGGTTCGACGGGACGGCGCGCAGCCCGGCGGCCGCCGCGACCGCGTCGCGCGCCTGCTCGAACGCGCTGCGCACAGCCGCCTCCTGCGGGCTGACGGCTTGCGGCTGGCCCCCCGGAGCCGGAGGTAGCGCGATGATCTTGGCCTGTGGGGCGGCCGCGCCGTGCCCTACCGGCGCCGGCACCACCGTCAACAGCCCGGCGCAGGCACATGCCGCCACCGCGGTGGCCGCGCCGGCCAAGGCCAAACTGGCTCTGACCGAGGTGCGCAGGGCGGCAGCGAAGCGGCCGGGGTTCTCGACCAGGTGCAACGTGATCACCGCCAGGCCGGCCGACACCGTGGTCGCGGCCAGCCGGCCCGCCAGGCCCGCCCGGTCACCGAGCAGGATCGGGGCGAACACCAGCACCGGCCAGTGCCACAGGTACCAGGAGTACGACACCCTGCCGATGGATCGCATCACCGGGCGCGACAACACCCGACCGGCGCCCATCCCGCCGCTGACGCAGCCCCCGCCGATCACCAGCGCCGTGCCCAGCACGGGCAACAGCGCGGCGGTGCCGGGGTAGGGGGTGTTCGGTCCCAGCTGGGTGCACGTCAGCAGGATCAGGCCCAGCCCACCCCGGCCGATCACCGCGGCGGGCAGTAGCGGCAGCCGGCGCCACTGGTCAATCGTCAGTGCCACCAGGCCTCCGGCAGCCAACTCCCAGGCGCGCGAAGGCAGCGAGAAGAACGCCCAGGGCGGCGACGTGCGAGTCCAGACCACCGCCACGGCCAGCGACAGCGCGGCGAGCACGGCCAGCACCACCACATACGGCGCGCGCGGCGAGAAGTCTCGGTTGATCCGGCGCACCAGCCAGGCCGTCGCAATGATCAGCGCCGGCCACAGCAGGTAGAACTGCTCTTCGACGCCCAGGGACCAGTAGTGCTGGAACGGCGAGGGCGGCAGGTCGGAGCTCAGGTAGTCGGTGCCCTGGCCGGCGAACCGGTAGTTGCCCACGTACAGGGCGCTGGCGATCCCGTCGACGAAGACCCGGCGCGCCTGCAACGGCGGCAACAGGATGGCGGCACCGATCGCGGTGACCACGCCGACCGTGGCCGCCGCGGGCAGCAGCCGGCGGGCGCGCGCGGCGTAGAAGCGGTCCAGCCGAACGGTGTTGGTGGTGGTGACCTCACGCCACAGCAGGCCGGTGATGAGGAAGCCGGAGATGACGAAGAAGACGTCCACCCCGATGTATCCGCCGGTGATCCCGGGGATGCGCGCGTGGTAGAGGACGACGGCCAGTACCGCGACGGCGCGCAGACCTTCAATGTCGGGGCGGAACCGGCCTCGGGGGGTCCGGCCCGCCGAGTTGTTCGGGGGATTCGCGCCGGCTGCCGGTCGATTGGTCATCGCAACTACGACGCCATCCAGGCCAGCTCTCCAGGCAGCTGGTCACGCCAGAAATCTACGTCGTGCCCGCCCGGGGAGAAGCTGCCCGCCGGCGGTTTCTTCAGCTGGTTGACGAAGCCGCGCGTGGCGAAGTAGAAGCGGTCGCCGGTCCCGCAATCCACCCGCAGCGGTATCTGGTTCAGCGCCGGCAGGCCCATGACGCTGTGCTGGACCCAGTCGTCGTAGCTGTCGAACGCCCCGGGTGCGCTGCCGGTGAACGAGGTGTACAGCGCCGGGCTGATCGCGCAGATCCCGGCGGTGCGCGCCGGCCCCAGCTGCGATCCGAGCAGCAGCGCACCGTAGCCGCCCATGGACCAGCCCAGAAATCCCACCCGGGAGGTGTCCATGCCCATCGAGGCCAGCATGGGCAACAGCTCTTCGAGCACCATCGCGCCGGAGTCCCCGCCCGAGGCCCGCCGGTGCCAATAGGTGTTGCCGCCGTCGACGCCGACCATGGCGAAGGGCGCCTTGCCCGCCTTGACCAGTTGGGCCAGACCGTCTTCGACACCGAGGTCGAGCATCTGGCCGGCGTTGCCGTCCTTGCCGTGCAGTGCTATCACCGGCCGCAGCAGCCTGGTTTGGCCGGGTGGCATGGCGATCACCCAGTTGGTCTTGACGCCGCCGCGGGCCGCCGAGACGAACGACCCGCTGAGCCTGGTGGGCAGGGTGCTGCCCGCGGTCGCGGGTTCGAACGGTGCCGGTGCTTGCGGCGGCGCTGCCTGCGGTTCCAGCGGATCCAGGATGGCGCTCAACGCCCAGACGCCGGCGGCTCCGGCGCAGGCGCCGGCACCCATCCGCAGCGCCGCGCGTCGAGTCAGGTCAGGCACGACCGTCATCATCGCGCGCGGGCTCGTTGCCTCCCCTGCACCACGCCGTGTCGGAAACCCAATCGTGACGGTATCCACCGACACGCCGATGCGACACGCGGGATCGGATCTGCCAGTTTTCAACCCTCCCGTATCTGGCCACCGTCCCGCACGATCGATCGTTGGACTTTTGGACCTGAGACATGAAGAGGGATTGTCGATGAGCTTGGCCTTCCACTGGTTCCTGCCGACCTACGGCGATTCGCGGAATCTGGTCGCGGGCGGCCACGGCACCGCGATGCACGGTGACCGGCCGGCGACGCTGAAGTACCTGCACCAGATCTGCGCGGCCGCCGAAACCAACGGCTTCGAGGCGGTGTTGACCCCCACCGGGCTGTGGTGTGAGGACGCCTGGTTGACGACGGCCATGCTGATCGAGCGCACCGAGACGTTGAAGTTTCTGGTCGCCTTCCGCCCGGGCCTGATCAGCCCGACGCTGGCGGCGCAGATGGCGGGCACCTTCCAGCGGCACTCGGAGGGACGGTTGCTGCTCAACGTCGTCACCGGCGGCGAACCGCACGAGCAGCAGGCCTACGGCGACTACCTGGACAAGCAGGCCCGCTATGCGCGCACCGCGGAATTCCTGCACGTCGTGCGGCAACTGTGGACGTCAAGCGAGCCGGTGACATTCGCCGGGGACCACATTCGGGTCGAGGGCGCCGCGCTGAACAACCGGCCCGACCCGGTGCCCGCGGTGTTCTTCGGTGGCTCCTCCGGACCTGCCGGGCCGGTCGCGGCCAAGTACTCCGACGTCTACCTCACCTGGGGTGAACCGCTGCCGGCGGTCAGCAAGAAGCTGGATTGGATCCGGGGGCTGGCGGTCGACCAAGGACGAATCCTGCAGTACGGCTTGCGAATTCACGTCATCAGTCGCGACACCTCCGAGCAGGCGTGGGCCGAGGCTGACCGGCTGCTGGCGGCGGTCGACCCCGCTGACGTGGAACGCGTGCAGGCCAGCCTGGCGCGCAGCGAGTCCGAGGGGCAGCGCCGCATGCTCGAACTGCACGGCGGCGACAGCAACCAACTGCTGATCGCGCCGAACCTGTGGGCCGGGGTCGGCCTGGTGCGCGGCGGGGCGGGCACCGCGCTGGTCGGTTCGCACCAGGAGGTCGCCGACCGGTTGGCCGAATACGCGCAACGCGGCATCAGCCACTTCATCCTGTCGGGTTATCCGCACCTGGAAGAGGCGTACTGGTTCGGCGAAGGCGTGCTGCCGCTGCTGGAGCGGCGAGGGCTGTGGAAGCGTCCGAGCGGTCAATCCCAACCGGCGCCGTCGACGCCGTTCGCGGTCGCCTCGGCGCACTAGCCGGACATGGCAACCACCTTGCCCACCGGGGCGGGCGCAGCGGCGGGCGGGCACGTCGAGTCGGACGCCGAGCGCGACCACCGCCTGCGCACCGTCGTGGCGGCAAGCCTGCTCGGCACCACGGTGGAGTGGTACGACTTCTTCCTCTACGCGACGGCGGCCGGCCTGGTCTTCAACAAGACCTTCTTTCCGAGCGAAAGCTCGTTGGTGGGAACGCTATTGGCGTTCGCGACATTTGCCGTCGGGTTCGTCATGCGGCCGGTGGGGGGTTTGGTCTTCGGCCACATCGGTGACCGGATCGGTCGCAAGCGCAGCCTGGCCTTGACGATGGTGATCATGGGCGGGGCGACCGCCCTGATCGGCGCCTTGCCGACCGCCGCGCAGATCGGCGTGTGGGCGCCGGTGCTGCTGTTGACGCTGCGCATCCTGCAGGGGTTCGCGCTCGGCGGGGAGTGGGCGGGTGCGGTGCTGCTCGCCGTCGAACACAGCCCGGAGAACCGGCGCGGCCGGTTCGGGGCCATCCCGCAGATCGGCTTGGCGCTCGGTCTGGCGTTGGGTACCGGCATGTTCGCCATGTTGCAGGTCCTGCTCGGGCCGGCGCGGTTTCTGTCCTACGGGTGGCGCATCGCGTTCTTGGCGAGCCTGGTGCTGGTCGGGATCGGCATCGTCGTGCGGTTGCGGGTCGAGGAGACCCCGGCATTCGTCGAGTTACACCAGCTGGAATCCGAAACCCGCGTTCCCATCCGCGAAATCGTGCGCGAACCCGCCAGCCGGCGCAACACCGTGCTGGGGTTGCTGTCGCGCTGGGCCGAAGGCTCGGCGTTCAACACCTGGGGCGTCTTCGCGATCAGCTATGCCACCGGCGCGCTGCATCTGGCGAGGGTCCCGGTCCTGATCGTGGTGACCATCGCCGCACTGGTGATGGCGGTGCTCCTGCCGGTATCCGGCGCGCTGACCGATCGGTTCGGCGCCCGACGGGTGTATCTGGCCGGGGTCGCCTGCTACGGCCTGGCCGTCTTTCCGGCCTTCGCACTGTTCGGCACGCGCAACATCGCCTGGTTCGGGATCGCCATGGTCATCGTGTTCGGCGTCGTGCATGCGGTGTTCTACGGCGCACAGGGCACGCTGTACTCGTCGCTGTATCCGACCCGCACCCGCTACACCGGCCTGTCGTTCGTCTATCAGTTCTCCGGCATCTACGCTTCGGGCTTGACGCCGATGATTCTGACGGCGCTGATCGCGGCCGCGGGCGGGACGCCGTGGATCGCGTGCGGGTATCTGGTCGCAACGGCGCTCATCAGCGTTTGGGCCACTGCCCGTATCCGGGCGCAAGACTTGTATCTGTGAGCTGAACGAGGGCCGGGGCTTCCACGAGCGTGAAGCCAGCTTCACGGTCGGGTTCGAGCGTGCGGCAGGCTTCACGTTCGGCGGGCGGTTCGCCACAGACGCGTGTTCAGTGGTGCGCTGCCCGGGAATGTGTTGTGGTTAGGCGACCATGGATAGCACTCCGCAACTGCGCCAAGGGTTGTCCCAGCGGCAGCTGAACATGATCGCCATCGGCGGGGTCATCGGCGCGGGCCTGTTCGTCGGTTCGGCCGTGGTGATTCGGGACACCGGGCCGGCCGCGTTCCTCACCTACGCCGTCTGCGGTCTGCTGATCGTGCTGGTGATGCGGATGCTCGGCGAGATGGCCGCGGCCCACCCGTCGACCGGGTCGTTCGCCGATTACGCCGGCGAGGCGCTCGGCGGTTGGGCAGGCTTCTCCGTCGGCTGGCTGTATTGGTACTTCTGGGTGATCGTGGTCGGCTTCGAGGCGGTCGCCGGCGGCAAGGTCCTCAACTACTGGTTCCACGCGCCGCTCTGGCTGCTGTCGTTGGGCCTGATGTTGTTGATGACCGGCACCAACTTGTTTTCCGTCGGCTCGTTCGGCGAGTTCGAATTCTGGTTCGCCGGAATCAAAGTCGCCACCATCGTCGTTTTCCTGGGCATCGGTAGCGCGTTCGTCCTCGGGCTGTTGCCGCACCGGCACCTGGACTTCAGCAACCTGCACTCGCACGGTGGGTTCTTTCCGCACGGCATCGGGGCGGTCTTCGCCGCCATCCTGGTGGTCATCTTCTCCATGGTCGGCGCCGAGGTGGTCACCATCGCCGCCGCGGAGAGCCGGGACCCGCAGCGCGCCATCGCGCGGGCGACCAGGACCGTAGTCGCGCGCATCGTCATCTTCTTCGTCGGTTCGGTGTTCCTCTTGGTGACGATCCTGCCGTGGGACTCAGTCGATGTGGGCGTCTCGCCGTACGTCGCCGCACTCAAACACATGGGATTGCCTGGCGCGGACCAACTGATGAATGCCGTGGTGCTCACCGCGGTGCTGTCCAGCCTGAATTCGGGGCTCTACACCGGATCTCGGATGCTGTTCGTGCTCGCCGCGCGTGGTGAAGCGCCCACCCGGCTGGTCCAGCTCAGTCGCCGCGGCGTACCGCACATCGCAATCCTGTGTTCTTCGGCGGTGGGCTTCTGCTGCGTGCTCATGGCCTGGCTGGCGCCGGGAACGGTGTTTCTGTTCCTGCTCAATTCCTCGGGCGCGGTGGTGTTGTTCGTCTACTTGCTCATCGCGCTGTCGCAGATCGTGCTGCGCCGCCGCACCGCCGTGGACAAGCTGCCGGTGAAGATGTGGTTCTTTCCGGTGCTGTCGATTCTCACCGTCGTCGGAATCGTCGCGGTGCTGGTCCAGATGGCGTTCGACCACTCCGCGCGCAGCCAGTTGTGGCTCAGCCTGTTGTCCTGGGTGGTGGTGGTCGTCGTGTATGTCATCGCGCGGAGGCGCCAGCGTGGGCGTCCAGCAAGCCAAGTTGTTCGAGATCGGTGACGTATTTGTCGATCAACGCCTCGTCGAGATGCGGCACGTCCTTGGTGGCGCCGATGCCGGCGGATTGAACTGCGGCACGGAACTTTTCGGCGGGCACCCCGGTGCCTTGGGTGGGCTTACCCGGCTTGGCGTAGGCGGTCATCAACGGCAGCAGCGAGTTTCGCCGCTGCGTTTCGGGCAGCGCCTTCATGGCCGCCTCGAACCTGGTGAGCCAGTCGCGGTAATCGTCGATGCGATCGATGTGGTGACCGGAGGCGACGAGCCAGTCGACGAAGGTGTCCAGCGAAACACCGTCGTCGTGGGTGTTGAGCACGTTGTAGGTGTGGTAGCCCTCGGTGCAGTGCCCGCCCAGGGTGGTGATGGCCTCGGCGGTGAAATCGGCTGGCAGCCCGTCATAGTGGGCGCGTTGGGGGTTGCCCGACGCGTCGAGTTGGTAGAACGAGCGCGGGGCCAGTCCGGTGGCGACCACACTCAACATCAGCCGGGTGAACATGTCGGGCACGTTGAGCTGACCGGAATAGCGGGTGTGCGCCAAGATCATGTCCGAGCGGAACACCGCCACTGGAACGCCGCACAAGTCATGCGCCTCGCGCAGCAGCACCTCACCGGCCCATTTGCTGGTCGCGTAGCCGCTGGCGTAGGACTCGTCGAGGGACCGAGACGGGCTGGCCGAGCGGACGTCCACGTCTTCGCCGAGGAACCCGCCGTCGGGTAGGGCCGTCACGGCCACGGTCGAGATGTAGTTGATCGGCTTGAGCCGCTTGGTGATTGCCAGTTTGATGATCTCGCTGGTGCCCACGACGTTGGGTCCGAAGAGTTGACTGTAGGGCAGTACGTGATTGACCAGAGCGGCCGAATGCACGATGAGGTCCACCGACTCGGCAAGCCGGTCATAGGTGGCCTGGTCCAAGCCCAGATTGGCCGCGCCCACATCGCCGACCAGAACTTTGAGGTGTTTGTCTGCCAATTCCCGGAATCGCGAACACAATTCGTCGTCGCCGCTGTCCATGGCGGCCTCGATGCGCTGGCGCCCGGCGATCGGGTCGGCGCCGCGGGCCAGGCAGATGACCGTGCCGCCGCTGGCGGCCAGCCGTTCCAGCCACTCCAGGCACAAGAACCTGCCGAGATAACCGTTGGCGCCGGTCAGTAGCACGGTGTTGACCGGGCCGCTGGGTGCGGTCATGTCGCGGGCGGCCGTCAGTGTGTCGGCGTCGATGAACTTGTCCAGCGTCAGATCCGCCGCGCGGGCGACGGTGGCACCCCGACCGTGCACCGACGCGAACGTGGGACGCGTGGACACCGAAGTACGTTCTCCGTCAATGTATTTGGCGATGGTGGCCAAGGTGGCGGTAGGGCTGACGATCGTCTGCACGGGGACGTCGATGTCGTAGATCGACTCCAGCAGCGTGGCGAACGAGAACGCCGATAGCGAATCACCGCCCAGCTCAATGAAACGCGCGTCGGCGCCCAGCCCGTCATCGACGGGAACACCCAAGGTGGCCGCGGCGGCCCGCCGGACCGTGTCGAGGGTGGGCAGCTCGCGGCTGGCCGCGCGCAGCTCGTCGAGTTGGTTGCCCTGACTGGCTTCGATGTCGGCGTACATCGCTTCCAGGCGTTCGCCGTAGCGTGCTTTCAACGCCGGGCGCAGCAGCTTGCCCACCCCCGACAGCAACCCGTTGTCGCGGGTGAAGCGCTCGGACTCGAGCAGGAAGTCGCGCGGAACTTCGTAGGCGTTCAGGTGGGCTTCCCCGGCGATCCGCTGCAGCGATTCCGCGATAAGGGCGTGCGGGTCCGCATCCCCGATGGCGTCGGTGTTGGGCACGATGACGGCCAGCAGGAAGGGTTGTTCGCTGCTGCCGTACAGGAAGATCTGCCGGATGTAGGGGCTGGTGGAGAAGGTGGCCTCCAATTGGGACACCGCGACGAACTCGCCCTGGGACAGTTTGATGACGTTGTTGCTGCGGTCCAGGTACACCAGGTGATCCGGTCCTACCTCGGCCATGATGTCGCCGGTCTTGTAGAACCCGTCGTCGTCGAAGATCTGCGCCGACAACTCCGGATGCTTGAAGTATCCGGGGATGACCGTGGTGGCCTTGACGTGAAGTTCACCGCGCGGATGCGGTTTGTCGGTGGTGAAGTAGCCCAACTCGGGCACGTCGACCAGCTTGTATTCGGTTACCGGGGGACGGCGGATGATGCCGTTGCGCAGAATGCCGCCGCCGGTCTCGGTGGCGCCATAGCCGTTGGTGACCGATACGTCGAGCAACGACTCCATGAACGCGTGCATCTGCTTGGACAGCGGTGCGCTGCCGCACATCGCCGAGAGCACGCGTCCGCCGATGAAGTCTTGCCGCAGTTCGGCTTTCACCATGTCGTCGAGCTGTTCTTCGGTCAGACCGCCGGCAGAGCGCTGGTCGAGTTCGCGGCGGTAGCGCCGAAAGAACATGTCGCACACCCGCGGAACCAGGTTCAAGGCGGTGGGACGCACCAAAGCGATGTCTTCGAACAAGGTGGACATGTCGCTCTTGGCGGCGAAATAGCCGATGCCGCCGGACGACAACGTGGCGATCAGCCATTCCAGCCCGTAGACGTGGGAGAGCGGCATGTACTGCAGGTGAATGGCGGGGATCTGGATGCCGATGTCCACCGAAGGGCTGTGCGGGCGCTGCCACAGCCGCGTCTTCATATCGCTGGTGTACATCGCGCCCTTGGGCGCCCCGGTGCTGCCCGAGGTGTAAATCAGGGTGGCGAGCGGGTTTTCGCCTGCGGCCGGCACGAAAGCCGGGTTCGGTTCCAGCGTCCGACCGGACTCGAGCTCTGCGGCCAGCGACACCACCTGCGCCCGATGTCCGGCGTCGACCAGCCGGGCGGTGGCATGTTCGAAGCGTTGCCGTTGACTGTCGTCTTCGCCGGTGTAGTCGAAGACCACCAGGCGTTGCACCGAGGCCACGTCGCTGATGACGTCGACGGCTACCTCCAGGGATTCGACGCTGACGGCGAAGACCCTGGGCTGCGTCTCGGTGACAATGGGTTTGAGTTGGGCGGCCGTGGAACTGGTTTGCAGCGGCACGAACACTGCACCCAAGCGGATGCACGCCAGGTAGTTGACGGCGTAGTCGACGCTGGTGAAGCCCAACACCGCCACGAAATCACCGGGGGTGAACCCGCCGGGCAAACCGGCGTGCCAGGCGTTGGCCAACGCCACCACGCGCTCGCGCAGCTCGCGGTAGGTGATGGTCTCGAATCCCGACAGCAGGGTGGTGGTGGCATTGCCGGTGGTGTCGTCGCGGGTCACCTCACCGGCGCGCTGCCCCAGCGCGGGCCGGTCGGCGTACCCCTGCAGATAGGTGTCGACGATCTCGGAAAGCCGCAGTCCCGGCCGATGCGCCGCCTGGGTCACCTCCGGTATCACCGCCGCGGCGCGAAATTGCGGGTCGTTGGCAAACAACTCCTCGACGCGCTTGGTCAGTCGCTGCTGTCGGCTTCCGTCAGCCACAGGTCATCTCCTCCTACCGGTCATCCCCGTGGGTACCCGCGGAATCGTGCTCCACGCGGCTAATCCGGTGGTCTTGACGCCCATTGTCTTTCGATCGCGGTGACCACCGCGGTCAAGGTGGCGTTGACCGGCGCCTCGACGCCGACGCGCGCGCCCTGGCGCGGAATCGCCCCGTTGATGACGTCGATTTCGCTGCGCCGGCGCGCCTCGTGGTCGAGCAGCGCCGACGGCTTGGCGTCGGGCATGCCCGCGCCGAAGGCGCGGACGTGTGCGACCGGATCGGTGACGGCGATCGCGATGTCCGACGCGCGGGCCACCGCCCATGCCTCGGTGGCCGCCGCACGGCTCACCGGGCCGACCTGCGGATCGTCCATCACCTGTCCCACCGTCATGCCGGTCAGCGCGCACGGCGCGCTGTAGGCGACGTTGCAGATCAGCTTCTCCCACTGCATGGCGGCGATGTCGGTGACGGCGGCCGCGTCGAACCCGGCATCGGCCCACACCCCGGCGATCGACTCGACCGTCGTATGCGGCAGCGACGAATAGGCCCCGAAGCGCACGGCGCGCATGGCGTTGTGGTGCACATGGGCCGGCGCGATCCTCGCGGCGCCGAACCCGCTGGCGATGCCGACCGCGACGCGGTGCTCACCCACGATCGCGGCGACGGTGTCGGCAGATCCGAGCCCATTCTGGATGGTCAGCACCGCGGTGCCCGGCCCCAGCATCGAAAGTGCCTGCTGCGCACCGGTGCTCACGTCGGCGGCCTTGACCGCCAGCACGACCAGGTCCATCGGTTCGGCCGGTGCGGTGCCGGCGGCTCGCAGCGGCACCGTGTGGTCATAGCCGGGGCCGGTGACGCGCAACCCGTCCCGGGTGATGGCTTCGATGCTGTCCTGGTGACGGTCGACGACGACCACGTCGTTGCCCGCCGCGGCGAGTCGGGCGGCATAGACCGAACCCATGGCGCCGCAACCGATTACCGCGATTTTCATGCGCGTCCTCCCGCGGTCAGGCCGTCAGTTCGGTGATCAGCTCGCCCAGGCCCGCTTTGTATTCGAGCCCGAAGCCCGGGGTGTCCGGCGGTGCGATCATGCCCTGTTGCGGCAGGCAACCGTCGGAATAGCCGCCGAACGGGCCGAAGACGCCCGGATACGACTCGCAGCCACCCAGACCCAGCCCGGCCGCGACGTGCAAGTTGATCAGATGACCGCCGTGCGGAAACGCCCACCGGCGATCGAAGCCGTGAGCTTCCAGCACCTCGAGCATCTGCAGGTAATGGGTCAGTCCGTAGCTCAGGCCCGGGTCCATCTGGAAGATGTCGCACCCGGGCCGCATGCCGCCGTAGCGGATCAGGTTGGTGACGTCGGGGACCGAGAAGAGGTTCTCGCCGGTGGCGACCGCCCCGTCGTAACAGGCCGTCACCGCACTGTTCAACGCGAAATCCAGCGGATCGCCGGGCTCTTCGTACCAGCGCAACCCGTAGGGCGCCACGGCCGCCGCCCAGCGCGTCGCGGCGGCCCGGTCGAATCTGCCGTTGGCGTCGACCGCCACCCGCGCCGGGTCACCGACGAGGTCGAGGACCGCCTCGATTCGGACCAGGTCCTCGGCCAGCGCGGCGCCGCCGATCTTCATCTTGACCGCGTCGTAGCCCGCCGCGAGGTAACCGCGCATCTCCTCGCGCAGCCCGGCCTCGCCCTGGTGTGGGTAGTAGTAGCCGCCGGCGGCGTAAACCGCGACCGCGGGCGCCGGCGTCCGCCCGGTGTGACGGGCGATGGTCGCGTAAGCCGGCTCGTCGTCGAATTTGGCGGCGAGGTCCCAGCACGCCAGCTCCAGCGCGGCGGCCGCCGCGGCCCGGTCCCCGTGGCCGCCCGGCTTCTCATCGCGCAGGGCACACGCCAGCACCGCGGCCGGGTCGATGCGCCCCGAGTCGTCTAGCAGGGCGTCGGGCGCGGCCGCCAGCACCCGGGGAATCATGCGGTCGCGCAGGATGCCGCTCTGGGCGAAGCGGCCGATCGAATCGAACGCCACTCCGACCACCGGACGTCCGTCGCGGATCACATCAGTGCTGACGGCGACCAGCGAGACCGTGTGGTGGGTGAAGTTCACCATCGCGTTGGCCGGACCGCCCCGCGCGCCGGCCTGCAGCCCGACCGGGCGCTCCCGGATGGCGGTGATGCGCATCAGCGGGCCGGCGGCCTCACCGGGTGGTGTCCAGCAGCACCGCTTGCTCGAACGGCAGCCGCGCGAAAATCGGCTGCCAGCCGCGGGTCACATACTGTGCGGCTTCTGCCTTGCTGACCACGCGCGGTTCGGCGATGCCCATGCTCTTGCCGTTGCGCCGCAACCGTCCGCCACTGGCGGCTTTGAGGTTCTTCAGCCAGTCGCGGTCGGGGCCGTAGGTCAGCATGATGGCCACACCGGGAGTGCCGTTGACGTTGGTGGTGAACACGTTGACCGGGGTGCGGTACTGCTTGCCGGACCGCCGTCCGACGTGTTCGACGATCCCGAACGGCGGCAGCCACCCCGCCCACAGTCGCTGCACAGGGTTGGTGACGCGCCGGTTGAAGCGGGCCAGCCCTTGAGGCATTTCCATGCAGCAATCAAACTCTTGACCCATGGCCTACCTCAAGCCGCCCTGGTTCACCGTCAAGATCTTCAACCGGATAGCGATGGCCACCGGGATCAGCAACAGCGAAACGTTGACCGTGACCACGCGCAGCACCGGGCAACCGCAGCAGATTCCCGTCGTCACGGTCGATGTCGGCGGCACCAAGTATCTGGTGTCGACGCGCGGAGAATCGCAATGGGTCAAGAACGTACGAGCCAACCCCGACGTCACTGTGACCGACAAGTCCGGCACTACGAAGTACGTGGCCCGCGAGATCCCGGCCCAGCAGCGCCCGCCGATCTTGGCTGCCTATCGCAAGAAAGCGGGAAAAGTCGTCGAGGGGTACTTCCGCAAACTGCCCGATCCGGCAGATCACCCGGTATTCGCGCTCACCGCGGCCGGGGGCTGAGCGCCGCAGTGTCAGCCCGTGGCGAACAACTACACCCTGTAGTCGAGCCGATTCTCAGCTGCTGGAACACTGGTTGTCATGGGTATTGACCAGGCGACTCACGCCGCGGCCTCCGTGGCGGCCTCGGCGCAGCTGTTCCGGGACGCCTGCGCCCTCATCCCCGGCGGCGTGAACTCTCCGGTGCGGGCCTTCACCGCGGTCGGCGGCACCCCCCGCTTCATCACCGAGGCCCACGATTGCTGGCTCACCGACGCCGACGGCAACCGGTACGTGGACCTGGTCAGCTCTTGGGGCCCGATGATCCTCGGGCACGCGCACCCGGCCGTCGTCGACGCCGTGGCCGCGGCCGCCGCGCATGGACTGTCGTTCGGGGCGCCGACCCCGACCGAGAGCCAGTTGGCCGCCGAAATCATCGGCCGGGTGACGCCGGTAGAGCGGATCCGCTTCGTCAATTCCGGCACCGAGGCGACCATGAGCGCGGTGCGCCTGGCCCGCGGGTTCACCGGGCGGTCCAAGATCATCAAGTTCTCCGGCTGCTACCACGGCCATGTCGACGCGCTGCTGGCCGACGCGGGTTCCGGGGTGGCCACCCTGGGTCTGCCGTCCACGCCCGGGGTCACCGGCGCCGCCGCGGCCGACACGATCGTGTTGCCCTACAACGACATCGACGCCGTGCGGCAGACCTTCGCCAGCTTCGGTGCGGACATCGCCGCGGTGATCACCGAAGCCAGCCCCGGCAACATGGGCGTGGTGCCGCCCGTGCCCGGGTACAACGCTGCGCTGCGCGAGGTCACCGCCGAGCACGGCGCGTTGCTGATCAGCGATGAGGTGATGACCGGCTTCCGGGTGACCCGAAGTGGTTGGTATGGAATAGATCCCGTCGCGGCGGACCTGTTCACCTTCGGCAAGGTGATGAGCGGCGGATTGCCCGCGGCCGCATTCGGCGGGCGCGCCGACGTCATGGAGCGGCTCGCGCCGCTGGGGCCGGTGTACCAAGCCGGCACGCTGTCGGGCAATCCGGTCGCCATGGCCGCGGGACTGGCCACGCTGCGCGCGGCCAACGACGCCGTCTATGCCGCCCTGGACGCCAACGCCGACCGGCTGGCCGCGCTGCTGGCGGAGTCGCTGACCGATGCCGGTGTGACACATCAGATTCCGCGCGCCGGCAACATGCTCAGCGTGTTCTTCGTCGACGCGCCGGTGACCGACTACGCCGCGGCGCGGGCCAGCGAAACGTGGCGTTATCCACCGTTCTTTCATGCGCTGCTGGATGCCGGGGTCTACCCGCCGTGCAGTGCCTTCGAGGCGTGGTTCGTCTCCGCGGCCCTGGACGACGATGCGTTCGAGCGGATCGCCGCCGCGCTGCCGGCGGCCGCCCGCGCCGCCGCGACCGCCCGGAAGGACCCGTCCTGATGGCCGAGCAGACCCGCGTACACGTGGTGCGCCACGGCGAGGTGCACAACCCCACCGGCGTCCTCTACGGGCGGCTGCCCGGCTTCCGCCTGTCCGAGCGGGGCCGTGCCCAAGCGGCCGCGGTCGCCGACTTCCTGGCCGAGCGCGACGTCGTCGCCGTCATCGCCTCGCCGTTGCAACGGGCGCAGGAGACCGCCGCGCCGATCGCCGCCGAACACGATCTGCCCGTCGACACCGATCCCGACCTGATCGAGTCGGCGAACTTCTTCGAAGGCCGGCGGGTCGGCCCGGGCGACGGCGCCTGGCGCGACCCACGGGTGTGGTGGCAGCTGCGCAACCCGTTCACGCCGTCCTGGGGCGAGCCGTACACACAGGTCGCCGACCGGATGTCGACCGCGGTGGACAAGGCTCGCGCCCGCGGCGCCGGCCACGAGGTGGTGTGCGTCAGCCACCAACTGCCGGTCTGGACGCTGCGGCTGTTCTTGAGCGGCAAACGGCTGTGGCACGACCCGCGCCGCCGCGAATGCGGGCTCGCGTCGGTGACCACGCTGACCTACGACGGCGACCGGTTGGTCGACATCTCCTATGCCGAACCGGCGGCAGGCGTTTGACGATGCGTCGGCTGGTGATCGCCGCAGCGGTGCTGGCGGCACTGCTGACCGGCTGCTCCGGGCGCGACGCCGTCGCGCAGGGCGGCACCTTCGAGTTCGTGTCACCGGGCGGGAAGACCGACATCTTCTACGACCCGCCGGCCAGTCGCGGCCGCCCGGGCAAGTTGTCCGGGCCCGACCTCACCGACCCGTCGCGCCAGGTGTCGCTGGACGACTTCACCGGGCAGGTCGTCATCGTCAACGTCTGGGGCCAGTGGTGCGGTCCGTGCCGCGCCGAGGTCAGCCAACTGCAGCGGGTCTATGCGGCCACCCGGGGCAGCGGAGTGTCGTTCCTGGGCATCGACGTGCGCGACAACAACCGTCAGGCGCCGCTGGACTTCGTCACCGACCGGCAGGTGACGTACCCGTCGATCTACGACCCGGCGATGCGCACCCTGATCGCGTTCGGCGGGAAGTACCCCACCACCGTCATCCCGTCCACGCTGGTGCTCGACCGCCAGCACCGGGTGGCCGCGGTGTTCCTGCGGGAACTGCTGGCCGATGATCTGCAGCCGGTGGTGCAACGGGTGGCGGCCGAGAAGGACCCGGCGGCCCAGAACTCGCCGGGACCGCAATGAGCGGGTTCGCCCACCTCGCCGCCGCCGGTCCGCTGCTGGTGGCGATGGGGGTCTGCCTGCTGGCCGGGTTGGTGTCGTTCGCCTCCCCATGTGTGGTGCCGCTGGTGCCGGGCTACGTGTCGTACTTGGCGGCCGTCGTCGGGGTTTCGGAGCCGGATACCGGGGGCGCGGTCAAGGCGCCGCCCGCGGCACGGTGGCGGGTCGCGGGCTCGGCCGCGCTGTTCGTCGCCGGATTCACCGTCGTGTTCGTCCTGGGCACCGTCGTCGTCCTCGGGATGACGACCACCCTGATCACCAACCAGCTGGTGCTGCAGCGGGTGGGCGGCGTGCTGACCATCGTCATGGGGTTGGTGTTCGTCGGACTCATCCCGGCCCTGCAGCGGCAAGCCCGGTTCAGTCCCCGGCAGTTCACCACCATCGCCGGGGCGCCGCTGCTCGGCGCGGTCTTCGCGCTGGGCTGGACCCCGTGCCTGGGGCCGACGCTGACCGGGGTGATCACCGTCGCCTCGGCCACCGACGGCGCCAGCGTGGCGCGCGGCATTGTGCTGGTCATCGCCTACTGCCTGGGGCTGGGGATTCCGTTCGTGCTGCTGGCGTTCGGTTCAGCGGGCGCGGTCGCCGGGCTGGGCTGGCTGCGCCGGCACACCCGCGCCATCCAGGTCTTCGGCGGGGTGCTGCTGATCGCCGTCGGCGCGGCGCTGGTGACCGGTGTGTGGAACGACTTCGTCTCGTGGTTGCGCGACGCGTTCGTCTCCGACGTGAGGCTGCCGATTTGAGTCGCCTCATCGCTTGGCTGCGCAACACGTGGCGCTCGTTGACCTCAATGGGCACCGCGCTGGTGCTGCTGTTCCTGCTCGCGCTCGGCGCCGTCCCGGGGGCTCTGCTGCCCCAGCGCAGCCTCAACGCCGGCAAGGTCGACGAGTACCTCAGAACGCACCCGGTGATCGGGCCCTGGCTGGACACGGTCCAGGCCTTCGACGTGTTCTCCAGCTTCTGGTTCACCGCCATCTATGTGCTGCTGTTCGTCTCGCTGGTGGGATGCCTGACCCCGCGGATCATCGAGCACGCCCGCAGCCTGCGCGCCACGCCGGTGCCCGCACCGCGCAACCTGTCCCGGCTGCCCAAGCACGCCCACCGAGAACTGAGCGCCCCGGCCCAGGAGCTGGACAGCCTGGCCGACACCGTCGCGGGGCGGTTGCGGGGTTGGCGCACCACCATCCGGCGCCAGGACAACACAGCAGAGGTCTCCGCCGAAAAGGGCTACCTGCGCGAATTCGGCAACCTGGTGTTCCACTTCTCCCTGCTCGGCCTGCTGGTCGCGGTCGCCGCCGGCAAGCTGTTCGGCTACGAGGGCAACGTCATCGTCATCGCCGACGGCGGCCCCGGGTTCTGCTCGGCCTCACCGGCCGCGTTCGACTCCTTTCGCGCCGGCAACACCGTCGACGGCACCTCACTGCATCCGATCTGCGTGCGCGTCAACGACTTCCAGGCCCACTACCTGCCGAGCGGACAGGCCACCTCGTTCGCCGCGGACATCGACTACCAGTCCGGCACCGACCTGACGGCCAACACCTGGCGGCCCTACCGGCTCGAGGTCAACCACCCGCTGCGCATCGGCGGTGACCGGGTGTACCTGCAAGGTCACGGCTACGCACCGACCTTCACCGTCACCTTCCCGAACGGGCAGACCCGCACCTCGACCGTGCAGTGGCGCCCCGACAACCCGCAGACGCTGCTGTCCTCCGGCGTCGCGCGCATCGACCCGCCGGCCGGCAGCTATCCCACCGCAGACGAGCGGCGCAAACACCAGATCGCGATCCAGGGTCTGCTGGCACCGACCGAACAACTCGACGGCACGCTGCTGTCGTCCCGCTTCCCGGCGCTGAACGCCCCCGCGGTGGCCGTCGACATCTACCGCGGCGACACCGGCCTGGACACCGGGCGGCCGCAGTCGTTGTTCAACCTGGATCACCGACTGATCGAGCAGGGCCGGCTGACCAAGGAGAAGCGGGTCAACCTGCGGGTGGGGGATCAGGTCCGCATCGACCAGGGCCCGGCGGCGGGCACCGTCGTGCGCTTCGACGGCGCCGTCCCGTTCGTCAACCTGCAGGTCTCCCACGACCCCGGGCAAACCTGGGTGCTGGTCTTCGCGATCACCATGATGGCCGGCCTGCTGGTCTCCCTGCTGGTGCGCCGCCGCCGGGTGTGGGTTCGCCTGGTCCCGGTGTCCGAGGCGCCGGGTACGGTAAGCGTCGAACTCGGCGGCCTGGCGCGCACCGACAACTCCGGGTGGGGCGACGAGTTCGAGCGGCTGACCGAGCGGCTGCTGGCCGGGCTGCCCGAACCGGCCGCCCCGCAGCCGACAGAGCCAACGAGGACATCGCAGGTGGACGTCACATGAACACCCCCAACATAAATATCGGCCTGGCCACCTACTCCGACTGGGCGTTCACCTCGGCCGTCGTCGCGCTGGTGGTCGCGCTGCTCCTGCTCGCCTTCGAGTTGGCCTACGTCCGCGGCCGCAAGGTCGACGAGCGCGAACTGGTGCTGGCCGGATCGGTCGCCACCGACAGCGCCACCCCGGGAATCGTGGTGGACGCGCCGCGGCGGCCGTTGGACGAACGCGTCGGGCGGGCAGGTCTGGCCGTGGCCTACCTGGGCATCGCGCTGCTGCTGGCCTGCATCGTGCTGCGCGGTGCGGCGACCATGCGGGTGCCGTGGGGCAACATGTACGAGTTCATCAACCTGACCTGCCTGTCCGGGCTGGTCGCCGGGGCCGTCGTGCTGCGCCGCCCGCAGTACCGGCCGCTGTGGGTCTTCCTGCTGGTGCCAGTGTTGATCTTGCTGACGGTCTCCGGGCGCTGGCTCTACGCCAACGCCGCACCGGTGATGCCGGCGCTGCAGTCCTATTGGCTGCCCATCCACGTGTCGGTGGTCAGCCTGGGATCGGGAGTCTTCCTGGTGGCCGGGATCGCCAGCATCCTGTTCCTGCTGCGCACCTCCCGGCTGGGGGAACCCGACGCCGACGGGCGGCTGGCGCGGATGGTGCAACGGTTCCCCGATGCCCAGACGCTGGACCGGATCGCCTACCGCACCACGATCTTCGCCTTCCCGGTGTTCGGCTTCGGGGTGATCTTCGGCGCCATCTGGGCCGAGGAGGCCTGGGGCCGGTACTGGGGCTGGGACCCCAAGGAGACCGTCTCGTTCATCGCGTGGGTGGTGTACGCGGCGTACCTGCATGCGCGGTCGACGGCGGGTTGGCGGGACCGCAAAGCCGCCTGGATCAACGTCGCCGGGTTCGTGGCCATGGTCTTCAATCTGTTCTTCGTTAACCTGGTGACCGTCGGCCTGCACTCGTACGCGGGCGTCGGCTGATCGTTGGCATACAGACGAGCCGAGTAAATGTAAGGGCCATAAAAGGGGGAAGCGGGCACGTGTCAGAGCATCCGACGACAGGAACGTCGAGGAACTACGAGGGAAACGCCGGCACCGATCACCCGACCATGCAACTGCCGAGCCAGCCGCATGCACCCGCAGAAGCCGGCGGCGACACCGCGACCCGCGCGTTCGCCGGGTTCCGCACCGAACGGCGCTCTGCGGGACCGGAGACCGCCGCCGCGCCGATAGCGCCGACCACCGAGGCGCCCCCCGCCGCGCCGCAGTGGGACGCCGGGCCCGCCACCGGCCCGGTGACCAACGCCCCGCGGGTTGACCCGACCGCCTACGGCGCCTACTACACCGAGCCCGCCACTCGCGCCGAACGGCCGGTCGAACCGCAGTACCGCCCGGAACTGGTGCCCCAGTCGCCGTATCCGGAACTGTCCACCACCGTGCTGCTGCGCCCGGTCAAGCCGCCGCCATCGGAGGGCTGGCGGCGGCTGCTCTATGTGTTGTCGGGTCAGCTGATCAACGTGGGGGAGGGCCCGCGAGCCACCCGCTACAACAACCTCGTCGCGCAGGTGAACCGGCCGTTGCGGGGCTGCTACCGAGTCGCCGTGCTCTCGTTGAAGGGCGGCGTGGGCAAGACCACGATCACCGCCACCCTGGGCTCGACGTTCGCTTCGGTGCGCGGTGACCGGGTGGTCGCCGTGGACGCCAACCCCGACCGCGGCACCTTGAGCCAGAAGATTCCGCTGCAGACCTCGGCCACCGTGCGCCACCTGCTGCGCGACGCCCAGCGCGTCGAGCGCTACAGCGACGTGCGCGGCTACACCTCGCAGGCGCCCAGCGGGCTGGAAGTGCTGGCCTCGGAGACCGATCCGACCGCTTCGGAAGAGTTCGGCGCCGACGACTACACCCGCACCCTGGAGATCTTGGAGCGGTACTACGGCCTGGTCCTCACCGACTGCGGCACCGGACTGCTGCATTCGGCGATGTCGGCGATTCTGGCCAAATCCGACGCGCTGATCGTCGTCGCCTCCGGATCCATCGACGGCGCCCGCAGCGCGTCGGCGACGCTGGACTGGCTAGAGGCCCACGGCCACGAGGATCTGGTGCGCAATTCGATCGCGGTGATCAACGCGGTCCGGCCGCGCACCGGCAAAGTGGACATGCAGAAGGTGGTCGAGCACTTCGCCCGGCGGTGCCGCGCGGTGCGTCTGGTGCCGTTCGATCCGCATCTGGAAGAAGGCGCCGAGATCGATCTGGACCGGCTGAAAAGGTCGACGCGCGAAGCGCTCGTCGAGTTGGCCGCCGTCGTCGCCGACGGGTTTCCCGCCGACCAGCGGCAGTCCAGTCCGAACTTCGGCTAGCGGGGGTTGTTGTCCCCGTGTCCCAACCGCCACAGGAACTCCGGGTCGTCGTCGGGTCCGATGACGCGAGTCTTCGTACGGCTCGTCTGCGACCGCGTCGCGCGCCAGCCAATGTAGATCAGCGTCCCCAACACCAGGACAACGACCAGGTAAACCACTCGGCACCTCCTGGTTGCGAATATACCCGCGCACTAGGGTCAGGCCATGTCCGAAGCGCCTAGCGGCAAGGCGGCGCAGCAACACCGCGGCGTGGTGGACGTGGTGGTGTACGCCGTGGCCCGGTTGCTGCTGTTCGTGGTTCTCACCGCGGCCATCTACGGGGTGGCGCGACTGCTGGGGCTGCCGGAATTCCCGATCGTGGTGGCCGCGCTGTTCGGTCTGATCATCGCGATGCCATTGGGCATCTGGGTATTGCGCCCGCTGCGGCTGCGCGCCACGGCCGCGCTGGCCGAGGCCGGCGAGCGGCGGCGCCGCGAACGCGACCAGTTGCGGGCCCGACTGCGCGGGGAGACCGGCCAGCCGGGGGAGACCCCCGAGAAGGCGCCCGACTCGTAGCGCTCAGCCCTGCGGCATCCGCACGACCTGCGCGGCGTAGCTCAGGCCCGCCCCGTAGCCGAGCAGCAACGCCAAGTCGCCGGGTTTGGCGGCGCCGCTGCCCAGCAGCTCGGACATCGCCAGCGGGATGGACGCTGCCGAGGTGTTCCCGGTGTGCTCGATGTCGTTGGCGATGACGGCGTCCTCGCGCAACTCGAGATTCTTTGCGAGCAGTTCGTTGATGCGGGTGTTGGCCTGGTGCGGGACGAACACGTCGATCTCGTCGGCTTTGACGCCCGCGGCGTCCATGGCCTGCTGACCGACTTTGACCATCTCGAAGGCCGCCCAACGAAACACCGCCGTGCCCTCCAGCCGCACGAAGGGGCGCGGCCCGGACGGGTTCTGCGCGTGGGTGATCCAGTCGATGTCCTGGCGGATCGCCGAAGCCTGTTCGCCGTCGCTGCCCCACACCGTCGGCCCGATGCCGCGCGTCGGGGTCTGTCCCACCACAACCGCGGCGGCGCCGTCGGCGAAGATGAAGCAGTTGCTGCGGTCGGTCATGTCCATCGTGGGCGACAGCTTCTCGGAGCCGATCACCAGCATCGTGCGGGCGCTGCCGCCGCTGATCATGTCGGCGGCCAGGCCCAGCCCGTAGCCGAACCCGGCGCAGCCCGCCGAGATGTCGAAGGCGGGCACGCCCTGGGTGCCCAACGTCGCGGCGACCATCGGGGCGCAGGCCGGGGTCTGCAGGAAGTGGGTGCTGGTGGCGACGATGACGCCGTCGATGTCGGGCCCGTCCAGATCGGCCTTGGCCATGGCTTGGCGGCTGGCCTCGATCGCCATGGACGCCGCCGATTCGTCCTCAGCGGCGAACCGGCGGGTCTTGATGCCGGTGCGGCTGTAGATCCATTCGTCGGAAGAGTCGATGTGCTGGCATATCTCGTCGTTGGTCACCACCCGCTCGGGGCGATACGCCCCGACGCTGAGCAACCCGACGGTGTTGGCGCCGCTGGTCGAGGCGATTTCTGTCATACCCATCCTCAGTGTTGTCCCCAAGAGTGTGCCGCCAACGCCGCGGCCACCGCGATCGCCCACACCACCATGGTCAGCCCGGTGTCCCGCAACACCGGGATCAGCTCGGCTCCGCCGCGGCCCGAGCGCACCGGCCCGGCGGCACGCAGCGCCAGCGGCGTGGCGATCAGTCCCACCCCGCACCACGGCGTGGCGGCCATCAAGACCACCGTCGCGATGCCGGCGACGGCCAGCAGCACTTGGTAGAGCACGCGGGTGCGGGTGTCGCCGAGCCGGACCGCCAGGGTGATTTTGTGCGAGCGCGCATCGGTGGGGATGTCGCGCAGATTGTTGGCGACCAGCACCGAGGACGACAGCGCCCCGGTGCCGACCGCCAGCACCGCACCGACCCAGTCGATGCGCAGTGCCTGGGTGTACTGCGTGCCCAGCACCGCGACCAGGCCGAAGAAAACGAAGACGGCCAGCTCACCGAACCCGGAGTAGCCGTACGGTTTGGAGCCGCCGGTGTACAGCCAGGCCCCGGCGATGCAGGCGGCCCCGACGGCGATGAGCCACGGCGAGCTGACCAACGCCAACGCCAAGCCCGCCACCGCCCCGACCGCCAGGCAGGCGATCGCCGCGGCCAGCACCGAGCGGGGGGCCGCCAGCTTCGAGCCCACCAGGCGCACCGGGCCGGCGCGGTCGTCGTCGGTGCCGCGGATGCCGTCGGAGTAGTCGTTGGCGTAGTTGACCCCGACGATCAGCGCCAGGGCCACCACCAGCGCCAGCAGCGCCTTCCACCAGACCGCCGCGTGCAGCCAGGCCGCCGCGCCGGTGCCGGCGACCACCGGTGCCACCGCGTTGGGCAAGGTGCGGGGGCGAGCGCCGGCGATCCACTGCGCGAAACTGGCCACCTAGGCATCCTGCCTCATGCACCACAATGAGCGGATGCTCGGAGTGATCGGCGGCAGCGGCTTCTACACCTTCCTCGACGCTGACGCGCGCACCGTCGTCCCCGACACCCCCTACGGTCGGCCCAGCGCCCCCATCACCATCGGCGTCGTCGGCGACCACGAGGTCGCGTTCCTGCCTCGGCACGGGGCCCAGCACGAGTACTCGGCGCACACCGTGCCGTATCGGGCCAACATGTGGGCGCTGCGCGCGCTCGGTGTCCGGCGGGTATTCGCGCCGTGCGCGGTGGGCAGCCTGACCCCCGACCTCGGGCCCGGGGCAATCGTGGTGCCCGACCAACTCGTCGACCGCACCCGCGGGCGCGCGGATACCTACTTCGATTCCGGCGGCGTGCACGCCACCTTCGCCGACCCGTACTGCCCGACGCTGCGCGCCGCCGTCACCGCTGTGCCCGACGTCCCCGATCTGGTCGATGGCGGCACCATGGTGGTGATTCAGGGCCCGCGGTTTTCCACCCGCGCGGAGAGCCGGTGGTTCGCCTCGGCGGGCTTCACGCTGGTCAACATGACCGGCTATCCCGAGGCGGTCCTGGCTCGTGAACTCGAATTGTGCTACGCGGCAATTGCTTTGGTCACCGACGTGGACGCCGGGGTCGCCGTTGGGGAGGGTGTTAAGGCCGCCGACGTGTTCGCGGGGTTCGGGGAGAACGTGCAGCGTCTCAAGCAGCTGGTGCGCGCGGCCATCGATCGGGTGGCCAGCGAACGCACCTGCACGCACTGCCGGCACCACGCCGGGGTGGCGTTACCGTTCGAGTTGCCATGAGGGTGCTGCTGACCGGCGCGGCCGGTTTCATCGGGTCGCGGGTGGACACTGCGCTGCGGGCGGCGGGGCACGAGGTGGTCGGTGTCGACGTGCTGTTGCCCGCCGCGCACGGGCCGGACGCGGTGCTGCCCGACGGCTGCCACCGTATCGATGTCCGCGACGCCGACGCGCTGGCGCCGCTGCTGGCCGGGGTCGACCTGGTGTGCCATCAGGCCGCGATGGTCGGCGCGGGGGTCAACGCGGCCGACGCGCCCGAGTACGGCGGTCATAACGACCTCGCGACGACGGTGTTGCTGGCGCAGATGTTCGCCGCCGGTGTCACCCGGCTGGTGCTGGCTTCCTCGATGGTGGTGTACGGCCAGGGCCGCTACCGGTGTCCGCAGCATGGCGACGTCGATCCGTTGCCGCGGCGGCGCGCCGACCTGGACGCCGGGATCTTCGAGAACCGCTGCCCGCTGGGTGGCGAGGAGTTGCAGTGGCAGCTCGTCGACGAGGACGCCCCGCTGCGCCCGCGCAGCCTGTACGCCGCCAGCAAGACCGCACAGGAGCATTACGCGCTGGCGTGGGCGGAGTCCACCGGCGGATCGGTGGTGGCGCTGCGCTACCACAACGTCTACGGGCCGGGCATGCCGCGCGACACCCCGTACTCCGGGGTGGCGGCGATCTTCCGGTCGTCGCTGGAAAAGAGTGAGCCGCCGCGAGTTTTCGAAGACGGCGGCCAGATGCGCGACTTCGTCCACGTGGACGACGTCGCTGCGGCCAACCTGGCCGCGGCCACCACCGAACGCGGCGGCTTCACCGCGGCCAACGTCTGCAGCGGCCGGCCCATCTCGATTCGGGAGGTGGCCGCCGCGCTGTGCGAGGCGCGCGCCGGTTCCGCCGGTACCCTGGCGCCCGTCGTCACCGGCCAGTACCGCAGCGGCGACGTGCGCCACATCGTCGCCGATCCCGCTCGGGCCGCTGACGTGCTGGGCTTCCGCGCGGCCATCGAACCGCGGGACGGGCTGCGCGAGTTCGCGTTTGCGCCGCTGCGCTAAAGGGGCGTTTCTGGAGGGCTAAGACGAGCTACCCGGCGGGCGGAAGATCTTGGGCGGCGCCTGCTGCGCTGACTCGGTGGACCGGAAGATCCGCGGGGAGCGGCCCGCGCCGCCGGACAACACCGTGGTGGGCGCGTCGTCGCCGTGGTCCGCGGCGCCGAATTGCGTCGTCTTGGCCTCCGATGGCGGCGGCGGACCGCCCGGGCGGCGCTGTCCGGGGCCGGTGCCGCCCGGCCGCGGAGCCGGGCGCCGACGCCGCAGGCGCCGCCGCAACGGGCGGATCCGCGCGGCCACGATCACCCCGGCAACGATGCTCAGCGCCAGCAAGCACAGTGTGACGTCGAAGACGCTGGTGATCTGCTGCGCCAAGTCGTTGCCGTAGACCGGATTCGGTGCCGCGCCGGGAGCGGTTTCGAACCGCGGGGCCAGCACGTCTTCGACGATCAGGCGGCACACCGTCAGCGCGAACAGGAAGCCGCTCAGCGCCGCCACCAGCCGGGGCCGCAGCGCCCGGTTGCCGAAGTTGATGCGCAGCCAGAACGCCAGCACCGCGGTGGTTAGATCGAAGGCGGCCATGGTCATGGTGTCGTAGCGGGACAGCGGGTAGTTCAGCAATACCGCGACCACCAGGTCGGTCAGCCGCATCAGCACCGACCCCAGCGACCACACGCCGATGAGGAGCAGGCCTTTGCGGATGGCCGCACGCCAGACCTCGCGGTCGGTGCGCCAGCCTTCGGCGGCAAACAGCGTCACCGGGGCGAACAACGCCGCGGCCGCCGCCCACGCCAGGTATCCCTCGTAGCCGACGCCCGCTGTGGACGTGTTCTGCGCGATGCCGTGGAACGCGTCGAGTTCCCGGCCTATGGGCAGCAGCCACACCAGGACGCCCGCCAGCAGGGCGGAGGCGCCCAGCGCCAGGATCGTCAACCGGGCCGGCTTGGTGGCCTGCAGGATCCATCGGGAGGCGACCAGGACGGCGGCCAGCGCCACCACGCCGTAGACGACGGCGGTGATGATGACCGCGATGTTCTGGGTGCCGAGCGACATCGAGCCGTCCGACCCGCGCAACGCGTAGCGGATCCGCCAGCACAGGTTGAAGCCGGACGCCAGCGACGCCCCGAACATCGACGCGTACCCGACGATCCGGGCCGACCGCAACCATCCGCGGTGCTGGTTCTCGTCGGTGGTCGGCGCGGTCAGCAGTGGTTGGGCGGCCAGCAGCGCGCCGGCAACGCCCAACCAGGCGCCCGGGCCGACTCCGCCCGGGACGTGCACGGTGCCGCCGAACCGGATGGTTTCCACCACGTCGTAGACGACGAACGCCAGCACCAGCAGCAAGTAGGGGACGTTGAGCGCCAGGCGTAACCGGCTGGCGCTCACCGGGTTGATCCGGGTGCGCGACAGCGCGAGCGACGTCAGCGACAGCAGCGTCACCACCGCGAGCACCGCCCAGATCAACCCGCTGCTGTCGGGGATGCCGAGACCGAAGTACAGGTTCCACGGGAACAGCAGCGCCAGGACGATAAGCACAGCGGCCACCAGGTCGCGCAGGGTGTTGCGTCGGCGGGTCAAGTGCCCCGGCGCGGGCTGACCCGGGAACGAGAGATGACCGGATCCCGGGCCCCCCGGGCCGGGCGGCGCTTGCTGGGCTCGCGCACCGGTGATGGGGCCGGTCGGTGTGTCGTCGCTGTTCACGCTCACAATGTCCCCCGGGTTCCAAGGTCGGTTGCTGGTCGCGCAGGTTTGGTGCCACCGCGAGGGAACCCCCTGCCGGGTCCGCTGCGTTGATCGATTGCGAACATATTCTCCGTTCGGAAGACGCGGCAGTGGCTGTGAGCAGGCTATGAAGACGATCAGCTTCCTCAATGACCGTCCCCGCTGGTCGGGAATCCCGGTTACGCTGCGCTCATAGGGGAACCTTTGTCGCCCGAATGACGAATATTGCTGACGGTATCGAAGTGTAATGATGCCGGGACATTGCTGGTTGCGGGGTAGCCGGCCGAAGGAGAGCCGTAATGGACGTCGTTTTGGGGGTCGCGGTCACCGGCCAAGTTGCGCGCTTGGCCATGGTGGATGCTGCCGCCCGCGGTGAAGGTGTCATTGACCAGTCGTCGGTCGACCTTGCCGACCGCCCGGTCCAGGCGCTGACCGAGACAGTGGTAGGCACCAACCGGTTGCTGGCCGACGAGAATCACCGGCTGGTCGCCACCCGGTTGATCTGGACCGACCACGCCAAGGCCGACGAGCTGCGCCAGGCGCTGGACTCGTCCGGGGTGCCCGATGTGGAGGTGCTTTCGGAGTCGGAGGCGGCTACGGCGCTGCTGGGGACGGCGGGCGCCGGATCGGCGGTGCTGCTGGTCGGCGACGAGACGGCGAGCCTGGCGATGGCGGGCGCCGACGGCAGCTCCGTCGATGCTCCGCCGACCATGCTGGCCGCCGCGCCGCACGGCACCGACGCCACCTCCACGTTCGACACCCTGATGGCGCGCATCCCCGAGGAGACCAGCAGTCCTGACCAGGTGGTCGTGGTCGGCTCGTCGGCCGAGCAGACCCAGATGTTCGCCAACCAGCTCAGCAGCGGCGATCAGACCATGCAGGTCCAGGTCCCCGACGACCCGACCTTCGCGCTGGCCCGCGGCGCGGCGTTGGCCGCCGCGACGGCCGCTCACCCGGTGCTGCCCGCCGATGCCACCATGGCCGCACCGGCCGCGCCGATCGACGCGACAATGGCCGCAGGGGCCGTTCCGCTGGACGCGACCATGTCCGCACCGGCCGTCGGTCCCGACGCGACGACCTACCTGCCGCCCGCGCAGGGAGCGCCCACCTCCGGCGATGAGCAGCTGGCGTACTCCCAGGCCGGCGACTACGAGTTGCTTCCGGTCGAGCCGATGGACGGCTTCGACGAATACGAGGAATACGACGATCCGGCCGACGACGAGGTCGCCGGCGACCGCCCGGAGCGACTGAACCGCCGGTCGTTGCTGATCGGCAACGCTGTCGTGGCGTTCGCGGTCGTTGGGTTCGCCTCCCTGGCGGTCGCCGTGGCGGTCACCGTCCGGCCCACCGCCGCGTCGCAGCCGGTGGAGGGCCACCAGAACGCCCAACCCGGCAAGTTCATGCCGCTGCTGCCGACCCAACAGCAGGCGCCGGTGCCGCCGCCCCCGCCTGAGGCGCCCAACGCCGGATTCCAGGGCGGAACCATCCCGGTCCAGAATGTGCTGCCCGGTCAGGGCGTCGTGCCCGGAACCGGCGGCGGTGTGCCGGCCGCGCCGGCCCCGGCCGCCCCGGCACCCATCCCGGCGCCGGTCGCCCCGCCCGTGGTCCCGGTCCCCGCGCCGCTGCCGGTCCCGATCTTCATCCCGCCGTATCCGGGCTGGCAGCCGGGCATGCCGACGTACGGCCCATACCCGACGTATCCGACCCCGCCGACGCCGACGACGACGATTCCGACCACGCCGCCGACGACTCCGCCCACCACGCCGGTGACGACGAAGCCGAGCACCCCGGACACCACGGCGCCGACGACGCCGGTGACCACCCAGCCGGTGACGCCGAAGACCACCACGGTGGCCCCGACGACGGAGGCGCCGACCGTGGCGCCGACGACCGCGGCGCCCAAGCCGACGCAGGCGCCGACCCAGCAGACGCAGGTGCCGACACAGGCGCCCACGCAGCAGACGGTGGCCCCCAAGCCGCCGACGCAGCAGCAGCAGACCGTGGCGCCCAAACCGCCCACGCAGCAGCAGACCATCGCCCCCAGGCCGGTAGAGCCGGCGCCCAGGCTGCCGTCCGGCGGCGGTGGGACCGGCGGGGGTAGCGGCGGCGGCAGTGGCGGCGGTCGCGGCGGCGGGGGACACTTCCCCGGCTTCTGACCGCGGTCTAGCGGAGCCCCCTAGAGTCGGTGGGCGTGCCCGACGATGTCGTGACGGTGGTGTTGCCCTGCCTCAACGAGGAGGAGTCGCTGCCTGCGGTGCTGGCCGCGATTCCGCCCGGCTACCGGGCTCTGGTGGTGGACAACAACAGCACCGATGACACCGCGGCGGTGGCCGCCCGGCACGGCGCTCGAGTCGTCGCCGAACCGCGGCCCGGGTACGGCTCGGCGGTGCACGCCGGCGTGGTCGCCGCGAGCACACCGGTCGTCGCGGTCATCGATGCCGACGGTTCGATGGACCCGGCGGACCTGCCCCGGCTGGTCGCCGCGCTCGATCAAGGCGCCGACCTGGTGATCGGGCGGCGCCGGCCGGTGCCGGGGCTGCACTGGCCGTGGGTGGCGCGGGTGGGGACGGTCGTGATGAGTTGGCGGCTGCGCACCCGCCACGGCCTGCCGGTGCATGACATCGCACCGATGCGGGTGGCCCGGCGTCAAGCGCTGCTGGACCTCGGCGTCACCGATCGGCGGTCGGGGTATCCGCTGGAATTGCTGGTGCGCGCCGCCGCGGCGAACTGGCGGGTGGTCGAACTCGACGTCAGCTACGGCCCACGCACCGGCGGCAAATCGAAGGTGAGCGGATCTCTGCGGGGCAGCGTCATCGCCATTCTGGACTTCTGGAAGGTGATTTCGTGACGCTGCCGGTCACCGTGCTGGTGGTGGCCAAGGCGCCCGAGCCCGGGCTGGCCAAGACCCGGTTGGCCGCAACCGTCGGCGAGCGGGTCGCCGCGGAGATCGCCGCGGCAGCGTTGCTGGACACCCTGGACGCCGTCGCCGCCGCCCCGGTGGCGGCGCGGGTGGTGGCGCTGACCGGGGACCTGGACAATGCGGCCGGGGCCGCCGAAATCCGGCGGCGCCTGCAAGCGTTCACCGTGATCGCGCAGCGTGGCGACGACTTCGCCGATCGGCTGGCCAATGCCCACGCCGACGCCGCCGACGGCCCGGCGGGGCACCCGGTGCTGCAGATCGGGATGGACACCCCGCAGGTGACCGCCGACCTGATGGGCGACTGCGCGGCGTTGTTGCTCGAGTCACCGGCGGTACTGGGCTTGGCCGCCGACGGCGGGTGGTGGGTGCTGGGGGTACAGACGCCGGCCGCGGCCGACTGCCTGCGCGGTGTTCCGATGTCCGTGCCGGAAACCGGAGAGTTGACGCTCAAGGCGTTGCGCGACAACGGGGTTGGGGTGGTCACCGTGCGGCAGCTGGCCGACGTGGACGTCGTCGCCGACGTCGCGGTGGTACGCGCCGCGTGCGCGCCCGGCAGTCGTTTCGCCCGCGTCACCCGCGCCGCTGGGCTCTGAGACCACGCGCCCAGCGCCCGAGCAGCCCCACGGCGAACACGGCCAGTCCCGCCACCACCGATGTCCACGGCAACGTCGCGACCAGCACCAGGCAACCGATCAACCCAGCGACACTGAGCCCGCGTAGCCAGCCGCGGGCGGGCAGGGTGTAGGCGGCGGCGTTGGCGATCGCGTAATAGATCAACACCCCGAACGACGAGAAGCCGATCACCCCACGCAGATCGACCGTGGCCGCCAGCACACACACGACCACCGCCAGCGCGATCTCCGCGTGGTGGGGCACCTGATAGCGCGGATGGACCGCGGCCAGCCAGCCGGGCAGATCCCGGTGGCGGGCCATGGCCAGGGCGGTGCGACCGACCCCGGCAATCAGCGCCAGCAGCGCGCCCATGCTGGCCAGCGCCCCACCCACGGCGACCGCCGGCAGCAGCGACGACGCATCCACCGCGCGCAACGCCTCGGCCAGCGGGGCCGTCGCACCGGCCAGTCGCTTGGGCCCGGCGGCCAGCAGCACCGCCACCCCGACCACCAGGTAGACCGCCACGGCAATGGCCAACGCAATCCCGATCGCCCGGGGGATGGTGCGGGCCGGTTCGCGCACTTCCTCGCCCATCGTCGCGATCCGCGCGTAACCGGCGAACGCGAAGAACAACAGCCCGGCTGACTGCAACACCCCATATCCCGTGACGCTCGACCAATCGCCGGTCAGGTGCGACGTTCCGGGCCGGTCGGCGGCGATGCCGATGACCACCACGGCCAGCGCGATAAGCGTGCACGCCACCAGAATTCGCGCCAGCATCGCCGTCTTGGTGACACCGCGGTAGTTCAGCGCGGTCAGCACCACCACGGCCCCCACGGCCACAGCGCGCTGCGCCCACTGCGGTCCGGCGACGGTGTAGGACGCCAGCGTCAGCGCCATCGCCGCACAGGACGCGGTCTTGCCGATCACGAAGCCCCACCCGGCGATGAAGCCCCACCACGGCCCCAGACGCTCCCGCCCGTAGATGTAGGTGCCACCGGACGTCGGGTAGCGCGCGGCCAATCGCGCTGAGGCGGTGGCGTTGCAGTACGCGATCGCCGCGGCGAGTACCAACCCGATGAGCAGGCCGACACCGGCGGCTTGGGCGGCGGGACCGAAGGCCGCGAACACCCCGGCGCCCATCATCGAACCCAGCCCGATCACCACCGCGTCGGTGGTGCCGAGTCGACGTGCCAGGACCGGTTTGTCCACGTTGCCTACCAATTCGTGAAGATGACGCTGTTGAGGAGCACTGCTCCGGCGGCGTTGACCGCCAATGCCGGGCGATGCCACCGCGGCGGCAACAGCGCCGGCGCGGCAGTCAGCCAAACGGTGAACGGCAACCAGATGCGTTCGGTTTCGGCCTTGCTCAGCATGCTGAGGTCGGCCGCGACGATAGCGGCGAGCATCGCCAGCAGCACCAGATAGAACCCCGAGCGCCGCCGAATGGCATCCGGATCGAACAATCGGCTGATTCCGGCCACGCTGCCCAGTCCCACGGCGCACACCGTGCACGCCAGATTCGCCCACGCCCAGTACCGAAACGGCCGGTCTTTGGCGATGCCCTGCCAATAGCGTTGCTGGACAAGGTGGTAGCCGTCGAACCAGAAGAACCCGGCGACGGCGAAGGCGACCGCCACCGCCAGCGCGGTGACTACCGCTGGCCCCAGGGCGCGCAGCGCGCTGCGCCAACGCGGCGCCGACACCAGCACCGCCAGCGCCGGCAGGCCTGTCAGCAGCAGCCCGTAGCTCAAGAACACGCCCCACCCGAGCAGCAGGCCCGCCGCGGCCGCAGCCAGGGCCGGGAAACGAACCGCCCCGTGCACCCCGAGCGCCAGCAGGGCGATACCCCAGGCCGCCACACCGGCGAAATATCCGTCTGCCGACACCGCGACCCAGATCGCCGTCGGGGCCACCGCCACAAACGGCGCCACCCGCCGCGCCACCTGCTCGTCGGCCAACGCCCGCACCGCGACCACCACCGCCGCAGCCGCGCTGGAACCCACCAGCAAGCACAGCAACCCGGCCCAGGCTCCGCCGCGCAGCCCCAGCCGATCCAGCCACACGAACGTCAGCACCGCACCGGGCGGATGCCCGGACACGTGCGTCACCCACGAGTTGGGTTGGAAGTCGAGGATCCGGCTGGCGAAGGTCCGCAAGGTGGCCGGGATGTCGGAGATGCCGGGGACCGCAAACAGGTATTCGTCGCGGGTGGTCAACCGGCCGGCGAAGCCGCGCTGCCAACCGTCGATCATGGCCAGCGAGAATGCCCACGCGCACGCGCCACCCCAGCTGGCGAGGGTCACCATTCGCCACGAAAGGCGTTGCGCGACAACGGTTCCCCATGCCACGGCGGCAACGGCAATGGCGACTGCGGCGACTGTGCCCCAGCTGGCGTGCAGGTCCCAATAGCCGAAGATCGGCGCGGCGCCGGGCCGCGTGCCGAACCGCTCCAGACCGGTGTCGGAGCGCGGTTCGAGGCCGATGTGCAACCGGGGCAGGACGGCGGCCGCGGCCACCAGGACAACTCCGGCTGCGACGGCCGCCGCTTCCCGGCGCGCGATCCTCACGGTCACCGAGCCTAGAGAGTGGGTCCGCTGAACCGGCGCACCAGCGCCCCGCGGTCGACCTTGCCGATGCCGCGACGCGGGAGTTCGTCGACGATTTGGAGCTCACGAGGTGCGGCCGTGGCGTCCAGGCGCGCGGCGACGTGGGCGCGCAGCTCCTCGAGGGTCGGTGCGGGGCGTCCCGGGCGGACCACCACCGCCGCGACCACCCGCTGACCGAGTCGGTCGTCGGCGAGCCCGAACACCGCGCACTCGGCCACCGCGGGGTGGCTGTGCAGCGCGGTTTCCACCGGGCCGGGCAGGACGGTCAACCCGCCGGTGCTGATGGCGTCGTCGGCGCGGCCCAGCACGGTCAAGACGCCCGAATCATCCAGGGTGCCAATGTCGTCGGTGTGAAACCAGCCGGGCTCGGCGAACGGGTCCGGGTTGACGGGGTTGCGGTAGCCCTTGGCCAACATCGGCCCGCCGATCGCGATCCGGCCGTCGGCGCCGATGCGCAACCGCACACCGTCCAGCGGTACTCCGTCGTAGACGCAGCCGCCGGCCGTCTCACTCATGCCGTAGGTGCGCACGACGGCGATGCCGGCGGCCGCGGCGGCGTCCAGTACCGGCCGGGGTGCCGGCCCGCCGCCGAGCAGTACGCCGTCCAGGTCGGCCAACGCCGCCGTCGCGGCGGGGTCGGCGAGTGCCTTGGCCAGCTGCGCGGCGACCAGCGCGGTGTAGCGCCGGCCTGAGCCCAATCGCGCTATCGCATTGGGCAATTCGGCGACGTCGAAGCCGGCGGAGACGTCCATGTCGACCGGCGTGGTACCGGCGATGGCGCTGCGCACCAAGACCTGCAGCCCGGCGATGTGGTAGGGCGGGACCGCCAACAGCCAGGTGCCCGGTCCGCCGAGTCGGTGGTGGGTGGCGGCGGCGCTGGCCGTCAGCGCGGCCGCGGTCAACAGCGCGCCCTTAGGGGTGCCGGTGGTGCCCGATGTCGTCACCACCAGCGCCACGTCGTCGTCGATCTCCGCCCCCACCCGCAACGCCGGTGGAGGTTGCTGACCTTCGGGCAGCGCCAGCAGCGCGGATTCACGCCCGTCGAGCACCCGTTCCAGAGCCGGCAACAGCAGCGAGGTGGCCGAGCCCGGTGGGACGCTCAGCGCCCGCAGAGTGGCTATGTGTGGTCCTCACGGGCGTCGTCGAGCGGCCAGCCCTTGGTGGCCAACCGCGTGCGCACCCGCTCGATGTCCTCCGGCGCCGGAAGCTCGTCGGTGAACTGGGTGATGACCACGCCGATGTCGATCTGGTCGAATTCGCCGCGCTTCATCAATTCGTTGGCGACGGCCTTGACCTCGTCGTTGGTCAGGCGACGCGCCAGCAGAGCCAACACCGCAAAGGAGTCGGTGGGCGGCACTCCTTCGGGATATCCCGCGCGCAACCACGAGACAATCGAAGAGAGAAATCGATTCACGTCGTTACAACTTCCCGTCGGAGCCGTCGACAAACTCTATGCCAACGATATGTATTCGACGTTACTTGGGTTTGGCTCCGAGGAACGCCCAGCCGGTGTGGTGTGCGATGAAGTCGCGGGCGATGTAGAGCACGCCGAGCACGATCACCGCGAGCACGATCGCGTAGATCGTCCAGGCGATCGCCAGTAACAGCGGATTGCGCTGTGGCGCAGCGCCGTCGGCGTGCGCGTCGCCGGCGCCCGCGGCCTGGAACCGGACGCCCGCGGCGAACATGGCGGGCAGCGCGGCGCCGGCGAGCAGGCTGAACAGCAGGATCTTGAGGGTCGCCTCGTAGTTGAACCAGTCGTTCATGAAGGGTTACCCGCCTTGATCGCGTCGTCGGGGCCTAACCGGGGCTGCGCCGGCCCGGATCCGTTGCTGCCGTTCGTCGAGCCGGGTCCGTGGTCCATCGTCGTCGCCGATGGTTTGTCCAGTCCGGCGGTCAGGTCACCTTCCCACTGGGCGTTGACGTTGTTGTGGTCGACCTTGACCTTGCGCGAGCGCAGGTAGATGGCGGCGGAAACGGCGACCAGCAGCGAGAATCCGACGATCGCGCCGGGGTATCCGCCGATCAGGTGCACGATCCAGTAGGTGATCGCGCCGACCAGCCCGGACAGCGGCAAGGTGACCAGCCAGGCGGTCGCCATCCGGCCCGCCACGCCCCAGCGCACCTCGCCGCCGGGCTTGCCCACCCCGCTGCCGAGCACCGAACCGGTGCAGACCTGCGTCGTGGACAGCGCGTAGCCGAAGTGGGCCGAGAGCAAGATGACCGCGGCAGAAGAGGATTCCGCGGCCATGCCTTGCGGCGGCTGGATCTCCACCAGCCCCTTGCCCAGGGTGCGGATGATCCGCCAGCCGCCCAGGTAGGTGCCCAACGCCATGGCCAGCGCACAGCACACGATCACCCACAGCGGCGGCATGGAGGAGGTGCGGCTGACCGCCCCGTAGGACATCAGCGCCAGGAAGATGACGCCCATCGTCTTCTGCGCGTCGTTGGTCCCGTGGGCCAACGAGACCAGCGACGCCGAGCCGATCTGGCCGCGCCGGAAGCCGTTGGCCGTGCGCGCCGGACGGACCCCGCGGGTGATGCGGTAGACAGTCCAGGTGGCGACGGCGCCGACGGCGATGGCCAGTATCGCGGCGATGATCGCCGGGATGATCACCTTGGAGATCACGCCTTTCCAGATCACCCCGTGTCCGCCGACGGCGGCGATGGTGGCGCCGACGATGCCGCCGATCAGCGCGTGCGAGGAACTCGAGGGGATACCCAGCAACCACGTCAGCAAATTCCAGACGATGCCGCCGACCAAGCCGGCGAACACCAGCTCCAGCGTCACGATGTTTCCGTCGATCAGCCCCTTGGCGATGGTGGCCGCGACGGCCGTGGACAGGAACGCACCGACCAGGTTCAGCACCGCCGACAGCGCCACCGCCACTTTGGGCTGCAGCGCACCGCTGGCGATGGAGGTCGCCATGGCGTTGCCGGTGTCATGAAAGCCGTTGGTGAAGTCGAACGCGAGCGCCGTAATGACGACGATGATCAAGAGGAACAAGTCGATGTTCACAGGCCATGATTCTGGTGGTAGGGGTATTCCGTTGTCGAACAGAGAACTAGGCGAAAAGCAGGTATACCGAGAGTCGTCGCCAGATGTTACCTGTCAGTTCACCTTGGGTTCGCTCCGTTCACTGGCGGGTGTCCGTGCGCAACGGATGGCCCGGGGGTATCTGGATGAAAATCAGGGTGACGCCGTCGGGGTCGACCACGTGCATCTCGTGCAGACCCCACGGTTCTTGACGCGCTTCCCGGGCGATCGCCACGCCCCGGCTACGCAACTCTGACTGGGTCGCCTCGAGGTCACGCACCTGCAACCACAGCGCCCCGGGAAACGGGCCGCGGGAGTGGTCCGGCTCGCCGTATCCGGCGAGCTCCAGCAAAGACTGTCCCGCGAAAAAAACGGTGCCCGCGCCGTATTCGCGGGCGATCGCCAGACCGATCTCGTCGCGGTAGAAGCGCATCGAACGCTCGTAGTCCGCCGGCCGAAGCAGCATCCGGCTGGCCAGGATCTCCATGGCCTCGTGTCTACCACGTCGGCCGCGGCGACCGGCTGGAACGGCTAACCGTTGCGCCGGCTGCCGCGCTGCATGAAAGCGTTGACCCAGCGGGGCCCGACGTTGTCGAGCGCCCGGGCGGCCAAAGCGATCCGGGGTGCGATTCGTACCGGCCGGGTGCGAGCAGCCGTCACCATCCACTCACCGGCTTCTTCCGACGTCAGGGCGGGCATCCCCTGGTAGGCCTTGGTCGGCGCGATCATCGGCGTGGCGACCAGCGGGTAGTACAGCGTGGTGGAGTGCACACCCCGGTGGCCCCACTCGGTTTCGATGATCCGGCTCACCGAGGACAGCGCGGACTTGGACGCGTTGTAGACGGAGAACAGCGGGGAAGCCTCCGAGAGCACCCCCCAGGTCGCGACATTGATGATGTGGCCGTCACCGCGCTCGAGCATTCCCGGGGCCAGCCCGCGGATCAGCCGCAACGGGGCGTAGTAGTTGAGCACCATGGTGCGCTCGACGTCGTGCCAGCGTTCCAGCGACTCGGCCAGCGGCCGCCGGATGGACCGGCCGGCGTTGTTGATCAGAATGTCCACCCCGCCGATGCGGTCGTGCACCTCGCCCACCAATGCATCGACGGCGTCCATGTCGGAGATGTCGCAGGGCAGCGATATCGCCGCGCCGCCCGCTGTGGTGATCCGGTCGGCGACCGCGTCCAGCAGGTCCTTGCGGCGGGCGACGACGACGACGGTGGCGCCCAGGCTTGCCAGCTGTCCGGCCGCGGCCTCGCCGATGCCCGAAGAGGCGCCGGTGAGCAGGATGCGCTTGCCGGCAAGGTCGACCGGTTTGATCGCGGGCCGGTTGAGCAGGAGCTGCGGTGCCACCGGCGGCCGCATGCCGGCCAGTACGAATTGTTCGGTGACCCGGCGAAGTGGACTTTTACTCACAACGGGAGTCTAGGGAGGCGTCTGTTGTGCCAAGCGTCACGCTCGGGCCGGGGGTCAGAAGTAGCGGGGGAAGGGGCTCCAATCCGGGGGCCGCTTCTCCAGGAAGGCGTCGCGGCCCTCGACGGCCTCGTCGGTCATATAGGCCAGCCGGGTCGCCTCGCCGGCGAACAGTTGCTGACCCACCAACCCGTCGTCGAGCAAATTGAACGCGAACTTCAGCATCCGCTGGGCCTGCGGGGATTTGGCGTTGATCTCCGCTGCCCACTGCACCCCTTCGGTCTCCAGCTGCGCGTGCTCGACGACGGCGTTGACCGCGCCCATCTGGTGCATCTGCTCGGCGGTATAGGGCCGGCCCAGAAAGAAGATTTCCCGGGCGAACTTCTGGCCGACCTGGCGGGCCAGATACGCGCTGCCGTAGCCGCCGTCGAAGCTGCCGACGTCGGCGTCGGTCTGCTTGAAGCGGGCATGCTCGCGGCTGGCCAGGGTGAGGTCGCAGACCACGTGCAGGCTGTGCCCGCCGCCGGCGGCCCACCCGTTGACCAGACAGATCACCACCTTGGGCATGAACCGGATCAGCCGCTGCACTTCCAGGATGTGCAATCGGCCCGCGCGGGCCGCGTCGACGGTGTCGGCGGTGTCGCCACTGGCGTACTGATAGCCGCTGCGGCCGCGGATGCGTTGGTCGCCGCCGGAACAGAACGCCCACCCACCGTCTTTGGGCGACGGCCCGTTACCGGTCAGCAGGACCACCCCGACGTCGGGGGACATGCGGGCGTGGTCGAGCACCCGGTAGAGCTCGTCGACGGTGTGCGGCCGAAACGCGTTGCGCACCTCGGGCCGGTCGAACGCCACCCGTACCGTGGCGTCGCTGACGTGGCGGTGGTAGGTGATGTCGGTCAGGTCGTCGAACCCGTCGACTCGTCGCCATTCGTCGGGGTGAAAGGGGCTGTCGCTCAACGTTCTTGGACTCCGTCCTGAGTAATGGTGAGGTCCCCGCAACTGATCGTCTGCGCGGAGGTGACCACCGGGTCCGCCGCCGAGGTCGCCGTCAGGGTGTCCGAGCGCCCGGTCGACGCCTGCAGGCCGGCGAGGTCGATCTCGGTGCGGCGCACCGTCCATTGGCCCGAGTCGTCGAGCGCCTGCAGGCCGACCAGCCGGCGGCCGTCGCCCAGGTCGCTGCAGCCCACCCCGGTGCCGCTGCCGCGCAGGTTCTGCAGGTCGAACAGGAACGGCTTGCCGTATTGGTTGTCGACGACGGTCTGCAGGCGGCAGTCGGTGTACTCGTACAAGCGGGCGCCGCGACCGTCGCTGACGATCACCTGATGCCGGCCATTCTCCTGAGCGTCGATTGCCAACGCGCTCAAGGGTATCGGGCTCGCCGTTGCCACCTGGACGTCGCTGTTGGTGCCGCTGGCGGTGCTGACGCCGACCACGCGCGTCACGGCGCCGGCCTGCTGCACCCGGCCGATCCACAGGGTGTCCGGCGAGCCGTCGCCATCGAGATCCGCCACCTGCCGTTCGGCCGCGTCCGGTGGGGGCGGGGCGCCACCTGCCGGGCATTGCGGGGCGGCCGCCGACCGCGGCGCCCACGGGAGGCAGGCGGCCAGCAGTAGCGGCACGACCAGCAGGACGCTGCGCATCGGGCTAGATCGGGTCGAACCGGAAGACGGCGCACCGCCCGGCCAGTGCTTCGAATTCCTCGGGGCGCCCGTCCTTGACCAGTCCGGACCGCTTCATGAAACCCACTCCGGTGGGCACCTCGGTCGGGAACGCCCGCAGCAGCGGCTTGGCTTCCTCGGCGGACAGTTCCACCATCCGGACGCGTTCCTTGGTGCGGCCTCTGGTCAGCGTGACTTCGCTTGCGGCTCTGGCGTTTTTGACCCAGTCGGCGCCGGGGAAGCCGCCCACGACGTACCGTTTGCCGTCCACCGTCATCGGCGTCACCGGCGTGGACCGCGGGGCGCCGGTCTTGCGGCCGGGCACGGTCAGGACCACGGGGCTTTCCCCGCCGAAGTTCAGGCCCAGCTTCGACATCTGGATGAACACTTTGTTCGCCGGCTTGAGCCACCACGGCGGTCGGATCCGTTCAGCCATGCCTGCCACAGTAGTCACTCCGGCCGAGCGTGAAGCCAGCCTCACGTTCGGCGCCGAGCGTGCGGCCAGCCTCACGTTCGTGGGCCGTGACTAGCCGACGGCGCGCCCGGCGCCTTCCCAGAACTGTGCCCGCACCGCCTTCTTGTCCGGCTTGCCCAACCCGGTCAACGGCAACGAGTCGACGACCACCACCCGCTTGGGTGACTGCACCGAGCCCTTGCGGTCCTTGACCGAGGCCTGGATCTCGGCGGTCATGGCCTCGATCGCGGCGTCGTCGCGCGGGGCGTCGGAGCGCAGCACCACCACGGCGGTGACGGCTTCGCCCCACTTGTCGTCCGGCGTGCCGACCACGCACACCTGCGCCACCGCGGGGTGTTCGGCGACCACGTCTTCCACCTCGCGGGGGAACACGTTGAAACCGCCGGTGACGATCATGTCCTTGACCCGGTCGACGATGTAATAGAAGCCGTCTTCGTCCTCGCGGGCCATGTCACCGGTGTGCAGCCAGCCGTCTTTGAAAGTCTCCGCGGTCGCCTCCGGCAGATTCCAGTAGCCGCCGGCCAACAGCGGTCCGCTGACACAGATTTCGCCCGGCTCGCCCTGCGGCACCGGGTTGCCGTCCTCGGCCAGCAGGGCCACCCGCGCGAACAGGGTGGGCCGTCCGCAGGAGGTCAGCCGCTTCTCGTCGTGATCGGCCTTGGCCAGGTAGGTGATCACCATCGGCGCCTCGGACTGGCCGTAGTACTGGGCGAAGATCGGCCCGAAGCGGCGGATCGCCTCGGCCAGCCGCACCGGGTTGATCGCCGAAGCGCCGTAGTACACCGTCTCCAGCGACGACAGGTCGCGGGTGTGCGAGTCGGGGTGGTCCATCAGCGCGTAGAGCATCGACGGCACCAGCATGGTGGCCGTAATCCGTTGCTCCTCAATGACCCTGAGCACCTCGGCCGGGTCGAACTTGGCCAGCACGATCATCTCGCCGCCCTTGACCAGCGTGGGCGTGAAGAACGCCGCGCCCGCGTGCGACAGCGGCGTACACATCAGGAAACGCGGGTGCTCCGGCCACTCCCACTCGGCGAGCTGGATCTGAGTCATCGTCGCGATGTTCCCGGTGGTGCCGATGACACCCTTGGGCTTTCCGGTGGTGCCGCCGGTATAGGTCAGGCCGCCGACGTGGTTGGGCGGCAGGTCCGCGACGGTGATCGGCCGCGGCGAGTACTTGGCCGCCTCCGCCGACACGTCCACTGCCACACCGTTCAGAGCCTGCGGCACCGGCCCGATGGTCAGGATCTGCTTGAGCGAGTCCACTTTCTCCAGCAGCCCCAGCGCGCGCTCGACGAACATCGGGTTGGGGTCGATGATCAGCGCGGTGGCCCCGGCGTCGGAGAGCACGTAGGCGTGATCGTCCAGCGAGCCCAGCGGGTGCAGGGCGGTGCGCCGATAGCCCTGGGTCTGGCTGGCGCCCAGGATCATCAGCACCTCGGGGCGGTTGAGGGAGAGCAGGCCGACCGTGACGCCGGTGCCTGCGCCCAGTGCTTCGAACGCCTGGATGTACTGGCTGATCCGCTCGGCCAGCTGACCGCCGGTCAGCGTCGTGTCGCCGAGGAACAGCACCGGCCTGTTCTTGTGGCGCTTGAGCGCGCCCACCAGCAGATGTCCGTTATGGGTCGGATTGCGCAACAGCTCGTCACTCATGTGCACAGACTAGAACGTGTTGCAATTCTCGTCAGGTGCACCCTCGTGCACGGCGTCCATCAGTAGGCTTTCGGTCCATGGCCGCCGCAGATGTCGTCATCACCGGAACCATCTTGACCGTCGACGACGCCCGGCCCACGGCCGACGCCATCGCGATCGCCGACGGCCGGATCGTCGCCGTCGGTGACCGCGCCGACGTCCAACCCCACCTCGGCCCGCACACCCAAGTCGTCGACGTCGGTGACGGGTGCGTCATGCCGGGATTCATTGAGGCACACGGCCATCCGCTGATGGAGGCCATCGCCCTGTCGGACCGCATCGTCGACATCCGCCCCGTCACCATGCGCGACGCCGGCGACGTGGTCCAGGCCATCCGGCGTGAGACCGCCCAGCGCGGCACCTCCGGGGCCTACCTCAACGGCTGGGATCCGCTGCTGCAAATCGGACTTCCCGAGCCGACGCTGGCCTGGCTCGACGACATCGCCCCGGACGGGCCCCTGGTCATCCTGCACAACTCCGGACACAAAGCCTTCTTCAATTCCCACGCCGCCCGTCGCAGCGGCCTGACCCGAGACACACCCGACCCGAAGGGCGCAAGGTACGGCCACGACGCCGACGGGGAACTCGACGGCACCGCCGAAGAAACCGGTGCCGTCTTCCCGCTGCTGCGCGGTGCCATCCAACCCAGCGACTACCCGGCGATGCTGCTCGCCGAATGCGCCCGCCTCAACCGCGCCGGCTTGACCACCTGCTCGGAGATGGCGTTCGACCCGTCGTTTCGGCCCCTGGTCGAGCAACTGCGCGACCGACTGACGGTCCGGCTGCGCACCTACGAAATCTCCAACACCGAGATGTCCACCGACGCCACACCCGGCCAAGGTGACGACATGCTGCGCCAGGTGGGCATCAAGATCTGGGTCGACGGGTCCCCGTGGATCGGCAACATCGCGCTGTCTTTCCCGTATCTGGACACCGAGGCCACCCGCACCATCGGGGTGACCCCCGGCTCGTGCGGCTGCGCCAACTACACCGCCGAGCAGCTGACCGAAATCGTGGATGCCTACTTCCCGCGCGGCTGGCAGATGGCCTGCCATGTCCAGGGCGACGCCGGCGTCGACACCATCCTCGATGTGTACGAGCAAGCGCTGCAATGCAATCCGCGTGAGGATCACCGGCTGCGGCTGGAACACGTGGGCGCCATCCGCCCCGAGCAACTGCGCCGGGCCGTCGAACTGGGCGTCACCTGCAGCATCTTCGTCGACCAGATCCACTACTGGGGCGACGTCATCGTCGACGGCCTGTTCGGACCCGAGCGCGGATCCCGTTGGATGCCGGCCGGATCGGCGGTGGCCGCCGGCATGCGCATCTCCTTGCACAACGACCCGCCGGTCACCCCGGAGGAGCCGCTGCGCAACATCAGCGTCGCCGCCACCCGCACCGCACCCAGCGGGCGAGTGCTCGCCCCCGAAGAGCGACTGACCGTCGAGCAGGCGATCCGCGCCCAAACCATCGACGCCGCTTGGCAATTGCAAGCCGACGACGTGATCGGCTCGCTGGAGGTCGGCAAATACGCCGACCTGGTGGTGCTGTCGGCCGACCCGCGAACGGTGCCGGCCGAACAGATCGCCGATCTGCAGGTACGCGCGACCTATCTGGCAGGCCGGCAGGTCTACGCGCAGTGACTCCGACGCTGGACGACCTGCTGGAGCGCCTGCACGTCGTGGCGCTGCCCATGCGGGTGCGCTTTCGCGGCATCACCACCCGGGAAGTCGCGCTGATCGACGGGCCGGCGGGCTGGGGTGAATTCGGCGCCTTCCCGGAGTACGGTCCGGCCGAGGCCGCGCACTGGCTGGCCTCGGCCGTCGAGGCCGCCTACCGGCCCCCGCCGCCGGTGCGTCGCGACCGCATCCCCATCAACGCCACCGTCCCGGCCGTCACCGCCGCCCAAGTGCCCGACGTGCTGGCCCGCTTCCCCGGCGCCGGCACCGCCAAGGTCAAGGTCGCCGAACCCGGGCAGACCCTGGCCGAGGACGTCGAACGGGTCGGCGCCGTGCGGCAATTGGTGGCGACCGTGCGGGTGGACGCCAACGGCGGCTGGACCGTCGACCAGGCGGTGCAGGCCGCGATCGCGCTGACCGCCGACGGGCCGCTGGAATACCTCGAACAACCCTGTGCCAGCGTCGCCGAACTGGCCGAACTGCGCCGGCGCCCGGAGCTGCCGGACGTGCCGATCGCCGCCGACGAAAGCATCCGTAAGGCGCAGGACCCGCTGGCCGTGGTCCGCGCCGGCGCCGCCGACGTCGCGGTGCTCAAAGTGGCTCCGCTGGGCGGGATTTCGCCGCTGCTCGCGATCGCCGAGCAGATCGACATCCCGGTGGTCATCTCCAGCGCCCTGGACTCGGCGGTCGGCATCGGCCGGGGGCTGCTGGCCGCCGCGGCGTTGCCCGATCTGCACCACGCCTGCGGGCTGGGCACCGGCGGCCTGTTCGTCGACGACGTCGCCCCGCCCGTCGTCCCGGAAGGCGGCACCCTGCCGGTGGGCCCGATCGCGCCCGAGGCCGCGCGCCTGAGGGCGCTCGCGGCGCCCCCGCTGCGGCGCCAGTGGTGGATCGACCGGGTCAAGGACTGCTACCCGCTGCTTGTACCGTCGTTCGGGTGATCAACCTGGCTTATGACGACAAGGGAACCGGTGCGCCGGTTGTCTTTATCGCCGGCCGCGGCGGTGCCGGACGCACCTGGCAGCTACACCAAGTGCCGGCTTTCCTGGACGCCGGATACCGCTGCATCACCTTCGACAACCGCGGCATCGGCGCCACCGAGAACGCCGAGGGCTTCACCACCCAGACGATGGTCAACGACACCGCCGCCTTGATCGAATCCCTCGACATCGCGCCGGCGCGGGTGGTCGGGGTGTCGATGGGCTCGTTCATCGCCCAGGAATTGATGGTGGTCCGACCCGAACTGGTCAGCTCCGCGGTGCTGATGGCGACCCGCGGCCGGCTGGACCGCTCCCGGCAGTTCTTCCACCAGGCCGAGGCCGATCTCGACGCCGCCCGGGTGCAGCTGCCGCCCACCTACGACGCGAAGAACCGGTTGCTGGAGAACTTCTCCCGCAAGACCCTCAACGACGACGCCGCCGTCGCCGACTGGATCGCCATGTTCAGCATGTGGCCCACCAAGCTCACCCCGGGGTTCCGCGCCCAGCTGGACGTGTCCCCGCAGACCAACCGCCTGCCGGCCTACCGCAATATCGCCGCGCCGGTGCTGGTCATGGGCTTCTCCGACGACGTGGTGACGCCGCCCTACCTGGGCCGCGAAGTTGCCGACGCGCTGCCCAACGGTCGCTTCCTGCAAATACCCGACGCCGGCCATCTCGGGTTCTTGGAGCGGCCGCAGGCGGTCAACACCGCGGCGCTGAAATTCTTCGCCAGTGTGGCCGCCTGACCCAGACGATATGGCCGTGTTGGCCGGTTGTGCCACTCTGGACAGATGAACCCCTCGACGACACAGGCCCGCGTCGTCGTCGACGAACTGATCCGCGGCGGCGTCCGCGACGTGGTGCTGTGCCCGGGCTCCCGCAACGCGCCGCTGGCGTTCGCCCTGCAGGACGCAGACCGGGCCGGCCGCCTGCGCCTGCATGTGCGCATCGACGAACGCACCGCCGGCTATCTGGCCATCGGGCTGGCCATCGGAGCCGACGCGCCGGTGTGTGTCGCGATGACCTCGGGGACCGCCGTGGCAAACCTCGGACCCGCCGTGGTGGAGGCCAACTATGCCCGCGTGCCGCTGATCGTGCTCTCGGCCAACCGGCCCTACGAATTGCTGGGCACCGGCGCCAACCAGACCATGGAACAGCTCGGCTACTTCGGCTCCCAGGTCCGCGCCACCATCAGCCTGGGCCTGGCCGAGGACGCTGTCGAACGGTTGCCCGCGCTGAACGCGACCTGGCGGTCGGCCACGTGCCGAGTGTTGGTGGCGGCCATGGGTTCTCGTACCGCCAACGCCGGCCCGGTGCAGTTCGACATCCCGCTGCGCGAACCGTTGGTGCCCGGCCCCGAACCGCACGGTGCCGCCGTCCCGCCGGGACGCCCCGACGGCAAGCCGTGGACCTACACCCCGCCGGTCACCTTCGACCAGCCGCTGGACATCGACCTGTCGCCGGACACCGTCGTCATCGCCGGGCACGGCGCCGGCGTGCACCCCAACCTGGCGGAGTTGCCGACGGTCGCCGAACCAACCGCGCCGGCACCGCAGACTCCGCTGCACCCGCTGGCGCTGCCGCTGCTGCGGCCCCAACAGGTGATCATGCTGGGTCGGCCCACCCTGCACCGTCCGGTATCCAAGCTGCTCGCCGACTCCGAGCTGCCGGTGTACGCGCTGACCACGGGCCCGCGCTGGCCCGACGTCTCGGGCAACTCCCAGGCCACCGGGACCCGTGCCGTCACCTCGGGTGCACCGAACCCGGCGTGGCTGCAGCGTTGCGCCGAACTCAACCGGCACGCGGTCGCCGCGGTACGCGGCCAACTCGCCGCGCATCCGCTCACCACCGGACTGCACGTGGCCGCGGCCGTCGCCGACGGGCTGCGACCCGGCGACCAGCTGGTGCTCGGCGCGTCCAACCCGGTCCGCGACGCTGCGCTGGTCGGCCTGAACAACCCCAGGGTCAAGGTCCGATCCAACCGCGGGGTGGCCGGTATCGACGGCACCGTGTCCACCGCCATCGGCGCGGCCCTGGCCCACGAGCGCACCGGTGACTCGGAGCACCCGCCGCGCACCATCGCGCTGATCGGCGATCTGACCTTCGTCCACGACAGCTCGGGCTTGTTGATCGGTCCCACCGAACCCATCCCGCGCGACTTGACCATCGTGGTCTCCAACGACAACGGCGGTGGCATCTTCGAACTGCTCGAGCAGGGTGACCCGCGCTTCTCCGATGTGTCCCAGCGCATCTTCGGCACCCCGCATGACGTGGACGTCGGCGCGCTGTGTCGCGCCTACCACGTGGAGAGCCGACAGATCGAGGTCGACGAACTACCCACCGCTTTCGACGAACGCGGCGCCGGCCTACGGGTGCTGGAGGTCAAGGCCGACCGCTCCTCGCTGCGCCAGCTGCACGCGTCCATCAAGGCCGCTTTGTGACATCGGTAAAAAGGCTGTGGCGCATCCTCATTCACGGAACCAGCGAGGAGATGCCACAAACCCGCTCGCGGATCGTGGTGCGCTGGGTGCGCATCGCGGTGTTGATCGTGACGGTCCTGGTCACCTTGCAGTCGGTGCTGCTGGTGGCCGGGGCCTGGCGCAACGACTTGGCCATCGACCGCAACATGGGCGTCGCGCAGGCCGAGGTGCTCAGCGCCGGACCGCGACGTTCCACCATCGAGTTCGTCACCCCCGATCGCGTCACCTACCGGCCCGAACTCGGTGTGCTGTATCCCTCCGAGCTGGCGACCGGGATGCGGATCTACGTCGAATACAACAAGAGAGACCCCAACCTGGTTCGCGTGCAGCACCGCAACGCCGGGCTGTCGATCATCCCCGCCGGGTCGATCGCGGTGGTGGCCTGGCTGACGGCCGCGATCGCGCTGGTGGGACTGGCGCTGCTGGATAAGCGGCTGACGCGTTGATTTCGCGCCGCGTACGCCGCGCGGCAACCTCCGCGACAGGCGACGCTGAAACCGTGGGGGCGTGCGCGTTGCGATTGTCGCCGAATCCTTCCTCCCGCAGGTCAACGGCGTCAGTAACTCGGTGGTCCGGGTGCTCGAGCACCTGCGACGCACCGGGCATGAAGCCCTCGTCATCGCCCCCGACGCGCCGCCGGGGGAGCCGCGCGCCGACCGCCTGCACGACGGGGTCCGGGTTCACCGCACCCCGTCGCGGATGTTCCCGAAGGTCACCACGCTCCCGCTGGGGGTGCCCACCCCGCGACTGCTCGGCGTGCTGCGCGGCTTCGATCCCGACGTCATGCATCTGGCGTCCCCGGCGCTGCTCGGCTACGGCGGCGTGCGCGCCGCGCGCCGCCTCGGGGTGCCGACGGTAGCGGTCTATCAGACCGACGTACCGGGATTCGCCGCGAGCTACGGCATCGGCGTGACGACGCGCGCGGCGTGGGCGTGGTTTCGCCATCTGCACAACCTCGCCGACCGCAATTTGGCGCCTTCCACTCCGACAATGGAAGTCCTTGCCGCCCAACGTATCCCGCGCCTGCATCGCTGGGGCCGCGGCGTCGACCTGATTCGGTATGTGCCGTCGGCCCGCGATGAAGCGCTGCGGCAGCACTGGTCGCCGCAGGGCAAGCCGATCGTCGGTTTCGTCGGCCGGCTGGCCCCGGAGAAGCACGTGGAACGACTCGCGGTGCTGGCGGCCCGGGATGCGGTGCAGCTGGTCATCGTCGGTGACGGTGTCGATCAGCGCAAACTCCAAAAGGCCATGCCCAACGCCGTTTTCACCGGCGCGCTATACGGCCAGGAACTGGCCACCGCCTACGCCAGCATGGACGTCTTCGTCCACCCCGGGGAACACGAGACCTTCTGCCAGGTGGTGCAGGAGGCGCTGGCGTCGGGGTTGCCGGTGATCGCACCGGACGCGGGCGGCCCGCGCGACCTCGTCACCCCGCAACGCACCGGGTTGTTGTTGCCGGTCGCCGAATTCGAGGCGCGCCTTCCGGCCGCGGTCGACCATTTGATCGCTCAACGCCACCGGTATTCGGTAGCGGCGCGTCGTAGCGTGCTGGGCCGCAGCTGGTCGGCTATCTGCGACGAGCTACTCGGCCACTACGACGCCGTGGTCAGCGAGCCCCGGCGCACCGGCATGTTGCGCCGCTACGCCTAGCCGGCTAGACGGTATGGAGGCTGACTCGAGGCCGAAGGCCTCGGGCTGCAATCGGACGTGGGTTGCCGGTGTCGGGTGAACACTCGCACGGGTAGAGCCACAGTTGCAGATCAGGAGGCCTCCGGTGAGTTTCAACGGTACGAGTGTCGGGTTGGACGTGCACGCGCTTTCGGTGGTTGCTCATGCCGTCGATGAACAGACGGGTCGAGTCGAACGGGCGCGGTTGTGTCCTGATCACGGTGAGATCTTGGATTGGTTGCACCGGTTGCGAGGCCCGGTGCGAGTGGCCTATGAGGCCGGGCCAACGGGGTTTGGTCTGGCACGAGCTCTAGCGGATGCCCAGATCGACTGCGTGGTCGCCGCGCCATCGAAGCTGATCCGCCCGGCCGGGGATCGGGTCAAGACCGATGCTCGTGATGCTGCGCATCTGACCAGGTTGCTGCGGTTGGATGAGATCACTGCGGTTACGGTGCCCGACGTTGAGGTCGAGGCGGTGCGAGATTTGGTTCGTGCTCGCGAGGACGCCCGTGCGGATCTGATGCGTGTTCGGCACCGGTTGTCGAAGCTGTTGCTGCGCCAAGGCCGGGTCTACTCAGGTGGTCAGGCCTGGACCGGAGTGCACGAAACGTGGCTTAGGCGCCAACGATTCGACGATGTCCACACCGCGGCGGCGTTTGATCATCACTTTGACGCGGTGCTCACCGCTACCGCGGCCAGGAACCGTCTCGACGAGCAGATCGTCATGGTCGCGGCCTCACCGCGCTGGGCCGATCCGGTCAACCGGCTGGGCTGCCTACGCGGGATCTCGGCGTTGACTGGTCTGGCCTTAGCCGTAGAAATCGGGGACTGGACCCGATTCACCGGTGCCTCGATCGGCGCCTACGTCGGTCTGGTGCCCACCGAGTACTCCTCGGGGACTTCACGGGTCCAGGGTTCGATCACCAAGGCTGGCAACGCCCACGTCCGCAGACTGCTGATCGAATCGGCCTGGCACCACCGCGCCGGCTACCGCACCCCCGGTCCGACGATGCGGGCCCGATGGGCCAAGGTCGACCCAGCGCTCAAGGACCGCGGGCACGCCGGAAACCGCCGTTTACATCAGCAGTGGTGCCGGTTCAATGAGCGCAAGAAGCCCCACGTCGTGGCCAACGTCGCGGTCGCTCGTCAACTGGCCGGTTGGTGTTGGTCGCTGGCCACGCTGACATAAGCGCAGCCGCCCGAAGCTTGATCGGAGTCAGCCGGTCGGCGGTGAGGTAGGCGAACTGGACCTGCGTTACAGCTATGAGCAACAACAGCATTCGACCAATGCTGATGTGACGCCCGCCCCTAGAAAGCAGCCACCGTTCGCGCCGAACCATCGTCTTGCGGTACCCAACCCGCGTATATCAGTCTGACACCACCGTCGTTGACCAACGACCGCCGCGACGCCCGACTGACCCCGATCAAACGAAAGCCGCCCCGGCCCATACCGGGGCGGCTTTCACCTGCCTATTGACAAACAGTGCCTACATATCAGCTGTACTGCTCAGGCAGGTTGGTCAACCGTGTGATGGGTGGGGTCTTGCCGATTGCGGAGTGTGGACGGTTCTCTTGGGCTCGCGGCCTGAGTCGCGGTAGTGTCCCGGTGTTTCCGCAGTTCGCGCGGCTGGCTGCTGAAGAATATGGTGCGCAACAGGTGTGGTGCAAGGACTCATTTGTCAGCCGGTCGGCTGGGAGAGGTTGAGCTGGGCCATAAGTTCGCGGTTGGCGGCGCGGGCGGCGGTGAGGTCTTGGTCGCGTTCTTCGAGTTGCAGCCGTAGCTCGACGATTTGTTGTTCGAGCGTGACGATGCGTTGCTGAAGTTGCTCGATGTCGGTTGGCGCGCCGAGTCCGCTTGCGCGCCATGCTTGTTCGCCGAGCAGTTCAGACAGACGGATCTCGAGTTGTTGGGTGCGTGCGGCCATGCGGGTGCAGCGGTGCTGGGCGGCGAGCAAGTCGGCCTGCAGTGAGGCACGGGTGACCTGGTGACCGATCTCGGATTTGTCTGGTGGCTGGGTTGCAGCGGCGTGGATGCGTTCGAGCAGGTCGCGGTGGCGGTATAGGAAGGTGCGGTCGACTCCGGCGCGTTGAGCGATGCTGGTGGCGCTGAGTTCTGCGCCGTCTTTGATGGCGACCTCGAGGGCGGAAAGGACGCGTTGGCGGCGTCTGGTGGAGTCGGCTCGTCGTCCGTCGATCATCGCGTCGAGGGCATGGGTGGTGTTGGTGGTCATGGGGTTCTCTCTGGGCGCAGGTCGGGCAGGATTTGGCGGGTGCGAGGCATGCCGAGCATGACGCTGCGGTGTCGGCGCACGACGGTGACGGCTTGTTGAAGTTGTTGTCGCTGTTCGGGTTCGAGTTCGCCGAGCCCGTTTCTGATCTGGTCGATCAGGCGGCGGATGCGGCGGATTTCCTCCTCGGAGGGCATCGCCTCGACGCGGGCCCAGTCATCGAGGTCGGTGGTGGCGAGCAGGCGTTCCCGGGTGCGCAGCAGGTCGTCGAGGTAGGCGCGCAGGTCGGGCAGATAGGAGACGTCGGTGCGGAAGTGGTCGCATCCAGCGCAGCGGAACCGGAACGGACAGGCACCGCCGCCGGCCTTGACGTTGGACGGTTCGGCGCAGACACCGAATGGAACCGCGACCTCGCCGACGGCGCGACGGGCGTGTTCGGAGTCCAACAATGCTTGGGCTTGCCGCCAGATGCGGTTGCCATGCCGGTCGAACTGCATCGCGGTGACGCGATCGACGGCTTCACGGCGGCGGGTTTCGCCGATGCGGTAGTAGCAGCTGGTGGTGTCGAGTTTGCGGTGCGACATCAGCTCACGCAACACCTCGATGGGGACGCCGGCGTCAGCGTGGCGTTGGGCGTAACTGTGCCGGTAGGCGTAGAGCACCACCTTGCTCTTGTCATATTCGACACCATCGGCGTTGCGCAGCACCGGCAGTCGGTCGACCCAGGTGCGGTGGGCGAACGCGAGAGAAAAGCCGGTGATCGCGCGGCGTCCGCCGGGGTTGCGCCGGTCGGTGGGCAGCAGCTTGAGCTCGCCGATCGGAGTGTTTGGGTAGCGGTTCCGGACTTGTTGCTGCTGGGCGAGTATTACGGCGGCGGTCTGCTCGCTGATCGGCAGGCGTCGTGCGAGCCGGTTGGCCTTATGGTTGTCGTAGATCAGCACGGGCTGTCCGTCGTCGTCTCGGGTCAGGCAGTCGAAGTCCAGCTCGCAGATCTCTTCGGGACGGCGGCCGGTGTCGATGGCCAACTCGACCGCGGTGCGCATCTCTGATGAGGTCAGTTCATCCAGGTGTTCGCATAACTGCTTCATGATTTCCGGCGGCAGGTCCCGGTTGGGTTCGCCCGGTTCGGGTTCGACAGGCACGTCCGCCTGCCCAATCACAAAGTCCTCGCCCAGCCCGGCGGCGATGCCGCCGGGCCGCGTCAGCCCCATCGCCCGGATGCGGGTGAGCACGGCACGAACCTCGCGGCAGGCCCGGATCCGGGCATCGCCACTGATCTGACCGACCGATTCAAGGTAGGCCAGCCGGTGCAGGAACGCCTCCATATCGGTGCGTCCCAACGCCGCTGGGTGTTCGCCGCGGTCCTCGCGCATGCGCAGCGACTCTGACAACCGCACCAGGCAGCCGATGTAGTGGCGCACGGCCAGGCCGGCGCTGGTGCGCCGCCCGGCTCGGACACGTCGTTTCGGCAGGTCATCGGCGGCCCACCGCTTGGCGGCCTCCCGCAGCCAGGACTGGCTGATGCCGGTAAACGACACCGTGCCGTGATGCCCAAACACCGCCAGGTCCCATTCGTCCTGGGCGACTTCGGTTTCCGGGCTCGACAAGGCGCGCCGAGCATGACCGATCAGGCAGTTGACCAGCCCGGTGAACTCCAGGCCCCGGCCGTCACCGATGACATAGTCGGCGATCGACCCCACCTGCTGGCCCAGCAAGTCGTTACAGAACGCGCGCAGCACGGCCTCGTCGGTCTTGACCGCGTTGATCCGGCAGCGCTGCTGCAAGCCCACCAGCAATTCAGCGACCACCAGCGGCGTCAGGCCCCGCAGACTAACCTCGCCGCCGCGACCGATCGCTGGTTCGGTTGCCCGCCAGACGATTTCATCTAAATGTGGGTCACGTGCGCGGACGGTGCGCAGCCGCTGCTGGTGCGCCTCACAGTACAGACCGTCGGGATGGCGCCGCTGGCGAGTGCAGGCGGCCACCGCGCACGGCGGACACGGCGGAAGCGGCCTGGTTTGCCGGTGAGCACGGAACTCGTCGACATCGGCAACCGGCAAGGCGCGCAGCTGTTCTGCGTGGGCGTGACACAGCCCGGAACTCGCCGATTCCCACTCGCGTCGACAACCGTCGACGACACAAGCATCCGGCCCGCGCCCCATTCGTTCGCGACCCCGCGGCGGAAGCGAGGCGATCTCGTCGTCACCGAGCCCGTGTTCGGCAAGCCGACGCCGGCACGAGGCGCAGATCCGCGTCGCTGCCGGCGCGGATGTCAAACAGCCCGACGCGCGGCAGACCGGGCGTCCCAGCAGCGGATGCTCCGGTGCGAACGACAGCACCTTTCGCGCCGCGTCCCAGCCGGCTTCGGCGAGGAACGCGGGATCGATCACCACGGTGATCGACGCAGCGTGCCGGTCGATTCCTGCTGGATCGGCGAACACGTGCACTCTGCCGGCGACGATCGCAGCCGTCGGCATCGTCACGGCGCTCACCCGTCCGTCCCGGCAAGCTCGCGGGGACTGCGGACCCGGTCGACGGCCTCACGCAACCGGGCCGGGTCGGGATGCAGATAGACCTGCGACGAACTCATCGCCGCATGCCCCAGCAGGGCGGCGATCTCGTCCAGACCGGCACCGGCGTCGGCAAGGTTACTGCCGAACGCATGCCGCAGCCGATGCGGCGTCATATGCTCGATTCTGGCCCGCCGCGCGCAGGCGGTGATCAATTCATTAATCGTATCCGGGCGCATCGGTGCGCCGATCGGCTCGCGAAACAGGTTGACCAACAACAAATCCGACTCAGCCGCCCGCGGCACCGCAAACCGCTCGAACTCGTAGACATCGAACAGCTGAACCGCCAGAAAATCCAGCGGCACCACGCGTTGGCGACGCGATTTGGCCCACGCGCCGTTCGGATTCTCCCGCCGCACCACATGCAGGTGCGCTCGCGGGATTTCACAGCCCAGCAGACGTGAGTCGGCCAACAGGTGAACGTCCGAGCGCCGTAGGCCACACAACTCGCCGCGCCGCAGCCCGGCCCTGGCCATCAACAGCACGATCAGCCTGTCCCGCGCCGACTGGCAGGCCCGCAGCAGCGCCACGATCTCGGCATCGCTGGCCCGGTCCACCATCGCCTCTGGCTCGTGCAACCGATGCCGCGCCCGCATCCGCCAGGCCATCCGATGTTCCTCACCGCGGGCCTGCGCGGGCAGGTCACGCTCGTCGGCCAGCTCATAGATCAACGGCATCAGCTCGCCAGGCGCCTGACCGGATGCCACCGCGTGAGCGACGAAGCCCCGCACCGCGGTCAGCACACCGTTGATCCGCCGCGCCCCACGCACCGGCTCAACGCCCGGACCAGCCAGCACCTGCCCACCCGCCACGACCTCGACACCGCTGGACTGCGGCCCCGCGTGACGCAGCCAGGTGATGAACAGCCCCAGCGCCGCCACCCCGTCATGCCAATGCCGGCCGGTGCGAACACACCAGCGCAGAAACAATGCGATGGCGCCCGCATATGACCTTGTGGTCAACTCCGAACCGTCACGGCCGAATCGGACATGCCGCAAGAACGCATCCGCTTCGGCCACCACCGCCAAATCCTCATCCAGCACCGTCCAGTACCTCGCCCCGGACGGCAACCTCACCAGAAACGCCCGCACCCTGATCTCCTCTCGCAGCAGGCAGCTTTACCACTACCAGCCACGAGCACCACACCCCGGGAGATCTGTTGCAGAACCGGGCCGTGTCGCCGGTTTACGCAACGTCACACAACAGGGCAGCTAACCCCAGAAAATGCCGGTGGTGATTGTAGGTGTGTAGCCACGCCGGTAGAGCTGAGCGGCGGGTGCGTTCGTTGGGGTAGTGACGGGCGAAGGCCCATTCGGCGGTCATGGTGCGGTGAAAGCGCTCGATTTTGCCGTTGGTCTGAGGCCGGTAGGGGCGGGTCCGTTTAGGCACGATGTGCAGCTCAGCACAGGCGTGGCGCCAGGCATGGGAGCGGTAGCACGAGCCATTGTCGGAGAGCACACGTTGCACCGTCACTCCGCGCACGGCGAACCAGCCCACAGCGCGGCGCAACACCGCGATCGCGGTGGCCGCAGTTTCGTCGTCGTGGATTTCGGCGTAGGCCACCCGCGAGTGGTCATCGATTACGGTGTGCACGAAGCCATGCCCCATCAATTCGTTGCGGTAACGACTGCGTTTGGTGTCGGGCATCGAACGTCGGTTCTGCCATCCTTGCGCTCGTCCCACAAATCGCCAGCCGCCGCCGTCGGGGATGTTGCCCAATTTCTTCACATCGACGTGGAGGAGCGCACCGGGGCGATCGTGTTCATAGCGACGAATGACCTCTCCAGTGCGAAGATCGATGTACGACAGGCGATTCAGTCGGCACCGCACCAGAACGGCGTGCACTGTGGAGGCCGGCATCGACAACCGCGACGCGATCGCCAGCGGTGAGAGGCGATGTCGCCACCGCAGCTCCACGATGCGGCGCACGACCGGCGGCGGTGTGCGGTTAGGGCTGTGATGGGGTCGGCTAGAGCGATCGGTCATCCCGGCCTCGCCCATCGCCGCATACCGCACCGCCCAACGTTTAGCGGTCGGCCACGACACATGGAAATGTTCAGCGGCCCGCACGATCGGCCATCCCTCATCAACGACACGACGAGCCAGCATCAACCGACCCCGAGGCGTCAAAACAGCGTTAGCGTGGACCACGAAGGTCTCCTGTTCGTTGTGGGTGCAGTGGTAGCAGCTCCACTCCACGACAGGAGACCTTCACCCATCAACGACCGCTACAGCGTGTCGTCACATCTCAACCAACGACCCTGGGCACTACAGCTGATATGTAGGCACTGTTTGTCAATAGGCAGGTGAAAGCCGCCCCGGTATGGGCCGGGGCGGCTTTCGTTTGATCGGGGTCAGTCGGGCGTCGCGGCGGTCGTTGGTCAACGACGGTGGTGTCAGACTGATATACGCGGGTTGGGTACCGCAAGACGATGGTTCGGCGCGAACGGTGGCTGCTTTCTAGGGGCGGGCGTCACATCAGCATTGGTCGAATGCTGTTGTTGCTCATAGCTGTAACGCAGGTCCAGTTCGCCTACCTCACCGCCGACCGGCTGACTCCGATCAAGCTTCGGGCGGCTGCGCTTATGTCAGCGTGGCCAGCGACCAACACCAACCGGCCAGTTGACGAGCGACCGCGACGTTGGCCACGACGTGGGGCTTCTTGCGCTCATTGAACCGGCACCACTGCTGATGTAAACGGCGGTTTCCGGCGTGCCCGCGGTCCTTGAGCGCTGGGTCGACCTTGGCCCATCGGGCCCGCATCGTCGGACCGGGGGTGCGGTAGCCGGCGCGGTGGTGCCAGGCCGATTCGATCAGCAGTCTGCGGACGTGGGCGTTGCCAGCCTTGGTGATCGAACCCTGGACCCGTGAAGTCCCCGAGGAGTACTCGGTGGGCACCAGACCGACGTAGGCGCCGATCGAGGCACCGGTGAATCGGGTCCAGTCCCCGATTTCTACGGCTAAGGCCAGACCAGTCAACGCCGAGATCCCGCGTAGGCAGCCCAGCCGGTTGACCGGATCGGCCCAGCGCGGTGAGGCCGCGACCATGACGATCTGCTCGTCGAGACGGTTCCTGGCCGCGGTAGCGGTGAGCACCGCGTCAAAGTGATGATCAAACGCCGCCGCGGTGTGGACATCGTCGAATCGTTGGCGCCTAAGCCACGTTTCGTGCACTCCGGTCCAGGCCTGACCACCTGAGTAGACCCGGCCTTGGCGCAGCAACAGCTTCGACAACCGGTGCCGAACACGCATCAGATCCGCACGGGCGTCCTCGCGAGCACGAACCAAATCTCGCACCGCCTCGACCTCAACGTCGGGCACCGTAACCGCAGTGATCTCATCCAACCGCAGCAACCTGGTCAGATGCGCAGCATCACGAGCATCGGTCTTGACCCGATCCCCGGCCGGGCGGATCAGCTTCGATGGCGCGGCGACCACGCAGTCGATCTGGGCATCCGCTAGAGCTCGTGCCAGACCAAACCCCGTTGGCCCGGCCTCATAGGCCACTCGCACCGGGCCTCGCAACCGGTGCAACCAATCCAAGATCTCACCGTGATCAGGACACAACCGCGCCCGTTCGACTCGACCCGTCTGTTCATCGACGGCATGAGCAACCACCGAAAGCGCGTGCACGTCCAACCCGACACTCGTACCGTTGAAACTCACCGGAGGCCTCCTGATCTGCAACTGTGGCTCTACCCGTGCGAGTGTTCACCCGACACCGGCAACCCACGTCCGATTGCAGCCCGAGGCCTTCGGCCTCGAGTCAGCCTCCATACCGTCTAGCCCTGCGCCAACTCGGAGACGGGCTGCCACTGCTCCCAGGTGCGCAGCCGGCTTTCGTAGTCGTCCTTGGCCAGCTGCAGCGGGCCGGAGCCGAAGAACACCCGCAGCGGCGGTTCGTCGGCGTCGACGACCTTGAGCAGCGCGGTCGCCGACGCCGCCGGGTCCCCCGGCTTGGCCCAGCGCTGATTGCGCCATTCGTCCTGCTTGGCGTGCACTTCTGCGTAGTCGGGCAAACGCTCGGCGCGCTTGGACGACGACCCGCTCCAGTCGGTGGAGAACCCGCCCGGCTCGATCAGCGTGACGTGCACGCCGAAGTCGGCCACCTCCTGCGCGAGCGCCTGGGAGAAGCCCTCCAGCGCCCACTTGGACGCGTGGTAGATGCCGACGTCGGGGAAGGCGGAGATCCCGCCGATCGAGGACACCTGGATGATGTGCCCACTGCGCTGCGCGCGCAGGTAGGGCAACGCGGCCTGGGTGATCCACAACGCGCCGAAGACGTTGGTTTCGATCTGATCGCGCGCCTCCTGCTCGGAGAGCTCCTCGATGAAACCGAACTGGCCGTAGCCGGCGTTGTTGACGACGATGTCCAGCCGCCCGAAGTGGTCGTGGGCCTGCTTGACCGCCGCGAAATCCGCTGCCCGATCGGTGACGTCCAACTGGATGGGCAGGATCGCCTCGCCGAACCGCTCGACCAGGTCGTCCAACGTTGCGGTGTTGCGTGCCGTGGCGGCGACCTGGTCGCCCCGCTGCAGTGCGGCGATCGTCCACTCGCGCCCGAAACCGCGTGATGTACCGGTGATGAACCAAACTTTTCCGCTCACGTGCTCTTGCAACGCATGCGGCGACATCTCATTCCCAGCAGGTAGCGTCGACACCGTGAGCCGCGCCGCCCTCGACAAGGACCCCCGGGACGTCGCGTCGATGTTCGACGGTGTCGCCCGACGCTACGACGTGACCAACACCGTGCTCTCGCTGGGCCGCGACCGGCACTGGCGACAAGCCACCCGCGCCGCGTTGCAGGTCCGGTCGGGACACAAGGTGCTCGACCTGGCCGCCGGTACCGCGGTGTCGACCGTCGAGCTGCAGAAATCCGGGGCCTGGTGCGTGGCGACGGACTTCTCCGTCGGGATGCTCGCGGCCGGTGCCGCGCGGCAGGTGCCCAAGGTGGCCGGCGACGCCACCAAGCTGCCGTTCGCCGACGAGGTCTTCGACGCGGTCACCATCAGCTTCGGCCTGCGCAACGTCGCCGACCAGCAGGCGGCGCTGCGCGAAATGGCCCGGGTGACCCGGCCCGGTGGGCGGCTGGTGGTGTGCGAGTTCTCAACTCCCACAAGCAGATTGTTCGCCACCGCCTATAAGGAATACCTGATGCAGGCGTTGCCGAGGATGGCCGAGGCGGTGTCCAGCAATCCCGAGGCATACGTGTACCTCGCCGAATCGATCCGGGCCTGGCCGGACCAAGCGACGCTGGCGCACGAGATTTCGCGGGCCGGGTGGGCAGCGGTGCGGTGGCGCAACCTCACCGGAGGCATCGTGGCCCTGCACGCGGGCTACAAACCCTTGCGCTGAAACTGGCTTACGACGTGCCCGCCCGCTGCAGGAAGCCCGCCGCTTCCGGGCAGTAGTGGTCGATCGCCGCCCCCAAGAATTGGAAGGCCTGCCCCTGGGTGGTGCCACGCGGCAGGTTGTGCTGGATGAACGTCGCGGACTTGTACGCGTCGCCGTCCACCCCGCGACCGACCCGCTCGCAGCTGATCTTTGCCAGCCAGGCGTTGTAGTCCTGCGGGCCGTAGATGCCGTAGCCGTTGAGCGTCCTGTTGAAGACCTGGTCGTAGTCGTCGGCCTGCGCCGGAGCGGCTAACGCAATGGTGGCGGCTGCCAGGGCGACGCCGGCAGCCAAGCTCGTCCCCTTCATTAGCCAGACTATACACCTGAGTCGAGGTGGGCGGATAACAGCCAACCGCCCATCGAGACCAGGCCGTCGCGCTCCTCGCGCACGTCGGTCATGCCCATTTCCGCGAAGAACTCCTTCGAGCCCCTGGCATAGAGGCGCGCGGGCCGGATCTCATCGACTACCCAGTACTTCGAGACCACTTCGCGCAGTTCCTCCTCGGTGACCGCATTGATCGGGCCTTCCGGGACCGCGGCTTTGTCGAAGACCAGCACGAAGTAGGACGCGGCCGTGTTGGCCGCGCGCGAGATCGACCGCAGGTACCCCTCGCGCAGTTCGACCGGCATCGAGTGGAACAGGGTGCTGTCCACGATGGTGTCGAACATTCCGTCGTAGCCTTCGAAGTCGCTGATGTCGGCGACCTCGAAGGTGGCGTCGGTCAAGCCTCGCCGCTGTGCCTCCTGGCGGGCCAACTCGATGGCAGTGGGGGAGGAGTCGAGCCCGACCGTGATGTGACCCCGCTCGGCCAGTGCGAGCGACAGGGCCGCTTCCCCGCATCCCGCGTCCAGGACCACCCCGCGAATCTTGCCCTGCTCGATCAACGCGGCCAGCTCCGGCTGGGGCTCACCGATGCTCCACGGCGGCCGCACGCCCTCGCCCAGCTCGGCGGACTCGCCGCGGTAGGCCGATTCGAAATCCGGTGACTCAGTCATGTAGTCAGGTATATCAAGCTCACTGATTGCATGCCAATGAGGTTGATATATGCCTCACCCCGGAGCTCGCTAGGCGCCTGCTCCCGACTCCGCGATCAGGGCCAGATAACGCATCACCGGAGGCGGCTGCGTCTGCACGGCAACAGGTTTGGACATACGACCGTCGGCAAACGCCGCACGCAAGTTGGTCCGCGCCGTGTCGACGTCGGTGTCGATCTCGTAGAGCGTGATGAACGAGTCGCCGTCGGTTGCCCAGCGGCGTGCCGACACGAAACCATCGACCGTCAACATCTCCGGCACGTGAACGTCGTCATGCCAATGGTGGTACTCGTCGGCAACGTCGGGTGATTCCGGCTTGCTCTCGACGAACAACAGCGACTTGGTCATTGAGCCTTTCCTGTCCTGGGGTGTTTACTTGATCGGCTCGTCGCCGAGCACGGTGGTGCGCAGCATCTCTCGGGCGGAGTTCGGGTCGTATGGGGCCGCGCGGTGCAGGACGCCGCGGTTGTCCCAGATGACCATGTCACCGACCGACCAGGAATGGCTGTACACCTTGTCGGGCACGGTGGCGCGTTGCAGCAGGTCGTCGAGCAAGGCGCGGCCCGCCGCGAGGTCCATGCCGACGACGTAGTCGGCCGAAGCGCCGAGCACCAGGGATTTGCGGCCGGTGGCGTGGGTCCACACCAGCGGATGTTCGTGCGTGCGACGAGAGCGCCAGCGGGCCAGCACTTCCGGGGTGGGGTCAGGGGTGACCCGCCGCTGCGACGCTTCCAGGGAGTGCACCACGCGCAACGTGGCGAATCGTTGCTTCTCCTCGTCGGACAGGTCGTCGTAGGCGGCGTAGGAGTTCGCGAATTCCGTTTCACCGCCCGATTCGGCGACCTGCACGGCCGACAGGGCCGTGGCCTTCTGCGGGACTTCGTTCCCGGTCGGGGTGCACCCGTCGATATGCCAGTCGAAGGTTGCTTTCAGATAGTCCGCAGAGGAATTCTTCGACTTGTCCAGCGTGATCGGATAGATGCCGGCCACCGGGTGATGCCCGTCGGAGGAGTGGTCGATCTCCCCAAGGTGGCGGCAGAAGGCCACCTGGGCTTCCGGGTCCAGGTGCAGGCCCCGGAAGACCAGAACACCGTTGTCTTCCAACGCATCCAGAATGGCTTTGCCGACGGTATCCCCGCCGACCAGGTGCGCCGGGTCCAATCCGCTGACTTCCGCGCCGACGGACTCGCTGAGCTTGGTGATGGTCAACAGACCCATGATTGTCCTTCCTCAGACCAGGAGGTGCGCGCTCACGGCGCCGGTTCGACGGTACGGATCATGACCGCGTCGGCGGAGTCGGTGGGGGTGGGCTGATGCATGATCTCGACCGCCATGGCGACCATGATCAGCGAATAGATCAGGTGCAGCAGGTTGGTCGCATCCTCGGGCAGGTCGTCGAGCGGGAACTTGTCGCAATACTCGATGGCCTCTTCCAGGCGCGGGAAGAATGCATCGTGGAACTCGTGCATCTCAGGCATGGTGCTGGCCAGACGTCTGTTCCAGCGCTCGGTCTCGGTGGCCAAGCACCAGACTTGCGCGTAGCTCTCCAGTTCCCCAAAAGCGCTGGGCAGCAATGGCTCTGCCATGTCACACACCCACCGGCGCCGGGGCGTGATCGCGCTGGTAGGCCTGCACCCAGTCGACGATGACGTGGTGCAGATGGCGCACCAGGATTTCCTGGTCGTTGAGCGGAAAGTCTTCGACGATGCCGTATTCCAAAGCGGCCTGGGTGCCGCCCAGCATGCCGGCGTCCTGGAGCGCGAATTCCTTGAGTACCACCGCGGCGACTTCGTGTTCGATGCGCTCTCGCACGGTGCGCGCCGGGTGGAAATAGGTGTACGCCTCGAAACGGTGGGTGTTGTAGGAGGTCGGCCAGTACCGGTACAGCAGATACCAGCCGCCGTAGATCAAGATCTCGGTGTTGGGGAAGATCTGGAAGTTGCTGATGCCCCAGGGCTCGATGCCGCCGGGATTGAGCCCCGCGGGCAGTTCGCCGATGTCTGGGGTGCGCCATGGGCCGACCAGCCCGCTCTGGGTGGCGCGCTCGATGGGATACATGAACTCCGCAGGCAGTAGCCAGCGACGTCGCCCTGCGGTCGAGACCAACCGGTGCGGGCCGTCCAATTGGAAATGTCCACAGGTGAATCCGGCGTTGGGCTCACGCACCTCGGGAGGCACCTGCTGGGGGTGCAGCGCCGGAACGTGGTAGTACTCCTGAAAGGCGTCGGCGAAGATCTTCCAATTGCTGTTGTTGTGAGCCACCCAGCCGTAGCGTTCGGTCAGCTTGTCGAACGGGTAGCCGTCCAGGCCGGTGATCATCGGGCCCAGGAAGTCACGCAGGCTCTGGCGCGGCTGCGGATCGAAGTTGATGAATACGAAGCCATTCCATACGTCGCAGTGCACCGGTTTGAGCCCATAAGAGGCTGGATCCAGGTCGAAGAATTCCGATTCCTGTTGCACATAGTTGAGCGCGCCGTCGAGGCCGTAACGCCAGCCGTGGTATTTGCAGGTGAACTGCCGACATGTGCCTCGAGTTTCCTGGTCGGGAAAGTCGTTCCATACCAGCTTGTTTCCTCGGTGACGGCAGACGTTGTAGAAGGCGCGGATCTGCTCGTCCCGGCCTTTGACCAGCAGGACCGAGGTCCGCGCGACTTCGATCTCCTTGGTCACATAGCTGCCCACGCGGGGCATCTCCTCCACGCGTGCCACGTTGAGCCACGCCCGCTTGAACACCGCCTCGCGTTCTAGTTCGAAGAACTCCGGTGAGGTGGAGTCTTTGAACGAAACTGGGCCGGTGCCCAATTGGGGATAGTGCTCGGTCCAGGACCCCTCTGGCGGTCGACCCGATCGTGTCATGGTGAATCTGCTCCTCTCACATCACCGCTCCGCCGTTGACGCCGAGCACCTGGCCGGTGATGAAAGCCGCTTGATCCGAGCACAGAAACCCGGCCGCTGCGGCGATGTCGGCCCCGGTGCCCAGGTGGCCTATCGGGATGTTGCTGGCGATCTCGTCGTTGGACCTCAGGTATCCGGCCGCCTGCGCCTGGTGCTGCATCGGGGTCTCGATGCCGGAGGGGGGAATGTTGTTGACGGTGATGCCCGCGGTGGCGTACTCGCGGGCCAACGACTTGGTGAGGGTGATGACCGCGCCTTTGGAGGCCGCATAGTGGGCGGCGAACGGTGAGCCGCGTTGTGCGCTGGAGGACGAAATCATCACAATGCGTCCCCATTTCGCGGTGATCATGTCCGGCAACGCGACTTGGCAACAGTGGAAGGTGCCGGTCAGGTTGACGTCGATGATCTTGGCCCAGGATTCGACGGTGATCTCGATGAACGGGGCGAAGCCGAACATGCCGGCGCTGGTCACCAGCACCAGCGTCGGACCCAGTTCGCTGCGCACCTTGGCGAAGGCCTGCTCCACACCGGCTCGGTCGGTGACATCCGTCCCGACACCGATCGAAGGGACGCCTTGTGCTCGCAGATCCTCGGCGACCCGTTGCGCCGCTTGTTCATTGACGTCCAGCACCGCCACCTGGTGGCCAAGCCGGCCCAACTCGTGACACGTCGCCTCGCCGATGCCCGAGGCGCCGCCGGTCACGACAGCCACCCGGGCAGCCACCGTGCTCATTCGTAGACCACCCGCACCGTGCGACTGGTCGGCAGCGCCTGGCAGGTCAGCACCCATCCTTCGGCCAACTCGTCGTCCTCCAGCGCGTCGTTGTTGATCATCCGCGCACTGCCTTCCGTCAGTCGAGCCATACATGTTCCGCACGAACCTGTTTCACAGGACGACGGGGGCTGCAACCCGGCCATCCGGGCGGTCTGCAGCAGGGTGTCGCCCGCGCAGTAGGACACCGTGGTGCAACGACGATCCAGCTCGATGGCCACCTCCTCGGTGACAACGTCGTGGGCAGCGGTGCGCGAGGAGTCATGCATCACCGCCTACAGTATCAACTACTTGCGATTAATATCAAGTACTAGATACATGGGCTCGCCACAGGCATTCAGTTCTCGACGTAATCCTTGAAAAGCTGATGGCCGGTGCCTTTTTCGACCACTCGGGCCAGCAGCTCGCGCAGGGTTTCCTGCTCCTCGGCGGTCAGCACCCCGAAAACCTCCTCGTGGGCCGCGACCGCATCGGCGACCACCGTCGCCACGACGTTGCGCCCCTCGTCGGTCAGATAGGCCTGCAGGATGCGTTTGTGTTGCGGGTCTTGCTTGCGCTCGACCAGGCCTTGGCGTTCGAGTGCGGTAAGCGCCAGCTGCACTCCTTGCGGGCTGATCAACAGGCGTCGGGCCAGTTCGGCGCCGGAGAGTCCGGGTTCGTTGGAAAGTTGGCGCAGCACACCGATCTGGGCCGTACTGACCCCGTGGGCACTGATTGCCTCGTTGACGGTGGTCAGGGAAAAATAGAACGCCTGCTTGAGCAGCCACAGCAGATTCTCGGAGAGTTCCATCGCTAGCTTCCTGTCTGACTCGGCGTCCGGTAGACCTGCCCATCCTTCATGACGAACGACACGTCAAGTGTGGTGTCGATGTCACGGGACGGATCGCCGGGTACCGCGATGATGTCGGCGAGGTAGCCGGGAGCCAGTCGGCCGAGCTCGTGGTCGGCTTCGATCAGTTCGGCGGCCACCACAGTGGCTGCCCGGATCGCTTGCATGGGGCTCATGCCACGCGCCACCAGCGCCCGGAGTTCTTTGGCGTTCTGCCCATGCGGGATGGCCGGTGCGTCGGTGCCACAGGCGATTCGCACGCCGGCCGCAATGGCCTTGGGCAACATGTCCTTTGCCCGGGGGAAGACCTCCAGCGCTTTCTTGCGCAATTCCGGTGCGATCCGGTCGATTGCCATCGCTTCGGTGAGGTAGGTGGTCGAGACGAGGAAGGTGCCGTGGTCGACCATCATCTGGATCGTGTCGTCAGAGGCCAGGAAGCCGTGTTCGATGCAGTCGATGCCCGCGCGAATACATGCCCGGATGGCAGAGTCGCCGACGGCGTGTGCGGCCACCCGCACCCCGGCGCGGTGGGCCTCGTCGGCGATCGCCGCGAACTCGGCATCGGAGTACTGCTGGGCACCGGGAGCGGTGCTGTGGGACATGACGCCACCTGATGCCGAGACCTTGATGAGCTTGGCGCCGTGGCGAATCTGATACCGGACACAGGCGATCACGTCCGGTACCCCGTTGGCGATGCCCTCGGCGATCGAGAGCGGCATGATGCCCGGCGCGAGCCGCTGAAACACCGTCGGGTCCAGGTGCCCGCCGTACGGAGTGACGGCGTGGCCGGCGGGGTAGATGCGGGGGCCGTGATGCCAGCCCTGCTCGATGGCGCGCTGCAAGGCGACGTCGAGGAGGTAGCCGCCGGTTTTGACCATGAGCCCTAGATTGCGCACGGTGGTGAAGCCGGCGTCCAGCGTGGTGCGGGCGTTGACCGCGGCGCGAAGCGTGCGGTACGCGGGGTCGTCTTGAACGCCGTGCATAGGTGCCGGTAGGCCCTCGGGTCCACCGGGGCCACCGATGAACAGGTTGAGTTCCATGTCCATCAGTCCGGGCAACAACGTGACGTCCCCGAGGTCGATGACCTGAGCCGAATCAGGCAGCGGCTCTTGCGGATTCACCGCAACGATCCGCCCTTCGTCCACCACCACCACCGCCGGCTGGTGCACCTGGCCGGTGTCGACGTCGGCCCAGCGGGCCGCCCGTAGGACCGTTGCTGCGGTCACGGGAAGGGCTCGGACACACAGTCCAGGGTGGACGCACCGGAGTCCGGCACGCGGGGCTGTTTCCAGCACTCCACCGGAAACGACACCATGATCATCGAGTAGAGCAGGTGCATCAGATTCAGGACGTCCTCAGGTAGGTCGTCGAGGGAGAATTTGTCGCAGTAGGCGAGGGCCTCCTCGGCCCGCGGGGTGATCGCGTCGTAGAACGCCTTCATCTCCGTCATCGAGCTCGCCAGCCGTTTGGCGTAACGCTGCGGTTCAGTGGGCAGGCACCAGTGGGCGAACGGCTCGAGGTCGGCGAATTCGGTTGGCAGCACGGCAGACATCGCGTTCACACTCCCGCTGCGGTCATGCGGCGATACTCCTCGATCCACGCCGCGGTCTCGCTGTGCAGGTGGCGCAACAAGATCTCCTGGTCGTTGAGGACGAACTCGTCGATGACCCGCGACTCGATCATGCTCTGGGTCGCCTCCAGCGTGTTGGCGTCCTGCAGCCCGTATTCCTTGAACGACACGGCGGCCAGTTCCTGAGCGACGCGCTCGCGCGGGGTGCGTGGCTCCGGGAAGTACAGCGTGCCCTCGAAGATGTGGCTGTTGAATGACGTCGGCCAGTAGTGGTAGGTCAAATACCAGCCCTGGCCCCAGAACAGGATGACGAAGTTGGGGAACAGTTGGAACGAGTCCAGGCCCCACGGATCACACTTCGCCGGGTTCAGTCCGGCCGGCATCTCACCCAGGTCCGGCTTCTGCCATGGCCCGAAAAGTCCGCTCTGACAGATGTCTTCGATGGGCTTGCGCATCTCCGCCGCCATCTCCCACGCCCGCACCCCCGACGTGCTGACCAGTCGGTGCGGGCCCTCCAGGCGGTAGTGCGGCGCCTCGAAGCCCGCTTCGGCAGCCGCCTTGGAGTACGCCGTCGGTGACTGGTTCGCGTGCAGCACCGGCGCGTGATAGAACTCCTGGAACGCGTCCATGTACAGCTTCCAGTTCGCTTTCACCTCGGACCGGTACCGCCACCGAGAGGTCATCTTTGCGAACGGATAACCCTCGAGTGCCGTCACCATCGGGCCCAGGAACTCCCGCAACGACTGCTCGGGTGTCTTCGCGAAGTTGACGAAAATGAAGCCTTCCCAGACCTCACAGTGCACCGGCACCAAACCGTAGCGGCTCTTGTCGAGATCGAAGAACTCGTCTTCCTGTTGCACGAAAGTCAGGTTGCCGTCCAGGTCGTACCGCCAGGCGTGGTACTTGCAGGTGAACTGGCGGCACATGCCGCTGGTCTCCTCCAGCGGCATGTCGTTCCATACCAGCTTGTTGCCGCGATGCCGGCAAACGTTGTGATACGCCTTGATCTCCCCGGTTGCGGTGCGCACCAGGATGATTGAGGTGTTGACGACCTTGAGTTCTTTGGTGAAGTAGCTTCCTTTGCGGGGAAGTTGTTCTGCGCGACCGACATTGAGCCAGGCCCGTTTGAAGATGGCGTCGCGTTCCAGTTCGTGGATCTCGGGGTTGATCGAGTCCTCATAGGACACCGGTCCGGTGCCCAGTTGGGGATAGTGCTGCGTCCAGCTACCTTCCGCAGGCTTGGGAAATCGCGCCATTACCGCTCCTGTCCGTGCCGGTCTGTCGCGGACCCGGCGGTCAGACACCCATCTGCGCGATGCCGGCTCGGCACTGGCACCTGGCCCCCGGTTTCGCTGTCTCCAGGACTCCCTAGTGGGCGACCGTATATGCTCGACCCAGTAATCGCAAGTAGTTGATACTAATGAGTGGGAGGTAGCCGATGGGCCGACAACCAGGGAGCTTCGAAGTCATCTCCCCGCACACCGAGCAGCCCATCGCCGAGGTGACTGCCGCGACGCCAGACGACATCGACGCGGCCGTCACGGCCGCACGCGCGGCCTTCGATTCCTGGTCGGGTGTGGAGCCGTCCGAGCGCATCGCGACGGTGCGCCGACTTGCTGACAGCTACGACGAATGCCGAGCGAAGATGGCCGAAACCATCACGGCAGAGATCGGGGCTCCGATCACGTTCGCCCACCGGGCGCAGGTCGGGCTGCCGGCGATGCTGATGCGGGCGTTCTGCGACCTGGCCGAGCGGCATCCGTGGCAGGAGACCCGGCGGGGATTCTTCGGCGCCGAAGTGCAGGTGCACAAGGAGCCGGTGGGCGTGGTCGCCGCCGTCGTGCCGTGGAACATGCCGCAGTTCCTGACCATCGGCAAACTCGTGCCCGCGCTGCTGGCCGGTTGCACCGTGGTGATCAAGCCGGCGCCGGAATCAACCCTGGACGCACTGCTATTGACTGAGCTGATCGAACGGCTCGACCTGCCGACCGGCGTGGTGAGCGTGCTGCCCGGAGACGGCGCAGTCGGTGAGCTGTTGGTCAAACACCCAGGCGTGGACAAGGTTTCATTTACCGGATCCACTGCGGCGGGCCGGGCCGTGGCGGCGGCGTGCGCGACCAATCTGACGCGGGTGAGCCTCGAACTGGGCGGCAAATCGGCGGCCATCGTCCTCGACGACGCCGAGCCGCAGCGGGTCGCGGCGGGGGTGCGATCGGCCAGCCTGTCCAACAGCGGCCAGATCTGCAATGCGCTGACTCGAGTCCTGGTGCCGCAGCGACGCCATGACGAGTACGTCGATGCTCTCGCCGCCGAGATGACGCGCCTGCGGGTGGGTGATCCGAGCGATCCGCAAACGCAGCTCGGGCCGCTGGTTTCCCAGCGTCAGCAGCGCCGCGTTCGCGACTACATCCGGATCGGGCAGGACGAAGGCGCGCAACTGGTCATCGGCGGTGCCGACATGCCCGACGGCCTGGAATCCGGCTGGTACGTGCGACCCACCCTGTTCGCCCATGCCGACAACGCGATGCGCATTGCGCGGGAAGAGATTTTCGGGCCGGTCGTCACCGTCATTCCCTATGACGACGAGAACGAGGCGGTGGCAATGGCGAACGACTCCGACTACGGGCTGGCAGGGGCGGTCTGGACCGGCGACACCGAACGGGCACTAGGCATCGCCCGGCGCGTGCGCAGTGGCACGTTCGGGGTCAATCAGGGATACACGATGGACCCGTTCGCGCCGTTCGGCGGTGTCAAAGGTAGCGGCTACGGCCGCGAACTGGGGCCCGAAGGATTAGACGGCTACCTGGACACCAAATCGGTCGCCGTCGCACCCGCGGGCTAGCTGAACGGCGGTCGGCGATCGATCAGCCGCGACATCCGGCCCCCGCCGCGCCAGGCGCGCGCCACCCAGTCGGCGTCGTCGTCGGTGACCAGATTGGCCATCACGCGCACGGCGATGTTCATCAGCCGGGTCGACCGCATCGCCACCGGTCCGGTAGTGGGCAGGAACCGCTGGAAGGTGAGCAACAACGCCAGGCGGCGCGCGACGGAAAAGCCGCGGCCGTAATGGTCGGCCAGCAGCGCCGGCCACACCCGCGAGAAATCACCGTGGTCGAGCAGTTCGGCGGCCAGCCGTCCGGTTTCCAGTCCGTAGTCGATGCCTTCACCGTTGAGCGGGTTGACGCACGCCGCGGCGTCCCCGATCAGCATCCAATTCGGCCCGGCCACACCCGAAACCGCGCCGCCCATCGGCAGCAACGCCGACGACACCGCGCGGGGTTGGCCGGCAAAGCCCCACTCCTCCCGGCGCAGGTCGGTGTAGTAGGAGATCAGCGGCCGCAACGCCAGGTCGGCCGGACGTTTGGTGGTCGACAGCGCGCCGACGCCGATGTTCACCTCGCCGTTGCCCAGCGGGAAGATCCAGCCGTAGCCCGGCAGCACTTTGTCCTTGGAGCCGTCGGGTCCACGCAACTCCAGGTGTGAGGTCAGCCACGGGTCGTCCCCGCGTGCGGTGGCCAGATACCCGCGCGCGGCGACGCCGTACACCGTCTCCTGATGCCACCGCCGGCCCAGCTTGCGGCCCAGCGTGGAGCGCGCGCCGTCGGCCACGATCAGCTGGCGGCAGGCCACCTCGCTGCGGTCGGCCAACGTCACCGCGGTGACCCGCCTGGACGAATCATGATGCACGCCGACCACTTTCACCCCAAGCAACATCCGGGCACCGGCGTCCTCGGCGACTTTACGGATCCGGTCGTCGAGTTCGAGGCGGGCCACGGCGCTGCTGTAGGCGGGGAATGACGGGCCCGGCCACTCCACCTGCACCTCGCCGCCGAAGCCGCTCATGCGCAAGCCTTGATGCCGGATGCGCCCGGCCAGCCACTCGCCCAGCCCCAACTGCTCCATTTCCGCGACGGCGCGCGGTGTGAGCCCGTCGCCGCAGGCTTTGTCCCGGGGGAAGCTGGCGGAGTCGATGACCAGCACGTCGCGGCCGGCACGGGCGGCCCAGGCGGCCGCCGCCGACCCGGCCGGTCCGCCGCCAACGACTACCACGTCCGCTCTGGTGTCCACGTTGACCAGTATGTTGGTCGAATGAGCACTCCTGCGACGGTGGTGGCGGGCGTTGACTTCGGTGACGCGGAATTTGCTGCCACTGTGCGCCACGGCGTGACCCGCATCGAGCAGCTGATGGACGCCGAGTTGCGCGGTGCCGACGAGGTGATGACCGAGTCGCTGCTGCACCTTTTCCTGGCCGGGGGCAAGCGGTTCCGGCCGCTGTTCACCGTGCTGGCCGCCCAGACCGGACCCCACCCGGACGCCGACGAGGTGACCACCGCGGGGGCGGTGGTCGAGCTCATCCACCTGGCGACGCTCTACCACGACGACGTGATGGACGAGGCGCAGGTGCGCCGCGGTGCGCCCAGCGCCAATGCGCGCTGGGGTAACAACGTGGCGATCCTGGCCGGCGACTACCTGCTGGCCACGGCGTCGCGGCTGGTGTCGCGGCTGGGGCCCGACGCGGTGCGCATCGTCGCCGACACCTTCGCTCAGCTGGTCACCGGTCAGATGCGCGAGACCCGCGGTGCGCCCGAGGGCGCGGACCTCATCGAGCAGTACCTGAAAGTGGTCGACGAGAAGACGGGTTGTCTGATCGGCGCGGCCGGTCGATTCGGTGGCATGTTCTCCGGCGCCGACGACGAGCAGATCGAGCGGCTGGCTCGGTTGGGCGGCATCGTCGGGACCGCCTTCCAGATCGCCGACGACATCATCGACATCGGCAGTGAGTCCGAGGAATCGGGCAAGCTGCCCGGCACCGATATCCGCGAAGGCGTGCGCACCTTGCCGATGCTGTATGCGCTGCGCGAAAGCGGTCCCGACGGGGAGCGGCTGCGCACCCTGCTGGCCGGGCCCGTGCATGACGACGCGCAAGTCGCGGAGGCGCTGGCGCTGTTGCGGGTGTCACCCGGAATGGACAAGGCCAAAGAGGTACTGGCTCAATACGCGGCCCAAGCGCGCCACGAGCTGGCGTTGTTGCCCGACGTGCCCGGCCGTAGGGCGCTGGCGGCGCTGGTCGACTACACCGTCAGCCGGCACGGTTGACCGCGGGAACCGCGGCGGTGCTTTCCTGCGTTGAATGGGCTGAAGACAAGCCCACGCGCTCGTAGGAGGACGCACCCTGATGACCTGGCATCCGCATGCCAACAGGCTCAAGACCTTCCTGTTGCTGGTCGGCATGTCCGCGATGATCGTGTTCGTCGGCGCGCTGTTCGGTAGGACTGCGCTGCTGTTGGCGACGCTGTTCGCGGTCGGGATCAACGTCTACACGTACTACAACAGCGACAAACTGGCGCTGCGGGCGATGCACGCCGTGCCGGTCTCCGAAGTGCAGGCACCGGCGATGTACCGGATTGTGCGCGAGCTGGCGACCTCGGCGCACCAGCCGATGCCGCGCCTGTACATCAGCGACACCAGCGCGCCCAACGCGTTTGCCACCGGGCGCAACCCGCGCAATGCCGCGGTGTGCTGCACGACGGGGATCCTGCAGATCCTCAACGAGCGCGAGCTGCGCGCGGTGCTGGGACACGAGCTGTCGCACGTGTACAACCGCGACATCCTGATTTCTTGTGTGGCAGGCGCATTGGCTTCGGTGATCACCGCACTGGCCAATATGGCGATGTTCTTCGGTGCGTTCGGTGGCAACCGCGAGGAAGGCGTCAACCCCTTTGCGATGCTGCTGGTTTCGCTCTTAGGCCCGATCGCCGCGACGGTGGTGAAGTTGGCGGTGTCGCGGTCGCGGGAGTACCAGGCCGACGAGTCCGGTGCCGTGCTGACCGGTGACCCGCTGGCGCTGGCGTCGGCGCTGCGCAAGATCTCCGGTGGTGTGCAGTTGGCCCCGTTGCCGCCCGAGCCGCAGCTGGCCAGCCAGGCGCACCTGATGATTGCCAACCCTTTTCGCGCCGGTGAGCGGATCGGGTCGCTGTTTTCCACGCATCCCCCGATCGAGGACCGGATCCGCCGGCTGGAGCAAATGGCGCGGGGCTAACCCGTTACGGCGGCGCCATGGCGAAATCGGCGAAGTCGAACCCAGGTACCACGACGCAACTGACGAGCGTCGGCTCATCGCCGCAGCTTCGCGCGCGTTGCCAGTAACCGGGCGGAACCAGCAGTTGCGGCAGTTGCCCGTCGTCGAGGTCGGCGCCGATCAGATGCGTCGTGGACGCGGATTGATGCGGCCCCATGTCGATGAACAGTGGACTGCCGCAGTGGAAGAACCACAACTCCGCGCTGCACACGCTGTGCCAGGCGCACTGCTGGCCGGGCAGCAACAGGAACAGAATTGCGGTGCCGGCACTGCGCGCGCCGGCATATCGGCTCGGCAGTGCCGATGGGTTGAGGACTAGTTCGCTGCGCCACGTTTCGCGAAACCAGCCGCCCTCCGGGTGGGGCGCCAACCGCAACCGACGGGCCCAGTGGGGCAGTTCGGTCACCACGCTTGGTGTTTCGTCACCATGTGGTTGACGCTAAGTGGCGCTGGGTAATTCGGCTAGCCGCCCGACGCCACCGTTGGGCCAGACGGCGCAGGGTTTAGGCTGCGGCCTCGGGGCTGGTGGGCTCGACCAGCTCCAGCAGGTGCCGGCGCGATGAGTGCCCTCGCTCGAGCACGCCGTCGACCGTGACCTTCCCGCCGTTGGCGTGGTGCTGCTGCTGCCAGTCGGTAATCGCCTGGTGCGCAGCATGATCGAGGTAACTAACCGCGATGTGCAGGGTCACCGTCGTGCGCTCCGGGATGGAGGTCAGCACTCGCGTCAGCCGGGGCAGCGACAGGAACGTGCAGGCGCCTTCGATCACTACGCGCCACTCTTCCCCGATCGAGTGTGCCTCCACCTTGGCCCGCACCACTCGCCATCCGGTCATCGCGATGGCCAGGGCCAGTCCGATCATCACCCCGTGCAGCAGATTGAGGAACACGACGGCGACGATCGTCACCAGGTAGATGGCGAAATCTCCTGTCTTGACCGCGGTTTCGATGTGGGCCGGTTGTAACAGCTGGATCCCGATCACGATGAGCAGACCGGCCAGCGCAGCGCTGGGAATCTGTTCTATCAAGCCGGCGAAAGGCAGGGCGAACAGCAGCACCCAGAAGCCGTGCAGGATCGTCGATGCGCTGGTCTTGGCGCCCGCTTTGATGTTGGCCGAGCTGCGCACGATGACCCCGGCGATGGGCAGACCGCCGATGCCCCCGGACACGATGTTGGCCGCACCCTGGCCGATCAGCTCGCGGTCGAGGTCGGTGCGCGGGCCGTTGTGCATCCGGTCGGTCGCCACCGCGGTCAGCAGGCTCTGCACGCTGGTGATGAGGGTGACGGTGATGATCCCGACGACGACCGCGCCCCAGTTGCCGTGCGGCAGCGTCGGCAGCTGCAACGCGTCGATGACCGAGCCCTCGAGCTTGATCCGGGAAACGTGGAAGGGCAACACGACCGACAGACCCGTCACCACCACGATGGCGACCAATGGGCCGGGGACGGCGGCCACCTTGGGCGGGACCCAACGCCACGCGACCATGATCGCGATGACCAGCAGGCCCAGCAGTACGCCCGGCCGGTGCGCGTCAACGACCTGAGCGGGCAACTCGACGACGTTGTCCCAGGCTGAGCTGTTCGACTGCCCGCCGAGCAACACGTGCGTTTGTTGTAGTGCGATGGTGATGCCGATGCCGGCCAGCATCGCGTGCACCACCACCGGCGAAATGGCCAGCGCTGCCCGCGCCACGCGACTGAGCCCGAGCAGGACCTGCATCACGCCTGCCACCGCGGTGATGAAACACGTCAATCCCCAACCGAATTGGGCGATCAACTCGGCGACGACGACGGTCAGGCCGGCCGCGGGACCGCTGACCTGCAACGGTGATCCGCCGACGGCGCCGGCGACGATGCCGCCGACGATGGCGGCGATCAAGCCGGCCAGCACCGGCGCGTCCGAGGCGATGGCGATGCCCAGCGAAAGGGGCAGTGCGACCAGGAAAACCACCAGTGAGGCCGGCAGGTCATGACGAACGATCTCTTGCAATCGCTCACTGCGTGAGGCCGAATCGACTTGCTGCAACCGTTGCATCGGAGGCTCCCTCGTTGGGTCTCAGCGGGGGACAATCCGATATCCCGCCCCGTTCACACATTGTGACTTTGTCGTAACCGACTGATGGACAAGCGAATCCGCTAACCCCCGAACCCCGACGTTACGGGCGCACACGCCTGACGACTGCGTATGACGGTATTTGCGCGGCCACCGCGGGGCAACCTGACGCGCCAGGTGCATAGCGAAGACAAATGTTCAATGTGCTATCGAATTCGGCGCGAGACTTGGAGACTAGAAACCCGATCCGTGTACCTCGTGTCCTGGGGTTTCCGCGATCAGGCCGCTGTATGCCTGCTCGACGGTGGAGCCGTGATTGATGACCGCATCGACTTCGCGGGCGATCGGCATGTTCAACCCGAATTCGTTGGCGAATTCCATGATGACGCTGGCCGCCTTCACACCTTCGGCGACTTGGTTCATCGAGGCGATGATCTCGTCGATGGGTTTGCCGGCACCGAGTTGTTCACCGACGTGGCGGTTGCGGCTGCGCTGGCTGGTACACGTCACGATCAGGTCACCCAGGCCGGCCAGGCCGGGGAAGGTTTCGCTCTTGCCGCCCACGGCCACACCCAGCTTCGTCATCTCGCGCAATGCGCGAGCGATCACCAGCGCGCGGGTGTTCTCGCCGATGCCCAGCGAGTAGCCCATCCCCACCGCGATCGCGAAGACATTCTTCAGCGCACCGGCCATCTCCACGCCGCACACGTCGTCGGTGGTGTAGACGCGGAAGCGTCGGGTGCGAAACAGCGTGGCGAGCCGAGTGGACAGGTGCTGGTCGGGCATGGCCAGCACCGCCGCGGCGGCATAGCCCTCGGCCACCTCGCGGGCGATGTTGGGACCGGCCAGGATGCCTGCCGGATGGCCGGGCAGAATCTCCTCGATGATCTGCGACATCCGCATGTTGGTGCCCTGCTCGAGCCCCTTGACCAGGGACACCACCGGCACCCAGGGCCGCAGTTCTCTGCTCAGCTCGGTCAGCACGCCCCGGAAGCCGTGGGACGGGACACCCATGACCACCACGTCGGCGCTGTTGGCGGCCTCGGTGAAGTCGGTGGTGGCGCGCAGCGTCTCGCTCAGGACGACGTCGTTGCCCAGGTAGCGGCTGTTGCGGTGGTTTTCGTTGATGTCCCTGGCGGTGTCTTCCGAGCGCACCCACTGCAGCGTCGGTCCCCGGCGGGCGCAGATGGACGCCACGGTGGTTCCCCAGGAACCGCCACCTAGGACAACGACGTTCGGTTCGCGCTTCTCGGCTGCCATGAGCATTAGATTATGGCCGTCGCGGGTCGTTTAGTAGGTGTTTGACGCGGCGACACTAGCCGGCCAACGCGGCCCGGTCACCGGCGCGGCCGAAGACCATCGCTTCCTCGATGCGGTCGAACCGGAAGTCGATGGCGTCGGCCAAGTAGTTCTGCCGAACGTTCCACGGCCGCTTGGTGCCGGACTTGGGCAGCTCGTGCACCGAGCGCTGGACGTAGCCGGCTTGAATGTCCCAGGACGGCTTCTCGGCCATCGGCTCGTCACCGCGATGTGGGCAGGCGCGGGTGTAGCCGTGGGAAGCCATGTAGGCCAACAGTTTTGCGGTGGCCCGCGCGGTCATGTCGGCCCGCAGCGTCCATGAGGCGTTCGTGTATCCCACACACCAGAACAGGTTGGGCACATCCTCGAGCATGTGCGCCTTGTACACGAAGCGGTCGCGGTGATTGACCGCAGCGCCGTCGATGCTGAGCGCGGTTCCGCCCAGGGCCTGCAGTTGCAGGCCGGTGGCGGTGACGATGATGTCCGCGTCGAGGTGCGCGCCCGACTTGAGCGCGATACCGGTGGCGTCGACATGGTCGATGTGGTCGGTGACCACCTCGGCGCGGCCCTCGGCGATCGCGTGGAACAGGTCGGCGTCGGGAATCAGGCACAATCGCTGATCCCACGGCTGGTAATGGGGCTTGAAGTGGGTGTCGACGTCGTAGCCGTCGGGCAGGCTCTGAATCGCCTTGCGCCGCAGTATCCACTTGATGAGTCCGGGAGTCTTGCGGGCGAAAAACCACAGCACCGCCTCGGTCAGCGCGCTGTACATCCGCACAACCAAGTGAGCGGGCTTGCACGGCAGGACTTTTCGCGCCACGGCCGCGACCTTGCCGTACTTGGACGCCGAGACGATGTAGGTGGGTGAGCGCTGCAGCATGACGACTTTCCCGGCCCGCTGCGCCAGCGACGGAACCAAGGTGATCGCGGTGGCGCCGCTGCCGATCACCACGATCGTCTTGCCGGTGTAATCGAGGTCTTCGGGCCAGTGCTGCGGGTGGATGACGGTGCCGCCGAACCGCTCGATGCCGGGGATCTGCGGGGTGTAGCCGGCGTCGTAGTTGTAGTAGCCGGTGCCGAAGAACAGGAACCGGGCCCGGTGATGCGCGAGGGCGCCGTCCCGTTCGACGGTGACCGTCCAGGTGTCGGTGGTGGAATCCCAATCCGCGGCGCGCACCTGGGTGTTGAACCGGATGTGGCGGTCGATGCCGTATTTGCGGGCGGTGTTGGTCAGGTACTCGCGGATGTGGACGCCGTCGGCGACGCCCTCTTCGCGGGTCCACGGCTCGAAGGGAAAGCTGAGCGTGAAGATGCTGCTGTCGGAGCGCACTCCCGGGTAGCGGAACAGGTCCCAGGTGCCGCCGATCTGCGCGCGGCGCTCGAGGATGGTGTAGCTCAGGTGCGGGTTGCGCTCGGTGAGCCGGTAGGCCGCGCCGAGGCCGGAGATTCCGGCGCCGACGATGATGACGTCGACATAGTCGGCCGCTTGGGAAGTCACGTTGACCAGATTAAGCAGGCTCCATCAGCACGTCGACGTGCAGGGGCGCACACCGGTCGATCAGCCAGATCTGGTCGGCCGGCCCAGCGAAGATGCGCGCGTGGTCGGGGTCTTGGGTGAACGAATCCGCGCAGCGGTCGCCGAAAAAGACGTAGGCCTTGGCGTCGTTGCACATCCGCGACATCCAGACCAAACCGTCCAGTCCCGCGTCGTGGGCGGCCTGCGCCCAGCGGACGGTGCCGGCATAGCTGGACGCCGGGCTTGCGGTGAGTTCGGCGGCGGTGACCTTGAGACGACGCAATCCTGTGCCGTGCAAGACCGCGACGCGCACCTTGCGGGTCACCTTCAGGCACACCAGCACCTTGGTGGCGTACTGGTCATAGGGCAGGACGCCGCCGTCCACCGGGATGTCGTGCAGCAACGTCTCGGCGATCGCGGCGTCTTCGGTTTCGGCGGCGTACATGATCGGGACTATGGGATCGCCGAAGAAGCCGAAGCGGGTGGGGGCGCCGAAGCCGGGATTGAAGTCCGTTGCGGTGCGCGTCGCGGTGAGTACCCGGTAGAGCAGGTGTCCCGTCGGCAGGGTCGCGGTGGCGGGGTCGAACGGGACCGGAGGCGGTTTCACCACGAAACGGCCATGGCCTCCGCTGCCACCGCGACAACGCGGTCTGGGTCGGTGACGAGGTGCGCTACCGGCCGATCGCCGTTGAAGTAGGTGGTGGGCGAGCACAACCACTGCACCAGGCCCGCCTCGGACCAGCCGTTGGTGTCGGCAAGCTCGCGCAATCGCGCGATGACGGCCAGGGGCTTGCCGTCGGGGCCGAATTGGAAGCCCGGGTAAGCCGGGTAGTTGCCCTGCCGGATGGCGATCAGGGCGCCGTTGCGGTGAGCGGTGGTGGCCAGGTTGCGCGGCGCGCTGGACCGGGAGCCCATGCGGGTACCGGCTTCGGTACTGGTCAGCATCCCGAACTCGGCTTCGATGCGGGCATACAGGTTGAGCTCGGCTTGCACCGCGCGCGCGACGGCGGGCTCGGTGTAGACGTTGACCGAGGACAGCGCCACGCCGACGGCACGCGCGCTGTCCCGGATGCGCTCGTGCGCGGCGGCCAGCTCGGCGACCAGGGCGTTCGTCGGAGTCATCGTGCAGTCCAGTCTACTGCACGAACCGCACGCTAGTTGCTGCTCAGCGGTAGTTCACGAACTGCACGGCGACGTCGAGGTCGGCGCCTTTGAGCAACGCTTGGACCGCCTGCAGGTCGTCGCGCTTCTTGCTGGTGACGCGAATCTCGTCGCCCTGGATCTGGGTTTTCACCGTCTTGGGTCCCTCGTCGCGGATCAGCTTGGTGATCTTCTTGGCGTTCTCGCTGTTGATGCCTTGCTTGAGGGTGCCGTTGACCTTGTAGGACTTGCCGGAGGCCTGCGGCTCCCCGGCGTCGAAGGCCTTCATCGAGATGTCGCGCCGGATCAACTTCTCCTTGAACACGTCGACGGCGGCCTTGACGCGCTCCTCGGTGGACGACGTCAGCTCGATGGCCTCCTCGCCCTTCCAGGCGATCGTGGTGTCGGTGCCGCGGAAGTCGAACCGGGTGGACAGCTCCTTGGCGGCTTGGTTGAGCGCATTGTCGACTTCCTGCCGGTCGATTTTGCTGACGATGTCGAACGATGAGTCCGCCATTCGATCCGTCCTTCCTCATCGGTGATAGCCGTTTGTGAACTGTCTACCCGGTCGTTGTACCCTGCTAGGCGGCAGGTTGCCCGAGCGGCCAATGGGAGCGGACTGTAAATCCGTCGCGAAAGCTTCACAGGTTCGAATCCTGTACCTGCCACCACCAGGCCAGACCACATTTTCCGGCCGCAATAGCTGTTCTGGAAGCCGTTGCCGTCCGCAGCAGTATCGGAAGGCAGCAGCAATGGCATCGAGGTCGTCGGGAATCAAGTGCCCGTAACGGTCCAGCTTGATCACGGGACGGTGACATGAGGTTCGGTAGTTGAGCGGATCACCGCTTCGGCCAGCGGACGACGCGAGTGGATTTCTGAGCTGGCGGCATAAGTCAGGACCTCTCTGGGTTGCAACTCCCTTGCGAACGCAGACATTCGTCACGAAGCAGTGCCCAACGGTTGCGGTTGCCCGGGCCCGCGCATGCGTCCCTGCTGAGCGCCGGAGATTAGTCCGTGCACCCTGCGATGCATTCGTATATGCGCATCCATCCATTGTTTGTTAACCTTGCAGTGAGTGGTTGCCCTTGCTGCTTAGGAGGCCCCGTGCAAGACAAGCGCGAATCATCGGAGATTAAAGAGGCGACGCTGCTGTGTCCACGGTGCGTGTCGCAGATGTTGCCGGTGCAGCGCTTTGGGGTGACGATCGATCAGTGCACCGGCTGTGGCGGCGTTTTCCTTGACCGGGGCGAACTGGAGCAACTCTCGGAGGCCGAGGCCAAGTTTTATACCGCCCAACAGGCACCGCCGGCGGGGTATGCGCCTCAGCCGTACCCAGCTCAGCCGGGGTACGTCGAAAGTCCCCGACCGAGAGGCTTTTTGGGTGGGCTGTTCGGCGAGGGCTATTACGGCGGTCGCCACGGAGGCTATCGTGGCGGGCATCACTAACACCCCGCGACGCTGCGGCGGGTCACAACCTTCGGGGGACGCGGAATGTATGTCGAGGGGGCGATCGCATCCCCAAGTTCGGCGAGCTTGGCGCCGATCGCCTGGGCACTCACCGCAGACCCTCTGGGCCGCACGGTAGTCTGGTAGGTCGGCGATGAACCGACAGACTTTTGATGTGGCCGGTCCAGTTCGGCCGCGAAGAAGGCGATTCTGTCTCCAACCGCGTTGGCCCATCGTGATTCAAAGTCGCATTCGAGTCTCTTGAGGTCAGCGGCTTTCAGTCGGAGTACCCGGTCGCCAGCCACTGTCGATCTGAGCCTGCCCGACCAATGTGCGGACGATTTCGGCGTGCCGACACCGAGTAGCCTGCTGATCGCTGAAATCGGCGACCATCCGGCTCTCGCGGCTCGGGGGCTAACGCCTCGACGTGCTCCCCTGACACGACTCCAGCCTTCCCAAGAAGTCGAGCCTCCGGCCATGCCGCGGGGGTTCACCAGCGCAGCATGCGTTGCCGAAGCGCCGAGAAGTGTGAACTGTAAAATCCATCGCGAAAGCCCCGCAGGTTCGAGTCCTGTACCTGCCACCAAGGTCAGAAACGGCCGTCGGTGTCGACGACCTGTTCGCGTTGGCGCGCGTATTCGGCCGGCGAGATGACGCCCGCGGCGCGCAGGGCCTCCAGCTGTTGCAGGCGCACCACCACGGCGTGGTGCCTCGAACTGTCCAATGGGTCTGACGACCGGTACGAACGAGCGGCCCGCACGCACAGCACGATTCCCGTCACCGCCAGAGTGGCGAAGACGAACGTGAGAACCATGTTGATGGTCTCGCCCTCGAAACACGTTCCGCCGCGCGTGCCGGTCCCGCAGGAATAGGAGCGGTTCGTTTCATCACGTGCCAGCCATTTGTAGCCGAAGAGGCAAGCCAGTGCCGCGAAGGCGGCGATGCCTACCGTCGCAATCACCATGTTCAGCCAGAACCCGGCTTTGGTCATGGCTTACGCTAACGCGCCGCAACGCCTCACTTGCCGCGATCTTGGGCAAACCCCAGCTGCGGTATCACCTCACCGGCAAACAGTTCCAGGTGCGCCAGATCGTCGATGTCCAGCAGTTGGGCGTAGACGCGCTGCACGCCCAACTCGCCCCACGGGCCCAGCTTGTCGACGATCTCACCCGGGGTGCCGACCAGCGGGCTGTTGGACCGCAGCTCGTCGACCTCGCGGCCGATCGCCGCTGCGCGGCGCGCCACCTCGGCGTCATCGCGGCCGGCGCAAAGCACGAAAGCGCTCGAGTAGACCATGGAATCGGCCGCTCGACCCGCCGCGGCCACCGCGTCGGCCACCCGCGCGAACTGGGTCTTGGTGACGTCCATCGGCGCGAAGGGAACGTTGAATTCGGTGGCGTACTGAGCCGCCAACGCCGGGGTGCGCTTGGCGCCCGTGCCGCCGATGACGATCGGCGGATGTGGGCCTTGCGTCGGCTTGGGCAGCGCCGGCGAGTCGGTCACGGTGTAGTGCTCGCCGGCGAAGTCGAACGTGTCGCCGGCCTTGGTGGTCCACAGCCCGGTGATGATCGCCAGCTGCTCAGTGAGCCGGTCGAAGCGCTCCCGCACCGAGGGAAACGGAATCCCGTACGCCTGGTGCTCTGCCTCGAACCAGCCGCTGCCCAGGCCGAATTCGACTCTGCCGCCGCTCATTTCGTCCACTTGTGCGACGGCGATCGCCAGCGGCCCCGGGTAACGGAACGTCGCCGACGTCACCAGCGTGCCCAGCCTGATCCGCGAGGTCTCGCGGGCGATCGCGCCCAGAGTCACCCAGGAATCGGTCGGTCCGGGCAGGCCGTCACCGCTCATCGCCAGGTAGTGGTCGGACCGGAAGAAGGCGGAGAAGCCAAGCTCCTCGGCGGCTTGGGCAACGGCGAGTTGGGTGGCGTAAGAAGCGCCTTGTTGGGGCTCGACGAACGCACGAAAGTCCATAGTTCCTTCCATGGCGCAACTACGTCAGGGCACGTTGGTGCTATCGCGATCGAGATCGTTGAACTTAACGCTGACTCGCTGAAAGCGTTTGACGCGTTCAGCTTTGGCCTTCCTGGTGTACGTCTTGCGGTCAGCCGTTGTCAATTCCGCTTCGTCGGTGAAGGGGGTGAGCAACGCCCGCGGGTACAGCCGCTCCACCAGCACAACGTTGATCTCGGCGCACAGCACCAGCGTCGATGACACCAGGAACAAGAACGCCAACATGCCCAGCACCAGGGCGAAGACGCTGTTGGTGGCACTGGCCGACTTCACCACATGCCCGACGTAACCGGCGCCGAACCATTGCAAGATCTGCCAGATGAACGCCGCGGCAAGCGCTCCCGGCAACACCTGTCGGTAGGTCAGTTCCCGCGTCGTGGTGACACGGAAGGCGACCAGGCAGATGAAGGCGTTGATTCCCACCGCGACCAGGGAGACACCGATCTTGCCGAACGGGCCCAGCCATCCGGTCGCGTGACCAATCCCGGACAAGACGGTGGCCGTGATGGCCGCCGAACCCAGCACCAACAGCAGCATCAAGCTGCGTCGGCGGGACCGGAACGGATCGGGACGGTTGTTGCGCGGCACGTCCCACACCGAGTTCATCGCGTTCTGCACCGCTTGGCCGACGCCCAGCCCGCCGTAGAGCGCGCCGAGGACACCGACGATGACAGCGGTCGTTCCGCCGCTGAGCCCCTCGGGTTGATGCAGCTGGCTGCCGATGACCGGGAACTGGCTGAGCGTGCTCTGCAGTATCTGAGCTTGCAGCTCAGGGTGACCGGCCAGCAACACCCCAAGGCCGGTGGTCAGCAACAGCAGCAGCGGAAACAGCGAGACGAAGGCGTAGTAGGTGATCAGGGCGGCCAGATAGCCACCCTGGTCATCGAGGTACTTGTAGATGACCGCGATGACCAGCCCCAGGGCGCGGTTACGTCGCTGCAGCTTGTCCAGCCAGCCGACCATTGCCGATCACTTCATCCCCACCAGAAGCCGACACCCTAGTCAAGGGCTGCCGGGGGTCTACCCGAAATCGCCGACGGCCAACCTCGCTGGTAGACCGCCCGCCGCGATGGGTCAGTGAATGCGGGCGCTCCCGCCCAACCCGATCTCCAGCACACTTCCGGTGATCACACCCGGATCGGTGACCAGGTACACCACTGCGCGGCTGACGTCTTCGGGCTGCAGCCACGGCTGCGGAATCGGGTTGGCCTTCATCATGCGGCGTACCAGGTCGTCGGGAATATCGTCGCCACCCGCCGGCTGCACCATCGGCGTCTGTGTCGTAGTCGGACAGACGACATTGATCGTGATGCCTTCTTTGGCGACTTCCAGAGCCGCGGATTTGGCCAGCCCGATTACCCCCCACTTGGTGGCGTTGTAGGCGGCAAGCTCGGGAATGCCCATCCGGCCACCCATCGAGGAGGTCACCACGATCCTGCCGAACCGTTGCTGTCGCATCACGGGGATGGCGGCGCGCAACGTGTGGAAGGCGCCGCTGAGGTTGGTGTCGATCAACTGCTGCCAGACGTGGTCGCTGACTTCTTCGAGCAACCCGGTGCTGACGATGCCCGCGTTGGCCACCACGACGTCCAGGCTGCCTAACTCCTGATGAGTCTGCTGCACCGCGGCGTCCACTTGCGCGGGGTCGCGCACATCGACCGTCAGCGACAGGCAGCGCCGTCCCAGCTCTTCGACCAGTTTGGCGGTGTGTCGCAGGTCGTCCTCGGTGCCCAGCGGATAGGTCAGGTCCTTCATCGGGCCCGGCGCATCCGCCACGGCGATGTCGGCACCTTCGGCGGCCAACGCCAGCGCGTGCGAGCGTCCCTGTCCGCGGGCCCCTCCGGTGATCAGTGCGACGCGTCCATCCAAAGCACCCATAGCCCGCTACGTTAGTTGCCGCATCAGATCAGCGGCTCAGCGCTGGTAGTGCGGAGGGTTGGGTTTGGGGATGCACACGCCACGCACGCAACCCAGGACGCCGCGGATGGGCGGCGGGGGCGCCACTCGAGGCGGCTGCTGGCAAGCAGCGGCTTGGCAGGGGTCGGGGGCCGGCGGATCGGCTTGCGCCACCGGCGCACCAGCCAGCGCTACTGCACACGCCGCCACTGCTCCGGCGCACAGGACCTTGAGCTTGATCACTCGAGCGCCTCCTCGATAAGCGGCAGTGCAGCCTCAACGATAGCGCGCGTAATGGTTCGGCGGTGTTAACGCGAAGTCGCGCATAGGCTTAGCAAATGAGCGCCGGGGAACAGCGCGCCGGAGTCGAGTTGACCAATCTGGATCAGCCGTTGAGTCCGGATGCCGGGGCCACCAAGCGGGACCTGGTCGATTACCTGGACGCGGTGGCCGACAGGATGCTGCCCGGTCTGGCTGGCCGGCCCCTCACCGTGCTGCGGGTGCTGCGTGGCCGTGCGCCGTTCATGCAGAAGAACGTCCCCAAGTACACCCCGGAGTGGGTGCGGACGGTGTCGATCTGGGCCGAGGCCTCTCATCGCGAGGTGCACTACCCGGTCTGCGACGACAGGCGCACCCTGTTGTGGTTTGCCAATCAGCGCGCCGTCGAATACCACCCGGCGTTGGGCTTGGCCGACAACATCTATCGGCCCACGCATCTCGTGCTCGATCTCGATCCGCCCACCGGCGCTGACTTCGCCGCGGTGGTCACGGCGGCGCATCTGGTGCGCCAGGCCCTTGCCGATTGCGGGCTTGCCGGCTCGGTGAAAACCAGCGGCGCCAAAGGCATTCACGTGTTCGTTCCGATCGACCACAGCTGCCCGGTCGACGACGTGGCGGCGGCCACGCGCGCCCTGGCCGCCCGCGCGGAAGAAATCGACCCGGCCGCGGCCACAACGGCTTTCATCGTCGAGGACCGCGCGGGCAAGGTGTACATCGACTCCACGCGCGCCGGGGGTGCGACCGTCGCCGCCCCCTACAGCCCGCGGTTGCGCCCGGGGACTCCGGTGTCGTTCCCGTTGGACTGGTCGGACCTCGACCGGGTGCAGCCGGCTGACTTCACTGTGCACACGGCCATCGATGCCCTGTCGGGGCGCGACCCGTGGGCGGAGTCGATGGTCACGCCGCAACGCCTGCCGGACGATCTCATCGCGCAAGGACGTACTATTCCTGTTGCCAGGGTGGCCGCCATGCATGAGGGAAAGCGACGGGCCCGGGCGCGACGGGCCCAGGAGAATTGAGGAGCAGCGCTCAATTGTCGACGTTCAAGCGGTACCTCGGGATCCAGCTGATGATGTTCATCTTCGGCATCGTCGGCCCCATATTTCTGGTCATGTTTTTTGCGTCGCAACCGGATCCGACGGTCCGATGGGCTTATTGGGCGGGGCTTTTCATCACCTACGGCGACATCGTGATCGCGCTGGCCCTGACCAAGGCGACCGGTGACGACAGCAAGGGCCCGGCCGATGTCCGCCTCGCGGTGTCGGCGGCCAAGCGCATGCAGGGCCGGCGCGGTTCGGGCCTGGACTTCCTCAACTACACCTCGTCGGACTAGCCTTGCGGCTCAACGCTATTCGGGCGCAGGCCCGGGAAAGGTCGCGTCACTGTCCGGCGCTTTGGCCGCCGTCGACGTGCAGGATCTCCCCGGTGATGAAGGAGGCGCTTTCCAGGTAGAGAACTGCGTCGACGACGTCGCCGATTTCGCCGAGGCGGCCCAAGGGATGCATCTTGGCCAGGAAGTCATGGGACGTGGCGTCATGCATGGGCGTGCGGATGTTGCCCAGGGCGACGGCGTTGACCCGAATTCCCCGGCCCGCGTACTCGATCGCCAATGCTCTGGTGGCCGCGTTGAGCCCGCCCTTGGTCAGCGACGCCAGCACCGACGGCACTTGCGAGTTGGGTTGGTCGACCAGGCTGGTGGAGATGTTGACCAGATGACCACCGCCCTCGCGGGTCAACATCGCGGCGATGGCCGCACGCGAAACCTCAAAGAAGCCACGCAGATTCACTCCGGTGACCGCGTCGTAGTCGGCGTCAGTGTATTCGGTGAACGGCTTGGGAACGAAGATGCCGGCGTTGTTGACCACGGTGTGGACGCCACCGAATCGCTGAACCGCGGCGTCGACGATCTGTTGGCCCACGCCCGGTTGCGCGACGTCGCCGGCCACGGCGAGCACCATCGGATCATCGGCCTGCTCAATGCGGCGCGAGTTGGCGACCACCGCGTAGCCTCGCGCACGGTAGCCCGCGACCAGCGCCTCGCCTATTCCTTGTGAGGCGCCGGTGATGATGGCGACGCGTTGGGCATCCGTCATTGGCGAAGTCTAGAACCAGGGGCCCGGGTATCGGCCGTCTGCGTCTTGCACCAAGAGTATTTCGCGGCACTCACCGGCTTGGCTGGCCTCGGTCTCCCCACGGCAGACCAACGTCCAGCCCGAGATCCGCCCGAACGGCCGGCCCGACCAGTTGGTCGCGATCGGGTTGGTGGCTGGCAAAGCCAGCACCGAGTAGGTGTTGCCGGTGTTGGTGACATAGAGGTGGTCGCCGAAGAACGCCATCTTCGCAATGGGTAGCTTCTTGGCTTCCTCGCGGTCGCGCAGCAGGTCCCACTGCTGGGTGCGCAGATTCCACACGCCGAAGCCGAACTGAGAAGTGTTGGAGCCGCGCCCGTCGATGAAGAGCTTGCCGTCTGACAAGGTCGCGGCCAGGCCGCCGCCGGAAACCTTCTCCGAGTCGCCGATCTTGATCAGTGATCGCGAATTGAGGTCGAAGAACATGGTGGACAGGACCGGGGGAGTGTGGGAGTCCCAGCGGGTCAGCTTCACGAGTCGGTCTGGTCCGTCGAATAGCTCACCGTCGACGGTGGAGATGTCGTTGTCCTGGAATACCGGTTCACCGGTGGGCAAGCGCAACTCCGCCCCGAAGGTGTTGGCCGGCACGGTGCTGCGCTGAAAGGACAGCACGTCCTGCCACACCTGCCCCGGTTGCGGGTCGTCCCACATGGTCACCAGGTCGGTGTTGGACAACATCACCGTGCGCGGCGGCGAGGCCGCGCCGCGCGCATCGGTGAAGGCGTTGACCCAGGCCACCCCGACCGGTGTGGGGGAGACGCGCCACTGGTTGGCCGTGCCCAGCTTGACCTCCGGTGTCGGCGGCTTTATCTCCTTGGTGGCCAGCGGCTGGTTGGACTTGAGGTCGAACACATAGGCCGTCGTCTTGGCAGCCTCTGGTGCCGTTCCCGGCATGGAGGTGGTGACGACATAGACGACCTTGATGTCACCGACGGTGTTGGTCAGGGCACACATGGCGCCGGTGACCGTTTCACCGACGGGAATGGCGGGGACAGCCGGCGCGATCAAATCCGCGGTTTTCGTGTCGAGCACTTTGGGCCGGATGTCCTCGAGTGCGGATTTGCTGGCGGAGAATTCATTGGGGCAGCCGAAGTAGACGGTTCCGCCGTAGCTCTTCCAATCTTTTGCCAGCGGGCTGACGTGCGGCGCAGGCGGGGCGGCAGAACTCGGCGCGGGTCGCTTTGTCGAGGTGGTGGGCGCGGCCGCGGGTGGTGAAACGGTTGCTGAAGTGGAGCAGGACGCCAGCGCTAAGCATGCGACCGACAGCACGATCGCACGTCTGTATTTGGACACCGATATCCCCTTTAGCACACTCACCAGCGTTCCCCCCGCTAAGCCCTGTGGCGCATCGAGCGTAAAGGCATTCGGTGCTGACGGCGAATCGTGGTTTGCGGTGTTGAGCTCAGCTTCGACCGACTCAGACGGCATGCAACTGAGGCGGCACGCTCGAGTGCGTCGCGGCCTCCTCGGTGTGTGCGCCTTCTTCCCGGCCGAGCGCAATGGTCGCGGCGGCCATCGCACCGACCGCTATGGGTAACGCCACCAATCCGACGCCGTGCACCACCAGGTGTTCGCCCAGCACGACGATGCCGAGCAATACCGCGACGACCGGTTCGCCGACCAGCATGATCGGTACCGACGCCTGTAGGGACCCGGCGCGAAAAGCCCACTGCTGCAACACCGTTACCGCAACCGCCAGCACGACAAGCAGGTAAGGCGCGGGAACGGTGAGCATGTGGTGCCAGCTGCCGACCGCGAATCGATGCGTACAGATCTTGGTCAGCACTGCGATCATGCCGAGTCCGACCGCCACGGCTACGCCCAAGGAGGTTGCACGCACCCGACCCACGGTGCGGCGCGCCGCCACCACACAGATCACCACCACCGGAACCACAACGCTGAGTGCCAGGGCCCACGATGGAACCGGGGGTCGGTAGTGCCCCTCGCGTGGTTGTCCCACCAGCACGAAGACCGCCAACGCGGCAGTCAGAAGTATCGCCCAGCCCCACTCGGAACCGGTGACGCGATTACCCGAGCGCCAGGCGCTCAGCGGCAGTACAAACAGCAGCGACGACACCAACAAGGGTTGCACCAGCAACAGAGACCCGTGCGCCAGGGCGATCGCCTGAAAGGCGTACCCGGCGGCCGCCGCAGCCGTGCCCGCCCACCACAATCCGTCCCTGAGCACGCCCGGTATCAGCGCAGTAGCAGACCGCTCATCGGCCACAGGGCGTTGCAGGGCGGCTTGCCGAACAACGATGCCCACTGCCGCAACCAACGCTGCCAGCAACGCCGATCCGATCGCCGTCGCGTGTGAGAACACCCACCCCATCCCTCTGAGATACCCCGCGGTGCGGTCGGTGACTCCACCAGCCTGCGAAAGGCCCCCGGCCTACGTTGCGCTGACGGTTTTGGCCCCGGCGTCGACGCCCAACTGCGTGGCCGCGGTGACGACGGCGCGTTCGATGCGGCGTAGCGCATATACCGCGGTCAACATGCGTCGGGTGTTTTCGCTCGGCTCGCCGCCCTCGTCTTGCTGGCGCGTCAAAGTCTCTGCGGTGTCGAGCAAGTCAGCCACAGGTTCGAGGCGAGCGTCCCGGTCGCCGTCCAGCGCGGCGATCAACGCCTCCACGTTGTGCCGGGTGCGCTGCGCGGCGGCGGTGACCGCGCTGGACAACTCACCGGAGCAGTGCGGGTCCTCGTATTGCTCGCTGCTGCGGGCCAAGTCGCGCGCGTAGTGATCGCAGGCGGTGAACAATTGCAGGCCGCGCTGAATGCTGCGTCGGGCCGTGATGCCGGCGACCCCGGCGAGTAGCGGCTTGGCGGTGGTCCGGAATTGTTGCAGGTCCCGGTCCAGTTGTCGCGCCTGCTCGGTGGGACTACCGGCGTCGTCGTCGTCGAACATGGCGGCCACGGAGGTCTCGATCAAGCCGGCCAGCGTGGTCAGGAACGCGCGGGTGTCGTTGCGGATGGTGGTTCGGCTGTTGGTCGGCAGCACCAGGATCGCGCAGGCGACACCGATGACAGCGCCGATCGCGGTCTCCTCGATGCGCAGCATCAGCACGTCGAAGGTGAATTGACCGAGCAGCCCGTACATCAGCGCCAGCATGGTGGTGATCCAGAACGTCATGAGGCTGTAGGTGACCTGCATGAAGTAGAAGGCGCAGAACAGGCAGACGAAAATCATTGCCAGCGAACCGATTTTGTCACCGGAGAACAGCGTGGCGACCAGCACACCGCAGGGCACGCCGAGCACCGTGCCGAGCAGTCGCTGCCACCCCTTGGTCAAGGTCTCACCCCAGGAATTGGTGCCGGCGAAGATCACAAACGCCGCGATCACCGCCCAGTACCAGCGGGCGGGGGAGGCCAACTCCCCGGTGATGATGGCCAAGGAGGCGGCCACCGACACCTGGATCGCTTGCCGAGTCGTAGGAAGTAGGGCGCGCCGCGGTGTTTGGCCCGGGCCTGCGGCGTCGGTCTCGTCCTGCTCTTGGCTTGCGGCGTCGGACCCCTGCGCGGCAGCGTGTGCGACGAGCGCGCGAGCTTCCGCGGTCGCTTTCGCTGCGGCGATGATCGCCAGGGCGACGCGACGGACGGCGGCTTGGCCCGGTTCGTTGGCCGGTTCGTTGGCCGGTTCGTTGGCCGGTTCGTCGGCAGCCGACGGCTTCGGGCGAGTCTCCAGCAGCCGCTGGGCGCGGTCGGCGGCGCGTTGCAGGCCGCCGGATTGCGGCACCCGGATGGCGATGGCCAACTGGGTGAGCGTCTGCGCGAGTTCGGCGCGCAGCGTCGGCGGGATGTCGGCGCCCAGGGCCGCAGCCCGCTGACCGGCGATCGCGACCCACTCGACGGCCAGCTCGGCGTCGAACAGCCACGGCGATAGGTGCGCACCGGCCACCCCAGGCCACAACGTCGCCGGGTTGAATTCGTCTTCGATCTGGCTTTGCACCATCAGCGCGGTCTCGTTCAGCCGGGCGATCCGGGTGCGCATGCGGCGTCGGCGGCGTTCGTCGAGCGAGCCGGACCGCAGCGCGTCGGCGGTGGTGTCGACCACAATGGCCATCCGCGCCCGCAGCGAGCGAATCGTGGCCCGCAGCACCCGTTCCGGTCGATCCGGCAGCACGTAGGTGCCCATCAGGAAGGTGCACAGCGTGCCGACCAGGACGGCACCGATCATCCACGGCAACTCCGCCGGGGCCGCGTGCAGATACAACGTGAAGAAGTAAGCCATGAACGCGACCATGCCCAGCGCTCGACCGCGCGGCCCGAAGCGGCGGATGTAAACCGCGACGAAGACGATCACCACAAACATGACCTCGGCGGCGATCTGGTGCGGCGCCAGCAGCGCGGCGGCGGCGATGGATAGCGAGGCCGGCACCGGCAGCAACGCCATGGTGATCCGCTGCTGACGCGGGTCGGGCTCGTTGACCGAGCGGGAGGCGATCATCGTGATCAGGACACCGAGCAAGGCGACGGTCAGCGGCTGCCCGGTCGCTCGGGTCAACAGGAACAACGCCAGCAGCGAGCAGGCCAGTGCGGCGGTCGTACGAGTCGCCATTCGCAGCCGCAACAGGCCGGGATCCGAGCCGACCGCCCAGATGCGGGCTCGCTGAACCCGGGTGACCAGCTCCGATGGCCCCTGGGTGGGCCGGGCGTCGCCGGGCTCGAGCGGGGTAACCGGAAGGCCGCGCTCGTCCACGCCGTACCGACCGGGCACCGGGAGCCGCCTTTCTGGTGTTTAGTCCGACTATCCATGGTGACCCCGCGCGGCCGTAACGGCCAATTCGTCAAGGATGTGCTAGAGGCGATGTCCACCCGGCGCGGCTCAGGCCGGGGTGAAGCGGACCGCTGCGAGCTTGAGCCGTTCGATCGCCTCGGCGAATTCCTCGTGCGTCGGGATGCGCTGCTCGCGAAACTTCAGTCCCATCAGGCGCTGCGCCCGGTTGGGCCCGTAGGACTGCGCACACCGCAGGTAGAGACCGGGCAGCTGGGCACGGTCGGTGACGAGCTCACCGCGCATGCGGGTGGTCTTGCCGCCGTGCAACACGTCGACCGGGGCGCCGTCGCGGAAGTTCGCTTTCCATCCGGCGCCGGCCAGCGCATAGAGATCACCGTCGATCAGGTGGGCGCTCACCGGAATTGAGAACTGCCGCCCGGACTTTCGGCCGGTGAAGTTCAACACCATCAATTGCTTGCGCAGCGGACCTGCGAGCGGCGTGCGCAGCAAGTTGCCCAAGATCGGGTTGACCACCCGCAGCAGGGCGGACGGCGGATGCCCGACATCTACCGCGTGCTGCTGTGCCATCGGAGCCCCGCTACGTCGTGATCGTGGTTTGCTCGTCGATGATGCTGGTGGCGTCCATCAACAGGCCGCCCTCGTTGTCGAGCGCGTCGGCGTCGAGTTGCAGCACGAACAGGCCGTTGGGGCTGGTGATGACAACCGTCTTCTGCGCGACGGCCCGCTTCTTGCCGTTCTTGTCGTAGGAGCCGCCGAGCTGCCAGGCCTGGAAGCCGGCGAGGGTGGAGCCGTGCCCGTTGTCGGGCCCGTCGTAGCCGGGCAGGTTTTTCAACTCCCCGGGAGCAAACTGAATGAGCTTCGCTGGATCGACGTCACCGGTGAGTTTGGAGACGATCGCGACGATGGTCGGCGCGTCGTTGGGGTCAGCGGGTTGGCCGTAGACGATGCCGCCGTAGGGAGCGCCGGAGCCTTCGGGAACGAGGTTCCAGCCGGTTGGCACGGGCAGGTTGATGGTCGGGGATCCCGGGTCGCCGTGGTGGACCGGGGTCTCCTGAATGTGGTTGTCCCTGATGTAGTCGGCGATGGTGTAGTTGGCCTGCGCGCCGGGGGTGCCGCTGGTTGGTGCGGTGGTCGTCGATGTGGAGGTGGAGGTCGACGTGCTGGTGGAGGTGGAGGTCTTCGTCTCGGTCTTGGTGCCCGATCCGCAGGCGACCAGCGTCAAGCTCAACGCTGCGGCCGCGACTGCCACCGTGAGGTCCTTCATCTAAGTCATCTCCCGAATGTTGGCCCCGGTACCAGCGCCGGCGACGTCGGCACTGACACTAGTGCAACTATGCGGATTTGCCACCAGCAAACAGCCGCACATCAGACGAACTCGTTCTGGGTCAGCCAGCGCATCACCGGCCAACCGACGAACACCGGCAGCCAGCAGGTGAGCACCCGGTACAGCAGCACCGACGGCACTCCGACCGCCGCGGGCACGCCGAACGCCGCCAACCCACCGATCAGCGCCGCCTCGACGGCTCCCACACCACCCGGCGTGGGTGCGGCCGAGGCCAGCGTCCCGCCGACCATCGTGACCACGGTGACCGTCACGAACGTGGTGCCACCGCCGAACGCTTCGACACTGGCCCACAACGCCAGTGCCGCACCGAGAGTCGTTCCGGCACTGCCTAATACAATCAATGCCAAGCGCCGGGGCTCGCGGGCCAGCGCGGTCAGGTCGGTGGTGACTTCTTTGAGTTTGGGACGCAACTCCGTGGCCAGCCAGCGCCGCAGGTTGGGCACCAACAGAAAGGTGCCGACGATCCCCAACGCGGTTCCGGCGATCAGGTAGAGCACCGTGGAATTCGGGACGAAGTGGGACAGGTCGGTTGAGGTGCCCGCCACGGCACTGAACATGATCAGCAGCGCGACATGGACGATCACTTGCACCGATTGCTGCAGCGCCACCGCCGCGGTGGCGCGCAGCGCGGGCAGGCCCGCCTTCTGCAGGAACCGGGTGCTCAGCGCCAACCCGCCGACGCCGGCCGGGGTGGTGGTAGCCGCAAAGGTGTTGGCTATCTGCACAATTGACAGGCGCCAGAAGCTGACCAGACCGTCGGCGCAGGCCCATAACGCACCCGCCGCGCCGACATAGGTGAGCGCTGACACCGCCAGCCCCAGCAGCGCCCACCACCAGTCGGCGGTCTTGAGCTGGTTGACGAACGTCGGGACCGTACTGATGAAGGGGTAGGCGACATAGACCAGTGCGCCGATGAGCACCAGTTGAATGAACTGGCTGCGGCTGAACCGGGTGACGTTGGCGGTCTTGATCTGATCGGCGCCCGTTTGGCGCTTCACCTCCGCGCGGGCAGCGGAAATGACCCCGCCCGCATTGGCGACCGACCGCCGAATCCGTTTGGGCATAGCCGTTTTGGTGAGGCGCCGAGACGCCGTCAAGATGGTGTCCTTATCGAACACCTGGATCGCAGCGGTTACCGCGGACTGCGCGTCATACAGCGCCGATGTGGTCACCAGGAGTTGGGCGATGTCGGATTGCAGTTGGGCCTCGGTAGCACCGTATTCGGATTCGCCGAAGCCGCCGAAGAGTACGGTGCCGTCGCGCACGGTGATCTCATTGCAGCGCAGATCTCCGTGAGATATCTGATGATCGTTGAGGATTCGCAACGATTTCCAGGCCTGCTCCACCGGCGTCTCATTGACGCATTCGTCGAGGGGAACGCCTTGCACCGGATTGTGCGCGTACAGCGTCCATCCGCGGTCGAGTGTCGCGACGGCGATCGAGGAGGTATTGGCCACGCCTGCCTCACCGATGGCAATGGCCATCAGGGCGCGGTGCTCGACCGCTCGGCGCATGGACGCCTGTATGGGTGCGGTCTCCGGGCCGCGCAGCCGCAGCTTCCACCAAAGTTGGCGCAGCGCACCACCGCTGCGCTGGTGCGGCCCGTACAACTCGACGGCCGCCCGGACTTCGGGATCGGTCGACGTCGCCGAGATCACCAGCGGCCCCGGGCCGCCCGGCCGGACCACGGTGAGCATGGAAACCAGGAATCCCCGCTTGGCCATGGCCCGGACCGTGCCCTCCAGCGGAACCTCGAGTGCCGGCGTACCCACCACCAACACCACGAAGGCGCCGACGAACCAGCCGACTGCCAAGCCCACCAACGAGCGGGCGGGCACGATCGCGCTGACTACCAGGTGGATCGGAACGAACGCCAGCAACAACGCCCACCACCAGCGTCGCCACCGGGCCGGCAGCCAGGGCCCGGAGACGGTCAGCACCGCGGCCAGCATCGCGATCCAGCGTGGGTCGTCGAGGAACTGCGCCGGCAGCGTGGTGAGCTTTTCGTTCAGGTCGAAATGCCACCGCGGCGCCGCGATGCGGTTGCTGCTGATGGACAAAGGCAGCGCAGCCAGGACCGCCGCGGCGCCGTAGGCGCCGAGCAGCTTCCATTGCCGGGAGACGATCAGGCCGATCAGGATCATGAACGGCAGCGCCAGGATCGCCAGGCCGTAGGCCAGGTAGACGATATCGGCTTGGCCGGGCGACAACACCCCCACGATCTCGGACACCGACTTTTCCAGCGCCACCCACTGCGGACGGGTGATCACCGAACTCGTGATGACGGCGACCAGCAGGGCGGCCGCCAGCGCCAGCCGGATCATGTCGTTGGTGCGCCGGGTCAGCGGTTGCAGCAAGCTACCGGCAACGGTGATTTCGCGACCGTCAACTCGCATGTTGCGGAGATCCTCCGAGGTCCTTCGGATCCAATTGCGCGCCGCTGTGTCGACGGCTCTACGACAACTTACCCGCGCGTCGACAGCGAACCCGCTCACATCCGGCTCACGTAGGGTCGGCTCTTGGCGCGACGGCAATCCGGGAGGGGCAGGAGCATGGTGCGGACCGAAAACGACAGCTGGGAAATCACCGAGAGTGTGGGGGCGACGGCGCTGGGGGTCGCGGCGGCGCGCGCCGCGGAAACCGAAAGCGACAACCCGCTGATCCGCGACCCGTTCGCTCGGGTGTTCCTCGATGCGGCCGGCGACGGGGTGTGGAACTGGTTCGCCGCGCCGCAACTGCCGCAGGAACTGCTCGACGCAGAACCCGATCTGCCGGTGCAGATGCAGTCGATGGTCGGTTACATGGCGTCGCGGACGGCCTTTTTCGACACCTTCTTCCTCGACGCCGCGCGGGCCGGCGTCAGCCAGGCGGTGATCTTGGCCGCCGGGTTGGACTCGCGGGCGTGGCGGTTGCCCTGGCCGGACGGCACGACGGTGTTCGAGCTCGACCAGCCCAGGGTGTTGGAGTTCAAGTCGTCGACGCTGACCGAGCGTGGACACGAGCCGACCTGTGCGCGAGTCGCGGTGCCGGTGGACTTGCGTCATGACTGGCCGGCGGCGTTGCGCCAGGCCGGGTTTGATCCGTCGCTGCCCAGCGCCTGGTCGGTCGAGGGGTTGCTGCCCTACCTGCCTGCGGCCGCCCACGAGTTGCTGTTCGAGCGCATCCAGAGCCTCACTGCGTCCGGCAGCCGGATCGCCGTCGAAGCGCCCGGACCCGATTGGATGGACCCTGATGTCCGCGCCCAACAGCGCGAGCGGATGGAACGGATGCGCGCCCTGCTGGCTAAGGCGGATCCGGAGCGTGAGGTGCCGCGCACCGAGGAGCTGTGGTACTTCGAAGAACGCGAAGACGTGGGGGATTGGTTGCGTCGCCACGATTGGGAGGTGACGGTGACGCCGTCGGCAGACCTGATGGCCAGTTACGGCCGCGGTATTCCGGATGGAATAGAGGACACCTCACCGCGCAGCCTGTTCGTGTCCGCGGTCCGCACGTAGCTAGTCGACGGCCCCCTTCACCAACTGTCCGTCCTTGATGATGGCGGTGAACGCCTCGTCGGGCCGGGCGATCAGTGAGATGTCGGCGACCGGGTCGCCGTCCACCAGGATCAGGTCGGCCAACGCGCCCTCGGTCACCACACCCAGCTGTCCGGGGTAGGGGTTGCGCGGTCCCGACATCGCCAGCAGTTCCGCGTTGCGGATTGTGGCCTGCTGCAACGCCTCCGCCGGGGTGAACCAGCGGGTCAGCTTGGCCAGCTGGGCGCCCTGCCGGCTGGCCAGCTCGGCGTCGAACAACGTGTCGGTCCCGAAGGCGATCTTGGCTCCATGCTTGATCGCGAGTTGGTAGGCGGTGTCGGTGCCGGTGACCATCTGCTGAAACTTCGGCTGGCTCGGCGGGGCCAGCGGTACCGCGTCGTCGTCGTCTAAGAACGGTTGCAGGCACCACCAGACGTCCCGTTCGACCAGCAGGGCGGCCGTCGCCTCGTCGATGAGGTGTCCGTGTTCGACGCACCGCACCCCGGCGGATATCGCGGTGCGGATCGCGCGGGGGGTGTAGGCGTGCACCGTGACGTAGGTGCCCCAGTTCTCGGCGGCTTCCACCGCTGCGCGGATCTCGGCTTCGGTGAACTGGGCAACGTCGAGCGGGTCATATGGTGACGCCACACCGCCGCCGGCCATCAGCTTGAGCTGTGATGCGCCGCGGCGCAGCATCTCCCGCGCCCCACGCAGCACCTCGGCCACACCGTCGGCGATCACCGCGGCGCCGATGATCTCGGTGTAGCTCAGGTGCCCGCAGACCCCGCGAGGCACCTCGTAGGGCATGCGGAAGTCGCCGTGTCCGCCGGTTTGGGAGATGAAACCGCCCGCGGGGTAGATGCGCGGACCCGGCACGACACCTTCGTCGATGGCCTGCTTCAACCCGAACACAGGACCGCCCAGGTCACGGACGGTGGTGAAACCGCGCAGCAAGGTCTCGTGCGCGCTGACCATCGCGCGGGCGAACACGTAGCCGATGTCACTGAGCTGGGCCACCGCCGCTGGGATGGTGGTGAACATCGCATGCCAGTGCGCGTCGATCAAGCCGGGCAGCAGCGTCTTGCCAGTGCCGTCGATGTTCGGGGCCGCAAACTCCGCCGTCGCGGGCGCGACCGAAGCGATGCGCCCATCGCGCACGGTGACGTCCATCGGCCCGGTGATCCGACCTTCAAGGCTGTCGAAGACGTTGACGTTGGAGATGCGCAGCTCACTGGGTTGCATCCGGGTTCTCCTCGTCGGGTGTGCTTGTAGGTTACGACTGCCAGCCCATTCACAAGCAGCTGACGTATGTTCGCCCCAAGTGCGGATTGATCGACGGGAGGACATGGCATGGTACGGACCGACAACGACAGCTGGGAGATCACCGAGAGCGTGGGGGCCACGGCGCTGGGCGTGGCCGCGGCGCGCGCGGCCGAAACCCGCGGTGAGCATCCGTTGATCAGCGATCCGTTCGCCCAGGTGTTCCTCGACGCGGTCGGTGATGGAGTGTGGAACTGGCATTCCGCACCGCAATTGCCGCCCGAGCTCATCGAAGCCGAGCCGACGTTGCCCCTGCAAATGCAGGCCATGGTCAGTTACATGGCCTCGCGGACAAAGTTTTTCGACCACTTCTTCCTCGACGCGCCGGTACCGGCATCAGGCAGGCGGTGATTCTGGCGGCCGGTCTCGACGCGCGCTCCTGGCGGCTGCCCTGGCCGGACGGCGTCACGGTCTACGAGCTGGACCAAACCCGAGTGTTGGACTTCAAAGCGGCGACGCTGGCTGAGCACGGATTCGAGCCGGCCTGCCACCGGGTTCCCGTCGCGGTGGATCTGCGCCAGGATTGGCCAACGGCGCTGCGTCAGGCCGGTTTTGACCCGACCGCACCCAGTGTCTGGTCGGCCGAAGGGTTGATGCCCTACCTGCCTGCGGCTGCGCAAGACTTGCTGTTCGAGCGCGTGCTGGAACTCACCGCCAACGGTAGTCGGGTCGCCGTCGAGGCGCTGGGGCCCAAGTTCCACGACACGCAGGCCCGCGAGAAGCGTCGGGCGCGGATGGACCGCGTGCGCGAGATCATGGCCCGGGTCGACCCCCAGCGGGAGGTCCCGCGGACCGATGAGTTGTGGTACTTCGAGGACCGCGCAGACGTCGGTGACTGGTTCCGGCGGCGCGGCTGGGACGTGACGGTCACTCCGACCGACGAGTTGATGGCCGGCTACGGTCGCGCGGCAGCCAAAGAGGTCGAAGACCAACTGCCGGGCAACTTATTCGTCTCCGCTCAACGGTCGGGGGCCTAGCGGTGGCCACGTCCTGGCGATCACGGCTGTAGCCGACGGCGCAGCCCCGTTGCCCGAATGGCCCGGTGCGCCACGGCGGCTCGCACATCGGCCTCCGGCCCGACGACTCGCACTTTGTTCTCCGCCCGGGTGACCGCCGTGTAGAACAGCTCGCGGGTCAGCAGGCGGGAATCCGCCGAGGGCAGCAGCACCGTCACCTCGTCGGCCTGACTGCCCTGACTCTTGTGAATCGTCATGGCGTGCACCGTCTCCACGTCGGACAACCGGCTCGTCGCGAACGCGTGTGGTTCGTCGGCGCCGGCGATGACGGCACGCAGCGCGCCCTCGGCCACGACGGTCACCCCGGTGTCACCGTTGTACACGCCGAGTCCATAGTCGTTGGCGGTCACCAGAATCGGGCGCCCGGCATACCAGGACGACCAGATCGGCTCGCCGGTCGCCTCACTCAGCCAGCGCTCGACCTGGCGATTCCAGTGCTGAATTCCGTATGGTCCGCGTCGATGGGCACACAGCAACCGGTGCTCGTCGAGCGTCGCCAGCGCTGCCGACGCGTCGCCGAGCACGGCGGCCTGGCGGAGTAGAAGCCCATGCGGCACAAGCACTTTGCGCAACTGTTCGGTCGGGTCGTCGGTGTCGATCCACTCGATGTGGTCGTCCGGGGTGCGCAACACTGCCACGACCCGGTCGGCGTCGCCCGCGCGGATCGACGACGCCAGCTCGCCGATCGACTCGCCGAATCGATGCGAGGTCTGCAGCGCCGCGATGTGGGTATCGGCGCGCGCCCCCAGACCGTCGACCAGGTCGGCCAACACCGCACCGGCCTCCACCGACGCCAACTGGTCGGGATCACCGACGAGCAGCAACCGCGTCTGCGGGCGCACCGCCTCCAGCAGTCGGGCCATCATCGTCAGCGACACCATCGACGTCTCGTCGACCACGATCACGTCGTGCGGCAACCGGTTACCGCGATGGTGGCGGAACCGCGACGACGTATCCGGCCGGCTGCCCAATAGCCGGTGCAACGTGGTGGCCCGCAACCCCGAGACCCGTTGCCGATCGGCCTGGTCGAGGTTGTCGACCTCGCGTTGCACTGCCTCGTGCAGCCGGGCCGCCGCTTTTCCGGTCGGCGCCGCCAGCGCGATGCGTATCGGCGGCTTGCCGTCGCGCTGCGCCTCTTCGGCGAACAGCGCCAGCAGCCGTGCCACCGTGGTGGTCTTGCCCGTTCCCGGCCCGCCGGTCAGCACGGTCAAGCCCTGAGCCAAGGCGACTTTCGCCGCCGCGCGTTGTTCTTCGAACGGGTGGGGGAACAACCGGTCGATAAGGGCGCCCTCTCCTGGTGCCACGGCACGCGCCGGCAGCAGGGCCACCAGGTCGTCGGCGACTTGTTGTTCCTCCCGCCAATATCGGTCCAGGTACAGCAGACTGTCGGCGTACACACGCAGCACGGGCGGCGACCCCACCAGTGGGCTGGCCCGCACCGCCGCCAGCCAGTCGTCAGCTGCCGGCCACGGCAAGTCGGCGACACCTACTTGCGCTTCGACCGAGCGCAAGTCGACACACACCGAGCCGCCCCGCAGCGCCCGCACCACCAACGCGACCGCGAGCAGCACCGGCGGCTGCGACTCCTCGACCATGGCGCAAAGGCGTTGTGCCACATGGACATCGGCCGACTCCAGCACACCAGCGTCGGTGAAGGTGCGCAGAATCCCGGTCGCGCTGTGCGCCTGCCGCCAGTCGGCGGGGTCGACGACGTCGATGCTCACGCGGCCGACCTCCCCACGTCGAGAAGATCGGACAGCGCCGTGACCAGTGCGGGCGGCGGCGCCCAACTGAACACCCCGGCCGGATGACCGTCGATCACCGGAGTCTGCGGCCCGCACATGCCGCGCACGAACAGATACAGGACACCACCGAGATGGCGCGCAGGGTCGTAATTCGGCTGGCGCCAGCGCAGAAAACGGTGCAGCACAACGCTGTACAGCAGCGCTTGCAGCGGATAGTCCGAGTGCAGCATCGCCTCGGCCAGTCGCGGCTGGCTGTAGTCGGCCGCGGTCAACGGTCGGTCCCGATCACCCAGCCAGTTGGTCTTGTAGTCGACCACCAGATAGCGCTGCCCGTCGTCGATGCGCAACACCGCGTCGACCGAACCGGTGAGATAGCCGCGCAACGACTGACCGCCCAGCGTGTCACCGGTCAACCGGTCGGCATACGACCTCAGCGGGTCACCGTCCCGAAGATGCGACCCGAGCAGCACCCCGACGTCGGCCAGTCGAATATCGGGTGCGTCCGCGCGCAGGTCACCGCCGGCCAACGGGAACTCGAAGTCCAACTCACGCAGGCGGTCCCGCAGCCCGATCTGGCGCAGGGTCAATCCCGTAGCCAACGGACCCAGCGGGGTGTCGTGCATCGGGACCATCGCGGCGGCAAGCTCAGGGGCCGGAACATCCACTGGCCACCACGCTGAGTGCACCTGGATCTGCGCCTCCAGTTCGGCGGCGAGATCGGCCGCGAACGGGTCGCTGGTCTCGAGCACCGCGTGCACCAGCGACCCGAACTTCGCCCCCGACGGCAACTCGGCCATGGGGGAGGGCACGTCCGATACCGATGCCGCCCCGGCCATCGGAATGTCGCCGACTTCGTCGTCGAGTTCGGTGATTTCCGGTTCGCTGCTGACGCCGGTGGTCTCGGCGACCCGGATCAGTCCGGAATAGGACGTGCGCCGCCAGTCGGTGTCGATACTGCGATGGAAATGCCGGGTGCCCAGATCGGTTGGCGCCGCGCCGATGACCGCCGGTGGCGCGTCGGCGATCAGCGACTCTTCGACCACCGGACCGCCCGCGGCTTGCCATTCTTGGAAGCGGGCCCAGGCGTCGTCGTCGGTGATCTTGGCCGGCTCACAACGGTCGGGCACCACCGGCTCCCCGGGTCGCCGGCCCCGCAACAACCGGGAGAGCCCGCCGTTGGGTTCGTAGTAGGCCGGCGACCACCAGGCGACCACCTGGGCCTGGGCGCGCGTCATCGCGACGTACGTCAAGCGGCTGTCGTCGCTGGCGGTTTCCTGGGCGCCCAGCCTCTCGACGGCGGCGAAGTCGGGACTGTCCTTGCCGCCGATGTGCAGGCAGCGCTCACCGCGGTCGTGAAACAGCACCAGGTCCCGTTCCTGAACGGTGCGGTGGAACGCGAACGGCAGATACACCACCGGATATTGCAGGCCCTTGCTCACCCACACCGTCATGATCTGCACCGCTGCGGCGTCGCTGTCGATGCGGCGGTTGCGTTCGGTGGCGCCCCCGCGCTCCGCACGCTGAGTGCGCAGCCAATCCCGCAGCGCCGGCAATGTGAAGCGCTCCCGGTGCGCGGTCTCCTGCAACAGCTGCGTGACGTGGGCGAGGTCGGTCATGTGCCGTTCGCCGTCCTGCCAGGACAGCACGCGGTCGCTCATACCGGTCAACTGCGCGGCTTCGAAGATGGCGGCCACCCCACGCTCGCGGGCATAGCCCGCCCACTCTCGCAAGGTCTCGGCGATGCGATCGGTCAACGCATCACCGCCGGCGGCAAGGTCTTTGGCGGTCTTGCCGAAGAACATGGTGGCGGCGGCCGCGCGGACCACGCCGGGGCGGTGCGGTTGGTCGAAGGCTTCCAGCAGCGACAGCCAGTCGTCGGCGGCCTCGGAGCCGAACACGTCGGAGTCGCCGGTGTACACGGCGTGAATGCCTGCGTCGGTCAGCGCGCGGTGGCAGGCCCGGGCGTCCTTGTGCTTTTCGACGATGATCGCGATGTCGCGCGCCTGCAGCGGCTTGCCGTCGAAGGTGGCGCCGCTGGTCAGCAATCCGCCGATGTCGGCGGCGAGGTCGGCACCGATGTGTTCGCGTAGGTCGTCGATCGCCAGGTTCTGGGTTGCCTTGCGCCCGAACGTCGCCCGGCGCACCACCCGCAACCGGAACGGATCGTTGTGTGGGGCGCCCGCCAGCCGGTGCCCCTGGTGGTAGGCGTCGACGTGGCGGACCACGATCGCCGGATCGCCCAGCTGCGCGCCCAGCAAGACGGCCTGCAAACGCTGCACCAGAGTGCTGTCGCTGCGCCAGTTGGTGGCCAATGTCCGCTTGTCGCCGGCGGATTGCGCCGCGCGCAGGTAGGTGACGATGTCACCGCCGCGAAACGCATAAATCGCCTGCTTCGGATCACCGATCAGCACCAGCGTGGACCGGCCGCTGAATGCGCGGTCGATCACCTGCCATTGCACCGGATCGGTGTCTTGGAACTCATCGACCATCACGATGGGCCAGCGCTGATGCATCCTGACCCGGGCCGGCGAATCCTCGGTGTCCAGCGCGTCGGCCAGCCGGATGAGCAGGTCGTCGTAGCCGAGGATGCCGCGGCGCCGCTTGCGCGTTTCGAGTTCTGCGACAACGGCTTCGGCAAAGCCGACACAGATGGCCGCGCGGGATCCGGGTTCGGGGTGTAACGGGCGCAGCTGCGTCGACGGGTTGGCCACCACCGTCCGCGCGATCCGGGCCGCGTCCCGGTAGCTGAGGACCGGGTCGTCGCGCTCGCGCCCGAAGTGAGCCAGGTACAGATCGTCCACGATCTCGGTGACCAGTTCGTCGAGATCTTCCACGAGGGTGACACCGGAGTCGGTGTCGCCCGCCACGCCTAGCGATTTCAACACCAGTTGGCAGAACTGATGGGTGGTCGCGATGGTTGCGGCGTCGAAACCGGCCAGCGCGTCGCGCAGCCGCTGCCTGCGCGCGTCGCGTTCGGGCTCGGTGCCGTCGATCAGGTGTGCCACCAGTTGGTTGGCCCCGACGACCGACGGGTCATCGAAAGCCCGTACCGCCTCGACCATCTGGCAGCGCACCCGCTCGCGCAGCTCTTGGCTGGCGGCTCGCCCGAAGGTGATGAGCAGCATTTCGTCCAGCTTGGCGTGGCCTTCGGCGACGTAGCGGGTGACCAGACCGGCCAACGCGAACGTCTTGCCGGTGCCGGCGCTGGCCTCGAGCACCGTGGTGGTGCGCTCGGCGGGCAGCGGGCCCAGCAGGTCGAATACTTGCTCGGCTGGTGTCATGAGCCGGGATTCCCCTCGGCACACAGCAGCGGCAGCCACAGCCGCGAGGCGAAAGCGCCCAGGCGATTGCTCTCCCCGCCGTACTCCTCACCCGGGCGCAACGGCTGCATCAGGTCGGTCAGTCGCGCGCCCCTGCCCCAGGTGCGCACGTGCGCGGGCGCCTCGTCCTCCGCGGGATATCGATCGTTGGACTTCCACCGGAACTGAGCCGCTTTCTCTGGGTCATCACCGCAGTGCCGGGCCTCGGCCCACGCGTAGGAAGTCTTGATCGGCAACGGAATCGGCTCTCGCCGCCCCGCATCGTAGATCGACACCAGATCGCCGAGCAGGTCGACCGCGTTCTCCCGCGGCCGGCCCAGACACCGCTGCCGGGGGGCGGTGCCCCGTTTCGGCCGGCCGATGCAGGTGGCCCACCACTCCCGCTGCGGGGCATGAGCATGCAACGCCAGCAACGCAATCCACGACCCCAGCAGGTGCTTGCCGTCGAGTTTGGAGTACGTCACCGAGACCAGGCGATCACCGAACACCCGCGGCACCGTACCGGTGAGCCGCCTGGACCCCAGATCGATGTCGACGTCGTACGCGGTGGCGTCGCCGTGGCGGTGCTGTTGCGCCGCGGCGGCCAACAGCGCTGCCTGATCGCGGATTTCGGTGACCTTGCGCCAGCCGAGGTGCCCGGGCGGTAACGTGCCGCGCCGCCATTCCGCCTGCCGCGCGTCGTCCGGCGCCATCCCACCCAGGATGTCGCCGAGCATCCGATCGCCGACGGTCCACTCCTCGAGCGCGTTGATGTCGACCGGCATGGCGTCGTCGACCCCATCGACGTCCCAGGGCAGCGTGTACTCGAGCGCCCGGAAGAAACCCTTCACCGGATCTTTGAAGAAGGCGACCAAGTCGGCGAGAACGACGTCGTCGGGCGGCGGTGGCGGCAGCGGGCCGCAGATGAATTTCGGTTGCTCGGCGCGTTGGCCGGCAGCGGTGCGCGCCGCCTGCAACACGGTCGGATCGAAGCTGAACGGCACCCCGGGTACCAGCCTGCCGCTTTCGACGTTTCGAACGTCGAACGGCTGCAGGGGATGCTCGACAAGCACGCGGGATCGCACTTGCTGGGAGGTCGTAATGTCCAGCGTGTCAAGGAATTCCGCGAGCGGCACCGCGGGTGGCCGGCGCTGGCCCGAGTATTCGTTGGCGCCGGTGTAGGTGATGACCAGGGTGTCGGTCGCCGCGCCGATGGCGTCGAGCAGCAACTGCCGGTCCTCGGAACGGATGTCCCGCTCACCGGTCAATGGTTGGCGGGCCAGGACGTCGTCGCCGTCGACCACGCCGATGCGCGGGAACACGCCGTCATCGAGTCCGACCAGGCACACCACCCGGTGCGGGACCGAGCGCATCGGCACCATCGTGCAGACGGTCAAAGTGCCGGTGCGGAAATTGGCGCGAGTGGGCCGTCCGGCGAGGTGGCGTTGCAACAACGCGCACACGTCGGGTAGACGCAGCACCGTCTCGCGTCGCGGTCCGGCGGTGCGTACCACCTCGGCGAATTCGCGCTGCATCTGATCGCGCTGCCAGGCATCGTTGTCGTCGATGCGGGTCAGCAGGGCGATGCCGTCGCCCAGCGCGGTCAACCATTCGTGCAGCGGCCGTGTCCCGGTGAGCCGGTCGACCACGCAGCGCAACCGGTCGATGTATTCGGCGAGTTGACCGGTCAACTCCACGCGGTTGCTGCCGACGTCGTCGAGCGGCAGCGTGGCGTCGATCCAGGCGTGCGACGTTTCCGACATCGCGACCCCGGCCAGCACCCGGTCGATGCCGAATCGCCAAGTGTTGTGGACGAAGTCGACGCCGAAGGGTTGACGGTGTTCCTGATCGAACCCCCACCGGATGTTCGACTGCCGAACCCACGCGGTGATGTTCTCCAGGTCGTCGTCGTCGAAGCCGAACCGGGCGCGCACCGGAGCGGCCTGGGCGAGGTTGAGCACCTCACTTGCGGTGGCTCTGCTGCCGGCTAGCGCCAGCAGTTGTGAGGCGACGCCGAGCAGCGGATTGGTTTGCAGCAGTGAGCGATCGGCGAGTCGCACCCGAAGCTGGTGAGCCGGATGTACCCCGTGCACCACATCGCCGAGACCGAAGTCCGCCACAATCAGCGGTGCATACGTTTCGATGTCGGGGCACATGACCAGAATGTCGCGCGGCTGCAGAGTCGGGTCGTCGGCGAGCAGGCCCAGCAACACCTCGCGCAGCACGTCGATCTGGCGAGCCGGCCCGTGGCAGCTGTGCACTTGAACCGACCGGTCATCGGCTGCCAAGGTGCGACCAGCGGGCCGCACCGCGTTGGCGGCCAGGTCGGATTGCAGCCAGCCCAGCAGGGTATCGGGACGGTCGGCGCTGCCGAGCGCCGCGTCGGTCGCGGGATCGGCTGGCAGACTGCGTTGCAACTCGCGCAGGTCTCGGCCGAGCGTGGCCAGCAGCGGATGGTTGACGCTGCGGTGGCTGGTGTCTTCCCGGCGTGGGACCACGCCGTGCAAGCCGGTGAGGGCCTGCCACAACACGGCACTGGGGTGCGGCAGCCACAAATGCAAGTCGTGGTGGGTGGCCAGTGCGCCGAGCAACTCGATGTCGGTGACCGACAGCCGGGTGTGGCCGAACAGCGACAGCCGCGCCGGCAGGTCACCCGGACCCTGCTGCAGCCGAGCCAGCGTCTGCTGATGCCGCAGGTGCGGCGGATCGGCGCCGACGACGGCGACCAGCGCTCGCCACAATGCGGGCTGCCACGCCAGGTCGGAGTCGAGGCCTGCGTGGTCCGCGGCCAACCAGTCGGCCAGCAGCCGGGGACGCTGCCGGGCGTACGAGGCGAACAGACCGGCCAGCCGCCGCGCGACCGCGTAGCGACGCCCTCGACGCAACTCGGCCTCGGCGCCGATCTCGAAGTGGCCCAAGTGTTTCGCCAAAGTGTGGCACCACGGCTCGTCCAGAGAGTCGTCAATGACCTGCAGCAGCGGCCACGTCATGGCATCCGGTGACCAGGGATCGTCGTCGCTGGTGCCGGTGATCTGCGCGATCAACGAGGCAGGATTGCGAAACGACACACCCGCGCAGACACCGTCGCCACCGCCGGACCCGCAGCCCAGCAAATGCGAAAGCCGCTGACTCAGCCAGCGTTCCACGCCGCGGGCGGCGACCAGCACCAGCTCTTGGGCGAATGGGTCGGGCAACGGGTTGGCCAGCAGGGCGCCGAGCCCGTCGGCAAGGAGATCGGTGCGTTCGGCACGGTGGAGATGAAGCGCCATCGGGCGCCACCATAGACCGCCTCACCGACGGCGGTGGCAGCATGGGAAAAGTTGACGCGACGAGGGAGGGTGCTATGGAAACCTGGGATGCCATCCGGGCGCGGCGTAACGTCCGCCAGTACACGACGCAGCCGGTCTCCGAGGACGATCTGAACCGGATCGCCGAAGCGGGATGGCGTGCGCCGTCGGCGAAGAACAGACAGCCCTGGGACTTCGTCATCGTCACCGATTCCGCCCAGCTGCAGGAACTTTCGACGGTGTGGATGGGGGCCGGCCACATCGCGGCGGCGGCGGCCGCAATAGCGTTCGTCGTGCCGGTGCCTTCGGATGAGCGCCGCAAGATCACCGACCAGTACGACGTCGGCCAGGCGACCATGGCGATGATGCTGGCCGCGACCGACTTGGGAATCGGGACGGGCCATTCTTCCGTGGGAGACCAGGACAAGGCGCGGGCCATCTTGGGTGTTCCCGACGATTACTTGGTCGCCTATCTGCTCGGCATCGGCTATCCGGCCGACCGCCCGCTGACTCCGATCCGCAAACCGAATCGGCGGCCGTTTTCCGAGGTCGTGCATCACGGCCGCTGGTGAGCACAGTGGGCCATCAACATCGGGGTGAGTACGGGTACGACGGTTCCTTTCACCGGTTTTCGGCGGGCACTCAGTTGGCCGGCGTGGGTGTCGCGTTCGGTGGGCTGTCGGCACTAGCGGCCGGCAACTTCCGGCGCGGTAACCCACGGGCAGGCACCGCGGCTGGCTTGTCGGCGGCGGCGACGGCGGCCTTCGCCGCCTCCTACATCTACGCGACGCGATCAGGCAAGTTCGTGGTGTGGGATCGGGTGCTCGATGACCTGCGACTGCAGGGTGACGAGACGGTGCTCGACCTGGGCTGCGGCCGCGGGGCGGTGCTGATGGCCGCGGCCAAGCGGGTGCCGCGCGGGCGTGTCATCGGCGTCGATCTGTGGCGCGCCGACCAGACCGACAACGCCCGCGAGGCAACGCTTGCCAACGCGAAACTGGAGAACGTCGCCGACCGGGTCGAATTGCACACCGCCGACATGACCGCACTGCCGTTGCCGGACAACAGCGTTGATGTGATCGTCAGCAGCCTTGCCATTCACAACATCCCCGACCGGGCCGGCCGGCGACGGGCGCTGGATGAGGCGATTCGCGTGCTGCGCCCCGGTGGTCGGCTCGCCATCGCGGACTTGTGGGAGACGCGCCAGCACGCCGATCGCCTGCACGAACTGGGCTGGCACGACGTGCGGCGCCGCAACTTGGGCTGGCGCATGTGGTACGGCGGCCCGTGGACTTCGACGCGCCTGGTCACCGCCACAAAACCCGGATAGTCGCCGGAAACTCGGCGGCAATCCGCACCATTTCGAGTCGCGGACCGGCTGCGACGTGCAACACTGCTGCTGCGGAGGAGGCGATGGCGGGCGCGGTTGTCTAGGCAATCGCGCCCGTCAAGTTTCGGCAGCGGTGCTCAGCGGCCGAACTCCGCCTCGATGCCGTCGATGCCGGCGCGGATGGCTTTCAGCGCTTCCTCGCGGGCGCGCAGCTTGGTGGCGGCATGGGCTTTCTGGTTGAGACCGGCGAATTCCCGGGCGGCTTCCTCGGCGCGGCTGACCACGACCTCGGGCAGTGCGATCTCGTCGATGAAGCCGGCCGCCAGCGCGGTCTCGCCGAAGAAGGTCTTGGCCAGCCCCGCGGCCTGCTGATAGGCGGACCGGGTCAGCCGCAGCTTCATGATTTCCAGCGCCGCGTACGGGATGGTCATGCCGATCGCGACCTCGTTGGCCTGAATGTTGTAGGCATGCGCGGCAATTCGGTGATCACCCGCGGACAACAGAAACGCTCCCATGGCGATCGCGTGGCCGGTGCAGGCCATCACAACCGGTTTTGGGTAGGACAGCAGCCGATGCGCCAGCTCGAAGCCGCCGCGCAGCATGTCGATGGCGGGTTGCACCTCTCCGGAGGTCAGGATCTTCAGATCGAAGCCGCCGCTGAACACCCGCTCGTTGCCGGTCAGCACCAGGGCTTTGACGTTGTCCCGGTCGGCGTTGTCGATCGCTTCGTTGATCGCCTGCTGCATGGTCGGGCCCAGGGCATTGACTTTGCCGTCGTCCATCCTGATGACTGCGATGGAGTCGTCGTGGGTGTAGGTGACCGGGCCGCTCATGTGCACTCCATTCGATTGGACAGCCCGATTGAATCAAACGCGTTGACTGCGATGCCTACCGAGTTCGTTTTCGCTGTTGCCCCAGCGCAGCCGGACGTCGGTGGGTTCGTCGAGCTGCCGGGTCCGCCATCTGTCCTGAGTTTCCTGCACGGCTCGTTCCATTCGCTCGATCTCGCTGCGGAAGACGTCGGGGCGCGTCTCCTTGCTTGCGTAATGGAAGTAGGTGAGCACATAGCGCAGCAGCTCGAGCTTCTGCTTCTCCCGCTTCGCCAGGTCGTGGGTCGTCATCAACTCGATGCGCTGCACGGGCGGCAAGGTGTCCCAGTCCAGCACCACAGCCGTCTCCAGCGGTTGGCGGCGACGTCGCCAGAACCGCCATCCGCGGGGTTTGTCCGGGCGGTCGTAGTAGGTGACCGTTCCCTCGAAGCGGGACTCGATGCCCAGTCCTATCTCCGCGCGGTCCAGCGCCGAATCCCACACCACCCGCCACTCCTGGCCGGGCGCCAGCGTCGCCAACTCACGCGGCAGCTGTAGCGGCACGACGTTGGCGTAACCGTCGGAGGCGTTCTCGTATTCGGCAACGGTCGGCGGATTGTCGAACGAGAACGAAATGTTGTAGGCGGCGGTCTTCCCGAAGTTGCGGACTACCACTTCGATCACGTGCCAGTCCGCGGCATGCGGTTCCATCAGCATGGCGACGTGCGGGCGGGTCTGCTCGGCGGCCTCTGCGCGGTTGCGCTGCAATTGGCGGTGGGTGAAAACCAGGGCGACGATGCCGAGTGCGAGCGCCCCCCAGGCCGCCCACGCCAGCCAGGTTCCCGGGTCAGCGTTGGTGATCCCATGCCAGGTGTTCTGCAACCACCCCATGGACCCCACCCTCCGCTTGGTCGGCTACTTCGGACCGAAACTTAGCCGCCCTGATCGTAGAGCCGTTTCCTGGAAAATCTCGACAGATCTTCTATCCGCCCATCAACATCCGCCACTGGTTGAGGTCCGCGGCGCGATATACGTAGTTGGAACGCTTGACCTCCGACAGGGCGGCGCTGGGGTCGGCCGAATACCAGTGCCCGGGAAATACCGTCGGATCACCGGGTAGTTGCGCCAGTTGCTGCAAGCTGCGATACATCTCGTCGGAGTCGCCGCCCGGGAAGTCCGTGCGTCCACAACCTTCCAGGAACAGCGTGTCCCCGGCGACCAGCCGGCCATCCAGTAGGAAGCACTGACTGCCCGGGGTGTGCCCGGGGGTGTGCAGCAGTTCGATGTCGATGTCGCCGATGCTGACCTTGTCGCCGTGCTCGTGAGTGGTCAGGTCGCTCAGCGCAATCCCGGTGATCCTGGAAACCCATTGCGCCTCATGGCTGTTGACGTGCACCGGCACGGTCACCCGCTCCAGCAGCTCGGCCAGGCCCTTGAGTTCGAATCCCATCATGGAGCCGCCGACATGATCGGGGTGATGGTGGGTGACCAGCACTCCGGCCAGGCGCATGCCGTCCGCTTCGAGCGTGTCGACCAGGTCGCCGGCGGCGTAGGCGGGGTCGACCACGACACAGTCGCGGGTTTGGCGATCCCCGATCAGGTAGGCGAAATTGCGCATTTGCGCCGCGATCATGTCACCGGCGGCGAAATCGCGACCAGAGAGCAGTTGGCGGAAGTACAGCCGGTCCGAATCTGACACCCGACCAGCCTATGACTCGGCCCCTCGGCGTTTGCTCAGGCCCGGCGGTGTGTGGACCCAGGTGCGCAGTACCAGCGATTTGGCCACAGCGCACTGGGTATTGTTGGCACATGAGGAAGAGGGTCGAATTCGAGGTTGAGACCGACCTGGTCGATGAGGTCATACGTCGATTCCATTTGGCTGACACGCGTGAGGCTGTCCATCTTGCTCTGAAGGCTCTGATCGACCAGACCGAGGACCCAGAGCATCCATCGGACGAAGACGAATACGACGAGTTCAGCGACCTCAACGCCTGGGTGCCACGCCGGGACGAGGACGCCAAATGATGGTGCACTAGCTGGTCCGACAACCATTCGCTGTCGACGCACGCACGTGGTTTGGTGGCGTCGCGCGCCAGGCTGTACCCTCTTTTAGGCCCTTGCAGCGCACCCGCACGACTGGTCGCTACGGGTGAACGGCCCCCTTAGCTCAGTCGGTAGAGCGTTTCCATGGTAAGGAAAAGGTCAACGGTTCGATTCCGTTAGGGGGCTCGGCGGACGCCGAGCAGGCGCGCAGCAGAGGCGATGTAGCTCAGTCGGTTAGAGCGAACGACTCATAATCGTTAGGTCGCCGGTTCGAGTCCGGCCATCGCTACAACACAACAACGCGAGACAGACAGTTGAGAGAGAACGGACATGGCTTCCAGTACCGACGTGCGGCCGAAGATCACTTTGGCATGCGAAGTGTGCAAGCACCGCAACTACATCACCAAAAAGAATCGCCGCAACGACCCGGACCGCCTGGAGCTCAAGAAGTTCTGCCCGAACTGCGGCAAGCATCAGGCACACCGAGAAACGCGGTAACTGCCGCCCCTGGCGGAGTTACTGAGATTGACTAGGTAGGTTTTGGAGCCGTGCCGTTAACCGAAGACATTGTCGGGATGCATTTCAGGTATCCGGACCACTATGAGGTCGAGCGGGAGAAGATCCGCGAGTATGCGGTAGCCGTCCAGAATGACGACAGTTATTTCTTCGAGGAGAAGGCGGCAGCTGAGATTGGTTATCAGGCCCTCTTGGCGCCGTTGACCTTCATCAGTGTGTTCGGTTACAAAGCCCAGTCGGCGTTCTTCAAGTACGCGAACATCGAGGTCACCGACCAACATATCGTTCAGGTGGACCAGGTCCTGAAATTTGCGCAGCCGATCGTCGCCGGCGACAAGCTCTATTGCGACGTGTTCGTGGACTCGATACGCGAAGCGCATGGCACGCAGATCATCGTGACCAAGAACATCATCACGAACCAAGACGGTGAAACCGTGCAGGAGACCTACACGACCCTGGCGGGGCGTGCCGGCGAGGATGGGGAAAGAGGATTTTCTGATGGCGCTGCGTGAATTCAGTTCGGTGAAAGTTGGCGACCAGCTTCCGGAGAGGACCTATCCGCTGACCCGTGGGGACTTGGTGAACTACGCCGGTGTTTCCGGTGACTTGAACCCGATTCACTGGGACGACGAGATCGCCAAGGTCGTCGGGCTGGACACCGCGATCGCGCACGGCATGTTGACCATGGGTATCGGTGGCGGATACGTCACGTCCTGGGTCGGTGACCCCGGCGCGGTCACCGAGTACAACGTGCGGTTCACCGCGGTGGTGCCGGTGCCCAACGACGGTAAAGGCGCCGAACTCGTGTTCAGCGGCCGGGTGAAGTCGGTGGATCCGGAGAGCAAGTCGGTCACCATTGCCCTGACCGCCACCACCGGCGGCAAGAAGATTTTCGGTCGAGCCGTCGCTTCGGCGAAACTCGCGTAGCAATGGCACTCAAAACCGACATCCGCGGCATGGTCTGGCGGTACCCGGACTATTTCCTGGTGGGTCGTGAGGAGCTGCGCAGGTTTGCGCAATCCATCAAGTGCGACCATCCCGCGTTCTACGAAGAAGATGCCGCAGCCGAACTGGGCTACGACGCGATTGTTGCGCCGATGACCTTTGTGACGATTCTGGCCAAGCTCGTGCAGCTCGACTTCTTCCGCAATGTCGATGTGGGCATGGAAACCATGCAAATCGTCCAGGTTGACCAACGGTTCCTCTTCCACAAGCCGGTGTTGGCCGGTGACAAACTGTGGGCCCGAATGGACATTCATTCGGTCACCGAGCGGTTCGGCGCCGACATCGTCGTGACGAAGAACATCTGCCACGACGACAACGGTGAGTTGGTGCTGGAGGCCTACACCACGCTGATGGGTCAGCAGGGCGAAGAGTCCGCCCGGCTCAAATGGGACATGGATTCCGGCCAGGTCGTCCGAACCTCGTAATTAGTATCTGGCTCCTGCCCCCATGTACACTCGGACGTCGGGGTTTTCCCAGTACCAGCGCGCTGTCCGTCGGTTCGCCATCGCCGAACGGGGGGCGCGCGAGCTATGTAGGCCCCGAGTAATAGGGGCGTAGCTCAACTGGCAGAGCAGCGGTCTCCAAAACCGCAGGTTGCAGGTTCAAGTCCTGTCGCCCCTGCTGAAGGCACAGACGTGACATGGTGGACACTGGACAATGTGTTCCATCACAGCGGGACCGACCGCGGGATAGCTAGCGAACGAAGGAGCGCGCGGTGAGCGACGAAGGCGATGTTGCCGACGACGCCGCAAGCAACGGCGGTGACACGGAGGACAGCCGCGAAAGCGGTGGTCGGACGGCCGTGGTGACCAAGGCAGTGGCGCGACCGCAACGGCCTACGGGCAAACGATCGCGGCAGCGCGCGGTGGCGACCGACGACGCGGCCGAAAAGGAGTCCTCGACCGACGTCGAGGTTTCCAAGAAAGACTCGGCCAAGAAGGACGCTGCCAAGGGCGCCAAAGCCAAGGCCGCCCAGAAGGGCAAGAAGACCGGCAAAGCCGGCGCTGGATCAGCGAACCCGATTCTTTTCGTCTACAACTACCTCAAGCAGGTCGTAGCCGAAATGCGGAAGGTCATTTGGCCCAACCGCAAACAGATGCTCACCTACACGTCGGTGGTGCTGGCGTTTCTTGCCTTCATGGTGGCGCTGGTCGGCGGCACCGATCTGGGCTTGAGCAAGCTCGTGCTGTTGGTGTTCGGCTGAGGCACGAGAGTGACAGGAAGGACTACAAACCGTGACGACCTTCGACGGTGACACGTCCGCGGGCGAGGCGGTGGACTTGCAGGAAGGCACCGCCCCTGAAGATGCCGGGGCTCCGGCTGAAGAGGTAGACCCGGCCGCCGCATTGAAGGCGGAGCTGCGCAGCAAGCCGGGCGACTGGTATGTCATCCACTCCTACGCGGGGTACGAGAACAAGGTGAAGGCCAACCTCGAGACCCGGGTGCAGAACCTTGACGTCGGCGACTACATCTTCCAGGTGGAAGTGCCGACCGAAGAGGTCACCGAGATCAAAAACGGCCAACGCAAGCAGGTCAACCGCAAGGTGCTGCCCGGCTACATCCTGGTGCGCATGGACTTGACGGACGACTCGTGGGCCGCGGTGCGCAACACGCCGGGGGTCACCGGGTTCGTGGGTGCGACGTCGCGCCCGTCGGCGCTGTCGCTGGACGACGTGGTGAAGTTCCTGCTGCCGCCCGGGTCGGCGAAGAAGGCCGCCAAGGGCGCGGCAAGCACCGCCGCCGCCGCGGAGTCCGGTGGCCTGGAACGTCCCGTCGTCGAGGTCGACTACGAAGTGGGCGAATCCGTCACCGTCATGGACGGACCCTTCGCCACCCTGCCGGCCACGATCAACGAGGTCAACGCCGAGCAGCAGAAGCTCAAGGTGCTGGTGTCGATCTTCGGCCGGGAAACGCCGGTGGAGTTGACCTTCGGCCAGGTCTCCAAGATTTAGAACGTTAGAAAGGAAAGCAACAACCCATGGCCCCGAAGAAGAAGAAAGTCACCGGGCTGATCAAGCTGCAGATCACCGCGGGCCAGGCCAACCCGGCGCCGCCGGTGGGCCCCGCCCTCGGCCAGCACGGCGTCAACATCATGGAATTCTGCAAGGCGTACAACGCCGCGACGGAGAGCCAGCGCGGGCAGGTCATCCCGGTGGAGATCACGGTCTATGAGGACCGCAGCTTCACCTTCGCCCTGAAGACGCCGCCGGCCGCCAAGCTGCTGCTGAAGGCCGCGGGCGTGGGCAAGGGCTCGGCCGAGCCGCACAAGAACAAGGTCGCCAAGGTCACCTGGGACCAGGTTCGCGAAATCGCCGAGACCAAGAAGACCGACCTCAACGCCAACGACATCGACGCCGCCGCCAAGATCATCGCCGGTACCGCCCGGTCGATGGGCATCACCGTCGAATAGGTACCACCGTGGGAGGGCCAGCTTCGGCCCGACGATAACCACACCCCAACATCAGATTGGATGAACCGATGAGCAAGAACAGCAAGACCTACCGCGCGGCCGCCGAGAAGATCGACCGCAACAACCTCTACACCCCGCTGGAGGCGGCCAAGCTCGCCAAGGAGACGTCCTCGAGCAAGCAGGATGCGACCGTCGAGGTCGCGATCCGCCTGGGCGTCGACCCGCGCAAGGCCGACCAGATGGTCCGCGGCACGGTCAACCTGCCGCACGGCACCGGCAAGACGGCCCGCGTAGCGGTGTTCGCGGTGGGGGAGAAGGCCGAGCAGGCCGTGGCCGCCGGCGCCGACGTGGTGGGCAGTGACGACCTGATCGAGAAGATCCAGGGCGGGTTCCTGGACTTCGACGCCGCAATCGCCACACCCGACCAGATGGCCAAGGTCGGTCGCATCGCCCGGATCCTGGGTCCGCGCGGCCTGATGCCCAACCCCAAGACCGGCACCGTCACCCCCGACGTCACGAAGGCCGTCGCCGACATCAAGGGCGGGAAGATCAACTTCCGCGTCGACAAGCAGGCCAACCTGCACTTCGTGATCGGCAAGGCGTCCTTCGACGAGAAGAAACTCGCCGAGAACTACGGCGCCGCCCTGGAGGAAGTGCTGCGGCACAAGCCGTCCTCGTCGAAGGGCCGCTACCTGAAGAAGGTCACCGTGTCGACGACGACGGGCCCCGGCATTCCGGTGGACCCGGCCGTGACCCGCAACTTCGCAGAGGCCTGATCACCGGGCGGGTGACCGCTACCCGCCGCACTCGGCGATGCGTCGCCGCAAGAACGCCCGACCCGGCTCAGATCCGTTGGCCTGCAACGCGATCCGGTACCAGGTGACAGCCTCCTCGGGCCTTGCGGCCCGCCGCAGCAAGTCCGCGCGCACCGACGCAACCAGGTTCGACCGGGCCAGCCTCGGATCATGGGCGACCTTCTCCAGCGCGGCGAGGCCGGCGTCGGGACCATCGCGGAACCCGACCGCCAGGGCCCGATTGGCCAGCACCACCGGCGAGTCGGTCAGCTGCAGCAACCGGTCGTAGGCCGCGCAGATGGTGACCCAGTCCGTCTCCGCCCACGACGGCGCCGTGGCGTGGATTGCCGCGATGACCGCCTGGGGCAGATAGGGCCCGGTCGATCCTTCGGCCCGGCGCAGCCGATCCAAGCCGCGCGCGATGCGGCCCCGGTCCCAGCGCCGGCGCGGCTGCTCGTCCAGGGGAACCAGCGCCCCCGCGTGATCCACTCGGGTCGCTCGGCGCGAATCATGGAGCAGCATCAGGGCCGCCAAGGCGTGCGCCTCACGTTCGTGCGGCAGCAGCGCGCACAGTTCCTCAGCCAGCCGGATCCCCTCCGTGCAGAGCTCGTCCCGGATCGCCGACGGGCCGGCGGTGGACCAGTAGCCCTCGGTGAATACCGAATAGATGCAGCTGAGCACGTGCGGTGTGCGATCGGGCAGCAACTCGGCCGGTGGCACCCGCAGCGGGATGTTCGCGTGCCGAATCTTGTTCTTGGCGCGGGTGATTCGCTGACCGACGGCCGTCTCGGTGTGCAGCAGCGCCCGCGCTATCTCCGCGACGGTGAGCCCGGACACCAGACGAAGGGTGAGTGCCAGTTGAGACGGCCGGTCCAACGCTGGATGAGCGCAGGTGAACATCATCCGCAACTCGTCGTCGCGGACGGGCTGCGGTTCAGTGGTTTCGGTACGGACCCGGATGTCGTCCATCACCGCCGCCAATTCCTTTCCAGGACGGGCATATTCGCGGCGCAACCGGTCGCGCGCCCGGTTGCGGGCGACCGTTATCAACCAGCCGCCCGGATTGCTCGGCACCCCGTCGCGGGGCCAGGCGCGAAGCGCTTCCGCGCAGGCTTCCTGGACGGCGTCCTCGGCTATGGTGAGGTCGCCCGACCACCGCGCCAGCGCGGCAACGGCGGGACCCCACTCGCGGCGGAAGACGCCGTCCAGGTCGGCCATCGGTAACGCTTACAGCCCCGAGACTCCCGCCAGTTGCCGCAGTTCGACGGTGGATGCGGGGATCATCGCAGCCAATTTCACCGCCTCGTCGCGGTCGTCGGCGGACAGCACGTAGAAGCCGTTGGCGACCTCGGCGCCTTCCACATAGGGGCCGTCGGTGATCAAGACGTCGCCCTCGCGCACCCGCACGGTGGTCGCCGTTGTCCGGTCGTGCAATGCGGCGCCGGTGAGTACGTGATCGCCGGCGGCGGCCGCGAAATCGCCGTGGCGCGCCGCGACTGCCTCCCACTCCGGTGTGCCCGGCGTGTGTGCGGAGGCGGGTGGTTCCAGCAGCAGCGCGAGCCAGTCGTTGCCGGTGAGTTTGCGGGTCGGTTCGATGGCGTGCACCACCGGCCACACTTCGACGGCCCCGAACGTGGCGACGGGCACGTCGCGCGCCAACGCGATTGCGTCATCGAGGTTCTCGGCTTCGAATACGTAGTAGCCGCAGGCAACCTCGGCGGACTCGGCGAATGGCCCGTCGGTGACCACCGGCGCGTCGGGACCACCGGTGACCCGTACGGCCTGGGGTATCAGGGCGTCACCGGCCCGGATCGCCGCGCCGGCTTGGGCATGGAAGCGCTCGAAAGCCGCCATCGCGGCGGCCGCGTCGTCGGGAGTGCGGTCTTGCTCCTTGCTGATCAACAAGGCGAAATACTGCATCGGTCGTCACCTCCGGTAGTGAGCGAAGCCCTGTGCTCCACTCTCTACCTGTTAGACGAACGGCGCAGCCCCGATCCGACAGGTGTTACGCGGCGGCGCCCGGCTTGAGGTAGGTCACCAGTCGCACGTCGAGCATCTCGTCGGTGAAGTAGTGCTCGCAGCCGCGCAGGTACTTGATGTAGCGGTTGTAGACCTCTTCGGAGGTGATTTCGATGGCCTTGTCCCGGTTGGCTTCCAGTGCGTCGCCCCAGATGTGCAGTGTCTTGATGTAGTGCGGGCGCAGCGAAAGCGTCTCGGGCACAACGAAACCCGCCTTCTCGCCGTGTTCGACCATCATCTCCGTCGAGGGCAGCCGCCCACCGGGGAAGATCTCGGTGATGATGAACTTGATGAACCGAGCCGTTTCGAAGCTCAGCTTCTTGCCCCGGGCGGCCATGTCGAACGGGTGATACCCGACGCTGCTCTGGATGGTCATCCGGCCGTCGTCGGGCATGATGTTGAAACAACGCTTGAAGAAGTCGTCGTAGTTCTCGTGGCCGAAGTGCTCGAAGGCTTCGATGGAAACGATTCGGTCCACCGGCTCGGTGAAGTCTTCCCAGCCGTGCAGCAACACCCGGCGAGAGCGGTTGGTGTCCAGCGCGCCCAGCACCTCCTCGCAGCGGGCGTGCTGGTTCTTCGACAAGGTCAGGCCTACGACGTTGACATCGAAGCGCTCCACCGCGCGCTTCATGGTGGTGCCCCAACCGCAGCCGATGTCCAGCAGCGTCATGCCGGGCTTGAGGTCCAGCTGGTCCAGGTGCAGGTCGATCTTGGCGTGCTGCGCCTCTTCCAGGCTGATGTCCCACGGTTCGAAGTAGGCGCAGCTGTAGATGCGGCTGGGGTCCTGGAACAGGGCGAAGAAGTCGTCGGAGACGTCGTAGTGCGCCTGGATGTCTTCGGAGCGCGTTCGCGTCGCCGTCTGAGTGCTCAGTTCTTCAGCCATTGTCGTTTCTGTTCTCCTGGAGGTGAATGCTCAACCGCATGCCGAAGCCCTCGGTTCAGTGGGCAACCGGGGTTTCATTTGCCGGCTCGAGGTTCGTCCCCGTGGCCGCGATAGCACAGCAGTCTACTTTGCCAAGGTGAATTGGTTGCAGTCGATGTACCCGGTGCGAAACGCCTTGGCGCAGCCGGTCAGGTAGTGCATGTACTTGTCGTACATCTCCTGCGACTGAATCGCGATGGCGTCGTCTTTACGTCCCTCGAGAGCTTCGGCCCAGAAATCGAGGGTCTTGGCGAAGTCCAACTGCAGAGACTGGATGCGGGTGATGTTGAAGCCCACCTTGGCGCAATGCTCCTCGACCTTCTCGATCATCGGCAGCCGCCCGCCGGGGAAGATCTCGGTCACGATGAACCTGATGAACTTGGCCATCTCCATGGTCAACGGGATGCCGCGCTCCATGACCTGCTTGACGTGCAACCCGGTGATCACGTGCAGCAGCATGACGCCGTCGCCGGGCAGGGCTTCATAGACGAACTTGAAGAAGTCGTCGTAGCGGTGGTAGCCGAAGTGTTCCAACGCTTCGATGGTGACGATGCGGTCCACCGGATCACTGAAATCGGCCCAGTCGCGCAGCAGCACCCGGTGCGAGCGGCTGGTGTCGACGCTGTCGAGCAACTGCTGGCAGTAGTTGTGCTGGTTTTCCGACAGGGTCAGCCCAACGACGTTGACGTCGTATTTCTCCACCGCGCGCTTGAGCACCGAGCCCCACCCGCAGCCGATGTCGAGCAGCGTCATCCCCGGCTCGAGGTTCAGCTTGTCCAGCACCAGGTCGATCTTGGCCAACTGCGCTTCATGCAAGGTCATGTTCTCGCGAGGAAAGTACGCACAGCTGTATGTCCGGGTTGGATCGACGAAGAGCCCGAAAAACTCGTCGGAGAGGTCGTAATGCGCCCGGACGTCCTCGGAATTGGACCGCAAGCTCCCGGCGCGAGTTGACGTGTCAGACATAAATCCTCCCGATGGGACTAGTGCACCCCCCCACGAGGTAGCCATCCCGGACCCTACACGCAGCCCGGCGCATACTGTGCATTTGCGGCTGCCGTGAGCTGACTTTTTCTCGCGCGGGGCCTTACTTTTCTAACGTGAATTGGTTGACGTCGATGTAGCCGGTACGGAAGGCGTTGGCGCAGCCGGTCAGGTACTTCATGTAACGCTCGTAGACCTCCTCGGACTGGATCGCGATGGCCTCCTCCCGATGCGATTCCAGGGCCGCGGCCCAGGTGTCCAGCGTCCGCGCGTAATGGGGCTGCAGGGACTGCCGGCGGGTCAGCGTGAAACCCGCCTGTCCCGAGCGCTCTTGCACCATCTCGATCGACGGCAACCGGCCGCCCGGGAAGATTTCGGTGACGATGAACTTGATGAAGCGCGCCATTTCGAAGGTCAAGGGAATGCCGCGTTCCACGCACTGCGGCCCGGTCAAGCCGGTGATGGTGTGCAGCAGCATGACGCCGTCGGCGGGCAGGATTCGGTATGCCAGGGCGAAGAAGTCGTCGTAGCGGTCGTGGCCGAAGTGCTCGAAGGCGCCGATGGACACGATGCGGTCGACGGGCTCGTCGAACTGCTCCCAGCCGTTGAGCAGCACCCGCCGGGTGCGCTCGGTGTCCATCTCGTCGAAGGACTTCTGCACGTGCGCGGCCTGGTTCTTGGACAAGGTCAGCCCCACGACGTTGACGTCGTATTTTTCGATCGCGCGGCGCATGGTGGCTCCCCAGCCGCAGCCCACGTCGAGCAGCGTCATCCCGGGCTGCAGACCCAGCTTGCCCAGCGCCAGATCGATCTTGGCGAGCTGGGCCTCTTCCAGCGTCATGTCGTCGCGCTCGAAGTAGGCGCAACTGTAGGTCTGCGTCGGATCGAGAAACAGCCGGAAGAAATCGTCGGACAAGTCGTAGTGGGCCTGCACGTCATCGAAGTGCGGCGTGAGTTCGTCGGCCACGTGACTTACTTCGTCAGGGTGAACTGAGCCACGTTGATCAACCGGCGGCGGAACCGCTCCGCACAGCCGGTCAGGTAGTGCATGAAGTTCTCGTAGATCTCTTCGCCCTGCAGCTCGATGGCGCGGTCGCGGGCGGCTTCCAGGTTGGCGGCCCACATGTCCAGGGTGCGCGCGTAGTGCTGCTGCATGAGTTGGGTGTGCGCCACGGTGAACCCCGCCGCCTGGGCGTTGTTGACGATGTCGGGCTCGGAGGGCAGCTCCCCGCCGGGGAAGATCGATTCCCGCAGGAACTTCAGGAAGCGGAGGTCGCTCATGGTCAGCGCGATCCCCTGCTCGTGCAACCACCGGCGGTCATAGGTGAACAAGCTGTGCAACAGCATCCGGCCGTCGCTGGGCATGATGTCGTAGGAGCGTTCGAAGAACGCGCCGTAGCGCTCCTTGTGGAAGGCGTCGAACGCCTCGAAGCTGACGATCCGGTCCACTTTCTCGTCGAACTCCTCCCAGCCCTGCAGCCGCGCCTCGGCGCGTCGCTTGGTCGGGAGGGCCGCCAGCCGGGCCTGGCTGCGGTCGCAGTGGTGGCGGCTCAACGTCAGACCGATGACGTTGACGTCGTACTTCTCCACCGCACGGACCAGCGCGCCGCCCCAGCCGCAGCCGACGTCCAGCAGCGTCATCCCGGGCTCGAGGTTCAGCTTGTCCAGCGCCAGGTCGAGTTTGGCCAGCTGCGCCTCTTCCAGCGTCATGTCGTCGCGCTCGAAGTAGGCGCAGGTGTAGACCCAGGTCGGATCGAGGAACAATCCGAAGAAGTCGTCCGAGATGTCGTACGCCGCCTGCGAGTCCTCGTAATACGGTGTCAGCTCGGCCATGTGAGACAACCTTCCGCGTTATTCCCGTGCCTGCAATGCCAAAGCATGCCTGCGATCTCAAGCGGCTTCGGCGAAGTTGGATTTCAACTCGCCAATGACCTGATTCCACAGCTGCTGGGGCAGATCATGGCCCATACCGTCCACCAGCACCAGCCGAGCGCCTCTGATGGCTCTGGCGACGGCACGACCACCGAACGGCCGCATCAACTTGTCGGCCCGCCCGTGTATCACCACGGTGGGTGCGACGATTTGACGATCGTAGTGCAGCAGGCTCCCGCTGCCCAAAATCGCACTGAACTGGTGCGAAATCCCCCAGGGATGGAAGTTGCGGTCGTAGCTTTCCGCGGCGTCCGCGCGGATCTCCTCGTCCGTCATCTGATACAGCGGGCTGCCGATGATCTTGCTGACTCGCACCGCGTTGTCCAGGATGACGTCCCGCGGCGAGTTCGGCGGCGGGCCTTTGATCAACGCCAGCAACGCGCGCGGCGCCGGCGGCGGCAGGAACGGGGCGTTGTTGCTGGAGAAAATGACCGCCAGGCTCTTGGTCCGCTCGGCGTGGCGGGCAGCGAACACCTGGGCGATCATGCCGCCCATCGAGGCGCCGACGATATGGGCTTGCTCGATACCCAGATGGTCGAGCACCGCGGCGCCGTCGTCGGCCATGTCCTCCAGCGTGTAGGGCGCTTTGCTGCGCAGCCCCAGCCACGACCGCACCAACCGCACCACCAGCGGCTGCTCGGGGCGCTGGCGCGGGCTCTTGGTCGACAGCCCGACGTCCCGGTTGTCGTAGCGGATGACGCGGAAGCCCTCGCTGACCAGCTGCTCGCAGAATTCGGTGCGCCACAGCAGCATCTGGGCGCCCAGGCCCATGATCAGCAGGACGGGCGGGGCGTGCGGGTCGCCCATGTCCTCGTAGTACAGCTCGACGGGGGCGTCGGGATGGCCGGAGGCGGCGGTGCCGCTGCGAACCTCCACTACACCTCCACGTCGGTCTGATGCTCGCGGCTGACCTCCACCATGAAGTTGGCGAAGTAGCCGGTCAGCTGCGGATCCGACATCATCTGCCAATTCGGCGCCAGCAGCTTCATGTACCGCTCGACATAGAGGAACTGCTTGCCGATCAACACCAGCTCGCGGGGCAGTTTCACGTCATAGGCGTCGGCCAGTGCCGACAGCTGCCGACCGATATCCGCATACGACATATCGCCCAGCGATTTCATGGTCAGCGGGGTGGCGAACTTCTCCAGGTCCTTGGCCGCCTGGGCTTCGGGTTTCATGGTTCCCACCGCACCCATCAGCACGACGATCTTGCCGGCAGCGGCGTGGTCCTTCTTCACCAGCAGCGCGTACACCAACTCGCGCAGCAGCCAGCGGGTGCGCGGATCGATGCGGCCCATGATGCCGAAGTCGAAGAACACGATGCGGCCCTGGTCGTCGACGTACAAGTTGCCGGCGTGCAGGTCGCCGTGGAACAGGCCGTGCCGCAACCCGCCCTCGAACACCGAGAACAGCAGCGCCTTCACCAGTTCGACGCCGTCGAACCCGGCCTTGCGGATGGCGGCGACGTTGTCGATGCGAACGCCGTGCACCCGTTCCATCGTCAGGACGCGCTCGCTGGTGAAGTCCCAGTACACCTGCGGTACCCGGATGTTTTTGCCGAGTGGGGAGGTATGGAGGTGGGAGACCCATGCATCCATCGATTGCGCTTCCAGCCGGAAGTCCAGCTCTTCGGCGAGGTTGTCAGCGAAGTCGGCGACTACGTCTTGGGCGGAGAGCCGCCGGCCCAGCTTGGCCAATTCGACGGCCTGGGCGAAGCGCTTGAGGATCTGCAGGTCGGCGGCCACCCGGCGGCGGATGCCCGGCCGCTGGATCTTGACGACGACCTCCTCGCCGGTCTTGAGCGTCGCGTAGTGCACCTGCGCGATGGAGGCCGAGGCGAAGGGTTGCTCCTCGAAGCTGGCGAACAAGTCGCTCGGATCGGCGCCCAACTCCTCCCCGAAAAGCTTGTGCACCTCGCCGGTGTCGGCCGGCGGCACCCGGTCGAGCAACCCGCGGAACTCGCGGGACAGCGACTCCCCGAACGCCCCGGGGCTCGACGCGATGATTTGTCCGAACTTGACGTAGGTCGGCCCGAGGTCGGCGAAGGTCTGCGGAATTTCCTTGATGACTTTCTGCTGCCAGGGGCCCTTCGCCGTCAGCTTGGTGAGGACGCGGGCGGCCCCGCGGGTCGCCTGCCACCCTGTCACTGCCACCCGGGCCGCTTCGACCGGCAAAGGCACCCGGTCCAGCTTGGCTACGTCGCGGTGTTTGGTGGAACTCATTCCAGCAGTGTGCCAAATGTGTGGAGTCAAGAACCAATTGCTGTGAGGTCACTCACCGGCCCGGGCGGCGCCACGGCGTCACCCACCCGCCCGGCTCCCATTCCTCCACGGCGGCGATCAATTCGTACATGGTGGCGCCGTCGATGCTTTCCCGCACGATGTCGGCATGCCCGGCGTGACGGGCCAACTCGTTGATCACCTGCATGATCACCCACCGCACCGACGTGGTGCGGAGGTTCTCCTGAAACCATGGGACGTTCTGCGGAAGCCGCACCGGGGCATCGAGGTCCGCGGTCTCCACCAGCCGCAACGACTTCTCGTTCTGCTCTCTCAGCGCACCCAGCAGCCCGTCGAGGGTCTCGTCCGGCCGCATCACATGCTCATCGGCGAGCCGCCGGGCGACCTCCGGCAAGGGTGGGTCGGCCGGCGCTGCGTCTGCCGCGGCGCTCGCCCGGGTGATCCAGGTGCGCTGCATGCCGGTGGCGTGCTTGACCAGGCCGCCGATGGACAGCGCACTGACCGTCGGGGTGGCGCGAGCCTGCTCGTCGGTCAGGCCGTAGGACACGGCGAAGTAAGCGCTTTGGTGGTAGGCGAGAAACTCCCGCAGGGCGCTGCGTTCGTCGGCTACCGGCGGGGCCAGCGCGGGCATCCTCAGTCCTCCCTTTCGGCGGCGTGGTGGTGTGAGTACAAGTCGCGCAGACAAGCGATTTCGGCGCCATGGTGAATCGCTTCCCGGTTGATGTGCAACACCAACTCGCTCAGCGAGTACTGGGCATAGGGCCCTTCGGCCGGACCGCACGGCCGGTCCAGGTCCGCCCCGGACAGCGACCGCACGCCGCCGATCCACACCGCGTCGCCGCGTCGAGCTGGGCCAACGCGGTCGCCGCGTCGGTGGCGTAGTTCCAGGTCTGGTAGTCGGCGGGTGGGCCGCCGAAATGGTGGTGGTTGCGCATGGCGAACACCCCGACGATGACGTGCGCCAGGCGCCAGGCGATGGTGGTGAAAGGTGTTGGAGTGGGTTCGGGGTACGCGAAGTCCACCGATCCGTCCGGATGCACCGTCCAGCAGTCGGGTACCGGCTGCCAGAAATATTCGTCGTCGGTGAGCCCCTGCAGGCGGGGGCGTAACTGGTTCTGCCAATGCCAGTCGAGCTGATCGGCCAGTTGGGTGGTCAGGTCTGCCATAGCACCGAGCTTTCCAGGAAACGACGCCGTAAGGTGCGGTCATGCAGCTGGTTTCGGCCGTGTCGACCGAACTTTTCGTCGGCCCGCCCGACGCGCCGGTGCAGCTGGCGCGCATCGCGGTCACCGGCTGCGAGCAGCCCACCAAGGTCCGCATCGACGGCGAGGGTCTGCGCGGCGCAGCAGTCGCCGCGCCCGGTGTCCAGGCCGTCGATATTCCCGTCGCAGTCCAGGCGCCCGTCGTCGGTCAGCGGCGGGCGGCGTGGGTGGCGGCGGGCGCCCAACGCGTGCCGTTCGACTTCACCGTGGCCGAGCCCGGCTGGACCATGTTCATGGTCAGCCACTTTCATTACGACCCGGTGTGGTGGAACACCCAGGGCGCCTACACCAGCCAGTGGAGCGAAGACCCGCCCGGGCGAGCCCGGCAGACCAACGGCTTCGAGCTGGTGCACGCGCATCTGGAGATGGCGCGTCGCGAGCCGGAGTACAAGTTCGTGCTGGCCGAAGTGGACTACCTCAAGCCCTATTGGGACACCCGTCCCGAGGATCGCGCCGACCTGCGCCGGTTCATCGCCCAGGGCCGGGTCGAAATCATGGGCGGGACCTACAACGAACCCAACACCAACCTCACCGGCCCGGAGACGACGATCCGGAACTTGGTGCACGGCATCGGGTTTCAGCGTGAGGTGTTGGGCGCCGACCCGGCCACCGCCTGGCAGCTCGATGTGTTCGGTCACGACCCGCAGTTCCCCGGAATGGCCGCCGCTGCCGGGTTGACGTCGAGTTCCTGGGCGCGCGGACCACACCACCAGTGGGGTCCGGGCCAGGGCGGTGAGGTCACCCGGATGCAGTTCTGCAGTGAGTTCGAATGGATCTCCCCGTCGGGCGCCGGGCTGCTCACCCATTACATGCCGGCGCACTATTCGGCGGGTTGGTGGATGGATTCGGCGGCCTCGCTGGCCGACGCGCAGGCCGCCACGTATGCGTTGTTCGAGCAACTCAAAACGGTGGCGTTGACCCGCAACGTGCTGCTGCCGGTGGGCACCGACTACACCCCGCCGAACAAGTGGGTCACCGACATCCATCGGGACTGGGCGGCGCGGTACACCTGGCCGCGATTCGTGTGCGCGCTGCCGCGGGAGTTCTTCGCCGCCGTGCGCGCCGAACTGGCCCAGCGCGGCCCTGAGCGGGGCGGGGCGCCGTCGCCGCAGACCCGCGACATGAACCCGATCTACACCGGCAAGGACGTGTCGTACATCGACACCAAGCAGGCCAACCGGGCTGCGGAGAATGCCGTGCTGGACGCCGAGCGGTTCGCGGTGTTCGCCGGGGTGCTGACCGGCGCCGAGTATCCACAAGCGGCGCTGGCCAAGGCGTGGGTGCAGCTGGCCTACGGCGCTCACCATGACGCCATCACCGGTTCGGAATCCGATCAGGTCTACCTCGACCTGCTGACCGGCTGGCGCGACGCCTGGGAGTTGGGCCGCGCGGCGCGCGACAACTCCCTGCAGCTGCTGTCGGCCGCGGTGGCGGATTCGGCGGGCCAGGTCGTGGTGTGGAACCCGCTGGCCCAGCTGCGCACCGACATGGTCACCGCCACGGTGGACCCGCCGCTGCGTGGTGGCGTGCGGGTGCTCGACTGCGACGGCAGGCAGGTTCCGGCGCTGGTCGAACATGACGGGCGGTCGGTGACGTGGCTGGCGCGTGCGGTGCCGTCGCTGGGCTGGCGGGTGTATCGGCTGGAACCCGCCGACGCGGTCGCAACCTGGGAGCTGGCCCCGGGTACTGAGATCTCCAACGAGCATTACCGGCTGGCGGTCGACCCGGCGCGTGGGGGTGGCGTGGCGTCGCTGGTGCACCTCGGTCGGCAGCTGATCGCGGCCGGCCGGGTCGGCAATGAGCTGGCCGTCTACGAGGAGTATCCGGCGCACCCCCACCAAGGCGAAGGGCCGTGGCATCTGCTGCCCACCGGGCCGGTGATCGGCTCCTCGGAGGCGGCCGCCGCTGTGCAGGCCTACCACAGTGCGCTGGGCCAGCGGCTCGTCGTGCACGGTCGCATCGGCACGCTGCTGCGCTACACCCAGACGCTGACCCTGTGGCGCGGGGTGGCCCGGGTGGACTGCCGCACCACCATCGACGAATTCACCGGTGCCGACCGCCTGTTGCGGCTGCGCTGGCCGTGTCCGGTGCCCGGCGCTATGCCGGTCAGTGAGGTCGCCGACGCCGTCGTCGGGCGCGGCTTCGCGTTGCTGCATGACGGCGACCGCTCGGTGGACACCGCCGAGCACCTGTGGACGTTGGACAACCCGGCCTACGGCTGGTTCGGGTTGTCCTGCGCGGTACGGGTCCGCGTGGGCGACGCGGTGCGCGCGGTGTCGGTGGCCGAGGTGGTGTCGCCGGCCGCGGCGCTGTCCGGTCCGCTGGCCCGCGACCTGATGGTCGCGCTGGTGCGCGCCGGCGTCACCGCGACCTGCGGCGGTGCGGACAAGCCCCGCTACGGCCACCTCGACGTCGACTCCAATCTGCCGGACACCCGGATCGCCCTCGGCGGTCCTGGCCACAACGCCTTCACCAAAGCCGTTCTGGCCGAAGCTGATCCGTCCTACACAACCGACCTGCAGCGACAGCTCGCCGCGACCGGGCAAGCTCGGGTGTGGGTGCCCGCAATAACGCCCCTGGCGCAGGTCTGGGTGCCCAGCGCCGATCTGCGGGCACCGCGCGCACTGCCGGTGCTGATCATCGACGGTTCCGACGACGAGCACCTCGCCGCGGCAATCGCCTCGGTGGTCGACGATCTGGGCCGCGCCGAGATCGTCGTCGACCAACAGGCACCGTCGCGCATGGAGCCGTTCGAATCCCGCACCGTCGCGCTGCTCAACCGCGGCGTGCCCAGCTTTGCGGTCGACTCCGACGGCACGCTGCACACGGCGTTGCTGCGGTCGTGCACCGGCTGGCCCTCCGGCATCTGGATCGACGAACCCCGCCGCACGGCACCGGATGGTTCGAGTTTCCAGCTGCAGCACTGGACCTACCATTTCGACTACGCCCTGATCTGCGACGACGGCGACTGGCGAGACGCTCGGCTCCCGGCGCGCAGCGCGGAATTCGCCACTCCGCTGCTGGCTGTGACCCCGCAACAGGCCGGGGGCACGCTGCCGTCGGCCGGTTCCTTGTTGCGGGTCGATCCACCCGATTCGGTTCAGGTGGGGGCGCTGAAGGCGGCCGGCAACCCGCTGGCCGCCGGCAGCGCGCGGTCCGTCGACCCCGCCGAGGTGACGCTGCGGGTGGTGGAAACGACCGGCTCCCGCACCCGCATTGCCCTCACGTCCCCGCTGGGCGAGGTCGGTGCCCTGGGCCTGACCGACCTGTTGGAAACCCCGCACCCGCACTCGCGAGCGATCGACCTGCACGGCTACCAGATCGCCACGGTGCTGACCCGCCTCGAGAAGTTCCCGAGAGCCGACCCGGTTGCCGACGGCGTCGCGCTGGCCCCGCATGCCGAGGCGGCGCAGCCGCTCTATGCCCGTTACTGGCTGCACAACCGCGGACCGGCGCCGTTGGGCGGATTACCGGCCGTCGCCCATCTGCATCCCGAGCAGCTCGTGGCTCAGCCCGGCGATGAGGTGGCGGTGCGGCTCACCGTGGCCAGCGATTGCACCGACGCCGAGCTGACCGGCGCCGTGCAGCTGTTGTCACCGCAAGGCTGGTCGGTCGCTCCGGTCGAATTGCCGTTCACCGTGGCCGCCGGAGAGCACCTGGAAACCGATGTCGTCGTGACGATCCCCGCCGATGCACCCGCGGGCCTGTACCCGATCCGGGCCCAGTTGCAGGTCACCACCTCGGCGGTGCCGGCTGCCTGGCGGCAGGTCGTGGAAGACGTCTGCATGGTCGCCATCGACTGCGACTTCACCGACCTGATGTACCTGGTCGACGGCCCCGCCGAGATCCAGCTGGCCGCCGGGGAGTCGACCCGACTGGCGGTCACCGTCGGCAGCAACGCGCGAGCCGATCTCACCCTGGAGGCGCACCTGATCAGCCCCTGGGGCACTTGGGAGTGGATTCGGCCCGCCGCGCTCGGTGCGGTGCTGCCCGCCCGCGGCACGGCCGAGGTCGTCTTCGAGGTATGCCCACCGGCCGGGCTGGACCCGGGCCAGTGGTGGGCTCTGGTGCGGGTCGGCTGTGCCGGTCGGCTGCTGTACTCACCGGCAGTGCAGGTGCGGGTGACATGACCGTGGTCGCGATGGTCGCCGGCGCCCCGATCGCCGAAGCCGAGGTCGACGCCCGGGAAGCCGCGTTGCGCAGCGGTCCGCGGGCGGCCGCGCTGCCGGCGAGCGGCACCAGTGAGGGTCGGCAGCTGCGCCGCTGGCTCACCCAACTGATCGTGACCGAACGCGTGGTGGCGGCCGAGTTCGCCGCCCGCGGCTTGTCCGCCTCGGCCGCCCCGTCCGAATCCGAACTGCTGCCCGATCTGACCGCGCGGATGGAGATGGGCAGCGTGGCCGCGGCGGCCCTGGCCGATCCGCGCGCCCGGGCGCTGTTCGTATCCCTTACCGCCGCAGTGCACGTCACCACCGAACAGGTCGCCGGCTACCACGCCCGCAACCCGTTGCGATTCGCCCCGCCGCGTACGCTGGGCTACGGCTGGCGGGCACCCGCGGCCACCGCCCCGCCGCTCGACCGGGCTGGGCCGCTGATCGCCGAGCACCTGTTGGGGGTGGCGCGCCGCCGCGTCTTTCGGGACTGGCTCGACGCGCGGCGCGCCGCGCTGGTCCAGCTGGCGCCGGGCTACGAGCATCCCGGTGATCCCCGTCAGCCCGACAACACCCACCGGCACTGATGCTGACCCTCTGCGTGGATATCGGCGGCACCAAGATTGCCGTCGGCTTGGCCGACGCCGCGGGCCGCCTGGCGTGGTCGGGCGTGCGCCCCACCCCGCCACACGGCGACGCCGAACAGGTCTGGGCGGTGGTCGCCGCGCTGATCGCCGAGGCGCTGGACTTCGCCGGCGGCGCGGTGGATGGCGTGGGGATCGGATCGGGCGGCCCCGTCGACCTGCACGCCGGCACGGTCAGCCCGATCAACATCGGCGGCTGGCGCCGGTTCCCGCTGCGGGACAAAGTGGCGCAGGCCGTGCCCGGGGTGCCGGTCCGCCTGGCCGGTGACGGCGTCTGCATGGCGCTGGGCGAGCACTGGGTCGGAATCGGCCAAGGCGCCGATTTCCTGCTGGGCATGGTGGTGTCCACCGGAGTGGGCGGGGGACTGGTGCTCGACGGCGCCCCGTACGACGGGCGCACCGGCAACGCCGGCCACGTCGGTCACGTCGTCGTCGAACCCGACGGGCAGCGCTGCGCGTGTGGTGGGCGTGGCTGCGTCGAGACGGTCGCATCGGGTCCCTCGCTGGTGCGGTGGGCCCGGGCCCAGGGCTGGTCGGCACCGCCCGGCGCCGCCGCCAAGGAACTGGCCGACGCGGCGCTGGCCGGTGATGCGGTGGCGGAGCAAGCATTTCGCCGCGGCGCGCACGCGCTGGCGCGCATGATCGCCTCGGTAGCCGCAGTGTGCGACCTGGACCTCGTCGTCGTCGGCGGGGGAGTCGCCAAGTCCGGTGACCTGCTTTTCACGCCGTTGCGCGAGGCGCTGACCGACTTCGCCAGGCTGGATTTTCTGGCCGGCCTGCGCGTCGAGCCGGCCCAACTCGGCGGCGAGGCCGGGCTGATCGGCGCTGCCAGGCTGATCACCGGCACTGCACAGCGGAAACCGTAGCCGCACGCTCGCCGCCGCGGCCCACTTCGCCGTTTTGGCTGATCGCAGGCCGCCGCGCTATGGTGGTTGCCGATCCACCGAAGACCGTCGGTCACCGAGAAATCGGTTGAAAGCCCGGGGACATCCCGGCGGCCCACGCAGGAGGACGAGGCTCAGCCGCCGGCGCATGCGTCGGCGCACTTTCAACGCCCCGGCCGCTTCCTGCGCCGGGGCGTTCGTCGTTCCTCCGGGAGATCAGCAGACCGTAAGTCTGAACAGGACTTTCATCGACTTCCACCGAGGGGGTAGGCATGGCCAGGGCTGACAAAGCCACTGCCGTTGCAGACATCGCCGAGCAGTTCAAGGCATCGACCGCGACCGTCATCACCGAATACCGGGGCCTGACGGTGGCCAACCTCGCCGAGCTGCGCCGCTCGCTCGGCGAGTCGGCCACCTACGCCGTCGCCAAGAACACGCTAATCAAGCGGGCCGCTTCGGAAGCCGGCGTGGAAGGGCTCGACGAGCTGTTCGCCGGCCCGACCGCCATCGCGTTCGTCAACGGCGAACCGGTGGACGCCGCCAAGGCGCTCAAGACCTTCGCCCGCGAACACAAGGCGCTGGTCATCAAGGGCGGCTACATGGACGGCCACGCCCTCACCGTCGCCGAGGTCGAGCGAATCGCGGATCTCGAGTCCCGCGAGGTGCTGCTGGCCAAGCTGGCCGGCGCCATGAAGGGCAACCTCGCCAAGGCGGCCGGGCTGTTCAACGCACCGGCTTCGCAGGTGGCCCGCCTGGCGGCCGCACTGCAGGAGAAGAAGGCAGCCGAAGGCCCCGCAGCAGCCCCGGCGGCCGCCGAAACTGCGGCTGCAGAACCGGCATCAGAATCCCCAGCAGCCGAATAACCCATCGCAGAAGAAACACTAGGAAGGACCATCATGGCCAAGCTCTCTACCGACGAACTGCTTGACGCGTTCAAGGAAATGACCCTGCTCGAGCTCTCGGACTTCGTGAAGAAGTTCGAGGACACCTTCGAGGTGACCGCGGCCGCTCCGGTCGCCGTCGCCGCTGCCGGCCCCGCCGGCGGTGGTGCGCCCGCCGAGGCCGCCGAAGAGCAGTCCGAGTTCGACGTCATCCTCGAGGCCGCCGGCGACAAGAAGATCGGCGTCATCAAGGTCGTGCGTGAGATCGTCTCCGGCCTCGGCCTCAAGGAGGCCAAGGACCTGGTCGACAGCGCCCCCAAGCCGCTGCTGGAGAAGGTCGCCAAGGAGGCCGCCGACGAGGCCAAGGGCAAGCTCGAGGCCGCCGGCGCCACCGTCACCGTCAAGTAAGTCAGCACTCGCGACAAGCCCCCGGGAGAAGTCCCGGGGGCTTTCGTGTGCTCACCCGACGGTGATCGCCCGCTGCGACCGGGCAATGCTTTCGGGTGAATCGCCAAGCGCGACAAGAAGTTTCGTGGTCATCGAGGTCAACACCGGATCCACCGCCACCCCATCGCCACCGAAGAAGCCGGCAAGTTCCAGCATCACGAATCCGTGGATCAACGCCCAGAACTGGCCCGCGGTCGACACCACCACCTGATCGTCGTCGGCCGAGCCGACCGTTATCCGGCCGGCCCGCATCGAGCGGTGCACCGCGCGCACCACGTGGGCGAAACTGGGGTAGCGCCGTTCGATCTCCGCCACCGTCAGCGTCAGCACGTTGGACGTTGGCGCGTTGATGCCGTGGGCGCTGGTGCTGCCGAACATCAGCCGGTACATGTGCGGTCGCTCGATCGCGTAGCGCCGGTAGGCGATGCCGGTGGCCAGCAGATCGGCGATGGGGTCGTCGGTCTGGGGCGTCGTCAACGCCGCATCGAACTGTCGTAGCCCTTCCTCGGCGACCTCGGCGATCAGCGCGCGCATCCCGCCGAAATGGGTGTACACCGCCATCGTCGACGTCCCCGCGGCGCTGGCGACCTTGCGGGTCTGCAAGGCGTCGGGCCCGTCCTCGTGCAACAGGCTGACGGCGGCATGCAGCAACTCGTCGCGCACGCTGCGTTCGATCTGCTCAGTCATCTCGCCAAACATTATTGCCTTCTGCCACCCACCGGCGTAGGGTCCCTATAACGCCGTAATAACAATGTTATAGGAGCTCAGCCGTGACCACTCTGCATGACGTCGCATCCGCGAACCCCTACCTCGAAGGCTTCCTGGCGCCCGTCAAGAGCGAGGTCACCGCCACCGACCTGCACGTCACCGGTCACATCCCCGAGCACCTCAACGGTCGCTACCTACGCAACGGCCCCAACCCGGCCGCCGAAGTCGACCCGGCGACCTATCACTGGTTCAGCGGTGACGGCATGGTGCACGGCGTCGCGCTGCAAGACGGCCGCGCGGCCTGGTACCGCAACCGCTGGGTACGCAGCCCATCGGTGTGCGCCACCCTCGGCGAGCCCGCGCCCACCCGACGGGATCCACGCGCGGGCCTGCTGTCGCTGGGGTCGAACACCAACGTGCTGGCCCACGCCGGACGAACCCTGGCGCTGGTGGAGGGCGGCGTCGCCAACTACGAACTGACCGACGAGCTGGACACGGTCGGCACCTGCGACTTCGACGGCACCCTGTTCGGCGGATACACCGCCCACCCGCACCGCGACCCACGCACCGGCGAATTGCACGCGGTGTCCTATTCCTTCGCGCGCGGACGCACCGTGCAGTACTCGGTCATCGACAACCAGGGCCGGGCGCGACGCACCGTCGACATCGAGGTCTCCGGGTCCCCGATGATGCACGACTTCTCGCTGACCGATTCCTACGTGGTCATCTACGACCTGCCGGTGACGTTCGAGGCCCCGCAGCTACTGCCCGTCCAAGCCCCGCGCTGGCTGCACGGGGCCGCGCGGCTGGTGGTCCAGTCGCTGGTCGGGCGCGTCCGGATGCCCAGCCCGGTCGTCACCATGCTCAACAAGGACGAACGGCACAGCGACCAGATGCCGTACGCCTGGAATCCGAAGTATCCGGCTCGCATCGGCGTCATGCCCCGCGAGGGCGGCAATGCCGACGTGCGCTGGTTCGAGATCGAGCCCTGCTACGTGTATCACCCGCTCAACGCCTACTCCGAGGACCGCAACGGCGAAGAGGTGCTGGTCCTCGACGTGGTGCGGTACTCGCGCATGTTCGATCGCGACCGCCGCGGGCCCGGTGACACTCGGCCCACGCTGGACCGGTGGACGATCAACCTGACCACCGGTGCGGTCGGGACCGAATGCCGCGACGACAGAAGCCAGGAATTTCCCCGCATCAACGAAACCCGCACGGGGGGCCGCCACCGGTTCGGCTACACCCTCGGCTTCGACGGCGGCTACCTGGCAGCGGGGAAGTCGGAGATGACGACCTCGCTCTACAAACACGACTACGACGCCGGATCGGCCGACGTGGCACCCCTCGACCCGGCCTTATTACTCGGCGAGATGTCCTTTGTGCCCAACCCCGGCGCCCGCAGCGAAGACGACGGCGTCCTGATGGGTTACGGCTACCACCGCGGTCGCGACGAAGGCCAGTTGTTGTTGCTGGACGCCCAAACCCTGGAATCGGTGGCAACCGTGCACCTGCCGCAGCGAGTGCCGATGGGCTTCCATGGCAACTGGGCGGCGTCGGCTTGAGGCGGATCGTTATGTTTGCAACCCTGATGTCCTGCCCCAGCCGTGCGCTACAGTGACTCAAGCCACATAAAGGGGCAGGTGGCAAGCACACGCGGGGACGGAAGGATCGACCATGGGCATCGCTATCGAGGTCAACGGATTAACGAAGTCCTTCGGGTCGACGCGAATTTGGGAAGACGTCACGCTGGAAATCCCGGCCGGTGAGGTCAGCGTTCTGCTGGGCCCCTCGGGTACCGGCAAGTCGGTGTTCCTCAAGTCGCTGATCGGTCTGCTGCGCCCCGAGCGCGGGTCGATCATCATCGACGGCACCGACATCATCGAATGCTCGGCCAAGGAGCTGTACGAGATCCGCACGCTGTTCGGCGTGATGTTCCAGGACGGTGCCCTGTTCGGTTCGATGAACCTCTACGACAACACCGCCTTTCCGCTGCGCGAGCACACCAAGAAGAAGGAAAGCGAAATCCGTGACATCGTCATGGAGAAGCTGAGCCTGGTCGGCTTGGGCGGGGACGAGAAGAAGTTCCCCGGCGAGATCTCCGGCGGTATGCGCAAGCGCGCCGGCCTGGCCCGCTCCCTGGTCTTGGACCCGCAGATCATCCTCTGTGACGAGCCTGACTCGGGTCTGGACCCCGTCCGTACCGCCTACCTCAGCCAGCTGATCCTGGACATCAACGCCCAGATCGACGCGACCATCCTCATCGTCACGCACAACATCAACATCGCCCGCACGGTGCCGGACAACATGGGCATGTTGTTCCGCAAGCACCTGGTCATGTTCGGCCCGCGCGAAGTGCTGCTGACCAGCGACGAGCCGGTGGTGCGCCAGTTCCTCAACGGCCGCCGCATCGGGCCGATCGGCATGTCGGAGGAAAAGGACGAGGCGACCATGGCCGAAGAGCAGGCCGCGGTCGACGCCGGTCAGCACGCCGGTGGTGTCGAGGAGATCGAGGGCGTGCCGCCGCAGATCGTCGCGTCGCCGGGCATGCCGGAGCGCAAGGCTGTGGCCCGCCGCCAGGCCCGCGTGCGCGAGATGCTGCACACGCTGCCCAAGAAGGCCCAAGCCGCCATCCTCGAGGACCTGGAGAGCTCCCAGTCTCGCTGAGCGCGCCGGCAGGCTCGCCTTCGTCCGCCCTGCCCCGGGGCGGAACTTTCGCTCACCGCGATCTGACAGTGGTTGCTGGGCCGGGTCGCTTACCGCAGCGCCGCCACCACATAATTTCCGAATAACTCGCGGTAACTTGCGGCTTGTCCCTCTTGACGACGGAGCCTAAACGGGTCAATCTGTTGGGCAGCATGTGTCACGGGAAACGCGCGATGCCAGCCAGCGCCGACGTTCCTGGACGCCCCGTGCTGGGTAGTTGAGGAATGCGCAGTCCTGCGCTATTGTTGGACGTTGCGCTGGCTGCTTCCTGCCCACCTCACCCGCCACTTGACACCGTGGTCTTAGTCTGAGCCCGTATTGGCTCAGCTATTTGGTTGTGTGCGTGAGACCCGGACAGATCGTTCGCCAGCCGAACCCAAGATAACTATCTGCGGCGAACAGGCCCGGCGGTCCCGGCTCCCCGTTAGTCGCACGAGGTGCTGGAAGGACGCATCTTGGCTGATTTCCGCCAAAGCAACGCAAACTCTCCTCAATCACAAAGTTCTTCAAACGGCTCCGTTCCAGGAGCGCCCAACCGGGTTTCCTTCGCCAAGCTCCGTGAACCACTCGAGGTTCCGGGGCTGCTTGACGTGCAGACCGACTCGTTCGAGTGGCTGATCGGCTCGCAGCGCTGGCGCGACATCGCCGCCGCGCGCGGTGACGTCAATCCCGTCGGCGGCCTCGAAGAGGTGCTCTATGAGCTCTCGCCGATCGAGGACTTCTCCGGATCGATGTCGCTGTCTTTCTCCGACCCCCGCTTCGACGAGGTCAAGGCGCCGGTCGACGAGTGCAAAGACAAGGACATGACCTACGCGGCGCCGCTGTTCGTCACCGCGGAGTTCATCAACAACAACACCGGTGAGATCAAGAGCCAGACGGTGTTCATGGGCGACTTCCCGATGATGACGGAGAAGGGCACGTTCATCATCAACGGCACCGAGCGCGTCGTCGTCTCGCAGCTGGTCCGTTCGCCCGGTGTGTACTTCGACGAGACCATCGACAAGTCCACCGAGAAGACGCTGCACAGCGTCAAGGTCATCCCCAGCCGCGGCGCGTGGCTGGAGTTCGACGTCGACAAGCGCGACACCGTGGGCGTGCGGATCGACCGCAAGCGTCGTCAGCCCGTCACCGTGCTGCTCAAGGCGCTGGGCTGGACCAACGAGCAGATCCACGAGCGGTTCGGCTTCTCCGAGATCATGATGTCGACGCTGGAGAAGGACAACACCGCCGGCACCGACGAGGCGCTGCTGGACATCTACCGCAAGCTGCGTCCGGGCGAACCGCCGACCAAGGAATCCGCGCAGACCCTGCTGGAGAACCTGTTCTTCAAGGAGAAGCGCTACGACCTGGCCCGCGTCGGCCGCTACAAGGTCAACAAGAAGCTGGGCCTGAACGCCGGCCAGCCGATCACGTCCTCGACGCTGACCGAGGAAGACGTCGTCGCCACCATCGAATACCTGGTGCGCCTGCACGAGGGCCAGACCACGATGACCGTCCCAGGCGGCGTCGAGGTGCCGGTGGAAACCGACGACATCGACCACTTCGGCAACCGTCGCCTGCGTACCGTTGGCGAGCTGATCCAGAACCAGATCCGGGTCGGCATGTCCCGTATGGAACGCGTCGTCCGGGAGCGGATGACCACCCAGGACGTCGAGGCGATCACCCCGCAGACCCTGATCAACATCCGCCCGGTCGTGGCGGCGATCAAGGAGTTCTTCGGCACCAGCCAGCTGTCGCAGTTCATGGACCAGAACAACCCGCTGTCGGGTCTGACCCACAAGCGCCGCCTGTCGGCGTTGGGTCCCGGCGGTCTGTCGCGTGAGCGCGCCGGCCTGGAAGTGCGTGACGTGCACCCGAGCCACTACGGCCGCATGTGCCCGATCGAGACGCCGGAAGGCCCGAACATCGGGTTGATCGGCTCGCTGTCGGTGTACGCGCGGGTCAACCCGTTCGGGTTCATCGAGACGCCGTACCGCAAGGTCGTCGACGGTGTGGTCACCGACGAGATCCACTACCTGACCGCCGACGAGGAGGACCGCCACGTGGTGGCGCAGGCCAACTCGCCGATCGACACCGACGGCCGGTTCGTCGAGGCGCGTGTCCTGGTCCGCCGGAAGGCGGGCGAGGTCGAGTACGTGCCCTCGTCCGAGGTGGACTATATGGACGTCTCACCGCGCCAGATGGTGTCGGTGGCCACGGCCATGATTCCGTTCCTCGAGCACGACGACGCCAACCGTGCCCTGATGGGCGCCAACATGCAGCGCCAGGCCGTTCCGCTGGTGCGCAGCGAGGCGCCGCTGGTGGGTACCGGCATGGAGTTGCGCGCCGCGATCGACGCTGGTGACGTCGTCGTCGCCGACAAGGCCGGGGTGATCGAGGAGGTCTCCGCCGACTACATCACCGTGATGGCCGACGACGGCACCCGGCACACCTACCGGATGCGCAAGTTCGCCCGGTCCAACCACGGGACCTGCGCCAACCAGTCGCCCATCGTGGACGCCGGTGACCGGGTCGAGGCCGGCCAGGTGATCGCCGACGGTCCGTGCACCCAAAACGGTGAGATGGCGCTGGGCAAGAACTTGCTGGTGGCGATCATGCCGTGGGAGGGCCACAACTACGAGGACGCGATCATCCTCTCCAACCGCCTGGTCGAAGAGGACGTGCTCACCTCGATTCACATCGAAGAGCACGAGATCGACGCTCGCGACACCAAGTTGGGCGCCGAGGAGATCACCCGGGACATCCCGAACGTCTCCGACGAGGTCCTGGCCGACCTCGACGAGCGCGGCATCGTGCGTATCGGTGCCGAGGTCCGCGACGGCGACATCCTGGTCGGCAAGGTCACCCCGAAGGGTGAGACCGAGCTGACCCCGGAAGAGCGGCTGCTGCGCGCGATCTTCGGTGAGAAGGCCCGCGAGGTCCGCGACACGTCGCTCAAGGTGCCACACGGCGAGTCCGGCAAGGTGATCGGCATCCGCGTGTTCTCCCGCGAGGACGACGACGAGCTGCCCGCCGGTGTCAACGAGCTGGTGCGCGTCTACGTGGCCCAGAAGCGCAAGATCTCCGACGGTGACAAGCTGGCCGGACGCCACGGCAACAAGGGCGTCATCGGCAAGATCCTGCCGGTGGAGGACATGCCGTTCCTGCCCGATGGCACCCCGGTGGACATCATCTTGAACACCCACGGTGTGCCGCGACGGATGAACATCGGTCAGATCCTGGAAACCCACCTCGGGTGGGTGGCCAAGTCCGGGTGGAAGATCGACGCCGACCAGCGTCCGGAGTGGGCGGCGAACCTGCGCGAGGACCTGCTGCACGCCGAGCCGAACGCCATCGTGGCGACACCGGTCTTCGACGGTGCCCAGGAGGCCGAGCTGCAGGGGCTGCTGTCCTACACGCTGCCCAACCGGGACAACGAGGTGATGGTCGACGGCGACGGCAAGGCCAAGCTGTTCGACGGGCGCAGTGGTGAGCCGTTCCCGTACCCGGTGACGGTTGGCTACATGTACATCATGAAGCTGCACCACTTGGTGGACGACAAGATCCACGCCCGGTCCACCGGTCCGTACTCGATGATCACTCAGCAGCCGCTGGGTGGTAAGGCGCAGTTCGGTGGCCAGCGGTTCGGTGAGATGGAGTGCTGGGCCATGCAGGCCTACGGCGCCGCGTACACACTGCAGGAGCTGTTGACCATCAAGTCCGACGACACCGTCGGGCGGGTCAAGGTGTACGAGGCGATCGTCAAGGGCGAGAACATTCCCGAACCGGGCATCCCCGAGTCGTTCAAGGTGCTGCTCAAGGAGCTGCAGTCGCTGTGCCTCAACGTCGAGGTGCTCTCGTCCGACGGTGCGGCCATCGAGCTGCGCGAGGGTGAGGACGAAGACCTCGAGCGGGCCGCCGCGAACCTGGGAATCAACTTGTCGCGCAATGAATCTGCGTCTGTAGAAGATCTCGCTTAGTTAATAAGTTTCTAGTCCCGCAAGGGGAAAGGGAGTTACGTGTTAGACGTCAACTTCTTCGATGAACTCCGTATCGGCCTGGCCACCGCGGAGGACATCCGGCAGTGGTCCTACGGCGAGGTCAAGAAGCCGGAGACCATCAACTACCGCACGCTCAAGCCGGAGAAGGACGGTTTGTTCTGCGAGAAGATCTTCGGACCGACTCGCGACTGGGAGTGCTACTGCGGCAAGTACAAGCGCGTGCGCTTCAAGGGCATCATCTGTGAGCGCTGCGGCGTCGAGGTGACCCGCGCCAAGGTGCGCCGGGAGCGGATGGGCCACATCGAGCTGGCCGCACCCGTCACGCACATCTGGTACTTCAAGGGTGTGCCGTCGCGGCTGGGCTACCTGTTGGACCTGGCCCCGAAGGATCTCGAGAAGATCATCTACTTCGCGGCTTACGTCATCACCTCGGTGGACGACGAGATGCGGCACAACGAGCTGTCCACTCTGGAAGCCGAAATGGTGGTGGAGCGCAAGGGTGTCGAGGACCAGCGCGACGCCGACCTGGAGGCCCGCGCCCAGAAGCTCGAGGCCGACCTGGCCGAGCTGGAAGCCGAAGGGGCCAAGGCCGACGCCCGTCGCAAGGTTCGTGACGGCGGCGAGCGCGAGATGCGCCAGATCCGCGACCGCGCCCAGCGTGAGCTGGACCGGCTCGAGGACATCTGGAGCACCTTCACCAAGCTGGCGCCCAAGCAGCTCATCGTCGACGAGAACCTCTACCGCGAGCTGCAGGACCGCTACGGCGAGTACTTCACCGGCGCCATGGGCGCGGAGTCGATTCAGAAGCTGATCGAGAACTTCGACATCGACGCCGAGGCCGAGTCGCTGCGTGAGGTCATCCGAAGTGGCAAGGGGCAGAAGAAGCTTCGCGCCCTCAAGCGGCTCAAGGTGGTCGCGGCGTTCCAGCAGTCGGGCAACTCGCCGATGGGCATGGTGCTCGACGCGGTGCCGGTCATCCCGCCGGAGCTGCGCCCGATGGTCCAGCTCGACGGTGGCCGTTTTGCCACCTCAGACCTCAACGACCTGTACCGCCGCGTCATCAACCGCAACAACCGGCTCAAGAGGCTGATCGACCTCGGTGCTCCCGAGATCATCGTCAACAACGAGAAGCGGATGCTGCAGGAGTCGGTGGACGCGCTGTTCGACAACGGCCGTCGCGGACGTCCGGTCACCGGGCCGGGTAACCGCCCGCTGAAGTCGCTGAGCGATCTGCTCAAGGGCAAGCAGGGCCGGTTCCGGCAGAACCTGCTCGGTAAGCGCGTGGACTACTCGGGCCGTTCGGTCATCGTGGTCGGCCCGCAGCTCAAGTTGCACCAGTGTGGTCTGCCCAAGTTGATGGCGCTGGAGCTGTTCAAGCCGTTCGTGATGAAGCGACTGGTCGACCTGAACCACGCGCAGAACATCAAGAGCGCCAAGCGCATGGTGGAACGCCAGCGTCCCCAGGTGTGGGATGTCCTCGAAGAGGTCATCTCCGAGCACCCGGTGCTGCTGAACCGCGCACCCACCCTGCACCGGCTGGGCATCCAGGCTTTCGAGCCGATGCTGGTGGAAGGCAAGGCAATTCAGCTGCACCCGTTGGTGTGTGAGGCATTCAACGCCGACTTCGACGGTGACCAGATGGCCGTGCACCTGCCGCTGTCGGCAGAGGCGCAGGCCGAGGCTCGCATCCTGATGCTGTCCTCCAACAACATCCTGTCGCCCGCCTCTGGCCGTCCGTTGGCCATGCCGCGTCTGGACATGGTGACCGGGTTGTACTTCCTGACCACCGAGGTGCCCGGCGACAAGGGCGAGTACCAGCCGGCCGGGCAGGACAGCCCCGAGGTCGGCGTGTACTCCTCGCCCGCCGAAGCGATCATGGCCTCGGACCGGGGTGTGTTGTCGGTGCGCGCCAAGATCAAGGTGCGGCTGACGCAGCTGCGTCCGCCCGCCGACATCGAGGCCGAGCTGTTCGGCGCGGGCGGCTGGCAGCCAGGCGATGCCTGGATGGCTGAGACGACGCTGGGCCGGGTGCTGTTCAACGAACTGCTGCCGCTGGCTTACCCGTTCGTGAACAAGCAGATGCACAAGAAGGTTCAGGCCGCCATCATCAACGACCTGGCCGAGCGTTACCCGATGATCGTGGTGGCGCAGACCGTCGACAAGCTCAAGGACGCCGGTTTCTACTGGGCGACCCGCAGCGGTGTGACGGTCTCCATGGCCGACGTGCTGGTGCCGCCGCGCAAGAAGGAGATCCTCGACCACTACGAGGAGCGTGCGGAGAAGGTCGAAAAGCAGTTCCAGCGCGGTGCGTTGAACCACGACGAGCGCAACGAAGCGCTGGTGGAGATCTGGAAGGAAGCCACCGACGAGGTCGGTCAGGCGCTGCGGGAGCACTACCCCAGCGACAACCCGATCATCACGATCGTCGACTCCGGGGCCACGGGTAACTTCACCCAGACCCGGACACTGGCCGGCATGAAGGGTCTGGTGACCAACCCCAAGGGTGAGTTCATTCCGCGTCCGGTCAAGTCCTCCTTCCGTGAAGGCCTGACGGTGCTGGAGTACTTCATCAACACCCACGGCGCTCGAAAGGGCTTGGCGGACACCGCGTTGCGTACCGCCGACTCGGGTTACCTGACCCGTCGTCTGGTGGACGTGTCGCAGGACGTGATCGTGCGCGAGCACGACTGCCAGACCGAGCGCGGCATCATCGTCGAGCTGGCCGAGCGTGGGCCCGACGGCAGCCTGATCCGCGACCCGTACATCGAGACCTCGGCGTACGCCCGCACGTTGGGCATCGACGCGGTCGACGAGGCCGGCAACGTCGTCGTCGCACGCGGCGAGGACCTCGGTGACCCGGAGATCGACGCCCTGCTGGCGGCCGGCATCACGCAGGTCAAGGTCCGCTCGGTGTTGACCTGCACCACCGGCACCGGCGTGTGCGCCACCTGCTACGGGCGCTCCATGGCCACCGGCAAGCTGGTGGACATCGGCGAGGCCGTGGGCATCGTGGCCGCCCAGTCCATCGGTGAGCCGGGCACGCAGCTGACCATGCGTACCTTCCACCAGGGTGGTGTGGGTGAGGACATCACTGGCGGTCTGCCGCGTGTCCAGGAGCTGTTCGAGGCCCGCGTGCCGCGGGGCAAGGCGCCCATCGCCGACGTCACCGGCCGGGTCCGTCTCGAGGACGGCGAGCGCTTCTACAAGATCACCATCGTTCCCGACGACGGTGGCGAGGAAGTGGTCTACGACAAGCTGTCCAAGCGTCAGCGCCTGCGGGTGTTCAAGCACGAGGACGGCTCCGAGCGGGTGCTCTCCGACGGTGACCACGTCGAGGTGGGCCAGCAGCTGATGGAAGGCTCGGCTGACCCGCACGAGGTGCTGCGTGTGCAGGGCCCGCGCGAGGTGCAGATCCACTTGGTCCGCGAAGTCCAGGAGGTGTACCGGGCGCAGGGTGTGTCGATCCACGACAAGCACATCGAGGTGATCGTTCGCCAGATGCTGCGCCGCGTCACCATCATCGACTCGGGCGCGACGGAGTTCCTGCCCGGCTCGCTGATCGACCGTGCGGAGTTCGAGGCCGAGAACCGTCGCGTGGTGGCCGAGGGCGGCGAGCCCGCCGCCGGCCGTCCGGTGCTGATGGGTATCACGAAGGCGTCGCTGGCCACCGACTCGTGGCTGTCTGCGGCGTCGTTCCAGGAGACCACGCGAGTGCTGACCGATGCGGCAATCAACTGCCGCAGCGACAAGCTCAACGGTCTGAAGGAGAACGTGATTATCGGAAAGCTGATCCCAGCCGGTACCGGTATCAACCGGTACCGCAACATCCAGGTTCAGCCGACCGAAGAGGCACGCGCCGCGGCGTACACCATCCCGTCCTACGAGGACCAGTACTACAGCCCCGACTTCGGTCAGGCCACCGGTGCTGCGGTTCCGCTGGACGACTACGGATACAGCGATTACCGGTAGCCCCCGCTACTGATCGGCGCACGAGAAAAAGCCCCGGGTTTCCCCCGGGGCTTTTTCGTGTCTGAAGGCTTTCAGTGATGGCGTCGTCACTTGAGTCACATCTGTACCTGTCTACGCCAACTGGCTTGCGTCCCTGCGCTATCGCGCGTCTTCTTGAGGGATGGCGGTCAATGGTGGACTGAATGCGGTGCCTGTGGAAGAACTATTGGTCTACCAAGGCGAGGTCTTCATTAACTTCCGGACAAGCCGGCAATGGGTGGTGATGAAGTTATTCGCTTTGCCGGCAGAGAGCGACGACTACCAGATTCTGGACCTCTTGATTCGTCATCTGCGCTACCGGGACAGCTACGCCGCCCCAGAGTTCAAGGACGCGAAGACCATTCATGGACCGTATTGGTCGTACGCCATCGCCCCTGAATTGTTCTTTCCCGTCTCCGCCGTCGATGCCACAGCACTGATTCGTACGTGGGCCGAGTACGACGTGCCGTTAACTGATATTGATCGCGAGGCGATGGAGCGGGAGGTCTACCCACGCATTCATGCTGCAACCAGCCGCTACCAACTACCGGACCTGGTGGATACCGCCCAGCACGATTGGGGTTCGACGGTCGGATGCACCGGGTTTCACGAATTTGTATTGATTGACCGCCGCGCCGACAGGGTGGCGTTAGTGGTGGCCAGCGATGACTGACTGGCGCACTCCACGGCATCGGTAGTGGCCAGCGACGATTAGGCAGTTCGTTCCTTGTCGAAAACGGCTGCAACAAATCCGTCGTACACCGCACCGCTCAGCCAGGCGACGTCTCCGGCAAGCCGGGACCGACTTTCGCCGTCGACAAAGATGTTCTGCACGATGAGTCGGCTTTCGTGGGGTCGCTTGGATCCGACCACATAGGTGCTGTGCTGGACCCACACGTTTCGGCCACCGATGGTGGCTATGCCGCTACTGCGGACGGCCGCAACGCGTTCGACGCGAGGAACAGGTAACACCTTGAGGACGACGCCACCGGCGTGAAGATTCCGCAGTATGCCATCGGCGTGGTGATACACGTCGTAGAAGACCGGCCAGCCGGTGTAGCCGAAGACGTTCATCGTCTCGGCGGCCTCCCACCGGCCGTCACCTAATGAGCCATGGACCGTGAGCCGGGCCATGGGCGACTCCGCATTGTCAGGCAGGTCCTGCGGTTGCCAGCCGGGTGGAACGCCTAATCGCTGGATCCACTGCGGTAATGAACCTTCTTTTAGGGCGACAAGATCGTGAATCTCTTCGTCCTCGGTCAACACAGCCAGCAGTGTCGTTGGTTGCACAGCCTGCCAGCGGTCAAAGCTTGGGATCGCGATCACGGCACGGCCGCCTCGCCGCCCTGCCCTTCACCCGTGAGAATTGTCCACACGAGAACCCCTCCGACCAACACCCAACCGAACACCTGCTTGCCTCCTTCACTGAGATCATGACCGATTTCGGGCAGCCACGAGTGGCTACCAGGCGGTGGCGAAGTCGTATGGGGCACTGGCGGTGCCGGCGTATCGGGCTGATCCCAGCCGAAGACTGGCGGCGGCTGCGCAGGGCTGACGGTGAATCCGGGCGGCGAGGGGTCCCGCAACCACGGCGGAAGTTCGGATGGATGGGGAAGTGAGCTGGGCGGGATCGGAGTTGGTGCCGGATGGGGTGCAGCCGGGGCTTCAACAGGCAGCGGAGGGTGACCCAAAACGGGGGGGAGCGCTGGCGGGTCATCGATGAGCGGCAGCGGCAAGTGCACTTTGGGATTCTTGCGCGAGCCCGGCGTTGTTACCTCAATGGTGGGTCCACCCGACTTGCTGCCCGGTCGAAGATCGATTTCAGTTCCATCAGCGAGCTGCTTGCGGCGTGTAGCGCCGCGTGGCGCCAGGTCCTGAGCGCTTCGAGTGAGCCAGTCTGTCGGCTCCGGTTGAATTCTGAGCAGCCTGCTCCGGTTGAAAAGTGAGCAGGTTTACGGGGTTGAGTCTGCCTGACGATCGGCTTCCACGGAGGGTAGGGATTCGATCGCGGTGTGTTTGATGCGGTAGCTGGCGCCTTTGAGGGCGATGACGTCGGCGTGGTGCACGATCCGATCGATCATGGCTGAGGCGATGGTGGCTTCGCCGAAGACCTGTCCCCATCGGGAGAACGGCAGGTTGGAGGTCAGGATGATCGACGATTTCTCGTATCGGGTGGAGACCAGTTGGAAGAACAGGTTGGCCGCTTCGGTGTCGAAGGGGATGTAGCCGACCTCGTCGATGACGATGAGCCCGTAGCGGGAGATTTTGCGCAACTCGGCGTCGAGGCGGTTGGTGCGGTGCGCTTCGGCCAGGCGGGTGATCCAGCCGGTGGCCGGGGCGAACGCAACCCGGTGCCCGGTGTGGGCGGCCGCGATTGCCAGGGCCGTGGCCAGATGCGTTTTACCGGTGCCCGGCGGGCCGAGCAGCACGATGTTGCGGGCTTCGGCCAGCCAGCCGCCGGCTTCCAGGCGGGCGATCTGGGCGCGGTCGATGCCGGGTTGGGCGGTGAAGTCGAAGTCGGTGATCGTCTTGATCGCTGGGAATCCGGCATACCGGATGCGTTGACGGGCACCGGATTCAGCACGGGCATTGGACTCCACTGCCAAGACGGCGCCGAGGTAGTCCTCCAGCGACCAGTTCGCTTCACGGCCTTGTTCAGCTAGCCGGTGGTAGTGCGCGGCGATCCGCGGCGCCTTGAGCAGACGAGCTTGGTGGGCGATCAGCTTGTCGGCCTCACCCGGCGCCGAGGGGCTGCGTTTCGTGGTGGCCATCAGGCGACCTCCCCGGTCCCGAAGTGTGCGTCATAAGCACTCAGGTCGGCGATCTCGACATCTACCTGCAGGTGAGCTCCCTTGGCTGGCCGGGTCCGGAACTGCTCGCGCAGCACCGCCGCAGCCGCCAGATGCTGCGGATCGGTGACCAATCCGGCTGTGCCCCAGAGCCGTTCATGATCAGCGACCAGCCGGTCACCACAGCGGACGGTGATCCGATCCAGGCCGGCGGCCACCGTGATCATCCGCCCGATCACCTCCGGGTTCACCGAGTAGGCGTTGCCGCCGACGCCGACGTAGTAGTCGCGACCCAACCGCGTCGTGATCGTCGTCCCGACCGCCGGAGCCACCGGCGGAAGTATGGCCATCGCCGCCCGGTCCGCCGCCAAGGCCTCGGCAGGGACCAGCCGGGTGCTGGCGTGCACGCGGCGGTTGGCGATCGAGATCAACCAGTCCCACAATTGGGCGTTGAAATCGGCTGCGCAGGTGAACATCCTGCCCGGCAGAAACGACGTCTCAAGGTAACCGTTGACCCGCTCGACCAGACCCTTGGTCTCCGGATCATAGGGCCGGGCCTGAATCAAGCGGGTGCCCAGCACACCACAGAACCCGGCCACCCCCTCAGCCAAACGGCCGCGCCGACCGATACCGGCCTCGTTGTCCCACAACAGAGTCCGTGGCACACCACCGATGTTCCCGGCGATCAACTGCCACATCCCGGCCAACAGATCCCCGGTCACCCGTGACGGGATCATCATCGCGGCGATGAACCGCGAGTACGCAGCGACCATCACCAGCACCGGAAACGACCGCAATACCCCAGCGTGATCGGGAACCAGCTGGCCAGGAAACCACAGATCGCACTGCACCTGCTCACCGGGCAGATGCACCAGCCGATCGCACGGATCGACCGGGGTGTACTCCGGGCGGATCCGCGCAACGTTCTCGGCGAACCACGAGTGCCCGCCAGTCCAACCCACCCGCTGCGCGATCACCGTCGTCGGCATCGTCGGAAACTGCCCCAACAGCACCCGCACCGCCATCTCGACCTGGGCCCACCCCGACATCACCGCCGGCTTGCGTTCATAGCGCGGTGGCGCCTCCGAGCGCAGCGCCTTGGCCACGGTGTTCCGCGACAGACCCAGCCGCCGCGCGATCGCAGCCTGCGACAGCTTCTCCGACCGATACAGCCGGCGAATCTCCGCCCAATCCTCCACAGTGATCACTCTCCAATCAGAAGGGTGCTCACTTTTCGACCGGAACTACCTGCTCACTTTTCGACCGGAGCCGACACCAGTCCCAGAACCGTTGTATGTCCTGGGGGGTTTCCAATTGCCTATTGGGTTTATTTTCGCCTCGGGGCAATTGGCGCAACGCCTCCCGAACCTCTTCGAGACTCTTGGGCGGCGGCAACCTCTCCCATGGAGGATCAGCCCCCGGATCGGGCGGTGTCGGGTCTTGTTTCCAGTGCCGGTCGACCGCGTGCACCCCTGGTTTCCTCGGCGGCGTCCTCGAAGTCGGGCTCGCTGGAAAAGTGTCTCGAACCCCGGCCACCGTCGCGGTGATCCTGGCCGCAACTTGTTCGTCGAGGGCCACCAACTGCTCCGCCCGCTGGCGGATATCAGAGGCGAACGCCTCAGCTTGCGCCTGCCGTGCGGCGCGCTGCACAGCTGATCCACCCGAGAAGCGGTCGGCGACCGACATGTCTTCACGCACCACGAAACCCGCTGCGTGAGCGTCTTCGACCGCGTACCGCAACCGAGACCGAGCCGCATACAACTCCGAGGCTCCGCTGCGCGCGAACTTGGCCGCGGCGTACAACTGGTCGGCGACGGCGCTGGTCGCCAACATGTCGGCATGCGTCGCGGCGCGCAGGGCATCGGCCGCCTGGCCCTGCCAGTCGACCGACAGCGCGTCACGCCATACCTGGTTGGCCACCCCGAAGCTGCGCTCACCGATCGCCTGCCAGCGCTCGGCCGCATCAATCAGATGTTCGGTCTGCCATGCGATTAGCTGCGAGACGTCCGGAATTGTCGCGACCGCAACCACGACTACACGCCGATCACACGCGCCGAGGCGCCCGCCGCGTCGGCTTCAGTGGCGAGATATCCCGCGTCGGCTCCATCGACGTGGACGAAGTGCGTGTTCACCCGCGCGGCCAGGGCGGCGGTAGAGGCTGTGATGTCGACATGAGCGGCATTGACCGCGGCAGCGCTGGAATGACTTGTCCAACCCGCTAGGACGGCGGGTGCGGACCCGTTGGACTCCCCGGCGGCGGCCCACCGGCCGGCCATCGTCCGCACCTCAGCACCATCCGCCCGCAGTCGCTGCTGCATGGGACGGAAGTCTATTGAGATTGCCAGCGTGCGAAAGTCACCACGGTGGTCAATGTGCTCATCACGCCCGAAAGGCGATCTCCCGCCGCGATCGATGAGTCGTATCTTCGACAGGATCGGAGATCTTGTCCTGCTCGGTCAACGCAGCAAGTTCACTGACGCGCAGTCCGGGGCGTTGTCACTCAATCTCACGATTCTCTATCTGTTGTTCGCGTGCATATTGGATTAGCTCGCTGAGTAATGCGTTCAACTCTTGCTGCAACAGCTGGTCGTCCAGAACCGGCGTATTGCCAGGCAAATCGTCGGCGATGAGATCGACCAGGTGAGCAAATTGTGGCCCGCGAAGGTCGAGCATCGGGATATTGTTTTCGATGAGTTCGGTCAGCATCTCTCTGGCGGACGCGTCGGCTACGCGGTTGGCCAAGTACTGCAGGACGTAGAAGGTGGCCCAGGAACTTGCCGTCCAATTGTTCTTCAAAAAGAAGATATTGCCAGCCATCAGTAATTCCGATCTAGAACGGAAAATGTCTGTAGCCGAACCGACGCCACCGGCCGGCCATCGTCCGCACCTCAGCACCATCCACCCGCAGTCCCTGCTGCATGGGACGAAAGTCTATTGAGATTGCCAGGCGGCGAAAGTCACTAGACTGGCCGACGTGCTCATCGGTTCCCATGTTCACTCTGACGACCCCCTGGCCGCCGCCCAGGCCGACGGCGCCGACGTGGTGCAGTTCTTCCTCGGCAACCCGCAGAGCTGGAAGAAACCCAAGCCGCGCGACGACGCCGAGACGCTCAAGGCGTCCAGCATGCCGCTGTATGTGCACGCCCCGTACCTGATCAACGTCGCCTCGGCGAACAACCGCATCCGCATCCCGTCCCGCAAGATCCTGCAGGACACCTGCGATGCCGCTGCCGAGATCAACGCGACCGCGGTGATCGTGCACGGCGGCCACGCCGACGACGACGACATGGAGGCCGGCTTCGAGCGCTGGGTCAAGGCGTTGAAGTACTTGAAAACCGATGTGCAGGTGTACCTGGAGAACACCGCCGGGGGCGACCACGCAATGGCCCGCCACTTCGACACCATCGGCCGGCTGTGGGACCACATCGGGGACACCGGTATCGGGTTCTGCCTGGACACCTGCCACGCTTGGGCCGCCGGCGAGGCGCTGATCGATGCCGTCGATCGCATCAAAGCCCTCACCGGCCGCATCGATCTGGTGCACTGCAACGACTCTCGGGACGCGGCGGGCTCCGGCGCCGACCGCCATGCCAACTTCGGCGCCGGCAAGATCGACCCCGAGTTGTTGGTCGCCGTCGTCAAGGCCGCCGATGCACCCGTCATCTGCGAGACCTCCGACGAGGGCCGCAAGGACGACATCGCGTTCCTGCGAGAGAACACCGGCGACTGAACGCAGACGCCAAGGGCATGGTGCTCAGCCCGCTCGGCGCTTACGGTTAGCGGATGCGTCACCGCGCCGTCATCTTGCTCGGCGTTGTGCTGGTTCTCGCCGGTTGTGCGCACCGGGGAGCGCCACCTCCGGTCGGCTTCGGGCCAGGCACGAGCGTTCACACCATCACGGTCGGCGGGACAGCGCGCACCTATCGCCTCTACCAGCCCGAAGGTCTGCCCGCGACCGCGCCGCTGGTCGTCATGCTGCACGGCGGTTTCGGTAGCGCCAGGCAAGCCGAAAAGTCCTACGACTGGGACGATCTGGCCGATTCGGAGAAGTTCGTCGTCGCCTATCCCGACGGCCTCAACCGGGCATGGAACACCAACGGCGGCGGCTGTTGCGGACGGCCGGCCCGGGACGGCGTCGACGACACCGCCTTCATCAGCGCGGCCGTGGCTGACGTCGAGCAGAACACGCGCATCGACCGCAGCAGGATCTTCGCCACCGGCATGAGCAACGGCGCCATCATGGCCTACACCCTGGCGTGCAACACCGGCCTGTTCGCCGCCATCGGCCCGGTCTCGGGAACACAGCTGGATCCCTGCCGATCCCCGCATCCGACGTCGGTCATGCACATCCATGGCACCGGGGATCCGCTGGTGCCGTACTCCGGCGGGCCGGGTGCGGGGATCGCCCGTATCAACGGCCCTCCGGTGGAGCAACTGAACACGTTCTGGCGCAACGTCGATCACTGCACCGCGCCGTCGGCCACCACGAGCGGGTTCATCACCACGTTGAGCGCCGGATGCGCCGACCGGCGCAGCGTCGTCCTGGTCACCGTCGGCGACGGCGGGCACCAGTGGCCGTCGGTCGCTACCGAGATGCTCTGGCAGTTCTTCGCCCAGCACCCGCACTGAGGCGTTACACCTCTTGTGCGGTTGTAGGAAAAATGTAACATTGGTGCCATGTCGGACACCCATGTCGTCACCAACCAGGTTCCTCGTCTCGAGAACTACAACACCGCCGCGTCTCCGGTCCTCATCGAAGCGCTGATCCGCGAGGGCGGCCAATGGGGCCTGGACGAGGTGAATGAAGTTGGCACGCTGGCGGGTTCGGCGCGCGCGCAACGCTGGGGGGAGCTGGCCGACCGGCACCGGCCGGTGCTGCACACCCACGACGCCTGCGGCCACCGCGTCGACGAGGTCGAATACGACCCCGCCTACCACGAACTCATGCGCGCGGCGATCTCCCACGGATTGCACGCGGCGCCGTGGGCCGACGAGCGACCCGGTGCCCACGTGGTGCGCGCCGCCAAGATGTCGGTGTGGAACTGCGAACCCGGGCACACGTGTCCGGTGTCGATGACCTACGCCGTCGTCCCCGCGCTGCGTTACAACCCTGAGTTGGCCGCGGTCTACGAGCCGCTGCTGACCAGTCGCGAATACGACCCGGAACTCAAGCTGGCCACGACGAAACCCGGCATCACCGCCGGCATGTCGATGACCGAGAAGCAGGGCGGCTCCGACGTGCGCGCCGGCACCACCCAGGCGACCCGCAATGCCGACGGCACCTACAGCTTGACCGGCCACAAGTGGTTCACCTCGGCGCCGATGTGCGACATCTTCCTGGTGCTGGCCCAGGCGCCCAGCGGTCTGTCCTGCTTCCTGCTCCCGCGCGTGCTGCCCGACGGCACCCGCAACCGAATGTTCTTGCAGCGCCTCAAGGACAAGCTCGGCAACCACGCCAACGCCTCCAGCGAGGTGGAGTACGACGGTGCCACCGCATGGCTCGTCGGGGAAGAGGGCCGCGGCGTCCCCACCATCATCGAGATGGTCAACCTCACCCGGCTGGACTGCACCCTGGGCAGCGCGACCAGCATGCGCACCGGCCTGACCCGGGCCATCTACCACGCCCAGCACCGAAAAGCGTTCGGCGAGTACCTGATCGACCAACCGCTGATGCGCAACGTCTTGGCCGACCTGGCCGTCGAGGCCGAGGCCGCCACGATCGTCGCGATGCGGATGGCCGGCGCCACTGACGCGGCGGTGCGCGGCGACCAGACCGAAGCACTGCTGCGCCGCATCGGCTTGGCGGCCAGCAAGTACTGGATCTGCAAGCGCTCCACCCCGCACGCCGCCGAGGCGCTGGAATGCCTGGGCGGCAACGGCTACGTCGAAGACTCCGGGATGCCCCGGCTGTACCGGGAGGCCCCCCTGATGGGCATCTGGGAAGGGTCGGGCAATGTCAGCGCGCTGGACACGTTGCGCGCCATGGCAACTCGGCCCGAATCCGTCGAGGTGTTGTTCAAGGAGCTCACCGAGAGCGCCGGTCAAGACGCCCGGTTGGACGCGCACGTCGACCAGCTGCGCGATCAGCTGGCGGACTTCGACGCCATCCAGTACCGCGCTCGCAAGGTGGCCGAGGACATCTGCCTGGCGCTGCAAGGTTCGTTGCTGGTCCGACACGGGCATCCCGCGGTGGCCGAGGCGTTCCTGGCGACCCGGCTCGGTGGGCAGTGGGGTGGGGCGTTCGGCACCATGCCCACCGGACTGGACCTGGCGCCCATCTTGGAGCGAGCCCTGGTGAAGGGCTAAGGTTCGCCGGATGACCCACGCGATCAGGCCGGTCGATTTCGACAACCTCAAAACAATGACCTACGAGGTCACCGACCGCGTCGCGCGCATCACCTTCAACCGGCCGGAAAAGGGCAACGCGATTGTCGCCGACACTCCGCTGGAGCTCTCGGCCCTGGTCGAACGCGCCGACCTCGACCCAGAGGTGCACGTCATCTTGGTCTCCGGTCGCGGGGCAGGATTCTGCGCCGGCTTCGACCTGTCGGCCTACGCCGACGGAACCGGCTCGGCCGGCGGTACCGGTGCATATCAGAGCACCGTGCTCGACGGTAAAACCCAGGCGGTCAACCACTTACCGAATCAGCCGTGGGACCCGATGATCGACTATCAGATGATGAGCCGCTTCGTGCGGGGCTTCTCGTCGCTGATGCATGCCGACAAACCCACCGTGGTGAAGATCCACGGCTACTGCGTGGCGGGCGGCACCGACATCGCGTTGCACGCCGATCAAGTGATCGCGGCCGCCGACGCCAAGATCGGTTATCCGCCGACGCGCGTGTGGGGCGTGCCGGCCGCGGGCCTGTGGGCCCACCGGCTCGGCGACCAGCGCGCCAAGCGGTTGCTGTTCACCGGTGACTGCATCACCGGCGCGCAGGCTGCCGAGTGGGGGCTGGCAGTCGAGGCGCCGGACCCGCAAGACCTCGACGAGCGCACCGAGCGCCTGGTGGCGCGCATCGCCGCGGTGCCGGTCAACCAGCTGATCATGGTCAAGCTGGCACTGAATTCTGCTCTGCTGCAACAAGGTGTGGCCACCAGCAGGATGGTCAGCACGGTGTTCGACGGGGTGGCTCGGCACACTCCGGAAGGCCACGCGTTCGTCGCCGACGCGGTCGAACACGGCTTTCGCGACGCGGTCAGGCACCGCGACGAGCCGTTCGGCGACTACGGCCGCCGCGCGTCCCAGGTGTAGAACCATGCCCAACATGACGGCCCGGTCGGTGGTGCTCAGCGTGCTGCTCGGGGCTCATCCGGCATGCGCTAGCTCCAGCGAATTGATCGCTCTCACAGCGGATTTCGGCATCAAGGAGACCACTTTGCGAGTAGCGCTGACCCGCATGGTCAGCGCCGGTGACCTGATCCGCTCCGCCGACGGCTACCGGTTGTCAGATCGATTGCTGGCCCGGCAGCGTCGCCAGGACGAGGCGATGCGCCCGCCGACGCGCGCCTGGCACGGGCACTGGCACATGCTGGTCGTCACCAGCGTTGGCACCGACCCCCGCACCCGTGCGGCGCTGCGAACCACCCTGCAGCACAAACGCTTCGGCGAGCTCCGCGAAGGTGTGTGGATGCGTCCGGCCAACCTGGAGCTGAACTTGGCGCCCGACGTCACCGCCCGGGTCCGGGTGCTACAGGCGCGCGACGACGCGCCCGAGCAACTGGCCGCCCAGTTGTGGGATCTGCCCGAGTGGGCGAAGGTCGGCGACCGGCTGTTGGACGAAATGGTGGGCGCACCAGACATTCCCGCGCGATTCGTCGTCGCAGCGGCGATGGTCCGCCACCTGCTGACCGACCCGATGCTGCCCGCCGAACTGCTGCCGGAGAAGTGGCCGGGTGCCCGGTTGCGCGCGGCTTACCACGACTTCGCCACCGAACTGGCGCAACGACGCGACACAACCCAACTGCAGGAGGCGACATGAGCGAACTGGTGCGGGTGGAGCGCAGCGGTCCGGTCACCACGGTGATCATCAACCGGCCCCAGGCCCGCAACGCCGTCAACGGTCCGACCGCCGCGGCACTGTACGCAGCGTTTGCGGAATTCGACCGGGACGATAGCGCTGCGGTCGCCGTGTTGTGTGGCGAAGGCGGAAACTTCTGCGCCGGCGCGGATTTGAAGGCATTCGGCACACCGGAAGCCAACGCCGTGCACCGCACCGGCCCCGGGCCGATGGGTCCGTCGCGAATGATGCTGTCCAAGCCGGTGATTGCCGCGGTGAGCGGCTACGCGGTGGCCGGGGGCCTGGAACTGGCGTTGTGGTGCGACATGCGGGTCGCCGCTGAAGACGCGGTGTTCGGCGTCTTCTGCCGCCGCTGGGGTGTCCCGTTGATCGACGGCGGCACAGTGCGATTGCCGCGCCTGATCGGCCACAGTCGAGCGATGGACATGATCCTGACCGGACGTGGCGTCAAGGCCGACGAGGCGCTGTCCATCGGGTTGGCCAACCGGGTGGTGCCCACCGGGCAGGCGCGCCAAGCCGCCGAGGAACTGGCCGCGCAGTTGGCCGCACTGCCCCAGCAGTGCCTGCGCTCGGATCGCCTGTCCGCGCTGCACCAGTGGGGCCTGCCCGAATCCGCGGCGATGGACCTGGAATTCGCCAGCATCGCCCGGGTTTCCGGGGAAGCCTTGGAAGGCGCCGGCCGGTTCGCCGCGGGAGCCGGCCGACACGGTGCGCCGGCCCAGGGGGACTAGGGCTCAGCCCTTGTTGATGGTGTTACCGGTACCGAGGTTTTCTACCTTCGGGTCACCGTTTTTGTACGTGATGGTGTTGTTGAACCCGACCACGGTGATCCGCTGATCGACGTTGTCCACGGTGATCTTGTTGTTGGTGCCGCCGACCCGGACCGAGGCGCAGGTGCCGGTCACCGTCAGCGTGTTGTCCGAGCCCGCCACGTTGAGCGATTTGTTCTGGGCGCAGTCCAGCGTGGCGGTCGTGCCCATCGATCCGTAGTTGAGCGTGTCACCGACTTCGATGGAGGCGGTGGTGGTTTCGCTGCCCGACGTCGTCGACCCCGCGGTCCCGCTGGTCGTGGTCTTGGTGGCCGACGTCGACGCCGTGGTACTCGTCGAACTGCCCCCGGGCGGTGGTGCGGTGGAACTGCAGCCGGCGAGCCCGAACGCTACCGGCGCGACGGCCAGGGCCAGGGCGAGCGCCGCCAGGCGGGATGGGTCGACACTGAGGTGGGCTCGCATGGGTCCTCGATTCTCGGGCTCGGTATCGATGGTTGGGGAAACTACTGTCTCACGGCCCCACTCGTTGCAGGCGGTTCACCATGCCGAGTTCGCGGCCGCGGTCCCAGATCACCGGGTCGCCGTTGTGGAAGAACACCGTCTCGTCGTAGCCATAGGCGGTGATGTCGTTGACGATGGTGTCGGCGATGACCACGTTGGACGAGCCCATCACCGTTACCGCCCAACAAGACCCCTTGGCGGTGATGGTGTTCCTCGTGCCGTTGACCATCAAGGTGGCGTCATTGCAGTCGATGGTCTGCTCCACGCCCTGACCGGTGATGTGGGTGTCGCCGTTCTTGGCGTGTGCAGCCGGCGGCGGAGCGGCGAAGGCGGCAGCGATGGTGACCGCGCAGGTCGCCAGTGATCCGGCGGCGGTTGTTCGTTTCACTGCGGCCCCCCTTCGTTGGGCGGGTATTTGCTCGATTGAGATTACGTCGTTTTGCCAGTGGAAGGACAGACCCCGGTCCACGAGCGCCGGATCGGGAACATTGGGCTCGGTCAACTAGAGTCATTAGTTAACCCGACCGAAGGACGAGCGCCATGGCAGCCCAGCCGGAAACACCCACCACGGGTGCCCGCCCGCGCACGGGCAGGTCTGGCGCCAGGCCTGCCAAGCTCAGCCGGGACAGCATCGTCGAGGGTGCGCTGACGTTCCTGGATCGCGAGGGCTGGGACTCGTTGACGATCAACGCGCTGGCCACTCAGCTGGGGACCAAGGGTCCGTCGCTGTACAACCACGTGGACAGCCTGGAGGACCTGCGTCGCGCCGTGCGGATCCGGGTGATCGACGACATCATCACCATGCTCAACCGCGTCGGGGAGGGCCGCTCCCGCGATGACGCGGTGTTGGTCATGGCGGGTGCCTATCGCAGTTACGCCCACCACCATCCGGGCCGCTATTCGGCGTTCACCCGGATGCCGTTGGGCGGTGACGATCCCGAGTACACCGCGGCCACCCGCGGCGCGGCCGGGCCGGTGATCTCGGTGCTGTCGTCCTATGGATTGAATGGAGACGACGCCTTCTATGCGGCCCTGGAGTTCTGGTCGGCGTTGCACGGGTTCGTGTTGCTGGAGATGACCGGGGTCATGGACGATATCGACACCGACGCGGTGTTCACCGACATGGTGCTGCGACTGGCGGCGGGCATGGATCGGCGCACCGCCTCGGGCGGTGGCCGGCCCGGCTGAGACGCCGACGCACCGCTTTGACCTGCCAGACCGCCGACAGGTATTGTGGTAGCTCGTGCCTGGCGGCTTACGGCGCCTGACCGTAAGGAAGTGGATGCCGGGCGAATTCGCATGTCCACGACGCATCGGATGGCCCCGGTGTTCGGCGCGTGCGACACACCCGGACGCGGGGTAACGCGACTGGGAGAACCTCGCAGTACCCGACAGACTCGAAGACAACGTCGAAAGACAGCACAAGACAGAAAGCCGGTAGATGCCAACCATTCAGCAGCTGGTCCGCAAGGGTCGCCGCGACAAGGTCGCCAAGGTCAAGACCGCGGCTCTCAAGGGCAGCCCGCAGCGCCGTGGCGTATGCACCCGCGTGTACACCACCACTCCGAAGAAGCCGAACTCGGCGCTTCGGAAGGTCGCACGTGTGAAGCTGACCAGCCAGGTTGAGGTCACCGCATACATCCCGGGCGAGGGCCACAACCTGCAGGAGCACTCCATGGTGCTGGTGCGTGGCGGTCGTGTGAAGGACCTGCCCGGTGTGCGCTACAAGATCATCCGCGGCTCGCTCGACACCCAGGGCGTGAAGAACCGCAAGCAGGCTCGTAGCCGTTACGGCGCCAAGAAGGAGAAGAGCTAATGCCGCGCAAGGGGCCCGCGCCCAAGCGTCCGTTGGTCAACGACCCGGTCTACGGGTCGCAGCTGGTCACCCAGCTGGTGAACAAAGTTCTGCTGCAGGGGAAGAAATCGCTGGCTGAACGCATTGTTTATGGTGCGCTCGAGCAGGCCCGCGACAAGACCGGCACCGATCCCGTCATCACCCTCAAGCGCGCTCTCGACAACGTCAAGCCGGCCCTCGAGGTTCGTAGCCGCCGCGTCGGCGGTGCGACCTACCAGGTCCCTGTCGAGGTGCGCCCAGACCGGTCGACCACGCTGGCGCTGCGCTGGCTGGTCAGCTTCTCGCGGCAACGCCGGGAGAAGACGATGGTCGAGCGCCTGGCCAACGAGATCCTGGATGCCAGCAACGGCCTCGGGGCCTCCGTCAAGCGACGCGAGGACACTCACAAGATGGCCGAGGCCAACCGCGCCTTCGCGCACTATCGCTGGTAATTGCACCCGGCGGTAGGCGCCGGGCGAAAGCGAATTAACTAAGCAACGAAAGAGTGGGAAGACTTCTGTGGCACAGAAGGACGTGCTGACCGACCTCACGAAGGTCCGCAACATCGGCATCATGGCGCATATCGACGCCGGCAAGACGACGACAACCGAACGCATCCTGTACTACACCGGCATCAGCTACAAGATCGGTGAGGTCCACGACGGCGCAGCCACCATGGACTGGATGGAGCAGGAGCAGGAACGCGGCATCACCATCACCTCCGCGGCCACCACGACATTCTGGAAGAACAACCAGATCAACATCATCGACACGCCGGGCCACGTCGACTTCACGGTCGAGGTGGAGCGTTCCTTGCGTGTTCTCGACGGCGCCGTCGCGGTGTTCGACGGCAAGGAAGGTGTCGAACCGCAGTCCGAGCAGGTATGGCGGCAGGCCGACAAGTACGACGTCCCGCGCATCTGCTTCGTCAACAAGATGGACAAGATCGGCGCCGACTTCTACTTCTCCGTGCGGACCATGGAGGAGCGACTGGGCGCCAACGTCATTCCGATCCAGCTGCCGGTCGGCTCCGAGGGTGACTTCGAAGGCGTCGTGGACCTGGTCGAGATGAACGCCAAGGTGTGGAGCGCCGAGGCCAAGCTCGGCGAGAAGTACGACGTTGTCGACATCCCCGCAGACCTGCAGGAGAAGGCCGAGGAATACCGCACCAAGCTGCTTGAGGCCGTCGCGGAAACCGACGAGGAGCTGCTGGACAAGTACCTCGGCGGGGAGGAGCTGACCGTCGCGGAGATCAAGGCTGCGATCCGCAAGCTGACCATCACCTCCGAGGCCTACCCGGTGCTGTGCGGCAGCGCCTTCAAGAACAAGGGCGTGCAGCCGATGCTGGACGCCGTCATCGACTACCTGCCCTCGCCGCTGGACGTGCCGCCGGCCGTCGGCCACGTGCCCGGCAAGGAGGACCAGGAGGTCACGCGCAAGCCGTCGACCGACGAGCCGTTCTCCGCGCTGGCGTTCAAGGTCGCGACGCACCCGTTCTTCGGCAAGCTCACCTACGTCCGGGTGTACTCGGGCAAGGTCGACTCCGGCAGCCAGGTTATCAACGCCACCAAGGGCAAGAAGGAGCGTCTGGGCAAGCTCTTCCAGATGCACTCCAACAAGGAGAACCCGGTCGAGACGGCCAGCGCCGGCCACATCTACGCGGTGATCGGGCTCAAGGACACCACCACCGGTGACACCTTGAGCGACCCGAACCAGCAGATCGTGCTCGAGTCGATGACCTTCCCCGACCCGGTGATCGAGGTGGCCATCGAGCCCAAGACCAAGAGCGACCAGGAAAAGCTGAGTCTGTCGATCCAGAAGCTGGCCGAAGAGGACCCCACCTTCAAGGTGCACCTGGACCAGGAGACCGGCCAGACCGTGATCGGCGGCATGGGCGAACTCCACCTGGACATCCTGGTGGACCGCATGCGCCGCGAGTTCAAGGTCGAGGCCAACGTCGGCAAGCCGCAGGTGGCGTACAAGGAGACCATCAAGCGGGCCGCCCAGAACGTGGAGTTCACTCACAAGAAGCAGACGGGTGGCTCGGGTCAGTTCGCCAAGGTGATCATCAACCTCGAGCCCTTCACCGGCGAAGACGGTGCGACCTACGAGTTCGAGAACAAGGTCACCGGTGGGCGCATCCCGCGCGAGTACATCCCGTCGGTGGACGCCGGCGCCCAAGACGCCATGCAGTACGGCGTGCTGGCCGGCTACCCGCTGGTGAACCTGAAGGTCACCCTGCTCGACGGTGCCTACCACGAGGTGGACTCCTCGGAGATGGCGTTCAAGATCGCCGGTTCGCAGGTGCTGAAAAAGGCTGCCGCGCAAGCGCAGCCGGTCATCCTGGAACCGATCATGGCCGTCGAGGTCACCACGCCCGAGGACTACATGGGTGACGTGATCGGCGACCTGAACTCACGCCGTGGCCAGATCCAGGCCATGGAGGAGAGGGCTGGTGCGCGCGTCGTTCGGGCGCACGTGCCGCTGTCGGAGATGTTCGGCTACGTCGGCGACCTGCGGTCGAAGACTCAGGGCCGGGCGAACTACTCCATGGTGTTCGACTCGTACGCCGAAGTGCCGGCGAACGTCTCGAAGGAAATCATCGCGAAGGCGACGGGCGAGTGAGTGTCAACTCACGAGTGAGGAGCCGAGCAATGTCTTCAGCGAAGGCGACGGGCGAGTAGGCCCGGCGAGCCTACGAGTAAGCTGACGCGGTTAGCACCGCGGCAAAAAATTCAAGAAAAATCAACACTGCTTTTTTAAGCACCAACAGTCCAGGAGGACAACAAAGTGGCGAAGGCGAAGTTCCAGCGGACCAAGCCCCACGTCAACATCGGGACCATCGGTCACGTTGACCACGGCAAGACCACTCTCACCGCGGCTATCACCAAAGTGCTGCACGACAAGTACCCCGACTTGAACGAGTCGAAGGCGTTCGACCAGATCGACAACGCCCCTGAGGAGCGTCAGCGCGGTATCACCATCAACATCGCGCACGTCGAGTACCAGACCGAGAAGCGTCACTACGCGCACGTCGACGCCCCCGGCCACGCCGACTACATCAAGAACATGATCACCGGTGCCGCCCAGATGGACGGCGCGATCCTGGTGGTCGCCGCGACCGACGGCCCGATGCCGCAGACCCGCGAGCACGTGCTGCTCGCGCGCCAGGTGGGTGTGCCCTACATCCTCGTGGCGTTGAACAAGTCCGACGCGGTTGACGACGAGGAGCTGCTCGAGCTCGTCGAACTGGAGGTCCGCGAGCTGCTGGCCGCCCAGGAGTTCGACGAGGAGGCCCCGGTGGTGCGGGTCTCGGCGCTCAAGGCGCTCGAGGGCGACGCGAAGTGGGTCGAGTCGGTCGAGCAGCTGATGGACGCGGTCGACGAGTCGATCCCGGACCCGGTTCGTGACACCGACAAGCCGTTCCTGATGCCCGTCGAGGACGTCTTCACCATCACCGGTCGTGGCACCGTCGTCACGGGTCGTGTTGAGCGCGGCGTGATCAATGTGAACGAGGAAGTCGAGATCGTCGGCATCAAGCCGACCAGCACCAAGACCACGGTCACCGGTGTCGAGATGTTCCGCAAGCTGCTCGACCAGGGTCAGGCCGGTGACAACGTCGGTCTGCTGCTGCGCGGTATCAAGCGTGAGGACGTCGAGCGCGGTCAGGTTGTGACCAAGCCCGGCACCACCACGCCGCACACCGAGTTCGAGGGTCAGGTCTACATCTTGAGCAAGGACGAGGGCGGCCGGCACACGCCGTTCTTCAACAACTACCGTCCGCAGTTCTACTTCCGCACCACCGACGTGACCGGTGTGGTGACGCTGCCGGAGGGCACCGAAATGGTGATGCCCGGCGACAACACCAACATCTCGGTGAAGCTGATCCAGCCCGTCGCCATGGACGAGGGTCTGCGCTTCGCGATCCGCGAGGGTGGCCGCACCGTCGGCGCCGGCCGGGTCACCAAGATCATCAAGTAGGACTCGCCGAACTCAGCATTACCCCGAGCCCGGATTGCCAGCACGGCAATCCGGGCTCGGTGTTTTTCCCCTTGCAACCTGTGATCGGTAGCGCCAGTGTGAGCGTTAATCTGGCACGACCGAACCGGATAAGCGAGGAGCAGCAAATGTTGGCGCGCTACATCAAGATGCAGTTGTTGGTGCTGTTGTGCGGCGGACTGGTAGGTCCGATCTTCCTGGTCGTCTACTTCGCCCTCGGAATGGGCGACCTGATGTCGTGGATGTTCTACACCGGTCTGGCGATCACCGTGATCGACGTGCTGGTCGCGCTGGCCTTGACCAATTACGGCCTGAAGACGAGCGCAAAGACCGAGGCACTGGAACGCAGCGGTGTGCTGGCGCTGGCGCAGATCACCGGGTTGACCGAAACCGGCACGCGGATCAACGACCAGCCGCTGGTCAAGGTGCACCTGCACATCTCCGGGCCGGGCATCGCCCCCTTCGACACCGAGGACCGGGTGATCGCCAGCGTGACCCGGCTGGGCAATCTGACGGCGCGCAAGGTGGTCGTCCTGGTCGACCCTGCCACCCAGCAGTACTTGATCGACTGGGAGCGCAGCGCGCTGGTCAACGGACTGGTCCCGGCGCAGTTCACCGTCGCCGAAGACAACCGGACCTATGACTTGAGCGGCCAGGCCGAACCGTTGATGGAGATTCTGCAGATCCTCAAGGCCAACAACATTCCGTTGAACCGAATGGTCGACATCCGTAGCAACCCGGCACTGCGGGAGCAGATCCAGGCGGTGGTGCGCCGCGCCGCCCAGCAGCCGGCGGGAACCGCCGGTGCTCCCTCGGGCCCGCAGCCCTCGATCGCCGAGCGGCTACAGGAATTGGAGTCGCTGCGCGCCAGCGGCGTGCTCAACGACGAGGAATACGCCAGCAGGCGGGCGCAGATCATCTCCGAGATCTGATCTCGTGCGCACCAGCGCAAATCCGAGTTAGAACACGTTCCAGTTCCGCTGCTAGCCTGACCTAGTGACTGCACAGCCTGGATCACTGCAAGGACGAGTCGCGTTCGTCACCGGCGCCGCCCGCGGCCAGGGCCGCGCGCACGCGGTACGGCTGGCCGCCGCAGGCGCCGACATCATCGCGCTCGACATCTGCGCGCCGGTATCCGACACGGTGACCTACACGCCGGCCACCGCCGAGGACCTCAACGAAACGGTGCGCGCGGTCGAGGCGCAGGGCCGCAAGGTGCTGGCCCGCGAGGTCGACGTTCGCGACGACCCGGCCCTGCGGCAACTCGTCGCTGACGGCATCGAGCAGTTCGGCCGGCTTGACATCGTCGTCGCCAACGCCGGCGTGCTGGGCTGGGGACGGCTGTGGGAGTTGACCGACGAGCAGTGGGACACCGTCATCGGGGTCAACCTGACCGGCACCTGGCGCACCCTGCGGGCCACGGTGCCGGCGATGATCGAGGCCGGCAACGGCGGCTCGATCGTGGTGGTCAGCTCATCGGCCGGTCTGAAGGCCACCCCCGGCAACGGCCATTACTCGGCCAGTAAGCACGGGCTCACGGCCCTGACCAACACACTGGCGATCGAGCTCGGCGAATACGGCATCCGGGTCAACTCGATCCATCCCTACTCCGTCGAGACTCCGATGATCGAACCCGAGGCGATGATGGAGATCTTTGCCAAGCATCCCTCCTTCATCCACAGCTTCCCGCCAATGCCAGTGCAGCCCAAAGGGTTTATGACGCCCGAAGAGGTGTCCGACGTGGTGGTCTGGTTGGCCGGTGACGGTTCGGTCACCCTGTCGGGCACGCAGGTCCCGGTCGACAAGGGCGCCTTGAAGTATTAACCGGCCATCGTGTATGAATCGCACGTGACCAGTAGCAAAGGTGTCGGCGAAGTCGACAGGCGATTCGACAAAGGAATTGTGATCGTCGGCGGCGGTCTGGCCGCGGCCCGGACCGCCGAGCAACTGCGCCGGGCCGGCTACTGCGGTCCGCTGACCATCGTCAGCGACGAAGTACATCTGCCTTACGACCGGCCTCCGCTGTCCAAGGAAGTACTGCGCAGCGAGGTCGACGACGTGGCGCTCAAGCCCCGCGAGTTCTACGACGAGAAGAACATCACTCTGCGGTTGGGTACGGCGGCCACCGGCCTGGACACCGCCGCGCAGACGGTGACGTTGGCCGACGGGTCAGTGTTGGAATACGAGGAACTGGTCATCGCGACAGGACTGGTGCCACGGCGGATTCCCAGCTTCCCCGACCTCGAGGGCATCCGGGTGCTGCGCTCCTTCGACGAATGCCTGGCATTGCGCACCCACGCGGCGGCCGCCAAGCGAGCCGTGATCGTCGGTGCCGGCTTCATCGGGTGCGAGGTCGCGGCGAGCCTGCGCGGGCTCGGCGTGGACGTGGTGCTGGTCGAGCCGCAGCCACAGCCGCTGGCGTCGGTGCTCGGCGAACAGATCGGCGCACTGGTGACGCGACTGCATCGCGACGAGGGCGTCGACGTGCGCACCGGCCTGGGAGTGGCCGAGGTGCGCGGTGCAGGGCAGGTCGACACGGTGGTGCTGACCGACGGCAGCGAACTGGCCGCCGACCTGGTGGTGGTGGGCATCGGGTCACGTCCGGCGACCGATTGGCTGGACGGCAGCGGTGTCAAGATCGACAACGGCGTCGTCTGTGACGAGGCCGGACGCACCAGCGCACCGAACGTGTGGGCGGTCGGGGATGTGGCGTCCTGGCGCGATGCCACGGGACATCAAGCGCGCGTGGAACATTGGAGTAACGTTGCCGACCAGGCCCGGGTCATCGTGCCGGCGATGCTGGGCCAAGACGTGCCGACCAACGTGGTCGTTCCGTACTTCTGGAGCGACCAATACGACGTCAAGATCCAGTGCCTCGGTGAGCCGGAAGCCGACGACGTCGTGCACCTGGTCGAGGATGACGGACGCAAGTTCCTGGCTTACTACGAGCGCGACGGCGTGCTGGTCGGCGTGGTCGGCGGCGGCCTGCCCGGCAAGGTCATGAAGGCGCGCGGGAAAATCGCTGCCGCGACACCGATTTCGGAGATCCTCAACCCGGCCTAGAACTGGCCCAAGTAGAAGCGCGCGCCCTGGTCGTCGACGCATTCGGCGGTGATTCCGTAAGGTTGGCGCGCCGGTTCGGCCAAGATGGTGCCGCCGGCCTGGCGCACCCGCGCGACGGCCGCCTCGATGTCGGCCACCGTCCACATCGGCACGGTGATCGGCTGGGGGTTGCCGCCGGCGACACCGCCCATCGGGTGGGTCTCGCGCAGCTGCCAGCCGTCCTCGACGCGGCCGGGTTCGAAGCTCCACCGCAACACCCGGCCGTAGAACTCGCGGAAACTCGCCGAGTCAGGCACCTGGTAGGTCACATACGACAGTTCACCGGGCCCAGATCCGTTGAGTGCGGGCCGCTTCCGGCCAGGATCGGGTTGGAAGACGGCGAACGCCGCGCCGTGCGGATCGGTGGCGTCCAGGATGGCGCCGTGCTCGGATTCCCGGGCTTGGCCCGGTACGCCACCGGCCTCGACGATCACCCGGCGAGCGGCGTCCAAGTCGTCGACGGCGTAGCAGCAGAACAGGGTCGGCCCCTCGGTGGTGGCGAAGATGCCGGTGGGTAGGTCGGTGTTCGTCACGCGGTGAGTCGACGCGTCGTAGGTCCATCCCAGCACGTGTCCGTAGAAGGCGGCGGCCCGCTTAGCGTCGGCGGTCCACACCGAGATGTATCCGATGTCGCCATGCCGGATTCCGGGGATCAACGTCGGACCGCTGAACATCCAGCGGTGCCCGAACGGGTCGATGATGGTGGCGTTGCGGGCGCCGTGGCTCTCGTAGGCCTCCCGCTCGACGGTGGCACCCTGTTCGCGGCTGCGCTGCAAGGCGGCGTCGGTATCGGCCACCGGCAACATCAGGCTGACCGAGACCGCACCCGGCGCCGGTGCGTTGAGGCCCAGTTCGGGATGCTCGTCGGCCAGATACAGCACACCGTCGCCGATGGCGAGCTCGGCGTGCCCGATTCGCCCGTCCGCCATGACGATTGGATCACCGACTACAGCTGCGCCAAAAGCGTTGGCGTACCAGTTGATTGCTGCGCGTGCGTCGCCGACGGCCAGGTAGGGCAACGCCGCAGGGCGGGGCACGGTGCCGGTCACGGCCACTCCTTCCGGTAGGGACATTGCGGCCTCGAGGCGTCGACGCAGTCGCGCCGCGAAGCCCGGATCAGGTTGCACCGGAAGGTCGTCGGTGTGCAGCACGCCCATTGGGTCGGTCATGACGTGCCTCCTCCCGGATACTCTTGTCTGAACGCCTTGCGAGCCCGGACCAGCAACGCCTCGGTGGCATGCACGCTGCGACCGATCAATTGGGCGCATTCGCCGACAGTGCAGTCGTCCATGTAACGCAGCACCAGTACCGTGCGCTGCGGTTCGCTCAGCCGGCGCAACACGGCCTCGGCCACCAACCTGTCCAGTTCGGCGTCCCAGTCGTCCGCGGGATCGATGGGCTCCGGTGGATCTGCCACCGGCTGGTCATGGCGGCGGCGATAGTGGTCGGCCAGTTTGTGCCGTGCCACACCGAGCAGCCAGGGCACCGACACCACGGTCGGCGCCTTGCGGCGGGCCGCGTCCATCGCGGCCAAGAACGTTTCCGACGTCAGGTCCTCAGCCGTCGCACGGTCTGAGCAGCGCCGGACGAAATACCCGTACACCACCGGAAGGGCGTCGTCGTAGAGTGCCAGCAGCGCGTGCCGAGCGTCGGATTGGTGCTCGGGTTCCGCGCTCACATCCTTATCGTCGTCGTACGGCGACGATTTCCGACGCCCGTCGGCGATTTTTTTTCCAAGACAGCCCTCAACGCCAGTGCACCGGCGGCCCATGTGGATGGCATTCGGCCAGTACCCGCACTGCACCGCCGGGCCAGCAGGTGGCGCGGACCAGGAATGTCACCGCGTCACCGGGCGCAGCGCGGGCGGGTTCGAGAAAGACGTGCGCGAATGGGGAGTCGGTGTCGGCCTGCGCACCGAGCGCCTCGATCCCCGTTCGAACCGCCGCGCGTTCATCGGGCGAGAGGTATTGCCACGTGATCGAATGCCACAGCACCGTCAGCGCCCCGGTAGCCAGCGGCAGGTCGGCGACCGCGGCACCGGCCGACCGGCGTTCCAGCCGCGCCGGGACCTCGCGTGCGACCGCGATGGCGCCGCGCAATCGGTCCAGCCGCTCGCTTTGGTCGGGCCAGACGTAGCTCAAGACCCGCATCTCCCCGTCGACGGTGGTCACGTCGATGGGGGCGATGTCGTAGCCGTGCCGTTCGACGATCTGAACGCCATCGGCCGGCGGCATCTCGCCCCGCCACGCGTCGTCGACGGTCACCGGCGAATCCGGCGGTCCCCACGACCCGCCGGCATATCGGTAGCGGTACCGGTCGGCCCGCAGGTTCAATCCGGCGCTGGACCCGATCTCGAAAAGCCTTATCGGCAGGCGTCTTTCACGATTGATCCACAGTAGCGCTCCGACCAGCGCTGCCGATCGGCCCACTTCGTTGGTCTGTGGGGGATGGTCGAGAGCCGTGCGCAACGCATCGGGGTGCTCGGCGGCGACGCGCAGTATCTCGGGCCACGCGGTGTCGGCCTCCCAAGCGCCGCCGGTGCTGGGGTACCAACGGCGCAGTGCCGGTGCCCGGCCGTCGAGCACCATCCGGTGTAGGCCACCGAGCAGTCGCAGCGGTACCGCGTGCCCCTCCGGATCGGCTTCGTGCCCGGCCAGGATGGATGCGAACACACCACCCGCTTCCACGTCGGCAGCCACCAGCTCCAGCAGATCCCCGTACATCGGCGACCCGGATCCCGCGCAGAACCGCCCCTGCGTCCGCAGGGTGCGGGTCAGGTGTTCGGTGCCCTGAGTCACGGCACCAGCCGGTCCAGGCCGCCGCCGATGACGTCGAATGCGTTGCCCAGCGCATCGGGCAGCGGAATGGATTCATCGTCGAGCCAGTGCTCGTAGGCGCTCAACGCGACGCCCAGCATTGTCCACGCGACGGTCTGAGGCACCAGGTCGGTCGACTTCACGCTCATCCGCCGGGCGACGAACTCGGCGATCACTTCCCGCCAGCCGGCGTACATGGTCATCGAATATGCCTGCAATTCAGCGGTTTCCAGGATCACCCGCATGCGCTGCCGGTGCCGTGCCGACTCACACTCGTCGAAGGTGTTGAACGCCAGCAACGCGGCACGCAGGGCTTGGCTCAGCGGAACCCGCGGATCGATGTCGTCGAGCAGATCGCGTAACTGGGCGAGGTGCACATCGAACTCACCCCACGGGATGGCGTTCTTGGAAGCGAAGTAGCGGAACAGGGTGCGTCGAGCGATACCGGCCGCCTGCGCGACATCATCGACGCTGACGTCGGCGAAACCCCGCGCCGCGAACAACTCGATGGCTATGTCGGTGATGTCTTGCGGCGTCGTCGAGCGGCGTCGCCCCACTCGCGGCTGCGGCAGCATCAGGACCCGCCCTTCCATTTCGGCACTCGATGCCATATTCTGACGACGATTGTGACCGTCACCACCCTTCATTGTCGAGACCTACTGGCGAAAGGCAATCGCATGGACCGCGAAAACGAGACCGAGACCGAACTCGTCACCGAAACTCTGGTTGAAGAGGTTTCCATCGACGGAATGTGCGGGGTCTACTGACCGACGTGTTCGACCCCGACCAGGGCTGGCGGCTGCACCCACAGGTAGCGGTGCGGCCGGAGCCGTTCGGCGCGCTGCTCTATCACTTCGGCACGCGCAAGCTTTCGTTCTTGAAGAACCGCACCATCCTGATGCTGGTGCAGTCGCTGGCCGACCATCCCAGCGTTCGGTCGGCCTGCCGCGCCGCGGGAGTCGACGACGCCGGGCAAGGTCCCTACTTGCACGCACTCGGGGTGCTGGCCGACTCGAAGATGCTGGTGCCTCAGGAGGCTCGGAGATGACCACAGCTGTTCCTCGTTTGATCGATCAGTTCGAGCGTGGGCTCGATGCGCCCATCTGTTTGACCTGGGAACTGACCTATGCCTGCAACCTGGCGTGTGTGCACTGCTTGTCCTCGTCGGGCAAGCGAGATCCGCGCGAATTGTCGACGCGCCAGTGCCGGGACATCATCGACGAGCTGGAACGCATGCAGGTGTTCTACGTCAACATCGGTGGTGGGGAACCGACTGTGCGCCCGGACTTCTGGGAGCTCGTCGACTACGCCACCGAACACCACGTCGGGGTCAAGTTCTCCACCAACGGAGTGCGGATAACACCGGAAGTGGCCGCGCGGTTGGCCGCCAGCGACTACGTCGACGTTCAGATCTCGCTCGACGGGGCGACCGCCGAGGTCAACGATGCCGTGCGCGGACCCGGTTCGTTCGCCATGGCGGTGCGCGCCCTGGAAAATCTGGCAGCCGCGGGGTTCACCGACGCCAAGATCTCGGTGGTGGTCACCCGGCACAACGTCGACCAACTCGACGAATTCGCCGCGCTGGCAAGCCGATTCGGTGCCACCCTACGCATCACCCGGCTGCGGCCGTCGGGGCGCGGCGCCGACGTCTGGGAAGACTTGCACCCCACCGCGGCACAACAGGTCGCGCTCTACGACTGGCTGGTCGCCAAGGGGGAGCGCGTTCTCACCGGGGATTCGTTCTTCCACCTGGCGCCACTCGGCCAGTCCGGGGCATTGGCCGGCCTGAACATGTGCGGTGCTGGACGCGTGGTGTGCCTGATCGATCCGGTCGGCGACGTCTACGCGTGCCCGTTCGCCATTCACGATCGCTTCCTGGCGGGAAACGTGTTGTCGGACGGCGGATTCGATAATGTCTGGAAGAACGCTCCCCTCTTCCGGGAGCTGCGGGAACCGCAATCGGCGGGCGCTTGCGGCAGCTGCGGGCACTACGACAGTTGCCGGGGCGGTTGCATGGCGGCCAAGTTCTTCACCGGCCTGCCGCTGGACGGTCCGGACCCAGAATGCGTGCAGGGTCATGGTGCCCCGGCGTTGGCGCGCGAGCGCGACACCCCGCGACCCCGCGTCGACCACTCGCGCGGCCAGCGGATCAGCACGCCGGTGCCATTGACGCTGTCGACGCGGCCGCCGGCCAGAATCTGTAACGAAAGTCCGGTGTAGCGATGGCCGAACAATGGTTTGAAACGGTAGCGATAGCGCAGCAACGCGCGAAGCGGCGGTTGCCCAAATCGGTGTACTCGTCGCTCATTTCGGCCAGCGAAAAGGGAGTGACCGTCGCCGACAATGTGGCGGCGTTCAGCGAACTCGGCTTCGCCCCTCACGTCGTCGGCGCCTCGGAAAAGCGCGACTTGTCCACCACCGTTATGGGACAAGACATTTCGATGCCGGTCATCATTTCTCCGACCGGTGTGCAGGCCGTCGACCCGGACGGTGAGGTCGCCGTCGCCCGCGCCGCAGCCGCACGTGGCACCGCGATGGGATTGTCCTCGTTCGCCAGCAAGCCGATCGAGGAAGTCATTGCGGCCAACCCGAAAGTCTTCTTCCAGATCTACTGGCTCGGTGGGCGCGACGCCATCGCCGCACGCGTGGAACGGGCGCGGCAAGCCGGTGCCGCCGGACTGATCGTCACCACCGACTGGACGTTCTCCCATGGGCGCGACTGGGGCAGTCCCAAGATCCCAGAAGAAATGAACCTGCGGACCATCCTGCGGTTGTCGCCCGAGGCGATCACCAAGCCGCGGTGGCTGTGGAAGTTCGGCAAAACCCTGCGGCCACCGGAGTTGCGGGTGCCCAACCAGGGCCGCCGTGGTGAGCCGGGCCCACCCTTCTTCGCCGCGTACGGCGAGTGGATGGGTACCCCGCCACCGACCTGGGAGGACATCGCCTGGCTGCGCGAACTGTGGGGCGGCCCGTTCATGCTCAAAGGCGTCATGCGCGTCGACGACGCGAAAAGGGCTGTGGATGCCGGGGTTTCGGCCATCTCGGTGTCCAATCACGGTGGGAACAATCTGGACGGCACACCCGCGTCGATCCGCGCCCTGCCTGCGGTGGCGGCGGCGGTGGGTGACCAGGTGGAGGTGTTGCTGGACGGCGGCATCCGGCGTGGCAGCGATGTGGTCAAGGCCGTGGCACTGGGAGCGCGCGCGGTGATGATCGGGCGGGCTTATCTATGGGGCCTGGCCGCGGCGGGCCAAGCAGGTGTCGAGAACGTCCTGGACATCATGCGCGGTGGCATCGACTCGGCGCTGATGGGTCTGGGGCATTCGTCGGTCCACGACCTGAGTCCGGCCGACATCCTGGTGCCCGATGGTTTCACCCGGGCGCTGGGCGTCCCGCCCAATGAGCAGCCCGACCGCATTAACCGCATCGGTTAATTGATGCGTTTTTGTCCGCGTCGGACATTTTGTTGGCACAATCGTCGGCCTCTCCAGCAAGCCCCGGTTTCGAATCGGCGCATCGGCCAACAGCGCGGAAAAAAATTTCGGTAGGTAGGGCAACAATCGGTGCACGGCAGGTGAATTCGTCTTACCATCACCGAGTGCCCGTACTCGGCGAACTGGGGAGTAAGACGTCGAGCCATCTAGCAATATCAACCTCGCCGTCAATAATGGTTCCGCTGGGGTCCACTGAACAACACGGGCCCCACCTCCCGTTAGATACCGACACCCGGATAGCGACCGCCGTTGCCCGGGCGGTTGCGGCGCGCATCGATGAACAGCGGCCAGTCGGTTCGGAGCCGAACTGGCTGGTGGCGCCCGCCGTCGCCTATGGCGCCAGCGGTGAGCATCAAAGCTTCGCGGGAACCATTTCCATCGGTACCGAGGCGCTGACCGCCTTACTCGTCGAATACGGCCGCTCGGCGGCCTGCTGGGCCGAGCGGCTGCTCTTCGTCAACGGCCATGGTGGCAATGTCGGCGCTCTCACCAGCGCCGTCGCCCTGTTGCGCTCCGAGGGGCGCGACGCCGGATGGTGCGCGTGCGCCTCCTCGGGGGCCGACGCCCACGCCGGTCACACTGAAACATCGGTGTTGCTGCACCTTTCGCCCGACGACGTGCACACCGACCGGTGGCTGGCGGGCAACGACGCTCCGCTGTCGGAATTGCTGCCGTCGATGCGCCGCGGGGGAGTGGCGGCGGTGAGCCGGATAGGGGTGTTGGGGGACCCCACCACGGCGACCGCGAGGGAGGGGAAGCGGATTTTTGCCGAGATGGTCGACAACTGTGTTCGTCGAATCGCCCGGTGGCTGCCCGGGCCCGACGGGATGCTGACATGACCGTTGCCCGATTGCCTGACGGTTTCGCCGTACAGGTTGACCGCCGCGTGCGTGTTCTCGGCGACGGGTCGGCACTGCTGGGCGGCTCACCGACGCGGTTGCTGCGACTGGCTCCCGCCGCCCAGAACATGATCACCGACGGCCGCCTCAAGGTTCGCGACGAGCTCAGCGCGCAACTGGCGCGCACCCTGCTCGATGCCACCGTGGCCCATCCGCGCCCGGCCAGCGGCCCCTCGCACCGGGACGTCACGGTGGTTATCCCAGTGCGCGACAACCCTTTTGGGTTGCGGCGCTTGGTCAGCTCGTTGCGCGGGTTGCGCGTCATCGTGGTGGACGACGGATCCGCGCAGCCCGTCAAGGTGGAAGAATTCACCGGCGCGCACTGCGCCATCGAAGTGCTGCGTCACCCGAGCAGCAAGGGTCCGGCCGCCGCGCGCAACACGGGGCTGGCCGCCTGCACCACCGACTTCGTGGCATTCCTCGACTCGGACGTGGCACCCCGGCGTGGCTGGTTGGAAGCCCTGCTCGGCCACTTCTGCGACCCCACCGTCGCGCTGGTCGCACCCCGCATCGTCGGGCTGGCCCACAGCGAGAATGTGGTTGCGCGCTACGAGGCGGTGCATTCCTCCCTGGACCTCGGCCAGCGCGAAGCCCCGGTACTGCCGCTCAGTCCGGTGTCCTATGTACCCAGCGCGGCGATCGTCTGCCGCACCTCGGCGATCCGGGAAATCGGCGGATTCGACGAGACGCTGCACTCGGGCGAGGACGTCGATCTCTGTTGGCGGCTGATCGAAGCCGGTGCCCGGCTGCGCTACGAACCGATCGCGCTGGTCGCCCACGACCATCGGACCGAGCTGCGAGACTGGATCGCCCGCAAGGCGTTCTACGGCGGTTCGGCGGCGCCGTTGTCCGTTCGGCACCCCGATAAGACGGCGCCCGTGGTGATTTCGGGCTGGGCGCTGACCGCCTGGATCCTCATGTCGTTGGGTACGCGGCTCTCGCAGCTGCTGTCGCTGGTGATCGCGGTGTCCACGGGTCGGCGCATCGCCAACGCCATGCGCAGCGCCGACACGACGCTGGAGGACGTGTTGGTGGTCGCCACCCGCGGGTTGTGGTCGGCGGCGCTGCAACTCGCCTCGGCCCTGTGCCGGCACTACTGGCCGGTGGCGCTGCTGGCGGCGCTACTGTCTCGGCACTGTCGGCGGGTGGTGTTGGTCGCCGCGGTCGTTGACGGCGTGGTCGACTGGGTAGGCCGGCGCAACGTCGCCGACGACGACGTCGAGAAGATCGGCCTGCTGACGTTCCTGTTGCTCAAGCGGGTGGACGACCTGGCCTACGGAATCGGCCTGTGGTACGGCGTGCTGCGCGAACGCAACATCGGCGCGCTGAAACCACAGATCCGCACGTAACGCCGCCTTGAGCTCCGCCAGCCGGCACAGCGATGTCTTGATCGTCGGTGCCGGCAGCGCCGGATCTGTTGTCGCTGAGCGGCTTTCCGCCGATCCCGACCGTACGGTGACCGTGTTGGAAGCCGGGCCCGGCCTGGGCGATCCCGCACTGCTGACGCAGACCAGCAACGGTCTGGTGTTGCCGATCGGTGCGCGCAGCCCGCTGGTGTTGCGCTACCAGACTCAGTTGACCGAGCGGCCGATCCGGCAGATGTCCGTCGTGCGGGGAGCGACGGTCGGCGGTTCCGGCGCGGTCAACGGCGGGTATTTCTGCCGCGCACTGCCGCGGGACTTCGACCGTGCCCCGATCACCGGCTGGGCGTGGGCCGATGTCATCGACCACTTCCGCGCCATCGAAACCGACCTCGATTTCGACGGTCCGAACCATGGCGACGCCGGTCCCATCCGGGTGCGCCGGACCCGAGAAATGACGGGCACCACCGAACAATTCATCGCCGCTGCCCAGGCCGCCGGATTGCCCTGGATCGCCGACCTGAACGACGTAGGGCCCGATCCCGTCTCCGGCGTGGGCGCGGTCCCGCTCAACATCGTCGACGGCGTGCGCACCGGTTCGGGCGCGGGGTTCTTGCTGCCGGCGCTCAGCCGACCCAACCTGATCTTGCTGGAGCGAACGCGCGCGGTGCGGTTGCGCCTGTCCGGGAACAAGGTGGTGGGGGTGGACATGGTCGGTCCGGCTGGACTGGACAGCCGCACCGCTGACCGAATCATTCTGTGCGCCGGTGCGATTCAGTCAGCGCAGCTGCTGATGCTGTCCGGTATCGGTGACCCCGCGGTGTTACGGGCAGCCGATTTGCCTGTGGCAGTGGCGCTTCCGGTTGGTCTGAACTGCAGTGACCACCCGGAATGGGTGCTGCCGACGACGTGGAGGGTTGCTACCGGTCGACCGGTGCTGGAGGTGGTGCTGACCACTACCGACGACATCGAGATCAGGCCCTATACTGGCGGTTTCGTTGCGATGACCGGTGACGGCAGTGCAGGCCATCCCGATTGGCCGCACATCGGGGTGGCGCTGATGCAGCCGAAGTCACGCGGACGTGTGACGGTGACATCGCCGGATCCCGATGTCCCGCCCCGCATCGAGCACCGCTACGACACGGCGCCCGACGACATCGCCACCCTCGAACTGGGCCTGGAATTGGCTCGCGAAGTCACCGGAGACGCAACGGATCTCGGAGAACCGGCGTGGTCGACGTCGCAGCACCTGTGTGGTAGCGCCCCGATGGGATCCGACGCCGAGGTCACCGCGGTCGTCGATCACCGGTGCCGGGTCCGCGGCATCGAGAACCTGTGGGTCATCGACGGATCGATTCTGCCGGCAGTGCCCAGCCGGGGCCCGCATGCAACGATCGTGATGTTGGCCCACCGCGCAACGGAATTCGTTGCCTGACAACGGTTTCCCAGCAGATCAGTCGGCGGTTGCCGCCCGGGCCTGGATACCGTGTGCCTGATTGACCTGTGCCGGCTGTGCCGGCGGCGCCGCGCGCGTTGCCAGGTTGGCCGGCAGGGCTGACACCGGTGATCCGACAGCGGGCTGCGCGCCCGCCGGCAGCGCTTCAACCGGCGCGTTCACCGGGGACACGGCAGGGCCGGCAGCCGAAGTGGGCACCGCTGACGTCGCCGCGACGGCCGGGCCGAGGGGTGTCGCTACCGCGGCCGCGGGCGCCGGCGTCACCACGGCTGGGGTTGCAGCGACGGGCGCGGTCGCGGCCGTGCCCAGGGCGACCGGGTGGGCGGCGGCAAACGGGGCGCTGTTCACGCCAAGGGCCGGCGGCGGGGCCGAGAGGGCCTGTGCCGGCGCGGTGGCCGCCGCGAGACCTTGCTCAGCGACCTGCAACGTCGAGTTGTTCGCCGCCTCGGACAGCGCGTACTGATCGCCACCGAATGTCATCAGCTGTACGAACTGGTTGTGAAACGCCTCCGCCTGAGCGCTGAGCGCCTGATACGCCTGGGCGTGTTCGTCGAACAACGCCGCTAGCAGAATGGAAACTTCGTCGACGCCGGCCGACAGCACGCTCGATGTCGGGACGGCAGCCGCCGTATTGGCGTCAGTGATCGCAGTGGCGATCCTCGCCAGATCCGCTGCCGCCGCGGCGACATACTCCGGCGAGGCAATGACATACGACATTCGGTCCCCCAGTCAGGCTGGATAGCATCCGCCGCCTGTAACGAACCCCGTCCCCCAATTATGAATCGTATGTCCGCGGGCACCCTTACCGAGGCGTTTCGGCCGAACTGTGCGTACCAGATTTCGGTTGGCCGTCGCGCAGGCGCCGGATCGGGCCGAGTTGGCGCCCGTCGCGCCCGGGTGCCCACAGCCCGATCAGCACGGCGGCAACGGTGGATATCACTGCCATGGCGGCCGTCGACGAGTGCATTGCGGTCATGAACGCCGCCTTGGCAAAGGCGGACAACTGGGCGCCCTGCGGGCCGAGCTGGTCGGCGACCTTCACCGCCGCGGCCAGCGAATCCGAGGCCGGTCCGCGCACCGGTGGGGGGAACTCAGCCAATTTCGGCGTGAGCTCTTGGGTGTAGCGCCCGGCCAGGATCGAGCCGGCGACCGCGATTCCCAGCGCGCCGCCCATCTCCCTTGCGGTGTCGTTGACCGCCGAAGCCACCCCCTGCTTCTCGTCGGCGACCGCACCCATGATCGCCGAAGTCGTTGGTGCGGTGCAGAATCCGATGCCGGTGCTCAAGATCAACGTCGGCCAGGCGAATTCGAGGTACGACGAGTGCACGTTGAGCCCCTGCATGCAAGCGAATCCAACCGCCATCAGCAGCGTGCCCACGAACAAGACCGTGCGCAGCCCCAGTTTGGGCAGATACCAGAACGACAACGCCGAGAAGATGCCCAGCGGCACCATGAAGGGTCCCAGGGCCACCGCCGTCATGAGCGGGGAGTAGCCCATGATCTCCTGCACGTACTGCATGCCCAGGTAGAAGAAGCCGAAGGTGCCGGCAAACATGATGACAATGGTCGCGACCCCGGTGGCGAAGCTGGTGTCGCCGAACAGTCGCACGTCCAGCAACGGGTGGCGGCGGCCGGCGGCCAGGCGCAGTTCGACGACGCCGAACACCACCGCCAGCACGGTGCCGCCAGCCAGGCCGCCCCAGACCAGCGGATTGCTCCAACCGCGATGCGGCGCCTCCAAGATGGCGAACACCGCGATCGCCAGCGCCGCACCGATCAGTGCTGCGCCCAGCCAGTCAACCCGCGGCGCATCGCTGTCGCGCGAGGGCGCCACGGTGCACGCCAGCGCGAAGATCACGATCGCGGCACCGGCCAGGGACCAGAAGATGGCATGCCAGTCCCCGAAGTGCAGCATCAACCCCGACCCGATCATCCCCAGCACACCACCGGAGCCCGCGACACCGGCCCAGATGCCAACGGCCTTGACGCGCTGGTCTTTTGGATAGGCCACCGTCAGCAACGACAGCGTCGCCGGCATCACGAACGCCGCGCCCAGGCCGGCCACCGCCCGGCCGGCGATGATCTGGGTCGCGTTGTGCAGCAGTGCCGGGGCCGCCGAACCGAGGGCGAAGATGAGCAGCCCGGTCAGTAGTGCACCGCGCCGGCCATACCGATCGCCGATGGCGCCGGCCGGCAGGAGCAGGCACGCCAGGGCCACGGTGTAGCCGTCGACAATCCAGGTGAGCTGGGTTTGCGTGGCCGCGGTGGCAACCGCGAGATCGGGTAGCGCGGTGTTCAGCGCCGTCATCGACGCAACCACCAGCGCGACGCCCATGCAGGCAACGGTGAGTGTCCACGCTCGTGAGCGAGCGCTATTGCCGATGCTTACCGCACCAGTACGCTGGTCTGGCCGGGCAAGGGTTTCGACCATGGTGATGCGCCTCCTCCCCGGGGCGATCTGGTTTACGAGACTAACGTTCTCGTACATAGACCGATAGTCTGGTGTTCAAACAGGGAGGTGGCTCACATTTCCGACGGGACTGCCGATCCCCGTTCGGCGCGGTCACGGGCTCGCTTGTTGGAAGCCGCAGCCGCACTCTTGGTTGCCGGCGGCCCCAGCGCGGTCACGATCGATGCGGTCACCCGGGCCGCCAACGTGGCCCGGGCAACGTTGTACCGCCATTTCCCGAGTGTCAACGACCTGCTGGCTGCGACGTTCAACAGCCTGATACCGCCGGCGCCGATGCCGCCTGCCGAGGGCTCATTGCGTGATCGGCTGCTGGCCTTGGTACTGGCGCAGGCCGACGTCGTCGCCGAAGCGCCCGCGGTACTGACGGCGATGTCCTGGTTGGCGTTGGGGCCCGACTTGCAGGGGATGCCGGAACCGCGGCATGCCGGTGGGGAGGCGATCAATTCGCTGCGGGAACGTATCGCTCAGCAGTACGCGGCGCCCTTCGATGCGTTGTTCGACAGCTCGGAAGCATCCGAACTGGGTGCGGTCGACCGGTCACGCGCGATCGCCCTGCTGATCGGGCCGTTGGTGCTGGGCCGGTTGAGTACGCTGCCCGACTTCGACTACCGCGAGTGCGCACGAGCCGCGGTCGACGGTTTCCTCTATATACACAGCCGCGGATCGTGAGCTCCTCGACGGGCAGTACCGCGTGCGGTCAGAAGCCGGTGCGATCCTTGATCCGCTGCCGAACCGCGGCCTTGCCGTTGGCCAGCGTCGTCAGACCGAACCGGGTGGCGCTCCAGCTGCATTCGTTGTCCGAGGTCCAACGGATGTACACCAATTCGGAGTGCTCCAGCAGTTGCACGGCTTCATAGATCGATTCGCGCACCGGTCGGGCCTGCACGACGAAGCCCGTTTGCTTGGGGTAGCGGCGGAACATCCAGTCGCTGAGGTCTCCAACGGCGAGCCACGGCACGCGCCTGGGGGCGTCGGGGCCGAAGGCCGCCATGAGTTCGGGAGCCAGCTCGGCCGGCGGCGCGGCGTTGATCCAGTCGATCATGGGTTGGGCGGCGTCACCCTCTCCGGGACTTGACCCGACAATTCCCATGACGACCTCCTCGGGCACGCGCGAACTCCCGAAACGGAGCGTACTGCAGCCTCGACCAGGGATTTGGCTCAAGCGCTGATCTGAGGCATACTGTTCAGGTTGCCTTGAGCCAGGTTTGCGCTTGGCCGGGCATAGACCAGCGCCCAAACGGGCGCGTCCGGTCCCCTCCTTGGAGCGACTAATTTCGGTCGTCTTGAAGGCTGCGTGCGGGTGACACACCCGAGCGCGGGGGCCGGTGGACCACGACAGGTAAACAGCGGCGCTGTATCCGGCGCGACGCTATCGGCCCCGGGCGATTGGGGCGCCGATGTGCGCGTCGGGTGGCACTGGGTCAGAAAACGACTCGACGTCCGGACACGGGCTCGAGTGTGGGAGATGAGGTAGCACAAGCGTGGCGGGACAAAAGATCCGCATCAGGCTCAAGGCCTACGACCATGAGGCCATTGACGCGTCGGCGCGCAAAATCGTCGAGACCGTCGTACGCACTGGCGCCAGCGTCGTAGGGCCGGTGCCGCTGCCGACCGAGAAGAACGTGTACTGCGTCATCCGTTCTCCGCATAAGTACAAGGACTCGCGAGAGCACTTCGAGATGCGGACTCACAAGCGGTTGATCGACATCCTCGATCCGACGCCGAAGACCGTTGACGCGCTGATGCGCATCGATCTTCCGGCCAGTGTCGACGTCAACATCCAGTAGGAATTCGGCGAGCAATGGCGAGAAAAGGCATTCTGGGCACCAAGCTGGGCATGACGCAGGTGTTCGACGAAAACAACCGGGTTGTCCCGGTGACCGTGGTGAAAGCCGGTCCCAACGTGGTCACGCGGATCCGTACCCCCGAGCAGGACGGGTACAGCGCGGTGCAACTGGCCTACGGCGAGATCAGCCCGCGCAAGGTCACCAAGCCGGTCACCGGCCAGTTCACCGCCGCAGGCGTCAACCCGCGCCGTCACCTGGCCGAGTTGCGGTTGGACGACCCCGACGCGGCGACCGAGTACCAGGTCGGCCAGGAGCTGACGGCGGAGATCTTCGCCGACGGCGTCTACGTCGACGTGACCGGTACCTCCAAGGGCAAGGGCTTTGCCGGCACCATGAAGCGGCACGGCTTCCGCGGTCAGGGCGCCAGCCACGGCGCCCAGGCGGTGCACCGCCGTCCGGGTTCCATCGGTGGCTGTGCCACTCCGGCCCGCGTGTTCAAGGGCACCCGGATGGCCGGGCGGATGGGTAACGACCGGGTGACCGTGCAGAACCTGGTGGTGCACAAGGTGGATGCCGAAAACGGCGTGCTGCTGATCAAGGGTGCGGTCCCGGGCCGCACCGGCTCTCTCGTGGTGGTTCGCAGCGCGATCAAACGAGGTGAGAAGTAATGGCTGAGCAATCGTTGACCATCGAGGTCAAGACGCCGGCCGGCTCGGTGGACGGCTCCATCGACCTGCCGGCCGCGCTGTTCGACGTCCCCGCCAACATCGCGCTGATGCACCAGGTGGTCACCGCGCAGCGGGCCGCGGCTCGCCAAGGTACGCACAAGACCAAGACCCGCGGCGAGGTGAGCGGTGGTGGCCGTAAGCCCTACCGCCAGAAGGGGACTGGCCGCGCCCGCCAAGGCTCGACACGGGCTCCGCAGTTCACCGGCGGTGGCACGGTGCACGGTCCCACGCCGCGCGATTACAGCCAGCGCACACCCAAGAAGATGATCGCCGCGGCGTTGCGCGGTGCGTTGTCCGACCGGGCGCGCAACGGCCGTATCCACGCGGTGACCGAACTGGTGGAGGGTCAGACCCCGTCGACCAAGAGCGCCAAGGCTTTCCTGGGCACCCTGACCGACCGCAAGCAGGTCCTGGTGGTCATCGGGCGAAGCGACCAGACCGGCGCCAAGAGCGCGCGCAACCTCCCCGGTGTGCACATCCTGACGCCCGATCAGCTCAACACCTATGACGTGCTGCGGGCCGACGACGTGGTGTTCAGCGTGGAAGCGCTCAACGCCTACATCGCGGCCAACACATCCGAGGAGGTAACGGCGTAGATGGCAACCATCGCTGATCCCCGCGACATCATCCTGGCGCCGGTGATCTCGGAGAAGTCCTACGGCTTGCTCGACGACAATGTGTACACGTTTGTGGTGCACCCGGATTCGAACAAGACCCAGATCAAGATCGCCGTCGAGAAGATCTTCGCCGTCAAGGTCGCATCGGTGAACACCGCCAACCGGCAGGGCAAGCGCAAGCGCACCCGGACCGGATACGGCAAGCGCAAGAGCACCAAGCGCGCCATCGTCACCCTGGCGCCGGGCAGCAAGCCGATCGACCTGTTCGGGGCACCGGCCTAGCCCGACGAGAGAAAGACCTGATTAGACATGGCAATTCGCAAATACAAGCCGACGACCCCCGGCCGTCGCGGTGCCAGCGTGTCCGACTTCGCCGAGATCACCCGGACGACGCCGGAGAAGTCACTGGTCCGTCCGCTGCACGGTCGTGGTGGCCGTAATGCCCACGGCCGCATCACCACTCGCCACAAGGGCGGTGGCCACAAGCGCGCCTACCGGGTGATCGACTTCCGCCGCAACGACAAAGACGGTGTCAACGCCAAGGTCGCGCACATCGAGTACGACCCGAACCGCACCGCCCGCATCGCACTGCTGCACTTCCTGGACGGCGAGAAGCGCTACATCATTGCGCCCAACGGCCTTTCGCAGGGTGACATCGTCGAGTCCGGCGCCAACGCCGACATCAAGCCGGGTAACAACCTGCCGCTGCGCAACATCCCGGCCGGTACCTTGATCCACGCGGTGGAGCTGCGGCCCGGCGGTGGCGCCAAGCTGGCGCGGTCGGCGGGTTCGAGCATCCAGTTGCTCGGTAAAGAGGCCACCTACGCCTCGTTGCGTATGCCCAGCGGTGAAATCCGCCGCGTCGACGTCCGCTGCCGCGCGACGGTCGGCGAGGTCGGCAACGCCGAGCAGGCCAACATCAACTGGGGCAAGGCCGGCCGCATGCGGTGGAAGGGCAAGCGCCCCTCGGTCCGTGGTGTCGTGATGAACCCGGTCGACCACCCGCACGGCGGTGGTGAGGGTAAGACCTCCGGTGGCCGGCACCCGGTCAGCCCGTGGGGCAAGCCCGAGGGCCGCACCCGCAACCCGAACAAAGCAAGCAACAAGCTCATCGTCCGACGCCGGCGCACCGGCAAGAAGCACGGCCGGTAGGAGTAACCAACCATGCCACGCAGCCTCAAGAAGGGTCCGTTCGTCGACGGCCATCTGCTCAAGAAGGTCGACACGCAGAACGAGAAGAACACCAAGCAGGTCATCAAGACCTGGTCGCGGCGTTCGACCATCATTCCCGACTTCATCGGGCACACCTTTGCGGTGCACGACGGCCGCAAGCACGTCCCGGTGTTCGTCACCGAGTCGATGGTGGGGCACAAGCTGGGTGAATTCGCGCCGACTCGGACCTTCAAGGGACACATCAAGGATGACCGAAAGAGTAAGCGGCGATGACCAGTACTGAGTTCCCGTCAGCTGTCGCGAAGGCGCGGTTCGTGCGGGTGTCGCCGCGCAAGGCCCGCCGCGTCATCGACCTGGTGCGCGGCCGCTCGGTGTCCGACGCGCTCGACATACTGCGGTGGGCGCCGCAGGCGGCCAGCGAGCCGGTCGCCAAGGTGATCGCCAGCGCAGCGGCCAACGCGCAGAACAACAACGGCTTGGACCCGACGACGTTGGTGGTGGCCACCGTCTACGCCGACGAAGGCCCGACCGCCAAGCGCATCCGCCCGCGTGCCCAAGGCCGCGCATTCCGGATTCGCCGGCGCACCAGCCACATCACCGTGGTCGTGGAGAGCCGGCCGAGTAAGGACCAGCGGTCGTCGAAGTCGTCCAGGTCGCGCCGCGCCGAAGGCAGCAAGGCCGCCGCGAAGGCGCCTGCCAAGAAGGCTGCCACCGGTTCGGCAGCGAAGAAGGCGCCGGCCGCCAAGAAAGCACCGGCAAAGAAAGCACCCGCCAAGGCGTCTGAGACTTCTGAAGCGAAGGGAGGCTCAGACTAGTGGGCCAGAAGATCAATCCGCACGGCTTCCGGTTGGGCATCACCACCGACTGGAAGTCGCGCTGGTATGCCGACAAGCAGTACTCCGAGTACGTCAAGGAGGACGTCGCGATCCGTCGGTTGCTGTCCACTGGTCTCGAGCGCGCCGGTATCGCCGACGTGGAGATCGAGCGCACCCGGGACCGGGTGCGGGTGGACATCCACACCGCGCGTCCGGGCATCGTCATCGGCCGTCGCGGCACCGAGGCCGACCGGATCCGCGCCGACCTGGAGAAGCTGACCAAAAAGCAGGTTCAGCTCAACATTCTCGAGGTGAAAAACCCTGAGTCACAAGCACAGTTGGTGGCCCAAGGCGTCGCGGAGCAGCTGAGCAACCGCGTGGCGTTCCGCCGCGCGATGCGTAAGGCCATCCAGTCGGCCATGCGCCAGCCCAACGTCAAGGGCATTCGGGTGCAGTGCTCGGGCCGCCTCGGCGGTGCGGAGATGAGCCGCTCGGAGTTCTACCGCGAGGGCCGCGTCCCGCTGCACACCTTGCGGGCCGACATCGACTACGGCCTCTATGAGGCCAAGACAACCTTCGGCCGCATCGGCGTGAAGGTGTGGATCTACAAGGGCGACATCGTCGGTGGCAAACGTGAGTTGGCCGCCGCCGCCCCGGCAGGTGCGGATCGTCCCCGTCGCGAGCGGCCGTCGGGCACCCGACCGCGGCGCAGCGGCGCCTCGGGCACCACGGCGACCGGGACCGACGCCGGCCGCGCGGCGGGCAGCGAAGAAAGCGCTGCGGCCCCCGCGCCCGAGGGCCCGCCAGCAACAGAAGCGCAGAGCACGGAGAGCTGAATCATGTTGATTCCCCGCAGGGTTAAACACCGCAAGCAGCACCACCCCCGCCAGCGTGGCATCGCCAGCGGCGGCACCACGGTGAACTTCGGCGACTACGGCATCCAGGCACTGGAGCACGCGTATGTGACCAACCGGCAGATCGAGTCCGCGCGTATCGCCATCAACCGGCACATCAAGCGTGGCGGCAAGGTGTGGATCAACATCTTCCCGGACCGTCCGCTGACCAAGAAGCCCGCCGAGACCCGAATGGGTTCGGGTAAGGGTTCGCCGGAGTGGTGGGTGGCCAACGTCAAGCCGGGCCGGGTGCTGTTCGAGTTGAGCTACCCCAACGAGCAGACCGCCCGCGCGGCGCTGACCCGTGCGATCCACAAGTTGCCGATCAAGGCGCGCATCGTGACGCGAGAGGAGCAGTTCTGATGGCAGTGGGAGTTTCCCCTGGCGAACTGCGTGAGCTCAGCAACGAGGAACTGACCGATCGCCTGCGTGAGTCCAAGGAAGAGTTGTTCAACCTGCGCTTCCAGATGGCGACCGGACAGCTGAGCAACAACCGCCGGCTGCGCACGGTGCGTCAGGAAATCGCGCGCGTCTACACCGTGCTGCGCGAACGAGAACTGGGTCTGGCATCCGGGCCCGACGGCTCCGACAGCCCCGATGGTAAGGATTCGTGATGGCAGAGGCTACGACCGGCGCTAAAAAGGCCGCTCCGAAGGCGGCTTCCGCGAAGGAAGCCCCGTCGCAGGGCAAGGGCCCCAAGAACACTCCCGCCACGCCCAAGCCGCGCGGTCGCCGCAAGACGCGCATCGGCTACGTGGTGAGCGACAAGATGCAGAAGACCATCGTGGTCGAGCTCGAAGATCGCGTGCGTCACCCGTTGTACGGCAAGATCATTCGCACCACCAAGAAGGTCAAGGCGCACGACGAGAACAGCATCGCCGGCATCGGTGACCGGGTTTCGCTGATGGAGACGCGTCCGCTGTCGGCGACCAAGCGCTGGCGGCTCGTCGAGATCCTGGAAAAGGCCAAGTAGGGCTGTTCGTGTGTGCGGCGGCCGCCGAGTGTGCGGCTAGGGGCCGCGAGGGTGCGCTGAGGGCGGGGATTCGCCGTAAATCCCGCCCTGGACGCCCACTCGAAGCCGTGAACGCACATTCGATTCCCGCCGGCGATCTGGACGCGCGGGAAAACGAGATTCCCGTCCACACTCCGGGTGTAGTCTGCGCGATGTTCGCGCAACTAACTCCACTACGGGAGTGAGGCTGGTGTATGGCTACTGCGGCCGGGTCGCAATCGTCTGAGTTCCACGGCAAGATCGAGCTGGATATTCGCGACTCGGAGCCGGACTGGGGCCCGTACGCCGCCCCCACCGCACCCGAGAACTCGCCGAACATCCTGTATCTGGTGTGGGACGACACCGGCATCGCGACCTGGGACTGCTTCGGCGGGCTGGTCGAAATGCCTGCCATGACGCGCATCGCCGAACGCGGTGTACGGCTTTCCCAATTTCACACCACCGCGCTGTGCTCACCGACGCGAGCCTCGCTGCTGACCGGGCGAAACGCCACCACCGTCGGCATGGCGACCATCGAAGAGTTCACCGACGGCTTCCCCAACTGCAACGGTCGCATCCCCGCCGACACCGCGTTGCTCTCCGAAGTGCTCGCTGAACGCGGCTACAACACCTACTGCGTCGGCAAGTGGCACCTGACCCCGCTGGAAGAGTCGAGCATGGCGTCGACCAAGCGGAACTGGCCCAACTCGCGCGGTTTCGAACGGTTCTACGGGTTCATGGGCGGCGAGACCGACCAGTGGTACCCCGACCTGGTCTACGACAACCACCCGGTGAACCCGCCCGGCACCCCCGAGGACGGTTACCACCTGTCCAAGGACATCGCCGACAAGACCATCGAGTTCATCCGCGATGCCAAAGTCATTGCGCCGGACAAGCCTTGGTTCAGCTACGTATGCCCCGGAGCGGGTCACGCCCCGCATCACGTCTTCAAGAACTGGGCGGACAAATACGCCGGCACCTTCGACATGGGTTATGAGCGCTACCGCGAAACCGTGCTGGAGAACCAGAAGTCGCTGGGCATTGTGCCCCCGGACACCGAATTGTCGCCCATCAACCCCTACCTGGATGTCAAAGGGCCACAAGGGGAGCCGTGGCCGCTGCAAGACACGGTGCGACCGTGGGATTCGCTCAACGATGAAGAGAAGAAGCTGTTCGCCCGGATGGCCGAGGTGTTCGCCGGGTTCCTCAGTTACACCGATGCCCAAATCGGCCGAATACTCGACTATCTCGAGGAGTCCGGTCAATTGGACAACACCATCGTCGTGGTGATCTCCGACAACGGCGCCAGCGGTGAAGGGGGGCCCAACGGATCGGTCAACGAGGGCAAGTTCTTCAACGGCTACATCGACACGGTGGAAGAAAGCATGAAGCTGTTCGACCACCTCGGCGGCCCGCAGACCTACAACCACTACCCGATCGGGTGGGCGATGGCGTTCAACACGCCCTACAAACTGTTCAAGCGGTACGCCTCGCACGAAGGCGGCATCGCCGACACGGCAATCGTCTCCTGGCCCAGCGGGATTGCGGCACACGGCGAAGTCCGCGACAACTACGTCAATGTCTGCGACATCACCCCGACCGTCTATGACCTGTTGGGCATGACAGCGCCGGAGACGGTCAAGGGTATCCGGCAGAAGCCGTTGGACGGTGTGAGTTTAAAATCGGCACTCGACGACCCGTCCGCCGACACCGGCAAGACCACCCAGTTCTAGTCCATGCTGGGCACCCGCAGCATCTGGCATCAAGGCTGGTTCGCCAACACCATTCACGCCGCCACCCCGGCCGGCTGGTCCCACTTCGAGGCCGACCGCTGGGAGCTGTTCCACATCGAAAATGACCGCAGCCAATGCCACGACCTCGCTGCCGAACATCCCGACAAGCTAGAGGAGCTCAAAGAGCTGTGGTTGTCGGAGGCGGCCAAATACAACGGCCTGCCGCTCTCGGACCTCAACCTCATGGAGACGCTGACGCGGTCGCGGCCCTACCTGGTCGGCGAACGGTCCAGCTACATCTACTATCCCAACTGCGCCGACGTCGGCATCGGCGCGGCCGCCGAGCTCCGCGGTCGGTCGTTCGCCATCCTGGCCGACGTCACCGTGGACACCACCGGCGCCGAAGGGGTGCTGTTCAAGCAGGGCGGCGCGCACGGCGGACACGTGCTGTTCCTCCAGGATGGCCGGCTGCATTACGTGTACAACTTTCTCGGCGAGCGCCAGCAGCTGGTCTCCTCCGACGGCCCGATCCCGTTGGGCCGGCACATGTTCGGGGTTCGGTATGTGCGTACCGGAACAGTGACCAACAGTCATACCCCGCTCGGGGACCTCGCGTTGTACATCGATGATCACCCGGTCGGCACCCTGGCCGAGGTGATCACTCACCCGGGTACTTTCGGGTTGGCCGGCGCCGGCATCACCGTCGGGCGTAACGGCGGGTCGGCAGTGTCCAGCCGCTACAAGGCGCCCTTCAACTTCACCGGGGGCACCATCGCGCAAGTCACCGTCGACGTATCGGGCCGGCCCTATGAAGACGTCGAAGCCGAACTCGCACTTGCCTTTTCCCGCGACTAAGGCACCGGCGCGTCGGTTCAGGGCCGCGCCGGTGTACGTGTTGTCGGCGGTGTCGGCGCAAGACTTTGCGGTCGTCATACCCGGAACCGCGCGGTCAAACTGCTAGCATCTGACGCCTAATCGTCTCGCGAGCTGGGGGTAAACCCGTGACTGTGAACCCGACGCCACCGCCTCCACCTCCGACGGCGCCGACGGTGCCGACGAGCAGCGGCTTCCACGGCCGGCGCTTTGCCATCGGCTTCGGCATCGTACTGGCGGTTGTCACCGTCTATGCGTTGTCACTGGTTGGGGTTCACCTGCTGGCACGATCGGCGCCGCCGCTTCCGCCGGTGGATTTCAGTCAACATTCGGCGGACGACACCATCGTGCAGGTGCGCCTCAGTGAGGTCAAGACCGTCGCCAATCGGCTGATGGTCAATGTCCTTGTCTATCCGAAAGATTCGCTTTACGACAAAGACTTCGGCGTGCTGACCACCAACGCGGTGGTGCGTCTGTATCCGGAGAACGACCTGGGCGATCTGCAGTATCCGGTCGGCAAGGCCCCTGCGCAGGTCGCGACCAGCATCGAGGCGCACGGGGATGCCGGGAACTGGCCGTTCGACTCCTACAAGACCGACATCATTGCGGCCGACGTCTTCACCGGGTCCGGTCCGAACCGGGAAAAGGTACCTGCCCGTGTGGAAGTGGTGGGTTACATGGACGGCTGGGACGCGACCCTGACCCGCGTGCACGACCCCGACGAATCCGACCCCAATACCCAGGACGACGTCATCATCACGGTGCACCGGTCCAAGAGCTCGCTGATCTTCGACATCGGAATCTGCCTGGTGCTGCTTGCGCTGCCGGCCTTGGCGCTGTGGGTGGCCATTCCCATGGCGCTGGGGCGGACGTCGTTCCTACCGCCGTTCTCGACCTGGTACGCGGCGATGCTGTTCGCCATCGTCCCGCTACGCAACATCCTGCCCGGCTCCCCACCCTTCGGCTCGTGGATCGACCAAGCGTTCGTGTTGTGGGTGTTGATAGCCCTGGTGGTGGCGATGTCACTGTTCGTCGTCGCCTGGACTCGTCAGCGAGATCGAAAGCCGCCGAAAACCGCTTGATGCATCAGCTGATCGCGTCCACCGCGCCGGACACTCGGGCTTGGAAATCCGGCGACAGCGGGATGTAGCCGTGCTGGTCGAGGTCGGGTTGGCCGGGCCCGATCGCCGCCTGCAGGAAAGCCTTGACCGCCTCCGCGACGCCGGCGGTGGGGTACTTCGAGCAGACGATCTCGTAGGTGGCCAGCACGATCGGATACACATCCGGTTGCGTGGGGTTGTAGAACGACGAGATGTCGAGCACCAGGTCGTTGCCCTTACCGACGATCTTGGCCCCGGCGATCGTCTTGCCCACCGAGTCAGTGCCAATGCGCACCGGGCGCAACGACTTGCGGCTCGCTCCGGTCTTGATTTCGGCGGCGAACAGCCCTTGCTCCATGGCGTAAGACAACAAGTTGTAGGAGATCGCGCCTTCGGTGTTCTTCACTGCCGCCGAGGTGCCTTCGTTGCCGAAGGCGCCGGTGCCGACGCCGCCGCTGAAAGTCTTGCCCGTGCCCTTGTTCCACGCGCCTCCCGCAGCGGCCTGCAGGTAGTCCTGGAAGTTCTCGGTCGTGCCGGACTCGTCGTTGCGGTAGATGACGCGGATGTCCTCTGCGGGCATCGACGCGTTGAGCGCGCTGATGGCCGGATCGTCCCAGCGCTTGATCGTGCCGTTGAAGATCTTGGCCAGCGTCGGCGCGTCGAGCACCAACCGGTCGACCGCATTGAGGTTGTAGGTGATTGCCAGTGGCCCGAACACCACGGGCAGATTCCACGCGTCCGCGCCGCCACATCGCTGCTTGGCGGCAGCGTATTGCGGCCCGGTCAACGGAGTGTCCGATCCGGCGAAATCCGTTTTGCCGGCAAGGAACTCGTTGATCCCGGCGCCGGAGCCGATAGCGGAGTAGGCGAGCGACTGCCCGGGGCAGGTCTTGTGATAGGCGCTGATGAACTGGGTCATCGCGGGCGCCTGGGCGGTCGAGCCGCTGGCGGCTATCGCCTGCTTACCGCCGCACTCCACCTTGGCGCCGCTGGCGTACACCAGCGTGGTGTGGTGGGTGGAGCATGCCGACACCGCGAGGACACCCGCGGCCAGCAAGCTCGCGGCGGCAACGATTCGCTTGTGCTTCATGACGACATTTAGAGCCATCGAGATAGCCCGCAAACAAACTGCGGATGAACGATGGGCGTGGTAACGGCAGTTCCTAGGAAATTCCGATGTTCCCGCGCGTCGGCCGTCGGTTAGCTACCATCTGCACGTCCTATACGCGAAAAGCGGGAGGTAACCGATGACCACGGAGGCGCCACCGACACCACCGGCATCGCCGAACCCGCCTGGCGCCGCAGGCCACGCCGCGCCACGCGACAAGGCGCGCGGACGGCGTTTGGTCATCGGTCTGGGCATCCTGTTGGCCTTCCTGCTCGTGTACATCCTTTCGCTGTTCGGTGTGCACTGGCTCTCGAAGTCGGCGGGTCCGCTCAAGGCGCCCGACCTGGGCACCGCCGAGGACACCGTGGTGCTGGTCCGGCTGGAAGAGCTGAAGACCGTTGCCAACCGGCTCTCGGTGAAGGTGCTGGTGATTCCCGAAGACAAGATGTTCGACCAGCGCCTCGACGTGCTGACCACCGACACCGCCGTGCGGTTCTACCCGGAGAACGACATGGGCGACCTCGTCTACCCGGCGGGCAAGCGGCCGGCGCAGGTCGCGACGACGCTTGAGGCCCACGGTGACCCCGGAAACTGGCCGTTCGACTCCTACACCACCGATCAGATCTCGGCCGATATCCTTGTGGGACAGGGCAGTGACCGCAAATTCGAGCCGGCTCGCGTCGAGGTGACCGGACAGATGGAAGGCTGGGATGTGAGCCTGCAACGCGCTCACAACAACGATGAGCCCGACCCGAATGTGAAAGACGACGTAATCATCACCCTGCACCGGTCCAAGGGCCCGCTGATCTTCGACCTGGGCATCTGCCTGGTGCTATTCAGCCTTCCTGCGTTGGCGTTCGCGGTGGCCATCCAGATCGCGCTGGGCAAGCGGAAGTTCGTGCCGCCCTTTGTAACCTGGTTCGCGGCAATGCTTTTCGCCGTCATACCGATCCGCAACTTCCTGCCCGGCGCACCGCCACCCGGTGCCTGGGTGGACCAGGCCCTGGTGCTCTGGGTGTTGATAGCGCTGGTCGCGGCGATGGCCATGTACATGCTGATCTGGTATCGACAATCGGACTGACGCTGTGCTGACCGAGCTGGTAGACGTGCCTGGCGGCAAATTCCGCATGGGTTCGACCAGCTTCTACCCGGAGGAAGCGCCGATCCACACGGTGGCCGTGGAAGCCTTCGCGGTCGAGCGACATCCCGTCACCAACGCTCAGTTCGCCGAATTCGTCGCGGCCACCGGCTATGTGACCATCGCCGAGCAGCCGATCGACCCGGCACTCTATCCGGGAGCGGATCCGGCCGACTTGTGCGCTGGCGCAATGGTTTTCCGGCCCACCGCAGGGCCCGTCGACTTGCGCGACTGGCGGCAGTGGTGGACGTGGGTGCCCGAAGCCTCGTGGCGTCACCCGTTCGGTCCGGATGGCCCGGACAGCACCGATGCGGACCGAGCCGACCACCCCGTGGTACAGGTCGCCTATCCGGACGCCGCGGCGTACGCGCGGTGGGCCGGGCGGCGACTACCCACCGAGGCGGAGTGGGAGTACGCGGCGCGCGCCGGTGCCACGACCACCTACGCCTGGGGCGACGAGGCGACACCGGATGGCCAGTTGATGGCCAATACCTGGCAGGGCCGGTTTCCTTTCCGCAACGACGGGGCGCTCGGCTGGGTGGGGACCTCACCGGTCGGTGCCTTCGCGCCCAACGGATTCGGCTTGCTCGACATGATCGGCAATGTCTGGGAATGGACGACTACGAAGTTCTCCGCACACCACCGGCTTGATCAGCCCCCGAAGGCATGCTGCACGCCGTCGGGGCCCCCCGATCCGACCGTCAGCCAAACCTTGAAGGGCGGCTCGCACCTGTGCGCGCCGGAGTATTGCCATCGTTATCGGCCGGCCGCGCGATCACCCCAGTCCCAGGACACCGCGACCACCCACATCGGGTTTCGCTGCGTGGCCGCGTCTAAGTAGCCCAGCAAACCCTCAGGTTAAGCCGCGATGGCCGCTGAGTGACGGCGCTTCGAACGCCGCGCGCGCCCGGTGAGGGTTCGCTAGCCTGACGCCGTGACCGCTGAGGCGCCGCCGACCGAGGCTCCAGAAACCCAGAGTCTGCCAACCGCGGCTGCGCCGCCAACCGCGGCGGCGCCGAAGAAGTCGCGCAAGCCGCGTGTCCTGGTCGGGGTGGCGGTGCTGGTGGCCGTCGTCTCCACCTACGCCCTGTCGTTGCTCGCGGTCCATTTGCTGGAACGGTCCGAGGGGCCGCTGCCGCCGCTGGACCTGGGCTCGGCCGGCGCCGAGGAAACGATCGTCCAGTTGCGCCTGGAGGAGCTCAAGACGGTCGCGAATCGGCTGACCGTCAATGTGCTTGTGTATCCGGGGGATTCGCTCTACGACAAACGTTTCGACGTGCTGACCACCGACATCGCGGTACGGCTGTATCCACGCAGTGACTTGGGTGATCTGCAATTCCCGGCTGGGAAGACGCCGGCGCAAGTGAGCACGACGATCGAGGCGCACGGCGATCCAGGCAACTGGCCGTTCGACACCTACAAGACCGAACAGCTTTCGGCTGATGTGTTGGTGGGCACCGGCGACAACCGCAGGAGGATTCCCGCACGGGTCGAGGTGACCGGATCACTGGACGGGTGGGAAGTCGCACTCGCGCGTGTTCATTCCAGCGGTGATCCCGGGCCGGCTTCGCGCGTGCAGGGCAACAACGCCGACGTCGTCGTCAAACTGCAACGGGCGAAAGGTCCGCTTATCTTCGACCTGTTCATCTGCGCAGTCCTCGTGACCTTGCCGACGCTGGCGCTGCTGGTGGCGGTCCCCATGGCAATGGGGAGGCGAAAGTTCGTGCCTCCGTTCGCAACCTGGTATGCGGCCAACCTTTTCGCCATCGTCCCGCTCCGCAACATCCTGCCCGGCTCTCCACCGCCCGGGGCGTGGATCGACCAAGCCATCGTGCAGTGGGTGCTGATCGCGCTGACCGTGGCGATGAGTCTGTACATCCTCGCCTGGGTTAGGCAGTCGGACTGAGCCTTCGCTGAATGGCGGCTGGCCGCTGTGCCGGTTGCTACGATCTGACCCCGTGTCGCATGACCAGGCGGTGACCGCAGCCGACGATTCCGTGGACGCTGCACCGACACCTGAACCCAAGCACATGTCGCGAAGAAAGCACCTTGTGCTGGACACGTGCATCATCGTCGGCGTTGCGGTTCTCTACGTCTTGTCGTTGCTGGGCTATCACTGGCTGGCCAGCACGCCGGGACCCTTACCCAAGCCGGACGTCGGCACCACCGCGGACACCGTGGTGTTGGTGCGCTTCGAGCAACTGCACACCGTCGCCAACCGGCTTGACGTGAAAGTTCTTGTGTTGCCAGATGATTCGATGACCGATAGACGTCTCAACGTGATCACCGTCGATGCCACGGTGCGTCTGTACCCCGGTAACGACTCGGGCGACCTGCACTATCCGGTCGGTAAAACACCTGCCCAGGTGGCCACGACCATCGAGGCCCATGGCGACCCGGCGAACTGGCCGTTCGACACTTACACCACCGACCCCATCCACGCCGACATGCTGGTGGGGTCCGGGGAGCACCGCGCGCCCAAACCCGCCCGGGTGGAAGTCACCGGAACCCTGGATGGTTGGGACATCCGCGTCCAGCGGGTAGGAGATTCCAGTAGCAGCGTGTCGGATCGTCCCGACGACGTTGTCATCACCCTGCAAAGAGCCAAGGGTCCGTTGGTGTTCGACCTCGGCATCTGTCTGGTGCTCTTCACGCTGCCGACTCTCGCGCTGTTCGTCGCGATCCAGATGGTTACGGGCCGAAGGGAATTCTTGCCGCCGTTCGGCACCTGGTACGCCGCGATGTTGTTCGCCGTGGTGCCACTGCGCAACATCCTTCCCGGCTCGCCGCCGATGGGTTCGTGGATCGATCAGGCCGTGGTGATCTGGGTGCTCATCGCCCTGGCTACGGCGATGGTGATTTACATCGCCGCGTGGTACCGGCATGCCCGTTAGGTGCTTATCGGCAAGGTAGCAACTTGCCCTGCGGCTAGCGGAGTCCGCCGTGTTAAGGCTGGTGGCGCGCCATGTTAAATGCTGGTAGCGCAGCTCATTCCAAGCTGCTAGCAAACACTTACGTTGCTAACATCACGCTCCGTGACGGTTCAGAAGGAACACGTCCTGGCCGAGACCTTCGCGCTGCCCGCCAACGGGAATGTCGTCGCGCCCGCGCCATCTGTCCGGAGACGCCGCAGACGGCATTTCCTGGTCGATGTCGGCATTGTCGTCGGAGTCGTCGTCGTCTACGTGCTGTCGCTGTTCGGCTATCACTGGCTTGCCACCGCACCCGGTCCGCTTCCCGAGCCCGACCTCAGCACCGTCGATAACACGGTGGTGTTGGTGCGCATCGAGCAACTGCACCACGCCGAGCACAGACTGGACGTGAAAGTGCTTGTGATGCCCGATGATTCGATGGTCGATAAGCGCCTGGGCGTACTGACCGTGGATACCTCGGTGCGGTTCCTGCCGCGCAACGACCTGGGGGACCTGCAGTATCCGATCGGCAAGTCGCCGGCGCAGGTGGCCACCACCATTCCCGCCCACGGCGAACCCGGCGACTGGCCTTTCGATACCTATCGAACCGACACCATCCAGGCCGACGTGCTCGTCGGGTCCGGCGACAACCGTCAATACAAACCGGCTCGGGTGGAAGTCACCGGGTTGATGGAAGGCTGGGACATCTCGGTGACCCGGGTCGGGCGCAACAGCGTGGATCCGGCCCGTCCGGACAACGTCATCATCACTTTGCAGCGGGCTAAGGGGCCGCTGGTGTTCGACCTCGGCATCTGCTTGGTGCTCATCACGCTGCCGACCTTGGCGCTGTTCGTCGCGATCCAGATGCTAACGGGACGGCGGAAGTTCCTGCCGCCGTTCTCGACGTGGTATGCCGCGATGTTGTTCGCCGTCGTGCCGTTACGCAATATCCTGCCGGGCGCGCCGCCGACGGGGTCCTGGATTGATCAGGCCGTCGTCATCTGGGTGCTGATAGGGCTGGCCACGGCGCTGGTCCTCTATGTCGCCGCATGGTATCGATCTGAGTAGTTGTCGTATTCGGCTACGCCGAGGTGCTCGGGCCTGACCTGGTGAAGGCCGGTTACATCGTCGGTCCCTCCCCGCCTGCACGGCCAACTTTTGTCGTAGCACCGTGGCATAATCGAACGTATGTTCGAAGAAGTGATCGCCCGGTTCGACGAGCTTGTCGAGCGGTGTTATCCCTCGACGACGGCGGAGTCGGCGGCGCTGGTGGATGCGGTGTGCGCCTTGTCGCGGTTGGAGAACCGGGCGGCGGCCGCGCAGTTGACGGCGATGGGGGAGTTGTTCGCCTACCGGCTGTCGCGCTGCTCGGAGACCGAAGACTGGGCGGTCGACACCATGGAGGCCGTGGCCGCGGAGCTGGCTGCGGCGTTGCGGATCAGCCAGGGGTTGGCCGGCAGTCACCTGCGCTATGCGCGGGCCATGCGTGAGCGCCTGCCGCGCGTGGCGGCACTGTTTCGGGCGGGCGACATCGACTTTCGGATGTTCAAGACGATCGTGTATCGCACCGAGCTGATCACCGACTCCGACGTGCTGGCCGCGGTGGACGCCGAGTTGTTCGTGAAACTGCCGCGCTGGCCCTCGATGAGTCAGGGCCGGTTGTCCGGACAGATCGACAAGATCGTGGCCCGGGCTGACGCCGACGCGGTGCGCCGGCGCCGTGACCAGCAGACCGACCGGGAGATCTGGATCGGCGACGGCGAAGACGGGATCTCCCATATTGAGGGCACCTTGTTGACCCCGGATGCGCGCGCACTGGATCAACGGCTGACCGCGCTGGCCGCAACGGTGTGCGAGCACGATCCGCGGACCGCCGAGCAGCGCCGCGCCGACGCACTGGGCGCATTGGCCGCCGCCACCGACCGGCTCGGTTGCCGCTGCGGACGGCCCGACTGCGCCGCTGGGAAACGGCCGGCCGCGAGTCCGGTGGTGATCCACGTGATCGCCGAACAGGCCACCCTTGACGGCACGAGTGCGACACCGGCCTCGTTCGTGGGCGCCGAAGGGCTGATCACCCCCGAACTGATCACCGAACTCGCTCAGTCAGCGAAACTCGTGCCGCTGATCCACCCCGGCGACGCGCCACCCGAACCCGGCTACACGCCCTCCAAAGCGCTGGCGGAGTTCGTGCGCTGCCGCGACCTCACCTGTCGCTGGCCCGGCTGCGACCGCCCGGCCGCCCAGTGCGACCTCGACCACACCATCGCGCATGCGGAAGGCGGGCCCACCCACGCCTCGAACCTCAAGTGCTACTGCCGCACCCATCACCTGGTCAAAACGTTCTGGGGCTGGGGCGAAAAGCAGCTGCCCGACGGCACTCTCATCTTGACCTCACCCGCAGGCCAGACCTATGTCACCACCCCCGGCAGCGCGTTGCTGTTCCCGAGTTTGTGTCTTGCGGTCGGCGGGATGCCAGCTCCCGAAGTTGAAGCGCCACAGGATCATTGCGGTCCTCGCAGTGCGATGATGCCCCGCCGCAGGCGTTCTCGAGCCCAACAGCACGCTTACCGGATCGCTACTGAACGCCGGCAGAATCGGGTCGATCGGGAAGCACGCCAGAAGAAATTCGAGCTCTGCCACTTCGGGCCGTCCGATGCGGTCGGTGACGGGGAGCCGCCACCATTCTGACGACGGGTCAACACATTAGGCAGAGGCGACGGCGAATAGCCGCCATTCCCCGGGCACGCCCTTGAGTTGGTGAGTGCCGTGGTCATCGAATTTGAGTCCTGACCCGATCACCAGATCACGTAGCGTGCTGGACACCAGCACGTCATTCGGCCCCGCTAGGGCGCTCACACGAGCACCGATGTGCACACCGATCCCGCCGATGTCAGGACCGCGGAGCTCGCATTCACCGGTGTGCAACCCCGCCCGCACCTGAATGCCCAACGCCTGCACCGCGTCGCGAATCGCCATGGCGCAACGGATCGCCCGCTGAGGACCGTCGAACATCGCCAGGAAACCGTCACCGGAGGTTTTGACTTCGCGGCCTCGAAACCGCGACAGCTGCGACCGCACCACGGCGTCGTGTGCGTCGAGCAACGCACGCCAGTCACGGTCACCCATCTCCGCGGCTCGGCGCGTCGAGTCGACGATGTCGGTGAACAACACCGTGGCGAGTACGCGATCATCTGGCACGTCGGGCTGCTGGCCGGTGAGGAACTCGGCGATCAGTTGGAAGGATTCGCGCCACGGCTCAACGAAGTGATACACGTTGCGCCCGGGCAACTCGACGAATCTCGCGCCCTCTATGTGATCGGCGACCTCTTTGCCTTTGTGCGGCGGAAACAACGGATCGTCCCTGTGATGCAGGACGAGGGTGGGTACGCGCACCGTCGGAAGAATTGCCAGCGAGTTCACCTCGGTGAGGAGCGGCAGCATCAGTTCAACGGCCCGCGGGCTCACCGCCAGGCGCTCGTGACGTGCCCAGGATGCCCGGATTTCCTCGTTCCACGGCATGTCCGGATTGAGCACCTGCTCTAACACGCCGGTTCCCCAGGAAACCGCGATCTCGTCAAGGACTTGCTGTTGAATCGCTTCCGTGCGCATCCGCCCGTCCACAGCGCCCTCGAGCACAACAAGCGCGGTTGTGCGGGACGGATAGGTCGCCGCGAACAATGCTGCAGTCGGGAGTGCGCCGGGGTGCGTGACGAGAGCTGCTTCGCGGCTTCCGAGACTGTCCAGCACCGCGGCGATGCTGTCGGCCCATTGCTCCAAGGTGGGCAGCGCGCCCGCCGTGACCGGATCCGACGCACCCGTGCCGGGCTGGTCGAAGAAGATCAGTCGACCCACTGACGTCATCGCCTCGACCCAGCCCTGAGTTGACGGCAGCTCGGGAAAGAGTTCGCAGCAGGTGAACCAGTTCGGAACGAACACGATGTCGCGCGCCCCTTCAGGCGAGGCGCGGTACGCGACACGCAAGTCCCCGTTGAGCGCGTAGCGCGTCTCCGAGAACATTGCGGCAGTGTAAGCCGAGGAGTGGGTCAAACCGTCGGTCGATGAGCTACCTCGGTGAATTTGGCGCTGAGCTGGTCGTCCCCTAGACTCTAGGGGTTGCCTTGGGCAGACCTCGGCTGGTGCGTGCAAGCGTTATCGGCCCCGCGTGCCTTTCGGTGACACAAACCGCGCACGTCAGGTTGCTGGTGAATCTTGCTTGCCTCCTGCCGTGCCCAGGCATACCAGGTCAGGAGATCTAGTGATTCAGCAGGAATCGCGGCTGAAGGTCGCCGACAACACCGGCGCCAAGGAGATCTTGTGCATCCGGGTGCTCGGTGGCTCGTCGCGACGCTATGCCGGAATCGGTGACGTCATCGTCGCCACCGTCAAAGACGCCATCCCCGGCGGCAACGTCAAGCGCGGAGACGTCGTCAAGGCCGTCGTGGTGCGCACCGTCAAGGAGCGTCGGCGTCCGGACGGCAGCTACATCAAGTTCGACGAGAACGCGGCGGTGATCATCAAGCCCGACAACGACCCGCGCGGCACCCGCATCTTCGGGCCGGTCGGTCGCGAGCTGCGGGAGAAGCGGTTCATGAAGATCATTTCGCTGGCTCCGGAGGTGTTGTAGATGAAGGTCCACAAGGGCGACACCGTGCTGGTGATCGCCGGCAAAGACAAGGGCGCCAAGGGCAAAGTGCTGCGGGCCTACCCGGACCGCAACCGAGTGCTGGTCGAGGGCGTCAACCGGATCAAGAAGCACACCGCGATCTCGACCAACCAGCGTGGCGCGCGCTCGGGCGGCATCGTCACCCAGGAGGCGCCCATCCACGTCTCGAACGTGATGGTCGTCGACTCCGACGGCAAGCCCACCCGCATCGGCTACCGGCTTGACGAGGAGACCGGCAAGCGCGTCCGAATCTCCAAGCGCAACGGCAAGGACATCTGAGCATGACCACCACAGAAAAAGTGCAGCCGCGCCTCAAGCAGCGCTACCGCAGCGAGATCCGCGACGCACTGCACCAGCAGTTCGGCTACGCCAACGTCATGCAGATCCCTACGGTGACGAAGGTCGTGGTCAACATGGGCGTGGGCGAGGCCGCCCGCGACGCCAAGCTGATCAACGGCGCCGTCGCCGACCTGGCCCTGATCACCGGGCAGAAGCCCGAGATTCGGCGCGCCCGCAAGTCCATCGCACAGTTCAAACTGCGTGAGGGTATGCCGATCGGGGTGCGGGCGACGCTGCGCGGAGACCGGATGTGGGAATTCCTCGATCGGCTGACATCCATTGCGCTGCCGCGTATTCGGGACTTCCGCGGTTTGTCGCCCAAGCAATTCGACGGTGTCGGGAACTACACCTTCGGCCTGGCCGAGCAGTCGGTGTTCCACGAGATCGACGTGGACAAGATCGACCGCGTCCGCGGCATGGACATCAACGTCGTCACCTCGGCGACGAACGACGAGGAAGGACGGGCCCTGTTGCGGGCACTCGGCTTTCCCTTCAAGGAGAACTGAGCGATGGCGAAAAAGGCACTGGTCAACAAGGCCGCGCGCAAGCCGAAGTTCGCGGTGCGCGGCTACACCCGCTGCAGCAAGTGCGGCCGCCCGCGTGCGGTGTTCCGCAAGTTCGGGCTGTGCAGGATCTGCTTGCGCGAGATGGCGCACGCGGGTGAGCTGCCCGGTGTGCAGAAGAGCAGCTGGTGACGGGACATAGGACGCAACTATGACGATGACGGACCCGATCGCAGACTTCTTGACCCGTCTGCGCAACGCCAACTCGGCGTACCACGACGAAGTGACCCTGCCCCACTCCAAGATCAAGGCGAATATCGCCCAGATCCTCAAGAACGAGGGGTACATCACCGACTTCCGCACCGAGGATGCTCGGGTCGGTAAGTCGCTGATCGTCCAGCTCAAGTACGGGCCCAGCCGGGAGCGCAGCATCGCGGGCTTGAAGCGCGTCTCCAAGCCGGGCTTGCGGGTGTACGCCAAGTCCACCAATCTGCCGCGCGTGCTCGGCGGCCTTGGCGTGGCGATCATCTCGACTTCCTCGGGTCTGCTCACCGACCGTCAGGCAGCCAGGCAGGGCGTGGGCGGCGAAGTCCTCGCGTACGTGTGGTGAGGGGTTAGAAAATGTCGCGTATTGGTAAGCAGCCGGTTCCGATTCCGGCCGGCGTCGACGTAACCATCGACGGCCAGAAGATCTCGGTCAAGGGCCCCAAGGGCACCCTGGACCTGACGGTCGCCGAGCCGATCACGGTGGAGCGCAACGAAGATGGCGCCATCGTCGTCAACCGGCCCAACGACGAGCGGCGCAATCGCTCGCTGCACGGACTGTCGCGCACCCTGGTGTCCAACCTGGTCACCGGTGTGACCGAGGGCTACACCACCAAAATGGAGATCTTCGGGGTCGGCTACCGCGTCCAGCTCAAGGGTTCCAACCTGGAGTTCGCGCTGGGCTACAGCCACCCCGTGGTCATCGAGGCCCCCGAAGGCATCACGTTCGCGGTCCAGGCGCCGACGAAGTTCACGGTGTCGGGCATCGACAAGCAGAAGGTCGGTCAGATCTCGGCGAACATCCGCCGCCTGCGCCGCCCCGACCCGTACAAGGGCAAGGGCGTGCGTTACGAGGGTGAGCAGATCCGCCGCAAGGTCGGAAAGACAGGTAAGTAGTCATGGCGCAAACTTCGGCAGCTGCAGCTGAGCGCAAGCCGGTGGGGCAGAACATCTCTGCGACCCGGCGGGTGTCCCGAATCCGGCGGCACGCGCGGCTGCGCAAGAAGGTCTTCGGCACCGACCAACGGCCCCGTCTGGTGGTGCACCGGTCCGCGCGGCACATCCACGTGCAACTGGTGAACGACCTCAACGGCACCACCGTGGCCGCCGCCTCCTCGATCGAAGCCGATGTGCGGGGGCTAGAGGGAGACAAGAAGGCCCGCAGCGTGCGCGTCGGCCAATTGATCGCCGAGCGCGCCAAGGCGGCCGGCGTCGACACCGTGGTGTTCGACCGCGGTGGATACACCTACGGCGGACGGATCGCGGCGCTGGCCGATGCCGCACGCGAGAACGGATTGAGTTTCTGATGAACGGAAGGACCGCATAATGGCGGAGCAGTCGGCCGGAGGCCAGGGCGGCCCAGACAGCCGGGACAGCCGCGACGGGCGCGGTCGCCGTGACGGTGGCGGCCGTGGTGGCCGCGACCGCGACGGTGACAAGAGCAACTACTTAGAGCGTGTCGTCGCCATCAACCGTGTCTCCAAGGTGGTCAAGGGTGGTCGGCGGTTCAGCTTCACCGCTCTGGTCATCGTCGGCGACGGCAACGGGATGGTCGGGGTCGGCTACGGCAAGGCCAAGGAAGTCCCCGCGGCGATCGCCAAGGGCGTCGAGGAGGCCCGCAAGGGATTCTTCCGCGTCCCGCTCATCGGCGGCACCATCACCCACCCGGTTCAGGGTGAGGCGGCGGCCGGTGTGGTGCTGCTGCGCCCGGCCAGCCCGGGTACCGGTGTGATCGCCGGCGGCGCGGCGCGTGCGGTGCTGGAATGCGCTGGCGTGCACGACATTCTGGCCAAGTCGCTGGGCAGTGACAACGCGATCAACGTGGTCCACGCCACCGTCACTGCGCTGAAGATGCTGCAGCGTCCCGAGGAGGTGGCCGCACGTCGCGGTCTGCCGATCGAGGACGTCGCCCCGGCCGGGATGCTGAAGGCTCGCCGGGAAAGTGACGCGCTGGCCAGTGCGGCTGCGGCACGAGAGGCAACCACCCAACCATGAGCGCTCAACTGAAAATCACCCAGGTGCGCAGTACCATCGGCACCCGCTGGAAGCAGCGTGAGAGCCTGCGCACCCTGGGGCTGCGCAAGATTCGCCACTCGGTGATCCGGGAGGACAACGCCCAGACCCGTGGTCTGATCGCGGTGGTCCAGCACCTGGTCGAGGTTGAGCCCGCCGAAACCGGAGGTAACACACAGTGACCATCAAGCTGCACGACCTGCGGCCTGCGCCGGGGTCGAAGAAGGCGCGCACCCGGGTCGGTCGCGGTGAGGGGTCCAAGGGTAAGACCGCCGGCCGCGGCGTCAAGGGCACCAAGGCCCGCAAGAACGTGCCGGTGACTTTCGAGGGTGGCCAGATGCCGCTGCACATGCGGCTGCCCAAGCTCAAGGGTTTCCGCAACCGGTTCCGCACCGAATATCAGGTGGTCAACGTCGGCGACATCAACCGACTGTTCCCCGAGGGCGGCACCGTCGGTGTCGAGGAATTGGTGGCCAAGGGCGCCGTTCGCAAGAACGCTCTGGTGAAGGTTCTCGGTGACGGTGACCTGACCGTCGCGGTCCAGCTTTCCGCCCACAAGTTCAGCGGCAGCGCGCGCGAGAAGATCACCGCCGCCGGCGGTTCGGCTACCGACCTCTGATCAGCTCAGTCGCGGAATCACTTCTGCGGCAAGCCGTTCCATTTGTTCGCGGTTCGCCGCGACGTCGAGGCCGACCGAATTGAGCAGGAGCATCTGCGCGCCCGCGTCGATCACTTCGGCCAGCCCGTTCACCACGTCGTCGGGTGTGCCGGACACCGGAACAGCATCCACGCCGGGCATCGTGCCGTAGATGCATCGCAATCCGGTCAGGACGCGTTCGCGGGCCCGGTCGGCGTTGTCGTCGACCATCAAGTAGACCCGTTTGCCGATCGTGAAGCTCGCCGGGTCCTGGTGCTGTTCGTCGAGTTCGCGGCGCACGGTGGCGGCCGCGCGAGCGAAGTCGGCCGTCGTCGAGGAACCCGCGCCCAGGAACGCGTCGCCGTGCCGGACCGCCCTGGCCAGCGCCTTGGGCGCTGAACCTCCGAACCAGATCGGCGGGTGCGGGCGCTGCACCGGCTTGGGCTGGATCGGAAGGTCGTCCACATCGCGGAACCGGCCGTGGAAGGTCACCCGCGGCTCGTCGGACCAAGCCGCCTTCATCAATTCCAGCCCCTCAGTGAAATAGCTTAGATAGCTGTCCTTTTCGACGCCGAAGGCAGCAAAGCGGCGCCGGCCTCCACCGGGTGCCACACCGATGTCGAGCCGGCCGTGGCTGAGCCGGTCGACGGCCGTCGCGGCCGAAGCCAGCTGCAGCGGATCGTGCAGCGACGTCACCAACACGCCGACGCCCAGGCGCAGCCGCTGCGTGCAGGCCGCCGCGTAGGACAGCAATTCGAGCGGTGCCTCACCGATGATCTGCTCGAGCACCCAGCCGCCCTCGAAGCCGAGTTCCTCGGCACGCGCCAGAAACGAGCGCAACCCGTCGGCGTCGAACTGGTCGGAATCGAACTGCGGAATCGCGATCGAGAACCTCACCTCTCCACCGTACGGTGGCCATCCGGCGGCTGTCGGTACGCTGCAGATATGTTCGCGTTCCTGCCTTCCCTTCCCGGCGTCGACGACGTCCGCGCCTTGGTCAACCGGGTCGACACCGCTCGCCACCACGGCGTACCCAACGGCTGCGTGCTCGAGTTGGACCTGCGCTCGGTCCCGCCGGAATCGACGGGATTCGACCCACTGGCGATCGTCACCGGCGGTGGGCGAACCATGGCCCTGCGCGACGCCGTCGCCGCCCTGCACCGCGCGGCCGACGATCCTCGGGTCGCCGGGCTGATCGCGCGGGTGCAGCTGTCCGCCGCCCCCGTCGGGGCGGTCCAGGAGCTGCGCGAGGCCATCGCGGCATTCACCGCCGTCAAGCCGTCGTTGGCGTGGGCCGAAACCTACCCGGGCACCCTGTCCTACTACCTGGCCTCGGCGTTCGGTGAGATCTGGATGCAGCCTTCGGGAACGGTCGGGCTGATCGGGTTCGCCAGCAACGCCCTGTTCCTGCGCGATGCGCTGGAGAAGGCGGGCATCGAAGCCCAGTTCATCGCGCGTGGTGAATACAAGTCGGCGGCAAACCTTTTCACCGAGGACGGCTTCACCGAAGCGCACCGCGAGGCAGTCACCCGGACGCTGGAGAGCCTGCAGGAACAGGTGTGGCAGGCAGTCGCCGAATCCCGCCACGTCAGCCGGGATTCCCTCGACGGCCTGGCCGACCGGGCGCCATTGTTGCGCGACGACGCGGTGGCATCCGGTCTGATCAACACCATCGGATTCCGCGACGAAGCCTATGTGCGGATGGCCAAACTGGTTGGCGTCGAAGAGGATTCGTCCAAGGAGATCGATCCGGACGAGAAGCCGCCGCGGATGTACCTGTCCCGGTATGCCAACACGGCTCGCCCCCGGCTGGCGCCGCCGGTGCCGACCCTGCCCGGTCGCCGGTCCAAGCCGACGATCGCCGTGGTCGCCGTCGAAGGCCCGATTGTCAGCGGGCGTGGGGGCCCGCAGATCCTGCCGCTCGGCCCGTCCAGCTCGGGCGGTGACACCGTCGCCGCCGCGCTGCGCGAGGTGGCCGCCGACGATTCGGTGTCGGCGATCGTGCTGCGGGTGGACAGCCCCGGGGGTTCGGTCACGGCGTCGGAGACCATCTGGCGTGAGGTGAAGAAGGCCCGCGACCGCGGCAAGCCGGTAGTGGCGTCGCTGGGTTCGGTTGCCGCCTCGGGCGGCTACTACGTGTCGATGGGCGCCGACGCCATCGTGGCCAACCCGGGGACCATCACCGGTTCCATCGGCGTGATCACCGGCAAACTTATCGTCCGCGACTTGAAGGACCGCCTCGGGGTCCGGTCGGACACGGTGCGTACCAACGCCAACGCCGACGCGTGGTCGATCGACGCGCCCTTCACGCCGCAGCAGCAGGCTCACCGGGAGGCCGAGGCGGATCTGATCTACACCGACTTCGTCGAGCGTGTCGCGCAAGGCCGCAACATGACCACCGAGGCGGTGGATGCCGTTGCGCGCGGCCGGGTTTGGACCGGTGCGGACGCCAAGGAGCGCGGACTGGTCGACGAACTCGGCGGCCTGCGGACCGCGGTGCGCCGCGCCAAGGTGCTGGCCGGCCTGGACGAGGATGCCGAGGTGCGCCTCGTCGGGTATCCGGGCTCGTCGCTGCTGGAGATGCTGCGCCCGCGCACGTCCTCACAACCCGCCGCGACCGCGTTGCCCGAAGCCCTGGGCACGGTGCTGGTCCGATCGGTGGCCGGCATCCTCGACAACGTCGAGCAGACGCTCAGTGGTGCGCGGGTGCTGTGGCTGGGGCAGTCCCGGTTCTAGCTTGTTGCGGCGTGGGTCAAACCGCCGCTGATGAAGATGATCTCGCCGAGCGGGTCGTCTTCTTCGGGGTCAGGAACGTTGCAGCCGTGCCGCTCGAACAGTTCGGTTCTGGTGACGCCTGCCACGTCCCAGCCTCTGGCGCGCAGATAGTCCACGACGTGATTGCGCTGTCCCGGGTAGACCAGCGACGCCATGTCGATGTCGACGCCGTGCTCGCGGAATGAAGGCGACATGTCCCGCACCTTGTCGGCGTCGAAATCGATTATGGCGGGCACGAATTCGGTGGCGATCGTGCTTCCTGCGGCGCTAAGGGCGGTGATGTTGTCGAACAGCCGGTCCTGGGCGTCCGGCGGCAGGTAGATCAGCAGGCCTTCGGCCAACCAGGCCGTCGGCGCGCTGGTGTCAAAACCCGCCGCCTGCAACGCTTCCGGCCAGTCGCCGCGCAGGTCGATCGGGATGGGACGCCGGGTCGCGGTCGGCTCGGCGCCCAGATCGGCCAGAGTCGTCGTCTTGAACTCGATCACCTGGGGTTGGTCGATCTCATAGACGACGGTTCCGGCCGGCCACGGCAACCGGTAGGCACGCGCGTCCAGACCGGATGCCAGGATCACCGCTTGGCGCACGCCGGCCGCGGTTGCGTCGATGAAGTAGTCGTCGAAATACTTTGTCCGGACGCCCATTCCGTCGATGATCGCCTGAGCCCGCGTGGGTGAGACGTTGCCGAACGATTCCAGTGACGGGTCACCGTCGATCATCTTGGTGAAGAAGTCCACCCCGACCGCACGCACCAGTGGTTCGGCGAACGGGTCAGCAATCAACCCGTTCGGATCCTTGGTGACCATCGCGCGTCCGGCCGCGACCATGGTCGCCGTGGCGCCTACGCTGCTCGCCAGATCCCAATTGTCGTCGTGCGCGCGGGGCATGGGTGTCCTATCTGTCCGGTCGCGGAGCCTTGTACAGCGTGCCGCTGATGTAGAACATATCCACCCCGGGCATGTCGTCGCTCCCAGTCGGCGGCAAATCGTTTGCCGCCCGCAGATCCGGTAGCGAGATGCTGGTCATGAGCCACCCTCGGTCGGACAGGTAAGCCAGCACCTCGTTGCGCTCACCCAGGTAGACCAGCCCGGTCATGTCGACGTCGAAGCCGTGGGCGCGCCAACGCTCGGAGATCTGCTGCATCCGCTCACGGATTCGGTCCTCATCACCGGGGTTGACGCCACTCAGGCTTTCCGTCCCGATGCGGCTGCCCGGCGCGCTGAGCTCAGTGATGTTGTCCAACAAGCGATCCTGAGCGTCCGGCGGGAGGTATCCCAGCAGACCCTCGGCGCTCCACGCGGTGGGTTGGGCCGGGTCGAATCCCGCTGCGCGCAGGGCGGCCGGCCAGTCTTCCCGTAGGTCGATGGCGACCACGCGGCGGTCCGCGGTGGGGGCGGCGCCCAGGTCGGCCAGCGTGCGGCTCTTGAATTCGATGACTTGCGGTTGGTCGATCTCATAGACGACGGTGCCGTCGGGCCACGGCAGCCGGTATGCGCGCGCGTCGAGGCCGGAGGCGAGAATGACGGCCTGGCGGATGCCCGCCGCGGTGGCATCGGAGAAGAAATCGTCGAAAAAGCGGGTGCGCACCGCCATGTTGTCGGCGACGTCGGCCACCGCGCCGAACGGACGCTGCGGGTCGTCGTCGAGGTCGGCCGGGGTCGTCTCGCCGGTGGCCAGGCGGGTGAGCAGATCGACGCCGACCGCCTGCACCAGCGGCTCGGCGAACGGATCGTCGATCAGCGGGTGCTCCGCGCGGGTGGCCATGGCCCGGGCGGCGGCGACCATGGTCGCGGTCACGCCGACGCTGGACGCCAGGTCCCAGGTGTCTCCCTCATGCCTTGAGGACGTCATGGATAACCCCAATCGCTCGTTCGTCGGCTGCCAACGTAACAAGGCGGTCAGGGCACCACGGCGCCGAAGGACCCGACGATCGGTAAGTCGAGAGGGGTGATGACCCCCGGTCGCGCCGCGCAGACAAACGGTATGGCGTTGACCGCCGCCACCGCTGTGCTGTCCATCAACAGTGTCATCACGTCTTGGCCCGGCCTGCCGAATCGGATGGTGGCATCGACCGGTGGCTCGCCTTCGATCACCACGTTGAAGCCTTCGGGATCGTGCCACTGCGGGTCGAGTGCGTCGTTGCTCATGGTCCAGCAGATCGCCAACTCGACAACCGGTCGGCCGTTGCGATGGCCGCGGTAGGTGCGGCGCTGGCCCCCGACGGTGCCGGCGGCGAAGTGCGCCCACGGCAAGGTGAGGTCTCGAGTCAGCACCGCGTGCTCGACGAAGGCGTCTGTGGAATCGAGCTGGGCGCCCAGCATGGTCGCGATCAGGTCGAGCGTCTCGAAGTAACCCAACCCGTACCGTTGCGTCTGCGGGTCGATGGGCTTGACCCGCTGACGTGGCGGCTTGCCGAACCCGAGTACCGTCCAGGCTTCCCGTACCGGGTAGGTGGTGCAGTCCAGCGTTTCAACCAGCTTGACACTGTGCACTTTTCGGCACGCGCCGGTGAGAAAGCCCGCCACGACGTTGATGAATCCCGGCTCGAACCCGGTGCCCAGAAACGTGGCCCCACCGGCGCGGGCCGCCGCGTCCAGGGCTGCGCGTTCGCTCGGGTGGTGGCTGCCGGTCAGGAAGTCTCCCGTGGTGACGACGTTGATGCCGCCGCGCAGCAGGCCGGCCACCAGGTCGTAGTCGATGACGCGGGGCATGTAATTCACGCAGTCGGGCTTCAGCGCGAGCAACCCGGCGACGTCGCTGATCGCGGCGAGTCCGATCGGGGCTCGGCCGGCGAGCACACCGGCGTCCCTGCCGACTTTGTCCGCGCTGAACGCGTGCACCCCCACCAGGTCGAGGTCCTGGCGGTCGAGCATGGTGCCGAGTGCTCGGGTCCCCACGTTGCCGGTCGACCACTGCACCACCCGGTAACGCGTCATGCCTCACCGTAACCGTTGACAGCTAAACTCGAACACTGTTCTAATCAGAATGTCGTTCGAATCTTTTCCTGCCTCGGGGGATCGGATCGCATGGAAGCCGTGTCCAATGCGCCAGTGCTGCGCTACGGGGCGCTGGATCGGGCACATCTGACAAAGCACCTGTGGCAGTTGGCAAAACGCGTCGGCGTGAACCGGGTGACGATGCGCGAGTTGGCGGCGGAGGCTGGTACGGCGCCGTCCTCGGTGTACTACCACGTCCGCGACAAGCGGGAGCTGCTCGATCTGCTCATCGAATCGGTACTGGCCCAGATCGAGATACCCCAAGGCGGTGACTGGGTTACCCGCTTGATCGCGCTGTACACGAACGCCTGGCATGTGCTCGTCGAGGTGCCGGGCATCGCGGGGCTGCTCCAGGACCATCCGCACACCGCCGCGGCCACCGATATGGACCGCGCTTCCCGTGCGATCCTGGGTGAATCCGGTTTGCGGGCAGAACATTTCGAAGCGGCCCATGCCACGTTGTATGTGCACCTGCTGGGCTCGGTGCAACTAGCGCACATCCGTCCCGTCGAGGCCGAGGGGCCGAACGACTGGGCGTTCGAGTACGGATTGCGGCTGATCCTTGCGGGTCTGCGCGAAGAAATCGGGGGTGGCGAATGACAGAAGCGGCGATCGATCTGGCCGACCCTTCGCTTTGGGCGTCACGTTTTCCCGACGACATGTTCGCCGCGCTGCGCGCCCGCACGCCGGTGTTCCACCAACAACTCACCGAGACCGTGAAATCCACGGTCGGTCGGGAGTTCTGGGTGTGTACCAAGCATGCCGACGTGGCCCGGGTGCACCGGGATTACGAGTCGTTCACCGCGACCCGCGGCCCGCTGATCCAAGACGTGCCGCTGTTCGACGCCTACCCGGCGATTGTGAGTCTTGACCCGCCCGATCACACCGTACGGCGCCGGGTGATCACCCGGGCCTTCACCCCGCGGGCGGTGGCAAAGCTGGAAGACGGCATTCGCGCCCGCGCCCGAGCGATGGCCGGCGCACTGCTGGAAGCCGGTGGTGGGGATTTCGTCGATCTTGCTGCGGGACTGCCCATCTCGGTGATCGGGGATATCGTCGGCATTCCCGAGGCCGACCGCCCGCATGTGTTCGCCTTGATCGACCGGGTGTTGAAGACGGCGGGGGCGCAGTTGGCGGTTCCCGACGGCGACGACGTGTTGCCGTTCGTGGAGTTGTTCCAGTACGCCAGCGCGCTGACCGCCGACAAGCGCGAGCATCCGGTGGACGACATCTGGAGTGCGCTGTGCACCACGGAGATCACGGCCGAATCGGGTGAGAGTTTCCTGCTGCCGGCCAACGAGCTGGAGATCTTCTTTTTCATCCTCGGTCTAGCCGGGGCGGACACCACGCGAAACGCATTGTGCGACGGCATCCGCGCCTTCGTCGCCAATCCCGATCAGATTGCGCTCTATCGCACCGATCCGCAGGCGCGGCAGACGGCGGTCGAGGAAGTGATTCGTTACTCCACGCCGATCATGTTCTGGGTGCGGGGGGCGACCAAAGACGTGATGCTCAGCGACGTGCTGATCCCCGAGGGTGCGCGCGTGGTGACGATGTTGCGCTCGGCCAACCGTGACGAAGACGTCTTCGAAGATCCCTACCGCTTCGACATTCGTCGCGACCCCAACCCGCACCAGTCCTTCGGCGGCGGCGGCGCGCACCACTGCTTGGGCGCGATGTTGGCCCGCGCGGAGGTTCGAGCGGCGCTCGACGAGATTTTATTGCGCACCAACGAAATCGAGATCGGCGAGCCGGTGCTGCAGTTGCCGAGCCTGGGCAACAACATGACCGTCTACGAGTCGCTGCCGGTTGGCTTGAGTTAGCGCTCGCCTACGAAGACCGCCGGCTCACCCGCGTCCCGCCGCAGCACCGAGGAACCTGGGGCTGACCGCACGCGGTCGTGCTGGCGCCGATACGGGTCAACTAGGTGGATTCAGCGCAGTACGCGGTGACAATGCCCAAGATGGCGGCTCGCACCCGGTCGGACACCGCGTGCGGTGATGCGGTGTCGAATTTGCCGTCTAGGTGCAGGAAGGCCAAACCGTGCACGAGGCTCCACAGAGCATTGCTCATGGCCTCGACGTCAGTGCCCGGAAAGCACGCTCGGGCGGCGCCACTTACGAGCTCCCAGATCGCGGCCGTGGCTGCGACCCGGTCCTTGTTCTCCCGCTCGCAAGGCTCGCCGAACATCAACCGGAACAAGGCTGGGCGGCGCAACGCAAACTCGACGTAAGCGAGGCCCAGGTCCGCGAGATCTTCTGGGGTACTTGGTGAGGGGTTGGGAGCGGCCATGCAGTCCGCCAGCTCTCGATAGCCGACGGCGGCGACCGCGGAGACCAATGCATCGCGGTCCGCATAGTGGCGGTACGGCGCTCCGGGGGACACACCGGCGCGGCGTGCCACCGCTCGCAACGAGAGGCCGGCGGTGTTGCCGTCCTCTTCGAGGAGCTCGATCGCCGCACGAACACAAGCCGCGCGGAGGTCGCCGTGATGGTAGGTAGAGCTCGGCATGAGGTAGGTCACACTCCCCAGGATGTAGACATCGCATACATCGCGGATTAATGTAAGCACTGTTCAACAGTGTAGGTCAGTGACCGGCGGCGTACCGCAGCGGGTGCTTGCCTGACATTCCGATCGGTCGATCCAGCGAGCCCACTTGGAGGCGTCGTGAACTCAAATGCTCACACCCACAACCACATTGCCGTTATCGGCGCCGGATTCGGTGGACTCGCCGTGGCGATCCGGTTGCAGCAAAACGGATTCAACGACTTCGTGGTGATGGATCGCGCCGCCGACATCGGTGGCGTCTGGCGGGACAACACTTATCCGGGCGCCGCCGTCGACGTCGAGTGTCAGTTGTACTCGTTCTCGTCTGCGCTGAATCCGCAGTGGCGCAACCTGTTCGCAAAGCAACCAGAGATTTGGGACTACTTACGCGATGTCGTCCAACGATTTGGGTTGGTACCCCACCTGTTACTCGACTGCGCCGTCGACGGGCTGGATTGGGATCCCGTCCGACAGCTTTGGCGAATGCAGACAGCGCGGGGAGAGCGGACCGCCAATCACGTCGTGATCGCTACGGGGGCGTTGGCGGAACCCAATATTCCGAAATTCCCCGGCATGGAACGCTTTACCGGAGCCGCGTTCCATTCCGCCCGGTGGGACCACGGGATCGACCCCACCGGCAAGCGCATCGCGGTCATCGGAACAGGTGCGTCAGCCGGGCAGTTCATCCCGACTTTGCAGCCGGCCGTCGCCCACATGACGGTCTTTCAACGGACACCCGCGTGGGTCATACCGCGGCGCGACCGCGAGATAAGTGCCAGTAAGCAGAAGCTGCTGGGGACCCTGCCCGTGCTACAACGGCTACAGCGGTTGCGTATCTACCTCAAGCGCGAGCGACTTCTCCTAGGCTTCCGTCATCCCGCATTTCAGCGACCGGCCGAGTTTCTGGCCCGTAAACATCTCTACGCACAGGTCGCGGACCCCGAACTACGGGCGAAGCTGCTGCCCGACTATCGACTGGGCTGTAAACGCGTGCTGATTTCTGACGATTATCTGTCGGCACTCACCAAGCCCAACGTCACCCTGGTCACCGACGGTATCCGCGAGATCACGCCGCACGGCATCATCGACGGCACCGGCGCAGAACATCAGGTCGACACAATAGTTTTCGGAACGGGATTCAGGACGGATCGGTTGCCGCTGACCGACCGCATCCGCGGCGTCGACGGGATGAGCATGGCGGCCAGATGGGCTGGCAACCCCACCGCCTTTCTGGGAACCACCGTCGCGGGCTTTCCCAACTGTTATCTGATCAACGGGCCCAACACCGGCCTAGGACACACATCGGTGCTGTACATGTACGAGTCCCAGGCCAAATATGTTGCGTCAGCGATCGGCTATGCGCGCGCTCATTCCCTCGGCGCCATCGAACCCACCGATAAGGCCCAGGAGTCGTACACGGCGGAGGTGGATCGACTCAGCGCCGGAACGGTGTGGTCAAGCGGTGGCTGCAGAAGTTGGTATCTCAACGCCAACGGCCGCAACACAAATCTGTGGCCCGGCGGCACCTTCAGATACCGACGGATGACGCGCCGGTTCGACCCTGCCCATTACGTCCTTACTCGCCGGCTCACATCCACACCGGCGTCATCGTGACAACGGCCGCCGCGACATGCCATTCGCAGACATCGACAGGGGTGATCCGGCCGATCTGTGCGGATCACTCACGAGGTGGAATCGGTCGGAGCCGACATCCACGGCTTGCGGTGCATATCGCCGCGCGCACCATGGCCCTCGCGGCACCCTTGAAGGGCGTGCCGGGCCGCTGGTCTGTAATGGCGGTGCGCGATACCGGGTGCCCCTGCAAATGAACACCGCTGTACGCGTTGGCGTTCGGAGCTGCACTGCGATTGAGTTCGGTTAGGGGTATTCGGATGGACGAAGGACGGCCGATGGATGTCGATGAAAATTTGACGGGTGTGGGATGGACGGGTCTCATGACCGCGTACAGCCGCGCGCATGAGTCGTTGCGCGAGGATCGTATGTTCAACGATCCGCTTGCGGCGGCAGTCGTTGCGGCCGCGAACCGGGTCGGATCCGTCACCGGCCCGCGACTACCGCGTCTGGGGCCGGCAATAAATGATGAAGCGTCGAGTCTGTGGAACTTGTTCAGCTTCTATTTCGCGCATCGCACGGTCTTTTACGACAGCCGCTTGCTGAACGCGATCGACGCGGGGTGCCGCCAGATCGTCCTCTTGGGCGCGGGCTTCGACGGTCGCGCATTCCGGCTGGGTTTGCCGGAGGACGCGATCATATTTGAAATAGACCAGGCATCGGTATTGGCGTTCAAAGAACGGGTCGTGCTGCGGCACAGTCTTATTCCGCACTGCTCTCGGGTGCCCCTGTGGGTCGATCTGCGTGAGGAGATCGCGGGTCCCCTGGTGGCGGGGGGATTCCGCCCGGAACGGCAGACGGTGTGGATTGCAGAGGGGCTACTTATGTATTTCACCCGCGCGGAGGCCGATCGGCTACTCGACCGCGTCTCAGCGTTGTCTACCACTGGAAGCCGTTTCATCAGTGAGTATTTCACTCGTCAATGGAAGTACGAGGACGTCAACTACGAGCTATTGGACGACCGGGACCGAGTGGTCTGGGACCTGCTGAAGTGGGAGTTTCCCAACAATCCGGTGCTCCAGGAGCCCGGAGATTGGCTTGCATCGCATGGGTGGCAGGTCCGCACCTGCACCACGGTCGGCGAATTCGGCCGCTCCGCTGGGCGGGAGGTGCCGCCGGAATTCGCGACGTCGGACGGCGCGGACATCTGGTTGTTCGACGGCGCCAAAGGCGGTTGATCCTGCGCGAGTCCGTTATCGCGCACGGGCCGGGGAAGTCGCGAGCTGGCCCGGATCAGTTGGCGCGCAGATAGGTGTACACACCGGCGAAGTTAGCGTTGACATCCTCCGGTATGGGTACCGGACCACCCAAAGTCCGTGGATGGCTGTGGGCCTGGAGACGTCGATCGCCGATGCCGCGCGGTGGGCATCGGTGGACCGGGTCGTGACGCCTCGTCCCGATTGGGTTGACCCGACCCGCGAACGCTACCGCCGCTTCCTCGAGCTCAGCGGATCCCGGTTGGCTTAGCGAACTTCGAGTGGCGCGGGGCGGCGGGTGTCGTTCTAGGCTTGTGCAATGACAGACCACGACCAGACCGCCGCCCGCCGAGAGATCGCAGATGCGCTACTTGCCGCGCTGGAACGCCGGCATGAGGTCGCCGACGCCATCGTCGAAGCCAAGAACAAGGCCGCCGCGGTGGAGTCGATCGTGACGCTGTTGGGCACCTCGCGTTCGGCCGCCGAAGCGGTGATGAGTATGTCGTTCGAGCAGCTCACTCAGGACGCGCGGGCGAAGATCCTGGCCGAGCTCGACGACCTGAACAAGCAGCTGAGTTTCACCTCGACCGAGCGCCCGGCCAGCTTGGGCGAAAGCCTGGAACTGCGGTCCTTCTCCGCCGCACAGGACCGCGACATCTTCGCCGCGCGGACCGCCGACATCGGCTTCGCCGGTGACGGTTCCGGCGGGCCGGCCGGCGAGGTGGACGACGAGATCACCGCTGCGCTGCGACGTCTCGACGACGAAGAGGCGGCCTGGTTCGTGGCCATCGATTCCGGCGAGAAGGTCGGGATGGTTTTCGGCGAACTGGTCCACGGCGAGGTTGAGGTCCGGATCTGGATCCATCCCGATCACCGCAAGAAGGGCTACGGAACGGCGGCGCTGCGTAAGTCGCGCTCGGAGATGGCCTGGGCATTCCCCGCGGTACCGATGGTGGTGCGCGCGCCCGCGGCCAATCCCGCCTGACCCGGTCAGGCCGCTCTAGCCGAGGGTGGCCGTCACCGCGGTGATGTTGCGCAACTGCGCCATCTCGTCTTCGGGGAAGTCGAGTCCGTACTCGCCGAACAGCTCTCGGCGCGGCCGGGTGGTGACGTGCCATCCTTGGGCGCTCAGATAGTCGACGACGTTGTTGCGCTCGCCGTCGAAGAACAACCCGGACAGGTCGATGTCGCAGCCCAGGTTGACCCAGCGCTGATTGAACTCCTGAGCCCGTTCACTCATCGTCGAGCCGGAGTCCGGGTGGTATTCGGTGGCCAATCTGCTGCCGGGCGCGCTGAGCGCGGTGATGTGGTCGAAGAGACGGTCCTGCGCCTCGGGCGGCAGATACATCAGCAACCCTTCGGCGCTCCAGGCGGTGGGCTTGGTCTCGTCGAAGCCGCCGGCCCGCAGCGCCGCGGGCCAGTCGTCGCGCAGATCGATGCTGACCGTGCGGCGTTCGGCCGCGGGCTTGGCGCTCAGCGCGGCCATTTCGTTGGTTTTGAACTCGATGACGTCGGGCTGATCGACTTCGTAGACCACACTGCCGTTGGGCCAGGGCAGCCGGTAGGCGCGGGCGTCGAGACCGGCGGCCAGAATCACCGCCTGCTGCACCCCGCTGCGGGCGGCGTCGAGGAAGAACTCGTCGAAAAAGCGGGTGCGCACCGCGATCGAATCGGTTTCCAGTGTCAGGTCGCGCTCGGCGCCATTGGGCGGTGCGATCTCGCCGTTGACCAGACGGGTGAAGAAGTCCAGACCGACCGAGCGGACCAACGGCGCCGCGAACGGATCGTTGATGATCGCGTTGGGCTCGGTGCTGGCCAGGGCGCGGGCCGCGGCGACCATCGTGGCCGTTGCACCCACGCTGGATGCCAGATCCCAGGTGTCTTGGTCAGTACGTGCCATGGGCGCTCCTCAAATTCGCTCGGGTTGGGCTTCCAATTCCGCTTTCAGGTAGATCACTTCGCCGAACGGCGCGTCGTCGTCGTCGACCGGCGGCAATCCGTGTTGCGCGAACAGGTCGGAGCTGCTCGCGCTGGTAGTCCGCCAGCCCCGGGCCGATAGATAGATGCCCGCATCGGTGCGGTCGTCGAAGTACACCAGCGCGGCCATGTCGAGATCGAAACCGTGGCGGTTCCACCGCTCGTTCTGCAGCTGCATGCGGCGGCGGAGTTCTTCTTCGTTGAGCTCGTTGATGTCCAGCAGCCCTTCGGTGGCGAAGCGGCTACCGGGGACGCTCTGGGCGGTGATCTGGTCGAGCAGCCGGTCCTGCGCCTCGGCAGGCAGGTATCCGAGCAGCCCCTCGGCGATCCACGCCGTCGGCTGGGCGGGGTCGAAGCCGGCCCGGCGCAATGCCGCCGGCCAGTCCTCGCGTAAGTCGGCCGCGACCGGATGGCGGTCCGCCGTCGGCTCGGCGCCCAGTTCGGCCAGCGTGCGGGTCTTGAACTCGATCACCTGCGGCTGGTCCACTTCGAACACCTTGGTGCCGGCCGGCCACGGCAGCCGGTAGGCGCGGGAATCCAGCCCGGCCGCCAAGATCACGGCTTGCCGGATGCCGGCGCCGGTGGCGTCGGCGAAGAAGTCGTCGAAGAATCGGGTGCGTACCGCCATCGCGTCGGCGAAGTGCCGAACCCCTTGTGCCGACTCCTCGTCGAGCTCGGCGTCGTTCAATTCACCGCTGGCCATGCGGGTGAAGTAGTCGACACCCACCGCGCGAACCAGGGGTTCGGCGAACCGGTCGGTGGCCACCGCACCCGCGCCGTGGGTGTCGCGGGCGGCGACGGCGCGCGCAGCGGCCACCATGGTCGCGGTCAGTCCGACACTGGACGCCAAATCCCAGGTGTCGCCCTCATACCGCGCGCTGCCCATCTGGGTCATCCGTTGCTCCCGGGGAGTGAGTCCGTTATTTAGCAAATGCAACGAGCTACCCAAACTGTACGCCCTCTGCGCCGGTGTGCCGGTCAGCCTCGGGCCGGTCGGCTCGGCCATCCGCGACGGCCGTGGCGGTTCCAGCCCGTATCAGCTGTTAGTCTCGTACACGGTTTGACGCGCGACGCCGTACGTCCTGGCCTGCGAGTGTTGGGCGCGTAATGCAGGATCACCCCGCTGCGCAGGAGGAAGTAGTGCTTTCGGCTTTCATCTCATCGCTGAGAACAGTCGATCTGAGACGGAAGATCCTCTTCACGCTGGGCATTGTCGTCCTCTACCGCGTGGGAGCCGCGCTACCGTCGCCCGGCGTCAACTTCCCCAATGTGCAGCAATGCATCAAGGAAGCCAGCGGCGGCGAGGCGGGACAGATCTATTCGCTGATCAACTTGTTCTCCGGCGGTGCGCTGCTCAAATTGACGGTGTTCGCGGTCGGGGTGATGCCCTACATCACCGCGAGCATCATCGTGCAGTTGCTCACCGTGGTCATCCCGCGATTCGAGGAGCTGCGCAAGGAAGGCCAATCCGGCCAGGCCAAGATGACGCAGTACACCCGCTACCTGGCGATCGCGCTGGCGGTCCTGCAGGCCACCAGCATCGTCGCGCTGGCGGCCAACGGCGGGCTGTTGCAGGGTTGCTCGCTGGAGATCATCGCCGACCAAAGCATCTTCACGCTGGTGGTCATCGTGCTGGTGATGACCGGTGGTGCGGCCCTGGTGATGTGGATGGGCGAGCTGATCACCGAACGCGGCATCGGCAACGGCATGTCGTTGCTGATCTTCGTCGGTATCGCCGCGCGCATACCGGCCGAAGGCAACGAGATCCTGCAAAGCCGCGGCGGCCTGATTCTGGCGGCGGTCTGCGTGGCGGCGCTGCTCATCATCGTCGGTGTGGTGTTCGTCGAGCAGGGCCAGCGGCGTATTCCCGTCCAGTACGCCAAGCGCATGGTGGGCCGGCGCATGTACGGCGGAACCTCGACTTATCTGCCGCTGAAGGTCAACCAGGCCGGTGTCATCCCGGTGATCTTCGCCTCCTCCCTGATCTACATTCCGCATTTGATCACCCAGTTGGTGCGCAGCGGCAGCGGCGGTGTGGGGCACAGCTGGTGGGACAAATTCGTCGGTAGTTACCTGTCCGACCCGAGCAGCCCGGTTTACATCAGCATCTATTTCGGGCTCATCATTTTCTTCACCTACTTCTACGTCTCGATCACTTTCAATCCCGATGAGCGTGCCGATGAGATGAAGAAGTTCGGCGGTTTCATTCCCGGAATTCGCCCGGGCCGGCCGACCGCCGATTATCTGCGCTTTGTGCTGAGCCGGATAACCCTGCCGGGCTCGATCTATCTAGGTGTCATCTCGGTCTTGCCGAACTTGTTCTTGCAGATCGGCAACGGCGGCGCCGTACAGAACCTGCCTTTCGGGGGTACAGCGGTTTTGATCATGATCGGCGTCGGGTTGGATACGGTCAAACAGATCGAAAGTCAGCTCATGCAGCGCAACTACGAAGGATTCCTCAAGTGAGAGTGGTTTTGCTGGGACCGCCCGGGGCGGGCAAGGGAACGCAGGCGCAGAAGCTGGCCGAGAAACTCGGGATCCCGCAGATCTCCACTGGGGAACTATTTCGCCGCAATATCGAAGAAGGCACCAAACTCGGTAAAGAGGCCAAGCGTTACTTGGACGCCGGTGATTTGGTGCCATCGGAGTTGACGAACGAATTGGTCGACGACCGGCTCGACGACCCCGACGCCGCCAAGGGTTTCATTCTGGACGGCTATCCGCGCTCGCTCGAGCAGGCCAAGGCGCTGCACGAAATGCTCGGGCGCCGCGGCACCGACATCGACGCGGTGGTGGAATTCCGGGTGTCGGAGGAGGAGTTGTTGCAGCGGCTCAAAGGCCGCGGACGAGCCGACGACACCGAAGAGATCATCCACAACCGGATGAAGGTCTACCGCGACGAAACCGCACCGCTGCTCGAGTACTACAAAGACGAGTTGAAGACCGTCGACGCCGTGGGCTCGATGGACGAGGTGTTCGCCCGCGCGTTACAAGCACTGGGCAAGTAATAATGCGCGCGTTGGCACGGCTGCGCGGTCGCAGAGTGGTGCCGCAGCGCACTCCCGACGAACTCGACGCCATGGCCGCAGCCGGTGCTGTGGTGGCCGATGCGTTGACGGCGGTACGCGCGGCGGCCGTGGCCGGGGCGTCCACCTTGAGCCTCGACGAGATCGCCGAGTCGGTGATCCGCGAAGCCGGCGCTGTCCCATCGTTTCTTGGCTATCACGGTTATCCGGCGACGATCTGCTCCTCGGTCAACGACCGGGTGGTGCACGGCATCCCGTCGGCCGCCGAGATCCTGGCGCCTGGAGACCTGGTGTCCATCGACTGCGGTGCGGTGCTCGACGGCTGGCACGGTGACGCGGCGATCACCTTCGGGGTGGGCCCCCTCATCCCGGTCGACGAGGCGCTTTCGGCAGCGACCAGGGATTCTCTGGAAGCCGGTATCGCCGCGATGGTGGTCGGCAATCGGTTGACCGACGTCTCGCACGCCATCGAAATGGGGACCCGCGCCGCCGAGGAGCGGTACGGACGCGCCTTCGGCATCGTCGAGGGCTACGGCGGCCACGGCATCGGCCGCGAGATGCACCTGGACCCGTTCCTGCCCAACGAAGGCGCCCCGGGTCGCGGTCCGGTGCTGGCGGCGGGTTCCGTGCTGGCCATCGAGCCGATGCTGACCCTGGGCAGCGGCAAGACGACCATTCTGGACGACAAGTGGACGGTGACCACCGTCGACGGGTCACGTGCGGCACACTGGGAACACACCGTGGCCGTGACGGACAGCGGGCCCCGCATCCTCACCGTCGCCTCGGGCTGAACCAAACATCCATTCGCCTCGTGTTAGTTGCGGAGGTGATCGAGTGGCTCGTGTGGCCGGCACTTGGAGAGCGTCCGGGGCTGCTGAAGCCGCTCTGATGAAGGCGCTCTACGACGAGCACGCAGCAGTCCTGTGGCGCTACGCGCTGCGGCTGACCGGCGATGCCAGTCAGGCCGAGGACGTCGTGCAGGAGACGTTGTTGCGGGCCTGGCAGCATCCGGAAGTGATCGGCGACACGGAGCGATCGGCGCGGGCCTGGTTGTTCACCGTGGCCCGCAACATGATCATCGACGACCGGCGCAGCGCGCGATACCGCAATGTCGTCGGTTCCACCGATGAGGCAGGGGCGCCGGAGCAGTCGACGCCCGACGAAGTGAACAGTGCATTGGATCGGTTGCTGATCGCCGACGCGCTGGTCCAGCTATCCGCGGAACACCGGGCCGTGATCGAGCGGTCCTACTACCGCGGCTGGACCACCGCGCAGATTGCTACCGACCTGGGAATCGCAGAAGGAACTGTGAAGTCGCGCCTACACTATGCGGTGCGGGCTTTGCGGCTCACTCTGCAGGAACTCGGAGTAACCCGATGACCAGCGCAGCCCATCCAGCTGGCCATCGGCTCCGAATACTTGAGGGTGACAGGAGATGAATGACATGAGGATGCCGCTAGGAGGCCTTGGCCCGCCCGGCGACTACCCCCTGCACAACGAGGTGCGCGACGTGGCAACCAGCGACCACCACTCCTACGGGATGTGGGACGCCGCCTATGTGCTGGGATCGTTGTCGGCCGCCGATCGGCGCGAGTTCGAGACGCACATGGCCGGATGCGCACAGTGCCGGGATGCCGTCGCCGAACTCAGTGGGGTGCCGGCTCTGCTATCCCGACTGGACGCCGCAGACGTCGCGGCCATCGACGAGTCCAGCGATGCGGTCCGGGCGCCGGAGCCCTCGCCGCAGTTGCTGCCGTCGTTGCTGGAAACGGTGCGCTGGCGGCGCCGCCGCACCCGCCTGACGACGTGGGTGGCCTCGGCCGCTGCTGCGGTGGTGCTGGGCATCGGTGTGCTGGTCGGGGTGTACGGCCACCAAGCCGCACCGCCACCGGCGACCGTGTCGGCCCAGCCGATGGCCCAAGTCGGAACCGACCATCTGACCTCGACGGTCGCGGTGAGTAGCCACCAGTGGGGGACCTTCATCAACTTGCAGTGCTTCTGCCTGGCGCCGCCGACCGCCCACCACGACACGCTGGCCATGGTGGTGGTGGGTCGTGACGGCAGCCAGACGCGGCTGGCCACCTGGGTCGCCGAACCCGGCCACACCGCAACACCGGCAGGCAGCATCTCGACGCCGATGGACCAAATCGCTTCGGTGCAAGTGGTTTCCGCCGACAGCGGCCAGATACTGCTGGAACATTCGCTGTAATAGCTGGTAAGAAGGGGCGTGGCCGCCTCCGGAAATCGTGACCCCATCGCCGCGGCACGGGCGAACTGGGAGCGCGCCGGGTGGGGCGATGTCTCGCAGGGCATGGTTGCGGTGACCTCGGTGATGCGGGCGCACCAGATCCTGCTGGCCCGGGTCGAGGCGGCCTTGCGTCCCTACGATCTGAGCTTCTCCCGCTATGAGTTGTTGCGGCTGTTGGCTTTCAGCCGTACCGGCGCATTGCCGATCACCAAGGCCTCGGACCGGCTGCAGGTGCATGTCACCAGCGTCACTCATGCGATCCGGCGGCTGGAGGCCGACGGGCTGGTGCAGCGGGTGCCGCACCCGACCGACGGTCGAACGACGTTGGTGCAGATCACTGAGTTGGGCCGGTCCACGGTCGAGGACGCGACCGTCACGCTCAACGAGCAGGTGTTCGCCGACATCGGCATGGCCGACGGTGAAGCCCAGGCGCTGGTGACGTCGATCGAGACGCTGCGGCGCAACGCCGGCGACTTCTGATCGCCTTCGGTCAACTGCTGCGGAGCATTTCGATGATCGCGCTGAAGTCCTTGCCGGCGTGGGAGGCGTCGGACGCAATGAACTCCGCGTAGATCTCCGCGGCGTGACTGCCCAGGGGGGCGGCGGCACCCGTGGACGTCACCGCGTCCATGGCCAGGCCCAGGTCCTTGTTCATCAGCGCGGTGGCGAATCCCGGCTTGAAGTCGTTGTTGGCTGGGGAGGTCGGGACCGGCCCGGGAACGGGGCAATTGGTGTGTACCGCCCAGCAATTGCCGGTGGCGCCGGTGATGACGTCGAACAGCGACTGCGCCGACAGGCCGAGCTTCTCGGCCAGCACGAACGCCTCGCCGATGGCGATCTGCTGGACCGCGAGCACCATGTTGTTGCACACCTTGGCGGCTTGCCCGGCACCGGCCGCGCCGCAGTGAATGATCTTGCCGGCCATCGGTTCCAGCACGGGCCGGGCCCGGTGCAGCGCCCCTTCGTCGCCGCCGACCATGAAGGTCAGCGATCCCGCTGCCGCACCTTTGACTCCGCCGGAGACGGGGGCGTCGAGTTGTTGCATGCCGTGCGACTGCGCCAGGGCGTGCACCTCGCGGGCGTCGTTGACCGAGATCGTGGAGCTGTCGATGAACAGCGCACCGGCGCGCGCGGCTGGCAGCACCTCGCTGTAGCAGCGCTTGACCACCTCACCGTTGGGCAGCATGGTGATGACCACGTCGGCGTCGGCCGCGGCTTGCGCGGCGCTGTCGAACACCGTCACCCCGTTGTCGGCGGCGGTGGCCGCGGCGGCGGGCACCGGATCGAAGCCGCGCACCAGGTGTTGTGCCGCAACGAGATTCGTCGACATCGGGCCGCCCATGTGGCCGAGTCCCAGAAACGCGATCGCGAGGTGTTCGGTCATGCCAGCCTTTCTAACCGGTTGCACGCAGCCGTGCCGCCTCGGCGCGGCCGATGACCACTCGCATGATCTCGTTGGTGCCTTCCAAGATCCGGTGCACCCGTAGGTCGCGGACGATCTTCTCCAGACCATACTCGCGCAGATAGCCGTAACCACCGTGCAGCTGCAACGCCTTGTCGGCGACCTCGAAACAGGTGTCGGTGACGTAGCGTTTGGCCATCGCGCACAGCTCGACCTTGTCGGCGGCGTCCTCGTCGAGCGCATTCGCCGCACGCCACAACATCATTCGCGACGTTTCCAGCCCGGTGGCCATGTCCGCCAAGGTGAACCGGATGGTCGGTTCGTCGAGCAGCGTGGCGCCAAAGGCCTGCCGCTCCCGCACATAGGCGCCCGCTTTGGTGAAGGCGGATTGCGCACCGCCCAGCGAGCAGGCCGCGATGTTGAGCCGGCCACCGTTGAGGCCGTTCATCGCGATGCCGAACCCGGCGCCCTCCCCGTCGGCGCCACCCAACATGGCGTCGGCGGGTACCCGCACGCCGTCCAGGATGACCTGCGCGGTGGGTTGGGCGTGCCAGCCCATCTTCTGCTCCGGCGCGCCGAAACTGAGCCCGGGGGTGTCCTTTTCGACGACGAAGGTGGAAATGCCGCGTGGGCCGGGCTTTTCCGGCCCGCCGGTGCGGGCCATCACCACGTAGACATCGGACGCGCCGGCTCCGGAGATGAACTGCTTGACGCCGTCGAGCACGTAGTCCGAACCCTCCCGGACCGCGCGGGTGCTCAGTGCGCTGGCGTCGGATCCGGCACCAGGCTCGGTGAGGCAATAGCTGGCGATGACGTCCATGGCCGCCAGTCGCGGCACCCAGGCTTTGCGTTGTTCGGCGGTGCCGTAGGTGTCGATCATCCAGGCGCACATGTTGTGAATCGACAGGAAGGCCGCGGTCGTCGGGTCGGCGACGGCCAACTGCTCGAAGATGCGCACCCCGTCGAGGCGGCGCAAGCCGCTGCCCCCGACGTCGTCGCGGCAGTAGATGGCCGCCATCCCGAGTTCGGCGGCCTCGCGCAAGACGTCGGTGGGGAAGTGCTTGGTGGCGTCCCACTCCAGGGCGTGTGGGGCGAGGCGCTTGTCGGCGAAGGCGGCCGCCGTCTCGGTGATGACGCGTTCTTCGTCGTTGAGGGTGAACATGCTGGCGGTCAATTCATGGTGGGGATGACGAATTCGGCGCCGTCCTTGATGCCGGAGGGCCACCGCGAGGTCACGGTCTTGACCTTGGTGTAGAACTGGATCGACGCCGGCCCGTGTTGGTTGAGGTCGCCGAATCCGGACCGCTTCCAGCCGCCGAAGGTGTGGTAGGCCACCGGTACCGGGATGGGCACGTTGACCCCGACCATGCCGACCTGGACCCGGGACACGAAGTCGCGGGCGGTGTCGCCGTCGCGGGTGAACACCGCCACGCCGTTGCCGTATTCGTGCTCGGAAGGAAGCGCTACGGCTTCTTCGTAGGTCTTGGCTCTGACGATGCACAGCACCGGCCCGAAGATCTCGTCGGTGTAGATGGACATGTCCGGGGTGACGTGGTCGAACAGGGTGGGGCCGATGAAGAACCCGCCTTCGAGGTTGGCGTCACCGAAGGTGAGGTCGTCGCTGGCCCGCTCGCGGCCGTCGATGACGATCTCGGCGCCGGCGTCCACGCCCTGGGCGATGTAGTCGCGCACCCGGTGCAGCGCGGCCTCGGTGACCAGCGGGCCGTAGTCGGCCTTGGGGTCCAGGCTGTGTCCCACGCGCAGGTTGTTGATCCGCTCGATCAGCCTGGCGCGCAAGCGTTCTGCGGTCTGCTCGCCGACCGGGACGGCGACGCTGATCGCCATGCAGCGCTCGCCGGCGCTGCCGTACCCGGCGCCGATCAGCGCGTCGACGGCCTGGTCGAGGTCGGCGTCGGGCATCACGATCATGTGGTTCTTGGCGCCGCCGAAGCATTGTGACCGCTTGCCGTTGGCCGCCGCGCCCGCGTAGATGTACTGCGCGATGTCCGAGCTGCCGACGAAGCCGACCGCCTCGATGTCGGGATGGTTGAGGATGGCGTCGACGGCTTCTTTGTCGCCGTGCACGACCTGGAACAGGCCGGCCGGCAGGCCCGCCTCGAGGAAGAGCTCGGCCAGGCGCACCGGAACCGACGGGTCACGTTCGCTTGGCTTGAGGATGAACGCGTTCCCGCACGCCAGCGCCGGACCGGCTTTCCACAGCGGGATCATCGCCGGGAAGTTGAACGGGGTGATGCCGGCGACGACGCCCAGCGGCTGCCGCAACGAGTAGACGTCGATGCCCGGCCCGGCACCTTCGGTGTACTCACCCTTGAGCAGGTGGGGGATGCCCATGCAGAACTCGATCACCTCGACGCCGCGCTGGATGTCGCCGCGGGCGTCGGCCAGCGTCTTGCCGTGCTCGAGGGACAGCAGCTCGGACAGCTCGTCGATGTGGGCGTTGACCAGCTCGACGAACTTCATCAGCACGCGGCCGCGGCGCTGGGGATTCCATGCGGCCCAACCCTTTTGGGCCTCGGCCGCCGACGCCACCGCGGCGTCGATGTCGGCTGGGGAGGCCATCGGCACCTGGGCCTGCACCTGGCCGGTGTTGGGGTTGAAGACGTCGGCGGTGCGACCGGACTGGCCGTCGGTGCGCCGGCCGTCGATGAAGTGCGGAATCAGTGAAGTCATGGTTGTCCCAAAGAGGCGGAGGAGAGGAATAGCGAGGCGATACTTGCATATCCTAGTAACTTGGGTCTGGCGTTGGCAAGCGAGGTGGCTTGCCGACGAAAGGGTGGGGACGGTGGTGCGGCTCAGAAGTCGAAAATCGTTGTTCCAGAACCGGTCGGACTGTAGGAGAGGTAGATCGGGCCTTCCAGGAACGGCGTGATCCCGCTGTTGAAGACGCCGCCCAACCAATAGGGCACCACGCTTGTCTGTTGCGCACCCACCGTCGTGGTGTACAGCAACGTGCCGCTGGGCGTGTAGACCGAAACGGTGGTGCCGGCCGGTAAGTACCCGCCCACGTTGGGCGGGTTGAGGATGTCGGGGATGGATCCGAAGAGGCCGCCGGAATCGATGAACGCACCGCTGGTCTGTTGCAGCGGACCGTTGTTGATCTGGATGTTCAGTGTGGTGACCGGCGATCCGGTGACCGACGCGTATGCCGGCAACGGGTTCGGGCCGAATTGCATGACGTGGCCGGGCGCATTGAGGAGCACGCCCTGACCGAAGGCGCCCGGCAGTGCGGTCACGGGGCTGGTGCCCAGTGGGCCGTACGCATTGGCCCCGATGCCCAGGATGGCGGGTGCCTGCGAAGCCGGATAGGTGAAGATGCCGTTCTGCACCACGGAGGTGACCACCGCAACGGTGGTGGGCGCGGTCACGACGCCGTTGCCGAAGTTGACCGTCGAGGTATAGGTGTTGTAGTACTCCGTCAGGAAATTGCCGAACTGCCCGAAGGTGACGTTGCCGGTGCCGGTGACCGGCCCGAGGGTGGCGAAATCGACGGCCTGGGGCGGCAAAATGAGCCCCCGCGATCCGGTGTCGACGATGACCGCGGAAGTTGGGCCGCCGCCCACCGAGAGATTGACGAGCAGGCGGGTGCCGTCGAAGCTCAGCGGGACGGTGGCCAAGCCGGGGGCGCCGGTCGCCCCGGCGATACCCCCTAGCAGTCCACCTGGCCCGCCGGCGCCGCCCAGTGCGACCGGCCCACCGGTCCCGCCGTTTCCACCGTTGCCGAAGAGCAAACCCGCGGGACCACCGGCGCCGCCGGGCGCGCCCACCGCGGTGCTGTTGCCGCCGTTGCCGCCGTTGCCGATCAGTAGGCCGGCCGGGCCGCCGGGTGTCCCCACCCCTTGGGCGTTGGTTATGCCGTTGACCCCGTCGCCGATCAGGGGGCGCCCCAACAAGGCGGTGGTGGGTGCATTGATCAAGGCCAGGAAGTTCTGCTGCAAGGCCTGCAGCGGATCGACACTGGCGGCCTCGACGGCCGCGTAGGCTCCCGCCGCCGCGTTGAGGCTTTGCACGAACTCGCTATGGAATGCCGCGGCCTGCGCGCTGATGGCCTGATACGCCGACCCGTGTGCGGAGAACAATTCGGCAATGGCCGTTGACACCTCGTCGGCGGCCATCGGCAGCAGCGCCGCCGTTTGCGCCGACGCCGCGGCGTGCGCCGCGCCGATGGTCGATTCCAGACCCGCCAACGCGCCCGCGGCTTCCGCCATGACGTCCGGCACCGCCAATACGAACGACATCCCCCACCTCCAGCGTTCCCAGGGAGCGAAGGTCGCGGCCCGACCGACGACAATGCGGATGTTAGCGACATTTGATTGCAGCGAAGTCGGTTTCGCTGGTTTTGGCATCGTGCCGAATCGTCAAGCCTCACGCAGGGATTGGCGAACTCACCGAAACCGCTTATAACGCAACGTCTTTAGAGCGTTTCGACGAGCACCCGGTCGGTGCCGCGCAACGGCGCGTCGGGCCGACGGCGCCATCGGCAACATTTGGATACTGGAAGTTCAGTTCTGGCAGCAAATTTCGTTCCAGGAGTTTGCGCCGCAGCGCAGAATCCATGTTGCCATCGCTGAAGTGTTGCGACACCGAGCCTTACGGTTGGCAGCGCCGCTGGATGACGGGGAAGAAGCTTGGGTTAGTTGCCGGAGCCCTGTAGGCCCGCCACGAAGCTTTGCGCTTCCTCCCACGTGGGCAACAAGCCCGACGCCCGCACTTCGTCGAAGCTGGGCGCTACGGCATCGCGGTCGGACAGGCTGGGCTCGGCGCCGTCGACCAGCGGCCACTCGATGCCCAACGCCGGGTCGGTGGCTTTGATGGTGTGCTCACGCTGTGGGTTGTATTCCGCCGAGCACAGGTACATCACCGTCGAATTGTCTTGCAGGGCAAGGAATCCGTGCGCCAAACCTTCGGAGATGTAGATGGTCCGCCGGTCCTGGTCGTCGAGCAGTACGGAGTCCCAGCGGCCGAATGTCGGAGAGCCGACCCGGATGTCGACGACGACGTCGAACACCGAACCCGCCACGCAGGTCACGTACTTGGCTTGGCTGGGCGGCAGTTGAGCGAAATGCAGGCCGCGCAGCACGCCGGCCGCCGACACCGAGCAGTTGGCCTGGCGGACGTCGAGACGGTGACCGGCGAACGCGGTGAATCCGCGGTCGGTGAGCCATTCGAAGAACATTCCCCGGGAGTCACCGTGGATGGTGGGAGTGATCTCCCAGGCGCCGGGAACCGCGAGTTCGCGTACCTTCATGTCACTGACCGCGCTTTTCGTAGCGGGCCTCGGCGGCGTCCTTGAGCGGTCGCCACCAGTCCTCGTTGTCGCGGTACCAGTCGATGGTGCTGCGCAGACCTTCTTCGAAGTCAGTATGCTTTGGCGCCCAACCTAATTCGTTGTACAGGGTGGACGGGTCGATGGCGTAGCGCAGGTCGTGCCCGACGCGGTCGGTCACATGGTCGAAGTCGTCGGCGTCGCGGCCCATCAGCGCCAGCAGCGTGCGCAGCACGGTCAGGTTGTCGCGTTCGCCCTCGGAGCTGATCAGATAGGTCCGGCCGATCTGGCCCTTCTCCAGGATGCGGCGCACCGCGCTGTTGTGGTCTTCGACGTGGATCCAGTCGCGCACGTTGTGGCCGCTGCCGTACAGCTTGGGCCGGCGCCCGGTGAGCACGTTGGTGATCTGGCGCGGGATGAACTTCTCCACGTGCTGATAGGGCCCGTAGTTGTTGGAGCAGTTGGAGATCGTCGCGCGTACGCCGTACGAGCGGACCCAGGCCCGCACCAGCATGTCCCCGCCCGCCTTGCTCGCCGAGTAGGGACTCGACGGGTTGTAGGGCGTCGCCTCGGTGAACCGCTGCGGGTCGTTCAGCTCGAGGTCGCCGTAGACCTCGTCGGTCGAGATGTGGTGCAACCGCACGCCATGGCGTCGTACCGCTTCCAGGATGGTGAAGGTGCCGACCACGTTGGTGTGCAGGAACGGCTCGGGGTTGTCCAGCGCGTTGTCGACGTGCGATTCGGCGGCGAAGTGCACCACCGCGTCCGATTCGGCCACCAGCTGCGACACCAGCTCGGCGTCGGTGATGTCGCCCTCGACCAGCCGGATGTCGTCGGCCACGTCAGCCAGCGACTCCCGTCTGCCGGCATAGGTCATGGCGTCGATGACGGTGACCTGGTCCTCGGGGCATTCGCGCACCGTGCTGTGCACGAAATTCGCCCCGATGAAGCCCGCACCACCGGTGACTAGCAGCCGCATGGGTCAAACCCTAACGGCTCAGCCCCAGTGGTCCGGCCAGTTCGCTCAGTACGGGCAGTAGCTTGTCCGCCTTGAAGGCGCCCAGCACCTGAATGGCGACATGGTCGGCGCCCGCTTGGACATGCTCGTCGAGACGCTGTGCGATGGCCTCGGCGCTGCCGTAGGCCACCAGGGCGTCGATCAGCCGGTCGCTGCCGGGTTTGCGCACGTCATCCGGGGTGAAGCCGAGCCGCAGCCAGTTGTTCACGTAGTTGCTCAGGCCGAGATAGAAGTCGATGAACTTGCGGCCGGTGGCGCGGGCCTCGTCGCGGTCGGTGGTGAGCACCACCTTGTGTTCAGGCGCCAAGAACACCGAGTTCCCCAGCAATTCACGTGCCTTGGCCGTGTGTTCGGGCGTCGTCAGGTACGGGTGGGCGCCGGCCGCACGCTCGGCGGAAAGCCGCAGCACCTCGGGCCCCAGCGCAGCCAGTACCCGACGGCTGTTGGGCACTCGGCCCGCGTCGAGTTCGTCGAGGTAACCCACCAGCGCGTCATAGGGCTTGGTGTACTCCTGCGTCGCCTCGGGGTGTCCGACGCCCACACCCAGCACGAATCGCCCGGGGTGGGCGCTCTCGATGCGCTGGAAGGACTGGGCGACGGTCGCCGCCGGGGCTGACCACACGTTGACGATCCCGGTCGCCAGCTGCAGCGACGTCGTCTGCGCCAGCGCGGGTTCGACCCACGACAACTCGGCGTCCGGTGATCCGCCGATCCAGGCCGCGCCATAGCCGGCCGCTTCGATCTGGCCGGCCAGCTCTGGGTCGATGGAACGAGTGCCCAGCCAGACCCCGTAGCGGCCCAGCTCGGGTTTGAGTCCACTGCCTGCGGTCATCTTCGTCCCCCTACGCGTCGATTGCTCACGACTGATTCAGCCCGAGTGGGCCGGCCAATTCGGCCAGCGCCGGTACCAGGTTTTCATCCTTGGTGAGGACCAGCACAGGCACATGGTCGGCACCGGCGTCGAGGTGCTCCTTGAGCCGCGCCGCGATCTGCTCCGGGGTGCCGTACGCGATCACGGAGTCGACTAGACGGTCGCTGCCGGGGCGGGTGATTTCTTCATCGGAGAAGCCCAGTCGCTTCCAGTTGCTGCGGTAGTTGACTAGGTCGAAGTAGATATCGAGCGCCTTGCGGCCCACCTTGCGGGCCTTTTCGGTGTCCGAGGTCAGCACCACCTGATGTCCGGGAGCCAGGAACGCCGATGGCCCCAGCAGCTCGCGCGCCTGCGCGGTGTGTTCCGGCGGACTCAGGTAGGGGTGCGCCCCGGCGCTGCGTTGCGCCGAAAGCTTCAACACTCGCGGACCCAATGCGGCCACCACGCGCCGGTTGGCGGGCACACCGTGTTCGTCGAGCCGGTCGAGGTATTCCACCAGCGCGTCGTAGGGCTTTCGGTACTCGCTGTGCGCCTCGGGATGCCCGACGCCGATGCCGAGCAGGAAGCGGCCCGGGTAGGCCTGGTCGATCCGATGAAAGGACTCGGCCACCTGCTTGGCGGGTGCGGTCCAGATGTTGACGATGCCGGTGGCCACCTGCAGGGTGGTGGTCGCCGCCAAGATGGGTTCGACCCAGGCCAGTTCAGCCGGTGGCGAACCGCCGACCCAGACGGCGCCGTAGCCCAGCGCCTCGATTTCCTTCGCTTGCTGCGGCGTCAGACCAAGGGTGAATGATCCGAACCGGCCCAGATTTGGCTTCTTATCAGCAACATCGGTCATGCTTGCTCTAACCCGCCCGCTGACGTGCGCTATTCCGGTTCGCGACGTTTTGCGCCGGATGCGGCGATGCGAGTATTGTGGGACGACGGCGCGGCGTCCGTGCCGGCTTCTGGCGTGCCCAGTCTTGAAATTCCCCGGAATTGTCGCGGAATTTCCACCACCGGCCCACGTTGAGTAGTCGTAGTACGTGCTGCGCCCGAACCGGGTGCACCGACGAGGATAGATAAGGATCGCCACAACGTAATGGCCAAGAAGGACGGTGCCATAGAGGTCGAGGGTCGCGTGGTCGAACCCCTGCCCAATGCCATGTTTCGCATTGAGCTGGAGAACGGTCACAAGGTGCTCGCCCATATCAGCGGCAAGATGCGGCAGCACTACATCCGCATCCTCCCCGAAGACCGGGTGGTAGTGGAGTTGTCGCCCTACGACTTGTCGCGGGGCCGCATCGTTTACCGGTACAAGTAAGCACACGAACGAGAACAGGACCGAGAACAGCCGTGAAGGTGAACCCAAGCGTCAAGCCGATCTGTGACAAGTGCAGGGTGATCCGTCGGCATGGGCGGGTCATGGTGATCTGCCAAGATCCCCGCCACAAGCAGCGGCAGGGCTGACCCGCGCCCCAAGGCGCAGACAACTGAATGCAGACCTCCCAGCACCAATGAGCGGATAGGCCGTTCATCCACGCCCGGACGAAGGCCGGGCCCTCGCCAGCAGGCGGGGAACGGACTGGGAAAAGACCTTCGCTTGAGATAAGAGGAAACGCCCCTATGGCTCGACTAGTAGGCGTCGATCTGCCGCGTGACAAGCGGATGGAGATCGCGCTGACGTACATCTTCGGCATCGGCCGAACCCGCTCCAACGAGATTCTGGCAGCCACCGGCATCGATAAGGACCTGCGCACCAGGGACCTGACCGATGACCAACTGACCCAGCTGCGTGACTACATCGAAGCGACCCTGAAGGTCGAGGGTGACCTGCGCCGCGAGGTGCAGGCCGACATCCGTCGCAAGATCGAGATCGGCTGCTACCAGGGTCTGCGGCACCGCCGCGGCCTGCCGGTGCGCGGCCAACGGACCAAGACCAATGCGCGTACCCGCAAGGGTCCCAAGCGCACCATCGCGGGCAAGAAGAAGGCCAGGTAATCGATGCCACCGAAGAAGGCAACCGCGTCCGGTCCCAAGAAGGGACAGAAGACTCGGCGGCGGGAGAAGAAGAACGTTCCGCACGGTGCTGCCCACATCAAGAGCACCTTCAACAACACGATCGTGACGATCACCGACCCCCAGGGCAATGTCATCGCGTGGGCGTCGTCGGGACACGTCGGGTTCAAGGGGTCGCGCAAGTCGACGCCGTTCGCCGCCCAGCTGGCCGCGGAGAACGCCGCGCGCAAGGCCCAGGAGCACGGTGTGCGTAAGGTCGACGTCTTCGTGAAGGGCCCGGGTTCGGGCCGGGAAACCGCGATCCGGTCGCTGCAGGCCGCGGGGCTGGAGGTCGGCGCGATCTCCGATGTCACCCCTCAGCCGCACAACGGATGCCGTCCGCCCAAGCGCCGTCGCGTCTAGGAGAGATAACTCATGGCTCGTTACACCGGACCCATCACCCGCAAGTCGCGCCGGCTGCGTACCGACCTCGTCGGTGGCGATGCGGCGTTCGAGAAGCGCCCCTACCCTCCCGGCCAACACGGCCGGGCGCGGATCAAGGAAAGCGAATATCTGCTGCAGCTGCAGGAGAAGCAGAAGGCCCGCTTCACCTACGGCGTGATGGAAAAGCAGTTCCGCCGCTACTACGAAGAAGCCGTCCGCCACTCCGGCAAGACCGGTGAGAATCTGCTGCAGATTCTGGAAAGCCGTCTGGACAACGTGATCTACCGCGCCGGCCTGGCCCGCACCCGCCGCATGGCCCGCCAGCTGGTCAGCCACGGGCACTTCAGCGTCAACGGCGTTCACGTCAACGTCCCCAGCTACCGGGTCTCGCAATACGACATCATCGATGTGCGGGACAAGTCGCTGAACACGGTGCCGTTCCAGATCGCGCGGGAGACCGCCGGCGACCGTCCGATCCCCAGCTGGCTGCAGGTGGTGGGGGAGCGTCAGCGCATCCTGATCCATCAGTTGCCAGAGCGCGCGCAGATCGACGTGCCGCTCAGCGAGCAGCTGATCGTCGAGTTCTACTCGAAGTAACACCAGCTTCCCCCGCTGCAGCCGCAGCGGCGGAACACCCAAACGGCATCAAATAGCGGGTGCCGAGAAGGAGAAGAAGAAACACATGCTGATTTCTCAGCGACCCACCTTGTCCGAGGAAGTCATCACCGACAGCCGGTCCCAGTTCGTCATCGAACCGCTGGAGCCGGGTTTTGGCTACACCCTTGGCAATTCGCTGCGCCGGACGCTGCTGTCGTCCATTCCCGGCGCGGCCGTCACCAGCATCCGCATCGACGGCGTGCTGCACGAATTCACCACGGTCCCGGGCGTCAAGGAAGATGTCACCGACATCATCCTGAACCTCAAGGGCCTGGTCGTGTCCTCCGAGGAGGACGAGCCGGTCACCATGTACCTGCGCAAGCAGGGCCCGGGCGAGGTCACCGCCGGTGACATCGTGCCCCCGGCCGGTGTCACGGTGCACAACCCCTCGATGCACATCGCGACGTTGAACGACAAGGGCAAGCTCGAGGTCGAGCTCGTCGTCGAGCGTGGCCGCGGCTATGTGCCGGCCGTGCAGAACCGCGCTTCGGGTGCCGAAATCGGCCGTATCCCAGTCGATTCCATCTACTCGCCGGTGCTCAAGGTCACCTACAAGGTGGACGCGACGCGTGTCGAGCAGCGCACCGACTTCGACAAGTTGATCCTGGACGTGGAGACCAAGAGCTCGATCAGCCCCCGCGACGCCCTGGCGTCGGCGGGTAAGACGCTGGTCGAATTCTTCGGTCTGGCGCGCGAACTCAATGTCGAGGCCGAAGGCATCGAGATCGGGCCGTCGCCGGCCGAGGCCGACCACATCGCGTCGTTCGCTCTGCCGATCGACGACCTGGACCTGACCGTGCGGTCCTACAACTGCCTCAAGCGCGAGGGCGTGCACACGGTCGGAGAGCTGGTGAGCCGCACCGAGTCCGACCTGCTCGACATCCGCAACTTCGGTCAGAAGTCCATCGACGAGGTCAAGGTCAAGCTGCACCAGCTGGGTCTGTCGCTCAAGGACAGCCCGCCCACCTTCGACCCGTCGGAGGTTGCTGGTTACGACGTCGCCACCGGTACCTGGTCCACCGAGGGTGCCTATGACGACCAGGACTACGCCGAAACCGAACAGCTCTAAAGGAAATCCGTCCCGGTCCTACCTGATACGGGGACCGGCCCCAATTAGGAGAAGTCGCAATGCCCAAGCCCACCAAGGGCCCTCGCCTCGGCGGGTCGTCTTCGCACCAGAAGGCGCTGCTGGCCAACCTGGCCACGTCGTTGTTCGAGCACGGCCGGATCAAGACCACCGAGCCGAAGGCCCGGGCGTTGCGGCCCTACGCCGAGAAGCTGATCACCCACGCCAAGAAGGGCACGTTGCACAATCGGCGTGAGGTGCTCAAGAAGATCCGGGACAAGGATGTGGTGCACGCCTTGTTCGCCGAGATCGGGCCGTTCTTCTCCGACCGCAACGGCGGTTACACCCGCATCATCAAGGTCGAGCCGCGCAAGGGCGACAATGCCCCGATGGCCGTGATCGAGTTGGTGCGGGAGAAGACGGTCACCTCGGAGGCGGATCGCGCGCGTCGGGCCAAGCCGGCCAAGAAGGCCGCGCCGGAGGCGGCGGCCGCGGCACCGCAGGCGTCGGTCGAGCCGGCGGCGGTGGACGATTCGGCAGCCGACGAGGTCGCCGAGGATTCTGCGGTCGAAGACACCCCCGAGGCGGCGGCCGCGACCCCGCAAGCGGGTGTCGAAGACGCTGACGAGGCCGCCGAGAATTAGTGACGTTGTTCGTCTGCGGCTCGACATAGCCTATGACGGAACGGATTTCGCGGGCTGGGCTGCACAAGCGGGGCAGCGGACGGTCGCCGGCGTCCTCGATGAGGCGCTGACGACCGTCTTCCGCGTTCCGGTGCGGTTACGCGCGGCCGGACGCACCGATGCCGGCGTACACGCCACCGGGCAGGTGGCCCACGTCGACGTGCCGATCGACGCCATACCCAACGCCTATTCCCGGTCGGTCCGGGACGGCGATCCCGAATTCCTGCCGCTGCTGCGACGGTTGGGCCGGTTCCTGCCCGCCGACGTCCGGGTCCTCGACATCAACCGCGCGCCAGCCGGTTTCGACGCCCGGTTCTCCGCGCTGCGACGCCACTACGTGTACCGGTTGTCCACGGCGCCTTACGGTGTCGAGCCCCAGCAGGCCCGCTACGTCACCGCGTGGCCCCGCGAACTGGACGTGGATGCGATGACGGTGGCGTCGCGAGAGTTGTTGGGTTTGCACGACTTTGCCGCGTTCTGCCGTCACCGGGAGGGCGCCACCACCATCCGCGACCTGCAGCGGCTGGACTGGACGCACCAGGGGCATCTGATCACGGCGCAGGTCAGCGCCGACGCGTTCTGCTGGTCGATGGTCCGCTCGCTGGTGGGGGCACTACTGGCGGTCGGGGAAGGCAGGCGCACCGCGGCGTGGTGTCGTGAACTGCTCAGCGTCACCGAACGTTCCAGTGATTTCGCCGCCGCGCCGCCGCAGGGATTGACGCTGGCCAGGGTGGACTACCCGCCCGATGACCAACTGGCGTCTCGGGTGCTGATCACGCGGGACGTGCGCACCCGGGATCGCTAGAGGCGCATAGGCCAGATGGGCTTACGCTCGTCGCGTCAGTGCACCGCGACGACGGAGCCCGGCGCCTGCACCGGCGTTCCGGGTACCTGCGGGCCGAGGCCGGGAATCGGTGCGGTGCCCGGAGCCTGCGGTACTTGCGGGCCGAGTCCGGGCACCAACGGGGTCGATCCGGGCAGGTGCGACGAAGACCCCGCCAACAGCTTGCCCGCGACGAAGGTGGCCGCCTGCGTGGTATACGCGGGGACGTAGCCTTCGGTGTGGCCACTCCATTCGTTGCCCGCGCCGGCGTGACAGATCGGGTCTTGCGGGTTGCACAGGTCGATGGCCTTGGCGCCCAACAGCGGGCTGGCATTGGGCACCGCTCCGCCGGCGCGGTCGGCCACGTCGCCGAAGGTCGCCACCGCGGCGATGTTGCTGGCGTATTCGGGCGGTAGCGAACTGCCCCAGCTGATGCCGCCGATCGGAACGCCGGCTACGATGTCGATCACCGACGCGCCTTGGGAGTAACCGCCCAACACGATCTGGGTGTTCGGGCAGGAGGACACGGTCTGCTTCACATGGTTGATGACGTCGTTGGCGCCGTCACCGCCGTGCAGCTGCAGCTTGCTGGCGGCGTAGTTCACCCCGTAGGTGCCGATGTCCATGCCGTTGGTCTGCTGGCGCAGCGAGGTGACGAATGCGTCGCCTACGCGGCCCATGCCTGGTGGTTCGTTGGTGCCGCGCGCGAACACGACCTCGGCGTCGTGGCAGTCGGCGGCTGATGCCACCGGGGTTGCTGCGCTCGGGGATACGACGGCGGCGGCGACCAATGCTGCGGCGCCCAGGCCGGCCCGACCGACCTGGCGGCGAATGCGGAGCTCTAACACCTCGAGAATTTTACCCGCAACGGCTGACCAGCAAAATTTCCGAGACTGTGGATGAGCGGTGAGCTGCGGTGGCCGGTCGCCTTACCGTAGGGGGCGATTCGCCGGACTCGTGGGGGTCATGTGTCGCGACAGGGGACGACGTGGCTGCAGATCAGCGCACGCCGATTCCTGCTGCGCCGCCTCGAGGCGGCTTTGCTCGGCCGGGATCTCGGCAGCGTCAGCCGCCCGCACGCTGTCGGGTCGACGCTGGGCTGCCTGGTGGCGGCGGTCGCGGTGGCCGGATGCGCCGCCCTGGCGGTACTGCATCCGCGTCCGGGGCTCGGGGACGCGCGGATCGTCATGAGCCGGGAGTCCGGGGCGCTGTACGTGCGGGTGGGCGAGACTTGGCATCCGGTGCTCAATCTGGCCTCGGCCCGGCTGATCGCGGCGACGAGTGCTAACCCCACGCCGGTGCACGACTCGGACCTGAGTCGCACGAAACGCGGCCCGCTGCTGGGAATTCCGGGGGCGCCGGCGGATCTGGCCGGGCCGCTGCCGGCCTCGGAATCGGTGTGGACCGTGTGTGACGGCGAGGCACCCGGCGTCACAACGGTTCTGGTGGGCCGGGTTGCTGTCCAGGGACTGGGCGCCGAGCGGGCCGTCCTGGTGGCGCCGGTTTCCGGCGCGCCGGCCTATCTGCTGTATCGCGGTCAGCGCGCGGTGGTGGACCTGGCCGATCGGGCGGCGGTGCGGGCTTTGCGGCTGGAGGGACGCAAACCTCGGCTGGTCTCCCAGGCTTTGCTCAACAGCGTTCCCGAGGCGCCGCCGATCACCGCTCCCCACGTCGGTGGCGCGGCCGGGCGGACCGCATCGGGCCTACCCGGGTTCGCGGTCGGAACTGTGCTGCGCATCACACGCGTGCAGGGCGAGGAGTCCTACGTCGTGCTCGGTGCCGGTGTGCAGCGGATCGGCCAGGTCACCGCCGATCTGCTGCGGTTCGGCGACTCGCGGGGCAGCGCCGACGTTGCGGTCGTGGCGCCCGACGCCATTCGCGCCGCGCCGGTGGTGAACGAGCTGCCGGTCTCCACCTTCCCGGATCGGGCGCCGGAGGTTTCCGACGCGGCCGCGGTATGTGCGACGTGGGCCCCACGAGGACACGGGCCTGCCGAGGTGGTGATCTCGGTGGGTAGCGGGCCGCCGTTTCCGGCGGGCCAGGGTCCGGTGACCTTGTCTCAAGCCGACGGCCGCGGTCCGGCGCTGGACGCGTTCCATCTCCCGCCCGGCCGCAGCGCCTACGTCGCGGCGCGGAACCTGTCTGGCGAGGGCACCGGTAGCCGTTATCTCGTCACCGACACCGGTGCCCGGTTTGCCGTCCACGACGACGAAGCGGCACATGACCTCGGTTTGCCGGCGGCGGCCAGCGCGGCGCCATGGCCGATGCTGGCGACGCTGCCAAGCGGTCCGGAGCTGAGTCGGGAGAAAGCCTCAGTGGCTCGTGACATCGTCGCGGCGGGGCCGCCGTAAGCGCCCGGACGCGCCAGCCGCCACCACGACCAGCAGGCCGACAGCCGCGCCGCCGACTGCCGTGTTGCGGGCGCTCGTCTTCGGTCGCGCGGGCGGTTCGGGCGGCGAGCTGATCGGCGTGGGTGAATGCGGCGGGTTGGCGGGTTGCGGCCCGGGGTCGGTGCTGACGGCGGCCATCGCGTCGACCGTGCCGTTGCCGACGAATGGATCCCATCCCGCTGGTGGGTGGTGTGCTGTCGCCTCGATGCGTTGCATGACCTGTCGTGCGGTCAACGCCGGGAAGCGGGCGCGGATGAGTGCGGCGATCCCGCTGACCACCGGCGCGGCGTAGCTGGTGCCCGAAAGCGGTTGACCGGCAACGCTACTGATCAACCCATCGCCGACCGGGCTGAGCGATGTCACCGCCTCCCCGGTCGCCGCCACATCGACCCACGGGCCGGCCAGGCTGAACTCCGACGGCGATCCGGCGGCGTTGACCGATCCGACGGTGAGCACGTAGTCGTCGTACCAGGCGGGACTGACCGCGACGGTGACGGTGTCTTGGGTGGCGTCGGACCGTTGCTGCGGACAGTGCGCGCCACCACCGGTATTGCCTGCCGCGGCTACGACGACGGCGTTCTTCACGTCCACCGCATAAGCGAGGGCGGCGCCGAGCGCGCGGTCGTCAAGCGCGTCGGCCGCCGGCGCGCACGCCACCGAGGCGATGGTGATGACGGACGCGCCGAGGTCGGCGGCGGTCCGGACCGCCTGGGCCATGGTGTCCACGTCGCCGACGCCGCTGCCGTGTCCAATCGCTGCGAACTTGGCGCTGGATTGGCGAATGCCGATCAACGTGACGTCGGGTGCCACGCCGCTGAACTGGTCGCCGGCCGCATCGGGTGCCCCGCCGACGATTCCGGCGACCAGGGTGCCGTGTGCGTCACAGTCCTGGGTGCCGTCGCCGGTGAACACATAGTCTCCGCCGGGCATCAGTTTCGGCAGCCGCCGATGTCGCGAGACGCCGGTGTCGATGATCGCGACCCGCTGGCCGGCCCCGCGGGTCAGTGGCCACACGCGCGGCAGATCCAGGCCGGTTAACTGGTTGGGCGTGTCTATGGGCGCAACGGCCGGCGCCGCCGTACACGTCTCCCGTTGCACCGTCGGATGCGAGGGTGCCGGCGCTGCCGGTGCGGGCAGCCACTTTTCGTCGATCGGCGGCGGGGATACGGCATGCGCTGACGGTGTGCCGCATTCGGTCAGGACCACGATCGCCGCGACCGCGCCCAGTCGCAGCACCCGGGTGCCGGCCCCACTCATCCCAGATGCAGCGCGCGGACGCCGTCGAATATCCCGCTAACCCAGCAAGTCACCGGCACCGCCGCGATCAGCGCCAGACATTCCAGCGCGTCGATGCCCCGGCGGGCCAGCGGCGACAACGGCATGTCGGGGCCGAGGAATCCGGTGTAGATCGCCGCGGCGGTCAGCAGCGCGGCCGACGCCGCGATCCAGGGACTGTGTTGGGGTACGCGCCCGGCGGTGAGCGCGAATGTGGTTGCCGCGGAAATGATTCCGCCGACGGCGAACATCAGGTTGTTCCTCCTGTTTCGTGTCTGCAGCAGCAGGAGCAGACCGGTGATGCCGGATAGGGCGAGACCTCGTGGCGTGATGCACGCGGCGACCACGGCGCCGACGGCGGTCGACGCCGCGAAGGCGGCGGACAGGCCGGCGAGCCAGTGATCGGCGCACACGGCCTGGGCGGTGAGCTTGTCCGCGGGGACGTCGTCGTCGCTCGGCGACAACCCCGCGGCCGCGATGGCGATGCGCGGTGCCAGCTCCACTAGAGCCAGGGAAGCCAGGGCGCCGAAGGCGGCTACCGTCTGCGGCTGTGCGGAGGTGAGCACACCCGCCAGCGCGCTGGTTGCCGTCATCCCGGCAAAGCCGGCCGCCGCGGTCAACGCGACTGTGCGGCAACCCAATAGGCGAGTGGCGAGGACGGCGGCAACCGCGGCGGTCATCGCCGCCAGCAACACATTCGGTAGGCCGGGCGGACCCGGCACGGCCAGGTATCCGGCTACCGCGGCGAAGACGACGGCGATCAGGCCAAGCGTGACCGTCGCCGTCGAGTCTTCACGTGACCGCTGCGCAATGCCGGCGGCCAACAAGGCCATAACGGCCGCCGCCCCGGTGACACCCGCGGTCAGGTAGGTGCTCCCGGCGCCCGGCCCGTGCGCCGTCACGGTCACCGCAGATGCGGTGGTGAAGGCACCGGCCGCAAGGGCTCCACCGATGCGCGTGGCGTTGCGGGGCTGGACTACTACCAACGTCGTCGACACCGCCTCAGCGGCGTCGTCATATCGCGGAATCGGTGCTCTGCTCACCTCTTGGCTCAAGATGAGCACCGTGCCGTCGCCGATGTCGTTCTGCGCCAGCGTCGTCGAGGCGGGCAGCGTTGCCGAGCCCAGGCGCGACAGGTGATAACGCGTCGCCGTGTCGCCGCATTTCTCGCCCAGCAGGTCGACGAGGGCAGGTATCAGGGTGGCGACCGGAACTTGGGCGGGCAAGGACACGTCGACGGCGGCCGGGCCGGAATGAACGCACACCCGGCGTATGCCTTGAACAGATTCCGCCATTGGCCCTCCAAACGTGTTGCTCGGCAGGTTAATCGGAGTCGCGGCGGGCCAGTATTCGGCTATCCACAAGTGAATTGCGGCGACACGCCCCGCTGTCTAACGTCATCGGCCGTTATGGAACACGGGCCGCGATCGGCGGAAATCGAGGTCGCCGCACCGCCGGAGGTGCCGCGGTCAACGTCCTCCGGTCTGCTGCTGCGGGTGCTCCCGGTCGTCATGTCGGTTGCCACGTTCGCAGTGATGGCGGTGGCGTGGGCTTCGGGGTCGCCGATGGCGCGCAATCCGACCTTCCTCGCCTTCCCGGTGATGATGTTGGGTTCACTGGTGGTGAGCATGTTCAGCGGCCGCGCCCGTCCCGACATCGACGCCGACCGAGTCGACTACCTGGACTATTTGAGCGGGCTGCGTCATACCGTGACGGAAATAGCCGCACGACAACGTTTCTCGCTTGAGCGGGCACATCCCGATCCTGACACGCTGTGGCCGTTGATCGGCGGGTCGCGCAGGTGGGAGCGGCGACCGGATGATCCGGAGTTCTGCCGCATCCGGGTGGGCCGCGGCAATCAACCGCTGGCAACTCGTCTGGTGGCCCCGCCAGAAACGACCGCACACCGGTCCGATCCGGTCACCGGCACGGCATTGGCGCGGTTCCTGCGCACACACTCCACCGTCGACGACGTGCCCGTCGCGATACCGCTGCGCGGCCCGATAACGATCGAGGGTGCGGTGGCCGCGGTGCGCGCGCTGGCGCGGTCAATGGTCTGCCAGTTGGCCGTGCTGCATTCTCCCGACGAGGTGTTGATCGCCGCGGTGGCTTGTGCGGCGACGCAGGAGGACTGGGATTGGCTGAAGTGGTTGCCGCACAACCGACATCCCTGCGCTGACGATGCGACGGTTCCGATGGTGTATTCGACGCTGGGGCAGGCCGATACCGCGCTGGCCGAGGTGTCGGCAGCGCGGGTGGTGGTGATCACCGACACCGACGAGCGCGGCAACTGCGGTGGCGCGGTGACCACCATCCGGGTGGCTGGGTCGGGCGGGCCGCTGACGGTCAGGGTCGGCGACCAGATTCAGCCGCTGGTGTGCCCGGACCAGATGAGTGCGCTCGACGCGCTGGTGTGCGCCCGCCGCCTGGCGACCCGCCATGGTCGCCCGCGCGCCGCGCAACCCGGGTGGGATGAACACGACGACCAACTTCGCGTGCGGATCGGCGTGACACCCAACGGAGTGGCCGTCGAACTCGACATCAAGGAGTCGGCCGAGGGTGGCATGGGTCCACATGGGCTGTGCGTCGGTGCAACGGGCTCAGGCAAATCCGAGCTGTTGCGGACTGTCGCGGTGGGAATGATGGCACGCAATTCCCCGGCGGTGCTCAACTTGCTGCTCGTCGACTTCAAAGGGGGCGCCACCTTCTTAGACCTTGCCGGTGCGCCACACGTCTGCGCCGTCGTCACCAACCTCGCCGCGGAGGCGCCGTTGGTCGCCCGGATGAAAGACGCACTGAATGGCGAGATCAACCGCAGGCAACGCCTGCTGCGGTCGGCGGGCAACTTCGTCAGCACCGCGGCCTACGAGCGGGCCCGGCGTGGCGGCGCGGCGTTACCGGCGCTGCCCACGTTGTTCATCATCGTCGACGAATTCGCCGAGCTGCTCAGCCAGCATCCCGATTTCGCGGACACCTTCGTCGCGATCGGCCGACTGGGCCGGTCGCTGGGTATGCACCTGCTGCTGGCCAGTCAGCGCCTCGAGGAGGGTCGGCTACGGGGACTGGAAGCTCACCTGTCCTACCGCGTGTGCCTGAAGACGTTGTTGCCCAGCGATTCACGAACCGTGCTGGGCACCACCGACGCCTACGAGTTACCAAACACCCCGGGTGCGGGTCTGCTGCGGTCGGCGAGCGGTGAGCTCACCCGGTTCCAGACGTCGTATGTTTCCGCGCCGCTTGCGGTAACGCAGCGCGATCCGGCAGCCGATGAGGTGCGGCTGTTCACCAGCCGCAGCGTCCATCGCGTCCCCGCCAGTACGACACGCCGGCCGACCGTAGCCCAAGCGGTGCTGGACCGGCTGTCCGGGCAGGGGCCGCCCGCACACCGGGTGTGGTTGCCGCCGCTGGACACCGCACCAGCGGTAAGTGAACTTCTGTCCGGGGCGGCACCGGCTCTGACGGTGCCCATCGGCATCGTCGACCGACCCTTCGAACAGCGCCGAACCCCACTGATCGTCGACTTGTCCGGTGCCACAGGCAATGTCGCGATAGTGGGTGGGCCACAGTCGGGCAAGTCGACCGCACTGCGCACCCTCCTGCTGGCGTTGGCTGCTACCCATGACGCCGACGATGTGCATTGCTACTGCCTGGACTTCGGTGGCGGAGCGTTGGCCTCGATGGGCGAGTTGCCGCATGTCGGCACGGTCGCGGGTCGAGCCGACCGAAGGCTGGTCCGGCGCATGGTCGCCGAACTCGAGGCGATGGTGCGGGATCGCGAGGCCCACCACCGCGGGCCCGGGACCGGCGGTCGGTTCCCGGAGGTGTTCCTGGTGATCGACGGCTGGGGCGTGTTGCGTCAGGAATTCGAGGCGTTGGAGGAACCCGTCACCGCGCTGGCAGCGCAAGGGCTTTCTTATGGCGTCCATGTCGTGCTGTCCGCGACGCGCTGGGCCGAGGTCCGGCCGGCGCTCAAAGATCAGATCGGCACCCGCATCGAATTGCGGTTGGGCGATCCCGCGGACTCCGAAGTGGATCGCAAGCAGGCGCAAGGAGTTCCGCACAACCGGCCAGGCCGCGGCCTGTCACACGATGGGCTGCAGATGCTGATCGCCCTACCGCAACTGAGCGGAGCCGACATTCGTTGCGGCACGGCCGGTTCGGGTGCGCCGCCGATACCGCTGCTGCCCGATCGGGTGGAGTACGAAGCGGTGCTGCAGCGGGCCTCACACGAAGTGAGCACCCAGATCCTGCTGGGCATTGACGAACGCCGGCTGCGGCCCGTAGCACTGGACTTTCAGCGGCAACAGCATCTGCTGGTGCTCGGAGACAACGCCTGCGGCAAGACATCGCTACTGCGCCTGCTGTGCCGGGAGCTCATCCGCACCAGCACTGCCGGACAGGCCGAGCTTGTCATCGTCGACTTTCGGCGCACGTTGTTGAGTGTGGCCGAATCCGATCACCTGGGCGGCTATGCCATGTCACCCGCGGCGCTCACCGCCTTGTTGCCGAGCCTGGTAGCTCGGCTACAGCAGCGCATGCCACCTGCGGATGTCACACCCGCGCAGCTACGGACGCGGTCGTGGTGGTCCGGACCCGAAATCTATTTGGTGGTCGACGATTACGACCTGGTCGCGGCGCCGGGCGGCAACCCGTTGGCCGTGCTGCTCGACTACCTGCCATACGCCGCCGATGTGGGCCTACATGTGATCGTGGCGCGACGCAGCGGCGGTGCGGCGCGTGCGCTGTTCGAGCCGTTGCTCGCCGGCCTGCGTGAGCTCGGCTGCCTGGGTCTGCTGATGAGCGCGAGTCCGGATGACGGCGTGCTGCTCGGGTCGAATAACCCTGGGCCGTTGCCGCCCGGTCGTGCTGTGCTGACGACCAGGACCGGCGACGAGCAAGTTGTGCAGCTGGCCTGGAGCCCGCCCCCATGAGCGGGCACCGCGCCGTGATCGAGGCAGGCCCCGGCGATATCCGTCGAATATGTTGTGCCGCAGGTTCATCCGGGAAGGTGGCGGACTCTGCGCTGGCCGCAATCGACGACGATGTGGCACTGGTAGGCGAGCGCCCGGTTGCGGTCGCCTCGCTGTGGTCGAGCATGCTGCGGACATTGGCGTCCGGTCATCCGGACGGCGTGGTTGTCGTGCACCCGTCGTGGTGGTCGGCGGCGCGGATCGGCGTGGTGACCGCCGCTGCGGGCACGCTCGGCGTCGACGCGCAGACGCATCCCCGATCATGGCTGCTTGCACAGGCGCTTCCGGATGCGGCTGATGCGGCCGTCATCGAAATCGCCGATCAACTGGTCGCGGTCACCGGGAAGACGGTCGCTGCCGTGCCGCGCCCGGCCGGGCCCGGGCAAGTCTCAGCGCTGATCGACCACACGTCGGCGGTGGTGCTGATCGACGCGCCGAACACCATTGCCGGTGCCCAGCCGCTGGCGTCGGCGATCACCGACGCGGTGCAGCAGACGGTCGTCGCAGTCGACGACGCGAGGCTGACGCGGCTGGCTCGACGGGCCGGTGCGATCCCTCCCACCAAACCGGCCGAGGCGCCGCCACCGCGCTCTGTTGCCCGAATCGGCGCCGGCGTCGTCCTCGCCGCACTTGCCCTTGTGGTCCCCGCCGTCGCTGCCGCGCACCATCCCGGCCCGTCCCGGACGCACACCGCGCCTACCTCGGTACTGGTAGAGGGACGCGTGGCGCTGACGGTGCCCGCCGACTGGTCTGCCCAGCGGGTGGTCGCCGGGCCCGGTTCGGCACGAGTCCAGGTGACCTCACCGGCCGATCCGGAGGTGGCGTTGCACGTCACCCAGTCACAGGTGCCCGGCGAGACGCTGGCCGGCACGGCCGAACGATTGAAACGGGCCATCGACGCCGAACCCGCCGGTGTGTTCGTCGACTTCCACCCGTCCGCTCTCAGCGCCGGCCGACCCGCGGTGACCTACCGCGAAGTACGTGCCGTGCACCATGTCTGGTGGACGGTGCTGCTGGACGGCGATGTCCGGATCAGCATCGGATGCCAGAGCCGGCCGGGCGCCCGGGACGCCGTGCGCGCCGCGTGTGAGCAGGCGGTCGGATCGGCTCACGCGGTCAACTAGCCGAAATCGATGGAACCGAATCCGGTCGGCCGCAGTCGAACTAGGTATGAGCACGCTCAACACCGACTTCGAGCTGATGCGTTCCGTCGCCGCCACGACGGACGCCCGCAACGACGAGATCCGAGCGATGCTGCAAGCGTTCATCGGACGCATGAGCGCTGTGCCGCCGTCCCTGTGGGGTGGACTGGCCGCCGCGCGCTTCAAGGATGTGGTGGACCGCTGGAACGCCGAGTCCACCAGGCTCTATCACGTGCTGAGCGAGATCGGTGCCACCATCCGGCACAACGAGGCCGTGCTGCGCGAGGCCGGCGAAACCCACGCCCACCACATCGCCGCCGCCGGCGGACACCTCTGAGCGGGAAGGATCAGTCGTGGATCCAGTGCTGTCGTACAACTTCGCGGCCATCGAACACTCGGTGCGCCAGGAAATTCACACCACCTCCGCGCGCTTCAATGCCGCGCTGGAAGAGCTGAGGTCACAGATCGCGCCGCTGCAGCAACTGTGGACCCGAGAAGCCGCTGCCGCCTACCAGGTCGAGCAGCTCAGGTGGCATCAGGCGGCCACCGCGCTCAACGAGATCCTGGTCGAGTTGGGCAACGCGGTGCGCGACGGGGCCGAGGAGGTGGCAGGCGCGGACCGCCGCGCGGCCGGCGCCTGGGCGCGGTAGCGAAACCGCATACTCTGTGTGGTCCCGGTGGGGGAGAGCCGCCGGGACCACACAGTCATTTTGACCTGCGGGGACGGCCGTCGGTATGCTGCTCGGTTGGCGTACGGAAAGCTGGGGCCTCGGGTCAATGTCGGTCGCCGAGACCATCCCCACCGTGGCAGCCTGACCGGCACCCGGCTGGTACCGGGATCCGCCCGAGAGAAAGAAATAGGTAAGCGCTGTGCCTACATACGCGCCCAAGGCGGGTGACACCACGCGGTCGTGGTACGTCATCGACGCCACGGACGTAGTGCTTGGCCGTCTTGCCGTCGCGGCAGCCACCCTGCTGCGCGGTAAGCACAAGCCGACGTTCGCTCCCAACGTCGACGGCGGTGACTTCGTCATCGTCATCAACGCCGACAAGGTCGCCATCGGCGGCGACAAATTGCAGAGCAAGATGGCTTACCGCCACTCGGGCTACCCCGGCGGCCTGCGTAAGCGGACCATCGGCGAGCTGATGGAAAAGCACCCCGACCGGGTGGTGGAGAAGGCCATCGTCGGGATGCTGCCCAAGAACAAGCTGAGCCGCCAGATCCAGCGCAAGCTGCGCGTCTACGCCGGCCCGGAGCATCCCCACACCGCTCAGCAGCCGGTTCCGTACGAAATCAAGCAGGTGGCGCAATGACCAGCACCGAGACGACCGAGGTTCCCGAGAACGAGGGCCAGCTGGCCGCTCCCAGCGAGTCATTCGTGTTCGAGCGGCCCATCCAAACCGTCGGCCGCCGCAAGGAGGCCGTGGTGCGGGTGCGCCTGGTGCCCGGCACCGGCAAGTTCGACCTCAACGGCCGCAGCCTCGAGGACTACTTCCCGAACAAGGTGCACCAGCAGCTGATCAAGGTCCCGCTGGTCACCGTCGAGCGCACCGAGAACTACGACGTCTTCGCCCTGCTGCACGGTGGCGGTCCGTCAGGTCAGGCCGGTGCGCTGCGTCTGGGCATCGCCCGGGCGCTGATCATCGCCTCACCGGAGGACCGGCCCGCGCTGAAGAAGGCCGGCTTCCTCACCCGCGACCCACGCTCCACCGAGCGCAAGAAGTACGGCCTGAAGAAGGCGCGCAAGGCGCCTCAGTACAGCAAGCGCTGATCAGCGATCACTTTCTGGCCGCGAGCGGGCATTTTGCGCGCTTTCATCGGCGTGTCGACCGACCGATAGGGACGCTCGCGGCCAAAAGTGGGTATGTGCACGGCTGTCAACTGTGAAAGGTTTGTCCGTATGGGTCGACTATTCGGCACCGACGGCGTCCGTGGGGTCGCCAATCGCGAGTTGACCGCCGAATTGGCTCTGGCTCTGGGTGCCGCGGCGGCGCGGCACCTGACGTCAACGGGTAAGCCGGGCCGGCGGGTCGCCGTGGTCGGCCGCGACCCACGGGCCAGCGGCGAGATGCTGGAAGCCGCGGTGATCGCCGGCCTGACCAGCGAAGGTGTCGACGCGCTGCGGGTCGGAGTGTTGCCCACGCCCGCGGTGGCCTACCTGACCGGCGCCTACGACGCCGACTTCGGGGTGATGATCTCCGCGTCGCACAACCCGATGCCCGACAACGGCATCAAGATCTTCGGCCCCGGCGGCCACAAGCTGGACGACGACACCGAGGACGAGATCGAGAACCTGGTGGCGGCCGGACCGGGTCTGCGTCCCATCGGGGACGGGCTTGGCCGTGTCGTCGACGCCGTCGATGCGGCGGACCGCTACCTGCGCCACGTGAGCAAGGCCAGCACCAACCGACTCGACGGACTGACCGTCGTCGTCGACTGCGCCCATGGCGCGGCGTCCAGCGTCGCGCCGCGGGCCTACCGGGCGGCCGGCGCCCGCGTCATCGCCATCAACGCCGAACCCAACGGCCTCAACATCAACGACGGCTGCGGCTCCACTCACCTCGATCCGCTGCGCTCCGCCGTTCTCGCCCATGGCGCCGACCTCGGGTTGGCCCATGACGGGGACGCCGACCGCTGCCTGGCCATCGACGCCAACGGTGACCTGGTCGACGGTGACGCCATCATGGTGGTGCTCGCGCTGGCCATGCAGGAGGCCGGCGAACTGGCCTCCAGCACGCTGGTGACCACGGTGATGAGCAACCTCGGTCTGCACCTGGCCATGCGCGCGTCCGGCATCTCCGTACGCACCACCGGCGTCGGCGACCGCTACGTTCTCGAGGAATTGCGCGCCGGTCAATTCAGCCTGGGCGGCGAACAATCCGGCCACATCGTGATGCCGGCGTGGGGCTCCACCGGCGACGGCATCGTCACCGGACTGCGGCTCATGACGCGCATGGTGCAGACCGGATCCGCACTGGCTGCCTTGGCCGCGCCCATGCAATCGCTGCCGCAGGTGCTGATCAACGTCGAGGTTGCCGACAAGGCCACCGCCGCCGCCGCGCCGTCGGTCCAGACGGCCGTCGGCCAGGCCGAGGCAGAGCTCGGCGACACCGGCCGAATCCTGTTGCGGCCCTCCGGAACTGAGCCGGTCATCCGGGTGATGGTGGAGGCCGCCGAAGAAGACATCGCGCAGCGGCTGGCCGCCAGCGTCGCGGACGCGGTGAGCGCCGCGCGCTGAGAGTCTGGAACCGCGGCGCCGTATCCGGCGTCGAACTTGGTATGAGACTCGACAATGCAGAAACTGCCGCCGGCATCGACGTCGCCGCGGTGTACACGGTGGCCGACCGGATCGACGACGCGGCCGACCTGATCAACGGTGCGGTCCGTAATCATCTGGCGGAGCTGGGTTTCGGCGCCGCACACGCCGGTCGGGCGCACACCACGCGCGGTGACGCGCTGCGTATCGCGTTGGACCGGCTGGGCGCCGAGCTGTCACAGTGGGCGCGCGCGGCCGCCGAGATCGCGGTCGCGCTGCGCTCGGCGGCCGACCGCTACGCCGCTGCCGACCGATACGCCGCGGCGCGGATCGCCTGAGGATGGCCGACCGGTTGGATGTGGCCGGACGTCTTGCGGAAGGCCGAGCGGCGGTCGATCACGCCGAAACCTATGTGCGGGCCTGTCAGGCGCTGGGCTACGGCCATCCCGACCTGATCGCCCAACTCCGCGACGCCTACGACGGCGAAGAAGGGCTCGACCTGCACGTGCTCGACGGTGACTGTGCACAGCTGCGGGCCGCCGGTGCCGCGGTCGGCGAAGCGTTGCAGCTCGAGCGTGCACAGTTGGCCGCCCTGGCGACGGCGTGGACCGGACCGGCGGCGGACAACGCGGTGCGGTTTCTCGAGCGGCATTGCGCCGAGGGGACCGGGTTGACCGCCGAACTGCGGGCGGCGGCGCAACGGTCGGAGTCGTTGCGCGACAACCTGTGGCAGTTGGTCGACGCCAAAGTGGCCACCACGATCGCTATCGACGACCGCACACTGGCGCATCGTCCGGCGTGGTTGGCCGCCGCCGCGGCCGTGACGTCGGGGGCGGGGGACCGGTCGACGGCCGAAGCGCTGGTGCGCGAGCAGGTGATGCCGCACGTAGACAACGACATCGGCAACGAGTGGCGCGGCGCCATGCAGTCAGCGCGCGTGGCAGTGCAGGCGTCCTACGACATGGTCACCGACCGAATGGCGGCCGCCGCGCACCCCGGCTTCGAGATTCCCGGCGACCTGGGACCAACGGACGCGCCGCCGCGGCCCGCCGTGTCTCGCGCGCCCTTGGTCGCCGCGGGCACTTCGGGAGCCGATATGCCGCTCAGGGCAGGGGCTTTGGCGGCGTCGCCGAATCCGGCCGGCGCGCCCGCGGACAGCGTAGCGACCGCACCGAACCCGCCGACCGCACCGACCGCGGCGCCGAATTCGCCACCGGGACAACCGATGCCGGACCTGGGAAGCGGCCTGGGTGGCGCCTCCGGGGGCATGCCGGCGAGTGCCGGTGCCGGCGGGTTGGGGGGACTGGCCAGCCGCATCGTTTCCGCCCTCGGTGATGCGCTGGGCGCCGGGGACGACCTCGACGAAGAGGACGACCCGTTCGGCGACGACGCCGGGGAAGACGACGACGAGCACACCAAGACCGACCAGGCCGAAAAGGCCGATGCGAAGAACGGACCCGTCGAGGAGGAGGAGCCGAAACCGGACGAACCCATCCAGGGCGCGGTGAATCAGGGTGCACCGCCGCCGCAGGCCCAACCCCAACCGGTCACCGAACCCCAACCGGGGGCCGAACCGGTCACGCCGCCGGTCGCCGCGCCACCGCCAGCGGCGCCGACGGGCGGCAAGACGCCCTGCGAAATCGCGGCCGACGAGTTGCCGCAGGCGGGGCGGTGACGGTCAGGACGGCCGCAGCGCCAGCAGCTCCTCGACGAAGCGCACCGCTTCGGCCGAGTCCGTGGTCACCGGCCGCACCAACAGCGTGGTCACCCCGGCGGCGGCGAAGACGGCGAGCCGTTCGGCGATGAACCCGCGGGGGCCGATCAGCGAGATGCCGCGCACCAGTTCGTCGGGCACCGCCTCGACCGCCTCCCGCTTGCGGCCGGCCAGGTACAGCTCTTGGATGCGGTCGGCGACGTCGCCGTGCCCGTATCGGGTGGCCAGGCTGTGGTAGAAGTTGCGGCCCTTGGCGCCCATGCCGCCGAGGTAGAGCGCCAGTTGCGGCTTGGTCCAGGCCAGTCGATCCGCCACGTTGTCACCGATGGCCAACGAGGTGCCCACCATCACGTCCAGCGGGCCCAGGGTGGCATCCCTTTTGGCTGCACCGGCCGCCAGCGCCTCACCCCACACCGAGTCGGCCTTCTCCGGATAGAAGAACGCCGGCTGCCAGCCCTCGGCGATTTCCGCGGTGAGCTCGACGTTCTTCGGGCCCAGCGCCGCGATGGATATCGGAATGCGTTCGCGCACTGGGTGATTGATCAGTTGCAGCGATTTGCCCAGGCCGGTGCCGCGCTCGGGGGGCAGCGGGATCTGGTAGTGCTTGCCGGGGTAGTTGACCCGTTCGCGGCGCCACACCTGACGGCAGATGTCCACGATCTCGCGGGTGCGGCCCAACGGGGCGTCGAACTCGACGCCGTGAAAGCCCTCGATCACCTGCGGCCCCGAGGTGCCGATGCCGAGGTGGAAGCGGCCGTTGGACACGTAGTCCAATCCCGCAGCGGTCATGGCCAGCAGCGACGGCGTGCGGATGTAGATCGGCAACACCCCGGACGCCAATTCCACCGAAGTGGTCCGGGCGGCCAGATACCCCAACTGGCTGATCGCGTCGAAGGCGTACGCCTCGGCAACCACGGCGATGTCGATGCCGGCCTTCTCCAGTGCGACGACCCGCTCGACCGCGTCGTGGAAGCCGCCCGAATAGTCCAGCCCGATGCCGATTCGCATGCTCAGCCCGCCGACGTGCCGGTCCAGTACTCGGCGAACCGCTGGCCGTCACCGGCAAGGCGCAGGATGTCATTGCCGGTGAACGAGACGGGTCCTTCGGGTCCGCGGCCGGTGCCGACCCAGCGGCCGGCGACCAGATCGCCGTCACCGAACGGGCCGAGTTCGATCCGAAAGCTGAGATCCGACGCCATGTTTCGGGTTTCTTCGACGATTCGTTCGAGTTCGGCGGGCCCGTGCACGTCCCGGTTCGGCCAATGCCCGACGAAATCCGCGGTGACGATTTCCGCGGCGATCGGCCGACCCGCCCACAACTCGGTGATCCAGCGCTCGTACAACTCGGTGAAGTGCGACATGGATCTACTTAAGCAGCGCGACGATCTTCTCTTCCGGGGTCACCGGCGTCGCCTCGGGATCAAGGGCGTCGGTGCGCGGCAACTGCGCGTCGGGATCGGCGAATTCGCGATAGGTCTTGTCTGCGCCGAGGGTGTACAACAGGAAGCCGGTCAGCAGCGCACGGACCGCGCGCTGGGTCTTGCGGTGCGGACCGGGCAGGCCGACCACCTGCGCCAGCCGCCGGCCCTCGGCCAGACCGCCGGCTTCGGCCTTGCTGACGATGCGCAGGGTGGCCGATTTCCAGGCCAGCGACAGCTCGAATGCGTTGGAGTTCAGGGTTTGCGGATCTGCGGGCGCGCTCAGGATCAGACCCGGCACCTGCAGCGTCGCGGCCGGTTGCTGGGACGGGGGAGTGGTCGCGGTCGGGAAGATCGCTGCGGCCGCCGCGGGCTTGTCCGGCATTCCCGCCGCGGCGAACACCGCGGCCGAACCGCCGAAACCGTGGCCCACCAGTCCCAGCTTGGCCGGGTGCACGCTGATCTCGCCTGGCCCCAGCCGAACCCCGGCGACGATATCCAGGGCGACACCCATGTCGAAGGCCAGGTTCAGCACCGACGGCGCAAGTCCGCGCTGGGTGTCGGGCGCCCCGGCCACGATGCCCCACGACGCCAGGTGCTCGAGCAGTCCGGCGTAGCGCGAGGCCGGCGTGAGCCAGTCGTGGCCGAACGCGACGGCGGGCAGGTTCAGTCCCGCTTCGGGGGTGTACACGACGCCCGGCAGACCGGCAAAGGCCAGGTCACCGCGCAAAACCCGGTGCGGACCACGGCGGGAAAGGGCGGCGACGAGCTTACGGGTGCGGGCCACCCGTCGACGTTAGCGGTGACTCGGGGGATGGGTCCAGTGCGTCCAGGTGCCGCCGTCCCAGTAACGCTGTACCGGCTGTCCGGACGGGTCGGGATACCAGCCCGGCGGTGTCGAAGGGGCGGCGAGCTGCGCGGGGGCGTGCGGTTGCTGCGCCAGGGCGCGCACCTTGCGAATGGCGCTGTGGTTGGAGAACAACGCGATCCAGTTGAGCAAGAGCAGCGACATTACGCTCCACCAGCCGGCGGCCAGATTGTGGGTCTGCGCGCGGCGGTACGCCTGCTCACATTGCTCCAGCGTGCCGGTAACGGTGTAGCTGCGCTGACTGAAGAAGATCACCGCGCCGATGTGTTCGATCAAACTCAGGTGGTAGATCGCCTGGTTCTGATAGCCGGACGGCTGCTGGTACGGGTAAGACACGGGAGCCTTTCGCGCAGGTGGGCAGGTAAACGTTACCGCCGGTCCAGGTGATAAATCCCCGCCTGCACTACCCTGGTCACCTATGTGTGGGATTGTCGGGTACGTCGGGCAGCGTCCTGCCTGCGACATCGTCATGAACGCACTGCGCAGGATGGAGTACCGAGGCTACGACTCCTCGGGCGTCGCGTTGGTCGCCGGGAACGGCAAACTCACGGTGCGCCGCCGTGCCGGCCGGTTGGCCAACCTCGAGGACACCATCGGTGAGATGACGCCGAATGCCCTGTCCGGCACCACGGGGCTGGGCCACACCCGCTGGGCCACCCACGGTCGCCCCACCGACCGCAACGCGCATCCGCACCGCGACGCCGCGGGCAAGATCGCCGTCGTCCACAACGGCATCATCGAGAACTACGCCAGCCTGCGCCACGAGCTGGAGATCGCCGGCGTCGAGTTCGCCAGCGACACCGACACCGAGGTCGCCGTGCACCTGGTGGCCCGCGCCTATCACCACGGCGACACCGCCGGTGACTTCGTCGCCTCCGTGCTCGCCGTGCTGCGCCGGCTGGAAGGCCACTTCACCCTGGTGTTCGCCAACGCCGACGACCCGGGCACCATCGTCGCCGCCCGCCGCTCCACGCCGCTGGTGGTGGGCGTGGGCGACGGCGAGATGTTCATCGGCTCCGACGTCGCCGCCTTCATCGAACACACCCGCCACGCCGTGGAGCTCGGCCAGGACCAGGCGGTGGTGATCACCGCCGACGGTTACCGCATCACCGACTTCCACGGACATCAAGACGTCGAGTACCGCGAGTTCCATATCGACTGGGACCTGGCCGCCGCGGAAAAGGGCGGCTACGAGTACTTCATGCTCAAAGAGATCGCCGAGCAACCCGCCGCGGTGGCCGACACCCTGCTCGGGCACTTCGTCGGCGGTCGCATCGTCCTGGACGAACAGCGGCTCTCCGACCAGGAACTGCGCGAAGTCGACAAGGTGTTCGTGGTCGCGTGCGGCACGGCGTATCACTCCGGCCTGCTTGCCAAGTACGCGATCGAGCACTGGACGCGGCTGCCGGTGGAAGTGGAACTGGCCAGCGAATTCCGCTACCGCGACCCGGTGCTGGACCGCAGCACGCTGGTGGTGGCCATCTCCCAATCCGGTGAAACCGCCGACACCTTAGAAGCGGTGCGCCACGCCAAGGAGCAGAAAGCCAAGGTCCTGGCCATCTGCAACACCAACGGTTCGCAGATCCCGCGGGAATGCGACGCGGTGCTCTACACCCGCGCCGGCCCGGAGATCGGTGTGGCGTCGACCAAGACCTTCCTGGCGCAGATCACCGCCAACTACCTCGTCGGCCTGGCGCTGGCCCAAGCCCGCGGCACCAAGTACCCCGACGAGGTGGAACGCGAATACCACGAGCTGGAAGCCATGCCCGAGCTGGTGGCCCGGGTCATCGCGGCCACCGACCCGGTCGCCGAGCTGGCCTACCGCTTTGCCCAGTCCTCGACCGTGCTGTTCCTGGGCCGCCACGTCGGCTACCCGGTCGCCCTGGAAGGCGCGCTCAAACTCAAGGAACTGGCCTACATGCACGCCGAGGGCTTCGCGGCCGGTGAACTCAAGCACGGCCCGATCGCGCTGATCGAAGACGACCTTCCGGTGATCGTCGTCATGCCCTCACCCAAGGGACAGGCCACCCTGCACGCCAAGCTGCTGTCCAACATCCGCGAGATCCAGACCCGCGGTGCGGTGACCATCGTCATCGCCGAGGAGGGCGACGACACCGTGCGGCCCTATGCCGATCACCTGATCGAAATCCCGGCTGTCTCAACGCTTTTGCAGCCGTTGTTGTCGACCATCCCGCTGCAGGTGTTCGCCGCGGCGGTCGCGCAGGCCCGCGGCTACGACGTCGACAAGCCGCGAAATCTCGCCAAGTCCGTCACCGTCGAGTAACCCGACCGCTGATGAGATGGGGCATCGCCAGCGTCACGGCCTTCGTCGCGGCGTATGTCGGCTTGGTCGCGCTCTACGCGCTGGCCGGCATGGGACCATCCCACCCGCTCACCCAAGCCACGCCGGCCAGTGACGGGACGACGGTCACGTTGGACGTCGTGGGCATCCAGCCGTATCGCAACGCGCTGGTCGCCGACCTGACCGTGTCGCCCGGACCCGCGCTGCTGAATCCACGCACCGGGAACCTCACCGAAGACCTCACCGTCACCGTCACCTCCGCGACCACGCCGACCAGCCGGTCCTGGCCGAAGGGCACGCAGCCCGGCGTCTTTCCGGTATCGCTGAACATCACCGGCGACGTGTCGGATTGGCCCTTCGACAGCTACAGCTCCAAGCCGGTCTCCGTCGATTTGTTCCGCGGCGCCCCGCAGCTGCCGGAACGGGCGTCGGTGGGATTCGTCGACCGGCTTCCCGGCTGGAAGCTCGACGTGGAAGGCGGCACCACCGGCGACATCCTGACGCCGTACCGGGCGCAGGTGCATCGGTCGCCGAGCACCATCGCGCTGGCCATCGTCCTGCTCGGGGTGCTGGTCGCACTCGCCGGCCTGGGCCTGTTCGTCGCCGTGCAGACCGCGCGCGATAAACGCAAATTCCAGCCGCCGATGACAACCTGGTTCGCCGCGATGCTGTTCGCGGTGGTACCGCTGCGCAACGCGCTGCCCGATTCGCCTCCGTTCGGCGCCTGGATCGATGTCACGGTCGTGCTCTGGGTCATCGTCGTGCTGGTGCTGTCCATGACGCTCTACGTCTCCTGCTGGTGGCGACATCTGCGGCCCGAGGGGCAACCGTGAAAGTGGGCCTCGCCGGTCTGCTGCTGTTCATCGTGGCCTACTTCGCGTCCACGTCGTTGTACGGCAGCGCCGGCAAGGGCCCGCACGACCTGACCCAAGGGCAGCCGACGTCCGACGGGACCACCGTGACCATCGACCTGCAAGACGTCGCGCAGAGCAACACGGTGCTGCTCACCAACCTGGCCATCGCGCCCGGCCCCGCCCTGCTGGACCCGCGCACCCACGGCCTGACCGAGGAACTGAGCGTCGTCGTCACCTCCACGGCGACACCCACCAAGCGCAGCTGGTCCAAGGACATGCTGCCGGGCACGTTCCCGGTCCCGCTGACCCTGAGCGGTGACGTGGCCAACTGGCCGTTCGACCACTACCTGTCCGGCCCCGTCACCGTGGAACTCTTCCGCGGCCCCGACCAGGTGCCCGAGCGCGCCGCGGTGACCTTCGTCGACCGGCTCGCCGGATGGCAGATCACCATCCCCGCCCCGAGCACGTCCGACGGGCTGGCGCCGTACCGGGTCCAGCTGCGGCGGTCGGCGGGCACCGTGGCGTTCGCCGTCGTCATCGTCGGGGTGCTGGTCGCCCTGGCCGGGGTGGGCCTGCTCGTCGCCGTGCAGACCGCGCGCGACAAACGCAAGTTCCAACCGCCGATGACGACCTGGTACGCGGCGATGCTGTTCGCGGTGGTGCCGCTGCGTAACGCGCTGCCCAACGCGCCGCCGTTCGGCTCCTGGATCGATGTGCGCGTGGTGCTCTGGGTGATCGTCGTGCTGGTGCTGTCGATGCTGATCTACATCACCTGTTGGTGGCGCCATCTGGCGCCGGAGAAGACCACCGAGAAAGCACCGGAAGCGCCGGCGCAGCAGTGAACGAGCGGCGCTTAACGCGATCGTAAATTGAGCCTTTTAACGTGGGAGAATGGCTTGTGATGCGGGCCGCGCCGACGCGGCGGCGAGTCATCGATCACGACGTGTTAATTCGTGGTCCGGTTGGGGGTAGTCGGGCAACTTGGACCTGCTGCCGGCAGCAGCGATGATCAATTGAGCGAAGCAACGGAAGCAGGAGAAATGTGCGGTATCTGCGGTGAGATCCGCTGGGACGGGGAGCCGGCCGATGTCGGCGCGGTCAGCAAGATGACCTGCGCCATGACTTCCCGCGGGCCTGATGGCCAGGGCCTAGTCGCGCACGGCCGGGTGGCGTTCGGGCATCGGCGGCTGTCGATCATCGACCTGTCCAGCCGCGGCTCCCAGCCCATGGTCGACAGCGATCTGGCGCTGACCCTGGTGTTCAACGGCTGCATCTACAACTACCAAGAGCTGCGCAAGGAACTGCAGGGCGCCGGATACCGCTTCTTCTCCACCGCCGACAGCGAAGTCGTCCTCAAGGCCTTCCACAAGTGGGGTCCGCGTTGCGTCGACCGCTTCAAGGGCATGTTTGCGTTCGCGATCGTCGATCAGGACACCGGTGTGGTCACGCTGGCCCGCGACCGGCTCGGGATCAAGCCGTTGTATCTGGCCGAGACACCCGGCCGGCTGCGGTTCGCCTCCAACGTCCGCGCGCTGCTCAACGCCGGGGACGTGGACACCCAACTGGATCGCTACGCGCTGCACCACTACATGAGTTTCCACGCCGTGGTGCCGGCGCCGCGGACGATCTACCGCGGCGTGCGCAAACTACCGCCAGCCACGATCCGGGTGATCGAACCCGACGGCAAACAGACCGACACGGTGTACTGGCGGCCGGAGTTCTGCCGCGACCCCGCGCGGGCGTCCTGGTCGGTTCGCGACTGGGAGAGCGCCTTGATGGACTCGCTGCGTGCCGCGGTCGCCCGGCGCATGGTCGCCGACGTGCCCGTCGGCGTCCTGCTGTCCGGCGGCATCGACTCCTCGGTCGTGGTGGCGCTGCTGGCCGAACAGGGCCAGCACGGCCTGGCCACCTTCAGCATCGGCTTCGATTCGGCCGGCGGCGAATCCGGCGACGAGTACTTCTACTCCGACCTGATCGCCAAGACCTTCGACACCGACCACCACAAGATCCACATCGACTCCTCGCGGCTGGTGCCCGCGGTGCCCAAAACCATTGCCGCGATGAGCGAGCCGATGGTCAGCCATGACTGTGTGGCGTTCTACCTGCTGTCCGAAGAGGTCAGCAAGTCGGTCAAGGTCGTGCAGTCCGGGCAGGGGGCAGATGAGATCCTGGCCGGCTACGGCTGGTACCCGCCGCTGGCCAACGTGGCCCGCGAGCAGACCACCGACGCCTACGCCAAGGTGTTCTTCGACCGCAGCCACAGCGACGTGCTGGAGATCTTCTCCCCCGAATACAACCTCGATGTGGACGCCAGCTTCGAATTCGCCGCCGCCCACCACGCGGCCCCCGGCGCCGACACCGCGGTGGACGCCGCGCTGCGGCTGGACACCCAGGTGATGTTGGTCGACGACCCGGTCAAACGCGTCGACACCATGACCATGGCATGGGGGCTGGAAGCGCGCGTGCCGTTCCTGGACCACGAGTTCGTCGAGCTGGCGGCGACGTGCCCGCCCGACCTGAAGCTGGCCAGCAACGGCAAGGGTGTGCTCAAGGACGCCTCACGCGCCGTGCTGCCCGCCGAGGTGATCGACCGGACCAAGGGCTACTTCCCGGTGCCGGGCATCCGCCACCTGCACGGCGAACTGCTCGACATGGTGCGGGACGCATTGACCAACGACGCCGCCCGCAGCCGCGGCCTGTACCGCCCCGAGACCGTCGACGCCCTGCTGGCCGCGCCTAACAAGACGCGAACCACGTTGGACGGCAACACTCTTTGGCAGCTGGGGGTGCTCGAGATGTGGCTGCAGAGCATGGCAGGCTGACTTCGTGGGGCAACAAGTGCGCGCGCTGTACGGCGCGTCGCTATCCCCCGACGCGACCGCGTTTGCTCACATCGTCGACGAAGACGGCTACCCGCGTGCCGTACAACGCTTCCTGCGCGGCTGGCGAGCCAGCTCCTCGCGTGACGTCGAACTGCCGGTCGACGGCCCGGTCACCCGGGTCATCCACTCCGCCGACGGACACTGGCTGGCCTGCGAGGTCGGGCCGCACGGCGCTACCCGAAGCCAGATCTGGGTCGTCACCACCGATCCCGACGACCGGATGGCCCGGCGCATCGACGGCGAACAGCACGGCACCGCCGAGCTGATCGGCTGGGACGGCACCCGGGTCTCGGCGATCCTGACCGGCGAGGACGGTGTGGGGCAGTCGTGTCTGATCGACCCCGCCAACGGCCGGTGCATCGTGCTGGACCGCCGCTCCGGTGGCCGATTGGTCGATGCGTGGGCCGGGGCGGCGCTGATCCGCGTCGGGCCGCGCTGCTACCGGGAACTGATCATGCTGCTCGGTCAGACCGAGATCGCTTTGCTGCCTTATGATCCCGGCTCCACCACGGACGCCGGCGTGATCCTCGACGACCATCATCCGCGCCGGTTGCGCTACGGCCCCAGCGGCGAGCAGACCAAGCTGTACTACCCGGCGAAGACCTACGTTGACGATGTCACCGGGGGCAGCGGCCGCGGTTATGTGCGGGCGCTGATCCGTAGCGACAACGGCTGCGAGCATGCCCGCCTGCTCGAGGTCACGGCCACCGAGGACGGCGTCAGCTATTTCGTGGTGGCCGAACGCCCGGATTGCACCCTGGACGAATTCGCGGTCAGCGACGACCTGTCCACCATCGCGCTGCTCTGGAATGACCGCGGCCGCAGCGAATTACAGATCGTCGAGTACACCGACTACACGCTGTCCGAACCGATCCCGCTGCCCGGCCCGGTGGCCAGCGAACTGTCCATCAGCGCCGGTGGCTCACTGGTGGCGATGACCATCGAAGGACCGGCGATGCCGCGCACCGTCGAACTGGTCAACCCGCGCACCCGCCAGTGGGAACCGATCGACCGAGAGCCCACCCGCGGACCGATCATCCCCGGATTCACCACCAAGACGCCGCCGCTGACGATCACCGCGCGCGACGGATTGGGCCTCAACGCATGGCTTTTCCAGCCGCCGGAAGGCAGCGGCACCACCGGTGCGGTGGTCTACCTGCACGGCGGCCCGGAAGGCCAGTCCCGCCCCGGCTATGACGAGGTTTTCGCGCGGCTGGTCAACGACGGAATCACCGTGCTGGCGCCCAACGTGCGCGGCTCGGGCGGGCTGGGGCGCAGCTTCGTGCACGCCGACGAGAAGGAGATGCGGTTCGCCGCCATCGACGACGTGGCCGACTGCGCGGGTTTCCTGGTGGACAACCAGCTGGCCAAGCCCGGCTGCATCGCCGTCGCGGGCTGGTCCTACGGCGGCTACCTGACGTTGGCCGCGTTGACGTTTCACCCGCAGCTGTGGGCGGCGGGCATCAGCATCTGCGGCATGAGCGATCTGTGCACGTTCTACCGCAACACCGAACCGTGGATCGCCGACGCGGCGTTTCCCCGGTACGGACACCCGGCCAACGACCGCGAGCTACTCGAGTCCCTGTCGCCGCTGCGCCGCGTGGACGCGTTGACCGCGCCGCTGTTGGTGGTGCACGGCGCGCACGACACCAATGTCCCGGTCAGCGAATCCGACCAGATCGTCGAGGCGCTGCGCGCGGCGGGTCGTGACGTCCGTTACCTGTTGTTCGACGACGATGGACACGAGATCGCCAAACGCGAGAACCGCGCGGTGCTGGCCACGGCGATGAGCGAGTGGCTGAACAAGGCGTTCGCGTCGGCCGCCGTCTAGCTTCTGGTCGCGCTGACGTAGCCGAGGGAGGCGAATGTCGCCTCCCTGTCGTCACCGGTGCCGATCGAAGTCCCGAGCGCCGCAAGCAGATCCGCGACCGGTGTGGTCTGCGCCGTCCAGCCGTGGGCGTTGAGGTAGGCCACGACGTCATTGCGCTCACCGGCGTACCACAGGTCGGTCATCTCCACGTCGAACCCGTGCGCGCGCCAGCGCTCGGTGGCCTCGCGCATCCGCTCGGCCATCATCGGCACTGACCGGCCGGCGTCAGGCAAGTTCTCGGTGGCCAATCGGCTGCCGGGGGCGCTCAGCACGGTGATGTTGTCCAGCAACGCGTCCTGGGCCTCCGGCGGCAGGAACGGCAACAGACCCTCAGCGCTCCAGGCGCTGGGCTTGGTGTCGTCGAAACCGGCGTAGCGCAGCGCGCTCACCCAGTCGTGGCGCAGATCCACGGCGACCGTGCGCAATTCGGCGGTCGGCCGGGCATTCAGCTGGCGCAACGTCGTCGTCTTGAACTCGATCACTTGCTCCTGGTCGATCTCGTAGACGGTGGTGCCGGCCGGCCACGGCAGCCGGTAGGCGCGGGCATCCAGGCCCGAGGCCAAGATCACCGCCTGCCCGATCCCGGCGTTGGCCGCAGCGAGGAAGAAGTCGTCGAAGAATCGGGTGCGCACGGCCATCATGTCGCGCATGCGTTCCATGCCGAACTCCGCGTGGTCGTCGACCTCGGCGGGGTCCAGCTCACCGCTGGCCAGGCGGGTGAAGAAGTCGACGCCCACCGCGCGCACCAGCGGCTCGGCGAAGGGGTCGTTGATCAGGGGATTGCTGCCGCGGCTGGCCAGTGCGCGTCCCACCGCGACGCCGGTCGCGGTGGCGCCCACGCTGGTGGCGAGGTCCCAGGTGTCGTTGTCAGTACGTGCCATGTGTGCCCTCCATTCGTCGCTGAACGCGAATGTAGCGACGGCTCCTGAACGACTGCTGTGGAATGCTGGCGGTGATGCGGCATTACTACTCCGTAGATGCAATCCGCGACGCCGAAGCGCCGCTACTGGCCAGCCTCCCCGATGGGGCGTTGATGCGCCGTGCCGCGTACGGGCTGGCCACCGAGATCATGCGCGAGCTGACCGCCCGCACCGGCGGGGTGGCCGGGCGTCGGGTGTGCGCGGTGGTCGGCTCGGGTGACAACGGTGGCGACGCGTTGTGGGCGGCGACGTTTGTGCGGCGCCGCGGCGCTGCCGCCGAGGCGATACTGCTCAAGCCCGAGCGCACCCACCGCAAGGGGCTGGCGGCCTTCCGCGCGGCGGGTGGGCGGATCGTCGAAAAGGTCTCACCGGCAACCGATCTGGTCATCGACGGCGTGGTCGGTATCTCCGGTTCCGGGCCGCTGCGCCCCGACGCGGCACAGGTGTTCACCGCGGTCGGCGACGCCGGCATCCCGGTGGTCGCGGTCGACATCCCCAGCGGCATCGACGCGGCGACCGGGGCCATCGACGGCCCGGCGGTGCAGGCCGCGCTGACCGTCACTTTCGGCGGCCTCAAACCCGTGCACGCGTTGGCCGACTGCGGCCGCGTCAAGCTGATTGATATCGGGCTGGACCTGCCGCACACCGACGTCGCCGGTTTCCAGGCCGCCGATGTGCTCGCGCGCTGGCCGGTACCGGGACCCCACGACGACAAGTACACCCAGGGCGTGACCGGGGTGATGGCCGGCTCCTCGACCTATCCCGGCGCGGCGGTGCTGTGCACGGGCGCGGCCGTCGCGGCCACCTCCGGCATGGTCCGCTACGCCGGGAGCGCGCATCGTGAGGTGCTGGCTCAGTGGCCGGAGGTCATCGCGTCGCCCACCCCGGCGGCCGCCGGACGGGTGCAGTCCTGGGTCGTCGGGCCCGGTCTGGGCACCGACGAAACGGGGGCCGCCGCGCTATGGTTCGCCCTCGACACCGACCTGCCGGTGCTGATCGACGCCGACGGGCTCACCATCCTGGCCGCCCACCCCGACATGGTCGCCAACCGCGCCGCCCCGACCGTGCTCACCCCGCACGCCGGGGAATTCGCCCGGCTGGCCGGATCGCCGCCGGGCCCCGACCGGGTGGGCGCCTGCCGCAAACTCGCCGAGGCATTCGGCGCCACGGTGTTGCTCAAGGGCAACGTCACCGTCATCGCCGACCCGGAAGGGGCGGTCTACCTGAACCCGGCCGGGCAATCCTGGGCGGCAACGGCCGGGTCCGGCGACGTGCTGTCCGGAATGATCGGCGCCTTGCTCGCCGCGGGCCTGCCGCCCGCCGAAGCGGCCGCCGCCGCGGCGTTCGTGCACGCGCGCGCCGCCGCCCTCTCGGCCGCCGACCCCGGCCCTGGTGACGCGCCCACCTCGGCGTCGCGCATCATCCCCCACATCCGCGCCGCCCTGGCCGCCCTCTAGCCGCAAACCGAAAGGATCCGTTGTGCCCCAACACCCGTCCCTGCCCGCTCACTCCATCGCGCCCGCCTACACCGGCCGCATCTTCAACTCGCCGATTCCGGCGCTGCGGCTACCCGAGGAGTCGATGGACCCGGATGCTGCCTACCGCTTCATCCACGACGAGCTGATGCTGGACGGGAGCTCCCGGCTCAACCTGGCCACCTTCGTCACCACGTGGATGGATCCGGAGGCCGGCAAACTGATGGCCGAGACGTTCGACAAGAACATGATCGACAAGGACGAATATCCGGCGACCGCAGCCATCGAACAGCGCTGCGTGTGCATGGTCGCCGACCTGTTCCATGCGGAGAACCTGCGCGACGACGACCCGTCCAGCGCCATCGGCGTCTCGACGATCGGGTCCAGCGAGGCGGTCATGCTGGGCGGACTGGCGATGAAGTGGCGGTGGCGCCAGCGGGTGGGCAAGGGCTGGGAACGACGCCGGCCCAACCTGGTGATGGGCTCCAACGTCCAGGTGGTGTGGGAGAAGTTCTGCCGCTACTTCGACGTCGAACCCCGCTACCTGCCAATGGAAGTGGGCCGCTACGTCATCACCCCCGAACAGGTGGTGGACGCCGTCGACGAGGACACCATCGGGGTGGTGGCCATCCTGGGCACCACCTACACCGGGGAACTGGAACCCATCGCCGAGATCTGCGCGGCGCTGGACAAGCTGGCCGAAGGGGGCGGCGTCGACGTTCCGGTGCACGTGGATGCGGCCAGCGGCGGCTTCGTGGTGCCGTTCCTGCACCCCGAGCTGAAGTGGGACTTCCGGCTACCCCGGGTGGTGTCGATCAACGTCAGCGGCCACAAATACGGGTTGACTTACCCGGGCGTGGGGTTCGTGGTCTGGCGTAGCCAAGAGTATCTCCCCGAGGAGCTGGTGTTCCACGTGAACTACCTCGGTGGTGACATGCCGACCTTCACGCTGAACTTCTCCCGTCCCGGGAACCAGGTCGTCGGGCAGTACTACAACTTCCTGCGGCTGGGCCGCGACGGATACACCAAGGTGATGCAGTGCTTGTCGTCGACGGCGCGCTGGCTGGGCGAACAGCTGCGCACCGGCGACCATTGCGAGCTGATCTCCGACGGTTCGGCGATCCCGGTGGTCAGCTTCCGGCTCGCCGGAGACCGCGGCTACACCGAGTTCGACGTGTCGCACGAGCTGCGGACCTTCGGCTGGCAAGTGCCCGCCTACACCATGCCCGACAACGCCACCGACGTGTCGGTGCTGCGCATCGTCGTGCGGGAGGGGCTGTCCGCCGACCTGGCGCGCGCGTTGCACGACGACGCCCGCACCGCGCTGGGCAACCTGGACAAGCTCAAGCCAGGCGGGCATTACAGCGCCCAGCATTTCGCGCACTAGTGGTTCGTCACATCCGTCACTTAGGTCCCTGGCCGCAGGGGTGCTCGTTTTGCCCGCCTCACAGCGACAATGGTCCGGGCCGGAGACCGGTGTGACAGGTGAGACGAGGGCGCGCTAGTCCGCGGACGATTCTGGGACAATGGCGGCCGTGGCTGTTACGCCGATATCCCTGACCCCGGGCGTCCTCGCCGAGGCCCTGGTGGACCTGGGCGCCATCGCGCACAACGTGCGGGTGCTGCGCGAGCACGCCGGCAGCGCGCAGGTCATGGCCGTCGTCAAGGCCGACGGCTACGGACACGGCGCCACCCGGGTGGCCCAGACCGCGCTGGCCGCCGGGGCCGCCGAACTGGGCGTCGCCACCATCGACGAGGCGCTCGCGTTGCGCGCCGACGGCATCACCGCGCCGGTGCTGGCCTGGCTGCACCCGCCCGGCACCGACTTCGCGCCGGCCCTGCTGGGCGACGTGCAGATCGCGGTGTCCTCGGTCCGCCAGCTCGACGAGCTGCTCGACGCCGTGCGCCGGACCGGCCGCACCGCCACCGTCACCGTCAAGGTCGACACCGGCCTCAACCGCAACGGCGTCCCCCCGGCGCAGTATCCGGCGCTGCTCACCGCGCTGCGCCAGGCCGCCGCGCAGGACGCCGTGCGCCTGCGGGGGCTGATGTCGCACATGGTGTACGCCGACGCGCCCGACAAGTCCATCAACGACCTGCAGGCCCAGCGGTTCACCGGCTTCCTCGCCCAGGCCCGCGAGCACGGCGTGCGCTTCGAGGTGGCGCACCTGTCCAATTCCTCGGCGACCATGGCCCGTCCCGACCTCACCTTCGACCTGGTCCGCCCGGGCATTGCGGTCTACGGCCTCAGCCCCGTCCCGGGTCTGGGCGACATGGGACTGATTCCCGCCATGACCGTGAAATGCCCGGTGGCGCTGGTCAAGTCGATACGCGCCGGTGAGGGGGTGTCGTATGGGCACACCTGGATCGCGCCGCGCGACACCAACCTGGCCCTGTTGCCCATCGGCTACGCCGACGGGGTGTTCCGTTCACTCGGCGGGCGCCTGGAAGTGCTGATCAACGGTCAACGGCGCCGGGGGGTCGGGCGAATCTGCATGGACCAGTTCGTCGTCGACCTGGGGCCGGGAACGGTGGACGTCGCCGAAGGGGACGAGGCGATCCTGTTCGGGCCCGGCACCCGCGGCGAGCCCACCGCGCAGGACTGGGCCGACCTGCTCGACACCATCCACTACGAGGTGGTCACCAGCCCCCGCGGACGCATCACCCGAACCTATCGGGAGGCCGAAAACCGTTGAGCGCGCAAAATTCCGGCAAGCGTCCCAAGACGTGGCTTGCGGGTGGTGCGGGCTTGACCGCCGTCGCCACCATGGTCGGGGCCTCCGCCCGCCGATCGCTGGCCGACCGCGGCATCATCGCCGAAGACCCGTGGGCGAACGAGGATTTCGGACGGCTGGACAGTGACCGCAGCCAGGTCGTGACCACCGCCGACGGGGTGCCGTTGGCGGTGCGCGAAGCCGGTCCGGCCGACGCTCCGGTCACCGTCGTCTTCGTGCACGGATTCTGCCTTCGCATGGGCGCCTTTCACTTTCAGCGGGTGCGGCTGGGCGAACTGTGGGGCGACCAGGTGCGGATGGTCTTCTACGACCATCGCGGGCACGGTCAGTCGGGCCAAGCCGACCCCGAGACGTACACGTTGACCCAACTCGGGCAGGACCTGGAAACCATCCTGCAGGTCACCGCGCCGCGCGGGCTGATCGTGCTGGTCGGTCATTCGATGGGCGGCATGACTGTGCTCTCGCATGCCCGGCAGTTCCCGCAGCGATACGGCCGACGGATCATCGCCGCCGCGTTGATCTCCTCGGCGGCCGAAGGCGTGACCCGTTCGCCGCTCGGCGAATTCCTCAACAACCCTGCCCTGGAAGCCCTTCGCTTCGCCGCGCGGTCGGCGCCCAACCTCATGCACCGCGGTCGCAACGTGTCCCGGTCCCTGATGGGCCCGATATTGCGCGCCGCGTCCTACAGCGACCTACAGGTCAGCCGCAGCCTCGACGCGTTCAGCCAGCGCATGATGAACGACACCCCGATCGCCACGCTGGTGGGCTTTCTGCGCGCGTTGGAGGTGCACGACGAAACCGCCGGGCTGTGGACGCTGCTCAAGATCCCGACCCTGATCGCCTGCGGCGACCACGACCTGCTCACCCCGGACGAATACTCGCGGAAAATGGCCGCCTCCTTGCCGCTTTCCGAACTCGTCATCGTCCCCGGAGCCAGTCACCTGGCGCTGTTGGACAAACCCGAGGCCATCAACGACGGGTTGGTCCGCCTGGTCAACCGCGCGCTGCCGGGCAAGATGACGCTGCGTTACCGGCGCTTCCGGGAGAGGTTCCGGCGCCATGGCTAGTGCGGGTACGGCCACGCTCGAGCGCGTCGAGGACACCGTTGCGCTGGGCTGCCGGCTGGGCGAGCAACTGCGCGCCGGTGACGTGGTGGTGCTTTCCGGTCCGCTGGGAGCCGGAAAGACGGTGCTGGCCAAGGGAATTGCCGAAGCGATGGATGTCGACGGGCCGGTCACGTCACCGACCTACGTGTTGGCGCGGGTGCACCCGCCGCGGCGGCCCGGGGCGCCGGCGATGATTCACGTCGACGTCTACCGGTTGCTGGATGTGAGCACCGACCTGCTCGGGGAACTGGACTCCCTGGACCTCGACACCGACTTGGCGGACGCGGTGGTCGTCGTCGAATGGGGTGAGGGACTGGTCGAACGGCTCTCCGAGCGGCACCTCGACATTCGGCTCGAGCGGGTCAGCCACTCCGACGTGCGGATCGCGACCTGGGAGTGGGTGTCGTGAGCGTCGTACTCGCCCTGGACACCGCCACCCCGGCCGTCACCGCCGGGATCGTGCGGCGCGATGATCTGGCCGTCCTGGCCGAGCGAATCACCGTCGACGCCCGCGCGCACGCCGAACGGCTCACCCCGAATGTGTTGGCGGCGTTGGCCGATGCCGGGTTGAGCATGGCCGAGCTGGACGCCGTCGTGGTGGGCTGCGGACCTGGCCCGTTCACCGGTCTGCGGGCCGGCATGGCAACGGCCGCGGCCTACGGTCACGCCCTCGACATCCCGGTGTACGGGGTGTGCAGCCTGGACGCGATCGGGGGCCTGACCACCGGGGAGGTGCTCGTGGTCACCGATGCCCGTCGGCGCGAGGTGTACTGGGCGCGCTACCGCGACGGGGTCCGCACCGACGGGCCGGCGGTCAACGCCCCGGCCGACGTCGACCCGGGCCCGGCCCAGGCGGTCGCCGGCTCACCCGAGCACGCGGCGCTGTTCGATTTGCCGCGCCGCGGGCCGACCGCTCCCACGCCGGCCGGTTTGGTCCGCTCGGTCGACTGGTCCGCCGCACCGGAACCGCTGGTCGCGCTGTATCTGCGCCGCCCCGACGCCAAACCCCTGGCGACGCGCTCATGACCGCCCACGTCGACCCGGTCACCATCGGCGCGCTCACCCCCGGCGACGCAGCGCGGTGTGCGCAGCTGGAAGCTCAACTTTTCGACGGCGACGACCCGTGGCCCGCGGCGGCGTTTCACCGGGAGCTGGCCAGCACCCGCAACCACTACGTGGGCGCGCGCGTCGCCGACACACTGGTCGGCTACGCCGGCATCTCGAAGCTGGGCCGCACCCCGCCCTTCGAATACGAAATCCACACCATCGGCGTCGACCCGGAATACCAGGGCTGCGGCATCGGCCGTCAGCTGCTCACCGAACTGCTGGACTACGCCGACGGCGGCGTCGTCTTCCTGGAAGTCCGCACCGACAACGAGGCAGCCCTCGCGCTGTATCGCAGCGTCGGCTTCGAGCAGGTCGGCCTGCGCCGCCGCTACTACCGGGTCAGCGGCGCCGACGCCTACACGATGCGGCGGGACGCGCAATGACACGCGCCGGCGACGTTGCAGAGCGAAGCGATGAGGAGGAGCGGCGCCGATGACCGTTGTTCTGGCGATCGAAACCTCCTGCGACGAAACAGGAGTCGGCATTGCGCGCCTGGACGCCGACGGCACGGTGGCGTTGTTGGCCGACGAGGTGGCCTCCAGCGTCGAGGAACACGTGCGCTTCGGTGGGGTGGTGCCCGAGATCGCCTCCCGCGCCCACCTGGAAGCGCTGGGTCCGGCGATGCGCCGCGCGCTGGACACCGCCGGCATCGCCCGTCCCGACGTCGTCGCGGCCACCATCGGACCCGGCCTGGCCGGCGCCCTGTTGGTCGGCGTGGCCGCGGCCAAGGCCTACGCCGCGGCGTGGGACGTGCCCTTCTATGCCGTCAACCATCTGGGTGGACACCTGGCCGCCGACGTGTACCAGCACGGCCCGCTGCCCGAATGCGTGGCGCTGCTGGTCTCCGGCGGCCACACCCATCTGCTGCAGGTGCGCTCGCTGGGCGAGCCGATCGTCGAGTTGGGCAGCACGGTCGACGACGCCGCGGGCGAGGCCTACGACAAGGTGGCCCGCCTGCTGGGGCTGGGTTACCCGGGCGGCAAGGTGCTCGACGAGTTGGCCCGTACCGGCGACCGGGACGCCATCGTGTTTCCGCGGGGCATGACCGGACCGCGGGACGACCCGTACGCCTTCAGCTTCTCCGGGCTCAAGACCGCCGTCGCGCGCTATGTGGAAAGCCATCCCGACGCCCAGACCGCCGACGTCGCGGCCGGCTTCCAAGAGGCCGTCGCCGACGTGCTGACCAAGAAAGCGGTGCACGCGGCCACCGAACTCGGCGTATCGACCCTGCTGATCGCCGGGGGAGTGGCCGCCAACTCCCGGCTGCGCGAATTGGCGACCCAGCGCTGCGCGGCCGCGGGGCTGACCCTGCGCATCCCGCGGCCGCGGCTGTGCACCGACAACGGCGCCATGATCGCCGCCTTCGCCGCGCAGCTGGTGGCCGCAGGCGCCGCACCCTCGCCGTTGGATGTGCCCAGTGACCCCGGTCTTCCGGTGGTGAAAGGGCAGGTCGGCCGACCCGATTGAGGGAAGCAGCGAGGCGGCCTTGAGTGCTAGCACTCTCATGTATAGAGTGCTAGGTGGCATTCAGACAGCCCCTGTGTCGGCACCCGCGACGACGGCGCGAGGGCACGGACGAAAGCCGAAACACCTGGTAATTCGGCGGTTCGGGGTCGCCCCGGACCGACCGCCAACTGTGGTCGGGGCAACCGCCCCGGACCCGAGCTAATAAGTGGAGGGCTCCAATCGTGGCGAAGGTGAACATCAAGCCACTCGAGGACAAGATTCTCGTGCAGGCCAACGAGGCCGAGACCACGACCGCGTCCGGTCTGGTCATTCCTGACACCGCCAAGGAGAAGCCACAGGAGGGCACCGTCGTCGCAGTCGGACCCGGCCGGTGGGACGAGGACGGCGAGAAGCGGATTCCGCTGGACGTCTCCGAGGGTGACACCGTCATCTACAGCAAGTACGGCGGCACCGAGATCAAGTACGGCGGCGAGGAATACCTCATCTTGTCGGCGCGCGACGTGCTGGCTGTCGTCAACAAGTAAGACACCGTGTCCCGCCCCGGCGATCCCCGCGTATCCGCGCGGGTGATTTCCGGGGCGGCATGCGTTGTGGACAACTGGGCTAGAGGAGCCGCATGAGCAAGCTGATTGAGTACGACGAGACCGCGCGTCGTGGAATGGAAGCGGGCGTCAACAAGCTCGCCGACGCGGTCCGGGTCACCCTGGGCCCCCGCGGCCGACACGTGGTGCTGGCCAAGGCATTTGGTGGGCCGGCCGTCACCAACGACGGCGTCACCGTCGCCCGCGAGATCGACCTGGAAGACCCGTTTGAGAACCTCGGTGCTCAGCTGGTGAAGTCGGTGGCCACCAAGACCAACGACATCGCCGGCGACGGCACCACCACCGCCACCGTGCTGGCCCAGGCTCTGGTCAAGGCCGGCCTGCGCCTGGTTGCCGCCGGGGTGAACCCGATGGCGCTGGGCTCGGGCATCAGCAAGGCGGCCGACGCGGTGTCCGAAGCGCTGCTCGCCTCGGCCACGCCGGTGTCCGGCAAGGACGCCATCGCGCAGGTCGCCACGGTGTCCTCGCGCGACGAGCAGATCGGCGAGCTGGTCGGTGAAGCGATGAGCAAAGTCGGCGCCGACGGCGTCGTCAGCGTCGAAGAATCCTCGACGCTGAACACCGAGCTGGAGTTCACCGAGGGCGTCGGCTTCGACAAGGGCTTCCTGTCGGCCTACTTCGTGACCGACTTCGACGCCCAGGAAGCGGTGCTCGACGACCCGCTGATCCTGGTGCACCAGGACAAGATCAGCTCGCTGCCCGACCTGCTGCCGGTGCTGGAAAAGGTTGCCGAGTCGGGCAAGCCGCTGGTGATCATCGCCGAGGACGTCGAGGGCGAGGCGCTGGCCACCCTGGTCGTCAACTCCATCCGCAAGACGCTCAAAGCGGTGGCGGTCAAGGCACCCTACTTCGGCGACCGGCGCAAGGCCTTCCTGCAGGACCTGGCGATCGTGACCGGCGGTGAGGTCATCACGCCCGACGCCGGCATCCTGCTGCGGGAGGTCGGCCTCGAGGTGATGGGCTCGGCTCGCCGCGTGGTGGTCAGCAAGGACGAGACCATCATCGTCGACGGCGGTGGGACGGCCGACGCGGTCGCCAACCGGATCAAGCACCTGCGCGCCGAGATCGAGGCGAGTGACTCCGACTGGGACCGCGAGAAGCTGCAGGAGCGGCTGGCCAAGCTGGCCGGCGGGGTGGCCGTCATCAAGGTCGGCGCCGCCACCGACACCGCTCTCAAGGAGCGCAAGGAAAGCGTCGAGGACGCCGTGGCGGCGGCCAAGGCTGCCGTCGAGGAGGGCATCGTCGCCGGAGGTGGATCCGCGCTGATCCAGGCGCGCAAGGCGCTGACGCAACTGCGCGAGTCGCTGTCGGGGGACGAGGCCCTCGGCGTCGACGTGTTCTCCGAGGCGCTGGCCGCGCCGCTGTACTGGATTGCGACCAACGCCGGGCTCGACGGGGCGGTCGCGGTCCACAAGGTCAGCGAGCTACCGGCCGGACACGGGCTCAACGCCAGCGACCTGAGCTACGGCGACCTGGCCGGCCAGGGCATCATCGACCCGGTCAAGGTCACCCGCTCGGCGGTGCTCAACGCGTCCTCGGTGGCGCGGATGGTGCTCACCACCGAGACCGCGGTGGTCGAGAAGCCGGCCGAGGAGGCCGACGACCACGGCCACGGCCATCACCACCACTAAGGCAGTGACGCGAAACGCCTCCGGCTGCCGTTTGGCCGGGGGCGTTTTCGGTTGGATCATCGAGCGGGCAGCGATTGCGAAAAAGCCGCCGGAATGTCGCAGCGAGTTCACGTTCGACGGTGCAACGGTGGCATGATCGGGAACAACAGCCGCTCTGACGATTCAGATCTGAGGTATACCGTGGCGGGATTGCGCCAGAGGGTGCTGACAGCGGTTGCCGGGCAGCTCGGTCGGCCGCACGGTCTCGTTGGTCGCGGCGTAGCGCTACTGCTCAATCGCGGCAATCGTCAGGCGGTGGCCGGTGCCGTCGACGCGGCGGAAGCCGCAGCCGGGAACACAGTGGCCGACATTGGTTTTGGCGGTGGGCTAGGCCTTCAACTGCTCCTGCACAGAGTCGGTCCGCAGGGGAAAGTCCATGGCGTGGAGATCGCAGAGGACATGCTCGCGCATGCCCGGGCGCGCTTCGCCGCGCCGATCGCGGCCAGCTCACTAGTGCTTGAAAACGGTTCTCTGACCGCGTTGCCGATCGACGAAGAATCGCTGGACGCGGCGATCACCGTCAACACGGTGTACTTTGTTTCCGACCTTGACGCGGCCTGCGCCGAACTCGCCCGTGTTCTGCGACCCGGTGGCCGGGCCGTGTTAGGGATCGGCGATCCCGACGCGATGGCCCGCTTGCCGTTCACCGCATACGGGTTCACGCTTCGCCCGGTCGCTGAAGTCGTTGCCTCCCTGAAGAGATCGGGACTCGAGGAGGTAAAGCAGCGCCGCCTTGACGACGTGGCGATCCCACATCACTTGCTGATCGCTTCCGCCCTGCGGTAGATCGCTGCACGGCTGTTTCGTTTAGGGAGAGCGCAGCATGCAGGAGTTGTTAGAGCCCAACGATGACGATGCCCACGCCGATCACGATTGACCCCGCGAGAGACAGCAACAGGAAGCGTACGACCGCTTCCTTTGCTGCCGAGGCCTCGTGGTCGGCCGCCGCGATCGGCGCGAGTCTGCGGCCGGCGCCCCATACCGCTGCGAGCAGGGTCGCCACCCAGTTCGCGTAGGCGGAGTACACGAGAAGGACGACTGCGGTAACCGCCCAGGCGTTGGGCAAGTGGACGTGTGGCCAGAGCAGGCCGAGCAGCACCAGGAACATGCCGTTGAGGACGCCCTCGAGGTGGCTGGACAGGCCCATGCGCGGGTTCTTCAACGCAGAGACCACGAACCCCGTGAGCAGTCCAAGGAGAAACAGCACCAACCCGAGCCTGAACAGCAGCGTCTGCATGTCAGAAACACTAAGGGCGTCCGCCTGCGCCCACGCCACAACTGGTAATCCCTGTCCCTCGGTCGGCGGTGAGGGTTTGTCTAGTGGATCATGGTGCGGTGACGTCGCGTGACTCGTACCGATCCCTGTATCAGTCCTATCTCGAGTTCTGCAATGAGCACGATTTCGATTCCATGGCGTCGTTCTACACATCGACCATCACGGTCAACGGCGTTCCGATGGATCCGGCGACGGTCACCGAGCAGTTCGCGCCGCTGATTTCGGCGTTTCCCGATTGGTGCTGGGAGATTGACCATTTCGTTGCCGACGACGACACCATCGTCGTGCACTTCACGGTCACCGGCACGCACCGGGGAACGTTCCAGGGCATCGAGGCGACGGGTCGGCGAGTGAGCTTCCCGGAGTTCACTCTGTATCGGCTCGAGGAGGGCAAGTTTGCCGAGGTCTGGGATCTCGTCGACATGCATGCGTTGCTGCAGCAGATCAGTTGAGGGGTGTCGCAACGGCTGACGACGTTTAGTGTCGCGGCATGGAGCGCATCTGGCAGTGGGCGTGGGATCGGTACGGAGCAAGGTACTCGTGGGCGATCTGCGCGGTCACGGTGTCCGTGTTACTTCCCATCTACCTTGTCTTGTCGTGTGTCGTGGTGGCATATGAGAAGTCTGGTCACTACGTCGAGGCGGTTGCCACCACCGTGGTGGCCGTGCCCGTCTTGGTATACGCGATGGTCGAGCCCGGCCTGGGTCACAGCCGCCTGTTAGAGCGGTGGGCGGCCGGTCACCAGGTCGATCGGGCGGCAGTGTTGGAGTCCACCTACATCTGGGCTAGACGAGTTGTCGCGCGGGCCGTGGTGAGTGGGACCGTCTGGACCGCTTTGCTATTCGTCGCTGTGGGGGTGATCGCCGGGGCACCCGGGTCGCGGCTGGTGCAGTACGGGATCCTCGGCGCGGCCATGGGAGCTGCCATTCAACTGATTGCTGTGCACAGCTTCGTGGAAACAGCGCTGCGGCCGGTCCGGATCGGTATCGCAGGTGACACCGGGATCGGTGACGCCCTGCCCCGCTCTCGCCCCACCTTCGCCACGTGGTCGAACATGGCCATGCTGGCGGTCGTGTTCGCGTTTGCGGTGGGAGGCGCTTTTCTGGAGGCGGTTTTCGATCAGGCCAGCGAAGTTCCCGTGTTTGCCGTCGTCATCGGCTGTGCCTTGACGGTCGGATTCGCGGTGCCGATAACGGTGGGTGCATCGTTTGCTCCGTCCCTGCGTCCCATCCGCGACCTCGCCGACGGTACCGAACGCGTGGCGGCCGGCAATTACAGTCAACGCCTTCCGGTGGTGCAGGATGACGACCTTGGTGCGCTGGCGGCGTCGTTCAACCGCATGCAGGCCGGTTTGGTTGAGCGGCAACGGCTTCAGGCGGCGTTCGGAACTTACGTAGACCCGGTGCTGGCGGCGCGACTACTTGCCCAGGGTGACGACGTCTTCACCGGTGAACGTCGGGAGGTGACAGTGATGTTCGTGGATGTCCGCGACTTCACCTCGTTCGCTGAGGCCAACAGCGCCGAGGACACCGTCGGCCGCCTCAACGCCCTGTTCGAGATAGTCGTGCCTGCGGTCGTCGAGGCCGGCGGACACGTGAACAAATTCCTCGGCGACGGCGCGTTGGCCGTCTTCGGTGCGCCGAACGACCTGACCGATCATGCCGACGCGGCGGTGAGTGCCGCCGTGCTGATTCACCGTCTCGTCGTCGATCGATTCGAGGGCGCACTTCGGATCGGCATTGGGATCAACACCGGTGTGGTCATCGCCGGCACCATCGGCGGCGGCGGAAAGCTGGAGTTCACCCTCATCGGTGACACCGTCAACGTGGCTGCCCGCGTCGAGCAGCTGACCAAGACCACCGGGGACGCGACACTTCTGACCCAGCGATCCGTTGACGCCCTGGCTGCTCGTCCGACGGAACTCATCGACCGGGGTTCCCATGCCGTCAAGGGAAAGTCGGCCCCCATAAGGGTTTTCAGCCTGGACGCCGTCAGCGGCCGGGCGCAAGGGTAGTCGTCGTCACGTCCTTCGGTAGCGATGTGACGGTCGGAGTGGTGCTGGTGACCGTGACGGTGCTGGTACTGGTACTGGTGCTGGTCGACGCCGGCGGCACGATGGCCGTGGTGGTGCTGGTGGTCACCGTGGTTGACGTCGTGGTGGACGAGGTCGTCGTCGCGGTGGCCGCGGCAATCACACCGCAGGCCACCCGTTTACCGTTGTCGCCGGCCGGGCCGACGCCCAGGTTCTGCGCAGTCTGGTGGATCACCAGTGCAGTGCCCGAGCTGTTCCGCAGGTCCGCGGCGGTGAACAAGGTGCTGGTGGTGACCAGTTTCGCCGAGCCGTCGTTGCGCACCTGCAAAGCGGTCAGTTCGCCGCTGGCGGGATAACCCGTGTGGTTGGGCGCCTGGTACACATCTCCGGCGGATTCGAAGTCCCCCGGCGCGCTTTCGCATTTGCCCACGGAGTGGATTTGCAGGGCGTGGAAACCGGGGGTCAAGACTTGATTCGGGCCGGCCTCCACGGTCACCGTCGCGTAACCGTTCGCGAATTCGATTGTGGCGGTGCCGACTTGACTACCGTCGGCGCCTTTGAGCTGGGTGGTCATCCGTTCGGTGCCGGGCGGCGCGCTCGACGACGGCGACGTCGTTGGCTGGCCGCTGTTCTGGTTGGTGCACGCACTTAACGGTGTGATGGCGGTCAGGACAGCGACCGCGCAGGCTGCGCCCTTCTTCATGCGGCGGTCCTACCCGGAATCGCCGATTTGCAAACTCCGGCTCACCCGGGCGGGACTATCTCCCCGCCTGGCCGCGTTGCACTAAGGCGTGACTATTCGACTCGGACTGCAGATTCCCAACTTCTCCTACGGCACGCCCGTCGCCGAACTGTTTCCCGCCGTCATCGCCCAGGCGCAGGAGGCGCAGGCAGCCGGATTCGACACGGTCCTGCTGATGGACCACTTCTACCAGCTGCCCGGATTGGGTGAGCCCGACGAACCCATGTTGGAGGCCTATACCGCGCTGGGCGCGTTGGCCACCGCCACCGACGGAATTCAGTTGTCGACGTTGGTAACCGGCAATACCTACCGCAATCCGACTCTGCTCGCCAAAGTGATCACCACCTTGGATGTCATCAGTGCGGGCCGGGCCATCCTCGGTATCGGAGCGGGCTGGTTCGAGCTGGAACACCAGCAGCTGGGCTTCGACTTCGACACGTTCACCGAGCGCTTCGAGAAGCTGGAGGAGGCGCTGCAGATCATCATCCCGATGGTGCACGGCGAGCGCCCCACCTTCTCCGGCAAGTGGTATCACACCGAGAGCGCGATCAACGAGCCCCGCTTCCGGGACCACATTCCGGTCATGCTTGGCGGCAGCGGTGAGAAGAAGACGTTCCGACTGGCCGCCCGCTACGCCGACCACCTCAACCTGATTGCCGACATCGACCAGTTGCCCGCCAAGCTCGACGTGCTGCGGCAGCGGTGCGCCGAAATCGACCGGGATCCAGCGACTTTGGAGACCAGCACGCTGCTCACGGTGGTGCTCGACGAATACGATGCGCCCAGCGACATGGGTGAGGCCCGTGGCGGGCGGGCGGTTCGCGGCACGCCGGATCAGGTGGCCGAGGAGATCAAGCGGCGGGTGCTCGACCCTGGCATCGACGGCGTCGTCGTCAACCTGCCGACGCACGGCTACACACCCGGCGTCATCACCAAGGTTGGGGAGGCGCTCAAGCCGCTGGTCGACGCCTAGTCGGCGCCGCCTGGGCCAGGCCAAGGTGTTTGCTTTTGCCCGCCTCCGCGCGACAAGCGAGAACTCTGCGCCCATTGTCGCGCAGAGGTGGGCAAAAGCGATGCCCACCAACGGAGGGCTGATGTGACGAGTGTGGTCGCCCGTACAGGCGGGCCGGTAGCGCGCGCTACGCCGTGCGGCGGATACCGCGCGTCCGGCCGAGGCTGCCCTTGAGCAGCAGGTCACGCTCGGACTCCGACAGTCCGCCCCACACGCCGTACGGCTCGCCGACCTCCAGCGCGTGCGAACGGCACTCGTTGATCACCGGGCAGCGGCGGCACATTTCCTTGGCGCGCTGTTCGCGTTGCATGCGGGCACGGCCGCGCTCGCCGTCGGGGTGGAAGAACATCGATGAGTCGACGCCACGGCACACGCCCTGCAATTGCCAGTTCCAGATATCGGCGTTTGGTCCCGGTAGTTGCTCCGGCTGTGGCATTGGTGGATCCTTCCTGCACGGCACGGCGTCAGGGTCACGAACGCGATTGTGCAACTGAATTTGCCAGTGGCGTCACCGATGACTACCAGTCACAGTAGACGCTAGGTCGGCGGCAGAATTTCCGTCAATAGGCGCCCCATGTGATGAAATGCGAGGCCGTTGTATGAGAATTAACGTCTCGTTCATCTGTGGCGACTTTCCCGATGCCTAGCTGTGCTAACCGGACACCGTGGTTACGGCGTTTCCCCAGTTCAAGCACTCGTGTGCGCGGGCCGAAATTGGCGTAACAGAGTCCGCAAGTAATATTCTGGTAACACAGAAAGCACAAAGTTTTTACGATTGAGGCGGGCAGCTATCACGGTGATCCAAACTCGTCTCACTTCGACGGTCGAAGCATCGCTGGCGAATGCGGCGTTCGGCACCAGTCCGGACACCTGGCCCCTGCCGGCGGCGACCACCGCGCGCCAGTTGTGGCTGCGTGCCGTGGCCGCCGGCGGGCAGGGACGTTACGGCAGCGCGCACAGCGATTTGGCGCAGTTGCGCCGCCAGGTCCGCGCCGGCACCGGATCGCAAGCCCCGTTGGCGTCGTTGGCGCACAGCACGCAGGCATCGTTTCTGCGGCAGCTGGGCTGGCACGCCCTGGCCCGGGGCTGGGACGGCCGGGCCCTGGCGCTGGCCGGAACGGATCGCGAGGCCCGCGCCGATGCGCTTGTTGGTCTGGCCGCCGATGCCCTGGGCGTCGGCCGCTTCGCTGCTGCCGCGACACTGTTGACCCGCGCCGACGCCGACGAGCTGACCGACCGGTTGGCGGTGCGCCGGCGTTGGGTGGGGGCGGAGTTGGCGATGGCCACCGGAGCCGGGACCACGGCCGTCGGCTACGCGGAGGAAGCGGTCGAGCTCGCGCGACCCCTCGCCTCGGCGCGGCACCGGGTCAAGAGTGACGTCGTGCTGGCCGCGGCGCTGTGCAGCGCCGGCGCCGTCGAGCGGGCTCGGGCCGTCGGGGAGGACGCGTTGCGGGCCAGTGGAGAGCTCGGCTTGATTCCGCTGCGTTGGGCGGTTTCCTGCTTGCTCATCGATATCGGAAGCGTCACGATTTCGACACATCAGGTAGGCGAAATTCGGGATATCTGTGCAGGTCAGGTGCGACGCGCCGGGGGAACGTGGCGTTCCGCTTGAAACGGCCCGCGGCCGTTATTGTCATGTCGGTGACTTAGCCCGGGATGTGTCCGGTTCGTAACGTTGGAGATATCGCCGTCGATGACAATTCAAGGTGAACGTCTCGACGCTGTGGTTGCGGAGGCCGTGGCTGGAGACCGGAACGCGCTTCGGGAGGTGCTGGAGACCATCCGTCCGATCGTTGTCCGATACTGCCGAGCGCGGGTCGGCACCGTCGAGCGGAGTGGCCTATCAGCCGATGACGTGGCACAGGAGGTGTGTTTGGCCACAATCACCGCGCTGCCGCGCTACCGCGACCGAGGCCGCCCCTTTCTGGCCTTCCTCTACGGCATCGCCGCACACAAAGTTGCCGACGCCCACCGCGCCGCCGGCCGTGACCTTGCCTATCCCGCCGAAGAAGTGCCCGAGCGCCGCTCGGCCGAAGCCGGCCCGGAACAAATGGCCATCGAAGCGGAATCAGTGAGCCGGATGAACGAAATGCTCGAAGTATTGCCCGCCAAGCAACGCGAGATTTTGATCCTGCGGGTAGTCGTGGGCTTGAGCGCCGAAGAGACCGCGGCCGCCGTCGGAAGCACCACCGGCGCGGTCCGGGTGGCACAGCACCGCGCGCTGCAGCGGCTGAAAGACGAGATTGTTGCGGCAGGTGACTATGCCTGAGTTCGACCCCCGGCTGGATGAACTGGCGCGCACCGACCTGCTGTTGGATGCGCTGGCCGAACGTGACGACTTCCGCCTCGACGACCCCAATGACGATGCACTGGCGGCGCTGCTGGGGGAGTGGCGCGACGACCTGCGGTGGCCGCCGGCCAGCGCGTTGGTGTCCCAGGACGAGGCCGAGGCGGCCCTGCTGGCCGGGATGGCCGAACGCCGACGCTCGCGGCGTGGGGTGACCGCCGTCGGTTCGGTGGCGGCATCGGTGTTGCTGCTCAGTGGTTTTGGCGCGGTGGTGGCCGACGCTCGCCCCGGCGACCTGCTCTACGGCCTGCACGCCATGATGTTCAACGAGCCGCGAGTCAGCGACGACCAGATCGAGTTGTCCGCCAAAGCCGATCTGGCAAAGGTCGAGCAGATGATCGCCCAAGGTCAGTGGGCTCAGGCCCAGACCCAGCTGGCTGAGGTCAGCACCAGCGTGCAGTCGGTCAACGACGGCAGCCGGCGGCAGTTCCTGCTCGACGAGGTCAACCAGCTCAACACCAAGGTGGAAAAGCACGACCCGAACGCGACGGCCCCGTTGGCGCCGGCCCCGGAATCCACCCCGCTGACCACGACACCGCCGCGAGCGAGCACCACCGCGCCATCGACTCCCACGACTCAGGCCACGACTCAGCCCACCCTGACGCCCACCACAACAGCCACGACAACGCCGCACACCACCGCGACGACGCCGCCCACCACATCAGCGACGGACACCCCGACGACAACGTCGAAACACCGGCACCGGCACGGCAGCACGTCGACGACGGCGCCGGAGTCACCGGCGCCGTAACAGAATCAGGAATCTAGTGGCGGCGGAAGCCGTCGGCGTCTGACGTCGCTTCGTTGAGCGAGGCGTCGGCATATCCCCGGCAGTAGTCCCACGTCACATACGCGTCGGGCTCGGGGTCGTAGGCGGGCTCGTGCGGGCGGACGGTGCCATCGATGAGCAGCTGCAGCAGGTTGGCGCGCAACATGTCCCAGTCGTGATAGTGGTCTTGCTGACATTCGTCGCAGCACACCACCAGTCCGCGAATCCCCCGGTGCGCCAGCAGTGCCTCGTACACGGCGAGATCGGCCAGATCGGCCTCCACCGCCAGGCGTTCCTGCTGATCAAGGGGCTGACCGGGTTCCACGGCCTCCAGTGCGGCCGACGGGTCGCAGGGGTCGTCGGCGAATGGATCAGGCGGCAAACCCGGCGGGAGGTGGTCACGCACGCTTCCACCCTACGCAAATGGGTGCTCATAACGCCAGAATTTGACCGCGTGGCGCATCTATAGCGGGGCCGGATCGGCGGCGCGCAGAGCAGATGGCGCGGGGCCGCCTCCACTTAGCCGATAAGATGGTTTTTTCCACTCACGCATGCGTATGGAGGGCCTCCCGATGACCCGTGGCATGTCCCACTTGGAAGACAGCCCTTTCGTGCGCGTTGACGGTCTGGCCAGCGACCCGGTGCCCACGGGAGGCGACGACCCGCACAAAATCGCGATGCTGGGCCTGACGTTCGACGACGTCTTGTTGTTGCCCGCCGCATCCGATGTGGTGCCCGCCGCGGCGGACACCTCCAGCCAGCTGACCAAGAAGATCAGGCTCAAGGTCCCCCTGGTCAGCTCCGCGATGGACACCGTCACCGAGTCCCGCATGGCCATCGCGATGGCGCGCGCCGGCGGCATGGGCGTGCTGCACCGCAACCTGCCCGTCGCCGAACAGGCCGGCCAGGTCGAGATGGTGAAGCGTTCCGAAGCCGGCATGGTCACCGATCCGGTCACCTGCCGCCCCGACGCCACTCTGGCTCAGGTCGACGCGATGTGCGCGCGGTTCCGCATCTCGGGCCTGCCGGTGGTCGACGACTCCGGCGCGCTGGTCGGCATCATCACCAACCGCGACATGCGGTTCGAGGTCGACCAGTCCAAGCACGTCGCCGAGGTGATGACCAAGGCCCCGCTGATCACCGCCCAGGAGGGCGTCAGCGCGTCGGCGGCCCTCGGACTGTTGCGCCGCAACAAGATCGAGAAACTGCCCATTGTCGATGGCAGCGGCAAGCTGACCGGGCTGATCACCGTCAAGGACTTCGTCAAGACCGAACAGCACCCGCTGGCCACCAAGGACAGCGACGGGCGGCTGCTGGTCGGTGCGGCGGTCGGTGTCGGAGGCGACGCCTGGGTGCGCGCGATGATGCTGGTCGACGCCGGGGTGGACGTGCTGATCGTGGACACCGCCCACGCCCACAACCGGTTGGTCCTGGACATGGTCGGCAAGCTCAAGGCCGAGGTCGGCGACCGGGTCGAGGTGATCGGCGGCAACGTCGCCACCCGATCGGCCGCTGCCGCGCTGGTCGACGCCGGAGCCGACGCGGTGAAGGTGGGCGTGGGACCGGGCTCCATCTGCACCACCCGGGTGGTGGCCGGGGTCGGCGCGCCGCAGATCACCGCGATCCTGGAAGCCGTCGCGGTGTGCGGCCCGGCGGGCGTGCCGGTGATCGCCGACGGCGGGCTGCAGTACTCGGGCGACATCGCCAAGGCGCTGGCCGCGGGTGCGTCGACCGCCATGCTGGGTTCGCTGCTGGCCGGCACCGCCGAAGCGCCCGGTGAGCTGATCTTCGTCAATGGCAAGCAGTACAAGAGCTATCGCGGCATGGGATCGCTGGGCGCCATGGCGGGCCGGGGCTCCGGGGCCGCGGGGAAGTCCTACTCCAAGGACCGCTACTTCGCCGACGACGCGCTCTCCGAGGACAAGCTGGTGCCCGAGGGCATCGAGGGCCGGGTGCCGTTCCGCGGACCGCTGTCTTCGGTCATCCACCAGCTGACCGGCGGGCTGCGCGCGGCCATGGGCTACACCGGCTCGCCGACCATCGAGGTGCTGCAGCAGGCGCAGTTCGTCCGCATCACGCCGGCGGGGCTCAAGGAGAGTCACCCGCACGACGTCGCGATGACGGTCGAGGCCCCCAACTACTACGCCCGCTGAGACGCGACCATGGTCGAAATCGGCATGGGCCGCACTGCCCGCCGCACATATGAACTCAGCGAAGTCAGCATCGTGCCCTCCCGGCGCACCCGTTCGTCGCAGGACGTGTCCACCGCCTGGCAACTAGACGCCTACCGGTTCGAGATCCCGGTGCTGGCGCACCCCACCGATGCCCTGGTGTCGCCGGAGTTCGCGATCGAGTTGGGCCGCCTGGGCGGCCTGGCCGTCCTCAACGGCGAGGGGTTGATCGGCCGGCACTCCGATGTGGAGGCCAAGATCGCCCAGCTCGTCGAGGCCGCCAGCAAGGAGCCCGAACCCGCCGCCGCCATCCGGCTGCTGCAGGAGCTGCACGCGGCACCGTTGAACCCCGACCTGCTGGGTGCGGCAGTGGCCCGCATCCGCGAGGCCGGCGTCATCACCGCGGTGCGGGTCAGCCCGCAAAACGCCCAGGCGCTCACACCGGTCCTGGTTGCGGCCGGCATCGACCTGCTGGTCATCCAAGGCACCATCGTCTCCGCGGAGCGGGTCGCCAGCGACGGAGAGCCGCTGAACCTCAAGACCTTTATCGCCGAGCTGGACATCCCCGTGGTCGCCGGCGGCGTCATCGACCACCGCACCGCCCTGCATCTGATGCGCACCGGCGCCGCCGGCGTCATCGTCGGGTACGGCTCCACCCGCGGGGTCACCACCAGCGACGAGGTGCTGGGTATCAGCGTGGCGATGGCCACCGCGATCGCCGATGCCGCCGCCGCGCGGCGGGAGTACCTCGACGAAACCGGCGGGCGCTACGTGCATGTACTCGCCGACGGCGACATCCACACCTCCGGCGAGCTGGCCAAGGCCATCGCCTGCGGGGCGGACGCGGTAGTGCTGGGCACGCCGCTGGCCGAATCCGCCGAGGCGCTGGGCGAAGGCTGGTTCTGGCCGGCCGCGGCGGCGCACCCGTCACTGCCGCGCGGGGCGTTGCTGCAGATCGCCGTCGGGGAGCGGCCGCCGCTGGAGCGAGTGCTCAACGGGCCGTCCGACGACCCGTTCGGCACCCTCAATCTGGTTGGCGGGCTACGCCGGTCGATGGCGAAGGCCGGTTACTGCGATCTCAAGGAATTTCAGAAGGTCGGTCTGACCGTCGGCGCCTGACAAGCCCATATACTGCCGGAATGCAGCCTGATTATGACGTCCTGATCATCGGTTCGGGGTTCGGCGGTAGTGTCAGCGCGCTGCGCCTGACGGAGAAGGGCTACCGCGTCGGAGTCCTGGAAGCCGGCAAGCGCTACGCCGACTCGGAGTTCGCCAAGACATCATGGGAGCTGCGCAAGTTCCTGTGGGCGCCCAAGCTCGGTTGCTACGGCATTCAGCGGATCCACCCGCTGAAGAACGTGATGATCCTGGCCGGTGCTGGAGTGGGTGGCGGATCGCTGAACTACGCCAACACCTTGTACGTGCCGACCGACCCGTTCTTCAACGATCCCCAGTGGCGCGACATCACCGACTGGCGTTCGGAGCTGATCCCGCACTACGAGCAGGCGCAGCGGATGCTCGGCGTGGTCTACAACCCGACGTTCACCGACGCCGACCGCATCGTCAAAGAGGTCGCCGACGAGATGGGGTGCGGCGACACCTTTGTCCCGACTCCGGTCGGGGTGTTCTTCGGGCCCGACGGGACCAAGACGCCGGGCAAGACGGTGCCCGATCCCTACTTCGGGGGCGCCGGGCCCGACCGCACCGGCTGCCTGGAGTGCGGTGGTTGTATGACCGGCTGCCGCTATGGCGCCAAGAACACGTTGCTGAAGAACTACCTCGCGTTGGCGGAATCGGCTGGCGCCGAGGTCATTCCGATGACGACGGTCAAGGGCTTCGAGCAGCGCTCCGACGGGCTGTGGGAGGTCCGCACGGTGCGCACCGGCAGTTGGGTGCGCCGCGACCGGCGGACCTTCACCGCCACGCACCTGATCCTGGCCGCAGGCACCTGGGGCACCCAGCACCTGCTGTTCAACATGCGCGACAAGGGCAAGTTGCCGCGGCTGTCCAAGCGGCTGGGCATGTTGACCCGGACCAACTCCGAGTCCATCGTGGGTGCCGCGCGGTTGAAGGTCTCCCCGGACCTGGACCTGACCCACGGTGTGGCGATCACGTCGTCGATTCACCCGACGTCGGACACCCACGTCGAACCCGTCCGCTACGGCAAGGGTTCCAACGCGATGGGGCTGCTGCAGACGTTGATGACCGACGGCTCCGGGCCGGAAGGCACCGACGTGCCGCGCTGGCGCCAGCTGATCCAGTTGGCGCGCGAGGATCCGCGGGGCATCATCCGGCTGCTCAATACCCGCCAGTGGAGCGAGCGCACCATGATCACGCTGGTGATGCAGAACCTGGACAACTCCATCACCACCTTCACCAAGCGCGGCAAACTCGGGATCCGTTGGTACACCAGCAAGCAAGGCCACGGCGAGCCCAACCCGTCGTGGATCCCGGTGGGCAACGAGGTCACCCGCCGCATCGCCAAGAAGATCGACGGCGTGGCCGGCGGCACCTGGGGCGAGCTGTTCAACATCCCGCTGACCGCCCACTTCCTGGGCGGCGCGGTGATCGGCGACAGCGCCGAGACCGGCGTCATCGACCCGTATCACCGGGTCTACGGCTATCCGACGCTGTATGTGGTTGACGGCGCGGCGATTTCAGCGAACCTGGGCGTGAACCCGTCGCTGTCCATCTCCGCGCAAGCCGAGCGCGCCGCGTCGTTGTGGCCCAACAAGGGCGAGGCCGACCTGCGGCCCAAGCAGGGCGAGGGCTACCGCCGGCTGGACCCGATCGAGCCCGCCCACCCGGTGGTCCCGCCCGACGCGCCGGGTGCGCTGCGGTGGCGACTGGAGCCCTCGCAGGTGCTGCCCAGTGCCGACGCCGCCAGCTAGCTTGCGACGACGTCCAGCGGCGCGCCGCTGATCACCCGGCTGCGCTCCCCGTGGATGTTCACCGGCACATCACCGACCAAGGTGACCCGGTGCATCAGACGAGGCTGGTTGTCGTAGTCGTCGACCGCCCGGTGCTGAGTCGCCCGGTTGTCCCAGATGGCGACGTCGCCGGGCTCCCAGTTCCACCGAATGGTGTTCTCCGGCACAGTGATGCGCCGTTGCAGCAAGTCGAACAGCACGGCCGACTCGTGGCTGTCCAGCCCGACGAAACTGCGCACGAAGTTGCCGGCCAGCAGCGTGCGTTCCCCGGTCTCCGGGTGCACCCGGACCACCGGATGCTCGGTGCGGAAATCCGGCTTCTCGAAGGCCTGCACGAACGCGCGCTGGGCGTCGGTCAACTTCTCCGACTCGCTGACCGCATAGTCGAACTGGTTGCTGTGCAGCGCCCAGAGGTTCTCGACCAGGCACTTGAGCGGTTCGGGTAGCGCCGCGTAGGCCGCCGCGGTCGATGCCCACAGGGTGGTCCCGCCGTAGCTGGGCAAGGTGATCGCACGCAGAATCGACGCCTTCGGATAGTTGGCGGCGAAGGTGATGTCGGTGTGCCAGGCGGTGGCCTTGCCCCATTCGGAGTTGATCGGGGTGATGATCGGCGCGCCGGCGCCGAAGGCGGCGGCGGCCGGGTGGCCGACCGGGGTGCCCAGCAGCCCGGCGAACGCCATCTGTTCGGCGTCGTCGAGGTGGTCCTGGCCGCGGAAGAAGATCACCTTGTGGGCCAGCAGCGCCTGGTAGATCTGCTCGACCGTGGCGGGGTCCAGATCGCCGCCGAGGCGTACGCCGTCGACTCGGGCGCCGATCCGGCTGCCCAGTTTGGTGACGGCTACCTCGTGTGTCATGTGCGTGCCCCTCTTTTGCTCAACCCGGTGTAGTCAAGTGACTACCTTCGCTAATGTAGACGGATGACTACAAGGTCGGCAACTGTTCCGCGCGGCGCGATCCCCACCGGGCGCGCAGAGGTGGCCGCCGCGATCCTGGAAGCCGCCGCCGACCTATTCGCCGAGCGCGGCCCGGCCGCGACGTCGATCCGCGACATCGCCGCGCGGTCAAAAGTCAACCATGGTCTGGTGTTTCGCCACTTCGGCACTAAGGAACAGCTGGTGGGCGCGGTGCTGGACCACTTGGGCGCCACGCTCACCGGCCTGCTGCATTCCGGCGCCGCGCCCGACGTCGTCGACCAGGCGATGGACCGGCAGATGCGGGTATGGGCCCGGACGCTGCTGGACGGCTATCCGGCCGAGCAGTTGCAGACGCGGTTCCCCAACGTTGCCGAACTGCTCGAACAGGTCCGGTCCCGGCACACCGACGACGCCACCGCGCGCATGGCCGTCGCCCATGCCCTGGCCCTGCAACTGGGTTGGCGGTTGTTTGCGCCGATGCTGCGCTCGGCGACCGGTCTGGACGCGCTCAGCGACGAGGAACTGCGGCGCGCGGTGATCACCGAGGCGACGCGCATGCTGCAACCGCCACGCTGAACGCTGCGTATCCGCCCTCGGATCAGGCTTTGACCGGGCGGGTCAACGTCTTGCGGCGCAACGGTTCCCGGCCGGGCGGCTGGGGCGGCGGCGGCAGCATCGCCTCGCGCTTGTGCACATCGAAAGTCGTCGGCGACTCGGTGCACAGCGTGACTTCCTCACCCGCGTGCCGGATGGTCAACTCGCCGTCGGGGCCGTCGCGCAGCGTGTAGGTGACCTGGTCGTGTTCGGCGTCGACGGTCACCCGAAAACCGCGCCAGCGCAAGCGGAAACACAACCGCGAGATGCCGTCGGGCAGATGCGGATCCAGCGACAGGATGCCCTCGTCGTCGCGCAAGCCGCCGAAGCCTTCGACCAGTGCTATCCATGCCCCGGCCAACGAGGCCATGTGTAGGCCGTCGCGGGTGTTGTGGTGCAGGTCGCGCAGGTCGATCAGCGCGGCCTCGTACGCGTAGTCGTGGGCCAGCTCGACGTGGCCCACTTCGGCGCACATCACCGCCTGACTGCACGCCGACAGCGAGGAGTCGCGCACCATGCGGCGCTCGTAGTAGTCGACGTTGCGGGCCTTCTGTTCTTCGGTGAACGCGTGGCTTTGCCATTGCATGGCCAACACCAGGTCGGCCTGCTTGATCACCTGTGCGGGATAGAGCTTGACGTAGGGCTCGTGCAGCAACAGCGGGTAGTTGGTGTTTTGCTCGAAGTCCCACTCGGCGAGCGTGGTGAACCCTTCAGACTGCTCGTGGACACCCAGGTCCTCGTCATAAGGGATGTTCGCGGCGTCGGCGGCGTCGCGCCAGGCCGCCATCTCTTCGGTGTCCACGTTCAGTGCTGCAGCCTCGTCCGGATCGCGGGCACATGCGTCGGCGGCGGTGCGCAGATTGTGGGCGGCCATCAGGTTGGTGAACACGTTGTCGCGGACGATCGCGGTGTACTCGTCCGGTCCGGTGACCCCGTCCAGGTGCCAGACGCCGTGGCGGTCGTGGTGTCCCAGCGACATCCACAGCCGGGCCGTCTCGATCAAAACGGCCAAGCCGCACTCTTTTTCCAGCGAGTCGTCGCCGGTGACGATGCGGTAGCGGTGAAAGGCCATCGCGATGTCGGCGTTGATGTGCCAGGCCGCCGTGCCGGCCGGCCAGTAGGCCGAACACTCCTGGCCGCGGACTGTCCGCCAGGGAAAAGCCGCGCCGTTGAGGCGGAGTTCGGCGGCCCGCTCGCGAGCCAGGTCCAGCGTCGAGGCGCGCCACCGCAGCGCGTCGGCGACCGCGTGCGGAAGCGTGTAGGACAGCACCGGCAGCACGTATCCCTCGGTGTCCCAGAAGGCGTGACCGTCATACCCGGTGCCGGTCAGGCCCTTGCTGGGTATGGCGCGGCGTTCGGCACGCGCACTGGCCTGCACCAGATGGAAAAGACCGAACCGCACCGCCTGCTGCGACTCCGGGTCGCCCTCGACCTCGACGTCGGCGTTCTCCCAGAAGTCATCGAGGTAGGCCCGTTGCGCATCCAGCAAGCCCTGCCACCCGCTGTAGCACGCACTGTGCAGGGCCGCCGCGGCCTGATCCCGCAGGGCCGGACGCGACCGCAGACTCGACCAGCCATACGCCAGGTACTTGACGATGCGCAGCTTCTGACCCGGCCGCAGCCCACAGATCACCGTGGTGCGAGCCAGATCTTCACGCGCGTCGGTGCTGACCTCGACGCGTCCGGGCACATCGATCTCGTGATCCATCGCCGCCGCCATCATCAGCGAGCTGGCGCGGGTGCGGTGCATGAGCAGCGCCCGGCATCCGTCTCCCTCGTGGTCGACGGCTTCCAGCGGGTTCTCCAGGATGGCCGACACCCGAGGGTCGTCCGTGGTCTCCGGTTGGTCCTCGTTGGCGACGAGCTCGGACTGCACGGTCACGCGCACGAAGTCGTCGACCGCCTCGACCACGTATTCGATGGCCGCGACGCTACGTTGGGCCAGCGACACCAGGCGGGTGGACGTCACCTTGACCTGGTTGCCCGACGGCGAGCACCAGTGTGCGACGCGGGTCAGGGTGCCGGCGCGCAGATCGAGAGTCCGTTCGTGGTCGATCAACTTGCCGTAGCGGACGTCGAACGGTTCGTCACCGACCAGCAAGCGGATGATCTTGCCGTTGGTGACGTCGACGACGGTCTGGCCGGCTTCGGGGTATCCGTAGCCGGCCTCGGCGTAGGGCAGCGGCCGAATCTCGTAGAAGGAGTTCAAGTAGGTGCCCGGCAGGCCGTACGGCTCGCCTTCGTCGAGGTTGCCGCGCAGGCCGATGTGGCCATTGGACAGGGCGAACAGCGACTCGGACTGGGCCAGCAGATTCAGGTTGAGCTGCGTCTCCCGGATCTGCCAGGGCTCGACGGGAAACGCCTCTTCGGAGATCACGACTGCAGCAACTCGGCGAGATCAGAAACCACCACGTCGGCGCCGTTTTCGCGCAACTCGTCGGCTTGGCCCACCCGGTCGACACCCACCACGACGCCGAAGTTACCGGCCCGCCCGGCTTCTACGCCAGACAGCGCGTCTTCGAACACCGCCGCCGCGTCGGGTTCGACGTCGAGCAGTTCGGCCGCGCGCAAGAAAGAATCCGGCGCGGGCTTGCCGGCGATGTTCTCTTCGCGCAGCGTCACCCCGTCCACCCGTTCCTGCACGAACCGGTCCAAGCCGGTGACCTTGAGCACCTCGCCGGTGTTGGCACTGGACGACACCACGGCGACGGCCAGCCCGGCCTCCTTGACCGCTTCCAGGTAGCGCCGGGAGCCGTCGAACACCTTGACGCCGTCGTCGTGCAGGACCTTCTGGAACACGTCGTTTTTGCGGTTGCCCAGCCCGTACACCGTTTCCTTGTCGCCGGAGTCGTCGGGGTCGCCGTCGGGCAGGTCGATGCCGCGGCTTTCCAGAAACGACCGCACGCCGTCCTCGCGTTTCTTGCCGTCGACGTATTCGCGGTAGTCCTTGTCCGGGTCGAAGGGGACGAACTCTTCTCCGTCGCGCTCGGCGCGCTGCTTGAGGAAGTCGTCGAACATGTTCTGCCAGGCCTTGGTGTGCACGCTGGCGGTATCGGTCAGCACCCCGTCCAGGTCGAACAGGCAAGCGCGCACCTTATCTGGCAGACCCAGCACGGTGAACCTCATTTCTGAAGTAGTGGCAACTTCTAAGCGATACCCACTCCACCATGCCGAGTTGACATCCCGCCAGAAGTTTCGCGCTATTGCCCGGCTGTTACGCGGCGGATGCCAGGCCCTGAACGCCGGAGCGCCCGTCGGCATCGAGCACTCGACTGTCGGCTGTGACATTGGCCAGATCCACCAGTTGACTGGCGGCAAAACGGCCCATGGTGTGCAAGCCCTCCGACAACTCCAGGTCGGCGGGGCGTAGCTGGTGGAGGTCTTTGCCCGCGGCGGTCAGAGCCCCGTTCGACGTTGTGCCGTGACAGGCCGGTCGAATACTGGTCTGAGACCGTGTTGTTCACGCGCTGACCCGTTCGGTTGCCTCGGTCGCTGCGGCACGGGCGGGCAGTAACCAGCCGACGACGACGGCCGCACCCAGCGCGATGCCCGCGCAGACCAACGAGCCGACCTGCAGACCGTCGAGGAAAGCGCGCTGGACGGCATCGCGCACTGCGGCGTCCTGTGGCGCGGGAAGCGCTCCGATCACGTTGTGCGCGAACGCCATTGAGTGGCGCATCGCCGCGGTGACGTCTGCAGGCAAGCCGCTCAGTGCGGGCGCGGATTCGAGCTGGCCGGCGTACACCGAGGCGAACACGCTACCCACGATGGCTACGCCGAGGGTGCCGCCGAGTTCGCGGGTGGTGTCGTTGACGGCCGAGCCTACGCCGGCTTTGTCGGCTGACAGCGATCCCATGATCGCCTCGGTGGCAGGCGCGGTGGTCAAGCCCAGGCCGCCGCCGAGCAATACCATCTGCAGGGCGATGTCGGTGTAGGGCGTTTCCGCATTGACGGTGGAGGCCCAGGCCAGACCTGCGGCAAAAGTGGCCAGACCTCCAGAAACGACGGCAGTGGTGCCCACCCGTTCGACTAATCGGGGCCCCAGGATGCTGGCCAGGGCGATCGACCCGGCGACCGGCAGCAGCCGCACACCGGTCTCGAACGCGGTGTAGGTCTTGATGAACTGGAAGTACTGAGTAATGACGAAGATGAACCCGAACAACGTAAGGAAGCCAGCGGTCACGGCCAGGCTGCCGCCGGAAAAGCGGCGGTTGGCGAACACCGAGACATCCAACATCGGGTGCGCGCTGTGTCGTTCCCACACCGCGAAGATGGCCAGAATGCCTGTGCCCAAACCAAATCCGATGCCGGCGCGGACGCTCGCCCAGCCCCAGTCGGGTGCTTCGATGATCGTGTAAACAACCGCGGTGATTCCGGCGGCCGACAGCACGAGCCCGGGAACGTCGACACGCGGTGCCGCCGGATCGCGCGACGTGGGGACGAACAGGATGCCGCCGACGATGGCCACCGTCGCAATCGGAATGTTCACCAGGAAGACAGCGCCCCAGGAGAAATGCTCGAGCAGCCAGCCGCCGCTGATCGGCCCGGCGGCCACGCCGACACCGACCATTGCCGCCCACAGGCCGATCGCCTTGGCGCGTGGTACCGGTGCGGTGAAGATGTTGGTGATCAGCCCCAGAGTGGTCGGGAATATCACCGCCGCGCCGATGCCCATGGCAGCGCGCGCGGCGATCAGCCCCTCAGCCGAATGAGCCTGTGCGGCAACGCCGGAGGTGACCGCAAACACGGTCAGACCGCCAGCGAGCCAGCCGCGTCGGCCGAAGCGGTCGCTGAGGCTGCCGGCCGCGAGCATCAGGCCCGACATGACCAAGGTGTAGGCGTCGACAATCCATTGCAGCTGTGCGGTAGTGGCGTCGAGTTCGCGCGACAGGGTGGGCAGCGCGACGTTGACGATCGTGGCATCCACACTGATGACGAAGGCGCTCAGGCAGATGACAGCGAGCGCGGGGATTGGGCGATCGCGGAACACGGGAAAGGTAACCATCGACAAGACGCTAAAGTTATTAGACAACTTTTTCAAGTGGTAGGTAAAAAAAGATGCCTGCGGATGTTAGGATTGGTGGTGCCCACCCGGAATTACAACCAGAATTGCCCGATCGCGCTGGGGCTGGACGTCCTCGGTGAGCGATGGACCTTGCTGATTCTGCGCGAATTGGTGGGTGGAGCCCGCCGGTACAGTGACTTGCGCGCCCAATTGCCGGGCATCGCAACCAATCTGCTTGCCGAACGACTCAAGGAGCTGCAAGAAGCCGGGCTCGTCGACCGCGAGGACCTGCCGGCTCCGATCGGACGCACCGTCTATGCCCTCAGCGACCTCGGTTGGCGGCGAGTACTACCCATTCTGCAGGCCATCGCGTGGTTCGGCCTGGATCGGCTGGATCTTGTCGACGGTGACCCGGCATCGCAATTGAACGGATTTCTGGCCGGCGTCCTGCTGGCCTTCGACCCGGCGAAAGCGGCCGGCCTGGACGTGACCTGCCGAATCCAGGTGGACGACCGGCGCTTCGACTTCGCCGTCTCGCAGGGCATCCTGGCCGCAGCGCGCGGTGAACCCGCGGTGACGATTACCGCTACCGCGGCGGACCTGGTCGCGGCACGCCTCGGCGCCTCCGAGGCCAAGCGAAAGGCGGCCTTGCGGCGCATCACCTTCGACGGCGACCAGCGCACCGTCGACACCGTGCGGGACGTGTTCTCGTTGTCGGAGAATGCGGTGCCACCAGGGCAAAGCGGGCGCGTGGGCGCCAGCCACTAGACTGGGCTCCCGTGGAATCAGCCTCCCCCCGGCCGGTATTGGTGGTCGACTTCGGTGCGCAGTATGCGCAGTTGATCGCCCGTCGCGTGCGCGAGGCGCGAGTGTTCTCCGAGGTCATCCCGCATACCGCGTCTGTCGAAGAGATCAAGGCCCACAATCCGCTCGCGGTGGTGCTCTCCGGCGGGCCGGCCAGCGTCTACACCGAAGGTGCCCCGCAACTGGATCCGGCGCTGTTCGATTTGGGGGTGCCGGTGTTCGGCATCTGCTACGGGTTCCAGGCCATGGCGCAGGCGCTGGGCGGCACGGTGGCCCAGACCGGCACCCGCGAATACGGCCGTACCGAGCTGAAAGTGCTTGGCGGCGAGCTGCATACGGGTCTGCCCGGCACCCAGCCGGTATGGATGAGCCACGGTGACGCGGTCACCGCGGCGCCGGCGGGTTTCGAGGTGGTGGCCAGCAGCCCCGGCGCCCCGGTGGCCGGGTTCGAGGCGGCGAGCCGGCGCCTGGCCGGCGTGCAATACCACCCGGAGGTCATGCACACCCCGCACGGTCAGCAGGTGCTGAGCCGGTTCTTGCATGACTTCGCCGGGATCGGCGCCGAGTGGACGCCGGCCAATATCGCCAGCGCGCTGGTCGAGCAGGTGCGCGCCCAGATCGGCGACGGGCACGCGATCTGCGGGTTGTCCGGTGGGGTGGATTCGGCGGTGGCCGCCGCGCTGGTCCAGCGCGCCATCGGCGACCGGTTGACGTGTGTGTTCGTCGACCACGGGTTGTTGCGCGCCGGGGAGCGCGCGCAGGTGGAACGCGATTTCGTCGCCGCGACCGGTGCCAATCTGGTCACCGTCGACGCGGCCAAGACTTTCCTGGATGCGCTGTCGGGGGTGACCAATCCCGAGGGCAAACGCAAGATCATCGGCCGGCAGTTCATTCGGGCGTTCGAGGGTGCGGTCCGAGATGTGGTGGGCGACAGCGGGTCTGAGGTGGAATTCCTGGTGCAGGGGACGCTGTATCCCGACGTGGTGGAGTCCGGCGGGGGCAGCGGCACCGCGAACATCAAGAGCCACCACAACGTCGGCGGCTTGCCCGACGACCTGAAATTCGTCCTCGTCGAACCGCTGCGGCTGCTGTTCAAAGACGAGGTGCGCGCGGTGGGCCGAGAGTTGGGTCTGCCGGAGGAAATCGTTGGGCGGCAACCGTTTCCGGGGCCGGGCTTGGGCATCCGGATCGTCGGCGAGGTCACCGCGGCGCGACTGGACACCCTGCGGCGCGCCGATGCCATCGCGCGTGAGGAGTTGACCGCGGCCGGCCAGGACAAGCAGATCTGGCAATGCCCGGTCGTGCTGCTCGCCGACGTCCGCTCGGTGGGCGTGCAGGGCGACGGCCGCACCTACGGTCACCCGATCGTGCTGCGTCCGGTGTCCAGTGAGGACGCCATGACCGCCGACTGGACCCGGGTGCCCTATGAGGTGCTCGAGCGCATCTCGACCCGAATCACCAACGAAGTCCCCGAGGTCAACCGCGTGGTGCTGGACATCACCAGCAAGCCGCCCGGCACGATCGAGTGGGAGTAGTCAGACGAATTCACGCTTGCCGTAGGCGATAGCGGCGGTGGCGGAGTTACCGCCGGCCTCGGCGACGAGTCGGCGGGCGAGGTCCAGGTCGTTCTCGGCGACCACCAGGATCAAGGTGTGCTCCTCGGTGGTGACCGATCCGCCCAGTAGTCGGTGCTGTGCGGCGCTGTCTGCTGCGAACGCCGCGCGGAAGCGGGGCAGGTCCACCTCGGGCGCGGTGAGCAGGATCGCGTCGGCGTCCGGAGCCTGCTTGGGAAGGTAGGCGAAGGTCAGCACCGCTTGCTGATGGAACTGGTCGCGCAGCGCCGCGGCGGCGGCGTGCAGGGTGGGCGCGTTGGCCACGCACAGGTGGAACTCGCGCGAGCGCTCATAGCTGATCTGCTGTGACTCCGGCGACCAGAAGACGCCGTCGACCAACGCCGATCCCGACACCGCGGCGCCGGTGCCGGCGATCGTCACGTCGGCCTGCAGTTCGAACAGCGTCAAGTCGTCGGTGTCGTGGGTGTCGTGGGTGTCGTCGGTGGCGAACAGTTCCGCGGGCTGGCAGGAAGCGGGGGCGGAGGAGGCGGGAACTGCGGTCACAGTGCTCCCACAACACAGCATCAGCAACATCAGTAACGGGGTTTTGCGTGACCGCACAGGGCAGCCTCTCACGCGTCTTGACGCTTGTCGGAGGGCAGGTGTTTACTCGAATCCATCGAACATACATTCGAAAACGGCTAGGCAATCGGTGCGGTAGGGAGGCTGGTCATGACTGCGGCTTTCGCCTCCGACGCGCGGCAGGAAAATCGTACTGAACAGCTGAAACTGCTCCGCCAGCAGATGGCGGCGGTGTCGGAGAAGATGTCCGCCAGGACATCGGCGGCGCCGGTCACTCCCGCCCAGGACCTGCTGCCGGAGTCCCCGCCGGTCGGGCCGGTCCAGTTACCTCGCGGGTCGGTGGCGGTGCTAGCGGGAGCAAAGTCACTGGTGTTGCAGATGGTGGCTGCGGTGACGGCGGATGGAGGCCACGCCGCTATCGTCGGCCAACCTGCCATCGGGCTCCTGGCCGCCGCCGAGATGGGGGCGGATCTGAGCCGGATCGCGGTGATACCGGATCCCGGAACCGATCCGGTAGAGGTGGCCGCGGTGCTCATCGACGGCATGGATCTGGTGGTGCTCGGGCTGGGCGGGCGGCGGGTGACGCACACCCGGGCGCGGGCGGTGGTGGCCCGCGCGCGTCACAAAGGTTGCACCCTGCTGGTCACCGACGGCGACTGGGAAGGGGCACCGACGCGGCTGGAGGCCCGCGTCTGTGGTTATGAGATCACCGCGGGCAACCGGGGTGCCCCCACTCCCGGGTTCGGCCGGATCAGTGGGGTGCGGCTGCAGATCAGCGGCTGTGCGGGCGGACGGACGCTCGGCCGGGTCCGCACCGGGTGAGTGTGATGGCCCCTTCTCGCGTGTTGGCGCTCTGGTGTATGGACTGGCCCGCGGTCGCGGCGGCCGCAGCCGCGGACCAGCCACCGACGGCTCCGGTCGCGGTCACCTTGGCGAACCGGGTGATCGCCTGCTCGGCGACGGCGCGCGCGGCCGGCGTGCGGCGCGGGTTGCGCCGTCGGGAGGCGGCGGCCCGGTGTCCACACCTGCATGTCGCGCCCGCTGACGCCGACCGTGACGCCCGCTTCTTCGAAGGGGTGATTGCGGCGGTCGACGATCTGGTGCCCCGCGCCGAGGTGCTGCGGCCCGGGCTGTTGGTATTGCCGGTGCGCGGGGCGGCCCGCTTCTTCGGCTCCGAACAGCAGGTGGCCGAGCGGCTGATCGACGCGGTGGCGGTGAGTTCAATGGCCGGCGCCGAATGCCAGGTCGGCATCGCCGACCAGTTGTCCACCGCGGTTTTCGCGGCGCGTGCCGGCCGCATCGTGGAGCCGGGGCAAGACGCGCAGTTTCTGGCGCTGCTGTCGATCCGCCAGCTCGCCACCGAGCCCAGCCTGTCCGGTCCGGGCCGCGAAGAGCTGACGGATCTGTTGTGGCGGATGGGGATTCGCACCATCGGGCAATTCGCTGCGCTGGCCCGCTCCGACGTGGCGTCCCGGTTCGGCGCCGACGCGGTGACGGCGCACCGATTCGCCTGCGGTGAACCAGAACGGCCGCCGTCCGGGCGGGAGCCGCCGCCGGACCTCGAGGCGGTGCTGGACTGCGATCCGCCGATCGACCGGGTCGACGCCGCAGCGTTCGCGGGTCGTTCGCTGGCCGCCGCGCTGCATCAGGAGTTGTTGGCCGCCGGAGTGGGCTGTACCCGGCTGGCCATTCACGCCGTCACCGCCAGCGGTGACGAGCTGAGCCGGGTGTGGCGCTGTGCGGAGCCGTTGACCGAGGACGCCACCGCCGACCGGGTGCGCTGGCAACTCGACGGGTGGTTGAGCAATCGGATCGCCAGCGGCCGGCCCCTCGACGCGCCGGTGACGCTGTTGCGGCTGCAGGCGGTGGAGGTGGTCTCCGCCGAGGCGCTGCAGTTGCCGTTATGGGGTGGGCTCGGGGAGGAGGACAGGCTGCGGGCCCGGCGGGCGCTGGTGCGGGTGCAGGGCCTGCTCGGTCCGGAGGCGGTGCAGGTGCCGGTGCTGTCCGGCGGCCGGGGACCGGCCGAACGTATTACGTTGACTCCGCTGGGTGACGAGCCGGCACCGCACGCCGACCCCAAACAGCCGTGGCCCGGGCAACTGCCCAACCCGTCGCCGGCGGTGCTGCACGACGACCCGGTCGATTTGCTTGACGTGCAAGGCAATTCGGTGCGGGTGACCAGCCGCGGGCTGTTTTCCGCCGACCCGGCGCGGATGACCGTGCACGGGCGCGAGGAGCCGCTGCGCTGGTGGGCCGGTCCGTGGTCGGTCGACGAGCGATGGTGGGACCCCGACCTGGGTAAGGGGCGCACCGCCCGCGCTCAGGTCCTGCTGGAAAGCGAGCGCGCGTTGCTGCTGTGCTACCGCCAGCGCCGCTGGTATCTGGAGGGCAGCTATGAATAGCTAGGGGCAACAACGCATTCAGTGCGACGCGAAGGTGATCACCAGGACGTCGCGTACGGCCGGCAGTGCGGGGTCGATCGGCCGCAGCGGCGACACACCGTGCATGGTGCGCCGATCATCGCCGAGCATGCAGGTTCCGGGTTCGGCCAGGGTGGTCGTCAAGAGTCGGCGGCCATTGAGGTCACACACCAGGCTCTCCCCGCCGGTCGCGTTGCGCCGATCGATCAGCAGCGAGGTGACCAGGGTGACCCCGTCGCGGTGCAAGCCTTCCGGCGTCGGCAGGCCTTCGCCGTCGGCCGAGGACAACACCCGGAAGGGATGTACCTTGACGGTCCATTCCTCGACCTCGTCCAGGGTGTCCGCCAACCGGCCCAGCAGCTTGAGCCACCGATGCAGCAGGGGCTCGTCGGCGAACGCGTCGGTCAGCGGTTCGAATTGGCGGTCCCGGCCGATGTAGAGCGGGTTGGAGTCTTGTGGCTGCACGAACGATCGGTTGGTTACTCGCTGGAAGATTCCCTCCCGGCAGGAGTAGTGCCCATAGCGGCGCAGGCGCTGGATGCCCAGTTCTGCCGCATACGGGTCAGGCGCCAACTCGTCCCAGTGCCGGCCGAATTCGGTCCATGCGTTGTGGTCGGCGCTGCCGTCCAGGTCCAGGCTGCGCACCAGGTCGATCGGGTGCATCACATACAGGCCCGTCGTGCTGAGCATTCGACCAGCGGTCGCTATCGGGTCGGCGTCGCGTCGTCTTTCGTGCACACTTCGCGTCACTCGGCCGGAATACCTCAGATACCTGTTGTTTAACCGCGGCAACTATAGCGCGCGCGCGAACCGCCCGACCACTTCGATGTACCGGTCGAAGAACGCCGCTGAGTCGACGCCAATCCCGATCCGCGCGTTGGGTTCTCGGTCACCCGACCAGTCCGCGACCGTCTTGCCGCGCGGTTCGGTGAGCGTGACGGTCACCGTTGCGGCCCGGGTCGATATCAGCTGTGGCTCCAGGGCCGCCGCGGCGGCCAGTGGGTCATGCAGATACGCCAAGTAACCGTATCCGCGCTCGGCGTGCGACTCGAAGTAGCACCGCATCACATCCTCGATGAAAGCCGTCAACGCCGACGGACCCGCCGCCGACGTCAACCGGTCCAGGATTTCCGGAGTCATCGCGACCTGGCGGGTCAGGTCCAAACCGCACAAGACCGGAAGCCGTTGTCGCCCGGTCCAGGCGGTCAGCACCTCATCAGCGGCCTCGGGGTCCACCCGGATGTTCCACTCGGCCGCGGAATCGATTTGCTCGTCGAACGCCCCGCCCATGATGACCAGTCGCCGCAGCAACGTCGGCAACGCCGGTTCGGCGCGTACCGCCAACGCCAGGTTGGTCAACGGGCCGGTGACCACCCCGATCAGTTCACCGGGGTGTGCACGCGCCGCCACCACCCAGGCGGTCGTAGCGTCGTAATCGGTGAGCCGGCGCTCGGTCGGCGGCAGGGTGGCATAACCTAAACCGTTGGGCCCGTGCACGCTTGCCCGCTGCGACCAGATGCCGTGCAGTGGCTGGTCGGCGCCCCGGGACACCGGAATGTCGGGGGCGCGGCACACTTCGAGCAGGCCGAGGTTGTTCGCGCACACCTGATCGACACCGATGTTGCCACCGGTGGCGGCGATGCCGATGACCTCGGCGCTGCCCAACAGGTAGAGCAGCGCCATCGCGTCGTCGATGCCGGTGTCGACGTCTACGAAAACCGCGCTCATCGCGCCCACTTACCAATACACGCCGGGCACCAGTCGCACCAGCCGCTTGACGGGGCGGGGCACACCCACGCGGGCCGCCGCGGCGCGCGCCGGTCGGGTCGGACGACGACGCGCAGGTCGAGTCGTGCTCACCGGCTCCGGCGACGAAACACCGCGCGCGGCAGCCGAATCCGGATAACCCAGGTACAGCTGGTGCAGGATCCGCCGGGAAGTGCGCGGCGCGAAGTAATGGCCGACCTGGGCCAGGGTGCCCAACGGAGTGTCGATGCGCACCGGCTTGTCGACCAACGCCCGCACCACCATTGCCGCCGCCCGCTCCGGGCTGATCGCCGGCACCGGGTTGAGCCGTCGCGACGGCACGATCATCGGCGTCTTCACCAGTGGCATATGGATATTGGTGAACGTGATGTGATCGGACAGCGTCTCGGAGGCCACCACCTCGGCGAACGCGTCCAGCGCCGCTTTGGTCGGCAGATAAGAGCTGTACTGCGGATTGCGGGCTTGCACACCGGCGCTGGACACGTTGACCACATGGCCGAACCGGCGCTCCCGCCAATGCGGCAACAACGCGAGCACCATGCGCACCGCGCCGAAGTAGTTGACGGACATGACCCGTTCGTAATCGTGCAATCGGTCGGTGGCATTGGCCACCGAGCGGCGGATCGACCGGCCGGCGTTGTTCACCAGGTAGTCGACGTGATCGAAGCGGCCCAGGATGTCTTTGATGGTGTGTTCCACCGACACCGAATCGGTGACGTCACACGTGAACGCGTACGCCTGCCCACCCCGCGACCGGATCTCGGCGACCAGTTCGTCGAGCACATCGCCGTTGCGCGCTAACGCAAAAACCGTGGCGCCTCGCTCGGCGATGGCGATCGCCGACGCTCGGCCGATTCCGCTGGACGCGCCGGTGATGATCACGTTCCGGCCCACCAGCGACCCGGCGGGGTCGTCGCGACGAGCGCGGTCGGGATCGAGATGTGCTGCCCAGTAGTGCCACAGTTTGGGCGCGTACGTCGAGAACTCGGGCACCTCGATTCCTGTGCCCTGCAGGGCAGTTCGGGTCTCGTCGGAGACGAACGTGGGCGCCAGCTCCACGACGTCGAAAACCTCAGCGGGGATGCCCAACTGGGTAGCCGCCATGTTCCGCAGCACCTTGGCGCGACCGCGCACCTTCAGCACCGGGGTGGCCACCGATTGCGGCAGCGAGCCGCGCAGCGCAGGCAGCCCGGCCGCTTTCGCGACGCCGCGGTAAATGCCGTGCAGGCCAATCGTTTTGGGTGCGGTCAGGTGGAACGTCTGGCCGTCGCGGCCTGGGCTGTGCATAAGCGCGACGATGGCGTCGACTACGTAGTCGACCGGGACGATATTCGTCCGGCCGGTGTCGGGCAACAGAATTGGCGTCAGGGAGGGTAGGACGGCCAGCTTGGCCAACACGCCGAAGAAATAGTAGGGACCGTCGACCTTGTCCATCTCACCGGTCTGCGAATCGCCCACCACCACGGCTGGGCGGTAGATGCGATACCGCAATCCGTCGGTCGAGCGCACCAATAGCTCGGCTTCGAACTTGGTCCGGTGATACGGGGTCGGCAGTTGCTGACCGACGTCGAAGTCGGCTTCGGTGTACTCACCGGCGAAGTCACCGGCTACCGCAATCGAGGAGACGTGGTGCAAGGCGGCGCCCAGTCGCTGCGTCAGTTCGATCACCGCCCGGGTGCCGTCGACATTGACCGCGCGCTGTTCGGCCTCGCCCGCGGTGATGTCATAGATCGCCGCGCAGTGCACCACATGATCGACGCGGCCCAACTCGGCCAGGGTCTCCTCGCTCAGGCGCAGTTCGGCCAGGTCACCGACCAGTGGCCGCACCCGATCGCCCCAGTGCACCGCGAGGCGCTCGAAGCGCCCGAGCGACTCGCGCCGCACCAGCACCCACACCAAGGCGTCGGGTTGGGTCTGTAAAAGCCGGGCAACGACGCGGCGGCCAATAAACCCGGTACCGCCGGTAACGACATACCGCATGCAGCCATGGTGGCGGCTGGAAGCCGCACCCGTCAACCGCTGGATCGGTGGCCCTGGTCAGGTGAAGCTGCGGATACCGTCCCAGTCGACCAGCGTCCAGCCGCTCAGTGGGTTGCCGGTGAGGACCACTCGGCCGGTGTTGGGCAGCGGGTGGGTGGTCATCAAGTTGCTCTTGGCGTTGATGGCGTTCAGCAACGTCCAGACCATGATGGCCGCGCCCTGAGAGAAGACGACGGGTTTCTTGTTGCCGCTGTCGTAGATCTTGCGGATGGCGGCGGTGAACTGGTCGTTGAACTCTTTGCCGTCCAGTGAACCGGGGATGTTGTTGTGGATGTCGCCCTGCAGCCACTGCGCCGGTGCCATCAGATAAGTCGTGCTGGCCGTGGATTCGGGTTTGCCGTTGAACCAGCCGGCGTTGATCGACTGCAGGCCGGGCAGAATCTCGACGTGCTTACCCAGCTCACTGGCGAGCGGGCCGGCGGTCTGCTGGGCTTCGGCCATGGAGGAGGCGTAGACGGCGTCGAAGTCGTTGTGCCGGGCTTGATGCGCGAGCTGCTGGGCTTGCCCCTTGCCCTCGTCGGTGAGACTGGGGCCCGGGGCCGCGGTGTCGATGATCCCGTCCGCGTTCGCCTCGGATTGGGCGTTGCGGATAAACGTCAGCGTGATGGTGCGCGCTTGGGGAGTGTTGCCCCCGCCGCAGGCGCCGACGAATATTGCCACGGCGACAAGAGCCGCTGCCTTCCAAATGCTGATGCGCTTGGCCATGGCGATAGCCTGCCCTGCCGACACCGTCGGTGGGAAGGGTTTGCGATGGTTAAGTCCGGAAAAAGCTCAGTTTCGCAATCCAGAGGAGACTCGCATGGCGATTGACCCGGGTGCCATCGGCGCGGTAACCGACCCGGTGCTGTTCGAATGGACCGACCGGGACACGTTGCTCTATGCGCTCGGCGTCGGTGCCGGACTCGACGACTTGTCCTTCACCACCGAGAACAGCCACGGCATCACCCAGCAAGTCCTGCCGACCTACGCGGTGATCTGCTGCCCTGCCTTCGGTGCGGCGGCCAAGGTCGGTACGTTCAACTGGGCCAAGCTATTACACGGCTCGCAGTCGGTTCGGTTGCATGCACCGTTGCCCGCGGCGGGAAAGCTTTCGGTGGTCACCGAAGTCGCCGACATCCAGGACAAGGGCGAGGGCAAGAACGCGATCATCATGCTGCGCGCCCGCGGCACCGACCCCGACACCGACACCGTGGTAGCCGAGACGTTGACCACCTTGGTGATCCGCGGTGAGGGCGGCTTCGGCGGAGAGCCGGGACAGCGGCCGGCGGCACCGGAATTCCCCGACCGGGAACCCGACGCCCGCATCGACCTGCCCACCCGCGAGGACCAAGCGCTGATCTACCGGCTCTCCGGTGACCGCAACCCGCTGCACAGCGACCCGTGGTTCGCCAAAGAGCTGGCCGGATTTCCCAAGCCGATCCTGCATGGCTTGTGCACCTACGGCGTGGCCGGGCGCGCGTTGGTCGCCGAACTGGGTGGCGGTGTGGCGGCCAACATCTCCTCGATTGCGGCGCGGTTCAGTTCACCGGTCTTCCCGGGTGAGACGTTGTCCACGGTGATCTGGCGTACCGAATCGGGCCGCGCGGTGTTCCGCACCGAGGTGGCCGGGTCGGATGGCGGGGAGGCCCGGGTGGTCTTGGACGACGGCGCGGTGGAATATCAATCGAGCTGACGGTCGACGCTGCGGTAGTAGTGCACATACGCCGCCGCAGGCACCAGCACGAATGTACTGACGATCAACGCGATCGAGAAATAATTGGGGCCGCCGTGCGCGGTCAGCAGGATCGTGCGGTAGTCGAACGACATTGCCAGTGCGACCGAGATCGCCACCGCGGTTATCGGTAACACCTTGTCGGTGAACGCATTTGGCGGCGCCGCCGCCGGCGCTGCGGTTCGCTTGCGCACCAGGACGATCAGCGCTATCGGCACGACGATGAACTGGATGAAGCGGGCGATCACCGCCAAGCCGGTCAGGTTCACGATGTCGAAACTCAACGCCAGGGGGAACGCCAGCGCCAACGAGGCCGTGGCGGTGAAAGCGAGCATCGGGACACCGAACCGGTTCTGCTGTGACAGCCGAGCCGGCAGTATCCCGGTGTCCGACAGTGCCGTCCACACCCGCGGCGCGCCGAATGACGCGGCCACGTTGATGCCGAACATCGAGATCAGGGCACCCAGTACGACGATGGTGCGGAAAGCGTCGTTTCCGATTGCGGCCGCCAGCCGCACGGTGTCGTGGGACGCGACCACCTTGTCGGCGCCTAGCAGCATGGCCGTCGTGACGGCCAGTACGTAGGCGATGCCGACGCCGAGGATCGCCAGCGGTATGGCCTTGGGCAGGTTGCGGTCCGGTTCGTGCATCTCCTCTGCGGCATTGGCGATCGATTCGAAACCGGTGAAGGCGTAAAGCGCTGCCACGGTGGCCAGCACCAGTCCGGCGACCACGCCGTGCCCGACGGTGACGAAGCCGAACAACGCGTAGGCCGCCGGCCGATAAACCTCCGCTGAGCTTGATTCGCCGTAATTGTTGACGTGCCGGGTGACGACCAACCACAGGCCGCCGACGATGAAGATCGACAGCGCGAACAGCTTTCCGGCGGTGGAGATTGCGTTGGCCCACTCGATGACCCGGTTGCCGAAGATATTGATCACCAGCAGCACGGCGATGAACAGCACAAAAGTCAACGTCTTGACGCTGAGCAGCCTGGTGTCATTGGCCCAATCATGGTGCGGGAAAGCCACTCTCAACAACGTCGAGACGAACAGCGTGGCCAGCACGCCCCAGGCGATGGAGGCGACGATGGCGTGGGTGACACCGACGTAGATCCCGATGCGCTGGCCGAATGCCGCTGTGGTGTAGGCGTAGGAGGCGCCGTTGGTCCTGACATAACGGGCTGCCGTCGCAAAGACCAGCGCCATGATGCCAGCGAAGAGCCCGGCCAGGACATAGGCCAGCGGCGCCAGCGGTCCAGCGAATCGGATCACCGCGCCGGGAGTGAGGAAGATGCCCGCTCCGATGATCGCGTTGATCCCGAGCATGACAATGCTCCAGAAGCCGAGTTTGCTGATTGCGGACCCTCCCAGTCGCGAGCGGTGCTAGTCGCTCGAACGAAGCCGGCGTGCCAGCTGCGCGGTGAACTCGCTGACCCGTGCGGGACTGTCGAGCGCGAAAAGCGCCGCCGTCGCGCGGTCACCGTCATCGCTGTGCCGCACCACGATCGGAACGCCATCGTCGTGCACCGCGTCGAAAGCATCCTCGTCGGTGATGTCGTCACCGAGATACACCGGCACCAGCGGACCCGAACCCGCGTCGTGCAGATGGTCGATCACCCAGCGCAGCGTTTTGCCTTTGTCCCAGTCGATGTCGGGGCGTAGCTCGATGACTTCGCGCCCGGTGGTCACCCGCAACGACTCCCGCCGCCCCGCCGCCCGCACTGCGGCCGCCACTTCTCCCACCCGGTCACGTGCGGTGTTGCGGTAGTGCACAGAGACGCCAAAGCGCTTGTGCTCCACCGCAACACCAGGAATCGACCCGATCTCCTCCCGGAGCTGGGCGGCCGCTTCCTCCAGCACCGGGATGGCCTTCGCGGCAGCGTCGTTCTGGTGATGCGTGCCATCTGGGGCGGTCAACTCGAAGCCGTGACTGCCGGCGTACCACAGCCCGGGCAGCCCGACCCGCTGGGTCACGTCGGCAAGATCACGACCGCTGAGAATGGCGACCGGACATCGCGCCGCCAGCTCCTGCAGCGCTTCGGATGCGCCCGCGACGGGCTCGGCCGCAGCGGGATCCTCGACGATGTCCGACAGTGTGCCGTCGAAGTCGAAAAACACTGCCGGGGCGCCGGTGAGCTCCGACAGCGCCTGAACCGCGTCGGGCAGCTGCGACATGCGCCGGTCCCCGGTGCGCACGTGGATCTCGTCCAGCGCCGCGACGACGGCGTCGGCGTCCGCGTCGTGTAGCGCGTCGATGTCTGCGCCGATGCCGACGACCAACGCGAAGCCGCCGTTGCGGGCGGCCAGGACGCCTCGGGCGTCGGTTGCGACGACGGCGCAGCGACCCGGCCGCACCTGTAGGCGCTCGGCTGCCCGGGTCAGGTTGTCGGTGCCGGGGGAGATGACGAGCGCGCCCACACCGGCATCCTGGAGTCGCCGGACCAGCGCCTGGCTGTGACCCGATGCGCTGTCGACAAGGACCGCGTCATGGCGGCGCGGGTCGATGGTGACCGACATTGACCCACCCTCTCACGGGGGGCGCTGCGGTCAGCAACAGGTCAGCCGAGTCAGTGCCGGGCGCGCGCGGGCGGGGTGACCGTCCGCCGTTGGGGGTCCCCGGTCGGGGTGCGAGGCGAGCGCCGGCGGCGGTTCTTGCCGAACAACAGCACCGAATCCGCGCTGAGCGCCACCAGACGCGCCATGGCGCGCTCGATGCCGGCGGTAAGTTGCCCCATGTCGGATGCGGCGTCGTAGTCGTCGGTCATGCCGAACACCAACTCGTCGCCGTAGCTCAGCACCGCCACCCCGGTGCTGTGGTGCAGCGCCGTCGGCGGAATGGGGAGCACCTGGTCCATACTCTGGCCCATCAGACGAAGCCGTCGCCGCGGGCCGGGCGCATTGGTGGCCAGTGTCACCACACCGGTCTGCGGCAGCCGGGTGCAGGCTTGGATTGCCTTGGCGCACAGATTGACCGGGGAGAAGGACGGGAAGCTGGGCCCGGATCGGCCGCCCTGGTATGCGGACCGGTTCAGCCGGCTGTGCACCGCGCGTAGCCGGTTGACCAGGTCGTCATGCTCGACGGGCAGGAACGGCAGCAAGGCGGAGATGCGACGATCGGTCTGCTCCAGGGTGCGCAGCGAATCGGCACGAGGCTGCTCGCCGCGGTGCAACAGCACCGCCCGGAACCCTTCGCTGATGGCTGCCAACGCAACGTCGTTGGCGCTCACCCCGAACTTGCGGCAGACCCGGTCGACGTCGGCCAGCGGAACTCGCACTGTCCGGTAATGGCGCCTGATGGTGTCCGTGCCAGTCGGCGCCAGCCACGTGGCCGGCAGGCTGACAACCCGCGCCGCTGCCTTCAAGACGCTGGTGGGTGCCTGCCATAGGGTGTCGGTCCAACCGTGCGGGACGGCGGGTACGGGTGAAAGTTCTTTGTTCGACGGGTGATTCGTGGTGAACGTATCGGCGTCGGCGTCGTCGCACAGCCTGGCCAGCAGGCGGGCCGCGGACGTGCCGTCGGCCATGCTGTGATGAACCCTCATCAGGATGGCCCATCGATTGCGTTGCAGGCCCTCGATAATCCAGCACTCCCACAGTGGCCGGTTGAGCTCGAGGGGACGCTCCAAAGCATGCGCGATCGCTTGGAACAGCGCAGTGTCGTCACCCGGTCGGGGCAGCGCGACGCGGCGGATGTGTTGATCGAGATCGAAACCCGGATGGTGGGCCCAGGCCGCTGGAATACGTTCGGCGAAGAGGTTTTTCAATTTCGGGTACCGGGGCGAGGCGCCTTGGACGATGGCTACCGCGCCGATCGCCGGGCTCGCGTGCTCCAGTGTCGTCAGGTTCGCCATGACAAGTCCCCCGCCGCCGTTTCTTGACTTGTATAAGTGTGCTTCGCGAGCAGTGACGGCGACAGGCCTGCCAGGTTAAGAATGTGTTTTTCAGATAAAAAATGTTCGCACTGGCGCTAGGTTGGTCCTCCGACTTGTGCGCTCGTCGCGCCGTGCGACCGGATCCCGGTGACGACACCCACTACCGGGGCGGTCTGCGAGCAGGCTGGTGGCGCCGCAACGCCAGCGCAATTCACCTTCACCACGCGGGGCGGCGCCAGGAAATCGGCGCGCAGGCGGCGGGCCGGCTTCGATACGGAACCAGCTCAGTGCCGGACACCGCAAACGCGGTGTTGCCGATGGTAACGATGTCGCCATTGCGCAACAGTGCCCGACCGACCCGCGAGCCGTTGACGAAAGTGCCGTTGCGGCTGTTTATGTCGCGGATCTCAACACCTGCCGACGTGGACACCAGGATCGCGTGTACGCGCGATACCAACCCGTCATCCAAGACGATGTCGTTAGTGCTGGAGCGACCGACCGTCGCCCTGACTCGCGGGCGCATCGGCCGATCAGTGTGCGTACCCGGGGGCGGCGCGGCGAATGGCGTTGTGCTGGCGGCCCAGTCGTCTGTGCATGTTCCAGTTGGTATCCGCTCGCGGTTGCCCCACTCTCCATACCGAGCGGCTCTGATATCGGCCATGGAACCAGCCTCGTCATCGATGGCTGTGGCGACGCTGAGAAACGATTGCCGCTGCAGGGATTACCCGGAGCCAGTGGGCAAGGTCACCGTGAACGCCGCGCCGCCGTGGCGCGCATCACCGACTGTGACGGTGCCGTGATGGGCGCGAACGACCTCGGCCACGATCGCCAACCCTAGACCAGATCCTCCCGAGGTCCGGGCGCGCGCGTGGTCGAGGCGGACGAACCGTTCGAAGATGCGAGCCCGCTCCTGCACCGGGATTCCGGGCCCGTCATCGGCGATCGTGACGACGGCGAGCCCGGCGTCATAACGGCAATCCAACTCAACCGCACTCAAAGCGTGCCGCGCCGCATTGTCGACGAGATTGCGGATCACCTGGGCCAGGGCGGCGCGGTCGCCGACGGCGCGGCACGCCTGGATGTGGCTGACGATGTGCAGCGATCCGACCGCCCTCAGCCGGCTCACTTCGGCCGACAGCAGGTCGTCGAGGTCGACGTCGTCCTGTCGCAAGTTCAGCGCATCCTCGTCCGAGCGTGCCAGCAGAAGCAGTTGTTCGATGAGTTGCTGCATCCGGTGGGCTTCGGGCAGCAACGCTTCGTTGATCAACTCGCTGTCCATCAGTTCCGGGCGGCCCACCGCCATTTCGAGGGCGGTCGTGATGGTGGCCAGGGGGCTGCGCAATTCGTGCGAGGCGTCGCCGACGAGTCGGCGTTGCGCGTCACGCCCGCGTTCCAGGCGCGCCAGCATGGCGTTCATCGTGCTGGCTAGATGGGCGATCTCGTCGCGGGTGGGCGGTACTGGCACGCGTTCTGCGAGGTCGGTGCTGGAGATGAGCGCCACCCGGGCCCGGATCGCCTCCACCGGTCCCAACGCGGCGCCCACCAACCGGTAGGTGCCGACCACCCCGAAGGCGATGATGACCGGAGCGCCGGCGGCCAGTAGGGCGGTGACCTCGCGCACCAGGTGTTCCACGTGTTCCTGGTCGGCGCCGACCAGCACGGTGACGGCCCCGCCGGGCAGGGAGACCTGCTGCGCCGTCATCCACAAGTCGTAGGTGTCGTGCGGCCCCTTGGCGCGCCCCACACTGCGTGCGTTCCCTGGGTCCAACGAAACGGTTTTCAGCGGTGTTGTGGGAGCTCCGGCCGAAGCGGCCAGCACTTTTCCGGTGTGGTCGACGATCTGGACGGCACCGATCTGGCTGTCGGTGGCCAACAGTGACGGGTTCAGGTCCCGTGGCGAATTGGCGTGCAGCTCTGCACTGATCTGCTCGGCGCGCGCCGCGGCAGCATGCTGAGCGCTGGATTGCAGCGATCGGTACAGCACCAGTGCCAGAACCCCGCAGCCGATGGCAAAACACGCCGTCATCACCAGCGCGGCCGCGAGCGCCGAACGGGCCCGCACGTTGGCTCGCCTCGGGTTCAGCCGGCTGAGGATCGTGGCGCTTCGGACCGCCCTCAACGCGGAGGTCTTCATCGCACTAAAAGACCACAAACCAGATGGCGACGTAGTGGCAGATAGCCGCGATGGCGGTGCACGCGTGGAAGAACTCGTGAAAGCCGAATGTCTTCGGCCACGGGTCCGGCCACTTCAATGCGTAGAGGACGGCGCCGACGCTGTACAAGATGCCGCCGACGAACAACAGCACCATCGCGGTAACCCCGGCGTTGTGCAGGATCGTCGAGGTGTACCACACTGCCACCCAACCCAGCAGCAGATAGAGCGGCACGCCCGCCCAGCGCGGCGCCGACGCCCAAAGCACATTCAGCAGGATCCCCGCCACCGCGCCGCCCCACACGACGGACAACACCACTCGCCCGGCATGAGGCGGCAGGGCCAACAGAGCGAACGGTGTGTAGCTGCCGGCGATGAACACGAATATCATCGAATGGTCAAGGCGCCGCATCCATTTCCGGGCGGTCGGCGATCTCCAATCGACGCGGTGGTAGGTCGCGCTGACGGCGAACAATGCCACCGTGGCCAAGGTATAGGCCAACGTGGCCAGCCCGGCTTCGGTGGATGCCGCCGCCCACGACACTGCGACCAGCGCAGCACCGGCTATAACTGCCGTGCCGGCCGAGTAGACGTGTATCCAGCCGCGCAAGCGTGGCTTGGCCAAGGCTTGGGCGGCGCCCTCGACCAGCTGCTGAATTGCATCGGCCGGGGTCGGTTGGTGATCGCGGACGGTAAAGCTGGAGGGTGCGTAGAGCTGGGTCATCGTCAGGGTGCCTTTCGTAGCGCAGGAGTAGGAGCTGGGCCAACTACCGGCCGGGGCGGGGAAGCGCGAACACGTTGCGGCCGGCCGTTTTCCAGCTCCAGCGACACGATGACGATCGACCAGCGCGCTCCCGGACTCGCTTCGGTGTCGGCCATGGAGCCAGAGTGGCCAATGGTGGCTGTGGGGACGCTGAGAACCAATCGCGGCGCACGACTCTGCTTCACTGGACATCAACATCAGCTCGGAGGGGGCGTCGTGCGTGTGCTGCTGGTCGAGGACGAAGAACGACTCGCACAGACGGTGCGTCGGGGCCTGATCGCGGAAGGATTCGTCGTCGACGTCGAGCACGACGGTCGGAACGGATTGGCGGCCGTCTCGAGCGGCGAGTACGACGTGGTGGTGCTCGACATCATGCTGCCCGGGCTGAGTGGCTATCAGGTGCTGCGGGAGATGCGGGCCCGTTCGGTATGGACCCCGGTATTGATGCTGTCGGCCAAGGACGGCGAATACGATCTCGCCGACGCGTTCGACATCGGCGCCGACGACTACTTGACCAAACCGTTCTCGTTCGTGGTGCTGGTGGCGCGGTTGCGGGCGTTGTTGCGCCGGGGCGCTCCGGAACGCCCCGCGGTGTTGACCGCGGGAACGTTGGCGTTGGATCCGGCACGGCGATTGGTGACCCGTGGCCAGACGGTGCTGTCCCTGACGCCGCGTGAATACGGAGTGCTGGAATTTTTGTTGCGGCACAAGGGCGATGTGGTCAGCAAGGCAGAGATTCTGCGGTCGGTGTGGGATTCGAATTATGACGGCGACGACAACGTTGTCGAGGTCTACATCGGCTATCTGCGGCGCAAAGTCGACGCCCCGTTCGGGGTGGCGACCATCGAGACGGTCCGCGGCGCCGGTTACCGGCTGCTCGCCGATACCTGACGACCTGGCCCTTTCGAACATAGGTTCGATACACTGTCGGTGTGGGCTGGGGAAACGGGCCGCCGAGCTGGGCGGAAATGGAGCGGCTGCTGGATGGCAAGCCGCGCCATGCCGGCGCGCCGGTCACACCGAAACCGGCTGACGAGGCACCGCTGTCCCACAAGCGCGGGTCGTATCAGCCGAGTCCGGAGAACCGGCGAGTCCGCTCGCGCGTTCCCTACGCCGAACTGCATGCGCATTCGGCATACAGCTTCCTCGACGGGGCCAGCACCCCGGAGGAGTTGGTCGAAGAAGCCGCCCGGCTCGATCTGCGCGCCCTTGCGCTCACCGACCACAACGGCCTGTACGGGGCGGTGCGCTTCGCCGAAGCGGCTCATGAACTCGGCATCCAGACCGTGTTCGGCGCCGAGCTGTCGCTGGGATCCGAAGCCCGCACCGAGCAGCCCGATCCGCCCGGTCCACATCTGTTGGTGTTGGCTCGCGGCCCGGAAGGATACCGGCGGCTGTCGCGGCAACTGGCCGCCGCGCATCTGGCCGGCGGCGAGAAGGGCAAGCCGCGCTTCGACTTCGACACGCTGACCCAAGCCGCCGGCGGCCACTGGCACATCCTGACCGGATGCCGCAAAGGCCATGTGCGGCAAGCCTTTCACCAAGGTGGACCGGAGGCGGCGCGACGAGCGCTGGCCGATCTGGTGGATCGGTTCGGCGCCGGCCGGGTCAGCATCGAGTTGACTCATCATGGTCACCCCCTCGACGACGAACACAACGCGGTGCTGGCCGAATTGGCGCCGCGCTTCGGGGTGGGCGTCGTGGCCACCACCGGGGCGCATTTCGCCCATCCGTCGCGGCGCCGGCTGGCCATGGCCATGGGCGCCATCCGGGCCCGGGAGTCGTTGGATTCCGCCGCCGGGTGGCTGGCTCCGCTGGGCGGCTCGCACCTGCGGTCCGGCGAGGAGATGGCGCGCCTGTTCGCCCAACGTCCTCAGGCGGTGACCGCCGCCGCCGAACTCGGGGAGCAGTGCGCGTTCGGGTTGGCGCTCATCGCGCCGCAGCTGCCGCCGTTCGACGTACCCGACGGGCACACCGAGGACAGCTGGTTGCGGTCGTTGGTGATGGCGGGTGCCCGCAACCGCTACGGGCCGCCCGAGCATGCTCCCCGTGCCTACGCCCAGATCGAGCACGAATTGAAAGTGATTGCCCAGCTGCAGTTCCCGGGTTACTTCCTGGTGGTGCACGATCTCACCCAGTTCTGCCGGAATAACAACATCCTGTGTCAGGGCAGGGGATCGGCGGCCAACTCCGCGGTCTGTTACGCCCTGGGCGTCACCGCGGTGGACCCGGTGGCCAACGATCTGTTGTTCGAACGGTTCTTGTCACCCGCGCGCGACGGGCCGCCCGACATCGACATGGACATCGAGTCCGATCAGCGCGAGAAGGCCATTCAATACGTCTACGACAAATACGGCCGCGACTACGCCGCCCAGGTGGCCAATGTCATCACCTACCGCGGGCGCAGCGCGGTGCGCGACATGGCGCGTGCCCTGGGCTATTCGCAAGGCCAGCAGGACGCGTGGAGCAAGCAGATCAGTCACTGGAACGGGCTGGCCGACTCGCCCGACGTCGAGGGCATTCCCGATCAGGTGATCGACCTGGCCAACCAGATCCGCAACCTGCCCCGGCATATGGGCATCCACTCCGGCGGCATGGTGATCTGTGACCGCCCGATCGCCGACGTGTGCCCGGTGGAGTGGGCCCGCATGGAGAACCGCAGCGTCCTGCAGTGGGACAAAGACGACTGCGCGGCAATCGGTTTGGTGAAGTTCGACCTACTCGGACTGGGCATGCTCTCGGCGTTGCACTACGCCATCGACCTGGTGGCCGAGCACAAGGGCATCGAGGTGGACCTGGCCCGACTGGATCTGTCCGAGCCCGCGGTCTACGAAATGCTCTCCCGGGCCGACTCCGTCGGCGTCTTCCAGGTGGAGTCGCGGGCGCAGATGGCCACCTTGCCGCGGCTGCGGCCCCGGGTGTTCTACGACCTGGTGGTCGAGGTCGCGCTGATCCGCCCCGGGCCTATCCAGGGTGGGTCAGTGCACCCCTACATCCGGCGCCGCAACGGCCTGGACCCGGTGCTCTACGAACACCCCTCCATGGAACCGGCGCTGCGAAAGACGTTGGGTGTGCCGCTGTTTCAAGAACAACTGATGCAGTTGGCGGTCGACTGCGCCGGATTCTCCGCCGCCGAGGCCGACCAGTTGCGCCGGGCCATGGGATCCAAGCGCTCGACCGAGCGGATGCGGCGGCTGCGCGGGCGGTTCTACGACGGCATGCGCGCGCTGCACGGCGTCGACGACGACATCATCGACGGCATCTACGAAAAGCTGGAAGCCTTCGCCAACTTCGGTTTCCCGGAGAGCCACGCGCTGTCCTTCGCCTCGCTGGTGTTCTACTCGTCCTGGTTCAAGCTGCACCACCCGGCGGCGTTCTGCGCCGCGCTGCTGCGCGCCCAGCCGATGGGCTTCTACTCACCCCAGTCGCTGGTGGCCGATGCGCGCCGGCACGGCGTGGTGGTGCATGGTCCCGATGTCAACGTCAGCCTGGCGCACGCCACGTGTGAGAACGCGGGTATGGAGGTGCGCCTGGGACTCGGGGCCGTTCGCCATATCGGTGCGGACCTGGCCGAGAAGCTGGTCGAGGAGCGAAAAGCCAACGGCCCGTTCAGTTCTCTGCTGGACTTGACGACCCGGGTGCAGCTGAGTGTGCCGCAGACCGAGGCGCTGGCGACGGCCGGAGCGCTGGGTTGCTTCGGCATGTCCCGGCGCGAAGGGCTGTGGGCGGCCGGGGCGGCGGCCACCCAACGGCCGGACCGGTTGCCTGGGGTGGGCTCGTCGTCGCAGGCGCCGGCGTTGCCGGGAATGAGCGATCTGGAACTGGCCGCCGCCGACGTCTGGGCCACCGGCATCTCCCCGGACAGCTACCCGACGCAGTTCCTGCGGGCCGACCTCGACGCGCTGGGGGTGATCCCGGCCGACAAGCTGTTGAGCGTGCCCGACGGTGACCGGGTGCTGATCGCCGGCGCCGTGACCCATCGGCAGCGACCGGGCACGGCCCAAGGGGTGACGTTCATCAATCTGGAAGACGAGACCGGAATGGTCAACGTGCTGTGCACGCCGGAGGTGTGGGCGCGGCATCGCAAACTGGCCAATTCGGCGGCGGCGATGCTGATCCGCGGGCAGGTCCAAAATGCCACCGGCGCTGTCACCGTCGTCGCCGAACGCATCGGCCGCATCAGCTTGGCGGTGGGTTCGAAGTCTCGCGACTTCCGTTGAGCTGCCATCGTTTTCCCGCCGCGAAGGTGCGCAGGATGCCAGTCTTTACCGGCGTGTCGCGTACCGACACGCACCTTCACCAGCGCAGTGATTCTGCGTCGTCCGCTAGACGCCGGGCGTCAACCGGCGCAAAGTACAACCATGCCGCAAGCCACTGATTCCAAAGTCTGGTTCCTCACCGGGGCGTCCCGCGGGTTCGGCCTCGAACTCGCCCGCGCCATCTTGAGCCGGGGCGATCGGGTGGTCGCCACCGCACGGCGCGCCGACCAGATTCGCGCCCAGTTCCCCGACGCCGGCGAAAACCTCCTCGCCGTCGACCTCGACGTCACCAACGCCGACCAGGTGACCCAGGCGGTCGCCTCCGCCGTCGACGCCTTCGGCCGCATCGACGTGGTGGTCAACAACGCCGGTCGCGGGTTGCTGGGGGCGGTCGAGGAAGCATCCGACGCCGCGATCCGAGCGGTCTACGAGGTCAACGTGTTTGGCACGCTCACGGTCCAGCGCGCGGTGCTGCCCGTCTTGAGACGACAACGCAGCGGCCACATCATCAACATCAGCTCGGTGGGCGGATTGCTCGGCGGGCCGGGCTGGGGCATCTACAACTCCACCAAGTTCGCCATGGAGGGGTTCAGCGAGGCGCTGGCCCAGGAAGTCAAGCCGCTGGGCATCTGCGTCACGATCGTGGAACCGGGCTACTTCCGCACCGACTTCCTCGACGCTTCGAGCCTGGGCACCGAGGAGAACATCATCGACGACTACGCGGCGACCGCCGGGGCCACCCGCGCCCATGCCCTCGACGTCAACCACGCCCAACCCGGGGACCCGGTCAAGGCAGCCGCGGCCATCGTCGACATCGCGTCGGTGCCCAACCCGCCGGTGCACCTGCTGCTGGGCAGCGACTGCGTGCAGGCGGTCGAGGACAAGATCCGGCAACTCCAGGCCGACATCGATGCGTGGCGGTCAGTTTCGCTGTCCACCGACCACGACGATTAGGCGGTCGGTGTCGTCCACACCTTGATCGGCGCGATCCGCAGCCGCGTGCTGTAGTCGGCCATTGCGTCGGTGAGGCCGAACTTGTCGGCAAGGTCGCCGTACTTCGCCCAGTACGGTGCGTCGTTTCGGCAGTCGACGCCCATCTCGTCGACCACGGCGGTGCCGCCGATCACGATGATGCCGCCGCCGTTGCCGTCGGAATCCAGGTTGAGGCTGACCTCCGGGCGGGCGTCGATGTGGGCGACTTTGGCCGCGTTGGGCTGCGTGTAGACCGTCAGGTCGGTTCCGTCGTAGAAGAACCACACCAAACGCGGCACCGGCAGTCCGGACTTGGCGACGGTGGTCAGCCACCCATAGTGGTCGGAGCGCAGACGGTCAGAAACCTCTGGGGAGAGATTGATCATGATGCCGAATGTAGTCTCCGGACATGACCCTCAACCTGTCCTTCGATGAAGTTCTGCGCACCACCCGCTCGGTGCGCAAGCGCCTCGATTTCGAGAAGCCGGTACCGCGCGAGGTGCTGATGGAATGTCTCGAACTGGCGTTGCAAGCGCCGACCGGCTCCAATGCTCAAGGCTGGCAATGGGTTTTCGTCGAGGACGCCGACAAGAAGAAGGCGATCGGCGAGGTCTATCTGGCCAACGCCCGGGCGTACCTCAACTCACCCGGACGCCAATACGCCGAAGGCGACACGCGCGGTGAGCGGATGGGCGCAGTTCGCGACTCGGCGCTCTATCTGGCCGAGCACATGCACGAGGCGCCGGTGCTGTTGATCCCGTGCCTGGAAGGGCGAGAAGAAAAGCAGCCGATGGGCGGGGTGTCGTTCTGGGCATCGCTGTTCCCGGCGGCGTGGAGTTTCTGTCTGGCGCTGCGCTCGCGCGGGCTGGGCTCGTGCTGGACGACGCTGCACCTACTCAACGGCGGAGAGCGCACGACGGCCGATGTACTCGGCATTCCGCACGAAAAATACAGCCAGGGTGGGCTTTTCCCGATCGCCTACACCAAAGGCACCGACTTCCGGCCGGCCAAGCGGCTGCCCGCCGACAGCCTGACGCACTGGAACAGCTGGTGATCACCTAGCTCCGGAATAACCGTGCTGGCGCCACGCCTCGTAGACGGCGACGGCAGCGGCGTTGGATAGGTTCAGCGAACGACGGCCCGCCAACATCGGAATCCGTACCCGTTCGGTGATGTGCGAGTCGGACAGCGTCGCCGCGTCCAGCCCGGTGGGCTCGGGCCCGAACAACAGCACGTCCCCGGCCCGATACTCGATGTCGGCGAAGTGCGTGGTGGCCTGCGCGGTGAAAGCGAACACGCGCGCGGGCGCCACCGCAGCCCATGCGTCGTCAAGGCAGGCATGGACCACGACCGACGCCAGATCGTGGTAGTCCAGACCCGCGCGCCGCAGCTTGGGCTCGGACAAGTCGAAGCCCAGCGGCTCGACCAGATGCAATTCGCAGCCGGTGGCGGCGGCGGTCCGGATGGCGTTGCCCGTGTTGGGCGGGATGCGCGGCGAATAGAACATCAGCCTGAACATCACGGCATCCTCCCAGCGCTGAGTCGGCACCGCTGTACGTGGGACACAAATGGGACTAGGCTCGCACACAGGCGTTCGCCTACTTCGTCGCTAGAACTGCGCGAATGGTGGCGGATGCACCATCAAGAGCAGCCAGGGACCGCTGACGGGCGTATGACGCCCGCAGAACTTGCCCCGAACTGGACTGCTCGCAGTGAAAGGGCGCAACGCCCGATGCAAGATCTCGACTTTGACAGCACCAACCTCGGCGAGACGGAAGACTTCCTCGGCCGGGCGTACACCAAGATGCGCATCGAAGGCGACGGCGGCCAGCCGCACACCTCCATCAAGCGTCGATGGTTGGGTCCGGTGCACTTCGATCAGGTCAAGTTCAACTACGACATGAGCTACGACGCGGATCCGCTGGAACGGGTTGTCCTCTGCCGCGTGGAAAGCGGACGGATCGAAGAAACGTTCATCGACGAACCGCAGGACGTGTTCGCTCCCGGGGACCTCACGTTGGTGTCGTTACCCGACCAAGCCTTCTCGGGACGTGTCTGCCACGCCAGCTACAACCTGACCGGCTTCGACCCTGGGTCCTTGAGTCGCGTCGCCACAGCCTCGCACGGCCATCGCGAGGACCCGGTGCGGCTGACGGGTCACCGACCGGTGTCCAAGGCGGCCGCCGACCGACTCAGCGCGCTGCTCGACTACCTGAGCACACATGTGTTGGCCGATCCGCAGGCCAGCGCGTCACCGCTGATCGTCGGCAACGCGGCCTCACATCTGGCCGCGACCACGCTGCACACCTTCCCGAACACAGCCGTCATCGAAGCCACCGGCACCGACCGTCGCGACGCCGCCAAACCGGTGCTACTGCGCCGGGCCATGGCATACATCGATGAGAATGCGCGCATCGACATTTCGTTGGGTGACATCGCCGACCACATTTATGTGACGCCGCGCGCGCTGCAGTACATGTTCCGGCAACATCTGGACTGCACCCCGATGGAATACCTGCGCCGAATTCGGCTCGACCAGGCGCACCGGGAACTGGCCGCCTCCAACCGGGCGCACGGCACCGTGAAACAGATAGCCAACCGGTGGGGCTTTGCGCACGTGGGCAGGTTCGCCGTCTACTACCGCGAGACCTACGGCCAATCACCGCACGCGACCCTGCGCAACTAGAACTTCGTCACGGTAAGGGCGCAATTACGGCCCCTTTGGGGTGAAGGTTATCTGCTCAGTAACAATTGTGGAGACCTTGGCTTTGGGCTGTCATACTCGTCGGATTGCCAGGCGTTTACGCTCGTGCCCCTCCGCCGGGGCGGGCGGAATAAAGCAGGAAGTCTCATGAGCCGATCGTTTTTCCGAGCGCGCGTTAACTGGGGAGCGGCCGGCGGCACGGCCGCGTCCACATGACCATGTTCACCCGCCCGACCCCTCCGGTCGCGGCGGCCTCACCTGGCGCTCCTGCAGCACCCGCGACGCCGGCGTCGGACCACAAGCGCCCCCGGCCCTGGTCGCTGCGCAACTGGCCGGTGCGCTGGAAAGTGTTCGCGATCGCGCTGGTGCCGCTGCTGCTGGCGACGGTGTTCGGCGCTTTGCGTGTGCAAAGCGAATGGACCAACTCCAACGCGTTGCGGCTGGCCGCCGCCCGCGCCAACGTCATACCGGCAATCACCAAATACATGTCGGCGCTGGACGTCGCGTTGCTGGCCAGCTCCACCGGGCGTGACGTCGAAGGCCCGAAGAAGAACTTTGCCGCCCGCAAGTTCGAACTGCAGACCAGGCTGGCCGACACCGACGTCATTCCCGACGTCCGCTCCGGCGGAAACACGCTGCTCAACGGCGGTCAGGCGCTGCTGGACAAGGTGCTCGACAACACCATTGGCCTGCGCGATCGCATCACGACGTACGCGCCGCTGCTGTTGACTGCCGAGAACGCGATCGACGCCTCGGTGCAGGTCGACAGCGAGCAGATCAGAGGCCAGGTGCAGGGCCTGAGCCGCGCGGTCGGTGCGCGCGGGCAGATGACCATGCAGGAGATTCTGGTGACCCGGGGCGCCGACCTGCCCGAGCCGCAGCTGCGCACCTCGATGATCACGCTGGCCGGGACCGAACCGTCGACCCTGTTCGGGATGAGCGGGGTGCTCGGTGTCGGCTCTGCGGAGGCCAAGAATCTGCAGCAACAACTGGTCACCCGGATGGCGATCATGTCCGACCCGGCCAGCACGCTGGTCGGCAATCCCGACCTGCTGCAGTCGATTCAGGTCACTCGGCAGATCGCCGACCAGGTCATCACCGACACCACCAACTCGGTGACGAAGTCGGTGGGCGCGCAGGCCACCGCCCGCCGCGACGCCGCGGTCCGCGACGCCGTGCTGGCGTTGACCGCCATCGTGATCGCCCTGGCCATCGTGTTGCTGGTGGCCCGGGCTCTGGTCAAGCCGTTGCGGGTGCTGCGCGACGGCGCGCTCAAGGTCGCCCACACCGACCTGGAAGGCGAGATCGACCGGGTTCGCAACGGCGCCGAGCCCGTCCCCGAGCCGCTGGCGGTGTACACCACCGAAGAGATCGGCCAGGTCGCCCACGCCGTTGACGAACTGCACACCCAGGCGCTGCTGCTCGCCGGTGACGAGGCGCGGTTGCGGCTGTTGGTCAACGACATGTTCGAGACGATGTCGCGGCGCAGCCGGTCGCTGGTCGACCAGCAGCTGCAGCTCATCGACCGGCTGGAGCGCAACGAGGAAGATCCCGAGCGCCTCGACAGCCTCTTCCGGCTGGATCACCTGGCCGCGCGGCTGCGCCGCAACAGCGCCAACCTGCTGGTGCTGGCGGGCGCGCAGATCACCCGCGACCAGCGCGAACCTGTTCCGCTCACCACCGTGATCAACGCCGCGGTGTCCGAGGTCGAGGACTACCGACGGGTGCAGATCGGGGGGATCGCCGACTGCACGGTGATCGGTGCGGCCGCCGGCGCGGTCATCCATCTGCTGGCCGAGCTGATCGACAATGCGCTGCGCTACTCGCCGCCGACGACGACGGTTCGGGTTTCGGCCGTGCGGGGCAGCGAGGGAGGGGTGCTGCTGCGCATCGCCGACGCCGGCCTGGGCATGACCGACACCGACCGGCGCATGGCCAACATGCGGCTACAGGCCGGTGGCGACGTCACCCCGGACAACGCCCGCCACATGGGGCTGTTCGTGGTGGGCCGGCTGGCCAGCCGGCACGGCATCCGGGTCGGTCTGCGGGGGCCGGCGACCGGGGAGTCGGGGACCGGCACCACCGCCGAGGTGTACCTGCCGTTGCCCGTTCTTTTCGAAGACGCGCCCGCCGTCGCCCCGCCCCAGCCGCAGATGTTCGCCGTCAAGCCCCCGCCCGCACCGCCGGCGCCGGAACCCAAGCCCGCCGTACCCGCGGCGGCGGCGGACAACACCGTCGGGCAACCGGTGCCACCGGTCACGTTGCTGCCGCGCCGCAACCCGGGATCCAGCGGCATCACCGACGTGCCCGCGCCGCCGGTCGAGGAACGACCGGCACGGCGCGAACTGCCGACGCCGTGGTGGGAGAGCGGCGCCGCGCAGCAGGCAGGCGCGGCGCAAGAGGCCAAACCCGCCGCGCGGCCGGCGCCCGCCAAGACCGCGTCGGACACCTCGGCCTTCTTCGGCCGCCGCCCGGCGACCGACCGGCCCGCGGCCCCCACCCCAGCGCCGCCAACGGCCAGCCCGGCGCCACCCACGCCCACGGCCAAGGCCGCTTCCAAGCCGGCTCAGCCGTCGGGCCCCGCCGACGACGACGTGATCTACCAGCGGATGCTTTCGGAGATGATGGGCGACCCGCACGAACTCGCCCAAAGCGCCGACCTGGACTGGAAGACCGTGTGGGACCGCGGCTGGACCGCGGCAGCCGAAGCCCAGGACAAGCCCGTCGAGGCGCACACCGACCACGGCCTGCCGGTGCGCACCCCCGGCGCGCGGCTGGTACCCGGCGCCGCCGCGCCCGAACCGGAGGGCGAGGGCCAGCGAGTAGCGTCAAACGGCGGATCGCATTCCACTCGGCAACCGCAGCACGCCGCTGCGGTGCGCGACCCGGATGCGATTCGCGCCACCATGAGCAGTCACTTCGGCGGCGTACGCACCGGACGGTCGCACGCGCGCGAAAGCAGTCAGGAACCCGAACAGCAATGAATCCCCGCCCGCCGGACAGCCCGCTCGACTGGCTGGTGTCGAAGTTCGCCCGCGAGGTGCCGGGCGTGGCGCACGCGCTGCTGGTGTCGGTCGACGGCCTTCCCGTCGCGGCCAGCGAACACCTGCCGCGCGAACGGGCCGATCAGTTGGCCGCGGTGGCGTCCGGGCTGGCCAGTCTCGCCACCGGGGCGGCGCAGTTGTTCGAGGGTGGGCAGGTCCTGCAGTCGGTGGTCGAGATGCAGAACGGTTTCCTGCTGTTGATGCGGGTCGGTGACGGCTCGCATCTGGCCACTCTGGCCGTCACCGGGTGCGACATCGGCCAGATCGGTTACGAGATGGCGATCCTCGTCGAACGCGTCGGCGCTGTCGTGCAGTCCTCCCGCCGCCCCGAACCCGAGCCGCAATGGACCGACGCGAGCCGTCGCTGACCTCGGCCGAGGCGACCTCCCAGGCGAACTTGGTCCGCCCGTATACGCTGACGGCCGGACGAACTGGCACAGACGTCGACCTCCCGCTGGAAGCGCCGGTACAGACGCTGCAGGCGGGGTTGGCCGACCAGTGGCCGCCCAACGATGTGCGCGGCACCATCGTCAACCTGTGCGTCGACAGCCCTTCGGTCGCAGAGATCTCGGCCCGGCTGGATCTACCGGTGGGTGTCGCGCGCGTCTTGGTGGGCGATCTGGTCACGTCCGGCTACCTTCGGGTGAACAGGACCTTGACCGACCGTTCGACCCGCGACGAGCGCTATGAACTCATAGGAAGGACCCTGCGTGGCCTTAAGGCACTCTGAGGCGCCACCCGAGGCGCACGCCACCGCGTCGACGAAGATCGTCATCGCGGGCGGATTCGGCGCCGGTAAGACCACCTTCGTCGGCTCGGTGTCGGAGATCATACCGCTGCGCACCGAAGCGATGGTGACCGACGCGTCGGCCGGCGTCGACATGCTCGAGGCCACCCCGGATAAGCGGACCACCACCGTCGCAATGGATTTCGGCCGGATCACCCTGGCCGACGACCTGGTGCTCTACCTGTTCGGCACCCCGGGCCAGCGCCGGTTCTGGTTCATGTGGGACGACCTGGTACGCGGCGCGATCGGCGCGATCATGCTGGTCGACATCCGCCGCCTGCAGGACAGCTTCGCCGCGGTCGACTTCTTCGAGCACCGCAACCTGCCGTTTTTGGTCGCCATCAACGAGTTCGACGGCGCCCCCCGCTACCCCGTCGACGAGGTGCGCAAGGCGCTGACCCTGGCGCCGCACATCCCGGTGATCAGCGTCGATGCCCGCAATCGGCGATCGGCGACCGATGCGCTGATCGCGGTCAGTGAATACGCCCTGACCAGCCTCACCGCCACGTCGGCGGCAGGCCGCTGACTCGACCTGGGCTCCGAGGTCATCCGTTCCCGGCCGGTCGTTGCAACTGTCCGCCGGCGATGATCCGTTCGGTGGCGTTTCGCCACCGCTCCAGCTGCTCCGGGGTGGTCAGGGCGTCAGGCAGGTACCGGCTCAAATGCGAACGCAGGATGAACGTTCCGAGGACCAGGGTGAGCGGGCTGAGCGTGATCCACACCGGGTCGAGTCCCGGCTGGGTGAGACCTTGCTGGCGCAGCTCCTCCCAGTACCCGGTGCAGATGTCGACCAAGGTGTCGAAGATGCGGGCGCCGACCGCAGTGTTCTCCGCCAGCGCCCGGCTCATATAGTCGGCGACCACTTCGGGTCCGGACAGCAGCGAGATGACGCGATCGGCAGCGTCGGCCACGGGGTCATCCGGCGCGCTGACCAGAGGACCCGCCAAGGCCTCGGTCAGCACCGTCATCACGTGGTCCTCGACCGCTTGCACCAGATTCGCCTTGGTGCCGAAGTGATGCTGCACCAGACCGATGGACACTCCCGCGGCGTCGGCAATCGTGCGCAGCGATGTGGACTCGCTGCCGCGCGTGGCGAAGATGGCCAACGCGGTGTCGCGGATCCGCTGGACGCTTGCCGGTCTGCCGGGGTCGTCGGGACTTGACGGGGGCAGGTCCGCTGGCACCCCGCCAGCCTAGACACGACGTCGGCCAACCTGCGCCCGCTGCCGTATACGCCACGCGAGATCCCCGAGGCGGGGGCGGTACGGCGGCGCCGGCTCTCCGTAGATTCGCCCCCCGTTGCGCAGACGCCTAACGCTTGAGCCGGATGCGCCACCACACCACGGCGGAGAAAATCACCGAGAGCGCGGCAAGCATCGTCATGTCGAACAACCACGCGCTGGGCGAGTGTCTCCAGTGACTGTCCCGCTCGATGATGGAGCTTGGCACCAGCTTCGGCAAGTCGACTGTGGCCGCTGACGCCGCATACCCCCACCGCCCGGGCACCACCCAGGACATCTGGTCGAGCACCAGCCGGTTGGTCACCGGGACCATGCCCCCGGACAGCACCAGCTGCAGCATCAGCGACACCACCAGCAGCGGCATGATCTGCTCGTTGGAGCGGGCGACCGAGGACAGCAGCATGCCCAGGATCGCCGAGGCCACGCACGTCGCGGCCACGCCGACGAACAGCTCGAAGCTGGGATCGCCCAACAGCAGCGCCTGTTGCTTTGGGGCGCCCTTACCCAGCAGGACGATGCCGGTGGCGATGGCCGCCTGGACGACGGCGAACAGGCAGAACACCGTGAGCTTGGCGCTCAGATACGCCCACGTCGACAGGCCCACGGCTTGTTCGCGCCAAAAGATTGGCCGCTCGCCGATCAGGTCCCGGATGGTCAGCGCGGTGCCCATGAACACCGCGGCGATGTTCAGCAGCGTCAGGACTTGGGCGGCTTCATCGGGCGTCTGACTGGTGGGCTCGGCGATGCCGAACCCGGTGTTGCCCGGCACGGTCAGCGACAGCGCACCCAGGATGAACGGCAGGACCGCCAGGAACACGAAATAGGCGCGGTCGGACACGACAAGCCGGACCTGCCGGCGGGCGATCGTGGAGAACTGCCGATGCACGCTGGTGTGCGCCGGCGCGCCCAGGTCGGCCGGCGATCCCGCCGGGGTGGGCGGCGGCGGCCGGTTGCGGGCCAGGAAGCGCCGGTTGGCTTCGTCGGGGTCGGCGCCGACCTTGGCGAAGATGTGCGCCCAGTTGGTGGTGCCCATCGCCGCGCCGATCTGGTCGGGCGGGCCGAGGAACGCGGTCTTGCCGCCCGGCGCCATCAGCAACACCTGATCGCAGACCTCGAGGTAGGTCAGCGAGTGGGTGACCACCAGCACCACCCGTCCCGCGTCGGCCAGTTGCCGCAGCATCGTCATGACCTGCAGGTCCAGCGCCGGGTCCAGGCCGGAGGTGGGTTCGTCGAGGATCAGCAGCGACGGCCCGGTGAGCAGCTCCAGCGCCACCGACGCGCGCTTGCGCTGCCCGCCGGAGAGCTTGTCGACGCGAGTGTGGGCGTGCTTGGTCAGCCCGAGTTCGTCGAGCACCTGGGTGACCACCTGCTGGCGGTCCTCTTTCGTGGTGTCCGGCGGCAGGCGCAACTCGGCGGCGTAACCGAGCGCCTGCGCGACGGTCAGCTGGCGGTGCACGACGTCGTCTTGCGGGACCATCCCGATGCGGCTGCGCAGCGAGGCGTATTGAGCGTGGATGTTGTGGCCTTCGAAGGTCACCGTGCCGGAGCTGGGGGTGCTGTATCCGGCGATCAACCGGGCCAGGGTGGTCTTGCCGGCACCGGACCCGCCGATGAGGGCGGTCAACGTCCCGGGCCGCGCGGTCAACGAGACGTTTCCCAGCAGCGTCTTGCCGTCGACGGCGAAGGACACCGCGTTGACCTGCAGGCCGCCGGCGCGGGTCGCTGCCGCACTCTGGCGGACCAGGTTGCCGCCGGTGAAGAGCAGGTCGACGTTGCCGATGGTGACCACGTCACCCTCGCTGAGGATGGCCGACCCGACCCGGATGCCGTTGACGAAAGTGCCGTTGATGCTGTGCGCGTCGCGGATCTCGGTGCCCACCGGCGTCGGCGCCAGGTAGGCGTGGTGGCGGGAGGCCAGCACGTCGGTGATGACGATGTCGTTGTCCAGTGAGCGACCGATGCTGGCGCTGCCCCCGACGGGCGTGGCGAGGCTGGGGTCGACGTTAAAGGTCGGGGCCCGCTCGGTCGGGATTTTCGACGCCGTGCTGGTGGGGCCCCTCCAGGTGGAGTGCTGCAAGCGGGCATCCACCGGGACGCGGGCCGCCGGACCCGGCGGTTGCGGCGGCAAGGGTGTATCCCGGGTGCCCCACGGCCGCGGCCGCGGCGGCGGTGGAGGACCGGCCGACGGTGGCGGCCCGGGGGTGTCGATGCGCGGCAGTTTCTCCGTTGCCGGGATCAGGCCGACGATGCCGCCGTGGTGGCTCACCTCGAACGTCACCCGCGGCCCGTCGGGCCGGCCGAGGTTGACGGCCATACCGTCGTGGATGTCGAGCCCGGAGACCCGACGGCCGTTGAGGAAGACGCCGTTGTTGGAGTTGTTGTCGATCGCCGTCCACCGGCCCTGCTCGAAGCGCAGCAGCAGATGCGCGCGGGCGACCAGGGGATGGGCCACGCGCAGGTCGGCCCGCAGGTCGCTGCCGACGGTCACGTCGGGACCCGCGGCGAAGCTGCGCTGCGACGGACCGGACCGAACGGTCAGCACGGGCGGCTGAGCTTGCGTCACGGGTTCAGGGTAGTGGTGGAGGCCATCAGGTCAGCGGGAGTCAGCGGCGCTTCAGCCGGATCTTCCACCACACGATGGTGCCGTAGGCCACGCACAACACCGCGAGCATGCCCATGTCGAACAGCCAGTTGGCCGGGGTGTGATTCCAGTGCCGGTCCTTGGGATCGGTGGGGCCGGGGATCAGCCGGTGGGTGTCGATCGTCGACGCCGACGCCGCAAAGCCCCACCGGGCGGGGGTGAACCAGGACAGCTGGTCGAGCACAATCCTGTCGGTCACCCAGATCATGCCGCCGGAAAACACCAGCTGAGACATGATCGACACCACCAGCATCGGCATGATCTGGTCCTGGGACTGCGCCACCGCCGACATCGCCATGCCGAGCAGCGCCGAAGCCACACACGTCGCGGCGACGGTGACGAACAGCTCGAAACGGACGTCGCCCAGCAGCACGGCATCCGAGAGCGGCTTGCCCCAGCCCACCACCGAGATGATGGTCGCGATCGCCGCCTGCACGATCGCGAACGCGCAGAACACCACGATCTTGGCGCCCATATAGGCCGCCGTGGACAAGCCGACCGCCTGTTCTCGCTTGAAGATGGGACGCTCACCGATGAGGTCTCGGATCGTCAACGCGGTTCCCATGAACACCGCGCCGACGTTGAGCATGACCAGGATTTGGTCGGGCTGGGCAGGATTGTTGCCCAGCGGATCCGACATGCCGTATCCGGTTTTGCCGCGCACGGTCAGCGTCAGCACGCCGATGAGGAAGGGCAGCAGCGCCAGGAACACCGTATAGCCACGGTCGGACACGACGAGCCGGATCTGGCGACGGGCGATCGTGGAGAACTGCCGCAGTACGTCGGTATGCACCGGTTCGCCCAAGTCGGCGGCCGGACTGGCTTCGTCGGCGAAGGCGGGCGCTTGATTTTCGGCCAGGAACCGGCGGTTGGCGGCGTCGGGGTCGGCGCCCACCTTGGTGAAGATGTCGGCCCAGTTCGACGTGCCCATGGCCGCACCGATCTGGCTGGGCGGCCCCAGGTACGCGGTCTTGCCGCCGGGCGCCACCAGCAGCAACTGGTCACACACGTCGAGGTAGGCCACCGAGTGCGTGACGATCAGCACCACACGGCCGGCGTCGGCCAACTGGCGCAGCATCAACATGACCTGCCGGTCCAGCGCCGGGTCCAACCCGGTGGTCGGCTCGTCCAGGATCAGCAGCGACGGCCCGGTCAGCAGCTCCAGGGCCACCGACGCGCGCTTGCGTTGGCCGCCGGAGAGTTTGTCCACCCGGGTGTCGGCGTGCTTGGTGAGCTCCAGCTCCTCGAGCACCTGAGCCACCACCTGGGCGCGGTCGGCTTTGCTGGTGTCGGGCGGCAGCCGCAGCTCGGCGGCATAGCCCAGCGCCTGGTTGACGGTCAGCTGGCGGTGCACCACGTCGTCCTGGGGCACCATCCCGATCCTGCTGCGCATGGAGGCGTACTCGGCGTGGATGTTGTGACCCTCGAAGGTCACGCTGCCGGTGGTCGGGCTGGTGTATCCCGCGATCAGCCGCGACAGCGTGGTCTTGCCGGCACCGGACCCGCCGATGATGGCGGTCAGCGTGCCGGGCCGGGCGGTCAGCGAGATGTGGTCGAGCAGCTGCTTGCCGCCCTCGACGGTGTAGGTGACCGATTTGACTTCCAGCCCGCCGGTACGCGTGGCGGCCTCGGTGCGGCGGATCAGGGTGCCGCCGGTGAACACCAGGTCGACGTTTCCGATGGTGACCACGTCGCCGTCGGTCAGGATCGCCGAGCCGACGCGCACACCGTTGACAAAGGTGCCGTTGACGCTGTTGTTGTCGCGGATCTCCGCGCCCAGCGGCGTCAGCGTCAAGAACGCGTGGTGGCGGGAGGCCAGCACGTCCTGGATGACGATGTCGTTGTCGGTGGCGCGGCCGATGGTGACCGATCCGGCCGGCGCCTCCGGCGCCCCACCGCCGCCGCCGCGCAGCGCCTGGAACATCTTGGTCGCCAGATTGGCGACCTCGGGCGGCTTGGCGGCGGTCGGGCCGTGGTGGGTCGGAGCTGCCGAACGCGGCGGATGCAGGTTCGGCGGCGGGGGCGGCGCGGCTACCGGGGGCTGCCCGGTCTGCCAGGGCGCGGCCGAACTCGGGTACACCGGTTGTCCCGGCGGCGCCGGTGGCGCTGCCTTCGCCGCCGGGGGTGGCGGCGCGCCGCCGGGGAATCCGCGGGCCGCGGTCGGCGGGGCGTAGTTGGGTTGGCGACCGGACTGCGGCGGGGGGCCGATGTGACCGGACTGGTGCGCGTAGGGCGCCAGGATGGGCATCGAGGTGGTCTGCGGCGGGCGCCCGGCCATCCCCTGGTGCCGCCCGACCTCGAAGCGCAACATCGGACCGTCGGGGTTGCCGATGTTGACGCTCTGGCCGTCGTGAATGTCGACCATCGGCACCCGGCGCCCGTTGGCGAAGGTCCCGTTCAGGGAGTTGTTGTCAATGGCCAGCCAGCGGCCCTGATCGAAGCGCAGCAGCAGGTGGGCGCGCGAGATCAGCGGATGAGCAATGCGCATGTCGGCTCGCACATCTCGGCCGACCACCACATCGTGGCCGGGGGCGAAGGTGCGTTCCGACCCGTCGTAGCGAACGGTCAGCGCTGGCGGGGCGGGTGGGGGCATCGCATCAACTTTAGCCAATGAAACGAATCCATCAGCGGCGGCGCAAGCGCTACGTCACGCGTCGGGGGCACCCGTCACGACGCAGTGGGTGCGGCTGTAGATGGTGGGCATGCAGCGGTTGCAGTGAATACAGGCCGAGTGCACGCTGTGCCGGTCGCCGTCGGCGGCGATCCGATTGATCAGGTCAGGCTCGGCGAGCAGGGCCCGGGCCATCGCGACGAACTGGAATCCCTCGGCCATCGCCAGGTCCATGGTCTCCCGGTTGGTGATGCCGCCCAACAGAATCAGCGGCATCTTGAGCTCGGCGCGGAACAGTCGCGCCTCGCGCAGCAGGTAGGCCTCGCGGTAGGGATATTCGCGCAGGAACTTCTTGCCGGTCATCCGCATGCCCCAGCGCAGCGGCGGCTTGAACGCGCCGGCGAACTCCTTGAGCGGGGCGTCACCGCGGAACAGGTACATGGGATTGACCAGCGAGCTGCCCGCGGTCAGTTCGATGGCGTCCAGCCCGCCGTCTTCTTCCAACCACTTGGCCGTGGTCAGCGACTCGTCGGTGCTGATGCCGCCCCGCACGCCGTCGGCCATGTTGAGCTTGGCGGTGACCGCGATCGGCCGCGGTCCCTGGTCGACGGCGCGCCGCACCGCCAGCACCAGGCCGCGTGCGACCTTGGCGCGGTTCGCCAGTGAGCCGCCGAACTCGTCGTCGCGGCGGTTGATCAGCGGCGACAGGAACGCGCTGGCCAGATAGTTGTGGCCGAGGTGGATTTCGACGGCGTCGAAGCCGGCTTCGACGGCGAAACGGGCCGCTTGGGCGTGATCGGCCAGCACGTCGTCGATGTCATCCGCGCTGGCCTTCTTGGCGAACCGCATGGCGATCGGGTTGAAGAAACGCACCGGCGCCAACGCGGTGGCCCCGTTGGAGCGGGCGTCGGCAACCGGTCCGGCGTGCCCGATCTGGGCGCTGATTGCCGCGCCTTCGGCGTGGATGGCGTCGGTGAGGCGGCGCAGCCCGGGCACCGCCTCGGGGCGCATCCACAGTTGTTCCCCGCCGGTGCGCCCGCCGGGGGACACCGCGCAGTAGGCGACCGTGGTCATGCCGACCCCGCCGGCGGCGGGCTGTCGGTGGTATTCGATGAGGTCGTCGGTCACCAGCGCGTTGGGGGTGCGCGACTCGAAGGTGGCCGCCTTGATGATGCGGTTGCGCAGCGTCAGCGGACCGAGCTTGGCCGGGCTGAACACATCAGGAGCTGTGGAGCTGTCAACAGCCATATCGGGGAGCGTGCCAGACTGTCAGGCGTGGGCGCAATCACGCTTGACGGCAAGGCCACCCGGGACGAGATTTTCGTCGATCTGAAGGAGAGGGTGGCAGCCCTGACAGCGTCGGGTCGCACCCCCGGGTTGGGCACCATCCTGGTCGGTGACGACCCCGGCTCCCAGGCTTACGTGCGCGGCAAGCACGCCGATTGCGCCAAGGTCGGCATCACCTCCATCCGCCGCGACCTGCCCGCCGACATCAGCACCGAAACGCTGAACGAGACCATCGACGAACTCAACGCCAACCCCGAGTGCACCGGCTACATCGTGCAGTTGCCGCTGCCCAAGCACCTCGACGAGAACGCCGCGCTCGAGCGCGTCGACCCGGACAAGGACGCCGACGGTCTGCATCCGACCAACCTGGGCCGGCTGGTGCTCAACATCCCGGGCCCGCTGCCGTGCACGCCCCGGGGCATCGTGCACCTGCTGCGCCGCTATGACGTCGAGATCGCCGGGGCGCACGTGGTGGTGATCGGGCGCGGTGTGACGGTCGGTCGTCCACTCGGCCTGTTGCTGACCCGGCGCTCGGAGAACGCCACAGTCACGTTGTGCCACACCGGAACTCGCGATCTGCCTGCGCTCACCAGGCAGGCCGACATCATCGTCGCCGGGGTCGGAGTGCCACACCTGCTGACGGCCGACATGGTCCGTCCCGGAGCCGCCGTCGTCGACGTGGGTGTCAGCCGGGTGGAGGGGAAGCTGACCGGCGACGTACACCCCGATGTGTGGGATGTCGCCGGTCATGTCTCGCCCAACCCCGGGGGCGCCGGCCCGCTGACCCGGGCGTTCCTGTTGACCAACGTTGTCGAGCTGGCCGAGCGGCAATGACCCTGCGGACCATTCTCGGCCGCGCGGTTCGCGCGCAGTGGCCGATCCTGGTCGTCGGGCTGATCTTCCTGGTGGCGTTCGTGCTGGCGGGCGCCAACTTCTGGCGGCGCGGGGCCCTGCTCATCGGTATCGGAGTCGGGGTGGCCGCGGTGTTGCGGTTGGCGCTGCCCGACGAACGCGCCGGGTTACTCGTGGTGCGCCGCCGGGCAACCGACTTTGTGACCACCGCGACGGTTGGGGCCGCGGTGGTCTACATCGCCTCGACGATCGACCCGCTGGGCACCGGCTGAGGGTCAGAACCCAGGGATGCCGCCGGGCAGTCCGGGCATCCCGCCGCCGGCGAGACCGGGCACCATGGACACGCCTGGAAGTTGCTGCAGCGCACCGATATTGCCGCTGGCGATGTCGGACATCATCTGTGGGCAGTACATCTGAATCGCGATGCTGGTGAACATGCTGGCCATCCCCGGCGACATGCCGTTGCCGCCCACACGTGAGGCGGCCGCGGCGAAGTTGCCGCCCGGCTGCGCCAGCATCGGGCAGACGGTCTGTCCCAACGCGGCCGCGTTGCCCGCGTCGCCGTAATTGACGCCGGCGTTGTTGAGCGCGCCGAGGAACTGGTCGTCAATCGGGCTGGCTTCGGCGGGTGCCGCCAGCGCGGCTGCCGCGGCGAGCGCGCCGGCGGACGCTGCGAGCAGTCGAATGGTCAGTGGTTGGTGGCGCCAGGCGTTCATACGAGTTCCCCGTCCAGTTAGGAGCACCCTTGGGGGCACTCAGTCAACTCTACGAACCTTGGCCCATCGCTGTCACATTTCGGACACGGTGACGTAAAGGTTTGTGCTTTAAGCGTTTTCTTACCGTGTTCTCATCGCCCCTTAGACTAATGGGGTTCGCGAACCGACACGACATTGCGGGTCAACGGGTTTCGCGCGGTTCGCCAATTACCATTGCGCCATATGATCTCTCGTCAGAGATTTCTTCGTGATGCGGCCGCAGCTTTGGCGACATCGACGGTATTCCCCTCGGTGTGGGCCCGCGCCGAACCGGGCAGCGGGTGGTCGGCGTTGGCCTCATCCATCGGCGGGCAGGTGTTGTTGCCGGCCAACGGTGACGCCTTCACCAGCGGCAAGCAGGTGTTCAACTCGCTGTACGACTTCGCCAGTCCGGCCGCCGTGGTCAAGGTCACCTCGCAGGCCGACTTGGAGAAGTCCGTCGGGTTCGCGGCGGCGAACAAGGTCAAGATCGCGGTGCGCGGGGGTGGCCATTCCTACATCGGGGCCTCGACCGCCACCGGCGCCATGGTGCTCGACCTGCGCGGGTTGCCCGGTGGGGTGAAGTTCGACAGCGCCACCGGGGATGTGACCGTGCCCGCCGCAACCGGCCTGTATGCGGTCCATCGGGCGTTGGCCGGTGCCGAGCGGGCCATCCCCACCGGCACCTGTCCGACCGTGGGCGTCGCGGGCTTGACGCTCGGTGGCGGAATGGGAGCCGACTCCCGCCATGCCGGTTTGACCTGTGACGCGCTGAAGTCCGCGACGGTGGTGCTGCCAAGCGGGCAAACGGTCACGGCGTCGGCCGACGATCATCCCGACTTGTTCTGGGCGTTGCGCGGTGGTGGCGGAGGCAACTTCGGGGTGACCACCTCGATGACCTTCTCGACGTTTGCCACTGCCGACTCCGACGTCGTCCGGGTGGTGTTCGCGTACGCGGCGGCGGCCCAGGTGTTGACCGGTTGGCAGACGTGGCTGGCCGGGGCCGACCGCAACGTTTGGGGACTGGTGACTCTTTCGGTCAACTCGTCGCAGGGCAATTGCCATGTGCTGGCGACCTGCCCGGCCGGAACCGGCTCGGCGGTCGCCGCTGCGATCAAGGCGGCGGTGGGTGCGGAGCCCACCGCGGTGGAGCACAACACGCTCGGCCATATGGATCTGGTGATGTACCTGGCCGGGGGCAGCTCGACCAGTTCACCGCGCGGGTTCGTGGCAGGTTCGGATGTGATCGGCGCGATGAATCATGATGCGGCGCAAGCGATCATAGACGCGATAGGGAAGTGGCCGCAGGCGGCGGGGAGCGCCTCGGCGGTGGTGGACACGTTGAGCGGCGCGGTTGGTGAGGTGGATCCGGCCGGCTCGGCGTTCCCGTGGCGGCGCCAGGCTGCCGTCGTGCAGTGGTACGTGGAGGCGACCGGTTCGGAGGCGACGGCCGCGAACCAGTGGGTGGGCGTGGCACACCAAGCGGTGCAACGGTATTCGGTCGGCGGTTACGTGAATTATCTGGAAGCCACCACTGCTGCGGGGCGTTACTTCGGGTCGAATTTGGCTCGGCTGATGGCAGTTCGGCAGCACTATGACCCGGACGGGTTGATGTACTCAGGGCTTTATATCTGAATATCGGTTGGGCGCAAATCCGTTGCGTCACAATGGTTTCTTTGGTACCACATCTTCGTTTTTTGTCGGTGGCCATTCGTAGAATCCAGGCATGAGTTCGAGTACACGTGAGGAGATCGCCGAAGTGTATGCCGCGCTGCGCGACTCGGTTTCTCGGGTGCTGGAGCTCAGTTATGACGTGTTGACCACTCCGGAGCGGTTGACGTATCTGGCCAAGCAGGAAGACGAGTGGCGTCGGTTGCCCGCGGCCCGGCACGAGTTGATCAATCAGCTTGTCGAGCAGTCCAGTGAGGAAGAGCTGGGTGGCAGATTGCCCCATGCGTTGGCGTCCCGGTTGCGGATCACCCGCGCCGAGGCCAGTCGTCGGATCGGGGAAGCCGCGGATCTGGGGCAGCGCCGCGCATTGACCGGAGAGGTGTTGGCGCCGCAACTGACCGCCACCGCTGCGGGGCAGCGCGACGGCCGCATTGGCGGCGAGCACGTGCGGGTGATCCGCGACTTCTTCAAGCGCCTGCCCGCCCACGTGGACGTCGAGACTGAGGAGAAAGCCGAAGCCCACCTCGCACGATTGGCCGGGCAGTACCGGCCCGACCAGTTGGCCAAGCTGGCCGAACGGCTGATGGACTGCCTGCACCCCGACGGCGACTACACCGAGGACGACCGCGCCCGCCGCCGCGGAGTGAGCCTGGGTAAGCAGGACGTCGACGGGATGTCGCGGCTGAGTGGCTATCTGACCCCCGAAGCCCGCGCCACGCTCGAGGCGGTGCTGGCCAAGTTGGGTGCACCCGGCATGTGTAACCCGTTCGACGAGACACCGTGCGTGCAAGGCACGCCGTCGGAAGACGCGATCCGACACGACATGCGCTCGGCGGCCCAACGCAACCACGACGGGTTGGTGGCCGCCTGCCGCGCGCTGTTGGCCAGCGGTGACCTCGGCCAGCACAACGGACTCCCGGCATCGATCATCGTGACCACGACGCTCAAAGACCTCGAAGCCGCGGCGGGCAAAGGCCTTACCGGCGGCGGGACGCTGCTGCCGATGTCCGACGTCATCCGCCTGTCCCGCCACGCGCATCAATACCTCGCCATCTTCGATCACGGCGGCGAGGCGCTGGCGCTGTACCACACCAAACGGCTCGCCTCACCTGGGCAGCGAATCGTGTTGTACGCCAAGGATCGTGGCTGCACATCACCCGGCTGCGACGTCCACGGCTACTACTGCGAGGTGCATCACGTCATCCCGTATGCGCAGTGCCAGACCACCGACGTGAACCAGTTGACCCTCGCGTGCGGCGGCCACCACCCGTTGGCCGAACGGGGCTACATCACCCGCAAGAACAGCCGGGGCGACACTGAATGGATCCCGCCCGCGCACCTGGAGCACGGCCAGCCGCGCACCAATAGCTACCACCACCCGGAGAAGTTGCTCTGCGACGGCGATGACGAACCGTTATAGCGGCGCCCTACTCGGCCAGGGTCGCGCGCACGCACACCGTAACGTAGGGCATGGCAAGGCCATTGGCGTTGGCCAGCGCCGGGTGCGTGGCAAGCAACTGACGCACCCGGTCCAGCGTCTTGGTGCGAACCTCGTCCGGCGAGGTGATGCAGTAGCTGCGCGAGGCGACCAGGTCGATCAACGCCTGCGGCGTCACGTAATTCGTCCACTCGACCTGGTGACGAGACACGTCGGTGAACGGTTCGGGCAGAGTCACCTTGTCGCGCACCGGATCGCCGTCGCGCCCGATGATCTCGCCCAACTCGCGCACCCAGCCGAGTCGCTCGTCGCGGGTGTTCCACACCAGCCCCAGCGTGCCACCCGGCCGTAACACCCGTGCCACCTCGGGGACCGCGCGTGCCGGGTCCACCCAGTGCCACGCCTGGGCGACCAGGACGGCGTCAACGCTGTTGTCGGGCAACGGGATTTCTTCGGCGGTGCCCAGCAACGCCCGGGTCTGCGGCAGCGAACCACGCAGCACTTCGAGCATCTCGGGAACCGGGTCGACGGCGATCACGTCCAGGCCGCGTTCGACCAACCGAGTGGTCAGCTTGCCCGTCCCCGCGCCCAGATCGAGCACATCGTGCGCCGCCGGCGGCAACAGCCAGTCGATTGCCTCGGGCGGATATGACGGGCGGCCCCGCTCGTAGGCGGCCGCAGCCGAGCCGAACGACAGGGAGCGGTCACGCCGGGAACGAGTCACCGCTGACACGCGCCTTCGGCCAATTGCAAAGTCTCCCGGATCAATTCACCCACCGCGTCCGTCTCCACCAGGAAACCGTCGTGGCCGCAAACGGAGTCCACGACATGCAAGCCGCCGCAGCCCGGCAGCAGCTCGGCCAACTCTTGCTGCAGGCGCAGCGGATACAGCCGGTCGGAATCGATGCCACCGACCACCGCCGGAACCGGGCACTGGCTCAGCGCGGCGCGCACACCGCCGCGGCCGCGGCCCACGTCGTGGCTGTTGAGCGACTCGGTCAGGATCACATAGCTGCCGGCGTCGAACCGGGACAACAGCTTGTCGCCCTGATGCTCGAGGTAGCTCTGCACCGCATAGCGCCCTCCGGCTGCCGGGTCCTCGTCGTGCTGGGTCTCGTTGGCGAAGCGGGTGTCGAGTTCCAGCTCGCTGCGGTAGGTCAGGTGCGCGATGCGGCGGGCGATCTTGAGCCCGTCGTCCGGGGAGCGCCCGGTGTCGTAGTAGTCCCCGCCTTGCCAATTGGGGTCGGCCTTGATGGCGGCGATCTGGGTGGTCTGCGTGCCGATCTGGTCACCGGTGGCGCGCGCACCGACCGCCAGCAACAACCCGGCCCGCACCCGGTCCGGGTGGCCCACCATCCATTCCAGCGCCCGGGCACCGCCCATGGAGCCCCCGATGACGGCGGCCACCTCGGTGATGCCCATGGCGGCCAGCGCGGCGATGTCCGCCGCCACTTGGTCGCGCACCGACACCAGCGGAAACCTTGAGCCCCAAGGCTTTCCGTCGCGGGCCAGCGAGCTGGGTCCGGTGGAGCCGCGGCAACCGCCCAACACGTTCGTCGCCACGGCACACCAGCGGTCGGTGTCGATGGGTGCACCCGGCCCGGCCACCCCGTCCCACCAGCCGGGGGTGGGATGCCCGGGTCCGGCTGGTCCGGTGATGTGCGAATCCCCGGTCAGCGCGTGCAGCACCATCACCACGTTGTCGCGCGCGGGTGACAACTTGCCCCAGCGCTGCACCGCGATGTGCACATCGTCGATCACCGCGCCGCTTTCGGTGCGCAGCGAACCGATGTCGATCACGCCGACTTCGCCTTCGGCGGGCAGCATCTGAGTAGGCACGTCGGAAATTGTCATCGCCGGGTTCCTCAGAAGGCCGCCACGGCCTGTGCGTCCCCGGCGGCCGGCGTGTCGGCTCCATACTTGCGCGCCGCGGCGAAGCCCAGTTCCAGGTCGGCCAGGATGTCGTCGATGCCCTCGAGGCCGACGGCCAACCGCACCAGGCCGGGGCTGACCCCGGTGGCCAGTTGCTCGGCGGGGCTGAGCTGGGCATGCGTGGTGGAGGCCGGGTGGATCACCAGCGAGCGCACGTCGCCGATGTTGGCGACGTGGCTGTGCAGCTGCAGCGCATTGACGAACGCCTTGCCGGCCTCGACCCCGCCGGGCAGCTCGAACGCCAGCACCGCACCGGTTCCCTTGGGCGCCAACTTCTTTCCCCGCTCGTACCACGGTGAACTGGGCAGCCCGGCGTAGTTGACCGACAGCACGTCGTCGCGGTCGGCCAGGAACTCGGCGACCCGCTGCGCGTTGGCCACATGCCGCTCCACCCGCAGGCTTAGCGTCTCCAGTCCTTGGGCCACCAGGAACGCGTTGAACGGCGAAGCCGCAGCACCCAGGTCGCGCAGCAGCTGCACCCGCGCCTTCAGCGCATACGCCGGCGGTCCCAGCTCGGCGTAGACCACGCCGTGGTAGCTGGGATCGGGAGTGGTGAAGCCGGGGAAGCGGCCCTGCGTCCAGTCGAACGTCCCGCCGTCGACGATCACCCCGGCGATCGCGGCGCCGTGCCCGCCCAGGTACTTGGTGGCCGAATGGACCACCACGTCGGCGCCTTGGGTCAGCGGCTGGATCAGATACGGCGTGGCGATGGTGTTGTCGACGATCAACGGCACGCCGTTGCGGTGGGCGACCTCGGCGACGGCCGGCGTGTCCAGCACGTCGATCTGCGGGTTGGAGATCGTCTCGGCGAAGAACGCCTTGGTGTTCGGCCGCGTCGCCGCCTGCCACGACTCCACGTCGTCGGGATCGGTGACGAAGCTGACCTCGATGCCGAGCTTGGCCAGCGAGTAGTGGAACAAGTTGTACGTCCCGCCGTACAGGCGGGGGCTGGACACGATGTGGTCACCGGCGCCGGCGACGTTCAAGATCGCGAACGTCTCGGCGGCCTGCCCGGAGGCCAGGAACAGCCCCGCCACCCCACCTTCGAGCGCGGCGATCCGCTGCTCGACCACATCGGTGGTCGGGTTGCCGATCCGGGTGTAGATGTTGCCGGGCACTTCCAGCCCGAACAGCGCGGCGGCGTGCGAGGTGTCGTTGAAGGTGTACGAGGTGGTCTGGTAGATCGGCAGCGCCCGCGCGTTGGTGGCGGTATCGGCGTGCTGTCCCGCGTGAATCTGCTTGGTTTCAAACGACCAATGCGCGGTGGGATCGGTATCGGTGGTGCCGTCAGTGCTCATGGATGTATTCCCCTGTCTGGCTCAGGGGCCCGTCATCGCGGACCCGCGCTTGCCGCGTAGCCGGTGGCGACTACTCAACCTGGTCATCACCCGGGGCACCCCACCGCGGTTGGAGGGTTGCCGGCCAGCAAGCCGGGGCTTCACGCTGGCGCTCATGACCGATTCGCAGCCTAGCGTATGGCCGCGACTCGACGCCAATACGTAGGCTGGCTGAGTGTCCAGCGCACCCAAGATCAGGGTCGAAGGCCCGGTCGTCGAGCTCGACGGCGACGAGATGACCCGCGTCATCTGGAAGCTCATCAAAGAGATGCTCATCCTGCCCCACCTCGACATCCAACTGGACTACTACGACTTGGGCATCGAGCACCGCGACCGGACCAACGACCAGGTGACCATCGACGCCGCCTATGCGATCAAGAAACACGGCGTGGGCGTCAAATGTGCGACCATCACCCCCGACGAGGCGCGCGTCCAGGAGTTCAACCTCAAGAAGATGTGGCTATCACCCAATGGCACCATCCGAAACATCCTCGGCGGCACCATCTTCCGCGAGCCCATCGTCATATCCAATGTGCCGCGCCTGGTTCCGGGCTGGACCAAGCCGATTGTCATCGGCCGCCACGCTTTTGGCGATCAGTACCGGGCCACCAACTTCAAGGTCGACAAACCGGGCACCGTCACACTGACTTTCACCCCCGCCGACGGCAGCGAGCCCATGGTGCACGAAGTGGTGTCCATCCCACCGGACGGCGGGGTGGTGATGGGCATGTACAAGGCGGATTCAAGGTTTGCTTGCAACAGTGGCTGTTGACGCGCTCGACAGTAGCCGATCGAGCATCTTGGCGGGGCTGTCCCAGTCGAATCGCTTTCGTGGCCGGTTGTTGAGTTCGGCAGCAACCTCGTCGAGGTAGGCAGCTGAGTGGATTGATAAGTCGGTGCCCTTCGGAAAGTATTGGCGCAAGAGGCCGTTGGTGTTTTCGTTGCTGCCGCGTTGCCAGGGTGAATGTGGGTCGCAGAAGTAGATGTCGAGGTCAGCGGCAAGGCTGATACGGCCGTGAGCGGCCATTTCGTGGCCTTGATCCCAGGTTAGGGTCTTCCACAGATCTCGTGGCAGGACTTGGATTTTGGCGATCATGGCCTCGGCGACCACATCGGCCTGGCGGCTAGCGGGTAGGTGCAGCAGCTGCACGAATCCAGTGGAGCGCTCGACTAGGGTGCCTATCTGAGAGGCCTGGTTCTTGCCGATGATGTAGGGGTCGGACCGGGGCGCGGTGCCGGGATTGCTCCTGGCCCGTTTCCCCGGCCCGCCCTCCGCACCGGACGTGCGACTCTCGTCGCATCCGGCGCTCCACGGACTGCCACCGTTATGCGGGGACCGAGGTCGCCGCTGTGCTGGTCCACGGTGTGGGGATGTTGCTCGCCCGCCACCGATACCGAGTGATCGGAACGGTGGTGGTATCGAACATGACGATCCCATTCTCTTGCGGACGATTGCCTGGCCTTCCGGTCAGGAACCGCCGGTAGAGCTCCGCCCACGTGATCCGCTTGTGCCGTTTGAGCAGCCACTGGGTGACCCGATGCCAGGCAAAGGAATCGAGGTATCCGAAGGTTGCCTTCGACACACCGTGACGGAAATACGCACACCATCCTCGGAGCACCGGGTTGAGGCGTCCGAGGAGATCAGCAAGGCCATGATGACGTGCCTTCTTGGTCAGCGCCCGCACCTTCGTCATGATCGAAAGCAGCGCCTTCTTCGACGGGTAGGTGTAGACAGCTGCCTTGTTCGTGCCCTTCTTGCGGCGCCGCTGGATGCGGAATCCGAGAAAGTCGAACCCCTCGTCGAGGTGGCATACCTGGGTCTTCTCCACGGATAGCCGTAGCCCCAGTGGGGCAATGACATCCGCGACTTCGTCCCATAATGCGTCCGCGTGCGCTTTGGTTCCGGCCACCATGATCACGAAATCGTCGGCATAGCGGACGATCCGATAGGTGGCCCCGCCACGTTTGCGATGGGCATCTCGCCGCTGAGATGTCCGATGGGCATCCCATTTCACACGGAAATGTGCGTCCAACACCGTCAGAGCGATGTTGGCCAGCAGCGGTGAGAGTATGCCACCCTGGGGTGTGCCGGTATCAGATTCCCTGACCGTTCCGTCGCCAGACATGATGCCCGCCTTCAGGAATGCCTTGATCAGGGCCAGGACCCGCTTGTCGACGATCCGCGTGCGTACTCGTTCCATGATGGCGGAGTGAGCCAGTTCGTCGAAACACGCCGCGATGTCAGCCTCGAAGACCCAGTGATAGTTCCGGGTCCCCAAAGCATGTATCTCGGCGATCGCGTCCTGAGCGCGACGTCGGGGACGGAAACCGTAACTGACCGGCTCGAAATCCGCCTCGAAGATCGGCTCCAACACCAACAGCAACGACGCTTGAACCGTGCGGTCCATCGCCGTGGGAATACCGAGCCGCCTGAGTTTGCTGCTCCCTGGTTTGGGAATGAGTATCTCCCGCACCGGAAGTGGAGCAAATGTCCGTGCCTTCAGTTCGGTTCGAACGTGGCTCAGGAACGCCACCGTCTCGGCATCTCCGGTTATGGACGCAGGAGTCAGCCGGTCGACACCGGCTGAGCGTGCGCCCTTGTTGCCCCGCACCCGTTCCCACGCGACGGTGAGAAAGTCCGGGTGGTGGACGAGGTTGAACACATCATCAAAGCGGCGGTCGGAATCTTCGACCGCCCAGTGGTGCAGCTTGCGTTGCATCTGTCGTACCTGCCATGCCGCCTGATCGGGATCGGGCCATGACAGCTCACCGGTATTCACCAGTGCCTCCGTTCGTGTCGTGTTCGCTGCATCAATTCCGCTGGGGCCCTTCGCCATGCACGAGGCTTTCCCCCGCTCGGACTACTACGGCCCCTCCGCCCCACCGCGTGGCCATCGACAGACGACGCGTCAACCCGGATTCGGCGCCCTCGGCTGAGGACGACGACACGGGAGCCTCGCGATGGTTCCCACGTTCACTGCTGACCGCTCGAGGAGGGAGGTGCCCAGCTATGCCCCTGCGATATCGCCACGGCTACGCCGCAGGCATTCACCGTGGCCTCCAGCGGCAGCGACCTAAACCGCAGCCGGAGTTCCCAACACCGAGACGCCAGTGGTGTTGGTGCGCATCGCAGACCAGCCCGAATCCACCGGGTTAGAGCTGGCGGGAGACTTGAGAGGCGTTAAAACACTGGTTCCTCGCGTACACCTTCTCCTCATGCTTGCCGGACCCAGGCCATCCGGTAGTGCCGGCCTGTCCCGTCGTTGTCGGGGCTGCTTACCACCCTCGCCGGCGTCTCCCGGTCCAGGCTGCCCCCAGCTTCGTTACGCTGCTGCGACAGCACAACGGCGCAGGTCTCTCACCTCCGCTCGGTCACACAGCGCCTCGTGGCGCACGAGGTCTCCCTCCCAATGCCCAGGTACGGCGCGGTCGGCGGCCTCGGCGGGGCGCTCGCTGATGTTGACCATGCCCGGAATGCGGCTGCGACCATCTCCTGCGCGAGCTCTCTTACGGGGTCGACGCAGCGCGCGCCCGGTGCGCAGGCAGGTGACCAGATCGCGGCGTAACTCACCGCGTCCTTGCACGTAAAGCGCTCGGTAGATGGTCTCGTGGGACACGTGCATCTCCGGGCTGTCGGGATAGGTCTTGGCTAGCTCGCCGGCGATCTGCTCCGGGCTGTATTTCTTAGTCAACAATGCCTGCACCTTGCCGGCCAACTGCGGGCAGCGGGTCAGCTTGCCGGCCTTCGGGCGGCGCGCCCGTTCCTCGCTCCGGCGTTGAGCGATCCGCGCCGAATACCCCGACGTGGCATCCCACCCGCACTGGCGGGCCCCGAACCGATACTTAGCCCGATAGCGACCGGTCAGACCGCGAGCAGCGCCGTTTCGGTCAATCTCGCGCATGACCGTTGACGGCGCCCGCTTCAATCGATGAGCGATCAAGCGAATCGACTCACCTCGTGAGGTGCCGATCATGATCTGTTCGCGCTCCTCAGGCGACAGCCGCGGACGCTTGCGCCCCTGTGGCGCTTGCAGTTGTGGATTCACGCCACCAAATCTGCAAAACCATCTCCAGCCGCAGCTTCCAGACACGCCGACAGCAACACCGGCATCCTCTGAAGACCATCCCGCAGCGATCAACTCCCAGAACCGACGCCGAGCCGATAACCCCTGCCATTGGCGCGTCACCGAACACTCCTTACTACGAAGTGTTGCAATTACCCCCTGAACCCAAGCAACTTCAAGGACTCCATCCGCGACTTCGCCCGCGCCTCGTTCGCCTACGGGCTCAACGCCAAATGGCCGGTGTACCTATCCACCAAGAACACCATCCTCAAGGCCTACGACGGCATGTTCAAAGACGAGTTCCAGCGCATCTACGACGAGGAGTTCAAGGACAAGTTCGAAGCCGAAGGGCTGACCTACGAACACCGCCTCATCGACGACATGGTGGCCGCCTGCCTCAAGTGGGAAGGCGGCTACGTGTGGGCCTGCAAGAACTACGACGGCGACGTGCAGTCCGACACCGTCGCGCAGGGCTACGGGTCGCTGGGGCTGATGACGTCGGTGCTGATGACCGCTGACGGCAGGACCGTCGAAGCCGAAGCGGCGCACGGCACGGTCACCCGCCATTTCCGGCAGTACCAGGCCGGCAAGCCCACGTCGACCAACCCGATCGCGTCGATCTTCGCCTGGACGCGCGGGCTGCAACACCGCGGCAAGCTGGACGGCACACCGGCGGTCGGTGCGTTCGCGCAGCAGCTGGAGGAGGTGGTCGTCGGCACCGTCGAAAGCGGCAAGATGACCAAGGACCTCGCGCTGCTGGTCGGCCCGCAACAACCGTGGCTCAACAGCGAGGAGTTCCTCGGGGCGATCGCCGAGAACCTGGAGAAGGAGCTGGCTAACTAGCCGGCGGGTCGACCACCCGAATCTGCGGCTGGGCGCACTGCTCCAGGAATTCGGTGATCACTTCGGTGACGCGCCCCGGCGCTTCGAACATCGGCACGTGACCGACGCCGTCGAGGCGGGTGACCTTGGTGTCCTTGGGCAGGAAGTCGGTGAAATGGCGGCCGAACCGGCTCGGCGGCACCACCCGGTCCTTCTCGCAGAGCACCACGTGGGCCGGTACGGCGGTTTCGGCCAACTCCAGCAACCCCGGTTGCAGCAGCGCCTTGATCAGCAGCTGGAAGTAGGCCGGGCAGTGCGCGGCATCCTCGGTGATCCCGACCAGGTCCCGCTCGCTGACGCCGTCGGGCGACGCGCTCAACGGCAGGGTGGCCAGCCGGCGGCTGAACGGCAGCCGCAGCGCGCGCTGGCCGAGCAACCGGGCCAGCAACAGGATCGGCATCCCGGCGATGAATTTGCCGATGACCTCGAACTTGACCAAGCTCCAGCGGGTCCAGCCGCCCGCCGCGGCGATACCGGTGACGCTGCGCGCCCGCCCGCGCCGTTCCAGTTCGAAGGCGACCCAGCCGCCGAGCGAATTGCCGACGATGTGGGCGGTCTCCCAGCCCAGCTCATCCATTTGCCGCTCGACGTGGTCGGCGAGTACCGCCGAACTCAGCAACCAGGTGCCCGCGTACGGTCCGCCGTTGTGGCCGGCCATGGTCGGCGCGAACACCTCATAGCGGCCGGTATCGGCGAGTTGCTGGGCCACGACGTCCCACACGGTCTGCGACATCAGGAACGGGTGCAGGAGCAGGACCGGTTCGCCGGAGCCGTCCTTGGGCCCCAGGTGGATCGGTGCGCGAGTCGTCATGCCGTCCGACATTACAAGGTGGTACCGGCGGTACCGCAACCAATGCTGACCGGTGATCGGCGGGTCTGCCATGAAAAGATCGGGACATCATGAGCACCACTACCGGGTCCGGCCGGATCTTCTCCGGCGTGCAGCCAACCTCTGACTCACTTCATCTGGGCAACGCCCTGGGTGCCGTTGCCCAATGGGTGCGGCTGCAAGAGGACTGGCGCGACGACTGGGACGCGTTTTTCTGCGTGGTCGATCTGCACGCGATCACCGTCCCGCAGGACCCCGCAGCGCTGCGGCGCCGAACCCTGATCACCGCCGCGCAATACCTGGCGCTGGGCATCGACCCCAACCGCAGCACCGTCTTCGTGCAAAGCCACGTGCCGGCGCACGCGGAGTTGGCCTGGGTGCTGGGCTGCTTCACCGGCTTCGGACAGGCGTCGCGGATGACGCAGTTCAAGGACAAGTCGACGCGGCAGGGCACCGATTCCACCACGGTGGGCCTGTTCACCTACCCGGTGCTGCAGGCCGCCGACGTGCTGGCCTATGACACGCACCTGGTGCCGGTGGGGGAGGACCAGCGCCAGCACCTGGAGCTGGCGCGCGACATCGCCCAGCGGTTCAACAGCCGCTTCCCGGACACCTTCGTGGTGCCCGACGTCCTCATCCCCAAGGTCACCGCCAAGATCTACGACCTGCAGGACCCGACGTCGAAGATGAGCAAGTCGGCCAGTACCGACGCCGGACTGATCAACCTGCTCGACGATCCGGTGTTATCGGCCAAGAAGATTCGCTCCGCGGTGACCGACAGCGAGCGCGAGATCCGCTACGACGTCGAAGCCAAGCCCGGGGTATCGAACCTGTTGACCATTCAGTCGGCGGTCACCGGCGTCGATATCGACACGCTGGTCGCCGGTTATGCCGGTCGCGGCTACGGCGACCTGAAGAAGGACACCGCCGAAGCCGTCGTCTCCTACGTCAGCCCCATCCGGGCGCGCGTGCAGGAGTTGACCGGTGATCTCGCCGAGTTGGAGGCGGTGCTGGCCGCCGGCGCCCAGCGCGCCAACGAGGTAGCCAGCAAAACCCTGCAGCGGGCCTACGACAGGCTTGGTTTCCTGCCGCGAACGGGTAGACCCGCGCCATGAGTGAGCCCACCCAGCCAGGGATCGTCGATCGACTGCGGGCCCGGTACGGGTGGTTGGACCATGTGTGGCGCGCCTACCAGCGCTTCAGTGACCGGCAGGGCGGCTTCTTCGCGGCGGGCATCTCCTACTACACCATCTTCGCGTTATTCCCTTTGTTGATGGTGAGTTTCGCGGTGGTCGGGTTCACGTTGTCGCGCCGTCCGCAGGCGGTGACGATGATCAACGACCGGATCAGGGCGGCGGTGACCGGTGAGCTGGGTAACCAGTTGGTCGATCTGATGAACTCCGCCATCGACGCGCGGGCGTCGGTGGGCATCATCGGCCTGGCCACCGCGGCGTGGGCGGGGCTGGGCTGGATGTCGCATCTGCGTTCGGCGTTGAGCGAAATGTGGGACCAGTCCGACAATGAGACCGGATACGTGCGGACCAAGCTCTCCGACCTGCTGGCCATGGTGAGTTCCTTCGTGGTGATCCTGGCCAGCATTGCGCTCAGCGCGCTGGGTCACACCCGCCCGATGGCGACGCTGCTGTCCTGGCTTGGCATACCTGAGTTTTCGGTGTTCGACCTCATCTTCCGGATCGTCTCGATCCTGGTGTCGCTGCTGGTGTCCTGGTTGTTGTTCACCTGGATGATCGCGCGGCTGCCGCGGGACCCGGCCAGCATTGTCACCTCGGTTCGGGCCGGGTTGCTGGTTGCCGTCGGCTACGAGCTGTTCAAGCAGGTGGGGTCGGTCTACTTGGCGGTGGTGCTGCGCAGCCCCGCCGGCGCGACGTTCGGTCCGGTGTTGGGGCTGATGGTGTTCGCCTACGTCACCTCTTACCTGGTGCTGTTCGCCGCCGCCTGGGCCGCCACCGCCGCGGGTGAGGACCCGCGCGCCAAGCACGTCGACCCGCCGGGCCCGGCGATCATCAGCCCGCGGATTCAGGTCGACGAAGGCCTCAGTGTGCGCCAGACCTTGACCGCGGTGGCGGCCGGCGCGGTCGGGGCGCTGACTTTTTCTCGGCTGACCCGGCGGCGGCGCTAGGGCGCGACCGACCAGGCGCCGTTGGTCATGACGGCGCTGACGTGCAGATTGTGCTGCAGCACAACAAGATTGGCGGCAAACCCGGCCGCCAATCGTCCCACCCGTGGCAGCCCGAGCGCACGCGCCGGCGTCGCCGACGTGATCTGCGCCGCGGCCAGCAATTCCGCGTCGGTCCTCGAACCCGCGGCAAAGCGGAACAGCCCGTCCATGGTCGCGGTGCTGCCGGCGATCGTCGTGGTGCCCTGCACGCGCGCCACACCGGATTCCACCTCGATCTGCACCGCGCCCAACCGGTAGCAGCCGTCACCGCAGCCGGCGGCCGCGATCGCGTCGGTGACCAGTGCCACCCGGTCCGGGCCGACGGCCGCGATCACCGCGCGCGCTGCCTCGGGGTGGACGTGCACGCCGTCGGCGATGAGTTCGACGCTGACCCGCCGGTCTTGCAGCAGCGCCAGCACCGGTCCCGGTTGGCGGTGGTGCAGGGGCGGCATCGCGTTGAACAGGTGGGTGCCCACCGTGGCGCCCAGGTCGATCGCGGCTTTGGTCTGCTCGTAGGTGGCGTCGGTATGGCCGACGGCCACAACGACATTCGCGGCCCGCAGTTGGCGGATCGCCGCGCTGGCGCCGGGCAGCTCGGGCGCCACGGTGACCATCCGGACACTGCCGTGTGCGGCGGTCAGCACGGCGTCGATTTCGTCGGGCTCCGGTGAACGCATCCGGGTGGGGTCGTGGGCGCCGCAGCGCGCGGGACTCAGCCACGGCCCTTCCAGATGGATGCCCGCGATGGTGCCGGCGCGCGTGGCCTCGGCGAGTATGCCGACGGCGGCGATCAGCTCCGCGGGCGTGGCGGTGACCAGGCTGGCCAGCATGGTGGTGGTCCCGTGCCGGCGGTGGAACGCGGCGGCTTGCTCGACCTGGCCGTCGGTGAAGGACGCCCCACCCCCACCATGCACGTGCATGTCGATAAAGCCGGGTGCCACAACGCCGTCCGGCATATCGACGTCGGGTGGTCCGGGTGGCCTACCGGCACCGCAGGCCTGGACGCGCCGGTCCTGGATGTGCACCCAGCCTGGGCGGTGCACCTGTCCAGGTGTCACGACGGCACCCGCCCGGATGATGGTCATGGTGTTTCGGTGAGCTCTCGGGGCCAGCGCCCGCCGTTCTCCCAGAAGTGGCGGATGTCCTCGAGTTGGCGGCCCTTGGTTTCTGGAGCAAAACGGTGCACCACCACGAACGCCACTACGGCAAAGGCGCCGAACAACGCGAAAACGCCTGCGCCGCCCAGCAATTGCAGCAACGTGAGGAAGAAGCCGGCGATCAAGGCGTTGGCGGTCAAGTTGGACGTCAGCATCACACTCGACCCCACCGACCGCAGCCGCGACGGAAAGCTCTCCCCGGCATACACCCACACCAGCGAACCGAACCCGAAGCCGAAGCCGACGATGAACAACAGCACACCACCGAACCCGAAGATGAGTCCGTGAGCGCCGGTGGGATTCTTGGCGAAGATGGCCACCAGTACCACGTCCGCGACGACCATCATCGCGATGCCCGACAACAGGATTGGGCGGCGGCCCAACCGGTCGACCGACAGCATCGAGACGAACACCGCGGCCAGCCCGGCGAGTTGAACCAGGGCCGGTAGCGCCAGCAGCGCGAAGTTGCCCTCAAACCCCATGGCGGCGAACAGCCGTGGACTGTAGTAGATGATCGCGTTGATCCCGGTGATCTGGATGAGGAAGCCGAGCGCGACCACGAACAGGGTGGCCCGCAGGTACGGACGGCGCAGCATCTCGGTGATGACACCCGGACCGCTCTGCTCTTCGCTTGCCGCACCGGCGATTTCGGCCAGCTCCGCGTCGACGGTGCTTTCCGGCTCGATGCGCAACAGGGCTTGGCGGGCGTCGTCGAGCCGGCCCTTGAGCAGATACCAGCGGGCGGTGTCGGGCATGCGGAGCAACAGCGGCAGCAGCAGGGTGGCGGGTACGGCGGCCAGCCCCAGCGTCAGCCGCCAGCTCTGGGAGTCGGCCAACAGGTAACCGGTGAGGTACCCGAGGATGATGCCGCTGACCGTGGCCACCTGATAGGCCGTCAGCAGCGAACCGCGCACCGCGGCCGGCGCGGATTCCGCGACGTACACCGGGACGACCACCACTGACACGCCGATCGTCACGCCCAGCAACAGTCGGGCAGCCAGCAGCATCGGCACCGACACCGACACCGCGCCCAGCAACGCGAACACCGCATAGCCCATGGTGATCAGCACCATCGACTTCTTGCGGCCGATGGCATTGGCCAGCGCGCCCGCGGCCAGCGCACCCACGATCTGCCCGATCACCACCATCGCGGTGATGAGTTCCTGCTGCCGGGTGGTCAGGCCGAAGTCCTTGGTAATGAACAGCAGCGCGCCCGCGATGCTGGACAGGTCGTAGCCGTAGATGACGCCGACGCTGGCGGCGGTGAGCCCGACCAGCAAGCCGCGCTGCGCGGACCGGGCAGTCATCGGGCCGAGTCTAGTGTTGCGGGCGCCGGTTCATGGAGCGGGCGACCAGCATCAATCCGAAGACCACCGCGGCGCCGATCACCGCCACGCCGACCCGGACCGGCAACGCGTCGGCCGACGAGATAGGTCCGATGGCCTGCGGTCCGGCTTGCCGGTCGGCGGGATTGGCCTTGGCGACCAGCGAGGGGTCGGGCTCGATCAGCGAACCGATCTGGGTGCCCTGCGCGGTGCTGAACCCGTAGTCGAGCAGGTGCGCCGCCTGCTCCCACGGCGCGATCGGCTGGCGCGTGCCGTGCAGCAGTACCGCCATCAGGCGCCGGCCGTTGCGGTTGGCCGCGCCGACGAAGGTCTGCCCGGCGTCGTCGGTGTATCCGGTCTTTCCGCCCAGGGCGCCGGCGTAGTTGTAGAGCAGTTTGTTGTCGTTCTCCAGCTGGTAGCCGGGATGGTCGCCGTGGCCGGGGAAATCGAAGGTCTTGGTCGCGACGATGTCGGCGAAAACCGGGTTCTGCCAGGCATATCGGTAGAACAGGCCCATGTCGTAGGCCGAGGTGCTCATGCCCGGCCCGTCCAGCCCCGATGGCGTCGCCACCCGGGTGTCGCGGCCGCCGAGCTTGGCGGCCAGCACGTTGATCTTCTCCAGCGCGGTCTGCATGCCGCCCAGCTGCATGGCCAGCGCGTGCGCGGCGTCGTTGCCCGAGTGCATCAGCAGGCCGTGCAGCAGCTGGTTGATGGTGTAGACGCCGCCGTCGTCGACGCCCACCTTGGTGCCCTCGGCGGCGGCGTCGTCGGCGGTGCCGGTGACCGTCTTGTTCTGATTGAACGCGTTGATCGATGCCATGGCGACCAGCACCTTGACGATGCTGGCGGGCCGGTGCCGGCCGTGCGGGTCGCGCGCGGCGATGACCGCGCCGCTGTCCAGGTCGGCCACCAGCCACGCTTCGGCCGAGACGTCGCCAGGTACCGGCGGGGTGTCCGGAGCCGCGATGATGCCGCAGCCGCTCAGCGCATTGCCGCCGACCGGGGTGGGCGGCACCGCCAACGGCTGCGGCGGGTCGCCGGCCGTGGGCACTTCCGAGGAGTCGACCGCCGGCGGTGTGGTGACCCGATAGGGGCAATTCGCGGCTCCCGCGGCCTCCGCATTCGGCTCGGCCAGCGCGGCCGGGACGGCCGGTCCGGCGACCAGAAACGCCGCCGCAGCCAGGCAAGATGCGGCGCGTAGGGAGAAACTCTGTAACAGCATCGTCTGTGCAGATTAGGGGATCGGGCAGGCAATAGCCGATCGGCACGCTGTGACTGGTGGGGCAGAATATTACTTGACAGTGTCACTTACAGTGGTGACACTGTCAGTATGCGTTGTCGAGCGTGGGCCTCAAGGATGGAAACCGGCCTCGGCGCGTACGTAGGCCACACGTTCGGCGGTGATTGACCGATGCCGACGCTGTTGACCTTGCCCGAGTTCGCCGCGCTGGCCGCCAAGGCGGTACAAGCGTCCGGTGCCGCGCCCGATAACCGTCAGGCCAAAGCGATTCCGGCCGAGCGGATGATCCGGTACTACACCGCGCGCGGTTTGCTGCCCCGCCCGGGCGCCAAAGGGCGGGCGCTGACCTACGGCCGCACCCACGTGTTGCGTCTGGTCGCCGTCAAGAGGTTGCAAGGACAAGGCCTCTCGCTGGACGAAATCGCCGAGCGCCTCGACGCCCTGGCGGCCGAGGAGCTGGAGTCGCTGGCCGCCATCCCGCCGGGCGTGCTGCCTGCGGACCTGGCCGACGTGCCAGGTGACCCGGCGCCGGCGCGCGCGGCCGGGCGATTCTGGCAGGCCGTTCCGCAAGCTGCGCCCGAAGCTCGCCCGGCGGCTGTCGCCCAGTTGCAGGCCGTCCGGCTCTCCGACACCGTCACGCTGCTCATCGACGGCGGCCCGCTTCCCGATCTAGCGACCCTGCGCCACGCCGCCGCGCCGCTGCTCACCCTGCTGAACGAGAGGACGACCGATGGGCGCTGACGTACTGCCCCTGATCAACGACGAGCCGGCGGGTCGCCAACCGGCGGGCGGGCCGACGTGTGGCGAGCTGACCGGTACCGACGGGCAGCGGTTGCCGCTGCGCGCGTTGAGCGTCGAGACCGCCATCGTCGGCTTGACCGCCACCTCCACCGTGCGGCAGCGGTTCGTCAACACCGGCGATACCAGCGTGGAAGCCACCTACGTCTTTCCGTTGCCGGACCGCGCGGGGGTGACCGACTTCGTCGCCGACCTGGCGGGGCGGCGGGTGGTGGGTGTGCTCAAGGAGCGCGCTCAGGCCCGCGCCGACTACGAACAGGCATTGGCGGCGGGGCAACGGGCGGCGATCCTCGAGGAGGACCGCTCCGATGTGTTCTCGGTGCGGGTCGGCAACTTGGGTCCGGGGGAGGAGGCCACCATCGAGATGCGGCTGACCGGCCCGCTGGCCTTCGAAGACGGCGAGGCCACCTTCCGCTTCCCGCTGGTGGTCGCCCCGCGCTACACCACCGGCACCCCGCTGCCCGGCGACCAAACCGGCGGCGGCGTCGCGGCCGACACCGACGCCGTGCCCGACGCGTCGCGGGTGACCCCGCCGCGCCTTACCGACGCTGACGAGCGGCCCGACTTGCAGGTCTCGGTGACCGTCGACGACGCCGGCCTCGGGGCGTCCGGCCTGCGGGCCTCGCTGCCCACGACCGTGCTGGATTCGCCCGACGAGCTGATCAGATTGCGCCTCGAACCGGGTGTCCGCGCCGATCGCGACCTCCTTCTGCGGTTCTCCCTCGACGGGAACGACTTGGCGTCCTCGGCGGTGCTGGTCCCGGACGCCGACGGGGAAACCGGCACCTGGTCGGTGACGCTGCTGCCTCCCGCCGAAACATCAAGTGCGCCAAGGGATGTCGTCGTGGTACTGGACCGTTCCGGGTCGATGCGCGGCTGGAAGATGGTCGCCGCGCGTCGCGCGGCAGGCCGGATCGTGGACATGCTGGGCAGCGCGGACCGGTTCTGCGTGCTGGCATTCGACGACCGGATCGACACGCCCCCGGCGCTTTCCGCCGGCCTGGTCGAAGGATCGGACCGCAACCGGTTCGCGGCCGCGTCGTGGTTGGGCGCGCTTGCCGGCCGGGGCGGCACCGCCATGGCCGAACCGCTGCGCCAGGCCGTCGAATTGCTCGCCGCCTCGGGTGGGCAGCGGCAGGCCAGCGTGGTGTTGGTGACCGATGGCCAGATCACCGGCGAGGATCACCTGCTGCAGACGCTGGCGCCGGTGATCGGACAAACCCGGATCTATTGCGTCGGAATCGATCAGGCCGTCAACGCCGGATTCCTGGAACGGTTGGCGCGGCTGGGCCGCGGACGGGCCGAGTTGGTCGAGTCCGAGGAACGGCTGGACCAGGTGATGGGGCGGTTGGCGCGCACCATCGGGCGGCCCTCGCTGACCGGACTGCGGGTTCGCGCCGACGGCGTCGAATTGGTCAACGGCACAACAACTCCCGCCAAGTTGCCCGACGCGTTCGCCGGGGTGCCGTGGGTCGTCACCGGACGTTACCGCGGAGGCGGTGCGGGCGCGAGGTTCCATGTCGACGCCGACGCTCTCAGCACCGTTCTGCCGGCGCGTGTCGCTCCCGATGCCGTTGCGGTGCAGACTATTTGGGCACGGTCGGTGGTGCGCGACTTGGAAGACGAATACGCATCGGGTTATCCCGATGAGGAGTTGGCCGCCCGCCTGGTAGCCCATTCCATCCGGTTCGGCGTCCTGTCCCGGTTCACCGCGTTCGTGGCGGTCGACCCGGAACGAACCGCCGCCGGTCCGCTCACCGAAATCATGCAGCCCGTCGAACCACCCGCCGGCTGGGCCGCCCCGGTCGGCTTCATGCCGGCACCCGCGGGCCAGTCGGTGTTCAGCTTGGCCAGTGTGCCCGCGGTGCCGGCGCCTACCCGCGGGGCGGCCCCGAAGCGGTCGCTGACGAACTTGCTGACGCGGGTGGAGCGGCAGATCGGCGGCGACGAGTCAGGACTCGACGCGGTGTGCGACGAGCTGATCGGCCACCGGGATCAGGCATCCGGTCCGGCGCTGGCGGCGGCGCTGACCGCGTTGTGTGATGCGCTGACCCGGTACCTGTGCAGCCCAACGGAATCGGGTGCGCGGACGGTTCGCGCGGCTGTGGCGGAGGTCAGGCGAACCTTGAAAGCGTCGCGCCGCGGCAAGTTCTCGCGCTTCTGGACGTAGGGCTCAGTACTTGATGTCGCTCAGCACGCCGCGCAGGATCGATTCGATCGCGTCGAACTCGGATTGGCCGCACACCAGTGGCGGGGCGAGTTGGATGACCGAATCGCCGCGGTCGTCGGTGCGGCAATACAGCCCGGCGTCGAACAACTTCGCCGACACCTCGCCGAGCACAGACGCGCGTTCTTCATCGGTGAACGTTTGCTTGGTCGCCTGATCCTTGACCAGTTCCACGCCGAAGAAGAAGCCCTCGCCCCGGACGTCGCCGACGATCGGCAGGTCGTAGAGCTTCTCGAGGGTCGCGCGCAGCGCGGGGGAGTTCTGCTTGACGTGGTCGGTGAGGCCCTCGCGTTCGAAGATGTCCAGATTGGCCAGCGCGACGGCAGCCGATACCGGGTGGCCGCCGAACGTATAGCCATGGCGGAACGTGGTTTTGCCGTCGTTGAACGGTTCGAACACGCGGTCGCTGGCGATCATCGCGCCCAGGGGTGCGTAGCCCGACGTCATGCCCTTGGCGCAGGTGATCATGTCCGGCAGGTAACCGAAGTCGTCACAGGCGAACATCGAACCGATCCGGCCGAACGCACAGATGACCTCGTCGGAAACCAGCAGCACGTCGTACTCGTCGCAGATTTCGCGGACCCGTTCGAAGTAGCCCGGGGGTGGCGGGATGGAGCCGCCGGCGTTTTGCACCGGCTCCAGGAATACCGCCGCGACGGTGTCGGGCCCTTCGAACTCGATGGCCTCGGCGATCCGGTTGGCCGCCCACTGGCCGAACGCCTTGGCGTCGGTTTCGTACGGTTCGGGTGCGCGGTAGAAGTTGGTGTTGGGCACCCGGAAACCGCCCGGCGCCACCGGCTCGAACGCCGCCTTGTAGGCCGGCAGGCCGGTGATCGCCAGTGCGCCCTGCGTGGTGCCGTGATAGGCGATGGCGCGCGAGATCACCTTGTACTTGTTGGGTTTGCCCATCAGCTTGAAGTACTGCTTGGCCACCTTCCAAGCGGTCTCGACGGCCTCGGTGCCGCCGTTGGTGAAGAACACGCGATTGAGGTCGGCCGGGGCGTAGTGCGCCAGCCGCTCGGAAAGTTCGATGGCCGGCGGGGTGGTGTTGCCCCACAGCGGGAAGAACGCGAGCGTTTCGGCCTGCCGGGCGGCGGCCTCGGCGAGTTCTTTTCTGCCGTAACCGACTTGGACCACGAACAACCCGGACAGCGCGTCGAGGTAGCTCTTGCCCTGATCGTCGAAGATGGTGACGCCTTCGCCCCGGGTGATGACGGGTGGGGTGATGCCGTTGCCGTGCTGGGCGAAGTGCAGCCAGAGATTGCGCATTCATCCGATGTTAGGGACCGGTCCTTAGAACATAACAGAGCCGCCCCCTCGGAGCAGGCCGCGTGCCGTCGGGCCGCTTACGGGCCGCCGGCTTTGCTGGCCGGCCCGGCTTCTTACCCGCTGCCAAGCTAGGCTCTGACTATGGCCGTTGCGCAACAGGTCTCAGAGTTCGAGGCGCTGCGCCCCCACCTCATGTCGGTCGCCTACCGGCTCACCGGGACGGTGGCCGACGCCGAGGACATCGTCCAGGAAGCCTGGCTGCGGTGGAACACCCACGACGGGGCGATCAACGACCTGCGCGCCTGGTTGACCACGGTGGTGAGCCGGCTGGGTCTGGACAAGTTGCGCTCGGCGGCGCACCGGCGGGAAACCTATACCGGCAACTGGTTGCCCGAACCGGTCGTCACCGGTTTCGGCGGGGACGACCCGCTGTCGGCCGTGGTAGCCGGGGAGGACGCCCGCTTCGCCGCGATGGTGGTGCTGGAGCGGCTTAGTCCCGACCAGCGGGTGGCCTTCGTGCTGCACGACGGCTTCGCGGTGCCGTTCGCCGAAGTGGCCGAGGTGCTGGGCACCAACGAAGCATCCGCGCGCCAACTGGCGTCGCGGGCCCGCAAAGCCGTCGCGGCGGCGCCGCCGCCCGAGCCGGACCCGGCGCACGCCGAGGTGGTCGGCAAGCTGATGGCCGCCATGGCCGTCGGTGACCTGGACACCGTGGTGTCGCTGCTGCACCCCGACGTGACCTTCACCGGCGATTCGAATGGCAAGGCGCCGACCGCCGTTCAGGTCATCCACGGGGTGGACAAGGTGGTCCGGTTCATGATGGGTCTGGCACGGCGCTACGGCGACGGCTTCTACACCGCCAATCACCTGGCCCTGGTCAACGGCGAGCTGGGTGCCTACACCACCGGCTTCCCCGCTAGCGGCGGCAACCGCGAGATGGCGCCGCGCGTCACCGCGATGACGGTGCGCGACGGGAAGGTGGTCGCGCTGTGGGATATCGCCAACCCGGAGAAGTTCACCGGTTCGCCGCTGCGCGTCATGTCGGCAGAATGATGGCGGCCGTCGGGCCGAGAAAAATCTGCTGACCGCCCGGGGGCACGTAGTCACCGGTGGGCCCGTAGATGCCGTAGTGGAAGGGACTGGTCGGGCCGTACCCGGCGTAGAGGTCGTTGATCCAGCCGGTCGACAGTGTGTACACGGCCGAGGTGGCGCCGGGCGGAGAGAACCCGGTGACCAACTGCAGGATGAGATCGGTGACGGGGTTCAAGCCCAGCATCGAATCGACGTGCGAGCCGCCGACGATCTCGGCCCCGACGAATTGGTTCGGATACAGACTGGTCAGTTGATTCGTGGTGGCGCCGAACGCATTCCACGGCTGGGGCATCGCAGCCACCGTGTACACCGGGATATCCGCCGCTTGCAGATGGGCTATCGCGCCCCCGAAGGCCGCGGCATTGCCGGCCACCCCGTCGAACATCACCACGCCCTTGAGGTGGTTGGTGGCGGCGCCGAGGTCCGCGAGGTAATTGCCCGCGGCAACGCTGGCCAGGCCACCGCCTGCGGAGTGTCCGGACAGGACGAAATCCTGCGGCAGGGTGCCCTGGTAACCGGCCTGGTGTGCGCTGAGGTTCAAGTTCGTTTGCGGACCCAAGAACAACGAGGCCACGCCCTGTTGCATCTCGGGACTGTTCAGCCAGAGGCCCAACGGCAACGGAATCGACGGGATGGTCGGAGTGACCACGACGCTGTTGGTCTGCTGCGCGAGTTCGATGGCCAGCGGCTGGTAGAGCAAACCGAATGCACCGAAGCCGTGCTGCAGATAGACGGTGCCGGTGGCGTTCACCGTCCCGCCGGCCTGTGTCGGGAAATACCAGAATGCCGGGGCGGGGTAGCTGAATTGCGGAATCGTGAAGCCCAGGAAGGAGGTTGGCCCGACCGGGATCTGCAGGAAGGAGAACCCGACCCTGACCCCGCTCACCCCATTGGTGGCGGGGGCGAGGGCCACCGTGGACGGGAAATTCAGCACTCCGCCCAACCCCACGGCGTTGGTTGCCGAGTTGAGCAACGCGCCCAGCGTCGCCAGGTTCGCGGCCTCGGCGCCCACATAGGCGGTCGCGGCCGCGTCCAAAGCACGCACGAATTCGGCGTGGAAGTGGGCTGCCTGGGCGGTCAGCGTCTGAAACTCCTCGGCGAAGCTGCCGAAGTGCTTGGCGATAGCCGTAGACACCTCGTCGGCCGCCGCCGCGGCAATCCCGGTCGTGGAATGCGCCGCGGCAGCGGCGGACTCGGTGACCGCCTCCCGGATCACGGTCAGGTCACCCGACGCGACGGCAAGCGCGTCGGGTACCGCGATCAGGTATGACGACATCAGCGGCTCCCAATTCCGGGGCAGTCACCGGATGCTACCGAGGGGAAGCCGCCGACGGCCGCTGTTCCGCCGATCTACGAGGTGGCCTCGGCCTGGTTAGCCCACGGCACCCGGCAGGCGTCCCCGGAGTTGAAGCCCTGTTCGGTGATGCCCAGTGCCGAGTACATCCGGGCGCGCATGTTCTCCACACCGATCTGATAAGTCAACTCGATCACTCCGGCGTCGCCGAAGCGGGCCCGCAGATCCTCCACCTGCTCGTCGGTCACCGAGTGCGGGTCGGTGGTCATCGCGTTGGCGTAGGCGATGGCCGCGCGTTCATCGTCGGAGAAGGCCGGGGAGGTCGCGTAGTTGTCAATGTCGCGCAGCCGGTCCATGTCCAGGCCGTCCAAGCGTTGCAGCATCGCACCGAAGTCGACACACCACGAGCAACCGATGGTCCGCGCGGTCCAGAAGACCGCCAGCTCGCGCACGCTGACCGGCAGGGTCCGCGACGCCCGTTCCAGCAGCGTTTCGTGGACGGCGTTGGCGACCAACAGGCGAGAGTGATGCGCAGCGACGGTGAACGGCTCGGGCACCTCGCCGAAGCGCCGCTTGGCGACTCGGTACATGGTGCGAATCAGCAGGCCGGCGCGATTGGGGGGCAGGGGCTCAATGCGGGTTTTCTGTGTCATACCCCTCAGACGGGACAGTGCAGGAAAGTGTGACGGGCGGGCGCCAAGAATCCGCCAAGACTTCGCCAAGGCGCCCGGCGCAGGGTGGTGGTCGTGACGTGCTACCTGTCGACTTATTCGCTGTTCACCGAGTTCCCCCGCCCGCAAGACATCGAGAAATGGACGCACACCGAGGTGCTCGTCGCCGAATCGCGGCTGGATCAAGGCAACGTCCGCACCGCGATCGAAGAGGTCTTCGCCGCCCACCCCGCACTTGGCGCCGTCTTCGAACCGACGTGTGACCGGTGGATGTATCGTCCCGGCGGCGGCTGGGTGTGGGCGGTGGAACCACCCGGAGTGGCCGTACCCGAGGCGATCGCGCGCCAACGGGCCGGCTATGACATGCGCACCGGCAGGCTGTTCGCGGCGTCGTTACTGCCCGGGGACCCCGATCGGCTGGTGCTCACCGCGAGCCACCTGTGCGTGGACGGTCCGGCCTGGCACGGCGTGGTCGACGACGTGATCGCGGCCTACCCCGGTGGTGATCTAGAAGTCGCGGCGGATGGTCATCGGCGTGACGGCGGGTAGATCACCGGCGCCCAGCACGGTGCGCGCGATGCCGGTCAGCACGTGCAGCAGCTTGTCGAGTTCTTCGTCGTCGAGGCCGTCGAAGGCGTGCAACGCCAGCAGGTCGGTGCTCGCCTCGATGTGATCCTTCAGCTCGCGTCCGGCCGCCGTCAGAAAGCCATCGTCGCCGACCAGACCGCGCTCGGCCAGGCTCTGTTCGCAGCCCTGCCACTCGGCGTCGTCGTAATGGCGGGTTTGCCGCATATAGTCGGCGGGCACCGCCGTGGACGCAGCGTGGAAGACGTTCGATTCCCGGCCGGACACGTCCGCCGCCGACAGGACGGCCGCGTGCGCGTCACCGCGATGCTCACGCAACAGGGTGGTCGCATGCCAGAGCATCGCCACCGGCTCCGAGGGCACGGGCAGCGCGAGGTTGGCCGCGAACAACGGCCGGGCCGCCACCGACGTGCGCTGCGCGGCGCGCATCGCCAATTGTGCTGCGGTGCGGACGTTTTCGTCATCGGTCAGCCCGCAGCGCCGCAACGCCGCCACGGCCGAGTCCTGACGGGCTCGGAGCGCGAGTTCCGGTCCGGCGATCTCCCACGCTGCGGGTAGGGCTTTGGCGACGCGGGCAGGGGAGAAGTTGTAGAAGATCGCGGTTACGACTTCGGGCGGGACCTGGCCCAGCGGCGCGGATCGGGCGGCGAAGTAGCCCATCCAGAAGCCGCGGTAGCCGAGGTTGTCCAGGGCGGCTCTGGCCTCCGGCGCGAAGTAGGTGACGGCGTGGATCGGCTCGAAGCGGTCGTAGAACTGCCGGGCCAGTTCGGGTGTGCGTTGCATGTCATGCAGCTAAGCACGCTGTGCGACCACCCGGATTTCTGCCCGCCTCATAGCGACAGACGCACTTGTCGCTCAGAGGCGGGCACGTCGACACATGGGTCCGCCCGCTCAGCGGGTGAACATCAACGCCCGCTTGACCTCTTGAATCGCCTTGGTCACCTGGATGCCGCGCGGGCAGGTTTCGGTGCAGTTGAACGTGGTGCGGCAGCGCCAGACTCCGTCGACCTCGTTGAGGATTTCCAGACGCTCGGCGGCGGCCTCGTCGCGGCTGTCGAAAATGAAGCGGTGCGCGTTGACGATCGCGGCGGGGCCGAAGTAGGACCCTTCACTCCAGAACACCGGGCAACTGGTGGTGCAGCAGGCACACAGGATGCACTTGGTGGTGTCGTCGTAGCGGGCCCGGTCGGTTTGGCTCTGAATCCGCTCGCGGGTGGGCGGGTTTCCGGAGGTGATCAGGTACGGCTTGACCGCGCGGTAGGCGTCGAAGAACGGCTCCATGTCGACGACCAAGTCTTTTTCCACCGGCAGCCCGCGGATCGGTTCGACGGTCAGCGTCAGCGACTTGCCGGGCTTCTTGGGCAGCAGATCACGCATCAGCACCTTGCAGGCCAACCGGTTCATGCCGTTGATCCGCATCGCGTCCGACCCGCACACGCCGTGTGCGCAGGAGCGGCGGAACGTCAGCGTCCCGTCCAGGTAGCTCTTGATGTAGATGAGCAGGTTGAGCAGCCGGTCGCTGGGCAAGCAGGGCACCCGGAAGCTCTGCCAGCCGCCGGTGTCCGAAAAGGCGTCGGGCTGTTCGGGATTGAACCGGGCGATCTTCACCGTGACCATCACCGCGCCCTCCGGGATGGGCGGCAAAGGTGCTTCGGCGTCCGGCTCGATCGCGTCGCCTGCGGTCATCAGTACTTCCGTTCCTTGGGTTCATAGCGGGTCTGGACCACGGGCTTGAAGTCCAGGGCGATGTCGCTGAGCAGATCGGTGCCTTGCTTGTAGGCCATGGTGTGGCGCATGTAGTTGACGTCGTCGCGGTTCGGGTAGTCCTCGCGGGCGTGCCCACCACGAGATTCCTTGCGGTTCAACGCGCCCACCACGGTGACCTCGGCCAGCTCCAGCAGGAAGCCCAGCTCGATGGCTTCCAGCAGGTCGCTGTTGAAGCGCTTCCCCTTGTCGTGCACGGAGATTCGGGAATACCGCTCCTTGAGGGCATGGATATCGGTCAGCGCCTGTTTCAACGTCTCCTCGGTGCGGAACACCGCGGCGTTGTTGTCCATGGACTGTTGCAGCGCGTTGCGGATGTCGGCCACCCGCTCGTTGCCGTGCTCGGAGAGGATGTCGCGGACCCAGCCGACCACCATCTGCGCCGGATCCGGTGGCATGTCGGCGAAGTCGTGGCTTTGGGCGTAACCGGCCGCGGCGATGCCGGCCCGGCGTCCGAACACGTTGATGTCCAGCAGCGAGTTGGTGCCCAACCGGTTGGCGCCGTGCACCGAGACGCAGGCGCACTCACCGGCGGCGTACAGGCCCGGCACCGGGTTGGTGTTGTCGCGCAGCACCTGCCCGCTGACGGTGGTCGGGATGCCGCCCATCACGTAGTGACAGGTCGGGTAGACCGGTACCAGTTCGTGCACCGGGTCCACCCCGAGGTAGGTGCGGGCGAACTCGGTGATGTCGGGCAGCTTGGCCTCGAGCACGTCCTCGCCCAGGTGGCGGACGTCGATGTACACGTAGTCCTTGTGCGGTCCGGCACCGCGGCCCTCCAGGACTTCGAGCACCATGGACCGGGCGACGATGTCGCGCGGTGCCAGGTCGACGATGGTCGGGGCGTAGCGCTCCATGAAGCGCTCGCCCTCGCCGTTGAGCAGTCGGCCGCCCTCACCACGCACCGCTTCGGAGATGAGGATCCCCAGCCCGGCCAGGCCCGTCGGGTGGAACTGGTGAAATTCCATGTCTTCCAACGGAAGTCCCTTACGGAAGACGATGCCGATGCCGTCGCCGGTCAACGTGTGCGCGTTGGACGTCGTCTTGTACATCCGGCCCGAGCCGCCGGTGGCGATCACCACGGCTTTGGCGTGGAAGACGTGGATCTCACCGGTGGCCAACTCGTAGGCCACCACCCCGGTGGCCACCGGACCCGTCGGCGTCTCGGTCAGCACCAGGTCCAGGGCGTAGAACTCGTTGAAGAACTGCACGTCGTGCTTGACGCAGTTCTGGTAGAGCGTCTGCAGGATCATGTGACCGGTACGGTCGGCGGCATAGCAGGCCCGGCGGACCGGGGCCTTGCCGTGGTCGCGGGTGTGCCCACCGAAGCGGCGCTGGTCGATGCGGCCCTCGGGGGTGCGGTTGAACGGCATCCCCATCTTCTCCAGATCGAGCACCGCGTCGATGGCTTCCTTGCACATGATCTCCACGGCGTCCTGGTCAGCGAGGTAGTCGCCGCCCTTGACGGTGTCGAAGGTGTGCCATTCCCAGTTGTCGTCTTCAACGTTGGCCAGCGCCGCGCACATGCCGCCCTGGGCGGCGCCGGTGTGGCTGCGGGTCGGGTAGAGCTTGGTCAGCACGGCGGTGCGGACCCGCGGGCCCGCCTCCACCGCGGCGCGCATGCCGGCGCCGCCGGCACCGACGATCACCACGTCGTATCGGTGATGCTGGATCATCGCTGCCGCCGACGATGCAGAGCGAAGCGATGAGGAGGAGGTGGCGAAGTTAGGTTTTGCCGCCGACGATGCAGAGCGAAGCGATGAGGAGGAGGTGGCGTAAACATGTTTCGTCTCTCAGGAGATGTTCGGGTTGAAAGTCACCAGCACGTAGGTGCCCAACACCAAGGTGAACCCCATGGACAACAGCAGGATGCTGTTGAGCCAGAACCGGGTGACGTCTTTGCGGGTGTAGTCGTCGATGATGACGCGCAGGCCGTTGCCGCCGTGCAATTGCGCCAGCCACAACAGCGCCAGATCCCAGAACTGCCAGAACGGCGAGGCCCAGCGCTGCGCGACGTAGTTGAAGTCGATGCGGTACACCCCGTTGTCCCACATCAGCATCACGAACAGGTGCCCGATGGCCAGGAACACCAGCGCGATCCCGGAAAACCGCATGAACAGCCAGGCGAATTTCTCGAAGTTCGGTATGCCGGCCCGACGCCGCGGGGAGCGCGGGTTGTCCAGGCTGGCCGGGCGGTCGTGGCTGCGCTGCCGCACCGGAGCCGTCTGGCCGCGGCCGAGCTGGAGGTCGGGGCTGCTCATCGGAAGTGCTCCCACATGTGAATGCCCAACACCACGCCGGTCGGGACCATCAGCAGCAGGAACACGATGCCCACGATCCAGAACATCAGCCGTTGGTAGCGGGTGCCTTCGGACCAGAAGTCGATCAAGATGATGCGGATGCCGTTCAAGCCGTGAAACAGCACCGCGGCCACCAGGCCGAACTCCATCAGGCCGACGACCGGAGTCTGGTAATCGCGGATCACCGCGTTGTAGGTCTGCGGGCTCACTCGCAGCATGGCCGCGTCGAGCACGTGCACGAACAGGAAGAAGAAGATCGTCGCACCGCTGATGCGGTGTAACACCCAGGCCCACATGCCGGGATCGCCCCGGTACAGGGTCCGCGGGGGCCGCCGCTTGCGGGCTGTCGGCGACCTGTTGAAAGTCGCCGGATCCGCGGTTGTCGCCTGCGAACTCATTAAGTTCTCACCTCATCAAAAAACCGCAATTTAACTGCTCTAGCTGCTAATCGAGCTTATCTTGGCCGAGTTGCCGGTGGTACCGAACAAATCCATCCAAACTCCGGTGTTGTTCCCGGTTAAGGTGGCTTTAATCTCCTCAACCCCGTCGGCGAGCGGAGGGTCAGCGGATTGCCGGAAATCGACTGGAACATGTTGCGGGACAAGGCAATCAGTGCCTCATCCGGCGCGTATGCGCCTTATTCGCGCTTCCCGGTGGGGGCGGCGGCGCTGGTCGACGACGGTCGCGTGGTCACCGGGTGCAATGTGGAGAATGTCTCATATGGCCTAGGTCTCTGTGCCGAATGCGGTGTGGTGTCGGCACTGCATACGACCGGGGGCGGTCGCCTTGTCGCGCTGGCGTGCGTCGACGGCAGCGGTTCGCTGCTCATGCCGTGCGGGCGGTGCCGTCAGGTGTTGCTGGAACACGGTGGCGCCGACCTGCTGATCGGCCACCCGGCCGGGCCCCGCCGGCTCGCAGAGCTGCTCCCGGACGCCTTCGACGCCTATCACCTGCGGGAACAGCCGTGAGCCAGTTCACTTTTGACGCGCCGACGGTGATTCGCACCAAACGTGACGGCGGCCGGTTGTCCGACGCCGCCATCGACTGGGTGATCGATGCCTACACCGACGGCCATGTTGCCGACGAGCAGATGGCGGCGCTGCTGATGGCGGTCTTCTTTCGCGGCTTGGACCGCGGCGAGATCGCCCGGTGGACGGCGGCCATGGTCGCATCCGGGGAGGTGCTGGACTTCAGCGGCCTGCCCCTGCCCACCGTCGGCAAGCATTCCACCGGCGGCGTCGGCGACAAGACCACGCTGGTGTTGATCCCGATGGTCGCCGCCTGTGGAGCCGCGGTGCCCAAAGCCTCCGGACGCGGGCTTGGCCATACCGGTGGCACGCTGGACAAGCTGGAATCCATCCCGGGGTTGCGGACCGACCTGCCCATCGGGCGGGTGCGCGAGCAACTGACCGACCTGGGCGCGGCGATCTTTGCGGCCGGTCAGGTGGCGCCGGCCGACAAGAAGCTGTACGCGCTGCGCGACATCACCGCGACGGTGGAATCCCTGCCGCTGGTCGCCAGCTCGATCATGAGCAAAAAACTCGCCGAGGGGATCGGCGCGTTGGTGCTCGACGTCAAGGTCGGTGCCGGGGCGTTCTTGAAGACCGAGGAGCAGTGCCGCGACCTGGCGCACACCATGGTCGCTCTGGGCGCGGCGCACGGGGTGTCCACCAGTGCGCTGCTGACCGACATGAGCTACCCCCTGGGTGCTGCCGTGGGCAATGCATTGGAAGTCGCCGAATCGCTGGAGGTACTGGCCGGCGGCGGGCCGCCCGACGTGGTCGAGCTGACGGTGCGGTTGGCCGAAGAGATGCTGACGCTGGCCGGGGTGGACGGCCGTGATCCCGGACAGACGTTGCAGGACGGCACCGCGATGGACCGGTTTCGGCGCCTGGTCACCGCCCAGGGCGGTGACTTGTCGGTTCCGTTGCCATTCGGTGCGCATACCGAGACCGTGACCGCCGACCGGAGCGGCACAATGGGCGATATCGACGCGATGGCAGTGGGGCTGACGGCATGGCGGCTCGGCGCGGGCAGGTCCCGGCCGGGCGAGCGAATCCAGGCCGGAGCCGGTGTCCAGATCCATCGCCGTCCCGGCGACCCGGTGGTCGCCGGTGAGCCGTTGTTCACCCTCTACACCGACACCCCGGAACGCTTCGCCGCCGCGATGGCCGAGCTGGACGGCGCCTGGAGTGTCGGCCACACGCCACCGAAGTTGCGGCCGTTGATAATTGATCGGATCACCTCGTGACCACACCTTTGACTGCACAGACCCTCAAGCAGGCCCCCAAAGCCCTGCTGCACGACCACCTCGACGGTGGCTTGCGCCCGGCCACGGTGCTGGACATCGCCGGTCAGGTCGGATACGACGAGCTGCCGGCCACCGACGCCGAGTCGCTGGCGAACTGGTTTCGCACGCAGTCGCACAGCGGTTCGCTGGAGCGCTACCTGGAACCCTTCTCCCACACCGTGGCGGTGATGCAAACCCCAGAAGCGTTGTACCGCGTGGCTTTCGAGGCAGTCGAGGATCTGGCCGCCGATTCGGTGGTCTACGCCGAGGTGCGATTCGCACCCGAACTGCACATCAACCGTGGGCTGTCCTTCGACGAAGTGGTCGACGCCGTGTTGGAGGGTTTCGCCGCCGGTGAGAAGGCGTGCGCCGCCGAGGGCCGGCCCATCAAGGTGCGCTGTCTGGTCACCGCGATGCGACACGCCGCCATGTCCCGCGAGATCGCAGAGCTGGCAATCCGGTTCCGGGACAAGGGCGTAGTAGGATTCGACATCGCCGGCGCGGAGGCCGGCTACCCGCCGACGCGACATCTGGACGCGTTCGAGTACATGCGAGACCACAACGCCCGCTTCACGATTCACGCGGGCGAGGCGTTCGGGCTGCCGTCCATCCACGAGGCGATCGCGTTCTGCGGCGCCGATCGGCTGGGGCACGGGGTGCGGATCATCGACGACATCGACATCGGTCCCGACGGCGAGGTTCGATTGGGCAGACTGGCAGCGATCCTGCGGGACAAGCGAATCCCGCTGGAGCTGTGTCCGAGCTCGAACGTACAGACCGGCGCCGCGCCAAGCATCGAAGAACACCCGTTCGACCTGCTGGCCCGCGCCCGGTTCCGGGTGACCGTCAACACCGACAACCGGCTGATGAGCGACACCACTATGAGCCTGGAAATGCACCGGCTGGCCGAAGCGTTCGGCTACGGCTGGAGCGACCTCGAACGCTTCACCATCAACGCGATGAAGTCGGCGTTCATCCCGTTCGACGAGCGCCTCGAGATCATCGACGACGTGATCAAGCCGCGGTTCGCGGTGCTGATCGGGTAGCGAGTGCGAGAAACGCGACTACCGCGGTAATTGTCCTTGCGGCGTGGGCCAGTTGCCAGCGGTCACGTACGGCCGCCCAGTTGGCGGGTGGGTTCGGTATCGACCAGGTTTGTTGGACCGTGTTGATCGGCACACTGATCGTGACGCTGATCAGCAGCGTCGCAACCAACAAGAGCAGGGCTGCCCCCGCAAGCCAGCGGCGGCTATGGCCTTGTCGTATATGGATAAGAGTCACCGTTGCAGCGGCGAGGATCCCTGGCAGCAGCAATGCGGTGGCCAAGTCGTCGAGGTGCTGCAGTTCGATGAGCCGCACCTGGGTGTAGACCGCAGCGCCGAAGCGGCGCAGGCTGGCCTCCAAAACTAGGACGGTGACAAGAAATCCGGCAAACAACCCGGTGAACAGCACCGCCGCAAAGTCCGACGCGTTCTGCAGCAGACCGGACGCCGGTGACGACGTCATCTTGGGTCTTCTTCGTAGCTGGCGGCGGTGGTCGCTTCGGCACCACCGCCAGAGCCTGCTTCCCGACGGATCATCTGCCACAAGCTGGGGGTGGACGAGGTGGTCGAGACGATGACGGTCCGCCGGGCCATTGTCGAGTCGGCGGCCAGCGACACCAGGTAGTCGGCGAGGTCGATGCGCGCGGTGAACGCACCGACCGGATCGACTTCACCGCTGACATAGGCGGTGGGCGCGGTCAAATCGAACAACCCGGAGGGCCGAACGACAGTCCAATCCAAGCCGGAGTCGCGCACCAGGGTCTCCATGCGCCGGATGTCTTCGTAGACGGTCTTGCCGATCGTCTTGGTGATGATCGGCTCGACTAATCGGAGCAGGAGTGGTGCGTCGGTACGTCGCGTCGGGTAAGCCGCAGTCGAGCTGACCACAATCAAGCGCCGAGTCCGCGCTGCGCGCATACCGGCCACGATGTTCGCCGTGCCCACCGAATAGGTGTCGACCAGTTCGCGGGTGAACGTGACACCAAGGGTGGAGATCACCGCATCGACCCCGGTGACCAGCGGGGCAACCGCGGCCGCGTCCCGCACATCGGCCTCGGCAACGGTCAAGCGGGGATCGGCGAGTGGGAACTCGCGCGGCCGGCGGGTCACCGCTATCACCTGGTGCCCGGCCTCGAGGGCGAGCGAAGTCGCCAATCGACCGGTCTGGCCGTTCGCCCCGAACATCGCAATCTTCATGACGTCTCCTAAATAGTCACATGTTGGTGATCATCACTCTAAGTGATTATCAGCCATAGTGCTAGTGTGCACCCATGGTGGAAGAACCGACCGGAATCGCCACGCTCGACGAACGCATCCCGTTTTTGTTGTCTCAGCTCGGCGCGCACTATGCCGGGGCGTTTCAGCGCTTGGTCAGCGGCGTCGGGGTACAGCCCCGCACCTATGCGGTTCTGATGGCACTGGCGGCCGAGGACGGTCAGTCCCAACGGGCGCTATCTGCCCGACTAGGCATTCATCGCAACACGATGGTCGGCTTGATCGATGCGCTGGAAGCCGACGGTTTGGTCAAGCGGATGGCCCATCCCGCGGACCGCCGGGCATTCGCGGTAACGCTTACCGACCGAGCGCGCGCCCTGCTTCCCGAGCTCGATGCCGTCGGTTCTGCGCTCGAGGACTCGGTCGCAGCGCCCTTGTCGAGCGACGAGCGCGACACGTTGCGCGCGCTGCTGCAACGCGTCGCCATAGCTGCGGGGCTCATACCGGGAGTCCATCCCGGACTCACCGGCGGCGCAGACTCCCAAAAGTGACCAACCGCAGGTGGTCGATCACGGCCCCGAGGCGGACGATGTGACGCGCGAGACGTCGAGCAGATGCTTGCTCAGAAACGCCAGCAGGGTGTCGACCGTTTGCTCGTGACCGTCCAAGTAGGCCGCGTAGTGGCCGCCGGGCAGACGCGCGAGTTCTCCCCGCGGAGCCCGCGACGCCGCGCGGACCGTGGGCCCCGGGGGTGCCACGCCGTCGTCGTCGTAGGCGATCACGAGGAAGGGAATCCTGATGCGCGACGCGTGCCGTCCCGGCCGGTAGAACGCGGCCCGCATGGCCGAACTCGCGGCCACCTCCTGTTGCCAGTGCGGGTATGTATTGCCGGGATTGAGCGCGCCGGCGCCGTTCTGCGCGTCGGGTGTGGTCAGTGACGTGAGGGTCCCCGGAGGGCCGGCCAGCGGTACCAGGATCGGCCTGCGCCCAAGGCGCAATCCGACGGCATCGACCAACGCCAGAGCCGCGAAGCGTAGTGAGGCGCTCTGCGTCTGATGTCGCATCGCGTTGGGCACCACGGCGACTCCGTCGACTAGGGGCGAGTGCGCGATGGCCGCACCAAGCGTCGGATTACCTGCCGCCACGCGGAAGACGTGCCCGCCGGAAAGTGAGTATCCCCAGATCGCGATCTTGTGCGGATCGACGCCAGACACGTTGCGCGCGAAGTCGATTGCGGCGTGCCAGTCGGCGAGTTGCTCGCGGTACCGGGTGACTTGTCGCGGCCGACCACCGCTCTCGCCGAGGCGTCGGTAATCGAAGGCAAGGACCGTGTACCCGGCGTCATGGAGGCGTCGGGCGAACCGGTCGGTGCCGGGTTCTTTGGTCACCGCCAGGCCGGCGGACATCACGACGCACGCGCCGTTCGTTCCGCGATACAGCCATGCCGCGCAGGCGGTGCCGTCGCTGGAAAAGTGCACCTTCTCGCGCTCGCCGCTGTCGGTCATCTCAGCTCTCCTTTCGGTGGAAGTCCGCGTCGGTATCGCCAAGCGCGGTGTAGATGCCCTGAAACGAGCGCAACAGTGCTCGCGCGGGGACGTCGCGGGGTATCTCCGGCCGGTCCAGCCACCACAGCGCGATGGCGCACAGACTGGCTCGCATCATCGTTGCCAGTGCTTCGGTTTCGACGTCGTCGAGCTCGGGAGCGAACTCGCGCAGCAAAGCTGCCTGGGTAGCCGTTTGCCGCGCGAACAGCTCGGTCTGCACCCGCTCCACCTCCGGATCGCCGGTGACCGGAGTGAACAGCAAGCGTGCGGAGTTCGGATGCCGCTCAACGTGTTCGAGCCAGGCATCCACCATTGCCGGCACCTGGGACTGCGGTTCGGCGACCCCGGGTTGAAAACGCGCCAGCGGCGCCTCGATCAGTTCCGCGCGAGCGCGGGTCATCAACGCGACGCCCAGCTCCTGTTTGGATTCGAAGTGCCGGTAGAGCATGGGCTTGGTCAGTCCCGTTGCCTGCGCGATGTCGTCGACGGTCGTGGCCGCGAAACCTCTCTCGGCAAACAAGCGGGTGGCGGCCTCTTCGATGAGTTCGTGACGTTGGGCTCGGGTGGGCCGACCGGCTGTTGAAGAGGGCATGCACGGCAGCTTACCATACGGTGTACTGATCAGTACACCAGTGAGTAGCCTGCCAGAGGAGGCAATCGTGCCGTTGCAACCCCACCCCTGCGTCCCCCGGTCGGATCCCGCTACTCCCTCCTCGATTGGCGATCGCGCGATTGCCAAACGTGACGTCGTGCCGGGCACGCTGATCGCTGTCACCATGGCCGTCAGCTTCTGGCTGGTGAGTCACGGAACAAGCCTCAAGGTCACCTTCGTTCCGGGCGTCATCGCGACCTGGCTGCTCTTTGTCTGGTGCTTCCAGCGTCGAGTGCAGTTGCCGACCGTCAACAAGTTCCTGCCGGCGTTCTGTTGTGTCATGGCAGTGCAATTCGTCCATTTCGCCGAGGAGTTCGCCACGGACTTCCGCACCGACTTCGCCGAGCTGTACGGCGGCGCGCCCTACTCGAACGACGCGTTCGTCTCGGTCAATATGGGCGCCTACGCGGTGATGACCGTCGCGTGCGTGATCGCGTTGATGACGCGGCTGCGCTTCGTCGTGGTGCCCGCGATGTTTTTCATCGTGTACGGCGCGATCGGAAACGCGATTGCCCATACCTGGTGGAGCATCATGCTCGGCGGCTACTTTCCCGGCCTGATCACGGCCCAGCTGTACTGGATCGGCGGACCCTACCTGCTCTACAAGCTGGTCGGGGACCGGCGACTCACCGCCATAGCTGTCATCGGATTCGCAATAGTGCTCGTCCCGCTCCTTGCCTTGATGGCCGACCCATCCGCTGTTTGATCCGTTGGCGCGCAGCGCGAAACACTGTCTTGCCGCAAAAGTGAGGCCGGCTGGCGGCTCCTGGGGAATCTACGCCCCCCCAAAGGGTGGGCCTCGTTGACGCCGACCGAGCTCGACGTCTGTGCGAACCCACCTCACCCACGTCTACAACAAGCTCGACGTGAAGTCGCGCGTGCAGCTGGCCCAGGAGGCGGCTCGCCAAGTCTGATGGCTGCGAACGCTATTCGCGCCGCAGCCGCGAATCGACGAACGCCTCGAGCTTTTCCCATTCCCGCACGGCGTTGGCATACGGAGCGGCGGGTTTGCTGACCGAATCGGGGTCGAGCACGTAAGCCACCAGCTTGCCCAGCGGTTTGCCGGTGTCCAGCGCCTTGTCGACGGTGCTCTCCTCGGAGTAGTCACCGACGTCGCGCAGGAACTCCACGGCCAGGTCGAGTTGGTCGCGGTCCACCGCGTCGGGACCGTCGGCGAAGTCGTCGGCCAGTCCGGTGAGCACGTAGACGTTTTCGTCGGTGATGTCGACGTTCAGTGAGCCGTCGGTGGCGGCGGTGCGGATGTCGTCATACGTGCTCAGGTCGGACAGGTCGTGGTCGTGCTCGTCGGCCAGGTAGCGGGCCAGCGCGCGCTCGGAGGTGAACACACTGATGCGGCCGTTGCGGCCCAAGAAGATTGGCCGGTCGTCGAGGTAGCAGCGCAGCGTGTAAAAGGTGCCCGAACCCGTCATGATCCGAATCGGATCGATGCCCACCTGCAGCCAGAAGTCCTCGTCGCTGCCCAACACCACGGTGTCGCCCGCCGCGCGCTCGTCTTCCTCCGCAGCGGCGTCGTCGACTTCCTCAGCATCCTCGTCGTCGGCATCCTCGACGTCCGAGGCGTCAGAGGCGTCCTCTTCGGCCTCGTCTGCGGCCGTCGCGTCCTCTTCCTCGGGGGTCTCCTCGGGCTCTTCGGGCTCCTCCTCCAACTCCTCGGCGGCCTTGGCAGACAACTCTTCGTCGACGTCGGGGGTGCTGACAATTCCCTCGATGGACTTGAGCACGTCATCCCAGCTGCGCCCGATCACCTCGGCGATAGCGTTCCAGCGCTTCTGCCCGGCCTTGCCGCTGAAGTTGTCGATACCGCCCGACACCGTGCCCAGGCTGGGATTGCCGTTGAAGAATTTGGACACCGCGGCGAGCTCGCACACCGATCCGATGGACGACACGATCGCCAGCGCGCCCGCCAAGGCGTTGACCGACTCCTCGGTCGGCTTCTCGGCGACGAGTTCCTCCACTGCGACCAGATCGAACTGCTTGTCCTGCGCCGGGTCGAGGTCGCGGGCGTGCGCCTCGGTGACTTTCTTCCACCCCGGGTGGTCGGTCAGGTCGTTGTCGGAGTCGGTGCGCACGAACGCGACCAGGTCGGCCACCGACTCGAAGGCGTACAGGTCCTCGTCCTTGCCGAGGAAGGCTTCCCACTCATCGCCGGCGTCGCGCCAGCGGGGTGCCCACAGGGTGTAGCGGTCGCCGTCGGTCAAGCTCAGGCGGATGGGCACGAGGTCTGCAGCCATGCGGCACACAATAGCGACCCGGCCCGCCAGGCCTTACCCGCCCCAAATGTCGGTGATGGGGGCGGCCGTGGCCGCGTTGCCGGTTTTCGGCAGCCCATACATCTGCTCCAGCGTCGAGAGCACGTTGTAGTGATTGATTTGCTCGTTGTAGGTGCCCGGCTGCACGTGGGCGCCGTAGAACACCGTCGGGATCTGGTTGCGGGCGCCGCCGTCGTCCTCGTCCCAGGTCAGAATCAGCAGGCTGTTGTTGGTCCGGGCCCAGGTGGCGTATGCCGACATCTGCCGGCTCAACCAGGCGTCACCCTGGGCGATCGAGCCGTCGTGCATGTTGTTGTCGTTGTTGGGGATGACGAACGCCAGCGTCGGCAGCGCCGCATAGTTGCCCGGTTGGGGGAAAGAGGAGAACGGCAGGGACAACGACGGCGGCACGTTGGTGAAGTTGGCCCACGGGACGTGCTTGCGCGCGTATTTGCCGGCACTGCACACCGGGGAGCCGACCGCCGGCAGGTCCTCGGCGAAGCCCACGAAGGTGCCTCCGGCGGCAAGAACTTCGGAGGCGAGGTTGGGTTGGGCGCCGGCGTTGACCGGACAGCTGTCCTTGGTGACCCCGAGCGTGTTGCCGGCGAACAGCGCCAGGTAGTTCGGTTCGCTGGGGTGGGTCTCGGCGAACGATTGGCCCATCATGGCGCCACCGGCCGCCAGCGCGTTGATCCACGGCGCCGACTTGTTGCCGATGATGTTGGCTTGCGAGCGGTTTTCCTCGATGACGATCACCACGTGGGAAAAGCTGGGCAGGGCGGCAGCGGCCAGGCCCAGGCGCGGGGCAGCGGTGACGCCGTGGATCCATAGCGATCCGGCCACCATCCCGAGTACCGCCAAGGTACGGTATGCCCTGGTCAGGTAATGTTTCAGCGCCCGCATGCCGGGAGTATATGGGCGAACTCGGGTGCGCCCAGGAGATGGAGCGAGCGTGTCAGCAAGCCTGAATCCGATTGTTATCTAGCCGTGGACGTGCATCTGGTCGACCATCCACTGGCCGCGGCGCGGCTCACCGCGCTGCGCGATCAGCGCAGCGGCAACGCCGTCTTTCGCGCCGCGCTGCGCGAGCTGACGCTGATGCTGGTCTACGAGGCGACCCGGGACGCGCCGACCGAGCCCGTCACCATCCGCACTCCGCTGGCCGAAACGACAGGGGCGCGGCTGGCCAAGCCGCCGCTGCTGGTGCCGGTGTTGCGGGCCGGGCTGGGCATGGTCTACGAGGCGCACGCGGTGCTGCCGGAAGCGCACGTGGGGTTCGTCGGCATCGCCCGCGACGAACAGACCCACCAGCCCGTCCCGTACCTCGAGTCGTTGCCCGACGACCTGGCCGGTCTGCCGATCATGGTGCTTGACCCGATGCTGGCCACCGGCGGTTCGATGAAGCACACCGTGGGCTTGCTGCTCGCGCGCGGCGCCACGGACATCACCATGCTGTGCGTGGTGGCCGCTCCGGAGGGGATCGCGGCGGTAGAGCAGGTGGTGCCCAACGCGCGGTTGTTCACCGCGGCCGTCGACGGCGGGCTCAACGACGCGGCCTTCATCGTGCCGGGTCTCGGCGATGCCGGCGACCGTCAGTTCGGGCCGCGCTAGGGGGCTATACCGGCAACTCGTCGAGCAGCTGCGCGCTCAGCGCCTGGGCGCGTTCTCGGGTGGCCGCCAGATCACCGGACACGGTTACGCGAATCTCGGTGTAGCACTTGAGTTTCGGCTCGGTTCCCGACGGGCGTACCACCAGCCGCACCGACGTGTCGCCGTCGCCGCCGGTGAAGATGAGCGCGTCGGTGATGTCGGCGACGGTTACGGCCAATCCGGCCAGCCGGTCCGGCGGGTCCGCGCGCAGCCGGCGCATCAGCTCGGCAGCCTCGTCGGGATCGGCGACGCGACGCGACACCGGCGCTACCACGTGCACGCCGTGGCGCCGGGCCAACTCGTCGAGTTGGTCGGGCACCGAACGGCCCCGCTCGCGCAGCGCGGCCACCAGGTCGCACACCAGCACCGCGGCGCTGATGCCGTCCTTGTCGCGCACCGCGGCCGGGTCGACGCAATGGCCGATCGCTTCTTCGTAGGCATAGACCAAGGTGCCCGACGTGTCGGCGTCTGCGCGGGCCAGCCACTTGAAGCCGGTGGGCGTCTCGACGTGCCCGGCGCCGTACTGCGCGGCGATCGCCGCCAGCATCCGCGACGACACCAGGGTGCTGGCCACCACGCTGTGCGCCGGGTCGTCGGTGTGCGCCAGGAGGTAATCGCCGAGCAGCCAACCGGTTTCGTCACCGGAGAGCATCCGCCAGCCAGCTGTGGTGGGGATCCCCACGGCGCACCGGTCGGCGTCCGGGTCGAGCGCGATGGCGACGTCGGCGCCGACTTCTGCGGCCAGGCCCAGCACTGCGTCGGGGGCCCCGGGTTCTTCCGGATTGGGGAACGCCACGGTGGGAAAGTCGGGGTCCGGCGCGAACTGCGCGGCCACCGTGTGCACGTCGTGGAAACCGGCCCGCCGCAGCGTCTCGACGGCCACCGCGCCGCCCACCCCATGCAGCGGGGTCAGCGCCACCCGGACCGACCCGGCCCCGCGCCGCACGCTGGCCGCGCGTTCGATGTAGCGGTCCACCAGGTCGGTGCCGGCGGGCGGCACCGGGGTTCTGGGGATCTGATCCGCCGGCGCAGCGGCGGTCATCGCCGCTTCGATCTGCCGGTCGGTGGGGGAGATGATCTGGATGCCGCCGTCGAGGTAGACCTTGTAGCCGTTGTCGGTCGGCGGGTTGTGCGAGGCGGTGATCTGAATCCCGGCAACCGCGCCGGTGTGACGGACCGCGAACGCCACTACCGGTGTAGGCACCGGGTCGGGAAACGTCGTCACCGAAAACCTCTGCGCGGCAAGCACTTCCGCTGCTGCCGTGGCGAACGTGGCCGAGCCGCGGCGGGCGTCGCGCCCCACGATCACCGGCCTTGGCCCCGGTGGCAGCACCTGAGCCACCGCCCAGGTGGCGCGCAACACCACCGCGAGGTTCATCGCGTCCGGGCCGGCCCGCAGCGGTCCGCGCAACCCCGCGGTGCCGAACGTCAGCGGGCGGGCGAACCGCGCGGCCAGCTCGTCGGGAGTGCAGGCGGCCAGCTCGGCGGCCGTCCGCGGATCCGGGTCGTGGGCGATCCACTCCTCGGGCGTCACGGCTCACATCCGCGCAATGACGTCAGCCAGGAGCGCGCCCATTCGCGCCGCCGACGCCGCACCGGCGGCGAGCACCTCGGCATGGCTCAGCGGCTCCCCGGTGAGACCGGCCGCGAGGTTGGTGACCAGGGAGATGCCGAGCACCTCGGCGCCGGCCGCCCGAGCGGCGATGGTCTCGTGAACGGTCGACATACCGACCAGGTCGGCGCCCAGGACCTGCAGCATCCGTATTTCCGCCGGCGTCTCGTAGTGCGGGCCGGGCAACCCCGCGTAGACACCCTCGGTCAGCTCCGGGTCGCAGTTTCGGGCCAGCGCGCGCAGCCGCGGGGCGTAGGCGTCGGTCAGGTCGACGAACTGCGCGCCGACCAACGGTGAGCGCGCGGTCAGGTTCAGGTGATCGCTGATCAGCACCGGCTGACCGATCTGCATGTCGGGGCGCAGCCCGCCCGCGGCGTTGGTCAGCACGACGGTGTGCACCCCCGCGGCGCACGCCGCCCGAACTCCGTGCACGACGTGCCGCAGGTCATGGCCCTCGTAGGCATGGACGCGTCCGGCCAGCACCAGCACCCGGTGGGCGCCGACCGGCACCGACAACAGCTCCCCGGCGTGGCCGGCGGCGCGCGGCGGGGCGAACCCGGGCACGTCGGCTTGGGGCAGGACGGCGGTCGGCGAGCCCAGCGCCGCGATCGCCGGCGACCAGCCCGACCCCAGCACGACCGCGACGTCGTGCCGGTCGTGTCCGGTCCGCTCGGCGATCATCTGCGCCGCCTGCCGGGCGAGTTCGGCCGGGTCAGTCACAGTGGCGAGCCTAATCCGGCGATGGTGTGAGTCCGCTGCGCGCCGATGGGATACTGGCTAGATGTCCGCAGCCAGCGCCCTGGATAGTGTCGAGGAATTGGTGCGGCGCCGGCGCGGCGATCTGGTCGAACTGTCCCACGCCATCCACGCCGAGCCCGAGCTGGCGTTCGCCGAGCACCGCAGCTGCGCGAAGGCCCAAGCCCTGGTCGCCGAGCGCGGTTTCGAGATGACCGCGGCCGCCGGTGGTCTGGACACCGCGTTCCGGGCCGACTTCGGCAGCGGACCGCTGGTGGTGGGTATCTGCGCCGAATACGACGCGCTGCCTGACATCGGTCATGCCTGCGGGCACAACATCATCGCCGCCTCGGCCGTGGGCGCCGCCCTGGCGTTGGCCGAAGTGGCCGATGACCTGGGCATAAAGGTGGCTCTGCTGGGCACTCCGGCCGAAGAATCTGGCGGCGGAAAAGCCTTGCTGCTCGAGGCCGGCACATTCGACGATGTCGCGGTGGCTGTGATGGTGCATCCGGGACCGATCGACATTGCGGGGGCCCGGTCGCTGGCCTTGTCGGAGGTGACCGTCGAGTACCGCGGCAAGGAATCGCACGCCGCCGTCGCGCCCCATCTCGGGCTCAACGCCGCCGACGCGGTGACCGTCGCCCAAGTGGCCATCGGGCTGCTGCGCCAGCAGTTGGCGCCCGGACAGCTGGTGCACGGCATCGTCACCAACGGCGGACAGGCCGTGAACGTCATTCCCGGGCGCGCCGCGCTGCAATATGCGATGCGCGCCGTCGAGTCGGACTCGCTGCGCGACCTCGAAGGCCGGATGTACGCCTGCTTCGCCGCGGGCGCGCTGGCCGCCGGCTGTGAATACGACATCGAAACGCCCGCGCCGGCGTACGCCGAACTGCGGCCCGACCAGTGGCTGGTCAATGTGTTCCGCGACGAGATGCGTCGGCTGGACCGCGAGCCGGTACCGGCGGAGATCGAGGCGGCGCTGCCGATGGGCAGCACCGATATGGGCAACGTGACGCACGTGATCCCGGGGATCCATCCGGTCATCGGCCTCGACGCCGGCGGCGCCACCGTGCACCAGCGCGCGTTCGCCGCCGCGGCCGCCGGTGCCAGCGCCGACAAGGCGGTGGTGGACGGGGCGATCATGTTGGCGCGCACCGTCGTTCAGCTTGCTGCGCAGCCCGACCAGCGAGACCGCGTGCTGGAGGCGCAGCAGCGCAGAAGCAGCGGGGCCGACGCATGAGCCTGGTCGACAGCACCGAGTCGTGGCTTGCCGCCCACTACGACGACCTGGTCGCGTGGCGCCGGCACATCCACCGCTACCCCGAACTAGGTCGGCAGGAGTACGCCACCACCCAGTTCGTGGCCGAACGGCTGGCCGAGGTCGGACTCAACCCCAAAGCATTGCCCGGCGGTACCGGGCTGACCTGTGACTTCGGCCCCGAACACCAGCCGCGGATCGCGCTGCGCGCCGACATGGACGCGCTGCCCATGGCCGAGCGCACCGGGGCGCCCTACGCCTCGACGATGCCCAACGTCTCGCATGCCTGCGGTCATGACGCGCACACCGCGATCCTGCTGGGAACCGCGCAGGCGTTGGCGGCGGTGCCCGAATTGCCGGTCGGGGTGCGGTTGATCTTCCAGGCCGCCGAGGAGCTGATGCCCGGCGGCGCCATCGACGCGATCGCGGCCGGTGCGCTGTCGGGGATCTCCCGAATTTTCGCCCTGCACTGCGACCCGAGGCTGGAGGTCGGCAAGGTCGCCACCAGGCACGGCCCGATCACGTCGGCGGCCGACCGGATGGAGATCACGCTGTACTCACCCGGCGGGCACACCTCACGCCCGCACTTGACCGCCGACCTGGTCTACGGGCTGGGGACGCTGATCACCGGAGTGCCCGGGGTGTTGTCGCGTCGTCTCGACCCGCGCAACAGCACGGTGCTGGTGTGGGGTGCGGTCAACGCGGGGGTCGCCGCCAACGCCATTCCGCAGACCGGCGTGCTGGCCGGGACCGTGCGCACGGCCAGCCGGCAGGCCTGGGTCGACCTCGAGGACATCATCCGCGAGGCCGTCGACGCGCTGCTGTCGCCGCTGCGGATCGAGCACACACTGAGCTACCACCGCGGGGTCCCGCCGGTAGTCAACGAGGACGTCTCGACCCGCATCCTCATTCACGCGATCGACGCCCTGGGCCCCGACGTGCTGGCCGACACCCGCCAGTCCGGCGGCGGCGAGGACTTTTCCTGGTATCTGGAGGAAATCCCCGGCGCCATGGCCCGCCTCGGGGTGTGGTCGGGCGAGGGCCCGCAGCTGGACCTGCATCAGCCGACGTTCGACCTCGACGAGCGGGCGCTGGGCATCGGGGTGCGGGTGATGGCCAACATCGTCGAGCAGGCCGCCAAGTTCTAACCCGCGAGCGTGCGTGTCTGTACAGCGACACGCCGCTGCGGCTGACATTCTGCGCACGCTCGCGCGGGTGAATTGTGGGCCGCTCGCGGCGCCCCGACCATAGCCCGCATGAATACCGGGCTCACCCACCTGTTAGAGACCCAAGGTGGCGTCGTAACCTGCGCGCAGGCGCTCACCTTCCTGACCCGGCGCGGGCTCGAGGAGCAGCTGAGAACGGGTGCGCTGCAAAAGGTTTGGTACGGCGTATACGGTCGCGGCGACGTGACCACCGAGTTGCGGCTTCGCGGACTCGACCTGGCCGCCGGCAAAACCGTCGCGGCCTGCATGGGAACCGCTGCCGCGGCGTACGGCTTCGACACCGAACGAACCGCCGATGTGCACGTGCTCAATCCGGGTGGAAGTCAATTGCGATCGGCCGACGGGCTGGTTGTGCATCGGCGTACCGGCGCGCCGTTAACCGTGGTCGGCGGGCGACTCCTCACGGCTCCGGCGTGGACGGCGATCGAGGTGGCGCGCGTGCTGCGCCGGCCGCGAGCACTCGCGACGCTGGACGCGGCGCTGCGCAGCGGCACGTGCAGTCGAGCCGAACTGGGGCTGGCGATCAAGCAGCAGTCCGGTCGCCGGGGCATCGTGGCCGCACGCGAATTGCTCAGCCTGGCGTCGCCGCTGGCCGAGTCACCGATGGAAAGCGAGGCGCGGCTGGTCATGATCGACGGCGGCTTGCCGCAACCGGTCCTGCAATACGAGATCGTCGACACGCAGGGCCGGCTTTGGCGACTCGACTTCGCCTGGCCCGAATTCCGGTTGGCAGCCGAATACGACGGGGTCGACTGGCACAGCGGTCCGCAAGCCTTCCTTCGTGACCGTCGGCGCGGCGCAGCGCTGCAGGACCTGCGCTGGGTGGTCGTGCCGATTGTGGCCGAGGACGTGCGGTACCGGCCGCAGGAACTGGTCGATCGTCTGGCGACGCGACTGCAACGAGCCGCATGACCTGACCGCGAACGTGCGCAGAATGCCGGCCGCGACGGCGTGTCGCTGTACAGACACGCACGCTCGCGGCCAAACGGCGGCAGAAGGCGGCAGAAGCGGCAGAAGCTAGGACGAGGTGCCGGGGCCGATGTTGCGGGCCGGGCGGGTCCGCAAATCGTGCACGTAATCCTCTGGCGCACCGGCTATTTCAGCGGCGTCGGCCATCACCCCGAGATACCGCGCCGACGGCAGCCCGCCCTCCCAGGCGTCCAGCACATACAGCCAGGCCAGCACGGGATCGGTGGTGGTGTCCGACGACAACCGCTCGACGCGGCAGCGGATCTTCTTGTGCACGCCGAACTCCGAGCCCTCCCACTGGTCGAGATTGATCTCGTCGGCCGGCGTCATGTCGTAGAGGACGACGAACACCTTGGAATCGGGGTCCTCGACGACCGTCGCCAGGGCCCCTTCCCAGCCGATGTCCTCGCCGCCGAAGGTCAGCCGCCAGCCGTGTAACCAGCCGGTTCCGGCCATCGGGGAGTGGGGTGCCCGCTTGAGCATCTGCTCGGGATGCATGTTCGACCCGTAGGCGGCGTAGATCGGCACGGAGAAAGCTTAGACGGCGGGTGAACGTTCGGCGTCCATCCAAGCGATCGCACCTCACGTCACACTGCGGCGCGCGCGACGATCAAGCTAGGTTGGCACTGTGGTGACCCGCATCGTGATCATTGGTGGCGGCCCGGCGGGTTACGAAGCCGCGGTGGTGGCCGCGACGTCGCATCCGGACACCACCGAAGTCACCATCATCGACTCCGAAGGCATCGGCGGCGCCGCGGTGCTCGACGACTGCGTGCCCTCCAAGACGTTCATCGCCTCCACCGGGTTGCGCACCGAGCTGCGCCGCGCCCCCGACCTGGGCTTCGAGATCGACATCGAGGACGCCAAGATCTCGTTGTCGCAGATCCACGCCCGGGTCAAGCGGCTGGCGGCGGCCCAATCCGACGACATCACCGCGTCGCTGCAGAGCATGGGCGTGCAAGTGGTCGCCGGGCGCGGCGAGCTGATCGACCCCACCCCGGGCCTGGCCCGGCACCGGGTCAAGGCCACCGCTCCCGACGGCAGCACCAGCGAACTCGAAGCCGACGTCGTGCTGATCGCCACCGGGGCCAGCCCGCGGATCCTGCCGTCGGCCCAACCCGACGGCGAACGCATCCTGACCTGGCGCCAGCTCTACGACCTCAAGTCGCTCCCCGAGCACCTCATCGTGGTGGGCTCCGGGGTCACCGGTGCCGAGTTCGTCAACGCCTACACCGAGTTGGGAGTGCCGGTGACGGTGGCGGCCAGCCGCGACCGGGTGCTGCCCTACGAGGACGCCGACGCCGCCGCCGTGCTGGAGGAGTCCTTCGCCGAACGCGGCGTCAAGCTGTTCAAGAACGCGCGCGCCGAATCGGTGACCCGCACCGACAGCGGAGTGCTGGTCACCATGACCGACGGACGCAAGGTCGAGGGCAGCCACGCGCTGATGACCATCGGATCGGTGCCCAACACCGGCGGCCTGGGCCTGGAACGCGTCGGCATCGAACTCGGTCCCAACAACTACCTGACCGTCGACCGCGTCTCGCGCACCTCCGTGCCGGGCATCTACGCCGCCGGCGACTGCACCGGGCTGCTGCTGTTGGCCTCGGTCGCCGCCATGCAAGGCCGCATCGCGATGTACCACGCGCTGGGTGAGGGCGTCAGCCCGATCCGGCTGCGCACGGTCGCCGCAACCGTGTTCACCCGGCCCGAGATCGCCGCGGTCGGGGTGCCGCAATCGATGATCGACGACGGCTCCATCCCCGCCCGGGTCATCATGTTGCCGTTGCGCACCAACGCGCGGGCCAAGATGTCGGGGCTGCGGCAAGGGTTCGTCAAGATCATTTGCCGCCGCTCCACCGGTGTGGTCATCGGCGGGGTGGTGGTCGCACCCATCGCCTCGGAGCTGATCCTGCCCATCGCGGTGGCCGTACAGAACCGCATCACCGTCAACGAGTTGGCCCAGACACTGGCCGTTTACCCGTCGTTGTCGGGCTCGATCACCGAGGCCTCCCGGCGGCTGATGGCCCACGACGATCTGGACTGATGGGCCACTTGACCCCACCGGACAAACTAGCCTGGGGAGGGCAACGTATTACCGGCCAGTAACTGACAGGAGTCTGTGGTCGTGAGCAATCCGCTATCGGAGATCCAGCCGCTGCTGTCGGCTGCGTCCCTGAACCCCGCGCAGCGGGCGTCGGCGTGGGAGCGACTCGGCGCCGAGCAATTCGACGTGGTGGTGATCGGCGGCGGCGTGGTGGGCTCGGGGTGCGCGCTGGATGCGGCGACTCGCGGGCTCAAAGTGGCGCTCGTCGAAGCCCGGGACTTCGCCTCCGGCACCTCGAGCCGCTCGTCGAAGATGTTCCACGGCGGCCTGCGTTACCTCGAACAACTGGAATTCGGGCTGGTGCGCGAGGCGCTCTACGAGCGCGAACTGTCGCTGACCACGCTGGCGCCCCACCTGGTCAAGCCGCTGCCCTTCCTGTTCCCGCTCACCAAACGGGTGTGGGAACGTCCCTACATCGCCGCGGGCATTTTCCTCTACGACACCCTGGGTGGGGCGAAATCCGTTCCCGCACAAAAGCATTTGACCCGAGCCGGGGCGTTGCGGCTGAGCCCCGGGCTCAAGCGCAGTGCGCTGGTCGGCGGGATCCGCTACTACGACACCGTCGTCGACGACGCCCGGCACACCATGACGGTCGCGCGCACCGCCGCCCATTACGGCGCGGTGGTGCGCTCCTCCACCCAGGTGATAGCGCTGCTGCGCGAAGGTGATCGGGTCACCGGCGTGCGCGTCCGCGACTCCGAAGACGGCGCGATCACCGAAGTCCGCGGCCACGTCGTGGTCAACGCCACCGGGGTCTGGACCGACGAGATCCAGGCACTGTCCAAGCAGCGCGGCCGTTTTCAGGTGCGCGCGTCAAAGGGCGTGCACGTGGTGGTGCCGCGCGATCGTATTGTCAGCGACGTCGCGATCATCCTGCGTACCGAGAAGTCGGTGATGTTCGTCATCCCGTGGGGCAGCCACTGGATCATCGGCACCACCGACACCGACTGGAACCTGGACCTGGCGCATCCCGCGGCCACCAAAGCCGACATCGACTACATCCTCGGCACCGTCAACACGGTGCTGGCCACCCCGTTGACGCACGCCGACATCGACGGGGTGTACGCCGGGCTGCGGCCGTTGCTGGCGGGGGAAAGCGAGGAGACGTCCAAACTCTCGCGCGAGCACGCCGTGGCGGTGCCGGCCCCCGGCTTGGTGGCTATCGCCGGCGGCAAGTACACCACCTATCGGGTGATGGCCGCCGATGCGATCGACGCGGCGGTGCAGTTCGTTCCGGCCCGCGTCGCGCCGTCGATCACCGAGAAGGTGGGCCTGCTGGGCGCCGAAGGATACTTCGCCCTGGTCAATCAGGCCGAACACGTCGGCCAACTGCGCGGATTGCACCCCTACCGGGTGCGCCACCTGCTGGAGCGCTACGGGTCGCTGCTCGACGAGGTGCTCGCGCTGGCCACCGACCGCCCCGAACTGCTGACGCCGATCACCGAGGCACCGGGCTACCTGAAAGTCGAAGCCCTCTACGCCGTCGCCGCCGAGGGGGCGCTGCACCTGGAAGACATCCTGGCCCGGCGCATGCGGATCTCCATCGAATATCCGCACCGCGGCGTCGACTGCGCCCGGGAAGTCGCCGACGTCGTCGCGCCCGTGCTGGGCTGGAGCGCGGCCGACGTCGAGCGGGAAGTGTCCAACTACAAAGCCCGGGTGGAAGCCGAGATCCTGTCCCAGGCGCAGCCCGACGACGTTTCGGCAGATACGTTGCGCGCCAGCGCACCCGAGGCGCGCGCGGAGATCCTCGAGCCGGTACCGCTCAATTGAGCGCGCCGTGAGAGCCGCGCCGCTGCCCGTTCGCGACGGACTGGGACCCGCGCGGGTACGGCTGCGCGGCGGGCCGGTGCTGGACGAGCTGACGGCACGATTCGGCGCCCCGGCCCGCGCCAAAGTGCTTGCCGGACAAGTCGTCGACGCCGACGGCGCCGTCATCAATGACAGTTCGGTGCTGCCCGGCGGCGCCACCGTCTACCTCTACCGCGACCTGCCCGACGAAGTACCGGTGCCCTTCGACATACCGGTGCTCTACCAGGACGCCAACATCGTGGTCGCCGACAAGCCGCACTTCCTGGCGACCATGCCCCGGGGCCGCCACGTCGCACAGACGGCGCTGGTGCGGTTGCGGCGCAGCCTCGGCTTGCCGGAGTTGAGCCCGGCCCACCGCCTGGACCGGCTCACCGCCGGCGTGCTGGTGTTCACCACCCGCCGCGAGCTACGCGGCCGCTACCAGACACTGTTCGCGCAAGGCGCCGTGCGCAAGACCTACCTGGCGCGCGCCGCGGTGCACCCCGATCTGGTGCTGCCGCGGGTGGTGCGCAACCGCATCGTCAAACGCCGGGGACACCTGCAAGCGGTGAGCGAGCCCGGCGTACCCAACGCCGAGACGTGGATCGAGTTGCTGTCACCGGACGGGCTGTACCGGTTGACGCCGCGCACCGGGCGCACCCACCAACTGCGGGTGCACATGGCATCGCTGGGGATACCGATTGCCGGAGACCCGTTGTATCCGAACGTGATCGATGTCCCCGAGCACGACTTCAGCACGCCGCTGCGGCTGCTGGCGCAGCGTATCGAGTTCGATGACCCGGTGACCGGGTTGACTCGGGTGTTCGTCAGCGGTCTCGAGATCTAAGCCGTGGCGTGGTGCCGCGGGCAGAATGCGGCGATGCTGACGCCGACGAAGTACCCGGCGCGGTACCCGTCGAGGTTGCTGTTGGCGCTCAGGTCGTTGGCCACGTCACCCTTTTGCCGGCCCAGGTCGAGTTCGTCGCAGACCTGGTGCCCGGCGATGATCGCGGCCTGTGGTGAGGCGAAGTTGATGCCTTTGGCTTTCACCGCGTTGAGGAACGCGTCGTCGACCCCATCGGCATGGGCGCTGGAAGTCCCCGCGATGACCAGGCACACGGAGACGACGGCAAGCAGGCCGAGGAACGGCGCACGCCTGCGGGCTTTGCTGATCACCATCGCAATAACCTCCCCGACGCATGATTGGTGGAACCCAGCCGAAATACCCAGCTTACCCAGCCAAAACACGAGCGATAATCGCGGCGTAGTTGGCGCAGATCTGTCGGGCCGGTGAATTGATCAGAAACTGCGCTTGAACTCGCGGCCGCCGAGTGCCAACGCCCTGATCGGGCACGGTGGTGCACCGGCGGATCCTTGTTATCATGCCGCATGACTGCGATCCTTCTCGCGTGGCGTCGAGGAATCTCCCTGAGCTCAAATAAGTTTGGCGTTGTGGCGATCGTGGCGGTGCTGCTCTCGGGGTGCGGGAGCGACAACAACGCCAGCGCACCGAGCGCGACGACCACGACGGCGGCCTGTGGCGGCAAGTCGACGTTGAAGGCCAGCGGTTCCACCGCCCAAGAGAACGCGATGACCCGGTTCGTCAAGGCTTTCGAACAAGCCTGCGCCGGACACTCGGTGAATTACACGGCCAACGGTTCTGGTGCCGGCATCAGCGAATTCCTCAGCAACCAAACGGACTTCGCTGGGTCGGACTCACCGCTGAGCAAGGACGAATACGCCCGCGCGCAGCAGCGCTGCGGCTCCCCGGCGTGGAACCTGCCAATGGTGTTCGGGCCCATCGCCATTGCCTACAACGTCAAGGGCCTGACGTCGTTGACCCTGGACGGCCCGACCGCGGCGAAGATCTTCAACGGCGCCATCACCAGCTGGAACGATCCCGCGATCGGGGCACTCAATGCCGGCGTCGTCTTACCCGCCGAACCCATTCGTGTCGTTTTCCGCAGTGACGAGTCCGGCACCTCCGACAACTTCCAGAGGTATCTGGATACGGCTTCGGGCGGTGCGTGGGGCAAGGGCGCCGGCAAGGCGTTCAACGGCGGAGTCGGTGAGGGCGCCAAGGGCAACGAGGGTGCCGCTGCGGCAGTCGGCACCGCCGAAGGTTCGATCAGCTACGTCGAATGGTCGTTCGCCCAGGCGCAGCACCTGAATACGGCGAAGGTCATCACCTCGGCCGGCCCGGACGCCATAGCAATCAACCCGGACTCGGTGGGCAAGACCATTTCTGCTGCGTGGTTCACCAAGGAGGGCAACGACCTGGCCTTCGACACCATCTCCTTCTACCGGCCCAACCAGCCCGGCGCGTACCCGATCGTGCTGGCGACCTACGAGATCGTCTGCTCGAAGTACGCCGACCCGCAGGTCGGGGCGGCGGTCCGCGCGTTTCTGCACAGCGCGCTAGGCCCGGGACAAAGCGGTCTGGTCGACAACGGCTATATCCCCATTCCCGACGAGTTCAAGGGGCGGTTGTCGACCGCGGTCAACGCCATCGGGTGATTCCGCCGACTCGAGATGTTCCGGGCTTCTTCCCGTTGTCGTCAACGTAACGTTTCCGGGAATTTTTCTTTCATGGTCAAATAGCGGTGCTGTGGAATTCATAACGTTGCCTCCCGAGATCACCTCGGCCTTGATTCACTCGGGACCGGGCGCGGAATCATTGATCGCAGCGTCGGATGCCTGGGAGCGATTGGCGACCGAATTGGAAGAGTCCACCCGCTTGTACTCTCCGGTGCTGGCGACGCTCGCCGAGGGCTGGAGCGGTCCGTCTGCAGCGGTGATGACCGACGCTGTCGCTCCTTACCTCGCGTGGCTGCAAACCACCGCCCAGCAGTGCCAACAGCTGAGTGCCTCGGCGCAAGCCGCCACCGCCGCCTTCGCATCGACGCTTGCCAGCGTCGTGCCTCCCTCGGTGGTCACCGCCAACCGGACCCAGCTGGCGCAGTTGCTGGCCACCAACCAATTCGGCAAGAACCTGCCGGCCATCGCCCAGACCGAAGAGCAGTACGAGAACATGTGGGTGAACAACTCCGCGGCGATGTCTCGCTATCAGACGGCCACCCAACAAGCCCTCGCGCTGCCGCAGTTCACCTCGCCTCCCGCGATCACCGATCCGGCGGGTACCAACAGACAGGCCGCTGCCGTGTCGGCGGCCGCTGCTCCCGCGGCCTCGGCGGGGGCCGCGGCGGCCCCCGCCGAGGCCGTCTCTCCGCTGGATTCGTTGTTCCAGGCCTTCGGCGTGGGCTTCAACCCGAACAGCGGCTGGTTCGGCTTGGCCAACACCTACGCCAACCAGTTCCTCTCCTCCGGATTCCCCATCAACCTGCTCAGCTATCTGGCGCAGAACACCTCGGCCCAAGCCCTGCAGTCGGTCGCCCCCGAAATTGGAGAAGGCCTCTCCGAAGGCGAAGCGGCGCTGGGGGATACGGTGGCCAGCCTGTCGCGAGCCGTGGGCGCGGCGGAACCGACCGCCGCGCTGGGCGTCGGAGTGTCGATGGGCAACCTGACCGCACCACCGGCGGTGGTCGGGCTGCTGCCCGCGGCGCAGACCCCCGTGCAGCTCGCCTCGGCGGCGACGCCGCTGGCAGCGGGCGACGCTGGGTTCCCGATGCTGCCCCCGCTGATGCCGCCGCCCATCTCGGCCGGTAGTGGCTGGCGCAAGCGCAAGCAGCAGAAGTACGAAGACCTGGCGATGGGCATGGAGCTCAAGGGCACGTTCATGCCGCGACCCCCCTCGGCGGGCTGAGCAAGTCGAAAATTGGGGTCAAGTAACCGAGGTCATCATCCGGGTCGCGGACGGGCTGGGTAATTTGGCGGTCATGCCTTGGGCCCGACTGCTCTCGCTCGCCGCCCTCGCGGTCGTGCTCTGCGCGTGCGGGCGGCCGGTTTCGGCGGCCAGTTCCCATAATGACCCGGGAGCCTTCAAGTTCGGCGGGATGAACCGGACCTACACCGTGCACGTGCCCCCGGGTCCGCCCGCCGGCCTGGTGCTCAATCTGCACGGCGGTGGTGGCACCGGGGCTGGGCAGCAGGGCCTGACCAACTTCGATTCGGTCGCCGATATCAACAACTTGTTGGTGGTCTACCCGGACGGCTACGACAAGAGCTGGGCCGACGGCAGAGGTGCCGCGCCGGCTGACCGCCGCCATCTCGACGACATCGGCTTCCTGGTCGCTCTGGTGGACAAGGTGGCCAAAGAGTTCAGCGTGCCTGCCGGGCACATCTTCGCCACCGGGATGTCCAACGGCGGCTTCATGTCCAATCGGCTGGCTTGCGATCACGCCGATCTTTTCGCCGCCATCGCCCCGATCTCCGGCACACTGGGCGCCGGGGTGTCCTGTAACCCGTCCCGGCCGGTGTCGGTGTTGGCCGCGCACGGCACCGCCGACCGCGTGGTGCCGTTCAACGGCGGCGACGTCCGCGGGCGCGGCGGGGTCAGTCGCGCCATCTCGGCTACCAGCATGGTGAACGAATGGCGCACGGTGGATCGCTGCCAGGGGGAGCCGACCGAGCAGACCCTGCCCAACGTCGGGGATGGGACCGTCGTGCGGCGCTTCGAATCCACCACCTGTGCCGACGGCACCGCGGTGGTGTTCTACCAGATCGACAACGGCGGGCACACCTGGCCGGGCGCCAAGCAATATCTGCCCAAGCCCGTCATCGGGTCCACCACCCGGGCCTTCGACGCGTCCCAGATCATCGCGCAGTTCTTCGTGGCGCACGGCCGGGACTGAGCCGGTTCAGCGCTGGCAGGTCGGACACCAGTAGGTCACCCGGTCGCCGCTGCCGTCGTAGTTGATCGGTGTGCCGCAGCGCCGGCAGCGCTGCCCGGCGCGGCCGTAGACCCACAGCTGCCGGCCGTTGCGGGTGTCCCCGGTGGTGCAGCGGTTCCAGCGAAACCTGTTCAGCCACAACATTTCCCGGGCGCGGACCAGCAACCGCTGGGGGTCGCTGACCGCGCTCACCGGGGCCGTGGGCAGATGCCCGGTGACGAAACACAGTTCGTTGGCGTAGACGTTGCCTACCCCGGCCAGCACCCGCTGGTCGAGCAGCGCCTCGGCGAGGGGTCGGTCCGGATCGGCCGTCAGATTGGCCGTGGCGACCTGCGGATCCCAGTCTTCGCCCAGCAGATCGGGTCCCAGGTGCGCGACGGCCGCGTCGTCCTGATCGCGCTCGAGGATCTCCAGCACACCCAGGTCGTAGCCGACGGCCCGAATAGGCCCCGCTTCCAACACAATTCGTGCCCGGTAGTCGATCCTGACCGCTCGCTCACCGACGCGCCAGCTGCCGTCCATCTTCATGTGGGAGTGGATGCTGGCCGGGCCGACCCGGATGAACAGGTGCTTGCCGCGACTGATCACCTCGTCGACCACCTGACCGGTGAGGTCGACCGTGGCATAGCGAGGCACCCGGACATCGCAGCGGGTGAGCGTGCGGCCGACCAGATGTTCGCGCAGCTTGGCCGCGGTATGCCAGACGGTGTCCCCTTCGGGCATGGCTTATCGCAGTCGCAATCCGCGCGGCGTGCGGGCGAATCCGGCGTCGACGAGCGCGTCGGTCACCGGGGCCGGTGCACCGGGTTGCAGTACCGGCGCCCCGTCGACCCGCTCCACCAGCAGGGAGGCCACCCGGCGGTTCGCGACCAACTCGGCCAGCGCGGTGGCCGCCGCGCCGTTGGCGCCCGGATCGTCGGTGAAGGTCAACAGCGAACGTCCACCGCGCTCCAAGAACCAGGCCAGCGCACCGTCGACCAGCACCACCAGGGCGCCGGCTTTCCGGCCCGGCCGGGCCGAGCCGTCGCCCTCGGTGCTCGGCCAGGGTAGGGCAGCGCCGTAGGGGTTGGCCGGATCGGCGGCGGCAAGCACCACCGCCCGGTAGTCCGGCCGTTCGGGATCCACACCGTCGGAGTAGCTGCGCAGCCGGTCGACGGTCGACGCGACGGCGAACTGCGCCCCGCCCAACGACTCGACGAAGTAACCGCGCTGGCAGCGGCCGGCATCCTCGAACGCGCTCAAAACCTTGTAGAGAGTGGCGAACCCGCCGGGCACGCCCTCGGTGGCGACCGCGCCCTTGGTCAGCACACCGTGCCGGTTGAGCAGCAACTCCGCCTGGTAATGGGCGCGCAGCGTCGAATCCGGCTCGGGCGTCGGCAGCGCCGACCACCGGCCGGCCACCGTGGGGTCGGTGCGGGTCTGCGCGTGCGCGACGCTGTACCGGCTCAGGCGCGGGGGCCGGTGCGACCGATGCGCCGGCGCCGAGCGTTTGCGCGCCCCCGAGGCGCCGCCCAGCAGCGCCCGCACCGGTGCGAAGGTGTCGCCGGTGATCCAGCCGGCCCAAATCAGTTCCCACAGCGCGGCTTTCAAGTCAGCCTCGCTATGACCGTGCTGGGGCAGCTGGCGGAAGAAGTAGGCGCCGCCACCGGCCAGGCTGTTTAGGATCGCCCGATGGACGTCGGTGAAGTCGATCTCGGCCGGTGCGGCCAGGGTCAACGGCGCTGTCTCGGCCGGGTGCAGGGCGATCCAGCCGTCGCTGCCCGAGATCGACCCGGCGCCCGACCAGGTGACCTCCCCGGTCGCCAGCAACTCGTCGAGCAGCGCCGGGGAGTAGTCACGCACCCGCGGGCCCAGCACCAACGGTTCCAGCGCCGAGGCCGGCAACCGCACCCCGGCGAGCTGATCGATGACCGCCGTCAGCCCGTCCAGACCCGCATATGCCGAAGAGGAATCCGTGCCGACGTGATGCCAGGCCGGCAGGAAGCGACCGTAGGCGGCGGTGCTGACCGGTTCCACCTGGGCGCGCAACGCGGCCAGCGAACGGCGTCGCAGGATGCGCAGCACCTCGGCGTCACACCATTGTTCGGCGCCCGATGTCCCCGTAGGTCCCGCGGTGGCGACGAAGTCGCCGCGGACCAACCGCCCGTCACTGGCCAACCGGCCCAGCACGTCGGCGGTCACCCGCAGTCCCAGTCCGAACCGGGCGGCGGCTTCGGCGGTGGTGAAGGGGGTGCGGGTGCGCGCATAGCGGCCCAGCAGCTCTCCCAGGGGGTCGGCCACCGCCTCGGTGAAGCTGGCCGGCAGGCCCACCGGAACCGCGGCGCCCACGCCGTCGCGCAACCTGCCGATGTCCTCGACGGCGACCCACCAATTCTGGCCGGCGAAAGACACGGTCAGCGCGCGTCGGGCGGCGCGCAATCCTTCCAGCCAGCCGCCGACATCGGAGGCATCCGAGCGGGCGGCGATCTCATCCTCGGTGAGCGGGCCCAGCAGGCGCAGTAGGTCGGCGACACCTTCGGCGTCGCGGGCGTGCCGGTCGTCGGACAGGTGTTGCAACTGGCGGCCGGTGCCGGCGATCACGTCGGGGTCGAGCAGTTCGCGCAGCTCGACGCGGCCCAGGAGTTCGGCGAGCAGCGTGCTGTCCAGCGACAGCGCGGCGGCGCGCCGCTCGGCCAGCGGAACGTCGCCCTCGTACATGAACGCGCCGACGTAGCCGAACAGCAGTGACGCCGCGAACGGGGAAGGCCGGGCCGTCTCGGCTTCCAGCACCCGGATGCGCCGCTGGGCGATCTCATTCATCAACCGGACCAGCGTCGGGACGTCGTAGACGTCTTGCAGGCATTCGCGCACGGTTTCCAGCACGATCGGGAAGTCGGGGTATTTGCGGGCGACTTCCAGCAGTTGGGCGGCGCGTTGCCGCTGATGCCACAGCGGCGACCGGCGGCCGGGATTGCGGCGGGGCAGCAGCAGGGCGCGCGCCGCCGATTCCCGGAACCGAGACGCGAACAGCGCCGAATTGCCCACTTCGGCGGTCACGATCGGGTCGATCTCGTCGGCGTCGAAGACGAACAACTCGGCGCCGGGCGGGGCGTCGGTGCCGGTGTCGGAGACCGTGTCGGGCAGGCGCACCACGATGCCGTCGTCGGAGGCGGTCGGCTTCTCGTCGATGCCGTACCGGTCGCGCAGTCGCCGGCCCACCGCCAGCGCGAGTGGCCCGTGCACCCGCAGCCCGTACGGCGAGTGCAGGATCACGCGCCAGTCGCCCAGCTCGTCGCGGAACCGCTCGACCAGCAAGGTGGTGTCGGTGGGCACCACGCGGGTGGCGGTGCGCTGCTCGTCCAGCAGCACCCACAGGTTGTCCGTCGCATAGTCGTCGAAACCCAGCTGTGCGCAACGTTTTTGGAAGGCATTGCGGTCCAGCCCGGCCAGTTCGCCGGTGAACGCGCCCAGCGCGGCGCCGAGTTCGGCGGGGCGCCCGACGTCGTCGCCGCGCCAGAACGGCAACCGGGCCGGCTGGCCCGGCGCCGGGATCACCAGCACCCGGTCATGGGTGATCTCGGTGATCCGCCAACTGGTGGCGCCCAGCGAGATGACGTCCCCGGGCCGCGACTCGTACACCATTTCCTCGTCGAGTTCGCCGACCCGCGACGGGGTTTCGGAGTCGGTGGCCAGGTAGACGGTGAACAGCCCGCGGTCGGGGATGGCGCCGCCGGAGGTGACGGCGAGCCGCTGCGCGCCGGGCCGTGCGGTCAGCGTGCCGGAGTCGCGGTCGTACACCAGCCGCGGCCGCAGCTCGGCGAATTCGGTCGAGGGGTACTTGCCGGACAACAGGTCCAGCGTGGCCTCGAAGACGCTGCGCGGCAGCGTGGCGAACGGGGCGCTGCGGCGCACGGTGTCGAACCAGGCGTCGGCGTCCAACGGCTCCAGCGAGGCGGCCGCCACCGTCTGTTGGGCCAGGATGTCCAGCGGGTTGGCGGGCACCCGCATGGTCTCGATCTGGCCGGCCAGCATGCGTTGCACGCTGACCGCGCAGCCGATCAAGTCGGTGCGGTGCTTGGGGAACAGCACCCCGCGCGACACTTCACCGACCTGATGGCCGGCTCGTCCGATGCGCTGCAGGCCGCTGGCCACCGACGGCGGCGCCTCCACCTGGATCACCAGATCGACCGCGCCCATGTCAATGCCCAGTTCCAGGCTCGAGGTCGCGACCACCGCTTTGAGCTCGCCCCGTTTGAGGTCCTCTTCGACGATGGCGCGCTGTTCCTTACTGACCGACCCGTGATGCGCGCGGGCCAGCAGCGGCGGCGCTCCGAAGGTCTGGCCGCTGCCCATGATGTAGGCCGGCGCACCCCCGGGAACCTGCGGGTTGGCGTCGGACGGCGGGGCGATGCCGGAACGCTCGGCGTGGATTTCGTTCAGCCGTGCGGTGAGCCGCTCGGCCAGCCGGCGCGAGTTGGCGAACACGATCGTCGAGTTGTGCGACTCGATGAGGTCGACCAGCCGCTCCTCCACATCCGGCCAGATCGAGTTGTTGTCCAGGTTGGCCATGTCGGGCACCGGGACCTGGACCGAAAGGTCCACCGTCTTGGCCGAGGGCGGCGCGACGATGGTGGTGGGGGACTGGCCGGACAAGAACCGCGCGAGCTCCTCGGGCGGGCGAACGGTCGCCGACAGCCCGATGCGTTGCGCGGGCCGCTCCGGTGACAGCTCGTCGAGGCGCTCCAGGGACAACGCCAGATGCGCACCCCGTTTGGAGGCGGCGATGGCGTGGACCTCGTCGACGATGACGGTTCGCACCCCGGTCAGCGTTTCGCGCGCCGCCGAAGTCAACATCAGAAACAGTGACTCCGGGGTGGTGATCAGCACGTCGGGTGGATGAGAGATGAGCTGGCGACGCAGCGCCGGCGGGGTGTCACCGGAACGGACGCCCACGCTGATGTTCGGTGCGGGCAGTCCGCGGCGCTCGGCCAGCCGGGTCAACCCCGCGAGCGGGGTGCGCAGGTTGCGTTCGACGTCGACGGCCAGCGCCTTGAGCGGGGAGACATAAAGGACACTGGTTCCCTTCGGCCGTTCCGGCGCGGCGGCCAGGCTGTCCAGCGCCCACAGGAACGCCGCGAGCGTCTTGCCGGAACCCGTCGGCGCGATGACCAACGTGTTGTCCCCGGCGGCGATCGCCGACCACGCACTGGCCTGGGCGGTGGTGGGCGCGGGAAATGTGCTGGCGAACCAGTCGCGGGTGATCGCGCTGAATCGGCCGAGGGATTCGGCGGGCAGGGACGGGGCGGAGCTCACCTCACCATGGTGCCAACGGGCACCGACAACTTATTGTCGCGGGACCACTCGGGCGGTGGCCATCGCGTGCGCCAGCTCTTCCGGGATCCCCGGTACCCGGCCGATCGAGTCGAGCAGCGTGTGGGCGCAGGCGTCGGCAAGCCGGTCGGCGTCGGTGGTCGGGTCCATGATGCGCTGGCGGCAGATCTCGAAGGTGAACGCCAGCCAGCCGTGGATGATGACCCGCAGATCGCGCTCCACTTCCGCCTCCAGCGGGCTGGAGCCGGGAATCCCCCCGACCACCTCGCCGATGCGGGTCATGATGTGTTCCATCTGACGGTTCTTGGCTTCGTCGTCGATGCCCAGCAGGACCGGGTCCGACCGGCCCAACCCGACATAGGCGGCCCAGGCCGCTTCCGGGTTCTGCTGGTGGTAGGCCATGTAGGCCAGCACGCCCATCCGGATTTCTTCGAACATGGTGAGTCCGGGCGCGGGCTGCACGTTGGTGGCCTCGTACAACCGGTCGGCCTCGTCCTTGACGACGGCAGCGAAGAACGCCCGCTTGTCGGGGAAGTAGTGGTACATCAGGGCGCGCGACACCCCGGCCCGCTCGGCGATCTCGTCGATACGAACCTCGTCGTAGGGACGCTTGCCGAAGACTTCTGCCCCCAGAGCGAGCAATTCAGCCCGTCGATCCTCCGGGGATAAGCGCCTTCTGGCCGTCGCCATAAGCAGAGATACTACTCACGCAAAATATGAGTCCGGCTAGGACGATTGTGGCCGGATTTTCCGCTTCGCCGCAGGAGGCGTGCGCGGGACCGATTCGCGAGCAAATTCGCCATGAAGTCAGCCCCGCACAGCGACACTCTGGCGTCGCCACCGCCGGCCGCCGGCCCCGTGGTCCTGCCGTCCCGGCGCAGCGCTGCGGGTGGCTATTTCGGCGCTGTGACCTGCACCGCAAGCGTTTGTAGTGGCTTGTTGCTGGGTACAGGTGCAAAAGCGGCCTCCACATTGGTGTAACTAAAGCGGTAGCCGACGCGACGTAGCTAACGATCGATCAAGCTCATCGAAGCGGGATTCAGAGGGGGCTTCCGATGCAGGAAGTACATCAGCGGTTGCCTGGGGATCGCCTGGGGCGAGCAGACCACGAGGTGCATTCGGCCGCGCGGTTCGCCGTCTTGACCACGGCCGCGGGGGTGGCCTTCCTGGTCATGGCCGCGCTGTGGGTCAGTACCTGTCCCGGCGTGAGCGTCGATACCGTCGCCTGCGGCGCCCCGCAGCGGACCATGCTGGCGTTCGGTGCACCCCTGATCCTGTTGGCCGGCGGTTTGTGGGCCTTCCTGCGCACCTACCGGGTGTGGCGCGACGACGGCACCTGGTGGGGATGGCACGGCGCCGGATGGTTCCTGCTCACGGTGATGGTGCTGACGGTGTCCATGGGAGTGCCGCCGATCGCCGGACCCGTGCTGGCGCTCTAGCCGCCACTTCCGATATTCGTTCCTCCTGGCCCTCCCCAACCGGATGGGCGAGTTCTACCGTTGATGTATCGCCTGGTGCAGGGCGGATTCGCGGAAGGAGGAGCCATGGGGGATACCTTTCGAGACCCCGTCGACCACTTGCGGACGACGCGGCCACTCGCCGGTGAATCGCTGATCGATGTGTTGCACTGGCCCGGTTACCTGTTGGTCGTCGCGGGGGTCATCGGTGGCGTCGGATCCCTGGCCGCTTTCGGCAGCGGACACCACGCCGAAGGCATGACCGCGGGGGTGGTGGCGGTCGTCGCCGCGGTCTGCGGCCTGGTGTGGTTGGCGGTCGAACATCGGCGGATCCGCCGCATCGCCGATCGGTGGTACGCCGAACATCCCGAGGTGCACAGGCAGCGGTACGCCAGCTAGACCGGCGGGCATCGAAAAACGCGAATTTGCGTCGGAGAACACAATTTCTCGTGGTTTTACCCTGAGCTGCGTCGGGGTATCAGGTGTAGACCATGATGAATACCGGCACTTTTGCGTCAGCGTGGCTGCCCCATCATGGGGTCGAAAATCACGAATTCACCGACACCAGTCCATACGGCGACCCTGCTCGGCAGCACCGGCGTGCTCGCGGCCACTATCGCAAAGCGGTAGTGCCGACGCGCCGCCCTGGTGCCGGTCACGTGTGCCGCACCGGCGACTGGTTGAATAGCCGATGGCGATCATGAGCAACCGGCTAGAACCCCAGCTTCAGGACGGAACCCCTAGCAGTATGGGTGGGGTCCCGGCCAGCGGTGGTGTCGGTCAAACATTGCCGGGAGGCCACATGACCGATGCGGAGCTACGCACTGAGGGGCGCCATCGCGGGGCTCGCGCAGTCGAGTTGAGCGTTGATGCGCGCCTGGAGAACCTGGCGATGCTGCGCACTTTGGTGGGTGCCATCGGAACCTTCGAGGACCTCGACTTCGACGCCGTGGCGGACCTGCGGCTGGCGGTCGACGAGGTGTGCACCCGGTTGATCCGCTCAGCCACGCCGGACGCGACACTGCGGTTGGTGGTCGATCCGCGCGACGACGAACTCGTGGTGGAAGCCTCGGCGTCTTGCGATACTCACGACGTGGTTGCGCCCGGAAGCTTCAGCTGGCATGTCCTGACGTCGCTGGCTGACGACGTCAAGACCTTCCACGACGGTCGTCAGCCCGACGCTGCCGGCAGCGTCTTCGGTATCTCGTTGACCGCGCGACGGGCGGCGCCTGGCAGGTGACAACACCTTCCGCCGGCGGTTCGAATTCGCGACCGAACGAATACGCCGATGTCCCCGACATGTTCCGTGAGCTGGCGGGATTGCCGACCGACTCAGCGGAATTCCAGAGCCACCGAGACAAAATCGTCGAACGCTGCCTGCCGTTGGCCGATCACATCGCCCGGCGCTTCGAAGGTCGCGGGGAACCGCGCGACGATCTGATTCAGGTAGCGCGGGTGGGCCTGGTCAACGCCGTCGTCCGGTTCGACGTCGAAACCGGTTCGGATTTCGTGTCTTTCGCGGTGCCGACCATCATGGGGGAGGTCCGCCGCCACTTCCGCGATAACAGCTGGTCGGTCAAGGTGCCGCGGCGCCTCAAGGAACTGCATCTGCGGCTAGGCACCGCCACCGCCGACTTATCGCAACGACTGGGCAGAGCACCCACTGCCACCGAACTCGCCGCGGAACTCGGGATGGACCGCGGCGAGGTCGTGGAAGGGCTGGTCGCGGGCAGCTCCTACAACACGCTGTCCATCGACAGCGGCGGCGGCAGCGAAGACGACGACGCCCGTGCCATTGCTGACACGTTGGGCGACGTCGACTCGGGGTTGGACCAGATCGAGAACCGGGAAGCCCTTCGCCCATTGCTCGAGGCCTTGCCCGAGCGGGAACGGACCGTGCTGATCCTGCGGTTCTTCGAGTCCATGACGCAGACTCAGATCGCCGAGCGGGTGGGCATCTCGCAGATGCACGTGTCCCGCCTGCTGGCTAAGTCGTTAACACGGCTCCGGGATCAGCTGCAGTAGACCCGGTTCGGTCTCGGCGGTGTCGTTGATCGAATCCGTGATCGGCAATGCGCCGTCGGGATCGCAGACCCGCAGTAGCCGGGACACCTCGCGGCTGGGCACCATCGCCCAGTGGGCGTTGGCCGCCGAGCACACCACGTTGATTCGGTGCAGGGCCGAAAAACCGGCCGTGCCAATGAAATCCACGCCGCGTAGGTCCAGGACAAGGCGCTTGCAGTGTTTGGTGCAGCGCTGGACGTAATCGGCGAACTCGTCGGCGTTGGCCGCGTCGAGCTCACCTTGGGCGGTGATCACCCCGGCCGCAGATCCCCAATGGGCGGAGAATTCTGCGGTACCGGTGCGAAGACGAGAGTGGTTCACAGATGACATATGTGGCTCCATCAGTCGAAAAAGGTTCGTACTGTGGATCACGTCAAGGGTGCGAAGAGCCGCTGATGAGGCGAGAAACCGCCTCCACCGTTAGGCCCCGAACAATTACAGGACGTATTCCGGGCGGCTGTGAACTCAACCTCTCTGTACCCTACCCGGGGGAGGTGACAGACGACAACGTCTCTAATCTCATTCTCAGTTTCCCTGGTCAGATGGCCGCTGTTGTGCTTGCCTATTTGATTTCGGCGAGCACTGTCCCCTGGGTGATGGCGGCGCCGGGTTCCACGGCCAGACCGGTGATGACGCCGTCCTTGTGGGCCGTCACCGGGTTCTCCATCTTCATCGCCTCGAGGACCACCACCAGGTCACCGGCGGCGACCTCCTGACCCTCCTCGACCGCGACCTTGACCACAGTGCCCTGCATGGGTGCGGTGACCGCGTCACCGGAGGCCGCCGCGCCGGCGTTGGCGCCGCGCTTGCGCGGCTTGGGCTTGCGGCGGATGACCCCCACGGCGTCGGGCGCGCCGTTGGCCAACGCGAGATCGCCGGGCAGCGACACCTCGATGCGGCGGCCGTCGACCTCGACGACCACCTTCTGGCGCGGCCGGGACTCGTCCTCGTCGAGGGGCTCACCGCCGGTGAACGGCTCGACGGTGTTGTTCCACTCGGTCTCGATCCAGCGGGTGTGCACCGAGAAGCCATTGTCGTCGCCGATGAACGCCGGGTCGGACACCACCGCGCGGTGGAATGGGATGACGGTGGCAAGCCCTTCGACGTGGAACTCGTCGAGGGCGCGGCGGGCGCGCGCCAGCGCCTCTTGGCGGTCGGCGCCGTACACGATCAGCTTGGACAGCATCGAGTCGAACTGGCCACCGATGACCGAACCGGCCTCGACCCCGGAGTCCAGCCGGACCCCAGGACCGGTGGGGATGTCGTACCGGGTGACCGGGCCGGGCGCGGGCAGGAAGCCGCGGCCGGCGTCCTCGCCGTTGATCCGGAACTCGATGGCATGCCCGCGCGGAGTGGGGTCTTCGGTCAGTTCCAGCCGGTCGCCGTTGGCGATCTTGAACTGCTGCAGCACCAGGTCGATGCCGGCGGTCTCCTCGGTGACGGGGTGCTCGACCTGCAGGCGGGTGTTGACCTCGAGGAACGAGATCAGCCCGTCCTGGCCGACCAGGTATTCGACGGTGCCGGCGCCGTAGTAGTGCGCCTCTTTGCAGATCCGTTTGGCGGACTCGTGGATCTCCTTGCGCTGGGCGTCGGTCAGGAATGGTGCCGGCGCCTCTTCGACCAGCTTCTGGAAGCGGCGCTGCAGCGAGCAGTCGCGGGTTCCGGCGACGATGACGTTGCCGTGCTGGTCGGCGATGACCTGGGCCTCGACGTGGCGGGGCTTGTCCAGATAGCGCTCGACGAAGCACTCGCCGCGGCCGAACGCGGCGGTGGCCTCGCGCACCGCCGACTCGTACAGCTCCGGAATCTCCTCGATGGTGCGGGCCACCTTCATGCCCTTGCCGCCGCCACCGAACGCGGCCTTGATCGCCACCGGCACGCCGTATTCCTGGGCGAATGCCACCACCTCGTCGGCGTCCTTCACCGGGTCCGGAGTGCCCGGCACCAGCGGCGCCTGCGCGCGGGCGGCGATGTGGCGCGCGGTGACCTTGTCGCCGAGGTCGCGGATGGACTGCGGGCTGGGTCCGATCCAGATCAGCCCCGCGTCGATGACCGCCTGGGCGAAGTCGGCGTTTTCCGAGAGGAAGCCGTAACCGGGGTGCACGGCGTTGGCGCCCGATTTGGCGGCGGCGTCGAGCAGCTTGCCGAAATCCAGGTAGGACTCCGCGGAGGTCTGCCCGCCCAGCGCGAACGCCTCGTCGGCCAACCGCACGTGCGGGGCGTCGGCGTCAGGTTCGGCGTAGACCGCCACGCTAGCCAGCCCGGCATCGCGGGCCGCCCGGATCACCCGGACTGCAATTTCGCCGCGATTGGCGACTAGCACCTTGGAGATCCTCGAGCTGGCGTGACTAGCCACTGCGCCTCCTGTATGGCATATCTGCGGGCGACTCTTGCCGCTGTTTCTCTAAGAGAATTTCTTACAACGATGTCGAAGTCTAAGCGCTGCGCCGTAAGCCGAGTTAGGCGGTGTCCCCCAAAGTCATCCGGCTTGGCGTAGCCGGCGCTTGATGCGCGTCAGCATCGCTGACATTCCGCGCAGCCGCAGGGGGCTGATCAGCGCGGCCAGCCCCAGTTCGGTGTAGAAATCGTCGGGCACCGCCAGGATGTCGGCGGCGGGTTGTTCGTCCAGCCCGGTCGCCAGGATCGACGCAAAACCGCGGGTGGTCGGTGCCTCGGCGGGGGCGCTGAAATACAGCCGCACCCGGTCGGGGTCGTCGGCGTCGACATGCAGGAAAAGCGGGGATTGGCATTCTGGCACCGGTTCCATCGCCGCCTCGGCCAGATCGGCCGGCAGCGGCGGCAGTTCGTCGGCGAATTCCAGCAGCAGCCGCAGCTTGTCCTGGCCCTGCACTTCGGCGAAGTCGGACACCACCTCGGCTAAGGGAGCGGGCAGGCTCATGGCAGACGAGTCATCGAGCGGGCACTTCACCTGGGCTCTCGCCGGCCACGATCGGCACCCGCACGGTGTTGCCCCATTCGGTCCAGGAGCCGTCGTAGTTGCGCACTCCCGGTTTGCCGAGCAGGTGGGTCAGCACGAACCACGTGTGGCTGGACCGTTCCCCGATGCGGCAGTAGACGATGGTCTTGTCGTCGGGGGTGATGAAGCCGTAGATCTCCTCGAGCTCCTCACGGCTGCGGAACCGGCCGCTTTCGTCGGCGGCCTTGGCCCACGGGATGGAGCGCGCGGTCGGGATGTGGCCGCCGCGTAACGCCCCCTCTTCGGGGTAGTCGGGCATGTGGGTGCGTTTGCCGGTGTATTCGTCCGGGGAGCGCACGTCGATCAGCGGCCCGCTGCCCAGAGACTCGAGGACGTCGTCTTTGAACGCCCGGATCGGTGCGTCGTTACGCTGCACGACGGGGTAGCCGGTGGACGTCTTGGTCGGCACTTCGAGCGTGGTTTCCCGGCCTTCGGCCAGCCACAGGTCGCGGCCCCCGTTGAGCAGCCGCACGTCGGGGTGGCCGAACAGCGTGAAGACCCACAGCGCGTACGCCGCCCACCAGTTGCTCTTGTCGCCGTAGATCACCACGGTGTCCTCGCGCGCGATGCCCTTGCTGTTCATCAGTTCGGCGAACTGTTCGCCGTCGATGTAGTCGCGCACGCGCGGGTCGTTCAGGTCGGTATGCCAGTCGATCTTGACGGCTCCGGGGATGTGGCCGATGTCGTAGAGCAGCACGTCTTCGTCGGATTCCACGATGGCCAGACCCGGTGCGCCCATGTTGGCGGACAGCCAGTCCGCCGTCACGAGCCGTTCGGGGTGGGCATAACCGAGCAGGGTGGGACTTGGATCAGGAGGCAACGGCACGTTGCCAGCCTACTCACCGGCACCGCCGCGGTCGTCGATCAGTGCTTGCGTACCACTCGTTCCGGCGCGCCCGGCTTCCAGACGCTGATGTCGAGGTGGCCGTCTTGCAGGACGACGGCCGACCCCCCGGTGATCTCGGTGCCGAACAGCGGGTATGGCTGTCCGCGCAAGTCCATTCCGGTCTCCTGTAGCAGGTCGACGGCGAAGCGGTGCCGCAGCGCGTCGTCGGTGCAGTAGCGCGCCAGGCCCCACAGCTTCGCGTCGCCCTCACTGACCTGGGTGTCAACGGTGGCGGTGTGGAGGCAGAATCGGGGGTCGCGGCTGAGGTCGGCGAATTTCGTGGTGGCGGGCATGCCGGGCAGCCACAGTCGGTCCTCGAAGAACCGGGGCTCCATCGGACTGATCCGCGGGAACCCGTCGGAGCGCAGGGTGGCCAACAGGCACAGGTTGCCGGTGGCGCGGTGGCGACGGGCGAAGATGGCGGCGATCTGCGGCGCTTGGGCGGCGAACTCGGTCCAGGTGGTCTGCATGGCTCAGGCGGGGTTGGCTGCCCACAACGCGGCTAGCGACACCCCGGCGCGGTGCAGCAGCGACCGGGTCACCGGCAGCCCGATGCCCACCACCGCAGACGGGTCACCGTCGACGCGGTCGATGAACCAGCCCCCCAACCCGTCGAGGGTGAAGCCTCCGGCAACCCGCAACGATTCCCCGGTCCCCAGGTAAGCCTCCAGGTCTGCTGCCGACGGAGTGCCGAAATACACTGTGGTGACTGAGGTTTCGCCGCCCTGATAGACGACTCTGTTGTCCGTCATGCGGATGAGGCAGTGGCCGGTGAGCAGTTGACCGGCGCCGCCGGCCATGGACAGCCAGAGGTGGCGGGCCTCGTCCACGGTCCGCGGCTTGCCGCACAGCCGGCCGTTGAACAGCAGCATCGAATCACAGCCGATCACGACGCAGTCGGCGGCCACGATGCTTTGCGGTCCCACCAGCATGGTGGTCACCTGCTCGGCTTTGACGCGCGCCAGCGCGGCCACCACGTCGGCGGGCGCGGAGTGTGGGCCCAGCGCGGCCATCACCGCATCTTCGTCGATGCCCGACACCACCACCAGCGGATCGATGCCGGCTTGACGAAGCACTTTGAGCCGGCCGGAGGACGCGGACCCGAGCACCAGCCGGGTCATTGGCGCATGTGGATCATTTCCTGCAGCGTGATCTTCTGCCAGCTGAAGACCGGGTAGCGCAGCTTGTCGACTGGAAGGCCCCACCGGGTGGGTTCGGGCGCGGGCGGCGGGGGCGGGCTGCCGACGCTGCCCAGCACCGCGATGAGCGCGGCCAGTTCGGCGTCGGTGGGTTGCCCCTTGAGCACCCGGATGTGCGGTTCCGACGGCTGTGGCTGGTCGGTCGGCTCAGCGCTCATAGCGGGATGTTCCCATGCTTCTTCGGCGGTTGCTGGGAGATCTTGCGTTCCAGCAACCGCAGGGCGGTCCCGATGTAGCCGCGGGTGTAGGACGGCGGGATCACGGCGTCGACGTACCCGCGCTCGGCGGCCACATACGGGTTGACCAGAGTGTCTTCGTACTCCTGCTGCAAATGCAGGCGCAGCGCCTCGACATCCTCGCCGGCCTCGGCCGCTTCCTTGAGCTTCTGGCGGTAGACGAAGCCGACGGCGCCCGAGGCGCCCATCACCGCGATCTGGGCGGTCGGCCAGGCCAGGTTGACGTCGCACCCCATGTCCTTGGAACCCATGACGCAGTACGCGCCGCCGTAGGCCTTGCGGGTGATGACGGTGATCTTCGGGACGGTCGCCTCACCGTAGGCGTAGAGCAGCTTGGCGCCGCGCCGGATGATGCCGTTGTATTCCTGGCCGGTGCCGGGCAGGAAGCCCGGCACGTCGACCAGCATGACGATCGGGATGTTGAAGCAGTCGCAGGTCCGCACGAACCGCGCGGCCTTCTCCGAGGCGTTGATGTCCAGGCAGCCGGCGAAGTGCGTCGGCTGGTTGGCCACGATTCCGACCGGACGGCCGTCGATGCGGCCGAACCCGACCACGATGTTCTGGGCGTAACCACCCTGGATCTCGAGGAACTCGTCCTCGTCGAGAATGCGGGTGATCACCTCGTGCATGTCATAGGGCTGGTTTGGTGAGTCCGGGATCAGCGTGTCGAGTTCGAGGTCCTCATCGGTCAGGTTTTCCTCGATGGCGCCAGCCGGCACCGGAACCGGTTCGTGTGGCGGGTCGGTGAAGTTGTTGGGCGGCAGGTAGCTGAGCAGCTCGCGGACCCACTCGAAGGCGTCCTGCTCGCCGGAGGCGACGTAGTGCAGGGTGCCCGACTTGGCCATGTGGGTGTGGGCACCGCCGAGTTCCTCCATGGTGACGTCCTCACCGGTGACGGTCTTGATGACGTCGGGGCCGGTGATGAACATCTGGCTGGTCTGGTCGACCATCACGACGAAGTCGGTCAGGGCGGGGGAGTAGACGTGCCCGCCGGCGGCGGCTCCCATGATCAGCGAGATCTGCGGGATGACACCGGAGGCCAGGATGTTGTTGCGGAAGATGCGGCTGTACAGGCCCAGCGAGACGACGCCCTCCTGGATGCGGGCGCCGGCGCCGTCGTTGATGCCGATCAGCGGGCGACCGGTCTTGATCGCCAGTTCCTGCACCTTGACGATCTTCTCGCCGTAGACCTCGCCCAGGCTGCCGCCGAACACGGTCGCGTCCTGGCTGAAGATGCACACGTCGCGGCCGTCGATGGTGCCGTAACCGGTCACCACACCGTCGCCGACCGGGCGGTTCTTCTCCAGCCCGAAGTTGGTGCTGCGGTGTTTGGCCAGGGCGTCGAGTTCGACGAAGGAATCCTCGTCCAGCAGCGCGTAGATCCGTTCCCGCGCGGTGAGCTTGCCCTTGGCGTGCACCTTGTCGACGGCGGCCTCGCCGACCGGATGCAACGACTCTTCCCGGCGCTTGTGCAGCTCCGCCAGCTTGCCGGCGGTGGTGTGGATGTCGATGGTGTGCTCGGCGGCGGGCTCGGCGGTGTGGTCGGTAACGCTCGTCATGGGAATCGATGGTATCGGCAGGCGCATCGGCGGTCGGTTCCCGCACCACTCATGTCGGCTACCCGCCGTTCTTTAGGCTGGGGAGGTGACCGACCGTGAAAAGCTGAGGGTGCCCCTGGACGCCGCTGCGTTGCGGGCGGAGGTGATCGGCGGCACGTCATTCTGGCGGCAACTCGACGTCGTCGAGCAAACCGGATCCACCAACGCCGACCTGCTGTCCCGGGCGGCTGCGGGTGCCGATATCGACCGGTCGGTGCTGATCGCCGAACACCAGACCGCCGGCCGGGGGCGGCACGGACGTGGCTGGTCGGCGGCGCCGCGCGCGCAGATCACGCTGTCGGTCGGGGTGCGGGTGGATGACGTCCCACCCGCGGCCTGGGGGTGGCTGACGCTGGCCGCGGGACTGGCGGTGGTCGACGCGGTGGCGACGGAAACCACCGTCGAGGCGGGCCTGAAGTGGCCCAACGACGTGCTCGCCGGCGGCGGCAAGCTGGCCGGCATCCTGGCCGAAGTCGCGCAGCCCTACGCGGTGATCGGGATCGGGCTCAACGTCACCCAAGCACCGCAGGAGGTCGAGGGAGCCGGCGCGACCTCGCTGCTGGACCAGGGCGTCACCGCGCCGGACCGCGACCTGCTGGTTCGCCGGCTGCTGCGCGAACTCGCCGAGCGCATCGCCGGCTGGCGACAAGCCCGCGGCGCCGACGCGCAGTTGATGGCCGACTACCGGGCGCGCAGCCTGACCATCGGGTCCCAGGTGCGCGCCGAACTGCCCGGCGGTCGCCGACTCGTCGGCATCGCCCGCGACATCGACGATCATGGGCAACTGCGCTTGGAGACCGGGCTCGACGACTCCGGCAAACCGCCCGAGATCGTCGTCGTCTCCGCTGGTGACGTGGTGCATTTGCGGTAGCTTCGCCCGGCCGGGCACTAGGGTCACCGTCATGAGCTATCCGGACAATGCCCTGGCCGCGGGCGAACAGGTGGTGTTGCATCGTCACCCGCACTGGAAGCGTCTGATCTGGCCCGTGGTGGTGCTGATCCTGGTGACCGCGCTGGCGGCCACGGGCTCGGGCTTCGTCAACTCCACGCCGTGGCAGCAACTGGCCAAGAACATCATCTACGGCGTCGTCTGGGGCATTTGGCTGGTGATCGTGGGCTGGCTGACGCTGTGGCCGTTTTTGACCTGGCTGACCACCCATTTCGTGGTGACCAACCGGCGGGTGATGTACCGGCAGGGAGTGCTCACCCGCAGCGGCATCGACATCCCGCTGGCCCGGATCAACAGCGTGGAGTTCCGGGACCGGATCTTCGAACGGATCTTCCGGACCGGGACGCTGATCATCGAGTCGGCGTCACAAGATCCGTTGGAGTTCCACAACATTCCGCGGCTGCGCGAGGTGCACGCGCTGCTGTATCACGAAGTCTTCGACACCTTGGGGACCGAGGAGTCGCCCAGCTGAGCGGTGCCCTTGCCGCGCCGGCCGCGCCAGGCCCGCAGCAGGGTCACGTTGCCACCCTCGAGTTCGTCCTCGAACACCTCGGCGATGCCGCCGGCGGTCAGCGCCGACTCCAGCGCCTTGTCCGGGTTGCGCGCGAACTGGTCGGGGAACACCCAGCGCCGGAAGGCCCAGAACCGGAACGCCATCTGCAGCAGGTTTCCGATGATGTAGGCGGAGATGAAGTCGGCGATGTTCTCCAACGTCAGCGACACCATGGGCACACGTAGCTCGAGGACGTAGCTCGAGATCCACAGCGGTGCCATGCTCAGCAACACACCGACGCCGCTGAAGGCGAAGAACAACAGCGCTTCGTGGTGGCGTTCGCGGCCGCCGCGGTCGCGGAAGCTCCACTCCCGGTTGAGCACGTAGGACGCGATGACGGCGACGATTCCCGCGATGACCTTGGCCGTCACCGGCTTCGGCTCGAGAATTGTCAGCTTGAGGGTGTAGAAAATTGCCGAGTCGATGATGAATGTCGTGCCGCCCACGATGGCGAATTTGATCAATTCGTGGTGGCGTTCCGCGACGGGCTGCATGACCTTGGGCAGGCGCGCAATTGTGGCATCGGCAAAGGACACAACTCGGCAGTCTACGGTCGTACGCGAAAGCGGTGCAAAATAATACATAACGATTTGGTTCCGCAGCCGCTAAACACGCCGGTCAGACGCCATGACACCATGATGGCCGTGCCGAGTCCCCGCACCCCTGTTGTCGCCATGGTCGGCGGTGGTCAGCTGGCCCGGATGACCCATCAGGCCGCCATCGCGCTGGGCCAGAACCTGCGCGTCCTGGTCACCGCGGCCGACGAGCCGGCCGCGCAGGTCAGCCCGAACGTGGTGATCGGGTCCCACACCGAGCTGGACGACCTGCGCCGAGTGGCCAGCGGCGCCACCGTGCTGACCTTCGACCACGAACACGTCCCCACCGAGCTGCTGGAAAAGCTCGTCGCCGAGGGCGTCAACGTCGCGCCGCCGCCGCAGGCCCTGGTGCATGCCCAGGACAAGCTGGTGATGCGCCAGCGCCTGGAAGCGCTGGGCGCGCCGGTACCCCGCTACACCGGAATCGACAACCTCGACCGCCTGGGCGAGCTGGATGCGTTCGCGGCCGGCCTGGACGCCCCCGGCGACGCCGGCCTGGTGGTCAAGGCGGTCCGCGGGGGTTACGACGGGCGCGGTGTGCGGATGGCGCGTGATCTGGCCCAAGCCCGCGACATTGCCCGTGAGTACCTGGAAGGCGGGGTGCCGGTGCTGGTCGAGGAGCGGGTGCAGCTGCGCCGCGAACTGTCGGCGCTGGTGGCGCGTTCGCCGTTCGGGCAGGGCGCGGCGTGGCCGGTGGTGGAAACCGTGCAGCGCGACGGGATCTGCGTGCAGGTGATCGCGCCTGCCCCGGACCTGCCCGATGACGTGGCTGCCGCCGCTCAGCAGCTCGCGCTGCGGTTGGCCGCCGAGCTGGGCGTTGTCGGTGTGCTCGCCGTCGAGCTGTTCGAGACGGTCGAGGGCGGGCTGCTGATCAACGAGTTGGCGATGCGCCCGCACAACTCCGGGCACTGGACCATGGACGGGTCCAAGACGAGCCAGTTCGAACAGCATCTGCGCGCGGTGCTGGACTACCCGCTCGGCGACACCGAAGTCACCGTGCCGGTGACGGTGATGGCCAACGTGCTCGGTGCCGCCGAGGCGCCGGCCATGTCGGTCGACGAGCGGTTGCATCATCTGTTCGCCCGCATGCCGGACGCGCGGGTGCACCTGTACGGCAAGGCGGAGCGGCCCGGACGCAAGGTCGGGCACATCAACTTCCTCGGCGCGGACCCCGCGGCGCTGCCGCAGCTGCGGGAACGGGCGGAGCTGGCGGCGCACTGGTTGGCGCACGGGCAGTGGGCGGATGGATGGGATGCGCATTCATGACAGAGCCTGAGCACCGACCCCGGGTCGGGGTCATCATGGGCAGCGACAGCGACTGGTCGGTGATGGCCGATGCCGCCGCGGCGCTGGCCGAGTTCGACATTCCGGCCGAGGTGCGGGTGGTCTCGGCCCATCGCACGCCGCAGGTGATGTTCGACTACGCCCGCAGCGCGGCCGACCGCGGCCTCGAGGTGATCATCGCCGGGGCAGGCGGCGCGGCGCACCTGCCCGGCATGGTCGCCGCGGCGACGCCGTTGCCGGTGATCGGGGTCCCGGTGCCGCTGGGCCGCCTCGACGGCCTGGATTCGCTGTTGTCGATCGTGCAGATGCCGGCCGGGGTGCCGGTGGCCACGGTGTCCATCGGCGGCGCCCGCAACGCCGGGTTGCTGGCGGTGCGGATCCTGGGGTCGTCCGACCCGCAGCTGCGGGCGCGCATCCTGGCGTTCCAAGACGAGCTGGCGCAGAGCGTGCGGGCCAAGGATGCGGCGCTGCGCGATTCTCAGGGTAAAGTTACTGGCTAGTAGCCTGGCGAGTGTTTGTTCCTCGCGGGCCCAGCACCGGCCCGGGAGATACGGCGCCGTAGGCATAGCGCAAGGAGGCTCGAGATGGCCGGTTGGGCCGGAAACCCGACGTTTGATCTGTTTCAGTTACCCGAAGAGCACCAGGAATTGCGGGCCGCGATCCGGGCGCTGGCGGAAAAGGAGATCGCTCCCCACGCCGCCGACGTGGACGAGAACTCCCGCTTCCCGCAGGAAGCTCTGGACGCGCTGAATGCTAACGGCTTCAACGCCGTACACGTCCCGGAGGAGTACGGCGGCCAGGGCGCTGACTCGGTGGCGGCCTGCATCGTCATCGAGGAGGTGGCCCGCGTCGACGCCTCGGCGTCGCTGATCCCGGCGGTCAACAAGCTGGGCACCATGGGTCTGATCCTGCGCGGCTCCGACGAACTGAAGAAGCAGGTGCTGCCCTCGATCGCCGACGGCACGGCCATGGCCTCCTACGCCCTGAGCGAACGGGAAGCCGGTTCGGACGCCGCGGCGATGCGCACCCGCGCCAAGGCCGACGGCGACGACTGGATCCTCAACGGCGCCAAGTGCTGGATCACCAACGGCGGCAAGTCGTCGTGGTACACCGTCATGGCCGTCACCGACCCGGACAAGGGCGCCAACGGCATCTCGTCGTTCATGGTGCACGTCGACGACGAGGGATTCACCGTCGGCCCGAAAGAAAAGAAGCTGGGCATCAAGGGTTCGCCCACCACCGAGTTGTACTTCGAGAACTGCCGCATTCCCGGCGACCGCATCATCGGCGAGCCGGGCACCGGCTTCAAGACCGCGCTGGCCACCCTCGATCACACCCGCCCCACCATCGGCGCCCAGGCCGTCGGCATCGCCCAGGGCGCGGTCGACGCCGCGATCGCTTACACCAAGGAACGCAAGCAGTTCGGCCGCCCGGTCAGCGACAACCAGGGTGTGCAGTTCATGCTCGCCGACATGGCGATGAAGGTGGAAGCGGCGCGGCTGACCGTCTACCACGCCGCCGCCCGCGCCGAGCGCGGCGAGTCCAACCTCGGCTTCATCTCCGCGGCGTCGAAGTGCTTTGCCTCCGACGTGGCGATGGAGGTGACCACCGACGCCGTGCAGCTGTTCGGCGGCTACGGCTACACCCAGGACTTCCCGGTGGAACGCATGATGCGCGACGCCAAGATCACCCAGATCTACGAAGGCACCAACCAGATTCAGCGCGTGGTGATGAGCCGCGCCCTGCTGCGCTGATCCCCGTTCACCTCAACCGCAACCGGCCGGCCGGAAACCCCGGCGTGATGTCGGCGTATCTGCAGGGAAAGGCCAGCCATACCGCATAGGATGCACGCGGGCAACCAATCCGCACGCTATCGGGCGGCCGGCGGGGGTCGAAGGTCACGCGCGCAGTCTGTGATGCTGCCGACTATTGTCGTTCTTCGTCCTACTCGAGCAGACGGGTGTTACCACGGCCAGGGGGTGTTACTTGAAGGACGTTGGCTGCCGTGCGTGCGCCACATGAACCCGAACTGACGCCAGGTATCGCTCCCGGCCTCGACTCGACGGCTCATTGGCAATCGCTTTCGCTCCTGTTGGTCGAAGACGACCGCGGTGACGCGGTGTTGGTGGAAGACCTGATCGCCGACGCCGTCGCCAACATCGACGTCGTGTGGGCCCAATCGATGGCGCACGCGGAGCGCGAACTCGCCTCGTCCCGCCCAGACTGCGTACTGCTCGACCTGAACCTGCCCGACGCCAACGGCATCGACGCGTTGGACCGCATCCTCAAAAGTGACGCCACCGTCCCGATCGTGGTGCTGACCGGACTGAACGACGAGTACTTCGGCGCTTCGGCCGTGGCCGCCGGTGCGCAGGACTACCTGGTCAAGGGCCGCGTCGAGCCGGAGATGCTGCGCCGGGCGCTGTTGTATGCGATCGAGCGCAAACGCGCCGAACTCATCGCGGCCGACCTGCATGCCACCCAGCTGCGCGCCCGGGAGAACGCCCTGCTGGAACGGGGGCTGCTGCCCTCGCCGATTTTGCTGGAGAACCCGGGCGTCGACATCGTCACCCGCTACCGGCCCAGCCGGGAGAACGCGCTGCTGTGCGGAGACTTCTACGACGTCGTCCAGATGCCGGACCGGGTCGTGCACGTCCTGATCGGTGACGTCGCCGGGCATGGCCCGGACGAGGCGGCCCTGGGCGCGGCACTGCGGATCGCCTGGCGCACGCTCACCTTCTCCGGCATTCACGGTGTCGACCTGATGCGCCGCCTCGAGCGGGTCCTGCACGCCGAGCGCACCGACACGGGGATCTTCGCGACGGTGCTCAGCCTGGCGATCCATCCCGACAGCTCCCGCGTCACCGCCGTCCGCGCCGGCCACCCCGGAATGTTGTTGCAAAGCGCGGACACGGTGGAGTGGATCGAGCCGCCGGGCGGCCCCGCGCTGGGCCTGCGTTTCGACCACTGGCCGCACTACGACTTCGACCTGCCGCCCGGTCAGGGCCTGCTGCTGCTCACCGACGGGTTGTTCGAAGGCTATTCCGGTCGTGGCATCGAACGCCTCGGCGAGGACGGTCTGCTGGCGCTGGCACGCTCGCACGTCAACCTGCCGGGCCCCGCGTTCGTCGACGCGCTGATCGACGGCGCTCAAGAACGTGCCCAATCGCGCGGTGGGCTCACCGACGACATTGCCGTGGTGCGCGTCGAGCGCACGATGGGGATGCCCTGATGGCCGAGGCGTCGGCGCCCCTGCGGGGAGCGCAGCTCACGGTGCGCGGCTGGCAGGCGCTGGTCTTGTCGGTCATGGGCGCGGTGGTGCTCATCGGCGCGATAGCCAGCGCCGTGTTGCTCCACCGCACCGACGAGATGTCGCGCCAGCTGCGCGACGAAGTTCAGCCGGCGCGCGTGCAGGCGGCGCTGCTGCAGTCGGCCCTGCGCGACCAGGAGACCGGGGTGCGCGGCTACCTGATGGCCGCCGATCCCCAGTTCCTCAGCCCCTATTACGACGGCCAACGCGCCGAGAAAGCGGCGGCCGACGACATCCGCCGCCGGGTGAGTCACCGCCCGGAGCTGCTAGCCGACCTGGACGCCATCGAAGGTGCCGCCGCCATCTGGCGGACGAGTTATGCCGAGCCGCTGATCGCCACCGTGATCCCAGCCTCTCCGACCGTCATGAACAGCGATATAGCCACCCTGGGAAAGACCCAATTCGACCATCTCCGAACGCTTTTCAATGTCCAGAACGACAAGCTTGCCGCGGCTCGCGACGACGGGGCCGCCAACGTCGAACGCTTCAACCGCTGGCGGAATCGGGTGCTGGGCTTCATCGTGCTGGTGTTCATCACGACGGCGGCACTGTTGGGCCTGCTGATTCGGCGCGCGGTGACCACTCCGCTCGCATCGTTGGCCGCGTCATGTCGGCGGATCACCGAAGGCGACTTCGAGGAATCGATCGTCGCGCCCGATCGGCCCAAAGACATCCGCGATATCGCCAATGATGTGGAGAACATGCGCCAGCGCATCGTGGCAGAGCTCAACGCGTCGCGTTCGGCCCAAGCTCTGCTGGACGAGCAGGCGATCGAGTTGCGCCGCTCGAATGCCGAACTCGAACAGTTCGCCTACGTCGCGTCGCACGACCTGCAGGAGCCGCTGCGCAAGGTCGCCTCGTTCTGCCAGTTGCTCGAGAAGCGATACGGCGACAAGCTCGACGAGCGCGGCCTGCAATACATCGAATTCGCCGTCGACGGAGCCAAGCGGATGCAGGTGCTGATCAACGACCTGCTCAGTTTCTCCCGGGTCGGCCGGCTGGGCACCAAGTACGGCGAGGTCACGCTGGACACAGCGCTGGACGCCGCCATCGCCAACCTGTCCACCGCGGTCGAGGAATCGGGCACCCGCATCGAGCGCCCGAAGCGGCTGCCGCAGGTCATGGGCGACCCGACGCTGCTGACCATGTTGTGGCAGAACCTGATTGGCAATGCGGTGAAGTTCCGGCAAGAGGGCGTGCCGCCGTGCATCGTCATCGACTGCCAACCGGGAACCGGTGACCGGGACGGGCAATGGCTGTTCAGCGTGACCGACAACGGCATCGGTATCCCCGAAGAGTTCGCCGACAAGGTCTTCGTCATATTCCAGCGCCTGCACGGTCGCGATGTGTACGGTGGTACCGGCCTGGGTCTGGCGCTGTGCAAGAAGATCATCGAGCACCACGGCGGCCGTGTTTGGATCGATACGTCCTACTCGGATGGAACCCGGTTCGAGTTCACGCTGCCCGTTGCCGAAGCCACCCCCGAGCCCCCTGCCCACCCCGTGGGCGCACCCGACGACTTAGCCATTACGGGAGGAACGCAGAGATGACCCCAGAAGGTCGCGCGATCGACATCCTGCTCGTCGAAGACGACCCAGGCGACGAGCTGATCACCCGAGAGGCGTTCGAGCACAACAAGCTCAAGAACAGGCTGCATGTCGCGCACGACGGCGAAGAGGGTCTGAACTACTTGTACCAGCGCGGTGCCTACCAGCACGCGCCGCGGCCGGATCTGATCCTGCTCGACCTGAACCTGCCCAAATACGACGGCCGGCACCTGCTGGAAAAAATCAAGTCCGACCCCGACCTGTGCCGCATTCCGGTCGTGGTGCTCACCACGTCCTCGGCCGAAGAGGACATTCTGCGCAGCTACAAGCTGCACGCCAACGCCTACGTCACCAAGCCGGTGGACCTCGACCAGTTCATGACGGCGGTGCGGCAGATCGACGAGTTCTTCCTGCAGGTCGTGCGGCTGCCGCAGGGCTGACCGACGCCGTTGGCGTCAGTGCGTGTCGGCGGTCTCGGCCTCGACGATGCCGTGCGCGTCCACCTCGTGCACATGGACCGTCGCGAAATCGAAGAACATGCCCACGACCTGTAGGGCACCGGACTGCACCGCGGGAGCCAGGATGGGATGGCGGGTCAGCCGCTCCACCTGGATGGCCACGTTCACGATCGCCAATTGGTCGACTTCGCTGAAGGCAAAGCCATTGGAGGTGGCGCTGCGGCGCGCCGGGTGTCCGTCCCGGAAGGCGGCCAGACTCTCACTGGCGTGACGCAGCCAATCGCCCATCGGGGCGGTGGTGTCGTCGGCGGCGTTCTCCAGCAGCGCCTTCATCGCCCGGCAGGACGAATGTCCGCACACCACAACCGATGTCACGCCGAGTTGGTTGACGGCGAAGTCGAGTGCGGCGTCGACCGAGCGTTCGGTGGATTCCGTCGGCACCAGGTTGCCGACATTGCGGACGATGTACAGGTCACCGGGCCGGCTCGCGGTGATGACGTCCGGCAAGATCCGGGAGTCGGCACAGGTGAGGAACACCGTGTCCGGGTTCGGCGAATCGATCAGCTCGGGAACGTGGTGATGCAGCGACTCCACCCCGTTGCGGTGGTACTCCCGGACGCCGTGCCGAATCGAAGCCTCGTCGTCGTCGTGATGAGTGTCGCGCCGAGACGGCCACGGTGCCTCACGCAGGGACCGGGAGTGGAAGTGGCGCTTGGGCGGACGGCTGTGCGCGCTCACCAGGTTGGCCGGCGACGTCTCCACAATGGTGACCGTTCCGCCGGTCGTCTCGTGCCCCGTCTTCCAGTCCGAGATCGCCTCGGACACCGAATGATCGATGTAGTCCGCGTTGATGTGTAGCGTGACGTCGGAGCCGCGCGGCAGCGTCGAGAGCACGTTGGTCAGCCGCGGCAGCAGCAGGAAGCTCAGGGTTCCGTCGATGTCGACTTGCCACTGCTTGGCCTCTCCGCCCACCGGCCTGGCCTCGATGGGCGCGCGCACCACCCGGATCAGCAGGAACAGGATTGCGATGGCGAGTCCGATGGCCACGCCCTCGAGCAGGTTGAGGAATACCACGCACCCGATGGTGATGACGTAGACCACGAAATTACCCGTGCGCCAAGCCAATCGGATGTGGGCCAGCTTGATCAGCCGCACGCCGACGACGATGAGCAGACCGGCCAGCGCTGCCTTGGGAATCATCTCCACCAGGTTGGTGAACAGCGACGCGAACAGCAGCACCCAGACGCCGTGCAGGATCGCCGACATCCGGGTGCGAGCACCGGCGGCCACGTTGGCCGAGCTACGCACGATGACGCCGGTGACGGGCAGTCCGCCCAGAAACCCGGACAACATGTTGGCGCTGCCCTGGCCGATCATCTCCCGGTTGAAGTTGGTGCGCGGGCCGTTGTGCAGCTTGTCGACCCCGACCGCGCACAGCAGCGATTCGACACTGGCGATCAACGCGATGGTCAGGACGCCGATGGCGATGGCGCCGATTGACTGGGTCCAGGGCTGGCCGTCGGGTGTTTTCGCGGCGAAGTGGGGCAAGCTGATCGCTTGGAAGAAGTTGCCGGACAGGTTGATTCGCTCGACGTCCAGTCCGGCGATTTTGGCCAGCGCCGTCGCCGCCACGATCGCGATCAGGGCGCCGGGGATCATCCGCACCCGGGGCGGCAGCTTGTTCCAGAACACCAGGATGAGGATGACCGACCCGCCGACGATGACTTCGTGGAGTTCGTGATGCAGGATGCCGTTGGGCAGCGCGACGATGTTCTTCCAGGCCGAGCTGCGCGATGTCCCACCCACCAGCACGTGGATCTGCTGCAGCGCGATGGTGATCCCGATGCCGGCCAGCATGGCGTGCACCACCACCGGGGCGATGGCCAAGGCGGCACGGGCCATGCGGCTCACCCCGAACATGATCTGTAGGGCGCCGGCGCCGATGGTCATGATGCACAGCATCGGCCAGCCGAGTTGGTCGATCAGGTCGGCGACCACCACGGTCAGACCGGCCGCGGGTCCGCTGACCTGGACCGCGGACCCGCCCAACGATCCGGCGACGATGCCGCCCACCACCGCGGCGATCAGCCCGGCCGCCAGCGGAGCGCCGGACGCGATGGCGATGCCCAGCGAAAGCGGCAGTGCCACAAGGAACACCACCAGCGATGCCGGGAAGTCGTGCCGCAGGTTGGAGATCAGCGAATGCGCTCGGGACGGGGCTGCAGCAGCGGGGGGATTCTGGACAGCGGTGCTCATCGTTTCTGACTCCTCCGAGCCGGTACACAGGTCGTCGGTGGCGGCCCACTGCCGCAGGCAGATGACCCTTCATGATCGGCGTGAACGTGAGCTGTCAATTAGGTGTCCACCCGGCGTCGTATGCGAGGTCAAATAGCGAGCAGCAAATTCAGGCCGCCCACATAAGGTATGTGAGAAATGGTGCGTGCTGGCCACAGCGAATCGGCGGGCCTAGCGCGAATTCATTGCCAATTCAAAGAATTGCGCTGTCCGCGTAGCGCGGTGCTTAGGATTTGGCGAGAAACGCGTCATTGTGCTGGCCGGGGGACGGCGGCGGTTCGCTGACCACGGCGGTGAAGCTCGAGTAACGCGCCGGGGTGCGGATCACCGTGACGGCCTGTTCGCCGGCGCCGACCCGCAAGGCGAGATCGTTCTCGGCGAACAGGGGAGTGTCGACGACCTGCTTCCAGGTATAGGCCAGACAGGCCATCAGCCCGCCCTCCTGCAGCAATGCCACCCATTCCGCGGCGGTCTTGCCGGCCAGCGCTTTCTCCAGCTCTTCGGTCAACTCCGGGTAGTTCAGCGCCCGAGCCCGCTGGTCGACGAAGCGCTCGTCGTCCAAAAGGTCGGGCCTGCCGATGATTTCGCACAGCTTCGCCCAGTGCTTGGGCACGTACGCGCTGATGACGAGGTAGCCGTCGGCGGCCTTGAAGGCATCCGAGGGCTGAGTTGCGAAGCCGACGCTCTTGCGCCGCTTGGTGTTCGGTGCGCCGGCGGGTTTGGGCCGGGGTTCACTTGGGCGGTTGAGGTGCATGGTCAGCTGGTTGGCCTGCAGGCTCACCGCGACGTCGTACATCGCGACCCGCACGGTGTCGCCCACCCCGTGCCGCTCCCGGTTGAGCAGCGCGGCCAGCACCGCCTGGGCCAGCACGTGCCCGCTGGCGTTGTCGACGAGCTGGAACGGGATGATCTGCGGCTTGCCGTCGGGCGTCGGCATTCCGGTGGTCATGCCGGCCTCGGCGGCGACCATCAGATCGACCCCGGGCCGGCTGCCGTGCGGGCCGTTGCCGCCGTAGGCCGACAGCCGCGCGTAGATGAGTCGGGGATTGCGGCTCCGCAGGTCCTCAGGCCCTAAGCCCTTGCGTTCCATGACGCCGGGGCGAAACCCTTCCAGCACCACGTCGGCGGTGTCGGCCAGTCGCAGAATCTGCTGTTTGGCCTCCGCGGTGGCCAGGTCCACGGTCACCGACTTCTTGCCGCGGTTGTTGGGCAGGAAGTAGGTGGCCAACGGTGGTCGCCCGGGCAGCACGGAGGTGATCTGGCGGGCCGCCTCACCGCCCGGGGCCTCGACCTTGATCACTTCGGCGCCGAGGTCGGCCAGGATCTGCCCGGCCAGCGGGCCGGCCACGTTCTGGGTGAAGTCCAGTACCCGGAACCCGTCGAGGGGTTTGGCGGCGCCGTCGGTCATCGAAGCCCTTCCTTTGCGGCGGTGCAGTAATAGTTCTGGGCGAACGGGGCCTGTTCGGTGACGGGTCCGTCCACCGCGTGCGGGGCGAAGCCGTTGTCGGTCAGCAGCTGATTGATGGCGGTACGGGCCACCCGCCAGCCGTGGCCTTCTAAGTAGGTCGCCACGTCGTTGCGGTCGCCGGGGAAGCCGAGTTGTTCGATGTTGACGTCGAGTCCGTGCTGATACCAGCGCGCGTAGATGGCGTCGAAGAGGTCCCGGTTGGCCGGGGCGCTGAAGAACACCTCCGCGGTCAGCCGGCTGTGCTGCGCGCTGAGCGCGGTGATGTCGTCGAGCAGCCGGTCCTGCGACTGCGGTGGCAGGTATCCGAAGAGTCCTTCGGCGGCCCAGGCGGTGGGTCGCCGTTCGTCGAAGCCCGCCCGGCGCAGCGCGCTGGGCCAGTCGTGGCGCAGGTCCGCGGGGACCCCTCGCACGTCGGCGGTCGGGACGGCGCCCAGGGCGGCCATGGCGGCGGCCTTGAATTCCAGCACCTGCGGCACGTCGATCTCGAAGACCGTGGTGCCCGCCGACCAGGGCAGCCGATAGCCGCGCGCGTCCAGGCCGGAGGCGAGCAGGACCACTTGGCGGATCCCGGCGCCGTCGGCGGCGCGGAAGAAGGTGTCGATGTAGCGGGTGCGGGCCGCCTGCTGGTCGGTCATGCGCTGCATGCCCCACGGAGAATCCGGGATGTCGACGTCGGTGGGGTCCAGTTCGCCGCTGGCCCAGCGGGTGAAGAAGTCGATGCCGACCGCCCGCACCAGCGGTTCGGCGAACGGGTCGTCGATCAGCGCGGCCCGGGTGGCGCGGGCGCGTCCGGCCGCCACCATGGCGGCGGTGGCGCCCACACTGGACGCCACGTCCCAGGTGTCGTTGGCGGTGCGCCCCATTGCGATCCCCTCGACGGCCCCGATACTGCTTAGCCAGATTAACCACAAGCGTTGCGGCAATTCGGCCGGTCCAGCCTTTACCATCGTCGAGATGGAGATGTCCCCGGCTCAGGTCACTGCCGACACCTGCTGCGACACGGCCACCCATGCCGCGCCGGGGCGGGACGCGGCGTGGCAGCGCGATGCTCGATGGGCGCGGCTGCTGGCCTGGCTGAGCCTGGCGGTGATGCTGTCCGAGGGAGTCGTCGGTCTGTGGCAGGGCCTGGCGGTGGGGTCCATCGCACTGACCGGCTGGGCGCTGGGCGGCGGGGCCGAAGCGTTGGCCAGCGCGATGGTGGTGTGGCGTTTCAGCGGGGCCCGGACGTTGTCGCACACCGCCGAGCGGCGCGCCCAGCGCGGCGTTGCGGTGTCGTTCTGGCTGACCGCGCCGTACATCGCCGCGGAGTCGATTCGCTACCTGGCCGGCGAGCACCACGCCGAGACCTCGGTGATCGGCATCGCCCTGACCGCCGGCGCGCTGGTCCTCATGCCGGTGCTGGGCTGGGTCAAACACCGGCTCGCCGTCCGGCTGGGTTCGGCGGCGACCAAGGGCGAGGGCACCCAGAACTACCTGTGCGCGGCGCAGGCGGCCGCCGTGCTGGTCGGCCTGGCGGTCACCGCGTGGTGGGCCGGGGGGTGGTGGGTCGATCCCGCCATCGGGTTGGCCATCGCCGCGGTCGCGGTCTGGCAAGGCGTGCGCGCCTGGCGAGGCCTGGACTGCGGCTGCTGATCTCAGCTCAGGGTCGCGACGTGGCCCGGTGCAGGACCGCGGTGCAGTAGTAGTTCTTGCTGAACGGCGCGTCGGGGTCGGTGGGCTGCAACGGCAGGCCGGTATCGCTCAGCAACTGGTTCAGCGGCGTGCTCACCGGCTCCCATCCGCGCTCGGCGAGGTAGGCCGCCACATCGTTGCGGTCGCCGGGGAAGCCCAGGTCGTCGAGCACCAGGTCCAGGCCGTGTTCGCGCCATTTCTCGGCGGCACCGTTGAGCGCCTGCTGGTTGGACGCGGTGTTCTCGAACACCTCGGCGACCAGCCGGCTGCCGTCGCCGCTGAGCGCGGTGATGTCGTCGAGCAGCCGGTCCTGGGCCTGCGACGGCAAGAAACCGAGCAGCCCTTCGGCGGCCCACGCGGTGGGTTGCTCGGCGGCGAACCCCGCCTGGCGCAGCGCGGCCGGCCAATCGTGGCGCAGGTCGACGCCCACGGCACGCACCTCGGCGGTCGGGTCGGCGTCCAGGGCCGCGATGGTGCTGGTCTTGAAATCGATCACTTGCTGCTGGTCGATCTCGAACACCGTCGTCCCGGCGGGCCACGGCAGCCGATAACCCCGCGCGTCCAGCCCGGCGGCCAACAGGACCACCTGGCGGATGCCCGCGTCCGCGGCTTGGGCGAAGAAGGCGTCGATGTAGCGGGTGCGGGCCGCCAGGAGGTCGGTCATGCGTTGCATCCCCCACGGGGCGTCGGGGGTGTCGACGTCACTCGCGTCGAGTTCGCCTGCGGCCCAACGCGTGAAGAAGTCGACGCCGACCGCGCGCACCAGCGGCTCGGCGAACGGGTCGTCGATCAGCCCGGTCCTGGTCGCCCTGGCCCGTCCTGCGGCGACCATGGTCGCGGTAGCCCCCACGCTGGTCGCCAGATCCCAGGTGTCGTTGTCGGTACGCCCCACCTCGAAAGTCCCTTCTGCCGCCGTGGTCCCACTCTTTAGACAGGGTAACGACGGGGGGCTCGGGACTGGGTTGGAGTTTCCTGTCAGTCCAGGCGGTACCGGATCAGCCGGGAGCTGTTGGCCACCACCGCCACCGAGGATGCGTTGTGCAGAATCGCGGCCAGCACCGGCGACAGCGCGCCGCCCGCCCCGATCAGCAGCCCGGCGGCGTTGACGGCGATCGACATGCCGTAGTTCTGCCGGATCACGTCCACGGCCCGCGCGCCCAGGTCCCGCACGTCGAGCAGGCGATGCAGGTCGTCGTTGGCCAGCGCCACATCGGCGGTCTCCACCGCGACGTCGGTGCCGGCCAGCCCCATCGCGATGCCGATGTCGGCGGCGGCCAGGGCGGGGGCGTCGTTGATGCCGTCACCGACCATGCCCACGACGTAGCCGTGGTCTTGCAGCTCGCGCACCACCTCGAGCTTGTCCTCGGGCATCACCTCGGCGCGCCACTCGTCGATGCCCAGCTCGTCGGAACCTGGCCGCGCCCGGGCCACGTCTAGAGCGACCGGGTGACCTTTTCGGTCTCGATGCGGCGCGGCAGCGCCGCCGCGTCGGCATGGGCGACCTGCACCAACGACGCACCGACGGACAGCACCGCCAGCAGGCCGTCCACCAGCTCGTCGGGAGTGGTCCACGAGGCCGTGGACAGCACCCGGTCGGCGGCCGTCAAACCCCGTGTCGCGGCGGAGGTTTCGCAGTCGGCCAACACCTGCTCCACCGAACGGCCGGCCAGCGCCGGACCGGGCCGGCCCTCGGGAACGATCTGGTCGCCGTGGACGCGCACGGCGGTCGCGTAGTCGGTGACGCCCACGGGCAGGTCCGCGGCCGGCTTGCCGAAGGGGTCGAGCGACAACACCGCGACCTCCCCGCCGGCGACGGCGGCGTCGGCCTCGTCCAGCCGCTCGGCGGTGCACAGCGCGAGGTCGGCAGCGTCGGGTTCCAACAGGACCTCGGCGCCGATCCACCACACCCCGAACAACACGGCGGCGGTCTGCCAGTGCGCCGGCAGCAGCACCGCGACCCGGCTGCCCGGCCCGGCGCCCAGCTCGTCGCGCAACAGGTTGGCGGTCTTGGCGGCCCAGTTGGCCAGGGTCACCGCGGACAGTTCGATGCGTTCACCGGTGGCATCGTCGTAGTAGGTGATGCGCGGGCCGACGGGGTCGGCGCGCAGCATCGGGTCCAGGATGGCGCCGCTGAGCGTGGTCAGCTGATGCATTCGGGCTTGTCGGAACCGGCGGTCAGAATCGGCGAGGGCGGGGGAGCGGTGTCGGTGTTGGAGCCGACGATGTTGGCCCGAGCCGGCGTCACGGTGCCGCCGCCTTCCAGCCCGGAGCCCGGGCCGGTGTAGTCGTTGGCCAGCACCACCCGCACCGCTCCGGCCGCCAGCGACGGGTCGGAAATCACCGGCAATCCACCCAGTTCCTTGGCGACCTGCTGCGCGCCCAGGTCATCGGTCTTGTTGGCGCGCACCTGGCTGGCCTTCACGTGCCCGCCGTCGTTGTTGCCGACGTTGCCCGTGCTGAAGCCTTTGCCGGACAAAACATCTGACACCGCCGCGGCCAGGCCGTTGATATCGGTGTCGTTGACGACGTTGACCGTGGTCTTGGCCGGGGTGTAGGCCAATTCTTCGGTCTTGCCCTGATCTTGCTCGTGCAGCAGGCTGCCAACCCAGTCCTGCACCTGGTGGGCGTCCACCCGGACCACGCTTTGCATGCCGTCGTCACTCCACCCCGCCCCGTCTTGCACCGGAATGGTGGCAAAGGCGACGTTGCCGCCGGCCAGCTGTTGCAGCTGGCGGACGAAGTCCATGATGTCCCAGCCGGAGGACAGCACCACCGAGCGCTGCACGGCCTGCTCCAGTCGCTTGAGCGTGGTGGGGCTCGACAGGGTCTTGCCGGAGATGACGCGGTGGGCCAGTGAGGCCATCACCGCCTGTTGGCGCACCACCCGGTCGAGGTCGCCGCGAGGCAACTCGTGGCGCTGCCGGACGAAGCTGAGCGCTTGGGGCCCGTTGAGTTTCTGCTGCCCGGCGGGGAAGTCGGCGCCCGAAAGTGGTTCGAACACCGGCTCTTTGAGGCAGACGTCGACACCGCCGAGCGCGTCGGCGATCAACGCGAAGCCGAGCAGCCCGATCTCGGCGTAGTGGTCGACCGTGACGCCGGTGAGGTCGGCGACCGTCTTGATCAGCGCCTCACGCCCGGCCTCGGTGCCCGCGGCGGCGGCTTCGGTGGCCGACGCCCCGGCCTTCACCAACGTCGTGCGCTTGGCTTCCCGGGTCTGGCCGTAGACGCCGTTGATCTTCGTCTTGCCCAGCCCCGGTGCCTGCACATAGGAGTCGCGGGGGATGGAGATCGCCGTCGCGGACTTCCCGTTGTTGGGGATGCGGACCAAGATGATCGTGTCGGTGTTGGTGGCTTCCTCGTCACCGGCGCGCAGGGTGGCCAGTTCTTCGGCGGTCAGCGGGTTGCCGTGCGCGTCGGTGCGGCTGTCCAGGCCGACCAGCAGGATGTCGATCGCGCCGTCGTCGGCGCCGTGGCCCAGCGACGGCGCCGACATGTGGAAGATGCCGTCCTCGAAGGACTTGACGTTGGTCCACGCGACTCCGGTGCCAAGGACGATGGCGAGGGTCAATGCGGTGGCAACCGCGCGAACCACACGTTGCACAGGCATCACTGTAGGCTACTTGTGTCACAGCCGCTTTCCGGGTAGCCGAGCCCGGCGTGCCAGACTCGGGACCATGTCGCGAAGGATCGTGATCACGGGTGCGGGCGGGCAGTTGGGCGGCCATCTGGTGGCGCTGGCCGGACGCCAGGGCCGCGACCTGCTCGCCAAGACCTCCTCGGAGTGGGACATCACCGACCCGGCGGCCGCCGAGCGGTTCATCCAGGACGGCGACGTGGTGCTCAACTGCGCGGCCTACACCGACGTCGACGGTGCGGAAAGCGACGAAGCGGGCGCCTACGCCGTCAACGCCACCGGTCCCGAGCACCTGGCCCGCGCCTGCGGGCGGGTGGGCGCCGACTTCGTGCATGTCTCGACCGACTACGTCTTCAACGGGGACTTCGGCGGCGCGCCGCCGCGCCCGTACGAGCCCGACGACCAAACGGCGCCGCAAGGGGTGTACGCCCGCAGCAAACTCGCCGGCGAGCAGGCCGTGCTGGCCGCACTGCCGCAGGCCATCGTGGTGCGCACCGCCTGGGTCTACACCGGGGGAGCCACCAAGGACTTCGTCGCCGTCATGCAACGGCTGGCCGGCTCAGACGGCCCGATCAAGGTCGTCGACGACCAGACCGGCTCGCCGACCTACGCCGCCGACCTGGCCGCCGCGCTGCTGGAACTCGCCGACTCCTTGCCGAACGACAACGCGCGCGGACGGGTGCTACACGCCGCCAACCAGGGCGCGGTGTCCCGGTTCGGGCAGGCGCAGGCGGTGTTCGAGGAAAGCGGCGCCGACCCGCGGCGCGTGCACCCGGTGAGCAGCGACGAGTTCCCGCGCCCCGCCCCCCGGCCGTCGTATTCCGCGCTGTCGGGACGGTCCTGGGAGGCGGCCGGCCTGACACCGCTACGGCCTTGGCGCAGTGCACTTGTCGCTGCGCTGGCGGCTGCCAACCAAGCCACCGCGAAGTGAGCGTTACCCTCTACGCGTGACTGACGTCCTGCCGGTGGTTGCGGTGACCTATTCGCCGGGTCCGCACCTGGAGCGCTTCCTGGCGTCGTTGTCGCTGGCCACCGATCGCCCGGTCAGCGTCCTGCTGGCCGACAACGGCTCCACCGACGGAACCCCGCAGGCCGCCGTCGAGCGCTACCCCAACGTGCGGTTGCTGCCGACCGGAGCCAACCTCGGTTACGGAACCGCGGTCAACCGCACCGTAGCCCAACTCGACGGGCTGGCCGACGAAGCCTGGATGCAGGACTGGGTCATCGTCGCCAATCCCGACGTGCAATGGGGCCCGGGCAGCATCGATGCCCTGCTGGAGGCGGCCCAACGCTGGCCCCGGGCCGGGGCGTTGGGGCCGCTGATCCGCGATCCCGACGGCTCGGTCTACCCCTCGGCGCGCCACCTACCCAGCCTGGTCCGCGGCAGCATGCACGCCGTGCTCGCGCCGATCTGGCCGCGCAATCCGTGGACCGCGGCCTACCGGCAGGAGCGCCTGGAACCCACCGAACGACCGGTGGGCTGGCTGTCCGGGTCGTGCCTGCTGGTCCGCCGGGCGGCGTTCAGCGAAGTGGGCGGGTTCGACGAGCGCTACTTCATGTACATGGAGGACGTGGACCTCGGCGACCGGCTGGGCAAAGCGGGCTGGCTGTCGGTCTACGTGCCGTCCGCCGAAGTTCTGCACCACAAGGGGCATTCGACGGGACGGGACCCGGCTAGTCACCTGGCCGCCCATCACCGCAGTACCTATATCTTCTTGGCGGATCGCCATGCCGGTTGGCGGCGCGCTCCGTTGCGCTGGATGCTGCGCGGATCGTTGGCGATGCGCTCGCGCCTGATGGTGCGCCGCGAACTGCGCAAGGGGCGGCGCGAACTGAACCTGGCAGAAGGGCGGCACTGAGTTGGACACCCACCAAGTCGATGCGGTGGTCCTGGTCGGCGGCAAAGGCACCCGGCTGCGGCCCCTGACCCTGTCGGCGCCCAAGCCGATGCTGCCGACCGCCGGGCTGCCGTTCCTGACCCATCTGTTGTCGCGGATCGCCGCGGCCGGCATCGAACACGTGATCCTGGGGACGTCCTACCGCGCCGAGGTGTTCGAGGCGGAGTTCGGCGACGGGTCCAAGCTGGGCCTGCAGATCGAGTACGTGACCGAGGAAAATCCGCTGGGCACCGGCGGCGGGATCGCCAATGTGGCCGGCAAGCTGCGCCACGACACCGTGCTGGTGTTCAACGGCGACGTCCTGTCCGGCGCCGACCTAGGCCAGCTGCTGGACTTCCACCAAGCGCATCAGTCCGACGTCACGCTGCACCTGGTGCGGGTGGGTGATCCGCGCGCGTTCGGCTGCGTGCCCACCGACGCCGACGGCCGGGTCACCGCATTCTTGGAGAAGACCCAGGATCCGCCGACCGACCAGATCAACGCCGGCTGCTACGTCTTGGAGCGCCACGTCATCGACCGCATCCCCCGGGGCCGCGAGGTGTCGGTGGAGCGGGAGGTGTTCCCGACGCTGCTGTCGGCCGCCGACGTCAAGGTGTGCGGCTACGTCGATGCCACCTATTGGCGGGACATGGGTACCCCGGAGGACTTCGTGCGCGGATCCTCCGACCTGGTCCGCGGCATCGCGCCGTCGCCGGCCCTGCACGGCCACCGCGGCGAGCAGTTGGTGCACGACGGTGCCGCGGTGTCTCCCGGCGCGGTGCTGATCGGCGGCACCGTCGTCGGGCGCGGCGCCGAGATCGGCCCCGGTGTGCGGCTGGACGGTGCGGTGATCTTCGACGGTGTGAAGGTGGAAGCGGGCAGCGTGATCGAGCGTTCGATCATCGGCTTCGGTGCGCGGATCGGCCCGCGGGCGCTCATCCGCGACGGTGTCATCGGTGACGGCGCCGACATCGGTGCGCGCTGTGAGCTGCTGCGTGGTGCGCGGGTGTGGCCGGGGGTGTCGTTGCCCGACGGCGGGATCCGCTACTCCTCGGACGTCTGAGTCGCGCGGGCGACCAGATACTTCAGCCCGTCGTCGGCATCGGGCGGCAGCGCATCCGGCGGCCACCACCGCAGATCCACCGACTCGTCGCTGATCGCGATCTGCGCCCCGGCCGGCGCGTGCGCCAGGAATTGCAGGTCCAGGTGCCGAGTCGGCACGCCCAGCGAGCACACCACCGGGTGCACATGGATGGCGACCAGGTCGGGCGCCATCCGCAAGCCGGCGATGCCGGATTCCTCGGTGGCCTCGCGCAGCGCCGCGGCCAGGATGTTCTCGTCGTCCTCGCAATGGCCACCCAGTTGCACCCAGCGGCCGATGCGCGGATGCAGGGTGAGCAACACCTGTCCGCCGTCGTCGACCACCAGCGCCGATGCCGTGACGTGCCCGGGCGTGCAGTCCCGACGGCAGGCGTCGGTGCGGGCCTCGACGAAGGCCAACACCGCATGACGCACTGAGTCCTGCCCCGGGTCCGGGGCCTGCCAGTCGGTGAGGGTCGCGATGACCGAGTCGCGCAGCGTCACCGCGCCCCTCGCTTGCGCCGACGATCCCGCAGCGTCGCCCACGCTTCGCGGCACCCGGCGACCAGTTGCGGCGACCAGCCCAACCGCTCGACCAGCACCCGCCGATCGACCAGGTCGAGTGCCTTCTCGACCTCGCCGGCCCGCAACAACAGGTCGACGTCTGCGGCGAGTTCGGTGTCGGCGGGCGTCGGCGCGGGAATCGGCAGCTGCTCGGCTTCGGCGGGTTCCAGCTCCAAAATGCCGCCGCCGTAGCTGCGGCCCAGGATCTCGGCGAACGCGAAGGTGGCGCTGTTGTGGAACACCGCGGCCAGCGCGGTCGGATCCACCTCCGCCTTGACGCGGACCCGATGCACGGTGTCGGTGCTCGTGGCGGCCGCGGCGTTGACGGTCAGCCGTGGCGCCCGGTGAATCTGGCGCAGCAGGAACAGGTCGGGAACCCACAGTGACGGCGTCCGCCACCACGGCGTACGCACCGAGCACTTGTAGCCCTGCTGCACACCGGCTTGTTCGCCGGAGGCGATGTGGGCCAGCAGCGCCGGGTCACTGGGTTCCGGTGGCGCATTGAGCAGCCAGGTGCGGTGGTGCGTCGCCAGATCGCCGGCGCGGCAACCACTGTCGTACACCAGGCCGGTGAGCTGGGCGCTGCGCGAAACCAGCGGGACGCAGTGGTCGCGGAGGCCCAGTGTGTGCGCGTCGGCGTCGGTGAAGGTGAAGAAGCTGTTGCGGCCGGTCACGATGCCCACGTCGACCTCGGCCAGCCGGCCCATCCTGGTGAGCGAGTCGGAGCGCTTGAGGGTCCGCAACAAGTCGATCGCGGCAGGGTCGAGGAAGTACTTGGTCCACTTCTCCTGCTCGTGCAGCAGCGCCGGGGCCCACTCGACCTGAAGATCGGCGTGCGCCAGCGCGTCGGCGTCGCGCACCGCCACAGTGCGGATCCGCGCCGGAGCCGGTGCGCGGCCGACCACGCCGCAGAACAACACGACCTCCTGCAGGATGCCGTCGAACACCAGGCGCTGGAAGCTGATCAGCGTGATCTCCCGATACCGGCGCAGCAGGAACTCGCGGAGCTGCGCGGCGTAGCCGACTTGCAGCAACTCCGCGGGCAAGACCAGCCCGACGCGCCCGCCGTCGCGCACCAGCGTGGTGCTGGCCACGACGAACGGGACCCAGGCATTGGTCAATTTGGTGGGGCGCAACCCTTCGCGGGCCAGCAGCGCCAACGCCGGCTCACGCTGCTCGGACGCCCAGTTGCCGAAGCGGATGTAGGGCGGGTTGCCGGCCACGCCGTCCCAGCCGCCGCCATCGGGAACCCAGGTGAAGAAGTCTTCGGTGTCGACGGAGGCGAACCGGCGAGCCTTGGCCGCCTCCTGGCCGTCGAGTTCCACCCCGTGCGCACGATGGCTGCGGGCGGCAAGCTCGCGCAGGATGCGGCCGTCGCCGCAGGCGGGTTCCAGGACGCGCGGGCCGGCCTGACACACCCAGTCGGCCAGGAACCGCGCGACGGGCGCGGGGGTGTAATAGCCGCCGCGGACCTTGTCGGCCGAGGCGGGCGCCTTGCCCGCGAACGTCGTCACTTGCGGAGCAACAGGTCGGTGACGGCCACCGGGTCACGCGGCCCGGCGGGCTCGGCCGGGTAGCCGACGGCGATGGCGCCCAACGGTTCCCAGTCGGCGGGCAGCTCCAGCACTTCGCGAACCAGATCGGCGGCGAAGATCGTCGAGCCGATCCAGCAACTGCCCACCTCGCGCACCGCCAGCGCGACCAGCAACGCCTGTACGGCCGCGCCGACCGGCACGGTGAACATGGTGTGCTCGGCTTCGGTACGGGCGGCGTCGGGGTAGCTGTGCGCGCCGTCGGGAACCAGGAAGGGGATGACGACTTCCGGTGCGTCATAGAGGATCTGGCCGCGTGCCACCCGGCGTTCGATCGACTCGGCGGGCCTCCCGTCACCGGCGAGGTCGGTGCGCCACTTGTCTTTCATGCGGTCGAGCAGGCGGGTGCGGGTGGCCTGGGTGGTCAGCCACACGAACCGCACCGGGCGGGTGTGGTGCGGGGCGGGTGCGGTCAGTGCCTCGGCGACGGCGGCCTCGACCAGTTCGGCGGGTACCGGCTCGTCGCTGAACCGGCGCACCGACCGTCGCAGCAGTTGCGCCTGCCGGCGGCCCAGGTCGATCGCTTCGGCGGTGCCGAGCCAGAACAGGTCTTCTTCACCGGCGCGCAGCAACTGCCGGGCCGTCGAGCCGTCATCGGTCAGGGTCAGCCCGCGCACCACCGCCACCGGCAGCGCGGTCAGTTTGCCCTTCACCAGATCGGCCGCGGCCGCGATCTCGTCGGCCACCGCTATCTCGGTGACCACCAGTTCATTGCCGTAGGCGTCGACGGCACCGGAATAGTTGTGCAGCACCGGCAACCCGGCCGCGCCCACCGCGGCGTCGATCTGGCCGTTGCGCCAGGCACGGCCCATGGTGTCGGTGATGACCACGCCGACGTTGACACCGAGCCGTTCGCGCAGCCCCGCGCGCACCGCCGCGGCACTGGCATCGGGATCCTCAGGCAGCAGCGCCAGCTCGGACCGCTCGACATTGGAGCCGTCCACTCCGGCGGCCGCCTGGATCAGCCCGAACCGGTTCTCGGTGATCAGGGTGCGGCCCTTGCGCGCCAGCACTCGCACCGCCTCTTGTTCGACGAGCTTGCGCCGCAACCGGTCTCGCTCTTCCTCGTCGGCCGGTGCGGGCACCAGTCGGCCTTCGCACTTGGAGATCACCTTGCTGGTCACCACGACGACGTCACCGTCGCGCAGCCACGGCGCGGCCGCGGCCAGGGCCGCGCCCACGTCGTCACCGGGACGGAACTCCGGCAGCCCGATCACCGGCAGGATCTCGATCGTCGCGGCCGCGCCGTGCTCGCCGGGTGGGTCCGCCGGACGGGTCACGGGGCCACGCCCGCAAGCTCGAGGCCCGCGCGCACCATCTCGGCGGTCGCTTTCGGATCGCTCATCAACAGCGGTATCGCTCGCACCGCCACCCCGTCGATGTCGGCACGATCGCCCTCGTGGACGAGCCAGCAGTCCAGTATCCCGGTGCCCCGGCGGGCACCGTAGTGCTGACCGACCGCCTCGGCGGTGGACTCCACTCCGATGACGGACAGACAGGCATCGGCCATGCCGCGCAACGGTTTTCCGCCGATAATGGGGGAGTAGCCGACGATTGGGGCGCTCGCTGCGCGCAACGCCGCGCGGATACCGGGGACGGCCAGGATGGCGCCGACGCTGACCACCGGATTGGACGGTGCCACCAGGATGACGTCGGCCTCGGCGATGGCCGCCACCGCTTCGCTTGTGGCGGCCGCCTTTTCGGCACCGATGAAGGCGAAGCTGTGCGTGGGCACCTGCGCGCGGTAGCGCACCCACCATTCCTGGAAGTGAATGGCCCGCGTGGTCTGGTCGGCCGGATCGGTGATCACCACGTGCGTTTCACAACGGTCGTCACTGGCCGGGAGCAGCAGCGCACCGGGTTGCCAGCGGTCACACAACGCCGCGGTGATCTGGGTCAGTCGGTAGCCGGCATTGAGCATTTGCGTGCGCACCAGATGGGTGGCCAGGTCGCGGTCCCCGAGTTGGAACCAATCGGGCTGCACGCCATAGGCGGCCAACTCCGCCATGGCATTCCAGGTTTCGCCGCGGTGGCCCCAGCCGCGCTGTGGGTCAACGCCACCGCCGAGGGTGTACATGCAGGTGTCCAGATCCGGGCACACGCGCACCCCGTGAATCCACGCGTCGTCACCGATGTTGACCACGGCGCGCAGCTCGTGACCCGGCTCGGAATGCGGTGGGGCATACTGGCCTAGACCGAGCAACTGCTGGACCCCGACCAGAAACCGGGCGCCGCCGACTCCACCGACTAGAACGGTGACCTTCACACCGCAGGACAGTACCTGCCGGTGCCGCACGGATCTTCGGCGCTAGAGCCACCCGCGGAACCTGTGATCAGTAACACCAGACACGCCGGTATCCATTCACAACAGAAACGCCGAAAATTGGTCACGAACTGATATGGAAATGCGGCGAAACGCTTGCGCGAACCTGTGAACCCGTGTCTAATCACATCAGTGTCATTTCCCGGTTGGCCGGCCGGTTCCGGTGTCGCAGACCGAGATTCGATCACTTGTTCGAATTAGGTAGCTGTACATCAAAACAGTGGCAACCATTTCACTCTATTAGTGAGGAGGCGGAGGCATGTCCTATGAGCACCTTAGGGGCCTGATGGGTAGCGCACCGCACACCACTGCCGGATCGGCGACGGTGCCCCCTGTGGCACCCATGCGTCCTCACCTGAGCGTGGTTCCCGATGCGCCGGTCGCATTCGAACCTGAACCCGAACCGGTGCCGGCCGATCAGTGGCAGGACCGCGCGCTGTGCGCGCAAACGGATCCCGAGGCGTTCTTCCCAGAGAAGGGCGGCTCCACCCGCGAGGCCAAGAAGATTTGCCTGGGGTGCGAGGTCCGTCACGAATGCCTCGACTACGCCCTGGCTCATGACGAGCGCTTCGGTATCTGGGGCGGTCTGTCGGAGCGGGAGCGTCGCCGCCTCAAGCGCGGCATCATCTGACCGCTTGCGTCAGTCAGTCATCGATCGTCGGGTCGATGACCGAGGGCTCTACGTCCAGGTAGATCGCCACCTGGGCCACCAAGATCTCGTGCAGTAACTCAGCGAGCTCGACGGTGTCTTTCGCGCGTCGCTCAATTGGCTTGCGAAACAACACAATCCGCGCCCGCGTTGCGTTGCCGCGAACGTCGACCCCGGCGGGGATCAACCGGGCCAGCGCGATGGGTCCATCGGCGATGACCTCCGGCGGCCATTGCACACTCTCGGGATCCTTGGCCGCAATGCGCGGAATCTCGTCGACCGCGACGTCAAGTTCTGCCACCCGGTCGTGCCAGCGCCGCTCGATGGGTTCGTATGCCTCGAGCACCGCCATGTCGAAGCGCTCGGCGCGACTGCGCCACCCCGGGACGGTCGGCGGCAACAACGGACCCCGCAGATCTCGCCCCCGCCGCCGCCCCCGGTGGGCGGGCGGCCGTACCGACCCGGGCTCGAACCGACCGCTTCGCGGGAAGCCGTGCGGATCGCTCACGCGCCGATCGTAACGGTTAGACATCGAACGCCGGATGCGCGTGTCCGTCGCTTCGGCGGCGTTGCCGCACGATAGCCTTTCGAACGTGAACGTACCCCGTCGCTGCTGCCGGCCCGGGTGTCCGCACTACGCAGTGGCAACGTTGACGTTCGTCTACTCGGACTCGACTGCCGTGGTGGGTCCGCTCGCTACCGCGCGCGAACCCCACTCCTGGGATTTGTGCGTCGGTCATGCCGGCCGCATCACCGCACCGCGTGGGTGGGAGCTCGTGCGCCACGCCGGACCTCTTACCCTCGAGCCCACCCATCCCGACGAGGATGACCTGGTGGCGCTGGCGGATGCCGTGCGCGAAGGCCGTTCCGGCGCAACCCGGTCCTACGCCGGCGCTTCGGGCGCGCCGCTCAACGGTTACCTGAATGGCTCCGACACGTACGACGGTTACGGGGACGACGTGCCCCCGCCCTCGGTCGGAGTTGCGAGTGATCCGCACCTGCAGTCCGCCGGGGCACATGCCGCCGCACCCAGCGGTGGGGTGCTCGCACCCCCCGAGCGTCGGTCCGGACGCCGGCGGGGACATCTTCGGGTATTGCCCGATCCCGCCGACTGACGGTCCGACCGTTTGGGGCCGCCCCTTCGCCGGGCGGATAGGCTGACGCCAAGAGTTGAATAACACCAAGGTCGTCAGGAGACCCCGAGAATGTCTTGGCCCGCCGCGGCTATCCACCGTGTCATCAAGGCGTATGACGTTCGCGGACTCGTCGGTGAGGAGATCACCGAACCGCTGGTAAACGACGTCGGCGCGGCGTTCGCCGGGCTCATGCGCGGCGAAGACGCAAGCCAGGTGGTCATCGGTCACGACATGCGCGACAGCTCCCCGGCGCTGGCCGCGGCGTTTGCGGCCGGGGTCACCGGCCAGGGGCTCGACGTGGTGCGCATCGGTTTGGCGTCGACCGACCAGCTCTACTTCGCTTCCGGGTTGCTCGACTGCCCCGGCGCGATGTTCACCGCCAGCCACAACCCGGCGGCCTACAACGGCATCAAACTGTGCCGGGCCGGCGCCAAACCGGTCGGCGCCGACACGGGATTGAAGACCATCAGCGACGCCCTGATCGCCGGGGTTCCCGGGTTCGACGGGCCGGCGGGAAACATCACCGACAAGGACGTGCTGGCCGAGTACGGCGACTTCCTGCGATCGCTGGTGAACACCACCGACTTGCGGCCGCTGCGGGTGGCGGTGGACGCGGGCAACGGCATGGCCGGTCACACCGCGCCGGCGGTACTGGGCGCGATCGAGTCGATCACCTTGTTGCCGTTGTATTTCGAGCTCGATGGAGCTTTCCCCAATCACGAAGCCAATCCGCTGGACCCGGCGAACCTGGTCGACCTGCAGGCCTATGTGCGCGACACCAATGCCGACATCGGCCTGGCGTTCGACGGCGACGCCGACCGGTGCTTCGTGGTCGACGAGCGGGGCCAGCCGGTATCGCCGTCGACGGTCACCAGCCTGGTGGCCGCGCGGGAGTTGCAGCGCGAGATCGGCGCCACGGTCATCCACAACGTGATCACCTCGCGTGCGGTGCCCGAACTGGTCGCCGAGCGCGGCGGCACCCCGTTGCGCTCACGCGTAGGACACTCCTATATCAAGGCGATGATGGCCGACAGCGGCGCCATCTTCGGCGGCGAACACTCCGCGCACTATTACTTCCGGGACTTCTGGGGCGCCGATTCCGGCATGCTGGCCGCCCTGTACGTCCTGGCCGCCCTCGGCGAACAGGACCGGCCGCTGTCCGAGCTGACCGCGGACTACCAACGCTATGAGTCGTCCGGGGAAATCAACTTCACCGTGGCCGACGCATCGGCCTGCGTGGAAAGCGTGCTGAAGTCGTTCGGCAGCCGCATCCACTCCATCGACCACCTGGACGGCGTCACGGTCGACCTGGGCGACGGCAGCTGGTTCAACCTGCGCAGCTCCAACACCGAGCCGTTGCTGCGGCTCAACGTCGAGGGCCGCAGCACCGAAGATGTCGACACCGTCGTGCAACACGTCAGCGCGGAAATCGCGGCCCATACAACGCAGGAGAAGGGCGGACCATGAGCGCCACCCAGGTCATCGACTTCGAAGACACCGATGGCCTGATCGCCGCCGACCGGGACGCACTGCTGCGGTCGGCGTCCATGGCCGGCGCGCAGGTGCGTGCGGTCGCCGCAGCCGCCGACGAGGGCGACCTGGACTTGCTGCGCAGCGACGAGCGTCCGCGCACCATCATCTGGGTGGCTACGCGAGGCGCGGCCGAGACCGCCGGGACCATGCTCGCCGCGACCCTGAGCGGCGCGGCCGCGGAGCCCATCGCGGTGGCCACCGAAGCGCCGGCGTGGGTGGGGCCGCTGGACGTGTTGATCGTCGCCGGAGACGACCCCGGTGACCCAGGGCTGATCGCGGCGGCGGCGACCGGAGTGCGCAGGGGCGCAAGGGTTTTGGTGGTGGCGCCTTATGAGGGTCCGCTGCGGGACTCCACGGCCGGGCGGGTCGCGGCGCTGCCCCCGCGGCTGTTGGTCCGCGACGAGTTCGGGTTATGCCGCTACTTGGCCGCGGGGTTGGCGGCCATGCGAACCGTCGACCCGAGGCTGCCCATCGATCTGGCGGCCCTAGCCGACGAACTCGACGCCGAGGTGCTGCGCAACAGCGCGGGCCGGGATGTGTTCACCAATCCGGCCAAGACCCTGGCCGCCCGCATATCCGACCATCAGGTCGCACTGGTGGGTGACAACGCGGCCACCGTGGCGCTGGCCCGGCACGGCAGTTCGGTCCTGCTGCGCATTGCCCACCAGGCCACCGCCGCGGCCGGACTGGCCGACGCCGTGGTGGCGCTGCGAGACCGGCCGGCCGCCGGTCTTCCCGACGCGGCCGAGGGCCTGTTCCACGACGAAGAGCTCGACGGTCCGCTGCCGCAGCGGCTGCGGGTGTTGGCGCTGACGCTGGCCGAAGAGCGCACGGTGGTCAGCGCCCGCGTCGCCGGGCTCGACGACGTCGTCCTGGTCTCGGCCCACGACGTGCCCGATGCGGCCGAGGGACTCGACGCCACGGCGGCGCCGGTGGCGCCGGGGGGCGCCGGACGCACCGAACAGCAACTGGCAGTATTGGCCGTTCGGCTGGAGATGGCCGCCGTTTATCTGCGATTGGTCCGGGGATAGAGAGACCGTGGAACTGCTGCGGGGAGCGTTACGCACGTACGCGTGGGGGTCGCGTACCGCCATCGCCGAGTTCACCGGACGGCAGGTCCCCGCGGCGCACCCGGAGGCGGAACTGTGGTTCGGCGCGCACCCGGGTGACCCCGCCTACTTGGCGACCCCCGACGGTGAAAAGTCTTTGCTGGAGGCGTTGGTCGCCGACCCAGAGGGGCAGCTGGGCTCCGGCGCGCGCGCGCGTTTCGGTGACGTGCTGCCGTTTCTGGTCAAGGTGCTGGCCGCGGACGAGCCGCTGTCGTTGCAGGCCCATCCCAGCGCCGAACAGGCCGTCGAAGGGTACTTGCGCGAAGAGCGCCTTGGCATTCCGGTCAACTCTCCGATCCGCAACTACCGCGACACCAGTCACAAGCCGGAGCTGCTGGTGGCGCTGCAACCGTTCGAGGCGCTGGCCGGGTTTCGTCACGCGGCCCGCACGGCGGAGCTGTTGCGGGCGCTCAACGTCTCCGACCTCGACCCGTTCATCGGGTTGCTGAGCGATCAGTCCGACGCCGACGGACTGCGCGCGCTGTTCACCACCTGGATCACCGCCCCGCAGCCCGACATCGACGTGCTGGTGCCCGCCGTCCTCGACGGCGCCATCGGGTACATCAGCTCGGGCGCCACCGAATTCGCCGGTGAAGTCAAGACGGTCCTCGAACTCGGCGAACGCTATCCCGGCGACGCCGGCGTGCTGGCCGCGCTATTACTCAACCGCATCACGCTGGCCCCCGGGGAGGGGATCTTCCTCCCGGCCGGCAACCTGCACACTTATCTGCGCGGCTTCGCGGTGGAAGTGATGGCCAACTCCGACAACGTGTTACGTGGCGGACTGACCCCCAAACACGTCGACGTGCCCGAACTGTTGCGGGTGCTGGACTTCACCCCCACCGCCGAATCGCAGCTGCGGGCGCCGATCGTGCGCGACGGGCTGGGCCTGGTGTACGACACCCCGGCCGTGGAGTTCGCGGTGGCACAGCTGGTGCTCGACGGCGAGCACCTGGGCCACGAGGTCGACGCGCCCTGCCGTCACGACGGCCCGCAGATCCTGCTGTGCACCGAGGGCTCCACGACGGTGTGTGGCAAGTCCGGCTCGGTCACGCTCGAGCGGGGCGCCGCGGCCTGGGTGTCCGCCGACGACTGCCCGATCCGGCTGAGGGCGCAGGAACCCGCGACGTTGTTCCGGGCTACGGTCGGCTTGTAACCGCTCGGCGCTCTTCGGTGTGCCCGCGCAGCTCGCGGCGCTCTTTGAGCCACAGCCGCATGTTGTGGGCGATGGTGCGACCGACGATGCGCGGCGGCGGAATCATGTACAGGCTGTCGAGCAGGGAGAACCGGCGCAAAAACCATTCGGCCAGCACCGGTTCGGTCTCGGCCGCGCCGAGGAATTGGTCGAACAGTGCGCCCGACGGCCGCCACCACCACGGGATGGGCCCGGTCTCGGCGTGGTGGAAGGTGATGTCGCCGATGGCGTTCATCATCCACACCGGATAGGTGGTCTTCGCGGTGAGCCGAGCCAGTTCGGTGGCCAGATCTTTGTCGGTGGCTTCCAGCGCCTTGCGCAGATGACCCGCCTGCAACGACGTCATGGTCATGCCCTGCCCGAACGTCGGGTTGAAGCTGGCCACCGCGTCACCGAACGGCACGATGCCGCCGGGGAACCGCTTGAGCTTGTGATAGCGGCGCCACCTGCTCGCCGGGAAGGCGTGATATGCCGGTTCGCCGATGGGAGTGGCTTTCGCCAGCGCCTCGTTGAAGTGGGCGGGCAGCAGTTCCTCGGCCAGCGCGAGCATCTCGGGGAAGGTCCGCGGGGGTTTGGCGTTGGCCACCCCGAACGTGGTCAGCACCCAGGTGCCGTCTTCGTAGTGCAGCATGCCCAACCCCAGTGACTGGTCGTGCGACGCCCCGGCGACCACCACCTTCTCCCGCAGCGTGCCCTCGGGCAGCCGGAACTGATGGGTGGCGTAGTGGATGCCGATGTCGATGATCGCCTCCGGCGCGCGCGGGTAGCCCCACTGCTCGAGCCACACCGGCAACCGGGTGCCGCGCCCGGCCGCGTCGACCACCAGGTCGGCGGCGACGAACTCCGGCTCCCCACCCGGGCCGTCGGCCGGGGGATCGAGCAGCACGCCCGTCACCTTGCGCTGAGCGCGGTCGTACCGCGGCTCGAACACGTTGCGCTGCACGATCTCGACGTTGTCGATGTCACGGACCCGGCGCCGGATCTGCCACTCCAGGTGCGGCCGGCTGGGCACGTAGGCGGTGAACTCGTCGCGCAAGGTATGACCGGTGCCCAGCACATGGCCCGCGGCGCCCAGATGGATGCAGTCGGGCCGGTTTTCCAGCATCGGCACACCGGCGGCCACCATGTCGTCCAGCAACCCGGGGAAGTGGCTTTCGAACTCGTTGGCCCCGCGCGCCATCAGCATGTGCAGGTGCCGGTCCTGGGGGACCGTGGCGCGGTTGGCCGGCGCGCTGGGCAGGTTGTCCCGCTCGTAAACCGTTACCCGGTCGAAAAAGTCGGAAAGGACCCGTGCGGCGCACAAGCCGGCGATGCTGCCGCCGATGACTACCGCGTGGTCTCTGTCTTGAACGCTCCCCCGCATTCCCGCAGACTACCCACTACTGTGCTGGTCCAGCGGGTGACCCACGACAACAGGGACGGTTGACATGGCCGGTCGATGGCGCATCAAGTCGGTGGAACAGTCGATCGCCGACACCGATGAGCCCACCACCCGACTGCGCAAGGAGCTCACCTGGTGGGACCTGATGGTGTTCGGCGTCTCGGTGGTGATCGGCGCGGGCATCTTCACCGTCACCGCGTCGACGACCGGCGACATCACCGGCCCGGCGATCTGGATCTCGTTTCTGATCGCCGCGGCCACCTGCGCGCTGGCGGCACTGTGTTACGCCGAATTCGCCTCCACCCTGCCGGTCGCCGGCAGCGCCTACACCTTTTCCTACGCCACCTTCGGCGAGCTCCTGGCCTGGATCATCGGCTGGAACCTGGTGCTGGAACTGGCGGTCGGGGCCGCGGTGGTCGCCAAGGGCTGGTCCAGCTACTTGGGCACCGTGTTCGGGTTCGGCGGAGCCACCGCGCGTTTCGGGTCGTTTCAGCTGGACTGGGGCGCGCTGGTGATCGTCGCCGCGGTGGCGGTGCTGCTGGCGCTGGGCACCAAGCTGTCGTCGCGGTTTTCCGCCGTCGTCACCGCCATCAAGGTGTCGGTCGTTTTCTTGGTGGTGATCGTCGGCGCGTTCTACGTCAAGGCGGCCAACTACTCACCGTTCATTCCCAAGCCGCAGGCCGAGCAGGAGGGCAGCGGCGTGGACCAGTCGGTGCTGTCGCTGGTCACCGGCGCCGGCGGCAGCCACTACGGCTGGTACGGCGTGCTGGCGGGTGCATCGATCGTGTTCTTCGCGTTCATCGGGTTCGACATCGTCGCCACCATGGCCGAGGAGACCAAGTACCCCCAGCGCGACGTCCCGCGCGGCATCCTGGCTTCCTTGGGCGTCGTCACCCTGCTCTACGTGGCGGTGTCGGTGGTGCTCTCGGGCATGGTGTCCTACACGCAACTGCGGACCGGCGCCGGCGGCGGGCAGGCCAACCTGGCCACCGCGTTCTCGGCCAACGGGGTGCACTGGGCCAGCGGCATCATCTCGGTCGGCGCGCTGGCCGGGCTGACCACCGTGGTGATGGTGCTGATGCTCGGGCAGTGCCGGGTGTTGTTCGCGATGGCGCGCGACGGCCTGCTGCCGCGGCAGTTGGCCAAGACCGGGTCGCGGGGCACCCCGGTGCGGATCACCGTGCTGGTCGCGGTGGTCATCGCCGCGACCGCGTCGGTGTTCCCGATCACCAAACTCGAGGAAATGGTCAACGTCGGGACGCTGTTTGCCTTCGTGCTGGTCTCGGCCGGGGTGATCGTGCTGCGCCGCAGCCGCCCGGACCTGGAGCGCGGGTTCCGCGCGCCGTGGGTTCCGGCACTCCCGATCGCCTCGGTGTGCGCGTGTCTGTGGCTGATGCTGAACCTGACCGCCCTGACCTGGATCAGGTTCGCGGTCTGGCTGGTGCTCGGCGCCGCCATCTACTTCGGGTACGGCCGGCGCCATTCGGTGCAGGGCCGCCGGGAAGCCGGCGCCCAAATCTAGCTCTGGTTTACAAAACAGCGTTTCGTGTCTAGACATGAGACTCCGAGCGCGGTATTGTCCAAATCCAACGTGGTGTGACTCACAAGGAGGTTTGGCATATGACCACCCAGTACCAATCCGAACTCCCCGAGCTGCCCGCAGCACAGTGGCGCGACAAGAAGCGCCACCTGTGGCTGCTGGGCCTGATCGCCCCGACGGCGCTGTTCGTGATGCTGCCGATCATCTGGGCTATGAACCACCTGGGCTGGCACGCCGGCGCACAGGTGCCGCTGTGGATCGGCCCGATCCTGGTCTACGTCCTGCTGCCGCTGCTGGACCTGCGCTTCGGACCCGACGGCCAGAACCCGCCTGATGAGGTGATGGAGCGGCTGGAAAACGACAAGTACTACCGCTACTGCACCTACCTCTACATCCCCTTCCAGTACCTGAGCGTGCTGCTGGGCGCCTACCTGTTCACCGCGTCGGACCTGCACTGGCTGGGCTTCGACGGCGGACTGGGGTGGGCCGGCAAGCTCGGCCTGGCGCTGTCGGTCGGTGTGCTCGGCGGCGTCGGCATCAACACCGCGCACGAGATGGGCCACAAGAAGGACTCCCTGGAGCGCTGGCTGTCCAAGATCACGCTGGCGCAGACCTGCTACGGCCACTTCTACATCGAGCACAACCGCGGCCACCATGTCCGCGTCTCGACGCCGGAGGACCCCGCCTCGGCGCGCTTCGGGGAGACGTTCTGGGAGTTCCTGCCGCGCAGCGTCCTCGGCAGCCTGCGTTCTGCGGTCAAGCTGGAGGCGCAGCGCATCCGCCGCCAGGGCAACAGCCCGTGGCACCCCAAGACCTACCTGTCCAACGATGTGCTCAACGCGTGGGCCATGTCGCTGGTGCTGTGGGGCGCGTTGATCGCGGTGTTCGGGTGGGGCCTGCTGCCGTTCGTCGTCATCCAGGCGGTCTTCGGCTTCAGCCTGCTGGAAGCCGTCAACTACCTCGAGCACTACGGGCTGTTGCGGCAGAAGAACGCGAACGGCCGCTACGAGCGGTGCGCGCCGGTGCACAGCTGGAACTCCGACCACATCGTCACCAACCTGTTCCTCTACCACCTGCAGCGGCACAGCGACCACCACGCCAACCCCACCCGGCGCTACCAGACGCTGCGCAGCATGGAAGGGTCGCCGAACCTGCCCAGCGGGTACGCGTCGATGATCTCGCTGACCTACTTCCCGCCGTTGTGGCGCAAGGTGATGGACCACCGGGTACTCGCGCACTACGACGGCGACATCACCAAGGTGAACGTGCAACCGCGGCTGCGGGAGAAGATGCTGGCTCGGTATGGCGGTGCCGCATGACGAGCCCGGCGTCAAACGCCTACCAGTGCCCTGTCTGCGACTACGTCTACGACGAGGCCAAAGGCGACGCCCGCGAAGGCTTCCCCCCGGGCACCGGATGGGACCAGATCCCCGAGGACTGGTGCTGCCCGGACTGCTCGGTGCGCGAAAAGGTCGATTTCCAACCGATAGGAGCGAGCAAATGAGCGACCAGGCCAACGACTACAAGCTGTACCAGTGCGTTCAGTGCGGCTTCGAATACGACGAGGCGCTGGGCTGGCCCGAAGACGGCATCGCGCCCGGCACCCGCTGGGACGACATCCCGGAGGACTGGAGCTGCCCGGACTGCGGCGCGGCCAAGTCCGACTTCATCATGGTCGAGGTGGCTCGGCCGTGAGCGCCTCGAACACGACTATTGTCGCGCCTGTGAAGCGCATTCCTTACGCCGAGGCGTCGCGAGCCCTGCTCCGGGATTCGGTGCTGGATGCGATGCGCGACCTGCTGCTCACCCGCGACTGGTCGGCGATCACCCTGTCCGACGTCGCGCGCTCCGCGGGCATCAGCCGGCAGACCATCTACAACGAGTTCGGCTCCCGGCAGGGCCTGGCGCAGGGCTACGCACTGCGCCTGGCCGACCGCCTGGTCGACGAGGTGCATGCCGCCCTCGAGGCCAACGTCGGCAACATCTACCAATCCTTCCTGCAGGGGTTCCGGGCGTTCTTCACCGAGTCGGCGGCCGATCCGCTGGTGATCTCGCTGCTCACCGGCGTCGCCAAGCCGGACCTGCTGCAGCTCATCACCACCGACAGTGCGCCCATCATCACCCGCGCCTCGACCCGGCTGGCCACCGCTTTCACCCAGACCTGGGTGGCCACCAGCGACGACGACGCCAACGTGCTGTCGCGGGCGATCGTGCGGCTGTGCCTGAGCTACGTGTCGATGCCGCCGGAGGCCGACCACGACGTCGCGGCGGACTTGGCCCGGTTGATGACGCCGTTCGCCGAGCGGCACGGGGTCAACATCGTCCCCTGACATGACGCCCGGGGGCCGACGGCTACAGTGGCACAAGAGCATACCGAAGCTAAGTAGTTGCTCGGCCCCCGTAAGTTTTCCCAGTAAGGACCAAACACGCCATGACGACGACGGAAAATGCGCTGACCCCAGATGTTCGTAACGGCATCGACTTCAAGATCGCCGATCTGTCGCTAGCGGAGTTCGGTCGCAAGGAGCTCCGCATCGCCGAGCACGAGATGCCCGGCCTGATGTCGCTGCGCCGCGAGTACGCCGAGGTGCAACCCCTCAAAGGCGCCCGCATCTCGGGTTCACTGCACATGACCGTGCAGACGGCCGTGCTGATCGAAACCCTCACCGCGCTGGGCGCCGAAGTGCGTTGGGCGTCCTGCAACATCTTCTCCACCCAGGACCACGCCGCGGCAGCCGTCGTCGTCGGCCCGCACGGCACCCCCGAGGAGCCCAAGGGTGTTCCGGTGTTCGCCTGGAAGGGCGAGACGCTCGAGGAGTACTGGTGGGCCGCCGAGCAGATGCTGACCTGGCCCGACCCCGACAAGCCGGCCAACATGATCCTCGACGACGGCGGCGACGCCACCATGCTGGTGCTGCGCGGCATGCAGTACGAGAAGGCCGGCGTGGTGCCATCCGCCGAAGAGGACGACTCGGCGGAGTGGAAGATCTTCCTCGACCTGCTGCGCCGCCGGTTCGAGACCGACAAGGGCAAGTGGACCAAGATCGCCGAGTCCGTCAAGGGCGTCACCGAAGAGACCACCACCGGTGTGCTGCGCCTCTACCAGTTCGCCGCGGCCGGTGACCTGGCCTTCCCGGCGATCAACGTCAACGACTCGGTCACCAAGTCCAAGTTCGACAACAAGTACGGCTGCCGGCACTCCCTGATCGACGGCATCAACCGCGGCACCGACGCCCTGATCGGCGGCAAGAAGGTGCTGATCTGCGGCTACGGCGACGTCGGCAAGGGCTGCGCGGAGTCGGTCAAGGGGCAGGGCGCCCGCGTCGTCGTCACCGAGGTCGACCCCATCAACGCGCTGCAGGCGCTGATGGAAGGTTTCGACGTGCAACGCGTCGAGGACGTCATCGGCGACGCCGACATCGTCGTCACCGCGACCGGCAACAAGGACATCATCACCCTCGAGCACATGAAGGCGATGAAAGACCAGGCGATCCTGGGCAACATCGGCCACTTCGACAACGAGATCCAGATGGCCGCACTGGAGCGCTCCGGCGCCACCAAGCTCAACATCAAGCCGCAGGTGGACCAGTGGACCTTCGGCGACACCGGCAAGTCGATCATCGTGCTCTCCGAGGGCCGGTTGCTCAACCTGGGTAACGCCACCGGCCACCCGTCGTTCGTGATGAGCAACAGCTTCTCCAACCAGGTGATCGCCCAGATCGAGCTGTGGACCAAGAACGACGAGTACGACAACGAGGTCTACCGGCTGCCCAAGCACCTGGACGAGAAGGTGGCCAAGATCCACGTCGAGGCGCTCGGCGGCAAGCTGACCAAGCTGACCAAGGAGCAGGCCGAATACCTCGGTGTCGACGTCGAGGGCCCCTACAAGCCGGACCACTACCGCTACTGAGTTTCTCCGCCGAGCAGACGCAGAATCGCACGCAGGAACCTCTTCCAGTGCGAGTCTGCGTCTGCTCGCGCTACCACCGATAGGCTCGCGCGGTGCTGATCGCGATCGAAGGTGTCGACGGTTCGGGCAAGCGCACGTTGACCGACGGGCTGCGGGCGGCGTTCGAATCCGCCGGCAAGTCGGTGACCACGCTGGCGTTCCCGCGGTACGGCCAAGCGGTGACCGCGGACATCGCGGCCGAGGCGCTGCACGGCGAGCACGGTGATCTGTCGTCCTCGGTCTATGCAATGGCGCTGCTGTTCGCGCTCGACCGCGCCGCCGCCATCGCGCAGATCGAGGGGCTGACGCGCGACTACGACGTGGTGATCCTGGACCGCTACGTCGCCTCCAACGCGGCCTACAGCGCGGCCCGGCTGCATCAAGACGCCGCCGGCGAGGCGGTGGCCTGGGTGCAGCGGCTGGAATACCAGCGGCTGGGACTGCCCGCGCCGGACTGGCAGGTGCTGCTCGCGGTGCCCACCGAACTGGCCGGACAGCGCGCCCGCAGCCGCGCCGAAGCCGATCCCGGCCGGGCCCGGGACAGCTACGAACGCGACGACGGCCTGCAGCACCGCACCGGTGCGGTGTACGCCCAACTGGCCGCGGCGGGCTGGGGTGGACGGTGGCTGGTCGTCGACGCAGATGTCGATCCGAGCGCTCTGGCCGCCACTCTGGCGTCCTCGAAAGGCTGATTTTGACGGTTTTTGCCGTTACTGAGAAAGAAACGCCCGTGTGGTGCGCCAGTTTTGTCCCGAATCGGTGACACCATGGAGGCCATGAGGCAAAGGATTCTCGTCGTCGACGACGACGCTTCGCTGGCCGAGATGCTCACCATCGTGTTGCGTGGGGAGGGTTTCGACACCGCAGTCATCGGTGACGGCACTCAGGCCCTGACCGCGGTGCGCGAGCTGCGCCCGGATCTGGTGCTGTTGGACTTGATGCTGCCCGGCATGAACGGCATCGACGTGTGCCGCGTGCTGCGCGCCGACTCCGGCGTGCCGATCGTCATGCTCACGGCCAAGACCGACACCGTGGACGTGGTGCTCGGCCTGGAGTCCGGCGCGGACGACTACATCATGAAGCCGTTCAAGCCCAAGGAGCTGGTGGCCCGGGTGCGGGCCCGGCTGCGCCGCAACGACGACGAGCCCGCCGAGATGCTCTCGATCGCCGATGTCGACATCGACGTCCCGGCGCACAAGGTCACCCGTAACGGCGAGCAGATTTCGCTGACACCGCTCGAGTTCGACCTGTTGGTCGCGTTGGCGCGCAAACCGCGTCAGGTGTTTACTCGTGATGTGCTGCTCGAACAGGTATGGGGATACCGGCACCCGGCGGATACCCGCCTGGTGAATGTGCACGTCCAGCGTCTGCGGGCCAAGGTCGAGAAAGACCCTGAGAACCCGACTGTGGTGTTGACCGTTCGAGGAGTGGGATACAAGGCCGGACCTCCGTGACCCGCACCTTCGGTGCTGAGCGTCGCGTTAGGGGAGAGCGACGCGCGTGATGTGGGGCTCGCGGAGACGCATCAGAGGTCACCGCTGGGGGCGAAGTGCCCCCATGACGCGCGGCTTGAGCGCGCTGAGTCGCGCCGTCGCGATCGCCTGGCGCCGGTCTTTGCAGCTGCGGGTCGTGGCGTTGACGCTGGGGCTTTCGCTGGCGGTGATCCTGGCCCTGGGTTTCGTGCTGACCAGTCAGGTCACCAACCGCGTCCTCGACATCAAGGTCAAGGCGGCGATCGACCAGATCGAGCGGGCGCGCACCACCGTGACCGGAATCGTCAACGGTGAGGAAACGCGCTCGCTGGACAGCAGCCTGCAACTGGCGCGCAATACCCTGACGTCCAAGACGGATCCCGCCTCGGGCGCCGGCCTGGCCGGCGCCTTCGACGCGATGCTGGTGGTGCCCGGTGACGGGCCGCGCGCCGCGTCCACCGCCGGGCCGGTCGACCAGGTGCCCAGCTCGCTGCGCGGCTTCGTCAAGGCCGGGCAGGCGGCCTACCAATACGCGACCGTGCACACCGATGGCTTCTCCGGACCGGCCCTGATCGTCGGCACCCCGACATCGTCGCGGGTGGCCAACCTCGAGCTCTACCTCATCTTCCCGCTGGCCAATGAGCAGGCCACCATCACGCTGGTTCGCGGCACCATGGCCACCGGCGGGCTGGTACTGCTGGTGCTGCTGGCCGGGATCGCGCTGCTGGTGTCGCGGCAGGTGGTGGTGCCGGTGCGCTCGGCGTCGCGGATCGCCGAGCGGTTCGCCGACGGGCATCTGTCCGAACGCATGCCGGTGCGCGGCGAGGACGACATGGCCCGGCTCGCGGTGTCGTTCAACGACATGGCCGAGAGCCTGTCGCGGCAGATCACTCAGCTCGAAGAATTCGGCAACCTGCAGCGCCGCTTCACCTCCGACGTCAGTCACGAACTGCGCACCCCGCTGACCACCGTGCGGATGGCCGCCGACTTGATCTATGACCACAGCGCCGACCTCGACCCGGCGCTGCGCCGGTCCACCGAGTTGATGGTCAACGAGCTGGACCGGTTCGAGAGCCTGCTCAGCGATCTGCTGGAGATCTCCCGGCACGACGCCGGTGTCGCCGAGCTGTCGGTCGAGGCGGTCGACCTGCGCACCACCGTCAACAGCGCACTGGTCAACGTCGGCCACCTCGCCGAGGATGCCGGCATCGAGCTCCTCGTCGACATGCCCGCCGAGGAGGTCATCGCCGAGGTCGACGCGCGCCGGGTCGAACGCATCCTGCGCAACCTGATCGCCAACGCCATCGACCACGCCGAGCACAAGCCGGTGCGCATCCGGATGGGCGCCGACGAAGACACCGTCGCGGTCACCGTGCGCGACTACGGCGTGGGATTGCGGCCGGGGGAGGAGAAGCTGGTGTTCAGCCGGTTCTGGCGCTCGGACCCGTCGCGGGTGCGGCGCTCCGGCGGCACCGGCCTGGGCCTGGCCATCAGCATCGAAGACGCCCGGTTGCATCAGGGCCGACTGGAAGCCTGGGGGGAGCCGGGCAACGGCGCCTGCTTCCGGCTCACGCTGCCCCTGGTGCGCGGGCACAAGGTGACCACCAGCCCGCTGCCGATGAAGCCCGTTCCGCAACCCAACGGTCAGCCGGCCGCCCAACCGATTGCCCCCGAGCCCAAAGTCCGCCCGCGTGAACACGCCGAGCGGAGCGGCTGATGCGCCGGCTGCTGGCCCTGTTGATGGTCGCCCTGCTGCTCGGTGGTTGCGCGAGCGTGCCCAGCTCCTCGGCCCCGCAAGCCATCGGCACCGTGGAACGGCCCGCACCGTCGAACCTGCCCAAGCCGACCCCCGGCATGGACCCCGATGTGCTGCTGCGCGAATTCCTCAAAGCCACCGCCGACCCGGCCAACCGCCATCTGGCCGCACGCCAGTTCCTCACCCAATCGGCGTCCAACTCCTGGGACGACGCCGGTAGCGCACTGCTGATCGACCACGTCGTCTTCGTCGAAACCCGCGGCGCGGAACGGGTTTCGGCCAACATGCGCGCAGACATCCTGGGTTCGTTGTCCGACATGGGCGTCTTCGAGACCGCCGATGGCCAGCTGCCGGATCCCGGACCCATCGAGTTGGTCAAGACCTCCGGCGGATGGCGCATTGACCGGCTGCCCAACGGGGTGTTTCTGGACTGGCAGCAGTTCCAGGCCACCTACAAGCGCAACACGTTGTACTTCGCCGACCCCACCGGCAAAACGGTGGTCCCGGATCCGCGCTACGTCGCGGTGTCCGACCACGACCAGCTGGCCACCGAGCTCGTCTCCAAGGTGCTGGCCGGGCCCCGCCCGGAGATGGTGCACAGCGTGCGCAACCTGCTGTCCCCGCCGCTGCGGCTACGCGGACCGGTGACCCGCGCCGACGGCGGCAAGAGCGGGGTGGGCAAGGGGTACGGCGGCGCGCGCGTCGATCTGGAGAAGCTGGCCACCACCGACCCGCACAGCCGGACATTGCTTGCCGCACAGATCATTTGGACGCTGGCGCGCGCGGATATCCGGGGCCCGTATGTGATCAACGCCGACGGCGCCCCGCTCGACGACCGATTCGTGCAGGGTTGGAACACCTCCGACGTCGCCGCCACCGACCCCGGTGTCGCCGACGGCGCCGGAGCCGGCCTGCATGCGCTGGTCAGTGGGTCGCTGGTCAAGTTGGACGGACAGCGGGTCACCACCGTGCCCGGCGCGTTCGGCCGGATGGGGGATCAGACCGGTGCGGCGCTGTCGCGCAATGGCCGGCAAGTGGCCGCGGTGGTCACCCTGCGCCGCGGCGCGCCCGACATGGCGGCGTCACTGTGGATCGGTGACCTCGGGGGCGAGGCCGTGCAGTCGGCGGACGGACACAACCTGTCGCGGCCGAGCTGGTCGCTGGACGACGCGGTGTGGGTGGTGGTCGACACCAACAACGTGCTGCGCGCGATTCAGGAGCCGGCGTCCGGGCAGCCGGCGCGAATTCCGGTGGATTCCAACGCAATCGCCTCCCGGTTCCCCGGTCCCATCACCGACTTGCAGCTGTCCCGGGACGGCACCCGGGCCGCGATGGTGATCGACGGGCAGGTGATCCTGGCCAGTGTCGAGCAGACGCAGGCGGGCCAGTTCGCGCTGACCTACCCACGGCGGCTGGGTTTCGGCCTGGGCTCTTCGGTGGTGTCGCTGTACTGGCGCACCAGCGACGACATCGTCGTCACCCGCAACGACGCCACTCATCCGGTGTCGTATGTGAACCTCGACGGCGTCAACTCCGATGCGCCGTCCCACGGCCTGCAGATCCCGCTGTTCGCGATCGCGGCCAACCCCTCCACGGTGTACGTCTCCGCGCCCCAGGGGGTGCTGCAGTATTCGCCGTCGGCCGCGGAAAATCCGCAGGGCTGGTCGGATGTGGCCGGCCTGGTGATCGCGGGCGCGGCGCCGGTACTGCCGGGATGACCCCGCCGGCAGAGCCGCGTTGTCCCGCTCGTCACGTCACCGATAAACGGACCGGAAGCGCGGTCAGGCCACGCATCAAAGTGCTGCTGCGGTACTCGGGAGAAAAGTTGTCACACAAGCTGATTCGCGTGAATCGGGCAAGCAGCCGACCAATCGCGATCTCCCCCTCGAGGCGCGCCAGTGGCGCGCCCAGGCAATGGTGAATGCCGTAGCCGAACGCGAGATGTGGGTTGGGCGTTCTGGTCACGTCGAGGCGATGGGGATCGTCGAACTGGCGGTCGTCGTGGTTGGCCGAAAGCAGCGCCACCAACACCGGTTGACCCGCCGGTATCTCGACGTCGCCGACTGTCACAGCCTCGGTGGTGAACCGTTGGGTGGCCATATTGAGTGGGCTCTCGATGCGCAGAAATTCCTCGACGGCCTGCGGTAACAGTGCGCTATTGGCGCGCACTGCCGCCAGCTGAGCTGGATTGCACAACAACGCCAGGACGCCATTGCCGATGAGGTTCACCGTGGTCTCGTAGCCCGCCAAGATCAGCAGGAAAGCGGTCGACACCAGCTCGTCCGGGGACAGTTCATCATCGGCAACCGACGTTTGCACCAAAGCGCCCAGCAGGTCTTCGGTGGGCACCTGACGCTTGGCATCGATCAATCTGGCCAACAGTTCGGCCAGCGCCTCCTCGGCGGCGCTTAACTCATCGGGGTTGGCGGTGGTCAAGAGAGGCTCAACGTGCCTGCGAAAGGCGCTGCGCACCTCCGGCGGCACGCCGAGTAACTCGCTGATCACCCGTAGTGGCAACTGGAGCGCGTACGACTCCATCAGGTCCACCACCCCGTGCGCGGCGGCGGTGGCTGCGATGGGATCGAGCAGTTCGTCGGCGATGCGGCCAATCGTCGGCCGCATCCGTTGCACGCTGCGGACAGTGAAGGCTTTGGTGACCAGTTTGCGCAACCGAGTGTGGTCAGGCGGGTCCTGGAGCAGCATGTGGCTGTAGAGCACCGACTGATGCGGGCTGTCTCTGCCTGCCGGGTAGAGCTCCATCACCGCACGCCAGTTCTTGCTCAGCCGTGGATCGACCAAAGCAGCTTTCGCCTCGGCATATCGGGTGATCAGCCAGACGTGATGGCCACCCCACATCGCGACGCGACACGCTGGGCCGCTGGCGCGGAGCTGGCTGTAGGTGGCGTGCGGATTCTGGACGAAGGCCCGGCCAAGCCGAGGCAAGGGCTGCGCCGGGACAGGCTCTGTTGCGACCCGGCAGTCGTTCTGGCTCATAGCTCGCATAGTGCGTACGCCCACCGCGGTTATCCAGGATGCCGATTTCCTGGTTGCGTGACTCCCAGGGTCAATGACTGACCAGGCGGCGCAGCGCGGCCTCGGACGCAGAACCGGCATCGGCCCAGTACGCGACGAGCCAGTGACCGGTCGACGGCAACATCATCTGCTGATAGTTGAGATCCAGGGGTCCTACCCGCGGATGGTTCACCAACATGACTCCGGCGGCTACCTGTCTCACGTCGTGTCGGGCCCACAATTGTCTGAACCGTGGGCTGGTGTCATGCAACTCGGCAACCAGGCTCAGCAAAGCCGGATCTGGGTGCTGACCATACAAGGCACGAATCAAGGGCACCGCCCACGCGGTCAACGGCTTCCAGTTGCGGTGGAAATGGCGCATGTCCGGCTCTACGAACAATGCCCGTAGCGTGTTGGCTCCCACCGAGTAGTGGGGCGAGAACGCCGTGGCCAACTTGTTGGCGGCGACCACGGTTAGGCCCGGGTCGACGACGTGCCCGATCGTGAGCGGCCAACTGTCGATCAAGACCTGGATCGCCGGATGAAGCTGTTGGAACGAGTCGACACGAGCGTCGTCACGGTGGGTCAAATTGCGCATGTACGCGACGGCTTGCTCGTCCAGCTGTAGAGCCCGGCCAATGGCCTCAAGCACCTGATCCGACGGATTATCTTCTCGCCCTTGCTCCAGACGCACGTAGTAGTCGGTGCTGATGCCGGCGAGCACTGCGACTTCCTCTCGGCGCAACCCTGTGACTCGGCGGCGTCCACCGGCAGGCAAACCGATATCGGCCGGCTGTACCCGGCTTCGCCGGGCCCGCAGGAATTGTCCGAGGGCAGATGTTTCGGGCAAGGCGCTCAGCCCTGCCGACGTCTCAGGTATCAGCGTTTGACCTCCGTCCGGTGTCAGTTGCAGGCCAGCTGCCAACGGCCCTAAAATGTTGCGGCGGCCGTTTTTAACGGTGTCTCAACGATTCGCTGTTGAATGGAGCAACTCAGTCAGCATCCAACCCGGGGCGTCGCGCTCACCCCGCGTTTCCACTGCTACCACTATTTTCGTATCGATGGTATCGCAGGTTGTACTGCCTTTCAAACGGTTGTACCGACGCCCTGCCGCGCTGAGCGGTACCCGCATCGCGCGCCTCAGGTCGCCTGAGCACCCGTTCTGCCGCCTAACCCATTGCCGGGCAGGATATTCGGGTTGTTGTGAAAGATGTTGTCCGGGTCGTACCGGTGCTTGATCTTGGCCAGCCGCTCGTATTTGCCGTTCCGGTAGGCGTCGCGCACTCGGTCGTCATCGTCGGCCGCCAGAAAATTGGCGTAGACCCCGCCGGTTTGCCACCGAGACGTCGCCGCGGACGTCTCGCGCGCCCAGTTGACGTGTGGCTGCCATTCTTCGTCGGGCTGCCAGCGGGTCAGCATATTGATGAAGTGATCCGCATGACGGTCGGCGAACGCAGTGTCGTTCTCAGCCAGCAGATCCTGGGCGCCGTGCTGATAGGAGATCTCCACCGTTGAGACCAGCGACGGCAGTCGGCGGGCGGCGTCAAGGAGCGCTTCGGTGCAGTCACCGGTAATCGGCCCGAGGTAGCCACCTTTGGTGTAGTTGCATGCGCCCGGGCCCAGCAGCGCATCGTTGGCCGACTGCAGGTCCAGGAATGGCATCATGGCGAGGTTGCCCAGAAGTGTTGGGGCGCCGCTCCACAACTCGTCGTTGATCTCTTGCGCGTCGGCGGTGTCGCCGGTCCACACGCTGAGCAGCATGCATACCGGTTCGTTGAGCAACTCTTCAGGTATTCCGAGGTCGGCCGTCGCGCGGCGTAAGTACACCGTCACTTTCAGGTCATCGGGTGCCCGCCGCATCATCTGGTCATAGTGAGCGATCGCGCCGGCCGCCTCGTCCAGTCGATACAGTGCGATGCCGACCGGAAGAGCTTGCGCCACGGGATGTGTCGCGAACTCGAATTCGGTCACCACGCCGAAGTTGGCGCCGGCTCCGCGCAATCCCCAATACAGATCGGCGTTCTCACTGGCGCTGGCTCGCACGACACTGCCGTCGGCCAAGACCACGCGAGCCGAAACCAGGTTGTCGCACGTCAGGCCGTACTTGCGGGTCAGCCAGCCTTGTCCTCCGCCCAGCGCCAGACCCGCCACACCGGTCTGCGACATCACACCGGCCGGGGTCGCCAGACCGTGGACCAGGGTGGCCTGATCCATATCGGCGAGCAGGCAACCACCGCCCACGCGTACCCTGCCGGCCTCGGGATCTACCTTGACCTGGCGCATTCTGCACAGGTCGATGACCACGCCGTCGTCGATCATTGAATGGCCGGCGACGCTGTGGCCACCGCCTTTGACCGCCAGTGCAAGGTTGCGTTCACGGGCGAACGCGATCGCCGTAGCAACGTCAGTATCGTTGCCGCACCGGATGATTGCCGCGGGGCGGCGATCGATCATGTAGTTCCAGATTCGACGCGCGCTGTGAAAGTCCGGATGCTCCGGGTGCACCACGTCGCCAGTTAGCCGATCGCTCAATTGGGCAAGCTCGTCTGCGGAAATGGGTTGTCCAGCAAACGGAGTCGCGTCGCTCATCGCACCCTTCACCCCCGGGCTGCCCGGCACCCCCGACAGTAACGGGGGCCCGCGCAGACTGCATACCCGAAATACGCAGCGCTGTGGACGAATCACGCAGAGCCGCTGTCCTGCTATAGCGCAGGATAGTCACCGCCGCTAGCGTCGCGTCCGCGGGTGTGCTGAGACATCTACCCACGGTGAGTAAAGGGCGACCGAGTGAGGAAAGGACCGACGGCGGACGCTGCAGACACGCTGATATGGACGCCGGCGAAGGAGTTCAACGACTTCGCCACGGTCTGCTGCGGACAGCCCCATATGCATTTGTTGACTGACCCTGCCGAGTTCTCGCTGTCCCACCGCAGAGCCCGGATGGGTGGGGTAACCCTCTCCGAAGTCGACGTCGGATCGGACTTCTCGATGGATGCCGGCGAGGTATGCGGTGCTTACCGGATCCTGGTGCCGCTGTCGGGCCGCATCGAAGGTCTTCATCGGGGCTTTTCGCTCATGGGTGGGCCAGGTGCGGCTTCCGTGTACGCCCCACAGGGCCACACCGCGGCGCGCTGGACCGCCGGAACGAAGTTGATCTCCCTCAAGATCGACCGTTGCGCCGTCGATGATGCTCTCAGCGATGCGATCGGTCGGCAGGTGATGGCCCAACCCGACTTCACCCCCGTCATGCCCTCTGGCACGGCGCCGACGCGAAGCTGGATCAACCTGGTGGTGTCGTTCAAAGAGCAGCTTTTCCGTCCCGAGAGCGTGGTGACACAGCCAATTGTCGGATTGCCGTTCGTCGACAGCCTGGTGCGTGGATTCCTGGTTGCTGCTGAACACTCCCACCACGACGCCGTTACCGGAGCAGACGGGCTGGATGCACCTCGCGCGATCCAGACGGCGATCGACATTATCGAAGCCGAAGCCCATCTGCCCCTGACCCTGAGCGCCATTGCCAGCCGCAGTCACATCAGTGTCCGCGCGCTGCAGCAAGGATTCCAGCGGCACCTGGACTCCTCGCCGATGGCGTATCTGCGCGAGGTGCGGTTGCGCCGAGCCCACCAGACGCTGCTCGAGTCCGAACCATCCGTGGTCACCGTCTCTTCCGTGGCTCACCGGTGGGGCTTCACCAACCTGGGTAGGTTTGCCGCGGCCCACGCAGCGCGTTACCGTGAAACACCGACGGAGACTTTGCGGCGCAAAGCGTACCGCCGCAACGCCACGCCAGGCGGCTATCCCCACAACAACAATTCAGCGGTAAGTGACATGGTCGCCAAAAACCCTGAATAGCCATGCCGAGAGAGAGGATCGCCATGGCGGATCGATTGAAAGATGCGTCGGTGACGATAGATACCGACGCATGGGTCACGGTGCGGTCGGTCGACGACTTCGCACAACTACGCAACAGTCAGCAAGGGTCAATGTCGTACTGGTGGCCAGACATCGGGCCGCTCGGGCCGGCAGGTGCTTTCTCATTCGCGCACCGGATCCGCCGCCTCGGCCCGATCACCCTGTTGGACGCGGACTTTCACGACAACGTATGGGTGAACGGCGGGGAGATGCGCCCCCACTATCACGTGACTGTCCCCGTCGCGACTCCCTCGTCCGCATGTGGCAACGATCCTTCCATCGTCGCAGCGCCCGGCCCACTCGGGGTCTATCGACCCGAGGGCAAAGCCGGCGTATCGAGTTACGTCGGCCGTCTGCTGGCCGTCATGATCGATCGCCATGCCGTGGAAGACGCGCTGGCAGGTGCGCTCGGGCGGTCGGTGACTTCCCAGATCGACTTCCAACCCACCATGGCCGACACGACGCAAGCCGTTCAGAGCTGGATCAACATGGTGTCACTGTTGGCCCAGCAGTTGTTCCGGCCCGACAGTGTCCTGCAGCAGCCGATGGTGGGGATGCCCTTCACCGACAGCGTGGTTCACGGCCTGCTACTTGCCGCCGACCACCCGTTCCGTGCGGAGCTGGCTGACCAGACCACGCAGCCTGCGCCCGCGGCACTCCGCGCGGCCATCGAGCTCATCGAGGCCGAAGCCGACCAGTCGCTGACGGTCTCGACGCTGGCCGCGCGCTGTTGTGTCAGCGTCCGTTCTCTGCAGGAAGCCTTCAAACAGAACCTGGGCACCACGCCGATGGCATACCTGCGCGACGTTCGCCTGCGCCGGGCGCACCAGGACTTGCTGAACGCGGACCCCGCGACGGTCACCGTGGCGTCGGTCGCGTACCGCTGGGGTTTTACCAACCTCGGCCGGTTCGCTGCTGCCCACAGCGCACGTTACCAAGAGCCGCCCTGGAAGACGTTGCGCCGCTGGCAGTTCTGTCGCGGTGCCTAGTGTTCGCTGCGGTAATCGTCAGCAATGAGGGATCTTGAAGGGCAGGACCGCCCCAGCGTCGATGACCGCGGTGGTTCCCGTGACATAACGACTCTCCTCGGCTGAGAGATAGACGATCGCTGGAGTGACGTCGGCCTCTTCCAGCCATGGCACGGCAAGGGCGTTCATTCCCATCGTCAGTTTCGCGACTTGCTCACTGGTGGCGCCAACCATGCCGGTGAACGCTTCGAATGACTCTAAGTTGCCGAACATAGGTGAGTGAACGGTGCCCGGATGCACGGAGTTCACCCGGATGCCGTGCGGTGCCAATTCCGCGGCCAGCGCCCGCATGAGCCCAGTGACGCCGTGTTTGGCGGCGACGTAATGTGCCAGGTTGACGAAGGCGACCAGACCCGCGATGGAACTGATGAGGATGATCGACCCACCTTGGCGCCGCTCGATCATGGCCGGCGCTACGGCTTTGACCGTCTTCCACGTTCCGGTGAGGTTGACGTCAAGCATCGTTTGCCAGGTGTCTTCCTCGAGCTCCACTGTGGAACCGAAGGAGACGATGCCGGCGTTCGCGATCGCAATGTCGATGCCGCCGAAGGTTTCGACACCCTGACGAACTGCGGCTTGCAATGCGGCTAGATCGCGCACGTCGGCGACGACGGGAAGGATCCGCCGTCCCGCTGCCTCGACCAGTTTGACCGTGTGAGCCAGGTCGTCCTGGGTAGCGCCCCGATAGGGCGCCGTTTCGACGTCACAGCAGTTGTCGACCGCGATGATGTCGGCACCCTCTCCGGCGAGTCCGACTGCGTGCGAACGTCCTTGGCCTCGAGCAGCTCCAGTGATGAACGCGACCTTGCCCGCAACCCTGTCCACCATCGCATCCATCTCCCGCAACCACCGATGTCATTGACTTCGACGGTATCCGGACGACCATGTGACAAATAGCCACTGCGCGCAGCGTCGTAGTCCAGATGCGAACAATGAGTCCAAGCCCGCCGTGCGCAGCACCGACAACCAATGTTGCCCAGGGGCGCACGCAACACTGGCGGGACGGTAGGCCGCCGAGCCACACTGGACGCATACCTGCCAGGAGGGCTTGAGTGTGGTCTGCGACGATGAAGCGCCCGCGAAACTCGCTGCCAATCAGCGCAATTGGGACGCTCGCGCGCCAATTCACGTGGGCAGCGCGTTCTATGGAGTCGGCCAACGGGACCCGGAGAGCTGGTTTGCTGACTTCGAGTGGCGCGACCTCGGCGAGCTGGGGAACCGCGAGGTCGCGCACCTGCAATGCCACTTGGGCACCGAGACGATGGCATTCGCGCGCAAGGGTGCTGACACCATCGGCCTGGACTTCTCCGCGGTCTGCGTGCGCGAGGCGCACCGGATCGCAGACGAAGCCGGGCTGGCCATCGACTACGTCTGCGCCGATGTGTACGACGCGGTAGCGGCCCTGGGCGCGCATCGTTTCGACATCGTCTACACCGGCAAGGGAGCGCTGTGCTACCTGCCGGACTTGACGGCGTGGGCGCACACCGTGGCCGGTCTGCTCAAGCCGGATGGCTTCCTCTACCTGGTCGAGTTTCATCCGCTGCTCAACGCGCTCGGACCGACCCAGAAGCCAGGCGTGCCAGACGATCTGGTCATCCGTCACGATTACTTGAGCGGACGGGGCGCCAACGAGCGCGACAGCGCCTACAGCTACACCGACGGTCCGGTATTGGCTGGTGACACCGTGCACTACGAGTGGGCGCACGGCGTGGGCGAAGTTGTCACCGCCGTCGTGCAAGCCGGTCTGCACATCGAAAGCCTCACTGAGACCGCGAGGCTGCCGTGGCGGCGCTGGCCGGTGATGGAGCGAACGACCGACGGCTGGTGGGCGATGCCGGAGAGCGCACCGAAATTCCCGGTGATGTACGCCCTGAAGGCACGTAGGACCGGCGCTGCCGACAATGCGACCTGAGGCCCACGGCCCGGATTCCGTACGCGCCTAGGACAGCAAGCTGCGCAGATTGGCTATCAATCCCTGTGTCGGCTTGCCTAACTTGAACGATGTGATGAGCTCTGCAGTCGCCTCTCCACCTGCGCGAGTCACTGCGGCGTCATGGCGCTGCGCCGGAGAGCAAAGCGACGTCTACCGGGCGCTGGTTGCTTCCGGCCTCTTCAGTAGGACTGATCCCCACATCGTGTCGGCGGTCTCGAGGGAATTGAAACCGCGACACTTCCGGACCGGGCGCGTCGTCGACACCCGAACCGACCTCGCCGGTCGGTTGTACATCGTCGTATCCGGCAAGGCGAAGTTGCACTACCGGCGCCTGGACGGTTGCCAAGTTCTGTTGTCAGTGGTGGGGCCGCCAGAAACATTCGGCGCGACAAGCATCTTCGATGAGGAATCCGGCGAATTGAGCGTCACCGCCCTCACCGACGTCACGGCGGTTCCCATCGAACGCGATCAGCTCCTGAGTTGCATGGCCGCGCGCCCAGAGGTCGCGGATCAGGTGCTGCGCCTGTTCGCGCGCCGGGCGAAGGCCGCAATCGACTGCCTCGTCGACTTCAGGTGCAACGTCGCGGCAAGCCGCATCGCGGGCCGCCTTCTGTGTTTGAGCCAGCGGTTCGGCCGGCGCGAGGGCGAGGTAGTTCGGGTGGTCCACGACATGACGCTGGCAGACTTCGCTGCAATGGTGGGGGTAGCTCCGGAGGCCGTTGCCGCGACGTTACGCGAATTCACCGATCGCGGCTGGCTGTATTCCGACGCAACAAGTTTCGTCATCGTCGATGGGCAGGCGCTAGCGTCGGTGCGGGCGATGAACGCACCGGAGGTTTGCCGTGTTTAACCGATTCACCTTGGCCGATTTGAGTGTCCGAGTGATGGCGGCGCCGATGGCTGGCGGTCCCTCTACCCCCGCGCTGGCCGCCGCGGTGACCAACGCGGGAGGTCTGGGCTTCTTGGCCGGCGGCTTACTGTCTGCCGAAGAGCTGACCGATGCACTCACCGCCACTCGGAAGCTGACCTCGGGCCCACTGGGCGTGAATCTCTTTGTGCCACAGCGCAGCGTCGCCAGCCTGGAAAGGCTCGCCGCTTACGCCTCGGCGTTGGAGCGAGAAGCCGAACACTACGGTGTAGCGCTGGGTGCACCGCGCCATTTTGACGACGAGTTCGACGCCAAGCTCGACGTGGTCTGCGATCTGCGACCGCAAGTGGTGTCGTTCACCTTCGGCGCACCGATCCAGGAGCAGTGCCGGCGGCTCGGTCAGCTCGGCATCATGACCCTCGGCACTGTCACCACGGTTCGGGAAGCGGTGATCGCACTGGGCGGCGGCGTGGATGCGCTGGTCGCGCAAGGTCCCAGTGCCGGTGGCCACCGGGCCACCTTCGACGCGCTGGCCGCGCCGCCCGACGATCCCCTCGATGATCTGGTCACCGCGCTGGTGGCGTGCTTCGATTGCCCGGTCGCCGCGGCCGGTGGGCTGGGGACTGCCGCGGATGTATTGCGGGTGCGCGGCGCCGGTGCCGCCGCCGTGCAGCTTGGTACGGCGTTTCTGCTCGCCGAGGAAGCCGGAACCCATGCGGTGCACCGAAAGGCGTTGGGTGCCGCGGAGTTTCGCCAGACTGTGGTGACGCGGGCCTTCACCGGACGGTACGCGCGCGCGTTGCGCAACCGATTCACCGACGAACACGACGCCGACGCGGTATCCGGCTTCCCGGAAATCGCCATGATGACAGCACCGCTACAGGAAGCCGCCCTCAAGGTCGGTGATCCGCACGGCGCGGCTTTATGGGCCGGCACCGCATTTCGCAACGCAAGAACGGCCGCGGCAGCCGACATCGTGCGCGAACTCGCGGGCTGACCCGGTCACACCAAAGGAGCTGATTGGAAATGGAATTCAGCAGTGAGAAAGTTGCCGTCGTCACCGGCGCGTCGCGCGGCATCGGTGCGGGCTTGGTCGAGGCCTACCGCAAGCATGGCTACCGGGTGATCGCCAACTCGCGCACCATCACCGACTCGAGCCATCCAGAAGTCGTCTGCGTCGCGGGTGACATCGCCGAGCCGGCAACCGCCGAGCACATCGTTGCCGAGGCGGTGACGCGCTTTGGCCGCATCGATACTCTGATCAACAACGCCGGTGTCTTCGTCCCGAAACCGTTCACCCAGTACACCCCTGAGGATTACGCGCGAGTCACATCGGTCAACGTCCTCGGCTTTTTCCAAGTGACCCAGCGCGTGATCGCCCACATGCTCGACCACGGCCGCGGCGGCCATATCGTCAACATCACCACCGCGCTGGTCGAGCAACCGTGCGCGGCCATTCCGTCAGTGTTGACCGCATTGAGCAAAGGCGGATTGACCGCCGCCACCAGGTCATTGGCGATCGAATATGCCGGCAGAGGCATCCGGGTCAACGCCATATCCCCCGGGGTCATCGATACCCCGCTACACGCTGGTGTCGACGCCTGTGCCGCCTACGCGCGTATGCACCCGCAGAACCGGATCGGCGGCGTCGCAGACGTCGTGCACGGTGCGCTCTACCTGGAGATGTCCCCGTTCGTGACCGGTGAAATTCTCCACATCGACGGCGGACAGAGCGCCGGTCACACCAATCCATGAATCAGCGAAACAGTGAGGTAGCAACGGATGTTGACTGATTCGGCCACTGATCTGGACCGGCGAATCCGGGAGAACCAGGAGCGTCTGGCCGCAAACTTGAAGCAGCGGTACGACTTCATCGTCTGCGGGGCTGGATCGTCCGGCTCGGTCATTGCGCGTCGGTTGGCCGAGGATCCCGCGGTCACTGTGTTGTTGTTGGAGGCTGGCGGAAGCGATGACATCCCGAGTGTCACCGAACCGGATCTTTGGCCGACCAATCTCGGCGGCGTGACCGACTGGGCCTTTCCCGCCGAGCCCAACGAGCACCTCAACGGCCGACAGTTGGTGCTGTCGATGGGCAAGGTCCTCGGTGGTGGCTCCAGCATCAACGTGATGGCCTGGGTGCGGGGCCACAAAGCAGACTGGGACTTCTTCGCGGCGGAGTCCGGGAACGACGCGTGGAGTTACGAGTCGGTATCGGAGGTCTACCGGCGCGTCGAAGATTGGCATGGCGCCACGATGGACGAGCGTCGAGGCAGCGGAGGACCTGTCTATCTCGAACCGAAGTGCCATCCACATCCGGCCGCAGCTGCGGTGCTCGAAGCCGCGAAGTATCTGGGCGTAGCCACTTTCGACAGTCCCAACGGGGAGCTGATGGAACGTCCGGGCGGTGTGGCGATCATGGATCTCATCGTGCGTGGCGGCAGGCGCCAATCCGTATTCCGTTCCTACACATATCCCTACCTGGATCGGCCGAACCTGACCGTGTTGCCCCGGGCGATCGTGCGTCGAGTGGTGATCCGTGGCAATCGGGCGGCTGGGGTGGAGGTCCGTTACCGCGACGAAGTGCGGCAGTTCGACGCCGACGTGGAGGTGGTGCTCTGCCTGGGCGCAATCCACACCCCGAAGGCCCTCATGCTCTCCGGAATCGGCGACCACAATCAGCTGCGGCCGTTAGGGATAACCGTCGAACAGCATCTGCCCGGCGTGGGGCGCAACTTCCATGATCACCTCGGCTTCACCTGCGTGTGGCAGGCACCCGACGATCAGCCGCTGCACGGGACGGGAGATATTATGTTGTTCTGGCCCAACGGGAATGACGGCGAACGTCCTGACTTCTTCGCGTGCCAAGGCGCGCTGCTGCTCGCCAGCCCGGAAAACATTGCGCGATACGGATTGCCCGATACCGGTTGGATCTTCCACGGGGCGCTCAGCCACCCCAAGAGCCGCGGCATGGTGCAACTGACCGGCCCGGATCCCGATCAACCGGTCCGAGTCACGCACAACGGAATGTCACACCCCGATGACCTCGCGTTGGCCGTGCAATGCGTCGACGGCATGCGTCGGGTCGGCAATTCAGCGCCATTGCGGCCGTTCGCCAAACGCGAGGTCATGCCCGGTGATCTGACCGGCGAGAGCCTGGTGCACTATCTGCGCGACGCCGCCCTCAGCTTCTGGCATCACGTGGGCACGGCGAAGATGGGCCGCGATCCGCTCGCCGTTGTCGACGGCAGCCTGAAGGTCTACGGCATCGAAAACCTGCGGGTGGCTGACGGTTCCGTCATGCCCCGAATAACCAGCGGGAACACCATGGCGCCGTGTGTGGTCATCGGCGAGCGGGCCGCCGACGAGATCAAGTCCGAATACGGCCTGACAAGCCGGCCGGTAAGCACGTGATTCTAGAGATCTCAATCCCCAGATACGTTGTGCGGCTGCTTGTTACCAGCAGGCCGCCCGACGCCGACGAAAGGCGAATTGCATGTCGACAGATGCGAGCATGGTGCGCAACGCTGATCTTCAACAGACGATGCTAGACATGATCTTCGGTTACCGGGTCAGTCAAACCATCCGGGCGTTCGCTGATCTTTCGCTGGCGGATCACCTTGCCGCGGGCCCGCTTACCGCCGCGGAAGTGGCCGCACGAGAAGGCAGTGCGCCGCAGACCACCTTCCGGCTGATGCGGGCCGGTATCCCGCTTGGCTTGCTGACCATCGACGCCGAGCAGCGCTTTCATGCCACCGCACTGTTGGACACCTTGCGCAAGGACGCACCGACATCGTTGTGGGGTCTGGTCCTCGGTGTAACCAACGACGCGTCCTGGTTGTCCTGGTCGAAGTTCGTGGAGTCGGTGCGAACCGGCCGTAGCCGGGCGACTGACGTTTTGGGCATGGATGCCTTTGAGTACCTGCGTCAGCATCCGGCGCAGTCTCAGCAGGTCACCGCCGCCATGGCAGCCGTGACCTCGCTGTGGGCACTCGATGTCGCCGATGCCATCGACACCAGTGAGGTCAAGCTGGCAGTCGACGTCGGCGGAGCGCATGGCGCACTGCTGGGGCAACTGCAGCAAAGGAATCCGCTGCTGCGGGGCATCGTCTTCGATCGTCCGCATGTCGCCGCCGACGTCGCGGCCGGTATCAACGCCGGCGACTTCGCCGATCGCACCCAAGTGCTCGGTGGCGATTTCTTCAAGGCGCTGCCACCGGCCGACCTGTATCTGTTGAAGTTCATCCTGCACGACTGGGAGGACGCGGACTGCGTGCAGATCCTGGGCCGCTGCCGAGCGGCGATGACTCCCGGCGGCCGCGTCGCCATCATCGAGTTCGTGGTGAACGAGGCCGATGATTCGCCGATGACCGCTCTGATGGATCTGGAAATGCTTGCGGTGGTCGGCGGTCGGGAACGCTCCCTTGCCGAGTTCGACGCGCTGTTGGCCCAGGCCGGGCTGCGGCGCGTGGCTGTGCGGCGGCTGGGCTCGCAACAGAGCGTCATCGAGGCCGTCGCCGACCAGGCGCCGGTGCAGCGCCTGAACTCTTGAGAGACCGACGGAACGGGCTACCCTCACACTGAGGAGAGGCCCTGTCGATGTCGCCTAGTTTTCCCCGGTTGCGCTGGGACGAGCCGCTGCGTGCGCTGGACATGCTGGCGTCGCTGTGGTCGTCGACGGGGTTGCCGTCGGTCAGCGCCGGGGCCGCTCAGGCGATCGCCGTTCCGTACCGGACGTTGTTCGCCACCCTGCAGCAGCTGCTGATCGGCAAGGAGGTCACGGTTCGGATCGGCGACCACGACGTGGTTCTGGTCGTCGCGGAGCTGGACTCGACCATGGATCCGCAGGGCTTGGCCGTCGGCCAACTCGGCGCGGTACGGGTGGGTGCGCGCGACATCCGTTGGGACGGAAAGTATCTCGAAAGCGCCGTAGCGGTACTGCACAACGTGCACATCCGGCCCGGGGTGCCGCCGCTGGTGATTGCCGCCCCCGCCGATCTGACCTTGGTGCTGCCCAGCACCATGTTCGACGACGTGCTGCGCCAAGCGGCGCCCGAGGTGCGCGGTGAGCTGTGTGAAGGGGGAACGGCGCGGCTGCGCTGGGCACGCCAACCGGGATGGGGAGGCGTCGAGGTCGACGTCGACGTGGTCGGCACGAGCGTGTGGCTGCGCCCGCGCATGCTGGTCACCGGTCGACGACGGTGGCGACTGCCCGCCCGAACCCCGGGCTATCAGGTGGCGCTGCCCGAGTTGCCGCACGGGCTGGTGATCACCGACGTCACGTTGGGCGCCGATTCGCTGCAGGTCAGCGGTCGCCTCCCGGAGTGGCGCATGGAGTTGCCGCTGAAGTACTTGGAGGATCTGATCACCCAACTCAGTCAGGGCGCGCTGAGCTTCACCTGGCCGTCGCTGCTCTGGGGCTGAGGGCCACCCACCGATCCCCGGAGGGCGGACGGTGCAGGCACGCGGATAGGGGCGGTCACCGTGGCGGCCATGGCCTGCCGGTGGGGTTTTTCCAACCTCGGCCGATTCGGCCGATTCGCCGCCACCCACGCCGCGCGCTTCGTGAGCCACCGGCGAAGACGCTGCGGCGCAGCGCCTGATGCGCATCCGGTCCAGAGGCGTTCGCGTGGCGGCCAGACGGTTCGGGCGGGCGCCCATAGCGTGATTTGCCATGGGGGCCACGCCGCACACCATCGACGTCGATCTCACCGACGGGTGTTTCTACGCCGACGGGCGCGCCCGCGAGGCGTACCGCTGGATGCGGGCACACCAGCCGGTCTTCCGCGACCGCAATGGCCTTGCCGCGGCGGCCACGTATCGGGCGGTCATCGATGCCGAGCGCAACCCTGAGTTGTTCTCCAATGCCGGCGGAATCCGGCCCGCGTACCCGCAGCTGCCCTACCTGATCGACATGGACGATCCCGCACATCTGCTGCGGCGCAAGCTCGTCAGCGCCGCGTTCACCGGCAAGCGGGTGAAGGACAAGGCGTCGTCCATCGCCAGGCTGTGCGACGAGCTGATCGATGCGGTGTGCGAGACCGGTTGCTGCGATTTCGTGCGTGACATCGCCGCACCGCTGCCGATGGCGGTGATCGGCGACATGCTGGGCGTGCTGCCCGAGGACCGGGCGACGCTGCTGCGTTGGTCCGAGCTGCTGGTGGGCGGCCCGAGGTCGGACGACGAGGCGTCGGTGCGGGCGGTGCGGGACGCGTTCGAGGCCTACACGACGTTCGCAATGGACGCCGTCGGCCGGCGGCGGACAGACCCGACAGACGACCTGTTCAGCGTGCTGGCGAATGCCGAGGTCGACGGGTGCAGGTTGTCCGACGACGAAATCGTCTACGAGTCGTTGCTCATCCTCATCGGCGGCGACGAGACCACCCGGCACACCTTGTCCGGGGGAGTCGCGGAGCTGTCGCGCAACCGCGACCAATGGGAGCGGTTGTGCGGCGACCCCGCCCTGGTGCCCAGCGCGGTCGAAGAGATGCTGCGGTGGACCTCGCCGATCAAGAACATGTGCCGCACTCTGACGGCCGCGGCAGACTTTCACGGCGCCCAGCTGCAGGCCGGCGAGAAAATGATGCTGCTGTTCGAATCGGCGAATTTCGACGAAACGGTCTTCGGCGACCCCGAGCACTTCCGCGTGGATCGACGACCCAACAATCACCTCGCGTTCGGTTTCGGCACGCACTTCTGCTTGGGCAATCAGCTCGCGCGGCTGGAGCTCTCGATCATGCTGGCCCGCGTGCTGCACCGATTGCCCGACCTGCGGATCGCCGATGGGGCCGAAATGCCTTTGCGCCCAGCGAATTTCGTTAGCGGCTTGGAATCGATGCCGGTCGTGTTCACGCCGTCGAAGCCAGCTGCGGCGTCCTAGCGCGGGCCGGACGGGCAGATGAGCCTGGCTATCGCCGCGGTGGGGTCGACGCATTCGTCAAGTCACCGATTGACAAAGCCGCGGTCACGACGCGGCCGGTGCACAGTATCGGTTCGGCAACCAAAAATCACTGGTCTAGGCAAGAAACCGGTGCCCCGATACGGTTCCCCATTGTCGCGTGAGGTACGGGCGCATCACGCAATAACGAACGGAGCGGGCGTTGTCGATTGATCGATTCTGCTTGGCGGTTGTCGCCGGCGCGGGGCTATGCGGGGCCGCAATGGCGCTCACGCCGAGCGCGGCGGCCGCGCCGTTGCCGACCGGCGGCCCCTCGTGCATCGAGCAGCTGGCGGGTGTGGGTGCTCTGCCGATGCCCGCCGCGCCGGTAGTGCTGCCTGGTCCGCCGGTAGCCGGCGCGGTGCCTCTCGCCCCGGTGATCCCGGCCGTGCCGCCAGTGGTGCCGCCCGTGCCGGTCGCGCCCGTTGGGGCCCCGCCAGCGCCGGTTGCTCCTCCTGCGGCACCGGTGGTGCCGGCTGCGGGCGCGGCCGCGCCTCCTGCCGCGGGGCCGGCTGCCGCTCCGGTGAACAAGGCGGCCGGCGCGGGTAAGGGTGCGCCCGCCGGGCCGGCCCTCACCTTCGATCCGCTGATTCTGCCGGGTCCGCCGCCACCTGCGCCGGCGCCGGCGCCGATTCCGGCGGTCCTGGCGGGAACGACGGCAGCTCTGCCCGCGTGCGGGGCGGCCGGCCCGCACCCGCAGTAGCGCTCCGCCGGGGCTCCGCCGCCACTCAACTACCGGTCTTCTTGTCACCCCCGACCGCCACACTGCGGGCATGCTCGATCTGATTCTGCCGCTGGAATGTGGTGGTTGTGGTGCGCCGTCGACCCGCTGGTGTGAGGCGTGCGCGGCCGAGCTTTCGGTGGCCGTCGACCAACCACATGTGGTCGATCCCCGCGTCGATCCTCAGGTGCCGGTGTTCGCGCTCGGCCCGTACCGGGGTGCCCGCCGCCAGGCGATCCTGGCGTTGAAGGAGCACCGCCGCGACGATCTGGTCGAGCCCCTGGCGCGGGCGCTGGCGATCGGTGTGCACCGGCTGCTGTCGTGGGGCATGGTCGACACCCCGCTGACGATCGTGCCGGCGCCGACGCGGCGCTCGGCGGCGCGGCGGCGCGGCGGTGACCCCATTACCCGGGTCGCTGCGGCCGCGGTGGCCGGCCACCCCGACATCGACGTGGTGCAGGCGCTGCGGATGCGAGCCCTGGTGCGCGACTCCGTGGGGCTGGGCACGTCGGCGCGGGAGCGCAATATCGCCGGCCGGGTCCTGCTGCGCGGTCGTCGGCCGCGCAACGATGTGGTGCTCGTCGACGACATCGTCACCACCGGCGCCACGGCCCGCGAGTCGGTGCGGGTGCTGCACGCCGCCGGGGTGCGCGTCGCCGCGGTTCTGACGATCGCGGCGGCCTAGAGAACGTGAAGAACTCGCAACAGCTGCACCAATTGGGTGGCACGGGGAGGCGAACACGGGCTAACGTCGAAATCAGCCTTAACGACTCACGGTCGCGATCTTCCTCAGGTTGACCCGGCACCGCGGTAGGAGGTGAGTATTCGACATCTTGCTCCGGCGGGCAGCCTGCGGCGGTCGATGTTTCCATGACCGCTCTAACCCCGTCGGGGCGTATCTGAACGCCGTGCACGCAGGTCGCGTGTGACGTGGACAAGAGAAACGAGTTGTCACGAATGTCAAGAGTCACCGTGGATTCCACACAGGTTCTGGAGCAGGCCCCCGCTGGAACCGACGAACAGGTCGAACCAACACCGCACGCCGAAATCGTCTTCAAGGGCCGCAACGTCGAGATTCCTGACCATTTCCGCACTTACGTTTCGCAGAAACTCGTCCGACTCGAGCGCTTGGACCGAACGATCTATCTGTTCGACGTCGAACTCGACCACGAACCCAACCGTCGCCAACGCAAGTCCTGCCAGCACGTGGAGATCACCGCTCGCGGGCGCGGGCCGGTTGTGCGCGGGGAGGCTTGCGCCGACAGCTTCTACGGCGCGCTGGAGGCCGCGGTCAACAAGCTGGAGAACCGGCTGCGCCGCGGCAAGGATCGCCGCAAGGTCCACTACGGCGACAAGACCCCCGTCTCAGTGGCCGAAGCCACCGCAGTCACGCTCCCGCCCCAGAACATGATCGACGGGGAGCCGGCCGAGCCCCTCGACCAAGAAGCGATCGTCGAACATGAGCCCGGACGAATCGTGCGGACCAAGGAACACCCGGCCAAACCCATGTCAGTCGACGACGCGCTCTACGAAATGGAACTGGTCGGCCACGACTTCTTCTTGTTCCTGGACAAGGAGACCGAACGGCCGTCGGTGGTCTACCGCCGCCACGCCTACGATTACGGCCTCATCCGACTGGCCTGATTCGCCGGGACTGCAGGATGAACGGCCATCACGCGGTCGTCACCTACCATGGGAGTCGCCGAATTCAACAAGAATGACTCCTACCCGTAAGGGACATAGCTTTGCTTCAGAAGTTGCTGCGCCTTGGTGAAGGTCGCATGGTCAAGCGCCTCACCAAGGTCGCTGACTATGTCAACACGCTGTCCGACGACGTCGAAAAGCTCAGCGACGCCGAACTGAGGGCCAAGACCGACGAGTTCAGAAGCCGCCTGGCCGACGAGAAAAACCCCGAAGACCTCGACGATCTGCTGCCCGAGGCGTTCGCCGTGGCCCGTGAGGCCGCCTGGCGGGTGCTCGACCAACGGCCCTTCGACGTTCAGGTGATGGGCGCGGCGGCGCTGCACCTGGGCAACGTCGCGGAGATGAAGACCGGTGAAGGCAAGACGCTGACCTGTGTGCTGCCCGCCTACCTCAACGCGCTGGCCGGCAAGGGCGTGCACGTCGTCACCGTCAACGACTACCTGGCCAAACGCGACAGCGAGTGGATGGGTCGCGTGCACCGGTTCCTCGGCTTGGAGGTGGGGGTCATCCTCGCCCAGATGACTCCTGACCAGCGCCGGGTCGCCTACAACGCCGACATCACCTACGGCACCAACAACGAGTTCGGCTTCGACTACCTGCGCGACAACATGGCGCACTCGCTGGACGACCTCGTGCAGCGCGGGCACAACTTCGCCATCGTCGACGAGGTCGACTCCATCCTGATCGACGAGGCCCGTACCCCGCTGATCATCTCCGGCCCGGCCGACGGCGCCTCCAACTGGTACACCGAGTTCGCCCGGCTGGCGCCGCTGATGGAAAAGGACGTCCACTACGAGGTCGACCTGCGTAAACGCACCGTCGGCGTGCACGAAAAAGGGGTCGAGTTCGTCGAAGACCAACTCGGCATCGACAACCTCTACGAGGCCGCCAACTCCCCACTGGTCAGCTACCTCAACAACGCGCTGAAGGCCAAGGAGCTGTTCAACCGGGACAAGGACTACATCGTCCGCAACGGCGAAGTCCTGATCGTCGACGAGTTCACCGGCCGCGTGCTGATCGGCCGCCGCTACAACGAAGGCATGCACCAGGCCATCGAGGCCAAGGAGCACGTCGAGATCAAGGCCGAGAACCAGACGCTGGCCACCATCACGCTGCAGAACTACTTCCGGCTCTACGACAAGCTGGCCGGCATGACCGGTACCGCCCAGACCGAGGCGGCCGAGCTGCACGAGATCTACAAGCTGGGCGTGGTCTCCATCCCGACCAACAAGCCGATGATCCGCACCGACCAATCCGACCTGATCTACAAGACCGAGGAAGCCAAATACCTCGCCGTGGTCGACGACGTCGCCGAACGCTACGAGAAGGGCCAGCCGGTCCTGATCGGTACCACCAGCGTCGAGCGCTCGGAGTACCTGTCGCGCCAGTTCACCAAGAAGCGCATCCCGCACAACGTGCTCAACGCTAAATACCACGAGCAAGAGGCCGGCATCGTCGCCGTGGCGGGGCGGCGCGGCGGCATCACCGTCGCCACCAACATGGCCGGCCGCGGCACCGACATCGTGCTCGGCGGCAACGTCGACTTCCTGACCGACCAGCGGCTGCGCGAACGCGGCCTGGACCCGGTGGAAACCCCCGACGAATACGAGCAGGCCTGGCACGAAGAACTGCCGATCGTCAAGGAAGAGGCCGGCAAAGAGGCCGCCGAGGTGATCGAAGCCGGCGGCCTGTACGTGCTGGGCACCGAACGCCACGAGTCGCGGCGCATCGACAACCAGTTGCGCGGCCGTTCCGGCCGCCAGGGTGACCCGGGTGAGTCCCGGTTCTACCTGTCGCTGGGCGACGAGCTCATGCGCCGGTTCAACGGGGCCGCGCTGGAATCACTGCTGACCCGGCTGAACCTGCCCGACGACGTGCCCATCGAAGCCAAGATGGTCACCCGCGCCATCAAGAGCGCCCAGACCCAGGTCGAGCAGCAGAACTTCGAGGTCAGAAAGAACGTCCTCAAGTACGACGAGGTGATGAACCAGCAGCGCAAGGTCATCTACGCCGAGCGCCGCCGCATCCTGGAAGGGGAGAACCTCAAGGACCAGGCGTTGGACATGGTCCGTGACGTCGTCACCGCCTACGTCAACGGCGCGACCACCGAAGGCTACGCCGAGGACTGGGATCTGGATGCGCTGTGGACGGCGCTGAAGACGCTGTACCCGGTCGGCATCAGCCACGAGACGCTGACGCGCCAGGACGAAGAGTCCGAGCGCGACGACTTGACCCGCGAGGAGTTGCTGGAAGCACTGCTCGCCGACGCCGAAAGGGCTTACGCGGCAAGGGAAGCCGAGCTCGAGGAGCTTGCCGGCGAGGGCGCGATGCGTCAGCTGGAGCGCAATGTGTTGCTCAACGTCATCGACCGCAAGTGGCGCGAACACCTCTACGAGATGGACTACCTCAAGGAGGGCATCGGGCTGCGCGCCATGGCCCAGCGTGACCCGCTGGTCGAATACCAGCGCGAGGGCTATGACATGTTCATGGCGATGCTCGACGGCATGAAGGAGGAGTCGGTCGGCTTCTTGTTCAACGTCACCGTGGAAGCCGTTCCCAACCCCACGCCGCAGGTGGCGCCCGTCGAGGCGCCCGAAGGGCTGGAGCAGTTCGCGACCGCCGCGGCCGGCGGGGACAACGGTGGCGCCGACGGGACGCCAGCGCCCGTCCGGGAAGAGCCGCCAAGCACGTTGCGCGCCAAGGGCATTGACGATGCTGACAGCGAGGCGCCGGCGCTCACCTATTCCGGCCCGTCCGAGGACGGCTCGGCGCAGGTGCAGCGCAACGGCGGTGGCGCGCAGAAGACGCAGGCCGGGGTGGCCGGCGGCGGCAGCCGGCGCGAGCGTCGGGAAGCCGCGCGCCGGCAAGGTCGCGCGACCAAGCCGCCGAAATCGGTGAAGAAGCGCTGACCGTCCCGCCGAGTGTGCGGCTAGCCGCGCATTCGGCACCCAGCGTGCGGCTGGCCGCACACTCGCCAACCGGGTGAGCAATTGAGGCAGTCGCCTCATGTGCGGTCCACGCGGCGACGCGCAACATTCGTGCATGACCAAATACCGCACCCCCCTCGACGCCGCCACGGCGGTCCTGCAGAACCCGACCCTCCCCGCCGGAGACGACGAACGATTCGTCGGCTTCGGTGTCATGGGCCTGCCCTTTGCCAACGGCAATTATCTTGCACTGCGGCACTTTCCCGCCGCGACCTTCGCACCCGCCTACCGGTCGGTGTGGCATCGCGACCCGAACGGCCGGTGGACCTTCTACGCGACCACCCCGGGCCCGCAGAGCTGCTCTCGCTACTTCAGCACGGTCACCACCAACGCCGCCGTGCAGTGCGAGATCGACATCGCCTGGGTGACGCCGTGGTCCCTGTTCGTCGGGATCACCGGCCTGCTGGAGTGGGAAATCGACCTGCGCGCGACGCCGGCCACCCGGATGATGAGCGCCATCGGCCGCAGGTTGCCCGCCGGAGCGTGGACCAATCGGACGGTGCTGGGCGCGCTGGGCCGAGCGGCCGGTGTAACGCTGCACGCCGGCCAGCTCCGGCTGGCCGGAACCGCTCCCAACGGCCAGCGCTTCATGATTGCGCCCAGGCAGGTGTGGGCGGTGTCGCGGTCGCGGGCCGTGCTGGCTGGCACGGACCTCGGTCCCGTCGGGCCGCTGCCCGACCAAGCCCAGCTCGCCGGCTTCCGTCCGCCGCAGCGGGGGTTGTTCGTCGTGGGCTCGGGACACTTCGAGAATTTCGACGCGGATCGTCACCATGGCGTCCATCGCACTGTCTCGTTCAGCTGACCGGCCGCACAATAGGGTCGTGCCCGCCGCTGCCGAGGCCCCCGAACTACCGACCCGCGCGGAGCTGCTCGCCGCGCTGTCGGTGGCGATCGACCTGGGCCTGGGCCAGCCCGCCGAACACATGCTGCGGGCCGCGCTGATCGCCACCCGGCTCGCCGATCGGTTGGGCCTGACCAAACAGCAGCGCGACTGCGTGTACTACACGACGCTGATCATGTGGATCGGCTGTCACGCCGACTCTCATGAATATGCGCGCTGGTTCGGCGACGACATCGCGGTCCGCCACGACTCCTATCTGGTCGACTGGGCCGGTCTGCCGTACTGGCGATTCCTGATCGGAAACGTCGGGCGCGGTCAGCCGCTGCTGAACCGACTGAGCATCATGACCGCGCTGTTCGTCGACGCGCGCGGCCAACTCTCCCGAATGATCCACTCGCACTGCACCTCTGCGGCGCTGCTGGCCGACCGGATGGGCCTGGGCCCCGACGTGCAGGCGGCGCTGGGCTTCGCGTTCGAACGTTACGACGGCGGCGGCCTGCCCAGCGGCGCCCGCGCTGAGGACATCCCCATTCAGATGCGAGTCGCCCAGCTTGCCGAACTGGCAGAGGTGCACCACCGCACCTACGGCAGCGCGGGCGCGATGGCGATGGTGCGCTCCCGGCGGGGGGGACAGTTCGATCCCGTCGTGGCCGATGCCTTCCTGGCTGATGCCGAGGCGATACTGGCCGGACCGCTCACCGGCGACGCGTGGGCGGCGGCCCTGCGCGCGGCACCCGATCGTCAGCGGGTGGACGAGCAGACGCTCGACGCGCTGCTGATTGCGCTGGGTGACTTCGTCGACCTGAAATGCCCATTCACGCTGGGGCATTCGCGGGCCGTCGCGCAGCTTGCGGGCAGCGCCGCGCTGGCTGCCGGATTGGACGCCGAGGCGGCCGCGTTGACCCGGCGTGCCGGTCACGTGCACGACCTCGGCCGCATCGGTGTGTCCAACCACATCTGGTCCAGCCCAAATGCGTTGAGCGCGGCAGACTTCGAACGGATACGGCTGCACCCGTATTTCACCGTGCGGATCCTCAAACAGGTTCCCGCGCTGCGGCAGGTCGCCGAGGTGGCCGGTAACCATCACGAGTGCCTGGACGGGTCGGGATATCCCCGCGGACTCACCGGTACCGCACTGGGGCTCCCGGACCGAATACTGGCGGCAGCGGTCAGTTACCAATCCGCCTGCGAGCCAAGGCCATACCGGGACGAGCTGACACCGCAGTCGGCGGCCCGTCGGCTTCAGGGCCGCGTCCAGGCCGGCGAACTCGACGCCGTCGCCGCCGAGGCGGTGCTGCACGCCGCCGGGCATCGCGACCAGCGGCCCAAGGCGCGTCCGGACGGGCTGACCCCCCGCGAGGTCGAGGTGCTGTGCCTGGTCGCCCGGGGTGCGTCCAACAAAGACATCGCCGCGCAGTTGGTCATCAGCGAGAAGACCGCCCGCAACCACGTGGAGCGCACCTACGCCAAGATCGGCGTTTCCAATCGTATCGGCGCCAGCATGTACGCGCTTCGGCACGGGCTGGTCAGCAGCTAACGCCAAATTGAGGCAGATAACCCATGTACGCGGGGACCTCGGAAGCGCACAATCAGCTCATGAAGCGGTACCTGACAATCGGATACGGCGTCGCAAGTTACGCCGTCTTCCTGGTGGCTTTCTTGTACGCGATCGGTTTCGTGGGAAACTTTGTGGTGCCACGCAGCATCGATCTTGGCGTCGCCGCGCCGCTGTGGCCGGCGGTGTTGATCAACATGGGGTTGCTGGCGGTCTTCGCCATTCAGCACAGCGTCATGGCGCGCCCGGCGTTCAAGAGATGGTGGATGCGGTTCGTGCCGCAGGCAATTGAGCGCAGTACTTATGTCTTGCTGTCCAGTCTTGCGCTGCTGCTGATGTATTGGCAGTGGCGCTCGATGCCGGCAGCGATCTGGGACGTGCGTCAGCCCGTCGCTCGTTGGGCGCTGTGGGCGCTGTTCTGGCTCGGCTGGGCGATCGTGTTCTTGAGCACGTTCATGATCAACCACTTCGACCTGTTCGGCTTGCGGCAGGTCTATCTGGCCTGGCGCAAAGAGCCCTACACCGAAGTCGAATTCCGCAGCAACCTGTTCTACCGACTCGTTCGCCACCCGTTGATGCTCGGTTTCGTCATCGCCTTCTGGGCCACGCCGACGATGACGGCAGGGCATTTACTGTTCTCCGGCGCCACCACGGCCTACATCCTGGTGGCGCTGCAGCTCGAGGAGCACGACCTGGTGGCCGCACTGGGCGATGAGTACCGCGCCTACCGTCGCGAGGTGCCCATGCTGCTACCCATACCACGCCCGCATCGGGGCGAACCCTTTGGGCGAGAGCAGGTTTCGGGCTAGTCCGGGCTAGTCCGCGACCAGCCGGGCGATTCGGTCCAGCGTGGCCCGCATCCCGTCTTCAGTCTGTTCAGGCATGGTGCCGCGAGTGATCAGCCACCGCTGCTTGTCGCGGGACACGTCCCAGGTCTCGCGCACCAATGTGCCGCCATCGACCGGGCTCAGCTCATAGCGCCAGATGCGGCCGCCGACCAGACCGCCCGCGCCGAAGGTCTGCCAGGCGATGCGGCGGTCGGGTTCGAACTCGATGACGGTGTTGACGGTGCGGTAGGGCAGAAACAGCGTCTCCCGCCGACCCCGCATCGCCATCCCGAATTTGGTGCCCTGCGCCAGGGGCACCGAATGCTGCGTGGCCCGGTTCAGCGATTCCGAGCCGTCGAAGAGCACATGTCGCCCGGCGTCGGCCAGCAACGCGAAGATCCGCTCGGGGGAGGCATCGATGACGCGCTCGACGCTGACTGTGTTCCCGTCCATCCGGCCAATCTAGCCGCCGTGAGTTCGTCAGCCCTCAATCAGCCAATGTGCAGGGCGACGACCAGCCAGCGGGCCGCGTCGCCGACCGTCACCTGCTCCACCCGGCAGGCGATCGCATGGATGCGCTGTCCGCGGCTGTAGGTCCCGAAGACCTCGGCCGCGAGCGGCTGTGCCACCACAGGCTGCAGACGCATCCGCCGCAGCACCGCCGCGCCCTGGGGCGGGCCCAGCGCACGACTGACCGAAACCACCGAGTCGAGCAGGGCCGGTGTCAGCAGGCAACCCAACTGCGCCGCCGGGCGGCGCCGGTCGATGACTTCCAGCACTCGGCGCAACGCGGCGTCGGCGAAGGTTCCGGCATGTCGCATCGGCAGCGAGGTCGTCGGGGACGGCGCGGCGACGGGCCCCGCGCCGCCGTCACCAGGCGGCCGGTGCGGCACCCGAGGGCTTGGACGCAACGCCGATTGTCGGCAGCGCGGAACGCTTGAGGTCGGGGGTTCATAGTCGACCACCGGCCGCACGGCGAAGGTGTCACGGTGGGAGACAATAGGACTGACGCTCAACGGGCACTCTCCAGCTCATGGTGCAACGCAAGCCTGCTGGAGAGTGGCAGACCATCTTCAGATGCCGGCCATCATGGCACAAATTTCGCGGTGGCGTACCCGCGCCATCGCGACCGCCCATCTGCCGTTACGGTGGGCGGAAAACCACATCCGGCCAGCCGCCGAATTACGGGCGCAGTGACAGGAGGACGCGGCCGCAATGGTGACTCGGTTGTCCCCGGCCGACACGTCCTTCTATCGGTTGGAGAACACTGCCACCCCGATGTACGTCGGGTCGCTGTCCATCCTGCGCCGCCCGCGCGCCGGCTTGAGCTACGAGACGCTGCTGGCCACCGTGGAACAGCGGCTACCGCAGATTCCGCGCTACCGCCAGAAGGTGCGCGAAGTGCGGTTCGGCATGGCCCGCCCGGTGTGGCTGGACGACCCGGACTTCGACATCACCTACCACGTCCGGCGTTCGGCGCTGCCGTCACCGGGCACCGACGAACAACTGCACGAACTGATCGCCCGCCTGGCCGCACGGCCGCTGGATAAATCGCGGCCGCTGTGGGAGATGTATCTCGTCGAGGGTCTGGCCAAGAACCGCATCGCGCTCTACACCAAGTCCCACCAAGCCTTGATCAACGGCATGTCCGCGCTGGAAATCGGGCACGTGATCGCCGATCGCACCCGGCGGCCACCGGCGTTCCCCGAAGACATCTGGGTCCCGGAACGCGACCCCGGCAACACCCGGCTGGTCCTGGGCGCGATCGGTGACTGGATCGTCGGGCCCGGTGCGCAATTACAGGCCGTCGGCTCGGCGGTGGCCGGGGCGGCCACCAACTACGGTCAGCTCGTCGACACCGGACGGCGGTTCCTCGATGTCGCCCGCACGGTGGCGCGCGGTACGGCCCCCAGCAGTCCGCTCAACGCCACCGTGTCGCGCAATCGCCGGTTCACCGTGGCTCGTGGCCGGCTGGAGGATTACCGGACGGTCCGCGCCCGCTACGACTGCGACGTCAACGACGTGGTGCTGGCCGTGATCGCCGGGGCGTTGAGCAACTGGCTGATGTCTCGCGGCGAAGCGGTCGGGATGGCGACCACGGTGCGGGCGATGGCCCCGCTGTCGGTGTACGCCGACGACCCGCTGGACGCCACCGGACCCGGTCAGGCGATCAGTCAGGTGACCCCGTTCCTGATCGACCTCCCGGTGGGGGAAGGCAATGCGGTGATACGGCTTTCGCAGATCGCCCACGCCACCGAATCCCACCCGACGGCGGGCAGCCGGGTCGACGCCAGAACCATCGTGACGCTGTCGGGGTTCGCGCCACCCACTCTGCACGCGATGGGGATCCGGGTGGCGACAACGTATTCGGCGCGACTGTTCAACCTGCTGATCACCAATGCTCCTGGCGCGCAGTCGCAGATGTACATCGCCGGCACCAAGTTGCTGGAGACCTATGCGGTGCCGCCGTTGCTGCAGAACCAGGCGTTGGCGATCAGTGTCACCTCCTACAACGGCATGTTGTACTACGGAATCAACGCCGACCGGGACGCCATGAGCGATGTCGACATGTTGCCGGCACTGCTGAATCAGGCACTGGAAGAGCTGCTCGAAGTCTCGCGGTAGTCCGGGCGTTCGAAATCGCTGCGGGCATATAACATCCGTTGATGTGAGCACCCCCAGCAACGGCGACCACGCCACCGGCAAGGCGAAGAACAAGGCCGGCGGGCCGAACGTGCGCAAGATTCCCGACGACGTCTATGAAGCCGAATTATTCCGGCTGCAAACGGAATTCGTGAAGCTGCAGGAGTGGGTGCGGCAGTCCGGCGCGCGGGTCGTCGTCATCTTCGAGGGCCGCGATGCGGCGGGCAAGGGCGGCGCCATCAAACGGATCACCGAATATCTCAGCCCGCGAATCGCTCACGTCGCCGCGTTGCCCGCACCCACCGAGCGGGAGCGCGGACAGTGGTACTACCAGCGTTACATCGCCCATCTGCCCGCCAAAGGCGAGATGGTGCTGTTCGATCGGTCCTGGTACAACCGGGCCGGGGTGGAACGAGTCATGGGATTCTGTACGCCGCAAGAGTATGTCTTGTTCCTGCGCCAGACGCCGATCTTCGAGCAGATGCTCATCGACGACGGAATCCTGTTGCGCAAGTACTGGTTCTCCGTGTCCGAGGGCGAGCAGCTGCGGCGTTTCAAGGCCCGTCTCAACGATCCGGTCCGGCAATGGAAGCTGAGCCCCATGGACCTGGAATCGGTGTATCGGTGGGAGGACTATTCGCGGGCCAAGGACGAAATGATGGTGCACACCGACACACCGAGCAGTCCTTGGTATGTCGTGGAATCCGACATCAAGAAACACGCGCGACTGAACATGATGGCGCACCTGCTGTCCAGCATCGACTACCGCGAGGTGGAACGGCCGAAAGTGGAACTGCCCGAACGGCCGGTGGTCAGCAGCACCTATCAGCGACCTCCCCGTGAGCTGTCGACATACGTCGACGACTACGCGTCCACACTGTGGTGATGCAGGTCTACATCCCGGCAACGCTGGCCATGTTGCAGCAACTCGTCGCCGAGGGTTCGCTATGGCCGGTCAACGGCACCGCCTTCGCCGTGACCCCCACCTTGCGCGAGTCCTACGCCGAGGGTGACGACGACGAACTCGCCGAGGTGGCACTGCGCGAGGCGGCACTGGCCTCGCTACGCCTGCTGGCCGCCGACGACAGTGCACTGCCGCCCCGGCGGGCAGTGCTGGCCGCCGAGGTGGACGACGCGACGTACCGCCCCGACTTGGACGACGCCGTCGTCCGACTGGCCGGACCCGTGGCAATGGATCACGTGATCGCGGCGTACGTCGACAACGTCGCCGCCGAAACCGACATCAGGGCTGCGATCGAAGTCATCGATTCCGCCGATCTCGGGGACGAGGATGCCGAGCTCGTCGTCGGTGACGCCCAAGACCACGATCTGGCCTGGTACGCCAACCAGGAACTGCCTTTTCTGCTTGAGCTGCTGTAGACCGGGAATCTTTGTCGTCAGCGCGGTGTGACGCATTCTGCACGCTCAGCTATGGATACGGGCCAGTAACCTACGGTACCGTAGCTTTATTGGACGGGCGGGAAATCGCTGTCAACGCAGCGGAAGCTGAGGGCCGCAACCGAGCAGGAGCTTCCTATGGGCAAGAGAAACGCGTCGATCACCGGAAACGTCGTCGACACCACGCGTCCCACGATCGTGGAAGGTCAGACGCACCCCGGCTGGCATGCACTGCGCAAAATCGCCTCGCGCATCACCACCCCGCTGTTGCCGGACGACTATCTGCATCTGGCCAACCCGCTGTGGTCCGCGCGGGAACTGCGCGGCCGCATCCTGCAGGTGCGCCGGGAGACCGAAGACTCCGCCACGTTGGTCATCAAGCCGGGCTGGGGCTTCAGCTTCGACTATCAGCCGGGCCAGTACATCGGGATCGGCCTGCTGGTCGAGGGACGGTGGCGCTGGCGGTCCTACTCGCTGACCTCGAGCCCGGCCGCAACCTCCGGCGCGACGCGGACGATCACCATCACCGTCAAGGCGATGCCGGAAGGCTTCCTGTCCGGCCACCTGGTGGCCGGCGTCGAACCGGGCACCATCGTGCGGCTGGCCGCACCGCAGGGCAACTTCGTGCTGCCCGATCCGGCGCCGTCGTCCATCCTGTTCCTGACCGCAGGCTCGGGCATCACGCCCATCATGTCGATGCTGCGCACCCTGGCCCGTCGCGACCAGATCACCGACATCGAGCACCTGCATTCGGCGCCCACGGCCTCAGACGTGATGTTCCGCGCCGAGCTGACCGAGCTGGCCGACGAACACCCCGGCTATCGCCTGTCGTTGCGTGAAACGCGTGCCCAGGGCCGGCTGGACCTGTCCCGCCTCGACGAGGCCGTGCCCGACTGGCGCGACCGTCAGACCTGGGCCTGTGGGCCCGAAGCCATGCTCAACCAGGCCGAGAAGGTGTGGTCCGCGGCGGGCATCGGCGATCGCCTACACCTCGAGCGGTTCGCGGTGTCCAAGGCCGCGCCCGCCGGAGCCGGCGGGACGGTCACCTTCGCGCGCAGCGGCAAGAGCGTATCCGCCGACGCGGCCACATCGGTGATGGACGCCGGTGAAAATGCCGGTGTTCAGATGCCATTCGGCTGCCGAATGGGTATATGCCAGTCATGCGTGGTGGAGCTGGTCGATGGTCATGTCCGTGACCTGCGCACCGGCCGAGAGCACGACCCCGGCAGCCGCGTCCAGACGTGTGTGACCGCCGCGTCGGGTGACTGTGTCGTGAACATTTAAGCTACCCACTGGTAACTTACGGCTTCGTAGGTTACGATGGCGTAGGTACAAGGTCACCGATTGCATGACCGTAGGGAGGCAAGCCGATGGCTATCACCGACGTCGAAGTGTTCGCGCATCTGACGGACGCTGACATCGAAAACCTGGCAGTTGAGCTGGACGCCATTCGCCAGGACATTGAAGACTCTCGTGGCGAGCGCGATGCCCGCTACATCCGCCGCACCATCGCCGCACAACGCGCCCTGGAAGTGGGTGGCCGGTTGATCCTGGCCGCCAGCTCACGGCGCTCGGCCTGGTGGGCAGGCGCCGTGACGCTCGGTGTGGCCAAGATCATCGAGAACATGGAGATCGGCCACAACGTGATGCACGGCCAGTGGGACTGGATGAACGACCCGGAAATTCACTCCTCGACCTGGGAGTGGGACATGAGCGGATCGTCCAAGCACTGGCGCTACACACACAATTTCGTGCATCACAAGTACACCAACATCCTCGGGATGGACGACGACGTCGGCTACGGTCTGCTGCGCGTCACCCGCGACCAGCGCTGGAAGCGATTCAACGCCTTCAATCTGGTGTACAACACGTTGCTCGCGCTCCTGTTCGAATGGGGCGTTGGCCTGCAGCACGTGGAAATCGGCAAGCTGGTCAAGAACCGGATGGACCACAACGAGGCCCGGGAGAAGATCGACGAGTTCCTGGCCAAGGCCGGTCAACAGCTCTTCAAGGACTACGTCGCATTCCCGGCGCTGACCTCGCTGTCGCCGGGCGCCACCTACGCGTCCACGATGAAGGCCAACGCCCTGGCCAACATCATCCGCAACGTGTGGGCCAACGCCGTCATCTTCTGCGGCCACTTTCCCGACGGCGCAGAGAAATTCACCAAGACCGACATGATCGGCGAGACCAAGGGGCAGTGGTACCTGCGCCAGATGCTGGGCAGCGCCAACTTCGAGGCCGGACCCGCCCTGCGGTTCATGAGCGGCAATCTGTGCCACCAGATCGAGCACCACCTGTATCCCGACCTGCCGAGCAACCGGCTGCACGAGATTTCGCTGCGCGTGCGGGAGGTGTGCGACAAGTACGACTTGCCTTACACCACGGGCTCTTTCCTGATGCAGTACGGCAAGACGTGGCGCACGCTCGCCAAGCTGTCGCTGCCGAACAAGTACCTGCGCGACGATGCCGACAACGCGCCGGAGACCCGTAGCGAGCGGATGTTCGCCGAGCTGGAGCCGGGTTTCGCCGGCACCGACCCGGCCACCGGGCGCCGCCGCGGGCTGCGGACCGCCATTGCCACTGTGCGGGGTTGGCGGCGCGATAAACGGGCCGCCAAGCAGGCCGAACAGATGATCAGCGACGCCGAGGACTTGGCGGCCTGATCGGCGTTGCGACGCCCCCGATCACCGAGCGGTTCAGGTCCTACGTCGGACTCTGTAGAACGGGACGCAAGTCCTCCAACCGGTCGAACAGGTGCCAGACGTAGTTGGACGAGCCTTGTTCGCGGTGCGGGTGCAGGTCTGCCAGTTGCGGGTCGCTGCGATAGGCGTCGAAGGCCTCCCGGGACTCCCACTCGACCAGGATCAACACCTGCCGCGGCGCGATGTCGCCGGTTACCGCTTCGCTGAACTGCCCCAGCGCAACGACGCGACCACCGTGTGCGTTCACTTGCGCGGGCGCCTGCCGCGCGTACTGCGTGTATTCGGCTCGGTCGGCCACGTCGAACAAGTTCAAGGCATAAACGGTCACGGCCGCTCACGCTACATACTGGGACACGTGCAGGTCTTTGCCGGACAGCAGGTGTCGCACTGGGACTTCCCACGCAACACCGGAAGCGTCGCGTTGATGACCGAATTCGGTTGCGCCAACGGGCTTGCCGTCTCCGAGCTGCTCAGCGGGTCGGGTTTGTCCGAGGCCGACCTGCGCGACCCCAACCGGATGATCGTCGGGCGCCAAGAGCTGGCTGTCGTGACGAATCTGGTGACACTTTTGGGTAAGGAGACCGGTGCCGCCGACCTGGGTGTGCGGGTGGGCGGCAGTTATTACGTCGGATCGTTCGGCATCTTCGGTTTCGCCTGCCTGACGAGTTCGACGCTGGGCGATGCGGTGCGTTTTGCCGCCCGGTTCTATGAACTCAGCTATGGATTCTGTCTGCCCAGTGTCACCGTGGACGGACCAGTGGCGGCGTTGCGGCTCGATCTACCCGACCTGACCGGTCCGGTTGCCGACTTCCTGGTGCGCCGTGACCTGGCGGCGGTCGCCCGAGTGATGTCGGAGTTGCTGGGCAGTCCTATTCCGTTCACGGCCATCGAGTTCGCGGGTGCGCAGCCGTCCTCGGGTGATGCCGCGGCCCGTGCGGCGTTCGGCGTGACGCCGCGTTACGACGCACCCGCCAACGTGGCCTGTTGGCCGGCCGCGCTGCTGGAAAGCCGGTTACCTCAGGCCAGCGAGCTGAGCGTGAGCATCTGCGAGCAGCAATGCGACGCCCTGCTGGAACGCCGTCGACAGCGGACCGGGGTAGCCCGGCGCGTGCGGGAGCGGTTGGCATCGATCGACGGGAAGCCGCACACGATCGCCAGCGTGGCGCGGCAGTTGGCGATGAGCGAGCGGACGTTGCGGCGGCGTCTGGTCGAGGAGAACACCACCTTCCGGGACCTGGTCGAGGAAGTCCACCGGTTCCTCGCCGAGGAGCTGTTGGCGACCGGTGCACTCTCGGTGGAAGACGTCGCGCTGCGGCTGGGTTATGCCGAGGCGACGAGCTTCATCGCCGCGTTCAAGCGGTGGACGGGCACGACTCCGGCCCGCTATCAGCGGGCGGCGGCGCCCCGCGGCCGGTCGTTGGCGGTGTGACGGCCAGTTTGGCCGCGATTATGGATTTGGCGTCCGCAATCGGCTGCCGACAAGGCGGTGCGCGCTCGTAATTTTTTCCTATGACTTCGACTACTCGTCGTCCGCGTGTGCTGGTGATCGGCGCCGGTTTCGGTGGCTTGGCCGCCGCCTACGAGCTCTCCCGAGACGGTCTGGCCGACGTGACGGTGCTGGAGAAAGCCGGTGACATCGGCGGCGTCTGGCGGGAGAACACCTATCCCGGTGCCGCCTGCGACGTCCCGTCGAACCTGTACTCGTACTCGTTTGCCCGAAAGACCGACTGGGGCCGGCGTTACGCCGAGCAACCCGACATCCTGGGCTACATCCAGCACACCGCCGAGCGGTTCGGCCTGCGTGACTTGGTGCGGACGGGGGTCGAGGTCACCTCGGCCGCTTACGACGACGGCAGCGCCACCTGGCAGGTGACGACCGCGAGCGGGGAAGTCCTCGAGGCCGATGTCCTGGTGCCCGCAGTCGGGCAGTTGTCCCGCCCGGCACTGCCGAACATCGCCGGACTCGACACGTTCACCGGCCCGTCGTTCCACTCCGCGCAGTGGCGCCACGACGTCGACCTGGCCGGCAAGCGCGTCGCGGTGCTGGGTACCGGCGCGTCGGCGATTCAGTTCGTCCCGCGTATTCGCCAGACCGCGGCACGGGTCACCGTCTTTCAGCGCTCCGCACCCTACGTCGTGCCGAAGCTGGATCGCGCCTACACCGACACCCACCACGCCGCATTCCAGAAGGTTCCCGGCTTCGCCGCGGCGATGCGCGGCGCCATCTGGGAGACGACCGAGCTGCTGGGCTTCGCGCTGACCAAGGCGGCGCCCCTGGCCCGGGTGCTGCAAGGCCTTGCGTCGTCAAATCTCAAGCGCCACATCAAGGATCCGGTGCTGCGCGCCAAGCTCACACCCGATTACCCGATCGGCTGCAAGCGGGTGCTCTTCAGCAGCGAGTGGTATCCGGCGCTGGCCCAGGACAATGTCGACGTCGAGACCGACGCCATCACCGAGGTCACCACGACCGGTGTGCGTACCGCGGACGGCCGGCTGCACGAAGTAGACGTCATCATCTACGGCACCGGGTTCAAGGCCACCGAGTTCCTCGCCCCGATGACCGTCACCGGCCGCGACGAGCGCGACCTGCACACCGAGTGGGCCGACGGTGCCCGCGCCCACCTGGGCATGGCCGTGCCCGGCTTCCCCAACATGTTCTTGATCTATGGCCCCAACACCAACCTGGGGAGCAGCTCGATCATCTTGATGATGGAGCAGCAGGCCCGCTACATCCGTCAGATCACCGAGGAGCTGGCCCGCGGCGGTGTGGCCCGCGCGTTCGAGGTGCGCCGCGACGTCGAACAGTCCTACGACGCGGCGATCCAGTCCCGGCTGGACAGCGGCGTCTGGACAACCTGCCAGTCCTGGTATCGCACCGCGTCGGGCCGGGTCACCACCAACTGGCCCGGGCTGGTCCACGAATACCAGCGCCGCACCCGCGTCGCGGCCCTCGAGGACTACCACGAAGTGCTGCCCGCGAAAGAAACGCAGGAGGTCAGCGCGTGAGCGCTTTCGACTACGACGTGCTCGTCATCGGGTCCGGCTTCGGCGGCAGCGTCACCGCACTGCGGCTCAGCGAGAAGGGCCATCGCGTCGGTGTACTCGAGGCGGGCCGACGGTTCGGCGATCAGGACTTCGCAAAGAACAGCTGGCACGTCCGGGACTACCTCTTCAAGCCGTCGGTCGGCTGCTACGGGATCCAGCGCATCGACGTCCTCTCCGATGCCGTGGTGCTCAGCGGCGCCGGGGTGGGTGGTGGCTCGCTCGTCTACGCCAACACGCTGTACGAGCCCGGCGACCCCTTCTACGCCGACCCGCTGTGGAGCGGCATCACCGACTGGAAAGACGAGCTCGTACCCTGCTACGACCAGGCCAAGCGGATGCTCGGCGTCGAGACCTATCCGCGAACGACGCCCTCGGACAAGGTCTTGCTGCAAGTGGCCACCGACCTCGGCGTCGCGGATACCTTTCACGCCACCCAGGTCGGCGTGTGCTTCACCGGCGCCGACGGCAGTCCGGCCGCCCCGGGCGCTGCGGTCGGTGACCCGTATTTCGGCGGTGCGGGACCCGAGCGCAACGCGTGTCGCCACTGCGGCGAATGCATGACGGGGTGTCGGCACAATGCCAAGAACACGCTGGTCAAGAACTATCTCTACTTGGCGGAGAAGCTCGGCGCGACGGTTCATCCGCTGACCACGGTTATCGACGTTCGGCCCCATGTTGGGGGCGGGTATGACGTGGTCACCCGCCGTACCGGCAGCAAGCTGCGTCGGAGCCGTCGCACCTTCACCGCGGAGCAGGTGGTGTTCTCGGCCGCCGCGCTGGGCACCCAGCGGCTACTGCACCGGCTGCGCGACCGGGGCAGCCTGCCGCACGTTTCGCCGCGGCTGGGGGAGCTGTCCCGGACCAACTCCGAGGCGATCCTGGCCGTGCGGGCGCGCAGCGACGACGTCGACTATTCCGAAGGCGTGGCCATCACGTCGTCCATCCACCCCGATGAGCACACCCACGTGGAGCCCTGCCGATACGGCCACGATTCCAACCTGATGGGGCTGCTGGGCACCGTGCTGGTCGACAGTCTGGACGGCAGACGGCGGTGGCGGACCGGGATGAAGGAATTCGTGCGGCAACGCCGGGATTTGCGCCGCCTGCTGAACCCCAAGCGGTGGTCGGAGCAGACCATTCCGCTGCTGGTGATGCAGACCCACGACAACTCGCTGACCACCTTCACCCGGCGCTGGCTGTTCGGGCGACGCATGGTCACCCGGCAAGGCGTGGGGGAGCCGAACCCGACCTGGATTCCGGTCGGCCACGAGGTAGCCCGGCGTGCGGCTGAGCACATGGACGGTATCGCCGGCGGCGCCTGGGCCGACCTGGCCGACATCCCGATGACCGGACACTTCATCGGCGGCTGCGTGATCGGCGAAACGCCCGCCGACGGCGTCGTGGACCCCTACCACCGGATGCATGGCCATCCGGGGCTGCATGTCATCGACGGCTCCACGATCACCGCGAATCTGGGCGTGAACCCGTCGCTCACCATCACTGCGCTGGCCGAGCGCGCCACGTCGCTGTGGCCGAACAAGGGCGAGGCGGATCCGCGGCCGCCGCTGGGCTCGTCCTATGTCCGCGTCGCCCCGGTCGCCCCGAACAATCCGGCCGTCCCGGTGGGCGCGCCGGGGGCGTTGCGTCGCACCGACGGGTCGTTCGACGGCCGGGTCGTCAGGTTGTTCGGTTGAGTGTGCGGTGGCGGCGTCGAGGGTGAAGCCAGGGCAGGGTTTTCGCCTACTTCCCGCTGTGAGCGCACACTCAAAGCCGTCAGTGCACTCTCATAGCGGTCACTGGGGCCGCCCCATGGCAGTAACCAGGAACGGTTCGACGATCGAGAGGAACCCGTCGGGGTCCGACGAGAACGGCACATGGCCCGTCGGCAACGTCTGCAACCGCGACCCGGGAATCCTGGCCGCTGTGAGTCGGCCGAATCGTAAGGGAATGGCCGTATCGTGCGAGCCCCACACGATCAGGCACGGCGCGGTGATGCGCGCTGCGTCCGCGCGTAGGTCGTACTCGGGTGAGGCGAAACTGCGCCACAATGCGGCCGTGAGTTCGACCCCCTCGCCGGTACGTGCGCGGGCCAGTGTCCGCTCCTGCACCAGGCGATCGTTGTCGCTGGTCGCCTTCAGATAACTGCGGACGAACCGCGGCAGGATTCGTCTCATCACTACCGGCGTTCCCAGCGCGCGGCAGTACAGCTTGCTGGCGGGACTGGTGATGAAACCGCCCGAGTTGACCAACACCAACCGCGAAACCCGCTGCGGTTCGGTGATCGCCAAGCGCGCCGCGGCGAAGCCGCCGACGGAATTTCCGATGAAGGCTGCTGGTGGAAGGTCCAGTGCTGCAACGAAATCGGCGAGAACGTCGGCAAACGAGGCTGCGGTAGGTCGGTAATTCGGTGACGGGGGAGGCGAGTCGCCGTGGCCCGGCCAGTCCACCGCGATGACGCGATGGTCATAGACGAGCCTCGACGCGATCGCGTCGAAATCGTGACGGTCATGCATCGTCGCGTGCAGCAACACGACCACCGGGCCCGCTCCGCAATCGCTGTAGGCCACCTCGCCGACCCGGGTCGGGACCCTCTCGACCATCGCACTTCCTTTCATTGACCGTCCGGTCGGTCAAAAATAGCATCGCGGTCGTCCCGATCACAAGGAGCCAAGAATGACCGTTCCGCCGTCCGACGCCGAGTTCTCCGAGAAGATGGCCTACTACCGAACGCAACACCGCAGCCGCGGTGTACGACTCACGCACATGATCGGCACGCCGGTGATCTTGGCGGGAATGCCCCTGTTGGTGGTCAAGCCCAGGGTGGGAGTGCCGATGTTGGCCGGAGGCTGGCTGCTGCAGATCGCCGGGCACCGACTCTTCGAGCACAACATGCCCTCGACGCACAAGGGCTGGATCACTTACCAGCTCACCGGATTGATCCACGTGTGCGAGCAGTACGGTCAGCTCCTTGCGCGCCGCAGTCAACGCCGAACGGCGCGCAGGGGCAGGGCTAGAGTCCTCCCATGACCTCGACGCCGCCCCCCGCCCCGACGGGTCGGCGCAAGGAGGCCATGGCCAGAACGCGGGAAGCGTTGATCGATGCGGGTTTGCGGCTGGCCGAACGCACCGGTCTCACCGGGTTGAGTGTCAATCTCATCGTGCAGGACGCCGGCGTGGCGAAAGGCACTTTCTTTCACCACTTCGGTGACCGCGCGTCGTATCTGCTTGCGTTGCACCGCGAATTCCACGATCGGTTGGGCGCGCGTGTGCAAGACACCATCAACGACGTGCCGCCCGGGCGCGAGCGCCTGCTCACTGGGGCCAACGCCTTCCTCGACGGTTGCTTGCGCGACCGGGGCGTGCGCGCGTTACTGCTGGAAGCTCGCGCCGAGCCCGCGGTGACCGGTGAGATCGGCAAGCGAAATAAGACCAACGCCGAGCTGTGCCGCGCCGACTTCGCCGCGCTCGAACACCCACACCCCTACGAAAGCGCGCAGTTGTGGGTGGGCATGGTCGCCGAAGCCGCCCTCATCGAACACCAAGCAACCAAGGCGCTTCCGGCCGTTCGCGACGCCCTGAAACGCTTCCTGCATTGACTTGCGGTGTAACGCCGTTCCTTCGGAAGCGGTTACGGGTTGCCGGTCACCTTCGCGGCCAGCGCCGCCAACTTGGCATCGAGTTCGTTTGCCGCGCTGAGCAATTCCGGGTTCGGTTCGACGACCATCAACGACGACGGCTTGACATAGGTCAGACTGCTGCCTTCGGGTTCGTTTTGCACCAACAGTTCCACCGGTGCGAACAGCCCCGCGGTCACGTCGTGGCGCAACATGGTGATGGCGATCAGCGGGTTGCCGAGGATGACGCGCAACGCCTTGCGGTCGATTCCGGCTTTGCTGATCCAGGCGCCATGGTCGATCAGACCGAAGAGCATGAATCCGCTTGACCCGACGTGAGATTCGACCTGGCGCCGGTACGAATCCCACTCAGCGTTACTCGTGGCGATGTCACCGATCGGCACCGGCTTCTCGCCGATGTCGGCGAACAGCGCGGCCAGAACCTCGTCGTAGCTCTTGGTGCTGTCGTAGCGCACCCGCACGCCGTCGAAACGGGTTTCAGCTGCTGACATCAGCGAGCTCCTCGAGTTGGCGCACCTCATTGTGAGTATGCGCGGCCGGCGTGCGGTCGACGTTGAGGCTGAGCAGTTCCGGCCGGCTGTAGTGACCGCGGGCATCCATCAAGACCTTGCGATTATTGATCAACGAAAAGTCAAGATCAGCAATGACTTCACCCTCACCGGAGCGCAGCGGCTCGCCCAGATACTGACCCTGCGGTGTGATGATCGCCGTGAAGAAGCCGCCGGAGATGGGAGCTGACGGAGCCCCGGTGTCGGCCGCGATGCGGGCCTGTTGATCGGCGTCGAGCCACGCGGTGGCGTTGACGACGAACGCGCCGGATTCCAGTGCGTGGTTGCGCACACTGAGTTCCGTCTGCTCGGCGAACAGGTCGCCGCCGAAGGAGCCGGGGAACATCGCGGAATGAATTTGCTCCCCGTCGGCGATCATGGCGTAACGGGCCAGCGGGTTGTAGTGCTCCCAACACGCCAACTGGCCGATGCGGCCAACCGCGCTGTCGACGGCGCGCAATCCGCTGCCGTCGCCCTGGCCCCAAACCATCCGTTCGTGATAGGTCGGCGTTGTCTTGCGCCGGCGCTGAATGAGGGTGCCGTCGGCGTCGAACAACAACTGCGTGTTGTACAGCGAACCGCCGTCGCGCTCGGTGACCCCCACCGAGACCACCATGTTGGCCGCGCGGGCCGCCGCGCTGATCGCGCCGACCTCCGGGGAGGGAATCGTCACCGCCTGTTCCATCAGCTTGAGGTGTTCGGCCCGCATCTCGAACGGGCGCTGCAGGAACGAGAAGTAGGGGTAGTACGGAATCACGGTCTCCGGGAAGGTCGCGAACTGGACGTCGCGCAGTGCCAGCTCGTGAATCTTGTCGACCACCTTCTGTGCGGTGCCCTCGCGGCTGTAGAGCACCGGACTGAGTTGCACTGCGGCGGCTCGGATTACGGTCATCGGTCTGCCCTTCTAGCCGAGACGCTCGATGATGGTGGCGTTGGCCATGCCGCCGCCCTCGCACATTGTCTGCAGGCCATAACGCTTTCCGCGCTGCTCTAGGGCGTTGATCAGCGTGGTCATGATTCGTGCGCCACTGGCCCCCAGCGGGTGGCCGATTGCGATGGCGCCACCATTGACGTTGGTCTTGGCCAGGTCCGCGCCGGTGTCTTGTGCCCAGGCCAGCACGACCGGCGCGAACGCCTCATTGACCTCGAACAGGTCGATGTCGGCCAAGCTGAGCCCGGAGCGCCGCAACACTTTCTCGGTGGCCGGAATGACGCCGGTCAGCATGTACAGCGGGTCCGAACCCACGACGGTCGTGGTGTGGATGCGCGCCAGCGGACGCAGCCCCAGCTTCTTGGCGGTCTCGCTGGTGGTGATCAAAAGGGCCGCGCTGCCGTCGGACAGCGGCGAGGAGTTGCCAGGGGTGATTTGCCACTGGATCTGTGGGAAGCGCGCGGCCGTGGCCTCGCTGTAGAACGCGGGCTTGAGTGCGGCCAGCGTGTCGACCGTCGTACCGGGGCGGATGATCTCATCGGTGGCCAGCCCCGCGATCGGAACCAGTTCGTCGTCGAACAGGCCGTCCTTGGTGGCGCGGGCGGCCTTTTCGTGACTGGCCGCGGAGAACTCGTCGAGTTGGGTGCGCGAAAAGCCCCACTTGGCCGCGATCAGTTCGGCGCTGATGCCTTGGGGAACCAGGCCCTCGGGGTAACGCGCGGCCATGTCGGTGCCGAACGGGTTGCTGCCGGGCAGCACCGAGGTGCCCATCGGAACCCGAGACATCGACTCCACACCGGCGGCCACCACCAGGTCGTAGGCGCCGGCGATCACGCCCTGAGCGGCGAAACTGATGGCTTGCTGGCTGCTGCCGCATTGGCGGTCGATGGTGACACCGGGCACCGACTCGGGGAATCCCGCGCCCAGCAAGGCATTTCGGGCGATGTTCACGGCCTGATCGCCCACCTGGGTGACGGCGCCGGCGATGACGTCGTCGATCTGCGCCGGGTCAACGCCGGTGCGGGAGACCAGTTCGCGCAAGCTGTGCGCCAGCAAGTCGGCGGGCAGTACGTCGTGCAGCGCACCGTTGGCTTTGCCCTTACCTATGGGGGTGCGTACCGCACCGACGATGACGGCGTCGCGAGACATGGCTCCTCCTTGAGCTGAGTATTTATCGCTATACCTAGCTATAACACCTAGGTATACTGAGTGCAACCTAGATTGGAGGTGATGTGCATGACAATGCTGCAAGGACCTTTGGCCGACCGCGATGCCTGGTCAGCGGTCGGAGAGTGCGCGATCGAGAAGACTATGGCGGTGGTCGGTACGAAGTCGGCCATGCTCATCATGCGCGAGGCCTACTACGGCACCACGCGGTTCGACGACTTCGCCCGCCGGGTGGGAATCACCAAGGCTGCCACGTCGGCACGGCTGACCGAACTGGTCGACCTCGGGCTGCTGAGGCGACAGCCCTACCAGGAACCCGGACAGCGCAGCCGCGACGAGTACGTGCTCACCGAGGCCGGCGTCGACTTCATGCCCGTCGTGTGGTCGATGTTTCAGTGGGGCCGACAGCACCTGCCCGGGCGCAATCGCCTGCGGCTGACCCATTTGGGCTGCGGCGCCGAGACTGAGGTCGAAATGCGCTGCACCGAAGGACATCTGGTGACTCCCGACGAGCTCGGCATGCGGCTGGTCAAGTCTCCCTGAGTGCGGCCAGTAATCGCCGGGCCGCCGCGACCCGGCGCGCCGCCGGACCGGAAAGGGTGTCGAGCGCACATTCCGGGTCGGCCGGCGGTCCCATGTGCCCGCAGCCGCGCGGGCAGTCTTCGATTGCATCGGCGAGGTCGGAGAACGCCATCAGTACATCGTCGGGCGAGATGTGGGCCAATCCGAACGAACGAATCCCCGGGGTGTCGATCACCCAGCCCGAATTGTCCAACGGCAGCGCCACCGACTGCGTGGAGGTGTGCCGCCCCCGGCCGAGGTCGGTGACTACGCCGACTGCCCGGTCAGCCTGCGGCACAAGGCGATTCACCAGGGTCGACTTGCCCACTCCGGAGTGCCCCAGCAGCACGGTGACCTTGCCTTCGAGCAGGTCGGCCACCGCGAGCAGCGGGTCGTCGCGACCGGCGACCACCACCGTCAGGTCCAGATCGACGAACTGCTCGGCGAACGGCCCGGGCGGTGCCAGGTCGGTTTTCGTCAGGCACAGAATCGGTGTCAACCCGCCGGCGAAGGCGGCGATCAGCGTTCGGTCGACCAGCCCGGTGCGGGGCGGCGGGTCGGCCATGGCCACCACGATCAGCAGCTGGTCGGCGTTGGCGACGACCACTCGTTCGGTGGGGTCGGTGTCATCAGCGGTGCGCCGCAACACCGTTCGCCGCGGTCCGCGTCGCACGATGCGGGCCAGGGTGTCCGGGCGGCCGGAGAGGTCACCGACGATGTCGACGTCGTCACCGACGACGATGGGGGTGCGGCCCAGTTCGCGCGCCCGCATGGCGGTGACGCGCCGATCGGGCCGCCCGTCCAGCACACATCCCCAACGGCCGCGGTCGACGCTGACCACCATGGCGGCCTCGGCGTCGGCGTGCTCGGGGCGTGTCTTGGTACGCGGTCGCGAGCCGCGTCCGGAGCGGACTTTGACGTCGGATTCGTCGTAGTCGCCGGGTCTCAACCGCTCGACTCCTCAGGGGCCAACATGCTCGCCCAGAGGCGCGGGAACTCTGGCAGCGTCTTCGTGGTGGCGCCGATGTCGTCGACCTCGACCCCGGGCACGCGCAGCCCGACGATAGCCCCGGCCATTGCCATCCGATGGTCGGCGTAGGCCTGCCACACCCCGGGTCCCAGCGGCGTCGCGGTGATCACCAGACCGTCGGCGGTCTCCTTGCAATTGCCGCCCAGGCGGTTGATCTCGGCGCTCAAGGCCGCGAGCCGGTCGGTTTCGTGGCCGCGCAGATGCGCGATGCCGCTCAGTCGTGACACCGATCCGGTCGTGGCCAACGCCGCCAGGGCGGCGACGGACGGCGTGAGCTCGCCGACGGCGCGCAGGTCCACCTCGAAACCGCCGTATTCCGCCGAGCCTTCCACCGACAGTGACGAATCCTTCTGCCGAACAGTGGCGTTCATGTTCTTCAGGATCGCCAGGATGTGGTCGGCGGGTTGGACGCTGGTGGCAGGCCAACCGGTGATCTCGACAGCCCCGCCGGTGACGACGGCGGCGGCCAGAAACGCGACCGCGTTGGTCAAGTCCGGCTCGACGTCCCAACGCCTGGCCGCGATCGTGCCGGGCCGCACCCGCCAACGGTTGGGGGTTGCGGCGTCGACGTCGACGCCGGCTTGGCGCAGCATCGCCACGGTCATTTCGATGTGCGGCGCGGATGGCAGCGTCGAACCGGTGTGCTCGACGGTCAGGCCGTCGGTGAACGATGCCCCGGACAGCAGGAGCCCGGAGACGAATTGTGATGACGCCGACGCGTCGATGGCCACGGTGCCGCCGGCAACGGATCCCGTGCCTCGGACTTGGAACGGCAAGGCGGTGCCGTCGATGGGGACACCGAGGTCGCGCAGCGCATCCAGCAGCGGCGCGATCGGCCGGGTCCGCGCCTGCTCGTCGCCGTCGAAGGTGACCGATGTCGCGCTCAGCGCCGCTAGCGGCGGGACAAACCGCAGCACCGTGCCGGCCAGGCCGCAGTCCACCCGGGCGTCGGGTCCGGGTTCGATGCGGCCGCTGACCGTCAACTCACTGTCCGCGACGTCGACGCGCAGACCGAGCGTCTTCAGCGCGCCGATCATCAGGTCGGTGTCGCGACTGCGGAGCGCGCCGCTGACGGTGGATCGTCCCGAACCCTGCGCGGCAGCCAGTGCGGCGAGCACCAGCGCGCGGTTCGTCTGCGATTTGGAGCCCGGGATGGTGACCGTTGCGCGCACCGGCGCCGGTGCGAATGGGGCCGGCCAGCGCTTGTTGCTCACCGTCTCATCCTGCCGTGTCGGCGGGTGTCATGGGTATTAGGCACCATGGAGATATGTGTGGACGATTTGCGGTCACCACCGACCCGGCCCTGCTGGCCGAGAAGATTCACGCGATCGACGAAGCCACCAGCGCCGCGTCAGATGTTGCGGGTCCCAACTACAACGTCGCCCCGACGGTCAACATCGCAGCCGTGGTCACCCGCCATAGTGATCCCGACGACGACCCGACGCGGCGGTTACGCCTGATGCGCTGGGGACTGCTGCCGCCCTGGGTCAAGGCCGGGCCGGATGGCGCCCCGGATACCAAGGGGCCTCTGTTGATCAACGCCCGGGCGGACAAGGTCGCCACCTCCCCGGCGTTCCGGTCGAGCGCCAAGTCGAAGCGGTGTCTGGTGCCGATGGACGGTTGGTATGAGTGGCGAGGAAGCTTGGAGGGCCCGAAGGGCAAGAAAAGCGCCAAGACTCCGTTCTTCATGCATCGGGAGGACGGCGGTCTGATCTGCATGGCGGGGTTGTGGTCGGTGTGGAAACCCGCCAAAGACGCTGAGCCGCTGCTGAGTTGCACGATCATCACCACTGATGCGGTGGGGGAGCTGGCCGGAATTCACGACCGGATGCCGCTGATGTTGCCCGAAGAAGACTGGGACGCCTGGCTCAATCCCGACGCGCCGCTCAACGAGGACCTGTTGGCCAAGCCGCCAGACGTCAGCGGCATCGCGATGCGGCCGGTGTCGACGCTGGTGAACAGCGTGCGCAACAACGGGCCCGAGCTGCTGGAACCGGCCGAGCCGGAGCCCGAGCAGATCACGTTGCTCTAGCGGCTGTTCATGCCGCCCCGGCGTCGCAATCCTCGTCGTCGTCTCCGTCCATCAGGAGTTTTTCGGGGTGGCGCCTCTCTGTGTCAATGGTGTGGTGGTTCGGTTATATGGTGGTTGTTAGCTGGCCCGGTTGAGTGACTTAGTCCGAAGCGTCGGTGTTGGGGTTTTAGCCGGCCGCGCGGGACTTCTGAGCCGCCCCCATGTGTCCCGCCGGGTCAGCCCTGAATCTGGGAGCTTCGCGCTGTAATTGGCGGTAGACAACGTCAGATAGGCGCCGTTTGAGGCAGCGCATGGCTTCTTTGCGGCTTTTTCCTTCCGAACGTTTGCGCAGGTAGTAGGTCTTGCCTGGGGATGGGCGCCGGATCTGGGTCAACGCCATGACGTGCAGGCAGTAGTTGAGCTGGCGGTCGCCTGCCCGGGATAGCCGGTGGCGGACCACATCGCCGGAGGAGGCTTCGATGGGAGCGGTGCCGGTGTAGCTGGCGAAGGCGGCCGCCGAGCGGAAACGGGTAATGTCTCCAACCCGCGCGAGGATTTTGCCTGCGGTGAGGGCTCCGATGCCTGCTAGTTGAGTCAGGTTGGTGCCGGTGGCGGTGACTGCGCCATCAATGTCATTGGTGGCTTTGGTGATCCGGCGATCGAGCTGACGCACCTCGCTGATCAGATCGAGCGCCAGGTTACGCAACGCTTTCGAGGCGGGGTGGCGAGGTCGAGCAGCGCGCAGGAGTCCAGCAGCCTGGTCTGCGGTCAGGTTGCGCCCGGCGCCGGCGAGAACCAGCTTTGTCAGTACGACGTGGAGTCGGTTGATGGTCTGAGTGCGAACCTTGACCAGGTCATCGCGATGCTCGACGATCGCACGCAGTGCCGTGGTCTCCGCGGTGTTCTGGGCGCTGTTGAGCGCGTGCGATGTGAGCGCCGCGATACCCACTGATAGTGCGTCGGCATTGTCATTTTTGCGGCCGTGGCCGCTCGACAGCAGCCGGACCCGTGCAGCGAGCTTGGCTGGCACGTCAAGGACCTCGATGCCCTCTGCGTGCAGCCGCGTGGTCAGCGGCGCCCCGAGACCAGGGGCTCCTTCGATAGCCCAGTCTGCGTGGGGCCATCGACGAGCAAAACGCCGCAGCGTCCGGTAACCATCGCGGCTAACTGGGACGCGAATGGTGGCCAAAGGAACCAAAGCGGCATCGACAGCGGCAGCGGTCCATGACCCCTTGTGAGGATCAACGGCAATCACTACCCGGCGGAGGTGAGTATTTGTCGTCACCGAAAGAGCACCAACCCTTCTTCATGAACTCAATTTGGAAGCAAGGAGGGCACACCAACTTTCGGCTACGCAGGCCTCTCTTCAGCCACTCCTTGCCTGAGGCGGTGGTGACCGGCCGGCAAGCCACCCCGGAGTCAGCCAGCAGGCGACAGTGGAAGGTCGAGCCTTGACCGGTCATCACCTAGGAATCATGGCTGCAGACCTGATTCCCTGCACGCATTAGACAAGTTGGTGGTAGGTGTTGGTGCGGGGTTGGCCGTGGTCCAGGTGTGGTGGGGGGATCCATTCGGTGTCGCCTTGGGTGTTGGTGCGGGTGGTGTAGCCCTGTTCGGCGAGTGGGTGGTGGCCGCCGCAGGCCAGGGTCAACTGGTTGATGTCGGTCGTACGGGACTGTGCGTACGGGATGACGTGGTGGACTTCGCAGTAGTAGCCGGTGACGTCGCAGCCCGGGGCGGTGCAGCCGCGGTCTTTGGCGTACAGCACGATGCGCTGGGCCGGGGAGGCCAGGCGTTTGGTGTGATACAAGGCCAGGGCTTTGCCGCGGTCGAAGATGGCCAGGTAGTGGTGGGCGTGGCGGGACAGTCGGATGACGTCGGACATGGGCAGCAGGGTGCCCCCGCCGGTCAGGCCTTTCCCGGCGGCGGCTTCGAGGTCGCGCAGGGTGGTGGTGACGATAATGCTGGCGGGTAGGCCGTTGTGCTGGCCCAGCTCACCGCTGCACAGCAGGGCCCGACACGCCGCCAGCATCCCGTCGTGGTTGCGTTGGGCCGCCGAGCGCAGATCGTGGCGGACCGCGTCTTCGGACGGCGCCCCTTCGACGCACGGGGTGTCGTCGTCGGGGTTGCACATGCCCGGGGCGGCCAGTTTCGCCAGTACCGCTTCCAGGGTGGCGCGCGCTTCAGGGGTCAAATAGCCCGTCAGCCGCGACATGCCATCGACGTCCTGCTTACCCAGCGTGACCCCACGCCGGCGCGCGCGGTCGTCGTCGGTGTAGTCCCCGTCCGGGTGCAGGCAGTCCATCAGGCGTTCGGCGAGTTTGGCCAACTGGTCTGGCCGGTACTGACCGGCCAAGCGCGCGAGATGGGCTTCGGCCTTCTCCTGCGTCTCCACATCCACATGGGCCGGCAGGTGCTTGACGAAATCCCGGATGACCCGCACATGACCCTCACCAATGTGACCGGCGCGCTGGCCGTGGGCGGTGGCGGTCAACCGCGGCGCCAACGCCTCCCCGGTCAACGCGCGGCGCTCACCGAGATCAGCGGCTTCCCCGATCCGCCGACTGGCCTCACCGCGAGTGATCCGCAACCGCGACGCCAACGCCGCAGGCAACCGGCCGCCCAGTTCTGCCTCGCTGGCTTGGGCGGCCAGCTGATTGATCAACTGATGCCGCGCCGCCGGCAACCGCCGCGCCACCCGCTCCAACCGCTCCAACAACCGCAACCGCTCCGGAGTGGTCAACGCATCAAAGGACAACTCACACAAGCGATCCAAGTCGGCATCGAGCGCGTCGAAGACCTCACTGATCTCCTCCCGCGTACTCGAACGCATGTTCGAATGATATCGCCAGGCACCGACAAACGCGTCAGGCGCGAATATCCGCCACGACCGCCCCGGTCAGCCGGATCAGATCCGCCGAACTCACGGCGACATCCCACCCGCGTCGCCCCGCGCTGCAGTACACCCGATCCCATGCGAGCGCGCTCGAGTCGACAACGGTGGGCAGCGGCTTGCGCTGGCCGAACGGCGACACCGCGCCGACCACATAGCCGGTGACACGCTGCACGACGGCGGGTTCGGCCATGCCGGCTTTCGTAACCCCCAACGCCGCGGCGGCCGCCTTCAACGACAACCGCGCCGGCACCGGCACCACCGCGACGGCCAGACCATCGGGCACCGCGATCACCAATGTCTTGAAGATCTGCTCGGCGGCGATACCGCCGTCCTGGGTCAACGCGTTGACCGCCTCGGCACCGAACGAATCCTCGCGCCGGTCGTGGCCGAACTTCAGAACCTCGTGCGGCACACCGACTTTGACCAAGGCCGCGATCGCCGGCGTCGCCGCGGCGACCATTAAGGCCCGGTGTATCCCGGCGGGTTGACGCCGTCGACCCAGAAGTCGACGCCGAGCTGCGAGCCCGGAATGCAGTCGTACACCGAGAGATCCGTGACGCCGGACTCCACCAATACGTCCTCGCACAGCAGCATGTTGCCGGTGTACTCCTTGGACGGCTTGTTCAAAATGATGTACGCGGCATCGGCGTACACCTCAGGCTTGCGGGCGCGGCCCATCGCCTCCTCGCCGCCCAGCAGGTTCTGCACCGCGGCGGTGGCGACCAGCGTGCGCGGCCACAACGTGTTCGAAGCGATGCCCTCCTCGCGCATCTCCTCGGCAATCCCCAACGCGCACAACGTCATTCCGAACTTGGCCATCATGTACGCGGTGGGCTTGAGCCACTTGCTTTCCAGCAGCACCGGCGGCGACAGCGTCAGGATGTGCGGATTCTCCCGGCCCTTCAAATGCGGGATACACGCCTGGGACACCGCATATGTGCCGCGCACCTGGATGCCGTTCATCAAGTCGAAGCGCTTCATCGGCACGTCGGTGATCGAGCCGAGATTGATGGCCGAGGCATTGTTGACGCAGATGTCGATGCCGCCGAACTGCTCGACGGTCTTGGCCACCGCCGACTCGACCGAATCCGGGTCACGCACATCTCCGACGATGGGCAAGGCCTGTCCGCCCGCCTCCTCGAGCTCCTTGGCCGCGGTGTAGACGGTGCCCGGCAGCTTGGGGTGAGGCTCGGCGGTCTTGGCGATCAGGGCGATGTTGGCCCCGTCCTGGGCAGCGCGTTTGGCGATCGCCAGGCCAATGCCGCGACTGGCGCCAGAGATGAACATGGTCTTGCCGGAAAGAGACATGGCGTCACATTAACGCCCTGCTCGCGGCGGGTGAACCCGGGGACCGGGCGGCCCGGAAATAGTGTGCCGACTAGCGCTGTTATGTCGTGCGGTTTCTAGTGTCGGTTGCAGCCTCTAGATTGGAAGGCGGGGAGTCTGGTGTCAACGGCGACGAGCCTCTTGGGCGAGCAGCGGTTGACGTCCTATGACCCCGCAACCGAAGGGACCGTGTTAATCAAGATGGCCGACATCGATGGTGTGACCGAGGTGGAGGTTGCCGAACCGAGGCCGCCTGAGACCGACGCGGAACTGACGGCGCGTTTCGAGCGTGATGCGATTCCGCTTCTGGACCAGTTGTACGGCGGCGCGCTGCGCATGACCCGCAACCCCGCTGACGCCGAAGACCTGCTGCAGGAGACCATGGTCAAGGCCTACGCGGGGTTCCGGTCGTTCCGCGAAGGCACCAACCTCAAGGCGTGGCTCTACCGCATCCTGACCAACACCTACATCAACAGCTACCGCAAAAAGCAGCGCCAGCCCGCGGAGTATCCGACCGAGGAGATCACCGACTGGCAGCTGGCCTCCAATGCCGAGCACTCCTCGACCGGACTGCGTTCGGCGGAAGTCGAAGCCCTGGAAGCGCTGCCGGACACCGAGATCAAAGAGGCGCTGCAGGCGTTGCCGGAGGAATTCCGGATGGCGGTTTACTACGCCGACGTCGAGGGTTTCCCTTATAAAGAGATCGCCGAGATCATGGACACGCCGATCGGGACGGTGATGTCCAGGCTGCACCGCGGCCGGCGCCAACTGCGCGGCCTGCTGTTGGATGTCGCCAAGGATCGGGGCTTTGTTCGCGGCGAGCAGGCGCACGAGGAGGTGTCGTCATGAGTGAGTTTTCCGGCCCATCCGGCACTTGCGCGGACGGGCAGTCCCACGCCCATGTCGGCTGCGCCGAAGTGATCGCCGAAGTCTGGACGCTGCTGGACGGCGAGTGCACGCCGGAGGCGCGGCAAAGGCTGCGTCAGCACCTCGAGGCGTGCCCCGGCTGCCTGCAGCATTACGGACTCGAAGAGCGGATCAAAACGCTGATCGCCGCCAAGTGCAAGGGCGAAAAAGCCCCGGAGGGGCTGCGCGAGCGTTTGCGGCTCGAGATCAGCCGAACCACCATCATCCGAGGTGGTTCGTAAGCCGTCTTAGGCGTTGGGGCGCTTGCCGTGGTTGGCCTTGTTGTGCTTGCGGTCGCGCTTCTTACGGCCACGCTTGGCCATCGGGAACCTCCGTAGTTCGGTGTGGGCAGGGCGGCTAACGGCCGCCAGTTGCTGTCCAGTATCTCACGCGGCCGCCCGGTGGCCTCAGTAGCCCGCGCGCCGCGGGCCCGCACGGGCTTATGGTTCGATATACACCAGCCTGATGGACCGGCAGTCAGCATGCGCAAGTGGCCGAGACGAGTGGGGTGAAAATGTCCGAGGAGGTTCGCGCCGAGATTGTGGCCAGCGTGCTCGAAGTTGTGGTCAGCGAGGGTGACCAAATCGGTCAGGGTGACGTCGTGGTGCTGCTGGAATCGATGAAGATGGAGATCCCCGTGCTCGCCGAAGTCGGCGGCACCGTCAGCAAGGTGAGCGTCGCGGTCGGCGACGTCATCCAGGCCGGCGACCTCATCGCCGTGATTAGCTAGGCGCCGGACCCGCATAATCGCATGTCGACTCTCGGTGATCTGCTGGCCGAGCACACTGTGCTGCCAGGCAATGCGGTTGACCACCTGCATGCGGTGGTCGGGGAGTGGCAACTGCTCGCCGACTTGTCTTTCGCCGACTATTTGATGTGGGTGCGCCGCGACGACGGCGTGCTGGTATGCGTCGCGCAGTGCCGCCCGAATACCGCGCCGACGGTGCTGCAGACCGACGCTGTGGGCAGTGTGGTCGCCGCCGAGCAGCTGCCTTTGGTGGCGGAGACCTTCGAGAAGGGCACTACCGTACGGCAGACCGGTTCCGGTGACACCGAGTCCTGGGCGCTGCCCGGGCCGCACGTCGAGGCCTCGGCGGTTCGGTACGGAGAACAAGTAGTGGCGGTGCTGACCCAGCATCAAACCGACGTGGCCGTCGAGCGCATGTCAGGTCATATGGAGGCCGCCTACCGCGATTGCGCGACGGACCTGCTCCAGATGATCGCCGAGGGTACCTTCCCCGACGTGGGTGACGTGGCGATGTCGCGGTCGACCCCGCGCGCCGGGGACGGCTTCATCCGCCTGGACGTCAACGGCGTGGTCGCCTACGCCAGCCCCAACGCCCTGTCGGCCTACCACCGGATGGGCCTGACCAGCGACTTGGAGGGCCATAACCTCATCAAGGTCACCCGACCGCTGATCTCCGACCCGTTCGAGGCCCAGGAGGTCGCCGAGCACATACTGGGTCTGCTGGCCGGCGGGTCGAGCATGCGTATGGAGGTCGACGCGGGCGGGGCCACCGTGCTGCTGCGGACGCTGCCGCTGGTGGTGCACGGCAAGAACGCCGGGGCGGCGATACTGATCCGCGACGTCACCGAGGTGAAGCGGCGCGACCGGGCGCTGATCTCCAAAGACGCCACCATCCGCGAGATCCACCACCGGGTCAAGAACAATCTGCAGACGGTGGCCGCACTGCTGCGGTTGCAGGCTCGCCGGACCGTCAACGCCGAGGGACGCGAAGCGCTCATCGAGTCGGTGCGCCGGGTGTCCTCGATTGCGCTGGTCCACGACGCGTTGTCCATGTCGGTCGACGAGCAGGTGAACCTCGACGAGGTGATCGACCGGATCCTGCCGATCATGAACGACGTCGCGTCGGTGGACCGGCCCATTCGGATCAACCGCGTCGGTGCCCTGGGCGTGCTGGATTCCGACCGCGCGACGGCCCTGATCATGGTCATCACCGAGTTGGTGCAGAACGCCATAGAGCACGCTTTCGACCCGGCCGCCGCCGAAGGATCGGTGACGATTCGAGCCGAACGCTCTGCCCGCTGGCTGGATGTGGTGGTGCACGACGACGGACGCGGGCTGCCCGAGGGGTTCAGCCTGGAGAAATCGGACAGCCTGGGTCTGCAGATCGTGCGGACGCTGGTGTCGGCCGAGCTGGACGGATCACTGGGAATGCGCCAGGGCGGCGAGCGCGGCACCGATGTGGTGCTGCGGGTGCCGATTGGCCGTCGCGGCCGGTTGGTGTTGTGAACTGTGAACACAACAGTGCGGCCCCGACTTTGTCGGGGCCGCACTGTGCAGTTACGGGGTCGTCAGACTCCGCTGCGGGCCTTCGTCCGGGCGTTACGACGCTTCAGGGCGCGCCGCTCGTCTTCACTCATGCCGCCCCAGACGCCCGAGTCCTGGCCTGTGTTCAGGGCCCAGCCAAGACATTCCGTTGTCACTGGACACCGATTACAGACCAACTTCGCGTCAGCGATCTGCGCGAGCGCCGGGCCGCTGTTCCCAACCGGGAAGAACAGCTCCGGGTCCTCGTCACGGCAGACCGCCTTATGGCGCCAATCCATTAGTTGCTACTCCTCACTACGTGCGCAGCATCGCGCACGGGACTTTTTCCTTGGCTGTTAACGCTTGCACAAGAAAGGGTTTCCAGTACCTTCACACGTCTCTCGCATGCAACCTTTTGATCGTTTCACAGGCTCAACAGATGTCAATAGTGTTACGGGCGCTCGTGGGCTATCTCACTTTAGTGATCTCTTACTTGAGCCCTTAGTCCGTTGTACTACACTGCCTGGCCCGTTGCGCCCTACATTTGTGTCCCAAGCGGGTCACAGCTTCTCTTTGCGCAGGCCAAAAGCTATTTCTTCGGCGGCGGAGCCACCACCTGTAAAGCGTTGGGGACCGCGCGGAACGTCATGGATTCGCGCAGGCCGAGATATTCTCCGTCGTACTGACAGGCCGCCGGAGCGGTCATGGTCTTGATGCGGACATAGGCCACATTGTCGTCACGGATCAGCTGCTCAGCCTCGAGCTTTGGTCGTTTCGCCAGCAGTTGGCGGAGCAATCGGAGGGTGGGAATGACCTTCATGCTGGTGAGCGCGAACAGGCCGAGACCCGTCTCGAAGCTGCAGCCCGGGTTGGTCACCATCGGCTTGTTGTTGCTGTAGGTCCACGGATTGGTGTTGGACACCCAGACGAAGTGCACGCCCGATACCGGCTCGCTATCCGGCTGCTCCAGGATGAGGTTGGGCTCCCGGCGGCTGAAGGCCACCGAGACGGGCACCGCAACCCGCCAGTAGTTCAGCGGTGTCACCTTGACGCCCTTCTTGCGCTTGGCTTCCACCGCCTCCACGACCTCGGCATCCACACCCATACCCGCGTTGACCAGCGCCCAGATCTCGCCGCAGTCGATCAGCGAGATGCGGCGCCACTGACCATGACGCTCATACTCGTCGACCAGGGCAATCAACTGGTTGCAGGCCGCCGGCGCGTCTTTGGCTATGCCCAACGCCCTGGCCAGCACATTCGCTGAGCCGCCGGGCACGATGCCCACCGCCGGCACCGGCCCCGGCGGAGTGGAGCCCGGCCGCCCGAGCATGCCGTTGACCACCGCGCTAACCGTTCCGTCACCGCCGTGGACGACGACCAGGTCGTAGCCATCGGCCACGGCCTCACGGCCGAGCTCGTCGGCGTGGCCAGCGTGTTTGGTGTGCCGGATGGTGAGCTGAAGGCGGCTTTCGAGCGCGTGCGTCACGAGGTCGCGAGCGGCCGGTGTGATGGTGGTGGCAATCGGGTTCACGATCAACATGGCGCGCATGAGGCATGAGCTTAGGCGCGCGGGCGGTGGGGGATCGAACGTGCGTCCCTGGCTTCGACTGTGTTCTCAGGGCGGGAAATCCGGGATTCGGCCGCCCTGGACGCACGCCGGAAGCCCCCAGCGCACGCCCGACGCCACCCCGGACGCCACCATCGACGGAACCCCCAGCGTGACTACGCTGGCGCTGTGACGGTTTCGCCTCCCACCCCGGTGCGTCTGGCCGGGTTGGTGGCTGCGGCACAAGGCGTCGCGGCCCTGGTGATGGCCGCCGTATTGGCGGTGCGCGCATTGGCCGGCGCCGACCAGCATGTGGTCAACGGCCTGGGCACGGCCGCCTGGTTTTTGCTGATCGGCGGTGTGGTGCTGGCCGCCGGCCGCGCCTTGTTCCTGGGCAAGCGCTGGGGCCGCGGGCTGGCCGTCTTCACCCAACTTCTGCTGCTGCCGGTCGCCTGGTACCTCGCGGTCGGTTCGCACCGGGCAGCGATCGGGATTCCGCTGGCCGTCGTGGCCATTGCCGCGCTGATATTGCTGTTCAGCCCCGCGGCGGTGCGGTGGGCCGCCGGCGGTGATCAGCGGGGTTCGGCCAGCGCTGCCAGCCGCGGCCCGGACAGTCGATAAGTCGTCCACTCGGTTTGCGGCGTCCCGCCGACGCGGTCGTAGAGGGCGATCGCATCGGAATTCCAGTTCAGCACCGCCCATGTCAGGCGCGTGTATCCGTTGTCGATGCATTCGCGGGCCAGGGTGGCCAGCAGTCCGCGGGCCAGACCGCGACGGCGGAACCTCGGACGCACGTAGAGGTCCTCCAGGTAGATGCCGGCGACGCCGTCCCAGGTGGAGAAGTTGAGAAACCACAGCGCCATCGCGGCGATTTCGCCGTCGATCTCGACGACGTGTCCGTGCACGGTCGGTGAGCTACCGAAAAGTGCTGTGGCGATTAGGGATTCGGTGACCGAGCAGTGTTCGGCGGCATGCTCGAATTCGGCGAGTTCGTGGATCATGGCCGCAATCTCGGCGCTGTCATGCGGGGCGGCGCGACGAATGCTCTCCGTCATTGCTGCACTCCGAGCGCAGTGAGGATCGTCGCGAATTTGGTTGTGGTTTCCGCGACTTCGTCGTCGGGGTCGGATTCGGCGACAATGCCACCCCCGGCGTGGGCCAGGGCGGTACGGCGGTCGGCGGACAGTTGCGCGCAGCGGATGGACACCGCCCAGTAGCCGTCACCGCGCGCGTCGCACCAACCGACGGCGCCGGCGTAGAAGCCGCGGTCGCCTTCCAGCGCAGCGATGAGCTCGGTGGCGGCTCCGGTCGGGACCCCGCCCACCGCCGGGGTGGGATGCAGGGCCAACGCCAGATCGATTGCGGTCGTGGATGATTCGCGCAACCGGCCGCTGATCGGGGTGCACAGATGCCATACCGCGGCGGTGCGGGTCAATTGCGGCCGAGAGGCGATCGTCAGTTCATCGCACAGCGGTTCCAGTGCCGCGCGCATGGTGTCGATGACGAGCTGGTGCTCGTGGCGGTTCTTCGTCGACGCGGCCAGGGCCGCGCCGTTGGCGGCATCGGTTTCAGGGTCGCTGGCCCGGGGCGCCGAGCCGGCGAAGGGTTGGCACGTGACGCGGTCACCGTTGCGCGCCACCAACAGTTCCGGGGTCGCGCCCACCAGGGCCTGCCCCCGGTAGGCCGCACCGGCGGCGGTCAGGTCGACCAGGTAGCCGTAGGCGGCGGGATCGGCGGCGACCAACCGGCGCAGGATCACTCGGGCGTCCAATTCGGCGTCGGCGACCAGTTCCAACGCGCGGGCCAGCACCACCTTGTGCAACTGCGCGCCGGGTGCGGCGAGTTCCGCGCGAGCGCGGTCGATCCGGGCGCGGTGTTCGGCGGCCGGCGGGACCGCGGCCTGGATGCGCACCGACGGCAGTGGGCCAGTGGGCCAATCGGGCAGCGCCGACAAGTGCTGCAACCCGTCGGGCGCGAGCAACGCGGCGGGCTGATTCACATCAAACGGCAACGCGCCCAGCACAATCCGGGCATCCTGCGATCGCAGGGCCGCCTGCGCGGCGCGCACGTCGCAATAGTGGGTTCGCACTCCGTCGGCAACCAACGTCCCTCGAGGGCCGGACAGCGCGAACGGTGGCTCCTCGAATTTCACGTCCCCAACTGGCCCGTCAACCCGAGCACGCTGAGCTGACGTACGCCGTGTTCGAACCCCAAGATTCCGATCGAGGCGGTCGCCATACCGAACCTGCTGCCTTCGACCAACGGCAGCTCAACCCAGCGCGTGATCACGGCGCGGGAGAAGTGGCCATGACTGACGAACACCACGTCACGCGATTCCATGGTCTTCAGTGCCAGGGCGACCGCCTGATCGGCGCGGTCGCTGACCTCGGCAACGGTCTCCCCGTCCCGGCAGCCATGCGTCCACACCAGCCAATCGGGTTCGGATTCCTGAATCTGCGCGGTCGTCAGGCCTTCGTAGGCGCCGTAATCCCACTCGGCAAGCACTTCCGACACCTCGTCGACGGTCAGGCCCGCAAGTTCGGCGGTGTCCACCGAGCGTTTGCGGGGGCTGCTCACCACCAACGGGTCGACCAGGTCCAGCTGGTCAAGAACCTTCCCGGCCAGTTGTGCCTGCTTGCGTCCATCGTCGGTCAGGTCGATGTCGGTGCGGCCGGTGTGCTGGCCCGATATGGACCATTCGGTCTCGCCGTGGCGCAGCAGCACCAGGCGGTGGTCGTGAAGTCCCATGCCGACCGATTCTGCCCGTACTCCCGAGTGGAGACATGCCGGGCCCATCGCCCCAACCGCGCCGAGGCAAACATGCCAGGATGGGCACTGTAATGCGCGCCACGACGCAGCGGACGGACAGGAGCGGCGCTTGTGACGAAGATGCGGGTACTGGCGGTGGCCAACCAGAAGGGCGGGGTGGCCAAGACGACGACGGTCGCCTCGCTGGGTGCGGCGTTGATGGATCAGGGCCGGCGAGTGTTGCTGGTCGATCTGGACCCGCAAGGCTGTCTGACCTTCTCGTTGGGGCAAGACCCGGACAAGTTGCCGGTGTCGGTGCACGAGGTGTTGCTCGGCGACGTCGAGCCCAGCGCAGCGCTGGTCACCACGCTCGAGGGAATGACGTTGCTACCGGCCAACATTGACCTCGCGGGCGCCGAGGCGATGCTGCTCATGCGGGCCGGCCGGGAATATGCGCTCAAACGCGCGCTGGCCAAGCTGTCCGACGACTTCGACGTGGTCATCATCGACTGCCCGCCGTCGCTGGGCGTGCTCACCCTCAACGGCCTGACCGCCGCAGACGAGGTGATCGTGCCGCTGCAGTGCGAGACGCTGGCCCACCGCGGCGTCGGACAGTTCCTGCGCACGGTCTCTGACGTCCAGCAGATCACCAACCCCGATCTCAAGCTGCTGGGCGCGCTGCCGACGCTGTACGACTCGCGCACCACCCACACCCGCGACGTGCTGCTTGACGTGGCCGACCGCTACGACCTGCCGGTGCTCGCGCCGCCGATTCCGCGCACGGTGCGATTCGCCGAGGCCAGCGCTTCGGGATCGTCGGTGATTTCCGGACGCAAGAACAAGGGCGCGGTGGCGTACCGGGAACTGGCGCAGGCGCTGGTCAAGCACTGGAAGTCGGGCAAGCCGCTGCCGACTTTCGCGGTCGAACTGTAGCGGCGCTCAGCCCAGCACCGCGAGCGTATCGCCGCGCTGCTCGATCACTTTGGAGCCTGACACGGCCGGGACCACCGGTGCGCTGCTCGGCGGTCGCTCCACCGGGATATAGCGCAGGTCGGCGCCGCTGACCGGGTCGTAGACGCCGATCGCGCCGGTGACCGGCACCAGCAGCTGGCCCGCCATCATCACACCCGGCCCTAGCGGCACGGCGGTTTCCCCTGCGGCGATGGTGTAGCGCTGCGTCAGGTTGCTGGCGTCGAACACCAGGAGCGCGTCACCGGTCCACCAGGTCACCACGTTGCCGCTGACCGATGCGACCGCCGCATCCGATGGCGGCTTGGCCAGCGGGGTGCTGGCCACGGTGGTGCCGGTGTCGTCGACCACGTCGACGTGGGGTTGCGGGGTGGGCAGGTACACCGCGGTGTTGTTCTGGGAGACCACCAGCACCCGGGCCCCGGTTCCCGGCCGTACCCCGGGCTCCTGCACGATCTGCTGCTGCGGTTCGTCGTCTTCTTTGCCCGGGCGCAACAGGACCAGACGTAGGTCGGCCTGGCTGGTGCACGCCTCGAACACCGCCACCATCGATGCACTGGCCGTAGCGGATTCCAACGTGCATCCCGAATGCAGCCCGCGCGACGACGGTTTGACCCGGGCGTCGGTTTCACCGTAGGCGAGCATCCGGACCATGTCCGAGCGCCACATCTCCAGCCGGGTGGTGCCGGCCGACAACACCGTGGTGCCGTCGGTGGACAGCCGCACCCGCGGGTCGGCGTAGCTGCTGCGCGCCGGGCCGCGTCGGCCGGTAGAGCCGTCGATGGTGCTGACCTGTCCGCAACCCCGATCATCCCGATAGACGGCGACCGCATAGTGGTAGACCCAGCTCACGCCGCACAGGTCGGTGTCGCGGGCATAGCTCCACAACGATTCGCCGGTGGCCGGGTCGCGGCCGTCGACTTGGCGCCCGTTGGCGGTCACCACCGTTCCGCCCACCGCGACCGGTGCGCGGGTCCCGGGGCTGGCCGCAGTCCACAGCTGCTTGAGCGTGGCCGGAACCTCGCGGGGCGGAGTCGGAGCCTGCACCGGTCGGGCGGCCGGGCGACTGATCGTGGCCCGGGCGTCGCTGGTCCACCAGATCAGCCCCGCGACCACGGCGACGACGACCGCGATCGTCGCGGCGGCCACGATGTCGACCTTGGTGCGGCGTTCGGGTTTGACCATGCCTAAGCGCGGCTCGGGTCGGCTCAGTTGGCGGAAGCCGAAGCCTCAGCGGGCTTGCGGCGCCGCCGGCGGCGGCGAGGGGGGGAGGTGCTGGTCGAAGATTCCGAACCTGCGCCCGAGCCGGACTCCGCGTTGCCGTCCGCACCGGCGGCAGCGGGGTGTGCGGTGATCGGCTTGCCGCCGCGGGTGCGCCGGCGCCTGGCGCCGCTGCGCGTGCGGGCGGGCTTCTCGGCTTTCTCAGGCGCTTGTCCGTCGGCTTCGCGGCGCTTGACCTGCGGCTTGCTCGCGGATCCCACGGTTCCGCCGGCCCCGGTCGGGATGTCCAGCTCTTCGTACAAGTGCGGGGAGCTGGAATAGGTTTCCGCCGGCTCTGGGATGCCCAAGCCCAGCGCCTTGTCGATCATCGACCAGCGGGGCAGTTCGTCCCAGTCCACCAACGTGACCGCGACGCCGGTCTTACCGGCGCGGCCGGTGCGGCCGATGCGGTGCACATAGGCCTGCTCGTCCTCGGGGATCTGGTAGTTGATGACGTGGGTGACGTCGTCGATGTCGATACCACGTGCGGCCACGTCGGTGGCCACCAGCACGTCGATCTCGCCGTTGCGGAACGCCTTGAGCGCCTTCTCGCGTGCCACCTGTCCAAGGTCACCGTGCACGGCGCCCACCTTGAAGCCGCGCTCGGCGAGCTCGTCGGCAACCTTCTGGGCGGTGCGCTTGGTGCGGGTGAAGACCATCGTCGCGCCACGGCCCTGGGCCTGCAGCACCCGCGTGACCAACTCGACCTTGTCGAGGGCGTGGGCGCGGTAGATGAACTGCTCGGTGGTGTCGTGCGTGGCGGCCGAGTGCGGCGCCTCGGCGCGGATGTGCGTGGGCTGGACCATGAAGGTGCGGGCCAGCGTGATGATCTGGTCCGGCATGGTCGCCGAGAAGAGCATCGACTGCCGATCGGCGGGTATTTGGCGCAGGATGCGCTCGATGTCGGGCAAAAAGCCCAGGTCCAGCATCTCGTCGGCTTCGTCGAGCACCAGCACCGACAGCCCACCCAGCTGCAGGTGGCCTTGCTGGCACAGGTCGAGCAGCCGGCCCGGAGTGCCCACGACGACGTCGGCGCCCTTCTGCAGCGCCTCGATCTGCGGCTCGTAAGCGCGGCCGCCGTAGATGGACACCACCGCCAGGCGCCGGCCGTCGTCCACGGTCAGGTACTTGGCCGCGGTGGCCAGGTCGCCGGTGACCTGCAGGCACAACTCACGGGTGGGGACCACGATCAGGGCCCGCGGGGCGCCGGTCAACGGCCGCGCAGCGGTGTCGGAGGTGATCCGGTGCAGCAGCGGCACGCCGAACGCGAAGGTCTTGCCCATGCCGGTGCGGGCCTGGCCGATCAGATCGTCGCCGGCCAGCGCAAGGGGCAGGGTCAGCTCTTGGATAGCAAACGGAGTCTCGATGCCCTTTTCGGCCAGAGCCCGCACGATTTCGTCGCGGACGCCGAGTTGGGCAAATGTCAGTACAGATTCGGTTGTGCTGTTGAGTTCGGTCATACGGTAGGAAGAAGCCTTTCGGTGACGATAACCAGTCGGGTCCGTGCGTTTATGTTTCGCGGTTCACGCGCGCACGAGTTCCGACTCCGATTACGTCGCCGAGGCGCCGAGGCGCCGGCCCGCTGCTCCACGTGTGGCGGGGCCTGCTACGTGCACGCACATTTCGTCAGGAGTGGCAGCACAGAGATCGCCACTACCTATACACATGATAGCTGGTCCTAAGCGGGCTCCCATCAGCTTCCACCTGTTCCCAACTAGAGTGTTGCCATGACTTCGCCCTCGTCTGCCGACCAGGTGGCCAGTTCCTCCGGGAAGCGACTGTCGGCGGATCACCCCGGCGTCAACGAATTGTTCGCGCTGCTGGCCTATGGCGAGGTGGCGGCGTTCTACCGGCTGACCGACGAGGCGCGCATGGCGCCCAACCTGCAGGGCCGGATCTCGATGGCCAGCATGGCCGCGGCCGAGATGGGCCACTACGAGCTGCTGCGCGACGCGCTGGAAAGCCGTGGCGTCGACGTGGTGTCGGCCATGGCGAAGTACGTGTCTCCCCTGGAGAACTACCACCGGTTGACCATGCCCAGCACCTGGCTGGAAGCCCTGGTCAAGACCTACGTCGCCGATGCGCTGGCGGCCGACTTGTACTTGGAGATCGCCGACGGGCTGCCCGACGAGGTGGCCGATGTGGTGCGCGCGGCGTTATCGGAGACCGGCCATTCCCAGTTCGTCGTCGCCGAGGTCCGCGCCGCGGTGACCTCGAGCGGCAAACAGCGCAGCCGCCTGGCGCTGTGGTCGCGCCGGTTGTTGGGCGAAGCGATCACCCAGGCCCAATATCTGCTGGCCGATCACGACGAGCTGGTGGACCTGGTGCTGTCGGGAACCGGGGGACTGGGCCAGATCAGTGCTTTCTTCGAGCGTCTGCAGCAGACACACGACCAGCGGATGCGCGAACTAGGCCTCGGCTAGTCAACGCGTGCAGGTGGCGATGATCGCGTTGTTGGTTGACGCCTTCACCAGCTGACCCTGGGCGTTGGCGATGGCGCAGTTCAGCCGCCCGTAGAGGCTGGTCGCCACGACGGACTCGGTCTTGACGCCCGGGTTGAGAACCACCACTTTGGTCCACGGCAACGCCACGTTGAACTCGGTCACCGGGAAGCCGCGCGCATCGGTGTAGACCACGTTGATCAGGTCGAACAGCTGCTTGTCGCCGGTCACGCTGTAGACGACGGTCTGCGGGTTGAGCCCGGCCGACGGTGGCGGGACGGTACGCGGCGGCACCGCCGTGGGGGTGCGCGCAGTACTGGGCGGCGGGGTGAGCGTGGTGATCGTCTCCGGGGGCGGCTGCGCGACCCGCGAGGTGGTAGGCGGGGCGCTGGGCGAGAGCGTCGCAGACGGGCTGGGCTGGGATGTCGAGCGGGTGGTGATCACCGGATGAGGCGCGACGGTGGCCTTGGTCGACGCGCTGTCGCCGCTGTTGATGATGACGGCGGTCGCGATGGCGCCGACGGCCACGATCGCGCCGATGACGGCGGCGGCCGGGCGCCAGCGTCGATCGGCCGGCCACACCCACTCGCCTTCCGAGTGGCGCCAGTCGGCACCGAAGCCGTTGCGGCGATCGGCTTCGTCGGGCTGGTAGTCCTCGTCGTCCGGGTAATCCTGGACGTCGCCGTAGAGGTCGTGGCGTGTGTTGCTGATGTGACCGATGGTATGCACGCTGCCGACGGGGATCGGGGTGTCAGCGGCCGACTTAGCCAGGGTTAGATCAAATCGTGATCCTCCGGTCACCGGCCCCGTTCACTTAGCGCGAACCGCGTCCGAGGGGCCACGGCGCGAAGCATGCCGGGTCCTTCCACTAGCCTGCTGCTGAGACGGATACCAACGAAAGGGGCGACCGTGGAGGTCAAGATCGGGATCACGGACAGTCCGCGCGAGCTGGTATTCGCCAGTACGCAAACGCCCGCTGAGGTCGAGGAACTGGTCCGCGGCGCGCTGAGCGAGGGTTCGGGTGTGCTGAGCCTTAACGACGAGCGGGGGCGTCGCTTCCTGGTCAACACCGCCAAGATCGCCTATGTCGAGATCGGCCCTGCCGACGCCCGACGGGTCGGCTTCGGGATCGGGGCCGAGATCGCCGCGGCGCGGGCCGCTACGAGCGAGTAAGGGGCACGTGCGACAGCCCGCCCCAGGCAAACGCCACCGCGCCTTCGACAGCGTCGGACTTCGAGATGGGACGGTCAGCGTCCAGCCAGTAACGCGCGGCGTCGACGCTCATGCCGACCAGACCAACCGCGATCATCCGGGCGCGATGCGGTTCTAGCCCGGAATCCTCGGCGATCAGCGCGAACACCGCGTCGATGCACGACTCGGTGGCCTGACGCACCTGAGCGGCGACTTCTGGTTCGGTGACGTTGTCGTTCTCGAAGATCAGCCGGTACCCCTGGCTGTCGTGCTCGATGAAGTCGAAGAACGCCTGAACGGCGGCGTGCAACCGCTGCCGGTTGTCCGTGGTGGTGCGCAGGGCCCGTTGCACCCCCGACACCAAATTCTCGACGTGCCGATTGAGCACCGCCAGATACAGCTCCAGCTTGCTGGAGAAGTGTTGGTAGAGAACGGGTTTGCTGACACCGGCCCGGTCGGCGATCTCGTCCATCCCGGCCGCGTGATAGCCGCGGTCGACGAACACGTCGCTCGCGACGACGAGCAGTTGGCCGCGACGCTCGTCGCGGGGTAACCGGTTACCCCGGCGGTTCGAGGGCGTTGCGTCTTCGACCGGCCGAAGGTTCCCGGCCGATCTGACGGCACGTCGCGCCGTCTTGGCCAGATCGCTCATCGGTCCTCAATCTGATCTCAGGTGATCATGCGACCCACTGCCATCCCCGTGGCCGCACAGTATTTCGCACCGACCTTACTACCCGAGGCGTCAAACCGATCGGAACTGGCGTTATCTATGCGGTCGGCGCGCAGGTCGGAGGCCATCTTCGGGCGCGCCAGGAGTCGCAGCCAACGGCGGCTGTGCCATTCTGGGGAAATGACGTCCCCCCGGCCTGTGCGCGGCACCGGCCGAGTCCCCATGCTGCGCGACGAGCGCCGCGAACCGCTGCGGGCGCAGCGTGATCCGCTGGGCGAGAGCGCAGGACGGGCTCGTGCCGACCGTGAACGCCCGCGTCAATGGCGCAAACAGACCTGGCTGGGACGGTTCGTGTCCACTTATGGGTGGCGGGCCTACGCGCTGCCGGTGCTGGCCGTCATCACCGTCTTGGTGGCCTATCAGAGCCTGACCGGAAACAGCACACCAAAGACAGCGGCGGCCCGCACCATCCAGAGTCCGCCGAGTATCGGATCGGTGGGCACCGCGATCGTCGACACGCCGCCGCGGGGTCTGACGGCCTTCGACGCCAACCTGCCGACGGGAATCCTGCCGGATGGCGGGCCGTTCACCGAGGCGGGCGACAAGTCGTATCACGTCGTGCCGGGCGCGACGCCGCAGATCGGTCAGGGCACCGCCAAGGTGTTCCGCTACACCGTGGAGATCGAGAACGGGTTGGATCCGACAATGTACGGCGGCGACGAAGCCTTCGCCCAGATGGTCGAGCAGACGCTGGCCAATCCGAAAGGTTGGACGCATAACCCGCAGTTCGCTTTCATCCGAGTGGACAACGGGAAGCCGGACTTCCGCGTGTCGCTGGTTTCGCCGATGACGGTGCGGGTGGGCTGCGGATACGAATTTCCGCTCGAAACGTCGTGCTATAACCCGTCATTCGGCACTGACCGGCAGTCGCGCGTGTTCATCAACGAGGCACGGTGGGTGCGCGGAGCCGTTCCGTTCGAGGGCGATGTGGGTTCGTACCGGCAGTACGTGGTCAGTCACGAGGTCGGCCATGCCATCGGCTATCAGCGCCACGAGGCGTGCGACACGCAGGGCGCCCTGGCGCCGGTGATGATGCAGCAGACGTTCTCCACTTCTGATGACGAGGCCGCCAAATTCGACCCGGAATACGTCAAGGCCGATGGCAAGACGTGCCGCTTCAATCCGTGGCCGTACCCGATTCCCTGACTTTCTCCGCATCCGAGTCGGCGGCTCGGCCTACGGTGTTGGTAAGGAATCGATCGCCAAGACCCCAGGAGAAGTTCGGTGTCGACATCGTTGCCGCCACTGGTGGAGCCCGCGCGTGAGCTGAGCCGCGAAGAGGTGGCCCGCTACAGCCGGCATCTCATCATTCCCGACCTCGGCGTGGACGGGCAGAAGCGCCTGAAGAACGCGCGGGTGCTGGTGATCGGCGCTGGGGGATTGGGGGCGCCGACGCTGCTGTATCTGGCGGCTGCCGGCGTCGGCACCATCGGCATCGTCGACTTCGACGTTGTCGACGAGTCCAACTTGCAACGTCAGATCATCCACGGCGTGGCCGACGTCGGACGGTCCAAGGCCCAGTCGGCGCGCGATTCGATTGCCGCGATCAATCCTCTGGTTGAGGTGCGGCTGCACGAGTTCCGGCTGGAGCCGCGCAACGCCGTCAACCTGTTCAAGCAGTACGACCTGATCTTGGACGGCGCCGACAACTTCGCCACTCGGTATCTGGTCAACGACGCGGCGGTGTTGGCCGGTAAGCCCTACGTGTGGGGATCGATCTACCGGTTCGAAGGCCAGGTGTCGGTGTTCTGGGAAGACGCCCCCGACGGCCTGGGGCTGAACTATCGCGACCTATACCCCGAGCCGCCACCGCCGGGCATGGTGCCGTCGTGCGCCGAAGGCGGTGTGCTGGGCATCATCTGCGCCTCCATCGCGTCGGTGATGGGCACCGAGGCGATCAAACTGATCACCGGCATCGGTGAGACGCTGCTGGGCCGCCTGATGGTCTACGACGCGCTGGAAATGAGCTACCGCACGATCAAGATTCGCAAGGACCCCTCGACGCCGGCGATCACCGAACTCGTCGACTACGAAGCGTTCTGCGGGGTGGTGTCCGACGACGCCGCTCATGCCGCCGCCGATTCGACCGTCACGCCGCGCGAATTGCGGGAGCTGATGGATTCGGGCAAGAAGCTGGCCTTGATCGACGTTCGCGAGCCGGTGGAGTGGGACATCAACCACATTGAAGGGGCGCAACTGATCCCGCAGTCGCTGATCAACTCCGGGGAGGGCTTGGCTCAGTTTCCGCAGGACCGCACGCCGGTGCTCTACTGCAAGACGGGGGTCCGCTCGGCCGAGGCCTTGGCCGCGGTGAAGAAGGCCGGTTTCGCTGACGCGGTGCATCTTCAGGGCGGCATCGTGGCCTGGGCCCAGCAGATGCAGCCCGACATGGTCATGTACTAGCCCGACTGGCGCCGACTCGCCCGGATTGTCGGGCTCCTCAGCGCGTCGTATCGACGCGCATTGTCGCCCGACTGACCCGGATTGTCGGGCTCCTCAGCGCGTCGTGCCGACGCGCATTGTCGCCCGACTAGCCCTGATTGTCGGGCTCCTCAGCGCGTCGTGCCGACGCGCATTGTCGCCCGACTAGGCTGACCCACGTGACAGTCGAGCCACCGCCAGAACATGTGCTGGTGGCGTTCGGACTCAACGGCGTGCAGCCCATCCCGTTGGGTGCCAGCTGGGAGGGCGGCTGGCGGTGCGGCGAAGTCGTGTTGTCGCTGGTCGCCGATCATGCCCGCGCGGCCTGGTCGGCCAAGGTCCGCGAAACCCTGTTCGTCGACGGCATCAGGCTGGCGCGGCCGGTGCGCTCGACAGACGGCCGCTACGTCGTATCCGGATGGCGAGCCGACACCTTCGTCGCGGGAACACCGGAGGCACGCCATGACGAAGTGGTGTCGGCGGCGGTGCGCCTGCACGAGGCCACCGGCAAGCTGGAGCGTCCCCGGTTCCTGACCCAGGGGCCGACCACGCCGTGGGCCGACGTCGACGTGTTCATCGCCGCCGACCGTGCCGCCTGGGAGGAGCGGCCGCTGCAGTCGATTCCGCCGGGAGCGCGCACGGCACCTCCCAGCGCCGACGCGGAACGATCGGTGGAGCTGATCAATCAGCTGGCCACCTTGCGTAAACCCACCCGCAGCCCCAACCAGGTGGTGCACGGAGACCTCTATGGCACAGTCCTTTTCGCCGGCACCGCGCCTCCGGGCATCACCGACATCACGCCGTATTGGCGGCCGGCCTCGTGGGCGGCGGGTGTCGTCGTCGTCGACGCACTGTCCTGGGGCGAGGCCGACGACGGACTCATCGAGCGGTGGAATGCCCTACCCGAATGGCCGCAGATGTTGTTGCGGGCGTTGATGTTTCGGTTGGCGGTGCATGCTCTGCACCCGCGCTCGACCGCCGAGGCGTTCCCTGGGCTGGCGCGCACCGCTGCACTGGTCCGGCTGGAACTCTAACTGTTGTGGGGAAATTCGTGGCGGACCTCGTCCAGCGCCACCCTGCCGTCGACCGCTAGCACCCCTTCGGCGCGCAACAATTCCAGCTGCCGACTGGTCAGATGCCGTGCCGGGCGTCCGGAAGCGGTGATCACCCGGTGCCACGGCAGGTCCGAGGAGTCGGTCCGCATAATCCAGCCGACGATTCGCGGGCTGGAAAGCCCTGCGACAGCAGCGATATCGCCATAAGTGGCGACCCGTCCCGGCGGTATGGCCGCCACCAGCGAGCGCACCCGCTCGACCTGCTCATCGGTTATCGGCGCCATCGATCACCCCGCCCCAAGTGCTCGCGAATCAAAGCGGCAACCTCAGCGGGCTTGGCCAGCGGCACCATATGGTTGCATTCGAAATCCAGTAGCTCGAGATCCGGTCCCAACCGTTCGCGTAACTCGGCGATCAATCGGTCACTGACATACTGCGTTTCGGAACGAATCGCCCGCACCACGGTGGTCGGTATTCCGGCCGGCGGCAAGACGATGTCGCGAGCCAGTTCGCTCCAATAGCAGACCATCGCGGGCTGACTGATCCGCCAGCCGTAGCGTCCATTCGGCAACGCGATGAGGTGTTCGGCCAACTCCGCGTCGAGTAGGGCGCCATCCACATCCGACCAGGCGCCGAACGCCTTCTCGGCCCGCGCTTCCGCAGGATCGGTGTAGTCCGGGAACGCCACCATCGCCTCGGCAACCTCGCGCACCAGCGCACCGTCGAGCGCCATCGCCGGATCGAGCAGGACCAGACTCGACACCAGGTCCGGACGAGCCGCGGCGAAGTGCAACGCGATAGCACCGCCGAAGGAGTGACCGACGACCACCACCGGACCGTCGGCCTCGCGGTCGAGCAGCGCCGCCAGCGCCGAGACATTGGCATCGATGCTCCATGGCGCGTCCCACGAGGAGCTCCCGTGCCCTAACAGATCGGGAGCGGCGATGGTGGTCTCGGGCAAGTGATCGGCTAACGATTGCCAAGCCCGGCCGTGTTCGGTCACACCGTGCATCATCAGCACCTGTATGGGTCCGGGCGGGCCGTACCGGTGCACGTGAAGGTGGGCGGGCACGCGTCGATGATGCCAGGTCGGGGTGACGGTTCCGGCCGTGCGGCCGAGTTGTCGGACCCTCGTGGTTGCATGCCGCTATGTCATTCACGTGGGGCGAGCCGGCGCAGCGGGTTCTGACGCCAGGCGTTCGCGGCGTGGTGCGGATCCTCGGCGGTCCGGGGACAGGCAAAAGCAGCCTGTTGGTCGACGCCGCGGTGGCACACATCGCTGCCGGTGTCGAGCCGGAATCGGTTCTGCTGCTTACCGGCTCGGGCAAGCTTGACCTGCGGGCACGCAGCGCCTTGACCATGGCGCTGCTGCGGTCAGCGCCGGTCGGGCAGGGGCGGGCGGCGGTCCGCGAGCCCTTGGTACGTACACCGCACAGCTACGCGTATGCGGTGTTGCGGCGCGCTGCCGAGCGCGCGGGCGACGCCCCTCCGCGACTGCTCACCAGCGCCGAACAAGATGCCATCATCCGCGAATTGCTGGCCGGCCACCTCGAAGACGGATCCGCCGGGGCGACGGCCTGGCCTGCGCATCTTCGACCTGCGCTGGCCACTGCCGGTTTTGCCACCGAATTGCGAGACCTGTTGGCCCGCTGCGCCGAACGCGGGGTCGATCCGGTTGCGCTGGAGCGACTGGGCCGCCGGTGCGGTCGACCGGAATGGACCGCTGCCGGCCAATTCGCCCGCGAGTACGAGCAGGTGATGTTGCTGCGTTCGGCGGTGGGCATGGCCGCGCCGGAGGCTACGGCGCCGGCGCTGGCCGCTGCCGAACTGGTCGGGGCGGCCTTGGAGGCGTTCGCGCTCGACCCCGAGCTGCTGGCGGCAGAACGGGCGCGGGTGCGCCTCTTGCTGGTTGACGACGCTCAACAACTCGATCCGCAAGCGGCACAGTTGATCCGCGTGCTTGCCGCGGGCAGTGAACTGGCATTGGTGGCGGGGGATCCCAATCAGGCGGTGTTCGGATTTCGAGGGGGTGAACCTGCCGGCTTGTTAGGCGACGACGGCCCGTCAGTCACGTTGGCAGAGTCGCACCGTTGCGCTGCGGCGGTGGCGCGCGCGGTCAACGCCGTCGCTCGCCGGTTACCCGACGGCGGCACCGGCAGCCATCTGCAAAGCGCCGAGGACGACGGCGCATCGGTCACAGCGCAATTGGCGGCGACGACGCACGCGGAGGCGGCCTTGATCGCCGAAGCCCTGCGGCGCGCACACCTCGTCGAGGGCGTGCCGTGGTCGCAGATGGCGGTGATCGTGCGGTCGGTGCCGCGCGCGGCGGCCCGACTGCCGCGAGCCCTGGCGGCTGCCGGTGTCCCCGTCGCCCGACCGGCCTCGAGCGGCCCGCTGGCCGACGAGCCGGCGGTGCGGGCCCTGCTCACGGTGCTCGACGCGACCGCCGACGGACTCACCGGTGAGCAGGCGTTGGAGTTGCTTACCGGACCGATCGGTCGCCTCGACCCCATCTCCCTGCGCCAACTGCGACGCACGTTGCAACGCGGCCGCTCTGATTGTGCCGCAACCGGATTCGACCGCCTGCTGGTCGAGGCGCTCACCGACGGTTCGTCGGTGTCGGGCCCGCAGGCCCGGCCACTGCGTGCGGTCGGGGCCGTGCTTGCAGCCGCAGCGCGCAGCCATGGCCTGGGCCAGGATCCCCGCTACACGCTGTGGGCGGCATGGCACCGATCCGGGCTGCAACGTCGTTGGCTGGCCGCCGTCGAGCGCGGCGGATCCGCTGGAGCTCAGGCGGCACGTGACCTCGAAGCGGTGACCGCGCTGTTCGACATCACCGATCAATACGTGTCCCGCACATCGGGTGCCTCGCTGCGCGGGCTGATCGACCACGTGACTGCGCTGCACGTGCCCAATGTCAAGACTGATGCGGCGTCGCCGACCGAACACGTGCAGGTGCTCAGCGCGCATGCGGCATTGGGCCACGAATGGGACTTCGTGGTGATCGCCGGACTGCAAGAAGGTCTATGGCCCAACACGGTTCCTCGTGGCGGTGTACTCGCGACGCAGCGGTTGCTCGACGAACTCGATGGCGTCACCAGCGAAGCCTCGGTGCGGGCACCCTTGCTCGCCGAGGAACGTCGGCTCTTGCTGGCCGCGATGGGGCGGGCACGGTCCCGGTTGATGGTGACGGCGGTAGACGGTGATACCGCGGCAAGCGGTCAGGACGCCGCGCTGCCGTCGGCGTTGTTCTATGAGGTTGCTGCGCTGGCTGGCCATGAACCCGTTGAGCTGCAGGCAGTTTCGACTCCGCGGGTGCTGGCGAATGCGTCGGTGGTGGGCCGGTTGCGTGGTCTGGTGTGCGCACCCGACGGCGCCGTGGACGATGCCGCGCGCCGGTGCGCCGCACAGCAGTTGGCCCGGCTCGCGAAAGCCGGTGTCGCGGGGGCCAATCCGGCGGGCTGGCATGGCCTGCTGCCGGTCAGCTCCGACGGTCCACTATCTGAGAGCAACGATCTGGTCACCTTGACGCCGTCGACGTTGCAAACCCTCACCGACTGCCCGTTGCGCTGGCTGGCCGAACGGCACGGCGGAACCGATGCACGCGAATTGCGCTCCACCATCGGCTCGGTACTTCATGCGCTGATCGCCCAGCCCGGCAAGACCGAATCAGAATTGCTGGGCCAGCTGGAGCGGGCCTGGCAGCACTTACCTTTCGACGCCCAATGGCATTCGGTCAACGAGTTGGACCGGCATCGCGCCATGATTCAGGCGTTCCTGGCATGGCGAGCGCAGACACGCGGCGAGCTCACCGAGGTCGGCGTGGAGGTCGATGTCGACGGTGTGCTGCCAACGCAGCGCGACGACAACGCTGCCGTACGGTTGCGCGGGCGGGTGGATCGGCTGGAGCGCGACGGCGCCGGTCGACTGGTGATTGTCGACATCAAGACGGGCAAATCGCCGGTCAGCAAGGATGACGCGCAACAGCACGCCCAACTGGCGCTGTATCAGCTGGCCGTGGCCGACGGCCTGCTATCCGGCGGCGAGGAGGTGGAACCGGGTGGCGCTCGGCTGGTCTACATCGGCAAGACCGGTGCCGGTGGTGTCACCGAGCGTGAACAGGATCCGCTGACACCGGAAACCCGGGAGCAGTGGCGCAATCTCGTTCGTCAGGCCGCGTCCGCGACGGCCGGTCCACAGTTCGTGGCGCGGCGCAACGCGGGGTGCTCGCATTGTCCGATCAGGTCGTTCTGCCCGGCGCATACCGATGGGCCGGGGCTGTGACCGCCCACGCCGCGCGGTACAGCCCCGCCGAATTGGCTGATGCGCTGGGCGTTTTCCCGCCGACCGACGAGCAAGCCGCTGTGATCTCCGCGCCGCCCGGCCCGCTGGTGGTCATCGCTGGTGCCGGTGCCGGCAAGACCGAGACGATGGCGGCGCGGGTGGTGTGGCTGGTCGCCAACGGCTACGCCGACCCGGGACAGGTACTCGGCTTGACCTTCACGCGCAAGGCTGCCGGTCAGCTGTTGCGCCGCGTCCGGTCCCGCCTGGCCCGGTTGGCGGGCGTCGGTTTGGCGTCTGTAGGGGCGACGGGTGCCGTAGCCGACGAACCGGCGAGCTCTCCCATGGTGAGCACCTATCACGCGTTCGCCGGCACGCTGCTGCGTGACTTCGGCCTGCTGCTTCCCGTCGAGCCCGACACTCGACTGCTGAGCGAAACCGAACTGTGGCAGCTGGCCTTTGACGTGGTCAACGAATACCGCGGCGAACTGCACACGGAGAAAACTCCGGCAGCGGTGACGTCGATGGTGCTGCGCTTGTGGAGTCAGCTCGCTGAGCATCTGGTGGACACCGAGCAGCTGCGGGATACCCATGTCGAGCTGGAGAGGCTGGTGCACGCCCTACCGGCCGGGCCCTCTCAACGCGACCGGGGCCCCAGCCAGTGGTTGCTGCGGATGCTGGGCACCCAGACTCAGCGCGCGGAGTTGGTGCCGTTGCTCGACGCGCTGCACGAGCGCATGCGTGCCGACAAGGTGATGGACTTCGGTATGCAGATGGCCTCGGCCGCCCGGCTGGCCGCGACCTTCCCGCATGTCGGCCAGGACATGCGGGACCGCTATCGAGTGGTGCTCCTCGACGAATACCAAGACACCGGTCATGCGCAGCGGGTAGCGCTGTCGTCGTTGTTCGGTGCCGGCGCCGACGACGGGCTGGCTTTGACCGCGGTCGGAGACCCCATTCAATCCATCTACGGGTGGCGCGGCGCCTCGGCGACGAATCTGCCGCGATTCACCACCGACTTCCCGTTATCCGACGGAACGCCGGCGCCGGTGCTGGAACTGCGGACCAGCTGGCGCAATCCGCCCGAAGCGCTGCACGTCGCCAACGCCATCTCCGCCGAGGCCCGTCGGCGCTCGGTGGCCGTGCGACCGCTACGTCCGCGCCCCGACGCCACGCCCGGAACCGTCCGCTGCGCGTTGCTCCCCGATGTCCAAGCCGAACGCGAATGGATCGCCGAGCACATCCAGGAGCACTACACGCGGGCCCACGACGAAGGCGTCAATCCGCCCACCGCGGCGGTGCTGGTGCGGCGCAACGCCGACGCCGCACCCATCGCCGACGCCCTGCGCGCCCGCGGTATCCCGGTCGAAGTGGTCGGTCTCGGTGGGTTGCTCGCCGTCCCCGAAGTCGCTGACCTCGTCGCGACGCTGCGCCTGGTCGCGGACCCGACCGCGGGCGCCGCGGCGATGCGCGTGCTCACCGGTCCGCGCTGGCGGCTCGGTGGCCGGGACCTGGCCGCGCTGTGGCGCCGAGCCCGGACACTCGTCGACGCACCGGCATCGGCCGAACCCGCATCGCCGGAATCGATCGCGCGGCTGGCCGGCCCCGATGCCGACACCGCGTGCCTGGCCGACGCGATCTGCGATCCCGGCCCGGCACAGGACTATTCGCCCGCCGGGTACCAGCGCATTGAGGCGCTGGCCGCGGAACTGACCGCGCTGCGCGGCCACCTCGGCCAGTCGCTGCCCGACCTGGTCGCCGAGGTACGCCGCGTCATGGGCATCGACTGCGAAGTCCGCGCCGCTGCCGCCTGCCGCGACCCGGGCGCCGGGGCCTGGGCGGGGGCGGAGCATCTCGACGCCTTCGCCGACGTGGTCGCCGGTTACGCGGAGCAGATTAGTGGCCGGAGCCCGTCAGTAGCGGGATTGCTCGCCTATCTCGACGTGGCCGCGGTCGTGGAAAACGGCCTGGCGCCGGCCCAGCTAGCGGTCGCGCGCGACCGGGTCCAGGTCCTGACCGTCCATGCCGCCAAGGGACTGGAGTGGCAGGTGGTCGCGGTGGCACACCTGTCCGGCGGGGTGTTCCCGTCATCGGCGTCGCGCAGTACCTGGCTTACCGACCCCTCGGAATTGCCGCCGCTCTTGCGCGGGGACCGGGCATCGGCAGGAGCGCTTGGCGTCCCGGTCATGGACACCTCGTCGGTCAGCAACCGGAAGCAGCTGTCCGACACCATCTCTGAACATCGACGCCAGCTCGATCAGCGGCGCGTCGACGAAGAGCGCCGACTGCTGTATGTCGGCGTCACCCGAGCGGAGGAGGCGCTGCTGGTATCGGGACACCAATGGGGTGCCACCGGGTTGAAACCGCGGGGGCCCTCGGAGTTCTTATGTGAACTGAAGGAAATCGTCGAGCGTTCCGCCGAAGCCGGCGAACCCTGCGGGATCGTCGAGCACTGGGCGCCAACACCGGCCGACGGCGAGCGGAACCCACTGCAGGACAACACCATTGAAGCGGTATGGCCCGCTGAACCGTTGAGCCGGCGCGGCGATGTGGAGCGCGGGGCGGCCCTGGTGACGCAAGCCATGTCGACCGGTGACGGGTCAGCCGACCGGATAGACCTCGACGGCTTGGTCGCCGACGTCGATGCGCTGCTGGCCGAGCGCGCCCGGGCCACCGCGGAACCCAGTCACAGCCTGCCCAGTCAACTGTCGGTGAGCGGGCTGGTCGAACTCGCCCGAGACCCCGCCGGCGCAGCGCAGCGGCTGAAGTACCGGCTGCCCACCAGACCGGACCCGGATGCGTTGTTGGGCAACGCCTTTCACTCCTGGGTACAGCGGTTCTACGGCGCCGAGTTGCTGTTCGACCTGGGTGACCTGCCCGGCGCCGCGGATTCCGAGGTGGGCGACAGCGAGGACCTGGCCGCACTACAGGCAGCCTTCACCCGGTCCCGGTGGGCGGCTCGCACACCGATCGCGGTCGAGGTGCCATTCGAAATGCCGATCGGTGACACCGTCGTACGCGGGCGCATCGATGCGGTGTTCGCTGACCCCGACGGCGGCGTCACGGTCGTGGACTGGAAAACCGGTGAACCGCCGCGCGGGGCCGAAGCGCTGCGGCAGGCCGCAATCCAGCTCGCCGTCTACCGGATGGCGTGGGCTGCGTTGACCGGCTGCGCCGAATCATCGGTGCGCACCGCGTTCCATTACGTGCGCAGCGCAATAACGGTCAGGCCCGACGAGTTGCCGGAGGCCGACGAGTTGGTCGCGCTGTTAGCCGACTCCGACCACCCGAATATCCCCTGAGCGTGGTTACATTTGTCTCGTGCGTGTGTGGTGCGCGGCGATCAAGCCGGTGACGGGGTTCCGTGGCGAAAGGTAGCTGGCGCAGGCTGAGGCGGCTCGACGAGACGTTGACGGCGCAGCCCAGTTACGCGCTTGTGGGCGTACTGCGCATTCCGCAGGGGCGGGTCAGTCCCGCGGGCATCATCTCGCGCCGCGTGGCCATCGCGGTCGTCGCGTTGCTGGCGGCAGCGGTGATCGTCTACCTGGACCGCGACGGGTACCGCGACGCCCAAGGCGACCGGCTCACGTTCGTCGACTGCTTGTACTACGCCGCTGTCACGCTTTCCACCACCGGATACGGCGACATCACCCCGATATCGGAGTTCGCGCGGGCGATCAACATCCTCATCATCACGCCGCTGCGGATCGCGTTCCTGATCTTGTTGGTCGGAACGACGCTCGAGGTGGTCACCGAGACGTCCCGCCAAGCATTCAAGATCCAGCGTTGGAGGAGCAGAGTGCGTAACCACACGGTCGTCATCGGCTACGGCACGAAGGGCAAGACGGCCATCGCCGCGATGCTCAGCGACGAGGTGGTGCCCGGTGACATCGTCGTTGTCGACACCGACCGCGCGGCCCTGGACCGTGCGGCGGCGGCCGGCCTGGTCACCGTGCACGGCGATGCCACCAAGTCCGATGTGCTGCGGCTGGCGGGGGCTCAGCACGCCGCCTCGATCATCGTCGCCGCCAGCCGGGACGACACCGCTGTGCTGGTGACGTTGACCGCACGGGAGCTGTCGCCCAAGGCCAAGATCGTCGCGTCCATCCGGGAAGCCGAAAACCAGCACCTGTTGCAGCAATCCGGAGCGAACTCCGTGGTGGTGTCCTCGGAGACCGCCGGCCGGCTGCTGGGCCTGGCGACCACCACCCCGAGCGTGGTCCAGATGATCGAGGACCTGCTCACGCCGGATGCCGGCCTGGCCATCGCCGAGCGGGAGGTGGAGCAGTCCGAAGTCGGCGGCTCCCCCCGTCATCTACGCGACATTGTGCTCGGCGTGGTGCGCGACGGGCAGCTGCTGCGCATCGGCGCCCCTGAGGTGGATGCCATCGAAGCCAGCGACCGGCTGCTCTACATCCGAAGCGCGGCGCACTAGTGGCGACCGCAAGCGCGGCCGTGGCGATCGCAAGCGCGGCGCAGCCGCGTGCAGCGGGTCGCCACCAGGGAGCATGACCATGGATTTTCAGCTGCGGGAAATACCGCTGCTGTCGCGCGTGGGCGCGGACCGCGCCGACCAACTGCGCACCGACATCGAGGCGGCCGCCGCCGGCTGGCCCGACGCGGCACTCCTACGGGTCGATTCGCGTAACCAGGTGATGGCCGTCGACGGCAAAGTGCTGCTGGGCGCGGCCGCCGCCCTGGGTGACAAGCCGCCGCCCGACGCAGTCTTTCTCGGCCGCATCGAAGGGCAACGCCATGTCTGGGCCATCCGCAGCCCATTGGAGCCGCCGGACGACCCGAACGTGCACGCCGAAGTGGTGGACCTGCGCCGACTCGGGCGCGTCCTGGACGACACCAGCAGCCAGTTGGTGTCGTCGGCGACCGCGCTACTCAACTGGCATGACGCCGCCCGCTTCAGCCCCATCGACGGCACCCCGACCAAACCGGCCCGGGCCGGCTGGGCGCGGGTCAACCCGATCACCGGCCACGAGGAGTTCCCGCGCATCGACCCGGCGGTGATCTGCCTGGTGCACGACGGCGGTGACCGTGCCGTGTTGGCACGTCAGGCGGTGTGGCCGGAGCGGTTCTTCTCGCTACTGGCCGGATTCGTCGAGGCCGGGGAGTCGTTCGAAGTCTGCGTCGCCCGCGAAATCCGCGAGGAGATCGGCCTGACCATCAGCGACGTGCGGTACCTGGGCAGTCAGCCTTGGCCGTTCCCGCGCTCGCTCATGGTCGGGTTCCACGCCGTAGCCGACCCCGACCAGGAATTCTCCTTCAACGACGGAGAGATCGTCGAGGCCGCCTGGTTCACCCGCGATGAGGTCCGAGAAGCGCTGGCCGCCGGCGACTGGAGCAGTGCTTCGAACTCCAAACTCCTTCTGCCTGGCTCCATTTCGATCGCGCGGGTGATCATCGAATCCTGGGCCGCGCAGGACTGAGCGCCCCGCAAGCGCTTACTTGATCCGCTCGGTTATCGTCTGCATGACCGTGGCCGCGATCCGCTCGGCGGGTTCGATGCCCACCACGCCGACCGAAATCAGCACCGAATTCTTCGCCTTGTACAGGTGGCTCCAGCCCTGATCGATGATCTTCAGCGTGGTGGGATCGGACTTGTCGAGGGTGAAGTCGTATTTTGGGTCGTGCAACGCGGTGCACGCGGTCAGCGACGACTCCAATTGATTGAGCGCGTTGCGGGCCGCCAGCGCATCCGGGTAGATCGCGACGGCCTGGCTCACCGAGTCGACCAGCGCGTTGCCGCCGGGGTCTATGTCGTCGGTGACGCCGCTGTAACCCGCGCTGCGGAACTCCGTCCAGCCGCTTGCGAACGTTAGATCGCTGGTGCCCGCGGCCCGGCACGGACCCGGAGCGTTCAAGTCCCCGGGCGGCGGATGACGCAGGTCCGCGTGCGAATGCGACGTCAGCTCTTCATAATTCGCGATGCGACGCACCTCTTCGACGCTGACGATCAAGGCATCGACTCCCGAGGGTCCGCTATTGGTCTTGGCCGCCGAGTTGCTGTGCGAACACGCCGAAGTCGCCACGACCGCGGTGCACGCCATGGCAGCCAACCTGCGCGCGGCCGATGCCATGGTGCTCATCGTAAGGGCCAGCAGGCCCCCCGACTCAGCAAAAACGCCGAGGCGCCTAGCTGGCGAGCTTGGCCTTGACCTCGTTGGCGCTGGGGTTGGTCATCGTCGAGCCGTCGGCGAATTTCACCGTCGGCACTGTCCGGTTACCGCCGTTGACCGAACCCACGAATTCCGCGGCCTTCGGGTCCTGTTCGATGTCCACCTCGTCATAGGAGATGCCTTGGGCCTTGAGTGCTTTCTTTAACCGGAAGCAGTAGCCACACCAGGACGTCGTGTAGATCGTGAGCGCCGCGTTGGTCATGACTGGTTAACGTAGCGGGGCCGCGAAGCATTCCGTGTCGCGGGTACCGGCGGTGGCCAGCGCGAATCGAACTCGGCGTGGCGACATGCCCGGTTTGTCAGCGACCGCTGCCAAGATGGACGCCATGCCGATGGTCGCCGACGCACTGACCGCCGGGCTGGACGACGAGCAGCGCGAAGCCGTCTTGGCCCCGCGCGGGCCCGTTTGTGTGCTCGCCGGTGCCGGAACCGGCAAAACCCGCACCATCACCCATCGCATCGCCCAACTGGTGGCCAGCGGGCACGTCGCCGCCGGCCAGGTCTTGGCGGTCACCTTCACCCAGCGGGCGGCAGGGGAGATGCGCGCCCGGCTGCGGGCCTTGGACGCCGCGGCCCAAAGCGGTGCCAGCGTCAGCGCCGTGCAAGCGCTGACCTTCCACGCCGCCGCGCACCGCCAACTGCGCTACTTCTGGCCGCGGGTGGTGGGCGACACCCGCTGGGAACTGCTGGACACCAAGTTCGCCGTAGTCGCCCGCGCGGCCAGTCGCTGCCGCATCAATACCAGCACTGACGACGTGCGTGACCTGGCCGGCGAGATCGAGTGGGCGAAGGCTTCGCTGATCGGCCCGGAGCAATACGCCGGCGCGGTGGCGGCCGAGGGCCGCGACACCCCCCTGGACGCCGAGAAAGTCGCGGCGGTCTACGCCGCCTACGAGGCGCTCAAGGTCCGCGACGAGTCGGTCGCCATGCTCGACTTCGACGACCTGCTGCTGCACACCGCAGCCGCCATCGAAAACGATCCCGCGGTAGCCGAGGAATTCCGCGACCGCTACCGCTGCTTCGTCGTCGACGAGTATCAGGACGTCACACCCCTGCAGCAGCGGGTGCTCTCGGCCTGGCTCGGCGATCGTGACGACCTGACCGTCGTCGGCGACGCCAACCAGACCATCTACTCGTTCACCGGTGCCTCGCCCCGCTTCCTGCTCGACTTCTCCCGGCGCTTCCCGGACGCCACCGTCGTGCGCCTGGAACGCGACTACCGCTCCACCCCTCAGGTGGTGTCGCTGGCCAACCAGGTGATCGCCGCCGCTCGCGGTCGTGTCGCCGGCAGCAAACTGCAGCTGGTAGGCCAGCGGGAAGCGGGTCCGGCGCCGTCCTTCCAGGAGCACCCCGACGAGGCCGCCGAGGCCAAAGCGGTCGCCACCTCCATCGGCCGGCTCATCGAGTCCGGTGTCGCGCCGTCGGAAATCGCCATCCTCTACCGCGTCAACGCGCAGTCGGAGGCCTACGAAGAAGCGCTCACCGAAGCCGGCATCGCCTACCAGGTCCGCGGTGGTGAAGGGTTCTTCAACCGCCAGGAGATCAAGCAGGCCCTGTTGGCGCTGCAGCGCGCGACAGAGCGAGGCGCCGACGGCGCGCTGCCGGAGGTGGTTCGTCAGGTGCTGGAACCGCTGGGACTGACCGCCGAGGAACCCGTCGGCACCCGCGCCCGGGAGCGGTGGGAGGGGCTCACCGCGCTGGCGCAACTGGTCGACGACGAGGTGGCGCAACGCCCGGAGCTGCAGCTCGCCGGGTTGCTGAACGAGTTGCGGATGCGCGCCGACGCCCGGCACCCGCCCGTGGTTCAGGGTGTCACGCTGGCGTCCCTGCACGCCGCCAAGGGACTGGAATGGGACGCGGTGTTCCTGGTGGGTCTGGCCGACGGCACGCTGCCCATCTCGCACGCGTTGGCGCACGGACCGGAAAGCGAGGCCGTGGAGGAAGAGCGTCGACTGCTCTACGTCGGAGTGACCCGGGCCCGGGTGCATCTGGCGCTGAGTTGGGCGCTGGCCCGCGCCGCGGGTGGACGGCAGAGCCGCAAGCCGTCGCGGTTCCTCAACGGCATCGCCCCGCAGACCCGCGCCGAGTCGGCGCCCAACAAGTCGAAGCGCAATCGGAGCGCCGCGCGCTGCCGCATCTGCAACAACATGTTGACCACACCGGCGGCCATCATGCTGCGACGCTGCGAAACCTGCGCCGGTGACGTCGACGAAGAGTTGCTGTTGGCGCTCAAGGCGTGGCGGTTGGACATCGCCAAGGAACAGAAGATCCCGCCGTACATCGTCTTCACCGACAACACCCTGATCGCCATCGCCGAACTGCTGCCGGCCGATGATGCCGCCCTGATCGCCATCCCGGGTATCGGCGCGCGCAAGCTCGAGCAATACGGCGCCGAGGTGCTGGAGCTGGTCCGCGCCCGCGCCTGAGCGGCTGCTGGGCGCGAACTCGCAGGTCAGAAAATCGGTTGTCAGTGACCGCGAGGACCGTCTAGCCTCGATAACGCATTACGCCAATCACAGTTCGGAAGGGGGCGGCCACGATGATCAGCAACACGTTCGGTGCAGGCGTGGCTGCCGCGGTACGTGCCGCGGCGAGCCTCCATGCCGCCCATGCCGCCGCACCGGCGGCAGCGGCCAAGCGCCGTATCGCCGCCGCGACTGCAGTGTCCGTGAATTGGGGCAGTACCTAGGTATGTAAGCCCAGTTTCGCCGAATGGCCACGGACCCGAAGTCGCAAGGATCCGTGGCCACAGTTCTCTGGTGAACAACCTTCCTGGCTCGGATCCCATCCCAAGGACAGCCAACCGACCAGGAAGCAGGTGCACAGGACATGTCAGCACTGACGGTCCCCAGACGAACGCTGCCCGCCCTGCCGTGTCACCGCGGCGATCCTGACCTGTGGTTCGCCGACACTCCCGCCGACCTCGAGCGCGCCAAGACGCTCTGCGTCGGCTGCCCGATCCGGCAGCAATGTCTCGCCGAGGCGCTGGATCGCGCCGAACCGTGGGGCGTATGGGGTGGCGAAATCTTCGACCGCGGCACCGTCGTGGGCCGCAAGCGTCCGCGCGGTCGTCCGCGTAAAGGGGAGAGTCCGGCCGCGGCTTAGGTCGCGGCCGGGCTAGACGACGGCGGTATCGGGCTCGGTGAAGCCGGGGATCAGCTCCTCGGAAAGCTCCTTGATCGGCACGTGCGCATCCAACTGGCACAGGATGGCGGCGACGGACGAGATCACCCGCATCGGAATGGCGAGCTTGACCGGTAGGTCCATCTGCCGTGCCGTCTTCAGTTGCGACACCGAGCGGTCGAACTGGCTGACGGTCATCTTCTGCAGCCAGCGGCGGGTGTAGTGGAACACGTCGACCTGAATCGGCTCGACGTACTGGCGCAGCATCTCGTCGATGTCGAGGACCGAAACCTGCTGGCCCTTCTGGATGAACCCAGCCTTCTCCATTGTCGGCAACAGCAAGTCGTAATTCTTTTCCTTGGCCAGGCGCATGATCCGGCCCAGCTCGATCGGAAAGCCTCCGGGCAGGGGTGCCACCGCGCCGAAGTCGATGACGCCCAGCCGCCCGTCGGGCATGAGCATGAAGTTGCCCGGGTGGGCATCGCCGTGCATCATGCCCAGCCGGCGGGGCGCGTCGAAGGTCAACTCGATGAGCAGCGTGCCGACCCGGTCGCGCTGCTCAGGGGTGCCGTTGCGGATGATCTCCGCCATCGGTATCCCTTCGATCCACTCCTGGATGACCACCTTGGGCGCGCTGGCCACGATGTGGGGCACCAGGAAGTGCGGGTGCCCCTGGTAGGCCTTGGCGAAGGCTCGTTGGTTGTCCGCCTCGAGGCGGTAGTCGAGTTCCATTTCGGTGCGCTCGACCAATTCGTCGACGACCCCTTGCACGTCAGCGCCGGGGGAGAGCTGTTTGAGCACACCGACCATCCGCTGCATGGTCTTGAGGTCGGCGCGAAGGGCCTCGTCGGCGCCCGGGTATTGGATTTTGACGGCGACTTCGCGACCGTCGGACCACACCGCCTTGTGCACCTGGCCGATGCTCGCCGAAGCGATCGGGGTGTCGTCGAACTTCGCGAACCGCTCCCGCCACTTGGTTCCGAGCTGGGCGTCGAGGACGCGGTGCACCTTGTTGGCGGGCAGCGGCGGGGCGTCTTTTTGCAGCTTGGTCAGCGCCTCGCGATACGGCTCGCCGAATTGCTCGGGAATGGCGGCTTCCATCACCGACAGGGCTTGACCCACCTTCATCGCCCCGCCCTTGAGTTCGCCCAGGACGGTGAAGAGTTGGTTGGCCGCCTTCTCCATCAATTCGGCGTTGACTTCGTCTTTGGACTTGCCGGTCAGCCTCTTGCCGAAGCCCAGGGCTGCGCGCCCGGCCATGCCCACCGGGAGGCTGGCTAGCTTCGCATTGCGCGCCGCACGGCCACGCTTGATGTCTGCCACAACATCCATCATCCATGACCACTGGTCGTTTTCGGTATTGATCTTGGCAACACCTGTTTGCAATACCGTCTCGCCGCACACCTCGCGCCCGCGCTGCCAGCGACAAAGCTCAGCGGCGTCCCGGAGGTCGGTCAAGTCACCCGCGCAAAGACGTATCTATATGTACTGTCTTGCAGGTCTGTCGCCAACGCCACGTCCGGAGGGTGAACCGCAGGAATCATGTCAGCGAAAACAGCGCAGCACGACGCCGCCGAAGCCTTGTACCGGGCCATCATCGAAACGCTGGACAAGCACCGGCACAAGGGCACTCTGACCGAGGCTGTGCTCGATGACCTGGGCAGGGCGTACGCGTCGATCTCAACCTGTGTGCCCGAACAGGGCCGGTTGGGCTAGCGCCGCGTCAACACGGACACAGTGGATGCTTGGTCCACCGCCGGGCCACGATCGAGGTGGTGGCCAGGTCGAATTCCAACGTGGCGTTCAGCGCCGGCGGCGGATCGGTTGATGCCAGCTGTCCACGCACGGCCGCGATCACCTGATTGATCTGGCTGAGCGCCAATGCCGCGGTGGCAAGCAAGGTGGCGCGGTCGGCCACCCCGACCGCATCGCGCAGCTGGGCGGCGATGGCCGGCCACGCGGCGTCGCGGTCGCTGCGGTGCAGATCAGCGCATGCCAGGCAGCTGGTCACTCCTGGGATGACCAGCGGGCCGACCAGACCGGTCCCGTCCCGCACCCGGACCGGCAGGTGGGGCACCCGGCCGTTGTGCAGATCGCGCACCAGGCGCGGGTCGGTCACCAGGTAGTCGGACAGCACCACCAGGTCGACGGCGGGGTGCGCGACCCCGGCGTGCGGCTGGCTGCTGTGCCCGACCTTGGTCCCCGAGCAGCGCAGCGCCTGGACCAACAGGTCCGACAGCGGCCCACGGCCGTGAATCCGGATCGACGCCGCCCGGCCGCGGCCGCGGCGCTGCCCACCCCGCACCACCCCGGCGCTGACGAGTTGGCCGACCAGGTCGGTCATTTCCTGCAGGTCCAGCCCGCGGGAGCGGGCGTGACGGTGCAGTTCGGCGATCGGGACGGGCGATCGCATGGCGCGCAGCAGCGCCGCCAAGTCCGTGGCGGTCATGCCGCTGGGCGGGCGGATGAGCACGGCGCGGCGTGGGTCCCAACCGACCTGCACCGCGCCGTCGGGCCGCAGTAGCACCGGCATGGCCGGGTCCAGCGAATACGACGACGGCGTGGCCCGCGGCATGACGTGACACTGTGCCACGCGCGGCCGGTCGGCGAACTCAGTTGTCCACAGACCCGGGGCCGGGCTCCTCGTCGCCGCGTTCGAGGTCGGCTTCCAAGTGGGACAGGGCCTCGTCGATACCGCTGGTGTCGCCGCCGATCACCCGGTCGATGAAGCCGGCCGGGTCGTCGAGATCCTCCGACGCGGGCAGCAGGTCGGGATGTTGCCAGACGGCATCGCGGGCGTCCATTCCGGCGGCCTGGGTCAGCCGATCCCACAGCGCACCGGCTTCGCGCAGCTTGCGGGGCCGCAGTTCCAGCCCCACCAGGGTCGCGAAGGTCTGTTCGGCGGGCCCGCCGCTGGCCCGGCGCCGTCGCAGCGTTTCGCTGAGCGCCGCCTCCCCGGGGAGCCGCTCACCCAGCGCGGCGGTCACGACGGTCTGCACCCAGCCCTCGATCAACGCCAGCAACGTTTCCAGCCGCTCCAGTGCCTGGGTCTGCGCGGGGGTCGCCTTGGGCTCGAAGACACCCTGGCTCAGCAACTCCTCCATGGCGGCGGGATCGGTCAGCGACGCCGGGTTGAAGTCGCGGGCCAACTCCTCGATGCCGCTCATGTCGATCTTCATGCCCATCGCGTAGGCCTCGACCGCCCCCAGCAATTGGCTGGACAGCCAGGGCACGTGGCTGAACAAGCGGTGATGAGCGGCCTCGCGGGCGGCGAGGAACGTCAGGATCTCGCTGCGCGGTTGCTCCAGACCTACGGCGAAGGACTCCACCGCGTCCGGCATGATGGCGGCCACGCCTTTGGGGCCCAGCGGCAGGCCGATGTCGGTGGACGTCAGCACCTCACGCGAGAGCCGGCCCAGCGCCTGACCCAGCTGGGAACCGAACGCCATGCCGCCCATCGACGACATCATCGACAGCAGTGGGCCGGCCATGGACTTGGCTTCTTCGGGCAGCGAGGACACCCACACCGACGAAATCTGTTGCGCCATCGGGTCGCACAGCCGCTTCCAGGTCTGCAGCGTGTTGTCCACCCAATCGCTGGGACTCCAGGCGACGGACTTCGACGTGCCGGCCGGCAGCGCCGTCGCGCCGTTCAACCACGTTTCGGCCAGGTGCACCGCATCGGCGATCGCGGAACTGGTGGTGGCCGGAATCGGCGCGACGAACCCGATGGAGCTCGAGGCGACCTGTCGGGCCAAGTCGTAGTTGACCGGACCGGAGTCTTTGCCGGAGGCCATCGCGCTGCCCACCCCGCCGAACATCTCGCCCAGCCGGGTGAAGATCTGCCCCAAGTCGGCCATGTCGAAGTTCCCGCCCATGCCGAAGGCGCCGAACGGGTTTGCCCCCGACCCGGAATTGGGATCGTTCTTGCCCTTGTCGCGCTCGGGGTCGTCTCCTGCGGAGAAGCCGAAAGGCAGGTCAGCCATGATGTCAACGGTACCCATCGCAAGACCGGAAAGCGCGCGTCGCCGTCACGCTCGCAGCTGAATCGCCGCTCGGTAGGTCCGTCTAGTGTATGGGCGTGAACAGGCGGATTTTGACCCTCATGGTCGCGCTGGTGCCGATCCTGGTGTTCGGGGTGTTGCTGGCGGTGGTGACGGTGCCGTTTGTCTCACTGGGCCCGGGGCCCACGTTCGACACGCTCGGCGAGGTCGAGGGCAAGCAGGTCGTCCAGATCGAAGGCACGCAAACACATCCGACGTCGGGTCATCTCAACATGACGACGGTGTCCCAGCGTGACGACCTGACCCTGGGTGAAGCGTTGACGCTGTGGCTTTCCGGACAGGAGCAGCTGGTGCCGCGCGACTTGGTCTACCCGCCGGGCAAATCCCGCGACGAGGTCGACAAAGCCAACAACGCCGACTTCAAGAACTCCGAAGACAGCGCCGAATACGCCGCCCTGGGCTACCTGAAGTATCCGGAGGCGGTCACCGTCGCCACCGTCAGCGATCCCGGGCCGTCGGTCGGCAAGCTCAAACCCGGCGACGCCATCGACATGGTCAACGGCACCCCGGTGGCCAACGTCGACCAGTTCACCTCGCTGCTGAAGGCGACCAAGCCGGGACAGGTCGTGACCATCGACTTCCGGCGCAAGAACTCACCCGCCGGCGTCACGCAGATCACGCTGGGCACCAACAAGGACCGCGCCTACGGGTTCCTGGGCGTCGCGGTGCTCGATGCGCCCTGGGCGCCGTTCTCGGTCAGCTTCAACCTCGCCAACATCGGCGGTCCCTCGGCCGGGCTGATGTTCAGCCTGGCCGTCGTCGACAAGCTGACCACCGGAGACCTGGCCGGCACCAACTTCGTCGCGGGCACCGGCACCATCTCCGTCGACGGCAAGGTGGGCCCCATCGGCGGAATCACCCACAAGATGGCGGCCGCCCGCGCGGCCGGTGCCACGGTGTTCTTGGTGCCGGCCAAGAACTGCTACGAGGCCGCCTCCGACGATCCGCCCGGGCTGCGGTTGGTGAAGGTCGAGACGCTCGGTCAGGCGGTGGACGCTCTGCACGCCATGACGACCGGGGCGCCGACGCCCAGTTGCTAGTTGCGCAATCCGGTCCAGCCTGCCCGATGCGTACAGTTGTGACCGTCTAGAAAATCTCTAGCAACCGCCAGCCAAACCGAGCAGGAGCGTGGCCAGTGGGGATGCGGCCGACCGCAAGGATGCCGAAGCTGACCCGGCGTAGTCGGATTCTGATCCTGATCGCACTGGGTGTGATCGTGTTGCTGCTTGCCGGGCCCCGCTTGATCGACGCCTATGTCGACTGGCTGTGGTTCGGGGAACTCGGCTATCGCTCGGTGTTCACCACCGTGCTCGTCACCCGCATCGTGGTTTTCCTCCTGGCGGGTCTGCTCGTGGGCGGCATCGTGTTCGGCGGGCTCGCGCTGGCCTACCGCAGCCGCCCGGTCTTCGTGCCGAGCAACGACAACGATCCGGTGGCCCGATATCGCGCCGTCGTGATGGGCCGGCTGCGCCTGGTCGGCATCGGCGTTCCGGCGTCGATCGGTGTGCTGGCCGGCGTGGTGGCCCAGAGCTACTGGGTTCGCATCCAGCTGTTCCTGCACGGCGGCGACTTCGGCATCACCGATCCCCAATTCGGCAAGGATCTCGGGTTCTACGCCTTCGAATTGCCGTTCTACCGGCTGGTGCTCAGCTTTGTGTTCGTCGCCGTGTTCCTCGCCTTCGTGGCGAATCTGGTGGCGCACTACATCTTCGGCGGCATCCGGCTGTCCGGTCGCACGGGCGCGCTGAGCCGCTCGGCGCGTATCCAGCTGGTCACCCTGGTCGGTGTGCTGGTACTGCTCAAGGCCGTCGCCTACTGGCTGGACCGCTACGAGCTGCTGTCCCACACCCGCGGCGGCAAGCCGTTCACCGGGGCCGGCTACACCGACATCAACGCGGTTTTGCCCGCCAAGCTGATCCTGATGGCGATCGCGGTGATCTGCGCGGCGGCGGTGTTCTCCGCGATCACTCTGCGCGACTTGCGCATACCTGCCATCGGCTTGGTGTTGCTGCTGCTGTCGTCACTGATAGTCGGCGCCGCATGGCCGCTGATCGTCGAGCAAATCAGCGTCAAACCCAATGCGGCGCAAAAGGAAAGCGAATACATCAGCCGAAGTATCAGCGCGACACGACAGGCCTATGGCCTGACGTCAGACGTGGTGACATACCGCAACTACACCGGTGACAGCGCAGCGACCGCCCAGCAGGTCGCCGCCGACCGCGCGACCACCTCCAACATCCGCTTGCTCGACCCCACCATCGTCAGCCCGGCGTTCACGCAGTTCCAGCAGGGCAAGAACTTCTACTACTTCCCCGACCAGCTGTCCATCGACCGCTACGTCGACCGCACCGGCAGCCTGCGCGACTACGTCGTCGCCGCCCGAGAACTCAACCCCGACCGGCTGATCGACAACCAACGCGACTGGATCAACCGGCACACGGTGTACACCCACGGCAACGGGTTCATCGCATCACCGGCCAACACCGTGCGCGGCATCGCCAACGACCCCAACCAAAACGGCGGCTACCCCGAGTTCCTCGCCAACGTCGTCGGCGCCAACGGCACCGTCGTGTCCGACGGGCCCGCGCCGCTGGATCAGCCCCGGATCTATTTCGGTCCGGTCATCTCCAACACCGCCGCCGACTACGCGATTGTGGGCAAGAACGGCGCCGACCGCGAGTACGACTACGAAACCAGCGCGGAGACCAAGAACTACACCTACACCGGCACCGGCGGCGTCGCGATCGGCAGCTGGCTGTCGCGCAGCGTCTTCGCCGCGAAGTTCGCCGAGCGAAACTTCCTGTTCTCCAACGTGATCGGCAACAACAGCAGGATCTTGTTCAACCGGGACCCCGCGCAACGGGTGGAGGCGGTGGCGCCGTGGCTGACCACCGACAGCGCGGTCTACCCGGCGATCGTCAACAAGCGTCTGGTGTGGATCATCGACGGCTACACCACCTTGGACAACTACCCATACTCGGAGCTGACGTCGTTGTCGTCAGCGACCGCGGACTCCACCGAGGTGGCGTTCAACCGGTTGGCGCCGGACAAGAAGGTGTCCTACATCCGCAACTCGGTGAAGGCCACGGTCGACGCCTACGACGGCACCGTGACGCTCTACCAGCAGGACGAGAAGGACCCCGTGTTGCGGGCCTGGATGCAGGTGTTCCCCGGCACCGTCAAACCCAAGAGCGACATCACGCCCGAACTCGCCGAGCACCTGCGCTACCCCGAGGACCTGTTCAAGGTGCAGCGGATGCTGCTGGCCAAGTACCACGTCAACGATCCGGTGACGTTCTTCTCCACCTCGGATTTCTGGGACGTGCCGCTGGACCCGAACCCGACCGCCAGCAGCTATCAGCCGCCGTACTACATCGTCGCCAATAACATTGCCAAGGAAGACAATTCGGCGTCGTATCAGCTGACCAGCGCGATGAACCGGTTCAAGCGTGACTACCTGGCCGCCTATATCAGCGCCAGTTCCGATCCCGGGACGTACGGCAAGATCACGGTGCTGACCATCCCGGGTCAGGTCAACGGTCCCAAGCTGGCCAACAACGCGATCACCACCGATCCCGCGGTGTCTCAAGACCTCGGTGTGATCGGGCGGGACAACCAGAACCGCATCCGCTGGGGCAATCTGCTGACGCTGCCGGTGGCCCAGGGCGGGCTGCTGTATGTGGAACCGGTGTATGCGTCGCCGGGCGCCAGTGACGCCGCGTCGTCCTACCCGCGGTTGATCCGGGTGGCGATGATGTACAACGACAAGATCGGGTACGGGCCCACCGTGGGCGACGCGCTCAACGGGCTGTTCGGGCCGGGCGCGAGCGCCGCCGCGACGCAGATACAGCCGACCGATGGCGGGGCAGGGCCCAAGCCGCCGGCCAGTCCACCGCCACCGGCGGCTGGACCGGGAACTCCGCCCCCGACGGCGGCCGTGCCTCCTCCGCCGGACGGGTCGGCCACGCTCTCGGCCGCCAAAGCCGCTGCGCTGCAAGAGGTTCAGGCGGCAATCGGTGCTGCGCGGGACGCGCAGAAGAAGGGTGATTTCGCCGCCTACGGCTCGGCGCTGCAGCGCCTCGACGACGCGATCACCAAGTTCAACAACACCAAGTAATCCCCGGCCGGCCGGCTCCCCGGCCTGCCGCGAGCGTGCGTGTCTGCACAGCGACACGCCGTCACAGCTGACATTCTGCGCACGCTCGCCGACGTCAGCCCAAGACGAACCTCAGCCGCCCAGCCGCCGCGCGACCTCTCCGTACCGTTCGAAACGCTCCATATCGCCCACCGCGTTGTAGAACACCAGTCGCGTTGCCACCCCGGCGTACTTCGCGGCCAGCGCATCGGCCAGGCCGTCCCAGGTCGCCTCGGTGGCGAAGACGGCGATGTGTTCATCCGTCACCGCAGCCGCCATCCCTGCGAAGTCACCGGCCTTCTGCTTCTCCCGGATCCGCGCCGTCGTGCCCTCGAAGCCCGCCTCGTCCCAGATGAACGCGTAGTTCGGCGTGCTCCCGTAGAAGGCCATGCTGGCGCGCACCGACTCCCGGTTCCGCTCGCGCTCCTCGTCGGTGTCGCCGACGATCGTCAGCACCGGCACGATCACCGCGATGTCCGACGGTGCACGCCCCGCTTTCGCCGCCCCCGCCGCAACGTTGGGCATGACGTGGCGGGTCAGGTATCCCGGTTCGCCGATCGGGTGCACGTGCACCCCGTCGGCGACCTCACCGGCCATCCGCAACATCCACGGATTGACCGCGGCCACATCGACTTTGGGATCGGGTGCGTCGATCGGACCCGCGCTCCACTGCGCAGTGATGAAGTCCAGATCGTAGAAGTCGCCGTGATGGTCGAGCTTGCCGGTGCGGAACGCGTCGAAACACGCCTTGACCGCGCGCACGTAATCGCGCATCCGCGGACCGGGGCGTTCGAACGGCACCCCGTAGCGCCGCACGACGTGGGTCCGCACCTGGGTGCCCAAGCCGAGTCGAAACCGCCCACCGGTTGCCTCCTGCAGCTCCCACGCCGCGGCCGCCGTGACGAACGGACTGCGGGGAAAAGCCACCGCAACACCGGTAGACAGCTCCAGGCCCGGCGCTGCCTGTGACGCGACGGCGGCGTTGAGATAGGCCGTGCGGCCGGTCTCGGTGAACAGCAGTCCGGAAAACCCCGCGGCCTGCGTCCGGCGGGCCAGCTCACCTGTCTGGCCCAGCGGCTGGGGGATCGTCATCACATCGATGTGCACGGCGCAACACTATGCCGGACCCCGACGTCGGCCTAGTGGCGCCAATTCGTTAGAAGAACCCAATAATCAATATTGTGCTGCTATCCGAGTTCAACTTCAGCGCGGTCCTCCCCAGGGTCGAACACACGCCACCCGGCCAAACACTCGACGTCTTCGGTGGAACCGTCGAATTCCTCAGCTCGTCAAAGGAATTCTGTGTGATGCGCGCGGTCATACCGCCCGGCGGCGTCGTCGCGCTGCACCGGCATCCGGACCCCGAAGATTTCTTCATCCTCTCCGGACGTCACGAAGTCCTGGTGTCCGAAGGGGATCGGCTGGTGTGGCGCGAGGCATGCGCGGGTGACTATGTGCGCATCCCCGGCGACGTCCTGCACGCCCACCGCAACATCACCGACGAGCCGGCGGTTGATCTGGTCGTCACCACCCCGAAGCTGGGCCGCTTCTTCTACGACATCGGCCGCCCGGTGACCGGCGACCTACCACCGCGGACGCCGGAAGAAGTCGCGCACTTCGTCGAAACATCCATCCGGTACGGCTACGTGCTGGGGACGCCGGAAGAAAACGCCGCCGTCGGCATCGACCTGCCGCCGTTCTTCGGTTAGCGCCGCGCCAGTAGCGCCACGGTGGCTTGCGCGAGCAACCACTGCTCGGCATCGTCCCATGCCCAGCCACGGTCGGCGACCAGCAGATGCCACGCGTCGTGGCCGAAGTAGAACCACAGGACGTCGGTGGCTCGGCTTTCGGTCATTCCAGCGGGCGTCGCCTTGAGCGTGCGCAGCCGCCGCGCGACGTGACTCAGCGCCCGACGGTACTCGTCGTTGGATTGCTGAAGAATCGAAGCGGCGTTAGCATCAACCGCCGCAGCGTGTTTCAGCACCTCGATGATGTCATGGTAACGCTCGTTGTCCACGCGGGTGCCGTGCGCGGCGATCCCGAGAATCTCGTTGCCGGACTTGCTCTTGCGGACCGCCGACAGGGTCTGGTCGACGATGGGGTCCTTGACGGCCTCGTCGATGAGGGTGCCCAAGATCGCCGCCTTGCCACCGGTACTGGCATACACCGTCGGTAACGCCAAAGACGCCGCCGCTGCGATGTCGCCGACGGTCACTTTCCCGTAACCGTGGTCGAGGAACAGCCGCATGGCGCTGTCGAGAATCTTTCGGCGCGTGGCCAACGCGGCCTGTGCCCGCAGCGTCGATTGATAGGGGCGAGGACGCCTCGTCGACGTGCCCTCTGATGACGCTGCCATGGTCCCTCCTCGACGTCACGCCGTCGAAGGACGCCTGAGCAGAGGATAGTTCGCGCAAGCACTTTCCGGGGTATGTGGCACCGGCGGATCGTGTCGCTTTTTGTGGGAACGACGACCGAAATCGTAACGGTCCCATGGCCGACGGTTCTTCAGACTGGCTATGAGAGCCAAACGAAAGGGGCACCATGGCCTTCCAGTCGCCCGGCACCGTTTTGGTACGCGAGTTCCTTCGCGACACAGCGGACGACTTGCTCTTTTGATCATTCGCGCAGGGCCTCTGCCCTGCGCTTTGCGGTATGCGCCGCCAGCGCCGCGCTTGAGCGCGAGCCGAGACGTAATCATCGCGACCGGTCACCGGCTGGCTGCACGCGCCGTCAGCGGCGACATCACACCACAGTTTGGAGACGAGTTTGCCGGAAATCGGTGGTAGCGCAGTAGTTCTCGGAGCCAGCATCAGCGGGCTGCTGGCGGCGCGGGTGCTTGCCGACTTCTACAGCAATGTGACCGTGGTCGAACGCGACATTCTCCCGGACGGTCCGCTGACGCGTCGTGGAGTGCCGCAAGGCGGCTTGCCGCACATTCCGGCGGCCCGGGTAACCCGGATTTTGCACCAGCTGTTTCCCGAATTCCTCGACGAGCTGGTCGCCGGGGGCGCCCGGGTCTGGAACGACGGTGATCTGTCGCGGCTGTGCCTGACCTTCGGCGGACACCAACTGCTGCGTACCGGCACGATCCCCGAACCGGAATCCCTTGTCGTCCACTATGCACACCGCCCGTTTCTCGAGTGGCGGCTACGTCACCGGGTGCACGCGATACCGAACGTCGAGTTCATGCAAGGCTGCGACGCCGTGCGGTTGACGGCTCACCACCCCGGTCGCGTGACCGGTGTTGTGGTGGCGCAGCGCGACTCGGGAGCCGAACAAACCTTGGCCGCGGATTTGGTCGTGGACGCCACCGGGCGCGGTTCGCGGACCCCGATATTCCTCGAGCAACTCGGCTACGGTCGTCCGCGCGAAGACGAACTGAAAGTACACGTCACCTACTCGGGTCTGCCGGTCCACGTAGCGCCGGGTACGTTGCGCGAGAACATCACTCTCACCGCAGCCGAACCCAGCCGCCCCGTGGCGTTCGCGATGTTCGCGGGCGAGAAGGACAACTACATGCTGGCGGTGCAAACGCTTGCCGGCCAACCGGCGCCCAGCGATCGTGCGGCGTTGTTGAGTTGCCTGATCGACATCGCGCCCGCGCATGTGCTCGCCGCAGCGCGCTCGGCAGAACCACTTGCCGATGTCACACAGTACAAGTTCCCGTCTAATCGCTGGCGACGCTACGACAAGCTGCTACGCACACCCGACGGCCTGATCGTGATGGGCGATGCCATGTGCAGTTTCAATCCCCTTTACGGCCAGGGAATGTCGATCGCGGCCATCGAAGCGACGATCCTGGGGGACTGTCTGCGACACAACACCGAAAACCTACCGCGTCGATTTTTCGGCCTCGCTGCCAAAGAGATTGGCGTTGCTTGGCAGACAGCGGTCAGTTCCGATCTGGCGTTGCCGCAGATCGCCGGAAAACGAACCCTGTCGGTGCGGCTCAGGAACGCTCTGGTGGACCGCATGGTGTTCGCGGCGCGGACCGATCCAGCGATGGTCCAGCGCTTCTTGCAGTTGATGAACATGGTCGGTCCCCGCTCGGAGTTGTTCCGGCCGTCCACGCTGCTGCGGATGGCCGCGAAAAGACGAGCTGCAGCTTAGCGATGCCTTTCCGAGCCGGTATTCGATGGAAGGACACCATGGGTCGAAGTGACAACGACACCTAATATGTGCTTGGCCCGGGATGCGGCCGCTCGATGTCGCGAAAAGTGGGAAAGGCGTCCGGTTCCGCCGTGCTGGAGGACCGCTGATCATGGGATTATCCCGCTGTGGAGGGATCAGTGACGTATGTGCTCGTTCCAGGCGCCTGGCATGCAGGTTGGAGTTGGCGACCGGTCGCCGAACGGCTTCGCGGGGCGGGCTATCGGGCCATCACCTTGACGCTGCCCGGGATGGGCGACGGCGAAGATCCGTCAGGTTTCAAGCTGCAGGACGCGGTGGACTACATCGTCAAGGCGGTGCAGGGGGTCCAACTCGACGAGGACGTCGTGCTAGTGGCGCACAGCTGGGGCGGTATTCCCACGTCGGGTGCTGCTCACTTGCTTGGCGGTCGGCTCAGCAAGGTGATCTACTACAACGGGCACGTGCCGCTGCCTGGCAAGTCCTTGAATGACGAAAACCCGCCTGATAAACGGGAATTCGCGCTGCGCTCGATCGATGAATCTCCGGTCGGCGCCATCCCGGCGTCACTGAAGTACGTCGAACAGGAGTTGATGCAAGGCGTCGCTCCAGAGCTGCAGCGACTGGTGGCCGACTTGCTCACGCTCCAACCCGGCGGCTACTTCACCGATTCCCTCGACATCAATGCGCGCGAACTCGGTATGCCCGTGGTCTATCTTGCCGGCGACAGCGATCGTGCGATGCCCCGCCCGCCCGCCGAAACCGCCGCTCGACTCGGGGTCAAACCCATCGTGGTCCCGGGTACCCACAACGGAATGCTCACGCATCCACAAGAAATCGCCCAGGCGATACTCGCGGCGTGAAGGCTGACCTCACCCGCCAGTTGCCGTGCGAAATCTGTCCCGATAGGCCTTTGGACTGATGCCGAGGCGGTTGAGGAATACCCGTCGTAACGTTTCGGGTGTGCCAAAACCGGTGAGGTGAGCGGTTTCTGTGACGCCACGGCCCGCATCCAGAGCTGCCCGCGCCATGTCGATGCGCACCATTTCGACATAGCGCGCTGGGGTGGTGCCCATTTCAGTTCGAAATAACCGGGTCAGCTGACGGGTGCTCAGTGACGCCCGGGCGGCCAGCTTTTTGACACTGTGGTCGGCGCCAGGGTCGGCGGAGACGGCGTCGGTGACCACCCGCAATGCCGACGTAGGCGGCGGGTCAGCCTCGACGAGGGTAGAGAATTGCGATTGGCCGCCAGCGCGTTTGAGATACACCACCAGCGACCGCGCCACATTTCGGACCAATTCGGCGCCGTAGTCGAGCTCGACCAACGCCAGCGCCAGATCGATGCCGGAGGAGACCCCCGCCGATGTGAACAAGTCACCGTCGCGAACGAATATTGCGTCTGGTTCGACGCCCACGTTAGGAAAGGCGCGGGCCAGCCGTCGGGTATGTCGCCAGTGTGTGGTGGCCCGCCGCCCATCGAGTAATCCCGCCTGGGCCAGGATGAACGAACCCGTGCACACCGATGCCAGCCGCCGGGTCCGGTCCGGCATCGTCTTGAGCGCTTCGACCAGCGCGGGATCGATCGGCCGACCGACGATTTGATCCCCCCCGGCGACCACCACGGTATCCGCGGCATCGATCGAAGCGATGCTGGCCGTCACGGCGAAAGGCGTTCCCAATGAGGTTATTACGTCACGCCCGTCGACTGAGGCGACTTGCAGCGAATAGTGCGCACCGAACCGGTTCGCTTCGATGAAGACCTCTGCCGGTCCCGCAGCGTCCAAGAGCTTCACGCCGTCGAAGACGACGATCACCACGATACGGGTTGCGTTCCCGTCGACCATTTACCCATTGTGTCGCTTCCAGGCCGTATCGGTAACCAGGGGACGTGTCGCATTTTGTGGGAAGAACGGCTTGAAGACCACCGGCTGAATCGCCGCGATCACCGCAGACTGAGGGCAGCTTCACAAAGTAATGAACCTTTGCTTTCTCGACGAAACCCCTTGCTTCAGCGCCGAACTGGTGTGTCCCCGGCGCAGCGGCCGCGAGGCGCGCGAGTCGAGCTTGAAGAGAAAGAAGAAGAGTGCTGCCCCCTGGTGTTGAGTCACGGTACGAGTTTGTGGTTTGCGGGGCCGGCTCGTCCGGCTCTGTGGTGGCGGGGCGGCTCACCGAAAACCCCGACGCCACGGTGCTTTTGCTGGAAGCGGGTGGTGAAGACGACGTGCCGGCCGTGCAGGACCCCGCGCAGTGGCCACTCAACTTGGGCAGCGAGCGCGACTGGGCATTCGTCTCAGAACCTACTGCCCATCTCAACGGCAGGTCGGTGTTTCTGTGCATGGGCAAGGTGCTCGGCGGAGGGTCGAGCATCAACGTGATGGCTTGGGCCCGAGGGCATCGTAGCGACTGGGATTATTTCGCCGCCCAGGCGGGCGACGATGCCTGGGGCTACCGGGCGGTGCTCGACATCTACCGGCGAATAGAAGACTGGCACGGGCCGTGCGATCCTGCTCGAGGTATCGGTGGGCCGATGTTCGTGACGCCCGCGCCCGACCCCCATCCGGTAGCCGAGGCTGTCGTTGCGGGCGCACGCTCTCTGGGAATCCCCAGCTATCACAGCAACAACGGCGCCATGATGGACGGCGACGGTGGGGCATCGATCGCCGATCTCATCCTCCGCGACAGTCGCCGTCAGTCAGTTTTTCGTTCGTATGTGTACCCGTACCTGCACCGGCCGAACCTGACGGTATGCACCGGTGCGACGGTGACGCGGTTGACAGGTGACGGAAACCGGATCGCGGCGGTGGAGTTCTGCCACGGCGGGGTCACACACAGTGTGACGGCGACCCGCGAAGTAGTCGTTTCGCTGGGAGCAATAAACACACCGAAAGTGCTCATGCAGTCGGGCATCGGTGATGCCGATCAGCTGCGGCACTTCGGGATTCCTGTTGTGGCACACCTTGCGGGCGTCGGCCGGAACTATCAGAGCCATTCGCGTGTCGATTGTGTATGGCAGTACCGCGAGCCCCTCGAACTGCACAACAACGGCGCCGAGGCGATGGTGTTGTGGAAGAGCGATCCCGACCTGCAAGCACCTGACCTGCAGATCTGCGTCACAGAACTTCCGCTGGCGAATTCCGCAATCGCCACCAGATACGACGTACCCGAACACGGATGGACCGCCTGCACCGGTGTGCTACGACCCAAGAGCCGCGGGCAGATTCGGCTAACCGGCTCCGATCCGAATGATCGCCTGGTGATCGAGGACAACATGCTCTCACACGAGGACGACGTCGCAGCTGCAATGGCCAGCGTCGAGCTGAGTCGCGAGATCGGTAATTCCGCACCGCTTCGGCCCTTCACCAAGTCCGAGGTCGTCCCGGGTGAGCTCAGCCGTACGGAGCTCGAGCGCTTCGTTCGTGATGCAGCCGAATGCTATTTCCACCAGAGCTGCACCGCCAAGATGGGAAGAGATGACATGTCAGTAGTCGACGGCCACCTCAAAGTCTATGGAGTGAAGGGACTTCGGATCGCTGACGCGTCGATCATGCCGCGCATCACCACCGGCAACACCATGGCTCCCTGCGTCGTGATCGGTGAGCGAGCCAGCGACGTACTCAAGGCAGAGCACGGACTATGACCAAAGGGACCAAGTCGGAAGGCCGCGAAACGGCAGTGGTCCTCGGCGCCAGCATCAGTGGTCTGCTGGCGGCTCGGGTACTCGCCGACCACTACGGTCGGGTGATCCTCGTCGAACGCGACGTACCGCCCGACCTGCCGGTGACTCGCCGCGGCGTGCCGCAGAGCGGGCTGCCCCACATCCTGGCGGCCCGCGGCATGCGGATCGTCGGCGAGCTTTTCCCGGGGCTATCCGACGAGCTGGTCGCCGGCGGCGCGCGAGTATGGAACGACGGTGACTTGTCCCGGCTTTGTGTGTGCTTCGCCGGACATCAGCTGCTGCGGTCGGGCACAATTCCCGACCCTGAATCGATTGTCATCCACTTCGCGCATCGACCATTCATCGAGTGGAACCTACGTCGCCGGGTGGACGCCATTCCACATGTGCAGACCCTCCCGGCGCACGACCTGGTACGGCTGACCTCGCCTTCCCGCGGGGACCGCGTGACCGGAGTGATTGTGGCGCTGCGTGACTCCGGCGCCCAGACGACCCTGATGGCCGATCTTGTCGTGGACGCGACTGGACGCGGTTCACGAACACCGCGGTTTCTCCACGAGCTCGGCTACGAACGCCCGCGGGAGGACGAACTGCCGGTGCACGTCGCCTATGCTGGCCTGCCCGTCTATGTGCCGCCCGGCACTCTGCGCGAAAACATCGCCTTCAGCGCGCCGAAACCCAGTTACCCGGTGGGCTACGCGATGTTCGCCGGTGAGAACGACATCTACAAGCTCGCCGTCCAAACAATCGCAGGACGACAGCCACCCACGGATCACGCCTCGCTACTTACCTGTCTAGCCGACATCGCGCCCCCGCATGTGTTGGCCGCCGCTCGCTGCGCCGAGCCGCTGGACGAGGTCGTCCAATACCGGTTCCCCTCCAACCGGTGGCGACGCTATGACAAATTGGGACGCATCCCCGACGGTTTGGTGGTGGTCGGCGACGCGCTGTGCAACTTCAATCCGCTGTACGGACACGGCATGTCGATGGCCGCCATCGAGGCGCTGGTCCTGCGTGACTGCCTGCAAGAGGGCCCTCCCAACCTGCCGCGCCGGTTTTACCGTCAGTCCGCCAAGGAAATTCGTATCGCCTGGCAAGCTGCGGTGGGTTCGGATCTGGCGTTGCCCCAGATACCGGGACGGCGTCCGATCTCCATCCGGGTGGCCAACGCCTACTTGGAACACGTCTTAGCCGCTGGCGAGTCCGATGCGGCAGTGGTTCAACAATTCTTGCGGCTGATCAACATGCTGGATCCGCCCTCGCGTTTGTTACATCCGCCGACGTTGCTTCGCGTGCTGAACAGATCGCGAAAGCGCATAGCAGCTGGAAGGACAACGAAGGTGAACCATGCTTAAGGTCGGTCTAATCGAGCAGCCACTACACACTCGTTACTCACCGACCGCGTTGGTGAGCGCCGGTTATCTCACCGCGCTAGCCACCCGGATGGATTCGTTCTGGTTGCCCGACCATCTCAACTCGGTATTTCCACAATCTGTGATGACGGAGAAGTACGTCGGGACGGCACGACTGGTACCCAATGCCGACGCGCACCACGAATCGTGGACTGTTTTGGGGCGGCTGGCCGGCCGTAACTTGGGACGGCTCCGACTTGGAATCGGTGTCACTGACACCGGCCGTCGCAATCCCGCTGCCACTGCTCAAGCGGCGGCCACCTTGCATCATCTCACCCGGGGACGCGCCATCCTCGGAATCGGAACAGGCGCACGCGACAGCAACGAACCCTACGGCGTGGACTGGGCGAAACCGGTGGGGCGTTTCGAGGAGGCTGTCGCCACCATCCGCGCGTTGTGGAACTCCGCCGGTGAACTCGTCTCCCGCGACTCACCGTTCTTCCCGTTGCGCAACGCCACCTTCGATCTGCCTCCGTACCGCGGACAATGGCCACCGCTATGGATCGCCGCCCACAGGCCACGGATGCTGCGGATCACCGGGCGCTATGCCGATGGGTGGTTTCCGGCCGCGATGTTTCTTCGTCCCGAGGACTATGCCGCCGGGCTGCAAACGATCCGTGCCGCCGCATCCAACGCCGGGCGTGACCCCATGTCCCTTACCGCCGCGGGTCTGTTCTTCGTGATGACCGGCAGCAGCCGCGACGAGGTCGATGAAGCCTTGGAGTCGCAGGTCATGAGGGCGTTCGCGCTGAACGCACCGGCGCAGATGTGGGCCCGTCATGGAGCGAGTCATCCTTTGGGTGACGACTCCACCGGTGCACAGGACATCATGCTGCGGACGCTCGACGAGCAGACCATCGTCTCCCATACGGCTCACGTGCCGCCCTCACTGCCCAAAGAGCTCCTACTGGCCGGCACACCCGACGACGTCATCGATCAACTCGCCGAATGGCGTGACCATGGTCTGCGATACCCGGTGATCGGAAACCTCAGCGCCGTGCAGCCAAGCCTGCGCCGCGGATTGGCCGCCAACCTTCCGATGGCCAAAATCCTTCGGCGACTGCGCAAACTGTGAAACCAAGACCTCGCCCGCAATGAAAGGAAGTGGGATGAAGCGAACCGACAACGACACTTGGGACCTGGCATCCAGTGTCGGCGCCACGGCCACCATGGTCGCAACGGCCAGGGCGGCGGCGAGCCGGCAACCAGATCCGATCATCAATGACCCGTACGCCGAACCCCTCGTGCTCGCAGCAGGCGTCGAACTTTTCACCTTGTTGGCCAAGGGGGACCTGGATTTCGCCGACATCGGGTCGGGTTGGATTCCTGACTACTTCGGTGTTCGCGGCTGGTTCTTCGACGGGTTCTTTCCCAGCGCACTGTCCGCCGGTATCCGGCAGGCCGTGATTGTGGGGTCCGGCCTGGACTCGCGTGCGTACCGGCTGCACTGGCCTGCGGATGCCATTGCCTACGAGATCGACCAACCCCAGGTGATCGAATTCAAGAAGAGGACGCTGGCCGGTGTCGGCGCCGCACCAGCTGTCCAGCTACGCACAGTGGGCGTCGATTTGCGGCACGATTGGCCAACTGCATTGCGAGAGGCCGGGTTTGATGCCAAGCAGCCCACCGCATGGCTGGTTGAGGGTCTGATGATCGGGTACCTGCCCGGCGATGCACAGAACCGCATGTTGGATCTCATCACCCAACTCAGCGCACCCGGCAGCCGGCTCAGCGCCGACCATCTGCCGCTGACCTCGAAATCCATCGGATCACTGATCTCGGAGACCGCAGAGAGCTGGCGGCAGCAGGGTTACGACGTCGACTTCGGGAATCTCACCTACTCCCACAAGCGCAACGACGCCGAGGCGCATCTACGGGCACTGGGTTGGCGCATCACCGCCTACCGCCTCGATGATCTGCTCGGTGCTGCCGGTGTTCCCGTGGGTGAGATGGATACCGGTCCTGATCACCAGGGAGCCATCCACTATCTGACCGCTACCCGAATCGACCGCAATGACGAAAGTGAGGACCCGCAATGACGACTTCAATCTCAACCAACCGTCGTAATGTCAACGAAGTCACGTGCTTTCATGCGCCCGCCAGCCTGTTCGAGAACCTGCAGAAGGTGCTGGTCGACCTCATCGAACTTCACCTGCAGGGCAAGCAGGCGCATTGGAACGTCATCGGGACGAACTTTCGGGACCTGCATCTGCAGCTTGACAGCCTCGTCGACACCGCACGGGAAGCCAGCGACACCGTCGCCGAACGCATGCGTGCCCTGAACGCGGTCCCGGACGGGCGATCTGACACGGTCGTTGCCGGCACCACCGTTCCCGCCGTGCCGTCGGGTCTGTTCAGCGTCACCGAGACGGTCGACATGATCACTCTCCGGATCTATGCCGTCGTTGACACGCTGCGCATGGTGCACGACGACGTCGACGACGTCGATCCCACGACCGCTGATGTGCTCCACGCGATCATTGACGCTTTGGAGAAGCAGGCCTGGCTGCTGAGGGCCGAGACCGAAACCACATGAACTCGCCTCGGCACCACCCGCGGACCGGTGTCGGATTCTGTGCGAAAGACGGCTGGAACGACACCCACGCAAGGAGGGCGTAGCGGCGAAAAATTGGGTTGACCGCAAGGAGAAATGATCATGGCCGTTAAGCCCATCGAAACCATCGCCGGCATCGTCATACCCGACACCGCCCTCGTGCGCGAGGCAACCGACTTCATTCGCAGCGCCGAAGACGACGTCCTTTTCCACCATTCCCGACGGGTCTTCCTGTTCGGCGCGCTGCATGGCCGCCGGCTCGGGATGCAACCAGACCCCGAACTGCTCTATGTGGGGGCGATGTTCCACGACCTGGGCCTCACCATGCGTTACCGCGCTTCGACGCAGCGCTTCGAGATGGACGGTGCGGACGCGGCGCGCGACTTCCTGCTCGAACACGGTATCGAGCAATCCGGCGCCGACAAGGTATGGCTTGGCATCGCCCTGCACACGACGCCCGAAGTCACCGGGCGACTCGACCCCGAAACTGCCTTGCTCGCAGCCGGTGTCAAGACCGACGTGGTCGGCGTCGGTCGCGAGGACCTAGACCCGGAAGCCATTGAGGCGGTGACTGCGGCACATCCGCGTCCTGACTTCAAAAACCGCATCTTGGCCGCCTTCAACGACGGCATGAAGCATCGTCCGGACACCACCTTCGGCACGATGAACGACGACGTGCTGGCGCACTTCGATCCCGGATTCAAGCGAGGCAACTTGGTCGACAGCATTCTCGGTAGCAGCTGGCCTGAATAGCAGAAAGGAGCAGAACAATGGAAATCCATGAAGCGCTGTACACCACCAGGATGATGCGGCGGTTGCGGTCCGATCCAATTCCGCTGGACACGCAGGCCCGCATTCTCGATGCGGCCGTCCGTGCCCCCAACGGGGGTAACACCCAGCGCTGGCACTTCCTTGCGGTTGACGATCGGGAACTCATCCGCGAGCTCGCCGCATTGTTCCGGCAGGCCCGCGCCATCGAATACGAGAAATTCAGTCCCGGGACGGGGCCGATGGCAGCGCCGGCGCCCGGTGCTGACCCGGCCGCGCACGCGGAAACGATGCGCCGAATCAAGGGCTCGGGGGATTATCTGGCTGACCATTTCGAAGAAGTCCCCCTACTGCTATTCGTGTACGCCATCGACGATCTCGGCGGTGCCAACATCTACCCGGCGATCTGGAGTGTGTTGCTCGCAGCGCGGGCTGAGGGCATCGGCGGGGTCATGACGATGGTGCTCCGCAACCTCGAGGACAGGGTGAACGAGATCCTCGGCGTGCCCGTTGAGGAGGGCTGGAAGATGTCTGCCATGCTCACCCTCGGATATCCGCTGGGCAGGTGGGGCGTCGCAGCCAATCGTCGTCCTGTGCATGAAGTTTCGTCCAGGAATCGCTGGAATTCGCCCTTCGGTGTGGAAGTGCCGCAACCGCTGTGGCCGCCGCACGACGACATGACAACCGGTCTGACTGCGGTTGGATGAGATGGCGGCGCGGAGCGGCCAAGGCGCTCGGCGGCGTCGACCACGGCCGCGACTCGCCGCAACAGTGTTGCAGAGCCCGCTGGTGGCCCCATCTGTGGGAAAGACGTCTGTCTGACCCTAGTTAGCAAACCATCTACGGGCGCATGCTTGACGCAGATAATTCACGGCCCAAGAGGTGACTGCTCGACCTGACCCAACAGGCCGGACGCAGCCACTTGAAGGAGGTGTTTCAGATGGCCCAATTGCAGACAAGTGATCGCCGGTTGGTGTGGCACGGCATGGTGCTGTTTCTGCTCGGACTGGTGACAGGCACGCAGCAGCGGCGCTTCACCAATATGCGCATGGCGCTGTCCGCCCATCTGGAAGGCGTCATGAATGGCACCTTCCTGATGGCGTTGGGCGCGATATGGGGCTTGGTAAAACTTCCGCCTCAGGTGGGGCAAGCCACGCGATGGGCGGCACTCTATGGGACATACGGCAATTGGCTGTTCACCACGCTCGGTGCCGCGATGGGCACGGCCGCGGCCAATCCGACTTTGTCGCAGGGGCATCACGGCAAGCCCTGGCAAGAGCGCGTCGTATTGCTCGGGTTCCGCAGCATGCGGTACGCGTTCCTGGCCGCGGTGGCGCTGATCCTAGTAGGCCTTGCCCGCCGCAACGCCGCACCGGCCGAGTCACAGCAACAGCAGGCGGGCTCGCAAAGTCCGGATTCGCCCACGCTACAAGTGGTTTAGGGAGTGATCATCATGCGACTAGTGGTTGCCATGACCGGAGCGACCGGCGCCGCTCTCGGCATTCGTCTCCTCGAAGTCCTGCGCGATCTGGACGTCGAAACCCATCTGGTACTCAGTGACTGGGCGCGGGCGACCATCAAACTCGAGACCGACCGCAGCGTCGCGGAGGTCCGGGCGCTGGCCTCCCACGCCTACAGTGCCCGCGACCTTGCGGCAGGCATTTCCAGTGGGTCCTTCCGCACCGACGGAATGGTCGTCTGCCCGTGCAGTATGAAGACGCTGAGTGCGATCCGAATCGGGTTCAGCGACAACCTGATCACCCGCGCCGCCGACGTGACGTTGAAGGAACGCCGCAGGCTGGTCCTCGTTGCACGGGAGGCTCCGCTGAGCGAGATCCACTTGGAGAACATGCATCACCTGGCTCGGATGGGTGCAGTGATCTTTCCGCCGACGGTGGCCTATTACGCGCGGCCGGTCTCGGTCGCTGAGGTGACCGACTACGTCGTCGGCCGGGTCATCGATCAACTAGGGATCGAGCATTCCCTTATCGAGCGCTGGAAAGACAATCAACCAGCCGACCAACCCGAGGAACCGGTCAACGGGTCAGTAGTCCCGCTCCGGTGAGGAGAACGAAATGAGCACAGCGACAAGCTCACTGGCAACTACGTCAACTGACCAATCGGCGGGTCCCGATCTGCGTAGCTGGCTGGCGACGCTGGAAGCGGCCGATCAGTTGCGCCGCGTGACCGCGCCCGTCGACTGGGATGAGGAGATCGGTGCGATCACCCGCGCCAATCTCTCGCTCGGGGGGCCCGCGCTGCTGTTCGAGAACATCGTCGGCCACGAAAACACCAGGTGCACAAAGTTCTTGACGTCGGGGATCGGCAACCGGCGTCAAATCCAATTAATGCTGAATCTGCCGGAATCGACGAGTGATTCCGACATTGTCCGACACCTGAAAGACACCTTCAACAAGCCCATACCGCCGCGCGTCGTCGACACCGGTCCGGTCAAAGAGAACGTCGTCGAAGCTGACGACATCGACCTGTGGCAGTTCCCGGCACCCAAGTGGCATGCCACCGACGGTGGCCGCTACATCGACACGTTCTGTGGCGTGGTCACCCAAGACAAGGTGACCGGGCGGGACAACATCGGCGTGTACCGCGGCATGATCGTGGACCGCGACAAGATCGCCAAGCTGATGGTGCCCACGCAAGGCTGGGGCGGGCATTTCCAGGAGTACAAACCCGAGCCCATGCCAGTCGCCGTCGTCTACGGGTGGCACGACGTGTTGCCCTTCTGCGCCGGCAGTCCATTCCCCAAGGACGTGTGTGAATGGGACATGATGGGCGCCTTGCTGGGCCGGCCGGTCGATCTGGTGGCGTGCGAAACCGTGCCATTGCACGTCCCGGCCAGTGCGGAGATCGTTGTCGAGGGTTATCTGGATCCCGACCCCGCCACGTTCATGGAGGAAGGGCCGTTCGCGGAGTATCCGGGATACCTCGACGGCCACCCCGCGCCCACACCAGTACTGCGGGTCACCAGGATCACCCACCGCAACGATCCCGTGCTGCGCGGCACCCTCGAGGGCATCCGGCCGGGATTCCTCGTCGAGGACGCGATGGTCAATTACGCGCGCTCGGCGATCGCCTGGAACACGCTGGAGAGTTTCGGTGTCGGTGGCGTCACCGACGTGTGGATGTCACAGGTGTCCAATGGCACCAACATCGTGGTGCAGATCCGCAAGGCCTACCGCGGCCACGCGCAGCAGGTCGCCGCGGCGCTGTGGGGGACCAGTGGATCGGGGTGGTTCTACAAACACGTCCTGGTTGTCGAGGAGGACATCGACGTCCACGACCCCGAGGCGCTCGACTGGGCCGTGGCATACCGGGTCAACGCCGGCCTCGGCGATATCGCGTTCTACGGACCGACCCTCGGCTCGCCGCTGGACCCCTCCACGCCCCCCGAAAAAGCGAACATGGCCAAGTACGGCTCGGGCGAATGGACCCGGGTGCTCGTGGACGCGACCCGCAGCTGGGAGTTCGAGCCTCGCCCGGAGTGGGGCGGACGACACTATCCCGCGATCAACAAGATCTCCCCGGAACTTGAGGCCCGCGTCGCCGCTCGCTGGGAGGAATACGGGATCGGCATTCCCTACCTCAGCGACGCGCGTCGGGAACTGCTGACCATGGAACAACTACGCAAGCGGCTGCCAGACGTATGAGCCCCGCTCGAGCTAGCCGACGGCGTCCTTGTCGAATTCCGAAGCGATATCCCGCGCCACCCGCTTGAGCAACGGTGTGACCGCCGTGGCGGATTTGAGCGTGACCCGCGCCGCGGGCCCAGAGATGGAGATCGCCGTCAGCGACGGCGCGTCGGGCACCGGCACGGCGAAGCACCGCACGCCGACCTCCTGTTCGCCTTCATCGACGGCGTAGCCACGCGCGCGGCACAGCTCGATGTCCTGGAGCAATTCCTCGGCGGTGGTGTGGGACTTCTCCGTCGACGGGGGCATCCCGGTGCGCGCCACCAAGGCGCGCACCGCCTCGTTGGGCAGTTGCATCAACAGCGCCTTGCCCACGCCCGTGCAATGCGGGTACACGCGGCGGCCGACCTCGGTGAACATCCGCATCGAGTGCGGGGATGGAACCTGAGCCACGTACACGGCCATGTCGTTGTCCATCAGCGCCATGTTCGCCGTCTCACCGGTCCGTTCCACCAGCTCGACCAGATGCGACCGCGACCACATGCCGACCAGTTGGCCCGCGCTCTCGCCCAGGCGAATCAGCCTGGGCCCCAGGGAGTAATGCCGGTTGGGCAGCTGCCGCAAGTACCCCATGCGCAAAAGAGTGCGCGCCAGCCGGTGAATCGTCGGGGCCGGCAGGTCGGCGTGGGTGGCCAGATCTCCCAGCGCGCCCGTCCCGCCCATGGTCGCCAGGATCTCCAGCAACTCGAACGCTCGCTCGACCGACTGAACACCGCCCGCACGTGGAGTGCCGCCTGCCATCACCGCTTCCGATCCGGCCCCGGCTGGGCCCCGACGCTGCCTGGGCTTTTTCGTATCACGAAATGAATGTTGGCAGCAAGGACCCCTGCGGGTCAGTCGTAGAGCAGTGCGGCGGTCGGTGAGTCCTCCGCGGAGGTCGCCAGTTCGTTGTATTCGGTGATCTTGTCGATGTCGGTGCCCATCGCGATATTGGTGATCCTCTCCAAGAAGATCTCCACGACGACGGGCACCTTGTGTTCGCGGGCAAGCTGCTGCGCCCGCGCCAGTGCCGGTCCGATCTGCGACGGCTCGGTGACCTGAATAGCCTTGCACCCCAAACCCTCGACGACACCGCGGTGGTCGACGCCATATCCCTTGGGGATGGCGCTGTCACCGGACTCCTGGGTGTTGATGTTGTCGAACGCCAGGGAGACGCAGTAATTCATATCGAAAGTGAGTTGGGCCTGGCGAATCAGCCCGAGGTAGGAGTTGTTGACCACGACGTGTACGTAGGGCAGGTTGAACTGCGCTCCCACGGCGAGTTCTTCGATCAGGAACTGAAAGTCGTAGTCTCCGGACAGCCCGACCACCGTGGCGCTCGGGTCGGCCGTGACCACACCCAGGGCGGCCGGCACCGTCCACCCGAGCGGTCCGGCCTGGCCGCAGTTGATCCAGTGCCGCGGCCGGTACACCTGCAGAAACTGGCCGCCGGCAATCTGTGAAAGCCCAATCGCGCTGACATAGCGGACATTACGGCCGAAAGTGCGGTTCATTTCCTCATAGACGCGCTGCGGCTTGATCGGGACGTCATCGAAGTGAGTCTTGCGGTGCATCTGCTTCTTTCGCTCGCGGCAGTCGCGCACCCAACCGCTCCAGTCGGGCAGCGACCCGGCCACCGCGCGCCCGGTGGCTTGCACCACCAGCAGTTCCAGTGCCGCCTTGGCGTCGGAGACGATGCCCAGGTCGGGGGCGAACACGCGCCCGATCTGCGTGGGCTCGATGTCGATGTGCACGAAGCGGCGCCCGCGCCGGTAGGTGTCCAGGCCACCGGTATGGCGGTTGGCCCATCGGTTGCCGATGCCGAGGACGAAGTCGGATTCGAGCATGGTGGCGTTGCCGTAGCGGTGTGCGGTCTGCAGTCCCACCATCCCGGCTGCCAACCAGTGGTCGTCGGGGATCGCACCCCAGCCCATCAGCGTGGGCACCACCGGGACATTGAGCACTTCGGCGAGTTCGATGAGCAGGCCGCAGGCATCGGCGTTGATCACGCCTCCGCCGGCGACGTTGAGGGGGCGTTTGGCGCTGACGAGCATGTCGAGCGCCCGGTCGATCTGAGCGGGACTCGCCACCGGTTTGTAGATCGGCAGGGGAGTGTATGTCGCTGGATCGAAATCGATTTCGGTCATCTGCACGTCGATGGGCAAGTCGATCAATACCGGCCCAGGCCGGCCTGAGCGCATCAGGTGGAAGGCCTGTGCGAATGCGCCGGGAACCTGTCCCGGCTCCAGCACGGTCATCGCCATTTTCGTCACCGGCGCCGCAATGGCGGCGATGTCGACCGCCTGAAAGTCCTCCTTGTGCAGCTTGTTCACCGGCGCTTGGCCGGTGATGGCCAGGATCGGAATGGAATCCGCGCTGGCCGAATACAACCCGGTGATCATGTCGGTGCCCGCCGGGCCCGACGTTCCGATGCATACGCCGATGTTTCCCGGGGCGGCACGGGTGTAACCCTCGGCCATGTGGCTGGCGGCCTCGACATGGCGGGCTAGGACGTGCTTGATGCCACCGTGGGTGCGCATCGCCGAGTAGAACGGGTTGATCGCAGCCCCCGGCAGGCCGAAAGCCTGTGTAGCGCCCTCTTTCTCGAGGATTTCGACGGCCGCGTCGACCGTGCGCATCCGTGTCATTGAGGCTAACCTTCCGCGCGTCCCGACAACCGTTCGACACCCAGCAGCAATCCGCAGTGATCAAGCGCGCCGTCACCATTAGCCAGAGCCGACGCCATCAATTGCGCCACGACCGCGCCCAACGGGATGACGACGTCGGCCTCGCGGGCCGCGCTGGTGACGATGCCCATGTCCTTGTGGTGCAACTCGATGCGAAACCCGGGGTCGAAATTGCGGGCAATCATCTTTTCCCCTTTCTGATCCAACACCGCGGAACCGGCCAAGCCGCCGCCGAGCACCTTGACCGCGGCGTCGAGGTCTACACCGTACGCGCGCAGGAAGGTGAGGGCCTCGGCGAGCAGTTGGATGTTTCCCGCCACGATCAGCTGGTTCGCGGCCTTGACGGTTTGACCCGCCCCATTGGGGCCGACGTGGACGATCGTTTCACCGACGACCTCCAAAATCGGCTTGGCCGTGACAAAGTCGTCATCGGCCGCACCAACCATGATCGACAGCGACGCATTCTTGGCGCCGGCCTCACCGCCCGAGACCGGGGCGTCGATGAGGCGTAAGCCCCTGCGCGACGCCTCCTCGGCCAGATGCCGCGTGACGTCGGGACGGATGGAGGAGAAGTCGATGATCAGTGTTCCAGGTTGCGCGTGCGTGAAAACGCCTCCCTCACCGAGCATTACGTCCTGGACATCGGGGGAGTCGGGCACCATCACGGCCACCACGTCGACGCCTTTCACCGCCTCCTCGATCGATTCGGCTGCGACTCCGCCCGCTTCGACCAGTGCCGAGGTGCGGGCGGGCGAACGGTTGAAGCCGACGACGGCGTGGCCGGCCCGTGCCAGGTGGCAGGCCATGGGGCTGCCCATGATGCCCAGTCCGATGAATGCGATGTTGGTCATTGGTTCCTCGTTCCTGCCGGCGTCGGCAGCGATGTGATGTTGACGCCGCCGTGACCCCGTTCGGCCGGCGACAACCAGTCGAATGTGTTTGCCCGGCTTGGCTTGTACTCCAGTCCGATGTAACCGCTGTACCCGTGGTCGAGCAGTGTCGCGAGGTAGTCGCCGAGTGAAATGTCACCCGAGCCGGGCTCGCCGCGGCCGGGCGCATCGGCGATCTGTACGTGCCCGACCCGATGGGTATGGGATCGCAGCGCGCCGGCAACGTCGTCGCCGTTGACGTAAAGGTGATAAAGGTCGGCAAGCACACGTAGGTTCACTCGTCCCGCCGCGTCACGGACCCGATCGATCACCGCGACAGCGTCCGCAAATGTCTTGATTGGGTATTGCGGCACACCGCTGACCGGCTCGACGAGGACGGTGGCGCCGATGCGCTGCGCGGCCTGCGCTGCGAAGGCCAGGTTCTCGACCGCCACGTCGTCCTGCATGGTTGTCGTCACCCCGGGGAGGCGGTTGCCGTAGAGCGCGTTGAAGGCGCGGGTGCCCAGCGCCTCGCCGATACCGACGGCAATGTGGACGTTGTCGCGAAAAGCATTGTTGGCGGCTGGAATCGACGCCAATCCGCGATCACCGGCGGCCATGTCACCTGCCGCGAAGTTCAGTCCACTGAGCTGGACTCCGGCGTCGCGGACGGCGCGGATGAAGGCATCGACGTCCGCGTCGGGCGGGACCGGTGAGGTGAACGGCCACCAAAACTCCACCGCCTCGAAGCCGGCCTCCTTGGCCGCAGCCGGGCGGCTGAGGGGAGGTAGGTCGGTGAACAGGATGGAGCAGTTCACCGTGTACGTCGCAGGTGCCACGGCAGTCCTCTCGGGGGTGGGACGTAGGCTTTATTCCGTAGTGCGGAATGGAAGCATCAGATAATGAAACAACTGAAGGCGACGGCCCATGGTGTTGTCAAGGGTTCACGGGCGCTCGTATCCGGCGGGAACCTTTCGTTACCGGATGTTTTCCGGCTGTTCTACTGACAACTCAAGTTGTCCTTTGACAACCGATCGTGAGCCGTGTCACGGTGTCAAAACCGAAATAGTCGTTCCGTTATGCGGAACAGCGACGAATTCAGGTCTGAGAGAAGGAATCTGCCAATGACGGCACTCGACGAACGCAGCGCTGATCTCCTCGCCACCATCCCGGATGTGCCCGTTCTCACCGACCCTGACGTGCTTGAAACGTATCGACAGGACCGGGCGGCGGACCCGGATGCGGGACGGCCGATGGCGGTGGTGCGCGCGAGATCCACAGCCGACGTTCAGGCGGTCCTGCGCTGGGCCATCGCTGCAGCGGTTCCGGTGGTGCCGCGCGGCGCGGGTTCGGGTCTGTCGGGCGGTGCCACGGCGGTCGAGGGCGGCATCGTGTTGACGACAGAGTTGATGCGCCACATCGACGTCGACCCGGTCACGCGGACCGCGGTGGTCCAGCCCGGACTGATCAACGCCGAGGTGAAGCGTGTGGTCGCCGAGCACGGGCTGTGGTACCCGCCGGATCCGTCGTCCTTCGAATTCTGTTCCATCGGAGGCAATGCCGCGACCAACGCAGGCGGGCTCTGCTGTGTCAAGTACGGTGTGACAACCGACTACGTCCTGGGCCTAGAAGTCGTCCTGGCTGACGGGACGGCGGTGCGACTCGGGGGACCGCGGCTGAAGGACTCGGCTGGCCTGTCGCTCACCAAGCTGTTCGTCGGCAGCGAGGGAACGCTCGGCGTCATCACGGAACTGACCCTGCGCTTGTTGCCGCCGCAACCGCCCGCCAGCACCGTCGTGGCGTCATTCTCGTCGGTGACCGACGCGACGGCGGCGATCTGTGACATCACGCGGGTGATGCGGCCCGCGATGCTGGAGTTCATGGACCACAACGCGATCTCGGCGGTGGAACGTCACCTCAGGATGGGACTGGACCTCGAGGCGCGGGCGATGCTCATCGCCCAGTCCGACTCTGCCGGTGACCGCGACAAGGAGATCGCCTTCATGGTGGAGATCTTCGAACGCAATCACGCCACCGACGTGTTCGCCACCGACGACCCACAGGAAGGTGAAGCCTTCGCCGCGGCAAGAAGATTCGCGATTCCGGCTGTCGAGCGTCTCGGCCACCTGCTGCTGGAAGACGTCGGCGTGCCACTGCCCGCGCTGCCCGCGCTCATCGAAGGTATCGAGGCCATCGCCGACCAACGCGACATCATGTGCGCGGTCATCGCCCACGCGGGCGACGGCAACACCCACCCGCTGATCGTGCACGACCCCACCGACCGCGACCAGTCGCAGCGAGCACATCTGGCATTCGGCGAAATCATGCACCTGGCAATCGGACTCGGCGGCACCATCACCGGCGAGCACGGCGTGGGCCGACTCAAGAAGGCGTGGCTACCCGACCAGGTCGGCCCCGACGTGATGGAACTGACCCAGCGCATCAAACGGGCACTCGATCCGCAGAACATCCTCAACCCCGGGGCGGTGCTGTGATGTTCCAGCCCGACTACACACCCGTCGCCCATTCCCTGGCCTGGAGCGCCGCCGTCGCCGCGCTGCCGTTGCTCGTCATGTTCGTGCTTCTGGGCGGGCTGAAAGTGCGCGCCCCGATTGCTGCTGCTGTCGGGGTCCTCAGCGCCGCGATCATCGCCTGGCTCGTCTACCACATGCCCGTGGGGCAGGTCGCTGACTCGGCGCTGATCGGGTTCACCTACGGGATGTTCCCCATCATGTGGCTGGTGCTCAACGCCATCTGGATCTACAACCTGACCGACGAGACCAACTATCTCGACGTGCTCCGCCGATCCATGGCCTCGATCTCACCGGACCACCGGGTACAGGCCGTGATCGTCGCGTTCTGCTTCGGCGCACTCATCGAGGGCTTGGCCGGATTCGGCACGCCGGTAGCCATCACGTCGTTGATGCTGGTGGCCCTTGGATTCAAACCGATGAAGGCAGCATCGGTGGCATTGGTCGCCAACACCGCGCCAGTGGCGTTCGCGTCATTGGGCATTCCGATCGTGGCGCTGGCAGGAGTTACCGGCCTGCCCCTCGATGACCTCGGGGCCATGGTGGGCCGGCAGACACCCCTGCTGGCCTGCCTCGTCCCCTTCATCCTCATCTTCATGGTCGACGGCCGCACCGGGCTCAAGCGCGCCTGGCCGGTGGCCGCGATGGGTGGGGGCGTGTATGCGGTCGTGCAGTTCCTGTGCTCGAACTTCGTCTCGGTCGAGCTGACGGACATCTTCGGCTCCATCATCGCCGCCGGTTCCATCGTGGCGCTGCTACGCGTGTGGCGCCCGAAAGCGCCGGTGGTGGGCGAGGAAGCCACTCCAGACCAGGAGCTGTCGCGCGTCGCGACGCCGTCTGGCCCTTCGCCCGTCGACGGCTCGAACGCCTCCGTACTGACCGCCGATCGCGCCAGCGACATGCGGCAGCAGGTGAGCGACTCACGCCGGGACAAAATCGTGGCCTACGCGCCATACGTGATCGTCACGGTGATTTTCACGCTGTCGATGTGGAAGCCGGTGACCACGTTGCTCAAGCACGGCGGCACCAGCTTCCCCTGGCCCGGCCTGCACGTCGCCAACGCCGCCCACAAGGCATCTCCGCTCACCGTATTCAAGCTCGACTTCCTCACCAGCGCAGGCACTTTGCTGCTGATCACCGGGTTGCTGAGCATGCTGGTGTTGCGGGCCTCGCCGCGACAGGCGGTGCGCGCGTACGTGCGTGCGGCCATGCAACTGCGTGCCGCCGCGCTAACCGTTGGCTTTGTCTTGGCGCTGGCCTACCTGTTGAACCTGTCCGGCGAAACCACCACATTGGGGTTGTGGATCGCCGGTGCGGGCGGCCTGCTGGGCGTCTTCTCACCGATCATCGGCTGGCTGGGAGTCACCGTCACCGGGTCTGACACCTCCTCCAACTCACTGTTCGGACCCCTGCAGGTCAGCGCGGCCAATGCGGCACACTTGAACCCAATTCTATTGGCGGCGGCCAATTCCTCGGGCGGGGTGATCGGGAAGATGCTGTCCCCGCAAAGCCTGGTCATCGCGACCGCCGCAGTTCAGATGAAGGGCAAAGAGGGCGACTTGTTCCGGGCGGTATTCAAGTGGAGCATGCTCCTGCTGGCCTTGATGTGTGCTCTGGTGTACCTGCAGAGCACGTCGTGGCTGGGGTGGATGGTCGTTGATGGGTGACCACATCGTCTTGGCGCCCGACAAGTTCAAGGGTTCCTTGACGGCCCGGCAGGCCGCCCGGGCGATGAAACACGGTGTGCGGCGCGCGGACCCGACCGTGCGCGCGATCACCTGTCCTGTCGCGGACGGCGGGGAGGGAACCCTCGACGCGGTCGTGGCCGCTGGATTCGACCGGATCCCGGCACAGGCTACGGGACCCACCGGCGCGCCGGTGAATACCGGCTACGCCCGATTGGGCTCGCGTGCGATCATCGAAATGGCCGACGCGTGTGGGCTGCAACGGCTGCCCTCGGGAAAACCAGCACCGATGACCGCCACCAGTTACGGCTTGGGATGCGTTGTGGCGCAAGCACTCGACGATGGTTGCCGCGACATCGTCATCACCCTGGGCGGCAGCGCTAGCACCGACGGAGGCGCCGGCATGTTGATCGCGTTGGGCGCCGAGGTGCTCGACCATCAAGGTGAATCCGTCGGCCCCGGTGGTCGCGGACTGGCCGAGGCCGCTCGGCTCGATCTCACCAAGATGCACCCCGCCATCACCGAATCGGTCTTCACGCTGGCCGCCGACGTCGATAACCCGCTGTGCGGACCGCACGGCGCGGCAATCCTCTACGGACCCCAGAAAGGCGCCCACGGCGGGCAGGTGGCGGAACTCGAAGGGGCACTTGCCAAATGGGCGGATCTCGTCGACCGGGTGACCGACACCGATTGCCGCGGCGCACCCGGTGCCGGTGCCGCAGGTGGGGTCGGGTTCGCCGCGTCGGCCGTCCTGGGCGCACGCGTGCGGCCCGGCATCGAGATGATCCTCGATATCGTCGGGCTGGACCGAGCATTGTTGAACGCCAAGATGGTCCTGACCGGTGAGGGATGCCTGGATGTGCAGTCCCTGCGCGGTAAGGCGCCGGTCGGTGTGTCGCGGCGTGCCCGCCGCCACGGCGTACCGACATTCGCCGTCGCCGGTGTCGCCAAGCTGACCGGGTCGCAGGCCCGTGCGGCGGGCTTCGTGGCGGTGCGGGCCCTGAACGAGGTCGAGCCTGATCAACGACGCTGCATCACCAACGCTGCCGACCTGCTGAGCCTGGTGACCGAACGGCTGATTCGTGAATCCACGCCCGCCCGGGGGCGAAGGCCTCCGCGCTCGTGATGCGGCACTGGTCAGCGACCGATTTGGTCGCCGCGACATGGGTTGGGTAACCTTGCGTTTACCGACGCGGGGTGGAGCAGCTCGGTAGCTCGCTGGGCTCATAACCCAGAGGTCGCAGGTTCGAATCCTGTCCCCGCTACCATGTCCTGTCTCGGGACATCGTTGACGGGTGTCCCGAGACATGGTTTACACCTGGTCCCGGTTTTCTGGGCTGTTTCCGCATTTGACGCCGCGTGGTTGGTAGTCGCGGGTCGGGTCGAGGATGAGTTTGCGGATGAGCTGGCCGGTGTTGCGGTCGAGGACGCGAATGTTGAGGTCGTCGATGAGAACGGTGACTTTGGTGCCGGTGCGTCGTTTGCCAAGGCCGATGTGGTGCAGGCGGCTGTTGTATCGGACGGTGATGACGCCGGCGGCGTCGATGATGTCGGTGCGTACGCGGCAGTGGGCGGGGATGAGGTAGCCAGACGGTGTGGCTTTGGGGCGGGCGTTGAATGCCTGGATGGGGGTGGTTCTGTTGATCGCGCGGTGGGGGCGCACGGTGTTGTAATACTCGGTGAATTCGTCGAGCCGTTGTTGGAGCTGGGTCAGTGTAGTGGCGGGATGGGCTGTGAGCCATCGCTTTTGGGTTTGGTGGAAGCGTTCGACCTTGCCGCAGGTCTGGGGATGGTAGGGCCGTGAATTCAGGTAGCGCACGCCCAGTTCGCCGAGGGTGATTTGCAGGGAGGTGCGTCCGCCCCGGCGCGGCGCGGCGGTGAAGATGGCGCCGTTGTCGGTCAGTACCGAGGCTGGTGGACCCCAGCGGGTGAAGGCGGTGGTGAAGGCAGCGGTGACGTCAGGGCCGTTGATGGTGTGGCGGGCCAGGCTGGTGATGTCGAGGCGGGAGTGGTCGTCGATGATGTTGAGGATTTCGGCGCCGCCGCCGTGAGCGAGGTGCCAGTGGGTGGTGTCGGCCTGCCAACATTGGTTGGGTAGTTCGGCGGCAAAGCGTTTCCACGAGGAGCGGGGGCGTTTGTGGGGTTGGGGTGTGATGAAACCTCGGCGTTTGAGGATTCGCCAGATCGTTGATATGGCAGGCACATTTATGAGGCTGGGATCGGTGGCCAGGTGGGAGGCGATGGTGTCGGCGCCGGCGTCGAGACCGCGTTTGGTCAGGGTCTTGCGTAGCCGCACGATGCGCTCCTCGACCTCGGTGGTGACAGCCTGCGGGCTGTGGTGGGGTCGCCGTGACCGGGAGATGAAGGCGGCGTCGCCTTCGGCCTCGTAGCGTTTGCACAGTTGCTGGACCCATTGTCGGGAGACGCCGTAGTCGCGGGCCACGGCGCTTTTGCTGCGTCCTTCGAGGACCACGGCAGTGATGACGAGCTGCGCCTTCGACATGGCTGACCTCCCGATGTGCAGAAGTGTCAACTATGTCGCGAGACAGCTGCCAACTATGTCGAGAAATCACACACTGTCCCCGCTACCATGTGATGTCTCAAGACATCGGAATAGTCCCGCACCTGCGTCAGGTGTGGGACTTTTCTTCTTGGAGTCGAGGGTTAGCTCGCGGAGCAGTTCGCCGGTACCGCTGCCGCGGGGATGGCGTTGTCGATAAGGACGGCTGCGATGGCCGCGGCGGTGGCGAAGGCGTCGGAGTTAAGGACTCGGTTGCGGGCCGAAGCGCCGTCCAAGAGCAGTGCCAGTTGTTCGCCGAGCTTTTCGGGGTCGGTGGCGCCGGCCTCGCGTGCGGTTTCGGCGAGCCGCGCGGCGAAAGCCTTCTTGTAGTCGGCGGCGTGTACGCGTGCCGGGTGCTCCGGGTCGTGGATTTCGACGGCCGCCGCGATGAACGGGCACAGCGGCGCGTGAATGTCGAAGGCAGCGAGGAGCCGCTCGCGGGGTGTGAGGTCGGTGCGGTCGAACACCTCGGGCAAGACGTCGGGATCGAAACGGCGTAGGTGTTCGGCGATCAGCTCATCCTTGCCCGTGAAGTGTTGGTAAAACGTGCGTTTGGACACCTGAGCCACCGCGCAGAGTTGGTCCAGACCGGTGCTGTTAATGCCTTGATCGCGGAACAGTTGTCGCGACGCGCCAAGGATCCGCTCTCGCGCACCCCTGCCGCGGCGGAGGCCCCGCGGCCCCTTCCCCAACTCCGTCACACAACCAGGTTAGCCCAATCGGGTACGAATCGGTGTGCATTAGCTTGCGCTCCGCGTCACCACCCGATACGTTAAGCACGCTGGTCGGTGTACATAAGATCATCACTAGCGAACGAATGGAGTGTTCGTGGGAAAGCTCGATGGCAAGGTTGCCGTGATCACCGGTGCGACGAGTGGGATGGCGCTGGCCGGTGCCAAGTTGTTTGTTGACGAAGGCGCTCATGTCTTCATCTCAGGCCGACGGAAGGACGCACTGGACCAGGCGGTCGAACAGATCGGGCGGAATGTGACTGGCGTGCAGGGTGATTCGGCCGACCTCGATGATCTTGACCGTTTGTTCGACACGGTCAAGAGGAAAGGGGCGCGATCGACGTGTTGTGGGCGAACGCCGGGGTGGGCAAGCAGGCCCGTCTCGGTGAGATCACCGAGGCGGACTTCCATGACGCCTTCTGGTTGAACGCGCGCGGCACGCTGTTCACGGTCCAAAAGGCTCTGCCACTGTTCAACGATGGCGGCTCGATCTTCATGACCGGGTCGAATGCTTCGCTGCGGGGCTACCCGAATTGGAGTGTGTACGCGGGAAGCAAGGCCGTGTTGCCCGCCTACGCACGGGTGTGGGTATCGGAGTTGAGGGACCGGAAGATCCGGGTGAATGTGCTGACCCCCGGCCAAGTCGCCACGCCGGCCCTGGAACAGGTGATGACCGAGGAGCAGAAGGTGCAGTTCGAGTCCGTGATCCCGCGCCGAGAGTCGGGCCGCCCCGAGGAGATCGCTTCGGCCGCCTTGTTTCTCGCCTCCGATGACTCGAGCTATGTCAACGGCATGGAGCTTGTCGTGGACGGCGGCACGACAGTGATCTGAGTGACGTCTGCGCGCATCAATCAGGTCTCACACACCACAAGCACCACATGAGCCAAGGAGTAGCCATGACTACGTTCACCCCGCACCGCGGCACGGTGGAGACCTTCGTCAACCACATGGACCGCGGCGCAGACAAAGACGCTCTTTCCACACTCCTCGCCGCGAGTGTGGTGATGTACGGCCCACTCGGCGATGAACCAATCACCGGCCGCGAGGCGGTCCTGGAAGCCATGCGAGGGGTCGGCACGGTGGCGACCGACCTCACCTACAAAGAAGTCCTCAGCGGCGAGACCCACCACGCCGCGCACTTCCGACTACAGATCGAAGACACCGTGGTCGACGGGATGGATTACATCCTGCTCGACGCGGACGGAAAGATCGCCGAGGTGACCATCTGGTGGCGCCCACTGCCGGCCGGCGTCCAGATGCAGCGCCACCTCGCTGGCCTCCTCGGCATGAAGCCCTGGGAGCTCCTCACCCACACGCAGTAGCGGCGAAATCCAATGTCCGGCATGTGAGCACCAGATCACCGGCCCCCTGCGTATTGACCAGACAACAAGCGGAAAGAGAGCGCATCATGAGCAGCGTCAGCATCATCGGCTCGGGAAGCATGGCCAGCGCCATCGGCGCCCTAGCCCTCAAGGGCGGCAACACCGTCGAAATCACCGGTCGCGATAGGGCCAAGGCCCAAGCCCTGGCCAGCGCGCTAGGCAATGGCGCCACGGTCGGAACGTGGGGCACCGCCCCGGCCGGCGACATCGTCATCCTCGCCGTACTGTTCGACAGCGCCGTGCCGATCGTCAGCGAGTACGGGGACGCGCTGGCCAACAAGATCGTCGTCGACATCACCAACCCCTTCAACGCCAGCGCCACCGGGCTGGCCATCCCTCACGACACCTCCATCGCGCAAAAGGTCGCCGAGGCCGCCCCCGCAAGCGCCCACATCGTCAAGGCGTTCAACACTCTGTTCCGCGACGTCCTGGCAGCAGGTGGACCACTGGATGTGTTCGTCGCCGGCGATGACGCGCAGGCGAAAGCAAGCGTGTCGGCATTCATCGAAAGCCTTGGACTGCGCCCACAGGACACCGGCGACCTGAGCATGGCGCACTGGCTGGAGGGCGCGGGCCTGCTGTCAGTAGGCCTAGCCAACCATGGCGTGGGCAGCTTGAACTTCTCCCTCGGCGTCAAACAGGGCTGAGACTCGGGCACGAGCTGCGTGCCAAGCGCCCGTCACCTACTCGAGTGGACGATCGGTGACGCGTTCGAGGAGCTGGGCAGCGACCGTGTGTAATTTGATGTTGCTGCGCTGGGACAGTTCGGTCAGCACGGCGAATGCTTCGTCGGCGGAGCAGCCGTTCAGCGCCCGGATCAGGCCCTTGGCCTGGTCGATGGTGGAGCGAGAGGTCAACGCCTGCTCGAGTTGGGCGACCGTTTCCCGCGACTCCTGCCAGCGACGGGCATTGGCGATCGCCTGGCATGCCGTCGCCGTGTAGAGCCGCATCAGCTCTTCGTCGAATGGGTCGAACGCCGCGGCTCGGCGGCTGTAGATGTTGATCGATCCGACGAGTTCGGCCTCTCGGTCCGATGCCACCGGCAGGACGATCAACGGAACCGACAAGCTGGCTCGCACGCCTACCTGCCGCGCGGCTCCGAGGAACTCCGGCCATCGATCGTCGTCCAGATCTGTGACGACGCGCAGCGGCCTTCGCCCATCGGCGGCTTGCAAGCACGGTCCTCGCGTCGACTCGTACTGAGCTTGGTCGAGCGCTAACACTTGGGCATCGGTGTGTGCGGCGGTTCGCGGTTTGGTGCCATCGACCACGGTGATGGTCACCGCGTCGGCGTCCGGGACGGCGCGACAGGCCGTCCAGGCTATGCGTTGCAACACCTCGTCGAGTGGCTCTTCAGCCGCGATCAGGGCGCCGAGCGCCTCGACCGCGTCGGCCGTCGAGGCCAACCGGTCGTACTCGTTGGGTCGTTCAGTGCTCATCGGGTGCGCCGAGCCCTTCCCCGGGGAAAGAGGCGGCTATCGCACCGTTCCGCAGGGACACCACACTAGCCCTCAGCAACGGTCTTGGCTATCCATTGCGCCTGATAGGCGCCGGTGGCAAGAGTGCATCGACACGAAGTGGCTCACGCCATGGAGAACAGCTCTTGCATCACAACCACACTCGCGGCGCGCTGCAATCCACCTTCCACCGCGATGCGTTGATCGTCCGGGCAGTCGAGCAACTGATCGAGCGCCGTATTGACCTTCGTCATGTCGTAGATCGGCTGGTCCTTTGCCGCCTCCGACGCGAACGTATCGCGGTAGAAGGCCAGCATCGGGTCGTTCCTGGTGCGCGTCGGCGGCGTGGTGAACGGATGCTTCTGGCGGTCATACACCTCCGGTATCAACACGTCCTTCGCCGCTTCGCGAAGAACATGCTTTTCACGGATGCCCTTCACTTTCAGGCGCACCGGAACGCGGGCCGCGACCTCGGCGACGCGGTGGTCCAGGAACGGCACGCGCCCCTCGATGGAATGCGCCATCTCCATGCGGTCGGCGAGATAATTCAGAATGAAATTCGGCAGCACCGTCTTGGCGTTGACGTACAGCATCTGATTCAGGTGGTCGCGTCCGGTGACGCGCTGTGCAATCGGTAACCGATCAAGCGCGGACACTAGGGGCTGGAACTCCCGCACCCAAACCGGAAGGTCGTCACGTAGCAGTGGTGCCACGCTATTGGTCTGCGCTGCACCGACATTGAGCGTTGCCGGCAGCCAGCCGAGCCTGCGCTCCACCGCCTGCATTTCGGGACTACTGACGCGATCCGGCATCATCAGCGCGCGCGTCGCAGCGTTGGCGCCGAGCATCTCATCGAGGAGTTTGACTCTGTCGTCGGCAGTTAATGTCACGTCGTCGTTCAGTGCGTCGACGCGGTAGTACGGATACCCGCCCAGCATTTCGTCGGCACCTTCGCCGGTGAACACCACCTTGATGCCTGCAGCCCGGACGGCACGGCTGAGGAGGTATTTGGCCACGCCATGGCCGTTGAACATTTGCGTTTCGGCGTGCCAGACCGCGTCGGCGAATGATTCGGCGATCTCGCGTCCGGTGATCGGAATGGGGTGATATGTCGCGCCGACGCGCTTGGCCTGTTCTTCCGCGACCCGGGCCTCGTCATAGAGCGGATTCTCAAACGTCAGTGTGAATGCGCGAATCGGCCGGTCCATCTCCTGCTGGGCGAGTCCGAGCACGGCGCAGGAGTCGATGCCACCACTGAGGTACGACGCGACCTCGACGTCCGCCACCAGCCTTTCCCGCACGGCCTCCTGAAGAACCTGGCGAAATTCGTCGACGACCTCGGCCTCACTGCGCGTGTCCGCGCGCATCTCATCGGCAGTCGGGATCTCCCAATCCCAGTACGGGTAGATGCGAACAACGCCATCTCGGGCTATCGCATAACAACCCGGCGGCACCGTACTGATCCCGGCGAATTCGGTCTTTTCATGGGATCTGCCGAAACCTCCGGTTGCGCCCTCGAGGTCCCATGCGGCCGGCACACCTAACGCCAACAGTGCTTTGATCTCCGAGGCGAAGAACACGTCCCCGTTCACCACCGCGTAGTAGAGCGGCTTTACCCCGAAGCGATCACGGACCGCGATCATCGCCCGTTGGTGTTGGTCGGCAATGACCATCGCGAACTCACCGCGCAGTTGCGTCGTGGCCTGCATACCGCGCTCGTGATAGAGGTGCACCGCGATTTCACTGTCGCTCTCGGTGGAGAAGTGATAGCCACTGGATCGCAGACGTTCGCGAATCTCGCGGTAGCCGTAGAACTCGCCGTTCACCACCACATGCACCGCGCCATCCGGACTGCTCATGGGCTGACTGCCGTTGCGTAAGCCGATGATCGACAACCGCGTGTGTCCGAGGGTCCACTGCCCATCACGCGACGTCCAGATGCCGGTGCCGTCCGGTCCGCGATGCTCCAAGCGCTTGAGCGCCGCATCACATTTCTCACGCGAAAGCCCGCGCCGGGTCATCGCGGCGAATATCCCGCACATGCGCTGGTCCTCCGACATCCCGTGGTGGTCGCACGCCGATCTGGGAGCGTCGGCACGAAGATACGCCACGAACCGGCCGCCCGATGGGCTGGCCCGAATTCGTCCGGGTCAGCGCTGCGGCCGCACGCTGGGTACGCAGCTCACGCGCCCGCCATGTGCGGGGAGCGACGCCGCAGTCCCAGTGATACATAGACCAATGCGACGAGTACCGGCACTTCGATGAGTGGCCCGACAACGCCGGCTAACGCCTGGCCGGAGGTGGCACCGTATGTGGCGATCGCGACGGCAATGGCGAGCTCAAAGTTGTTGCCAGCGGCGGTAAAAGCGAGGGTAGTGGTGCGTTCGTAGCCCAGGTGCAAGGCGGAGCCGAGGGCATAGCCGCCGCCCCACATCACGGCGAAGTACGCCAGCAGTGGCAGCGCGATTCGCGCGACATCCCAGGGCCGCGCGGTGATCTGCTGACCTTGCAGCGCGAACAGGATGACGATCGTGAACAGCAGCCCGTACAACGCCCAGGGCCCGACCTTCGGCAGGTAGCGGTTCTCATACCAACTGCGGCCGTTGGCCTTTTCTGCCCAACGCCGCGACAGGTATCCCGCCAGCAGCGGTACACCGAGGAAGACAAGGACGGACTTGGCGATCTGCCACGTGGAGACGCTGATGCCGGTTTGGGGTAGGCCCAGCCAGCCCGGCAGCACCGCAAGGTAGAACCAGCCCAGGACGGCGAACATGGCGACTTGGAAGATCGAGTTCAGCGCGACCAAAACTGCGGCGGCGTCCCGGTCGCCGCAGGCCAGGTCGTTCCAGATGATCACCATGGCGATGCAGCGGGCCAATCCGACGATGATCAGCCCGGTGCGATATTCGGGCAAGTCCGGCAGCAACGACCAGGCCAGGCAAAACATCACCAACGGACCCAGCAACCAGTTCAGGATCAAGGAAGACACCATCAGCTTCCGGTCACTGGTCACGGTCTGCAGCCGGTCGTAACGGACCTTGGCCAGCACCGGATACATCATGACCAGCAACCCGAGTGCGATGGGTAGCGAGATGCTTTGTATCTGAACGGCTTCCAACAAAGGGCCTACGTCGAACCGACCCAACAACAGGCCTGCGCCCATTGCCGCGGCGATCCACACTGGCAGTAACCGATCGAGCGTGGGGAGCCTCGCGATCGGCTGGTCCTGGACCTCGGTCATCGCGATACGCGGGTCAGCAGCACGACGGTGCGGCCTGCTCGGTACCGGCGGCGCCGAAGGTGTCGGAGTCGGCCAGCACGGTGTAGACCTCCCAGCGCTCCCCGTCGGGCCCGGTGACCCAGACCTTGTCCTGGGTGGCAAAGCAACAAGTGGTGCCCAGGTCTTCCTCAGTGAACATCCCGGCTGAGTCAAGTCGGTCGATCTCGGCGTGCACGGCGTCGCTGGAGTCGACTTCCACGCCGAGGTGATTGAGGGTGCCGCCTTGGCCGGGGTTCTGCAGTAGCACCAACTTCAGCGGTGGGTTCGCCACGGCGAAGTTCGCGTAGCCCGGCTTGACTTTGGCCGGCTTGGTCCGAAATAGCTTCGAGTAGAACGCGATTGCGCTGTCGAGGTCGTCGACGTTGAGAGCCAACTGCACGCGGGACATGAGGCCTCCGGTTTTGACATATATCGAAGTGGTGGCAGGCGTCATGCTGCCACCCTCTTTGATATATGTCAAAGTCCATGGCAGACTGGGGGCCATGCCGAAAGCGTTGCCGGTCATCGACACGACGTCGCCAGTGTGTTGCGCCCCGGTGGCCTCCGGGCCGATGAACGACGAGGACGCTCTGCAGATTGCGTTGCGGTTGCGGGCACTGGCCGACCCGGTACGGGTGAAAATCGTGTCGTATCTCTTCAGTTCGGCTGCGGGGGAGGAGATCTCCGGTGACCTCGCAGCCGTGTTGGGCCTCAGTGAGTCAACCGTCAGTCACCACTTAACACAGTTGCGCAAGGCCGGAATCGTGGTCTCGGATCGGCGCGGGATGAATGTGTTTCATCGAGTGCGTCGCGACTCGCTGCAGGCGTTATGCGCTGCGCTGGACCCGAACTGCTGTAGCTGACCCTGGGGCATTGACCACGCGTGTATGGGTTCCGCAACCGACGGTCAGAGGTTTCCGGCGTCATGTCGTGCCCCATCCTTGGAGAGAAGTCCGCCTAGGTGCCGTGGGCGTGCCTTCGTGCGCGGCTCTGCCGGGGGAGACGGAACGGTCAAACTCGGTCCCATTTCCGAGAAATTCTCATCAATGCCTGCGACCTGCACGGCTCTTCCCGCGGCTGACCCGAGACGCTGGATGTACTCCTCAACCGCGTTCGGGTCGCCACGGACCAAAATGCCCGTCGTGGACGGAGAGGACAACCTCCTCACCGGTGATAGCCACCGGGAGGTCGCTCAATACATCATGCCCCAAACACCCGCCATCATCGACGAGTTTAAACAAAAATGTGGGCACCGCGCAGTCGAAGCAGAAAGGCGGTCAGCCTAGCTTTTCGGAACTCACCTCATGTGTCGGTGTACTGATTTAAGCTCCGTCCTCGCAAGCTAATTTTGGCTTTCGCCAGAGCAAAACTTTTAGTATCGAGGGAAAATGGCTGAGGCATCTGTGTGGCCTGCTCACATCATCGAGCGCAACGGTCTACGTATTGAGGTTCGGGCGCAGCCAGCCGTCAACCTGGCCTTAATTCATAACCGCGTGCCCCTGACCACGGAACTCACGGTTGCGAATGATTCCGATTCGCCGGCGTCGGGCCTTCAGATCTCCGTCCGCTTGCTCGGCGGAGATGGTGAATTAGCGCCAGAGTGGGTGCGCTCGCTCACCGAGGATTTTCTCCCCGGCAGCACACGTACCTGGAACGACCTGGGTGAAGTCATCCCGGACACAGAGCACCTCAAGCACCTCAACGAGAGCTATCCGGGGGCAATCGTCGTCACAGTGTCGCAGCGGTTCAAGGATGACGTCGTCTACCGAATCCCGATCCAGCTCCTGGCGCACAATGAGTGGTTCAACGCGCCAATCTTCTACGACTCGCTGGCGGCTTTCGTTCAACCAAACACTCGTGCGGTCCGAAAAGTCCTGGGTGAAGCGGCTGATCTGCTCCAGAAGCAGACGTCGAGCGCATCGCTAGACGCCTACCAACAAGGCCCCGAGCGGGCGGCGCTCATCGCCAACGCGGTGTACGAAGCGCTTCGCGCTCACGAGATCAGATACATCTCTCCGCCGGCATCATTTGAGAACACCGGCCAGAAAGTGCGAACCACAGCGCAGGTCCTCGAGGAGCGCTTCGGCACCTGTATTGACCTTGCCGTCACCTACGCCGCTTGTATTGAGCAGACCGGTCTGCATCCCTTGATCTGGCTTGTCCACGGTCACGCGTTCACCGGCTTCATGCTCAACGAGGAGTCGCTCGCGCATACCTCGTTGACTGAGACCAACACCATGGTCAACCTCTTTGAATCGCATCGAGCAATCGCTCTTGAAGCCATCTACTACGAGCAAGGCGCCGACGGCTCGTTTCGCAACGCCGTGGAAGCTGCTCGACGGCACTTCGCCAACCCAGCGTCACTACGAGCGGTCATTGACATCTCGACCGCGCGCCGCGATGGAGTTCGGCCGCTGCCGACAGCGTTCGAGGAAGCTGCAGAGACCGAGGAGCCAAAGTCGAGCGCGGCGCCAGTCGGCGTTCTCGATCTGCCCACTGAACTGCGGCACCGAGCGCCTGACGATGCAGTTTTGGACGTGCACGACGAAGCGCCCGCCCGCGTCAAGAAATGGAAGCGGGCTCTGCTTGATCTGAGCACGCGGAACCGCCTCCTGAATTTGCGGCAGTCGGCGCAGGTTGTCGACCTAGTTGTGCCGGCCCAGGGACTCCCAGTGCTCGACGACCTCATACACGACGGCAAGCGGATATCGCTCTCCGCCCACAACGACCTCAGCTCGATCTACCGCCTTCAGGGTGCGCGGACAGCGCAAGATGTCGACGCCGCCACCCTGCTCGAGATGCTCAGTAAGGAGAAGACGGCCTTCGTCGCCGTGGGCGAGGAGGCCTACGCGCGTCGGTTCAAGCGCTTGCAGCGAGACGCCAGAACCCTGCTGGAGGAAACAGGTTCCTCGAATCTGTACATGACCTTCGGGTCACTGGTGCACACGACGTCGGCTGGCGCCGAGGCGCGCGCGCCATTGTTCCTTCTGCCCGTACAACTCGTCGGTGGCACAGGCAACAGCCCGTTCCAAGTCATCATCGACTCCGCCAACGTCGCATCACCGAATCACTGCCTCGTCGAATGGTTGCGGCTCAAACATAACGTCAGCATCCCCGCCCTCAGTACACCTCCCGTCGACGAGTCAGGGATCGACATTGAGGCAGCGCTCGTGTCAATACGGACTGGGCTCATCGAGAATCGACTGCAGTTCCGCATCGATGAGACCGCAGTACTCGCTATCTGCCAGTTCGGCACCTTTGGCATGTGGAAGGACCTCACTGACTCGTGGCATGTGCTGAGCCAGAGCCCGCTCGTCGATCACCTCACCCACCGTCCAGGCGAAAGCTTCGTCGACGGGACGTCCCAGACGGCTGACCTCGAGGCGGTGTCGGTCGACGAAACGGCTGAGCCCACACCGATACACGCCGACGGTTCACAGCTACGCGCCATCGAATTGGCCGCTCAGGGACAGACATTCGTGCTCGAAGGACCGCCCGGCACAGGGAAGTCTCAGACGATCACGAACCTGATCGCACGAAATCTTGCCGCCGGCCGGTCAGTGTTGTTCGTTGCGGAGAAGCAGGCCGCCTTGGAAGTCGTGAAGAAGCGGCTCGACAGGATAGGGCTCAAACCCTTCACCCTTGACCTTCACGGCCGCAATCAGAGCGTCGTGGAGGTACGCAACCAACTACGCGAGTCAATCGAGTACCGCGCTGACTACAACGAACGGGTGTGGGACGCACGCATCGCCGAATTTCGGTCCAAGCACCTTCCGTTAGCGGAATATCCAGCGCGTGTGCATTCTAGGAATGTCCTCGGTGACTCACTGTGGACAGCTTTTGAAACGGTGTTGTCTCTCGGTGGGGGAGCGGACTCGCAAATCCCCGACTCATACGCGGCAACGACGACACCCGAGCAGTTCACCGCAGATCGAGATGCAGTGCGGCTCTTCAGTCGTACTGTCCGCCCGGGAGATTGCCGACCCGGCAACCCTTGGAATCTGGCATACGAACCCGGAAATGACGAAACGATTCGACATGCCGGCCTCGACCTGGACGCGGCATTTAAGTCGTTGCGCTCGAATGCAACCGCACTCGACGTGCTGACCAGTCTCGGGTCGCCTCACGACATACCACCGTTGGTCGACCGCGTTTCGCAAGAATCGAGTGCTGCGCCATTGACCGTCGACGACTGGCGTCGCTTCGAGACGGCAAACTGGGAACGCGACATCGCCAGTGTCCTAACGCAAATCGCGCAGCTACAGAGCACTTGGGCCGGCCTCACCTCGACGTTCAATCCAGTGTTTCTCGCCCGGGGCGACTACGCCGCCCTTGTTCAACAGGCCACAGATGCAACCCGCGGACTGTTGGGCCGTAAGAAAAAGGAAGCTGCTTTCGCCCAAAGCCTTGCTGCGGTAGTGCTCCCGGGAGTCTCCCTGACTCCTGAAGCCGCGATCCCGCTGCTGAGCTCAGTGCCAAGTGCACGTGACCACAGCGCACATGTGGCGGCCCAAATGCAGCGTGTCCTCGGGCCACTTGCACCACAAGTATGGGACCCGTTGTCGCCCAATGCTGCCGCCGACCTGCAGCAGACGATCGACTACATCCGCGGCTCCATCGAATTCTCACGCAGGTATCCATTGCAATGGGGCATCCTTCGATCGGCAGCGACCCTTGATCGAGCGACTATCGACAGTCTTAAGCGCGCACTTAGCGCATGGAACGGTTGGGTTCGGGCGCTCGGCGGGACTTACGAGTCGGTGACCCGATGGCGAGCTGAAATGCTGTGGCTGGAAGCGTGGGCGCGCGATCATGAGGCATGGATGGCCGAACTGAATGAGCACGGCCCGGATCTGCCTCGCCGCATTGCGCGCGCAACAGTGGCGTTGGCGCCACTGCGACAGCGCGGTTTAGACAAGTTCGTCAGCCGGCTGCTCGACGGCTCAATCTCTGCGCCGCAGGCTGAGTTCGAGTTCCTCGCCGGCGCTGCGCAAGCCTCGCTGCAGGAGCGATTGAAGGCTCACCAGCTCGACGGGTTTGATCCGTTAGTCCGCTGCGGCGAGACGAACGATTTCAATGAAGTTGCTGAGTTGGTGCGACGCGAGCAGCACTCGGCCTTGCCAGCTCGGATCATGCAGCGGCGGCCATTCCGCCTGGGTGAGCTCAAGGGCAAGATCGGTGAGCTGCGACGTCAACTTGACTTGCGTCGCCAAGGCAAGAGCGTACGACGGCTGATGGAGGATTACGGCGCTGAAATCATCAGTGTGACACCATGTTTCTTCGTCAGTCCAGCGTCGTTGGCCCAATTTGTACCGCCGGGTTCATTGACCTTCGATTTGGTTGTGTTCGACGAGGCATCACAGATCACCGTCGCGCAGGCGATTGGAGCGCTGGGACGAGGACGGGCGGCGGTCATCGTCGGGGACTCGCAGCAGATGCCGCCGACCGCATTCGGTCAAGTCACAACTAACCGTGACGATGAGGATGACGACGCCGAAGATGACGTCGTACCCGAGGATCTCGACAGCATCCTCACCGAGTGCGTTGAATCGAGTGTTCCGCGTCTATGGCTCAGTTGGCACTATCGAAGTCGCGACGAGTCGCTGATCGCATTCTCAAATGAGAAGTACTACGAAGGACGGTTGGCAAGCCTCCCCGCACCCGGTGGGCAGTCGTCGACGGGTCTGGTGCTTCGTCGAGTAAACGGTCATTTCAATCGCGAGGACCGCAAGAAGGACTTCCGAACTAACCGGGTGGAAGCTGACGCGATTGTCGCTGAGATTCGATCAATGGTTAACTCGGACAACGACTCACAGCAAAGTATTGGGGTCGTCACCTTCAATCGTCAGCAGCAAGAGCTGATACTGGATTTGCTAGAGGCGACAGGCGACGCAAGAATCCTTCATCTGCTAAAGCCCGATACTGAGAACGGCATCTTCGTCAAGAACCTGGAGAATGTTCAGGGCGACGAGCGGGATGTAATCCTCTTTAGCACGGCGTTCTCGAAGCGACCCGGCGAACAGAATATGCCGTTGAACTTCGGGCCGTTGACGCGGTTCGGTGGCGAGAAGCGACTGAATGTTGCAGTGACGCGGGCGCGATCGAAGGTCATCGTCTTCACCTCGTTCGACCCCACCGATATTGACCTTTCACGCACGCGAAGCATTGGCATGGCGCACTTGAAGGCGTATCTCGAGGCTGCCGCTGCAGCGTCATTCCATGATGTGGCCACCTCGTCCACAACAGTCCGCAGGCAACCGGAGAAGATTCAAGAAGCAATCGCCTCTGCACTTCAGGACAACGGGCTGGAAGTTGCACTCGATTACGGCCTTTCCGAGTTCGTCGTCGACATCGCGGTGCGCGATTCAGAGTCAGAACATTGGCAGGTGGCGGTCATGCTGGACGGTCCGCGATGGGCATCACGGGCCACAGTTGCTGACCGGGAGTTGACGCCCGCGCTTCTCGACACACTGATGGGTTGGTCCTCATGTGAACGGGTCTGGTTGCCCGAGTGGATCAAGAATCGTGACTCCGTGGTGCAACGCATCATGGTAGCTGTCGAGAAGGCCAAAGCCGATGACGCGAGACGGGCTGAGGAAGAGGCTCGGTCGCCGGCAGTCGAACCGACGGTCGATCTAATTGATACGAGGGCTGTCGAAGCCTTCGAAAGAGACAATCAACCGCTGCTGCCCGAAGAGAAGCCCACGGAGCAGGAATACTCCGCTCAGGCCGACGTCGTCACGCCCGTGGCCCATGTTGCGGCATTGGTTACAGCGGCACCCCCAAGCGCCGGTCGTGGGCTAAGAGTGCCGTATGTCGCAGCACCGACCTCGCTGGTCGGTAGTCGGGATGAGCTGGATCACCCGCAGTGGCACAGCGTAAGAGCGCGGATCCAGGATGCAATTCGGGAGTCGATCGAAATCGAGGGGCCGATTGCGTTAAACAGGTTGATTCGCAATGTCGTTCACCGCTTCGGGTTCGATCGGGCCGCAGCGAAACGTCAGCAGGTCGTCCGCCAACTTATTCCGGACGATCTAATCCACGAAGACGAATTCGGCTCTTTCGTCTGGCCGAGCGACATGGATCGCAGCGAGTGGACCGGGTTCAGAACGACACCATCCGGCTTCTTCCGTCCGCTTGATGAGATTGCAGCCGAGGAGATCGTCAATGCCCTCGTTCATGCGGCTCGCAATGGCGTCTACGACCAAGAGCAACTCATGCGGGACACCTTGGCGTACTTCGATCAGACGAGGCTTACGAAGCAATCTGGCGATCGGCTGGAGATGTGCATCTCGAAGGCAGAACGGACGGGAAGGTTGATTAGGAGGGGCGCGGGTTATGTCTCAGCCAACTAGCGATCGAACGCGAGCGGACACTTCCAGTCACGGCGATATCACCCAAACGTACCAATTATGGACGCAGCGTTCTTGGGGGGACTACGAACTCGCGGTCGAAACGGAGTTCGTTCCGGCGATACGCAGCTTGTTCCCAGAAGTCTGGCCAGACGGCGGCCAAGAGGTGTTGCCGGTAGTCCAACTCATTCCCGAACCCGGCGGACCCCGTGGAGCGTGGGCGGTGTCAGTGCGCGCTGAAGGCCGAACGATCGGTTACCTCGCCGCCGACGTTGCGCTGGAGTGGGCGGGCGTACTTCGCCGCATCGTCGCTTCCGGGTTCATACCCACTACCTCATGCCGGATCTATGGCTATGAGTTTGAGGGCTGGGACGACGTCGAGTTCCGGCCCAACGTGCGAATCGCATTGGGTAGTCCCGCTGAAGCGCTTCCAATCAACGATCCGCCGTCGTCGCCGTACACCATCCTTCCCCAATCGTCTCTCGTCCAAGTCACCAAGGAGGACGAGCACTTCGATGTCCTCGCTAGGTACGTACCCGCCGGTGGCCATGGCGTGCTGTTCGTCACTCTCCACGAGCAGCAACCGCAGGGCCGAGGCAAGGCATATGTAGAGGTGCGAATCGACGACGAACAGATCGGACAACTCACACCGCAGACCAGCCAGCGGTATCTGCCGCTGATCAGACACATGCGCGACCGCGGGTTGCTGACTGCCTGTCGAGGAGAGATCACAGGCTCGAAGGTTGCGGCCGAGGTGCGCATCAGTGGTATCAAAGCCAACGAAGCGACACAAGAGGTGTTGGACGGGCCGCCAATGACCCTCCCGCCGTTGGTACCTGAGCTGTCAGATCCGTCGCAATATGACTTGACAGCGATGGCGGCGGTCCTCGAGCCGCTCCCGCTGGTACAGCCGGTGGTGCCGGCGGTGCCGGACGAGCCACCCGATGGATCGGTCGTGCGGTTCACGAAGGGCGGCGGCCGATACTGCTATGCAGCGGTGCGCCGCGGACGGTACTGGGAAACCACCGCCACCGGCTACTGGGGATCGATCAACGAGCGAATGAAATGGCACGAACTTGCTCCTCGCATGGGTGATTTCGGCATCGCAAGAGCGTGGTCCCAGGTTGATCCGCGCGGTGATTTGCGAGTTCGCCAGCACCTCGCAGTCGTGCGGTTTACCGTCGGCGGCCTGTACATAGCGGCTGTCAACATAAGCAAGGACGGCGACCACGACGGCTTGTGGTACACCACCATTTGCGACGACGCGGAGGGCGACCTGCCTTTCGGCGACTACGCTGATTGGTCAGACATCACCGAATACGGCGAGAACATTCAGGTGGTTACTGAATGGGCGCAGCTGGGCCTGAGGTGAGTATTGCCTCGTCGAAAGTTTAGAGGTGAAGCGGTTGTGGTTGCCACCTGTGCTTAGATCGCGCCCCCGCGTACCTAAAGAGGGGTGCGATGAAGCATGACTCTCCATTGTGGAAGGTGATGGGTGAGCCGGCGAGTCCTGCTGAGGCCGCCGCGCTCGACGCCTTCCGCGAGCTTCTCCCAGACGATGGCATCACCACTGCTTGGGCGAACCTAACCTTCATCAACGACCAAGGCCGAACAGCCGAAGTCGACGTATTGCTGCTCACAACTCAGGGGATGTACCTGGTCGAGCTCAAGGGCTGGCACGGGACGATCCGAGGCAACGCGCAGCGCTGGCACAAAAACCAGCGCAATGTGGACAACCCACGACTCCTCGCCGACCGCAAGGCGAAGTGGCTCAAAGGCCTCCTCCAGGACCGGGCTCCCAACCAAGCAGCCAGAGGCCAGGTACCGCGCATCCATGCCGTCGTCGTCATGCACGGAGAAGGCAGCAGTGTCGAGATTGCGCCTCCGGGTGACATCGGAGTGCTGACTCTCGACGGCTACCACATCAACTCCAAGCCCCGCCTTATGAAGCTCTCGGACTTCCTTACTCAGCCTCCGCACGACTTCCGCCAGGCGATCGACCACCAGCGGGCAAGGCAGGTCCGCTCGCTTTGTGACGCCGTCGGATTCACGCCGACACCCAAGGTGCGGATGGTTGGTGATTTCGTCGTTGCCGACGACGAGCCGATAGCGCAGGGACGAGACTGGCAGGACGTGCTCGTCAACCTCCCTGCGTTGCCCGACGTCAAGCGTCGACTCCGCCTGTATGACGTGCCTGCGACAGCGTCGCCGGCCGACCGCCAGCACATCGAGCAGCTCGCCCAGCGCGAGTTTCAGCTCACCCAGGGGTTGCGCCACGGCGGCATCGCGGTACCGATCGACTTCAAGCGAACCGATGACGGGCCGGCGTTGGTGTTCGAGCACGACGCCAAGGAACTCCCGCTCGACGCCTACATCGCGGCAGAGGGCAACGAGTTAGATCTCGACCAGCGCATCGCTTTGGCCATCCGGCTGGGCGAAATTCTGCGGTTCGCCCACAACGTCCATCTACGGCACCGGGCGCTGTCACCACGTCGTGTGTGGGCAACCCCCGTCAAGGACGCCCTACCGAACCTCACGATCCGTGATTGGTACTTCGCTCAGCGCGAGAGCTCGACCAGGAATGTCTCGCGCCTGACCGCCATCAGTGCTGGAGTCGACGACCTCATGGGACTGGCCGACCAGGACGACTGGATCTGGCTCGCGCCCGAGGCTCGCCACTCGGTCGAAGGACTTCCGCCGATTCCGCTCGACGTCTACGGTTTCGGCGTCCTGGCGTATCTGATCCTTACAGGGAAGCCTCCCGCCGAGACTTTCGTCGAGTTGGAGCAGCGCCTGTCCGAGGCCGGCGAACTCGACCCGCGCGCAGCGTCCCCAGGCATGCCTGACAGCGTCGCCGAGGTGATCGCGATGGCGACCCGCGCTGTCGAGTCTGAGCGCCCCTCGACCATCGAGGAAGTGCTGGAACTTCTTCGGCTCGCGAGCGACGACCTCCGGCGAGGCGACCATGTCGAGGAGCCGACACCGGTCGACGACCCAGTCGACGCGCAGAAGGACGACATCGTCGCCGATCGCTTCCTCGTCACCAGTCGGCGCGGAGAGGGTTCCAGCGGTGTCGCACTCGCAGTCCACGACACCGACTCGGAGGATCCCGACCGCGAGCTCGTCCTCAAGGTCGCTCGTACCGAATCAGCAGGGCGCAGGCTCTCGCTCGAAGCCGACGTGCTGCGGGCACTCGACCACCGCCGGGTTGTGCGACTCATCGCAGGGCCGCTGGACGTCGGGGACCGACGTGCGCTTCTGCTTAGCGATGCTGGCAAGGAAACGCTCGCCACGCGGCTCTCGAAAGAGGGGCGGGCAACGGTGGGCCAGCTTGAGCAGTACGGCAGCCAGTTGCTCGAAGCGATGATCTACCTGGAATCCCGAGGCGTATTCCACCGAGACATCAAGCCGTCGAACCTGGGTATAACCCCCGACCCCGGCACGAGGAGGCCGTCGCTGGTTTTGTTCGACTTCTCGCTCGCAAGCGAGAGTGTCGACAACATCGCGTCTGGTACACCGAGCTATCTCGACCCCTACCTGGGCCGCGGCCGACGCCAGAAGTACGACCGCGCAGCCGAGTTATGGGCTGTGTCGACCACGCTCTTCGAAATGGCGACTGGCCAGCTTCCGTGGTGGGGAGAAGGCGCGGGACGGCCGACCGATCCCAGCGATCCACCGGTCATCGAGCCCACGAGCTTCGAGCCAGCCGTCGCGACTCAACTGACTGCTCTGTTCCAGCGCGCGCTCGCGCCAGATGCAGGAGCCAGGTTCAGCAGTGCCGACGAGTTGGCGGTCGCGTGGCAGGGTGTATTCGCCCCTCTCGACACGGACGAGGACGGTGCGAGCGGAAGCGACGAATTCGCCGATGCTGCCACGCTGGACACTCCGTTGGAGCGTGCGGGCCTGTCCGCTCGGGCGTTGTCCGCTGTATCGCGCCTCGATGTGGCGACGGTCGGTCAACTGCTAGGTGTGCACCCCACCCGAATCAACTCGATACGCGGCCTCGGCGAGAATTACCGCAAAGAGATCCAGGCGAGGATTCGCGGCTGGCGATCGCGGCTCAGCGGTGCGGGAGAGGTCGCCACGGATCAGCCCATGGGCACGGAGCGCCTCGTCTCCTTGCTCTTGGGCCAACTCAAGGGCGCCGAGCAGACAGTAATCGAGCGCCTTCTTGGCTTGTCTGGTGATGTGGCGGCAGGTGAATGGCCGGCCACGGGAGACACCGCCCAATCGTTGGGCATGACCCGTGATCGGGTCACCCATGCCGTGGATCAGGCAGTCACGTTGTGGGGCAAGAAGATCGGTTCTGCGATCGACGGCGTGCTCACTGAAGTAGACACACTCCTCGCTCGCAATGGTCGAGTGATGGAGGTCTCGTCTCTTGCGAACGCGTTGGTCGCCCAGCGCGGATCTCTGCTCGACGGGGAGGAGCGCCTCCGGCAAGGAGCCGCCCTGCTGCGTGCGGCCTATGAGTTCGACGCGCGCATGCCGGAGCCAACATTGGAATTGCGGCGAGGCATTGGGAAACGTGCCAATGTCATCGCCCTGCGCGAAACCGCGGATCCTGATGAGTCAGGGCAGGAGTTCCCGCCGGCCGACATCCTGACCGAGACGGCTTTCGAATTGGGACGGCGGGCCGATGAACTCGTCGCGGCCGGAGTCGTCCCGTTCGCGACAGCGAATGTTGCCCTGCATGAAGTTGCGAGCGAGGCCGGTGCTTCAACGGTCGTCGCCTTGACTGGCCGTGGACTCCTGACCTTGGCTGCTTCTGTCTCGACGAAGGCGGCTGTCTCAGGGTTCGACGAGCTGTATCCGGTAGACCTTGACCCCCTGCAGGCGGTGGAGCGCGCACTGCGCGGCAAGCCTGGCCGGCGCATCAGCGAGGCCGCCGTCCGGCGCAGCGTCACAGCCCGATTCCCACAAGTCGAACTCCCGACAGCGTCGCATCGACTCGATGCTCTCGTCTCAGCTGTCCTGCCTGGGATCGTGAACCACGACGGCGTCTACGAGTTGGCGTCGGAGGCACGCTCGGCCACGCATACCGCCAGCGGCCTTACTGTCTTCGCGCCGGTCGCAGTCGCTGAGGCGGCGGTGAAACTCGAAGAGTCGCTGTCGCGGAATGGTGCGCTCACCCTGACCACACCACCGAAGCGATACATGAAGGCGGCACGTGAACTCCCAGAGCGGTACGGCGTCGATGTGCTCGATGTCGCGTCACTTGTTGTGAATGCGGCGCGCGCACTCGCCGACCAGGGCGGGGCAAGCTGGGAGGTCGTTCTCGGCGCAGATGCCAAGTCGAAGGGCAGCGAGGACTGGTCGAGACTCGTCGGTCTTGTGCAGCAGGCGCTGGTACCGAACTGGGAGGAGCGGCTCGCAAACAACAAGCCATTGCTCATCGTCAATGCCGGCCCGTTGGTGCGATACGGCATGGCGGGGCTTCTCTCCACTCTTCTTGACGTTGGCACGCGGCGTCCGGCCGCTCGTTGGCTGCTTGTCGCCAAGCAGGGCAGCCAGGCTGTCCCGTTGTTGGAGGGCAAGCCGGTACCGCTTGGCCCAAGCGGCTGGGTTGAGCTGCCCGCAGATCTCTCACTCCTCACGGAGTCCACAACCACCCGCAGTACTTCAGGAGCCCGAAAGTGATCGACTCGTCCGCTTTGCTCGCCGACCTCAGGGGTCAGCTGAAGCTTCTCCAAGCTGACTTGAAGCAGCGCGCAGGGGACCCGTCGAATTCTTGGGGCGCGCGGTTGAAGGACGAGTACGCCGAAGCGTTCCGCCGCGAGCGGACGGGTTGGTCCTGGGTGGATTGGCGTGACAACGAGGTCGACCAGGCTGCGGTTGCGTGGATCGTGTCGACGACGTTCCTGCGTTTCTGTGAGGACAACGACCTGCTCGCCGGCGCGAAGGTCGACGGACTGCCGACCGCTGTTGGCTGGATCGCTGGCCCCGGCGATCGCGTGCAGCGTGCTGAGGAGAACCTCACCGCATACTTTCGGGACAACCCGACCCACAACCGCCGTCATTGGCTTCAACAGGGATTCGGTGTCCTCGCTGCGCAGCCCGCTGGAGAGGCATTGGTCGACCCCAAGCACAATCCGGTGTGGAGGGCAGAGATCAGCCCGGAGTCCGCGACGACGCTGATTGCATTCTGGCGCCGCACGAATCCCGGCGGCACCCTCATTCACGACTTCACCGATCCGAACCTCGAGACCCGGTTCCTGGGCGATCTCTACCAAGACCTCTCGGAACACGCCAAGAAGACGTATGCGCTGTTGCAGACGCCGGTGTTCGTAGAGGAGTTCATCCTTGACCAGACACTGACCCCGGCTGTCGCGGAGTTCGGCCTCGACGGGCTAAAGCTGATCGACCCTGCTTGTGGCTCAGGCCATTTCCTGCTTGGCGCGTTCGAGCGACTCAATCGAGCGTGGCTCGAAGCTGCTCCTGGGCTCGACGCTAAGGAGCGTGTGCGTCGCGTGATGGCGTCGATTCACGGCGTGGACATCAACCCGTTCGCGGTGGCGATCGCACGATTTCGCCTTACCGTCGCCGGTTTGAAGGCGACCGGGGAGCGCTCGCTCGTCGGGGTTTCTGCGATGGGGTTTCGTCTCGCCATCGGCGATTCGCTTCTTGGTGTCCGGGGCGGCCTCGACCAGACCTTCGACTTCGACGACGAAGGCGCCGCTGGGTTCAACTACGACACCGAGGACCTCAACGAATATTTCGGCATCCTGCAGCCAGGCCAGTATCACGTCGTCGTCGGTAACCCGCCCTACATCACGCCGAAGGACAAAGCCCTTCGCGCGCTTTACAGGATCGCGTACGTATCCGCTACCGGTAAGTACGCGCTGTCCGCACCATTCATGGAACTCCTGTTCCGGCTCGCGATTCGAGGTGAACGAGGACAAGGTGCCGGGTACGTCGGACAAATCACCTCAAACTCATTCATGAAACGTGAGTTCGGTAAGAAGCTCATCGAGTACCTCTTCGCCGGCCATGACATCGGAAACCCGATTGACCTCACCGCCGTCATCGATAGTTCGGGTGCCTGGATGCCGGGACACAACTTTGACGGCACTCCGACGGTCATCCTCTTCGGCCGTCGTCGCAGGCCGGTTTCTGAATTCGTACGAGCAGTCCTTGGGAAACGGGACGATGCGGGGAAGCTCGCTGACCCGGCAATGGGCCCGGTATGGACCGAGCTCAGCGGCCGCATTGACGAACCGGGATTCGACGGAAACTTCATAAGCGTTGCCGACCTTGACCGTTCAATTTTGACGCGCCACCCGTGGTCGCTGAGCGGTGGCGGTGCCGGGGAGCTAAAGGAATTGGTCGAAGCCGCCGCCAACAAGACCGTGGATACGGTGGCTGCACACCTGGGGATCACCGCGGTCACCGGTGAGGACGGGTTGTATTTGTTGGGGACGAGCGGTGCGCCCGAGAGATTGGGCGTGACTCGATGGCGTCCGCTCATCGAGGGAGACACTATTCGAGACTTTTGCATCGCGGCGAACGAGAGTGCGATCTGGCCGTATGACGACCAGCTTGAAGTGATCCAACTCGCCGATCTCGATCTCGGTAGTCGCAAGCTGTTCCGAGCATTCCGATCGGCGATCGACCGCCGTCGCCGCTTCGGGACGCCGATGGTCGACCGAGGTCTGACGTGGTGGGAATGGCAGGAACTGTATCGAGATAAGCTCCAAACGCCACTCTCCATCGCATTCGCCGAAGTTGCTACGCACAACCATTTCGTGCTGGATCGGCTGGGAGAGGTGTTCAAGCAAACCGCTCCTGTCATTAAGCTCGCTGAGGGGGCAACCGAGGACGAGTACTTGGAGCTACTGGGGGTGCTGAATTCCTCCACAGTATGCTTCTGGCTGAAGCAGGTTGCTCAGAAAAAGGGCGGTGACGCCGACACCCCTTGGCTCCGGACCTACGCGTTCAACAGTACGAATGTCGGACGCGTTCCGCAGCCCTCGACGCTACCGCTATGCCGCCCCCGCACTCTCGACACGCTGGCTCGACAACTGATATGTAGGCACTGTTTGTCAATAGGCAGGTGAAAGCCGCCCCGGTATGGGCCGGGGCGGCTTTCGTTTGATCGGGGTCAGTCGGGCGTCGCGGCGGTCGTTGGTCAACGACGGTGGTGTCAGACTGATATACGCGGGTTGGGTACCGCAAGACGATGGTTCGGCGCGAACGGTGGCTGCTTTCTAGGGGCGGGCGTCACATCAGCATTGGTCGAATGCTGTTGTTGCTCATAGCTGTAACGCAGGTCCAGTTCGCCTACCTCACCGCCGACCGGCTGACTCCGATCAAGCTTCGGGCGGCTGCGCTTATGTCAGCGTGGCCAGCGACCAACACCAACCGGCCAGTTGACGAGCGACCGCGACGTTGGCCACGACGTGGGGCTTCTTGCGCTCATTGAACCGGCACCACTGCTGATGTAAACGGCGGTTTCCGGCGTGCCCGCGGTCCTTGAGCGCTGGGTCGACCTTGGCCCATCGGGCCCGCATCGTCGGACCGGGGGTGCGGTAGCCGGCGCGGTGGTGCCAGGCCGATTCGATCAGCAGTCTGCGGACGTGGGCGTTGCCAGCCTTGGTGATCGAACCCTGGACCCGTGAAGTCCCCGAGGAGTACTCGGTGGGCACCAGACCGACGTAGGCGCCGATCGAGGCACCGGTGAATCGGGTCCAGTCCCCGATTTCTACGGCTAAGGCCAGACCAGTCAACGCCGAGATCCCGCGTAGGCAGCCCAGCCGGTTGACCGGATCGGCCCAGCGCGGTGAGGCCGCGACCATGACGATCTGCTCGTCGAGACGGTTCCTGGCCGCGGTAGCGGTGAGCACCGCGTCAAAGTGATGATCAAACGCCGCCGCGGTGTGGACATCGTCGAATCGTTGGCGCCTAAGCCACGTTTCGTGCACTCCGGTCCAGGCCTGACCACCTGAGTAGACCCGGCCTTGGCGCAGCAACAGCTTCGACAACCGGTGCCGAACACGCATCAGATCCGCACGGGCGTCCTCGCGAGCACGAACCAAATCTCGCACCGCCTCGACCTCAACGTCGGGCACCGTAACCGCAGTGATCTCATCCAACCGCAGCAACCTGGTCAGATGCGCAGCATCACGAGCATCGGTCTTGACCCGATCCCCGGCCGGGCGGATCAGCTTCGATGGCGCGGCGACCACGCAGTCGATCTGGGCATCCGCTAGAGCTCGTGCCAGACCAAACCCCGTTGGCCCGGGGTTGCGTCCAGCAGAGTGGTGTACGAGTCGGAGCTGATCAGCGGTACCGGCGTGTCGTAGCCGAGTGAATGAAGGTCATCGCGTGATTCTTCGAGAGACCGTCCAGAGTCACTCGAGCAAAGGAATCAACGCGATGACCACTGCCCACGATATCGACCTACCGACCGTGTTGGCCGAACGACTCACCACCTGCCACCCCGACGTGCTGCGCGAGTTATTGGCCACATTCATCCATACCCTGATGGGTGCTGAAGCCGATGCTCTGTGCGGTGCCGGATACCGGGAGCGCAGCGCCGAGCGGTCCAATCAGCGAAACGGCTATCGGCAGCGCCAGTTCGACACCCGGGCAGGCACATTGGATCTGGCGATCCCCAAGCTGCGTCAGGGCTCGTACTTCCCGGACTGGCTGCTGGAACGCCGCAAACGCGCCGAGAGGGCACTGACCACGGTGGTGGCCACTTGCTATCTATTGGGCGTGTCGACGCGACGGATGGACAAACTCGTCGAGACCCTCGGTATTACGTCGCTGTCGAAGTCTCAGGTGTCGGTGATGGCCAAAGAACTCGACGCCGCGGTGGAAGCCTTCCGGACCCGACCGCTGGACGCCGGCCCGTACACGTTCATGGCTGCTGACGCCCTGGTCCTTAAAGTGCGCGAGGCTGGCCGGGTGGTCAACGTGCACGCGCTGATCGCTACCGGGGTCAACGCCGAGGGCTACCGCGAAATCCTGGGTATAGACGTCACCACCGCTGAGGACGGGGCCGGCTGGTTGACGTTCCTGCGCTCGCTGACCGCCCGCGGTCTGTGCGGGGTCGCACTGGTCACCTCGGATGCTCATGCCGGGCTCGTCAATGCGATCGGCGCCACTTTGCCAGGAGCGTCGTGGCAGCGGTGTCGCACCCATTACACGACCAATCTGATGGCCGTCACCCCGAAGAGCTCCTGGCCGTGGGTGCGCACCCTGGTGCACTCGGTGTTCGATCAGCCTGACGCTGATTCCGTTGCCGCGCAATATGATCGGGTTATTGACGCACTGGCCGACAAGATGCCCAAGGTTGCCGCGCACTTGGAGGACGCCCGCGCGGACCTGTTGGCGTTCACCGCCTTCCCCAAACAGATCTGGCGCCAGATCTGGTCGAACAATCCCCAGGAACTTATCCGGCCCTCGGGGGCGGGTCAACCCGTCGGGGTGGGATGTTCATCGATCGAGGCGCTGGAGGTGGTCGGTAAGGGCGTGGGCGACGCGGTCGTGGCGGGCGGCTTCGTCGGTCCAGCCGCGGCACTCGGCGTCGGTTCTGAGGGCCTGGACGTCGGCGAGTTGGTCGGTGAGCGTGTCGCGGAATTCGGGGGCGGTGACGTAGTTGTCGCAGGTTTCGCAGATGTTGGCATAAGGGCACGCGCCCGCGGATTCGTGGCGAGCGCAGTATCCGTGTGCAACGCGGGTTTTCAGCATTTCACTGTGCAGCCAGCCGACCTTGTCGGGCAGGATCGGTTTGCCGACCGGGGTGAGGGTGAACTGGCGGCGCATCTTGCCCATCGCTTCGTCGTAGGCCGCGCGCAGGGTGGGCGAGGCCAGGGTGGCGTAGCGGATCGTCATTTGTGGAGTGACGTGCCCGAGTAAGGACATCAAGGCCTGCAGACTCATCCCGGCGTTGGCGAGTTCGGTGGCCCAGGTGTGGCGCAACTGATGTGGAGTGACCATCAGGACGCCGCCGTCGGGACGGTGCAACCCGGCGGATTCAGCGGCGGTGAGCAGCCCGTTGCGCAGCCGGGTGTAGCCCAGGCGGCGTCCGTGCCGGGTGAACAGAAAGTCGGTGAGCACGCCGGTGCGTGGGTGCGGCAGCGGCCGGTGCGTGCCGCGGAGGGCGACCCACTCGTCGAGCGCGGCGAGGGTCGCGGCGGAGAGCGGGACCATGCGTTCGGTGGCGAGCTTGCCCAGTGGCACCTTCAGCCAGGTTCCGGCCGGTCCGTAGTCGATGATGCTGCCCAGTTCGAGGTCGAGCAGTTCCCCCGCCCGCAGGCCGGCACCACGCAGCACGGTCAGGCCGATGCGGGCGAACGGATCCTGCAGGTGGGCAACGGCGTTCATCACTGCCGCGTCCACATCGGGTGCTAGCGCGCGTGGCAACGGCTGGTCGAGTTTGGGGACGTCGGCGGCGAATACCAACCGCCGTGGTGGGGCCTGCGCCCAGCCCCAGGCGGTGATGTCGTCGAGCAGGTTGCGCAGACTGAGCACTGCCGACTGGGCCACCGCGGCCGAGACGGTGCGCCCGGCGCCCGCGGCGGCGCGCTGACCACGCCAGCCCCGGGTGCGATTCCATTTCAGGTAGCCCTCGATGCAGCTCCGGTCGAGTTCACGCAGGCTGATGACGTCGGGATGGTGAGCGGTGAGGTATTCGGCGAAGGGCAGCAGGTCGTTGATCAGCGACTCGACCGATTTGGGCCGCAGCACCGCCGCGCGCACGCCGATGTAGCGCAGCAACGTCTGACGGATCGGGTCGGGCATCTCCACCTCGGTGAAGCGCTGCTCGAGGCTACGGGCCCACCGCCGGCGTTTCGGCGCGGTGTCGATGACCGCGGTCTCGAACAACAGCTGCCGCAGGCTGGCCAGCCGCCCCCTGTATGCCCGCCGCGACGATGGCGGCACCACGGTACGTGACAGCGCGGCGTCGAAGTCGTCGAGCGCGTCGCCGGTCAGGTCGGCGACCATTCCGCCGTGGTGTGCCAGCACTACCGCCAGACATTCGCCGAGGACCGTCTCGACCCAGGAACTCCTCCAGCCCAACCGAATTCCCGCATTCCGCAACGCGGCGAATCCGCTCGGATCCCGGTCCTCCACTGCGCGGCCCAGCCCGGTCAACTGTTTGACCGCGGCCAGCTCGACGTCCAGCCGTAACCGGCCGGTGCCGATCGTGTGACAGATCAGCGGCCACGCCCCGGTGTCCCGTATCTCGGCGATCCGCTCGGCTGCCGGCAGCGTCATCCAGGCGTGCAGGTCGCGGTGGCGTGCGGTGAAGTCGCGAGCGATCCGAATCCGGTCGCGTACCGCCCGCCCGCTCAAACCCAGGGTGGCGACGTGGTCGAGATAATCCGCCACCACCTCGTCGGCGCCTACGGGTTGGCCGACCAACACCGTGGTCACTGCCGGGCTCCGGCCAACGTCGCACGAGCAGCACCGTATTCGGCGGCGAGCTGCTCGATCGACAAATGCACGTAGCGGGCCGTGGTCTCCGGCGAGACATGCCCCATCAACGCCCGCAACGCCAGCAGATCGATTCCGGCCGCCGACAATTCGGTGCCGTAGGTATGCCGTAAACGGTGCGGGCGGACTCTTGTGGCGCCAGAGGTCTCCCGGTGCCGACGGAACAGGCTGCGCAGCCCGGCCTCGCTGACCGGTGCACCGGTCGTCGGGCCGCGCAGCACTACGAAGCACTGCGGCGTCGCCAACCCCGGCGGCCGCTCCCATCGCAGGTAGGCGGCGAGCTCGGTGAAGAACGCCGCATCGACCGGGACATGACGTTCCTTGCCGCCCTTGCCGATCACCCGAAGCCGGCGCCGGCCCATATCGACGTCGGCGAGCAGCAGGCCACGCGCCTCGGCCGAACGCAGCCCTCCGAGTAGCATCACCAGCACCATCGCCCGGTCCCGGTGCGTTGCCAGTGTCGCCAGGAACGCGTCGACATCGTTGGTGGACAACGATTCCGGAAGACGCTGCGGCTGACGCACCAACCTACCGCCACTGCGTGCACGCCCGGGACCCAGATGACCGAGCAACCCCCGCTGCGACTGGCGCAGCCCCTGTCCCCGCCGCGGCGACGGCACCGGATTGTCGGTGCAGACACCGGTCATCACCAGATACTCGAATAACGCGCGCACTGCCGCGACCCGGCGGTTCACCGTCGAAGCTGCCGGCGGGGTCGACGAGCGGTGACCGCCGGTGGGCTGGTCCGTTCGGCGGACGCCTTGCCAGTCGATCCAGTCGAACACCAACGGCGCATCGACCGCGGCGAGCCCGACCGCTTGCTGGACGAGGAACCGGCTCAAATTGGCGACGTCGAATGCGTAGGCCCGCACCGTGGCCGCGCTGAACCCCCGTCCCGCCAAATGGTTGAGAAACGCGTTCACCGCGTCCTGCCCGTCCCAGTCGCCCTCCAGGACATATCCGCTGTCGCTCTTGAGTACCCGCATCGCCGCTCCGCCTTCCCCCACCGAGATGCAGACAGCATCCATCCGTGCTCAGCGCTTGTGCGTGAACCTCACGCTGCAGCCCGAACCGTGTCCCCGGAGAGCCGGTTAACGGATAGACTCAACAAAGAGATCCGCCGCCGCACCGACGTCGTCGGCATCTTTCCCGACCGCAACGCCCTCATCCGCCTGGTCGGTGCTGTCCTGGCCGAACAACACGACGAATGGGCCGAATCGCGCCGCTACCTCGGCCTAGAGCTCCTCAGCAAATCCCGCGCCGACCACACGCCATCAGCAGAACAGGAGGGCAGCCCGGCGGCACTGACCGCCTGAACTATTACCTCGAAGAATCACACGACGACGTCGTACACCACGTCCCTGGACTTGACCTGGCCCGGCCTCATAGGCCACTCGCACCGGGCCTCGCAACCGGTGCAACCAATCCAAGATCTCACCGTGATCAGGACACAACCGCGCCCGTTCGACTCGACCCGTCTGTTCATCGACGGCATGAGCAACCACCGAAAGCGCGTGCACGTCCAACCCGACACTCGTACCGTTGAAACTCACCTGAGGCCTCCTGATCTGCAACTGTGGCTCTACCCGTGCGAGTGTTCACCCGACACCGGCAACCCACGTCCGATTGCAGCCCGAGGCCTTCGGCCTCGAGTCAGCCTCCATACCGTCTAGGCACCGTCACACCGGAAACCGTGGTCGAGACCCGGCTTGCCGAGTCGACGGGGGGTCTTGCTGACGCGCTCTCGATGGCAGAAGCCGAGTGGCAACGGGTTCGGGGACGAATGATCTTCGAACAAGAGGAGCTGGACTGGGAGGTCTACCGGTTGTACGGCCTGATCGACGCCGACCTCACGTACTGGGGCTCCGCTATCGAAGGAATTGTCCTCGGGCAGCGGGCGTTTGAGATTAACCTTGCCCGACGTGTCGAAGAAGGCGCCGAGGAGACGGCGTGGTTCGAACGTCACAATTCGACTGCGGTCACGGAGCTGCCCGCATCCTGGCCCGACGACTACAAATCCCTTGTTCAGCGTCGGCTCGAACTGATCGAGTCAGACCGCAACATCCGTCTGTTGGAGCAGCCAGAGTTCAAGCGCCGCTGGGCCATCACTGATTGGTCGACTCAGCGAAAGGGGGCGCTGCAACAAGCAGTCCTCGACCGCCTTGAGGGCCCGACGCTATGGCAGGACGCGCAAGGCCCAACCACGAGGTCGGTGGCCGAGCTCGCGGATCTACTCCGTGCAGACACGGTGCTGAAGGAACTCGCTCGTGCACTCACCGGCACCGCTGAGCCAGATCTTGCTGCCTTGATTGGAGGTCTGATCTCGGATGAGGCGGTGCCATTCCTGGCCGCCTACCGTTACAAACCTGCTGGAGTTGAGAAGTACCGGGCGTGGCAGGAGGTGTGGGCTTTGCAGCGTCGCGAGGACGCCGGCGAAAAAGTCACGATCCCGGTGCCGCCCAAGTATGCCCAGGTCGACTTTCGAAAGACGACGTATTGGAAAGCGCGTGGCAAGCTCGACGTACCCAAGGAGCGGTTTATCGCGTATCCCGGCGTGACGCGCGAAGGCGACCCGACGCCTGTGCTCGGATGGGCCGGGTGGTCCCACCGAGATCAGGCGCTTGCTCTTGCCCGCGAGATTCCTGTCCAACAGGCGCTGGGTGCCGATGACGCCGCCCTGGAGCCGCTGGTGGCGGGGCTGGTGGAATTGGAACCCTGGCTCGCGCAGTGGCATTCGGAGATCGAGCCCCAATTCGGTGCAAGCCCGGCCTCGGTCATCACAGGCGTTGTTGACCAGTACCTTGCCCGCATGGAGAAGACGCGCGTGCAAGTGACGGAGTGGATGCCACCGGCCCCAACCCGAGGACGGAGGGCATCGCGATGACCGATCTGTCTTTGCCGTTGCGGGACGCCATCGACATCCCGCTCGCCGTCCACGACGACGACTTCGTCCTGCAGATCCATCGCGCGCAAGAGGCCGCCAGTCAGACACTTTCCGACTATGTGGTGACTGAGTCGATCGCGGAGTCATTCGAGAAGGGTCTGACCCTGGTCGAGGCGACACTGTCGAGCGGATCGTCAAAAGGCGCATTCATCCACGGCTCCTTCGGTTCCGGTAAGTCGCACTACATGGCCGTCATGCATCTGCTGCTTGCCGGCAACACACAGGCCAGAGCACTCCAAGGACTTCAGGCTCAAGTCGCCAAGCACGAGGGCCTGCTCAGCCGAAAACTGCTTGCGATCGACTACCACTTGATCGGAGCAGAGTCATTCGAGTCCGCACTCTTTGGTGGCTACCTCGCGACCATAAAGAAGCGGCATCCGGGCGAACCCGTGCCCGTGTTGCACCGTTCGGACGCGCTGTTCGAGAACGCCGACCAATTGCGCTCCCAGCTTGGAGACGAGCAATTCTTCTCTCGGTTCGAGGCAAGCGCCTCCGGCTCCTCTGGCTGGGGCACGTTCGCCACCACGTTGACTCCCGAGTTGTACGACGCTGCGCGGACGAAACCAGCAGGCGACGCCGACCGTCAAAGAGTTGTTGGTGACCTTGTAAGTACCTACTTCCCGGCCTTCGAAAACACGGGCACCTGGCTCGACATGACCGACGGCCTCCACGCGATGACCGAGCACGCGAAGGGTCTCGGTTACGAGGGGGTCGTGCTCTTCCTCGACGAACTTGTGCTGTGGCTGGCAAATCATCTGCGCGACACCGCGTTTATTCAGTCCGAAACATCAAAGGTCGCCAAGCTTGTCGAGACGGGAATCGGCGCACTCCCAATCCCGTTGGCGTCCTTCGTCGCTCGTCAGCGCAACCTCAAGGACTTCCTTGGCGGTGGTGCAGTCGGTGCCGAGCAGGTCGCGCTGGACGACTCCTTCCAGTGGTGGGAGGGCCGGTTCGAGAAGATCACTCTAGCTGCGGCCAACCTTCCTCAGATCGTCAACAAGCGACTTCTTGAGCCGACATCCGATGCTGGGCGGGATGCCCTGGCCGCCGCCGTGGCTCGCGTACGCGCGAACCCGGTGGCCTTCAAACACCTACTCATCGACGAAGCCGGTTCTGCCGCAGTAGATTTCGAGCAGGTTTATCCGTTCTCGCCCGCGTTGGTTGACGCTATGGTCGCCCTTTCATCGATCATGCAGCGAGAGCGCACGGCGCTAAAGATCATGAGCGAATTGCTGACGCGGGGTCGTGACGAATTGACAGTCGGTGACGTCATCCCTGTCGGTGACCTCTTCGACGTGGTCGTCCTGGGCGATGCTGAACCGCTGACCGACGACATGAAGAACCTGTTCCGAGCGGCGCGCGCTTTCTACACCCGCAAGATGCGGCCTTACCTATTAAACCGGCACAGCCTCACCGAGGAGGAAGCGAAAGGGCTGGCGCGCAACCATGCTTTCCGTCGAGACGACCGTCTCGCCAAGACTCTTTTGGTTGCTGCCATCGCCCCGGGTGCGGCCTCGTTGAAGGACCTGACTGCATCGAAGTTGGCGGCGCTTAACTTCGGCACCGTGGTATCGATGATCCCCGGCCAGGAAGCAGTCCAGGTCGTCGCTCTTGCCCGTGACTGGGCGAAGGAGTTCGGTGAAGTCACCGTCGGAACGCAGACGGCTGATCCAGTGATCACATTGCAACTGTCCGGTGTCGACTACGACTCGGTCCTCGTCCACGTCCAGAACGAGGACACCCACGAGAACCGGCGCCGCCTGTTGCGGCAGTTACTCGCGGGGCAGATCGGCGCCTCTTTGACTGGTGCGTTGGGTAGCGAGTATTCGCTGACGCACGTGTGGCGCGGTCAGAAGCGAGAAGTCGACGTCGTCTTCGGCAACGTTCGCGACACCCGAACGCTTCCTGATGCCGCTCTCATGGCGACCGACGGACGTTGGAAGTTGGTCATTGACTTCCCGTTTGATGACGCGGGCCACCCGCCGTCGGATGACGTATGGCGGCTTGTGCAGCTCAAGCAGGATGGCCGGGAGAGCGACACGATCGCTTGGCTGCCCCACTTCCTAACCGCCTCGCGCATGGATGACATCGGCAAGCTCGTCGTGCTCGACTACCTGCTGACGGGCGCGCGGTTCGACCAATATTCGACATCGCTGCCGGTCAACGACCGAGAGCCCGCGCGTAGGCAACTCGCCAACCAACGAGAGTCCCTGAGCGATCAGATCGTGCTGGCTTTGCGTCAGGCCTACGGCATTGACGCAGCCACTGACGACCATCTCGGCGAGCGTGTGCCCGAAGGCAACACTTTCGTCACCCTCGCGCCTGACTACGACCCGCAGAAACCGTCGTCCCCTTCTTTCTCCGATGCGGCCGTAGCCGTGCTGGGCGGCGGCCTTGATGCGCGATTCCCGAGGCACCCCGACGTCGATCGGGGTACTGACGAGGTCCGCAGGGCTGAGTTCAACGCCGTGCTCGACCTGGCGCGCGAGGCGATGACCAAGGGCGGTCGCATCGATACGGTTGATCGGAATACTGCTAGCAGGGTGCGGAGGGTGATCGACGCTTACGGGGTCGGCACCTTGCGCGAAGTAACGTACGTTCTGGATACGGTGCACTTCGCGTGGCATGACGACTTTACGAGGGCACTCGCCAGCGGCGACCCAATCGTCGGCACCCTTCGAGCGGCGCTTGCGCCCACCGGCATGACCGCCGATGCACAGGACCTATTGATTCTGGCGTGGGTGGCACTCACCGATAGGCAACTCCTCCGCCACGGGTCGCCAGTCGGGTCGCCCGGAATCGGCGGGTTATACAATGACATCACTCTTCGCGAGCCAGTCCTTCCGAGCCAAGAGGATTGGACCAACGCCCTTAATCGGGCCAAGGCGGTGTTCGGCATCGGAGCCGGTGAGCACCATCTCTCTAGCAGTGCAGTACAGCGCGTCGGGGACGAGTTGGCGACGACGATGCGCCACCTTGATCGTGGTGCGACCGACCTTGTCAGCGCGCTGGAAGCCCACAGTGACGTGCTCGGACTGAGCGACGTCAGTCCGCGTCTTGGCACTGGCCGTCGCGCCCGGGATCTCATCGTGGCACTGCGCGATGCCGCTGACCATGTTGACCGGATTCGGGTGCTCGCCGACTTCGACCTTCCTAATGAGCTGCAACCACTCGCGCGGTCACTCGCCACAGCGGCAGACGTTGCGGCGGCTCTTCAAGGTGCGAATTGGCAGCTCCTGAACCAACTTCCGACCTTGGGCGAGCGGGCAGCCAACGCGCTTACCGCGTTGCGGAGCGCCGCCGAAGCTGACCAGATGCATGTCGACCTGGCTCCTGCTCTTATCGCAGCAGCTCAGGAGGTCACTCGGATTCTCGTCGAGCGACGCGGCAAGGAAGACGGATTCGGCGGCGATTCCGTGGCCCAGCAGGAACGGGTGCGTCGTGAGCAAGAGGACCGACGTCGACGCGAGCAGGAAGAGGAACTCAAGCGGCGCGAGCAGGAGGCCGCCGACCGCGAGCGTCGTTTGCGCGAACAGGAGGAAGAGTTCCGCCGTCGGCAAGAGGAGGCGCAACGCGACGCTGAAACACGCGCGAGCCAGGAGCACACGGTCGAGGTAGAGGGTGTGTCGCAGCTCGAGGCCCTGCTCAAGGATCTGACCAAAGAACTCAGCCGTCCGGTCGAGGGCAAGAAGCTAAGGGTCGACTGGCGATGGTTTTGAGCGAGCGGCAGCTCCGCACCGTCAGCGTCTCTCCGGCGATGGTGCAGCAGCGAGCGGTAGACCTGGTCAAGTCGGACGCCCAGATTCTTCTGCTTCGTGCTCGCCCTGAGTGGAGCCGAGGAGACATCAAGGTCGGAGACGAAGTCGTCCGGGTCCTGCCCGCGGTATCGCAGCTTGCCGTCCTCGACATCCTTGCCACGCTGTCAACCGATGAGCGCGCCATTGTCCTAACCGACCGGCCTGAGGAGGACCTCGGGGACGCAGTACTTTCGCGCGCCTACAAGTATGGGATCGAACTTCCAGACGAGTGGCAGGCTGTGCCTCGGCTGTTCCCGGGGGCAATCGAAGTCGGCCGCGATCTCCGGCGTCTGGACTGGGCGGCAACAGCATTGCTTGATCACCAGCCGCCCGGTGGATGGCCGCGGTCGGTGGAACCTGCGTTGACCGCTCGCCATGCCATCGGCTCTCTCCTCGCTCATGTCCTCGGACTTGGTGCTGACGCTCAGCTTGACGGCGTTCTGCTCTTAACGGCTCTCGGAAGACGCAATGTGCGTGCTGCTTGGGTCGCAGTTGATGCTCAGTTGAGGCGGCATCTTATTGACTGGGCTGGGGCCGAATTAGGCGATCCGGCTGCTTCCGCCTTGCAGATCGCTCAGCGCAATGAGCATGTCACCCCCCTTGCAGTCGGCCTCGCCTTGGACGTCTTGTGGCCCGAGGATGGCACTCCGCCCACGGAGACACAGGTTTCCGCGCGGGTGCGGGTCGAGACCTTCGTCGACGGAAAGGCGGTACCCGTCGACATCGCGAAAGACGTTGCGAGACTGGCGAAAGCGGCAGTGCTGCGACTGGAAGTCGACAGCTCTCCGGAGCTCGGTGTGGCCTTACAACAAGCAGAAGCACTCCTCGGCGACCTTGGCTGGCCCGAGGGCGCCGAGCAGTCGGCTGTCCTACGTCCCGGATACCTGGCTCGCGTCCGTTCCCTCGCAGAGGCACTGACCTCCGGTGAGGAGGTCGAGAACGCCCTCGCTCGTGTGCTAGAGCACCGCGACGGAAATACCTCGCAGGCGCCGATCATGGCAGTCCGTCTGCACCGGTGGCTCGCCACCACCGAGGATGCCTCGATATCCCTCGGCGGCGATCTGCAACGGCAGATGAATGACGGTGCTTGGGTCGACGCCGCCGTAGGTGCCGTGTGGAACGGCTCGAATGATCTGGTTGTCACGGAGGCATACCAACAGCTGCTCGACAAGGTGCACGTTCGCCGGAAGCAGCGTGACCACGCTGCGGCATTGAGACTGGGCCAAGTCAACGCAGCAGGCGACCAAGGAGCGGTTGGCGTAGAGCGACTGCTGGCCCAGATCGTCGACCCGTGGCGCCGCCAAGGTGGTGCGCTCCTCGTTGTGCTGGATGGAATGAGTAGTGCAATAGCCACGGCACTCGCTTCCGAGGTCGCCCGGTTGGGTCTCGTGGAGTGGGTTCCCGCGTCAACCCACGCACGGCAGTCGGTCGTCGCGGCGTTGCCGTCGCTGACCAACATCTCTCGTACTTCACTGTTCTGCGGTGAGGTCTGCTCGGGTACGGGTGAGGACGAGAAGCGCGGGCTGGCAACAGCATTCCCCGGCGCCAAGCTCTTTCATAAGAAAGATCTGCGATCAGCAGGTGGTGCTTCGCTACCCGACGTTGTACTGGCCGCAATCCGTGATGCCGCGGTGCCTGTGGTCGGAGTGGTGATCAACGCGATCGACGACGCGACCCACAAGAACGACATGTCATCGTGGGATTGGGATTTGCGTTCGCTAGATCCGCTGCGAGCACTCCTGGAGACTGCAATCTCCGCTCGGCGGGCGATTATCTTGACGTCCGATCACGGCCACGTTGTCGAACGCAACACCGAGGCCCTCAGTGTCAGCGGTGCCGAGTCTCGTTGGCGGCCAACCTCGACCGGTGCTTCCGTCGATGGCGAAGTGCTCGTGTCTGGTCCGCGAGTGGTCGTGCCGGGCGGCGAAGCGGTGCTGCTCTGGCGCGACGATGCGCACTATGGGCCTCGACACGCGGGCTATCACGGTGGCGCCAGCCTCGCGGAGCTGACAATCCCGGTACTCGTGTTTCAAGCCGCCACCGTCGCGACGGGGGCAGCTGGCTGGGAGCAGGCCGCACCGCAGATCCCCTTGTGGTGGAACGACCCGATCGGTAGCGATTCGTCAGCCAAGACAAGGGCATTCCCCGAAGGCCTCAAGAAGCCGAAGAAGGCGGAAGCACAGGGTCAGGGCGAGGGGTTATTTGAGCTCGACGAGCTTCCGAAGCCGCCAGCAATTCCCGCCGGACTGGTCGAAGCGGTGCTCGCATCGACGACGTACGCGGAACAAAGACGGATGGCTGGCCGGCGGGCTCTCGACGACAGGACCGCAGAAGCGGTGTTGCGCGCACTCGTGGATCGTGGTGGCCGCGCGCACCAAGACACGGTGGCCGCTGCTGTCGGAATCCCAATCGCCAACGTAGGACAAGTCTTTGCGGCAGTGCGTCGGTTGTTCAACGTAGACGGATACGGCGTCATCGAACTCGACACCGATGGCGTCACGCTGCGACTCGACGAGCAGCTCCTGCGTGAGCAGTTCAACGTCGGAAGCGCGCGATGACCGAGGTTTCGGGCAGCATCAGCCCCCGTCGGCGCAAGGACATCATCGACGCGCTGCGGCGGGGCACCGTGCCACATCAGGGCCTTGACGTCCTCGCCGTCGGCTTGGCTCGCTTCGAGGATGCCATCGACGAAGAACTCCAGACTGTCTCCGGCGGAGGCGCCGTATTCAAAGCTGTCCGTGGTGAATACGGTTCCGGTAAGACTATTTTCTCCCGCTGGCTCACCGAGCGGGCCAAGCGCGCAAGGTTCGCGACCACCGAGGTGCAGATCAGCGAGACAGAGACGCCTCTGCACAAGCTGGAGACCGTGTACCGGCGCATCACCGAGAACCTTTCCACTTCGACCACCCAGTCGGGTGCGCTGCGCGACGTCATCGACGGCTGGTTCTACATCCTCGACCACGACGTCAAGGATGGAGCCGCAAAATCGGCAGGTTCAGAAGCATCACTCGACTTACTCCAACGTCGACTGTCGGATGTCTCGAAGGAGGCGCCGGCCTTCGCCGCTGTGCTGAGGCAGTACCGGTTGGCGCAGACGGCGGGTAACTCTGCCGAGGCCGATGGACTGTTGGCGTGGCTTGGTGGTCAGCCTCATGTAGCGACCTCGGTGAAGCGGGCCGCCGGTGTGCGTGGCGACCTCGACCACTACGGCGCACTTGGGTTCCTCCAGGGGCTGCTCACCGTTCTTCGCGATTCCGACTACGCGGGCCTTGTCGTCGTCTTCGATGAAGTCGAGACTTTGCAACGTATGCGAAGCGACGTCCGAGAGAAGTCGCTGAACGCTCTTCGTCAGCTCATGGACGAGATCGACGGTGGACGGTTTCCTGGGTTGTATCTGCTCCTCACTGGGACACCCGCGTTCTTCGATGGGCAGCAAGGCGTGCAGCGTCTTCCACCACTGGCCCAACGACTTCAGACCGACTTCACCACGGATGCACGCTTCGACAACCCGCGCGCAACACAGGTCCGCCTCACCGGATTTACGCCCGAGTCGCTCTTGGAGCTGGGCAGCCGCGTTCGTGACATCTACGCGACCGGAGCCAAAGACCCGGAGCGTGTGAGGACCGTCGTCGATGACGTTTACTTGCGAGACCTTGCAGCCGCGGTCGGCGGCGAGTTGGGTGGGCGAACCGGAATCGCGCCACGACTCTTCCTCAAGAAGTTGGTCTCCGACGTCCTCGACCGGGTGGACCTCTTCGAGGACTTCAACCCGCGCCGCGACTACCACCTCACAGTGAGCGCCGACGAGCTGACGCCGGCGGAGCGGGAGGTGCACGCGCGGACCAATCGTGCCCCGGCCGGCAGCGTCGACGAAATTGAGCTGGATCTCTAGCCGATGGCTTCAACAGGCTTCGACGCGGCTATCGAGTATCACATCGTTAACTCGCTGGGATGGCCTTCACTAAGACCTCTCCAGGCAGCCTCGGTTGAGCCAGTGCGGTCAGGTACGGATTGTGTTCTCGTTGCACCCACTGCTGGTGGCAAGACCGAGGCCGCTCTTTTTCCACTGCTCTCCGAGATGGTCGAAGGCAACTGGACGGGTACGACCATCCTCTATGTGACGCCACTTCGTGCGCTTCTGAACAACATTCACTCTCGTGTGACCGCCTACTGCTCCTGGCTCGGCAGGACGGCGGGGTTATGGCACGGCGACATTGGGCAGTCGGAGCGTCGACGCATGCTTGCCGACAGGCCAGACATCTTGCTGACGACCCCGGAATCCATTGAGGCCATGCTCGTCTCGCGACGAGTCGATCATGAGCGGTTCTTGGGGTCCGTTCGAGCCGTCGTGGTCGACGAGCTGCATGCGTTCGCTGGGTCTGACCGCGGTTGGCACCTACTCGCCGTGCTGGAGCGAGTGGAACGAATAGCTCGACACAAGATTCAGCGAGTGGGGCTTTCCGCGACCATTGGCAACCCAGAAGCGGTTGGCACGTGGATGCAGGGTTCGACCGAGGGGCGCAACCCGGTCACCGTGGTGCGCGAGAGGTCATCGCCGACGGTGAACCCAGAGATCACCCTCGATTACGTCGGGAGCATGGACAACGCCGCCACCGTCATTTCTCGGCTTCACCGGGGTGACAAGCGGCTGGTGTTCGCCGAATCACGCCGTTCCGCAGAGGAACTCGCCTTTCTCTTACGCGAGCGTGACGTCCAGACGTTTGTGTCTCACTCGTCGCTCTCCGTCGACGAGAGGCGGCAGAGCGAACTTGCTTTCGCCGAAGCCAAAGACACGGTCATCGTCGCGACGTCGACCCTTGAGCTTGGCATCGACATTGGCGACCTCGATCGGGTCATTCAGATCGACGCCCCGCGCACGGTTTCGTCGTTCCTGCAAAGACTGGGCCGTACTGGCAGGCGACTGGGCACGAGCCGCAACACTCTGTTTCTCGCGACCAGCCTCGACGGACTACTTGACGCCGCCGCCGTGCTACTGCTGTGGAAGCGCGGATTCGTCGAGAAAGTCGTTGCTCCACCGCATCCCCGCCACCTCGCTGCTCAACAACTTCTTGCGCTGGCGCTCCAAGAGGGATCGTTTGGCGCCTCGGACTGGTCGCGGTGGTGGGGTGACCTTCCGCTCATGGCGGATGGCGCGGAGGTGCTGGCTTACCTGCGCGAGCAAGAGTTCCTCGTTGAAGATTCAGGGTCGTTGATGATCGGTCCGCGCGCGGAGAAGGAGTTCGGCAAGCGACACTTCATGGACCTTCTCTCGACGTTTGTTGCCGACCTGGAGTTGCGCGTTGTGGCGGGCATCAAGGAGATCGGATTCGTCTCGCCGCTCGCACTCCCGGCCCGGCCGGATCGCGAGCAGCGCCCCCTCATTCTGGCGGGTCGAGGTTGGTTAGTGCAACACGTCGACTGGGAGCGCTTCACTGTATGGGTCGAGGAAATTCCAACCAAGGGTGACGTGAAGTGGCCGTCCGGTGCCGTCACGCAATCGTTCGAGTTGTGCCAAGCCAAGAGAGAGGTGCTGCTTGGGGAAGAACCTAACGTCGAGTTGTCCAAACGTGTTCCAGCAGCACTGAAGCAACTCCGTGAAGAACGCGCCACGGAAGTCGACAACAACGGCCTCGTGCTGCATCCGCCCGGTACGGGAGGTACGCGGCTGTGGACCTGGGCCGGGCTGAAGGCGAACGCAACAGTTCTCGCTGGGGTGGGCATTGATGCGAACGGCGTGGAGAACGAAAGTGTCCTCCTCCCAGAAGGCATTTCCGCAGACGACGTCAAGGCTGCGGACCTCGATGCCGTTCCGCGCGTTGACGAGGAAGCTGTCTCAGGGCTCAAGTTCTCAGTAGCGCTGCCGCCGGATCTCGCGGCCAGGACGGTTGGCGAGCGGCTAGCTGATCTACGCGGTGCTGCGGAGACTGCCCAGGCCCGCATCGTTCGGTATCGCGCATGGTGACGCGACGGCTCAGGAAGAACCATCGGACTCAAGTCCCGGAACGGCGTTCAAATGACGAGGATAGACTTCGTGCACCCCACCTATGGCGACGCATCGCCTAGTTGGCGTAGAAATCGCCTTATGATGTAGCCAACCGTACCTGGTTGTGCTTCCCTCGTGGCTGCAGCCAAATCGATCAGTGAACTCCGAAGTGGCCGTTCATCTTCCGAGAGGCTGCTATAAGTAGGGTCGAGGAAGAATGAAGCAGAGGTCGTTGACAGATAGCCGACTAGGTCGAGAAAGATCTCAAGCTGGCGAGCTGCGACACTCTTATCCACGTCTTCAGCTGGGCCGGCGACCATCGGCACGATGGCGAGGTCGTTCTCCCATAACTGCCGCTCTAGCGGATCATCGGCGAGCGTCAACACTGTGGCATTCGACGATCCGATCTCAACGTCTCCCCGTGCGGCACGCACTTCGTACATGAGCTCGTGGAAATCCTCGTCCTGTAAAGAATATCCGACAAAAAGCATGTGCCGCATCAGGAGTAGCCCTTGAACGAGCCCCAGCAGGGCCCCGTACTGCCGCGGCATGCTCAGGAAGTCCGAGCGGGTGAGGATGAGGTGATCGTGGTCGTTGACTGATCCGTGCAGCTTCAGAAGCCATCGGCCCTCGGTATTCGACGGATTGGTCGGAAGCACGGCTAGTTCACGATCGCCGGTCGTGGCGGCAGCCTCGAAGAGTTGGTCGAAGTTCGTCGTTACCGCTTCCCTACTCGGTAGGGAGGCGAGTAGCCCGTGTAGGAGTGAGTACTTTTGCGCTGTTCCGAGCTCCGAGGCAACCTTCTTCTTCAGTCCACTTACACCTTTGCCTAGCCAGCGCTCGAGGAGAGTCGCTTGGTCGCGATAGTCCTTGTCCCTCAGAAGGTTTACGATGCCCGGCTCTACTCCACTGTTGAGCGCAACTTTGCGAAGTAGGTCAGCCCATGTAGGTAAGCCCGCGCCGGCGCTCACGCCCGCGCCGATAAACAGAACGAGCTGGCTGTCAATCGCTGCTTCAGCGAGTCTTCGCGCGCATGACCGGAGATTAGGATTCGCCTGCTCGTTGAAGAGCCACGTCTCGGCGAGCGGTCTAGTTGAGATGACCTGGCGCCTAGCGCGCTGGCATGCTGCGTATTGTTTGTCCCCGAATGCCACAAGGATCATGTCGACATCGTGATTCCGCGCAATGCGGTCAAGCGCCAAGAGAAGGCCGTGAACGAGTTCTCCCTTCCTATTACGTGCACCTCCATGTCCGGACCCGATGACATTTACAGCGAGCCGGTACTTGGGCCATGCATAGATTCGGTCGTCGTCCCGTCGCCTTTGTAGCGCGGCGGTCGCCTGCTCGACGAACTCGTTAATGATTGGCGCGAAGACCGTGAAGTCGGAGTCGTCGCCCACCTGTCCCGCGTTTCCCAGCCAGATATGCGGCTCCTTCGCCGACGAGTCAAGCTGAACGACGTCGGCGTTGTTCCACGACCTGGGGATCGTCTTGCCGCGAAGCAACTTCTTCCACGACACGGTGATGTGGAAAGCCGCATCGGTCGGTATCAGGATGGCGTCGCATGCGAGCTTCGTGAGATCACCATTGATGATGAAGAGATGGCCAGTCACGGTCATCCTCCCTTCGCATGTAGCTAAACGACGTCGCTGCTAGTGAGTGGCACGCTGCCAAAGCGCCATTGACCCACCGTCTAGGCATAGCTCACTCAGTGGTCCCGAGCTTGTGCGCGGCCATCCGAAGACTCCGATAAAGCAACGTCGCATCGCCCAGCTGGTGCCGAAGCCACTTCTCGAGTCCGGCGATCGGTACAAGATTCTGCGGTGCGCGTGGCTCTTTGTATTCCACAGAGGCGAACCTGGGGAACAACACTTGCGTCATGTTCGCCGTTGCGATGACATCTTTGAGGCTGCGGTCGGCCGCAGCCTCGAGCCGCACAATGCCAGCCCACGGGCTTCCCGGCAGACACGGTAGACGCAAATACCACGAATACCTGTCCCATCCTGAAGCGATCACGAAGATAGGTGAGCGATCGGCCGTCCGCAGTTCGCTAACAACCGCGTTGAGGCCAGGCGGAAGATATTGCACGCCATGCGTCTTGACGTAACCGAGCGCTCGCGACAGGTGCGCCTTTCCGCGTAGCGGGCCGTCTACGACTAACAGGTCGTTCTCCTCCGATGGATTCGGGCCGGGCCGATTTCGCGCCTCAACCGCCACCGTCAGCTCTAAGTCAGCCAGCACGCGCTGCAACGCGTTCGTCAGCGAGGCACCGGGTGGGGCTTCTTCGTCGGAAACCGTTCGATGAAATACGTAGGGTTCGAAGCCGGCGTCGATAGTTTCTGCTGTCGCCGCTTCAGAGAAAAGACCTCGTCGAACTTCGGAGGCGATGACGTCCGCGCCAGCCGCGGATGCTCGAACGACTCCTGCCGCGTAACTCGCGCAGAGACCCGGTACAGCGCGGTTGCCCTCACCGTTAGGGGCGTCAAGATCGTCGATCCACGCGCGTGCATCTATTCTGCGTACCCCATCTACAAAGAGCACGCTTTGAGGTACGGGAGTCGCGGTGTCCGGTGCGATCGGTGCCCACCCGGAGCCGCCGACTTCCGGAGTTGCATCAACCTTCGACGAAGTCTCGGCAAGCTCCTGAATATCAATGGCCGTACCGTAACTCGGGTCCCACCCGTCAACGCTAAATCGCACGACTAGACCGCCAGGCGCTCGATATGCGAACCCGCGTTGTCGCGACTTACCTCAAATCGGACCGGGATCCGCTCCGCCAGTGCGCCCACGTGCGTGATAACTCCCACCATCCGGGAGCCGGACGACGCTAGGTTTTCCAAAGTGCCGGCGACAATGTCAAGTGTCGCCTCGTCAAGCGTGCCGAATCCCTCGTCCAAGAAGATCGACTCGAGCTTGTTCGCGCCGGCAGCGGACAGAGACGTGACCTGCTCGGAGAGCGCCAACGCTAACGCCAGTGATGCTTGGAACGTTTCGCCACCCGAAAGGGTCTTCACGAGACGACACATGTCCGCGTCGTTGTGATCGATGACGAGAAGATCTTGCTCGTTGCGCGTGAGTTCGAATTGCCCACTCGACAGCTCGAGCAGAATTGCCGAAGCATCGCGCAACAGCGCATCGAGGGCGCTCGCGATCAGCCATCGTGGAAAGCCGTTAGCACGCATTAATTGTGACAACATCTGCGCAACGCTGGCAGTCTCTTCGGCTGCTTGCATCTCAGCACGCATCTTCATGGCTTGAGAGCGCCGCTCTTTGGCGTGTTTGAACGCAGCCTCTGCGGTTGCTAGTGCGGCGGCTACCGCGGCGGTGGCGCGGTCGGCGAGTGCGACGGGCGATAGGTCCTCATCGACCTCGACGCCATGTTGCACCATGTCCTGCGACAATCTTGTCGCCGCATCACCCAATCGTTTCTCTGCTTCAGCAATGACCTCTTGCTGTGCGGAGATTTGAGTTGTTCTTGCTGCCGCTTCTGCATCAGCCCATTTGACGAACAAGTCCCAGTCGGTCGCAAGATCTGTCCCAACAATCTCGGGTGCGCCGTATTGGGACAGCGGATCGCGTAGGCGTTGCATTTGCTGTCGACTCGTCGCGATCGCGCTCTCGGCCACTGCGAGGGCGTCACGCGCGGTGGAGGTCGATTCGCGGGCCGTGCCGATCGCCTTGGTGGCTCCGGCAAGTTGCGCTTCGAGTGCTTTCACGCGTGCTAATTCGGCACTTGTCTCGTCCCTGGCCAAGCCGGCCGTCAGTATCTGATTGAGCTCGGCGAGTCGTTCGCAGGCGGTTTTAAGCGCACCACTTGTTCGCTGGAGGTCGAGCGAAGCAGCAGTAAGCTGTTCGTTGGAAGCCCTCGCGGCCTGCTCTGCTTCATCCTTTGCAGCTTTCGTATGTGCTGCAAGGTCATTGGCTTCCTTCGCCGTAGCCTGGAGTGCCGCCAGTTGTTCGGCGACAGTCTGGGACATTTCGTCTGCCCAGTTCGTTAATTTCCTCCAGGATGCAGCGACGGCCGTGTCATCAATCGTCGGCGGTGCGAGAGAGATAACACCGTCGCGGACCAAGTTCAGAGCCGTGAGCGCTTCGCGTGACGCGGCATTGCATCCCTTGACGTCTTCGGCGGCCGACCGAACGGCATCTCGTGCGTCGGCGACTGCTACATCCGCATTCTGGCGCCGCTGCTCAGTTGACGCGCGCTCCTCGATCTTGGCCGCGACACTAGCACGAACTTCGTTCGCCGCATCACGTACGTCGCTTAGTCGTTCGTTCTTAGACGTCGATAGACCTTGTGCTATTGCAGGACTTGCTGTCATGTCAAGCGCAGGGAGCTTCTCTTTGAGAGCCAGCCTTAGCGCTTCGCACCGCTCTATGCGTCGAACGTGCGCTGCCTCAGCGCTCCGTTGAGAGGCTCGCAACTCAGTCAACGAGGCTGCGGCGCGATCATAATCTGCCCGCGCAGTAGTTACCGCCTCCTGAAAGCGCTGCAAATCAACATCATTCGCATCGGCCAAGACCGCGACTATCTCGTGACCACACACCGGGCATTCGTCACCCACACTCAGGCCCGTTCTAAGCGCCGCGGCCTGATTGGCATGCTCGGCTTCGCGTAGAGAGCGTTCGGCACCTGCCAATGCGGTCGACGCCGCATCAGCTACGGTTTGAGCCTCTCGAACCGATTCACGTATCGCATCCCGCGTTGCATACTCTTCGAGCTCTTCGGCAATGGTCGAGATAAGGTCGTCGACAGCCGATCTCGCCGCAGCGAGGATCTCTGCTGCCGGTAACGTAGCAATCGCGGCAGCAATGTTCTTCTGCTCGCCTTCCCTCACTGCCAAGGTTTCTTCAGCTTCGCTCAGAGCCGCTGTGGCCTCAGCAGTTTTCGCGCCCAGTGCCTCAATACCTTGGGGCTCCTTGATATCGCGTAGCTTCGCCAATTCAGCCGCTGTAGCCGCTACCGCCGCGTCGGCGTCGGTCGCGGCTTGAGCTGCGCTGGCCGCTGCATTGCGCGCAGCGTCCGCGTCTGCCTCCGCCATCATGCGGGTATTCTTTGCCTCCCCAAGCAGGCGTTCTGCTTCGGTGGCTGCCAGTTCTAACTCTGGCAGCCGCTCTTTCAGCTGATCGGCTTCGAGCCAGTATTCAAGTCTTCGCTCCAACTCATGTCGAGGAGCAGCGGTCTGGAGACTCTCGCGAAACTCTTGTTCTCGGCGCTCGGCCGCACACTGAGCCTCCTCTGCAGATTGCAGTTCGGTAGCCCGCTTTTGACGCTCGTTTTCGAGTTCGTCCACACCGGCTGGTTTGGCAACCGCCGCAAGCAACGAATGCTCCGCCGAGAGGGACTCCAGATTGCTTTGGGCAAGAACTACTGCCTCGGACGCCAGCTTTACCGCCGGAACCTCCACCGTCGTGACGTGCTGTTGGAACTCACGCAGCGTGGACACGACCGTCGCCATTTCGACAACGTGCTCGTCTGTAGCATCGGCGAATTCCGATAGTTGGTCATCGAGTGTGGCGGCCTTCGCCTTTGCTTCCGCCGAGCGGCCGTATGCCGCGCTCTGGATCGCGCCATAGATCTTGTATCCGAGAAGATTCTCCAAGATATCTTGGCGATCAGCATTTTTCGCGTGTAGGAAGCGCGCGAACTCGCCTTGCGGCAGCGCGACAGACTGCGTGAATTGGTCGAAGTTCAAACCCAGAAGGTTCTCGACGGCACGACTGACGTCTCGACCGCTCGCGATCGGTACCGTTTCGTCTTCGGCGTCGCCTAGCGCGGATGCCTGAACGAACTGCTCAAGTCGCGCCTCTCTGACGGAGATGGCCTGAGTCTTTCCTCCGCCGCGACGCACGTCGCGCAGTGCAACGTAGCGTTTACCTCCGACGTCGAAGACCAGTCGCACAATCGCGCGGGTGGCTGTGGGCGCCAGCGCCGAAGCGACGGCGGCTCTGTCGTCCCATCGCGGAACTGTGCCGTAGAGGGCGAACACCATCGCGTCGATCACCGTGCTCTTGCCCGATCCCGTCGGGCCGACGAGAACGAAGAACTCGGCGTCGCGAAAGTCAATCCGGGCTTTGGTGCGGTAGGAGCAGAAGCCGTCAAGCTCGAGGATCACCGGCCGCATGTCAGGATGATCCTGAATCCGACGAGGTCAGCGCGTCGAGCAGTTGAGCGAACAACGTTTCGAGGCGTGGATCGGAGATCTGACGTTCCTTACAGAACTCGCTGAACAACTCAATCGGTGACTGGTTCGAGCGGTCGGGGATGACGGGAGCGGCGGTTTGCGCGGCGAAACTTGGATCGACGCGGACCTCTAGAGCGTTCGGCAGCAAGTCAACCACCTCATCGCGTAGACCCGCCCGCGTCGGCTCCTCGACTACTACGCGCAGATAGTCGTCGCCGTACGAGTCGGCATTGGCGGCCAAGCTTGCCACGGTGCCGTGGATCGTACGAAGACGTCGGCCCTTGGTGATCGGGATCTCGGTGATCGTCGCGGGTGTATTCGGCGACGCCTCGACGAGTAGCACTACGGAGTCGTTTTCTTCCTCACCGAAGTCGACGGCAATGGGAGAACCGCTGTAGTGCACGGGACACGGCGCGGGCATTTGCTGACGGCGGTGAAGGTGGCCGAGCGCTACATAGTGGGGGTCGGCACCAAAAGCTGTGGCCGGCACGTAGTAGTCGAAGATGGTTTGAGCGGCACGCTCGCCACCGCCCATCTTTCCGTCGATGATCGTCAGGTGCGCCATCATGATGTTTACCGCGCCGTCGGAGAATCCCGTCTTCAAGTGCTCGATCATTTCGCGAACCTGTTGGTCGTATGCAGCGGCATGTTCTGCGGGAGTGTTCAACAGGAGTTCGGCGGCACGTACGGCATACCGCGTCGTCAGGAACGGCAGCACTGCAACGTTGACTGTCTCACCCGTGCTCCTCGCAGCGAAGGACACGACGCCGCCGCTCTTCGCGGGGCGCGCCTGACCAAGGAGGTGAATACCTGCTGCCGCCATTAGCGGTCGGTAGGCGTCGAAAGTAATTGCGTGATCATGATTTCCTGCCATCGCGATTACTTCGGCGCCTGTCTTGCGCAGCTCGATCAGCGCGTGAACGACGAGCTGCTGCGCTGGCGCTGAGGGCGAAGAGGTTTCGTACAGGTCACCGGCGATCAGGACCGCGTCGACGGCCTCTCGGGACGCAATGTCGACGATCTCCTTGAGGACGTCCTTTTGTTCTTCGAGGCGGCTTCGGCCCTTCAGCGTCTTGCCGATGTGCCAGTCGGATGTGTGGAGGAACTTCACCGGTCGTCCTGAACGCGTTAGAAGGGTGCGTCGTCGGGCGTGGGCACTCGCACCGGGAAGGCATGGTCGACAGTAGGCGCGCCTCCAGTTTGCACCGTCGTGGTCGGCTGGACTTCGGAAAGCCTTGTCGCCCAGGCAGGGAACGGAAACTCCACCGCAAGAGGAACAGGAATGGCAGGCTGACTGACGAACATTGTTCCGGGTTTTGCGATGGTCGCGCGGCTGCGCTGCCCAGATGGAAGGAATCCGTATTCGGGGCGCGAGGCTTCGGCGGAGTCGAGCCGGCCTACTACTTTGATCGCGCTGTTGCTGATGATTCGGCGCTCGACCTCACTCGCCGTTTGTTGAGCGCCTATTAGAATGATCCCGAGCGATCGGCCGCGCTCCGCGATGTCAAGGAGGACGTCTTTGATAGGGCTGGCGCCTGCACGCGGGGCGTACTTGTTGAGTTCATCGAGCATGGTGAAGAGCAAGCTTCCTGGTCCAGATGCTTCCTTACGCTCGGTCTCGCGTGCCAATACAACGCCGGTGACGAAGCGCTGTGCCCGATCCATCAGGTTGTGGAGATCCACGACGGTCACTTGGCGGTTCTCTGTTGTGACTTGTCGACCCGGACGATGCGGAATATCACCGCGGATGAGATCGGACAGCGCTCGCTGGCTTGACCGCAGGCGGCGGACGAACGCGTTTGCGGTGCCTGCGGTGATCGCTGGGCCAGCCCAATCGGGCATTGTCCCGGGATCAGTTACCCGGTCGCATATGAGATCGACTAGGTCCGAGTAGGTGCGGCAGTGCTGGCCGTCAATCAGTGCGGCACCGTCGGAGCCTGCGGGGGTGGTTTCGCGCCGAAGCTTCGATGTGACTTGGTGTACGACGAGCGTGTATTGCTGGCGTTCGTCTTCGACATCGGCGAAAACGTATGGGAGAAGGCCGCCGTCGCAGAACTCTGTGATGGTCCACCAGAACGCTTCAACGCCTTCGGTGCGGCCCGCGACGTGAGGCCGCGCATTGTTATCGCCGGGGATGGGAGGCGCGAAGAACCCTACGGATTGGAAGGGGGAGGCCGCTAGGCCCAACTCGGCGTAAGCGTGGCGCAAGTCGTCGCCGCTCTCACCGCTCAGTCGCGCGTTCGGCTTATCTAGGAAGAGGAGGTCTTCACCTTTGACTGAGAAGATCAGCGCTTTCGCGTTGTGCGCGTTTCTCAATACGCCGCCATTGAAGAGGGCGTGAAGAAGGAATAGCGCGAACGAGGTTTTGGTAGCTACGCCGGAGATGCCGCTGATCGAAATGTGGGCCCCTCGGGTGCCGTCGATGAAGTCAAGGTCCACGTAGACCGTTTCACCGTCGCGCCCGACACCGACCGGCAGGCGGCGATCCATCTGGTCGAAGTAGAGCGCTTCAGCTCGTTCCGCACCGGTTGCTCGACGGGCAATCGAACCGGGCCGAGGAGGGACATAGCACTCAGGCTCGACTCTTGTCGTCGTGACTTCGGCGACCTCTTGTACGCGAGCCGGCATGACGCCATCAGATATGAGGAAGACGTCGCTGCCAAACGACGCGCCTTCATGACGGGACCGGACGTCTGTCACTATTCCCGATGTCAATACTTCGCCCCGGCCGGGAACGTTCCGAGAAGTCGCAACGACGTCGTCGAGCTGCAGATATGCATCAGGGTAGATAGCGACATGGAAAACCAACGGCGTCGCGTCCTCCGTGCCGACGACCTGGCCAATTTCGTGCGCATCATGATGACTCGGAAAGTCAGCGACTAGTCCGTTCGGCGGCTCTTCGACCACTTGAAATCCCCTTAAATTCCTGGGAAGGACACCGTGACCGTGCGAGTGTAGATCCGGGAACGGACATGCCGCAGTAATTTGTGCATGCGCTGCTGGGCACCCACAGCCTGTGCGGATCAGCTGACTCAGAGATGGGTTCCGTCCAGCGTCTGACATGGTAGAACCGTTCGACAGGCATGCATGGAGGCTGCGGTGAATTCGGCGCCAGCGCCGAGCTTGGCTGCCTTTGCTGGGTGGTTCAGTTCTGAATCAATAATGCCCGCACTGCGGGCGGAGGTGCTCTTGCAGCTCGATGCCGAGCGCACAATTCACGATCGACATCGAAACCTCGTCGTCGCCGCGACCTGCCGGAACGGGTGAGACCGTCATCGCAGCTCTGGATTACCGGCGTCGTGTGCGCGATGTGCACGACCGCGACCTCACACTGCTGTTCATCGCGCGTCGGAAAGATACTTCAACAATCGCGGCGGATGTATTAGGGAGTCCTCAGCGACGCGACGGTACAGCTGGTGGGTCGATGCGGATGGTGCCGAGATTCTCAGCCGCGGTCTCGGGATCGCATTTAACCCGGGACTCATCTATGCGGGTCTGGCCGGCGCGACTAGGTGGCCGAGTGGCATGCGCTCAAACAACACACTGTGGTTGCGAATCATGACCATGCACCTCGGCGGTAATCACGAATTCTCCACGTTCCGACGCACACTCGGCGCGATGCTGGCTCACGCGGACGGGGTGACGCGTATCGACGAAAATGCGCTGACGCTATGGATGTATTCCCACTTACGACTCATCGCCGTTCCCTACGACGACAGGGATCGGCTGGGCCGACTCGAACGCAATGTATTGACACACCTTGACCCACCACTGAATTTGCAGGGTATGGCTACGACACCCGTCCGTGCGCGGCTCAAGGAGCTGCGACGCGCGATCACGAACTAAACCAGGACGGCGGAAAGCTGACGTCGAGCCTTTCAGTTCGTTTATAGCCCGACCACGTCGGCACACCCGAAGGCTGACCGCGGTAGATCCCGCGAGCCGCGGCGGCGACGCGTTCATGCTGCGTCGGCCACTGCAAGGTGTCGGCTAGCTGCTCCAAGATACTTCGATCACGTTGCAGCACTTGATCAACGATGCCCACCGCAGGCAACGCGCCACTCTTGTCGCTATTGCATCGCGCACACGCTAGGACAAGATTGGAAAGCCCGTCGATACCCACCAGCGACCACGGCAGCACATGGTCAATCGGATTATTCGCCGGCAGATGAGTGCGGCAGTAGAAGCAATGCGGCCCGAACGCCTCTTTGAACGGCTCCCGTATTGGCGTCAGAGCCGTCCGCTCCCGACCGAACAGATGGCCGGCCACATCTGGGACCTCGGCATCGAGAAATTTGTTCATTCGACGCACGTCTTCGACCCACATGGTCTCCAGCGCGGGCTTGAGTAGACCTGCAAGTCGAGCGAGCCCGTACCCAACACCGGGTTTAAGTGCGATCGCGTCGCCGTGAGCGCGCAGCGTCGACCGCGACACTTGGTCGTGCAAAAACGAATCGTCGTAGAGGAACGGGTCGCTCGCCGATGAACCGGGTAGCTTCTGAAGCCGGTGCAAGGGCTGCTGCGCCAGGCATACCGTGATTTCGTTGATAGCCCGCTCATACGCCGCTGGAGCGCGCATCGCCGCAACATCGACCGACCAGGTGAACCGGCCCGCAGCTGTGCGTAAGTCATTGGTCGCGATCAGCATTCGTGCTCGCGGCTGCGTGGATTGCCGTAACTCGTGCCCGTCGAAGGGCCTAACCTGCTGCCAGTAGATGTCCAGCACGCGGCGGGCCAGCTCGGGCAGCCGCACCACTAATGTGTCGCCAGGGTGGTCGGGCAGATTCTCGATGCAGTGCTCCACCAGCGCCATCAGCGTCGCCAATTTGTACGTCGCTGTGCGGAGTCCCGTTTCCAGAATTGCCACCACCCGCTGCCCGAGCAGCAGCGGATCAACCACTTCATCTGGCACGGTCGGCCCTCGATGTCACCGGCACGCGGTACAACAGCACCACAGCATTATCGCGTGGGGAGCACCGCCGTGGGCAAACTCGTACGGGACAAAGTCCCCGACCTCATTCGCGAATCCGGACGCAGCTCGCGTGTGTCTAGCCTCTCCGCGCCTGCCTATCGTCGCGCCCTGATCGACAAGCTGCGGGAGGAGGTGGACGAGCTCGCCGCAGCCCAAACGACCGAGTCACTCCTCGAGGAAGCGGCCGATGTCCTCGAAGTGCTCACCGCGATCGCCCTCGAGCACGGGGCCGCTCTCGCTACCATCGTCCAGATCGCACGAGTCAAGCGCGACGAGCGGGGAGGCTTCGATCTGCGGCTATGGCTAGACGACGTTGACCCGCAGCCTTGACTCAGACCGGGAGGTGAACGCGTGTCGGACGAGCGGCTAAAGAACGACGTACTGGCCCGCGCCGACGAAGACGCCGGCCTCAGCGATCAGGCGCGCCTCGTCGTCCTCGCGGCACTGGAATCCTCCGACGACCTGTCCGAAGTCCTCGGAGGGGGCACTACCCGCCGCGAACTCGTCGACTCCCTCACGGCACCGATTGAGGAGCCCAGCGAACCGACCGGTGCCTACCTCACCGAGGTCACCGTCGAAGGCTTCCGCGGCATCGGCCCGAAAGTGACGCTGCCGCTGAAGCCCGGACCCGGCCTGACCGTCGTTGCCGGCCGCAACGGCTCCGGCAAGTCGACCCTTGCCGAAGGTTTGGAGCTCGCGCTCACCGGCACCAACTCCCGCTGGAAGAACAAACCCGTAATCTGGTCGCAGGACTGGCGCAACCTCCATGCCGGCAAGAAGTCAGAGATCCGGGTCGGCCTCGCCGAGGAAGGCGCGGGCACCACGACGATCGGAGTCGACTGGCCACCCGGTGACGACGTCGCTGTCGACGACTCCAAGCGATGGGTGCAACGCAAAGGCAAGAAGCAAGAAGACATCTCGGTGCTCGGCTGGGACGGTGCCCTCGAGATGTATCGCCCACTGATGAGCTACGACGAATTGAGCGGAATTCTAGAAGGCAGTCCCAGCGCCTTCTACGACCAGCTCTACAAGCTGCTCGGCCTCGAACAGCTCACCGACGCGATGGCGCGCCTCGACGCCGAGGTCAAGCAACTGCGCCAACCCGCAGCCGACCTGCGCAAGGCCCGCGATGCGCTAAAGCCGACGTTGGAGTCACACGAAGACCCCAGGGCGGCAACCGCTCTGGCGCAGGTCCGCAAGACCAAGCCGAACCTTGTCGCGGTGCGACCGTTGATCACCGACGGCACCAATGCCGCCGTCCCGCAAGCATGGCTGCGCGCCGAGCGGCTGACCACGCCCGAGCCCGCGGACATAGCGCTCAAGTGCGCGGCTCTACGCTCTGCCGCCGACAGCCAGCGCCAGGAGACGGAGCGCTCTGACGCGCTCGCCGCCGACCGCGGCCAGCTGCTGGAGATGGGGCTGGACTTCCACGAGCACTTCGGTGACCAGAAGTGCCCGGTGTGCGGAAACGGAACTTTAGATGCGAACTGGGCGGTCGCTGCTCGCGCCGCCCTGGAACAGGAACAGCAGGCGGCCCAGGCGCTAACCGCTGCGCGCGGCGACTGCCCAAGCCCGCTCCGCAGTGATGGCGGCCATCCGTGAGATTCCCGCCCCGCCGACGGTCGACCCCCACCTCACGCAGCTGGATGCTGCCCGCGCCACCTACGACGCCTTCGTGAAGCTGCCGGTGGATGACGACAGCGCTCTCGCCGACCATGTGACCGAGACCCTCGAACCACTGCGCCAGGCCTATGCCAATCTGCGCCAGCAGGCCGCCACGTTGATCCAATCACGCGCTGACGCATGGCAACCCGTGGCTATGGAGCTTGCAGGATGGATCGGCAAGGCCGAGAAGGTCGCCGAAGCCGAGCCGCGGCTCGCTATTGCCGACGAGGCTCTCAAGTGGCTGCAGAAGAACGCCGGGGTACTGCGCAATGAACGCATCGCTCCGCTGGCCGGCCAAGCGAAGGGTATCTGGGCGGCATTGCGGCAAGAAAGCAACGTCGATCTGGGCGAGATCCGGCTTGAGGGCCAAAAGACCACGCGCCGAGTGGTTTTGAAGGCCGACGTCGATGGGTCGGACACCGACGCGTTCGGTGTGATGAGCCAGGGCGAGCTGCAGGCCCTGTCGCTGGCAATCTTCATCCCGCGTGCCACATCGCCGGCGAGCCCGTTTCGCTTCCTCGTGCTCGACGACCCCATTCAGGCGATGGACCCGTCGAAAATCGACGGCTTCCTCCAAGTGCTCACCCGGCTCGCCGAGAACCGCCAAGTCATCGTCTTCACCCACGACGACCGACTCCCGTCGGCCATCAGACTGTCACGATCGCCGGCGCGGATCGTGGAACTTGTTCGCGGTGCGAACTCCGTTGTCACCGTGACGGAGTCAACTCGACCCGCAGACCGCCTGCTCGAAGACGCGTTCGCGATCGCGGTCGACGAGGCCGTCCCCGACGACATAAAGAAGAAGGCCGTGCCGCTGCTGTGCCGCGAGGCGTTGGAGGTCACGGCGTGGGACGTCTTCTCCTCGCGCCAGTTCACCGCGGGCAACTCGCGCGCCGAACTCGAGGACATGTGGAGCGACGCGACGACGACGCGGCAGCGCGCCGCGCTGGCAGTGGACGCGACCAACAAAGCGGCAATCGACAAATGGTTGGACGGTGGTTTGGCGCGTCGCGCGACGATGGCCGTGGCGACCAAGGGGATACATGCCGGGATCCGGGACTACCGTGAGGCCGTCAAGCAGGCCCGTTTGGCCGTTGAGGACCTCGGACGGCTCGCCACATGAATGACCGCACCGCCGCACTCGACCACGCTGATCGACTGCTCGAGGGAGAGTACGGGTTGGGCGGTCGCGGGCCGCTTATCGCGGCCCTGCTGGCGCGCTCGGCGCTCGAGGACTGGCTCGACGAACAGAGCGCATCGTGGACAAAGCAGGCGTATGGCTTTCCCACGACAAGGTCGAAACTCGTTGCGCTGGGCGCACTTCGCGGCACTGATCTCGGAGAGCAGGCCAAGCGGGTGTGGCATGGGTTGAGTCTGGCGGTACATCGGCACGCCTACGAGTTGCAGCCGTCGCTCGCTGAAATTCGTCACCTCGTCGGGGCAGTGAGGGACCTGCAACAGCAATAAGGCGCGCCGTTGCGGATTTATTGGGACGTGTATCTGCTAGGCCACCTTGCGCTTTGGCGTTGTCATCACTCCACAAGACGTTCGGGCAGCGATGTGGCGGCGATGCCCACCACAACCTCGTCACGGGCGCTTGGGTCGATACCGACGTGCATGCCCAGTTCAGTAATTCGGCCGTCGCGCGGATGCCAAGGGCGGTTCGGCTGGGTACGTCCCAAGATTGGGTCGAGTGAGTCGATGGTCTGCTTCCACAGATTCAGCCAATTTCGGCGTGGACCGACGACGAAGGACAGCTCAAGCCGGACGGGCCCAGAAGCAAGTTCTGCGGCTTCCGCAACGGCGGCGTTAACTTGCTCCTTATAGGCGAGAGACGACGCCGAAGCGGTTGTCTTCGCAATAAGCACGTCTGTCGACGGTGAGGAAACTTCCCGGGCGGCTTCGATCCGCACGAATGATCTTTCATCGTGCTGCTTTGTGCACCACACCGAAACCAGTCCGCAATCCCTCAAGTGATATGCAAGCGGATAGGCGTAGTTGTCGAGATCCGCCATCTCGAGCAGATTCCGGCCGACCGGCAGGCCGACATCGAGCCGAAGCGCCCATGGTCCGTCAACCCTCGACTCGGCGAGCAGCGCTTTGGTGTCGTCGAGATATGCCCGCAGCCGCACTTGATCCGGGTGGCCGGTCTTTTCCCAGGACGCCAATCGGGGCGAAAGCCTGAGCTGATGGGCAGTGTTGTCGGGTCGGCCATACCAGCGCATCGCCTCAAGGTAACCCGGAGCACCGACAGATTTCTCGTGCCCGCGGCGAGCCTAAGCGCCCTACGTCGGGCTGCGAATCCTCGCGCCAACTAGTACATCTCCCGAAACCCCCCGATCAACCTGATCGTGTTCCCGTCCGGGTCCACGAGCCTCGACAACCGCACCCCCTTGTCAGCATCCTGAATCTCGCCCGGCGTCAACCCTCGACCGCCAAGCTCCTCGATCGCACCCTCCAAGTCCTCGACCGCGAAGTTGACCATGGTGCTGCCAGCCTTCTCGGCATCGGCGAATACTTGAATCCACCCCGTACTCGTCACTCGCCACTCAAACAGCGACGGCATCGGATTGTTGGTCGGCGCGGCACCCACAAACCGCTCGTACCACTGCGCCGCCGCGTGGATGTCCGACACGGGAATCACCGCCAAGAGATGCTGTACTTGCACGCCCATCCTCCTCAAAGTCACTACAAGTTCTGACTGCGCCACGCCCACGAACTCATCGGCGCGGGTAGGCGCCAGGTGTTTAGCTTGCGGATATGGACCACCAAGCTCGCTGGCGGGGGCATGTCGTCCCCCGGCTCATCGTGGCGCTGCTCGCCGGTCTCCTAGCTGCGGTCTCACTCGGCGTAACCAAGGACTGGACGTATGCACCAAGCGCCGGCTGGATCGCTGCGGCCTGCGTCTATTTGGGGTGGACGTGGTCGGTCGTCCTGCCGATGGACGCCGACCAAACCCGCGATCACGTGCAGCCCGAAGACCCGCCGCGGGGTTGGTTGACCGACGTCATCATCCTCACCGCCAGCATCGCGAGCCTGGCCGGTGTGGCGCAGCTGCTCATCGCGGGCCAGAGAACCGGCGCGGACAAGAACCTCGCGGCCGCTATCGGCGTGGTGAGCATCCTCGCCGCGTGGTGCGTGGTGCACACCGTCTTCGGCGTGCGCTATGCCGACGTCTATTACTCCAACGCCGCCCGCGGCATCAGCTTCAACGGAACCGAGAATCCCCGGTTCGTCGACTTCTTCTACCTGGCTTTCACCATCGGCATGACCTACCAAGTCTCCGATACCAACCTGCAGACCGGCCGACTCCGCGTCATCGCGCTGTGCCAGGCGCTGCTGTCCTACTTCTTCGGGGCCGTGATACTGGCGGTGACAATCAATCTGATTGTCGGACTGAGCAACTCCTGAAGTCCGATTGCTACCAAGTTGGTCACGGTCGCCTAACGTCTTGCGACACATGGGGCGCCGGGCCGGTTCCCGACGCCCGAGTCGACCACACTGCGGTCATGACGGTACCGCCGCAGCCGACGCATGGGATGTCGCGGCAGACGTTTCTGCGGGCTGCCGCCGGGGCATTGGCTGCCGGCGCACTACTGGGCAAGGCACGCGCCACCGCCGACCCGGCCACCTCGGGGTGGAGCGGGTTGTCCGGTGCCATCAGCGGGCAGGTGCTGACCCCGGGGGAGGGCGGATTCGCCTCGGCCAAGCAGGTTTTCAACACCAACTACAATGGCTCGACGCCGGCGGCGGTCGTCGTTCCCACCTCGGTGGCAGACGTGCAGAAGGCGATGTCTTTCGCCGCCGCCCACAACCTGAAGGTCGCTCCCCGCAGCGGCGGCCATTCCTACGTGGGAGCATCCACGGCCGAGGGCATGATGGTGCTCGACCTGCGTCAGCTGCCGGGCGACGCCAAATACGACGCGGGCTCCGGGCAGATCACCGTCACACCTGCCACCAGCCTGTATGCAATGCATCAAACCCTGGCCGCGGCGGGCCGCGGGATCCCCACCGGCACCTGTCCCAGCGTGGGTGCCGGAGGCCACGCCCTGGGCGGTGGGCTGGGCGCCCACTCCCGGCACGCGGGCCTGCTGTGTGACCAACTGACGTCGGCGTCGGTCGTACTGCCCAACGGCCAGGCCGTCACCGCGTCCAACGCCAGCAACCCCGACCTGTTCTGGGCCTTGCGCGGCGGCGGAGGGGGCAACTTCGGCGTCACCACCTCGCTGACCTTCGCGACGTTCCCCACCACCCAGTACGACGTCGTGAACCTCAACTACCCGCAGCAAGCATTCGCGCAGGTACTGGTCGGCTGGCAGAACTGGCTGCGCACCGCCGACAAGAACAGCTGGGCACTGGCCGACAGCACCACGGAAGCCACCGGCACCCACTGCCGCATTCTGGCGACCTGCCCGGCCGGGCAGGGGGGCAGCGTGGCAAACGCCATCACCGCAGCGGTGGGGATGCAACCGGCCGGGGTCGAAAACCACAGCTTCAACTACCTGGACCTGGTCAACTATCTGGCCGTCGGCAACCTCAACCCCGCACCGCTCGGCTATGTGGGCGGTTCCGACGTTTTCGCCACGGTCACTCCGGCCGCGGCCAAAGGCATCGCCGCGGCGGTCGACGCGTTCCCGCGCGGCGCGGGCCGGATGTTGGCCATCATGCACGCGCTCGACGGCGCGCTGGCCACCGTGGCGCCGACGGCCACTGCCTTCCCATGGCGCCGACAGGGCGCGTTGGTGCAGTGGTACGTCGAAACCGGTGACCCGGCGGCGGCCACCGGTTGGCTCAATACGGCCCACCAGGCGGTGCAACCGTATTCCGTCGGCGGCTATGTGAACTACATCGAGGCCAACCAACCGGCTTCCCGGTATTTCGGCTCCAACATGGCTCGGCTGAGCGCAGTGCGGCAGAAGTACGACCCGAGCCGGATCATGTTTTCCAGCCTGAACATCTGACCCGCACCCTCCGGGAACGTTTGACCCCGGACCGGCCGGGTACCAGCGGCGGATGTCGAAAACACAGGCCGCCACTACCGTCCTCGTCACCGGCGCGTCCAGCGGTGTCGGGTTAGAAACGGCATTGGCCTATGCCGGGCGTGGCTGCCGGCTCGTTCTGGCCGCGCGGGGCGCCGTCGACCTGGAGGACGTCGCCGGCCAATGCCGGGAAGCCGGTGCCGCAGAGGTGCTGACGCAGCCCACCGACATCGGTGATCCTGACCAGGTACATCAGTTGTTCGACGTCGCGATACGCCGGTTCGGTCAGGTCGACATCGTGGTTCAGAACGCCGCGTTGGCCGCGTTCGGACGCTTCGTCGACGTGCCCGCCGAAGTCTTCGACGCTGTCATCCGAGTCAACGTCCTAGGTGCTGCCAATGTCGCCAGATCGGCGTTACAGCACTTCAATGAGCGCGGCCAAGGTCAATTGGTCATCGTCGGTTCGTCACTGGGGCAAGTGGCGGTGCCCTACCTGGGGGTGTACGTCATCGGCAAGTTCGCGGTCACAGCCCTGGTGCGGGTGTTGCGCCAGGAACATCGTCGGCTCCCCGGGGTGAAGGTGCACGGCATCTATCCCAGTGCGGTGGACACCCCGATCTATGCCCGTGCGGCCAACTTCTTCGGTCAACGAGCCCACGTGCTGCCGGTCAACGATTCACCGGCCAAAGTGGCGCGTCGCATCGTGAAGGCAACCGACTCTGGACGTACCGCAGAGCGCCAAGTCGGGCCGGCGAACTGGCCGATGCTGATCGCATACCGCACGCTGCCAAGGGTTTTCGATGTGCTGGTGGGTCCGCTGATGAGGGTGGGAAGCTTCGCCCGTGAGCCACTGGCGGCCACCTCAGGCAACGTATTCAAGAAGGTCGAGGCGGTCGCCCACTGGCCGCACAACGGCGAGGAGGACGAAAGCATGCACACGATCACCGAACAATTCGTGACCGCACTCAACGAATTGCATCGCAACCGGGATGCGGGTCCACTCGTCGACCTGTTCGCCGCCGACGCGACGTTGAGCAAGGTCGGCGTACCCCAAACGAAAAGCGGCAAGGACGGCGCGCGTGCCTTCTGGGAACAGTATCGCGACGGGTTCGACTCGATCGGCGCCGAATTTCGTCAGGTCACCACCAGCGACTCGACGTCCTTCCTGGAGTGGACCTCACAGGGCACGCTGAGCAACGGTAACGAGTTTCACTACGACGGAGTCAGCGTGTTGGAAGGCACCGACGACGCCATCACCTCGTTCCGCACCTATTACGACACGGCCGCATTCCTGGCCAAGTAACCGCGTCACCGCAGAAACGCGAGCACAGCAGACACAAACGCGTCCGGTGACTCCAGATGCGGTACGTGGCCGGTGTTCGGCACCCCCACAAAGCGGGCCTTGGGCATCCGGTCCGCGCACGCCTGGGACAGTGCCGCGATGTGCCCTTTGGCCGCTTGGTCTTGCGGCGCAGTGTATTTCGCGCCGGCGTAGGTCTGGTCGGCCAGCCCGCAGACGAAGAGCGTGGGCGTGCCCAATGACGCGACGAAGTCCACGGCGGGCTCGTTGAGCAGCATGTCGTAACCCGCCGCGGAGCTCTGCACCCAGCGCTCGAACTCCGGGGAACGCGTGATTGCCGTGCGTACCGCGACGAAGGGGTCGATGAGCCGGTGGCCGCTTCATCGACGGAATTCCACGACGCTGGTCGATCAGCACGTCAATGTCCTGACCCAAACCCCCTCTGCCATAGGCCTGTTGCCCAGTGAGGGCTTGGAGTCGGTGTCGTTGGTGATGGGTGGGGAGGCCTGTCCGCCCGAGGTGGTGGAACGGTGGGCGCCCGGGCGGGTCATGGTCAACGCCACGGCCCGACGAAGACCGCGATCTATGTGGCGTTGAGCGCGCCCCTGCAGGCCGTGTCGTCCTTGAAATCACTTGCCGCACCGATCGGTTCGCCGGCGCCGGGTTTGGCGTTGTTCGTGCTCGACGAGTGCCTGCGGCCGCTGCCGCCCGGTGTGGTGGGCGAGTTGTATGTGGCCGGCGTGGTGTGGGCGTTGGTTATTGGCGCCGGGCCGGGTTCTGTTACGGTCATTTTGTACCCGTGTCTTGGGTCCATGGTTATGAAAGTTGGGGGGACAGTGATCAGCAGGAAGTCACATGCCCCTCAGGTATCCGGTGACGGTTCGCCGGCAAATCGCTCAGCGTCTGCGATCGGACGAGCCGGTCGTCGCCATCGCGGCTGAAGCGAGCATTCCGCTGTCCACTCTGTTGCGATGGAAACGCCAAGCGCTGATCGATGCGTGAGTGGTCGAAGGTATCCCTAGTATGAAGGCTGATGAACTTGCGGCAGCCCGCAAGCGTATCGCCCAGCTTGAGGCGGAGCCGGCGCTGACGCGCGACGCGTGTGAGTTGTTCGACGCTGAGGCGGTGGTGCTTCCAAAACACCGACGCGCGATCGTTGAAGGACTGATCGCGCGAGGACATTGAGCCCGATCAGCTTGCCGGACAAGGGGATTGGCCCGACCCAATCTGCAATATCACCGTCGGCGGACGGTGCCCGATCGCGAGATCCGCCGACTCATTGTGGCCGATACGATCACCAAGATCCATCAGCGATCCCACGGCACCTACGGTGGCCGACGTCCGAGCAGCGCTGGTCGACGAATTCGAGATGTCGGCGAGGAGTCGCCAGCGCCTTTGGCATCCAACCGGCGAAAGCAGAGCGGTGCGGTGTTTCAGGCCAGTGCTGGGCGAGACGGCGACGCTCGAAAACCGGGATTTGTGCGTAAGGCCCCGTCATTGATCCTCGTGGTGCCGCGAGTCAGTCAACGCATTTCGCACCATGTCGATAAGCGCGCGTCTTCGCCGGGCGTTGTCCTCATCTGGATCGCTAGAAGTTGCAGTGTAGAACAGACTGGCGGGAGACCACGCCAACGCCATGGCCATCGCCATAGCGAGCACGTCGCAGGGGTCGAATGTTGGATTGACAACGCCCTTCCGTTGGGCCTCTGCAATCTGGTCGACCTTCCGCTTCGTGTCACCGCGCATCGCTTCCGAGAATTCACCGACTTGTACGCGCTCTAAGCGCGCCCAGGTAGCAAGGCGCACGATCTCGGGTGTCTCAAGACAGGTGTCGTAGAGCCTTGCCGCATAACCCGGTAGGTCGTCGGCGTTGAAGGGCACCGTGCCCATGAGCGTCGCGGCAAGCTCGTTGAAGACTTGGTCGAACAGTCCATCCTTACTGCCGAAGTAAGAGTATAGCTGCGCCTTATTGGCCTGGGCCTTCGCTGAAATACGGTCGACTCGGGCTCCGGCGATGCCGTACTGCGCGAACTCTGCTGCCGCCGCATCGAGAATGCGGCGGCGAGTGACGGGTACGTCTTTCATACCATCATTGTAACTAACTGGTTGGTTTGACAAGGTTGTCCTGGCAGAGGTACCGTTGCCGCGAAACAAACTAGTTAGTTAGCGTTCCGCTCGTCTCGAGTGTGGCGTGCCGCCTGTTGGTGCTACGCCTCAAACCGTTGGTAGAACAAACGTCGAAGGAACCCCCATGCGTGTCAATGCCTATGCCGCCACTTCCGCCGGCGCCGAACTCACGCCCTATACCTACGAAGCCGGAGAGCTCGGGCCGCTCGAGGTTGACGTCGCGGTCACTCACTGCGGGGTCTGTCACAGCGATGTGGTGATGATTGACAACGACTGGGGCTATGCGAACTTCCCCTTGGTCGCCGGCCACGAGGCCGCCGGCGTGGTGTCCGCCGTCGGTTCCCTAGTGGACACCGACAAACTCGCTGTCGGCCAACGCGTCGTCGTCGGCGCAATCGCCGGCTCGTGCATGAGCTGCGAATTCTGTTTGACCGGCCGTCAGCAACTCTGCGCGCGTCGCGATGACACCGTTCTGCGCGGAGACCGCGGTGGCTTCGCCTCCTCGGTGCGTGCCAGCGACTGGCGCTTTGCCTATCCACTCCCTGATGCCATCGAACTGCAGGACGCTGGTCCGCTGCTTTGCGCGGGCGTCACGGTCTTCGCGCCGCTTGTCCGGCACGGCGTCAGGCCGACTGACCACATCGCCATCGTCGGTATCGGGGGACTCGGTCACCTCGCGATTCAGTTCGCCCGCGCCTGGGGATGCGACGTAACCGCAATCTCCACCTCTGCCGGCAAACGCGACTTGGCCCATGAGTTGGGTGCCGATCATTTCATCCTGACCCGCGACACCGACGAATTAGCCCAAGCATCGAGCTCCTTCGATTTCATCTTGAGTACGGTGTCTGGTGATCTGCCCTGGGATGAGTACCTCACCGCGTTAAAGCCGCAGGGGATACTGAGCATCGTCGGTATGCCAGACAGTGCAGTAAAGGTCAGTCCCATTTCTCTGCTGGTGTCGGAGAAGGCCATTTTCGGGGGAGTGCCGGCGTCACAGCACGAAACCAGACTTATGCTCGACTTTGCCGCCCGCACCGGAGTGCGACCACTGGTCGAAACGTTTCCGATGGCCGACATCAATCGCGCAATCGCGCGAGCTCGCTCCGGCGATGTCCGGTTCCGCGCCGTCGTATCCGCGTAGTAGTCGAACCGATTCGAGTGGGTGGCGAGCTCGATCACCTCGGTCCGAGGGGGCACCCAACTACAGCGTGTCTTGGCGAGTAAGGCTGCGTTGCGTTCCTTCTCCCGCACGTGGCTCAACGAACTAATAGATCGGAAGATGCGAGCGACTATGCTGAGTCCAGGGCAGGTCTGGACACCGATTCAAGAGCGAATGTTCGCGCCGTTCGAGCCGGACACTAAGCTTCAGTTCGATGCTTTGATTCCGCGAGGCGCAATGGCGTGCCCCTAAGAGATTGCGACAGCCGCGCGGTTTCACGCCCCCGATGACTCGAGCTATGTGAATTGAGTAAAGCTGGCCGTGGACGGCGGCACCTCGGTGACCTTGACGAAGCGACTCGGTTCTCATGCCCTGAATCGCCTCGGGAAGTCCGGAGACTTTCTAATGTAGAGCTGCGCTCTGGTGTTGAGCGTAATAGGCGGCTTCGAGTTCGAGCTGCCAGTCCTTCGTTCTGCATCGCCTTTGGTCTGTCGATGGACTATGAGGTGTTCCTCATTTCCCGCATCCGCGAGTACTGGCTGTCCTCACACCGCGGCTGGGGCGCCAACGACAAGAGCGTTGCGCTGGGAGTGGCCCATACCGGCCGGGTCATTACGGCTGCGGCACTGATCATGGCGATCTCCTTCGCGGCGCTGATGGCCGCCCAGGTGTCGTTCATGCGCCTGTTCGGCTTCGGCCTGACGGTGGCGGTACTTGCCGATGCCACGCTGGTGCGGATGTTGCTGGTGCCGGCGTTCATGCATGTGCTGGGTCGATACAACTGGTGGGCGCCGAAGGTGCTGACCCGCTTGCATAGTCGAATCGGGTTCAGCGAGGCGGGCGCGGCCCCACGACTCTCGTTTCCATCACCGTGAAGTTTATGAGAACAGCCGGAGAACACGCGCGTGCCCGCTGCGCGTCGGAAAGTCAACCGACGCGTCGGCCCATCGGGCTCCGCAGTGCCGAACTTCGGCTCGCGGTGCCGGGTTGCGCGCCGGAACAACCGCCCTCGCGGGCAAAGCCGCACTGCAACAGTGTGTTTGCTGAGGCGCAACAAACCATGCTCACGTGGCATCACCGCGGCACGCCTGCACCCCGCGCGCCGGGAGCCTGATCAGGGGAGTCGGTGGCAGCGGCAGACCGGATCATCGGGCGGCCGCACCACGTCCTGCGTGTGCTCATGACAGCACGAGACGTGTCCTGCCCGCGCGGATGACCTCTGTTAGTTTTTGCGCCATGTCTGCGGCATCCGGTGTGTTGGTGTGCTGCATCGTCATGCGCTGTTGTCGCTGACCTATCCGCGGGTGTCGGGTGAAGGCGCCACATCCTCAACCGCTCAATTCGGCCTCCCATGCCCAAATCACAACTCACACAGGAAAGGTCAGCCAATGTTCCACGACATCAACCGCGCAATGCGCCCGCGGCATGTCGTGTTGTTGCTCGTCGTGGCCGTCGTGGCCGCGTGTCATGGTGGTGCCAGTGACATCGTCGGTGGCGGCGGCCTGGCCAAGATCAACAGAAGCATCACCCTCGTCGCCTATTCGGTCCCCGAGCCGGGATGGAGCAAGGTCATCCCCGCGTTCAACGCGTCCGAGGAAGGTCGGGGCGTCCAAGTCATCACGTCCTACGGGGCCTCAGGGGACCAATCCCGCGGCGTGGTCGCCGGCAAGCCGGCCGACGTCGTCAACTTCTCCGTGCAACCCGACATCACCCGTCTGGTCAAGGCCGGCAAGGTGTCCGCGGACTGGAACGCCCAGGGCAGCAAGGGAATTCCCTTCGGTTCGGTGGTCACCTTGGTGGTCCGCAAGGGCAACCCGAAGAACATCAGGGATTGGGACGATCTGCTGCGGCCTGGCGTGGAGATCATCACACCCAGTCCACTGAGTTCGGGCTCGGCGAAGTGGAACTTGTTGGCCCCGTATGCGGTCAAGAGCGGCGGTGGCCGCAACAGTCAAGCCGGCGTCGATTACATCAGCAGCTTGGTGCGGGAGCATGTGAAACTGCGTCCCGGGTCGGGGCGCGTGGCCACCGACGTCTTCATCGAAGGCAGCGGTGACGTGTTGATCAGTTATGAGAACGAGGCCATCGCCGCCGAACGGCAGGGGCACCCAGTCGAACACGTCAATCCTCCCCAGACCTTCAAAATCGAGAACCCGGTAGCGGTGGTGACTACCAGTCCCCAGCTGGAGGCCGCGATTGCATTCAAGAATTTTCAGTACAGCGCCGTGGCGCAAAAGCTCTGGGCGCAAGCCGGTTTCCGTCCGGTCGATCCGGCCGTTGCCGCCGACTTCCGTGACCAATTCCCGGTCCCGGTCAAATTGTGGACCATTGCCGACCTCGGCGGATGGAGCGCGGTCGACCCCCAATTGTTCGACCGCGGCACCGGCAGCATCACCAAGATCTATCTGGAGGCCACCGGATGACCGCGGCGATTCAGCCCGAACTCGTCCCACCCGACCATGAAACGACCCCGGCACCGGCTACCGGTGCCGCCGGCGAGCCCAGCAGCACGCCGCTGCGCGTCGGTGTGGTGACGCTATGGTTGTCGGTCATCGTGCTGCTGCCGCTGGCCGCGATCGCATGGCAGGCAATCGGCGGTGGATGGCAGCACTTCTGGTTGGCGGTCACCTCGCACGCCGCACTGGAGTCGTTCAAGGTGACCTTGATCGTCTCGGTTGTTGTCACGCTCCTCGACGTGCTGTTCGGTGTGCTGGTCGCCTGGATGCTGGTGCGTGACGAATTCGTCGGCAAAGGCCTACTCGACGCAGTCATCGACCTGCCGTTCGCGCTGCCCACCATCGTCACCAGCTTGGTCATGCTGGCGCTGTATGGCGCCAACAGCCCAGTGCATCTGCACCTGCAGCACACCCCACCCGGAGTGGCGATGGCGCTGGCGTTCGTCACGCTGCCGTTCGTGGTGCGCGCAGTGCAACCGGTGTTGCGGGAGATCGACCGGGAAGTCGAAGAGGCCGCCGCGTCGCTGGGTGCCAACGGCCGCAAAGTGTTCAGCTCGGTGGTGCTGCCGTCGCTGCTGCCGGCCGTGTTGTCCGGTGCAGGTCTTGCGTTCGCGCGCTGCATCGGCGAATTCGGTTCGGTGGTGACCATCGGTGGGGCGGTCCCGGGCAAGACCGAAGTCTCCTCTCAATGGATACGCGCATTGATCGAGAACGACGACCGCACTGCCGCCGCAGCGATTTCCATTGTGTTGCTGACGATGTCGTTCACCGTGCTGTTCGGCTTACGCATGGTCGGTGGACGCAGGGCCAAACGTGAGGAGAAGTCGTCGTGACCACTGCCGCCGCCGCACCGCCGTCGTGGGCTCGCTACCTCATCCGCTTCGTCGGGTCCTCCTACATCATCGTGATGTTGATCGTCCCGGCCACGCTGATCTTATGGCGCACCTTCCGGCCCGGGTTCGGGCAATTCTGGGCGTGGATCACCACACCAGCGGCCATATCCGCACTGCATCTGTCCCTACTGGTCTTGGTCATCGTCGTGCCGCTCAACGTCGTCTTCGGTGTGCCGACGGCGCTCCTGCTAGCCCGCAACCGGTTCCGTGGCCGTGCTGTGCTGCAAACGGTCGTCGATCTGCCGTTTGCGGTGTCGCCGATCATCGTCGGGGTCGCGATGATCGTGTTGTGGGGCTCAGCCGGTGCCCTCGGCTTCATCGAGAAAGACCTGGGTTTCCGGATCATCTTCGGTGTTCCCGGAATCGTGTTGGCCAGCATCTTCGTCACCATGCCGTTCATCGTCCGTGAAGTGCAGTTGGTGCTCGCCGAAGTAGGTACCGAACAGGAGCAAGCGGCCGCAACGCTGGGTTCTGGTTGGTGGCAGACGTTTTGGCGGATCACCCTGCCGTCCATCCGGTGGGGGTTGACCTACGGCATCGTGCTCACGACCGCCCGCACCCTGGGCGAGTTCGGCGGGGTGATCATGGTGTCGTCCAACCTACCCGGCAGCACCCAGACACTGACGCTGCTGGTCAACGACCGGTACAACCGCGGAGCGGTATACGGCGCCTATGCACTCTCCACGTTGATGATGGGCGTTGCGGTTGCTTTTCTGATCGTCAAGGGGGTCCTGCTGCTTCGCCGGGCCCGAGCGAAACAGCAGGCTTGACAAGGAGATACGCAAATGTCTGAAACACAGAGACAACCGGCTGACTATGCGATCACGGTGCGTGATGCGTATAAGCAGTATGGCGATTTCGTGGCGTTGGATCATGTGGATTTTGTGGTGCCCAGCGGGTCGTTGACGGCGTTGTTGGGGCCCAGTGGGTCGGGTAAGTCGACGTTGTTGCGCACGATCGCCGGTCTTGATCAGCCCGATAGTGGGACGGTGACGATCAATGGCCGGGATGTGACGCGGGTGCCGCCGCAGCGGCGTGGGATCGGGTTTGTGTTTCAGCACTATGCGGCGTTCAAGCATTTGACGGTGCGCGACAACGTGGCTTATGGGTTGAAGATCCGCAAGCGGCCCAAGGCTGAGATCAAAGACAAGGTTGACCATTTGTTAGAGGTGGTGGGGCTCAGCGGTTTTCACACCCGCTATCCCAATCAGCTTTCTGGGGGTCAGCGTCAGCGGATGGCGTTGGCGCGGGCGTTGGCGGTGGATCCGCAGGTGTTGTTGCTCGATGAGCCCTTTGGTGCGTTGGATGCCAAGGTGCGTGAGGATTTGCGGGCGTGGTTGCGTCGGTTGCATGACGAGGTGCATGTGACCACGGTGTTGGTCACCCACGATCAGGCCGAGGCGTTGGATGTGGCCGATCGCATCGCGGTGCTCAACAAGGGCCGCATCGAGCAGGTCGGCACGCCCACGCAGGTGTATGACGCCCCGGCGAACGCGTTCGTCATGTCGTTTTTGGGGGCGGTCTCGGCGCTCAACGGGGCGTTGGTGCGCCCGCATGACATTCGGGTGGGCCGCCGACCCGACATGGCCATCGCCGGCGGTGACGGCAGCGCCGAGTCCATCGGCGTGGTCCGGGCTACCGTCGACCGCGTGGTCACTCTGGGCTTCGAGGTGCGGGTGGAGTTGACCAACGCGGCCACCGACACCCCGTTCTCCGCGCAGATCACCCGCGGCGACGCCGAAGCACTGGCCCTACGCGAAGGCGACACCGTCTACGTCCGCGCCACCCGCGTACCACCGATCGGTCACCCGGTGACCGGCGGCGGTGAGGAGGTCGATCAACAGTCAGCGGTCACGTCGTCGGTCTGACGCGGGCATTGCCTTGCAGCGTTGACGCGGCCGTAACAGAATCGCCATCCAACCTTCCTACGGTGGGTCGGTCCACCGTAGTGATAGGAACTCATTTGAGCGCGAACGCGGTTCGCCTGCAGGCGATCAACAACGTCGAGGCATACATCCCCCCGGCGATCAGTTTCGTCCCCGGCGAGACGCCCGGCGAAATCTTCGGCGCGAACGTCTTCACCAAAGCCGAGATGCAGGCGCGATTGCCGAAATCGGTCTACAAGTCGGTCGTGGCGACCATCGAGAAGGGCGTCAAGCTTGACCCGGCCGTCGCCGACACCGTGGCCGTGGCGATGAAAGACTGGGCGCTGGAACGCGGCGCCACCCACTACGCGCACGTGTTCTACCCGATGACCGGGCTGACCGCCGAGAAGCACGACAGCTTCCTCGAACCCATCTCCGACGGTCAGACGCTCGCCGAGTTCGCCGGCAAGACCCTCATCCAGGGCGAGCCCGATGCCTCCAGCTTTCCGTCGGGTGGACTGCGCAGCACCTTCGAAGCCCGCGGCTACACAGGGTGGGACGTCACCAGCCCGGCGTACATCCTGGAAAACCCCAACGGCAACACCTTGTGCATCCCCACGGTGTTCGTCTCGATGACCGGTGAAGCGCTGGACTACAAGACCCCGCTGCTACGCAGCCAACAGGCGATGGGCATCCATGCCGAGCGCATCCTGAAGTTGTTCGGCCACCAGGAGCTGAACAAGGTCGTGTCGTTCTGTGGCCCCGAGCAGGAGTACTTCCTGGTCGATCGGCACTTCTTTCTGGCGCGGCCCGACCTGGTGAACGCCGGTCGCACCGTGTTCGGCGCCAAACCGCCCAAAGGCCAGGAGTTCGACGACCACTACTTCGGCGCGGTACCGGAACGAGTCCTGGGCTTCATGATGGACACCGAGCGCGAACTGTTCAAGCTCGGCATCCCGGCCAAGACGCGGCACAACGAGGTGGCACCCGGCCAATTCGAGGTCGCGCCGATGTTCGAGCGGGCCAACATCTCTTCCGACCATCAGCAGCTGCTGATGAGAGTGTTCAAGGCGACCGCCAAAAAGCACGGTATGGAGTGCCTGTTCCATGAGAAGCCGTTCGCCGGCGTCAACGGATCGGGCAAGCACGTCAACTTCTCGGTGGGCAACTCCGAGCTGGGATCGCTGCTGGTGCCGGGTGACACCCCGCACGAGAATGCCCAGTTCCTGGTGTTCTGCGCGGCGGTGATACGGGCCGTGCACAAATTCGCCGGGCTGCTGCGCGTTTCGGTCGCCTCGGCCACCAATGACCACCGCTTGGGTGCCAACGAGGCACCGCCGGCGATCATCTCGATCTTCCTCGGCGAACAACTTGCCGATGTGTTCGAACAGATCGCCAAGGGCGCCGCGACCTCGTCAAAAGGCAAGGGCACCATGATCATCGGTGTCGACACGCTACCCCCGCTGCCCACCGATGCCGGCGACCGCAACCGCACCAGCCCATTTGCGTTCACCGGCAACCGGTTCGAGTTCCGGGCCCCAGGCTCCGGGCAGACGGTTGCCGTGCCGATGATCGTCCTGAACACCATCATGGCGGACTCGTTCGATTACCTGGCCACCATTTTGGAGAAGGCGGTTGACGACGGCGAGGACTTCGACGCGGCGGTGCAGGCGCTGCTCACCGATGTCATCACCGAACACGGCGCCGTGGTGTTCAACGGGGACGGGTACTCGGAGAACTGGCAGATCGAGGCCGCCGAGCGGGGCCTACCGAACCTGAAGACGACTCTGGACGCCATCCCGGAGCTGATCAAGCCGGACTCGGTCGCCCTTTTCGAGAAATACGGGGTGTTCAACGAACGTGAGCTGCACAGCCGCTACGAGGTCCGTCTGGAGCAGTACGCACTGACGGTCGCAGTGGAAGCGAAGCTGGCAGCCGAAATCGGGACGACGATCATCCTTCCCGCCGCGATCCGTTACCAGACCGAGCTGGCCCAAAACGTTGCGACCTTGAAAGCCGCCGGGATAGAGCCGAACATGGCTGCGCTGGAAGCGGTTTCGGCTCCGCTCGCCGATCTGACCGCGGCGCTGGCGACGCTGCAATCAGCGCTGGGCGATCACAGTGCGGATTCGGCACTCGCGGAAGCCAAGCACGCTCAACAGTCGCTGCTGCCGGCGATGGAGGCGGTGCGCACCGCCGCCGACGCGCTCGAAGGCGTTGTGGCAGATGACTTGTGGCCGCTGCCCACCTATCAGGAGATGCTCTACATCCTCTGACAGACGTCGTCGGGCGTGGGGTTTGTCCGCATGAGCGGAACTTGGTGATCCTTCGCCCCACGCCCGACGGCCCAACCTGGCGGCGTCACTCCACCTCGCCGTACTCGTCGAACCAGTGTGCGAGCTTGCCTCGCCGGCTCACCGCACGAAGTCGCGATTCGGCAGCGGCTCGGGTCTTGCTCGTCGTCACGATCAGCAACTCGTCGCCGGTGGCGATGCGGGTGTCGGGCTCCGGCACAAAGGTGTGACCGTTGCGGATGATCAAGGTGATCACCGCTGGGTCGGGCAGGCGCAGCTCCAAGATCGTGACGTTGTGCAAGCGGGACAACGGTTGAACCGTCATGGTCAGCAACTCCGCGTCGAGCACGTCCAGGGGCGCGGCTTCGACCTGGATCTCCCGGGTCGCTTCGCGGGAGATCAGCCCCAGCCGGTGTGCGAGGGGACGCAGGCTGGGCCCTTGCACCAACGTGAACACCATCACGAGCACGAAGACGATATTGAGTAGCCGAGTACTGTCGCGCACTCCCGCGACGACCGGGAATGTCGCCAACACAATCGGCACCGCGCCGCGCAACCCCGCCCAGGACAGAAAAACCTGATCACGCCACGGAATGTGGAACCCCACCAGGGCTCCCATTACCGACAGGGGCCGGGCCACCAGCAGCAACACCAGTCCGATGACAACCGCCGGGGCCACGTCGTGTCGAAGCTCGCTGGGATCCACCAGCAAACCGAGCAACACGAACAATCCGATCTGGGCCAACCAGCCGAGTCCCTCGGCGAAGGATCGGGTGGCCGACCGGTGGTGCATTCCCGAATTGCCCAACACCACCGCGGCCAGATACGCGGCGATGAATCCGCTCGCGTGCACACTGCCCGCGGCGGCGAACGCGACGATCCCCAAGCCGAAGGTCGCGATGGGGTACAACCCGGATGCCGGCAACGCGACACGGCGCAGCGCGACACTGCCGAGGTATCCGACGCCCAATCCGATCGCCGAGCCGCAGACCAACTCGTAGACCAGGTTGACCGCCGCCGCCTCCGGCTCGAACACGAACGGAACGGCGCTGAATACCAGCACCAGAATCACCGCGGGCGCATCGTTGAAGCCGGACTCGGCTTCGAGCAGTCCCGCCAGACGCCGCGGCAACGGCAGCACGCGCAGCACGGAGAACACCGCTGCCGCGTCGGTGGAGGAGACGATCGCTCCCAACAGCAGGGCCAGCTGCCAGTCGATATGCAGGAACAGATGGGCCCCCACCGCGGTGACCGCGGTGCTGATACCCACTCCGAGGGTGGCCAGCGCCGACGCGGGCGCCAACACGTCGCGGATGTCGGAGAATCGCGTGGTCAACCCGCCCTCGACCAGGATGACGGCCAGCGCCGCAGTGCCCACGTTCCGGGCCAGTTCGACGTCGTCGAACTGCAAACCGAGCCCGTCCTCGCCGACCACCACGCCGACCAGCAGGAAGAACAGCAGGCTGGGAAAGCCGACCCGAGTGGCCACCCGGGTACCGACGATGCTGGCCAGCAGCACGAGGCCGCCGATCAACAGCGTCAGATACAGCTGGTCCAAACTCATGCGGGTCCGTTCGATTCTCGGCAGCGGTCGTCGACGGCGCGACCCTTCGGAAGGAGCGCCGGATCGACAATGAGGTGCTGCCAGTAAATCAGGACTGGGCTGCCCCACGCGCGCCGTGCGACGCCGACTGCCCGCGCCGTCAGGGCCGGAATGGGACATGATGACTAGGTGGCGAGGCGAAAAATGCGAATCGGGATTGCCGGTGCCGGCAAAGTCGGCCGGTCCGTCGCGCAGGAGCTCCTCGACTACGGCCACAAAATCCTGTTGATCGAACGCAACCGCAGCAACTTCGAACCACACACGGTGCCCGACGCGGACTGGCTCAACGCCGACGCCTGCGAATTGTCGGCGCTGCAAGAGGCTGGTGCCCACACCTGCGACGTGGTGATCGCTGCGACCGGTGACGACAAGGCGAACCTGGTGGTGGGCCTGCTGGCCAAAGTCGAATTCGGAGTGCCTCGGGTGGTGGCCAGGATCAACGAAATCCGCAACGAGTGGCTGTTCACCAAGGCGTGGGGTATCGATGTGGCGGTCTCCACACCCGGCGCCATGGTCGCCGGCATCGAGGGCGCCATCGATGTGGGTCACCTGGTCCGACTGATGGGACTGCGGGAAGGGCAGGCCGCCATCACGAAACTCACGCTGCCCGAAGATAATTCGCTGGTGGGGCAGCGGGTGGGGGCGCTGGCTTTGCCGGGCAACACCGCGTTGGTCACCGTCGTGCGCGGTGACAAAGTGGTGGTTCCGCAGTCCGACGACGTGCTCAAGGCGGGCGACGAGATGTTGTTCGTTGCCGATAGCGCTCTGGAAGGTTCCTTCGGCGCCGCCGTGCACACCGCCGAGCTGAACCTCCCGCCCGCTGCGGCCCCGCGCGAGCACTGAGGGCCCGGCGCGCCGCACCGCGATCGACCAAGTCGCGTCGGCGCACTAAAATCCCCTAGTCATGGCGATTCGGCGCGCCGTTCTGCTGATTGCGGACATCGGCGGATACACGCACTACATGAGTTGGAACCGGCTGCATCTGGCCCACGCCCAGCAAGCGGTGGCCGGACTGCTGGAGGCCGTCATCGATGCCGGCAAAGGCCTCAAACTGGCGAAACTGGAAGGCGACGCCGCTTTCTTCTGGGCACCCAACGGCGATGCCCGCACGGTCTGTGAGCGGCTCCCGGCGATGCGGCAATCATTTCTCGCCCGCAAGGAACGGTTCCAGAAGGACGCGCTGTGCGACTGCGCCAGCTGCTCACAACTGGGCAAGTTGTCGCTGAAATTCGTTGCGCACGTGGGTGAGGTGGCCGAGCAGAAGGTCAAGAGGCGTACCGAACTTGCCGGCCTCGATGTCATCTTGGTGCACCGCATGCTGAAGAACTCGGTGCCGATACCCGAATACGTGCTGATGACCGAAGTCGTGGCGGAGTGCCTCGAGGAGTCGATGCGTCAGCTGTCCAAGCCGCTTGTCCACCATTTCGAAGGCATCGGGGAAACGTCGACCTTCTATCTGGACCTGGCCACGGCCGACGTCGCGCCGTCGGCGCCTGCGCGCGGCACGCTCAGCCGGCTCTCGCTGAAACTCAACCTGGAAATGAAGACGTTGCCGTTCATGGTCGGCATCAAGAAGCCGGCTGTCGGCTTCCGCAACCTCGGCCGGGCCCCCGAACAACTGGCGGTATGACGGCGACCGGCTGACCGGGGCTAGCATCGCTGCGGTGTCCGTCGCGCTGCTCAAAGAGATGTTCGACCAGATGGTCATTGCCAAGAACGCCGACGTGATCGAGCACTACTACCACCCCGACTTCGTGATGAACTCCGACGGGCTGACGCAGGACTACGCCGCATTCCGCGACAGCCACCGCTCGTTGTACCGCACGGCAATCCACTACGCCGTCGAGTACGACGAGCAGGCGTGGGTCCAAGCGGCGGACAAGGTCGCCGGCCGAATCTGGATCACCACCTCGCGCGCCGGTGAGCCTCCGACTCGGATCGAGGTGGTCCTCATCGCCGCCTACCGCGATGGCAAGATCTATCGAGTCTGGGAGACGACGTGGCCGAGCTGGCGAGGCGTGACCGCGCTCGAAAACTACTGACCCGGCTCACCCTAGGCGCCGCAGCAGTTCCGATGCGGCATGTTGACCGCTGCGCAACGCACCATGGACGGTAGCCGGGTTGTCCACTCCGACCGCCTCACCGGCGAAATACAAGCGATCACCGATCGGTTCCTGCAGGCGACGCCGATCGTCCAGGCCGGAACCAGGTGCGTGAAATGAATAGGCGCCCAACGCATATGGGTCCAGGGTCCAACCCGAGTTGAGCACCCCAACCGGCGCAATGTCGTCGCCGAACAACCGGCGAGCTGTGGGAAGTGCACCGGCTATCAAATCGGCACCCGCCATCGCCTCGACGGATCTGCCGAAGTGACCCGCGTTGAACGCCACCATGATCGGCCCGGCGCTCACCGGCAAGCTGAACCACTGTACCCACCCCGGCTCAGTGCCGAGAAACTGGTAGAACGCGTTGTTCTTATCCCAGGTGCGCCGGTCGAATCGGAAGTGTGTTTTGGACAGCACACCAAACCCCAACGCGCGCACGGCATGCAGGTGCCCTTCGGGCAACGCCGGATCGAACCGGATGGCGTCGGTTTTGAGCACTCCGAGGGGAACGGTGACAATCGCCGCCGACCCGTCGAACTGGCGCCCGCCCGCCCGCACGGTAACCGACTCCGCTCGCCGCACAACGTCGGTGACAGCGGCGTTGTAGACGATGTCGAGACCCTCGGCAAGCAGCCGCGGCACCGCGTCGTAGCCGTTCGACAAGACGGCCTGGTCGCCACTGGTGTAGTTGCCTTCGTCGAACGTCGTCGCCGAAAGCTGGTCGGCGTCGGCCGCGTACTCCTGCTCGATCTGGGTGCGCACGTAGAACCCGAGCTCCGCATGTTCCTGGTCGGTCAGTTCGTCTCGGTTGGCGGCCCCGTTCACCGCAGCGGCCAGGCTTCCGCCGTCCGCCTCCGCGCGCGCATCGGCGACGAACTTTCGCCACTGCCGCTGGTCGTAGTCCATCGGTTGCAGGCCCGGATCGACCACCAGCCGAGCCCACTTGTCGTAGTCGGTGGCTATGAGCTTCATCCCGGACTGGGCCACCAGATCCGTCAGCGGATTGTTCGTGACGCCGTGCACCCAGGAGGCCCCGATTTCCAGCGGCACGCCCCAGTCTCGAGTGGTGGTGATTCTGCCGCCAATCCTGTTGCGGGCCTCGATCACCCGCACCGCCCGGCCGGCGTCGGCCAGCTGGCGTGCGGCCGCCAGACCCGCGATCCCGGCGCCGACGACCAGCACCGACCGGGTGTCCGATGTCGGGGGCTTTGAACGGTCCGTGGCACACCCGGCGATCCCGGCGCCTGCCACGCTCATGGTCGCCGCCAGGAAACCCCGACGAGACATGTCGGACACGCCTGTCAGGGTCTCACATCGACGAGACCGACCAGGACTTTTAGTCTCTATTTGGCGCATGTTGAGGAATAGCGGTTTGAAGGTGCGGCGCGCGGGTAAACTCGCGGAAACCTGGAGGCGGCAATGGAGCCGCTTGGATGGGGGGAGCGGCGATGAGTGCTCGGAAGTCCACCCGCGGCGCAGTGGTTTGCCCACCGCCCGAAGTATTGCCGCCGAGTCGCACCCTCACCGTCCGCGCCGCCGACGGAACGCCGTTGCACACAGAGGTGTTCGGGCCGCCCGACGGCTATCCCATCGTGCTCACGCACGGGTTCGTCTGCGCCATACGCGCGTGGGCCTATCAGATCGCCGACCTGTCCACCGACTACCGCGTCATCGCATTCGACCATCGCGGTCACGGTCGAAGCGGCAGCCCGCGCCGCGGTGGTTACAATCTTAAAGCCCTTGCCTCCGACCTTGATTGCGTCCTGGACGCCACCTTGGCGCCGCACGAACGTGCGGTGATCGCCGGGCACTCGATGGGCGGCATGACGATCGCCGCGTGGTCGCAACGCTATCGCCACAAGGTCTCGCGCCGTGCCGACGCCGTCGCGCTGATCAACACCACCACCGGTGACCTGCTGAAAAAGCTCAAACTGCTCTCGGTGCCCCGCGGGCTGTCGGCGGCCCGGGTGCTGGCCGGCCGCGGCCTGATCAACGTCGTGGGCGGCTTCCCGCTGCCTGGAGCAGTGAAGTTTCCCACGCAATACCTGGTCGCGATGATGGCGGTGGGCGGCGATGCCGACCGCAGTGTCGCCAAGCTCGTCTACGAGCTCTTCGCGCAGACCTCACCCGGCGGGCGCGGCGGCTGCGCGCGGATGCTGGTCGGTGAGGTCGGCTCCCGGCATCTCAACCTGGACGGCCTGACCGTCCCCACACTGGTGATCGGCAGTCACCGCGACCGCTTGACCCCGATCAGTCAGGCCCGCCAAATCGCAAGTACCGCACCCAATGTCGTGGCTCTGGTCGAGTTGCCCGGCGGGCACTGCTCGATGATGGAGCAACCCGACGAGGTCAACCGTCAGCTGCGCGGGCTGCTCGAATCTGTCACCGCCCCGGTGCAGCGGATCTCATAGCTTCGCCGACACCTCGGCCGCCGCACGCTGCCCGGACCTGACCGCGCCGTCGAAAAAACCGGTCCACTCATCCGCCGTCTCGGTCCCGGCCCAGTGAATGGGCCCGACCGGCTCTCGCAAATACCGACCGAATCTGGTCCATGAGCCGGGCGGCACCGCGGCGGTCGGACCACCGGGCGCGAATGTCTCTGTGCCCCAACGGTGATCGGCATAGTCGAGCGGGTCGAGGGCTTCGTCGCCGAACACCGACGCGAAGCAACGCAGCGTCTCGCGGCGGCGCTGATCGGCGGACAGCGAGTCGAACGCGCGGGCGTCGACGAATCCGAGCAGAATGCCGGGCCCGTCGGCATCCGGGCTGACGTCGAAGGTGATGAACACCGGTCCCCGGTCCAGCAATGCCTGCCCGGAGAATCCCTTGGCGCGCCAGAACGGCTTGTCGTAGGCCGCGTAGGCCTTGCTGAGGCTGCCCTGCGGCCAGTTCCGGGCCAACTCCTGATACTCGGGCGGCAGCGGCGGGTTGAATTCGATGGCGGTGCGATGGGCGGGCGGGATCGCGACGATGACGAACCCTGCTTCGGCGTGGCCCTGGCTGGACGTGACCGTCACCCCGGCGCCGTGCCGCTCGATGCAGCGCACCGGAGCGTCGAGCACCACTCGGTCACCGAGCTCCGCGGCGGCCAGCTCGGCGATTTGCTGGGTGCCGCCCGGGAAACGGTCTTGCTGTGCGCCGTTCTCGGTGTCGAGCAGCCGATCCAGGCCGCCGGCGGCGTGCACATAACGGGCGGCGTGCAGCAGCGAGACGTCGTCGGGCTCGCAGCCCCACGTCACCCGGGACATGATCGCCATCAGGTCGCGGGATGAGGCGCTGGCACGCACCAGTCGCAGCCACTGCCCAAGCGACACGTCGTCGAGTTGGCCGGCTCGGCGCGCGTTCCAGGGGTCGGCCACCGGCACGGCGCGCGAGATGCGTTCGAATTGCCAACGCAGCCGTCCCATGTCGAGCAGCCCGAGCAGGGAAAGCCGCGGAATGGTGCCGCTGTACGGGCGTGCCGAGCCGCGCCAATAGATGAGGTTGTTGCCGTCGTGGTGGGTCGGGATGGTAGGAATGCGCAGCTCAGCTGCGAGTTCCAGCACCGCGTCCTGGGTGGGACCGACGAAGGAGCCGCCCATATCCGCTGGTGATCCTGCGACGCTGCCGGTGTAGGAGCGGCCGCCTACTCGATCGCGGCCTTCGAACACCAGCACGTCGTGACCCTGTCGCGTCAGCTCCCGAGCTGCGGCCAACCCAGCGAACCCGGCGCCTACTACGACCACGTCGACAATCCACGGGGGGTTTGTCACGCCCTCTAGTCAACCGCATGAACGCGGATTCGTACCATGAATTGCGCTACCGCTCGTTTCGAGCTTTGTTGAAAGCCGTTTCCCGACCAGCAATCGTCGTCAGGCAGGCGTAGTTGAAAGTCTTTGCCGCCCTGTACGGGCTCGCCGATGCCGCCGAGCGCGCCCGGGCCCTGCGCGACGCCGGCGCCAGCGGTGTAGCAACCTTCGAGGGCCCTCATGACGTGTTTGCTCCGCTGACGTTGGCGGCCAGCGTCGGGGGATTGGATCTGATGACGAATGTCGCCATCGCCTTCCCGCGCAATCCCATCCATCTGGCGCATCAGGCCAACGATCACCAGTTGTTGAGCGGTGGCCGGTTCTCCCTGGGGTTGGGGACCCAGATCCGGCCCCAGATCGAGAAGCGGTTCGGGGCGCAATTCGATCAGCCGGTGGCCCGCATGATGGAGCTGATCGCCGCGCTGCGGGCGATCTTCACGGCGTGGGAAACCGGCGGCCGGCTGGACTTTCGCGGCGACTATTACCGGCACACCCTGATGACGCCCGCCTTCAACCCCGGCCCCAATCCCCATGGCGCCCCGCCGATTTATGTCGGTGCACTGGGGCCCAGGCTGACCCGGGCGACCGCCGAACACGCCGACGGGCTGCTCGTCATGCCGTTCGGCTCCAAGCGATTCCTGCAGAACAACACCATGCCTGCGGTGCGCGAAGGGCTGCAGGCCGCAGGACGGCGTGCCCAAGACTTCGCGATCATCCCCGAGATCATCGTGTCGGCCGGTGACACCGATGCGCAGCGGGAGCAGGCCAACTCCGGCACCCGCCGATTGTTGGCGTTCTACGGGTCCACCCCGGCGTACCGACCGGTGCTCGCCGCGCACGGGTGGGAAGACCTGCAGCCCGAGCTGAATGCCATGTCCAAACAGGGACGTTGGCAGGAGATGGGTGGGCTGATCAGTGACGAGATGATGCGAACGCTGGCGGCGTGCGGCACGCCAGCGGAGATCGCCGCCTACATCCGCGACCGGGTCGACGGTGTCTCCGACACGGTATGCCTGTATCAGCCTGCGCCCATTGGCCTTTCGACGCTGGCCGAAATCATCGACCGGTTGCAGTAGCTGGCTGTGCCGAGCGTGCGCGCACGGTTTCGAGTGAGCGCTGACGGCGGGGTTTCGGCCGTAATCCCGCCGTGGGTGCACGGCCAGGTACCCCGACCGCACACTCGACGCTCACGGAGCGACGGTCAACCAGTCCGCGAATCCCGACGGGTCGTGGCGTCCCAGCGCGCCGTGCTCGAAAAGGCCCCACCCTTCGACCGGGTCGGCATCTCCGTCACGACACAGCGCGCGTCCGACGTGGTCGATGACGCCGAAACCGGACCTGCCGATGACGGCCGGGTCGGTCATGTCGTAGGTGAGGCGCTCGACGAATTTGTCGCCCTTCCACATTCCGTGCAGCCAATCCGAATCGCCCCCGTACCCACCGCCGACGTGGATCGGCACGGGCAATTTGGACTCCACATCGAAGTGCACCGGCGTGCCGTCGGCAGCGGTCGCGTCGATGGTTGCCCCCGTTGGGATTCGGGTGCCGGAACGGTAGTGGATGGTGACGCGCGGCCAGCCCAGTTGTTCGACGCGACCGTCGCGCCAAACTCGCGTGCAGTCGTTGAGCGAACGGAATCCGTTGGGTTCTTCCTGAATGATCAGCACGATCGCGAAGTCCTCGAACGCCATCGGCACATACAGCCACCACATGCCCTCGAATGGCGGGTCGGCGGGGCGGCCTGCGGGCTCCGGCTCTCCGATCGGCCGGATGCCCCAGGAGCGGTCGCGGCTGCCGATCCACGTTGCCGGGTCGACGGCGATCTCCTCACCGTCAACCACGATGCTCCCACTCCAACTGCCCAGCTGAGCGAAACGCTGGGCATTGAGCGTCACCCGGTTGCCCGACCGGAGAATGTGCGGCTGCTCCTGCACCACGTCGAACAGACCCTGCCAGGTCAAATCGGCTGCGATTCCTTCGGTTTCGTCCAGCACCAGCCGCAACTTGCGTAGCGGTTCGATGACCTCGATGCGATAGCCGTTGACGTGCTGGTGCAAGCGGTCCTGATCGATCGCATCGCAGAGATGCACCGCTGTCTGGGTGTCACCGCGGCGCACCAATACGAAGGCGTCTTTCACGCCGAGGTTGGGGTAGTAGCCGATCCCGCTGATGAGGAAGATGTTTCCGGTGCGGTCGTGGGCATTGAAGTAGGAGCGGTCATAGAAGTTGCGATCCGACGAGCCGGCCCACGCGATCGGCTGAGGAACTTGATGTACCGGGTACTCGTCGAGCGGTCCGAGCATTAGCCATCCTCTCCGATCAGCCGTTTCATCAATCCGGCGTGGTAGAACAACGACTCGACATCGTCTGGCTTCTCGACCTCGCCGAAGTGCACCCGTCGAGCGCCGGTGCGCATGAACACGCACGCCCACATGACGCCGGAATACACGTAGAACCAATGCAAGTCGCCGAGGTCGATGCCGGTGAGCCGTTGATAGGTCGCACGCACGTCCTCCTCGCGCATCACCTCGGGCAGGCCGGGCAACGTCGCCAGGCCGGCGAGCTCCTGAAAAACCATGTGCGCGAATATCATCCAGGCCACATCGAGTTCACGTGGACCGAGGGTGACCATCTCCCAGTCCAGCACTGCCACGGGGGTGAAGTCGCGATACAAGACGTTGCCGATGCGGGCGTCACCCCACAGCAGCACCGGCTCACGTGCGGCGGTGTCGTGTGGCCAGTGCTCTTCGAGCCAGTCGAAAGTCCGTTCCAGCAAGGGTGATCGGCCGATGTCGGGCACCGCGAAGTCGTACCACGAACGCACCCAATTGAAATGCCGACGCAGTGCGGTATCGCCCTGGGATACCTCGGTCAAGAACCCGAAGGTGTTCTCGGCCTGGGGTATCGAGTGCAACCGCGCCAGCACAGCGACGGTGGCGTCTTGCAGCGCCCGCTGCTGCTCGGCCGGTGCGTCCGCGAACCAGTTGCCGCCGAAGGTGTAGGGCATGACGTCGGGCGGCACCACGCCTTCGACATAGTCCATCAAGAAAAACGGTGTCCCCAGTACCTCACCGGTGGTCTCGATCCAGCGCACCCGGGGGACCGGGACATCGGTGAGTTCCCCGACCTGGCGGATGGCTTCGAATTGATGGTCTAGCCGGTAGGTCGGAAACACCGGTACGTCGGCGACGCTCGGCGCCACCCGCGCCACCAACTTCTGCTCTACGGGTTGACCGTCCTGCTGCCAGCGGGCGGTGAACACGATCGTTTCCGACGACATGCCGGTCGAATCGATGCCGCTTTCCACCAGCACCTCGGGAGTGGCGGCGCCGGGCAGGACGGTGGCCAGCCACCGCGACAGCAAGGCCGGTAGCGTCGTGACGTCACGGCTCGAGCGCTGCAGGCGGCCCACGTCTTCGACCGCCGGTTCATGGGACACAGGTGCCTCCTTCACGAGGCAATTACGATACGGTAGGTAGCGTTATGAAAGCAGACCCGCCTATCCTTGACAAGGCCCCCGGTGCCGGGCGGCCGCGGGACCCCCGCATCGATTCGGCCATCCTGACCGCGACCGCGGAACTGCTTGTGCAGATCGGCTATTCGAATCTCAGCCTGGCCGCCGTCGCCGAGCGCGCCGGCACCACCAAATCCGCGCTGTACCGCCGCTGGTCGAGCAAGGCCGAGCTGGTGCACGAGGCGGCGTTCCCGGTGGCGCCGACCGCCTTGCAGGCGCCGGCCGGTGACATCGCCGCCGACATCCGGATGATGATCGAGGCTACTCGTGACGTGTTCACCACCCCGGTGGTGCGCGCGGCGCTGCCTGGGCTGGTGGCGGATATGACCGCCGACGCCGAGCTCAACGCCCGGGTTCTGACGCGCTTCGTCGACCTGTTCACCGCGGTGCGGGTGCGGTTGCAAGAGGCCGTCGAGCGCGGTGAAGCGCACCGCGATGTCGACCCGGACCGGCTCATCGAATTGATCGGAGGGGCAACGATGCTGCGGATGCTGCTGTATCCCGACCGGACACTCGACGATGCGTGGGTCGATCAGACCACCGCCATCGTCGTCCACGGGGTCACCCGGTGACGCGGCTTTCCGGTCGAGCCGCCATCGTCACCGGCGCCAGCCGCGGATTGGGCCGCGCAATTGCCTTGGCGTTGGCGGCCGAAGGCGCCGCGGTGGCGGTGGTGGGTCGCACCGAGCAGGTATGGGATGACCGGTTGCCCGGCACCATCGCTGAGACGGTCGACGACATCCGTGCCGCAGGTGGCCATGCGGCGGCGGTGCGGGCGGATCTGACCGACCGCGAGGACGTGACCCGCTTGGTCGACGAGGCCCGAGAAGCTTTGGGACCCATCACAATTCTGGTCAACAACGCGGCGTTCACCGCACCCGGTCGCCCGCCTGCGCCCGGTTCCGAGCCACGTGCCAAACCGGCCAAACCGGCCGGCGGCAAGCCCGGCTGGCCGGGATTCGTCAGCACACCGCTGGGTGCCTACCGCCGTCACTTCGAGATAGCCGTGTTCGCCGCTTATGAATTGATGCAGCTGAGCAGTCCCGACATGATCGCCGCCGGCGGTGGCTCGATCATCAACATCAGCTCGGTGGCTTCCCGGCTACCCGGCGACGGGCCGTACGCGGACCGCAGCGGTGGCGTGTTACCCGGTTACGGGGGCTCCAAAGCCGCGTTGGAACATCTGACGCAATGTGCGGCGTTCGACCTGGCCGACCACAACATCGCGGTGAACGCCCTGTCGCCGTCGCTGCCGATCCGCACACCGGGCCTGTCCTACTACGCAACCGAATTCGATGAAGTCGGCTCGGCAACGGAATTCGCCCGTGCCGCCGTCGAACTGACGTTGGTCGACCCGGCCGTGGTCACCGGGCGCACCATCGGTCACCGCCAAGTGCTCGACGGCACTTTCACACCGTTTCGGCGCGGTTAGCCGAGGTGGTGGGCTCGCCCGCCTGATCAGGCCCATGGCCGGGCGGCCGGCCGGCGTGCCAGTATGAAGCAAGCCCAACGCGAAGCGGCGAGCAACTGATCGAGTGGTGTGCGCATGCCCGGTATCGACAAGCCGACGGGGCGCGTCGTCCTGGTGATCGCGCTCGTGATCGTCGCTGCCGCGTCGTTGCGGGGTTATCTGCCCCCTCACGAAGGCAAACGCCTGGCCGAAGCGGGGGAAAACCGGGCCATGTGGGCGGCCATCATTGCGATGCTCGCCGGAACCCTGGCCATCTTGACCGTCGCGATCATCGCCCAGCTGCGCGATCCGCGCACCGTAGCGCCCAGCGCCGGCCAACTGCCCGAGCTGCTGGGCCGGGGCAAGGAGCGACCGAGTTGGCGTGTGGTGTTGATCGGGCTTGCGCTCGTCGTCGCCTGGCTCTTCTTCGCCGCGCTGCTGTCGGGACTGACCGCACCGCCCGATGTCGATGTCACCGCACCGCCTCCGGACCCCAGCGGCTCCCCGCCGGCCACCGGCACCGCCCCCGCCCGCACTCCACAACCAGCGCACAAGCGCACCGGAGACACACTCGGCATCCTGCTGGCCACCACGGTGCCGCTGCTGGTGCTGCTGGTAGCGGGAGCGGTCGCTGCGACGCGCCGGCGACGCACTCCCGCGGCGACCGGCGCGGCGACACCGGCTGAGGCCCCGGCGCCGCCCAGCGGCTCGGGAGCACTGGTTCGTGCGGCCGAGGTGGGACTGGCCGAGATCGCCGATCACAGCCGTGACCCCCGCGCCGCGATCATCGCCTGCTACGCCGCGATGGAGCGGGAGTTGGCCAACGTGCCCGGCGCCGTCCCGCAGGAGTTCGACACACCCAGCGAAGTCTTGGCCCGCGCCGTCCAACAACGTGCGCTGCACGCCGATAACGCCGTGCAGCTGGTGAATCTGTTCGCCGAAGCGCGATTCAGCTCGCATGTGATGAATGAAGGGCACCGCGAGCTCGCGGTGCGGGTGCTCGAACTCGTCCTCGACGAACTGGCTCCCCAGTCACGCGACAACCGGAGCCCGGTGTGAAAAGACTGATCGCCCTGGGTGTCTGCTTGATCGTCGGTATCGAGTTGCTGGCGCTCATCATGCAGGATCGCCGATACGTGATCGCCGCGACCGGTGTCGCGTTGGCTCTGGTGCTGCTCAACATGCGCCGGGTGCTGGGCAACGCGAACGCCCCGCCGGCCGAGCCGGACGGCGACGATCTGCGCGACGGACTGCGTCGCTGGCTGGCCAACACCGAGACGACGATCCGGTGGTCGGACTCGACCCGGGCGGACTGGGATCGGCATCTGCGGCCGATGTTGGCGCGGCGTTTCGAGATCGCCACCGGGCAACGGCTGACCAAAGACCCCGCGGCTTTCGCCGCGACCGGCCGCATGCTGTTCGGCCCCGCACTATGGGAGTGGGTCAACCCGAACAACGTCACCCACGCCAGAGACGAGCGACCCGGACCCGGTCGCGGGGCCCTGGAGGAAATTCTGCAACGGCTGGAACAGGTATGACCGAAGGCGACCCGGGTATGACTCACCTATGACTATGCCGGCCGCTATGTCAGTTGGTGAGACGACAGCCAACTGCGAGGCGGTGCTCGACGAGATCGAACGCGTCGTCGTGGGTAAGCGCGCCGCGCTCACGCTGATCCTCACCGCCGTCCTCGCGCGCGGGCACGTCCTCATTGAGGATCTTCCCGGCCTCGGTAAAACGCTGATCGCCCGGTCCTTCGCCGCGGCGCTCGGTCTGGACTTCACCCGCGTCCAGTTCACGCCGGACCTGCTGCCCGCCGACCTGCTCGGCTCGACAATCTATGACATGCAATCGGGCCGTTTCGAGTTTCGCCGCGGCCCCATCTTCACCAACCTGTTGCTCGCCGACGAGATCAACCGCACCCCGCCCAAGACACAGGCGGCGCTGCTGGAGGCGATGGCCGAGGGCCAGGTGAGCATCGACGGTCACACGCACAAGCTGGCGATGCCGTTCATCGTCTTGGCCACCGACAACCCGATCGAGTACGAGGGCACCTATCCGCTGCCCGAAGCGCAGCTGGACCGCTTCGCGATCCGTTTGGAACTGCGATACCTGTCCGAAAGCGACGAGGCCGCGATGTTGCGCCGTCGGCTGGACCGCGGATCGGCCGAGCCGACGGTGAATCAGGTTGTCGACGCCCACGACCTGCTGGCCATGCGGGAATCGGTGGAGCAGGTGACGGTGCACGAGGACGTGCTGCACTACGTGGTGTCGCTGGCCACCGCGACTCGCCACCACCCACAGGTGGCCGTCGGCGCCAGCCCCCGCGCCGAACTCGACCTGGTCCAACTCGCGCGGGCTCGGGCCCTGCTGCAGGGCAGGGATTATGTGATCCCGGAGGACGTGAAGGCGCTTGCCATGGCCGCGGTCGCGCACCGCATCACCTTGCGACCCGAGATGTGGGTGCGCAAGATCCAGGGCGCCGATATCGTCGGAGAACTCTTGCGGCGGTTGCCCGTTCCGCGTGCGAATGGCTGAGCTAAGGCTGGCCGGTGATCCAAACTCGCGACGTCGAAATACGCTGGCGCGCATCGCCTCTGACGCTGGCAGTGACCACTTGCGCGGGGGTTGCGCTGGTTGTTGCGGTGATCGCACATCGCTGGCAGCTGATAGCGTTCGCCGCCCCGCTGCTCGGGGTGTTGTGCTCGATCAGCTGGCAGCCGAAGGTGCCGACGATCCAGGTCCATGGTGAGCCGGATCTGCAGCGGTGCTTCGAAACCGAGCAGGCGCGCGTAAGCGTCTGGGTCACAACGGATTCCGACGACGCGGCGGTCGAGTTGACGGTGTCAGCCGTCGACGGCATGGAACTCGAAATTCTCGAATCCGACTCTCGCCCGGCCAAAACCGTTGCAGCGGTGGCGGCGCGGTGGGGACGATACCCGATCCGCGCCCACGTCGACCTGCTCGCCCGTGGCGGCCTGGTGCGGGGTACCGGCACGGTCGACGCCGCTTACATCGTGGTCTTCCCGCTGACTCCGCCGCAGTCGACCTCGATTCCGCAGACCGAGCTGCTTGATCGGCTGGGCACCCATCTCACCCGGCACATCGGTCCGGGGGTCGAGTATGCCGATATCCGCCCCTATGTGCCCGGTGACCAGTTGCGCGCGGTGAACTGGGCGGTGAGCGCACGCCGCGGGACGCTTCATGTCACGCAGCGGTTGACCGACCGGGCCGCCGATGTCGTGGTGCTGATCGACACGTATCGACAGCCGCCGGGACCGGCGACCGAGGCGACCGAACGTGTCGTGCGCGGGGCGGCTCAGGTGGTGCAAACCGCGTTGCGTCACAGCGACCGCGCCGGGATCGTCGCGCTGGGCGGCAACCGTCCGCGATGGCTCGGTGCTGACATCGGTCAACGCCAGTTCTACCGGGTGCTCGATACGGTGCTGGGTGTCGCCGAGCGCTTCGAACACACCACCGGGACGCTGGCGCCGCGCGCGGCTGTTCCGGCCGGCGCCATCGTCATTGCGTTTTCCACGCTGCTCGACACCGAATTCGCCTTGGCGTTGATCAACTTGCGCAGACGCGGCCACGTGGTGCTTGCCGTCGACGTCCTGGACACCTCACCGTTCGAGGGGGAACAGGACCCGCTGGTGGTCCGGTTGTGGGGACTGCAGCGTTCGGCGATGTACCGCGACATGGCCACCGTCGGTGTCGACATACTGTCCTGGCCCGGGGAACGCACGCTGGAGCAGTCGATGGGGGCGCTGCCCGACCGGCGGCGCCGGGTGCGCGGCCGGCTACGGGGAGCGCACTGACGTGGCCTCGCTCGCCCAATCAAGCAGCCGCGTCACGGCGTCGATTTTCGGTGTGCTGATGGTCGGCTCGGCGTCAGTCGAAACATCGGGCCCGGCGCTCATAGTCGCGGTTGCCGGCATTGTCGCGGTCGTTGTCGGTCTGGTCTCCCGTCCGGCGGCGACCATGGCGGTGCTGCTGTCGGTGCTGCTGATCGTGCTGGCAGATCCTTCTCCCGGGCTGGCCGTGGTGTCGGGGCTGTGCGCCGCGGCCTATCTGGTATGCCGGCACGCGGAAGGCTCGCCCTTCGCCGTCGTCATCGGTAGCTGGCCGACAATCCTTGCCGCCGTTGGCTTTTCGTTCGTCGGGCTGGTGGCGACGTCATTCCCGCTGCAACTGCCGTGGTTGCCGCTGCTGGCGCCGCTGGCGGTACTGGCGATCTATGTGCTGGCCACCCGTCCGTTCCTGCGCTGAAATGGGCTGGCGGCTAAACCGTTGTCGCTCGACGCCCTACGCGATGGCCGCGGTAGTCATCACTGCACCAACTGTGCGGCGCGATCGGCCAAATCCAACACCGGCTGCGGCACGATGCCCAAAACCACAGTCACCAAGGCGCAGACGGCGATGGCCACCTTGCTCAGCACACCCGGGACCACCACTTGTGGGGTGTCGTCGGTGCCTTCGGTGAAGAACATGAGCACGATCACCCGCACGTAGAAATAGGCGGCCACACCGCTGGCCACCACGCCCACGATCACCAGCGGCACCGCGCCACCGGCCGCAGCGGCCTTGAACACCGCGAACTTACTGACGAAGCCGCTGGTGAGCGGGATGCCGGCGAAGGCGAGCAAGAACATCGACAGCATCACGCCCACAATGGGGGAGCGCTGACCCAGCCCCGCCCAGTGCGACAGGTCGGCGTCCTCGACGCCGTCGCGGTTGCGGATCAGGCCCACGATCGCGAAGGCGCCCACCGTGCTGAAGCTGTAGGCGACCAGATAGAACAACGTGGCCGAGAGGCCGGCGGCGTTGTCGGCGATTACGCCGGTGAGAATGAACCCCACGTGTGCCACCGACGAGTAGGCGAGCATCCGCTTGACGTCGGTCTGATTCACCGCGGTGACGGTGCCCACGGCCATGGTCAGGATGGCGATCGCCCACAGCACCGGCCGCCATTGGTCATGCAGGGGCGGCAGCGCGACGTAGATGACGCGTAGCAGCGCCCCGAACGCCGCGACCTTGGTGGCCGCCGCCATGAAACCGGTGACCGGCGTCGGCGCGCCCTGGTAGACGTCGGGAATCCACGAGTGGAACGGAACCGCACCAACTTTGAACAACAAGCCGACCGACAGCAGCGCGACGCCGACCAACGCCATCGAACTGTCGCTGCGGGCGGCCAGCGCAGCGCGGATACCGGGCAAGGTCAGCGTGCCCGTCGCGCCGTAGAGCAGCGCAACACCGTAGAGGAAGAACGCCGACGAGAACGCTCCCAGCAGGAAGTACTTCATCGCCGCTTCCTGGGACAGCAGGCGACGGTGCCGAGCCAGCCCGCACATCAGGTATAGCGGCAGCGAAAGTACTTCCAGCGCAACGAACATCGTCAGCAGATCGTTGGCCGCCGGGAACACCATCATGCCGCCGACGGACAGCAACGCCAGCGGAAACAGTTCGGTCTGCGCCGCTCCGGCTCGCTGCGCTTCATGTTCGGCGTCACTGTCGGGGACGGCGGAGGCCTGCGGGGTAAAGGAATCGAGTCCGGCGCTCCCGGCTGCCACGGCGACCTTGCTGCCCGTGGCGACGTTGCTGCGTTCGGCCATGAAGATCACCGCCAGCACGGCGACCAGTAGCACCGTGCCCTGCAGGAACAGGGTCGGTCGGTCAATGGCCATCGCGCCCACGACGGCGCGCCGACCGGATGCCGGGATCGACTTGGCCACTGCGACGTCGGCGACCAGCGCGGCCACCAACCCGCCCAGCGCGAGTGCCACTTGTGCGACGTAGCGCGCCCGGCGCGGCAAGAACGCTTCGGCCAGCACGCCCGCCACCGCGACGCCGAACACGATCAGTACCGGGCACAGCAGAAAGTACTCGATGCTGGGACTGGGCAAGGTCATTGATGCGGTCCTTCGGCTGTCCGGGGTACGCCCGGCCCCGCCGGTGCGACGGGAGCGGGATCATGCTGACCGATGGTGGTCATGGTGTTCTTGACCGCCGGGTCGATCAGGTCGAGGACCGGCTTGGGATAGACGCCCAGCACCAGGAGCAGCGCGATCAGCGGTGCTACCACGGCCATCTCGCGCGGCAGCAGATCCCGGATCCGTTCGTTGCCCTTGGCCACCGGACCGGTCATGATGCGCTGGTAGAGCCAGAGCATGTAGATCGCGGACAACACCAACGCGGTGACCCCGACGGCCGCCGCCAACCAGTAACGATTGAAAGTGCCCAGCAAAACCAGAAATTCACTGACGAATGGGGCTAAGCCGGGCAGTGACAAGGTGGCCATGGCCGAAACCAGGAAGGTGCCGGCCAGCACCGGCGCCACCTTCTGCACACCGCCGTAGTCGGCGATGTTGCGGCTGCCGTGGCGCGAGATGAGGAAGCCGGCGATCAGGAACACCGCCGCCGTCGACAGGCCGTGATTGAGCATGTAGAGGGTGGATCCGCTCTGTCCCTGGGTGGTCATCACGAAGATGCCGGCGATGATGAACCCGAAGTGGGAGATGGAGGTGTAAGCGATCAAGCGCATGATGTCGGTCTGCCCGATGGCCACGATCGCGCCGTAGACCACCCCGATGATCGCCAGCGTGACGATCAGCGGGCGGAAATAAGTTGAGGCGTCGGGGAACAGCTGCAAGCAGTAACGCAGCATGCCGAACGTCCCGACCTTGTCCATGATCGCCATCATCAGCACCGCGCTGGCCGGCGGTGCCTCCACAGCGGCGTCGGGCAGCCAGCGGTGGAACGGCCACAGCGGGGCCTTGATGGCGAACGCGAACATGAAGCCCAAGAACAGCGCCTTGAACACCGCGGTGTTGGCGCCGTAGCGGCCCGACGTCACACCGGCGACGATTTCGCGGAAGTCGAAGGTGCCCGGGCCGTGCTGGGTGGTGACGACATACAGCCCGATCACCGCGGCCAGCATGATCAGCCCGCCGAACAGGTTGTAGAGCAAGAACTTCACCGCGGCGCGGGAGCGTCCCGGGCCGTCGCCGAAGCCGCCGATGAGGAAGTACATCGGGATGAGCATGGCTTCGAAGAACACGTAGAACAGCAGCACATCCAGCGCGATCACCGATATGAGGACCATCGACTCGATGGCCAGCGTCAAGGCGACGTAGGCGTGCACGCCGCGGGTGCGTTCGCCGCCGTCCTTCCAGCCGGCCACCAGCAACAGCGGAATCAGCACCGCGGTCAGCAACACCAGCACCACCGCGATACCGTCCACGCCCAGGGTGTAACCGGCACCGAAAGCCGGTATCCAGCTGTGGCTTTCGATGAACTGGAACGGCGCACCACCGGTCTTGAAGCCGGCGGTGATGACACCGGCCACCCCCAAAGTCAGGACGCTGACCACCAGGCCGGTCCATTTGGCGAGCTGACGCTGGCTCGGGGGCAGCAAGATGATCAGCACCGACCCCGCCAGCGGCACCAGCCACAGGATGGTCAGCCAGGGCAGGTTGCTCACCACAGCTGCACCGCCAGCAGCACCGCGGCGACCACCGCCGCGCCGGCCAACATCGACAACGCGTAGTTGCGGGCGAAGCCGGTTTGGAAGCCGCGCAGGCGATTCGACGTCCGGCTCACCAGGTCAGCGAGCGCGTTGACCGAACCGTCCACGCCGGCGTTGTCGACTTCGACCAGCGCGTGCGTCAGTTGCGCGCCTGGGCGCATGAACACCTCCTCGTTGAAGGCATCGCTGTAGAGGTCGTTGCGTGCCGCGTGGGTGGCCGGGTTGACCGCCAGCGGGGCGACCCGGGGGATGGGGGCCCTGGCGTACATCCGGTAGGCCACGGCGATCCCGACGGCCACGACGCCCAGCGCCAGGGTGGTGCTGACCCAGGCCGGCACGGCGTGAGTGGTTTCTTCGTGCGCCCCGACGACCGGCTCGAGCCAGCGCTGCAGGGTGCCGCCGATGGCGAACAGCCCGCCGGAGAACACCGAGCCGAAGGCGAGCAGAATCATCGGCCAGGTCATCAAGGCCGGCGCCTCGTGCGGATGACTGTTTGGCGCCCAACGCTTTTTGCCGAAGAAGGTCATCAACATGACCCGCGTCATGTAGAAGGCGGTGATACCCGCGCCGAGCAGCGCCGCACCGCCCAACACGTAGCCCTGCGTGCCGCCGGTGGACAGCGCCGCCTCGATGATGGCGTCCTTGGAGAAGAAGCCGGCGAACGGGGGGACCCCGATGATCGCCAGATACCCGAGCCCGAAGGTGACGAAGGTGATGGGCAGCGCTTTGCGCAGGCCGCCGTACCGGCGCATGTCCTGTTCTTCGTGCATGGCGTGGATGACCGCACCGGAGCCGAGGAACAGGCCGGCTTTGAAGAAGCCGTGGGTGAGCAGGTGCATGATCGCGAACGCGTATCCGGCCGGACCCAGCCCCGCGGCGAGCACCATGTAGCCGATCTGGCTCATGGTGGAGGCGGCCAGGGCGCGTTTGATGTCGTCCTTCGCGCAGCCGATGAACGCCCCCAGCAGCAGCGTCACGGCGCCGACGACCACTACGGCCAGTCGGGCGTTGGGTGACAGGTTGTACAGCGGGTTGGACCGCACGATCAGGTACACCCCGGCGGTCACCATGGTGGCGGCGTGGATCAGCGCGGACACCGGCGTGGGGCCTTCCATCGCGTCGCCCAGCCAGGCCTGCAGCGGGACCTGCGCGGACTTCGCGCATGCGCCCAACAGCAGCAGTAGCCCCATCGCGGTCAATGCGCCCTGGCTGGCCCCGGGTGCCGCGGCGAAAACCCTGCTATACGACAAGGTTCCGAAGTTGCTGAACATGACGAACATGCCCAGCGCCAGCCCGGCGTCGCCGACCCGGTTCATCACGAACGCCTTCTTGGCCGCGGTGGCCGCCGAGGGCTTGTGATACCAGAAGCCGATCAACAGGTAGGACGCCAGGCCGACGCCCTCCCACCCGACGTAGAGCAGCACGTAGTTGTCGGCGATCACCAACAGCAGCATCGACGCCAGGAACAGGTTCAGATAGCCGAAAAACCTGCGGCGATCGACGTCCTCGGCCATATAGGAGATGGAGTAGATGTGGATCAGCGAACCGACCCCGGAGATCAGCAGCACGAAACACATGGACAGCTGGTCGATCTGCAATCCGAAGTCGACCTGCAGGCCACCGACCGGGATCCAGGTGAACACCTTCTGGTGGATGACGCGGTCACCATCGGTGCGGCTGAGCAGCTCGGCCAACAGCGTCACGCCGACACCGAACGCTGCCAGCGCCGCGGCACTGCCCAGCCAATGGCCGAACGCGTCGGTGCGTCTGCCGCCGAACAGCAGGATTACGGCCCCCGCCAGCGGCAGCGCCACCAGCAGCCAGGTGTAATGAGTCATCTTGGCGTTTCTAGCCTTTGAGTAGGTTCGCGTCGTCGACCGACGCCGATTTACGGGCACGGAAAATCGTCATGATGATGGCCAGACCGATGACGACTTCGCAGGCGGCCACCACCATCGTGAAGAACGCGATCATCTGGCCGTCGAGGCGCCCGTTCATCCGCGCGAACGTGACGAACGCGAGGTTGACCGCGTTGAGCATCAATTCGACGCACATGAACATGACGATGGCGTTGCGTCGCAACAGCACACCGGCGGCCCCGATGGTGAAGAGCAGCGCCGAAAGGTAAAGGTAGTTGGCCGGGTTCACGACCGGCCTCCCTTGACGGCTTCGGCCGACGGTGTCTCCGCCAGCTCTTTGCCCTTGGCGTCGCGGCTGCGCAGGATGCGCGACACCGACAACTCCGAGTAGGAGCCGTCGGGAAGCCGGGCGGCCACGTCGACGGCGTTGTGGCGGGCATACACCCCGGGGTTGGGCATCGGGGTCGGGTGACCACCGGGACGGAAGCGTTCTTGGGAAAGCTCGCGCTGGGTCTTGCGGCGCTCGAAGCGTTCCCGGTGGGCCAGCACCATGGCCCCGACGGCGGCGGTGATCAGCAGCGCGCTGGTCAGCTCGAACGCCCACAGGTAGCGGGAGAAGATCAACGCCGCCAAGCCGTCGACGTTGCCGTTGGAGTTGGCCGCGCTCAGCCCGGCAAACCCTCCGGTCGCCACATTGCCGATCGCGCCGACCAGCAGGACGCCGAACCCGACGCCGGTGACCACGGCGGCGACCCGCTGTCCGCGCAGCGTCTCCTGCAACGATTCCGCGGAGTCCACCCCGATCAACATCAGCACGAACAGGAACAGCATCATCACCGCGCCGGTGTACACGACGACTTGGACGACGCCCAAGAACAGCGCGTCCTGGATCATGTAGAACACCGCGAGGATGATCATGGTCAGCGCCAGGAACATGGCCGAGTAGACCGCGTTCACCGAAAGCACCACTCCCAGTGCGCCGATGAGCGCGATGGCGCCGAGCACCCAGAACGTGACCGCTTCGCCGGTGGAGGTGCGCACGATGACGTCCGAGGCGAGGTTCGAGGCCGCCATCGCCGTCACCGGGAACCTCCGGCTTCTTGGTTCTGCCGCAAGCCGTTGGCGGTGACGTTGCCCAGGTAGTAGTCCTTGTCGGTGGCGCCCGGCGTACGCGGATGCGGCGGCGCGGTCATCTCCGGCGACAGCGGGGCCAGTAGTCGGTCCTTTTCGTAGATCAGGTCGGCGCGGTTGTCGTCGGCCATCTCATAGTCATTGGTCATGGTCAGCGCGCGAGTGGGGCAGGCCTCGATGCACAGGCCGCAGCCGATGCAGCGCAAGTAGTTGATCTGGTACACCCGGCCGTAGCGTTCGCCGGGCGAAAACCGTTGATCCTCGGTGTTATCGGCGCCTTCGACGTAGATCGCGTCGGCCGGGCACGCCCACGCGCACAATTCGCAGCCGATGCATTTCTCCAGGCCGTCGGCGTACCGATTGAGCTGGTGACGGCCGTGATAGCGCGGCGCGACGGGGCCCGGCTTCTCCGGGTACTCCTCGGTGACGGTCTTTTTGAACATCGACCCGAGGGTCACGCCGAAACCTGCTACGGCGTCGAGAAATTTAGCCACGCGCGTTCTCCTTGCTCGCACCGACGGGCAGCGGCGGTGTCGGGAAAGCCGGTTCACTGTCACCGGTTGTTCTGTCGGGCCGTTTCCGGTTCTCGCGTTCCATCGCCCGAATGTTGGGGGTGGTGAACGGTTTTCGCAGCGACAGCACCAACAGCACGGCGATGACGAGGCTGCTGATCACCAAAGCGAGCATCCAATGGTCGTTGCCCTGGTTACGCATCGAGCGGATCACCGCGGCGACCATCACCCACACCAGCGAAACCGGGATCAGCAACTTCCAACCCAGCGCCATGAATTGGTCGTAGCGCAGCCGGGGCAGTGTGGCCCGCAGCCAGAAGTAGATGAACAAAAAGCCCCACACCTTGGCGGTGAACCACAGCAGCGGCCACCAGCCCGTGTTCGCGCCGCTCCACATGTTCAGGGGCCACGGTGCATGCCAGCCGCCCAGGAACATCGTTGCCGCCAGCGCCGAAACCGTTGTCATGTTGACGTATTCGGCCAGCATGAACATCGCGAACTTCAACGAAGAGTATTCGGTGTGGAAGCCGGCGACCAGCTCGCCTTCGGCTTCGGGCAAGTCGAAGGGGGCGCGGTTCGTTTCGCCGACCATGGCGATGAGGTAGACCACGAACGACGGCAGCAGCAGGAAGATGTACCACACCCGGTCTTGAGCGGCCACGATCTGAGAGGTCGACATGCTGCCGGCGAACAGGAACACGGTGGCGAAGGACAGACCCATCGCCACCTCGTAGGAGATGACCTGGGCGGTCGAGCGGACCCCGCCCAGTAGCGGATAGGTCGAGCCCGACGCCCAGCCGCCCAGCACGATGCCGTACACGCCGATTGCCGAGAGCCCCAGGATGAACAGCACCGCGACCGGAAGATCGGTGAGCTGCAAAGGAGTTCGGTGCCCGAACACCGACACCTCCGGACCGAACGGGATGAATGCGAACGCGGTGAACGCCGGGATCACCGAGATGACCGGCGCGACGAAATAGACGAACCGATCGATGCCGCGCGGAGTGATGCTCTCCTTGAGCGCCAACTTGATGCCGTCGGCCAAGCTCTGCAGGGCACCCTTGGGGCCAACCCGGTTGGGCCCGGGGCGCAGCTGCATCCGGCCGAGCAGCTTGCGCTCCACCAGGATCGCCACCAACACCGTCAACATGAGGAACACGAAGATGGCGACAGCCTTACCCAGCACCAGCCACCACGTGTCGTGCCCGAAGAGACTCATTGCTTGACTCCAATATCTACGACCGCGCCGGCGGTCACGCCCAGTTGACGGTGCACCGCCGAGCCTTCCGAGTTCAGCGGCAGCCACACCACTCGGTCGGGCAAGTCGGTCACCTCGAGCGGCAACGTGATCGAGCCGCGCGACGTGCTGACGGTGACCTCGTCCCCGTCGGCGGCGCCGATCTCGGCGGCCGTATCGGCGGACAGCCGCACCACGGGGTGGCGGGCGGTACCGGCCAGGTGCGGTTCGCCGTCTTGCAGTCGCCCCGCATCCAGCAGCATCCGCCAGCCGGTCAGCACGGCCTGACCGGCGCCGGGTTCGGCGATCGCGCCGGCCTCGACCCGCGGGGTGGCGGCGTGCTTGCCCTCCCAGACGCCCAGCGTGGACAGTTCCGCGCGGGCCGCCTCGATGGTGGGCAATCCCAGATCGATGCCCATCTCGTCGGCCAGCGTGTCCAGTACCCGGTGGTCGGACTGCCCGGCCTGCGAGGTGGTGCCGCGCAACGCGGGTTCGAAGCCGCGGTAGCGGCCTTCCCAGTTGACGAAGGCGCCGGCCTTCTGGGTGGTCGGCGCGACGGGCAACACCACGTCGGCCCGTTCGGTCACGGCGCTGTGCCGCAATTCCAGGCTCACCAGGAATTCGGCGGCGTCCAGCGCGGCCAGCACGGCGTCGGGATCGGCGAAATCGGCGGGCTCGACACCACCGACCAGCAGCGCGCCCAGGGAGCCGTCGGCGGCGCCGGCCAAGATGCCGTCGGCGTCTCGCCCAGCGCCCGAAGGTATTTCGTCGACGTGCCAGGCCGCGCTCACCTGCGAGCGAGCGCTGTCGTCGGCGACGGGACGACCGCCGGGCAGCAGATTGGGCAGCGCGCCGGCTTCCAACGCGCCCCGCTCCCCGGCGCGGCGGGGCACCCAGGCCAGCCGCGCCCCGGTGGCGTCGGCCAGTCGCGCCGCGGCCGACAGGCCGCCGGGAACCGTGGCCAGCCGCTCTCCGACCATGATCACCGCTCCGGCCGTGCTCAGCAGGTCGCCGATCTCGCCGGTGGCCAGCCCGTCCAGCGTCGCCGGTTCGGCTCCTGGGCCGGTCTTGAGCAATCGGCCGTTGAGCTTCGTCAGCGCCCGAGTGGCGAACGGGGCGACCGCGTACACCGGCAGCCCGTGCTTGCGGGCGGCCTTGCGCAGTCGCAGGAACACGATGGGTGACTCTTCTTCGGGCTCGAACCCGACGAGCAGGACCACCGGCGCGGATTCCAGGTCCGCGTAGCTGACGGTGACCGGCCGACCCGCGATGCGGGCCGCCAGGAAGTCGGCCTCCTCGACAGAGTGCGGCCGCGCCCGGAAGTCGATGTCGTTGGTGTTCAGCGCTATTCGGGCGAACTTGGCGTAGGCGTAGGCGTCCTCCCAGGTGGCCCTGCCGCCGACCAGGACCCCCGCGCGGCCGCGGGCCGCTTGCAGTCCCTGCGCCGCGGCGACCATCGCATGTGCCCACGACGCGGGCGCCAGAGTACCGTCGGCGCCACGCACCAGGGGAGTGGTGAGCGTGTCAGGTTCGGTGGTGTATTTGAACGCCCACCGGCCCTTGTCGCAGTTCCATTCCTCGTTGACTTCCGGGTCGTCACCGGCCAGGCGGCGCAACACTTTTCCGCGTCGGTGGTCGGTCCGCATCGAGCAACCCGACGCGCAGTGCTCGCACACGGTCGGGCTGGACACCAGGTCGAACGGGCGAGCCCGGAAGCGGTAGGCCGTGCCCGTCAGCGCTCCCACCGGGCAGATCTGCACGGTATTGCCGGAGAAGTAGGAGTCGAACGGCTCGTTGGCGTAGATGCCGACCTGCTGCAGCGCGCCGCGCTCCTGCATGTCGATGAACGGATCACCGGCGATCTGCTCGGAGAACCGCGTGCAGCGGGCGCACAGGATGCAGCGCTCCCGGTCCAGCAGGACCTGCGCGGAGATGTTGATGGGTTTGGCGAAGGTCCGTTTGGGGTCGGTGTAGCGGGATTCGGCGCGCCCGTTGGACATCGCTTGGTTCTGCAGCGGGCACTCGCCGCCCTTGTCGCACATCGGGCAGTCCAGCGGATGGTTGATCAGCAGCAGTTCCATCACGCCGTGCTGGGCCTTGTCGGCGGCATCGGAGGTGAGCTGGGTGCGGACCACCATGTCATCGGTGGCGACGGTGGTGCACGACGCCAGCGGCTTGCGTTGGCCCTCGACCTCGACCAGGCACTGCCGGCACGCGCCGACCGGTTCCAGCAGCGGGTGGTCGCAGAACCGGGGAATCTGGATTCCCATCAGCTCGGCCGCGCGGATCACCAAAGTGCCCTTGGGAACGCTGATTTCGGCACCATCGATGGTAAGCGTCACCATCTCGGGCTGAGCCACCCGGTTTTCGGTGTCGGCTGTTTGGGTCACGCATTCACTCCGTCCAACGAAAGCATGGAATCACGCGGGTCGAACGGGCAGCCGCCTCTTTCCACGTGCGCGAGATACTCGTCGCGGAAGTACTTGATCGACGACATCACCGGGCTCGCGGCGCCATCTCCCAACGCGCAGAACGACTTCCCGAGGATCGCATCCGAGATGTCCATTAATTTGTCGAGGTCCTCGCGGGTGCCCTTACCGGTTTCCAGCCGCTCATAGATCTTGTCCAGCCAGAAGGTGCCTTCCCGGCAGGGTGTGCATTTTCCGCATGATTCGTGCATGTAGAACTGAGTCCAGCGCCGCACCGCGCGCACCACGCACGTGGTCTCGTCGAAGATCTCGAGGGCCTTGGTGCCCAGCATGGAGCCGACGCCGCCGACGCCTTCGTAGTCCAGCGGCACGTCGAGGTGCTCGTCGGTGAGTAGCGGTGTCGAAGAACCGCCCGGAGTCCAGAACTTCAGCCGGTGACCGGCGCGCACGCCGCCGGCATAGTCGAGCAGTTCACGCAACGTGATGCCCAGCGGCGCCTCGTATTGTCCGGGCTTGGTGACGTGGCCGGACAGCGAATACAGCGTGAAGCCAGGGGATTTCTCGCTGCCCATGGACCGGAACCAGTCGACGCCGTTGAGGATGATCGACGGGACGCTGGCGATGGTCTCGACGTTGTTGATGACGGTGGGGCAACCGTAAAGCCCGGCCACGGCGGGGAAAGGCGGGCGCAGCCTGGGCTGGCCGCGGCGGCCCTCCAGCGAGTCGAGCAGCGCCGTCTCCTCACCGCAGATGTATGCACCGGCGCCGGCGTGCACCACCAACTCCAGGTCGAAGCCCGAACCGTTGATGTTGCGGCCCAGATATCCCGCGGCATAGGCCTCGGCGACCGCGTTCTGCAGTCGACGCAACACCGGCAAGACTTCACCGCGCACGTAGATGAACGCGTGGCTGGCCCGGATCGCGTAGGAGGCGATGATCACGCCTTCGATGAGCACATGCGGGGTTGCCAGCATCAACGGAATGTCTTTACAGGTACCGGGTTCGGATTCGTCGGCGTTGACCACCAAGTAGTGGGGCTTGGCCGCCGGGCCGCTGTCGCCCTGCGGGATGAACGACCACTTGGTGCCGGTGGAGAAGCCTGCACCGCCGCGACCGCGCAACCCGGAATCCTTGACCGCGCCGATCACATCGTCGGGCGCCATGGAAAGCGCCTTCTGCAAGCCCTGGTAGCCGTCGTGGCGTTGATAGGTGGCCAGCGTCCAGGACTCGGGATCGTCCCAGTAACGGCTGATGACCGGGGTCAACGGCGTTGCGGGAGAAGCGGTCATTCTCGGTCCTCCGGTGCTGCGGGCGCCTTCATGCCGTTCTCCTGTGCCACCCGCAGCCCGGCCAGCGTCGCCGCGCCGGGACCGCCTTGGCCCTCGTCGGGGCGCTCGTCGGGCAGCCCGGCCAGGATCCGCGATGTCTCGCGGAACCCGCACAGCGGTGCCCCGCGGGTGGGTGCCTTGGGGTTCCCGGATCGCAGGGAGTCGACGAGTTCGCGCGCCGATTCCGGTGTTTGGTTGTCGAAGAACTCCCAGTTGACCATCACCACCGGCGCGTAGTCACAGGCCGCATTGCACTCGATGTGCTGCAGGGTGACCGACCCGTCCTCGGTGGTCTCGTCGTTGCCGATGCCCAGGTGCTCCTTGAGCTCGTCGAAGATCGCGTCACCGCCCATGACCGCACACAGCGTGTTGGTGCACACCCCGACCAGGTAGTTACCCGTCGGCCCGCGCCGGTACATGGTGTAGAAGCTGGCCACCGCCGAAACCTCGGCGCCGGTCAGGCCCAACTGCTCGCCGCAGAATTCCAGTCCTGCCGGGGTGAGGTAGGAATCCTCGGACTGGACCAGATGCAACAACGGCAGCAACGCCGAACGCTTGTTGGGGTAGCGGCCGATGATGTCCTTGGCATCGACCTCCAGCCGCGCCCGCACCTCCGGCGAATAACTCTGCGGCGCACCGGAAACCACGAACTGGTTGGGTTCTTCGGGGGGCGGGCCCAGGCGGACGAACACGGGCTGACCCTGCGGACCGGTCACCGGTCCACCCCGCCCATGACCGGGTCGATGCTGGCGACCGCGGTGATCAGGTCGGCGACCATACCGCCCTCGCACATCGCCGCGACAGACTGCAGGTTGGTGAACGAGGGGTCGCGGTAATGCACCCGGTAGGGCCGAGTTCCGCCGTCGCTGACCATGTGCACACCGAGCTCACCCCGGGGTGATTCGACCGCCACGTAGACCTGGCCGGCCGGGACGCGGATGCCTTCGGTGACCAGCTTGAAGTGGTGGATCAGGGCTTCCATCGAACTGCCCATGATTTTTGCGATGTGCTCCGGCGAGTTGCCCATGCCGTCGGCGCCCACCTTGAGGTCGGCCGGCCAGGCGATCTTGCGGTTCTCCACCATGACCGGGCCCGGCCGCAACTTGTCCAGACACTGCTCGACGATCTTCACCGACTCCCACATTTCCTTGACGCGAATCATGTAACGCCCGTAGGCATCACAGCTGTCCTCGGTGATCACGTCGAATTCGTAGTTTTCATATCCGCAATAGGGTTCGCTCTTGCGCAGGTCGTGCGGCAACCCGGTGGATCGCAGGATCGGACCGGTGATCCCCAGTGCCATACAGCCCGCCAGGTCGAGGTATCCGACGTCCTGGGTGCGGGCTTTCCAGATGGCGTTCTCGTTCAGCAGTTCGCCCAACTCGCGCAGCGGTTTACGCAACTCCTTGAGGGACTCCGAAATCGTCGTCACCGCGTCGGGCGGAAGGTCCTGAGCCAGGCCCCCGGGCCGGATGAAGGCGTGGTTCATCCGCAAGCCGGAGATCGACTCGAAGACATTGAGGATGATCTCGCGCGCCCGGAATCCGATGAACATCGCCGTCATCGCGCCCAGTTCCATCCCGCCGGTCGCCAGCGCCACCAGATGCGAAGAGATCCGGTTGAGCTCCATGAGCATCACCCGGATGACGTTGACCCGCTCGGGGATCTCATCGGTGATGCCGAGCAGCTTTTCCACGCCCAGGCAGTAGGCCGCCTCGTTGAAGAACGGTGCCAGGTAATCCATCCGGGTGACGAAGGTGACGCCCTGGGTCCAGTAGCGGTATTCGAGGTTTTTCTCGATTCCGGTGTGCAGGTAGCCGATTCCGCAGCGAACCTCGGTGACCGTTTCGCCTTCGATCTCGAGGATCAGCCGCAGCACTCCGTGGGTGGAGGGGTGCTGGGGACCCATGTTCACCACGATGCGTTCACCGGGGTCGGCGTTGCGTGCGGCGTCGACGATCTTGTCCCAGTCCTGGCCGCCGGCCAGGACGACAGTGTCGGTGTCGGTCATGTCGTCTCGTTATCGATCATCAGTTGTAACCCCTGCGTTCGTCGGGCGGAGGTATCTGCGCGCCCTTGTACTCGACCGGGATGCCGCCGAGTGGATAGTCCTTACGTTGCGGGTGACCGTGCCAGTCGTCGGGCATTTCGATGCGGGTCAGTGACGGATGACCGTCGAAGATGATCCCGAAGAAGTCGTAGGTTTCCCGCTCGTGCCAGTCGTTGGTCGGGTACACCGTGAACAGCGACGGGATGTGTGGATCGCTGTCTGGGGCAGAGACTTCCAGACGCAAGCGACGGTTGTGGGTGATCGACTTGAGTGGGTAGACGGCGTGCAGTTCCCGGCCGGTTTCATTCGGGTAGTGCACACCGCTGACGCCCAGGCACAGCTCGAAACGCAACTTCGGTTCGTCGCGCAGCCGTCGGGCGACCTGGACCAGCCGCTCGCGGCGAACGTGCAGCGTCAGCTCGTTGCGGTAGACGACGACTTTCTCTATCGCGTCATCGAATTCGATGCCCTCGCCTTGTAGCGCCTCGGTGAGTTGGTCGGCGATGTCGTCGAAATAGCTGCCATAGGGACGGGGGCTGCCGCCCGGCAGGGTGACCTCGCGCACCAATCGGCCGTAGCCGGAGGTGTCACCGGTGCCGGAAACCCCGAACATGCCGCGGCGCACGTTGATTACTTCGCCGCCGTCTGTAGGTGGGTCCGCGCCGGGGGTGAGGGTGGCTCCCTGCGGGTCGTTGTCCGGCGAACTCATCGCAGCAGTCCCTGCATCTCAATCGTGGGCCGGGCGGCCAACGCCGCTTGTTCGGCTTCGGCGATGGCCTGCTCACGGTTGACGCCCAGCGGCATCTCCTGAATCTTCTCGTGCAACTTCAGAATTGCGTACAGCAGCATCTCCGGCCGCGGCGGGCAGCCGGGGAGGTAGATGTCGACCGGCACGATGTGGTCCACGCCCTGCACGATCGCGTAGTTGTTGAACATGCCGCCCGACGAGGCGCACACACCCATGGCCAGCACCCATTTCGGCTCGGCCATCTGGTCATAGATCTGCCGCAGCACCGGTGCCATCTTCTGGCTGACCCGGCCGGCGACGATCATCAGGTCGGCCTGGCGCGGTGTAGCGGAGAACCGCTCCATGCCGAACCGCGCGATGTCGAAACGTGGTCCCGCGGTCGCCATCATCTCGATGGCGCAGCAGGCCAGGCCGAACGTCGCGGGCCACAACGAGTTCTTGCGGACGTAGCCCGCCACCTTCTCAACTGTGGACAGCAGTATGCCGCCGGGCAGCTGTTCTTCCAGTCCCACGTTCTACCTCAATCCCACGTCAGGCCGCCGCGGCGCCACACATACGCGTAGGCCACGAAAACCGTCAGCATGAACACCACCATCTCGACGAGCGCGAAGGTCCCCAGCGCGTCATAACTGACCGCCCATGGATAGAGGAACACAATTTCGATGTCGAAGACGATGAACAACATTGCGGTCAGGTAATACTTCACCGGGAACCGCTGGCCGCTGGCTGCTGGGACGCCGCTGGCCGAGGTTACCGAGTTCTCCGCGGGTTCAATTCCGCATTCGTAGGCCGCCAGCTTCGATCGATTGAAGCGGGACGGGCCGACCAGGCTGGCGATCACGACCGACACCACGGCGAAGGCCGCGGCAATCGCCCCCAGCACCAAGATGGGTATGTAGACGTTCAACTCGCTCCAAGATCCGTCGTACGGGCCGCTCTGCGGCTGCTGAGGGCGGCCAGGCGGTAACCGGGCTGCTGTGACGCACCGGGCTGGTGGCCATCACAGTGATATTCAACATAGTCGCGCGACGGCCGGAGCACATGCCCGGGGTACAGGCTCACAGACACCCCAGGATTTGCGGGCGGCTGCGGACGGTGGGTTCGCCGTCCCGGCCGCAACGACGGAGGTGGCAGGGCTTGATTGCCCTTGGATCCGATCCTGTGAATAACCCGCGAACCGCCCAAAAACCGGAGCGCTTGTTGCTAGTGTCTTGACTCACCGGGTAGTCGCAGAGCTTCCGCAAGGTCAGCGCTGACGCAGACAGCCGATCTGGGAGGGACCAAAGCTGTGAGTTTCTTTACGCTGCCGCCGGAGATCAACTCCCTGCGCATGTTCATCGGCGCGGGTACGGCGCCGATGCTGGAGGCCGCGGCGGCTTGGCAGGGCTTGGCTGCCGAGCTGGCCAGTGCGGCGGAATCGTTCGCCTCGGTCACCGCGGGGCTGGCCGGACAGGCCTGGCAAGGAACGGCGGCGGCGGCGATGGCGGCCGCGGCCGCCCCCTATGCGGCCTGGCTGAACGCGGCGGCGGCGCAATCCGCCGGTGCCGCCCAACAGGCGAACGCGGTGACCAGCATGTTCGAGGCGGCCCGGGCGGCCATCATCCACCCGCTCGAGGTAGACGCCAACCGCAACGCCTTCGTCCAATTGGTGATGTCGAACATCTTCGGCCAGAACGCGCCGTTGATCGCGCTGGCCGAGAGCATCTATGAGGAGATGTGGGCCGCGGACGTGGCCGCGATGGCCAGCTACTACTCCGGCGCGGCGGCCGTGGCCGCCCAAGTCGTGCCCTGGTCGAGTGTGCTGCAGACCCTTCCCGCGATCGGGTCAGGGATCAGCGGGGCGATATCGGCCGCCAACGGCGCCGCCGGTGGCGGCGGCGCTGGTCCTGCGGGCGGCTCCGCCGGTGGTGGCGGCGGTGGTGACGCCGGCGCGGCGGCGCCCGCAGCGGATCACAACGGCGCCGCCGGTGGCGGCGGTGCCGGCTCGGGCGCGGCAGCACCGGTGACGAACGCCGGCGGCTACGACAGCGGCATCGCCAACGGCAACTCCGGCGCGACGTTGCTGCAGGGTGACCCGAGCGCCGGCAACGCCAATGTTGTCGGTGGAAGCGGCGGGCCGGTCACCCACGCCAACACCGGTGTGGGCAGCCCGGGCATCAGTGGCTTCCCGCTGCCGATGCCGATGACCGGCGCCAACAGCGGCCGCGCGGGTTTCGCCAGCGACCTCATCGCCCCGCGGGACGCGAGCGCCGCAGCTCCGCCGACCGGTCCGTCTACGCAGGCGCCGGAACCGGCGGCCGCGCCACCGGTGGAAGCCGAGGAAGCAGCGCCCCGCATGGCGGTGCTGCCCAACGCCGATCCCGACATCGCGGCCAAGGCGGCTCCAGGCGTGAAGCCGCAGGCGGCGCCGGCGACGACCGCCTCCGGTATTCCGGAGTCACCTCTGCGGGCCGGCGTTGCGGCCTCGGGGACGTCGGAGGATCAGGAGGCCGACGCGGTCGGGAAGCCGATCTCCTTGCGTCCCGAAGCGGCGGCAGGGGAGCTGCGCCCTCAGGTGGCCGAAGAAGAAGAGCCGCAGATTCAGGTGCGCGGCGCCTGATCGCTGCCCGTCACAACGCGGGTGCGCGCAGCAGTCCCAGCACTGTCCGCCCCAGCACGATGGGGTCGAGGGGATGCGGTACCGCAGCTTCGGCGCGAGACCAGCTGGCCAACCAGGCATCGTCGGGACGTCCGGTGAGCACCAGAATCGGTGGGCAGTCGTCTAGCTCGTCTTTGAGCTGTTTTGCGATTCCCATGCCTCCGGTCGGCGACGCTTCTCCGTCCAGGATGGCCAAGTCGATGCCACCCTCGTCCATCGTCCGTATCACCATCGGTCCGGTCGCGACTTCCACGTAGCTCAACTCGGGCAGGTCCGGATGCAGCTGCTTGCCCAAGGCCCGCATCACTTCTTCGCGGGTTTGAACGTTGTCGCTGTAGACCAGGATCCGCAGGTGGTCGGAGTTGGCGCTGGAATCGGGCACGGTGCAGATGCTACTGGTAACCGCCCGGTGTCCACCGCTCGGTTACCGACCGCCCGCTCGCTCGAAGACCAGCTCTGCTGCGACCTTCACCGATTCGCTCATCACCCCGAGCTTGTTCCAGTCCAGGCCGAACTTGGCGCGGTCGAGTGTGGCCTCCCCGGAGATTCGCACCGAGCCGTCGTCGAGTTCGGTGACCGCGGCCGGGAACGGCACCGCTTCGGTGTTGCCCTTGATGGTGAATTGGGCTTGCAGATCGGCTCTCCGGCCTGCCGTGGGCTGCAAAGCGGTGATGTCGACGGTGATCTGTGGGTAGCGTTCGGCGTCGAAGAAGTCGGCGGAAAGTAGGTGCCGGTCGCGCCGGCCGATGCCGCTGTCGATCGATTCGACGCGGACCTCGACTCGGCCCGAAACTGCGCCACCGTCGGCCAGTTCGCCGGTTCCGCTGAATTCGGTGAACTTGCCCTTGACGTTGACCAGTCCCCACATGTTCTTGATTTTGAAAGTGATCGTCGAGCGATCCGGGAGCAAGGACCATGTCCCGGCCGCGTCGGGGTCTCGCAGCAGTGTTTCCAGCGTGGTCATCTGGCTCGCTCACTCTCCGTCAAGGGGGCGATGTCGGCGGGGTCGAAGTACTCGTCGATCCGGTTGATCAAGCCGTCCGGATCGAACTTGATGACAATACAGACGCGCATGGAAACTGATTGTGCTGCATGGCCCGTCGCGTGCAACACGTGCTGTTGCACGAAGCCCCGGACGGACTTGTCATCGAAGAGTTGCCGGTCGAGTATTTCGTAACGGCGTTCGGTGGTCGCCGCGATGAACCAGTCGATGACGCGCAACGCCCGGGCCTTGTCGTTGTCCCGCCGGGTACCGACTCGCCACACCGCGATGTCGTCGCTCCAAAGCTGCTCAACGGCCGCCACGTCGCTGCGCTCGATTGCGGTGAACAACCGGTCGGCCACCTCGACGATGGCCTGGTCGGTGGTAGCGGACATGGCGCTGACTCCTATTCGCTGTCGTATCCGGGATGGGCGACCGCCAACCGGTGCCGCACCAGTGTGCGCAAACACGTGACGACCTCGCCGGCGCGTCCGTCCAATTCGCCGGCGCGGATCGCCGCGGCGAGCGCGGCCTCATCGCCGTAGCCCAACTCGGCCAGTGGCTCGCGTCCGTCACGTGGGGAGAGCAGCTCTCGTTCCACTATGCGCAGTGCGTTGGCCGCCACCCTGGCATGAAAATTGACCTGTCCGCTGGTGGCCGCCCGCACATCGCCTTCCAGGAATTCGGCGACCGCCGCGACCAACTCGGCCGCCGTCGGCCGTCCGTGCAGCGAATCGCCGGTTGTCATACGCCGACCCCCTCGTCGAGCAGAGCGAGCAGGTCCCACTCCGTTTCGCACACCCGCCGCCCAATCGTGGCCAACTCCACCGAGCGGGCCTGTCCGCTCAAGTGGCGTTCGGCCTGATGCCGACAGATGATGCCCCACCGCAACGTCGCCAGCACCAGCCACCAGTGAAACGCCACCCGGTCGAGGGAGGTCTCGCTGGCCTCCTCGTAGGCTTGCAGGAAATCCTCGATGCCACCCAGACCGCCTGCGCCGCGGCTGGCCGGGGCGCCGAAACGCCACGCGCGAATACAGAACCAGGCCAGGTCCTCATAGGCGGCACCGACATGAACGAGCTCCCAATCGAGCACCGCGGCGAGATCGGATCCGTCGACGATCAGGTTGCCCATGCGGAAGTCGCCGTGCACCAGGACCGCGGGCGACGGCGGCGGCTGATGGGCAGCCAGCCAACGGAATCCCCACTCGAAGGTCGCGGTGGTGTCACCCATGGCGTCGAGTCGCTCACGCCATTGCATGAGTTGATCGCCGCGTTCCAAGCTGGGATCGGCGGTGTCGGCGCGATGGATGGCCGCGAGCGCCTGCGCGCATTGGCCTAACAGCCGCTCCCGCCCGGATGCGTCGAGTTGACGTTCGATGCGGCGAACAATGGTCTCGCCCTTGATCTCTTGGCAGATCAAGAACGGGTTACCCAGTGCGGCAGGCGAGTCCGATGCGGTCAGAATGGCCGGGACGGGTGCCCCGACCGCTGCGGCGGCGGCCTGCACGCGCGCCTCCAATTCCATCCCGGCATGGACGTCATCGGGCGGGCCGATACGCAGGATCAGTGCTCGGCGCTGCGCACCGGTGACGGCGTCGAACGCCCAGGTGCTGCGGCTGGCGCCACCGGTGAGGGCGCGCAGATTCTCGATCCCCACTTGCCCGCCGAGCACCGGTTGCAGCACCGCTGGGAGACGTTCCTGCAGTTGCGTGGTCACTTCTTGCCGAACCTGAACAGCCGCTGGGCAACTCGGCGCATTTGAATCTCTTCGGCACCCTCGGTGATCCGGTACCGACGATGATGGCGGTAGATGTGCTCGAACGGCTCATGGCGGCTGTAGCCGACGCCGCCGAACACTTGCATGGCCCGGTCGGCGGCCTCGCAGACCAGCCTGTTGGCGCGGTAGTTGGCCATCGCCACCTTGTCGGAGACTTCCATGTGGTGGTTGCTGTCCAGGTGCGCGGCCGCGTAGTACACCAGCAGTCGCACCATCTGCGCTTCGGTCTGCAGTTCGACGAGCGGCCACTGTACGGCCTGGTTGACCGACAGCGGCTTGCCGAACACTCGTCGTTCGCCGGCGTAAGCGACGGCGCGGTCGATGCAGTACTGGGCGGCACCGAGGCTGCTGGCCGCCTGGCGAATGCGGTTCTCGTGCAGGAACGTTTGGCCGACCTCCAACCCGCGGTCCACCTCACCGAGCACGGCGTCGTCGGCCACTCGGACGTCGGTCAATTCCACTTCACCGTGGTCGGTCGGCATGTTGAACGTCCACCAGTAGTAGGGCACGTGGAACCCCGGGGCGTCGGTGGGCACCAGGAACGCGGTGATGCCAAGCGGGTGTCCGGGTTCGCCGGAGGTGCGGGCGAACACCAGATCGTGGGTGGCGCGGTGCACCCCGGTGTTGAACCGCTTGGCGCCGTTGATGATCCAGCCGTCGCCGTCTCGCTCGGCGCGGGTCTCCAGCCAGGTGGCGTCCGATCCGTGGTTGGGTTCGGTCAATCCGAAGGCCATCGACCGCTCACCGGTGATCAGCGCTTCGATCCATTCGGTTTTCTGCGTCTCGGTCCCGAACCGGTCCATCATGATGACCTGCGGGAAGTTGCCGACGATGGACGACTCGTTCTGCAGGTCGTTGTGCAGGCCTAGTCCTTTGTGCGCCAAGTGCTCGCGGATGACGGCCATGTCGATGTTGGTGCCGTCACGACCGCCGAATTGCGACGGCAGGCCGTAGCGCAGCCAGCCCGCCCGGTCGGCGCGCCGACGCATCTCGGAAAGCAGATCTTCCCATTCGGCGCGTGGAACACCGTCATTGTCCCAGTCGGTGCGGGCGTGTTCTCGGCGCTTGTCGAAGTACTGGATGTGTTCGCGCTCCAGCGGCTTGATCTCGGTCTCGATGAACTCGTCCATCTCCGCAAGGACGCCCGGGAGGTGTTCTGGCAGAGCGAAATCCACGATGATCTCCTTAAGCGCCGTAGAGAGTTTTCTTCCAGACGGTCGATAGGGTGGCGACGGCGTCTTCGTCGGTGATGGTGACGCCGAGTCCACCGTTGCCGGCGGTTCCGACGAAGACGGTGGTGAAGTTCTCGAACAGCAGCGCGATCGCGGCCGCCGTGTGTTCCGGATTCAGTTCCCCGCCGTAGCCGTGCTCCTGGGCACGGCGGACGGACGCGGCGACGATGTCCATGCCGAACCGCCGGAATTGGTTCTGCACTGTGGCGAAGCGTTGTTTGGTGGCCGCGAGTTGAGCGACCGCGATCATGATGCCGATGTTCTGCTTGAACATGTTCCAGTACCCGGTGACCACCGATGTGAAGAACGCATCGTCGTTGGGCGATTCCGGGAGGTGCACGCTCAATCCGGACGGTGTCACAACGTCGTGCAGGAAGGATTGCGCCAGGGCGGCCAGCAAATCCTCCTTGTCAGTGAAGTACCGGTAGAACACCGCCGACGATTTGCCCGCCGCCGCGGTGATGTCGGCCAAGGTGGTGCCATGAAAGCCGCGCTCGGCGAACAGCTTTCGGGCGGCTTGCTCGATCGCCTCCTGGGTCTGGCGGCCCTTGGCGCTGAGCGCTCGTGAACCCTGGGGAGCCGACATCAGCTGCGAATCCGGTCTCCGGCGCGCAAGAGTGCGCTGGGTAAGTCGTGCCCGACCACCGATTGGGCGACCCGCGCCGCCGCGACGGCGGCGGTCAAATCGATGTCCACGTCGATATCGCTGTCGCGCAACAGATACACCAGATCCTCGGTGGCGATGTTGCCGGTCGCGCCCGGGGCGAACGGGCATCCACCGAGCCCGCCGACCGACGCGTCCAGCCGAGTGACCCCGGAATCGACCGCCGCGTAGGCGCTGGCCAAGCCCGAGCCGCGGGTGTTGTGGAAGTGTCCCCCCAATGGCAGGTCCCCGATGACCGGACGAAGTTGGGCGATAAGCGACTTGACTCGTCCCGGAGTGGCGGTGCCGATGGTGTCGGCGATGCAGAACCGGTCCACTCCCTGATCGCAGGCGGCCGCGGCGATGTCCAGAACCCGCTGCGGCGGCGTCGGCCCGTCGAACGGGCAGTCCCACGCCGTGGCGACGATGACCTCCACGGTGGCGCCGCCGTCGTGAGCGATGGCCACGATATCGCCGATTTGTCCGGTGGCTTGGGCGCTGTCACGCCCGACGTTGGCGTTGCTGAACGCGTCGCTGGCGGCCACCACGTATTCCACCGAGCGCAGCCCGGCGGCGATGGCCCGGCGTGCGCCGTTGGGACTGGCGACCAGCGCGGAGAAATCGATGTCGGGATAGTTGTGCAACTCGGCGGCGAGTTCGGCGGCGTCGGCCATGGACGGCACCTTCGACGGGGAGACGAAGGCGGTCGCCTCCACTTCCCGCACTCCGGTGGCCGCGACCGCCGCGAGCAACTCGAGCTTGGCGGACAACGGGATTGGCTTCTCGATTTGCAAACCATCGCGCAGCGACACCTCGCGGATGTCGACGTGTGTCATAGCACCTCCTCGCCACGCAACTGCGCCACCTCTTCGGCGGTCTTGCCGAGCAGGCCCAGATAGACGTCGTCGTTGTGTTGGCCCGGGCGCGCCGGCCCGGCGGCGCGGACGGCGCCGGGGGATTCCGAGAACACCGGCACGATGCCCGGTCCGAGCACCGGGCGGCCGATCCGTTCGTCATAGTGCTCGACGAGCATGCCGCGGGCCCGCAGCTGCGGGTCGTTGACCACCTCGGCGACGGTGTTGATGGGTCCGGCGATGACCCCTGCGGCGCTCAGGGTTTCGATGATTTCGCCAGGAGCGCGTTCGGCGGCCCAGGCGCCGATGATGATGTCGAGTGCGTCCTGGTTGCGCCCGCGCGCGCCATGCGTGGCGAACCGATTGTCGGTGGCCAGTTCCGGGCGGCCCATCGCCTTGCACAGGCGGGCGAACACGGTGTCCTGATTGGCCGCGATCACCACCCAGGAGCCGTCGGCGCTGCGGTAAATGTTCGACGGCGCAATGCCTTCCAGCCTGGTGCCCGACGGGCCGCGCACCACACCGCCGGCGTCGTAGTCCGGGATCGTGGATTCCTGCACCGCCAGGCATGATTCGGTCAACGCGACATCGACCACCTGACCGCGCCCGGTCACGCTGCGTCGATACAGCGCAGCCAACGCGCCCTGGGCGCCGAACATGCCGGCCAGGCTGTCACCCAGAGACAAGGCCAGGCGCGGCGGCGGACCGCCGGGAAATCCGTTGAGATGACGCAGCCCGCTGGCCGCCTCGGCGACGGAAGCGTAACCGGCCTTGTGCGCGTCGGGCCCCGTTTGCCCGTAGCCCGAGACTCGGACCAGGATGATGCCCGGATTGCGTTCGCTCAGCACGTCGTAGCCCAGATTCCAGCGCTCGAGCGTGCCGGGGCGGAAGTTCTCCACGACGATGTCGGATTTCTCCACCAACTCGAGGAACAGCTCGCGGCCGCGGGGCCGGCGCAGATCGAGCGTTATGCCGCGCTTGTTGCGGGCGTGCACGGTCCAGAACACGTGTTCGCCGTCGACCTCGGCCTGACCCCAGGTGCGCAGCGGGTCGGGGGCGCCGGGCGGCTCCACCTTGATGACGTCGGCGCCCATATCACCCAGCAGCCGGCCGGCAAAGGGGCCGGCGATCAGGGTGCCCAGTTCGAGCACCCGGATGCCGTCCAGCGGGCCCAGGGCAGTCACTCGGCTCCCGCGAACTCGTGGCGCCTCAGCCAGTCGGTGACGATGTCGACGGCCTGTCGCAGCTTGTCGCGCTGGTCAGGGCCGGCGTAATAGTGGGTCGCGCCAGAGATCTCGTACATCTCCTTGTCCGGATGCCCGATGGCCTCGAAAAGCCGGCGGGTGTGGCTGGGCGTGCAGGCGTCATCGGCCAGATTACCGATGACCAGCGCCGGGATGGCAAGGTCACGCCCACACGCCACGCCGTCGCCGCGGGCATCGTCGTAGCTCCATTGCGACAGCCAGCCGCGCAGCGTCGAAAACCGGGCCAAGCCAACCGGACTCATGTTCACCACCTGCGGGTCGCCGAGGTAGCAGGTGCCGGGGGCGCGTTCGTTGGGATCGACGGCTGGGTCGAGCCAGCGCGGGTCGGCCATGGTGCCATGAACGACGAACCCGAACTCGTCGTCCGGGCGACCAGCGGCCTGTAGCTCAGCGAACTTGGCTTTGACCCAGGCGGTGATGCGCCGGTTGCGGTCGATCTGTGCCTGCCGATACCTGTCCAGGAAAGCCTGGCGGTAGGGCGGTCGGTTGGGGTTGGCGGGGTTGTACAGATCCAACTCCGGGTCCCGCTTGGTGGGATCGGACTCGTCAAGAATGGAGGCGTCCAGCCATTCGGTCAGCGTGCCGTGGCGGCTGATATGGGCCGCCAGCAGCATGATGCCGTCGGCGGCGGGCAGGTCCAGCGCGGTCAGGTCGGGCCCGTCGCCCGACGGGCTGGAGGTGATGGTCGGGTGCTGGGCCTGCTGCTGATAGAACACCGACAACGACCCGCCCCCACTCCAGCCGGCCAGCACCACCTTCTGATAGCCGAGGCGCTTCTTGGCGTCTTTGATGCATTCGCCTAGGTCCTCGACCACTTTCTCCATCACTAGCGCCGAGTCGGTTCCGCGAAAGCGGCTGTTGCAGTAGATGACATGATGTCCGGCCCGGGCCAGCGCGTTGATCATCGGCAGGTAGGCGCCGCCACCGATCGGGTGCATGAACACCAGCACGGTGTCCGAGGGCTTGTCCTTGGGCTGGAGCAGGTAGCTTTCCAGCACGGTGATGTCTGCTAGCCCGCCGTACACGTCGCGGACACCGGAATTGTTCTGAAAAGCAACCAGATAGGGAATGCGGTCGTAGTCGTGCTTCACCACCGCAGGCATCAGTGTTGTCCCAGGTCGTGAGCCAGCACCTCGGCCGAGGGTGTAAGTCGGCGCCGGGTGTCGATGGCGATGACCTGCCAGTCGACCCGGGAGTAGTCGTCGAACTTGCGGCGTGCGCGTTCTCGCGCCTTCTCCGGAGCGCCGTGGTGAACGCCCTGTGGCGCATGCGAGATCAGGCCCGGCGGCATCGGAATGCCGTAGAGCGAGCCGCCGTGGAAGAACGCGACTTCGTCGTAGTCCACGTTGCGGTGATACCACGGCGTGCGTTCGGTGCCGGGGACTCCCTCGGCGGGCTTGGGCAAGAAGTTCATCACGTAGACGCCAGTGGCCTGCATGAACAGGTGCACCGTGGGGGGCAGGTGCACACTATCGGAGGTGACGACGTTGTAGTCGGCGATGTTGAAGGTGAACGCGAAGTTGTCCCCCCGCCAGCCTTCGACGTCGATCGGATGATGTTGGTAATAAAGGGATGTCGGGCCGCCCTGGTGAACAAGTCGGACCTCGTACTCATCGCGGCCGTCGTCTTCGAGTGGGGCCGGTTCGGCGATGGTGACTTGCGACGGGTCGAACGGGAAATGCCGGCCCAGCTGGCCGGGCGGCGGAACTCCGAACTCGTCGGTGGCTTCCACCATGAGCAGCGTGGTTTGGGACTGGGGGATCTGCCGCCAGGTGCATGCCTTGGGCAGGTAGATCCAATCGCCCTCGCGGTAGCGCAGTGGCCCGAACTCGGTTTCCAGCAATCCGGCGCCCTGGTGCACGAAGCACAGTAGGTCACCGTCGACGTGACGGAGATGAAACGGCATCGGTTCACCCCGGCGGCTGAGCAGGATGCGGCAGTCGGCGTTGCTGAACAGCAGTAGCGGGGCACCGTTGGTGTCGGTCGCGTCACTGGGCTTCAGTTCGCCCGCGAGCACGTCGACGGGTCGTAGCGGACCGACCGATCGATAGGCGGTCGGGTCGTGTCGGCGGTACAGGTTAGCGGTCCGTCCGGTGAACCCACCGCGGCCCAGTTCGTCGTCTTTGAGGCCGTCGAGATCGGCGTGCAGGCGCCGCGGCGTCTTCCCTTTGCGCAGGTGAATGAACGATTCCATGCACGCTCCCGATGGCCGCCGCGACAAGAACTGAAAGTGACATTACTTTCACTTATGGCGAATGCGCAAGGACGGGCGCCATGCCCGGGCGATCAGTCGCGGACGCGTAAGACGACTTTGCCCTTGGCGCTGCGATTCTCCAAGGACGCGATCGCGGCGCCAGCCTGCTCCAGCGGGTAGACCACCGGTTCGGGTGGCGCCAGCTTGCCGGAGCGCAGCAGCTCTTCCAATGCCGCCCACTGCTCGGTCAACGCGCCGGGGTGCGTTCCGGTCCAGGCTCCCCAGCCGACACCGACGACGTCGATGTTGTTGAGTAGCAACCGATTCACCTTGACGGTGGGGATCTCGCCGCCGGTGAAGCCGACGACCAGCAGTCGCCCCCCGGGGGCCAGCGATCGCAGTGAATCGGTGAACCGGTCACCGCCGACCGGGTCCACCACGATGTCGACCCCGCGGCCACCGGTCAACTCCTTGGCCGCGTCTTTGAAGCCCTCGGCCAGCACCACATCGGTCGCCCCGGCCGCCGTTGCGATTTCGCCCTTTTCCTCGGTGCTGACCACGGCGATGACCCGGGAAGCGCCGAGCACCGAAGCCAGCCGCAGGGCCGACGTGCCGATGCCGCCGGCAGCGCCATGCACCAGGACCGTCTCACCCGCGCGCAAGCGCCCCCGCTCGGTCAGCGCGAAGTAGACGGTCAGGTCGTTGAACAGCACGCCGGCGCCCGCCTCGAAGCTGACGTTGTCAGGCAGCTTGAAGGTTCGGTCCGGTGCCAGCACGGCGACCTCGGCCATGCCGCCGGTGAGCATCGTGAGGCCGACCACCCGATCACCGGGCCGCACGTGGGCGTCGTCCGGTGCCGACCTGACCACTCCGGCGATTTCGGCTCCGAGCACAAACGGCGGGTCGGGCCGGTACTGATAGAGCCCGCGGGTGAGCAGCGCGTCGGGGAAAGCGACCCCGGCCGCGTGAACCTCGACGACGACACTGCCGTCGCCACTGGGTTCGTCGACCTCGGTCACCTCGACCGCATCTGGACCATCGAGCCGAGTCACCCGTGCCGCGCGCATGCCACCTCCGTTGTCAGCCGCAGAAAATTTCGTCGCCTCAATCTAGAACCCGTCGGCGACCCGCACCACAGCGCGGCCGGTGAAGGCGCCGTCGCGCAGTTTTTCAAGCACGCTGACAACGTCTTTGACGTCGATCTCGGTGGTGATCTCGTCAAGGTGGCGGGGCCGCAGCGAGTCACCGAGCCGCGCCCACAACTGCCGGCGCGGACCGATGGGCAACTGAACCGAGTCCATGCCCAGCAGGGCGATGCCGCGCAGAATGAACGGCATCACCGTGGTGTGCAGCGCGGGGCCGCCGGTCAGGCCGCTGGCGGCTACCGCGCCGCGGTAGTCGACGGCGCTGAGCACATCGGCCAACGTCGCTCCGCCGACACAGTCCACGCCACCCGCCCAGCGGGTTTTGGCCAAGGGTCGCGGCTTGGCGTCGGGATCGGCGGGCAGCCGGCCGATGACCTCAGCTGCGCCAAGCTTTTTCAAGCGCTCGCCCGCCTGCGTCTTGCCCGTGGACGCCACCACGCGGTAGCCCGCGGCGGCCAGCAAGTCCACGCTGACCGTGCCCACCCCGCCGGAGGCGCCGGTGACGACGATCGGTCCATCCTCAGGTGTCACCCCCCAATCCATCAGGGCCTGCACGCTCATCGCCGCGGTGAAGCCGGCAGTGCCGATCGCCGCGCCCTCGCGCGGGCTCAGGGCGCCCAGCGCGACCACCTGGTCGGCGGGTAGCCGAGCGTATTCGGCGTAGCCGCCATGGTGTCCCGTTCCGATCTGGTAGCCGTGAGCCAAAACCGGGTCGCCGACGGCGAAGTCCGGCGACTGTGATTCGACCACCTCGCCGGTGAGATCGATACCGGGCACCACCGGATAGTTGCGCACCACGCCGCCGCCTGGCGTCATCGCCAGCGCGTCCTTGAAGTTGACACTGGAATACAGCACCCGAATCGTCACCTCGCCGGGTGGCAGATCCGAGCTGGCCAGTGTCTCGACCGACGCGGTTATCCGATCCTCGTCTTGGCGCGCTACCAGCGCACGAAACGTCTCCATGCTTTCGACGCTAACCTCATGCCATGGATTCCTTCCCACTCGGTCGCTTCTCGGTCGCGCGCATCGGCTTCGGCGCAATGCAATTGCCCGGTCCAGGTGTCTTCGGGCCGCCGCGCAACCGTGACGAGGCGCTGGCCGTGCTGCGACGCGCGGTCGAACTCGGCGTCGACCACATCGACACCGCGCAGTTCTACGGGCCCAACGTCGCCAACGAACTCATCCGCGAGGCGCTGTACCCCTACCCGGAAAACCTCGCGCTGGTGAGCAAGGTGGGCGGTCGGCGTGATGACGCCGGGGCCTGGTTGCCCATTGAGGACCCCGGTGAGTTGCGCCGCGATCTCGAGGCGAACTTGGAGACCCTGGGGGTGGACCAATTGGCGGCGGTCAATCTGCGTCTGATGGACAGCGAAGGTCCCGGTCAGCACTTCGACGAACTGCTGTCCGTCATGATCACGGCGCGCGATGAGGGGTTGATCGGAGCCATCGGGCTCAGCGAAGTCACCCGCGAGCATCTGCTACACGCCTTGAACCAAACCGAAATCGCTTGTGTGCAGAACGCTTTCAATCTCACCGACCGATCCTCCACACCGGTGCTGCAAGAGTGCACCGAGCGCGGCATCGCGTTCGTGCCGTTCTTCCCGCTGGGATCGGCGTTCGCGGAGTCCAATCCGGTGTTGGGTAACGACGTCATCCAAGATACGGCCGCTCGACTGGGTCGCACTCCGGCGCAGATCGCGTTGGCTTGGACGCTTGGCGTGGCACCCAATGTGCTGTTGATCCCGGGAACCTCGTCGGTCGGTCATCTCGAGGAGAACATGGCGGTGGCCGACATCGAACTCGACGACGACACGCGCCGGCAGCTCGACTCAGTCGCGGCGTGATGCTGGTCCGTGCGGCCGTCGCCGGAGGTGCGGCATCGGGTTTGAACACCTGAGCTCACTTGAGCGCGGAAGGAGCCCTCAATTGCCGGCCTTTGACCACAATGAGCTGACCGGCCTGCGTCGTTGGGCTCACGCGATCCTCGACCAGCACCACGGACGCGAGATCTTCCAGACCTCCACCATGGGCGCGCTACTCAACGGAGTGTACGAGGGAGATCTCACCATCCGAGAGTTGTTGCGCCACGGCAACTTCGGCCTCGGCACGTTCAACCGCCTGGACGGCGAAATGCTGGTGCTTGACGGAGATTGCTATCAGCTGCGCAGCGACGGCAGCGCCACCAAGGCCGATCTGTCCGAACGCACCCCATTCGCCGCGGTCACCTGGTTCAAGCCGGACCGGACGATCGAGGTGTCTACGCCGTGTGATCGTGCCGCGCTCAAATCGTTGATCGACCAAACCTTGGAAAGCACGAACCTGATGGTTGCCGTCAGGACTACCGGCCTGTTCGGTTCGCTTCGAACGCGGACGGTCACCGAACAGCACCCGCCATATCGGCCATTCACCGAAGCGACGCAAGACCAACAAGAGGTGACGTTCACCGATGTGCACGGCACCCTGGCCGGTTTCCGGATGCCCGAATACGAACAGGGCATCTCGGTGGCCGGTTACCACTCGCACTTCATCGACGACGAACGCCGTCATGGCGGGCACGCGCTGGACTACCAGCTGGTGCATGGGACCGTGGAAGTCGCCGTGCGCTCGGAGTTACATCTGAGCTTGCAGCGCACTCAGGGGTTTCTGAGCGCTGAATTGGAGCACGACGATCTGGACGATCAGATCCGGCGGACCGAGGGGGGTTGACGATGGCTGGCGATGCGGTCCGGTCGGCGCAGCGAGTGGTGGAGACCCTCAGCGCCTACGGAATCCGGTATGTATTCGGCGTGCCCGGCGCCAAGATCGACGCGGTGTTCGACGCCCTGCTGGACAGCGACATCGAACTGGTGGTGTGTCGCCACGAACAGAACGCCGCGTTCATGGCGGCCGCGGTGGGTCGACTCACCGGAACCCCGGGAGCCGCGCTGGTCACCTCGGGCCCGGGTACCACCAATCTGGCGACCGGCCTGGTGACCGCAACCACCGAGCAGGATCCGATGATCGCGATCTGCGGTGCCGTGGCTCGTGCTGACCGGCTCAAGCGTACGCATCAGTCGATGGAAGCTGTTGCGGCGCTCAAGCCGTTCACCAAGTTCACCGGTGAGGTCACCGATCCGGACAACGTGCCGGAAGCCGTCGCCAACGCGATCCGCGCCGCGACGACCGTGCCGCGCGGGGCAGCGGCGGTCGTGTTGCCCGCCGACGTGTCCAGCGCACTGACGACCGCGGCGATCGTCCGGCCCACACCGGTGGCCCGACTCGGCCCCGCGCCCTCGACGTCCATCGAGCAGGCGGCCGAAATGATCCGTGGCGCAACCAGTCCCGTGCTGTTCGTCGGGATCCGGGCCGGCGATCCGAAGCCGTGTGCGGCATTGCGGGATCTGCTCGCCGCCACGGACCTGCCCGTGGTGGAAACCTTCCAGGCAGCAGGTGTGGTGTCACGTGAGCTCGAAGACCATTTCGTGGGACGCGTCGGCCTCTTCCGAAACCAACCCGGAGACATACTCATTGGGCAAGCGGACGTGCTGGTGACGGTCGGCTTCGATCCGGTCGAGTATGACCCGCGGCTATGGAACGACGATCCGAACCGGACTGTCATCCATGTCGACGAGGTACCGGCCGATTTGGACAACCATTACCAGCCCAGTCTGGAACTGCGCGGCGACATCGCCGCGACCTTGGCTGAACTCACTCGACTGCTCACCGGTCTACGGCTCTGTGACGCGGCGAGCACCGCTGTCGCCCAACAGCGCGAGGAGCTACGCCGAATCGACGACGAGGCAAGAAGCCACGCCGTAGGTAAGGGGGCGCTGAACCCGGCGGCCATCGTCCTGAAGGTGCGTGAGCTCATCGACGACGATGCCACCGTCGCCTGTGATGTGGGGTCGCACTACATCTACACGGCGCGGCACTTCCGGGTCTACCAGCCGCGGCGGTTGCTGTTCTCCGATGGGCAACAGACGCTCGGAGTTGCGTTGCCGTGGGCCATCGCGGCGGCGCTGGTGCGCCCGGGCAGCCAAGTGGTGTCGATCTCCGGTGACGGCGGATTCCTGTTCAGCGCACAGGAATTGGAGACCGCTACCCGGCTGGGAGTGAGCCTGACCCATATCATTCTGCGCGACAACGCCTACGACATGGTGGCGTTCCAAGAGGTGCTCAAGTATGGCCGCAAATCCGGTGTGACGCTGGGCGATTACGACATTGCGCAATATGCCGGCGCGTTCGGCGCCAACGGGATTCGAGTCGACACCATGGACGAGTTGACCGACGCGCTCAACCGTTCGCTGACCGGACCCGGCGTCACCGTCATCGACGTCCCGGTCGACTACAGCCGAAACGCCGAACTGTTCCAGGAACTGCACGACGGAGTGGTCGACTGATTCGCCCGGCGCCTCGCAGCGGACTCCGTCAACGGTTCACGACTCGGGGGGAGTCCAGCGCGGTCTGCGCGAGCGAAGGCAGCCGCCGCGACGGCGGCCTCGAAGCCCAGGAGGTGAGGGTGAGGACGAGGAACAATAGCGGTCCCACCAACGTGTGTAGCGGGTCGTCGACCGCCAGGTGTGACACGACCGCGCCGGTGTAGACGATGGTCGCGCCGGCGTAAGCCCACTCCTTGAGCCGCGGAAGTCCGGGGGAGAGCAGAGCCAAACCCCCCAACGCGTACCAAACACCCAGCAGGACATCGAAGTAGCTGGGATAACCGAGATGGTGCACCATCTCGCGGGCAAACGGGATCCGCAGGATCCCGCACATGCCCCCAGCCAGCATCTCCGATGCCAGCACGACAGTCGTCACCCAATACGCAACGAGCTGTCGGGAGGCACGTCCGGTGGCTGTCGGCTTGGTCAGGGTAAGAGCGGTCGTGTTGACTCCTCCTGCTATGGCGTGGCCGTCATCTACTCGACCGATGCGGGCAGGAAAATGTGACCGCGACCGGCACCACCTGCGTGGTCCCGCATTCATGTACCATTTGGTACATGATCAGCGAGTCGGAGATCACGATCAACGCACCTGCCGCCGTCGTCTGGGATGTGTTCAGCGACGTAGAGCACTGGCCGGAATGGACGGCGTCCGTCACCCGGCTGGTGGGTCTCAACGGGCCGGACCTGGCCGTGGGCAAGCGGTTCGAGATCAAGCAGCCGCGCATGCCGAAGCTGGTGTGGGAGGTCGTCGAGTTGGCGCCGGGAGCCTCGTGGACCTGGACGCAGCGTGCGCCCGGCGGTTTGACCGGGGCCCGGCATGACGTCATCGCAGCGTCGCCGCAGCGGACCCTGGTGCGACAGCGGCTCGATCAAGGTGGGCCGATCGGTGCCATGGTGGGCTTGCTGATGCGTGGGATGACAAGGCGCTACCTCGAATTGGAGGCAGCGGGCCTCAAAGCGCGCAGTGAACAGCGACACGGTGATGGCCCGAGCGCCTGACCTCGAGCGGCGCCAGCAGTTACTCGACGCGGTGGTCAAGGAATACGCCGAAGGCGGCATCGGCGACCGGTCCCTGCGTCACGTGGCGACCGCGGTGGGCGTCAGCCACCGCATGCTCCTGCATCACTTCGGGTCCCGGAACCAGCTTCTGCTGGCGATCGTCGATGAGGTCGAGCGTCGGCAGCAAGCCTTGTTTCGCGAACTTCCAGCCGAGCCCGCCGCGGCGGTCAGAGCCATGTGGGCTGATCTCCGCCGTCCCGAATTGCGCCCGTTCGAGCGCCTGTTCTTCGAGTGCTATGCCCGCGGTCTCCAAGGCGAGCAGCCGTTCGCGCGGATGCTGCCAGGAGCCGTAGAGACATGGCTCGCTGAGGCGGGAACGGCTGACCCCGCGCGGGCTCGCCTTGGCCTGGCAGTCATGCGTGGTCTGCTTCTCGACCTTCTCGCCACCGACGACCACGCCGGCGTAGACGCCGCGGCGCACGCGTTCGCCGAGCTGGTCCGGGCAGGGGGATGAAGCTGCGCTGTTGCCCTTGTGTGAACTTACCGACCGGTGGTAGGTTTTTGATACCAACGGTCGGTAAGTTAAGGGCGGTCGTGATCGAACAGAAGCTTGACGTGCGCGATATCGCGGATCGCTACTTCGCCGCCTGGAGGACACGAGATCCGGACGCCATCGCGTCTCTGCACACCGAGGACACCCGATTCTGGATGCATGCGGGCACTCAACCCGTCGTCGGGCGAACTGCTGCCCGGGCCGCGTTCGCCGAGATCTTCGCCCGCTTCCCCGATTTCGCCTTCGAGATCTATCGAGTGCGGTACGGCACGGACCATTGGGTGCTGGACTGGGCACTGATTTCGGGTGGCCGCCGTTTCGACTGCCGTGACCTCGTGGACTTGTCCCCGGACGGCCTCGTGGTCCGGAAAGACAGCTTCGTTGACGCGGGCCAAATTCCGGCCGCCGCGGGGGGAGCTGGTCGATGACGGCGCTCACGGCGGTGCAACAGCTGCCCTCGGTCGACGCGCTGCCTGCCGAGCACCTGTTCGACATGCATGTGGACCTGCAGCCGGCGCAGATCATCGCCACCGCGGTGGGCTTGCGCATGACGTTCATCACGACTGGCGGCACCATCGACGGGCCTAGGCTGGCAGGCGAGATCCTGCCCGGTGGCGGTGACTGGCTGCTCGTAGGAAGCGACGGCACGGGACGCGTGGACGTGCGTGCGACGATTCGTACCCGCGACGATGCGCTCATCCACTGTGAGACGCGCGGCATCATCAAGGTTCCGGCCGGCGCCCTGGACCGGCTCGCGGCCGGCGAGACGGTGTCCTTCACGGAGTCCTACATTCGTACGACTCCGACCTTCGAGACTGCCGACGAACGCTACGCGTGGTTGAGCGGCTTGGTGACACTCGGTTACAACATCCTGTCGCCCAACCACATTGACTACCGCATCTACCGAGTGCTGTGAACGGCGGGTTTGGTGTTCGAAAGCGAACCAGACGGTGGGTAATGCGCCGATGAGACGCACACAGGAAGAGCGCACCGGTGCGACCACGGCAGCGATCGTTGACGCGGCGAGACAGTTGTTTGCCCGCGACGGTTACGAGTCGACGTCTTTGGAGGCCGTCGCCGCGGCGACCGGGGTCAGCAAGGGCGCTGTGTATCACCACTTCGACGGGAAACGACAGTTGTTCGCCGCCGTCTTCGCGCGGGAGGTCGAGCGAATGGCCGGTCCCGTCACCGAGGCGTATGCGCGCAAACGGGATCCGTGGGATGCGTTCAAGGCCGGATGTCGCGCCTTCCTCGACGAGTGCCTCGATCCGGATGTGCAACGCATCGTGGTGCTCGACGCATTCGCCGCGATCGGGTGGGAGGAGTCCCGCCGCCTGGAAGCTCCGCTGCTCGAAATGATGGAAGTGGGCATCGCGCGCGCTGCCGAAGCCGGTCGAATCGCTTCTCGTCCGTCGGGGCCGCTTGCGCACTTCCTGTTCGGTGCCCTGTGTGAAACGGCCATGACGGTGGCCAGGTCAGATGACGTCAAAGTGGCGCATCGCCACGCAATCACCGAAATCAACCGCATCCTCACCGGTTTGGAGAAGACGTGACCCCAGCGTTGGCGTCCTTGCTCGAGGATGTGGCCGGTGAGTTGCAGGCGTGCGCCGAGATCTTCGAGGAGTTGACCACAACACACTTCGGACTGCCGACCCCGTGCCGTGGGTGGACGGTCGCCGATCTTGCCATCCATGTGGCCACCGGTGCGTTTCGGGACGCCGAAGCGTTCCATCGGGCGCGGTTGGCCATCTCCTCACCGCCCGGGGAGGTGACGCTCGACAGCACCGACTATGCGACAGCGGTACGGCTGGCGGCCGAGCACCTGCGTGCGGCGCTCGCCCTGGGTCCACCCCGGTGGCCGGCCGTTCCCACCCCCTTCGGGACTATGCCTGTCGCCGTGGCGCTGCAAAGCTTGGTCGTCGAATTCGGGGTTCACCGCAACGATCTCGAGGTTGCGGCCGGACGGCCCGACACAGCGTTCAGCGCGGCGACTCTTTCGGCGCTGTTCGGCTTCGGCGATCACTACCTACTGCGGCAGGCGGCTCCGGTTGATTCTCCCGCGTTCGCGCTCGCACTCGACGCTCCGGCCGCGTTGATGGGCGTGACGTGGACGGGAACGGCGTGGATACCGGGCAGAAATGCCGATCGGTTATGCCGTGTCTCGGGTAGCGACGACGACATTGCGCGACTGATGCTGCGCCGACTCGACATCGACGACCCACGTCTCGACGTGCACGATCCATTCGGGCTGGCCGCGCTGTTCTCCGCGGCCATCCGACCGCTGTGACGATCGAGTTGCGCTGAGCTGCAGGCTACTTGAGTTCCGAGGAGGACAAGCCCAGCAATCGGCGGGCGACCACCAGTTGCTGGATCTGCTGGGTGCCCTCGAAGATGTCCAAGATCTTGGAATCGCGCGCCCACTTCTCCAGCATCGATTGCTCCGAATACCCCGTCGTACCGGCTAATTCGACCGTCTTGCAGGTCACATCGCTGGCCATGCGGCCGGCCTTGGCCTTACTCATCGAGGCTTCTTTGGAGTTGGGAATGTTGTTGTCGGCCTGCCAGGCCGCCCGCAAGGACAATAGGTAGCTTGCCTCCCAGTCGGCCTCCATGCGCAGGAACTCGGCCGCGGCGGCGGTCTGGACGTGGCTCGGCTTGTCGTAGTCGATCTCCACGCCGGCTTCGGTGAGAATCCGGCGGATCTCCTCCAAGGCCGCCCTGCCCACCCCAACGGCCATGGCGGCGACGATGGGCCGGGTGTTGTCGAAGGTTTCCATGACTCCCGAAAAACCCTTGCCGACTTCGATTTCCGGGTTGCCCAGCAAGTTGTCCTTGGGGATGCGGACGTTGTCGAACCGAATGGCCGCGGTGTCAGAGCCTTTGATGCCCAGCTTGCGCTCGAGTCGTTCCACCGTGACGCCCGGATGCTCGCGCGGCACGATGAACGACTTGATTGCCGCACGGCCCTTCGACTTGTCCAGCGTGGCCCACACCACGATGTGGGTGGCGCGCGAGCCCGCGGTGACGTAGATCTTCTCCCCGTTGATGACGTATTCGTCCCCGTCCAGGGTGGCTGTCGTCGACACGGCCGCCGAGTCGGATCCGAATCCCGGTTCGGTGATGGCCATCGCGGCCCACACCTTGCCCAGACGTTGCAGCTGCTCGTCAGTGGCGACCGCGGAGATGGCGGCGTTGCCCAGGCCTTGGTAGGGGATGGACAGCATCATCGCGACGTCGCCCCAGCTGGCTTCCAACGTCTGCAGCAACGCGGCCATGTTGGCGCCGTTGTGGTTGTCCTCTTTGCTGTCGGGACCGCGCAGCGCGTCGGCTCCGGCGAAGCTGAACGACTGCGACGCGCCCTCGAAGAGATTGAAGAGGGTGTCCAGCTCCACCGGGTAGGCGTGCTCTTTCAGGTCGTACTTGCGGGCGATCGGCCGCATCAGTTCGGCGGCACCCTGGTGGGTCTTGGTCATGACCGCCTGCAATTTGCGGGGGAGCTCCAGATTGATTGCCATGATTGATCTTTCAGTTAGAAGACTCAGATGACGACGACGCCCTCGGCCACGCCGATGACTCGCAAATCGCGGTACCAGCGCTCGACCGGGTGTTCCTTGGTGAAGCCGTGGCCGCCGAGCAACTGCACGCCGTCCAGGCCGATCTGCATGCCCTTGTCGGTGCCAAGGCGCTTGGCCAGTGCCGCTTCTCGCGCGAACGGCAGGCCCTGTTCGGCGCGTGATGCGCCGCGCCAAGTGATCAGCCGCAGCCCGTCGAGCTCGATCGCGATGTTGGCGCACATGAAGGCCACGGCTTGCCGACGGGCGATCGGCTCGCCGAACGCTTCTCGCTCTTTCACGTAAGGGACGACGTAGTCGAGGACCGCATGCGAAGTGCCGACGGCCAGTGCCGCCCAACCCAGCCGAGCCAGGGCCAGCGCGTCGGAGTAGTCCTCGTCGGAGGCCTCGTCTTCACCCAGTCGGGCGGTGAGGGGTACCGAGACTCCGGACAATTCGATCTGGCCCAGGGCGGCCGCGCGAATACCCATGCTGGGGTCGGGCTTGACGGTCAGGCCCTTGGTGCCGGCTTCGACGATAAACAGGGCCGGCTTCCCGTTGAGCTGAGCGCCGACGATGAACAACTCGGCGTCCGCGGCGGCCGGCACCAGCGACTTGACGCCGTCCAGCCGATAACCCGACGGGGTGCGCACGGCAGTGGTCTTCAGGCGGGTGGGGTCGAACAACGGGTGGGGTTCGGCGATCGCCACGCACGCCTGCGGCACGTTCTCCCCGGCGAACTCCTTGAGATAGGTGGCCTGCTGGTCAGCGCTGCCCCAGTGGGTCAGCGCAGCGGCGACTCCGCCGGGAGCCAGGATCGGCAACGCCAGTCCCATGTCGCCATAGGCGAGCGCCTCGGCCACCAGCACGTTGGTCACGGTGGACCGGTGTTCGGCGATGCCGTCGAAGTCCTCGGGGATGTTGATGGCGGTGATGCCGAGTTCGGCGGCTTTGGCGATCAGGTCCGGGGGATAGGTCGTCGCTGCGTCCGCGTCGGGTGCTGCCGGCCGCAAGATTTCCGCTGCGAATTCATTGACCGTCTCGACGATCATCTTCTGGTCGTCGTCGGGGGTGAGGTCGAAGTAGTCCTTGCCGCTGGCTTTGAGCCGGGTGGGGGCACCGCGCAGGTTCTGCACCCGTTGGAATTGCCGCGCCGCTTTGACCGTCGTGGAGAACAAGGTCTTGGTGCCGAAGCGCAGGCCTCGGTTGAGCGGACCTCGCAGGTTGTACTTGTCCAGGAACTCTTGACCCATGATCGGGGTGAGGAATGCGATCGCGAGGTCGACGCCCGTGCGTTTGTGGGGTTCTAGCCCGACGCCGTTGCTACGGCCACGGCGTTTCTTGCGCGTGGGCGAGTCGGTCTTGGCGGGAATTGTGTTGGTCATATCGGCAGCCTCTGTCGTTGGGGCGATGCGAATAACCGTATCTTACTCCGGAGTAAGATAAATAGTCCCGTGTTAATTACTTCACATCGGCGCGCAGTCGGCTCATCACCTGTTCGTGCAGGTAGCCGTTGGTTGCGACGGCGCTTCCGCCGTGCGGGCCGTGGGTGCCGTCAAGACCGCTCAATTGCCCGCCGGCCTCGCGCACGAGGATGTCGATGGCCGCTAGATCCCATACCGACACCTCTGGTTCGGCGGCGATGTCCACCGCACCTTCGGCGAGTAGGCAGTAGGAGAAGAAGTCGCCGTAACCGCGCACCCGCCACACCGCGTCGGTGAGTTCGATGAAGCGTTCCCGCAGGCCCAACTGCGCCCATCCGGAAAGGCTGGAAAACGACAAGCTCGCCGAATCCAGTTGCCTCACAGACGAAACGGTGATCGGCCGGGATTGTGCGCCGGCGACCGAAGCGAATGCGCCCTGCCCCACCGCGGCCCACCAGCGCCGCTGCAGGGCCGGCGCGCTCACTACTCCGACGATGGGAACGCCGTCGTCGAGCAGTGCGATCAGGCTGGCCCACACCGGCACTCCGCGCACGAAATTCTTTGTGCCGTCGATCGGATCGAGTATCCATTGGCGTCCGGTGAAGGTGGTGGTGCCGCCGAATTCCTCGCCGAGAACGCTGTCGCCGGGCCGGTCGCGGGCAATCGCCTCACGCAACTGTGATTCGACCGCCCGGTCGGCATCTGTCACCGGCGTCAGATCCGGTTTGGTGTCGACGCGCAGATCCAGCGCACCGAAGCGAGCGCGGGTCAGCACATCGGCGCGGTCGGCCAACGCCAGCGCGAAACGCAGATCGTTGGTTGGGCTCATGCGAGCAGTCCTACCATGGTCACGTGGGATGGGAACTAGGCGTGTTGCTGATCTTGGTTGCGGTACTCGTCGTCTTCCTGGCCCCGCGCTTCATACCGGTAGGCCCCCGCGGTGCCCTGGCGAGTGGGACGCTGCTGGTGACGGGCGTCAGCGAGCGGCCAGACGCGCCCGGCGAGCAATTCGTCACCATCGCCGGTGTCATCAACGGCCCCACCGTCAGTGAACATGCCGTGTACCAACGCATGGCCGTCAGCGTCGACCAATGGCCGACCGTCGGACAGGTGCTTCCGGTGGTGTATTCGCCGAAGAATCCGGACAACTGGAGATTCGCGCCGGACGCTCAGGGACTGTGACCCGGTAGGTCGCCGTCGGGTTCGGGGCCGAACTTGAATGCGCGGCCGGTGATTTCCGACGGGCTGATTCGCACGTAGTGGGGTTTGTGAGTTGCCGTCCAGGGCAACAACTGCGCCCGTTCGGCTTGCTGAATGTCCGCGTCGTTCTTGAGGAGTTGGGCGCGCCCTCGAACGATGACGCTCCAGCCTTCTTCGACATTGTGGTCGTCGGCTTCGAAGACCACTGCTCGATTCGCCACTGCTGAGAACAGTTTCGTGCCTTCGGCAGTGCGGAATAACACGGTCCGGCCTTGCACGACATAGTTGACCGGGAAGATCTCCGGCTCACCGGCGAAGCTGGTAACCAGGCGCCCGAGTGCGACGCTGCTCAGCAGGTTCCAGCTCGCGTCCTCGGTGAGGACGGTGACGGGCGCGTCGGTCATGGCGGACCTTCCTGGTGTCTAACGGACTTCGAGGAGCTTCTGGCGGCGGTGTAGTGAAACTCCCATGCTTGACCAAGTGGGTCAACCACTCCCGTGCACCCGGGTTCAGGGAACGTATCGAATCATCTTGTGTGCCAAAGCCTTGCCTGAGGATAACGTCGTTGATGTGTCGGTGGCCCGGGATATCATTCGAACATGCGTTCGGATCGGGAGACCATCGTCGGGGTGCTGGACCGGCTCGATGCTGTCACCGACGACCTGCTGGACCTGTCGTGTGCGGAGTTGACGGTTCCGGAGTTGATGCGGGTGGCGCTGCGCCTGGAGCGGGTCGCGCGCCGACTGCCCGCAGCACAGCACGCGGTGCTCAATCTGCTTGCCGAACAAGCCGATCCAGCCCAGCTGGGCGGCCGACTGCCCTCGGTCTTGGCCAGCAGGCTGCACATCACCCGCGCCGAAGCCAACCGGCGCCTCGCCGAGGCCGCCGACCTTGGCGAGCGCCACACCCTGACCGGACAAACCCTGGCGCCCTACCTCACCGCCACCGCCCACGGGCAGCGCGCCGGTTCCATTGGTGAGGGTCATGTGCGGGTGATCCGGGATTTCGTCAAGCACCTGCCCGCCCATGTGGACGTGGAGACCCAGGAGAAGGCCGAGGAACATCTCGCGCGGCTGGCCGGTCAGTACCGACCCGACCAGTTGGCCAAACTCGCCGAACGCCTGATGGACTGCCTACATCCCGACGGCGACTACACCGACGACGACCGCGCCCGCCGCCGCGGAGTCACGCTGGGTAAGCAAGACGTCGATGGCATGTCACGGCTGACCGGCTACCTGACCCCCGAAGCCCGCGCCACCCTAGAAGCAGTCCTGGCGAAACTGGCCGCCCCAGGCATGTGCAACCCCGACGACGACACCCCGTGTGTGGCGGGGGCACCGTCGGAAGACGCGGTCCGCCACGACCTGCGCTCGGCCGCCCAACGCAACCACGACGGGATGCTGGCGGCGTGTCGGGCGCTGCTGTGCAGCGGCGATCTCGGCCAGCACAACGGCCTACCCGCCTCCATCATCGTCACCACCACCCTGCAAGACCTCGAAGCCGCCGCGGGCACAGGCCTGACCGGCGGGGGCACCCTGCTGCCCATGTCCGACGTCATCCGCTTGTCCCGCCACGCCCACCACTACCTGGCCATCTTCGACCGCGGCAACGCCCTGGCGCTGCATCACACCAAACGGCTAGCCTCCCCGGCCCAGCGCATCGTGCTGTACGCCAAAGACCGCGGCTGCACCGCACCGGGTTGCGACGTCACCGGCTACTACTGCGAAGTCCACCACGTCATCCCCTACGCACAGTCCCGCACCACCGACATCAACCAACTCACCCTGGCCTGCGGCGGCCACCACCCCCTAGCCGAACAGGGCTACACCACCCGCACCAACACCCAAGGCGACACCGAATGGATCCCCCCACCCCACCTGGACCACGGCCAACCCCGCACCAACACCTACCACCATTCCGAAAAACTCCTGATGGACGAAGACGACGAGGAGGGGGGCTAACTGGCCCGTTGTCTGGCATTCTGATGACATGCCAGGCAAGGAAGTCGACCGGGTACGCGCGTCGAGTGCTCTCCAAGTGATCCGGCAGCACCCCGTCTTGGTGCTCTTCGCGCTGTCGCCGGTGCTCGTGGTCTTGGGTGTCATCTGGTGGCTGGCCGGCGCCGGCTGGGCCATCTTTGCGGCAATTGTGGCGCTGCTCAGCGGCACCGCGGCCGTCATTCTGAAACGCTAAGGCGTCGATGCGTTCCTGGTGGGGCTGGGGCACCGATGAGCAGGCGCTCACAAAACAGGAGACGAGGGACCTGGAGGCGCGGGTAGCCGCCCTGCTGCCCGGGCACGACCTGACCGACCATCGTCCCCCCGACCCGACCACTCTCGGGTTGCCCGCCCCGCGAATCACCGCGCCGGCCTCACTGGCGGCGATGTGCTCGACCAATCCCGTTGACCGCGCGGGACACGCACGCGGCAAGGCATTCCGCGATGTCGCCCGCAACCTCCAGGGCCGCCTCGACCATGTACCCGACCTGATCGCACGTCCCCGTCGCGAGCAAGACCTCGTCGACGTACTGGATTGGTGTACCCGCGAAGGCATTTCGGTCATTCCCTACGGCGGCGGCAGTTCAGTGGTGGGCGGTGTGGAACCCCGTTTCGACCAACCCGCGGTGACGTTGGACGTCAGCACGATGAGCGCGGTACTCGAAATCGATTCGGTCAGCCGCGCCGCTCGCATTCAAGCCGGGGCGCTGGGGCCCTGGATCGAAGACCAACTGCGGCCGCACGATCTGACGCTGCGGCACTTCCCGCAGTCGTTTGCTTTCTCCAGCCTGGGCGGCTGGTTGGCTACCCGCGCCGGCGGGCACTTCGCCACCCTGTACACCCACATCGACGACTTGACCCAATCGGTGCGGGTCGTCACCCCGGTCGGCATCAGCGAATCGCGTCGGCTGCCCGGATCGGGTGCAGGGCCGTCCCCGGACCGCTTCTTCATCGGCTCCGAGGGCACGTTGGGTGTCATCACCGAAGCCTGGATGCGGCTGCAGACTCGGCCGAAGTGGCAGGTCACTGCGTCCGTAGCGTTCGAAAACTGGCCCAATGCGGTCGCCGCAACCCGCACCATCGCACAAGCCGGGCTGTACCCGGCCAACTGCCGACTGTTGGACCCGGCCGAAGCATTCCTCAATGCCGGCGCCCCGGTGCGCGGCGGCCTCTTGGTGCTGGCATTCGAGTCCGCCGACCACCCGATCGAACCGTGGCTCGACCGCGCCGTCGAGATCGCTGCCGGTCACGGCGGCTCTGTGATCACGCGTCGCGGGGGCGAAAACCGAAGCGACGCACCGCGATCCGATGCATCCCAAAGCTGGCGCTCGGCGTTTCTGCGGATGCCGTACCAGCGAGACGCCCTCGCGCGCCGCGGCGTCATCGCCGAAACCTTCGAAACCGCTTGCACCTGGGACGGATTCGACACGCTGCATGCCGCGGTGACCGACGCCGCCCGAACCGCAATAGAACGGATCTGTGGCGTCGGCGTGGTCACCTGCCGATTCACCCACGTCTACCCCGATGGCCCCGCCCCCTACTACGGCATCTACACGGGCGGACGATGGGGTTCGCTCGACACCCAGTGGGACGAGATCAAAGCCGCTGTCTCCGAAGCGATCAGCGCCACCGGCGGCACCATCACCCACCATCACGCGGTAGGCCGCGACCATCGTCCCTGGTACGACCGGCAGCGTCCCGACCCGTTCGCGGCCGCGCTACGTGCGGCCAAGGCCGCGCTCGACCCGGCGCTGATTCTCAACCCTGGCGTTCTGTTCGATCCCTGATCAGCCGTGCCCGATGTCGAGCAGCTTCGACAAACTGGGCAACTTCACCCGCGGCCGCCCGTGCGGTTCGCCCGCGTCGCGCTCAAAGCGGTCGATGATCTCCCAGTGAGCCGATGTCACGAGCTTCGGCTGCCGCGAACTCAGCCATTCGAGCAACTTGTCGGCATGGTCATCGCCGAAGTCTGCCAGGTCGCCCGCCTTCGCCAGGTCGTCGAGCAATGTGTCGACCGTGTCCTGCGAGTCCTTCTTGTTGGTACCGATCACACCGGTCGGTCCCCGCTTGATCCAGCCGACGACATATTCGTTGCGGCTGCCTTCCACCCGGCCATCGGTGTTAGGGATGGTTCCGCTTCTCTCGTCGAACGGCAGGCCCGGGGTCGGCACGCCGCGGTAACCGACCGAGCGCACCACCAACTGCACCGGCAACTCCTCGCGCTCACCGGTGTCCTTGGCCGACACTCGTCCGGTCTCGTCAGTCACCAATTCGTTGCGCCCCAGCACGATCTTTTCGACCCGGTCCTCGCCCTTGATCTCGATCGGGGAGGTGAAAAACCGGAACACGATGCGGCGATGGTCGGGCCGGGGAGCTCGCTGGGCATAGTCACGCAGCACCTTGATGTTGGTCTTGGTGGTCTTGCCGGCCGCGGCCGCATCCTCGTCAGTGATGCCTTCCAGCTGCGCCGGGTCGACAATGACGTCGACCCCCTCGAGTTCTCCCAGCTCCCGCAGCTCCAATGTGGTGAACGCGGTCTGCAGCGGGCCGCGCCGCCCGATGATGACGACTTCCTCCACACCGCACGGGCGCAGCGACTCCAGCGCGTGGTCGGCGATGTCGGTGGCCGCGAGGACGTCGGGGTCGGTGACCAGAATCCGCGCGACGTCGATAGCGACATTGCCGTTGCCGACCACGACCGCGCGGGCGCCCGACAAGTCCGGCGTCGACTCCTCGAAATGAGGATGGGCGTTGTACCAGCCGACGAAATCGACGGCGGCCACGCTGCCCGGCAGGTCCTCGCCGGGGATGTTCAGCGGCTTGTCGCTCTGGGCGCCCACGGCATAGATGACGGCGTCGTACTGCTCGGCCAACTCGGCGGCCTGCACGTGGTCACCGACCACCAGGTTCCCGAAGAAGCGGAATCGGGGGTCTTCGGCGGTCTTCTCGAAGGCCTTGCTGATCGACTTGATCTTGGGGTGGTCGGGCGCGACGCCCGAGCGGACCAGTCCCCAGGGGGTCGGCAACATCTCCAGCATGTCGACGGCCACGTCGATCTCTTCCGAGGTGTCGGCCGCCTTCAGCAAAGAAGCGGAGGCGAAGAACCCCGAGGGTCCGGAGCCGACGATGGCTACGTGATATGGACGCATCTTCGAACCTTCTGTCCGTGCCCGGCTGCGGCGCAAGGGGCTGTTCGAGAATTGGGCCGCAGTCGCGCGGTGCACACGATGGTCTCCTGATGCTAAACGTTGATGCCGGTAACGTGGGCGCCTGTGGAACCTGACCGTCAAGCAGATATTGCCGCCCTCGACTCCACCCTGACCACGGTGGAGCGGGTGCTTGACGTCGACGGTTTGAAGGGCCGCATCGAGAAGCTCGAACACGAGGCCTCCGACCCGAATCTGTGGGACGACCAGACGCGGGCGCAAAAGGTCACCAGCGAGCTTTCCCACGCGCAAGGCGAGTTGCGCCGCATCAAAGATCTGCGACGTCGCCTCGACGACCTCCCGGTGCTGTATGAACTCGCGGCCGAGGAGGAAGGCTCGGCCGCCGCCGATGCGCGCGCCGAAGCCGACGCCGAACTCACCGCGTTGCGCGCCGATATAGAAGCCACCGAAGTGCGCACCTTGCTGTCCGGTGAGTACGACGAACGTGAGGCATTGGTCACAATCCGCTCGGGTGCGGGCGGGGTGGACGCGGCCGACTGGGCAGAGATGTTGATGCGGATGTACATCCGCTGGGCTGAGCAGCACAAATACCCCGTCGAAGTGTTCGACACCTCCTACGCCGAAGAGGCCGGAATCAAGAGCGCCACCTTCGCGGTGCACGCGCCTTTCGCCTATGGCACATTGTCGGTCGAACAAGGGACTCATCGGCTGGTGCGGATCAGCCCGTTCGACAACCAAAGTCGACGTCAAACGTCTTTCGCGGAAGTCGAAGTGCTGCCGGTGGTGGAGACCACCGACCACATCGAAATCCCCGAAGGGGACCTGCGGGTCGACGTCTACCGTTCCAGCGGCCCCGGCGGCCAATCGGTCAACACCACCGACTCGGCGGTTCGTTTAACCCACATCCCAACGGGTATTGTCGTCACTTGCCAGAACGAGAAGTCGCAACTGCAGAACAAAGTTGCGGCGATGCGGGTGCTTCAGGCAAAACTGTTGGAGCGCAAGCGTTTAGAAGAGCGCGCGGAGCTGGACGCCTTGAAAGGCGAAGGCGGCAGCTCCTGGGGTAACCAAATGCGGTCCTACGTGCTGCACCCCTATCAGATGGTCAAGGATCTGCGCACCGAGTACGAGGTGGGCAATCCGGCGGCCGTCTTGGACGGAGACATCGACGGGTTCCTGGAAGCGGGAATCCGGTGGCGCAACCGAAAAGATGACAACTAATAACACTGTTCTTGCCATGTCCGTGGCTCAGCGCTGGCACGACTTCTGGCGCGGCCAAATAGGTGAATGGATCATCACCCGGGGACTGCGCGTCGTCATGCTGCTCATCGCGGCGGTACTGGCGGCCCGGTTCGTCAACTGGGTGGCACAACGGGTCACAAAGCAACTCGACCTCGGCTTCGCCGAGAGCGACGCATTAGTGCGCTCGGAGGCGACCAAACACCGCCAAGCCGTGGCCTCGGTGATCTCGTGGGTGTCGATCGTGCTCATCGGCATCGTCGTCATCATGCAGATCGCCGAAGTCCTGCAGTTTTCCGTCGGTGGCCTGGTCGCGCCGGCCACGGTGGTCGGCGCCGCGCTCGGTTTCGGTGCCCAGCAGTTGGTCAAGGACCTGCTCGCCGGGTTCTTCCTCATCGTCGAGCGCCAATACGGCTTCGGGGACCTGGTGAAGCTGACCATCCAGGGGTCCACGACGGACGCCACCGGCACCGTCGAAAACGTCACCTTGCGGGTGACCAAGCTGCGTTCGTCCGACGGAGAGTTGTTCACCGTTCCGAACGGCCAGATCGTCAAGTCGATCAACCTGTCCAAGGACTGGGCTCGTGCGGTGGTGGACATCCCCGTCTCGACCAACGCCGACCTCAACCGCGTGAACGAGGTCTTGCACCAGGAATGCGAGCGCGCGCGCGACGACGCGGTGCTCGGGGAGTTGCTGCTGGATTCGCCCACGGTCATGGGGGTGGAAAGCATCGAAGTCGACACCGTGACGCTGCGACTGGTGGCGCGCACGTTGCCCGGCAAGCAGTTCGAGGCGGGTCGGCAACTGCGTGTGCTGGTCATCCGGGCGCTCGCTCGCGCCGGCATCGTGACGGCAGCTGACGCAACGATCGGCCTCGTCGAAGATCCCGCCGTACCCGCCGCCGAAGCCGCCGAGGCCGCCAAGGCGAAGGATCCGGTGTAGTGGCGCGGCTATCGCTGAACATCCTGCCCAAGCGGGTCCAAGAAGCGCAGCGGCGCGTGCCCGACCACCTCTTCGGCGGCCGCGTACGTACCTCCACCTTGGTGTTGATCGTGGCGTTCCTGGCGGTCTGGTGGGTCTACGAGGCCTACCGCCCGGAACCTCCGGCCAAGACCAACACCCCGCCAGCTCAGGTGGTGCCGCCGGGCTACGTGCCCGATCCGGATTACACCTGGGTACCGCGGACCCGGGTGAACCAGCCGACGCAGGCGCCCAGGACGACGACCACCACGCCGCGCCCGACCACCACGCCGCCGCCGACGACCACCACGACGACCACGTCGCCGCCGTTCACCCTGCCGACGCCGCCGTGCCTGCTGCCGCCACCGTTCTGCCCGGCGACCAGCACCCCCAGCCCGCCACCGGGGCAGTTGCCCGGCCCCGGCCCGACCCCCACCTCGTCGCCCCCGGCAAGCTGAATTTCGCTTGCCCCGCGACCTCACCGCTACACTGGCGTGCCGTGATGATCACCCTGGAACATGTCACCAAGCAGTACAAATCGTCGGCACGCCCAGCGCTGGACGACGTCAACGTCAAGATCGACAAGGGTGAGTTCGTCTTCTTGATCGGACCGTCGGGCTCGGGCAAGTCGACGTTCATGCGGCTGCTGCTGGCCGCCGAGACGCCGACGACCGGTGATGTCCGGGTGTCGAAGTTCCATGTCAACAAGCTGCGGGGCCGGCACGTACCGCGGCTGCGGCAGGTGATCGGCTGCGTCTTCCAGGACTTCCGGTTGCTGCAGCAGAAGACGGTGTACGACAACGTCGCCTTCGCTTTGGAGGTCATCGGCAAGCGCGCCGACGCGATCAACCGGGTGGTGCCCGAGGTGCTCGACACGGTGGGCCTGTCCGGGAAGGCCAACCGGTTGCCGCACGAGCTGTCCGGCGGTGAGCAGCAGCGCGTCGCGATCGCCCGCGCCTTCGTCAACCGGCCACTGGTGCTGCTGGCCGACGAGCCCACTGGCAACCTCGATCCAGACACCAGTAAGGACATCATGGATTTGTTGGAGCGGATCAACCGCACCGGGACGACGGTGGTGATGGCGACACACGACCACCACATCGTCGACTCGATGCGGCAGCGCGTGGTCGAGCTGTCCTTGGGCCGGTTGGTCCGTGACGAGCAGCGCGGCGTCTACGGGGTGGATCGCTAGTGCGCTTCGGCTTCCTGCTCAACGAGGTCCTGACCGGGTTTCGTCGCAATGTCACCATGACCATCGCGATGATCCTGACGACGGCGATCTCGATCGGCCTGTTCGGCGGTGGTCTGCTGGTGGTCCGGTTGGCGGACAACTCGCGAGCGATCTACCTGGACCGGGTCGAAACCCAGGTCTTCCTGACCGACGACGTCTCGGCCAACGACCCGACGTGTGACACCGACGCGTGCAAGGCGTTGCGGGAGCGGATCGAGAAGCGATCCGACGTCAAATCGGTGCGGTTCCTCAACCGGCAGCAGGCCTACGACGACGCGATCCGCAAGTTCCCGCAATACAAGGACGTCGCGGGCAAGGATTCGTTCCCGGCGTCGTTCATCGTCAAGCTCGACAACCCCGAGCAGCACAAGGACTTCGACACCGCGATGACCGGCCAGCCCGGCGTGCTGTCCGTGCTCAATCAAAAGGATTTGATCGACCGGCTCTTCGCCGTGCTGGATGGATTGAGTAATGCCGCCTTCGCGGTCGCGCTGGTGCAAGCCGTCGGGGCGATTCTGCTGATCGCCAACATGGTCCAAGTCGCCGCCTACACCCGGCGCACGGAGATCGGCATCATGCGTCTGGTCGGTGCCAGCCGATGGTACACCCAGCTGCCGTTCCTGGTGGAGGCGACCCTGGCCGCGACGATCGGTGTCGTCATCGCCATCGGCGGTTTGATCGTGGTGCGTGCGCTGTTCTTGGACAACGCGTTGAATCAGTTCTACCAAGCGAATCTGATCGCCCGGGTCGACTACGCAGACATCTTCTATATCTCACCGGTGTTGTTGGTGCTGGGCGTGGCGATGTCAGGGTTGACGGCGTACGCGACGTTGCGCCTCTACGTGCGGCGATAGCGGTGTCCAACAAGGCCGGTGGCGCCAAGGCGGCCGCCAAGCGCGGTGGCAAACAGATCATCGCCAGCAACCGCAAGGCCCGCCACAATTACGCCGTTCTCGAGGTGTTCGAGGCCGGCATCGCGTTGCAGGGCACCGAGGTGAAGAGCCTGCGCGAGGGGCAGGCCTCGCTGGCCGACGCGTTCGCCACCGTCGATGACGGGGAGATCTGGCTGCGCAACCTGCACATCCCGGAATATCAGCACGGCAGCTGGACGAACCACGCTCCGCGCCGCAACCGCAAGTTGCTGCTGCATCGCCGGCAGATCGACGCGTTGATCGGCAAGATCCGGGAAGGAAACTTCGCCCTGGTGCCGCTGTCGCTGTACTTCACCGAGGGCAAGGTCAAAGTCGAGCTCGCGTTGGCCCGCGGTAAGCAGGCCCGCGACAAACGCCAGGACCTGGCGCGCCGCGACGCCCAGCGCGAAGTGCTGCGTGAGCTGGGACGCCGGGCCAAGGGCATGAGCTGAGGATCGTCCGCCTAGTATCCGAACATGGCTGGCCGACCCGTCACCGAACTGAACAAGTCTGAGGTCCTCTCCAGCCTCTTCTCCGTCTGGGACGGAATCGATGCGATGTTGGTCGGCCTCTCCGAAGACCAGTGGCTTGCGAGCAGTCCGCTGCCGGGCTGGGACGTGAAGGCGTTGGTAGCACACATGATTGGCACGGAGTCGTTCTTGGCGGGTGTCAGTGCGCCGCAACCAGACATCGACGTGGCCGCACTCGACCACGTGCGTAACGACATTGGCGTGATGAACGAGTGCTGGGTTCGCCACCTGCGAGAGCACTCCGGGACCGATGTGCTGGCGCGCTTCCGCGCAATAACGAGCGAGCGGCGTAATGCATTGGAGGGCATGTCGGATCGTGATTGGAACGCGGTCACTGCCACTCCAGTGGGTCCGGACAGTTACGGAAGATTCATGCGGGTAAGGGTTTTCGACTGCTGGATGCATGAGCAAGACATCCGCGTCGCGCTCAACCGGCCGTCGTCGGACGACGACCTCGGCGTTCCGGCAGCGCAATTGGCGGTAGACGAGATTGCGGCCACCATGGGCTTCGTCGTCGGAAAGCTCGCGAAAGTGCCCGACGGTACCCGGGTTCTGTTCGAACTGACTGGGCCACTGGCACGCGACATCCGCGTCCGCGTCAACGGGCGGGCTCAGGTGGTCGACGACTTCGGCGATCAGGGGCCGACCGCGACGATTCGGCTGGACGGACTGCAGTTCACCCGCCTCGCCGGCGGTCGTCCGATGTGCCCGGCCCGCCCACAGAACGTGGAACTCGGTGGTGACTCGGACGTTGCCCGCCAAATAGTCGGACGCCTCAACTTCGTGATCTGACAATCTGTTTGGCTATCTATATAGTCTGCCCCGGATTAGCGGAGACGCTCGCGTCCCGGAGTTAAGCGAGATATGTCACACCTTGGCAGCAGATGGTGTATCGGCGCCCAGGACGGGTAGCCGAAAGACACCGGCGCGCTCGCGCCAAACAAAATCCGAAAGCCAAGGAGGCCATTTTCTTATGACTGCACCAGATACGACCAGATTGCTCGCGCAGCTACGCACTCTGCTCGATCTGACGAACACCGAAATTCAGGTAGCCGAGACTCGCGTTGCCCAGGCCCGCACCGAGGCCGTTCGCCGCGAACTTTCGCAGAACGCTTCCAACGGTCGGGACCGCGCTGAGGCCATCGAGACGGCCATTCGTGAGCTGGGCGGCTACCCCGACGTGATCGGCCCCTTCCTGGGCCGCGCCGCTGCGGCGGTGAAGGCCCTCACCGAGCAGGCCGCACCGTTCGACGAGGCGCTGCTGGGTGACCTCGCGCTTGAGGACCAGCTGCTGGACCGCGCGCGCTACACCAAGGCTTTGGCCGTTGCTGCCAAGCGTCAGGACATCGTCGAGCTGGCCGAGCGCCTGATCACCGCCCACTCGGCGACCGTCGACTGGCTCACCACCGTGCTTGCCGAGGACGCCCTGGGCGGCCCGGCTGCGCTGCGTCGCACCCCGCTGCAGGCTGCCGCCGGCACCGCGGTCAAGCTGGTCAACCTGCCCGTGTCGTGGTCGGCACGTGGTGTGGACCGGGCAGTCGATGCCCTCCGCTCGACCGGTCCGGCGTTGAACGACCTGGTCAAGCGTGGCGGCAACGCCAGCGAGATCGCCGCGAAGGCGCTTTCCGCTTCGCAGAGTGCTGCCCTGCGTGCCGCGGAGCGGGTCACCCGCTCGGAGGGCGCGGACAAGGCCGCCGACGCGTTGCACTCCGGCCGCGAATCGGTCGGTGTCTTGGACGCCAAGGAACTGCCGATCCGCAACTACGACGACCTGAACATCAGCGACGCCGTGGCTGCCATCAAGGATCTGAGCAACCCGACTGACGTGCGGATCATCATCGCTTACGAAGAGGCGCACAAGAACCGGCAGCGCATCGTCTCGGCGGCGCAGACCCGCGTTGCTGCCATCGCCCAAGAGGTCGTCGGCATCAACTAGTCGCTCGCGCCGAGTGTGGGCCATGGGTATGGCGAAGGCCAGGTTTTCGTCCATAACCCCCACACTCAACGGCTTGACCCGAGTGCCCCCGGTCGTGACCGGGGGCACTCGGCCGTCGGGAAGCTAGTTGCGTTGCCAGCTGTTGGTAGGGGCGTAACATGGATTGTCCCGCTGGAAATCGGCGGGGATGCGAGGGGCTGAACGGTTTCGACTTCGCGCATCGAATCAAGGGAAGCGTGCCGGTGCAGGCAAGAGACCACCGTAAGCGTCGTTGCAACCAATTAAGCGCCGAGAACACTCAGCGCGACTTCGCTCTCGCTGCCTAAGCGACAGCAAGTCCGTCAGACCGGGAACGCCCTCGACCCGGACCCTGGCGTCATCAAGAGGGATCAACCGATGAGTTCGGTCGCGGGACTTATCGGGACACTCACAGCGACTGGGATCGTCATCCTGGCTTGTTCGCGTGACCAGGAGATCCGAGCAGAGGCATAGCGGACTGCGCACGGAGAAGTCTTGAGGGAATGCCGTAGGACCCGGGTTCGATTCCCGGCAGCTCCACCATTGACCAGTCGGTTGGCGACCGCCGTTCGTGAGTACTCTTAGCAAACGCGGAGGTCGACGGGTCAGATGTGCGGCCCCGATCTATCGGACTAACGTCTGATGACCGGCCGTCGCGCTAGCTTCTGTCGCGCCCGCGGATCCACAATCTGCGGCAGAGTGCGCGAGCTGGCTGATTCCGCATCGCCCACCGCTGCCGGTCATCCAACGCCCACCACGGTCCCGAATCGGACCACGGCCGACGTGTACGGCACCTGGACCCGCGCAGCGCCCAAGCCGCCGCCGAAGTCTGGCGAATCGGGGGCCCGTATCAGAGCTTCACTTTCGCCCCATCGCTGAAGACCGAATCGTGTAGCTCTACCGCCTTAAACGTTGTGCCGGGTGGGACGTCGAACGGCACGAGAACGGTGACGGTGAACCCGGGGTTCATATCGGTGAGCATGGAATTGTTGTCGCCATTCTCGCTGCGGTTCATTTCCAATGCCGCCATCGAGTCGGCGGCGTACTCCTTGCCGGCGGTGTCGACGAGCTTTTGATTCTGCACGAAGAACGATTGAGGTTGCTGGCCAATGTTGGTCACGGTCATGGTGAGTATGACGAACTCCCCTCGCGCCGTTGATAAGCCCTCTTGTTTGGAGGTGCGGACGTTCTTCACGACGAACGCGAACTTGCCGTCTCTAACTTCCTGACCGACATTCGCGGTGGTGGCGTCAGTCGCGTGGTGATTGCTGTTAACAGATGAGCCAACAGCGAGGATCAAGACACCGCATCCGCCGAAGAACAACACCACCACCGCAAGCAGGACCCAGGGCCACACGTGCCGTTTACGAGGCGGCTGCGCAGGAGGCGGTGGAGTGGCCGTCCAGTGGTTGCCGTCCCAGTAGCGTGTACCGGGCGCTCCGGTTGGGTCGGGATACCAGCCTGGCGGCGTCGCTTGGGTCATAATCCACGCACCATACTTGGGGCGTGAATTCTGCGGAGCCAAATTAAGGGCTGGGGTACCTTCTTCCCACGTTGCCGGCTAATCACTTTGAGGCTTCGACGCCATCACCTCCGCGCGATTGCGGCCCCAACCTCCGCGCGGGGCGGTAGCGCGCTTCTCGTGTTCGCCTAACCAAGGTGGCCTGGCTCATCGGGGAGCACAGTATCCGGCGTCACCGGATAGGTCTCGTCAGACTGAATCCGGTCACCAACCCAGCCGCCCGGATAGTAGGTGCAGTGGCTGGAATAGCTGCCGCTAGAGCAACTGGATGATGCATTGACGTAGTGCGCCGGAACGCCGATGATCCGCTCTCGCGTCCACGAGCCGTCTGGCCGAATAGGTCCGTCACATATCTGGCGTGTTTGGGTGCCGAAGAATCCCCACGGGACGGATTCACATCCCCGCGGAAGCGCGCCAGCGGTGGGCGCGGCCAACGTCGACACGGCGAGTGCTGCCGCTGCCGACATGATGATCAACCCCCTGATCATGATTTCCCCTTTAGTCGAGCGTCTTGTCTACGAAACGTTACGCGCGGTCGCGTTTGCTAGTGAGCGAATCAGACGCACGTTTTGCAGCCACAGACCAACTGAAGTTACTGCTGTTTCAGCTGTTGCTGGGGTTAATTCATGGGGTTGGTGAGGGCCGATAGCGATATCGTGTCTTGGTTGCTGAGGCTGCGTCTCACGCGCTAATCGCCGTACGCGCGTCGTTCACCGCAGGGTGCCCGGGCGCAGATCGTGCTTGGTGGTCATGAATGCCCGTCATCGATGAGCGATCGTCGGAAAGCTGCGCGGCATCCAATCGGTGACATGTCCTCTCGCATCCGATTCCCACATAAAATGGTCCCAGGGCCAGAGCAGTCGGCGGCGGTTCATCACCCGGGGGATCCCGTTCTACGCAATGTTGTTCTAAAAGGTTAGAGTCGTCGGTCTGTGCCGAGCCGCGCTGAATGCCGCGAAACCGGGCGCCGCGCCTACAATCCTCGCGTGGCGTAAGCGCGATTAGCCATCGGGGGCCTCCTTCTCGTCGTGCGTTGACTTCCTGCATCTGCACCCGCACGCCCTTGGGTCCGCGGCGCCACGTTCCGAAGGCAACTCAGCGCTCGTCCACCGTTTTCCCTCGCGCGACTCGGCCTTCTGACTCGAAACACGCGATTTTGGGTAAAGCTTCCCCAAGCCGGCTGAACCGCAATCATTAGGGCCGGCCAACCACCCGCGCGGGGACACCACTATGCGCGCCGCCGAGAGACGGAGTCACGACATGCATCGCCCCGACACGATGATCGAGATTCACCGCGAACGCGTGCAGGACCAGACGGTCGAGATGTTCAGCGGCGACAAGTACACCGAGTCCGTCGACGGGACCGGTTACTCCGCGACCGCCACCCTCGACGTCACGCTGGATCGCGTCTGGTTCGTCCTCGATTCTCATCAACGCTTGTGGCAGGAGGAGACCGACGGTGAGCGCCGCGATCCACTGCGGCACTTCGCGATCGACCTGGTGATCTTCGATTCGAAGATCGTGATCGATGCGGTGACCTGTATCCCGCTGGTGTCGCTGCCCCCGGCGACGGTCACGATCCCCGACGGTCCGCGTGCCGGGGAATCGCGCGAGATCCCGTACAACGAGATTCCGCTGTTCGGGCGGTTGACGATTCACGACCAGCTTGAGCCCCACCAAATCGAGCAGGGCAAGGAGACGATCGCACTCAACTTCACTGCCCAGGATGCTCCTACGCTGGTCGCCACACCCTTGACCGACCAGTACACCGGGTGGCTGTTCGGCCCGCACGTCGAACGCCGTGACGATGGGGTCACCGTCTTCGCCGGACAAGACCCCCGAGTCAGCTGGGAACTCGACTACGCCGAGGCCTACTGGATCACCCACAGCATCGCTGGGGAGCTGATGGTCAATCTGGAAAAGGTCCAGCACCCCAGCATCTCCGACGACGAAGCGAGAACCAGAGTGCTCGACTCGCTTGCCGCCCAAATCGCCGATGCGGTTCGACCGCAACTGGAAGCTATGGGCGACAATGGGATTCAGCAACTACTGCCGTCGCCAGTGGACGTCGACCCTGAGGCGCAGGACGACAGCACGTTCAAGGCGCTCGACGCCATTGTGCAGCGCTTCGACGTCGGCGGGACCACTGAAGAATCCATGGTGGTGCAGCTGCAAACACTGCGCGAGTTACCGTCGGGGGAGGAGTTGCCCGCATCGGTGCTGGCCGAAAACCCCTGCGAGAAGACGGCTCTGGCCGTCACCGGGTGGAGCATCCTGCGCCAGGTCCGTGACACCGTGATGAAAAGCTTTGATCTGGAAGAAAGCGACTTCGACCCCGATGCGCCGTGTCTGCTGGACGGTCCGAAGACGATCAGTATTGGCGGCCAAGACCGCAGCCTCGACGCTCTAGGTGCCGATATCGTGCCGCGCAGCCAGGACGGCCGGCTGGTCATCGAGGGCACCGTGAGTGCTGAAACCAAGCTCTACGACTTCAACGCCACTTTCAAGGTGACCTACGAAATGGGTCTCGATGACATACCCCGTGACCCGAAGGGAAAGGAGTTGGTGCGCGACGAGGTCGATACCATCGAGCTTCTCGAAGAGACGCTGAACCTCGCCGGCCTCAAGAAGCGCGCCCGTCAAATCACCAACGAAGAGTACGAAGCGGAAGTCAAGCGCGTCAGCGAGCGATTCGATCAGCTGCCGAGAACGGTGGGGGTGCGGCCGACGCAGACCTCTGAGCCGGAGGTGAACGCGGACTTCAGTCTGACCGCAGGCGGCAAAGTCGCTACGGCTGCCGGCGCGGCGGCTGTCGTCGGTTTGCTTGCGCTGCCGGTGACTTGGGTTGCGGGGGCGGCCGGCGTCGGGGCTGCCGGTGCGGGGGGTCTGCTGACCCTGGCGATCGCGCAGTACATCACCACCGTGTTGACCCTTGACTGGTTCGGCACCGGGCTCGGCTCGCGTCAGGTCAAGAAATCGCTGAACGACCAACCTGAGGGCACCTCGCTTCCTCCGGTCGGCATGCCGGTCGAGGTGGATCTCAACCGTCAGCGCCTCGCGGTCTACTTCCGTCCGGTGCCGGCGAAGCTGTGGGTTGACCGCGTCGTGGTGCAGGCGGACGAAGAAGAAGAGGCCGACCGCAACGACATTCGGGTGGTCGGTGGACGGTGGCCCACCGATGGCCATCCATGGAAGCTTTCGCACGACGATGCGGTGTTGTTCGTCGACTCCGACGAACTGCAGCTGCTCGTGGCCCCAAAGAGCCTGCGCGGCCAAGAATTACCGATCACTGTTGCCACGGAAGACGGCGGGCGACGCCGATTGCAAGTGGAGGGCGACCCCGACGCGCTGCTCGAGCTTCAGGAGCGCTCGAGGCCTGACGATGAGGGCGACTGAGCGAATCGCGCGGCTCACTGTAAAGCAGCTTTTGCAGCTAGCGTCGACAGACGGTCGCCTCGATAGCGCAGTACATGCCCGAGCCCGAAGTGATCCGATCCAGGGTGAAGCCGCCCTCGTCGAGGAGTCGTCGCCACTGCGACTCGGTGCGCTCGCGACCCCCGAGCATCGTCATCATGGTGAAGTCGACGATCTTGGCGGCATGCGGTGCGTCGTCCTCCGGCACCACCAACTCGAATAGGAGCAGATGAGCGCCTGGGTTGGCAGCGCCGCCGATAGCGTTCAAGATGCGCAGCGCCGAGGCGTCGTCCCAGTCGTGCAGGACGGCCGACAGCACGTAGATGTCGGCAGCGGGAACGCTGTCGAAGAAATTTCCACTGACGGTGGTAGTTCGGTCGGCGAGTCCGGCTGCAGCCAGTTTCGCGGTGGCTGCCGCGACGACGCTGGGCGTGTCGAACACGATGCCGCGTCGGCCGGGAAGCCGGCGCAGGATTTCCGCGAGCAGGGTGCCGTCGGCGCCGCCGATGTCGGCGATCGTGTCTCCGCTCGGAAACTCAAGCCGGTCCAGTAGGTCGCCGCGGCCGCCCGTAGTGAAGCCTGCCATAGCGGCGTTCTGCAACTCGGCAAGACCTTCGGTGGCGTTGATCCAGTCGAAGAACGGTTGGCCGAGATATTCGGTGGCGGCTGCGTCGCCGGTGCGTACGGTATGCAGCAGGCGGCTGAATGGCGCGTAGTCGGTTCGCATGAGGTAGCGCGCAACGTCGCGCATCGAATCGGCCGGACCATCGGCGAGTGTGCGGCCCAGTTCGGTGAGCTCCACGTCGCGGCCTGACGTGTGGAACACGCCCAGCGGTACGAGAAACCGGATGAGCCGTTCGAGCGCATCAGCGTTCGCGCCGACACTGGTTGCGAGGTCGTCGACACGCCGCGGGCCCTGCAGCAACACGGTGGCGATGTCCAGTTCTGCCACAACGTACAGAGCCTGGGACACCTCGAAACCGGCGAGCAATTGGTGCATCTGGGCGGCAGCAGGGGCGATCTGTGGATCAGCAGTCATGTCTCGATGCAGCCTTTCTGGGGGCGATGATCGTTGATGCTTCGCCCATAGAGACGTATTGGGCTACGAAACGGATGCCGTTACTCGCGTCACAGCGATTGGGTCAGGCAGCCCGGCTGGCGAGTCAGTGACAGCGCCAAAAGTAAGTCGTCTCCAGGTTCACGCGCGGCGCAGCTCACGGCAGTATGCGCAGACCCCATCTGCCGAGGAGCGGCTGCACGGGTATGTAGACGGTGGTGTTCAGATCGTCACCATACGAACCCGCCAAGATGCCGACCGCGCTGACGCTGCCGTCCGAGTTCTTCACGAAACCCGCGCTACCGCTGTCGCCGGGTTGGGCGGGCACGCTGGCGATAACCACATCGCCGTCGATGTCCTTGACGGGGCCGCACGTCTCGCCGGTGATTGCGCCGAGTTTGCAGAACGGCGCGCCGACCTGGATTTGGTTACTGCTCAACACGTTTCGGACCCGTCTGCCGCCGACCCCGCCCACCGGCACGCCGACACCAGGCTCAAGGCGGATGATGGCCGCATCTTGTCGGTCAGTTTCGTGCTCGCTCGCGGTGATTTTCCCGAGCGGAACGTCTCCGTCGTAAGTCCACAGCGAGCCCTCGGCGTGATCACAATGACCGCTGGTGAACAAGTAGTAGCTACCGTCGTCGCCTTGGGCCGCAAAACCTGCGGTGCATTTCGAGTCTTGATCCTTGACCTGTATCCCCGGTGCGGGAGGCGACGCCGCCAGCGCCGGGTCCGCGACTATCAGCGAAGCCACCAGCAGCACACCGACCAGCGCAAGCCCTCGAAACAAACGTGTGATCACACCGCTTCCTTTGCTCGGGTCCGCTTGGCCAAGCCGCGCAAACACTACCCGTCAGGCGGTGATCAGGCACGGCGTAGATCTGCTCCCGCGACTGCTGGAGAAGGCGTTCGGCCCACCCGATAACCAAATCTGAAAATTTTGCTAGCGGACTGCCGCCGCGAGCGATAAATTCCGTTGGGGTCTGCGACTCGTTGAGAGTCGCAGTGAAGCGGGGGTGGGCGAGTTCTCCTCGGCGCAACAGCCGAAGGCGAAGCGCCATCCGCGGCACGTGCGGGCGATATGGAGGGTCAGCCTTATGTCATCGGTGGTGGTCGTTCCGGAGTGGCTCACTGCGGCAGCGGCAAATGTGGCTGAAGTCGGGTCCACGATCGAAGAGGCTAACGCTGCCGTGGCGGCGCAGACCACGGGCGTGCTAGCCGCCGCCGAGGATGAGGTTTCGGCGGCGATCGCCGCTTTGTTCTCCGCACACGGTGAGGGCTACCAAGCGTTCAGCGCGCAGGCGGCGCTGTTTCACGACCGGTTCGTGCAGGCCTTGGCCAACGCCAGCGGGGCGTACGCCGCCGCCGAGGCGGCCAGTGTCTCACCACTGGCGGCTTTCGAGCAGGCAGTGCTCGGAGTCGAGCAGGGGATTCAGCAGCTCCCGACGACGATTGCCACCGAATTCTCCGAGATCTCCAATTACTTCTTCACCCAGATTTTCGGAGCGCCGGCTGCTCCGCCGTTCCCGGCCAGCCAGACAGGTGGCTTCTCCGGCGCCCCGTCGTTGATCACCAGGTTTGAAGAAGCGTTGCTGTACCCGGTGAAGCCTATCCTGGCGTTGTCCGGGATCGAACCGCAGTTGTCGGTGCCAGGTTCGCCGATACTGTCGTTTCTGGGCGCGGAGCTGCCGCCTCCGCTGTCGTGGTTGATTGGGAATTCTCCGCCACCGTTCTTGAACATGTTGCTCGGTGAAACGGTGCAGTACACCACATACAACGGGATGAGCGTTGTGCAAATTACGCCGGCACATCCGACCGGCGACTACGTGGTCGCCATCCATGGTGGTGCGTTTATTCTTCCACCCTCAATTTTCCACTGGATCAATTACTCGGTAATGGCTTACCAAACCGGCGCGACGTTTGAAGTGCCGATTTATCCCTTGCTACAGCAGGGCGGTACCGCCGGCACGGTAGTACCGCTGATGTCGAATTTCATCTCCTCGATGATCACTCCTGCGCACCCGCACGTGAGCGTCATCGGTGACTCCGCAGGTGGCAACCTGGCGCTAGCGGCAGTCGAATACATGGCGGCTAATCCCAACACCTATAGCGCATTGCCGACGTCCATGGTGCTGCTGTCGCCCTGGCTGGATCTGGGAATGACCAACCCGAATATCGGATTCGTGCAGGACCCGCTGCTCCCGGTTGGGCCTGCGCAGCAAATCGGTAGAGCATGGGCAAACGGTCTCGACATCATGGACCCCATGGTCAGTCCGCTGTATGGGGTCTCGAACTTACCCCCCGGATTTCCCACGACGTACGTCTATTCGGGCAACCTAGACATACTTTCGCCCGATGTCTTCAGACTTCAGGAATTCGCGAAGGCGGACGCCGCCCCCTTCTACTTCGTCCTGGGCAACGGGCAGATCCACGACTGGACCATCCTCACCCTGGATGGTCCCCAGTATTGGCAACAGATCGGTCAAGAACTCATCGCGGCCTGACGTCCGTTCGCCGGAGTTGTCGCTACGAGGTGGGCACGTGCGACTATGCCGGCGCAGCGCGCAGAGCAAGCGCCGCAAGATTGCTCAGCGAATCGGTTAGATGCGACCGGGGAAACGGTGGGAACTCGATGTCCCTGCGGTCAGACGGTACCCCTGACCAGTCGTAGGTCAACCGGACCTCGGTCTCCGACGGTCCGACCGGCCTCAGGTCGTACCGCCATATCCAGCCGCCGAACACGAACTTCTCCCCCTTGGGCGCATCCATGAGAAAGCCGCGGGCGGAGACTTCCTGGCCGGGCTCCCAAGCGATGGCCCGCGGTGGGTCGTACACGACAACCTTGTTGGCCATTTCGTAGTCCTTGTCCGGGTGGTTGTCGTGATACATCGCCATCCGGAAGATCTGCCCGAGCGAGCGCAAGTGTTCACCGTCGACGGGTTCGCGTACCCAGCCGGTGCCGTCGATGGCGGCGTGTGTGCTCGGGTCCGCGAGAACGTCGAAAATCACTTCGAGTGGGGCATCAATTGTGGTCGTAGCGACCAGTTGTTGTTCAGTCACATAAGTATCGACCGGCGACACGGACCGAACTCATCGCAACAAGCTACGCGTCTTCTCCGGTCTCGAGCAGCCGCAGCGGGTGCAGGCCGTCGACCGCGCCGACGAACGGCGGGTGGATGCTGTAGCCGAGCATGCGGCGAATGTCGTCGGAGACCATTCGGGCGATGCCGCGCGAGATCGACAGGGTGAAAGCCTCCATGGGGCGCAGCCACGGTTGGCAGTACTGCGCGGTGACGGCAAGACGGTCAGCGGACGAAGTGTTGGCGCCGCCGCCATGCCAAAGGGTGCCCACGAAGAAGACGCACGAGCCGGCGGGCATGACGACGGGCAGCGCATGATCGTCAGGACCGGGGCGGCGTTTGCCCCAGCGATGGCTGCCCGGATAGATCACCGTGGCGCCATTGTCGGCGGTGAAGTCGTCGATCGCCCAGATGGTGGCCGCCGCCAACGGGTCTCGCGGACGCGGCACCGGATAGAAGCCGTCGTCATGGTGGGCCAGCTGCGCGTCCTCGCCCGGCTGAATGTTGATGGCCTGCAACGCCGATAGCAGGTAGTTGGGCATCAGTATCCGATCAAGCACCGCCAACACCCGGGGATGATCGACCAGCCGGTCGCACAAACGCGTCCTGCTGAGCAGGCTGTAGATGCGTTGGGTGCGCCGACCCTCGAACGAGTTGCGTCCGGTGTGCCCCAGCCACGGGCGCACGTCCTCTCGGATTTGCCGACATTCCTCAGCGCTGAGCAGGTTCTCCCAAATGACATACCCGTCGCGGTCGAGGGCCGCCATGTCGGCCTCGACCACTGAGCTGTCGACCGAGCTTCCGCTGGTCGGTGTCCACTTGTAACGCTGCGCCAGGTCCCCTCGGAGGTCCTCCAGCGTGGTGACGGAGTCGTCGTCGATGCTCATCGGTGCTCGTCCTTTCTTCTGCCCAGACTAGAGAGAAAAGGGCAATACGGACGCGCGGTCGCATGAAAACATGGGTTCGGTGATCCTCTCCATCGACCTGGGCAAGACGTCGTGTCGGGCCGCCGCAGCCGGCCGCAGGGCCGAGGGTCCAGGCGCGCCGGGGATCGCGTTCACCGGCGGAGTGCGACGGGCCGAAGCGGCGATCCTGGCCGTCGCGCAGCAGTTCGGGCCGGTCGATGAACTCATCGTGGGCGCCGCAGGCGCTTTGACGGCTCCGGACGCGGCGCAGGCATTGGGTCAGGCGCTGCTGCGCTCAGTGCGGGCCAAGCGGGTCGCGGTGACCGGCGACGCCGTGACGGCGCACGCAGGCGCGCTGGACGGTAAACCCGGCACCGTGCTGATCGTGGGCACCGGCGTCGTGGCGATGGCGATCGACGCCGACGGCGTAATGCGTACCGCCGACGGTTGGGGTCCATGGTTGGGCGACGAGGGCGGCGGCGCGTGGATTGGCACATCGGGTTTGCGCGCGGCACTGCGTGCACTCGACGGCCGCGGCCCAGCCACCGCGTTGGTCGACGCCGCCACCGCCCGCTTCGGCCCACCGCAAACCTGGCCGGCACAACTCGCCGACGCCGCCATGCTCGCGTCGTTCGCGCCTGACGTCCTGGCTGCCGAAGACGACGCCGTGGCGTCAGTGATCGTCGAAGCTGCCGCCGAGTCGCTCGCCGCGACCGCCCGCGCGGTGGGGGACGGCCCGGTGGCAATGGTCGGCGGCCTGGCTCAGATGCCGGCGCTGCGCAAGCACATCGACGCCATCCCACCCGCTGGTGACGCGCTTGAGGGTGCGTTGCGGCTAGCAGCTATCCACGAGCCGCACGTCATCCGCGTGCGGGCCAACGACAGCACGGATCGGCTCGATGCGCTCACCACCGAGGCCGTCCGGCCGGACCTGCACGACCTCGACACCCGGTCCATCGGCGAGATCGTCGCCCTGCTCGTGGCCGCCGAGGGCGAGGCGCACGGCGCCGTGGTCGCGGCGCTCCCGCGGATCACCGCAGCGGCCGAGGCCATCGCCGCACGGCTAGCGCGCGGCGGCCGCCTCATCTACGCCGGCGCCGGGACGCCCGGTCGGCTCGGCGTGCTCGATGCGGCGGAATGCGGACCGACGTTCAACACCGACCTGGTGCGAGGCGTGATCGCCGGCGGGCCGGTGGCACTCACCCAGGCCATCGACGGCGCCGAAGACGCCTTTGACGTCGCCGATTTGGCCGATGTGACCGCGGACGACGCGCTGGTCGGGATCACCGCGTCGGGCCGCACCCCGTTCGTGCTCGGTGCGCTCAACCACGGGCGCGCAGCGGGTGCGCTGACCGTCGCGATCGTCAACAACTCCGGCAGCGAGGCGACAGCCGACATCATGATCGAATTGCTGACCGGACCAGAGGTGCTCGCGGGCTCCACCCGCCTGACCGCTGGAACATGCCAGAAGGTGGTACTCAACGCTATATCCACCAGCGTGATGATCGCGCTGGGCAAGGCCTACGGACCGCGGATGGTCGACGTGCGCGCGACCAACGCGAAGCTGCGCCGCCGCACGGTCCGGATCGTTCGCGACGCGGCCGGTGTGGACGAGGAGACTGCGGCAAGGGCACTGGCCGCCGCGGATGGTCACGCCAAGACCGCCATCGTCGCGCTGCTTGCGGGCGTCGACGCGGCCGAAGCTGCGGCTCGGCTCGACCGCGTGCACGGCCGCGTACGGGACGCGCTGCGGGGGCGGTTGTGACGGTAGGCAGTAAATCAATGCGAAAGCTCGTTGCCGTGGGAAGTGTCTTGCTTGCGGTCACTGCGGGTTGCTCGCGTGGCGATGCACCACACGCAGCGCTAAGCGAGACCACGCATACCACCGCTGTCGTCCAAACACCTACTCCCGCAATAGTTCCGAAGCTCCCAGAGGTGGCGCCCGCGCCCGCTTTCGCGAGCGTGTCCAAGCTGATCGACAATGCGATCGCGGCGAACAAGTTGCCCGGAGCCGTCCTCGTCGTTGGGCACGGCGGTGACATCGCCTTCCACCAGGCCTACGGCTCACGCAAGCTCGCCAGTGAACCAGGGCTGGACGGATCGCCAGCTCCCGCCGAGCCGATGACCGAGGACACCATCTTCGATCTCGCTTCGTTGACGAAGATCCTGGCCACCGCGACCGCCGTCATGCAACTCTACGAACAAGGCCAGATTCAGTTCGACGATCCCATTCAGCAGTATTTGCCTGACTTCAACACCGAGAACGATCCGCGGCGCGCCACGGTAACGGTTCGCATGTTGCTCACCCACACCTCGGGTGAGACGGGAGACGTGGAGCTCAAAGACACCTGGGGCCTGGACGGTCCGGACAAAGCAGAAGGCATCCACCGCGCGCTGACGACACCGCTGGAGTCGAATCCTGGGCAGGGCTTCCGCTACTCGGACATTAACTTCATCCTGCTCGGCGCGCTGCTCGAGAAACTCACCGGCGAACCCGAGGACGTCTACGTCCAAGACCACGTCTTCGCCCCACTCGGCATGACCGAGACCCGCTACCTTCCGCTCGCGAAAGCCTGTGGGCCGCACGTGATTCGGGGCGCCGCGATTGGATGGGCACCCGCGCCGCCGGGCGGGGCGTCGGCCGGTTGCCCCGCAGGCACCTGGAGCACCGAGCTGTTGGGCCGGGTGGCACCGACAGCACGCGATGAAGACGGACGGGCCGACCCGAGCAAGAATCCCGACCTTGACCACTTGCTCTGGGGCACCGTGCATGACACGACTGCGCGCCGTATGGGCGGGGTGGCCGGGCATGCCGGGGTGTTCTCGACGGCATATGACGTCAGCACCTTCGCCCAGGCGTTGTTGGACCGGCTCGCGGGCCGTCCGAGCAAGTTTCCGCTGAGCCAAGCGTCGTGTGAGTTGATGACGTCACCCCAACAACCGGGACATTCCGCCGGACAACTCGAAGCGGCCAACAGGGCGGCCCGAACCGACATCGCAAAGGGTTTGAACACCTGGGATCCGTTGCTGGCGGCGCGCTATCCGGCAATCCCCGGGCAGAACCTGCGGGGTTTCGGCTGGGACATCGATACGCCCTTGTCGGGAACTCGCGGCATGGTCTTCCCGATCGGGAGCTTCGGCCATACCGGCTTCACCGGAACCTCGATCTGGATCGACCCAACCTCGAACACCTACATCGTGCTGCTCGCGAACTCGATCCATACGCGGGGCAGTCCACCGATGTCGGATCTGCGCGGTGAGGTGGCTACGGTGACGGCGAGGGCCTTGGGCCTTTAGACCCGCTCGAAGTGTTGATAGTCCAGGGGGGCGTTCCAGTCGCCACCCCACCGCCAGCCACGATCGGTGAAGGCGAGGACGGCTGGATCGCCGATGTGTAAGAGCCCGGGGTCGGTGCGAGTGCGATCCAGGTAGGCCGCTGCGTTGCGCGGTTCGAAATACCCGCTGACATAGAGGCACGGGTTGAGCATGGTGTTGATGTCGATGGCCCGACCGTAAGCATGCGGCGACCAATCGTCGGTGCCCGGAATGCGGCGGCAGTTGAACGCCGAAGTGTTGTTGTCCTCCATGGACAATTCGTCGTCAGCGTTCGGGTAGTGGTCGACCGTCTGCATCTTGTCGACGGGATAGCCCAGCCGGTGCAGCTGGTCGAAGATCGCGATGACATCCGCTACCAGATCTTGGTGCACGATCAGCGGGCCGCGGTGGGTTTGGCCGTCCAAACCGAGGTAGTCGACCTCGACGCGCCGCAGCTGCTCCGGTTCGACGGGACAACCCGGTTGCCAGGTCGTGCCGAGATCGGCGGCCGTGACCGGCTGCACCGTCGCAGCGACCGGTGCCGGCGGCGCGCTGGTGGGTGGCGCCGCCGCGACGGACGTGGACGGCGAAACGGACGGCGCCGATGTGACCGCGTGAGGTGGCGACGCGGGGCTGCACTGCACCAGCAGGAGCACCGTCGCGATCGCAGCCGCGACCACGGCGCATCGGCGCAGGGATGACCTCACGTAGGCCAACTTACTGATGCAGTCGTGCCGCGAGACCCACACCGAACGCGATGGACACGGGACGAACCCCTAGCCTGGGTTCATGGCTGACGAATCGTGGACCGTCGAGATCGGGGAAGTGGACGACCCAACCAACCCGGGTGTCCCTCCCGTGCCCAACACCGTCTACGAGGGTGATGAGGCGGGTGCGAGGGCCGCGTACGACGAACACACGTCGCAGGCGACCGAGAAGGACTACCGCTACGTGATGTTGCGTCATATCGGTGAAGTCCTCGAGTGCTGGGGGACACCGCCCGCCGTCGGTTGACCGATCGCGATTCCGAGTCGGGCCATGGACAGCATGTGCGTTGCCGAGTGAAATGAGAGCAAATCCGCCGCACCCCTGACGGCGGTCCACTCGAGGAGTCAGCCATGCCCGCCTTAAGCCACCCTCGCCGCTGGCGCCGAGTCGGCCGCGGACTGCAGGTGCTCGCTGTCGCGGCCGTCGTGACCGGAGCCATCGCTCTCACGGGCGGCAACCGACCGGCGCTGAGGTTGACCGCCGACGCGATCGACCTCGGCCAGGGCGTCTCGGTCACCCCGGCCCCGGGCTGGACGGTTGGAGATCAGGGTCCCGGTTGGGTGACGCTGCACAACGCCTTTTCCACCGCGGAAATGGAAATCAAGGTCAAGCCGGCCAGCGGCAACGACCCCGTTGCCGTGTTGCAGGGCGACATCAGTCGATTGAGCAGCCTGTCGACGACCGGTCTCACCAACGTTCGAGATGTGGGCGCGCCCAGCGGAAATCCCCTGCAGGGTACCAACTTTCAGCAACAAGCGTCAGTGACATTCAACGCCGACGGAACATCGCGGATGGGTCTGATACCCGTCGTGGGTTCCTTCAGCGAGCTGCTGAACACCTCGACGCATCAGTCGGCGTTCATCGTGTTCGCGCAAAACAGCGACGCGTCCGCGGGCGCCGACAGCGACGGTCAATCGATGATCGACTCGTTGCTGTGACGCTGCCATCCGCGCGACTTTCTAGGTATAAACGCGGTCTTGAATACATTCGTCTACCACTTTGATCTAGCGATAACTTGTGAAGGCATTGCTCAAGCGCCAGCCTCAATGGCCGCGACTTCAGCGGCGCCCTCGGGACCACAAGAGGAGCGAAGCTCAACTTCGCCTACGGAAATTAGTGCATCAATGCGCCGCTTGAGCTCACCCGAGGAGATGTGGGCATAGAGAGCGGCGCCCGGACAGGCAGTTCGCGCTAGGTCGCGATGACCCGCCAACGTTTCAGTTTGGATACTGAATTTAAAAGCGGCCCATGCTAGTGCCCGTGCGGCACCTTGTAGCTGGGATTCCGGCAGTTCCTCTTGATCGAAGTCACCTTCACACAGCACTAGGAAATGTCCTGACGTGTCATAGTCCGTTGCAGTATCTCCCGAAATTTCGGGTGCTCGAAGTTGATAGATGTTGCCATTTTTGTCAACGCCGAGGTGATAGGCGATGTCGATCCATCCCAGCTGCTCCTGGTGGTACTTCTGGTCTTGGCGGAAGCGGCCTGGAGCGTGACGGTTGTCACCCAGCACCACGCCCGAGTGGTGGACCGTCAATCGGTTAGGTCTCTGCAACGCCCCGCCCGACCGTGCAGGTCGGGCTCCCCAGGCGTCTCGGCAGAACATGACACCCACAGCGTTCGGGCTGGCCAGTCGCGGCGAGGTCACCAGTCCGGATTGTGGCATCGTCGTTGACGCAGAGTCGATTGGTGTGGTCGTGGGAAGTTGTAAATCCGAAGGCGGGCGCGTGCCAGCCCCATTCCCCGGACTGCGGTTCAGCGTGCTGCGCGAGCAGACGCTAGCGGTGACGGCGAAGCCGACGCTGCCAGCAAGGTAAAGCAGCCGCCGGCGATTGATATGATCCGTGCCTCGTCTTGGGGGATCGGGCCGAGAATCGCGCATGTGCTCACGATACGGATGTCGTTGTCCTTAAAAGGACGTCTTCTGCATCTCTCTGCTACGAGGCCAATTAAGACACCGCGACACGTTATTCGGAACTAGCGTTCTGAAACTACAGCACATCCCTCTGAGATTGACCGCATCGTTCACCCGGTTCACCGGTTCTCGGTCGAATGGGTCGGTAGAGTTCAAGCATGCCCATTGTCGATGGTGCAGTGTTTGCTGGCTACACGATCTTGCGCCTGTTGGGCACTGGGGGGATGGGCGAGGTCTACCTGGTTCAGCACCCACGGTTGCCCCGCCGAGAAGCTTTGAAGATTCTTCCCGGCAGTGTGAGCGCCGACCCGGAGTACCGCCAACGGTTCGCACGGGAAGCAGACATCGCCGCTTCCCTCTGGCATCCTCACGTGGTCGCCATTCATGACCGCGGTGAATACGAAGGTCAGCTTTGGATCGCGATGGACTACGTGGAAGGCACCGACGCTGCTCAGTTGTTGCGGCGACGCTACCCGAGCGGGATGCCACCCGAAGATGTGCTGGAGATCGTGGCCGCAGTCGCTGACGCCCTTGACTATGCGCACAAACAGGGATTATTCCACCGAGACGTGAAGCCCGCGAATATTCTGATCGCAAATCCGCGGAGCGATAGCCGTCGAATTATGCTGACCGATTTCGGGATCGCACGAGCCACCGATGATATTAGTGGCCTAACAGCAACGAACATGACAGTCGGATCTGTCGCTTATGCGGCGCCTGAGCAGCTTACGGGTAAGAAATTGGATGGCCGTGCCGACCAATATGCCCTTGCCTGTACTGCGTACCAATTACTGACTGGGGTACTTCCTTTCCCAAATTCGAATCCGGCCGTCGTGATCGGGAACCACTTGTCGTCTAAGCCCCCACGGTTAGCGCGTTTACGGCCCGAACTTGGCTTATTCGATGACGTCCTCTCAAAAGCCATGGCAAAAGAACCGTTCCGCCGCTTTCGTTCCTGCCGCGAATTTGCGGATGCTCTTGCGCAAAGCTTTGCCGAGCTGGACAAATCGGCTGATACCACGCAGCTCGCAACTCCTGTCCAGACGCCTCCGCCTAGCGCAACTCATCGCCAGGGACTGCTGATTGCAGGCTGTGTGGCTGCATTGCTAGCAGTAGGAATTGTGGCGTTTATCGCCACGCGCCTGGCCCAGCCCCCGTCGCCGCCTGCCTCGGCGCCCCAACAGGCTCCACTATCGACGGAGGTGTATGCGCCACGGCCACCGGAGACTATAACTTTCACTCCGCCCCCACTCACCGTCACTCAGCCAGGTGCGCCGCCGAATGTGAGTGCCGCCCCTCCTTCTACAACATCTTCACGATCAGACCGGGGTGCGGGAGATCTGGGGCTGACTACGCCAATCGCCAAGCCCAACTGCAATGGCCAAGGAATCGTGGTGTTGGGGTCAGTCACGACTCCTGGGCTGTATGCCGTTGGCGTACAACGACTACTAGATGCGCACCCGGGTTCGTACTATCTCCGCACCGATCAGACCTGTCCATCACTGCGCCCCACTACCGACGAAGGCAACCCGATCTACGCCGTGTTCATACCAGGTGGGACTACCCAAAGTGCAGTTTGCGCAAGGGTTCGCGCTGCTGGCGGCAACGCCTACGGTAAGTGGTTAGATTTCACAACTGATCCGGGGTACGTCATACCTTGTTGAGCCATCGGACTTGCGCCGAAGTTTGCACCAGTCCAATCTCAAACAAGTCATTCTGCTTAGCCAGTCGACCGGCGATGATTAGCTGCGGAATGTGCTGCATCGGGTAGCCGACTTCGGAAGTTCGGGAGGAATGGATGGGCAACTACAAAGTCGTGGTGGTCGGTACGGACGGCTCTGACACGTCGTTTCGCGCGGTTGACCGCGCGGCGTCGATCGCTGCCGAGTCCGGCGCGAAACTCTTCATCGCATCGGCGTTCCAGGACTCAGACCACGGCGGCGGCACCGATCCCGATCAATTGCGCAACGAGGAATACCGAACTCAGGGCAATGCGCCGGTGTACGACATGCTGCGTGAAGCCGCCGCCAGGGCACGCGACGCCGGCGCCACCGATGTGGAGGAACGGGCCATTGCAGGTGCCCCCGTGGAGGCGCTGGTGGAACTGGCTGAGGAGGTCGACGCCGACCTGCTGGTGGTAGGCGATGTCGGTAACAACTCGTTGGTCGGCCGGGTCATTGGTTCGGTTCCTCGCGCCGTCAAGCGGCGCGCGAAAACCGAAGTGCTCGTTGTAGAAACCCAGGACTGAGCTCGGCTCACCGCGGCGGATGCTACTGCGCAGCGGAACGAAAGCCCGGTCCCGCTTCGGGCGTCACATTGCGCGCAGTTATCTCGTCGCCGCAATGGGCGCACGTCACACGGGCATCCGCAAGTTCGCCACATGAATTATGCCGCAACACTATCGGCGGCCCCTCCGGATGCGGCAGGTGCTCGTCCCCCCAGCGCATGAGAATGACGATGGCTCCGAAAAGAGCGCGCCCGGCATCGGTGAGCCGGTACTCGTGGCGCTCGGGGTCCGACGAGTAGGGCACTCGTTCCAGCAGCCCGCGGTCGACGAGCATCCGAAGCCGAGAGGACAGCGTGGGGCGCGGAATCGCGAGGTTTCGCGCGAGCTGGCCGAAGCGCTGCACGCCAAAGAACGCCTCACGCAGGATGAGGAGCGTCCAGCGCTCACCGACCAGCTCGAGGGCTCGCCCCACCGACTCGGCTTCGAACCGGTGACCGAGATCGGGCGCGCTCATAGTTCACCAACTGTACCGGTTCACTCCTTGAACCAGTCGTGGTAAGTTTTTTGAACCACCGCTTGCTCAGGAGTGTTGATGAGTAACCCGCACCTCGCCACCGAGGACGTCGAAACCCTCGCTGCGCAGATCGGCGCTGCCGCGCAACAATTTTCGCCTCAGATCGACCGCGACCGCGGGCTTCCGCAGGAGTTGCTCGCCCAGCTCAATCAGGCCGGACTGCTGCGCGCCACCATGCCAAGGGAGGTCGACGCACTGGAGTTGGCGCCCGGACCGGCCCTGCGATGTGCCGAAGCGGTTGCGCGCGGCGACACCTCGGCCGGATGGTGTGTCTCCATCGCGATCACCAGCGCCCTGCTGGTCGCATACCTGCCAGCGGCTACCCGCGACGAGATGTTCGGTGGTGGGCGCGGTGTCGCCGCAGGAGTGTGGGCTCCGCGCGGCAAGGCCAAGTCCGTTGCCGGCGGTGTCGTGGTGTCCGGGCGGTGGTCTTTCTGCAGCGGAATCACCCACGCCGACATGATGTTCGCCGGTTGCTTCATCGACGACGGCCGCGTGCCGTCCGTCGTCGCGTTACCCAAATCGGATCTCGAAGTCCTGGACACCTGGCACACGTTGGGCCTTCGTGGTACCGGCAGCCACGACACGGTTGCCGACGAGGTTTTCGTTCCTACCGAGCGGGTGTTCTCGGTGTTCGACGGACCGGTGCTGGACCGGCCGCTGTACCGGTTCCCGGTGTTCGGCTTCTTCGCGTTGTGCATCGGTGCAGCCGCGCTGGGCAATGCCCGGGCCGCAATAGACGACCTGACCGAATTGGCTAGCGGGAAGCGAGGATTGGGCTCCACCCGCAGCTTGGCCGAACGGCCGGCAACGCAAGCGGCGGTGGCGACCGCAGAGGCCGCGCTGGGCGGCGCTCGCGCGCTGTACTACGAAGCGATCGACTTGGCTTGGCAAGCGAGCCACGACGTCCAGCCCGTTCGGGTGGACCTGAGGAACCGGTTACGCCTGGCCGCCACCCATGCGGTACGCACGTCGGCCGACGTGGTTCGCACCATGTACGACTTGGCCGGTGGCAGCGCGATCTACGACGGCGCGCCGCTGCAACGACGGTTCCGCGATGCGTTCACGGCGACCGCCCACTTCCAGGTCAACGAAGCATCCCGCGAGCTGCCCGGCCGCCTCCTGCTTGGCCAACCCGCCGACGCCTCGATGCTGTGACCGAATACGAAGTCGCTCTGCCTTTCTGGCTCGACCGCCCGGATCGCGAAGCCATGGATGTGGCGTTGGCGGCAGCCGAAGCGGGCGTCGGCGCGGTATGGGTTGGCGAGATGGCGACCTACGATGCGTTCGCATTGGCCACCGCCATCGGCCTGCGCGCACCCGGGATCGACTTGAAGATCGGGCCTTTGCCCGTCGGCGTGCGAACGCCGGCTGGGTTGGCCCTGGGGCTCAATACGGTCGCCTCACTCACCGGTAGCCGTGTGGACCTCGCGCTGGGAGCGTCGAGTCCGGTGATCGTCATGGGTTGGCATGACCGCGAGTGGGCCAACCATGTCTCAGTCATGCGCGAAACCATCGAGTGTCTGCGTTCGATGTTCACCGGCGCACGCGTTGACTACGTCGGCCAGCACGTCAGCAGCCGCGGTTTCCGGCTGCGTGACAAGCGCCCCGAGACTCGAATCGCTCTAGGCGCGTTCAGGCCTCAGATGATTCGTCTAGCTGCCCAGCACGCCGACGAGGTGGTGCTCAACCTGGCGACACCCGAGCGCGTCGCCGACGTTCGTGCCGGCATCGACTCCATTGCAGCGGCGGCCGACCGCGACCCACCGCGCTTGACGGTGTGGGTACCTGCTGCGCTTGATCCAGGTGACGTCGCGCACGCACAATTGGCCGCGCAGCTGGCGGTGTATCTCGGTCCGCCCGGTTACGGCGAGATGTTCAGCGCCTTGGGTTTTGCCGAATTGGTGCACTCAGCCAGAACCGGTGCAACCCGGCGGGAGTTGGCGGCGGCCATACCTGTCGACCTGCTCGATCGTGTCTGCGCGCTGGGCAGCGCAGACCGGATCGAGGCCCGGTTACGCGCCTACCGGCAAGCAGGCGCGGATTGCGTGGCGGTGGTGCCGGCCACCGCGCAAGATCCCGCGGGACGGAATGTCCTGCGAGCGTTGAACTGAGGGAGAAACTCATGACATTGACCAATACCGCCTGTCGATTGGCCGCCCGGCCAACCGGCCTGCCGAAGCCCACAGATTTCGAGGTTGTCGACGAGCCTGCGGGAGTTCCCGCGGACGGCGAGTTCTTGGTCAAGGTCGAATACCTTTCGGTCGATCCGGCGATGCGGACGTGGATGAACGCGGGCCGCTCGTACGTGCCACCGGTCGGGCTGGGCGAGGTGATGCGCGCCGGCGGCATCGGGCGGGTCATCGAGTCACGGCATCGGGACTTCGCGGTAGGTGACGAGCTGTTCGGCACCTTCGGGGTGCAGCGCTACGCGGTGTCCGACGGCAAAGACGTGACTCGGGTGGACACCACGGTGGCGCCCGCTCCGGTGCATCTGGGTGCGCTGGGCATCAGCGGAATCACCGCGTATTTCGGGCTGCTCGATGTGGGCCGCCCCCAGCCGGGTCAGACCGTCGTCGTCTCCGGGGCTGCCGGCTCCGTGGGCAGCATCGCCGGTCAGATAGCGCGTATCAACGGTTGTCGGGCGATCGGCATCGCCGGGGGCCAGGACAAATGCCGCTGGCTGGTCGAAGAGCTCGGGTTCGACGCGGCGATCGACTACAAAGCCGGTGACCTGCGAGGGCAGCTGAAGGTACACGCGCCCAACGGTATTGACGTCTTTTTCGACAACGTCGGGGGAGCGACGTTGGAGGCTGCGCTGGCACGGCTGGCCCGGGGCGCACGCATTGTCATCTGCGGTGCCATCTCGCAGTACAACGCCGACGGGGAGCTGCGCGGACCGGCGAACTACATGCAGTTGCTGGTGGCACGTGCGTCGATGACCGGGTTCGTGGTCTTCGACTACGCCGACCGGTACGCCGAAGCCGTTGCGCAGCTTGCAGATTGGTTGCGCAGTGGCGAGCTGCGGTCGCGCGAGCAGGTGATCCACGGCAGCGTCGGCGACTTCCCCGAGGTGCTGTTGGCGTTATTCCGTGGAGAGAACACCGGCAAACTGGTTCTTGCGCTGAACGGCGCTAACTGAGTTTATTCACCACTTGGGTGGCGAATATTGCTGGTCGGCAACCTTCTTCTCTTTGAACAGTGGTTTCGTACACGCCGGCCAGTCAATTCCGCCGTCAGTCGGCAAGCCCTGGACGGCGTACCCGGAGATCAAGGCGCGCGTGGCAACGCCAACAGTATTTCGATAGCGATTCTCGTACAAGAGGCGCGTGAATTCAGCGGCCGCATCGTAGTAATTGACTTGCCTGAGTTGTGCCATGACCAGGGCGTTGTAAACGCGGGTATCTACGAAGCTGCAAACAGTCCCGGTTAGGGAGGGGTTCGGGAACACGTAGCCGGCTCCGTCCCAGTCACTTGTATCGACCCGAATGTCGTAGTTCGGGCCGTCGACGCCGACATAGAGGCCACCGTAATTCGTTATAGGTGCTGGCATGCCCGGACTCTGAAAGGTCGAGTTGGTACCTCGTATCTCGATTCTGTTCGCCGAATTGACCAGGGAGTAGATCAAATTGCGAGATTCCGCGAACAGCGTTTGGTTGTTGAGGTTCGACGACGCATAGAGGGCGCGAAGGTACTCTGAACCGTCCAACCTCTCGTGTTCCCAATCAAGGTTGGGATCGCAGTTTACGGCGCTCGCAACGACTGCTACCAGCAGATTCTGTTCCGCCGGAGAGACATTGAACAGTTCATCAGCGAAGATGTAGAGGGACATGAGTTGCTGTCTCCTATCGCGTCCGGTCGTTTTGCAGATCGGCCAGGTCGGCCGGATACCCGATGTGGACTTCAGCGAGGCAGCCTTGATCGTTCAACGTGTAGACGGACGGGGTGATATAGGCGCCCGCGCGACTGGAGATGTGTCCCAATGGGTCTGCCACCATGGGGATGTCGTCGAAGAGGGGCGACTGGGAGAACATGCGGGTACTCTGCGCTGTGGCGCCGCATACGACGATCGCGGTCAACGGTTCTTGCCCTGAGTGCTCGATCAGCCTGCGAAGAAATTCTTCGCGTGCGTGGTCGATGGTGAGGAACGCTACCCGCGAACCGGTTCCCCTGCGCTGCACGGGGGTCGGAGGGCAGTTGCGCGCTGGAAGGCTGACGTTCATGTAGCCACCGGTGCGTAGCGGCTTATCGATCCGGGCAAACGACGGCCGTCCTGATCGGACAAGCCGGTCGTCGAGTTCTCGGGTGAAGTCGGCAGCATCAATGGGTCCGGTGTGTGCCCACGTCAACTGCCCGTTTGGATTTAGCAGTCGCCACTGTGGTTCTGCTGTGCCGCTGGTGAGCCGTAGGCAGTCCGACCAGCTACCCAATGCGTCGTCGATGACGAAGGTGAGCGCTGACGAGCCAGCGATCGACTCCTGCAAATCCGGAGGTGGTGCGTTTTCAGTGACTATCATCAGTACGACTAGGCTGGCATCGGTCCGCTGACTGTGGGCCAAACCTTCCTCGACGACGGCCATTACTTCTGCACTGGACCGCGACTCGCCGGGGGCGATCGCCAGGGTGTTATGCGTCCCTCGTTCGTCGGGTATCTGTCGGATAAGCGCCTCAGTAGAGGCTCGGCGTTCGTCGCCGTCCAACCCCCACTTGACTCGCAGATAGGGTCCTGTGCCTGAGCCGAATGGGGCTATGCCGCCAAAGCCGAACGCGTCGCAGTACACAAGGCTGGAGACAGGGGTCAGGGCGCCGGTGATGTGGTCGACGTGACGACCCCGCACCTGCAAGCACACTTGGCCCGGGCCATCGAGCCCTGGCAGGCTTCGTTCTCCCAATATCGGACGACCGAACCCAGTGAAGTCCTCGACGGGTCGTCGCAGGTCGAAGGTGCGCTTGTGGGTTGCTGATCCCGAGGGGCCGGCGCCGGCGAGATGGGATCCGGGCAGCGACCGCCACGTCCAGATATAGCTGTCGATGCGCCCTCCGGGGATCCATGAGTCGAAAGCCGTGAAACCGTCACTGGTCGGGTTCTTCTCGAATATCACTTCGGGTGGGCGTCGTGGCGTGAGTTGCACTTCACCTCGTAACACGAAGCCGTCCGCTTCAAAGGTCCCCGCATCAACACTGACGTAGGCGTTCGGGTCTAGTGCTTGCAATTGGCCGGCGAGTTGCTGACGGACCGTGGGAGAGGTGATGACATCGAGCCCGCTAGCCAGGTCGCTTAGCGCGGGGCTGAGCTTCGCTGTGATCTGCTGAGACAGCGCCTTGCGCACCGCGTTTCGCATTTTGCCGGCGTACGGCCCAGTGTAATTGACGGTCACCGCTGGTGGGCCGCTGGTGCTTGCCGAAAACCGTTGCGAGACTGGGTCGAAAGTCAACATAACCGTCTGGCTAGCCGAGAATGTCATGTTGAGGTCGTTTATGTGCATAGAGCCGATGTTGTAGATGCCGCTTCGGTGCAGATGTGAAGCCCAGCCACGGCCCTGCGCGTCGATTCTTACGAAGCCGACACCCGAAGAAGGGGCAAGCCACTCGCTGGTGAGGGTGTCAATGCGTGCGTGGTAGTCAATGGTGAGTCCGCCGCCGATGCCAGCGTCCCCTGAAATCCGGGTGTCCTGCTGATAACCGATAAGCCCCGAGTGCTGCAGTCCATCATCGATACCGGCCATGATGGTGGCTTCGTTCACTGCGCAGGCGAAGTCGTGTTCCTGCAGAAATTGGGTGGAGATGCTGGCGAGGTCTCCCTGCGGAAGAGCCCCATTCAAGTCGACCGGGAATGCGACACACGACAGCCCCAGGTTCCTTCCTTCAGACAGGGTTCGCCAGCGACGAAATTGGGCAGCGATCCGCTGTGGCTGTGGTCGTAGCTCGCCGGCAAGCAAGCGCGTTATGTGCTTGGTCACTTTGGCGTTCATCGCGTCGACGGCGGCGTTCCCGACAGTGCCGAGCGGTCCATTCTCGATGTAGGTGGTGCCGTCGAAAGAAACGCTGCTCCTGTCGGGTGTCAACCAAAGGTACTCCTTGGCAATCGTTTTCCAGCCCGGACAGTCTGGACTGACCGGAGCGACGCGATACTTCGCCCTGACCGTGCCGTGCACCACATCGACCAAGGTGGCAGCGAATGGATCCTTGCGGTAACGAGCGCGGACCGCCATCTCGACCCACAAGTGGTCTGTTGCACCATCGTCGAAAAATACTCGCGGACAGCCAATTTGGACACTGACTGAGCCGCGGTCACCGCTCCCGCTCCGGGCATTGCCGATCCGCAGGACACAGTCGTGGGCAATGCTGGGGACGGTGTTGTCGATGAATGAGTTCTGGTGCAGCGTCGCACACAGTCGATTGATGGTGCTGTCGCTGATCTGGACAACGCCGTCGAAATCGCCGGTCAGGGTGTTGGCCATGTCACCTCGTATTTCTTCCTGGGGATCTATTGGGCTCGGCTAGCTGTCTTCGTCCTGAAAAGGCCTATTTCGCTGGCTTTTACCTCAGAACATTTATGACGCGGTTCAGACGGCACCGAACGTCATGCGCTCGACTGTTTAGCGACAACCACAACGTATTGAGCAACAGATGGGGGCGGTAGGGTAGTCGACTACCTCATCTCTTCAGCCGAGCGTGCCGAGGTGAAACGTAGCCGCCGCACTCAGCGACGATGCTCGAGTGGGTTGGCCGACTTCCGGTCCTTATTGCGGTTCTGTTCGAGTACATCCTGCGGAGCAGGGCCAGGACAGCGCTCGTTGTCGCTGTGAGGTGGGCAGAATCCCACATCATCGGATCTAGTGGCCGCTGTGACTGATGAGACGAAAAGCCTCAGGCCTCGGTTTAACCACCGAGAATTTGGGTGAAGACATACACGTGCCTGAGACCACCGAGATAACTGTCCTTGACCCGCGCACCGGTGAGCCGGTATCCCGAGTGCCGGTCGCCAGCGAAGAACAGTGCCGACGTGCCGTGGAGCGCGCCAGCGGAGCCGCCATCGACTGGGTGCGTGTCTCGCCAGGAGAGCGGGCCGCGCGGGTCAAGGAGGCCGCCGCGTCCGTGGAAGCCGTTGCCAAGGAGCTCGCCGAGCTCATCGAACGCGAAACGGGCAAGCCGGTCGACGATGCCCTGGGCGGCGTGCAGGCCGGCGTCGACACCCTGCGGCAGTACGCCGAACTGGGCCCGCTGCACCGCGGCCGCAGTTTGCAAGGAAACTGGGACGCAACGGATTTGATGATCGCCGAACCGCGCGGCGTCGTCGCGGTGTTGACGCCGTGGAATGATCCCGTCGCCGTCGCCGCGGGATTGCTCGGTGCCGCGTTGGTCACCGGTAACACCGTCGTGCACAAGCCCAGCGAACGGTGCCCGGCAACCGGCAGGCGCTTCGCGGAGTTGATCGCCGCGCACCTGCCGGACGGTGTCCTCGAGATCCTCGACGGCGACGGCACTGTCGGCGCCTATCTGGCCGCGGCCGACGACGTCGCTGTCGTCGCCCACGTCGGCAGCACGGCCACCGGTCGGGAAATCGCCAAAACGTGCGCGGCGCGCGGCGCCAAGGCCATCCTGGAGAACGGCGGCAACGACGCCTTGATCGTCGACGCCGGAGTCGACCCCCGCTGGGCCGCCGAGCAAGCCGCCACCGGTGCGTTCGCCAACTCCGGGCAGATCTGTGTTTCGGTAGAACGCATCTACGTAGTCGAGACCATCGCGAGCCAGTTCATCGAGGCACTGGTCGAACAAGCCGGCGTGTGGGCCGATCGCATCGGTCCGCTGGTCGACGAAGCTCATCGCGAACTCGTACACCGACATGTCGCCGACGCGGTGGAGAAGGGTGCGACCGTGCTGACCGGCGGCGAGCCCGGTCAAGGCGCCGGCTCCTTCTATCCACCTACCGTGCTCACCGATTGCGATCCGAACATGTTGGTGTTCAACGAAGAGACGTTCGGTCCCATAGCGCCGGTGCGGGTGGTTGCCGATTTCCCGACGGCGCTGGCCGAGGCCGCGCACGACCGGTACGGGCTGGCCGCAACCGTCCTCACGCCCGACATGGGCCACGCGCAGACGGCGTGGCGCGCCCTTCCCGCGGGGACGGTCAAGATCAACGAGGTCTTCGGCGGTGCTCCCGGCGGCGCTTCCGAGCCGCGTAAAGACAGCGGCAGCGGTTTCGGCTTCGGTCCCGAGCTGCTCGACGAGATGACCTCGGTCAAGGTGGTGCACTGGACGGCCCCGGCGCCCGGTTGAGCCCGAGCGCACCGGGGTACCAGGATTGCTGTGAACGTGATCGGCTCTGTTGCGCACACCGGTCAGCGGCTTGTCTCCCTATATCGGCGCAGCGGGGCTGACCTGCCGTTCGGCGATCCGCTGCCGTCGCACGGCACCGAAATGGAGGGCTGGTTCTGGCGGCTCTCCGACCCTGCCAACCAACGGGTGGTCGTCGCGCTGTGCAGTGCCAATCGCCACCCTGACGGCGACTGGTCGACCGCCGCCATTGCGCTACACCCGGGCGGTGTCGTGCGTTCGGCCGCCATCAACCAGGTGAGCGCCGATCGCGCTCGCTTCTCGGTGAAGGCCGAGGCGGGACCGGACCTCGTCGACGCCGACGGTGAACGACTCAGGATGGTCCTGGGCGACACAGAGGTCGATATCAAACTCACCCAGGAATGCCGGTGGCCCAAAGCGTTCGGCGGGGGCGGAGTGTTCTCGTCGGTGCCTTTCCTCAACCAGTACTGGCACCCCTATCGACTGGGCGGCACCGCGTCGGGCACGGTGACCTGCGGCGACCAGCGATGGGACTTCACCGATGCGACGTTGTACTGCGAACGCAACTGGGGAGCGGGCTTTCCGCTGCGGTGGTGGTGGGGGCAAGCCCACGACTTCGGCGAGTCAGACGTCTGCGTGGCGTTCTCCGGTGGCCTGCTGGAACTGGGCCCGCTGCGCCGCGAGGTCACCGGAGTCGTTGTGCGACTGGGCAGTCGGGTGCTGCGCATCACACCGCCGGCCCTGGTGTCCTGCACACTCGGTGACCGGTCTTGGCGCATCGACGCCCGCACCCCGCGCTATCACGTAACGCTGGACGGACGCGGCGACGCCGTCGGGCCGCACGTGCTGCCGGTGCCCCTTCCGGCCGAGCGCCGTAACGTCGACACCGACTACGAGTACTTGGCGGGAAGCCTGCGCTGCACGGTCCGAGAATGGGGACGGACCATTTTCGATGGCACCTCGCAACTGGCGGGTCTGGAAATCGGGAGTCGACCGGGCTGATGAGGCGGACGGTAACCTCGATCGGGATGGCGGAGCGGCGATGAGTGCGGGTCTGTTCGGACTGCTGGACGATGTCGCGACCTTGGCGCGGGCAACCGCGGCCTCCGTCAGCGGCGTCGGCCCCGCAGCAGGCCGCGCCACCGCCAAAGCTGCGGGTGTGGTGATCGACGACACCGCGGTGACGCCGCAATACGTCGACGGCATCAGCGCGGAGCGCGAGCTGCCCATCATCAAGCGCATCGGCGTCGGATCGCTACGCAACAAGCTGCTTTTCATCCTTCCCGGCGCAATGCTGCTCAGCCAGTTCGCGCCGCGGCTGCTGACTCCGATCCTGATGCTCGGGGCCATCTACCTCTGTTACGAAGGCGCCGAGAAGCTGTGGGAGGCCATCCGCGGCCATGACGACGAGGGCCAGGCGCCGGTGACCGAGGGCCACATGGTGTCCGCGGCAATCCGCACGGACTTCATCCTGTCCGCCGAAATCATGGTGATCGCTCTCAACGAGGTGGCCGACCAGGCGTTCCTGCCGCGGCTCATCATTCTGATCATCGTCGCGTTGGTCATCACCTTCGCCGTTTACGGAGTGGTGGGCGCGATCGTCAAGATGGACGACGTGGGGTTGCGGCTCACCAAGTCGGGATCTCGACTCGGGCAGACAGTCGGACGCGGGCTGGTTGCCGGAATGCCCAAGCTGCTGTCGGTGCTCTCCGCGGTCGGAACGGCGGCCATGCTCTGGGTGGGCGGCCACATTCTGCTGGTCGGCATCGACGAGCTCGGTTGGCACGCGCCGTACCGCCTGGTGCATCACGGCGAGGAACATGCCCACCATGCCGTCGAATCCATCGGTCCGGTACTGGCCTGGATGCTCAACACCGCGGCTTCTGCAGTCGTCGGTCTCCTGGTGGGCGCATTGGTCGTCGCGATTGCGCACGTGTTGCCCTTTCGTCGGCGCCGGCACTCGACCGCCTGACGTTTATGGACAGCCAATCGCGGGCACGCGGTGGCGTGCCGGCACCCGAGCTTGACCCAATCACCTCGCAACCCAGTCAGACGCCGTGTCGCACAGACGGGTTCGTGCCGCTACGCAGCTACGCGCCGATCGGTGACGGTCGTACGATCGCGTTGGTCGCCGAAGACGGTGCCATCGACTGGTTCCCCATACCTGATCTGAACTCCCTGCCGGTGTTCGCCGCGATGCTGGACTCGGGCAACGGCGGCCGGCTCGAATTGGTGCCCGCAGTGCCGTTTTCGTCGCACCGCCGCTACCTGCCGGCGACCAACGTCTTGGAAACCACCTTTGTCACCGAGTCGGGCCGCGCGCGGGTCAGTGACGCGCTCAATGTCGGAATCGACGGACGACTGCCGTGGACAGAATTGGTGCGCCGCATCGAAGGCATCGACGGTGAGGTGCCGATGCGCTGGCGGGTAGCGCCCGGCACCTGCTTCAACACCGCCTCACCGTGGGCGCGGCGCACACCGCACGGCACGGTGCTGCGCGTCAAGAATCTGAACCTGGGCGTGTGTACCTCCGACGAGATGGACATCGAAGTCACCGATCAGGCCGTGTTCGGCTCGTTCACGATCGACGCCGGGTCACGCCGGGTGATCGGTGTGGTGGCCACGGACGCCGAACCGCTGATGTTGTCGTCGGTGGACGACATCGACCGCGGCCTGGACCGTACCGTTGAGCGATGGTCGACCTGGTCGTCCCAATTTGACTGCAGCGGAACATGGCACGCCGCCGTCCACCGCAGTGTCCTATTCCTCAGAATGCTGATCTTCAGTCCCACCGGAGCCGTGGCCGCGGCCGCGACGACCTCGTTGCCGGAACGGCTGAGTGGAGGAAAGAATTGGGACTATCGCTACGCCTGGGTACGCGACACGGCCTACACCCTAGACGTGTTGCGGCGCTTGGGGATTCGGGAAGAGACGCATGCGGCCATCAGCTGGCTGCTGCGCACGGTGCGCCGCCATCGCGCCGGTACCGGGGTGTTCTACCGGTTGGACGGCGAGCCGGTCGACCCGGTCGTGACGCACGAAGCGCCAGGTTGGCGTGCCATTGGTCCGGTGGTGACCGGCAACCGAGCGCACAGCCAGCTGCAGCTGAGCATCTACGCCGATCTGTTCAACACTGTGCGCTTGTATGTCGAAGGCGGTCACGCGCTGGACACCGACACCGGCCACCTGCTGGCCGACTTCGCCGATCAAGCCTGTGACGCCTGGCGCACCCCGGACGCCGGCATGTGGGAGCTGACGCAGCTCGAGCACTACACCAGCTCAAAGCTCGGGTGCTGGCACGCATTGCGCTGCGCGGTCGGTCTGGCCGAATTGGGGCAGATTCCCGGTGATCCGGATCGTTGGGCCAGGGAGGCTGAGCGCATTCGCGATTGGGTGGAGCGGGAATGTTGGTCCGACGAGTTGAACAGCTACGAATGGTATCCGGGCAGCGGAAAGCTGGACGCATCCATCCTGCTGCACGCCGGGAGCGGCTATGACCGCGGCGCACGGATGTCGGCGACCATCGACGCGTTGCGCCACCACCTGGGCAGGGGACCCCTGATGTACCGGTTCAGTGGGGCGCGCGAAGAGCAAGAGGGGGCGTTTATCGCCTGCTCGTTCTGGGCGGTGTCAGCGCTTCATCATGTCGGCCGCGACGCCGAGGCGCGCGACCTGATGGCACAGCTGGTCGAGCAGGCCAACGACGTCGGTGTGCTCGCCGAAATGATTGATACCGAAGACAACTCGTTCCTCGGCAATCTCCCGCAGGGGCTCAGCCACCTCGCCCTGATCGGCGCCGCGCTGGATCTGCACTCCTAAATGTCAGTGACCTGTTTAGGTGACCCGGGCACGGGTAGGCCTGACTGGTCAGCACATCGATATCCAAGGAGGAAATGATGGCTACGGGGGAAACTGGGTTCAAAGACGTCGAATTCGACTTGATCTCATTGCAGTACCACTCGCTGAAGGCGGGCCACGACTACGGTCAGTACGTTCGTGACGCCAAGACCGCCCAACTGGACGACGTCGCTTCGTTCTTCGAGGAAGTCATGGCACAAGACTCCGAGCGTGCTCACCGCTGCCATGAGTTGCTTGCCAAGTTGCAGTCTTCCTGACAGGCAGCGCGACGACGGCAGGGCGCTAGGTGCCGCAGAAGGTGCGGTAGTTCCCGAAGTCTTCCGGAGCCGGGCTGGCGTAGCGATCAAGCCCTGGCCTTGCCGTATAGGGGTCGGTCACCGCTTCGAGAAGCCGTCCTAGCGGCTCCAACTCGCCTGCCGTCGCCGCGGTCAGCGCTTCCTCGACCAGATGGTTGCGCGGAATGTAGATCGGGTTCACCCGGTCCATCGATTCGGCGTCTGGCCCCAGCGCGCGCCACCGCGACAGCCAGGCGTCGAATCCGGCCAGGTCGATGAATAGCCCGCGGACAGGCTCGGTTTCGCCGCGGGCAGCGCGGCTGAGCTGTCGGAAGAACGAGGTGTAGTCGACATGGCTCTGCGCAAGCAGGGCCAGCAGTTCCTCGATCAGGGGCCCGACAACGCCGGCGTCGGCGTCGGTCCGCAGACCCAACTTGGCCCGCATCCCGGAAGACCAGGTGCCCTGGTATTGACGGAATTCGCCGAACGCCTCCTGCGCCAGGGCAACTGCCTGATCGACATCGTCGGAGAACAGAGGGAGAAGCGTTTCGGCGAAGCGCGACAAGTTCCACGCCGCGATGGTGGGCTGGTTGCCGTAGGCGTAGCGGCCCCAGAAGTCGATTGAACTGAACACCGTGTCTGGGCTGTACGCCTCCATGAACGCGCACGGCCCGTAGTCGATCGTTTCACCCGAGATGGTCATGTTGTCGGTGTTCATCACCCCGTGGACGAAACCGATCAGCATCCACTGGGCCACCAAAGACGCCTGGACGTCCACCACCCCTTTGAACAGCGCCACATAGGGATTGGCAGCCTCGGCGGCGCTGGGGTGGTGGCGCGCGATGGCATGATCGGCGAGGCGCTGCAACAGCCCGACATCGCCTGTGGCCGCGGCATATTGGAAGCTTCCGACCCGCAGGTGACTGCTCGCCACCCGGACCAGCACCGCGCCGGGCAACTGCCGCGCTTCCCGTTCGACTGGACGTCCGGTGCCCACTACGGCCAACGAGCGCGTCGTCGGAACGCCGAGCGCGTGCATCGCCTCACTGATGATGTATTCGCGCATCATCGGTCCGACGACCGCCAGACCATCGCCGCCGCGGGCAAAAGGCGTACGCCCGGAACCCTTGAGATGGATGTCGCGGACCCGTCCACGGGTATCGACCAGTTCACCCAGGAGCAGGGCGCGGCCGTCGCCCAGGCGCGGCACGAAGCCGCCGAATTGATGGCCGCTATAGGCCTGCGCCACGGGAGCCGCGCCGCTGGGAACCAAGTTGCCGGCCAGGAATTGCACGCCCTCGGGGCTGCGCAGCCAGCCGGCGTCGAGGCCGAGGTCCGCCGCCAGCGGCTCGTTCAGGACCAGCAGACGGGCCTCCGGCGGCACCTCGGCTTGCCAGCGGACAGCCATCTCCGGCAACTCGCGCGCGAAGCGGTCTTGCAGGCTGATGGTCATGTCCGGTGCGACGCTCACTTCTCCCAGGCTACAAAGCCGCTGAAACCAACCAACCGGGCCCCGATTCGGGGACCGCCCTCAGCCATCGGCCGAGGGCAGCCCGTCCGGTGGTGGGGTGCCGTAAGCGGGATAAGCGGGGGGCGAAACTGTGCTGTCGTCGGCGGCTTGCTCGGTGGCCGAGTCGACAGCCTGCTGCTCGTCGGCTTGGCCGGGTTCCGGGCTGCTCATCGATCCTCCTAGCTGAGGGCTGACTGAATCAGGTCACGGGCACGGTCGAGCATGGAAGCGAACGGCCCGACCGCGAAGTTGAGCTTCGCCGATTCCACGCCGGGGTGCGGTCGGGTCGGCGCGATGGCTTCGGCGGCCTTCACTGCGGTACCCATCCGCTTGAGGTCATCTTCGGTGAGTTCCTGCTGCAGCTTCGGGAACTCCTCGGTTTCCTCGTGTTCGGCGTGGGCCAGCACGGCGTCGCGGAACTTGGTGAACTCGTCGACGAATTGCTGTGAGGTGATGTCGAGGTCTTCCAGTTTCGACAGCTGCTCTTTGGCGTCGTGCTCCTCTTGCAGCAGGGCGTCGGCGATCGATTCACCCTCGTCGTGCTCGCGGCGCAGCCGCGGGTGCACCACCATCTCCTCGGCCGTTTCGTGAACGGCAAGCAGTTGGCGCAATTCGGTGAACGGCTTCTCGCGTGCTTGGGGATCCGAAGCGTGCAGCACCTCGTCGAACATGTCCTCGATGAGGTCGTGCTGAGCTTTCAGAAAGTCGACAACTTGGTCGGGTGTTTCCACAATCATGTCGGCCACGCGGATACACCTCCTGTATGTAGTGGAGTTAAGGACGCGGGCTATGGGCTGTGCGCCGCTCGCCGCCGCATACCCCGGTAACGGCCGACCAAAACGCTCGACGTCAGGCAAACACCGAGTGATCTGGGCCCTATTCAGTCAGAAGCCGGCGACCTGGTTCTTGTACTGCGGACAGTAGGTGCGAACTGAGATACCGACATAGGCATTAGCGTTGCTGGCGAACTGTGGACTGCTGGATTGGAACGCCGAGACGACCTGCGGCACCGTCATCCCGAGCCGGATGTTCTCGCAGACCATCTTGCCGTTGTAAACCGCCGCGTCGGGGTTCGCGAACGCGATGCCGCGGTCGTTGAGGGCCTGGACGTAAGTGTTGTCCTGGTCGGCCGTGGACAGAATCGACGCGGGGTCAGCGGTCGGGGGTGCCGTCGTCGCCGGCGTCGTGGGCGCCTGCGTGGCCGTGGCAGGCTTATCAGCCGTCGGGGATTCCGACGACGTGAGCAGCCAACGGCCCAAGAAGATCAACCCGGCTACGCCGAGTCCGACCACCAGCAACAAGACGGCGTTGCGTACCGTCGTGCCCCAGGACTGGTAAACGGTTGCCGGCGCAGGCTCTTTCGGGTCGTCAGCCGGCTCCTCGGAGACAGCGAATCCGTCGCCGCTGGACCAGGCGAGTTCGACGGCGTCGGTGGGTGTCGCATTAGGCACAGCAACGGTCTCGCCAGCGTTGACGGCGGCCGTTTCGTCGGAGGGCGGGACCCGCTCGGCCATGACGGTCATCGTAGTCACCGAGTGCGACATGCACCGCTTTGGGAGCGGTCTCAGGTCAACCGGCGGTTGCGCCACTGCCGTAAGCGACCGGTGGGCGCCTGGATCGCGGCCAGCACCGAACTCATCGAGGCCGCCACCGACTTGGCCAGCGGCCGCGGCTCGTCGGTCGGCGGACCGTCACCTTCCCACCACGTCGGTTGCAACAGCGCCGACGTCACCGGGATGGCGGCATCGACGCTGTCGTGTCCCCAACGGCACGCTCGGTCGATGGCCGCGGCCGATGGTGCCAAGTTGATCGGTGACAAGGTTGGGGCGAACCGGACCAGGTGGTCGGCGTAGGGCAGGTTGCGTCCCATTTGCAACTGAATGGCCTGCAGGATCGGTGCCAGCCACATATGTCGCGAATCCCATTGCGGGTGAAAACAATCGAAGGCCAGATAACAGGCATTGCGGGTACCGAGCTTTCCTTCGCGGACCCGCTTCCACGCCAGCTCGACGGGAACGTTGCTGGCCGCGCCGCCGTCGACGAGCGCCGCCACCTCTTTCTCGGCACACAGGTCATCCAGGATCGGGATCATGCGCGCATCGTTGGTCTCGTGGTGCAGCACACCAGGTATCGCCGACGAGAACGACGCGGCGTCGACGACGTTGAAGTCGCGCGCCCGGTCGTCGGCGCCGACGATGATCGGCTTGACCACGCGCAGGTCGATGAAGGCGGAGACCTGCCACATGCGTGCCCCGACTCGCGGGCCGATGCCGATCGGGATGAGCGGCAGCGAGCGCAGCTGCAGCGCCGCCAGCTCGGGGCGGCGGAACCGGGACGGCAGGGCCGCATACGGCTGCCGTCGGACACCGGCGATGACGACATCGAACGGAACGGCCAAGTCCGACATCCGCATCTGTTCCCCGTCCTCGCGGCTGAACAGCGCCGCGGCGAACTGGTTGAACCGCAACGAGAACAGCCCGGCCATGCCGTGGCGGCGTCGCAACCGCTCCGGTCCGAGAATCGCTCGATACGACACCGTCTTCGCCCAGGCGACGTACTCCTCGATCGGCACCGGTAACGCGCGAGACACCAAGCTGCCCAGGATCGAACCGAACGACGAGCCCATCATGTAGTCGGGCAGGTGGCCGGCTTCCAACAGCCGCTGCATGCCGCCGATGTAGACGAATCCGGCGCCTCCGCCCCCGCCGAGGATTGCGACGAGCTTCTTGTATCCGACTTCGGCGTCCAGCTCCGCGGTCGAAAAGTCGCTGCCGTGGCGCTCGATGAGCACCCGGCGTTGATCCTCCTGTTCCGGCGCCAGGGTGACCAGCGCATCACGTGCCGCCGTCAACGCCTCGAGCGGATCGGGCTCCTCGCGTAGCGGCCGGTACAAAGCGTCGGTCACCCTGGATCGCCAGGGCGCGATTTCGGCGGCCACCGACACGTCGCCGCGCCCGCGGCTGCCGCTTGGACCGGCGGCTCCCGGCTCGAAGTCGCCGAGTCGCGCGAAATTCAGGATGTAGCGCAGTCGGCGCAGTTGCTCTGCACTCAGCACGTCTGGAAGGGCCAGATGGTCACGGATCAACCGGCTTTCCATCTGCTGCAGCAGCAGCGCCGGCTCGGCTGGCGGCAGGTCGTCGGGGTCGAGGGAACCGCCTTCGTCTTCAACCTCTTCCATGATTTCGAGCCGCGCATTCCGGCGGCCTAGCCGGCGGCGGACCGCGCCGGCGAACGGGATCTGCATCCGGCGCGACCTCTACCGCCCGGGTATCGGAATGGTGGGTAGCGCCGAACTGCCGGGCCAACACCCCAGCGGGCTGATGCCTTTGTTGATCGCGGCCGTAATGCAGTTCTGCACAACGACATTGGGGTCGTTGCTGATCGAGCGGGACAGGATTTCGTTGGCCTTCGCCTGCGCCTCGGCGGTGCGCTGCGCCTCGACCGCGATCGAGGTTTGGGCCCGCTGCTGGTTGAGCTGGTTGATCTTGTCCTCGGTGCCTTGGTCGTACTGGATGGTCGGTACGTTGACGTCGAAGATGTCGACTTGCCCGCCCACGTCCTTGCGCATGATGTCGGCTGCGCGCTTGGCGAGGTTGGGCAACGGTGAGACGTCGAGGTTCTGCGGGTCCAGCGGGTTGAAGGCGGCGAACACCTCGTTGAGTGCGACCGACAGGTTGCGTTCGATCAGGTTGACCCGCACATTGTCAAAAGTCTTGTACTGCTGGAACAGTTCCGGCGCGGCGGGTTGTTTGAGCTGCCAGCGGATGCTGACGTCGGCCATGGCGGTGGACTGATTGCCGAGTCGAACAAGGATGCGCTGGTCGTTATTGCCGTCTTTGACGTACTTGTCGATTTGCACCGCCCCGTCCATCTGGTGCGTCATCTGCCAGGGCCACTTGCCATGGAAGCCGTTATTGAGGCTCACTCCGGTGGGCCGGCCGAAGGTGGTGACAATGGCAATCTGGCGTGTCCCGACGATGGTGAAGCAACCGAACAGGAAGGACAGCACCGCTAGCGCCAGCGCGGCGATGGTCACCGTCTTGCCGCGGCGACGTGTCTTGTCATTGTCGGTGAAAGCCCACGCCAAGGCCGCGCTTCCGGCGACGATCAAGCACAGGGTCAGCATCACGATCTGCCACGTCATCCCGTAACTCCTTCTGCAGGTGGTAGGGGAAGACTAGGCTGCGGTTTCATGTCGATTGATCGCGCCGGGCTGATTGCGGGCAGCATCCGACTGGCCTCGGGCATCTCGTTCCTCGTCGACCCGCTGCGGGCCAACAAGTTGTGGGGGGACCCTGACGACCGAACGGCAACGGCGCAACTACTTTTGCGCTCTATGGGTTATCGCGACGCGCTGATCGGCGGGTTGCTCGCGGCCGCCGCGGTGCGGGGCAGAAACACTCGCGGCTGGTTCCTCGCCTCCGGTGGCGCCGACGCCGCTGACCTACTCGGCGGGATCAGCGTGCATGAGCAATTGAAGCCCGCGCAGCGGCTCATCGGCTTGGGCGGCGCGGCGCTCGGCATCGGTGTCGGCCTATGGGGTGCCGTGCGCCGGGCACCGCGCATCGAGGCGCCCGCGGATTGACCGGTTACGTCCAGGGCCCGATGCCGCCGACCTTCTCGATGCGGATGCGGGTGAGGAATCCGGGCGGCGCGTTGTCCGGAGGAAACACGGTCGGGTCCGACAGCGTCTGGGCAAGCTCCTTCAACAGCTCCGGGGCGCCACCCTCGACGATCCGCGCGGTTCCGTAGACGGCGAGGTAGGGCCGCATCTCCGGGCCCGGGTCGTCCGTCGACACGATGGTGACGGCGACTCGGGGGTCGTTGCGCACGTTGCGGACCTTCTTGTGCTCGGCCAGGTGTGCGGTGACCAGTTCGTCCCCGTCCGGAGTCGACTGCAGCGCCACCCAGACCAGGCTGACCTGAGGGCTCCCGTCGGGATTGAGCGTGACCAGGGTGGCGTCGACACCCTTGCCGATGAAGTCGCGTGCGGCGTCGTTGAGTTTCATGCGATGTTCTACCGCCGCGACGGGCGATTAATTCCCGCTGGGCTAGACCACGATGCGCAGCCGCTCCCAGCCGCGCACAGTTGAAGTCGGCGCCAGTTTCAGGCTGTCGTAGTCGACGTCCCAGTCCGGCCACCGGTTGAGCAATTCGTCGAGTGCGACCCTGCCCTCCAGTCGGGCCAGGTTCGCGCCCAGGCAATAGTGCACGCCCTTGCCGAACGTGAGGTGGGAGATGTTGTCACGGTGCAGGTTGAAGGTGTCAGGATCGTTGTACCGCAACGGGTCCCGGTTGGCGGCGCCGAACAGCAGCAGTATCGCGCTGCCGGCGGGCACGGTGGTGCCATAGGCCTCGAAGTCGCGGATGGTGTAACGCGCGACATGTGGCCCGGTCGGTTCGAAGCGCAGCGTCTCGTCGACCGCGCGAGTCAGCAGTGAGCGGTCCTGCGCGACCTCGCGACGCTGGTGCGGATGTTCGGCGAGCACCTTGGCGAGCCAGCCGATCAGCCTGCCCGTGGTCTCGTTGCCGGCGCCGGCGACCACCTGCGTGTAGTGCAGAACCTCTTTGCGCGTCAGCTTTCTCGTCACACCGTTCTCGTCTTCGAACTCGACGTTGAGCAGTGCGGTCATCAGGTCGTCGGAGGGGTTCTTGGCCCGCCAGTCCACGTATTCGGCATAGATCCGGCCGTCGGCGATCGCGTCGGGGTCGGCCACCTTCATCGGTGTGCCCGGCTTGGTGCGCAGGTTCGCGTCGTTGGCGTCGCGCACACCGATCTGGTCGGCCTCGGGAATGCCCAGCAGCATGCCGATCACGCGCATGGGCATCATCGAGGCGAGTTCGGCGATGATGTCGAAACCGTCGGTGCCCACCAAGGGATCAAGGCACCTGACGCAGTAAGCGCGGATCTGGTCCTCGATCGCCGCCATTCGTCGCGGCGTGAAGACTCGCGACATCACCCCACGCAGCATCGTGTGTGTCGGCGGATCCTCGAACATCATGACGCCGGGCGGCATGTCGAATTTCGACTGGACCAGTTCGAGAATGTCACTTCGGGTGTTGGAGAAGGTCTCCCAGTCCGAGAGCGCCTTCTCGACGTCCGCATGACGGGAGATCGCCCAGAAGTTATAGCGCTCGTTGTAATACAGCGGGGCCTCGTCGCGCAGGCGAGCGAAGGTGGGGTAAGGGTCTGCGGTGATGTTGACGTCGTACGGGTCGTAATAGACCTCGGTGTCAGCGACCTCGCCTGCAACTGGGCCGGGCATCGGTCCTCCTCGTTGAGTAACCTCGTTACACCGAGTACGGTAACTGTGTTACTCCCCGAGGGCAAGGTTTCGTGTGGTCAGCGCTGAAGTGATGTCTGGTGAGCCGGATCGCCCTGTCGGCCGCACCTTGGACCCCCTTCTGGCAGTCGTCGTCGAGATACTCGAGACCGAGGGTTACGACGCGGTGCAGTTGCGGGAGGTCGCCAGGCGCGCGCGCACGTCGCTGGCTACCATCTACAAGCGGTATCCGACTCGGGACGCGTTGATTTCGGCCGCACTGGAAAGCTGGATGGAGCAGAACCGATATGCCGGGTTGGCCACGCAGACACCGACTCCCGGGGAATCGATCTACGACGGGCTGATGCGGGTGTTCCGGACCATCTTCGAACCGTGGGAGCGGCATCCGGACATGTTGCGGGCGTACTACCGGGCGCGGTCGGCCCCGGGCGGCCAGCGGCTGGTGAGTCGGGGGCTGGATGCGGTGCTGCCCGCCACCATGGCGGTGTTGGAGGGAGCCGACGCCGACCTGATCGAGGATTTGCCGCCGATCGTGTCCAACCTCGCCTACGGTCTGGTGGCCCGCTTCTCGGCCGGCGAGATTCCGATCACCGACATCCTGCCGACGCTGGATCGCGCGTTGTTCCGGCTGACGGTCAACGCGGGGAGAGGATGACCACCGGGATCTCGCGCTCGGTCCAGGTCTGATACTTCGCGAAGTCGGCGTAGAGGTCGACCAGGCGAGGCCACAACGCGGCGCGCTCCTCGGGTGAGGCGACGCGCGCCGAAACGTTCACTGCGCCACGACCTTTGACGTGTACTCGGGTATGGGGGTGCGCCACCAGATTGTGGAACCACTGCGGATTCTTGGGCATCCCGCCCTGGGACGCGACGATGACGAAGTCGTCGCCGTCGTGCAGGTAAAGCAGGGGAGTGGTGAACTGCCGGCCGGACTTGCGGCCGCGGTGCTCGAGCAGCAGGGTGGGCACCGGCTTGCGGAAACCCGCACCCACGCGCCAGTTGCTGCCGATGCGCCCGTTGGTCGCCTTGAACACCGCGACCTGCGCCCTGGCCGCGTACTTGATCACCTTCGCGGTGACCGGTGAGGTGAGCCCGGAAGGAGCGTCTTCGGGAAGTGAGAACTTGGGCATCGTTACTCCTAGCGCCGGCGCGCGTGCGTAGCCGTCGTCGGTGACGGGCGCTGCGAATTTACTCGATGCGACGGGCGCCGTCGCAATGACACCGGCTCGGCGGGCGGGCCGGTGGTCTCGATTCGGCAAAGCAATTGGGTCGACCGCTGGTGAGCGGGTGGTGTGTGGCCAGGCTCGATGTCCTCGGTCGATGGCCCGGGTCGCATGGCTGGGACAGCAAACCGGGTTCGTTACACTCACGTCAAATAGAGTCAGGAAAGTGAGTGCGCGCAGCAAACAGACTCTTGACTGTTGGGTCGGACCAGCGGCGGTTTGGACGGAGTCGGCGCCGGGCATCGTCGGGTGGCGAAGGTAATTGCTCAGCAAATTAATTCATCGGCTACAAGGGGCAATCCACGCCTGGCGATAATGTACATCCGTCTCAGTTCGAACCAGTAATTAGCGGCACTCGGCATCGCCAGGCGTTCCATTGTTCGGCGTAGCCGCGCGAGTTTCCGTCGCGGTTCCCTGGCCGATCACTTTCGGCGGTCACACCCGTCGGGCGAACGGCTGGATCACATCGGGTTCTATTAATGCTGTTGTGCCGCACCCGATTACATCGTCATGCGGCTCAGGGAACCGTGTGATGATCGAGTTTCGTCCCGCATCGCCATCCTGGACAATCTCGTGTGAGGCGAAATCGCGAGGGCTTTCTGCGCAAAGCTTCTGGGGCCGCGGTCACTTTTACCAAGGCGTTTTCTGCACGTCGCTATTACCGTACGATACGGAGCGTATTTTTGTTGCCGTCAAAGACGAATAGATGTTGCCGAGGCGAAGGAGCCGCCCAATGTCTTTTGTTTCCATAACTCCGGATCTGGTCGCGGCCGCAATGGCCGATCTAGACCGCCTTGGCTCCACGTTGACCGCGGCGAATACCGCCGCCATAGGCCCGACCACAGCGGTGTTGGCCGCCGCCGAAGACGAGGTCTCGCGGGCAATCGCCACGTTGTTCGGCGCCCACGGCCAGGAATTTCAGGCAGTCAGCGCACAGGCGGCGGCCTTTCACGCGCAGTTCGTGCGGACGTTGACCGGCGCCACGACCGCATACGCGGTTGCCGAGTCGATCAACGCGTCTCCGTTACAGATCCTCGAGGACAACATCCTTGCCGTCATCAACGCCCCGACTCAGTTCCTGCTCGGACGCCCGCTTATCGGCAACGGCATCAACGGCGCGCCGGGCACCGGCCAGGCCGGCGGCGCCGGGGGCATCTTGTGGGGTAACGGCGGCAGTGGCGGCTCCGGCGCGGCCGGTACCGCCACCTCGCCGGCAGGCGCCGGTGGAGCGGGCGGCGCAGCAGGATTGTTCGGCAACGGTGGACCCGGCGGTGCTGGGGGCGCCGGAGCAATCGGCCAGGTCGGGGGCACCGGCGGTGTCGGCGGGACCGGCGGAATCTTGTTCGGCGCCGGAGGTGTGGGCGGCGCCGGCGGGACTGGGGGTCCGGCCGGGCTCGGACTGATCGGTGGCAACGGCGGAATCGGTGGTGCCGGAGGCAGCCAGGGCTTGTTCGGCTGGGGCGGAGCGGGCGGCGCCGGCGGATCCGGGGGTGCGGGCACCACCGGACTGGCCGCCGGCAATGGCGGAGCGGGTGGGGCCGGAGGTGCTCAAGGCTTCTTCGGCGCTGGCGGCGCCGGCGGTGCCGGCGGAACCGGAGGGACCGGCCCAGCGGGCTTGCTCGGCAGCAGCGGCGGCGACGGCGGAGCCGGGGGTGCCGGTGGCGGCGCGAACGTCTTCGGTTGGGGAGGAGCCGGTGGCACCGGTGGTACGGGCGGCACCGGCACCGACGGCTTGCCCGGTCTGGACGGCGGCGCCGGCGGCAACGGCGGACACGGTGGCGTCGGCGGCGGTAGCGGAATGCTCGGCGTTGCCGGAGCCGGAGGTAGTGGCGGTAGCGGCGGCGCGGGCGGTCTCGGCGGCACAGCACAAACCACCCTGCTGCCCGGGGGCAACGGCGGCGCGGGCGGCAACGGTGGATTCGGTGGTGCCGGCGGAGCCAGCCGGTTGATCGGCTTCGGCGGGGCCGGCGGCGCCGGCGGCTGGGGCGGCATCGGTGGCACGGGCGGAACCGGTGCGGCCAGCCCCGGCCTGGTCGCCGGCGGTACGGGTGGCAACGGCGGTGCCGGCGGCAGCGCCGGCGGTGCGGGCGGCGGCGGTGCGGGCGGGTTGATCGGGCTCGCCGGTCAAGCTGGCGCCCAAGGCAACGGCGGTACCGGTGGCACCGGCGGCACGGGCGGCGCAGGAGCAAACGGCGGCCCCATTGTCGGCACCCTCACGGGCGGTGATGGGACTGCCGGCGGCCAGGGCGGCAATGGCGGAGTGGGCGGCAACGCCTTCCCCGGCGCCGTCAACGGCAGCGGTGGCACCGGGGGCAACGGCGGCGTGGGCGGGGCCGGGGCTAATGGTGGTTCGGGCATCGGGTCGCTTCTGGCCGGGGGGAACGGCGGCAATGGCGGCAACGGCGGCAACGCCGGATTGGGCGGCGCCGCGGGTACCGGTGGCAGCGGCGGAGTCGCAGGAGTGGCGGGGACCGGTGGTACCGGTGGCGTCGGGGGCAACGGCGGAGCTGGTGACGCAGGTCTGATCGGGACGGTCAACCACCTGCTGGGCGGTGACGGCCTGGCCGGTGGCGCCGGCGGCAATGGCGGCGCCGGCGGCAACAGCGCCGGCGGTGTCAACGGCAGCGGCGGAGCCGGGGGTTCCGGCGGTGCCGGCGGCAATGGCGGAGCGGGTCTGGGCTTGTCTACCGCGGGCCTGGCCGGAGGCGCCGGTGGAAACGGCGGAGCCGGCGGCAACGCCGGGTCGGGCGGCGCGATCGGTAACGGCGGCACCGGCGGGGTCGCCGGTGCAGGAGGTACCGGCGGGGTGGGCGGTAACGGCGGCGCCGGCGCCAATGGCGGTGCCGGGACCCCGATCGTCGGCGCTCTCGACGGCGGCGATGGTGGCAGCGGCGGCATCGGCGGGGCGGGCGGCGCCGGTGGCAGCAGTGGCGGACCCAGTGGGCTGCGCGGCAGCGGCGGGGCAGGCGGCAATGGCGGGCTGGGCGGCAACGGCGGCAATGGCGCCTCCGGATTGAGTGCCGGCCTGGTGAGCACCGCGGGCGGCAGTGGCGGCAACGGCGGGACCGGCGGCAACGCCGGGGCAGGCGGCGCGGCGGGCACTGTGGGGACCGGCGGCACGGCCGGGGCCGGCGGCACCGGTGGTGCGGGTGGTAACGGCGGCAATGGTGCCGACGGCACGGCCGGTGTCAATGTCTTGGGTAGCACCGCGGGTGGTGCCGGGGGTGCTGCGGGCAACGGCGGGGCCGGTGGCGCTGGGGGCAGTGCCGGAGCGGCGGGAGCGGCCCGTGGTGGCGGCGGCCACGGCGGTAACGGCGGCACCGGTGGAAATGGGGCCAACGCGGGATCCAGCCTGGGTCTGGGCGTGGCCGGCGGCGACGGTGGCGCCGGAGGGCGCGGCGGCAACGCCGGTGCCGGCGGCACCGCGGGCGTCGTCGGCACCGGCAGCGCCACCGGCGGCGCCTCGGGCACCGCGGGCAGTGGCGGCAACGGCGGCAACGGCGGCAACGGCGATAACGGCGCCTTAATCACGGGCACGCTCGACGGCGCCAACGGCTTTGCGGGCGGCGCGGGTGGCGCTGGCGGTGCTGGCGGTAATGGCGCCGTGGGAGTGGCCAACGGCAATGGCGGAGCGGGCGGCCAAGGCGGGGGCGGCGGCGACGGCCGTTCGGGCGCTTCTGCCGTCGATATCGGTCTGGTGAGCACCGCGGGCGGTAGCGGGGGTGACGGCGGTGCCGGTGGTGGCGGCGGCGCGGGCGGCGCCGCGGGCAGCGGGGGACTGGCCGGTTCGGGATCGGCAGGTGCCGGCGGCGCCGGAGGCGCGGGCGGTAACGGCGGTGATGGCGCTGACGGCACCGCCGGAGTCAACGTGCTCGGCAGCACCGCCGGCGGAGCGGGGGGCGACGCCGGTGCCGGCGGTGCCGGCGGCGCTGGCGGAAGCGCCGGTGGGGCAGGTGCGGCCAACGGCAGCGGCGGGCACGGCGGCAACGGCGGCACCGGTGGTGACGGGGCCGACGCGGGATCCAGCCTGGGCTTGGGGGTAGCCGGACCTGATGGCGGCGCCGGGGGTCGCGGCGGTGATGCGGGTGTGGGTGGTGCGGCGGGTGCTGTTGGTAACGGCACCGGAACCCACGGCGCCTCGGGCACTGCCGGTGATGGCGGCAGCGGCGGAAACGGCGGCACCGGAGACAACGGCGCCACCATCGGCGGCACGCTCAACGGCGGCAACGGGTTGGCTGGTGGTACCGGTGGGGCCGGCGGTGCCGGCGGCAACGGCGCCGCCGGAGTGGCCAATGGCAACGGCGGCGCGGGCGGTCACGGTGGAACCGGCGGCAACGGCTCGTCGGGCCTGCTGGGCACCGGCGGCGTGCTGGGCGGCACCGGAGGTGACGGCGGCACGGGTGGTACCGGAGGGGCTGGCGGTGCCTCCGGAAGTGGCGGGCTGACCGGGTCCGGGACCGCAGGCAACGGCGGTGTCGGCGGTACCGGCGGCGACGGGGGCAACGGCGGCAACGGTCAAGCCCTGCTGGGCAGTCTCAACGGGGGCGCTGCCGGCAATGGCGGAGTCGGCGGAACGGGTGGGGCCGGCGGCAACAGCTTCAACGGCGGCACCAACGGCACCGGGGGCGCAGGTGGCACCGGCGGAACCGGTGGCGACGGCGGAAGTGGCGCCTCACCTGCGACACTGCTGGCTGGCGCGGCCGGCGGTACCGGCGGCAATGGCGGAACCGGCGGTCAAGGCGGAACGGGCGGCGGGGCGGGCACCGGCGGCAATGCCGCGACCGGTGCGGCGGGCGCCGGCGGTACCGGCGGCGATGGCGGAACCGGCGGCAACGGCGGTAACGGCAGCGCCGGCGTCAACGTGTTGGGCAGCACGGCAGGCGGCGCCGGGGGCAATGCCGGCAACGGCGGCGGCGGCGGTACCGGTGGGAATGCCGGCGCGGCGAGTGCGGCCAACGGTGGCGGCGGCAACGGCGGTAACGGGGGCATCGGCGGGGACGGTGCCAACGCGGGATCCAGCCTGGCGCTCGCCGTCGCGGGCGCGAACGGCGGCGCCGGAGGCAATGGCGGCATTGGTGGCGCGGCTGGGGCGACCGGCACTGTCGGCAACGGCAGCGGAACCATTGGCACGGCCGGTGACGGTGGCAACGGTGGTTCGGGCGGCAACGGTGGCACAGGCGGGGCCCTCGTCACGAGCGTTCTCAACGGCGGTGACGGGCTCGCCGGCGGTACCGGCGGCGTCGGCGGCAACGGCGGCGCCGGCGGGGCGGGCGTCGGCGGTATCCATGGCGGCAGCGGAGGCGACGGCGGGACCGGCGGCGTCGGTGGCGCCGGCGGGGCGGGCAACACGGTCACCCTCCTGGCCGGCGGCGACGGAGGCACCGGCGGCAACGGCGGTGCCGGGGGATCCGGAGGAGCCGCCACCGCCGGCGGTTCCGGCGGGACCGGCGGAGACGGTGGCGACAGTGGTGCGGGCGGCGCCGGCGGAGCGAGCGGGCTCGGCCTTGGTGGGGGCGGCACCGGGGGTAATGCGGGCACCGGAGGCAACGGCGGCAACGGCGGCAGCGCGACCGGCGGTGGTGCGGGCGGCGCTGGCGGGGACGGCGGCGACGGCGCCAAGGGCGGCAACGGCGGGACCGTCGGGCTCGGATTACCGGGCAACGGTGGCACGGGCGGTACGGGAGGAAACGGCGGCAACGGCGGTTCCGGTGTCCCCGGCGGGCCCGGCGGCGACGGTGGCAGCAAGGGCCTCGGCGGCACACCTAACGGCAGCCCCGGCGCCGACGGCAACGACGGCTTCCACGGCTGACATCGCCGAGATTGCCGCCACGGCGGTGCCCGCCGGGCGAGTCACGACCACAGCGGCAATTTCGACGCGGGTCCTACCGCGCCGGGGCCCGTCAACGCGGGGAAAGAATGATCACCGGAAATTCGCGGACGCTCCACGACTGAGACCTGGCGAAGTCGGCATACAGGTCGATTAGGCGGGGCCACAACGCCGCCCGTTCCTCCGGTGAGGCGACGCGGGCCGTAACCCGCAGTCGCCGTTGGCCTTTCACGTGGATGTGGGTGTCGGGGTTGGCGACCAGGTTGTGATACCACTGCGGATTCTTGGGCAGACCACCGTGCGACGCGACGAGCACGAAGGCGTCGCCGTCTTCGAGGTACACCAGGGGAGTGGTGAACGAGCGGCCAGACTTGCGGCCCCGGTGCTCGAGCAACAGGGTCGGCACCGGCTTGCGAAAGCCTGCCCCGATGCGCCAGTTGCTGCCGACGCGTCCGTCGGTCAACTTGAACACCGCGACCTGAGCCTTGGCCGTGTATTTCAGCACCGTGGTCGCAACCGGTGAAATCAGCTGCTGCGCGGTGGGCAGTCGACGTACCAAACCTCCTGGCGGGACCGGTGGTTGACGCGGAACATACGGCCACGGGTTGTTGCGCTCGGGCACCGACGTCGCCCGCTGTTGCTTGAGCTGCATCCGCAGGTGCTGGCGTAACTCGTGCAGGTTCGGGTCGGTCCACCGGTTGTCCGCCTCGATGGGGTCGGCCGTCAGGTCGTACAGCTCCCACTGATCCTCGATCGGCTCGGTGCGATACGCCTCGCCGCCAATTCCGTTGGCCGCCAAGTGGCGCACGCCAGGCTCGGTCCAGGTGGCCGGGTCGTCGAAGGTGCGCACCAACTTCCACAGGTGGCCGGCGCCGCCCACCGCATCACCCTCGTCGACACGCACAACCAATCCCTCGAAGTTGGCGGCGACATGTGCCGGCAACTTTATCCGAAGCGGCGCAGGAGGATCACGTCGCGGCCCACCCTGCGGGCGGTGGCCGAGGCGCCGGTGTCGCCTTCGAGCACGTTGTCCCGCGTCATCAAGTACACCGCCCGGGCTTCGTCTTGCGGCGCTCCGTCCACCACGGGCATCAGGTCACGCCCGGGCAGCGGATGCACCTCAGAGAACGACTCGGCCAGATGTGCCACCGTGGCGGGAACGTCGATGCCGGCCGCAGCGAGCAGCGTCGGTACCAAGTCGACATGCGATGTCGGCGCCGAAATGGTTTGCGGCGTGGTCGCGTTGGGTCCTATCCGGGCGACGGCGAATGGAACGCGCGTCGCCTCGTCGTACAAGTTGAACCACTTCTGATGCAATCCGCCGTGGGCGCCGAGCAACTCACCGTGGTCGGACGTGCGCAGCAGGACCGCATGGTCGGATCCGCCTTCGGTGACTGCTCGGCGTACCCGGTCAATCGGCGCGTCCACCTCCGCATGCAGCCGGTAGTACAGGTCGCGGTAGCGCTGTGCGTTGCGTCGATAGCTGCGGCTGATCGCACTTGCGGGCCCGTAGCCGGAGTAATACGCCTCACGAAAGGCGATCTGCGCGGCTGGCTTTGACGACAGATCCTCTCCGGCGGTCGGCGCCGGTGGCACGTGCGGCGGGTCGAGATCAGAAGGCTTGATCGGGCTGCGCCGCACCCAGGCGGGGAACAGCACAATGTCGTGCGGGTTCACAAAGCTGGCCACCAGTAGGAAGGGCCGCAGTGCGGCGACGTCCCCGGCGCGGCGCCGAGCGTAGCGGTCCGTCAACCAGGCGACCACACGATCGGCGATCAACGGGTCGCGGCGAAATCCACTGTTGGCCAGGCTAGCTCCGTGCGGCTCGGGCCCGACCCAACCCGAGAAGCCGTAGGGCGCCAGTGGATCGGCATCCAGGTAGCGCTGCACCGCGGTCGGGTCGACGACGCCGTCGTCGTCGTTGGTAGCCAACGGTTCTCCCGTGACTGGGTTCATCAGATCGGCATGCGAGATGTGCCACTTGCCGTCGTAGTGGGTGTCGTAGCCGGCGGCGCGAAACCAGTTGCCCAACGTTGGTACCTCACCGTGGCGCAGCCAGCGCAACCGGGAATCGTCGAACCGCTTGCCGATGCCGTCGGTCTGGGTGACCCCGTGCAGATCCGGGTATTGCCCGGTGAAGATTGTCGGACGGCTGGGAACACACGCCAGCGAACCCGTGTAGTGCCTGGTGAAGTTGACGCCGTGCTCGTCGAACCAGCGACGGCCGGCCAGCGTCCGCCGGCGCCAGGACAGCACGTCGTCCGATTCATACGGCGGCACCGCCCGCTCTTCGTCGGTCATCAGGATGACGATGTCGGGACGCTCAGACATGGGTGTCCTCCAATTGCTGTGCCAGCCCGGCGAGCATCGAGTCGGACTGCTTGGTCATCACACGCAACGTCACCCACTCCGCCGCACGCGCCAATGCGCTGGTGCCGACCTCCACTGTGCTGGTCAATGTCACGACGGTCCCATCATCGGCCGGCCGAAGTGTCCAGCGATTGGCGAGTTTCCCCAGCCGGCTAGGCAATCCCTCGATGTCGTAGGCGAGCGACGTGGGCGCCTCGCACTCGGTGACCCGCTCGACCAGTACATTGGAGCCGACCTGCACGCGGCGGGTGCTGCCCATCAGTTCGCCGTCCGGCCCGTGGTTCAGCAGGCACGAGTGATCGGCGTTGTCGGCCCACGAGCTCAGCGACCCGAAGTCGGCCAGCACGTTCCATACTGCCTGGACGGTCGCCGGTATCTTCGTGCTGCGGCTGATCTGTGCCACCCCGCCATCCAACACCATGGCTGTAGCTACCGGGTTCGTTTTGCCGGCGGTTAGGGGCGCCGGCTGGATCTCGATCAGCCCGTCCGCGCAGGTGCTGTCGGGTCAGCTCGATCGGTTGCACGATGTCGCCGATCACGACGTGCCGGTGACCGTCGTCCACTTGGGTGAACCAAACCAGCGAGACATCGAGGGCCACCTGAAACTGCGGGTGGAGCGCCTGTTGTTCGAGCTGCCCACCGAGCCCGCCGACCCAACCCTGCGCCGCCTGGACCAGCTGGTAGACCTCGTGGCGCAATTCGCCTAGGCAGCCCTGACCACTCGTTTGTACTGTCGCTACGGTTAAGGGCGACTGTTGACAGACGACGGAACAGAAGAGGCGGCCGATCACCCGATGTATGACCAGGTCAACCATGACGCGGCAGACTCCGCTGACGTCGGATACCGCTTGGATCCGGTGCTGGCCCGCAGTTGGCTGTTGGTGAACGGGACGCACGCCGACCGGTTCGAAGCGGCCGCGCGCTCGCGCGCCGACATCGTGGTCCTCGACATCGAAGACGCCGTCGCGCCCAAGGACAAGGACGTAGCCCGCGACAATGTGGTGCGGTGGCTGAGCGCGGATAACAACGACTGGGTCCGGATCAACGGCTTCGGCACGCCATGGTGGGCGGACGACATCGCGCAGTTGGCGCAAACCCCGGTGGGTGGCGTGATGCTGGCGATGGTGGAGTCGGTGGACCATGTCACCGAGACGGCCAAGCGGCTGCCCAACAAGCCGATCGTGGCGCTGGTCGAGACGGCTCGCGGGCTCGAGCGGATCACCGAGATCGCCGCGGCCAAAGGCACCTTCCGCCTGGCGTTCGGCATCGGTGACTTCCGCCGCGACACCGGTTTCGGCGAAGAGCCGACCACCCTGGCCTATGCCCGGTCCCGGTTCACCATCGCGGCCAAGGCGGCCGGGCTGCCCAGCGCGATCGACGGACCGACCATCGGCTCCAATCCGCTGAAGTTGATCGAGGCTACGGCGGTGTCCGTCGAGTTCGGCATGACCGGCAAGATCTGCCTGTCCCCGGACCAGTGCGCGGTAGTCAACGAGGGTCTGTCGCCGTCGCAAGACGAGATCGGTTGGGCCAAGGAGTTTTTCGCTGAGTTCGAGCGCGACGGGGGTGAGATCCGCAACGGCTCGGATTTGCCGCGCATCGCACGGGCGACCAAAATCCTCGACCTGGCCCGGTCCTACGGCATAGTCGCCATGGAATTCGAGGACGAACCGGTCCACTCACCCGCCCCGTCGGACACCTACCACTACTAAGTGAGCGCAACTCCCCGCATCCGGGTCGCCCGGATCTACCAAGACCCGAGCCCTGAGGACGGCCAACGGGTCCTGGTGGATCGGATCTGGCCGCGCGGCATCCGCAAAGACGATCCGCGCGTGGGCATTTGGCGCAAGGACGTGGCGCCGACGAAAGAATTGCGCGACTGGTATCACCATCAGCCCGAACGCTTCGACGAATTCGCTTCCCGCTATGAGGCGGAGCTGGCGGGCAGCCCCGCCCTGGATGAGTTGCGCGACCTAGCCAAACGCGGCGTCGTCACCCTGGTCACCGCCACCCGAGAAGTCGACGGCAGCCACGCCGCGGTGCTGGCCGACCTGCTCGGTCGCCACTGACCCGCGTGAGACGTCGTATGCGTTTCGGATCGTCGACTGGGTTCGCGGGCTGGCCGACAAGTGGTCTCAGCGTAAGCATCTACCCGTCAGTAGTCGTATTCGGCGATCGATGGTTCGGCGGGTACCTGCGAGCCGTCCAATGACACTGCGGCAGGCACCATTTCACTGGTCACCAGCCCGTGGCGAACCGTCAGCTCGTCGACGATGTCGAAGCTGCGGGCGATGGCTTCGGGTGTGTCGACGATGATCGTAGTGGCCGGAACCGTGCGCGAGAGCTGAAAGAGCCTGTCTCCGTGCGGCTTATGGCTGCCGTGGAACCCCCAGATGCCGCGAATCGCGGTCGCGCCGCGAGCTGTCCGCGACTGCATCAACCGATGAATGAGCGCGCGGTGAATCGGCTCACCGTCGTGATGCGTCTGTTCGGCGGTGTGCACCATCAGCTTCTGCCACAGCGGCCGGCCTCGATGATCGGTGAGAGGCAGTTCCGGTGGGCGAGCGAATAATTCCCCATCGCGCTTGCACAACCGCACCCGTTCCACGGTCAACAGGGCATTAGGTACTAGGGCAGACAGTTCGCTCGCGGCGATCGAGACCTGGGTAGCGGAGCCTACCGCGATGATCATCAGCGGAACGTTGACGTTGCGGCTGAAGAACCGGGCCCGGCAGCGTTGGCCGTATGCGGTGCCGTCGACGCCGAGGAACACTGTCGCCCCGGCGAATCCGTGGCGGTGCATCAACTCGCACACCGCGTAGTACGCCGCTGCCCCGCCTACCTTGACCTGGCGTCCGACGTAGATGGTCAGTTTGGCGGCATCGCCATTCGCGCTGTCGATGCCCTCGAAGGATTGCCCGTGCGTCACCATCCGCGCCCGTTCCAGCGTCACCAGGCCACGGCCGGTCATCGCCGTGACCTCCTGAACCAACGCGCGGATCTTGGGTTCGGCGTCGACGGCCGCAACGGCCACCGGCGGATCCTCGGACAGGCTCAGGGACTGGTCGCTGCGCAAATCGCCCTTCGGTCCGAAACTCGTTACGCCGCGCAGCATTACGCTGGTTGCCACCTCGCGGGAGCCGAACAGGTCGAACATCGCGTCTGCCAGGAAGCGCCGGGGCTCGCCGACGACGCGTTGCCGCTCACCGAAGTAGGCGGTCAGTTTGAGGCTTTGTCCGCTCACAATTGGTCCGCAATCCATTGGCCGGCCACCACCGCGGCCAACCCAAGCGCGACGCTGACCGCGAGATTGGCGAACGCCGCCGACAGTTGACGGTCTTCGCCCAGTCGCTGCGTCTCGAGCATCCAGGTGGAAAAGGTGGTGTAGGCGCCGACGAACGCCGTTCCGGCGAGCAGAGCCACGTCCTTGGGCAACGTCAGGGCGCCGAGGAAGCCGAGCAGGGCCGCGCCGCTGATGTTGACCGTCAGGGTGCCGAAGGGGAAGGACCGGGCGACTCGCCGGGCGACGGCGCGGTCGACGAGGAAGCGGGATACCGAACCAATGCCACCGATGAGCGCGACACCGACCCAGACCGCGACGGTCGCGGCGGCCGTCACGAGCGCACCCGCGCGCGGCGCACCAGCGCGGTGGCCAGATGCACGGCCAGCAGTCCGACGGCGATGCTGACCACCGTGTACGCCGTGGCCAACGCCCACTGCCCGTGTTCGAGCATCTTCACGGTTTCTACTTGCATCGTGGAGAAGGTGGTGAGTCCTCCGCAGAATCCGGTGCCGAGCAGCGGGCGCCGGTAGCTCGACAACGGCAACCGTTCCAGCAGCCGCGTGGTGAAGTAGCCCACCAGAAAGGCGCCGACGATATTGACGATGAACGTCGGCCACGGCCAGCGCGCCGGGTCGGGGACGAAGAGCGTGGCCAGGGCGGCTCGGGTCAGCGCGCCCACGGCACCGCCGGCGAAAATCGCGGCCAATTCCCGATAGTCGCGGCTTGCCACCGGTTGTTTCCCTTCGCTGTGCCAAATGTGCGCCTACGCAGCCTAGGGCTGCACTGGCCGGTATGGGCACAATTGGTATCCATGGCCCACCCGCGAGCCGGACAACCGGCCCTGCCCGAAGACCTCGTCGACCTGCCGCACCTGGTGACGGCGTACTACTCGATCGAGCCTGACCCCGACAACGTCGCCCAGCAGGTGGCGTTCGGCACGTCGGGACATCGCGGTTCGGCACTCAACGGCGCCTTCAACGAGGGGCACATCGTGGCGATCACGCAGGCGATCGTCGAGTACCGGGCGGCACACGGGACTACCGGCCCGCTGTTCATCGGCCGTGACACGCATGGCCTTTCCGAGCCCGCCTGGGTGTCGGCGCTGGAGGTGCTGGCCGCCAACGATGTGGTCGCCATGATCGACTCGCGAGATCGCTACACCCCGACACCCGCGGTGAGCCACGCCATCTTGACCTACAACCGTGGCCGCAGCGACAGGCTGGCCGACGGAATCGTCGTGACCCCGTCGCATAACCCGCCCTCCGACGGCGGCTTCAAGTACAACCCGCCCAACGGGGGCCCGGCCGACACCGACGCGACCAACGCAATCGCCAAGCGCGCCAACGAGATTCTGCGCGACGGGTGGTCTGCCGTGCGGCGGGTGCCACTGGCCCGGGCCTTGGCAAGCGTGCAACGGCACGACTACCTCGGCAACTATGTCGACGATTTGCCCAATGTGGTCGACATCGCGGCGATCCGGGACGCGCAGGTGCGCATCGGTGCTGACCCGCTTGGTGGGGCCAGCGTGGATTACTGGGGAGAGATCGCTGCCCGCCACCGGTTGAATCTGACCGTCGTCAATCCACTGGTCGACGCGACGTGGCGGTTCATGACGCTGGATCACGACGGCAAGATCCGGATGGACTGCAGCTCGCCGGACGCGATGGCCTCGTTGATCGCAAACCGCGATCGATACCAGATCGCCACCGGCAACGACGCCGACTCCGACCGGCACGGCATCGTCACCCCCGACGAAGGGTTGCTCAACCCGAACCACTATCTCGCCGTGGCCATCGACTACCTGTATACGCACCGGCCGGATTGGCCGGCCGGGATTGCCGTCGGGAAGACCGCGGTCAGCTCGTCGATCATCGACCGGGTCGTCAATGGCCTGGGACGCAAACTCGTCGAGGTCCCGGTCGGATTCAAGTGGTTCGTGGACGGGCTGATCAGCGGTTCCATCGGCTTCGGCGGGGAAGAGTCGGCGGGCGCGTCGTTCCTGCGGCGCGACGGCTCGGTGTGGACGACCGACAAGGACGGCATCATCCTGGCGTTGTTGGCCTCGGAGATTCTGGCGGTGACGGGCAAGTCCCCCTCGCAGCGCTATGCCGAACTGGCCGCCGAGTACGGCGCGCCGATCTATGCGCGGGTCGATGCGCCCGCCAATCGGGAGCAGAAGGCGCGGTTGTCGCGGCTGTCTGCAGACCAGGTGACGGCTACCGAGCTGGCAGGTGAGCCGATTACCGCGAAACTGACCGACGCGCCGGGCAACGGCGCGCCGCTGGGCGGATTGAAGGTGACGACGGCCAATGCGTGGTTCGCGGCCCGACCGTCGGGCACCGAGGACGTCTACAAGATCTACGCCGAGTCCTTCCTCGGTCCTGAGCACCTGGCCGAGGTGCAGCAGGTGGCGCGCGAGGTGGTCAATGCGGTCATCGCGTAGGGGTGGACCAGCGACTTTGAACGCGTCTGGCCGGTGGTGTAGCTTCGATGAGCACGACTTCTCGGGGCTATGGCGCAGCTGGTAGCGCACCACACTGGCAGTGTGGGGGTCAGGGGTTCGAGTCCCCTTAGCTCCACTTTTACACAACCCGTTCTGACCTCGCGGTTAGGACGGGTTTTGTGTTTGCGGCGGGCTTATCGCCATAGTCCTGATGTCCTATTTTTGTCCTACGGCGGCTTTGGAAAACACTGCCGAATCGCCAGCAGCTCAGCGGTGGATGCATGACCGATATGTGGGACTCGCGATGCCTCGCATCAACGTCCAGGATGCGCGGGTCATACCTGTACCAGTTCCCCCGCAAAAGGAACAAAGGGAAATCGTCAAGCGTACGAACAAGTTACTGTCACTTGCAGACGAAGTATCAACGCGAATTGATCGCGCAACTTCGAACGTTGGCCGCAGCACCCAAGCCATCCTCGCCAAGGCCTTTCGCGGCGAGCCGATAGGTACGGTGTGACGTCACCGTTCACATCAGGTGTCCGAACCCAATCACAAACGGCGCGCCTCGGCAGTTCAAAGCCACACCAAATGGGAGGGTCTCTAGGACCAGTTACTCGCCATCTTGGCTGATGATCTGCTGGTGCAGTTCGCCCGCGCGCGCGCGTACTTGACTGGATTTGAGCCGCATTTCCTCAACCGGGCCGATGTCAGTCGTGATCATCATCTCAAGCGTTCGGTAAATATTGACTAAGCCTCTGCTCAGCGGCCTCGCTCCGTGCGTCTGATGAAGTGGCCGGGTGACCAATTCATCGATCGCTCTGAAAGCTTCGTCGAATTGACGCCTCCGCAGTGCGATGTCGACCTCAATACAGTCGAACGTATGCTTGTCGTAGTCGTTCACTGTTTTGCGAAGAGTCGCGAGCATCTCGTCTAGCGAATCGCCGAGCTCGCCTGCGTCGATCTTTTTCACGAGGTCGTCCATGACAGCGTTCGGGCGAAGTTCATCACTTGGATCGCGTGCGATCATCTCGTCCAATTCATGAATCACGCTCGCAATCACCGCATCCCCGCGGTATTGCGCGCGGGCGTTGAGGGATGACCTGATGAGATAGGCTTTTTCGAACGCCAACGCGGCCCCCTTTGCGCTCAGGACTTCGCAGGTGATCGTCGCTCGTAACGCGTACAGCGCCCAAGGCCGCATGGTCGCAGCGTCGGTACCTGCGTCGTTGAGATCGACCACGATTGAAGATGCAGCCTGAAGAGCCAGTGCCTCCCTGGCCGGGTCAGATGGATGTGTCCACAGCTCCTGTAATACTTCTCGCGCAAGATTGACTGATGCGTAGATATCGCCGCGACTCATTCGGCAAGTCGATACCTCCAGCTTCAACCACGATTTGGTGTAGAGGAACATGCTGGCGTGCTGGTGGTTTAATGTCGGCAGGTTGCCGAGTTTGTCAATGGCCTTGAGCAACGAGATAGCATGTGCGACAAGCTGATCGACTACGAAGTATTGACTGCGCCTTCGTGCGTGTGCAATCCATCCGTGGAGGATGTACATCATCATCGTTATCTGCTCGCTCAACCGAGCTGGCGGTATTCTGCGGACGAATAAGCGCTGAAGGATCTCATGGACTAGCGGGTGGATATCGACCGTGTCGCTCGCCTCGTTCTGCTCACCATCGTCGTCTAGCAGGAGTACGCGGTGCGCGATCGACTGGGTTCGCATGATGCTGATGTAGCGTCGGCGTTGCGCTGAGTCCGCGAAGGACGGTTCTGGCAATCGCCCGAGACGGATCTGCATGTCCTCAGGCATCGAAGCGATCAGGTAATTCAGTGGAATCATGTCAGGTGCGAGAAGTGCCGCGCGGTAGAGCATTCCCTCTACCATCTTCACGTCGTGGTTGTCGTGGCCAATCACCCCGGCCCCAAGATGCCGGACGGCGTGCTCGATCGCTGCAAAGGCTGTGCGATCGAATCCTGGCGGTCTGGCCCCGATATCTTCGAGCGCCTCCAGTTCGGCAAAGTAGTCCGCTGATAGCTCCTCTATCGTGCCCGCAGCGTTGCGAAAATATAAGGCGGCCATTGCGATTGCTAGCGGGATCGATCCCAGTCGCGCAACGACTTCCTTTACCGCGTCGGATTGTGCGCTCGCATCATTGAGGCCGGCGTAGCTAGCAAAGCACGCCGTTGCCTCTTCCTCCGTAAAGGTTCCCACCGACAGGATGGTTGACGATGGCCACCAGCTAGTTTCGTTAGTCGTCGTCACGAGCACGGATCCGTTTCCTTGCGTAGGCATGAATCTGTCGATGTCGACGCGAGCTGGTAAGCCGTCGAAGACCACGAGCCACGGTCCTCGATGGCTGGCGAGCGCTTCGCGGAAGCGTTCGGAAGGGTCGATGCTAAGTGGAAGCTCTGTCTGGGTCAGCTCCTGCACGAAGCGCCGGATGTTGGACTCGATCAAGCCTGTGTCGCTGCAGTCGATCCAGCAGATGAACTCGTAGGAATTGCGATACAGGTGGCAAAAGTGTGCAGCCAGCGATGACTTCCCGTAGCCGGTTAGGCCTTGCGCAACAAGGTGTTTGACTTGGTGTCCGTCGCCCGGTCTTCCAATCGCTTCATATACCTTTTCGAGAAGATGCAGGCGTGTCACCGTTGCGGGCAACACGGGTATGCCATTAACGGGCACACCCCAATCAAAGCTGCCCACTACGTGGGCGATATCCGGATCGGGTATTGACATGAAGCTGACGATTTCCAGTGCGACGAACTTGGTCGGACCGTCTCCCGCTGCTGACTGGAAAACTCTATCTAGCAACAGCTTTGCGACTATTCGGCATGAGACGCTGCCTTGCCCTAATGCTTGGTCCGATCGGAACTGGCGCACCAGGTCTGCAATTGCCTCCGTAAGGTCCTCGATCGAGCGCTTATCGACCACCATCAGCGAGTCAGTAGCCGGAGTGGCGTCGTCCGGGTCGGGACCGACGTAGTCCCACTTCTCGATGTCGTCAGTGTCCAGGGTCTGCGAGCATCGTTGCTGCAGGGTTGGACCGAGAGGACGGTTCGTCACGAGCACGGAGCACGTCGCACGCTCTCCATTTAGACGTTCAAAAACGGTGTCTGCTTCACCGTGGTAGAGCTTGTTACCTTCGGGATTGCTCGACCCCTTCACTTGGGCTCGCTCCACAATCTCGTCGTCTGACTCGATCGCGAAGTCGATGATGTCGTCGTCCCGTGCAATGCCCTCTCTCATTAGGGTCGTCGGCTCAACATGAAGAGCGATGGCAGCCAATTCGCCGAGGTGATCGCGCATGTAACGGAGAAAGCGTTCGATCGTCGCGAGATATTGGTAGCGGTACCCGAATGCTGACTGGTTACCTCCGGCCACCGTGTTTCTCCTTTCGCACTTGACCGTTACCACCCTTGCCGTGGTGACCCTGGTGATCCCGATACTCATTGCAAATGAGGCAGAGGAGAACCCCTGCCACACCCCTCAAGGAAGGGTATGCGGGGTGAAAAGTTGCGGCGGCGATCCGGCGCAAGTTCCTCGGGGGAAACTGGGATCTCTCCGGTGAATACTTTTCGGGCGTAAACAGCTAACGAACCTGTGTAAATGCGACTTGGACAGCCAGAAAGTAATTTATATCAACGGTTTTCGTGGGATTAAAGCCATTGGCGCACACCATGTTCGGCCAGCTAATTTGGGGCTGTGACCTGCGGGTTTCGGACGGGCGGGTGTTCCACTTGTGGGGTGGGCGTGGTGGAACACCCTTCGGGGTGTTTGCTGGCAGGCTGGGGGTATGGCGAACTATTGGCGGGGGCCTTGGGATGAGCTGATTCGCCGGCTGCTCGGGAGGGTTGGTCCATTCGTCAGATCCGGAGTCGCCCGAGGTTGGTGGCGGCTAATCTGGGTTCGCCGCGTCTCTGGGTTGTGTTCATCGGGCAATCCACGCCGGCGACGCGGATGACGACGGCGACGAGCTGGGACGCGGCGGCGCTGACGCCTTTCACGCCGTGTCCGTGGCTGTCGGTTCGAGCGACGACGACGGGACTGTCACCGACGCCGAATTGTTCAACGAGCTTTACATGCCGGATGGCCGGCCGAACGCGCTGACGCTTCACCGCTGCGGAACTTGCCGACCGCAACGAATTGTTGGTCGGCTGGCGTGTCACAGACGACGCGGAGGCCCGAGTTGTCGAGAAGGCCATAATTGCGCAATTTCGCGCGCACTATGCCGCCTGGCCTTTCGCGAACCCGCGCGACTGAACCCGACTCGATTGGGCACGGTCAGGTGCGATTTGGCCGATAATCCACCGCGCCATCCGAGTTCGACACTTGTCGGTTGGGCGCGAGAGTCGAGTAATCGCTCGCCGAGAACTCGTAGGTAGGCTTATGGCTATCCACTCGCTACAGAGACGTTGACCCCGTCGCCGGGGTATGCCTCTAAGAGTTGACCAAAAGTCGCCAACGCATCTCGTGGTGTCTCGCCGAGGTATCCACCGAATAGATCGGAGCGAGAAGCCAGTACTCCAAGATGGTCTGCATTCTTGCTCGCTACGACCATGTAGGCTGCCCACTCGCGCTGGTGAACTAAGCGCGCGATGTGGAACGCGGTTGACACTGCGCCGACCGCCAATGCCGCCGCGCCAACTAACCAGAACTGAACTGCGCCACGTGTTCTTGCGTCGCCCTCTCCGTGAGAGGATGGGAGGGCGAGCAACTTCTCAAGGCACACACACCCGGCGAGAGCCAAGTCGGAGCCGTATCGGCATGCGTATGCGGTGAGGTCGCACACGACGTCGCATAGGTGGGTGACGAATCTCTCCTCAACGGCCATCTCGACGGCCCGATCGAGAATAAGTTTGAAAGCGGTCAGCTCCTGTTGTTCGAGTGATTGCAAAGCTGCGAGTCGGAGAATCCTGATTGCACTCATCAGTTTGGTTACAGAGTCAACTTCGTCGACCGGAATCGCGAAAGTAGTCATGCTGACTGCTAATTCTGTATGAGTGCTGTGCGCCAGCAGCGATCTCACGACGTACTCGGGCACGCCAACTGCCGGCCCGGACGCCGCGACAGCCGAACGAGTCATTATCTGCAGCACATCGCGAAGCAGAGGATTAATTGGAGCGACACGGCTGTCGTCCCGAGCCGATTGGGCGGCCGACAACAGCACGGACTCGCGCATACTTAAAACATTGTCGCGTTTGGCCTTGAGTTGCTCGCGGCTCTCCCATCGGCGGAGTTCAGCCTTGCGTCGACTGCGTGTCCACGACATGTGGTAGTTGACGAACTTCGTAAGTGTTTGAGCCACCTGGTGTGCCGTGCCGAAGTCGCCAGAGGCGACGAGGTCAGCCGAGAGCTTCGATAGCGCAATCGCGCCACTGCTGATGTCATCAATGTGCCGAATCCGGTGAATTTTTATGCGATTGCGCGTATATCGAAGCCATCGGGTATCCACTGACTGATCCCTCAGAGGCACGGCATGCGCGATCGTGTCATACCGGTTGACCGTTGTCGCCAGCCCAGCAGTTATGCGCAACCGCAATCCCCGACGCACTGGACCGCTGGCCAAAATCCGACGTAGCCCACGGCGGCTGGGTAAGACAATGCCTCGTCGTGTTGCGTTAATCGAGCGATCCCAAGCTCCTGCGATAGCGGAGGGCTGAATCTCGATGGCCGCACACGACTCGATCAGGGAGGTCATTTCGATCGCGCGCGCTTGGTTACGACCGACGCGCCGCCCGGTCGAACGCGCACGCCTCTTCTGGGCTGTGACGAAGCCCGCAGCTGCCCGCGAGGCGTCGACTCGGCGGAAAACGGCAAGCAGAGCGATCAACAGGGCGCAGGTCCAGATGACTAACGCAGAGTTTGAAGCCCAGTTCCTGATAAGGGTCCACGGTCCATGAGTAGGCTGACTAGGTTGCCAAATTGCCAGTCCGATCATTGCGACCGATGCCGCATAAGCGAGATCTAACTGCCAGGACTGACTCGTGTATCGGGCAATAGTGCTTGGCAATCTAGCGCCAGATAAATTTCCCGCGAAGACCTGCACAGTCGCCAGAAGCGCGAGTGTCGCAATAGCGGCTGTGATGGGGATCTCGAGCGGTTGGACCAAAGGTAAACGATCCCGCAACACGATTGCGCAGAGTGTCGTCAACAGTGCTACGCCAGCCCAGCACATCAGGCGACGTACGAAAGGGCCTGGCGCAAAAGGCAAATCCTCGGCCACGGGCGGATTTCTTGGGGTAGAGCAACGGAGGGGAGAATCCGCGGCTCGGCCGAGCGCCTCAACCCGCTTGGAGGTCAGCTGTGCCCGCTTTGCTACATCGGCCAAGGTGATTGCTGCCGGAAGCCCTCGCTCACGCAGCGACAAAGCCAAGAGACTTGCGACCGTTGGTATTCGGTCATCTGTATCGCCCACCTGAGTTGCGCTCAGCGTCTCCAGTGCGACGCCCTCGAGCTCCGGACGTTGGCGAAGTAGGCTGACGGTGCCTGCCCGCGCGAGAAGCACATCACCGCTAGCTTTGTATGGATCGACGGGTCGCTCGACGAGCGCGAGCAGCTTCGCCAAGATGCTGCGCGCGTGGACATCGCTAAACACGCCAGCCAGGTGCGGAATAAGGCGAAGGGGCATTGCATGTCTTGTCACTGCGGATTCCTTCAGTAGTTCTGAACTAACTACTGACTCAAGGGTCACGGCGTCGGCGTGCCTCCGCAGCCACTGGTAGGTAAGCACACGCCAGTCGCCGTCGCTTGAGTCGGAACCTAGGTCGATCACCGTAAGTAGGTCCAGACCCGGGTCTGGAGACCCTGAAACAATCGCTCGGAGTGCGGGGCTGCTAAGCAACCGTGCGGTCAGGTCACGTGCGTCGATCTTGGGAATTCGCCCGTTCGCCGACCATAGAATCGATTCACCGATTATTTTGTGCCACAACGAATTAAGTCTGGGGCAATGATCCGGGTTCGTCTCGACCTGGTCGAGAACATCGGCGGGCTCGATTTCTGGTTCAAGGGCTACCCGCCGCTTGTCAACAACCGTTAAGCCCGAGTCTGTCTTGTAGGTCCTGTGGGGAGGTGGGGTCGCATCGGCTTTTGTGGGCGCTTCCAGTTGCGGCTCGGGCTGTGCACTATCTGTACCTCTCCAATAAACCCACGTCAGCGCAGCGCGGAGCAACAGCTTCCGACAGACACGGTTGATCAAGCGGTTCAATGAGCGTGCTCTCAGAAAAATCGATCGAACCGGACCTCCTCTGCAGGCTAAAAGCCACCAGTACCGGACGAGCTCGCTCAGTCGAAGGCTCCGAAACGAATCAAATGACCGCTCAACGGCACCGCTACCATGAACCACCACGCGAAACCTAGCTCACTTCGTTACTGGCGGCCGGCATTGCGATCGCTTGAGCTGCGGGTTGCATCTTTTCGGCACCGGCGAAGTACAGCCCGGCAGGAACTTGGACGTCCAGCGTGTTCCTGTCGAGCACTGGGCCCAGGATATTTTTCGTCTGCGTCTCCACAGTTTCTAGCGTGCGCTCCGCAAATGGCAGCATGCTGAGTGCGTACTCGCGATGCTCCACTGGCACTGCGTCGACGTTCCAAGCCGCGGCGCGCGCCTTTAGCTCATCTGCCGTCTCCTTCTGAATCTGCAGAAGGACCAGCGGTTCGAGAATGCTTATGCCATAGGGGCTGTCCGCTTGCGACGCCCCTTTGACATGGAGGACGCGTCGATGCAACACATCGCCTTCGGGTGTCCGCTCGATAAAGGTGCCATCGCCTTGGATGGCTACGGACTCGGGTCGGAGCAGTCGAATGTCTTCGTCAGGTACCTGTCCCCACGACAGGTAACCGTTACCGCACACGAATGCGTCGCGAACGACGTGTGCTAGATAGGTACGGCTCAGTCCCAAGTCGAGATAATCACGCACGAACCCAGCAATCTCGGCATTTCCCCCTCCGGCAGTGACCATCCCCTGACTCATCAGAGTGGCCAGGACATCAATCGCGGCGCGTGCGCGGGTGGATTCGTTGTAGATGCGACGCAATATGGGCGCTTGCAGCGCGATCTGCTCCGGCTCAACGAGACAAGATGTGAATTGCACGTTGAGTGGAGCTCCGCTCGCTGCCGCGCGAGCACACAACGTTTCCGCCGCTACTCGCCAACCCTTGGCGCGCAGAAGATCAGCTACTGGTCAAGTCCAGAGATGTGGTGTACGACGTCGTCGTGTGATTCTTCGTTGTCGTGGTTAGGCGGTTAGTGCCGCGGGGGTGTCCTCCTGTTCTGTGGGGGTGTCGGTTGAGAGGCGGGATTTGCTGAGGACGTCGAGGCCGAGGTAGCGGCGCGATTCGGCCCATTCGTCGTGTTGTTCGGCCAGGACAGCGCCGACCAGGCGAATCAGGGCGTCGCGGTTGGGGAAGATGCCGACGACGTCGGTGCGACGGCGGATCTCTTTATTAAGGCGCTCTTTTATCCGGCCCTCGGGGGCGGGTCAACCCGTCGGGGTGGGATGTTCATCGATCGAGGCGCTGGAGGTGGTCGGTAAGGGCGTGGGCGACGCGGTCGTGGCGGGCGGCTTCGTCGGTCCAGCCGCGGCACTCGGCGTCGGTTCTGAGGGCCTGGACGTCGGCGAGTTGGTCGGTGAGCGTGTCGCGGAATTCGGGGGCGGTGACGTAGTTGTCGCAGGTTTCGCAGATGTTGGCATAAGGGCACGCGCCCGCGGATTCGTGGCGAGCGCAGTATCCGTGTGCAACGCGGGTTTTCAGCATTTCACTGTGCAGCCAGCCGACCTTGTCGGGCAGGATCGGTTTGCCGACCGGGGTGAGGGTGAACTGGCGGCGCATCTTGCCCATCGCTTCGTCGTAGGCCGCGCGCAGGGTGGGCGAGGCCAGGGTGGCGTAGCGGATCGTCATTTGTGGAGTGACGTGCCCGAGTAAGGACATCAAGGCCTGCAGACTCATCCCGGCGTTGGCGAGTTCGGTGGCCCAGGTGTGGCGCAACTGATGTGGAGTGACCATCAGGACGCCGCCGTCGGGACGGTGCAACCCGGCGGATTCAGCGGCGGTGAGCAGCCCGTTGCGCAGCCGGGTGTAGCCCAGGCGGCGTCCGTGCCGGGTGAACAGAAAGTCGGTGAGCACGCCGGTGCGTGGGTGCGGCAGCGGCCGGTGCGTGCCGCGGAGGGCGACCCACTCGTCGAGCGCGGCGAGGGTCGCGGCGGAGAGCGGGACCATGCGTTCGGTGGCGAGCTTGCCCAGTGGCACCTTCAGCCAGGTTCCGGCCGGTCCGTAGTCGATGATGCTGCCCAGTTCGAGGTCGAGCAGTTCCCCCGCCCGCAGGCCGGCACCACGCAGCACGGTCAGGCCGATGCGGGCGAACGGATCCTGCAGGTGGGCAACGGCGTTCATCACTGCCGCGTCCACATCGGGTGCTAGCGCGCGTGGCAACGGCTGGTCGAGTTTGGGGACGTCGGCGGCGAATACCAACCGCCGTGGTGGGGCCTGCGCCCAGCCCCAGGCGGTGATGTCGTCGAGCAGGTTGCGCAGACTGAGCACTGCCGACTGGGCCACCGCGGCCGAGACGGTGCGCCCGGCGCCCGCGGCGGCGCGCTGACCACGCCAGCCCCGGGTGCGATTCCATTTCAGGTAGCCCTCGATGCAGCTCCGGTCGAGTTCACGCAGGCTGATGACGTCGGGATGGTGAGCGGTGAGGTATTCGGCGAAGGGCAGCAGGTCGTTGATCAGCGACTCGACCGATTTGGGCCGCAGCACCGCCGCGCGCACGCCGATGTAGCGCAGCAACGTCTGACGGATCGGGTCGGGCATCTCCACCTCGGTGAAGCGCTGCTCGAGGCTACGGGCCCACCGCCGGCGTTTCGGCGCGGTGTCGATGACCGCGGTCTCGAACAACAGCTGCCGCAGGCTGGCCAGCCGCCCCCTGTATGCCCGCCGCGACGATGGCGGCACCACGGTACGTGACAGCGCGGCGTCGAAGTCGTCGAGCGCGTCGCCGGTCAGGTCGGCGACCATTCCGCCGTGGTGTGCCAGCACTACCGCCAGACATTCGCCGAGGACCGTCTCGACCCAGGAACTCCTCCAGCCCAACCGAATTCCCGCATTCCGCAACGCGGCGAATCCGCTCGGATCCCGGTCCTCCACTGCGCGGCCCAGCCCGGTCAACTGTTTGACCGCGGCCAGCTCGACGTCCAGCCGTAACCGGCCGGTGCCGATCGTGTGACAGATCAGCGGCCACGCCCCGGTGTCCCGTATCTCGGCGATCCGCTCGGCTGCCGGCAGCGTCATCCAGGCGTGCAGGTCGCGGTGGCGTGCGGTGAAGTCGCGAGCGATCCGAATCCGGTCGCGTACCGCCCGCCCGCTCAAACCCAGGGTGGCGACGTGGTCGAGATAATCCGCCACCACCTCGTCGGCGCCTACGGGTTGGCCGACCAACACCGTGGTCACTGCCGGGCTCCGGCCAACGTCGCACGAGCAGCACCGTATTCGGCGGCGAGCTGCTCGATCGACAAATGCACGTAGCGGGCCGTGGTCTCCGGCGAGACATGCCCCATCAACGCCCGCAACGCCAGCAGATCGATTCCGGCCGCCGACAATTCGGTGCCGTAGGTATGCCGTAAACGGTGCGGGCGGACTCTTGTGGCGCCAGAGGTCTCCCGGTGCCGACGGAACAGGCTGCGCAGCCCGGCCTCGCTGACCGGTGCACCGGTCGTCGGGCCGCGCAGCACTACGAAGCACTGCGGCGTCGCCAACCCCGGCGGCCGCTCCCATCGCAGGTAGGCGGCGAGCTCGGTGAAGAACGCCGCATCGACCGGGACATGACGTTCCTTGCCGCCCTTGCCGATCACCCGAAGCCGGCGCCGGCCCATATCGACGTCGGCGAGCAGCAGGCCACGCGCCTCGGCCGAACGCAGCCCTCCGAGTAGCATCACCAGCACCATCGCCCGGTCCCGGTGCGTTGCCAGTGTCGCCAGGAACGCGTCGACATCGTTGGTGGACAACGATTCCGGAAGACGCTGCGGCTGACGCACCAACCTACCGCCACTGCGTGCACGCCCGGGACCCAGATGACCGAGCAACCCCCGCTGCGACTGGCGCAGCCCCTGTCCCCGCCGCGGCGACGGCACCGGATTGTCGGTGCAGACACCGGTCATCACCAGATACTCGAATAACGCGCGCACTGCCGCGACCCGGCGGTTCACCGTCGAAGCTGCCGGCGGGGTCGACGAGCGGTGACCGCCGGTGGGCTGGTCCGTTCGGCGGACGCCTTGCCAGTCGATCCAGTCGAACACCAACGGCGCATCGACCGCGGCGAGCCCGACCGCTTGCTGGACGAGGAACCGGCTCAAATTGGCGACGTCGAATGCGTAGGCCCGCACCGTGGCCGCGCTGAACCCCCGTCCCGCCAAATGGTTGAGAAACGCGTTCACCGCGTCCTGCCCGTCCCAGTCGCCCTCCAGGACATATCCGCTGTCGCTCTTGAGTACCCGCATCGCCGCTCCGCCTTCCCCCACCGAGATGCAGACAGCATCCATCCGTGCTCAGCGCTTGTGCGTGAACCTCACGCTGCAGCCCGAACCGTGTCCCCGGAGAGCCGGTTAACGGATAGAGGGTTGTTGGACCAGATTTGGCGCCAGATCTGCTTGGGAAATGCGGTGAACGCCAGCAGATCGGACCGGGCGGCTTCGAGGTGATCGGCGACCTTGGGCAGCTTGTCGGACAGGGCGTCGATGATCCGGTCATATTGCGCGGCAACCGAAGCTGCGTCTGGTTGGTCGAACACCGAATGCAGCAGCGTCTTTACCCACGGCCAGGAGCTCTTAGGGGTAATTGCCATCAAGTTGGTGGCGTAATGGGTGCGACAGCGCTGCCAGGACGCGCCGGGCAAGGTAGCCCCGACAGCCGAGAGCAGGCCAGCATGAGCGTCGCTGGTGACCAGTGCCACCCCGGACAGGCCGCGGGCGGTCAACGACCGCAGAAACGTCAACCAGCCCGCTCCATCCTCGGCGGTGGTGACGTCGACGCCCAGGATCTCGCGGTAGCCCTCGGCGTTGACGCCCACCGCGATCAGCGCGTGCACGTTGACCACGCGGCCGGCCTCGCGGACTTTGAGCACCAGGGCATCGGCGGCCATGAACGTGTACGGGCCAGCATCGAGGGGCCGGGTGCGGAAGGCTTCCACGGCGGTGTCGAGTTCTTTGGCCATCACCGACACCTGCGACTTCGACAGCGACGTAATCCCGAGGGTTTCCACGAGCTTGTCCATCCGTCGCGTCGAAACCCCGAGCAGATAACAGGTGGCCACCACCGTGGTCAACGCCCGCTCGGCACGCTTGCGGCGTTCCAGCAGCCAGTCCGGGAAGTACGAGCCCTGCCGCAACTTGGGGATCGCCAGATCCAAAGAACCTGCGCGGGTGTCGAACTGGCGATGCCGATAGCCATTACGGGAGTTGGTGCGCTCAGCACTGCGCTGACCGTAACCCGCGCCGCACAGCGCATCGGCTTCAGCGCCCATCAGCGTGTGGATGAACGTGGCCACTAGCTCGCGCAACACATCAGGGTGGGTGGTAGTGAGTCGCTCAGCCAGCAGCGCCGGCAAGTCGATATCGTGGGCAGCGGTCATCGCGTCGATTCCTTTGCTCGAGTGACTTTGGACGGTCTCTCGAAGAATCACGCGATGACCCTCATCTATCCGGCTACGACACGCCGGTACTCAACTCACGGCCCGACTCGTACACCACCTTGGTGGACGCAACCCAGCTACTTCGCTGTCTGATGTGGCGTCCAGTTGACTGCCCAAGTCATCCACCGTCGTAATCCTGCCGTCCCCGAGGGAATCAGGAGTGATCACTCGGCGGGCAACCATCCGTGCAAGGTAGGTGATCGTGTGTTCTAGCTGAATGTTAACTGGGTGATTTGCCACGATCGCGTAGATCAGCGGGCTCCCCGCTGTCGCGGCAGGATGATCAACGATGTGCTCCGCGGGTCGATTCGAGATCATCGGGTCCTTCGGCGCGGGCCTAGTCTGGCCTGTGGCGCGCATTATGGCGAAACCGAAGAGAAGCGGATTTAGACAACAGCCATGATCTACCAATCCAAGTCGGACATATTGGGCCGAAGCTCCAATCGCGGCTTTGGCTCCAACGAGCGAAGCCAACTCCTGAAGCGAAGCCACAGACGCAGCCAGATGGGAACTGGTGACCGCGTCATAGCCCGCATTTAGGCGGGTTTCAGTAGTCCATGCTGGTGCTCGACCTTCGCTCACAGTCCCGTCCTGTAGCGATATGCGATCGGCTGCAGACGGCAGGGATCGATTTGCCACGGCATCTGCAGGATTAACTCACCTTCAGCCGCGATCGGTCCGTGTTCCTCTCCGTCTCGCAGGAGCCGTATGCCTCTAACGAGGGCGAGCGCGTTGTTCGGATAGTCGATGGTGTGAAGCTCCACCTCATTTGATTCAGGTCCATCTACTTGGAGTACTCCGGTCACCGTGTTGCCGTCTGCTCCGGGTAGCCAGAACTCACCGAGGGAGTTGCTCTGCTTGATCGGGAAGTCACTATCCGTCATGGGTGCACAACGTGTCCCGATTGGGTGCCATGCCCAATTATCACAGCAGTCTTCGCGATCTGAGGTCGACAACAACAGCAGGAGATTTTCGTCCATGGTCCCAACTGAGCGCCAAGACTATGAGGGCTTTGCCCTCTGAGGAGTGGAGGCAGACGGCTGACGGTCTGTGGATGGCAAAGGCTCCATTTCCGGCTTCGAGAGGTCCGAGCGCGAGCGTGAATCGGACGGCACCCATGAAGACCGTCGCAGTTAGGAGTCGTCGCTCGTGAACTTCGGATCTAACTTCTAAGCCAATATCAACGCTCGGAGTAACCTCAGGGTTCGGGCTGCCGGTGAGGTAAAGCCCCCAGTGTCTCGGCAGCAAACCATCCCGAAAGAGATAACTGGCTAGGACCTCGCTTAGAGGTGCGGTTTTCAGGTTGTCTGGCACCGATGAAGCTGCAGCGGCGGCCCCCCAGATCACTTTCAGGAGCCAGCGTTCGAGCTCTTCGCCGCTGCAAAGATCAAATTCGTTGTCGTTGAGTTCGGGACTTCGCAGCTGGCTGCGTTGGTAGCGCTCCACCGTCTTCTGGATCTGGGTAGCCGTTCGGTCCAGGCGAGATAGTGCGGAGTTGTGTCGGCTGCAAAGAATTTTCGCTCCGAGTGCGGTGAATGGGCGTTCCTCTGATTCGCTTTGTTGCCAGGGCATTCCACCGATGCGGACCGTCTTCTCGCTGCCGAACAGACGTAGTACTCCTTCGCTCAGCCAGTGCTCCCTCGAGATCTTTTCCGAACAGTCGTTGGTGAATCCGACGTAACAGCGCGGGTGTGCCTTCCCGGTTGGTCGGTCCCCAAGTAGCGGTGCATAGGGCGGCAATTGCCATCGTTGAGTTGACCGGTCGACGTGGCAGTCGCCAGCCGATCGTCTGGATCCGCAGGGGCATGGTTCGTCGGGGGATGGTCCCCAGTTGTGCGGACCCGCATTGAACGCGACCGGCCGAGCGTGGGGCTCGAACTGCTCAATCGGCACTAGTAAATCGATACCACATCTGTTTCGACGGCAGTTAGTGCTCGAGTGCGCGCTATATCGCCTGGTGAAGTCGGTGGCGCCACATTGACCTGAGCGCGGCGTCAACGGACCGCATATGCTCTCGCGACTCGAGCGGGCGCGGCTGCCCAGGCGCCGAACATCGTTCGGAGTGTCCTAATGGTGTCCTAAGACGCAACCTCATCAGCAAATACCCTATCGACATTTCGGTACCAAATCCTTCTTCTGACCTCGACGATTCGTAACCTATTGGACGCCCAGGCATTGGCCAGCACACCGTGATTCACACTGGCAGTGTGGGGGTCAGGGGTTCGAGTCCCCTTGGCTCCACCCTCTGACCTGCAACTATAGTGCGATTCAGCCGTATGACACACGGTGTGACAAAAGGGGCAGGGTCCAGCGCAGGACTTCTGGGCCTCCCCAATTTCGGCCCATAGCGGTCGTCCGCCGTCGTAACCTCCCCTCACAACTACCAGAAGAGGGGTGCTGATCAATGATGCTCCGCCGTCTCGTACTCATGGCTGCTGCTGCCGCCGCCGTCCTTGGCCTGGGTGTGTTTGTCGCACCGACCGCCCTGGCCGATCCGCCTTATGCCAACTGCAAGGCAGCTGCCGCCGATGGTCGCTACAACATCCCGCGAGGTGACCCGGCCTACGGGGCATGGCTGGATCGGGACAATGACGGAATCGCCTGCGACCGGCGATAGATCCCCCGCCTGACGCAGGTGCAGATCCGCACCATCGTCACGGTGATCTCGGTGGTGGTGGCCGTGGTGCTCGTGCAGCCGGTTATCGGCTCGATGAGGCTCAGCGGCCTCCCGGCCCCAAGTCGCCCCAGGGCACCAGCCGCACCGTCAGCCCGGCGTCGAGCAATCTGCCGCACTATTACCCGAATTGTGATGCGGCCTGGGCTGACGGCAGGACGAACATCCCGAGGGGTGACGCCGACTACCACCCGGCGCTGGACCGGGACGGTGATGGTGTTGCATGCCAGCGCGGCGGTGGGTAAGCCCTTGATCAATGACTTATGACTCTGCTGACTTCGACAGCCTGGCTACGTTGCTGGACAAAGTGGCTGGCGAGGCCCGGTCAGAGGGCGGCCTGGTGGAGGTCAAGGTCGACAGCCGAGGTCGAGTCGCCGAAGTGTGGCTGGACGACCGAGTGTCTCGTGTCCCGGCGGATCAACTCGCGGAGGCGATTGCAGAGGTGTGCGGTGCGGCGTTCAACGACCGGCTTGACCGCCTGGCCGACGTGATCTCTGACTACGACCGCACACACGGTCTTCCCAGCGGTGTGCTGGACCATCTGCACGCCGCTATCGACCGGTTGAGGCAGTAGTGAGCAGGTCGATGATCAATGGCAGACGGCCTGTTGCGTATCAGCAGTGTGGTCGAGCCGCACCCGGCATACCCTGTTAACGTTCCGCCTATTCGATAGTCATAGGGGAGGGGTTGTGGTCACCTTCGCGCAGTTGCGCGACGCGCACCCCGCCCTGTGGCAAACCGCCGCAGATGACCTATTGGCGGTAGCCAAGCAATCCGAGCGGACGGCCGGCAATATCCACGCCAATGGTGCCAAACCGCTTGAAGAGCACTGGCCCGATCACACCGGCACTCTGGCGCGCAATGTGCTGGTTCAGGTTGCTGGGCGAATGGTCAATACCGGCGTACTGGCGCGCGGTGCCACCACTCCGTTGGACACATTGCAGGACGCGGTGGAGATTGCTCAGCGGGAATTGAACGCTGCGGTATCCGAGGCGACAGCTAAGGGCTTCTCAGTCGGTGACGACGGAAGGGTGAGCCTGCCGACGGCGAGCGTTGACCCCGTCGGCGATCTAATGACCGCGTTGAGATATCAGCAACGGATCGCTGACGCGGTTGAGGCCGCCACTCAGGCCGACCAGCTCTGTGCCGATGCCTTGAGCGCGGTGAGCCTTAACCCCGACGACATCACCAGCGAGCAAGCGCAGAACGCGCAGGGCGTGGCAGTGCGCAAGGCGGTTGAAGAGATGCGCGATCAGCTCCCAGATGGCCTAACACCCGAAGAAGTCGGGAAGTGGTGGGCGGCGTTGACTCCGCAACAACAGCTACAACTTCGTCTTGCTGCTCCCGTGGAGTTGTACGACCTACCCGGCATACCCGCCGAAGTCAAAGCGCAGCTGACCAACGGCGGCAACGGCTACAACCCTATCGAGGCCGTCAGGTGGGCGTACGCGAACGCCCCCAACGAGGGCCTCAACCGATTCCCCAACAACTGCGCGCTATTCGTGTCCGAATCGCTGCGGGCAGGTGGTCTCTCAGAGGTGGAAGGGCGTTGGAGCAAAGAGGATTGGGCAAACCCGATACCCAACATACCTAGTGTCCATATTCCCTTTTCCGACAGAAATTTCGACGCCGACCAGTACCGATATACGAAGTCCTGGTACAACGCCGACGAACAACGGAGTTTTCTTGTCAATAGCGGAGGATCCGCAGTTCCTCTGTCGCAGACCCGTCCCGGCGATGTCATCTATTTCAACTGGACCGACTCGGCCGCACATAGCGGTGAAGTCAGCCACCACGCAGCGATCGTGTCGAGCGTCCTTCCCAACGGGGAAGTGCTCTACACCCAGCACACGCCGGGCGCGGTCAACTACAGCCTTGAGGACCGGTTGCCGATCAGGCTCCAAGATCAAGATCCACAGAGCGTGGTCGTCATTCGCCCGCCAGGAGTGCAGTGAGCAATTTCGTTGTGGCGAGGCAGGCAAGATGGTGGTTCGTCGCTGCCGCGACACTGCTCGCCGGTTCATTGGTGGCGCTGTACGTAGGTGCATGGCGAGTTGACGCTTGGGTGCATCAGCTGGAGAGCAATCACTGCGCCACGCCCTGGCCGCCTGCACCAAACCTCACCGCGCCAGGGTGGGCGACCGTCGGGCTTGTTATCCCCACCATGATCTGCCTGGCGGCCGCTTCAGTGCTAGTCCTGATCGGAAAGCACCGCCGGTGGCTGAAAGTTACTGCGATCCTTGGCGTATTAGGAGTTCTGCTGGTGTCGTTGTTCATCTTGCTCATCGGGTACAGCGATGCAACCTCCGGTGTTGACCGTTATACCGTGAGTGGCAGCGACGGAGGGCCGTTGTGTCCGGCTTCGGGATAGGCGCTGAGGGGAGATCAAATGAGCGGTGACTTCGTGCAAATCGCACCCGCCGAAGTCAAGAACGCTGGAAGGACCATCGAGTCTGAGGCGGCCGCGGCGCGCGCCGCACTCGTCCCGCTATTCGACTCGGCGCAACCGGCGGCCAGCGGAAACCCCGGCTTCGTCACTGGGCCGAAGTTGGTGGCTTTGGCGGACGGGCTCAAACGCGAGATGGAGTCCACGATCACCAGGTTGGCCGGAACGGGCAGCGCCATTGTCTCCTCCGCCCAAGCCATATACAACGCGGACAACACTCACGGCATGAACATTGACCCCGAAAACGCCGACGGCATCAGCCGTATTGCCACTGCGCTCAACGGACTCGCACAACCACCATCGCGGTGACTTTGGTGTTGACCTAGCTTGATTAACGCTCGTTTGTCATTGACGAAGGCGGGCACTTCAGGTGCCGGGTGAAGAATCGGGCTGCGTCGTCCCCGGCGAACTCGGGAACGCCGGTGTGCCCGCCCATGTTTGCGTGCAACGTCTTCTCCTGTGAGCCGAAGGCGTCGAACAGATCCAGCGCCAGCTGCCGGTCGTTTCCTTCGTCGTCCCATTGCAACAGGACGTGCAGCGGGATCGCGACTTGACGGGCCTCGTCGAACATAGAGCGGGGCACGAAACTGCCGGCAAACAGACCGGCGGCCGCGATGCGCGGTTCGACCACCGCCAACCGGACCCCGATGGCGATCAGCCCGCCCGAATACCCCGTCGGGCCGCTGATCTCGGGCAGGGACTGGAGCGCGTCGAGGGCGGACTGCCATTCCGGGACCGCCCTCTCGACCAGGGGGATGACAAGCCGCTCGACGATCTCGTCGACCGGCTCCCCGGCCGCCAGTGCCCGGTGCAGATCGGCGCGGGCCTGCTCGGCGTCGGATGACCGGCGGCGCTCACCGCTCCCGGGAAGCTCGATGGTGGCCGCGGCGAAGCCGTCCGCCACGGAACGCCGGGCTCGGTCCGCGAGCCGCGGGTACATCGTGCGCAGTCCGCCGGGGTGGCCGAGCAGGATCAGCGGCGCCGGTGAGGAAGTGGGCGTCCATAGGATGCCGGGGATCTCGCCGAGGGTGAATTCGCGTTCGCGGCTGCCGTCATCGAGGCGCTGTTCGGAGATGAAGTGCATGGTCGTGCCTTTCGGGAGTGCTCGTTGAACGGCGCTCCCGGACGACCTATCGCCGGACCGTGACTCCGAACAGGAGCACCCACGTTGATGCGTTCACGGGTACCACCTCCTCGTCCTCTTGCACGGTCTTCGGAACGTAGCAGCTGTCGTCGTTGGCTGCCAACCGGTTTCACGACAGCGCCTTGGCCGCACGCTCGGAGCCGTTCGCCTGACCCGAAGGTGCGACGTCAAGGACCCCGAACCTGTCCAGCACTGGTGATGCTCTGCAACTGACACCCTTGGGTAAGCCAGCTGTGGTCGCCGAGGTTCACTGAGACGTGGCTAATCGCAAGCCCTTCGAGAATGTTGCCTGCGTTCAGGACGGTGCCGCAGATCCGTACGCTCCCACCGTCGCGCCGTCGTACAGCGGCCAGTACGTCGTCGGCGGCACTAACTGCCCGATGAGTCGATGAGGTGGTACAACGATTCCAAGAAGCGGTTCGCCACCCTGTCGGAGATCTGATTACTGGGTCAACGGCAATCCCGTATGAGCTGGGCTCAGGGGTGCAGGCTCCACTGACCGCAATCCTCGGCAAGGACATCGTTGACGTCGACTTCTTGTCCTCCAACTACTGGGCCTGGATTCGACGCCGTACTGACCACGCGTTGGTAGAGAACCGCGGCCGGATCGATTCGGCTGCCGGACCAAGCTTTGGTCTGCCAGGCCCACCGGCGGCCGGGCGTGCGCGAATTGCCGATGACGCCGTCAGCCGCGGCCCATTGGCATACGTCGATACCGCCGTAGACGCCGGTGCGCTGCACGCCCAGCACCGAGTTGATTCCGCGAAACCACTTGAGCGCCACGTTGTTCCAGGTGTCGTGGTTTATGTCCTCGTCAATGGTGAAGAAGATCGGTGCACTCTGTCCACCACCCGCCGCGGTATGCAGCTTCCAGGCGGTGCGCGCATCGGCGACGCCGCCGTCAAACCCGCGCTTGAAGTCCGAGGGTGCTGTCCCGCCGGGTTTGCCGTATTGGTAGTTGCTGACAATCATCAGCCCCGCTGCTTTCAGCTGCTCGGCGTAGGGCCGGGTGATCGGCTTGGCGCCGAAGGACGAGCCGGGACGCGATAGCGAGACGTAATTGATGACCCCGGAGTAGCCAGCCGCGCGGATGTGTTCGGCCGGAATTTGGTGCATGGCGAAATCGATCAATTTGGGCGGTGCGGCAGCCGTGGCAGGGACGGTGGCAATTGCCGATGCCGTATACAAACTTGGCAGCGCCGACATGGCGATGGCGCAGCGCAATACGTCGCGCCGGGACATATGGGGTGAATGCCGGAGGCATGAATTCACCGACAAGTCGTGCATCGCGTGATGTTAACTATGTGACATTTGTTAACAGAAGGAGCGTTTTGGAGCTGATATCAGATCGGTGTGAGCGGTTCACCGGGCAGACCGATTCGACGTTCTGAGGTCTCGTGCAGCGCCGCGCCACTCGCGTCGGTGAATTGCCCGAAAACGCGCGCAAAGCGTGCCAATATTTGCCTGTCCATACGTTTGCCGGCTGGGAGGACCACGATGTCGTATTTATTCGCCACGCCGGACCTGATCACCTCGGCTGCGGCAGGTGCGGAGGGGATCGCCTCCTCGATCAGAGCGGCGAATCTGGCGGCGTTGGCTCCGACCAGCACGCTGGCCGCTGCCGCTAGTGACGAAGTGTCGGCGGCGATTGCCTCGCTGTTCTCCAGCTATGGCCAGGAATACCAGGCGCTCAGTGCGCAAGCGGCGGCGTTTCAGGAGCAATTCGTCCAGGCATTGAGCAACGCCAGCCGGGCGTACGCGGCCGCCGAGGCCGTCAACGCGGGCCCGCTACAGACCATCGCCGACCAGATTCTCGGTGTGATCAATGCGCCGACGAACTTGCTGTTGGGGCGTCCGTTGATCGGCGACGGGTACAACGGCACACCCGGCACCGGGCAAGCCGGCGGGGACGGCGGGATTTTGTGGGGCAACGGCGGCGCCGGCGGATCGGCTGGGTTGCTGGGCCAGACCGGTGGGCGCGGCGGCAATGCCGGGTTGATCGGTAACGGCGGGGCCGGCGGCGCGGGGGGTCTCCGAAGCGGCGCCGGCGGGGCCGGTGGCGCGGGCGGATTGCTGTGGGGGAATGGCGGGGCGGGCGGCACCGGAGGCATCGGTGGGGGAGTCAGCCCCGCGGGGATCGGTGGAATCGGTGGCCGCGCCTGGTCTTTATTCGGCGCACCCGGCGTGACCGGCCAGTCCGGCTTCTATGACCAGAACCTGAACATAGTCACCCCGCAAGAGGCCGCCTTGCTGATGTTGGCGACGCCAAACGAGAATTTCCTATTGATCGGCACCGACGGCACCAATCTCAGCAGAATTCTGGCCGACCCCGCCGGCACCCCGAACTTCCATTTGTTGATGGACCAGAGCGTCACGTCTGCGTCGACGATCGTCGGGCACACCAGCGTCTCCAACCCGTCGTGGACGACCATTCAGACCGGTGTGTGGAGCGAGACGGCCGGCGTGACCAACAACGTCTATACCCCGTGGACCTATGACAACTGGCCGACCGTGTACAACCAACTCGAGGCGGCCTACGGCAACCGCGTCGATACCACGGTCATCGGCAACTGGCCCGTCATCACCGACATCGCCGGCGCCGGGGCGTTCCCCGCCGACAACATCCAATTCGTTCCGCACTCCGCGAACGACCCGTACTGGGTGGCGTCGCAGAACACGGTCGGCACACAAACCCAAGCCGCGATCCTCAACGCCAATCCCAACAAAGGCAATTTCATCTTCTCCTACTTTGTAGGTGTCGACGAAATGGGTCATCAATACGGTGGCGCGTCTCCTGAGTACGCCGCGGCCCTTCGCAACATGGACTACAACCTGGGCCAACATGTCGCTGGCCAACCCGTGGACACTAGAGGCGTTCTAGGAGCGGTAGCCGATTGGGAGGCGAAGCCCGCCAACCTCGGCGAGAAGTGGGACGTGCTCATGGTCACCGACCACGGTCACATCGATCCCAACCAGTTCAACCGCGGTCACGGGTTCCAATCACCGCTCGAGACAGCGACATTCCTGATGTGGGATCAAGCAGGCTCGAACCTCCCCGGCGATAACGGGCTCATCAACAACTCGTGGCAAATAGTCAGTACGACGCCGACAATCATGAATGAATTCGGGATTCCGCAGCTGCCTTACATGCAGGGTGCGCCCCTGACCTCGCCCGTATTCAACGGCACGTACGTTGATCCCGGTGACAATCTGTTCAGCGTGCTCAGCGCCGACTTCGCCTCGCAAGGCTATCCGGATCCCATCGTCAACTACACCCTCGACGCGCGCACGGTCGCGGCCACGATTCCCTACTTCGTATACGACCCGATTCAAGGCATCGTCGATGCGGTGCCCGACTTCCTACAGCTACCGGTGTCATGGATTGGCGCCGGTATCTACCAGTCGCTCAACATTCCCGCTCAACTCTTCGTCCGCTTCACCGGCGTGACCGGCAACCAGATCATCCCGCCGGTCCTCAACCCGTTCATTTAGGAGTTCGGTCGCTCGGGTACAAGAGCCAGCCGGGTAGTAGGACTAGTGTCCCGCCCCGCGGGCCAAGTCGATGGCGAACTGATTGACGAACGTACCCGCCGGCGGATCACCCTTGTCGCAGGTTCCGTCGGATTCGCCGGGACGTTTGATCCACAAATAGGCGTCGGCGTGCGCGCCTCCGGTCGCCGCGGTGGGCGCAGCGCCGAGTGCTCGACCGCTGGGGTTGCACCAGTTGAGCGCGGAGTCGGGCGCTGGCCCGGCGCCGTTGCGCGAGGTGTCGACCACATAGTGCGAACCGTTCGTGAGGCCGGATATGGCTTCGCCGTAACCGATTTCATCTTCGGTGGTGAAGAAGTTCGCGGTGTTGACGCTGAATCCCCGCGCGCGGGCGACACCGGCCTGGTTGAGCCTGGCGGCCATGTCCTCGGCGCTGTGCCAACGTAAGTGCCCAGCGTCGACGTATACCGCCGCGGCCGGGTCGCGCGTCAACGTCTCGACAGCGTAGCGAATCAGGTCGTAGCGTTCCTGGCGCTGATCAGCTGACAGGCAGTCGGCCATGGCCAGCGCATCGGGTTCCACGATGACCGCCGCCGGGGACGAGCCCAGGTCCGCGGCGATGCCGTCGACCCAGCCGCGGTACTGCGCGCCCGACCCGAAGCCCCCCGCAGCGAAGCTGCCGCAGTCGCGATGCGGGATTCCATAGAGCGTGAACACCGGCAAGGCGCCCGCGGCTGCCGCGTCGCCGCTGTACTTCGCGACCGTCGCGGCCGACGAGCCCGGGACGATCCAGTAGGACTGCGGAGTGTTGGCGATGGTGGTCAGCTCGGGACTTGGCGGATTGGCCTGCTGCGCGGCGCGCATTGCCGCCGAGTTCGGGTTGACGTAGAAAGGCATGCCGGCCAGCGGGTTGGCGTCAGCGGCCAACCGCACTGCCGGGGCAGGATTGACCTGCACCGGGCCGGCAACAAAACCGGCGACGGCCGCGGCCGTCAGCAAGGGGGCGAGCCACCGCGTGACTGTTTTAGAAGCTGAGAACATCACCCCAGGAAATTAGCAGGGCCCCGAGCGCCGATTGCCGGCGCGGATCAGGTCGACGGGCGGGCGACGGATTGTCCGTGCGCGTATGTCGGCCGGACGTAGCGTCACTTCACCTCGACCGGCCCCGCGTGTCGATGACCCGGAGCGATTGCTATGTCGCCACAGCGTCGGGCCGATAACGACTGTCGGAGACTTCCGCGGCGTACTCGGCGTATGCCGCCCGCAGTTCATCGCCGGGCCAGCGGGGAGGTAACAGATTGTCCGGCAGTACCGGATCGGTCATCAGGTGTCGCATGATCGCGGCCGCGGCAACGAATCGCTCAAACGCGTCGGAACTGTTGTCCAGTGCCTGAAGAAGCTCCCGCCCATGCTCTGCCCAGCCGGGAAGATCCCACAACAGGCCCGCGAGCTCAGCGGGTGCGTTGTCGTACGTGTAAAGGATCCGCACTCGCTCCTGCAGATCGACGGGCAGCTCGAGTTTGAGATTGTCAGGGCGTATCCACACGCCCTCACGCAATTCAGCCAACCGGTTGTCATATAACGCTTTCCGGGCATCAGCACGCGTCCGGGGATCGGTTCCGACGCTGGTAATCACCACCGTTAGCCAAGATCCGCGCCACACACGCGTCGGCGGCCGCAGGGCGTCATCTTGTTTCCGCTGCCGGGCCAACAATCGATCCGAGAGACGGTAGCCGTCCGGGGATCGGACCAGGTCGCCGTTGACGACCATCCGCGTAAGCGCTACCCGCAGCGCGGCATCGGAGATCGCGAAGCCTGAAGTGAGTCGAATCAATTCGCCCGACGTTGCCGACGGCGGGTGCAGGCCCAGTAAGAGGCTCAGGATCACAGAGCGCGCTGTGAGCCGGTCAATATCGCGTAGCATCTCTTTACCTCTCACGATGAACGCAGTATGTGCGGCCATTTGCGATGCCGCACAAAAACTTTGGGGATGACGTGTCGATCCGCATAGGTCGAGAGGATCACGCCGTTCCTCTGGACTGGTCGAGGATCGGTAGCAGATCCCGCCAGCCTCTCCGGCGTGATGCGGAGCGTCGGCAACGAAGGTCCGATATGTCCAGCCGGGCCGACCACATACCCATCTGACATGTAGATAATATTACAGTACAGATACAGCCGCACAAGGAGTGTAATCCTCGAGATCTTCGTCGCCCTCCCGAGGCTAGGACCGGCGGCGAGGTGCGGCGCTACTTTCCTATGGCAGATCCTAACCGTCGGCCTTGCGGCTGCCGCGCACAATATAGCTGTTAACGCGGTGTTCGCACACGCCCTCGACTGTTCCCGGGCCACATCGCCGCGGTCGTCAGGCAATAGCGCCGGCTTGTCATGAGGGCGAACTATGGGTAACACAATCGATACGGCTGTATGAATTCCGTAACGCACGCTCGCTGCGTCAGCCAGCGCCCCCGCGAGTCAATCCGCAATACTGCGAGCCGCGCTGCGCATCCAGCGGGCGAACTTCGTAGAGCTTCGAGGGTCGCTCGGATCGATTTCGGCTCGCAGCTCCTCAGATGTGGCGCAGCGAACCAGGCCCACGAGTTGTATGGCCTGGAACCGCATCGTTGCGGTAGCAGGTCTTCCAGCTTCGCGAGCGAGCTCCTGGGTGATGCGGTCCTCCAAGATTGACCATCGCCGCAATATTCCCGTCTGCAAGGCGGGCGACTCGCCGTACACCCAAGATGAGTTCAATATGCCGGCGACAGCCTCTGGTTGCTCGCGGAATCTATCGATCAAAGCGTCGGCTACGGCCCGCGAGGGTGAAGTTTGCTCCGACCGCGACGCCAGTGCCGCCACCAGCGTGTCCACCAGGTCGTAGTCGGAGAAGGCGAGATCTTCTTTGGACCGAAAGTAGACGAAGAGGGTCTTTACCGACACGTTGGCCGCATCGGCAATCTCGGCGACAGTCACCTTGTCGAATCCGCGTTCTGCGAACAGGCGGTGCGCCGCTTCGAGGATCGCACGGCGGGTCAGCGCTTTCTTGCGGTCCCGCAGCGACATGTCTGCTTCCATGGAACCCTTTCTAGGCAGGTGAGCGCACTGCGCGCAAACACTAACTTACGAAAGCCGCTTACGTTTGACATTAGGGCTGCATGCCGCACGGTCGAGCCAGGGCGAGGCCGCGACAGGCATCACCCCGGCGTAAAGGTAAGTGACTTACTTTATAGCTTGACTTACTGTTGACTTCGACTTACCGTCTGTATCGGGTTCGCGCAGACTCGGTTTCCGAGCTGTAGTGAGGCCCCCCGACGATGGAGTTGAGGGGCGCTGCACCAACGCCGCGGGGGTGTTGGTCAAAGGCATGAATCCGGTCAAGTCACGAAGTAAAGAGGCCTTAGGTGAAGAGCACGATGCGGGAAACTCCGCTCCTTACCAAGGAAATTCTTCGACACGGCACCGCGCTGTGTGGAGATCAGACGGTGGTGACGGCGACCGCCGACGGCTATCGCAGGGCCACGTTCGCGGAGATCGGGCGTCGCGTGGCCAACTTAGCGCACGGGTTGCGCGGGCTGGGGGTCAGCGGTGATCAGCGGGTGGCGACGTTTATGTGGAACAACCAGGAACACCTCGAAGCGTTCTTCGCGGTGCCCTGTATGGGAGCTGTCTTGCACACGCTCAACATTCGATTGGGTGCCGAGCAGCTCTCCTACGTTGCCAACCAGGCCGACGACCGGGTGGTGATCGCCAACCACTCGCTGCTCCCGCTGCTGGCCGAGGTGCTGCCCCAGCTCAGCTCCGTGCATACGGTGGTGGTGGTTGGCGACGGCGCTCTGGACGCTCTAGCCCCGTGCCGCAAGAACATAATTCGCTATGACGAACTCCTGGACGGGCAACCTTGCGAGTTCGACTGGCCTGACATGAGCGAAACATCTGCTGCCGCAATGTGTTACACCAGCGGCACGACTGGCGACCCGAAAGGCGTCGTGTATAGCCACAGGTCGACGTTCCTGCATTCGATGGCGGTGTGCATGCCGAACGCCATGGCGGTTACCGCCGGTGACCGAATTCTGCCGATCGTGCCGATGTTTCATGCCAACGCCTGGGGTCTGCCCTACGCCGCCATGATGGCTGGGGCCAGCCTCGTGATGGCCGACCGGTACATGCAGGCCAGTCGGTTAGTCGACATGATCGCGGAGCACAACGTGACGATTGCCGCGGCTGTGCCAACGGTGATCAACGACGTCATGTGCTACCTACGTGACAATCCCGGCCACGACGTGTCATCGCTGCGCTTGGTCCCCTGCGGCGGCTCCGCCGTTCCGCACAGCTTGATGAGGGAGTTCCAGGACAAGTACGGCGTGCCGATCCGGCAGGCGTGGGGTATGACCGAGACGTCCCCGCTGGCCGCCGTGGCGTGGCCGCCGGCGGATGTCCCTGACAACGAGCACTGGCCGTTGCGTAATACCGCGGGCCGCCCACTATGCGGAGTTGAGGCTCGGGTCGTGGCGGACGACGGTCGCGTCTTACCTCGCGATGGCAAATCGGTAGGGGAGCTTGAGGTTCGGGGGCCCTGGGTCACCGCCTCGTACTTCGCGGACCACGACTCGGGACGGTCCGAGGACGGCTGGTTACGTACGGGCGACGTGGCCAGCATCGACTCGCGCGGGTTCATCACTTTGACAGATCGTGCCAAAGACGTGATCAAGTCTGGGGGCGAATGGATCTCGTCGGTCGAGTTGGAGAACCACCTCATGGCCCACCCCGCTGTTATGGAGGCGTGTGTGGTGGCCGTACCCGACCCACGGTGGCAGGAGCGGCCGTTAGCGGCCGTCGTATTGAGTGACGGTGTCGACGTCTCAGCCGGGGAGTTGCGTAGTTTCCTTGGCGAGCGGGTGCCGCGCTGGCAACTACCCGAACGGTGGGCGTTCATCGACGAGGTGCCGCGGACGAGCGTCGGCAAGTTCGACAAGAAAGCCGTTCGCTCGCGGTACGCCCAGTCCCGCTACGACGTCGTCACCTGTCGTGACTGACGAGATGCCTTTTCGCGCAACGGTTCCGAGCGTCGGGCAAAGAAATTCATCGCAAAAGGAGAACTCCCGCATGGAAAGCACGACCACACGCTCCGGCCGGTCCGCATACGACACGCACGTTGTCATCAACCAAGTGCCGCCGATGGAAAGCTTCAACCTGGCACTCGATCCAGCCCTTCGGGAGGCGCTGATCCGCGAGAGCGGGGAGTGGGGGCTTGAGGAGGTCACCGGTTTCGGCGCACGCTGCGGTAGCCGCGAGGTTCAAGGGTGGAGCGACCTGGCCGACCGCAACCGGCCCATCCTGCACACCCACGATCGGTACGGGCACCGTATTGACGAAGTGGAGTACGACCCTAGTTACCACCACCTGATGGAACTGGCGATCACTAACGGCCTGCACGCTGGACCTTGGGCCGACGACCGCCGCGGTGCTCACGTTGTGCGGGCCGCGAAGGTTTCGGTATGGGCCGCCAATCCGGCCATACTGTGCCCGGTCTGGATGACCTACGCGGCCGTCCCCGCCCTGCGCCATAACAGCGAACTTGCGACCGTGTACGAGCCCCTGCTGACCAGTCGCGCATACGTTCCCGGCAACGACGTAGCCGGTGCCAAAGCTGGCATCACCGCCGGCATGTCGATGACCGAGAAGCAGGGCGGCTCCGACCTGCGGGCCGGCACCACACAGGCGAGCCCGAACAGCGACGGCAGTTTTAGTCTCACTGGGCACAAGTGGTTCACCTCGGCGCCGATGTCGGACATCTTTCTGGTGTTGGCGCAGGCGCCGGGCGGTTTGAGCTGTTTCCTGCTGCCGCGGGTATTACCCGACGGCACCCGCAATCGCATGTTTCTGCAGCGGCTCAAGGACAAGCTCGGCAACCATGCAAATGCGTCCAGCGAGCTCGAATACGACGGTGCCACAGCGTGGTTGGTCGGTGCGGAGGGTCGCGGCGTTGCCACCATCATGGAAATGGTCGGCATGGGCCGGCTGGACGTCGCGCTGGGCAGCGCGACCCTCATGCGCGTGGCGCTGACCCACGCTGTCCATCATGCTCAGCACCGAAAGACGTTCGGCGCCTATCTGATAGACCAGCCTTTGATGCGTAACGTGCTTGCCGATCTGGCGGTGGAGGCGGAGGCCGCCACCATCGTCACCATGCGGTTGGCCGGCGCCGCTGACAACGCCATCCGCGGCAATGAGCGCGAGGGTGTGTTGAAGCGGATCGGCGTGGCGGCAACCAAGTACTGGGTCTGCAAGCGAGCAACACAACACGTCGGCGAGGCGATGGAATGTCTCGGCGGCAACGGCTACGTCGAGGAATCCGGAATGCCGCGGCTGTACCGAGAAGCCCCGCTGGCCGGAATCTGGGAGGGGTCGGGCAACGTCAGCGCATTGGACACACTGCGCGCGCTGGCCACTCCGGACTGCGTCGACGTACTCTTCGACGAATTGAGCGCAGCGTCGGGTTGCGTCCACCAAGGTGGTGTACGAGTCGGGCCGTGAGTTGAGTACCGGCGTGTCGTAGCCGGATAGATGAGGGTCATCGCGTGATTCTTCGAGAGACCGTCCAAAGTCACTCGAGCAAAGGAATCGACGCGATGACCGCTGCCCACGATATCGACTTGCCGGCGCTGCTGGCTGAGCGACTCACTACCACCCACCCTGATGTGTTGCGCGAGCTAGTGGCCACGTTCATCCACACGCTGATGGGCGCTGAAGCCGATGCGCTGTGCGGCGCGGGTTACGGTCAGCGCAGTGCTGAGCGCACCAACTCCCGTAATGGCTATCGGCATCGCCAGTTCGACACCCGCGCAGGTTCTTTGGATCTGGCGATCCCCAAGTTGCGGCAGGGCTCGTACTTCCCGGACTGGCTGCTGGAACGCCGCAAGCGTGCCGAGCGGGCGTTGACCACGGTGGTGGCCACCTGTTATCTGCTCGGGGTTTCGACGCGACGGATGGACAAGCTCGTGGAAACCCTCGGGATTACGTCGCTGTCGAAGTCGCAGGTGTCGGTGATGGCCAAAGAACTCGACACCGCCGTGGAAGCCTTCCGCACCCGGCCCCTCGATGCTGGCCCGTACACGTTCATGGCCGCCGATGCCCTGGTGCTCAAAGTCCGCGAGGCCGGCCGCGTGGTCAACGTGCACGCGCTGATCGCGGTGGGCGTCAACGCCGAGGGCTACCGCGAGATCCTGGGCGTCGACGTCACCACCGCCGAGGATGGAGCGGGCTGGTTGACGTTTCTGCGGTCGTTGACCGCCCGCGGCCTGTCCGGGGTGGCACTGGTCACCAGCGACGCTCATGCTGGCCTGCTCTCGGCTGTCGGGGCTACCTTGCCCGGCGCGTCCTGGCAGCGCTGTCGCACCCATTACGCCACCAACTTGATGGCAATTACCCCTAAGAGCTCCTGGCCGTGGGTAAAGACGCTGCTGCATTCGGTGTTCGACCAACCAGACGCAGCTTCGGTTGCCGCGCAATATGACCGGATCATCGACGCCCTGTCCGACAAGCTGCCCAAGGTCGCCGATCACCTCGAAGCCGCCCGGTCCGATCTGCTGGCGTTCACCGCATTTCCCAAGCAGATCTGGCGCCAAATCTGGTCCAACAACCCTCTATCCGTTAACCGGCTCTCCGGGGACACGGTTCGGGCTGCAGCGTGAGGTTCACGCACAAGCGCTGAGCACGGATGGATGCTGTCTGCATCTCGGTGGGGGAAGGCGGAGCGGCGATGCGGGTACTCAAGAGCGACAGCGGATATGTCCTGGAGGGCGACTGGGACGGGCAGGACGCGGTGAACGCGTTTCTCAACCATTTGGCGGGACGGGGGTTCAGCGCGGCCACGGTGCGGGCCTACGCATTCGACGTCGCCAATTTGAGCCGGTTCCTCGTCCAGCAAGCGGTCGGGCTCGCCGCGGTCGATGCGCCGTTGGTGTTCGACTGGATCGACTGGCAAGGCGTCCGCCGAACGGACCAGCCCACCGGCGGTCACCGCTCGTCGACCCCGCCGGCAGCTTCGACGGTGAACCGCCGGGTCGCGGCAGTGCGCGCGTTATTCGAGTATCTGGTGATGACCGGTGTCTGCACCGACAATCCGGTGCCGTCGCCGCGGCGGGGACAGGGGCTGCGCCAGTCGCAGCGGGGGTTGCTCGGTCATCTGGGTCCCGGGCGTGCACGCAGTGGCGGTAGGTTGGTGCGTCAGCCGCAGCGTCTTCCGGAATCGTTGTCCACCAACGATGTCGACGCGTTCCTGGCGACACTGGCAACGCACCGGGACCGGGCGATGGTGCTGGTGATGCTACTCGGAGGGCTGCGTTCGGCCGAGGCGCGTGGCCTGCTGCTCGCCGACGTCGATATGGGCCGGCGCCGGCTTCGGGTGATCGGCAAGGGCGGCAAGGAACGTCATGTCCCGGTCGATGCGGCGTTCTTCACCGAGCTCGCCGCCTACCTGCGATGGGAGCGGCCGCCGGGGTTGGCGACGCCGCAGTGCTTCGTAGTGCTGCGCGGCCCGACGACCGGTGCACCGGTCAGCGAGGCCGGGCTGCGCAGCCTGTTCCGTCGGCACCGGGAGACCTCTGGCGCCACAAGAGTCCGCCCGCACCGTTTACGGCATACCTACGGCACCGAATTGTCGGCGGCCGGAATCGATCTGCTGGCGTTGCGGGCGTTGATGGGGCATGTCTCGCCGGAGACCACGGCCCGCTACGTGCATTTGTCGATCGAGCAGCTCGCCGCCGAATACGGTGCTGCTCGTGCGACGTTGGCCGGAGCCCGGCAGTGACCACGGTGTTGGTCGGCCAACCCGTAGGCGCCGACGAGGTGGTGGCGGATTATCTCGACCACGTCGCCACCCTGGGTTTGAGCGGGCGGGCGGTACGCGACCGGATTCGGATCGCTCGCGACTTCACCGCACGCCACCGCGACCTGCACGCCTGGATGACGCTGCCGGCAGCCGAGCGGATCGCCGAGATACGGGACACCGGGGCGTGGCCGCTGATCTGTCACACGATCGGCACCGGCCGGTTACGGCTGGACGTCGAGCTGGCCGCGGTCAAACAGTTGACCGGGCTGGGCCGCGCAGTGGAGGACCGGGATCCGAGCGGATTCGCCGCGTTGCGGAATGCGGGAATTCGGTTGGGCTGGAGGAGTTCCTGGGTCGAGACGGTCCTCGGCGAATGTCTGGCGGTAGTGCTGGCACACCACGGCGGAATGGTCGCCGACCTGACCGGCGACGCGCTCGACGACTTCGACGCCGCGCTGTCACGTACCGTGGTGCCGCCATCGTCGCGGCGGGCATACAGGGGGCGGCTGGCCAGCCTGCGGCAGCTGTTGTTCGAGACCGCGGTCATCGACACCGCGCCGAAACGCCGGCGGTGGGCCCGTAGCCTCGAGCAGCGCTTCACCGAGGTGGAGATGCCCGACCCGATCCGTCAGACGTTGCTGCGCTACATCGGCGTGCGCGCGGCGGTGCTGCGGCCCAAATCGGTCGAGTCGCTGATCAACGACCTGCTGCCCTTCGCCGAATACCTCACCGCTCACCATCCCGACGTCATCAGCCTGCGTGAACTCGACCGGAGCTGCATCGAGGGCTACCTGAAATGGAATCGCACCCGGGGCTGGCGTGGTCAGCGCGCCGCCGCGGGCGCCGGGCGCACCGTCTCGGCCGCGGTGGCCCAGTCGGCAGTGCTCAGTCTGCGCAACCTGCTCGACGACATCACCGCCTGGGGCTGGGCGCAGGCCCCACCACGGCGGTTGGTATTCGCCGCCGACGTCCCCAAACTCGACCAGCCGTTGCCACGCGCGCTAGCACCCGATGTGGACGCGGCAGTGATGAACGCCGTTGCCCACCTGCAGGATCCGTTCGCCCGCATCGGCCTGACCGTGCTGCGTGGTGCCGGCCTGCGGGCGGGGGAACTGCTCGACCTCGAACTGGGCAGCATCATCGACTACGGACCGGCCGGAACCTGGCTGAAGGTGCCACTGGGCAAGCTCGCCACCGAACGCATGGTCCCGCTCTCCGCCGCGACCCTCGCCGCGCTCGACGAGTGGGTCGCCCTCCGCGGCACGCACCGGCCGCTGCCGCACCCACGCACCGGCGTGCTCACCGACTTTCTGTTCACCCGGCACGGACGCCGCCTGGGCTACACCCGGCTGCGCAACGGGCTGCTCACCGCCGCTGAATCCGCCGGGTTGCACCGTCCCGACGGCGGCGTCCTGATGGTCACTCCACATCAGTTGCGCCACACCTGGGCCACCGAACTCGCCAACGCCGGGATGAGTCTGCAGGCCTTGATGTCCTTACTCGGGCACGTCACTCCACAAATGACGATCCGCTACGCCACCCTGGCCTCGCCCACCCTGCGCGCGGCCTACGACGAAGCGATGGGCAAGATGCGCCGCCAGTTCACCCTCACCCCGGTCGGCAAACCGATCCTGCCCGACAAGGTCGGCTGGCTGCACAGTGAAATGCTGAAAACCCGCGTTGCACACGGATACTGCGCTCGCCACGAATCCGCGGGCGCGTGCCCTTATGCCAACATCTGCGAAACCTGCGACAACTACGTCACCGCCCCCGAATTCCGCGACACGCTCACCGACCAACTCGCCGACGTCCAGGCCCTCAGAACCGACGCCGAGTGCCGCGGCTGGACCGACGAAGCCGCCCGCCACGACCGCGTCGCCCACGCCCTTACCGACCACCTCCAGCGCCTCGATCGATGAACATCCCACCCCGACGGGTTGACCCGCCCCCGAGGGCCGGATAAAAGAGCGCCTTAATAAAGAGATCCGCCGTCGCACCGACGTCGTCGGCATCTTCCCCAACCGCGACGCCCTGATTCGCCTGGTCGGCGCTGTCCTGGCCGAACAACACGACGAATGGGCCGAATCGCGCCGCTACCTCGGCCTCGACGTCCTCAGCAAATCCCGCCTCTCAACCGACACCCCCACAGAACAGGAGGACACCCCCGCGGCACTAACCGCCTAACCACGACAACGAAGAATCACACGACGACGTCGTACACCACATCTCTGGACTTGACCCAGCGTCGGGAGCCGACCCCAGACTGGACACGCATATCCAGACGCTGCGCCGCGCACTCGTCGACCACGACTCGCTCGCCTACCGGTCACGCATGCTTGCCGAGAACATCTGTCTGGCTCTGCAGGGTTCACTTCTCGTCCGTCACGGTGATTCCGCAGTCACCGAGGCGTTCCTGGCTACCCGCCTGGCGCATGACTGGGGCGGCTCTTTCGGAACGCTACCCCCACAGCTGGATGGGACACCCATTCTGCAGCGGGCGACGGCGGCTATCGCGGGTGGTTGCCCGCTGAAAGCCAGGGCTCCGTCTGCCCTCGCGGTGAAGTGAACCTCAACCGGATGGCCCTCTAGTGCGAGGACTACACATGTATGAAGGTGCCTTGCGAACGGACGTTGATGCCCACGCATGGATGAAAGCGAACACGTTCGAAAGCTTCGGACTGGTGTGTTGCGGCCAACCTCACCTCAAACTGTTGAGTGATCCAGATTCGTTTTCGCTCACCCAACGCGTGGGTCGCATGGGCCCTATCACGCTGTCCGAAATCACGGTCGGATCCGACTTGGCTATGGACGACGGCGAGGTGTGCGGCAGCTATCGGGTGCTTGTGCTCAATTCTGGCCGCACGGACTGTGTACATAGAGGTTTGTCGGTAACCGGCGGTCCCGGAACCGCGGCGGTATATGCACCGGACGGACTCGGGACCGGACGATGGGCCGCGGGAAGCAGAATGATCTGTGTCAAGATCAACCGTTCCGCCATCGACGATGCTCTCAGCGATGCAATCGGTAGGCAACTGACGTCTCAGCCCGTTTTCACGCCGGTCCTACCACCCAATGCCGCACCGACCCGCAGCTGGATCAATCTGCTGGTGCATTTCAAGGAGCAGTTCTTCTGCCCCGACAGCCTGCTCAATCAACCGTTCGTCGGGCTGCCGTTCGTAGACAGCTTGGTGCGCGGGCTGCTCCTGGCCGCTGACCATTCTCACCGTGAGGCCCTCGCGGAAGACGTCACGATGATTGCGCCTCGCGCGGTTCGCCGCGCAATCGAAATCATGGAAGAGGAGGCCGATTTGCCCTTGACGCTGTCTTCCATCGCCGCCCGCACTCACGTCAGCGTCCGTTCCCTGCAGCAAGGATTCCGGCGATACCTGGAAACATCGCCGATGGTATATCTGCGTGAAGTACGGCTGCACCGAGCCCACCAGGCCCTGCTGGAGTCCGATCCGTCGATGGTCAATGTGGCATCAGTCGCCCACCGCTGGGGCTTCAGTAATCTAGGCCGGTTCGCCGCCGCGCATGCCGACCGCTACGGCGAGGCCCCTTCGGTTACGTTGCGCCGCAGAGCGTTTCGGTCCAACGCGATAAAGACATCAACGCTCACTTCCCGCTGACCTGGGACGCAACAGTCGGCGCAGATTGGGACGTCCGAACCGGCGTCACTTCCGTTGCTGGCGCTTGGATTCCCGCACCGCATCGGCAGCCTCGTGCACTTGGCGGAATATCTGCCCGAAATCAGGCATCCGTGCGCGCGCGGCCAGCAACGGCGCCGGCGAACCTGCCACTTCGGGCAGATCGAGCACCAACCATGCCCCGAATTTGTGCGGTTGTACCCGGAGTAGCAGCGTCTCGAGTTCGTCTTCGAGCACCACGGGGACCTTGACGAACTCTCCCTGTTCGGCTTCGTCAAGCCGGCGACGGACGTCCTCGAGGTCGACGTCGGTCGCAAGGCGCCACCGCAATTCCTGGCCAGTCCGGTGAGCTGACGAGTAGAGCACGAGATACTTCGCCACAACCTGTCCTTCGCCTAGAGCTGACTACGAGAGCGTAAGTGAACGACCGTTCGATTAGCCAAGCGTTTGCCAGAAGTCGGTGAGGGCGGCTGCGCCGCGGGCCGGGTCCTGCAGCATCCACCAGTGGCCGAGCCCGTCGAGCACCTCGACGCGTGCTCCGGCCCGCTCCGAGGCGCGGCGCCGGATTTCTTCTGGCCCCGCGTAAGGGTCGTCGGTGGCCAGCAGCGACAAACCCGGCCGGGCCGCCGCCTTCTCCAACGCGCGGCCGGCTTCGGCCATCGCCGGTTGGGCGGCCGAACGGTACAGCTGCAGAATGGCTCGACCCATCTCCGGTCCTTGCGCCACGGCCAGCGAGGTGGCGATGTCGGCGGGCATGCCAAGCCCGGCCATCAGGTTGGCGCGGTCCCGAAGCGTTCCGCCCAGCATGGTGGCCAGCGACTGCTCGCCTTCGTCGGGCGTCTGCCAGATTTGGGCCATATCGTGCCAGACGTAGTCAGGGTCGAACACACCGACGACGTCGCTGACCCAGCTGCGCACCAGCTCGGGTCGGTGCATGACCACATTGACGACGTGTCCGCCGCCCCAGTCATGCCCTACGAGGTCGATCGGACCCTCGATGCGCTCGAGTTCCCCCTCGAGCCAGTCGCGGTAAGCAAGGTAGGTCGCCGGGAAGTCATCCGGCAGCGGTGCCCCGAAGCCCGGCGGGGACAAACGCACCACATCCTCGCGACCCAGGACGTCGACCAGCGGGCCCCAGATGGCATCGGTCTCGGGATTGCCGTGCACCAGCACGACGGTCATGGCGCCCTCCTTCATGTTTTTCCCGCCTATTGTCGCGCTGAGGCGGGCAAAAGCGACACCCTTACTTCTGCGCGACCGCTGGCGGCTGAGGCCAACCCCGGTTGTCCTACGCTGACGGGTGCTCAACCGACCGACAGAAAGCGAACCAGTCATGGCGCCCACACTGCGCCCACGCCGATCGGCCCTGTACCTGCCGGGCAATAAGCCCCGCGCGCTGGAGAAGGCCGAAACCCTGCCCGCGGACGTGTTGATCTTCGATCTCGAGGACGCAGTTGGCCCCGACGCGAAAGTCGAGTCGAGACGCAAGGTTTGCGTGGCCATCTCGTCCGGTAGGTACCGGCCGCGCGAAATCGTGGTGCGCATCAACGGAATAGACACCGACTGGCACGACGACGATCTGGCCGCTGTGGCCGAGTCAGCCGCCGACGGAGTGCTGGTACCGAAGGTCCAGACCGGCGCGCAGGTGCAAGCGCTGGTCGCCAGGCTGGATGGTGCGCCGGATAGTTTGCAGCTGTGGGTGATGATCGAAACACCGTTGGCGTTCCTGCGGATTGAGGAGATCGCCTCGGCCAGCGATCGCCTCGCGGTCATGGTCGTGGGTACCAACGATCTAGTGAACGAGTTGCACGCACTGCATGTCGCCGGACGCGCGCCGATTGTGCCCGCTTTGGCGCTGGCGGTGTTGGGTGCCAGGGCGGCCGGAAAGGCCGTGCTGGACGGTGTATTCAACGACATCACCGATGAAGCAGGCTTCGTCGCCGAGGCTCGCCAGGGCCGCGAAATGGGTTTCGACGGCAAGACGCTGATTCATCCGTCTCAGGTCGCTCCGGCCAACGATGTGTTCGGTCCCTCCGAGAAGGAGCTTGCCGACGCCAACAAGATCGTCTCGGCCTATGAGCAAGCCCAGGCGGCAGGGGACAGCGTGATCACCGTCGACGGCCGCATGGTCGAGAGCCTGCACGTGCGCGACGCTCAGCGGATCCTTGCGCTGGCCGCTCGCATCTCCGAACTGCAATCACAATCACGCTGAAAACGACTGCACTCCAAACGCTTACATCTTGACGGTCAGTGGCCACACGTTCCAGATGTCATCGCAGTACTCGGCGATGGCGCGGTCGGAGGAGAACTTGCCGCTGCGCGCGGTGTTCAGGATCGACATCTTGGTCCAGGCGTCCTTGTCCTGCCACGCCGCGCTCACCTGGTCCTGACACTGGACATAAGCCGCGTAGTCGGCGAGCACCAGGAACGGGTCGTCGTAGCGCAGGTTGTCGACCAGAGGCCGGAACACTTCGCTGTCCCCGTTCGAGAATGTCCCACCACCGATGAGGTCGAGCACCGCGCGCAGTTCCTCGTTGGCGTCGATGTAGTCGGCCGGACGGTAACCCGTCGCCTTGAGTGCTTCCACTTCCTGCACCGTCAGACCGAACAGGAAGAAGTTCTCGGCCCCGACCTCTTCGCGCATCTCGACGTTGGCTCCGTCGAGCGTGCCGATGGTCAGTGCACCGTTCATCATGAACTTCATGTTCCCGGTGCCCGAGGCTTCCTTGCCCGCGGTGGAGATCTGCTCGGACAGATCGGCCGCCGGGTAGATCAGGTGCGCGTTCTGCACGTTGAAGTTGGGGATGAACGCCACCTTGAGGAAGCGGTTCACCTCCGGATCGGCATTAATCGTCTGCCCAACGGCGTTGATCAACTTGATGATTCGTTTGGCGATGAAGTAACCGGGCGCGGCTTTACCACCGAAGATGAATGCCCGCGGCGGGATGGACAGGCCGGGATTCTGCTTGAGCCGGTGGTAGAGCGTCACAATGTGCAGAACATTGAGGTGCTGGCGCTTGTACTCGTGGATGCGCTTGACCTGGATGTCGAACATCCAATCGGCTTTCAGCTCAACGCCGGTCACCGACCGGATATAAGCGGCAAGGCGTGCCTTGTTGCTGCGTTTGACGTCGCGCCACTGCTGACGGAAGGAGGCGTCGTCGACGTACTGCTCCAGCCCGCGCAGGCGGCCCAGGTCGGTCAACCATCCATCACCGATGGTGCGGTCGAGCAGCTCGCGCAGGCCCGGGTTGGCCAGTGCGACGAACCGCCGCGGCGTCACGCCGTTGGTCTTGTTGCTGAATCGCTCCGGCCACATCTCGTAAAAGTCTTTCAGCACACTGATTTTGAGAAGATCGGAGTGCAGTGCGGCCACACCGTTGATGGCGTGGCTGCCGACTGTCGCCAGATGCGCCATCCGGACGTTCTTGCCGCCGTCCTCACCGATCAGCGACATCCGCCGCAGCCGGTCCTCGTCGCCGGGGAATCGGGCGCGCACCTCGTCGAGGAAGCACCGGTTGATCTCGTAGATGATTTCGAGGTGGCGGGGCAGTGACTGGGCGAACATCTCCAGCGGCCACCGCTCCAGCGCCTCCGGCAACAAGGTGTGGTTGGTGTAGCCGAAGGTCGCGACCGTGATCTCCCACGCATCTTCCCATTCCAGGTGGCGCTCGTCGACCAGCAGCCGCATCAACTCGGCTACGCCAATTGACGGGTGAGTGTCGTTGAGCTGCAACGCGAACCGCTGGGGGAGTTCCTGGACAGAGACGTCGGCCAGGTCGTCCATGATGTGCAGCACGTGCTGCAGCGAACAGGACACGAAGAAGTGCTGTTGCAGCAACCGCAGCCGCTTACCTGCCTCCGGCTCGTCATTGGGGTAGAGCACCTTGGTCACCGTTTCGGAGGTGACCTCGTCCTCCACCGCCTTGTAGTAGTCACCGGTGTTGAAGGCGTCCAACGCAAACGACTTGACGGCCCGCGCGCTCCACAGCGTCAGCACGTTGCAGGTGTTGACACCGTAACCCTGGATGGGTGTGTCGTACGCGACGCCTTTGAGCATCATGCCCGGTACCCAACGCACCCGCTCGTGACCGGCGTCGTCGGTGTAGCGCTCGGTGTGCCCGCCCCACTTCACCAGATAGTTGACGTCGGGTTTCGGTATCTCCCAAGGGTTTCCACTGTCCAACCAGTTGTCGGTCTGCTCGACCTGCCACCCGTCGTGGATCTCCTGGTCGAAGATCCCGAACTCGTAGCGGATGCCGTAGCCGATCGCCGGACGCTCCAGGGTGGCCAACGAGTCCAGGTAGCACGCGGCCAACCTGCCCAGGCCGCCGTTGCCCAGGCCGGGCTCTTCCTCGCAAGCCAGCACCTCGTCGTAGTTCTGGCCCATCGCGGCCAGCGCCGCCCGTGCATCCCGCTCCATGCGCAGGTTGAGCAGGTTGTTACCCAACTGTGGACCCATGAGGAATTCGGCCGACAGATAGCACGTCACCTTTCGGCCCAGGTCGAGCGAAACCTGCGTCGACGCGGCGCGGCGGTCCTGCATCCGGTCACGCACCGCCAGCGCGAGCGCCCGGTAGTAATGCACGGGCCGTAGGGCCGCGGCCGGACGGCCAATGGAGTACCGCAGATGATCGGTGATCGCCCGCTGTAACGCGGCGGCGCTCATCCCGGTCCGGGAGTGCTCGGACAGCTCGGAGCGCGCCGCGCTGGTCGGGGACAGTCCGTCCGACGGTGTCTGATCGAGGTCGGTCATGGTGAGTCTCACTCCCTAGCGCTTGCCCAACGCACCCTGTGGCCGGCGGTGCGCACAGCCGACAGTCTGGCAGCGATGTTTGCACACCGAACCCGCAATTGACGTCAGTTACGTAAACGCAACCCCACCTGTGCGCGACGAATCGACGTTGCCGGCCGCTTGCGACATCCCCTGCGCCAAGCGAGCAGCGGCGATGGCGGTTTCTGTGGGAAAGGTGGCGCTGGGAAATCTCCCGAAATTGCACCGTTCGGCGTTTGATCGATACATCAGACCGAAAGGAATGCACCATGACCACCTCATCCACGCAGTCCACCGCTGGCATCGTCATTCCCGACACCCCGCTGGTGCGTGACATCACCGAGTACATCCGCGACACCGAAGACGAGCTGCTGTTCAACCACTCCCGCCGGGTCTTCCTGTTCGGCGCGCTGCAAGGGCAGCGGCGCGGGCTGCAACCGGACCTGGAGTTGCTGTACGCGGGCGCCATGTTCCACGACATCGGGCTGACTCAGGGCTACCGCACGTCTTCGCTGCGGTTCGAGGTCGATGGCGCGAACGCAGCGCGCGACTTCCTGCTGGAGCGGGGCGTCGACGACGCCGCCGCGCGCAAGGTGTGGCTGTCCATTGCGCTGCACACGACACCCGGAATACCGAAGTTCTTGGAACCCGAGATCGCACTGGTCACCGCGGGCGTGGAAACCGACGTGCTGGGCATCGGACGCGACGACCTGTCCGCCGAAGCCATCGAGGCAGTGACTGCCGCCCACCCGCGTCCTGACTTCAAGAACCGGATCCTGCGAGCGTTCACCGACGGCATGAAGCACCGGCCGCGCAGCACCTTCGGCACCGTCAACGCTGACGTGCTGGAACACTTCGACGACTCCTTCGTCCGCGACGACTTCGTCGAGATCATCCGCACCAACAGCTGGCCCGAGTAGGACCGCCGCGATGGCCACCGTTACGTCGACCGACGGAACCGTCATCGGCTACGAAACATGCGGCGCAGGAACACCTTTGCTGCTGGTACACGGCAGCACGGGTACCCGCGCCCGGTGGTGGCCGGTGCGTGCGAAATTGGCCCAGCGCTACACCGTCCACGCGATGGACCGGCGCGGCCGTGGGCTCAGCGTTGCCGAGGCCGGACCCTACAGCCTGCAGCGCGAAGCCGAAGATGTGGCGGCCGTCGCCGAGGCGGTCGGCGGCAACGTGTACGTGGTCGGACACTCCTACGGTGCTCTGGCGGTCCTGGAGGCAGCGCTGATCACATCGGCATTCCGGCGCATCCTGCTCTACGAGCCGCCGCTGCCCACGCCGGGATTCGAGGTCGTGGCACCGGACCGCTTGGCGGCGTTATCCAGTATGGATAATCCCCGGGCGATCCTGCAGGCGTTCTATCGCGAAACGTTGCGGTTGCCGGAGCCGGCGATCGACGACCTCACCGATCGCGAATTCCCTTACGTGGCCGGCTCTATCGCACACACCGCCGTTCGCGAACTCGCGGAGGTCGGCACCTACCGCGCGACCGAACGGCTTGCCGACATCGACGTGCCGGTACGGATCCTGCTCGGCAGCAAGAGCCCCGCGTATTTCCGTGCGGCCGCAGCATCCCTGGCCGCGATGATCCCCGGCACGACTACCGCTTCACTACGCGGGCAGGGACATCAGGCTATTGACTACAGCCCGCGCCAGTTCGTCCGAGCTGTTGTCGAATTCGATTCGCGCAAGAACGCGGGTGCGGTGATGACCCGACGGGACTGCCTGAGCCCCGAGCGCTGCTAGATCGTCAGTACAGTGTGCCCGGCGTGCCCGGTGGAGGCGGTGCAGGCATCACCCAGTTGCACGGCACCCAGGTTCGAAACGCGATCCAGGCGCACTGCTGTTCGGGACTGAGTTGCGGACCAGCCGGGGGCGGCGGCGCCGGCTCGGGGTCATCGGGATCGGCTTGTGCGACTCCCAGCCCGGTCAAGCCGCCAACGGCCGCGGTGAGCGCTGTGACAGCCAGCAAACGTCGTAGTCGAATCATGTTGGGTCACAACTCCTTCCATGCACACCGAGCGCGGTCGCCAGATATTCAGTTGGCGATCTGTGCCGCTCACCCGCACGCGGGCTCCTGAACAGCACCTTTGACCACAATCCTGGCACGCACGCGAGCGCAGGGGAATACCCCGCCGGCACTCGTGAGACCGGTGGGGGCGTCAGCTGCCGCAATGGGACAGCTACTTCAGATCAGTTGCCGGCGATCCGGGTCAACTTCCGGCTCACCCCGGTCGCGATCTGGCCGGGACGTTGTTGTTCGCCCTGCTGTGCGCCCAACAGGATGATCGTGCCCGTCAGGGCCGGCACCAGCCACTGTGCATACCGCAGCTGTTGCTGCGCCGCCGCGACATCACTGGGTGTGGAAGGGGCCGGTTCAGTCGCTCCCTGAACCGGATCACCTTGTCCTTGAGAGGCTTTCATGCCCAACGCGCGACTGTAGACAGTGGCTCCCAGCGCCGCTCCGGTGACGACCAGCTTCGTCACGGTGTTCGCGGTAACGCCACTTTGGTACTTGGCGCGATCCCGGTTGTTGTACAGAATCGCGCCGCCCCCGATCAAGTGGGCGCCGATGGCCGCAGCGTTGACGGGTCCCCATTTCCCCCACCCGGCGGCCGTGACACGAGCGCGGTCCTTGGGGTCCCGAACGGCGGCGCCTGCGCCGTTGACTCCGACGGCGCCCATCAGGGAACCACCGAACCAGGCGGCCGCACCTAGATCGTGCAGGGAACGAACAATTGTGTTGCGTGCAGACATCGACGTCTTTCCTCTCGTGATATGCCCGACTTCCCAGGGCGCAGGCAGGGTTCACGTTTCCGGCGACCTGAAACCCCAAGTTCCTTATGGAAAGTGCCGATGCGACGCGGGCTTACTCAGATCAGGCGAGCGATCGCATCCGTCAGTGCGGCCGCGCCCAACGGCCTACCGGTGATGAGCGAATGCAGCGAAGCTCCGTCGAGGAACACCGTGACCGCCTCGGCGGCTCGCCGCCCGATACGCGGTTCGAGCAGCGCCATCAGCCCTTCCGGCCACAACTGGGCGAGCCGCTGCAATTGCGGCTGATGGCTTGCCGCGACATACAACTCGCTGAGAGTGCGGTGCCGATCTTGGTCGGTCAAGTATTCGGCGGTGAGCCGGGCCAGTGTCGCGGGCAGGGCCGCGTTGGCATCCAATTCCTGTCGCCAGAGGTCGAGCCATGTCGTCGCACTCGTGGCAGCGTGGGCCAGCGCGGCCTCTCGCAGTGCGCCCAAGTCGCTGAAGTAGTAGGTCGTCGACCCGACCGGAACATCGGCCTCTGTGGCCACCCGGCGATGGGTGAGCTGGCTGAGGCCGCCCCGGGCGATGACCCGTGCGGCCGCCTCGACGATGGCCTGCCGGCGACCCGCCGGGTCGCGTGGACGACGTTCGGCCACGGCGGTCAATGCGCGCCGGCCAAGTTCAAGGTGAGCACGCCGGCGATGATCAGACCCACGCCCACCACCTTCGCCAGCGACAGCGTCGAGCCCAAAAACAGCACGGCGATCAACACAATGGCCGCCGTGCCGATCGCCGACCACAACGCGTAAGCCACGTCTGTCTGCATCCCGCGCGCGATGGACATCGCGAGCAGGGCGAACGCGGCGGCGTAGCCGATCAGGCACGCCGCTGTCGGCCACAATCTGGTGAAGCCTTCGGTGCTTTTCAGCAGGCTGGTCGCCACCACTTCGGCGAAGATCGCGCACAGCAGAAACAGATAAGCCAACGTCTCTCCTTGTGTACGGATGTACATGTACAGACGTACACTACAGCGCGACGCCCGGTTCGTCGGAGGCAAGCCGTAGCCTCTGTGGGCATGACGACTAACCTTGACCGGCGTCTCGCCGGTTATTCACCGGTGGTGCTGAGCGTGTACCGGCTGGTCTACGGCTTGCTGTTCGCCGGATACGGGTCGATGATCCTGTTTCGGTGGCCCGTGGATTCGGGTCATCCGGTGCAGGTAGGTGAGTGGCCGGGGTGGTATGCCGGCTTGATCGAGTTCGTCACCGGTCTGTTGATCGGTGCTGGGCTGTTCACCCGCGCCGCGGCGTTCGTCGCCTCCGGCAACATGGCCGTGGCCTACTTCTGGATGCATCAGCCGCATGCCCTCTGGCCCATCGGTGATCCGCCGGCCGGCAACGGTGGAACCCCGGCGATCCTCTTCTGTTTTGGGTTCTTCCTGCTGGTGTTCATCGGCCCGGGGAGGTACTCCATCGACGCGCTGCGCGCCACCAGACTTCGGCGCAGGTAACCCCAGTCGGCGCTGGTGGGTGCTAGCGCGCGCTGGAACTGGGCAAGGCGCGCTCGGAGTACGGCGCACCGAAGCTCGGTACCGGGTTGAAGCCGCTGGCGTGCGCGGCCGTCGTCGCCCGCCGGATGGGGAAGATGAGCGGCCCCATCAGGATTTGATCCACCAAGATGGGGGTGACCAGCCGGTTGTGCACGAAGGCGAATGAGCTGCGGGTGGCCGGGTCCGCCCACCCGATGGTGCCGCCCAATCCGGCGTGCCCGAAGCCCCGCAACAGTCCCGGCACCGGCGAGCCGTGGTAGCCGAGGTGAAATGACATGGGCACGACCATGTTCAGATCGGGCCGCAAGCTCAGCTTGCCGAGCAGGCCACGAGCCAGATCTTTGGACAGCAGCTGCGTGTCGCCGGCGCGACCGCCGTTTGCCAACGCGCCGTACATCCGCGCCAGCCCGCGCGCCGTCACCACCGCATTGACCGACGGGATCTCGCTTTCCAGCAGCGGAGTGTCGCCCTGGATGAGGGAGGTGATGCCTCGCACGTACATCGCGCCCAGCCCGCCGGCGACAGGTAGCTGAGTAAGCCGGGGCGCCAGCAGGTCGAACACCGGGTTGGCGCGGGTGGTCTGCGGAAACATGATCTGCGCAGCTGTGGTCGGCGCGTCGGCCGGCGGGCGGCCTAGGTGGATACCGTCGGTGTCGAGCGGCTCGGCGATCTCGCTGCGGAACAACTCGCGCATGCCCTTACCGGTGACGGCCCGGGCCAAGCCTGACGTCAACCAGCCATAGGTGAAGGCGTGATATGCCGCGCGACCGGCGTTGCGGTCGACGGGTGCGGCGGCCAGCCGCTGTTCCATGGCGCGGTGATCGAGCAGTTCGTCCTTGCTGACCCCCTGCAGGTGTGACAAGCCGGCCCGGTGCCCCAGCATGTCGCGCACCGTGATCTGCGACTTGCCGTTGGCGCCGAATTCCGGCCAGTAGCGGGCGACGGGCTCGTCATAAGACACCAGTCCGCGGTCGACGAGCCGATGGATGACGGTTGCCGCCACCCCTTTGCTGGCGGAGAAGACCATGGCGCCGGTATCGGCGTCCCAAGGCTGTTCACCGTCGCGGTCTGACCAGCCCGTCCAGACGTCGACGACGGGTTCGCCCTCGACATAGATCGACAACGCTCCGCCGCCGAACCGCGGACCGGGAAACAGCTTGCCGAAGGTATTGACGACGCAGGCAAACCGCGGGTCGGCGGCGCCGTGAACGTTCGACGGAAGACCGTCGTCGGTCTCCAGGAGTGATGCTTGCGTCATGACCGAACTCCCGTGCGTAGGCTTACCGCCGCGAGTGGCTCGAAGAGCGGCAGTGTAGGTATATGAGAACGATGTTACCAATGTCGATAATGTCGTTTTAGCAGTCGTTGGCCCCGTCTGCGCGTCAGGGCAGTGGTGCCGGCTCGTCGCCGTCGGTAACTGCCTTCCGGTGCGTTCGCCCGTTGCTGATGAGCCATATCGCCGCAGCGGCAAGGATTGCTACGTACAGCAGGATGTAGAGATTGGACAGTACTTCCCACGGCCCCCAGGTATCGGGAAACATGAACAGCCCGATGCGGGGTTCGAGATCCATCGGGAAGCGGTACGGCCAGGAACCGATCGTCAGAAACAAGCCCACTGCGGGGAGCCACCACCAGGCGTTGGTGGAGGCGCGGTGGACCAGGTACACGAGCAGCGGTAAGAACCACACCCAGTGGTGCGTCCAGGAAAACGGGGACACCACCGCCGCGGTCAAGCCGGTGATGGTCAAGGCCAACAAGTGCTCCCCGCCGCGATGCAGCCGCACGACGACCCACATGCTGGCCGCCGTCACCGCCAGCGCGGGCAGCAGCCACGCCCATGTCGGTAACGCATTGCCCGGTAAGGGGCCGATAGGACTGTCGGGGTGCGGCGAGGTCAGGCGCGCGATCGCGCCGCCCAACGACTGATTGGACGGGTGCAGGGGGTCGTCGCCGATGCGTTTGGAATCGGCGAACGTTCCCGACCAGTACTGCCGCGAATCACTGGGCAGGGCCGCCCACCCCACGGCGATGGTGACGGCGATCGTCACCAGCGCCACCGCGGCCGCCCGCCATTGCCGCACAGCCAGGTAATACAGGACGAAGTAGCCCGGAGTGAGCTTGATACCCGCGGCGACGCCGACGCCAACTCCCTTGAGCCAACTCGCCGTCGACCGGGCGCCGTCGCAGAGCACGAGCAGCAGCAGCACCAGGTTGATCTGTCCGTGCAGCAATGTGCTGCGCACCGGCTCGAGGAATGCGCACACCACGCCCAGCAGCACCGATTGCGCGATCAGGTAGGGCGTCACTCGGTAGCCGAGGATGCGCCAGCACAGCACCACCGCCCCGATGAGAACGACGACATTGAAGGCCAGCCAGATGTTGGTGTCGGTCCCGAACGGCAGCCAGGACAACGGCAGGAAGGCCACGATGGAAAACGGCGGGTAGGTGTAGAGGTGCTGGTGAATCAGCGGTTCGGCATACAGCGGCGAATGCGCCAGCACGTGCTGCACACCGTCGCGATAAGCATCGAAATCGTCACCGCCGCCCAACAGCCCGGCGCGGGGTGTGTGCACGGGGACCGTCGCCACCAACAGCACGGCCGCGACGGTCGCCCAAATCGACATGACCGCTAGAGCCGGCCAACGCAAGGACAGGGTTCGAGGTTGCGCCTCGGCGGATTTCGACGCCGCAGTCTTCGCGATTGCGCCACTCACTTCTAGACGGCTGGGTGGGCGAAGACGAGCTTGCGCCCAGCTGCGGACAGAGCAGCTTCAGCGTCTCACAACCGTGCGGCGGCGCGCCGTTCCAGTCGGAAGGTGCGCTTGAAGCCCGCGGGGTGGGTGGTCAGAGTGACTTCGACCGCACCGCCGGGGGCCACCACGTAGCGCTCCTCGACGTCGGGTCCGTCGCTGCAGCGGCCCACGGGCTGGCGCAGCAGATCGTCGCGGTCGCGCAGTGACGGGTCGAAGGGGAAGAGCACCGGATCGTAGGGTGTGACGTCACCGTCGGGACGCCCGTTGACCAGTCGGCTGCACTCGACGAACCGGAAGTGCCCGATGTTGTGGGCCGCCCGGTACCGGCGGTTGATCACCAGCGGGGTCCGTCCGTCCGAGGGCAGCGCGGCGTCCTTGGGCACGATCGGGTCGAAGACGACGTCCGCGCCGGCGTGCGCCTCGCGGAACACGCCGAAATGCCGCGAAAACCGTTCGGACAGCACGAATCCCGAGTCGTGGTCCAGCGAGACCGCCAGGCCGATGGCCGTCGCGGCGAACGGGTGCGGCGATCGCTTGACGCGCTTGTCTCCGAAATTCTTGCGCAGCATCCGCGACACGAGTGGGAAGCTGCCCGCCCCGCCCACCACGTAGATTCCGGCGACCTCTGACCACGCGACGTTTCTGCCGTCACCGGCCGGGTCGTGCAGCACCCGCCCGAGCAGGTCGCTGGTCTGGTCGACCAGCGGCGCGCACGCGGCGTAGACGTCGTCGACGCCGCAGGAGAACGGCGGCCGGTCGACGCCGTCGATCACCGTGAGGTCGACCAGGAAGCGGCGCGTCTGCGGCCCCACTGCCTCCTTGCGCGCGGCGCATTCCTCCTTGAGCAGCTCGAAGGAGCCGGCATCGGCCTGCAACCCGGATTCAGCCAGGACCAGGCGCGCGATCGCGTCGTCGAAATCGTCTCCGCCCAGCCGCTGGATCCCCTCGCTGACGACGACTTCGTTGACGTGTCCGGCCATCTTGAGCAGGGACGCGTCGAAGGTTCCCCCGCCGAGGTCGTAGATCAGGACGTATTCCCGTTTGGCGGTGATGGTGGAGCGGTAACGGTGGGCATATTCGAGCCCGGCCGCCGACGGCTCGTTGAGCAGCGCGACCACCTGAAAACCGGCCGCTGCGAACGCGTCCAGCGTGATAAAGCGTTGGGCACTGGTGGCGTTGGCGGGCACGCTGATGGCGGCCTCGATGGGCTCATCCGCGGCCGGGGTGACGTTGGATCGGTGGCACAGGTCGCTTCTGAGCTGGCTCAAGAAGGCGGTGAGGAGGTCGGCCAGTACGTAGCTGCGCCCGGCCAGCGTCACCTGGGTTTGCGGTCCGGCGTCGGTGAGCAGCCGTTTGAACGACCGCAACACCGCCCAGCCGGGTTCGTGGCGGACGGCGGCGGCAGCCAGACCGAAGCGCAGTTCGCCGGCGGTGTTCGCGGCGATCAGGGATGGCCAGGTGTCGATTCCGTCGAAGGAGACGACGGGGTAATTGCCTCGGTCGACGACCGCAGCAACGGTGTGGGTGGTGCCGAAGTCGATGCCGACTCTCATTCCGCACAATTTTAGGGGCCCCGGACGGCCCTTGGGCGGTTACTTAGGCAGAGCCTGGTTGCTCGGCGCGCCGCCCGTGCCGGCGTAGGCGTCCCACTGCCTTTGCACGTCGCGCTCCGCGGCGGTGGGGATCAGGCCCGCCGGCGCGAAACGTCTGGAATCGACCGGGGTGTCTTCGGCCAGTGGGCGGGCCGCTCCACGAATCGCTTTGAGCCCGACCACGACGCCGGCGACGAAGACGATGACGACCGCCGCCGCGAACAGGATCGACAGGGTGCCCTGGATGAAGGTGTTGCGGATGACGGCATCGAGCTGATGGGCGTCGGTCGCCGAGCCGAATGCGGTCTTGCCGGCGTGTCTGGCCGCTGAGTATTGCGCGTGTTGGGTCCAGTACCCGACCGCGGGATCGCCGGAGAACACCTTCTGCCACGAGGCGGTCAGGGTGACCGCGAGATCCCACAGCAGCGGAACGCCCGGGATCCACGCCCACTTCAGGCGTCCCAGCTTGACGACGACGACCGTGATGACCGTCAGCGCGATCCCGGCCAGCAACTGATTGGCGATTCCGAACAGCGGATACAGCGTGTTGATGCCGCCGACCGGATCGGTCACGCCCAGTAGCAGGATGCTGCCCCACGCGGTGACCACCACCAGGCTGCACATCCACGCCCCGACCCGCCAGCTCGGATCCTGCAGCTTGCGCAGCGGACCGCCCAGGTTGCTCAGCCCGTCGGAGACCATGAACCGCGCCGCCCGCGTCCCGGCATCGACGGTGGTCAGGATGAACAGGGCTTCGAACATGATCGCGAAGTGGTACCAGAACGCTTTGAGGCCGCCACCGCCGAACACCCGGTGCAGCATCTCGGACATGCCGAACGCCAGCGTCGGTGCTCCGCCGGTTCGCGACACGATCGATTGCTCACCCACGCTGGCCGCCGCCTGATCGATCTGCTGTGCGGTCACCGAGGCGCCCGTGAGGCCCAGGCCGTTGACGTATCGCGCGGCGCCGGCGGCGGTGTCGTGCGTTTGAGCGGCGGGCGCGTTCAAGGTGAAGTACAGGTGCTGGTCCAGGATTGTCGCGGTGATCAGCGCGACGACCGCGACGAACGACTCGGTGATCATGCCGCCGTACCCGATCAGCCGCATTTGACCTTCTTTTTCCAGCATTTTCGGGGTGGTGCCCGAGGAGATCAGCGCATGAAATCCCGACAGTGCGCCGCAGGCGACGGTGATGAACAAGAACGGGAACAACGAGCCGGCGAAGGCGGGACCGTTGCCCTTGGTGGCGAAAGTCGACAGCGCGGGCGCGGCGTTCACCGGGCGCACCACGCACACGCCGACGGCCAGCAGCGTGATCGTGCCGACTTTCATGAAGGTGGATAGGTAGTCGCGCGGGGCCAGCAGCAACCACACCGGCAAGACCGATGCCGCAAACCCGTAGCCGATCAGGAACCAGGACAGGGTGACCGGCGACAGGCTGAACCACGCTGCACCCCAGGAGGTATTGGCAACCCAGTCACCCGACACGACGGCAAGTAGCAGCAGCCCGACCCCGAGCACGGACACTTCGGTCACCCGCCCCGGCCGCAGGAATCGTAGATAGCAGCCCATGAACAAGGCGATGGGGATGGTCATGGCGATCGAGAACACGCCCCACGGGCTCTTGGCCAGCGCCCGCACCACGACCAATGCCAGTACCGCGATGACGATGGTGATGATCACCGGGATGCCGATGAGGGCGGCCGCGCCGGCGGTGGCGCCGAGTTCGTCGCGAACCATCTGGCCCAGCGAACGTCCCCGGCGTCGGGTGGAGATCCACAACACCAGGTAGTCCTGCACACACCCGGCCAACACCGCGCCGACGACGATCCAGATGGTGGTGGGCAGGTAACCCATTTGGGCGGCCAGAACGGGACCCACCAGCGGTCCTGCTCCGGCGATGGCCGCGAAGTGGTGGCCGAACACCACCCGCCGGTCGGTCGGCACGTAGTCGGTGCCGTCGTCGAGAACTTCGGCGGGAGTGGCGTGATCGTCGCGAGGGGTGACGATCTTTCGTTCGATCAACCGGGCGTAGCAGCGGAAGGCGATGAGATAGGTGCAAGCCGCGGCCACCACCAGCCAGACGGCGTTGACGGTCTCGCCGCGGACGAAGGCGATGATGGCCCACGCGACGGCGCCGACGACCGCGATCAGTCCGAAGAAGACCTTTTGCTTGACGGTGATCGGGGAGCGATCGATGATCGCCACGGGCGGCAGGTCGGCGTCGGTATGGATGTAGCTGACGTTGTCGTGGAGTCCTGCCACGCGGGAAACCCTACGCGGATAAGGCTGCTGGCGTCTGTCCGGCGGGTTACATCAATACAGCGCGCGCACCGCGTCGATCGTGTCGGCTTCGGTCGGGGGCTTGTCGTCCCGGTAGCGCACCACCCGGGCGAAGCGCAGCGCCACTCCGCCGGGATATCGCGACGACCCCTGCACTCCGTCGATGGCAACCTCGACCACCTGCTCGGGTCGCACCCGGACCACGTAGCCATCGGTGCCGTCTACGGCCAGTTCGGTGAACCGCGCGGTCTGCCAATCCAGCATCGCGTCGGTCATTCCTTTGAAAGTCTTTCCGACCATGACGAATTCGCCGCTGGCCGGGTCGCGTGCGCCCAGATGGATGTTCGACAGTTTGCCGCGACGGCGTCCCGAACCCCACTCCACGGCCAGCACCACGAGGTCCAGGGTGTGCACCGGCTTGACCTTCAACCAGCCCGCTCCCCGGCGGCCCGCTTGGTAGGGCGCGCCGGGCGCCTTGACCATGACTCCCTCGTGACCGGCGGCCAGCATCGCTTCAAGAAAGGCCCGGGCAGCGGACTCGTCCGAGGTGAGCAGCCGGTCTACTCGTTGCTGTGCCGGCACCAAGGCGTCCAGAGCGGCCAGCCGCTCGGTGGTCGGCGCGTCGAGCAGATCTCCGCCGTCGCGATGCAGGATGTCGAAGAAGAACACCGAAAGTGGCTGCGCTGCCTGAGCGGCCGCGACGTCGACCTTCCGGCCGAATCGCGACGCGGTGACCTGGAAGCGATGCGGCCGATTGTCCGGGCGCAGCGCAATCGCTTCGCCGTCGGCGACCAGGTCTCGCACCGGCAATGCCAATGTCGCCGCTACCACCTCGGGTAGCCGGGCGGTGACATCGTCAAGGCTTCGGGTGAACACCTTGACCTCGTCACCGGCGCGGTGGATCTGGACTCGGGCGCCGTCCAACTTCGCCTCGAAAAGCGTTGTGCCGTTGTGCTTTTCCAGGGCATCGGCCACTCCGGTCGCGGTTTGCGCGAGCATCGGGCCCACGGGGCGGCCCACCCGCAAGGTGAACGCGTCCAGCGCCGCCGCTCCGCCGGTCAGGCCGGCCGCCGCGACCGCAGGCAGGTCGCCACCGAGCATGGCGGCGCGCTGCACCGCCGCAGCGGGGATGCCGGCCGCCTTGGCGACCGCGTCGGCCATGATCCCGACCAGCGCACCTTGACGCAGTTCGCCGCTCAACAACCGCAACAGGAAGGTCTGCTCGGGTTGGGTTGCGGCGGAGAACAATTCGGCGAGCAACTCGGCGCGCCGCCCTTGGGATCCCGGGCCGGATACCGCCCCGATCCGCGAGAACGTCGCGTCGACCTCACCGACGGTCAACACCGGATCGGAAGCCGGCGGCGGCAGCCTTCGCAGGGCCGCATAGCCCACGCCGATCTGGCGTTGCCGCAGTTCCCCGGACAGCCAGGACACCACGATGGCGACCAGTTCCGGGTCGGGCGCCGCGCGGCGCAGCAGCTCGGCGATGTGCGCGACCTTGGACAGCCGCGACGAGGTGCTACCTACGTCGACCGACGTGGTCGCCACCTCCAAAAGCCGCACGCTTAGAGCTTGGCACGGGCGGCCGACATCTCGACGGGTGCGGCACTCTCAGGCGAAATTGCGGAGGGCGTCGAACTCCGCCCTGACGATGCGGTAGCACTCGCAGGCCATCTCTTCGAGCCCTTGGCGGTTCAGGATGGTGATGGTTCCGCGGCTATAGCGCATCATCCCTTGCTCTTGTATGCGTTGAGCGGTTTCCGAGACGGTCGGTCGGTGCACTCCGAGCATCTGGCTCAGGAATTCCTGAGTCATCAGCATGTCATTGGCACCGACGCGGTCTTGGGTGGTGAGCAACCACCGGGCCATGCGCGCATCGGTGGGGTGAGTGCTGTTGCAGACCACATTCTGCGCGACCTGCACCATGGTGGCCTGGGTGTAGCGATTGAGCAGCTGATGGAGTGCGCCGTCGCCGCTCAGCGCCTCTTGAAAGTCCGCGACGCTGATGCGGGCGGTTTCACCGGCGATCTGGCAGAAGGAGGCCTGGGGACTGGTCGCTGCTCCCAGGTAGACCGGAAGGCCGACCATGCCCTCGTGACCGATGGTGGCAACTTCCACGGCGATGCGCCGATCGGTGACCGCGACCAGCGAAAACACCGACGACAGTGGGAAATACACGTCGGCGATCGGGGTGTGGGGTTCATAGCCGGACTGCTTCAGTCGGGTCTGTTCAAGCCGCAGGTGCGGCCGCATCCTGGCGTATTCCCGCTCGGGTAACTGTCCGAGAATGGCGTTGCGCCGAAAATCATCGGAAGTCATCTCCGCGGCTCTCTGTGGTCCTGTCGTGCGATCGGTGACTACCCAGGTCCCGGCGACTTATGTCCGCGACCGGACACACGGGCTAAGGTTGTCCTTATGTCCGGTACCCGACATACGGCCGGTGAATCCACTGCTGCGCCGGAGTTCGTACCGCAATTCTCGTGGGTTGTTTTGGTGGCCTCGCTGGGCGGCATGGAGGCCTTCAGCACCGTGCTATCGCGACTGCCGTCATGGTTTCCCGTGCCGGTGCTCGTGGTGCAACACCGCCCCCAGATCGCGCAGCCCGATCCGCTGGCGGCGGTTTTGTCCCGCAGAACTCACCTGCCGGTACGAGTCGCCGTGGACGGCGTGACGGCGCACCAACCCGGCGTGACGGTAGTACCGGGGGCCACCGCGGCCGCCATCGACCCAAGCGGCTTGTGGCGACTGCGGCCCACGTCCAAGGCGACCGGTCCCGGTGATGTCCTGCTGGCCAGCGCAGCCTATGCGGGCCGGACGATCGCCGTGATCCTCACGGACTATCAAGCCGATGGCAGCCGCGGGTGCCGTTCGGTCAAGGTGGGCGGTGGCCGGGTTCTGGTGCAAGACCCCTCCGATGCCCGCGCTTCGGGTATGCCGGCCAGCGCGATCAGCACCGGCTGCGTCGACTTCGTGCTGCCCTTGCAGCGCATTCCGGCCGCGCTGCTGGCGCTGACCGTCGCGCCGGGTGCCGCGGAGTTGTTCAGCGTTCCGATTCCGCCCTGGGCCCGCCTGACCTCGTGACCCGGCGTTTCAGGGAATTACCCGCCGCGTAGCCGAGGTCTGACCACGTTCTCTGGTCACTGGTGGCTGGCCTTGGCATGGCTGCCGACACCGGCGCCGAGCCGACGCGCTAGCGTGCCTCTTTAACGTTACAAATTCGAAGGATTCTGACAAGGAGGTCCGAATGGAGATCAGCGGGAAGAAAGTCGTCGTCATCGGCGGCGCGTCGGGCATGGGCCGGGCCAGTGCCGAGCTCTTGGCCCAGCGTGGCGCACAGGTCGCTGTCCTGGACCGCGAAGGCTCCGACGGCAAAACCGTCGCCGACGGTATCGGCGGTCCGTTTTACCCGGTCGACGTCACCGACTTCGCCGGCACTGAAGAAGCGTTGCAGTCGGCGGTGGGCGACTTGGGCGGCCTGCATGTCACGGTGACCACCGCCGGCGGCGGCATCGCCAAGCGCACGCTGACCAAATCCGGCCCGCATGACCTCGAATCCTTCCAAGCCGTGATCGATCTCAACCTCATCGCCACCTTCAACATCAGCCGGCTGGCGGCGGCGCACATGGCCAAGAATGAGCCCGAAGACGAAGAGCGCGGCGTCATCATCAACACCGCCTCCATTGCGGCCTTCGAGGGCCAGATCGGGCAGGTCGCCTACACCGCCGCCAAGGCCGGAATCGCGGGCATGTGTCTGACGATGGCGCGAGACCTCGGATCGATGGGCATCCGCGTGCTGGCGATCGCGCCCAGCCTCTTTCTCACCGGCTTGACCGCTATGGTTCCCGACGAGATGGCCAGCCAGCTGGTCAAAGACGCCGCCTTCCCCAAACGCATGGGCCGCCCCGAGGAGTACGCCAAGCTGGTGGCGGCCATCGTGGACAACCCGATGCTCAACGGTCAGTGCCTGCGACTGGACGCGGGGCAGCGGTTCGCTCCCAAGTAACGCCCCCGCCTGTCGGGCTCGTCGGGAATAAGTACACTCTTTAGGCAATCGGAGTCGGGCAACGACGCTGGCTCCGTCGCGCCGCGAGGAGGACCCTGATGGGTATCGCACTGACCGACGACCATCGTGAACTCGCTGAGGTAGCGCGTGGGTTCCTGACTTCGCAGAAGGCCCGCTGGGCGGCACGCGAGCTGCTCGACGCGGCTGAGGAGACGCGACCGCCGTTCTGGCAAAACCTGGCCGAGCTCGGCTGGCTCGGGCTGCACATCGACGAGGAACACGGCGGCTCCGGCTATGGCCTGCCGGAGCTGGTCGTGGTGGTCGAGGAGCTCGGTCGCGCCGTCGCGCCCGGGCCTTTTGTGCCGACCGTGATCGCCTCGGCGGTGATCGCCAAAGACGGTACGGCAGAACAAAAGACGCGCCTACTGCCCGGATTGATCGACGGAACGGTCACTGCCGGCATCGGCTTGGCGGGCGAAGTTCGCGTCGCCGACGGTGTCGCCGACGGTGACGCGGGCATCGTGCTCGGCGCGGGTCTGGCCGGGCTGCTGCTCGTCGCCGCCGGTGACGACGTACTTGTCTTGGAGCGTGACCGGGCGGGTGTCACCGTCGAGGTGCCGGAGAACTTCGATCCCACCCGGCGATCCGGACGTGTCCGGCTGCAGAACGTCAGCGTCACGGCCGATGACATCTTGTCGGGTGCGCACGCGTCGGCGCTGGCGCGGGCGCGCACGCTGTTGGCCGCTGAGGCCGTCGGCGGTGCGGGCGACTGCGTCGATGCCGCGGTGAGCTATGCCAAGGTACGCCAGCAGTTCGGCCGCACTATCGCGACTTTCCAAGCGATCAAACATCATTGCGCCAACATGCTGGTGGCCACCGAGTCTGCGATAGCCGCGGTGTGGGACGCCGCACGCGCTGCCGCCGAGGACGAAGATCAGTTCCGCCTGATTGCCGCCGTGGCGGCGGTGCAGGCGTTTCCCGCCTACGCCCGCAACGCCGAACTCAACATCCAGGTGCACGGCGGTATCGGATTCACCTGGGAGCACGACGCGCACCTGCACCTGCGGCGGGCGCTGGTCGTTGCCGGATTGTTCGGTGGTGACGCGCCGGCCGCCGACGTGGTCGACCGCACCGTGGCCGGGACCAAGCGGGTCAACAGCCTCGACCTGCCGCCCGAGGCAGAAGAGTTGCGTGCCCAGATCCGTTCGGATGTCGGTGAAATCGCTGCGCTGGAGGGTAAGGCGCAACTGGACAAGCTGATCGAGACGGGCTACGTGATGCCGCACTGGCCCAAGCCGTGGGGCCGTGCGGCTGATGCGGTGGAGCAGTTGGTCATCGAGGAAGAGTTCCGCGCGGCCGGTATCAAACGCCCGGAGTACTCCATCACCGGCTGGGTGATTCTCACCTTGATTCAGCACGGAACCGATTGGCAGATCGAACGATTCGTCGAGAATGCGCTGCGTCAGGACGAGATCTGGTGCCAGCTGTTCTCCGAACCCGAAGCCGGGTCGGACGCGGCGTCGGTCAAGACCCGGGCCACCCGGCTGGATGGCGGCTGGAAGATCAACGGGCAGAAGGTGTGGACCAGTGGTGCGCAGTTCTGCGCCCGCGGCCTGGCCACCGTGCGCACCGACCCGGAAGCGCCCAAGCACGCGGGCATCACCACGGTGATCATCGACATGAAAGGCCCCGGCGTCGAGGTGCGGCCATTGCGGCAGATCACCGGCGGTTCAGAATTCAACGAGGTGTTCTTCAACGACGTGTTCGTTCCCGACGAAGATGTGGTCGGCGCGCCGAACTCCGGCTGGACCGTCGCCCGAGCGACGCTGGGCAATGAACGGGTCACCATCGGGGGCAGCGGCGGCTACTACGAAGGCATGGCGTCCAAGCTGGTTCAGCTGGTTGGGCACCGGGGAGATGCATTGGCCGGCAGCAAGATCCGCGTAGGCGCCTTCCTGGCCAATGACCACTCGCTGCGGCTGCTGAACCTACGCCGCGCCGCGCGCAGCGTAGAAGGCGCCGGCCCCGGCCCGGAGGGCAATGTCACCAAGTTGAAGGTCGCCGAACACATGATCGAGGGTGCGGCGATCTCCGCGGCGTTGTTGGGGCCGGACATCGCGCTGATCGACGGACCTGGAGCGGTGGTCGGCCGGATGGTCATGGGTGCTCGCGGCATGGCGATCGCCGGAGGCACTTCGGAGGTGACGCGCAACCAGATCGCCGAGCGGATTCTGGGGATGCCGCGCGATCCGCTGATCAACTGATTTCGCTCGGCGAGCAGACGCAGAATCGCATCAACAGCACCGGTTACGTGCGATTCTGCGTCTGCTCGCGTTCAAGCCGGGGCGAACAACGGCGCGCCGCCGGCGCCCTTTTCCGGTCGGATGCCGACGGGCATTCCACACGTCACCGAATCCGGTTCACAGTCCACGATATTGGCCGCGACGCGGAGCCCACTCTGCTCGTCGAGTTCGATGAGGGCGATCACATACGGCGTCGGCACCTCAGGGTTGTACGGGTGGTAGTTGACCGTATAGGTGAACACCGTGCCCTGCCCGGAGACCGGTCGTGCGACCAGCGACTCGCCACAGTCACGGCAGGTGCCGGTCGCGGGATGGATCCACTTGGCGCAGTTGTCGCAGTGTTCGATCAGCAGCGGGGACGTCTCGGCCGACACCAGCAATACAGTACACTCTATTGATTCCAGTCAGCGATGCGTGCGGGCGGTGCAGATGAGCTATTTCGAAAAAGACGCGATCCTGTCCGGCATCGGTATCTCACGAATCGGCCGTCGCACCGGCATCCCGGGGCGGGACTTGACCATGGAGGCCGTACGCGCCGCCATCACCGACGCCGGCCTGGCGGCCACCGATATCGACGGCATCGCCACCCTCGGCGATACTCCCGCCGCCGAGGTAAACGCCGAACTTCAGATCGAGGCCGCCGACTGCGGCAGCGGGTTCGGTACCGGCGGCCTGCTCAGCCCGGTCATGTCGGCGTGCCGGGCGGTGGCAGAGCGACGCGCCCGGCACGTGGTGGTCTACCGGACGATTCAGATGCTGGGCGGCACGGTGCCCGTCAAACAGGACGAGGACGCGCCGCCCCCGCCGCTGGCGCGCATGTTCGAGACCCCCGAGGGTGAAGAACCTCCGGCCGTCGGAGCGATGGACGACATCAACGATCTTGTTGCCGCACAGGCGTATTCGGCCGCGAACTGGCTGGCGCTGAACTGTCGTCGCCATATGGAGTTGTACGGCACCACCAAGGAGCAGTTGGGCTGGATTGCGCTCAACGGGCGGCGCAACGCGGCGTTGAATCCCCTTGCGGTGTACCGGGAGCCGATGACGATGGACGACTATCTGGCAGCGCGGTTGGTGTCCACTCCGTTCGGGTTGTTCGACTGCGACGTCCCCATCGACGGCTCCATCGCGGTGGTCGTCTCGAGTGCGGACTACGGCGCCGACTGCCCGCACCGCCCGGTGCGGGTGGAGGCGATCGGGGGCTCCGACGGCGCGGGCGGGTGGTTCCATCGTGCCGACTACCCGAAGATGGCGATGTCGGATGCCGCGGCGCAGATGTGGTCCCGCACGGACTTGACGCCGACCGATCTCGACGTCGCGCAACTGTACGACGGCTTCACGTTCCTGACGCTGGCATGGCTGGAAGCGCTGGGCATCTGCGGCGACGGCGAGGCGGGTCCGTTCGTCGACGGCGGTCAACGGATCGCGCGCGACGGCGCCTTGCCGCTGAACACCTACGGGGGCCAACTGTCGGCGGGACGCATGCACGGCTACTGGGCGCTGCACGAGGGCTGCCTGCAGTTGCGGGGTGAGGCAGGGGAGCGGCAGGTTTCGCAGCGCCCGAAGGTCGGGGTGGTTTCGGTGGGCGGCGGTCCCGTCGCGGGATGCATGCTGCTCAGCTGCTGAGCCGGCCACCTAGCCGCATAGAGCTGCACTTGACTACCGATCAAGCCGACAAGCGGGCCGCCAAGATCGCCCGTCGCATCGAGGCCAACATCGTCCGGCGGGGCTGGGTCGTTGGGGAGTCACTGGGCTCGGAGAGCGCTCTGCAGGAACGGTATTGCGTGAGCCGTTCGGTGCTGCGCGAAGCTGTGCGTCTGGTCGAGCACCACCAGGTCGCCAGGATGCGTCGGGGGCCCAACGGCGGACTGATCGTCTGCGAGCCCGACGCCGGCCCGGCCGCCCGAGCCATCGTCATTTATCTCGAGTACTTGGGCATCAACCTCGATGACCTGCTCAACGCCCGGCTGGTGCTCGAGCCCTTGGCGGCTTCGCTTGCCGCCGAGCACATCGACGAAGCGGGTATCGACCGGCTCCGTGCTGTGCTGCGCGCCGAAGCGCAGTGGCAGCCCGGAATGCCGGCACTTCGCGACGAATTCCACGTTGCACTCGCAGAGCAGTCCAAGAACCCGGTGTTGCAACTCTTCATCGAAATCGTCATGAGGCTCACCCGGCGTTCCGTCCGGCAGTCCAGGACCGCGTCGCCTGACGAAGCCATCGAAGCCGTCGACCAGATGCACCACGACCATTCGGAGGTCGTCGCCGCGGTTACCGCCGGGGATGCGGCCCGCGCCAAGACGCTCACCGAGCGACACGTCGAAGCCGTAACGGCCTGGCTGCAGAAATACCACCGGCGCCACAGTGCCCACGGTCCGGCGCGCGCGCGTCGGCGGGCACCTCGGCTGGACGCGGAAGCGCCGCGCGGCAAGCTGGCCGAAGTGCTGGCAGCCACCATCGGCGACGACATCGCCGCCAGCGGGTGGCAGATCGGGGCCGTTTTCGGGACCGAGTCGGCGCTGCTGGAGCGCTACCGGGTGAGCCGTGCGGTGCTACGCGAGGCGGTGCGGCTACTCGAATATCACTCGGTCGCGCGAATGCGGCGAGGGCCCGGCGGCGGCTTGGTTGTCACCCGCCCGCAGGCGCAGGCCAGCATCGACACGATCGCCCTGTACTTGCAGTACCGCCACCCGACCCGCGAAGACCTGCGCTGTGTGCGCGATGCGATCGAGATCGACAACGTCGCCAGAGTCGTCAAACGCCGATCAGAACCGGACGTGGCCGCGTTCCTGGACACCCGCCGTGCCACCGACCACGTTGGCGCCGCCGGTGCCGATGTGCGCCTGGCCGCCGTCGAAGAGTTTCGGTTCCACGTCGGCCTGGCGCAGTTGGCCGGCAACGCGCTGCTCGACCTCTTCCTGCGGATCATTGTCGAGTTGTTTCGCCGGCAGTGGTCCAGCAGCGGCCAACCGGTCCCCGATTGGAGCGACGTCGTCGCCGTCGAGCACGCCCATCGGAAGATCCTGGACGCGATCGGCGATGGCGACGACAGTCTGGCCCGCTACCGCATCCGCCGCCACCTGGACGCGGCGGCCTCCTGGTGGTTCTAGTGTGACGCGGCTCAACCTCGAGCCGTGCATAGCGCACGCCGATCTGGGGTACGTGACTGGGCAAGAAACGGCCGGTTCATCAAGGAGCCGGTGAGTTACTCAAGCGGAGCCCCTGAGTATGACGACCACGGAGACCAAGCGGCGAGGCTTTGTGCATTCCGCACTTTTCTACCACTCCGAGCAGGAGTACCTCGACTTCGTCGTGCGGTTCGTGGCAGACGGGTTCGCCGTCGACGAGCCCGTCATGGTCGCCATCCCTGGGGACAAGCTGACCTGGCTGCGGGCGGCGCTGCTGGACGCGCGCGCCGGGTCCGACGCCGAATTGAACCTGGTCGACATCACCGAAGCCGCCCGCAACCCGGGCAGGTTCCTGGCCCTCAAGCGCGACTTCGTCGACAAGTACCCCGGGCAACGGGTGCGCATTGTCAGTCAACTGGTGTGGCCCGGTCGCACCCGCGATGAGTGTGTGGCTTGTATCGAGCACGAAGCCCTGGTCAATGGGGCACTGCGGCACGAAGACGTCATGGGCTTGTGCCTGTATGACGCGCAGCGGTTGGACGAAGAGGTCCTGAACGGCGCTCGCAGTACCCATCCGCTGCTCTGGAAGTCCGGGTCGGCCTACCGCAGCTCGGACTATGCGCCCGAGGACGCGCTGGCCCGCTGCAATCAACCGCTCCCGCAGAATCCAGGGGCCGTCACCTACATGGTCAGGAGTGGCGCGGATCTGCGCCCCGCCCGCTCCTTCGCCGTGGACTACGCCGGGTGGGTCGGGCTGTCCGACGACGGCATCGAAGATCTGCAGCTGATTGCTACGGAACTGGCCACTAACAGCTTGCAGTACACCGGCGGAGCCTGTCAGTTGGCGTTTTGGCAGGACGACGGACACGTCGTGTGCGAGGCGCGCGACGGCGGGCGGTTCGACAACCCGCTCATCGGACACCATCCGCCGGAGCCGCACGCCGCGGCCAGTCGGGGTCTTTTTCTCGTCAACGCGATGGCAGATCTGGTGCGCATGCATACGACGCCAAGTGGCACGACGATCCAGGCATACCTGCCGCTGCATCCCTTGCCGGGCGCGACCGGGTAACGGAATCGCTGCCGCTGCAAACCGGACCTGACCTGACGCCGGTAATTACTTACCCGCCGGGGACTGCCGCGCTGCTGTGCAATGCTGCTGCCGCGCAACGGTCCCCGGCGGACCCCCGACGTCTGGTGTCGCCGCTATAGGTCTTTTCCGGCTACCGATCTTGATTGTTGCCGGGGTCGTCGGGTATCGGGTTCGGAGCAGGCATCTGTTGCGCGCAGCCCGCAGAGAGCACAGCCGCGGTTGTGGCCGCTGCCGCCACCACAATCCGCACCGCCCTGCTGGCTTTCTTCGCGCTCATCAAGTGAGCCTTTCCTCTCCTGAGCCACACCCGTAGTCAATGACCCCCGTCAACCGACTCTATCGCGATCTTGAGTCATGGGAGGCGTTTTGAGGTTCCTCAGCTCCGCCGTCCTCTCCGAACCGCTTCACGACGCTAAGGGCCGCATGCGAAAAGTATTGTCAGCGTAGGGGTTCGGTGCGGTAAGCGTCCGCAGGTCGGACTCTTACTATGCGGACCCGGGAAACGATCGAAAATCGATTTGCCCTCGATGGGACCGGCCATTTATTGTCGTTGCCATGCGTTTTCCCGCGTGTGCCGTAGTAGCCAGCACCCGCAGCGGGGTCTGATCCAGACCGACCCCCCGCTGTGGGTCGAAAGCTACTACCGTCGGTCGCTCCTGCGAGCCAAAGAAGACCGACAGCATGACAACTTTCTCTCCCGCTTTCATCGGGAATGCTTCCGCCGCCGAGACTCTCGCGGGCAGCTCGTCGCCAAGCAGCGCTAATGCGTGGTTCGAGCACCGTTTCTCCACGCGGTTGCCGCGCGGACTCCGCGAACAGGCCGAGGCCATGTCGTGGGAGCGCTTTGTGACCACGTTCACACCCAACACCGGGCCGCTGCGCTTAGGGCAGTGGGCGTGTATCGATCCCGAGCGGCCCGCCGGCCGATTGGGCCCGCAGGCTCGCACGTATCGGGCGATGATCGCCGTCGGCGATTCCATCAGCACCTCGACCGCCGCGGCGAGCGGACCGGTCGGCGCGCTGACGGCGATGTTGCACGACCGCGGAATCCTGCTGGAGACGTTGCGCTTCCACCAGATTCAACGCTTCGCTGACACCGCCACTTTCATCTACGGCACCAACGGTGCCCGCGCCGAGTGGGCCGCAGGCTGGTCAGCGGACCCCACTCAGTCCGCGCTGCGTGCCTTGATCGCATGCGCCAACCGGCTGATGATGTAAGCCGCCCAAATCAGAGCGGACGCAACACAATCGGCATGCCATCCATCGGGACGGGTATCGTGCGGTAGTCCCACTTCGCCTGATAGCCAGGCCGGGGCAGCTCTAGCCGATAGCGGCGCAACAGGCGGTGCATGATCGTCTTGATTTCCAACTGCCCGAACGTCATTCCGATGCACTTGTGCGCGCCCCCACCGAACGGAGTCCACGCGTACCGGTGCCGCTTGTGCTCGCAGCGCGGCTCGGTGAACCGTTCCGGATCGAAGGTCAACGGGTCGGTCCAGATTTCTGGCAGCCGATGATTCACCCCGGGGAATGCGGTGACGTTGGTGCCCTCCGGAATGTAGTGGCCGAGCAATTCGGTGTCGCGCACCGTCCGGCGCATGGCCCACTGCACTGGAGAGACCAGACGAATCGCCTCGTTCATGACCAGGTCCAGCGACTCCAGTTTCTCCAGCGATTCGATGTCCAGCGGTCCATCGCCCAAGCGGTCGGACTCGTCGCGACAGCGCTGCTGCCAGTCCGGGTGAGCGGCCAGTTCGTAGGCCATGTTCGTCGCGGTGGTGGTGGACGTGTCGTGGGCGGCCATCATCAGGAAGATCATGTGGTTGACGATGTCCTCGTCGGAGAACCGGTTGCCGTCCTCGTCCTCGGTCTGGCACAACACCGAAAGCAGGTCGTCGCCGTCTTTGCGGCGCTGTTCCTGGACCCGCTCGGCGAAGTAGTCCTCCAGCAGTCGGCGGGCCCGCAGTCCGCGCCACCAGGTGAACGGCGGCACGCCGGTGCGGATGACCGCGTTGCCGGCGCGCACCGTCATGGTGAATGCCTTGTTCACCTTGGTCACCAACTCGCGGTCGGTGCCGGGTTCGTGACCCATGAACACCATGGACGCGATGTCGAGGGTCAGCTCCTTCATCGCCGGGTACAGCAGGAAGCGCGCATCGTTGACCACCCAGTCCTGGCTGATCACCTGCGACACGACCTGGTCCATCTGCTCGACGTAGCTCGCGAGCCGAGAACGGACAAACGCCTCTTGCATGATCCGCCGGTGAAACAGGTGCTCTTCGAAGTCCAACAGCATCAGACCGCGATGGAAGAACGCGCCGATGACCGGCGTCCAGCCCTGCTGCGAGTAGTCCTTGTTGCGGTTGGAGTAGATCGCTTGAGCGGCGTCGGGCCCGAGCGCTGCGACGAAGGGCAGCACCGGCGAATCGCCGAAAACCAGGGGGCCTTTGGTCTGGTACAGAAACATCAGATAGTCGGGCCCGCCGCGCAACATTTCGATCATGTGACCGAGGATCGGCAGTCCGCGGTCACCGACGACGGGCTTGAGCCCACTACCCGGCGGCGGATCGGCGAGTTTGGTCTCCGGGAACTGGGTGTTCAGCAGCTTGCGTTCGGCAAGGCCCATCCCGGGAAGGTTGTTGACCGACGGAGTCAGGCGCCGCCTGGCCTGGTCAAGGAGGTATGCCGGGGTGCTGATTGTCGCGGTACTTGTCGCCCTACTTGTCGTCACTGACGCTCCCTTTCGGCTGTGGCAGCCGTCACGTTTTCACTATCCTTCAAAACAAAGTTGACGCCTGTCAAGTTTTCTTTCCGGCGGCGTGGTGTAAAGGTCATGGGGTGATGGACAGTGAATAGCCACGCCGAGCGGCAGGACCAGGGCGAGCCGGCGCTGCGGCGCCGCGGTGACAAGCACCGCCAGGCGATCCTGAACGCGGTGCGCGAGCTATTGGAGGAGCGCCCCTTCTCCGAGCTGTCGGTCAGCACGATCAGTCTTCGGGCGGGGGTGGCCCGTTCCGGCTTCTACTTCTACTTCGATTCCAAGTACTCGGTACTGGCCCAGATCTTGGCCGAAGTCACCGAGGAACTCGAAGAACTGACGCAGTACTTTGCGCCCCGGCAGCCCGGTGAGTCGCCCGAGCAGTTCGCCAAACGCATGGTCGGCAGCGCGGCCGCGGTTTACGCACACAACGACCCGGTCATGACCGCCTGTAATGCCGCCCGCCACACCGACATCGAGATTCGGGGGATCCTGGAAAAGCAGTTCGAGGTGGTGCTGCGCCAGATCGTCGACGTGGTCGACACCGAGGTGAAGGCTGGGACCGCGCACCCCATCAGCCCCGACCTCCCCACGCTTATTCGCACTCTGGCCGGCACCACCGCGCTGACGTTGACCGGTGACCCGCTGCTTGTCGGCCGCGACAATCCGCCTCGAGACATCGAGCGACGAGTGCGCGTGCTCGAACAGATCTGGCTCAACGCGCTGTGGGGTGGCTCGGTACCGCCGGTATCGTCACGGCCATGACGCAGACGGCCGCCGGGCGGTATTACGCGGGTAAGCGGTGCTTTGTCACCGGTGCGGCCAGCGGCATCGGCCGCGCCACCGCGTTGCGACTCGCCGCGCAAGGTGCCGAGCTTTTTCTGACCGACCGCAACGACGACGGACTGGAGCAGACCGTCGCCGACGCCCGGGCGCTGGGCGCCCAGGTGCCCGAGCATCGAGTGCTCGATGTCTCCGACTACGACGAGGTGGCGGCCTTCGCGGACCACATCCATGCCCGGCATCCCAGCATGGATGTGGTGCTCAACATTGCCGGCGTATCGGCATGGGGGACGGTTGACCGGCTCACACACGAGCAATGGAACAAGATGGTGTCGATCAACCTGATGGGCCCCATCCACGTCATCGAAAGTTTTGTTCCCGCGATGGTGGCGGCCGGTCGGGGCGGTCATCTGGTCAACGTGTCCTCGGCTGCCGGCCTGGTTGCGCTGCCATGGCACGCCGCTTACAGCGCCAGTAAGTACGGTTTGCGGGGGCTTTCCGAGGTGCTGCGTTTCGACTTGGCCCGCCACCGGATCGGGGTGTCGGTGGTGGTGCCGGGGGCGGTGAAGACTCCGCTGGTCAACACCGTCGAGATCGCCGGCGTCAACCGTGAGGACCCGAAGGTGGCCCGCTGGGTCGACCGATTCAGCGGCCACGCCGTGTCGCCGGAGAAGGCGGCCGAGAAGATCCTCGCCGGGGTGGCAAAGAACCGGTATCTGATCTACACCTCACCGGACATCCGGGCTCTGTATGCGTTCAAACGCCTGGCGTGGTGGCCCTACAGTGTGGCGATGCGCCAGGTGAACGTGATCTTCACGCGTGCGCTGCGGCCCAGCCCGGTGACGCGCTCACCCCAGGTCGGCGAGCTCCAGTCGCACCCCGAGTAACCGGATGGGCCGGTCGAGTTCGAACAGGTCCAGAATCTGTAGCGCCGCGGCGGTGATGACGTCGCGGTCCACGGTCGGTTCAGCCAGCTTGCGGATCTTGGTGCGGGTGTAGAACGTCGCGGTCCGCACTGTCACCGCGACTCGGGTGACGGTCCCGCCTTCTGCTACCACGTCGTCCAGCGCCTGATGCGCCAATCGCGTTATGGCTGAATCCATTTCGGCTCGCTCGGTGAGGTCACGCGGGAAGGTGACGACATGGCTGCGGGAGCGCGGAACCCACGGCTCGGCGCTGACCTCGTCATCGCCGCCTCCTTTGGCCAGCAAGAGCAGCCACAATCCGGTGCGCGGGCCGAACTTCGACGTCAGCAACTCGGCGTCGGCGTGCGCGAGCTCGCGAACTGTCGTAATGCCGACTGCGGCAAGCTTTTTCGCAGTCTTGGGCCCCACGCTCCACAATGCGTCGACCGGGCGGGCGCCCATCACGTCCATCCAGTTCTCGTCGGTGAGCGCGAAAATGCCTGCGGGCTTGGCGAATCCGGTGGCAACCTTGGCCCGTTGCTTGTTGTCGCTGATCCCGATCGAGCAGGACAGCCCGGTCGCCGAGAGCACGACGGTTCGGATGTGGTCGGCGACCTCGACGGGGTCGACGGGATCATCGGTGGTCAATCCGACATACGCCTCGTCCCAGCCCCATACTTCGACCGGGTAACCCACGTCGCGCAACAGCCCCATCACTTGATCGGAGGCCGCGTCGTAGGCGGCCGGATCCGACGGCAGGAAAGTAGCGTCCGGGCAACGGCGCGCGGCGGCCCGCAACGGCATGCCGGCGCGCACTCCGAACTCCCGAGCCTCATAGGAAGCGCAGGTGACCACCTTGCGGGCTTCGGTCGGATCGCCGCTGCCGCCGACGATCACCGGCAGCCCGGCCAGTTCGGGGTGCCGTCGCAGCTCGACGGAGGCGAGGAACTGGTCGAGGTCGACATGCAGGACCCAGCGCGGCATCTTCGACGCATTCACCGCCCACACAGCTTGCGCGCCACGCTTTCCCACGCGTCACCCAATGTCTGCAGGGTATGGCCGTGGTTGTGCAGGCGGTGTTCGATGTAGTCGGCGTCGAGCAGGGCCAACAGGGCATCGGTCTGGGCGTCCAGGTCGCCGGTGGTCTGCGCCGACTGGAGCAGCATCCGCACATGCATGCGGTGCACCGCGACCGGCGCACTATTGCGGGTCAGCGGGTGGGCTTCAGAAAGCAATTCATGATGCGCGTGAACAAAGCGGATTCGCTCACGACCGAAGGCCAACAGCCGATCCAACGGGGGTGCATCCGGACCCAGCGGCGGCGGGCCGAAAAGAAAGGCCTGCTGACTGGCGCGCTCGTCTTCGTCGAGCAGCACCATCATCAGGCCGGCCCGGCTGCCGAACCGGCGAAACACCGTCCCTTTGCCGACCCCGGCGGCCGCGGCAACGTCGTCCATGGTGACCGCGTCGGCGCCGCGTTCGGCCACCAGTCGGCGCGCCGCGTCGAGCAGCAAGGCCCGGTTGCGCGCCGCGTCACCCCTTTCCTGCGGAGCCGACACGGGCAACTCACTCAGCCGGTCAGCACTGCTCACTTCTGCACTTTAGCGCGGCTGGAATAATCCGGACTATAGTCCGGTTAGGTCGAGCGAGGGTTTAGACCAACAACCGAAGGGATTCAGACGTGCCAACCACCGACATCAAAGTCCTGGCCTTGGTAGGCAGCCTCCGGGCTGCGTCGATCAATCGGCAGATCGCCGAGCTCGCGGCGGCCGTCGCCCCGGAGGGCGTCACCGTCACCATCTTCGAAGGGTTGGGGGACGTGCCCTTCTACAACGAAGACATCGACGACGCGATGAACGAGCAACTCGACCAACCGCCGGCCGCGGTTGGCGCGCTGCGGGACGCGGTGGCTGCTGCCGACGCGGTGCTGGTGGTCACGCCCGAGAACAACGGCACCATTCCGGCGGTGCTGAAGAACGCGATCGACTGGCTGTCCCGCCCGTACGGCAACAGCGCGGTCAAGGGAAAGCCGTTGGCCGTCATCGGTGGCTCGCTGGGCCAATACGGCGGGGTGTGGGCTCACGATGAAACCCGCAAGTCATTCGGCATCGCCAGCGCACGCGTCGTCGACGCCATCAAGCTCGCTGTGCCGTTCCAGACACTGGGTGGCAGCGCTCCGGCCGACCATGCCGAACTCACCGCCAACGTCCGCGACGTGGTGGGCAAGCTCGCCGCCGAGGTCGGCTGAACCGCCCGCTTGCCGCCGAGCGGGGATTCGGCACCAAGCATCTAGTCAAAGCCGCCAGCGACACGCTGGCGGCTTTGCTGGTTGCGGGGCCGGCGGCTGCGGCGACCGATGTTGTCGGTGCCCGGTGATATACCGATCATCATGCGCGCTATCGGTATGGATTGTGACGTGCGACACGCCGGTGCGACACGACGCGCGGGCTTACGACCAGGGAATTTCAGATTTGTTATTCCGAACATGTTGTATCCCTTCTCGTTGTCACCCCCTAGGTGTAGTGTTTCGAGGACCGACAGATCCCAGGTTCGACGAGTTCCGGCTGGTCCACCGAACTCGACGGACTTCTCCGAATCGGTGTCACCGGGTTCATCGACCCGGCCGCCGCAAGACGGGAATCTGGGGGCTCGTCGGGTCGCTGAATATGGCGCACATGTACCACCAAAGTCGTTGCCAGTCCGTATCACCACCTACCTCCGCAAAGGAGCGGTACGCCCATGAGCATCACCGTCTACAGCAAGCCCGCTTGCGTCCAGTGCGTCGCCACCTACAAGGCGCTGGACAAGCAGGGCATCCCTTACGAGAAGGTCGACATCAGCCTGGATACCGAGGCGCGCGACTACGTCATGGCGCTGGGTTATCTGCAGGCGCCGGTCGTGGTCGCCGGAGACGACCACTGGTCGGGTTTCCGCCCAGATCGCATCAAGGCGCTCGCCGGCTCGGCGCTGAGCGCCTAGCGCAGGTAGAAGCAGAAGAGGAGGTTGCGGTGCAGTCGCGCAACCCAGGTTGGACTAGTGGCGACCCGCAACGCCCGGTTGCGCCGCGCTTGCGATCACCACTGGTCTATTTCTCATCCGTGTCGGAGAACACCCACCGCTTCGTGCAGAAGCTGGGTGTCCCGGCCACGCGGATACCGCTGCATGGCCGCATCGAGGTCGACGAGCCGTACGTGCTGGTGCTCCCCACCTACGGTGGCGGCCGGGCCACACCCGACATCAACGACGGTGGCTATGTTCCCAAACAGGTCATCGCGTTCTTGAACAACGAACACAATCGTTCGCTGATCCGCGGCGTCATCGCCGCGGGCAACAACAACTTCGGTGCCGAATTCGCCTACGCGGGCAACGTGGTGTCCCGCAAATGTGGCGTTCCCTACCTCTACCGCTTCGAACTCATGGGCACCCCGGACGACGTGGAAGCCGTCCAAGCGGGTCTGGCTCAATTCTGGAAGGAACAGACGTGCCACCAACCGTCACTGCAGAGCCTGTAACCACCGGCGCGCACGCGTTGCCAGCGGAGACCGACTATCACGCGCTCAACGCGATGCTGAATCTGTATGACGCCGACGGCAAGATTCAGTTCGACAAGGACGTGCTGGCCGCCCGCCAGTACTTCCTCGAGCACGTCAACCAGAACACCGTCTTCTTCCACAACCAGGACGAGAAGCTCGACTACCTGATCCGCGAGAACTACTACGAGCGTGAGGTTCTCGACCAGTACTCCCGCAACTTCGTCAAGACGCTGCTCGATCGCGCATACGCCAAGAAGTTCCGGTTCCCGACGTTCCTGGGCGCGTTCAAGTACTACACCTCCTACACGCTCAAGACTTTCGACGGGAAGCGCTACCTGGAGCGCTTCGAGGACCGGGTAGTCATGGTGGCGCTGACGCTGGCCGCCGGCGACACGTCGTTGGCCGAGAAGCTGGTCGACGAGATCATCGACGGCCGTTTCCAGCCGGCCACCCCGACGTTTCTGAATTCAGGCAAGAAGCAGCGCGGCGAGCCGGTTTCCTGCTTTCTGCTGCGCATCGAAGACAACATGGAGTCGATTGGCCGATCGATCAACTCCGCGCTGCAGCTGTCCAAGCGCGGCGGGGGAGTGGCGTTGCTGCTCAGCAACATTCGGGAGCACGGCGCGCCGATCAAGAACATCGAAAACCAGTCCTCTGGTGTCATTCCGATCATGAAGCTGCTCGAGGACTCGTTCTCCTACGCCAACCAGCTGGGTGCCCGGCAGGGCGCCGGTGCGGTGTACCTGCACGCTCACCACCTCGACATCTACCGCTTCCTGGACACCAAGCGGGAGAACGCCGACGAGAAGATCCGGATCAAGACGCTGAGCCTGGGCGTGGTAATTCCCGACATCACCTTCGAGCTGGCCAAGCGCAATGACGACATGTACCTGTTCTCGCCCTATGACGTCGAGCGGGTCTATGGCGTGGGATTCGCCGACATCTCCGTGACGGAGAAGTACTACGAAATGGTCGACGACCCGCGCATCCGCAAGACCAAGATCAAGGCGCGAGAGTTCTTCCAGACGCTCGCCGAATTGCAGTTCGAATCCGGCTACCCCTACATCATGTTCGAGGACACGGTGAACCGGGCGAACCCGATCGAGGGCAAGATCACTCACTCCAACTTGTGCTCGGAGATCCTGCAGGTCTCCACACCCTCGTTGTTCAACGAGGATTTGTCGTACGCCCGTGTCGGCAAAGACATCTCGTGCAACCTCGGGTCCCTCAACATCGCCAAGACAATGGATTCGCCGGACTTCGCCCAGACCATCGAGGTGGCCATCCGCGGGCTGACCGCGGTGAGCGACCAGACGCACATCAGTTCCGTGCCGTCAATTGAGCAGGGCAACAACGAGTCCCACGCCATCGGCCTGGGGCAGATGAACCTGCACGGGTATCTGGCCCGCGAGGGTGTTTTCTACGGTTCCGAAGAAGGCGTCGACTTCACCAACATCTACTTCTATACCGTGCTCTACCACGCGTTGCGGGCGTCCAACCGCATCGCGATTGAAAGAGGTACGCGCTTCGTTGGTTTCGAGCGGTCGAAGTACGCCTCGGGAGAGTTCTTCGACAAGTACACCGAACAGGTGTGGGAGCCGCAGACCGAGAAGGTGCGTCAGCTTTTCGCCGACGCCGGGATTCGCATCCCGACCCAGGACGACTGGAAACGGCTCAAGGAGTCGGTGCAAGCGCACGGCATCTACAACCAGAATCTGCAAGCGGTGCCGCCCACCGGATCCATCTCCTACATCAATCATTCGACGAGCTCGATCCACCCGATCGTGTCGAAGGTCGAGATTCGCAAAGAAGGCAAGATCGGTCGGGTCTACTACCCGGCGCCCTACATGACCAACGACAACCTGGAGTACTACCAGGACGCCTACGAGATCGGCTACGAGAAGATCATCGACACCTACGCCGCGGCCACTCAGCATGTGGATCAGGGGCTGTCGCTGACGCTGTTCTTCAAGGACACCGCCACCACGCGGGATGTGAACAAGGCGCAGATCTACGCCTGGCGCAAGGGCATCAAGACGCTCTACTACATCCGGCTACGCCAGATGGCTTTGGAAGGCACCGAAGTCGAGGGCTGCGTTTCCTGCATGCTGTGAGTTCACCGGCCGGTGAACTGTCTGACGAGCAGTTGCAGCCGTTCGGAATCATGACCGGGGCGTAGTCGCCCGTTGCGGCCGAGGGTGACCAGTCCGTGCAGTGCCGCCCATAACACCTCGGTGCGGGTGTCCGCGTCTCGCTCCTCGGCGACGAGGCCGACGGCTTGGTGCACTTCGGCGAACGCCGCTGTCAGCTGAGGCGGAGTGTCTTCGGCGGCGAAGCGCAAAGTCGTCGCACGGGTGAACATCGCGTCGTAGACGGCGGGGTTGTCGCGGGCGAAGTCCAGATACGCGCGCGCCACCCGGGTCAAAGCGTCGCCGGCGGACCCGGTGCTGCGGCGCGCTGCTCGAATCACCTCGGCGAGCTCGCCGAACCCGTCGATGGCGATGGCATCGGCGATCTGTTCCATGCCGGCGAAGTGCTTGTACAAGACGGGCTGGCTGTATTCGATCTCTGTGGACAGCCGACGGGTGGTGACAGCGTCCCACCCTTCCGCCTCCGCCAGCTTGCGAGCCGTCGTGATGATCAGCTGCCGGCGCGCGGACCGCTCTCGCTCCCGTCGATGCTCAATGGCCATGCCTGACGTTATCACGGCTAGAAAATATAGCGCTGCTATTGACGCCTCCCCGCGCTAGGGGTTAGCGTTGCTAGCGATTCCCGAACCGACAGGAGTTTGGACATGGGACTAGACGTCATCACTCGTATCGCCGCGCTCATCGCGCTGCTGGGCACCGCTGTGGCTTACGGCACCGACGTGTTCTGCGCGATCGTGCTGCAACCGGCCTTGGCGTCGGTAGACGACCGGGCTCTGGTCTCGGTCATGGGCAGTGTGCACCGTTATGGAGACCGGCGGATGCCGGTGCCCGGGGTGCTGGGGATTGTCGCCACCGGGGCATGCGCGGTCCTGGCTATGGTCTCCGCGCATTGGGTGCAGACCATCGCGGCGGGCACCGCGCTACTGCTGCTGTTGGTGTGGATCGTGCTCTACGCACGAGTGAGCAAGCCCATCAATCGGCAATTGACGGCCGCTGCCGACGCGAACCGCCCGCTACCAAATGGGCGTGCGTTGCAGGCGAACTGGGACCGGATCATCGGTGCCCGCGCCACGTTGCAAGGCCTGGCAGTGGTTGCCCTAGGCGCCGTGTTGGTGGCCTGACGAGCCCCGTCCGCCAGCCGACTCGAGAAGCACGTCGATGTTTCAGCTCAGGATCTACACCCTGCGATCTCCAGAAGCTCTGCGGCAGTACGCGGAAACGCACTGGGCCCGCCACCTGACCACCTTCCCGGCTTTCGGGATCACCACCCACGGTGTATGGACCGAACCAGGCGGTGGTGCGAATCGACTTGTTGCGCTGATCCGCTACCCACCGGGCGTCGATTCCGAACAACTCACCCGACAAGTGATGGCCAGCCCCGAATTCGCCGCAGACATGGCCGGTTTCGACGTCGACGAGATCGTCGACGTCCAGGCGGTAGCGCTTGATCCGACATCATTCTCACCCATCGACTGACCCAACCGAGGAGTCCACGACATGACCACCACCGCGGTCGCTTACACGCTCACCGGACTGATCGCCGCTGGCATCATCTTCATCGGCGCGCGCTTCATCGTCGCGCCACGCGTGGCCGCCACCGGTTACGGCGTCGCGCAAGATCTCACTGGCCCCACCGCGCGCGCCTATTTGAGTGTCAAGGGCGTGCGCGACATCGCATCGGGACTATTCGTCTTCATCCTGATGGCAGCGGGCGCGACCCAGCTGCTGGGCTGGGTGATACTCGCCGCCACCATCATTCCGCTCGCCGACGCGACCATCGTCCTCGCCAACCGCGGCTCCAAATCAATTGCCCTGGGAGTGCACGGAGTAACCGCTGCGGTCATGCTCGTGACCGCGGCGCTCCTCCTCACGTCCTGAGTTGCATTACCCGCCCCGGCTGTGCGCGATTTGACTCATCCTCAAGTAAAGGCTTTGTCGCGACCTATTACAGCGACTGCCGGTGAGGCGATCCCGTAAACGGTGTCCAGTGTGTCGTCGATGTGAAGCGTCGTATGACGGCCAAGGCGTGATACTCGAATCCTCAAGCATGCCGGCCAGTTCCCAGCCGCGTATTTCGGCTACTGGCCGCGTTTTCCGGGTAGACCGCCGGTGCCCATGCACCTACCTTTGGCATCGCTAGGCGCCCGGAACGGTATTTCGTCGCGGCGCCGATGACGACTGCCCACCATCGAGGAGGACCTAGTTTCGTGAATTTCATCGAGCGCGAACGACCACTCAGCGCGGGAAAAAACGCTTAGCTCACCGAATTCACGCCCTTGACCGATCGGCGATGCAGCCGCTTACGAACGATTAGCGCAGAACCGTTCCGGCAGTGGGGCTCTGAGGTTATTACGAGGGTGCAATGACCATGGGTGTTTCCCCACGTCGCCGACTAGTCAGCCGGTTGTGGCTACCCACACTTGTGTGTGTCGTGCTGGCCGGGGCGGCACTGACCATCGATACCGCGCACGGCGTTTTCGGTTCCCAGGACCGGACGCGGAGCCCAGGAAGCAAGTTCTCGATCGTTCAGTTCAACCCCAAACGGATCGAATACGACGTCTTCGGGGACTTCGCCGGCTGGGGGAGGGTCAGCTACTGGGATGTCAACTCCCAACCCATCGCGGTCGACCTGACGGCGTTGCCCTGGACGCACATTGAATCGACCGTATTGACCACGGCCACTGCCGATATCACCGCGCAGGTGGCGGGTGGAAGCATTGGCTGCCGCATCACCGTTGACGGGCAGGTTCGGTCCGAACACTCGGCTACGGGTGAGCACGCAGGCGTGTGGTGCCAGGTGCTGTCCGCATGAGGCACAGCAAGGACAACGACGTGCGCAAACCGTTCGTTGCGCGGACCATTCGGAAATACTCGGTGCTGGTGGTGCTCGCGTGGCTGGCGCTGCTGGTTGTGGTCAACGTCGTCGTTCCGCAACTCGAACCGGTGACCAAAGCGAACCGAAGCTCTTTGGTCCCTCTCGACGCGCCGTCGGCAAAAGCGCTCATCCACATCGGAGAGGTCTTCAAGGAATCCGACAGCAACAGCATGGTGATGGTCGTCTTGGAGGGCGCCCACAAACTGGACGAAAGAGACCACGCGTTCTACAACGCGTTGGTGGCAAAGTTGCGACACGACAAGCACGTTCAGTATGTCATGAACCTGTGGGGTGAAGGTTCCACCGCGGCCGGGGTGCAAAGCAACGATGGGCAAGCTTCCTACACGTTGGTGCGGGTAGCCGGCTACCAAGGTTCCACGCTGTCGGACGAGTCGATTCAGGCAGTCCGAGATCTGGTGTCGCACATCGCAACCCCGCCGGGCCTGCGGGTGTACGTCTCGGGTTCGGCGCCGCTGTCGGCGGACATGCTCGAGGTTGGCAACAAGAGCCTTTACACGATCATGTTCGTGACTATCATCCTCATCACCGGGATGCTGCTGATCGTGTACCGCTCGATCACCACCGCCCTGCTTACCCTGTTGATGGTCATGGTCGAACTCAACTGCGGTCGAGGCATCGTCTCCTTTCTTGCCTTCCACAAATTCACCCACATCGCCGACATCGCTTCGAACCTGCTGGTGTCGCTCATTCTCGGTGCGGGTACCGATTACGCGATCTTCTTGATCGGCCGCTACCACGAAGCCCGCCATGCGGGCGAAGACCGGGAAACCGCTTACTATTCCGCGGTTAACGGCGTATCGCACGTCATACTCGGCTCCGGCCTCGCGGTGGCCGGCGCAACCTTGTGCCTCGAGTTCACCAGACTCAACTACTTCAATACCTGCGGCATCCCCTGCGCTGTCGCCATGCTCACCACGGTCGCTGCTGCCTTGACCTTCGGTCCGGCCCTGTTGGCCCTAGGCAGCCGCTTCGGAATGTTCGAACCCAAACGCCGAGCCGGCGCCGGGGTTTGGCGCAAAATCGGGACACTTGTGGTGCGTTGGCCCGGACGCCTGCTGTTGGCAAGTTGTGTGGTGGTGCTCGTCGGATCGATAATGCTGCCCACCTACCGGCCCAATTACGACGACCGAATCTACGTCCCCGATGACACCCCGTCCAAGCAAGGCTATGCCGCAAGTGATCGCCACTTTCCCGTCAGCAAGCTGAACAGCGAAATGCTGATGGTGGAATCCGACCACGACCTCCGCAACAGCACGGACATGATTGCGCTCGACCGGGTGGCGCGCACTGTGTTTCACACCCCGGGTGTGGGGATGATTCAGAGCGTCACCAGGCCCTTGGGCACCCCACTCGAGCATTCGTCGTTCACTTACACCATCGGTACCATGGGAACGAAGATCAAGGAATTGCTGCCGTTCCTCACCGATCTGAACAATCGACTCACCAACATTGCCACCGTCACCGACCGCATGACCGAGCTGTTGCGCCACCAGCAGGATTTGACGTCACAGCAGGCCGGAGCGGCTCACATCGCCGTGGACGCCGCCCGGGGCATGAGAGACGTCACCGATTCGATGCGGGACAACCTCGCCGACTTCGACGACTTCTGGCGCCCGGTGCGCAGCTATTTCTATTGGGAGAAGCACTGTTTCGACATCCCGATCTGCTGGTCGTTGCGTTCACTGTTCGACATGACCGATAAGGTCGACCAGCTGGCAGAGCAGATGGACAAGAATCTCAAAGCCGCGCTGATTCAGGATGCGGTGACGCCACAACTCGTCCAATTCATCGGCCAAAGCGCCGACCAGCTGGTCCAGCTGCACCAGATCGTCCTCGCCGAGCGCAGCACGATCGAACCTCAATTGGCTCAGCTGGATGAGTTGAGCCGGCAAATGATGGATCTGGGCTACGCCTTCGACAGTTCGAAGAACGACGAGTTCTTCTATCTGCCGCCAGACGCGTTCGGTAATCCTACTTTTCAGCTCGACCTGAGATTTTTCGTGTCTCCTGACGGCAAGTCTGCCCGATACCTGATCTACCACGACGGTGAAGCCCTCACACCCGACGGCATCAACCATGACCAGTCCCTGTTGCCTTCGGCCAAGGAGGCTTTGAAGGGCACCACTCTGGCCGGAGCGCGCGTCTATCTCGGCGGTGCGGCGGCGACGTACTGGGACATCCAGGAAGCGACGAAAACCGACCTGATCATCGCTGCGACAGCGGCATTCGCGTTGATCTTCCTGGTGATGCTGGTCATCACCCGCAGCATGATCGCGGCGTTCGTCATCATCGCTACCGTGGCGTTCTCTTATTCCGGCGCGTTCGGTCTGTCGGTCCTGATCTGGCAGCACCTACTTGGGATCCCACTGAGCTGGCTCGGCCTTCCCTTGAGCTTCATCGTGTTGGTGGCGGTTGGTTCGGACTACAACCTGCTGTTGGTGGCGCGCTACCTGGAAGAGAGCAAAGCCGGTCTGAACACCGGTCTGATCCGGGCGGTCGCTAACTCCGGCAAGGTGGTCACGACTGCGGGTCTGGTGTTCGCGGTCACGATGATGGCCATGGTTTCCGGTGACTTGGTCTCCGTCGGCCAGATGGGCTCCATCATCGGATGCGGGCTGCTGCTCGACACGCTGATCGTGCGGTCGTTCATCACCCCAGCGCTGGCCCGCCTGCTCGGGCCGTTCTTCTGGTGGCCCCGGCTGATCCCGGCCAGGCCGGCGCGTGCGACCACCCGACGACCGGTTGCGCCCGTCGAGTACGCGGATCTGCGTTGACGGCCCGAGCTGAGGTGTCGCATTTCGTGAACAGGACGGCTGAATAGCCATGGTGGAATGCACGGCGCCCGGGCAGGCTTGAATGGTATCCACCAAATGAGAGCTCGATCGGGGGTGCCCACTGTGCAAGCGATTGCCGCACGTGACCGCGTTGAGGGTTTCCGTGGACTTTCGCTGGTCGAAATGCCCTACCCGCATGCCGCAGAAAACGATGTCATCGTGCGAGTCCATGCCGCCAGCTTCACTCCAGGTGAGCTCGACTGGCCCGCGACGTGGACGGACCGCGCCGGGCGCGATCGGGCCCCCACCATCCCAGGGCATGAAGTCTCCGGAGTGATTGCCGAACTGGGCTACGGCACAACCGGATTCACTGTAGGACAGCGGGTGTTCGGGATCACCGACTGGGCCCGCAACGGCACCCTCGCGGAATACGTTGCGGTGGAGGCACGCAACCTCGCGCCGTTAGCTGACGAGATCGACCACACGGTCGCAGCCGCGGCGGCGCTTCCCGGACTGACCGCATGGCAGGGACTGTTCGATCACGCCCATCTTCTGGCCCGGCAGACCGTTCTGATTCATGGTGCCGCCGGCGCCGTTGGCTCCATAGCGGTGCAACTGGCTCGCGATGCCGGAGCGCGCGTGATCGGCAGCGGCCGTGCCGAGCACCGAGACACTGTGCTGGGTTTGGGCGCTGAAGCGTTCCTGGACCTGCACGCGGATCGGCTGGAGGATGTCGGTGCGGTCGATGTGGTATTCGACGTGATCGGTGGTGAAATCCTCGAGCGGTCTGCGCAATTGCTGCGGCCCGGCGGTGTGCTGGTCACCATCGCTGAACCACCGCTGGTTCAACCGAAGCGCGGACGTGCGATCTTCTTCGTCGTCGAACCCGACCGGTTGCAACTGGCCGCTCTGGAACGCAGGCTTCGCGACGGCCGGTTGCGCCCGATTGTCGGAGCGGTCTGTCCACTGGCCGAAGCGCCCTCGGCGTTCGACCCCTCGTTTCGCCGCCCCGGCAAGACCGTCGTCGTGATCCCCGAACCGGTTGTCTGACATGAGACTTGGACTGCGGCTGCCCCAGCGATTGGGAGTCGATCTGCGACATGACGTGGTCGAGGCGGCCAGAACGGCCGAATCCGCGGGATATGCAGGCCTGTGGACGTATGAACGACTGCTCTTCCCGGAAGCGCCCGTCGAACCCGATGCCGGATCGGACGTGCCGTGGCCCGAACATTCGCGTCAGGCCGCCGATCCCTTGGCGGTGCTGACCGCAGCGGCGGTGGTGACGGAGAAGGTAGGTCTTGGTACGTCGGTCTTGGTCGCTCAGGTCGTGGACGACGTCCGAACGGCCGCTGAAGCTGGCGCCGACGAGACGGCGGTGGAGCTGCGCGAACGGACCACCGGACCATGATCCACGGTCTGCGTATCCGGACCGACACCTCGGATCCGGACGAGGCACGAGCCCGAATCTCGGCGGTCTACTGTCCGCACCGCCTCACCGTCCGGGGCAATTCGGCGGCATTTCGTGCGCGGCACGCCGAGGGAGGCTCCAGCGGGCTAGGCGTCTACTCCCTGTCGTACGGGTCCGGTGTCACGTTGCTGGAGTCGTCGACGTTCGACGACTTTGTCTTGGTGTCGTTGCAGATCGGCGGGCGGTTGGGGGTTCGTGCCGCAAGTGGGGAACGGCGCTTGGTGCCCGGCGAGCACGTGGTGCTGGATGCGCACACGGCGTATCAGCTGCGCTGGGAGGAGAACTGCAACCTTTTCCATGTGCGCATTCCTCGCGCCGCGTTCGAGGCCTCGGTTGGCGAGTTGACCGGCGTGGGTGAGGCGGACTTGGTCCGATTTCCGTTGAGGCGGCATCCGTCGAAGCAGGGGACGGTGGCCGTCGCGAAGGTGATGCGTTTCCTGCTCGCAAATGCCGGGCCTAACGGGCTCCTGTCGTCCGGGGCGTTACTGCGTGCCCAACTGCGTCGGATGTTGGTGGCCAGCCTCATCGAGGCCTACTGCGGGGGATGCGATGCGGCCGCTGCGGGTTCCAGCGGCGACGTCAGGCCGCCGGCCGTTCGTCGTGCGATCGCCTACATCGAGGAATCCGTCGCTGAGGACGTCCAGATCAGTGACGTCGCGGCGGCAGCGCGGTTGAGCACCCGGGCCCTGCAGGAAGCCTTCCGCAGGCACTTGGACACAACGCCCATGGCGTACCTGAAGTCGGTTCGTCTCGCTCGCGCGCACGCCGACCTGCGCCGGTCATCCGTCGAGGAGGGCACGACGGTCGCCGCCATCGCATACCGGTGGGGCTTCGGCAATCTCGGCCGGTTCGCCGCCGACTACCGGCGGGAGTTCGGCCGCTCGCCAAGCGAGGTGTTGCGGGCGTCGTAGGGCTGGTGTGGACCGGTGCGGACGGCGCTGAAACAACTACCCAGGTCGGCCGCAGCGGCGCGGTAAGGTGCTTGACGTGGTGAGAATTCCCCGACCGCACCCCGGCGCCAACGCCGGCGTGAAAGTCGACGCGCGCAGCGAACGTTGGCGTGAACACCGCAAGAAAGTGCGGGGGGAGATCGTCGAAGCCGCGTTTCGCGCCATCGACCGGCTCGGGCCCGAACTCAGCGTGCGGGAAATCGCCGAAGAGGCCGGCACCGCCAAACCCAAGATCTACCGCCACTTTGCCGACAAGTCCGATCTGTTCGTAGCGATCGGGGAACGACTGCGCGACATGCTGTGGGCCGCGATCTTCCCGTCGATCAACCTGGCCACCGACTCCGCGCGGGAAGTCATCCGCCGCAGCGTGGAGGAGTACGTCGTCCTGGTCGACCAACATCCCAACGTGCTGCGCGTCTTTATCCAGAGCCGCTCGGCCAAGCAGTCGGAGGCCACGGTCCGCACCCTCAACGAAGGCCGCGAGATCACGCTGACCTTCGCCGAGCTGTTCAACAACGAATTGCGCGAGATGGACCTCAATCGCGCGGCACTCGAATTGGCCGCGCACAGCGCCTTCGGTGCGGCCGCATCGGCCACCGAATGGTGGCTGGGACCGGAACCGGACAGCCCGCGGCGCATGTCCAGGGAGCAATTCGTCGCACACCTTTCCACCATCATGCTGGGAGTAATCGTCGGGACCGCGGAGACGCTGGGCATCACCATGGATGCGGACCGCCCAATTCATGACGCGGTCACCGTCAACCACGCCGCGAGCTAAGTGAGGGCTCCGTTGACATCGCGGAGACGATCAATAAGACTCGGTAAATCCGATACCCGCAGTACCGGGTACTTTGCGTCTCGTGCTGTGTGCACCGCACGAGACAGCTGACACCAGCCGTAAAAAGGAAGACTTACCCACATGACCGATGTCGTGACGCCGGCTACCGAAATAGTCGGCCAACCGCAGTCAGACCAACCGCCGGTGCATACCCGTACCGTCATCATCGGCACCGGGTTCTCCGGGCTCGGAATGGCGATTGCACTGCAGCAGCAGGGCGTGGATTTCGTCATCCTGGAGAAGGCTGACGATGTCGGCGGCACCTGGCGCGACAACAGGTACCCCGGTTGTGCCTGTGATATCCCGTCGCATCTGTACTCGTTCTCCTTCGAACCCAAGCCGGATTGGAAGAACCCGTTCTCCTACCAACCCGAAATCTGGGACTACCTCAAAGGCGTCACCGAGAAGTACGGACTGCGTCGTTACATCGAGTTCAATTCACACGTCGACCGCGGCTATTGGGACGACGAGGAATACCGCTGGCACGTATTCACCACCGACGGACGCGAATACGTCGCCCAGTTCCTGGTATCGGGCGCCGGTGCACTGCACATCCCGGCGTTTCCCGAGATCGAGGGTCGTGACGAATTCGTCGGGGCCGCTTTCCATTCCGCAGAATGGGACCACAGCGTCGACCTGACGGGCAAGCGGGTGGCCATCATCGGCACCGGCGCCAGTGCCATTCAGATCGTGCCGGAGATCGTCGGCAAGGTCGCCGAACTTCAGCTCTACCAACGCACCCCGCCGTGGGTGGTCCCGCGCTCCAACCCCGAAATCCCGACACGGCTACGCAGCGCTATGCAGAATGTCCCAGGGTTGCGGGCTGCGACGCGGCTGGCCATCTACTGGGGTCAGGAAGCTTTGGCCTTCGGTATGACCAAGCGGCCCAACGCTCTGAAATTCATTGAGGCGTACTGCAAATACAACATCTGGCGCTCGGTGAAAGATCGTGAACTGCGGTGCAAGCTGATTCCGAACTACCGCATCGGCTGCAAGCGAATCCTGAACTCCTCCACGTACTATCGTGCCGTCGCGGACCCGAAGACCCAGTTGATCACCGAGGGCATCCGCAAGATCACCCGAGACGGAATCGTCACCAGCGACGGAACGCAGCGCCCAGCCGACGTCATCGTCTATGCGACCGGTTTTCACGTCACCGACTCCTACACCTACGTGCAGATCAAGGGCCGGCACGGCGAGGACCTGGTCGACCGGTGGAACCGCGAGGGCATCGGTGCGCACCGCGGGATCACCGTGGCGAACATGCCGAACCTGTTCTTCCTGCTTGGGCCCAACACCGGGCTGGGACACAACTCGGTGGTGTTCATGATCGAATCGCAGATTCGTTATGTCGCGGACGCGATCAAGACATGCGACAAGTTGGGTGCGCAGGCGCTGGCGCCGACGCGGGCCGCCCAGGACCAGTTCAACGACGAGCTGCAGGCCAAGCTCGCCGACTCGGTATGGAACAGCGGCGGTTGTAGCAGCTGGTATCTCGACGAACACGGTAGAAACACCGTGCTGTGGGGCGGGTACACCTGGCAGTACTGGCGGACCACCCGCAAGATCCGACTCGCCGAGTACGAGTTCCTCGGGGTGGGCAAGGGCAAGTCCAGGAAACGTAAGGCTATTCGCGCGGCGAGTTAGGGCCAAGCGGGTACTACCCGCTAGTGACCCGACGAATCGAATTGCGGCTTGCCGCTGGCCTTGTCGTTCTCGCGATGACGGCGTGCGGTCATAACGGGGGCGCACCGATGCCCGCCGGGTCGACCACCACCGGGATGCTGCCGGCCGGGGTCCCCACCGAAGGTCATCGCCCGGCGGCCAATGGGTTGCCGCCGGCGGCGGAACCGCAAAAGGCGCCCTCGCCCGGCGGTGCGCCGCCGGGACGGCTCATTCAGGTCGGACGCACCCCCGAAGGTGTGGTCGTGGATGCGTTGACCCGCACCGTCGCCGTCGCCACTCACGACCCCAACCAGTTGGTCCTCATCAACGCCGACTCCGGTGCCAGCACCGGGCGAATTCCGTTGCCGGGCAGGGTTCGTCACCTGCAGCTGGCCGCCCCCGGCGGGCCCATCCTGGTGCCGGTGGAGTCGGCGGACTCGCTGGTGCGAGTGGACTTGCCCCAGGGGCCGGCGCGGGCACCGATTCGCACCGGCACCGAACCACACGATGCCGCACAGGCTTCCAACGGCACCGTCTTCGTCGCCAACGAACTCGGAGGGACGGTGACCGTCGTGCGCGGCGACCAAATCGTCAAGGTGTTCACCGACAGTGTGCAGCCCGCGGGCACCGCGCCGGTGGGGACTTCGATGGGTGTACTCGACGTGCGTAAGAACGACCTGACCATCTACGACGCGCAGCGGCTGACCATCGTGGGATCAACCCCGGCCGGTGCGGGCCCCACCCACCTCATCGCCGACCGGCACGGGCGCATGATCGCAACCGACACCCGAGGCAACGCCGTTCGAGTGTTCACCCCGCTGCCCCAACCCCGAGAAGTGGCCAGCGTCGCCCAACCGGGCGGTCCGTACGGGATTGCCTACGATGCCACGCGGGACCGGTTGTGGGTCGCGTCGTCGGGAACCAACGAGGTCGTCGGGTACGACATGGGCGACCCCACGCCACGCCCAGTGCAGCGGTTCGCGACGGTGCAGAATCCGTACACGTTGGGCGTCGACTCGGCCACCGGGCGCTTGTTCGTCGGCGGGGTGTCCGCGGGCGTCGTACAGGTGATTGACGTTGCGCCGTAGCCGACTGCCGCGACACGCTAAAACACAACTTCTTGTGTTGCCCCGGCTTGTCGTACCCCAGGGGTAGTGTTTGAGACCTGCGCAGCGCAGATCAATCGCACCTGGTGAAGTGGGGTTCTGGTGACGGGAAATGCAAAGCTGATCGACCGCGTCTCAGCCATCAACTGGAACCGGCTCCAAGACGACAAGGACGCCGAGGTCTGGGACCGGCTGACGGGCAATTTCTGGCTGCCCGAGAAGGTGCCGGTGTCCAACGACATCCCGTCGTGGGGGACGCTGACCGCCGGCGAGAAGCAGCTGACCATGCGCGTCTTCACCGGTCTGACCATGCTGGACACCATCCAGGGCACCGTCGGCGCTGTCAGCCTGATTCCCGACGCGCTCACCCCGCACGAGGAGGCGGTGTACACCAACATCGCGTTCATGGAGTCGGTGCACGCCAAGAGCTACAGCCAGATCTTCTCCACGCTGTGCTCCACCGCCGAGATCGACGACGCGTTCCGCTGGTCGGAGGAGAACACCAACCTGCAGCGCAAGGCCGAGATCGTGCTGGAGTACTACCGCGGCGACGAACCGCTCAAGCGCAAGGTGGCCTCCACGCTGCTGGAGAGCTTCTTGTTCTACTCCGGCTTCTACCTGCCGATGTACTGGTCGAGCCGGGCCAAGCTGACCAACACCGCCGACATGATCCGGCTGATCATTCGCGACGAGGCGGTGCACGGCTACTACATCGGCTACAAGTTCCAGCGCGGCCTGGCGCTGGTCGACGACGCCAAGCGCGCCGAGCTCAAGGACTACACCTACGAGCTGCTGTTCGAGCTGTACGACAACGAAGTCGAGTACACCCAGGACCTCTACGACGAGGTCGGCCTGACCGAGGACGTCAAGAAGTTCTTGCGCTACAACGCAAACAAGGCGCTGATGAACCTGGGTTACGAGGCGTTGTTCCCGCGCGACGAGACCGACGTGAACCCGGCGATCCTCTCGGCGCTCTCACCCAACGCCGACGAGAATCACGACTTCTTCTCCGGCTCGGGGTCCAGCTACGTGATCGGCAAGGCTGTGGTCACCGAGGACGAGGACTGGGACTTCTGAAGGGACTCCGCGACTCGCAGCAGTGTGCCGAAGGTCGCGCTGAGTGACGCGCGTGACGCGATCAGTCGTGCTTCGCCTCGTAGCGCAGCAGGACCGTACCACCGGGGAAGGTGCGATTCTCCAACAGTCGCAGCGAGATCCATGACGGCAGTGCCGGGAAGAATGGGGTGCCGCCGCCGGTGATGGTGGGCGCGACCACGATTCGGTACTCATCCACCAGTCCGGCCTGCACAATCGGTGCGGCCAGCGTCGCGCCGGCCACTTCCAGCCTGCCGTCGGTTTCGGCTTTCAGCTTCTTCACCACCTCGACCGGGTCGCGGCGTTCCAGGCGCGAGTTCCAGTCGACTGACTCCAAGGTGCGTGAGAACACGACCTTGGGCATGTCACGCCAGATCCGGGCGAAGTCGATGATCAACAGGGTGGCGTCCGGAGCCTCATCGGCGGTCGGCCAGTACGCGGACATCAGCTCGTAGAGCCGCCGGCCGTAGAACGCGCACGCGGTCTCCCGCTCGAAGTCGTTCCAGTACTGGTGCAGTTCTTCGCTCGGTTCGGACCAGTCGATGTTGCCGTGCGCGTCGGCGATGTACCCGTCCACCGACACGTTGAAGCCATAGATGAGTCTGCCCATGCAGATCAGACTGCACCGACGGGCGAAAGTCATCGCGACGTGCGGCGCCTGCGAGGACGAGGACTGGGACTTCTAACCCCGCCCGGCCGGCGAACGATCACCGGTCCCAGCATCGAGCTCGGGATGCCCGCCGCACCACTGATCATCGGGCACACCGGCTTTGACCTCGTCGACGTGTTCGCCGCACCCGGCCCAGGTGGTCTTGCCGCAGACCTGGCATTGCACCGCGTAACACATGGCTTCTCCTCGTCGCGACATTCGACAACACCCGCTGGAAACAGTCTGCCAAGAATGTGGCTGCCGTCCGTCACGCAAGCCCGGAGTGAACGGCATATGAATACTGGGAATGGTCTGATCCGCCGCGGTGGCGCCGCTCAATACCTACCGTGAAACTGAGTGGGTGACGACATCGCGTACTTCTCACGCTTCCCAGTTCTTCAAGTCGGTCGTGCGTTGGCTGCAGGTCGGCTACCCCAACGGCGTACCCGGCCCCGACCAGGTCCCGTTGCTGGCGTTGCTGCGCAGCACCCCGCTCACCGCAGAACAGCTGCAAGAGGTCATCGCCGAACTCACCGCGAAGGGATCACCCGCGGCGGTTGACGGCGTGATCGACGGCAATGAAATCGCCCAAACCATCTCCGAATTGACCCACCACGACCCCGGCCCCGAGAACGTCCGGCGCGTGGCCGCCACGTTGGCCGCCGCGGGCTGGCCCCTGGCCGGCATCGACGTCAGCGAGGTCATCCCGGGCGACGAAGACGCGGAGATCGCTGAGGAGATCGCGTCGTCGCGCGCTACCTCACAGGCTTGAGATGTCGATGACGAAGCGGTAGCGCACGTCGCTGGCCAGTACCCGCTCGTAGGCCTCGTTGACGTAATCGGCTTCGATCACCTCGATCTCGGGCGTGACCTCATGCTCGGCGCAGAAGTCCAGCATCTCCTGGGTTTCGGCGATGCCGCCGATGTTCGACCCGGACAAGCTGCGCCGTGCCAGCGCCAGCGGGAACGCCGGGACCTCCATGGGGTGCTCGGGGATGCCGAGTTCGACCAGGGTGCCGTCGACATCGAGCAGGCCCAGGTAGTCGCCCAGATTCAGGTTCGCCGACACGGTGTTCAGGATCAGGTCGAAGCTGGACCGCAGATTGCGGAAGGTGTCGCGGTCGGAGGTGGCGTAGTAGTTACTGGCGCCCAGCCGCAAGCCGTCTTCCATCTTCTTCAACGACTGGGACAGGACGGTCACCTCGGCGCCCATTGCTGCGCCCAGCTTGACGCCCATGTGGCCCAGCCCGCCCAGGCCGATGATCGCCAGCCGGGTGTCGGCACCGGCGTTCCAGTGCCGCAGCGGGGAAAACAGCGTGACGCCGGCGCACAGCAACGGCGCCGCCTTGTCCAGGGGTAGGGAGTCCGGGATGCGCACGACGTAGTTCTCGTCGACGACGATCGCCTGGCTGTACCCGCCCTGCGTCGACTCGCCGTCCTTGCCGATGGAGTTGTAGGTGAAGGTCGCGCCCCGCTTGCAGTACTGCTCGAGCCCGGCCCGGCAACTGCTGCATTCACGGCACGAATCGACCATGCAGCCCACCCCGACGTGGTCGCCCACCTTGTACTTGGAGACCTCGGAGCCCACGGCGCTGACCACACCGGCGATTTCGTGGCCGGGGACTACCGGGTAGTTCGGCTGGCCCCACTCGGCTTTCACGGTGTGGATGTCGGAGTGGCAAATGCCGGCGAACTTGATGTCGATCGCGACGTCGTGCGGGCCGGGGTCGCGCCGGTTGATGGTGGTCTTGGTCAACGGTTCAGTCGCCGAAGTCGCGGCGTACGCGGAAACAGTGCTCATCGAATTCCTTTTTCGGTTACGTGGCTAACTAAAAAGCTTAGTTAAGGTAAGGGATTCTCGCCAATCGGCCGGTCAGCGCGCTAGTTGATCGGAGCGTTGATCCAGCGCAGGTCTTCGACGATGCCGCGGGCGGCGACGACGCCTTCACCGGTTTGCCAGATCTCGTCGTTGACGACGAACACACGGTTGTCGCGATTGGCCGAGAGCCGGCGCCACGGATCGCTGTCGAAAACGGTGGCCGCACGTTCGGCGGCGGCGGGGGAGGCGCACGACACATAGATGATGTCGGCGTCGGCCGCCGAGAAGTCCGGTCCCTTGGCCAGGTCGGCGTCGGTTGCGCCCATTTCGACATACGGCTTGTCGGTGAACCGCTGGGCCGCCGGCCGGTCCACTCCGACGGCGCTCAGCACACTGGCCGGAAAGTTCCTCGCCCCATAGACCCGCACGGTCGTAGTGGTCAGTTGGACGATCGACGCCTGAAAGTGGGCGGCGTCCCGCTTGGTCCCGATGTCCGTCGCGCGTTGTCGGAAGGCGGTGATGAGCGCGTCGGCCGCGGCGCTGCGGGCCGTCGCCGCGCCGACGCCGCGGACGTTGTCCTCCCACGCCGCACCCGGCGCCGCGGTGAAGACCGTCGGCGCGATCGCCGACAGCTGCCCGTAGAGCGCCGGCGTCAAGAACTGCGAACCCAAGACCAGGTCGGGATGGGCCGCGGCGATGGCCTTGAGATCGGGCGCGCTGCGGGTCCCGACTCCGGGCACGCCGTGCACCACGGCACCCAAGTAGGCGGGCTGGCTCGAGGAGCCGTCGGGCAAGGCCGCGCCGACCACCCGAGACTGCAGGCCCAGCGCACACAGAGTGTCGAGCTGGTCACCGGAGAGCACCACGATGCGCTGCGGGTCGGCGGGGACCTGGGCGACGTCCGGGGTGACCCCGGCCGCGTTGCGGGCCGGCCGGGTGGGCGGGCCGGGATCGGGTGCGGCCGCGTCTCGCGCGCACGACTGGTCGGACTGGCGGTCGTTGCCCAGCACGCCGGCTCCGGCGATCTGGGTGGTCGGGTTGACCAGCGGCCGTGCCGAGTTGGGAGCCTGATCAGAACCGCAACCGGTGCAGGCCATCGGCATGATTGCTGCCGCTGCGGCGAGCGCTGTCAGTCGCTTGCGGCCGAGTCGCACGGCTTCGACGGTAACATCCTTCCCACCTGGCACAGCGGTCTGCAGAAACGCCTAACCGGGCCGCGGGGCGTCGTTTACGACAGTTTGTAGGACCACAACTACCGCCGACCTGATCGCGGGCTAAGATTCGAACAAGTAACACCTTTGCGCCCTTGTCCGGATGGATGTTTGGAGGAGCAGTTGACCGCCGAAGCCCCCCCGTTGGGAGAACTCGAGGCCGTCCGTCCGTACCCGGCCCGGATGGGTCCCAAAGGGAACCTTGTCTACAAGCTGATCACCACGACCGATCACAAGCTGATCGGCATCATGTACTGCGTCACCTGCTTCGTCTTCTTCTTCGTCGGCGGGTTGCTCGCGCTGTTCATGCGCGCGGAATTGGCCGCGCCGGGTCTGCAGTTCCTGTCGAACGAGCAGTACAACCAGCTGTTCACCATGCACGGCACGATCATGCTGCTGTTCTATGCGACCCCGATCGTGTTCGGCTTCGCCAACCTGGTGCTGCCGCTGCAGATCGGCGCACCCGACGTCGCGTTCCCGCGGCTGAACGCCTTCTCGTTCTGGCTGTTCCTGTTCGGCGCCACCATCGGTATGGCCGGCTTCATCACCCCCGGCGGCGCCGCCGACTTCGGCTGGACGGCCTACACGCCGCTGACCGACGCCGTGCACTCGCCCGGTCCCGGCGGTGACCTGTGGATCATGGGCCTGATCGTCGCCGGTCTGGGCACGATCCTGGGTGCGGTCAACATGATCACCACCGTGGTGTGCATGCGTGCGCCCGGCATGACGATGTTCCGGATGCCGATCTTCACCTGGAACATCCTGGTGACGTCCATCCTGGTGCTGATCGCGTTCCCGCTGCTGACCGCCGCGCTGTTCGGCCTGGCCGCAGACCGGCATCTCGGAGCGCACGTCTACGACGCGGCCAACGGCGGGGTCCTGTTGTGGCAGCACCTGTTCTGGTTCTTCGGGCACCCCGAGGTGTACATCATCGCGCTGCCGTTCTTCGGGATCATCACCGAAGTCATCCCGGTGTTCTCCCGCAAGCCGATCTTCGGCTACACCACCCTGGTGTACGCGACGCTGTCGATCGCGGCGCTGTCGGTGGCGGTGTGGGCCCACCACATGTTCGCCACCGGAGCGGTGCTGCTGCCGTTCTTCTCGTTCATGACCTACCTGATCGCGGTGCCCACCGGAATCAAGTTCTTCAACTGGATCGGCACCATGTGGAAGGGCCAGTTGACCTTTGAGACGCCGATGCTGTTCTCGGTCGGCTTCCTGGTCACCTTCCTGCTCGGCGGCCTGACCGGTGTGCTGCTGGCCAGCCCGCCGCTGGACTTCCAGGTGACCGACACCTACTTCGTGGTCGCGCACTTCCACTACGTGCTGTTCGGCACCATCGTGTTCGCCACCTACGCCGGCATCTACTTCTGGTTCCCGAAGATGACCGGCCGGCTGCTCGACGAGCGGCTGGGCAAGCTGCACTTCTGGCTGACCTTCATCGGTTTCCACACCACCTTCCTGGTGCAGCACTGGCTGGGTGACCTGGGCATGCCGCGCCGCTACGCCGACTACCTACCCACCGACGGCTTCCAGCCCTACAACATCGTCTCGACCGTCGGAGCGTTCATCCTGGGCGCGTCGATGATCCCGTTCATCTGGAACGTGTTCAAGAGCTGGCGCTACGGCGAAGTGGTCACCGTCGACGACCCGTGGGGCTACGGCAACTCGCTGGAGTGGGCCACCAGTTGCCCGCCGCCGCGGCACAACTTCACCGAGCTGCCTCGCATCCGCTCGGAGCGGCCGGCGTTCGAGTTGCACTACCCGCACATGATCGAACGGCTGCGCGCTGAGGCACACGTCGGGAAGCACCCCACGGCGTTCGAGTCGCCGGAAGGCTTCGGCCCGCGGACGGAGCCGGACCGCAATTAATGGACCGTCCCGACGGTAATTTCGGGTGAGCGCACCGGCCAAGGTGTCGGTGCTGATCACCGTCACCGGCGTTGACCAGCCCGGGGTGACCTCCGCGCTTTTCGAGGTGTTGTCGCGCCACGGCGTGGAACTGCTCAACGTCGAACAGGTGGTCGTGCGGCGGCGCCTGACCCTGGCCGTGTTGGTGTCGGCGGCGCTGGACGACGGCGCGGTCGACGCATTGCGCGGCGACGTCGAGTCCGCCATCCACGAGCAAGGGCTCGAGGTCTCGGTCGAGCGCAGCGACGACATACCGATCATCCGGGAACCGTCGACCCACACGATCATCGTGCTGGGCCGGCCGATCACCGCCGGCGCTTTCGGCGCGGTCGCGCGGGAGGTCGCCAGCCTCGGGGTGAACATCGACTTCATCCGCGGCGTATCGGATTATCCGGTGACCGGCTTGGAGCTGCGGGTGTCCGCGCCGCCCGGGGTCGGGGCGTCGCTGCAGAGCGCGCTGACCAAGGTGGCCGCCGACGAACATGTCGACGTCGCGGTCGAGGACTACGGCCTGGCGTGGCGCACCAAACGGCTCATCGTGTTCGACGTCGACTCAACGTTGGTGCAGGGTGAGGTCATCGAGATGCTGGCCGCCCGCGCCGGTGCGCTGGGCACCGTCGCGGCGATCACCGAGGCTGCCATGCGCGGAGAGCTGGATTTCGCCGAATCGTTGCAACGGCGGGTGGCCACGCTGGCAGGACTACCCGCCACTGTCATGGACGAGGTCGCCGCCCAACTCGAGCTGATGCCCGGTGCCCGCACCACGGTACGGACGTTGCAGCGCTTGGGCTTTCGCTGCGGCGTCGTCTCCGGCGGCTTCCGGCGCATCATCGAACCGCTGGCGCGTGAGCTGATGCTGGACTACGTCGCGGCCAACGAATTGGAGATCGTCGACGGCATCCTCACCGGCCGAGTGATCGGACCGATCGTCGATCGGCCCGGTAAGGCGGTGGCACTGCGCGAATTCGCCGACCGGTTCGGGATACCGATGCAGCAGACGGTGGCCGTCGGTGACGGCGCCAACGACATCGACATGCTGGCCGCGGCCGGTATGGGCATCGCGTTCAATGCCAAGCCGGCGTTGCGTGCGGTGGCCGACGCTTCGCTGAGCCACCCCTACCTGGACACGGTGCTGTTCCTGTTGGGCGTGACGCGCGGTGAGATCGAAGCCGCCGACGCGGCCGACGGCGTGCTGCGGCGCGTCGAAATTCCCGCTGACTAGTCGCTCGCGAAGCTGATGACCCGCCAACCTTGGCCACCCCCCGGTACGGCACGATGGTCGAGTGCCCGAGAACGGCGAATATGAGGCCGACCCCGACCTGCTGATCGACTTCAGGAACGTATCGCTGCGCCGCAATGGCCGGGTACTGGTCGGCCCGCTGGACTGGGCCGTCGAACTCGACGAACGCTGGGTCATCATCGGCGCCAACGGCGCCGGCAAGACCTCGCTGCTGCGCATCGCCGCCGCCTCCGAGCACCCGTCGACCGGCGTCGCCTTCATCCTCGGCGAGCGACTGGGCCGAATCGACGTCTCCGAACTACGCGCCCGGATCGGGCTGAGCTCGGCGTCGCTGGCGCAGCGCGTGCCCAGCGACGAGGTGGTGCGCGACCTGGTGGTGTCGGCCGGTTATTCGGTGCTGGGCCGGTGGCGGGAACGGTACGAGGACATCGACTATCAGCGCGCCGTCGACATGCTGGAAAGCCTGGGCGCTGAGCATCTGGCCGACCGCACCTACGGCACCCTGTCCGAAGGGGAGCGCAAGCGGGTGCTGATCGCCCGCGCGTTGATGACCGATCCCGAACTGTTGCTGCTCGACGAACCCGCCGCCGGCCTGGACCTGGGCGGCCGGGAGGAGTTGGTGGCCCGGCTGGCCGACCTGGCCGCCGACCCCGACGCGCCCGCGCTGGTGCTGGTCACCCACCACGTCGAGGAAGTTCCGCCCGGCTTCAGTCACTGCCTGCTGCTGTCGGAGGCCCAGGTCGTCGCGTCCGGACTGCTGCCCGACGTCCTCACCGCCGACAACCTGTCCCGAGCGTTCGGTCAGAAGATCGCCCTGGACGTCGTCGACGGGCGGTATTTCGCCCGTCGCGTCCGCACCCGCGCCGCCCACCGGAGGCAACCGTGAGTTCACCGCAGGACCAACCGCCGCTGACACCACGCCCGGCGGCGACGGTGATGCTGGTGCGCGATACGCCCGAGGGCATCGCCGTGTTCCTCATGCGCAGGCACTCGGCGATGGAGTTCGCGCCGGGGGTGATCGTCTTTCCGGGCGGCGGCGTCGACGAGCGCGACCGCAACACTGATATTGCGTGGGCGGGTCCGCCGCCGCAGTGGTGGGCGCAGCGGTTCGGGATCGAACCGGACCTGGCCGAGGCGCTGGTATGCGCCGCCGCGCGGGAGACCTTCGAGGAGTCCGGCGTGCTGTTCGCCGGACCTGCCGACGACCCCGACGGCATCGTCAAAGACGCCTCGGTCTACGGCGACGCCCGCCGCGACCTGGCCGATCGGACGCTGTCCTTCGCCGACTTCCTGCGCCGTGAGAACCTGGTGCTGCGCTCGGATCTGCTGCGGCCCTGGGCGAACTGGGTCACCCCGGAGGCCGAACGCACCCGCCGCTACGACACCTACTTCTTCGTGGCCGCCCTGCCTGAGGGGCAACGCGCCGACGGGGAGAACACCGAGTCCGACCGGGCCGGCTGGGCGTTGCCCCACGACGCGATCGCTGACTTCGCGGCCGGCCGCAACGTCTTGTTGCCGCCCACCTGGACTCAGCTCGACTCGCTGGCCGGGCGCACGGTCGCCGATGTGCTGGCCGTGGAACGCCAGATTGTTCCGGTGCAGCCGCTGCTCGAAATGCGCGGCGACAATTGGGTTTTCGAGTTCTTCGACTCCGACCGCTACCACGAGGCGCGCAAAGCGGGCGGATTCATGGGGTGGCCTCTTTGAGCGAGTTCGTCCACGTCGTGGTCAGCGACGGCACCCAGGACGCCGGGCTGGCCATGCTGCTGTTGTCGCGGCCGCCGACCAATGCGATGACCCGCCAGGTCTACCGGGAGATCGCTGCCGCGGCCGCCGAACTGGGCCGGCGCGACGACGTCGCGGTGGTGATCTTGTTCGGCGGGCACGAGATCTTCTCCGCCGGTGACGACATGCCTGAACTGCGAACCCTGACCCCGGCAGAGGCCGACACCGCCGCACGGGTGCGGCGCGAGGCCATCGACGCGGTGGCCGCCATCCCGAAACCGACCGTCGCCGCCATCACCGGATACGCGTTGGGCGCCGGGCTGACGCTCGCCCTGGCCGCCGACTGGCGGGTCAGCGGCGACAACGTCAAGTTCGGCGCCACCGAGATCTTGGCGGGCCTGATCCCCGGCGGCGGGGGCATGGCCCGGCTGACCCAGGTAGCCGGCCCCAGCCGCGCCAAGGAACTGGTGTTCAGCGGCCGCTTCTTCGACGCAGAAGAGGCGCTGACCCTGGGCCTGATCGACGACATGGTGGCACCCGACGACGTCTACGACGCCGCGGCGCAGTGGGCGCGGCGGTTCCTGGACGGCCCGGCATACGCGCTGGCCGCGGCCAAAGCCGGCATCAACGACGTGCTCGAGTTGGCGCCGGACGAACGCCTGGCCGCCGAAAGCCGCCGCTACGTCGAGGTCTTCGCCGCTGGTCACGGTGCTGGCCAGCACCGCACCGGCGACGGCCGTTAGGCTGCCCTGCATGACGAGGAGTACAAAAGCCCCCGCTGACGCTGCCCCCAACCCGCATGCCACCGCCGAACAGGTGGAGGCTGCCCGCCACGACAGCAAACTGGCCCAGGTGCTCTACCACGACTGGGAGGCCGAGAGCTACGACGACAAGTGGTCGATCTCGTATGACCAGCGCTGCATCGACTACGCACGCGGTCGGTTCGACGCCATCGTTCCCGATGAAGTGATCGGCCAGCTCCCGTACGACAACGCCCTGGAGCTGGGCTGCGGCACCGGCTTCTTCCTGCTCAACCTGATCCAGGCCGGCGTCGCCCGGCGCGGCTCAGTCACCGACCTGTCACCGGGCATGGTCAAGGTCGCCACCCGCAACGGGCAGGCGCTGGGCCTGGACATCGACGGCCGGGTTGCCGACGCCGAAGGTATTCCCTACGACGACAACACCTTTGACCTCGTGGTCGGACATGCCGTCTTGCACCACATCCCCGACGTCGAGCTGTCGCTGCGCGAGGTCATCCGAGTGCTCAAGCCGGGCGGCCGGTTCGTATTCGCCGGTGAGCCGACCACCGTCGGCAACACCTACGCCCGTGCGCTGGCGGACCTGACCTGGAATGTCACCATCCGCGCGGTGAAGCTGCCCGGCCTCGGTGCCTGGCGCCGGCCTCAGGCCGAGCTCGACGAGAACTCGCGCGCGGCGGCCCTCGAGTGGATTGTCGACCTGCACACCTTCGAGCCCAGCGACTTGGAGCGGATGGCCACCAACGCCGGCGCGGTTCAGGTTCGCACCGCCAGCGAGGAGTTCACCGCCGCGATGCTGGGCTGGCCGGTACGCACGTTCGAGTCGACGGTGCCGCCGGGCAAGCTGGGCTGGGGCTGGGCGAAGTTCGCGTTCAACAGCTGGAAGGCATTGAGCTGGGTCGACGCCAACGTGTGGCGGCATGTGGCGCCCAAAGGCTGGTTCTACAACGTGATGGTGACCGGGGTTAAGCCCTCCTGAGCGTCAGCCTCACCTTCACCGTCGACGACGTCACGTACCTGCGCTCGGACTCCGGTGTCGCGGCCCTGCACGAGGTCGCGGCGCGGGAGCTGACCGATGCCACCCGCATCGCCGACGTCGCGGCCGTGCGAGCCCGCTTCGGTGACCGCGCGCCGATCCTGGTGGAGACGACGCTGCTGCGCAGGCGCGCCGCCGCCAAACTCGCTGCGCTGGGCGACATCTCGGGCTGGCTTTTCACCGACGAGGCGCTGCAGCAGGCCACCGTGGCCGACGTCGCCCGACACCGGGCGGCGCGGCTGGCCGGTCGCGTCGTTCACGACGCGACCTGTTCCATCGGTACCGAACTGGCGGCTCTGCGCGGCACGGCGGCCCACGTCGTGGGCAGTGACCTCGACCCGGTACGACTGCTGATGGCGCGCCACAACCTGGGCGGGGGCACCGCAGTGTGCCGCGCCGACGCGCTGCGCCCGGTGACCCGCGACGCGGTCGTCGTCGTCGACCCCGCGCGCCGCAGCAAGGGGCGTCGCCACTTCCGCCCGGCCGACTACCAGCCGGCACTGGGCCCGCTGCTCGACACCTACGCCGCGCGAGATCTGGCCGTAAAGTGTGCTCCCGGAATCGATTTCGGCCAGGTGCGGAACCTGGGTTTCGATGGGGAAATCGAGGTAACGTCCTACCGCGGGTCGGTGCGCGAAGCCTGCTTGTGGTCGCGCGGGTTGGCTGAGCCCGGTGTGCGTCGCCGAGCCAGCCTCCTGGACCGCAACGAACAGCTGACCGACGGCGAACCCGACGACTGCCCGGTGGCACCGGCCGGGCGGTGGATCGTTGATCCCGACGGCGCCGTCGTGCGAGCGGGCCTGGTCCGCCAGTACGCGGCCCGGCACGGGCTGTGGCAGCTCGACTCCGACATCGCCTACCTGTCGGGTGACCGGCTGCCGGCGGGGGAGCGGGGGTTCGAGGTGCTCGAGCAACTGGCGTTCGACGAACGCCGGCTGCGGCAGACACTGACGGCGATGGACTGCGGGGCGCTGGAAATCCTCGTCCGCGGGGTCCGGGTGGACCCCGACGCGCTGCGCCGACGGCTCCGGTTACGCGGCAGTCGAGCCCTGTCGGTGGTGATCGCGCGCATCGGGTCCGGTACCGCCGGTACCGCAAAGGCCTACGTTTGCTCAGCCACTTGGTAACGCCCGGGTACGCTGACGGCGATTACTTTATGTGGCCCTGCAGCCCTTCTCCTGTGCGAGGACAGTTCAAACCATGCGTTATCTCTTGACGGCCGCCGCGTTGGCGCTTGCGGTCGTGTCGAGCTGGCCGGCGGCCGCCGCGCCGCCGTCGTGCGCCAGCCTCGGCGGATCCGTCGATCCCGGTCAGATCTGCCACTTGCACGCCACCGCGCCCACCTACACCCTCGACATGAATTTCCCGGTCGACTACCCAGACCAGCAGGCGCTGACCGACTACATCACGCAGAACCGGGACGGCTTCATCAACGTGGCGCAGGGGTCGGGCCGGCGCGACCAGCCCTACCAGTTAGAAGCGACCACCGAGCAGCGCAGCGCCGGCCAACCGCCGCACAACACCCGCAGCGTCGTGCTCAAGATGTTCCAGGACCTGGGCGGGGCGCACCCGTCCACCTGGTACAAGGCGTTCAACTACAACCTCGGCACCAAGCAGCCCATCACCTTCGACACGCTGTTCGCGCCGGGTACCAATGCGCTGGACGCCATTTTCCCGGTGGTGCAGCGCGAACTGGAACGCCAGACCGGGTTCGGGGCGGCGATCCTGCCCTCCTCGGGCCTCGACTCGACGCACTATCAGAACTTCGCCATCACCGACGACGACCTGATCTTCTACTTCGCCCAAGGCGAGTTGCTGCCGTCGTTCGCCGGGGCCACCCAGGCGCAGGTGCCGCGCAGCGCCATCCCGCCGCTGGCGATCTAGCTCGGCGGTGGACCGTCCGGGCTAAGCCGGCGCGAAGCTGTACACCTGCCCGTCACTGGTGGCGGTGACCACCCGCCGATCGGTGCCCACAGACACCCCGACCGGAAAACCCGTGGCCGCGGGCAGCGGATAGCTGTTCACCGTCTGGCCGTTCGCAGGGTTGAAGACCAGCAGCGACATGCCCGCTCCGCCGTCATGGGCGGGGCCGGACACAACGGTGTAGCCGACGCCGCCCCCGGCCAGGCTCGATGTCGTCAGCGGCGTGACATCCTCGCGCCGCCAGGCTTGGTCGGCGTGATCTCCGGCGTCCCGGAACGCCGCCAGCCGGGTGTCGGGGCCGCCGCCGGCCACCACCAAGCCCTGCGGGGTGACCGCGGGCGGGGTTTGCGCCAAAAAGCCCAGCGGTACCGACCATTTCACTTTTCCGTCGGCGGCGTGCAGGGCCCACAACCGCTGGTCGCGGCCGTTGACATAGACGGTCTTGCCGTCGGCGGACAGCACCGGGCCGGCGATGATGCCCGCACTGACGGCGTCGCTGGTCCACTCCCGCGACAGCAGTGGGTCCTGTCCGGGGTGGTACTTGAGGCCGACCAGCGTCGCGGCCGGCGCACTCGGCTGCCAGACGCTCAGCACCACCGTCTGGCTGGCAGGCGAGTAGGCCGGGGCCGCCGCGACGGGGCAGCCGGGCCGGGCCGGTCCGCAATCGGCCAGACCGCGGGTGGCGTCGCCTGGGTCGACACCGTCGACGAGATCCAAGGCACTGCCGACCACCTCGCCGCGGTGCGCGTCGAACGCGAGCACCTGGCCGAGGTGGGTGGTGACCAGCAGGGTGCCGCCGCCCAGAAACCGCGGCGTCAACGGCATGCCGATCACCGGATGCCGCCAGCGCGTCCACTGGGTGACCGGGAAGGCGATGATCGCGCCGGGCTCACCGACATAGAGGTTGTCGAAGCCGTCGAACACCGCGCCGGCGAAGCCGCCGCCCTGGACCAGCCGCAGGCACCAGCGTTGCCTGCCGTTGTTGTTGTTCTCCCACTCCATCAGTGAGCAGCCGCCCGGAGTCTGGGCGTTGAGCGCGACATAGCCGCGCGGAGTCAGCGCCGGCGCGGCGCCCAAGCTGCCTTTGACCGACCGGGTCCAGCCCAGCGTGAGCCTGCTGGCGCCGCCGGTGGCGGTGTAGCTGCTATTGGCGGCGTCGCCGTAGGGCGCCGACCACCCCTCGGCGGGCGCCGCTTGCACCCAGGAGTCGGTGTTGCCGCACCCGCCGAGCGCAATCGTGAGCACAGCGGCGAACACGGCCGCCTGGAGACGTCGCGCAAGCACCTCGGTTTCCCAAATCCTTCCGCGGGCGTGGCATGGGCAGCGATCGAGTACAGGTGAGGGTAACCCGGAGTCGGTTCCCGGTCGCCGATTGCCCGGGCTGCCGCGCCCGCCATTTCGGCGCCCCGCGGCGTGCAGATAGGCTTTTCGGCCATGACGAGCATGTGGGGTGCACCGCTGCATCGCCGGTGGCGCGGCTCGCGGCTGCGGGACCCGCGCCAGGCCAGATTCCTCACCGTGGCATCCCTGAAGTGGGTGCTGCGCAACCGTGCGTACACGCCGTGGTACCTGGTCCGCTACTGGCGGCTGCTGAAGTTCAAGCTGGCCAACCCGCACATCATCACCCGCGGCATGGTGTTCATCGGCAAAGGGGTGGAAATCCATGCCACGCCCGAACTGGCGCAGCTCGAGATCGGTCGCTGGGTGCACATCGGGGACAAGAACACCATCCGGGCTCACGAGGGATCGCTGCGGTTCGGTGACAAGGTGGTGCTCGGGCGCGACAACGTCATCAACTGCTATCTGGACATCGAACTCGGCGAATCGGTACTGATGGCTGACTGGTGCTACATCTGCGATTTCGACCATCGGATGGACGACATCACGCTGCCGATCAAAGACCAGGGCATCATCAAGAGCCCGGTGCGGATCGGTCCGGACACCTGGGTGGGCGTCAAGGTGACCGTGTTGCGCGGCACGTCGATCGGTCGCGGCTGCGTGTTGGGATCGCATGCGGTGGTGCGAGGCGTGGTGCCCGACTTCTCGATCGCGGTCGGCGCCCCGGCCAAGGTGGTGAAGAACCGGCAGCTGTCCTGGGAGACTTCGGCGGCCCAGCGCGCGGAGCTGGCGGCGGCGCTAGCCGATATCGAACGCAAGAAGGCAGCGCACTAGCCGCTAGCTCGGCTCGGGGTGGTCGTCGACCTTGAAGTCGAAGTTGACGTCGCCCGCGTCGACGGCGGTGACCGTCACGTTGACGCCGTACTTCTGGGTGCCGTCGGTCAACTGGCAGCGCAGCGTCGCGCCCTCGTAGCCTTTGAGATTGTCCGGGCATGTCACCGCGTCCGGCCGCTCGCCGACCTGTTGGTACAGCTTGTCGCTGATGATGCGGGCCACCTGGTTCTTGTCGACCGTCTCCACCATGTCGAATTTGACGTCTTTGCCTTCGACGCTGGTGACCGTCACGTTGACGTTGTAGGTGGAGTCCTTGACCTTCATCTCACAGTTTAGCTGTGCCCCGACCTTGGCCGGCAGGTCACCGGGACAGGTCACCGATTCGGGCTTGTTGCCCGCCGCGTCTGTCATCTTGGCCGTGATCTGGCCGGCCACATCGCTTTTGCTCACCGCGTGCGACGACGACTTCCCGACCAAGAACGAACAGCCGCTCGCGCCGGCCATCAGGCCCACGGCAGCACCCGCGACCACCAACGTCCGTCCGAACGAGCAAGCCATGTCGCCTCCCTGGCGTCAACCAACTGTGAGTCGGCTGATAATTACATGCGAAGCTGCTTGGTGAATAGCGAATCAGCAAAACGTTTGCCGGAACCCGTGCTCCACTGAAAGGTTGACGACTGACCGGGGCGCTAGCTGATGCTGCTGTACCGGCGCAGCGCTTCGGCCCGCTCGGTGCGGTGATCGATGATCGGCTCTGGATAGCCCTGGGGGCGTTGACCTTTGAGCAAGTGAGGATCGTCGGCGTCGCTCAGTTCGGCGACCCAGCGGCGGATGTAATCGCCTGACGGGTCGAACTTCTCCGCCTGCCGGGCCGGGTTGAACACCCGGAAGTACGGTGCGGCGTCGGTGCCCGACCCCGCGCACCATTGCCAGCCGTGCTGGTTGTTGGCCATGTCGCCGTCGACCAATTGCTCCAGGAACCATTCGGCGCCCCATTGCCAGGGCAGGTGAAGATCTTTGACCAGAAACGACGCGACGACCATTCGCACCCGGTTGTGCATGAATCCGATCTCACGCAGTTGGCGCATCCCGGCGTCGACCAACGGGAATCCGGTTTCGCCCGCCTTCCAGGCTTGGAAACGCCGCTTGGCCTCATCTCCGGTGTCCATCTCTATGGAGTCGAAATCGCTGTTCCAGTTCCGCCACACGCTGGCCGGCCAGTGATACAGCACGGCTGCGTAGAAGTCGCGAAAGGCCAACTCGCGCAGATAATTTCCGGCACCACTGTGCTGCATGTCCAGCGTGCTGACCATGGTGCGTGGATGAATCGTGCCGAACTTCAGGTGCGCCGACATACGGCTGGTGCCAGGCCGATCTGGCCGGTTGCGATCTTCGGCATAGCGGTTGAGCCCGTCGCCGACAAACTCCGCCCACTGCGAAAGTGCCGCCGCCTCACCCGCGACCAGGTCGAGTGCGACACCGGGATCTGGAATGTCGCATGGCTTGCCGTTCACGGACGCCGGGTCGATCCACCGGGCTGACTCGGCACCTGTTTGGGCCGGCGGACGCCATCCGGCGTCGCGCCAACTGTGAAAGAAGGATGTGAAGACCCGGTACGGCGTGCCATCGCTTTTCATTACGCGGCCAGGCGAAACCAGATACGGCGATCCCGTCGCGATCAGCGGCACCGAGCCGAGTGCCTGGCCGACCCGCTCGTCGCGCCGGCGCCCGAACGGCGCGAAATCCTCGGAGATGTGCACGGCTGACGCTCCAATCTCGTTGGCCAGCCGCGGGATCGCATCCGGTGGTAGCCCGCGGGTCACCAGTAGCCGGCCGTTGAGATCCTCGTCGAGCCGGCGCAAGGAATCACCCAGGAACTGAAGCCGTCGTGGCCCCGACGAGGCCTCGAGCCGTGGGTCGAGGACGAAGCAGGCCAGAACATCGTCGGATTCGGCCGCAGCGGCCAGGGCCGGGTGATCGTGCAATCGTAGGTCGCGGCGAAACCATAACAGTACGGACATGATTCGCTTAGCGGTTGAGCAGCCAGATGTGCGTGGATAGCGCGGTGGCGAAGGCGCACCATAACGGATAGGGCAGCAACGCCCGCCCCGCCCGGGGGTCGGCTTCACCGGCCCGGCGGGCCAGGTCTGCACTGCTGAGCGTGAGGGCTGCCGCGCCGACCGCCGAGGCGCCCAACTTGTGGTGAGAAAAGAACAGCCAGCTCCATCCGGCGTTGAGGATCAGATTGACGGCCAACGCTGCGGCGTACGCACGGGACTTGTCAGGTTGTGCCGCTGTTTCGAACCGGTCGATCACCACCGCGGAGGTGCCCGCGATATCGGCGTAGAGGGTGGTCCACACCAGCGGGAAAACCGCGCCGGGCGGCTGGTACCGCGGTTTGCGCAGGCGCGCGTACCAAGCGGGGTGACGGGCTGGGCTGGCGACGCTTCCGACTCCGGCCGCCGCGGCGACGGCCAAGCTGGTACCGGCCAGAATGGATTTGTTCACGTTGTCTCCGTTCCGGTTTGGGCTGCGCGGGATGGCCCGGCAGGGTAGGTGGGCCACCAGATGCGGTCGCCGACGAGGGCGAACAGCGCCGGGATCACGAGGGTGCGCACGACGAAGGTGTCGAGCAATACGCCAAGGCCGACGATGATGCCCAGTTGGGTCATCACGATCAGGGGTAACACGCCGAGTACCCCGAAGACCGACGCCAAAACGACTCCCGCGCTGGTGATGACGCCCCCGGTGGCCGACACCGCGCGGATCATGCCGCTACGGGTATCGCCGTGCACCGATTCTTCGCGGGCGCGGGTCACCAGGAAGATGGTGTAGTCCACGCCGAGGGCGGCCAGGAACAAGAACGCGAATAACGGGGTGCTGTTGTCCAGGGCTGGAAATCCGAACGCATGCATGCTGACCCAGCCGCCCAGGCCCAACGCGGCCAGTGCGCCCAGAATCGTCGCGAGCAACAACATCGGTGGCGCCAGCGCGGAGCGCAGCAGGACGTACAACACAGCCAGGATGACGGCCAGGATCGCCGGGATCAGCACGTGCCGGTCATGGGCGGCGGCGTCGCGCACGTCGAGCGCCTGCGCGTCCGGTCCGCCCACCACGGCGTCCTGGCTGATTATGGAGACGGAATGCCTTATGGCAGAGACGGTTTGGAATGCGCGATCCGATGACGGCGCGGCATCGATGACCACCGACCACTTGGTCAGGCCGGTATCCGACTTGCCGGCCTCGGTGACCGAGACGACGCCGGGGATAGCGCTGATCGCCGGTGAAACCTGCTGCGCTGTCGGGGCCACGACCACCGTGGGGTTCACCAGCCCGGCCGGAAAGTGCTGGGCGACTATGTCGAATCCGGTGACCGAATCCGCCCTGACCCGAAACTGCTCGGTCTGCGACAACCCGATGCGCGTGCCCAGCAGACCGCCGGCCAACGCCGCCAGCAGCACGATTGTGGCCGCTGCCACCGGAACCGGGTGGCGGGCGACGCCGGCGGCGACGGCATGCCAAAAACCGCCCCCGTCGTTTCCCACATTGTCGTGCGGGCGCGGGACGAATGGCCAAAACAGCCGCCGACCGAACAGCGCCAGCAGCGGCGGCAAGACAACCAGCACTGACCCGGCCGCGACCAGCAGCCCGCACGCCGCCAGTGCACCCAGGCTGCGGGTGCTCGGTGTCGAGGCGAAGATGAGGGTCAAAAGGGCCAGCACCACCGTCGCATTGCTGGCCACGATCGCCGGTGCGGCCATCCGCACGGCGCGGCGCAACGCATCGCGGTGCTCGTTGTGGCGGCCGAGTTCTTGCCGATATCGCGAAATCAGAAGCAGCGCATAGTTGGTGCCCGCTCCGAAGACCAGCACGCTGGTGATGCCGGCGGTGGACCCGTCGAAGCTCAGGCCGGTCGCCGCCGCCACCGCGGTTGCCACCGCCGTTGCCACCCGATCGGCGAACGCGATGACGAGCAGGGGCACCAACCACAGCACCGGAGAGCGATACGTGACGATCAGCAGCAGCGCCACTACCGACGCGGTCACCACCAGCAGGGTGATGTTGGCGTCGGCGAAAGCGTTGGCGATGTCAGCTCCGAACGCCGGTCCGCCGGTGACATGCGCGCTCAGACCCGAGGGAAGCCCGTCGCGGGCAGCGGTGCGCAGCGCGGTGACGGCGTCACTGAGGGGCAGACCCGAAAGGTCGGCGCGGACGGGAACCAGCCCGATGCCCGCTTTGCCGTCCGCGGACACCACTGCGGGTGCCGTCGGCGCCGAGGTGCCCGGTTCGGCAACCGCGTGCATGCGATTGCGGGCTTGTTGGGTCGCGTCGAGGTCGGCAGCATCCAGCACCATGCCGTCCACCCGGCTCACCACCAGGATGACCGGCGCCTTGTCCCCGGACGGGAACTGACGCGACAACGCGTCGGATTTCGCTGATTCGGCAGTCGTGGGCACCGATCGCGGCGCCTGACCTGCCGCGGCGTTGGCGCCGATCAGCACCATGAACACCGACGCGAAGACCACGATGCCCAGGGCGATAAGCCAGGACCGTCGGCCCGTCACCCCGGCGGCCAGACGCTCCCACAGCACCGCGTTATTATTTCAGTTATTTAAGTGTTAATCAATTTAACGAAGTGTGGGTGACGGTACCAACGAGGAGCAGGCAGTATGGAGTTTGTGGACGGGCGGCCCGGCGAGCACGGGAGGATGAAGACGCGCAAGCGCCGGCACATCGACGTGTGCCTTGCCGAGCAGGTGAACTACGTCGGGCTGACCACGGGCCTGGAACGCTATGCGTTGCCCTACAACGCGTTGACGCAGACCAGCCTCGACGACATCGATGTGTCCACCACTTTCCTGGGTAAACGCCTGCACGCGCCGGTGTTGATCGGCGCCATGACCGGTGGTGCGGAACTGTCGGGCACCATCAACCGCAACTTGGCCGCGGCGGCCCACCAGTTGGGTCTCGGGATGATGCTGGGCTCCCAGCGCATCATGCTGGACAGCGCGTTGGGGGAGCAAGCCGCCGCCAGTTTCACGGTGCGAGACGTTGCGCCGGATATCTTGTTGTTCGGCAACATCGGCTTGTCTCAGGTGACGAAGGCCGCCGTCGACCACGTCGCCAAGGCGCTCGACCGAGTCGGTGCCGATGTCCTTGCGGTGCATACCAATCCGCTGCAAGAGGCGATGCAGCACAACGGGGACACCAATTTCTCCGGGTCGATGGACCGGCTGCGTGAGGTGGCCGACGCATTGGATTACCCCGTCTTGTTGAAAGAGGTCGGTCACGGGATCGGTGCCGCGGCCGTCGCTGCGCTCACCGCCGACGACGCCGAAATACCCGTCGCGGCAATCGATGTCGCCGGGGCCGGCGGCACGTCGTGGTCACGGGTCGAACAATTCGTCCGGTACGGGGAGCTGCGTTACCCCGACTTGGCCGACTGGGGTATTCCCACGGCGCGGGCACTCGTGGAGGTGCGTGCGGCGCTGCCCGACATCCCGTTGGTCGCCTCCGGTGGCATTCGCACGGGTATGGACGCCGCGAAGGCCGTAGCGCTAGGCGCCGATGTCGTGGCGATCGCCCGACCGCTGCTCGCCGCCGCTATCGAATCCGTTGCTGCCGTAGTGGATTGGCTGGAGCCTTTCATCGAAGAGCTTCGGGTCTGTCTGCACGGCTGCGGTGCGCAAGATCTGCGCGCGTTGAGCAATGTCCAGTTGAGTGGCGTGTAGGTGTTCGCGACGTGGCGGTGATACTTGCCTATGGTTCGCCCGCGCTGGGTCATCTGCTGCCCCTTGGGGCGTTGCTGCGCGAGCTGGCCCAGCGCGGTCACGAGGTGCATGTTCGCACCATGTCCGACGGCATCGCGACGATGCGCGCGGCCGGCCTGCATGCCGAACCCGTCGACCCGCGAATCGAGGCCATCGTCGGTCACGACTGGGAGGCGCGAAACGCACTGGGCGTGCTGAAGTTATCGATCGAAGTTCTGTGCCGACGGGCGGTGCTGGAAGTCGAGGACCTGCAGCGCGCGGTAGCGGCGGTCGTCCCCGATGCGGTCATCGTGGACGCGAACTGCTGGGGTGCCATGTCGGTAGCCGACGCCGGAGATACCCCCTGGCTGGTCTTTTCGCCCTTCACCCCGTATCTGCGCTCTCGCGGAGTGCCGCCCTTCGGCCCAGGACTGCGGCCCCTGCCCGGCGTTTTGGGTGCTATCCGGGACGCTTCGATGCGTCCGTTTGTGCGGTATCTGTTCGACCGGCCGGTGCTGCCGCGGGTCAACGGGATTCGCGCCGACCTGGGGGTGCCCCCGGTGACATCGGTGGACGAGTTCATGCGACGGGCCCCGCTGCTGTTGGCGGCCGGCGGTGAGCCGTTCGAGTACCCCCACCCGGGCTGGGGGGACCTGGTGCACCACATCGGTGCCTGCGTGTTCGAGCCGGCGCCGATCAGCACTCCGGATTGGGTGGCGGCCATCGATCGGCCGGTGGTGCTGGTCAACACGTCTTCGATCCGGCAGTTCGATGCCGCGTTGGGGCACACCGCCTTGCAGGCGCTGGCCGACGAACCCGTCCATGTGGTGGCGACGTTCCCGGCCGGAGTACCCGATGACCTGCCGAAGACAGCGAACGCCACCGTGCGCCAATTCGCCCCGCACGCGGCGATACTCGAGCGGGCTTGCTGCGCCATCACGCACGGCGGCATGGGAACGACCCTGAAAGCTCTCGACCACGGCGTACCCGTCTGCGTCGTACCTTTCGCCCGGGACCAGGCCGAAGTGGCTCGACGCGTGCAGGTGGCGCGCTGCGGTACTCGGCTGGCCCCCAAGCGACTGACCGCCGCACGGCTTCGCGCGCGGGTACGCCAGGCCGTCACGATGGCAGCCGGTGCGCAACGGGTGGCCGCTGGTCTGGCCGCAACCGGCGGGGTCTCGCGTGGGGCTGACTTGATCGAACAGCGACTACTTGGCTGTGCGGCGGAGCCGCAAATCCGTTAACCGAGGGGTTATCGCGCCGCGCGGCGCCGGCCCGTCGGCGTGCCTCGCTTGGCCTCGGCGGCTGGTGGTTTGTCTTGTTCGGCGGCCAGTTTGGTTTCGAACGTCGCCATCGCATTGATCATTGCGGAGAAAACCCGGTGCGCGGCAACCAGATCCCGGTCGGGCAAGTCAGCCATGGCCGCGCGGACCTCGGACCCCAGGGGAGCGAAGAAGGCGCGAGCCAGCGCCATTCCGGGTTGCTCGTAGCGAAGCAGCGACTTGCGCCGGTCCACTGGATCGGGTTCGCGCCTGATGTGGCCGGCTTCGATCATGCGGTCCACCAGGTAGGTGATCGCGGCGGGAGAGACGTCCATGCGCTGGCGCAACTGAGCCATGGTCAACGGCTGTCCGGCCGTTTCGGCGACCATGATGTGCAGCAAGGCGTGGAAGTCGCTGCCCGTGACGTCGTGGCGGCGCGCGAAATGGCGCCCGATGCGGTCGGATTGCGCGGTGAGAGCCCGCAGATCTGCCGACATCAGCTGTTCGAGTTCGGCGCGGTCCAGCCGCCGATCTGCTGCGCCTTTGGTCACTTACCCGCATTCCTTTGTAGCGATACGCCGAACAGCGTATCGGCCACCGCAAGTATGGGCGCAGCGAACCGACGAGGCGTTTCTGTCGTGTCGAGCCTACGCTCACGACTTTGCCGGGTCGTGTCCCCAGTTCATCAGCGAGTAGCGCCACGCGGTGTCGGTGACATCGCCGTTGGGTCGCTGGGCCAGGTGCCGCTTGGCGTAGCCGACGACTTTGCGCATGTGTGCGTAGTCATCGTTGGTCAGGTCGGCCCGTTTGGCGTTGAGGATCTCGACGATGCGACGGCCACTGGCGTGACCGGTCGACTCGTTGTCGCCTTGCTTCTGTCCGACCTGCTGGGACTCGTCGCTATCGAGCCACTTCTCCAACTCGCGCGGGGTCATGTTGACCACATCGCGAAATTCTTTCCATGTGCTGTCGTTGTCGTCAGCCATTGTGATCGCCGGGATGGCTCAGTCGGCGGGGCGCAATGCGCTCGGCTTGTGCACCGCGTCCTTGCCGGACTTGTCGCTGCGGACCTGGTACTGCGGATCATCCTTGGAAGCCCGCACTTTACGTCCGGCCGCCTCGGTGTCGGAGGTGATCTCGCCCTCGACCTTGCCCTTGACGGTGTTGCCGTGGCTCTGCCACTCGACCTTGTCTCCCTTGTGGAACTTTTTGTCGGACATGGCGAGTCACTCCTTCGAATCGTTCGGTGTGGCGGCGTGCGCGGGGTGGCCGGCGGTACGCCGGCGCTCTTTCATCTCTGCTTCGAAGACGTGTCGGCGCCCGTTGGTGAGTTGGCTGCGCACCTGCCGTTCGATCTCTTTGAAGCACCGGTAGTAGCCGTCGTCGTATTCCTCCACAATCTGGAAGGTCCACCGTCCCGGAAGCACGTTGCGACCGATCAGGTCCCGACGGATGAGCTCGGCCAGCTCGTCGTGTCCACCTTCACACAGCGTGCTCACCGCCTCGTCGAGCTGCAGGTCGGCTCGGCCCATCAGCTGATGGAACGCGTAGAGGTGTCCGCGGGCCTGCTCGACGGTTTCCAGCGCTTCGGACACTTTGCCTGCCGCCTGCACCGCCGTATCGTCGACGCCCGCGGGACGGCGCGCTAAGGACCGCTCCGGGCGGTCCGACCGACGATCGTTGTCGCTACTACCAACGCTCACCCTGCTCGGGTTCCCCGCCCACTGCCGTCGAACCCTGCACGGCATACATCTATTAAGTTTCTTAATGTTTAAGCGAATGGGCCGATCTGTTTTGTGCGGTCCGCACTCGGGTACAGGCGTTGCTGTGGCGGTCAAAGAAGCGTCCCGACGCGTGTTGCGCGCCGAGCAGAAGCTGTTGCGCGTACAACGCCGGTTGTGGCTGGCGCAGCTGGCCCTGTACCCGACCGCGGCCTTGGGTGTCGTCGGGGCCCTGGTGGTGGCGTGGCGGTTATGGCAGCGCAGATCCGCTCAGCATCAGGCCGAGACGTCGCAGCCGTACCCGCCGGGGGATACCGTTCCGCCCGCGGCCGGTCAGCTCTCGGACCGCACGACGTAGCGACGCTCCGCATAGGCGATGTCGTCGCGCCACAACCTGGTAGCGGCGTAGCGCATCAACGGTGAGATCACCGGCGCGACCTGACAGGCTTTCTTGAATCCCGGGCGTTCCGAGTGCGCGATGACGGCTTCCAGCACCGCGGTGCGGGGCCGCCCGTCAGCAGCCAATCCCATTGGGGTGGCGTGGGTTTCGACGACGCTGCCACTCCCTTCCCCTTCCACGATGCGCATCACGATGGTGCGTGCCGTCGGGCAGGTGAACTCCGCTATCACAGGCACACCCACCCGGCCGAGTCGGAAGGTCACCGCGACCAGGAACTGGTCGTTCTCCTCGGTGGGTGTGGTGAGCACGTCGAGCCGGGTGAAGGAGTAGGGGTGAAACCAGGCGCCGTGCCAGGGGTCGAGCCGGTTGGCGATGATGTCGGAGGGCTCGCACACGCCTTCCAACCGGGTCACGGCGGCCACGGTGTCACCGCTGGGCCGCGTCGGGATCACGGGCTGGTCCAGTGGTGTCTCGCCGCCCACCCGGTCCAGCCGCACCCAGACCAGCGTCCCGTCGTCGTAGCTGGGCATCGGTTTCCACCCGAATTCGCGGGTGGTCCCGTCCAGCGCCAGCCCGTGCCACCGGCACACCAGCGTGCCGCAGTCGATGACACCGGTGGCCAAGTCGGCGCCCAGATGCGGGCAGCTGCGCGGACCGACGCGCAGTCGGTGCTGCTGATCGCGCCACGCGACTACCTCGACGCCCGCGACGCGCGTACCGAACGGCCGATCGGACCGCACCTCGCGGCTTCCGGCGAACACATACCAGTTTCCGGTGGGCCGGCGCTGGGCTCGTTCCAGCGCGGCATGGATGATGGCGGGCTGCGCGTCGCGGTAGGTGGGACGCTGATCGGACCAGGTGATGTGCGGGATCGCCTGGATAGGCCAGTCTTTGGGCCAGTTGCTGGGCCGCAACTGCCGCATCCGGTCACGAATGTTCATCGCAGTGCGGCCTTTTCACGATTGGCGAGCCAGCGCAGCGGTCGCGACCGGCCCTGCCTGGGAACGGTGTGCAGCGGGTGTCCGGCCAGGCCCCACCGGGTCAGCAGGCGGTTGGCGGCTGCCCAGCCGGTGGTGGCGGCCCGTTCCATGAGCGCGACCGGCAAATCGATGCGGATGGCGTCACCGGCCAGCACCAGACCCGGAAGTGGCGTCGTCCCGGCGGGCCGGTCCAGGTAGGTGCCGGGCGCAAAAAGCGGGCAGTCGCTGCGCTTTAGCACCCGCTCGCAAACCACCTGCGCGGCAGCCGTTTCGGGGTATATGCGATGCAACTGACGCAGCGCATCGGCGCTGGATGACGCCGACGCAAGCGCATAGGAATGCAACTCGACGACAGAGCCGCCGTGGGCGCGGGCCCAGCCGGCCGCTTCGTTCTCATAGCGGTCCAGCACGCTGATGTTGTCCAGCGGCTCGTGCCCGGAGGTGCCGAGAAACGCCGGTCGGCCCGCCGCGACGGGGCGGTCGAGCCACAACCGGTGTACGGCGAACGGTGGCGCGGTGCGCATCCGCGCGATCTGTGCTCGCCACTGCGCATCGGCCAGGTCGGTCGATGCGGCGACGATCTGCTGCAAGCCGCTCACATCGGTGGCCAGCACCACCGCGTCGGCGTCGAACCGCTCCCCGGAATCGGTGTGGACAGTGAAGGTTTCACGGTCCTTGGCGATACGCTGCACACCGACTCCGAGGTGGAACCGTGCCTCGCGGTGTTCGAGGTAGCGTTGCAGCGGCTGCCAGAGCGCGGTGTCGTAGTTCGCGCACGGAACGTCGAAGATGAGGCCCTCGCTGGAGCCCAGGAAGTAGATGTGGAACATGGTGGCCAGTTCGGCCGCAGACAGCTGTGCCGGGTCGGCGAAGAAGCTGCGGGAGAAGACCTCGAAAGCCAGATGCCGGGCCGCTTCGGGGAAGCGGATGTTCTTGAGGAAGGTTTCGGCGTCGACGTGGTCCAGGCGCAGGTAGGTCTCTGGCACCGACACCGCGGCCAATGGTGCGGCCGCGCGAGCGTCGATGTAGGTGAAGTCGCGCAACCGGAAGGTGGGGCTGCGGGCGGCGAAAGCCACCGCGTTCCACGGTGGTGTGCGCGGCAGCCCGCGGAAGCTGTCCCGGCGGCCGTCGCCGTCGATCAGGGGGTAGTCCTCGACGGGCGTCAGCCTCCGCAATTGCGGGTCGGTTCGGCGCAGCAGGGTGCGCAGGTTGTAATACTGCCGGAAGAAGGCGTGAAAACCGCGGTTCATGGCCAGGCCCATGCCGTCGTGGCGCTCGGTCCAGCCGCCTACTCGCCCGCCGAGGTAGGGCTCGCGTTCGATCACCTCGACGGCGACACCGCGTTCGGCCAACCCGGTGGCGGCGGTCAGGCCGGCGATGCCGCCGCCGATGACGATCACTCGCGGCCGGTTGGGCAGCGCCTGCGCGTCCGCCAAACCTGCTGGCGCGGGAATGGTTTCGCGGCGACGGTCGGTCATTGCGGCGCGTCCGCGAGGAAGGTGTGCACGATGTTGGCCTCCCAGCCGGGTACGGTTTCGCTGTGCACTCCGGTGAAGCCGGCGTCGGTGAGACGTTGTCGGAACGCGGTCGCACCGTCGAACGCCAGCACGCTGCGCCACAAATAGCGGTACAGCCCGGCGTCACGGGTGCGCCACCAGCCGGCGGGAATGATGATGCCCCAGCACACCGCGTGCCAAATGCGCGTCGCGACAGCCGAATCGCGCACGGAGTACTCGTGCACGGCCAAGGTGCCGCCGGGCCGGAGCAGGCTACGGAATTCCCGCAATTGAGCGTCCGGATCAGCCAGGTTCCGCACCAGGTAGGCGGCCAGGATGGCATCGAACGGCCCGGTGATGCCGTGCTCGGCCAGGTCCTCGATGGGCGTATGCACGAACCGGACCGACGGCGGCCAGTCCTTGGCTTGCGCCGCGTCCAGCATTCCGCGTGAGGCGTCCACCGCGACGATCTCTGCCTCCGGGGCAACGGCGAGCAGCGCGGCGGTGGAGGCGCCGGTGCCGCACCCGGCATCCAACAGTCGTAATCCCTTGCCGCGATTAGGTATTCGCATCCGCCGCGCGGTGAGGTGCAGGGCGCTGTGATAGCCGGGGTTGGCGCCTACCAGCTGGTCGTAGGCGGGGGCTCCGGCGTCGAACGCGCTTGACAGGTCGCCGGGACCCGCTTCACCGACGCGCACGTTGCCGTTCCCAGAGCAGCAGGACCGCCGTCACCAGCGCGAAGCCGAACAAGAAGTCCTCAATCGGAATATCGAACGGGAAACGCACACCGGTGATGTGGCGATCGTCGTAGATGACGATCGGCGAGCTGAGTTTGGTGAGCCAGCCGTCGACCGGGATCTGGAAACCGAGCACGATCAACATCGACAGCCAGTATGCCGGGCGCCGAAACAGACCGGTATGCAGCACAGCCACTTCGGCGGCGCAGACCAAAACCACCGCCAGCACGGCCGGCACCGTGTAGCCCAGGCCGATCATCGCCGGTTGACCCGGTCCAGGATGGCGTTGACCGCGTTGTAGGTCAGCAGGCCGCAGACGGGAATGACGAGGAAGAACAGGACTTCTTCGATCGGTACCCGGAACGGAATGGTCAGGCCGGTGAGGTAGGTGCTGTCGTACTTCCAGACGTTGGCGGCCACCGCGATTTCGTCCCAGATCAAGAACACCACCGCGACGGGCACCACGGCCCGGAGCAACCGGCGCCACTGGCGGTAGACGCCGGGCCGGAATATCTCCAGCGGCGCGGTGATCGCCAGGCACGCGGCCAGCACCAGGAGATATTGCCAGCGATCAGTCATGCGGCCGCTTTTCGCGCTCGCCACGCCCGCATCAGGCCTACGCCGGCGACTTGCAGCCGCCGAGCCTTGCCCACGGTGGCCCGGTGGCCGAACACCGCGAAGTCACTTGCCTCTATGCAGTCCAAGATCTCAGCGTACAACGCAGCCGCGGTAGCCACACAAGGTCGTGATCGCGGCGCCAGCATGGCGATCCCGTCCGCAGCGAATTGGTATGTCTGCCGGGCGATCTCATGCTGAGCAGCCAGGGCTGCGCGCACTCGCGGATCGCTGCGGCGATGCAGGTGGCACCACATCAGCAGGTCTCGGTCAACCCCGTGTGCGGCCAGTTCATCGGCGGGCAGATACACCCGGTGTCGCAGCAAGTCCTCATCGACGTCGCGCAGGAAGTTGGTCAACTGAAACGCTCTGCCGAGCGCCGAGGCATACGGTGCGGCCTCCTCGACGGGTACCACCGTGCCGAGAATCGGTAGCACTTGTAGCCCAATCGCTTCCGCGGAGCCTCGCATGTAGCGGTTCAACGCTTCCCGGTTGGGATAGTCGGTGACGGTCAAGTCCATTCGCATGGACGTCAGGAAGTCTTCGAAAAGCTCGAGCCCGATGTCGTAACGGCGTGCGGTGTCGATGACCGCGGTGAGGATCGGATCGTCGCGGTGGTCGGCACCATTGGGAACGCCGGTGAAGAACCGGTCCGACAGCTGCTGCAGACGTTGGGCGCGAACGTCGGTGCCCAACTGCGGATCGATGTCGTCGAGGATGTCGTCGGCGTGGCGGGCGAAGCCGTACAGGGCGTGGATCGGTGGCCGTTGGTCGGGTGCGAGCAGCCGGGTCGCCAGGAAAAATGTGCGCCCGTGCGCGGCGTTGACCTCTCGGCACCGGCGATACCCGTCGCGCAGGCGCGGATCGTCGATCCCGGCGGCGTCCAACTCGCTGCGGATCATGGCCACCTCGCTTTCATGTCGAGGCGCGTCGTGGACCGCTCGGCGATGCCGGTGATGCGGTCCGCGGCCAGCCGCCCGGAAATGAGCGCGGTGGGCACGCCTACACCAGGCACGGTGGACCCGCCGGCCAGCACCGCATTGTCGATACCGCGCACCATGTTGGCCGGACGGAACGGGCCGGTCTGCAGGAAGGTGTGGGCCAGGGCAAAAGGGCTCCCGGCCGCCATGCCCTGCCGCGCCCAATCTGCCGGAGTCACCACGTCGAGCACCTTCGCGTGATCGCGCAGTCCGGGCATCAGCCGTTCTTGGACGTGGCCGATCATGTTGTCCACGTACCGGTTTCCGTCGGCGTCCCAGTCGACGCGGCCGCGGTCGAGGTTGGGTGCGGGCGCCAGCACATACAGCAGGTCCCGTCCGTCGGGTGCCAGGGTTGGATCGCTGGCGGTGGGACGGGTGACCAGCAGCGACGGATCCCGCATGGGCTGCCCGTCGTCGATGATGTCGGTGAACGTCTGATCCCACGACTCACCGAACAGAATGGTGTGATGGGCAGTATCGGGTGCTGCCGCACAGCCCACATGTGCCACGACCGCTGAAGGCGCGGGCCGCAGCGGCAACACGCGACGCGGCTTTCGTCCGAGCAGTGCGTAGGTCTGCGGCAATTCGGTGGTCAGCACCACAGCGTCGCAGTCGATGCGCTCACCTTGGTCGGTGTGCACAGCGCTGACGTGTCCGCCCGAGTGCTCCAGTTCGGTGACGGTGGCGTTGTAGCAGAACCGAACTCCAGCATCGGTGCCCGCGCCGGCCAGGGCGTCGGGCAGCGCGCGCACACCGCCGCGGGGGAAGACCACGCCGGCAACGGTGTCCATGTAGGCGATGACGGCGTAGACCGCAAGAGCGTCGCGCGGGGCCACCCCGGCATAGAGCGACTGAAAGGTGAACACCCGCTGCAAGCGGGAATCGGTGATGTGGCGCTTGACCATCCGGTCCCATTTGCGGAAGCCGCCGATGGCGGCCAGCCGGGCCAGCGACGGGGTGAGCAGCGACAGCGGTGAATCGAAATTGGCGGCGATGAAACCATCGAATTCGGTGCGATACAACCGCTGTAGCCAGTGGCGCAGCCGACGGTAACCCGCCGCTTGGTCGGGCCCGGCGAAATCCTCGACGGCCGCGCTCATTCGCTCGGCGTCGGTGTGAACGAGTAACGCACTGCCATCGGCGAACGCGGCCCGGTAGGCCGGATCCACGGGGAGTAGCTCGAGGCGGTCCGCCCGGGTCTCACCGACGGCCGCGAACACGTCGTCGATGATGTCGGGCATGGTGATCACCGTCGGGCCGGTGTCGATCCGGTAACCGCCGATGTCCAGGCGCCCGGCCCGCCCGCCCGGCCACGGGTAGCGCTCGACGACCGTGACCTCACGTCCCCGGCCGGCCAGATGCAGTGCGGCGGACAGGCCCGCCAGTCCGGCGCCGACGACGACAATCCGATCACTGCGTCCACCGGTGGTACGCATGCTCAACTCGGCTCCGCGGTCATACGGCGCGCTCCGTGCAGGCGGTCGCCATGCTCGCCAGGGCATCACGAACGGATTCGTCGATCGGCAACTCGCGCAACTCTTCTCGCGCAGACGAGACGCGTTCCCGAATCATGTCTTCGACGTGTTGCACCGCCCCGGTCGCTTCGATCAGCGACTTCCAGCGCTCGAGTGCCGCATCGTCGAGGTCATCGCTTGCCATCAGGTGCATCAGTTCGCGTCGGGTCGCGGTGTCGGCTCGCTCCTGCGCGGCCACCACGACGCTGGTGGCTTTGCGTTCACGCAGATCTCCGGCGCACGGCTTGCCGGTCACCGCGGGCGAACCGAAGACGCCGAGGATGTCGTCGCGTAACTGGAAGGCCTCACCGACCGCCGTTCCGTAACGACCAAGCCCGGCAAGGGTGTGGTTGTCGCAGTAGGCCATCGCCGCGCCGATTTCCAGGGGTCGGCGAACCGTGTAGTTGCCGGACTTGCGCCGGGCCACGTCGAGGACGGTATCCAAGGACGGCTGGCGGCGAGCGTCGCTGGTCAGGTCGGCGAACTGGCCGATGGCCAACTCGGTACGCATCGCGTCGTAACGCGACCACGCCCGCTGCAGGCACTGGGGATCCACCCCGCTCTCCCGCAGCATCTGCTCGGCCCAGATCAAGCAGAGATCCCCCAGCAGGATGGCGCAGGACTCGCCGAAGCGCCGGGCGGAACCGGACAACCCCCGCTCGCGGTGCCAGGTCTCGAATTGCAGGTGTGCGGCGGGCCGGCCGCGCCGCTCGGGCGAATCGTCCATGACGTCGTCTTGCAAGAGCGCGAAGGCGTGCAACAACTCCAGGCTGGCGGCCGCCGAGAGCGCCGCGCGGTCGGGTGGCGCGCCGCACCGCCACCCCAGATACATGAAGGTCGACCGCAGGCACTTGCCGCCGGAAATGAACTCCAACAAGATGTCGCCGGCGGCATCGATGCTCGCGCCGTCCAACTCCGCGCGGCGTCCAGCGACGAACGCGTTCACATCGGCGAGAACCGCCCGTCGCACGTTGGACCGCCATTCGTCGAAGTCGCCGGGGACCGACCACGTGCCGCCGATCGGCAACACATCGGGTTGGGGGGTCACTGAAAAAGTACGCACCGTGGCCCCGCACCCCCTCCCGGAAGGCTGGATAGCCGCCGGCTTGAACGCTTCGAACACCGGCCCGTCATACCCTGCAGTTGCGGTGTCAAAACCCCTGACAGGCGCGCGGAACCTCCGTCCGCCCTGGTCCGTGCCGGTGACATCTGGCGCCTCTCCCTCATTCACCATCTTAAAAGTTAATTTAGTGAACGATCTGGCTGCGCGCTAGCCAGGTGCTGTCACCCATCCGCGCACCGGCGCAGTAGCGGTGGTGTTTGCGCTGCTCAATCGGCCATCGGGATGGCCCAGGCCGGCTGAGATTAGTTCATCGGCTGAATCGTTAAATAACTTAAATGAAGCGTTATGCTGCACACAGCTATGAAACCCGACGAGCATGCCTCCAGTCGGGACGAACTGGAGTCGCAGATTGCGGCCGATCTACGCGAGCTGTCCACGGAGTCCGACCAGATCGGCCGCTTGTTCGCGGTGTCACACGACCTGCGGCCCAGCGACTTTCGGGCCTTGCTGCACATCCTGGTCGCTGACACGGCCGGGCGGCCGATGACCTCTGGCGACCTCAGTCAACGCATGGGCATGTCCAGCGCGGCGATCACCTACTTGGTGGATCGCATGATCGAGTCCGGTCACATTCGACGGGAGAACCATCCCGCCGATCGCCGCAAAGTAGTTCTGCGTTACTCCGAGCCAGGACTGTCCACCGCCCGCTCTTTCTTCCAGCCCTTGGGGACGCATACTCACACAGCGCTGACCGAACTGCCCGATGGTGACCTGGCGGCCGCGCACCGCGTCTTCTGCTCGCTGATTCAGGCGATGCGCGGCTTCAGAACGGAGCTGAGCTGAATGCCGCGGCAAGCCAAGTGACGGGACTGCGGTGTTAGCCGACGTCTCGGGCGGTACGGGCCAGGCACGGGCCTTGTCTCGGCTGCCGGAGGCGAGCCAGGCCGGCCAGGAAGTTACGGCGGGTGCCTAAGGCGTCTTGCATCATCTGCAGCGCCTCCGGGATGGAGTCGACCACCGTCAGGCCGTGATTGGGCACCAGGCGTAACAGGGGCCGCAGCGCCGGGCCGGGGATGACGCTGCAGTGCAACCGCGCCCGTTCATGTTCGTGGTTGAGCACCAGCAGCGTCCGAAAACCGTCGACGGCGAGAAAATCCAGGTGCCGGAAATCCAGGATCAACGGACTCTTTATTCGGGCGAAGCGGCGGATTTCTGCGCCCAGATATTCGGCGTTCGACGCGTCGATCTCGCCGTCGACGCGCAACACGGTCGCAATGCTGCGCGCGTAGACGTGCAGTCGCGCGCCGGCGCAGTCGACCACATAGCGGTAGCGAGATTTTTCTTTCGAGTCAGTGCTCGGCAAAGCATGCATAGATTGGCGCCCATCGAGTTGGTTGTGAGCGCGAGAGCGACAGCCGTCCAAACCGTCGTTCCGCGACGTGCCAGCTGTTAACTCAACCTGGGCAAGATGCTACCTTCGGCCGGCAGGTGCCGCTGGTCGGACCGTCGGATCGCCAGCGCAACCGCAGAAACAAATCCCAAGTCGCACAGGCGTTTCCGGCCAGCCCCGGCACTAGGATCCGGTGAAGATTTCGCTTTGCGGCCCGACCGCGCGCAAGTGTGTTCGCATACTGGCCAGGCCGAGCCTCGCGGCGTGACCACACGTGTACCGGGTGGGCCGTACGACGACTTGAATTGGCCCCCCGACCGCAGTTTGGCCGGAATGCAAGCGGGTAATCGGCGGCGATCGGACGGCAAGAGCGCCTGAGAATTGTCGGCGACGCTGCTCCGAACGGTGGGTGAGGACGGTGCGGCTATTGCAAACGCTACGACGTGATGTGTGTGGTTTCGCAGCCGCGATTGTGCTCGTGCTCGCGGTGATCAGACCCGCACCGGCCAACGCCGACCCGGGCGTAACGGTATTTCCGGGCATGGAAATTCACCAGGGCAACGCGGCGTGCGTGGTGGGCTTCGTCGAGCCGCAGATGCGCATAGCGCTGACCAGCGGCCGCTGCGATGTCGACCCGATTGTGACCGACAGCCGTGATCGGGTGATCGGTGTCGTGTTGCTCGCCCGCACCGACACGCTCACCGGTTCGAACGGTCCCGCCGCGGGCGTGGAATACGAAGTGATCAAGCTGTCGCCCTCGGTCGGTGCGACACAGCAGCTGCCCATTGGCCGTCCACTGGATGTCACCCCCGCGGTGCATCCGCAGCCGGCGCTACCCGTGTGTCGCTCGGCATCGGTTGGTGCGCAATCCTGCGGCCGGATCGGCTCCGCCGGCAACGGCAGGTTTGTGCTGACCGCCATGGCCACCGACAAGGGTTATCTCGGCGGGCCGGTGTATGTGCTCACCGACGACAACCGAGCCGTCATCGTCGGCTTGCTCGACGGCTCCCGGGAATCGATGCCCGAGGCGCAATCGTGGCAAGCCGTCATGCAGCAGCTCTATCTCGATACGCGCTCACGCACCGCGCCGCAGCCCCCGGTAGAGGTGCGCATGATCAGCCGGCACGGCGGCGTGACGAACCAAGAAAGGAACCCAAGGCCATGACAACGAACAACCGACCGGCTCATCCGGTCAGGCAGGCGTCCATTAGCAAAGGGCGCACACCAGTGCAGAGGGCGTCGTTGGTGGTAGGCGCGACATTCTTGATCGTGGGCGCGGGTGGTTTCATCCCGGGCCTCACCACGCACTACGACCAGCTCAGCTGGGCCGGGCATCATTCTCAGGCGTTGCTCCTGGGCCTGTTCAACGTGTCGATATTGCATAATCTCGTGCACTTGGCCTTCGGTGTGGCGGGGATCGCGCTGGCCCGCACGATCGAGGGGGCGCAGTGGTTCCTGATCGCAGGCGGCGTCATCTATGTCCTGCTGTGGATCTACGGCATGGCCATGGGCGATCATCACAGTGCCGCCAACTTCATCCCGGTCAACACCGCCGACAACCTGCTGCACCTGGGGCTGGGCATCGGCATGCTGGGCCTCGGGCTGTGGCTCGGCGCCCGGCGCCGCGATCTGTATTCCATGTAGGAACGTCGACAGACCGGGCGGCTGACTCATCGATTTCGCGACCGGTGGTCAGCTCGCCCACCTGTTTCCCGGCGCTGATAACGGGAACCCGGCCGGACGTGAACGTTTCCGAACTCGTCGCGTTGCCGTTTCAGTGGGGGTCCGCCATCCGGGGCCGGCGCTTCTTCCACCCAGCCGGTGTCATCGCGACAGGCTTCATTGAGCGGGTTTCCCCGGAAGGCAATGGCTTGCCCATCCCTTCGTCTGACGTGGTCGTCCGAGTGTCGAAAGCCACCGGAACCCCGGGTTCGCTGCCCGACTTCATCGGTCTTGCCATCCGGGTGCCGTCCGGCCAGGACGACGACAAACCGTGGGACATCCTGCTGGTGTCCGCGGGCTCCGGCGTGCTGACCCGAGCGGTGGCACTGCGACCCGTCACCTCGTGGACAGGCCAGAACATGACCACGTTGATGCCGTTGAACTACCAGGGGCACAAGTGGTGGCTGCGAGCACGCATCGAAACCGACATCGACGGCTCGGGAGTGTCGCTGGACGCCGTGCGCGAGCGCATCGAGGGCGGCGGCATCAAAGTCGTCCTCGACCAGGCTTGCGGCAGTGCGGATTTCGACCAGGTGGCGCAGCTGACCCTCAACGACTTGGTCGGGCCGTGGCCAGGCAACGACGTGTCGTTTGACCCGGTGCTCAACACCGCCCCAGGAGTGAAGCTGTATCCGGGGTGGTTAGCCGATCTGCGGGCCAGCGCCTACGCGCGCAGCCGTGACGGCAGAGAGGCCGAATGACCCGAGCGGGAGGTAGAGCAGTGAGCAAGCGAATCGTCATCACGGGTGCCAGTGGCAATGTCGGCACGTCTTTATTGCGCAGGCTCACCGAAAACGGCGCCGACTACGACTTGGTCGGCGTCACCCGGCGCCAACCGCCGGCCGAGGATGTGTACGCCAAAGTGGCTTGGCATCAAGTGGATCTGGCCGACAACAGCGCGGAGACGCAGCTACGCGGCATCTTCGGCGACGCGGACTGTGTCGTTCACCTGGCGTGGGGCTTTCAGCCGACTCGCAACGCGCGTTATCTGCATGACGTAGGTGTGCGGGGGACGTCGGCGGTGTTGCGCGCGGCCGACAGCGCCAAAGTGCCGCACCTGGTGCACATGTCGTCGTTGGGCACCTATGCGCCGGGCCGGTACGGGGAGAAGGTCGACGAAACGTGGTCGACGGAAGGCTTGAGCACCTCGGTCTACAGCAGGGGAAAGGCCGCTGCGGAACGACTGCTCGACGACTATGAGCGCAGCCATCCCGACGGCGTCGGGATCACCCGGCTGCGACCGGGATTGATTCTGCAGCGCAATGCCGCTGCGGGTTTGCGCCGCTATGTGCTGCCCGCCTATATCGATCCGGGCTGGGTGCGCTGGCTGCCGGTGCTTCCGCTGGACCGCTCGTTGATCGTGGCGATGGTGCACTCCGACGACGTGGCGGACGCCTGCGCGCGCGCGATCGAACGCCGCGCGCTGGGAGCGTTCAACATCGCCGCCGAACCGCCGGTGACGCGAGACGACATCGCGAAGATCCTGGGCGCCAAGCCGATTCATGTGCCGGCGGGTCTACTCGGGCCGGTGGTTCAGGCGTCGTGGCGTGCGCGCCTGCAGCCGATTGACCGCGGCTGGTTCAACATGGCGTTCTCGGCACCGCTGCTCAACACCGACCGCGCCCGAAACGAACTGGGCTGGGCGCCGCGGTATACATCGCTGGACGCCCTGGCCGAACTGATCGACGGGTTCACCCACGACAAGGGGACGCCGAGTCCGGTCCTCAAACCTCGCTCATTCGTCACCGCCATCGTGCGCAATCTGACCCGCGGACCGGTGACTCAACGGCCGGTGCCGTAACGCTCCCGCCGGTTTACCGGTTGCGGCCCAACAGGTGTCGCAAAGCCGACTGCAGGTCTGGCTGGCGAAAGCGATGCCCGGTACGAGTGAGCCGCTCTGGCAGCACCCGCTGACTGGCCAAGGCCAGCTCACGGGCACCTTGCTGGCCCAGCAGAATCCGCGGACCCAACGGCGGCACCGGCAGCACCGCCGGTCGGCGCAGCACACGGGCCAGGGTGCGGGTGTAGTCGCTGTTGCGAACAGGTTGCGGGGCAACGGCATTGACCGCTCCGGACAGGTCGGTGTCCCAGAGCGCGCGGTGATAGACGTCGATCAGGTCGTCGATGCCGATCCACGACAGCCACTGCCGGCCAGCACCGAGGCGACCACCAAGCCCGGCGCCGAACAGCGGCCGCATCAACCGCAGTGTGCCGCCGCGCGGAGACTGCACGATGCCGGTGCGCACCCGCACCACCCGCACACCGGCCTGCTCGGCGGCACTGGTCGCGTCCTCCCAGTCCACGACCACGTCGGCCAGGAAGCCGTCGCCGCGCTCGCTGTCCTCGGTGAGCGTCGCGTCGCCGCGGTCATAGCCGTAGTACCCGATCGCGGAGGCCGAGATCAGCGCGCGGGGGCCGTTGGGCGTTAGGGCGACGGCTTCGGCCAGTCGGCGAGTCGGCCCGATGCGGCTGTCGCGGATGGCTTTTCGGTGCTTGTCGGTGAATCGTCCGGCGATGGATGCGCCGGCCAGATGGATGACGGCGTCCACCCCGGCAAGCAGCGCTGGGTCGGGATCATCGGTGTCCCAGCGTCGCTCGGCGCTGCCATTGGGAGCACCGCGGACCAGGCGGATGACGCGGTGGCCGCCGGTGCTCAGGAACGCGGCCAGTGCCGAGCCGACCAGTCCCGATGACCCGGTGATGGCGATTGTCGCCGGGGCCAGACCGTGCGCGGCCGCCAGCCGGTGCGCGGCCAGGTCGTCGGCCAGTTGGCGGTGCCGGTAGGCGAACATGGGGCGCAACGCCCGGGCCGGTACCGGAGTGGCCACCCGGTCGATGACCCGGGTCTGGTCGGTGCCGACTTCTTCGAACTCGTGGGTGTGGCGCCAGTTGACGGCGACGCGTGCCGGTAGCGAGGCCAGCCCGTCACCGCCGATGGCGTCGACGAAACGCCGTGGCGGATCGTAAGAGTCGGCCTGATGCTCGGCAACCCAGCGCAGTCCACCGGGCAGGGCGAGGGTGGCCCGCCCGTCCTCGACGGATTCGGCCTCGGTGACCAGCTTCATCGGCTGCCACGGCGGCGACAGCCGGGTGAATGCACCCGGCCGGGTATGCCAGGCGAACACTTCGTCGCGCGGCGCGTCGACCACGCTCTCGTAGACCAGCCCCATGCGTCGACGTTACCGGCCGCGCAGCGCGTGCTCGACGATGGGCAGCCGCGGTTGCGGGTGTCGTTCGCCGCGCTTGGCCGCCAGGTACACCTGCGCGGTTCGGCCGGCGACCGTCTGCCAATCGAAGTCGGAGGTCAGGCGGTCCCGGGCGGCGCGGGCGCGTCGCGCAGCGGCGGCCGGGTCATCGAGCACCGTTCGCACCGCCGCGGCCAGTCCGGCGACGTCGCGGGGGGCGAACGAGACGCCGGTCTGCCCGTCGATCACCGCTTCCCCCAAGCCGCCGGTGTTCGACGTCACCAGCGGGATGCCCGCCGCCGCGGCCTCCAAGGCGGCCAGCCCGAACGGCTCGTAGTGGCTGGGCAGCACCGCGGCGTCAGCGCGGTGCAGGGCCGCCAGCAATTCGGTGTGATTGAGGTGCCCGACGAAGCGTGTTGCCTTGAGCACCTTGTGCTTACGGGCCTGCGCGACGAGCCAGTCCAGCTGCGTGCCCTCACCGGCGATGGTCAGCGTGGTGCCCGGATGGCTGCGCCGGATGCGGGGCAGCGCGGCGATGGCGTCGTGCACGCCCTTCTCGTATTCCAGGCGACCGACGAAGAGCAGTTCGGCCGGTCCCTGCCGCGGGCGGCGCGGTGCGAACTGCCACCGGGAGACGTCGATACCGTTGGGGATCACGGTGGTCTCGGGCAAGTCGGGTCCGAACAACTCGTTGATCTCGTCTCGCATCGACGCCGAACACGTGATGAGCGAATCGGATTCGCGCGCCAGCCACGACTCGACCGCGTGCACCTGACGGCTTATGGCGCCGGACACCCAACCCGAATGCCGCCCGGCTTCGGTGGCATGCATGGTGGAAACCATTGGCACATCGAAGAACTGGGCCAGCGCGATCCCCGGGTGGGCGACCAGCCAGTCATGGGCGTGCACCACATCGGGGCGCCAGCTGGTATGCAGCGACAGGCCGGCGCGGATCATGGCATGGCCCATCGCCAGGGTCCAGGCCATCATGTCGGTGCTGAAGGTGAACTCGTGCGGATCGTGCGCGGCCGCGATCACCCGCACGCCCTCGCTGATCTCGTCGGTACCGGGGTGGGTGCTGGCGTCGGTGCCGGTGGGCCGCCGCGACAGGACGACGACCTCATGGCCGGCGGCGGCCAGTGCGGTGGACAGATGGTGCACGTGCCGGCCGAGGCCGCCGATCACCACCGGCGGATACTCCCACGACACCATCAGGATCTTCATGCGGCTAGGTCTGTTCGGCGCGAGGGTGCGCGGAATGCCGCGCGGTGCGGCGTGTCGCCGTACCGACACGCACGCTCGCGGGGTGGGAGGTCACCGCGGCAGCCGGCGGGCGTCGAGAGCGCCGAACAGGCCGTCGGCGCGATTCCAGCCTTCGGCGAGTCGTTGTGCGCTGTCCCGCCGGCCCGAGGCCAGCGCGCCGGCGATCTCTCGGGTGGCGTGCGCGTGCAAGTGCGCGCGGTAGCGGGCGTAGCCGGCGGCGGAATCCTTGCTCACCATGAACGGCCAGTCGCTGGACACGGTCAGCAGGGTCTCCCGCAGAATCTGGTCGGCGACGTGGTCGCGGGGGATGGGCCCGTCCAGGGTTGCCGTCTGCGCCAGCGCCTTGTCGACGGTGGTGAGCGCGGTGTCGACCACTTCGGTGTTGAGCTGAACCAGATCGGCCACCTGCTCGCCGTTCCACACCTGCCAGTCTTTGCCGGATCCCCATGAGCTGGGCGGTAATTCGACCGGGGCCCCGACCAGGCCGTGGTCGATCGCGTCGCGCAGCGTCCCGACTTGCACACCGGCCGCGGGTAGGGCGCGCAGCACCCGCTGCAGCCATGTCGGGCCTTCGTACCACCAGTGGCCGAACAACTCGGTGTCGAAGGCCGCGATCACGTGCGCGGGTCGCCCGATGCGTTCGGACTCCGATTGCAACCGCGCGCGCACGACGTCGACGAAGTCGGCGACATGACCGTCCACCGCCCGGTCGGCGCGCTCGGGGTCGTAGGGCGCCTTGGCCTCCGAGGGCACATTGCGACCGGTGACCCGGGCCGGCTTGAGGCCGGTGCGGTGGTCGTAGGTGTAGAAGTCGCGGTAGGCGGCGTGGCCCGGGTAGCCGGACTTCGGCGACCACACCCGGTAACTGACCTGCAGGTCGCGGCCGAACGCGACGACGTCGGTGTCGCCGACGGGCCGGCCCAGCGCGGTGTCGCCGTGCAGCGAGGGGCCGTCGACCATGAAGTGCGTGACCCCTGCGGCCGAGTAGTCGTGTTCCATGCCGGGGGCGTACGCGCACTCGGGCGCCCAGATTCCGGTCGGGCGGTGCGCCAGCCGCAGGTGCGCATCGGCCAAGCCTTCGCGTAATGCGAACTCGCGCAGTCGTGGTGCGAGCAGCGGCTGAAACGGGTGGGCCAGCGGACCGCCGAGCAGTTCGACGGTGCCGGCCTCGATCAGCCGGCGCAGCAGGGGGCTGGCACCGTGGCGCCACCCGGTGACGAAGTCGTCGAGCGCCTGATCGGCTTCCGCGCTCTCGCGAATTCCGAAGCTGCGCAATGCATCCGGCGTGCATGACGCATTGGTTGCGGCTTTGGACCGCGGCGCGGACCCGATGCTGGCCGCCTCGGTCGCACGCAGCCGCCAGTTGGCCAGCCAGTGATGCATGCCGTCCAGGCAGTACGGGTCGTCGAGCTGGGCGTTGACCACGGGGGTCATCCCAAGGGTGAGCAGACCTTGGCGCTGTTCGTCGGCCAGCACCTGCAGCACCCGGAACAACGGCAGGTAGGCCGCCGCCCACGATTGGTAGAGCCACTCCTCGCCGACCGGCCACCGGCCATGGTGGGCCAACCAGGGCAGGTGGGTGTGCAAGACCAGAGTGAACATCCCGGGCACCCGGTCGTGCGGCGTGCTCACGGGCGCACCGCGACGGCGATCAGATCCAGGCTGTCATCAATGTCACGGTCGCCGGACTCGATCAGGTCGAAGTCGTCGGTGGTGACCGCAGCGACGTCGGCGACCAGCTGCGGCGGCCACGGGGCGTCGGCCACCGCCCGCGCGATCTGCGCGTCGATTATCGAGCCGCCGTGGCGAGCGTCCATTTCGCACAAGCGAGCCCCGTGGAACAGGCCGCTCATCGACACGTGGGTGAAGCCGGCCTCCTCCAACAATTCGGTGAGCTCACCGGCGTTGAGTTCGCGGGTGTGGAACGGGTTGATCGGTGTGTCGCGGCCAGGGGAGAAGGTGATCCGGTTGGGCGTCGAGACCATCAGCACCCCAGCGGGGCGCAGCACCCGCAAACATTCCCGGACGAACTGACCTTGGTCCCACAGGTGCTCGATCACCTGAAAGTTGACCACCACATCCACCGACGCGTCGGGCAGGGGCAGCTCGGCCAGATTGGCGTGCAGCACCTCGACCCGGGGATAGCGGCGACGCACGTAGGCAACCGTGGTCTCGTCGTAGTCCACGGCTACCACGCGCCGCGCCACCCCGGCGATCAGGTTGGCACCGTAACCTTCGCCACATCCGGCTTCCAGAACATCGCGGCGCGCGCACCGCGGCGCCAGCCGCTGGTAGACGACTTCGTGGCGGCGAAACCAGTAGTTCTCGATGTCCAGGCCGGGAATGGTGCGCTCGCCGGTCAGCATCAACGCTGCTGGGGCCGCCGATTGAGGGTCGGCGGGCGCAGCTCGGGGGACGTCGGGAACGAATGCGCTCATTGCTAAGGCAGGCTAGCCCGTGGCGGCCGATTAGCGAACCGGGCACCTGATACGGGCGCGGGAACGTGCACTACGACCCGCTATGGTGTGAGAGCAGACCGCAAAAAGTTACCGCCTAGTAACATGGCTGTGCGGTCGCCAAACGGGTGACCTAGGTCCCGCAGTCGACCGCTGTGGGACTCCGTCGAGGAGGACGAACCACACTTATGACGAACATCGTGGTCCTGATTAAGCAGGTCCCAGACACCTGGTCGGAGCGCAAGCTGTCCGACGGCGATTACACGCTGGACCGCGAGGCCGCCGACGCGGTGCTGGACGAAATCAACGAGCGCGCCGTCGAAGAGGCGCTGCAGATCCGCGAACGCGAAGGCGGCGAAGGGTCGGTGACCGTGCTGACCGCAGGTCCCGAGCGCGCCACCGAGGCGATCCGCAAGGCGCTGTCCATGGGCGCCGACAAGGCCGTCCACCTCAAGGACGAAGGCATGCACGGTTCGTGCGTCGTGCAGACCGCCTGGGCGCTGGCCCGCGCGCTGGGCACCATCGAGGGCACCGAGCTGGTGATCGCCGGCAACGAGGCCACCGACGGTTCCGGCGGCGCCGTGCCGGCGATCATCGCCGAGTACCTGGGCCTGCCGCAGCTCACCCACGTGCGCAAGCTGGCGATCGAAGACGGCAAGGTGACCGGCGAGCGCGAGACCGACGACGGTGTATTCACCCTCGAGGCCACGCTGCCCGCGGTGGTCAGCGTCAACGAGAAGATCAACGAACCGCGCTTCCCGTCCTTCAAGGGCATCATGGCCGCCAAGAAGAAGGAAGTGACCGTCCTGACCCTGGCCGACATCGGCGTGGAAAGCGACGAGGTCGGGCTGGCCAACGCCGGTTCAACGGTGTTGTCCTCGACCCCCAAGCCGCCCAAGACCGCGGGTGAGAAGGTCACCGACGAGGGCGAGGGCGGCAGTCAGATCGCCCAGTACCTGGTGTCCCAGAAGATCATCTAAGCGACCCTCATAGACGAGAGAGCGAATACAACCCATGGCTGAAGTATTGGTGCTTGTCGAACAAGCCGAAGGTGCCCTGAAGAAGGTCACCTCCGAACTGATCACCGCCGCGCGCGCCCTCGGCGAGCCGGCCGCCGTCGTGGTCGGTGCACCCGGCACGGCCGAGCCGCTGATCGACGGGCTGAAGCAGGCCGGTGCCGCCAAGATCTACGTCGCCGAGTCCGACATCGTCGACCAGTACCTGATCACCCCCTATGTGGACGTGCTGGCTTCGCTGGCCGAGTCGTCGGCTCCGGCCGCCGTGCTGCTGTCCTCCAACGCCGACGGCAAAGAAATCGCCGGCCGCCTCGCCGCCCGAATCGGGGCCGGCCTGCTGGTCGACGTGGTCGGCGTCAAGGAAGGTGGCAAGGGCGTGCACTCCATCTTCGGTGGCTCGTTCACCGTGGAGGCCCAGGCCAACGGCGACACCCCGGTGATCACCGTCCGTGCCGGGTCCGTTGACCCCGAGCCGGCTGACGGCGCCGGCGAGGTGGTGAAGGTCGAGGTGCCCGAGCCCGCCGAGAACGCGACGAAGATTACCTCGCGCGAGCCCGCGGTGGCCGGTGACCGGCCCGAGCTGACGGAGGCCACGGTCGTGGTGTCCGGTGGCCGCGGTGTCGGCAGCGCGGAGAACTTCAAGGTGGTCGAGGAACTGGCCGACTCGCTCGGCGCGGCCGTCGGCGCCTCCCGTGCCGCGGTCGACTCCGGCTACTACCCGGGTCAATTCCAGGTCGGCCAGACCGGCAAGACGGTGTCCCCGCAGCTCTACATCGCGCTGGGCATCTCCGGAGCCATCCAGCACCGCGCTGGCATGCAGACCTCGAAGACCATCGTCGCGGTCAACAAGGATGAAGAGGCGCCGATCTTCGAGATCGCCGACTACGGCGTGGTCGGTGACCTGTTCAAGGTGGCCCCGCAACTGACCGAGGCCATCAAGACCCGCAAGGGCTAAGACCTGGTCAGCATGTGATCGATACGCCGTAAGGCGACGGCGCACACGGTCAGATACGGTGCGGCCCACCACGGGACGGCCATGCTGGCCTGGGCGCCATCGCCTAACGGGTGCACCGCGTGACGAGTGGCCGGGACACCGGCCACTTTCCACGCCCACACCCGGCCCGGCTCGAACTCGGTCACCACGAACGGCGCGGACACCAGCACCGGCGTCTGCACCGTGCCGGTCACCTGCGGACCCAGCTCGGTGTGCGGCTCGTCGAGCCGGGCTCCGCTGATCGTCGGCCCCCACTTGGGCCACGCATCGAGGTCGACCAGCAGGTCCCATACCGCCTCTGGCGGGGCAGCGATGTCCCGGTTGACGGTGAGCATGACGGCTTGGCTTATCGGGGGCATCCTGGCGGGATACCCGTCATGGCGCGGATTGACCGAGCCGGCGCTGTTGTTCGACGACCTCGTCGAGATCGCTGAGCCGCTGCATTCCCGCCAACGGCTGATTCATCCGGCGATTGCCTGCCAGGTATTGCCGGTTGCGGCTCAGGAACCACCAGTAGCCACCGGTGAACGGGCATGCGCGTTCACCCACCCGCTCGCCGGGGTGATACGGGCATTGACCGCAGTAGTCACTCATCCGGTTGATGTAGGCCCCGCCTGCGGCGTAGGGCTTGGTCGCCATCAAACCGCCGTCGGCATGCTGGGACATGCCGACCACGTTGGCCACCATCACCCAGTCGTAGCCGTCGACGAAGCAGCGGTGAAACCAGTCGGTCATCGCGGCGGGATCCCAGCCGCGTTGCAGCGCATAGTTCGACAGCACCATGAGCCTGGGGATGTGATGCACCCAGCCGTGATCGCGCACCTGTCCCAGCACGTCTTTGAGACATCGCGCGTCCACCGCGTCGGCGTCCAGGTTCGTGAACCAGTCCGGCAGCCCCGCATTGGCTTGCAACGCGTTGCGCCGGCGATAGTCCGAACCGAAATGCCAATAGACGTGCCAAATGTAGTCGCGCCAGCCGATGAGTTGGCGGATGTAGCCTTCGACACTGGCCAGCGGGGCATCGCCACTACGGTAGGCGTCCTCGGCCGCATACGCGCAGTCCAGCGGGTCCAGCAAGCCCAGGTTCATCGTCGCCGACAACAGGCTGTGCGCCAGGAATCGGTCGCCGCTGAGCATGGCATCCTCGTGAGGACCGAAGTGCGGCAGCCGATCCCGCAGAAAGACCCCGAACGCGGACTGCGCTTCGGTTGCGGTGACCGCGAATTCGCGTGGGCCGTCCCGGCCGACGAACTCGACGGTGCCCTCGCGTTCCCATCGGTCCAGGTCGGCGCGAACCTGTTCATCGATCTCGTCTTCCTCTGGTTGCCAGGGAGCGGGAATAGGAAGGGCAGCAACGTTTTTCGGGGGCGGCTCGCGATTGTCGGCGTCGAAGTTCCAGCGGCCGGCGGCGGGTTGGTCGCCATGCATCAACAGGTCGAAACGGCGCCGGGCATCGCGGTAGAAGTTCTCCAGCAACAGGTGGCGGGAGCGTCCCGCCCACTTCTCGAATTCGTCGCGGCCGGTGCAGAATCCGCGCGGCGGCAGCACTTCGACTTCGGGCAGCGACCGCACGAACCGGTCGGCCGCCCAGGTCGTGGGCTGACACACGCTGATTGGGCCGTCGACCTGGTCTAACGCTTGGCGGTAAGTGCGGGTCTGCAAGAACAGCGCCTGCTCACCGAGTTCGGCGGCGCGGTGGCGCAGCGCCGAAAGCACCAGGTGCGCCTTGCGACGGTGGAAACGGCGGCGCTCGAACACCGCGCGAGACTCGATCAGCAGCACCGGCTGATCGGGTTGGTCAAGAAAGTGCGGTCCGAGTTGATCAGCGAAACACCATCGTCGCGCCACAGGGTTCATGTCCACGCCAGTTTCGAATCGGTTCGGTCGAGATGCTTACGTATGGACGGCCTGGGCTCGACCGCGGCGAAGGTTGCTCTGTTCACCAACTTAACGATCGCTGACCAGCTGTCAATCAACGGCTGAACACCGCCAGGTCCAAGCGATTTCGCGCGTCATTTCGTCATCTGACGTGCACCGACATGTCACAGCGGCGATGCCGACACGCCGACCGGCTACGCAACGTTGAACCCATGAGCGTTGCTTCCGTCCTCATAGCCAGCGATAAACCGAGAGGCACGGCGACAGGGTCGTCTACCGGGCCGCACTATTCCCTCCTGCTGTCCACCGATCCCACTCTCATCGAGGCCGCCCAGGAGCTCAGATACGACGTCTTCGCCAGCACCCCCGGCTTCACCCTCCCTACGTCGGACGGATCGCGCCGAGACGTCGACCGGTTCGACGAACACTGTGACCATCTGCTGGTTCGCGACGACGACACCGGCGAGCTGGTGGGCTGCTACCGCATGCTGCCGCCAGCGGGCGCGATAGCCGCCGGAGGGCTTTACACCGCAACGGAATTCGACGTCGCAGCCTTCGACCCGCTGCGACCGTCGCTGGTGGAGATGGGCCGGGCCGTGGTACGCGACGGCCACCGCAACGGTGCGGTGGTGCTTTTGATGTGGGCCGGCATCCTGGCCTACCTCGACCGCTGCGACTACGACTATGTGACCGGCTGCGTGTCCGTGCCGATCGGTGACGGCTCCCAGGGTGTAGCGCCGGGCAGCGAGCTGCGCGGTGTACGCGACTTCATCTTGAATCGTCATGCCGCCCAGTACCGGGTGCGCCCGTACCGGCCGGTGGTCCTCGACGGCAGGGCGCTGGACGATATCGCGCCGCCGCCCCGGCCCACGGTTCCGCCGCTGATGCGGGGCTATCTGCGGTTGGGCGCACGGGCCTGCGGTGAGCCGGCCCACGACCCGGACTTCGGCGTCGGCGACTTCTGCGTGCTGCTGGACAAGCGACAGGCCGACACCCGATATCTCAAGCGCCTGCGCTCGGTGTCGGCGGCCGCCGAAATGGCAAGCGGAGCGGCGTGATGGACCGGCCGCCGCGCGCCCACTCCTGGCTGCCGCGCGCATCGTGTGACGCCAGTTGTGTCGCCCCCGGTGACACCGCCGTGTCACCGACGGTGCTGATAACGCTGCGGGTGGCGTTTCGGGTGATGTGGGCGCTGCTGCTGGCGCCGGGGCTGCCGCTGCTGGGCATCCCGTTGCCCGGAGGGACCCGAGTGCAGCGCGCCTACTGCCGCCTGGTGCTGCGTTGCTTCGGGGTGCGAATCACTGTGTCGGGCAGCCCGATTCGCAACCTGCAAGGTGTGCTGGTGGTCAGCAGTCACATGTCGTGGCTGGACGCGTTCGCCATCGGCGCGCTGTTGCCCGGCTCGTTCGTCGCCCGCGCCGATATGTTCACCGGGCGCGCGACCGGGATCGTGGCTCGCATCCTGCAGATCATCCCGATCGAGCGGTCCAGCCTGCGGCGGTTACCCGCGGTGGTCGAGACGGTGGCGCGCCGACTGCGGGCCGGCCACACCGTGGTGGCCTTCCCGGAGGGCACCACCTGGTGTGGGCTGGCCTCGGGCAGTTTCTATCCGGCGATGTTTCAGGCCGCCATCGACGCCGGCCGACCGGTGCAGCCGGTGCGGTTGACCTATCACCGCGTGGACGGCAGCGTGTCCACCGCACCGGCTTACGTCGGCGAGGACACCCTGTTGCAGTCGGTTTACCGGGTCCTGCGGGAACCGCGCACCGTGGCCCGGGTGCGGGTGGCATCCCTGCAACTGCCCGGTACCGACCGGCGAGCCCTGGCCACCCGCTGTCAGGACGCGATAGGACTGGGGCCGGTGCGTCACCCGGCAGGGCACGCGCTGGTGGCCTGAGTGGTTCGGGGGCAGGATTGACGCCATGAGCCTCTGGCCCACACCCGAGCCGCCCGCTGCGGGACAGGAGTCGGTGTGGGATTACCCACGGCCGCCCCGCCTGGAAGACTTCACCGGCTCGATCACCGTCGAGCTGGGCGGCCAGACGATCGCGTCGACAACACGAGCCTTCCGGGTGTTGGAAACCAGTCACCCGCCGACGTACTACGTACCGCGCGAGGCGTTCAGCCCGGGTGTGCTGCGCCGGGCCACCGGAACGTCGTGGTGCGAGTGGAAAGGGCAGGCCACCTACTTCGACCTGGTCACGCCGGGTCGCGAGGCCCCCAGGGCGGCCTGGACCTACGAACGACCCACCGGGCCGTTCACGCCGATCGCCGGCGCCATCGCCGTCATGGCCGCGCAGGTCGACCGCTGCACGGTCAACGGCGAAACGGTGATTGCCCAGCCCGGTGGCTTCTACGGCGGCTGGATCACCAGCTGGGTCGTCGGGCCGTTCAAGGGCATCCCGGGTTCGGCGGGCTGGTAGGCGGCGCAATCGGGGCTGAGGTGGACCGGTGCCTGGACCGGTATCGTGGGGCCCGTCATGGTCTACCTCGATCACGCCGCCACCACCCCGATGCACCCCGCTGCCATCGAGGCGATGACCGCTGTGCTGGGCACCGTCGGCAATGCTTCGTCCCTGCACACCACCGGTCGCGCGGCGCGCCGGCGCATCGAGGAGTCCCGGGAACTGATCGCGGCGAAACTCGGCGCGCGTCCCTCGGAGGTCCTCTTCACCGCCGGGGGCACCGAAAGCGACAACCTGGCGCTCAAGGGCATCTACTGGGCACGCCGCGACGCCGAACCCAACCGGCGGCGCATCGTCACCACCGAGGTGGAACATCACGCGGTGCTGGACTCGGTGAACTGGCTCGTCGAACACGAGGGCGCGGAGGTGACCTGGCTGCCCACCGCGGCCGACGGGTCGGTGTCGGTGGCCGCGCTGCGCGACACGCTGCAGGAGCACGACGACGTCGCCCTGGTCTCGGTGATGTGGGCCAACAATGAGGTCGGGACCATCATGCCGACCGCCGAACTCGCGGCCCTAGCAGCCGAGTTCGGCGTGCCCATGCACAGCGACGCCGTGCAGGCCGTCGGGCAACTGCCGGTGTCGTTCAGCGCCAGTGGGTTATCGGCGATGAGCGTGGCCGCGCACAAGTTCGGCGGACCGCCCGGCGTGGGCGCGTTGCTGCTGCGCCGCGACGTCAGCTGCGTACCGCTGCTGCACGGTGGTGGGCAGGAGCGCGACATCCGTTCTGGCACACCGGACGTCGCCGGAGCGGTCGGCATGGCGGCGGCGGCGCAGATTGCGGTCGATGCGCTGGAAGCAAACAGCGCCCGGATGCGGGTGTTGCGGGATCGTCTGGTGGACGGAGTGCTTACCACCATCGACGACGTCCGGCTCAACGGCGCTCGCGACCCGCTGCGGCTTCCGGGCAACGCGCACTTCACCTTCCGCGGTTGTGAGGGTGATGCGTTGTTGATGTTGCTGGACGCCAACGGAATCGAATGCTCGACGGGATCGGCCTGCACCGCCGGCGTGGCGCAACCTTCGCATGTGCTCATCGCGATGGGCGCCGACCCGGCCAGCGCGCGCGGTTCGCTGCGACTGTCGTTGGGGCACAACAGTGTCGACGCCGATGTCGACGCGGCCCTGGAGGTACTGCCTGCCGCGGTGGCTCGCGCGCGCCGCGCCGCCCTGGCCGCCACGGGGGCACCGTAAGTGAAGATTCTCGCCGCGATGAGCGGCGGCGTCGACTCCTCGGTCGCCGCCGCCCGCATGGTCGAAGCCGGACATGAGGTGGTCGGCGTGCATTTGGCGCTGTCCACCGCACCCGGCACTCTGCGCACCGGCTCGCGGGGATGCTGCTCCAAGGAGGACGCATCGGATGCCCGCCGCGTCGCCGACGTGCTCGGAATACCGTTCTACGTATGGGATTTCGCTGAGCGGTTCTCCCGCGACGTGATCGACGACTTCGTGCAGTCCTACGCCCGCGGCGAAACGCCCAACCCGTGTGTGCGGTGCAACCAGCAGGTCAAGTTCTCCGCCCTGTCGGCCCGGGCCCTCGCGTTGGGCTTCGACGCCGTCGCGACCGGCCACTACGCCCGGCTGTCGCAAGGCCGGCTGCGCCGGGCCGTCGACCGCGACAAGGACCAGTCCTATGTGCTGGCCGTACTGACCGCACAGCAACTACGTCATGCCGTCTTCCCGATCGGGGACACTCCCAAGCCGCAGATCCGCGCCGAGGCGGCGCGCCGGGGGCTTGCGGTCGCCGACAAGCCGGACAGTCACGACATCTGCTTCATCCCGTCGGGAGACACCAGAACCTTTCTGGGTCAGCGGATCGGAGTGCGCCCCGGCAGCGTCGTCAACGCCGAGGGCGCCGTGCTGGCCGAACACGACGGCGTGCACGGCTTCACCATCGGCCAGCGCAAAGGTCTGGGCATCGCGGGGCCGGGCCCGGACGGTCGGCCGCGCTACGTGACCGCCATCGACGCCGACACCGCCACCGTCCACGTCGGCGATGCCGCCGACCTCGACGTGCACGCGCTGACCGGACGAGCCCCGGTGTTCACTGGCGGGACCGCGCCGTCGGGACGCCTGGACTGCGCGGTTCAGGTGCGCGCGCACGGCGAAACCGCCAGTGCCGAAGCCGAATTGGTGGGCGACGAGCTCGTCGTGCGGTTGCACACCCCGCTACGCGGCGTGGCACGCGGTCAAACGCTGGTGCTGTACCGTCCCGATCCCGACGGCGACGAGGTGCTCGGCAGCGCGACCATCACCGGTACGTCGCGACTGGCTCGCGCCTGAGTTTTCAGCCGGGCACGTTGGCCGCCATGTTCGTCATCACGATCTCGGACACCGAGGGCGGAAAGCCGCAGTAGGTGACTTCCAGCAAGGCCACGGAGCGCACCCGGTAGTCCCGGCCGCACTCTCCAGGCCGAAACCGCAGCGAATCACCCTCGGCCTTCATCTTGTCGACGTACAGCCAGCCGTTCGACGTCGACGCGCAATCACCCACGGTGGCGACCAACGCGTCGAAGGCGCGTCGCGCAGCGCCGGGGTCCCGATAGCTCGCGGCGCCTTCGGAGATGATTCCGCCTTCGGGCGGATTCTGGAACGTCGTCTTGTGAAACGCCGCCACGTCGGGACCGAAGGTCGCGGTCTCGGCATAGACGAATCGGCATTCGCGCGGTGTGGTGGCAGCCAGGTCCTCGATGTCGACCGGGTAGGCGCCGTCCATCGACGGGATGATTGTCAGGTGGTCTCCGGCGCCGGTGATCGCGCGCATCCGGGACTGGTCCAGTAAGAGCATGGACGCATCGAGCACTCCGAGGGGAACGGCGCCGAACATCGGCAGCGCTTCACCGCTGACCACCCGCGTGCAGGCCGCTGTGCAGACCATCGCCCAACACACCAGCAGCGGCCATGTTCGTTTCGCCATCTGCCACCCTTCTGGGCATCGAAACTACCCTGGTCGTATTGCGGTAAACACCCCTACCAAGTGGCGGGCGACGTCATGTCGAATACGGTTGTCGGGTGAGTGATTTCGCAGCGCCGTTCGCAACCGGCACCGGCATCGGATCGTGGCCCGGCACCGCCGCGCGGCGAGCTGCCGAGGTAGTGGTCGGTGAGTTGGCCGGCGCTATGGCGCATCTGGTCGAGTTGCCGGCCAGGGGAGTGGGCGCCGACCTGCTGGGGCGCGCGGGTGCCCTGTTGGTCGACGTCGCCATCGACACGGTGCCGCGCGGCTACCGCATCGCCGCCCGACCTGGCGCGGTGACCCGCAGGGCGGTCAGCCTCCTGGACGAGGACATGGACGCCTTCGAAGAGGCATGGGAGATCGCCGGATTGCGGGGCAGCGGGCGGGTGGTGAAGGTGCAAGCGCCCGGACCGATCACGTTGGCAGCCGAGGTCGAGTTGGCCAACGGCCACCGGGCGATCACCGACCCGGGTGCGGTGCGGGACCTGGCCGAGTCGCTGGCCGAGGGTGTCGGCGCCCATCGCGCGACGCTGTCGCGTCGACTCGACACACCGGTAGTCGTGCAGTTCGACGAGCCCTCGCTGCCGGCCGCGCTGGGCGGGCGGTTGACCGGAGTGACCGCGTTGAGCCCGGTCGCCGCGCTGGACCCAGCGGTGGCGGGCGGGTTGCTCGACACCTGCGTCCGCGGTGCGGGCACCGATGTGGTGCTACACAGCTGTGCCCCCGAGTTGCCGTGGAAGGTGTTGCAGGACAGCAGTATTGGAGCGGTTTCGGTGGATGCCGGCACGCTGCGCGCGGCGGATCTGGACAGCGTCGCCGAGTTCGTCGAGTCGGGTCGCACCGTCATGCTGGGCGCGGTCCCGGCGAGCGCGCCCGAGCGGAATCCGTCCGTGGAGGAGGTGGCCGCGGCGGTGGTCGCTGTGACCGACCGCCTCGGCTTCGGCCGCTCGGCGTTGCGGTCGCGCGTCGGCGTCACGCCCGCATGTGGTCTGGCGGGGGCGACGCAGCAGTGGGCCCGTACCGCGATCGGGCTCGCCGCCCGGGCCGCCGAAGCGTTCGCAGAGGACCCCGACGCCATATAAGGCAACCATTTGGTTGCGTATATACCGGAGTCGTGTTGTACTGATAGGCAACCAGGAGGTTGCCCATGAGTTCGGATCGCATCGAAAAGCGCGTCGTGCTGCGCGCTCCCTTGGACCGGGTATGGCGCGCGGTCAGCGACGCCGAAGAGTTCGGTCGCTGGTTCGGGGTCCGCTTCGACGGCCCGTTCGTCGAGGGCGGCTTCGTCACCGCGGTCATCACCCCGACCGCCGTCGACGACGAGGTCGCCAAGCGGCAGGAACCGCACACCGGGGTCAAGAGCACCTGGGAGATCGTCGCGCTGGAACCCCAGCGCAGGTTCGCCTACCGCTGGCATCCCTTCGCCGTCGCCCCTGAGGTGGACTACGACCAGGAACCGACCACGCTGGTCGAGTTCACGCTGGCCGAGGTCCCCGACGGGGTGTTGCTCACCATTGTGGAATCGGGCTTCGACGCCATCCCCGAAGCCCGCCGGCGCAGTTCTTTCGAGGCCAACTCCGAAGGGTGGGCAATCCAGACTCACCTGGTGCGCCAGTATGTGGAATCGTGAGCCGATCCGTCGCGGTGCAAGCGCCGCTGTTCGACGCCTTGGGTGATCCCAATCGCCTGCGCATCGTCGTCGGCCTCTCCGAAGGAGGCCCCAGTTCGACGTCACGGATCACCCAGGCGATACCGGTCACCCGCCAGGCGGCCAGCAAGCACTTACAACTGCTGGAATCGGCGGGACTGGTCACCAGCGTCCGGCGCGGACGCGAGCGCGTATGGACCCTGCAAACCGAGCAGCTCGCGCAGGCCAGTGACTACTTGACCCAGTTGTCGCGCCGGTGGGACGCGGCGGTGGACCGGTTGCGGGCGTTTGTCGAGAGCGACCCTGCGGGCTGATATCGCCGAGATCGCCGCCACGGTCGTGATCGCGCCACCGTCGACGACCACCACGGCAATCTGGGCGGTGTCGGCCGGCTTCGATAGCCTGCGAGGGTGAGTTCAGCAGAGGCTGACCAGACCGCTCCCGAGGTGTTGCGGCAATGGCAGGACCTGGCCGAAGAGGTCCGCGGACACCAGTTCCGCTACTACGTGCGCGACGCGCCGATCATCACCGACGCCGAATTCGACCAGCTGCTGCGCCGACTCGAAGCCCTCGAAGCCGAACATCCCGAGCTGCGCACCCCGGACTCGCCCACCCAGCTGGTCGGCGGCGCCGGATTCGCGACCGACTTCGAACCCGCCGATCATCTCGAGCGGATGCTGAGCCTGGACAACGCGTTCAGCGCCGAGGAACTCGGTGCGTGGGCCGCCCGGGTGCACGCCGAGGTGGGCGACGCCGCGCACTACCTATGCGAGCTCAAGATCGACGGCGTGGCCCTCTCCCTGGTGTACCGGGGCGGGCGATTGACCCGGGCGGCTACTCGCGGCGACGGCCGCACCGGCGAGGACGTCACCCTCAACGCCCGCACCATCCAAGACATCCCCGAACGCCTCGCCGCCAGCGACGACTACCCCCTGCCTGAGGTCCTCGAGGTGCGCGGCGAAGTCTTCTTCCTGGTCGAGGATTTCCAAGCGCTCAACGCAAGCCTGGTCGAGGCGGGCAAGGCGCCGTTCGCCAACCCGCGCAACAGCGCGGCGGGCTCGCTGCGACAAAAAGACCCGGCGGTCACCGCACGCCGCAAGCTGCGGATGATCTGCCACGGTCTCGGTCATACCGAGGGCTTTCGCCCGGTCACGCAGCACGACGCGTACCTGGCGCTGCGCGCCTGGGGCCTGCCGGTTTCCGAACACACCACGCTCGTCGATGACTTGGCCGCGGTGCAAGAACGGGTCGAGTACTGGGGCGAGCATCGCCACGAGGTGGCTCACGAAATCGACGGCGTGGTGGTCAAAGTCGACGAGGTCGCCCTGCAGCGCAGGCTAGGCTCCACCTCGCGGGCACCGCGCTGGGCCATCGCCTACAAGTACCCGCCCGAGGAAGCGCAGACCCAACTGCTCGACATCAAGGTCAACGTCGGCCGCACGGGACGGGTCACGCCGTTCGCCTGGATGACGCCGGTGAAGGTAGCCGGGTCGACGGTGAGCCAGGCCACGCTGCACAACGCCTCGGAGGTCAAGCGCAAGGGCGTGCTGATCGGCGATACCGTGGTCATCCGCAAGGCCGGTGACGTGATCCCCGAGGTGCTGGGACCGGTAGTCGATTTGCGCGACGGGTCCGAACGCGAATTCGTCATGCCCACAACGTGTCCCGAGTGCGGCACCACGCTGGCGCCGGCCAAGGAAGGCGACGCCGACATCCGTTGCCCCAACACCCGTGGATGCCCAGCCCAATTGCGCGAGCGCGTCTTTCACGTCGCCAGCCGCAACGCCTTGGACATCGAGGTGCTCGGCTACGAGGCGGGCATCGCGCTGTTGCAGGCGAACGTGATCGCTGACGAGGGCGACCTGTTCGCCCTCACCGAGGAAAGCCTGTTGCGCACAGACCTGTTCACCACCAAGGCGGGGGGCTTGTCCGCCAACGGCAAACGACTTCTGGCCAACCTCGACAGGGCCAAGGCCGCGCCGCTGTGGCGGGTGCTGGTGGCGCTGTCCATCCGCCACGTCGGGCCGACGGCCGCGCGCGCACTGGCCACCGAATTCGGCAGTCTCGACGCCATCATGGCCGCCTCCACCGAAGAACTGGCGGCGGTCGAGGGGGTGGGGCCCACCATCGCCGCCGCCGTCACCGAGTGGTTCAGCGTCGACTGGCACCGCGGGATCGTCGACAAGTGGCGGGCCGCCGGTGTCCGGATGGCCGACGAGCGCGACGACAGCGTGCCGCGCACCCTGGCCGGGCTGACCGTCGTGGTCACCGGTTCGCTGCCGGGATTCTCCCGAGACGACGCCAAAGAGGCGATCGTCGCCCGCGGCGGCAAGGCGGCCGGTTCGGTGTCGAAAAAGACTTCCTACGTCGTCGCCGGTGACTCGCCAGGATCCAAGTACGACAAGGCCGTCGAACTCGGTGTGCCCATCCTGGACGAAGACGGGTTCCGGAAGCTTCTGCAGGAGGGACCCGCCGCCGTCGCGACCGACTGACGCCATTGCACAGCAGCGAGGCCTATGGTGGGCGCTATGACCCAGACCGCCGATCGGTCCGCGGACGCATCACCGTGGTCACCGCGCGAAGCAGAGTTGCTCGCGGTGACGTTGCAGCTGTTGCAGGAACACGGTTACGACCGGCTGACCGTCGACGCGGTGGCGAACACCGCCCGGGCCAGCAAGGCCACGGTGTACCGCCGCTGGCCCTCGAAAGCGGAACTGGTGTTGGCCGCGTTCATCGAGAGCATTCGTCCCATCGCGGTCCCGCCGGGCACCGGCACCCTGCGCGGTGATCTGCTCACCCTCGGTGAGGCGATCTGTGAGCAGGGCCGGCAGCAGGCCAGCACCATTCGGGCGGTGCTCGTCGAGGTGTCTCGCCACCCGGCGCTCAACGACGCCTTGCAGCACCAGTTCCTGGACCAGCGCAAAGCGTTGCTCCAGGACGTGCTGCGTCAAGCCGTCGACCGGGGAGAGATCGCCGAAGCGGCAATCAACGACGAACTCTGGGACCTGCTGCCCAACTACCTCATCTTCCGGTGCATCGTGCCAGGGCAGGAGCCCAACCGCGAAACGGTGCAGGGGCTGGTCGACGACTTCATCATTCCCGGTCTGACCCGGCCCACGAGATAGGCGTTCCCGCCGCAAGAAAGTGCACGCCCGCGTCTCTTGTGTAGTACGGTCCAGTACCGTACTGTCATAGCCATCGATCGGCCCGGGGCGGCATGTCAGCACCGCCGCAACGGGCCCTGCCGCATCAGCCGACCATCGAAAGGGCAACGGGTGCAGAGGAATTCAATGCCCACCCTGGTGAAAAGGGGATGGATGGTGTTCGTTGCGGTGGTCGTCGTGGCGGGGGCGGGATTCGCGATCTACCGCCTGCACGGAATCTTCGGCTCGCAGAGCGACACGGCCGCCGCCGCGGGCTTGTCCGACGAAATCGTTCCGTTCAACCCGAAAAATGTTGTTCTCGAGGTCTTCGGCACACCGGGTGCGGTGGCAACCATCAACTACCTTGATGTCAACGCTCAGCCGCAGCAGGTTCGCAACGCGCCGCTGCCCTGGTCGTTCACCATCACCACCACCGAGCCCGCCGTCGTCGGCAACGTTGTGGCACAAGGCGATGGCGGCAGCATCGGCTGCCGTATCACCGTCAACGGCAAAGTGAAGGACGAACGCACCATCAACACACCGGCCGCCTACACCTTCTGTTTGGACAAATCCGGATGAGCGACTCCCCACCGGCGCGGCCCCGCATCGCGCACACCATCCGCCGGCTCGCCGTACCGATCCTGCTGTTCTGGGTGGCGTTGGCGGCCATCACGAATATCGCTGTGCCGCAACTGGAAAAGGTCGGCGAGACACACAACGTCGCGCTGAACTCACCCGATGCGCCCTCGCTCAAGGCGATCAAACGGATCGGTCAGGTGTTCCACGAATTCGACACCGACAGTTCGGCGATGGTCGTGTTGGAAGGCGACGCGCCGCTGGGCGCCGACGCCCACCGGTTCTACGACACGCTGATTCACCGGCTGGACCAGGACCGCAAACACGTTGAGCACGTGCAGGATTTCTGGGGTGACACGCTGACGGCGGCGGGCTCGCAAAGCTCCGACGGCAAGGCCGCATACGTGCAGGTGTACCTGGCGGGCAACCAGGGCTCGGCGTTGGCCAACGAGTCGGTGGGTGCGGTGCGCGACATCGTCGACCACATCCGACCGCCCGCGGGTGTCAAGGCTTACGTCACCGGCGCAGCACCCCTGATCGCCGACCAGTTCGACGTCGGCAGCAAGGGCACCGCGAAGGTCACCACGATCACCGTCGGGGTGATCGCGGTGATGCTGCTGTTCGTCTACCGATCGTTGTTCACCATGCTGCTGGTGCTGGTCACGGTCCTCATCGAAATGGCCGCCGCGCGAGGCATCGTCGCGTTCTTGGGCAACGCCGGGGTCATCGGGCTGTCGACCTACGCGACCAATCTGCTGACGTTGCTGGTCATCGCCGCCGGAACCGACTATGCGATATTCCTCGTCGGCCGTTACCAGGAGGCGCGGGGCGTCGGTGAGGACCGGGAAACGGCCTATCACACCATGTTTCGCGGAACCGCGCACATTGTGCTGGGTTCGGGGCTCACGGTGGCGGGCGCCGTGGCCTGTCTGAGTTTCACCCGGCTGCCCTATTTCCAGAGCCTGGGTGTGCCGGCCGCGCTGGGCATCCTGATCGCGCTGGCCGCCGCGCTGACCTTGGCGCCGGCGGTGGTGACGTTGGGCGCGCTGGTCGGTGTGTTCGAACCCAAGCGCCAGATGAGAACTCGCGGCTGGCGCCGGATCGGCACCGCCATCGTCCGCTGGCCGGGCCCGGTCCTGGTGGCGGCCTGCGCGCTGGCCCTCATCGGTCTGATTGCCCTGCCGGGATACAAGACGAGCTACGACACCCGGCCTTACATGCCGAACAGCGCCGCGGCCAACATCGGGTACGCCGCGGCCGAGCGGCATTTTTCCCGGGCCCGGCTGGAACCCGAATTGCTGATGGTCGAAACCGATCACGACTTACGCAACCCCGCCGACATGCTGCTTTTGGATCGGGTGGCCAAGGCGGTGTTTCACATCCCCGGCATCGCCCAGGTGCAGTCGATCACCCGGCCGTTGGGCACCCCGCTCATCCATACGTCGCTGGCGTTTCAGATCAGCACGCAAAGCGCCACGCAACAGGAGAATCTGACCTACCAGCGGGACCGGGCGAACGACCTGCTCCGACAGGCCGGTGAGCTGTCGAAAACGATCGACGTTCTTCAGCAGCAGTACACCCTGCAGCAGGAACTCGCGGCCACCACACACAGCGAGGCGCAGAACTTCCGCGACACCATCGCCACCATCAACGAGCTGCGCGACAAGATCGCCAACTTCGACGACTTCTTCCGCCCCATCCGCAGCTACTTCTATTGGGAGAAGCACTGTTACGACATTCCGGTCTGCTACGCGCTGCGGTCGATTTTCGACGCGCTCGACGGCATCGATCAGCTCAGCGCGAAATTCGAGGACCTGACCGCCACGTTGGACAGGCTCGACGCGCTGCAGCCCAAACTGGTGGCGCTGATTCCCCCGCAGATCGCCAGCCAGGAGACCAACCGCAACCTGACGATGGCGAATTACGCCACCATGTCCGGCATCTATTCGCAAACGGCCGCCGCGATCGAGAACGCCACCGCGCTCGGGCGGGCTTTCGACATCGCCAAGAACGACGACACCTTCTACCTGCCGCCCGAAGTGTTCGACAACCCCGACTTCAAGCGCGGCCTCAAGCTGTTCCTGTCACCCGACGGCAAGGCCGCCCGGATGATCATCACCCATGAAGGCGATCCCGCTACGCCGCAAGGCATTTCACACATCGAGCCGATCGTCAAGGCCGCGCATGAGGCGGTCAAAGGCACCCCGATGTCCGATGCCCAGTTCTATCTGGGTGGCACCGCGGCAACGTACAAAGACATCCAGGACGGCGCGAAGTACGACCTGATGATCGCCGGGATCGCGGCACTGAGCCTGATCCTGCTGATCATGATGATCTTGACCCGCAGCCTGGTTGCCGCCCTGGTCATCGTGGGCACGGTGGCCCTGTCGTTGGGCGCCTCGTTCGGGCTGTCGGTGCTGGTTTGGCAGTACATTCTGGGCATTCAGCTGTACTGGGTGGTGCTGGCGTTGGCCGTGATCCTGTTGTTGGCGGTCGGGTCCGATTACAACCTGTTGTTGATCTCGCGGTTCCGAGAAGAAACCGGCGCCGGACTGAAGACGGGCATCATCCGCGCGATGGCCGGCTCCGGTTCGGTCGTCACGTCGGCCGGGCTGGTCTTCGCCGTCACCATGTGCGCGTTCGTGTTCAGCGGATTCCAGGTCCTCGGCCAGATCGGCACCACCATCGGGCTGGGGCTGTTGTTCGACACCCTGATCGTGCGGTCGTTCCTGACGCCGTCGATCGCCACGCTGCTGGGGCGCTGGTTCTGGTGGCCGCAACGAGTCCGTCCGCGCCCGGCCAGCACCATGCTCCGCCCGTACGGGCCGCGACCGGCGGTGCGCCAGTTGCTGCTGTGGGAAGACGACGACGCGGTGGTGAGTCCCGGATCGCGCTAGCGCAACATCGTCGCCACAATGCCCGCCAAGTAGCCCAACCGAGCCACCTCCGAGGGGCGGAATTGCGGGCCGGGCCGGCCCAGCACCACCGCGGTATGCGGGTCGCGCAGCGGCGCCGCCACCATGGTGGTGTCCATATCGCGCCAGGCCTTCGGCACCCACTCGGCACCACCGTCCAACGTGGCGGCGCGCTCGATCGGCAGCCAGGGCGCGGAATCCGCCCGGGTTTCCGGCGCCCCCGCGCTGACGGCCAGACGCACCAGCTTCCCGTCGTCGCTGCGCACGATCGTGCACCAACTGACCCGCAGCACCTTGGGTGCTTCGTCGGCCAACACTTGCAGTTTGGACTGGTTGTCCGGGGCGGCGGCGACATGGTCGAGCAGTTCGAGTTCGCGGTGCGCTTCCAGCAGTCCGGTATGCGGTCGCACGCTGTCCACCCGCACGCCGGTCAGCGACTCGGCGGCGGTGATCAGCGTGTCGGGCATGGCGCCCGGCGGGAGTTCGATGACCAGGTCGTCGATGGCGTGCCCGCCGCTGCGCTCGACCACGTCCAGCGACAGAATGTCGGCGCCGACCGAGCCCAGCGCGACCGCCAGTGACCCCAAACTGCCTGGTCGGTCGACCAGTTCGATCCGCAACAGATACGACGGCACGGCCAACACTGTTACACAGGGATGCATGCGCTGCACTTTCACCGGGTACGCCCTAGGCCGAACGCGGCGCCACAGTATCCGCGACAGAAACAATTGGGGGGTTCGCAATGACTGAGTGGCCGACGATTCGGTACCCGAGAGAATGACTACTACCCGCATCCAGCCCGACCAGCAGGCGATGGAGCACGCATACCGCGTGGTCAACGCCATCTCTGCGGCCTTCGCGCGCAAGGTCGTCGGACAGGACTATCTCCGCGAGTCGCTGCTGCTGGCAATGCTCACCGGGGGGAACATCCTGCTCGAAGGGGTGCCGGGTCTGGCCAAGACCACCGCCGCCCGGGTGGTCGCAGACGCCATCTCCGGGGGCTTCCAGCGCATCCAGTGCACGCCTGATCTGCTCCCCAGCGACATCATCGGCACCCAGATCTTCGACTCCTCGACCAACACCTTCACCACCCAACTGGGTCCGGTGCACGCCAACATCGTGCTGCTCGACGAGATCAACCGGTCCAGCGCCAAGACGCAAAGCGCGATGCTCGAAGCGATGGAGGAACGCCAGACCACGATCGCCGGACAGGTCTATCGCATCCCGGAACCGTTCCTGGTGATCGCTACGCAGAATCCGGTCGACCAGGAAGGGACCTATCCCTTGTCTGAGGCGCAGACCGACAGGTTCATGCTCAAGGAGGTGCTGCGTTACCCCCGGCCCGAGGACGAGGTCGAAGTGATCGCCCGCATCGACGCCGGGGTGTACGACCGGGACGCCCCGCCACACCCCGTGGTGAGCCTCGACGAAATCGTGCGTCTGCAGAACACCGTGCGCAACGTGCACCTGGACCCGACGTTGATCCGCTACGTCAGTGATCTGGTGCACGTCACGCGTAACGCGGAGCAGTTTCTGCCCTCCGAGTTGGCCCGGCTGGTGGAGTACGGCGCCAGCCCACGAGCCACCATCGCTTTCTGCCAGGCGGCCCGAGCGCTGGCGGTGCTGTCGGGGCGAAACCACGTGATACCCGACGACATCCGCAAGCTCGCGCATCGCGTCCTGCGGCACCGGCTGATCCTGGGCTTCGAGGCGGCCACCGTCAACGTCACCCCCGAAATGGTGATCGACGCTGTGCTGCAAGCGGTTCGAGTTCCCTGAATCATGGGTCGACACCTCAACCACGCCAAGTCCCATTTCGGAACCGACACCCGCCGGTTGCTCGAGGGTGGCCGCTACGCCTTGGTGCACACCAGAAGCCTGGAGCTCAACGATCTACGGCCGTATGTCCCGGGTGACGACGTCCGCGACATCGACTGGAAGGCCTCGGCGCGGTCCGGATCGGTCCTCATCAAGCGCTTCGTGTCCGAGAAGCACCACAAAATCCTGCTGGTGGCAGACTCGGGCCGCAACATGTCGGCACTGGCCGCCAGCGGCGAAGTCAAGCGTGACGTGGCCACCAACGTGATGGGCGCCATCGGGCTCATCGCCATGGGCCGAAGTGACGAAGTGGGCATGGTGTGCGGCGATTCCCGAGGCTCAGTCACGATCCGCAGCCGGCGCAGCGAGACGCACATCGAAAGCCTGCTGGATCGCTTCTACACCAACGCTTCTCGGGATGCGGCCACCAGCGACATCGTCGGACAGCTCGACTTCGTCTCCCGGTCCCACCGCCACCGCCTGTTGCTGGTCGTGGTGTCCGACGAGCCCGACGTCACCCCCGCTTTGGGCGACGTGCTCAAGCGGCTGAGCGGACGACACGAATTGATCTGGCTGATGATCGTCGACATGCCGGCGATCGGGGCGGGAGAGGGCGATCTGGGCGGCTTCGACGTAGCGACCGGACGTTTCGTGCTCGGCGGCTCGGCGCTGGGTCCGCGCGTGATCGCCGCCTACCAGGCGGCCGAGGAGCGCCGGTGCGAGCAACTCGACGCCTTCTTGACCGCACACCGGGTGCGCTTCGCGCGGATCACCGGAAGCGACGAAATCCGGCCCCGGATAGTCGAATTGAGCGAAGCGTACCGCAATGCCGGCTGACGATCTGCTGCACTTCATCGGCGCTCCGGTGCCGTTCTCGTCCTGGTGGCTGGTCCTGGGCATCGTCCTGCTGCTCATCGTCATCGGTTGGTACGCAACAGTATTCGTGTGGACGATGCCGCCGTCGAGACTGCGCAGCATGCCCGTCGTCAAGGGCATCCATGCGCGGGTGAACCGGTTCAGATTCGCCCGCGCCATCCGCAGGATTGAAGCGCAATACCGCGACGGCACCCTGACACCGGCCCAGGCCAGCGCGCGCATCAGCCGCACCCTGCGCAGCTTCCTGGCTGTGGCGACCGGGATCAGGGCTCAATACCTGCACGTCGAGCAACTCGCCGCCGGCCGACTCGCCCCGGTAGCACCCTTGATCGACGGGCTGAACGACGCTCAGTTCAACCCGGAAGCGCACGTCGACGTCATCGCTCTGGGACGCTCGGCCGAGGAGCTGATTTCCTCGTGGAACTGAAGTGGTGGCCGGTGGTCTACGTCGGGCTGCTGTGCCTGGCGGGCGTCGTCGCTGCCGCGGCGCTGGTGCCAATGGCCCGGCTGCGCCGGGTACTTCGACCGCTCGCCCACGTGAACCGACTCACCCGGCTCCCGGAATATGCGCGCGTCTACCGGCTGTACCTGCTCTCGGTGCTGGTGACCGGCGGGTTGCTCGCGGCGACGTTCCTGACCGCCTTGACGGCCAGCGCGCGCCCGACCGGGTTAGCGTCGTCGCAGCAGGCGTTCGATGCCGCCCACCCGGAAGACACCATGCTGTGTGTCGGTCAGCCCGTGAGCGATCCCAGCACGGCCGATTTCCTGCGCTATTACGCCGATTCCGCGCAGCGGTCGCAGCCGCAAGACACCCGCCGGATCGGGCTGACCTCCAGCACCTTGCGGGTCATCCCGGTGACCCGTGACCATAGCTTTGTCGCCGACCGGCTGGGGTCGTTGTCGCGGCTCGCCGGGATAAAGCAGAGCCTCGACACCAGGAAACCGGTGCCGGATGCCGATCGTGCGTTGTTGACCAGCGGGTCCGAAGAATTCTCCCGTCCGGTCAACTATGTGGACTATGCCCCGAGCGTGGCCGACGTGCTGGCGCTGTGTATGACGGGTTTTCCCTCCTACCAGGCCGAAACCGGGCACCGGCGGCAGTTGATCTACTTCGGCCACAGCACCTTTCGCGATCCCGCTGATCGGCGTCCGTCCCTGTTCACCTCCGAAAGCCTGCAGCGGCTGGCCGTGCAGCAGGGTGTGCAGGTCAACGTCGTCGTCCGTTCAGACATCGCCGCCTCGTCCACCGAAGACACCGACGCGTTACGGGCCACCGCGCAGGCCTGCGGCGGCAGGTTCTTCCTCTACAACCCGGCGGGCACCAGCGACTCGACGCTGAGCCACCACCTCGACGAGATCGAGGCCAATGCGCCCGGCGCACAGTTGCCCGGGGGCAAAGTCATCACCAGCCAGTCGGCGGACTCACCGGAGATCCTGCTGATCGCCAGTGTGGTGGTCGCCGCGCTGCTGTCCATCTCGCTGGCGGTGCTGCGGCGATGACCTGTTACCCGGTGCTGCCTGCGCTGTGGATCGTGATCCTCAGCGCGGTGCTGGTCTTGATCCGGATCGCGGCCTTGTACCGACTCTTGCTGCGCGCCGGCGCGGGCCGGATCGGGCCGGTGCTGTTGCGGTGGAGCGGCATGACACTGGCGGTCATCCTGCTGGTCATCGCCGCCTGCCGCCCCGGCTTCGACAGCGATCCTGCCGGTGGGTCTCCCGATTCGGGGCCCACCGACCAGGCCGCGGCCAACCTGAACGTGTTCTTGGTCGTCGACCGTTCGGTGAATTCCCGCGTGGAAGACTTCGGTGACGGTAAATCGCGGATGGCGGGCATGCGCGCGGACCTCGGCGCGCTGATCGACCACTATCCGCGCGCCCGGTTCGCGCTGATCTCGTTTGCGGGCAACGCCACAATGGATTGGCCGCTGTCCGACGACGCGGCCAGCCTGCAATCGGTCGTCAAAGGGCTCTCGCCCTACACCGCGGCGGGCCCCGACGCGCTTTACCGGGCCAACGCCGTCGCTGCCCGAGATGTGTTGCGCACCAAGGTCGAGCAGGCCGGCAAGATTTTCCCGGGCTCGCAAACCTTCGTTTTCTACCTTGGTGCCGGCGCCCCGGGCTCGCGCACGCCCGCGACGTCCATTGAGTTGGGACGGGCCAAGATCGCCGGCGGTGCGGTACTGGGCTACGGAACCTCAGCGGGTGGGCCGATCCCGCAAGGCTATGCCAGCGGCCGGAAGGTGTATCAGAGCGATCCGGACGGGGGCGGGCCGTTGATGTCGGCGATCGACGAAAGCCGCCTGCAAAGCATTGCCGCCCAACTCGACGTTCCCTATGTCCACCGGGACAGCGGACAGCCGCTCGGCGGGATTGCCTCCCCGCCGAAACCCAGCGCCGACGTGCAGAGCGACAGCGACCGCCAGCTGGCGCAGTTGCTCGGGCGCCTCGAGCTCTACTGGGTTTTCACCATGCTGGCCGCGGCGCTGGTGTTGGCCGAGGTCGCGTTGACGGTGCGAGACTATCGGCGCAATCGCATGTCCACGCGGGATGTCGGCCGATGATGCTGAAGAAGGCGCCGTCGGCGCGCCTGCGGCTGCGCAGACGCCTGTGGCTGTTCTCCGCGCCGGTGGCCGTCGTGCTGCTGCTGGCGGCGGCCAGGATGATCCTGGTCAGCGTTGTCGGGCACTGGGCGGCAACCGATTTCGCCCACCACGACATCGAGGCGCTGCGCCACGACGTGGCTTGGCTCGGCATCGCCGACGTTATCGAACCGGCCAAGACCTCGTTTGCGGCCGGTGACCTGAAGGTCTTGGAGGGGCGCCTGCACGAGGCCGATGACCGCTTCGCCCACTCTCTGTCCCAGACTCCGGCAAGCCAGTCGTGCCCGGTGCGGGTCAACCTGCTTCTCGTACGAGAGACGCTGGGGGATCTAGCATTTCGCGCCGCCAAGATCGAAGAGGCACAGCGGTTCTACACCGCGGCCATCGGGCTGGCCACCGAGGCGCCCTCGGCATGCTTCGCCGGCAACAGCGATCCCGACCCCGACCGCCGGGCGATCCGGGCCGATGCCATCTCGCGGCTACAACACAAACTCGACCTGCTGCGCCGGCCACCGGCGCCTCCGTCGGCCGCGACGCCTCCGCCACCGGGCCCACCACCGGTGGCCCTCAACCCGCCGGGGCTGCCGGAGGGCGGCAACGAGCAGAACCCGAACGGCCCGGGCGAGCTGATTCCCATCTCGCCCGACCGCCTCCCCGTCGTCGACGGCGGGGCACCCCCGGGGCACCGGCTGGGCACCGGCGATCCGCTCGACCTGCTGCGAAAGCTGCTCGACAATGCCAACGCCTACGGCGACAACCAGGAATGAACAACTGATCCCACTCCACTAGGCTGTGCGCTCGTGTCCCAGATCTCCCGTGACGAGGTGGCCCACCTGGCCCGGCTGGCCCGGCTGGCGTTGACCGACAGCGAGCTGGACAGCTTCGCCGGTCAACTCGACGCCATCCTGACCCACGTCAGTCAGATCCAGGCTGTCGACGTCACCGGCGTCGAACCCACCGACAATCCACTCAAGGACGTCAACGTCACGCGGCCTGACGAGACCACGCCGTGCCTGACCCAGCAGGAGGCGCTGGACCAGGCGCCCGAAGCCGTCGACGGTCGGTTCGCCGTGCCCCAGATCCTGGGGGAGAGTCAGTGAGCGACATCATCCGGCTCGACGCGGCGACCCTTGCCGCCAAGATCGCCGCCAAGGAGCTGTCGTCGGTCGAGATCACGCAGGCCTGCCTCGACCAGATCGAGGCGACCGACGACCGCTACCACGCCTTCTTGCACGTCGCGGCCGACGAGGCGCTGGCGGCGGCGACCGCCGTGGACAGCGCGGTGGCCGCCGGAGAACGGCTGCCCTCGCCCCTGGCCGGGGTGCCGCTGGCACTCAAAGACGTCTTCACCACCCTCGATATGCCCACGACCTGCGGCTCCAAGATCCTCGAGGGCTGGCGCTCGCCCTATGACGCCACGCTGACCTCGCAGTTGCGGGCGGCGGGGATACCGATCCTGGGCAAGACCAACATGGACGAGTTCGCGATGGGCTCGTCGACTGAGAACTCCGCCTACGGCCCTACCCGCAACCCCTGGAACGTCGAGCGGGTGCCCGGCGGCTCCGGCGGCGGCAGCGCCGCGGCGTTGGCGGCTTTCCAAGCGCCGTTGGCCATCGGCTCCGACACCGGCGGCTCCATCCGGCAACCGGCCGCGTTGACCGCCACCGTCGGCGTCAAACCCACCTACGGCACGGTCTCGCGGTACGGGTTGGTGGCGTGTGCGTCGTCGCTGGACCAGGGCGGGCCGTGTGCGCGCACGGTGCTCGACACCGCGCTGCTACATCAGGTGATCGCCGGTCACGACCCCCGCGACTCCACCTCGGTGCAGGCGGCCGTGCCCGATGTGGTGGGCGCGGCCAAGGCCGGCGCCGCGGGCGATCTGCGCGGGGTGCGGGTCGGGGTGGTCAAGCAACTGCGCGGCGAGGGGTATCAGGCCGGGGTGCTGTCGTCGTTCCAGGCCGCGGTCGAGCAACTGACCGCGCTGGGCGCCGAGGTGAGCGAAGTCGATTGCCCGCACTTCGAATATGCGCTGCCCGCCTACTACCTCATCCTGCCCTCGGAGGTGTCCAGCAACCTGGCGCGCTTCGACGCCATGCGCTACGGGCTGCGGGTCGGGGACGACGGCACCCACAGCGCCGAGGAAGTGATGGCGCTGACGCGCGCCGCCGGTTTCGGCCCGGAGGTCAAGCGCCGCATCATGATCGGCACCTACGCGCTGTCGGCCGGCTACTACGACGCCTACTACAACCAGGCCCAGAAGGTGCGCACCCTGATCGCGCGCGACCTGGATGCCGCCTATCAGTCCGTCGACGTCCTGATCTCGCCGACCACACCGACAACCGCGTTCGGGTTGGGCGAGAAGGTCGACGATCCGCTGGCGATGTACCTGTTCGACCTGTGCACGCTGCCGCTGAACCTGGCCGGCCACTGCGGCATGTCGGTGCCGTCCGGCCTGTCCGAGGACGACGGGCTGCCGGTGGGCCTGCAGATCCTGGCGCCGGCGCTGGCCGACGACCGGCTCTACCGGGTGGGCGCGGCCTACGAGGCCGCCCGCGGACCGCTGCCGACCGCGATCTAGCGCCCAGCTAGCGCCACGCCCGCGAGCAGATACAGAATCGCGCTCGACCGCGCGGATTTGGGCGATTTTGCGTCTGCTCGCGCCACCGGCCAGCGCCGAGGGGCAAGATAAAGGACATGCGGATCGGAATTCTCACCGGCGGCGGCGACTGCCCCGGTCTCAACGCCGTCATCCGGGCGGTGGTGCGTACCTGCGACTCCCGGTACGGCTCGTCGGTGGTCGGCTTCCAGGACGGCTGGCGCGGGCTGCTGGAGAACCGGCGCATGCAGCTGCGCAACGACGACCGCAACGACCGGCTGCTGGCCAAGGGCGGAACGATGCTCGGGACCGCCCGCGTCCACCCCGACAAACTGCGGGCCGGACTCGACCAGATCAAGCAGACCCTCGACGACAACGGCATCGACGTCCTGATCCCGATCGGCGGCGAGGGAACGCTGACGGCTGCGCACTGGCTGTCGGAGGAGAACGTGCCGGTGGTCGGAGTGCCGAAAACCATCGACAACGACATCGACTGCACCGACGTCACTTTCGGGCATGACACCGCGTTGACGGTGGCCACCGACGCCATCGACCGGTTGCACAGCACCGCCGAATCCCACCAGCGCGTGATGCTGGTCGAGGTGATGGGCCGCCACGCCGGCTGGATCGCGCTGAACGCCGGGCTGGCATCGGGCGCGCACATGACGCTGATCCCCGAGCAGCCCTTCGACGTCGAAGAAGTATGCCGGCTGGTCAAACGGCGCTTCCAGCGGGGAGATTCGCATTTCATCTGCGTGGTCGCCGAAGGCGCCAAACCCATCCCTGGCTCAATCTCGTTGCTGGAAGGCGGGATTGACGAGTTCGGTCATGAACGCTTCACCGGCGTGGCGGCCCAGCTGGGCGTCGAAGTGGAAAAGCGGATCAACAAAGACGTCCGGGTGACCGTGCTGGGACACGTGCAGCGCGGCGGCACCCCGACGGCGTACGACCGGGTGCTGGCCACCCGCTTCGGCGTCAACGCCGCCGACGCCGCGCACGCGGGGGAGTACGGACAGATGGTGTCGCTGCGCGGGCAGGACATCGGCCGGGTGCCGTTAGCCGACGCAGTGCGCCAGCTCAAACTGGTGCCGCAGACCCGCTATGACGACGCGGCGGCCTTCTTCGGCTGACGGGACTCTGTGACTTTGGTGTGACGGCGTCGTCGCACCGGTTATCGGCACCGGCGACCGGGTAACCGCCGGGCCATGCGCAACCGCGGTCCAGCTCGCGGTGTGGTTCAGCGGCCCGTTGCTGTACCCGGGCCTGCCGGCCCGCCGCCTTCGCCACACCTGCCGACAACCCCTGTCCAGCCCCGTTTCGACGTGGCCACCGTGCCCCAGAGGTTACGGCCGCCCGGTGTCGCGGCTCGCCCACAGCCACCGGGTTCGCCCGCGTCGACAGCGCCCTTGAGACGTCCCCGGACGCGGGCTGTGCGGCCCGAGCCAACGCCACAGTGGCCGGGTGAGGTCGCAGTCCCGTCCGTGCAAGCCGTCGAAGGCGGCGGCAAGGCCGATTGGCGGGTGCTGCTGCGTCGCCTCGCCAAGCTGTGGCGGCGTCCCGAGCGGGACGAGGCCTACTTGAATTGGCTGCGGCATCGGATTGCCATCCCCGTGGACCGCCCTTTTCCCATTGCCGTGCTGAATCAGAAGGGCGGCGTGGGGAAGACCACGGTGGTCGAAGCCCTGGGGTCGACGTTCGCCCAAGCGCGCCATGACCGCGTCATCGCCGTGGATCTCGATGGCGGGGACCTCGCCGAACGGCATGGTCGGCGCAACCACGTCAGCATGGTCGATCTGTTCACCGACGCATCGGTTCCCCGGTACATGGATGAGCGCGCGGACGCGTACCGAAACGGCTCGGGGCTGGACATGCTCGGGCTGCCCGATTACGCGCCCAGTGAGTGGCGATTCGAGCACGACGACTTCGTCAAGTCGGTGTCGGCACTGAAGAATCACTACTCGTTGGTCCTGATGGACTGCGTCAAGTCACTGAAATGCAGCGTGATGAGGGCCGTGCTGTTGGAAGCCGGAGCCCTGGTGATTGTCAGCGGTTCATCGGTGGACGCACTGAAGAAGACTCGAGCTACGCTGAATTGGCTGCGCGACAACGGATTCGAAAATTTGCTCCCGTTCACGGTGCTCGTGGTCAACCAAACCGATCGAAGTCGACCGACCGCCCCGGCGAGCACCGAACTCGGTCAGTTGTCTGCTCGGGTCGCGACCGTGGTGATGCTTCCGTTCGACCCGCACGTGCGTGAGGGGACCGAGATCAGCATGGACCGGTTGAGCAAGAAGAGCAGGCTGCGTTATCTGGAACTGGCCGCGATTCTGAGCGACATGTCCGCCAAGCGCGCGATACCGCGAGAGCACCGCGGGCACATTGGCGCGTATGCGCGGTCAGGTTGAATGGCTTTTACTGCCACTAATACGCCAAACAACCGGTTGCTTGAATTCAACGACGAACTAAATTCTTGGTAGCCGCTGCACTTGTTCACTGCATGTTTGGACGTTTGTTTGACGTGGACAGGTTTTCGGCCGACGTAATTTGGCAATTTCTCAGTCATGAGTAACCGCGGTCGTTATCGCGGAGGGGTGTTACCGGATGCCACCCGAAGGGCGGCGCCGAACTGGCGCGCCCGGGACGACTGGGCGGCCCCTACAGTGCCAGAACTGCGCAGAATAGACGGCCCCAGGCCGATCCAAAGGTTGGGCGAATCCTCGGCGCCCACGCCGGCAGCGATCCGGGCGCCTGCCCCGGTTCGCCCCCGCGAGCGGGTCCCCGGCGGGATCGCACTCGATGGCCTCGATCAGCAAGACGTCGACGAGTCGGCGCAGTTCTCCTGGCATGACCTGGTGTGGCGGATCAAGCGGATGGATTTCGGCCCGGGCAGGGGTGCGAACTACGAACTCGATCTGCGCGAGCGGATCCGGACCAGCGTCGGGACTGCGTTCCCGATCGCGGTCCTCAACCTCAAAGGTGGCGTCGGCAAGACGTCGGTGGTCGAAGCGCTCGGCTCGACGCTGGCCAGTGTGCGCAGGGACCCGGTCATCGGCATCGACCTCGACGGTGGGGACCTGTCGGATCGGCATGGTCGTCGCAGCCATCTCAACATGCTCGACCTTCTCCAAGACATCACCGTCACGCGGTATTCGGATGTGCGGGCACATACCTACATGAATAGTTCGGGATTCGAGGTACTCGGTCTGCCCGACTACGTCAACACCAATTGGCGCGTCGAGCGGCAAGATTTCATCAAAGTGTTTTCGATTCTCCGAAAGCATTACTCGCTGGTGCTCATCGACTGCGTCAAGGCGCTGAATTCCACCGTGATGGAAGCGGTCTTGCCGGAGTCGAGGGCGCTGGTGGTCGTCAGCAGCGCCTCGATCGACTCCATCAAGAAGACCAAGACGACGCTGGAGTGGTTGCGGCGCAACGGATATGCCAAGCTGATCGCCTCCACCGTGCTGGCGGTCAATCACACCGAGCCGCGCGAACTGGACACGTTGGCGGGCAAGGAACTCGAGCAGTTAGCCGCGCAGGTGGCCGCCACGGTGGTGCTGCCCTTCGACCGGCACATCCACGAGGGTAGAGAGATCGGCATCGACCGGTTGAGCAAGGAGAGTCGGCGCTGCTACCTCGAGCTGGCGGCCGCGGTGGCCGAGCGGTTCCCAGGTAGGGACGTGCGCCGCAACGACTACCGGTCTTGGTGAGGCGGGCTCTCGAGTCGGCCCGGTTCGGCCGGCAACGCCGGCCTCGCGACCGCCACGGGTCCTGATCGGTGGCGGCCCGCTTCGGCCGGCAACGCCGGCCTCGCGACCGCCACTAGGATCAACGTCATGACTGTTGCTGCCGGCGCACCCAAAGCTGCAGGGGCCGAACTGCTCGATTACGACGAGGTGATCGCACGTTTCGATCCCGTTCTCGGCCTTGAAGTGCACGTCGAACTGTCCACCAAGACCAAGATGTTCTGCGGCTGTGCCACCGCCTTCGGCGCCGAACCCAACACCCAGGTCTGCCCGGTGTGCCTCGGCCTGCCCGGGTCCCTGCCGGTGCTCAACCAGACGGCGGTCGAGTCGGCGATCCGCATCGGTCTGGCGCTCAACTGCGAGATCGTGCCCTGGTGCCGCTTCGCCCGGAAGAACTACTTCTACCCGGACATGCCTAAGAACTACCAGATCTCGCAATACGACGAGCCCATCGCCATCAACGGCTATCTCGAAGCGCCGCTGGAAGACGGCACCACCTGGCGGGTCGAGATCGAGCGGGCGCACATGGAGGAAGACACCGGCAAGCTCACCCACATCGGCAGTGAGACGGGCCGCATCCACGGCGCGACGACCTCACTGATCGACTACAACCGCGCCGGCGTGCCGCTCATCGAGATCGTCACCAAGCCCATCGTCGGCGCCGGTGAACGAGCGCCGCAGATCGCCCGCGCTTACGTCACCGCGCTGCGGCACCTGTTGCGCGCCCTGGACGTCTCTGACGTCCGGATGGACCAGGGTTCCATGCGGTGCGACTCCAACGTGTCCCTAATGCCCAAGGGCGCAACCGAATTCGGCACCCGCACCGAGACCAAGAACGTCAACTCGCTGAAAAGCGTTGAGGTGGCGGTCCGCTACGAGATGCAACGGCAAGCCGCCGTGCTGACCTCCGGTGGCCACATCATCCAAGAGACTCGGCACTTTCACGAGGCTGGGTACACCAGCCCGGGCCGGGCCAAGGAGACCGCCCAGGACTACCGGTACTTCCCCGAGCCCGACCTCGAGCCGGTGGCGCCCAGCCGCGAACTGGTCGAGCAACTCCGCCAGACGATCCCCGAGCTCCCGTGGTTGACCCGCAAGCGGATTCAGCAGGAGTGGGGCATCTCCGACGAGGTGATGCGTGACCTGGTCAATGCCGGCGCGGTCGAACTGGTCACCGAGACCGTCAAACACGGCGCCCCCAGCGAACAGGCCCGTGCTTGGTGGGGCAGCTTCCTGGTGCAAAAGGCCAACGAGGCCAAGGTCGGCCTCGACGAACTGGCCATCACCCCCGCCCAAGTCGCCACGGTGATCACGTTGGTCGCCGACGGCAAGCTGTCCAACAAGCTGGCCCGCCAAGTCATCGAAGGTGTGCTGGCCGGGGAAGGCGAGCCCGAGGAAGTGATGACCGCGCGTGGTCTGGCGCTGGTGCGCGACGACTCCCTGACCCAGGCCGCCGTGGACGAGGCATTGGCCGCCAACCCCGATGTCGCGGAGAAGATTCGCAACGGCAAGGTGGCCGCGGCCGGTGCGATCGTCGGCGCGGTGATGAAAGCCACACGCGGGCAAGCGGATGCGGCGCGGGTGCGAGAACTTGTCTTAGCGGCCTGCGGGCAGGGCTGACCACCCGCCGCGTGTGGTTGCGGCGACGCGACTCGCCCATACGGCGTTGTCAGCAGCACGCTCGCGCGCAGCAAAAGCCGAGATGTTAGACCTTGTCGTCGTTGTTGCGCGGGAAGCCGCCGCCCTGCGGGAACAGCGGGAACACCACGTCGTCAAGCTTTTCGGCGTCGCCAGCGGTTTTGTTCACCGTCGCACCCCAGACGTTGCCGTCCGGGGACATCCGTAACGCCCACGCGTGGGCGTGGGTGTCCTTGCGCACCACGTCGGGTTCACCGGTGACCGCACCGGTCGCCGGCGCCAGCCGTACCGCCACGGTGAGCTTGGTGTTGATCAAATTGACCAGCACGGTGCCGTCCATCGCCGCGCACCCGGCCACTCCGGGCTTGTCCGGCCAGGTCCACACCGTGGACACCTCGGACTTCTTGGTGATGCGCTGCAACCGGTCTGCGGTCGGTGTCCGGTCGGCGACGTACAGCGAGCCATCGACGGGATCGATGCACATGCCACCGCCGGCGCCGATGCCCGAGAGCGCCGTCGTGGGAGGGGCCTGCCCGATGGTGGTCGGCTGCTCGATGCGCAACACCTTGCCCGCCAACGACTTCGGGTCCGCGGCCGCCGCCGGGTTACCCGCGTCACCGGTCATGACGACCAGCGTGGTGGGGCTGGTGAAGATCAATGCGCCCATGTTCCCGGTCGCGCCCTTGGGAATGCCGGTCAAGATGTCCTTCGGAATGTCACCTTCGGCAATCCGGATGACCCGGTTGTCGCTGGGCGTACTGACGTAGGCATACATCAACCGGTCTTGCGAGTAGGTCGGCGACAGGACGATGTCCATCAACCCACCATCGCCGGACGGATCGACCGGGATCACCATTTTCACTTTGGGCTCCGCGCTGACCGAGATGTCCACGAGGGCGCCGGTCGTGCGCTCGGCCACCAGTGCGGTCTTGCTGTCCATGCCCATGATCAGGCCGCTGGTGCTTTCCAGGCACCCTTGCATCACCCCAGGTGCGGGGCAGGCCTTCGGGAACGGCGTCGGGGGCAGTGGCGGCGGCGGGGGAGGCGTGGAGCTGGGCGGCGGCCGTAGTTCGGGATTGGTGGTGAACGGCTGCGACTGGGCGTTGTTGAACCGCGCGCAGCCGCTCGACATCAGCACCGCCGCGCTCAACACCGCGAGCGCGCAACGAACCGACCGCCGTATCCGCATGACCGACAGGCTACGGGAATTTGGGATCGCGGCCGCCACCTACCACCGGGGCAGGGACGCATAGGAGACGGGGCGCGCGCAGAAGTCAGGTACCAATCCGGGCAACGGTACCGCCGGCGGCACCGGCGGCAACGGCGGCAACGGCGGTGGTTCGGCGACCCTAGGCGGCGGCGGTGGTGGGGTGTCCAACACCGGAGTGGGCCTGCGCCTCGGGAACGGCGGCAGCGGCGGCAGCTGAGCCAAAGGATCGGTCCGTGCGGCCCTTTTTGCGCATTTCGGCGGGCGAACTGCGGATTTAACCGGCCGAAGCGCCGCTCAAATCCCGGGTTTCAGGACCAAGTGCCTTTACCCTTTGACCCGTGACCAGTTCGAATGACGCACTCTGGCAGCGCCCGGACGATCCCCACGGGCCGATTGCGGCTCCCCCCGTCTCGGCGAGGCTGGTCGATCCCGAAGACGATCTGACCCCGGCGGCGTTCCAACGCGAACACACCGGAACCACCACCGTCATCCCGCCTTACGAGCCGGGCGCCCACGTTGGCGGGTCGGGATACAACTTGGTCGAGCACCAAGAGCCGCTCCCGTACGTCCAGCCGCAAGCGGGCAAACAAGCTTCGGCGATGCCCGCCGCGGTTGACTTCGACGAGGAAGACGACCGTGAGCGCGTCGGAGGCCGGCGCGGCACCCAGAACTTCGGACTGCTGGTCCTACGCGCCGGACTCGGAGTGGTGCTGATCGCCCACGGGTTGCAGAAGCTGTTCGGCTGGTGGGACGGCTCGGGCCTGAACGGGTTCAAAAACTCGCTCTCCGACATCGGCTACCACCACGCCGACGTACTGGCCTACGTCAGTGCGGGTGGCGAGATCATCGCCGGCGTGCTGCTGGTGCTCGGACTGTTCACCCCGCTGGCCGCCGCAGGCGCGTTGGCCTTCCTGATCAACGGCCTGCTGGCCAGCATGTCGGGCCGGCATTCGCACCCGTTCGCCTACTTCCTCCCCAACGGGCACGAGTACCAGATCACCCTGGTCGTGATGGCCGTTGCCGTCATCCTCAGCGGGCCCGGCCGCTACGGACTGGACGCGGGCCGGCGCTGGTCGCACCGGCCGTTCATCGGGTCGTTCGTGGCGTTACTGGTCGGCGTGGCCGCCGGGATCGGCGTCTGGGTGATGCTCAACGGGGTCAACCCGCTGGCCTGAGGTCAGCGGTACGGGTTGGGCACTCTGCCCTGACTCGCCTCGGTCAGCTGCGGCAGTGTCGCGAACGTCACTGCGGGCAACCGCACTTGCGTGCCGTCCTTGAGGTGCGCCCGCGCCCACGACCCGCGGTGAAAGCGCAGCCCGTCGATGTCCTCCCAGCGCACCGCCTGACTGCCCAGCAGCGTGCGCACCGTCACGCCCTGGTCGTCGGCAACCGTACGCAGGCGAATGATCAATGCCGACAGCAACACCGGGATCAGCAGCAAAGGCAGCGCTGCCGGCCAGGTCAGCACCGGTATCAGCAACGCCAGGAGTACGAAGCCGACGGCGAGATGCGCCATCGGCGACACTTTGATCACCACAGGCGATTCAGTAGCCACCCCTGCATCATTTCACTGTCCACCTCTGGGCTGCCGCCGCGCTCAGCGTGAACCCACGGCGCCCCCACGCGGCGTGTCGCCGCCGTGACCGCACCCTCGAAGCCCTGGACGCACACTGGATACGCCGGCCCGGATTTGACTGCTGACCAGTGCGAAGACTACCGTCGGACGCTATGGATACCGCCGGACAGCCCGGGATGCTCGTAGTAATTGGTAGGCGCGTTGGTGCCTGACTAGCATTCGAAGCGGTCCAGCACCAACGCGCAACCCTCGCAGCAGCTGAGCTGACGGGGGTTTTTTGTTGCCCACCAACGAGACTTCCACCCGATTAAGGACGAACAGCACAGTGAGCGCACCAACCAGGCCGCACTCCCCGCAGACGCAGCGCGCGGTCGACATCGCCTCGGACGCCGCGGAAACGCCGGCGGCAGCCCCCACGGCGCAACGCAAACACGTTGCACCGCACCAACTTACCGGCGCGCAGGCGGTCATCCGCTCGCTGGAAGAGCTCGACGTCGAGGTGATCTTCGGCATCCCGGGCGGGGCCGTACTCCCGGTGTATGACCCGCTGTTCGACTCCCAGAAGCTGCGCCACGTGCTGGTCCGCCACGAGCAGGGCGCCGGCCACGCCGCCAGCGGCTACGCCCACGCCACCGGCAAGGTCGGCGTGTGCATGGCCACCTCGGGGCCCGGCGCGACCAACCTGGTCACGCCGCTGGCCGACGCGCAGATGGACTCCATCCCGGTGGTCGCGATCACCGGCCAGGTCGGGCGCGGACTCATCGGCACCGACGCCTTCCAAGAGGCCGACATCTCCGGCATCACCATGCCGATCACCAAGCACAACTTCCTGGTCCGCTCCGGCGACGAGATACCGCAGGTGATGGCCGAGGCCTTCCACATCGCGGCCTCCGGACGCCCCGGCGCCGTGCTGGTCGACATCCCCAAGGACATCCTGCAAGGCCAGTGCACGTTCAGTTGGCCGCCGCGGATGAATCTGCCCGGCTACAAGCCCAACACCAAGCCGCACAACCGGCAGATCCGCGAGGCCGCCAAGCTGATCGCAGCGGCGCGCAAGCCGGTGCTCTACGTCGGCGGCGGTGTCATCCGCGGCGAAGCGACCGAGCAGCTGCGCGAGTTGGCCGACCTGACCGGCATCCCGGTGGTCACCACCTTGATGGCGCGCGGCGCGTTCCCGGACAGCCACCGCCAGAACCTCGGCATGCCCGGCATGCACGGCACCGTGGCCGCCGTCGCGGCGCTGCAGCGCAGCGACCTGTTGATCGCGTTGGGCACCCGTTTCGACGACCGGGTGACCGGCAAGCTGGACTCGTTCGCGCCGGAAGCCAAGGTGATTCACGCCGACATCGACCCCGCCGAGATCGGCAAGAACCGCCACGCCGACGTGCCGATCGTCGGCGACGTCAAGGCCGTCATCACCGACCTCATCGCGATGCTGCACCACTACGACGTCCCCGGCCACCTCGACATGGGCGAGTGGTGGGCCTACTTGGACGGTGTGCAGGAGACCTACCCGCTGAGCTACGGGCCACAGAGCGACGGCAGCCTGAGCCCGGAGTACGTGATCGAAAAGCTTGGTCAGATCGCCGGGCCCGACGCCGTTTACGTCGCCGGGGTGGGGCAGCACCAGATGTGGGCGGCGCAGTTCATTTCCTACGAAAAGCCGCGCACCTGGCTGAATTCCGGCGGACTGGGCACCATGGGCTACGCCGTTCCGGCCGCCATGGGCGCCAAGTTCGCGCTTCCGGACACCGAGGTCTGGGCCATCGACGGCGACGGCTGCTTCCAGATGACCAACCAGGAGTTGGCCACCTGCGCGATCGAAGGCATCCCGATCAAGGTCGCGCTGATCAACAACGGCAACCTGGGCATGGTGCGCCAGTGGCAAACCCTGTTCTACGAGGAGCGCTACTCCCAGACCGATCTGGCCACGCACTCCCATCGCATCCCGGACTTCGTCAAGCTGGCCGAGGCGCTCGGCTGCGTCGGATTGCGTTGCGAGCGGCCCGAAGACGTGGCCGACGTGATCAACCAGGCACGCGAGATCAACGACCGCCCGGTGGTGATCGACTTCATCGTCGGCGCCGACGCGCAGGTGTGGCCGATGGTCGCCGCGGGCACCAGCAACGACGAAATCCAGGCCGCGCGCGGCATCCGTCCGCTGTTCGACGACGAGAGCGAAGGACACGCCTGATGGCCACCACTTCGCCGAAGACACATACGTTGTCGGTGCTCGTCGAGGACACCCCCGGTGTGCTGGCCCGCGTGGCGGCACTGTTCTCCCGACGCGGCTTCAACATCGAGTCGTTGGCCGTGGGTGCCACCGAGCAAAAAGACATGTCGCGCATGACGATCGTCGTCTCCGCCGAGGAGACGCCGCTCGAACAGATCACCAAGCAGCTCAACAAGCTGATCAACGTCATCAAAATCGTCGAGCAGGACGAAGAGAACTCGATGTCGCGAGAGTTGGCGCTGATCAAGGTGCGTGCCGACGCGGGCAGTCGCAGTCAGGTGATCGAAGCGGTTAACCTGTTTCGTGCCAACGTGATCGACGTATCGCCGGACTCGTTGACCGTCGAGGCGACCGGCAATCGCGGCAAACTCGAAGCGTTGCTGCGGGTGCTCGAGCCGTTCGGGATCCGCGAGATCGCCCAATCGGGCATGGTGTCGTTGTCCCGCGGGCCTCGCGTTATCGGTACCGCCAAGTAATTTTGCACACTTTCGAAAAGACCGACGAGAAGGAGATATTGAGGTGGCAGATGCGCCCGCGCAGACGTTGGAGATGTTCTACGACGACGACGCAGACCTGTCGATCATCCAGGGCCGCAAGGTCGGAGTGATCGGTTACGGCAGTCAGGGCCACGCGCACTCACTGAGCTTGCGCGACTCCGGGGTAGAGGTCCGCGTCGGACTCAAGGAAGGGTCCAAGTCCCGCCCCAAGGTCGAGGAGCAGGGCCTCGAGGTCGACACCCCCGCCGAGGTCGCCAAGTGGGCCGACGTCATCATGCTGCTGGCCCCGGACACCGCGCAGGCCGAGATCTTCAAGAACGACATCGAGCCCAACCTCAACGACGGCGACGCGCTGTTCTTCGGTCACGGGCTCAACATTCACTTCGACCTGATCAAGCCGCCGGCCAATGTCACCATCGCCATGGTCGCCCCCAAGGGGCCCGGGCACCTGGTGCGCCGCCAGTTCGTCGACGGCAAAGGCGTGCCCGCCTTGATCGCGGTGGATCAGGACCCGCGCGGCGAAGGCGAGGCGCTGGCGCTGTCCTACGCCAAGGCGATCGGTGGTACCCGCGCCGGCGTCATCAAGACCACCTTCAAGGACGAGACCGAAACCGATCTTTTCGGCGAGCAGGCCGTATTGTGCGGCGGCACCGAGGAATTGGTGAAGACCGGGTTCGACGTGATGGTCGAGGCGGGTTACCCGCCGGAGATGGCCTACTTCGAGGTGCTGCACGAGCTGAAGCTGATCGTCGACCTGATGTACGAGGGCGGCATCGCGCGGATGAACTACTCGGTGTCCGACACCGCCGAGTTCGGCGGTTACCTGTCCGGGCCGCGGGTCATCGACGCCGACACCAAGCAGCGGATGCGCGACATCCTGCGCGACATTCAGGACGGCACTTTCACCAAGAAGCTGGTCGCCAACGTCGAGGGCGGCAACAAGCAGCTCGAGCAGTTGCGTAAGGAGAACGCCGAGCACCCCATCGAGGTCACCGGCAAGAAGCTGCGCGACCTGATGAGCTGGGTCGACCGGCCGATCACCGAAACCGCCTGAGCCGCAGCGGCTAAGCGGCCAGGCGCGCGGCTATCGACACCACTCGGCGCGCCATGTGGTCCAGCGCGTTGTTCGTCGCGTCTTCCAGGTCGTTGATGTTGTCGTGCGTGGAGATCAGGCTGACGCCATAGGGATTCCCGTCGACGAACTTCAGCGGGTCGGTGTAGCCCGGCGGCACGATGATCCCGCCGAAATGCATCAGCGTGAAGTACAGCGACAGCAGCGTGGACTCCTGGCCGCCGTGCCTGGTGTTCGACGAGGTGAAGGCCGCGTACACCTTGTCGGCGAGTTTGCCCTGGGCCCACAGCCCGCCCAGGGAGTCCAAGAAGGTGCGCAATTGCGCTGCGGGCGAACCAAACCGAGTTGGTGACCCGAAGATCACCGCGTCGGCCCAGAGGATGTCTTCGCCGGTGGCCGCCGGAAGGTCTTTGGTGGCTTCGTAATTCGCCGTCCAAGCGGGATTCTGCGCGAACGACGCGGGGTCGCGGGTTTCTTCGACATGGCGGACCCGTACCTCGGCGCCGGCGGCCTCGCCCGCCGCGGCGACGCGGTTGGCCATCGTGGTGCCGTGGCCGGTGGCCGAGTAATAGATGATCGCGAGTTTGGTCATGGCGTCAGCGTAGGACTCTGGTCTGGTCACACCAAGAGTCGCCGAAGGGCCCTTCGGCCTGAGTTGTCGCTGCGAGGCGGGCGAAAAGCACACCGCCTCCAGCAGAGACAGCTGTGGCGAATGTGACTCAACGCCAGACAATCAGCGCGATTCGCATCACGGCGACGTCCACCCGTCGACGGTCGCCGCTACACGGCTAGGCTGTCCGCGTGAACTTGCCTGTGGTGTTGATCGCCGACAAACTTGCCCAGTCAACCGTCGCCGCCCTGGGAGACCAGGTCGAGGTGCGGTGGGTAGACGGCCCGGACCGCGAAAAGCTGCTGGCCGCGGTGCCCGAGGCCGACGCGCTGCTGGTGCGGTCGGCCACGACGGTGGACGCCGAGGTGCTCGCGGCGGCCCCCAAGCTCAAGATCGTCGCCCGCGCCGGGGTGGGGCTGGACAACGTTGACGTAGACGCCGCCACCGCCCGTGGCGTGCTGGTGGTCAACGCGCCCACGTCGAACATCCACAGCGCGGCCGAACACGCCCTGGCGCTGCTGCTGTCGGCCGCCCGCCAGATCCCGGCCGCCGATGCTTCGTTGCGTGAACACACCTGGAAGCGGTCGTCGTTCAACGGCACCGAGATCTTCGGGAAAACGGTCGGCGTAGTCGGGTTGGGCCGCATCGGCCAACTCGTGGCCCAGCGCATCGCCGCGTTCGGCACCCACGTCGTCGCCTACGACCCGTACGTCTCGGCGGCCCGCGCCGCGCAGCTGGGCATCGAATTGCTGTCCCTCGACGACCTGCTGGCTCGCGCCGACTTCATCTCGGTGCACCTGCCCAAGACCCCGGAAACGGCGGGCCTGATCGACAAGGACGCGCTGGCCAAGACCAAACCCGGGGTGATCATCGTCAATGCCGCCCGCGGCGGGCTGGTCGACGAGACGGCGCTGGCCGAGGCGATCAGCAGCGGCCATGTGCGCGCGGCCGGGCTCGACGTGTTCTCCAGCGAGCCCTGCACCGACAGCCCGCTGTTCGAGCTGCCGCAGGTGGTGGTCACCCCGCACCTGGGTGCATCCACCTCTGAAGCCCAGGACCGTGCGGGCACCGACGTCGCCAAGAGTGTGCGGCTGGCCCTGGCCGGTGAGTTCGTGCCCGACGCCGTCAACGTCGGCGGCGGTGTGGTCAGCGAGGAGGTGGCCCCCTGGCTGGATCTGGTGCGCAAGCTGGGCGTGCTGACCGCCGCGCTCTCCGGCGAACTGCCGGCGTCGCTGTCGGTGCAAGTGCGCGGTGAACTGGCGGCCGAAGAGGTCGAGGTGCTGAAGCTTTCCGCGTTGCGCGGACTGTTCTCGGCGGTCATCGAAGACCAGGTCACCTTTGTCAACGCGCCCGCGTTGGCCGCCGAACGGGGAGTGACCGCCGAGCTGACCAAGGCCACCGAGAGCCCCAACCATCGCAGCGTGGTGGACGTGCGGGCGGTTGCCGCGGACGGCTCGGTCGTCAACGTCGCGGGCACCCTGTCCGGGCCGCAACTGGTGGAAAAGATCGTGCAGATCAACGGCCGCAACTTCGATCTGCGGGCCCAGGGCACCAACCTGGTGATCAACTACGTCGACCAGCCCGGCGCGCTGGGCAAGATCGGCACCCTACTCGGGTCCGCGGGCGTCAACATCCAAGCCGCGCAGCTGTCGGAGGACGCCGAAGGGCCGAGCGCGACGATCCTGTTGCGGCTGGATCAAGACGTGCCCGAGGATGTGCGCGCCGAGATCGCCGCGGCCGTGGGCGCCAACAAGCTCGAGGTGGTCGACCTGTCATGAGCGTCAACCTTGCGATCATTCCCGGCGACGGCATCGGCCAGGAAGTCGTCGCCGAAGCCGTCAAGGTCCTCGACGCGGTGCTTCCCGGCGCGCAGAAGACCGAGTACGACCTAGGCGCGCGCCGTTACCACGCCACCGGAGAAGTACTGCCGGAAGCGGTCATCGGTGAGCTGCGCCAGCACGACGCCATCCTGCTCGGGGCGATCGGCGACCCGTCGGTTCCCAGCGGGGTGTTGGAGCGTGGACTGCTGCTGCGGCTGCGCTTCGAACTGGATCACCATGTGAACTTGCGACCCGCCCGGTTGTACCCCGGTGTCGCCAGCCCGCTGGCCGGAGACCCCGAGATCGACTTCATGGTGGTCCGCGAGGGCACCGAGGGGCCTTACACCGGCAACGGCGGGGCGATTCGGGTGGGGACTGTCAACGAGGTCGCCACCGAGGTCAGCGTCAATACCGCCTTCGGCGTGCGTCGGGTGGTCGCCGACGCCTTCGAACGCGCCCGGCAACGCCGCAAGCATCTGACGTTGGTGCACAAGAACAACGTGCTCACCTTCGCCGGAGCGCTGTGGTGGCGCACCGTGCAGGAGATCGGCGAAAAGTACCCCGACGTCGAGGTGGCTTACCTGCACGTCGACGCCGCTACCATCCACATGATCACCAACCCCGGCCGGTTCGACGTCATCGTCACCGACAACTTGTTCGGCGACATCATCACCGACCTCGCCGCGGCGGTCTGCGGCGGCATCGGCTTGGCGGCCAGCGGCAATATCGACGCCACCCGCACCAACCCGTCGATGTTCGAACCAGTCCACGGCAGCGCCCCCGACATCGCCGGTCAGGGGATCGCCGATCCCACCGCGGCGATCATGTCGGTGGCGTTGCTGCTTGCTCACTTGGGGGAGGACGATGCTGCTGCTCGGGTGGATCGAGCCGTCGAGACCTACCTCGCAAGTCGCGGGAACGAACGGCTTGCCACCAGCGATGTCGGCGAACGGATTGCCGCCGCGCTCTGAGCTCCAACCCCGGCGGTAACAGCCGAACCGGCACCAGAGGCAGCGCCGCCAACGGAAACAAGCCGCACAGGAGCCACGCCGAGGGATAGCGGGCCGCGCTGATCAGCGCACCGAACAGCGGGGGACCGGCGGCCGCCATCACCCGCTGGGTGGTGTTCTGGATGCCCAACGCGCGGCCACTCCAGAACGGCCCGGCGAACTCCGTGATCGCGGTGGCCTGCAGCCCGTTGTCGAGCGTCGCGATGACCGAGATCGCCATCATCAGCGGCACGTCGTACAGCGAGTCGATGTGGTCGGACAAGGCCAGCAGGAACAGCGTCATGGCCGCGGCGACCGCGATCACCGCGACCGGTTGCATGCGCGAGCCGATGCGATCCGACCAGCGGCCGACGGCGATGCGGCCCACCGCGCCAAGCAGCTGGGAGATGGTCATCAAACCGCCCGCCGCGGCGACCGACCAGTGGTGGTGGTTGATCAGCCAGACCAGCATGAAGGTGACCGTCACCGTCTGCGGCATCATCAGCAGCGCGGACACTGCGTGAATGCGCCACAACACCGAAGAGCCGCGATAGGGACTGGCCAACTCCTCGCCGCTGGCCGACTGCCGGGTTTTCCGGGGCGGGTCGGTGATGCCGATAACGCTTGCCACCGCGGCCACCGTGCACGCGATGGCCGGAAACAGCAGACCCGCCTGGGCGCCCCGTTCGGCGAGTTCGGGGATCACCATGGCGCCCAAGGCGATGCCCAGCGGCTGGGCGGTCTGCCGAATTCCCATCGCCAGGCCCCGCTGCTCGGGTGGAAACCATCCCGACACCAGCCGGCCGCCGGCGCTGTTGCAACTCGCGGCGGCCATGCCGCCCAAGAACAGGAAAACGCCGATCATCACCAGGGAATGCATGGACGCCGCGCCGTAGGCGGCGGCCGCGGTGAGCACCGAACCCACGGTCATGACGATCCGCTCACCGACGCGGTCCAGCACATAACCCCAGGCGACCAGGGTGACCACCATGCCCCAGCTCGGCATCGACGCCAGCAAACCCGCTTGGGCCAATGGGGTTTCGCGGTTGCTCTGCAACGCCGGGATCAGGAAGGCGACCCCGTTGATGAACAGAAACGAGCTAGCCGTCACCAGCAGTGAGACGACCACGATCGACCAGCGGGCAGCGGAGCTGGTCGGATTTTTGAGCATCCCACCATGCTGACACAAACCGCTGTTCACCTGTTGGCAGCGCAGAAACACCGGTCGGGTCCCTAGGCATCAACCATGGTCGCGCATGACACGTCGCGTGTGGCCGGTGTGCCATGCAGTTCGGCCCAGGGCCACTGCCCGGCACGACCCGCCGCGAGGCGGTGCCCGACACTGGTTAGGCTCATCCGAATGCGCCTTGGTCGAATCGCCAGCCCAGACGGAGTCGCTTTCGTCAGCATCGAAGGTGAACTCGACGACCCCACCAACATGACGGCACGAGAAATCGCCGAGCACCCCTTCGGTACACCGAATTTCACCGGCCGCTCGTGGCCACTTGCCGATGTCCGGTTGCTCGCCCCGATATTGGCAAGCAAGGTGGTCTGTGTCGGCAAGAACTACGCCGACCACATCGCCGAAATGGGTGGCCAGACGGGTCCCGCCGCGGCGGACCCGATCATCTTCCTCAAACCCAACACCGCGATCATCGGCCCCAACGTGCCAATCCGATTGCCCGTCAACGCATCACCGGTGCACTTCGAGGGGGAGCTGGCCGTCGTCATCGGCCGGCCCTGCAAAGACGTCGCCGCCGCGCAGGCCGCCGACAACATCCTCGGCTACACCATCGGCAACGACGTATCGGCGCGCGATCAACAGCAGGCCGACGGCCAGTGGACCCGGGCCAAGGGCCATGACACCTTCTGCCCGATAGGCCCGTGGATCGTCACCGACATCGACCCGGCGGACATCGAGTTGCGTACCGAGGTCAACGGCGCCGTGAAACAACACTCGCGGACCTCGTTGATGATCCACGACGTCGGCGCCATCGTGGAATGGATTTCGGCCGTCATGACGCTGTTGCCCGGTGATCTCATCCTCACCGGGACACCCGCGGGGGTCGGCCCCATCGAGGATGGGGACACCGTCTCCATCACCATCGAACGAATCGGCACCCTGAGCAATCCCGTTGTGCGCAAAGGGAAATCGTGACCACCCCGAATCCTGACGCTGCCCCGGTCCGGGTCCGGTTCTGCCCGTCGCCGACCGGCATCCCACACGTCGGGATGGTCCGCACGGCCTTGTTCAATTGGGCCTACGCCCGCCACACCGGCGGCACGTTCGTCTTCCGCATCGAAGACACCGACGCCCAGCGCGACACCGAGGAAAGTTATCTGGCGCTGCTGGATGCGTTGCGGTGGCTGGGTCTGGACTGGGATGAAGGCCCCGAGGTGGGCGGGCCGTACGGGCCCTACCGGCAGTCGCAGCGCGGTGAGATCTATCGCGACGTGGTGGCTCGGCTGCTCGCGGCGGGCGAGGCCTATCAAGCGTTTTCGACGCCGGAAGAGGTCGAGGCCCGGCATGTGGCCGCCGGCCGCAATCCCAAGCTGGGCTACGACAATTACGACCGCACGCTGACGGACGCGCAGCGCTCGACCTACCTGGCCGAAGGCCGGCAGCCGGTGGTGCGGCTGCGGATGCCTGATGAGGACTTGACTTGGCACGACCTGGTGCGCGGTCGGACGACGTTCGCGGCCGGTTCGGTACCGGACTTCGCGCTCACCCGGGCAAACGGAGATCCCTTGTACACCTTGGTCAACCCGTGCGACGACGCCCTGATGAAAATCACCCACGTATTGCGCGGCGAGGACCTGCTGCCGTCCACCCCACGCCAAATCGCGCTGTACCAGGCGCTGATCCGGATCGGGGTTGCCGAGCGGACACCGCAATTCGCCCACCTGCCAACGGTGTTGGGCGAGGGCACCAAGAAGCTCTCCAAACGCGACCCGCAGTCCAATCTGTTCGCCCACCGCGACCGCGGCTTCATCCCCGAAGGCTTGCTGAATTACCTTGCGCTGCTCGGCTGGTCGATCGCTGACGACCACGACCTGTTCAGCGTGGCGGAGATGGTGGCCGCCTTCGATGTGGTCGACGTCAACTCCAACCCGGCCCGGTTCGACCAGAAGAAGGCCGACGCGCTCAACGCCGAGCACATCCGCCTGCTCGACCCGGCCGACTTCGCCGGGCGGCTGCGTGACTACTTCGCCGCCCATGGGCGGCGCCTTGATCTGGACGACACCGCCTTCGCCGTCGCCGCCGACCTGGTGCAAACCCGCATCGTCGTCCTCAGCGACGCGTGGGAGTTGCTGAAGTTCCTCAACGACGACGAGTACGCGATCGATCCCAAGGCCGCCGCCAAAGAACTGTCCGCCGACGGCGGGCCGGTGCTGGACGTCGCTCTTGTCGCCCTGAACGGGGTCGCGGATTGGACGACGACAGCCATCGAGGTCGCCCTCAAGGCCGCGCTGATCGACGACCTGGGACTCAAACCACGCAAGGCGTTCGGGCCGATCCGGGTGGCCGCGACGGGAACAACGATCAGCCCACCGCTGTTCGAGTCGCTCGAACTATTGGGGCGCGACCGCACACTGCAGCGACTGCAGGCAGCGCGAGAGCAGGTCGGAGCCGCCTAGCGCGGCGCTAAATAGGAACCAAGTGGGCGATTTGGTAGTCTGCACGTCGGCCCACAACGGCAGGCATCAAGCGCTTCGACCCACGCGGACAAGAGTTCGCAAAAGTGCTGTGACCAGCGGTTATAGGCGGCCAATGGGGTATGGTGTAATTGGCAACACAGCTGATTCTGGTTCAGCCATTCTAGGTTCGAGTCCTGGTACCCCAGCAAAATCTCGCCCGCCCAAGCGATTAGGCGGGTGTATCGCGGTGAGCTATGCTGACTGCTCGGATCGGTTCTGGCCCCGTCGTCTAGCGGCCTAGGACGCCGCCCTCTCACGGCGGTAGCGTGGGTTCGAATCCCATCGGGGCTACCAGTTATTGACCGATCTGCCCGTTGCCCTTCGCGGCCGGCGCCGTCGTCCCAGCCACCGGCATCTTCGGCAGGCCCAGCTTGCGGTGATCCCAGGAGCGGGTCCGCTGGCTGACGATGCGGACACCGACGCGCTTGTTCATCATCTGGTCCACGAACGGCTTGACTTCGTCGCTGTAGGGGCCGGTGTAGCGCTCCCAGACGCTGATTCCCACCCGGTGCAGGGCTTCGGGGTCCTCGACGATCTCGGCGGTGCCCTCGAACGACACGCCCCGCAACGTGTCGTAGGTGTCGCCGTCTTCGAGCAGGAAGCTCACCCGCGGATCGCGTTTGAGGTTGACCGCTTTCTGCGACTTGGCTTTGGTCTCGAGCCAGATCTCCCCGTCCACCACGGCGTACCACATGGCCGTCAGATGCGGTTGCCCGTCGCGGCCGATGGTGGCCAGGGTTCCGGTACGGCTCGAGTTGACGAAGTCGGCGATCTCCGCCTCGGACATGACGATGTCGGCGCGCTGGTTGGTTCCCATGGCGTCAGTCTGTCAGGCCGGGGGTCGCCCGTGTGCTTCGAGTGTGAAGTGGCGGCGCCGACTGTGCGCCGGTGGCGGGAACACCGCGAATTTCCCGCCGTGGCCGCTCACTCGGAGCCGTGTGCGCACACTGGGGCTAGAGCCGGCGCGCCAGGGCGTCGGCTGCGGCCAGCAGGTCGGCGGCCCACCGGGCACCGGGGCGGCGGCCGATGCGGTCGATGGGACCCGATACCGATATCGCGGCCACGACGATCCCGCGGCTGTCTCGCACCGGCGCGGAAACGCTTGCCACACCGGGTTCGCGCTCGGCCACACTTTGGGCCCAGCCGCGGCGGCGTACTTCGGCCAGCACCCGGTCGGTGAATTTCGCGGCCGGCAGCACGGCTGCCTGGGTCGCGGCGTCGCTGTAGGCCAGCAGCACTTTGGCGCCCGAACCTGCCGTCATTGGCAACCGCGCGCCCACGGGCACGGTATCGCGAAGCCCCGCAGGCGGTTCCAGTGCTGCCACGCAGACCCGGGAGGTGCCTTCCCGGCGATACAACTGAACGCTTTCCCCGGTGGTCTCGCGCAACTGCGGCAGCACCGCCGCGCTCGCCGCCAGCAGCGGATCGTTGACGTGGGCGGCCAATTCGGTGACCGCCGGGCCCAGCCGCCAGCGGCCCTCCTCGTCGCGCCCGAGCAGGCGGTGTACCTCCAATGCCGCCGCGAGCCGGTACGTGGTGGCCCTGGGCAGGCCGGTCCGCTCACACAGTTCGGCTAGCCCGCAGGGGGATTCCGCGATCGCGTGCAGCACGCCCACCGCTTTGTCTAGCACGCCGATACCGCTATGCTGTCTCACAAGGAGATACTAGCGTCTCGCATTGTGAGATCACCAGCCCTGATGGTCAGCGAGCCGCACCGAACGAATAGAGGCACAAATGTCCGCCGATACCCGCGCACCGCGCACCTTGGCCGAAAAGGTGTGGGAAGACCACGTGGTGGTCTCCGGCGCCAGTTCCGACGCTCCGGACCTGATCTACATCGATCTGCATCTGGTGCACGAGGTCACCAGTCCCCAGGCGTTCGACGGCCTGCGGTTGGCGGGGCGCCCGGTGCGCCGGCCCGACCTGACGATCGCCACCGAGGACCACAACGTGCCGACCCTTGACATCGACAAGCCGATCGCCGATCCGGTGTCGCGCACGCAGGTCGAGACATTGCGCCGCAACTGCGCAGAATTCGGTATCCGCCTGCACCCGATGGGCGACCTCGATCAGGGCATCGTGCACGTCGTCGGGCCGCAACTGGGCCTCACCCAACCCGGAATGACCGTCGTGTGCGGCGACAGCCACACGTCCACCCACGGCGCATTCGGCGCGCTGGCCATGGGGATTGGTACCTCGGAGGTCGAGCACGTGCTGGCCACCCAGACGCTGCGGCTGCGTCCGTTCAAGACGATGGCGGTCAACGTCGACGGTGAACTGCCTCCCGGCGTCTCGGCCAAAGACATCATCTTGGCCCTGATCGCCAAGATCGGCACCGGCGGCGGCCAGGGGCATGTCATCGAATACCGCGGCAGCGCCATCGAATCGCTGTCCATGGAAGGCCGGATGACGATCTGCAACATGAGCATCGAGGCCGGCGCCCGAGCCGGCATGGTCGCACCGGACGAAACGACGTACGAGTTCCTGCGCGGTCGCCCGCATGCGCCCACCGGCGCCCAGTGGGACGCCGCACTGGCCTACTGGGAACAACTGCGCACCGACGACGGCGCCGTCTTCGACACCGAGGTGTATCTGGATGCCGCCTCGCTGAGCCCGTTCGTGACATGGGGCACCAACCCCGGCCAAGGGGTGCCGTTGAACGACGCCGTGCCGGATCCGGAGTTGATGACCGACGACGCGGCCCGCCAGGCGGCCGAGAAAGCGTTGGCCTACATGGACCTTCGACCCGGCCTGGCCATGCGCGATATCGGCGTCGACGCGGTGTTCGTCGGCTCCTGCACCAACGGCCGCATCGAGGATCTGCGCGTGGTCGCCGAGGTGTTGCGGGGCCGCAAGATCGCCGACGGAGTGCGGATGCTGGTGGTGCCCGGGTCGATGCGGGTCCGCGCGCAGGCCGAAGCCGAGGGGCTGGGCGAGATTTTCACCGCCGCCGGCGCCGAATGGCGGCAAGCGGGATGCTCTATGTGCCTTGGCATGAACCCCGATCAGCTGGCCCCGGGCGAGCGTTGTGCGGCGACATCGAACCGCAACTTCGAAGGGCGGCAGGGCAAGGGCGGTCGGACCCACTTGGTGTCTCCGGCAGTCGCCGCCGCCACCGCGGTGCGCGGCACCCTGTCCGCCCCGTCCGATTTGAATTGACCTGAGCGAAATTAGGGGAAGAGATGGAAGCCTTTCACACCCATACCGGTATCGGCGTGCCGCTGCGGCGGTCGAATGTCGATACGGATCAGATCATTCCCGCCGTCTATCTGAAGCGTGTCACCCGAACCGGATTCGAGGACGGCTTGTTTGCGAGTTGGCGCTCGGATCCGTCATTCGTGCTAAACCTCAGCCCCTTTGACCGCGGTTCGGTCTTGGTCGCCGGGCCCGATTTCGGCACCGGGTCCTCCCGCGAGCACGCGGTGTGGGCGCTGATGGACTACGGATTCCGGGTGGTTATCTCCTCTCGGTTCGGCGACATTTTCCGCGGCAACGCGGGCAAGGCGGGCCTGCTGGCGGCCGAAGTGGACCAAGATGGTGTCGAACTTCTCTGGAAGCTGATCGAGCAGAATCCAGGGCTGGAAATCACTGTCAATCTTCAAGATCGAAATATCACCGCCGCAACGGCGGTGCTGCCGTTCAAGATTGACGATCACACCGCCTGGCGACTGCTGGAAGGTCTCGACGATATAGCCCTTACGCTGCGGAAACTCGACGAAATCGAGTCTTTCGAGGCGGCCTACCCGGACTGGAAACCGCGCACCTTACCCACCTCCTGACGGCGTCGAAGGAGCCGAATTCCGGCCTCCTTCCGGCCTTACCCGAGCCCCCGAATTGGGGTGCGCCACCGACCAAGGGCGGCAACCGGATTGCGAAAATAGGCAGTCGCGCGGCCGTGAAATTGCGCGTGGCTCTTGGAAATTTGCTGGGTAAGGGTTTACCGTGTCCACTAGTCGGTTCCGAAAAACGAGAACCCACTAGCTTCGGAGGGTTTGGATGAACAAAGCAGAGCTCATCGACGTACTCACACAGAAATTGGGCTCGGACCGTCGGCAGGCGACCGCTGCCGTCGAGAATGTCGTGGACACGATCGTGCGTGCGGTGCACAAGGGTGACAGCGTCACCATTACCGGATTCGGTGTTTTCGAGCAGCGCCGTCGCGCGGCTCGGGTGGCTCGCAATCCGCGCACCGGCGAAACGGTGAAGGTGAAGCCGACGTCCGTCCCGGCGTTCCGTCCAGGAGCTCAATTCAAAGCGGTTGTCTCTGGCGCACAGCGTCTCCCGTCCGAGGGCCCCGCGGTGAAGCGCGGCTCGACCGCCGGCGCCGCCAAGAAGACCGCCAAGAAGTCGCCCGCCAAGAAGACGGCGAGCAAGTCCACGTCTTCGGCGGCCAAGAAGACCGCGAGCAAGGCGCCGGCCAAGAAGGCAGCGACCAAGGCGCCCGCCAAGAAGGCGGCGACCAAGGCACCGGCCAAGAAGGCGGCGACCAAGGCTCCGGCCAAGAAGACGGCGACCAAGGCTTCGAAGACGACCACCAAGGCTCCGGCCCGCAAGGCAGCGACCAAGGCGCCGGCCAAGAAGAGCACGTCTTCGGCGGCCAAGAAGACCGCGAGCAAGGCTCCGGCCAAGAAGGCCACGAGCACCCGCCGCGGGCGCAAGTAGTCCTCAACCGCGAATACCCTTCGCCTGGCAGCGATGCCTGGCGAAGGGTATTCGCGCGTCTAGGCCTTGACGTTGGCCGCCAGGGCGCCGCCGATGTGGTCGGCTGCCAGCAGCTTGCCCTCTCGCAGCGACAGCACCCACGTACTGCCCTTGTGATTCCGCGCCTTGTCGGCACGCACGCCGTCGCGCTGACACCACCACTCGATCAAGTCCGGAATCACCTTGCCCTGAGAGCAGATCACCGGCGTGCCCGGCGCGGCGGCGATCTCCAGCACTCGGTGCCGGCCGCGTTTCGGGCTTTTGGCGTAGGCCTCTTCGCTCAGGGTGGGCTCGTCGATGACGGCCACGCCCAGTTCTGCGGCCAGCGGTTCGACGGTCTGATAGCAGCGCACCCGATCGGCGGAATGCACATCGGTGGCTCCGAACGCCAGTAGCTGGCCAACCAGTGCTTCGGCCTGGGCGCGCCCCTTCTTGTCCAACGGGCGTTTGGTGTCGTCGCCTTTGAACCGCGACTTGTTGCCGGCGGTGCCGTGTCGCACGATGAGCACGGTCTTCGTGTCGGGCGGGTGCTTGGCGAACCGGCGCAAGACCTTTCGATCTTGGGCGTATTGAAGTCTCTTCATGGCGTCTTTCACCGGCAGCCAGATCAGTTCGTCGACCTCATTGCCACTGGCGAAAGTGCCGCCATTGCTGCGCGCCGCCCAGTAGTGCACTTTCTTGATGCCCTGGTCGACCGGATATGTCACCGTGGCAAGCCGGCGGCCCAAATGCGCGTGCTGGCCGGTCTCCTCGAGCACCTCCCGCACGGCCGCAACCGGCGCCGTCTCACCGGGATCCACTTTCCCTTTGGGCAGCGACCAGTCGTCGTAGCGGGGCCGGTGAATCACGGCGATCTCGACCGACTTCGCCTCGGACGGCGCCGGCCGCCACAACACGGCGCCGGCGGCATAGACGGTCCGGCCTCCGGAACGCCGGCGCGCCGACGAGCTCTGGTTCGACACCTCAACTCCTGCAGGTCAATTCGGCCCGGGCCACGCGCAGGGAGTGCGGTGACCCGGGATTACCGTCACAACAGCTGTCAGGGACTGCGGTGCCGCTCCATGAGCGACACCTGGTGATCGCGCACGCTTTCACCATCCTGTGGCGACGCGGTCCACTGACCGTCGGAGCCCAGTTCCCAACACCGGGTCGACGGATCCAGCGCGGACTCGAACAGATCGTCGAGCTGCGCGGTGAGCCTGGGGTCCTTGACTTGAACCAGGACTTCCACCCGCCGATCCAGGTTGCGGTGCATCATGTCGGCGCTGCCGATCCAGAATTCGTCGATGGCGCCGAAATGGATGATCCGCGAATGCTCCAGGAAGCGCCCGAGAATCGAACGCACCGAGATGTTCTCGGAAAGGTCCGGGGTTCCGGGGCGCAGCGCGCAGATCCCGCGCACGACCACCTCGATCCGCACTCCGGCCTGCGATGCCCGATAGAGCGCATCGATGACCTGCTCATCGACCAAAGCGTTCATCTTGAGCCGAATGTGGCCGTTGCCCGTCTCCTGGTGCGCTGCGACTTCGCGCTCGACGCGTTCGATGATGCCGCGGCGAATCCCGTGCGGGGCCACCAAAAGGTTGCGGTAGGACAACTTTCGCGAGTAGCCGGTAAGGGTGTTGAACAGGTCGGTGAGGTCGGCACCGATGTCGGGATCCGCCGTCAGAAGACCCAGGTCCTCGTACAGTCTCGCCGTCTTGCTGTTGTAGTTGCCCGTTCCCACATGGCAGTAGCGGCGAATGATCGATCCCTCCCGGCGCACCACCAGACAGGTCTTGCAGTGCGTCTTGAGCCCGACGATGCCGTATGCCACATGCACGCCCACCTTTTCCAGCGCGCGGGCCCATTGAATGTTGGCCTGCTCGTCGAAACGAGCCTTGATCTCGACCAGCGCCACCACTTGCTTCCCGGCTTCGGCGGCGTCGATCAAAGCCCGCACGATCGGTGAGTCACCGGAGGTGCGGTACAACGTCTGCTTGATCGCCAGCACATTGGGGTCCGCGGCGGCTTGCTCGATGAATCGCTGCACGCTCGTGGAGAACGAGTCATAGGGGTGGTGCACCAGCACGTCACCTTCGCGCAGGGTGGCAAAAATGCTTCTGGGCGTTTCCCTTTCGGCGAAGGCGGGGTGGGTGGCGGGAACGAACGTGCGGTCCTTGAGGTCCGGCCGATCCACCCCATAGATCTGCCACAACGACGCCAGATCCAACAGCCCGGGCACCTCGATGACATCGCCGGGATGCACATCGAGTTCGCGCAGCAGCAGTTCCAGCATGCTTTCGGTCATGTCGTCGGCGACTTCCAGCCGAACCGGCGACCCGAATCGACGGCGCGCGAGTTCTCGCTCCAGTGCCTGCAGCAGGTCCTCGTCGCGGTCCTCCTCGACTTCGAAGTCCGCGTTGCGGGTGATCCGGAAGGCATGGTGCTCGACGACTTCCATACCCGGGAACAGCACCGGGAGGAACGCCGCGATCAGTTCCTCGAGCGGCAGGAACCGGTGTACCCGCCGTTCTTCACCGTCGGCGTCCCGCTGCCCGCCGAGTTCCACGAAGCGATCGACGTTGTCGGGCACCTTGACTCGGGCGAAGTGCTGTCCGCCGTCTTCGGGTTGGCGGACCGTCACGGCGAGGTTCAGGCTCAGGCCGCTCACGAACGGGAAGGGGTGAGCCGGGTCGACGGCCAACGGGGTGAGAACGGGGAAGACCTGCTCATTGAAGTAGGTCGACAGTTCATCGCGCTCGCGCTCGTCCAGGTCGGCCCACGTGACTACATATATGCCTTCTTCGGCGAGCGCCGGGCGCACCGCATCGAGGAAGACCTGTGCGTGCCGGCTGGCGATTTGCTGAGTCTGCTCACCGATGCGGCGCAGTTGTTCGCGGGGGGTCAATCCGTCGGCGGAGCGGACCGACAGGCCCATCTGGTCGCGGCGCTTGAGTCCGGCGACCCGGACCATGTAGAACTCGTCGAGGTTGGAGGCGAAGATCGCCAGGAACTTCGCCCGCTCCAGCAACGGCATGGAGTTGTCCGCGGCCAAGGCGAGCACGCGGGCGTTGAAGTCCAGCCAGCTCAGTTCGCGGTTGAGGTACCGCTCATCTGGCAACTGATCGGTGATGGCGGCGGGTGTGGCGGCCGGTGGCGCTGCCAGTGAGTCGCTTGGAGCCCACGAATTCTCGTCGGTGCGGGCCTCGGCCTCTGGGCTGGCTTCGATATCGGTCACCTTGCGATCATTGCTCATCACCCGGCGGTGCTGCCAGCAGTCCATGGACTAATTACCGGCATGCACCGCCCGTTGGTGCGCCATTAACCCGTCGGAAATCTTTGCCGAGGTACTTCAGCGAGGTGCGATGGCGCGCACGGTCGCCGGTCCCACGCCCAGGCGGCGGGCCGCGGCAAGGTCCGCGGGTGTGTCGACGTCGCAGCGCAGCCCGGGCCACGCGCCGGTGAGCTCTATCGCGCCCGAACGGCGGTGGCGCGCGGCCGAATCCGGGCCGAAGTGCGGGTCCAGTGGGACGCCGAAGGCGCACAGTGCGGCCGTTCCGGTGCCCAGCCGGTCGGCGACGAAGCTGCGCTGATGCTGGCGCGCCGCGGCGATTGCCTGCGCCAGCTCCTGGGTTTGCAAGGCGGGTAAATCACCTTGCAGCACAACAAGATTGGGGGCCGATTCGGCCGACGCACGTTCGGCTGCGGCGATGGCGGTGTTCAACGGGTCCACATCGTCGGGTGGCGTCGGATCGGTCAGCACCTGGGCGCCCAGCTCGGTTGCCGCCGCCGCCGCCGCTTCGTCGGGCGTGATGACGGTGATCATGCGTACGGCGTCGACCCGGGTTGCCGCGGTCAAGGTGTCGACCAGCATGGCCAGCACCACCTTCTCCCGCGTCTGCGCGGAGAAGACCGGAGCCAGCCTGGTCTTGGCGGCGGCTAACCGTTTGACGGCGATGATCAAGCCGACATCACCCGTACCGTCGGCCCGTGTGCCGCTCATGGGCTCATCCTGCCAGCGAGCGTCGCGTCCGCGTGACGGCGGCGGGTCGCTGTTCTAGGGTGTAGCGGCTGCCGATGGCGTGATAGACGAATGGGGTGGTGATGGCCAGCACGGGAACCGTCGCGGTGATGGGCGCCGGGGCATGGGGCACGGTGCTGGCCAAGGTGCTCGCCGACGCCGGCGGAGAGGTCACGTTGTGGGCGCGCCGCCCCCAGGTTGCCGAACAGATCAACGCCACCCATTCCAATCCCGACTACTTGCCCGGCACACCGCTACCCGCCGGCATCCACGCCACCGCCGATCCGCAGGAAGCACTGGCCGGCGCCTCCACCGTGCTGCTGGGCGTCCCGGCGCAGACAATGCGGGCCAACCTCGAGCAGTGGAACGGCTTGATGGCCGAGGGCGCGACCTTGGTCAGCCTCGCCAAAGGCATCGAGCTGAACACCCTCATGCGGATGAGCCAGGTGATCGTTTCGGTGACGGGAGTGGACCCGTCGCAGGTGGCGGTGATCTCCGGACCCAACCTGGCCAGCGAGATCGCCCAGGGCCAGCCCGCCGCCACCGTCATCGCCTGCAGCGACTCCGGTCGCGCGGTGACGTTACAACGCTTCTTCAACAGCGGCTACTTCCGCCCGTACACCAACTCCGACGTGGTCGGCACCGAGATCGGCGGCGCCTGCAAGAACGTGATCGCCTTGGCCTGCGGAATGGCCGTGGGCGTCGGGCTGGGGGAGAACACCGCGGCGGCCATCATCACCCGCGGGCTGGCCGAAATCATGCGGCTGGGGCTGGCGCTCGGCGCCAAGGGCGCGACCCTGGCCGGGTTGGCCGGGGTCGGGGACCTGGTCGCCACCTGCACCTCGCCGCATTCCCGCAACCGTTCGCTGGGTGAACGGCTGGGCCGCGGCGAGTCCATCGAGGTGGCGTTGCACGGTCGAGACGGGCACGTCGTCGAGGGTGTGACGTCGTGCGAATCGATTCTGTCGCTCGCGTCCAGTTACGACGTGGAGATGCCGCTCACCGACGCCGTACACCAAGTGTGCCACCGGGGCCTGTCGGTGACCGAGGCGATAGCGTTGCTGCTGGGCCGCAGAACCAAGCCGGAATGAGACGCGACACAGGGAAACCCAGCTCAGCGCCGCAGGTCCGGCCTGCCGGCGCCCCACCCGGTAGCCTCTTTAGCTTGTGAGTGCCAGCGACCGGCTGATCCGCGTTGCCGTCGTGTTCGGCGGACGCAGCAACGAGCACGCCATCTCCTGCGTGTCGGCCGGCAGCATCCTGCGCCATCTGGACCCCGAGCGCTTCGACGTCATCGCGGTCGGCATCACCCCGGAGGGTTCCTGGGTACTCACCGACGCCACGCCGGAATCGCTGGCCATCACCGATCGGCAGCTGCCCTCGGTGACCGCGGACTCGGGCACCGAGTTGGCGTTGCCGGCCGATCCGCGTCGCGGCGGCCAACTGGTGTCGCTGCCGCCCGGCGCCGGTGAGGTGCTCGGCTCGGTCGACGTGGTGTTCCCCGTGCTGCACGGCCCGTATGGCGAGGACGGCACCGTGCAAGGGCTGCTGGAGCTGGCCGGGGTGCCGTACGTGGGCGCGGGTGTGCTGGCCAGTGCCGCGGGCATGGACAAGGAATTCACCAAGAAGCTGCTGCTTGCCGACAACTTGCCGGTGGGCGACCACGCGGTGCTTCGCCCGGCCCGGGTGGACCTGGATCACGAGGAACGCGAGCGGCTGGGATTGCCGGTGTTCGTCAAGCCCGCGCGCGGCGGCTCGTCAATCGGCGTGAGTCGGGTGACGAGCTGGGATCAGCTGCCCGCCGCCATCGCCGAGGCTCGCCGCCACGACCCGAAGGTGATTGTCGAGGCGGCCATCAACGGCCGGGAGCTGGAATGCGGTGTGCTCGAAATGCCCGACGGCACAATCGAAGCCAGCACGCTGGGGGAGATCCGGGTGGCCGGGGTGCGGGGACGGGAAGACTCTTTCTACGACTTCGCGACCAAATACCTCGACGACGCCGCCGAACTGGACGTGCCGGCCAAGGTCGACGACGACGTTGCGGATGCGGTGCGGCAGTTGGCCATTCGCGCGTTCAAAGCCATCGACTGCCAAGGCCTGGCGCGGGTGGACTTCTTCTTGACCGAGGACGGGCCGGTGATCAACGAGATCAACACGATGCCCGGATTCACCACGATTTCGATGTTTCCCCGGATGTGGGCGGCCAGCGGAGTGGACTATCCCACGCTGGTCGCCACCATGGTGCAGACAGCGCTGGCGCGCGGTGTGGGTCTGCGCTGACGGTTCAGCGCGCCGGCGCCGGGTCGATGGCCACCGCGGTGATGGTGTGGTCGATGACGTCGGACAACGCTTGGATCGGCGTGGGCCCCGACCCCGCGGGCAGGGTGAGCGCGACATACACCGGCCGGTCCACGGTGTACCAGGTCGATTTCCGTGCTTCGAACCACTGCACCCGGTCGACGACTTGGATGGGTGAGCCCACCACGAACTCGGCGGGCCGGTCCAGCCCGCAGCGCAGCAGGACCGGTTCACTGTCGGCCTGGGTCCGCCAGGCCGCCGCCCCGTCGGGCGCGGGTTGGGTGACGGCGGCCCGCTGATAGTCGCCGAGTTGTTGCGGCAGCGCGGCCATCAGCGCCTGACAGGCCGGCGCGTTGGCGTGCGGGGCGGACAGCGGCGGGAAGGTCACCGGCTGCTGGGGCGGGCGGCGAGACACCGCGATGAACAGGACGACGCCGATGGCGGTCACCGCGAGGGCCACCGCGGCGATGAGCAGGGCGCGGGGCGGCCCGTCGGCGTCGGGCACCTGCCACCTCCGATCTCCTACACTCGGCAGGGAATCAACTTACCGCAGCTCGCAGGAGGTGCCGTGGGCGACGACGCCTCTGAAACGCTGCAGCAGGTCGGCGAGTTCGCCGTCATCGACCGGTTGGTGCGTGGTCGCTTGCTTTCGGACGCGGTTGCGGTCGGACCCGGCGACGACGCGGCGGTGCTGGTGTCCAGTGACGGTCGCATCGTGGTGTCGACCGACATGCTGGTGCAGGACCGGCACTTTCGGCTGGACTGGTCTACCCCGCACGACGTCGGTCGCAAGGCGATCGCCCAGAACGGCGCCGACATCGCCGCGATGGGCGCGCGGACAACGGCATTCGTGGTCGGCTTCGGCGCGCCCAGCGACACCCCGGTCGCGCAGGTGACCGCGTTGGTGGACGGAATGTGGAGCGAGGCAGGGCGAATCGGGGCCGGCATCGTCGGGGGCGATCTCGTCAGCTGCCCACAGTGGGTGGTCTCGGTGACGGTACTGGGTGACTTGGGTGGGCGGGCGCCAGTCCTGCGGTCGGGGGCTCGGCCCGGCTCCGTGGTGGCGGTGACCGGCCATCTGGGTTGCTCAGCTGCCGGATACGCGTTGTGGCACAGCGGTATTGAGGGTTTCGACGCCTTCCGACGCTGCCATGTGGTGCCCGATCCACCCTATGACCAGGGACCGGCGGCCGCGGCAGCCGGAGCCCAGGCGATGATCGACGTCTCCGACGGTCTGATCGCTGATCTGGGGCATGTCGCCGACGCGTCCGGGGTGGGCATCGAGTTGTCGACCGCCGCACTGGCTGCCGACCATCGACTGCTCGGCGAGGTGGCGGCGGCCGTCGGTGCCGATGCGTGGTCATGGGTGCTGGGTGGTGGCGAGGACCACGCCTTGGTGGCATGTTTTCCCGGCGCGCCGCCGGACGGGTGGCGGGTGATCGGAGAGGTCGTCGACGGGCCGGCCCGCGTGCTGGTCGACGGCACTGAGTGGCAAGGTAACCCCGGTTGGCAGTCCTATGCCTAGTCACATCAGCCACTGCAGCTGTGTGCGCAAGTATTGCTCTAAATGCCCGCCTCACAGCGACAATGCCGAGGATGGCTATCAACGTGATGTCCCGCAACGCGTTTCACGTCGGCGGCACTAACTTGTGCGGGCCAATCTCTGGCGCTCACGCCGGGCCCACCTCCGCACCTGTGCGGGATTCAGGGGTCCACCATGGCCGACATGGATGACGGTGAGATCGAGTTTCAACACCGCATCCAGGCTGGCGAGGTTGAGGAGCCTGTCCTGGTGAAACGGTGGGTTGGCGGGCCTGCGTCGAATGGCGCCGAGATAGGAGCCGGCAATCAGGTCAGCAGCGAGGAGTTCGCCGGCGTCGGTCAACACCGATATCGATCCGGGCGTGTGACCTGGAGTCATGAGGATCTCGGCGTCAACACCGTTGTCCGCCAACGACATCGGCCCATCGACGACGATGTCCGGTACGAACGGCTCGGTGCGACCGTTCGCCGGAGGCAGCTTGGCGAACACCCAGCCGAACGGCCCGGTTGGTCGCAGCGAACCTGGCATGCTCCGGCCGGACGCGTACGCCTCGAGGTCGGCTTCGTGGGCGATGATCGGCGCTGCGAGCGCCTGCTGCAAGTAAGCCGCGGACCCGAGGTGGTCGATGTGGCCGTGGGTGATCACGAGGGCCGCTACGTCCGACGCGCCGACGTCACGCTTGGCCAAGGCGGCAAGGATCTGCGGACCGCTGCCCGGCACACCGGTGTCCACTATCACCGCTTTGCGGCCCAGCAGCAGGAAGGCGTTCACCGTTGCCCTGCCCACCACTGGGATCGTGACCACCTCGGTAGGTGTCATGAACCGCTTCTTCGATCTGCCGCTGCGTGGGATGGTGACGCGACGGGTTCGTCGTTCCAGCCTGAGCTCGCGACGAGGTCGAACCAGTTGGGCGCCGGTGTAGCTGCCTTCATTAGTTGGTGGAGGTGGCTGGGGAAGGTCAGCGGCGGACCCTTCTGCGGGTTGCGTTCAATCTGGTCGGCGATCACCTCGGCGAGCGCGAACCCAAGGTTGTCTCGCGGCCATTGAGCGTGTACCCGCTCGGCATATCCGGGTGGGAGCAGGCCCCGGTCGACGCCGATGATGTCAGTCGAGATCCCCATCTGACTGACGGCTTGGACCGGACCAAAGCGGTGCGCCAGACCGACACTGGTGTGCAGTGTTATCGCCTGCCACACGATTTCGACGCGGTCCTCATCGACGTCATGGGTGCGCAAGAACCGAGCGGCGGCGTCAGCGCCGTCGACCTCGAACCGTTGATCACCGTTGCCGTGGTCGGTAACGCCCAGGTCGTGTAGAACGCAGCTCAAGTACACCAGTTCATCGTCGTAGTCCACGTCGCGTTGCAAACCCTTGGCGGCGGCGACCGCCCGGGCGAAGAGATAGCTACGTATCGCGTGATGCGCGACGAACGGCGGCGATACCGCGGTGACGAGTTCCCTTGCGGCGACCGCCAATTCCGAACTCGGCAGGGCGAGGCCGCGGTCCGCGTCGTGGTTTTCGGTGGAACTGCTGGCTGGTGACATACCGTCACCATGCGGGATCGGCACGGCCCAGACCAGTGGCCAGATCGTCATATTGCTTTAAGATCTGGCCATGATCATTGCCGTGGTCGCGCAAGACGGTGTCATGGGATTCGAACTCATGATTCCGAGCCTGGTTTTCGGTATGGCCAACGAGGCAGGCGCGGAGGCTTCCCGCGCGGTAACCGACGGCGCCCCCGCCGCCCGCCGATACGAAGTCCGGGTGTGCGGCCCCAAGCGCCGCGTCGCTACCACCGCTGACTGGGGCGGTGTCGAATTCCGTACCCCCTACGGGTTGGATGCGCTGACCGGCGCTGACCTCGTGATCGTGCCGGGAGTGCATTCGTTCCTGGAAACACCTGCCGCGCCGGTCATTTCGGCACTCCGCCATGCCGCCGCGGCTGGTGCTCGGATGGCGTCTATGTGTGTCGGGGCGTTCACGCTGGCGGCAGCCGGCCTGCTGGACGGTCGAAGAGCGACCACCCACTGGCAGTGGGCAGATGAGCTGGCGAGCCGCTTTCCCCGAATCGAGGTCGATCCGAGCGTGCTGTTCGTCGACGAGGGCGACATCTTGACCGCGGCTGGAGTGGCGTCGGGGCTTGATCTGTGCCTGCATTTGATCCGCCAAGACGCCGGGCCTGGTCTGGCCGGTGCAACGGCGCGACGGGTCGTCGTACCGGCGTGGCGTGCCGGCGGACAGGCTCAATACATCGAACATGCGGCGCCCGCCGTCGCTGAGCATCCGTTGCAGCCGACGCTCGCCTGGATGGAAGAGAACGCCGCCAAACCGCTTGATCTGCCGACCATCGCCGATCAAGCGGCGGTGAGCGTGCGTACTCTCAACCGCCAATTTCGAGAGCACTTCGGCGCCACACCGCTGGGGATGCTCACCTCCATGCGCGTCGCCCGCGCACGGCATCTGCTCGAGGCCACCGTGCTGCCGGTCGACCGGGTCGCCGAGCAGTCAGGATTCGGCTCGTATGCCTCACTACGCCACCACTTCCTGCGAACTGTCGGCGTCTCGCCGCAGAAGTATCGACAGGGCTACGTCGCCGCGCAATGACGCTTGACCGGGCCGCTGCCGCGCCGAGCCGCCGATATTTTCCCGGCGGGTGGCCGACGCGCTTGGCTAACCTCCGGCGCCGGGACGCTAGGGTGGCGCGGTGAGCGTGTATGCGATCGCCCAGCTGAGGTTCACCGACCGGGCGGCCTACCTCCGTTACCAGGCGAAATTTCTGGACGTCTTCGCGCGTCACGAAGGAACGCTGCTGGCGGCCGACGAGTCACCGCAGGTGATCGAAGGTGACTGGGACCGGGACAAAGTGGTGTTGATGTCGTTTCCTGACGAGTCCGCATTTCACCGGTGGGCGCAATCGCCGGAGTATCAAGAGATATCGAAGGACCGTCGGGCGGGCGCCGACACGGTAGTGCTGCTGGCCAAGGGGTTGGCGTGAGCGCGCGCCCGCTGAGCGAACTCGTCGAGGCGGGTTGGGCGGCCGCGCTGGAGCCCGTCGCGGATCAGGTGACCAAGATGGGGGAGTTCCTGCGGGCCGAGATCGCGGCCGGGCAGCGGTACCTACCCGCAGGCCCAAACGTGTTGCGTGCGTTCACGTTCCCGTTCGACAACGTCCGCGTTCTCATCGTCGGCCAAGACCCGTACCCGACACCGGGACACGCTGTGGGACTGAGCTTCTCGGTTGCCCCGGACGTGCGGCCGCTGCCGCGCAGCCTGGCCAACATCTTCGACGAGTACACCGCCGACCTGGGCCACCCGCAACCCTCCTGCGGCGATTTGACTCCTTGGGCGCAGCGCGGCGTATTGCTGCTCAACAGAGTGCTGACCGTGCGTCCCGGTAGCCCGGCGTCGCATCGGGGTAAGGGCTGGGAAGCGGTGACCGAGTGTGCAATTCGCGCGTTGGTCGCGCGCGCGCAGCCGATGGTCGCCATCTTGTGGGGCCGCGACGCGTCGACGCTCAAGCCGATGCTGGCCGCCGGTGATTGTGTCGCCATCGAATCACCGCATCCCTCACCGCTTTCGGCGTCTCGCGGATTCTTCGGCTCGCGGCCGTTCAGTCGCGCCAACGAACTGCTCGCCGGGATGGGTGCCGAACCGATTGATTGGCGGTTGCCGTGACGGTGATGACCGCGCCCGCGGCGCATCGCCGCGGTGGCCTGGGTGAACGAGGTTGTTGAGACATGTACGACTTGGAAGACACGATCCGGCAGCGGCATTCGTCGCGCATGTTCCTACCCGACCCGGTGCCGCGACACCTGATCGAGGAATCACTGCGGCTGGCCATGTACGCGCCGTCGAATTCCAACGTGCAACCGTGGCAACTCGTCGTGACCAGTGGACCGGCGCGCGACCGGTTGGTGACGGCGCTGCTGAGCAAGGCGCGCTCGGAGCCACCCAGGGTGCCCGAACTGCCTGCGGCGTTCGCTCACCTACGACGCGAGCTCGGGTCGCAGGTCTACGGATCGATGGGCATCGACCGCGACGACGCCGAGGCCCGCCGCATCGCGGTGCTGCGCAACTGGGAATTCTTCCGCGCTCCGGTGGGCGCGGTGGTGTTCATGCATCGAGACTTCGGTCTGGTCGACAGCATGGGCGTGGGCATGTTCCTGCAGACGCTGCTGTTGGCGCTGACCGCCCGCGGGCTGGGCACCTGCGTGCAGGTGTCGATCGCCGGCTACCCCGAAATCGTTCGCGAAGAGCTCGGCATAGCCCCTGAGACAACGATCCTGTGTGGACTGGCGATCGGCTATCCCGACCCCTACTTCTCGGCCAACTCGTTACACATCGGACGCGACGGCCTGGATAAGCACGTCCAGTTCGTGGACGAGTGAGTCAGCAGCGGCTAGCCGCGGGTGACCTTGCCGGCCTTGATGCACGAGGTGCAGACGTTGACGCGCTTCTTGTTGCCGCCGGGACGGTCCACGGTGTGCACCGTCTGGACGTTGGGGTTCCACCGGCGGCTGGTGCGGCGGTGGGAGTGCGACACCGACTTGCCGAAGCCGGGGCCTTTCCCGCAGATATCGCACACAGCGGCCATTGTTCGAACTCCTCAAGTCTCTTGCTGGGCCGGCGACCTGGCCGGCGCAGAGCCCAGGCAGCACCCGGGCGTGTACACGATAGCCCAGGATAGCGACTGTCGAGCGCAAGCACCAAAACGATCAACAGCTCCCAGACGCGTTATAACCGGTGCTGTCGGCCGGTCTGGCTAGGCTCACTGGGGGCTGGCGCAGAGGAGGTGGGGTCCGGGTGAACACATCCGATCGTCCCCTGGACGCCTCGGCGTTGCGCGATTGGGCGCACACCGTGGTCAGCGACCTGATCACCCATATCGACGAGATCAACCGGCTCAATGTCTTTCCCGTGCCCGACTCCGATACCGGCGCCAACATGCTGTTCACCATGCGTTCGGCGCTGGCCGAAGCCGACTCTAGGTCGGGCGCCGGAAACGACGACGTCGCCCGGGTGGCAGCAGCGCTGTCGACGGGCGCGCTGAACGGAGCTCGCGGCAATTCCGGGGTCATCCTGTCCCAGATTCTGCGGGGCATCGCCGACGCGACCGCCAGCTCGGCCGCCCGCGCCGGAGGAACGCTGAAGGCCATCGACGCCGCCGTGCTGGCCGCCGCCCTGTGGCGCGGCGTCGAGTTGGTCGTCGCCTCCATGGGCGGTAAGGAGATACCGGGCACCATCGTGTCGGTGCTGCGAGCTGCCGCCGGCGCCGCCGAGCAGTGCGCCGACGCCGGCGAGGGACTGGCCCAGGCGATCACCGCGGCCGGAGATGCAGCGGTCGTCGCGCTGGAGAAGACACCCGAACAACTCGACGTCCTGGCCGAGGCCGGTGCCGTCGACGCCGGCGGACGCGGCCTGCTGGTCTTGCTGGACGCGCTGCGCTCGACGATCACCGGACACACGCCCGCTCGCACGGTGTATGCGCCCTCGCCTCGGCCGGTGGCCGCGGAGGCCGCCATCGCCCGTCCCGCCCCGCAATTCGAGGTCATGTACCTGCTGGCCGGCTGCGACGCCGCGAAGGCCGACGTGCTGCGGGACCGGCTGGCCGAGCTCGGTGATTCGGTGGCGATCGCCGCCTCGGACACCGAAGACAGTTATTCGGTGCATGTCCACACCGACGACGCCGGCGCCGCGGTCGAAGCCGGGCTTGCGGCCGGGCGGCCGAGCCGGATCGTGATCTCGGCGCTGAGTTCGGGCAGCAGCGGACTGCCCGCCGGTGGCTGGACCCGGGAACGCGCCGTGCTGGCCGTCGTCGACGGCGACGGCGCCGCCGAATTGTTCGCCGGCGAAGGCGCCAGTGTGCTGCGGCCCAGCCCGGACGCGCCTGCGCCGGCCGCGGAGATCAGCGCGCACCAGTTGGTACGGGCTGTCGTCGATACCGGCGCGGCACAGGTGATGGTGTTGCCCAATGGGTATGTGGCCGCCGAGGAACTGGTCGCGGGCTGCACCGCGGCGATCGGCTGGGGCGTTGACGTGGTACCCGTGCCGACCGGCTCCATGGTGCAGGGGCTGGCGGCGCTGGCCGTGCACGACCCGGCCAGCCCGGCCGTCGACGACGGCTACACCATGGCGCGCGCCGCCGGCGCCGCCCGGCACGGATCCGTGCGCATCGCCACCGAACACGCCTTGACCTGGGCTGGATCCTGTGAGCCCGGTGACGGGCTGGGCATCGCGGGTGACGAGGTGCTGATCGTGGCCCAAGACGTGGCCGCGGCCGCGATCGGCCTGCTCGACCTGCTGCTGGCTTCGGGCGGTGATCTGGTGACGGTGCTGGTGGGCGCCGACACCGGACAAGAGGAAGCCGCCGCGTTGGGCCGCACCTTGGAGAGGCACATCCACGACCATCACCCCGGCACCGAGTTGGTCGCCTATTACACCGGCCACCGCGGCGACGTGCTGTTGATCGGGGTCGAGTAGCCGTGGTGTCGCTGCATGATCGGCTCGACTACATCGTCGGCGCCAAGGCTGCCGACAACCTAAGTGAACTCTTCGGCATTCGGACCGTGGACGACCTGCTGCGGCACTATCCACGCAGCTACACCGAGGGCGCGGCCCGGCTCGGCGCCGACGGGGAGCGGCCCGAGGAGGGTCAGCACATCACCATCGTCGACGTCATCAACGAAGCGGTGACCAAGCCGATGCGCAAGGACCCGTCGAAGAAATACCTGCGCATCACCGTGGGCGGCGGGCGCAACAAGGTCACCGCCACGTTCTTCAACGCGAAGTATCTGAGCAAGGGCCTCACCAAAGACACCAAGGTGATGCTGTCCGGCGAAGTCGGCTACTTCAAAGGGGACATGCAGCTGACCCATCCGGCGTTTCTCATCCTCGACTCGCCGGATGGCAAGAACCGCGGCACCAAGTCGCTGAAAACCATCGCCAACACATCCTCGGTCAGCGGTGAGGAACTGGCTTCCTCGCTCGAACGCCGGTTCTTCGCCATCTATCCGGCCAGCACCAAGATGCAGAGCTGGGACATCTTCGCCTGCGTGCGTCAGGTGCTCGCGGTCCTCGATCCCGTCGACGACCCGTTGCCCGCCGAGCTGCGCGATGAGCTCGGGCTGATGCCCGAAGACCAAGCGCTTCGCGCGATCCATGTCTCTGAGGATGAGGCCGAACGAAATCGCGCCCGGGAGCGCCTGACCTTCGACGAGGCCGTCGGACTGCAATGGGCGCTGGTGACCCGGCGACACGGCGAGTTGTCCGAATCGGGCCCGCCGGCACCGCCGCGGGCGGACGGGTTGGCCGCGCAGTTGTTGTTGCGCCTGCCTTTTCAGTTGACCGCCGGGCAGCGCGAAGTGCTCGACGTGATCGCCGCGGACCTGGCTGCCACCCGGCCGATGAATCGCCTGCTGCAGGGTGAAGTGGGTTCGGGCAAGACGATCGTCGCGGTGCTGGCGATGCTGCAGCTGGTCGACGCGGGTTATCAGTGCGCACTGCTTGCCCCCACCGAAGTGCTTGCCGCCCAGCACCTTCGGTCGATCAACAATGTGCTGGGTCCGTTGGCGATGGGTGGTCAGCTCGGGGGGGCGGACAACGCCACCCGGGTGGCGCTGCTCACCGGGTCCATGACCGCGGCGCAGAAGAAGCAGGTACGCGGCGAGATCGCCGGTGGCCAGGTGGGCATCGTCATCGGGACGCACGCACTGCTGCAGGACGCGGTGGACTTCGACAATCTGGGCCTGGTGGTGGTCGACGAGCAGCACCGGTTCGGGGTGGAGCAGCGAGATCGGTTGCGCGCCAAAGCTCGTGCGGGCGTCACTCCACACCTGCTGGTGATGACGGCGACACCGATTCCGCGGACCGTCGCGCTGACCGTCTACGGTGACCTGGAAACGTCGACGCTGCGTGAACTGCCCCGCGGACGCCAGCCGATCACCACCAACGTTATCTTCGTCAATGACAAACCCAACTGGCTGACCCGGGCCTGGCAACGCCTCATCGAGGAGGTGTCGGCCGGTCGGCAGGCCTACGTGGTGGCGCCCCGCATCGACGAATCCGACGACGCCGATACCCAAGACGCCCGCCCGTCGGCGACCGCCGAGGGCCTGTATGCCCGGCTGCGCTCCAACGAGCTCGCCGACCTGCGGCTGGGTCTCATGCACGGACGGCTGTCGGCCGACGACAAGGACGCCGCGATGGCGGCGTTTCGCGCCGGCGACGTCGATGTCCTGGTGTGCACCACCGTGATCGAGGTGGGTGTCGACGTTCCCAACGCCACGGTCATGTTGGTGATGGACGCCGATCGGTTCGGCATCAGCCAGCTCCATCAGCTGCGCGGCCGCATCGGTCGCGGCGAGCATGCCAGTCTGTGTCTGCTGGCGACGTGGGCCTCCGAGGAATCGTCGGCCGGGCGCCGGTTGCGGGCGGTGGCGAAAACCATGGACGGTTTCGCCCTGGCGGATCTGGATCTGCGGGAACGCCGGGAGGGAGATGTGTTGGGCCGCAACCAGTCCGGCCGGGCCATCACGTTGCGACTGCTGTCCCTGGCCGATCACCTGCAATACATCGAAGCCGCCCGGGAGTTCTGCACCCGCGCGTACGAAGAGCCCGGCCCGCATCCCGGACTGGCGTTGCTGGCCGCGCGGTTCACCGACAGCGACCGCATCGAATACCTGGACAAGTCTTGACTCGCCGGACCCTGCTGTGGCTGGCGGTCGTCGCCGTGGTGGCCATCGTGGTCGCGTACCAGACGTTGGGCTCCACCGCGGCCAAGCGCGCCGAGGAGTTCGCCGCACGCGCCGACGTGCCAACCGTGCAACCGGGCGCCGACGTGCTCGCGGGTATTGCGGTGCTGCCCCAGCGGCTGCACCGCTACGACTACCGGCGGGCGGCGTTCGGTGACGCCTGGGACGACGACAACGACGCGCCGGGCGGCCACAACGGCTGCGACACCCGGGACGACATCCTCAACCGCGACCTCGTCGACAAGACATTCGTCGTGACCAAGCGGTGCCCGAACGCCGTGGCCACCGGCACCTTGCACGACCCGTACACCAACACGGTTATCGCCTTCCAGCGCGGCGCCAAGGTGGGTGAGGCGGTGCAGATCGACCACATCGTCCCGCTGGCCTACGCCTGGGACATGGGTGCCTATGGCTGGCCGGATCCCGTGCGGTTGCGCTTCGCCAACGACCCGGCCAACTTGCTGGCCGTGCAGGGCCGCGCCAATCAGGACAAGGGCGACGCGCCGCCGGCCCAGTGGATGCCGCCCAACACCGCATTCGCGTGCCAGTACGCGATGCAGTTCCTTGCGGTGTTGCGCGGTTACTCGCTACCGGTGGACCAGGCGTCCACGGTGGTGTTGCGTCAGGCCGCCGATACCTGCCCGACGAGGTAGTTAAGCGCCGGTGTAGGTCGCCGGGTCCGGACGCAGCCGGCTGCCGTCGTCGAGCGCGTTGATGGCATCCATGTGTTCGGCGGCCAGTTCGAAGTCGAACACGTCGAAGTTGCTGGCGATGCGCTCGGGGTTCGCCGAGCGGAAGATGACCGAGTTACCCAGCTGCAGGTTCCACCGCAGCAACACCTGCGCGGGGGTCTTGCCGTACTCGCCGGCCACCGAGGTCACCGTCGGGTTGTCCATCAGCTTGCCCAGCACCAGCGGGGTGTAGGACTGCGTCACCACGTTGTGTTCCGCGTTCACCTTGCGCAGGTCGGCCTGGTTGAGCAGCGGGTGCAACTCGATCTGGTTGACCGCCGGGGTGACGAAGGTGAGGTCGATGACGATCGACAGGTACTCCTCGGTGAAGTTGGAGACGCCGATCGAGCGCGCGTGTCCGTTCCCGCGGGACTGAATCATGCCGCCGAACGAGTCGACGTACTTACCCACCGAGGGCGCCGGCCAGTGGATCAGGTAGAGGTCCACATAGTCCAGGCCGAGACGCTCCAAGCTGGCGCTGCAGGCTTCCTGCGCACCGTTGAAGCCCTGGTCGGCCGTGGCCAGCTTGGTAGTGACGAACAGTTCGGCGCGTGGGATGCCCGACGCCGCGATCGCCCGGCCCACGGCGGCCTCGTTGCCGTATGCCGAGGCGGTGTCGATGAGGCGGCAGCCCATCTCCAACGCCGCCGAAACCGCGCGTTCGGTCTCGTCCTCAGACAACTCCGCGACGCCCAGGCCGAGCACCGGCATCGTGTTCTCGTCGTTCAGGGTTACCGAGGGGACGGTGGCGCCCGACTCGCCAGTCAACGTCAATCACCTACCTGTGAATTAGAAGGTTCTCGGATCTGGGCCAAGCCGGGTTCCGTCATCGAGCGACGAAATCGACGCCATATCTGCGGCGCTGAGTTCGAAGTCGAACACGTCGAAGTTGCTCGCAATCCGCTTGGGGTTCACCGACTTGGGAATCACGATATTACCGAGTTGAATATGCCACCTAATCAACACCTGAGCGGGTGTCCGCCCACAGCCTTCGGCGACCGCGGTGATTGTCGGGTGTTCCAGCAGCGATCCTTGGCCCAGCGGTGACCAAGCTTCGGTCGCGATGCCCCGTAGAGCGTGCACCTCCCGCAGCTCGGTCTGGGCCAGCCGGGGATGCAGTTCGATCTGGTTGACGGCCGGAACGATGCCGGTGGCGTCGATCAGGACGGTGAGGTGCTCAGGCTCGAAATTGCTGACACCGATCGACCCGATGCGGCCTTGGTCACGCAGGTGGGCGAACGCTTTGAAGGTGTCGACGAACTTGTTCAAGCGGGGCTGGGGCCAGTGAATGAGGTACAGGTCGAGATAGTCCAGGCCCAGTCGCTGCATGCTGGCGTCGAACGCCCGCAGCGTGCTGTCGTAGCCCTGGTCGGTGTTCCACAGTTTGGTCACCACGTACAGTTCCTCGCGCGGGATGCCCGACTCGGCGACCGCGCGCCCGGTTTCGCGTTCGTTACGGTAAACCGCCGCGGTGTCGACGTGCCGATAACCGGCGTGCAGCGCAGCACTCACCGCCTCCTCGGTGTCCTGCGGTGGGATCTGGAAGACTCCAAATCCGACGGCGGGAATCGAGTGCCCATCGTTGAGGGTGATCGAGGGAGCAGCAGCCATGACCAAAAGTCTGCCAGGTGCGCACGATGTGCAGCCGGGAGCAAAGGCCACCGCTATCCGGTGGACGAGTCGGCTGCAGAACCGGATCACCAACGTTGGCGTCAAGGTCATCCCGTGGATTCCCAACCCGGCCAAGCGTGCCTTGACGGGCGGTCGCTCGGTCATCATCGACGGGAACACGCTGGATCCGACGCTGCAACTGATGCTGGCGGCGCTGCGCGCGGTGGGGATCGACGGACTGGCCGTCGACGACGATCCGCCGGCCTCCCGGGCCCAGATGCGCCAAACGAGCATGGAAATGCCCGGCCCGCAGATCCACGTCACGGTGCGCGACCTGTCGATACCGGGACCGGCCGGCGACATCCCGGCCCGGCACTACGTTCCGGTCGACGGCGAACCTGCGCCCCTGCTGGTCTTCTACCACGGTGGCGGCTGGACGATCGGCGACCTGGACACCCACGACCGGCTGTGCCGGTTGACCTGCCGCGACGCCGGTGTCCACGTGCTGTCGGTGGGCTACCGGCTGGGCCCGGAGCATCCCGCGCCGGCCGCCGTCGACGACAGCTTCGCGGCCTTCGAGTGGGCCCACGCCCACGCCGCAGAACTGGGCGCGATTCCCGGCCAGGTGGCCGTCGGCGGGGACAGCGCGGGTGGCAACCTGGCGGCGGTCGTCAGCCAGCTGGCCCGGGACAAGGGCGGACCCACCCCCGTCCTGCAGTGGCTGATCTACCCCCGCACCGACTTCACCGCCCGCACCCGGTCACTGAGCCTGTTCGCGCGCGGATTCTTGCTGACCAAGCGGGACATCGACTGGTTCGAGTCGCAATACCTGCGCAACTCGGGCGTCGACCGCGACGATCCGCGGGTCTCGCCCGCGCTGGCCGAGTCGTTGTCCGGCTTGGCGCCGGCGTTGATCGCGGTCGGTGGCTTCGACCCGTTGCGCGACGAAGGGGAGGAGTACGCCAAGGCGCTGCGCGAAGCCGGCACCCCGGTCGACTTCCGCTACTTCGGTTCCCTGACCCATGGCTTCGTCAACCTGTTCCCCCTCGGGGGTGGCAGCGCTGCCGCGACCAACGAGCTGATCTCGGCGCTGCGGGCGCACCTGAGCCGGGTATGAGCTGGGTGCGGAGGTCGCCGGTACTCTAGAGGCGCCGCCGCGGACTGCGGCCCGGACACCACCTACGGGAGGACCAGCGAACCTGTGGCCGACAAGAAGAAAAGCCCCCCGCGATTCGACCTGAAGTCCGGCGACGGCAAGTCCGGCCGGCTGCTGCAGATCGGCGGCACCGCGATCGTCGTGCTGTTCCTGGTCGCCGTGGTGTTCTACGCCGTCAACTCACAGCACAAAAAGGGCGGCGGCACCGGCCCCGGTGATTCGGTGCGGGTGACGTCGAGCAAGTTGGTGACCGACCCGGGAACGACCAACCCCAAGGCCGTGGTGTCCTTCTACGAAGACTTCCTGTGCCCGGCCTGCGGCAACTTCGAGCGCGGCTTCGGGTCGACGGTCGCCAAACTCATCGACATCGGCGCCATCGCCGCCGACTACACCATGGTGACCATCCTCGACAGCCCGCGGACCCAGAACTATTCGTCGCGCGCGGCCGCCGCGGCTTACTGCGTCGCCGACGAGAACATGGATGCGTTCCGCCGCTTCCACGAAGCGTTGTACAGCAAGGACATTCAGCCGGCCGAGACGGCCAAGACCTTCCCGGACAATGCCCGGTTGATCGAGATCGCCCGCGAATCCGGCGCCGGCGGCAAGGTGCCGGACTGCATCAACAGCGGGAAGTACCTGTCCAAGGTCACCGGCCTGGCGGCGGCCGCGAACATCCACGCGACCCCGACCGTCAAGATCAACGGCACCGAGTACGAGTGGTCGACGCCGGACGCGTTGGTGGGCAAGATCAAAGAGATCGTCGGCAACGTGCCGGGCATCGACTCGGTTGCCGCCGGCGCGAACTCCTGACCACCGTGGTGTCCGCCGAACCTGCCGAGCAGACCGGCGATGTGGAACCCGCTGACGACACACGGTGGCGGGTACCCGCGCCCAGCGCCTGGTGGGTGCTGGTCGCCGGCATTGCCGGCCTGGTCGCCTCGGCGACGCTGACGGTGGAAAAGATTGAGCTGCTGCTCAATTCGTCTTACGTACCGTCGTGCAACATCAACCCGATCGTGTCGTGCGGGTCGGTGATGGTGACACCGCAGGCCTCGGTGCTGGGGTTCCCCAATCCGTTGCTCGGTATCGCGGCCTTCACCGTGGTGGTGGTGACAGGGCTGCTCGCGGTGACCAAAGTGCCGTTGCCGCAATGGTATTGGATCGGACTGACGGTCGGCACGTTGATCGGTGCAGCCTTTGTGCACTGGCTGATCTTCCAGAGCCTGTACCGCATCGGCGCGTTGTGCCCGTACTGCATGGTGGTGTGGGCCGTCACCATCCCGCTGCTGGTGGTGGCGGCGACGGTTGCGTTTCGCCCGACGCTCGAGCGTAACGCCGGACTGCGGGTGCTCTACCAGTGGCGGTGGTCCATCGTCACGTTGTGGTTCACCGCGGTCTTCCTGCTGGTCATGGTCCGCTTCTGGAACTATTGGTCGACACTCATCTGAGAGGGGCCGCGGCGTGATCTCCAAAGTGCTGGTCGCCAATCGCGGGGAGATCGCGATCCGGGCATTCCGCGCCGCCTACGAGTTGGGTGTCGGGACTGTCGCCGTTTACTCCTACGAGGACCGCAATTCCCTGCACCGGACCAAGGCCGACGAGTCGTACCAGATCGGCGAGGTCGGACATCCGGTGCGCGCCTATCTGTCGGTCGAGGAAATCGTCGAAACGGCCCGCCGCGCCGGCGCCGACGCCGTCTATCCGGGTTATGGCTTCCTGTCGGAGAATCCCGAGTTGGCTGCGGCGTGCGCGGCGGCGGGCATCTCCTTCGTCGGTCCCCGCGCCGAAGTCCTCGAGCTGACCGGGCACAAGTCCCGGGCGATTGCTGCGGCGCGCGAAGCCGGCCTGCCCGTGTTGCAGTCATCCGAGCCCTCGGAATCGGTCGACGAACTGGTCTCTGCGGCAGCAGGTCTGCGGTTTCCGTTGTTCGTCAAGGCGGTTGCGGGGGGCGGTGGGCGGGGCATGCGCCGGGTCACCGACATCGGCGAACTGTCCGACGCCATCGAATCCGCCAGCCGGGAGGCGGAGTCGGCGTTCGGGGATCCCACCGTGTATCTGGAAGAGGCGGTGCTGCGGCCCCGCCACATCGAGGTGCAGATCCTGGCCGACAACACCGGCAACGTCATCCACCTCTTCGAGCGTGACTGCAGCGTGCAGCGGCGCCATCAGAAGGTCATCGAACTGGCGCCCGCGCCGAACCTGCCGCCCGAGATGCGCATGAAGATCTGCGCCGATGCGGTCGCCTTCGCCCGACATATCGGATACAGCTGCGCGGGAACCGTTGAGTTCCTGCTGAACCCGGACGGACAGTACGTCTTCATCGAGATGAATCCGCGGATTCAGGTGGAGCACACCGTGACCGAGGAGATCACCGACGTCGACCTGGTTTCCAGCCAGTTGCGCATCGCCGCGGGGGAGACCCTCGACGACCTGGGACTGACCCAAGGCGCCATCCAGCCGCACGGCGCGGCGCTGCAGTGCCGCATCACCACCGAGGACCCGGCCAACGGCTTCCGGCCCGACACCGGCCGGATCAGCGCGCTGCGCACCCCTGGCGGCGCGGGTATCCGGTTGGACGGCAACACCATTCTGGGCGCGGAGATCAGCGCACACTTCGACTCGATGCTGGTCAAACTGACCTGTCGCGGCCGGGACTTCACTACGGCGGTGAACCGGGCCCGCCGAGCGATGGCCGAATTCCGGATTCGCGGGGTGTCGACCAACATCCCGTTCCTGCAAGCGGTTCTGGACGATCACGACTTCCAAGCCGGCCGCGTCACCACGTCTTTCATCGACGAGCGACCGCAGCTGCTGACCGCGCGAACCTCGGCCGACCGCGGCACCAAGATCCTCAACTACCTGGCCGACGTCACCGTCAACAAGCCGCACGGCAGCCGCCCGTCGACGGTGTACCCGCAGGACAAGCTGCCCGACATCGATTTGGAGGCGGCGCCCCCGGCAGGCTCCAAACAGCGGTTGACCGAGCTGGGACCCGACGGTTTCGCCCGCTGGCTCCGCGGCTCGCCGGCGGTCGGTGTCACGGACACGACGTTTCGCGACGCCCACCAGTCACTGCTTGCCACCAGGGTGCGCACCAGCGGCCTGATCATGGTGGCCCCCTATGTCGCCCGAATGATGCCGCAACTGTTGTCGGTGGAGTGCTGGGGTGGGGCCACATACGATGTGGCGCTGCGGTTTCTGAAGGAAGATCCGTGGGAGCGGCTGGCGGCGCTGCGCGAGGCGATGCCCAACATCTGCCTGCAGATGTTGCTACGGGGCCGCAACACCGTCGGATACACGCCGTATCCGGAGTCGGTGACGTCAGCCTTCGTCGAGGAGGCAACGGCCACCGGAATCGACATCTTCCGCATCTTCGACGCGCTGAACAACCTGGACTCGATGCGCCCGGCGATCGACGCGGTGCGTGAAACAGGTTCTGCCGTTGCCGAAGTCGCGATGTGCTACACCGGTGACCTGTCCGATCCCGGTGAGCGGCTCTATACGCTCGACTACTACCTGAAGCTGGCCGAGCGGATCGTGCAGGCCGGTGCGCATGTGTTGGCCATCAAAGACATGGCGGGACTGCTGCGGGCGCCCGCCGCCCACACCTTGATCACCGCGCTGCGCAGCCGGTTCGACGTGCCCATCCATGTGCACACGCACGACACTCCCGGTGGCCAACTGGCCAGCTATGTGGCGGCGTGGCAGGCCGGTGCGGATGCGGTTGACGGTGCCGCCGCGCCGCTGGCCGGTACGACGAGCCAGCCCGCACTCAGCTCGATCGTTGCGGCCGCCGCGCGCACCGATTACGACAGCGGGCTGTCGCTGTCGGCGGTGTGCGCGCTCGAGCCGTATTGGGAAGCGCTGCGAAAGGTCTACGCGCCCTTCGAATCCGGGTTGCCCGGGCCCACCGGGCGGGTCTATCACCACGAGATCCCCGGTGGTCAGTTGTCCAATCTGCGTCAGCAGGCGATCGCGCTGGGACTGGGGGACCGGTTCGAAGAGGTCGAAGAGGCTTATGCCGGCGCCGACCGGGTGCTGGGCCGGCTGATCAAAGTCACCCCGTCATCGAAGGTGGTCGGGGACCTGGCGCTGGCGTTGGTCGGGTCCGGGATAACCGCGGACGAATTCGCTGCTGACCCAGCCCGATTCGACATACCCGAGTCGGTGGTGGGCTTTCTGCAGGGAGAGCTGGGCGAACCGGCCGGCGGCTGGCCCGAGCCACTGCGCACCAAGGCGCTGCAGGGGCGCGGACCGGCCAAACCGGTGCAGGATCTGACGCAGGATGACGAAGCGGCGCTGGCCTCGTCTGGGCCCAAGCGCCAGGCGGCGCTGAACCGGCTGTTGTTCCCCGGTCCTACAAAGGAATTCGAAGACCATCGTGAAACCTACGGCGACACATCGCTGTTGTCGGCCAACCAGTTCCTTTACGGTCTGCGGCAGGGCGAAGAGCACCGGGTGCAGCTCGAGCCGGGAGTGGAATTGTTGATCGGCTTGGAGGCCATCTCCGAGCCCGACGAGCGCGGCATGCGGACGGTGATGTGCATCATCAACGGCCAGCTGCGGCCGGTGCTGGTGCGCGACCGCAGCATTGCCAGCGAGGTGCCGGCGGCGGAGAAAGCCGACCGCGGCAATCCCGGTCACATCGCGGCACCCTTCGCTGGGGTGGTCACGGTCGGAGTGGCCGAGGGCGACAAGGTCACCGCCGGCCAGACGATCGCGACCATCGAGGCGATGAAGATGGAAGCGCCCATCACCGTGCCCAGCGACGGCACCGTCGAGCGGGTTGCGGTGTCGAGCACCGCCCAGGTGGAGGGCGGCGATTTGTTGGTGGTGGTGAGCTGACCCGCATCGTCGGCGGCGTCGCCGGGGGCCGGCGCCTCGTCGTGCCGCCGCGCGGAACCCGGCCAACCACCGACCGGGTGCGGGAGTCACTGTTCAACATCCTGACTGCGCGGCGGGAGCTGACCGGTCTGGCGGTGTTGGACCTGTACGCCGGTTCGGGTGCCCTGGGACTCGAAGCGCTTTCCCGGGGAGCCGCCTCGGTGTTGTTCGTGGAGTCCGATCAGCGCACGGCGGCGGTCATTACCCGCAATATCGAAGCTCTGGGGCTGGCCGGTGCATCGTTGCGGCGGGCGACGGTGGCCGCCGTGTTGGCGGCGGGAACTTCGGCACCGGTCGATTTGGTGTTGGCAGATCCGCCCTATGCGGTCGAGACCGCCGACGTCGAGGCATTGGTGGTTGCGCTGCAAACGAACGGCTGGGTGCGGGAGGGGACCGTCGTCGTCGTGGAGCGCGGGGTCGGGAGCCCGCCGCTGACCTGGCCGGCGGGGTGGGCGCAGTGGCCGCACCGGGTGTACGGCGACACCCGTTTGGAGTTGGCCGAATACGACTCCTAAAGCCCCCTGCTAGCGTCATGCACCATGAGCGGCGCGGTATGCCCGGGGTCATTCGATCCGGTGACGTTGGGCCACATCGACGTATTCGAACGCGCCGCGGCGCAATTCGACGAAGTGGTGGTCGCCATTCTGGTGAACCCCGCGAAGCGAGGCATGTTCGACATCGACGAACGGATCGCCATGATCAACGAGTCGACGACACACCTGGACAACGTGTCGGTGGAGGCCGGTGAAGGTTTGGTGGTCGACTTCGTCCGGGCCTGCGGCATGAACGCGATCGTCAAAGGCCTGCGCACCGGCACCGATTTCGAGTACGAGGTGCAGATGGCGCAGATGAACAAACATGTCGCCGGAGTCGACACGTTCTTCGTAGCAACCGCGCCGCGATACTCCTTCGTGTCTTCCTCACTGGCGAAGGAGGTCGCGATGCTGGGCGGCGACGTCTCCGAGCTGCTACCCGAACCGGTGAACCGGCGGATGCAAGAGCGGTTACGCCAGGAGTTCTAGCGCCGTCTCTGCCTTGTTGTCTTGCGCCACAACACTTTTGGCGTAGCTACGGATCCTCCTGCGCGAGCACGTTCTCGGGGTGGCGCCTCTCTGTGTCAATGGTGTGGTGGTTCGGTTATATGGTGGTTGTTAGCTGGCCCGGTTGAGTGACTTAGTCCGAAGCGTCGGTGTTGGGGTTTTAGCCGGCCGCGCGGGACTTCTGAGCCGCCCCCATGTGTCCCGCCGGGTCAGCCCTGAATCTGGGAGCTTCGCGCTGTAATTGGCGGTAGACAACGTCAGATAGGCGCCGTTTGAGGCAGCGCATGGCTTCTTTGCGGCTTTTTCCTTCCGAACGTTTGCGCAGGTAGTAGGTCTTGCCTGGGGATGGGCGCCGGATCTGGGTCAACGCCATGACGTGCAGGCAGTAGTTGAGCTGGCGGTCGCCTGCCCGGGATAGCCGGTGGCGGACCACATCGCCGGAGGAGGCTTCGATGGGAGCGGTGCCGGTGTAGCTGGCGAAGGCGGCCGCCGAGCGGAAACGGGTAATGTCTCCAACCCGCGCGAGGATTTTGCCTGCGGTGAGGGCTCCGATGCCTGCTAGTTGAGTCAGGTTGGTGCCGGTGGCGGTGACTGCGCCATCAATGTCATTGGTGGCTTTGGTGATCCGGCGATCGAGCTGACGCACCTCGCTGATCAGATCGAGCGCCAGGTTACGCAACGCTTTCGAGGCGGGGTGGCGAGGTCGAGCAGCGCGCAGGAGTCCAGCAGCCTGGTCTGCGGTCAGGTTGCGCCCGGCGCCGGCGAGAACCAGCTTTGTCAGTACGACGTGGAGTCGGTTGATGGTCTGAGTGCGAACCTTGACCAGGTCATCGCGATGCTCGACGATCGCACGCAGTGCCGTGGTCTCCGCGGTGTTCTGGGCGCTGTTGAGCGCGTGCGATGTGAGCGCCGCGATACCCACTGATAGTGCGTCGGCATTGTCATTTTTGCGGCCGTGGCCGCTCGACAGCAGCCGGACCCGTGCAGCGAGCTTGGCTGGCACGTCAAGGACCTCGATGCCCTCTGCGTGCAGCCGCGTGGTCAGCGGCGCCCCGAGACCAGGGGCTCCTTCGATAGCCCAGTCTGCGTGGGGCCATCGACGAGCAAAACGCCGCAGCGTCCGGTAACCATCGCGGCTAACTGGGACGCGAATGGTGGCCAAAGGAACCAAAGCGGCATCGACAGCGGCAGCGGTCCATGACCCCTTGTGAGGATCAACGGCAATCACTACCCGGCGGAGGTGAGTATTTGTCGTCACCGAAAGAGCACCAACCCTTCTTCATGAACTCAATTTGGAAGCAAGGAGGGCACACCAACTTTCGGCTACGCAGGCCTCTCTTCAGCCACTCCTTGCCTGAGGCGGTGGTGACCGGCCGGCAAGCCACCCCGGAGTCAGCCAGCAGGCGACAGTGGAAGGTCGAGCCTTGACCGGTCATCACCTAGGAATCATGGCTGCAGACCTGATTCCCTGCACGCATTAGACAAGTTGGTGGTAGGTGTTGGTGCGGGGTTGGCCGTGGTCCAGGTGTGGTGGGGGGATCCATTCGGTGTCGCCTTGGGTGGTGGTGCGGGTGGTGTAGCCCCGTTCGGCGAGGGGGTGGTGGCCGCCGCAGGCCAGGGTGAGTTGGTTGATGTCGGTGGTGCGGGTCTGGGCGTAGGGGATGACGTGGTGGACTTCGCAGTAGTAGCCGGTGACGTCGCAGCCGGGTGCGGTGCAGCCGCGGTCTTTGGCGTACAGCACGATGCGCTGGGCGGGGGAGGCTAGGCGTTTGGTGTGATACAGCGCCAGGGCGTTGCCGCGGTCGAAGATGGCCAGGTAGTGGTGGGCGTGGCGGGACATCCGGATGACGTCGGACATGGGCAGCAGGGTGCCCCCGCCGGTCAAGCCTGTGCCGGCGGCGGCTTCGAGGTCTTTCAGGGTGGTGGTGACGATGATGGAGGCGGGTAGGCCGTTGTGCTGGCCGAGCTCACCGCTGCACAGCAGCGCCCGGCACGCCGCCAGCATCCCGTCGTGGTTGCGTTGGGCTGTCGAGCGCAGATCGTGGCGGACCGCGTCTTCCGACGGCGTCCCCCCGACACACGGGGTGTCGTCGTCGGGGTTGCACATGCCCGGTGCGGCCAGTTTCGCCAGTACCGCTTCTAGGGTGGCGCGGGCTTCGGGGGTCAGGTAGCCGGTCAGCCGTGACATGCCGTCGACGTCTTGCTTCCCCAACATGACTCCGCGGCGGCGGGCGCGGTCGTCGTCGGTGTAATCGCCGTCGGGATGTAGGCAGTCCATCAGGCGTTCGGCGAGTTTGGCCAACTGGTCTGGCCGATACTGGCCGGCCAACTTCGCCAGGTGGGCTTCGGCTTTCTCTTGGGTCTCCACGTCCACGTGGGCGGGCAGGTGCTTGACGAAGTCCCGGATGACCCGCACGTGTCCGTCCCCGATTCGGCCGGCGCGCTGCTCCTGCGCCGTGGCGGTCAGTTGTGGCGCCAACGGTTCACCGGTCAAGGCGCGCCGCTCGCCCAGTTCTGCGGCCTCGGCCACGCGTCTGCTGGCTTCCCCGGGGGTAATACGTAGCCGCGCCGCCAACGCCTTGGGCAATCGGCCGCCCAGTTCTGCCTCGCTGGCCTGCTCGGCGAGCTGATTGATCAACTGATGCCGCGCCGCCGGCAACCGGCGCACCTCATCTTCGAGCTTGACCAGGAACGCCAACCGTTCTGGGGTAGTCAGCACATCGAATGACAAGTCGAGCACGCCCGATACCGCGTCCCGCAACGCCTCATAGGCGGCGGCGATCTCCTCCCGCGTACTCGAACTCATGTTCGAATTCTACGTCAACACGGTGACAATCGTCCGAAGTTATCCACAGGCAAAAGACCAGCGTCGCAACCCGATTCGACACCTCTAGTGCCCGTGATGCCCATGCTCGGGTGCGTGACCGCCTTGGTCGCCATGGCACTCGTGGCCCCCGTGGTCGTGATCGGCGTCCGGAGAACCACCCATCATCCGCAGCATCGGCATGCCGCCGGTCGCGAAGAATCGCGCCACCAAAACCGCTGCCACAACCAGAAATACGATGTTGAGCCAGGTGGTGTAGTTCCATGAAATGCCCGATTCCATCACCATGGCGTTGCGCTGACTGGGAATGAGATCGGCTGCACCGAAAAGCAATTCGACCAGATAGCCCGCGGCCACCATCGACAGATAGAACGTGCCCAACAGGGTGAGCATCATTCGGGTGCCGTAGTACTTCCGATAGATGTTGAGGATCGGAAGGATCAGTAGGTCGGCGAAGATGAACGCGATCACACCGCCAAAACTGATGCCGCCATTCCACAGCACCGCGGCAAGTGGCACGTTGCCGATCGAGCACACGAAGGACACGATCGCCACGATCGGCCCGACGATCGGACCCCACAGTGCCGACACGGCCGGGTGGTTCGTCAGAAAGAAGTCCTGCCAGAAGGATTCGGGCACCCACGCCGCTATCGCCCCGGCGATGAACAGCCCGAGGATCAGATCGCGGAGGATGGCCAGCCACTCCATCACGAATACATGTGAGACCGAGGTCAACCCGGCCGGCGAGATAAGCCGCCGCCAGAATGACCCCTGAGTCTGGATCGACATATCCATCGCGGCGTGGCCTTCCATGGATCCCGCGATGCCCCGATCCGCCTGGACGCGCGCGGCATCGATCAGCCGGGTGCGTACGAACAGCCGGAACAGGAGGGCCAGCACGATGATCATCAGCGGTCCGCCCACGAACTCCGCCGCCGTGAACTGCCAACCCATCAACAGCGCCAAGATGATGCCCAACTCGACTACCAGGTTGGTCGAACCGATTTCGAACGCCATGGCGGCGGTGAAGTTCGCGCCCTTGCGAAACAGCGCGCGGGCCAACGCAACTGCGGCATAGGAACACGACGACGAGGCCGCTCCCAAGCCGGCGGCGACCGCCAGGGTGCGAGGACGGTCATCGCCCATCAGGCTCACGATCGTCGAGCGGCGAACCACGGCCTGCACCACCGCAGACAGCGCGAAGCCCACAATGAGAGCCCACAGGATTTCCCACGTCATCGAGCCCGTCAACGCCAATGCATGCCCGAGCGCCCTGAGCACCTTCTCCGCCACCCGGTGATCTTATACCCCCTGAGGGTATCCTGCAACGGATGTCGGACCCGGCCGCTACAGTCGGCCCCATGCTGCAGACGGTGGCGATTCGGGGATACCGGTCACTGCGTGAGGTGGTATTGCCGCTGGGTCGGTTGTCCATCGTCACCGGAGCCAACGGAGCGGGCAAATCGTCGCTGTATCGCGCGCTGCGACTGCTGGCCGATTGCGGCCGTGGTGAAGTGATCGGCTCGCTGGCCCGCGAGGGCGGGCTGCAGTCCGCGCTATGGGCCGGACCGGAACAACTGAGCGGTGCGCGGCGCACCGGGAAAGCCGAAGGCACCCGGCGTACCCGGGTGGTGTCGCTCGAATTGGGTTTCGCCGCAGACGATTTCGGCTACCTGGTGGATCTCGGGATGCCCCAGATGGCGGGCATCGCATCGGCTTTCCAGCTCGATCCCGAGATCAAGCGAGAAGTGTTGTTCGCCGGCCCGGTGCTGCGCAACGCCACCACGCTGGTACGCCGGACCCGGGACTTCGCCGAAGTCAGTGCCGAAACAGGACGCGGATTCGACGAACTGTGCCGGTCGCTGCCGTCTTATCGCAGCGTGCTCACCGAATACGCCCATCCGCAAGCGTTGCCTGAATTGGCGGCCGTGCGCGAGCGGTTGCGCGGCTGGCGCTTCTACGACGGCTTTCGTGTCGACGCTGCGGCGCCCGCGCGCCAGCGGCAAGTGGGCACCCGCACGCCGGTGCTCTCCGATGACGGTCATGACCTGGCCGCCGCGATTCAAACGATCATCGAGGCGGGCTTCGACGACCTGAGCCGCATCGTCGCCGAGGCATTCGACGGTGCCACCCTGGCTGTCGACGTCAACGATGGGCTCTTTGATCTGCAATTGCAGCAGCGCGGCATGCTGCGCCCGCTGCGGGCGGCCGAACTGTCCGACGGCACCCTACGGTTCCTGCTCTGGGCCGCCGCCCTGCTCAGCCCTCAGGCACCGTCGCTGATGGTGCTCAATGAACCGGAAACCTCGCTGCATCCCAGCTTGGTCGGACCGTTGGCCTCACTCATCCGGGTAGCGGCGACCCAGACCCAGATCGTGGTGGTGACGCATTCGCGTGCGCTGCTCGACTTCCTCGGTGCGGGCGACGACGCGGTGGAGATAGAGCTGTACAAGGACTTCGGCGAGACGCGCGTCAGCGGCCAGGACCTGCTGACCACACCCCGGTGGGATTGGGGCAAACGCTGACGAGCCAGAGAAATGTCGACCAGCAGCCGAACGCGTAGGCTTCAGCAACAACGGCCGGTAGGCCGGGTTGCGCCAACTCCCTTTGAGTCAATGCCCGACACACCGGCGTTGCCACCGCCGTCACACACGTAACACCAGGCACACTGATAACAACAGTGGGCAAGACGCCAGGAGGGTATGGCCGTGTACCGAGTCTTTGAAGCGCTAGACGAACTGAGCGCGATCGTCGAAGAAGCCCGTGGCGTGCCGATGACCGCAGGCTGCGTGGTGCCACGCGGCGACGTGCTCGAGCTGATCGACGACATCAAGGATGCGATCCCGGGTGAACTCGACGACGCCCAGGACGTGCTGGACGCCCGCGACTCGATGCTGCACGACGCCAAGACGCACGCCGACTCCATGGTGTCCTCGGCGACCACTGAGTCCGAGTCGATGCTCAACCACGCCCGGGCCGAGGCCGACCGTCTCTTGTCGGACGCCAAGGCTCAGGCCGATCGGATGGTCAGCGAGGCGCGTCAGCACAGCGAGCGCATGGTCGGCGAGGCCCGCGAGGAGGCCATCCGCATCGCCGCCTCGGCCAAGCGGGAGTACGAGGCCAGCATCAGCCGGGCCAAATCCGAGTGCGACCGGCTGATCGAAAACGGCAACATCTCCTACGAGAAGGCCGTGCAAGAGGGCATCAAGGAGCAGCAGCGCCTGGTCTCCCAGAACGAGGTGGTCATGGCGGCGAACTCCGAAGCCACCCGCCTCATCGACACCGCACACGCCGAAGCCGACCGGTTGCGCGGCGAATGCGACATCTACGTCGACAACAAACTCGCCGAGTTCGAGGAATTCCTCAACGGAACGCTTCGCTCGGTCGGTCGGGGGCGCCACCAACTGCGCACCGCCGCCGGCACCCACGACTACGCGACGCGGTAACAATCCCACTTCACCGGGGGCCAGCGCCGCCCGGGAACGCGGGAACCCTCGATCTGGATGCTACGCGCCGTAGGATTTCCACTATGGCCAAGCAACACAGCCAAACGACGCAGCGGCATCCCCACTCCCCCATGACGGTCGACATCGCCCGCCTGGGCCGGCGCCCAGGGGCCATGTTCGCCATCCGGGAAACCGTGGACAGCCCGTTGCGCATCGGGCTGGACCTCATCGCGATCGAACGCGGCGCTCCGCTCGACCTCGATCTCCGGGTGGAATCGGTGTCCGAGGGCGTGCTGGTTTCCGGGACGGTCACCGCCCCCACCTCCGGCGAATGCTCGCGGTGCCTGGCCGAGACCCAGGGGCGAGTGCAGGTGTATCTGACCGAACTGTTCGCCTACCCGAACAGCACCACCGAGGCCACCACGGAGGAAGACGAGGTGGGCCACGTCGTCGGCGAGACGATCAGCCTCGAACAGCCGATCATCGACGCCGTCGGCCTGGAACTGCCGTTTTCGCCGGTATGTCAGCCGGACTGTCCGGGCCTGTGCCCACAGTGCGGTGTCGCGCTGGCCACCGAACCCGACCACCACCACGAACAGATTGACCCCAGGTGGGCCAAGCTCGCCCAGATGCTGCAACCGGACGACCCCGACAGTGCGCAGCGGGGGGAACGGTGAGCCCGTCACGGCAAGCACTCCTGGACGCACTCGGCGTCGACCTATCCGACGAACTTCTCTGCCTGGCGCTGACCCACCGCAGCTACGCCTACGAAAACGGCGGCCTGCCCACCAACGAACGGCTGGAGTTCCTGGGCGACGCCGTGCTGGGGCTGACCATCACCGACGAGCTCTACCACCGTCATCCCGACCGCTCCGAAGGTGACCTGGCCAAGCTGCGCGCCAGCGTCGTCAACACCCAGGCGCTGGCCGAAGTCGCGCGCAACCTGACCGAAGACGGCCTCGGCGCGCACATGCTGCTCGGCCGCGGCGAGGTCAACACCGGCGGGGCCGACAAGTCCAGCATTCTGGCCGACGGCATGGAATCGCTGCTCGGCGCGATCTACTTGCAACACGGCATCGAGGTCGCCCGGGAGGCCATCCTGCGGTTGTTCGGACCGCTGCTGGACGCCGCGCCCACTCTCGGCGCGGGGCTGGACTGGAAGACCAGCTTGCAGGAGCTCACCGCCGCCCGCGGTTTGGGTGCGCCCTCATACCTGGTCAGCTCCACCGGCCCCGACCACGACAAGGAGTTCACCGCCGTTGTGGTCGTGATGGAAACCGAATATGGCACTGGTGTCGGCCGCTCCAAAAAGGAAGCCGAGCAGAAGGCCGCGGCCGCCGCCTGGAACCAGCTCGACAGCGCCGTACCGGGAAAAACCTCCGTCTAGATGCCCGAACTACCTGAAGTCGAGGTGGTCCGCCGCGGCTTGCAGGCCCACGTGGTGGGCAAGACGATCACGGCAGTCCGAGTGCACCACCCGCGTGCCGTGCGCCGACACGAAGCCGGTCCCGCCGATCTGACGGCCCGATTACTGGGCGCGCGGATCCACGGAACCGATCGGCGCGGCAAGTATCTGTGGTTGAACCTCGATATCGACGACGAGTCCGCGGCGCCCGATACCGCGCTGGTGGTGCACCTGGGCATGAGCGGGCAGATGTTGCTCGGCGTCGTCCCGCGTGCCGACCATGTCCGGATTTCCGCATTGCTCGACGACGGGACCGTGCTGAGCTTCGCCGACCAGCGGACCTTCGGGGGTTGGCTGCTCGCCGACCTGGTGACCGTCGACGGCAGCGTGGTGCCGGCCCCGGTCGCGCACCTGGCCCGGGATCCACTGGATCCCCGATTCGATGCCGATGCGGTGGTGAATGTGTTGCGCCGCAAGCATTCTGAGATCAAACGACAGCTTCTTGATCAGCAGGTGGTGTCGGGCATCGGCAACATCTATGCCGACGAAGCGCTGTGGCGGGCCAAGGTGAACGGTGCGCGCATTGCCTCCACGCTGACCCGCCGGCAACTCACGGCCGTGCTCGACGCCGCCGCCGAGGTGATGCGCGAAGCCTTGGCCAAGGGCGGGACGTCGTTCGACTCGCTGTACGTCAACGTCAATGGCGAATCCGGCTACTTCGACCGATCACTGGACGCCTACGGCCGTGAAGGCCAGAACTGCCGGCGCTGCGGGGCGGTGATGCGGCGCGAGAAATTCATGAACCGCTCGTCCTGCTTTTGCCCGAAGTGTCAGCCTGCGCCCCGGTCGCGCGCAGCGAAGGTGCGCTGACGGCTTTGAGATCACTCGAAGATGTCGCGGCGCACCGTCCCCGCGGGCAACGCCGGATCGACGAACCACTCGCGCGGAAACAGCAAGCCGAACACCTGCGGAGGTAGCCGCAGCAGCACGGTGAAAAGGCGCGCGCCCACACCAGAGTTGCCGATCTGCGAGCGGTGCGCGGCGAAGGCGTCGCGCTTCTGACGCGCGAACCGGAATACCTCGATGCGGTGGGTGATGCTTTTCCGGGGCGCGTAAGCGCTGCCGACGATGTCGCGGTCATAGGGTGCCGGCAGCCGCAGCAGATGCGCGAGATCGCTGATCGGACATAGCAATTCGCGCGGCATGGTCGCCTCGAGTACGCGCGGGGTCGCGGCCAGTTCGGCGGCCCGCTTGCCGACCTGGTGCACCTGCACATGATCGCGATGACCGTAGCCGCCGTTGGCCTGGTAGCTCAGGAGCAGGTCGGCGCCTTCCTCGCGCAGTATCGCCGCAAGCCGCTGCGCCGCCTCGTCGACATCTGCTCGCCCGAACCGCACTCGTCCGGGTGGGTCTGGATGGAACTCCGGCCCGAACCCGCTATCGGCATAACCCAGGCACTCGACTCGCTGTGCTCCGAGAATGTCTGCGCTGGAACGCAATTCGGCCAACCTGCAATCTTCGTCCTCGTTGTGCACCCGGCCGTCGGTCGCGGTCACAATGACCACGCGGTGACCCTTTGCCGCCGCCCGGGCGATGGTGCCGCCGGTGAGGATCGCCTCGTCGTCCGGATGGGCGTGGAAGGCGACGACGGTGGCCATGGAGGACAGTATGACGGCCCGGTAGAAAGTAGCCATGACCGAACTCTGGGTGGAGCGGACCGGCACGCGCCGCTATACGGGGCACAGCTCGCGCGGCGCGCAGGTGCTCATCGGGTCCGAGGATGTCGACGGGGTGTTCACTCCCGGCGAATTGCTGAAGATCGCGCTGGCCGCCTGCAGCGGAATGTCCAGCGATCAACCACTGGCCCGCCGTCTCGGCGACGGCTACCAAGCGGTGGTCAAGGTGTCCGGTGCGGCCGATCGCGAGCAGGAGCGTTATCCGCTGCTGCAGGAGACTTTGGAGCTCGACCTGTCCGGTCTGAGCGAAGAGGAGAAGGACCGGGTGCGACTGGTCGTCGAGCGTGCCGTCGACGCTGTGTGCACGGTCGGTCGGACGCTGAAGTCCGGCACCGAAGTGAAGTTCGAGGTCGCCGATGTCGGATGACGTGCGGTTGACCGCCTGGGTGCACGGTCATGTGCAGGGCGTCGGTTTCCGCTGGTGGACGCGGTGCCGTGCGCTCGAGCAGGGGCTGACCGGTTACGCGGCCAATCAATCCGACGGTCGCGTGCTCGTGGTCGCCAACGGGCCGCGCGAGGCCGGCGAGCGGCTACTGGAGCTGTTGCGGGGTGAGGGCACGCCGGGCCGCGTCGACAAGGTGGTTGCCGACTGGTCCGAGCCCACAGAGCAGTTCACCGGATTCGTCGAACGGTAGGCGAGCCGCACGACGGTGGCCGTTGTCGCTGTGAGGCGGGCACAAAGATAGGTGTCGGCTGACCAGGTACTGAAGAGACGATAGTGACCCCCGTGGCGGCCGTGACCAGCGGTGCCTAAGGGACCCAACCACCCCGGCTGACACGCCCGGAGCGGGCGGAAGCGAGTGAGTTCACCGGTAATCTGGCACGCCGTGTACCTCAAGAGTCTGACGCTGAAGGGCTTCAAGTCCTTCGCCGCGCCGACGACTCTGCGCTTCGAGCCGGGCATCACCGCCGTCGTCGGGCCCAACGGTTCGGGCAAGTCCAACGTCGTCGACGCGCTGGCCTGGGTGATGGGGGAGCAGGGGGCCAAGACCCTGCGCGGCGGCAAGATGGAAGACGTCATCTTCGCCGGCACCTCATCGCGCGCGCCGCTGGGCCGGGCCGAAGTCACCGTCACCATCGACAACTCCGACAACGCGCTGCCCATCGATTACAACGAGGTGTCCATCACCCGCCGGATGTTCCGTGACGGCGCCAGCGAGTACGAGATCAACGGCAGCAACTGCCGATTGATGGACGTCCAGGAACTGCTGAGCGACTCGGGCATCGGCCGCGAAATGCACGTCATCGTCGGCCAGGGCAAGCTCGACGAAATATTGCAGTCGCGGCCCGAAGACCGTCGTGCGTTCATCGAAGAAGCCGCCGGCGTGCTCAAGCACCGCAAGCGCAAGGAAAAGGCGCTGCGCAAACTCGACGCGATGTCGGCGAACCTGGCGCGGCTGACCGACTTGACCACCGAGTTGCGGCGTCAGCTCAAGCCACTGGGCCGGCAAGCCGAAGTGGCCCGGCGCGCCCAGACCATCCAGGCCGACCTGCGCGACGCGCGGTTGCGCCTGGCCGCCGACGACCTGGTCAACCGGCAGACCGAGCGGGAGGCGATCTTCGAGACCGAGGCCACGATGCGCCGCGAGCACGACGAGGCCGCCGCCCGGCTGTCCATCGCCGCCGAAGAACTGGCCACCCACGAGGCGGCCCTGGCCGAGCTGTCCAGCCGCGCCGAGTCGATCCAGCACACCTGGTTCGGGCTGTCCGCCCTGGCCGAGCGGGTCAGCGCAACGATCCGCATCGCCAGCGAGCGCGCCCAGCACCTCGACGTCGAACCAGTGACGACCAGCGACACCGACCCCGACGCACTGGACGCCGAAGCCGAGCAGGTGGCCGTCGCCGAACAACAGCTGCTGGCCGAGCTGGCGCAGGCGCGCACCCGGCTGGACGCCGCACGCGCGGAGCTGGCCGACCGGGAGCGACAGGCCGCCGAGGCCGACCGAGCGCACCTGGCCGCGGTGCGCGCGGAAGCCGACCGGCGAGAAGGGTTGGCGCGCCTGGCCGGTCAGGTCGAAACCATGCGGGCGCGGGTGGAGTCGATCGACGACAGCGTCGCGCGCCTCACCGAACGCATCGAGCAGGCCGCCGCGCGCGCCGAGCGCTCCCGCGCGGAGTTCGAAGGTGTGCAGGGCCGCGTCGGCGAACTCGACCAGGGCGAGGTGGGGCTCGACGAGCACCACGAGCGGACGGTTACCGCGTTGCGGCTGGCCGACGGACGCGTCACCGAACTGCAGGCGGCCGAACGCGACGCCGAACGTCGGGTGGCGTCGCTGCGCGCGCGCATCGACGCGCTCTCGGTCGGTCTGGAACGCAAGGACGGCGCGGCGTGGTTGACCCAACATCACGGCGGCACAGGCCTGTTCGGTTCTGTGGCCCAGCTGGTGAAGGTGCGCTCGGGTTACGAGGCGGCGCTGGCCGCGGTGCTCGGCTCGGCCGCCGACGCGTTGGCCGCCGACAGTCTGGGCGCGGCTCGCAGCGCGGTCACCGCCCTCAAGCAGGCCGACGCGGGCCGCGCCGCCCTGGTGCTGGGGGACTGGCCGACGCCCGAGCCCCCCGCGCCAGACCCGCTGCCCGGTGACGCCCACTGGGCACTCGACCTCGTCGAAGTGCCGGCGCGGCTGCGCGGTGCGCTGATGGCCATGCTCTCGGGCGTCGCGGTGGTCGACGACCTCGCCCAAGCACTCGAGCTGGTGGCGGCGCGCCCGCAGTTGCGCGCGGTCACCCTGGATGGGGATCTGGTCGGAGCAGGCTGGGTCAGCGGCGGGTCGGACCGCAAGCTGTCGACGTTGGAGATCACCTCGGAAATCGACAAGGCCCGCAGCGAGCTGGCCGCCGCCGAAGAGCAGGTGGCGCAACTGAGCGCGGCACTGTCCGGGGCGCTCACCGAGCAAGCCGCTCGTCAGGACTCCGCCGAGCAGGCGTGGGCCGCGCTCAACGAATCCGATACCGCCATCTCGGCGATGTACGAACAGCTGGGCCGCCTCGGTCAGGAAGCGCGGGCGGCCGACGAAGAGTGGACGCGGCTGGTCCAGCAGCGCGAGGAGCTGGAAGCTGGGCGCGCCCAAACCCTCGACGAGGTCTTCGAGTTGGAGACCCGGCTGCGCAACGCTCAGCAGAGCCAGCAGGTGCAAGCCGAAGACCCGGTCGACCGGCAGGCCATCGCCGCGGCGGCCGAACACGCCCGCAGCGTCGAGATCGAAGCCCGGCTGGCGGTGCGCACTGCCGAGGAACGCGCGAATGCCGTTCGCGGACGGGCTGATTCGCTGCGCCGCGCGGCCGCCGCGGAACGCGAGGCGCGACTGCGTGCCCAGCAGGCGCGGGAAGCGCGGCTGCGGGCGGCGACGGTCGCGGCGGCCGTCGCCGAGTCCGGGCGCCTGCTGGCCGCGCGGCTGCGCAGCGTGGTCGACGCCGCCTCCCAGCTGCGCGACGAGGTCAACGCCGAACGCCAGCACCGGTCGGCGGCCATGGCGGCGGTCCGCGACGAGGTGAACACCCTGACCGCCCGGGTGGCCGCGCTGACCGACTCGCTGCACCGCGACGAGGTGGCCAACGCGCAGGCGGCGCTGCGCATCGAGCAACTCGAACAGATGGTGCTCGAGCAATTCGGCATGGCGCCCGCCGACCTGATCGCCGAATACGGCCCGGACGTCGCGCTGCCGCCGACCGAGCTGGAAATGGCCGAGTTCGAGCAGGCCCGTGAACGCGGCGAACAGGTGACCATGCCCGCGCCGATGCCCTACGACCGCCCCACCCAGGAGCGCCGCGCCAAACGCGCCGAGCGGGAGCTGGCCGAACTGGGCCGGGTGAACCCGCTGGCCCTCGAGGAGTTCGCCGCCCTGGAGGAGCGCTACAACTTCCTGTCCACCCAACTCGAGGACGTCAAGGCCGCCCGTAAGGACCTGCTGGACGTCGTCGCCGACGTCGACACCCGCATCCTGCAAGTGTTCAGCGACGCCTTCGTCGACGTCGAACGCGAATTCCGGACGGTGTTCACGTCACTGTTCCCGGGCGGCGAGGGCCGGCTGCGGCTGACCCAGCCCGACGACATGCTGGCCACCGGCATCGAAGTGGAGGCCCGGCCCCCGGGCAAGAAGGTCACCAGGCTGTCGCTGCTGTCCGGCGGCGAAAAAGCGCTGACCGCGGTGGCGATGCTGGTGGCGATCTTCCGGGCCCGTCCGTCGCCGTTCTACATCATGGACGAGGTCGAGGCCGCCCTCGACGACATGAACCTGCGCCGCCTCATCGGGCTGTTCGAACAGCTGCGGGACCGCTCGCAGCTGATCATCATCACCCACCAGAAGCCCACCATGGAGGTCGCCGACGCCCTGTACGGCGTGACCATGCAGGGCGACGGCATCACCACCGTCATCTCCCAGCGGATCCGCGGCCAGCAAGTCGATCGGCTGGTGTCCCAGTCCTCGTAGGGCCCGTTATGCGGCCCCCGTAGCGTGGGGCCCACAGCCCCCTCAGCCCCCCATTTCAGCCTGGGAAGGATTAGTCAGCGTGTCGGAAGGTCTCTGGATCGCTATCGCGGTGGTCGCCGCCCTGGTCATCATCGCCGCGCTGGTCTTCGGCCTGCTGCGCTACCGCCGGCGCCAGATCAGGCTGTCGGCCCGGCCCACGCCCGACGTCCTCGACCGTTCCGGCGGCTACACCGCGTCGTCGGGGATCACCTTCAGCCAGACGCCCACCACCACGCTCGAACCCCGCGAACGCATCGACACCACCGGGTTGCCGGCGGTCGGCGACGACGCCGCCATCCCGCGTGACGCGCCCAAGCGCACCATCTCCGACGTCGAGCTGCCCGACGTAGCACCGCCGCAGACCACGGCACCGGTTGCGTCGGCCCCGCCGGTCGAGGCACCGGTAGCACCCCCGCCGGCCCCGGCGGCCCCGGAGATCGAGGAGATCGCGCCCACCGAGGGCCGGTTGGAACGCCTGCGCGGGCGGCTGGCTCGCTCCCAGAACGCGCTGGGACGCAGCATGCTGGGCTTGCTCGGCGGCGGCGACCTCGACGAAGACTCCTGGCAGGACGTCGAGGACACCTTGCTGGTCGCCGACCTGGGCCCGGTCGTCACCACGTCGGTGGTCGCCGAGTTGCGCAGCCGGCTGGCCAGCGGCAACGTCCGCACCGAGGCCGATGCCCGCGCGGTGTTGCGTGAGGTATTGATCAAAGAACTGCATCCGGAGATGGACCGCTCCATCCGCGCCCTACCCCACGCCGATCACCCCTCGGTGCTGCTGGTCGTCGGGGTCAACGGCACCGGCAAAACCACCACCGTCGGCAAGTTGGCGCGGGTTCTGGTCGCCGACGGCCGCCGCGTCGTGCTCGGGGCGGCCGACACCTTCCGCGCCGCGGCCGCCGAGCAACTGCGGACCTGGGCGTCGCGGGTGGGTGCCGAGGTGGTGAGCGGCGCCGAAGGTGCCGACCCGGCCTCGGTGGCGTTCGACGCCGTCGACAAGGGCATCGCCGCGGGCGCCGACGTCGTGCTCATCGACACCGCCGGACGGCTGCACACCAAGGTCGGCCTGATGGACGAACTGGGCAAGGTCAAGCGGGTGGTCACCCGCCGCGCGGCCGTCGACGAGGTCTTGCTCGTCCTGGACGCCACCATCGGCCAGAACGGACTGGCCCAGGCCCGGGTGTTCGCCGAGGTCGTCGAGATCACCGGCGCGGTGCTCACCAAACTGGACGGAACGGCCAAGGGCGGCATCGTCTTCCGCGTCCAGCAAGAACTCGGCGTGCCGGTCAAGCTCGTCGGGCTGGGTGAAGGCCCCGACGATCTGGCGCCATTCGAGCCCGGAGCATTCGTAGACGCCCTGCTCGGCTAATAGCTATTACACAGCGACTTTTACGTTAATCCTGACGAAACATCACTGCCGCATTGCCGCAACAACTTATGCGCATGGTTCTGGAACAGGTCACCAGTCATCATTCTGGGGCCCTCCCAACGCGCTGACTGGAGGTGATAGCGAGTGAGTGACTTCCCCACCATGGGCGTGCCAAATACCGGCGACACCGCCTGGATGCTGGCAAGCTCCGCGCTCGTGCTGTTGATGACGCCGGGACTGGCGTTCTTCTACGGCGGCATGGTTCGTGCCAAGAGTGTTCTCAACATGATCATGATGAGCATCAGCGCGATGGGCGTGGTGACCGTGCTGTGGGTGCTCTACGGCTACTCGATGGCGTTCGGCGACGACACGGCCGGCGTCGTCGGCAGCCCCACCGAATACTTCGGCCTCAAGGGGCTCATCGGAGGCAACGCCGTCGCCGCCGACCCGAGCACCCAGACCGCGGCGGTCAACATCCCGCTGGCCGGCACCCTGCCGGCGACGGTCTTCGTCGCGTTCCAGCTGATGTTCGCCATCATCACCGTCGCGCTGATCTCGGGCGCGGTGGCCGACCGGCTGAAGTTCAGTGCCTGGCTGCTGTTCGCCGGCCTGTGGGCGACCTTCGTCTACTTCCCCGTCGCGCACTGGGTCTTCGCGTTCGACAAGTTCGCCGCGGCACGGGGCGGATGGATCGCCAACAAACTGCACGCGATCGACTTCGCCGGTGGTACCGCGGTCCACATCAATGCCGGTGTGGCGGGCTTGGTGCTGGCCATCGTGCTGGGCAAGCGCAAGGGCTGGCCGACCACGCTCTTCCGCCCGCACAACCTGCCGTTCGTGATGCTCGGCGCCGGTCTGCTGTGGTTCGGCTGGTACGGGTTCAACGCCGGCTCGGCGACCAGCTCCAACGGTGCCGCCGGTTCGACGTTCATCACCACAACCGTCGCCACCGCGGCGGCCATGCTGGGCTGGCTGCTCACCGAACGCATCCGCGACGGCAAGGCCACGACGCTGGGTGCGGCGTCGGGCATCGTCGCCGGCCTGGTGGCCATCACCCCGTCGTGCTCGTCGGTGAACGTGGTGGGCGCGCTGGTGATCGGCGTCGTCGCGGGTGTGCTGTGCGCGCTGGCGGTCGGGCTGAAGTTCAAGCTCGGCTTCGACGACTCGCTCGACGTGGTCGGCGTTCACCTGGTCGGCGGTCTGGCCGGCACGCTGCTGGTCGGCCTGCTGGCCGCACCCGAGAGCGTCGCGATCAACGGCGTCTCGGGCGTGTCCAAGGGCCTGTTCTACGGCGGCGGCTTCGACCAACTGGAACGGCAAGCGGTCGGCGCATTTGCTGTCCTTGCCTATTCTGGGATTGTCACGCTTATCTTGGCCCTTATCCTGAAGTACACAATCGGGCTGCGTCTGGGTACAGAACAAGAGTCCGCGGGCATCGACGAGGCAGAGCACGCCGAAAGTGGCTACGACTTCGCAGTCGCCAGCGGTTCGGTTCTTCCTCGGGCCACCCTGCCCCCGGACAGCGCTAACGGCCTGGAAGAGCGATTGGGCGAGAAAGTGGAGGCGGAATAGAAATGAAGCTGATCACCGCAATCGTGAAGCCGTTCACGCTCGACGACGTCAAGACCAGCCTGGAAGACGCCGGAGTCCTGGGTATGACGGTCAGCGAGATCCAGGGCTACGGACGGCAGAAGGGCCACACCGAGGTCTACCGCGGTGCTGAGTACTCGGTCGACTTCGTGCCGAAGGTCCGCATCGAGGTCGTCGTCGACGACTCGATCGTCGACAAGGTCGTGGACAGCATCGTCCGGGCCGCGCGCACCGGCAAGATCGGTGACGGCAAGGTCTGGGTGAGCCCGGTGGACACCATCGTGCGGGTGCGCACCGGTGAACGCGGACCCGACGCGCTCTGATAGCTGCACATTGCTGAACCACATCGGACGGGCCGGCTGGGGGTGAACCAGCCGGACCCGTCCGACAAATCCACGCCGGATGTGCCACAAGCAGGACGCGCCTGCGCGGCGGGTGACTTGGCCGCCGCCAGGCGCGAGCTGCTGTCTGAGGGACACCCCAAGCTCGACCCCGCCGAATTGCGCCAAGCGTGCCTGGATCTGCACGAGAACTGGCTGGTCGCCAAGGCCGCAGAAATCGGGCTGACCGACGACAGCGGCTTTGCGTTGGTCGGAGTCGGCGGCCTGGGCCGCCGCGAACTGCTGCCGTATTCGGACCTGGATCTGGTGCTGCTGCACGACGGCAAGCCCGCCAACGTGCTGGGACCCGTCGCCGACAAGTTGTGGTACCCGCTGTGGGACGCCAACGTCCGCCTCGACCACAGCGTGCGCACGGTCAGCGAAGCGCTGAACACCGCCAACGCCGACCTGACGGCCGCGTTGGGCATGCTCGAAGCGCGGCACATCGCCGGTGAAGCTCGGCTGTCCACCGAGCTGATCGACGGGGTGCGGCGGCAGTGGCGCACCGGAATCCGTTCTCGCATGGACGAACTCGTCCAGACAACGCACGCCCGCTGGCTGCGGCTGGGCCGGATCGCGCACCGCGCCGAGCCCGATTTGAAATCCGGGCGCGGTGGGTTGCGCGACGTTCAGCTGCTCAACGCGCTGGCCTTGGCGCAGCTCATCGACCGCCGCGGTATGTCGAATCCGGACGTGCCGGCCGGGTCGTTGGACGACGCCTACCGGACGCTGCTGGACGTCCGCACCGAACTGCACTGGGTGTCCGGCCGCGGCCGCGACCAACTGCTGGCCCAGTTCGCCGACGACATCAGCGCCGCGCTGGGCGTCGGGGACCGGTTCGACTTGGCGCGCATGTTGTCCAACGCCGGACGCACGATCAGCTTCCACGCCGTCACCGGACTGCGCACGGCCGTCAACGCCCTGCCGCGGCGCGGCATCTCGGCTTTGGTGCGGCGGCCCAAACGCCGGCCGCTGGACGAAGGCGTCGTCGAGTACGCCGGGGAGATCGTGTTGGCGCGGGAGGCCCAACCCCAGCACGACCCCGGACTGGTCCTGCGCGTTGCCGCCGCGTCGGCCGACACCGGGGTGCCGATCGGCGCCGCGACGTTGAGCCGGCTGGCCGATAGCGCCCCGGAGTTGCCGATTCCGTGGCCGCGGGAGGCGCTGGACGACCTGCTGGTGGTGCTGTTGGCCGGGCCCACCGCGGTGGCGACCATCGAATCGCTGGACCGGATGGGGTTGTGGGGCCAGCTGCTGCCCGAGTGGGGCGCGATCCGCGACCTGCCGCCCCGCGACGTCTCACACAAATGGACCGTGGACCGGCACGTCATCGAAACCTGCGTGCACGCCGCGCCGTTGACCACCCGGGTCGCCCGACCTGACCTGCTGGCCCTCGGCGCGCTGCTGCACGACATCGGCAAAGGCCGCGGCACCGACCACAGCGTGCTGGGCGCCGAACTGGCCGTGCAGATCGGCGAACGGCTGGGCCTGTCCGCGGCGGACACCGACACCCTGGCCAAGATGGTGCGCCACCACCTGCTGCTGCCCGTCACCGCCACCCGCAGCGACCTGAACGACCCGAAGACCATCGAGGCCGTGTCGGAGGCCGTGGGCGGTGACGGCCAACTGCTGGAGCTGCTGCACGCGCTGACCGAGGCGGATTCCAAGGCGACCGGGCCGGGTGTGTGGAGCGACTGGAAGGCCTCGCTAGTCGAAGACCTGGTGCGGCGATGCCGGATGATGATGGCCGGTGAGCGGCTGCCGCAGGCCGAACCCAGTGCGCCGCACTATCTTTCGCTGGCCGCCAAGCAGGGTGTGCATGTGGAACTCAAGCCCGGCACAAGCGAACGCTTCCAGGCGGTGATGGTCGCACCCGACGAACGCGGCCTGGTGTCCAAGGCCGCCGCGGTGCTGGCCCTGAACTCGCTGCGGGTGCATTCGGCGACGGTCAACATCCACCAGGGTGTGGCGATCACCGAGTTCGTGGTGTCCCCGTTGTTCGGCTCACCGCCCGCGGCGGACTTGCTGCGGCAGCAATTCGTCGGCGCGCTGCACGGTGACGTCGACGTGCTCGGGGCGCTGGAGAAGAAGGACAGCGAGGCCATCAGTTCGGCGGTCGCCCGCGCCGGGGAGGTGCAGGTAGGCGTGCCCGTCACCCGATCGACCGCCCCGCCGCGCATCCTGTGGCTCGACACCGACACGCCCGGTCACCTGATCCTGGAAGTGCGGGCCATGGACCGCACCGGTCTGCTCGCGCTGCTCACCCGAGCGATGGAGCGCGCCCAGGCAGACATCGAGTGGGCCAAGGTCAACACGTTCGGGTCCACCGCGGCCGACGTCTTCTGCGTGACAGTGCCCGAGGGCGCCGACGCGCAAGCCGCCGTCGAGAAGCACCTGATGGCCGTGCTGGGTGGGCGTGTGGACGTCCTGGTCGACGAGCCCGTCGGGGATTAAGCCTTATTGCCCTTATTGCTCCGAGTTGAGCTGGCGTACCGCGTCGATGCGCGCTTTGAGCTGATCGCGGGTCGCCGCGGCGATGGGCGGACCGCCGCACCGGCGGCGCAGCTCGTTGTGGATCCAGCCGTGGGGCTTGCCGGTGCGGTGATGAGCGATCGACACCAGCGCGTTGAGTTCGCGGCGCAACTCACGCAATTGGCCATGCGTGGTCATGGGCGCCGACGGCGCCGTCTGCGCCGCCTGGGCCCGTCGCTGCAACTGCTCATCCTGGCGCCGGTGCAGCAGCGCCCGCATCTGCTCGGCGTCCAACAGCCCCGGGATGCCGAGGTAGTCGGCCTCCTCTTCGCTCCCGGCCGGGGTCGCGGTACCGAACGAGGATCCGTCGAAGATGACCTGGTCGAGTTCGGCGTCGGCGCCTAACGAGGTGAAGCCCTTCTCGGTATCGCTGGGCTCGGTCTGCGTCTTGGTGGCCGGATCGCCGTCGAGGGGATCCTCGAGTGTTTCCCGGTGCGGCTGGCCAAGCACGTGGTTGCGTTGCGCCTCCAGTTCACTGGCCAGTTGCAACAGGTTCGGCACCGACGGCAGGAAGATGCTCGCCGTCTCACCGGGCCGGCGCGACCGCACGAACCGGCCGATGGCCTGAGCGAAGAACAGCGGGGTAGAGGCGCTGGTGGCGTAGATCCCGACCGACAGACGCGGTACGTCGACGCCTTCGGACACCATCCGAACCGCCACCAGCCAGCGGCTGGTGCTCTGCGCGAACTGCGAGATGCGGGCCGAGGATCCGGGGTCATCGGAGAGCACGACCGTCGCCGCCTCACCGGTCAGCCGCTCCAGCAACTTGGCATAAGCGCGGGCCGCGGTCTTGTCCGAGGCGATGATCATGCCGCCGGCGTCAGGGATGTGCTCGCGCAGTTGCCGCAGCCGCAGATCGGCCGCGGTGATGACCGCGGGCATCCACTCACCGGCCGGGTCGAGCGCAGTGCGCCAGGCCCGTGCGGTCTGCTCGGCCGACAGCGGCTCGCCCAGTCGTGCTTCGTGCTCTTCGCCGGCGCTGTCGCGCCAGCGCGCCTGACCGGAGTAGGCCATGAACACCACCGGCCGCACCACGCCGTCGGCCAACGCTTCGGCATAGCCGTAGGTGTGGTCGGCTTGGGAGCGCAAGATGCCGTCGGCGCCGCTCTCGTAGGCGACGAAGGGAATGGGGCTGTCGTCGCTGCGGAACGGCGTCCCGGTCAGGGCGAGCCGGCGGGTGGCGTCGCTGAAGGCTTCGCGGATGGCCTCACCCCAGGTCTTGGCGTCGCCGCCGTGGTGGATCTCGTCGAAGATCACCAGCGTCTTGCGCTGTTCGGTGCGCACCCGGTGCAACGTCGGGTGCGCCGCGACCTGCGCGTAGGTCACCATCACGCCGTGGTACTCCGGCGAGGTCTGCGGATTGGAATTGGTGAAGCGGGGATCCAGCGACAGACCGTGCCGTCCTGCGGCTTGGGCCCACTGCACTTTGAGGTGCTCGGTGGGTACGACGACGGTGATCTGCTCGACGGCCCGATGGGCGAGCAGTTCGGCCGCCACCCGCAGCGCGAACTGCGTCTTGCCGGACCCGGGAGTGGCCACGGCCAGGAAATCTCGCGGCTCGGTGCCCAGGTACTTGACCAGCGCCCGGCGCTGCCAGCCACGCAACGGGCGAGTCGCTTCGACGACACCGGCGGCGGCGCTGACCGGCTGCGTCGACAACAAATTCCCCCCGTAGCTGCTGGTGACGCGCCTGCCGTGCGCGGCTGTAAAAACCTAGCATGGCAACGCTTTTCGGCGCAGTTACGACATGAGCGGGTCGCGCTGCTGCAGCCAGGCGTGGATCCGTTGGGCCACGTCCACCCAGCCCGGCTCCATCATCATGTTGTGGCCCATGTTGGGGAAGAATTGCGCCTGCGTCCCGTAAGCGCGCGCGGTGGCGCGGACCTCGGCGCGGCTGACCAAGCCGTCCTCCGTGGCACCCAGGACCAGTATCGGAGTGCTGACCCGCTTGGTCCGGACGCGGCGGAACATCGCGTCGATCATGGCGGCGCGAAGGCCCTCGGGCTGAACGCGCGCCGCGCACGACGCGACGATGTGCTCCGGGGTGTGCGCGCAGAACAGGTTCCGCCGGGCCAAGGGTGCAGTGTTGATGAATCCGGCCAAGTTGCCCGTCGCGTACGACCGAACGGTGATCCACGGTTGGCGCCGCCACACCCGCGTTGCCAGCCCGAGGACACCCTGGGGCGGCACCGACGCCAGCAGCACCGCCGCCGGGACGCGATGGGTCTCCAGGAAGCGCTGCACGATGAAGCCGCCCAGGGAGTGGGCGATCAGTACTGGCGGGCGGCCGAGCCTGTCCGCGGTCTCGGCGATGTCGTCGAGGTAGTCGACGATCGAACACCGGTGAAGTGATTTGCTGGTCGGGCTGGCGCCGTGACCGCGCAGGCTCATCGCGACGGCGCGATAACCGGCGTCGGCGAAGAAGTCCAGGAAGTGCTCCCAACACCAGGCGCCATGCCAGCCGCCGTGCACGAACAGCAGCGGGGTGGGATGCGCGGGCGAGGCCGAACCTTTATCGATCACCTCGAGCATGTGCTGACTGTGGTTTGCTGCGGGCGCGGCGTCAAGCCCTCTCTGGGCCGTCGAGCGTGCGGCCAGCCGCACGTTCGGTACCGAGTGTGCGGCTAGCCGCACACTCGCGCCGAGCTCGACGCGCTTCGCCCGGGTAGGCCGCGCTCGCGATCACCACTAGGCTGGTCGGGTGTTTGAATCGCTGTCCGACCGGTTGACCGGTGCCCTTCAAGGGCTGCGCGGCAAGGGCCGACTGACCGACGCCGATATCGACGCCACTACCCGCGAGATTCGGCTGGCGCTACTGGAAGCCGACGTGTCGTTGCCGGTGGTTCGCGCGTTCGTGCACCGGATCAAGGAACGGGCCCGCGGCGCCGAGGTGTCCGGTGCCCTCAACCCGGCGCAACAAGTCGTCAAGATCGTCAACGAAGAGCTCATCGGCATCCTCGGCGGTCAGACCCGCGAGTTGGTGTTCGCCAAGACGCCGCCGACGGTGATCATGCTGGCCGGTCTGCAGGGTTCCGGTAAGACGACGCTGGCCGGCAAGCTCGCCGCACGACTGCGCAGCCAAGGGCACACGCCGCTGCTGGTGGCTTGTGACCTGCAGCGGCCTGCCGCGGTGAACCAGTTGCAGGTCGTTGGGCAGCGGGCCGGTGTGCCGGTGTTCGCGCCGCACCCCGGGGCTTCTCCGGAATCCGGCCCCGGTGACCCGGTCGCCGTCGCGGCGGCCGGTCTGGAAGAGGCCCGGTCGAAGCACTTCGACGTCGTCATCGTCGACACCGCGGGTCGGTTGGGTATCGACTCGGAGCTGATGGCGCAGGCCGCTGCCATCCGCGACGCCGTCGACCCCGACGAAGTCCTGTTCGTCCTTGACGCGATGATCGGCCAGGACGCCGTGGCCACCGCGCAGGCGTTCGGCGAGGGCGTCGGCTTCACCGGTGTGGTTCTGACCAAGCTTGACGGTGACGCCCGCGGCGGCGCGGCGCTGTCCGTGCGAGAAGTGACCGGCGTTCCCATCCTCTTCGCCTCCACCGGGGAAAAGCTCGAAGACTTCGACGTCTTCCACCCCGACCGCATGGCCAGCCGCATCCTGGGCATGGGCGACGTGCTGAGCCTGATCGAGCAGGCCGAGCAGGTCTTCGACGCCCAACAAGCGGAAGAGGCCGCCGCCAAGATCGGCGCCGGCGAGCTGACGCTCGAGGACTTCCTCGAGCAGATGCTGGCCGTACGCAAGATGGGCCCGATCGGCAACCTGCTGGGCATGCTGCCCGGCGCCGGCCAGATGAAAGACGCGCTGGCCGAAATCGACGACAAACAGCTCGACCGGGTGCAGGCGATCATCCGCGGCATGACCCCGCAAGAACGGGCCGACCCCAAGATCATCAACGCCTCGCGACGGTTGCGTATCGCCAACGGCTCGGGGGTGACGGTGTCGGAGGTCAACCAGCTCGTCGACCGCTTCTTCGAAGCACGCAAGATGATGTCGTCGATGCTCGGCGGCATGGGCATTCCCGGCATGGGCCGTAAGTCCGCGACGCGGAAAAGCAAGGCCGCCAAGGGCAAGGCGGGCAAGAAGGGCAAGAAGGGCGGCGCCCGCGGGCCGACACCGCCGAAGGTCAAGAGTCCCTTCGGCGCCGGAATGCCGGGCATGGGCATGCCGGGGATGCCGGCAGGCTTCCCCGACTTGTCGCAGATGCCCGAAGGCCTCAATGAGCTGCCGCCCGGCTTGGCCGACTTCGACCTGTCCAAGCTGAAGTTCCCGGGCAACCCCGGCCGGAAGTAGCCGCGCGTGCCCCTGCACGTGCGCGGTGTCGGCCTGCCCGAGGAGCAGACCATCGACCTGTGGGTCGCCGACGGCCACCTGAGCACCGAGCCGGTTGACGACGCCGAGACCATCTTCGGGGCATCGGGTGACGGATGGATCCTGCCCGGGCTGGTCGATCTGCACTGCCACATCGGGCTGGGCGCTCAGGGCGGCGTCGAAATGGACGAGGCGATCGCGCAGGCCGAGACCGAACGCGACGTCGGCGTCCTGCTGGTGCGCGACTGCGGCGTACCCATCGACACCCGCAGCCTCGACGACCGCACCGACCTGCCCCGCATCATCCGGGCCGGCCGGCACCTGGCCCGGCCCAAGCGCTACATCCCCGGCTTTGCCATCGAACTCGAGGACCAAGCGCAGTTGCCCGACGCTGTGGTCGAGCAGGCCCGGCTCGGCGACGGCTGGATCAAGCTGATCGGTGACTGGATCGACCGCCAACTGGGCGATCTGGCCCCGCTGTGGTCCGACGACGTGCTCGTGGCCGCGATCGACGCCGCCCATGCCCACGGCGCACGCGTCACCGCACACGTCTTCGGCGAGGACGCGCTGCCCGGCCTGATCAACGCCGGGATCGACTGCATCGAACACGGCACCGGCCTCACCGACGACACCATCGCCCTGATGCTCGAGCACGGCACCGCGTTGGTGCCCACCATGATCAACCTGGAAAACTTCCCCGGCATCGCCGACTCCGCGGGGCGCTATCCCACCTACGCCGCGCACATGCGCGATCTGTACGCCCGCAGCAACCAGCGACTGAGCGCGGCGTGGGCGGCGGGCGTGCCGGTGTATGCGGGCAGCGACGCCGGCGGCATGATCAGACACGGCCGCATCGCCGAGGAGGTAGCAGCCCTCACCACCATCGGCATGAGCCCGACCGAGGCGCTCGGCGCCGCCTGCTGGGACGCCCGCCGCTGGCTGGGCCGGCCCGGCCTCGACCACGGGGCGCCGGCGGACCTGTTGTGCTACTCGCAAGATCCACGGCTGGGCCCCGACGTGCTCACTCGACCCGATCTGATCGTGCTGGGCGGCAGGGTGTTTCAGCCGCACAGCTGAGGCCACCCCGCACCACTGACCTTGACGTCCGCGGCTCATTCTTCTCATCGCAGCGGTGGTTCGCCAACCTTATTCACCGGACTGTCTGCCGTCCTCCGGAAATCGGCATCTTTGGGATCGGTAGCCAGTACTCGCGCCAAGAATTATGCGAGTTACGGCGTTGACTACTCGCCCGAAGACAGCGAAAGGACACTACCGTGGGTATAACCCCGATACTCATGAAAGCCATTGCTGCAGCGGTGTTGTCGGGCGGCGTAGCAGTGGCCGGAGTAGGACTAGCCGCAGGTGACGCACAAGCCCAGCCCGACTCCGTGCTGCCGATGCATGGGTCCTCGCCGGAGAGCGGGCCAGTACCTCCTGGCGCAACCGGACCGTATACCTGTTGTCCTGGGGATCAACAATCCGGACTTCATCCCGATACCGGTCGGGGATGTCCGGGCACGAAAGTTGACTGGGACATGAGTAGTTGCCACACCTGGTACGGCGTCCTGTGGGGGCATGGAAACGTTGCCCCCAGTATCTGGGAGGGTGTTGATCCACCGCCGCCCGAGGCGACCCAGAAGCCCTGGTGCGGCTTTCCCTTCATGTGTTCGGGGTGATCGTCTCCACCTGTCAGACGCGCACACGACCTGATCGAGAGGGATGTCACCGCCGCGCTTGCCAGCCCTGAAACCCCTTGATCAAAAGATTGCGAGTGATCACTATCTATGATAGCGTCGGTGCACCGCGACAAACCCGGAGGCAACCGTGACTTACGACGTGATCATCCGCGACGGACTGTGGTTCGACGGCACCGGCGCTGCGCCGCAGACCCGCACGTTGGGCATCCGCGACGGTGTAGTGGCCACCGTGTCGTCGGTGTCGCTGGACGAGACGGACTGTCCCGAGGTGATCGACGCGGCGGGCAAGTGGGTGGTTCCCGGCTTCATCGACGTGCACACCCACTACGACGCCGAGATCCTGCTCGACCCGGGCCTGCGCGAGTCGGTGCGGCACGGGGTCACCACGGTCCTGCTGGGCAACTGCTCGCTGTCGACGGTGTACGCCAGCTCCGAAGACGCCGCCGACTTGTTCAGCCGGGTCGAGGCGGTGCCGCGCAAGTTCGTCTTGGATGCGCTGGAAACCAACAAGACCTGGTCGACGGCCGCGGAGTACATCGCCGCCATCGATGCGTTGCCGCTGGGGCCGAATGTTGGCTCGCTGCTTGGGCATTCGGACCTGCGCACGGCCGTGTTGGGGCTGGCACGCGCCACCGACGAGACGGTCCGGCCCACCGAGGCCGAACTGGAGAAGATGGCCAAGCTGCTCGACGAGGCGCTCGACGCCGGGGTGCTGGGCATGTCAGGAATGGATGCAGCGATCGACAAGCTCGACGGTGACCGGTTCCGCTCGCGGGCGCTGCCGTCGACGTTCGCGACATGGCGGGAGCGGCGCAGGCTGATCTCCGTGTTGCGCCGGCGCGGCCGAATTTTACAGAGCGCCCCCAACGTCGCCAGCCCGGTGTCCCCGTTCATGTTTTTCCTGACCAGCAGCCGAATCCTCAACCGCCGCAAGGGCGTGCGGATGAGCATGCTGGTGTCCGCCGACGCCAAGTCGATGCCGATGGCGGTGCACATCTTCGGCCGCGGCGCCCGGCTGCTCAACAAGATCCTGGGCGCCAGCGTGCGTTTCCAGCACCTGCCCGTCCCGTTCGAGTTGTACTCCGACGGCATCGACCTGCCGGTCTTCGAAGAGTTCGGCGCGGGCACCGCCGCCCTGCATCTGCGCGATCAGCTGCAGCGCAACGAGTTGCTGGCAGACAAGGAATATCGCCGACGGTTCCGGCGCGAGTTCGACCGCAAGAAACTCGGCCCGTCGTTGTGGCACCGCGACTTCCACGACGCCGTCATCGTCGAATGCCCCGACAAGTCGTTGGTCGGCAAGAGCTTCGGGGTCATCGCCGACGAACGCGGGCACCACCCGCTCGACACGTTCCTCGACATCCTGGTGGAAAACGGTGAGCGCAACGTGCGCTGGACCACCACCGTCGCCAACCACCGGCCCAAGCTGCTCGACAAGCTCGCCGCCGACCCGAACATCCACATGGGCTTCTCCGATGCCGGAGCACACCTGCGCAACATGGCTTTCTACAACTTCGGTCTGCGACTGCTCAAGCGCGCACGGGAGGCCAGCCTTGCCGGCACGCCGTTTCTCACGCTGCAGCGCGCCGTCTACCGGCTGACCGGTGAACTCGCCGAGTGGTTCGGCATCAACGCCGGCACCTTGCGGGAGGGCGACCGCGCCGACTTCGTGGTGATCGACCCGGCCCACCTGGACGACTCGGTGGACGCCTACAACGAAGAGGCCGTGCCGTTCTACGGCGGCCTGCGGCGCATGGTCAACCGCAACGACGCCACCGTCGTCGCCACCGGAGTCAACGGCACCGTGGTGTTCGGCAACGGTGAGTTCCGCGAGGGCTACGGGAAAACCGTCAAGTCCGGCCGGTACCTGCGAGCGGGGGAGCGGCACGCGGGTACCGAGCGGCCCGCTCTGCACGCGACCGCCTGACATGGCCCGAACTCAGCAGCAGCGCCGCGAGGAAACCGTCGGGCGGCTGATCCAAGCCTGCATCGACACCATCATGGAGGTCGGGTACGCGCGGGCATCGGCTGCGGTCATCACCAAACGCGCCGGGGTGTCGGTGGGTGCGTTGTTCCGGCACTTCGAGACCATGGGCGACTTCATGGCGGCGACCGCCTCGGAGGTGTTGCGCCGTCAGCTCGAGACGTTCACCAAGCAGGTCGCCGAAATTCCGGCGGACCGGCCGGCGCTGCAAGCCGGGCTGACGATACTGCGGGACATCACCACCGGACCCATCAACGCCGTCCTCTACGAACTGATGATCGCCGCCCGCACCGACGAAAAGCTCAAGCTCACCATGCAACACGAGCTTGGGCAGTACTCGGCGAAGATCTACGACGCCGCGCGGGCGTTGCCCGGGGCCGACAGCTTTCCGCAGGAGACGTTGCCGGTCATCGTGGCGCTGCTGACCAACCTGTTCGACGGTGCCGCCGTGGTGGAAGGCGTTCTGCCGCAACCGAAAATCGAGCAGCAGCGGATTCCGGTGCTGATGGCGCTGCTCACCGCGGCGCTGCCGGACCTGCGGTCGCCTTGATGGTGTCGACCCGCTGCGCCCGGCCGTTCCGCCGTGCTTGCGATCGACACTAAAGCGAGCCGATGCTCGACTGCGGGCTCAGCGCGAACCCCCAGTCGAACAGGCTGGCCGCCTGATCCCAGTAGGTCGGTCCGCCGGCATGTACCAAGCCGTACATCATCGCGATGACCAACCGGCGGCCCCCGCGGGCGGCAGCGCCCACGAACGTCTTGCGGGCCGCGTCGGTGAAGCCGGTCTTCCCGCCGATGGCACCGGGATAGCGCTGCAGCAGTTCGTCCTGGTTGACGATCGGCTGCTCGCCGTTGTCCCCGGGGAACATCGCCGTCGGCTCAGCGGTGACGCGGGCGAAGACGGGGTTGGCCATGGCCGCGCGGAAGATGACCGCGAGGTCGTGCGCCGACGAGGCCCCCGATCCGCCGGGCCCGTCCAGACCCGAGGGAGTGGCCGCGCGGGTGTTCGACGCGCCCAGTGACGCCGCCTTGGCATTCATCTTGGCCACGGCGACGTCCTGCCCGCCCAGCATGTGCGCCAGCGTGTTGGCGGCATCGTTGCCGGAAACCAACAGGAGTCCGTCCAGCAGTTGGCGCGCGGTGTAGGTACGGCCCGGCTTGACGCCGACACAGTTGCATTCGACCTGCGTGTCGGCGACATCGGCTAGCACCGTCGAATCCAAGTTGAGTTCGTCGAGCACGACCAGCGCCAACAACACCTTGATGGTGCTGGCCGGGGGGTGCACGACGTTCTGGTCGCGCCCGGCCAGCACCTGACCGCTGTCGAGGTCGGCCACGATCCAGGTCTGTGCCGGCCCGTCCGGGATCGGCACCGAGCCGACGGGCTGCACATCGGTGTCCGCTGACGCGGTGGCCGCGCCGAAGGTGGCGACCGCGAACAACACGGCGGCCGCGGCCAGGAGCTTTCGCATGGGCGCACAGTTTATCTACCTGACGCCGTGCGCACGATGCTTCAATCGATACATGTTAAGCCTGGCCGAGATTTCGGACCGCCTGGAGATCCAGCAGCTTCTGGTCGACTACTCCACCGCCATCGATCAGCGACGCTTCGACGATCTGGACAACGTCTTCACTCCGGACGCCTACATCGATTACCGCGAACTGGGCGGCATCGACGGGCGTTACCCCGAAGTCAAGAAGTGGCTGTCGGAAGTGTTGCCCAACTTCCCGGTCTACGCGCACATGCTGGGCAACTTCTCGGTCCGCATCGACGGAGACACCGCCTCGTCCCGGGTCATCTGCTTCAACCCGATGGTGTTGCCCGGGGACAAGGACCAGGTCCTGTTCTGCGGGCTGTGGTACGACGACGAGTTCCTCCGCACGGCCGAGGGATGGCGGATGACGCGACGGGTGGAGACCAAGACCTTCCAGAAGGTCATCTGAAGATTGAGCCGGCTCAGCCATTTCGTTACGGGAGGCACCATGAGGCGCAGCATCGTCGGGGGACTCGCCGCTGCCGTCACGGCGGGGGTTTGATTTCTCATGCCGGAGAAGCGCTGCGATGAAGTGGGCTTGGACCAGCCTTCGGGTGACCCGAACTTCGCCGACCCGCGGCGCACATCGACGGTTGAACGGGGGACACGAGCATGAAGCGATCCTTATTGGCAGGGCTGGCGGCGGGACTGGTGGGGGCAGCTTCGATCGTCTCGGCGCCACCCGCCGGCGCCGGCTGCCTGTACGGCGGGTTGTCCTTGAGTAGGTGTGACGGACCGATTGATCCGGACGGCAAATGGCAACGCTGCGTGGTGTTCTACTCCACCTACGGCGGAGCGGGTTCCCGCGGCGCCACTCGGTGCGACATGATGGGTCCTGACCTGCATCCTTGGGGTGGCGAATTCAGTAACCCACCCACGCACATCGACGACTGAGCGCGAATTTCTGCTTGGGCAGGGCTGTCTGGCACAATGGGCGGCTGTCCGCGGCGCGATCAGGATCGCGTCCCGGTCATCACACTCGAGGCAAAACCGGACCCGGGCATCCCGCCCCGGTTGCTGAATTGCAGCGTGACACCTACAGGAGTTCGACCATGGCTGTGAAAATCAAGCTCACCAGGCTGGGCAAAATCCGCAATCCCCAGTACCGCATCGCCGTCGCCGACGCGCGCACCCGCCGCGACGGCCGTTCCATCGAGGTCATCGGCCGCTACCACCCGAAGGAAGAGCCGAGCCTGATCGAGATCGACTCCGAGCGCGCCCAGTACTGGCTTTCCGTGGGTGCCCAGCCCACCGAACCCGTCCTCAAGCTGCTGAAGATCACCGGCGACTGGCAGAAATTCAAAGGCCTGCCCGGCGCCGAAGGCGAATTGAAGGTCAAGCCGCCCAAGCCCAGCAAGCTCGAGCTGTTCAACGCCGCGCTGGCCGAGGCCGAGGGCGGTCCCACCACCGAGGCCACCAAGCCGAAGAAAAAGGCCGCGCCGAAGAAGGCCGCCAAGGCCGACGCGGGTACCGAGACCGCCGAGGGCTCGGCCGAAACCCCGGCTGAGGGTGGCGAGCAGCCCGAGCCGGCCACGGAAAGCTGACAGACTCCATGAGCACCGTTGTGGTGGACGCCGTCGAGCATCTGGTCCGCGGAATCGTCGACAATCCCGACGACGTCCGCGTCGATATGGTGACCAGCCGGCGCGGGCGCACCGTTGAAGTTCATGTCCATCCCGATGACCTGGGCAAGGTGATCGGCCGCGGAGGACGCACGGCGACCGCGTTGCGCACGCTGGTCGCCGGGATCGGTGGCCGCGGCATCCGCGTCGACGTGGTGGACACCGACCAGTAACGGTCATGCTCGTGGCGTATCCATGGAGCTGATCGTCGGGCGCGTGGTCAAGGCGCACGGGGTGACCGGCGAGATCGTGGTCGAGGTTCGCACCGACGACCCGGAGATCCGGTTCGCACCGGGAAACACCCTGCACGCCAAGCCATCTCGTGGTGACGGTCCCGAGCGCGACTATGTCGTCGACAGTGTGCGCGCGCACGGCGGGCGGTTGTTGATGCGTCTGGACGGTGTCGACGACCGCAACGGCGCCGACGCGCTGCGCGGCATGTTGTTCGTCATCGACTCCGAGGACCTGCCGCCGATCGACGAGCCGGACACCTTCTACGACCATCAGCTCGAAGGGCTGCGGGTTTTCACCATCGCAGGCCAGGAGGTCGGTGTGGTGGCCGAGGTGTTGCACACCGCCGCAGGCGAACTGTTGGCAGTCAAGAGTGACGCCGGTGAAGTGCTGGTGCCGTTCGTCAGCGCGATCGTCACCTCGGTGTCGCTGGAGGCGGGCACCCTGGAGATCGACCCGCCTGAAGGTCTGCTGGATATGGGCTGAAGACGTGCGCATCGACGTAGTCACCATTTTTCCGGCCTTCCTCGACCCGTTGCGAGAATCGTTGCCCGGCAAGGCCATAGCGTCGGGTCTGGTCGACCTGCAGGTGCATGACCTGCGACGCTGGACCCACGACGTGCATCATTCGGTGGACGACGCGCCCTATGGCGGTGGTCCCGGGATGGTGATGAAGGCCCCGGTGTGGGGCGCGGCGTTGGACGAGATCTGTTCGCCGGAAACGCTTCTGGTGGTTCCGACGCCGGCCGGGAGGTTGTTCACCCAGGACACCGCCCAGCGCTGGAGCGCGCACGCGCATCTGGTGTTCGCGTGTGGCCGTTACGAAGGCATCGACCAGCGGGTGATCGACGATGCCGCCCGGCGGATGCCCGTGGCAGAGGTCTCGATCGGTGACTACGTGTTGCCCGGCGGGGAATCGGCGGCCGTGGTGATGATCGAAGCGGTGCTCCGGCTGGTTCCGGGTGTCCTGGGCAATCCCGCGTCCCATCAACAGGATTCGTTCTCCCCGGGCCAAGAGCGGCTGTTGGAGGGCCCCAGCTACACCCGGCCGCCGAGCTGGCGCGGTCTGGATGTTCCCGATGTGCTGCTCTCCGGTGACCACGCCCGGATCGCGGCGTGGCGGCGGGAGGTGTCGCTGCAGCGCACCCGGGAACGCCGCCCGGACCTGCTGGACTGACTTCGCCGCAGGCTCGCGAGCAGACGCAGACTCGCACCCGACGAACCCCGAATAGTGCGATTCTGCGTCTGCTCGCGGAAGAAAAGCGGGAGCAGCAGCGCTCAGATGCGCCCGTTGGGGAATATCGTCTTGACGGCCTGGGTGATGGTTTCCCGGGCGGTGGCGTCGTCGGACGGCTGCAACGACTCGATCACCATGATGTAGCGGCGATCGGCGCCGATCACGCCGGTCGACAGATGCATCCAGTCGGCGCCGATGCAGCACATCCAGCCCTGCTTGACCGCGACGGGTTCGGCGTACAGACCCTCTGGGATGCCGAAGCGCTGCGGGTAGCCGTCGACGCCGTTCGGGGTCGACTGGGCCAAGTCGTTGACGATGACCCTGGCCCGATCCGCCGGCAGTCCGCCGGTGCCGTCGAGCAGCATCTCGTAGTAGCGGATCAAGTCCTGCGCCGAGCTGACCGTGTTCCACCAGCGCCCGTCGCTGGGCGGCAGCGTCGACGACAGGCCGTAGCGGCTGGCGACCTGGGTGATGATGGCGTCTTCGCCATCCAGCGACCAGAATCGTTCCGCCGCGCCGTCATCGGAGGACTGCAACATCAGGTCCAGCGCCTGATGGTCCTCGGCGGACAGCGTGGCCTTGCCTTCGGCCTCGCGCAGCAGCAAGTCGTCGGCGATGAACAGCTTGGCCACCGACGCGGTGCCCACGATCTGCATGTTGCCGTTGGAGACCAGCTGGTGGGTGGCGCGATCGAGAATGGCGATGGAAAGGGTGGCGCCACTGGCGGCGGCCTGATCGGTGGCATGCCGGATACGGGCCTGCGCGCCGCTGAGTCCGCTGATCGGCACCCGCCCCTCGGGCAACGGACCGACGTCGTGCAGCAGCAACTCGACCACCTGCTGCTGAGGCATGGGTGCGGGCTGGTCCTGCACACTGCGGGTAGGCGTGTTGTAGGTCTTCGCTTGCACCTTGGCCTCGCAGCCGGCGACCACCACCAACGTCACCGCCGCCGCGGCGGTGAGCAGTGTCAGCGGCCGTGCTCGCATACCACTTCCTTTGTCATCCGTTGCCATGGTGCAGATGTGTGTGGGCGGCCGCATCGCCATCGTCCCGGGCGTCACGCAAAGGGTTCGATTTGCGCGGTTTGATCCCAGTCATATGTACCATTTGCAGCCGGTTCCGGTTGGGCACGAACCACCCGGATTTCCTGTGATTTTCATGGCATGCACACCGTCTGGCACAATTGACCAGTTGTCTCCGACGTGTCAGCCGGCCGGGCCGCTTCCCGCCTGCTGCGAGATACGCCCATAAAGCCCGAACCCATCGGCTTGGTGAGTGCCTCACGCCCGCGTGTGAGCGTTGACCAAGCCGCGACCACGAGGAAGTGTCTTTCCAATGAACAGGCTGGACTTCGTCGATCAGACGTCGCTGCGCGACGACATCCCGGCCTTCCACCCGGGTGACACCATCAACGTCCACGTCAAGGTGATCGAGGGCGCCAAGGAACGTATCCAGGTGTTCAAGGGCGTGGTGATCCGCCGGCAGGGTGGCGGTATCCGCGAGACGTTCACGGTGCGCAAGGAGAGCTACGGCGTCGGCGTCGAGCGGACCTTCCCGGTGCACTCGCCGAACATCGACCATATCGAGGTGGTGACTCGTGGCGACGTCCGTCGCGCCAAGCTGTACTACCTACGTGAACTACGGGGCAAGAAAGCCAAGATCAAAGAGAAGCGCTGACTTGCAGCGCCTCGGCGGCCGACTCCGGCTCACTACGGTGGTCTCGTGACCGAAACCTCCGGCCCGACACCCGAGCGTCAGCCGAACCCGGCTCAGCCCGCGCCGTCGCCCGGCGACCCGGAGACCGTCGACGCCCCGGCGTCCGACCCGGTGGCTGCCGAGGAGGCCAAACCCAAGAAGTCGACGCTGCGCGAACTGGCCACCCTGGCGGTCATCGCGGTAGTCCTCTACTACGTCATGTTGACGTTCGTGGCCCGGCCGTACCTGATCCCGTCGGAGTCGATGGAACCCACGCTGCACGGGTGCGCCACGTGCGTCGGGGACCGCATCCTCGTCGACAAACTCACCTATCGCTTCACTTCGCCCAAACCCGGTGACGTCGTCGTCTTCAAAGGCCCGCCGTCCTGGAACCTGGGTTACAAGTCGATCCGCTCCTCCAACACGGTGGTGCGCTGGGTGCAGAACGCGCTGTCCTTCGTCGGATTCGTCCCGCCCGACGAGAACGATCTGGTCAAGCGCGTCATCGCGGTGGGCGGGCAAATCGTGCAGTGCCGGTCCGACACCGGGTTGACCGTCAACGGCAAGCCCCTCAAGGAGCCTTACCTGGACCCGGGCACCATGATGGCCGACCCGTCGGTGTATCCGTGCCTGGGCAGCGAGTTCGGGCCGGTCACCGTGCCGCAGGGTCGGCTGTGGGTGATGGGCGACAACCGCACCCACTCGGCGGATTCGCGGGCCCACTGCCCGATGCTGTGCACCGGTGACCCGACGGCGGGCACCGTGCCGGTGTCCAACGTCATCGGCAAGGCCAGATTCATCGTGTGGCCGCCGTCGCGGTGGGGTGGTGTGGGCTCGCTGAACCCTCAACAGGGCCAGTAGCCGGTGGCCACCACCTGGCCGCCCCGGACGGTGATCCGGAAATCGTCTGGCTTGCGCACCCTGGAATCGGCGTTGCACCGCAGCGGTCTGGGCCCGGTGGCCGGGGTCGACGAGGTGGGCCGCGGCGCCTGCGCCGGCCCGCTGGTGGTGGCGGCCTGCGTGCTCGGCCCCAATCGGCTGGAAAGCCTTGCCGCGCTCAATGATTCGAAGAAACTCACCGAGAAGGCGCGGGAGCGGCTGTTTCCGCTGATCTGCCGCTACGCGCTGGCCTATCACGTGGTGTTCATCCCGTCGACCGAGGTGGACCGGCGCGGGGTGCACGTGGCCAACATCGAAGGGATGCGCCGCGCGGTGGCCGGTTTGTCGGTGCGGCCCGGTTACGTGCTCAGCGACGGCTTCCGGGTGCCCGGGCTGGCCGTGCCGTCCCTGCCGGTGATCGGTGGCGACGCGGCGGCCGCATGCATCGCCGCGGCCAGCGTGCTGGCCAAAGTCAGCCGGGACCGGTTGATGGTCGCGATGGACGCCGAACATCCCGGCTATGGCTTCGCCGATCACAAGGGGTACTGCACCCGCGCGCACAGCCGGGCGCTGGCCAAGTTGGGGCCCTGCTCCGAACACCGGTACTCGTTCATCAACGTGCGCCGGGTGGCGACGGGGTCGGAGGTGAAGGTGGTGGCCGAATTCAAAGCGGACCCTCCCGCCGAGGGCGGCGAATACCGGTGAGGAAAGATGGGAACACGAGGTTCCACCCGGCGACCGGGCGGGCCAAGAGCCGGGCAAGCCGGCTTGGGAGAAGGACGTCTGAGCAGATGAGTGGCAGATGAGTGCAGAGGATCTCGAGAAGTATGAAACCGAGATGGAGCTCTCGCTGTACCGCGAATACAAGGACATCGTCGGCCAGTTCAGCTACGTCGTAGAGACCGAGCGGCGCTTCTACCTGGCCAACAGCGTGGAGATGGTGCCGCGCAACGCCGACGGCGAGGTGTATTTCGAGCTGCGGCTGGCCGATGCCTGGGTGTGGGACATGTACCGCCCGGCGCGGTTCGTCAAGCAGGTGCGGGTGGTGACGTTCAAGGACGTCAACATCGAGGAAGTCGAGAAGCCCGAACTGCGGCTCCCCGAATAGCCCGCCGAGCGGTCAGCCGCTCCCGTTCGAGCCGTCGAACGGAGGTTGACCCCGGCGGTCGATCACCCGGCGGGCCACATCGGCCAGCTTGATGTTCAGGCTTTGGGAGTGGCGCCGCAGCAGGTCGAACGCCTGGTCCTCGTTCAGGTCGTGCAGCATCATCAGCATGCCGACCGCTTTCCCGATCTCGCGGTTGCTGAGCAGCCCGCGACGCAGGCTCACCGCGTCCTCACCCTGAGCGATCGCGTTGATGGCCACGCTGGCGAAGGCGGCCAGCACTGCCGCTCGACCCGCGGACTCGGAGTTGAAGACGTTGGGCTTTTCGCTGAAGAGGTTGAGCGCCGCACCTTTGCGTTTGTCGATCAGCAGCCGAAATCCCATAGCGCCGCGCACCGGTGTTTCGGAGGTCAGCAGCGACGCGAACTTGGGCCATTGCGAGCCGGTGGTCAGATCCGAATCGATCTGCGGAGTTTCTTCCTCGATCGCGTCGATGCACGGGCCGTCGCCGGCACGCCGCTCCAGTTCGTCGATCCGGTACGCGAGCCGGTCACTGGCACCCACCGTGACGTAGCGATCGTTGCGGCGCACCATCAAGCTGGCGTGGTCGCAGCCGGGAACGATCAACGTGGCAGCCACACAGATAGCGGCGTACATCTGCGCCGCGTCGGTGCCTTGATAGATGATCTCGGCGAGGGCAGCGAATACGGTCGCCGGATCCGCCGTCGCCCCGCCGGGTGTAGACCCTTCGGCGCTGGTGTCCAGCTGGTCCGCCACGTCTGCCCTCCCCTCTGCGTCCTGGGGGCCCGTTGGCCCCGTTGTGCACCGGAAGCCGATCGGCCCCGATGGGTTCCCGTAGATTAGCGGTCCCTAGCACCACGTCACACTCCGACGGCGCGCTCGAGATCCTTCAAAGACGTCTCCAGATGGCCGAGCATGCGCTGCAAGTGCGGCACGCTGCCCCGGGCGCCGACGAGGCCGAAGTCGATGTTCTCCGCGTTGTTGGTGACGGTGATGTTCATCGCCTGACCGTCCAACGCAATCGACAACGGATAGTTGCCGACCATTCGTGCGCCCCGCCAGTACAGCGGGTCCTTGGTGCCTGGGACATTGGAGATCACGATATTGAACGGGGGTGGCGCCGTGCGGATAAATCCCGGAATCAGCCCGAAGAACAAGCCCCCGGCCATGAAAGCGGACAGTGCCAGCTGCTGAGTGCGCGGCAGGCCCATGAACACCTTCTTGCTGTCGGCCATCGAGGAGTGAATCCCCTGCAGGCGTCGACCGGCGTCCTCGATGTCGGTGTTGAGGTTGCACAACACGGTGCCCACCTTGTTGCCGCCGCCCTCGCCGTCGTTCTCGTCGCGCAGGCTCACCGGGACCATGGCGATCAGCGGGTCGTCGGGCAACGCGCTCTGTTCCACCAGATAAGCGCGCAACGCCCCGGCAGACATCGCCAGCACGATGTCGTTGAAGGTGACCCCCGCCGCTTTCTTCACCGCATTGATGCGCTCGAGGGACCAGGACTGCGCGGCAATGCGCCGCGCCCCGCCGATGCGGACGTTGAACATCGTCTTGGGCGCGCGGAACGGGAAGGTGAGCTGTTGTTCGATCAGCGCGGCCCGCGCCAGCGACAACGTCGAAGGGGCAAGCGCGGCAGCCGATCCCACGGCACCGGAAATCATGTCCAGCGGGGAGGACTTCTGGCCGTTGTCGGGGCGTTGGCGCGGCTTGAGCTCCCACGGCACCCGGACTTCGTCGTCGGTGGGATCACTGGTGAAGGCACGCTGCATCAACTTGAGTGCGGACACTCCGTCCATCAGCGAATGGTGGAACTTGGTGAACACCGCGTACCGCCCGTCGTTGAGCCCTTCCACCAGGTGAGCTTCCCACAGCGGGCGGTGCCGGTCGAGCAGGCTGCCATGCAGTCGCGAAGCCAGTTCGAGCAGTTCTCGCACCCGGCCCGGACGGGGGAGGGCGGACCGCCGGAAGTGGTAGTCGAGTTCGACCTCTTTCTCAAACGACCACGCCAGATTGGTGACCGGGCCGAAGAACGCCGGATGCTTGCGGAAGGTTGGCTGGACATCGGTGCACTTGAGCATCGATTCGTAGGCCTCGGTCACAAACTCCGGACCGACGTCCTCAGGCGGTTGGAAAAGCTGCAGGCTGCCGACATGCATCGGGTGCTCGCGGGACTCGCCGACGAGAAACATTGAATCGGCTGGCTCTATCAGCTTCATGGATTTCTCTCCTGGTAGGTCTTTTCCCAACGGGATAACCATGACCAGCGGCTCGCACACATTCGGTTCAAATTTGGGGAGGTCTGCGAGGGTTTGGGTACCGGTGCGGCGGGGAAGCTCCGACAGGTGGGATTAACTGTTGCGGTTACCGGGCCGACCGGGGAAATTGGCATCTCGGCGGTCACCGCCTTGGAGCGCGAACCCGCCGTCGAGAAAATCATCGGCATGGCGCGCCGGCCGTTCGACCCGAGGCTGCGCGGCTGGGTCAAGACCGAGTACCAGCAAGGCGACATTCTCGACCGCGACGCGGTCGACGCGCTGGTCGAACAGGCCGATGTCGTGGTCCATCTGGCGTTCATCATCATGGGCTCCCGCGAGGAGAGCGCCCGCATCAACTTGCAAGGCACCCGCAACGTGTTCGAAGCGACGGTGGCCGCGCAGCGGCCGCGCCGGCTGGTCTACACCTCGTCGGTGGCGGCGTATGGGTACCACTCGGACAACCCCGTGCCGATAACCGAGGACGTGCCGACGCGAGGCTCGGCCGAGCACTACTACTCGGCGCAGAAGGCCGAGTGCGAAGAGTTGCTGGCCGAGGTCACCAAGGGCTCGTCGCTGGAGGTGTTCGTGCTGCGACCCTGCATCGTCGCCGGGCCCGACGCGCACGCACTGGCCGACGCCATGCCGTGGAACCAGCTTCCGGCTCCGGTCCGTGGGGTGGTGTGCGCGGTCCCGGTGCTCAAACCGATGATCCCCGATCCGGGTGTGCCGCTGCAGCTTGTTCACCACGACGACGTCGCCGAAGCGATCGCGCTGGCGGCCACGGCTCCCGCGCCGCCGGGGGCCTACAACATCGCCGGCAAGGGCGTGGTCACGATCAGCGACGTCGCCAAAGCCCTCGGCGGCCGACCGGTGCGGGTTCCCGCGGCTGCCGCGTCGGCGGCCTCTGCCGCCATCTCCCGGATCCCGTTCATTCCGTCCCTGCTGGAATGGCTGCACACGGCGCGCACCTCGGTGGTGATGGACACGTCCAAGGCAGAACGCGAACTGGGCTGGCATCCCACGCACACCTCGGCCGAGACCTTGGCGCAGTTGGCCGCGGCCGTTCGCTGAGCGTCGTCGAACGTTCGACCGGTACGTTGAGGCAGTGAGCCACGTAACGGCGCACCGGCGGGTCAAGCATCTCACTGGTGACAAGTCGATCACTCGACCCGAAACACTGGCGGTCGAGGAGCCGCTGGAGATCCGCGTCAACGGGACGCCGGTGACGGTGACCATGCGCACCCCCGGCGCCGATATCGAACTGGCGCAAGGTTTTCTGCTGACCGAGGGCGTCATCGCCGACCGTGAAGACGTGCGGACCGTCCGCTACTGCGGAGGCCGCGGCGACGACGGCCGCAACACCTACAACGTTCTGGACGTGACGTTGGCGCCAGGCATCGAACCCCCCGGCCTGGACGTCACGCGCAACTTCTACACGACATCGTCCTGCGGGGTCTGCGGCAAGGCGTCGCTGGACGCTGTCCGGCTGATCAGCCGCTATGCGCCCGGCGACGATCCCGCCACCGTCACCGCCGCCACCGTTCAGGCCATGCCGGATCAACTGCGCAGTGCCCAAAAGGTTTTCGCCAGCACCGGCGGATTACATGCGGCAGCGCTGTTTTCGGTGGACGGCACCATGCTCGTGGTGCGTGAGGACATCGGCCGGCACAATGCGGTCGACAAGGTCATCGGCTGGGCGCTGGAACACAGCCGGATACCGCTGGGCACCACGGTCCTGCTGGTCAGCGGTCGGGCGTCGTTCGAGTTGACGCAGAAAGCCGTGATGGCCGGAATCCCAGTGCTGGCGGCGGTTTCCGCGCCGTCGTCACTGGCCGTCTCGTTGGCCGAGGAGTCGGGCGTCACGTTGGTCGCGTTTCTGCGCGACGACTCGATGAACGTCTACACCCGGCCGGACCGCGTCACGTAATCGCTGTGGACGAATCCGCAACTGGGGATAACCCATAGTTTTCCTGGGGGTGCATGCTCTTCGGTGACGCGCCATGTCGGGGGCAGCCCGCAAGCTAACCGCCATGACCACCACGAAGACAATGACCCGCGTCCAGTTGGGCGCCATGGGCGAGGCGCTGGCAGTGGACTACCTCACCGGCATGGGATTGCAGATCCTGGACCGTAATTGGCGTTGCCGCTACGGCGAACTCGACGTGATCGCCTCTGACCCGGGCACTCGGACGGTGGTGTTCGTCGAGGTCAAGACCCGCACCGGGGAGGGCTACGGCGGGTTGCCGTACGCGGTCACCGAGCGCAAAGTCCGGCGGCTGCGCAGGCTGGCCGGGTTGTGGCTGGCCGGCCAAGATCGGCGCTGGGCCGCGGTGCGCCTCGACGTGGTCGGTGTGCAGATCGGGCGACGGCGCACCCCGGAGATCACCCACCTGCAAGGCGTGGGCTGATGGCGCTCGGGCGTGCCTTCTCGGTGGCCGTGCGCGGATTGGCCGGAGAGACAGTCGAAATCGAAGCTGACATCACCTCCGGGCTGCCCGGTGTGCACCTGGTGGGACTGCCGGACGCGGCGCTGCAGGAATCCCGCGACCGGGTCCGGGCCGCCGTCACCAACTGCGGCAACACCTGGCCGATGGCCCGGCTGACGTTGGCGCTGTCACCGGCCACGCTGCCCAAGATGGGGTCGGTGTACGACATCGCGCTGGCCGCCGCGGTCTTGTCGGCGCAACGCAAGAAACCGTGGCACAAGCTGGAGAAGACGGTGTTGTTGGGGGAGTTGTCGCTCGACGGACGAGTCCGGGCGGTCCGCGGCGTACTGCCGGCGGTGCTGGCCGCCAAACGCGACGGATGGCCCGCGGTCGTCGTTCCCGCCGACAACCTGGCCGAGGCCAGCTTGGTCGACGGCATCGACGTGTGGGGCGTCCGCACGCTGCGGCAACTGCAGAACTGGCTCAACGGGTCCGCCGATCTGGACGACAGGCTCGTCGCCGCCGCCCCGCCGCAGGACGACTCGGCCGACCTGGCGGACGTGGTCGGGCAGTCCCAGGCCCGGTTCGCTGTGGAAGTGGCCGCCGCCGGATCCCATCACTTGATGTTGACCGGGCCGCCGGGAGTGGGCAAAACCATGCTGGCACAACGCCTTCCAGGAATACTGCCACCATTGTCGGACACCGAGTCGCTGGAGGTCACCGCGATCCATTCGGTGGCGGGGCTGCTGTCGGGGGACACCCCGTTGATAACCCGGCCGCCGTTCGTGGCGCCGCACCACAGTTCCAGTGTCGCAGCGCTTGTCGGTGGGGGATCGGGCATGGCCCGCCCCGGGGCGGTCAGCCGAGCTCACCGCGGTGTGTTGTTCCTCGACGAGTGCGCCGAGATCAGCGTCAGCGCGCTGGAAGCGTTGCGAACACCGTTGGAAGACGGGGAGATTCGTTTGGCCCGCCGCGACGGGGTGGCGTGCTATCCGGCTCGGTTCCAGCTCGTGCTGGCGGCCAACCCGTGCCCCTGCGCGCCGGCTGATCCGCAGGACTGCATCTGCGCGGCGGCGGTCAAGCGGCGCTATCTGGGCAAGCTGTCCGGCCCGCTGCTGGACCGGGTGGATCTGCGGGTGGAAATGCATCCGGCCGGAGCCAAAGCGTTCTCGGCCGAAACCGGCGAGGCGACGGCGCAGGTGCGCCGCCGCGTCGCGGCCGCCCGGCAGGTGGCCGCCCAACGCTGGAAGCCGCACGGGTTCACCACCAACGCCGAAGTTAGCGGGTCGTTGTTGCGGCGCGAATTCCGGTTGAGCCACGCCGCGATGAAGCCGCTGCGCACCGCGCTGGACCGGGGCATGCTCAGCATCCGGGGTGTGGATCGCACACTGCGGGTCGCGTGGAGTTTGGCCGATTTGGCCGGGCGGACCTCACCGGGGTTCGACGAAGTCGCGACCGCGCTGAGCTTCCGGCAAGCGGGGGCGGCCCGATGAGCGCCGAGGAGGTGATGCGGGCGTGGGCTTACCTGTCGCGCGTCGCCGAACCACCGTGTGCGGAGCTCGCCGCGTTGGTGAGCAGCGTTGGGCCGGTCGCGGCGGCCGACCGGGTGCGCCGCGGCTTGGTGGATGACGACCTGGCCCGCCAGACCGAGTCGCGGCGCGACGTCGATTGTGCTGCGGCAGATCTCGAGCTGCTCGCGCGCCGCGGTGGACGGCTGATCACCCCTGACGACGACGAGTGGCCGGTGATCGCGTTCGCCTCCTTCGGTGGGGCCGCTGCCCGAGCCAGACCGCGCGGCGGGCCACCGCTGGTGTTGTGGGCCCTGGGGCCCGCGCGCCTCGACGAGGTCGCTCAGCGCGCGGCCGCGTTGGTCGGCACCCGCGCGGCGACCAGCTACGGCGAGCGCGTGGCCGATGACCTTGCCACCGGTCTGGCCGAACATGACGTCGCGGTGGTTTCCGGCGGCGCCTACGGCATCGACGGAGCAGCCCACCGCGCGGCACTGGAATGCGACGGACTCACCGTCGCGGTGCTGGCCGGCGGCGTGGACATCCCCTACCCGGCGGGGCATTCGGCGTTGCTGCACCGCATCGCCCGAGATGGCCTGCTGGTCACCGAATATCCACCCGGCGTGCGCCCGGCCCGGCATCGTTTCCTCACCCGCAACCGGCTGGTGGCCGCCGTCAGCGGCGCGGCGGTGGTGGTGGAAGCCGGACTGCGCAGCGGCGCGGCCAACACCGCCGCCTGGGCACGGGCATTGGGCCGGGTGGTGGCCGCGGTGCCCGGGCCGGTGACGTCATCGGCGTCCGCGGGGTGTCACGTGTTGATCCGCAACGGCGCCCAGTTGGTGACCCGGGCCGCCGACGTCGTCGAGTTGGTCGGTCACATCGGAGAGCTGGCAGACGAACAGCCGCACCCCACGACCGCACTCGACCAGCTCAGCGAGGTCGAACGTCAGGTCTACGAGGCGTTGCCGGGCCGCGGGGCGGCCACCATCGACGAGATCGCGGTGGGGTCGGGCCTGGTAGCGGCGTCGGTGTTCGGTCCGCTAGCCATGCTGGAGGTGGCCGGGTTAGTGGAACGCCGCGAGGGCCGGTGGCGGCTGGCCCGCACCCGAGCGGCTGCGGCCACGGCCGGTAGCACCACGGCGCGACTCGTATAGTCGACGAAGGGTTGGGACTGGACAGGAGGACAAGTGGCGGGTCGACCTCTGCAGAGTTTCGAAGTCGTCGGGACCCAACAGATCACACCGCACATGATCCGGGTTCGGCTAGGCGGTAGCGGCTTTGACACCTTCGTCCCCAGCGACTTCACCGACTCCTACGTCAAGCTGGCGTTCGTCGCCGAAGACATCGACGTGGCCGCCTTACCGCAGCCGCTGACCATGGACAGCTTCGCCGACCTGCCCGCCGTCAAACAGCCGCCAGTGCGCACCTTCACCGTCCGCAAGGTCGACTCGACCGCCCGCGAAATCGCCATCGACATCGCGCTGCACGGCGAGCACGGGGTGGCCGGCCCTTGGGCGGCAGCAGCCCAACCCGGCCAGCGGATCTACCTCATGGGCCCAGGCGGGGCCTACGCCCCGGACCCGGCAGCCGACTGGCACCTGCTGGCCGGCGACGAATCCGCGCTACCGGCCATCGCCGCGGCGCTGGAAGCGTTGCCGCCCGATGCGGTCGGCAAGGCGTTCATCGAAGTCGCCGGCCCCGACGACGAGATTGCCTTGACCGCGCCGGAGTCCGTTCAGGTCAACTGGGTCTACCGGGGCGGGCGCGCCGACCTGGTACCCGAGGACCGCGCCGGTGACCACGCGCCGCTGATCGAAGCGGTCACCACCGCGCTGTGGTTACCCGGGCAGGTGCAGGTCTTCATCCACGGTGAGGCGCAATCCGTCATGCACAACCTGCGGCCCTACATCCGCAAGGAGCGCGGCGTCGAGGCGAAGTGGGCGTCGTCGATCTCCGGCTACTGGCGGCGCGGACGGACCGAAGAGACGTTCCGGCAATGGAAGCGGGAACTCGCCGAGGCTGAGGCTGGCGCGCAGTAACGGGTCACGGCATCCTCACTCCATGGCCCTGACACCGCCGTTCGGCGACTATCAGCTCGAGATCTACTTCCAAGGCCTCGCCGGGGTGGCGCCGCAGTTGCCGATGGCGTTCAAAGAGCTGGAGGCCCGAGCCGAGATGGCCATGTCCCCGTCGGTGTGGTCCTATGTCGCCGGCGGTGCCGGTGACGAGCGCACCCAACGCGCCAACTGCGAGGCCTTCGAACGCTGGGGCTTGATACCGCGCATGTTCGTCGGTGCCGCCGACCGTGACCTGTCCGTCGAGCTATTCGGCCGCGCCTTCCCCTCGCCACTGTTCATGGCGCCGATCGGCGTCATCGGGTTGTGCGCCCAAGACGGCCACGGCGATCTGGCTACCGCACGCGCTGCCGCGGCCACCGGCGTCCCCATGGTCGGCTCCACCCTGATGGCCGACCCCCTGGAAGACGTCGCGGCCGAATTCGGTGACACGCCAGGGTTTTTCCAGCTGTACACGCCGAGGGATCGCGACTTGGCCGCCAGCCTGGTCAGCCGTGCGGAAGCGGCCGGATACCAGGGCATCATCGTCACGCTCGACACCTGGGTGCCCGGGTGGCGGCCGCGGGATCTGAGCACCGCCAACTTCCCGCAGTTGCGTGGTCACTGCCTGGCCAACTACACCAGCGATCCAGTGTTCCGCGCCAGCCTGCCCCGCCCGCCCGAGGAAGACCCGCAAGGCGTCGTCTTGCGTTGGGGCGCGATCTTCGGCAACCCACTGACGTGGGATGACCTGCCCTGGCTGCGCTCCCTGACCGATCTCCCGCTGCTGTTGAAGGGGATCTGCCATCCCGACGACGCGCGGCGCGCCAAGGACGGCGGCGTGGACGGCATCTACTGCTCCACCCACGGCGGCCGGCAAGCCAACGGCGGCCTGGCCGCGATCGAGTGCCTGCCCGGCGTGGTGGAGGCCGCCGACGGGCTGCCGGTGCTTTTCGACTCGGGTATCCGCAGCGGCGCCGACATCGTCAAGGCGCTGGCCCTGGGCGCCACTGCCGTCGGTGTCGGCCGGCCCTACGCCTACGGCCTGGCTTTGGGCGGCGTCGACGGGATCGTGCACGTGCTGCGCATGTTGCTCGCCGAGGCCGACCTGATCATGGCCGTCGACGGCTATCCGACCCTGAAAGATCTCACCCCGGACACGCTGCGGCGCGTCGGCTGATGCCCTCGGGGACCTTTCTGCCAGCGTGGTCCCATGCCGCAGAACTACGACGCGATCCTGGAGGAGTTCGACGAGTACCTGGCGTTGCAGTGCGGCCGCTCGGCGCACACCCGTCGCGCCTACCTGGGCGATCTGCGGTCGCTGTTCGCGTTTCTCGACGACCGCAAGACCGATCTGGACGCGCTGAGCCTGCCGGTCTTGCGCGCGTGGTTGGCGACGTCTGCCGGTGCCGGCGCGGCGCGCACCACCTTGTCCCGGCGCACCTCGTCGATCAAGGCGTTCACCGCGTGGGCCACCCGCCGCGGAATCCTGGCGACCGACCCCGCCGTGCGGCTGCAGGTGCCCAAAGCGCACCGCATCCTGCCGTCGGTGCTGCGCCGGGACCAGGCGCTGGCCGCCATGACGGCCGCGCAGACCGGCGCCCAGGAAGGCGACCCGCTCGCGCTGCGCCAACGGCTGATCGTCGAACTGTTGTACGCCACCGGGATTCGGGTCAGTGAATTGTGCGGCCTCGATATCGACGACGTCGACGCCGGGCATCGGCTGCTGCGCGTGCTGGGCAAGGGCAACAAGCAGCGCACCGCGCCGTTCGGGCGACCAGCCGCCGAGGCGCTGCATGCCTGGCTGACCCAGGGGCGTCCGGCATTGGCCACCGCGGAGTCGGGACCGGCGTTGCTGCTGGGTGCCCGAGGTCGACGACTCGACGTGCGCCAAGCCCGCACGGTGGTGCATCAAACGATCGCCGCCGTGGACGGCGCGCCCGATATGGGACCGCACGGGTTGCGGCACAGCGCCGCAACGCATTTGCTCGAAGGCGGCGCCGACCTGCGCGTGGTCCAGGAACTCCTCGGTCACTCCAGCCTGGCGACCACCCAGCTCTACACCCACGTCGCGGTCTCACGGTTGCGCGCGGTCCATGATCAGGCCCATCCGCGGGCGTGAATAGCCTCAGCTTTTCGCCAGCAGATCTGCCGCTCGCTCAGAGTCAAGCGAACAATCAGCCCCCCAGCGGCTTGAGCCGGATAGCGGTCGAGACCAGCAGGCCCAGCGGATCGACATAGTCGGCACGCGACGCCGGCCCCCACATCGCGCCCCAGTGCAGGCAGGCCGGTACCGGGCAGCCCGGATGCCCGGCCACCAACTCACCGAGCACGGTCTGGGCCGTCACCACCTGACCAGCGCGCACCGCCGCCCACACCGGCTCGTAGCTGGTGTGCAAGCCGCCAGGGTGCGCCAAAGACACGACCGGGCGCCCCGCCAGCGACCCGGCGAAGACGACCGTGGCCGCACCGGCGGCAAACACCGGCTGGCGTGGTGTCCCCGCCAAGTCCACGCCACGATGCCCGGGATGCCAATCCGGTGACGGGGCATCGAAGGCGCGCACCACGGTCGGCGGCGGCCGCAGCGGCCAGTTCAGCCGCGCATCGTCGGCGTCGGCCGGGGGAGCGTTCAGCAGCACCCAGCACAGCAGGATCAGCGCTACCCATCGCATCCGTTGAGTCCAGTCACACACCCCGCGCGCCGGCCAGTCACCCGTCGCCGTCCTGTGCACGGGCTCGCCGCTGGGGAAAACCACCAGCTGGCTCGGTGTAAACTTCCTAACGCAGCTCGTTTCGGCGGGCTGACTTCGCGCGCCTGCACGCAGCTCCTCGAGCTCGTACCAGCATGCCGAGCGGTCCCAACCGGAATCCCTTCCGAACGGGTTCGGCACCGCAGCAGACGCCAGGGGCCGGCCTCACCCGATGCCGGGCGACAACCGAGAACAAAGGAATGGCCGACAATGGCTGTTGTAACCATGAAGCAGCTGCTCGACAGCGGCACCCACTTCGGGCATCAGACCCGTCGCTGGAATCCCAAGATGAAGCGGTTCATCTTCACCGACCGCAACGGCATCTACATCATCGACCTGCAGCAGACGCTGACCTACATCGACAAGGCGTACGAGTTCGTCAAAGAGACCGTCGCTCACGGCGGCAGCGTCATGTTCGTCGGAACCAAGAAGCAGGCGCAGGAGTCCGTCGCGGCCGAAGCGACCCGCGTCGGCATGCCTTACGTGAACCAGCGCTGGCTGGGCGGCATGCTCACCAACTTCTCCACCGTGCACAAGCGCCTGCAGCGCCTCAAGGAGCTCGAGGCCATGGAGCAGACCGGTGGCTTCGAGGGCCGCACCAAGAAGGAAATCTTGATGCTGACCCGCGAGAAGAACAAGTTGGAGCGCAGCCTCGGCGGTATCCGTGACATGGCCAAGGTGCCGTCGGCCGTCTGGGTCGTCGACACCAACAAGGAGCACATCGCCGTCGGCGAGGCCCGCAAGCTGGGCATCCCGGTCATCGCGATCCTGGACACCAACTGCGACCCCGACGAGGTCGACTACCCGATCCCGGGCAACGACGACGCCATCCGCTCGGCCGCCCTGCTCACCAAGGTGATCGCTTCCGCGGTCGCCGAGGGCCTGCAGGCCCGCGCCGGAGTGGGCCGCGGTGACGGCAAACCGGAGGCGGACGCCGCCGAGCCGCTGGCCGAGTGGGAGCAGGAGCTACTGGCCGGCGCCACCGCCACTGCCACCCCCGCCGGTGAAGCCGGCACCGGCCCCACCGAACCAACCACAGACGCATCCTAAGAAAGGCTGAGCATTGGCAAACTTCACCGCTGCCGACGTCAAGCGGCTTCGGGAACTGACCGGCGCAGGCATGCTCGACTGTAAGAACGCGCTGGCCGACAGCGACGGCGACTTCGACAAGGCCGTCGAGGCGCTGCGCATCAAGGGCGCCAAAGACGTCGGCAAGCGTGCCGAGCGGGCGACGGCCGAGGGTCTGGTCGCGGCCAAGGGCGGCGCGCTGATCGAGCTCAATTGCGAGACCGACTTCGTTGCCAAGAACGCTGAATTCCAACAGTTGGCCGAGCAGGTGGTGACCGCCGCCGCCTCGGCCAAAGCCGCGGACGTCGACGCTCTCAAGGCCGCCAAAGCCGGTGACACGACCGTCGAGGAGGCGATCGCCGCCCTGTCGGCCAAGATCGGCGAAAAGCTGGAGCTGCGCCGCGTCGCCAACTTCGACGGCACCGTCGAGACCTACCTGCACAAGCGGGCCGCGGACCTGCCGCCGGCCGTGGGCGTACTGGTCGAGTACACCGGTGACGGGGGAGCCGAGGCCGCCCACGCGGTGGCGCTGCAGATCGCCGCGCTCAAAGCGCGCTACCTGTCCCGCGAGGACGTGCCCGAAGACGTCGTCGCCAGCGAGCGCCGCATCGCCGAGGAAACCGCCAAGGCCGAAGGCAAACCGGAACAGGCGCTGCCCAAGATCGTCGAGGGCCGGCTCAACGGCTTCTTCAAGGACGCCGTGCTGCTCGAACAGCCGTCGGTGTCCGACAGCAAGAAGACCGTCAAGGCCCTGCTCGAGGAGGCCGGTGTCACGGTCACGCGGTTCGTGCGTTTCGAGGTAGGCCAGGCCTAGGGGCTGGGGGTATGCCCCGCATACATGCCTTCGCCGACGACGCGCTCGGCGACCTGGACGCGGTAGGCCTGGCCGAGGCCATCCGGACCGGACAAGTGTCCCGCACCGAGGTGGTCGAGGCCGCTATCGCGCGCACCGAAGCGGTCAATTCCGCGCTCAACGGTGTCGCGTATGCGGCGTTCGACCGGGCGCGGGCCCGAGCGCAGGGGAAGACCTTCGGCTTCTTCGACGGCGTCCCGAGCTACATCAAGGACAACGTCGACGTCGAGGGCCAGCCCACGATGCTGGGCACCGACGCCTGGACGCCCCGCAATGCCGCCGCTGACAGCGAGTTCACCCGGGTCTTCACCTCGACCGGACTGATACCGCTGGGCAAGTCGCAGATGTCGGAGTTCGGGTTCAGCGCGGCGGCCGAACATCCCCGCATCGGGCCGGTGCGCAACCCGTGGAACACCGACTACACCGCCGGTGCCTCGTCGTCGGGTTCGGCAGCGTTCGTCGCCGCCGGTGTGGTGCCGATCGCGCACGCCAACGACGGCGGCGGATCCATTCGGATCCCCGCCGCGTGCAATGGCCTGGTCGGACTGAAACCCTCCCGGGGCCGGTTGCCGTTGAACCCGGAGCTGCGTCACATGCCGGTCGTGGTCGTGGCCAACGGCGTGGTGAGTCGCTCCGTCCGCGACACCGCGGCCTTCTACCGGGAAGCCGAACGCACCTACCAGCCCCGCAAGCTGCCGCCGATCGGGGACATCACGCGGCCGGGCAAACAGCGGCTGAAGATCGCCGTGGTGACCCGCTCGGTCAACCGGGACGCCAGCCCGCAGGTCAAGGAGCTGACCCTCAAAGCCGCCGGCCTGCTCGAAGAACTCGGCCACCGCATCGAGCACGTCGAAACACCGCCCGTGGCAAGCAGTTTCGAAGAAGACTTCATCCTGTATTGGGGACTGCTGTCGCTGGCGCAGGTCGGTACCGGCCGCTTCACCCTCAGCAAGACCTTCGATCGCAGCCGGCTGGACAACTTGACCTTGGGCCTGTTCCGCCACGCCAACCGCAACCTGCATCGCATCCCACTGGCGATCATGCGGCTGCGCGCCGCGCGACGGCGTACCGCACAGTTTTTCTCCACCTACGACGCGGTTCTGACGCCGACGCTTGCTGACCAGACGCCCCAGGTCGGCTATCTCGCGCCCACCGACTATCAGCAGATCATCGACCGGCTATCCAGCTGGGTGGCGTTCACGCCGTTGCAGAACGTCACCGGGGAACCGGCGATCTCGCTGCCGCTGGGGCAATCCGCCGACGGACTGCCCGTCGGGTTGATGATCTCCGCTGACATCGGCGAAGAAGCTCGACTGTTGGAACTGGCCTACGAGCTCGAGGAAGCGCAGCCTTGGCCGCGCATCCAGGACCCGGCCTAACGCTGGTCGGAGCCGAGCCGCTCGAGCATCCGCTTGAAGTCGCGCTGTTGAGCCGCAGTCAATTTCGCGAGGATGCGGGCGTCGGCTCCGCGCACGACGGTTTCCGCGCGCTTGAGCAGGGCGCGGCCTTGACTGGTCAGCGTGGCCGGCAGCGCGCGTCCCGAGGACACCGATGCGGGCCGGGCCACCACGCCGGAATCCTCCAGCTTGCGCAGCACCGTATTCATCGCCTGCGGGGTGACGCCTGCGTGGCGCGCCAATTCGGCGCTGGACGATCCCGGCGACTGGGAAAGTATCCGCAGGCAGACGAATTCGGGCAGGGTGAGGCCGAGCGGACTCAGTGCGGCAGCAACCTCGGGCCGCAACACGGCGCCCACCCGGTAGAGCAGGTAGCCCAACGGGGCGTCGTCGACTTGACCCATGTCAGGCATCTTGACATAGATGGCCGGTCAGATGGCGTAGCACCACGCAGATCGCCGTCTGGTTGCCGACGCACCGGTCAGGGTATGTAGGCGTCATGGCGGATGGACAAGAGTACGGCGAGGAGGACCCTCGCCACCACACGGTGAAATTGAAAGAGATGCTGAACGACGCTGCGCTGCACGCGCGGGAGATCATCGAGAAGGTCGCCGACCCGCGGGGGCAAGGTCTGCTCGAGACGACTGCCGAAGTGCTGATCGGGTTGATCACGGCATACGACAATTATGAGCAGGAAGCCGAAACCGCTTGGCGCTGAACGCGTGCGGCGTGGCTAGGGGACGTCCGGGTCGCGGGGACGCCCGGAACCGACCAGTCGGCGGGCGATTTCGGCGACGGGCGTGTTCGACTCCTGCGAGAGCCGCTTCAGCAGATCGAAGGCGCCGATCGCATCGATGCTGAACCGTTCCATCAGCATGCCCTTCGCCTGTCCGATGATGTCGCGCGAGGCGAGCGCGCTGTGGAATTGCTCGTCGCGGCGCACGATGTTCCATGCCAACGCCGTGTGCGTGGCGAACGCAAAACCGACTTCCACCGAATCGTCGTCGAATGCGTGGGTCGGTTCGGCGTAGAAGTTCAGCGCACCGGCGGTCTGGCGGTCGTTGAACATCAGGAAGGACAGGATGGAGCGGATGGGGGTGTGGCGCAGCACTTCGTCGCGATAGCGAGGCCACCGGTCCTCGGTGGCGATGTCGTCGATGTGAATGGTGTGATGCTGCCACGCCGACGACACACAGGGTCCCTCGCCGAGGCGCCCCTGGATCTCGTCGAGCTGAACGGCGTACCCCGCGGTCGCCGAGGGCGTCTCGAGGACTTTGCAGTGTCTGGTCAGGGTGATGCCGGCGTGTTGGGCGCCCGGCACGGACTTGGCGGCACTTTCGGTGATCTCATCGAGTGTCGCTTGTGCATCGGCGCCACCTTGTTGCGGCAGATTGCGGACCATTTCGGTGAGGCGAAATAGCTCGCTTTGTGAATAGGCAGCCGCCTCAGGATTTCCCCGCATCCGACAAGTATGCACCCGTTAGCAGGGCGCGAGTTTTGTCGCTTTTTAGTGCCTGCGCGCACGACGACCATGTTTGGCGGCGCGGACAAGCGGTTATGGAACACGACGGGGGGCGTCCTGCCAAATCCGCACAGAAATGTGCGCTGGGCAAGGAACGCGAACGACTGAATGGGAGGAAAATCAGTATGAAATTCGGAAAACACGCTGTTAAATCGGCTATCGGGGCCGCCGGAATTGCGGCGGCCGTATTCACTGCCGCGCCGGCGATCGCCAACCCCAGCATTCAGGGGTTCGGCACCAGCGCGCCGATCACCAATGGCCCGCTCGTGACGGCCTACACGGTGAGCGACCTGCAGCCCAGCACCGCGATGATCCCGGGCTACCAGCCCCAGGGGCAGTTGTGGCAGGCACAGGTGACCGCTGTGGCCAATAGCGGCACGGTCACCCCGCTGGTGTCGGCGTTCAACGCGCGCACGGCCACCGGACAGACGTACCACGTCGTCAACACGGTGCCGGTACCCAATGGACTGAGCCCGGCGCCGATCCCCCAGGGTGGCCAGTCCACCGGAACCGTCTACTTCGACGTCAATGGTGAGGCGCCGAACGGCGTGGCCTACAACGACGGTGTCCAGGACGTTCTCGTCTGGACCAACAACGCATAACCGGTGCTACAGCCCGACGGCCTAATCGCCGTCGGACTGGGCACACACCTCCCCGCGTCACCGGTGACGCGGGGAGGTTTGCGTTTGTGTGCGAATTCTTGGAGTGAGTTGTGCACGCACATCGGGTACTCCCCGCAAATGGCACAACACGCTGATCCCAGACCCCCGGAAGTCCTCGACCAAGCGCAGCAACACGCCGAGCGTGCTCGCTCGTCGATGCAGGAGAAGCGCGAGAAACAGGACGGCGGCCTGAGCGGATGGGTGGCTTCACGGGCCGGGCAATGGGACCTCGACGGTCAAGACGAAACGTCGCTGCAGCGGCAGAAGTTCTTCTGGAATCTTCTGGTCGACTACTGGTTTCGCATGGAGATCGACGGTTGGGAGAACATCCCCGAACCGCCGGCGCTGCTGATCGGCATTCACTCCGGTGCCCCGTTCGTGTGGGACGCCTGGACCGTGGGCCTGCAATGGTGGCGCCGATTCGGCCCCGACCGTCCGCTGCACGGGACCGCGCACGACGCCCTGATGGCGATTCCCGGAATCGGCCGGTTCTTCCGGTCCATGGGAGTGTTGCCGGCGGCTCCGGACGCCATCGCCACCGCACTGGCCGAAGGACGCGACGTGGCACTGTGGCCCGGCGGTGAAGTGGACTCGTTGCGGCCGTGGTCGGAACGCGACCGGGCCAACCTCGCCGGGCGCAAGGGATTCGTCAAGATGGCGATTCGCGCGGGGGTTCCGATCGTCCCGATCGCCACGGTCGGCGGGGCCGATGCCATGCCGGTGCTCATCCGCGGTGACCGCCTCTCGCGCACCCTGCGGCTGGACAAGATGTTGCGGCTCAAGGTATTTCCGGTGGCGATCTCCCTGCCCTGGGGCATCGCGCCGGCGGCCCTGCCGCAGTTGCCGTTGCCGGCCAAGATCAGAACACGGTTCATGCCGGTGGTCGAAATCGATCACGACCCGGCACGCGCCGACGACGAGGACTACATCGACAGCAAGTACCGCGAGGTCGAAGACAGCATCCAGCGGGGGATGGATGCGCTGGCCCGCAAACGTGCGCTGCCGCTGTTCGGGTGAGTGAACGCTACTGCGCGACGGGGTCGGTAGTCGGCGTCGACGTCCAGATCGGGCTGAGCATCGGCTCACCGACGATCCACCGCGGCTGCGGCGGCGTCACCGCCATGTAGCCCACACCACGGACCGTGTCGACCATCGACTCGTGAGCGCTACCTAGCTTGGCGCGCAGCCGGCGCACGTGGACGTCCACCGTGCGAACCCGGCCGTTGCAGTCATAACCCCACACCTCGTGCATGAGCCGGGTCCGGCTGAACGCCTGACCGGCATGTTGCACAAGGAAATTCAGCAATTTGAACTCGGTCAGCGTCAGACCCAGGTCCTTGCCGTTGAGCGAAACGCTGTAACTGGCCGGATGCAGGATGAGGTCACCGAATTGCAGCGTCCCCGCGAACGCGCTGCGGCGCCGCCGGATCGCCAGCCGCAAGCGCGTCTGCAGTTCGGCCGCCCCGGCCGGCGTCAAGAGCAGATCGTCGAAATGCCAGTCGACGTCGATGTCCACGAAGTCCCGCGGCGCCACCACGGCGACCACCGCCATGACCGGCGCGTCGGCGTTCAGCTGCCGGCACACCCGGCGCGCCGTGGCCAGGTCGCTGCGCGCATCGATGACGGCCACGTCGACGCCGTCGTATACGGCCCGGTCGTGTCCTTCCAGCGGCGCGCGGCGCACCTGCAGGGCAAACGATTCCAGCGACGGCAGCGCCGATTCGAAATCGGCTTCATTGGTAAGCAGCAACACTTCCAACGGCCATCTCCAAACTCATGAGGGCGTGCCCACTACTGGGATATCACCCCATACGGAGATGTTGCCAGCGCGGCCAACCGGTGCCCGGTCACACCGATTATTCCAACTCTGAAAAACGCCGTTGCAGCCGAGCGCCGCAAACGCATGCGCTACGGCGAAAAGTCGATGGGCCCGGTCCGTTTCGCACAGACCGGACCCATCCTTCCCCGCAAGCTATTGGTTGGACTTCTGGCGCTGTTCGGCCGCCTCGGCGCTGGCGCGCGCTGCCTCTGCCTGAGCCTCTTTCTTCGCCGCGTCGCGCTGGGCCTGCGCTTTGTCCTGCTGCGCCTCGCCCTCGTTGATCAAGTCGCCACGACCGGTCACCGACCCGACGACTTCCTTCGCCTTGCCCTTGACGCCCTCAACAACTCCCTCGACCGCCTCAGCTGGCCCGGACTTGTCCGTCTCCGACATGATCCTCCTCGATCACCCGTGCGCTGAGCCCTCCGCTCAGCGCCTATCGCGTCCTGCGTCCTCATCTCGCGCCCGTGCGGCCAGTCACGCAGCCGGCGCGATCCAGCGAATTCCCCAAAGGCCATGTCCGCTAAACATCGGAACCCCCCGGCCTCCCAGCAAACGATTTGCGCACCCCCGCACAGCCTGGTCGCGGCGCGGGTAGCCGGGGCCGTCCGTTTCGGTAGTGCCGAGCCGGGCAACTGCACCTAGATGACATCGATATGGCTGGCCGATCACGAACGGCCCACGGATCAGACCAACCATCTTCAGCAATCCGAGTCCGCCGATGTGGTGATCGTCGGTGCCGGCATCACCGGGTTGACCACGGCGGTGCTGCTGGCCAGGGCCGGCAAAGACGTGCTGGTCCTGGAAGCCCGCACCGCGGGGGCGGTCACCACCGGCAACACGACCGGCAAGGTCAGCCTGCTGCAGGGCTCGACCTTGCGTCAGATCGTTCCTCGCCACGGCGCCGGGCTGGCCCGCGACTATGTGCAGGGCAACCGGGAAGCTCAGGACTGGCTGCTGCGGTATTGCGAAACCAACGACGTGCCGGTGCAGCGCGAGGACGACCACCTCTATGCACAAAGCGCCAAGGAAGTACCGTCGGCCCGCGCCGTGCAGGCCGCCGCCCGCCGGGCGGGCCTGGAGGTGGAGTGGGTGGACGACGCCGATGTGCCATTCCCATTCCACGGCGGTGTGCGGCTGCGCCAGCAAGCGCAGATCAACTCGATGCATTTGTTGGCCAGCTACATCAAAGAGCTCGCCGACCGTGGCGGCCGCCTGGTCGAGGGCGCCCGCGTGCAGAAGTTGCGCTATCAACAGGGGCGGGTGCGACTGACCGTGAAGTCGGGCACCGGGGAATCCGAGGTCGACGCGCAACGCTGCGTCTTGGCCACCGGCATGCCCATCTTCGACCGAGGCGGATTCTTCGCCAGGCTCAAACCCAGCAGGTCCTACTGCATGGCCTTCGAAGTGCCAGGTCAGATCACCCGCCCGATGTTCATCTCGGCAGGCTCGCCCACCAGGTCGGTGCGCTACGCGCCCTATGGCGACGGTGAGCGACTGGTCATCGGTGGCGCCAGCCACGTGGTGGGCCGCAAGAGCCCGGTCTCCGAGCTCGAGGAGCTGACGGCATGGACGCGTCAGCACTTTCCCGGCGCGGTGATGACCCACCAATGGTCGGCCCAGGACTACTCACCGGTCGACCACCTGCCCTACGTGGGGCCAATCCTGCCCGGTGACGAAAAGACCCTTGTCGCAACGGGATTCCAGAAGTGGGGGATGACCAACGGGATAGCGGCCGGCCTGTTGCTCAGCGCGCGCATCCTGGGCGGGCGGATGGACTGGGGCCGCGCGTTCTCGGCCTGGAGCCCGCACGAGGTCTCCGGCATTCCCACCGCTATCCAGGCCAACCTCGAGGTCGGCTATCACATGGCCAAAGGCTGGCTCGAGCCGATCGTCCGGCGCGGTCCGTCCGGGGCCGACGGTGCGGTCACCGGTCCGCCGTGGCACCTGCAGGCGCGCTGCTCGGTCGACGGCGTCGAGCACCGGGTCTCGCCGGTGTGCCCGCATCTGGGCGGCATCGTGAACTGGAACGACGCCACCAAAGCGTGGGAATGCCCGTTGCACGGGTCGCGGTTCGCCCCGGATGGGACGTTGTTGGAGGGCCCGGCGGTGCATGGGCTGTCAGCGTCGTCCTAGGCGGGGCAAAGCTTCCCGGGACGGCCTTGGTCGTCCACCCGGCACACGCGGCAGCAACCGGATGAGGCAGGATGTGACATGCCGTTGTGGCTGGTTGCCGGGACGGTGATCCTTCATGTGTACAGCCCCATGCGAGGAGTCTGATGACGGAATCCGAGACCGCCGGCGTAGCGGCTCCTGAGCCGCAGTCGGCGAGCAGCAACGGCGTGGTGGCTTCTCCCGGGTCTGACGCACCGTCGAGATATCGCCGCGTCCTGCTCAAGCTCGGCGGTGAGATGTTCGGCGGGGGCCAGGTCGGATTGGATCCCGACGTGGTGTCGCAGGTCGCCCGCCAGATCGCCGATGTGGTCCGCGGCGGTGTGCAAGTTGCCGTGGTCATCGGCGGCGGCAACTTCTTCCGGGGCGCGCAACTGCAGCAACTCGGCATGGAGCGCACCCGATCGGACTACATGGGCATGCTCGGCACCGTCATGAACAGCCTTGCGTTGCAAGACTTCCTGGAGAAGGAAGGCATCGTCACCCGGGTGCAGACCGCCATCACCATGGGTCAGGTCGCCGAGCCGTACCTGCCGCTACGCGCGGTGCGTCATCTGGAGAAGGGGCGAGTGGTGATCTTCGGCGCCGGCATGGGCCTGCCGTACTTCTCCACCGACACCACGGCCGCGCAGCGGGCGCTGGAGATCGACGCCGACGTGGTGTTGATGGCCAAGGCCGTCGACGGGGTGTTCACCGCCGACCCGCGCAAGCACCCCGACGCCGAACTGCTCACCGCGATCAGCCACCGTGAAGTGCTGGATCGGGGATTACAAGTAGCCGATGCCACCGCCTTCAGCCTGTGTATGGACAATGGCATGCCGATTCTGGTGTTCAACCTGCTGATCGACGGCAATATCGCCCGCGCGGTCTCTGGTGAGAAAATCGGAACGCTGGTCACCACTTAAGGAGCGGCGCAATGATTGACGAGGCACTCTTCGACGCCGAAGAGAAGATGGAGAAGGCCGTGTCGGTGGCCCGTGACGACCTGTCCACCATCCGCACCGGCCGGGCCAACCCCAGCATGTTCTCGCGGATCGTCATCGACTACTACGGCACCCACACCCCGATCACCCAGCTCGCCAGCATCAACGTTCCCGAGGCGCGCCTGGTCGTCATCAAGCCCTACGAGGCCAGTCAGCTGCACGCCATCGAAACCGCCATCCGCAATTCCGACCTCGGCGTCAACCCCACCAACGACGGCACCCTCATCCGCGTCGCGGTGCCGCAGCTGACCGAGGAACGCCGTCGCGAGCTGGTCAAACAAGCCAAGAGCAAGGGCGAAGACGCCAAGGTCTCGGTGCGCAACATCCGGCGCAAGGCGATGGAGGAGCTGCACCGCATCCGCAAGGACGGCGAGGCCGGCGAGGACGAGGTGGGCCGGGCCGAGAAGGACCTGGACAAAACCACCCAGCAGTACGTGACGCAGATCGACGACCTGGTCAAACACAAAGAAGGCGAGCTGCTGGAGGTCTGACGACCGCTCAGCAACCACGTCCGATGGCCACCACTGACGCCGGCGCCGGCACTCCCGACGAGCCGGTCGATTCATCGCAGCAGCAGGCCAAGAAGACGTCGCGGGCCGGACGTGACCTGCGGGCGGCATTCGCCGTCGGGATCGGCATCGGGGCGGTGCTGGTCGTCACCCTGCTCTATGCGCCGCGGTTCTGGGTCGCGCTGTGCGCCGGAGCCATCCTGGTGGCCAGTCACGAGGTGGTCCGCCGGTTGCGGGAAGCCGGTTATCTGATCCCCGTCATTCCGCTGCTGGTCGGCGGGCAGTTCACCGTCTGGCTGACCTGGCCGTATCGGGCCGTCGGCGCGCTCGCCGGGTTCGGCGGCATGGTCGTGGTCTGCATGATCTGGCGGCTGTTCATGCAGGATGAACGGCGCGAGCACGACGACGGCTCGGCATCGTCCACGAACTATCTGCGCGACGTGTCCGCGACGGTGTTCCTGGCCGTGTGGGTGCCGCTGTTCGGCACCTTCGCCGCGATGCTGGTCTATCCGCAGGAAGGCGCGGCGTGGGTGTTCTGCATGATGATCGCCGTCATCTCCTCCGACGTCGGTGGCTACACGGTGGGCGTCCTGTTCGGCAAGCACCCGATGGTCCCCAAGATCAGCCCGAAGAAGTCCTGGGAGGGCTTCGGCGGTTCGCTGGTTTGCGGCATCACCGCCACCATCCTGTCCGCGACGTTCCTCGCCCACCAGCCGCCGTGGGTCGGCGCGCTGCTCGGTCTGCTCTTCGTGCTGACCACCACGCTGGGGGACCTGATGGAGTCCCAGGTCAAGCGTGACCTCGGGATCAAGGACATGGGCCGGCTGTTACCCGGGCATGGGGGGTTGATGGATCGCCTCGACGGCATCTTGCCCTCGGCGGTGGCGGCGTGGACGGTGCTGACCCTGTTGCCGTAGGCCTGCCCCCGATTGCGGGGATACTGGACATGTCATGGTCGCAAATTTGATGTTCGAGGTTCCCACCCGCGGCAAACCCCCGCGGCACCTGGCCGATCTGGATGCCGCGGGCCGCGCTGCGGCGGTCACCGAGCTCGGCCTGCCCGCGTTTCGTGCCAAGCAACTCGCGCACCAGTACTACGGCCGGCTGATCGCCGACCCGCAGCAGATGACCGACCTTCCGGCGGCTGTGCGCGAGCAGATCGCCCAGACGATGTTTCCCACCCTGTTGACGGCCACCCGGGACGTCACGTGTGACGCCGGCCAGACGCGAAAGACGTTGTGGCGCGCCGTCGACGGCGCCACGATCGAGTCGGTGCTGATGCGCTACCCGCAGCGCAACACGGTGTGCATCTCCTCGCAGGCCGGCTGCGGCATGGCCTGCCCCTTCTGCGCCACCGGACAGGGCGGCTTGCTGCGCAACCTGTCCACCGCCGAGATCGTCGAGCAGGTGCGTGCGGCCGCCGCGGCGCTGCGCGACGATTTCCACGATCGCTTGTCCAACGTGGTCTTCATGGGCATGGGGGAGCCGCTGGCCAACTACGCCCGCGTGGTGGCCGCGGTGCGGCGCATCACCGAGGCGCCGCCGTCGGGTTTCGGAATCTCGGCGCGTTCGGTCACGGTGTCGACCGTGGGCCTGGCGCCGGCGATTCGCAAGCTCGCCGACGAACGGCTCGGGGTGACGCTGGCGCTGTCGTTGCACGCGCCCGACGACGAACTGCGCGACACGCTGGTGCCGGTCAACAACCGGTGGAAGGTCACCGAGGCCCTCGACGCCGCTCGGTATTACGCCGAGGTGACCGGTCGCCGGGTATCGGTGGAGTACGCGCTGATCCGTGCGGTCAACGACCAACCCTGGCGCGCCGACCTGTTGGGTAAGCGGCTGCACCGGGCGCTGGGTCCGCTGGTGCACGTCAACCTCATTCCGCTCAACCCGACCCCGGGCAGCGATTGGGATGCCAGCCCCAAGCCCGTCGAGCGGGAGTTCGTCAAACGTGTTCGCGCGCAAGGGGTGTCCTGCACGGTGCGGGACACGCGCGGGCGCGAGATCAGCGCCGCGTGCGGGCAGTTGGCCGCCGAAGGCAACTAGCGGTGCGGTACTGAACCGTCAACCGGGGTACTTCGTGATGAAGGCATAACACCAGCAAATGAGGTCCCGCCATGAGCCTTCGCCGATCCCTTCTCGCTGCCGTTGCCGCGGTTGTGCTGTTGGTCGCCCTGACAACGCCACCGCGGGCGACAGCCGCCGATGAGCGTCTGCAGTTCACCGCGACCACGCTGAGCGGGGCACCCTTCAACGGCGCCAGCCTGCAGGGCAAACCGGCGGTGCTGTGGTTCTGGACGCCGTGGTGCCCGTTCTGCAACTCCGAAGCGCCGGGCTTGAGTCAGGTGGCCGCCGCCAATCCGGCGGTCAGCTTCGTCGGCGTCGCGGCCCACTCCGACGTCGCGGCGATGCAGAACTTCGTCGCCAAGTACGGGCTGAACTTCACCAATCTCAACGACGCCGACGGCGCCATCTGGGCGCGCTACAACGTCCCCTGGCAGCCGGCGTGGGTTTTCTATCGCGCCGACGGCTCCTCGACGTTCGTCAACAACCCCAGCGCGGCCATGTCGCAGCAGGAGTTGTCCGGCCGGGTAGCCGCGCTGACGCAGTGAACGATGCCCTGCTGGGTTTGGCCTTCGCCGCCGGACTGGTCGCCGCGCTGAACCCATGCGGGTTCGCCATGTTGCCCGCCTATCTGGTGCTGGTGGTGGGCGGCCAGCAGTCCGCTCACCGGCAGAGCACGCTCACCGCGGCGGGGCGCGCCGTGGCAGCGACGGTCGGCATGGCGTTGGGTTTTTTGACCGTCTTCGGCGCATTCGGCGCGCTGACCCTCTCCGCCGCCGCGGCGGTGCAGCGGTATCTGCCCTACGCGACGGTGCTGATCGGGGTGGTGCTTGTGGTGCTGGGAATCTGGCTGCTCTCGGGTCGGGAGCTGACGGCGCCGACGCCCCGAGGCCTCGGCGCCCGGTGGGCTCCGACCGCCGGGCTGGGCTCGATGTATGCCTACGGGATCAGCTACGCGCTGGCCTCGCTGTCCTGCACGGTCGGGCCGTTTCTGGCGGTCACCGGGGCCGGCTTGCGAGCAGGCTCGGTGCTGCGCAGCGTCGGGATATACCTGGCGTACGTGGCCGGTCTGACCTTGGTCGTGGGCGTTCTGGCCGTGGCCACGGCCACGGCCAGCTCCGCGGTGATCGACCGGGCGCGCCGCATGTTGCCCTACCTCAACCGGATCAGCGGTGCCGTGTTGGTGCTGGTCGGGCTGTACGTGAGTTACTACGGCTGTTATGAGGTGCGGCTACTGGGCGCCGCTGCCGATCCCCGAGACGGGGTGATCAGCGGAGCCGGTCGGCTGCAGGGCGCGCTGGCCGGCTGGGTGCACCAGCACGGCGCAGGGCCGTGGCTGGTGGCGCTGGCGCTGGTCGGGGTGCTCGCCGCGGCATTGGCACGGCGGGCGCAACGGTGATCCGGGAATGCTCCGACGTCCCATCGGTGTCACCAGCCCCTCGGCTGACGGGCATGCCATTTGCCCGCCTCAGCGCGACAACGGCGATCAACGCCCGATGTGTCGCTGTGAGGCGGGCAAATCGGACATGCTTTTCGCCAGGGGGCGAAGTGGCCGGTGTGACAGCAGTGGTTACCTGATCCAGCCGCGCCGGCGGCCCCACAGGTCACGGACCAGAACCACCAGCACCAGCGCGGCGAATCCGATCAGAAACCAGTCCTCCACATGGCCGACGTGGTTACCGCGCAGCATGGCCAGCAGGAAACCGAAGATGACCAAACCAGTGATGTGCCAGGTGCGGTGGTTGATCCTGCTCCACCCCCACTGTGCGGACGGCACCTCGGCAATGTCGACGCCGGTGTAGTGCTCCACCTCAGTACTGGCCACGGCGATCCCTTCGGTCGAACTGCGGACTGACGCTGCCCTCATTCTGGCATATCGCCCGTCGACCGCCCGCCGGCCGGATCGTTACGACGGCGGCATCAGCACGGTGTCGATCATGTACACCGTCGCATTGAGCGTCGAGACTCCGCCGCACACGACGCTGGCGTTGTTGACCCGCAAGTTGTTGCCCTGTCCGGTGACCGTCACGCTGCCGCCCTGCAGGGTCTTGTGAGTTCCGACCACCTTGGCCGGAGAGGCCTGCCCCGGCACGACGTGGTAGGTCAAGATCCTGGTCAACATGTTGGAGTCGGTCTTGAGCTGGTCGATCGTCGAGGCCGGCAGCTTGCCGAACGCCGCGTCGGTGGGTGCGAACACCGTGAACTGGCCGCCGTTGAGGGTGTCGACCAGGTTGACCTGCGGGTTGAGCTGGCCCGACAGTGCCGACGTCAGCGTCGTCAACTGCGGGTTGTTGGAAGCCGCCTCCACCACGGGAACCTGCGACATGCCCTGGACCGAGGCCGGGCCAGACGGGTTCGCCGCGGCGTAGTCCGCGCATCCCGGGCCGACCAGGTCACCCGCCGACGCGGTTGGGGATGCGGACACCGCCAGTGCGACGAGGGTGGCCGCAGCGAAACCCGTTGCTGCAGTTTTGGTTTGAGCTTTCATTACCGTTCGCTCCTTCGGTTAGTGTCGAGCCGGGTGTGCCGGCTCGGTGGACCCCCGACATGAGTTGTTCGGAGCAACGGGACGTTCGGATGGGTGTCAGCCGTAGGTGAACGAGAACACCTGCAGCCCTTTGCTGGGCCGGACTTCCAGCGTGCCCTGCCCCTGCTGCGGGTCGGCCACGATCTGACGTGCCGTCGGTGGGCCACTGATCGGCATGGTGATGGTCTTGCCGTCTCGCGTGACGGTCAGCGTGCCGGTCCCGCCGACGACGATGAAGACGTCCTTGGCGTGGTAGTTGAGTTTGATGCCCGAGTCATCGCTGCCGGCGGTGGCGCCCTCGTGGTCCAGCGTCCAGACCCCGGTCAAGGCGTAGGTGTCGGGTGCCTGGGTCGGCGGGTAGCCGAAGGTGGCCGTTCCCTCGTCGTAATGACCACCACCGCCGTAGTTGACGATCTTGCCGACGGCGAGATACGTCTCGGCCGTTTGGATGGCGTGCGGGGTGCGGTCTGGCGCGTTGACGGGCGCCGGGAGGCGGACGTCGTGGTTGGCTTCGGAAAGAAGTTGCCGGATGAGCCGTTCGGTGACGTCGTAATCGCCTTCGCCGAACTTGACGTGACGCACTGTCCCGTTGGCGTCGATCAGGTACTCCGCGGGCCAGTACATGTTGTTGTAGTTCGTCCACGTGGAGTAGTTGTTGTCCAGCGCAACCGGATAGGTGATGCCCAAGTCCTGTGCGCCTTTGACCACGTTGGCCGGTACCTTTTCGAACGCGTACTCGGGCGTGTGCACGCCGATGACTTCCAGGCCGCTGTCGTGGTAAGCCCGATACCAACCGGCCACGTGCGGGATGGCCCGCTGGCAGTTGATGCAGGAGTACGCCCAGAAGTCGACCAGAACGACCTTGCCGCGCAACGAGTTCAGCGCGATCGGCTGATCACCGGGCGTATTGAACCATCCGGTGATGCCTTTGACATCGGGTGCGCGACCACAGTTCTGCAGCTGTTCGCCCCCGCCGCTGCACAGCGACAACAGCGGATTCACGCCGGTGCTGCCGCCGGTGTTGAGTTGGTTGAGGTCAGCTCCGCCGATCTTTTCCTGCAGTGGCGCGGTGTAGTCGGGGATGGCGCGCTGCAGCGCCGCCGGTACGTCCAGCACCAGCGCCACCGCCAGCAGGATCGTCACTATGCCCGCGCCGATGCGGATTTCGCGCTGACGACGGCGAAAGGCGCTCAGCCGCTGGGCCAGACGCTGACCGGCCAGCGCGAAGAACAGCAACGGTATCGCCGTGCCGAGAGCGAACGCCGCGGTCAGCACGACGATGCCCAGGCTGATGGATGCGGTGGCGCCGGCCACGACGATCGCTGTCAGCACCGGACCGGCACACGGCACATACAGCACGCCCAACGCCAAGCCGAGCCCGAAACCGTTGCCGCGATTGGCGATTCGCAGTTGCGGTATACGGGAGAACGGCTTTTCCAGCAGTTGCTCAACGCGCGGGAAGATGAGTCCCGCACCGATCGCCACCAGCGCGACCAGCGCCACCCAGCGCAGCGCGTCCTGTGGCAGGTGCAGTGCGGAAAGTAATGCCGAACCCAGCAGTGTGACGAGGCTGAAGCTGAGCACCAGTCCACCGATCACCCGGTAGGGCCGCGCCTTCGCTTCCGGCGGGGCCTGGACCGCTACGGCGCCCTCGGCCGGTTCGGAACCGATACCCGTTGAGGTTTGCGCGCCGGAGAAGAAGATCACCGGAAGCACCGGCAGGATGCACGGCGATATGCCGGTGATGAGGCCGCCGAGGAACCCGATCAACGCGAGGGTAAACATGTCTCCTTCGATACGGTCCTGTCCGCGGGCTGGTTCAAAAAGAAATGGCAAGGTAGCCCGCCGGCCCGGGCTACCTTGCCGTAGGAGAGATAGCCTCAGTGTCCCGCACGAGCCGCCACGCTGTCGATTGGCGATGGGCCCGCGGCACACACCAGAAGTGATTCGGAGCCGCAGCCGTCCCGGACGGGCCGGAAATTGTGACGTGGGAAAGCGGCACAATGGGTGAGTGACTACCGATGGCCGTCTGCGGGTGCTGGTGCTGGGCAGCACCGGTTCCATCGGCACCCAAGCGCTGGAAGTCATCGCCGCCAATCCGGACCGCTTCGAGGTGGTGGGGCTGGCCGCCGGGGGCCGGCAGTTGGACACCCTGTTGCGCCAGCGCGCCGAAACCGGCGTGACCAACATCGCCGTCGCCGACGATCATGCCGCCGAGGTGGCCGGAGACATTCCCTACCGCGGACCCGACGCCGCGACCCGGCTGGTCGAGGAAACCGAGGCCGACGTGGTGCTCAACGCGCTGGTCGGGGCGCTGGGGCTACGTCCGACCCTGGCCGCGCTGGCCTCCGGGGCCCGGCTGGCGCTGGCGAACAAGGAGTCGCTGGTGGCCGGCGGTCCGCTGGTGTTGCGGGCCGCGCAGCCCGGCCAGATCGTGCCGGTGGACTCCGAACACTCCGCGCTGGCGCAATGCCTGCGCGGCGGCACCCCCGAGGAAGTCGCCAAGCTGGTGCTCACCGCTTCGGGCGGGCCGTTCCGGGGCTGGTCGGCCGCTCAACTCGCCGATGTCACCCCGGAGCAGGCCGGCGCGCATCCCACCTGGTCCATGGGGCCGATGAACACCCTGAATTCGGCGTCGCTGGTCAACAAGGGCCTCGAGCTCATCGAAACCCACCTGCTGTTCGGCATTGCCTATGAGCGCATCGAGGTCGTCGTACACCCGCAGTCGATCGTTCACTCGATGGTCACGTTCATCGATGGCTCGACGATCGCCCAAGCCAGCCCACCGGACATGAAGCTGCCGATCTCATTGGCGTTGGGCTGGCCCCACCGGGTCGCCGGAGCGGCCCTGAGCTGCGACTTCAGCACCGCTTCCAGCTGGGAGTTCGAGCCGCTGGACAGTGCGGTTTTCCCCGCCGTGGAGTTGGCGCGTCAGGCCGGGGAGATCGGTGGCTGCATGACCGCGGTCTACAACGCCGCCAACGAGGAGGCGGCCGAAGCGTTCCTGACCGGCCGGATCGCTTTCTCGTCCATCGTCGCGACAATCGCCGACGTGCTGCGCGGGGCCGACCAATGGGCCGCTTCACCCGCTACCGTGGATGACGTACTTGACGCGCAGCGTTGGGCCCGCGAGCGAGCGCAACGCGCGATCGCAGCAAGCCCAGTGAAAGTTTCCGGCATGGCTTTAGAAAGGTCGTAACGCACCCGATGATGTTCGTTACCGGCATAGTGCTGTTCGCGCTGGCCATCCTCTTCTCGGTCGCCCTGCACGAGTGCGGCCACATGTGGGCCGCGCGCGCCACCGGCATGAAGGTGCGGCGCTACTTCGTCGGGTTCGGTCCCACACTGTGGTCCACCCGCCGCGGGGAAACCGAATACGGGGTCAAGGCCATCCCGGCCGGGGGCTTCTGTGACATCGCCGGCATGACACCGGTCGAAGACCTCGAGCCCGACGAGCGCGACCGCGCGATGTACAAGCAGGCCACCTGGAAGCGCGTGGCGGTGTTGTTCGCCGGCCCCGGCATGAACTTCGTCATCTGCCTGGTGTTGATCTACGCCATCGCGGTCATCTGGGGCCTGCCGAACCTGCACCCGTCGACCAAGGCCGTGGTCGGTGAAACCGGTTGTGTGGCAACCGAAACCGCGCAGGGCAAGTTGGAGAAGTGCAACGGCCCGGGTCCGGCGGCGATCGCGGGTATCCGGCCCGGTGACGTCGTCGTCAAGGTCGGTGACACCCCGGTGTCCAGCTTCGACGAGATGGCCGCGGCGGTGCGCAAGATGCACGGCGTCATCCCGGTCGTCGTCGACCGCAACGGGACCACCGTCACCACCAACGTCAACGTCGAGTCGACGCAACGCTGGCTGCCCACCGGGCAGGGCAAGCAGGTGCGGCCCGCGACCGTGGGAGCCATCGGCGTCGGTGCCCCCCGCAATGCGCCCACGCAATACGGGGTGTTCTCGGCCATACCCGGCACGCTGGCGTTCGCCGGCGACCTGACCGTCGAGGTGGGCAAGGCGCTGGTCACCATCCCGACCAAGGTCGGCGCCCTGGTGCACGCCATCGGCGGGGGGGAGCGCGACCCGCAGACCCCGATCAGCGTTGTGGGAGCCAGCATCATCGGTGGTGACACCGTCGACCACGGGCTGTGGGTGGCGTTCTGGTTCTTCCTGGCGCAGCTCAATCTCATCCTGGGGGCGATCAACCTGCTGCCGTTGTTGCCGTTCGACGGCGGTCACATCGCCGTCGCGGTGTACGAGAAGATCCGCAACACCATCCGGTCGGCCCGCGGCAAGGTCGCCGCGGCGCCGGTGAACTACCTCAAGCTCATGCCGGCGACCTACGTCGTCCTCGTCTTCGTCGTCGGCTACATGCTGTTGACCGTCACCGCCGACTTGGTCAACCCGATCAGGCTCTTCCAGTAAGGGCCGGGAAGAAAGGTCCACTGTGACCACTGGCCTGGGCATGCCGCAGCCGCCGCCGCCCACGCTTGCCCCCCGGCGCACCACCCGTCAGCTGATGGTGCGCGACGTCGGGGTCGGCAGCGACTACCCGATTTCGGTGCAGTCGATGTGCACCACCAAGACGCACGACGTCAACGCCACCTTGCAGCAGATCGCCGAATTGACCACGGCGGGCTGCGACATCGTCCGGGTGGCCTGTCCCCGCCAGGAGGACGCCGACGCGCTGCCGGCGATCGCCAAGAAAAGCAAGATCCCGGTGATCGCCGACATCCACTTCCAGCCGAAGTACATCTTCGCCGCGATCGACGCCGGTTGTGCGGCCGTGCGGGTCAACCCCGGCAACATCAAGGAATTCGACGGCCGGGTCGGTGAGGTCGCCAAGGCGGCCGCCGCGGCCGGCATCCCGATCCGTATCGGCGTCAACGCCGGGTCGCTGGACAAGCGGTTCATGCAGAAGTACGGCAAGGCCACCCCCGAGGCGCTGGTCGAGTCGGCGCTCTGGGAAGCCTCACTGTTCGAAGAGCATGGCTTCGGCGACATCAAGATCAGCGTCAAGCACAACGACCCGGTGGTCATGGTCGCCGCCTACGAACAGCTGGCCGCCCATTGCGACTATCCGCTGCACCTCGGCGTCACCGAGGCGGGTCCGGCGTTCCAGGGCACCATCAAGTCCGCGGTGGCCTTTGGCGCCCTGCTGTCCAAGGGCATCGGCGACACCATCCGGGTGTCGTTGTCGGCGCCGCCAGTCGAGGAGGTCAAGGTCGGCAACCAGATCCTGGAATCGCTGAACCTGCGGCCGCGGTCGCTCGAGATCGTGTCCTGCCCGTCGTGCGGTCGCGCCCAAGTCGACGTCTACACGCTGGCCAACGAGGTGAGCGCCGGCCTGGACGGCCTCGAGGTGCCGTTGCGGGTGGCGGTGATGGGCTGCGTCGTCAACGGCCCGGGCGAAGCGCGCGAGGCCGACCTGGGTGTGGCCTCCGGCAACGGCAAGGGCCAGATCTTCGTGCGCGGCGAGGTGATCAAGACCGTGCCCGAAGCCCAGATCGTGGAGACGCTGATCGAAGAGGCGATGCGGATCGCTTCGGAGTTGGAGACAGAAACCGGAGGAGATCCGGGCGCGACGGCAAGCGGTTCGCCTATTGTGACCGTAAGCTGATAGTGGCCAATCTCACCGGCCGCCACTTCGCATCACAGAGAGTTGATTGGATGTCGGCTCCGCCCCTCATGCGCCTTGTCGGCGAGCGACGGGTGAACGTGGTGCGTGACGCCGCCGCCGTGTGGCGGGTGCTCGGCGAGAACCCGGTCGAGTCCTGCATGGTCGCCGCGCGGGTGGCCGATTACGGGGTCGAGCCGAATTCCATTGGCGGAGAACTGTGGACGCGGCGTCACCCGGACGAGTCGCTGTGCTTTGCCGGTGCCAACTTGATCCCGCTGCGCGGCGGGCCCGCCGATCTGAACGCCTTCGCCGACGAGGCGATGAGCACCACGCGCCGCTGCTCGTCGCTGGTCGGCCGGGCCGACCTGGTGCTGCCGATGTGGCAGCGCCTCGAGCGCGCCTGGGGCCCGGCCCGCGACGTGCGTGCCGACCAGCCGTTGATGGCGATCGACACCCATCCCAACTGTGTGCTCGACACCGGCGTGCGCCAGGTGCGGCCCGAGGAGTTGGACGCCTATCTGGTGGCCGCGGTGGACATGTTCATCGGCGAAGTGGGCGTCGACCCGCGCATGGGCGACGGCGGGCGGGGTTACCGCCGCCGAGTGGCCAGCCTGATCGCGGCCGGACGCGCCTGGGCGCGCTTCGAACACGGCCAGGTGGTCTTCAAAGCCGAGGTGGGTTCGCAGTCGCCGTCGGTAGGCCAGATCCAGGGGGTGTGGGTGCATCCCGAGTGGCGCGGGCTGGGACTGGGCACCGCCGGCACCGCCACCCTGGCCGCGGTGATCGTCGGCAGCGGACGCATCGCCAGCCTTTACGTCAACAACTTCAACACCGTGGCCCGCGCCGCGTACGCCCGCGTCGGCTTCAAAGAAGTCGGCACCTTCGCCACGGTCCTGCTCGACTAGCGCTGCCCGGCGCGCGCATAACGGTTCCATCTCGGTGTGTCGGCGCCGCTGCGGCCGTCACAGCTCTAACATCAGCACCGATGGTAACTCGAACAACATTGGTTTCAGCGGCGATGTGTTTGCTGTCGGTGGCGGTGGTCGCGGTGCCGGGCTGCACGCCCCGCCCCGAGGGCCCGGGTCCGGCCGCGGAGAAGTTCTTCAAAGCGCTGTCGGTCGGGGACACCGCTACGGCCGCCCAGGTGACCGACGACGCCAACGAGGCGCGCGTGGCGTTGAACGCGGCGTGGGCGGGTCTGCAAGCCACTCATTTGGACGCCCAACTGCTCAGCGCCAAGTACGCCGAGGACGTCGGCACGGTGGCCTACCGGTTCACCTGGCACCTGCCGAAGAACCGGAGCTGGAGTTACGACGGCCAGCTGAAGATGGCCCGCGACGAGGGGCGCTGGCAGGTTCGCTGGACCACCACCGGACTGCACCCCAAGCTCGGCGAGCATCAGACGTTCGCCTTGCGGTCCGACCCGCCGCCGCGCGCCTCGGTCAACGAACTGGGCGGCAGCGACGTGCTGGCGCCGGGGTTCCTGTATCACTACATGCTGGACGCCGCCGCGGCCGGTCCGGACCTGAGCGCGACAGCGCATGCGGTCGTGGAGGCCCTGCATCCGTTCAACGACACCCTCAACGACCCACAACTGCTCGCCGAAATGGCCAGCTCTGCCACCAAACCGGTCGATCTGGTCACGCTGCTTCCCGACGACAGCAACAAGGTCTTCCCGGCGATCGGCAACTTGCACGGCGTGGTGATCACCCAGCAGCCCGAGCTGCTGCCCACCGATCCGCACTTCGCGCCCGCGGTGGTGAGCCAGGTGAAGAAGGCCGTGGTCGACCAACTCGACGGCCAGGCCGGCTGGCGGGTGGTCAGCGTGAACCAGAACAACGTCGACGTCGCCGTGTTGCACGAAGTCGCAGGCGCGCCGGCACCCTCGGTGTCGATCACGTTGGACCGGGCGGTACAGAACGCCGCCCAGCACGCCGTGGACACCCGGGGCGGCAAGGCGATGCTGGTCGCGATCAAACCGTCGACCGGCGAGATTCTGGCGATCGCGCAGAACGCCGGCGCGGACGCCGAAGGGCTGCTGGCCACCACGGGCCTCTATCCGCCCGGTTCGACCTTCAAGATGGTCACCGCCGGCGCGGCCGTCGACCGCGACATGGCCACCCCCAACACGATGCTCGGCTGCCCCGGCCACCTGGACATCGGCCACCGCAGCATCCCCAATTACGGCGGCTTCGACCTGGGCGTGGTGCCGCTGTCCCGGGCCTTCGCCAGCTCCTGCAACACCACGTTCGCGGAGTTGAGCAGCAAGTTGCCGCCCCGCGGCCTGACGCAGGCGGCCACCCGCTACGGGATCGGCCTGGACTTCCAGGTCGACGGCATCACCACGGTGACCGGATCGGTGCCGCCCACGGTCGACTTGACCGAGCGGACCGAGGACGGCTTCGGGCAGGGCCGGGTGTTGGCCAGCCCGTTCGGCATGGCGCTGGTCGCGGCCACCGTCGCGGCGGGTAAGACCCCGGTTCCGCAGCTGATCGCCGGTCGCCCGACGTCTGTCGACGGCGACAACACGCCGATCAGCCCGAAGATGGTGGACGCGCTGCGGCCGATGATGCGACTGGTGGTGACCAACGGGACCGCCAAGGACATCGCCGGCTGCGGCGAGGTGTTCGGCAAGACCGGGGAAGCCGAGTTCCCGGGCGGATCGCACTCCTGGTTCGCCGGTTACCGGGGCGACCTGGCGTTCGCGGCACTGATCGTCGGGGGCGGCAGCTCGGAATACGCGGTGCGGATGACCAAAGTCATGCTGGAATCGCTGCCGCCGGGCTACCTGGCCTAGCGGCGAATTCCGCCGCGTTTCGCCGCCGCGCGGGCCTGTAACCTGGTCTTTGCTCGATTTGGCGGCGACATCAGGGAAGGCCATGACGGACAGCGGTGGGGACATGGTGGCTCCTATGCCACTGCGCGTCTCCGATGCCGACCGCAACGGCACCATGCGCCGCCTGCACAACGCCTTGGCCCTCGGGCTGATCGACATCGACGAGTTCGAGCAGCGGTCGTCTCGGGTGTCGTTCGCCCGCACCCGCGACGAGCTGGACGGGCTGGTCGGCGATCTGCCCGGGCCGGGCGCCATCGTCACCTCCGCGACCGACCGGGTGGAGCTGCGCGGCTGGGCCGGCTCCCTGAAACGCCAGGGCGCGTGGATGGTGCCCACCCGCCTGGCGCTGGTGCGCCGGGTCGGCAACATCGACCTCGACCTGACCAGAGCCCGCTTCGCCGGTCCCGTGGTGGTCATCGAACTCGACATGAAGTTCGGCTCGCTGGACCTGCGGCTGCCCGAGGGAGCCAGCGCCTCGATCGACGACGTCGAGGTGTACGTGGGTAGCGCGGTCGATCGCCGCAAGGACGCACCGGCCGAAGGCACGCCGCATGTCGTCCTCACCGGTCAGGTGGTGTTCGGGTCGGTGGTGATCCGGGGACCCCGCCGGGCGTTACGTCGCCGGGTCGGATTCAGCTGACTAAGCTGGCAACCATGCCTGTTCGAACCGCGCTTTCCCCCGGCGTGCTCGCACCGACGCTGCCGGTGCCCAAGTGGATCGCGCGTCCGGAATACGTCGGCAAGCCGACCGCCAAGGAGGGCTCCGAGCCGTGGGTGCAAACCCCGGAGGTCATCGAACGCATGCGCGTGGCCTGCCGGATCGCCGCAGCCGCGCTGGCCGAGGCGGGCAAGGCTGTCGCGCCCGGTGTCAAGACCGACGAGCTGGACCGGATCGCGCACGAGTACATGATCGACAACGGCGCCTATCCGTCGACGCTGGGCTACAAGGGATTTCCCAAGTCCTGCTGCACGTCGCTCAACGAGGTCATCTGCCACGGCATCCCGGACTCGACGGTCATCGAAGACGGTGACATCGTCAACATCGACGTCACCGCGTACATCAACGGCGTGCACGGCGACACCAATGCAACGTTTCTGGCCGGCGACGTCTCCGAGGAGCACCGGTTGCTCGTCGAACGCACCCACGAGGCCACCTTGCGCGCGATCAAGGCCGTCAAGCCCGGCCGCGCCCTGTCGGTCATCGGCCGGGTCATCGAGTCCTACGCAAACCGGTTCGGTTACAACGTGGTTCGCGATTTCACCGGCCACGGCATCGGCACCACTTTCCACAACGGACTGGTGGTCCTGCACTACGACCAGCCGGCGGTGGACACCATCATGCAGCCCGGCATGACCTTCACCATCGAGCCGATGATCAACCTGGGCGCACTGGACTACGAGATCTGGGACGACGGCTGGACCGTGGTGACCAAGGACCGCAAGTGGACAGCCCAGTTCGAACACACCTTGCTGGTCACCGAAACCGGCGCCGAAATCCTCACCCTGCCGTGACGGATCTTGCGCGAGCAGACAGAGAATCGCATGGATTCGGCATGCTCAATGCGATTCTGCGTCTGCTCGTCGTAGCGGGGTGAGCGGGGCACTGCTGGTCGCCGGCACCAGTTCGGACGCCGGGAAGTCGATGGTGGTAGCGGGCCTGTGTCGGCTGTTGGCCCGCAACGGGATCCGGGTCGCCCCGTTCAAAGCGCAGAACATGTCGAACAATTCGGCGGTCACCGTCGAAGGTGGCGAGATCGGGCGGGCCCAAGCGATTCAGGCCCGCGCGGCCGGTCTGGAACCCAGCGTGCGGTTCAACCCCGTCCTGTTGAAGCCGGGCAGCGACCGCACGTCCCAACTGGTCATCCGGGGGCAGGTCGCCGACTCGGTGACCGCCACGGGCTACTTCACCCACCGGGAGCGGCTGGCCCGCATTGTGTTCGACGAATTGTCCAGCTTGCGTGCGGAATTCGACGTCGTCATCTGCGAGGGCGCCGGCTCACCCGCCGAGATCAATCTGCGCGCCACCGATCTGGCCAACATGGGCTTGGCCAGGGCCGCCAACCTGCCGGTGGTAGTGGTCGGTGACATCGATCGCGGCGGGCTGCTGGCCCACCTGTTCGGGACCGTGGCGGTCCTCGAACCCGAGGACCAGGCGCTGATCGCAGGATTCATCGTCAACAAATTCCGCGGCGACCCCGCGCTGCTGGAACCTGGCCTGCGTCAACTGTTTACGCTGACCGGCCGCCCCACCTACGGGGTGGTGCCCTATGCGGACCAGATGTGGCTGGACGCCGAGGATTCGCTGTCGGTCGTCGCGCACCGCGTCGTCGGCACACCCGCCGAACCCAAGGGGACACAGTGGTTGCGGGTGGCCGCTGTCCGGTTGCCGCGCATCTCCAACTCCACCGATGTCGAGGCGCTGGCCTGCGAACCCGGCGTGCTGGTGCGCTGGATCACCGACCCCGCCGACCTGGCGGACGCGGATCTCATCGTCATTCCGGGCAGCAAGGCCACGGTGGCCGACCTGGCCTGGCTGCGCGAGCGGGGCCTGGCCGGCGGAATCGTCGAACATGCCCGTGCCGGCAAGCCGCTACTGGGCATCTGCGGCGGTTTCCAGATGTTGTGCCGCGCCATCGAGGACACGGTGGAAACCCGGACCGGCGCGGTCGCGGGCCTGGGACTGCTGGACGCCGACATCGTGTTCTGCGCCGACAAGGTGCTGCGCCGCTGGGCACAACCCTTGCGTGGCTACGAGATTCATCACGGGCGGGTCGTCCGGTGCGGGGAGCAGAGTTGGTTCGACGCCCACGGTGACCCGCAGGGCGTGGTGCGCGGCGCGGTCTACGGTACGCACTGGCACGGCCTGCTCGACAACGACGACTTCCGTCGGGCATGGCTGGCCCAAGTCGCCCAGGCCGCCGGTCGGGCCGGCTTCGTCGCGGCCGGGGACACCGACGTCGCCGCGCGCCGGGATGCGCAATTGGATCTGATGGCCGACCTGCTCACGGCGCACCTGGACACCGCGGCCATCGACGAGCTGCTCGCCGGGCCGCCGCCGCCTCGGCCCCATCTGGTCACCGCGCTGGCGTGACCGGGCCTGAGAGAACGCTTGGAGGGGGGCGCGCTAGCAGGCAAAATGCTGTAACTTGCGGGAAGTGCCCACGATGATGACCACGCTTGACGGATTCCCTGTTCCAGTGGCGGTGAGCGGCCCGGAAACCGGCGTCGTCGTGGTTGTGCTCGCCGCCGAGCAACGCGCGCCCGCCGCCTATGACGCGGTGTGCGACCGCCTGCACACGGCGTCCTTCCGGACCATCGTGATCGGGTTCGACCCACGGCTGACCGCCAAATCGGTGATCGGCATCCTGGACGCGCTGGGCGTCAGTTGGGCGGTGTTGGTGGGAGATCGCGCCGGCGCCGAACTCGCTTGGGACCTCGCGGCCACCAGGCTGGGCAGGTTCGTCGGGCTGGTCGCTATCGACCGCGGGCACCCGCAGGTGGGTGACGGCAGCCGACCCGCACGCGACGGCCAATGCCCGCCGGTGGAGGTCGCCACCACCGTGCTGGTCAGTTCGCCGATCACCCGGGAAGCCGCGCGCGCAAGCCAGCGGTTCGTCTACGCCGACTACCGGGTGGTAGACCTGCTGGGCCGGCGCAGCGCGCAGGAGTCGACGGCGCAGCTGGCGACCGAGATCGTGCTGCGCGCCAGCGCCTGGTAGACGCCCTCCTGCTGTCGCTGAACCCGTCACCGGCGACGCATCGATGGTTGACTGGTTTTCATGAGCGGGCTGGCACTGGCTGACTTGGAGCGCCTGGTGGCGGCCGGTGACGTCGACACCGTGATCGTGGCATTCACCGACATGCAGGGCCGGTTGGCCGGCAAGCGGGTGGCGGGCGGGTTCTTCGTCGACGAGGTCGCCGCCGGCGGCGCCGACTGCTGCAACTACCTGCTGGCCGTCGACGTCGATATGAATACGGTGCCCGGATACGCGATGTCGAGCTGGGACACCGGCTACGGCGACATGGTGATGGTGCCCGACCTGTCCACGCTGCGCCTGGTGCCGTGGCTGCCGGGCACGGCGCTGGTGATCGCCGACCTCACCTGGACCGACGGACGCCCGGTGGTCGCCTCCCCGCGCAGCATTCTGCGCCGCCAGCTGGACCGACTCGCCGCGCGTGGCCTGTCCGCCGATGTCGCCACCGAGCTGGAATTCATGGTGTTCGACGAGCCGTACCGGCAGGCGTGGGCCAGCGGCTACCGGGGGCTCACCCCGGCCAGCGACTACAACATCGACTACGCGATGTTGGCGTCGTCTCGGATGGAGCCGCTGCTGCGCGATATCCGGCTGGGCATGCAGGGGGCGGGGCTGCGGCCCGAGACGGTCAAGGGGGAGTGCAACCGCGGCCAGCAGGAGATCGGGTTCCGATACGACGAGGCGCTGGTCACCTGCGACAACCACGCCGTCTACAAGAACGGCGCCAAGGAGATCGCCGACCAGCACGGCAAGAGCCTGACCTTCATGGCGAAATACGATGAGCGGGAAGGCAATAGCTGCCATATTCATCTTTCGCTGCGGGACGCCGACGGCACCGCGGTGTTCGCCGACGATAGCCGACCCCACGGAATGTCAGACACGTTGCGCGGCTTCATCGCCGGCCTGTTGGCCACGATGCGCGATCTGACCCTGTTCTATGCGCCGAACATCAACTCCTACAAGCGCTTTGCCGACGGCAGTTTCGCTCCCACCGCACTGGCCTGGGGCCTGGACAACCGCACCTGCGCACTGCGCGTCGTCGGGCACGGGCGCAACCTGCGCGTCGAATGCCGGGTAGCCGGCGGTGATGTCAACCAGTACCTCGCGGTGGCGGCGATGATCGCCGGGGGGCTGTACGGTGTCGAGCGAGGGCTGCAACCACCCGAGCCGAGTGCCGGGAACGCCTACCAAACGGCGGGCCTGCAGCGGCTGCCCGCCACGCTGGCCGACGCCGCCGCGGCGTTCCAGGCCTCGGGGGTGGCGTCCGAGGCCTTCGGCGACGATGTTGTCGCGCACTACCTCAACTACGCCCGCGTGGAAGTGGCGGCGTTCAACGCGGCGGTCACCGATTGGGAGAGGATGCGTGGGTTTGAACGACTCTGAATCCGCGAGTCGGCCGGTGGTGGGTCTGACCGCCTACCTCGAGCAGGTGCGGACCGGGATCTGGGACATCCCCGCGAGTTACCTGCCCGCCGACTACTTCGAGGGCGTCGTCATGGCCGGCGGCATCGCGGTGCTGTTGCCGCCGCAGCCGGCCGATCCGCAGGTCGTCGCCCGCACCCTGGACAGCTTGGACGCGCTGATCATCACCGGCGGTTATGACGTCGACCCGGCCACCTACGGCCAGCAGCCGCACCCGACCACCGACCAGCCCCGACCCGACCGCGACGCCTGGGAGTTCGCGCTGCTGGGCGCGGCGCTGGACCGGGGGCTGCCGGTGCTGGGCATTTGCCGCGGAGTGCAGGTGCTCAACGTGGCATTCGGCGGCACGTTGCATCAGCACCTGCCAGAAGTGCTGGGCCACAACGGGCATCGAGCCGGCAACGGGGTGTTCACCAGGTTGCCGGTGCGGACCGTGCCCGGCACCCGATTGGCGGCGCTGATCGGGGAATCCGCCGACGCGCCGTGCTATCACCATCAAGCTATCGACAAGGTGGGGGAGGGCTTGGTGGTCAGCGCCACCGACACCGACGGCGTGGTCGAGGCGCTGGAAGTGCCGGGCGAGGGATTTGCGCTTGCGGTGCAATGGCATCCGGAGAAATCGCTGGACGACCTGCGGCTGTTCACCGCTCTGGTGAACGCCGCCCGAGCCTACGTCGGCTGATCATGGCCGCCATCGAGGTGATCAACCCCGCGACCGAGCAGGTTTTGCGCTCGGTCGAGCACACCGACGCCGCGCGCGTCGACGACGCGGTGCGCCGCGCTCAGGCCGCGCAACGTCGGTGGGCCCGGTTGGCGCCCGCCGATCGGGCCGGCGCGCTGCGCGCATTCGCCGCTGCGGTCGACGCCCACATCGACGAACTCGCCGCGCTGGAAGTGGCCAACTCCGGTCATCCGATCGCCTCGGCGCAGTGGGAGGCCGGCAACGTCCGCGATGTCCTGCAATACTATGCGGCGAGCCCCGAACGGTTGAGCGGCAAGCAGATTCCGGTCGCCGGCGGTATCGACGTCACCTTCAACGAACCGATGGGTGTGGTCGGGGTGATCACCCCGTGGAACTTCCCGATGGTGATCGCGTCCTGGGGCATCGCCCCGGCGCTGGCCGCCGGGAACGCGGTCCTGGTCAAACCCGCGGAATGGACGCCGCTGACCACCATGCGCCTGGGTGAGCTGGCGGTCGAGTCGGGGCTGGACGAAGACCTGCTGCAGGTGCTGCCGGGCCAGGGCCCGGTGGTGGGCGAGCGGTTGGTGTCTCACCCCGGCGTGCGCAAGATCGTGTTCACCGGCTCCACGGCGGTCGGGAAGAAAGTGATGACCGGGGCGGCGGCGCACGTCAAGCGGGTGACGCTGGAATTGGGTGGCAAGAGCGCCAATATCGTGTTCGCCGACTGCGACTTGGAGCGGGCGGCGGCCACCGCGCCCGCCGGCGTTTTCGACAACGCCGGTCAGGACTGTTGCGCGCGCAGCCGAATACTGGTGCAGCGCAACGTGTATGACCGGTTCATGGAACTGCTGGAGCCGGCCGTCAAGGGCGTGGTGGTGGGTGACCCGTCCTCCCGTGACACCGAGATGGGCCCGTTGGTGTCGGCCGCGCACCGCGCCAAGGTGGCCTCCTACGTACCCGACGACGCTCCCGTCGCGTTCCGCGGCACCGCTCCCGCCGGACCCGGCTACTGGTTTGCGCCAACGGTTCTCACCCCGCAGCGCACCGACCGCAGCGTGACCGAAGAGATCTTCGGTCCGGTGGTCACCGTGCTGGCCTTCGACGACGAGCACGACGCCATCGCCTTGGCCAACGACACCGCGTACGGCTTATCCGGATCGATCTGGACCGACGACCTGTCCCGTGCGCTGCGCGTCTCCCGCGCGGTCGAAGCCGGGAACCTGTCGGTCAACTCGCATTCGTCGGTGCGCTACCACACCCCGTTCGGCGGTTTCAAGCAGTCCGGCCTGGGCCGCGAACTGGGCCCGGACGCGCCGCTGCACTTCACCGAAACCAAGAACGTGTTCATCGCCATCAAGGAGGCCTAGGTGGTCGATCTCACCCGACGGCTGGCGGACCGGGTCGCGGTCATCACCGGCGGCGGCAGCGGCATCGGGCTGGCCGCGGGGCGACGGATGCGCGCTGAAGGCGCCACAGTAGTCGTCGCTGATATTGATGCGCAGGCGGGTGAGGCGGCCGCCGACGAGTTGGCCGGATTGTTCGTGCCCGTGGATGTTTCCGACCAGGACGCCGTCGACGGGCTGTTCGACACCGTGGCGCAGACCTACGGATCGGTCGACATCGCCTTCAACAATGCCGGCATCTCGCCGCCGGACGACGACCTGATCGAACACACCGAACTTCCCGCCTGGCAACGGGTTCAAGACGTCAACCTGAAGTCGGTCTATCTGTGCTGCCGCGCGGCACTGCGGCACATGGTGCCCGCGGGCAAGGGCTCGATCATCAACACCGCGTCCTTCGTCGCGGTGCTGGGTTCGGCGACCTCGCAGATCTCCTACACCGCCTCCAAAGGCGGGGTGCTGGCCATGTCCCGCGAATTGGGTGTGCAGTTCGCCCGGCAAGGCATCCGGGTCAATGCGCTGTGCCCCGGACCGGTCAATACTCCACTGCTGCAAGAGCTTTTCGCCAAGGATCCCGAGCGGGCCGCCCGCCGTCTGGTGCACGTGCCGCTGGGCCGATTCGCCGAGCCTGACGAAATCGCCGCTGCGGTTGCATTTTTGGCCAGCGATGACGCGTCGTTCATCACCGCGTCGACGTTCCTGGTCGACGGCGGCATCAGCAACGCCTACGTGACCCCACTCTGACCGGCCCGCACGGCATGAGGGCCGCAGAGGCGGATCGCCATGGGCGCGGCAAGGGTCGCCGGCGGGTGGGCGGCTGGCCACGCCGGTGGGACCGACAGCGCTCCGACCGACATGCCGCAGCCCAGACGCACGCGAACTCCCGCGCCGGCCGGCCGATTCTTGGCGGGTAGCAGCGTGCGCAGCGCGGCCCCTCGGTTCAGCAGATTCAGCTGGTTGATCGCCAGGTCGCTCGGGGCCGAGAGCGAGGCCAACTTCGACAGCGCCGCCGTCACCGGCGCCAGGGCCCACTCCAGCGTCGTCAGCGGTGAGGCGCACAGCGCGTGCAGCACTTCAGGAATGGCGGCGATCACCGAGTTGCCCCGGACGATCACCTCCGAGGCGACCGACGACGCTTGCGCGACGGCGATGGCGTTGTAGGGCGGCGCGGCGAATGGTCGCACCGCCGCGGCGGCGGCCGATGCACCGGCATAGGCATACATCGCATCGGCGTCTTGGCCCCACATTTCGTCGTATTCGGCGTCGGCGGCCGCGATCGCCGCGCTGGTGTGGCCCCACCAGTTCATGGCGGCCAGCGAACCCCGCAGCGTCCGGTTGGCCTCGATGGCGCGCGGGTGCACCACCGCGGCATACGCCGACTCATAGGCGTTCACGGCTGCCCTGGCCTGAGTGGCGGTCTGCGCCGCTTGCGCGGCGGTGCTCTGCAGCCACATCAAGTAGGGTGCCGCGGCTTGCCTCATCGCGATCGCCGCCGTGCCCTCCCAGCCGCCGGGCAGGCCGGCAATGCCCGACCGGCAAGTGCGCAGCAGTTCGCCCTGCTGCTCGGCCAACCGGTCCCAGGCCGCGGCAGCGGCCGCCATGGGTGTCGAGCCGGGACCGGCATAGATGCGGCCGGAGTTCACTTCCGGCGGCAACGAGCCGAAATCCGTTGACTGGCAACAAATCAGCTCGCTGACGGTTCGAGATGTGGTCAACAACGTGTCTCCCGAAGACGAAATCGGGCTACACGCCGTTGCGTCAACGTCGTCGGTCTGGCGTAATCGGCCGGGGGCGAACCGGATCGGGTCCCGGCAACGCAGCGATGACGACGAATGGCTGATTGCCATCGCCGACGCGTACCCGGGCCACGAACGTTCACAGTGGCTCGACTGTACCGCCGAAAACTGCCTTACCCCGGATGCTGAGCTGTGAAAACGGTGGGAGGAAAGCCCATTTCAGCTGTCAGGGCGCCCCCACGGCCGTTCGGTCGGCGGGCCGGGTTCCCGGCGAGTCAGCGCCTGAACACAATCAGTGGAATGCCCACCTCGACCGCGGTGGCCGCACCGTGAAACCCGATGAGGCGTGCCGATTCCGGCGGTTCGTGCGCAGTTGCCAGCACCGCCGCATCCGACGTGCAGGTGACGACGACATCTCCGATTCGGTCCAGGTGACGAGGGTCCACGGGCCCGAACCAGCCCGCTGCCACCGCGTCGTCGCGGCTGCGGACGTCGGCCCACCCGGCGAGCAGTTCGGTCCAGGTCGCCCGCACGTCAGCGAACGCGCCCGGCCGGGTGTGCAGGTAGCGCACCCGCGGTTCGCCGGCGACCACCCGGATACCGGCCGTCAGCCGCGGGTCGGCGTCCAGATCGATGCGGGCGTTCGCCGGAACGTTGAGCCCGCCGTGGTCGGCGGTCACCAGCAGGGCCGCGCTGGGGGGCAGCGCCTCGACAAGTTTGGTCAGCAGGGCGTCGACCCGCGTCGCCGCCTCGTGCCACTGTTGCGAGCCGATGCCGAACACGTGCGCCGCGGTGTCCAGGTCGGCTGTGTAGCCGTAGACCAACCCCGGTCCCATGGCGATCTCATCGGCCAGCCGTTGGGGATAGTCCTCGGCCGCATTGGTCGGACGGAATTGCGCACCCCGATAGGCCGCGGCGGTCAACCCGCTGCCGATGAACCACTCCGGCAGCACGGCGCGGGCGGCGACGCCGGCGTGGGCGAGCCGCTCGAACCAGGTTGGTAGCGGCTGCCATTGGTCGTGTGGCGGGTCGTCGCGCCACCGAATGTGGTTGAGCACCCGGTCGGTCCCGGGAACGTTGACGGTGAAGCCCAGGATGCCGTGTTGGCCGGGCAGTGCGCCGGTGCCCAGTGACACCAAGCTGGTCGGTGTGGTCGATGGAAAGGTGCAGTCGAGCGGTTGAGCCTGTCCGACCTCGCCGTTGCGCACCGCGGCGAGCAACGGCGCGTCGGCGGCCAGTTGCGGTAACAGGTGCCAGCCCAGCCCGTCCACCAGAACCACCGCCACCCGGTCCACCTCACCGGTCCACTCCGCCAATCCCAGCCGGTCGGCCGCGCCGGGCACATGAAGCAGCGCCGAGGCCGCGGGCAGCACGTCGCATATCGACTTGGGCGCTGCACCGGGCATGGGGTCAGTTTGACGGACTAACTAGATGTGCGCCAGCGGGCGCGCTGTCAACTGACTGGTTCAGTAGCCGGAGTCCACTTGTCTTCGATTCGGCCGTAGCGCCATACCAGGACGGCGACGAGCCAGGCGACAATGAACATCCCGACGACCACGAAGCCGACCGTGTTGAGGTCGAGCCCGCCCAACCAGCTCCAGAACGGGCCGTGCCATCCGAGTTAGTCGGCGAACAGGCCGAGTAATTCCACGCTGCCGATGAGCAGCGCGACCGCCACCGACAGCCCGGTGATGGTGATGTTGTAGTAGATCTTGCGCACCGGGTTGGAGAATGCGCAGCCATAGGCGAAGTTCATGAATGAGCCGTCGATGGTGTCCAACAGGCACATGCCGGCGGTGAACAGCACGGGCATACACAAAATCGCATACCAGGGCAGACCGGCCGCCGCGCTGCTGCCGGCCAACACCAAGAGCGCGATCTCGGTGGCGGTGTCGAACCCGAGCCCGAACAGCAGGCCGATCGGGTACATGTGCCACGACCGGGTGATGGATTGGGTAAACCGGCCCACGAAGCGATTGATCAGACCGCGGTTGCGCAGCTGCTGCTCCAGTTGAGCGCCGTCGATGTCGGCGTCGTAATCGCCGCGGCGCAACCGGGCGAACACGCGCAGGATGCCGACCAGGACGATGACGTTGAGGATGGCAATGACGTACAAGAACACACCGGAGATGCTGGTGCCGATCAGCCCCGTGTAGTGGTGCAGGGACGACGAGTCGTCTTCGACCGGCCCGACGATGGTCTTCAGCCCGCTGGCCAGCAGCGCGGCCAGACCGAACACCACGGTCGAGTGGCCCAGCGAGAAGAAGAATCCCACACTCAAGGGCCGCTGGCCGTCGCTCATCAGCTTGCGGGTGGTGTTGTCGATGGCGGCGATGTGGTCGGCATCGAACGCGTGCCGCAAGCCCAGCGTGTATGCGGTGAGCCCGACGCCGAACCCAAACGCCTTGCCGCCCAGGTTCAGACCGGCCGGGTCCACCACCAGCACCAGGGTGAGCCAGCCGATGAGGTGCAGCGTCGCGATCACGGCCAGCATCAGCCCCAGCCGCCCCCACTCCGAGGCCGACAGGGCAGCGCTGAGCCGAGTTCGCAACCCCCGCCCGTCGCGGCGGTCCAGCTCAGTGCTGGCCATTCATGTCCCTTCCGCACGGGCAGACGCAATGGTCCCGACTGTAGGGTCGGCTTCTGGTGCGATGCAAGTGACTTGCAGGAACGCCCGGTAGTCGCGGTTGCGTTGCCAATCCGGCGAGTCTGGCGCGACACTGAAGCGGTGACACCTAAGCCGTCGGGCTTGGACCCGGCGGTCACCGAACGGTTCGGCGAGATGCTCCGCGCGCGTGGGCTCCGCCGGATGCCGTCGCGGATTCAGGTGCTGGCGGTGCTCGAGCCGGTGAACGGGCACCTATCGGTGGCCGAGATCTCGCACCGCCTGCCCACCTTCCTGCCTCCAGGCGTGTCGCCACCGGACCTGGCGACCATCTACCGCACCGTGACCACGTTGGTCGACGAGGGTGTGTTGCACGCGTTGACCTTGGACGGCGGCGTCACCACTTATGGAATGACGACCGCGCCCCATCATCACGCGGTGTGCACCCAATGCGGTGCCGTCATCGAAGTGCCAGCGCAGCAACTCAGTTCGGCGCTCAGCCACGCGATGACCGGCAGCTCGTTCGCGCTGTCGGAGCAGGGCGGTCTGACGCTGCGCGGCCTGTGCCCGGCATGTCAGGACAACGTGCAGAACCTCGACGACCTCACCGATCCGCATCCGCCCCGGCGGCGCGATCCCCGCCAGCGCCGACGCTGACCTCAGCGCAGGCCCAGCAGTGCGTTCTCGATCACCTCGGACAGCGCCGGGTGAATCCAGTACTGGCCGCGAGCCATTTGCTGGGCGGGCAGGCCGAAGCTCATCGCCTGAATCAGGGGTTGGATGATCGACGAGGCCTGGTAACCCATGATGTGGGCGCCCAGCAGCAAACCAGTGCTGCGGTCAGCGATCAGCTTTACAGTGCCGGTGCTGTCTTCCATCGCCCACCCGTAGGCGACGTCTCCGTATTCTTGGATGGCAACCGCAATGTCGTGTCCTTGTGCCAGCGCTTGGTTTTCGGTCAGACCCACACTGGCCAGCTGTGGATCGGTGAACACCGCCGACGGCACATAGCGGTGGTCGGTGACGGCCATGGATCCGGTGTCGTCCCAGTCGCACAACAGGTTCTGTTGCACGACGCGGGCCTCGTGATTGGCGACATGCTTGAGCTGATATGGCGACGAGACGTCGCCGAGGGCGAAAACTCCTCTGGCTGAAGTCCTCTGGTATTCGTCGACCACCACCCGGCCGTCCTCGACCTGCACGCCGGCTTCCGGAGCGTCGATGCGGTCGGCGTTGGACACCCGGCCCGTCGCCACCAGCAGCAGATCGGCGTCGATCGAGGACCCGTCGTCCAGTTCCAGTACCACGCCCGGGCCCTGGTTCTCGGCGTGTACCACGTTGCGTTGACTGTGCAATTCCCATTTTTTGGCGGCGATGCGGGTGAACCGTTCGCAGATGGTGTCGTCGATGTGTTTGAGCAGGGTGCCGCCGCGCATGACGATGGTGACGCGCACGCCCAGGGCAGAGAAGATGTGCGCGAATTCGGCTGCCACGAAACCACTCCCGACTATCGCCAGATGCTCGGGCAGGTCGCTGATCCGCATGATGGTGTCGCTGGTGTGGTAGTCGACCCCGCAGTCCTGGATGGCCGGAGGGATGACCGGGCGCGATCCCGCCGCGATGACCACCTGGTCGGCGGTGAACTCGTCGCCGTCGTCGGTCCGTAACAGGTAGCGCCCGTCGGATTGCACGGGGCCGAACCGCGTGTGTTGGTGGTAGACGTCAACATTGGGCAATGAACGGCGGTAAGTCTCGCCGCTGGCCGCGATCGGGTCGATTCGCCCGAAGACCCGCGACACGACGTCATCCCAGCGCACGCCGTCGATGTGCGCGTCGACGCCGTACTTCGCCGCTTCCCGGACGGTTTTGGCGACCTCGGCGGCATAGACGAACATCTTCGTCGGGATGCAGCCGACATTGAGGCAGGTGCCGCCGAACGTGCCCTGCTCGCAGATCGCCACCCGCTTGTCCGCGTAGCGTTCGTTCACAATGGTGTTGCCGGAACCGGTTCCGATGATGGCGATGTCATAGGTTTCCATGTGCGGGCCGTTCACCCTTTCCGTGACGATGCCGAGGCGTCGGTGTCAGTGCTCAGGTAGTCAGTCAGCCACCGGTCCAGCTCGCGATACGCGGTGTGGCGCGGTGCTGCCAGCGACAAGAACACGTCGTGCTTGGCGTCCACCACCGGAACCATGTTGCTGCGGTTGCCGATACACCCGGCCCATCGGGCGATCTGAGTTACATCGAGGACCGCGTCGCCACACTGCAGGGCTTGTGGCCCGGCGTCCTCGGAGACGGTGTGATCCGACCGCAGGATCAGGTTGGGCACACCGACATCCAGGCCACGATGCAGCCGCGCCTGGCCGCGGCGCACGGCATGCAGCCACCCGAAGGTAACCGGAAAGCCGCCCAATGGTTTCCACTGCAGGTTGTAGTCGAACTCGCCGTGGTAGTCGCGGTGCAGGCTGGATCCATAACCGCCGTTGCCGCCGGCTCGGGCTATCCCTTTGGTGCGCACCCGGGACATCGCGGCGATCATGGCCGACGTGACGCCCAGGCGCAGGATCGCCGGCCCCTGCAAGTCCAGGAACGGACTGTTCAGGACTAGACCGCGCACGCCCATGTCGTCGGTGGCGCCGCGCCGCCGCAACCGGTCCAGCCACAGCGACACGATCAGGCCACCCGCCGAGTGGCCGTACACCAGTGTCTTGACCGAGCGGCCCTGCGCGCAGATCAGCGAGAGGGCTTCGTCCAGTTCGGCGTCATAGCAGGCCAGGTTGGTGGTGAAGTGAGGCGTGTGCTCGGGGCGCCGCGAGCGACCGCACTTGCGCAGGTCCAACGCGTAGAAGTCGAAGCCGCGGCTGGCGAAGTGATCGGCCAGCGCGGTGTTGAAGAAGTAATCGGTGTAACCATGGACCGCCAACACCGCGTTGGCGGCCGCCGCGGCTTCCCCGCGCCGGATCAGGGTGGCGACGACGTCTCCCTCGCCGTCGGGATCCGGCCCCAGTGGGATCGTGTACTGCCAATAGCCGGGCAGCACATCGGGCACCCAGCCAGTCACCAGGCCAGCTTAGTCGGCGCGGCGCGAGGCCGGGCGCGACCGGGATAACCTGGGACACACCCGAGGGAAGGAACCATCGATCCGGTGTCGAACCGAGCCAGGACCGCTGACGTCGTGCTGGTGGGCGCCGGAATCATGAGCGCCACACTGGCCGCGTTGCTGCGGCGGCTGGAGCCGGACTGGACCATCACCGTGATCGAGCGGCTGGACGCCGTCGGCGCCGAGAGCAGCGGCCCGTGGAACAACGCCGGCACCGGCCACTCGGCGCTGTGCGAACTCAACTACACCCCGCAGCGGGCAGACGGCTCGATCGACATCACCAAAGCCGTCGCCATCAACGAACAGTTCCAGGTCACCCGCCAATTCTGGGCCTACGCCGCAGAGACCGGCATCGTGACCGACGTGCGCGCCTTCCTCCATCCGATCCCGCACGCCAGCTTCGTGCACGGCGCGGCCGGAGTGGACTACCTGCGACGGCGCCGCGACGCGCTGGCGCACAACCCGCTGTTCGCCGGCACGGAGTTCATCGACGACGCCGACGAGTTCGCCCGCCGGCTGCCGTTCATGGCCACCCACCGCGACTTCTCCGAGCCGGTCGCGCTGAACTGGGCCGCCGACGGCACGGACGTCGACTTCGGCGCCCTGGCCAAGCAGCTCATCGGTTACGCCGTGCGCAACGGCACGACCACGCGGTTCGGGCACGAAGTGCGCGGCCTGTCGCGGCGGTCGGACGGCGGATGGACGCTGAACATCCGCAATCGTCGTACCGGCGAGAGGGACAAGCTCGAGGCCAGATTCGTTTTCGTCGGCGCGGGGGGTGACGCGCTGCCGCTGCTGCAGAAGTCCGGCATCAGGGAGGTCAGGGGCTTCGCCGGGTTCCCGATCGGCGGACGGTTCCTGCGCAGCGCCAACCCGGCACTCACCGCGGCACACCACGCCAAGGTCTACGGCGTCCCCGCGCCGGGAGCGCCGCCGCTCGGTGCGCTGCACCTAGACCAGCGCTTCGTCAACGGCAAACCATGGCTGGTTTTCGGGCCGTACGCCGGCTGGTCACCGAAGTTCTTGAAGCACGGCCATTTCAGCGATCTGGCCCGATCGATCAAGCCGCACAATGCGGTGTCCATGCTCGGCGTGGGCGCCACCGAGTTGACCCTGCTGAACTATCTGCTGGGTCAGCTGCGGCTCTCCAAGGCCGACCGGGTTCGCGCACTGCGCGAATTCGCCCCCAGCGCACGCGATTCCGACTGGGAACTGACGATAGCGGGTCAACGGGTGCAGGTGATTCGGCGCGACAACCGCAGGGGCGGAGTGCTCGAATTCAGCACCACGCTGGTCGGTGACGCCGACGGCAGCATCATCGGCCTGCTGGGCGGCTCGCCGGGCGCATCCACCGCCGTGCCGATCATGCTCGACGTGCTACAGCGGTGCTTCGGTCACCGATACCAGTCCTGGCTGCCGACGCTCAAGGAGATGGTGCCGTCACTCGGCGCCCAACTGTCCGGAGAGCCAGCGCTTTACGAAGAGGTGCGGTCGTGGAGTGCCAAGGCCCTGCAATTGGGTGTGGCCTCATGACCGAAGCCCTGCGCCGCGTCTGGGCCAAAGACCTTGCCGCGCAGACACTGTACGAGTTGCTGAAATTGAGGGTAGAGGTGTTCGTAGTGGAACAGGCTTGCCCGTATCCCGAACTCGACGGCCGCGACCTGCTCGCCGAAACGCGGCACTTCTGGCTGGAAACACCCGAGGGTGAGGTCATTTGCACCCTTCGGCTGATGGAGGAACACCCCGGTGGGGAGAAGGCGTTTCGCCTGGGCCGGCTGTGCACCAAGCGCAGCGCGCGCGGACAGGGCCATGCCACCCGGTTACTGCGCGCGGCGCTGGCCGAGGTAGGCGACTACCCGTGCCGCATCGACGCGCAAACCTATCTCGCCGACATGTACGCCCAGCACGGGTTCGTCCGCGACGGCGACGACTTCCTGGACGACGGCGTTCCGCACATGCCGATGGTGCGGCCAGGGTCAGGTCAGGCGGGTCAGCGGTGAAGCCGTATCCGTTCAGTGCCATCGTCGGACATGACCAGCTCCGGCTGGCCTTGCTGCTGTGCGCCATTCGCCCCGAGATCGGCGGAGCCCTCATCCGCGGGGAGAAGGGCACCGCCAAGTCGACGGCCGTACGAGGCCTGGCGGCGCTGCTGTCCTCGGCCACCGGCGGCCCCGGGACCGGCTTGGTCGAGATGCCGCTGGGCGCCACCGAGGACCGGGTGGTCGGCTCGCTGGACCTGCAGCGGGTGCTGACCGACGGGGAGCACGCGTTCTCACCCGGGCTGCTGGCCCGCGCCCACGGCGGGGTGCTGTACGTGGACGAGGTGAACCTGCTGCACGACCACCTCGTCGACATATTGCTCGACGCGGCCGCAATGGGGCGGGTGCATATCGAACGCGACGGCATTTCGCACTCGCACGAGGCGCGATTCGTGTTGATCGGGACCATGAACCCCGAAGAAGGCGAGTTGCGTCCCCAGCTGCTCGACCGGTTCGGTCTGACCGTCGACGTGCAGGCGTCCCGCGACGTCGACGTGCGGGTGCAGGTGATCAAGCAGCGGATGGCGTACGAGGTCGACCCCGACGGGTTCGCCGAACGCTATGCCCCAGCGGACGCCGAACTGGCCCGCCGCATCGCCGCGGCGCGGGCGGTCGTCGACGACGTCACGTTGCCCGACAACGAATTACGCCGCATCGCGGCATTGTGCGCCGCCTTCGACGTCGACGGTATGCGAGCCGACTTGGTGGTGGCTCGCACCGCGGCCGCGCACGCCGCCTGGCGCGGCGCGGATACCGTCGCCGAACAAGACATTCGGGTGGCCGCGGAGCTGGCGCTGCCGCACCGGCGTCGCCGCGACCCGTTCGATGACCCCGGCATCGACCCCAAGGAACTCGATGAGGCGCTGGCCCAGGCCGGCGCCGACGCACCGGGCGATCCCGACCCCGACCCCGACCCGCCCGGCGGTAACGGCCAAGCTGCCAATGATGCTGCGCCGCCTCATGAGTCGAGCTCGGCGGCCACGCCGCAACCACCCAAACCCAGTGCGCCGCCGTCGAAGACGTTTCGCACCCGCGCGCTCACCGTTCCCGGGGTGGGAGAGGGTGCCCCCGGTCGACGATCCCGCGCGCGCAACACCTCCGGCAGCGTCGTCGCGGCCGCCGATGCCGGCGATCCCGCGGCACACGGAGTGCACCTGTTCGCCACCGTGTTGTCCGCGGCGGAAAACGCCAGGGGCGCAGGACGGTTGCATCTTAGTCCCGATGACGTTCGCCGCGCGGTGCGCGAAGGACGCGAGGGCAACCTGGTCATCTTCGTCGTCGACGCGTCCGGATCGATGGCCGCCCGAGATCGCATGGCCGCGGTGGGCGGCGCCACCATGTCGCTGTTGCGCGACGCCTATCAGCGGCGCGACAAGGTCGCGGTGATCACCTTCCGTCAGCACGAGGCCCGGGTCACTTTGCCGCCTACCTCGTCGGCGCATATCGCCAGCCGGCGGCTGGCCCGATTCGACACCGGCGGCAGGACCCCACTGGCCGAGGGGCTACTGGCCGCCCGCGAACTCGTGCTACGGGAACGGGTGCGTGACCGGGCCCGGCGCCCACTGGTGGTGGTACTGACCGACGGGCGCGCCACCGCCGGTGCGGACCCGGTGCGGCGCAGCCGAATGGCGGCGGCGCGGTTGGCCGCCGAAGGCGTGGCCGCGGTGGTGGTCGACTGCGAAACCTCCTATGTCCGTTTGGGGTTGGCCGGCGAGCTAGCCGCAAAGCTCGGGGCCCCGGTCTTGCGCCTGGAACAGTTGCACGCCGATCACCTCACGCACGCCGTGCGCAGCGTGGCATGAGCGACCAACAGGTAACCGCCTATGCCACAAGGTAATCCACTACAAGTGCCTGACGACGGCTTGACCACCCGGGCCCGGCGCAACACGCCGGTGCTGGCCGTCCACACCGGTGCCGGCAAGGGCAAATCGACGGCGGCGTTCGGTATGGCCTTGCGGGCGTGGAACATCGGGCTCAACGTCGCGGTGTTCCAGTTCGTCAAGAGCGCGAAGTGGAAAGTGGGTGAGGAGGCGGTGTTCGGGCGCCTCGGGAGCCTGCACGACGAACACGGCGTCGGCGGAGCAGTCGAATGGCACAAGATGGGTGCGGGCTGGTCGTGGTCGCGCAAGACCGGCAGCGACGCCGACCACGCCGCCGCGGCCGCTGACGGCTGGACCGAGATCAAGCGCCGACTGGCCGCCCAACGCCACGACTTCTATGTGCTGGACGAATTCACCTATCCGCTCAAGTGGGGCTGGGTCGACCTCGACGATGTGGTCGCCGCGCTGGCGTCGCGGCCCGGGTACCAGCATGTGGTGATCACCGGCCGCGACGCGCCCCCGCAGTTGCTCGAGGCCGCCGACCTGGTCACCGAGATGACCAAGGTCAAGCACCCGATGGATGTGGGGCGCAAGGGCCAGAAGGGCATCGAGTGGTAAAGCCGGTCCCCGCCGTCGTCGTCGCCGCCCCGGCGTCGGGCAGCGGAAAGACCACGCTGGCAACGGGTCTCATCGGCGCGCTGCAACGAGCCGGCCACACCGTCGCACCCTTCAAGGTGGGCCCGGATTTCATCGACCCTGGCTATCACGGATTGGCCGCCGGACGGCCCGGGCGCAACCTCGACCCGAACCTGGTGGGCGAGGAACTGATCGGTCCGCTGTACGCCCACGGCACCCAGGGCGCCGACCTCGCAGTCATCGAAGGGGTGATGGGTCTGTTCGACGGGCGCATCGATCCCGTCGCCGCGACACCGGCCACCGGTTCCACCGCACACGTCGCCGCGCTGCTCGGTGTCCCGGTCATCCTGGTGGTCGACGCGCGCGGCCAAAGCCAGAGCATCGCCGCCCTGCTGCACGGTTTCTCCACCTTCGACGCGGCGACCCGCATCGCCGGCGTCATCCTCAACCGGGTCGGATCGGCCCGACATGAACAGGTCTTGCGGCAAGCGTGCGAGCAGGCCGGGGTGCCGGTTCTGGGTGCCATCCCGCGGGTGGCCGAGATGGAAGTGCCGAGCCGGTATCTGGGCCTGGTCACCGCCGTCGAGTACGGCCGCCGCGCCCGCGAGGCCGTCGACGCCATGACTGACCTGGTCGCCGAACACGTCGATCTGGCGGCGGTGGTCGCGACCGCCGCGAGCCGGGCCGTCGCCGGTGCCCCGTGGGATGCGGCGACGGCCGTGGGGGAGACGCCCGACCGGCACGCCACCGTCGCACTGGCCGCGGGCCGAGCCTTCACCTTCGGCTACGCCGAACATGCCGAGCTGCTGGCGGCCGCCGGTGCCGAGGTGATCCCCTTCGACCCGCTCACCGACTCGCTGCCCGACGGCACCGATGCGGTGGTGCTGCCCGGCGGGTTTCCCGAACAGTGGGCCGCGGAACTGTCCGCGAACGAAGACGTCCGACGCCAGATCAGGGAGCTGGCCGCCGCCGGTGCGCCCGTACACGCCGAATGCGCCGGACTGATCTACCTCGTCGACGAACTCGACGGATACCCGATGTGCGGCGTGGTGCGCGGGTCGGCGCGGTTCACCTCGCAGCTCAAGCTGGCGTACCGCGACGCGGTGGCCGTCGCCGATTCCGCGTTGTACTCGCCCGGCCAGCGGGTGGTCGGCCACGAATTCCACCGCACCGCAGTGACGTTCGCCGACGAGTACCAGCCGGCGTGGGTGTACCGCGACGAGGCCGCCGTTCGCGACGGCGTGGTGCGCGACGGCGTGCATGCGGCATACCTGCACACTCATCCGGCCGCCACGCCCGAGGCGGTGGCACGGTTCGTCGCGCACGGCGCCCAATACCGGTCGACATTTAGGCTTGGCGGGTGACCGAGAACCCCTACCTCGTCGGCCTACGGCTGACCGGCAAGAAGGTCGTCGTGGTAGGCGGTGGCTCGGTCGCCCAGCGTCGATTGCCCCGCCTGATCGCCAGCGGCGCCGACGTCCACGTCATCTCCCGCTCGGCCACTCCGGCCGTCGAGGCCATGGAACAGATCACCCTGTCGCTGCGCGAATATCAGGACGGCGACCTCGATGGAGCCTGGTACGCCATCGCGGCCACCGACGACCCGGAGGTGAACGCGGCCATCGTCGCCGAAGCCGAGCGTCGCCAGATCTTCTGTGTCCGCGCCGACATCGCCGTCGAGGGCACCGCGGTCACCCCGGCGTCGTTCACCTACGCCGGGCTCACTGTGGGCGTGTTGGCCGGTGGTGAGCACCGCCGCTCGGCGGCGATCCGGTCGGCCATCCGCGAGGCGCTGCAACAAGGTGTCATCACCGCCGAAAGCGCCGACGTCGTCCGGGGCGGGGTAGCGCTGGTGGGCGGCGGACCCGGCGATCCGGAACTGATCACCGTGCGCGGTCGCCGCTTGCTGGCCCAGGCCGACGTCGTGGTCGCCGACCGGCTCGCGCCACCGGAACTGCTCGCCGAATTGTCACCGCACGTCGAGGTCATCGACGCCGCGAAAATCCCGTACGGGCGGGCCATGGCCCAGGACGCCATCAACGAGGTGATGATCGATCGGGCGAAGGCCGGCAAATTCGTCGTGCGCCTCAAAGGGGGCGATCCGTTCGTCTTCGCCCGCGGGTATGAAGAGGTGCTGGCATGCGCCGACGCGGGGATTCCGGTGACGGTGGTGCCAGGTGTGACGAGTGCCATAGCAGTTCCCGCTTTGGCCGGCGTTCCGGTCACGCATCGGGCCATGAATCATGAATTTGTCGTGGTCAGCGGGCATATCGCGCCCGACCATCCCGAATCGTTAGTCAATTGGGACGCTTTGGCAGCAATGTCCGGCACCATCGTTTTGCTGATGGCGGTCGAACGCATCGAACTTTTCGTCGACGCGCTGCTGAAAGGCGGCCGACCTGCAGATACTCCGGTGCTTGTGGTGCAGCACGGAACCACGCCCGCTCAGCAGACGTTGCGGGCCACCCTGATTGACACGCCGGAGAAGGTCCGCGCGGAGGGTATTCGACCTCCCGCGATCATCGTCATCGGGGCTGTGGCGGCGTTCGGGCTTTAAACAATTCTTAAGATTACTGTAAGGTAACCTCCTATGACGGCTCTCAACGACAGTGAGCGGGCGGTCCGGAGCTGGACAGCCGGACACCCGCAACGGCCGGCCCCGACGCGCCCGCAGCGCTTGGCGGAGACCGCCTCCGAGCGGATAAGCAGGTATTCCCCGACGTGGTTGCCCTCGTGGCGCTTCATCGCCGCGGTCATCGCCATCGGCGGGATGCAGCTGCTGGCCACCATGGACAGCACCGTCGCGATCGTCGCGCTTCCTAAGATTCAGAACGAGCTGAGCTTGTCTGACGCCGGCCGGAGCTGGGTGATCACCGCTTACGTGCTGACGTTCGGCGGGCTGATGCTGCTCGGTGGCCGCCTCGGCGACACCATCGGCCGCAAGCGCACCTTCATCGTCGGCGTGGCCCTGTTCACCATCTCATCGGTGCTGTGCGCGGTGGCCTGGGATGAAGTGACCATGGTCATCGCCCGCCTGTTGCAGGGCATCGGCTCGGCCATCGCCTCCCCGACCGGCCTGGCGCTGGTCGCGACGACGTTCCCGAAGGGACCCGCGCGTAACGCCGCGACCGCCGTCTTCGCCGCGATGACCGCGATCGGCTCGGTGATGGGCCTGGTGGTCGGCGGAGCGCTGACCGAGCTTTCCTGGCGGCTGGCCTTCATGGTCAACGTGCCCATCGGGCTGGTGATGATCTATCTGGCCCGCACCGCGCTGCGCGAGACCAACCGTGAGCGCATGAAGCTGGACGCCACCGGGGCCATGCTGGCCACGCTGGCATGCACCGCGGCCGTGTTCGCCTTCTCGATGGGGCCCGAACAGGGCTGGATCTCGGTCACCACCATCGGCTCGGGCCTGGTGGCGTTGGCCGCCGCAGTGGCCTTCGCCATCGTCGAGCGCACAGCCGACAACCCCGTCGTGCCATTCGAGCTGTTCCGGGACCGCAACCGGGCGGTCACCTTCCTGGCGATCCTGCTGGCCGGCGGCGTCATGTTCAGCCTGACGGTCTGCATCGGCCTGTACGTGCAGGACGTCCTGGGCTACAGCGCGCTGCGCGCGGGCGTCGGCTTCATTCCGTTCGTCATCGCGATGGGCATCGGCCTGGGGGTGTCCTCGCAGCTGGTGTCGCGGTTCTCGCCTCGCGTGCTCACCATCGCCGGTGGCTACCTGCTGGTTCTCGCGATGCTGTACGGCTGGTTCGCCATGCACCGCGGCGTGCCCTACTTCCCGAACTTGGTGGCGCCCATCGTGGTGGGCGGAATCGGCATCGGCATGGCCGTCGTCCCGCTGACCCTGTCGGCCATCGCCGGGGTCGGCTTCGACCAGATCGGCCCGGTGTCGGCGATGGCGCTCATGGCACAAAGCCTGGGTGGGCCGCTGGTGCTGGCCGTCATTCAGGCGGTGATCTCCTCCCGCACGCTGTACCTGGGCGGAACCACTGGGCCGGTGAAGTTCATGAACGACGCGCAGTTGAATGCGCTGGACCATGGCTATACCTACGGCCTGCTGTGGGTGGCCGGCGCGGCGATCATCGTCGGTGCCGCGGCGCTGTTCATCGGCTACACCCCGGAGCAGGTCGCGCACGCTCAAGAGGTCAAGGAAGCGATTGACGCCGGCGAGATCTAATTCGCCGGGTTCTCTTTGGTCACAATAGCCACGTCTGTTTCTGGCTGGGGTGATAGTCGAAGTGCCCACCTCACAGCGACAAGTTCCGTTGTCGCTCGGAGGTGGGCAAAAAGACCACTGTCCCTGCCAGAGGCGGCTGTGGCGGATGTGACTGCGAATCGCCTGCCTCGACACCGCCGCAACGCCGGTGCGCGCCCGGCTTAGAGCCGGCCTTGCAGTCGCCACTAGCTCCCACGGTGGCGACCTGCTGCGCCCGGCTGAGAGCCGGCCTTGCAGTCGCCACTAGGCTGGCCCGCTGTGATTACCCGGATGTCCGAGCTGTTCGTCCGCACCCTGCGCGACGATCCCGCCGACGCGGAAGTGCCCAGCCACAAACTGCTCATCCGGGCCGGCTACGTCCGGCCCATCGCGCCCGGGCTGTACAGCTGGCTGCCGCTGGGACTGCGGGTGCTGCGCAACATCGAACGCGTCGTGCGCGAGGAGATGAACGCCATCGGCGGCCAGGAAATCCTCTTCCCCGCCCTGTTGCCGCGCGCACCCTACGAGACCACCAACCGCTGGACCGAGTACGGCGACGGAGTCTTCCGGCTCAAGGATCGCCGGGGCAACGACTACCTGCTGGGCCCCACTCACGAAGAGCTGTTCACCCTGACCGTCAAGGGCGAGTACAGCTCCTACAAGGACTTCCCGCTCACCCTCTACCAAATCCAGACCAAATACCGCGACGAAGCCCGGCCGCGGGCCGGCATCCTGCGCGGTCGCGAGTTCGTCATGAAGGACTCCTACTCCTTCGACATCGACGCCTCCGGGCTCAAGGACTCCTACCACGCGCACCGGGAGGCCTACCAGCGCATCTTCGACCGGCTGCGGGTCCGCTACGTGATCGTGTCTGCGGTATCGGGCGCGATGGGCGGCAGCGCCTCCGAAGAATTCCTCGCCGAAAGCCCGATCGGCGAAGACACCTTCGTGCGCTGCGTGGAATCGGGCTACGCGGCCAACGTCGAGGCCGTCGTCACCGCCAGCCCGGACACCTTGCCCACCGACGGCCTGCCCGAGGCGGTGGTGCACGACACCGGCGACACCCCGACCATCGCCACACTGGTCGACTGGGCCAACGGCGCCGATCTGGGCCGCACCGTGACCGCCGCGGACACCCTGAAAAACGTCCTGGTCAAAGTCCGCCAGCCCGGTGGTGACTGGGAGCTGCTCGCCATCGGCGTGCCCGGTGACCGCGACATCGACGAGAAGCGGCTGGGCGCGGCGCTGGAACCCGCCGACTACGCCTTCCTGGGCGACGACGACTTCGCCAGGTACCCCTTCCTGATCAAGGGCTACATCGGCCCGAAAGCCTTGCGGGACAACGGCGTTCGCTACCTGGTCGACCCGCGAGTGGTCGACGGCACCAGCTGGATCACCGGCGCCGACGAGCCCGGCCGGCACGTCGTCGGCCTGGTGGCCGGCCGCGACTTCACCGCCGACGGCACCATCGAAGCCGCCCAGGTACGCGAAGGCGACCCCTCGCCGGACGGTGCGGGTCCCCTGGTCATGGCCCGCGGCATCGAAATCGGACACATCTTCCAGCTCGGCCGCAAATACACCGATGCCTTCACCGCCGACGTGCTCGGCGAGGACGGCAAGCCGGTACGGCTGACCATGGGCTCCTACGGCATCGGGGTCTCCCGGCTGGTCGCCGTCATCGCCGAACAGCACCACGACGAGCTGGGCCTGCGCTGGCCCGCCGCGGTCGCGCCCTTCGGTGTGCACCTGGTCATCGCCAACAAAGACGCCGAAGCCCGCGCCGGCGCGGCCGCGTTGGCCGCCGACCTGGACCGGCTGGGCATCGAGGTGCTTCTCGACGACCGCCAGGCCTCACCCGGGGTGAAATTCAAAGACGCCGAACTGCTCGGCATGCCGTGGGTCGTCGTGGTGGGCCGCGGCTGGGTCGATGGGGTAGTCGAACTGCGGGACCGGTTCGGTGGCCAGACCCGCGAGCTGCGCGCGGGCGAGTCGCTGGCCACCGAGATCGCCGCAGCCGTCAGCGGCTAGCTACTCGTTGCCGCCCGGGAACGAGGTGGTGATGGGCCAGGCGCCCAGCACCTTGTTCCATCGCGCGGCCATCACCGCGCTCTGGGTCAGGGCGGTCGAAGCGAACGCGCGGTCATCAGCGGTGTCGGCGTGCTCGACCACCGCGCGCCAGGCCGTCGCACCGTCGTTCTCCATCCGCACCGCCAGCCGCGCCGCATCGGCCGGGCTGCCGACCTGCGACGGCAACTGGTAGCCCGGCGCCGCGACGGGCGCGTTGGCCTTGCGGGCACTCAGCATCGCGATGACGTCATCGCGACGTTGCCGATGCTGGTTCAGCGCTTCTACCACCAGGTCGTTGACGCTGGGCGGCGACAGCGCCGAGACGATGCCGTACCCGTAGATGGTCGCGTGCTCGACGGTCAGCGCGTCGCTCAATGCGGTGGTGTCGGCGTCCTTGCCGGACGGAGACAGTTTCGGCCGGGCGCCGGGCGTGGGCTGGGCCGAGGTCATATCGACGGGCCTCCGGGCACCAACGCCACCGTGTACGACGCCGTGCAGGACGCGACGATCGACGCCAACAGCCCGGCGCGGTAGCCCGACGAGCTCGCCACCAGCCGGCTGGCGCTTTCGGCCGATGCGCGCAGCGAATCGATGACATCGGACACCGGAGGCGGGGGAGGCGGCGGCTCGGTCCCAGCCGGGCTGGGAGTGGTGCTGCTGGTCTCGGTGTTCGACGACACCAGCTTGCCCGAGGCGCGAGAGATCTCGGTCGACAGCGCCCGCGCATGGGCGGCGCGTTGGGTGGCCACGACCGTCAGCGCGGCAGCGATCTGCGGCGGACTGCCGATCGCACCGGCCGCAGCCGTAGCCAGCGCGCTGTCGCGTCGAGCCTGATCGAGCGGCCCCAGCAGGTCTTCGACTGCCGGTGGCTTGGAGGCGGGCTCGCCACAGGCGGACACGACCACCCCCAGTGCAGCGAGAGCGGCCCCACCGGCGAGCACGCCCCGCCTGTTGATGACGGGTACGGCTCTGGGCACAGCAACATCCTGCCATCGATGCGCGCCACAACGACGCTGGGCACGACGCCTGTGGAGGTAGTGCCGCGATCGAAGCCCTCGTCGATCGCCGTTTCTGGCGTATCGTTGATAGCTGGTTCTCCCGGAATTCTTCCGAAGAACGCCGGGAGCCGCACGCAAAACAACAGGGCGGCGAGATCCGCCAGTGTCCGGGACAACTCAAGATGAGGAGCTCGCCGTGACCACCGGGCTACCGTCGCAAATGCAGGTGATCGAGTTACTCGGCGGCGAATTCGCGCGTGCAGGCTATGAAATCGAGGATGTGGTCATCGATTCCGCGTCCCGCCCACCGCGGATAACGGTCATCGCCGACGGCGATACGGCCCTCGACCTGGACACCGTCGCCGCGCTGTCCCGCTCGGCGTCGACTTTGCTAGACGAGCTTGACAATGTCGGCGACCGCTACGTCCTCGAGGTGAGCTCGCCCGGGGTGGAACGCCCGCTCACCAGCGAGAAACACTTCCGCCGGGCCCGCGGTCGCAAGGTCCAGCTGAAGATGTCCGACGGCGCCGAGCTGACCGGGCGCATCGGAGAGACACGCGACGGCGCGACAGCGCTGGTGGTCCGGCAGGGCCGCACGTGGACCGTGCGGCAGATCCCGCTCGCCGACATCGCGACCGCCGTGGTGCAAGTGGAGTTTTCCCCGCCAACCCCGGCCGAGCTGGAGCTGGCGGGAATGGCGGAAATGGGTCGGGCTCGTGGGACGGAGGCCGGAACATGAACATCGACATGGCTGCGCTGCACGCGATCGAGGTGGACCGCGGCATCTCGGTCAATGAGCTGCTGGAAACGATCAAATCCGCGCTGCTCACCGCCTACCGGCATACCCAGGGCCATCAGATGGACGCCCGCATCGAGATCGACCGCAAGACCGGCGTCGTGCGCGTCATCGCGCGCGAGGTGGACGAGGACGGCAACCTCATCAGCGAGTGGGACGACACCCCCGAAGGTTTCGGCCGCATCGCCGCCACCACCGCCCGTCAAGTCATGCTGCAACGCTTCCGCGACGCCGAGAACGAGCGCACCTACGGCGAGTTCTCCACCCGCGAAGGGGAGATCGTCGCCGGTGTCATCCAGCGCGACAGCCGCGCCAACGCCCGCGGCCTGGTCGTCGTGCGCATGGGCACCGAAACCAAGGCATCCGAGGGTGTCATCCCGGCCGCCGAGCAGGTGCCCGGCGAAAGCTACGAACACGGCAACCGGCTGCGCTGCTATGTGGTCGGGGTGACCCGCGGGGCCCGCGAACCGCTGATCACCCTGTCGCGCACCCACCCCAACCTGGTCCGCAAGCTGTTCTCGCTGGAGGTCCCCGAGATCGCCGACGGGTCGGTGGAAATCGTCGCGGTGGCCCGCGAAGCCGGCCACCGCTCCAAGATCGCGGTCACTTCCCGTGTCCCGGGCCTCAATGCCAAGGGCGCGTGCATCGGCCCGATGGGGCAGCGGGTGCGCAACGTGATGAGCGAGCTGTCCGGAGAAAAGATCGACATCATCGACTACGACGAAGATCCGGCGCGGTTCGTCGCCAACGCATTGTCGCCGGCCAAAGTCGTCTCGGTGTCGGTAATCGACCCGAACGCGCGGGCCGCGCGCGTGGTGGTGCCGGACTTCCAGCTGTCCCTGGCCATCGGCAAGGAAGGCCAAAACGCGAGGCTGGCGGCCCGGCTGACCGGGTGGCGCATCGACATTCGCGGCGATTCGCCGGGCCAGTCGGCGGCTCACCCCGAACAGGGCGCCAGCCATGGGATGGCGCACGGACACTAAATAACGGTCGCGGACCCACAGGCGCGTCCCGGGTGGTTCGGGCCACCCCGCGAGTGACGCTAGACTTAGCCGTGATCCAGCGCGAGCCTTCGGACTCGGCGCGCAAAAGCACGGAGGACCCCTGCGGACCGGTGCGGACGTGTGTCGGGTGCCGGAAGCGTGAGCTGGCCGTCGAACTGCTTCGCGTGGTGGCTGAGTCGAGCGGGAACGGCACGTACGCCGTGGTCGTTGACACAGGCAGGCGCCTGCCGGGGCGGGGTGCGTGGGTGCATCCTCAACCGCAGTGCGTGCATCAGGCGATTCGGCGGCGAGCTTTCCAACGCGCGCTGCGCATCACCGGTTCACCGGACACATCCGCGGTGGTCGAGCACGTCGGTTCCTCAGACAGGCCCGCTCACCAGGCAACAGAACAGGTAGCAACGAACATGAGCACACCGTGAAGTCCCGATGACCATGCGTCATAGCTAAACCCGAGGCGCGGCCCACGACTGTCGCCTCACAGACAGGAGATGTAGTGGCAGGTAAGGCCCGCGTACACGAGTTGGCAAAGGAACTCGGTGTAACCAGCAAGGAAGTGCTCGCCCGGCTTAGTGAACAGGGCGAATTCGTCAAATCCGCGTCATCGACGGTGGAAGCGCCCGTCGCCCGCCGGCTGCGTGAATCGTTCGGCGGCAGCAAGCCGGCGCCCGCGAAAGACGGAGCCAAGGCCCCCGCGAAGGTGCCCGCCGCCCCGGCGGCCAAGGCGCCCGACGCATCACTCGACCGGGCTCTCGACAAGGCGATCGACACGGTCGCGGGCAACGGCGCGCCGGCCAGTGCGCCCGCCAGAGCCGCCGACGGCGGCAGCCCGGCTCCCGCGGCTCCCGCCCCCGCGCCGACGACCGCGACGCCGGCGCCCCCGGCGCCGCCGACCCCCACCGCGCCTCCCGGCCGTCCCGGACCCAAGCCCGGACAGCCCGCCCCCGGTGATCGGGCGCCGCATCCCGGCATGACCCCGGGACCACGTCCCAGCCCGATGCCCAAGCCCGGTGTGCGCACCCCGCGCGTCGGGAACAACCCGTTCTCGTCGGCACAACCCGTCGACCGTCCCATCCCGCGTCCCATGGCGCCCCGACCCGGTGCGCCCAGGCCCGGAGCGCCGCGCCCAGGCGGCGCGTCACCCGGCAACATGCCGCCGCGTCCAGGCGGCGCCGGCGGTCAGGCCCGCCCGGCGCGTCCCGGCGCGCCTCGTCCCGGCGGTGGCCGGCCCGGTGGCGTTGGCGGTCGCCCCGATGGCGGTGGCGGTAACTACCGCGGCGGCGGCGGCGTTGGTGCCGCCCCAGGCGGTGGCGGTGGTGGTTTCCGCGGCCGTCCCGGCGGTGGTGGTGGCGGCGGTGGCCGTCCGGGCCAGCGCGGCGGCGCCGCCGGTGCCTTCGGCCGTCCCGGCGGTGCGCCCCGGCGTGGCCGCAAGTCCAAGCGGGCCAAACGCGCCGAGTACGAGAACATGCAGGCCCCGGTCGTCGGTGGGGTGCGGTTGCCGCATGGCAACGGCGAGACCATCCGGCTGGCCCGCGGTGCGTCGCTGAGCGACTTCGCCGACAAGATCAACGCCAACCCGGCCGCGCTGGTGCAGGCGCTGTTCAACCTCGGCGAGATGGTGACCGCCACGCAGTCGGTCGGCGACGAGACGCTCGAGCTGCTGGGCAGCGAGATGAACTACGTCGTGCAGGTCGTGTCCCCCGAGGACGAGGACCGTGAGCTGCTGGAGTCCTTCGACCTGACCTACGGCGAGGACGAGGGCGGCGAGGAAGACCTGCAGACCCGTCCGCCGGTGGTGACCGTCATGGGTCACGTCGACCACGGTAAAACCCGACTGTTGGACACCATCCGCAAGGCCAACGTCCGCGAGGGCGAGGCCGGCGGTATCACCCAGCACATCGGCGCCTACCAGGTCAGCGTGGACCTCGACGGCACCGAGCGGCTGGTCACCTTCATCGACACCCCCGGTCACGAGGCGTTCACCGCCATGCGTGCCCGCGGCGCCAAGGCCACCGACATCGCCATCCTGGTGGTCGCGGCCGACGACGGCGTGATGCCCCAGACCGTGGAAGCGATCAACCACGCCCAGGCTGCCGACGTGCCGATTGTGGTGGCCGTCAACAAGATCGACAAGGAAGGCGCCGACCCGGCCAAGATCCGCGGACAGCTCACCGAATACGGCCTGGTGGCCGAGGACTTCGGTGGCGACACCATGTTCGTCGACATCTCGGCCAAGCAGGGCACCAACATCGAGGCCTTGCTCGAAGCGGTGCTGCTGACCGCCGACGCGGCGCTGGACCTGCGGGCCAACCCCGACATGGAGGCCCAGGGTGTGGCGATCGAGGCGCACCTGGACCGCGGTCGCGGTCCGGTCGCCACGGTGCTGGTGCAACGCGGGACGCTGCGTGTCGGCGACTCGGTGGTCGCCGGCGACGCCTACGGCCGGGTGCGCCGCATGGTCGACGAACACGGCGACGACGTCGAGGCGGCGCTGCCGTCGCGGCCGGTGCAGGTCATCGGCTTCACGTCGGTGCCCGGCGCGGGTGACAACTTCCTGGTCGTCGACGAGGACCGCATCGCCCGCCAGATCGCCGACCGGCGCAGCGCCCGCAAGCGCAACGCGCTGGCCGCGCGCAGCCGCAAGCGGATCAGCCTCGAGGACCTGGATTCGGCGCTGAAGGAAACCAGCCAGCTGAACCTGATCCTCAAGGGCGACAACGCCGGTACCGTCGAAGCCCTGGAAGAGGCCCTGATGGGCATCCAGGTGGACGACGAGGTGGAGCTGCGGGTCATCGACCGCGGTGTCGGTGGCATCACCGAGACCAACGTCAACCTGGCGTCGGCCTCGGACGCGGTGATCATCGGGTTCAACGTGCGCGCCGAGGGCAAGGCCACCGAGCTGGCCAACCGCGAAGGTGTGGAGATCCGCTACTACTCGGTGATCTACCAGGCCATCGACGAGATCGAGAAGGCCCTGCGCGGCATGCTCAAGCCGATCTACGAGGAGCGGCAACTCGGTCGTGCCGAGATCCGGGCGCTGTTCCGGTCCTCCAAGGTGGGCCTCATCGCCGGCTGCATGATCAGCTCCGGTGTGGTGCGCCGTAACGCCAAGGCGCGGCTGCTGCGCGACAACATCGTGATCGCCGAGAACCTGACGATCCACTCGCTGCGCCGGGAGAAGGACGACGTGACCGAGGTCCGCGAAGGTTTCGAGTGCGGTATGACGCTGGGTTACTCGGACATCAAGGAAGGCGACGTCATCGAGTCCTACGAGCTGGTTGAGAAAGAGCGGGTCTGATGGCCGATCCGGCACGGGCGCGCCGGCTGGCCAAGCGGATCAACACGATTGTCGCCTCGGCCATCGAGTTCGAGATCAAGGATCCGGGCCTGGCCGGGGTGACCGTCGTGGACACCAAGGTCACCGCCGACCTGCACGATGCGACGGTCTACTACAGCGTCATGGGACCCACCCTCGACGACGAGCCGGACTACGCGGCCGCCGCGGCGGCGCTGGAGCGGGCCAGGGGAGTGCTGCGTTCCAAGGTCGGCGCCGGCACCGGCGTGCGCTTCACGCCGACCTTGACGTTCCTCCGGGACACCACAACGGACAACGTCAACCGCATGGAGGAGTTGCTGGCCCGCGCCCGTGCCGCAGACGCGGACCTGGCGCGCGTGCGAGTCGGCGCCAAGCCGGCCGGCGACCCCGACCCCTATCGAGACAGGACATCGACGGGACCATTGGCTGAGGAAGACAGCGATGACCACGATCGACCGGAAGACTGAGCCGGCACACATGCAGCGCCTCAAGGGGGCGCGCGTCGACGCTGTCGGCGCCGCCCGGCTGTTGTCCGATTCGGATCGGACCGCGGTCGTCTGTCATGTCCATCCCGATGCCGACACCGTCGGTGCGGGACTGGCGCTGGCTTCGGTGCTGGACCGATGCGGAAAACGGGTGGAGGTCAGCTTCGCGACGCCGGCCAACTTGCCCGAGTCGTTGCGGTCGCTGCCCGGTTGTCAGTTGCTGGTGAGTCCGGACGACATGCGTCGCGACGTCGATCTTGTTGTCACCGTTGACGTTCCGAGCATCAACCGACTGGGCGGCCTGAGTGATCTGGCCACCAACGGTCCGGAGATCCTGGTCATCGACCATCACGCCTCCAATGAGCTGTTCGGCACCGCGAACTTCGTTGATGCGTCGGCGGATTCGACGACGATGCTGATCGCCGAGGTCCTCGATGCCTGGGGCCAGCCGATCGACCGGGCGGTCGCGCACTGCATCTATGCGGGACTGACCACCGACACCGGATCGTTCCGGTGGGCCAGCGCGCGGGCGCTGCGGCTGGCGGCTCGCCTGGTGGATCTGGGCGTGGACAACGCCGCCATCAGCCGGTCCCTGATGGACACCCATCCGTTCGTGTGGTTGCCGATGTTGTCGCGGGTGCTGGGTTCGGCGCGGCTGCTGCCGGAGGCCGCCGGGGGTCGCGGCCTGGTCTATGCGGTTGTGCATCACCAGGATTGGATGACCTCTCGGCCCGAGGAAGTGGAAAGCGTCGTCGATATCGTTCGCACCACGCAGCAGGCTGAAGTGGCGGCGGTATTCAAGGAGATCGACCCGCAGGAGTGGTCGGTGTCGATGCGGGCCAAGAACGACGTTGACCTGGCGGCCGTGGCGGCGCAGTTCGGCGGTGGTGGCCACCGGTTGGCCGCCGGGTACTCGACCAGCGGGACCATCGACGACGCCGTCTCCGCGCTGCGCGGCGCCCTGGGCTGACCGCTCTTGACGCAGGAGCGGCCGGAGCGGGACCGTCCCACCGCGGGAGGCCGCCAGATCGCCGCGCTGGCCCTGCCGGCGTTGGGTGTGTTGGCCGCCGAACCGTTGTACCTGCTGTTCGACACCGCGGTGGTGGGACGGTTGGGGGCGGTGTCGCTGGCAGGTCTGGCGGTCGGCAGCCTGATCCTGGGCGTCGTCAGCTCCCAGTCGATTTTCCTGTCTTACGGCACGACGTCGCGCGCGGCGCGCCACTTCGGTGCGGCCGACCGCGGGGCGGCGGTCAACGAGGGCGTGCAGGCGACCTGGCTGGCGCTGGGGCTGGGTGCCTTGGTCGTCGCCGTGGTGGAAATCGCTGCGGTTCAGTTGGTTTCGACGATCGCGGGTGGCGGCTCCGACGACATCACGGTGGCGGGATTGCCCTGGCTGCGGATCGCCATCTTGGGCGCCCCGGCGATTCTGGTCTCCCTGGCCGGGAACGGCTGGATGCGCGGCGTGCAGGACACCGTGCGGCCGCTACGCTATGTCGTCGCCGGCTTCGCGCTCTCCGCGCTGCTGTGCCCGCTGCTCGTGTACGGCTGGCTGGGGTTACCACGCTTCGGGTTGTCGGGTTCGGCGGTGGCCAACCTGGCCGGTCAGTGGTCGGCGGCGGTGCTCTTCGGCGGCGCGCTGCTGGCCGAGCGGGTGCCGCTGCGGCTCGACGCGCCCGTGCTGCGTGCGCAATTGGTGCTGGCCCGCGACCTGTTCCTGCGCAGCCTGGCGTTTCAGACCTGCTTCGTCTCGGCGGGTGCGGTGGCCGCACGGTTCGGTGCGGCGGCGCTGGCCGCCCATCAGGTGGTGCTGCAATTGTGGAGTTTTCTTGCGCTGGTGCTCGATTCGCTGGCCATCGCCGCACAGTCGCTGGTCGGTGCCGCGCTGGGGGCCGGAGATGTCGCGCACGCCAAATCGGTGGCGTGGCGGGTGACCGCGTTCTCCTTCCTGGCCGCCGCCGTGTTGGCGGGCGCGCTGGCCGCGGGGGCGCCGGTGCTGCCCGCCTTGTTCACCCACGACCGGTCGGTGCTCGCCGCGATCGACGTGCCGTGGTGGTTCCTGGTGGCCCAGTTACCGTGCGCCGGAGTTGTTTTCGCGCTCGACGGGGTCCTGTTGGGCGCCGGCGACGCGGCGTTCATGCGGACCGCCACCGTCGTCAGCGCCCTGATCGGTTTCCTGCCGCTGATCTGGTTGTCGCTGGCCTACGGCTGGGGGCTGGCCGGGATCTGGTCGGGGTTGAGCACCTTCGTGGTGTTGCGGCTGATCTTCGTGGGGTGGCGGTCGTGGTCCGGCCGCTGGGCGGTGACCGGAACGGCGTAGGACTCAGTGACCGCTCGGTATGCCATTGATCCAAATCAACAGCGCCACAAGGAAAGCCGCGACGACGATTGCCGCGCCGATCGCCGGCCAGATCCACAACACCGATCGGCGGACGCCCGCGACCACCATTCCGATGCCGCCCACCCCAACCGCGATCACCTCACCGCCGACCACGACGGCCGCCCCGGTGAAGGTGTGATCGAAGAACTTCGAGAACTTCGGATCGTCGCAGTTGTCGCTGCAGATCGGCAGGAACGCCCACAGCGACGGCACCAGCGCCGCCAACAACCCCAACGCGCACAACGCAACCAACGCGAAAGAGAGCAGCACGGCCGCAACGGTGTCGGCCGTGGACCGCGGCGGTCGCCGCGGTGGCGGCACCATCGTCGTCAGCGGACCTGGGACCGTCCGCGTTGCAGCACGGCCTCACGGTTGGCGGCGATGTCGTCGCCGCTGGTGCGAAATTCTCTGGCGGCCATCGCTTCCAACCACAGCCCGCCGCTGGTCTGCGTGTCGTCGATGCGGTGGTAGGAGGCCAGCAATGCCCGCACCGCGTTCTGGTTGTTGCCGACGATGGACGCCGCCACCTGACGGGCCGTGCTCAGCAACTGCTCGTGCGGCACCACCTCGGTGACCAGGCCGGCGCGCAGCGCGTCGGCGGCCGACAGGTAATCACCGGTCATGCTCATCCGCCGGGCCAGCCCCACGCCGACCTTCTGCGGCAACCGCACGCTGAGCCCCCAGGTGGGCAGCAGGCCCACCCGCGCGTGGGTGTCGGCGAAGCGCGCCTGCTCCGAGGCGATCAGGATGTCGCAGTACAGCGCCAACTCCAGCCCGCCGGTGACCGCTGCGCCGTTGATGGCGCCGATCACCGGCTTGGTCAGCGCCGGCCAGCGCGGGGAAATGTCGGGCAGCGCGGTTTGTCCGCCCAGTTCTTTGAGATCCAATCCGGCGCAGAACACCGGGTCGGCGCCGGTGACGATGAGGACGTCGACGTCGTCGTCGGTTTCGGCGTCGGACAGGGCCCCGAAGAACTGATCCCGAAGCGCCGAAGACAGCGCATTGCGGGCCTGCGGGCGGTTGAGGGTCAGGGTGCGCACCCGCTCTTCGGTGTGGATCAGCAGGATGTCGTCGGTCATGGCATTCACCGTAGCGGTCACATCAGCCCCACAAGTCTCTGCCTCGGGGGGCATCCGTTCTGCCCGCCTCACAGCGACTTCCGGACCGTCGCCCGGATTTGTCGCTCGGAGGTGGGCATTACGACACACCTTCCCAACAGCGACACGTGTGGCCGCTGTGACAACCGCCTCTGCCGCCTATCGTTGAAGCATGTGCCGGAACATCACCGAGCTGCGGGGACTGGAGCCCCCAGCCACCGACGAAGAGATCGCCGCCGCGTCGCGGCAGTACGTCCGCAAGGTCAGCGGCATCACCCACCCGTCGGCCGCCAACGTCGAGGCGTTCGAGACCGCCGTCGCCGAGGTCACGGCCACGACCACCCGGTTGCTGGACGCCCTGACACCTCGGCGCCAGCCGCCGAAAACCGTACCGCCGCTGCGCCGGCCGGAAGTGATCGCCCGGCTGGCCGCCGCGCCGTCGCCGTGACGCCCGCGCTCAAGGAGTGGAGCGCGGCCGTCCATGCGCTGCTGGATGGGCGCCAAAGCGTCCTCCTGCGCAAGGGCGGCATCGGCGAGAAGCGGTTCACCGTGGCCGCAAGAGAATTCCTGCTGTTCCCGACGGTCGCGCACAGCCACGCCGAGCGGGTGCGCCCCGAGCACCGCGACCTGGTGGCCGAGGCCGCCGCCGACAGCACTGATTCCGACCTGACGCTGCGGGCGGCCGCCAAGGTCGTGGCCGCGCTGCCGGTCAACCGGCCCGAAGGCCTGGACAAGATCGAAGATCTGCACATTTGGACGGCGGAGTCGGTGCGCGCCGACCGGCTCGATTTCCGGCCCAAACACAAGCTTGCGGTGCTGGTGGTGTCGGCGATGCCGCTGGTGCAGCCGGTCCGGTTGGCCCGCACCCCGGAATATGCCGGCTGCCGGAGCTGGGTGGAGTTGCCGGCCGACCCGGCGTTGGGCGCGCCGGTGCACGACGACACCGTCCTGGCCGACGTCGCCGCCCGCGTCCGCGACGCCGTGGGTTAGCCGACCGGCAACAGCAGTCGGGATTCGCCGAAATGCACCTCGTGGGTCGCCTGCTTGACCTGGCGTCCGGTCAGCGCCGGCTCGGCGGTCCCCAGGTTGCGCGCGTAGCGGGGAAACCAGCTGCCGGCGATCAGCACGCGCAGGCGTGAGCCGGCGCGGAATCGATGCGCGACGGCGTCGAGTTCGATCCGGACCGTCTGCGGGGCGTCACCCAAGCGCCGGTATCCGTCGCTGACATTGCGCGAGCGGCCGCGGGCGTCGACCTCGCTGACCCGGACGAACACGTCGACGTTGGGGTTGTCTGAGGAGTGCGTCAGCTCGACCACCGGGCTGCCATAGACGAAGAGGTCGTGGGTCAGCGTGGTGCCGGTGAAGGACAGCACGTCGTCGCGCTCGGCAAGCCGGGTGTCGTCGCGGTAGCCCCCCTTGGGCGACAGCAGCGGGCCGCCGATCGCCCGGGTGGGGTGGGCGGGGTTGTAAGGGAATTTCGCCGGGGCCGCGCCGGGCTGCGGCGCTGTCACACCCAGGTGCCCCCGGGGCTGCAGATACCACGTGTGTTCGGTGGTGGCCGGGGGCCAGTCCGGCAGATACCGCCAACCCTGGCCGGTGACGAACACGCGCACGGTGCTGGGCCGACGCAGCGCCGGCGCGTCACCCACATGCGCGTCGACCCAGTCCAGTGACTCCTGTGCGCTCACCGGCAGGCCCTTGGTCAACATCTGGGTGTGCGTCCACGGCCCGACGGTGAGGGCGACGTTGACGCCGCGGTCGCGCAGCTGCCGGTACTGCTGCAGCGTCTGGCGCAAGAACACGTCTTGCCAGCCGCTCAGCAGCAACACCGGAACCGCTACGCGGTCCAGCGCGGCCGGGAAGCGCAGCCGGTCCCAGAACGGGTCGTCGGGATCGGCATGTTCCACCCACGATTCGAACCACGGAGCGCCGTCTCCGAGCAGCGTGCGCGCTGCCGGACCCATCGGGACCTCGGCGACCGCCCGTGCCACCTTGCGCGGGGACTGCACCTGGCGAAGGGCGGCGCGGATGCGGCCGGGTTCCTCCTGACGGGCGACCAGATCACTCCAGCCCAGGAAGTCGTTGACCGCAAAGGTGCCGGTGCCCCACACCGAGTCGCGGAAGTCGTGCGGGCCGACCGCGATGACGGCCGCCGCCAGCTCCGGGGGCGGATCGGCCAGCAGCGCCCACTGGGTGAAACCCAGGTAGGACAGGCCGACCGTGCCGAAGCGGCCGGTGAACCACGGTTGGCGACGCAGCCATTCGACGGTGTCGGCGCCGTCGGCGGCCTCGTTGACCATCGGCTCGAACTCGCCGCCGGAACCGAATGTGCCACGTACGCTTTGCAACACGACGTGGTAGCCGCGGGCGGCGTAGAGCCGGGCGAACACCAGCGAAAACGGAACGCCGCGGCCATAGGGGCCGCGCACCAACACAGTCCCGGCGGGCCGGCTGGTGTCCGGCGCGTAGTGGTCGGCCATCAGGTCGACGCCGTCGCGCATCGGAATCCGGACGGTGCGCACGCTGTACCCCGTGGTCGCCGGGCGCAGCCCCAGCAGCCGGCCGAGAGCGCTGCCGACCGCTTTGCCGCCGCGATGCCTGGTCTTGCTCACCCGCCCAGGTTAAGGAACGCCCGGCTCAGAACTTGTAGTAGGGAGCCAGGTCGTTGGCGCGCTGCAGGTTGGTGGACGGGCAGTCGACGTCGGGCTCGGAGTAGATGCTCGAGTAGAACAGCGCCTGCTGGATGACGCCGTAACTGGTCTTGAAGGTGACCATGCAGGACATGTAGTAGTAGCTGTTGCGCTGGGTGGGCTTGAGCACCCAGTACTGCGCGACGCGGTGCCCGGCGACCGTCGTCTCGACCGCGTCCGGCGGCAGGCTCTGGGCGTAGGTGCGCCAGATGACGGGCTCGACGGCCAGCTGGTAGTTACCCGCGTCGTAGTGGCAACGCAGCCCTTCCTCGGCCTCGGGCGGGCTGAACGCCAGGCCGAGCCGCTGCACCACGTCGAACGGAATGTCGTTGCACGGGTCGAACGGGCTGGGATTGCTGGTCTCCACGATCGGGCTCTTCATCGTGGTCGACATCGGCGCGGCCGTCGACCGCAACTCGACATGCCCGCCGCCCGTCGGCGCCGGCGGGATGCTCTGCCAGCCCACCACCACCGCTGTGATCAGCGCGGCAAGCCCCCCGAGCAGACGCACCTTGGCGAACACGACATCCCCCTGCCTTTGGCGGTCCCTTTGCCGGGAGTGTACAAGTCGCGTCCGCGCCGTCACAGAGCAAACGAGAACTTGTTCTAATCCGCCGGCAAACCGGCGTCAGGGGACGCGCACCAGAAAGAGGGCAGCACGGGCAGCCGTTAGGGTGGTTAGTCGTGACCCGACAGGAACACGCCGGACAGCCGACGCTGTGGGCGATCTCTGACCTGCACACCGGTCACCTCGGCAATAAGCCGGTCACCGAGTCGCTGCACCCGTCCTCGCCGGACGACTGGCTGATCGTGGCCGGCGACGTCGCCGAACGCACCGACGAGATCCGCTGGGCGCTGGACTTGCTGCGGCGGCGGTTCGCCAAGGTGATCTGGGTGCCCGGCAACCACGAGCTGTGGACCACTACGCGCGATCCCATGCAGATCTTCGGCCGGGACCGCTACGACTATCTGGTCAACATGTGCGACGAGATGGGCATCGTCACCCCCGAGCACCCGTTCCCGGTATGGACCGAACGCGGCGGCCCGGCCACCATCGTGCCGATGTTCTTGCTGTACGACTACAGCTATTTGCCGGCGGGTGCGGCCAGCAAGGCCGAAGGCTTGGCCATCGCCCGGGAACGCAACGTCGTGGCCACCGACGAATTCCTGCTCTCCTCCGAGCCGTATCCCACCCGGGACGCGTGGTGTCACGAGCGGGTCGCAGCGACGCGCGCCCGGCTGGAAGACCTGGATTGGGTGCAGCCCACCGTGCTGGTCAACCACTTCCCGTTGGTGGGTGAACCGTGCGACGCGTTGTTCTACCCGGAGTTCTCGCTGTGGTGCGGCACCACCAAAACCGCCGACTGGCACACCCGCTACAACGCCGTGTGTTCGGTCTACGGACATCTGCATATTCCGCGGACCACCTGGTATGACGACGTGCGCTTCGAAGAGGTGTCGGTGGGTTATCCGCGGGAGTGGCGCCGGCGCAAGCCGTTCAGCTGGTTGCGCCAGGTGTTGCCGGACCCGCAGTATGCGCCGGGGTATTTGAATGACTTCGGCGGTCATTTCGTGATCACTCCCGAGATGCGACAGCAGGCCACGCAATTCCGGGAACGGCTGCAGCAGCGGCAGAACCGATGACGGCCGGCACGCTGGTGTCGGCGGTGCTGCCCGACACGGTGCATGACGACCTGGCGTACGCCGAGGTGTACACCGACCCGCCGGGGCTTACGCCGTTGCCCGAAGAGGAGCCGCTGATCGCCAAGTCGGTGGCCAAGCGTCGCCACGAATTCATCACCGTCCGCCACTGCGCCCGGGTCGCGCTGGGCGAGCTGGGGTTGCCGCCGGTGCCGATCCTCAAGGGCGAGAAGGGCGAACCGTGCTGGCCAGCCGGTGTGGTGGGCAGCTTGACGCACTGCACCGGCTATCGGGGCGCGGTGGTGGGACGCGACAGCGCCGTGCGGTCGCTGGGGATCGACGCCGAGCCGCACGACGTGCTGCCCAACGGCGTGCTGGAGGCCATCAGCCTGCCGCCGGAGCGGGGCGAGATACCCCAGCAGATGCCCAGCGAGCTGCATTGGGATCGAATCCTGTTCTGCGCCAAGGAGGCAACGTACAAGGCGTGGTTTCCGCTGACCCAGCGGTGGCTGGGTTTCGAGGACGCGCACATCACCTTCGAAGCCGACAGTTCGACGACGGGACGTTTCGTCTCCCGCATCCTGATCGACCCGTCGGCGCTGTCGGGTCCGCCGCTGACGACGCTGAGCGGGCGCTGGTCGGTACAGCGCGGGCTGGTGCTGACCGCGATCGTGTTATGAGCTCCGGCCCGCTGGGCCCGGGAATCGTCGTCGTCGACAAGCCGGCGGGCATGACCAGCCATGACGTGGTCGGGCGGTGTCGGCGCATCTTCGGCACCCGCCGCGTCGGTCACGCCGGCACCCTGGACCCGATGGCCACCGGCGTGCTGGTGATCGGGGTCGAGCGCGCCACCAAGATCCTCGGATTGCTGACGGCAGCGTCGAAGTCGTACGCCGCGACCATCCGCCTGGGCCAGACCACGACCACCGAAGACGCCGATGGGGAACTGCTGCAATGCATTTCGGCCGAACGCGTCCCGGACTCGGCGATTGCGGCGACGGTCGCCGGTCTGCGCGGTGACATCAGCCAGGTGCCCTCGGCGGTCAGCGCGATCAAGGTCGGCGGCCGGCGTGCCTACGAGTTGGCCAGGGCGGGGCAGACCGTCGAACTGCAAGCCCGTCCGGTGCGCATCGACCGGTTCGAGGTGCTGGCCGTGCGGCGCGAGGCTCAGGTAGTCGACCTCGACGTCGAAGTGGATTGCTCGTCGGGCACCTATATCCGGGCGCTGGCCCGCGACCTGGGCGCGGCGCTTGGCGTTGGTGGTCATCTGACGTCGTTGCGGCGTACCCGTGTCGGCCGCTTCGGGTTGGACCAGGCGTGGTCGCTGGAGGAGCTGGGCGAGCGGCCCCGGTTGAGTCTGGACCTGGACCAGGCGTGTCTGCTGATGTTCGCCCGGCGCGACCTCACGGCCGAGGAGGCCGACGCCGCGGCCAACGGCCGGGCCCTGCCGGCGGCCGGTATCGACGGCGTCTACGCCGCGACCGACGCGGGTGGGCGGGTGATCGCGCTGCTGCGCGACGAGGGCTCGCGGACCAAGTCGGTGGTGGTGATCCGCCCGGCGACGATGCGCGCCGGGTAGCGGCGCGAGGAGGAGCCGGGCAATCGGATACCGCCCGGCGACGATGCGCGCCGGGTAGCGGCGCGAGGAGGTGCCGGGCAATCGGATACCGCCCGGCGACGCTTTAGTGCTGCGACGCTGCAAGGCCGTCGATGGCTCGAGCGTGCATTGTGGGCTTTCACTGTGCGTGCTGGGCGGAGATATCGCCGCAAACCCGCCGTGAGCGCACACTCGACGCCGCCAGCGCACACTCGGCGCCGCTAGCGCACACTCGACGCCGCCAGCGCACACTCGACGCCCCCACAACAGGCATCCCGTCGCGCACTCGCCGCGACGAAGTTGCACACTGTGAGGACCGTCGTTCGGAAGGGGCAATGATGCCTAGCAAGGTGCCAAACAAGGTTTACGTCATCGGCGTGGGTATGACGAAGTTCGAGAAGCCGGGTCGCCGCGAGGGCTGGGACTACCCGCAGATGGCCAAGGAGTCGGGCACCAAGGCGCTCGCCGACGCCGGCGTCGACTACCGCGACATCGAGCAGGGCTATGTCGGTTACGTTGCGGGCGACTCGACCAGCGGCCAGCGCGCCCTCTACGAACTGGGCATGACGGGCATTCCGATCGTCAACGTCAACAACAACTGCTCGACGGGCTCTACCGCCCTTTACCTGGGCGCGCAAGCCATCCGCGGCGGGCTCGCCGACTGCGTGCTGGCGCTGGGCTTCGAGAAGATGCAGCCCGGAGCCCTGCAACTCGGCGCCCAGGACCGAGAGTCGCCGATGGGCAAGCACGTCAAGGCGCTCTCTGAAATCGACGAGTTCGCGTTTCCGGTGGCGCCCTGGATGTTCGGCGCGGCCGGGCGTGAGCACATGAAGAAGTACGGCACCACCGCCGAGCACTTCGCGAAGATCGGCTTCAAGAACCACAAGCACTCGGTCAACAACCCCTACGCGCAGTTCCAGGAGGAGTACACCCTGGATGACATCCTTGCCGCGAAGATGATCTCCGACCCGCTCACCAAACTGCAGTGCTCGCCCACCTCCGACGGTTCGGCCGCGGTGGTGCTGGCCAGTGAGGATTACGTTGCCCGCCGCGAACTCGGCGGGCAGGCCGTGGAGATCGTCGGGCAGGCCATGACGACCGACTTCGAGTCCACCTTCGACGGCAGTGCCCGCAACATCATCGGCTACGACATGAATGTGCAAGCGGCGCAACACGTCTACCAGCAGTCGGGTCTGGGCCCGGACGACTTCCAGGTGATCGAGTTGCATGACTGCTTCTCGGCCAACGAGCTGCTGCTTTACGAAGCGCTGGGCCTGTGCGGCGAGGGTGAGGCGCCCAAGCTGATCGACAACGGCGACACCACCTACGGCGGACGCTGGGTGGTCAACCCGTCGGGCGGCTTGATCTCCAAGGGCCACCCGCTGGGCGCCACCGGGCTGGCGCAGTGTTCGGAACTCACCTGGCAACTGCGGGGTACCGCCGACAAGCGTCAGGTCGACAACGTCACCGCCGCACTGCAACACAACATCGGGTTGGGTGGCGCCGCCGTCGTCACCGCCTATCAGCGCGCCGAACGCTAGGGGCACGCCTTGATCGAGTGGTCCGAGTCCGATCTGATGGTGCGCGACGCCGTGCGCCAATTCGTCGACAAAGAGATCCGCCCCCACCTCGACGAGCTGGAAACCGGTGAGCTGTCGCCTTATCCGATCGCGCGCAAGCTGTTCAGCCAGTTCGGTCTCGACGCCATGGCGGCCGAGGCGGTGAAGAACATGCTGGACCGCGAACGCGCCAAAGAGGCGGGCAGGGCAGACGAAAAGCCTAGCAGCTCAGGCGGTTTCGGCGGTGGCGAGCAGGCGTCCATGGTGGCGGTCCTGGTCTCCGAAATCGCCAGGGTCAGCATCGGGTTGCTCAGCACCGCCTCGGTCAGCCTCGGTCTGGGCGCGGCGACCATCATGAGTCGCGGCACGCTGGCCCAAAAAGAGCGTTGGCTGCCCGGGCTGATGACCCTGGAAACGATCGCGGCCTGGGCCATCACCGAACCGGATTCCGGGTCGGATGCGTTCGGCGGCATGAAAACTCACGTCAAGCGCGACGGCGAGGATTACATCCTCAACGGGCAGAAGACGTTCATCACCAACGGGCCCTACGCCGACGTCTTGGTGGTCTACGCCAAACTCGACGAGGGGGATGCGTCGGTGGACCGGCGCAACCGGCCGGTGTTGGTCTTCGTGCTCGATGCCGGCATGCCGGGTCTGACGCAGGGCAAGCCGTTCAAGAAGATGGGCATGATGTCCTCGCCGACGGGCGAATTGTTCTTCGACAACGTCCGACTGACACCGGACCGGTTGTTGGGCGGCAGCGAGCAGCACGCCAGCGGCGACGGACGCGACAGTGCCCGCGAGAATTTCGCCGCCGAACGGATCGGCATCGCGATGATGGCGCTGGGCATCATCAACGAATGCCACCGGCTGTGTGTGGATTACGCCAAGACCCGCACCCTGTGGGGCAAGAACATCGGGCAGTTCCAGCTCATCCAGCTGAAGCTGGCCAAGATGGAGATCGCCCGAATGAACGTGCAGAACATGGTCTTTCAGACCATCGAGCGGCAGCGGGCCGGAAAGCCGCTGACCCTGGCCGAGGCGTCGGCGATCAAGCTGTACTCGTCGGAGACCGCCACGGAGGTCGCGATGGAAGCCGTGCAGCTGTTCGGCGGCAACGGCTATATGGCCGAGTATCGCGTGGAACAGTTGGCCCGCGATGCCAAGTCGCTGATGATCTACGCCGGCAGCAACGAGGTGCAGGTCACCCACATCGCCAAGGGGTTGCTCACCGGCTGAGCTAGTCCTGATGGCGGCGGCCGGCTGCGCCGCGCTTGGGACCGCCGCTAGCCCACCACCCAAATGGCCCGGGCGGCCGGGCTGCCCAAGTCGACGGTGGCCGCGTCGCCGTCCTTGGCCTCGATCGCCACCGACACCATGCCGGCGAACTCTCGGCGGGTCACCACGCGCAGCCGCGAGTCCAGGCTGATGCCCACGCTGGCGAAGTAGCGCAGCATCTCCGGATCCGCGTCGGAAATCCGGGCCACCGTGCCGGTGTCACCGTCATGACAGGCCCACAGCTGACGCGCCGGCGGGGTCGGCACTTGCCCGTCGGAGGCCGGAATCGGGTCACCGTGCGGGTCGCGCTGGGGGAAGCCGAGCTTGGCGTCGATGCGGGCCACCAGGCGATCCGACACCGCATGCTCGAGCACCTCGGCCTCGTCGTGCACTTCGTCCCAGGCGTAACCGAGCTCGTTGACCAGGAACGTCTCCAACAGCCGGTGGCGGCGCACCATCGCCAGGGCCGCGCGCCGCCCGGCCTCGGTCAACGTCACCGCGCCGTATTTCTCGTGATCGACCAAGCCCTGCTCGGCGAGCTTGCGGATGGACTCGGAGGCGGTGCTGGCCGACACCCCCAGCTTCTCGGCAAGCATCTTGGTGCTCACCTTGTCGCGGGACCACTCCTGAGCGGTCCAAATGACCTTCAGATAGTCCTGGGCGACCGGGGTCAGCCCGCCAGACTCCTCCTCAGTCCTCACAACCAGAAAGTTTAGGCAACCTACCCGCCTTCTGCGGTCGACCCCGCAAACGGCGCCGTCCGCGAGCCGGTAAGCACGGACCGGGCACAGCGAAGCGGCAGACAGGTGAAGCCTGCGTATCCCCGGCACCACCGGCCGCCGCAGAGCCGTAGGCTGGCGGCGTGCAGCGGTGGCGCGGCCAAGACGAGATCCCGACGGACTGGGGCAGATGCGTGCTCACCATCGGGGTGTTCGACGGCGTGCACCGCGGCCACGCCGAATTGATCGCGCACGCGGTCAAGGCCGGCCGCGCGCGAGACGTGCCCGCGGTGTTGATGACCTTCGACCCGCACCCGATGGAAGTGGTCTACCCCGGCAGCCACCCGGCGCAGCTGACCACGTTGACCCGCCGCGCCGAGCTGGTCGAAGACCTGGGCATCGACGTGTTCCTGGTAATGCCCTTCACCACCGATTTCATGAAGCTCACCCCGGAGCGCTACGTCCACGAGCTGCTGGTGGAGAACCTGCACGTCGTCGAGGTGGTGGTGGGGGAGAACTTCACCTTTGGCAAGAAGGCGGCCGGCAACGTCGAGACGTTGCGCCGCGCCGGTGAGCGGTTCGGGTTCGCGGTCGAGTCGATGTCGCTGCTCTCCGAACACCACAGCAACGAGACGGTGACGTTCTCCTCCACCTACATCCGGGCCTGCGTCGACGCCGGCGACATGGTCGCGGCCACCGAGGCGCTGGGCCGCCCGCACCGCGTCGAAGGAGTCGTGGTGCGCGGGCATGGCCGCGGGGTGGAGCTGGGTTACCCGACCGCCAACGTCGCGCCCCCGATGTACTCCGCCATTCCCGCCGACGGCGTCTATGCCGCCTGGTTCACCGTGCTCGGGCACGGACCGGTGACCGGCACCGTTGTCCCCGGCGAGCGCTATCAGGCCGCGGTCTCCGTGGGAACCAACCCGACGTTCTCCGGGCGCACCCGCACGGTCGAAGCGTTCGTGCTCGACACCACCGCCGACCTGTACGGCCAGCATGTGGCGCTGGACTTCGTTGCCCGCATCCGCGGTCAGCGCAAGTTCGACTCGGTGCCCGAGCTGATCGAGGAAATCGGCAACGACACCGAACGCACCCGCGCGCTGCTCAAAGGGTGACGATTCGGGGCCGGTGCGCTTGCGCTGCTAAACTGCCCGACGACATCGGCGCGTGCTGCGGTTCGCGGTGGCCGCGCCGGAAAGATCGCTGATCGCGGACCTATTGATGGAGATATTTCGTGGCGCTGACTGCCGAGCAAAAAAAGGAAATCCTGGGCACCTACGGCCTGCATGACACCGACACCGGATCCCCGGAGGCTCAGGTCGCCCTGCTGACCAAGCGGATCGCCGACCTCACCGAGCACCTGAAGGTGCACAAGCACGACCACCACTCGCGCCGGGGTCTGCTGCTGCTGGTCGGTCGCCGGCGCCGGCTGCTCAAGTACGTGGCTCAGATCGATGTCGCGCGCTACCGCTCCCTCGTCGAGCGCCTGGGCCTGCGTCGCTGATTCGCGGCCGCGGTGCGCGCCTTGCTCATCTCGGTCCTGGTGGCCGGGGGACTGACCGGGTGCGCGTCCTGGACCAACCACACCCCGGACCTGGCCGACGTGAAGGTCGGTGATTGTCTCAAGCTGGGCGGCACGGCGGATGACCCGCAGGCCACCGAAGCAGCCTGCGGCAGCGCGGCGTCCAACTTCAAGGTGGTCGCCACCGCCGCGGACCGCTCGGAATGCCCGGCCGACGTCGACTCGTTCTATTCGACGCACAACGCCATGAACGGGTCCACCAGCACTTTGTGCCTGGACATCGATTGGGTCCTCGGCGGCTGCATGAGCGTCGATCCTCAGCATCGGTCCGACCCGGTTCGGGTGGACTGCAACGACGCCTCGGTGCCGCACCGCCAGCGAGCCACTCAGATCCTCAAGGACCTCGACCCGCCCGTCGGCGTCGACCAGTGCGCCAGCGGCGTCGGCTACGCCTACTCCCAGCGGCGGTTCGCCGTGTGCGTCGAGGACGTGGTCAGCGGAGCCAGGGGCTAATGGCCGCACTTGCCACCCGTGTAGAGTGAGGACGTTATGGGCCGGTTCGGCCCAGCAAATGGTGCGGTTCGCGCAGATCCGCGCGTGCCGTTCCAGCGAGTCACGACGGGAGCGCCCCGGCCTGTATCGGGCGGTCTTCGGTAGTGGCTGCCGGGCTCCCCGGATCTGGGGCAGGTCGGCCGCTTCGATCGACGGCCGTAGCCGCATCCAGGCTCATGCTCTAAGGGAAGCTCTCGCGGGCCGGCTCGCAGGCTTCGAGCCCGTGAGCTGTGCTGCGAACCCTCTGGGTTTTGCGTGACCACGCGAAACAGCCAAATAACCAGAGAGGGCCGCACGGACGTCATGTCTGTAGCTGAAATAGAAGAAGGCGTGTTCGAGGCAACCGCCACCATCGACAACGGGAGCTTCGGCACCCGCACCATTCGTTTCGAGACCGGCCGGCTGGCATTGCAGGCCGCCGGAGCCGTCGCCGCTTACCTGGACGACGACAACATGCTGCTGTCGGCGACCACCGCCAGCAAGAACCCCAAAGACCACTTCGACTTCTTCCCGCTGACGGTGGACGTCGAGGAGCGGATGTATGCCGCGGGCCGCATCCCCGGTTCGTTCTTCCGTCGCGAGGGCCGCCCGTCCACCGACGCCATCCTGACCTGCCGCCTCATCGACCGCCCGCTGCGTCCGTCCTTCGTCGACGGCCTGCGCAACGAGATCCAGGTCGTGGTGACGGTCCTGAGCCTGGACCCCAACGACCTGTACGACGTCCTGGCGATCAACGCGGCGTCGGCTTCCACCCAGCTGGCCGGCCTGCCCTTCTCCGGCCCCATCGGCGGGGTCCGGGTGGCCCTCATCGACGGCACCTGGGTTGCCTTCCCGACCGTCGAGCAACTCGAGCGCGCCGTGTTCGACATGGTGGTGGCCGGCCGCATCGTCGGCGACGGCGACCAAAAAGATGTGGCCATCATGATGGTCGAGGCGGAAGCCACCGAGCACGTCATCGACCTGATCGACGGCGGCGCGCAGGCGCCGACCGAAGGCGTCGTGGCCGAGGGCCTGGAGGCGGCCAAGCCGTTCATCGCCGCACTCTGCACCGCCCAGCAGGAACTGGCCGACGCTGCGGCAAAGCCGACCGGTGATTTCCCGGTGTTCCCGGACTACGGCGAAGACGTCTACTACTCGGTGGCCTCGGTGGCGACCGACGAGCTGGCCGCCGCGCTGACCATCGGCGGCAAGGCCGAACGCGACCAGCGCACCAACGAGATCAAGACCGAGGTGCTCGAGCGGCTGGCCGACACCTACCAGGGTCGCGAAAAGGAAGTCAGCGCCGCGTTCCGCTCGCTGACGAAGAAGCTGGTTCGCCAGCGCATCCTCACCGACCACTTCCGCATCGACGGCCGCGGGATCACCGACATCCGCGCCTTGTCGGCAGAAGTCGCCGTGGTGCCGCGGGCACATGGCAGCGCATTGTTCGAACGCGGCGAGACCCAGATCCTGGGCATCACCACGCTGGACATGATGAAGATGGCCCAGCAGATCGACTCGCTCGGTCCGGAGACGAGCAAGCGCTACATGCACCACTACAACTTCCCGCCCTATTCGACCGGTGAGACCGGCCGGGTCGGTTCGCCCAAGCGCCGCGAGATCGGACACGGCGCGCTGGCCGAGCGGGCGCTGATGCCGGTGCTGCCCAGCGTCGAAGAGTTCCCGTACGCCATCCGCCAGGTCTCCGAGGCGCTGGGCTCCAACGGCTCCACGTCGATGGGCTCGGTGTGCGCCTCCACGCTGGCCCTGCTCAACGCCGGTGTGCCGCTCAAGGCGCCGGTGGCCGGCATCGCGATGGGTCTGGTTTCCGACGACGTCGAAACCGAAGGTGGCGGCACCGAGCGCCGGTTCGTCACCCTGACCGACATCCTGGGCGCCGAGGACGCGTTCGGCGACATGGACTTCAAGTGCGCCGGCACCAAGGACTTCGTCACCGCCTTGCAGCTGGACACCAAGCTGGACGGCATCCCGTCACAGGTCCTCGCGGGCGCCCTGGAACAGGCCAAGGACGCGCGGCTGACCATCCTCGAGGTCATGGCCGAGGCCATCGACGCCCCGGATGAGATGAGCCCGTTCGCTCCCCGGGTGACCACCATCAAGGTCCCGGTGGACAAGATTGGTGAGGTCATCGGGCCCAAAGGCAAGGTCATCAACGGCATCACCGAAGAGACCGGCGCGCAGATCTCCATCGAGGACGACGGCACCGTGTTCGTCGGCGCCACCGACGGTCCTTCGGCGCAGGCTGCGATCGACCGGATCAACGCCATCGCCAACCCGCAGCTGCCCACCGTGGGGGAGCGGTTCCTCGGAACCGTCGTCAAGACAACCGATTTCGGTGCCTTCGTCTCCCTGTTGCCGGGCCGCGACGGTCTGGTGCACATCTCCAAGCTGGGCAAGGGCAAGCGCATCGCCAAGGTCGAGGACGTGGTCAACGTCGGAGACAAGCTGCGGGTGGAGATCGCCGACATCGACAAGCGGGGCAAGATCTCGCTGATCCTGGTCGCCGAGGACGACGGCTCGGGCGCCGCCGCCGACGCGGGTTCAGGAGCAGCTACAGCCGATGCCGCGACGGTCAGCAGCTGATTCTGCGGCCACCCGGCACCCGGTCACCGGGGGAGTGCGACGGAGCACGTTGCCGGGCGGTCTGCGGGTCGTTACTGAATACTTGCCCGCGGTTCGATCCGCTTCGGTAGGGGTCTGGGTCGGGGTGGGATCGCGCGACGAAGGCGCCTCTGTCGCCGGCGCCGCGCACTTCCTTGAACACCTGCTGTTCAAGTCCACCCCCACCCGCACCGCCGTGGACATCGCTCAGGCGATGGACGCCGTCGGCGGTGAACTCAACGCGTTCACCGCCAAGGAACACACCTGCTACTACGCCCACGTGCTGGACAGCGACCTCGCCCTGGCCGTGGACCTGGTGGCCGATGTGGTCCTCAACGGGCGCTGCGCGGCCGACGATGTCGAGTTGGAACGCGACGTCGTCCTCGAGGAAATCGCCATGCGCGACGACGACCCCGAGGACGCTTTGGCGGACATGTTCTTGACGGCGTTGTTCGGCGATCACCCGGTGGGCCGGCCGGTGATCGGCAGCGTGGAATCGGTGTCGGGGATGACCCGCTCGCAGTTGCACTCGTTTCACGTGCGCCGCTACACCCCGGAGCGGATGGTTGTCGCGGTGGCCGGCAACGTCGACCATGACGAAGTAGTGGCGTTGGTGCGCGAGCACTTCGGAAAACGATTGGTCCGCGGCCGTAAACCCGTCGCCCCGCGCAAGGGCGCGGGCCGGGTGAACGGCCACCCCGGGCTGCAGCTGGCCAAACGCGACGCCGAACAGACCCACGTGTCGCTGGGAGTGCGCACGCCCGGGCGCGGCTGGGAGCACCGCTGGGCGCTGTCGGTCTTACACACCGCGCTCGGCGGTGGGCTGAGTTCCCGGTTGTTTCAAGAGGTCCGCGAGTCGCGCGGCCTGGCCTACTCGGTCTACTCAGCGCTGGACATGTTCGCCGACAGCGGCGCCTTGTCGGTCTATGCCGCCTGCCTGCCCGAACGGTTCCCGGACGTCATGCGGGTCACCACGGCGGTGCTGGAATCGGTGGCGCGCGACGGGATCACCGAAGCCGAATGCCGGATCGCCAAAGGCTCGTTGCGTGGCGGCCTGGTGCTGGGTCTGGAAGACTCCGGTTCACGGATGAGCCGGCTGGGCCGCAGTGAACTCAACTACGGCGCCCACCGGAGCATCGAGCACACCTTGAGCCAGATCGAACAGGTCACCGTCGAGGAGGTCAACGCCGTGGCACGCCGGCTGCTCAGTAAGCGCTACGGCGCCGCCGTCGTGGGGCCCTACGGCTCGAAACGGACGCTGCCGCAACAACTTCGGGCGATGGTAAAGTAGCCTCAAATGTCCGCCTCCTCACTCGCGCCGTGCCGGCGCTCGTCGTCGACGGACTAGCCGGATGGTACTGGGCTTCTGGGATATCGACGTGCCCATCGTCGGTGCGCCGATGTCCGGTGGGCCGGGAACCCCGGCCCTGGCCGCGGCGGTGTCGAACGCCGGCGGGCTGGGCTTCGTCGCCGGTGGCTACCTCACCGCCGATCAATTCGCCGAGGACATCGTCGCCGCCCGCGCCGCCACCACCGGCCCGATCGGTGCGAATCTGTTTGTGCCGCAACCGAGTGTCGCCGACTGGGTCCAGTTGGAGTACTACGCGGAGGAACTCGAAGAGGTCGCCGAGCACTACCGCGTGGAGGTGGGACGACCCGTCTACGGCGACGACGACGAGTGGGAGCGCAAGCTCGAGGTGCTTGCCGACGTCCGCCCGGAAATGGTGTCCTTCACCTTCGGTGCGCCACCACCGGATGTCGTTCGCCGGTTGAGTGCGCTTGGCCTGCTGGTGTCGGTGACCGTCACGTCGGCCTACGAGGCGGGCGTGGCCCTCGCGGCGGGTGCGGACAACCTGGTGGTGCAGGGCCCCGCTGCCGGTGGGCACCGCGGTACTTTCGCGCCCGACATGGAGCCCGGGGAAGAATCACTGCACCAGTTGCTGGATCGGATCGGCAAGACGCACGACGTGCCGCTGATCGCGGCCGGCGGCCTGGGCACCGTGGAGGACGTCGCGGCCGCGCTGCGCTGGGGCGCGGTCGCCGTACAGGTGGGTACGGCGTTGCTGCTCGCCGACGAGGCCGGCACCGACCCGGCGTATCGGGTAGCCCTGAAGAATCCCCACTTCGACTCCACCGTGGTCACTCGCGCGTTCTCCGGCCGGTACGCACGTGGGCTGGCCAACAACTTCACCCGGTTGCTCGATCATGTGGCGCCGCTGGGCTATCCGGAAGTTCACCAGATGACCGAACCGATCCGGGAGGCAGCGGTGCAAGCCGAAGACCCGCACGGGACGACCCTGTGGGCGGGCACCGCCTACCGTGCTACCCGCTCGGGTCCGGTGGCCGATATCGTCGCCGCGCTCAGTCCCTACTGAGGTGCAGGTCTCTCGCCGACAGCTCCTCTTCGGTGTGGGAGCGGTGCCGATGCTGACCGGCTGGCCGCGGGCGGTCGCGGCGCCGACCGACCGGATCGATGAGCTGGAATCCCAGTACCACGCCTTCGCCGGTGTCTACGCGCAGGATCTCGACTCAGGTCACACGGTGACGCACCGCGCCGACGACCCATTCGCGATGTGCTCGACGTTCAAGGCCTACGCCGCGGGCCGGGTGCTGCAGAAAGCCCAGGGCGGCGAACTGGACCTGGACCAGGCGACGTTCATCGATCCCAATGAGCTGCAACCCAATTCGCCGGTGACGGCGCCGCACGCCGGCCATAGTATGCCGCTGGCGCAGTTGTGTGCGGCGGCGTTGCAGCGCAGTGACAACACCGCCGCCAACTTACTGCTGCAGGCTATCGGCGGCCCACCGGCCATCACCGAGTTCGCCCGTTCCATCGGCGACGACCGCACCCGACTCGACCGGTGGGAGGTCGAACTCAACACCGCGATTCCGGGTGATCCGCGCGATACCAGCACGCCGCGGGCGCTGGGCGCCGGCATCCAAAACCTGCTCGCCGGAACCGTTCTCGCGCCCCCGCAGCGTCGCCAGCTGGAGACCTGGATGCGCGGCAACGTCACCTCCACCATGCGGGCGGGACTGCCGCCGGGATGGACCACCGCCGACAAGACCGGATCCGGAGACTACGGCAGCACCAACGACGTCGGGATCGCCTATGGGCCCAATGGGCAGCGGGTGCTACTGGCGATCATGACCCGCTCGCAGGCGGCCGACCCAGACGCCGACGCGCTCCAACCCTTGATCGCCGACGTGACACGCGCGGTGTTACCCGCGCTTGCCGGCTAGGCCAGCACACTCGCCAGGGTGGTGCACGGCATGCCCAGATCGGCGGCCACCTGCTGGGCCAGCAGCGCACCATCGTGTGTGGAAAGGCCGCGGGCCAAAGCGGGATCCGCCGTGCACGCCGCTCGCCAGCCGAGGTCGGCGAGCTTGAGCACAAAGGGCATTGTCGCGTTGGTCAATGCCACGGTCGATGTCTTGGGCACCGCGCTGGGCATGTTCGCCACGCAGTAGAACAGCGTGTCGTGCACCGCGAACGTCGGGTCGTCGTGGGTGGTCGGTCGCGAGTCCTCGAAGCAACCGCCCTGATCGATGGCGATGTCGACCAGCACCGCGCCCGGCTTCATCTGCGCCACAAGCGAATTCGGCACCAGCTGGGGCGCCCTGGCGCCGGGCACCAGCACCGCCCCGATCACCAGGTCGGCGCGCTTGACGGCATCCTCGAGCTCGTATGCCGACGAGTAGCGGGTGCGGACCGCGACACCGAACTCGGCGTCGAGTTGGCGAAGCCGGTTGATGTTCACGTCGAAGACCGTCACGCTCGCGCCCATGCCGCTGGCTATCCGCGCGGCGTTGTACCCGGCAATGCCGCCACCGACTACCACCACGTCTGCGGGCTCGACACCCGGCACGCCACCCATGAGCACACCGCGACCCCCGTGAGTCCGCATCAGGTGATAGGCGCCGGCTTGAGCCGCGAGCCGTCCGGCCACCTCGCTCATCGGGGCCAGCAGCGGCAGGGTGCCGTCGGCGGATTGGACCGTCTCATAGGCGATCGAGGTGGTACCCGCGGCCAACAGCGCCTCGGTGCACGGTCGCGAAGCGGCCAGATGCAGGTAGGTGAACAGGATCTGGCCGCGCCGCAGCAACCCGTATTCGGCCGCTACCGGCTCTTTGACCTTGAGCACCAAATCGGCCCGCTCCCATACCTGTTCAGCGAAACCGAGCAGTTGAGCGCCGGCGGCCTTGAAGTCCGCGTCGGTGATCGTCGAACCTTCACCGGCGCCGGCCTGAACCAACACCTCGTGTCCTCGATTGACCAGCGCGGCCACGCCGGCCGGGGTGATCGCCACCCGGAATTCGTTGGTCTTGGTCTCGGTCGGAACACCCACCCGCATGTCTACAGTGTGAAAAACGTTCGGCTTAGGTGCAATTATCGTGACGATAATTCTGTAGTCTGCAAATGTGACCGAAGGGATCGCGACAAACGGCGGTGTGGCGGGCGAGCTATCGAAGGATGTTCGGGCCGCCGAGATCGACGAGGTGGACCGCCGCATTCTGACCGTGCTGCACGGCGACGCGCGGATCACCAACAATGCGCTGGCCGACGCCGTCGGAATCGCACCCTCGACGTGCCACGGCCGGGTGCGGCGGTTGGTGGACCTGGGCGTCATCCGCGGCTTCTACACCGACATCGACCCCGTCGCGGTGGGATTACCGCTGCAGGCCATGATTTCGGTCAATCTGCAATCGCATGCCCGCGGGAAGATCCGCAGCTTCATCGCGCAGATCCGCCGACGACGGCAGGTCATGGACGTGTACTTCCTGGCCGGCGCCGACGACTTCATCTTGCACGTCGCCGCCCGGGACACCGAGGACCTGCGGGCCTTCGTCGTCGAGAATCTCAACGCCGACGCCGACGTCGCGGGCACCCAGACCTCCCTGATCTTCGAGCATCTGCGCGGGGCGGCCCCGATCTAGGCGCTGGATATGATCATCGGATGACCGACCCGTCCGCAATGGCGACCGTGCACATCGACGCCAGCCCCGAGCGGGTGTACCGGCTGATCACCGACCTACCGACAATGGCCACGCTGGCCGAGGAAGCGGTGGCCATGACCTGGCGCAAGGGCGAGGAGGCTCGTCCGGGCGCGGTCTTCGTCGGGCGCAACCGCAACGGTGCGCGGCGCTGGACGACCAAATGCACCGTCACCGACGCCGAACCCGGGCGCACCTTCGCGTTCGACGTGCGCAGCGCCGTCATCCCGGTCGCGCGCTGGCAGTACGACCTGGTCGCCGCCAACGGGGGGTGCCAGGTCACCGAAAGCACCTGGGACCGGCGGCCCGGCTGGTTCCGGAAGGTCGGCGCTTGGGCCACCGGCGTCTCGGACCGTGCGAGCACCAACACCGAAAACATTCGGCTGACGTTGCAGCGGCTCAAACAACGGGCGGAGGAGCGATGAGCACTGTCGATGACCGGGCAGTGGGCCCGCACGAGGCATCCGGCGCCGCCGACTACGAGCGCCTGGTGCTGGAAGCACGCGACGTCGAATTCGATTGGGCGAACCTGCCGTTCCACTACGTGCCCGACGAGCCGATGGCCACCCACATCCTCAATGTGTTGCACCTGCTGCTGCCCGCCGGTGAGGAGTTCTTCGTTGAGGTCTTCAAAAAGACGCTGCCGCTGATCAAAGACGATCAGCTGCGCCTGGACGTCCAGGGCTTCATCGGCCAGGAAGCCATGCACTCGCAGGCGCACTCCGCGGTACTGGCCCACTTCGAGGCTCAAGGCATCGATCTGGCGCCGTTCACCGACCAGATGAAGTGGTTGTTCGACAAGCTGCTCGGCGACAAGCCACGACGCAGCAGGCGACGCCAACACAGTTGGCTGCTTGAACAGGTTTCTTTCATCGCCGCCATCGAGCACTACACCGCGGTGCTGGGCGAGTGGGTCCTCAACTCCCCGCAACTCGACGCGGTCGGCGCCGACCCGGTGATGCTGGACATGCTGCGCTGGCACGGCGCAGAAGAGGTGGAGCACAAAGCCGTCGCCTTCGACACCATGAAGCATCTGCGGGCCGGCTACTGGCGGCAGGTCCGCACGCAGTTGGCCGTCTCCCCGGTGCTGCTGCTGTTGTGGGTGCGCGGAGTGCGGTTCCTGTACTCGGTCGATCCCTATCTGCCGCCGGGAACCAAGGCGCGCTGGCGCGACTACCTCAGCGCCGCGCGACGCGGCCTGGTGCCCGGGCCGCTGCGACTACTGCGGGTGGTCGGCGACTACTACAAACCGCGATTCCATCCGTCCCAGCTCGGTGGGCTGGAGCTGGCCGTCGACTACCTGGCAGTCTCACCCGCTGCCCGCGCAGCACACTGAAACATGACCCACACCAACATCATCACCGCATCCGACGGCGTCAACCTCGCCGTACACCGGTACGCCGACATCGACCCACAGCGCCCGACGATCCTGGCCGTGCACGGTTATCCCGACAACCACCACGTGTGGGACGGCGTCGCCGAGCGCCTCTGTGATCGCTACAACGTGGTCGCCTACGACGTGCGTGGTGCCGGCGAATCATCGCGTCCGGCAAAGCGATCCGGGTACCGGCTGGACCAACTGGTCTCCGACATCGGCGCCGTCATCGACAGCCTGGATGCCGGACCGGTGCATCTGCTGGCCCACGACTGGGGGTCCATCCAAGCCTGGACCGCCGTCACCGACGAGTCGGTGGCCGGAAAAATCGCCTCGTTCACGTCCGTCTCGGGACCACACCTGCAGTACGCGGGCGCGTTCCTGCGCTCGGGTCGAACCCCGCGCACCCTGGCCTACGTCGCCAAACAACTATTGTCCTCGGGCTATATCGGCTTCTTCTTGTGTCCGGTGGTGCCGGAGTTGTCGTTCCGATCCCGGCTCGGCGTCAAAGTCGTTGAAGCTTTGGAAGGTATCGGCCGCTCCAGCATCCGCAGCCAACGCCTGAAGCCGCCGCGCTCGATTGGCGACTACATCAACGGGCTCAGCCTGTACCGCGAGAACATGCCGGCGCCCTTCCTGTCGCCGGTCGGTGAACTGCCCGAAACCGCCGTCCCCACCCAGGTGCTGATTCCCCGCCAAGACGTATTCGTCAGTCCCGCGTTGCAGCGGTTCACCGGTGCTATCCCGTCGGGCGGCAGGGTCATCGAGATCGAGGGCGGCCATTGGGTGGTGACGTCGCGTCCGGATGTCATCGCCCGGCTGACCGGGCAGTGGGTGGACCAGGTGGCCAACGGCGCGGTGGTCGCTGGCGCATCGGTGGTACGCGCCGGTAGGCGCCAGGTGGCCGACAAGCTCGCCCTGGTGACCGGTGCCGGCGCCGGCATCGGCCGGGCCACGGCGATCGAGCTGGCCCGCCAGGGCGCCCGCAAAGTGGTGATCGTCGACCTCGACGTCGCCGCCGCCGAAGACACGGCAGCGGCGGTCCGCGCGGCCGGGACCGACGCCGTGGTCTACCAAGTCGACGTGACCGACGAGGCGGCGATGAATGACCTTGCCGCACAAGTCCATGACGATCACGGCGTGGTCGACATCTTGGTGAACAACGCGGGCATCGGGATGGCGGGGCGCTTCTTGGAGACGACACCCGAGCACTGGGACGCCATCATGGCGGTCAACGTTCGCGGGGTGATCAGCGGAAGCAGGGCGTTCGGCGCCCAGATGGTCGAGCGCGGTGAAGGAGGCACCATCATCAACATCTCCTCCGCCGCCGCCTTCGTTCCCTCGAAATCGATGATCGCCTACGGCACCACCAAAGCCGCGGTGCTGGCCTTCAGCGAAGCGCTGCGCGCCGACCTCGCCGACGAAGGGATCACCGTCACCGCGGTGTGTCCCGGGTTCGTCAACACCAACATCGCCAAAAGCACCATCTACGCCGGCATGTCGGCCGAGCAGCAGGAGCGGGCGCGGGCGAAGGCGGATGCGGCTTACCGGCGGCGCAACTTCACCCCGGAGGCGACGGCCAAAGCGATCGTCAAAGCCGTCCGCACCGGGGCGCCGGTGGTGCCCGTCGCCGCCGAATCCCGGCTCGGCTATGCCATGCGCCGCATCAGCCCTTCGGTGCTGCGGCTGATCGCCCGCCGGGACATTCGACAGGTCTAAGGCTGGTTGTGGCACAGAGCATTTGGACCAGCAGGCCGAGCGACTTGTACGGTCGCCGCGACCGCGACCGGTTCGCCACCGCGATGTGGGGTCTGCGCGTGGTGTTCGACGGATTCGCCTCGGCGTCCCGGTGGACGCCCGCGCGGGTAGCGCCGGTGCGGCGAACGCACACGGCGGTAATCACCGACCGCGCGATGGTGGCGCCCGACGTGGTCGCGTTGACAATGGCCGACCCCGACGGTGGATTGCTGCCGTCCTGGACGCCGGGGGGCCATATCGACGTCCAGCTGCCCTCGGGCCGGCGTCGGCAATACTCGCTGTGTGGCCCGCCAGGACGGCGCACCGACTACCGAATAGCGGTGCGGCGCATCGCTGATGGCGGCGGGGGATCGATCGAAATGCACGACGCTTTCGAGGTGGGCGACACCTTGGTGTTCGAGGGCCCCCGCAACGCGTTTTATCTCGGGACCGGTGAGCGCGATGTGTTGTTCGTGATCGGCGGCATCGGGGTGACCCCGATCCTGCCCATGATCCGGATGGCCGCCCAACGCGGAATCGATTGGCGTGCAGTCTATGCCGGACGCAGCCGCGAGTACATGCCGTTGCTGGACGAAGTCGTGTCTACGGCGCCCGAGCGGGTCACGGTGTGGGCCGATGACGAGCGGGGCGGCTTCGCCACCGTCGACGATCTGCTGGCCGGTGCCGGGTCGACGACGGCGGTCTATGTGTGTGGGCCCAGTGCCATGCTCGACGCGGTGCGGGTGGCCCGCGACGAACACGCCAGCGCGCCACTGCACTACGAGCGGTTCAGCCCGCCGCCGGTCATCGACGGGATCCCGTTCGAGTTGGAACTCGCACGGTCCCGGCGGGTAGTGGCCGTTCCGGCGAACCGATCGGCGCTTGACGTCATGCTCGATGAGGACCCGACCACCGCTTACTCCTGCCGGCAGGGCTTCTGCGGAACGTGCAAGGTGAAAGTCGTTGCGGGTCAAGTCGACCGGCGCGGCCGCGTACTCGAGGCAGACGACGAGATGCTGGTCTGCGTGTCGCGGGCGAAAGGCGATCGGCTAGTCATCGACGCCTGATGCCGATCGGTACAGGCGATAACCCACGTGCGGCACCTTGACCCCGGGCAGCGGTTTCCAGACGTAGCTGCGGCCATCGAGCCGGAAGTTTCTTCCCTCGTAGAACTCGCGGGCCTTCCGGTTCTTCTCAGCGCACCACAAGATCATGTCCGCGCCGGGATGAAGGTGCAGTGCCGTGTCGAGTAACCGGCCGCCCAGGCCGAGGCGCTGGCTTGCCTCGGCGATGTAGAGAGCGTCGAGCTGGATCAACTCCGGATTGGACAGGTCCGGGCCGAACAACGCCATGCCGAGTGGTTGACGGCCCTTCTCGGCGATCCACATGCTCCACCCGCCGCGCTTGAGCGTCAGCGGGTAGAACTCTTGCACCCAGCGTTTGGGGGTATCGAGCATGTCCAGTAGGTAAGGCGCCAGCATGCCGTCCCAGGATTGGCGCCATACCGGATAGTGCATCGCCGCGACTTTGCCCAGATCGCCCGGCTTGGCCTCGCGGATCCGGATCTCCCCGGATCTCACGCAAGCACCTCCGGTAGCGCGGTCATGGTCCAAGCCTAGAGCTGACGGCTCCTGGCCGCGCGGATCGAGTCGGCGAGCGTCCACACCGACACACCCAGCAGCGGCAGATCTTTCAGCAGGAACTCACCGGTGAGGGACAACGCCGGAAACCCGCCGCCGGCCGGCTCGCTGACGCCCGGAGTGCTGAACAGAAAACTCAGGGTGGACACGAAGAGCAGGATGGCCATCAGGCTGCCCACCGCAGACACCCTCGGGAAGAGCGGCTTGAGCGCCAGCAGCAGCGCGGCCGTCAGCTCGAACACACCCAACAACGCCGAGAAGGTGTACACCGGCAAGAAGCTGTACAGCCAGCCCATGAAGGGGCTGTGCGCGACCAGCGGCTGAATCTGGTGCGCTTCAAAGTCGGCGAACTTCAACGCGCCGATCCACCCGATCACAACAACTAAGCCGTATCTGCTCAGCACGCTCGCGACACCATCGACCCTCGAGAGCGTCTGGCTTGCAGATGAGCTCGCATCGTCGCGGTAGGTCGTCATGAGTTCCTCCTGTGCTCGTAACGGCGGCCAGCTGCCACCGATGACCCGCAACCCGAGGCTGCGGCGGATCAATTCCTGCCCATGGCGATGGCGGCCATAACCAATGCCAATAGCCGGGACGGGCATGTTCGCGGCGACCGGGGAGTTATTCGATCCGACGGCGGAAACCGTCACTTCCGGCAAGCACAACCAGGAGGACTACCGTGACGAACCCCATTCGCGTTGGCGTCCAGCTATGGCCCGGTGGCACCCCGGACTACCAGACTTGGCGCGCCGCGGTCATCACCGCCGAGGAACTCGGGGCGGACGCGATCTTCGGCTACGACCACTTCCACAAGCCCTTCGCCATCCCCTCCGAAGATGGGCTGCCGCAGTTGCTGCCCGAACAACCCGACGTCAACAACTTCGAGGCGTGGACCGCGCTGGCGTCCTGGGGAGAGATCACCCACCGCGCCGAAATCGGGCTCCTGGTAACCGGCATCGGATACCGCAACCCGGAACTGCTGGCCGACATGGCCCGCACCGTCGACCACATCAGCGGTGGGCGGCTGATCCTGGGCCTCGGTTCGGGCTGGTACGAAAAGGACTACACCGAGTACGGCTACGACTACGGCACGGTGAAAACCCGGATGGACCTGTTCGAAGAGTCGCTGCCCAGGCTCGAGCAGCGCCTCGAGCGGTTGGTACCACCCCCGGTGCACCACATCCCCATCCTGATCGGCGGCATGGGCGTGCGGCGGACGTTGCCGATCGTGGCCAAGCACGCCGACATCTGGCACACCTTCGCCAGCGTCGACGAATACCGGCGCAAGAACGCCATCCTGCGTGACCTCGTCGCCGAGGCCGGGCGCGACGAGAAGCAGATCGAGCGAGCCGTGCACTGGACGGGACGTGACAACGCCGACGCATTCCTGCGCGAGGGTGTCACCCTGTTCACCACCGAAATCCACCCCACCGACCAGGGCTATGACTTCTCAGAGCTCAAGGACATGATCGCCTGGCGGGATCAGAGCCGCTGAGCCAACCGGGCGAGCGTGCGCGAAAGCGCCCGATGGTGGCCGCAGTAGGCTGCAGCCATGCGGATAGGCGTGCTGGGGGCCAAAGGCAAGGTTGGGGCGACGATGGTGCGGGCGGTTGCGGCCGCCGACGATCTCACCTTGTCCGCCGAAGTCGACGCCGGTGACTCGCTGAGCCTGCTGACCGACGGCGACACCGAAGTCGTCATCGACTTCACCCACCCCGACGTGGTGATGGACAACCTGAAGTTCCTCATCGACAACGGGATTCACGCGGTCGTCGGCACCACCGGTTTCACCGCCGAGCGCCTGGACCAAGTCGGGTCCTGGCTATCCGACAAACCCGGCACCTCGATCCTGATTGCCCCGAACTTCGCCATTGGGGCAGTGCTCTCCATGCATTTCGCCAAACAGGCCGCGCGGTTCTTCGACTCCGCCGAAGTCATCGAACTGCACCATCCCAACAAGGCCGACGCCCCCTCGGGCACCGCGACCCGCACCGCGAAACTGATCGCCGAAGCGCGAAAAGGCCTGCCGCCCAATCCGGATGCCACCAGCACCAGCCTGCCCGGGGCGCGCGGCGCCGATGTCGACGGCGTGCCCGTGCACGCGGTGCGGCTGGCCGGGCTGGTCGCCCATCAGGAGGTGCTGTTCGGCACCGAGGGCGAGACCCTGACCATCCGCCACGACAGTCTGGACCGCACGTCGTTTGTTCCCGGTGTGCTGCTTGCGGTGCGACGCATCCGCGAGCACCCGGGCCTCACCGTCGGCATCGAGCCGCTGCTCAACCTGCAATGACCGAGACCTGGCGCGCCGTGCGCATCCAGCTACTCATCGCATTCCTGTGCGTGGCGATGCTGGCCTACTTCATCATGCTCGGCCGGGTCGCCGTCACCATGATCGGTTCGGGGCGGGTGGCCGCGGTCGGACTCGGACTGGCGGTGCTCGTCATGCCGTTCATCGGGCTGTGGGCCATGATCGCCACCTTGCGCGCCGGCTTCACGCACCAGAAGCTGGCCCAAATCATCGCCGCCGACGGGATGGAACTCGACGTCAGCGACCTGCCCCGGCGCGCCTCAGGCCGCATCGACAGAGCGGCGGCCGACGCGTTATTCGACACCGTGCGAAGCGAACTGGAAGGCGACCCCGACAACTGGCGCCGGTGGTACCGGCTGGCGCGGGCCTACGACTATGCCGGGGACCGGCGCCGCGCGCGGGAAGCCATGAAGACGGCCGTCGAGCTGCAAACGCGGCAATGACCACGTTGCTGGTGGTGCACCACACCCCTTCGCCGGCCACGCGGGAGCTGCTGGAAGCGGTGCTCGCCGGCGCCAACGACCCTGAGATCTACGGAGTCGAGGTGATCTCCCGGCCGGCGCTGGCCGCGACACTGCCGGACATGCTCGCCGCCGACGGTTATCTGTTCGGCACGACGGCCAACTTCGGCTATATGTCCGGAGCGCTCAAGCACTTCTTCGACACCGTCTACTACCCGAGCCTGGACCACGTCGCGGGCCGACCCTACGGCTTGTGGGTACACGGCAACAACGACACCGTCGGTGCCGCTGCTGCCGTCGGCAAGCTTGCGACCGGATTGGCGCTGACCCAGGCTGCCGACGTGCTCGAGGTCGCCGGAGCCGTCGACGCCGCGGTGCGCGAACGAGCTTACGAATTGGGCGGCACGCTGGCCGCGACAGTGATGGAGTGACGAATGCCTGAAATAACCACGATCTCCCGCGAGCACAACCCGTACCCGCTGACCGGAGTCGTCTACGACGACAATGGAATTCCGCACTACGACCACCTGCCGGCCACGCTGCTGGAGATGCTCGCCGATCACGTCGATCGGCGCCCGGACAGCGAGGCGGTGGCCGAACTCGGCGGCGAACGGTTGACCTACCGGCAGCTGTGGGATCGTTCGGCGCGGGTTGCCGGAGGGCTGCGGGCCGGCGGGCTGAACCCCGGTGATCGTGTCGCTATCCGCTATCCCGCGGGCGTCAACTGGGTGCTGGCGTTCTGGGGCGCGGTAATGGCCGGAGGCGTTGCGGTACCGGTCAATACGCGCCTCACCCAGCCCGAGGTCGAGTTCGTATTGGCCGACGCCGGCGCGCACGTGGACCTGGCCCCCGACGGCGCGTTGCCCGACGCCGACCCGTATGTGACCGAACACCTGAAAACCGGCGACATCGCCGCCCTGTTCTACACCTCCGGGACGACCGGGCACCCCAAAGGCGTACCGACCACACACGAAGCCTTCCTGGCCAATACCGAGAACATGCTCCGCTCGTTCGGACAATCCAGTGACCTCGGTGAACAGTTCCGGACCCTGATCTCGGTGCCGCTGTTCCACGTCACCGGGTGCAACTCGCAGCTGTTGACCGCGGCGCGTGCCGGCGGCAGCTCCGTCATCATGCCCGCGCTGGACCTCGACCGGCTGATCGACACGGTGGCGGCCGAACGAATCTCCTCGCTGGTGACCGTACCCGCGGTGTATTCGCTGCTGTTGCGTCACAAGACCTTTGCCGATGCGGACGTGTCCAGTGTGCGCTGGGTGGGTTACGGTGGTGCACCCATCGCGCCTTCGCTGGTGCGCAGCGTCAAAGCCGCTTTCCCGCAGGCGACCGTGTTCAACGGCTATGGCATGACCGAAACCGCGTCCCTGATGACCGTGCTGCCGGACGCCGATGCCGTCGAGCATGCCGACTCGGTGGGTTATGCGGTCCCCTCGGTGCAACTCGGGGTCCTGCCGTACGGGAACGATCCTTATGTCGGGGAATTGGTGGCGCGCGGTGCCAACGTCACCGCGGGTTACTGGAACCGCCCGGACACCACATCGGCGACCATCGTGGATGGCTGGCTGCACACCGGCGACGTGGTGCGCGTCGACGAGGCGGGCCGGGTGCACATCATCGACCGCCTCAAAGACATCATCAACCGTGGCGGTGAGAACGTCTCCAGCGTCGAGGTCGAGGCCGCGCTCCTGGCTGCTCCCAACGTCGCCGACGCCTGCGTGCTCGCAGTCCCCGACGACGTCATGGGCGAAAAGGTCGGCGCAGTGCTGGTCGGGGAGCAGATCGACGTGCCGGCGGTCATCGAGCACTGCCGTGGGCAGCTGGCCGACTTCAAGGTGCCGCAGTACGTCACGGTCATGACGTCGCCGCTGCCGCGCAACGCCGGCGGGAAACTGCTCAAAGGCAAACTCCGCGAACAGGTTCAATGGGGTCCGGCGCTGCGCTGACGTGAGCAACGGCGTCATTTCTGCGGGCTAGCACCACAGTCAGATGACGCGTGCGCTACGGCCGTGTTAGGTCGCGGCTCACATCTTTTGAACATTCTTAGAGCACGCGGCGCCGTTCTTGACTACGGCAACAATGACACGGTCGGATTGTTAGTGACTCAGGCCGCCGACGTGCTTGAGGTCGTCGGCGCCATCGGCGCCGCGGGGGACTGCAACGGGCTGGGCGCCATCCGGGCGGCGGGTCCGCCCGAGGCAACGGACACCTCAACCGGAGCGTCGGCCGCTGACGCCCCCGACGAAAATACGGAATGTCCAAGTGGACTTTGGAGCGCTACCTCCGGAGATCAACTCCGCGTGCATGTACGCCGGCGCGGGCGCGGCGCCGCTGCTGGCGGCCGCTGCGGCGTGGCACGGCATCGCCGCCGAATTGAGCACCGCCGCCGCCTCCTTCGAGTCGGTCGTCACACGACTGACCACCGAGCAGTGGATGGGTCCCGCGTCGCTGTCGATGGTTGCCGCGGCGCAAGCCCACGTGAGCTGGCTGGCCTATGCCGCTGAATGCGCGACGCTCGCGGCGGCACAGGCCACGGCATCGGTGGCCGCTTTCGAGACCGCCTTCACGGCGACAGTGCCGCCGGCCCAGGTGGCCGCCAACCGGGCGCGGTTGGCGCACCTGACCGCGACCAACGTCTTCGGGCAGAACGGGTCGGCGATCGCGGCCACCGAGGCGCGCTACGGCGAGATGTGGGCGCAGGACGCCTCGGCCATGTACGGCTACGCCGCTTCCAGTGCGGCCGCCGGACGGCTGAGCCCGCTGACCAACCCGTCGGACGCCACGGATCCGGCCGGAATCGCCAGTCAAGCCGCGACGGTCGGCCGGGCCGCTGCGTCCGGTTCCGCCGAGCAAGTCGCTCTGGGCAGCGTCGTCAGCACCGGCCCGGACGCCGTCATGAGCCTCGCCTCGCCGGCGGCGGCCGAAGCGGGCGGGGTGGCAGACATCATCGGACTGCTGTCCCGCATCGATTCCCTCGACCATCCCTTCTTCGAGACGGCCAACCACATCCGGGCGACGTACTGGGACTTCGGCGTGGGCTTTCTCCAAATGGCTGTGCCCGCCGACGACGCCGCCGCCGACAGCGCCGGTAGCCCGGCGGCGGCGGCCGAGGTGACCCGCGCGGTGACGCCCACCACCGTCGCCGCAACACCGCTGCAGGCCACTTCGGGCACCGCAGCGTCCGTCGGTCGCTTGTCCGTGCCGCCAGGCTGGTCAACCGCAGCACCGGCGATGATTGCCGACGCGCCCGTGGAGGGCACGGGTTGGACGGTCCCCGTGGAGGACGAACCGACAGCAGGGGCCCCCGCGCCCGGCATGGTGGCGCCCGACGACGATGTCGCGTCCGCCGCAGGCCCGCGGTACGGAGTCAAGCCGATCGTCATGCCCACTCGAGGCCTGTTTTGACCGGTAACCGCGGGTGGGCGCCGCGCTGGCGAGGCCGCGTCGGTTATCGCCGCGGCGGGCAAGGGCGCCAGCGCCTACGCGCGCCCGAGATACGGGTTCCAGCCCACGGTGATGCCCAAACAAGTGGGGTGTGACGGGGAGGTGTCGGGCCGCGGCTCGGGCAGGCCGTAACCTAGCCGCTATGCGGCGGTTTCCGGTATGACCCTGCTGATCGCGAACCGCGGTGAGATCGCGCTCCGAATAGTCCGGACCGCAACTGAACTGGGCATGCCGACCGTCGCCGTCTACGCCGAGGACGACGCCGACAGCCCGCATGTGCACGCGGCCGACGAAGCGATCGGCGTCCCCACCTATCTCGACCATGCCGCGCTGTTGGCCGCCGCTAAGCAGGCCGGCGCCGACCTGATCCATCCCGGGTACGGATTCCTCAGCGAGAACGCCGAATTCGCCCGCGCCTGCGCGGCCGCCGGACTAACGTTCGTCGGCCCGGACACCGCCGTGCTCGAGCTCGTGGGCAACAAGTCGTCGGCGCGCGGCGCGGCCGTCGCGGCCGGTGTGCCGGTGCTGGCCGCGACCGAAGGGCCGAGCACCGTGGCGGACGTTCATTCGTTCTTCGCCGCGCGCGACGGCGCAATCATGCTCAAGGCGCTCGCCGGTGGCGGTGGCCGGGGCATGCGACGAGTCGAGCGCGCCGATCAGATCGACGACGCCTTCCGCCAATGTGCGGCCGAGGCGCAACTGGGTTTCGGTGATTCGGCGGTGTTCGCCGAGGAGTCCCTGGCCGGCGCGCGGCACATCGAGGTGCAGATCGTCGCCGCTCCGGTGGGACACCACACGCGGGCGCTGGCGCTCGGTGACCGCGACTGCAGCATTCAGCGCCGCTACCAGAAGCTCATCGAAATCGCTCCGGCGCAAGACCTCTCAGAGGCCATGCGCCGCAATCTGCACCAGGCCGCGGCCCGGCTGTGCGCCCGGGTCGGACTGCGCGGACTGGCCACCGTCGAATTCCTGGTCACCGAACAAAGATTCGTCTTCCTCGAGATCAATCCGCGCATCCAGGTCGAACACACCGTCACCGAGGAGGTCACCGGCGTCGATCTGGTGGCCGTCCAACTAGCCATCGCCGGTGGCGCGTCCTATTACGAGCTGCGATTACCGGCCGGAATCGCTTCGGACGGTTCGGAGATCATCGGCGAACCCGCTGGGCGCCGCGGCATCGCCATCCAGACGCGGGTCAACGCCGAGAGCATTGCCGCCGACGGCTCGGTCCTGCCGACGACCGGGACGCTGACCGCGTTCACGCCGCCGAGCGGTCCCGGCGTACGCGTCGATACCTACGGCCGGGCCGGCCTGGCGATTAGCCCCCGCTACGACTCACTATTGGCCAAGGTCGTCACACACGTCCACGGGTCCTCGTTCCCCGCAGCGGTCCGCAAGGCGCGCACCGCGCTCGCCGAGTTCAGCATCGAGGGCATCGGCACCAACCTGACTTTCTTGCGAGAGTTGCTGGGAAGCGGGGAGATCGAATCGGGTTCGGTCACCACGACCTTCCTCGACGAGAAGCTTCCCGAATTGGCGGCCGCGGCATTCTCGCATCGGCACGAGCCGCAAGCCGGCCCGGTCGAGTTGTACCCCGGCGAGGAAGCCCTGCGTACCCAACTGGCCGGCACCGTCGTCGAAATCGTCCCAGAGCGAACCGAACTCGCGGCCGGAGAGCAAGTGGTGGTGCTCGAGGCGATGAAGATGCAGCACGTGCTGATCGCCCCGAGCGCGTTGCAGACCGTGCGCAATCTGGTGGTGCCCGGGCAGGTGGTGGGGACCGGGGAACCCTTGGTCGCCTTCACCCGCACCGACGCCGGTGGCGACGGGACATCCGCCACGTCCGCGTTGGATCTCGACCGGTCCCGCGCCGATCTGGACGAGGTGCGGGAGCGGCATCGCTTGACGCTCGACGAGGGCCGCCAAGCCGCGGTTGCCAAGCGGCACAACCAAGGTCGTCGCACCGCACGGGAGAACATCGCCGACCTGGTCGACGCGGGCAGCTTCGTCGAGTACGGCGCGCTGGCGATCGCCGCGCAGCGCAGCAGGCGCTCCGAAGAGGACCTGATCGCCAACACGCCCGCCGACGGCTTGGTGGCCGGTCTGGCCACGATCGGCGCGGATCGGTTCGGCTCGACCGCGGCCGAGGCCGTGGTGGTGTCCTATGACTACACCGTGCTCGCCGGCACGCAGGGCATGCGTAACCACGCCAAGACCGATCGGGTATTCGACCTCGCGGCTCGCAAACGGGTGCCGGTCGTATTGTTCGCCGAAGGCGGCGGCGGCCGGCCCGGCGACACCGATGTGGGTGGCATGGCCGGACTCGACGTGCCGACGTTTCGGATGTTGGCGGGCCTGAGCGGACGGGTCCCTCTGGTCGCCATCGTCTCCGGGCGGTGCTTCGCCGGCAACGCTGCTTTAGCCGGGGTGTGTGACGTCCTCATCGCCACACCGGATGCGAACATCGGGATGGGTGGCCCGGCCATGATCGAAGGCGGGGGACTCGGTGTCTACCCGCCTGAGGCGATCGGGCCGATCGACGTGCAGCGGCACAACGGTGTCGTCAGTCTGGTCGCGCGCGACGAGCCGCACGCGGTGGCGCTGGCCAAGCAGTATCTGTCCTACTTCCAGGGCCCTAGCACCGATTGGGAGGCGCCCGACCCGCGACTGGCCCGACATGTCGTTCCCGAGAACCGGTTACGCGCCTACGACGTGCACCGCGCGATCGAGTCGATCGTCGACGTCGGGTCCATGCTGGAGCTGCGCGCCGACTACGGCGTCGGCGTGGTCACCGCGCTGGTGCGGGTCGAGGGCGTGGCATACGGGCTGATCGCCAACAGCAGTCACCACCTCGGTGGGGCCATCGACGCAGAAGCCGCAGACAAGGTCGGCGACTTCCTCACCCTGTGTGAGTCATTCCGGTTGCCGCTGATCTCGCTGTGCGACACACCGGGGTTCATGGTCGGGCCCGACGCCGAGAAAGACGCGGCGGTTCGACGATTCGGCCGAATGTTCATCCTCGGTGCACGGCTGACGGTGCCGCTGGGCATGATCATTCTGCGCAAAGGCTACGGTCTGGGCGCGATGGCCATGGCCGGCGGTTCTTTTCGCGCACCGCAGTTCACGATCGCCTGGCCCACCGGGGAGATCGGCGGCATGGGGCTGGAAGGCGCTGTGCGCCTTGGCTTCAGCAAAGAGCTGGCCGCCGCTACGGATGAGGCCGAGCGGCAAGCGCTGTTCGACCGATTGGTCGCTGCGGCCTATCAGCACGGCAAAGCGCTGCGCTCGGCCACCACTTTCGAGCTTGACGACGTGATCGACCCGGCGGACTCCCGGGCCTGGATCACCAGGCTGGCGGGCGCCAGCCGGTCGTCTTAGCGGTTGTTATGCGTGGCCGCCGCCGCAGCCGACGCCCGGCAGGCATCCGCTGCCACCCGGCTCACCACCGGGACCCCAGAACTGGCCTCCGTCGCCACAGCCGACACCGGGGATACAACCTTGGCCGCCCGGACCACCGTTAGGGCCGTTGTTCTGGCCGCCGGAGCCGCAGTTGCCGTTTTCGTCGCAACCGCCCCCGCCCGGGCCGGGCGGGTCGCTCTTGAACACGACGTGGGTGCCGGCCGGGCCCGTCATGGCCGGGCCGGTCCCGACGCCATCGGCTGATGCCATCGGTGCCGCGGCGATCGCTGTGGCCAGAGCCCCCGCAGCCGCTAGTGGTTTGATGAACTTTGATATCGCTACCATTCGTGACGCGTACCACATCGACAACGTGTCAAACGTCGCCCGCAAAATCCCTCTAACCAAGTGCAACAGAAGGCATACGCAATGACCTCATTGGATTTGACCGGCCGCACCGCCATCATCACTGGCGCTTCCCGCGGAATCGGATTGGCCACGGCTCAACGGCTCGCCGAGGCGGGCGCCAACGTGGTGCTGACCGCCCGCAAGCAGGAGTCGGCCGACGCGGCCGCCGCGCAAGTCGGCGAGCGCGCGGTGGGGGTCGGCGCTCACGCGGTCGACGAGGAGGCCGCCCGCCGGTGTGTCGACATCACCTTGGACCGGTTCGGCAGCATCGACATCCTGATCAACAACGCCGGAACAAATCCGGCATACGGGCCGCTGATCGACCAGGACCACGCGCGCTTCACCAAGATCTTCGACGTCAATCTGTGGGCCCCGCTGCTGTGGACCTCGCTCGTGGTCAAGTCGTGGATGGGTGAGCACGGCGGCGCCATCGTCAACACCGCCTCCATCGGCGGGCTGCACCAGTCGCCGGCGATGGGCATGTACAACGCCACCAAAGCCGCCCTCATTCACGTCACCAAACAACTGGCGCTGGAACTTTCGCCACGCATCCGCGTCAACGCGATCTGCCCCGGCGTGGTGCGAACCAAGCTCGCCGAGGCGCTGTGGAAGGACCACGAGGACCCGCTGGCCCAGTCGATCGCCCTGGGGCGGATCGGTGAGCCGGTCGACGTCGCCGACGCGGTCGTCTTCCTGGTGTCCGATGCGGCGAGCTGGATCACCGGCGAGACCATGGTCATCGACGGCGGCACGGTGCTGGGCGCCGCGCAAGGGTTCCAGAGCCGGTGAGCACCGAAGCGGACCTGACCGAGCGGGTGCGCACCCTGCTCGGCGAGCATGACCCGGCGAAGACGGACGCCCAGGACTTCCTCGGTGCCCGGTTCGACGCCGGACTGGCCTGGGTGCACTTTCCGCCCGGTCTCGGCGGGCTCGGCCTGCCGCACACCTATCAGGCCCAAGTCGACGCCCAGCTCGCCGCCGCCGGTGCACCGCCGGCCGGTGGTGGGCGCAACATCATCGGCATCGGCATGGCCGCACCCACGATCGCGGCGTTCGGCACCGACGAACAGAAGCGAAAGTTCCTGCGGCCGTTGTTCACCGGTGAACACCTGTACTGCCAGCTGTTCAGCGAGCCGGGCGCGGGGTCGGATCTGGCCGCCGCGGCGACGCGCGCGGTGCGCGACGGCGACGAGTGGGTTGTCAACGGGCAGAAGGTCTGGACCTCGATGGCCCAGCACGCGCAGATGGCCATCCTCGTCGCGCGCACCGATCCAACTGTGCCCAAACACGTTGGCCTGACGTACTTTCTGTGTGACATGAGGCAACCCGGCATCGACATTCGCCCGCTGCGCCAGATCACCGGAGAGGCCGAATTCAACGAGGTGTTCCTCACCGACGTCCGGATACCCGACACCAACCGGCTCGGCCCCGAAGGTGGGGGCTGGCGGGTGGCCACCACCACGCTGAACAACGAGCGCGTCGCCATCGGTTCGCGCTCCGGCACCCCGCGCGAGGGCAATCACATCGGCAAGCTCACCGCGGCCTGGCGCGCGGACCCGACGCTGCGCAATCCGGCCATGCACGACGAGTTGATGCGGCTGTGGGTCGAAGCCGAGGTGTTGCGGCTCAGCGGCGAGCGGCTGCGTCAGCAAGCCGCCAGCGGTCAGCCCGGACCCGAGGGCGCGGGCATGAAGATCGCATTTGCTCGTCTTGCGCAGGAGATTTCGGGTTTCGAACTGGAGTTGGACCCCCAAGCCGGGTTGCACTACGACGACTGGACCCTGCGCCGACCCGAAACCGTCGATCTGACCGGCCGCGGCCCCGGCTACCGCTATCTGCGCGCCCGCGGCAACTCGATCGAAGGTGGCACCTCGGAGATCCTGCGCAACACCATCTCCGAACGAGTGCTCGGATTGCCCGGCGAACATCGGGTCGATAAGGACGTGGCGTGGAAGGACATCCCACGATGAGCACCGGTGATCTGCTGTACTCCGACACCGAGGAGGCGTTGCGCGACAGTGTGCGCCAGTTGTTCGCCGAGCGCTGCGCGCCCGAGACCGTAGCTACAGCCTATGACGATGCGCCCCATGACTTTTCCGGGTTGTGGCGCACGCTGGCCGCCGACCTTGGGGTTGCCGGCCTGTTGGTGCCGGAAACCCTGGGCGGAGCCGGCGCAAGTGCCCGCGAAGCCGCCGTGGTGATGGAGGAGATAGGCCAGGCCGTTGCCCCGGTGCCGTTCCTGTCCAGTGCGGTGCTCGCCACGACTGCTCTGTTGCTGGCTGGTGATACCGGGACGGTGTCGTTGCTGGCCGAGGGCGCGACCACCGCGGCGCTGGTGGTGTCGTGGTTCAGCGCACCGGGCGACGCGGTCGCCGGGGTGACCAGTACTGCCGATGGTCTGACCGGAATGGTCGCCAGCGTCGCGGGTGCCGCCGAAGCCGACGTGTTGGTCATACCGGTTGCCGGTGCGAAGGGTGTTGAGCTGCATACCGTTTCGCTTGACGCCGCGGGGGTGGAGGTGTCACCTCGGTTGGCGTTCGACATGACCCGGCCGCTGGCCGACGTGCGGTTCTCGGGCGCCGCGTCGTCGCGGGTCGGTACTGGGTCGGCGGAGGCGGCGATCGGGGAGGCGTTGCAGACGGCGGCGGCTCTGCTGGCCAGCGAGCAGCTCGGCCTGGCGCAGTGGTGTTTTGCCACCACATTGGATTACGTCAAGCAGCGTAAGCAGTTCGGGCGTGCCATCGGGTCGTATCAGGCGATCAAGCACCGGTTGGCCGATCTGTGGCTGGAGGTCAATTCCGCGACGGCCGCGGCCCGGTATGCCGCGGACACGTGCGCCCGCGGTGATCAAGACGCTGCCGTCGCCGCTGCGCTGGCCCAGGCGTACTGCAGCGGTGTGGCGGTGCACGCCGCCCAGGAGTGCGTGCAACTGCACGGCGGCATCGGGATGACCTGGGAGTATCCAGCACACCTGTATCTGAAGCGGGCCAAGAGCGACCAGTTGGCCCTCGGCACCGCTTATCAGCATCGCGCCCGGTTAGCCGACCTGGTCGACCTGCCGCCCACCTAACCGCGAGCAGACGCAGAATCGCACGACACGCGGCTCATTGACGCGATTCTGCGTCTGCTCGCGAGGGTGAGGTGGGGGCCGCGCCGCTTTCGCTCGAACCGAGTTCATAGCAACACTGTTCACAGCGGACGTGCTCACAATTGCGAAAGGAAGCTCGTGCACACAAGAACTGCCAGGTTCACCCCTGGTGCAGCGCTGTCATTCGCTGCCGGGCTGGCGTTTGTCATCGCGACAATGGCCGCGGCTCCGGCCAACGCGACGCCGCCCATCGGAGTCAGCGCGGTGGTGTTGTCGAAACAAACCGTGAATGGGAAGGACTACATCGTCAGCCAGATTACGATCGCGCCGAATGGTAGTACCGGGTGGCACACGCACCAGGGCGAAATCTACGGCATCGTCAAGGCCGGCGAGCTGACTCACTACGGCGCGGACTGCCGTCAGGACGGCGTTTATGGCGTCGGAGCTCCAGTCACCGACCCGACCGGTGCCGACCACGTTCACATCGGGCGCAATGAGGGCACGGTGCCGCTGGTTCTAGAAGTCACCTACGTCGACCCGGCCGGCGCGCCCACATCTGACAGCGCATCGGACCCGGGTTGCAACTTCTCCTGAGGAGAAGTGCATTTCTCACCACACGGCGGACGGGAGTGATTGCGGGTCTCAACCCGATAGTGCCGCACCGAAGACCTCGGTCATCGCCTCCCAATGCCGCTCGGCGGCCGAGGCGCTGTAGGGCGGGTTGTCGGGGACCGCGAATCCGTGGCCGGCCTCATACCACTCGATGCGGTGCGCCACGTCGGCCGCGGTCAGCGCCTTCTCCAACTGTTCGGCGTGGTCCGCGGTGAACGAGGCGTCGTTGCGCGCGCCACCGACGTACACGAAGGCGTTCATCCGGTCGGCCAACAGGTGAGGGCTGTCGGGACCGTCGGTGACCAGTCCGCCGCCGTGGAAGGACGCCGCCGCCGCGACCCGGTCGGGAAGGCGGCCGGCCAGCAGCACCGAAATTCGCCCGCCCATGCAGTAGCCGCACACACCGAAACGATCCCCAGTCACTTCTGGGCGAGCGACCAGGTAGTCGAAAAGTGCCCCGGCGTCACGGGTGATGCGATCCGGGGTCAGGGTGCCGATCAGGAACATGATCCGTGCCCGTTCCTTGGCGTCACCGAACGCCGTCGCCATATCGAACGGGGCCCAGTCGCCCTCGCGGTAGTAGACGTCGGGCAGCAGCACCGCGTAGCCGGATCTGGCCAGCTTGGCCGCCATGTGGTCGAAGGTCTCGCGCACGCCGCCCGCGTCGGGAAACATGATCACGCCCGGCCACGGGCCCTGTCCTTCGGGGGTGAAGAGCTGGACGGGGCAGGTCCCGTCCGGTGTAGTGACGGAGTCTTTGATGTTCGGCATGGCACCCGTTCTACTCCTGCGGGCGAGACGGTTGGCCATCGGCGGCGACCCGCCGCGCCCGGCTTCGCCGCGCTTGCGATCGCCGCGGGAGATTCGGGCGGCGACCCGCCGCGCCCGGCTTCGCCGCGCTTGCGATCGCCGCTAAGCTGACCGCGTGCCGATCGCCACACCCTACGAGGATCTGCTCCGCACAGTGCTCGAAACGGGGACGGCGAAATCCGACCGCACCGGCACCGGCACCCGCAGTCTGTTCGGCCAGCAGATCCGCTACGACCTGTCGGCCGGTTTCCCGTTGCTCACCACCAAGAAGGTGCACTTCAAGTCGGTGGCTTACGAGTTGCTGTGGTTCCTGCGCGGCGAGTCCAATGTCGGCTGGTTACAGGAGCACGGCGTCACGATCTGGGACGAATGGGCAAGCGAGACCGGCGATCTGGGCCCCATCTACGGAGTGCAGTGGCGCTCCTGGCCGACCCCGTCGGGCGAGCACATCGACCAGATCAGCGCGGCGCTGGAATTGCTGCGCACCGACCCCGATTCGCGGCGCATCATTGTCTCGGCGTGGAACGTCAGCGACATCCCGCGCATGGCGTTGCCGCCATGCCACGCCTTCTTCCAGTTCTACGTCGCCGACGGGCGGCTGAGCTGCCAGCTGTATCAGCGCAGCGCCGACCTGTTTCTCGGGGTGCCGTTCAATATCGCCAGCTACGCGCTGCTCACTCACATGATGGCCGCCCAGGCCGGCCTGTCGGTCGGGGAGTTCGTCTGGACCGGCGGCGACTGCCACATCTATGACAACCACGTCGAGCAGGTCACCGAGCAGCTGGGCCGCCAACCCCGGCCTTACCCCAAACTGGTTCTGGCTGAGCGCGATTCGATCTTCGACTACACCTACGACGACATCAAAGTCGAGAACTACGACCCGCATCCGGCGATCAAAGCCCCCGTCGCTGTATGACCCATGCAGCCGAACTGGGCTTGGTGTGGGCTCAGTCGACGTCCGGCGTCATCGGGCGCGGCGGGGACATCCCGTGGCGGTTACCCGAGGACCTCGCCCGGTTTAAACAGGTCACTATGGGTCACACCGTGGTGATGGGCCGCCGCACGTGGGACTCTCTGCCCGCTCGGGTGCGACCGCTGCCGGGACGCCGCAACGTCGTCCTGTCCCGCCAGGGGGGTTTCACGGCGGACGGAGCGCAGGTGGTGGGCTCCCTCGAGCAGGCCCTGACCGATGACGACACGTGGGTGATCGGCGGTAGCGAGATTTATGCGCTGGCACTGCCGCTGGCCACCCGATGTGAGGTCACCGAGGTGGACATCGATCTGCCGCGCGACGATGATGACGCGCTAGCCCCCTTGCTCGACGAGGCGTGGGTGGGCGAAACGGGGGAGTGGCTGGTCAGCAGCGGTGGCCTGCGCTACCGGTTCCACAGCTACTCTCGGCCGTAACCGGTCATGTCCTGACCAATGGCATGGCTTGACCAAAAACTTGGGCCCTCATCGGGTTGACCAGGTGTTCGAGGAAAGGGGGAATCGGGAGTGGTAACCGAACCCGCAAAAGTGTTTTCGCGCAAGTTCTGGGGCTACGATCCGGCCGCGGTTGATGCCCAGATCGAGGCGTTGACCACCAGGCAGCAGCTGCTGCGCGACGACGTGGAGAACCTACGGGCCCGGCTGAGGAACTCCGGCGACGAAGTGGCCGCGCTGCGCAAGGAGGTAGCCCTTCTCACCGAGACCTCACCGTCGCCGCATGCGGTGCAACAGCGGATGGCCAAGATGCTGCGCAGTGCGGTCGACGAGGTTTCCCAGATGCAGGCCGAGGCGCGGGCCGAAGCCGAGGCGCTGATCGCGGCGGCCGAAGCCGAGGCCGAGGCCGAGCGGCGAAAGCACGAAGATCTATTGGCCGAGATGGCGGCGCAACGCAAATCGCTGGACGCCGAGTGCGAGGAAACCAGGGAACGGCTCGACGCCGAATTGAGCGAGATGCGCGCCGAGGCCCGAGCGGCGATCGACAAGGCATGGCAGGACGCCCAGCGCGAGCGCGAACAGTTGCTGACCGACGCCAGGCAGCGTGCTGATCGGGAGCGCGAGCAGGCGCGTCGCGCGGTGAACGAGGCCAGTCAGCAACGCATCAGGATCCTGGAGCAACTGATGGGTGTGAACCGCGATCTCGCGGCGGTGCCGGCCGCCCTGGAGGCGGCATACCAGGAGGGCAAGAATTCCCCGGAGGCGAACGGCGCCGAACACGCAGACGACAAAGTCAGCACGGGCTAGCCGCGAAGACCGGTATTCTCAGCGCCGTGTCGAACCCTAGCGGCAGGCTCACCGGTGCTCAGGCCCGAAGGATAGCCGTTGCGGCACAAGGGTTTACCGAGCCGCGGCGCAGCGGCAAAATCACTCGCGCGCACCTGCGCCGCCTGATATCCCGCATTCAAGTCCTGCAACTGGATTCGGTCTCGGTCGCGGTGCGTGCGCACTACGCCCCGGTGTTCAGCCGGCTGGGACCGTACGACCGTGACGTGCTCGACCTTGCGGCCTGGGGTCCGCGGCCGGTGCGGCTGCTGGCCGAGTATTGGGCGCACGAAGCCGCGCTGGTGGCCGTCGACGACTGGCCGCTGCTGCGCTGGCGGATGCGCCAGTATCGCCATGGCCGGTGGGGCACCCACATCGTCAAAGCCAACCCCCAACTCGTCGAGGATGTCGTCGCCGCGGTCGGTGAGCTGGGCCCCAGCACGGCCGGACAGATCGAAGCACATCTGGCCGCCGAGCCACTGCAGGGCGCTGGGGGCATCAAAAGGGCATGGTGGAACCGCAGCGACACCAAATGGGTGTGTGAAGCGCTGTTCGCATCCGGAGTGCTGACCACCGCGACCCGCGTCGGCTTCGCCCGCCACTACGACCTGGTCGAGCGAGTGCTGCCCGCCGACGTGCTGGCCCGTCAGGTCGACGACGAAGAGGCGATCCGCGAACTGACGTTGCGCGCGGCCGGCGGGTTGGGGGTCGGCACCGAGGCGGATATCCGCGACTACTTCCGCTTGTCCGCGCAGCAGGTCAAGCCGGCCATCGCCGACCTGGTCGCGGCTGGTGAGATCGAGAAGGTCGATGTCGAGGGCTGGTCAGCGCCGGCCTATCTGCGCAGCGGTCAGAGCGTGCCACGCGCGGACCGCGGCACCGCATTGTTGTGCCCGTTCGACCCGTTGATCTTCTTCCGGCCCCGAGTCGAGCGGCTGTTCGGCTTTCACTATCGCATCGAGATCTACACCCCGGCGGCCAAGCGGCAGTACGGCTACTACGTGTGGCCGCTGCTGCTGGACGGTCAACTGGTCGCCCGTGTCGACCTGAAAGCCGACCGTGCCGCCGACACGCTGCAGGTCGTCGGCGCCTTCGCCGAACCCGACGTGCACCGAGGCCAGGTGGCCGCCGCGCTGGTCGGTGAACTGGAGTCCATGGCCTCCTGGCTGGGCCTGGGCGGGATCACGGTGTCGCAGCGCGGCGATCTCGCTGCCGAATTAGGCAGTGCCGCAAGGCGAGTCAGCTGATGGCTGCCGAACTGAAAGACACCCTGTGGAAGGCCGCGAACAAGCTGCGCGGTTCGCTGCCGGCCGCACAGTACAAAGACGTCATCCTCGGGTTGGTCTTCCTCAGATACGTCTCCGGCGTCGAGCACAATTCGTTCGTCGTCCCCGCCGCTGCGGTATGGAAGTCGTTGGCAGACAACGCCGAGGCGCCGGATGTCGGTCGGCGCCTCGACGCGGCAATGGGATCCCTGATGGCCGCCAATCCCACGTTGGCAGGCGTGTTGCCGCAGCTGTATCACCGCGTCGATCAGCGTCGGCTGGCCGAGGTGGTCGGTCTGCTCGGCGGCGCGGACTTCAGGGGGCGCGACGGCGCCTGCCCGCGAGACCTGATCGGCGAAGTATACGAGTACTTCCTCGCCAATTTCGCACGCGCAGAAGGGAAGCGGGGCGGTGAATTCTTCACTCCGCCCAGCGTGGTGCGGTTGCTGGTGGAAATCCTGGAACCGTCCAGTGGGCGGGTGTACGACCCGTGCTGCGGTTCGGGCGGGATGTTCGTTCAACTTCGTCCCGGCGCCGCCGGGAATGTGACGATCTACGGGCAGGAGAGCGTCGAGGAGACCTGGCGGATGGCCAAGATGAACTTGACCGTTCACGGCATCGACGACACCGGCATTCGACGGGGCGACACCTTCGTCACCGACCTGCACGCCGGCACCCAGATGGACTACGTGCTGGCCAACCCGCCGTTCAACATCAAGGATTGGGCCCGCGACGAACAGGACCCGCGGTGGCGTTTCGGCATCCCGCCGTCTGGCAACGCCAACTTCGCCTGGATTCAACACATCGTGTCCAAGCTGGCACCGGGCGGAACCGCCGGCGTGGTCATGACCAACGGATCACTGACGTCAAAAGCCAACGGCGAAGGGCACATTCGGGCCCGTATTGTCGATGCCGATCTCGTGTTCGGTGTGGTCGCCCTGCCGGCGCAGTTGTTTCGCAGCACCGCAATCCCGGTGTGCCTGTGGTTGTTCGCCATGGACAAAGGTGAGCGGCGCGGCCAGGTGCTGTTCATCGACGCGCGGCAGCTGGGTCACCTGGTCGCCCGGGCCGAACGAGTGCTGGCCAGCGCGGAGATCGCGCGGATCGCGGGCGCCTACCGCGCCTGGTCGCGCTCGCCCGAAGACGTTGAGTACGAAGATGTTCCGGGATTCTGTCGATCGGTCAGTCTCGAAGAGATCCGAACGTGTGGTTACGCCCTGACGCCGGCGCGATACGTCGGTGTTCCGGCGGCTGACGACGAGTACGAATCCCTGGACGCCAAACTTGCGCGGTTGAGCGCGGATCTGCTCACCGCACTCGACGACTCCGCGCAGTGCGACAAGGTGGTACGACAGCAGCTGGAGCGGGTGCGATGGAGGTGACGCTAGGGGAGTGCCTCGACTTTCGCACGGGAAGCAGCGCCCCGGCGCGTGCGGCGACTGGTCGTTTCGCCGTCTATGGCGCCAATGGGGTCATTGGCTATGCGCCGGACTGCAACGCCAGTGGGCCGCTGATCGTGCTGGGACGCGTCGGGTCGTATTGCGGCAGCGTGCGCTACAGCGCATCGGATGTGTGGGTCACCGACAACGCGTTCGTCTGCCGGGCTGAAGACCCGGCACAGACGCGGTATTGGTACTACGCATTGCAGACCTGCCGGCTCAACGAGCACCGCTGCGGGTCCGGCCAGCCGCTGCTCAACCAGCGCACCTTGCGCGAGGTTACGGTGCGCACGGTGCCCCGCGGGCTGCGTGGGGCGATCGCCGAGGTGCTCGGTGCGCTCGACGACAAAATCGCCGTCAACCACCGTGTCATCGAGTCGGCAGAAGCGGTGATGGTCGCCACCGTGGCGACCGTGGTCGCCGCCGGTCAACGCGTCGCGCTGTCGACGCTGGCGACGCGGTCGACCGCGGTGCGCACGCCGGCCGCATTCGACCCCGTCGTCGCCCACTTCAGCCTGCCGGCGTTCGACGACGGCGCCCAACCGCAGCCGGTCGCCGCGGCATCGGTGAAAAGCGGTAAATACATCCTGTCCCAGCCCTGTGTGCTCTTCGCCAAGCTCAACCCCCACGTCCCGCGCATCTGGAATGTGGTCAGCCTCCCGGCGCAGATGGCGCTGGCCAGCACCGAGTTCGTCGTCCTGCGGCCGACGGGCATTGACACGTCGGCGCTGTGGGCGGCGCTGCGCCAGCGCGACGTCGTGGACAGCGTGCGGCAACTGGTGGCCGGGACATCGGGCAGCCACCAGCGGATCCAGCCGCGCGACCTGCTCGAGATCGCCGTCGCGGACGTTCGGGCGCTCAGCCGCGACCAGTCGCAGCTGATCACCGACCTGGGCGCCCTGTGTCAGGCACGGCGCGCCGAGAAGATCCGGCTGGCCGCCGTCCGCGACACGCTGTTGCCGCTGCTGGTGTCGGGGCAGGTCGGCGTTGCAACAGGCACTGCGGGCGGTGTGGTGGCCGCCGGCGCAGGTTCGCACCGGATCCGAGCGCCCCGCTAGGGTTAACCGCCGTGGCCGAGACCGCGCCGCTGCGCGTGCAACTGATCGCCAAGACCGACTTCTTGGCACCCCCCGACGTGCCGTGGAGCACCGACGCCGACGGGGGCTCGGCCCTGACCGAGTTCGCCGGGCGCGCCTGCTATCAGAGTTGGTCCAAGCCCAACCCGCGAACCGCCACCAACGCCGGCTACATCAAGCACATCATCGACGTCGGGCACTTCTCGGTGCTCGAGCACGCCAGCGTGTCGTTCTACGTCACCGGCATCTCCCGCAGTTGCACCCATGAGCTGATCCGCCACCGGCACTTCTCCTACTCGCAGCTCTCCCAGCGCTATGTGCCCGAAACCGATTCGCGAGTCGTGGTGCCACCCGGCATGGAGGATGACCCCGAACTTCAACAGATCCTGACCGATGCCGCCGACGCCAGCCGCGCCACCTACATCGACCTGCTGGCCAAGCTGGAAGCCAAGTTCGCTGACCAACCCAACGCGGTGCTGCGCCGCAAGCAAGCGCGGCAAGCCGCCCGCGCGGTGCTGCCCAACGCCACCGAAACCCGCATCGTCGTCACCGGCAACTACCGCGCCTGGCGGCACTTCATCGCCATGCGGGCCAGCGAGCACGCCGACGTGGAGATCCGGCGACTGGCCATCGAATGCCTGCGCCAACTCGTCGCGGTCGCGCCCGCGGTGTTCGCCGACTTCGAGGTCTCCACACTGGCCGACGGCACCGAGGTCGCCACGAGCCCGCTGGCTACCGAAGCCTGACGCCAAGCTCAGCCAAGACACAGCCGCGCCTGCTCAAGAGCTTGCCGACGCCAGGTAACCTGGACAACCGTGAGCACCGTCGGATTCGACGCTCCCGCGCGCCTGGGGACCCTGCTGACCGCGATGGCGACGCCATTCGGTCCGGAAGGCGCCCTGGACACCGCCGCGGCGGCACGCCTGGCCAACCATCTGGTGGATCAGGGGTGTGACGGTCTGGTGGTATCCGGGACCACCGGTGAGTCTCCGACCACCACCGATGACGAGAAGCTCGAACTGCTGCGGGTGGTATTGGAGGCGGTCGGCGACCGGGCCCGGGTCATCGCCGGCGCCGGCACCTATGACACCGCGCACAGCATCAAGCTGGCCAAGGCCTCGGCGGCCGAAGGCGCGCACGGACTACTCGTGGTCACCCCGTATTACTCGCGGCCGCCGCAGAGCGGGCTGCTGGCCCACTTCACCGCCGTCGCCGATGCCACCGAGTTGCCCGTGGTGCTCTACGACATTCCGCCGCGCTCGGTGGTGCCGATCGAACCCGAAACCCTGCGCGCGCTGGCGTCCCACCCGAACATCGTGGGCGTCAAGGACGCCAAAGCCGACCTGCACAGCGCGGGGCTGGTGATGGCCGAGACCGGGCTGGCCTACTACTCCGGTGACGACGCGCTCAACCTGCCCTGGCTGGCGATGGGTGCCACCGGCTTCATCAGCGTGATCTCCCACGTGGCCGCCGGCCAGCTGCGGGAACTGTTGTCCGCGTTCAACTCTGGCGACGTTCCCACCGCCCGCAAGATCAACGTCGCGCTCGCGCCGCTGTGCAACGCGATGAGTCGCCTCGGTGGGGTGACGCTGTCCAAGGCCGGCCTGCGGCTGCAGGGCATCGACGTCGGTGACCCCCGATTGCCGCAGGTCCCTGCAACACCGCAGCAGATCGAGGCGTTGGCCGCCGACATGCGCGCGGCGTCGGTGCTTCGGTGAGCAAACCGTGAACGAAGAACTCGCTCCGCCGGGTCCGCTGGCCCCGGGCGGGTTGCGGGTCACCGCGCTGGGCGGCATCAGCGAAATCGGCCGCAACATGACCGTTTTCGAACACCTGGGCCGGCTGCTGATCATCGACTGCGGGGTCATGTTCCCCACCCACGACGAACCCGCCGTCGACCTGATCCTGCCGGATCTGCGCCATATCGAAGACCGGCTCGAAGACATCGAGGCGCTGGTGCTCACCCACGCGCACGAAGACCATATCGGCGCCATCCCGTTCCTGCTGCGACTGCGTCCCGACATTCCCGTCGTCGGCTCCAAGTTCACGCTGGCGCTGGTGGCCGCCAAATGCCGCGAACACCGGATCAAACCGGTGTTCGTGGAGGTGGCCGAAGGACAGCGCAGCACCCACGGCGTCTTCGAATGCCAATACTTCGCCGTCAACCACTCCATTCCCGATGCGCTGGCCATCGCCGTGCACACCGGGGCGGGCACGGTGTTGCACACCGGTGACATCAAGCTGGACCAGTTGCCGCTCGACAAACGGCCCACCGACTTGCCCGGCATGTCGCGCCTCGGTGACGCCGGTGTCGACCTGTTCCTGTGTGATTCGACCAATTCCGAGGTCCCCGGTGTCGGACCGTCGGAAAGTGAAGTGGGCCCGACGCTGCACCGGTTGATCCGCGGCGCCGACGGGCGAGTCATCGTGGCCTGCTTCGCCTCCAACGTCGACCGGGTCCAGCAGATCATCGACGCCGCAGTGGCGTTGGGCCGACGGGTCTCGTTCGTCGGGCGCTCGATGGTGCGCAACATGGGTATCGCACGGGAACTGGGCTTTTTGCGGGTGGCCGATTCCGACGTGGTCGACATCGCGGCCGCCGAGATGATGGCGCCCGATCAGATCGTGCTGATCACCACCGGCACCCAGGGTGAGCCGATGTCGGCGCTGTCACGCATGTCGCGCGGCGAGCACCGCAGCATCACGTTGACGTCCGGCGACTTGATCGTGTTGTCCTCATCGCTGATTCCCGGTAACGAAGAAGCGGTTTTGGGCGTCATCGATTCACTGGCCAAGATCGGCGCCCGAGTGGTCACCAATGCCCAAGCGCGCGTTCACGTTTCCGGGCACGCGTACGCCGGTGAGCTGTTGTTCCTCTACAACGGTGTGCGGCCGCGGCAGGTCATGCCGGTGCACGGGACCTGGCGCATGCTGCGGGCCAACGCGAAACTGGCCGCCAGCGCCGGGGTGCCCGCCGAGTCGATCTTGTTGGCCGAGAACGGCGTCAGCATCGACATGGTCGCCGGCAAGGCGTCGATCGCCGGGGCGGTGCCGGTCGGCAAGATGTTCGTCGACGGTCTGATCACCGGCGACGTCGGTGACATCACGCTGGGCGAGCGGCTGATACTGGCGTCGGGGTTCGTCGCGATCACCGTGGTGGTCAAGCGTGGCACCGGGCGCCCAGTTACCGCCCCGCACTTGCACTCTCGGGGCTTCTCCGAAGACCCCAAGGCGCTGGAGCCCGCGTTGCGCAGGGTGGAGGCGGAGCTGGAACAGTTGGTGGCCGCCAATGTCACCGATCCCATCCGCATCGCTCAGGGCGTGCGCCGCACGGTCGGCAAATGGGTCGGCGAAACCTACCGTCGTCAGCCGATGATCGTGCCCACGGTCATCGAGGTCTAGATCTTCTCCGCGTACGCCGACCACTCGATCTGCGAGGCCTTGAGTTTGCGGCCGGTGGGCTCGACATAGCGCTGCACCAGTTCGTCGGGTCCGGCCTGCTCCACCAGCCGCCACCCGTACTCGCCGATGAACGCCTCGACCTCTTCGGGCAGTAAACCGAAGTGCCACAGTTGCCGTCGCTGACGCACCGAGCGATACAGCGTGCGGGTGCCATATCGATTCGACCCGTCGATGAAGTCGCGCCGAACGTAGGTGAACACCATGCGACTGCCCGGCGCGGCCGGGCGCAGCCCCTCCAAGGTGCGCCGCACCGCATGTTCGGTCAGATACTGCGTCACTCCCTCACAGATGAAGAAGACCCGGTAGTCGGGGAGATAGCCGTGTTCGGCCAGGGCGGTCAACAGGTCGTCGCGCTCGAAGTCCAACGCCACCAACCGAACCGACAACGGCGGCCCGCCCAGCACTCGGCGCACCGTCTTGGCCTTGCGGGCGATGTTGACCGGCAGATCCACCTCGAACACCGGGATGCGAACTTGTCGCGTCAACAGATAGGGGCGGGTGTCCAGGCCGGCGCCCAGGATGACGACCGCGCCGACATCGCCGATCGCCTCGGCGAGTTTGTCGCCGATGAAGCGCTTGCGGCACGCAAGATTGGCCCATAACCCTCGACCGGTCCATTCCGACGCGCCGATGAACAGACGCCGGGCTAGCGCCGGACGCGTCGCGGTGACCAGCCAGCGCAGCGGGGCCGGCAAAAACAATTCGGCGAGGTCGTCGTCCACCAGGCGCCGTTGCGGCGGCTCGTTCTGTTCGACGGCCGCTAATACCATCGGTCCGAAAGCGGTCTGCGCCACAGGATTTCGTGCCATGAATTACTTCTTAACTATGAAGCCCGCGTCGACGGGCAAGGTGACACCGGTGATGTAGCGGGCCTGGTCGGACGCCAACCACGCTACCGCGTTGGCGACGTCCTCGGGCTGGAGGATCTGCACCGGCAGAGCATTGCCCATGTCTGGCGGCGAACCGGACTCGGCGACGAGGTCAGCGAGCCACTGGCGGGTGAACTCGTTGTTGATCATCGGTGTGTCCACCCCCGAGGGGTGCAGGGAGTTGACCCGAATGTTATGCCTTGCAAGCAGATTGGCGTATACCCGCATCAACCCGACCAGCCCGTGCTTGGCCGCGGTGTATCCGATGGAGCCGGCGTCGGCACTGCCGATGCCGGCCAGACCCGCGGCCGAACTGATCAACACGATCGATCCGCCGCTGCCCTGTTCGATCAAAACGGGTTTCGCGACCTCCACGGTGTTGTGCACACCGGTGAGGTTGACGTCGATGACATCACGCCAGCCGTCCGCGCCGGCGGCCATGGGGGCGATGCCCGCATTAGCCACCACGATGTCGAGCCGGCCGAACTCGTCGAGCCCCGCCTGCAGCGCCGACGACAACGAGGCGGCATCCCGGACGTCACCCTGGCGCGCAACGATTCGGGCGCCGGTGTCCTCGACCAATTTGACGGTGGCCGCCAAGTCCTCGCTGCTGGCCAACGGGTAGGGCACGCTGGCGATCTGCTCGCACAGGTCGACCGCGATCACGTCGGCTCCGTCGGCGGCCAACCGGACCGCGTGTGCGCGCCCTTGGCCGCGGGCGGCCCCGGTGATCAACGCAACCCGGCCTTTCAGCGGGCCTTCTGCCGGCCGGACCATCAGGACCGAAGTTGTCCTTTGGCGGTGTCGCCGGCCGGGACGGGCTGCAGCATCTTGATGTCGGGCGCCCCCGCGAGGTGCTCGCCGGCCGCGGTGAACATCTTGGTGATGGCCGGGGCGGTGCTGTGCGCTTGGAGCACCTCGGCGTCGGCCCACTGCTCGACGAACACGAACGTCTCACCGCTTTGGTGCAGCGCATACAGCTGGCAGCCGGGTTCGCCGTGTACCTCTTCCACTGCGGCGGTCAGGATGTCGCGGACGGTGTCGACCGATTCGGGTTTGACGGTCAGCGTGGCGACGACGACAACGGGCATCTGGGGGGCCTCCTGGATTCCGCGGGTTTCAGCGGGCGTGACACAGCAAAGATTCGTTACCGTTTGTCACCCTACTCACAGTCGTTGACCGTCAACCCGAGACATGACCGTTACCAGTGTGGCGGTTGGTGCAGATGGTGTTATTGCGACTAGGCTAGCGGGTATGGCTAGTAAGACCGTCGCCCGCTCCGGAAGCCGAACGAGCAGGTCAAACAGCAGTTCGCGGGGCGCGTCGCGGGGCGGGCGGGCCGCCACGCCGACTCGGGCGCCCAGGAAGCGCGCGAACAAGCCCGTCAAACGGGTCAACCGGCCCACCCGGCGGCGCAACCAGTCGCTGCTGATCTCGGCCGGATCGGCATGTGGTCGGGGCCTGCGCGCGGCGTGGCTGATGGCCGCTAAAGGCACCGGCAGCGCGGCGCGGTCGATCGGCCGAGCCGGTGACATCGAGCCCGGACACCGCCGCGACGGAATTGCGCTGGTTCTGCTGGGCGTGGCGGTCATCATCGCCGCCAGTTCGTGGTTCGACGCCGCTCGTCCGGTGGGTGCGTGGGTCGACATGGTGTTGCGGACGTTCGTCGGCTCCACGGTCGTCCTGCTGCCCCTCGTCGCCGCCGGGGTGGCCGTGGTGCTGATGCGCACCCAGCCGACGCCCGACACCCGGCCTCGGTTGATCCTGGGCGGCAGCCTGATCGCCCTGTCCATCCTCGGATTGCGCCACCTGTGGGCCGGCTCGCCCGAAGCCCCGGAACTGCGCAGGCGCGCGGCCGGATTCATCGGTTTCGCGATCGGCGGGCCGCTTTCGGACGGGCTGACGGCCTGGATCGCCGCGCCACTGCTGTTCATCGGCGGGTTGTTCGGCCTGTTGTTGCTGACCGGCATCACCATCCGCGAGGTGCCCGACGCCCTGCGCGGCATGTTCAGCACCCGGCTCTTCCAAGGCCCCTTCCTCGATGACGAGGACTACTACGACGAGGAATACGACGACGACTTCCCCGGTGATGACGCCGACACCGTGGAGGTTGCGCGCGAGGACTTCTCCGACGGCTACTACGACGAGACCCCGCCGCGTCCCGACGACCAACCGCGGGCCTGGCCGTCCGCGAACGCCCTGCCGGACGAGGAGGCCGGGGACGAAGCCCCGACCGTGCCCGAACCGGTGGTCTCGCGCAGGCGTTCGAAGAAGAAGGACACCCAACCGCTGGACCGGGTCATCGAAGGCCCGTACACGCTGCCGCCGCTGGAGCTGCTGGTCGCCGGCGACCCGCCGAAGAAGCGCAGCGCGGCCAACACCCACATGGCCAACGCCATCGGGGAAGTGCTCACCCAGTTCAAAGTCGACGCGGCCGTCACCGGCTGCACCCGCGGGCCGACCGTCACCCGCTACGAGGTCGAGCTGGGGCCGGGAGTCAAGGTCGAGAAGATCACCGCGCTGCAGAAGAACATCGCCTACGCGGTCGCCACCGAGAGCGTGCGGATGCTGGCCCCGATCCCGGGCAAGTCCGCCGTCGGCATCGAGGTGCCCAACACCGACCGCGAGATGGTCCGGTTGGCCGACGTGCTCACCGCGCCGTCGACCCGCCGCGACCACCACCCGCTGGTGATCGGGCTGGGCAAGGACATCGAGGGTGACTTCATCTCGGCCAACCTGGCCAAGATGCCCCACCTGCTGGTCGCCGGCTCCACCGGCTCGGGCAAGTCCAGCTTCGTCAACTCCATGTTGGTGTCGCTGCTGACGCGGGCCACCCCCGAAGAGGTCAGGATGATCCTGATCGACCCGAAAATGGTGGAACTGACGCCTTATGAAGGCATTCCGCACCTGATCACGCCGATCATCACCCAGCCGAAGAAAGCCGCGGCCGCGTTGGCGTGGCTGGTCGAGGAGATGGAGCAGCGTTATCAGGACATGCAGGCCTCCCGCGTTCGCCACATCGACGACTTCAACGAAAAGGTGCGCTCCGGTGCCATCACGGCGCCGCTGGGTAGCCAGCGCGAGTACCGGCCCTACCCCTACATCTTGGCGATCGTCGACGAGCTGGCCGACCTGATGATGACCGCGCCGCGCGACGTCGAGGACGCCATCGTGCGGATCACCCAGAAGGCCCGTGCCGCCGGCATCCATCTGGTGCTGGCCACCCAGCGCCCGTCGGTCGATGTGGTCACCGGGCTGATCAAGACCAACGTGCCGTCGCGGCTGGCGTTCGCGACGTCGTCGCTGACCGACAGCCGCGTAATTCTGGATCAGGCCGGCGCGGAAAAGCTGATCGGCATGGGCGATGGTCTGTTCTTGCCGATGGGGGCGGGCAAGCCGATCCGGTTGCAGGGCGCCTACATCACCGACGAGGAGATCCAAGCCGTCGTCGCCGCGTGCAAGGACCAGGCCGAACCGGAATACACCGAAGGCGTCACCGCCGCCAAACCCACCGGTGAGCGCGCCGACGTCGACCCGGACATCGGCGACGACATGGACGTGTTCCTGCAGGCCGTCGAGCTGGTGGTGTCCAGCCAGTTCGGCTCGACGTCGATGCTGCAGCGCAAGCTGCGGGTCGGGTTCGCCAAGGCGGGCCGGCTGATGGACCTGATGGAGACCCGCGGCATCGTCGGGCCCAGCGAAGGTTCCAAGGCGCGGGAGGTGCTGGTCAAGCCCGACGAGCTGGCCGGGACGCTGGCGCTGATCCGGGGCGGCGCCAACGCCGACGGCAGCGACGACGACTAGCGCGGGCCTACAGCACCAGCAGCATGCGGGAGTTGCCCAGGATGTTGGGCTTGACGTAGCTCAGATCCAAGAACTCGGCGACACCGATGTCGTAGGAGCGGCACATTTCCTCATACACCTCGGCGGTGACCGGGGTGCCCTCGATCTCCTTGAACCCGTGCCTGCCAAAGAATTCGGTCTCGAAGGTCAGCACGAACACCCGCTCCAGTTGCAGGTCTCGCGCCACTTCCAGGAGTTTGTTGACGATCGCGTGGCCGATGCCGTGGCCGGTCACGGCGGGATCAACGGCGACGGTTCGGATTTCGCCGAGATCGGACCACAAGACATGCAACGCCCCGCAGCCCACCACTTTGCCTGGTACATCGGGCAGTTCGGCCACCCAGAATTCCTGGATGGATTCGTACAGCGTCACGAGATTCTTTTCCAGCAAGATCTTTCCGGCATAGGTGTCGACGAGTTGTTTGATTGCCGGCACATCGGAGGTCCGCGCCCGCCGGACCAACGGCCGGAATTCCCGAGGAGTTTCGGTCACGACGCCACAGTATCGACATCGACATTCGCATGAGCTGGTCAGCAGCTATTCTGATGCCGTGTCGGGGCACCCGGAAACTGGACAGACCCCGACTCGTGCCCGCATCGCCAATCTCGCCAACGTCCTGACTTTGTTGCGGCTGTTGCTGGTTCCCATTTTCTTGATGGCGCTGTTCTATGCCGATGGTCATCACACGTCGGCCCGCGTGGTGGCGTGGGCGATTTTTGCCGTGGCGTGCATCACAGATCGGTTCGACGGACAGCTGGCCCGAAATTACGGGATGGCCACCGAATTCGGAGCGTTCGTCGACCCGGTCGCCGACAAGACGCTGATCGGTTCCGCGCTGATCGGCCTGTCGATGCTCGGCGAGCTGCCGTGGTGGGTCACCGTGGTCATCATGGTCCGCGAACTGGGCGTAACGGTGTTGCGGCTGGCCGTAATTCGCCGTGGCGTCATTCCCGCCAGTTGGGGCGGCAAGTTGAAGACGTTCGTGCAGGCGGTGGCGATCGGGCTGTTCGTGCTACCGCTTTCCGGTGTGCTGCACACCGCCGCGGTGGTCGTGATGGGCATCGCGATCGTGCTGACCATCGTCACCGGTATCGATTATGTGGCGTCGACGCTACGAGGAATTCGTCAGACGACCGGTTAATCGTCGCCCGGAGCGGGAACCAACACCACTGTTGCCGGCGTTCACCAAATGACTACTGCTTTCTTGGCTGCTGCGTGTGGTGCCAGGCGGGCGCGATTGATACCGATTGACAGAGGAGAGCACGATGGCGTCATTGGTGCGCGAGGTCATAGGCGACGTTCTGCGCGGAGCCCGGACTTCGCAGGGCCGGACGTTGCGCGAGGTGTCCGATTCCGCCCGGGTAAGCCTCGGCTACCTCTCGGAGGTCGAGCGGGGCCGCAAGGAGCCGTCCAGCGAGTTGCTCAACGCGATTTGTGACGCGTTGCAGGTTCCGTTGTCCCAGGTGCTCACCGACGCCGGTGAACGGATGGCGCGTGAAGAACATGCAGCCGCCCTGGCCGCGCCGGCCAGCCGCGCCAGCATCGACGTCAGCACCAAGGTGGTCATTCCTCAGGTCGCTTCCCTGGCCGTGGCCTGAGCGCTGACCGCAAACTCGTGTCGACCAGTTGCGCACCATGGGTGGGGCGATCGGCCCGCAACCGATAAATTGAGCGGCAGGGTATGCACTAGGTGAGTCCGCGGCCCATGCGGGCCGATCCGGCACATAAGAAGCGAAGGCGGAGCTAACTGATGGCCAATCCGTTCGTCAAAGCGTGGAAGTACCTCACTGCGCTGTTCAACTCCAAGATTGACGAGTACGCCGACCCCAAGGTGCAGATTCAGCAGGCCATCGAGGAAGCGCAACGCACGCACCAGGCGCTGACCCAACAGGCCGCACAGGTGATCGGTAACCAGCGCCAACTGGAGATGCGGCTGAACCGGCAGCTGGCCGACATCGAGAAGCTGCAGGTGAACGTCCGTCAGGCGCTGACCCTGGCCGACCAGGCGACGGCCGCCGGGGACGCGGCGAAGGCGGCCGAGTACAACAATGCCGCCGAGGCGTTCGCCGCCCAGTTGGTGACCGGTGAGCAGAGCGTCGAAGACCTCAAGACGTTGCACGACCAGGCTCTGCAGGCGGCGTCGCAGGCCAAGAAGGCCGTCGAACGCAACGCGATGGTGCTGCAGCAGAAGATCGCCGAGCGCACCAAGCTGCTCAGCCAACTCGAGCAGGCCAAGATGCAGGAGCAGGTCAGCGCGTCGCTGCGGTCCATGAGCGAGCTGGCCGCGCCGGGCAACACTCCCAGCCTCGACGAGGTGCGCGACAAGATCGAACGCCGCTACGCCAACGCGATCGGCTCGGCTGAGCTTGCGCAGAGCTCGGTGCAGGGCCGCATGATGGAGGTCGAACAGGCCGGCATCCAGATGGCCGGTCACTCTCGGCTGGAGCAGATCCGGGCGTCGATGCGCGGCGAGGCGCTGCCCGCCGGCGGCACGGCCACGCCGGGCGCGGCCTCCGGCACGCCGGCCGTGGAAAGTCAGCGTGGCGCTGTTCCCGAGAATCCGTTCGGCCAGTAAGGCCGGCGCAGATGGCGGTGAGGTCGAGTGAGCGGGGGCATCGGCGGGGTCTGCTGCAGCGCGGCTTCGAGACCGTCGGCGATCTGGCAGAACTAGCCGCTCGCAAGATCAGCGCCGCCACCGATCCGCGGGCCCGGTTGTTGCGTCGCCGCAGGCGGGCATTGCGGTGGGCCTGGATCTTCACCGCCGGGGTCGCCTTTTGGGCGTTGGTGACCGCGGTCTTGGCGGCCTGGGGCTGGTTTGCGCTGCTGTTGCAGATCACCGGGGCGATCGCGGTGCTCGAAGTGATTCCGGCGACGCTGCTGTTCTTCCGCTACCACTGGCTGAAGTCCGAGCCGCTGCCCGCTCAGCGACCCGCGATTAGCCGTCGGCTGCCGCCGCCGGGGTCGGCGGCGCGACCGGCGATGTACGCCTTGGGCGCCTCGGAACGGGGATTCTTTTCGCTGCTCGGTGTGATCGAGCGCGGCGCGATGCTGCCGGCCGACGAGATCGCTGATCTGACGGAGGCGGCCAAGCGGACTTCGGCGGCCATGGCGGCGACCGCGGCAGAAGTGGTGTCGATGGAACGAGCCGCCCACGACTCGACGTCGTCGCGGGAGTATCTGGTGCCGACCATCAACGCCTACACCGCGCAATTGGGCGCCGGCGTCCGTCAGTACAACGAAATGGTCACCGCCGCCGCCCAATTGGTTTCATCGGCCAACGGCAACGGGGTGGGGGCGGCGGCTTCCCAGCAGCGGTACCGCGACGAGTTGACCGGAGCGACCGATCGCCTGCTCGGGTGGGCGCAGGCGTTCGACGAACTCGGCGGGCTGCGCCGGGCGTAGCCGCGGGTCGGCTACGCCGGAGGTCGCGGACCGTAGCGGTCGATGTACGCCTGATGAATGTGCGCGTCACGCTTCCGCGCCCGCTCGTCCGCCAGGTCCGGGTTGAGGCCGTGCACCCGCAACATATGCCGGCGCCAGATCTTGTTCAGGGCATGTGAGAAGTACACGAACGGGATCAAGATCGGCAGCGTCATGCTCAGGTGCACGTCGAGCGTGGTGGGGATGAACCAAAACGGAAGCAGCACCAGGACGCAGGGCACCGCGACGCGCGCCATCATCCGCGCCGTGGCGCCCTTGCCCGCCAGGTCGTTGCGCACCCACTCCCGCATCGAGTCGGGCAGTCGGTGGCCGTAGCAGTAGCGAACGTATTGCAGTGCGTTCGGCTTGGTGCGGCCCCGTTCACCGCTCACTAAAGCGTCGCCCGCACTGACGGCACCACCACTCCGGCCAAGCCCCGAACGGTCGCCTTGAGCATGTCGAAGAAGTCAAAGTAGTCGCGCCACAACGTGATTCGCGCGTTATGCACCTCGAACACCCCGCACACCCAGAACTGGATCCGCAGCGGCCCGAAGATCAACGCGTCGGTGCGCTCGGTCAGGACTGCGGCGCCGTCGGCGGCTACGCGGTGAATCTTCACCTCGAAACCCATGCGCCCCTCCATCTGGCGCAGAATTTTCACCGTCTTGCGGCCGCCCCGAATTCTGGACAATCCCACGTTCTCGTAGACGACGTCGTCGTCCAGGCCCGCAGCCACGGCCTCGAAATCCTGATCCTGCAGGGCGTAGAGGAAGTCCTCGACCGTGCGGATGTTGTTGGCGGTTGTTTCGGTCAGCTCGGTCATCACCCCAGCGTAGGCGAGCGAGGCCGTCGAGCGCTGTGGCAGGGTTAGCCGGGTGCGCGTCGCCGTGGTCGCCGGGCCGGACCCCGGCCACTCGTTCCCGGCGATCGCACTGTGCCAGCGCTTCGCCGCCGCCGGCGACACGCCCACCCTGTTCACCGGTGCTGAGTGGACCGATGCTGCCCGCGCCGTCGGTATCGACGCCGTCGAACTGGACGGCCTGGTGGCCGAGGATGACGACGTCGACGCTGGGGCGCGGATTCACCGGCGCGCGGCCCGGATGGCGGTGCTCAATGTGCCCGCCCTGCGCGACCTGGCGCCCGAGCTGGTGGTGTCCGACGTCATCACCGCCGGTGGCGGCATGGCCGCCGAGCTGCTGGGCATTCCGTGGATCGAACTCAACCCGCATCCGCTGTATCTGCCGTCCAAGGCTCTGCCGCCGATCGGTAGTGGGCTGGCTCCCGGCACCGGAATTCAGGGCAAGCTGCGCGACACCGTGATGCGCGCGTTCACCGCGCGTTCCTGGCGTGCCGGACTGCGGCAGCGCTCGGCGGTGCGGGTGGAGATCGGACTGCCGGCCCGCGATCCAGGACCGTTGCGACGTCTGATCGCCACGTTGCCCGCCCTGGAGGTGCCGCGTCCGGATTGGCCCGCCGAAGCCGTCGTGGTGGGGCCGTTGCATTTCGAGCCGACGCAGCGGGTCTTCGACATCCCGCCAGGTGACGGGCCGGTGGTGGTCGTCGCGCCGTCCACCGTGGTGGGCGGAACCACCGGCGTGCCCGAGTTGGCGCTGCAGTGCCTGATCCCGGGAGACACGCTGCCGGCCGGGTCGCGGTTGGTGGTGTCGCGGTTGGGTGGAGCGGATCTGCAGGTGCCGCCGTGGGCGGTGGTCGGATTGGGTCAACAGTCGGAGCTGTTGACCCACGCCGATCTGGTGGTCTGCGGGGGCGGACACGGCATGGTGTCCAAGACGATGCTGGCCGGGGTTCCGCTGGTGGTGGTGCCCGGCGGCGGCGATCAGTGGGAGATGGCCAACCGGGTGGTGCGGCAAGGCAGCGGGCGGCTCATCCGGCCCCTGACCAGCGAAGCTCTGGTCGCGGCGGTGGGCGAGGTGTTGTCCTCGCCGCGCTATCGGGAGGCCGCGCAACGGGCCGCGGCGAGCGTCGCGGGGGTCGCCGATCCGGTGCGGGTGTGCCACGAAGCGCTTGCTTTAGCCGGTTAACCGGCTGGGTATCTTGGCTGGCGTGCGGCTGACGGAGTTCCACGAGCGGGTCACCCTGCGATTCGGCGCTGCTTATGGCGCGTCGGTGTTGGTCGACCATGTGTTGTCCGGTTTCGGTGGCCGCACCGCCGCGCAGGCGATCGAGGACGGTGTCGAGCCCCGCGACGTGTGGCGGGCGTTGTGCGCCGACTTCGACGTGCCTCGCGAGCAGTGGTGAGTGTGCTGCTGGGGTGTTTCGTGTGCTGCCGGGGCGTCGAGTGTGAGCGTGCGGCGTCGAGTGTGAGCCTGCGGCGGATCACCCCCGGCGTGTCGCCGCCCTAGCCGCACACTCGACGCCCTAGCCGCACACTCGGTCTGCCGGCCCGCACACGCGACGCCCTAGCCGCACACTCGGTCTGCCGGCCCGCACACGCGACGCCCTAGCCGCACACTTGGTCTGCGGCCCGCACACCCGCCGCCCTAACCCCACACCCGGTCTACAGCGGGCAGTCCCCGCACATGCCGCCGCCGGGGATGCGATAGAAGAGGCAACAGCTGCGACGCCGGAACGCCAAATCCGGGCCCATGACGCCCGCACCGGCCAGGCAGCCGAAGGCCAGCAGGTCGCCAGTGACCTCGACGACCGCCTCGCGTAAGTCAGGCCGTGCCCGAAGCAACGCGCGCGAGGCTCCGACCAGCGCCGACGCGATGTTCCCGGACAGCAGCGCGGGCGCCAGCTTGACGCGCAGGCCGGCGGCGAACGGCTCCATGTGGTCCCGAACGACGGCGCCATACAGCAGGTCGGGGGAGACGGAGACGGGTTGCCCAACGGGCTCAGGTAGCCGGAGCTGCGTCCCGTCGTCGGCGCGTTGCAGGCCGGTGAGGTCGGGAAGGACGCCGTGGCCCACGACGCATGCCAGCACCGGGGACCACAATCGCGCGGCATGGCCGAGGTGAACCAGGGAGGCGCCGACGCGCAGCTCGGTGGTGCGGTAACGCTGCACGGTGGCGTCGATCAGATCGGTGAAACCGTCGGCGTACGACTGGGTGACCGGATGCCATCCGGCTGAATCGCCACCGACGGGCAGCGCGAAAAAACCGCCATAGGTGGAAACTTCGGCAAGCTGCGCGGAGATGTCCATGTGCTCTTCGGTAGGCGATATTGCCACACTCGGCGTGTCTGACCGGGGTCGAACACCTGTTCGGCTACTGTGGTGAGCGTTCGGAGGAACCGACTTGTCGGACCCCACGCCTAGTGTCACGGCCAACCGACCGAAACCGGTCACGAACACCGATCACAGGAGAAGCATCATGGCGCAAGCCCCCGACCGCGAGAAGGCCCTCGAACTGGCAATGGCCCAGATCGAGAAGAGTTACGGCAAAGGCTCGGTGATGCGCCTCGGCGACGAAGTGCGTCAGCCGATCTCGGTCATTCCGACCGGGTCCATCGCACTGGACGTCGCCTTGGGCATCGGCGGCCTGCCGCGGGGCCGAGTGGTGGAGATCTACGGCCCGGAATCCTCGGGTAAGACCACCGTGGCACTGCACGCGGTGGCCAACGCTCAAGCCGCCGGAGGTGTCGCGGCATTCATCGACGCCGAGCACGCACTGGACCCCGATTACGCCAAAAAGCTCGGTGTTGACACCGACTCCCTGCTGGTCAGCCAGCCGGACACCGGTGAACAAGCGCTCGAGATCGCCGACATGCTGATCCGCTCCGGCGCGCTGGACATCCTGGTCATCGACTCGGTGGCCGCACTGGTGCCACGCGCCGAACTCGAAGGCGAGATGGGCGACAGCCATGTCGGGCTGCAGGCCCGGTTGATGAGCCAGGCGCTGCGGAAAATGACTGGCGCACTGAACAATTCGGGCACAACCGCGATCTTCATCAACCAGCTCCGCGAGAAGATCGGCGTCATGTTCGGCTCGCCCGAAACGACGACCGGCGGTAAGGCGCTGAAGTTCTACGCGTCGGTGCGCATGGACGTGCGGCGGATCGAGACGCTCAAGGACGGCACCAACGCGGTCGGCAACCGCACCCGGGTGAAGATCGTCAAGAACAAGGTGTCGCCGCCGTTCAAGCAGGCCGAGTTCGACATCCTCTACGGCCGCGGCATCAGCCGGGAAGGCTCGCTGATCGACATGGGTGTGGATCAGGGCTTCATCCGCAAGTCCGGCGCCTGGTTCACCTACGAGGGTGAGCAGCTGGGCCAGGGCAAGGAGAACGCCCGCAACTTCCTGCTGGAGAACGCCGACGTGGCCAACGAGATCGAGAAGAAGATCAAGGAAAAGCTTGGCATTGGCGCAGTGGTGACCGATGACGGTGTCTTGCCCGCCCCCGTCGACTTCTGAGCCATCCCGCGAAGAGCAGGCGCGGGCGCTGTGTCTGCGCCTGCTCACCGCGAGATCTCGGACGCGAGCCGAGCTGTCCGGTCACCTGGCCAAGCGCGGTTATCCCGACGACGTCAGCAATCGAGTCTTGGATCGGCTGGCGGCGGTCGGCTTGATCGACGACGTCGACTTCGCCCAGCAGTGGGTGTCGTCGCGGCGAGCGAAGGCCGGCAAGAGCAAGCGCGCGTTAGCGGCCGAACTGCACACCAAGGGCGTCGACAACGACGTGATCACCGCGGTACTGGCCGGCATCGACGCCGGCGCCGAGCGGGAACGGGCCGAGGAGTTGATCCGCACCAAGCTGCGCCGCGAGACGCTGGGTGAGGACGACACGCGGGTCACGCGGCGGCTGGTGGCGCTGCTGGCCCGACGCGGTTACAGCCAGAGCGTGGCATGCGAGGTGGTCTTCGCCGAGCTGGCCGCCGAACGGGAGCGCCGCCGCGTGTAGGCCTGATGGTGGCGACCCGCTGCGCCCGGCTTCGCCGCGCTGGCGATCGCCACGGGCCTGCGGGTTAATCCCGCAAGCCCTGGTCGCCGTACCATGGCCCAGTGACTTCGACGGTGGCTCAGACGGGTGTGGCGGGCAATGCCGTGCCGTCGGTTGGGCGCACCTACCAGGTCCGCACCTACGGCTGCCAGATGAACGTCCACGACTCCGAGCGCCTGGCCGGCCTGCTCGAAGCGGCGGGGTACCGGCGCGCGGACGACGGCGCCGACGCCGACGTCGTGGTCTTCAACACCTGCGCGGTCCGCGAGAACGCCGACAACAAGTTGTACGGCAACCTCAGCCACCTGGCGCCGCGCAAGCGCGGCAACCCCGACATGCAAATCGCTGTCGGCGGCTGCCTGGCGCAGAAAGACCGCGACACCATCCTGCGCAAGGCGCCGTGGGTGGACGTGGTGTTCGGCACCCACAACATCGGCTCGCTGCCGACACTGCTCGACCGAGCCCGGCACAACAACGTTGCCCAGATTGAGATCGCCGAGGCGCTGCAGCAGTTCCCCTCCACGCTGCCCAGCGCCCGCGAATCTGCTTACGCCGCATGGGTTTCCATCTCGGTCGGATGCAACAACACCTGCACCTTCTGCATCGTCCCGGCCTTGCGCGGCAAAGAGGTCGACCGCAGCCCCGACGACATCCTGGCCGAGGTGAAAACGCTCGCCCAGGCCGGAGTGCTGGAAGTGACCCTGCTCGGCCAGAACGTCAACGCCTACGGCGTCTCGTTCGCCGACCCCACCGTGGCGCGCAACCGCGGCGCGTTCGCCGAACTGCTACGCGCCTGCGGCCGCATCGACGGCCTGGAGCGGGTCCGGTTCACCTCGCCGCACCCCGCCGAGTTCACCGACGACGTCATCGACGCGATGGCGCAGACCCCGAACGTGTGCCCGGCGCTGCACATGCCGCTGCAGTCCGGATCGGACCGGGTGCTGCGCGCCATGCGGCGCTCCTATCGAGCCGACCGCTACCTCGGCATCATCGAGCGGGTGCGCGCGGCCATGCCGCACGCCGCCATCACCACCGACCTGATCGTCGGCTTCCCCGGTGAAACCGAGGAAGACTTCGCCGCCACGCTCGATGTGGTTCGCCAAGCCCGCTTCGCGGCCGCCTTCACCTTCCAATACTCCAAGCGGCCCGGCACCCCGGCCGCCGAACTCGCCGAGCAGCTACCCAAAGCCGTGGTGCAAGAACGCTACGACCGGCTGATCGAACTGCAGGAGCAGATCTCCCTGGACGAGAACCGGGCCCAAATCGGGCAGACCGTCGAATTGCTCGTCGCCACTGGGGAAGGGCGTAAAGACAACCTGACCGCGCGGATGAGTGGACGGGCCCGCGATGGCCGGCTGGTGCACTTCACCGCCGATCGGGAAACCCCGGCGCGCCCCGGCGACATCGTCACCGCGACGGTCACCGACGCCGCCCCGCACTACCTCATTGCCGACGCCGGCATCCTGACCCACCGCCGCACTCGTGCCGGCGACATGCACGAGGCCGGGCAGCGGCCAAACGGTGTCGGTCTGGGAATGCCCGGCGTCGGGCAACCCACCACCACGGCCGGAGGATGCCGATGAACAGCGAACATGAAACCCGAAACATCGAGGCGCTTCGGGCCGAGATCGAGGCGGCGGAACGACGCGTCGCTCGCGAGATCGAGCCGGGCGCCCGCGCTCTGGTCGTCGCGATCCTGGTCTTTGTCCTGGCGGCCTCGTTCATCCTGCCGCACACCGGCGACGTGCGCGGCTGGGACGTGCTGTTCAGCAGTCATCACGCCGGTGCCGCCGCGGTCGCGCTGCCCTCGCGGGTGTTCACCTGGTTGGCGCTGGTCTTCGGGGTCGGCTTTTCGATGCTGGCGCTGTTGACCCGGCGCTGGGCCCTGGCCTGGGTGGCGCTGGCCGGGTCGACGCTGGCCAGCGTCACCGGAATGTTGGCCGTGTGGTCACGTCAAACCGTGGCCGTCGGGCACCCCGGTCCCGGAATCGGGCTGATCGTCGCCTGGATCACCGTGATCGCCTTGACGTTCCACTGGGCCCGGGTGGTGTGGCAGCGCACCATCGTGCAGTTCGCCGCCGAGGAGCAGCGTCGCCGCCTGGTCGCCCAGCAGCAGTCGATGACTCTGCTGGAGACCCTCAACAACGAGGGCGACGAGAACCGGGAGACCGGCTAAGACCTGCGGGTCAGCGCCTGGGCTGCCGCCTGCGCCCACTGGCGCCACTGCTCGGCGTTGGCCTTGGCCTCTTCGGCTTCCTTGGTCCGGCCGGCGGCCGCGGCCTTGGCGGCCTGCTGCTCGAACTGCTCGGCCCGGGTGCGGAACTGCTCGGCGCGGGCTTGCGCCTGCGGGTCCGACCAGTCCGCCTCGCCCGCGTCGCGGACCTTCTTCTCCACCGCCCGCAGACGTCGCTCCAACTCGGCGGACCGCTCCCGCGGCACCCGGCCGATCGCATCCCACTTCTCGGCGATCGAACGCAGCGCCGCCCGGGCGGCGTCATGGTTGCTGGGGTCCAACTTCTCCGCCTCGGCCAGCAACGCCTCCTTGGCCGACGCGTTGGCCCGCAACTCGGCATCTTTGGCCGCGGTGGCCGCATTGCGGGCGGCGAAGAAGATGTCCTGCGCGGCTTTGAAGCGCCGCCACAAGGCGTCGTCGACGTCCTTGCTGGCGCGCCCGGCGGCCTTCCACTCGGTCAGCAACTTGCGGAATTCCGCGCTGGTGGGGCCCCAGTCAGTCGAGTCGGACAACTCTTCGGCCCGCTTACACAGTCGTTCCTTGGCCTGCTTCACCCCGGATCGCTCCCGATCCAGATCGGCGAAGTAGGCCCCGCGGCGCCGGTTGAAGTTGTCCCGGGCCGCCGAATAGCGCTTCCACAGGGCGTCGTCGACCTTGCGGTCCAGACCGCTGATCGTCTTCCATTCGTCGAGGATGGCCCGCATCCGGTCCCCGGCCGTCTTCCATTGGGTGGAGTTGGCGGCCAATTCCTCGGCCTCAGCGGCCAGCGCTTCCTTGCGGGCGGTCTGCGACGCTCGATATTCGTCGCGCTTGGAGCGCTCGGCGGCGGCGATCGAGTCCGCCTGCTCTCGAATCGCGCTGAGCCGGCCCGCCAGTGCGTCGACGTCGCCCAGCACGGTGGCCGTCGGCAACGTCTCAGCCAGCGCTGCGGCGCTGGCCCTGATCTTGCGGGCATCACCGGTCCCGGAAGCCAGTCGCTCCTCGAGCAGGGTCACTTCGGTGCTCAGGTCATCGAATCGCCTGCCGAAATGGGCGAACGCGGCTTCGGGCTCGCCGGCCTGCCAGGAGCCGATGACGCGTTCACCGGCGGCAGTCACCAACCACACGGTGCCGTCGTCGTCGACGCGGCCGAACCGGTGCGGGTCGTTGTGCGGGTGTATCGGCGCCGGGTGAGTGGTGGATCGCGCTACCGGGCGGGCGCCGGGTCGCGGTCCCGGTCGGGGTATCGGCCCGGGAACGGGACGGGGCGCGGGACTCGGCAGCGGCGCGGCCTGCGGTCCTGGCGGCTGGTTCGATTCATCGATACGGGGCTCGTCAGCCGTCATGCGCTCGTCACCTACCCTTCGCGCGGTCGAATACCCGCGCACCTGCCGCGCGAAGCGGCACCACTACGGTTGGCCGTCCCGGTGTTAGTCGATGCCTGCCGGATCAATCCAACCGATTCCAAACGATATTGAAGCAGCTTGGCGGCCTGCGTGCCGCCACCTTCACACCAGTGCCGGGTTCCCACCTCGCGGCAGCGGGCGGCCTCCCCGGCGAGCCAGGCGTCAAAACGCTTTTCGCTCTTGCGATCTGGCATCGATTGGCGGGCGGCGGGTAACAACTCAGTTGCCGTTCCGTTGCACCACGCAGGGGGCCTGCCGGGGCCGGTACGGTTGCCAAAGGCGTGCTGACTCGGCGGCTTCGGGGCCGCCGTGGCTGTGTTGCGTTGGGGGAGGGATCACCATCACCAAGGTCGAAATCGCCGCGCTGCTCGCGCTGGTCGCGGCACTCATCTCCGGTATCGGCGACGTGATTCGCCAGCGTTGCGCGCAGGAGATCACCGAGGAGGAGGTCGGCCATGTCGACTTGCTCCGCTTGTCCTTGCGCGACGTTCGATGGTGGATCGGCGGTGTCGCGGCCGTAGTCAGCGCCGCCCTGCAGGCGGTCGCGCTGGGGTTGGGGTCGGTGGTGTTGGTGCAGGCGCTGCAGGTGACGGCCTTGCTGTTCGCGCTGCCGGTATACGCGTGGCTGACCAAACACGGACTCAGCCGCCGGGAATGGGGCTGGGCGCTGCTGCTGGCCGCAGCGGTGGCGATCTTTGTCATCGTCGGTGAGCCCGCGGCCGGTTACCAACGGGCTTCCCTGGGCGCCTGGGCGGTAGTGGCCGTCATCCTCGGTCCGGCCATGGTGCTGTGCGTTTTGGGTGCGCGAATCTGGTCCGGCGCAGTGGCCGCAGTGTTGCTGTCGGTGGTGTCAGCGGCGTCGTGGGCGCTGTTCGCCGTGCTGACCAAGGCCATCGTCGGGGTGATTGGCGGTGGCTTGACCGCGCTGCTGGGCACGCCGGAGTTCTACGCCTGGGTACTGGTCGCCGCATTGGGCACGGTGTTTCAGCAATCGGCGTTTCGTGCCGGTGCGCTGACTGCCTCGCTGCCGACGATGACGGTCGCCGAGCCGGTGATCGCTTCGCTGCTGGGAGTCACCGTGCTCGGCGAGACACTCGGAGCCGGCGGCCTGGAACTGGTCACCTTGGTCGCGGCCATCGTCCTGATCGTGGCGGCAACGACCGCATTGGCCCGCGGCGAGGCCGCGAGCGTGGCCAGCGACGAGGCCGGCGAGGCCGACCTCCCGCACCTGTCACCCAGCGCTTACACAGCTCGCCCATAGCCGGCTACAGGTGATACTCAGGTCAGCGCGCAAGGATCGAGGACGTTAGAGTTGTTGAACTGCCAGCTAACACCAGGTGTACATGGACCTGGTCGGGGGAACGCTGCGCGGGAAACTGGGATTTGAGGGGTCACCCATGTCAAAGGTCGAGATCGCGGCAATCATTGCGCTGTTCGCCGCGCTGGCGTCTGCGACCGGTGATGTCATCCGGCAGCGGTCGGCCCACCAGATCACCGACAAAGAGGTCGGCCATTTGGCGCTGTTCGGGATGTCGCTGCGCGACACCCGCTGGTGGCTCGGCGGCATGGCGGCGGTGCTCAATTACAGCCTGCAGGCCCTGGCGCTGGCCTGGGCGTCGGTGATGCTGGTGACCGCGCTGCAGGTGACAGCGTTGCTGTTCGCGCTACCGATCTACGCCCGCGTCGCCCATCACCGCATCACCCGCTACGAGTGGCTGTGGGCGCTCGTGCTGGCCACCGCATTGGCTTTGGTGATCAGCGTCGGTGACCCGTCGGCCGGCCATCAGCGCGCGTCGTTGCACACCTGGATCATCGTCGGCGCGGTCATGGGGCCGCTGCTCGTGCTCTGCGTGGTGTTGGCGCGGATCTTCGCTGGCCGTCCGGTGGCCGCGATCCTGCTGGCCGTGGTGTCCGGTTCGTCGCTGGCGCTGTTCGCCGTCCTGACCAAAGGTGTCGTGGAGGTACTCGAAGACGGCTTCGGCGCGGTGCTGCGGGCACCGGAGTTCTATCCGTGGTTGCTGGTCGCCTTGGTCGGCATGGTGTTTCAGCAATCCGCGTTCCGCGCCGGCGCGCTGACGGCGTCCCTACCGACGATGACGGTGGCCAAGCCCGTGGTGGCCACCATCCTGGGCGTCACCGTGCTCGGCGAAACCCTGCACGTCCAGGGCCCCGAAGTGGTGGTGTTGATCGCTGCCGTGGCAGTGGTGATCACGGCGACGGTCGCACTGGCCCGCGGTGAAGCCGCCACCATGGTCGCCGAGACCGGCCTGGACAAGCTCAACGACAACGAGCCACTCGCCGACCCGGTCGTCGCCGTAGAGGGTCGGCCGTAGCGCCAGTTACTTTGGTGGCGTGCTGAGCGCCATCGTGATCATTCCCTGCGCGCCGGTGCTCGTTCCCGAGCTCGCCGGAACGGCCGCCGTTGAGCTGGCCGACCTGGCGGCGGCGGTGGCCGAGGCGGCAGCACAGCTTCCCGAGCACTGGGTTGCCGTCGGAGTAGGCCCCGACGAGCAAATCCTGACGGACCGCACCGGCACGTTCGCGGGGTTCGGCGTCGATCTGCGGGTGGGGCTTTCCCCGGCAGCGGTGGACAACGAGTCGCCCGGCGACTTGCCGCTGTGCGCGCTCCTGGCCGGCTGGGTGCGGGGCCGGGTCCGGCCGCAGGGCAGCGCCCAGGTTCGCGTCTACGCCGACGGCCTCGCGGGGGACGCCGCGCTTGCCCGCGGCCGACAGCTGCGGTCCGAGATCGACCAGGCGGCCAAATCAATCGGTGTGCTGGTCGTCGCCGACGGCGTCCACACCCTGACCCGGGCCGCCCCCGGCGGGTACGAACCCGCCAACGCTGATGCGCAGCTGGCCTGCGACGAGGCGCTGGCCACCGGTGATATCGCCGCCCTGACCGGCCTACCGCCACAGGTGCTCGGCCGGGTGGCGTTTCAGGTGCTGGCCGGCCTCGCCGAACCAGGGCCGCGCGCGGCCAAGGAGCTCTACCGTGGCGCCCCCTATGGGGTTGGTTATTTCGTCGGTGTCTGGCAGCCATGAGGCCGCTGGCCATCATCGGGCCCACCGGCACCGGCAAGTCACAACTAGCACTTGACGTCGTCGAACACCTCGCCGCCGAAGTAGCCGCCGAGGTCGTCAACGCCGATGCCACGCAGCTTTATCGCGGCATGGACATCGGGACAGCGAAACTGCCCGTCGCGCAGCGCCGGGGCATCCCGCATCACCAACTCGACGTCTTGGACGTCACGCAGACCGCTTCGGTCGCCCGCTACCAGCAGGCGGCAGCCGCCGATATCGAGGCGATTGCGGCCAGGGGAGCGGTGCCCGTGGTGGTGGGCGGGTCGATGCTCTACATCCAGTCTTTGCTCGACGACTGGTCTTTCCCGGCGACCGACCCAAGCGTGCGCGCCAAGTGGGAGCAGCGGCTGGCCGAAGTCGGCGTGGCCGGTCTGCACGCCGAACTCGCGCGCCGCGACCCGGCGGCGGCCGCGGTCATCTTGCCCACCGATCCGCGCCGCACGGTGCGGGCGCTGGAGGTGGTCGAACTCACCGGCCAGCCGTTCGCCGCGTCCGCACCACGCATCGGCCCGCCGCGCTGGGGTGCCGCGATCATCGGATTGGATTGTGAGACAACAATTTTGGACGAAAGGCTGCAGCGGCGCACCCTGACGATGTTCGACGACGGCCTGGTGGACGAGGTCCGCGGCCTACTCGATCACGGCCTGCGTGACGGCGTCACCGCTTCGCGGGCCCTGGGTTATGCCCAGGTGATCGCGGCCCTGGACGCCGGTGGTGGTCCGGATCGACTGCACGAGGCGCAGGAGCAGACGTTCATCGGCACGCGGCGCTATGTACGCCGACAACGCTCGTGGTTTCGCCGGGACCATCGCGTGCACTGGATCGACGTGGGCAGAGCCGATCGCGCCGTCGACGACGCACTGCGGGTGTGGCGGGACGTAACCTGAACAGGTGAGATTCGCCAAGGGCCACGGCACGCAGAACGACTTCGTGCTGCTGCCCGACGTCGAGGCCGAGCTCACCCTGACTGCCGCCGGGGTTGCCGCTTTGTGCGACCGGCGCCGGGGACTGGGCGCCGACGGCGTGCTGCGGGTCACCACCGCGGGGGCCGCGGTTTCCGCCGGCGTACTGGACCGCCTGCCCGACGGTGTGGGCGCGACCGACTGGTACATGGACTACCGCAACGCCGACGGATCCGTCGCGCAGATGTGCGGCAACGGTGTCCGGGTGTTCGCGCACTTTCTGAAGGCCAGCGGGCTGGAGGGGCGCGACGAGTTCGTGGTCGGGTCACTGGCCGGGCCACGCCTGGTCACCCTGCACCACGCCGATCAGACCAGCGCGGACATCACCGTCGACATGGGCAAGGCCAACAAGCTGGGCGCCGGGGAAGCCACCGTCGGCGGCCGGCGGTTCACCGGGGTGGCCGTCGACGTCGGCAACCCCCATCTGGCGTGCACCGACACGGCGCTGACCGTCGAAGACCTGGCCGCCTTGGACGTCGCGGCGCCAGTCGATTTCGACCACGACCAGTTCCCCGACGGCGTCAACGTCGAAGTACTCACGCGGCCCGCGAATGGGGTGATCTGGATGCGGGTACACGAACGCGGCGTGGGAGAAACCCGTTCGTGCGGCACCGGGACCGTGGCGGCGGCCGTCGCCGCACTGGCAGCCGACGGAGCCGAGACCGGCACGCTTACCGTGCGGGTGCCAGGCGGTGACGTCACCGTCACCGTCACCGACGCCACCAGCTTCCTGCGCGGTCCGTCGGTACTGGTGGCACACGGCGAACTGAGTGAGGAATGGTGGCGGTCCCAGCAGCGTTAATTCAGGTGCGCGACACCGATTTTGCGTGCAACATTGCAAGTTGCCTATGAATCAACCAGAGAGACATCCCGAAATTCCTTATTCCACTGCGCCGGCTGCCGAACCGAGCACCGGCGAACTCGCCTTAGAAGACCGCTCGGCGCTGCGCCGTGTCGCGGGGTTGTCGACCGAACTGGCCGACATCTCCGAGGTCGAATACCGCCAGCTACGACTCGAGCGAGTCGTGCTTGTCGGCGTCTGGACCGACGGCACCGCCGCCGAGAACCAGGCGAGCCTCGCCGAGCTTGCCGCCCTGGCCGAGACCGCCGGATCACAGGTCCTCGAAGGCCTCATCCAGCGCCGCGACAAGCCCGATCCATCGACCTACATCGGATCGGGCAAGGCTGCCGAACTGCGCCAAGTGGTCGTCGCGACCGGCGCCGACACCGTCATCTGCGACGGCGAGCTCTCACCGGCCCAACTGACCGCGCTGGAGAAGGCCGTCAAGGTCAAGGTCATCGACCGCACCGCGCTGATCCTGGACATCTTCGCCCAGCACGCGACCAGCCGCGAAGGCAAGGCCCAGGTGGCGCTGGCCCAGATGGAGTACATGCTGCCCCGGCTGCGCGGTTGGGGTGAGTCGATGTCACGGCAGGCCGGTGGCCGCGCCGGCGGCAGCGGCGGCGGAGTAGGGCTGCGTGGTCCCGGTGAAACCAAGATCGAGACCGACCGGCGCCGCATCCGCGAACGGATGTCCAAGCTGCGCCGCGACATCAAGGCGATGAAGCAGGTCCGCGACACCCAGCGCAGCCGCCGGTTGCACAGCGACATGCCGTCGATCGCCATCGTCGGCTACACCAACGCGGGCAAATCGAGCATCCTCAACGCCCTCACCGATGCCGGTGTGCTGGTGCAGGACGCCCTGTTCGCCACCTTGGAGCCCACCACTCGCCGCGCCGCGTTCGAGGACGGCCGGCCGTTTGTGCTGACCGACACCGTCGGGTTCGTCCGTCACCTGCCCACCCAACTGGTCGAGGCGTTCCGGTCCACGCTGGAAGAGGTCCTCGACGCCGATCTGCTGGTACACGTCGTCGACGGGTCCGACGTCAACCCGTTGGCACAGGTCAGCGCGGTGCGGCAGGTCGTCTCCGAGGTCGTCGCCGACCACAACGGCGAAGCGCCGGCCGAACTGCTGGTCGTCAACAAAGTCGACGCCGCAAGCGACCTTATGCTCGCCCAGCTGCGGCACGAGCTGCCCGGCGCGGTGTTCGTCTCCGCCCGGACCGGGGACGGTATCGCAGGGTTGCGGCGACGCATGGCCGAGCTTGCCGTTCCCACCGACACCGCCGTGGACGTGGTGATCCCGTACGACCGCGGCGACCTGGTGGCCCGAGTGCACGCCGATGGCCGCGTGCAGGAAGCCGAGCACAACTCCCACGGCACCCGGATCAAGGCCCGAGTGCCCGTGGCCCTGGCCGCCAGCCTGCAGCAATACGCCACCTAGCCGACGAGCCGCGACGCGCGGACGCCGGCTCCCGCTGCGCCCGCTGCCGACCAACCGTCTGGTTGGTATATCTTGGGCGGCAGAGATCGCTTCGATTGATTAGCCGGAGGTCGTAGGCATGGGCAGTGCCGTCAAATACCAGCGCACTCTTTTCGAACCCGAGCACGACTTGTTCCGCGAGTCTTACCGTGGCTTCCTGGAGCGCCACGTCGCCCCGTACCACGACGAGTGGGAGAAGGCCAAGATCGTCGACCGCGGCGTGTGGCTCGAGGCCGGCAAACAAGGCTTCCTGGGCATGGCGGTGCCCGAAGAGTACGGCGGCGGCGGCGACCCCGACTTCCGGTACAACACCATCATCACCGAAGAAACCACCGCCGGACGCTTCAGCGGGATCGGTTTCGGCCTGCACAATGACATCGTCGCGCCCTACCTGCTGGCGCTGGCCACCGAAGAGCAGAAGCAGCGCTGGCTGCCCAAGTTCTGCACCGGTGAACTCATCACCGCGATTGCCATGACCGAGCCGGGCACCGGTAGCGACTTGCAGGGCATCAAGACCCGCGCCGTCAAGCAAGGTGACCACTACGTGCTCAACGGGTCAAAGACGTTCATTACCAACGGAATCAACGCCGATCTGGTTCTGGTTGTCGCCCAAACCGACCCGGAGAAGGGTGCGCAGGGCTTCTCGCTGCTCGCCGTTGAGCGCGGCATGGACGGTTTCGAACGCGGCCGACACCTGGACAAGATCGGCCTGGACGCCCAGGACACCGCCGAACTGTCGTTCACCGACGTGCATGTTCCGGCCGAAAACCTGCTCGGCCAGGAGGGCATGGGCTTCATTTACCTGATGCAGAACCTGCCGCAGGAACGCATCTCGATCGCCATCATGGCCGCCGCCGCGATGGAGACGGTGCTCGAGCAAACGCTGCAGTACACCAAGGAGCGCAAGGCGTTCGGCAGATCCATCGGCAACTTTCAGAACAGCCGGTTCGTGCTGGCCGAGTTGGCCACCGAGGCCACCGTGGTGCGCATGATGGTCGATCAGTTCATCGCGTTGCACCTGGAGGGAAAGCTGACCGCCGAGCAGGCCGCCATGGCCAAGTGGTACTCGACCGAGAAGCAGGTCCACCTGATCGACCGCTGCCTGCAGCTGCACGGCGGATACGGCTACATGCGCGAATACCCGGTGGCCCGCGCCTATCTCGATGCCCGGGTGCAGACCATTTACGGCGGCACCACCGAGATCATGAAAGAGATCATCGGCCGCAGCCTCGGCGTGTGACGCCTGCGGTGGGCCTACCCGTGTGCCTCGTGCGCGTCGTGGGCGCGCTGCCGTAACTGGGTCAGTTCGGCTTCCTGCTCGATCTCGATGCGGAATTTCATTGGCAGCAAGTCGATTTCGCGCTCGGCGTCCAGAAATTCGGCGAACAGTTTCTCGCGTTCGGCACGGTCGGCTTCAGGGTGCAGATCGAGGTATTCCACGGCGTGCCTGCGGGCGCGCGATGCGGCGTTCTGCTTACGCCCGCGCCCGGAGAACAGCGACGCCACGGCGGTGATCACCAAAACGACAACGATGACCGTCAACGATATCGCCGTACTCACTTCCACCACCGGCACCGGATTGCCATGGTTGATGAAGGGAATGTTGTTGTCGTTCAGGGCTTCCAGCATGAGCTTGATGCCGATGAAGCCGAGAATCGCGGCCAGGCCGTAGGACAGATAGATCAGTCGGTCCAACAAGTTGTCCAGCAGGAAGTACAGCTGACGCAAGCCCAGTAGCGAGAACGCGGTAGCGGCGAAGATCAGGTAGACGTTTTGAGTCAGGCCGAACATTGCCGGTACCGAATCGAATGCGAAGAGCACGTCGCTACCACCGACGGCGACCATCACCAACAGCAATGGGGTCATCACCCGCTTGCCGTTCTCGGTGATCACCAACCGGTCACCGTCATAGTGCTCTGAGGTCCGCAGGAACCGGTTGGCCAGGCGAATGATCACATTGTCGGCGTTGCGGCTCTCGGCCCCTTCGGGTTTGACGAGGTTGCCGGCCATGACCAGCAGCGCCAGCCCGAACAAATAGAAGGCCATGTTGAAGTTGTCGATGAGCGCTGCGCCGAGCACGATGAAGACGGTGCGCGCGACCAGAGCGAACGCGATGCCGAAGAGCAGAACCTTTTGCTGGGCTACCCGGGGTACCGCGAAGCTGCTCATGATCACCAGGAACACGAACAAGTTGTCCACCGACAGCGCTTCATTACTCAGATAACCGGCGAAATACTCGATGGCCATGCCGGTGGTGCCGAAGACGGCGACCCCGACGCCGAACACGATCGCGATGCCGATATAGATGCCAGACCAGATTGCCGCTTCACGTAGCGTCGGCACGTGGGTATCGCGGACGTGGAAGAAGTAATCGAAGAAAAGCAGGCCCGCGATCATGACGATCGTGAAGGCCCAGACAACTCCGGAAACACCCATCGCTGCTGGGTTTCCTCTCAGGGCATCGGTCCGGCGGCGGTCTTCGGCACGGTATCCCACCCGCTCATAGGGGCGCACCTCGGTGGTTCCCGCGGCGCGCGCGGTCCGGCATCATTTCGACATCGGCTGGGTATCCGTTTCCGTAATATTTTTGATTTGGCTTCGCATTTGTCGCTCGCCATAGCAAAGTTGTGCGCGCCTGGCGACGATGCGGATCGTAACTGGGTCACGGCCCACGGCGGGAAAACCGCCGGCTCGCAAGGCGGGCAGGGCAGCGGCTGGGAGGCTTGGTGAGCGGGCAGAGAGGTCAATTGAGCAGGCTGGTCGGACGGGCACTGGTCAGCTTGGCGGCTACCGCCGTGCTGGCCGTATTCGCTGCACCCACCGTGGCGGCATCTCCGATCGGCGACGCGGAAGCGGCCATGATGGCGGCTTGGGACAAGGCCGGCGGCGACACTTCAACTCTCGGCGCCCGCAAGGGCGACGTCTACCCCGTGGGCGACGGGTTCGCGCTCGACTTCGACGCCGGCAGAATGTTCTTCACTCCCGCCACCGGCGCCAAGTACATGTACGGCCCGATCCTCGACAAGTACCAAGCACTGGGCGGGCCGGACGGCAGCGATCTGGGATTCCCGACCATCAACGAGGTACCCGGCTTGGCCGGCCCGGACAGTCGGGTCAGTACCTTCTCCGCCAGCGACAACCCGGTCATTTTCTGGACGCCCGACCACGGCGCGTTCGTGGTGCGCGGCGCGCTCAACGCCGCCTGGGACAAATTGGGCAGCTCCGGGGGTGCGATCGGCGTTCCGGTGGGTGACGAAACCTACGACGGCGAGGTCACCTCGCAGAAGTTCAGCGGCGGTGACATCAGCTGGAACAGAAAGACCAAACAGTTCAGCACCACTCCGCCGGCCCTGGCCGATCAGCTCAAGGATTTGCAGGTTGCCATCGACCCCACCGCGGCCATCAATATGGCGTGGCGCGCCGCTGGCGGCGCCACCGGCCCCTTGGGCGCCAAGAAGGGCGGCCAGTATCCGATCGGCGGGGACGGGTTAGCGCAGGACTTCGCCGGCGGCAAGGTGTTCTTCAGCCCCGCTACCGGTGCCAACGCCGTCGAAAGCGACATCCTGGCGAAGTACGAGTCGCTGGGCGGACCGGTGAGCAGCGACCTGGGTTTCCCGATCGCCAACGAGGCGGACGGCGGCATCGGGCCGGCCAGTCGGGTGGCGACGTTCTCCGCCGCCGACAAGCCGGTGATTTTCTGGACGCCAGATCATGGCGCGTTCGTCGTGCGCGGGGCCATCAAGGCCGCGTGGGACAAGCTCAAAGGAGCCAGCGGGAAGCTGGGCGCACCGGTCGGTGACCAGACCGTCGACGGCGACGTGATCGCCCAGAAGTTCACCGGCGGCAAGATCGCGTGGAACCGCGCGAAGAACACGTTCAGCACGGATCCGGCCAACCTGGCACCACTGCTGTCCGGCCTGCAGGTGTCCGGGCAGAACCAGCCCAGCGCGTCGACTCCACCGCCGCACGGCAAGACGTTCACCTGGCACTGGTGGTGGCTGGCAGCCGCCGTCCCGGTGCTGCTGCTGATCGTCATGTCGGTACTGGTGATCAACGGGATGCGCCGGCGACGAGCGCGGCAGGACACGGCCGTCCCCGCCTACCCGCCCGACCTGGACGCTTATGCACGGGAACCGGAGCCGGCCGCCGGATACGAGCCGGATCCCGAGGGCCGCTGGTCACACGACGACCTGGACTACGGTTCGGAACGTTTCCCGCTGAGCGACGACAATCCGCCCGAGCAGGCGGCCGAAGACGCCGAGGTGGTGCCGCGGGTCAGCTGGCGCCGGGGCGCTGACGGGCCGCCGGAGGAGCCGGAGCCGGTACCGAGCGGCGGCGCCTATGGCACCGACTCCGAGCAACACTTCGAGTCCCAAGACGACGAAGATCCCGACTCGGTGGACACCACACCCATCCGCCCGGTGACCCAAGCCGACTTGGCCGAGCCGATCTCTTTCGAGCCGCACGTGCCGGAGACCGCCGCCCCGGAAGCCTTCGCCGTTCCGGAAACCGTCGTGGCCGAGGTGGTCGTTCCCGAAACTCAGCTGCCCGAATCCGACGTTCCAGAAGCCGCCCGACCCGATGTTGCGGCTGACGACGATCTGGCGGACTCGGCGTTCCCCGACACCTTCTATGCGAGTGACTCGCGCACCGAGTCCCTCGTGCTGGACAGCGCCGCGGCCGACGGGGCGAACGCCGCTGCTGAGGGCCGCGGCGGCCGGCATGCAGCCGCCGACCCCGACATCGATGCCGTTGAAGAAGGCGGGCAAGGGGCCAACGAATACGGCGGGCAGACCCAAGTCGCCGCCGCGACGGCCGGCGCAAACGCGTCAGGGCGCCCGATGATCCATCTGCCGCTGGACCACGATCCTTATCAGCCGCCCGACGGATATCCGATCAAGGCCAGCGCCCGCTTCGGCTTGTACTACACGCCGACCAGCGCGCTGTATCACGACACTCTCGCCGAAATCTGGTTCGCCAATGAGGATGTGGCGCAAGCCAACGGCTTCGTCAAGGCGGACTGATCCTCCTCGCTACACCTTGCGAATCACGGTGACGACCTTGCCCAGCACGGTCGCATCGTTGCCGGGAATGGGGTCGAAGGCCGGGTTGTGCGGCATCAACCAGATCTGACCGCCTGCTCGGCGGAACGTCTTCACCGTCGCTTCGCCCTCGATCATCGCGGCCACGATGTCGCCGTTGTCCGCGACGTTCTGCTGACGCACCACCACCCAGTCACCGTCGCAGATGGCCGCCTCGACCATCGAGTCACCGACCACCTTGAGCAGGAACAGCGTTCCCTCGCCGACCAACTCCCGCGGCAGCGGGAAAACGTCCTCGACGGCTTCTTCGGCCAGAATGGGGCCACCGGCCGCGATACGCCCCAGCACGGGCACGAAGGTGGGCTCCGGTAGCGCGTCCGATCCGGCGACGTCGGTCACCGGCGGCGTCACCCCGTCGTCGGCGCCGCGCACATCGACCGCCCGCGGACGGTTCGGATCTCGCCGCAGGTAGCCCTTTCGCTCCAGGGTGCGCAATTGGTGAGCAACCGAGGAAGTCGACGTCAGGCCGACGGCGTCGCCGATCTCCCGGATGCTCGGCGGGTATCCGCGACTGGTCACCGAGGCGCGGATGACATTGAGGATGGTTCGCTGCCGCTCGGTCAGCGATGAATCGAAGCTATGCGAGCGGCCATCACTGGCCACTCCGTCAGGGGCGGACGTGTCATTGCTTTCGCTCATGGCACCGAATGTAACGCCATCCGAGGCAGGAATCAAACATGTGTTCGACCGGTGTGTCGTGCGGGCGAAAAAAGATGTCTCAAATCGGCAAAGATTAGTGAATTACAAAGGCGTAACTTTTTGATAGATCGGGTATCCGCGACTTATGCAGCTGCTAGCAGCCGGCAAGGGCTTGTCGGTGGTCACGTCTAACGTTTGGCTCGTGCGACACGCGTCGATCAAATGTTCGGATGTCGAACACATGAGCGACTATGGTCGAACACACGAGCGATAAGAAGTCGACCGGAGGACTCGAAATGACAATGATCTACACAGACCCGTCGCGTATGCCGAACGGGCACAGGGTTCTTTCCCGGCCGATCACCCGGCCGCTGAACGAGCCGTCGGCCTGCCGCTCCGGGCAGGTTCGCTCCCGTCGGCCGGCATCGTCGCGCCCGGCCGGTGCTCCGATGCGGTACCGGGGGACCGGGGTCGCCATGTCGACGGCCCCGCATCGCCGCCGCGCGGTCAGTGTGGCCACCACGATCGGGTTGGCCGTGCTTGCCGGCCTGATCACCCTGTGGCTCGGGCTCATCGCCGACTTCGGCGGGGCGATGAACAACCAGTCCGGCGATACCTCCTCTCGTGTTCCCGACTCACTCGCCGTGGTGCGCGTCGAACCGGGCGAGTCGCTGCAGGACGTCGCCGCCCGGGTTGCTCCCGGTGCGCCCGCTCGCCAGGTCGCCGAGGAGATCCGTGACCTCAACGGGCTGACGTCCTCGACGGTTAGCGCCGGTCAGACCCTCATCGCACCGGTCGGCTGAGGGCGTGCCGCGGCGTCCACGCCGGTTCTGCCGAGCGTGATGGCGACGGGCGGCCGAAACTGTGCACCGGTACGCTCGGAGTGGTTCTCGGTTTTCGGACGCTAGCGCGGCAAAGGAGCGGCCATGCACTGCCCGTTCTGCCGGCATCCCGATTCGCGGGTCATCGATTCCCGGGAAACCGACGAGGGTCAGGCGATTCGTCGTCGACGGTCGTGCCCGGAGTGTGGTCGGCGGTTTTCCACCGTTGAGACCGCGGTTCTGGCGGTGGTCAAGCGCAGCGGAGTCACCGAACCGTTCAGTCGGGAGAAAGTCATCAGCGGTGTGCGTCGCGCGTGCCAGGGTCGTCAGGTCGACGACGACGCGTTGAACCTGCTGGCCCAGCAGGTGGAAGACACCGTGCGCGCTGCGGGGTCACCGGAAGTCCCCAGTCAAGAAGTCGGCTTGGCGATCCTGGCGCCGTTGCGGGAATTGGACGAAGTGGCCTACCTGCGCTTCGCTTCGGTGTACCGGTCCTTTTCGTCGGCCGACGACTTCGTACGGGAGATCGAAGCGCTGCGCTCCCACCGCCAGGTCTCGACCCCAAGCTGACCGCCGCGCGCCGCTAGGCTGCTGTCATGCCGCCCGAGCTGCATCCTGATGTCGCGCCGCTGGCACCCCTGTTGGGTGTCTGGTCGGGTCGCGGCGCCGGTGAGTATCCGACGATCGAGCCGTTCGAATACTTCGAGGAAGTGGTCTTCGGTCACGTCGGCAAGCCCTTTCTGGTGTACGGCCAAAAGACCAAAGCGGTCGCTGACGGCAAGCCGTTGCACGCCGAGACGGGATATCTGCGGGTGCCACAACCCGGGCACGTCGAGTTGGTGTTGGCACACCCCAGCGGTATCACCGAGATCGAGGTCGGCACCTATTCGGTCACCGACAACGTCATCGAAGTCGACATGGCGACCACGGAGATCGGACTGACCCCGACGGCCAAAGAGGTGTCCGCACTTGGCCGCTCGCTGCGGATCGACGGCGACGAGCTGTCCTACTCGCTGCGCATGGGCGCCGTCGGTCAGCCACTGCAACACCACCTGGCCGCACTGCTGCACCGTCAGCGCTGAGTGGTCAATTCATCTCTCGCACACCGTCGTTGACGACGCGCCCGGCGAGCCGTACCCAGCCATCGGCGCCCCACCTGGTGGTCAGTACCGACCCGATGCCTTGGGTGATGGCCAGGTCGCGGCTGAGGTGGTCGGTCATCCTGATCGCCGCCGAACCGGTTGCCTCGTCCTCCGTCACACCGAGATTGGCGGCGAAGAACCGGGCGCGCAGCGCTCCGAGGTCCTCGTCGGTCCACGCCCACAAGTAATGAGCGGTGTCGTCGGGGAAGTCGGCGGGGTCAGCGGCCAGCACCGCTTGGGCCGAACCCAAGTCGTGAATAGCGAATTCGGGGGCCCAAGCCGCGCGTGCGCTGACGAAGGTCAGGTCGTCCTGGTAGCTCACCTGCACCAATCCGGCCGGCACCCGCAAGGTGTTGATCGGCGTGCCCAGTTGGCGCAACCACCATGGCGCTCCGACGCTCGGATGACCGGCGAACGGCAACTCGGTGCCGGGGGTGTAGATGGTGGCATGCGCCGTCGTCGACCCAGCGGCAGGCAGTTGGACGAAAATGGTTTCGCTGTAACCTAATTGGGTGGCCAGTCGCTGGCGATCGCCGGGTCCCACCGTGCTGGCGTCGACCACTCCGAGCGGATTGCCGAAGTTACCGGCCGAGTCGGTGAAGACCCGCAATACGGTGACGTCCACGCCCATCGTCGGAACCTGCGAAGGTTCAGGTGGCGCTGCGTTCGTCAGAGCCCATCGCGTTCAACACGGCGACGCGGGTGTCCGCGGAGCCGGTAACGGTCCGCTCTCCGCCGCCGGTGCGCAGTAACTGACGCAGCGCGGTCTGGTCGTATTCGGCGGGCTGAGTGCTGTCTATGAAGCGCTGCACCACGTCGATGAAGCGAGCCGGGTCGTCGTGGAAGGGGAAATGGCCTGAGCGCTCGAATATTTCGAGCCGGGAGTCGGGCATCGCCGCATGCGCCATGTATGCGTGCTGGACCGGAACCACGACGTCCTGGCGACCCCAAATGATCTGCACGGGAATGGCTTCGGTCAAATAACATCGATCCAGCATCGTGACGATCTGCCCGCGCCAATCCACCACCGCTCGCAACGTGCGGCTGAACGCCGCCGACGCCGTCGGCTCCGGTAAGTCGTCCAAGATCCGCAGCACGTTGGGCAGGTCCCGGCCCAGGCTGGTGGACCCGATCGCCTGGCCGGCCAACCGGCCCGCCAGCTGAACCGCCGGCAGCACCAACGGCAGGCGCAACAGGGCCAACGCTTCACTGCCCATCGGCAGCGACGCCAGCCGGAAGACGACGTTGACATCCTTGGTGACGCCGCCGGCGCCCACCAAGATCAGCCGCTCCACCAAATGCGGGAATTGGTAAGCGAATTGCATTGCCACACCGCCGCCCAGTGAATGGCCGACGATGGTCACCCGCTCGATGTCGAGCACGCTGAGCAGATCCCGCATGCCGTTGGCGTATGCCGCGACCGAATAGTCGGCGCGGGGCTTGTCAGACTTGCCGTGGCCCAACAGGTCCGGCGCGATGACGGTGAACCGCTGGGCCAATTTGGCCTGGATGCCGCTCCATGTCGTGGAGTTGTCGCCGATGCCGTGGATCAGCAGGATCGCCGGCCCCGATCCAGCGATCCGGTACGCGCGTTTGTACCCGTGAATCGTGCGGAACTGCAGCGTCGGCGCAGTCACTTCCCGCACTGGGCGAAGATTGCCCTTACGCTCGGTCATCTCGCCCCAACCTCGTTGTCTGGCCAACTAACGGCGTCTAATTCGAGTCGTCATCGTCGAACTTCTTCTCTGCCTGCTGAGCCAGGAATCGCTCGAACTCCGCGCCAAGCTCGTCTCCGCTCGGCAGTTCTTCGTCATGCGCTAGTAAGGATCTGTTTTCCTGAGCGTCGATGAATGCATCGTACTGGCGCTCAAGGGCTGTCACCACTTGAGCGACTTCGGCGCTCCCTTGAACCTGTTCGTCGATCTTGGTCCGAATCTCCGCGGCCGCCTCGACCAGCGCAGTGAGCGGCAGTTGCAAGGAACCGGTCTTGGCCACTTGCTCGAGCAGCGCATGGGCCGCGGCGGGGTAGTCGGTCTGGGTCAGGTAGTGCGGCACGTGCACGGTGAACCCGACCACCTCGTGACCGTTCTGGGCCATGCGGTACTCGAGCAGGTTGGACGCGCTGCCGGGCACCTGGATCTCGGAGATCCAGGGCTGGAAATCCGCGATCAGTTCCTTGTTGTTGGAGTGCGCGGTCATGGTGATCGGCCGGGTGTGCGGCACCGCCATCGGCACGGTGCCCAGGCCGATGGTCTGGCGCACCCCGAGGTGCTCGGCCAGCAGTCGGACGGCGGTGATGAAGCGCTCCCACTTCAGATCGGGTTCCATGCCGGAGAGCAGCAGAAACGGGGTCCCGATGCTGTCGCGCAGCGCATACAAACTCAGTTCGGGATCGTCGTATTTGGTGAAGTGGTCGGTCTTGAACGTCATCAGAGGACGCCGGGAGCGGTAGTCCAGCAACTCGTCGATCGCGAACGACGCGACCAATTCGGTGTCCAGCGCGGCTTTGAGGTGGGCAGCGGCCAGCTTGATCGCATGACCGGCATCGGAGAAGCCCTCCAAGGCATGCACCATCACCGGGCCGCGGCCATCGTTCGTCGACAACTGGGGCGCTGGGAACTCCAGCTCGTACAAGCCGGATTGCCCCGGCAAATAGCCGGGCGCCTCGTTCGGGTCGCGATCTTGGGCCATGGTGTTGCCTCCTTTCGGGGGTCCCTTCCAGGGTGCCCTAACCAGTGTCTCTCAAATCGAGAGGCTCCCATAAACCGACCGCGACTGTGTCACGCGGTCGGAGTCATTTGCTGAGCGACAGTTGACGCAGCGCATTGCTTCGGATGCGATTGCCGGACGCGGGCGTCGGGCATGATGGGAGCAATGCGCAGCGTGACGGCAATGTTATGCCTGTCGGTCGGCCTGACGATGCTTCTGGCATCGTGCGGCCGCCCGGCGAGCCCGGCGGCGCACCCCAGCGGCCCACCACCGCGTGCCGGTTTGCCCGCCCAGCGCCTCGGCGAGCCGCAACTGGATGGCACCGCGCGTCCGGTACCGCCGGACAACCGCGTCGGCGCGGTTTTCCTCGACGGGGCGAAGCTGCACATCTGCACCGCCTCGGTGCTGCATTCGGCCGGTGGGGACCTGGTGCTCACCGCGGCGCACTGTTTGCTCGGTGACTCCACCGCTGCGTTCGTGCCCGGCTTCGCCGATGATGCCGCGCCGTCGGACATGTGGACGGTCCACGACATCTATTACGACAACCGGTGGCTTGCCAGCAGGGATCCGCGCGCCGATTACGCGATCGCGCGGGTGCGGGGCAGCGGTGATGAACCGGTAGAGCGGCACGCCGGCGCCGGGCTGACCCTGGGCGCCGCTCCCGCGCGGGGCAGCCGCGTGACCGTCACGGGCTATCCGGCGGGTGTGGGTGGCCAGCCGGTCGGCTGTCAGGGCAACACAGGGATGACCGAAAGCGGTTTCCCGTCGTTGCCGTGCGAAGGGCTGGTGAGTGGGACCAGCGGTGCGCCGTGGCTCAGCGGTTCCACGGTCATCGGCGTGATCGGTGGTCTGGAAGGCGGTGGTTGCGCCGACGACATGTCGTACTCGCCGCCGTTCGACGAGCACACCGCGCAGCTGCTGGCGCGAGCCGAAGCCGGCGGGCCCGGCGATCCCCAGCCTGCCGATTACGACGACAGTTGCTAGCGGCGGAACTGGCTGAGCGCGCGCATCTTGTTGGTCACGTCCAGCGCGGCGACCTTGTAGGCCTCGGAGAAGGTCGGGTAGTTGAACACCGCGTCGACCAGGTAGTCGACGGTGCCGCCGCAGCCCATCACCGCTTGCCCGATGTGCACCATTTCGGTGGCGCTGGTGCCGAAGAGGTGCGCGCCGAGCAGTTTGCGGTCGGTGGTGGACACCAGCAGCTTGAGCATGCCGTAGGAGTCCCCGGCGATCTGGCCGCGGGCCAGCTCGCGATACCGGCACACGCCCACCTCGTAGGGGATCGACTGCTTGGTCAGCTCGACTTCGGTGGCGCCCACATAGGACACCTCGGGAATCGAATAGATGCCGATCGGCTGCGGCGCGGTCATGCCCTCGGTCGGTTCGCCGAAGGCGTGGTAGGCGGCCAGCCGGCCCTGATCCATCGACGTCGCGGCCAGCGCCGGGAATCCGATGACGTCGCCGACGGCGTAGATGTGGTCGACCTTGGTCTGGAATTGGTCATCGACGAAGATCCGTCCGCGGTGATCGGTCTCCAAGCCGGCGTTCTCCAAGCCCAGGGTGGCGGTCTGGCCTTCCCGGCCCGCCGAATACATGACCGTCTCGGCGGGGATCTGCTTGCCGCTGGCCAACGTGGTGACCGTGCCCGCGGCGCCGACGTCGACCGCGGTGACCTCTTCACCGAACCGGAAGGTCACCGCCAGGTCGCGCAGGTGGAACTTGAGCGCCTCGACGATCTCGGGGTCGCAGAAGTCCAGCATCGTCTCGCGCTTTTCGACCACGGTCACCTTGGTGCCCAGTGCGGCGAACATCGACGCGTATTCGATCCCGATGACCCCGGCGCCGACGACGACCATCGACGACGGCAGCGATCGCAGGTCCAGGATGCCGTCGGAATCCAGCACCCGCCGCTCGTCGAACTCCACCCCAGACGGGCGCACCGGCTTGGTGCCGGTGGCGATGACGATGTAGTCGCCGCTGAGCGTGACGCGCTCACCCTGGGCGTCCTCTTCGACCAGAACGGTGTGCGGGTCGACGAAGCGGCCGTGCCCTAACACCAGGTCGATCCGGTTGCGCATCAACTGTGAGCGCACCACGTCGACCTGCTTGCCGATCACATGTTGGGTGCGCGCCAGCAGGTCAGCCGGGGTGATCTTGTCCTTGACGCGGTAGCTGGCGCCATAGAGCTCCCGCTGGCTCATGCCGGTGAGGTAGACGACGGCTTCGCGCAATGTCTTCGACGGGATGGTGCCGGTGTTGACGCACACGCCGCCCACCATGCGTCCGCGTTCGACGATCGCCACCGACTTGCCCAACTTGGCCGCAGCGATCGCCGCCTTCTGACCGCCGGGCCCAGAACCGATGACGACCAAGTCGTATTCGCGCATGGAGCTCATGAGATAGACCATAGAGCCCACAGTCGGGACTTTCTCCACAGACGGCGGCCGATTTACGTTGCGGTAGCACGAATTGACGGTGTCGGTCGTCAGCGTGGGCTCATGACGAAACATCGACCTGACTTCGAGCTCAACCGCCCCGCAGCGTTGATCGCGGCGATCCCGGCCATTCTCGGCTTCGTACCCGAGAAGTCCTTGGTGCTGGTGTCACTGGACGACGGTGAACTGGGTGCGGTCATGCGCGCCGATCTGTCCGCTGCTCTCGGTGACCAGATCGAGCATCTGGCGGAGGTGGCCGCCGCGGCGGCGCCCGAAGCCGCGATCGCCGTCATCGTCGACGCCGACGCGGCGCAATGTCCGGTGTGCAACGCCGAACATCGCCAGCTGTGTGACCAGCTCAGCGAGGCGTTGGCCGAGCACGACATCGTGTTGTGGGCGGCCCATGTGGTGGACCGGATAGCGGTGGGCGGGCGGTGGCATTGCGTCGACGGGTGCGGCGCCGGGGGAGTGATCGACGATCCAGCCGCGTCACCCCTGGCGGCGGCCGCGGTGCTGGACGGTCGGCGGCTCTACGCCCGGCGTGCGGACCTGCAAGCCGTCATCGCGGCAGACGATCCGGCGCGCAGCGCCGAGCTTGGTGTTGCGCTGCAACGGTATTCAGCCGTCCGAAAGCATGCCCGTCGCGCGGATCCGGCCGGTTGCAGCCGCCAGGACGTGCAAAAGGCGATGGCCGCCGCAGCCCGCGTGGCCGATGGGCAGGCGCTGTCGGATGCGGAACTGACCGAACTCGGGTGTGCCCTGAGCGATGTGCAAGTGCGCGACACGTTGTACGCGCTGGCCGTGGGGGAGGACGCCGGCGCCGCCGAAGCGTTGTGGGCGGTCCTGACGCGGCTACTACCCGAGCCGTGGCGGGTCGAAGCGTTGGTGTTGCTGGCCTTCAGCGCCTACGCGCGCGGCGACGGGCCGCTGGCGGGTGTGTCACTGGACGCCGCCCTGCGCTGCCGGCCGAGCCATCGGATGGCCAGCATGCTGGACACGGCGCTGCAGTCCGGGCTGCGCCCCGAGCGGATCCGGGAGCTGGCGGTCACCGGGTACCGACTTGCCGATCAGCTCGGCGTGCAGTTGCCGCCGCGACGGACGTTCGGCCAGCGGGCCGGATAGGTCAGACTTTCTCGACCTTGACCGCGTGCGCCATCTCGTGCGGCAGGGTGACGTTCTCGTGGCCGGGGATGATGATGGTCACGCCGCCGCCCGGGTTGGTTTCCACGGTCACGCGCGCGTTGGGCACCACGCCGGCGTCCTTGAGCCGGGTGATCAGGTCGATGTCGCCCTGCACGTGTTCGGTGAGCTGACGGACCACCACCGCCACGGGCGATCCGGGCGGCAACTCGGTGAGCCGCACCAGGGGGGCGTCTTCGGCGCGGGAGTCGGATCCATAGCCAAGATCCAGCAGCCCGGGGATCGGGTTCCCGAACGGGGAGGTGGTCGGGTTGTTGAGCACCTGAACCAGGCGGCGCTCGACGTCCTCACTCATGACGTGCTCCCACCGGCAGGCCTCGGCGTGCACCTCTTCCCAGGGCAAGCCGATGACGTCGACCAGGAGCCGCTCGGCGAGGCGGTGCTTGCGCATGACGGCGATGGCCAGCGCGCGACCCTTGTCGGTGAGCTCCAGGTGGCGGTCACCCGCCACGCGCAGCAGCCCGTCGCGCTCCATACGAGAGACGGTCTGGCTGACGGTTGGCCCACTTTGTTCGAGTCGTTCGGCAATGCGGGCGCGCAGCGGCGTGACGCCTTCTTCCTCGAGGTCGTAGATCGTCCGCAGATACATCTCGGTGGTATCAACCAAGTCGTTCATTCACACATCCTCCGTTGCCGCCGAGTCTACTTCGCCAGCCGCGCGAGTGGTTCGTCAAAACGCTCCACCGCAGCAGTATGCCCGCCGCTGATCGCGGCGGGCACACCGTCTCCTATCAAGCTTGGCGAATCAAGCCGGTTCTCGACGCGCGGCGGACGCGTCGACCCCGGTTAGCTGGCGTATGAGCGCAGCCGATCGGCCCGCTCGCCGTGGCGCAGCTTGCACATCACGTCGCGCTCGATCTGGCGCACGCGCTCGCGCGACAGCCCGAACAGCTTGCCGATCTGATCCAGCGTGCGCGGCTGGCCGTCGTCCAGGCCGAAGCGCAGCCGGATCACCTGGTGCTCACGTTCGTCGAGAGTCGCCAGCACACTGCGGATGTCGGTGTGCAGCAGCTCGGCGATGACCGCGTTCTCCGCGGACATCGCTTCGGCGTCCTCGATGAAGTCGCCCAGCGGGGCCTCTTCCTCGGAACCGACCGGCATGTCCAGACTCACCGGGTCGCGGCTGTGCTCGAGCAGGTCGTTGATCTTCTCGATCGGGATGCCCGACTCCGCGGCCAGTTCCTCGTCGGTGGCCTCGCGGCCCAAGTTCTGGTGCATCTCGCGCTTGATCCGGGCCAGCTTGTTCACCTGCTCCACCAGATGAACGGGCAGCCGGATGGTGCGGCTCTGGTCGGCCATACCGCGGGTGATCGCCTGACGGATCCACCAGGTGGCGTACGTCGAGAACTTGAAACCCTTTGTGTAGTCGAACTTCTCCATGGCGCGGATCAGACCCAGGTTGCCTTCCTGGATCAGGTCGAGCAGCGGCATACCGCGTCCCGTGTAGCGCTTGGCCAGCGAAACCACCAGCCGCAGGTTCGCTTCCAGCAGGTGCCGGCGCGCCGCCTCGCCGTCGCGCACGACGGCGGCAAGTTCGCGTTTCCGGTTCTCGCCGAGGCGCTTCCGGGTTTCCAGCAAATGCTCGGCGTACAGGCCGGCTTCGATGCGCTTGGCCAGTTCTACTTCATCTGCAGCATTGAGCAACGCCGTCTTGCCGATGCCGTTCAGATAGACGCGCACCAAATCCGCTGCAGGGCTTTGAGCATCTAAATCGCTGTCAAACCGGCTTGTGGTGGCATTTGCCATTACGCCCTCCCGATCGGCTTATCTTGTCAATGAGTTCAACGACTTGCCCGGGCCTAGAGTTCCCACGCTTTTCGCATCTCACACGCCGTGACGTGCGGGAATGTGCCGCCGACCTGAGAATGTGCTGAGAAGTGGAGCGCGCGGCTATTTACGCGGAACCGCGATTAGTCCTCGGCGTCGAAGACGCGCCATTCCGGTTGCGGAGCCGGCTGGCGACGCGCCTCGAGTGCCGGGCGTTCCGCCGTCGGGAACAGCGGAGTGCGCCGCGGAATGTCGTCGAAGCGTCGCGGCTCGTCCTTGCCGCGGGGCGGGCGGTCGTTGGCAATCAGCACGGCCATCCACGGCAGCGGCACCGACGCGGCCACGATGGCCAGTGAGATGAGACCGTTGTGCCAGGCGCCGTAGGCGAGTGCCGCCAGGATCAGCGCCGGGATGCGGAAAGCCATCAGCGTCAGGTATTTGCGCACTCGCGCGCGGTGCTGCACCTCATACGAAGGGGCGGCGGCGGTGATCAGTACCGGCCGACCATCGTCGTCGAAACCCAACTCTGGGCCGCGCGTCATACTTCCACTCTTCCACAAGAATCGGATTCCGGCTCAGACGTGTCCGGCCATACCCCACGATGCACAATGTCAGGTATGGACACCCAGACGATCGAACGCACCGATACCGACGAACGCGTCGACGACGGGACCGGCAGCGATACTCCCAAGTTCTTCCATTACGTCAAAAAGGACAAGATCGCCGAGAGCGCTGTCATGGGTACTCACGTTGTCGCGTTGTGCGGCGAGGTCTTTCCGGTCACCAAGGCTGCCAAGCCCGGCTCACCGGTATGCCCAGACTGCAAACAGATCTACGACCAGCTCAAGAAGGGCTGATCAGCCCGGCGGTTCGACCGCGGCAGCGCTCGGCGGCGGCGACACCGATTCCTTCGTTCCGGTCAAACCGGCCACGTGGGCCTTCAGCCAGTTGCGCAACCGGTGGGCATGGGTTGCCGGAGCCGGCCAGCTTTCCTGAATGGCGGCGTTGAGTTCGGCGCCGATCATGATCGAGAAGCCGCCGAAGAACGCGAACAACAGGAACGCGATCGGGGTGGACAGCGCGCCGTAGGTGTAGCCGGTGCTGGTGATCCACCGCAGATAGAACCGCAGTCCCAACGTCGCGATCAGGAACACCACCATCGCCAGCACCGCGCCGGGGATCAGCCGGTGGGTTGGCAGCGGCACCGGCAGCGATACCCGGTACAAAACGATCACGCCGACCATCAAGGCCAAGATGATCGCCGGGTAGTAGCCGTAGTGCAGGATGTTCGCCAGGCTGAACGGGATGTGTTCACTCACCTTGCGTGGTCCCATCACCGCCACCGGCGCCGTCACAACGACGAACATCAGCATCAGCACGTAGAGGAACAGCGCGAAGAATCGCTGCCGCACCGGGTGTCGCAACGGAGTCTGGTCGTGGGCCTCCACGATCGCGTCCACGTACGACGAGATCGCCGACGACCCCGCCCACAACGAGATCAAGAACCCCAGTGAGACCACCTCGCCGCGGGCGTTGACGGTGACCTCGCGGATGGTGGGCTCGATGATCTCGTTCACCACGCTGGGTGAGAAGAAGTTATGGGCCGTCGAGATGATGCTCTTCTCGATCGACACCATCGTGTCCGGACCGAATAGCGGTGCCACGTAGGCCAAAGCGCCCAGCAGCCCCAACAACAACGGCGGTGTAGACAGTGCCGACCAAAACCCCGCTTGTGCTGACTCGGAAAAGATTGAGTCGTCCCAACTTTTGGAGAGCGTCCGTTGGGCCAGTTGCCAAATGTGGTGGCGGGACGTCTTCGGCGTCTGCCCGGGGACTTGGTCACTCATACGAGTCCAGCATTACCGAAGACTACCCACGCGATCGACATTGACGCGTGGCGAGTTTCTCCCCGAATTACTGGCCGCTGACCTCCAGCACGGCAGCAAGCTCAACCAGCTTGGCTTCGTGCTCGTTGGCGTGGTGTTGGCAGAACAGGAGTTCAGCTCCAGAAGGCAGCTTGGCTCGCACCCGGGCTGCGGCACCGCAGCGGTCGCAGCGATCTGCTCTAGTTAGCTCGGGACTGGTCAGAGTTGCGTTCATGGCTTCTCCGTTCTCGTTTCTTCACTCTGTCAGACGTTGGGGGTTTTCGCCTTGTTCCCCGACCGTTGTCGGGTGTGTCGTTTCTCACCAGTACCCGCCGGGGGAATAAGGCAAGCTTGCTGAGATGTCCGTCACTTCAGCGGGGTTGGTTCGCCTGTGCGAGCCGCAGGATTGGTCGCGGGCCCAGGCGGTCGGTCGGATTGATCCCGACGAGGGCGAGGGGTTCGTTCACCTGTCGACGTTGGACCAAGTGCACCTGCCGGCTAACCGGCTGTACCGAGGTCGTCGGGACTTGGTTCTCCTGCATGTCGATGCTTCGTTGCTTGACGCACCGCTGCGGTGGGAACTTGGAGTGCCAACGGATCCCGAATCCATGTTGTTCCCGCACTTGTATGGACCGTTGCCGGTGCGCGCGGTGACGAAGGCCACCGCGTACCTGCCGGGCGGGGACGGCAGCTTCGCGCCGGCGCAAGCTCACGACTCGACGTAGGCGTCGACTTCGATTTCCACCAGCAGGTGCGGCGCGATGAGCGCCGAGACCTCCACCATGGTCGCGACGGGTCGAATGACGCCGAAGACCTCTGCGTGCACGTCGCCGACTTCGCGCCAGCGGCCGATATCGGTCACGTATATGCGGGTGCGCACCACGTCTGCCAACGTCGCTTGGACTTCGGCGAGCGCAGACTCGATGCGACGCAGGGCGTCTCGAGTCTGGTCGGCGATGTCGTCGCCGCTGCCGGTGGTTCCGGCGACTGCCACATGGGGACCGATGCGCACTGCCCGCGAGTAGCCGACGGCCGATTCGAAGTCCGATCCCGACGAGACACATCTGCGGCGTGCTGACATGCGGTGACTGTACGGTCCCGGCGCAGATCGACGCGATCGGTTTCCGGACGGCCGATTTGGGAGATCCTCCTGCGATGGACGACAACACCTCGAAGCCCGAAGACGCCACCAAGCCGACCGACGAGCAGCGCGAAATGCAAGCAGAACTGGACCATCAAAACGAGGACGACCCGAACGCTCCCGGTTTGCACCAGTCGCGCAATGACCTGGCCGACGAGTCGCGCAGGTAGGGCGGCCCGGTCGGTGCGGCCTCAGTCCAGGTAGTCGCGCAGCACCTGCGAACGGCTGGGGTGGCGCAGCTTGGACATGGTCTTGGACTCGATCTGGCGGATGCGCTCGCGCGTCACGCCGTAGACCTGACCGATCTCGTCCAGCGTGCGCGGCTGACCGTCGGTGAGCCCGAAGCGCAGCCGTACTACACCGGCTTCGCGCTCGGAGAGCGTGTCCAGCACCGACTGCAGCTGGTCTTGCAGCAGCGTGAACGACACCGCGTCGACGGCCACCACCGCTTCGCTGTCTTCGATGAAGTCACCGAGTTGGCTGTCGCCCTCGTCGCCGATGGTCTGGTCCAGCGAGATCGGCTCCCGGGCGTACTGCTGGATTTCCAGCACCTTCTCCGGCGTGATGTCCATTTCTTTGGCGAGCTCTTCGGGTGTTGGCTCGCGGCCCAGATCCTGCAGCAGCTCGCGCTGAATGCGGCCCAGCTTGTTGATCACCTCGACCATGTGCACCGGGATGCGGATGGTGCGGGCCTGGTCGGCCATGGCGCGGGTGATCGCCTGGCGGATCCACCAGGTCGCATACGTGGAGAACTTGTAGCCCTTGGTGTAGTCGAACTTCTCCACCGCGCGGATCAGGCCCAGGTTGCCTTCCTGGATCAGGTCGAGGAAGGCCATCCCGCGGCCGGTGTAGCGCTTGGCCAGCGAGACCACCAGTCGCAAGTTGGCTTCCAGCAGGTGGTTTTTCGCGCGGTCGCCGTCGCGGCAGATCCACAGCATGTCGCGGCGCTGCGCGGCAGGCAGTTTCTCGCCGCGGTCGTTGAGCTCCGACATCAGCTGCGTCGCATACAGCCCGGCCTCGATGCGCTTGGCCAGCTCCACCTCTTCTTCGGCGTTGAGCAGGGCGACCTTGCCGATCTGCTTGAGGTAGGCGCGGACCGAGTCCGCCGACGCGGTGAGTTCGGCGTCCTTGCGGGCCTGGCGCAGCGCCTCGGACTCGTCCTCGTCCCAGACGAAATCGCCGGAGGCCTTGTCCTTTTCGCTGGGCTCGGCGATCTCCTCGTCGTCCTCGGCGGGAGCGACTCCGGCGGCGGTGGTCGTTACGGCGACGGCTTCTTCGCCGTCTTCGGCGTCGGTCGCTTCGAGTTCGGTGTCCTCGGCGTCGTCGGTGTCGGCCTCGACCTCCTCTTCCAGGTCGTCGAGGCTGAGGTCGGCCGCGTCGATCTCGAGGTCTTCAACGGGCTCGACCTCGAGATCGTCTTCGTTCTCGAAGTCCTCGGCACCCTCGAGGGTGACATCGACGTCGGCGCCGTCTTCGGCGGCGTCTTTGGCCTTCGTGGCGGATCCGCGCGATGAGGCGGCCTTGGCGGCTTTGGCTGTGGTGGGCGTCTTCTTAGCGATGTCGCTGTCCTGTGGTCCTGTCTTGGCGGCCCGGGCCGCTGTCTTGGTGGCCCGCTTTGCGGGGGCAGAGCCGTTGGCCGCTTTGGCGGCCGTTCGCTTGGCGCCGGCCTTGGCGGGTGAGGCGGAGGATGACGGGGACTTGGCGGCGGTGCGTTTCAGCGGCTCATCGGTCGCCGGGCTTGCCTTAGTCACTGCCACATACACCCCTTCGGTCGTACTCACTTCCGGTGGGTACTGGGCGTGCTTAACCGAAAGTGTCTGCTATGTCGAATGTCGGCGTTGATATCAGCGTGAGTACTCGCGCGCTATCGGTTGGGCGGTCGCCGGTGACCATTGTAACTTCACTGCGGGCTTGTACTGGTCGAGCGCGGAAAATCAGTGCGTTACGTCCTCGGTCGACGCCATCGCCGCGCCGACGATCCCGGCGGCGTTCTGCAACGTCGCCGGCACGACCGGAGTGCGGTTTTCCAGCAGCGGAATCCACTTGTCGGCCTTGCGGCTGATGCCGCCGCCGGCGATGAACAGATCTGGCCAGATCGCGTTCTCGATGGCCACCAGCACCTGGGTGACCTCCTTGACCCACCTCTTGTAGGTCCAGTCGTTGCGTTCCTTGACTGACGATGCGGCGCGGTGCTCGGCCTCTTTCCCGCCGACCTCGAGATGGCCGAATTCGGTGTTGGGAATCAGCTTTCCGTTGTGGATGACGGCCGACCCGATGCCGGTCCCGAAGGTCAGCAGGACCACCAAGCCGGACTTGTTGGCGCCCGCGCCGTAGCGCTCCTCGGCCAGGCCCGCCGCGTCCGCGTCGTTGAGGATCGTGACGTCCTGGCCGTGCAACTCCGCGCTGATGACGTCGCGTGCGTTGGTGCCGATCCAGGACTTGTCGACGTTGGCCGCGGTCTGCACCACGCCATGGGTGACGACGCCGGGGTAGGTGACCCCGAGTGGGCCGGTCCAGTCGAACGTCTTGACGACCTCGGCGATGGTCTTGGCCACCGCGGACGGGGTGGCCGGCTGCGGGGTCAGCAGTTTGACGCGGTCGCCGATCAACTGCCCGGTATCCAGGTCGACGATCCCGCCCTTGATGCCGCTGCCGCCGACATCGACGCCGAATGCGCGCCGCGCTGCCTTGTCGTCGGGTGCAGTGCCAGACGAGCGGTCGGCCCCGGGGTCCGTGCTGGTCATCGCGTCTCCTCGGCGAGAATCTGGTGTGCGCTCACCTTAGCCAGTCGAAGACCCCAGTCGCGACGACGCGCGGTGTGCCGGCCCAGCCTGTGATGCGATAGGGCGGTGACCTCACCTCCGCCACCGGACCGGGAGCCGGCGCAGTTGCGTGCGGTGGCCGAAACCCTTGCCGCAGAGGCCGCCGCGTTCGTGCGCCGCCGGCGCGCCGAGGTCTTCGGCGCCCAACCGGCCGGCTCGGACAGCGGCGCCGTGCAGACCAAAACCACCCCGACGGATCCGGTGACGGTCGTCGACACCGACACCGAGCGGTTGTTGCGGGATCGGTTGGCGCAGCTCCGTCCGGGCGACCCGGTCCTCGGCGAAGAAGGCGGCGGACCCGAAGATTCCGCGGCCACCCGCGACGATGCCGTCACCTGGGTGCTCGATCCCATCGACGGCACGGTGAATTTCGTCTACGGCATCCCGGCGTACGCGGTGTCGATCGGCGCGCAGGTCGGCGGGGTGTCGGTGGCCGGCGCGGTCGCCGATGTCGTGAGCGGACGGGTCTATTCGGCGGCCAGCGGGCTGGGCGCGCACGTCACCGACGAGCAGGGCACCCACCCGTTGCGCTGCAGCACGGCCGCCGACCTGTCAATGGCATTGGTGGGCACCGGGTTTGCATACTCGCCGCAACGCCGCACCGTGCAAGCCGCGCTACTGGCCCGGATGCTGCCGGTGGTGCGCGATGTGCGTCGCATCGGGTCGGCGGCGCTGGACCTGTGCATGGTCGCGGCCGGGCGGCTCGACGCCTATTACGAACACGGGCTGCAGGTGTGGGACAGCGCGGCGGGGGCACTGATCGCGGCCGAGGCGGGCGCACGGGTGATATTGCCAGGCCCCGATGTGGCGGGGGCGGGAATAGTGGTGGCCGCCGCTCCGGGCGTCGCCGACGAATTGTTGGCGGCACTGCAGCGATTCGACGGCTTGGAGCCGATTCAGGATTGAGCGCTCAGCAGCTGTTGGCGTGAATCTTGGACAGCAGCGCGGGGTCTGAGGGCTCGGTGGTTCCCGGACGCAGGGTGGCGAGCACGGCGTCGATGTCGTCGTTGTGTGCCAGCGAGGTGAAGTCGGTGCCCAGCGCCAGGTCGACGGAGTCGTCGGCGCGACCGTCGTGGTAGAGCTCCGTGCAGGGTGCCACCAGCCATACCGCCGCGGCGGTGGCTTGTCCGGCGGTGCCGAAGCGGATCTGGCCCTGACACGTCAGTCGGGTGCCGGCGTAGACCGGGTCGTTGGCGGCGGTCGGCTGGGCGAAACCCAGATCCTGTAAGGCGCCGGCGATGTCGGAGGCTTGACCGCCACGACCGCTGGCGTTGAGCACGCGCACCTTGGTGTCGGCGAGTTTGGCCGGCGCCACATCGCTCATCTCGGTCCGCGACACCGCGTCACCGAGTTTGGTCGGGGTCGCGTCGGCGGTTTGCGGCGGCGGGTTGCACGACGCGGCCTCCCGCACGTCCACCGGCCGGGTCAGAGCCACGGTCCACACCACGCCGGTCACCACGATCAGGAACACCACCACGACAATGGCCGGTCGGGGGTTGCGGCGCCGGAAGGGCCGCCCGTGCTTGTCGAAGGCGGTACCTTCGGTGATTAGTGCGACCACAGGTGCACTGTAGTCGCACTTGCACGTGCCCGATTAGGGCCGGTTTGAGGCCGAAGACAACGGTCAATGCTCCAATGTGATGCAAATCACAGTTCATCCCCCCGCGATACGGGCACGAATCGTTTGGTGGATGCGTTCGACGCTGGTACAACACCTTGCTTGGGATTACGAGGCATGTGAGGGGACGGAACAATGCCTACCGACTATGACGCTCCACGGCGTACCGAGACCGACGATGTCTCCGAAGACTCCCTCGAGGAGCTCAAAGCGCGACGGAACGAGGCCGCGTCGGCCGTGGTCGACGTCGACGAATCTGAAACGGCTGAGAACTTCGAGTTGCCCGGCGCCGACTTGTCCGGCGAAGAGCTGTCGGTACGCGTCATTCCGAAGCAGGCCGACGAATTCACTTGCTCCAGCTGCTTTTTGGTGCAGCACCGCAGTCGTTTGGCCAGCGAGAAGAACGGCGAAATGATCTGTACCGACTGCGCAGCCTGATCGCTGCACTCACCTTGTCAGGGCCGACAGCACCCGCTCGGGGTGGCGGCAACTCACCAGCCAGTACGGTGTCGGGTCGTCGGGATCGTCGAGGACCAGCAGCACCATGGGTCCGATCCACGCGCGGTGCAGCACGAACGCTGCCGGATCGAGTTGGCGGCCCAGTGCCGCCGACTTGGCCGTGCGCGGAACCTCGGCGGAGCGGCTGATGACGCTTACCGGCAGGTGCGCCTCGCCGGCCCATAGTTCGACTCCGCCTTGTTCGGTGTCGGCGGTGACGCGGACCTCCTGGCGACCCAGCCACAGCAGCGTGGCCGCGGCGACCGTGAACAGCAATACGTATGGCAGCCAGTCGGGGAGCGCGCGGACTCCCAGATTGATCTCGAACGAAATCACCGCGGCGAGAGCAAAGCCGAGCGGCCACCACCACCATGGCACCCACAGGCGTTCGCGATATCGCACGCTGTGCGGTGCGACGCGCGTACCGGACACGGGGTCAAGGGTAGTCTGTGGCCCCGTGTCGACCAGTCTGGCCGTTGTCCGTCTCGATCCGGAACTTCCCATGCCCAGCCGCGCTCACGAGGGCGATGCCGGGGTGGATCTGTTCAGTGCCGAAGACGTCGAGCTGGCTCCCGGACACCGCGCCCTGGTCGGCACGGGTGTCGCGGTGGCCATACCGTTGGGCATGGTCGGCCTGGTACATCCGCGGTCTGGACTGGCGTCGCGCGTCGGTCTGTCGATCGTGAACAGTCCGGGCACCATCGACGCGGGCTACCGTGGCGAGATCAAAGTGGCGTTGATCAACCTGGACCCGAGCGAGCCCATCGTCGTGCACCGCGGTGACCGGATCGCGCAATTGTTGGTGCAGCGGGTCGAATTGGTTGAGTTGGTCGAGGTTTCGTCGTTCGATGAGGCGGGGTTGGCCGAAACCTCCCGGGGCGAGGGTGGTCACGGTTCCTCCGGCGGCCACGCGAGTTTGTGACCGTCGGCGACGATGCAGGTCGAAGCGATGAAGAGGAGCGGCGCTGGTGGTGGGTTTCGGTAGACGCAGAGACGACGACAGCAACGGTCCGGCCGAGGAGGCGCTGACCGACGTCGAGGCACCCTTGACGCCCGAGAACGACGAGGAGCTGGTCGGCCCGTTCGACATCGAAGACTTCGACGACCCGTCGGACGCCGAGGTCGCCCGGCTCGACTTGGGGTCGGTGCTGATCCCCATGCCGGCCGCGGGCCAGGTGCAGGTCGAGTTGACCGAGACCGGGGTGCCCAGCGCGGTGTGGGTGGTGACGCCCAACGGCCGTTTCACCATTGCGGCGTATGCCGCGCCCAAGACCGCCGGCTTGTGGCGGGAGGTGGCCAGCGAGCTGGCCGACTCGCTGCGCAAGGACGGTGCCAACGTCTCTATCAAGGACGGCCCCTGGGGGCGCGAGGTGATCGGCACCGCCACCGGCGCGGTGCGCTTCATCGGCGTCGACGGCTACCGCTGGATGATCCGCTGCGTCGTCAACGGCCCCCACGAAACCATCGACACGCTGACCGAGGAAGCTCGCGAAGCGTTGGCGGACACGGTGGTTCGCCGCGGCGACACACCGTTGCCGGTGCGCACGCCGCTGCCGGTGCAATTGCCCGAACCGATGGTGGAGCAGCTGCGCCAAGCCGCGGCCGCCCAGCAAGCCGAACCCGAACCGCAGCCCGACGAGCCGGCCGCTCGGCGCAGCGCCCAAGGGTCGGCCATGCAGCAGCTGCGCAGCAGCAGCACCGGCGGCTAGATCTCGGTCAGGGCCGCCAGACAGGCGGCGCCCAAGGCGGCCGGGTCAGCACCGATCTGATCCAGCGTGACCTCCCGCAAGGCGGCGCGCGGCGCGGCACTCGTCCAGTCGCGGCCCACCTGCAGCGGATGTATCGGATCGTCCACGGCGGCGGCGACCGCCAACGGCACGGTGAGACCGGCCAACTCGGCGGCACTGGGCGCGATGTAGGACGCCGCTTCCTCCATCGCGTCGGGCAGCAGCGGCCACTGCGCCCGCCACGACCGCGTCAGCTCTTCGGCCAACCAGGGCGGGCTGGAGGCGCGCATCTGCGTCGTGGTGGCCGCCAGGCCGTCACAGCGCAACTGCGAAGCCGTATAGCGGGCCGCGTGCGCGGCGGGCGCCGAGTCCGGTGATCCGGTCCACGGCGGCAGCGCGGCCAGGACGGCGACGGCGCGGCCGGGATGGGCCAGTGCCCATGCGGCTGCCACCGCCGCACCGATCGAGACACCACCGACCACGATGGGTCCGGTGCGGGCGGCGTCGTCGAGGGCCGTGCGGTAACCGTCGATGAGGCTGTCCGGTCGCGGGGGAGGGGTCAGCACCACGGCGCCGGCGCGCTGCAGAGGTTCGGAGAACGCCCGCGCGACGTAGTCGTCATCGGAACCGGTTCCCGGCAACAGCACGGCTGTCGCACCGCGCAGATCGACAGCCATGCCTTGATAGTGCCCTGCGTTTTCGGGTGATTAAAAACCAGGAGTTTGATCTGTGTGGCGATCGGGAACCAACAGGTCTACGGTGTCCGTTGGCATAGTGCAATGCTGATAGCTAGCAGAGCTTTCATAACGACGTTGAACTGTCAGGAGGGGCCATGGGGGCCCAAGGTTATCTGCGCCGGCTCACCCGTCGGTTGACGGAAGACCCGGAGCAACGCGACGTCGAAGAGTTGTCCGACGAAGTCCTCAATACCGGGGCGCAGCGGGTCATCGACTGCCAACGCGGCCAAGAGGTCACCATGATCGGCACGCTGCGCAGCGTCGAAACCAATGGCAAAGGTTGTTCTGGTGGTGTCCGCGCCGAATTGTTCGACGGCAGTGACACCGTGACGCTGGTCTGGTTGGGCCAGCGCCGGATTCCAGGCATCGACTCGGGCCGCACCCTGCGGGTGCGCGGGCGGGTCGGGAAGCTGGAAAACGGGCACAAAGCCATCTACAACCCGCACTACGAAATTCAGCGGTAATCCGGCCGGTTACGCTTCGGCCGTGAACGCTAACCGCACCAGCGCCGAGCGGCTACTCGCCCAAGCCGGCGGGGTGAGCGGCCTTATCTATTCGTCGCTGCCCGTCGTGATCTTCGTAATCATCTCCAGCGCCGCCGGACTGATTCCGGCGATCGCCAGTGCCCTGGGCGCGGCCGCGCTGGTCCTGGTCTGGCGGCTGATTCGTCGCGAATCGGTGCAACCGGCGGTGTCGGGGTTCTTCGGCGTTGCGATCTGCGCGCTGGTGGCTTACCTGCTGGGGCAATCCAAGGGCTATTTCTTGCTGGGCATTTGGATGTCGCTGGTGTGGGCGGTCGTGTTCGCGGTCTCGGTGGTGATCCGCCGGCCCGTGGTCGGTTACCTCTACGCCTGGATCAGTGGCAACCACCGGGGCTGGCGTGCGGTGCCCCGGGCGGTGTACGCCTTCGACGTCGCCACGCTGTGCTGGACGCTGGTGTTCGTCGCGCGGTTCGTCGTGCAGCGACACTTCTACGACTCCAACGAAACCGGTTGGCTGGGCGTGGCGCGTATCGGCATGGGCTGGCCGCTGACCGCGTTGGCCGCCTTGGTCACCTACGCCGCGATCAAGGCCGTGCAGCGGGTCGCTCCGGCCGACCCAGTCGCGGCCGAGCCGGTGGAGACGGTGGAGACGGACACCGCGCGCGAATAGCCGGCGAGCGGGTACTGACGGCCTCGAGTGTGAGTGTGCGGCGGGGATCCGGCCGTTTGGCCGCCCTGACGACACACTGAAAGCCGTCAACGCACCGCCGATCAGGGCGTGGGCAGCAACAGCTTTCGCAGTTCCTCTTCGACCTCGGTGACCGCGACGAAAAGCAATTCGTCGCCACCTTCCAGTGGCTCATCGCCCTCGGGCACGATCACCCGCGAGCCCCGCAGAATGGTCACCAGCGCGGCGTCGCGCGGCAGCTGTAGCTTGCGCACCGGCTTGCCGCCCCAGGGCGTGTCGTCGGGCAGGGTGATCTCCACCAGGTTGGCCTGACCCTTGCGGAACTCCATCAGCCGCACCAGATCCCCGACGGCCACCGCCTCCTCGATCAGTGAGGCAAGCATGCGCGGTGTCGACACCGCCACGTCGACGCCCCACGCATCGGTGAACAGCCACTCGTTGCGGGGGTCGTTGACCCGGGCCACCACCCGCGGCACCGCGAATTCGGTCTTGGCCAGCAGGCTGAGCACCACGTTGACCTTGTCGTCACCGGTCGCGGCGACCACGACGTCGAAATCCTCCAGGTGCGCCGATTCCAGCAGGCTCAGCTCGCAGGCGTCGCCCAGCAGCCAGTGCGCGGCCGGGATGGCGTCGGTGTCCAGGTGCTCGGGATTGCGCTCGATGAGCGTCACGTCATGGGAGTTGGCTACCAGTTCCCGGGTGACCGAGCGCCCGACGGCCCCCGCGCCGGCGACAGCTACCTTCATTTGCGCCACTCCTTGACCCCGGCTACGCCGGCGTCTTCGTCATCGGCGGGCTTCATTTGCGCCACTCTCCCCCGCAAGCGGGCGGTACCCCCGTGACCCCGGCTACGCCGGCGTCTTCGTCATCGGCGGGCTTCATTTGTCCAAATCCTCACTGGGCGGCAGCGCGGCAATGGCCACCGCCTCGGCCGCGCGGCCCGATATCGCGGCGATATAGACCTGATCACCGGCCTGCAGGATGGTCTTCGGCTCCGGCAGCACCCCCGTGCCGAACCGGATCAAGAACGCCACGCGGGCGCCGGTGGCCTGCTCGAGCTCGGTCGCGCGGTGCCCCACCCAGTCCTCGTGCAGGACCACCTGCGCGACGGCGACCGTCCCGGTCGGATCTCGCCACTTGGCGGTTTCCGTCTCCTGGGTCAGCGCGTTGAGTAACCGGTCGGTGGTCCAGGGCACGGTGGCGATGGTTGGAATGCCGAGGCGTTCATAGACCTCGGCGCGCTTGGCGTCGTAGATGCGGGCAACAACGCGCCGCACCCCGAACGTCTCCCGGGCCAGCCGCGCCGAGATGATGTTGGAGTTGTCACCCGAGGACACCGCGGCGAACGCGTCAGCGCCCTCGATCCCGGCGCGCAACAGCACATCTCGGTCGAAACCCTGACCCAGCACCCGTTCGCCGGCAAACTCCGGGCTGAGCCGATTGAAGGCGGCGCTGTCACGGTCGATCACGGCGACGTCATGGCCTATCCGGGACAGCCCGTCGGCCACCGAGGACCCGACCCGGCCGCACCCCATCACAACCACCCGCACTTGAGGTCCTTTCGGCTGTTGCTGCGCCTCGTTACTGGATCGGCAGGTTCTCGCCTAGGGAACGCTACCGTCAAACGCCCGTGGGCTTACTCTTGGCTCTCGTGTCCAAACTTTCAACCGCTGCGCGCCGACTGCTCATTGGGCAGCCATTTCGTAGCGACCGGCTGAGCCACACGTTGCTGCCGAAGCGCATCGCCTTGCCGGTGTTTGCTTCGGACGCGCTGTCCTCGGTGGCCTACGCCCCGGAGGAAGTCTTCCTGACGCTGTCGGTGGGCGGCCTGGCGGCCTACACCCTGACGCCCTGGATCGGCCTGGCGGTGGCCGCGGTGATGTTGGTGGTGGTGGCCAGCTACCGGCAGAACGTGCACGCCTACCCGTCCGGCGGCGGTGACTACGAGGTGGTGACCACCAACCTGGGCGCCAATGCGGGGTTGACGGTGGCCAGCGCCCTGATGGTGGATTACGTGCTCACCGTTGCCGTTTCGACGGCATCGGCGATGTCCAATATCGGCTCGGCCATCCCGGTCGTGGCCCAGCACAAGGTGTGGTTCTGTGTCGCGGCGATCTTGCTGGTGACGGCGATGAACCTGCGTGGGGTGCGGGAATCGGGACTGGCGTTCGCCATTCCCACCTACGCGTTCATCGTCGGGGTGATCGTGATGCTCGGCTGGGGGTTCATCCGGATCTTCGTGCTGGGTAACCCGCTGCGGGCGGAATCCGCGAACTTCCAAATGCATTCCGAGCACGGCAAGGTGCTCGGCTTCGCGCTGGTGTTTCTGGTGGCCCGGTCGTTCTCGTCGGGCTGTGCGGCCTTGACCGGTGTGGAGGCGATCAGCAACGGCGTGCCGGCTTTCGAAAAGCCGAAGTCGCGCAACGCCGCCACCACGCTGCTGTTGCTGGGTGGCATCGCGGTGACCCTGTTGATGGGCATCATCTTGTTGTCCAAGAAGATCGGCGTTCAGCTCGTCGACGACCCGGCCACCCAGCTTTCCGGCGCCCCGCCGAACTACTACCAGAAAACGCTGGTCACGCAGCTGGCGCAGACGGTGTTCGGCAGCTTCCACATCGGCTTCGTGTTGATCACCGCGGTCACCGCGCTGATCTTGGTGCTGGCCGCCAACACGGCGTTCAACGGGTTCCCGGTGCTCGGCTCGGTGCTGGCGCAGCACAGCTACCTGCCTCGTCAGCTGCACACTCGTGGTGACCGGTTGGCGTTCTCCAATGGCATCGGCTTCCTGTCGCTGTCGGCGCTGCTGGCGATCATCGCGTTCCGCGCGGAGCTGTCGGCCTTGATTCAGCTCTACATCGTCGGCGTGTTCATTTCGTTCACGCTGAGTCAGATCGGCATGGTGCGGCACTGGACCCGGCTGCTGCGCACCGAAACCGACCCGTCGGCGCGTCGGCGGATGATGCGCTCCCGGGTGGTCAACACCATCGGTTTCCTCGCGACCGGCGCGGTGCTGCTGGTGGTGATGGTGACCAAGTTCCTCGCCGGCGCGTGGATCGCGGTGGTCACCATGGCCGGGCTGTTCATGGTGATGAAGCTGATCCGGCGCCACTACGACGGGGTCACGCGTGAACTCGCGGATCAGGCCGACGCCCACGACAACGAGGTGGTGTTGCCCAGCCGCAACCATGCCTTGGTGCTGGTGTCCAAACTGCATCTGCCGACGCTGCGTGCCCTGGCTTACGCGCGCGCCACCCGGCCGGACGTGCTCGAGGCCGTCACGGTCAGCGTCGACGACGCCGAAACCCGTGAACTGGTGCACAAGTGGGAGGAAAGCGACATCAGCGTGCCGCTGAAGGTGATCGCCTCCCCATACCGTGAGATCACCCGACCGGTGCTCGACTACGTCAAACGGGTCAGTAAGGAGTCCCCACGCACCGTGGTGACGGTGTTCATCCCCGAGTACGTGGTGGGCCGCTGGTGGGAGCAGTTGCTGCACAACCAAAGTGCGCTGCGGCTCAAGGGCCGCCTGCTGTTCATGCCCGGAGTGATGGTGACTTCGGTTCCCTGGCAATTGACTTCGTCGGAGCGAATCAAGACGTTGCAGCCCCATGCGGCTCCCGGCGACGCACGGCGAGGCATCTTCGATTGAATCGCGCAGCCGTGCGCGAGGATCTGACGTTGGTCACCGGCGCACCTGCCAACGGCGGCAGCTGCGTGGCGCACCACGACGGCCGGGTGGTCTTCGTCCGATACGCGCTGCCCGGGGAGCGGGTGCGGGCACGCGTCACCGCCGAACGTGGATCCTATTGGCACGCAGAAGCTTTGGAGGTGCTCGACCCGTCGCCGGACCGCATCGAGCCGCTGTGCCCGATCGCCGGGGTGGACGGCGCCGGCTGTTGTGACTTGGCGTTCGCCGACCCGGAGGCGGTTCGCAAGCTCAAGGGCGAAGTGGTGGCCAACCAGCTTGAACGGCTCGGCGGCTATCACTGGGCCGGTGCCGCCCAACCGCTTTCGCAGACCGGCCCCACGGGGTGGCGAACCCGGGTGCGCTTGGATGTGGGAGCTGATCGGCGCCCGGGATTTCACCGCTATCACAGCGACGAGTTGGTGACGGATTTGTACTGCGCGCAGCTGCCCGACGGCATGCTCGACGGGTTGCCGGAACAGGACCGGCCGCCCGGCGCCGCCCTGCATGTGGTGGTCGACGACGACGATCAGCGTCACGTAGTGCGCACCGTGCGCCACGGCAAGCGGACGGTGACCCAGGTCGAGGAGGGCAACTATCACGCGGTGCAGCGGGTGGGCCCGCGCAGCTGGCGGCTACCGGTGACCGCTTTCTGGCAGGCACACCGCGATGCCGCGACGGTGTACAGCGAGGTGCTGGCCCACTGGGCGCAGCCGGCCGCCGGCGGGATAGCGTGGGACTTGTACGGCGGCGCAGGCATTTTCGCGGCGGTACTGGCAACGGCGGTGGGGGAGTCCGGCCGAGTGCTCAGCGTCGACACGTCCCGCGGGGCCTCCGGTGCCGCGCGGGCGGCGCTGCAAGATCTACCGCAGGTTCACGTCGTCACCGATTCGGTGCGCCGCGCGGTAGCAGCGGAACCGACCAGCGCCGACATCGCGGTGCTCGACCCTCCCCGCGCGGGTGCCGGCCGGGAAGTCATCGACCTACTGGCTGCGGCGAACGTGCCGCGCATCATCCACATCGGTTGTGAGGCAGCCGCTTTCGCCCGTGACATCGGACTCTACCTCGGCCATGGTTACGCCGTCGAAGAGCTGACGGTCTTCGACGCCTTTCCGCTGACTCATCACGTGGAATGCATTGCGCTGCTGATTCGCTAGGAAACCACCTGCCGGAGCGCAAGTACTGCACCACCAGCGCGACGGACGTCCTGCGAAAGGTTAGACTCCGTCGCGGAGTGCCGGGAAGTCTGGTCGGCGATGTCTTTGTCGACCGATCGAAAGGCTCTGGTGCCTACCACTGAACAACGGTCCACGACCGCGGGTGTGTGGCCAGTCGACCACGTTTGTGGTGAGCATGGGCCGATAACGTGAACGAGACTGCCCGATACGCGCTGATCGTCTTGTTCTGCAGTGCCGTCGGTTTGGTTGCAGTGCTGGCGAACCGGCTCACCGAGCGGGTGAAGGTGCCGGTGGCTGTGCTGGTTCTGGTCGGAGCCGCCGTGGCCGTGCACGCCGTGCCCGTCGTACAACCGCCTTCTGAGCGGACGGTGGAGCGGGTGCTCACCATCGCGCTGGTGCTGGTGCTGTTCGACGGAGGCATGCACATCGGTGTATCCCGCTTCCGCGCGGCAGCAGTCCCCATCCTGTCGGTCGGCGTCGTGGCAACCGGTGTGGTCGCCGGCGGCGCCGCCTTGCTGCTGCACTATGCGTGCGGAATCAGCTGGTATCTCGCGGTGCTCGTGGCCACGGCGGTGGCTCCCACCGATCCTGCCGTTGTGTTCTCTGTTCTGGGCAAACGTGAGATCGCCGGCCGCAGCAGCACGATCCTGGAGGGTGAGTCCGGCACCAACGATCCGGTTGGCATCTCCTTGATGGCCGGCCTGATCGCCGCCGGCGGTCTCAGCACTGCCGGATTCATCGACGTGGGAACGCAATTCCTGCTGCAAATGATTATCGGTGCGGTTGTCGGCGTGCTCGGCGGCCGAATGCTGCTGGCGTTCATGCGGCGCGTGGCATTGCCCAGCGAAGGCCTCTACGCGCTGCGGACGCTGGCATGCGCCCTGATGTTGTACGGCATCGCCACCCTGGCGCACGGCTCCGGCTTCTTGGCGGTGTTCGTCGCGGGCATCATGATCGGCGACGCTCGCGCGCCCTACAAGCCCGAGATCAAGCGCTTCCACGCCGCCCTGGCCGGGCTGGCCGAGATCGTCGCGTTCGCCGTTCTCGGCTTGACCGTCGACCTCCGCATGCTTGCTCATCCCGACGTCTGGGTTCCTGGGCTCATCCTCGGCGTGGGCCTCACGGCGCTGATTCGTCCGCTGGCGGTGAGCGCCTGCCTGGTGGGTGTGCAACTGCGGCGCAACGAACGCTTGTTCATCCTGTTCGCCGGTCTCAAGGGGGCGGTGCCGATCCTGCTCGGCGAGTTTCTGCGTGCCGCGCACGTCTCCGACGCCGAGCGCCTGTACGGCATCGTGGTGGTCGTCGTCATCTTCTCTGTGCTGGTGCAGGGCAGCTCGGTGCCCGGCGTCGCCAAGCTCCTGCAACTGCCCATGCGGACCGTGGAGACCCAGCCATGGCAGATCGGGGTCCGGCTCGCGGACGAACCCGAAGGGGTCCATCGCTTCAGCGTCGCCCCAGGTTCTGCTGCCCAGGGGTGCACGGTCGAGAGCTTGGGTGAGCGTGTCGGTGACATCTGGGTCAGCATCATCGTGCGCACGACCGGGCTGGTGGCGGTGCGCGGCGACACCGAACTGCAAGCCGGCGACGAGGTCGTCATATTGGCAGACCCGGAACTTCACGACACGCTTGCCGACCTGTTCGGCTCCTCGTAGCCGGTTGTGGTCAGTTACCGACCGCCGCCGCTGCGACCTGTCCACTTGCGCGCGCTGCGTAGACTGACGAGATGCTGGAACAGATCCGCGGACCCGCCGATCTGCAGCACCTTTCCCAACGGCAGCTACGCGACCTGGCTCAGGAGATCCGCGAGTTCCTGATCCACAAGGTCGCCGCCACGGGGGGACACCTGGGTCCGAACCTGGGCGTCGTCGAACTGACGCTGGCGCTGCACCGAGTGTTCGATTCTCCGCACGACCCGATCGTCTTCGACACCGGCCACCAGGCCTACGTGCACAAGATGTTGACCGGCCGCTGCCAAGACTTCGAAACGCTGCGCAAAAAGGGCGGCCTGTCGGGCTACCCGTCGCGCACCGAGAGCGAGCACGACTGGGTGGAATCCAGCCACGCCAGCGCCGCGCTGTCCTACGCCGACGGACTGGCCAAGGCGTTCGAGCTGACCGGGCACCGCAACCGGCACGTGGTCGCCGTCGTCGGCGACGGCGCGCTCACCGGCGGCATGTGCTGGGAGGCGCTCAACAACATCGCCGCATCGCATCGTCCGGTCGTCATCGTCGTCAACGACAACGGCCGCAGCTACGCACCCACCATCGGCGGGGTCGCCAACCACCTGGCCACCTTGCGGCTGCAACCGGCCTACGAACAATTGCTGGAGCGCGGGCGCGACGTCGTGCGCTCCGTTCCGGTGGTGGGCGAGGTCTGCTACCACCTGATGCACAGCGTCAAAGCCGGCATCAAGGATTCGTTGTCCCCGCAGTTGCTGTTCACCGACCTGGGGTTGAAATACGTCGGCCCGGTCGACGGCCACGACGAACGCGCGGTCGAGGTCGCGTTGCGCAGCGCGCGCGGCTTCGGCGGCCCAGTGATCGTGCACGTCGTCACACGCAAGGGGATGGGTTACGCCCCGGCCGAAGCCGACGAAGCCGAACAGATGCACTCCACGGTCCCGATCAACCCGCTGACCGGCGAAGTCACCACGATCGCCGGCCCGGGCTGGACGGCCACCTTCTCCGACGCGCTGATCGGCTATGCCCAGCGGCGGCGTGACATCGTCGCCATCACCGCGGCCATGCCCGGCCCCACCGGGCTCACCGCGTTCGGGCAGCGCTTCCCGGACCGGTTGTTCGACGTCGGCATCGCCGAACAACATGCGCTGACGTCGGCGGCCGGTTTGGCCATGGGCGGCCTGCACCCCGTCGTGGCGATCTACTCCACGTTCCTGAACCGGGCGTTCGACCAGATCATTATGGACGTGGCGCTGCACAAGCTGCCGGTCACCATGGTGCTGGACCGGGCCGGGGTCACCGGCTCCGACGGCCCCAGCCACAACGGCATGTGGGATCTGTCCATGCTCGGCATCGTGCCCGGCATGCGCGTAGCCGCGCCCCGCGACGGCACGCGCCTGCGGGAAGAACTCGGTGAAGCGCTCGACATCGACGACGGACCCACGGCGCTGCGATTCCCCAAAGGCGATGTGGGCGAAGACATTCCAGCCCTGGAACGGCGCGACGGCGTCGACATCCTGGCCGTACCGGCTGGCGGCTTGAACCACGATGTCCTGCTGGTGGCGGTGGGCGCGTTCGCGTCGATGGCCTTGGCGGTCGCCAAGCGGCTGCACAACCAGGGCATCGGCGTGACGGTGATCGATCCCCGCTGGGTGCTGCCGGTCTCCGACGCGGTGCGCGAACTGGCCGAGCAGCACAAGCTGCTGGTGACATTGGAAGACAACGGCGTCAACGGCGGCGTCGGGTCGGCCGTGTCGGCGGCGCTGCGCCGCGCCGAGGTGGACGTGCCATGCCGCGACGTGGGGCTGCCGCAGGATTTCTTCGAGCATGCATCGCGCGGAGAAGTGCTCGCCGGGCTCGGGCTGACCGATCAGGATGTCGCCCGCCGAATCACGGGATGGGTTGCGGCGCTTGGATCTTCGGTGACCGATTCCGAAGCGGAGCTGCGGGAGCCGCTCGACTAGTCGTCGGTGGGAACATCGGTGGCGACATTGGCGGCCTGCGATAGCGCCGTGGCCAACGGCGACACCACGAGTTCGCGTTGCCACGGTCGCGCTTGACCGGCCCGCAAGTACTCGGCCACCGCCTGTTCGGCGTCGCCGTCGTGCACCGAGTCCCAGTCCCAACACAGCCGTCGCACCAGATCCGGTGAGACCAGATTCTCCGTCGGCACGGTCACCCGTTGCGACACCTTCGCCAGGGCGGCGCGCGCCGCCTCCAGCCGGGCGGCCGCTTCGGGTTTGCGCCGGCCCCACCGCGCCGGTGGTGGCGGCGTGGTGGCCGGCTCGCCCTCGTCCGGTGGGTGCTGATTTTGGCGGGCCGCTTCCAGCGCCGATAGCCACATCGCCGCGCTGCGCCGCTGATTGCGCCCGCCGAACACCGGCAGCGCGACAAGATCCGCCACGGACTTGGGATCGGCGAGGGCGGCGTCGACGATGGCGGAGTCGGGCAGGATCCTTCGGGGCGCAATGTCGCGGCGCTGGGCGATGCGGTCGCGCATGGTCCACAGCTCGCGCACTGCCGCCAAGCCGCGCCGGTCATGGACGCGGTGGATACCCGACGTTCGCCGCCAGCGGTCTTTGCGGGCGGCCGCCGGAATGGCGGTGCGCAGATACTCGAATTCCTGTGCGGCCCAATCACTTTTGCCTTGCTCGGCCAACACCGCAGCGATCGCCGCGCGTAACTCGATGAGCAGTTCGACGTCCAGGGCCGCGTAGTTGAGCCACTCGATCGGCAGCGGGCGCTTGGACCAGTCAGCGGCACCATGTCCTTTGGCCAACCCGAAACCCAGCAGCCGCTCGACCATGGTGGCCAGGTTCACCCGTTCGAATCCGGCCAAGCGGCCGGCCAACTCGGTGTCATACAGCGCTGGCGGGTACATGCCGACCTCGGCCAGGCACGGCAGATCCTGATCGGCGGAATGCAGAATCCACTCGTCTTTGGCCAACACCTCGGCGACCGGAGCCAACACTGTCGGCCCATCACCGCCGTGGCTGACCGGGTCGATCAGCACAGTGCCCGCCCCGGCCCGCCGGATCTGGATCAAATAGGCCCGGTTGGAGTAGCGAAAGCCCGACGCCCGTTCGGCGTCCACCGCGAAGGGCCCATGTCCGCGGTCGAGCAGTGCGGCAGCCGCCTCGATCTGGCGTGCGCTGACCGAGAGGGCCGGTATCCCGTCGGCCGGGTGGACGAGTGGGACAGGAGTGGCCGGCGCGCTTTCGGCGCTTTCCGTGCTCTCCGTGCTGTCCGGCGGATTGGCCTCCGGTCCACCCATCAGGCCCGTGACCGCGAGCCCAGGTCGACGACGCCGGCCGGCGGCAGACCCGCGGCATGCTCGAGCACCCCGCAGAACGCTTCGACATGGCTGGAGACGTCGGGCGTGGTCGCCGTCCACGACGCCCGCAGCTCCAGCTGGTGCGCGCGCGGGGGCCCGGAGATGTCCCCATAACGCACCGACGTGGTCGCGGTGACCGTGCCGCCCAGCGCCGTCACCTGTTCGGTGCGGGACTCCAAAGCCTCGACCAGCCAGCTCCACGCCACCTCGGGCAGCAGCGGGTCGATCGCCTCGTGGGAGTCCAAATCGGCCTGCACGTAGGCGACCAGGCGGATGGTGCCGTCCCACGCGTCGGAGCCGTCCGGGTCGTACAGCAGAATCAGCCGGCCGAAGGCGTCACCTTCAGAGCGCTCCGGGACGATGTCGAGGTCGGGATGCTTGACCTCGGCTCCCAGCGCGTAGCTGTACGGCGCGAGCCGCTGAGGTGGACGAATGGGGCCGAGCTCGATCTCGGGCCGGACGGTCACGGCATTCATCGCCGCTACCGCCTCCCGGAAAGGAGCCGGTTCCGTAGAAGTCATGAGCGCCGCTCCTCCTCATCGCTGCGCTCAGCAGGGTCGTCGGGGCGGGTCACAACCACCGACGGTAGCGCCATCCTCCGACGCGGGTAATCAGGCGCGCCGAACCACCGCTAGCTGTCGGGGCCGTCAATAAACCGTGCTGGGCGCTTCTCCCGGTGGGCTGCCAGGCCTTCTCGGACGTCGGGCCCGCTGAAACCGATGAACTCCAAACCAAGCGACGTCTCGAAGGTAGGACCGAACATGCGGTACCAGTGGTTGAGGCTGCGTTTGGTCCAGCGAATGGCGGTCTGCGCGCCCTGAGCCAGCTTCTCGGCCAGCTGCGTCGCGGTGGCCAGCACCTCGTCGTCGTCCACGCAGGTCGACACCAGCCCGATCCGTTCGGCTTCCTCGCCGGACAGCGTTTCGCAGGTCAGCAGGTAGTACTTGGCCTTGGCCATGCCCACCAGCAGCGGCCAGCAGATGGCGGCGTGATCGCCGGCGGCCACCCCGAGTTTGGTGTGGCCGTCGATGATCTTGGCGTTTCGGCCCGCGACCGAGATGTCGGACAGCAACGCCACCACCAGGCCGGCGCCGACCGCGGGCCCGCGAATCGCCGACACCATCGGTTTGTCGAAGTTGACCAGGTTGAGCACCAGATCGCGGGCCTCCCGCATGATGCGAATGCGGCCCTCGAAGTCGCCCATCGTCTCCTCGATGAGATCGAAGCTGCCACCGGAGGAGAACGCTTTACCTTCACCGCGGACGAGGACCACCCGCACGGCCGGGTCGCGGTCGATCACCGGCCAGATGTCGGCTAGGTCTTGGTGCATCTGGGGTCCGACCGAGTTCAGCCCGGGAGCGTCCAGAACCACCTCGAGCACGCCGTTGTCGTGCGGTTCGCAGCGCAGGCTCGGGAAGTCGTCGTAGGAGAGTGGCACCGGGTCGATGTTACGCAGGTGCCGCTGACGCCTCGTGGCAGCATTGAAGCCAATGAGCAATCGTCGCGACCTTTCCCAGTCGCCGTATCTGGCCGCCGTCGCCGGCCGTAAGCCCAGCCGTATCCCCGTCTGGTTCATGCGGCAGGCGGGTCGCTCGCTGCCCGAATACCGGGCGCTGCGCGAGCGGCACAGCATGTTGGCGGCCTGCTTCGAACCCGAGGTCGCGTGCGAGATCACGCTGCAGCCGATCCGCCGCTACGGGGTCGACGCGGCGATCTTGTTTTCGGACATCGTCGTTCCGCTGCGCGCCGCCGGAATCGACCTGGACATCGTTCCCGACGTCGGACCGGTGATCGCCCAACCGATCCGCACCCAGGCCGCCATCGACGCCATGAAACCCGTTGACCGCCAAGCTATTCAGCCGATCGTCGCGGCCGTTGAGCTGTTGGTCGCGGCGCTGGGCGAGGTGCCGCTGATCGGGTTCGCCGGTGCGCCGTTCACATTGGCGTCCTACCTGGTGGAGGGCGGACCCAGCCGCAATCACGCCCGCACCAAAGCGATGATGCTGGCCGAGTCGGCGAGTTGGCATGCGTTGATGACGAAGCTCACCGACCTCACCATCGCGTTTCTGCGCAGCCAGATCGACGCCGGGGTGGACGCCATCCAAGTGTTCGACTCGTGGGCCGGGACGCTGTCGCTCGCGCAGTATCGGCAGTACGTGCTGCCACACAGCACGCGGGTGTTCAGCACGCTGGCCGAATACGGCGTACCGATGACGCACTTCGGGGTCGGCACGGCCGAGCTGCTGAGCGCGATGTCGCAGGCCGGGGCGAACGTCGTCGGCGTGGACTGGCGCACCGCGCTGGCCGACGCCGCGACCCGGGTTCAGCCGGGTACCGCTTTGCAAGGCAACCTCGATCCGGTGGTGGTGCTGGCGGGCTGGCCGGCGGTGGAAGGCGCGGCCCGCGCTGTGGTCGACGACGGACGCCGAGCCGTCGACGCGGGGGCTGCCGGTCACGTGTTCAACCTGGGGCACGGGGTGTTGCCGGAGACCGACCCGGGCGTACTGACCGAGTTGGTGGCGTTGGTGCACTCGCTGTGACGGCTTCGTATTGCGTTGTGGGCGGCGGTATTTCGGGGCTCACTGCGGCGTATCGACTTCGGCTGGCGGCCGGGGCCGACGCGCGGATCACGTTGTTCGAACCGGGCGACCGACTCGGCGGGGTGCTGCGCACCGACCTGGTCGGGGGACAACCGATGGAGTTGGGTGCCGAAGCCTTCGTGCAACGCCGCCCGGAAATGCCTGCGCTGCTGGCCGAACTGGGCCTGGCCGACCGCCAGCGCACCACCACCGGCGCGCGACCCCTGATCTACAGCCAGGGCCGATTGCACCCGCTGCCGACGGGCACGGTGGTCGGAATCCCGTCGTCGGCCGCCGCGATGGCCGGTCTGGTCGACGAGGAGACCGTGGCCCGCATCGACGCCGAGCCGGGCCGCCCGTTGCGATGGGAGCCGGGCAGTGACCCGTCGGTCGCGGAGCTGGTGGCCGATCGGTTCGGCGAGCAGACCGTGGCGCGGTCGGTGGATCCGCTGCTGAGCGGGGTGTACGCCGGTTCGTCGGCGACGATCGGGCTGCGCGCGGCCGCGCCGAGTGTGGCCGCGGCACTGGACCGCGGCGCGACCAGCTTGACCGATGCGGTCCGCCAGGGCATGCCGCCGGCCACCGGCGCCCCGGTCTTCGGCGCGCTGGACGGCGGCTACCAGCTGCTGATCGAGGAGTTGGTGCGGCGCAGCCGGCTGCAGTGGGTGCACGCCGCGGTGACAAAGCTGGCGCCGGGTTGGGTGGTGCACGACGACACCGGCGCCCGCTGGCACGCCGATGCGGTGATCCTCGCGATCCCCGCGGCTCGGCTGGCGCGCCTGGTCGAGGGACTCGACGTCGCGGGCACCGCAGCCGCTGCCGCCCGGGTGGTGAGCGCCTCGTCGGCGGTGGTGGCGCTTGCGGTGCCCGCCGACACCCCGTTCCCGCAGAACTCCGGTGTTCTGGTGGCCAGCGGAGAGCCGTTGCGCGCCAAGGCGATTACGCTGTCGTCGCGCAAATGGGGCGGATCCAGTGACGTGCAGTTACTCCGATTGTCCTTCGGGCGCTTCGGTGACCAGGTGGCGGCGACGACCTCGGACGACCAGTTTCTGTCCTGGGCGGTCGAGGATTTGGCCACCGTGTTCGGTGTCGCGGTGGAGCCCGTTGACATGCGGGTGCAGCGCTGGATCGACGCGATGCCCCAGTACGGGCCGGGTCATGCGGCTCTGGTTGCCGACCTGCGCGCCGGGCTGCCCCCGACGCTGGGCGTGGCCGGCAGCTATCTGGACGGCATCGGCGTGCCGGCCTGTATCGGGGCGGCCGGCCGCGCCGTCACCAGCGTCATCGAGGCCTGCCAGGGCCCGGCCGCGGAAGTGGCACGATAGAAGCCATGGCCCGCCTCGATTTCGACGCTCTCAACGCCACCGTTCGGTACCTGATGTTCTCGGTGTTCTCGGTGCGGCCCGGCGAGCTCGGTGACCAGCGCGACGCCGTGATCGACGACGCCGCCACGTTCTTCAAGCAGCAGGAGGAACGCGGCGTCGTGGTGCGCGGCCTCTACGATGTGGCCGGCCTGCGCGCCGACGCCGACTTCATGATCTGGACCCATTCCGAGCGGGTGGAAGCCCTGCAAGCCACGTACGCCGACTTCCGGCGCACCACCACGCTGGGACGCGCGTGCACGCCGGTGTGGAGCAGCGTGGCGCTGCACCGGCCGGCCGAGTTCAACAAGAGCCACATCCCGGCGTTCCTGGCCGGCGAGGAGCCCGGCGCCTACATCTGCGTGTATCCCTTTGTGCGTTCTTATGAGTGGTATCTGTTGCCCGACGAGGAACGCCGCCGCATGCTCGCCGAGCACGGCATGGCGGCCCGCGAATACAAGGATGTGCGCGCCAACACGGTGCCCGCCTTCGCGCTGGGTGACTACGAGTGGCTCCTGGCCTTCGAGGCTCCCGAGCTGCACCGCATCGTCGACCTGATGCGCGAGCTGCGCGCCACCGACGCCCGCCGGCATACCCGGGAGGAGACGCCGTTCTTCACCGGGCCGCGGGTGGGCGTCGAGCAGTTGGTGAGCGCCCTGCCATGACCAATCCTCAGTTCGATCCCACCGACCCGACCCGGTTCGAGGAGATGTACCGCGACGAGCGGGTCTCCCACGGCTTGCCCGCAGCGACACCGTGGGACATCGGCGGTCCGCAGCCCGTCGTTCAGCAGCTTGTCGCCGTCGGCGCTGTCAAGGGCGAGGTGCTCGACCCCGGCACCGGACCCGGTCACCACGCGATCTATTACGCGGCCAAGGGATATTCGGCCACCGGCATCGACGGCTCGGAGGGCGCGATCGAGCGCGCCCGCGACAACGCGCGCAAGGCCGGGGTATCGGTGGACTTCCAGGTTGCCGACGCCACGAAGCTCGACGGGTTCGACGGCCGCTTCGACACCGTCATCGACTGCGCCTTCTACCACACCTTCAGCACCGAACCGGAATTGCGGAAGTCCTATGTGCAGGCGCTGCACCGGGCCACCAAACCCGGCGCGCGGCTGTACATGTACGAGTTCGGCGAACACAACGTCAACGGGTTCACCATGCTGCGATCGTTGTCGCAGAGCGACTTTCGAGACGTGCTACCTCTAGGCGGTTGGCAGATTACCTATCTGGGACAGACCACGTATCAGGTCAACATCAGCGCGGAGTCAATCCAGATGATGGCCGCGCGCAATCCCGATATGGCTGAGCAATCCGAGGAATTGTTGGCGCGATTCCGGGCCATGGAGCCGTGGTTGGTCAACGGCCGGGTGCACGCGCCGTTCTGGGAAGTGCACGCCACCCGGGTGGACTGACACTTTCGCCCCACCCGCCCCGTGGCGGCTACGCGCCTGCCGGGACCAAGCGCAGCGAAATCGAGTTGATGCAGTAGCGCTGGTCCGTCGGCGTCGGGTAGCCCTCGCCTTCGAAGACGTGGCCCAGATGGCTGTGGCAGTTGGCGCACAACACCTCGGTGCGCTTCATCCCCAAGGAATTGTCGGACCGCAGGATCACCGCGTCGGAGTTCGCCGTGTCGAAGAACGACGGCCAGCCGCAGTGCGACTCGAATTTCTCTGTGCTGCGGAACAATTCGGCGCCGCATGCCCGACACTGGTAAACGCCTTCGGTCTTGGTGTCGGTGTACTCGCCGGTGAAGGGCCGCTCGGTGCCGGCGCGGCGCAACACCTGGAATTCCTCCGGAGTCAGCTTCCGGCGCCACTCGTCATCGGATAGTGCGAGTTTGGGGCGCGACAAGTCGGGGGTGCTCATGCATCCACGCTAGCGCGCTCACCCTTGACCGTCAGCCACGCCGGGTCGATGCCCTCGTCTAACCGGTTCTCCTCCTTGGCATCCAGATACCGGAAGTACAGCACCGTGAACGTCACGATCAGCAGCAGCGACCAGCCGTAGGTGATCTTCAGGTATTCCAGCGCGCGACCCCAGCGCATCCAGTGGAACAGCAGCCAGCGATCCAGCGTCATGAACCCGTAGATGCCCAGCCACGCCGGCCAATTGCGGATCACCGAATTGGGCAGCACCACCGTCATCAAGAACGGGAACAGCATCATCGAGTAGTAGCCCTGGGCCAGCGACAACGCCAGCCACGACCACAGCAACAGCACACCGGAGGACGTGGTGAACCAGAACAACGGGTCACGGGTGCGGTAGTAGCGGTACAGCAGCCACAGCGCGCCGGCGGCCAGGACGGTGAACAGCAGCCGCAGGAACACGATCAGCCAGGTCGGCAGGCCGAAGTAGACGCCGTTGCCCTCGATCGAGCTGTTGAAGTAATCCCGGGTGCCCAAGATGTAGGGCAGTGTGCGGGTGAAGAAGTTCATCGGGTCGCTCACCAGCGGCAGCGCCGCCAAGTTCAAGACCAGGGGAATCACCAACGCGGTGATCAGGGCCCGCCACTGGCGGTTCAGCAGCGGCAGTAACAACAGCGGGCCGAGCAGCGGTTTGAGCACCAGCGTCAGACCGATGGCCAGCCCCGCCCACCACTGCCGGCTGGCCCGCCCGTCCAGCAACCAGCGGATGAACAGCACTTCCAGCAGCAGGATGCAGCCGTTGATGTTGGTGAACACCAGCGTGTTGGTGACCGTCTCGGTGCAGAACATGGCCAGGATCAGCGCCGGTGCGGCCACCGAGGACACCGCGAGATGGAACATCCGCAGCAGCAGGTAGGCGGCGAGCAGGATGGCCACGGTGTTGATCGAGATGAACAGATAGCGCGACGGCGCGAACGGCAGGTACCCGAACGGCGCCATCAGCAGCGTGCCGCCGGGCGGATACAAATAGTGCGGGTCGACGTAATCGAAATGCTCGTTGTAGATGTCCCAGCCCTGCCGGAAGTTCAGGGCCGCGCGGTACACCGGCTTGAAGTCGTCGGTGATGTTGCCGTTTGTGGTCAACACGATGCTGCGGTGCAGCACCGACAGGATGGCCGCCGGCCACAGCGCGGAACGCAGGATGGTCGCCGCGCTGGGTGTGCTGGTGCGGGGACGGAATGCGGCCTGCAACGAATCGCGCAAGCCCGTTTTGGTCGAGTCAGCTGCCGTCACCAGCGCACCGTACACCGGCGCGATCGGCGGTGAACTGTCAGGCGGGACAGTAGGTGTCAGTGCCGGGCAGTTTCCCGGAATCGAGATATCCGACCATCGGCGGCACCGCGCACGACGAATAAATGCTGGCGCCGTGGCCGATCCCTTGCCACATCACGCGCTTGCTCGCGGCGTTGGCGTTGATGATCGTCGCGGCTGTGGCGGCGACACCTTCGTTGCCGACGATCGGGTCGTTCTGCACACCGAGCAACAGCACGTCGATCTTCAGCTCTTTGGGTGCTTGCGCCGGCTGACCGGTCGGCCAATGGACGCATTTGACCAGGTTGAGGGCGGCGATCGTGCCGAACTGCGGGTACAGCTTTGCCCAGGCGACCACCAGCTCGCGCACCCGGTCCGGGGTGGGGCGGTTGATCGCGTCGCTGCAGTCGTTGACGAACTGTCCGTCGGTGTCCTGGGTGGCCTGGGCGCGGTTGATCAGGTTCGACAGCTGGTTCATGTCGCCGGAGCGCGCGGCGGCCAGTGCGTTGGCCAGGCTGGTGGTGTTGCCGGCGCGATCACCGGTGGGGAAGCCCAGCGCGGTGGTGAGCGCGTTGGCGATGGACGCCGCCGACACCCGGTCGGCGCCCCCGTTGGACTTCGCGGCGGTGAGCAGCGCGCTCACCGCACCCTTCGGATCGGGGCCCAGTGCGCAGTTGACCGCGACGCATTGCGCGGCGAACGCGTCGAGTGCGGCCTGCTGGCCCTTGACCTGCTGCTCTGCGGCGGCTTCGGCGCTGGCCCCCAGCGCCACCGGCGAATCCATGATCAGCCGGGCCACCTTGTCGGGACGAGAGCCGGCGTAGGCCAACGCCACCTGCGCGCCGTTGCCGATGCCCACCAGGGCCAGGGCCGGGACGTCCCACAGGTTGCGCAGCCGCTCGATATCGGAGGCGGCGTGTCCGTTGTCGTAGGCGGAGGCGCCCGGCGAGATGGCGTCGGTGCAGTTGGTGGTGGCGGTGTTGGAGATGTCAGACAGATTGGCCACCGGGTCGTCGCCGGTCTGGAACTGCGCCTGGTCACGCATCTCTTCGCGGTCCAAGCGGTCGCGGCAGTCGATCGGACTCGACATACCCATGCCGCGGCGGTCGATCGCGACGATGGGGTGGCTCTTGAGGACGTCACTGCCCGCGTGGGCGAGCCACACCGGCAGCTGCGTCGACGACGGCACGTCCGAGCCGGTGGTGAAGACCAGCGGACCGGCGTCTTTCGGGGTCTGGGGCGAGCGGGCCCGGACCACGCCGATGGTGACCGAACCGGAGCCGCCGTTGACCGGGTCCAGGTCGGCGTCGAAGTTGGCGCACTCCAATTTGACGCCCGCGGCGGCGGGCACTCCGGCGTCCGAGGTGACCCGCGACGTGCAGTCGCGCCAGGACAGGTCGTTCTTGGGTGCCGCGATCGGCGGGGGGCCGTGCGGCGCGGGGGTCGAGGTGGGCACGCCCTGCGGGCGCGCGCCGGAATTGGTGGCGAAACGCGGGTTGGCGCCCAGGACCGGGACGCAGCCGGCCAGCACCACGGACACCGCGACCAGGATCGTGGCCGAGGTAATGCGCCGACTCATGCCGACCACAGTAGCCACCCCCTCCGACTACGCCTTGACGTAGCGGGTGTAGAGGTAGCCCGCGTCGTTGGTCAGGACGTGCGCGCAGCGCATGCGCGTCATCAGTTGTCCGGAGCCGGTCACGATGCGGCGCGAGCGTCCGCCGACCAGGCAGGGCGCGACGGTCAGGCACAGCTCGTCCAGCAGGTCGCGGTCGACGAGCGCGCCCAGCAACATGGGCCCGCCCTCGGTCAGCACTCGCCGCAGCCCGCGCCTCTCGAGAGTGGACAGGACGAGGCGCTCGTCGACCCGTCCCGGATCGTCACCGGAGCAGTCGATCGCCTCGGCGGATCCGCCCAGTCGGCGGCGGGTCTCGGCGAGGGCCGCGGTGCAGGTGAGGACCAACGGCGGCACTTCGGTACGGGTGAACACCGGCAGGTCCCGGTCCAGCAGACCCGTCTTGGTGACGATCGCCAGCGGCGGCACCTCTGGCTGCTGGCGCGCCTGCCGTTGCTGGCGCTCGACGACGCCCAGGTGCGCGCCGGAGTAGCCCTCGGTGCGTACCGTTCCCGCGCCGACCACGATGACGTCAGCCAAGCCGCGCAGCGTATTGAAGATCAGCCGATCAGCCGCGTCACCCATCGCGCCGCTGGTGCCATCGACGGTGGCCCCGCCGTCCAGGCTGGCGATGAAGTTGGCTCGCACCCAGGTGCCGTCGTGGCGCGCCGGATAGTCGTAGAGCCGGGCGAGTTCGCCGTCGCCGACTTCGCGGCCCGATCCGAGCAGGGTCAGGGAGAGACCGCCGGCCGCCGAATCGGGCATGAGTTCGATTGCAGCACGTCGCTACAGTGCGAGCATGCCTGGGTCCACCTCTGCGACGGGTTCCGCCGAGGTGGCCCACCTGGTGGATCGGCGTCCGACGGTGTCGCCGGAGCGGCTGATTTCGCAGCTGCGTCCACCGCCCACCTTCGCCGCGGTCAGTTTCGACACGTATCGTCCCGATCCGGCCGAGCCCACCCAGGCCGCCGCCGTCGTCGCCTGTCAAGACTTCTGCCGGCAGGCCGTCGAACGTCGGGCCGGTCGCAAGCGGCTCTTCGGCAAACGAGCGACGCTGCCCGGCGTCGGGCTCTATCTGGACGGTGGATTCGGGGTGGGCAAGACCCATCTGTTGGCGTCGTCCTACTACCAATTGCCCGGCGAGGGGCCCGACGCGCCAGAACATCCCAAGGCGTTCGCGGCCTTCGGCGAGCTGACGCAGCTCGCCGGGGTGTTCGGATTCGCCGAATGCATTGAGCTGCTGGCGAATTACACCGCGGTGTGCATCGACGAGTTCGAGTTGGACGATCCCGGCAACACCACGCTCATCTCGCGGCTGCTTTCGTCGCTGGTGGAACGCGGAGTGTCGGTGGCCGCGACGTCGAACACGCTGCCCGAGCAACTCGGGGAGGGCCGCTTCGCCGCTCAGGACTTTCTGCGTGAGATCAACACGCTGGCAAGCATTTTCACCACCGTACGCATCGAAGGGCCGGACTACCGGCATCGCGGGTTACCGCCGGCCCCCACGCCGCTGGCCGACGAGGAGGTCACCGGGCGCGCCGCGACCGTGCCCGGCGCCACCCTGGACGACTTCGACGCGCTGTGCGCCCATCTGGCCACGATGCACCCGTCGCGGTATCTGACGTTGATCGAGGGCGTCACCGCGGTGTTCATCACCGGTGTGCACAGAATCGACGACCAGAATGTGGCGCTGCGGTTGGTGGCGCTCACCGACCGCCTCTATGACGCCGGCATTCCGGTGGTGGCATCCGGGGCGACGCTTGACACGATCTTCAGTGAGGAGATGCTGGCCGGGGGGTACCGAAAGAAGTATCTGCGGGCCACTTCTCGGTTGTTGGCGCTGACTGCGGTTGATCCGACCGGACCCGCCGCACCATGACGTAGTCGTTCTCCAGCCCGGCGCCCAGCTGAAACGTTCTGGTACCAGTGATCGCAAAGCCGCTCTTGGCGTAAAAGCGTTGTGCCCGAAAGTTTTCCTGATTGACACCCAGCCACACGGACCGGACCTCCCAGTCGGTGACGGCGCTCAGCGCGGCGCCCATCAAGGCGGATGCTGCTCCGGTGCCGTGAAAGTCGCTGAGCACGTAGATCTTCGACAATTCGGCCGTGGGGCGCAATTGAACGGCGCGCTGAATGTCGGGGTCATCGGAGACGCCGCGAATCAACATGACATAACCGACGATCCGGCCGTCGTGGTGTGCGGTGAGAACTGCCCGTTGCGGGTCGCAAAGATATTCCGCGAAGCGGGCCGCCGACAGGTTGGCCGCGACGAAAGCGGAGATGTTCTCCGGTGTCGCCGACGGGGGACAGGCTAGCGGAAAGCACTGTGCGGCAACCGTCGCCAGTTCCTCGACGGCGTCGGCCGTCGCACGGTCTACGTACAGGTCACAGATTCCACTGCGCGAGGTGCTCACCGGTGTTCTTATCCAGCAACACAACGACGGAAACCGGGTCGCGGTAGGCGTCCCAATACACACCGCCACGCACGATGGCACCTTGTGGCGCGTTGACCAAGACGTTGTCCAGCGCGTCGGGGGCATCCGAGGCGCGTGGCTTGTATGCGTCAGCGAACGGTGTCACGCCGTTGAAGGCGAAGTGGGTCGCCATGATGAAGGAGTTGGGGACGCGCACCGAGCGCACCGTCACGTCGGCGCGATTGACCGAACTACCCGGCAAGCTTTTGACCGGCACTCCGCTGCGCGTGTAGCCGAATCCCGGTGGCGGGTCGCATGGCGCGACGCTGCTGACCGTCACGTCCGCGACGTAGGTGCCGGTGTCCACCCGCAGGGTGTCTCCGATGTGGCCGATGGGTGCGTCGCCGGCCCAGGCGCGCGGGATGGCAACGTCGGCCGCCGAAACGCCGGCAGCGGCGACCAACAACGTGGACAAGACGATTAGCCAGCGGTGCACCTGTTGCCTCCTCGGCTCCCTTTTCCGGGACCCTCGCATGATTGCACACGCCCTCGCGGGAAGGGGAGGGGTTGGCGCTCTCAGGTAGCGCCAGCGTCCGGACTGCCCGCCTCGCCGGTCAGCGATTCCAGCGCGGCGACGAGGTCGGTCTCGACGCGTTCCTTGTGGACGCCGGATCGGTGCAGCGGGCCGGCGCCGTCCTCGAGTTCCAGCAGCGCCAGCAGTAGGTGCTCGGTGCCGATGTAGTTGTGCCCCAGCCGAAGTGCTTCTCGGAAGGTCAGCTCCAGCACTTTGCGAGCCGGGCCGCTGAACGGGATGAGGGCGGGAGTCTGGGCCGCGGCCGGGGGCAGGGTGACGGCCGCTTTGAGCGCCTCGGTGTCGATCTGCTGGGCATGCAGCAGCACGGTGGCCAGGGCGGCGGGATCACTGAGCACACCCAGCAGCAGGTGGTCCTGAGTGATTTCGTCATTGCCGGCGTCGTGCGCAACATTTTGGGCAGCGACCACCGCGTTGCGGGCCCGGGGAGTGAACCGCCCAAAGCCTTGATTCGGGTCTAGCGTGGTGGCCTCGGCTCGTGGGACGAATCGCTTTTGCGCGGCTTGCTTGGTGACGCCCATCGCCTTGCCGATCTCGGTCCACGACGCCCCGGACCGGCGAGCCTGATCGACGAAGTGGCCGATCAAGTGATCGGCGACCTCGCCCAGACTCTCAGCCGCCAACACCGCGTCGGCGAGTTGATCCAGCGCATCGGTGTGCACGTGCTTGATGGCGTTGATCAGTTCGTCGAGCCGGACGGGATGGGCGATTTTCGTGGGGTCAACCATGGCGTCAACGGTAGGTTGACGACCGATGGTGTCAACCCGGAGTTGACGTTCGTCGTCTCGAGATGCGAAGTGTTCGGTGCAGTGCGACGATTTGGGCCCATGAGGCTTCTGCCCCCGCTAGCTGCCGCGATCGGGTTGATCGCACTCGCCGGACCCGCCCAGGCCGACAGCACCGACGACCTCTTCCTCGCTTCGCTGCGCGCGGCCGGCATCAAATTTCAGGACCCCAGCCGCGCCGTCAGTGCCGGCAAGTACGTATGCACGCTGGTCGACCAAGGCAAGAAGGGAATGGAAGTCGTCAATACCGTCCAATCCCAGAATCCGGCGGTCGACCAAGAAGTCGCCGCCAAGTTCACCGCGATCGCGGCCAATGCCTACTGTCCGAAGGCCATTTCGGGCGGTTCCTAGCCGGGCGGACTTCCCGTGTACGTCGGCATCGGTAACCTGACGCCCACAGTGTTGCGTCGGCACATGGAGGTGCGCGATGAGGGCCGTGGCCATGGGTGCGGTATTGACCGGTCTTCTGGGTTGGGGCGGTGCGCGAGCGCTGGTCGCGCAGATCGAACGCAACCCCGATCCCTTTCCGCCCGAACGGCTTCGGGTCGAACCCGAGGGCGAGGAGGTCCGCATCACCCGGCCAGACGGGACGGTGCTGTGGGCGCTGACCGCCGGCCAAGGACCGCCGGTCGTCTTGGTGCACGGTTACACCGCGTCGGTCGTCGAGTGGAACATCGTCTGGGAGGAATTGCTGTCGCGGGGTTATCGCGTCATCGCCTTTGACCAGCGCGGCCACGGACGGTCCACGCTGGGCTCCGACGGTATCGGCTCGCAGCCCATGGCGGCCGACCTCGCCGCGGTCCTGCGGCACTTCGAGGTGCGCGACGGGGTCCTCGTCGGGCATTCGATGGGCGGGTTCATCTCCATTCGCGCGGTGCTCGATGACCCTAACCTCGCCGAGCGCCTGCGCGGCCTGGTCCTGTTTGCGACCTGGGCGGGCCGCATCCTGGAGAACGCGCCGCAGAACCGGCTACAGATCCCGCTGCTGCAGTTCGGGATTCTGCAACAGCTCATCCGTTTCAAGACCATCGCCGTGCTCTTCCTGGCCGCACAGTGCGGGAAGCGGCCCTCCCCGGCGATGGTGTCGGTGTTCGAGCAGTTCTTCAAGCAGCATCTCGACCAGCATGGGCCGCTGCTGCCGATCGTGCGCGCGTTCTCCCGCGAGGACCGCTATCCGAGGCTGGGCGAGATCGCGGTGCCGACCGTGGTGATGGTTGGAGCCGCGGACCGCACGACGCCGCCGCACCATTCGCGCCGGCTGGCCGAGGGCATCCCTGGCGCCCGACTCGTCTCGATTCCCGAAGCGGGACACCTGCTGAACTGGGAGGCGCCGAACGAATTGGTCGAGGTCATCGAATCGTTCTACGCGGCGCAGTCCTAGGTCGGTCAACCGCGCCGGCGAGTAGCCGCCGTCCACGTCTGGCCGTCGAAATACCGCAGCACAGCCGGATCGTGGGCGTCCGGATACCAGCCCGGCGCGCTCGTCGGTGCAGTTTGCCAGCCATGCGGCACATAGGAATTCGAGTCGGGCTTCGGTGAGGTCAACCGAATCATCAAGACGATGAACCCGGCGACGACGACGACCCCAATCAGCGCGGCCACTACCAGCAGTAGGTAAGCCAGCAATGAATGCTTCCTTCCCCCAAGCGGACACCAGACGCCACACGGATGTTATCGGTGATTGAATCGCGTCCGCTCGAGAGAAGGCGGATCGCCGGTCAGATCGTCACAGGCCAGGCAGGCAGATCGGTGCTCCCATGCAGGTGTTGGCCGGTGACGGGTCACCTTCCATGATGTGCGCGCCGACCGGAATGCCGCCCTCGGTACCCGGGTGACCCGGGCTGCCGCCGTAGTAGTGGTGGCACACGTTCATGTCCCACACCACGTCGGGCATCGGCAAGGGGCTACCGGGGCACCAGACGTAGCTACACATCGCGAGTTGGTTGCAGATCCCGGTGCCGGGGTCGGCCTGTGCAGTGCCCGCACCTGCCGCGACGTTGGCCAAACCCAGGGCGCCCGAAAACAATGCAGCGGCGACGATTCGCTTCATGTGTTTGCTCCTTCCCGTATTGCGCCATTGTTGGCGTCATTTGCGGGCAGTAGACAAGGGGCAGTTTGCTACCGATCCCAAGAACGGAGGTGTGCCGCGAGACTTGTGGGCCCAACCGGCTGCAGCAAACTCAGACGCCCTCGGCGACGTACGTGACGACGTACCACCGTCTGGGCGGGCGCAGCGTGGTGTCGTATTCGTCGGTCGCGCAGGCGCGCTCCAGCCGAACGTCGGTCAACTGCGGATTATGTACGCGAACGTGGTCTTCCAGCTGAACGTGCAACGCATCGCCGTGCAGCCTCGGGTCTGCCAGCGCCCTGCCTTGGTACCGCGTCCAACTCACGTCGATACCCGTGCGGTGCGACGTGCTAGACCGGTTCCTGATGACCATTCGTCCAGGTCAGACATGGTGCGCGATACTGGGATTGAACCAGTGACCTCTTCCGTGTCAGGGAAGCGCTCTCCCGCTGAGCTAATCGCGCTGGGGAACAAAATTGGAGGTGGAGACGGGAATCGAACCCGTGTGCACGGCTTTGCAGGCCGTTGCCTCACCACTCGGCCACTCCACCGCTGGGGATTGATGCCACTTGCACCTTCGAGCGGATGACGGGATTCGAACCCGCGACCCTCACCTTGGCAAGGTGATGCGCTACCAACTGCGCTACATCCGCGCGCCTCGGGCGAGATCATCGTCCGGTGCGAAGCACGACGATAGTCCACGTCAGCGGGCGCACACAAATCTCTTGGTGGTTTGCGTGTCCATGCTGACGAGCGGCATCCTGGGATCAAGTGGCGCGCTCCGGCGCACAGGCCGGCCGTGCTAGTCTTCGACGTCGTTCGCCTCTCGGCGCCGGTCCCGTGGCTCAGTGGAAGAGCGTCCGCTTCACACGCGGAAGGTCGCTGGTTCGATCCCAGCCGGGACCACAAGTCAAGCCCCGGTTCGACGCCATTAAGTCGCAAACATCCCGGGTCCGCTAACACCGCCTTACCGCAGCGGTAAGCCAGTTCGTGAGCCGCGATGACCGGCATCCCGTACGGCGGCCCATGATCTTGCATCCCCGCGAACGACATTTGACTGGGCGCGAACGTATGTCCCATGCGGCGGTGCTCAGCCAGTTCTCCTGCCGCAGTGGTCAATAGGGCATGGGGAGCCTGCAGTTGGCTCGCGATCGGCAGCGTCTGAGGCTCGTCGGTGAACCGAACATGCCGGCGCATCGTCGCTGATTCGTGGAAACCATGGTGAGCGACGGCGCTGACGAACATTTCGATGCCTTCAGCTGCGCGGTGTCGGACACATTCGTGCCGCTGGCCATGTCGGTCGATGACCGCTCTACATTCCGCGGGTCGCTGCGCTCAGCCAGCCTGGGAGCGGTGCAACTCTCGGAGGTCAACGTCGGGTCGAACGGTGTGGTGGTTCGGCGGACCGACCGGCTGATTCGCCGCAACAACCCGGACTACCTCAAGGTCGGCATCCAGGTCGCCGGCCGATCGACAGTGCACCAAGACGATCGCAAGTCCGAACTGGGGACCGGTGACTTGGCCATCTACGACACCTCCCGGCCGTACGAACTGCGTTTCGCCGAAGCGTATCGATTGCTGGTAGTGATGTTTCCAAAACAGCTGCTGGGCCTGCCCTCTGGGCGGCTGGGTTACCTGACCGCCCGAGGTGTCAACGGCCGGTACGGTTTAGGGGCATCGGTGTCACCGTTTCTGTTGCAGGTCGGGCGTCGCATACTGCGCGGCGACCACTCGGACAATGCCCAACTGGCCGAAGCCATCGTCGACTTGGTTGGCGCGCTGTTCGTCGACCATTTTCCGCCCGACGCTGCTCATCCGGATGCCGCTCGGCGGGCGCAACTCGCTCGGGTGCGCGCCTATATCGAACGCAACCTTGGGAATCCGCGCATGAAAGTGTCGGATATTGCCGCGGCCAACCGGATGTCGATCCGGTACCTGCAGAAGTTGTTCGAGGAAAGAGGTGAAACGGTGACCGACTGGATCCGCACCAAGCGGCTCCAGCAGTGTGCCCGAGACCTCGCAGACGCCCGCTACCGACATCTGCCGGTCAGCTCGGTGGCCGCCAACTGGGGTCTGGTCAACGCCGCGCACTTCTCTCGTATCTTCAAGGCCGCCTATGGCGTTGCCCCGACGGCATACCGCGCCCGGGGACACTTTCCGGCGCCCGTGCGCGGGGCGGCAAAGCCGCATTCAGATGATCGCAAACATGAATGCCTCAGCGACCCAACATGGGAGGTGACCCGGCCGGCCGACTGAGAGGTGACGACCCGAATGACCCCACCGCGCCCGAACCCAGACGTGATCGTGGTGGGCGCAGGCTCAGCCGGTGCGGCCGTCACCCGTCGGCTCGTTGATGCAGGGTGCAGCGTCCTGCTTCTGGAAGCCGGTGGGGCGGATAGTGATCCGGCCATCGCGGACCCGGCGCGCATGTTCGAATTATGGTCAACCCCGCACGATTGGAACTATCTGACCGTCCCGCAGCCGCAGGCCGCCAACCGACGGCTGCCGTGGCCCCGCGGGAAGGTGCTGGGCGGATCCAGCTCGCTCAACGCGATGATCTACGTCCGCGGTGCCCGCTCGGACTATGACCGGTGGGCTTGTTTGGGCAACCCGGGCTGGGCCTGGGCGGACGTGTTGCCGGTATTTCGCCGCATGGAGGACTACGACGGCGGCGCGTGCGCCCTGCACGGCGTCGGCGGCCCGCTGCGCATCCTGAGCCGCTACACGCCCGATCCGGTGCACGCCGCGGTAAAAGGCGGGTTCGTCGATCTCGGTCTACGGCTCAACGCGGATTACAACAGCGGGCTGCTCGACGGCGTCTCCTCGATGGCGTTCACCATCAAGGATCGTCGACGGCACAACACCGCTGCGGCGTATCTGCGGCCTATCGAGTCCAGCCCCACTCTCACCGTGCTGACCGGCGCCCGAGCCCGCCGGCTGCTGATGAACGGCACGCGATGTGTTGGGGTGGAGTGGGTTCGAGGGAACCGGGTGGAAACCGCCACTGCCGGGCAGGAGGTGATCGTCTCAGCCGGTGCCATCGAATCGCCCCGGCTGCTCATGCTTTCCGGGATCGGCGACGCCGACCACCTGGCTGCGGTGGGTATCGATGTCGTCGTCGACCTGCCAGGAGTCGGGCGCAATCTGCACGATCACCTCCTTGCCCCGGTCATTCTGACGACCGACCGTCCCATCGGCCCCCCGACACCCGGGCTGCCGTTGGCCCAGACCCACTTGTGGACCCGCAGTCGTCCCGACGCGCCGGGGCCGGACATTCAACCACTGGCCTTCTCCTTTCCGCTGTACAGCGAGCCATGGATGGCCGGACCGGACAATGGGATCTCGCTGCTGGCCGGCATGGTCAGACCGAACAGTCGCGGCAGCATCCGGTTGACGGGCACTGATCCCGACGACCCGCTGCTGATCGATCCTGCGACGTTCACCTGCGAGGAGGACCTCACCGCGTTGGTCGACGCGGTGCGGCTGTGCCGTGAAGTAGCGGCCACCAAATCCTTGCGCGACTGGACATTTCGGGAAACCTATCCGGGCCCGGAGACGGCTTCTCTGCCCGCCCTGCGCGACTATGTTCGCCGAACCGTGATGACATACCACCACCAGGCAGGCACCTGCAAGATGGGTGCCGACGCGGCGTCGGTGGTGGATGCACGGCTGCGGGTCCACGGCGTCGAGGGCCTGCGCGTGGCCGACGCGTCGATCATGCCCGCCGTCACCTCCGGCAACACCAACGCCCCGTCGATCCTCATCGGCGAGCGTGCGGCGGATTTCGTGCTGGCGGACTAGGCAACAGGGGGATAGCGGTGGATGGTGTGTTGAAGTCACGTTATGACGTCATCGTCTGCGGCGCAGGCTCATCGGGTTCGGTGGTCGCTCGCCGGCTTGCGGAAAATGCCGACGTCGACGTGTTGCTCCTGGAGGCTGGTGGCACCGACCGCGTGCCCAGCGTCACCGACGCGGCGCAGTGGCCGGCCAACCTGGGCGGGGAACGCGACTGGGCCTTTGTCGCCGAGCCTGACCCTAACCTGTATGGGCGCCGAATTCCCCTGTCGATGGGCAAGGTCCTGGGCGGTGGGTCGAGCATCAATCTGCGCTGCGCGTGAGGTGATGCCCGGCAATCTGTCCCACGACGCGCCGGAGGTCTACCTGCGCAACGGTGTCAACACATATTGGCATGAGTCGGGGACGGCGAAGATGGGCCGAGACGCCATGTCGGTGGTCGATGGGCGGCTCAAGCTTTATGGCATCGAGAATGTCCGTATCGCTGACGCTTCGATAATGCCGCGGATCACCAGCGGCAACACCATGGCCCCGTGTGTGGTAATCGGCGAGCGGGCAGCACAATTCATCAGAATTGAGCACGGACTGTGAAGCGACACGTTCCCAGGCTCGAAGTGATCGAAAGGGGCCAGCTCAGCAGTGAGCACCCACACCCCTTGCTTCTCGTGCACGGCGCCTTCCACGGCGCCTGGTGCTGGAACGCACACTTCGTCGACTTCTTCGCAACACGAGGCTTTCACGTGGTGGCCCCCAGCCTTCGCGGTCACGGCTCGAGCCAGCGTGACGGCCCGCTGCGTCTGCGTTCCATCGCAGACTTCGTCGCCGACGTCGCGCAGATCGCCAACTCCCTTGCCAGAGAACCGATTCTGGTAGGCCATTCCATGGGTGGCTTCATTGTGCAGAAGTATCTGGAAAGCCACAGCGCCCCGGCCGGCGTGCTCCTGGCCTCCGCGCCCCCGCGCGGACACCTACGTACTTTGCTGCGTTCGCTGCGACAACACCCGTGGTGCTCGGTGAAGTTCGGCATCACCGGCCGGCCCGAGCACCTCAGCGGTTCGGTGGCGGGCGCCCGTGAATTGTTCTTCGGCCCACAGACATCGGCGGATCTGGTCGGTGCGATCACCGCACGGCTGCAACCGGAGAGCACGCGCGCGCTCCTGTTCGACATGGTGGCACACGGCCTGGTCAAGACATCGCGCATCAGCACGCCCATGCTTGTGCTCGGGGGAGCCCACGACGCGCTCTATCCCGAATCCGACATAGTGGCGACCGCTGCCGCCTATGGAACCCACGCAACCGTCATCGCAGATATCGGACACGAGATGATGTTGGAACCGCCATGGGCGATAGGCGCCGACCACATCCACCGGTGGTTGGCTCAGCGCGGACTCTAGGCGGCCGACCGCGCCGGCTCAGCTGTCCAGGAAGCGCGCCCGCACCTCGGGCGCCGGGAGCGGACACGCGTCGTACTTGCCGAAGATCCGGTACCGGTTATCGGCGACCCGGTCGTAGAGCCAGTCGAGCAGCGGTGACGGGATGACCCGGGCGACGTGGAGCAGCTGCCAGGGCCCGCCCAAGTAGTCGATCACCCGGAACACGGCGTCGCTTCGGATGGCCACCCGCTCTGCCCGCTCGCCGGGTTTGTCGACGAACACCACGGAGTCGACGTCTTCGAGATCGGGATGGCGTTCGATGACCGCTCGCGCGAAGTCGCTTTCCAGCGCCGCAAAGCGCAGCGTGCCCTTGCGGTCGAACCGCAGAATGGTCTGCACTCCGCGGTTGCAGAAGCCGCAGACACCGTCGTAAAGCAGGACCGGTGCGGCGGCAAGGTATGGGCCCGACCCGTTGGTGGCGGCGTTCGGCGCCCGAGTCACGACCTGTCCGTTTTTACTCATGCACTGCGGGTTCCCCTGCTTGGGCTGCGCCTAACCTGCCAAGCAGCGGCCGAAGGATCAATGGCATACCTTCGGCTCTGACCGCTGCTGTCGGATTACACGAAGGGCCATTAGCGATGAGCTACAACGAAGGAATCGGCACGCTGAAACTCGAGTGTCCGCAGGCCCACCCCGTGGGCAGGATTCTCAGAGAGGTCGCTCATCAGGCCGTGCAGTTCGACCCTGGCGCCCAGGTGGGTCCGCGCCGCTTCTGGCCGCAGGAAAGCGAGCAGCCGCGATTCACCGCGCACTGCCGCTTCTGCGACAAACCGGTTGCGGAGAACACCGCGACGCTGCAAGACCGGTTGCGCGCCTTGCTCGACGACGGCTCACAGACGGTCGCCACCACCACGCTGCCCTTTGCGTAGCGTCGAAAACCGCCGCCTGGCTAACCGCAATTCGGCAGGGGTCCAATAGAGCCGCGCCTCCACACTGGCAACACACATCTGACTCACACCACGCCACCAATCCCCACCCGCCCAGCGCTCTAGCAAATCCGATTCCGAGACCAATCTGTTGCTTTCGGGACGTGGATAAGGAAACGTCTAGCAAAGCGGTGCACGCCGCGTTCCACGAGCAGGGAGGGTTTCAATGACACTTGCCCGCCGACATCCACTGGGCGCTCTCGTCGCGATCCTGGCAACCATCGCCGTTGCCGCGTCCTTCGGCACGTTCGCGCCGAAAGCACATGCGTTCTACATCAAGAACCACGAAACGATCACCCGTAACGCGCTTCCGGCAGACCAGGTCAGCCCGCAGGCCGTCAACCAGATCCTGCTGGGCCCGCCACCTGGCGCCGGAGCCGTCGGCAGCGACGCTTTCGCAACCGACGAATTCCGTCACCTCGACAACTCGGCCAATCCGGTCGATCTGTGCGCGCGCGCTCAGCAAGCATGGGACACCTTCTCCCCGGTCGTGTTGAGCGGCTCGGTGCTGAACAACGGCGCGGAGGTCAACGGTCCGGCCGCCCGTGCGGCATTCGGCGCCCTCGCACATACCCAGCAGGACTTCTACTCTCACTCCAACTGGGTCGAGGACAACATCGCCATCGGTCAGCTGGATCGCCTTGCGCCGCAGATCTTCCCGACCTGCAACCCGGCCGACTTCCCCGCTGATCTGCACACCGGGTACTACAGCATCAACTTCTCCCAGCAGTTCCCGCTCGCAGGTTGCCCCGCGGGCGGCCCGCCGCCGGGATTCCAGGAGTGCCACTCGGTGCTGAACAAGGACGGCCCCAACACACCGCGTGGCGGCCAGCCGGTGCCCGGCACCAACATGAACATGTACGACCTGGCAGCCAAGCTCGCCACCGAGGCCACCACCAACCTCTACGTCCAGGTGCGCGACCTGGTGGCCGCTACCAACGGGCAAGACGCCGCCACCGCATTGTTCCAACAGGGCGGCCCGATGCCGTCACTGCAGAATTTGCCGGGGCTGCCGGGCGTCTATCCGGGCAGCGGATAACACCACAGCGGCCGAGTGGATCGACTCAGGCTCTAGACGGCTAGGTCGATCCACTTGCCGTTGTCGGCAACCCGAACGACGCCGCCGAAGCCGGCCTGGTCGAATGCGGTGACGAAGTCGTCGACGCCCTCGCTGAAGTGCGCCCACCCGTCGACGTGGGCCGGGATCACCGTCGTGGCGCCCAGCAACTCGGCAGCCGCGGCCGCGCGTGCCCCGGTCATGGTGAGCGGGCGGCCCCGCTCCTTGCTCGGCACTCGCGCGGCGCCGGCAAAGATCACCGCGACATCAACGGGGCCGACTCGAGCGGCAACGTCATGCACCACGGTGATAGAGGCGTTGTCGCCACTGAGGTACACGGTGGGCAGGCCGGGCCCGGACAACACGAACCCCGTCACTTCACAGTTGACGAAACCGCCCGCGTCGCGCTGCCCGTCGGCCGGCCCATGAACGGCCGGGATCGCCTGCACCACAAGCGGACCGGCCCCGCCGACGAATTCGTACGATTCCCAGGCGGCCAACCCGTGCGCAGGTGGTCCCAGCCGGCCGGCGGCGCCGGGGTGGGTGAGGACCAGCGGCGCGCCCAGGGCCAACCGTCGACCCGCGTCGTCGAAGTTGTCGGGGTGCTGGTCGTGGCTGACCAGTACCGCGTCCACCGATCCCAGCGCATCCGCGTCGACCGCCGGGCCGGCGAGTTTGGTCAGATAGCCGTGTTCACCCGGCGGGTCGAAGGTGGGATCCATCACGATCCGGCGGCCCGCGATGTCCACCACCGTCGTCGGACCGCCCAGCACGCTGATTGCACAGTCGCGTCGCGTCGCGTCCACGGAAACGCCCATGACTCAGGCCTTCGCCGCCAGGCCGGCCAGGATGCGGCCCGCCGGTTCGGATCGGGTGTGCCGATAGCCGGTGCCCGCCCACAGATTGATCCGCTCCGGGTCGCCGGCCGCGGCGGCCGCCTTGCGGATCGGGCTGGTCAGGTGATGCAAGGCGGGATAGCCGGGCGGCGCCACGGCCGTGTAGCGATCGGTGAATACATTGGTCAGTCCCCGCGCGGGGCGGCCGGTGAATGCCCGGGTCACCACGGTCGTTCGGCCTGCGGCCTCGGCGAGTGCCTTGCGGTAGGGCGCCGATATTCCGCTTTCCTGGCTGCACAACAGTGCGGTGCCGACGGCGGTGGCGACCGCACCCGCGCCCAGCGCCGCGGCGACGTCGTCGGCGGTACCCAGTCCGCCGGCAGCGATCAGCGGCAAGGAGGTCACGGTAGCCACCTCCTTCAGCAGTTGGGGCAGCGGCACCTCGGCCGGTAGCCGCTCGGGAGTCAACGTCCCCGAATGACCGCCGGCGGCGGAGGCTTGCACCAGCAGCAGGTCGACCTCGCGCTCGGTAGCCAGCTGGGCTTCCGGCGCCGACGTGACGGTCTGCGCGACGACGCTGCCGGCTTTCTGCAATGCCGCGATCACCGATGCCTCGGGCACCCCGAACGTGAAGCTGACCACCGGTACCGGGTTGGCGAGCAGCAGGTCGACTTTTTCCTGCCAGTAGTCGTTGTCCTCGGTGATCGGCACGCGCTCCAGATCAACCTGGTAGCGCTCGGCCTCGGGCGCGATGGTGCGGCGGTATTGCGCATAGGCGTCCGCGTCCACGGGGACTGGGGTCGGAGCGAACACATTGACGCCGAATTGCACACCTGCGGAGCGCACTTCGGCGATTTGCTCGGCGAGGACGTCTGGTGGCTTGTAGCCGGCGGCGACGAAACCGAGACTGCCCGCCTGAGCGGCCGCCACGACCAGCTTGGCGGTGGTCGGACCGCCGGCCATCGGGGCGGCCAGGACCGGAATCGTCATCCCCAGCCCGGCCAGTGTGCTGTGCATGGCGACCTCCATCGATCAGGCGGAAAGACCGTGCAGCGTCTACTCAACACTGGCTGGAAACGTAAGTCCACGACGTGTTTTCGACCAGTGTTAAGTGTGAATTATCACGAAGTTGGCAGGCGGGGGTGCGGTGAGGTTACGTTCGCGTCGTGTCGCTTTCCCACTTGGCCTTGATCGGCCTGGCCGGGTTCGGCGCCGGCGTCATCAACGCCCTCGTCGGTTCCGGCACGTTGATCACCTTCCCGACGTTGGTGGCCCTGGGCTATCCGCCTGTCACTTCGACCATGTCCAACGCCGTTGGTCTGGTGGCCGGTGGCGTATCGGCCACCTGGGGCTACCGCGCCGAATTGGGCGGCCAGTGGCACCGGTTGCGGTGGCAGATCCCGGCGTCGCTGGCCGGAGCGGTCGTCGGTGCGTTTTTGCTGCTGCACCTGCCCGAGAAGGTTTTCGCCGAGGTGGTGCCCGCCCTGCTGGTGCTCGCACTGATTCTTGTGGTTACTGGGCCGTGGATCCAGGCATGGGCGCGGCGGCAAGCCGAAGAGGCCGGGCGCTCGGTCGACCACATCACCGCGGGACGGATGGCTGCGCTGGTTTTCGGCACGTTCGCCGTGGGCGTCTACGGCGGTTATTTCACTGCCGCCCAAGGGATTTTGTTGATCGGCGTGATGGGTGCCTTGCTGCCGGAGTCGGTGCAGCGCATGAATGCGGCGAAGAACCTGCTGGCGTTGGTGGTGAACGTCGTTGCCGCAGTGAGTTATACGTTGGTCGCGTTCGATCGAATCAGTTGGCCCGTCGCAGGCGTCATCGCCGTCGGCTCCTGGGTCGGGGGACTGCTGGGAGCCCGCTATGGGCGTCGGCTTTCCCCGAATGCGCTGCGCGCCAACATCGTCGTGGTCGGCGCCATAGGGCTGTATCGCTTGATGACCATCTAGCGAGAAACCCTGCGGCACTGATTCAGCTCAGCGTGGCCGCTGCCGCCTCGGCGATGACATCCATCATTTCGCCGCGCTGGTGCCAGACCCGCCGCGAACGCATGGCGCCGTTGCCCTCGACGGTGAGCCGATCGAGTTCGGCAACGACACGGTCGAATTCACCGAGCGCCTCCAACGCCGGGCGAGTGCGGCGCACCAGCATGTGCAGTTGTTCGCGGGCGGGTACGGCACCGCGACCTTCCACCAGATCAAGGGCGTACCCGGACAACCCGTCATGCGCGGCTTTCCAATAGGCTGCCCGCAGCGCTGCAGGCGCAAGCCGCAACGCCGACGATCCGGGGCCGTCGCGGTGACGCTCGTCGAGCGCCGTCATCACCGCCGCGCGAATCAGGGTGGCCAGCAGCACCGATTCGGCGATCGTCGCGGGCACGTCGGCCACCCGGACCTCCACGGTCGGGAAATTCGCCGATGGTCGCACATCCCAATAGACCATGCCTCGATCGAGAATCACGCCGGTGTCCACCAGCATCTGAACCGTGCGGTCGAATTCTTCAGGCGAGGTGAAGTACGGCGGCGCGCCGGCAACCGGCCACCGACGCCATAACACGCTGCGCCAGCTGGCGTAACCGGAGTCGGTATTGCGGTACAGCGCCGAATTGGCCGACAGCGCAAGCAAAGCCGGCAGCCACGGTCGCAGCCAGTTGCTGACGTGAATCGCCGCCGCTTGATCGGGGACCTGCACGTGTACGTGGGAACCACAGATGCCTTGCTCATGAGCAACCATGCCGTACTGCTCACCGATGCGCCGATAGCGCTCGGTATCGGTCACCGGGAACTGGTGCGGCGTCACCGGTGGGAGCCCCAGCGCCAGCAGTTGCACCCCGGCGGCTTCGGCGGCCTGTGCAGCGGCGCGGCGCAATCTGGCGAGCTCGTCTCGCAGCTGCGACGCCGTTTCCACCACGCCGGAATTGGTCTCCACCTGGCAACTGCTCAACTCCACCTGCAATTCGGCGCCTCGGCGCGCGGCCTCCTCGGCCACTGCCTGGTTGCGGGGGGCCGGTTCACCGGTGCCAGGGTCGACGAGAAGGAACTCCTCCTCGACGCCAATGGTGGGCAGGTCGCTGTCGAAGGACCCCGGACTCATACGCGCAAGCTACCCCTGGGTCTGTCCGGCAAACCATGTTGGCAACGTACTGTCAGCGAGATCTCACCGGACATGACGGGTGTGGGCGAACTTCACCATTTTGCTGTCGAGACCAGATTCATTCGGGAAGATGACTGGGACGAAAACCGTGACGATGTCGGGCATCTCCGGTTGCGTATGCGCGGCGCGCATTGCACGTTCAGTTGAGGGAGTAGTCAAGCTGTGTCAAGTCCTCGGGTGCACGACCCCGACCACGTCTTCGACTCTGTCGAACAATTGGTTTCCCAGGACGGCGCGGAGGCGCTGACGATCCGGGCGCTCACCAGGGCCACTGGTGTGTCCAACGGCGCCATCTACCGGACATTCGAATCACGCGGGGGCCTGCTGGGACGCACCTGGATTCGAGCCGAGCGCCGCTTTCTGACCCTGTTGACCAGCGCGGTCGACGAGGCCCGCGAACGGTCCGCCGCGGACCCGCTCGAGGCGGTGCACGCCGCAGCGGAGACGTCGCTGATCTACCCCGAGATGTATCCGGGGTCCGCGGCGTTGCTCATGACGGTGCGCCGGGATGAGGTAACCACCCAGCCGATGCCGCCTGAGGTGGCCGACCAGTTGGCTGCCCTGCAATGCGAACTCGCTCATGTCCTCACGCAGTTGGCGCAGCGGTTGTGGGGTCGTTGCGACGACGATGCGGTCAACCTGATTGCGGCGTGCATCATCGATCTGCCGAAATGGATCGCCCTGCGCGGCAAGCGCTACAGCATGCCCGTGGTGCGTGGCTACCTACGGGCCGCGGTGCAGTCGGTGCTGAGCGTCGGACCGCCGCCGAATGCGGAACGCGACTTAGTCATGGTCGGCGGTCACCGCGGCGGCAACGCATAGCGTCACCAACTGGCCGTCGGTGTGGCAAGAGCGTCGTCCACCGTGCGGTGAATCGGCAGGGTGTCGCTCAATCCGCAGGCTGCGACGATCCGGGCGACGACCGGGGTGGCGCTGACCAAGCGCATCTCCACCCCGCGGCGACGGCACCGCTGCGCTTCTTCGGCCAGTACGGCGAAAGCACAGCAACCCATGAATTCCACATCGCGGACGTCGACCACCAAAACGCCGGGCAGGGTAACGCCGGCGGCCGCTTCGCTCACCAGATGACGCCAGGTCTGCTCGTTGCACGCGTCGATCTCCCCGCCGGCGTGGATCACTACCGCTTCGCCGCTGCGGTCGGTCGTGGCGCGCAGTCTGCTGCGCGGGTCGCCGAGTTCGTAGACCAGCCGTGTGCTGAGGGTCAGGTGCGTCGAAAACGACTCTGCAATGACCAGGCTCATCGTGCACTCCTAATCGACTGGCGCATATTTCCGCCGCGATGGATGCCCGTCCTGCGAGGCTGAAGACAGACAGACTTATCGCCCTGTGAGTCTCAGTTCTATAACAAGACAGGGCGGTCTGTCTATATAGGCGGGCTAAGGGTATGGTGATCCTCGTTATGGCATCGCCTAACGAGATAACTCCTTTCGTGCCTGCTCGCGAGCGGATTTTGACTGCGGCCTATGAGCTGTTCAGCCGACGGGGGATTCGTGCGGTTGGCACCGACGAGGTCATCGAACGCGCCGCAGTGGCCAAGGCGACCCTCTATCGGCATTTCGCGACAAAGAACGACCTGGTCCTGGCGGTGCTGGAGCGGCGCGAGCAGCTGTGGACCCACGGTTTGATCGAGGCGCAGTCCGAGCGGCGCGGCACGACGCCAGAAGAACAGTTGCTGGCCATCTTCGACGTCTTGCACGACTGGATTCAGGAGGGCGACGGTTACGAAGGCTGCTCCTTCATCAACGTGTTGCTCGAAGTGGGGGCCGACCATCCCGTCGGGCAGGCCTGTATTGCTCATATCGACAACGTCCGGGACATCGTGCGCCGGCGCGCGCTGGCGGCCGGATTGGCCGACGTCCAGGACTTCGCGTGGTCGTGGCACATCCTGATGAAAGGCGCCATCATCCTGGCGGCCGTGGGTGACGCGAATGCGGCGATGCGGGCTCAGTCGATGGCGCGCGCCCTGATCGAGCAGCACCGACCCGAGAATCTAGCTCGTCAGGAAGCCGACGAGGTGGCCGGTTGATCTGGCCCGGTGCTGCCGGCGTTGCGATAGTGCTCGGCCTCTAGCTCGGCAATCGCGCGCGACGTCCTCTCCCGCAGCAGCAGCGCGGCGGTGACACCGCAGAGGATGGCAATGACCAGCGCGATCCAGGAGAACCGCTGCAGCCAGCGTTCGGCGGCGATACCGGCGAAGTAGACCGCCGCGGTCGTGCCACCGGCCCAGCAGATGCCTCCGGAGATGTTGGCGACCAGGAACCGCGGATAGGGCATCTTCAACGCGCCGGCCAGCGGGCCGGCGAAGATGCGCAGCAGCGCGATGAAGCGGCCGAAGAACACCGCCCGCACGCCCCAGCGTTCGAAGGTTCGCTCGGCCAGCAATACGTGACCCGGGCCGAAGTGTTTGGGGAATCGCCGGCCCAGCCGGTCGAACAGCGGCATGCCGAAGCGGCGGCCCACCGAATAGCCGATCGAGTCGCCGACCACGGCGCCGATCACCGCGGCCAGCCCGACACCGATGGGGTTCACGGCGAGATCGTGATGCGAGGACATCAGCGCGGCACTCACCAGCACAATCTCACCCGGCAGCGGGATGCCGAGACTTTCGACACCGACCACACCGCCAACCAGCAGGTACACCGCGAGAGGAGGGATCGTCTGCAGTAGGGCCTCGACGTCCATGCGTAAAGGATGCCTGACGAACGGCCGATGCGCGCATCATTGGCTTGCGTTGGTGCCGATAGTGTCGTGGCGTTACCGGGTCAGCGGAGATCTTCGGGAGACGCAGTGGAATTCAACCTTGCCCAAGTGTTCACCGCGGTCGCGGCGGCGAACCCGGATCGCGACTGCATCGTGTTCGGGGACCGGCGGTTGACCTTCGCCCAGACCGACCAGCGGGCTCGTCGATTCGCGCGGGTACTGCACGACTGGGGGCTGGGTGCGCGCCGGGAACGCGCGCACTTGGCGCCCTACGAGTCCGGCCAAAGCCATCTCGGGTTGTACATGGCCAACTGCAACGAGTTCCTCGAGGCGATGATCGGGTCCTACCAAGCCCGGGTCGCCCCGTTCAACATCAACTATCGCTACGTCGCCGATGAACTGGTGTACCTATTGGACAACGCCGGTGCGGACGCGGTCATGTACCACGCGCGGTTCGCGCCCACACTGGCCGAAGCGCTGCACAAGTACGGCCGGCAGCCTCGCCTGATCCATGTCGACGACGGATCCGGCAACGAGCCGCTACCTACGGCGGTGCGTTACGAGGAGGTGTTGGCGGCCGCTTCCGAGGAACCCCTCGACCTCGCCGTGTCCCCCGATGACCTCTACATGCTCTACACCGGCGGCACCACCGGCATGCCCAAGGGCGTGCTGTGGCGCCAGCACGACATCTACATGAACACCATGGGCGGCCGGAGCTTCGGCGCCGACGACATGGTGACCACTCTCGACGACATCGTCGAACGCTCGCGCCCGGGCGGACCGGGTTCGCTGACCGCGGCCCCGCTGATGCACGGCGCGGCGCAGTGGGCGGCGTTCCTGACGATGTGCAGCGGACGCCCGTTCGTCATGGCGGCAACGACCACCCACTTCGACCCGGCCGAGACCTTGGCACTGGCCAGCAGGGAACGCGTGATGTCGTTGTCGTTCATCGGTGACGCCTTCGGCAGGCCGTTGGTCGAGGAACTGGCGGCCGCTAGCTACGACCTGTCCGCTCTGGTGGCGGTGGTCACCGGTGGGGCGGCACTCAGCGCGCCGGTCAAACAACGGTTCGTCGAATTGCTGCCCCACATAACGATTTTGGACACCGGCGGATCCTCGGAGTCCGGCGCTCAGATGGGTCAGGTCTCGTCTCGCCTGCAGGCCGCGTCGGGCAGATTCCTGCCGAATCCGGGTGCGGTGGTGGTCAGCGAGGACATGACGCGGATCCTCTCACCGGGCGACGACGAGATCGGGTGGCTGGCTCAACAGGGCTTCATTCCGCTTGGCTATCTCGGCGACCCCGACAAGACCGCTCGGACGTTCCCCGTCATCGAGGGAATCCGGCATTCGGTCCCCGGCGATCGGGCGCGCTGGCATGCCGACGGTCAGATCGAGTTGCTGGGCCGCGATTCGGTGACCATCAACTCCGGTGGTGAGAAGATCTTCGCCGAAGAGGTCGAGGCCGCCATTGCCGAACACCCGGCCGTCTATGACGTGGTGGTCACCGGTCGGCCGAGCGCCCGGTGGGGAAGCGAAGTCGTTGCGGTTGTGCAGATGGCCGCCGGTCAAAACGCCGACGCCGCGAGCATCCTGACCGAGGCCGCCCGGCATATCGCGCGCTACAAACTGCCCAAAGACATTATCTTCTGCGACAAGGTGCAGCGTTCCCCGTCCGGCAAAGCCGATTATCGTTGGGCCAAAAAGATTGCGTCGCAGCTTAGTTGAAGAAGGCTGACTGGTTGTCGCTGGCGTTGTAGGCGCCGGAGCTGCCGATACCGGAGTTGTTCGGGCCCGATCTGTAGCTGCCCGAGGTGCCGCATCGGTACCGTCACTGTCATGCGGAAAGAGCAACCGGCGATCGATCCGCCGGTCCCGCAGTACCCGATCGAGTCGGTCGACAACGCGTTGAAGCTGCTGCTGTTACTGGGGGAGCGGCCGGAGATCCGCTTGAGCGAGGCGACCCGGTATCTGGGGGTGGCGTCGTCGACGGCGCACCGATTGCTGGCGATGTTGAGTTATCGAGGTTTCGTCCGGCAGGATCCGGTGTCCAAGGCGTACCTGCCCGGTCCGGCGCTCACCAGCGTCGCGTTCGCCGTTTTCGGTCGCATCGACGTCGCCCGCACGGCCGCGCCCGTCATGCGCGAGTTGAGTGAGCGGCTACGCGAAACGATTCACATCGGGATGCTCGACGGCGCCAACGTCCGGTTCATCGCTGCGGTGGAAGGTCCCGCCGCGGTGCGAGTGGCCTCCCGATTGGGACGCACCATGCCTGCCCATTGCACTTCGACGGGCAAGGTCTTGCTGGCGCAGCTTACCGAATCTGAATTGCGTCAAGCGCTTCCGGGCAACGACCTGACGCGGATCACCCAGCATTCGATCGGCGACCGCGCCGAACTGGAATCCGAGCTGGCCCGCATCCGCGAGCGTGGGTTCGCCGTCAATCGGGAAGAGAGCGAAGAAGGAGTCGCCTCTGTTGCGGTGTCGATACCCACCCGGGCGCCGGGCCTACGGCTGGCCCTGAACGCCGCGGCCCCGTGCCACCGGATCGACGAAGCAAACCACCCCGTAATGGTGAGCGCACTGATCAACGCCGCCAACGAGATTGGTGCTCAGCTCGGCTGATACCGCTCAGCCGGCCAAGCCAGGCGTCCGGCGCGCAATCGGCGGTCGCACGAACACGTCATTGAGTGTCACGGTGCGTAGGCTGCGCGCCCGGATCATGTCGACCAGCTGCCCGTAGACATGGGTGATCGTCGGGTGATTGAGGTGGCCGATCACGATGTTCTGCGCGGTGAAGGACTGGTAGGCCGTCAGGAAAACCTGCTGATCGGTCAGCAGTGCGGAGTCCCTCAGGTCGCCGGACCACAGCGTGGGTACCTGGTACCCGAGATCGGCGGCCACTGTGTCGACCAGGGCATTGTGGTGGCCGAACGGCGGCCGGAAGTACGGAGCGGCGTCGACGCCATAGGTATTGCGCAGGAAGACATCGGTACTGCGCAGTTCGTCGGCGACCTGCTTGGCCGGCAGGGCCGTCAAGTCCGGGTGGGACCAGGTGTGGTTGGCCAGCTGAATCTGGCCCGAGTCCACCAGCGGTCTGAGCAGGGCCGCATTGTCGGTCCAGGAGTGGTAGGACCCGGTGACGAAGTAGGTCAGCCGCACACCGGTGTCCTTGGCAAACTCTGTATAGGCCCGCACCACCTCGGTGTTGGCGCCGTCGTCGACCGTCCATGCCAGCAGATCACCTTGTCCGGGAAGCTTCTTGAGCACCCCGCCACCAGGCAACGGCACCCGCGATCCCGGGTGCGGCGGCGGCAACAACGGCGGCAGCGGTGGGGTCGCGGGCTTCGGCGCAGCTCCGGAAACATCGGCTCTCGCTACTGCCTGTTCGGGCGCGCCGCCGGACCAGGAGATGCCCGCGACAGCGACGGTTGCCGCCACCGCGACCAGGAAGCGCCGCCGGTCCAGCTCGCCCACGTGCGTACTCCTCAGGTCGGATGGAAGACCTGGTTAGGCTAAGCGCACCGCCGGTGCGATCCCGGCACATCCGTCGAGTGTCGGCGGCTAACGGCCCGATGAAACCTGTTGGCTGCCAAAGCGTTACGCAGTCGTTGCGATCGGACTCACCGCTGATGCGGTGTACCGAGCCGGGCGACCTCGTGGCGCCAGGCCGACGCAACGGTGAATGCGGATCCCAGGTCGGGCAGGTCGGCCCAGTCGGATTCGTCGATGTCACGCAGCGTGCCACCGGCGGCACGCACGCGCAACGACATCCGCGCCAATTCGTTGACGCTGATCGCCTGCAGGATCGCCTGCTGCACACTGCCCGCGGCGCTGGTGATTCCATGCCCGCGGCAGATCACCACCGGTGCGCCGCCCATTGCGGCCACCATCTCCTTACCCAGCGCCGAATTCCGAATGAGCACGGCCCGCTTGTACACCGGGACCCCGCCCCGGGCCAACCGGGCCCCGGGGATGTCGTAGGCGCCATAGATGGGCCGGATCTCGATGCCGGCCAGGTCGGCGGCGACGACGGCCGGCGGGTGCAAGTGCGCGACGGCCCGGTGCCGGGAATCGGCCAGCAGGGTCTCGACATGGATGGGAAGCTCGTTGGGCACCCGGTAACCGTCGAGTTCCCCTGCGGCCCCGGGGCGCCCGTCGAAGGTGATCAACCGAATGTCGCGGGGGCGGGTGAACGCCACCCCGGTGTCGTCGTCACTGCGGCAGCGAATGAGGAGGTGGTCGTCGTCGACCCGCACACTCAGATGCCCGAGGGTGCCGTCGACCAAACCGCGCGCCGCGGCGACTCGGCACGCTTGGGCGACCAGGACCCGCTGTTGATCCAGCGCATTCGTCACGGCTGAGCCGACTTCGGTGCGCCGAGGCGGAACCCGCCGTCGGGGTGAACCGTTTCTCCGGTCAGTCCGCGGGACCGATCCGACGCCAGGTACACATAACTCCACGCGTGGTCCTGCCCGGAGAGCGCGACGTTGAGCGGGCTGCGCGCGGCCACATCGCGTGCCCGGTTGGGTGATTCGTCGAGTCGGGTGTCGTCCAGACCGAGGCTGGCCAGACCGCGTAGGTCGGTGTTCAGCGTTCCGCCCGGGGCCACGCCATTGACCCGGATGTGCGGCGCCAGCTCGTGCGCCAAGGAAGTGACCAGTCCGCGCACCGCGAATTTCGACGCCACATACAGTAGTCCGCCGCGGCCAGGATAATACGAGGACGCGGATTCCGTCAGCACGATCGACGGACCGATTCCCCTCTGCAGCAAGGGGATAGCGGCTTTGACCGACTGCACGTGGCTGAGCACATTGGTGCGGAACATCTCGTCGAACGCCGCGGGCAGGTCGTCGGCGGATATGTCCTTGACGCCTTGGTAGAAGTCGAAGACGCCGACACAGTTGACCAGGGTGTCCAGGCCACCGTAGGCATCGGCCGCTGCGGCGACCGCCCGCTCGTTGGCCTCGCGGGTGATGGCGTCGCCTTCGGTGACCGGCAGGTCTGGAAGCTCTGCGCGCAACCGGTCACACTTGGTCGGGTCGCGCTCCAACACAGCAACTTTGGCGCCCTCGGTCCGGAACGCCTCGACGACGGCTCGGCCGATTCCGGAACCGGCGCCGACGACCAGCGCCCGTTTGCCGTCAAGCCATCCGGTCATCGGAGGCTTCCGGCTCGTCAGGAAGCAGCGGAGCATGCGTGTTGCCCACCATGGCCGCCAGCGTGCGGGCGTTCTGCCGCGTGAGGGCCTCGACTTCCAGCGCATCCAGGCTGATCCACTGGCCGCTTTTCGGCGCGGTGATCAGCAGCCGAGACCCGTTGCGGGTATCCACTCGGCGTAGCTGTACCTCGGTGAATTCGTTTGCCACGACCAGAGGTTCACCAACGGCGCCGGCCAGTAGCTGCGCAAGCTCGTCCGTCACAAGAACACCGCCAAGTTCTGCATCCGCAACACCGACTCGTCGGCAGTGATCGTGCGGCGAGCCAGTTTCCAGCGATCCTCGCACCAGCGTAGTAGGTCGTTGCGCCCGCAGGACAGCAACGCGCTCTCGTTCACGTCCCCACGGCTGCGGAACAGCAACTCGGCCGACTGCACGGCCAGGTGCGTGTCGTCGTCGGTGGGGAAGGTGCGCACGTTGGTGATGAAATGGCGTAGCCGCGACGGCGGATCCTCGGTCCAGGCGTGCTCGGTCGCAAAGCGGGCGACGCGTTGACGCAGGGCGTATTTGTCCTCGTCGAAATGGGCCATGCCCGGCGAGGTGTCGAACCCGGCGCCACGCGCAGTGGTCACCCGAACCGGCATCAGGTAGCGCACGTCCTCGGTCAGGGTGTCCAGCCACGACTCGTACTGTTGGGCGTCCAACAGATATGCCTCGTCAACCAGGAATTGGTGCGCTTGTAAGTGCCGGATATCGTTGAACGCCAACGGCTTTGTCATGACGCCGCCAGATGCTGTGCCCACATCTTCAGCAGCGCGCGCTGGTTGTACTCGTTGTAACCGACCTGGGCGCGACCCGGCCCGTGGAACAGCTCGGCCGGCAGGTCGTCGATCACGGGGGAGTCGTCCGCCAGCAGTCCCATGCGGCTGTTCAGCAACAGGCGCCGGGCCATCGAGCCACCCGCCGTGGTGGTCAGCGACACCCAGTTCTCCACGTCGTCCTGTTCGAACATGCCGGTGGACCCGAAGCACATCAAATAGGCCTTGTAGGAGTCCTTCTTGAACTGTGGCGGAGCGGCGGCGTCCACCGCGAACCACGAGCACACTTCGGTTTCGTTGGCGCTGATGGGTTGCCATTGGCGAATCGAGATGAACGGCAACACCTGATCGCTGTTGGGCAGCTTCGGCCAGTTGTGCACGAAGCTGAGGTTGGGAAAGCAGGTGGCGGCCGAGATCATGAACCCGTCCTCGCCAACCAGCTGTTGTTGGGCTGGATTCCACACGCCTTGCATGCGAGCGATCATCTCGTCGGGATAGCCGACGTAGCGCAGGCGCTCGGCGAAGCCGCCCGGGGGCAATTTGTAGGTGGTACCGCCGCCGCATCGTGCCCAGTAAGTGGCGCCGTCCTTGCGCTTCTGCGCGCGTGGTTCGCGGAACAGACCGATGTCCACGATCGAGGCATGCGTGTGCGGGGTGTGGTACATGTCGCCGGCGAAGTTCTCGGCGCCGATCTTCCAATTGGCTTTGATGCGCCAGCGTTGTGGTCCGCGCACTTCCAGGCCGTGGCTGCTTTGGCGGGTGTAGAAGTCCAGGTAGAACCGGAAGTCGCCGAGGAAGCCCTCGAGCGGCTCGGCAGCGGGGTCCATGTTGAGGAAGATCAGGCCGTTGTAGCTGGCCATCTTTGGCGCGGGCAGCAGCGTTTGCTCTTTGGCGAATCCGTCGTCGCCGCCATACGCCTCCCGGTGGAATGGCAGACCGGTCAGCCGGCCGTCGTTGCGGTAGGTCCAACCGTGGTAGGGGCAGCGGAAATTGGAGGCGTTGCCCATCTCCGCGCGGCACACCTGCATGCCCCGGTGCAGGCACATGTTGAACAGCGCGCGCACCGCGCCGCCCGAGTCACGGGTGATGATGAAGGAGTCTTCCAGCATCCGGCGCACCACATAGTCGCCGTCCTGCGGAATCTCGGATTCGTGCGCCACGAACACCCAGGCACGACTGAAGAGACGGTCCTTTTCCAGCGCGAACAGGTCGGCGTCGTTGTAGATGTGTGCCGGGATCATGCCCCGACCCACATTGGCGACGACGTCGCTGAGGACGTCCGCGTATCCGGTCACTGCAGGTCATCTCCGTCCCGCAGCTGCTCTGCTGCCCAGACACGCCTTCTGCTATCCAGAATTCTGCCATACAGCAGCCCGGTGGCTGACTCACAGTCCGCTCACAAATTGCGCATGCGCAACGACGTTACGGTGAACCTAGCCGCGCTCGTGATCGTGAGCAGACCGGGAGGTAAGGGCGATCGGTGCGCGCAACGCCATAGTGGGAAGGACTGGTGTCATGGTCAATCGGTCCGCAGGAGCCGATAGTCGACTGCGCAAGCTCGGGCCGCGAGTGCTGGCCGCGATCGGGCGCCAGGAGTGGCTCGATCGGCCCAGTTATCGGCTTGAGCACCTGCTCAGTTTCGCCTACAACGGCCTGGGTGATGCCCGTGACCGCGTGGCCAACGCGCTCAACGGGGTCTGGCTGGGTCACCCGGTACACCCGCCGCTGGCCTCCTTCGCCAGCGGAGCGCTCGGCACGACGGTTGCGTTGGATGCGCTGAGCCTGCTCCCGGGTCGGCCTGCCGCCGAGAACGTTCAGGCAGCACAGTTCGCGTCGCGGTCGTTGGGGCTCGGCATTCTGGCCAGCGTCGGCGCCGCGGTGACCGGGGTGACCGACTGGCAGCACACCCACGACAAGGACCGTCGCGTGGGTCTGGTGCACGGTGTGGTGAACACCGCCGCAACCGCCCTGTACGCCCTGTCGTGGTGGGACCGGCGTCGTGGCCGTCGTCTTCGCGGAATGGCAACCAGCGCTTTGGGTTACGGCGTCACGCTGGGCGGCAGCTATCTGGGTGGTGCCCTGGTATTCGAGTCGGGTATCGGCATCGACCAGTCCGGTCAGCGGTTGCGCAACAAGGACTGGACGCCGGTGTTGCCGGCGAGTGCGTTGAACGGTAAGCCGGTTCGGGTCGAGGTCGACGGGGTGGGTTTGGTGGTATGCCAGACCAAGCCCGGCGAGGTGTCGGCGTTCGGCGAGTTTTGTCCGCACCTGGCCGCACCGATGGCCGATGGCTGGGTGGATCGTGGCCGGCTGGTGTGCCCGTGGCACGGGTCCCGGTTCGCCTTGGACTCCGGGGAAGTGCTGCGCGGCCCGTCCACGGCACCGTTGCCGTGTTACGAGGCCCGACTGGTCGACGGAGTCATCGAAGTGCGCGGTGGGGAGCCGGCACTCACAAGCGGGGATGGAGTGGCCAAGTGAACGCATATGAGGTTCTCAAAGAACACCACGTCGTGCTCAAGGGCCTGGGACGCAAGGTCAGTGAGGCGCCGGTGAACAGCGAAGAGCGCCATAGCCTTTTCGACGAGATGCTGATGGAGTTGGATATCCATTTTCGCATCGAGGACGATCTGTACTACCCGGCGTTGGCGGCGGCCAGCGAATTGATCGCGGTGGCTCATGCCGAGCATCGGCAGGTGGTCGACCAACTTTCCGTGCTGCTGCGCACCCCGCAGACCTCCCCGCGTTATGAGGACGAGTGGAACTCCTTCAAGACCGTTCTCGAGGCACACGCCGACGAAGAGGAACGCGACATGATTCCGGCGCCGCCCGAGGTCAAGATCACCGACGCCGAGCTGGAGGAACTGGGCAACAAGATGGCGGCGCGCATCGAGGAGCTGCGCGGTTCCACGTTGCACAAACTCCGCACCAAGGGCAGGGCCGCGTTGGTCCGGACGCTGTAGCCCACCGCGCCGCGGCAAACGCTGGGTCCTCGACGTAGCGCTCGGCACGCCGTTTCCGCTATGCCTGCCCGCAATGGCGGCACCAGAGTAGCCTCACGCTTCGTGGAGGCCCCACCCGAGCGCCTTGCGTCACAAGGTGAAATCAGCGCAGAAATGACCGCCATCGCGTCTGATCGGCGGCGCTCGGGCCGGGACGAGGCTCAGCCCCTGTTGCACTACCCGCCTTATCGCAGCAGCGCCCTGCGCTGTCCGCAGAACCCGCTGCTGGCCGTCGACCCCGAAGAACTCGAGCGTTGGGCGCCTTGCTTCGGGCACCAAGACGTCGACCCCGCCGACGCCGACCTCACCGCCGGTCAGCGCGGCGAACCCATCGGGGAGCGCATCTTCGTCAGCGGCCGGGTGCTCGACCGGTCCGGCAAGCCATTGGCGGGCCAGCTGGTCGAGATCTGGCAGGCCAACGCCAGCGGCCGCTACCGCCACCAGCGTGACCAGCATCCCGCTCCGCTGGACCCCAACTTCACCGGCGTCGGCCGGTGTCTGACCGGACCCGACGGGTCGTATCGCTTCAAAACCGTCAAGCCCGGCCCGTATCCGTGGCGCAACCACCACAACGCCTGGCGGCCGGCGCACATCCACTTCTCGCTTTTCGGAACGGCATTCACCCAGCGGCTGGTCACCCAGATGTACTTCCCAGGTGATCCGCTGTTCGATTTGGACCCGATCTATCAGTCAATCCTCAATCCCGTTGCCCGCCAACGCCTTGTCGCCACCTATGACCACGGCCTGTCGGAACCGGAATACGCGACCGGCTACCGATGGGACATCGTGTTGCCTGGCAGTGCCCGGACCCAAGGCGGCGGCGGTGACTGAGATCAGCGCCGAGTCGCTCAGCACCCCAGGGCAGACGGTAGGCCCCTTCTTCGGACTCGGCCTGTCATATCCGCGCGACAGCGAATTGGTCGGTGATGAGTTCCCCGGCGCGATCCGTCTACGCGGCACCGTTTACGACGGCGCCGGTGACGCCGTGCCCGACGCGTTGGTAGAGATCTGGCAACCCGACACCGCAGGCCGCATCTCGCGGTCGTTCGGCTCCTTGCGGCGAGACGGCTGGACCTTCACCGGATGGGGCAGAGCGGCGACCGACACCGACGGACGATACAGCTTCACCACAGTGCCGCCGGGTGCGGTGAGTCCGGGGGCGCCGAGGTTCTTCGCCGTCGCCGTCTTCGCCCGAGGCCTGTTGCATCGCTTGTTCACCCGTGCCTACTTGACCGCGGAGGATCTGGCCGCCGACCCGTTGGCTGCGCGTGTCGCCGCAGCGCGGCGCGAGACCCTGACCTGTGTCGCCGAAGACGATTCCGGCCGGCCCGCACTGCGTTTCGACATCCACTTGCAAGGCGCACACGAGACCGTGTTCCTGGATTACCGGGATGGTTGGCCATGACCAACCTGCTGTGGCCCGGCGAACATCGGGCCGGTGAGCACATGAGCGACCCAGCGTTCCTGCGGTCCATGGTGGCGGTCGAATCCGCATGGCTGCGGGCGCTGGCCGGTGCCGGCTTGGCCCCGCCGGACTGTGTCGGTGTCGATCTGTCGCATCTCGTCGGCTCCGTTGACTGTGACGTACTGGCCGTGCCCGCCGAGGACGGCGGCAACCCGGTCATCGGATTGGTCTCGTTACTGCGCCAGCGCGCCGACCCGGTGATCGGGCCGTGGATCCACCGCGGGTTGACCAGCCAAGATGTCGTCGACACCAGCCTGATGGTGGGGTTGCGTGGTGTCGTCAACGAAATCAGCGGCCAACTCGGCGAACAGATCTCGGCATTGTCAGCCCTGGTGCAAACACACCGGGCCACACCCATGGTGGCGCGTACTCTCACCCAGCACGCGGCGCCGACCACGTTCGGCGCCAAAGCTGCCGGATGGCTCAACGGCGTCGTCGACGCCTATCACCGGCTCAGCGAGCTTGCCACTCCGGCGCAGTTCGGTGGTGCGGTCGGAATATGGTCGGCCACCACGGAATTAGCGACGTTGCTGACGGGCAGCGGCGACCCGGCGGCAGTCGCCGACCATGTGGTCCGCAGCGCCACAACGGATCTGGGATTGGACTTCAGGCTACCGTGGCACACGACGCGCACACCGGTCACCGCGGTGGCCGACGCGTTGGTGGATTGCACCGACTGCTGGGGTCACATCGCGTCGGACGTCGTCACCTCGGCTCGCCCCGAGACCGGCGAATTGGACGAACCGGTCAGCGCGCACCGCGGCGGGTCATCGGCGATGCCGCATAAACGCAACCCGGTGTTGTCCATACTGATTCGGCGCGCCGCCATCGCCGCCCCACCGCTCGCGGCGACGCTGCACACCGCCGCCGCACTGGCTCACGACGAACGCCCTGACGGCGCATGGCATGTCGAGTGGGAGACGGTGCGCACTTTGGCACGACGTACGGTGGCCGCCGGTTCTCAGTGCAGTGAACTGCTGTCGGGGCTGCAGATCCATACCGAGCGGATGGGTGAGAATCTGGCTGCCGCAGACGTGCGTGGCGAGCAACGCGCGATTGCCGACCTGGTCGAGATAGCCCCGTCGACAACCTATTTCGGGGCGGCCGAGCGCTTGGTCGACGAGAGCCTGCAACGTGCCGAGCGGGCGCTGACGCGCCGGCCGGCTAGACGCGGATAGCCCGCAGCGGCGACCGACCCGCCAAATAGGTCATGATGCGATCCAGCACGATGTTGGAAAGATCACCGTCGTCGGCGACGCGGGACAGGCTGCGCCGCCGGAGAAACTTGTCGAGGCGCCGATCAAGCGACCAGTTGGCGAAAGTCGTACCGACATATCCTGACTGGAGGAATTCCCAAGCTAAATGCTCGACATCGGAATCGGTCAATCCAGCTGGGACTCCACCCATACGCGTCATTTCCCCCTTTTGAGTCGGCATCCGCCGCAGTCAACTTACGGGCGCCAGGTTGTTGTTTTGTCACGGCCACATTGCGGATTGATTTCCACGGCCGCACCAGGTACCCGCGGTAGGGAGAAGATTACGGGTTCACTGACCTGAATATGCCGTCGTAATTGCGCCCTTGCCGGGCGCCGGCCTATGCGGCACTGATCGACATTTTTCGGGCACGTTTTGTTCGTTCGGGTGCCTTGGTGGCGCGATTGCGCAACGCGGTACGCAGACCGCTTCGCCGCGACGACCCGTCGGCGGCCACCGGGGCGGGGGCCAGTGCCGTGTCAAAGAACTTTCGCTCTGATGCCGTCTCCGGCGCGTCATTGGGCGTCGCACTCAAGACCCGGTCGGGTAACGCCAATTTGTGCAGAGTTCGCATCGTCAACCAGAATTGGCGCACCAGTGATCCGCTGGTATAGGGCAGGTCATAGTCGTTACACAACGCCCGCACCCGTTCGGCGATCTCGGCGTAGCGGTTACTGGGTAGATCGGGAAACAGGTGATGCTCGATCTGGTAACAGAGGTTGCCGCTCCAGAAGGCCAACGCAGGCCCTGCGTCGAAATTCGCCGTGCCGAGCATCTGCCGTAAGTACCATTCGGCTTTGCTCTCGTCCTCGACGACAGCGGCGGTGAACTTCTCGGCGCCATCGGGGAAGTGACCACAGAAGATCACCATGTACGCCCACAGGTTGCGCAGCACGTTCGCAGTCGTGTTGGCGATGAGGGTGCGGCGCCACCGTCTTCCGCTCAGCGCGGGAAACACAAGATAGTCCTTGACGGCCTGGCGGGCAGTCTTGCGCAGCAGCGCGTTTCTCAGGTGCGTCGTCCGCGGAGTCGTGGACGCCTGAGTCTGGACGGCGCGCAGGTCGTGTAAGGCGATTCCCCACTCGAAGGTGATGGCTAACAGCACATTTCGTATCGGCTGCAACAGATGCCGGGGTTGCCACGGCTGATCACGAGTGACGCGCATGAACCCGAAGCCGAGGTCGTCGTCCATCTCCAGGACGTTGGTGAAGACGTGATGCCGGTAGTTGTGCGCGTATCTCCACTGGGAGGAGACCCCCGCCATGTCCCACTCCCAGGTATTCGAATGGATTTCCGGGTCGTTCATCCAATCCCATTGACCGTGGCCCACGTTGTGCCCGATCTCCATGTTCTCCACGCTTTTGGCCAAGGCCAGTGTCACCGTGCCTACCGCCCAGCCCACCCATGAGGGGCTAACGCCGAGTAGCAGGCGCGACCCGACCTCCAGTGCTCGCTGAAACGCGATGGTGCGGTGAATGTACGCCGCGTCGCGCTGGCCGCGAGACGTCTCGATGTCGCGGCGGATTTCGTCGAGATCGGCGCCCAGCGCCTCGATGTCCGCCGGGCTTAGATGCGCGTACTGTGCGATGTCTGAGATCGCCATCAATCAATTCCTCGCTTTTACAAGCAGCGCCGTCTCCGTCGACGAAATGCGCATAGATGTACACCGACGCCCAGACAGGACGCGACGTCCACAGGCAAGTACCCGGCCGCGAAGGCATAAAACGCGCCGCCACGACGTCGCCCGCGATCATATCGCGCCACAGCTAAGGCAGCGCCCCCTCCTAGACCGCGAGCAGTTCGTTGGCCCAGTTCAAACGGCCGGGCAGCCGGACGCACACCGACAGTGGCGGCCATCACTGATAGTTCCGCATGCAGCGGGTATTCCAGCGGCGGTTCGGGTTCGGCCGTCAGCCCATGGCGCGGCTTTACCTCATCATCGACCACGGGAGTAGCCATCAACGCACTCTGCAGAAGTTCAGGCCCGCGCAATGCCGTCTCGGCCCGCCACATCCGCGAGGGCCGAATTCACCTTTCCGGCGGTTCCATCGCCTACACCGTCGCCGGTGACGGTCCCGCGCTGTTGCTGATCCACGGGCTCGGCGGCAACCGAGGGACGTGGCGGCAGATCATCGGAACCCTGGCCCGCACGCACACTGTTATCGCGCCGGATCTGCCCGGCCACGGCGAGTCCGACGCGCCCGCCGGCGACTACTCGCTGGGCGCCCATGCTTGCGCCCTGCGGGATCTGCTGTTGTCGCTGGGGCATCGGCGCTTCTCGCTGGTAGGCCATAGCCTGGGCGGCGGCATCGCCCTACAAACGGCCTATCAATTCCCCGAACGCATCGACCGGCTCATCCTGATCGGCAGCGGCGGACTCGGTTCAGAGGTGAGTATCGCCTTGCGAGCGGCAACGCTGCCCGGTGCCGACGCCGTCATCGCCGCCTTGAGCGCGATACCCCCGGCAGTGACGAACCGGGCCCTGGCCGTGTTGCCGAAATCCCTGTCCGGACCCGACGCGAGCCTCCTCTCCGGCCTGTTGTACGGACTGCGCGGCACCAAGCGACGGACCGCATTTCTTCGCACAGCCCGTTCAGTGATCGACTGGCGCGGGCAGGCGGTCAGCGCGCAACGGCAGACCGCTCTGTTGCACGGCGTGCCAGTCCTGGTGGCGTGGGGAGCCGACGACACCACGATTCCCCCGCACCACCACCGGGCGTTCGCAGAACGAGTCCCCGCAGCCTTGACGGTCGAAATCCCGGGCGCGGGACACTACCCGCACGAGACCGCCAGCGCTCAGTTACTCCCGCCAATGCAGGCCTTTCTGTCCTCGACGGTCCCTTTCAGTTACTCAGAGGAGTCCTGGGTCGACCGGCTCACCCACCCGGACATTCGTCTCGACAGCGGCGGAACCGAACCTGCGGTGCGCCCCGATTCATCCTCGGCGCGATGGACCTCCGCGCCCGGGCGGAGGCGGGTGTTGCCGCCTCTGTCGGTGCTGTCGTTCTTACACTGACCCTTGTGTAGATTCGGACGCGTGAGGCAGCGTCGGAATGAGTGACACGCCCACCGCGGACCGAAGCGGCCGCCGGCAATGTTCCGGGCGGTGGGTAAATGGAATATCCTGCCAATTAACGAGATTCGCTCAGCGCAGGTCGGGACTGGGGGAGGCGACTCGACTCTCCGGAACGGCGCCCGCCGCGATCGACGCATCGGTGTGCGGCACTGCCAATCTGTGGAACTCGCCGAACCCCGTTCTCCGATAGTGTGTTCGGTTCACCTAGGTGCCATGCAAGGAGCTTTGCGTCAGTGGGGCGCGCCCGTTACCGTCGACCGGCTCGACGCGTTCGTGAAAACTGATATGTGTCTGGCCCATCTGGCCGCGACAGGGGGAGAGAAGTGAGCACCGGACGCGCGATCGAAGTTGCCGTCACCTTCGTGTGGCTCGGCATGGTGCTGGCCATCTCGTTCCTGGAAGCGCCGCTGAAATTTCGGGCGCCCAATGTGACTCTGCAAATCGGCCTGAGCATCGGCCGACTGGTCTTTCGGGCGCTCAACACCGTGGAAGTGGTTTTCGCGCTCCTTCTCGGGGCCTTCGCGGCGGCCGGCCCCACACCGGTTTCCATCGTGGTCGCCTTCGGCGTCGCGTTCGCCGCATTGGCCGTTCAGCTGATTGCGGTGCGGCCCCGGCTGACCCGCCGGTCGGACCAAGTGCTCGCCGGCCTGGACGCGCCGCGGTCCCACGGCCACTACGCCTACGTCGGCTTCGAGGTGGTCAAGGTAGCGGCGCTGGTGACGGCGGGGATACTGCTATTGAACGGCTGAAAGGACTCACCTGATGGAATCCATTTCGCTCACCGAGCTGGCATCGGAGAAGTTGGCTGAGGCCGCCAAGTCGCACAGCGGCCGCGCCGCGCACACCATCCATGGCGGCCACACCCACGAACTGCGCCAGACCGTGGTGGCCCTGCTGGCCGACCACGACCTGTCCGAACACGACAGCCCCGGGGAAGCGACATTGCAGGTACTGCAGGGCCACGTCCGACTCACCGCGGGCGAGGACAGCTGGGACGGCAAGACCGGTGACTACGTGGCGATCCCACACCAGCGTCATGCCCTGCACGCCGTCGAGGATTCCGTGGTGATTCTGACCGTGCTCAAAGCGCAGCCGGATGCGCACTAGGAGTGCTCGCTACGGCGTGGTCGCAAAGTTTCGGTCTGCGTGTGCCGATTGTCAATGCGCCCATGGGCGGTGTCGCCGGTGGACGCCTGGCCGCCGCGGTCAGTGCCGCCGGCGGCCTGGGCATGGTCGGCATGGGCAGCACCGCCACCAGGGCCACCCTGGCGGCCCAACTCCAACACGTCAGCGGCAGGTTCGGCATCGGCCTGGTGGACTGGGTGATGCGCAAAGAGTCCGGGCTACTGCAGGACGCGCTGGCGGCGCGGCCAATGTTGCTCTCGGTCAGCTTCGGTACTGACTGGTCCTGGGTAAGCGAAGCGCACGACGCCGGAATCGCCACGGCGACACAGGTTTACGACAGCGTCGGTGCGCGTCAGGCGGCCGACGCGGGGGTCGATGTGCTGGTGGCGCGCGGGGCCGAAGGTGGCGGCCACGGTGCGGTGCGCCTGGGGACGCTCCCGTTGCTCGACGCAGTCCTGGCTGCCGTAGAGGTGCCGGTACTGGCCGGTGGCGGCATCGCATCGCCGCGAAGCCTGGCCGCCGTCCTGGCCGCCGGTGCCAGCGGCGCCTGGGTGGGCACTCGGCTGGCGGCGTGCCCCGAGGCGCTCACGGGCGACGCGAGCCGTCGGGCACTGATCGCGGCGCGCGAAACCGATACCCGCACCACTCGCGTCTTCGACGTCGCCGGTGGGCTGCCGTGGCCGGCCCAGTTCCCGTCCCGCGTGTTGGTCAACGAGTTCGTCGAACGCTGGAGCGGCAAGGAGGATGTGTTGGCCGCCGACCGGTCGGTCCGCGATGAACTAGCCGCGGCCGCCGCGGCCGACGACACGCGCGTTGCGCCCGTCGACGCCGGGCAGGGCGTCGGAATGATCCGCGACGACGCGTCGGTGGCTGACGTCATCGGGCAAATGTGCGCCGGCGCCGAGGAATTACTGGCTCGCTGGCGCGTTTGACCTCCGTGATTTGAGCACCACGCAACACCGAGCCGGACCCGGCTCCAGGACGGCGTCGGGGCCATACGGCGCCAGCGCGTCGCAGACGCCGGCGATGAGCGCATGGTTCATGCCGCAGGCCAATGCGGTTTGCTCTTGAGCCAAGGCGTGGAACGGGCAGTTGGCCAATTCCACGTGGCCGTCGTTGCGGCGGGGTTCGTAGCCGTACTCGGCCAACAGTGCCAACCCCACCTCTAGCGCCGCGGCGGTGTCTGCGGGCTTGTCGGCGGTGGCGCCGATGGCCTGCCCATAGTCGTGAGCGACCTCGTCGAGCACCTCTGCTACGGGCTCACCCGTAGCCGTCGACCGGGCGATGGCCGCAGCCATCAGCCGGCCGGCGAGCTCGTACTCGCGCTGCGGAAGGCTGACCGCGATGTCGCGACGAGTTCGCCGGTACAGCTTGGCGGTCCGTCCGGCGCCGGGGCCGGTTCGCCCGGTCAAGCGCCCGTAGTCGGTCTCGAGCAGTCCCTCGGCGGTGAGTCGGTCCAGGTGAAATTTCGCCTGGTGGTGCGGGATGCCGACGGCGTCAGCGGCCTGCTCTCTGCTCACCGGATCGGGTTGGGCGCAGACGAACTCGTAGAGCCGATGCCGAACCGGGTCCGCCAAGGCTCCGATGCCAGAGGCGTCGCGCTGCGCAACCATGTCGGCAACCACTTTCTAACGAACAAAAATCTTGACGCTACATTCTAGCCGTTCTAACGTACAGATTATTATCCGATAGAAGGGAGTAGCCATGGCCACTCGACATGACACCGTCCAGGACAAAGCCGCCCGCTCACTATCCGCACAGCTGAGGGACCCGGCCTACTCGGCGTACCTGCTGCTTCGCACCGTGTTCACCGTCGCGCCGATCGTGTTCGGGCTGGACAAGTTCTTCAACCTGCTGACCCATCCTCACCACTGGAGCATGTATCTGGCCGGCTGGATCGACGGCCTGGTTCCTGGCACCGCTGACCAATGCATGTATGTGGTGGGAGTGGTCGAGATCGCGGCCGGTGTCCTGGTTGCGGTCGCGCCGCGCATCGGTGCTTGGGTGGTCGCGGCCTGGCTGGCCGGAATCATCGTCGACCTGGTCAGCGGGCCGGGCTTCTACGACGTGGCGCTGCGCGATTTCGGTTTGCTTGCGGGCGCGGTCGCGCTGGCCCGGCTGGCGCAGGGCGTCCACATTCGCACCATCGGCCACGCTGGCCCGCCGCGGCCAGACCAGTCACAGGGCACGTAGATACCGCTTGGCGATCATGCGCTGAGCCACCGGCAGCACGGGCCTGCCCAACTTGCCCCACCACGTTGCGGGCACCGAAAACGACGACACCTCCGCGTACACCGCGGAGGTGCTCGCGTCGTAGCGCACCGCGAACCTCTCCTCACCGGAGGCCGGGTGACCGGGCAGGGTGCCATATCCGAACCCGCGCTCATCGGGCTCGTCGACGACGTAGACCACCCGGCACGGCGCACTGAGCACGCCCATCATCTTGACCACCACGATCGCCGAAACCTCGGCGACCTCCGAGCTGGCCTGCACGCGCAGTCCCGCCCCGTGCTGCATGCCATAGTGCAGCACGGCGTTGGCGGCCTCCTCGAAACGTTCTCGGCCCGTGCCGATTTGGGTGGACATTCGCAAGTGGGCGTAGCCGGCAGGCAGCTGACCGGACGCCGTGGCGCCCACTTCGGAGTAGGTCAACGGAAGCTCGGCGAGCGAGTCGAGGTCCATGCGCTCAGCTTGCCACGCGTACAGCAAATTCCAGGGTTGACGCGTACGGTCTGTGAAATGACCACACAAACAGTCGCTGCAGCATCCGGAACCTTCACCCTGGGCGGAGACCTGACGGTCAATCGACTGGGCTTTGGCGCGATGCGCCTGACCGGCAAAGGGGTGTGGGGCCCGCCGGCCGACCGGGACGAGTGCGTGCGGGTTTTGCGGCGCGCGGTCGAACTCGGTGTGAACTTCATCGACACCGCCGACTCGTACGGTCCGTACGTCTCCGAGGAGATCATTCGCGAGGCGCTGCATCCGTATTCGGGTTTGGTGATCGCGACCAAAGCCGGTTTGCTGCGCACCGGCCCGGACGTGTGGGTTCCGCTGGGCAATCCCAGTTACCTGCGCCAGGAGTGTGAGATGAGCCTGCGCCGGCTGGACGTGGACACCATCGATCTCTTCCAGCTGCACCGCATCGACAAGAATTTTCCGCTCGACGACCAGATCGGCGAGCTCGTCAAACTGAAGGACGAAGGCAAGATCCGCCACATCGGGCTGTCGGAGGTGGACGTCGACCAGCTCACCGCCGCACAGCAGATCACGACCCTCGTGTCGGTGCAGAACATGTACAACCTGGCCTCCCGGGGCGCCGAGAAGCTGGTCGACGCCGCGACCGAGCAGGGCATCGGCTTCATTCCGTGGTTCCCGCTGGCCGCCGGACCGCTGGCCGCCCCGGACGGTCCCCTGCACCAGATCGCGGAAAATCACGACGCGTCGCCGTCCCAGCTGGCGCTGGCCTGGCTGCTGAAGCGCTCACCGGTCATGCTGCCGATCCCGGGCACCTCGAGCGTGAAGCATTTGGAGGAGAACGTCGCCGCCGCTGAGATCACGCTGTCCGACGAGGAGTTCGACACCATAGCGGCCGCCGCGGAGAAGTAAAGAAGCGCCCAATACGGTGTCCTGGTGAGCAGCGAACAGCCCGGGCATCCCGGCGGGGGCTTCAACCCGCCGGAACCGACCACCAAGGGCGGCCCGGACTACGGCCGGTTCATCGACGCGGTGCGCACGCTGCAAGACCACGCCCGCGCCGTCGACGCGCCCGACGACGTCATCACCGAGGCCGCGGACCTGCTGGAGAAGGTGTCGGCGCTGCTGCAACCGTTCGACGCCGACGAGTGGAGTTCGCCGTCGGGACGGCGCATGGATCTGCCGGTGCGCGGCAACATCCTGACGGTGCCGATGAAGGCGCAGAAAACCCCCGATGGGCGCATCGGGGGAACGGCCCGTTTCGCCCGGTTTCACCTCGGCCGAAACGGTGCGGTACACGGCGGCGCGCTGGGTCTGCTGTTCGACACCGTGCTGGGATTGACGGCGTCGGTGCTCACCGGCAGCCCGCGCCAGCGCACCGCATATTTGAAGATCAACTACCGCGCCATCGTGCCGATCGAGAAAGAACTGCAGATCGACGCGGGGATCGACCAGGTGGAGGGGCGCAAGATCTTCGTCTCCGGGCGGTTGTGCGACGGCGACACGGTGCTCACCGAAGCCGACGCACTGTTCGTGCGGCTCAAGCCGGGCCAGCCCTGAACCGCTGCGGCCCATCCGGCGGCTTGGGTTGGGCGAGCTGCGCACCGATAGCATGGTCGCGATCGTTTGAACACCGACTGTTGGAGACCGCGACCTGATGAGCGCCCCCGCACACGCCACGCCAGGAACCCCTATCCGGGTGCCTGCCGGGACTACCGCGGCCGCCGCGGTCGGGGAGGCGGGGCTGCCGCGGCGCGGCACGCCCGACGCGATCGTGGTGGTGCGCGACGCCGAGGGAAAGCTGCGCGACCTCAACTGGGTGCCTGACGTCGACGCCGAAGTCGTGCCGGTGGCGGCCAACACCGACGAGGGTCGCAGCGTCATCCGGCATTCGACCGCCCACGTGTTGGCCCAAGCCGTGCAATCGCTGTTCCCGCAAGCCAAGCTGGGCATCGGGCCGCCCATCGCCGACGGCTTCTACTACGACTTCGACGTCGCGGAGCCGTTCACGCCCGAGGACCTCGAGGCGCTGGAGAAGCGGATGCGCCAGATCGTCAAGGACGGCCAGCTGTTCTCCCGGCGGGTCTACGAATCCAAGGACGAGGCTCGCGCGGAGCTGGCCGACGAGCCCTACAAGCTCGAGCTGGTCGACGACAAATCCGGCGACGCGGAGATCATGGAGGTGGGCGGCGACGAACTCACCGCCTACGACAACCTCAATCCCCGCACCCGCGAACGGGTTTGGGGGGATCTGTGCCGCGGCCCGCACATCCCGACCACCAAACACATTCCGGCTTTCAAGCTGACCCGAAGCTCGGCGGCCTACTGGCGCGGTGATCAGAAAAACGCCAGTCTGCAACGGATTTACGGCACGGCGTGGGAATCGCAGGAGGCGCTGGACCACCACCTCGAGCTGATCGCCGAAGCCCAGCGCCGCGACCACCGCAAGCTCGGCGTCGAGCTGGACCTGTTCAGCTTTCCCGACGAAATCGGTTCCGGGTTGGCGGTTTTCCACCCCAAGGGCGGCATCGTGCGGCGGGAACTGGAGGACTACTCCCGGCGCAAGCACGCGCACGCCGGCTACCAGTTCGTCAACACCCCGCACATCACCAAGGCGCAGCTGTTCCACACCTCGGGACACCTGGACTGGTATGCCGACGGCATGTTCCCCCCGATGCACATCGACGCGGAACACAACGACGACGGCTCGGTGCGCAAACCCGGGCAGGACTACTACCTCAAGCCGATGAACTGCCCCATGCACTGCCTGATCTACCGGGCGCGCGGGCGGTCTTATCGCGAATTGCCGCTGCGGCTCTTCGAATTCGGCACGGTGTACCGCTACGAGAAGTCCGGCGTCGTGCACGGCTTGACCCGGGTCCGCGGGCTGACCATGGACGACGCGCATATCTTCTGCACCCGCGAACAGATGCGCGACGAACTCCGCTCACTGCTGCGTTTCGTGCTCGATCTGCTCAGCGACTATGGCCTGACTGACTTCTACCTGGAGCTGTCCACCAAGGATCCCGAGAAGTTCGTCGGATCCGACGAGGTGTGGGAGGAAGCCACCAGCGTGCTGGCCGAGGTCGGCGCCGAATCCGGGCTGAACCTGGTCCCCGATCCCGGTGGCGCGGCGTTCTACGGGCCCAAGATCTCGGTCCAGGTCAAAGACGCGCTGGGCCGTACCTGGCAGATGTCGACCATTCAGCTCGACTTCAACTTTCCGGACCGCTTCGAGCTGGAATACACCGCCGCCGACGGGACCCGGCAGCGTCCGGTGATGATTCACCGCGCGCTGTTCGGCTCGATCGAGCGATTCTTCGGGATCCTGACCGAGCACTACGCCGGTGCGTTCCCGGCGTGGCTGGCACCGGTGCAGGTGGTTGGTATCCCGGTCGCCGACGACCACGTCGCCTACCTGGAAGACGTTGCGGCTCAACTCGCTTCGCACGGTGTGCGGGTGGAAGTGGACGCCAGTGACGATCGGATGGCCAAGAAGATCGTCAACCACACCAACCAGAAGGTCCCGTTCATGTTGCTGGCCGGTGACCGGGACGTGCAGGCCGGTGCGGTGAGCTTCCGGTTCGGTGACCGCACCCAGATCAACGGCGTGCCCCGCGACGACGCGGTGTCCACCATCGTCAAGTGGCTTGCCGACCGTGAAAACGCAACGCCGACAGCCGATTTGGTGAAGGTGACCGGCAGGTGAGCGAGCAGGATCCGGCAGAGCGCGCCGAGCGCGGCGACGACACGATCCTGGACCGCGGTGTCGGCGAGCGCGATCACCTGCAGCGGTTGTGGACGCCGTACCGCATGACCTATCTGGCCGAAGCGCCCATGAAACGCGACGAAGCCGAGCGCGCGCAGCCGTTCACCGACATTCCGCAGTTGTCGGACGAAGACGGACTGGTAGTCGCCCGGGGCGAACTCGTGTACGCGGTGCTCAATCTCTACCCGTACAACCCCGGTCACCTGATGGTGGTCCCGTACCGCCGGCTATCCGAACTCGAAGACCTGACCCAGGAGGAGAGCGCCGAGCTGATGGCGTTCATCCAGAAGGCGATTCGCGTCATCAAGAAGGTGTCGCGGCCGCACGGCTTCAACGTCGGACTCAACCTGGGCTCCTCTGCCGGCGGCTCGCTGGCCGAACATCTGCACGTACATGTGGTGCCGCGGTGGGGTGGCGACGCCAACTTCATCACCATCGTCGGCGGCTCCAAGGTCATCCCGCAGTTGCTGCGCGACACCCGCCGTCTGCTGGCCGCCGAGTGGGCGCGGCAATCATGAGGCCCGACCATGAGTAAATTGCCCTTCTTGTCGCGGGCGGCGTTCGCTCGCGTCACCGAGCCGGTCGCGCGGGCCGCCCTGTGGGTCGGGTTGACCCCGGATGCCGCCACCGTCATCGGCACCGCCGCGTCGGTGGCCGGCGCGTTGATCCTGTTCCCCATGGGCAAGTTGTTCATCGGTGGCTGCGTGGTCTGGTTCTTCACGTTGTTCGACATGCTCGACGGCGCCATGGCCCGAGAACGCGGCGGCGGCACCAGGTTCGGCGCGGTGCTCGATGCGGCTTGCGACCGAATCAGCGACGGGGCGGTGTTCTGCGGACTGTTGTGGTGGATCGCTTTTCACCTGCACGACCGGCTGTTGACCGTGGCGACCCTCATCTGCCTGGTCACCTCGCAGGTGATCTCCTACATCAAGGCCCGGGCTGAGGCCAGCGGGTTACGCGGTGACGGTGGCTTCATCGAACGTCCGGAACGGTTGATCATCGTGCTCAGCGGCGCCGGAGTGTCCGATTTCCCGTTCGTCGCCTGGCCCCCGGCGCTGCCCATCGGGATGTGGCTGCTGGCGGTGCTCAGTGTGATCACCTGCGCGCAGCGCATATACGCGGTTCGGACCTCGCCGGGAGCCGTGGATCGCATTGCCATACCGGGAAAGAGCGAGCAGTGATACCACCGTCAGTGAGCCTCAGGTTGCCCGGGCGCCGGCCGCGCGAAGTCGTCACCGGCGCCGCCACGGACTGGTCGTACGCGGCCGGCTGGATGGCGGTGCGCGCGCTGCCGGAATCCGCCGCGCGCAACGTCTTTGCCGCCGGAGCGCGCTACGCGGCGCGCCGCGGCGGACCAGAGCAGCTGCGCAAAAACCTGGCGCGCGTCATCGGGGTCCAGCCCGCCCAAGTGCCGGACTCGCTGATGCGGGCCTCGGTGGCGTCCTATGCGCGGTATTGGCGCGAAGCGTTCCGGCTGCCGACCATGAATCTGCGCGAACTGACGCAGCGCCTGGACAGCTCAACTGGCGGACAAGACAACCTCAACGCGGGCCTGGCCGCGGGCCGCGGCGTGGTGCTGGCGTTGCCGCACAGTGGCAACTGGGACATGAACGGGGTGTGGCTGGCGCAGACCTATGACAGTTTCGTCACGGTCGCCGAGCGTCTAAAACCCGAATCGCTGTATCGGCGCTTCATCGAGTACCGCGAGGGCTTGGGATTCGAGGTCATTCCGCATTCCGGCGGCGACCGACCGCCCTTCGAGGTGCTGTGTGATCGGCTGCGGGACAACCGGATCGTGGCGTTGATGGCCGAGCGCGATCTCACCCGCACCGGAGTCGAGGTCGACTTCTTCGGCGAACCCACCCGGATGCCGGCCGGGCCGGCGAAGCTGGCGATCGCGACCGGGGCGGCGTTGCTGCCGTCGCATTGCTGGTTCGAGGGCGACGGCTGGAGCTGCAACATGCAGACGCCGCTGGACACCAGCAGCGGCGACGTGCAGGCGATCACGCAGGCGCTGGCGCGCGAATTCGAGCGCAACATCGCCGCGAAGCCCGAAGACTGGCACATGCTGCAACCGCAGTGGCTGGCCGACCTGTCCGATGAGCGACAGGCCCGGCTGAGGGACGGCTGATGCGGATCGGGATGGTCTGTCCGTACTCGCTCGACGTGCCGGGCGGGGTGCAGTCACACGTGCTGCAGCTGGCCAAGGTGATGCGCGCCCGCGGCCACGAGGTCAGCGTGTTGGCGCCGGCGTCGCCGGACACCCCGCTGCCCGACTTCGTCGTCTCCGCCGGCCGCGCCATCCCGATTCCCTACAACGGCTCGGTGTCGCGGCTGCAATTCAGCCCCGCCGTGCATCGGCGGGTCCGAAAGTGGCTCACCCAAGGCGATTTCGACGTGCTGCACCTGCATGAGCCCAACGCGCCCAGCCTGTCCATGTGGGCGCTGCGGGTGGCCGAGGGCCCGATCGTGGCGACCTTCCACACGTCGACCACCAAATCGCTGACGCTGAGCGTGTTCCAAGGGGTGCTGCGGCCCTGGCACGAAAAGATCATCGGCCGCATCGCGGTGTCGGATCTGGCCCGGCGCTGGCAGATGGAAGCGCTGGGATCGGACGCGGTGGAAATTCCCAACGGCGTCGACGTCGAGTCGTTGGCCACGGCGCCGCTGCTGGACGGCTATCCACGCCCGGGCAAGACAGTGCTGTTCCTGGGTCGCTACGACGAGCCTCGCAAAGGCGTTGCGGTGCTGCTGGACGCGCTGCCCAAGGTGGTCGAGTCCTTCCCCGACGTGCAACTGCTGATCGTCGGACGCGGCGACGAAGACGAACTGCGGCAGCAGGCAGGCCGGTGGGCCAAGCACATCCGCTTCCTCGGCCAGGTCGACGACGCGGCCAAGGCGTCGGCGATGCGCAGCGCCGACGTCTATTGCGCGCCCAACACCGGCGGCGAGAGCTTCGGCATCGTCCTGGTCGAGGCGATGGCCGCCGGCACCCCGGTGGTGGCCAGTGACCTGGACGCCTTCCGCCGGGTGCTGCGCGACGGTGAAGTCGGCTGCCTGGTGGCCGTGGACGACAGCGCCGCGCTGGCCGACGCGCTGATCTCGATGCTGGGCAACGACGTGCTGCAGGAGCGCTACGTGGCCGCCGGCCGCGAAGCGGTCCGCCGCTACGACTGGTCGGTGGTGGCCAGTCAGATCATGCGGGTGTACGAGACGGTCGCCGGGTCGGGCGTCAAGGTGGAAGTGGCCAGCTGATGCTGTGGCTCGCGGCAGCCATCGCGGTGCTGGTCTTGGTGCTGCTGCTGATCTTCGCCGCCTGGAGTTACCAGACGGCCAACCGGTTGAACCGGCTCAACGTCCGCTATGACCTGTCCTGGCAGGCGCTGGACAGCGCGCTGGCCCGGCGTGCGGTGGTGGCGCGGGCCGTGGCCACCGACGCCTACGGCGGCGCGCCGGAGGGCAGACGGTTGGCCGCCCTGGCCGCCGCCGCCGAACGCGCGCCCCGGCAGCTACGCGAGAACGCCGAAAACGAACTGTCGGCCGCGCTGGCGATGGTGGATCCGGCGTCGCTGCCGGCGGCGCTGATCGCCGAACTGGCCGACGCCGAGGCCCGGGTCCTGCTGGCCCGCCGCTTCCACAACGACGCCGTACGCGACACCCTGGCCCTGGGCGGGCGGCCGCTGGTCCGCAAGTTGCACCTGGGCGGGACGGCGACCCTGCCCACCTACTTCGAGATCGTCGAGCATCCGCACGCGTTGGCTCACGGGGACCACCACGGGGTCAATCACCGCACCTCGGCGCGGGTGGTCCTGCTCGATGAATACGGCGCAGTGCTGCTGCTCTGCGGTTCCGACCCGGCCATCACTGACGGCCACGCACCGAAGTGGTGGTTCACCGTGGGCGGCGAGGTGCGGCCGGGCGAACGTCTGGCCGAGGCGGCCGCCCGGGAACTGGCCGAGGAAACCGGCCTGCGGGTGGACCCCGCGGACATGGTCGGCCCGATCTGGCGACGCGACGAAGTCTTCGAGTTCAACGGGTCGGTGATCGACAGCGAGGAGTTCTACCTCGTGCACCGCACCCGCCGCTTCGAACCCACCCTCGACGGGCGCACCGAGCTGGAACGCCGCTACATCCACGGCGCGCGCTGGTGTGATGCTGACGACATCGCCGGGCTGGTCGCGGCCGGTGAGCTGGTGTACCCGGTCCAGCTGGGAGAATTGTTGCCGCTGGCCAACCAGCTCGCCGACGGGACGGCCGACGGCGCAGCGGTACGCGACGCGGGTGTCCCGCAGTCCATCCGCTGATCGAGCAAATAGGCCGGTCGCCGCCCCACCACTAGAGTGGAGTGGCACCAATTTGAAGGAGAGCAGGTAAGTGGACGTCCAGGGCGCCAGCCAGACCGGGACCGCACGCGTCAAACGGGGCATGGCCGAAATGCTCAAAGGCGGCGTCATCATGGACGTCGTCACCCCGGAGCAAGCCCGCATCGCCGAGGGCGCCGGCGCCGTCGCGGTCATGGCGCTCGAGCGGGTGCCGGCCGACATCCGAGCCCAGGGCGGGGTGTCGCGGATGAGCGACCCCGACATGATCGAGGGCATCATCGACGCGGTCACCATCCCGGTGATGGCCAAGGCCCGCATCGGCCACTTCGTCGAAGCGCAGATCCTGCAGAGCCTCGGCGTCGACTACGTCGACGAGTCCGAGGTGCTGACCCCGGCCGACTACACCCACCACATCGACAAGTGGAAGTTCACCGTGCCGTTCGTGTGCGGCGCGACCAACCTGGGTGAAGCACTGCGCCGCATCAGCGAGGGTGCGGCGATGATCCGCTCCAAAGGCGAGGCCGGCACCGGCGACGTCTCCAACGCGACCACGCACATGCGGGCCATCGGCGGCGAGATCCGCCGCCTGACGTCGCTGTCCGAGGACGAGTTGTTCGTCGCCGCCAAGGAACTGCGGGCCCCCTACGAGCTCGTCGTCGAGGTCGCGCGGGCCGGCAAATTGCCCGTGACCCTGTTCACCGCGGGCGGCATCGCCACCCCCGCCGACGCCGCGATGATGATGCAGCTGGGTGCGGAGGGCGTGTTCGTCGGGTCGGGGATCTTCAAGTCCGGCGATCCCGCGCAGCGCGCCGCCGCCATCGTCAAGGCGACCACCTTCTACGACGACCCCGACGTGCTGGCCAAGGTGTCGCGCGGCCTGGGCGAGGCGATGGTGGGCATCAACGTCGAGCAACTCGCGCAGTCACACCGCCTCGCCGAACGCGGCTGGTAAGAATTCTCCGTGGCGATCGAAGAGATCCTTGATCTCGAACAACTCGAGATCAACATCTACCGCGGCAGCGTCTTCAGCCCGGAATCCGGCTACTTCCAGCGCACCTTCGGCGGCCATGTGGCCGGGCAGTCGCTGGTGTCGGCGGTGCGTACCGTCGAGCCGGGCTTCTTGGTGCACTCCCTGCACGGCTACTTCCTGCGGCCCGGGGATGCCAAGGAGCGCACGGTGTTCATCGTCGAGCGCATCCGCGACGGCGGTTCGTTCGCCACCCGACGGGTCAACGCGATCCAGCACGGCGAAACCATCTTCAGCATGGCGGCGTCCTTCCAGACCCACCAGGACGGCATCGAGCACCAGGACGCGATGCCGGCCGCGCCGCCTCCCGACGGTCTGCCCGGACTGAGCTCGATCAAGGTGTTCGACGACGCCGGCTTCAAACAGTTCGAGGAGTGGGACGTCTGCATCGTGCCGCGCGACCGCCTGCAGTTGTTGCCGGGCAAGGCCTCCCAGCAGCAGGTGTGGTTCCGCCACCGCGACCCGTTGCCCGACGACCCGGTGCTGCACATCTGCGCGCTGGCGTACATGAGCGACCTCACGCTGCTGGGTTCGGCGCAGGTCACGCACATGAAAGAGCGCGAGCACCTGCAGGTCGCGTCGCTGGACCACGCGATGTGGTTCATGCGGCCGTTCCGGGCCGACGAATGGCTGCTCTACGACCAGTCCTCGCCGTCGGCGGGGGGTGGCCGCGCCCTATGCCACGGCAAGATCTTCACCCAGCGCGGTGAACTGGTGGCCGCGGTGATGCAAGAGGGCCTGACCCGCTTCAAGCGCGACTATCAGCCCGCGGGGAAGTGAGCGGACCCCGCGTCGGTGTCCTAGCGCTGCAAGGCGACACCCGAGAACACCTCGCGGCGCTGGAGGAAGCCGGCGCCGAGCCGATGACGGTGCGCCGGCGCAGTGAACTCGATTCGGTGGACGCGCTGGTGCTCCCGGGCGGGGAATCGACGGCGATGAGCCACCTGCTGGCCGACTTCGAGTTGCTCGAGCCGCTGCGCGCGCGGCTGGCTGAGGGGTTGCCGGCCTACGGCGCGTGCGCCGGCATGATCCTGCTGGCCAGCGAAATCGAGGACGCCGGCGCGCAGGGGCGCGCCGCACTGCCGCTGCGTGGCATCGATATGACGGTGCGGCGCAATGCATTCGGCCGCCAGGTGGACTCGTTCGAGGGCGACATCCCGTTCGCCGGGCTGGACGACCCGGTGCGGGCGGTGTTCATCCGCGCGCCCTGGGTGGAGCGAACCGGCGAGGGTGTCCAAGTCCTGGCCCGAGCGGCGGATCACATTGTGGCGGTGCGGCAGGGATCGGTGTTGGCGACCGCGTTTCACCCGGAGGTGACCGGCGACCGTCGCGTCCATCAGTTGTTCGTCGACATCGTCAACGGGCGGCGCTGACGTCACATTCGTCACTTGCGTCGCCAGATCAGTGACTCGGCTTTGTGCCCGCCTCACAGCGACAAACCGAGGTGTCGCTGTGAGGCGGGCACTTCGGCACCTGCCGCCAAGCCGGTCGGGGAGTGGTCGGACAACCGCACTGGGCCGCCCACCCGGATCACCACATAGACTCGTTGGGCGACTTTCATGCAACAAGAGGGGTAAGAGACACCGATGAGCGGCCATTCCAAGTGGGCCACCACCAAACACAAGAAGGCCGTGATCGACGCTCGCCGCGGCAAGATGTTCGCCCGGCTGATCAAGAACATCGAGGTTGCGGCCCGCGTCGGCGGCGGTGACCCCGCCGGCAACCCGACGCTGTACGACGCGATCCAGAAGGCCAAGAAAAGCTCGGTGCCCAATGACAACATCGAGAAAGCGCGCAAGCGCGGCGCCGGTGAAGAGGCCGGCGGGGCCGACTGGCAGACCATTACCTACGAGGGCTACGGCCCCAACGGCGTCGCGGTGCTGGTCGAGTGCCTGACCGACAACCGCAACCGGGCCGCCAGTGAGGTCCGGGTCGCGATGACGCGCAACGGCGGCACCATGGCCGACCCTGGCTCGGTCGCCTACCTGTTCAGCCGCAAAGGGGTCATCACCCTGGAGAAGAACGGGCTCACCGAAGACGACGTGTTGACCGCGGTGCTGGAGGCCGGTGCTGAAGACGTCAACGATCTGGGTGACAGCTTCGAGATCATCTCCGAACCGTCCGATCTGGTCGCGGTGCGCAGCGCCTTGCAGGAGGCGGGCATCGACTACGACTCCGCCGAGGCGGGTTTTCAGCCGTCGGTGACCGTCCCGCTCGACGCCGAGGGCGCGGCCAAGGTCATGAAACTCGTCGACGCGCTCGAAGACAGCGACGACGTCCAGGACGTCTACACCAACGCCGACATCCCCGACGAGATACTGGCGCAGATCGAGGCTTAGTCGCGGGGCGCCCACCGGCTCGCGGTGTGCACCACCATCCCGCCGGTGCCCAACGGGCGGCGCGGATACAGGTGCCAGGTCTGCCATTGCCAGCCGGATTCGTCGGGGTGTGCGCACAGCGCCGTCAATGCGGCGTCGTCCCCTGGAAAGACTCCGCCCAGCCAGCCGGTCTCGTCGCGGCAGCGTCGGCGTAGGTTCTGGGCGATTGCCCGAAATGTCGCCTCGTCCTGGCTATCGGTCTTGGACTGCAGGCAGTAGCCGGGGGCTTCGGTGCGCTCCGGCAAGCCGCCGCCCACGCTCGCGGTGCAGGACACCTGCTCGGAGAAGCTGCGGCCGCCATGGTCGATGGTGATCACATGGGATGCGCCCAGGACGCCTAACAACAGCGTGCCGCCGGCAGGGTGGTCCAGTCGCCAGGTGGCCAACGGCTGAGGTGCGGGCCCGTTGAGCGCCAGCGCCAGCCGGGCCCCGGACACGTCGGCCGGCGCTACCGCGAGCCGATGCAGCGGCACCGAGCCGGCCCTACCGTGACGAACACGCTTCGAAGTTAACAGCCCTCAGCGTGGCGGTGGCGCGCCGATCACCTGGTGCAGGAACGCACCGATCCGGGCGGCCGTCGCCTCGGGCTGGTCCAGCATGGTCAACACGTAGGCATCCTCGATGAGCTGCAGCTGCGCGTTGGGCATCAGCTTGGTCAGCTGCTGCGCATGCCGCATCGGCATCACCGGGTTGTCGCTCCACAACACCAGCGCTGGGCCGGAGAAGCCGGCCAGCGCATTGGTCGCCCGGATCAGCTCGTCGCGCCGGAATTTGCTGTGCCCGTACTTGACCAGGTCCGCGCGCACCCGCTTGTCGGCCAGGCCGGGCGCCAACCATTTCTCGACAATGCCCTGTGGCACCGGCTTTTTGGCCATCTGGCCGAAAAGCAGCCATCGGCGGCGCAGCCAGCCGATCCGGAGTTGCCGCATCGCCAGGGAGACCGTGGCGGCATTGCGGGTGGCCAGCCAGGCAACCTTGCCCGGAAACCCGGGCGGGAAATTCTCGAACGCTTCGCTCGGGCAGATCACCAGCCGGCCAACGCGTGTGTCGCGGCCCTTGTCGGTGAGCAGCAACGCTCCACCCCAGTCGCTCACCACGAGCGTCACGTCCCGCAGGTCGAGCGCGTCGAGGAAGTCGGCGACGATGCCGACCATTCCGGGCATGGTCAGGTCGGCGTCAGGGCGCATCGGGATGCGGTGACCGCCCATCGGGAGCACCGGCAGCAGGTAGCGAAACCCCGACGGCAACAGCGGGAGCGCCAAGTCCCATTGCGCGTCGTTCATCAGCAAGCCGTGCAACAGCACGACGGGTGGTCCCTGCGGGTCGCCCTCCTCGCGGTACTCCAGTGTTCCGGCGGCGACTTCCACGGTGCGCATCGGCGAGCCCTTCTTTAGAACGATCATTCTAGAACGTATGCTCTAGTCTGTTACTGGGAGGCGAAAATGGCAAGGACCACCAAAGAGTCGATCCTCACCGCGGCCACCGAACTGATGCGGCGCAAGGGCTACGGCGCAGTCGGCATGAAAGACGTGGTCGCGGCGTCCGGCGCGCCAATCGGGTCGCTGTACCACCACTTCCGCGACGGCAAGGTGCAGATCGCCGGCGAAGCGCTGGCCAACGCCGGAGCGGCCTACGCACTGCTCATCCCGTCGATCATCGACGGCTACACCGACCTGGGCGAGGGCATTGACGCGGCATTCACCCAGGCCGCCGAGGACATGCGTGATACGGGCTTCGCCAACATGTGCCCGGTGGCCAGCGTGGCCGCCGAAGTAGCCGACACGGTCGAGCCGCTTCGAGACGTCTGCGCCGATGTGTTCCGCGGCTGGTTCGACTACGGCGCCGCGTATTTCGTCGGGCGCGGCGTGGCGCCCGAGGTCGCCAGAGAGGTCATCGTCGCACTGGTCGCGGCGCTGGAAGGGGCGTTCGTGCTGGCCCGCACGCTGCGGGATACCGAGCCGCTGCTGACGGCCGGACGCGTGCTGGGCGCGCAATATCGTGGCGTGGCGTTGGCACCGCGTGTCGCGACGGCCGGTGTCGGGCCGGGCCGCTAGGCTATCGAACAGCTGTTCGGGCCGAATGCACAAGGTAGGGGCGGTTGCGGTGCGGGTGATGGGAGTCGACCCCGGGTTGACACGATGCGGCCTATCCCTGGTCGAAAGTGGGCGCGGCCGACAGATCACGGCTCTCGACGTAGACGTGGTGCGCACCCCCGCGGAGGCGGCGCTGGCCAAACGGCTGCTGGCTATCAGCGACGCCGTCGAACATTGGCTGGACACCCACCGGCCCGACGTGCTGGCCATCGAGCGCGTGTTCTCCCAGCACAACGTCTCCACGGTGATGGGCACCGCGCAGGCAGGCGGCGTGATCGCTTTGGCCGCGGCCAAGCGTGACATCGACGTGCACTTCCACACCCCCAGCGAGGTCAAGGCCGCCGTGACCGGCAACGGCGCCGCCGACAAGGCTCAGGTCACCGCGATGGTCACCAGAATCCTTGCGCTACAAGCCAAACCGACACCAGCCGATGCCGCCGACGCGCTGGCTCTGGCGATCTGCCACTGCTGGCGGGCGCCGATGCTGGCCCGTCTGGCCAAGGCCGAGGCGATGGCGGCCCAGCAACGAAATGCCTACCTGCACAAGCTGAAAGCCGCCCGATGATTGCCTCGGTCCGTGGTGAGGTGCTCGGCATAGCGCTCGATCACGTGGTGATCGAGGCGGCCGGGGTCGGGTATCGGGTGAACGCCACCCCGTCGACGCTGGCGACGCTGCGGCAAGGCGCCGAGGCGCGGCTGATCACCGCGATGATCGTGCGTGAGGACTCGATGACGCTGTACGGGTTCTGCGATACCGAGACCCGCGACCTGTTCCTGACATTGATGTCGGTGTCGGGCGTCGGGCCGCGACTGGCGATGGCCACACTGGCCGTGCACGACGCGGCCGCACTGCGGCAAGCGCTGGCCGACGGTGACGTCACCGCTCTGACGCGGGTGCCGGGTATCGGCAAACGTGGCGCCGAACGAATGGTGCTGGAGCTGCGGGACAAGATCGGCCCGGTCGGCGCATCCTCGTCCGGAGTCCCGGCGGTCAACGGGCACGCGGTGCGTGGTCCGGTGGTGGAGGCCTTGGTCGGGCTGGGTTTTGCGGCCAAGCAGGCGGAGGAGGCCACCGACAAGGTGTTGGCCGGTGAGCCGGGTGCCACCACGTCCAGCGCGCTGCGGGCCGCGCTGTCGCTGCTGGGCAAGGCCCGATGAGAGACGACGACCTGCCGGAGCGCGACGTGTCGCCGGCGTTGACGGTGGGTGAGGGTGACGTCGACGTCAGCCTGCGGCCGCGTTCGCTGGGGGAGTTCATCGGGCAGGCGCGGGTGCGCGAACAGCTGCAGCTGGTGATCGAGGGGGCCAAGAACCGCGGCGGCACTCCGGATCACATCCTGCTGTCCGGGCCGCCGGGGCTGGGGAAGACGTCGCTGGCCATGATCATCGCCGCCGAACTCGGGTCCTCCCTGCGGGTGACCTCGGGCCCGGCGCTGGAACGCGCCGGCGATCTGGCCGCGATGCTGTCCAACTTGGTCGAACACGATGTGCTGTTCATCGACGAGATTCACCGCATCGCGCGGCCCGCCGAGGAGATGCTCTACCTGGCGATGGAGGACTTCCGGGTGGACGTGGTGGTCGGCAAAGGGCCGGGCGCCACGTCGATTCCGTTGGAGGTCGCGCCCTTCACCTTGGTCGGTGCGACCACCCGATCCGGCGCGCTGACGGGTCCGTTGCGCGACCGGTTCGGGTTCACCGCGCACATGGATTTCTACGAGCCGCCCGAGCTGGAGCGGGTGCTGGCTCGTTCGGCCGGGATTCTGGGTATCGAGTTGGGCGCCGAGGCCGGCGCGGAGATCGCGCGCCGGTCGCGGGGCACGCCACGGATCGCCAACCGGCTGCTGCGCCGGGTTCGCGACTTCGCCGAGGTGCGCGCCGACGGCATCATCACTCGCGATGTGGCCAAGGCCGCGTTGGAGGTCTACGACGTCGACGAACTCGGTCTGGACCGGCTGGACCGGGCGGTGTTGTCGGCACTGACCCGCAGTTTCGGCGGAGGGCCCGTCGGGGTGTCCACGCTGGCGGTGGCGGTCGGGGAGGAGGCGGCCACCGTGGAGGAGGTGTGCGAGCCCTTCCTGGTGCGTGCCGGTATGGTCGCCCGTACCCCGCGAGGCCGGGTGGCGACCGCGCTGGCCTGGACTCACTTGGGCATGACGCCACCAGCCGGCGTGGCGCAACCAGGGCTGTTCGACTAGCTGGTCGGACGACAGGATAGGAGGCGCCATGCTCACCGCCGCGTTGATAGTCGCCGGGCTGGCCGCGGTATTGCACGTCTACATCTGGACCATGGAGTCGCTGACCTGGACCTCGCCGCGCACGCGAGCCACCTTCGGGACCACGCGGGAGGAAGCCGAAACCACCAAGCTGCTGGCCTTCAACCAGGGCTTCTACAACCTGTTCCTAGCCATCATCACCGGCATCGGCATCGCCGCCGTCGCGACCGGACACCATGGCATCGGGTCGGCGCTGATATTCGCCGGCGTGGGGTCGATGGCCGCTGCTGCGCTGGTTCTGTTGATCTCCGCACGCGACAAGGCGCGCGCCGCGGTGACCCAAGGCCTGTTCCCGGTGATCGCCATCGTCTTGCTGGTTCTCGCGCTGGCGACTTAACACTCAACTTTCACATTGTTAACTGGAGTCACACCTGCAACGGCTTGACCTGGCACGGAAGGCGATAAGAGCGTTGGTATCGATTTCCTAAGAGTCGGCCAACGCTGTGCTGCAGCCGGTTACGCCGCCGACTCCTCGGGTATCCGTCGGTCATGAAGCACACAGAAGACCGTCCCGCCCGGATGCGTATGCCACGCTCCCGCGGCGCGGTGACCGGATTACTGCTAGTCCTCCTCGGGGCCTGGGGTGCGCTGATCCCGTTCGTGGGTCCCAACTTCGATTTCGCCTACACGCCAGGGCAGTCCTGGACCGCGGCACGCGGCTGGCTCGAGGTGCTCCCGGGTGCCGCCACCGCGGTCGGCGGCTTGCTCCTGATCGTTTCCAGGAACCGTGCCACCGCGATGCTCGGCGGCTGGCTGGCCACCTTCGGCGGCGCATGGTTCATAGTCGGCACCACGCTCGCGCCGCTGCTGCGCACCGGGTCCGTCGGCGACCCGGTGGCCGTCACCGACCGCAAGCGCGCCGTGCTGGAGTTGGCCTACTTCACCGGGCTGGGCACCCTGATCGTCTTCCTGGGCGGTGCCGTGCTGTCCCGCCTGGCGGTCCGGCTGGCCCGCGACGTCGTGCCCGTCACCCCGGCGACTGCCGTCGAGCCCGCCACGCCGGCGTCGCAGGCGTACGCCCACCCGGTCGAGACGGATCACACCGATGTCTCTTCGCAGGCGATGACCGCCCCGCGGCCACAGCAGTACGAGCCCGACGCGGCGCCCCAACGGCGACACGGGTTGTGGCGCCGGCACCACGGCGTGAACGCCTGACACCTCCCCACCAGAACGCCCAGGCCACGCGGCCTGGGCGTTCTGGGTGTTCGACACTATGGCGCCAGGCGTCAGCTGGACTGGCCCGCACCGCCGGAGTGGTCGGAGAAGAATTGCTCGTACGCCAAGCCGCCACTGCCGCCTTGTCCAGCCGCGGTGCCGCCCTGACCGCCCTGCGCTGTCTGTTCGGGTCCGCCGCCGGCACCGCCGGCACTCCCATCACTGCCCGAAGCACCGTTGCCCGCCGAGTTGGGATAGGTGGCGTTCGCCGCGGCACCTTGGCCACCTCCGCCGCCGGTACCACCCGAGGACCCGGCACCGCCCGGCCCGCCGATACCAAGGTTTCCCGCGTCCAGGGCAACAGCGGTACCGCCGGCGCCGCCGTTCCCGCCGGTGCCGCCGGGGCCGCCCGCCGCACCGCCGCCCCCGCCGCCTCCACCCAGCATTGAGCCGAACGCGAGACCGCCTCCCGCGCCGCCACCACCGCCGCCTCCGCCCATGCCGGGCGCGTCACCTGCAGCCAATCCGCCGCCTCCTCCGCCACCGCCACTGCCACCGGCGGCAAGTGCATTTTGGGCGGGAGCGTTGACCTGGCCACCGGTGCCGCCAGTACCGCCAGTGCCGCCTTGGCCAGCGGCGGCTCCGCCGCCTCCAGTGGCGCCGCCTTGGCCACCCGCACCTCCACCGCCGCCACCCCCGCCGAGGAGAACGCTTTGGCCGCCGTTGCCGCCGTTGCCGCCGGTACCGCCTGCTCCGCCTTCACCACCACTGGTGCCACCAGCGCCAGCCGCTCCGCCGGTACCGCCGATGCCGCCCGTGCCGCCCTGGCCGCCGTTCGCGCTGAAGGGCAGCGGGGAACTGCCGGTGTTAATGCCGCCCTGTCCACCGGATCCGCCGAAGCCCCCGACGCCGCCTTGACCGCCGGCCCCGCCGCCGATTCCATTGATGCCGGCCCCGCCCGTGCCGCCGGCGCCACCCGCCCCGCCGGCGCCGCCCTGGTCGCCCTCGGTAGGTGTGGCTCCCGACGTGCCGTTTAGACCAGAAGCACCAGTGCCGCCGGCCCCGCCCGTGCCGCCGGTGCCGCCAGTGCCGTTGAAGCCCGCTGCGCCGCCGTCGACCTGCGAGCCCGCCGCTCCTGCGGTACCTCCTGTGCCACCCTGACCACCGTGGACGCCCGTGCCGCCGCCGCTAGGTGCGGTTTCGGTGTAGCCGGCATTGATGCCGCCGTCACCTCCGTTGCCGCCGCGGCCGCCGATGCCGCCGTTTCCTGCGTTCCCGCCGCCGACGCCGTTGATGCCGGCGCCGCTGCTGCCGCCCTGTCCGCCCGCGCCACCTTGGCCGCCTTGGTTGCCAGGGGTGGGGTCGAGGCCGTTGAGGCCATCGGCACCGGTGGCGCCGTCGCCGCCGTTTCCGCCCGTGCCGCCGTTGCCTCCCGTGCCGTTGCCGCCGGCTTTTCCGCCGTCAATGACGGCGCCTGACGCCCCCGCGCTGCCGCCGGTGCCGCCCTGGCCACCCTGGGCGCCCATGCCGCCGCCGCTGGCCCCGGTGCTGGTGATGCCGATGTTGGTGCCGCCGTTACCGCCGCCGCCGCCGTTGCCACCGGCGCCGCCGGTGCCGGCCTGTCCGCCACCGCTGCCGTTGATTCCGGCGCCGGCCGTGCCGCCCCGTCCGCCTGCGCCGCCCTGACCGCCCTGCCCGCCGGCGGTGGGACTCGTGGTGTCGTCGACGCCGTTGGCGCCGGTGGCGCCATTGCCGCCGGTGCCGCCGTGGCCGCCCGTGCCTCCGGTGCCCACGCTGCCGGCTTTTCCACCGTCGGTGACGGCGCCTGCCGCGCCTGCGGCGCCGCCGGTGCCGCCCTGACCGCCATCAGCGCCCATGCCGCCTCCGCTGGCTCCGGTGCTGGTGATGCCGGTGTTCGTGCCGCCGTTACCGCCGCCGCCGCCGTTGCCACCGGTGCCGCCGGTGCCAGCCTGCCCGCCACCGCTGCCGTTGATTCCGGCGCCGGCCGTGCCGCCCCGTCCGCCAGCGCCGCCCTGACCGCCCTGCCCGCCGGCGGTGGGACTCGTGCTGTCGTCGACGCCGTTGGCGCCGGTGGCGCCATTGCCGCCGGTGCCGCCGTGGCCGCCCGTGCCTCCGGTGCCGATGCTGCCGGCTTTTCCGCCGTCGGTGACGGCGCCTGCCGCGCCGGCAGCGCCGCCGGTGCCGCCTTGGCCGCCTTGGGCGCCGGCGCCGCCGCCGGTGGCTCCGGTGCTGGTCGTGCCGGTGTTGGTGCCGCCGTTGCCGCCTGTGCCGCCGCTGCCACCCGTGCCCCCGGTGCCGGCTTGCCCGCCGCCGACTCCGTTAATGCCGGCCCCGCCAGTGCCACCCGTGCCCCCGGCGCCGCCCTGACCGCCCTGTCCACCCGCAGTCGGGCTGAACATGCTGTTTTTGCCGTCGGCTCCGGTGGCTCCCATACCGCCATTGCCGCCATGACCGCCGGTCCCGCCGGCGCCATTCGCGCCTGCGGCACCACCGTCGACGCCCATGCCCGCTGCTCCCGCGGCGCCGCCGGTGCCGCCCTGGCCGCCCATGCCGCCGGTGCCGACTCCGCCACTGGCGATGCCTGTGTTATTGCCGCCGTTACCGCCGCCGCCCCCGCCGCCGCCAGTGCCGCCGTGACCGCCGGCGCCGCCGCCGACCCCGCCGATACCGGCGCCACCATTGCCGCCTTGACCGCCCGCCCCGCCTTGCCAGCCCTGCCCACCCATGCTCGGCACGGCAGCTGACATGCCCGCCACGCCAGCATCGCCTTGACCGCCGGTACCGCCGGTGCCACCAACACCGCCAGTGCCCGCGCCGCCAGCGTGTCCAGCGGCGCCCAGGAATCCGCCACTGCCGCCGGTCCCGCCCGCTCCGGCGCTGCCACCGTTGCCGCCAGTGCCGCCTGTGCCGCCGTCGACGCTGTAACCAACGCCGGTACCGCCGGTCCCACCGTGGCCGCCGGTGCCTCCGGTGCCGCCGACCCCACCGGCTCCACCGGCACTCAGTAGCCCGTAACTGGCCCCGCCGTCACCACCGGCCCCACCGGCGCCACCGGCGAACCCGGTACCGCCGTGGCCGCCCACCGCTCCCGCACCGGCTGTTCCAGTGGCACCGATGTCGCCGGCGCCGCCCATCCCGCCCGCGCCACCGGCGCCGGCGCCTCCGCCGAACAGTGCCCGGCCGGCTCCGCCCGCACCGCCGACCCCGCCGGCTCCGCCGACGCCGCCGGCCCCGGCACCTCCAGTGCCACCCGCGCCTCCGACGCCCCCGAACCCGCTCAACAGGCCGCCGGCACCGCCCGCTCCACCGACACCACCAGCGGCCCCGGCCGCACCCGTTCCGCCAGCTCCGCCGGCTCCGCCATTTCCGAACAGGCCGGCGTCACCGCCGCGACCGCCGGTCCGGCCCGCAGCCCCCGACCCGCCGACGCCGCCGTTGCCCCACAAGATCCCGCCGGCGCCACCGGCTTGCCCGGTGCCTGCCGCACCGTTGGTACCGTCGCCGATCAGCGGGCGCCCCAGCAACGTGTTGGTGGGCGCGTTGATCAACCCCAATACGTTTTGCTCCACGTTCTGCAGCCACCCGCCGTTGGCGGCCTCGGCCGCCGCATACGCGCCGCCTCCTGCCGCCAACGCCTGCATGAACTGGTCCTGGAACAGGGCCGCCTGCGCGCTGAGCGTTTGGAACTCCTGACCGAAGGTGCCGAACAACCTGGTGACAGCCGCAGTCACCTCATCACTCGCCATCGGGACGATCGCCGTGGTCAGCGGCGCCGCGGCGGTGGTGGCCGCCTGCAGCACCTCCTCAATTCCGCGCAAATCGCCCGCCGCTGCGGCCAGCGCCTCAGGTGTTGCGAACACAAAAGACGACATTCCGGGTCCTCCTGACCTCAGGCGATCGACACGATTGCGCGGGGAACGCTACGCGAGCCGCACGAGGTGTGGCGCCAATTTTGCTAAATGGCATGGAAGTTCAGCGCCGTCAGCACCTATCAGGAAAGTCATTCATTGATAGCCGTTCCCGGGTGAGAGAACATCCGGGCGCCAAAACACCGATTGCCAGCCCACTTTGGGCTGGCAATCGGAGTGTCGTGCGGTGCTACAGCAGGCCGAGCAGGCGCAAGTCGCTGACGTACTTGGCGATGATGGCGGGGGAGATGTGCGGAATGTCCTTGTCGGGGCCAACTTTGGCGTCCTGCACGGCGGCGCGGAACCGGTCGGTCGGCGCCAGCGATCCCCGCAGCGGCTTCTCCGGCTGCTGGTAGTTGTGCAGCAGCGGCAGCAATGAGGCCTGACGCTGCTTTTCCGGCAGCCCGCGCAGCGAGGTCTCGAACCGTTGCAGCCATTGCCCGTAGTCGGCGATGCGCTGGATCGAGTTGCCGTCCTCGATGAGCCAGTCGACGAACTCGTCCATCCCGATGCCGTCGTCGTAGGGGTTCATGACGTGGTAGGTCTGGAATCCCTCGCCGACGTTCTGCGCGCCCAGCGTGGAGATGGCCTCGGCGATGAACTCGACCGGCAGCCCGTCGTAGTGGGCGCGTTGCCGGTTGCCGTCGGCGTCGAGTTCGTAGAATGAGGCCGGAGCGATGCCCGTGGCGACCAGGCTGAGCATCATCCGGGTGAACATGTCCGGCACGTTGAGCTGACCGGCGTAGGTGGTGTCGGCCAGGATCATGTCGCAGCGGAACACCGCCACCGGCAGCCCGCACAGGTCGTGCGCTTCGCGCAGCAACACCTCGCCGGCCCACTTGCTGTTGCCGTAGCCGTTGGCGTAGTTGTCGTTGATCTGACGGGTCGCGCTGATCTGCCGGATGTCGGCGTCCTCGGTGAACTGGCCCGGCTGGATCTGGTCGCCCACACCGATCGTTGACACGTAGGTGTAGGGCTTCTGCTTGCTGGTCAGCGCGATGCGGATCAACTCGGCGGTGCCCAGCGCGTTGGGGCCGAACAGTTCGCTGTAGGGCAGCACGTGGTTGACCAGGGCGGCCGGGTCGACGATCAGATCGACGGTGTCGGCCAGCCGCTGCCACACCTGGGGTTCCAGGCCCAGGTTCGCCTCGCCCTTGTCGCCGGCGATGACTTCCAGGTGGTCGGCGGCAAGCTCCTGGTAGTGCGCCAGCAGCTTCGGGTCACCGCTGTCGAAGGTCCGGTCCAGCCGGGCCCTGGCCTCCTCGTCGGACTTGGCCCGCACCAGCGCGATCACCTTGCCGTCGACCAGGTCCATGCGTTCCAGCCACTCCAGAGCCAGATAGCGGCCCAGGAAGCCGGTGGCGCCGGTCAGCAGGACCGTGCGCACCTCCGCGGTGGGCTTCGGTAGGTCGCGGGCACCCGCCAGCGTGGCTTCGTCGAGGAACTTGTCCAGCGTCAGGTCACTGGCGTGCACCTCGGTGGCGCCACGCCCGTGCACGGCCGCGAACGAAGGCCGCTTGGTGCCCTGGCGCTCGGCCTCGATGTAGGCCGCGATCGCCTCCAGGTCATTGGCCGGGCTGACGATGACACCCACCGGCACGTCGATGTCGAAAATCTCGCGCAGCAAGTTCCCGAACGTCAGGGCCGACAGCGAGTCCCCACCCAGGTCGGTGAAGTGGGCGTCGGGAGACAAGTCGCTGGCCGCCGTTCCCAGCATCGCGGCCGCGGCCCGGCTGACCGTCTGCAGCACCGGCGCGTCGGCACCGTTGCGCCGCAACTCGGCCAGTTCGTTGGCCTGCCCCTGGGCCAGCTCGGCGTAGAGCGCTTCGAGCCGTTCGCCGTAGTGCTGCTTGAGCTTCGGCCACGCCAGCTTGCGGATACCGGTCAGCAGACCGTTCTCCAGGCTGAACGGCGTGGTCTCGATGAGGAAGTCGCGCGGCACCTCGTAGGACTGCAGGTTGGCCTGCCGAGCCACGGTCTGCAGCGAGTCGGCGATCTTGGGCTTCAGTGTCTCCAGGTCCCAGCGCGCCAGCGCCTCCTCAGTGGGCACCACGACCGCCAGCAAGTAGGGCTGTGCGCTGTTGCCGTAGACGTAGATCTGCCGGATCAACGGGCTGTTGCCGAATTCGGCTTCCAGCTTGGCCAGGGTGACGAATTCGCCCTGCGCCAGCTTGAGCACGTTGTTGCGGCGGTCGACGTAGACGAGGTGGTCGGGTTCGACCTCGGCGAAGACGTCCCCGGTCCGGTACCACCCGTCCTCGTCGAGGACACTGGCGGTGGTTTCCGGGCGCTTGTAGTAGCCGGGGAACATGTTCTCGGTCCGCAGCAGCAGCTCGCCGCGGGGATAGGGGCGGTCGGTGCCGAAGTAGCCCAGGTCCGGGACGTCGACCAGCTTGTAGTCAATGACCGGGGGACGCTGGATCTCACCGTCGAACAGCACCATGCCGGCTTCGGTCGAGCCGTAGCCATCCATCAGGTGCATCTCGAGCAGTGCCTCCACCCAGGCCCGTAGCTCAGGGGAGGTGGGCGCCGAGCCCGTCATCGCGAAGATGTACCGGCCGCCCAGCTGGTACTGGCGCTGCTCGGCCAGGACCTCGGCCTCGATCGCCGTCCGGTCGGCCGCGTCACCGGCTTCGGCGAGGCGGCGCTCGACCTGGCGCTGGAACTCGCCGAACAGCGTCTCCCAGATCCGCGGCACGAAGTTGAGCTCAGTGGGCCGCACCAACTCGAGGTCCTCGAGCAGCGTGGAAAGGTCACTCTTGGCGGCGAAGTAGGCGGTGCCGCCGTTGCCCAACGTGCCGTAGAGGATGCCGCGTCCCATGACGTGGCTCATCGGCATGAAATTGAGCGTGATCGAGGCGGCGCTTTCCCCGAACCAGTTGCGGCTGGACCGGCGCCACATCTTGCCGACGTTGCTCTGCGGGTACATCGCACCTTTGGGGGCACCGGTGCTGCCGGAGGTGTAGATCAGCAGAGCCAGCGGGTCGTCGTCGTCGGACGCGGGGGCCGGCGCGGCGGGCAACCCCTTGCCGCGCTCCACGACGTCGGACAGCGTTTCGACGGCAACCCCCGCGTCGCTCAGTTGTGCACGGGCGTCCTCCACGGCTTCCCGCTCGTCGTCAACCTGCGGGTGGTAGTCGAACACGATCAGCTTCGCGGGCTTGTGCTCGCCGGACAGGATCAATGCGACGGCGTCCCGGAGTTGCGCGACGCTCGAGGCGATCAGGGTGGGCTCTGTCTCGGCGACGATGGGCTGCAGCTGGGTGATCGCGGCGCTGGTCTGCAGAGGAACCGACACCGCGCCGATCTGTCCGAGCGCCATGTCGATGGTCGCGTAGTCGACGCTGTTGAATCCGAGCGCGCACACCCGGTCCCCGGCGCGCACCGACTCGTTGAGTAAGGCGCGCCCCAGCGCCCCGACGCGCTCGCTCAGCTCGCCGTAGGTGAGGGTCTCGAAGCGGGACAGCAACTCCATCGAGGTGCGCCCGGTCGCCGGGTCCTTGACGTACTCCACCACCCGCTGCGCCAAAGCCGGCCGGTCGGCGTAACTATCCAGAACCGTCTGGATGATCTGCGGCAGTCGCATGCCCGGCTGCTCCAGGGCGGCGCCGACTGCCGGGTCCGGAGCGGCGGCTGCGAATTGCGGGTCGTTGGCGATGAGTTGCTCGATGCGGCGCTCCAGGCGCTCGTCGAGAGTGGGAGTTGACATAACTGGTCCTCTAATGACTGGAAGATGCTTTAGGCGTTGCTTGCGCCTCTGCGGCGCTGATCTATAAAACGTTAGCGAAACTAACGGCTATTCCTCAACGGTCACGCCGATCGCGGCGGTGTGAGGTTACCCACGCCCAGTTGCAGAAACCGGCGCGGTGCGTTCTGTCAGGTAACTGCCAGGTGTGGCTAGAGATCACCGAGCAGGCCGGTCAGGATCTCCATGCCTTCGGTGAGCAGTTCGTCGCTGATGGTCAGGGGCGGCAGCAGGCGAATGACGTTGCCGAACATGCCGCAGGTCAAGATCACGACGCCGGCAGCGTGCGCGGCGGTGGCCAGCTGGTTGGTGAGCTCGGGATCCGGCTCGGCGGTGCCCGATTTCACCAACTCGATCGCGATCATGGCGCCGCGGCCGCGCACGTCACCGATGCGGTCGTCGCTGGACTGCAGCCGGCGCAGCGGTTCGGTGATCAACCCCTCCAGGTGTTGGGCTCGCTCGACCAGGCCCTCTTCTTCGATGGTCTCGATGGTGGCCAACGCGGCGGCACAGGCGACCGGGTTGCCGCCGAATGTCCCGCCCAGGCCGCCGGAATGGGGGGCGTCCATGATCTTGGCTCGGCCGGTGACCCCGGAGAGGGGGAAGCCGTCGGCGATGCCCTTGGCGGTGACGATGAGGTCGGGTTCGATGCCGTCGTGCTCGCAGGCGAACATCGCTCCAGTGCGGGCGAAGCCGGACTGCACCTCATCGGCGATGAAGACCACGTCGTTCTGGTGGCACCAGTCCAGCAGCGCGGGCAGGAAACCCTCGGCCGGCACGATGAACCCGCCTTCGCCCTGGATGGGCTCGATGATCACCGCGGCGAGATTGTCGGCGCCGACGTGCTTGTCCATCACGGTGATGGCCCGCGCGGCGGCCTTCTCGCCGTCGGTGGCCAGTTCCTTGTCGATCAATCCGTCCCGGTAGGGATAGGACAGTGGCGCGCGGTAGATTTCGGGGGCGAACGGGCCGAAGCCGCTCTTGTAGGGCATCGACTTGGCGGTCAGGGCCATCGCGAGGTTGGTGCGCCCGTGGTAGGCGTGGTCGAACCCGACGACGGCGGACCGGCCGGTGAAGGATCGGGCGATTTTGATGGCGTTCTCGACGGCTTCGGCGCCGGAGTTGAACAGCACCGAACGTTTCTCGCCGGAGCCGGGCGTGATCCGGTTGAGCGTTTCGGCGACGGCGACGTAACCCTCGTAGGGGTTGACCATGAAGCAGGTGTGGGTGAACTCTTCGACCTGCGCGCGCACCGCGTCGACCACCCGGGGCGCCGCATTGCCGATGGTGGTCACGGCGATGCCGGACCCGAGGTCGATCAGCCGGTTGCCGTCGACGTCCTCGAGGATGGCGCCGCCCGCCCGGGCGATGTAGACCGGCATGCTGATGCCCACGCTGTGCGACACCGCCGCGTTGCGGCGCTTGGTCAGCTCGAGTGATGCGGGACCGGGAATTTCGGTGACCAGATGGCGACTCTGCTCCAGGCTGGCCACGGATCCTCCTCTTCCGCGGCGCGCCAGTCGCGTCGCGGATAAAGCCTAGCTGCTGGCCGGCGTCGGTTGCCGTGCCGAGCGTGCAGCTGGCTTCACGGTCGCGGCCCAGCGTGCGGCTGGCTTCACGGTCGGGCCGCTACCGCCAAGGCGGGTCGCGCGGGGCCGTCGGTTTACGACCTGCGGGAATGGCAGACTGGCCGGTGACTACCGATACGACAGACAGGCGTTTTTGATGGAGAGTTTCGTTCTGTTCTTGCCGTTCCTGCTCATCATGGGCGGGTTCATGTACTTCGCGTCGCGGCGCCAGCGGCGTGCCATGCAGGCCACCATCGACCTGCACGAGTCGCTGCAGCCCGGCGACCGGGTGCACACCACCTCCGGCATGGAAGCCACCATCGTTTCGCTGACCGACGACACCGTCGACCTGGAAATCGCTGAAGGCGTGGTGACCAGGTGGATGAAGTTGGCGATACGCGACCGGATCCTGCCGGACGACGAATTCGATGAAGATGACATCGACGTCGAACCGGCCGAGGAGGCCGGCGCCGATCCCGTCATCAAAGATTCGGGCAAAGAGTCCTGACCGAAGTCGCCGACACGACACGTAGGCTCTGTCGGGGGCAAAACCGATTCGCAAGGAGATATAAGGAACGTGGCATCGTCTTCGGCGCCAGTGCATCCTGCCCGCTACCTGTCGGTGTTCCTGCTCATGCTGGTCGGCGTCTATCTGCTGGTGTTCCTCACCGGCGACAAGAAGGCCAGTCCCAAGCTGGGCATTGACCTGCAGGGCGGCACCCGGGTCACTTTGACGGCGCGTACCCCGGACGGCTCGCGCCCCAGCCGGGAAGCGCTGGCCCAGGCGCAGCAGATCATCGGCGCCCGCGTCAACGGCCTGGGGGTCTCCGGTTCCGAAGTCGTGGTCGACGGCGACAACCTGGTCATCACGGTGCCCGGCACCGACGGCAACGAAGCCCGCAACCTCGGTCAGACCGCCCGGTTGTACATCCGGCCGGTTCTCAACTCGGTCCCGGCCCAAGGCGCGGCGCCGCCAGAACCCAAACCCGCCCCTGCGCCGGCGCCGGGAGCCCAACCGGCTCCGCCCCCTGGTCAGCCCGGTGCGCCCGGGGGGCCGCCGCCAGGACCGGCACCACAGCCGCGGCCCTATCCGCAAGAGCCCACCCCCGCCCCGAGCCCCGCGCCCGCGCCGAGCCCGGCTCCCGCCCCGGCGCCGACGAACGCGCCTGCGGGAGACACACCACCGCCGGCCGACGCGCCCGCGCCGCCGGACCCGCGCAAGGACCTCGCTGAGCGCATCGCCCAGGAGAAGAAGTGGCGGCAAAGCACCAGCCAGTACATCCAGATGGTGGCCCTGCAGTTCGAGGCCACCCGCTGCGACAAAGAGGACATCCTGGCCGGCAATGACGACCCGAAATTGCCGCTGGTCACCTGCTCGACCGATCACAAGACCGCCTACCTGCTGGCGCCGTCCATCATCAGCGGTGACCAGATCGAGAACGCGCAGTCGGGCATGGATCAGCGCGGCATCGGCTACGTCGTCGACCTGCAGTTCAAAGGCCCGGCGGCCAACGTCTGGGCCGACTACACCGCCGCGCACGTCGGCACTCAGACCGCCTTCACCCTGGATTCCCAGGTGGTCAGCGCCCCGGTGATCAATGAAGCGATTCCCGGTGGCCGCACTCAAATCAGTGGTGGGGAGCCGCCGTTCAACGCGGCCACCGCCCGCCAGCTGGCCAACGTGCTGAAGTACGGATCGCTGCCGCTGTCATTCGAATCCTCAGAAGCCCAAACAGTCTCGGCGACACTGGGTTTGACGTCGCTGCGGGCCGGGTTGATCGCCGGCGCGATCGGTCTGGCACTGGTGCTGGCGTACTCGCTGCTCTATTACCGGGTACTGGGATTGCTGACGGCGCTGTCACTGACAGCTTCGGGCGCAATGGTTTTCGCGATCCTGGTGCTGCTGGGAAGATATATCAACTACACGCTGGACCTGGCCGGCATCGCCGGTCTGATCATCGGTATCGGGACCACGGCCGACTCGTTCGTGGTGTTCTTCGAACGCATCAAAGACGAGATCCGGGAAGGCCGTTCCTTCCGGTCGGCCGTTCCCCGCGGCTGGGCGCGTGCCCGCAAGACCATCGTGTCGGGCAACGCGGTGACGTTCCTGGCCGCTGCGGTGCTGTACTTCCTGGCGATCGGCCAGGTCAAGGGGTTCGCCTTCACCCTGGGGCTCACCACCATCCTGGACCTGGTCGTGGTGTTCCTGGTGACGTGGCCGCTGGTGTATCTGGCCTCCAAGTCCCCGCGGATGGCAAAGCCGACCTACAACGGCCTGGGCGCCGTGCAACAGATCGCACGTGAACGCCGCGCGGTGGCTTCCAAGACGGGACGGGGATAGCGCGATGGCGGCAAAAGCCAAGACTGACAAGAGCGATGCTGACACCAAGGCGGTCGAGATCACGGAGGCCACCAAGGAAGCGGCGCCGCTGACCCCCGCGAAGAGTAAGGCGCCCCAGCACAGCTTCCTGTCTCGCCTCTACACCGGCACCGGCGCGTTCGAGGTGGTGGGACGGCGCAAGCTCTGGTACGGCGTGAGCGGCGCGATCATGGCCATCGCGGTGCTCAGCATCATCCTGCGCGGGTTCACCTTCGGTATCGACTTCAAGGGCGGCACGACGGTGTCGTTCCCCGCCTCGGGCGATAAGGGCACGGTCCAGGTCGCCCAGGTCGAAGACGTCTTCAAGAAGACCCTCGGCCACGATCCGGAGTCGGTGGTCACCGTCGGCAAGGGATCGTCGGCGACAGTGCAGATCCGGACCGAAACGCTGTCCAACGACCAGACCGAGAAGCTGCGCAACGCCCTGTTCGACGAGTTCCAGCCGCGAGGGCCCGACGGCAAGGCCAGTAAGAAGGCGATCAGCGACGCGGCGGTGTCCGAGACCTGGGGCGGTCAGATCACCAAGAAGGCCGTGATCGCGCTGGTGGTCTTCCTGGTGCTGGTCGCGCTCTACATCACCGTGCGCTACGAGCGCTACATGACCCTGTCGGCGCTGGCGGCCATGGTGTTCGACCTGACCGTGACCGCCGGCGTGTATTCGCTGGTGGGCTTCGAAGTCACGCCGGCCACCGTCATCGGCCTGCTGACCATCCTCGGGTTCTCGCTCTATGACACCGTCATCGTGTTCGACAAGGTCGAGGAGAACACGCACGGCTTCCAGCACACCACCCGGCGCACCTTCGCCGAACACGCCAACCTGGCGGTCAACCAGACATTCATGCGCTCGATCAACACCAGCCTCATCTCCGTGCTGCCGGTGCTGGCGCTGATGGTCGTCGCCGTGTGGCTGCTGGGTGTCGGAACGCTGAAGGACTTGGCGCTGGTCCAGCTGATCGGCATCATCGTCGGCACCTATTCCTCCATCTTCTTCGCCACGCCGCTGCTGGTCACCCTGCGGGAACGCACCGAACTGGTGCGCAACCACACCCGCCGGGTCGAACGTCGGCGCCGTACCGCCTCGGCCACCGGCGCCGACCCGAGCGAGTCATCCGAAGCCCCGGAAGCCACCGAAGCCATCGAAGCCACTGACACCGCTGCAGCCAACGCGGCCACTGCGCCCGAACCCGCGACGACCAAGGCGGCGACGTCGAGCAAGCCGGCGCCTGGTGCCCGTCCGGTCCGTCCCACCGGCACCCGGCGACCGACCGGCAAGCGAAACGCCGGTCGGCGGTAGCGGCGATGGCCAGCTGGCGTCGGCGTCTTAGGGGAGACCTTGGCTCGTCGGCCGGCTTTCGGCGAGCGCTGTCGGCCATCGCGGTGGCGGCCGTCCTGGTGGCCGGCGCGCTCACCGGCTGCTCGGGTAGCGCGGCCGGTCAAATCGACTACGTGGTCGACGGGACGATTCCCACCTACAACGCCAACACGGTCGTCGGCGCCTCCTCGGCCACAGCGCAGGCGTTCGCCCGCACCCTGACCGGGTTCGGCTATCACGGGCCGGACGGGCAGGTGGTCGCCGACCACGACTTCGGCACCATCTCGGTGGTCGGCGGTGCGCCGTTGGTGCTCGACTACCAGATCGCCGACAACGCCGTCTACTCCGATGGCAAGCCGGTGACCTGCGACGACATGGTGCTGGCGTGGGCGGCGCAGTCCGGGCGTTTCCCCGGCTTCGACGCCGCCACCCAAGCCGGCTACACCGACATCGCCAACGTCGAGTGCGCGCCGGGGCAGAAGAAGGCCCGAGTGTCGTTCATCCCGGACCGCAGCGTCGTCGACTACACGCAGCTGTTCACCGCGACTTCGATGATGCCCTCACATGTGATCGGCGACCTGCTGAGCACCGACGTCACCGCGGCGTTGCTGACCAAGAAGACACCGGTGATCGAACAGATCGCCAAAGCGTGGAACACCACCTGGGACCTCAAGCCCGGTATCGACGTCAAACGCTTCCCGTCGTCGGGCCCGTACAAGATCGAGTCCGTCCTGGACGGTGGGGGCGTGGTGCTGGTCGCCAACGACCGCTGGTGGGGCGCCAAGGCGATCACCAAACGTGTCACGGTGTGGCCGCAGGCGGTCGATATCCAAGACCGCATCAACAGCCGCAACGTCGATGTGGTCGACGTCGCCGCCGGATCGTCGGGCGCCCTGACCACCCCGGACAACTACGAACGCTCCGACTACGCCTCGGCGGGGATTCAGCAGCTGATCTTCGCGCCGCAGGGCGAGCTGGCACAGGCGCGCACCCGGCGCGCGGTGGCGCTGTGCACACCGCGCGACACCATCGCCAAGGACGCGGGGGTGGCGATCGCCAACTCCCGGCTCAGCCCGGCGACCGACGACGCCGTTGCCGCGGCCGACGGTTCCGCCGAGGCCGGCCAGTTCACCCGGGCCGATCCCGTCGCCGCGCGCACCGCGCTTGGGGGTGCGCCGTTGACCGTGCGGATCGGCTATCGGGGACCCAACGCGCGCCTGGCCGCCACCGTGGGTGCCATCGCGAAGGCTTGCGGACCGGCCGGGATCACCGTCTCCGATGTGAGCTTGACGACCCCGGGACCACAGGCGCTGCGGGAAGGCAAGATCGACGCGTTGCTGGCCAGCACCGGCGGGGCCACCGGTAGCGGGTCCAGCGGGTCGTCCCCGATCGATGCCTACGACCTGCACAGCGGCAACGGAAACAACCTCTCCGGCTATTCGAATGCGCAGGTAGACGGCATCATTGGGGCGCTGGCGGTATCCGCTGACCCCGCCGAGCGGGTTCGATTGCTCGGCGATGGTGCGCCGGTACTGTGGGGTGACATGCCGACGTTGCCGCTGTACCGGCAGCAGCGGACGTTGTTGATGTCGAAGAAGATGTATGCCGTGAGCAGGAACCCAACCCGCTGGGGAGCGGGCTGGAACATGGACCGATGGGCTTTGGTGCAGTGACGACTGCTAGCGACATCCCTTCTGTGGCCCAGGTGATTGCGGCGTTGACGCGCGACGTCGCCGACTTCCCCCAGCCCGGGGTCCAGTTCAAAGACCTGACCCCGTTGTTCGCCGACCGGGAAGCGATGAACGCGGTGATTGACGCGTTGGCCGAGATCGCCTCCGGTGCGGATCTGGTCGCCGGCATCGAATCGCGCGGCTCGTTGGTGGCCGCGGCGATCGCGGCCCGGCTGGGCACCGGCGTGCTGTCCATCCGCAAGAGCGGCAAACTGCCGCCGCCGGTGCTGCGTGAGGACTACGAGCGGGAGTACGGCCCGGCCACCATCGAGATTCCGGCCGACGGCCTGGAACTCGCCGGCCTCAACGTGGTGATCATCGACGACGTGCTGGCCACCGGCGGCACGCTGGGCGCGGCCAACCGGCTGCTCGAGCGGGCGGGCGCCAACGTCACCAAGGCGGCGGTGGTGGTGGAGCTTCCGGCGCTGGGTGGCCGCGAGGCGGTGGCGCCGTTGTCCGTGCACAGCTTGAGCCAGGCGTAGGGCCGGGTCCCTGTTCCGGGTCATGGCGGCCAGGGGTGGCGGCGGCGGGCATCGACGGTGAGTTGGCGGTTCCGAGTGTGCGCCCAGGGCGGGATTGCGCCGGTTTTCCCGCCGCGAGTGCACACTCGAGACCGTCAGCGCACACTGGCCCCGTAGCGTCGGAAGCGACGGGCAAGGGAAATTGACGAGATATCCTCGAGGTCGGAGGTGACGACCGTGGCCGACGACCAGACCACAGTGCAGGCTGTTGCGCCCTCGGACGCCAGCGCTGTCGTCGAGGCGGTGCCCGAAACACCCGAGCCGCCCGCCGAAACCCTCAAGACATCGAGCAGCGCATCCCGGCGGGTGCGGGCCCGCCTGGCAAGGCGGATGACCGCCCAGCGCAGCGCGCTGAACCCGGTGCTCGAGCCGCTGGTGGCCGTGCACCGCGAGGTCTACCCCAAGGCGGACCTGTCGATGCTGCAGCGGGCCTACGAGGTTGCCGACCAGCGCCACGCCAGCCAACTGCGCCACTCCGGGGATCCCTACATCACCCACCCGCTGGCCGTCGCCAACATCCTGGCGGAGTTGGGCATGGACACCACGACGTTGGTGGCCGCGCTGCTGCACGACACGGTGGAGGACACCGGGTACACCCTCGAGGCGCTGAGCGAGGAATTCGGCGAAGAGGTGGGGCACCTCGTCGACGGGGTGACCAAGCTGGACCGAGTGGTGCTGGGCAGCGCCGCCGAGGGCGAGACCATCCGCAAGATGATCACTGCGATGGCCCGCGACCCGCGCGTGCTGGTCATCAAGGTGGCCGACCGGTTGCACAACATGCGCACCATGCGTTTCCTGCCGCCGGAGAAGCAGGCACGCAAGGCCCGCGAGACGCTGGAAGTCATTGCGCCCCTTGCCCACCGGCTGGGTATGGCCAGCGTCAAGTGGGAACTGGAAGATCTGTCGTTCGCGATCCTGCACCCCAAGAAGTACGAAGAGATCGTCCGCTTGGTGGCCGGGCGCGCACCGTCGCGCGACACCTATCTGGCCAAAGTCCGCGCCGAGATCATCGCCACCCTGAGCGCGTCGAAGATCAAGGCGACGGTCGAAGGCCGGCCCAAGCATTACTGGTCGATCTACCAGAAGATGATCGTCAAGGGCCGCGACTTCGACGACATCCACGACCTGGTCGGCATCCGCATCCTGTGCGACGAGATCCGCGACTGCTATGCCGCTGTGGGCGTGGTGCATTCGCTGTGGCAGCCGATGGCGGGCCGGTTCAAGGACTATATCGCCCAGCCGCGCTACGGCGTATACCAGTCGCTGCACACCACCGTCGTCGGGCCGGAGGGCAAGCCGTTGGAGGTGCAGATCCGCACTCGCGACATGCACCGCACCGCCGAATACGGCATCGCCGCGCACTGGCGCTACAAAGAAGCCAAGGGCCGCAACGGAGTTCCGCATCCACATGCCGCGGCCGAGATCGACGACATGGCCTGGATGCGTCAGCTGCTCGATTGGCAACGGGAGGCCGCCGACCCCGGCGAGTTCCTGGAATCGCTGCGCTATGACCTTGCCGTCCAAGAGATCTTCGTGTTCACCCCCAAGGGTGACGTCATCACCTTGCCGACCGGGTCGACGCCGGTGGACTTCGCCTACGCGGTGCACACCGAGGTGGGGCACCGCTGCATCGGCGCGCGTGTCAACGGCCGGCTGGTCGCGCTGGAACGCAAACTCGAAAACGGGGAAGTGGTGGAGGTTTTCACCTCCAAGGCGCCCAACGCCGGGCCGTCGCGGGACTGGCAGCAGTTCGTGGTGTCACCGCGCGCCAAGACCAAGATCCGGCAGTGGTTCGCCAAGGAGCGCCGCGAAGAAGCGCTGGAGGCCGGCAAGGAAGCCATGGCTCGCGAGGTTCGCCGCGGCGGACTTCCATTGCAGCGCTTGGTCAATGCCGAGTCCATGTCGGCGGTGGCGCGCGAACTGCACTACACCGACGTCTCTGCGCTCTACACCGCGATCGGCGAAGGGCACGTGTCGGCCAAACACGCCGTGCAGCGGCTGCTGGCTGAGCTGGGCGGCATCGACCAGGCCGAGGAAGACCTGGCCGAGCGGTCCACGCCGACCACCATTCCGCGTCGCCAGCGCAGCACCGACGACGTCGGTGTCTCGGTGCCCGGCGCGCCGGGCGTACTGACCAAGCTGGCCAAGTGCTGCACGCCGGTGCCCGGAGACGCGATCATGGGGTTCGTCACCCGCGGCGGCGGAGTCAGCGTGCACCGCACCGACTGCACCAACGCCGCGTCGCTGCAGCAGCAATCCGAACGCATCATCGAGGTGCTGTGGGCGCCGTCGCCGTCATCGGTGTTCCTGGTGGCGATTCAGGTCGAAGCGCTCGACCGGCACCGTCTGCTCTCCGACGTGACCCGGGTGTTGGCCGACGAGAAGGTCAACATCCTGTCCGCCTCGGTGACCACGTCCGGTGACCGGGTGGCCATCAGCCGCTTCACTTTCGAGATGGGCGACCCCAAGCACCTCGGCCATCTGCTCAACGTGGTCCGCAATGTCGAAGGCGTCTACGACGTCTACCGGGTGACCTCCGCCGCCTAGCGCCGCGAACTAGTCCAGACGCACCGAGGCGATCGTGACGGCGGTTGCCGGGGTTCCGTCCTCTCCGCCGCCCACGATGCCGCCCTTGGCGATCTTCTCCACGACGGCCGTCCCAGCCTCGTCCATGGTGCCGAAAACCGTGTATTGCGGCGGTAATTCGGAGTCGTCGTAGACCAGGAAGAATTGGCTGCCGTTGGTGTCGGGTCCGGCGTTGGCCATGGCGATGGTTCCACGCGGATACAGCATCGGCTGGGTCAGCGCTCGATCACGCGCGGCGAATTGGTTGGTTGGATACTCGTTGGCGAATTCGTAACCGGGGCCGCCGGTTCCGTCACCTTTCGGATCGCCGCACTGCAGCACGCTGAGCGTCTGCGCCGCGGTCAGGCGGTGGCAACCGGTGTCGTCGAAGAACCCCTGCTGCGCCAGACTCACGAAACTGTTGACCGTGCAGGGGGCCTTGTTGTTGGCCAGCTGCAGACCGATAGCGCCCTGATTGGTGGTCATGGTGACCCCCACCTCGGCCGGATCGGTGGGCACCCGGCCGGTTCGTGGCGGCTTGACCGGTCTGGCCGCCGCATCCGTCGAGGGCGGGTACTGACAGTTGGCGCCCACATTGGCCGGCGGCGAAAAAGCCGGCAGCGCAGGCACCTTCGGCTCAGCCTGTGCTGTTCCGGGGACGTCGGTCACCCGGGCGCTGCTCGGCGCCGGCGACGCGGTGTTGTTCGACGTCTTGTGGTCGCGCAGCACGTAGACAGCAACCACGGCCACCACCAAGATCAGCGCCGCCGCCGCGGCGACGCCAACCCAGATCGACCAGTTAGACGCGTGCGGCGGTGCGGGGGCCGGTGGGCTGGGGGCGTGCGGGTTCGGTAACGCGGTGTTTGTCAGCGCCGCACGTGCTGCCTCGGCCAGTTCGTGCACCGACTGGTAGCGAAGCTGCGGATCTTTCGCCATGCCACGGGCGATCACCTCGTCGAAGGCCGGTGGTATCCCGGCTGTGGTGGTCGACGGCCGCGGCGGCGGGTTGTTGAGGTGCGCGCTGATTTGTTCTTCCAGGCTGTCACCGGGGTAGGGGCGCCGGCCGGTCAGGCACTCATAGAGCACGCACGCCAACGAGTACACATCGGCGCGGGGATCGGTGTTGCCCCGGAACCGCTCGGGGGCCATGTAGGCCAGCGTGCCCATGGTGTGTCCAGTGGTGGTGATGGCGGTGTCGGTGGTGGCGCGCGCGATACCGAAGTCGATGAGGTAGACGAAGTTTCGGGCGTTGGCGACCAGGATGTTGGACGGTTTGACATCGCGGTGGACCAGCCCGACTTGGTGCGCGCTGTCGAGCGCCCCGGCGACTTGTTCGACGATCGCCACGGCGGTGGCCGGGTCGAGCCGGCCGCCGTTTTCGGCGATGAACGCGCCCAGGTCGCGCCCTTCGATGAGGCGCATGTCGACATAGAGCCGGCCGTCGATTTCACCAAAACTATGAATCGGCACGATGTGCGGGTCGTTGAGGGCGGCGGCGGTGCGTGCCTCGCGGCGGAATCGATGTTCGAACTCGCGGTCCTCCACCAGGTGGGGCGGCAGGACCTTGATGGCGACGACCCGGTCGGTTTCGGTGTCGTAGGCGCGGAACACTTGCCCCATGCCGCCGCGGCCCAGCAATCCGAGCAAACGGTATCGCCCGAAGGTGGTTTCGGATTCGCTACCGGTCACCGGCGTCCTTTCCGTGTCCTTCCCGCATCCGCCTGCGCGGACGTGCGTTAGTCGAGCAGCACCGACTTGATGGTGACTTCGGTGGCGGGCGCACCGTCCTCACCGCCGCCGGCTACCCCGGCCGCGGCGATCTTGTCCAGGGTGGCCAATCCGTCGGCCTGGATGGTGCCGAAGACGGTGTAGTCAGGCGGCAGCTGTGAGTCCTTGTAGACCATGAAGAATTGGCTGCCGTTGCTGTTGGGGACCCGGGAGTGGGCCATGGCCAGCGTTCCGCGCGGATACAGCACGGGTTGCTGCAGCGCGGGATCGTTGGGCGGGTACTGGTCGGTGGGGTATTCGTTGGCGAACTGGTATCCGGGGCCACCGGTGCCTTCGCCGGTGGGGTCGCCGCACTGCAGCACGCCCAGGTTGGGCGAGGTGGTCAGCCGGTGGCATTTGGTGTCGTTGAAATACCTCTGACCCACCAGGCTCGCGAAACTGTTGACCGTGCAAGGCGATTCGTTGTTGGCCAGCATGATGCCGATATTGCCCTGGCTGGTGACCATGCTGACGCTGATGGACGCCGGGTCGGTGGGGATCTTGCCGGTGCGCGGCGGCTTGGCCGGCTTGGCTGCAGGCTGCTGTGACGGCGGGTACTGGCAATTCGCTCCCACGTTGGCCGACGGCTTGAACGACGGCAACGGCGGGGCGGCTCCCGGAGCGGGTGCCGACGTGGTCGCCGACGAGGTGGGACTCGCCGACGGCTTGCTCTTGTCGTCGTGCTTGGTGACGACCAGGGTGATCACCACCGCCGCGATCACGGCCACCGCCGCGACCGAGCCCCCGATGATCGCCAGCTGGCGGCGCCTCTTGGCTTGCTTGGCGCGGCGCTCCAGCTGCCGTTCGAGTTTGCGCTTGGCGTTCGCACGGCGCTGCTGATTGGTGGGCACGGCCGATGTCCTCCCTGCTGTCCGGTGAATCGGGCCGAGTGGCCAGCCCAGGCTAATGTGGGCGCTGCGACCCGTGTCAAGTGGCCCGCGGTCGGGCCGCATCGCGCGGAGATGGGAAACTGGGCAGCGTGTTGATCACCGGATTTCCCGCGGGGTTGCTGCAGTGCAACTGTTACGTGCTTGCTGAGCGCCCCGGGACCGACGCGATCATCGTGGATCCGGGGCAGCGTGCGATGGGTCCGCTGCGGCGCATCCTCGACGAGAATCGGCTGACCCCGGCTGCGGTACTGATCACCCACGGCCATATCGACCACATGTGGTCGGCGCAGAAGGTCTCCGACACCTTCGGCTGCCCCACCTACATCCATCCCGAAGACCGCTTCATGCTCAAGGACCCGATTTACGGCCTGGGTCCGCGAATGGCCCAGCTGGTCGCCGGTGCGTTCTTCCGGGAACCCAAGCAGGTCGTCGAGCTGGATCGCGACGGCGACAAGATCGATCTGGGCAGCATCTCGGTCAACGTCGACCACACGCCCGGGCACACGCGCGGATCGGTGTGCTTTCGCATCCTGCAGGCCGCCGAGAACGACGCCGACGTGGTCTTCACCGGCGACACCCTGTTCGAGCGCTCAGTGGGCCGCACCGATTTGTTCGGGGGCAGCGGCCGGGATCTGCTGCGCTCCATCGTCGATAAATTGTTGGTGCTCGACGACACGACCGTGGTACTACCCGGGCATGGCAACTCGACCACCATCGGCGCCGAGCGTCGATTCAATCCGTTCCTCGAAGGCTTGAGTCCGTGACGGAATTCTCGGCCCCCAAAGGCGTGCCGGACTACGTCCCGCCGGATTCGGTGCAGTTCGTCGCCGTGCGTGACGGTCTGCTGGAAGCTGCCCGCCGCGCCGGGTACGGCCACATCGAGTTGCCGATCTTCGAGGACACCGCGCTTTTCGCCCGCGGCGTCGGCGAATCCACCGACGTGGTGTCCAAGGAGATGTACACCTTCGCCGATCGCGGCGACCGCTCGGTGACGCTGCGACCCGAGGGCACCGCCGGGGTGGTGCGCGCGGTGATCGAACACGGGCTGGACCGCGGCGGGCTGCCGATCAAGCTGGTTTATGCCGGCCCGTTCTTCCGCTACGAACGCCCGCAGGCCGGACGATACCGCCAATTGCAACAGGTCGGCGTCGAGGCGATCGGCGTCGACGATCCGGCGCTGGATGCCGAGGTGATCGCCGTGGCCGACGCCGGGTTCCGGTCGCTGGGCCTAGACGGGTTCCGTCTGGAGATCACCTCCCTGGGTGACGAGACCTGCCGCCCGCAGTACCGGGAACTGTTGCAGGACTTCCTGTTTCGGCTCGATCTCGACGAGGACACCCGGCGGCGCGCCCAGATCAACCCGTTGCGGGTGCTCGATGACAAGCGACCCGAGGTACGCGCGATGACCGCCGACGCGCCGGTGCTGCTCGATCATCTCTCCGATGGCGCCAAGCAGCATTTCGACACGGTGCTGGCTCACCTGGATGCGCTCGGGGTGCCCTACGTCATCAACCCGCGCATGGTGCGCGGTCTGGATTACTACACCAAGACCACATTCGAGTTCGTGCACGACGGGCTAGGCGCACAATCCGGCATCGGCGGCGGCGGGCGCTATGACGGCCTGATGTGTCAACTCGGCGGACAGGACTTGTCCGGCATTGGTTTTGGGCTGGGGGTGGACCGTACTGTGCTGGCTTTGCGCGCCGAGGGCAAGAGCGTGGGGGAGACCGCCCGCTGCGAGGTGTTCGCGGTGCCACTGAGTGACGCGGCGAAGCTGCGACTTGCGGTGCTGGCTGGCCAATTACGTTCGTCCGGTGTGCGGGTCGACCTTGCCTACGGTGATCGTGGGCTCAAGGGAGCGATGCGGGCGGCCGACCGCTCCGGTGCTCGCCTCGCGTTGATCGCCGGGGACCGCGACATCGAGGCGGGGACCATTGGCGTCAAGGACCTTGGGACGGGGGATCAGGTGTCGGTGGAATCCGATTCTGTTGTGGCAGAGGTTCTTTCGCGGCTAGGTCAGTAGGCTTCTTCATGGCCGTCCTGGCCAGGACCACCGTCCCGGCGAGCATGAGGACGACGCCCGCGCCGATGCCTGCCAGTGGGACGGTGAACTGCTCGGCGCCGATGTACTCGCCGACGGCATAGCGCGCATCGGCGGGGCCGGTGCAGCTGACCGCATAGTTGCCGTCGGCCTGAGGGGTGAAACGGTAGACCGCTCGCCATTGTGTCGGGCGCAGCCGGAAGTCGTAGGGGGACAGGTTCGGGGTGGGCAATGGGGCCGCGTATATGGTGCAGCGCACATCATGGCCGGAGGAGCCCTTGGCGTAGATCGTTTTCGTTTCACCGGCCCGCACCCGCAGCATCGATCGCTGCCCGTCGCTGAAGACCTCGACATCGGTTGGCACTCGGGTGGTGATTCGCTTCGCGGCGGTGGCGAACAGGATCATGGTGAGGAGCGCGCCGACGATGAGGAGCGCCGCGCCCAGGGCGTAATGGAGTCGGCGTCGCTTGTCTGCCTGCATGCCAAATATCTTGTGCCACTTCTGTTTCAGGAGCAACAATGCACGGCGTTTTGTCGGTGGGTGCTCGTATTATTCGAACATGAGTTCGAGTACGCGGGAGGAGATCGGTGAGGTCTTCGACGCGCTCGATGCCGACCTGGATCGCTTGTGTGGTTTGTCGTTTGATGCGTTGACCACTCCGGAGCGGTTGCGGTTGTTGGAGCGGTTGGAGCGGGTGGCGCGACGGTTGCCGGCGGCGCGCCATGAGTTGATCAATCAGCTCGCCGCCCAAGCCGGCGAGGAAGAACTGGGTGGTCGGTTGCCTGCGGCGTTGGCGTCGCGGTTGCGGATCACTCGCGGTGAGGCCAGTCGGCGGATCGGGGAAGCCGCCGATCTCGGTGCGCGCCGCGCGTTGACCGGGGAGGCGTTGGCGCCACAACTGACCGCCACGGCGAAGGAGCAGCGCGCCGGCCGAATCGGGGACGGGCACGTGCGGGTCATCCGGGATTTCGTCAAGCACCTGCCGGCCCATGTGGATGTGGAGACGCAGGAGAAGGCCGAAGCCCATCTCGCGCGCTTGGCCGGTCAGTACCGGCCAGACCAGTTGGCCAAACTCGCCGAACGCCTGATGGACTGCCTGCACCCGGACGGGGACTACACCGACGACGACCGCGCGCGGCGCCGCGGGGTCATGTTGGGTAAGCAGGACGTCGATGGCATGTCGCGGCTGACGGGCTATTTGACCCCTGAAGCGCGCGCCGCCCTGGAAGCGGTACTGGCGAAACTGGCCGCCCCGGGCATGTGCAACCCCGACGACGACACCCCGTGCGTCGAAGGGGCGCCGTCCGAAGACGCGGTCCGCCACGATCTGCGCTCGGCGGCCCAACGCAACCACGACGGGATGCTGGCCGCGTGTCGGGCCCTGCTGTGCAGCGGTGAGCTGGGCCAGCACAACGGCCTACCCGCCAGCATTATCGTCACCACCACCCTGCGCGACCTCGAAGCCGCCGCCGGGAAAGGCTTAACCGGCGGGGGCACGCTGCTGCCCATGTCCGACGTCATCCGGTTGTCCCGCCACGCCCACCACTACCTGGCCATCTTCGACCGCGGCAAAGCCTTAGCGCTGTATCACACCAAGCGCCTGGCCTCCCCGGCCCAGCGCATCGTGTTGTACGCCAAAGACCGCGGCTGCACCGCACCGGGCTGCGACGTCACCGGCTACTACTGCGAAGTCCACCACGTCATCCCGTATGCGCAATCCCGCACCACCGACATCAACCAACTCACCCTGGCCTGCGGCGGCCACCACCCCCTCGCCGAACAGGGCTACACCACCCGCACCAACACCCGAGGCGACACCGAATGGATCCCCCCACCACACCTGGACCACGGCCAACCCCGCACCAACACCTACCACCACCCCGAGGAGGCCTTGCTGAAAACAGGCGACGACCCGTGACGGCGACGCTTGACAGTGCATCGAACTAGTGTTCGACTGATGGTATGCGTTGGGCTGACCAAGCCGTTGCGGTGAACGGCACACCGGTCGACGACGGCGCGCTGCCCGGACTGCAGCGGCTCGGCCTGGTCCGCAGCGTGCGGGCGCCGCAGTTCGACGGCATCACCTTCCATGAAGTGCTGTGCAAGTCAGCGCTGAACAAGGTGCCCAACGCCGCCGCGCTGCCGTTCCGCTACACCGTCAACGGCTACCGCGGCTGCTCGCACGGCTGCCGCTACTGTTTCGCCCGCCCCACCCACGAGTACCTCGACTTCGACTGCGGCACCGACTTCGACACCCAGTTGGTGGTCAAGACCAACGTCGTCGAGGTGCTGCGCGGGGAACTGCGTCGGCCCTCGTGGCGGCGCGAAACCGTAGCGCTGGGCACCAACACCGACCCCTACCAGCGGGCCGAGGGCCGCTACGCACTGATGCCGGGCATCATCGGCGCCCTGGCCGCATCTGGCACGCCGATGTCCATCCTGACCAAGGGCACCCTGCTGCGCCGCGACCTACCGTTGATCGCCGAGGCCGCGCAACTGGTGCCGCTCTCGGTGTCGATCTCGCTGGCCGTCGGTGACCCCGACCTGCACCGCGACGTCGAGCCCGGTACGCCCACGCCTCAAGCGCGGATGGCGCTGATCACCGCCATCCGCGACGCCGGGCTGAACTGCCATGTGATGGTCGCGCCGGTGCTGCCGTATCTCACCGACTCCGTCGAGCACCTCGACGGGCTGCTGGGCCAGATCGCGGCCGCCGGTGCCACCGGCGTAACCGTGTTCGGTCTGCACCTGCGCGGCTCGACCCGCGGCTGGTTCATGTCGTGGCTGGCGCGCACGCATCCCGAGCTGGTCGCCGGGTACCGCGAGCTGTATCGACGCGGCGCCTACCTGCCGCCGCACTACCGCGACATGCTGCGCGACCGCGCCGCACCGCTGGTCGCCAAATATCGGCTGAACGGGCGTCATCATCGCGAGGTGCCCGCGGTCGCCGAAGCCGCCACAACGCCCGAACCCCTACAGCCGACGCTGTTCTAAGCGCGGCGCGGCTTGCTCAGCGTGAAGTGGTCCACCTCGGTGACCGCGCCGAACGGTCCGCTGACCGCGTAGTAGGTCGCCGTGATCGACGTGTTGCCGCCCGCCGGACCGGGATCGACGTCGAAAGCGACGAAACCGTACGGGTGCTCGCGGTCCCGAAACGCCGACCAGGGCGCGTCCTCCTGCACATAGATCGGCGCCTTGTGCCGCAGCGCCGGATCGAAATCACCGACGCCGGTGACCACGCGGCAACGCGGTTGGGGGAAGAACATCGCGTTGCTCGGATTGGCGGTGCCACCGCCGCCGATCACCAGATGCACCGTGCCTTTGGTCGGGTCGATGAGGTCGGTGCGGGTACTGACCGGGATGGGCGTGCGGGTGTCGGTGGCCATCGTCCCGCGCAGCGGATGGGACCGTTCGTAGTGGTGTTCGTGGCCGCACACCACCAGGTCGACCTCGTACTGGTCGAACAGCGGCAGCCATTCTTGGCGGATGCCGAGGTCGGCGCCGTTGGTGTGGTCGGCGGTGGAGATCGCCGTCTGGTGCATACAGGCAACTACCCAGTCGATCGCCGGGTCGCGGCGTGCGGCGGCGAGTTCGCTTTGCAGCCAGCGCTTTTGCTCGCCACCGGAGTAGCCGTGCACGTAGGAGTTGCCGGCGTCCTGAAAACAGATGTCGTCGTTGTTCAAGACGATCACCCGCACCGAACCCGCGGTGATCGAGTACCACAGGCCGCGTAACTCCTGGCTGGCGCCGGAATCGGGCACGGCGAAGTAGGTCTGGTAAGCGCCGTATCCGATGGGGCCGTTGCCCAATTCGTTCTCGTGATTGCCCGCGGCCGGCATCCACGGCCGGTAGCGGGCGGAGCGGGTGTTGTTGTCGAACCAGTCCGACCAGGTGCGGATCCGGTCTTGCGCCAGGTTGGCATAGCACAGGTCGCCGTTGACCAGATTGAACAGCGGCGCCATGCGTTCGATGGCTGTGGTGGTGTCACCGGCCACGGGGGAGCCGTTGTTGTCGTTGACGTACTTGCCGTTCACCAACTTGCCCAGAGTTGGCGTGCCTTGGTCGCCGAAGCTGGTGAACCGGAACGGTTTTCGGCCCGACGGCGCGGTCCGCACGGTGCCGAGCGCGGGGTCGGTGCCGTCGTGCACGGCGGCGTAGACGTAGTCGGTGTCCGGATTCAATCCGCTGACGCGGGCGTGGTTCACCCGAACTTCGGTGTTGGACTTGGCATCTCGATAGGTTCGTGTTTCGGCTGCTACCACCTCACCGAACCCGGAGGTCGGACTGCCCCACATGACTCGCGGATTGCGCACGGCGTCGGTGGTGTGCCAGGACACCACCACGTCGGTGCTGGCGTTCCTGCCGAACTGCAGGTGCAAACCGTGTACCGGCGGCGCCCCGGTGCGATCGGGTTGGGACCAGACGTCCGGGCTGGCCGACCGTGCTCGAAGCAACGCAACGCCGCCCGCGCCGACACCCGCACCGATCACGGCGGAGGCCGCGCTGGTGGCCAGTAGTCTGCGGCGGCTGATTCCACTCGGGGCGGGACTTCCCTCCTCGGCCGGGGGCACCTCGTCGCTCATGCCCTGCTTCATACCCGAGCCAGGCAACCCCCCGGTAAACGCGCTGCTGGCGCCCGCGGCCGCAGCAGCACGGGTAACGAATCCGGTAGCGTTTTCGATATGACGAACGTGCGAATATTGGCAAGCGCGGTCGCGATGGCGCTGGTTGCAGCGGTGGTGGGGCTCATCGCGCCCGCGACCTCATACGCGGATCCGGCCGGACATCAAGTGACCTACACCGTCACCACAACCGGCAATCTGACCGGCAACGTGCGATACATGAGCAGCGATCCGCCCAGCCAGGCGGCCTATGACGCCAACTCGTCGCAGTTCATGACCACCGCGCCGGCGACCTTTACCGCCGACCAACCGCTGGTGTACACCGCCACGCTGGCGAACCCGAACCAGTGGGCGATCGTCAGCGCCAGCGGCGGCTGTCACTGGCCGGACTGCGGCTCGGGCAGCACCCCTGAACTGCACTGCCAGATCGCCGTGGACGGCCAGGTGGTGGTCGAGCAACGGGCGACGACCGGGGTCACCTGCTCGACGCGGCCCTGGTAACTGGACTCAGCGTCTCCCGGGATCGGCATGGGCGACCACGATCACCTCTGCCGGCTGCTCGTCGAGCGCCCTTAGTTTGTGGCTGACGGACGCATCGAAGTACGCGCTGTCGCCGGCGTCGAGCGTGATGGTCGTATCGCCGTACACCAGTTCCACGCGGCCCTGGTGCACGAACACAAATTCCTGCCCGGCGTGCTCGGGATGGGGATCGTCCGCAGGCCCGGCGGTCGGCCGGACGACGAAGGGCGACATGGACTTTCCCAGCAACGGTGACGCCAGCACCCGGTAGCGGTCGCCGATGCGATGGGCCGCGCGGTCGACGGTGATCTTCTCCTCGGCCGTTTCGTCGGAAAACAACCGCCCGACATCGACGTCCAGTGCGCGGGCGACCTTGAGCGCCACCGCGCTCGACGGCGTGCTCTGGCCGCGCTCGATCTTGGAGAGGTAGCTCTTCGTCAGCCCGGTTTGGGTGGCCAGCATGTCGAGTGTCAAGCCGCGCTGCCGGCGGACGGCGCGTAGTTTCACCGCGGCACCCCCAATGACACAAAGTTTCCTATTGAGTACAGTGTGTCACATGGCGAGCACTTTCACCGACTCCAAAGCTGAGCTGATGCGACGGGCGCAGGATCGGCTGGCCGCCCACGACGCCGAGTCGCAATTGAGCACCAGGCAAAAACTCGCCCTGACGTGCCGGGCGTTGTTCGACGCCGGACACGACTCCGGATTGGCCGGCCAGATCACCGCGAGGGCCGAGCAGCCCGGTACCTACTACACCCAGCGCCTAGGTCTTGGCTTCGACGAGATCACCGAAGACAATCTGCTGTTGGTCGACGAGGACCTGAACGTGCTCGACGGCGACGGAATGGCCAACCCTGCCAATCGCTTTCACAGTTGGATCTACCGCGCCCGCCCCGACGTGCAGTGCATCGTGCACACTCACCCCTTCCACGTGGCGGCGCTGTCGATGCTCGAGGTGCCACTGGTGGTCTCACACATGGACACCACCCCCTTGTACGACGACTGCGCGTTTTTGCCCGACTGGCCGGGGGTTCCGGTCGGCAACGAGGAGGGCGCCATCATCACCGCCGCCCTGGGCGACAAGAAGGCGGTGCTGCTCGCGCATCATGGCCAAGTCGTCGCCGGCGCCAGCATCGAAGAGGCGTGCTCGCTGGCGGTACTGATCGAGCGCGCCGCCAAACTGCAGCTGGCCGCCATGGCCGCCGGTACGGTCAAAGAACTTCCGGAAGCCTTGGCGCGCGAAGCCCACGATTGGACGCTCACGCCGGCCCGGAGCCGGGCCAACTTCGCCTACTACGCGCGCCGCGCATTGCAGCGCCATCCCGACGCCCTGACCAGCTAAGGAGCTCATCTGTGTCCGAGACGCCGAAGATCCGCGGCATCATCGCTTATCCGGTAACAACATTCGCGAGCTCGGGCGGCATCGACACCGAGCGCTTGGCCGCCCTGGTGGAGAAGCTGGTCTCCTCGGGAGTCCACGCGATCGCCCCGTTAGGCAGCACCGGCGAGTTGGCCTACCTCGACGAGGCCGAGTTCGACACCGTCGTCGACACCACCATCGCGACCGTGGCCGGGCGGGTGCCGGTGGTCACCGGTGTCTCAGATGTCACCACGGCCAAGACGATTCGGCGCGCCCAGTATGCGCAACGCGCGGGCGCCGATGCCGTGATGATCTTGCCGGTGTCGTACTGGAAGCTGTCCGAGCGCGAGATCGCCCAGCACTACCGCAGCATCGGCGAGGCGATCGACATACCGATCATGGCCTACAACAACCCGGCCACCAGCGGCGTCGACATGAGCCCGGAACTGCTGGTCAGCATGTTCGAGACCACCGACAACCTCACCATGGTCAAAGAATCCACCGGTGACCTGTCCCGGATGCGGCGCATCGCCGAACTCAGCGGGGGCCAGTTGCCCTTCTACAACGGCAGCAACCCCTTGGTGCTCGAGGCGCTCAAGGCCGGCGCATCCGGATGGTGCACGGCGGCACCGAATCTGCGGCCACAACCGTGCATCGACCTCTACCAGGCGGTGCGCGCCGGCGACCTGGAGAAGGCCCAGGTTCTCTACGACGACCTCAAGCCCTTGCTGGAATACATCGTCGCGGGCGGACTGGCCACCACGGTGAAAGCCGGCCTCGACCTGCTCGGCTTCCCGGCCGGAGACCCGCGGGCACCACTGCTGCCGCTGGATGAGCAGGGCCGAAAAGAGTTGCAAACCCTTCTGACTGGCGAATAAGCCGTCTACCCGAGGTCGCTGGCGCTGAACGTGTCACATTTGTTGGGGTCACCGGTCTGGTAGCCGGTGGTAAACCACTTCTGGCGTTCCGCCGACGAGCCGTGCGTCCAGGACTCGGGGTTGGTGTGGCCGGTCGCCTGTTGCTGGATGCGGTCGTCGCCGACCGAGGCCGCGGCCGACAGCGCGTCTTGAATGTCCTTGTCGCTCAACGGTTGCAGATACGGCACACCGGTGCTCTCCTGCTTGACAGTCGAGGCATAGTGGGCCCACACCCCGGCGTAGCAGTCGGCTTGCAGCTCGGTGCGCACGCCGTTGCCGCCGGCGCCCTGCGCTCCCTGTTGGGCGCGACCGAGCACGCCCAGCAGGTTCTGCACGTGGTGGCCGTATTCGTGGGCCACCACATACTCTTCGGCCAAGGGCCCACCACTGGAACCGAATTGGGTGACCAGCACCTGGAAGAAGTCGGTGTCGAAGTAGGCGGTCTTGTCCACCGGGCAATAGAACGGGCCGACGTCGCTGCTGGCGGGTCCGCAGCCGGTGCTCACCTGCCCGCTGAACAGACGCATGTGCGGGCGGGTGTACCGGTTGGGCATCAACTGCTTCCACACCGCGTCGACGGAGTTGCCGGTGGCCACCACCCGGCACTGCACAAACCTGTTCGCGTCCGCTCCGGTCTTGCACTGGTTGAGGTCGAAGCCGGGTGCGACGTCGTCACGGGTGTTCAGCGGTTGCTGGCTGACGATGCCGCCAGGGTCGACTCCGAGGAACATGGCCACCACCACGATGAGCAATCCGCCCAGCCCGCCGCCCAGGGCCAACCGGCCGCCCCCACCACCTGAGGAGGACGCGGTGCTCGTGTCGATCTGCATGCCCTCGTTGAAAACCATCGCATCGCTCCCCGGGGTTCGGACCTAGCAGTCGGCGCAACCAGCCTATCGCCGGCTGCCGGTGGCGTATCGAGTGTCGGTATACCTCCGCAGGTTCGCCAGAAAACGTCGCTGCCCTCGCTGCAGCAAAGGACGGGCCAGAAACATCCCCAGTCCGGCGGGACCGGCAGGCTGCTGAGCCATGGTCCAGGTCAGCCGGCAGCCGCCCGGCTGCGCCTGCACCCGGTACTCCTCGGCGAACGCCCTCACGGCTCGGGTGGAGCACTCATTGAACCGAAAAGCCATGCGGGTAAATGGCTCCCAGACCAGGAACTCCTCGTCACCGACCAGGCCGCCGCGCATGTGGACGGTGCGGGTGGTGCCGACGCCATAAGGCTGGGGACTGGTCCAAGTCACTTTGGTGATCACCGGCGCCCACTGCGGCCACGACTCGGCGTCGGAAAGCACCTCGAACAACTGCTTAGGGGTGATGGCCAGATCGACGCTGCTGTGAAAGACATATGGCGCCGTCTCGAGGAAGCTCAGGTCGACCCGCTGGCAGGAGTGCATGCTCGCGAGCGTAACGCCGGCTATCCCGGCCCGTCGCTGGCCGCGGCCAGCAGCGGCACCACCACGTCGCTGATCGGGGTGGGTAGCCCGTGGGCACGGGCCTTGCGGATGATCACCCCGTTGCGCAGGTCCCACTCCAGCCGGCGGTGAGCTTCCCGGTCGGCCAGCATCGAGGTCGGCATGTCTTCCGGCGCGGACCGGAACAGGTTCACCAATTCCTCGACCACGCCCTCGTCGAGGCGGGCGCCGTCGGCGCGCGCCACCGACAGGCATTCCGCGAGATAGCGGCGGGACAACGCGGCGACGTCGTCGCGGCGGAACATGCCCGATCGCCGCCCGGAGAGCACCATGAAACCGGCCAGCGCGTTGAGCAACAGCTTGCGCCAGGCGGCGGTGATGAAGTCGGGGTCGCAGTCGGCCCGGCATCCCGCGCTGCGCAGCAGTTGGGCAAGCGACTCCGCGGCGGGTCCGGTGGGCAGCACCAGCGCCGCTTCGCCACGCAACCGCACCCAGCCGCCCGGCATGGTCTCGGCCGAAAACCACACCAGGCCGGGAACCACCGCCGACGAAGGGCACAGCGGCGCGACCTGCTCGACCTGCTCGATGCCGTTCTGCAGCACCGCCACGACGGTGTGCTCGTCGCAGAGCCGGGTCAGCCAGGCACGGGCCTGCTCGTTCTGCGTCGCCTTCACCGCCAGGATCACCACGTCGACCCCTGCGGTGACGTCGGCGGGATCGGTGTGCACCGGCCCGGGCACCAAGATCGGGTCCGCGTCGTCGGGCCGCAGTTCGATGCCGTCGCGGCCGGTGCGCCCGCACAACAGCACCGGATGTCCGGCCCGGTGCAACAGCGCCGCGACCGTCGTACCGACGGCGCCGGGTCCGACGAGCGCGATGTTTTCCGTGATAGGCCCAACGTACCGGGCGGATCGGGCAATCCGACCGGCCCTCTAGACTGAGCAGTCATCCAACCGAAGGGAAGTGTTCGTGCTGCGCAGCCACGCCGCTGGTTCATTACGGGAGGGCGACGCCGGGCAGCAGGTCACTTTGGCCGGCTGGGTGGCGCGCCGCCGCGACCATGGCGGTGTCATCTTCATCGATCTGCGTGACGCGTCGGGCGTGGCCCAGGTGGTGTTCCGCGAGGCCGACGTGCTGGCCCAGGCCCACCGGCTGCGCTCGGAGTTCTGCGTCGCCGTCTCCGGTGTCGTCGAAGTGCGTCCAGAAGGCAACGCCAACCCCGAGATCGCCACCGGTGACATCGAGGTCAACGCCAGGACCCTGACCGTGCTCGGCGAAAGTGCGCCGCTGCCTTTCCAATTGGACGAGCCGGCGGGGGAGGAGCTGCGGCTCAAGTACCGCTACCTCGACCTGCGCCGCGACGGCCCGGCCGTGGCAATTCGGTTGCGGTCCAGGGTGAATGCCGCGGCCCGTGCGGTCCTGGCGCGTCATCAGTTCGTCGAGATCGAGACGCCGACCATCACCCGTTCGACGCCGGAAGGGGCACGCGACTTCCTGGTCCCGGCGCGGTTGCATCCGGGCTCCTTCTACGCCCTGCCGCAAAGCCCGCAGCTGTTCAAGCAGCTGCTGATGGTGGCCGGGATGGAGCGGTACTACCAGATCGCCCGCTGCTATCGGGACGAGGATTTCCGCGCCGACCGGCAGCCGGAGTTCACCCAGCTCGACATGGAGATGAGCTTCATCGACGCCGAGGACATCATCGGCATCTCGGAGGAGATTCTCACCGCGCTGTGGGCGCTGATCGGCTACGAGATCCCGACCCCGATCGCGCGGATGAGTTACGCCGAGGCCATGCGCCGCTTCGGCTCCGACAAGCCCGATCTGCGGTTCGGGCTGGAGCTGGTGGAGTGCACGGAGTTCTTCTCCGACACCACGTTTCGTGTCTTCCAGGCCCCGTATGTCGGTGCGGTCGTCATGCCGGGCGGGGCTTCGCAGCCGCGCCGCACGCTCGACGGCTGGCAGGAGTGGGCCAAACAACGCGGGCACCGCGGCCTGGCCTATGTACTGGTCGGCGAGGACGGCACCCTGGCTGGCCCGGTCGCCAAGAACCTGTCCGACGCCGAACGCGACGGCCTGGCCGCCCATGTCGGGGCCAACCCGGGCGACTGCATCTTCTTCTCGGCTGGGCCGGTGCGCTCCTCGCGCGCTCTGCTCGGCGCGGCCCGGATCGAAATCGCGCACCGGCTCGATCTGATCGACCCCGACGAGTGGGCCTTCGTGTGGATCGTGGATCCGCCGTTGTTCGAGCCTGCCGACGAGGCCACGGCCGCCGGGGACGTGGCGGTGGGGTCCGGCGCATGGACGGCGGTGCACCACGCCTTCACCTCACCGAAGACGCAGTGGCAGGACCGCATCGAATCCGACCCGGGCGCGGTGTTGGCCGACGCCTACGACATCGTCTGCAACGGCAACGAGATCGGCGGCGGATCGATCCGTATTCACCGCCGCGACATCCAGGAGCGCGTCTTCAAAGTCATGGGTCTGGACCAAGCCGAAGCGGAAGAGAAGTTCGGATTCCTGTTGGAGGCGTTCACCTTTGGTGCGCCCCCGCACGGCGGGATCGCCTTCGGCTGGGACCGCATCAACGCGTTGCTGTCTCGGGTCGACTCGATCCGCGAGGTAATCGCATTCCCCAAGACCGGCGGCGGTGTCGACCCGCTGACCGATGCGCCGGCGCCGATCACCGCCCAGCAACGCAAGGAATCCGGAATAGACGCCAAACCGAAGCAGGTTTGACCGGTCATGACACAAGAGATTCCAGACGCCGAAACGGTCAAGGCGTTCAATGCCGGCATTGTCGAGGAATTCCGGGCCAACGGCGGCAAGGTCGGCGGCCAGTTCGCCGAATCGGACCTCCTGCTGCTCACCACCACCGGCGCCAAGTCCGGCGAGCAGCGCACCTCACCGCTGGCCTACCTGACCATCGACGGCAAGCTGATCATCGTCGGGTCCTTCGCCGGTGCCCCGGTAAATCCGGCCTGGGTGCACAACCTGCGGGCCAACCCCCAGGCGCACGTGGAAGTGGGCACCGAGTCGTTCGACGTGACCGCCCACGAACTGCCACCCGCCGAGCGCGACGAGATTTTCGCCAAGGTCGCCGCGGCCGCGCCCGGCTTCGCCGAGTACCAGAACAAGACCAGCCGGGTCATCCCGCTGTTCGAGTTGCAGCGCTCCCCAGCGCGCTGACCGGTTCGCGCTGCGGCGCGGGTGTGCGGTATTCAAGCCTGATGACCGCTTCGCTGTTGAGCACCGCTGTCGACGGCACGCTGGCGGCCGTCGGGCGGCTGCGCGGACTGTGGTTCACGCTCACCCAGACGTCGGTGGCCGCGGGCCTGGCCTGGCTGATCGCGCACGACCTGCTCAAACATCCGCAGCCGTTTTTTGCGCCCGTCGCCGCGGCGGTGTGCCTGTCGGCCAGCAACGTGCTGCGCGGGATCCGCGCCATCCAGATGATGATCGGCGTGGCGTTGGGCATCGGCATCGGCGCTCTGGTGCAGGGGCCGCTGGGTACCGGCTCGGTCGCGGTCGGTGTCGCGGTGTTCATCGCGCTGAGCACGGCGGTGTCGATCGGGCACGGCTTCATCGCGCAAGGCTTGATGTTCGTCAACCAGACGGCGGTGTCAGCGATCCTGGTGCTGGCCCTGCCGCACAACGGCATCGTCGGCGAGCGCCTCTTCGACTCGCTGATCGGCGGCAGCCTGGCCCTGGTGTTCAGCATCCTGCTCTTCCCGGCCAATCCTTTCGCGGTGCTGCACTCTGCGCGCGACAGCGTGCTGGCGGGCTTGCATGACGTGCTGGCGCGGACCGCCCAGATCGCGGACGGCGCAACGACGGCCCCGCGGGACTGGCCCTCTTCGGCGATCGATCGGGTGCACGAGCAACTGGGTGGCCTGATCCAAGCCCGCACCACCGCCCGCCAGGTCGTGCGGGTGGCGCCGCGACGGTGGTCAGCGCGCGGGACCTTCTCCGCAGCCGACCAGCAAGCCGCCCGGGTGGCGATGTTCGCCGTGTCGGTCGTTCATCTGGCTCGGGCCGTCGGGCCGGCGCTGGACGCCTGCGGTTCCCTGCCGCGGCCGGTGCACGCCGCGCTGACGGAGTTGGTTGCCGGAACGCAAGTCGCCGACAGCGATCCGGCGACCGCCGCCGCGCACGCCGCCAGGGCGCGCAGCCACGCCGACGAGTTCGCTTCGATCGCGCAGCGCAGAACGGAGGTGTTGCTCGCCGATGCCGTCGCGGCCTGCGTCGACGACCTGCACCGGGTGGTCGTCATGGCGGATAAAGCGGCCCGACCGGCGTCAGGGTGAGCCGGCGAGGAACTCTTTGACCAGCTTCTTCGGCGCCTGAGTCAACCACGCCTCGGTAAGCAGCTCTTCCAAGGCGATGACGTCGATCTCGGCCAGCTTGACCAGAACCGCCGGATAGCCGTCGAAGTGGGGCGTGGTGAAGTAGACCTCGGGTTCGTCGGCGACCAAGGCGAACTTGACGCCCTCGTCGGACACCCGCACACCGAGAATGTCGCCTGCCGGCGGTGCTACGCCGGCTTGGGCCATCGCCTCGCGGTCCGACTTGCGCAGCGGGCGTTCCCACGCCATCAACTTTTTGCCGACCCGCCACTCATGCGGTGCCTGCTCGGTGGTCAGCGGCAGCTCACCGACGATGCGGGCGACGTCGTCCCAGGTGGCCACGACTCGATTGTGCGCCCGACGCGCGCCGCCGCGACAGGTTTTCGGTGCCGATTACCGCATTTGCTAACCCGCGGACTCCGTGTTCGCCGTCAGCGCCGGCTGACCCAGCCATTCCAGCAGCTTCTCGTAGATCGCCTGGTGATTGAGCAGATCGAAGTGGTTCAGACCGGTCAAGGTCAGCCCGTGCGCCGCCTCGAACGGAATCCGGCGCGACCGGCCGCGCCCGGACGCGCTGTTCGGGCGCACCAGGCTGTCGCCGAACAGTAAGCCGAGCGCGCGCGGCGCGGCCGAGGTGGCGACGAAGTGGTAGACGGCGTCGGGCAGGAAGGGCACCTCGTGGCAACGGTCGCGCAGGAACTCGTCGGGGTCGCAGTCCCGCCAGTCCTCGTGCAGCAGGGAGCCGTAGCGCAGGTCCTTCACCCCAGCGCTGCGGGCGTTGAGGAAGGCGGCCAGGCCGCGGGTCTCGGGTAGCTTGGCCAGCGCCCAGGAAGCGGCGTTGACGCCTTTTTCCAGGTCGGCGCCCAGATGCGGGGAGCCGAGGCACACGACATGGCGAACGGCTTTGGTCCAGTCGTGCTTGTGCTCCATCCCGTAGTGGCAGGCGCTGCGCGAGACCAACCCGCCCATCGAGTGGCCGACCAGCACGGTGTCCTCCACCGGTGTGGGCCAGAGCTCCTGCAGTTGGTGCAGCAGATCGGCCAGCGCCTGCCCGTTTTCCGAGATGTGCCAGCCGGTGTTGTACCGAAGGTAGACGGGGGTGAAGCCGAGGTCCTTGCGCAGCCGTTTGCCGTAGGGGCGCAGCGTTTCTCCGGTGCGCGGCGGACGCCACCAGGACCGTTCGGTCATGCACCAACCGTGCACGAAGACCACTATCCGGCCGGTGGCGCGCGGGAAAGCAGCCGCGATGGCGTCGGCGGTCAGGTCGACGGGCTTGCCCTTGCGGCGGATCTGCATCGTCAGCGCGAAGCCGTTGTTCCGGTTGGTCAACTCGTCACCGTAGATGCCGTTGACTGCCGCGATCGCGCCGGCGATCCGGGGACGTGCCTGCACCGTGTCGTCGTCCTCGTTGCTCAACGTCTCCGCGGCCAACGCGCCGACGCCATGTAGCGATCCGCGGACGGCGCCGTCGACCAGGCGGTAGGTCAGGGCAGCGGTGGTGTCGTGAATCACCTGTACCGGCTTGGACGCCGGCCCGATGGAGTCGAAGACGCGGCTGGCGATCCCGTGGTGCACGTCGCGGACCAACGTGGTCAGCACCCGGGTGCCTTCACCGGCAAGGTCGGCCAGTGACCGGATTTCCTGTCGCTGCACGAGCCAGCTCCTCTCAGTTGGGCCCACTGGACGTAAGGTTCCCATTTTCCCGCGGCGGCTCACTTGTCACCCGTCATGGCGACCCGCCGTGTGGTGTGATCAGGTCGAGTAGCGCCGCGGCGGCGTCAGGCAAGGAGATTGGGTTGTCGCAAGCTCCGTTCGAAGATCTGGATGATTGGCCGGGCTCTCAGCGTTACAGAGTCACGCACCGCACCGAATATCGCTACTCCGACGTCGTCACCAGCTCCTATGGCCGTGGCTTCCTCACGCCACGCGACTCCCAGCGGCAGCGGTGTGTCGCCCACCAACTGACCATCGAACCCACCCCCGCGGACAGCTCCACCAGCCGCGACGGCTACGGCAACATCAGCTCCTACTTTCATGTCACCGAACCGCACCGCACCTTGAAGATCATCAGCGACTCCATCGTCGACGTGTTGCCGCCGGTTTCCGGGCTGTACAGCAGCGGACCGGCGCTGCAGCCGTGGGAGGCCGCCCGGCCCACCGGCCGGCAGGGGGCGTTGGCGGTCGACTTCACCCTGGACCTCGATCCGCCGGAGATCACCGACGCCGTGCGGGACTATGCCGCGCCGAGCTTCGCGGCCGGGCGCCCGCTGGTGGAGGTGTTGCGCGACCTCGCGTTTCGGATCCACACCGACTTCGCCTATCGCTCCGGGTCGACGGCCATTTCGACCCGCGTCAACGAGGTTCTGGCCGCCCGAGAAGGGGTATGTCAAGACTTCGCGAGGCTGGCGATCGCCTGCCTGCGTGCCAACGGTCTGGCGGCGTGCTACGTCTCGGGCTATCTGGCAACGGACCCACCGCCGGGGAAGGACCGGATGATCGGAATCGACGCTACCCATGCCTGGGCTTCGGTCTGGACTCCGCAGCAACCCGGTCAATTCGAGTGGCTGGGGCTGGATCCCACCAATGATCAGATGGTCGACCAGCGCTACATCGTCGTCGGCCGCGGCCGGGACTATGCGGACGTGCCGCCGCTGCGCGGGATCATCTACACCAATTCACAAAACAGCGTGATCGACGTCGCGGTCGATGTCGTGCCTTTTGAAGGGGATGTGTTGTATGCGTGACTTTCACTGCCCGAACTGCGGGCAGCGTCTGACGTTCGAGAATTCGGAGTGTCTGTCGTGTGGCAGCTCGCTGGGCTTCTCGCTCGAGCAGATGGCTCTGTTGGTGATCGCCAACCGCGACGACAGCGACCATGCCGGCGCGGTGGCCGAGGACGAATACCAGCTGTGCGCCAATCTGTATCTGGCCGAATGCAATTGGCTGGTGCCCAAAGGGCAGCCCGGCGGGTTGTGCGTGTCCTGCGCGCTGACCGTGGAGCGGCCCAACGACGCCGACACGGTCGGTCTGGCGGAGTTCGCCCGCGCCGAGGCGGCCAAGCGACGACTGATCGCCGAGTTGCACGAGTTGAAGCTGCCGATCATCGGACGCAATGAAGACCCGGACTACGGGTTGGCGTTTCGGCTGTTGTCCAGCGCTCACGAGACGGTGATGACGGGCCATGAAAACGGCGTCATCACACTGGATTTGGCCGAAGGCGACGACGTGCACCGCGAGCAACTGCGGGTGGAGATGGACGAGCCGTATCGCACCCTGCTCGGCCACTTCCGTCATGAGATCGGCCACTATTACTACTACCGCCTGGTCAGCCCGTCGAGTGAGTATGTGGCCCGGTTCAACGAATTGTTCGGCGATCACGAGTCCGACTACCAGAAGGCGCTGGACCGTCACTACAGCGAAGGTCCACCCGAGGGCTGGCAGCAGAACTTTGTCTCGTCGTATGCCACGATGCATCCGGCCGAAGACTGGGCGGAAACCTTCGCCCACTACCTGCACATCCGCGACGCGCTGGACACCTCCGCCTGGTGTGGGCTGGCGCCGGCGTCGGCCACTTTCGACCGGCCGCTGTTGGGGCCCAGCGCCTTTCAGACCATCATCGACCTGTGGCTGCCGCTGTCCTGGTCGCTGAACATGGTGAACCGCTCGATGGGTCATGACGACCTGTATCCGTTCGTGTTACCGACCGCGGTGCTGGAGAAGATGCAGTTCATCTACACCGTCATCGACGAGGTCACCTCGCAGGCACGCGGCCCGGCCGCCCCGAATGCCGCGGCGAGCTAGGCGGTCAGGTCGGCGTCACCTGTCGTTCCTCGGGGCCCCACAGCGGCTGCATGCCGCTGGGCAGCGCCAGCTGCGTGGCGGTGATGACCTCGGCCAGGTCGCGCAGCGCGTTGTGGATCCCGGTGAGTAGCTCCGCCAACTGCGCCCGCTGGCCGTCCGCGCTGACCTGTTCGAGTTCGGCGGGGTCGAACCGGCGCAGCCAGGTGCTGATCTCTTCGGCCAGCCGCTCCGGGCGCGAGGATCCCGACGAGCCGGGCAGGCTGCGCAGGTCGGCGCGCAGCCGCTCCAGTTGGTACACCAGCGACCGCGGGTTTTGCGCGTCGAAGAGCATCAGTTCGGTGACCGCCGCGACACTGACCATGCCCAGGGTGCGGCGGCGGTAGATCACCGACGACTCGCAGGCCACCAGCGTGGACTCGGTGATGGATTGCTCGGCGGCGCTGCTGCGCACCGTGGTCAGGGTGTCGCGCAGCAACGCGGTCAGCCACAGCCCACGTTCGACGCGTTTGCCGATGTCCATCATCGTCCAGCCGACGTCTTGCACCATCGACTCGCTGGCCACCCCCGCCAACGTCAGCATTCCGGCCAGCGTCTGAAATTGGGCCGAAGCGAGCAGGGCGTCGGCCTCGCCGAGCGACTCGGGCGGATCAGGCTGGTGCGCCAGCGCGCGTTCCACGCCGGCCAGCACCATCCAGGTGTCGTTGGACAGCTGGTCACGCACCGCCCGCGCGGCCAGCGCCAGCCCCTCCACCGACTGGGCGAGCGAGCCCGGCCGGTCCGGATCCACCGTCATCGACCACAGGGTCGACGGGACGACGGCGATCATGTCGGCATGGTCGTGTTCGACGCCCAGGTCGGTTCCGGTGATGCGGCCCAACGCGTACATCAGCACCGGCACACACTCGCTGTCCTCGGCGTCCGGATGATGCCGGAACACGTGGTAGCGCTCGCGGGTGATGTTCAGCAGGCGGGCCATGTTCTCCGCGCGCTCGCCGTATCGTCCCATCCAGAACAGGTCGGACAGCACCCGCGGCGAGCTGACGCCTGACGTGCCGACTCCGGTTTTCACCGGCAGCCCCACCGCCGGCAGCGTCACCGTCTCCACTATCGCCCGTTCCGTCGGGCGTACCCAAACATCTTTGGCGGCAATGGTATTCAACGTGTAAGCGGCGGGACCCGGGGCCAGGACATAGCCCAGGCCGCCGATCATCGGGGCGTATCCGCCGCGTTGTGCCACGGTGAACAACCGCATGCCGACCCCGGCCGCGGACAGCACGCCGCCATGATCGGTGGGGGCCGAGGAGAAGGCAGGCAGTTCCTGACCTACCCACTGCCACGGCTGCGCCTCGATCCGAGCCGCCACCTCGGCGAGCTGAGCCGACGAAAGCGCCGGTCCGACCAGGGTTTCCCCACCGACGGTGGGCTTGAGCAGTAGCGAGGACAGGTTGGCCAGCACATGGGAACGCTCGCTGGGGATGCCGGCCCAATAGACCGGGGCGGTGGGCAGCAGCGGATCTTCACCCAGCAAGCGTCCGGCGAGATCGGGCAGAAACCGAAGCAGCCCAGGGCTTTCCAGGATGCCGCTGCCCAGCGTATTGACCACGGTCACCGTGCCGCGGTGTTGTGCCTCCACCAAACCGACCACCCCGAGGCGCGAATCGGCCCGCAAATCCAGCGGATCGGCATAGGTGGCGTCGACGCGGCGCAGCACGACGTCCACCCGCTTGAGCGTGCCCAGCGAGCGCATCCACAACTTGCCGTCGCGCACCACCAAGTCCGCGCTTTCTACCAGCGGGAAGCCCAGCAGCGACGCCAGATACGCCTGATCGAAAGCCGTTTCGGAGAAGATGCCGGGGCTGAGCACCACGACGACGGGATCCTGCGCGACATCGGGTGCCGCGTCGATCAGCGCCAGTCGCAACGCTTGAGCGAACGGCGAATTGGGGCGCGGGCCGATCCGCTCGTACAGGTCTGGCACCGCGTGTGCGATGACCCTCCGGTCGGCCAGCGCATATCCCGCACCCGACGGCGCCTGGGTCCAGTCGGCGTTGACCTGAAAGCTGCCGCCGGGCAGTCGGCTGACGTCGCAGGCGTGCAGGAACAACTGGTGGTGGCCGGGCACCTGGATGCCATTGACGGCGCGCACGTAGCCGGGATGGGCGAACACCAGTTGCGGGGGCAGCAAACCTTCCAGCAGCAACTGGCGCGGTCCGTACAGGTCGGCGAGCACGGCGTCGAGAAGCCGGGACCGCTGCACCAATCCGGCCTCGAGCACATCCCAGTCGCCCGCGGACAGGACGACCGGCAGGGTGTCCAGACTCCACGGCCGCGGTTCCAGGCCGTGACCGGGTCCGTCGCGCTGGGGCGCGACCTCGGTGTAGGTGATGCCGTCGTGGTCGATCAGCCCGTCCACCACCGAGCGCAGCAGATCCAATCCGGAGCGGCCGCGGTCGGCGATCGCATCGGCGACCTCGGCCCAGGCCGGCCGCACGTGACCTTCGGCGTCGACGAACTCGTCGTAGTTCGTGCCCGGGCCCACGGTGCCGGTGGGCCGCAGGTCGAACAGCGCTTCCTGAGCGCGGGCGCTGCGGTATCCGGCCAGCAGGTGGTCGGCGTCGTAGCTATCCGCCCCGGCGGCGGAGGTGCCGATTGCGGTGTGCGCGGGCACCATCAGCGCTACTTCGTGCCCACGCGTCGCAGCTCAGCGCGCTCGCTGCCCGGGCGCACGCCGTGCGGGCCTTGCGACCGACTCCTCATAACCGCTGATCCCATCACATGATTCAGCGGTGTGCAGCACACCGAGCGCCGGCGCGCAGACTAGGCGAACTGCCCGCCCTGCGCAGGGCCGGACGGGTAACCGCCGGGGGCGCCCTGCTGTTGGTTCGGGTCGACGACCTGGCCGCCGGTCAGCTTGCGGTAGGTGTAGGTCTGCACCAGTGAGGCGACCGGAATGCCCGCCAGCAGGCCGACGTAGCACAGCAGTTGGCCGATCAGCACCGCTGCGTACTGCACCAACCACGACAACAAGCTGCTGCCGACGTTGGCCCTGACCGTCGCGATGCTCGACTTGATCGAATCGACCGGCGAGGTGCGTTTGTCGATGGCGAACAGAATGGCGAACTGGGCCAGGAAGGCGAAGATCAGGCCGGGGATGATGCACAGCACGTAGCCGATGGCGACACCGACGAGCGAGAGCAGCGCGGTGACGATCACCGAGCCCACATTGCGCGGCTTGAAGAAGGTGCCGATGCTCACCGGTCTGCCGTCGGCGATGTCGAGGCTGGCTGTGGCGAGTCCGGCCTGCATGTACAGCGCCAGGAAAGCCAGGGCCAGGGAGCCGAGGAACAAGACGATGCCGCCGGCGGGGGTGAGACTGGAGTTCACCGCTTCACTGGTGCCGCCGTATTCGTTCGTGTAGCTCGTGGTGGTGGTGTCCGACAGGCCGAAGCCCAGCCCGAACGTCACACCGCCGAGGATGCCCAGCCCCACGATGTAGAGCAGTACCGGGACCACGAACGTGGCGATGTTCTGGGTGAACCGGTTCCAGGCCCAGCTGACCGCATCGCCCACACTGAACGGCTGCTGGCTGCCGTAGCCCGGTTGCGGGTAGCCGCCGGACGGCCCACCGCCGGGTTGGCCGCCGTATTCGCCATAGCCGGGTGGCGGGGGCGGCGGGGGACTGTAGCCCGGAGGCGAGTAGCCGCCTTGCGGCTGGCCGTACCCAGATTGCTGTGGGGGAGCGCCGTAACTGGGCGGTTGTGCACCGTATCCGGGCGGTGGTGGTGGCGGGGCGCCGTAACCGGGAGGCGGGGGCGGCGGGTAGCCCGAAGGGCTGTGACTTCCGCCCTGGGGATCTGCCGAATGATGACCTGGATACTCTGGTGGCTGGCTCATTGCCCCGTCCTAATTTGCTTGTAGTTCGGTAGGCGCGCGGAACTTAGCAATGCGGAACTTAGCAAATAAGCGTCCGCGACGCCCGCATTGCGCTCGTCTGATTTTTGAGCGCGTCCGCGTGTCGGCTGCCTCGACGCCCGGCGTGGTATGCCTGAACCGTGTCCGATGGTCTGTTCGACCTGCCCGGCGCACCGGCGGGAGCCGATGACGGCGCTCGCCCAGGCCTGGGCGTATCGGCCGGCGCGCCGCTGGCGGTGCGGATGCGCCCGGCGACCCTGGACGAGGTGGTGGGCCAGGACCACCTGCTGGCGGCCGGGTCGCCCCTGCGTCGCCTGGTCGAGGGTTCGGGCGTCGCGTCGGCCATTTTGTACGGACCGCCGGGCAGCGGGAAGACAACATTGGCGGCGCTCGTCTCGCACGCCACCGGTCGCCGGTTCGAGGCGCTGTCGGCGTTGTCGGCCGGGGTGAAGGACGTCCGGGCCGTGATCGACGGGGCGCGACGAGCGCTGCTGCATGGTGAGCAGACCGTGCTGTTCATCGACGAGGTGCACCGGTTCTCCAAAACCCAGCAGGACGCGCTGTTGTCCGCGGTGGAAAACCGGGTGGTGCTGCTGGTGGCCGCCACGACGGAGAACCCGTCGTTCTCGGTGGTGGCGCCGCTGTTGTCGCGGTCGCTCATCCTGCAGTTGCGGCCGCTGACGGCCGACGACATCCGCACGGTGGTGCACCGGGCGATCGAGGATGAACGGGGCCTGGGTGGGCGGGTCGAAGTGACGCCCGACGCGATCGACGTGCTGGTGCAGTTGGCCGCCGGCGACGCCCGCCGTGCGCTGACCGCGCTGGAGGTCGCCGCCGAGGCGGCCCAAGCGGCCGGCCAACCGGTCACCGTCGAAACCATCGAGCAGTCCCTGAACAAGGCCGCCGTCCGCTACGACCGCGACGGCGACCAGCACTACGACGTCATCAGCGCGTTCATCAAGTCGGTGCGCGGATCCGACGTCGACGCCGCGCTGCACTACCTGGCGCGCATGTTGATCGCCGGTGAGGACCCGCGCTTCGTCGCGCGCCGGCTGATGATTCTGGCCAGCGAGGACATCGGCATGGCCGACTCGACCGCGTTGCAGGTCGCCGTCGCGGCCGCGCAGACGGTGGCGCTGATCGGTATGCCCGAAGCCCAGCTGACGCTGGCGCATGCCACCATCTATCTGGCCACCGCGCCGAAGTCCAACGCCGTCACCACCGCGCTGGGCGCGGCAATGAACGACATCAAGTCCGGCAAGGCCGGCCTGGTACCGGCCCATCTGCGTGACGGGCACTATTCGGGTGCGGCGGGCCTGGGCCACGCGCAGGGCTACAAATATTCCCACGACGACCCCGACGGCGTTGTGGCACAACAATATCCGCCGGACGAGCTGGTCGGGGTGGACTACTACCGGCCCACCGGCCGCGGCGCCGAGCGCGAGCTTGTCGGTCGCCTGGACCGGCTGCGCGCGATCATCCGCAAGAGGGGACGGGCATGAAGACGTTCACCGACGAGGAGATGGGTCGGCTACTGCCCACCGCGAAGGCCTACAGCGTCGCGATCCTCAAGCAGGGGCCCAACTTCGGTGATGACACCACGCCCGCAGTCGTGTGGGAGCACGGCCGCCGCAACTTCGGCCTGCGCGACGACGGCGTGCTCGCGGTGGTGCTGCCGGTCACCGACGGATCCGACTTGTGCGGCATCGGGGTGTTCGCCGCGACGGTGGAGGAGACCATCGCGATCATGAACGCCGACCCCGGGGTGGTGGCCGGAGTGTTCACCTACCAGGTGCACCCTTGCCTCGGCTTCCCCGGCGACGCGCTGCCCTGAATGCAGGCGACCGCCTAGACCAGCTCCGGCACCCGCAGGTGGGCGATCGCCAGCTCGAACTCGGCCACATCCAAAACCTCGGCGCCCAGATCCCGCACCCGCCGGCTGCGCAGCTCCGAGGCCCGGTCGCGGTTGCGGGCCATCGCGTCCATGCTGTCGAACGTCGAGCACGACACCGCCCGTCGGCAGGCCGGGTGATCGACCATCAGGCTGGCGCTGCAGAACCCTTCGAGCTGCTCCATCTCCGGCAGCACGGCGGTGCGGTAGAAGTCCAGGGAGCGGTTGAGCTGGTCGGGCACTACTTTCAGCCAGGTGGCGCGCACGCATGCACCTTCCCGCGACCGATGATCACGGTGCACCGAGGCGATCTCCCACTCTTCGACTCGCAGGCTGCCGTCGAACATCAGTCCGGCACGGTCGCGGATGGGCGCCACCTGCTCGGCGCTGGCGCGCATCGCTTCCAAGGTGTGCCATGCGCTGGTCGCTATGCAGGTGCCGTTTTGCCGGTCGACCAATAGCGATACCCCGACACATCCGTCGATCTCCTGCAGCGCGGGCATCACGACATCGCGGACATGCGCGATGCCGATGTCGACCGACAAGGGTTGCGCCTGGATGGTGGTGGATCGTGCGTACACGTTGGCTCCCTTAACCGTCGGGGCAGCGCCCCGGCGGCGCCACCGGTCCCACCAGATACCTTCCTCTTGACCGGCGACCGCCGCAATGGCCAGGTGTGGTCGCGCTCACAAACGATTGGCTGCCTACAGCGGTTGCGCCGTAGGCTGGTCAGATGCAAACCGACGTGCTGGAGGTGGACACCTCGCGCCGCCGCATCGTGGATCTCACCGACGCGGTGCGCAGGTTCTGCTTCAGCTACGGAGACGGTCTGTGCAACGTGTTCGTCCCGCACGCGACCGCCGGGGTCGCCATCATCGAGACCGGCGCCGGTTCCGACGACGACTTGGTGGACACGTTGGAGCGGCTGTTGCCGCGTGACGACCGTTACCGGCATGCGCACGGCTCGCCAGGCCACGGCGCTGACCATGTACTGCCTGCCATCGTGTCGCCGTCGGTGACGGTGCCGGTCTCGCACGGCGAGCCGATGCTGGGCACCTGGCAAAGTGTCGTACTTGTCGACCTGAACCGGGACAATCCGCAGCGCTCGGTGCGGTTGAGCTTTATGGAAGGCTGAAGGCCGAGATCGGTCTCTGCCAGCCTGCGCCTTGGCCGGCGAATAGGCTGTTGGGTGACCTGCTGAGCAAACGAGGAAGCGGAAAACAGTGCAGACACACGAGATCAGGAAGCGGTTCCTTGATCATTTCGTGAAGGCCGGTCACACCGAGGTGCCCAGTGCGTCGGTGATCCTCGACGACCCCAACCTGCTGTTCGTCAATGCCGGCATGGTGCAGTTCGTGCCGTTCTTCCTGGGTCAGCGCACCCCGCCGTACGCGACGGCCACCAGCATCCAAAAGTGCATCCGCACTCCCGATATCGACGAAGTCGGCATCACCACCCGCCACAACACGTTCTTCCAGATGGCCGGCAACTTCTCGTTCGGCGACTATTTCAAGCGGGGCGCCATCGAGCTGGCCTGGTCGCTGCTGACCAACAGCGTCGACGCCGGGGGATACGGACTCGACCCGGAAAAACTTTGGGCCACCGTGTATCTCGATGACGACGAGGCGGCGGGGCTGTGGCAGGAAATCGCCGGTCTGCCCGCCGAACGTATCCAGCGTCGCGGCATGGCCGACAACTACTGGTCGATGGGCATCCCCGGGCCGTGCGGACCGTCGTCGGAGATCTATTACGACCGGGGCCCCGAATACGGCCCCGGGGGCGGCCCGATCGTCAACGAGGACCGCTATCTCGAAGTGTGGAACCTCGTGTTCATGCAGAACGAGCGCGGCGAGGGAACGTCGAAAGAGGACTACGAGATCCTGGGGCCGTTGCCGCGCAAGAACATCGACACCGGCATGGGCGTCGAGCGGATCGCGCTGGTCCTGCAGGGCGTGCACAACGTCTACGAAACCGACCTGCTGCGGCCGGTGATCGACACTGTCGCCGCCCGGGCACCGCGCCCCTATGACGTGGGCAACCACGAAGACGACGTGCGCTACCGCATCATCGCCGACCACAGCCGCACCGCGGCGATCCTCATCGGGGACGGCGTCAGCCCCGGCAACGACGGCCGCGGTTACGTGTTGCGCCGCCTGCTGCGCCGGGTCGTGCGCTCGGCCAAACTGCTGGGCATCGACACCCCCATCGTCGGCGATCTGATGACCAGCGTGCGCGACTCGATGGGCCCGTCCTACCCGGAATTGGTCAGCGACTTCGACCGCATCAATCGCATCGCGGTGGCCGAGGAGACGGCGTTCAACCGCACCCTGGCCTCGGGCTCCAAGCTCTTCGAAGAGGTGGCCGGTGCCACGAAATCCTCAGGCGCCGTAGTTGTTTCGGGTTCGGATGCGTTCACCTTGCACGACACCTACGGCTTCCCCATCGAACTCACCCTGGAGATGGCCAACGAGGCGGGCCTGGGTGTGGACGAGGCCGGGTTCCGGGAACTGATGGCCGAGCAGCGTCGGCGCGCCAAAGCAGACGCCGCCGCACGTAAGCACGCGCACGCCGACCTGACCGCCTACCGCGACCTGGTCGACGCCGGCCCCACCGAGTTCACCGGGTTCGACGAACTGGCCTCCGAGGCAAGGATTTTGGGGATTTTCGTCGACGGCAAGCGGGTGCCGGTGGTCTCCCACGCCGACGGCGTCAACGCAGACCGGGTGGAGCTGATCCTGGACCGGACCCCGCTCTACGCCGAATCCGGGGGCCAGATCGCCGATCTGGGTTCGATCAGCGGAACCGGTGCCGGCGGCAGTGCCAAGGCCGCGGTCACCGACGTGCAGAAGATCGCGAAAACCCTGCACGCGCATCGGGTGAACGTGGAATCCGGCGAATTCGTGGAGGGCGACAGCGTCATCGCCGCGGTGGACCCCAATTGGCGCAAGGGCGCCACACAGGGCCACTCGGGAACCCATATGGTGCACGCCGCGTTACGGCAAGTGTTGGGCCCCAACGCCGTTCAGGCCGGCTCGCTGAACCGCCCTGGCTACCTGCGGTTCGACTTCAACTGGCAGGGTCCGCTGACCGAGCAGCAGCGCACGCAGATCGAAGAGGTGACCAACGAGGCGGTGCAGGCCGACTTCGAAGTGCACACCTTCCTCGAGAACCTCGACAAGGCCAAGGCGATGGGCGCGATGGCGCTGTTCGGCGAGAGCTACCCCGACCAGGTGCGGGTGGTGGAGATCGGCGGCCCGTTCTCCCTCGAGTTGTGCGGGGGCACCCACGTGCACAACTCCGCGCAGATCGGCCCGGTGACCATCCTGGGCGAATCGTCGATCGGGTCCGGTGTGCGCCGCGTGGAGGCCTACGTCGGGCTGGAGTCATTCCGGCACCTGGCCAAGGAGCGCGCGCTGATGGCGGGGCTGGCGTCGTCATTGAAGGTGCCGTCCGAAGAGGTGCCGGCCCGGGTGGCCAACCTGGTGGACCGGCTCAAGGCCGCCGAGAAGGAACTCGAGCGGGCCCGGCTGGCCAGCGCCCGCGCGGCCGCCACCAACGCCGCCGCCGGCGCCGAGCGCATCGGTAACGTCCGGCTCGTCGCGCAGCGCATGTCGGCCGGCATGACCGCCGCCGACCTGCGTTCGCTGGTCGGCGACATCCGCGGCAAGCTCGGCAGCGACCCCGCGGTGGTGGCGCTGATCGCCGAGGGGGAGAGCCAGACCGTGCCGTATGCCGTCGCCGCCAACTCCGCCGCCCAGGACCTCGGGTTGCGCGCCAACGATCTGGTCAAACAACTCGCCGTGGCGGTCGAGGGCCGCGGCGGCGGCAAGGCCGACCTGGCCCAGGGTTCGGGGAAGAACCCGACCGGCATCGACGCCGCACTCGAGGCGGTACGCGCGGAGATCGCACGGGTCGGTTGAGTGGATTCGCAGCAGCACCGCCCACCCGACCGGCCCGGCGACCAGGACCCCGGGCGGGGACGACGCCTCGGCATCGACGTGGGAAGTGTGCGAATCGGCGTCGCCAGCAGTGACCCGGACGGCATCCTGGCCACCCCGGTCGAAACAGTGCGTCGCGAGCGGTCCGGCCGGCACCTGCGCCGACTGGCCGCACTCGCCGCGGAGTTCGAAGCGGTCGAGGTGATCGTCGGGTTGCCGCGCACGCTGGCCGACCGCACCGGACCGTCGGCCCGCGACGCGATCGACGTGGCCGACGCGCTGGCCCAGCGGATCGCGCCCATCCCGGTGCGCCTCGCCGACGAGCGGCTCACCACGGTCAGCGCGCAGCGATCACTGCGCGAGGCCGGGGTGCGGGCCCGCAACCAGCGATCGGTGATCGACCAGGCGGCCGCAGTGGCGATCCTGCAGGGGTGGTTGGATCAACGTCGCAAGATGGTGACCGAAAGTCGGGCGATCTCGGGGACTGGGGAAGGTGTCGATGGCTGACGAGGACCACCGCCACCGGGCCGAGCCCGTGGCCGTGGCGCCAACCCGCCACCGCAGGTCCCGCGCCGACCGCAAGCGCGCCGAGCGTCACCGGCGGCGGCGACGAATCGTGGGCGGCATCGCGCTCAGCCTCCTGGTGGTGGTCGTGGTGGCCGCCGTCTTCCTCGGCTCCAAGCTGTGGCGGTCCCTGTCGGGCGCCGACGACGACTACACCGGCAATGGCAAGCGCGACGTCGTCATCCAGGTCCAGGCCGGTGACTCGACCACCGCCGTGGGGGAAACCCTGCTCAATCGCGGAGTGGTGCGCACCGTACGGGCGTTCGTCGACGCCGCCCACGGCAACGCCGCGATCTCCTCGATTCAGCCAGGCTTCTACCGCATGCGTACCGAGATTCCGGCGGCCAATGCCGTCGCCCGGTTGGCCGACCCCAAGAGCCGGGTCGGCAAGCTGGTGATTCCCGAAGGCCGGCAGCTCGACGACACCACCGACATGAAAAGCAACGTCGTCAACCCCGGAATCCTGACGCTGATCTCGCGCGCCACCTGCGTGAACCTGGACGGCAACCAGCGCTGCGTATCGGTGGCGGACCTGCGCACCGCGGCGAGCAAGAGCACCCCCGTCGCGCTGCAGGTGCCGCCCTGGGCGGTCGAGCCGGTCAACGAGCTGGGCGACGACCATCGCCGCATCGAGGGCCTGATCGCTCCGGGGACGTTCAACATCGATCCGTCCGCGTCGGCCGAGACCATTCTGGCGACGCTGATCAACGCCGGCGCCGTGGCGTACATGAAGTCGGGTCTGGTGGACACCGCCAAGGCGCTGAGCCTGTCGCCCTACGACATCCTGGTGGTGGCATCGCTGGTGCAGCAGGAAGCCAACGCCCAGGACTTCTCGAAGGTGGCGCAGGTCATCTACAACCGGCTGCATGAGCACCGCACGCTGGAATTCGATTCCACCGTCAACTATCCGCTGGACCGCCGGGAGGTGGCCACCAGTGACGGCGACCGCGGCCTGCGCACGCCCTGGAACACCTACATGTCCGAAGGACTACCGGCCACCGCCATCTGCTCGCCTGGAGTGGACGCGCTGCGTGCCGCCGAGCATCCCGAGCCCGGTGACTGGCTCTACTTCGTGACCATCGACTCACAGGGCACGACGCTGTTCACCCGGGACTACCAGCAGCACCTGGCCAACATCGAACTGGCCAAACGCAACGGTGTCCTCGATTCCGCGCGATGAGTGAAGCGCCGCGAAAAGCGGCCGTGCTCGGCTCGCCCATCGCCCACTCCCGATCCCCGCAGCTGCACCTGGCCGCCTATCGCGCGCTGGGACTGCACGACTGGACCTATGACCGCATCGAGTGCGACGCCGAGCGGCTGCCCGGCGTCGTCGGCGCCTTCGGCCCGGAATGGGTCGGGGTATCGGTCACCATGCCCGGCAAGTTCGCCGCCCTGCGCTTCGCCGACGAGCGCACCCAGCGCGCCGAACAAGTCGGCTCGGCCAACACCCTGGTCCGCACGCCGGGCGGCTGGCGGGCCGACAACACCGACGTCGACGGCGTCGCCGGCGCGCTTGGACAGGCCGGCGGCCACGCGCTGGTCTGCGGTTCAGGGGGCACCGCACCGGCGGCCGTCGTCGGGCTGGCCCAGCTGGGTGTCACCGAGATCACCGTGGTGGCACGCAACCGGGACAAAGCCGCCCGCTTGCAGGACCTGGGCGCGCGACTGGGCATGGCGACCCGCTTCACCGACCTGGACAGCCCCGGCCTGGCCGAGCAGGTGGCGGCCGCCAGCGTCCTGGTCAGCACCATCCCGGCCGACGTCGCAGCGCGTTATGCCGCGACGTTCGCCGGTATACCAGTCCTGCTGGACGCCATCTACCACCCGTGGCCCACGCCGCTGGCCGCCGCGGTGAGCGCCGCGGGTGGACGGGTCATCAGCGGCCTGCAGATGCTGCTGCATCAGGCATTCGCGCAGGTGGAACAGTTCACCGGGCGGCCCGCCCCGCGCGAGGCGATGACTTGCGCATTGACCGGCCTGGATTAACCTGCCGCTGCATGCGGATTGCGGCGGCCGCGGTGGTACTGGCCTGGCTGACGATGTTGAGCTGCTACGACCTCCGGCAGCGCCGACTGCCCAACTGGCTGACGCTGCCCGGCGCGGCGGTGATCCTGGCGGGCGCCGCCTGCGTGGGCGACGGCCTGCCGGCGCTGGCCGGCGCCGCGGGCTTGACCGGCTTGTACCTGGCGGTGCACCTGATCACCCCGGCGGCGATGGGCGCCGGGGACGTCAAGCTGGCGATCGGGTTGGGCGGGCTGTGCGGTTGTTTCGGCGCGGCGCAGTGGTTCCTCGCGGCATTGGCCGCTCCGCTGCTCACCGCGCTGTTCGGACTGCTGGCCCTGACGCGTGGCGCGCGGTCGGTGCCGCACGGTCCGTCGATGTGCGTGGCCAGCGCTTGGGCGGCGGGGTCGGCCCTGCTGGGTTGAGCCCGTGGGAAGATGGACGGGTGTTGCGCTGGATTACCGCGGGGGAGTCGCACGGCCGTGCCTTGGTCGCCGTGGTCGAGGGCATGGTCGCCGGGGTGGCGGTCACCTCGACCGAAATCGCCGATCAGCTGGCCCGCCGTCGGCTCGGTTACGGCCGCGGCGCCCGGATGAAGTTCGAGCGGGACGCGGTGACCGTGCTGTCCGGGGTCCGCCACGGCACCACCCTGGGCGGCCCGATCGCCATCGAGATCGGCAACACCGAATGGCCGAAGTGGGAGACGGTGATGGCCGCCGATCCCGTCGACCCTGCTGAGCTGGAGAACAGCGCGCGCAACGAACCGCTCACCCGGCCCCGGCCCGGCCACGCCGACTACGCCGGCATGCTCAAGTACGGCTTCGACGACGCCCGCCCGGTGCTGGAACGCGCCAGCGCCCGCGAGACCGCCGCCCGCGTCGCCGCGGGCACCGTCGCACGGGCATTCCTGCGTCAGGCGCTCGGCGTCGAGGTGCTGTCCCATGTCGTCTCGATCGGCGCGTCGGCGCCCTATGACGGCCCGCCGCCGCACGCCGAAGACCTGCCCGCCATCGACGCCAGCCCGGTGCGCGCCTACGACAAGGCCGCCGAGCAGGCCATGATCACCGAAATCGAAGCCGCCAAGAAGGACGGCGACACCCTGGGCGGCATCGTCGAGGTGGTGGCGCTGGGCCTGCCCATCGGCTTGGGCTCGTTCACCAGCGGCGACAACCGGCTCGACAGCCAACTGGCCGCCGCGGTCATGGGCATCCAGGCCATCAAGGGCGTGGAGATCGGCGACGGATTCGAAACCGCGCGCCGCCGCGGCAGCCGCGCCCACGACGAGATGTACCCGGGCCCGGACGGTGTCGTCCGCTCCACCAACCGGGCCGGCGGCCTGGAAGGCGGGATGACCAACGGCCAGCCGCTGCGGGTGCGCGCGGCGATGAAGCCGATCTCCACCGTGCCCCGCGCCCTGGCCACCGTCGACATGGCCACCGGCGACGAGGCCGTCGCCATCCACCAGCGCTCCGACGTCTGCGCGGTGCCCGCCGCCGGCGTCGTCGTCGAAACCATGGTGGCGCTGGTGTTGGCGCGCGCGGTGCTGGAGAAGTTCGGCGGCGACTCGCTTGCCGAAACCCGCCGCAACATCGAGGCCTACCAACGGACGGTCGCCGAACGGGAGGCTCCGGCCACTCGGGCGCGGGTAAGCCAGGGGTAGCGCACCAGTGGCACCCAAAGCGGTACTGATCGGACTACCGGGCTCGGGGAAATCGACCATCGGGCGCCGGCTGGCCAAGGCACTCGGCGTGAGCATGCTCGACACCGACGTCGCGATCGAGCAGCAGACCGGGCGCAGCATCGCCGAGATCTTCGCCACCGACGGCGAAGCGGAGTTCCGGCGCATCGAGGAACAGGTGGTGCGCGCCGCGCTCGCCGACCACGACGGCGTGCTGTCGCTGGGCGGCGGGGCGGTCACCAGCCCCGGCGTATGCGAGGCGCTGGCCGGCCACACCGTCATCTACCTGGAAATCGGTGCCGCCGAAGGCGTGCGCCGCACAGGCGGCAGCGCCGTACGGCCGCTGCTCGCCGGACCCGATCGCGCGGAGAAGTACCGAGCCCTGATGGCCAAACGCGCGCCGCTGTACCGCCGGGTCGCCACCTTGCGGGTCGACACCAACCGGCGCAACCCGGGGGCGGTGGTGCGCTACATCGTTTCGCGCCTGCAGTCCACCGAGTCCGCCGCAACCGAGAACCAGGCAGCCACATGAGCGATCCGAGCACACCGGTCACCGTCGAGGTGGCCGTCGACCCGCCCTACCCGGTCATCATCGGGCGCGGCCTGCTCAGCGAGTTGGAAGGGCTGCTCTCCGACCGGCACAAGGTCGCCATCCTGCACCAGCCGGTGCTGGCCCACACCGCCGAGGCTATTCGCAGCCACCTGGCCGACAAGGGCGTCGACGCGCACCGCATCGAGATCCCCGACGCCGAAGCCGGCAAGGACCTGCCCGTCGTCGGCTTCATCTGGGAAGTGTTGGGCCGCATCGGCATCGGCCGCAAGGACGCCCTGATCAGCCTGGGCGGCGGGGCGGCCACCGACGTCGCCGGTTTCGCGGCCGCAACGTGGCTGCGCGGGGTATCCATCGTGCACGTGCCCACCACCTTGCTGGGCATGGTCGACGCCGCCGTCGGCGGCAAGACCGGCATCAACACCGACGCCGGCAAGAACCTGGTCGGCGCGTTCCACCAGCCGCTGGCCGTGCTGGTCGACCTGGCGACACTGGAAACGTTGCCGCACAACGAGATCGTGGCCGGGATGGCCGAAGTGGTCAAGGCGGGGTTCATCGCCGACCCGGTCATCCTGGACCTCATCGAAGCCGACCCGCAAGCCGCGTTGGATCCCAACGATGAGGTGCTGCCGGAGCTCATCCGCCGGGCCATCGCCGTCAAGGCGGAGGTCGTCGCGGCCGACGAGAAGGAATCCGAACTGCGCGAAATCCTCAACTACGGGCACACGCTGGGCCACGCGATCGAACGCCGGGAGCGCTACCAGTGGCGGCACGGCGCCGCGGTGTCCGTCGGGCTGGTGTTCGCGGCGGAACTGGCGCGGCTGACCGGACGCCTCGACGACGCCACCGCCGAACGCCACCGGGCCATCCTGTCCTCGCTGGGCCTGCCGGTCAGCTACGACCCGGACGCGTTGCCGCAACTATTGGAGTTCATGGCCGGGGACAAGAAGTCTCGCGCCGGCGTGCTGCGGTTCGTGGTGCTCGACGGGCTGGCCAAGCCGGGCCGTTTGGTCGGGCCCGACCCGGGGCTGTTGGTCACCGCCTATGCCGGGGTGTGCGCCCATGACTGACGCGGCGACCGTGCAGATCATCAACGGCCCCAACCTGGGTCGGCTGGGCCGGCGCGAGCCGGAGGTCTACGGCAGCACCACCCATGACGACCTGGCCGCCCTGATCGACCGGGAAGCCGCCGAGCTCGGATTGAAAGCAGTTGTCCGCCAAAGCGATAGCGAAGCCCAACTGCTGGAGTGGATTCATGCTGCCGCCGACGCCGGGGAACCGGTGGTGCTCAACGCCGGCGGTCTGACGCATACCTCGGTGGCGCTGCGCGACGCCTGCGCGGAACTCACCGCCCCGCTGATCGAAGTGCACATCTCCAATGTGCACGCCCGCGAAGACTTCCGGCGGCACTCCTACTTGAGCCCCATTGCGACCGGCGTGATCGTCGGGCTCGGCGTGCAGGGCTATCTGCTGGCCCTGCGGTATCTGGCCGCTAACCCTTCTTAGCGTCGCCCGGCTTGGTGTGATCGTCGGTGCGGATCACCTCGGTCGGCGCGTCGTCCTTGTGGTGAGTCGAGATCGCGTCGGTGCGCGTGTCGCGGTCGCCGGTGTTGATGGTCTCGGTGCGGGCGTCGCGGTCGCCGGTGTTGATCGTCTCGGTGCGCGCCTCGTGGTCGCGGGTGGGAATGGTTTCGGTAGGCGCCTCGCGTTCGGCGGTGCGTTCTTCCCTGCCGCGTTCCGCGGTGGCCACCGACGAGGTCCGCTCCTCGGTTTTGCCGCCGTCGCCCACCGGAATCTCCCCGGTCGGACTGTCGTCACCGCGCACGGCCGTGAACACGTCGGTATCGGCTCGGTCCTCGCTCTTGTGGCTGTGGTCGTGGTCGCGTTTGTCCGGCTCGGGAGCCTTTCGGTCCACCCGCCACCGGCCGATGGCCACGCCGATGATGCCGAAGATGAAGACCAGCAGCGCGGTGAACGCGGCGAACGTCGTCACCTCGTTGAACAACCCGCCGGTGTAGATGCCCTTGTAGAAGAGGGCGATGATCCAGCACACCAGGCCGCTGATCACACCCGCCGCCAGGCCGGCCAGCAGCCAGGTCATGGCCAGGTCCGCGCGCCGATCCGGGTCAGGGTTGGCTTGCGCGTCGGCGCGGCCGTCACGCAGCCCCCACACCACCGCGCCGATCACAAACAGCAGCAGCAGGACAATGCTGATCAAGCCCGACTGCGTTTGCCATGCGTTGATCAGCGCGCCCTGAAACAGGCGAAGAACGACCATCGCGGCGGCGAACGCCAATCCCCGCACCATCCAGTTGCTCATGGGGCATCAGCGTAGCGAGTAGCGTCAAGGGGTGTGACACATTCCCAGCGTCGTGCCAACCTCAAAGCCCAAATCGTTGCCTCCGGACTAGATGCGATGCTGGTCACGAACCTGATAAATGTGCGATATCTATCCGGTTTCAGTGGCTCCAACGGCGCGTTGCTGGTGTTTGCCGACGAGCGCGAGGCGGTGCTCTCCACCGACGGGCGCTACCGCACCCAAGCCGCGCACCAGGCACCCGACCTCGAAGTGGTCATCGAACGGGCCGTCGCCCGGTACCTGGCCGGCCGCGCCGCCACCGACGGCGTGCGCACGCTCGGCTTCGAATCCCACGTGGTCACCGTCGACGGGCTGGACGCGTTGACCGGGGCGGTCAGTGAGCAGAACACCGAGTTGGTGCGGGCTTCGGGCATCGTCGAAGGGCTTCGTGAGATCAAGGACGCCGGCGAGCTGGCGTTGCTGCGGCTGGCCTGCGAGGCCGCCGACGCCGCCCTGAGCGACCTGGTCGAACGCGGCGGGCTGCGGCCGGGCCGCACCGAACGCGACGTCGCCCGCGAGCTGGAGGCCTTGATGCTCGATCACGGCGCCGAGGCGGTGTCGTTCGAGACGATCGTGGCCGCCGGCCCGAATTCGGCGATCCCGCATCACCGGCCCACCGACGCGGTGCTGGCGGCCGGCGACTTCGTCAAGATCGATTTCGGCGCCCTGGCTGCCGGCTACCACTCCGACATGACGCGCACCTTTGTGCTGGGCTCGGCCGCCGATTGGCAGCTCGAGATCTACCAGTTGGTGTCCGAGGCCCAACGAGCCGGCCGCGAGGCGTTGCGGGCCGGAATCGAGTTACGCGAGGTCGACGCCGCGGCGCGCCGGCTGATCGCCGACGCCGGCTACGGTGACCACTTCGGCCACGGGCTCGGTCATGGGGTCGGTTTGGAGATCCATGAAGCGCCGGGCATCGGGGCGACCTCCGCCGGTACACTTCTTGCGGGCTCCGTGGTAACTGTGGAGCCCGGCGTCTATCTACCCGGCCGCGGCGGTGTCCGCATCGAGGACACCTTGGTCGTGCCCGACAGCGCTTCACAAACCGCCGGGCAGACCCCGGAATTGTTGACCCGGTTCCCCAAGGAACTGGCCATTTTGTAGGAGATTCACCGATCGTGGCGAGCACTGCTGACTTCAAGAACGGACTTGTCCTGGTCATTGACGGCCAGCTGTGGCAGATCACCGAGTTCCAGCACGTCAAACCGGGCAAGGGCCCGGCTTTCGTGCGCACCAAGCTCAAGAACGTGCTTTCGGGCAAGGTCGTCGACAAGACCTACAACGCCGGAGTGAAGGTGGACACCGCCACCGTCGACCGGCGCGACGCCACCTACCTGTACCGCGACGGGTCCGACTTCGTGTTCATGGACAGCGAGGACTATGAGCAGCATCCGCTGCCGGAATCCCTGGTCGGGGACCACGCGCGGTTTCTGCTGGAAGGCTTACCGGTCCAGATTGCCTTCCACAACGGTGCGCCGCTGTACCTCGAATTGCCGGTGACCGTGGAGCTGGAAGTGACCCACACCGAGCCCGGTCTGCAGGGCGACCGGTCCAGCGCGGGCACCAAGCCGGCCACCTTGGAGACCGGCGCGCAGATCAACGTGCCGCTGTTCATCAACACCGGTGACAAGCTCAAGGTCGATTCCCGCGACGGCAGCTACCTGGGCCGGGTCAACGCCTGACGATGCCGGACGGACGAAAGAAGTCTGGCGAGAAGCCGGCCCGACCGGTCCGCGGGCGCCATCAGGCCCGCAAGGGCGCCGTCGACCTGTTGTTCGAGGCCGAGGCCCGCGGCATGAGCCCGGTCGAACTGGTCGAATCGCGCACCGCGCTGGCGCAGGCCAAGCCGGAGGTGGCGGCGCTGCATCCGTACACGGCCACCGTCGCGCGGGGAGTCAGCGAGCACGCCGCCCACATCGACGACCTGATCACCTCGCATCTGCAGGGCTGGACGCTGGACCGGTTGCCCGCGGTGGACCGCGCGATCCTGCGCGTGGCGGTGTGGGAGTTGCTGCACGCCGAGGACGTACCCGAACCGGTCGCCGTCGACGAGGCCGTCGAACTGGCCAAGGCGCTGTCCACCGACGACTCACCCGGTTTCGTCAACGGGGTGCTGGGCCAGGTCATGCTCGTCACGCCGCAGATCCGGGCGGCCGCCCAAGCCATGCGGGGCCCAGCGTCATGACGCGCCTGGAGCTGCGCGTCGTGATCGCGGCGTGGCTGGCCGCGGCCGTGGTGATCGGCGCCGTGGTGTGCGCGGCCTATGACTGGTCCATCGCCTCGTCGGTGCTGGCGATCTATGCGCTCGGGGCGGGCGCCTGGCTGTATCACTCGATCGAGCGCCTGGTCGTGGCCCGCCGCATCAGCACGGTACGCACCGCGGCCAAGCCGCTACAGCCGTTGCTTCCGGTGATGGCCGCCATCATGGGTCTGACTCAGGCCGTAGTGCGATCGATCAGCGATGTCACCGAATTGCCGTCGCGCCGTTGGGAATTCCCGCAACTGCCGGTGCTGCGGTGGGTGGAGAACCCGCTGGGCGGCTGGACGAGCAAGCGCGCCACCGCGGGTGACGACGAGCTGAACGGCTGATCGACCTGAGCCAAATGATCGCGCCGGCACTCGCGAACGCGACACAATAGCGGTTTACCGATGGGAAGCTGCTAATGATGAGAGCACTCACAGCGGGCGCCGGGGCCGCTACCCGAGAACAGGTGACGACATGAACGAATACAGCTCCCGACCCCGCCGCCTCCGGGTTTCGGCGCTGGCGGCGGTGGCCAACCCGTCGTACACGCGGGTCGACACCTGGAACATGCTCGACGACGCCTGCGCCCATCTCGCCGAAGTCGACCTGGCCGGGCTGGACAAAACCCACGACCTGGCCAAGGTGAAACGGCTGATGGACCGGCTGGACGCCTACGAGCGGTACTGGCTGTATCCCGGTGCGGCGAATCTGGCGACCTTCCGCGCTCACCTGGAGAGCTTGTCCACGGTGCGCCTCGCCGAAGAGGTCGCGTTGGCCGTGCGCCTGTTGTCCGAATACGGTGACCGCACAGCGCTTTTCGACATCTCGGCGCCACTGGCCGAGCAGGAGCTGGTGGCCCGGGCCAAGCAGCAGCAGTTCTACACCGTGTTGCTCGCCGACGATTCGCCGCCTACCGCGCCGGAGAGCCTGGTCGAATGCCTGCGCGCGCTGCGCAATCCGGCCGACGACATTCAATTTGAGATCTTGGTGGCGCCCAGCGTCGAGGACGCCATCACCGCGGTGGCGCTCAACGGCGAGATCCAGGCGGCCATCATCCGGCATGACCTACCGCTGCGGTCCCGGGACCGGGTGCCGTTGATGACGACGCTGCTGGGCGCCAACGAGGACGTCGGAGTCTCCGAGCACACCCACGACTGGGTGGAATGCGGCGAGTGGATCCGCGAGTTGCGGCCCCACATCGATCTGTACCTGCTCACCGACGAGTCAATCGCGGCGGGCGCCGACGACGATCCAGACATCTATGACCGGACCTTCTACCGGCTCAACGACGTCACCGATCTGCACAGCACAGTCGTCGCGGGCCTGCGCAACCGTTTCGCCACCCCGTTCTTCGACGCGCTGCGCGTCTACGCCGCCGCACCGGTCGGTCAATTCCACGCCCTGCCCGTCGCCCGCGGCGCCAGCATCTTCAACTCGAAGTCGTTACAGGACATGGGCGAGTTCTACGGCCGCAATATCTTCATGGCCGAAACGTCCACCACGTCGGGCGGTTTGGACTCGCTGCTGGACCCGCACGGCAACATCAAGAAGGCGATGGACAAGGCCGCGGTCACCTGGAACGCCGACCACACCTACTTCGTCACCAACGGAACCTCCACCGCCAACAAGATCGTCGTGCAGTCGCTGACCCGCCCCGGCGACATCGTCCTCATCGACCGCAACTGCCATAAGTCGCACCACTACGGCCTGGTACTGGCCGGTGCGTACCCGCTGTACCTGGACGCCTATCCGCTGCCGCAGTTCGCGATCTATGGGGCGGTACCCCTGGGCACCATCAAGAAAGCGCTGCTCGACCTCGAGGCGGCCGGACAGCTGCACAAGGTGCGCATGCTGCTGTTGACCAACTGCATCTTCGACGGGGTGGTCTACAACCCCCGCCGGGTGATGGAGGAAGTGCTGGCGATCAAGCCCGACATCTGCTTCCTATGGGATGAGGCGTGGTACGCGTTCGCCACCGCCGTGCCGTGGGCCCGCCAACGCACCGCGATGGTGGCCGCCGAGCACCTCGAGCAGAAGCTGACCTCGCCGGAGTACCGTGCCGAATACCGCAAGTGGGTGGCCTCGATGGAAGGGGTGCCCCGCGCGGAGTGGGCCGACCGGCGGTTGTTGCCCGATCCCGACCGCGCGCGGGTGCGCGTGTACGCGACCCATTCCACGCACAAGTCGCTGTCCGCCTTCCGGCAGGCGTCGATGATTCACATCCGGGACCAGGATTTCAACGCCCGCGCCCGGGACGCCTTCGGCGAAGCGTTTCTGACCCACACGTCGACCTCGCCCAACCAGCAGTTGTTGGCCTCCCTGGATCTGGCAAGGCGGCAGGTCGACATGGAGGGTTTCCAGCTGGTCCGGCAGGTCTACGACATGGCGCTGGTGTTCCGGCACCGCGTTCGAAAAGACCGGCTGATCAGCAAATGGTTCCGCATCCTCGACGAATCCGATCTCGTGCCCGAGGAGTACCGGGCGTCTTGCGTCAGCTCCTACCGCGAGGTCAGGCAGGGTGCCCTCGACGAGTGGAACGAGGCGTGGCGCTCCGATCAATTCGTGCTGGACCCGACGCGGGTCACGCTGTTCCTCGGCAAGACCGGGATGACGGGCTACGACTTCCGCGAAAAGATCCTGATGGACCGATTCGGCATCCAGATCAACAAGACGTCGATCAACAGTGTGTTGCTGATCTTCACCATCGGCGTCACGTGGTCCAGCGTGCACCATCTGCTCGACGTGCTGCGCCGGGTGGCCACCGACTTCGACCGGGCCAAGAAGATGGCCAGCACCGCCGACTGGTCGCTGCACGAACGTCGCGTCGAGGAGATCACCGAGGATCTGCCGCACCTGCCTGACTTCAGCGAATTCGACGTGGCCTTCCGGCCGGAGGGGGCGACCTCCTACGGCGACACCCGCTCGGCGTTCTACGCCGGCTACGAGGAGTCCGACCGGGAATATGTGTTGATCGGCACGGCGGGACGCCGGCTCGCCGAGGGAAAGACGTTGGTGTCGACCACCTTTGTGGTGCCGTACCCGCCCGGGTTCCCCGTCCTGGTGCCGGGTCAGGTGATCAGCAAAGAGATCATCTACTTCCTGGCCCAGCTCGACGTCAAAGAGATCCATGGCTACAACCCCGAACTGGGGTTGTCGGTGTTCACCCAGGAAGCGTTGACCCGCATGGAGGCCACCCGCAGCGCGGTCGCCGTCGCCAGCGCGAACGGCAACGGCTCCGAGCCGGCCACCGGCTCGGAAGCGACGCTGGTCGCCAACGAGCACACCGTGCAAGTGAACTGAGCTTCGTTCGCGATACGTCAGCCTCGGCGGGTGAGGTTTCGCTCAGCGGGATCAGAAGGGCTGTTCGGCGGTCGCGGTGGCGCAATAGCCGACCGGCGTCCGGTTTTGGCTGGTCGCCGCGGAGCCCGGACCGGCGCAATACGCTGAAGCTGGGCGGCGGCAGGCCACTGAGCAGCGCAAAGAGGCCTCAGAGCTGGGTTAGCGTGACGGCGTGGCAGAAGCAGTGCCGATCCAGGGAGCCCGGGCCGACCGGGCGCGTCGGGCCGCCGACGTGCTGCGCCAGCAGATCCACGCCGGCGCGTATCCCGACGGTCTACCCGGCGAAAACGAACTGGCCGCCGAATTCTTCGTCTCGCGCAACACCATTCGCCAAGCGTTGGCCATCCTCAAGAACGAAGGCCTGATCGACCGCGGACCCAAGGTGGGCACCCACGTCGCACAACGCAAGTACGACCATGGGCTCGAAGCGCTGCTGGGGCTGAAGGAAACCTTCAAAAATCACGGTGAGGTCCGCAACGAGGTGCGAGCCGCCATGCTACTGGCCGCGCCGCCGGCGGTGGCACACCGGCTGCAACTGAAGCCCGGCGAACAGGCGGTGTTCATCGAGCGGCTGCGCTATCTCGGGGATCTGCCGCTCAGCCTCGACCTCACCTACCTGGCGCCCGACATCGGGGCGCAGATCCTGGATCATTCGCTGGAGAACAACGACTTGTTCGCGCTCATCGAAGAGGTCAGCGGACAACGCCTCGGCGCCGCGTCGCTGGCGCTGGAAGCCATCCCCGCCGACGCGCATTCGGCTGCAACGCTGCAGGTTCCCGACGGCGTGCCGCTCCTCATGCTGGAGCGGCTCACCAGCCTCGACGACGGCAGACCCGTCGACCTGGAATACATCCGGATGCGCGGTGATCGAATCACCATGCGGGGCAACCTATTAAGGAGCAGGCCATGACGCTGGTCAACAACATGCGCGCCGACGTGCCGGTCACCATCGACGAATCGCTGTGTATCGACGGCTGCACTTTGTGCGTCGAGGTATGTCCGCTGGACGCGCTGGCCATCAATCCCGACACCGGTAAGGCCTACATGCACGTCGACGAATGCTGGTACTGCGGTCCATGTGCGGCCCGCTGTCCGACCGGCGCGGTCACGGTCAACATGCCGTATCTGCTTCGCTAGTTTCGTCACAGCCCAGGAACTCTCATGAAACGACACGTCGTCGCGATGATGTCGGTCGTGGTCGCCATGACCAGCCCCGTCACCACACTCACCTCCGGGTGCTCACTCGAGTCGCTGTCGGAGTCCGCGGGTGTGGTCAACGTGGTCGTCGGCTACCAATCCAAGACCATCAACACCGTCACCGCCGGCACGCTGCTGCGCGCGCAGGGCTACCTCGAGCACCGGTTGGCCGACATCACCACCCGCACCGGCACCAAATACGCCGTCCGGTGGCAGGACTACGACACCGGTGCTCCCATCACCGCGCAGATGCTCGCCGAGAAGATCGACATCGGCTCGATGGGGGACTACCCCATGCTGATCAACGGCTCGAAGACCCAGGCGAACCCGTTGGCGCGCACCGAGATGGTGTCGGTCACCGGCTACAACCCCAAGGGTGCGCTGAATATGGTTGTGGTGACGCCCGATTCGTCGGCCACCGCGCTGACCGACCTGGCCGGCAAGAAGGTCTCGGCCAGCGTGGGCTCCGCCGGGCACGGCACGTTGGTGCGCGCGCTCGACAGAGCCGGCGTCCACGGCGTCGACGTGCTCAACCAGCAGCCCCAAGTGGGTGCGTCGGCTTTGGAATCCGGCCAGGTACAGGCACTTTCGCAATTCGTCGCGTGGCCGGGGCTGTTGGTTTACCAGGACAAGGCCAAACTGCTCTACGACGGCGCCGAACTCAACGTGCCCACCCTGCACGGCGTGGTGGTGCGACGTTCCTACGCCGGGGCGCACCCGGAGGTGCTCGCCGCCTTCTTGCAGGCGCAATTGGATGCCACCGACTTCCTGAACACCAAGCCGCTGGAGGCGGCCCGCATCGTCGCGCAGGCCAGCGGCCTGCCGCCCGAAGTCGTCTACCTCTACAACGGCCCCGGTGGCACGTCGTTCGACACCACGCTCAAGCCCGCGCTGGTCGACGCGCTGAAAGGCGATGTGCCGTACTTGAAGTCGATCGGTGACTTCGCCGACCTCGACGTGCCCAAGTTCGTCGAGGACCAACCGCTGCGGGCGGTGTTCGGCGCTCGCGGGCTGAACTACGACGCGACCAGGGCGCAAACCACCAACCCGTCACTGCTGCGCGGCGATCCGGCTTTGGCCAGCGAATTGTGGCTGGACGGAGCCGATTCCACCCAGACCGTCGCCAACCCGACCGACCTGCTGCAGGCGATCAGGGCAGCGACGGGACGCGGGTCTAAGGTCCGGGCGGCCTATGTTCCTGACGCCGAACTGGGCACCCGATGGTTCGCCGACAAGGCGGTCTGGGTGCAAGACGGCAAGGACTACCGCCCGTTCGGCACCGTGGCCGGAGCGCGCCGATACACCACCACCCACCCCGGCAGCGTCGCCGTGAGTTACCAACAGGCACTGGGAGGTTCACTATGACTGCCGAGCTGACCGAACGGGTGGTCGGGGCGGTGCCCGCACCTGCCTTTGTCACGACCCGACGATCCGCCTCCCCATGGCGCTCGCGGCTGCTGCGGTTGGTGGCGGTGATCGCCGCGATTGGGCTGTGGCAGCTGCTCACCGCCGGCAAGGTCCGGTTCTGGCTGCGCTTCGACACGCTGCCGACCGTCACCGAGATCGCGACCGCGCTGACCCGGCGGCTGGGTGCCTTCGAGTACTGGCTGGATCTAGCGCAGTCACTGCTGCGCATCCTCACCGGTTTCGGCCTGGCCGCTGTCGTCGGCGTCGCAACGGGCGTGTTGCTGGGCCGCTCGCGGCTGTTCGCCGACGTGTTCGGCCCGCTGACCGAGCTGGCCCGGCCGATTCCGGCGATCGCGGTGGTGCCGGTGGCGATCCTGCTGTTTCCGACCGACGAGGAAGGCATCGTCTTCATCACCTTCCTGGCGGCCTACTTCCCGATCATGGTCAGCACCCGGCACGCGGTGCGGGCGCTACCCACGTTGTGGGAGGACTCGGTGCGCACCCTGGGCGGCCGGCGGCGGGACGTGCTGAGCCAGGTCGTGCTGCCCGGCATCCTGCCCGGGGTGTTCGGCGGGTTGTCGGTCGGCATGGGCGTCGCCTGGATCTGCGTGATTTCGGCGGAGATGATCTCCGGGCGGCTCGGGGTCGGGTACCGCACCTGGCAGAACTACACCGTGCTGGCCTACCCGCAGGTGTTCGTCGGGATCATCACCATCGGCGTGCTCGGCTTCGCCACGTCGGCGGCTGTGGAGCTGGTGGGCCGCCGGGCGACCCGGTGGCTGCCGCGTGGTGAGGAGAACGCGCGATGAGCGCACAGAACGTCGGGATGAGCCTGGAACTGGACCGGGTGCGGTTGTCCTACACCGGCGCCCCGGTGATCGACGGGCTGAGCCTGGTGGTGCGTCCGGGGGAGATTCTGGTGCTCACCGGGCCCTCGGGCTGCGGCAAGTCGACGGTGCTGCGCGCGCTGGCCGGCCTGATGGCGCCGCAGGCCGGACGGGTGCTGGCCGACGGCGCCGAAGTGACCACCACCTCCGGCGACCGCGGCATGGTCTTCCAGGACAACGCGCTGCTGCCGTGGCGCACCGTACGGTCCAACATCGAGCTGGCACTGCGCTTGCGTGGCGAGCCGCGCGGGTCCCGCCGCGCCCAGGCCGAGCGCTGGATCGGTGAGGTCGGGTTGACCGGTTTCGGCCACTATCTGCCCAAGAGCCTGTCCGGCGGAATGCGCCAGCGCGTCCAGCTGGCCCGCGGTTTGGCCGGGGCGCCGCGCGCGGTGATGATGGACGAGCCGTTCGGCGCGCTGGACACCCAAACCCGCGCGGCCATGCAGCGGCTGCTGATTCAGACCTGGCGCGCGCACCCGACCACGATCGTGTTCGTCACGCACGACGTCGACGAGGCGTTGATCCTCGGGGACCGGATCGCGGTGCTGGGCCGCGCCGGTGAGCCGCTGCGCGCGTTGCTCGACGTGCCGGACCCGCGCACTGACCTGTCCCGCGCCGCGCTGCGCGCCGAAGTCATTGCCGCACTGAACAGTTCGGAGGCAGCAGCATGATGCAAATTCCCGACCCCGCCGCACCGCTGCGGCTGGACTGTGACGTGCTGGTCATCGGCGGCGGCACCGCGGGCACCATGGCGGCGCTGACCGCCGCCGAGCACGGCGCGCAGGTGCTGCTGTTGGAGAAAGCGCATGTGCGCCACTCCGGTGCGCTGGCGATGGGCATGGACGGGGTGAACAACGCCGTCATCCCGGGCAAGGCCGAACCTGAGGACTACGTTGCCGAGATCACCCGCGCCAACGACGGAATCGTCAACCAGCGCACCATCTATCAGACCGCCACCCGCGGCTTCGCCATGGTCCAGCGGCTGGAGCGCTACGGGGTGAAGTTCGAAAAGGACGAGCACGGCGAGTACGCGGTGCGCCGCGTTCACCGATCCGGCTCGTATGTGCTGCCCATGCCCGAGGGCAAAGACGTCAAGAAGGCGCTGTACCGGGTGCTGCGGCAGAAGAACATGCGGGAGAAGATCCGGATCGAAAACCGGTTGATGCCGGTGCGGGTGCTCACCGACGACTCTTCTGGGGAACGCCGAGCCGTCGGTGCCGCCGCATTGCACACGCGCACCGGCGAATTCGTCGCCATCGGCGCCAAGGCGGTGATCCTGGCGACCGGCGCGTGCGGGCGCCTGGGTCTGCCGGCCTCGGGGTATCTGTACGGCACCTACGAGAACCCGACCAACGCCGGTGACGGGTATTCGATGGCCTACCACGCCGGCGCGGAGTTGTCCGGCATCGAGTGCTTCCAAGTCAACCCGCTGATCAAGGATTACAACGGCCCGGCCTGCGCGTACGTGGCGAACCCGTTCGGCGGGTATCAGGTCAACGCGCAGGGCGAGCGGTTCGTCGACTCCGATTACTGGTCGGGGCAGATGATGGCAGAAGTCAAGACCGAGATCGACTCGGCTCGCGGTCCCATCTATCTCAAGGTGTCACACCTGCCGGATGAGACGCTGACCGCGCTGGAGAACATCCTGCACACCACCGAACGGCCCACCCGCGGCACCTTCCACGCCAACCGCGGCCACGACTACCGCACCCACGACATCGAGATGCACATCTCCGAAATCGGCTTGTGCAGTGGGCATTCCGCGTCCGGGGTATGGGTCGACGAGCATGCCCGCACCACGGTGCCGGGCCTGTACGCCGCGGGCGACCTGGCATGTGTGCCACACAACTACATGATCGGGGCGTTCGTCTTCGGTGACCTGGCCGGCGCCCACGCCGCCGGCACGTCCGCGGAAATTGAAGCGCCGCAGCACCTTCCGGATGACCAGCTGCGCGCGGCGCACGAACTGATCTACCGGCCGCTGCGCCATCCCGACGGGCCGCCCCAGCCGCAGGTCGAATACAAGCTGCGTCGTTTCGTCAACGACTATGTCGCGCCGCCGAAGAGCGCCGCGAAGCTGTCCATCGCGGTACGCACCTTCGAGCGGATGCGTGCGGAGATCGCCGAGATGGGCGCTCGGACACCGCATGAGCTGATGCGTGCGGTGGAGGTGTCGTTCATCCGGGACTGCGCCGAGATGGCCGCCCGGTCCTCGCTCACCCGTACCGAATCGCGGTGGGGTCTCTACCACGACCGCGCCGACCTGCCGGGTCGCGACGACAGCCAGTGGGGTTATCACCTCAACCTGCACCAGGGGCCCGACGGCCAGATGCTTTTCCTGAAGCGGCCCGTGGCGCCGTATTTCGTCTCGGTTCCGGAATTGGACGGGTTGCCGCCGTCCGATCAATCGGTACGCGAGGTGGAGCAGCCGGCGCTGATCGGCGGTCAGGCCCCGGCCGCCACCGGATCCCGCATCGCCCCTGCGGTGACCGTGAACCCGCCGTCGCCGCGGATCGCCGAGGTGCTGGCCCTCGAAGAACCCGGACTGGCCGAGCTGGCCCCCTACCTGAGCGATGCGGACCCGGGAGTACGGCGGACCGCGGTGGCGACGCTGACCGAGCACATGCCCGACGGCTATGCGCAGGCGCTGATCGCCGCACTCGACGACGCCGACGCCTCGGTGCGCCGCGGCGCCGCCGAGGGCATCCGCGAACTGGTCGAAGTGCTGCCCGAGGCCACCGACGTCCGGGCCTACGCGGAGTCCCCGGACACGGTGGTGCGTGCGGCCGCGATCTATGTGCTGGCCGCGCGGCGCGTCGGTGACGCCGAGCAATACCGTCGCGCGCTGACCGACGCCGACCACCGGGTGCGCATCGAAGCCGTGCGTGCACTGGTTTCCGTCGACGATGTGGGTGGTGTCCAAGCCGCCACTGGTGACGAGAACCGCGAGGTACGCATCGCCGCGGCCAGTGGCCTGGCCACGCTGGGTGGTGGCGCCGATGCGGTCAGCGCGCTGATCGACGACCCGGATCCGCTGGTGCGCGCGGCGGCGTTGGCGGCGTTGGGACGGATCGGTTGTGACGCAACGAATTTGCGCGTTGTCGCACAGGCGTTGCGGGCGCCGGCGTGGCAGGTGCGCGAAGGCGCGGCTCGCGCCCTGGCGGGAGCGCCGGCCGACGATGCGATACCGCGACTGAGCGAAGCGGTCTGCGACGCCCATCTCGATGTCCGCAAAGCCGCGGTGCTCAGCCTGACCCGCTGGGCCGATCACCCCGCGGCGCGCGAGGCGTTGCGAATTGCGCTGAAGGACAACGACGCTGACGTGCGCGCCTATGCGCGTCGGGCATTGGAGCAGGTGACCGTCTAGCCGGTTTCGAGTGTGCACCCGCGGCGCCCAGTGTGCCGCCAGGGCGACGATTCGCGCGATTTCCCGCCCAGGTGCAACAGTGAGCGCCCAGGTGTGGCGCTCAGCGCAGAATCCGGGCGTAGAGCAGGCTGTCGTGTGGTTCGACGCCCATGGTGGGGTAGACGGCGTGCCGGACCAACCGGCCTTCCAAGGCGAATCCCGCTCGCTGCAGTAGTCGCGCGGACCGCGCATTGTCGACGTGGCAGGTGGCCCAGATGCGGAACACCCGAGGATCGTTGGCCAGCTCGGCCACCAGCGCGTTGAGCGCTTCGGACATCACACCCTTGTCCCACCACTGCCGGCTGAGGCAGTACCCCACTTCCACCGAGTGCGGCACCTGCCGGCGGCAACTGATCAACCCGACGACATCGCCGCTGTTGCGCAGGGTGATCACCCAACTGCGTTCGTGATTGTTCTTGAGCAACTGGTTGATGATGACCCGGCGGGTCTCGGCGACGTCGGGGTGCGGACTCCACAGCAGAAACCGGGTGACCTCTGGATCGCTGGCGATTCTGTCGTAGATGGCGTCGGCGTCCTCGAGCGCCGGCGGCCGCAGCAGCAGCCGTGGGCCGGTGATGTGATCGGGCGGGAAGTCGGTCACAGCCCGAGTGCGCGATAGGTGTGGCGGACGAACTTCGGTTGTGCGGAGCGAAGTTTCGCCAGGGCCGGATTCCCCGCGACGGCCGCGGCCGCATCCACCGACAGGTCAGGACAGAACTGGATCAGGTAGAGCAGAACCAGATCCGCGGTGGGATCTGCCTGCCACCAGGTGCCGTAGGCGCCCGGCCAGCTGAACGTTCCGAGTCCGCCCGGACCGAACAACGGCCTGGACTTGGCCGGATCGGTCACCACCGACAGGTTCAGCCCGAACCCACGCCCCACCCAGAACGGTGCGCCCAGGAAGTTGTGCCGTTTCTGCTCCTCGGTCAGCCGGTCGGTGCGCATCAGCCGTACCGACTCGGGCGACAACACCCGAACCCCGTCAATTGATCCGTCGCCCAGCAGTATTCGCACGAACCGCAGGTAGTCGTCGGCGGTCGACCACAGCCCGCCCCCGGCGTTGCAGAACGACGGCGGCTTGACGTGGGGCGGACCCATCACGTCGTGGCGCAACGTGTCGTTTTCGTCGAGTCGGTACATCGTGGCGGCGCGGCCCCGGGCTTCACTCGAGACGAAGAACCCGGTGTCCGGCATCCCCGCCGGACCCAGCACCCGCTCGTCGAGCACCTCATGGAACGGCTTGTCCTCGATGCGGGACAAGAGGACGCCCAGCACGTCGATGGAGTGGCTGTAGGTCACCCGCTCGCCGGGCTGGTGTACCAGCGGCAACGCGCCCAATTCGGCCAGCCACGCATCAGAACCCTGGTTGAAGGGGAGTTGCATGTAGGCCCGGGAGATCGGTCCAGAGACCGAGAAGCTGTACGCCAGTCCGCTGGTGTGGGTGAGCAGATCCTCGATCAGGATGGGCCGACGTACCGGATGCGTGCGGTCCAGCGGGCCGGCCGGATCGTCGAGCACCCGGGGCTTGGCCAATTCGGGCGCCCACCGCGCGATTGGATCGCGCAACGTCAGCTTGCCCTCGTCGACCAGGCTCATGGCCGCTGCGACGGTCACCGGCTTGGTCATCGACGCGATCCGGAACAATGTGTCCCGTTGCATCGGCAAGCCGGCGTCGACGTCGCGGTATCCGATTTCGTTGACCTGCAACACATCGCCGCGCTGCCAAACCACCGTCACCGCGCCCGACAGCAAACCGGCGTCACAAATCTCCCGGATGGTGGTCTGATTGCCGTCGAGATTCACGCGGCTCAGGGTAGCCGCCCCCGGCCCGGCGAAGCATCCCGGAGGAACCGGCTGGCAACGCTGTGCCGGTCGTTGGTTGCTCGAAACGGTTTCCCGCGTACCCGACGCATGTTACTGTCGCGCTCTCCGGCAAATGCGATCTGGGGAACACGCTGCGAGCGCGACGGCACGCTGAGGACGGTGATGCCGTTGTTGGTGAACCAGGGTGCGGGTGTGCAGTCACCAAGATCCGCAACCATGGACGGGCCGCACTCCCGGCTCCGTCCATGCCCAATGACGAGCGGAGCGACCCGCTACTGATCACCACCGGTTGGACAACTCAGCAAAGGCTGGCCATGATTGGCTTGATCTACCCAGTTCAAACCTTCCACCGACGTCACTCACATAAAACTCCGAAGCTCGGGGCAATGGCCGTGCTGTTTGCCATGGCGCTCCTAGCAACTCTCATTTCCGGGTGCGGGCAGAAATCGAGCACGGGGTCATCGCAGACCTCGCAACCGTCCGGGTCGTCGGCGACCTCGGGGACTTCGGGAGCATCCGGGACCTCCGGAGCGGCCGCGCCGCAGGCCCAGCAGATCCTGCAGGACAGCTCCAAGGCAACCAAAGGCCTGCATTCGGTCCACGTGACGGTCAACGTCATCGGCCTCCCGGATCTGCCGTTCGAGAACGTCGACGCGGACGTGACCAATCAGCCGCAGGGCAATGGCCAGGCCGTCGGACGAGCCAAGGTTCGGATGCAGCCCAACACCCCGGCAGTCGACACCGACTTCCTGGTCTCCAACAAGACGATGTACACCAAGAAGGACGGCGCCTATAACTCGGTGGGTCCCGCTGAACGGATCTACGACCCGGGCATCATCCTGGACAAGGACCGCGGTCTCGGCGCCGTGATCGGGCAGGTACAGAACCCCAACATTCAGGGTCACGAGACGGTCAACGGCATCGCGACGGTCAAGGTGGCGGGCACCATCGACGCCTCGATCGTCGACCCGATCGTGCCGCAGCTTGGCAAGGGCGGTGGCACGCTGCCGATCACACTGTGGATCGTCGACGTCAACGCCGGCCCCCCGGCCATCTCCACGCCTGCATCGCCGACGCCGGCGCCCGGCGCGGCGGCGAACCTGGTGCAGATGGTGATCAACAAGGGCCAGGGCAACGTCAACATCACCCTGTCCAACTGGGGAGCACCCGTCACCATCCCCAACCCGACGGGCTAGTGCGGGAGTGAAACCCGGAGAGCGAACCGGTCCGAGTTCGTCGCGGGCCGGTTCCCGGGCCCGGTCCGCGTCGGGCCAGGAATGTATTGAGAAACCTCCAAGGCCTCACCAAGGCCGTGGCCCCACTATCTGAGTCAGATAGCCGGAAAGCCCCGGCCCGAGCCCGATTTCGCCTGATCAGACCTGGAGGAACTGCGATGACCAACGACCTTCCCGAAGTCCGGGAGCGTGCCGCCGGTCCGCGGCCCGCGCCTCCGCCGGGTGGGCCGCCGCTGTCGGATGTCTGGGTGTACAACGGACGGGCGTACGACCTGAGCGACTGGATCGCCAAGCACCCCGGCGGCGCCTTCTTCATCGGCCGCACCAAGAACCGCGACATCACCGCCATCATTGCGGCCTACCACCGCGATCCGGCCAAGGTCGAGCGCCTCCTGGAAAGCCGATATGCGTTGGGCCGCGACGCAACTCCGCGAGACATCCACCCCAAACACAACGCGCCGCCGTTCTTGTTCAAAGAGGACTTCAACAGCTGGCGCGACACCCCCCGGTACCGCTTCGACAACGACAACGACCTGATGCACCGGGTCAAGCAGCGTCTCGAGGAACCGGCGCTCGCGACGCGGATTCGGCGCATGGACACGCTGTTCAACGTCGTCGTCGTGTTGCTGGCCATCGCCTACTTCGCAGTGCAGGGCGTGCGACTGGTCACACCGCACTGGATGCCGTTGTGGGCGTTCGTGACTGGGATGGTCCTGCTGCGCAGTTCGCTGGTCGGGTACGGCCACTACGCTTTGCACCGCGCGCAACGGGGCATGAACCGATTCTTCGCCAACGCCTTTGATCTCAACTATGTGGCGCTTTCGTTGGTGGTCGCCGACGGACATACTCTGCTGCATCACCCGTATACGCAAAGCGACGTCGATATCAAGAAGAACGTCTTCACGATGATGATGCGGCTGCCCCGGCTGTACCGGGTCCCCGTTCACACGCTGCACAAGTTCGGACACCTGCTCAGCGGCATGGCCTTTCGCGTCGCCGACGTGTGGAACATGACACGCAAGGTCGGTGTGGAAGAAGGCTATGGTAGTTGGCGCAACGCGCTCCCGCACTTCCTCGGGTCATCGGCGGTCCGGCTCCTTCTGGTCGGTGAGCTGGTGATCTTCCTGGCCGCCGGCGACTTCTGGGCCTGGGCGCTGCAATTCGTCGCCACCCTGTGGGTCAGCACTTTTCTGGTGGTGGCCAGCCACGAGTTCGAAGACGAACACGAACCCGAATTGGCCGGTGAAGACTGGGGCGTCGACCAAGTGGTCCACGCCAACGACCTCAAAGTGGTGGGGAATCGCTACCTCGACTGCTTCCTGTCGGCCGGCCTGAGCTCACACCGCGTCCATCACGTGCTGCCGTTCCAGCGCAGCGGGTTCGCCAACATCGTCACCGAGGACGTGCTGCGCGAGGAGGCGGCGAAATCCGGTGTCGAGTGGCTGCCCGCGAAAAGCTTTCTCACCGACCGCTTGCCCAAACTGTGCCGCACCTACCTGTTGTCGCCGTCGCGACAGGCCAGAGACCTCAACTGGGGCGTGGTGCGCGAGCACTTCTCGCCGACGGCGTGGAAGGCCAGCGCCGAATACGTGGCTTCGGGATTCGTCGGAATCGGGTCGGTATGAGCACCCCTACTGACGGCCACGCGGTACGCCCCGCCGACGAAGGACCGCACTACGACCTGACCCAGTTGCCGCCCGCGCCGCCCACCACGGTGGCGGTCATCGAGAGCATCGCCACCGGTACGCCGCCGCGAGTTGTCGATCAGGCGCAGGCCGCTGGCCGTATCGCCACTTACTTCACCAATCCCGAACAGCGGCAACGCATCACGCGGATATACCAGAACACACAGATAGCCACCCGGCAGATGGCGGTGGACCCAACCGGCCCCGACTTCGACGCCTTGCGAGCAAGTGTCGGGAGCATCCGGGACCGGATGAACCTGTTCTACCAGCACGCGGTGCCGCTGGCGGTCGAGGTCAGCAGACGCGCCCTGGCCGGGGTACCCTACGGCGTCACCGACATCGGCCTGCTGGTATTCGTCACCAGCACCGGTTTCATCGCGCCGGGTGTGGACGCGGCCATCGTCAAGCAACTCGGCCTATCCCGTTCGGTGTCGCGGGTGGTGGTCAACTTCATGGGATGCGCGGCCGCGATGAACGCCATTCGGGTGGCCAGCAATTACGTACGTTCCCACCCCGCGATGAAGGCGATGGTGGTGTGCCTCGAATTGAGCTCGGTCAACGCGGTTTTCGCCGACGACATCAACGACGTGGTCATCCACAGCCTGTTCGGTGACGGGTGCGGCGCGTTGGTCATCGGTGCCAGTCAGGTGCAGGAAAAGCTGGAGCCGGGCAAGGTGGTGATCCGCAGCAGCTTCTCACATCTGCTCGATGACGCCGAGGACGGCATTGTGCTCGGCGTCAACCACAACGGCATCACCTGCGAGTTGTCGCCGGATCTGCCTGACTACATTTACGACGGCGTCGATCCCGTGGTGTCAGCGATGTTGCACGACAACGGGTTACAGAAGTCCGACATCGACCTGTGGGCCGTGCACCCCGGCGGACCGCGGATCATCGAGCAATCGGTGCGTTCACTGGGGTTGGCGACCGAGCGGGCGGCGCACAGCTGGGAGGTGCTGGCCCGGTTCGGCAACATGCTGAGCGTCTCGCTGCTGTTCGTTCTGGAATCGATGGTGGCTCAAGCCGTTGCGGCCAGACCGCTTTCCACCGGGGTGGCGTTTGCGTTCGCACCCGGGGTCACCGTCGAAGGCATGCTGTTCGACATCGTGGGCGGGTGAGAGCGATGAGTCGAGGCGCGAGCGCGGTGGCCGACCGGTTTGAGTACCGCTCGTGGATCAGCGACAACCGGCGCTGGGACGCGCTGGCGCTACGGGAGGGCGACATCGTCATCTCCGCGCCGTCCAAGTGCGGCGTGACCTGGACCCAGCGCCTGGTGTCGCTGCTGATCTTCGACGGGCCACGATTGCCGGGGCCGCTGTCGATCGTCTCGCCGTGGCTGGACCGCACCGTGCGCCCGATCGAGGAAGTGGTCGCCGGCCTCGAGGCCCAGCGCCACCGCCGGTTCATCAAGACGCATACGCCGCTGGACGGGCTGGTTCTCGACGACCGCGTCACCTACCTCGGCGTCGGGCGCGATCCGCGTGATGCCGCGATGTCGGAATTGGCCCAGTGGGACAACATGAACCACTCGACGCTGAACCGTTCGCTCGAAGCCGCGGGCGCACCGCGCGACCGCAGCCCGCACGAGGCGTTCCGGGACTGGCTGGAGGGCCCCATCGTCCCGCCGGACCGGCCGGGCTTTCTGCCGCCGGCCAAGCATATGGGCTCCCTGTCGAACATCCTGCACCACTTCTGGACGGTGTGGTCCCGACGCCACCAACCCAATGTGGCGATGTTCCACTACCTGGACCTGCAGACCGACTTGGTCGGTGAGCTGGTACGGCTGGGACACGCCCTGGGCTACCAGCTGAGCCGCGAGCGCGCCGCCGAGCTCGCCGAACACGCCCGACTCGACGAGATGCGTGCGCACGCTTCGGCTTTGGCCCCCGAAGCCACCGAAGGCATCTGGCGCAGCAACGAGCAGTTCTTCCGGGCCGGGAGCCGCGGCGAATGGCGACACTTCTTCGACGACGCGGTGTATCGGCGCTACTACGACCGGATCAACCAACTCGCCCCGCCCGATCTGCTCGCCTGGGCGCACGAGGGACGTCAGGGCTGCGACCCGGCCGCATAGCACCCGCTACGCCGCTTCGGGGAAATCTCGTGACGGTTTCGGTTGAGCAAAGTTCGTGCAGCTAACCGGCGATCTGAGGGCCGGTATCGCCTGTTCGGCTATAGTGTGGGCTCCTATGACCGGACTGAACCGTTGCGAGAAGCGCTGGCGCACAGCACTTCACGTAGCTTTGTCGGCGTTCTTCGTCGCCGTCCTCGGACTCGGCACGCCCCCCCTTGCTCATGCGGCTGCGGCCACAGCGACGTTGTCGGTGACATCGACGTGGCAGACCGGCTTCATCGCCAACTTCTCCATCACGAACGCGAGCCTGGCGCCGCTCAGTGATTGGCGGCTCGAATTCGACATGCCGGCAGGACAATCCGTCCTGCACACGTGGAACAGCACCATTGCGCAATCCGGCACCCACTTCGTGCTCAGCCCGGCGAACTGGAATCGCATGATCGCACCCGGTGGGTCGGCCACCGGCGGTTTCCGGGGCGTGCTGAGCGGTACCTACACGCCACCGTCGAATTGCGTGCTCAACGGGCAATATCGGTGCAGCTAGAGGCCGGGCTGCTCTCCGGTCTCATCCGCGTCGACGCGCTGAGCGCGTAGGTACCAGAACGACATCTCGACCTCGGTCCCGTCCAGTTCCCGACGCCACGTGCTGGGCTCCAGCGAGGTGATCTGCCAACCGGCGTCGCCCAAAACCTCGCGCAGCGTCTGCTCCGACACCGCGGGGCGCGGCCACTCTTCGTCGGCGAGATTGGCGTCGGAGAAACAACTGAGCAGCAGGGTGGCCCCCGGCCTGGTCGCGCGGTGGACGGCCGCGGCGTAGCTGCGCTTGCCGTCGTCGTCGAGGCAATGGAACATGCCGCTGTCGATCACGGTGTCGAAGGCATCGGTGTAGCCGTCGAGCTTGGTCGAGTCCGCGACCGCAAACGTCACCTGCACTCCGGCGTCCTGGGCGCGCTGGCGCGCGGTGGCCAGCGCGGTCGCCGAGATGTCGAGTCCGGTCACCCGGTACCCGTTTTTGGCCAGGTAGATGGCGTTGTCGCCGAGCCCGCAGCCGATGTCGAGGACGTCGCCGTGAATCAAGCCCTCGGCCATCCAGGCGATGACGTTCTCTTTCGGTTCCTTGGTGTCCCACGGTGGTGTCTGCACCGCCGGAAGGCCTTCGCCGGGACTTTCGCCGCGATAGAGGGCATCGAAGTCAATACGCCGTGAAGAGCTCGGACCCGTCATTTTCGCCAGGGTAGACCCGATCGCGGCACATCACCGAACGCGTCACGCGACCCGCTTCGCTGCCGTCGGCCCAGTCAGTGCTAGGCTGCCCCGCAGTCGACATCCTTTAACGACCCGTCCAGAGAGGCGGAGAAGGAGGTCAAGGTCTCGCATGGGTGCTGCACCCCGAGAATTGATGTCAGCGGCCGACGTCGGTCGGACCATTTCCCGCATGGCACATCAGATCATCGAGAAAACCGCGCTGGACGGCGGAGATTCGCCGCGCGTGGTGTTGCTCGGCATTCCGACCCGAGGGGTGCTGCTGGCCGATCGGCTGGCTGCCAACATCGGCGAATACAGCGGCGTCGCGGTCGACCACGGCGCGCTGGACATCACGCTGTATCGCGACGACCTGATGATCAAGCCGCCCCGGCCGCTGGAAGCCACCTCCATCCCCGCCGGGGGCATCGACGACGCACTGGTGATCCTCGTCGACGACGTGCTCTACTCGGGCCGCTCGGTGCGCTCGGCCCTGGACGCGCTGCGCGACGTGGGCCGGCCGCGGGCGGTGCAACTGGCCGTGCTGGTCGACCGCGGTCACCGCGAACTGCCGGTGCGCGCCGACTACGTCGGCAAGAACGTTCCCACTTCCCGCACCGAAAGTGTGCACGTGCAACTCAGCGAGCACGACGGCCGCGACGGTGTCGTCATCGAGCGGGATGCGTCATGAGCAGGCACCTGCTCGCCGCCGGCGACTTGACCCGCGACGAGGCCATCGCCATCCTCGACGACGCCGATCGCTTCGCCCAGGCGTTGGTGGGCCGGGAGATCAAGAAGCTTCCGACGCTGCGCGGTCGCACCGTCGTCACGATGTTCTACGAGAACTCCACCCGCACCCGGGTGTCGTTCGAGGTGGCCGGCAAGTGGATGAGCGCCGACGTGATCAACGTCAGTGCGGCCGGATCCTCGGTGGGCAAGGGCGAATCGCTGCGCGACACCGCCCTGACCCTGCGCGCGGCCGGCGCGGACGCGCTGATCATCCGCCACCCCGCCTCCGGGGCGGCGCACCTGCTGGCCGAGTGGACCGCGACGAAAGACGGCGGCCCCTGTGTGATCAATGCCGGTGACGGCACCCACGAGCACCCCACCCAGGCGCTACTGGATGCCCTGACCATCCGGCAACGGCTCGGGGCCATCGAAGGCCGGCGCATCGTGATCGTCGGGGACATCCTGCACAGCCGGGTCGCCCGCTCCAACGTCATGCTGCTGCACACCCTCGGGGCCGAGGTGGTGCTGGTGGCGCCGCCGACACTGCTGCCGGTCGGCGTCCAGGACTGGCCGGTGACCGTCGCGGGTGACTTCGACGCCGAACTGCCCGCCGCCGACGCGGTGCTGATGCTGCGCGTGCAGGCCGAGCGGATGAACGGTGGGTTCTTCCCGTCGGTGCGTGAATACTCCACCCGCTACGGGCTTTCCGCGCGGCGCCAGGCACTGCTGCCCGGCCACGCGGTGGTCCTGCACCCGGGCCCGATGCTGCGCGGCATGGAGATCTCCTCTTCGGTGGCCGACTCGTCGCAATCGGCGGTGCTGCAACAGGTTTCCAACGGTGTGCACGTGCGCATGGCGGTGTTGTTCCATGTGCTGGTCGGGACCGAATCGGCCGGGAAAGAGGGGGCGGCATGAGCGTGCTGCTACGCGGGGTGCGGCTCTACGGTGAGGGCGACCAAGTCGACGTGCTCGTCGACAGTGACGGGTACGCCGGTCAGATCGCCGACATCGGCCCGAATCTGGCGATCCCGGAACTGGCCGACGTCATCGACGCCACCGGACAGGTCCTGCTGCCCGGGTTCGTCGATCTGCACACCCATCTGCGCGAGCCCGGCCGCGAATACGCTGAAGACATCGAAACCGGCTCGGCCGCAGCCGCTTTGGGCGGATACACGGCGGTGTTCGCGATGGCCAACACCGACCCGGTCGCCGACACGCCGGTGGTCACCGACCACGTGTGGCACCGCGGTCAGCAGGTCGGGCTGGTCGACGTGCATCCGGTCGGCGCGGTCACGGTCGGCTTGGCCGGGGTCGAGCTGACCGAGATGGGCATGATGAACGCCGGTGTGGCCCAGGTTCGGATGTTCTCCGACGACGGCATCTGTGTGCACGACCCGCTGGTGATGCGCCGGGCGCTGGAGTACGCCACCGGCCTGGGGGTGCTGATCGCCCAGCACGCCGAGGAGCCCCGGCTGACCGTCGGCGCCGTCGCGCACGAGGGTCCTGCGGCCGCGCGGCTGGGGCTGGCGGGCTGGCCGCGGGCCGCCGAGGAGTCGATCGTGGCCCGCGACGCACTGCTGGCCCGTGACGCCGGCGCGCGGGTGCACATCTGTCACGCCTCCACGGCCGGCACCGTGGAGATCGTCAGATGGGCCAAGGAGCAGGGCATTTCCATCACCGCGGAGGTGACCCCGCATCATCTGCTGCTCGACGACAGCAGACTGGCCAGCTACGACGGGGCCAACCGGGTCAACCCGCCGCTGCGCGAGGCCGACGACGCGGTCGCGCTGCGCCAAGCGCTGGCCGACGGTGTAATCGACTGTGTGGCCACCGATCACGCCCCGCATGCCGAACACGAGAAGTGCGTCGAGTTCTCCGCCGCACGCCCCGGCATGCTGGGACTGCAGACGGCGTTGTCGGTGGTGGTGCAGACCATGGTGGAGCCCGGACTGCTGACCTGGCGCGATGTCGCCCGGGTGATGAGCGAGAACCCCGCACGCATCGTCGGCTTGCCCGACCAGGGCCGGCCGCTGGAAGTGGGGGAGCCGGCCAACCTCACCGTGGTCGATCCCGACGCCACCTGGACCGTCGCCGGGGCCGATCTGGCCAGCCGGTCGGCCAACACACCCTTCGAATCGATGACCCTGCCCGCCACCGTCACCGCGACGCTGCTGCGCGGAAAGGTCACGGCCCGTGACGGAAAGAGCCCCGCATGAATTCAGGCACACTGGTGGGGTCGCTGATCTTCGCGGGGATCGTGGTGATCGCCATCGCCGTCGTGATTCAGCTGATGATGCTCGGCTGGCGGCGTCGGGGTGAGCGGCAACAAGAGCTGATCGGCACGCTGCCCACCGTGCCCGATGTCGTGGGTGGGGCGCTGGGCGTCAGCCGCGGCCTCTATGTCGGCTCCACCCTGGCGCCGGCCTGGAACGAGCGGGTCACCGCCGGCGATCTCGGCTACCGCAGCAAGGCCGTGCTCACCCGCTACCCCGAGGGCATCTTGATGGAACGCATTCGGGCCCAACCGATCTGGATACCGCAGGAGTCGATCACCGCGATCCGCACCGAACGGGGGATCGCCGGCAAGGTCGCCGCCCGCAACGGCATCCTGGCGATCCGGTGGCGGCTGCCCGCGGGTGTCGAGATCGACACCGGGTTCCGCGCGAACAACCGCAGCGAATACGAGGAGTGGCTGGACGGCCAGCCGGAGGGAGTCGCGTGACAGACCACAACCGGGCCCTACTGGTGCTCGAGGACGGCCGCATCTTCACCGGGACGCCCTTCGGCGCCATCGGTCAGACGCTGGGCGAAGCCGTCTTCAGCACCGGCATGTCCGGCTACCAGGAGACGCTGACCGATCCGAGCTATCACCGTCAGATCGTGGTGGCGACCGCCCCGCAGATCGGCAACACCGGATGGAACGGCGAAGACGCCGAAAGCCGCGGCGACAAGATCTGGGTTGCCGGCTACGCGGTGCGCGACCCGTCGCCGCAGCCCTCCAACTGGCGCGCCAGCGGCACCCTGGAAGACGAACTGGTCCGCCAGCACATCGTCGGCATCGCCGGTATCGACACCCGGGCGGTGGTGCGCCACCTGCGCAGCCGGGGCTCGATGAAGGCGGGGATATTCTCCGGCCCGGCGCTTGCCGATTCCGACGAGCTCGTAGGGCGGGTCCGGTCTCAAGAGTCCATGCTGGGCGCCGATCTGGCCGGTGAAGTCAGCACACCCGAGATCTACGTCGTGGAACCCGAAGGGCCGCAACGGTTCAACGTGGTCGCACTGGACCTGGGCATCAAGACCAACACGCCGCGCAACTTCGCCCGGCGCGGGATCCGCAGCCATGTGCTGCCCGCCTCGGCCGGCTTTGACCAGATCGCCGACATCAAGCCGGACGGGGTGTTCCTGTCCAACGGACCCGGTGACCCCGCCACCGCCGACCATGTCGTCGCCTTGACCCAGGAGGTGCTGAACGCCGGAATCCCGTTGTTCGGCATCTGTTTTGGCAACCAGATCCTGGGCCGCGCGCTGGGACTGTCCACCTACAAGATGGTGTTCGGTCATCGCGGGATCAACATCCCGGTGATGGACCACGCCACCGGCCGGGTCGCGGTCACCTCCCAGAATCACGGGTTCGCACTGGAAGGCGAGGCCGGGCAGTCCTTCGACACACCGTTCGGCACGGCGATCGTCAGTCACACCTGCGCCAACGACGGGGTCGTGGAGGGAGTGAGACTGCAGGACGGACGCGCGTTCTCCGTGCAGTACCACCCGGAGGCCGCCGCCGGCCCGCACGACGCGGAGTACCTGTTCGACCAGTTCATCGACCTGATGGCGGGCGAGCACCGATGACCCAACGTCTTCTCGCGAGCGTGCGTGTCTGTACAGCGACACGCCGCACAATCCGTACAACTGCGCACCCTCGCGCCCAGGCTGGGCGCGCGCAGGAAGGGGACCGCTAGTGCCGCGTCGCACCGACTTGCGCCACGTGCTGGTGATCGGCTCGGGGCCGATCATCATTGGCCAGGCGGCCGAATTCGACTACTCCGGTACCCAGGCCTGCCGGGTGCTGCGTGCCGAGGGCCTGCAGGTCAGCCTGATCAACTCCAACCCGGCCACCATCATGACCGACCCGGAGTACGCCGACTTCACCTACGTCGAACCGATCACGCCGGCGTTCGTGGAGAAGGTGATCGCCCAACAAGCTGAGCGCGGCAACAAAATCGACGCGCTGCTGGCCACCCTGGGCGGGCAGACCGCGCTGAACACCGCCGTCGCTCTGTACGAGAACGGGGCGCTGGACCGCTACGGCGTCGAACTCATCGGTGCCGACTTCGACGCGATCCAGCGCGGCGAGGACCGCCAGCGGTTCAAAGACATCGTCGCCAAGGTCGGTGGTGAATCCGCCCGCAGCCGAGTGTGTTTCACCATGGACGAGGTCCGCGAAACGGTCGAGGAACTGGGTCTGCCGGTGGTCGTGCGGCCCAGCTTCACCATGGGCGGGCTGGGTTCGGGCATGGCGCAATCGGCCGAGGAGGTCGACCGGATGGCCGGGGCCGGGCTGGCCGCCAGCCCCAGCGCCAATGTCTTGATCGAAGAGTCGATCTTCGGCTGGAAGGAATTCGAACTCGAGCTGATGCGCGACGGCCACGACAACGTGGTGGTGGTGTGCTCGATCGAAAACCTCGACCCGATGGGCGTGCACACCGGTGACTCGGTCACCGTCGCGCCGGCCATGACGCTGACCGACCGGGAATACCAGCGCATGCGCGACCTCGGCATCGCGATCCTGCGCGAAGTCGGCGTGGACACCGGCGGCTGCAACATCCAGTTCGCGATCGACCCGCGCGACGGCCGGCTGATCGTCGTCGAGATGAATCCCCGGGTATCCCGCTCCAGTGCGCTGGCGTCCAAGGCGACCGGCTTCCCGATCGCCAAGATCGCCGCCAAGCTGGCCATCGGCTACACCCTCGACGAGATCGTCAACGACATCACCAAGGAAACCCCAGCGTGTTTCGAACCCACGCTGGACTACGTCGTGGTCAAGGCGCCGCGGTTCGCCTTCGAGAAGTTCCCGGGTGCCGATGCGACGCTGACCACCACGATGAAGTCTGTCGGGGAGGCGATGTCGTTGGGCCGCAACTTCGTTGAAGCGCTCGGCAAGGTGATGCGGTCACTGGAGACCAGCCGCGCCGGGTTCTGGACGAAGCCGGATCCCGACGGCGCCGTCGACGACGTCCTCAAACGACTCCAGACCCCGACCGAAGGCCGGCTCTACGACCTGGAACTGGCGTTGCGACTGGGCGCATCCATCGAGCGGGTCGCCGAAGCCAGCGGGGTGGATCCGTGGTTCGTCGCCCAGATCGGCCAGCTGGTCAAGCTCCGCGCCGAGGTGGCCGCCGCACCCGTGCTGGACGCCGACCTGCTGCGCCGCGCCAAGCACAACGGACTCTCCGACCGCCAAATCGCCGCGCTGCGCCCGGAATTGGCCGGGGAAGACGGGGTGCGGTCGCTGCGCGAGCGGCTCGGCGTCCACCCGGTGTACAAGACGGTGGACACCTGCGCCGCGGAATTCGAGGCCAAGACGCCGTATCACTACAGCAGCTATGAACTCGACCCGGCCGCCGAGACCGAGGTCGCCCCGCAGACCGAGAAGCCCAAGGTGCTGATCCTGGGTTCCGGGCCCAACCGCATCGGGCAGGGCATCGAGTTCGATTACAGCTGCGTGCACGCGGCAACGACGTTGTCGCAAGCCGGGTTCGAGACCGTGATGGTCAACTGCAACCCGGAGACGGTGTCCACCGACTACGACACCGCCGACCGGCTGTATTTCGAGCCGCTCACCTTCGAGGACGTGCTCGAGGTGTTCCGCGCCGAGGAGCAGTCGGGTGCGGGCGGGCCGGGCGTCGCGGGGGTCATCGTCCAACTCGGCGGCCAGACCCCGCTGGGCCTGGCGCAGCGGCTTGCCGACGCCGGCGTTCCCATCGTCGGGACCCCGCCGGAAGCCATCGACCTCGCCGAAGACCGCGGCGCGTTCGGTGACGTGCTCCACACCGCGGGCCTTCCGGCACCCAAGTACGGCACCGCAACCACGTTCGCGCAGGCGCAGCGGATCGCCGCCGACATCGGCTATCCGGTGCTGGTGCGGCCGTCGTATGTGCTGGGCGGGCGCGGCATGGAGATCGTCTACGACGAGGAAACGCTCAAGGGCTACATCACCCGCGCTACCGAGTTGTCGCCCGAACACCCGGTGCTCGTCGACCGCTTCCTCGAAGACGCGGTCGAGATCGACGTCGACGCGCTGTGCGACGGCACCGAGGTCTACATCGGCGGCATCATGGAGCACATCGAGGAAGCCGGCATCCACTCCGGCGACTCGGCCTGCGCACTGCCCCCGGTGACGTTGGGCCGCAGCGACATCGAGAAGGTGCGCACCGCAACCGAGGCCATCGCGCACGGCATCGGGGTGGTGGGCCTGCTCAACGTCCAATACGCGCTCAAAGACGACGTGCTCTACGTCCTGGAAGCCAACCCCAGAGCCAGCCGTACCGTTCCTTTCGTATCCAAGGCCACAGCCGTTCCGCTGGCCAAGGCGTGTTCGCGAATCATGCTGGGCGCCAGCATCGCTCAGCTGCGCGAGGAGGGGATGCTGGTGGCCGCCGGGGACGGTGCCAATGCCGCACCCGACGCCCCGATCGCGGTCAAGGAAGCGGTGCTGCCGTTTCACCGGTTCCGCCGCATCGACGGCGCGGCCATCGACTCGCTGCTCGGCCCAGAGATGAAGTCGACCGGCGAAGTCATGGGAATCGACCGCGATTTCGGCACCGCCTTCGCCAAGAGCCAAACCGCCGCCTACGGGTCGTTGCCGGCCGACGGCACGGTGTTCGTCTCGGTCGCCAACCGCGACAAGCGATCCCTGGTCTTTCCCGTCAAGCGACTGGCCGATCTGGGTTTCCGCGTTCTGGCCACCGAGGGAACCGCAGAAATGTTGCGCCGCAACGGTATTCCCTGCGACGAAGTGCGCAAGCATTTCGAGGGGCCGCAACAGGGCCGGCCCGCGTTGTCCGCGGTCGACGCCATCCGCGCCGGTGAGGTCGACATGGTGATCAACACGCCCTACGGCAATTCCGGCCCGCGCATCGACGGCTACGAAATCCGTTCTGCCGCTGTCGCTGTCAACATCCCCTGCGTCACCACCGTGCAAGGTGCCTCGGCCGCCGTGCAAGGCATCGAGGCGGGGATCCGGGGTGACATCGGTGTGCTGTCGCTGCAGGAACTGCACCGTGCGCTGGGCTCGCGGAGCGACGGTTGACCAGTTTCGGCGTTCGGCTGGCCGACGCCAAATCGCGGTGCGGACCGCTGTGTCTGGGGATCGATCCGCACCCCGAACTGCTGCGCGCCTGGGGCCTGCCGGTTACGGCCGACGGGCTGTCCGCGTTCTGTGACATCTGCGTCGAGGCCTACGTCGGATTCGCCATCGTCAAACCTCAGGTCGCGTTCTTCGAGGCGTACGGAGCGGCCGGTTTTGCGGTGCTGGAACGCACCATGGCGGCGCTGCGCGCCAACGGGGTGCTGGTGCTCGCCGACGCCAAGCGCGGCGACATCGGAACCACCATGGCCGCGTACGCAGCCGCCTGGGCCGCTGACTCGCCGCTGGCCGCCGACGCCGTGACCGCCTCCCCGTACCTGGGTTTCGGGTCACTACGGCCGCTGCTGGAGGTCGCCACGGCCAATGACCGCGGCGTCTTCGTGCTGGCGGCGACGTCCAACCCGGAGGGCGCGACCGTGCAGCGCGCGCAGACCGACGGGCGCACGGTGGCCCAGTTGATCGTCGACCACGTCGCAGGCGCCAACCAGGCCGCGCAGCCCGCCCCCGGATCGATCGGCGTGGTCGTCGGAGCGACGGTGTTCCAGGTCCCCGACCTCACCCACATCGGCGGGCCGGTGCTGGTGCCCGGCGTCGGGGCGCAGGGCGGTCGGCCCGACGCGCTCGCCGGACTGGGCGGCGCACCGCCCCAACACCTCCTGCCGGCGGTGTCGCGAGAGGTGCTGCGCGCCGGCCCCAGCGTTGCTGACCTGCGCGCGGCGGCCGAACGCATGCGCGACGCCGTCGCCTACCTGGCGGGATAGCGCGCGGCGACACGCGCGAGCACCGACGAAAATCCGTGATCCCCGGCACTGCGACGTCCAATTCTCAGCCGCTGAGTCACCGGGTGACTCGATCGTCGGCGACCAGCGCGGCCGATCAAAGCGGTTCCACGGAACAAAAGCGCAGGTCAGCTTCGTATCTGGGTCGGCTGAACGGCTGCTGCCGTGCCGGAACGGGTGTTCACCCGGCCGGTATCCGCGTTGCCCGGCCGGGCGCTCAGCGTCGGCTCACGGGACCGTCAGGAGCGGTCCATGCAGGACAAATGCCCCCGAAACCGGGGGGTCGGGTTAGATTTCGTCAGGGACCGTGAGTACGGTCGTCTGCGCTGGCCTGGAGTACCCGGCTGAGACAAACGACGATCGATTGTTATCGATGAGAGACGGAGGAATCGTGGCCCTTCCCCAGTTGACCGACGAGCAGCGCGCGGCCGCGTTGGAGAAGGCTGCCGCCGCACGTCGAGCACGAGCAGAGCTCAAGGATCGGCTCAAGCGTGGCGGCACCAACCTCTCGCAGGTGCTGAAGGACGCCGAGACCGACGAGGTCTTGGGCAAGATGAAGGTTTCGGCGCTGCTCGAGGCCCTGCCGAAGGTGGGCAAGGTCAAGGCGCAGGAGATCATGACCGAGCTGGAAATCGCCCCCACCCGCCGCCTGCGGGGCCTGGGCGACCGTCAGCGCAAGGCGCTGCTGGAGAAGTTCGGCTCTGCCTAGCTCGCGCCGGTGAGCGCAAGCGGGGGACCGGACAACCAACGCGCCACACCTCTCGGGCGACCCGTTACGGGTCGGGTGGTCGTGCTGTCCGGTCCCTCTGCTGTCGGTAAGTCCACAGTGGTCCGCTGTCTGCGCGAGCGGATCCCCGACCTGCACTTCAGCGTCTCAGCGACCACGCGGGCGCCGCGGCCGGGCGAGGTAGACGGCGTCGACTACCACTTCGTCAGCCCGGCTGAGTTCCAGCGCCTCATCGACGAGGGCGAGCTGCTGGAGTGGGCCGAAATTCACGGCGGATTACATCGATCGGGCACGCTGGCCCAACCGGTCCGGGACGCCACCGCGGCCGGGGTGCCGGTGCTCATTGAGGTCGACCTGGCCGGGGCCCGGGCAGTCAAGAAAGCGATGCCCGAAGCCCTCACCGTCTTCCTGGCGCCGCCCACGTGGGCGGATCTGGAAGCCAGATTGGTCGGTCGCGGCACCGAGACACCCGAGGTCATCCAGCGCCGGCTGGACACCGCGCGCATCGAATTGGCAGCTCAACCGGACTTCGATGCGGTGGTCGTCAACAGTCAATTAGAGTCTGCGTGCGCAGAATTGGTATCCTTGCTGGTGGGAACCGCTCCGGAAGCCCGAGATTCGTCCAGTTCTTAGCTTTTTAAGCCGATTCAAGCCGCCAGGAGATTAGCTACGTGAGTATTTCGCCGTCCGACGCGTCGTTGACCGCCGTCCCAGCCGGGGATCAGTTCGATTCCTCGTCGCCGGCGGCCGAGGCCTACGACACCCCACTGGGCATCACCAACCCGCCCATTGACGACTTGCTGGACCGCGTCTCGAGCAAATACGCCCTGGTGATCTACGCCGCCAAGCGGGCCCGTCAGATCAACGACTACTACAACCAGCTCGGCGAGGGCATCCTCGAGTACGTCGGTCCGCTGGTCGAGCCGGGTCTGCAAGAGAAGCCGCTTTCGATCGCATTGCGCGAAATTCACGCCGACCTGCTCGAACACACCGAAGGCGAGTAACAAGGCAGTGCCGGAGGTGATGGACCGCAAACGGATTGTTGTCGGCGTCTCCGGAGGCATCGCCGCCTACAAGGCGTGCACCGTTGTCCGTCAGCTCAGCGAGGCCGGGCACCAAGTTCGCGTCATCCCGACCGAGTCCGCGCTGCGGTTCGTCGGTGCCGCCACCTTCGAAGCGTTGTCCGGTCAGCCGGTGCACACCGGCGTCTTCTCCGATGTGTCCGAAGTGCCGCACGTCCGGCTCGGCCAACAGGCCGACCTGGTCGTGGTGGCGCCGGCCACGGCCGACCTGCTGGCCCGCGCCGTCACCGGGCGCGCCGATGACCTGCTGACCGCGACGCTGCTGACCGCCCGCTGTCCGGTCTTGTTCGCGCCCGCGATGCACACCGAGATGTGGTTACACCCGGCCACCGTCGACAACGTCGCCACGTTGCGCCGGCGCGGCGCGGTAGTGCTCGAGCCGGCATCGGGTCGCCTCACCGGCGCCGACAGTGGGGCGGGCCGGCTGCCCGAGGCCGAGGAGATCACCACCTTGGCCCAGCTGCTCCTGGAGCGGCACGACGCGCTGCCCTACGACCTCGCCGGCCGCAAGATGCTGGTCACCGCCGGCGGCACCCGCGAGGCGATCGACCCGGTGCGCTTCATCGGCAATCGCAGCTCGGGCAAGCAGGGCTACGCCCTGGCGCGAGTGGCCGCCCAGCGCGGCGCCGACGTGACGCTGATCGCCGGCCACACCGCCGGGCTGATCGATCCGGCTGGCGTGGACGTGGTGCACGTCAGCTCCGCGCAGCAGCTCTCCGACGCGGTGTCCAAGCACGCCCCCGACGCCGACGTGCTGGTCATGGCCGCTGCCGTCGCGGACTTCCGACCCGCGCAGGTGGCCACCGCCAAGATCAAGAAAAGCCCCGACAGCCAGGACGCACCGCCGGCCATCGACCTCGTCCGCAATGACGACGTATTGGCTGGGGCGGTACGGGCACGGGCTCACGGTCAGCTGCCCAACATGCGAGCGATCGTCGGCTTCGCGGCCGAGACCGGTGACGCCAACGGCGACGTGTTGTTCCATGCCCGGGCGAAGTTGCACCGCAAGGGTTGCGATTTACTGGTCGTCAATGCCGTCGGCGACGGCAGGGCCTTCGAGGTGGACAACAACGACGGCTGGCTGCTGGCGGCGGACGGAACAGAGTCCGCGTTGGAGCACGGATCCAAGACGCTGATGGCTAGCCGTATCGTTGATGCGATTGTCACGTTCCTGCATAACGACAGCGGGTAGCGTGCCGGGCAGCGTGGCTCATCGGGGTTGACCCCGCGGGTGCGTGCCGGGCTGGCCGGGGGCGCAAGGGCATGAAATAATAATTCGTCTAACTAAGCTTTTGGCATGACTGGAAGGATGACAGGGTGAGCGAGAAGGGTCGGCTGTTTACCAGTGAGTCGGTGACCGAAGGGCATCCAGACAAGATCTGTGACGCGATCAGTGACTCGGTCCTCGACGCACTGCTGGCGGATGACCCCCGCTCCCGGGTCGCAGTCGAGACGCTGGTGACCACCGGGCAGGTGCACGTGGTGGGCGAGGTCACCACCTCGGCGAAGGAAGCGTTCGCCGACATCACCAACACCGTTCGTGAGCGCATCCTCGAAATCGGTTACGACTCGTCGGACAAGGGGTTCGACGGCGCCACCTGCGGGGTGAACATCGGCATCGGCGCGCAATCGCCCGATATCGCCCAGGGCGTCGACACCGCCCACGAGGCCCGGGTGGAGGGCGCTGCCGACCCGCTGGACTCCCAGGGCGCCGGTGACCAGGGCCTGATGTTCGGCTACGCGATCAACGACACCCCCGAACTGATGCCGCTGCCCATCGCGCTGGCGCACCGGCTGTCACGGCGGCTGACCGAGGTCCGCAAGAACGGCGTCCTGCCCTACCTGCGTCCGGACGGCAAGACCCAGGTCACCATCGCCTATGAGGACAACGTGCCGGTACGGCTGGACACCGTGGTGGTGTCCACCCAGCACGCCGGCGACGTCGACCTGGAAAAGCAGCTGGACCCCGACATTCGCCGGCACGTGCTGGAATCGGTCCTCGAGGACCTCGCCCACGAAACCCTCGACTCGTCGTCGACGCGGGTGCTGGTCAACCCGACCGGCAAGTTCGTGCTCGGCGGCCCGATGGGAGACGCCGGGCTGACCGGGCGCAAGATCATCGTCGACACCTACGGCGGCTGGGCCCGCCACGGTGGCGGCGCCTTCTCCGGCAAGGACCCGTCCAAGGTGGACCGCTCGGCCGCTTACGCCATGCGCTGGGTCGCCAAGAACGTCGTCGCCGCCGGCCTGGCCGAACGGGTCGAGGTGCAGGTGGCCTACGCCATCGGCAAGGCGGCCCCGGTCGGCCTGTTCGTCGAGACGTTCGGCTCCGAGGCGGTCGACCCGGTCAAGATCGAAAAAGCCATCGGTGAGGTGTTCGACTTGCGGCCCGGAGCCATCATCCGCGACCTGAACCTGCTGCAGCCGATCTACGCTCAGACGGCCGCCTACGGTCACTTCGGCCGCAGCGATCTGGACCTGCCCTGGGAGCGCCTGGACAAGGTCGACGACCTCAAGAACGCGATCTAGGTTTCCCGCCGCGCTCTCAGCGGCCGGGCGGCAGGGGATGGTCGGGGTCTAGGCCCGGCAGGCCGTCGATGCTGCGCTGATTGCGTTCCAGCGCGCTTACGTACGCTTCGGGCGGCGCCTTGGCGTGGTGCGCGTCGAGCACCGGCCGTTCGTCGACGAGTTCGTAGTAGGGCACGGCGAATCCGCAGGCGTCGGCGATGCGCTCGACGTCGACGACGATCGCGGCGCGTAGGCCCGGGTGAGGCTCCGCGAAATGTGTTGCCACCCGCTCGAATTCGGCGTCGTCAGGCCGGACCACCCGCCCGGTGCCGAACAGTCTCAAGATGCGTGAGTTGCGGCTGAACGAGCAGAACATGATGGTGATGCGGCCGTTGTCGCGCAGATGCGCGATGGTCTCGACGCCGCTGCCGAACAAGTCGAGGTAGGCCACGGTGTGCTCGTCGAGCACCGCGAAGGTGTCACGATAGCCCTTGGGCGACAGGTTGATTCGACCGCCGACCGACGGCGCGGTGGCCACGAAGAACATGGCCTGCTTTGCCATGAACTCCCGCAGCGCCTCGTCGATACGCGAGAACTCTTTGGCCATCGCCTGAGCCTACGCGTTGTCGCTGGGGCAACTTCCGCTTCGGTGGCAACGCGGCCAATCGGATATCGCCGCCGTAGAAGTCCAGCACCCGAGGGTCCATCACGCGCCGCCACAGCGGCGGGAGCAAGGCCAACAGAAACATGGTGGCGTACCCGCTGGGTAGCTGCGGCGTCTCGTCCACATGCCGCAGGGCTTGATACCGGCGCAATGGGTTGGCGTGATGATCGGAATGTCGTTGCAGGTGGAAGAGAAAGACGTTGGCAACCACCGTGTTGCTGTTCCAGCTATGCGCCGGCCGTACCCGCTCGTAACGACCACTGGGCAGTTTCTTCCGTCGCAGCCCGTAGTGCTCCATGTAGTTCACCGTCTCCAGCAAGCAGAAGCCGATGATTGCTTGGCCGAACAGCCAGGGCAGCACGACCGGGCGGAACCAGACTGCCAGTACGGCCAGCATCACGACGCTGATCAGCCAGGCGTTGAGCACCTCGTTGCGCAGCGTCCAGTGTGATTTGCCCCGGCCGGTCAAGCGGTGCTTTTCCAGTTGCCACGCCGAGCGCAATCCGCCCAGTACCGATCGCGGGATGAACGCGTACAAGCTCTCCTGCAAGCGGGCGCTGGCGGGATCTTCCGGGGTCGCAATCCGGACATGGTGGCCCCGGTTGTGCTCGACGAAGAAGTGCCCGTAGCAGGTTTGGGCCAGTGCGATCTTCGACAAGCGTCGTTCCCATCGCTGGCGGGTGTGCCCCAAGTCGTGCGCGGCGTTGATGGCCAGCCCGCCGATCAGCCCGACCGTCGTCATCAACCCGGCCTTGTCGACCAAATCCATTGCGACCCAACCACCTCCGGCCCACAGCCAACAGGCGAGCACCACCGACCCATACTGATTGGGCAGATAGAGATAGGTGGTCCAGCGGTAGAACGGATCGCTTTCCAGCCAAGCCAGGACGCTGTCCGGTGGATTCTCGGCGTCCTTGCCGACGATGTGGTCGAGCACCGGGATCAGCCCGAATGCCAAGACGGGCCCGAGCCACCAGAACACGGCTTGGCCGGTGGTCAATACCAGCACCCACGACGCCGAGACCAAGACGGGCACGCCCGCGCCCAGCAGCCACAGGTACCTCTTGGGGTCGCGCCAGCTCTGGTCCGAGCTGGTCAGGCGCCCGGTTACGTGCCCGGCGCGAAAGCTGGTGGTGACCATGGCGTGATTTCTATTACATGGCCGTAACTCAGACTCATACCAAACTTCCCCCTCCATAGATTACGCTCTTCCCATACCTACGGTATGGTTAACGATAGATCAAGCGACCTTTGGTTGGCTAGGCGAGGGGGGGCTAAGTCACACATGAGCGACGCGGTGCCACGAACAATCCTCTCCCGGCGGCGCTTCCTCGGCGCGGCAGCCGGCTTGGCCGCCGGGGCCGCCGGGGCGGGCGCGCTGGAATTCTTCCTGCCGCGACAAGACGCCCCCTTGCGGCCGCACTACCGGGCCGTCGTCATCGGCAGCGGTTATGGCGGTGGGGTGTCGGCGCTTCGGCTGGGTCAGGCCGGCATTCAGACCCTGATCCTGGAGAAGGGCAGGTTGTGGGACAGTGCCGACACCGACGGCAAACGCTTCTCCCGCATGCTGCCGGCGGATAACCGCTCCGGATGGTTCACCTCGGTGCCGCCCAGTCTGGTGCCGTCGTTCCGGGGCGTCTCGATGGAGCAGGTGGCCAAGCATGCGCCGTCGCCGCAGCCGGTCCAGGCCGGCATCTGCGACAAGGTGGTGCACGGTGCGCACTCGGTGTTCCGCGGCATCGGAGTCGGTGGTGGCTCGATGATCAACGCGGCCATCGCCGCCATCCCGACTCCCGGTCAGCTGCGGGCGGCGTTTCCCGATATAGATCCCACCGTGTTTCACCGGACCTATATCGAGCGCGCGAAATCGATGCTGCACATCAGTTATCGCGACATGGAATGGTTCGAGCGAACGCCATGGTTCCAATACGCAAGGGTGGGAAGGCAATACGCCGCAGCGGCCGGCTACCGGGTCGACTACAACGGCAGCGCCTACTCATTCGATTACCTGCGTCGGGAAGAAGCCGGTCAAGTACCGCGCTCGGCACTCGATTTCGAGCAGCAGTACGGCAACAACTACGGCCGGGTGGGCAGTGTCGACCAGACCTACATCGCCGCGGCCCTGGCCACCGGCAAGGTGACCCTCAAGGCCCTGACCGAGGTAACCGGGATCCGCCGGGAGCGATCCGGCGAATACGTGGTGTCCACTCGCGAGATCGATCGGTTCGGCAAGGAGCTGCGACGAGACGAGATCGGTTGTGACGAGCTGTATCTGAGCGCCGGAGTGCTCGGTACGACCGAACTGTTGCTGCGGGCCCGCGAAACGGGGACCCTGCCCGATCTGAGCGAGGAGGTCGGCCGCGGCTACGGCAACAACGGGGACATCATGGTGTCCCACATGCTTGCGGCGGGGGATCCGGCGGGCACCCAACAGTCCTTGCTGGGCATGATCAACCTCGACGGCCGCGACGACCCCGAGAACCCGGTGTACGCCAGCATGTTCTCGCTGCCCCTTCCGGTGGAGACGCTCGCGCTGGGCTATTACGTGATGGTCAGGACCGGCGACCGGGCCGACATCACCTATAACCGGGCGTCGAACTCGATCGCCATCAAGTGGCCCGAGGACTACACCGAACATCTGCGCGCACGGGCGCGACGGGTCTTCGACAAGGTGACGCATGCCAACGGCGTGGACTACCGCGACGACCTGTTCGCCGGACAAGTGTTCGCGGCCAACACGGTGCACCCGATGGGTGGCTGCGTGCGCGGTCGGGCCACCGACGGCTACGGCAGAGTCAAGGGCTATTCCAAGCTGTACGTCAACGACGCGTCGCTGCTGCCGGGGTACCTGGGTTGCAATCCGTTCATGACGATCACCGCGCTGGCCGAGCGCAATATCGAAGGCATCCTGCAGGGACGCAAGTGAGGTCGACCGCTAGGCGGTGAAGCGGTAGTCGTCGAGGTCGAAATGCCTGCTGCGCCAATATGCTTCGACGGTGGTGGTGGGACGCAGCGGAACGTCGCCGTTCTTGTCGAAGTAGTAGCTGTTGGCCAGCCGGCAGCTATCCTGCCAGAAGACCTGGCGGTAGCGCCGGCGCATGACCTCGGCGAAGTACCGGGCGTTGGCCTCGTCGGTCACCTCCACCCGGGTGGCGCCGTCGCGGCGGGCACGGTTCAGGCAGCGCATGATGTGGTGCACCTGGGTCTCGATCAGCGCGAAGTAGGACGACCCGACGTAGCCGTAGGGGCCGAACACGGTGAAGAAATTCGGAAAACCCGGCACGCTCACACCCTCGTACGCCTGGGTGCGGTGTTCGTCCCAGAACCCGCTCAGTGACCGCCCACCGCTGCCGGAAACCGTGTAGGTCAACACCTCTTCGGTGTCGAGCACCTTGAATCCGGTGGCCAGGATCAGCACGTCGATCTCGTGGCGGTTGCCGTCGGAGGTCACCACCGCGTCGGGCGTGATCTTGTCGATCGGATCCGTCACCAGCCGCACGTTGTCGCGGTTGAACGTCGCGAGATAGGAGTTGTGGAACCCGGGCCGCTTGCATCCGACGGCGTATCGCGGGGTCAGCTGGTCGCGCACCACCGGGTCTTTCACCTGCTGGCGCAAGTAGCGTCGTCCCGCCGCGGCCATCCAGCGCGCCAACGGGAACACCTTGAAGTAGTGCGCGGCGATCGGGAAGGTGGCTTCCACGAACGCCTGGCTGAGTAACCGCTGCACGGCGCTGCCGCCGGGCACCCGCATCGCCCAGCGGGCCGGGGCCGGCAGCGGCAGGTCCAGCTTGGGAAAACACCAGATCGGTGTGCGCTGGAAAACCGTGAGAGCAGCGACGATTGGCGCGATCTCGGGAATGATCTGTACGGCCGACGCGCCGGTGCCGATGATCGCGACCCGCTTACCGGTCAGGTCTTGGCCGTGATCCCAGCGCGCGGTGTGCATGGTGATGCCGGCGAAGGAGTCCACTCCGGCGATGTCGGGCAGCTTCGGGACGGTCAGGACGCCGCTGGCACTGATGATGAATCGGGCGGTGACTTCGCCACCGGGATCGGTTTGTACGCGCCACAAGTCGTTCTCGTCGTCGTAATGGGCAGCAATCACTTTGGTGCCGAAGCGAATTCGCGACCGGATGCCGTACTTGTCCACGCAGTGTTCGGCGTAGGCCCGCAACTCGCGCCCGGGCGCGTAGGTGCGTGACCAGTTGGGGCTCTGTTCGAAGGAGAACTGGTAGGAGAATGACGGGATATCCACGGCGATGCCGGGATAGTTGTTCCAGTACCAGGTGCCGCCGACCCCGTCGCCGGCTTCGATCACCACATAGTCGGTGAATCCCGCTTCTTCGAGCTTGATGGCGGCGCCGATGCCGGAGAACCCGGCGCCGACGATCAGAACGTGGTGATCGGGTGTGTCACTCATCACCTGAGTCTACGAATGCAGCGCCTTGTTCAGCGCCGCCAGCCCACGATTGGTGGCCTCCGCCGCGGCCGGCACGACCACCGCGAAGCTGGCGTAGCCGTGCACCATGTTCATCTCGTTGTGCCACTCCACCGGAACACCGGCGGCCTGCAGCAACTCCGCGTAGCGGGCGCCGTCATCGCGCAGCGGGTCGTGTTCGGCGGTGCCGATGTAGGCCGGGGCCAGGCCGGTCAGGTTGCCGTTCCCGGGGGCCAGCGTGGCAGGCAGCTTGGTGTAGTCGTTGACGTCGACGTCGGGCACATACCAGGTCAGAAAGGCGCCGATGACCTCGAGATCCAGGATGTAGGCGTTGGCATTCTCGGTGAACGACGGCAGCGTGATGTCGCCGATGCACGTCGGGTACCACAACAGCTGGAAGGCCAGTGGGGGGCCGCCGTTGTCGCGGGCCAACTGGGCCATCACCGCCGAGATGTTGCCGCCGGCCGAATCCCCGGCAACGGCAATGCGATTGGGGTCACCCCCCAGCTCCGCGGCGTGTTCGCCGACCCAGCGCAGCGCCGCCCAGCTGTCCTCGATGCCCGCCGGGAACGGGTGTTCTGGCGCCAGTCGGTAGTCGACGGACACCACGATGGCTTCGGCCCCGACGGCGTGGGCGCGCGCGAGGGGGTCGTGGGTGTCCAGGCTGCCCAGTGACCAGCCCCCGCCGTGGTAGAAGACGACGACCGGAAGGTTCTCCTGCGCGGCGACCGGTGGCCAATAAATGCGCACCGGTATATCGGTCAACTCGCCATACCCGACCGTGCGGTCCTCGATGCGCAGATCCGGCAACAGCTCCGGGGGTGCCTTCAATTGCGCCATCCGCGCGCGGGCAACCTCGACGCCCTCCTCGGCGCTGAAGGTCATCGGGACGGCGTCCAGCAGCATCTTGAGGAAGGGGTCGATCTCGGCTCGGGAGGTGGTCGGCTCCGTCATGGCTTCACCGTACGCAACGTCGTCGCTAGGGGTGTAGAGCGGCACGCAACGCGGCCAGGCCGCGGTCCAGCCCGGCGGTAGCGGCGGGAACCACCCCGGCGTAACCGATGTAGCCGTGCACCATGGTCTCGGCGTTGTGCACCTGCACCGCCACCCCGGCGGCGCTCAGCAATTCGCCGTAACGGATTCCATCGTCGCGCAACGGGTCATACCCGGCCACGGCGATGTAGGCCGGCGGCAGTCCGGACAGGTCCTTCGCCCGCCCCGGCGCCATACCCGGGGGCGGGTTGGTCATGTCGACATCCCCGGCATACCAACGAGAAAACGCCGCAATGGCTTTCGCGTCCAGGATCAGGGCCCCGGCGTTCTCGGTGAACGAGGGCAGCGACGGGTCCCACAGCGTCGAGGGATACCACAACAGTTGAAAGGCCAATGTCGGTCCGCCGTTGTCCCGGGCTCGTTGGGCGATCACCGCGGCGATGGTGCCGCCCGCCGAATCGCCGGCCACGGCCAGGCGCGTGGTGTCCGCGCCGAGTTCCCCGCCGTGCTCGGCCACCCATACCGTTGCCGCCCAAGCGTCTTCGACCGCAGCGGGGTAGGGGTGCTCGGGGGCCAGCCGATAGTCGACGGACACCACGATGGCGTCGGCCCCGACGGCGTGCTGGCGGCAGGTCCCGTCGTGGGTGTCCAGATCGCCCATCACGAAGCCGCCGCCGTGGAAGAACACCACTGCCGGCGAATTTGCGGCCACTTCGGTTGACGGCCAGTAGATCCGGATGCCGATGTCACCCGCCGGCCCCTCGATGGTCCGGTCCTGCACCCGCAACTCCGGATGTATCGGTCGGCGGGGCAGGTCGCGCAACCGCTGCCGCGCCGCGTCGATGCCGTCGTCGGTGGATAGCTGAAACGGAACAGCATCCAGTACCTTCTGCAGGATGGGGTCGATAGCGGGTCTCTCCGCAGCGGTGCGGTCCAAACTGGGCATGGAGGTACCGTACGCACCCCGCGTGGTCGCCGGCGCCTGGGTGGTCGCCGGGTGGGCGGCCCTGGCCTACGGCATCTACTTGACGGTGGTGGCCCTGCGTTTGCCGCCGGGGAGCGAGTTGACCGGACATTGGGTCGCCCAACCCGCGTTCAAGGCGTCCATGGCGGTGTTGCTGGCCGTGGCCGCGCTGGCCCATCCCCTTGTCCGAGAACGGCGCTGGCTGGTTCCCGCGCTGGTGTTCTCGGCTTGCGGCGACTGGTTCCTGGCGATTCCCTGGTGGTCGCCGTCGTTCGTCTTCGGCTTGGGCTCGTTCTTGTTGGCGCACTTGTGCTTTCTCGGTGCGCTGGTACCTCTTGCCGCTCCGTCGCGCCCACGCATCGCTGCCGCCGTCTTGATGTGCGTGGCGTCGGTGTCGTTGCTGGTCTGGTTCTGGCCGCACCTCGGTGAACAGAAGCTGACCCTTCCGGTGACGGTCTACATCGCCGTGCTGTGCGCCATGGTGTGTGCCGCGCTGTTAGCGGAGTTGCCGACCATCTGGACGGCGGTGGGCGCGGTGTGTTTTGCGGTGTCGGACTCGATGATCGCGATCAGCCGATTCGTCCTCGGCAATGAGGCGCTGGCGGTCCCGATCTGGTGGTCCTACGCCGCCGCCCTTGTCCTGATCACCGCCGGCTTCTTCTTCGGCCGCGAGGTCCCGACGTCCGCCCCGGAACCTGTTGTCTAGCAACAACTCTCCCACACCCGTCGAGGTCGAGCCGATCGCGCGAGTGCTGCCCATGCTCACGGTGCCGCACCTGGACCGCGAGTTCGATTACCTGGTGTCCGCCGAGCAGTCCGACGACGCTCAACCCGGAGTGCGGGTCCGGGTCCGATTCCACGGCCGGCTGGTCGACGGATTCGTCCTGGAACGCCGCAACGACACCGATCACCAGGGCAAGCTGGGCTGGCTTGACCGCGTGGTGTCTCCAGAACCGGTGCTCACCGCCGAAATCCGGCGGTTGGCCGAGGCGGTGGCGGCCCGTTATGCCGGCACCCGACCCGACGTGCTGCGCCTGGCCATCCCGGCCCGCCATGCCCGGGTGGAGAAGGAACCGACCGCGGTGGCGCAGCGGCCGGTCGTCGCGCCGGTCGACCCGGCGGGGTGGCAGGCCTACCACCGCGGCGGGCAGTTCCTGACCGCGTTGTCCCAGGGGCGCGCTGCCCGGGCCGTGTGGCAGGCGCTGCCGGGGGAGCGCTGGGCCGAGCGGTTCGCCGAAGCGGCCGCGCACACCGTCCAGGCCGGCCGCTCGGTGCTGGCCATCGTGCCCGACCAGCGCGACCTGGACCTGTTGTCGCAGGCCGTCACGGCACATATCGACGAGGCGGCAGTCGCGGCGCTGTCGGCCGGACTCGGCCCGGCCGCCCGCTACCGGCGCTGGCTTTCGGTGCTGCGGGGCAGCGCACGCATGGTGATCGGCACCCGCAGCGCCGTATTTGCGCCGTTGAGCGACCTCGGGCTGGTGATGGTGTGGGCGGACGCCGACGACAGCCTGGCCGAGCCCCGCGCGCCCTATCCCCATGCTCGGGAGGTCGCCATGCTGCGCGCGCATCAAGCCCGCTGCGCGGCGCTGATCGGCGACTATGCCCGCACCGCCGAAGCCCATGCGCTGGTTCGCAGCGGGTGGGCGCACGACATCGTCGCGGCCCGTCCGGTGGTGCGGGCACGCAGTCCGCGCGTCGTCGCGCTGGACGACAGCGGATACGCCGACGAACGTGATCCGGCGGCGCGCACCGCCCGGCTGCCGTCCATCGCACTGCGCGCCGCCCGATCCGCACTAGAGGCCGATGCGCCGGTGTTGGTCCAGGTGCCGCGGCGCGGATACGTCCCGTCGCTGGCCTGCGGACGCTGCCGGGCGATCGCGCGCTGCCGGCACTGCACGGGTCCCTTGTCGCTGTTGGATGGCGGCGCCGCAACGGTGTGCCGGTGGTGCGCCCGGGTAGATGCGGCGCCCAGGTGCGGGCGGTGCGGGTCGGATGCCTTGCGGGCGGTGGTGGTGGGGGCGCGGCGCACCGCCGAAGAACTGGGCCGAGCGTTTCCTGGGACGCCGGTGATCACGTCGGCCGGTGAGTCGATTGTGTCCGCAGTCGGCGGCAAGCCGGCGGTGGTGGTCGCCACCCCGGGCGCCGAACCGCACGCCGACGGCGGTTACGGCGCGGCGCTGTTGCTCGACACGTGGGCGTTGCTGGGCCGTCAAGATCTGCGCGCCGCCGAGCACGCGCTGTGGCGCTGGATGAGTGCGGGTGCGCTGGTGCGCGCGCGTGGTGACGGTGGGGTGGTGCTGGTGGTGGCCGAATCGTCCATTCCGACCGTGCAGGCGCTGATCCGCTGGGATCCGGTGGGTCATGCCGACGGTGAGCTGGCGTCCCGAGCCGAGGTCGGGTTGCCGCCCAGCGTGCATATCGCCGCGCTGGACGGCCCGGCACATGCGGTGACCGCTCTACTCGAGGAGACCCGGTTGCCCGACGACGCGGACCTGTTGGGGCCGGTAGACCTACCCCCGGGCGCACGTCGCCCCGCGGGCGCGCCCACGGACGGACCGGTCACCCGAATGCTGGTACGCGTGCGTCGTGAGCACGGTCTCGCGCTGGCGGCGGCTTTGCGCGGCGCCGTCGGGGTGCTCAGCGCTCGACAGACTCAAGAGCCGGTGCGCGTGCAAATCGACCCCCTGCACATTGGATAACCGACCATGCCCCCTAGCAACTATCCGCAATAGATAGTTACACTTTGCTTTTGCTGTGCCCGGTGCACGGGGAAGGGGCCACCATGACCACGCAGAACGCAGCAGCAGCCGACGAGTCGCTCGACGTCATCACCGACGCGCTGCTGACCGCGTCGCGGTTGCTGGTCGCGATCTCGGCTCATTCCATCGCGATGGTCGACGACAGCCTCACCATCCCGCAGTTCCGCACCTTGGTGATCTTGTCCAATCGGGGCCCGATCAACCTGGCGACCTTGGCGACACTGCTCGGTGTGCAGCCCTCGGCGACCGGGCGGATGGTGGATCGGCTGGTCAGCGCCGGGATGATCGATCGCCTACCGCACCCCACGTCACGCCGGGAACTGCTCGCCGCGTTGACCAAGAAGGGGCGAGAGGTCGTCGCCAAGGTGACCGCCAACCGTCGAACCGAGATCGCGCGCATCGTCGAGAAGATGCCGCCGGCCGAACGACACGGGCTGGTACGCGCCCTGACGGCGTTCACGGCCGCCGGCGGTGAACCCGACGCCCACGTCGATATCGATCAGCTGTAGGCGGCTCATCGCTTGTCGGCGACGAGCAGTAGGTACTCCCACGCCATGACGCCGTTGTGCAGGTATTCCTCGGCGAGTTCGACCAGCTGAGCGTCGAGTTCGGCGGCCAGCACCGCGTTGCCGCCGATGTTGGCATACGCCTCGATCGTGGGCCCGTAGTGGTGTTTGAAGTAGTCGTGGACGGCCTGGGCGGTGCTGAACCGGTCCACCTTGAGCAGCCCGCGCCGTACGTCGGCCCCGACGACCCGGTCACCGAGTAGCCCGGTGAGGTAGGCCTCGCGTCCCCACAGCGCCGACGGGGGCAACGCCGCCGACAGGCTGGGCCGGTAGGGGCGCAGGGTGGCCAGCATCCGGCCGAAGAAGCCCTCGTGGGTCCAGCTGATCACCCCGAGGATGCCGCCCGGTCGGCAGACGCGGACCAGTTCGTTGGCCGCGCGTTGGTGATCGGGCGCGAACATCACGCCGATCGCCGAGATCACGATGTCGAATTGGCCGTCACCAAATGGCAGGGCTTGGGCGTCAGCTTCCTGGTATTGCAGCCGGAGGCCTTCCCGGGCCGCTCTGGCCTGTGAGCGGCGCAGCAGTTCCGGGGTGAGATCTGTGGACATGACGCAGGCTCCGGTCCTGGCGGCGGGCAGTGAGATGTTGCCGGAGCCGGCGGCGACGTCGAGCACCCGATCGCCGGGACCGATTCCGGTGGCGGCGACCAGGATGGGGCCCAGCGGTGCCATTACCTGTTCGGCCATCAAGGCGTAGTCGCCCAGCGCCCACATCTTCCGATGGGTCGCGGCCAGGGAGGGGTCAGTGTGCATGGTCGTCATCGCATCTCCTTGAACAAGACTTCTGGTAGGACACAGTATGCATATGCAACATTAGATTGAGGTAAGAGTTTCGGGATTAGCCGTGACGTGCCGGCGGCAGCCCTTCCTAGACTGGCCCGGTGCGTCTTGTCTTCGCCGGTACCCCCGAACCCGCGCTGCCCGCGTTGCGTCGCCTGATCGAGTCGCCCCGCCACGAAGTGGTCGCCGTGCTGACCCGGCCCGATGCCGCTGCCGGCCGCCGCGGTAAGCCCGAGCCGTCGCCGGTGGCCCGTGAGGCGCTCGACCGGGGGATTCCGGTGCTGCGCCCCGCCCGGCCGAATTCGCCGGAGTTCGTGGCCGAACTGGCGGAGTTGGCGCCCGAGTGTTGCCCGGTGGTGGCCTATGGGGCGCTGCTGCGCGAAGGGCTGCTGGCGGTCCCCCCGCACGGTTGGATCAATTTGCACTTCTCGTTGCTGCCCGCGTGGCGCGGCGCAGCCCCGGTACAGGCGGCGATCGCGGCCGGCGACACCATCACCGGGGCCACGACGTTCCAGATCGAGCCGAGCCTGGACTCCGGACCGGTGTACGGCGTCGTCACCGAGACCATCCGGCCGACCGATACGGCGGGTGATCTGCTCGAGCGGCTTGCGGTGTCTGGTGCCGCGCTGTTGTCGGCCACCTTGGACGGCATCGCCGATCAGACGTTGACCGCGCGGCCCCAACCGGCCGACGGGGTCAGCCTGGCGCCGAAGATCACCGTCGAGGAAGCGCGGATTCGGTGGGAGTTGCCCGCTCCCGTCGTCGAGCGGCGCATCCGGGCGGTGACGCCCAATCCGGGTGCCTGGACGGTCATCGGTGATCTGCGGGTCAAGGTGGGGCCGGTGCAGCTGGCAACCGAAGCGCCAATCCCGTTGCAGCCCGGCGAGATTCATGTCGACCGCAAACACGTCTGGGTCGGCACCGGATCGGATCCGGTGCGGCTCGGGCAGATTCAGCCGCCCGGTAAGAAACTGATGAATGCCGCGGACTGGGCGCGCGGAGCCCGGCTCGACACTGCTGTGCGCGCGTCGTGAACGCGAAAGACCGCCGGCCGCGCCGCCGGCCGCTGGACCCCGCGCGCCGGGCGGCGTTCGACGCGCTGCGGGCGGTGAGCGAGCGAAACGCCTACGCCAACCTGGTGTTGCCCGCGCTGCTGCGCGAGCGCGGGATCACCGGACGGGACGCGGCATTCGCCACCGAATTGACCTACGGCGCATGCCGGACGCAGGGCCTGCTCGACGCGGTGATCGGCGCGGCCGCCAATCGTTCCCCGCAGGCGATCGATCCGGTACTGCTCGACCTGCTGAGGTTGGGGACCTACCAACTGCTGCGCACCCGCGTCGACGCACACGCCGCGGTGTCAACCACCGTCGAACAAGCCGGCATCGAATTCGATTCGGCGCGAGCCGGATTCGTCAACGCCGTGCTGCGCACCATCTCCCGTCGCGACGAGCAGTCGTGGGTGACCGAACTGGCGCCCGATCCGCGGGCAGACCCTATCGGGCACGCCGCCTTCGTGCACGCCCACCCTCGCTGGATCGCCCAGGCCTTCGCCGACGCGTTGGGTGCGGCCGCCGGGGAAGTCGACGCGGTGCTGGCCAGCGACGACGAACGGCCCCTGGTGCACCTGGCGGCCCGGCCCGGCGTGTTGACCGCCGACGAACTGGCCGCGGCGGTGCACGGCACCGTGGGCCGCTACTCGCCGTATGCGGTGTATCTACCGGGTGGTGACCCGGCGTCGCTCGAACCGGTGCGCGACGGTCAGGCCCTGGTGCAGGACGAGGGCAGCCAACTGGTGGCCCGAGCGCTGACGTTGGCGCCGGTCGACGGGGACACCGGGCGCTGGCTCGACTTGTGCGCCGGTCCGGGCGGGAAGACGGCGCTGCTGGCCGCGATCGCCGTCGCGTCGGGCGCCCGGGTCACCGCCGTGGAGCCATCGGCCCACCGGGCGGACCTGGTGGTGCAGAACACCCGCGGATTGCCGGTCGAGGTAGTGCGGGTCGACGGGCGCCAATCCGGTCTGGAACCGGGCTTCGACCGGGTGCTGGTGGATGCGCCGTGCACCGGGCTGGGTGCGTTGCGCCGGCGGCCCGAGGCCCGCTGGCGTCGCCAGCCGGCCGATGTGCCGGGGTTGGCCAAGCTGCAACGTGAGCTGCTGGCCGCCGCGATCGCGCTGACCCGCCCGGGCGGCGTGGTGCTGTACGCGACCTGTTCGCCGCACCTGGCGGAGACCACCGGGGTGGTGGCCGACGCGCTGCGCCGCCATCCGGTCGAGGCGATCGACACCCGGCCGCTGTTCGAGCCCGTGGAGTCCCCCGAGGGCGCCGCGGTGCAGCTGTGGCCGCACCGGCACGGCACCGACGCGATGTTCGCCGCCGCGCTGCGCCGCCTAACGTGAGGATGGGCCCCGGGCTCAGTAATGTGTCGCACATGTCTGGCAGCACGGGGGGTCCACTCATCGCGCCATCCATCCTCGCCGCCGATTTCGCCCGCCTCGCCGACGAAGCGGCGGCGGTGACGGGGGCGGATTGGCTCCATGTCGATGTGATGGACAACCACTTCGTCCCGAATCTGACCATCGGCCTGCCGGTGGTCGAGAGCTTGCTCGCGGTCACCGATATCCCGATGGACTGTCATCTGATGATCGAAGACCCGGACCGGTGGGCGCCGCCGTACGCCGAGGCCGGTGCCTACAACGTCACCTTCCACGCCGAAGCCACCGACAACCCGATCGGCGTGGCCCGCGACATCCGCGCGGCGGGAGCCAAGGCGGGCATCAGCGTCAAGCCCAAGACTCCGCTGGACCCGTACCTGGAAATCCTGCCGCAGTTCGACACGCTGCTGATCATGTCCGTCGAACCGGGCTTCGGCGGTCAGGAATTCATTCCCGAGGTGTTGAGCAAGGTCCGCACCGTCCGCAAGATGGTCGACTCGGGGGAGTTGCGAATCCTGGTCGAGATCGACGGTGGCATCAACGACGACACCATCGAACAGGCGGCCGAGGCGGGCGTGGACTGCTTCGTCGCCGGATCGGCGGTGTACGGCGCGCAGGATCCGAGTGCCGCTGTCGAGGCGTTACGTCGCCAGGCCGCTGCCGCGTCTCCTCATCTGCAGCTATGAGCGAAGTGGAGCAGGTCAAAAGCATCGAAGAGGCGATGGTCCTCGCCATCCAGCAGTCCTACCAAGTCAAGGGCACCACATATCCGAACCCGCCCGTTGGCGCCGTCATCATCGACCAAGAGGGGCGGGTGGTCGGGGTCGGCGGCACCCAACCGGCCGGCGGCGACCACGCCGAAGTGGTGGCGCTGCGCCGGGCCGGGGGGTTGGCCGCCGGCGGCATCGCGGTGGTCACCATGGAGCCGTGCAACCACTACGGGAAGACTCCGCCGTGTGTGAACGCGTTGATCGAGGCCCGGGTTGGCACGGTGATCTATGGCGTCGACGACCCGAACGGGATCGCGGGGGGTGGCGCCGGCCGGCTGTCGGCGGCGGGGGTGCAGGTGCGTTCGGGCATCCTGGCCGACCGGGTGGCGGCCGGACCGCTGCGTGAGTGGCTGCATAAGCAGCGCACCGGCTGGCCGCACGTGACATGGAAGTACGCCACCAGCATCGACGGCCGCAGCGCCGCCGCCGACGGGTCCAGCCAGTGGATCTCCAGCGAGGCCTCGCGGATGGATCTGCACCGCCGGCGCGCCCTGGCCGACGCGATCGTGGTCGGCACCGGCACCGTCCTCGCCGACGACCCGGCGTTGACCGCGCGACTGCCCGACGGTTCACTCGCCCCGCAGCAGCCGCTGCGCGTGGTGGTGGGCAAGCGCGACATCCCCCCGGACGCCAAGGTGCTCAACGACGATTCCCGCACCATGGTGATCCGCACCCACGAGCCCGTAGAGGTGCTGCGGGCGCTGTCGGACCGCACTGACGTCCTACTGGAGGGCGGTCCCACCCTGGCCGGCGCCTTCTTGCGGGCCGGCGGCATCAACCGGATCTTGGCCTACATGGCACCGATCTTGTTAGGCGGGCCCGTCACCGCGGTCGACGACGTCGGGGTAACGACCATCGCCCACGCGCTGCGGTGGCAGTTCGACGCCGTCGAACAGGTTGGACCCGACCTGCTGCTCAGCTTGGTGGCGCGGTAACGACCCGCCGCCGTGACCGACGGCGACCGGCTCGCCGACATCCTCGGGCTCGTCGACCCCGCGATGGCGGGCGCCGATCAACAACAGGCCCAGCAGCGCGCCGATCAGGCAGATCGCCACAGTCACCTTGAAGATGTCGCCGTACATCAACGCAAAGGCCTTCTGATACTGGCCGGCGATCGCCGCCGCCCGCTCGATCAGCGTGGCGTTGGGCGGGATGGCCGCATTCAGGCCGGCCAGGATCTGGTTGAAGCGGTACAGGCCCCAGGCGCTCAGCGCGGCGACCCCGATCAGCATGCCGGTCATGCGGGCCACCACCACCGCGGCCGAGGCGATGCCGTGCTGCGCCGCCGGGACGGCCCGCAGTGTCGCCGCCGACAGCGGACCGATGACCAGTCCCAAGCCGAGGCCGGCCACCAGCAGGTCGGCGTGCATGGCCGGCACGCTGAACAGGCCGAAGATGTTGTGCTCCTGATCGGGCAGGTTCTCCCGCCAGAGCGAGATCAGCCAGTATCCGACGGCCGCGATGCATAGCCCCACGAAGGTCACCAGCCAGTCACCGGCCCGGGTGGCGATCCAGCCGCCTGCCAGTGCACCGATCGGTAAGGCGATGAGGAACCACAGCAGCATGCCGGCCGCTTGGTTCTGGTCCTTGCCGAGCACACCTTGACCGAACAGCTCGACGTTGACCAGCGTCACCATCAGAGCCGCGCCGGCGCACACCGATGCACCCAGCGCGGCCAGGAACGGCCGGAAGTGCACGCCGGCAGGTTCGACGAGTCGGGTGCGCGCGAAGCGCTCCCAGACGAAGAACGCCACAGTCGCCACAATCGCGCCGACGACCAGCGGCAGCCCGTAGCTGGGCAGTACCTGTTTGCCGTCTGGGTTGGGGTTATAGAGGCCGATGACGGCAAGGCCCAAGGCCAGCGCCAGCAGGAATCCGCCGACCAGGTCGATCTTCTCCGGCTCGGCGCTACGGTCGTGCGCGGGAAGGCTGAACTGAATCAACGCCATGGCGATCAGGGTCAGCGGGACGTTGATCCAGAACACGTCGCGCCAGTCGTGGAACAGCCAGACGATGAAGATGCCGTACAGCGGACCCAGCACGCTGCCGAGTTCTTGCGCGGCGCCGATACCACCGAGCACGCCGGCGCGGTTGCGCTGCGCCCACAGGTCGGCGCCGAGGGCCAGCGTGATCGGCAGCAGGGCGCCGCTGGCCACCCCCTGGATGGTGCGGCCGGCGATCAGCATGTGGAAGTCGCCGAAATGGCCGGCCAGGGCGGTCACCACCGAGCCCACGATGAAGCCGGCCAGGCTGACCTGCAGCATGAGCTTGCGGCCGAACCGGTCCGACGCGCGACCCAGCAGCGGCATGGCGGCGATGTAGCCCAGCAGATACATCGTGACGATCCAGGTGATCCGCTGCAGCTGGTTCACCGGGATACCGACGCTGTCCATGATGTCGCGCATGATGGTCACGACGACATAGGTGTCCAGGGCGCCCAGCAGTACCGCGAGGCTGCCCGCGCTGATTGCGACTCTGCGTCCTGCCCGCATGGTGGTCATCCGCTCACCGGTGGCTTCGTCACCTGAACCTGCTGGTTGTAGTTCGACAGGGCTATCTGGACCGAGTTGCCCGAACCGCGTTCCATCTTGGCCTGGGCCAGTTGATGGTCACCTTGTTCCTGAATCCAGACCGTCGCCGGCACCGGGTCGGTGGCGTTGAACGGAGGCGCGATGGCGTTGACCGATTGCGGGGTGAGCTTTCCGGTGATGCGAATGGTGCTCTGCCCGTTGATCGTCTCGCGGCCTTCGGCTTTGGCGTCGGTGAAATTGGCCAGCAGGTTGGCCAAGCCCTTGTCCGGGCTCAGAATCTGCGACGGGTCATAGATGTCGGACGCCGGGCCGAAGTCACTCCACTTGTTGGGGGTGAGCGTGGCAAGCAGGTTGCCGTCGATGACCACAAAGTCGACGTCTATGTCAGAGCTGCCGAAAGTGATCTTCGCGTTGCCCTTGGCCGCGGTGGGGGTGGTGGTCAGATCACCGCTCAACGTCTTCAACGACAGACCTGGGATCTTGCCGTTGACCGTCAGCACGATGTGACCACTCTTGACGGTCTTGGTTGACTCGGCGGCCTGCTTGACCAACGTCGTCGCGTCCGGCAGCGGCCCGCCGCTCTGCTTGGATCCGGATGAGCATCCGGCCACCAAGGTGGTAGCCACGCCCAGGGCGGCGAGAGCGGCAAAAAGGCCGCGGCGAAAATGCATACCCTGCATCGTAAAGGGTGGGTGTGACGCGACCGGTGACATAGTGGGGTGCACCGGCCCGGGAATACTCATTAACCTGGTGCGATGTTCACCGGAATTGTCGAGGAACTTGGCCAGGTGACCGGCCGGGAAGACCTCGCGGACGCCGCCCGATTGATCATCCGCGGGCCCACCGTCACCGCCGACGCCGGGCATGGCGACTCGATTGCTGTGAACGGCGTCTGCCTGACGGTCGTGGACGTGTTGCCCGATGGCCAGTTCAGCGCCGATGTGATGGCCGAGACGTTGAATCGGTCCAACTTGGGTGCGCTGGCGCAGGGGAGTTCGGTCAACCTGGAGCGGGCCGCGGCGCTGAACAGCCGGCTCGGCGGGCACATCGTGCAGGGCCACGTGGACGGCACCGGTCAAATCGTGTCCCGCACCCCGTCCGAACACTGGGAGGTGGTCCGGATCGAGGTGCCCGCAACCGTGGCCCGCTATGTCGTCGAGAAGGGCTCCATCACCGTGGACGGTATCTCGCTGACCGTGTCCGCCCTGGGGGCGCAACCGCGGGACTGGTTCGAGGTCTCACTGATCCCGACGACGCGCGAACTGACCACACTGGGGTCCGCGCCGGTCGGGACGCAGGTCAATCTCGAGGTGGACGTCATCGCGAAGTATGTGGAACGGCTCCTGCAAGCCACTTCGACACCCTGAATATGTGTGACCAAGCCCTCTCCAGGTCCTCTGAAGCCTACGAAGCGCCATCGCAATAAGTTGGGTGTACTGGTGGTTCATACTGAATGCGACACGTGGGCTTCTCGTGTGAGCCGTTTGAACAAAGTTCTCGCCGCGGGCGGGGGCGGGCAAGGTAATACATGACGAGGTTGGACTCCGTCGAACGGGCGGTTGCCGACATCGCGGCCGGCAAGGCCGTCGTCGTCATCGATGACGAGGACCGCGAAAACGAGGGCGACCTGATTTTCGCCGCCGAGAAGGCCACCCCCGAACTGGTGGCGTTCATGGTCCGCTACACCTCGGGATATCTGTGTGTCCCGCTGGACGGTGCCATCTGTGACCGGCTCGGTCTGTTGCCGATGTACGCGGTGAACCAAGACAAGCACGGCACCGCCTACACCGTGACCGTGGACGCGAAACTCGGTGTGGGTACCGGTATTTCGGCTTCTGACCGAGCGACGACCATGCGGTTGCTGGCAAATCCGTCAAGCGCCGCAGACGATTTCACCCGCCCGGGTCACGTAGTGCCGTTGCGCGCCAAGGACGGTGGCGTGCTGCGTCGGCCAGGGCACACCGAGGCCGCTGTCGACCTGGCCCGAATGGCGGGGCTGCAGCCCGCCGGAGCCATCTGCGAGATCGTCAGTCAAAAGGACGAGGGCGCGATGGCTCAGACCGACGAGTTGCGGGTCTTCGCCGACGAGCATGGACTGGCGCTGATCACGATCGCCGATCTGATCGAGTGGCGGCGCAAGCACGAGAAGCACATCGAGCGGATCGCCGAGGCGCGCATCCCCACCCGGCACGGCGAATTCCGGGCCATCGGCTATTCCAGCATCTATGAAGACGTGGAGCATGTCGCGCTGGTGCGCGGCGAGATCGCGGGTCCCACCGCCGACGGTGACGACGTGCTGGTCCGGGTGCACTCCGAGTGCCTGACCGGTGACGTGTTCGGTTCCCGGCGTTGCGACTGCGGACCTCAGTTGGACGCCGCCATGGCGATGGTCGCCCGCGAGGGCCGCGGCATCGTGCTGTACATGCGCGGGCACGAAGGCCGCGGCATCGGGCTGATGCACAAGTTGCAGGCCTATCAACTGCAGGACGCCGGTGACGACACCGTGGACGCCAACTTGAAACTCGGATTGCCAGCTGACGCAAGGGATTACGGAATCGGTGCGCAGATTCTGGTGGATCTGGGTGTGCGATCGATGCGGCTGCTGACCAACAATCCCGCCAAGCGGGTGGGCCTGGACGGTTACGGTCTGCACATCATCGAACGGGTGCCGTTGCCCGTGCGGGCCAATGCCGAGAACATCCGCTATCTGATGACCAAGCGCGACCGGATGGGCCACGATCTGGTGGGGCTCGACGAGTTCCACGAATCAGCCCATATGCCAGGCGAATTCGGCGGGGCATTGTGAGCCCCGCCGCCGGCGTGCCGGACATGCCGGCTCTGGATGCATCCGGTCTGCGAGTCGCCATCGTCGCCAGCACCTGGCATACCAAGATCTGTGATGCACTGCTGGACGGCGCGCGCAAAGTAGTGACCGACTCCGGCGTGGACAACCCGACCATCGTCCGAGTCCTCGGTGCTATCGAAATCCCCGTCGTGGCACAAGAGTTGGCGCGCAATCACGACGCCGTCGTCGCCCTCGGGGTGGTAATCCGCGGTGAAACGCCCCATTTCGACTACGTGTGCGACGCCGTGACGCAAGGGCTGACGCGAGTCTCGCTGGACGCGTCGACGCCGGTGGCCAACGGGGTGCTGACCACCAACACCGAAGAGCAGGCGCTCAATCGAGCGGGACTTTCCACCTCGACAGAGGACAAAGGCGCCCAAGCGGCCGCGGCGGCATTGACCACCGCCCTGACCCTGCGGGAACTGCGGGCGCAGAAGTGACGGTGCAGTCGGATTCCGACTGGGATGTCGTGGTGCGTCCCCGACTTACCCCGCTGTTCGCCTACGCCGCGGCGGCGGTGATCGCTGTCGCCCTGATCGTGGTTGGCCTGCTGCTCAAGGTCAGCTCCAGTGGAGTGGTGTTTCAGACCGCCGATCAAGTGGCGATGGGTGTCCTGGGGCTGATCCTCGCCGGCTTGGTGCTGCTGCTCGCACGTCCGCGACTACGAGTGGGTGCGGCGGGACTCTCGGTGCGTAATGTGGTGTCCGACAGGCTGATTCCGTGGAGCGACATTGTCGGTGTGTCTTTTCCGGTCGGTAGTCGTTGGGCGCGAATCGATCTGCCCGACGATGAGTACATACCCCTGATGGCCATTCAGGCCGTCGACAAGGAACGTGCCGTCACGGCCATGGACACCGTGCGCTCGCTGCTGGCCCGTTATCGGCCCGATCTGCCCGAGCGATGACGGCGGGTCGCCGGCGTCGCGGGGTGGCGCTGGCCCTGCTCGTCGCCACCATGGCGCTGGGCGCCTGCACCACCTCGGTGCCGGGCCGGCCGGTGCGGGCTGCGGGCAAGTTGCCCACTGTCGTTTCGGCTCGCGAATTGCTGCTGCAAGACGGAGATGACACGCCGTTGGGGCCGGCACGCGCGACGCCCGTCGGCGACAACTACTTCACCAGCGTTCAGCCGTCCATATGTTCGGCGGCCCTGCTGTTCAAGAATTCGCCGCTGCGCCCACCGGACGCACGGGACTTCGCCGACGCGGCCTTCCAGTTCAGCGGCCCAGCCCTATACGCCGAATCGATCGATGTCTACGACCAGGACCTGGACACCCACGGTGTGGTCTGGCGGGCATTCAGCGACGTCTCCGACTGCCGTGACGACGCCGTCGGGGTGACCCCCAGCGGAACATTCCAGCCGATGCGAGTCACCGAATTCGACGTACCCCAAGACACCGTCTTCCACTGGGCCATGGGCCGACCGGATTGGACGTGCACCTACGGCTTGGCGGCGCTGACCCGGGTGGTCCTGCTGATCTCGGCGTGCGAATCCCAGCCGGGATTCCCCATGGCGGAGTGGGCGGCGAAACGCAAGGCGCAGTTGGACCGTCGCACGGCCTAGCGCAGCCCGATCGCCGGGTTTGTGTCGTACTCCCTCGCTATACTCGCACGTATGTTCGAATTAGCGGAGCGATGGGACCCGTCGGATGGGCCCGACTCGCGGGCGTTGATTGCGCGGATGCGTGAGGCGGGGCGGGCCGAGGCGCGGGCTGGCGCTGCGCGGCTCGATGCGATCGGCGAATTGTTCGAGCTGCGCCGCGTGGAGCGGGGGGAGTCCGCGGACCGGGCGGTGGATACCTGGGCCGCGGTGGGGGCGGAGGTCGCCGCGGCGTTGCGCACCAGTCTGGCCATCGCGGGAAGCTATTTGCATTATGCGCGGGCGATGCGCGAGCGATTGCCTGCGGTTGCCGAGGTGTTTCGAGCCGGTGAGATCGACTTCAGGCTGTTCCAGACACTGGTGTATCGCACCGATCTGATCAGCGACCCCGAGGTCCTGGCGACGGCGGATGCAAGGTTGGCGGTGCGGGCGCGGCGGTGGCCGTCGATGACGCGGGGCCGGTTGGCCGGGGAGATCGATCGGGTGGTCGGCGCGATCGACCCCGACGCAGTGCGCCGACGCGCCCAGGAGGTCAGTGATCGGTCGGTATCGATCTGGGAGTCCTCCGATGGGATGTCGGAGTTGAACGGACGATTGCTGACTCCGCACGCCAGCGCGCTCGACGAGCGCCTGAACGCGCTGGCAGGCACGGTGTGTGCCGGTGATCCGCGCACCCGCGAGCAGCGGCGCGCCGACGCGTTGGGCGCTTTGGCGGCGAACGCGGTTCGGTTGGAGTGTCGCTGCGGCACACCGGATTGCCCGGGCGGCGGAGCCAAGCCGAGCAGTTCGGTGATCATTCACGTCCTCGCCGAGCAGGCCACGGTCGAGGGGCGCGGTCAGGCGCCGGGGTCACTGCTGGGCGCGGACACGGTGTTGCCGGCCGAGGTCATCGCTGAGCTCGCGCAATCGGCGCGCCGGCGCCCATTGGATATCCCCGACGGGGCCGAGTCGGGCTACCTGCCGTCGGCCGGTTTGGCAGCGTTCGTGCGGGCGCGGGATCTGACCTGCCGCGCCCCAGGGTGTGACCGCCCGGCGAGCCAGGCCGATATCGACCACACCGTCCCGTATGCCGACGGCGGCCCGACTCATCCATCGAACCTGAAGTGCCTGTGCCGGCACCATCACCTGATATCCGTAGTACATTTTAAGGATGCGCCAAGCTACCGCCATCTACACCCGTATCAGCCTGGACCGTTCCGGCCAACGCCACGGCGTGACCAGGCAACTCGAGGACTGCACCGCACTGGCCGAACGCCTCGGCTGGAACGTGGTGGCCCGCTTCGACGACAACGACCTATCCGCCTATAACGGCAAGACGCGGCCGCAGTTCGAGGCGCTGCTGGATGCGATGAAGCGCGGCGAGATCGACTCGCTGATCTGTTGGCACCCCGACCGCCTCTACCGGCGTCTTGCTGACCTGGTGCGGTTGCTGGACGTGGCCGCCGGGGTGGAGATTCGCACCGTCAACGGCGGCGACATGGACCTCTCCAACGCCACCGGGCGCATGCTGGCCACCATCATCGGCAGCGTGTCGACGCAGGAGTCCGAGCACAAGGGTGAGCGGCAGCGGGCCGCGGCCAAGCAGTTAGCCGCGAGCGGCGCACCGAAGTGGCGGCGCGCCTTCGGCTACATCGGTGACACCTACCAACCCGATCCTGCGGTGGCGCCGCTGGTGCGTGAGGCGTACGCGGCGGTCCTTGCCGGGGCCTCTCTCGGCGACGTGTGCCGGATGTGGAACGACGCGGGCGCGCTGACGCAGCGCTGGGTGAAGCCCAAGAACGCCGACGGCCAAACGATCCGCGACGCGCAGCCCGTAGTGGAACGGCGCAAGTGGACGCAGCCGCAGGTCTCGAACTTTCTGCGCAAGCCCCGCAATGCCGGTTTGCGGGACCACAACGGTGTCGTCGTCGGCAAAGGCACGTGGCCAGCGCTGGTGGACGAGGACACGTGGCGCGCCGTCCAAGGCGTGCTGGAAGCGCCCGGACGGGCACCGGGCCGCAAGACGGTGCGCCGCCACCTGTTAACCGGCGTGCTGCAATGCGGCAAGGACGGTTGCGGCGGCTACCTGTCCGGGATGCAGACCCTCGACAAACGAATCACCTACGCGTGCAAGACGTGCCGCGGGGTGTCGGTGCGCGCTGAGCACGTTGAGCCGCTGGTCTACGGCGTCGTAGCGGGGCGGTTGGCGCAGCCGGACGCGGTGGACCTGTTGAAAGCCGAACTGCACGACACCACCGAAGCGGAGCGGCTACGCGGTGAGCGGGCGACGCTGCTGGCGCGCCTGGACGACATCGCCATCGAACGGGCCGACGGCCTGATCGACGGCAAGGGTTACCGCGCCATGACCGATCGCATTAACGAGCAGTTGGCCGGCATCGAGCGCCGCCAGCACGATCAGGAACGGTTGCGCGTATTCGACGGATTGCCGCTCGGGACACCAGAAGTCGCCGAGCGGGTCCGGGCGCTGTCCGCGGACCGCCTGCGCGCGGTCATCGACGTGTTGGTGGAGTTCGAAGTTGCCCCAGTTGGCAAGGGCGGCAAGGTGTTCAATCCCGAGAGAGTGAAGGTGAACTGGAAATGAGCGACGATGACGTACACCTTATCGAGGTTCATTGCGACGGCGCGCCGGGTGCGCCCCACACACGGCTGTACGTGGCGCGGATGGTGCGAACACTTCGCATGGACGACGCGCGCGGGTGGGCTGTTGCACGCGACGGCGGTCGTGGACACGGAGCCGACCAGAGCGGCCAAGGACGTGACCGGATTGATTTGAGGTGCGGTAATGGCGGTTGCCGCCTCAGCGCCCAGGTCGTCTTCGACGAAACCCGCGAGACCCGCGCGCACGCCCGCATGGTGGAGGCGCTCGATGCCTGGGCGGCTACAGGTCAGACGGAACTTCCTCTACATGCGATAGCTGGTATCGTTTCCCGTTAGCGCGGGTAACGCCGCCGGTCGGAAGCAATTGCCGATCAGCCGCTGACGCGTTGAAATCCCTCTCATCGGAGGGGCCACTTCTTGTGCCCCTTGGGAGTTCCCTCCGATGCCTGTGCCCACTTCGCCGCAATCGCGGTCCGCTCGCGCCAGGTTGGCGCAGTCTGCCCACGCCACTGGGCGAGATTCGGCCGAGACGACTGAGGCGCGGCGCGACTTCGCCGCAGCTCGCCTCGATGACTACATACGCGACACCCTTGCGAAGGCGCCGCCGCTCACAGATGCCCAGCGGACGAAACTTGCCCAGTTGCTGAAGCCAGCCCGCACCGCCGCGTTGGGTGGTGCGCAGGCGTGAATGAACGAAAAAGCCTCCCAGAACGGGCATTCGGGGAGGCTTCATCACAACAACTGCACACTGAGCGTACCGCCGGGACGCTGTTAGGCCGCAGCGCCGGAACAGCGCAGCGAGGTCGGCAATGAGTGCGGCGCTGATAGCGATTGCAGAGGCGTTGCGCAGCAACGGAAAACACGTCGTTGAGCGCGGTGATCAGCTTGCCGCGCAGTGCCCTGCTCACGACGACAGCAACCCGTCGCTGTCGATCAAGCAACGCCGTGACGGCACAGGTGTGGTGGTGTACTGCCACGCCGGTTGCGACCACCGGGACATTTTGGGCGCCATCGGGCTGACGGACCGCGACCTTTTCGACGAGCCGCGTATCCGTGCGGCGTACAACCCAAGCCGCACCTACACCTACACCGATGGACGGAAGGTGCACCGAAAGCCCGGCAAGAAATTCGCGCAATCCGGTAACACCAGCGGCCGCGCGTTATACGGCGTGGACAACATCGGTGCGCACGGCACCGTGTACGCCGTCGAGGGCGAGAAGGACGTCGAGGCCGCAAGGGCGGTAGGTGCAGTCGCGGTGTGCGGCGCAATGGGCGCCGGTAAAGCCCACAAGTTCGACTGGACGCCACTGCGCGACCATCCGGTCGTGATCGTCGCCGACCGCGACGAGCCCGGCCGCCGGCATGCCTACCAGGTAGCCGAGCAACTTCAAGGCATCGCCGCATCGGTGCGCATCGTGGAAGCCAGGGCTGGCAAGGATTTGGCGGACCACATCGCCGCCGGGTTGGGATTAGACGACCTCGTGGCAGTCGAAGAGGCCCGCAATGGTTTGCCGGTCGGCGACAGCGGGCAAGCGCACGGCATCCGGGACGCCGAGCAGGCCAAACATTCCGGGCAGGTGCGCATGGCGTACCTGTTGGCCGCGGCCTACGAGAACAAGCTGCTACACGTCCACGGCATCGGCTGGCATCAGTGGGACGGGCGACGGTGGGCAGCCGACGACACCGGGGCCGCCCACCGCGCCGTTCTCGATGTGCTGCGGCGAGCCTTGGCAGAGTCGCTGGGCGATAGGGAGTTGCGGGCGGACGTGCGCAAGTGCGAATCCGCTGCCGGGCTTGCAGGTGTGCTGGAGATCGCCGCTGCGCTAACGGTTTTCGCGGCCACCGTGCGCGACTTGGACGCCGACCCATATCTGCTGAACACCGCCAACGGCACACTTGATCTACGCACGCAGGAGCTTCGGCCGCACAACCCGGCCGACCGCATCACAAAGGTGTGCCGCGGCGCGTACCACCCCGAGGCGGCACAACCAGCAGTGTGGGAGGCGTTCCTGGCGCGGGTGCTACCCGATGGGGCTGTACGCGGATTCGTGCAGCGCCTGGCCGGGCTTGCGCTGCTGGGCGAGGTGCGTGAACACATCCTGCCCATCTTCACCGGCACCGGCCGCAACGGGAAAGGCACCCTGTACAAGGCGCTGTTGTACGCGCTGGACGATTACGGTCACGTGGCTGAACCGGATCTGTTCATGCACCGCGAAGGGGCGCATCCCACCGGCCAGATGGACCTTTTGGGGCGGCGCCTGATAGTGGTGTCGGAGTCTGACCGCGACCGCCGACTGGCCGAGGCCACCATGAAGCGGCTGACCGGGGGCGACCCCGTCACCGCCCGCCACATGCGCCGCAACTTCGTCACCTTTACCCCGTCGCACCTGCCGATCCTGGTCACCAACCACCTGCCGAAGGTGTCCGGTGACGACCCGGCCGTCTGGGCGCGTATCCGCGTGGTGCCGTTCGCCGTCTGCATCCCCAGCCACGACCAGGACACCGAACTGGACACAAAGCTGCACTGCGAAGCTGACGGCATTCTGTCCTGGGCTGTCGCGGGCCTTGCCGACTACCTTGCCTGGGGCCTTGACGAACCCGAACAGGTGCGCACGGCAACCGACGACTACCAGTCCGAGAGCGATGCGGCGCGCCGCTTCATAGCGGAAGAGTGCGTGACGACGAGTCCGGCGCTCAAGGCAACCACCGCGCAGCTTCACGAGGCCTTCGAGCGGTGGCGGGTGCGTGATGGCGCCGAGGCGATGTCGCAGCGGGCGTTCGGTTCAGCGCTAGACCGCCTTGGCTACCAGGCCGGGCGTCCTACCAACGGCAAACGATGGCGCACCGGAATTGCGGTGAAGGTGAGCGACGATGAAGGCGAATAGCACGCAAAGTACGCAATTGGGGGTTCACCAGTACGCGCGCGCCTATGTCGTCATACAGAAATTGCGTGCTTTGCGTACTGCCGCAGGTCAAAGGCCCGAGGGCGGCCAGCGCAGCGGCGAGCGTGTGCGGTGAGCATGCCCGGTGGCCGCTGGGTCAGCACGCAGGACTGGGCTCGCATCGTTGCCGTTGCGGGCTTGGCCGCGGGAGCGGAGCCCCGCGAGGTGGCCGCCGCCCTGGAGGGCCGTACTGGCCGTGGTGCGGCGCAGGCGGCGCGGGCGGCGCGCGCGGCAGCCATTCGTGCTTGCCGCGGCTGCGACCCGTCAGGGTGGCGTCTGGGCGCGGATGGAGTGCCGTTGGACCCGGCCGTGCGCTGCGGCCACAACGCCGCCGACCCGCCCGTCGCGCGCGATCCCAGCGAGCCGCTACACGAGCACCCCAATGCCGGTGCGGCATGCGGTTGACCGTCCACGGCGGCGACTACGCGGTTGCGGTGGTGCCCAAGCTCCGCACACGCCGCGTGAGCATCCGCGCGGGGCCGGTGATCCTGACGGTGTCACCGGCCGAAGCGTTCGCATTGGCCGATGCACTAGTCGAGGCAGCCGAAACACTCCGCAGCACAACCGTTCACGGCACAACACAGGAGGGAAAATGAGCGAGGTAAGTAGCGGCGAACCGGCCGACGATGACGAGGCTGTGGTGGCGCGGGTGGCTGCCCGGATGCGGAACCGGCCGCGGAAGCCCGTCAACCCGGTCACCGACGCCGACCCCGCCGATGTGCGGCGGCAGGTGCGCGCCGATGCCACGGCTGCCATGGCCCTGTGGTTTGGGCTGGCTGGCCTTGATGTGGGCTTCGCGGCAGCTGTGGACCATGCCAGCACGCCGTGCGAGTGCTGCCCGGACGATGTTGGCCTGGCGTCAATGCCGTACGAAGTGTTCCGCGCCGCGGATGTGCGTTTGGTCGGTGACGCCCGCCGGGTGCTGGACGATGCCGTCATTCGCGGCGCCGCTGTGGTGCTGCCGACGTGCTGTGCCCGTGACCGCCCGCAGGTCGAGTTGCTAGTGTGGCGCATCATCAACCGGCTGCGCGACCTGCTGACCGACCACCAGCGCGAAGACCTGCGGGTGCGGTGCACAGGCGGCGATGACGACTTTGAGTTACGTTGTCTGCGTGCGGGTTACGTGCTAGCAATTGCACAGATCACCGACGCTGACGACATGGCATCGGCTGCCCATGACCTGACCGTGCGCGAGTGCCGCGAACAGCCGTTCGGCGGTCTGACGCCCCGCGGCGTCTGGTGCGTGGCCGCTCCTGCGGTAGCGCGCATGGCCTCCGACCTTGCACCCGATGCCCTAGTGGCGTTGTTGCAGGCGGAGTTGGTGCGCCTCGATTCGCTGATGGTTTACCCCGATGCCGATGTGGGTGCGCGGTGATTCAGCGGCTGGCCGGTGTGTACCTCGATGCCTATGACGGCGCGTTTGTTGTGGAAGCGCTGGACCGCTTGGCGCAGTTGACGGCTGGGCCGACCCCGGCGCGCCTGGAGTCGGTGACGGCGAAGCTGCGCCGCGCTGTGCGCCACTCGGCCGAACCGCCAGCACAACCACCAGTGCCCGATTCGGTTGCTGAGCAGCAGCATTCGGCGCAACCGCCAGAAACAACCGCCAGTGTGCGTGCACTGCAACGTGATTCGGTGCACGCTGGTCCGCATGTCACCGGCACCATGGGCACCGGCCAGGCCGCACGCCTCCTCGGCATCTCAGCCAACGGGGTCCGCGACCTTGCCCGCCGCGGCCGCCTACCGGCCAGCCGCACCGGCACCCGCTGGCAGTTCGACGCCGCAGCCGTCACCGCTTTTAGCCAGCGGAGGGCCGCGGCGCAGGGCAGGTGAGCGTTGTGCCTAACCTGCGCACCATCCGCGGCGTGGAGTTGATGCGGGTCGGAACGTGGCAGACCGCAAGCCACCCCGATGGCTGGACGGTGACGGCCGACGATCTGGCCGCCGTCGTCGCCGCGCACGCCGCGGGTGTGCTGCCGCGGGCTCGGCTCAAAATCGGGCACAGCGACCCCCGTTTCGACGGCGGTCCCGCACTTGGCCGCGTCGATAACCTGCGCCTGGCCGATGCCGGTGCGACGTTGGTCGGCGACTTTGTGGACGTGCCAGCCGCCATCGCCGCGCTGCTGCCGCACAGCTATCCCTCGCGGTCGGTGGAGGCGTTGGTGGATTACACCGCACCCGATGGCACTGTGTGGCCGCTGGTGCTGACCGCGGTGGCGCTACTCGGTGCCACCGCGCCGGGTATCGAGACGCTGGCCGACATCACCGACTTGTACGGCGTCGCAGCAGCATCAGCGCGCCGCCTAGTGCTGGCCGCACCACCGCGCGGCGAGGCGACCAGCCAGCGTGCCCGCGCTGTCGCGGTGGCACGTGCCCGACGCACCCGCAGCACCCGAACCCTGGCCGTCTAACCCGGAAGGACACCCGCATGTCGACTACCCGCATCAACCCCTACTCGTATGCCCCCGGCGCGAACATCACCGGCGAAGCCACCGCCACCATCAGCGCCCGCAAGTTCGTCAAGATCAGCGGCAACCGCACCGCCGCAGGCAACCTCGCGGTAGCGCCAGCCGCAGCAGGGGACCGCGCGTTCGGAGTGGCCGCCCACGACGCCGCGACCGGTCAGTTGGTGCACGTGGCCCGCGGCGGCGTCGTCAAAGTCCTTGCCTCCGGGGCCATCGCCGCCGGTGCCGCCGTCCAGGTCGGCGCAGGGGGTGCAGCCTCAACCGCCGCGGCGGGCGTCGTGGTCGGGTTCGCCGTCACCGGGGCCGCCGACGGCGCCGTCGCCGAAGTGGCGTTCTACGCCTAACCGAAAGGAACCGAACCGCCATGACTTCACCGCTCATCCCCACCCTGTCCGGGCAGCAGTTGACCGTCGATGCCGCGCTCAAGCATCCGTCAATCATCCAGACCCGCATCGCCAAGCTGGCCGACAAGCAACTGCTGCTCGGCAAGTTCTTCCGCCAATTGGGAACGCAGGTGCAGGGCGGCGCGCTGCTCTACAGCACCATCACCGCCGCCGACTACTACGCCGCAGGTGGCATGGAGAAGCGCACACCGGGCGCGGAGTACGCCGTCATCGAAGGCGTGGCACCCGAGCCGCGGCTAGCACCCGTGGAGGACTGGGGCGCCAAGGCCATCCTGCCTGCCGAGGCGATCTTGCGGAATGACGCAAACCTGTTGGACAACACTGTAACTCAGCTCTCGAATACCCTTGCTCGTAAGTTGGATACCCGTGCGGTGGCCGCCCTCCAGGCCGCCAGCATCGGCAGCCTGGCACCCGCGGCCGGATGGGATGACCTGGTCATGGTGGGGCCGCTGGATGCCATCACCCCATCGGCAGACCGGCCAAGTGCCCACTGGGCCGAGGCGCAAGAGATGGCCGATTTGGAAGAGCTTGGTGTGCAACACGATTTGCTCATTGTGCACCCAGAGCAGGCCAAGCAGCTACGCGTCGCCTACGCCGAGAACCTGGACGCCGCACTGGAATCCGCGGGCTTCACCAACGGCATGTTCGCCAACCCCCGCATCCCCATCGGGCAAGCTTTCGTCCTCGAACAGGGCGCAGTGGGCACGGTCGGCTTCGAACTGCCGCTCACCGTGGACATCTGGGAAGAGAAGGGCACCCGGTCGTGGGTGCTGCAGGTCTACGCCGTGCCCGCCATGGCCGTCGACCGGCCCTACGCCGCCAAGAAAATCACCGGCCTCAGCTAGCCCAGAAGGGAAACGCACACCATGGCACTCACGCTTGACGACACCCAGACCGCGGCGCTACTCGACGCACTGGGCCTACCAGCCGACACCGACGACGCCAACCTGGTGGTGGACACCGCCAAGGACCTCGCCACCCAGGTCCAGGGCCTCGACACCGCCAAGGCCAGCGCCGTCGTCGCCGCAGCCGCACGGCACGGCATGGAGGTCATCGACAAGCCCACCGCCGACGCACTGCGCCGCGACGCCCAAGAAGGCAGACGGGTCATCGCCGCGGCAGCCAAGGCCAAAGTCGAGGCCGCCGTTGACCACGCCATCGACACCGGCCGCATCATGGCCAGCAGCAAGAAACACTGGATCACCCTGTGCGAAAACGACGAAACGATGCTGCCGCACCTGGCCTCCATCGCACCCGGCACCGCCGTCCCACTCAGCGAAGTCGGGCACAGCGCCGACGCAACGCCCGACCCCAACCCATCCGGCCAGTGGTTCTACTGACCACCTAGACCGCGCTGCCGGGTGGGTGCAACAGCCCGCACACACCCCGGCGCGGCGTGGGCAGGCGCCCCGGTTCCGACTCGTCCTTGGCTGCCGGGGCGCCGCCCACGACCCCCGAGACGGCGGCCCAGGCCCGCGGTGGGCGCCCAGACAGCCAGCAGCCAGCGGGCCGCGGCCAGCCCTCGGCTCGGCGGCACACCGATGCCACCCACCCCCGAAAATCTTCGGCTCCCCCCTCGGGGTGGCTCCCACGGGGTAGCCATGGATTTTTTGCGCGGCTCGAAAAAGATCGGGCTCGAAGCGCAACGAGTGCCGTCTGATGGCGGATGTAGCGTTTGGGCTGTGATGTGACGAATCCCCGATTCGGGGGCGAAGTGGAGCACCGTGACTGTCCCGAGAAACCGATTTGACGAGACCTGGCATCGGCTACGCGATTGGACAGGTGGCCAATCCAAGTCCGAGATGCTGGCGTGGCAGGTGATTGGGGCTGAGGGCTACACCCGTATTGACCCGGCACATACACACGGAGGCCCTGACGGTGGTGGGGACGCCATGTGTGAGCGGGATGGCGAGACGTGGGTGATGGCGGCCTATTTCCCGTTAGGTCAGAAGACGCCGGCCACGATCAAGAAGAAGCTGTTGCAAGACATGAAGGGCGCGAAAGCCAAGGGCGGGGTGGGCATCGCGTTCGTCACCAATCAGGAGATCACCCTGGCGGAGCGCGAGCAATGGGAGCAATTGGACCCTGACCTCAAGGTCCACCTGTTCCATCTGTTGAAGGTCACCCAAATCCTCAACGAACCTCAGTACGCCCGGACCCGCGAGGAGTTTCTCGATATCGTCGCCGGCCCCCCGCCGATGCTAATCAAGGCGTCCATACTTGGGCCTGCTCATGCATTCACTGATGACAGGGTTGTACTCGAAACCTTCGTGAAGATGTATGAGCAGCGGATTCGAAAACGGTCCGATAAGGGGCATGCGCGCGTTCGCGCCGAACGCGAAGCGAAGGAACGCGCCGAACGCGAAAGACGAGAGCGCGCGGCCGCGGCCGCGGCGCGCGAGGCGGCGGAGGAGGCGCAGCAGGAAAGGCTGCGGGAACTCGGGCCAAAGAGGCCGTGGGATCTAGCTGGTACCCCCATCCCACGGATGACCGACATGCTCGGTCAACGTCCGTATTACAACCTTGGTCAGGTTCAAGGCCGTGACTCTCTGATGGACGACGCCAAACGGGAGGAACTGCTGTACAAGACGCTGGGGATCAATCCGCCGACGCCGCCACAGCCGCTGGACGAGGCGCAGATCACGGAAAGGGTAGCCGCATACCGGGCAGGCCTAGAAGCGCGCTGGCCCGCGTGCCGGGACTACCTCGCTGGTGTCGCGTGGCCGGGCCTGCGGTTTCGGATCAAGAACGAGGCAAGAAGTTTCCTCAACGATGTACAGGTCATCCTGACCTTCCACGGGGCACGGGGTGTCAACTTCGAGGATCTCGAAGGCTTTCGAATTCGACAAGGTTCCGGACCCGAGTTGGCAGCGTCCGGTGGACCCGCTGTTCTATACCGCACTGCCGGCTATGCCCCGGCTGGCCCCGCCGTCGGACTACCCAATCGAATGGCGGCACAACGACGACGGGGACCTCGAAGTGACGGTCACGTTGCCGCAGCTAAGGCCGCATCCAGAGTGGCGAAGTGACGAGTACGGAGACGACATAGTGGTTGTTGTGGACCCCGGTCTCGAGGCCGACGAGATAGCAGTCACATACACGGCCACCGCCCATAGCTACGGCGACGTGTTTGAAGGCGAGCAAATTGCTCTGCCCGTCGAGAAGGAACCCATGCTTGACGTGCTGCGTCGGGTGATTGCCGCGACCAGGGATGATGACTCCTGATAGTGAGGTGGGCGGCGCCGCGTTTGTATGCGTGAAATGTACTTCGCGCCGCTAGTGCCATCATCTGCTGAAGACGTTCTGGGGCTGGCGCGATCAACAGTTGCCCGACGGCACCGTCATCTGGCGACTGCCCGGCAACCAGACATACGTGACGACGCCGGGCAGCGTCCTGCTGTTTCCCGGCCTGTGCGCCCCGACGGGCGACCTCACTCCCGCCCCACCCGCCGAGCACTGCGCCCAGCGCCTGGCCAGGATGCCGCTGCGCAAGCGGACTCGCGCACAAAACCGCGCCCAGGCGATCGCCGCCGAACGCCGCCACAACCGAGACGCCCGCGTGGCCGCACGCGCCGAATCCGTCAGCTACCGCGGGCTCGCCCCGCCCGACAGCGCCGACGACGAGCCGCCACCGTTTTGACGACCGGTCACCGGCTTATGTGAGGGCGCGTCGGAGTCCAAGATTTTGCACTCGTCGCCCGGTCCCGACGACCCCGCGCCCGGTGAGCGACCACTAGCCTGGATACGTGCCAGATCCCGCAACCTATCGCCCCGCGCCCGGGTCCATCCCGGTCGAGCCCGGCGTGTACCGGTTCCGCGATCCGCACGGGCGCGTCATCTATGTCGGCAAGGCCAAGAGCCTGCGCAGCCGGCTCACGTCGTACTTCTCCGATATCGCCAGCCTGCATCCCCGCACCCGGCAAATGGTCACCACGGCCGCCAAGGTCGAGTGGACGGTGGTCAACACCGAGGTCGAGGCGCTGCAGCTGGAATACAACTGGATCAAAGAGTTCGATCCGCGCTTCAACGTCCGCTACCGCGACGACAAGTCTTACCCGGCGCTCGCCGTCACCCTCAACGAGGAATATCCGCGGCTGATGGTCTATCGCGGACCCCGACGCAAGGGCGTGCGGTACTTCGGGCCCTACTCCCACGCCTGGGCCATCCGCGAAACGCTCGACCTGCTGACCAGAGTGTTCCCCGCCCGCACCTGCTCGGCCGGAGTGTTCAAGCGGCACAGGCAGATCGATCGCCCCTGCCTGCTCGGCTACATCGACAAATGCTCGGCCCCGTGCGTGGGCCGGGTCAGCGCCGAACAACACCGCCAGATCGTGCTGGACTTCTGTGACTTCCTCTCCGGCAAAACCGACCGGTTCGCCCGCGAGCTGGAACAGCAGATGAACGCCGCGGCCGAACAACTGGACTTCGAACGGGCCGCCCGGCTGCGTGATGACCTGGGCGCGCTGAAGCGGGCCATGGAAAAACAGGCCGTCGTGCTGGGCGACGGCACCGACGCCGACGTAGTCGCCTTCGCCGACGACGAACTGGAAGCGGCGGTCCAGGTGTTCCACGTCCGCGGCGGCCGGGTCCGCGGTCAGCGTGGCTGGATCGTCGAAAAGCCCGGTGATCCCAGCGATTCCGGCGAAGAGCAGTTGGTCGAACAATTCCTCACCCAGTTCTACGGCGAGCAGGCCGAACTCGATGGCGCCGCCGACGAATCCACCAACCCGGTCCCACGCGAGGTCCTGGTGCCGTGTCTGCCGTCCAACACCGAAGAACTGAGCAGCTGGCTGTCCGACCTGCGCGGCTCGCGGGTCACGCTGCGGGTGCCGCGCCGGGGTGACAAGAAAGCACTCGCCGACACCGTGCAACGCAACGCCAGAGACGCGCTGCAGCAGCACAAACTCAAGCGGGCCGGTGACTTCAACGCCAGATCGGCCGCGCTGCAGAACATTCAGGACGCCCTGGGTCTGGCCGACGCGCCGCTGCGCATCGAGTGCGTCGACATCAGCCACGTCCAGGGCACCGACGTGGTCGGCTCGCTGGTGGTGTTCGAAGACGGCCTGCCCCGCAAATCGGATTACCGGCACTTCGGCATCCGAGAAGCGGCCGGGCAAGGACGCTCTGACGACGTCGCCTCCATCGCCGAAGTCACCCGGCGCCGGTTCATGCGCCACCTGCATGACAAGCAGGACCCCAATATGCTCTCGGCAGAAGGCAAGTCACGCCGATTTGCCTACCCGCCCAACCTCTACGTCGTCGACGGCGGCGCGCCGCAAGTCAACGCGGCCAGTGCCGTCCTGGAAGAACTAGGCATCACCGACGTCGCAGTCATCGGCCTGGCCAAGCGGTTGGAAGAGATCTGGGTGCCCTCGGAGCCCGACCCAATCATCATGCCGCGCAACAGCGAAGGCCTGTACCTGTTGCAACGCGTGCGCGACGAGGCCCACCGGTTCGCCATCGCCTACCACCGCAGCAAACGCTCGAAGCGGATGACCGCCTCGGCGCTGGATTCCGTCCCCGGTCTGGGCGAACATCGGCGCAAAGCGCTGGTCACCCACTTCGGCTCCATCGCCCGCCTCAGGGAGGCCACCGTCGACCAGATCACCGCCGTTCCCGGAATCGGTGTGGCCACCGCCACCGCCGTCCTCGAGGCGCTGCGGCCCACCGAAACGAAGGCGGCCGCCGAATGACCAATCACGTTGCCGACAGCGAGAATTCGCGGAGCGACAACCACGCAGGCATCGATGTCGTACTGGTGACCGGACTGTCGGGGGCCGGACGCGGCACGGCCGCCAAGGTGCTCGAGGACCTCGGCTGGTATGTCGCCGACAACCTGCCGCCGCAGCTGATCACCCGCATGGTGGACTTCGGTCTCGCCGCCGGCTCCCGCATCACCCAGTTGGCGGTGGTGATGGATGTGCGCTCCCGCGGATTCACCGGGGACCTCGACGAGGTACGCAACGAATTGGCCACCCGCAACATCTCCCCGCGCGTGGTGTTCATGGAGGCCTCCGACGACATGTTGGTGCGCCGCTACGAGCAGAATCGCCGGAGCCACCCGCTGCAGGGACAGCAGACGCTCGCCGAAGGCATCGCCGCAGAGCGCCGCATGCTCGCGCCCGTCCGCGCCACCGCCGACCTCATCATCGACACCTCCACCCTCTCGGTGCGGGGCCTCCGGGAAAGCATCGAGCGGGCATTCGGCGGCAGCGTCGGCGCGACCACCAGCGTCACCATCGAATCGTTCGGCTTCAAGTACGGCCTGCCCATGGACGCCGACATGGTCATGGACGTCCGGTTCCTGCCCAACCCGCACTGGGTCGACGAGTTGCGCCCCCTGACCGGTCAGAATCCCGAAGTGCGCGACTACGTGCTGGGCCAACCGGGCGCGGCGGAGTTCCTCGAGACCTACCATCGATTGCTATCCCAAGTCGTCGAGGGCTACCGCCGGGAGGGAAAGCGCTACATGACGGTCGCCATCGGCTGTACCGGCGGCAAACATCGCAGCGTCGCGATCGCCGAGGCGCTGATGGGCTTGTTGGACGCCGACTCGCAACTGGCGGTGCGGGTGCTGCACCGGGATCTGGGGCGCGAATGAGCCCGCCGACGAGCGATGGCATCGTCGCGCTGGGCGGCGGCCACGGCCTGTACGCGACGCTCTCGGCGGCCCGCCGGCTCACCCCCCACGTCACCGCCGTGGTGACCGTCGCCGACGACGGCGGCTCATCGGGCCGGCTGCGCAGCGAACTGGACGTGGTCCCGCCAGGGGACCTGCGAATGGCGTTGGCGGCGTTGGCATCCGACAGCCCCTACGGACGACTGTGGGCCACCATCCTGCAGCACCGGTTCGGCGGCAACGGCGCGCTGGCCGGACACCCGATCGGCAACCTGCTGCTTGCCGGGCTGTCGGAGGTGCTGGCCGATCCGGTCGCCGCACTCGACGAACTCGGTCGCATCCTCGGCGTCAAGGGCCGCGTGCTGCCGATGTGCCCGATCGCGCTGCAGATCGAGGCCGACGTGTCCGGCCTGGAATCCGACCCGCGCATGTTCCGGGTGTTGCGCGGTCAGGTGGCAATCGCGAGCACACCGGGCAAGGTGCGGCGGGTGCGGCTACTGCCGGCCGACCCGCCCGCCACCCGGCAGGCCGTCGACGCCATCATGGCCGCCGACCTGGTGGTGCTGGGGCCCGGGTCATGGTTCACCAGCGTGATCCCGCACGTCCTGGTACCCGGCCTGCGCAAGGCGCTGCAAGAGACCACCGCCCGCCGCGCCCTGGTGCTCAACCTGGTCGCCGAACCGGGGGAGACGGCCGGCTTCTCGGTGGAGCGGCACCTGCATGTGCTCGCCCAGCACGCGCCGGGCTTTTCGGTGCACGACATCATCATCGACGCCGACTCGGTGCCCAGCGATCGGGAGCGGGAGCAATTGCGCCGCACCGCGAAGCTGTTGCGGGCCGAGGTGCACTTCGCCGACGTGGCCAGACCTGGTACACCTTTACATGACCCGGGCAAGCTGGCGGCGGTCCTGGACGGGGTGCGAGCCCGCGACCGGGACCCGGCGGTGCCACAGGTGACAGCCACACACGAGAGTGCACGACCAAGGGGTGACGACGCGTGGCGATGACGACCGAAGTCAAAGACGAGTTGAGCCGTCTGGTAGTCAAATCGGTCAGCGCACGACGCGCGGAAGTCACCTCCCTGCTGCGGTTCGCCGGCGGGCTGCACATCGTGGCGGGCCGGGTGGTCGTCGAGGCGGAAGTCGACCTGGGCAGCATCGCTCGGCGACTGCGCAAAGACATCTTCGACCTGTACGGCTACAACGCCGTGGTGCATGTGTTGTCGGCCAGCGGCATTCGCAAGAACACCCGATATGTGTTGCGGGTGGCCAACGACGGCGAAGCGCTGGCCCGGCAAACCGGCCTGCTCGACATGCGCGGGCGCCCGGTGCGCGGCCTACCCGCGCAAGTGGTGGGCGGCAGCATCGGTGACGCCGAAGCCGCCTGGCGCGGAGCGTTTTTGGCGCACGGTTCGCTGACCGAGCCGGGGCGCTCCTCGGCCTTGGAGGTCAGCTGCCCCGGGCCCGAGGCCGCGCTCGCGCTCGTCGGTGCGGCACGCCGGCTCGGCGTCAGCGCCAAGGCCCGCGAAGTGCGCGGCGCCGACCGTGTCGTGGTGCGCGACGGCGAAGCGATCGGCGCTTTGCTGACCCGGATGGGCGCCCAGGACACCAGGCTGATCTGGGAGGAGCGCCGGCTCCGCCGCGAGGTGCGGGCAACGGCGAACCGGCTGGCCAACTTCGACGACGCCAACCTGCGCCGCTCGGCGCGGGCCGCGGTCGCCGCGGCCGCCCGAGTAGAACGGGCACTCGAGATCCTCGGCGACACCGTGCCCGATCATCTGGCCACCGCCGGGAAGCTGCGCGTCGAGCACCGGCAGGCTTCGCTGGAGGAGCTGGGCCGCCTTGCTGATCCGCCGATGACCAAAGACGCGGTGGCGGGTCGTATTCGGCGTTTGTTGTCAATGGCCGACCGCAAAGCCAAGGTCGAGGGTATTCCGGACACCGAATCGGCGGTCACTCCGGATTTGCTGGAGGACGCCTAAACCCTTCCGGCCGCGGCATCCGGGAGCTACGGTTCATGGCATGAAGCGGCTCTCGAGTGTTGACGCGGCGTTTTGGTCGGCGGAGACAGCAGGCTGGCACATGCACGTGGGCGCGCTGGCGGTTTGCGATCCGAGCGACGCGCCGGACTACAGCTTTCAACGACTCCGCGAGCTGATCAGCGAGCGGCTGACCGAACTGCCGCAGCTGCGCTGGCGGGTCACCGGAGCGCCGCTGGGACTGGACCGGCCGTGGTTCGTCGAGGACGAGGAACTCGACGTCGACTTCCACGTCCGTCGCATCGGTGTTCCGGCTCCGGGCGGCCGGCGCGAACTCGACGAACTCGTCGGCCGACTGATGTCCTACAAACTCGACCGCTCCCGGCCGCTGTGGGAACTGTGGGTCATCGAAGGGGTCGAAGGTGGCCGTATCGCGACGCTCACCAAGATGCATCACGCCATCGTCGACGGCGTCTCCGGTGCCGGGCTGGGCGAAATTCTGCTGGACGTCACTCCGCAACCACGGCCAACCCAAATAGAAAAAGTGGGATCTCTCACCGGCTTTCAGCTTCCCCGGCTGGAGCGGCGGGCGATCGGTGCGCTGATCAATGTCGGCATCATGACACCGTTTCGCATCGCCCGGTTGCTCGAGCAGACCGTGCGCCAACAGATCGCCGCCCTGGGCGTCAATTCCCGACCGCCGGGCTACTTCGATGCGCCCAAGACGCGGTTCAACGCGCCGGTGTCCCCGCACCGGCGGGTCACCAGCGCGCGCGTCGAGTTGGCCCGGGCCAAGGCCGTCAAGGACGCCTTCGGGGTCAAGCTCAACGACGTCGTGCTGGCCATCGTGGCCGGGGCGGCCCGCGAGTACCTGAAGAAGCGCGACGAGCTACCCACCAAACCGCTGATCGCGCAGATCCCGGTCTCCACCCGGACCGAGGAGTCGAAGTCCGACGTGGGCAACCAGATCAGCTCGATGACCGCATCGCTTGCCACCGACATCGAGGACCCCGCCGAGCGGCTCAAGGCGATCTTCGAAAGCACGCAGAGCGCCAAGGAAATGGCCAAGGCGCTTTCGGCGCATCAGATCATGGGGCTCACCGAAACCACACCGCCGGGACTGCTGCAACTGGCCGCCCGCGCCTACACGGCGACCGGGCTATCGTCCAACCTGGCCCCGATCAACCTCGTGGTGTCCAACGTTCCGGGTCCGCCGTTCCCGCTGTACATGGCCGGGGCCAAGCTGGAATCCCTTGTGCCCCTTGGCCCGCCGGTCATGGACGTGGCGCTGAACATCACCTGCTTCTCCTACCAGGACCACCTGGACTTCGGTTTCGTGACGACACCGGAAGTCGCCAACGACATCGACGAGATGGCCGACGCGCTGGACTTCGCACTGACCGAACTAGAGCGCGCCGCCGAACTGCAATAGGCGCTACTGACCGCCGGCGGACCCTCGGGTTGTCACATACACCCAGGACAAGAACCGCGCTATCGCGTCGGCGGATGCGTGCGCTCGCGGTGACCCGAAGATGTCGAAGGCGTGCTGGGCGTTGGGCAGATCCGCGTAAGCCACCGGTGCCTTTGACACCGCCCGCAATTCGTCGACGAACTCGCGCGCTTCCCCCACTGGAATCAGCGAGTCGTCATGGCCGTGCAAGACGAAAAACGGTGGCGCATCGGGCTTTATCTGCCGGATGGGCGATGCATCGAGGAACACGTCCCGGTCGGTGCTGAGTTCCTTTTTCACTACCAGCTTTTCCAGCAGCCACACGAACTCCGGGCGGCCCTCACCCTCGGTGGAGAACCAGTCGTAGCGCCCGTAGACCGGGACGGCGGCCACCACCGAGGTGTCGGCTTCTTCGAAGCCGGGCTGGAACTTCGGGTCATTGGGCGTCAACGCCGCCAGGGCGGACAGGTGACCGCCCGCGGACCCGCCGCTGATCGCCACGAAGTCGGGGTCACCGCCGTATTGGGCGATGTTCTCCTTGACCCAGGCCAGCGCGCGCTTGACGTCGACGATGTGGTCCGGCCAGGTGTGCGCGGGTGCAACCCGGTAGTTCAGCGACACGCACACCCAGCCGCGGGCCACCAGATGTGTCATCAGGGGATAGGCCTGCGGGCGGCGCCAGCCGATCACCCAGGCACCGCCGGGCACCTGCACCAACACCGGCGCCTTGCCGTCGCGCGGCAGGTCCCGGCGCCGCCAGATGTCGGCGAGATTGGCCCGTCCGTGCGGGCCGTAGGACACGATGTTGTCCTTCTCGACGTAACGGCGGCGCACGACGACGTTGCGCAGCGGTAGGTTGCGCCGTCCGCGCCGCGTCGGCTGCTCCGGCAGCTCGGACAACGCGTCGGCGTAGTCGTCGCCCAGCTCTTGGCGCAGCCCCGCTTCCAGCACCGGGCCCGGCGTGGTGGCGCCGCGATAGCGGATGACCCCGAGGATGGCCCAGGACGCCGCGGTCAGCGCCAGCGCGACTTTCCCGCGGCGGCCGGCGAAGTCACCGCGGCGGCCGCGACGCAGCGCATCGAGTGCGGACACGGTGAAGTACACGCCCGGCACTTCGGAGGTCGGCCAGCCGAACCAGAACACCAGCACGGTGGTGTAACCCTTACGGGCCAAGGGTCGTAATCCGTTGGCGGCGTTGGCCAATTCGACAGCGGCACGGACCAGCGGCCGGGGCCGTCGTAACCAGTGCGCCATCAGCCGCTGGCCTTCGCCTGCAGCTCGGCTCGCTGAATCTTGCCGGTGCTGCCGCGGGGCAGCTCGTCGAGGATGGCGATCTCGCGGGGCACCTTGTAATTGGCGAGGTTGTCCCGGACGTGCTGCTTGAGCGCGTCGACGGTTGCCCGTGCGCCCGGCTCCAGCACCACGAAGGCCGCCAGCCGCTGGCCGTACTGCTCGTCGTCCACGCCGATCACCGCGGCTTCGGCCACGTCGGGGTGAGCGGCCAGCGTCTTCTCCACCTCGATCGGATAGACGTTCTCCCCGCCCGAGACGATCATTTCGTCGTCGCGCCCCACCACGAACAGCCGCCCGGACTCGTCGAGATAGCCGACGTCGCCCGACGACATGAAGCCGGCATGGAAGTCCTTGGTGGCACCTGAGGTGTAGCCGTCGAACTGGCTGTCGTTGCGGACGTAGATGGTGCCGACTTCACCGGTGGGCAGGTCGTTGAAATCCTGGTCCAGGATGCGGATTTCGGTTCCTTCGGCGGGCCGGCCCGCGGTGTCGGGCGCGGCGCGCAGGTCCTGCGGGGACGCCGTGGCGATCATGCCGGCTTCGGTCGCGTTGTAGTTGTTGTAGATGACGTCGCCGAACCGGTCCATGAACGAGATGACCACGTCGGGACGCATCCGCGAGCCCGACGCGGCGGCGAACCGCAAGGAGCGGCCGCTGTAGCGGTTGAGCACCTCTTCGGGCAGGTCCATGATCCGGTCGAACATCACCGGCACCACCGCCAAGGCCGTCGCCTGATGCCGATCGATCAGGTCCAGCGTCGCTTCCGGGTCGAACTTGCGCCGGGTGATCACGGTGCACGCCAGCGAGGAAGCCAGCACGAGTTGGGAGAAGCCCCAGGCGTGAAACATCGGCGCCACGATGACGATCGGTTCCTCGGCGCGCCACGGTGTGCGGTCCAGGATCGCCTTGAGGGTCTGGACTCCACCGCCACCCCCAGAGTGCTTGGCGCCCTTAGGAGTTCCGGTCGTTCCGGAGGTGAGCAGAATAACTTTGCCCTTGTCGCCGGTGCGCTGGGGACCCTGGCCTCGGTGGTCGGCGATCAGTTTCTCGACGGTCAAGTCATGCTGTTGGTCGGCCCACGCCACGATGCGGGTGGCGTCGGGCTTGTCGGCGAACGCGCGGTTGACCGTGTCGGTGAATTCTTCGTCGTAGATGACGGCGTCGACACCTTCGCGGGTCACCACATCGGCCAGCGCGGGGCCCGCGAACGAGGTGTTGAGCAATAAGACGTCGGCCCCGATCCTGTTGGCTCCCAACAGTGCATCGACGAAGCCGCGGTGGTTGCGGCACATGACCCCGACGACTCGCGGCGCCCCGCCCGGCAGCCCTTGCAGCGCCGCGGCGAGGGCATTGCTGCGCTCTTCGAGCTGCCGCCACGTGAGGCTGCCCAGTTCGTCGATCAGTCCGGGCCGGTCGGGGCAGCGTTGCGCGGCCCCGGCGAAACCGGACGTGAACCCCAGGCCTTCGCGGCGCATGGCCGCGGCGATTTTCAGGTAGCGGTCGGGCCGCATCGGCGCGATCAACCGGGCCCGCCTCATGGTGGAGACGAGCTCGAGGGTTTGCGAAATACGAGATGCCATGGCTCAGCCCAGAATCGGGAAGCGACGTTGGGCAGCCAGTTCGTTGAGCCCCTGCTGCATGACCGAGCGGACGTGTTCGTCCACCTTGTCGACGTCGGGGTCGTCGCCGAATTGCGCGGCGATGTCGATGGGTTCGAGCACTTGGGTCACGATCTTGGCCGGCAACGGCAGATTGGGCGGGATCGCCGCGCTCAGCCCGAACGGGAAACCGAACGACAACGGCAGAATATCGCTGCGCAGCAACCGTTTTATGCCGAGCCGCTCGGCCAGCCAGGTGCCGCGCGACAGATACAGCTGCGTTTCCTGGCCGCCGATGGACACCGCCGGGACGATGGGCACGCCGGCTTCGATCGCGGTCCGGACGTATCCCTTGCGGCCGTTGAAGTCGATGACGTTCTCCGCCGTCGTGGGCCGGTAGGCGTCATAGTCCCCGCCCGGAAACACCACGACCACGCCACCGGAGCGCAACGCCTCGGCCGCGTTCTCGCGATTGGCCCGGATGTAGCCGGTGCGCCGGAACAGCGACCCGGTCAGCCCCATGAACAAGATGTCGTGGCTCAACGTGTAGACCGGCCGGTCGTAACCGAACTTCTCGTAGAAGTGGACGCTGAAGATCGGGACGTCCATCGGGAACATGCCGCCCGAGTGGTTTCCCACCACCAGGGCGCCGCCGGGCGGGAAGGAGTCCAGGCCCCGGACTTCGGCGCGGAAGTACGTCTTCAACACGGGACGCATCACGCTCATGAGCCGTTGTGTCAGGCCGGGATCATATTTGCCGATCTCCGGTTCGCCGTTGTCGGTGTCGCTCACGTTCCTCCTTAGCGGCTCCCTCGAGGCGTCTTTGCCATCGAGTCCCTAGATCGTAGCGACCAGGGCGATACATTGGACTCACCATCTGGTTTCACCCCGAGAATGAGGCCGCCATGGGATTCATGTCACCGGAGCTTCCCGACGTCGACGCCAAGACCTGGCCCGACCGGCCACGGGCGGAGCGACTGCAGGTCGTGACCCGGCACTGGGCCGAACACGGCTTCGGTACGCCGTACGCGGTGTACCTGCTGTATCTGATCAAGATCGCCCTGTACGTCGCAGTCCCCGCGGTGATCATTTCGTTCACCCCCGGCTTGGGCGGATTAGGGCGCATCGGGGACTGGTGGACTCAGCCGATCGTTTATCAGAAGGTCATCATCTTCACGCTGCTGTTCGAGGTGACGGGCCTGGGCTGCGGCTCTGGTCCGCTGACCGGACGATTCATGCCGCCGATCGGCGGGATCCTGTACTGGTTGCGGCCCAAGACAATTCGGCTTCCGCCGTGGCCGGGGAAGGTGCCCTTCACCAGCGGTGACAGCCGCAGCATCGTCGATGTTGCGCTGTATGCCGTCGTCCTGATCGGCGGGGTGTGGGCGCTGCTGTCACCCGGTCACGGCGGGTCGGTTACCGCCGCCGGAGACGTGGGTCTGATGGACCCCGTGCGGGTGATCCCGACGATCGTGGCTCTGGCCCTGGTGGGTCTGCGGGACAAGACCATATTCCTGGCCGCTCGCGGTGAACACTACTGGCTGAAGTTGTTCGTGTTCTTCTTTCCGTTCACCGATCAGATCGCGGCTTTCAAGATCATCATGCTGTTCCTGTGGTGGGGTGCGGCGACCTCCAAGCTCAACCACCACTTCCCGTACGTGGTGTCGGTGATGACAAGCAACAACGCGTTGCTGCGCAGCCGGTTGTTCACCCCGATCAAGCATCGGCTGTACCTCGACCCGGTGAACGACCTGCGCCCCACCTGGTTGCCGAAGATGATGGCCCATGTCGGCGGCACCACGGCGGAGTTCATCGTGCCGACGGTGCTGGTGTTCGTCGCCGGCGATCAACCCTGGCGCTGGTTCCTCATCGGGTTCATGGTGATCTTCCACTTCAACATCCTGTCCAACCTGCCCATGGGGGTGCCGTTGGAGTGGAACGTGTTCTTCATCTTCTCGCTCTTCTATTTGTTCGGCCATTACGGCGCGATCCGCGCCACCGATCTTCGGTCACCGCTGTTGCTCGCCTTGATCGCCGCCGCGGTAGTCGTCGTGATCGTGGGAAACATGTTCCCCAAGAAGATCTCGTTTTTGCCCGCCATGCGTTATTACGCCGGCAACTGGGCGACCAGCGTGTGGTGTTTCCGCGCCGGCGCCGAGGACAAGATCGAGGCCAACGTGGTGAAAAGCTCTGCGCTGGTGGTCAATCAGCTGGCGAAGCTGTATGACGCGGAGACCGCGGAGATCATGGCCGACAAGACCGCCGCGTTCCGGGCGATGCACACCCACGGCCGGGCGCTCAACGGCCTGTTGCCCCGCGCAATCGACAACGAAGCCGACTACAAGATCCGCGAGGGTGAAATCGTCGCCGGGCCGTTGGTCGGATGGAACTTCGGCGAAGGCCACCTGCACAACGAGCAACTGCTCGAGGCCCTGCAGCGGCGCTGTCACTTCGACGAGGGCGAGGTTCGCCTCATCGTCCTGGAAGGCCAACCCATTCACAGCCAGCGGCAGTGGTATCGCATCTTCGACGCCAAGACCGGGCTGATCGAGGAGGGTTACGTCGAGGTCAAGGACATGCTCACCCGCCAACCATGGCCCGAGCCCGGCGACGAATTCCCCGTCCACGTCACGAATCAACGCAGCAGCGCCGGCCGCTCATGACGAAAGCCTCGGAGAAGGCGATAGTCGTCGGCGCCGGGCCCAACGGGCTGGCCGCCGCGATCCAGTTGGCTCGCAACGGCATCGACGTTCAGGTGCTCGAGGCCGCCGACACCATCGGCGGGGGAGCGCGTTCGGGTGAACTGACCGTGCCCGGGGTCATCCACGACCACTGCTCGGCGTTCCACCCGATGGGTGTCGGTTCGCCGTTCTGGAAAGACATCGACCTCGCCCAGTACGGGCTGAGGTGGAAGTGGCCCGAGATCGACTGCGCCCATCCGCTGGACGACGGCACCGCAGGTGTGCTGCTTCGCTCGATCGAGGAGACCGTTGCGCGCCTGGGGCCAGACGGCAACCGCTGGCGCGCCGCCGTTGGTGGTCTGGCCGCCGGGTTCGACGATTTGTCCGAGGACCTGCTGCGGCCAGTGCTCAACATTCCCCGCCACCCGATCCGGCTGGCCGCATTCGGTCCGCGGGCGCTGTTGCCCGCGACGGTGGTGGCCCGCTGGTTCAAGACCGAGCAGGCGCGCGCGCTGTTCGCCGGCACGGCCGCCCACGTCTACACCCGGCTGGACCGCCCGCTGACCGCGTCACTGGGGTTGATGATCCTGGCCAGCGGCCACCGCTACGGCTGGCCGGTGGCAGAAGGCGGATCGGGCGCGATCACCGAGGCGCTCGCCGGCGCTCTGAGGGCTTACGGCGGACGCGTCGAGACCGGCGTCACCGTCACCCGCCGCCGTGACATTCCCACCGCCGACATCGTGATGCTCGACCTCAGCCCGACGGCTGTGCTGCAAATCTATGGCGACGCCATGCCCACCCGGATTCAGCGGTCTTACCGGCGGTATCGCGAAGGATCGTCGGCGTTCAAGGTCGACTACGCCATCGAGGGCGACATTCCCTGGACCAATCCGGACTGCGGGCGCGCGGGCACCGTGCATCTGGGCGGCAGTGCCGAGGAAGTTGCCGACACCGAACGTCAACGGACACAAGGAAAGATGGTGCAGCGACCGTTCGTTCTGCTCGGCCAGCAGTACCTGGCCGACCCGTCGCGCAGCGCCGGCAACATCAACCCGATCTGGGCGTATGCGCACGTGCCCTTCGGCTACCGCGGGGATGCGACCGCCGCGGTCACCGCCCAGATCGAGCGGTTCGCTCCCGGGTTCCGCGACCGCATCGTGGCCTCGGTCAGCAAGTCGACCAGCGAGTTGCAGGCCTACAACCCCAACTTCATCGGCGGCGACATCATCGGCGGGGCCAATGACCGGCTGCAGGTCCTGTTTCGTCCGCGGATTGCCCTCGACCCCTACGCGATCGGCGTGCCGGGGGTGTATCTGTGTTCGCAGTCCGCGCCGCCGGGCGCCGGCATTCACGGGTTGTGCGGATACCACGCCGCGCAGTCGGCGCTGCGGTGGTTGCGCTCGCGCTGAATGGGGCTGGCGCGCCGCCGTGGTCATTCCTGCACGATCACCGGGTCGCCGATGTTGACCGTGTTGTAGTACCACTCGGCGTCCTGCGAGCTCAGGCTGACGCAGCCGTGGCTGACATTCTCCAGTCCCATCGCATTGAGCGCCCAGGGCGCCGAATGGACGTAGAGACCCCGGTTGGTGATGCGCACGGCGTAATCCACCGAGATCCGGTATCCGTCGGGATCGTCGACGGGTATGCCGACGCTGCTGGAATCCATGATCACCGACCGTTCCTTGGCCAACACCGTGTAGGAGCCGACGGGCGTGGGGTATTCCGGCCTGCCCATCGAAGCCGGCATCACGCCTTCTTCTCCCCAATGCGGCCGGTGATGTGGCGCCGGCAGCCAAGGCGGCGGTCCTTCCCCGACTCCGTCGACGCTCACGGTGAATGTGTGATTGGAGATATTCGCCACGCCGACGACGGCCGGACCGGTTTTGAAGTCCGTTGCCACGCTGCCCACCGACAGCGCCACCGTGCTGTGCGCCGGCCAGAATCTGGACGGGCTCCATTGCACGACGTGGTCGTCGAGCCATTCATACGTACCTGTCATCCCATTGGCCGATGTGACTTTGATGGCCCGCTCGGCCGCGCGCCGCTTAGCTGTGTCGGTTATGGGCGCGCTGAATGTGACGACGACGGGATGCGCAACGCCAACCGTGTCACCCCGCCTCGGTAGAACCGACGCGATGGCAAAGCCATACGACTGGCTCGCCGCTGTCAGGCTTACGCCGCCCTGACCCGAAAGGACAGTCGCAGCAATTGCGATGACAGTAAGAAAACAGCGAACGACCGCACGCATGACTCCGAATCCTTTAATCAACGAAGTTTTCAATTAGGTGATGCTGGCAGTGACGCTGCGAGCGCTTGTTACTTGGCCAAGCGCGACTTGTCACCGCTGACTGGGTGGCCGCTTCGACTCAGCTCGCGCCACCACCCGCGGGGCCAGGGCGGTAGGGCTGACCGGGCACCGGGCCACCAGTCGGCGCAGGACCGGTCGGGTCACCCTTGCCCGCATAGCTGCCGGACATGTCGGTGACCGGAGCACCCGCCGGCAACGGCGCACCCGCTGGCACGGGTCCCAGCGCAATCAACGGAACTCCAGCGGGCATCGGCGCGACGACCGGTGCGCCGACCGGGACCGGGGCGCCGACCGGGACGGGTGCGCCGACGGGTACCGGGGCGCCGACCGGGACCGGGGCGCCGACCGGGACGGGAGCGCCGACCGGGACGGGTGCGCCGACGGGGACGGGTGCGCCGACGGGGACGGGTGCGCCGACGGGGACCGGGGCGCCGACGGGGAGCGGGGCGCCGACGGGGAGCGGGGCGCCGACGGGGACCGGGGCGCCGACCGGGACGGGAGCGCCAACCGGGACCGGCCCCGCAAGGTCAATCAGGGGAGCACCCGCCGGCAGCGCCGGTACGGGGCCCGGCACCACCGCGGGTACGCCGGACATGTCATTGAGCAGAGCGCTGGCGGTGCACACTTGGCCGGTCGCAGCCGGTGCGGGTCCACCGGCCGGCGCCGGTCCGCCGGCGGGGGCAGGTCCGCCGGCGGGGGCAGGTCCGCCAGCGCCACCGGCGCCCGCGGGTCCGCCCGGGCCGCCGGCTGCGGGTGCCGTTGCCGTGTCACACGGATAGCACCCAGGGTGTGCCGGCGCGCCGGCTCCGCCCGCTCCGGCCCCGCCGGCGGCTCCCGCTCCGCCGGCTGCTCCTGGTCCGCCGGCAGTCGGCGCTAGCTCGCCCGACTGCCCCTGGTAGCACGCATAACCGCCGCCGGTCTTCAGCGGGGTGGCGGCCGCTTCCGGGCTCAACGCTATAGCGATCCCACACAACCCAACGGTGGCAACAACTTTGATGTTGAACCGATCAAAGACCGTCATCAGCGTTGACTCCTCTTTATTAGCGCTCGTAATTCCGCAGTTGGTCAGCAAACACGCATATGCCTTACTGAACTCGTGTCTAGCCGAACGAGACGATTGTCAGAAGCAAATGTGGAAGACATGCCACGGCGCACCGCGTCGTTTCAAATTGTTACGTTTGGCTCGGGCTCGTGGTCGTGGCCAGCGGTTTGTCGGGCCAGGCGGCTGAGCTGTCCTCGGCGGCGTGACACTCGCCCGTGACATCGGCTGGCCGCCGACCCGGAATCGGGTGTGACGGAACGCACTTCCATTCCGTCGCGCGGCCGGTCGGCAGTCCTTTAATCTTCCAAATGGAAGGGCATCACGGATGGTTGTCACATACGTCCGTCGGTGCCCTTCAACCATTCCGCATACCTGCCGGAGCCACCCCCGCTGACCGGCCCGGCAAGGGTTCGTCCTACTCAACTAGGCTGAACACGAGCGGTTCTTCAGCCGAGTAATACGACAAGGGAGAAAGACGTGACGGTCCGAGTAGGCATCAACGGCTTTGGTCGAATCGGACGCAACTTTTACCGGGCCTTGCTGGCCCAGAAAGAGCATGGCGGTGCCGACCTCGAGGTGGTGGCGGTCAACGACATCACCGACAACAACACCCTGGCCCACCTGCTCAAGTTCGACTCGATCTTGGGCCGGTTGCCTTACGACGTCAGCCTCGACGGGGAAGACACCATCGTCGTGGGCAACAACAAGATCAAGGGGCTGGCGGTGAAAGAGGGGCCCTCGGCACTGCCGTGGGGCGACCTCGGCGTCGACGTGGTCGTCGAATCCACCGGTCTGTTCACCAATGCAGCCAAGGCGAAGGGCCACTTGGAGGCCGGCGCCAAGAAGGTGATCATCTCCGCACCGGCCACCGACGAAGACATCACCATCGTGCTGGGCGTCAACGACGACAAGTACGACGGCAGCCAGAACATCATCTCCAACGCCTCGTGCACCACCAACTGCCTTGCCCCCCTGGCCAAAGTCCTCGACGACGAGTTCGGCATCGTGCGGGGGCTGATGACCACCATCCACGCCTACACCCAGGACCAGAACCTGCAGGACGGGCCACACAAGGATCTGCGCCGGGCCCGCGCCGCCGCGCTGAACATCGTGCCGACCTCCACCGGAGCGGCCAAAGCGATCGGGTTGGTCATGCCCAACCTCAAGGGCAAGCTGGACGGGTACGCGCTGCGGGTGCCGATTCCCACCGGCTCGGTCACCGACCTGACCGCCGATCTGTCGAAGTCGGCCAGCGTCGAGGACATCAACGCGGCGTTCAAGGCAGCAGCCGAGGGCAAGCTCAAGGGCATCCTGAAGTACTACGACGCACCCATCGTCTCCAGCGACATCGTCACTGACCCGCACAGCTCCCTGTTCGACTCGGGCCTGACCAAGGTGATCGACAGCCAAGCCAAGGTGGTCTCCTGGTACGACAACGAGTGGGGGTACTCCAACCGCCTCGTTGACCTGGTCGAGCTGGTCGGCAAGTCCCTGTAGGACAGGGCAGCCGTGGCTATTCCGACGCTGGAAGATCTTCTCTCCGAGGGTGTTTCGGGTCGCGGTGTGTTGGTGCGCTCCGACCTCAACGTCCCGCTCGATGACGGCGAAATCACCGATCCCGGCCGCATCACCGCGTCGGTCCCGACGCTGCGTGCGCTGGTCGACGCCGGCGCCAAAGTGGTCATCGCCGCGCACCTAGGCCGTCCCAAAGACGGCCCCGACCCCAAACTGTCGCTGGCGCCCGTCGCCGCGGCGCTGGGTGAGCAACTGGGTCGGCACGTGCAGTTGGCCGGTGATGTCGTCGGAAGCGACGCGCTGGCCCGTGCCGAGGGCCTGACCGACGGTGACATCCTGCTCCTGGAGAACGTCCGCTTCGATGCGCGTGAAACCAGCAAAGACGACGGCCAGCGCTTGGCGCTGGCCCGGCAGCTGGCCGAATTGGTCAGTCCGGGAGGCGCTTTCGTCTCCGACGGCTTCGGTGTGGTGCACCGCAAACAGGCGTCGGTCTACGACGTGGCCACCCTGCTGCCGCACTATGCGGGCACGCTGGTCGCCGACGAGGTCCGGGTGCTCGAGCAGCTGACCAGCTCCACCGAGCGGCCGTATGCGGTGGTGCTCGGCGGATCGAAGGTGTCGGACAAGCTCGGCGTCATCGAGTCGCTGGCCACCAAGGCCGACAGCATCGTGATCGGCGGCGGCATGTGCTTTACCTTCCTTGCCGCACAAGGACATTCGGTTGGCAAGTCACTTCTGGAAGAGGAAATGGTCGACACCTGTCGGCAGCTTCTCGAGACATACCACGACGTGCTGCGGTTGCCGGTCGACATCGTCGCGACAGAAAACTTCGCCGCCGATTCGCCGCCGCAGACCGTGGACGCCGGCGCCATTCCCGACGAGCTGATGGGCCTGGACATCGGACCCGGCTCGGTCAAACGGTTCACCAACTTGTTGTCCAACGCCAAGACGGTGTTCTGGAACGGACCCATGGGCGTGTTCGAATTCCCCGCCTACGCCGCGGGCACCAAAGGTGTGGCCGAGGCCATCGTCGCCGCCACCGGCAAGGGTGCGTTCAGCGTGGTCGGCGGCGGCGACTCGGCGGCCGCGGTACGCGCGCTCGACATCGGTGAGGACGCGTTCTCTCACATCTCCACCGGTGGCGGCGCATCCTTGGAATTCCTCGAGGGCAAGTCACTTCCCGGCATCGAAGTGCTTGGCAGCCCTCAGCCGACCGGAGGAGAGTCGTGACGCGCAAGCCGTTGATCGCCGGCAACTGGAAGATGAACCTCAACCACTTCGAGGCGATCGCGCTGGTGCAGAAGATCGCCTTCTCCTTGCCGGACAAGTATTACGACAAGGTCGATGTCGCGGTGATCCCGCCCTTCACCGACCTGCGCAGCGTGCAGACCCTGGTCGACGGCGACAAGCTCCGCCTCACCTACGGCGCACAGGACATGTCCCAGCACGACGCCGGCGCCTATACCGGCGAGATCAGCGGAGCGTTTCTGTCGAAGCTGGGCTGCACCTACGTCGTCGTTGGACATTCGGAGCGGCGCACCTACCACAACGAGTCAGATTCTCTGGTCGCTGCCAAGGCCGCCGCGGCGCTCAAGCACGAGCTGATCCCGATCGTCTGCATCGGAGAGCACCTCGAGGTCCGCGAGGCCGGAAACCACGTCGAGCACAACCTCGAGCAGCTGCGCGGATCGCTCGGCGGTCTGTCGGCTGAGCAGATCGGGCAGGTCGTCATCGCCTATGAGCCGGTCTGGGCGATCGGCACCGGCCGGGTGGCCAGTTCCGCCGACGCCCAAGAGGTGTGTGCGGCGATTCGTAAGGAGCTATGCGAGCTGGCCTCGCCGCAGATCGCGGATACCGTGCGGGTGCTCTACGGCGGCTCGGTGAACGCCAAGAACGTCGGCGACCTGGTGGCCCAGGAAGACGTGGACGGCGGTCTGGTCGGCGGGGCGTCGCTGGACGGAGAGCAGTTCGCGACGCTGGCGGCCATCGCCGCCGGGGGACCGTTGCCCTAGGGCCGCCATTCGGCGCCTAACGGTCGTCCGACCAGCGCTCGCGTATCAGTACAGCGGCGCCCAGATTCCGTCGAACCAGTAACCCCAACCCCCGTACTGCCAGTTGAAAACTGGAATGACGGTGTAGGTGTTGTAGGTGAACGGGGCGAAGAAGCGCTGTCCGTAGCTCACGTCGCGCGGCGGTCCGACCCACGGACGGTTCCAACCACCGGGAGGCGGCGGCCCGTTCCAGCCGCCAGCAGGCGGCGGGCCTTCCCAGTTCGGCGGGGGAGAGCCAGGGGGCGGGCCGTCGTTCCAGCCATAGCCGCTCGGCCGGGGTGGAGTCGGTGCGCCACGGCCTGGGAGCCAGAAGCCACCCGGTAGGTCGACCGGGCCGCCGTATTGGGAATTGCCGCGAGGGATGTCACCGTGCGGCGGATAGTACGGCGGGTGTGGCGGCTGCGTGGTCGGCGCGTTGACCACTGGCGACGGGTAGGCACCGCTCGCGCCGGTGGGTTGCGGGCCCCCGCCCCATGGTCCGGCCCCGGTGGGTTGGGGCGTGCCGCCACCCCATGGTCCGGCCCCGGTCGGTTGGGGCGTGCCGCCACCCCACGGCCCGGTGGGTGAGGGTTGCGGCTCGCTTCCGCCCCAGGTTCCGGTGGGTGAGGGTTGTGGCGTGCTTCCGCCCCAGGTTCCGGTGGGTGAGGGTTGTGGCGTGCTGCCGCCCCAGGTCCGGTGGGTGAGGGTTGTGGCGTGCTGCCGCCCCACGGCCCGGTCGTCGTGGGCTGGGGCGCCATGGTTGTCGTCCAACCCGTCGTCGGCGGAGTTGTGGTCGGCGCAGGTGCGCCGCTCCACGTCGTCGGCGGTGCCGAGGCCGTCGGCTTAGGCGCCGGACTGGTCACCGTCGCCGACGGTTTGCCGGCTCCCGGAACACTCGAACCCGGCGGAGGCACGGTCCCGGTGCCGCCGTACCCGGGACCCGGGTTAGGCGGAGTTGTGCCGCCGCTACAGGCCTTGTTCCAGTTCGGGCAGGGCGTCGGATCCGAGCTGGCGAAGCCCGAGTCGAACACCGTCGCATACATCCCGAGGCCTGCGGCGACCGCCGCTGCTGCGGCAAGACGTTTCATAGACATTGGTTGCGTCCCCTCCAGGGCTTCTGCCCGTGATGTCTGTGGGCCCGCGCTACGGGCAGGTGATGGTCAATTCGAACGGCTTGGTTACCTGCCGCGGCTCCTGCGGATTGCTCAGATCGGGACCGACCGCAGTGCCCTTGATCTGCAACAACTTGCCGCTTGCTGCGGCTCCGGCGCTCCCGCCCTGACCCTGTGCGGCATCGGAGAAGCCGAGGGTGATGCCGTCGACGGTGCCCAGGCCGACCGCGTGCACGATGGGCGGGTTGTCCTTGCTGACCACCGCGCCGATGCCGTTGGCCGCGTCGCCGATGCCGACGTTGATGTTGTCGCCGTTGGGGTTGCAGGTGACCGGACCCGTGACATTCAGGTTCTTGCCGTCGACGATGACCTGCGGCGCGGCCGCTCCCGGCGTCGGCGAATTCGACGCGCCCTGATTCGACTTGTTGCTGGAACAGCCGGCACAGCTGGCGACCACGATGCCCACGCCGGCTACGCCTACGACGATCCCACGCTTCACCGCTGCTCTCCTATGTGTCACGGGTGCCTCGTTCACGCACACCTCAACATCGGCAAATGTGTTGGCACTTGCGGTCCGCCCCAGTGCGTCCGGCGGAATGGCCGCCCACCGACGCCGGCCTCTCACCAGCCGATTGCGGCAACCACCACCCGCACGATGGCTATCAGCTAGCTAAGGCCCCGGACGGCCGGCCGATCAATTAGGGATTCCCCTACACTTTCGATAACGCGGGTCTTGTGGCGCGTCGCGGCTTAGTGGTTAGGTGTGCACCCAGCCGATGGCTTTGCTGATGCGTTCGGCAGGCGCGTTGGCGTCATTGCACACCTGCGCGACAGTGGTCGCCGACTCCGCGGCGAAAACGCCGAACGCGTAATCGTCCGCCGGGATGGCCATGGCCATCAGCAGTCGAACCTCTTCACCGCGGGCGGAGATGGCGGTCGCCTGGTCGGCGAGGGCTCCGGCGGTGTCCACGATGGTCTGAACCGGCGCATCAGGTCCGTACCATTCGACCAGGAACTGCTCCGGGTGTGCGCCAGTGGTCGCCATTGGCGTCACGTTATTCGGCGTCGGTGACGGCTCACATCAGGGGAATTCCTACTCATATCAAATCTGTATGTCGGCGCTGAGCACCCGGTGCAGCTCTGTGCGCGAACGGATTTTCAGCTTCCGGTAGACGCGGGTGAGGTTGACTTCGACGGTCTTGGGGCTGATGAACAAGGCCGCGGCGATGTCTTGATTGGTCATGCCGGACAGTGCCAGATCGGCGACACACTTCTCGGTCGGCGTAAGTGCGGTGGACGGGCGTTTGCCTGACCCGCACCGAGCCAGCTCGGCTTGGGCGCGCTCCGACCATGCCTGCGTGCCGAGTCGTTCGAAGGTGTGCAAGGCGTCCTGCAGCGTTGCTATGGCGGCCTCGCGGTGACGTTGTCGTCGTTGCAGCTGGCCGAGTAGCAGTTGTGTTCGGGCGCGTTCAAACGGCATGGGCAGGCGCTCATGTTCCGTCATCGCAAGCTCGGCGGTGCTCGTTGCCGCCGCCAATTCGCCGCGCCCCGCCTGCAGCATGGCCCGACACCGGGCCGCCATGGCCAGCGTCCAGGGCCGGTCCAGCCGGCGGCCGTTGCGTTCCAGAGTGGCGATCAGCGGCTCGGCATCGTCGAGCCGACCCAGGCCGATCATCGCCTCGACGGCTTCGGGCACGAACGACGAGGTGATCATTTCGCTGGCGTCCGGGAACATGTGCACCATCGGCAGCAGCGGTTCGAGCGCGTTGAGCGCTTCCTGGTAGTCGCCGCAGGACACGCCGATGAACCCGCCGAGCGTCGCCGGCCACTCGGCCAGCCGCCGAGAACCACAGCGCTGGGCCGCCGCAATGGCATCGGTGAGGTCGCGGCGAGCCTCGGCGAAGCGACCGGCATGGGCAGATGCCGCGGCACGCAGCGTCAGCGCGATGAACAGGGGCAAGTCGCCACCGAGCTGCGTTGCCCGTTCCACCGTTTCGTGGGCGATCTGGGTCGCGCTACCCAGGTCGCCGAGCCAGATGTCGATCAGGGTGCGGTGGAAGTCGACGAAGATCAGCTCGCTTTCCTCACCGGAAATGGTGCATTGGTGATGCAGGGCCGCCAGTCCCTCGCGTCCAGCCTGAAGTTCTCCGGTCCACGCGCGCAGGAGAATGACTTGGACTTGCGGTCGAAATGGCACCGGAAGGCGCCGGTTGGGCACCTCGGCGGTCATGGCGCGTTCCAGGGCCGCATGATCGACGCCGCGGCCGGCCATGAAATCCATCATGGCCCGCATACCCAGGGCCGAGCTGCTGAGCTCGGCCAGGTCCAGCTCGTCGGCTTCAGTGACCGCGCGCTGCACGTGCTCGTAGGCCAGGGCGACCTGGCCGGCGTTGAGCAGCGCGTAGGACGAAGAGATCAGGATGCGTACCCGCAAGCTGGGATCGATGTCGACGTCGTGCAGCGCGGAGGCGAATATCTCCGCAGCTTCGGGGAAGCTGTCGTCGTAGAGGCGGACCAGTCCCAGTTGCAGCAGAGCCTCGGCGCGCGTGGTGCCCTGGGGAAGTTCGTCGAGGATCGCTTCGAGCATCTGCCGTGCCGAACCGGAGTTGCTGGCAGCGAAATGATCTGCAGCGCAGCGGATTCTGCGCGGTGGGTCGTCGGCGCCCAGCCCGATGGCGAGCTCGAGCAGTTCGGCGGCGGCGGCGGGTGCTCCGCGGCGGCGGGCGATGTCGGCGGCCACGTCGAGTGCCGCCACGGTCGCCGGTTCGGCGGTGGTGCTGGACAGGGCCAGGTGCCGAGCTTTGAGCTCAGGGTCCTCGACCAGTCCGGCCAGGCGACGATGCATGTCGCGACGACGATGGGGCGGCGCCTCGCTGTAGACGCCGTGCGACAGGATCGGATGGGTGAAGCGCAGCCGGTGGCCGTCGATGACCACCACTCGCTGGGTCTCGGCTTCGCTGAGGGATTCGGCGAGGTCGTCCGGAGTCGTCCCGGCGGCTCGGGCCACCACCGAGGTTGTCGGGTCGGGCAAGCTGGCCATGGCCAACAGTGCTTCTTCCGCGCCGGCGCAGACTCGCTGGATCCGTCCGCTCACCACCTCGTTGAGACTGTGCGGCAATGCGGCTGCCGAACCGTCCAGCGCGTGGCCCAGCTGCCGCGCCAGTTCCAGAGCGAAAAGCGGGTTGCCGTCGGAGATCTGATGCAGACGCAACAGCGTCGGCCGTGGGAACGACGTACCCAAACGAACGAGCAATACCTGCCGCAATTCCGCTAAAGTCAAGGGCTGCAACCGAATTTGGTGCACGTCATCGAGTTTTGGCAGCCGCAGCTGCGGCCCGGGTTCTTCGGTCCGTTTCGTACACAACAATGCGGCACCCACGGGCAGCCGTCGCGCCGCGAACGACACCGCGTTCGCGCTCGATGCATCCACCCATTGCAAGTCGTCGATCGCGATCAATAAGGGCCGGTCAGCGCAGAGCTGCCGGATGACGGACAAGAATGCGGCTGATACCGCTCGCGGATCGATGTCCTCGCCGTCGAGGCGGCGGCGCAACAGTGCCCCGTCCAGGGCCTGTTGCTGTGGCGCAGGCAGGTTCGCCCAGTTGGACTCGTCGATCTCGTTCAGCAAATCTGCCAACACGCTGTAGGCCATGACAGATTCGGCGCCCGCAGCTCGACAACTCAAGGTCTGAATGCCGGTCCTTCGGGCGCACTCGAGGGTTTCCAGCCACAAGGTCGTCTTGCCGATGCCCGGGTCACCTTCGAGGATCAGCGCTCGAGGTTCACGCGGGATCGCGTCGAGGAACTCACGTAGCGCCTGCTCTTCTGCTTGCCGGCCGATGACGTGTGGCACCATTCCCGAACCCCCGGTCCCCTCTTCAGCCGGCCGCGTCGGGCAAAGGCCCGCTCCGGCCGCCAGTAACCGAGAGGCTGCGCGCGCCCGACACCCTTGTACTGTGGCACCTTTCCGGGTCACCGGCAATAAATGCGTCGAAGTAACCCGTCTCCTGGGGATTCTTACCGGTGCGGCAAACCGTGCGCCGCCCAACCTCTGCCGTATCCGGCAAACATAGAAATCGGCATGGAGACCGGTGGAGCAAAGTTCGGCTGGATGTTGTGCACCGTTCGACGTACGTTCGTCCCGCCGCGGCGGCAAGTCGGCAAGCGGCCAGACGTGCCACTGGTCTTGGCAACGCTTTACCGGCAGACGCGGCTGGCCGAATCTCCGGACCCGGTGAGTGCGCGAAGATGCTCTGAAATGCACAGCCGCCTGATCGTCGCTGGCGGCGGTCCCGCACACCCGACGGGGCCGATAGTCACCCGGGGCCGATGCCGGAGCTACCTGGTCTGAAATCGCCGACTCTCGTACTGCGATTAGCCGACGCGCGCCTGGGCCACTCCCGTGACGGGATTAGGCCGGGCTACTGCGCTCGTTCGGCGGTCTGCGGGGCCATCCAGAAGATCTGCCAGGAATGGCCGTCCGGGTCGTCGTAGCTGCGGCCGTACATGAAGTCCTCATCCTCGGTGTCGCCGGCGGTGCCCCCCGCGGCGATGGCACGCTCAACCAGCGCGTCCACCTCGTCACGACTGTCAACGCTCAGGCACAGGACGCATTCTTTCGCCTTGGACGCATCGGTGGTCGCAACTGGATGGAAGCTGTCAAAGAGGTCGGTCTGCGTCAGCATGGCGAACTGGTTGTCGCCCAGGGCCAGTGCGAGGGCTCGTTCATCGCAGAACCTCTCGTTGAAGCCGTAGCCGAGAGCGGTGAAAAACTCTCGCGAGCGGGTGATGTCGGCAACGGGCAGGTGAACGAACATCATTGCGTGCATCGATTGCTCCTGTGGTCCGCGGCACTCTCCCTCGACTGCCGTCGGACACTTTGACCCGCCGCCCGAGTGGAACTCATCGGGGGCGCCTACCGCAGCGCCTCCCTTCGGCGCGGTCACCGAGCGCACGGGCACCAACAGCGGACGCAATTCGCCTCTGTAGCGTGACGGCCGTGACTTCCTCGCGGATCTACTCTGCTATCGCGCTGGCGGCCTGTGCCGCAGCATCCGTTCTGACCTTCTCCGCGTCGGGCACGGCGACCGCGGCCGGTTCCTGCCCCACCGCGGCGCCGCCGAGTGGCGCAGCGCCGGACTGGACGCTGAGCGGCACCACCGGCAGCGTCGCGGTCACCGGATCCACGGATGCGACAGCGCCCCGCGTGACCGTCACCACACCGTTCAGCGTCAGCCAGACTCAAGTGCACACTCTGCAGGCGGGAACCGGCCCGGTCGTCTCGAACATCGCCCGGGTGTCCGTCTGCTACATGGGCGTCAACGGGCGTGACGGCACGGTGTTCGACAACAGCTACGAACGCGGCGCCCCGGTCGACTTTCCCCTCACCGGCGTGATCACCGGCTTTCAGAAAGCCATCGCCGGACAAAAAGTCGGGTCCACGGTCGGGGTCGCGATGACGCCCGCGGACGGCTACCCCGACGGGCAATCCAGCGCGGGAATCCGTCCGGGCGACTCGCTGGTGTTCGCCATCAAGATCCTCAGCGCCGCCGGCTGAGCGGCGCGCCGGTTCAGATAGCGATCAGCACCAGCAGGAACAGCAACAAGAACGGCACGACCAGCAGGATCGCCAGCACCGCAACCAGGATGCTGACGCCGTTGTAGGGCTGCGGCGGGTAACCCAGGGACCCGGGGCTGAAGCCCCACACCGGCGCCTTGTACTCGAGTTCGACCAGACGACCCGGATAGACGTCGACCACGGTGTCGGCCGCCCCGATCTGTGCGGGCAGCAGGTAGGGCACGTGCACGTGGACCCGGTGCTGGCCGGGCGGCACCGGCAGCACGGTGCGGCCCCACCCGGTGACCGGTGTCTCGTAGCCGTCGATCAGCACCTTCGGCTTGAACAGCGCCAGCATGAACGACAGCGGCGAGAAATGCGTGGTGACGGCCAGGCCTTGGGGAGGCCGCCCGTACTGCGGATAGGTCAAGGCCCGATCAGCGGTACTTGATCAGCAGGGCCATGCCGATGATGGACACCAGCCACAGACCGGTGATGAACAGCGTCAACCGGTCCAGGTTCTTCTCCACCACCGTCGACCCCGACAGGCTGGACTGCACACCACCGCCGAACAGCGTCGACAGGCCGCCACCCTTCGCCCGGTGGAGCAGCACCAGCAACACGACCAGCACGCTGGTGACCACCAGGGTGATCTGCAGGGCCAATTCCATGACCGGCAGCCTACCGAATGCGGGAGCACGCGACAGGCGCCGGGCGGGAAGGTCGCTAATACTGGGACGCATGGTTGAGGTTTCCGACACCGCACTCGAGCCCATCGGCGACGTCCATCGCACCAAGGTGGGCCGCGACGCGACCGAGCCGATGCGGGCCGACATCAGGCTGTTGGGCGCCATTCTCGGCGACACGGTGCGCGAACAAAACGGCGAAGAGGTCTTCGAGCTGGTCGAGCGCGCCCGGGTGGAATCGTTTCGGGTGCGGCGATCCGAGATCGACCGGTCCGAGGTGTCGCGCATGTTCGAAGGCATCGACATCCACGAAGCCATCCCGGTCATCCGCGCCTTCAGCCACTTCGCGCTGCTGGCCAACGTCGCCGAGGACATCCATCGGGAGCGTCGCCGCGCCGTCCACATCGCCGCAGGGGAGCCGCCGCAGGACAGCAGCCTGGCCGCGACGTACCGGAAACTCGAAGAGGCGCAACTGGATTCGAGCACCGTGGCCGAGGCCCTCACAGGTGCGGTGGTGTCTCCGGTCATCACCGCCCACCCCACCGAAACCCGACGGCGCACCGTCTTCGTCACCCAGCGCCGGATCACTGAATTGATGCGGCTGCACGCCGAGGGACACACCCAGACCGACAACGGCCGCAGCGTCGAATCGGAGCTGCGCCGCCAGGTGCTGACCTTGTGGCAGACCGCGCTGATCCGGCTCTCGCGGCTGCAGATCGAAGATGAGATCGCGGTCGGACTGCGGTTGTATTCCTCGGCGTTCTTCGAGGTGCTGCCCAAAGTGAACGCCGAGGTCCGCCAAGCGTTGCGGGAGCGCTGGCCTGACGCCGCCCTGCTGTCGCAGCCGATCCTGCAGCCCGGATCCTGGATCGGAGGGGACCGTGACGGCAACCCGAACGTGACTGCCCAGGTGGTGCGGCTGGCCACCGGCAGCGCCGCCTACACCGCGTTGGCGCACTATCTGGCCGAACTCACCGAGTTGGAGCAGGAGCTGTCCATGTCGTCGCGGCTGCTCAAAGTCACGCCGGACCTGGACGCCCTGGCCGAGGCGTGCCAGGAAAAGGCGCGCGCCGACGAGCCTTATCGGCGGGCAGTGCGAGTGGTGCGGTCCCGGCTTACTGCGACAGCCGCCGCCATCCTCGACGAGCAACCGCAGCACACCCTCGATCTGGGATTGCCGGCCTACGCGACCCCGGCCGAGCTGCGAGCCGATCTCGACACCATCGATGCGTCGCTGCGCACCCACGGCAGCGCATTGCTGGCCGATGACCGGCTGGCGTTGCTGCGCGAAGGCGTGCACATCTTCGGTTTCCACCTCTCTGGTCTGGATCTACGACAGAACTCCGACGTCCATGAGGAAGTCGTCGCGGAGTTGCTGGCCTGGTCCGGTGTGCATCCCGACTATGCGTCGTTGCCAGAAGACGAACGGGTCGAACTGTTGGCTGCCGAGCTGGCCACCCGCCGCCCTTTGGTGCGCGCCGGAGCGAAACTGTCCGACCTGGCCCGCAGCGAGCTGGACATTGTCACCGCCGCCGCACACGCGGTCAAAAGGTACGGTCCGGCCGCGGTGCCCAATTACGTCATTTCCATGTGCCGGTCGGTGTCCGACGTGCTGGAAGCGGCGATCCTGCTCAAAGAAGCAGGACTGCTCGACGCTTCGGGTGCCGAGCCGTACTGTCCGGTCGGGATCTCGCCGCTGTTCGAAACCATCGACGACCTGCACAACGGGGCGGCGATTGTGCAAGCGATGCTGGACCTTCCGGTCTATCGGGGGATGATCACCGCCCGCGGTGACATTCAGGAAGTGATGCTCGGCTATTCCGACTCCAATAAGGACGGCGGCTATCTGGCCTCGAGTTGGGCGGTCTACCGTGCCGAGTTGGCGCTGGTGGAAGCCGCCCGCAAGGCGGGAATCCGGTTGCGGCTCTTCCATGGTCGCGGCGGCACCGTCGGGCGCGGCGGCGGGCCCAGCTACCAAGCGATTCTGGCGCAGCCGCCGGGAGCGGTGAACGGGTCGCTGCGCCTGACCGAGCAGGGTGAGGTGATCGCCGCTAAGTACGCCGAACCCCAGATGGCCCGCCGCAACTTGGAGAGCCTGCTGGCCGCCACCCTTGAATCGACCCTGCTCGATGTCGAGGGACTCGGCGACGAAGCCGAACCCGCCTACGCGGTGCTCGACGAGGTGGCCACTCTGGCCCAGCGCGCCTACGCCGAATTAGTGCACGACACACCGGGTTTCGTGGAGTATTTCAAGGCATCCACGCCGGTCAGCGAGATCGGTTCGCTCAATATCGGCAGCCGGCCGAGCTCCCGCAAGCCCACCGAGTCGATCTCGGACTTGCGTGCCATCCCCTGGGTGTTGGCGTGGAGCCAGTCCCGCGTGATGCTGCCGGGTTGGTACGGCACCGGCACCGCCTTCGAGCAGTGGATCGCGGCGGGGCCGGAGAGTTCAGCGCAGCGGCAGCAGATCCTGCACGACCTGTATCAGCGGTGGCCGTTCTTCCGCAGCGTGCTGTCCAATATGGCGCAGGTGCTGGCCAAGAGCGACTTGGGTCTGGCTGCCCGCTACGCCGAGTTGGTGGATGATGAGGCGTTGCGGCACAGGGTGTTTGACAAGATCGTCGACGAGCACCGCCGCACCATCGCCATGTACAAGCTGATCACCGGCCAAGACGACCTGCTCGCCGACAATCCGGCGTTGGCCCGTTCGGTGTTCAACCGGTTCCCCTACCTCGAGCCGCTGAACCATCTCCAGGTGGAGCTGCTGCGCCGCTACCGCTCGGGTGCGGACGACGAGCTGGTGCAGCGCGGCATCCTGTTGACCATGAACGGGTTGGCCAGCGCGTTACGCAACAGCGGATAACGGGCATCCGGGCCAGATGTCCGACAACGCGTCGTCCATCACTGCGGCCCAGGTGGCCCAGAACTCGGTGTTCGAGCGAGTGGCCCGCGCCGGGTTCGTCGCGAGCGGGCTGTTGCATCTGATCGTCGGCTACCTCGCCATCCGGGTGGCCTTCGGCGACGGCGGTGCTGCCGACCAGTCCGGGGCGCTGGCGACGTTGGCGACCAAGCCAGGTGGGCCCGTGGCGCTGTGGATCGCCGCCGCCGCGTTGCTGACGTTGGGTCTGTGGCGGTTGATCGAGACCTTTCTCGGGCGGGCCACGGATCGAGCCCGGGACGGCTCATCGTCGTCGGGTGCGCTGGACCGGGCAAAGGCCTTCGGAGTCGCCGTCGTCTATCTGGCCTTCGCCTACTCCACCTTCGGGTTCGCCCGGGGCGCAGGGAAATCCGCCAGCGAGCAGAACTCGACGGTCAGTGCACGGCTGATGCAGCACACCGCGGGTACCCTCGCGCTGATCGCCTGCGGCCTGATCATCGTCGGAGTCGGTGTCTACCACATTCACAAGGGCGCCAGCCGCAACTTCCTCGACGACCTGCACGGCAGGTCCGGGAACCTGCTGCGGCGATTGGGCATCGTCGGCTACATCGGCAAGGGCGCGGTGATCGCCGGGGCCGGCGCGCTGGTCGTCGTTGCCGCGTTGCGCTCGGAGCCCAAGAGAGCCACCGGACTCGACGGCGCGCTCAAAACCCTTGGGGCCCAGCCTTACGGGACCGCGCTGTTGATTGCCGCAGGGCTGGGGATCATCACCTACGGCCTGTATTGCTTCGCGTTGGCGAGGCGAACCAAGATGTGAGTGACCGGACGCGCGACTTAACGCACCGACCGGTTACGCAACCGGTCCAGAACACCTCGCACCGCGTGCTCGGTGGCTGACAGCGGCGACATCAGGGTTTCGCTCATGGTCACGATGTCATCGATCCGCGCAACGATGGCTTCCACCGGCTCGACGAGCACCAGGAGCCGCTTGGCGAGGTCGTCCAGGCTGGACATGGTGCGGTCGAGATGATCCAGCCCACTCTCCAGACGTTCAACTGTGGCGTTCAGATTCGACAGTGAATTGTTCAGTTCATTCATCGTGTTGCTCAGACCATCGAGCACGTCTTCGACCTGAACCACCGTCTTGTCGGCGTTCAACGCGGCCTGGGTGAGAGTCTTGAGCCGGCTTCGCTCGGGCCCGTTGCGCGCGGTTCTGTCTGCCATGTGGGTCATTATGACCCCGGTGCGGCTAACCCGAAAGCTTGGATGCGGCGTCCTGGTCAAGCAGCCAGAGCGTCGCTTCGCGGCCCACCGCTCCGGCCGCCGGCAGCGATACCGGGTCGGCCCCGCCGATCGCAGCGGCCACCGCCTCGGCCTTTCCCGCCCCCGACACCAGCAACCACACCTGCCGAGAACGCTGAACTGCGGGCAGTGTCAATGTGATTCGCTGTGGCGGCGGCTTGGGGGAGTCCTCGACCGCCACCACCATGCGGGTGGTCTCGCGCACGGCCGGGGTGTCGGGGAACAGCGAGTTGATATGCCCCTCGGGCCCCACGCCCAGCAGGTGCACGTCGAAATCCGGGGCCGGGTCGCCCCCGTCGGCGTTGGCGGCCAACAGTTGCTCGTAGGCCAGGGCCGCGGCATCCAAGTCAGCGCCGAATTCGCCGTCGCTGGCAGCCATCGGATGCACCTGGCTGGCGGGTATGTCGACGTGGTCGAGCAGCGCCTCACGGGCCTGCTTCTCGTTGCGCTCGTCGTCGTCTTCGGACACGTAGCGTTCGTCGCCCCAGAACCAATGCACCTTCGACCAATCGATCTCGGGGGAGCGGGCGCGCAGATACTTCATCAGCGCAGTGCCGTTGCCGCCTCCGGTCAGCACGATCAGCGCCCGACCCCGGTCCGCCACCGCGGACCGGATGGCCTCGATCAGGCGGTCTCCGGCCGCCTCGACCAGGGCGTCGCTGTCGGGAAAGACTAGGACGTCGGGGCTCACACGTACTCCACTTTCTTGATGCCTTCGAGTGCGGCCAAGTAGATCTCGTCGGCGTCGAGCCGGCGCAGGTCCTCGGCCAAACACTCACCGGTTTCCCTGCGCGCCAACGGAACCAGCGCATCGGGCCGTGCGGTGCGGCTCAGTGTCGCCGTCACCCCCTCCTGCGGGCGGCTCAACACGATGGTCTCGCTCTTGCGCGCCAGTTCCACTTTGAGTTCACCGACCGTTCGGCGCACCGGGCCGTCGATCCGGCTGGCCAGCCAGCCTGCCAAAACATCAAGCGCGGGTTCGGTTTTCAAGCCCGACACCAGTGCGGATTCGATCGGCTCGTGCGGCGGCTGGTCGACGGCGGAGGTCAGGAGCGCCCGCCAGTAGGTGATGCGGCTCCAGGCCAGATCGGTGTCCCCGCCGGTGTATCCGGGCAACCGGCTCTTGATGGCCGACAACGGGTCGGTCCCGTTGGTGGCATCGGTGATTCGCCGAATCGCCAACTTACCCACCGGATCCTCGGCGGGTTTCGCCGGAGCGATGTCGGGCCACCACGCCACCACCGGGATGTCGGGCAGCAGGAAGGGAATGACCACGCTGTCAGCGTGGTTGGCCAGCGGTCCCGAAAGCTGCAGGATCACCACTTCACCGGCGCCCGCGTCCGCCCCGACGCGCAGTTGCGCATCCAGGCGGGCTTTCTCGGCATACGGGTCGCCGCGCATGGCGACGATGATGCGGCTGGGGTGTTCGTGGCTGGCGTCGTTGGCTGCCTTGATCGACTCTTCCAGTACGGCATCGCTGTCCGGCACGATGATCAGCGTCAGCACCCGGCCCATCGTGACGGCGCCGATCTCGTCACGCAGCTTGTCCAGCTTCTTGTTGATCGCCGTGGTGGTGGTTTCAGGCAGGTCGACGATCATCTCCGCCGCTCCTCCTCATCGCTTCGCTCTGCATCGTCGCCGGCGGGGATCATTGGCGCCGCTCCTCCTCCTCATGCGCAATCACGGGCGCCGCCATTCGCGGCCGGTCCGGCGCAGCATCTCAAAAGCCGACTCCGGGCCCCACGTCCCCGCTTCGTACGGATCGGGCTTGCCGTGCGAGGCCCAATTGTCCAAGGCGGGATCCAGTATTTGCCAGGCCAATTCGACTTCCTCATTGACCGGGAACAGGGACGGCTCGCCGAGCAGCACATCGAGGATCAGCCGCTCGTAGGCCTCCGGAGAATCCTCTGCGAACGCCGATCCGTACGAGAAGTCCATGTTGACGTCGCGGACTTCCATCGCGCTGCCCGGCACCTTGGATCCGAACCGCAAGGTGATGCCCTCGTCGGGCTGCACCCGGATGACCATCGCGTTGGCGCCGAGTTCGTCGGTCATGGTGGCGTCGAACGGCAGATGGGGCGCGCGTTTGAACACCAGGGCGATCTCGGTGACCCTGCGGCCCAGCCGTTTTCCGGTGCGCAGGTAGAACGGCACCCCGGCCCACCGGCGAGTGTCGACCTCCAAGGTGATGGCGGCGAATGTCTCGGTGACGGAGTCCTTGGCGAACCCCTCCTCGTCGAGCAGACCGACCACTTTCTCACCGCCCTGCCAACCGGCGGCATATTGGCCGCGGCTGGTGGTCTCGTCCAGCGGTTCGGCCAACCGGGTCGCCGACAACACCTTGATCTTCTCGGTCTGCAACGCTCGCGGGTTGAAGCTGACCGGCTCTTCCATGGCGGTCAGCGCCAGCAACTGCATCAGGTGGTTCTGGATGACGTCGCGAGCCGCGCCGATACCGTCGTAGTAGCCGGCCCGGCCACCCAGGCCGATGTCTTCGGCCATGGTGATCTGCACGTGGTCGACGTAGTGCGCGTTCCAGATCGGGTCGAAGAACTGATTGGCGAACCGCAACGCCAGGATGTTCTGAACCGTCTCCTTGCCCAGGTAGTGGTCGATGCGAAAGACGGCCTCTTCGGGGAACACCGCGTTGACCGACTTGTTGAGGTCCTCGGCGCTGTCCAAGTCGTGGCCGAAGGGTTTCTCGATGACCACGCGGCTCCAGCGCTCACCCTGCGGGCGCGCCAACCCGGACCGGTGCAGCTGGTCGCAGACCACCGGAAACGACTTGGGCGGGATCGCCAGATAAAACGCATGGTTGCCGCCAGTGCCCCGCTCGGCGTCCAGCTTGTCCAGCGTCTCGGCGAGTCGGTCGAACGCGTCGTCGTCGTCGAAAGCCCCTGGGACGAAACGGAATCCCTCGGCCAGGCGATCCCAGTTCTCCTGCCGGAACGGAGTGCGGCAGTGTTCCTTGACGGCCTGGTACACCACCTTCTGGAAGTCCTGGGTTTCCCAGTCCCGCCGGGCGAAGCCGACCAGGCCAAAGGTGGGCGGCAGCAGCCCGCGGTTGGCCAGGTCGTAGATCGCCGGCATCACCTTTTTGCGGGCCAGGTCGCCGGTGACACCGAAGATCACCATCGCGCACGAGCCCGCGATTCTGGGAAGCCGTTTATCCAGTTTGTCCCGTAACGGGTTTTGCCATTGAGTGGCGGCGGAATTCGAACTCATTTGTCCGCGGAGTCGAGCTGCGCCTGGGTTTCCTTGAGCAGCTCGTTCCAAGACTCCTCGAACTTATCCACGCCCTCGTTCTCCAGCACGATGAACACGTCGTCCAGGTCGATGCCGATGTCCTTCAACTTGTCGAAGACCTGCTGAGCTTCCGACGCGGTGCCGCTGACGGTGTCGCCCTTGATCTCGCCGTGGTCGGCGACGGCCTCAATCGTCTTCTCCGGCATGGTGTTCACGGTGTTCGGCGCCACCAGCTCGGTGACATAGAGGGTGTCGGAGTAGTCGGGGTTCTTGACGCCCGTCGACGCCCACAGCGGTCGCTGCACCCGGGCGCCGTCGGCCTTGAGCGCCTCGAAGCGCTCGCCGCCTTCGAAAACCTCTTGGTAGGCCGCGTAAGCCAGCCGCGCGTTTGCGACGGCGGCCTGCCCGAGCAGTGCGCGCGCTTCGTCGGAGTCGATCTTCTCCAGCCGCTTGTCCACTTCGGTGTCCACGCGGGAGACGAAAAAGGAGGCCACCGAATGGATTTTGGACAGGTCGTGGCCGGCTTCCTTCGCCTTCTCCAGTCCCTCGAGGTAAGCATCCATGACCGCGCGGTGGCGTTCCACCGAGAAGATCAGGGTGACGTTGACCGAAATGCCTTCGGCGAGAACGGAGCTGATGGCCGGAATGCCTTCCTCCGTGGCGGGAATCTTGATGAACAGGTTGGGCCGATCGACGATCTTCCACAGCTCGATGGCCTGCTGAATGGTCTTGTCAGCGTCGCGCGCCATGCGCGGGTCGACCTCGATGGACACCCGGCCGTCGACTCCATCGGAGGACTCCCACTGCGGCCGCAAGACGTCGCAGGCGTTGCGCACGTCATCGGTGGTCACCGTGCGGATCGTGGCTTCCACGTCGGCGCCGCGCTCGGCCAATTCGGCGATCTGATCGTTGTAGGTGTCGCTGTCGGCCAACGCCTTCTGGAAGATCGACGGGTTGGTCGTCACGCCGACGACACTCTTGGTGTCGATCAGCTCTTGCAGATTGCCTGACTTCAACCGGTCGCGGGACAAGTCGTCGAGCCAAACGGATACTCCGGCCTCGCTCAACGCGGCAAGGTTAGGGTTCTGGGTCATCTGGATCACCCTTTCTCAGTTGTCCAGTGCTCGTTCCGCCGCGTCGGCGACGGCTTCAGCGGTGAAGCCGTACTCACGGAACAAGGTCTTGTAGTCGGCGGATTCGCCGTAGTGCTCGATCGAGATGATCTCGCCGGTGTCACCCACCAGTTTGTGCCAGGACTGCCCGACGGCGGCTTCGACGGCCACCCGGGCCGACACCGACGGCGGCAGCACGCTGTCGCGGTACTCCTGCGGCTGGGTTTCGAACCACTCCACACACGGCATCGACACCACCCGGGCGACAATGTCCTTGTCCGCCAACAACTTCTGCGCGGCGACGGCGAGTTGGACTTCGGAGCCGGTGGCAATCAGCACGACGTCGGGATCCTCACCGCTATCGTCGCCCAACACGTAGCCGCCCCGAGCGACACCGTCGATGTTGGTGCCTTCGAGCACCGGCACATTCTGGCGGGTCAGGATCAACCCCACCGGCCCGCTGCCGTTGCCGCGGGCCAACACCGTGCGCCACGCGTAGGCGGTCTCGTTGGCGTCGGCGGGCCGCACCACCGAGAGGTTGGGAATGGCGCGCAATGCCGAAAGGTGCTCGATCGGTTGATGGGTCGGGCCGTCTTCGCCCAGACCGACCGAGTCGTGCGTCCACACATAGATGGTGTCGATGTCCATCAGGGACGCCAACCGCACCGCCGGGCGCATGTAGTCGGAGAACTGCAGGAAGGTGCCACCGTAGGCGCGGGTGGGACCGTGCAGCACGATGCCGGACAGGATGGCGCCCATGGCATGTTCGCGCACCCCGAAATGCAGGGTGCGGCCGTACCAGTGGGCGGTGTAGTCCTTGGTCGAGATCGACGGCGGGCCGAAAGAATCGGCGCCCTTGATCGTGGTGTTGTTGCTGCCCGCCAGGTCGGCCGAACCTCCCCACAGCTCGGGCAGCTTCGAGCCCAACACGTTCAGCACTTCGTTCGAGGCCTTACGGGTGGCGATCTCATCGGAGCCCGGTTCCCAGTGCGGCAACTCGGCATCCCAGCCGTCGGGCAACTCCTCGGCGGTCAACCGGTCCAGCAGCGCCTTGCGCTCGGGCTCGCGTTGCGCCCACGCATCGAACTCGGTCTGCCACTTCTCGTGCGCTTCCTTGCCCCGATCCACCAGCTTGCGGGTGTGGGCGATGACCTCGTCGCGCACCTCGAACGTCTTGTCCGGGTCGAAGCCGAGGATCTTCTTGACCTCGGCGACTTCTTCGTCGCCCAGCGCGGCGCCGTGCGCCTTACCGGTGTTCATCAGGTTGGGAGCCGGATAGCCGATGATGGTGCGCACAGCGATGAACGAGGGCCGGTCGGTGACGGCCTTGGCGTTGGCGATGGCCTCCTCGATGGCGACGACGTTCTCGCCGCCTTCGACTTCCTGCACGTGCCAGCCGTAGGCGCGGTAGCGGGCGGCGGTGTCCTCGCACAGCGCGATGTTGGTGTCGTCCTCGATCGAGATCTGGTTGCGGTCGTAGAAGACGATCAAGTTGCCCAGTTGCTGGACACCGGCCAGCGACGACGCCTCGGAGGTCACGCCTTCTTCGATGTCGCCGTCGGAGGCGATGACATAGATGAAGTGGTCGAAGGGGCTGGTGCCCGGTTCGGCGTCGGGATCGAACAAGCCGCGCTCATAGCGCGACGCCATGGCCATGCCGACCGCGGAAGCCAGTCCCTGGCCCAGCGGGCCGGTGGTGATCTCCACGCCCTTGGTGTGCCGGAACTCCGGATGCCCGGGTGTCTTCGACTTCCAGGTCCGCAGCGACTCGATGTCGTCCAGTTCCAAGCCGAACCCGCCGAGGTAGAGCTGCAAGTACAGGGTCAGGCTGCTGTGTCCGGCCGACAACACGAACCGGTCGCGGCCCAGCCAGTGCACGTCGCTGGGGTCGTGGCGCATCGTGCGCTGGAACAAGGTGTAGGCCAGCGGCGCCAGGCTCATCGCCGTTCCGGGGTGGCCGTTACCGACCTTCTGGACGGCATCGGCGGCCAGTACCCGGATGGTGTCGACCGCAGCCGAATCGATCTCGGTCCAGTCGTCGGGGTGGCTCGGTCGGGTGAGGGCGGAGATCTCTTCGGTAGTGGTCAAAGTTCAGTCCTCAGTACTGGGTCATCAAACTGATCAATCCCACCCTAGTGCCGGATGGGGGGCTGGTGCAGGCCCAGAATGGGGTGTACCCAACGCGCGCGTTGTGAAAAATTGTTGTTGACGATTCCCGCTTTGCATTCCGGGCGTCGATACCGGAAAAATCGCCTGAACCGACCCTGCGGCGCTGCCACGGTGGTCATCCGGTCTACCATCGTGCGTAGTAGAAGCTGCGCGCGGCTGCAATCCCCGAGGAGTTAATGCGTGAGCGTTCGCGGGCGCGTCGCGCCGAGCCGAAGCACTGGCACCGCCCGCCGGGCTCTGGCACGGGTGCTGGCCCCTGTGTTGGCTTATGTGGCGTTGACCAAGCCACGGGTGATCGAGCTGTTGCTGGTCACCGCGATCCCGGCGATGCTGCTGGCCGACCGTGGCGCCGTTCATCCGCTGTTGATCCTCAACACGCTCATCGGCGGCATGATGGCCGCTGCCGGCGCCAACACGCTCAACTGTGTGGCGGACGCCGATATCGACAAGGTCATGAAACGCACGGCGCGGCGACCTTTGGCGCGGGCCGCGGTACCCACCCGAAACGCCCTGGTTCTGGGGTTGCTGCTGAGTGTCGGCTCGTTCTTCTGGCTGTGGTGGACGGCGAACCTGCTGTCCGGGCTGCTGGCCGTGGCCACCATCGCGTTCTACGTCTTCGTTTACACGCTGCTGCTCAAGCGCCGCACCTCGCAGAACGTGGTGTGGGGCGGCGCGGCCGGCTGCATGCCGGTGATGATCGGTTGGTCGGCGATCACCGGCACCATCACCTGGCCGGCTCTGGTGATGTTCGCGATCATCTTCTTCTGGACGCCGCCGCACACCTGGGCGTTGGCGATGCGATACAAAGAGGACTACAAAGCGGCCGGGGTGCCGATGCTTCCCGCCGTGGCCACCGAGCAGAAGGTGACCAAACAGATCCTCATCTACACGTGGCTGACCGTGCTGGCGACGCTGGCGCTGGCGTTGGCCACTGGCTGGTTGTACGCGGCCGTGGCGTTGGTAGCCGGGGTGTGGTTCCTGGCGATGGCGCACCAGCTCTATGCCGGGGTCCGCGCCGGTGAACCGGTGAAGCCGCTACGGCTGTTCCTGCAATCGAACAACTACCTGGCCGTGGTGTTCTGCGCGCTCGCCGTCGACTCGGTCATCGCGCTGCCGACGTTGCTCTGACGCTCACGGCAGCAACACGATCGAGCCGGTTGTCTTCCGGCCCTGCAGATCTCGATGCGCACGAGCCGCGTCGGCCAGCGGGTAACGCCCACAGACCTCGACGGTGACGGCTTCATCGCCGATCAGGGAGAAAAGCTCGCCGGCGCGCCGGCTGAATTCCTCGCCGCTGCGGATGAAGTGCGCCAACGACGGCCGGGTGAGGTATACCGACCCGGCGGCGTTGAGCCGTTGCGGATCGAACGGCGGGACCGGTCCGCTGGCGGCACCGAACAGCGCCAAGGTGCCGCGCACGGCCAGGCTGGCCAGGCTCGCGTCGAAGGTGCTGGCGCCGACGCCGTCGTAAACGACGGCCACACCTGCGCCGTCGGTCAGCGCACGCACCTTGTCGCCGAATGCCTGGGGGTCGTCAGGGTAGGGAAGCACTTCCTCGGCGCCGGCCTCCTTGGACCGGCGGGCCTTTTCGTCGGTGGACACGGTGGTGATCACCCGCGCGCCCAGGTGTTTGGCCCACTGCGTCAGGATCAGCCCGACGCCGCCGGCGCCGGCGTGGACCAGCACCCTGTCGCCGTCCTGCACTGGATATACCGACGTCAGCAGGTAGTGGGCGGTCAGTCCCTTCAACAGGACCGAAGCCGCCACCTCGGCGGTGACGTGGTCGGGCAGCTTGGCGGTCAACGTCGTTGGCGCAACCGAGAAGTCGGCATACGCCCCCGCCGCCGAGGCGCTCACCACCCGGTCGCCCACGGCGAAACCCGAATCGGCGCCCTCACCCAGCGCCGACACCGTCCCGGCGACCTCCGAGCCGAGGACGAACGGCAGCGAACGCGGATAGTGGCCGGAGCGAAAGTAAGTGTCGATGTAGTTGACGCCGATCGCTTCGGCCTTGATCACCAGTTCGCCGGGCCCTGGTTCGGGCGCGGGCATCTCGACGTAGTTCAGGACCTCGGGGCCGCCGGTTTGGCCGACTTCGATTGCGTGCACGTGGAATATCATGCCCGAGCATGAGACTGGCCCGGCCGGACGTCTTCCACCCGCGCATCGTCTTGGCCGGCTGTCCGCGTAAGGTCGCCGGTGACGGCGACGACGCCGGGCTGGTGGCGGCATTGCGCAGCCGGGGCCTGCACGCCCGGTGGTTGTCCTGGGACGACCCGGACACCGCCGACGCGCATCTGGTGATCTTGCGAGCCCCCCGCGATTACGGCGAGCGGCTCGACGATTTCCTAGCCTGGACCACCACGGTGCCCAACCTGCTCAACCCGGCGGCCGTGGTGGCCTGGAACGCCGACCGCCGGTATTTGCAGGACCTGGCGAACGGGGGAGTGCCGACCGTGGCGGGGCGCACCTATCGGCCGGGGGAGCAGGTCGACTGGCCCGACGCCGAGCACGTCTTCGTCGGACCGTCCGTCGGGACCGGGTCGCGGCGCTTCAGTGACCGGTCCGCGGCGCATACCTATATCGCCGAGCTGCACGCCACCGGCCGCGGCGTGCTGGTGCAGCCGGGTTCCTCAGAGCCGCACACGGTGCTGGTCTTCGTCGGCAGCACACCGTCGCACGCGTTCGTGCCCCGCGGCGACGCGCTGCATCAAGGCGAGGCGGATTTCGAGATCTGGGACGCCGGCGCCCTCGCGCTCACCGCCGCCGCGGGCCAGGCCGGTGTCGGGGCCGACGAATTGCTCTGTGCCCGAGTCGAATTGGTAGGCGTGCGGGTGCTCGAAGTGCAGTTGATCGACCCGTCGCTGGGGTGGCGGCACTTGGACGCCCATACCCGCGGCCTGGCTCAACGCAACTTCGCGTTGGCCGTGGAGTCAGCTTTGCAGCGGCTCGGGCTTGGCCCGTTCTCGCATCGACGCCCATAGGGCGGCGGTGGCCGCCGTGCACGCCGCGGCACCGGCCACATGGACGGCGACCAGCGCGGCCGGCACCCCGGTGAAGTACTGGGTCGTGCCGACGCCCGCCTGGGCGAAGACCAGCGCCACCAGCACCCCCAGCCGCAGCACCACCGCGCGGCTGGCTTGTACCGCCAGCAGTCCGAAACCCAGCCCGACGAGCAGCGCCAGGTAGGACACCAGCAGCGACGAATGCATGTGCACCAGCGTGGTGATTTCCACTTTGAGGCGGGGCACCGTCCGGCTGGGACTTTTGTCACCGGCGTGTGGCCCGGCCGCGGTGACCAGCGTGCCCGTCACCAACACGGCCGCCAGATTCAGCGCGCTCAACACCGTCAGCAGACGCAGCGGCCTGGGGACGCGCTCGGTGACCACGCCGTCGTCGGGTTCCCCGACCTTGACGTAGAGCAGCACCGACAGCCACACCATGGTCATCGAGGTCAGCAGGTGAATGGCCACCGTCCACCACAGCAGGCCGGTGCGCACGGTGATCCCGCCGATCACGGCTTGCACCACCGTCGAGGCGGGCATCAGCCAGGCGTAGACCAACACCTCGGTGCGCCGACGCGCCCGGATGACGGCCAGCACCGCCAGCGCCGCGGTGATCACCACGGCGAAGGTGATCATGCGATTGCCGAACTCGACCGCCTGGTGGATGCGCGGCACCTCAGAGACCGCTACCGGGGTGAAGCTACCGGGGAAGCATTGCGGCCAGGTTGGGCAGCCGAGCCCGGAGGCGGTGACCCGGACGATGGCGCCGGTGACAGCAATGCCGCCCTGCGTGAGGATGACGGCGAAGGCGATGACCCGCTGGACACCAAGACTGGGGTCGGGGAGCAGATCCACCAACCGCCTCAGCGTTCGTTTGACGGGCACCGCCCGATGGTAGCGACGACTACGGGGCGTAGTAGAAGCGGGCGGGTGGCGCCGAGATTGCGGTGAGGGTTGTGCCGTGAGCGTTGCCGCGACCGTGACGGTGATCTCGCTGACTGCTGGGCGGGCCTACCGGCGGGCACTATGGACGAGGACGGTAGGCCAGACATCAGCGGAGCGACAGAAGAGGGAAACCTACATGAGCAAGATCCCGACCATCGAACTCAACGACGGCGCGCACATCCCGCAACTCGGTTTCGGTGTCTTCCAGATCGAGCCCAAGGAAACCGCCGCGGCGGTGGCAGCCGCGCTGGAAATCGGTTATCGGCACATCGATACCGCGCAGATGTACGGCAACGAGAAGGAAGTCGCTCAGGGCATCCAAAAGGCGGGCCTGGACCGGGCCGATGTCTTCATCACCAGCAAGCTCAACAACGGTTTTCACCAGCCCGACGACGCCCGCCGCGCGTTCGACGCCACGCTGAGCGCCATCGAGTCCGACTACGTCGACCTGTTCCTCATCCACTGGCCGTTGCCCACGCGATACGGCGGCGATTTCGTCTCCACCTGGCGGGTGCTCGAAGAGTTCGCCCGGGACGGGCGGGCCCGCAGCATCGGCGTCTCGAACTTTCAGCCGGCCCACCTCGAGTTGCTGGCCAAAGAAACCGACACCGTGCCCGCGGTGAACCAGATCGAGGCACATCCCTACTTCCTGAACGACGAGGTCCGCGCCTACGGCAAGGAGCACGGAATCGCGACCGAGGCGTGGTCGCCGATCGCTCAGGGCAAGGTTCTCGATGACCCGGTCCTCGGGCGAATCGCCGACAAATGCGGCAAGTCGCCCGCGCAGGTCGTGTTGCGTTGGCACATCCAGCGCGGTGACATCGTGTTTCCCAAGTCGGTGTCTCCCGAGCGGATGAAGTCGAATTTCGAGCTGTTCGATTTCGAGCTGGCCACCTCGGATATGGACGCGATCTCCGCTCTCGACAAGGGCGAAGCCGGCAGAACCGGTGGCAACCCCGATACGTTCGACTACATACCGGACTGACCGGCGTCAGGTGAAACGGAACCAGCGTCGCGCGGCCAGCGCGGCCAGCGTGCCCCACGCCGCGAGTACGACGATCCCGAACCAGTCCACCGACAGGATCATCGCTTGCGACAGGGCCTCGGTCAGTGCGCCGGACGGCGTCAGCCGCGACAACCATTTCACCGACGCCGGGATCATGTCCGTTTCCAAAGTGAGGGCGCCGAACCCCGCGAACACGAACCACATCAGGTTCGCGACGGCCAGCACGATCTCGGCGCGCAACGTGCCGCCGAGCAGCAACCCCAGCGCCGCGAAACCGGCGGTGCCCAGGGCAATCACCGCCGCGCCGAGCGCCAGGGCGGCCAGCGCCGGTCGCCAGCCCAACGCGAACCCGATGACGCCCAGGATCAGAGCCTGCAAGAAGACCACGGCGACCACGGCCAACGACTTGCCGGCGATGATGCCCCACACCGGAAGTGGCGTTGCGCCAAGCCTTTTCAACGCGCCATAGCGGCGGTCGAAAGCCACGGCGATGGCCTGTCCGGTGAACGCGGTCGACACCACCGCCAGCGCCATGATGACCGGCACGAAGGTGGCGGCGCGATGCTGGCCGAAGGAGCCGAGCGGCAGCAGCGTCAGCCCGACCAGCAGCGTGATGGGGATGAACATGGTCAACAACAGCTGCTCGCCGTTGCGCAACAACAGCTTGAGCTCCAGCCCAAATTGCGCGGCCAGCATGCGGGAGACCGCGTTGGGACGCGGATCTGGGGTGAAGGTGCCCGCGGGGAAAACGTCGGTCATTGCCGCAACTTCCTGCCGGTCAGATCGAGGAACACGTCTTCGAGGCTGCGCTGCTCGACGCGCATGTCGGTGGCCAGCACGTCGATCTGGGCGCACCAGGCGGTGACGGTCGCCAGCACCTGAGGATCGACCGGGCCTTCGACCAGATACTCGCCCGGGGTCACCTCGCTGGCCTGATAGTCCTCCGGCAGCGCGGACGCCAACAACGACAGGTCCAGCCGCGGCGGGGCGGTGAACCGCAGTTGGTCTTTGGCGCCGGCGCGCATCAACTCCGTCGGCGTGCCTTCGGCCACCTTGGCGCCGTTGTCGATGATGACCAGCCGGTCGGCCAGCTCTTCGGCCTCTTTGAGCTGATGCGTGGTCAGCAGGACGGTGACGCCATCGCGACGCAGCGCATCGATCAGCTCCCACACCAGCAGCCGGGCGTGGGCGTCCATGCCCGCGGTGGGCTCGTCGAGGAACACCAGCTCCGGCCGTCCGACCAGCGCGCAGGCCAGCGCCAGCCGCTGCTGTTGACCCCCGGACAGCCGCCGGTAGGTGGTGCGCGCGGCCTCGGTGAGACCCAGCGTGGACAACAGCCATTGCGGGTCCAGCGGGTCGGCGGCATAGGAGGCCACCAGGTTGAGCATCTCGCCGGCGCGCGCGGCCGGGTAGCCGCCGCCGCCCTGCAGCATCACCCCGATCCGAGCCCGCAGCCGGGCGTTGTCGGTGATCGGGTTGAGCCCCAGCACCTCGATGGACCCGGCGTCGGGTCGGACGAAGCCTTCACACATCTCGACCGTCGTGGTCTTGCCCGCGCCGTTGGGACCCAGCAAGGCCATCACCTCGGCGGCGTGCACGTCGAGATCGAGGTTGTTGACGGCGGCCACGGACCCGTATCGCTTGCTGACGCCGCGCAGTCGCAGGACGACCGGGCGGGCATTCGGGTCCGAGCTCACGTGGAATCAGCGTAGGCGTCGGTTGCCGCGCCTGAGGAAGGGGTGGAACCAGGGGCGGCCCGCCCGGTCGCAGCGGCCGCGACGGGTTCGGGCTGCGGCTCCGGCGCGACGACCGGCTCCCGGTCCGGCGCGTCGGTGAGGAACGGCAGGGCGCGCCAAGGCAATTGGTGGTAGGTCAGCGCGATGAGCACCACGACGATCAGCGCGCTGGCCAACGTGGCGTCCACGATCTGGAACAGCGCGAACCGGTCCCCGTTGGCGGTCGGGCCGAAGATGCCGACGATGAGCGTGATGATGATCACCGTGACGCGGAAACCCGTCCGGGTGGCCCAGGCGGCCAGCGGAATGATGGCCCACAGCAGATACCAGGGCTGGACGACGGGGAACAGCAGCACCGTCAGCCCCAGCGCCACGCCCAGACCGCCGATCGGGTGCAGCCGGCCGCGGAACACCGCCAGCAACAGCCAGCACACCATCACCATGATGATCAGCACGCCGATGCCACGGGTCAGCGACAGCACGGCGGTGGTGTGATCACCCAGGCCCAGCAGGATGCCCACCTGCCCGGTGCCCAAGGCCAGCAGGGTCGGCGGTGACATCCAGCTGCGCACCACGTTCGCGGTGCCCAGCGTGAAGATCCACCCAAAACCAAGTCCGCTGGCCCATCCGACGAGGGCCATCACGGCCACCGACAACCCGGCCATCAGCCCACCGACCTGCGCCAGCGCCCGCAGGTTGCCCCCGCGCCGGTAGGCCAGCGCCGTCCCGACGAAGCCCAGCGCCAGCAGCGAGGGCAGTTTCACCTGGGAGGACAGAATGATCAGGGTCGACCCGGCCAGCAGCATGCCCAGCGGTTGCCAGTCGGAGGCCTGCCAGGACGCCGGCTTGAGCGGACGGTCAGCATCGACGCCGCGCAGCGCGAACTCCGCGCCGGCCAGCATCAGACCCAGCATCAGCGCCTCGTTGTGGATGCCCGCCACCAGATGCATGAACAGCAGCGGGTTGGCCGCTCCCAGCCACAGGGCGCTGACTTCGGCGACCCCGCACCGCCGGGCCAGCCGCGGCGTGGCCCACACGATCAACGCCACACCGACCAACACCACCAGCCGGTGGCAGAGCACGGCCGCGACGATGTTCTCGCCGGTCAACGCCGAGATGCCGCGTCCGATCCACAAGAACAGCGGTCCGTAGGGCGCGGGGGTCTCCCGCCACAAGCTGGGCACCGAAAGGGTGAACACGTGGCCCAGGCCGAGACCGGACGCCGGACCGACCCGATAGGGATCGAGTCCCTGCAGCGAGATCTGGCTCTGCGCCAGGTAGGAGTAGACGTCCTTGCTGTACATCGGGGGCGCGATGAGCAGCGGCAGGATCCACAACAGCAGCGTGCGGTCCAGATCGCCGCGCGACATGCGTCGCTGTCCCATCGCGAACCGGCCCAGCATCAACCACGCCAGCGCCATCATCACCGCTCCGGTAGTGGTCATGGTCAGTGACACCGTCTGGATCCGCGACGGGAGGTTGAGCAGTCGCACTCCGAATGTCGGGTCCTGCACCACCGGCCGAGCCCCCGCGCCCAGCGCACCGATCGCCATCAGCACCGTGCCGGTGGCGCCGAACAGGCGGGTACGCCGAAGTGCGGTGAGTTCGGCGGCGTTCAGCGGCGAGCCGACCGCCTGCTCGTCGCCGTGCAGACTGGCGATCGACGAGCTCAGCGTGTGGTGGCGGGCTGCCATTTCTGCAGCCTAACGGCACGCCGAGAACCGCCACGCAATCCCACTTGGTGTGACCGATACGACCCCGTACCCAGGGCACCCTTGCTGGACCGTCGGCCGGAATTGCGTCACACTGGTGTTGTGAAAATCCAATCGCAGGACGCTGCTGTGCGCGCAGCCGCCGCTGCGGGTTCGGATGGTCACACGCGCCGCGCGATCGTGCGCCTGTTGGTCGAGTCCGGATCCATCACCGCCAGCGAGATCGGTGACCGTCTGGGCTTGTCGGCCGCTGGGGTGCGGCGCCACCTCGACGCGCTGATCGACGCCGGGGACGCCGAGTCCGCGCCGGCCGCCGCGTGGCAGCAGGTGGGTCGAGGGCGGCCCGCCAAGCGGTACCGCCTGACCCCGGCCGGTCGAACCAAGTTGGACCACGCCTACGACGACCTGGCGGCCGCCGCTATCCGTCAACTGCGCGAAATTGGCGGCGACGACGCGGTGCGACTGTTCGCCCGGCGCCGCATCGACGGCATCCTGTCCGGGGTGGCCGCCGCCGACGGGCCCGACGAAGACGCGGTGGAAGACGCCGCCGAGCGCATCGCCGGTGCACTGAGCAAAGCCGGCTACATCGCCACCACCACCCGGGTGGGCGGCCCGGTCCACGGTGTGCAAATCTGCCAACATCACTGCCCGGTGTCGCACGTCGCTCAGGAATTCCCCGAGTTGTGTGAAGCCGAGCAGCAGGCGATGGCCGAGGTGCTCGGAACCCACGTGCAGCGGCTGGCGACCATCGTCAACGGCGACTGCGCCTGCACCACCCATGTCCCTCTTATCCCGGCGCCCAGCCCGCGCCGCGCCGTCGACGATGCAAAGCGAAGCGATGCGCAGGAGCGGCGCCACATGACTGACACCACGAGCAATAAAGGAGCGTCCGTATGACTCTCACACCCGAGGCGAGCAAGGTTCCGGCCGCGCCGCTGAGCCAGGAGGAGGCGATCGCCTCCCTGGGCAAGTACGGCTACGGCTGGGCCGACTCCGACGTCGCGGGTGCCAGCGCACAGCGCGGGCTGTCCGAGGCGGTGGTCCGCGATATCTCGGGCAAGAAGAACGAGCCCGAGTGGATGCTGGAAACCCGGCTCAAGGCGCTGCGCATCTTCGAGAAGAAGCCGATGCCGAACTGGGGCTCCAACCTCGGGGGCATCGACTTCGACAACATCAAGTACTTCGTGCGCTCCACCGAGAAGCAGGCCGCGACGTGGGATGACCTGCCCGAAGACATCCGCAACACCTACGACAAGCTGGGTATCCCGGAAGCCGAGAAGCAGCGCCTGGTCTCGGGTGTGGCGGCGCAGTACGAGTCCGAGGTCGTCTACCACCAGATCCGCGAGGACCTGGAAGCCCAGGGCGTCATCTTCCTGGACACCGACTCCGGCCTGCGGGAGCACCCGGAGATCTTCAAGGAGTACTTCGGCACCGTCATCCCGGCCGGCGACAACAAGTTCTCGGCGCTGAACACCGCGGTGTGGAGCGGCGGCTCGTTCATCTACGTCCCGCCGGGCGTGCACGTCGACATCCCGCTGCAGGCCTACTTCCGGATCAACACCGAGAACATGGGCCAGTTCGAGCGGACGCTGATCATCGCCGACGAGGGCTCCTATGTGCACTACGTCGAAGGCTGCACCGCGCCGATCTACAAGTCGGACTCGCTGCACTCCGCGGTGGTCGAGATCATCGTCAAACCCCATGCGCGCGTGCGCTACACGACCATCCAGAACTGGTCTAACAACGTCTACAACCTGGTCACCAAGCGGGCCCGCGCCGAGGCCGGCGCCACCATGGAGTGGATCGACGGCAACATCGGGTCCAAGGTCACCATGAAGTACCCGGCGGTCTGGATGACCGGCGAGCACGCCAAGGGCGAGGTGCTCTCGGTGGCGTTCGCCGGAGAGGACCAGCACCAGGACACCGGCGCCAAGATGCTGCACCTGGCACCGAACACGTCGAGCAACATCGTGTCCAAGTCGGTGGCGCGCGGCGGTGGCCGCACCTCCTACCGCGGCCTGGTGCAGGTGAACAAGGGCGCCCACGGGTCGCGCTCCAGCGTGAAATGCGATGCGCTGCTGGTGGACACGGTCAGCCGCAGCGACACCTACCCCTATGTCGACATCCGCGAGGACGACGTCACGATGGGCCACGAAGCCACCGTGTCCAAGGTCAGCGACAACCAGCTGTTCTACTTGATGAGCCGCGGGCTCACCGAGGACGAGGCGATGGCGATGGTCGTGCGCGGCTTCGTCGAGCCGATCGCCAAGGAACTGCCCATGGAATACGCGCTGGAACTCAACCGGCTGATCGAGCTGCAGATGGAGGGTGCGGTCGGATGACCGCACCAGTGGGATCGTCGATTGCCGCGCTGAACAAGGGAGAGCTCTTCGCCTCCTTCGACGTCGACGCCTTCGAAGTTCCGCACGGCCGCGACGAAATCTGGCGGTTCACCCCGCTGCGGCGGCTGCGTGGATTGCACGACGGAACCGCGCACGCCACGGGCAGCGCGCAGATCACCGTCAGCGAGCGTCCCGGCGTCCAGGTCGAATCCGTGCGCCGCGGGGATGAGCGCCTCGGGCAGGGCGGTGTGCCAACCGATCGCGTTGCCGCACAAGCGTTTTCCTCGTTCAACGTCGCCACGGTGGTGACCGTCGGCCGCGACACACAGGTCGGCGAGCCGGTGCAGATCGTCGTCACCGGTCCTGGCGAGGGAGCGGTGGCCTACGGACACATCCAGATCCGGGTCGCCGAACTCGGCGAGGCCGTGGTGGTCATCGACAACCGGGGGAGCGGAACGTACGCCGAGAACGTCGAATTCGTCGTCGATGACGCCGCGCGGCTCACCGTGGTGTGGATCGCGGACTGGGCCGACGACGCCGTACACGTCAGCGCCCACCACGCCCGGCTGGGCAAGGATGCGGTGCTGCGGCACGTCACCGTCACCCTGGGCGGCGAGGTGGTGCGGTTGACCGCCAACGTGCGGTTCACCGCCTCCGGCGGCGACGCCGAACTGCTGGGCTTGTACTTCGCCGACGACGGCCAGCATCTGGAGTCGCGGCTGCTCGTCGACCACGCCCAGCCCGACTGCAGATCCAATGTGCTGTACAAGGGTGCGTTGCAAGGAGATCCGGGCTCGTCGCGGCCCGACGCGCACACCGTCTGGGTGGGCGATGTGCTGATCCGCGCCGAAGCCACCGGCACCGACACGTTCGAAGTGAACCGCAATCTGGTGCTCACCGACGGCGCCCGCGCCGACTCGGTGCCCAACCTGGAAATCGAGACCGGAGAAATCGTCGGCGCCGGACACGCCAGTGCCACCGGGCGATTCGACGACGAGCAGTTGTTCTACCTGCGTTCGCGCGGCATTCCCGAAGAGCAGGCCCGCCGACTGGTGGTGCGCGGCTTCTTCGGCGAGATCATCTCCAAGATCGCGGTGCCCGACATACGCGAGCGCCTGACCACAGCCATCGAACACGAACTGGAAATCACGGAAAAGACGACTTCATGACGACACTGGAAATCAAGGACCTGCACGTCAGCGTCGACAATCCCAACGCGGCCGACGGGGAGCGAGAAATCCCCATCCTCAGAGGGGTCGACCTGACCGTGAAATCAGGTGAGACGCACGCGCTGATGGGTCCCAACGGCTCGGGCAAGTCCACCTTGTCCTACGCCATCGCCGGTCACCCCAAGTACCGGGTGACATCGGGATCGATCACGCTGGACGGCGCCGACGTGCTGTCCATGAGCGTCGACGAGCGCGCCCGGGCCGGCATCTTCCTGGCCATGCAGTACCCCGTCGAGGTGCCTGGGGTCTCGGTATCCAACTTCCTGCGCTCGGCGGCGACCGCCGTGCGTGGCGAGGCGCCGAAGCTGCGGCACTGGGTCAAAGAGGTCAAGGCGGCGATGAGCGGCCTGGACATCGATCCGGTGTTCGCCGAGCGCAACGTCAACGAAGGATTCTCCGGCGGCGAGAAGAAGCGTCACGAGATCTTGCAACTCGAGCTGCTCAAGCCCAAGATCGCCATCCTGGACGAGACGGACTCCGGCTTGGACGTCGACGCGTTGCGCGTCGTCAGCGAGGGTGTGAACCGCTACGCGCAAACCGAGCACGGCGGCATTCTGCTGATCACCCACTACACCCGGATCCTGCGCTACATCCAGCCCGAATACGTGCACGTCTTCGTCGGCGGCCGCATCGCCGAATCCGGCGGCTCGGAGCTGGCCAACGAGCTCGAGGAAAACGGCTACGTTCGCTTCAGCCAAGCGGCGGCAACCGGAGCCTGAGATGACCCTTTCGGTGAGCCGGCCCGACATCGCGGCGATCCGCGCCGATTTCCCCATCCTGCAGCGCGTGATGCGCAGCGGAAATCAGTTGGCATATCTGGATTCCGGCGCGACGTCGCAGCGACCGCTGCAGGTGCTCGACGCCGAGCGGGAATTCCTGCTCACCTCCAACGGCGCGGTGCACCGGGGCGCGCACCAGCTGATGGAAGAGGCGACCGACGCCTACGAACAGGGCCGTGCCGACATCGCCGCCTTCGTCGGAGCCGACACCGACGAACTGGTGTTCACCAAGAACGCCACCGAGGCGCTGAACCTGGTGTCCTATGTGTTGGGCGACGACCGTTTCGAAAGGGCGGTGGGTCCGGGCGACGTCATCGTCACCACCGAACTCGAGCACCACGCCAACCTCATCCCGTGGCAGGAGCTGGCCCGGCGTACCGGCGCCACCTTGCGCTGGTACGGCGTGACCGAAGACGGCCGCATCGACCTGGACAGCCTGCAGCTCGATGGGCGGGTGAAAGTGGTTGCCTTCAGCCACCATTCGAACGTGACCGGCGCGGTGGCGCCGGTGAGCGAGCTGGTCAGCCGCGCCACGGCCGTCGGTGCGCTGACCGTCTTGGACGCCTGCCAGTCGGTGCCGCACCAGCCCGTCGACTTCCACGCACTCGGTGTCGACTTCGCCGCCTTCTCCGGTCATAAGATGCTGGGGCCCAACGGGATCGGTGTGCTCTATGGGCGTCGTCAATTGCTGAGCACCATGCCCCCATTTCTCACCGGCGGTTCGATGATCGAGACGGTGACCATGGAGTCCGCCACCTACGCGCCGGCGCCGCAGCGCTTCGAGGCCGGTACCCCGATGACCTCGCAGGTCGTCGGATTGGCCGCCGCGGCGCGCTATCTCGATGCCATCGGCATGGAGGCGGTCGAAGCCCACGAACGCGCACTGGTCGCCGCGGCCCTCGACGGTCTGACCGGCATCGAAGGGGTCCGCATCATCGGACCGACCGCAATGGAAAATCGCGGATCACCGGTGTCGTTCGTCGTCGACGGGGTGCACGCGCACGACGTCGGGCAGGTGCTCGATGACGAAGGCGTCGCCGTGCGGGTGGGACATCATTGCGCCCTGCCGCTGCACCGCAGATTCAACGTGGCGGCTACCGCCCGAGCGTCGTTCGCGATCTACAACACCGCCGACGAGGTCGCTCGGTTGGTGGCCGGTGTCCGTCGCGCGCTCGACTTCTTCGGGAGACCCTGACCGTGCGTCTCGAGCAGATGTACCAAGACGTGATCCTCGATCACTACAAACACCCACAGCACCGCGGACTCCGTGAACCGTTTGACGCGCAGGTCTACCACGTCAATCCGGTCTGTGGTGACGAAGTGACCCTGCGAGTCGCCTTGTCCGACGACGGCGCCAGCGTTGCGGACATCTCCTATGACGGACAGGGCTGTTCGATCAGCCAGGCGGCGACGTCGGTGCTCACCCAGCAGGTGATCGGCCAAAGCGTCCCCGAGGCGCTGAAGACCGTCGATGCTTTCACCGAAATGGTGTCCTCCCGCGGCACCGTGTTAGGCGACGAAGACGTCCTGGGTGACGGAGTAGCGTTCGCGGGAGTCGCCAAATATCCCGCGCGGGTCAAATGCGCGCTGCTGGGATGGATGGCGTTTAAGGACGCACTGGCCCAAGCCAGCCACGCCTTGGAGGAGGTGTCAGATGAGCGAAACCACCGCGCCGGGTGAGGAATTCCTCGCCGACCTGGAGGAGGCGATGCGCGACGTCGTCGACCCGGAGCTCGGCATCAATGTCGTCGACCTGGGCCTGGTCTACGGGATGAACCTGGAAGAGGGCGACGAGGGAACCGTTGCGTTGATCGACATGACGCTGACGTCGGCGGCCTGCCCGCTCACCGACGTCATCGAGGACCAGTCGCGCAGCGCGTTGGTCGGCAGTGGCCTGGTCGACGAGATCCGCATCAACTGGGTGTGGAATCCGCCGTGGGGCCCGGACAAGATCACCGAGGACGGGCGCGAACAGCTGCGCGCTCTCGGCTTCACTGTCTGACGTCTTCCAGCGCTGCGACCAGGTGCGCGATATCCCGCCGCCGCGACGACGCCGGCCACGCCACCCAAGTGCGGCGCACCAGCGGCCGTCCGGCCAGCGGCAGCCAGCGCACCGAGTCCGGTAGCGGCTCGAAGCGGCCGGCCGGCGCCAACGCGAACCTGCCGCCCGAGCTGACCGTGGCCACTTTCACCTCCGGCAACAGGTCTTGGGTGTAGGACGTCGCCGGACCCGGCTGCACGCCGTGACTGCGCAGCACCGCCGTCAGCTCGTCATACCAAGCCGGACTGCCCTCGCGCGGAAAGCCCAACCACTGCAGCCCGGACAACCGGTCCAGACGAACCGCTCCATCCGAGAATGCTTCGGCATCCTCCACCGCCAGCAACACACCAAGTGGTTCTTCCAGCACCGTCGTGACATCCAGGTGATCACCCAGCGGTCGCTCTCGCACCAAGCCGACATCCAACTCGCCGGCGTTCAGCGCCTCAATCTGCTTGGCAGAGGACAGATGCCGGATCTCCACGACCGTCAGCGGGAACGCCGTCGCCAACGACGCCAATGCCCCGGACAACGGCTGGGGCGGCAACTCCAGAGGCACCCCGATCCGCAACGATCGGCCGACTTCCGAGGAGTACTTCGCCATGGCCGCCATCGCCTGGTCGTAGCGGGCGATGACGGCACGGGCCTCGGCCAGCAGCGTCATGCCGGCAGGGGTCGGCGTCACCCCGGCGCTGCTGCGGGTCAGCAGTTGCACATCCAGATGCTTCTCCAAGGCTTGCATGGTCTGGGACAGTGACGGCTGGCTGATGTGCAGACGACGTGCCGCTGCCGACAGCCCGCCGTCCTCGACTACGGCGACGAAGGCTCGCAAATCCCAGATGTCCATGCACCCGCAAACGTTAGTGGCGCAGCGGCACGAGATCCATTGCCGTTTGTGATAGCGGTCATCGCGAACCGGAACGGGTTGACACACAACCCCGCGCCGCGTTGTCTCGTGGTACACGAACATGGCAGCCAAATCCGCAGCGGTCAATCAATTGCTCGAGCGGTATCGGTCCTCGGGCCGGTCCTTTCGCGCCGACGGCATCACGTCGTTTGTGCTCGACGAGGGGCCGCACGACGCGCCCGCGGTGGTGTGTGTGCACGGCGTGCCCGCCTCGGCATACCTCTACCGCAAGGTGGTCCCCGAACTGGCCGCGGCCGGCTTGCGCGGCATTGCGGTGGACCTGCCGGGGCTCGGCTTCGCCGGCCGGCCGCCCGACGCCGACTACACCTGGACCGGCCTCGGCCGGTGGCTGTTGTCGGCAATCAACGCCCTGCACCTCGACCGCTTCCATCTGCTGGTGCATGACATCGGCGGTCCCATCGGATTCGAAGTGGCGACCGCGGTACCCGAGCGGGTGCTGTCGCTGACACTGCTCAACACCATCATCGAGGTGTCGTCGTTTCACCGGCCGTGGCCGATGGAGCCGTTCGCGCACCGAGGGATCGGTGAGGCATGGTTGGCATCGCTACGGGTGCCGGGTGCGTTTTCGTCGATCATGCGACTTGTCGGGGTCAGCCGCCGGGTACCGAGTGCCGAACTAGCATGCTGGCTGCCACTGCTGTTCGGTGACGACGGTGGCCGCGCTTTCCTGAAAATCATGCGTGGCTTCGAGTTGACCGCGGACAAACAGCGCTTGTACCTGGATGCGGTTGGCGGCAGGTCCTACCCGGTGCAAGTGGTGTGGGGCGCGCGCGACACCATGCTCCCGTGGCGGCGCTATGGGGTTGCGGCGCAGCGCGCTTCCGGGGTCAGTACGTCGATGTTGTTGCCTGCCAAGCACTTTTTGCAGGAAGACTGTCCAGAAGAAATCGCCGCGGCGGTGGCCCGGATCGCCGCCGCCGGCGACGGTTAGGTGTCACACCGCCGAACCGCCGCCGTCGACGTACAGGGTGGAGCCGGTCACATAACTGGCCCGCGGTGAGGCCAGAAACAATATGGCTTCGGCGATTTCGGCCGGTGCTGCCGTGCGCTGCAACGGCAACGCGGCGCCGAGTCCCTCGATGGATTCGCCCCACTCGGCCAGCACTCCTGCGGTGCGAGTCGGACCCGGCGAAACACTGTTCACCCGAACGCCTTTGGGGCCGAACTCGGCCGCCCAGGTGCGGGTGAAGGATGCCAGCGCCGCCTTCGTCGCACCGTACACCGACGCTCCAGGCATGCCTTTCACCGCAGCCAACGACGTGACGTTGACGATGCTGCCGCGCCCGCGCGCGAGCATGCCCTTGGCCAGTTCGGCGACCAGGAAGTAGCTGCCACGCACATTGGTGTCGAACATCGACTGAAACGACGCCAAGTCTTGCTCGACGGTGGGCGCCACCGGGAATGCGCCGGCGTTGTTGACGAGTATGTCGACCTCTCCGGCTTCGCTCGCCAGGTGGGCGATCGAACCCATGTCGCCCAGATCTGCCCGCACGAACCGGGTTTTGCCGCCAATATCGGCAACGGTGTTCGCTCCGCGTTCGTCATCGCGACCGGTGAGGATTACTTCGGCGCCGTGCGCGGCGAACAATCGTGCGGTTTCCAGACCGATGCCCGCGGTGCCGCCGGTGATCAGTGCGATATGCGATTCAAGTTCCATAGCCACATTGAAGTCGCCGATCGGTCGCAACCATCCGTCCTCGCCATACCGATCCGCGATGCTGCCCATAGGTCACACCAATGGGTCACCCGCCATGCCCGTGCGGCTTGCCGTTGGGTCCGCACTTGCCGTCGTTCGCCGGGCGCAGGTTGATCGACGTTGCCTGCAGCGCGCCGCCGTTGTCTTGATTTCCCTGTGCGGTCAGGCATTTGCCCGCGGCGATGGCTTGCGTAGTGGCGGCGTTCTGCTTGGTGTAGCGGGTTTTGCCGTTGACGGTCACCGCGGTCTTGGTGTTGTCGCCACTGGTGACGTTGATGGTGTCTCCCGCCACCGAAGCGACCGTGCCCTTGATCGGGGGTCGTTTCGCGGGTGATCCGGGTGTGGGTTGTTTAGCCTGCGGGCATTTGCCGTCGACTGCCGGGCTGACCTGGACCGCTACCGCCGTGACGGGTTGGTTGCCTTCGGTGTCCCCGGGCCGCACGGTGACACAACTGCCCGTCGCGACATCGGTCAGCGCGGCCGGGGTGACATCGGTGACCTTGGTGGACGGCGTGAAATTCACTGTGGCATTGCCGTTTTCCTGCGTAACTTGGGCGGCGTTGCCCGACACCGATGCGATCAGGCCGCTGACCCGCGCTTGGCCGTGGGCTGGCGGCGGTGCGGCGGTCGACGTGCTCGGTGCCGAACTCTGCGGGCTTGGTGTTGTGGTGGGGCCTGAGGTGTTCGACGATGAACCGCAAGCGGCAACCGATAGGGCCGCTGCCGCGGCGACGGCCAGGACGGCGAACCGGGCGGGCCGGACAGTGGGTGAAGTGCCAGACATCAAAGCTGCTCCAATCGTGGGCGGGTCCCAACGAACGGGTCTACCCCCGGCAGCTTTGTGCTTGCTGTGTGTTCAGAACGCGTCTTCGGGAATGCGCATGATTTCGTCGTCGATCGACTCGATGACAGCGCGCACGCCGGTCAGCTTGGGCAGCATGTTCTTGGCGAAAAAGGCCGCGACCGCCACCTTGCCCTGGTAGAACGCCTCGTCGTTACGGGACGGGCTGTCGGCCAAAGCGGCGTGTGCGACGTCGGCCTGCACCAGCAACCGCCAGCCGATCAACAGGTCTCCTACCGCCATGAGGAAGCGAACCGATGCCAGCCCCACCTTGTAGATATCAGTGGCGTGCTGCGCGGCCGACATGAGGTATCCGGTGAGCGCGCCGGTCATTGCGGTGACGTCGTCCAATGCGGTTTGCAGCAGCTCGGCTTGTGGTTTCAGCGACGGGTCGAAGTTTTCGATGCTGTCGTTGATCTGACTCGTCACAAATTGCAGCGCCTTGCCGTGGTCGCGGACGATCTTGCGGAAGAAGAAGTCCAATGCCTGGATGGCCGTGGTGCCTTCGTAGAGTGAATCGATCTTGGCGTCGCGGATGTACTGCTCAATGGGATAGTCCATCAGGAAGCCCGAACCACCCAGCGTCTGTAGCGATTCGGTCAGAATCTCATAGGCCCGCTCGGAGCCCACGCCTTTGACGATCGGCAACAGCAGGTCGTCGACACGATGCGCCATGTCCGGGTCGGCACCTGAGACACGTTGCGCCACAGCGTCATCCTGATGCGCGGCGGCATAGAGGTACAGCGCGCGCAGACCTTCGGCGTAGGCCTTTTGCGTCATCAGGCTGCGGCGTACGTCCGGGTGATGCATGATCGTCACTCGCGCCGCCGTCTTGTCGGTCATCTGGGTCAGATCGGCGCCCTGCACTCGCTCCTTGGCGTACGCCAGCGCGTTGAGATAACCGGTGGACAACGTGCCAGAGGACTTCACGCCGATGGTCATGCGCGCGTGCTCGATCACCGTGAACATCTGCGCGATGCCGTTGTGCACACCGCCCACCAGATAACCGACGGCCGGCACATCGGTGGCACCGAACGTCAGCTCGCAGGTTGGTGAGGACTTCAAGCCCATCTTGTGTTCCAGGCCGGTGACATAGACGCCGTTGCGGGAACCCAGCTCACCGGTGTCGGGGTCGAACAGGTAGTTGGGAACGTAGAACAGGCTGAGCCCCTTGGTGCCTGGGCCGGCGCCTTCCGGCCGGGCCAGGACCAGGTGGAAGATGTTTTCCGCCGTGTCGCCGACGTCGCCGCCCGAAATGAAGCGCTTCACGCCCTCGATATGCCAGGTGCCGTCGGGTTGCTCGACGGCCTTGGTGCGTCCGGCGCCCACGTCGGAGCCCGCGTCCGGCTCGGTGAGCACCATGGTGGCCTGCCATCCGCGCTCGACGCCGATCGCCGCCCAGTGCCGCTGCTGCTCGTTGCCCTCGATGTAGAGCGACTGAGACAGCGTGCGGCCGAGGTTGAAGAAGCAAGCGGATGGATTGGCGCAGTAGATCATTTCGTTGACCGCCCAGATCAGCGGCGCTGGGGCGGGCATGCCGCCGATCTCTTCGGCCAGTCCCAGCCGCCACCATCCCGCTTCTTTGATCGCGTCAACGGTCTTCACCAGTTCGGGGGACACGCTGATGCTGTGGGTCTTGGGGTCGAAGACGGGGGGATTACGGTCGGCGAACGCGAACGAGTCGGCGATCGGGCCCTCGGCTAGCCGCGCCGCCTCGGTCAAGATGGTGCGCACCGTGTCCGCGTCGAGATCGCTGTAGCGACCGGTACCCAGGACGGCGCCCACGTCGAGGACCTCGAACAAGTTGAACTCGAGATCGCGCACATTGGCGATGTAGTGGCCCAACGTGGTTCCCTTCACTTCCGGCGAATCAGGCCCTCAGTGTGGCCGACGCCGGAAAACGTACGCAACCGTAACCTCGGCGCAGCCGATTGTGCTGCGCAATCCGATCCAATGGCATACCGCAACAAAACCGAGACTTACCAACATCTTTGCGTCGATAGACTCGGCCGGGTCATTGCCACCGATCCGCTGCGAGGCCGCCCGGCATGATTTTGCCTACGCTCGAAAGAACTACTGCTACAGCCGAATCGGGTGTTGGTCCAGCCATCACCCGACGGCCCGCGCAGTGGCGGACGGTGCTGTGGTCGGTTATCTCGGTGCGTTGGGCCGCAACCGCTTTGGGCCTCTTCCTGGCCGGCGTGACGGGTCAGGTCTGCGGTGCTCCGCACGCGCTCTGCTGGACCCTGTATCTGGCCTGCTACCTCGCCGGCGGCTGGGGATCGGCGTGGGCTGGGGCGCAAGCGTTGCGCAACAAGGCCCTTGACGTGGACTTGCTGATGGTTGTTGCCGCGATCGGCGCCGTCGCCATTGGTCAGATCTTCGATGGTGCGCTGTTGATCGTCATCTTCGCCACCTCCACCGCGCTCGACGAGGTGGCCACCAAGCACACCGCGGACTCGGTAAAAGGCTTACTAGACCTCGCGCCCGACCGAGCCGTGCTGGTCGGGGGCGACGGCACCCAGCGCGTCGTGCCCGCCGGTGACTTGGTGGTGGGGGACCGCGTCGTGGTGCGGCCCGGGCAGCGGATTCCCGCCGACGGGGTGGTCGCCTGCGGCTCCTCCGAGGTGGACCAGTGCTCGATCACCGGCGAGTCGATGCCAGCGGCGAAAAGCGCCGGTGACGAGGTCTTCGCCGGCACGGGCAACGGATCCGGTGTGCTGCAGGTCGTGGTCACCCGCGACCCGGCGCACAGCGTCGTCGCGCGCATCGTCGAACTCGTGGCCGAAGCCTCGGCCAGCAAGGCAAGAACCCAGTTGTTCATCGAAAAGATCGAGCAGCGTTACTCCGTGGGTGTGGTCGCCGCCACGGTGGCCCTGATCGCTGTTCCGCTGCTGATGGGTGCCGCCTTGCAGCCGGTGCTGCTGCGCGCCATGACGTTCATGATCGTCGCGTCGCCGTGCGCAGTGGTGCTTTCGACCATGCCGCCGCTGCTGTCGGCCATCGCCAACGCCGGCCGACATGGGGTGCTGCTCAAATCGGCGGTGGTCGTCGAACGCCTCGCCGAAACCAGCATCGTCGCGCTGGACAAGACCGGCACACTGACCGGCGGTAACCCTCAGCTGACCATCGTCGAGCCGTTGCGCCCCGAACAATACAGCGCACACCACCTGCTCGAGTTAGCCGCAGCGGCAGAGCAATTCAGCGAACATCCCCTCGGTCGAGCCGTTGTCGACGAGGCGCGCAGGCGCGGCGTCAGCATCCCGGCGGCCGAGGATTTCCGCGCGTTGCCAGGGCGCGGGGTCCGCGCCGCGGTAGGCCGCGCTTTCGTCGAAGTCTGCAGCGCGCACGGCTACACCGGTGCCCCGCTGCCCCAGGTCGCCCCGATCGTGGGCGCCGGCGCCACCGCGGCCATCGTGCTGGTGAACGGAGTGGCGGTTGGGCTGCTCGGACTGACCGATCAGATCCGGCAGGACGCGCCGCGGTCCATCGCATCCCTGGCGGCGATGACGTGTACGCCGCCGGTGCTGTTGACCGGCGACCACGAGCGCGCGGCCACCCGAATCGCCCAGGACACCGGAATCGGCGATGTGCGCGCCGCGCTGCTGCCGGAGCAGAAGGTCGACGCGGTGCGTGACCTGCAGGCCGGCGGCCACCGGGTGCTGGTCGTCGGCGACGGCGTCAACGATGCACCGGCCATGGCCGTCGCGCACGCCTCGATCGCCATGGGCGCCGGCGCGGACCTCACCTTGCAGACCGCCGACGCGGTCACCGTCCGCAACGAACTGCACGCCATCCCCACGATCATCGCCCTGGCTCGGCAGGCGCGCCGGGTAATGGCCGCTAACCTGGCCATCGCCGCCACGTTCATCACCGTCCTGGTGCTGTGGGACCTGCTCGGTGACCTGCCACTGCCGGTCGGGGTGGCCGGGCACGAGGGATCGACTCTGCTGGTCGCGCTCAACGGCATGCGCCTCCTGACCGACCGGTCCTGGCGGGCGGCGGCGGCCCCGGCGTTGCTGACGCCCGCTGGAACCGCGTTGCTGGAACAACCGAGCGCCCCGGGGCGTTAGCGCAGACGTGACTACCCAAGACATCACTGCAGCGCAGTTCAACGACACGATCAACGACAACGATATGGTCCTGGTCGACTTCTGGGCCTCCTGGTGTGGCCCGTGTCGCGCCTTTGCGCCGACGTTCAAGGCGTCCTCGGAGAAGCACCCGGACGTGGTGTTCGCCAAGGTCGACACCGAAGCCGAGCAAGAACTGGCGGCGGCCGCTCAGATCCGGTCCATCCCCACGTTGATGGCTTTCAAGAAGGGCAAATTGCTGTTCAATCAGGCCGGCGCGCTGCCTCCCGCGGCGTTGGAGGACCTGATCGAGCAGCTCAAGGCTTTCGACGTGGACGCCGTGGCCCAGCCCGGAGACGCCGAACAAGCCTGATTTGCCGCAGGTGGGCTACTTTCGACAGGTGAGTTTGGTCCTCGTCGAGCACCCGCGGCCCGAAATAGCGCTGATCACCCTGAACCGCCCCGAGCGGATGAACTCCATGGCTTTTGACGTCATGGTTCCGCTCAAGGCGGCGCTGGAACAGGTCACTTACGACAACTCCGTGCGAGTCGTGGTGCTGACCGGGGCGGGCCGAGGGTTCTCCTCCGGCGCAGACCACAAGTCAGCCGGCTCGGTGCCGCACGTCGAGGACCTGACGCGGCCCACCTATGCGCTGCGGTCCATGGAGCTGCTGGACGACGTCATCCTGTCGCTGCGACGGATGCACCAGCCCGTCATCGCCGCGGTGAACGGACCGGCCATCGGCGGGGGCTTGTGCCTGGCGCTGGCCGCAGACATCCGGGTGGCGTCCACCAGCGCGTACTTCCGGGCTGCCGGCATCAACAACGGCCTGACCGCGAGCGAATTGGGGCTGAGCTATCTGCTGCCGCGCGCCATCGGATCGTCACGGGCGTTCGAGATCATGCTCACCGGCCGCGACGTCAGCGCCGAGGAGGCCGAGCGGATCGGGCTGGTGTCCTGTCAGGCGCCTCCGGATCAGCTCCTGGACACCTGTTATGCGATCGCGGCCCGGATGGCGGCGTTCTCCCGGCCGGGGATCGAATTGACCAAACGCACACTATGGAGTGGACTGGACGCTGGCAGTCTGGAGGGGCACATGCAGGCCGAAGGCCTGGGCCAGCTTTTCGTCCGTCTGCTCACCGCCAACTTCGAAGAGGCGGTCGCCGCGCGCGCAGAGAAGCGGCCGGCGGTCTTCACCGACGACAAGTAGTCAGGACAAGGAGAGCGATCGTGATCACGGCTACGGACCTCGAGGTCCGCGCTGGAGCGCGCATCCTGCTCTCACCCGACGGCCCCGACCTGCGGGTGCAGCCCGGCGACCGCATCGGTCTGGTCGGGCGCAACGGGGCCGGCAAGACGACGACCCTGCGCATCCTGGCCGGCGAGAGCGAGCCGTACGCCGGATCGGTGTTGCGTAACGGCGAAATCGGTTACCTGCCACAAGATCCCAAAGAAGGCGACCTCGATGTGTTGGCCCGCGACCGGGTGCTGTCGGCGCGCGGTCTGGACGTGCTGCTCACCGACTTGGAGAAGCAGCAGGCGTTGATGGCCGAGGTCGCCGACGACGACGCGCGGGACCGCGCGATCCGCCGCTACGGCCAACTCGAGGAGCGTTTCGTCGCGCTGGGCGGCTACGGCGCCGAAAGCGAAGCGGCTCGCATCTGCGCGAGTCTTGGCCTGCCCGAACGGGTTCTGACGCAGAAGCTGCGCACGCTGTCCGGTGGTCAGCGCCGCCGGGTGGAACTGGCGCGCATTTTGTTCTCCGCCTCCGAGTCCGGTGCCGGCTCGTCCACCACCCTGCTGCTCGACGAACCGACGAACCACCTCGACGCGGATTCGGTTGGCTGGTTACGGGATTTCCTGCGATCGCACACCGGAGGGCTGATCATGATCAGCCACAACGTCGACCTGATATCCGACGTGGTCAACCGGGTCTGGTTCCTCGACGCCGTGCGCGGGGAGATGGACGTCTACAACATGGGCTGGCAGAAGTACCTCGACGCGCGCGCCACCGATGAGCAGCGTCGTCGCCGGGAACGCGCCAACGCCGAGCGTAAGGCCGCCGCGCTGCGCACCCAAGCCGCCAAGCTGGGCGCCAAGGCGACCAAAGCCGTTGCGGCACAAAACATGTTGCGTCGCGCCGACCGGATGATGGCCGCACTCGACGAGGAGCGCGTCGCTGACAAGGTGGCCCGCATCAAATTCCCCGAGCCCGCCGCGTGCGGGCGCACCCCGTTGGTGGCCAAGGGGCTGAGCAAGTCCTACGGATCCCTCGAGGTCTTCACCGGTGTCGACCTGGCCATCGACCGCGGTTCGCGCGTGGTGGTGCTGGGTCTCAACGGTGCCGGTAAGACCACGCTGCTGCGGCTGATGGCGGGTACCGAGAAGCCGGACACCGGCGGCCTGGAGCCTGGACACGGTTTGCGCATCGGCTATTTCGCGCAGGAGCACGACACGCTCGACAACGACGCGACGGTGTGGGAGAACATCCGGCACGCAGCGCCCGAATCCGGTGAGCAGGATCTACGGGGATTGTTGGGCGCGTTCATGTTCAGCGGCGCGCAACTCGACCAGCCCGCCGGCACGCTGTCCGGTGGTGAGAAAACCCGACTGGCGCTGGCCGGGCTGGTGGCCTCGACCGCCAACGTGCTGCTGCTGGACGAGCCGACCAACAACCTCGACCCAGCATCGCGCGAGCAGGTCCTCGATGCGCTGCGCAGCTACCGCGGCGCGGTGGTGCTGGTGACGCACGACCCGGGCGCGGCCGAGGCCCTCGAGCCGCAACGCGTGGTGCTATTGCCGGACGGCACCGAGGATTACTGGTCCGAGGAGTATCGCGATCTGATCGAGCTGGCCTGAAACCGTCCCCCCATTTTCGGCCAAATTCGCCCGCCGTCGACACCTGGTTCTTACGCTGAGTGGCTGAGATCGGGACGAGACGGGGAGGCGCCGATGCGGAAGCCGAGAAAAACACGCGAGCAGTTGCTGCTCGAGTTGCGCCACGCCTATGAGGGCGGGGCCAGCATCCGCAATCTGGCCGCCACCACCGGACGTTCCTACGGCTGCATCCACAACATGCTGCGCGAGTCGGGAACGACGATGCGCAGCCGCGGTGGGCCCAACCACCGGTCACGCGCGACGTAGCCGCGCCCACTCGAATCAACTGCGCCGCATCGAGTTTTCCACCAAATCCAATACGGCGGTCAGTCGTTGCGGGTCCTCACCGGAAGCCAGCCGGGCCACCAAGCCGTCCAGGACCAGCTCCAGATAGGACTGCAACACGTCATCGGGGACGTCGTCGCGGACCCGGTTGGCTTCCTTCTGCCGGCGCAGCCGATCGTGCGTTGCCGCTGCCAGTTCCGCCGAACGCTCCGCCCAGCCGCGGTTGAACGCCGGATCGTTGCGCAGCTTGCGCGCAATCTCCAATCGGGTGGCCAGCCAATCGAACTCGTCCGGTGCGGCGAGCATGTCGCGCATCACCTGGATGAGCCCCTCGCGGGAGGCGACGTCGGCCATTCGCTCGGCATCCTCGTGGGCCAGGGCGAAGAACAGCGCGTCCTTGTCGCGGAAGTGGTGGAAGATCGCACCGCGCGACAAGCCGACCGCCTTCTCCAACCGCCGGACCGTGGCCTTGTCGTAACCGTATTCGGCAAAACAACGGCGAGCGCCGTCGAGGATCTGGCGGCGGCGAGCCGCCAGATGGTCCTCGCTGACTTTGGGCATGGGCCAGGGCGGGGGTCGCCGGCTAGCCCGACTTGAGCATGTTGCGCAGCACGTACTGCAAGATGCCGCCGTTGCGGTAGTAGTCCGCCTCACCGGGTGTGTCGATGCGCACCACCGCGTCGAACTCGATCGGATCGCCGGAGTCCTTGCTGGCCTTGACGTGCACGGTCTTGGGCGTCTTGCCGTCGTTGAGTTCCTCGATGCCGGTGATGTCGAAAACCTCGGTACCGTCGAGCCCCAACGATTCCGCCGACTTTCCTTCGGGGAATTGCAGCGGTATGACGCCCATTCCGATCAGGTTGGAGCGGTGAATACGCTCGAACGACTCGGTGATCACCGCGCGCACGCCCAGCAGCCAGGTGCCTTTGGCGGCCCAGTCGCGTGACGAACCGGATCCGTACTCCTTGCCGCCCAGCACAACCAGCGGAATGTCCTGCTCCGCATAGTTTTGCGCGGCGTCGTAGATGAACGCCTGCGGCGCATCATCCTGGGTGAAGTCGCGGGTGTAGCCACCCGAGACGTCGTCCAGCAACTGGTTGCGCAACCGAATATTGGCGAACGTGCCGCGGATCATCACCTCGTGGTTGCCGCGCCGCGAACCGAAGGAGTTGTAATCCTTGCGCTCGACGCCATGCTCGTCGAGGTACTTCGCCGCCGGGGTGCCCGGCTTAATGCTGCCGGCGGGGGAGATGTGGTCGGTGGTCACCGAGTCGCCGAGCAGCGCGAGCACCCGAGCGCCCTTGATGTCGGTGACGGGTTCCGGTTCGGCGGACATCCCGTCGAAGTACGGCGGCTTGCGCACGTACGTCGACTCCGGGTTCCACTCGAAAGTGTCACCGCTCGGCGTCGGCAGGTTCTGCCACCGCTCGTCACCCTTGAACACATCGGCGTAGTTCTTGGTGAACATCTCCTGGTTGATCGCCGACGCGATGGTGTCCGAGACATCCTTCTGCGACGGCCAGATGTCTTTGAGGAAGACGTCGTTGCCGTCTTTGTCCTGCCCCAGCGCCTCGGACTCGAAGTCGAAGTCCATGGTCCCGGCCAGCGCATAGGCGACCACCAAGGGCGGCGACGCGAGGTAGTTCATCTTCACGTCGGGGTTGATCCGGCCTTCGAAGTTGCGGTTGCCCGACAGCACGGCCGCCACCGAGAGGTCATTGTCGTTCACGGCCTTGGAGATCTCTTCTGGCAGCGGGCCGGAGTTGCCGATGCAGGTGGTGCAGCCGTACCCCACCAGATAGAAGCCGAGCTTCTCCAAATACGGCCAGAGACCGGCCTTTTCGTAGTAGTCGTTGACCACCTGGGAGCCCGGCGCCATGGTGGTCTTCACCCACGGCTTGGAGGTCAGGCCTTTGTCGACGGCGTTGCGGGCCAGCAGGGCTGCGCCCAACATGACCTCGGGGTTGGAGGTGTTGGTGCACGAGGTGATCGCGGCGATCACCACGGCGCCGTGGTCCAGTACGAACTCGCCGTATTCGTCGGACTTCACCCGCACCGGGTTGCTGACCCTTCCTTCGGCATGCGCGGCAGCCGAATGCACCTTCGGCTTGTCGTCGGCATGGCCGTTCTGCGGCTGGCCGGGATCGCTGGCCGGGAAGGACTCGTCCACCGCCTCGTCGAGCTTGGAGTAGTCCTTCTTCTCCGGGTCGTCACCGACGTAGTTGGGAATCTGGCCGCGGAACGTGGACTTGGCTTCCGACAAGGCGATCCGGTCCTGCGGGCGCTTGGGCCCGGCGATCGACGGCACCACCTCGGACAGGTCCAGCTCGAGGTATTCGGAGAATGCCGGCTCGTGCTCCGAGTTGTGCCACATGCCTTGCTCTTTGGCGTAGGCCTCGACCAGGGCCAGCTGCTCCTCGCTGCGACCGGTGAAGCGCAGGTAAGAGATGGTCTCTTCGTCGATCGGGAAAATGGCTGCGGTAGAACCGAATTCGGGGCTCATGTTGCCCAGCGTGGCGCGGTTGGCCAACGGGACCTCGGCGACACCGTCGCCGTAGAACTCCACGAACTTTCCGACCACGCCATGCTTGCGCAGCATTTCGGTCACGGTCAGCACGACGTCGGTGGCGGTCACGCCCGGTTGGATCTCACCGGTCAACTTGAACCCGACCACTCGCGGGATGAGCATCGACACGGGCTGGCCCAGCATCGCGGCTTCGGCTTCGATGCCGCCGACGCCCCAGCCCAACACGCCGAGGCCGTTGACCATCGTGGTGTGGGAGTCGGTGCCCACACAGGTGTCCGGGTAGGCGATCCCGTCGCGTTCCATCACCACGTGCGCCAGGTATTCGATGTTGACCTGGTGCACGATGCCGGTGCCCGGCGGCACCACCTTGAAGTCGCGGAATGCGCCCTGTCCCCAGCGCAGGAACTGGTAGCGCTCGCCGTTGCGCTCGTACTCGATCTCGACGTTGCGCTCGAACGCGTCGGCGCGGCCGAACAGGTCGGCGATCACCGAGTGGTCGATCACCAGATCGGCCGGTGCCAGCGGGTTGACCTTCTCCGCCTTGCCGCCCAGGTCGCCGATCGCCTCACGCATGGTGGCCAGGTCGACGATGCAGGGCACACCGGTGAAGTCCTGCATAACCACCCGCGCCGGCGTGTATTGGATCTCGATGCTGGGCTCCGCCTCCGGGTCCCAGTTGGCGATGGCCTCGATGTGATCCTTGGTGATGTTGCTGCCGTCCTCGTTCCGCAGCAGGTTCTCCGCCAGGACTTTCAGGCTGTAAGGGAGTTTCGCCGTGTTGGGGACCGCATCAAGGCGATAGATCTGGTAGCTGTTGTCGCCGACCTTCAGGGTGTCACGGGCGCCGAACGAATTCACCGAATCTTTGCTAGTCACTTCAACTCCCAGGATTAAGTTCTTCCGCCGACGGGCCGTGTCGACGGGTGCATCGAATGCGTGAGCCACTTTAACAGTACGCTTGTCCTGCATTGCGTGGCCCTCGCTGAGTCCAGTCTTGTCGCGTGGGCCGCGGGTTGGAAGACCCGGTTGACTGACCGACTGCACCGGAGCGTGCCAGGCCGCGTGTCAGACCCGGCGGGTACGGTGCTCCTAGCGCTGCGGCGGGTGCGAGAGGAGCGAGGAAGATGACCGGGCAAGAGTTCGTCGGGCAGCTACCGCAGTTCATTCCGTTCCTGCCGGCCTACATCCCGCAGGACGTCGACATGAACGCGATCAAGGCCCAGGTCGCCGCTTCCGGGGTCAGCGCCCCACCAGCGGCCCTCCCGGGATTGCTCGATGTGGTCCATCACGCGCGCGAGGAGGGCATCGACCTCAAGATCGTGCTGCTCGACCACAACCCGCCCAACGACACCCCGCTGCGTGACATCTCGACCGTGGTGGGAGCCGACTACCCCGACGCCACCGTCCTCACGCTCAGCCCCAGTTATGTCGGCAGTTACAGCACCCACTTCCCCCGGGTCACGTTGGAGGCCGGTGAAGATCACTCGAAAACCGGCAACCCGGTGCAATCGGCGCAGAACTTCCTCAACGAATTGAGCACGCCCGAATTTCCGTGGACCGCCTGGACGATCGTGGTGCTGATCGCCGTGCTCGCCGCGGCGGTCGGCACCCGGTTTGCCCAGCGCCGCTTCAAGCAGTCAGCAACGACGCCACCGACCGGCGAAACCCCGGCGGATGAACCCGGTCAAGGTCTCTAGCCTCACGTATCGGCGGCCGACGGCCCTGGCGCCGTAGCTCGGTCTGCAGCTGGGCAAACCCGGCAGATCACCATTCGGTCACAGTAAACACACGTCCTGAGCGCAGTTTGTGACGCTCGTTTCCGAGGCGTCTGGTGTGACGTACGGTGCAAATGATGCAGTTGTTGTTTAGTGCTTTTTCCGATAGTCCGGCCTGTTGCCGCTTGCCCGTGTTGAGCCATTAGGAGACCTGAGTCTGATGAGACAGACACGCCGTGGCTCTGCCTCGCGACCGGTCGCCCGACTGGTGCGACCGGCGATTCCGTCGGTGCTGAGTGTGGCACTGTTGCTGTGCACCCCGGGTCTGGCCGCCGGTGACCCCGGCACCGATTCAATCGCCACCCTCATTGCCGATGTCGCCCGGGCCAACCAGCGTCTGGAAGACCTGAGCGCGACCGTCGAGACCGAACAGGAGAGCGTCAACAAGGCGATGGTCGCGGTGGAAACCGCCCGCGACAACGCCGCCGAGGCCGGACATGAACTGGAAACCAACCAGCAGGCGGTCAAGGACGCCAACGCGGCGATCGAGGCCGCGCAGCACCGGTTCAACACCTTCGCCGCCGCCACCTATATGAATGGTCCATCCGACGGCTACCTGACCGCGAGAAGCCCCGACGACATCATCGCCGCCGCGACGGCCACCCGGACCCTCACTGCCAGCGCCCAAGCGGTGATGGCCAACCTGCAGCGCGCCCGCACCGAGCAGGTGAACAAGGAGTCGGCCGCACGGGCCGCCAAGGACAAGGCGGACAAGGCCGCCGCCGACGCCAAGGCAAGCCAGGAGGCGGCGGTCGCGGCCCTCAACGACACCCGGCACAAGTTCGACGAACAGCGCGAACAAGTCAATCGGCTGGCCGCCGAGCGCGACGCGGCGCAAGCCAAGTTGGAAACCGCCCGGCTGGCGGCCGCGCACAGCTGGTCGGTGGGCGCCGGCGCACCCGGCTCGCCGCCCGCAGCGGACCAGTGGGACCACGCGGCCCAACCCGGCGCGCGCAAGTGGGACGGCTGGGATCCCACGCTGCCGCAGGTCCCCAGCGCCAACATCCAGGGCGACCCGATTGCGGTGGTCAATCAGGTGCTGGGTTACTCCGCCACCTCCGCCCAGGTCACCGCCAGCATGGGGCGCAACTTCCTGCAACAGCTGGGCATCCTCAAGCCCAACGACACCGGCATCACCAACGCCCCGACCGGTGGGACGTCAAGCCGGATCCCTCGCGTCTATGGGCGGCAGGCCTCCGAGTACGTGATCCGTCGCGGCATGTCCCAGATCGGTGTTCCTTATTCCTGGGGTGGCGGGAACGCTGCCGGGCCCAGTAAAGGCATCGACTCGGGGGCCAACATCACCGGCTTCGACTGCTCGGGCCTGGTCCTGTACTCGTTCGCCGGCGTCGGCATCAAGCTGCCGCACTACTCGGGGTCGCAATACAACATGGGCCGCAAGATCCCCACCGCGCAGATGCGCCGCGGCGACGTCATCTTCTACGGCCCGGGCGGCAGCCAGCACGTGACCATCTACCTCGGCGACGGACAGATGCTCGAGGCGCCCGACATCGGTCTGAAGGTGCGGGTGGCGCCGGTGCGCACCAGCGGCATGACGCCCTTCGTGGTCCGCTACATCGAGTACTGACGAGGATCAATGCGCCACAGACGAATTCGCTTGATCAGCCTAGCCTGGATCACCGCCTTGGTGACCGGGCTGCTGATCGCTTTAGCGGCCCCCGCCGAGGCCGACCCCGGCCAGTGGGATCCCACCCTGCCAGCCACCATCAGTGCGGGCGCCCCAGGGGATCCGCTCGCGGTGGCCAACGCGTCGTTGCAAGCCACCGCTCAGGCCACCCAGACCACGCTCGACTTGGGCAAGCAGTTCCTCGGTGGGCTGGGCATCAACCTCGGCGGTGACGTGCCCGCGGCCAGCAGCGGCAACACCAGCCCCAGCCGCATACCGCGCGCCAACGGCAAGCAAGCCATCGAATACGTGATCCGCCGCGCCGGATCGCAGATGGGCGTGCCGTATTCGTGGGGCGGCGGCACGCTGGAGGGCCCCAGCAAGGGTATCGACTCCGGCGCCAACACCGTCGGCTTCGACTGCTCGGGCCTGATGCGTTATGCCTTCTCTGGCGTCGGCGTGCTGATCCCGCGATTCTCCGGCGACCAGTACAACGCCGGCAAGCACATTCCCCCTGATCAGGCCCGCCGCGGCGACCTCATCTTCTATGGCCCGGGGGGCAGCCAGCACGTGACCATGTACCTGGGTAACGGTCAGATGCTGGAGGCTTCCGGCAGCGCCGGCAAGGTCACCATCAGCCCGGTGCGCAAACCCGGTATGACTCCGTTCGTCACCCGCATCATCGACTACTAACCGGGGTCTGTGCGGTCCAGGGGCATTTGCCCGGCGTCGACGGAATCCCAGACGCCTGGAATAGTTGAACGCGGGCACGTCGCTGCCCGGTGACATTGGTCGGGTCGGCAGTCGTGTCGGAAGAGCTGTGGAGGGTTGTTGATGACATCAGCAGGTGGCGGTTACTCGGGTCCGGGTGCCCATTCGGCACCCCCGACCCAAGAGGGGCACGTAGGTGGTGCCGACGGTCTGGCCGCCGAGGTGCACACCCTCGAGCGCGCCATCTTCGAGGTCAAGCGCATCATCGTCGGCCAGGACCAGCTGGTCGAGCGGATGCTGGTCGGCCTGCTCGCCAAAGGCCACGTGCTGCTCGAAGGCGTACCCGGCGTCGCCAAGACGCTGGCCGTGGAGACCTTCGCGCGCGTCGTCGGCGGCACGTTCGCACGTATCCAGTTCACCCCCGACCTGGTGCCCACCGACATCATCGGTACCCGCATCTACCGGCAGGGCAAGGAGGAGTTCGACACCGAACTCGGACCCGTGGTGGTCAACTTCCTGCTCGCCGACGAGATCAACCGTGCGCCGGCCAAGGTCCAGTCGGCGCTGCTGGAAGTCATGGCCGAACGCCACGTGTCGATCGGTGGCAAGACCTTCCCGTTGCCTAACCCCTTCCTGGTGATGGCGACCCAGAACCCGATCGAGCAAGAGGGCGTCTACCCGCTGCCCGAGGCGCAGCGCGACCGCTTCCTGTTCAAGATCAACGTCGGCTACCCCTCGCCCGAAGAAGAGCGCGAGATCATCTACCGGATGGGCGTCAAGCCGCCTCAGGCCAAGCAGATCCTCAACTCGGGCGACCTGCTGCGCCTGCAGGACATCGCGGCCAACAACTTCGTCCACCACGCGCTGGTCGACTATGTGGTCCGCGTCGTTACCGCGACCCGCCATCCCGAACAGCTGGGGCTCAACGACGTCAAGAGCTGGATCGCCTTCGGCGCCTCGCCGCGTGCGTCGCTGGGCATCATCGCCGCGTCCCGGGCGCTGGCCCTGGTCCGCGGGCGTGACTACGTCATCCCGCAGGACGTCATCGAGGTGGTGCCCGACGTGCTGCGGCACCGCCTGGTGCTGACCTATGACGCCCTGGCCGACGAGATCTCGCCGGAGATCGTCATCAACCGCGTCCTGCAGACGGTGGCCCTACCGCAGGTGAATGCCGTTCCGCAGTCAGGTCATTCGGTGCCGCCGGTGATGCAGGGCGCCACGGCCGCGGCCGGTCGGTGACTGATAGCAAGACGCCGGCGGTCGTCCACCCGCCGTCGATGCAACGCGGCTCCATCGACGACCCGAAGCTCGCGGCGGCGCTGCGCACCCTGGAACTGACCGTCAGCCGCAAGCTGGACGGCATCCTGCACGGCGACCACCTGGGCTTGATTCCAGGACCGGGGTCCGAGCCGGGCGAGTCGCGCATGTACCAGCCCGGTGACGACGTCCGCCGGATGGACTGGGCGGTCACCGCGCGCACCACCCACCCGCATGTCCGGCAGATGATCGCCGACCGGGAACTGGAAACCTGGCTGGTGGTCGACATGTCGGCCAGCCTGGACTTCGGCACCGCCGTGTGCGAAAAGCGTGACCTCGCGGTCGCGGCGGCAGCGGCGATCTCGTTCCTGAACACCGGCGGCGGCAACCGGCTCGGCGCGCTGATCTCCAACGGCGTCAACACCATTCGGGTACCCGCGCGGTCCGGACGCCAGCACGTGCAGACCATGTTGCGCACCATCGCCACCACCCCGCGTGCGCCGGTCGGGGTGCGGGGGGACCTGGCTGCCGCTATCGACGCGCTGCGGCGCCCCGAACGCCGGCGCGGGATGGCGGTGATCATCAGCGACTTCCTCGGCCCAATCAACTGGATGCGGCCGCTGCGTGGCATCGCCGCCCGGCACGAGGTGCTGGCGATCGAGGTGCTCGATCCCCGTGACATCGAACTGCCCGACATCGGTGACGTCATCCTGCAAGACGCCGAATCCGGCGTCACCCGCGAATTCACCATCGATTCCCAACTGCAAACCGACTTCGCCAAGGCCGCAGCGGCTCATCGCGCCGACGTCGCCCGCACCATCCGCGGCTGCGGGGCACCGGTGATGACGCTGCGCACCGACCGCGACTGGATCGCTGACATCGTCCGTTTCGTCGCTTCCCGCCGGCGCGGGGCAATGGCGGGCCGACGGTGACGGGCGCAGTTGCGGTGCCGAGCACTGACACAATGACGGGTCTGATATGACGTTGCCCTTGCTTGGGCCGATGACACTGTCCGGCTTCGAACACTCCTGGTTCTTCCTGTTCCTGCTGGTGGTCGCCGGGTTGATCGCGCTGTATGTGATCCTGCAACTGGCGCGCCAGAAGCGGATGCTGCGGTTCGCCAACATGGAACTGCTGGAAAGCGTTGCGCCCAAACGGCCGTCGCGCTGGCGGCACCTCCCGGCGATCCTGCTGGCGTTGTCGCTGGTGCTGTTCACCGTCGCGATGGCCGGACCCACCAACGACGTACGGATTCCCCGCAACCGCGCGGTGGTCATGCTGGTGATCGACGTGTCGCAGTCGATGCGGGCCACCGACGTCGAACCCAACCGGATGGCCGCCGCGCAGGAGGCCGCCAAGCAGTTCGCCGACGAATTGACCCCCGGCATCAACCTCGGATTGATCGCCTACGCGGGCACGGCCACTGTGCTGGTGTCCCCGACGACCAACCGGGAGGCGACCAAGAATGCGCTCGACCGGTTGCAGTTCGCCGACCGCACCGCGACCGGGGAAGCCATCTTCACCGCGTTGCAGGCCATCGCGACCGTGGGCGCGGTGATCGGCGGCGGCGACACCCCGCCGCCGGCGCGCGTGGTGTTGTTCTCCGACGGCAAGGAGACGATGCCGACCAACCCGGACAACCCCAAGGGCGCTTACACCGCGGCACGCACCGCCAAAGACCAGGGCGTACCCATCTCGACGATCTCCTTCGGCACGCCATACGGCTTCGTCGAGATCAACGACCAGCGCCAACCGGTGCCCGTCGACGACGAGACGATGAAGAAGGTCGCTCAACTTTCCGGGGGCAACTCCTACAACGCCGCGACGCTGCAAGAGTTGAAGGCCGTCTACTCCTCTCTACAACAGCAAATCGGCTACGAAACCATCAAGGGCGACGCCAGCGTGGGTTGGCTGCGGCTGGGCGCTTTGGTGCTGGCGATTGCGGGCTTTGCGGCGTTGCTGATCAACCGGCGGCTGCCGACCTAGTTTCTCTTCCGCGAGTGGACCCTGGCTGAGGTTTTCGGCTGAGATTGTCACGGTGTGGTTCCATTCGCGGGGACTTCAGGCCCCTCGCGACGCCCGCGCATCTCTTACCCGGCGAATGATGTCGGCCTGATGGTCGCCCGCGACGACCCGCACCACGATCCATCCGTAGTGGTGGGTCAGCTTCTCGTGTCGTCGAATGTCCTTCTTGATGTGGTAGCGATCGGCGAGGTGGTGGTCACCGTCGTATTCGGCGGCGACCTTGATGTCCTCCCAGCCCATATCCAGATAAGCCTCCGCCCAACCCCATTGGTTGCGAACGGCAATCTGTGTCTGTGGACGGGGGAAGCCGGCGCGGATGAGCAACAAACGCAGCCAGGTCTCTTTGGGAGATTGGGCGCCGCCGTCAACCAGGTTGAGGACCGCGCGCGCGGACTTGATGCCGCGACGGCCTCGATAGCGTTCGGCCAACAGGTTGACATCAGCCACCTTCACCTGGGTCGCCTGCATCAAGGCGTCGACCGCGGCGACCGCAGTGACCAGCGGATATCGGCTGGCCAGGTCAAGAGCCGTCCGGTCGGGTGTCGTCACGCGCATGCCGTCGATGACGCCGATTTCGTCGGCCTCGATCCGGTCTCTCCAGACCTGCACTCCCGGTGCTTGACGGTGGTTTGTGTCGATGATCGCCACAGGCTTATCCCCGCCGATCCATCTGGCTCCATGTAATACGGCGGCCGCATAGCCGGCCAACACGCCACGGCGGCGCGAGCGCAGCCATAACGCTTTTGCCCGCAGCGACGCGGTCAGCTCCTGGTTGCCCGCCACGTAGACGTCTTTATGGAGCGCGACGTATTGGCTGCGCAATTGGTAGGGCGTAACGGCGCCCGAAGATAGGGCTTCGCTGCCCAAAAAGGGCTCGATCATGGCCGTAGCGTGGTTTGCCACTCCGACGGATCGGCGGCCCTTGCGCCGCGAATGGTGCCTGGTTGTGGATATTCGGCGAGCTGAGGATGGCCTGGACCGCGAATGGAACCTCACCGACGTATTCAGGCCTGAGACTGGCAGCCTGGTTCCACTCGCGGTGCTCGGGGTAGCTGGCGAGCCGATTTCGGCCAACCGGACGGAGGCGATAGGTTGACGGGGTGACTGACACGGCCACTGACAACACCACCGAAAGTGCTGCAGACGGCGGCAAACCCGCATTCGTATCCCGTTCTGTACTGGTGACGGGCGGAAACCGGGGGATCGGTCTGGCGATCGCACAGCGGCTGGCCGCCGACGGACACAAGGTTGCCGTCACCCACCGTGGATCCGGGGCGCCCGAGGGCCTGTTCGGCGTCGAGTGCGACGTCACCGACAACGACACCGTCGACCGCGCCTTCAAGGAGGTCGAGGAGCACCAGGGCGCGGTCGAGGTGCTGGTGTCCAACGCCGGCCTGTCCGCCGACGCGTTCCTCATCCGGATGACCGAGGAAAGGTTCGAAAAGGTCATCGACGCCAACCTCACCGGGGCCTTTCGGGTCGCGCAACGGGCTGCGCGCAGCATGCAGCGAAAGAAGTTCGGCCGCATGATCTTCATCGGATCGGTCTCCGGCACCTGGGGCATCGGCAACCAGGCGAACTACGCGGCCTCCAAGGCCGGTGTGATCGGCATGGCCCGCTCGATCTCCCGCGAGCTGTCCAAGGTCAACGTGACCGCAAACGTGGTGGCGCCGGGCTACATCGACACCGACATGACCCGTTCGCTGGACGAGCGCATTCAAGAGGGGGCGCTGCAATTCATCCCGGCCAAGCGGGTTGGCACCGCCGCCGAGGTCGCCGGGGTGGTCAGCTTCCTGGCATCCGAGGACGCCAGTTACATCTCCGGTGCGGTCATCCCCGTAGACGGCGGCATGGGCATGGGCCACTGACCGCAACCGCGACACAAGGGCTTCAACCATCACATTAAGGACGACACATGGCAGGACTGCTCGAAGGCAAACGAATCCTGGTCAGCGGGATCATCACCGACTCCTCGATCGCCTTCCACATCGCGCGGGTGGCCCAGGAGCAGGGCGCGCAACTGGTGCTCACCGGATTCGACCGGCTGCGGCTGATCCAGCGCATCGTGGACCGGCTGCCAGAAAAGGCGCCGCTGATCGAGCTCGACGTCCAGAACGAAGAGCACCTGAACACGCTGGCCGCCCGCGTCACCGAGGTGATCGGTGAAGGCAACAAGCTCGACGGCGTCGTGCACTCGATCGGCTTCATGCCGCAAAGCGGGATGGGTATCAACCCGTTCTTCGACGCCCCGTACGAGGACGTCTCCAAGGGCATCCACATCTCGGCGTATTCCTATGCCTCGCTGGCCAAAGCGCTGCTGCCGATCATGAACTCGGGGGGCTCGATCGTCGGCATGGACTTCGACCCGAGCCGCGCCATGCCGGCCTACAACTGGATGACTGTGGCCAAGAGTGCGCTGGAGTCGGTCAACCGGTTCGTGGCACGTGAGGCAGGTAAGTACGGGGTCCGCTCCAATCTTGTTGCTGCCGGGCCTATCCGGACGCTGGCGATGGCCGCGATCGTCGGCGGGGCGCTGGGCGAGGAAGCCGGTGCGCAGATCCAGTTGCTTGAAGAGGGCTGGGATCAGCGCGCTCCGGTCGGCTGGAACATGAAGGACCCCACGCCGGTCGCCAAGACCGTGTGCGCCCTGCTTTCGGACTGGCTACCGGCCACCACCGGCGACATCATCTTCGCCGACGGCGGCGCACACACCCAATTGTTGTAACCGGCAATGGAATTCGACGCGGTCCTGCTGTTGTCTTTCGGCGGGCCGGAAGGTCCCGAGCAGGTGCGGCCTTTCCTGGAAAATGTCACGCGCGGCCGCGGGGTGCCGCCGGAGCGGCTGGACGCGGTCGCCGAGCACTACCTGCACTTCGGTGGGGTGTCACCGATCAACGGGATCAACCGCGCGCTGATCGAGGAGATCCGCGCTCAGCAAGATCTGCCGGTCTACTTCGGCAACCGCAACTGGGCACCCTATGTCGAAGAGACCGTTACTACCATGCGGGACAATGGGATTCGACAAGCAGCGGTGTTCACCACGTCGGCGTGGAGCGGGTATTCCAGCTGCACACAGTACGTCGAAGACCTAGCTCGCGCCCGCCAAGCCGCCGGCCCCCAGGCGCCGCGATTGACCAAACTGCGCCCCTACTTCGACCATCCACTGTTCGTGGAGATGTTCGCCGACGCCGTCGCCGCGGCCGCCGCGACCGGACCGGCCGACGCCAGATTGGTGTTCACCGCGCATTCCATTCCGCTCGCCGCGGACCGTCGGCTGGGGCCGAACCTCTACAGCCGCCAAGTCGCCTATGCCGCAAGTCTTGTGGCTAAGGCCGCCGGATACGACGACTATGACCTGGCCTGGCAGTCCCGCTCGGGCCCGCCGCGGGTGCCCTGGCTGGAACCCGACGTCGCCGATCATCTCAAGGCACTGTCCGACGACGGTGTCCGCGCCGTCATCGTTTGCCCTATCGGCTTCGTCGCCGACCATATCGAAGTCGTGTGGGACCTTGATCAGGAGCTGCAGGAAGAGGCCCAGGTCATGGGAATCGCGTTGGCCAGAGCCACCACCCCGAACGCCGACCCTCGATTCGCCCGGCTGGCAATCGATTTGATGGACGAGCTGCGGTACGGCCGCGCGCCCGCCCGGGTGCTCGGTTCAGACCCGGTGCCGGGCTGTTTGGCCAGTGTCAACGGCGAGGCGTGCCGTCCACCGCATTGCGCGCGCGAAAACGCCGACGGCAGCGAGTAATCAGTCGAACCAAGCCGAGTGCAGGATCGCGTTCAGGGCAGCCAACCGCGCCGAACGCACCACGGCGGTCAGCGGTCGCAGCGCACTGTTGGCCATGTGCGCTTCCGAGGTCGATTGCGTGCCAAGGGGCTCTATGCCGGCCGCAATGCGTGAGGTCGTGGAGTCGGGTAGCCGGCTCAGGCCGGCGCTGACCGCGATGATGGCGTCGACGTGCGCCGCGTTCTCCAGCACCCGCAATGCGCGGCACGGGGCGTGGTCCGGAACGCAATGTTGTCGCGTGGATTCCAGCAGTTGCTCGACCATCGCGCGCGGATTGTCGACGCCGGTTGCCGCCGAGCCCAATCCGATGGCACTCAACGCGTCGGCGGCCGAACGCACCGCTGAGCGCAAGGCGTATTCCGCGTCACCCAGCTCGTAGTGGTCGGTCAGCGGCGTAGCGGGCAGCGAGTAGACGACCCAGGACAGCGCGGTTATCTCCGGAATTGCGGAACTGTCGTCGGCCTCGCCGTCTTCAATGTCCTCGTAGAAAAATTCCGGAACCAGCCCGATGGCGGTGCTCGGGTCCGCTGCGTTGGTGATGATCACCGCCTCGCCGGCGGTCAGCGCGTCGCGCTGGAACTGGGTGCCGGCGGCCAAGCCTCGCACGTCACCGGGGACCGGCAGGACTACGCTGATCGGCCCGTGCAGGCGGTCCGCCGCGCAGCCCGTGTTCCGGCCCGCCGCCGCACGCACGGTCTGCAGCAGCGACATCGTGCCGCCATCGTGCACGTCGGGCCACGGCAAGCCGGTGTGACCGGCGGCGACAGCATCGTAGGCCGTGACGGATTGCTTTGGCGCCCACAGGGATAACGCGTCCAAGACGTCGTCGGGCGCGGCCTTGCCGGCGAGCCAGGCATTGGCCCACATCGACAGCGAAACACTGGGACACCACATGATCTCGCAGTGTAGTTGTTTGCCACGACTAAGGCCGATCACGAGTATTCTCAAGCCATGCCTGTGGCGCTGATCTGGCTAATTGCAGCATTGGTGCTAGCCGGCGCGGAAGCGCTCACCGGCGACATGTTCTTGTTGATGCTCGGCGGGGGAGCGTTGGCGGCCGCCGGGACCAGCTGGCTGACGGACTGGCCGGTCTGGGCGGACGGGGCGGTGTTCCTCGTCGTCTCGGTCCTGCTGGTGATGACGGTGCGCCCGGCCCTGCGGCGGCGGTTGACCCCGGCCAAGGGCGCGGTGATGGGTGTGCAGGCGCTGGAGGGCAAGAACGCGCTCGTGCTGGACCGGGTGGCCCGCGACGAAGGGCAGGTCAAGCTGGACGGTCAGGTGTGGACGGCGCGCCCGCTCAACGAGGGTGATACCTACGAGCCCGGCCAGCAGGTAACCGTCGTGCACATCGACGGCGCCACGGCGGTGGTCTTCAAGAACGTGTAACGCATCGAGAAAGGAACTCGGGTGAACGGTGCAGTTGCTGGGTTGGTGTTGTTGGTCGTCTTGGTGATATTCGCCATCATCATCGTCGCCAAATCGGTCGCGCTGATCCCGCAGGCCGAGGCCGCGGTGATCGAGCGGCTCGGGCGGTACAGCCGCACGGTCAGCGGGCAGTTGACGTTGTTGGTGCCCTTCATCGACCGTGTCCGGGCCCGGGTGGACCTGCGGGAGCGGGTGGTGTCGTTCCCGCCGCAGCCCGTCATCACCGAGGACAACCTGACCCTCAACATCGACACCGTCGTCTATTTCCAGGTCACCGTTCCGCAGGCCGCGGTGTATGAGATCAGCAACTACATCGTCGGCGTCGAGCAGCTCACCACCACCACGCTGCGCAACGTCGTCGGCGGCATGACCCTCGAGCAGACGCTGACCTCCCGCGACATGATCAACGGACAGCTGCGCGGCGTATTGGACGAGGCGACCAACCGCTGGGGTTTGCGGGTCGCACGCGTGGAGCTGCGCAGCATCGACCCGCCGCCATCGATTCAGGCCTCGATGGAAAAGCAGATGAAGGCCGACCGGGAAAAGCGCGCGATGATCTTGACCGCCGAAGGCACCCGGCAAGCAGCGATCATGCAGGCGGAGGGACAGAAGGCTGCGCAGATCCTCGCCGCCGAAGGCGCCAAGCAGGCCGCCATCCTGACCGCTGAAGCCGACCGCCAGTCACGGGTGCTGCGCGCTCAGGGTGAGCGAGCGGCCGCCTACCTGCGGGCGCAGGGGCAGGCCAAAGCGATCGAGAAGACATTCGCCGCCATCAAGGCGGGCCGGCCCACTCCGGAGATGTTGGCCTACCAGTACTTGCAAACACTGCCTGAGATGGCGCGTGGTGACGCGAACAAGGTGTGGGTGGTGCCCAGCGACTTCAGCGCCGCGCTGCAAGGGTTCACCCGGCTGTTGGGCACGCCCGGCGAGGACGGGGTGTTCCGGTTCGAACCGTCTCCGGTCGAGGACGCGCCCCGGCATGCCGCCGACGGCGACGACGCGGAGGTCGCGGATTGGTTCTCCACCGAAACCGACCCCGCGGTCGCGCAGGCGGTGGCCAAGGCCGAGGCGATCGCCGGCAAACCGGTCGACGGTGCGGCGGCGTCGCCGCCGGAGCTTCGGCAATAGGCTTGGCCCATGAGCCTTTTGACTGCACCGAAAACCTATGCGGCGCTCGCCGCATTCCAGGCTGGTGATGCGGTGGCGTGTGCCATCCCGTTGCCGCCGATCGCCGAGCTGCTCGACGATCTCGGCGTCCCGGAAAGTGTGCGGCCCGTCATGCCGATCGCCAAGGCCGCCTCAGCGGTGGGTCTGGCGGCCGTCACCCGATTCCCGGGCCTGGCCCGGCTGACCACTGCGATGCTGACGCTGTACTTCGTGTTGGCGGTCGCGGCGCATCTTCGCGTCCGGGATTTCCTTCGTGCCATTCCCGCGGTGTCGTTTCTGACGCTGTTCGCGGCGATGACGGCCAAGGGCCCGGACGGTAGCTAGTTCACTCCGTCCGCGACGACAGCACGACGCGCTGTCCTAACAGAGGTGCGTCGTAAACCAGTCCCGCGCGGCCTGCGACGCCAGTTTGAACCCCTGGCCGGTGTAGGCCGCGAAGTGGCCGCCCGGAATGAAGACGATTCGTTTCGGTTCGGCCGCAGTCTGGTACGCGGCCGCCGCCAGGCTCCCGCCGGTCAGGCCATCCTCTTGGGCGACGATCATCAGCAGCGGGGTCGGCGCGATGTCGGGCAGGTGGCGCGCCGGTTCGTAGCCGTAAAAGTTGTCCAGGCTGCGCAACGTCACCTCGTTGGGCCATTGCTGATCCAGCGTTACGCGTGCTTCGGTGAAGAATGCGTAGGCGTCGGGCGTGGGCAAACCCACCAGCGTGGTCGGGTCCTTACCGATGACCGGCACCATGGTCGGCGCGTCGCCGCGTGCGCGGGCGCGCCGGTCGGCGGTGAAGCGCTCCGGGCCGACCACCTGGTTGTTCACCCGGGCCAGGCTGGCGTAGGTGACCCTGCCGCTGATGAAGGGGGCCTGGCCGCAAACAGCGTGCACCCGCCGGTCGATCGCCGCGACGACGAAAGCGTGCGCGGCCGAGAAACTGGTTCCCCACACGCCGATGCGATCGGGATCAACCTCGGGTCGGTTCTGCGCAAAGGTGATCGCATGCCGGTAGTCGCCGATCTGCTCCCACGGGTCGACCTCATGGCGCGGCTTGCCGCGCGCTGTCCCGGAGTCACCCCAGCCCCGATTGTCGAAGACCAGCACGCAAATTCCCGCCTCCGCAAACACTTCGGCGAACTTGTCGAGGTACATCTTCTTCGTCGACGTCCACCCATGCGCCATGACCACACAGGGGCTCGCCGTCCCAGCTTGGTGTTCCTGCCGGGCGGGATACCACCACGCGTGGAGAGTGGCTCCCTCGGCGTCGAACGTGACGTCTTCGCGCAGCATTGCTCATAACTCCTCGAAATGGCTTGCAGCGCCCACATTTCCACAGCGAATCGAACTCGGTCCAATACCGAATCGGGCGCGCGGTAATACCTTTGAAGCATCACCTTGGTTTTGGCTTCTTGGTTAGGCGCCTGCGTTGGTCACGATCTGCAACCAGGCGGCCCGACTTACTTGCGTCGCTTGCCGGGAGAAATGAGTATGTCCGCGGTTTCCCGCGCGGCGTCGAGCACTTCCACCTGCGTGGCGGCGTCGGCCATGGCACGCGATATCGACACCGCCCCAACCATCAGCGCGACGATGCTCCACGCCCGGCGTTCGCGGTCCGCGCCGTCGAGCAACTCCGCCATTCGACCTGCCAACGCGGCGATCTTGTGTTCGTATGCCTCCCGCGTGGCCGAACCCGCCCGTGCCACGTCGGCACTCAGGGTCGGCATCACGCATCCTTCAGCCGGATTGTTGACGTGGTAGGCGCTTAGGTATTCGGCGACAAAGGCTTTCAGTTTGGAGCGGCGCTCGGCCTTGCTGCCGGACTCCGTATCGGAAACGAACGGCTCACCGACGGCGGCCTCGACGATGGCCTCGAGCATCGCTTCCTTGTTGGCGAAATTCGAATAGAACGCCCCCGACGTCACATCGGCCGCGGCGGCCAGCCCGTCCACCCCGATCCCGTTGAAGCCGGCGACCTTCATCGAGCGCGTGCCCCCACGTAGTAACGCGGCGCGCGCTTTGGCCTTCTGGTCTGCGGGGTATCTCATGGCTGTGACTCTTAGTATAACTATCGATATCTTACGATAGAGAGACCGGATCGATCGTCTGTCCGGCACAGGCCAGCGCCGCAGCGATGAACTCGTCGCGCGCCGCGTCCTGGACCGTTGCGTCCCAGGCCAGCACTATCCGGCTGGGCGCGAGGCCATCGGCCGGCACCACCCGCAAGTCCGGCCTTCGGTACGACGTGGTTATGGACCGGGGAAGTACCGCGAAACCGGCGCGCGCGGCGACTAATTCGAGCTTCTGCTCGATCCCGCTGACCGAGGACTGCACCGCCGCGCGGCGCTGCTCCGGGCTGGCGACGGCATACCACTCGGGCACCGACGCGGGGTTCTGCAGCAGCCGCCGCGATGCCAGATCGTGTAGCGATACCGACCGCCGTTCGGCCAGCGGATCACCGGCGGCGAGTACTACGTCACGTGGCTCCTCCAGCAACGGCGCCGTCGCCAGGCCGGACAGGTCGAACGGCGAGCGAGCGTAGACCACGTGCACGTCGCCGCGACGGATCACCTCGGCCTGCTCGTTCCACGTCACCGGCACGATCACCGCGCGCCGCGCCGGGTCACCCGCCTCGAAAGCCCGTGCGGCAGCGGTCGCCAACAGCCCGGGCAGGACCCCGACCTTGATCACGACGGCGGGGGCTTCAGCCTGCGATAGCCGCTGCCGCAGCGCCTGCACCTCGGTAAGCAGGAACCGGCCCTCGTCGAGCAGCCGCGATCCAGCGGGGGTCAGCGTCGTCCCGCGGGTGTCCCGATTGAGCAGCTTGATCCCCAGTTCGCGCTCGAGCGCGCGAATCTGACGCGAGAGCACAGGCTGGGCAATGTGCAGCCGCGCGGCGGCGCGGCCGAAGTTAAGCTCCTCCGCCACGGCGACGAAGTAGCGCAGTTTGCGTATGTCGAGATCCACCGTGGTCATACCGAAAGGGTATCGTGCCTGGACGAAAAGAGTGTTGGACGAGCGAAGCCCACGCCTTGACCCTGGATGCATGAGTCTGTGCAACCAAATCGTCCTGATTATCGGGGGGACGTCGGGCATCGGCCTGGCGGTGGCCGCCGCGGTCGCCGAGCGTGGCGCCACGCCCGTCGTCGCCTCGCGCCGATCATCCAGCGTCGACCGCGCGCTGGGACTGCTGCCCGCCGGGGCTCGTGGCGCAACGGTCGACCTCGCCGACCCCGCATCCATCGAGCGGCTGGCCGAGTGGGCCGGCCCCGTCGATCACGTCGTCTACACCGCGGGCGAGCCGCTAGAGACGGTTCCGTTGGCAAGTCTGACGCCGGACGTCATCGCCGCCTTCTACCAAACCCGCTTCATCGGGGCGTGCAGCACGGTTCGGGTGTTCGGCCGACGACTGGCCGCGGGCGGCTCGATCACGCTGACCAGTGGATCGGCCGCCGAGCAACCGGATTTCGGTGCGTTGCCGGTCAGCCTGTGCGGCGCGATGAACGCGCTGACCGCCGCCCTGGCCGTCGAACTGGCACCGGTGCGGGTCAATAGTGTCGCGCCGGGCATGGTGCGCTCCCCGCTGTGGCGCAACATGGGCGAGGAGGACCGAGAAGCGATGTTTTCCGATGCGGCAGAACGGATTCCGTTAGGCAGGGTCGCCGATGCCGAGGAGGTGGCGCGGGCTTACCTGTTCTGCATCGAGCAGACGTACTCCACCGGAGCGGTCGTCAAGGTCGACGGCGGCAGCGTCCTCGTCTAGACGTCAGCCGTGGTCCAGCGCCGGTGACGCCGTTCGCCACTACCTGGCTTTGCATAACGTCGTCGTGGCGGCGTACCTAGCGGTGCACACCCGCAGTGCGGACCTTCCGTGGCTACTTACCTTCAAAAGCGCTTGCACCAAGCAGATTTCAGGATGCCGGACGCGGCGGCGATACTTTCTTGCAGTGCGGGCAAGGGCTAGCCATAAGATATCGATCGTTATATATTGATCGTTATTCTATGATTCCGAGGGAAGGCAGCATCATGGCAAGCAAGCAGGCGGTCGAGTTCGCCGAGTTCCTGGCCGATATCGGCCGGCGAGCCTCGAATCCCAACTTCGGGCTCGAGACGATTCGTGACGTGACTGAGAACATCCATCAGGCGACCAAGGAACCCGAAGGAGTCACCTATGCCGAGGTCGACGCCGGCGGGGTTGAGGCATTGTGGTGTATTCCTGTCGACAGTGACCCGGAATCGGCTCTCCTGCACACGCATATGGGTGGCAGCGTATTGATGTCGATGCATTCGGACCGAAAGGCCGCCGCGCACATAGCGAAGGCGGCCGGCGCGCGCTCGCTGGTCCTGAACTTCCGTCGTTCTCCGGAGCACAAGTACCCGGCGCAGGTCGAAGACGTGCAACGCGCCTACCGCTGGCTACTCGATCAGGGCTACCGGCCCAACAAGATTGCCAGCGTCGGCCACTCGATCGGCGGCTTTCTCGCGGTCGAACTCGTGCTGCGACTGCGAGATCGGGGTGAGGCGTTGCCTGGCGCGGTATTGTCCATTTCGCCCTGGGCCGACGTCACACTGTCGGGCGAATCCATCGAAACCAACGCCGAGCGGGACAAGCTGCTCACGCGAGGATTGCTCGAGCTGTTCCGGTCCTGCTGGCTCGACGGAACCGATGTGGGATTCGCCGACCCACGGGTGCACCTGCTCGGTGCCGACCTGTCCGGGTTACCTCCACTCGGGGTGTACTACGGCGAGTATGAACTGCTCGCGTCGGACGCCGTCGCCTTCGCCCAAAAGGCAAAGGAGGCAGGCAATGACGTCGTCGTCCGGCGGGTGGAGGAGGGTCAGCATTCTTTCATTATCGGAGCCGGTCGTGTAGATGAGGTGGACCGCGCCATCGCCGAAATGGGTCTTTGGTTGCGCTCTACGCTAGGACTTCAAACCGCGGTGGCGTAGCCTCTACCGCAACAACTCTCGTGAGTTCACCTACGGAGTCGTGACTTCGCGTACGCGCAAAAACTCCGGCCGTTCATTCGACGAGGTGACGGTGCTGCGCGTCGAAGTTCCCGCGGAAACCGCCGCGGGCACGCGTTCAATGGCCGCACTGGGACGTAGATCAATTGAACCGCAGGCCATTTCCGACCGTGACTTTAAGTATCTGCCGCTATACCCAGCAAGAAGTCAGGAGAACTGCGTGAATACTGTGCTCGAGCCGTGGTACGACGTCATCGTGTGCGGTGCTGGGTCCTCAGGATCGGTGATCGCCGGTCGGTTGGCCGAAAACCCCGACGTCAGGGTCCTACTTCTGGAGGCCGGCGGAAGCGACGAGGTTCCCAGCGTAACCGATGCCAGACAGTGGCCATCTAATCTTGGCAGCGAACGTGATTGGGGATTTGTCTCCGATCCGGACCCGCGGCTTCATGGGCGCACGATCCCATTTTCAATGGGCAAAGTACTAGGCGGCGGGTCCAGCATCAACCTGATGATCTGGGCCCGAGGACACCGCAGCGACTGGGACTATTACGCGTCCGAATCCGGCGAGCCCGCCTGGGGATACGAGCCAGTCCTCGATCTTTACCGTCGGATCGAGGATTGGCACGGTGTCGGCGAGCCCAATCATCGGGGCAAGGGTGGGCCGGTATTCGTCCAACCAGCGCCGGACGCTCATCCGCTCGCCGCGGCAACGTTGAAAGCGGCCCGGGCGTTGGGGATCCCGACTTACCAAAGCCCCAATGGCCGCCTGATGGAAGAGACCCGCGGCGCTGCCATTGTCGATCTGCGCTGGCGCGACGAAAAACGCCTATCGGTGTTTCGCACCTACACCGGCCCAGATCAGCAGAATCTGACCGTCGTGCCGCACGCGCTGGTCACTCGCTTGATTTTCGACGGCGAGCGGGCCACCGGTGTCGAGGTCGTCCATGACGGCGCGGTTCATCGGGTGGCTGCTAGTGCGGAAGTTGTCCTGTCGCTCGGTGCCATTCACACGCCCAAGGTTCTGATGCAGTCCGGCATCGGTGATGAAGACGAACTGTGTCGAGTGGGCGTCGCCGTTCGCCAGAACCTGCCCGGAGTGGGGCGCAACCTTCAAGACCACTTCGGGTTCGACTGCGTGTGGGAGTTTCCCGAGACCATCCAGGGCAGCACTCAGGTAGGGACGGCACTATTTTGGGACTCGGGAGCGGCCGACGTCCAAGGACCAGACCTGTTCGCATGTTCCGGACCCTTCCCCAAAGCCACCGCGGAAAACGCTGCGAAATACGGCTTGCCGCAGAGCGGGTGGACCCTGTTCGGCTCACCCACACACCCCCGCAGCCGCGGTCGGCTTCGGCTGTCGAGCAACGACCCGACCGATCCCATCCGGGTCGAAGCCAACGCGCTATCGGATCCCGAAGATCTCAAGACCGCGATCGCTTGCATCGAGACGCTGCGCGAAATCGGCAACTCCCCAGAGCTTCGCCCCTTTGTCGCGCGCGAGGTGATGCCGGGTGACCTGACGGGCGTTGAGTTGGAGAACTATCTGCGTGACGCCGTCACCACATACTGGCACCAATGCGGTACAGCAAAGATGGGCCGCGACTCCATGTCGGTGGTCGACGGACACCTCAAGGTCTACGGCATCGAGGGCCTGCGCGTCGCCGATGCGTCCATCATTCCCCGAATCACGACGTCAAACACCATGGCACCGTGCGTCGTCGTCGGTGAACGCGCCGCTCAATTCATCCAAGCCGAACACCGAATCTGAGATTCCTGCCGGCCGCAGGTCTGAAATGTTCTGCGACACAAGTATCTAACGAACAAAGCAGGGACTTAACGTTGAGTGTGAGGAGAAACCCCATGCTGGAAATGTTCGAGAAGGGGCAAACCAGCGAGCTCCACCGTTACCCGCTGCTTTTCGTTCACGGTGCGTGGCATGGTGGATGGTGTTGGAACGAACATTTTCTGGACTTTTTTGCTAACCGGGGGTTCCGCGCGATTGCCCTGAGTCTGCGTGGGCACGGCTGGAGTCCGATTGAGAGATCGCTTCATACCAGTTCAATTTCAGACTTTCTCACCGACTTAGCATCCGTCGTACAGAACCTTCCCGAGACCCCGGTGTTGGTGGGCCATTCAATGGGCGGTTTCTTGGTTCAGAAGTACCTGGAGACCCACCATCTCCCCGCCGCGATACTTATCGCCTCAACGCCACCGCGAGGACAGCTACACTCCTTGCTGCGGTCGATGCGCCGACATCCTCTACGCTGCACCAGATTTGCGCTCACCGGTAATCCTGCTCACTTGTACGGCTCTACAGCGGGCGCTCGAGCACTGTTCTTCGGCGGCCAGGCTTCCGATTCGCTCGTCGAAGCCGTCACAACGCGACTCCAGCCCGAAAGCGCACGCGCCATCTTTTTCGACATGGTCGCCACCAACTTGGTCAACACCAGGAAGGTAAGCACACCGGTACTTGTGCTGGGCGGACAAGAGGACCGGATCTATGCCACCAGCGACGTGCGCCGAACCGCCAAGGCCTATAACACGGAACCCGTGTTTTTCCCGAAGATGGGACACGAGCTCATGTTGGAACCAGGTTGGGCCACGGTCGCCCACACAATCGCTTCCTGGCTGGGCAACCTACGACTATGACCCTTACGCCTAGCCGTTGTGAGGGGGCTGTTCTCAGGGGCGTGGTGCCGAGGTGGTCGGACCCGGTGTCGGCGCGGGCGGCTGCGGACCGGGCGCACCGGCGCCCGGAGGCTGTCCCGGCGCCGGTGCGCCCGGCGGTGGGCCGAAGTGGAATCCGGGCGGACCGCCGAAGCCGGGGGGCGGTCCCTGATGTTGCCAATTCATCGGACCCATCGGCGCGGCCGCCGGTCCCATGGGTCCCGGTGGCGGCGGGGGTGGTTCGACAGCAAAGGCCCAGAGGAACAGGGACGTCACCGCGCTGGCAAGCGTGCCGACGACTAATCCCCCCACGCCGGCGCCTATTACCGTCGCGGTGGAGTGGCCCCGGCGCTGCGGCGCCGGCTGGGGCACGGCCGGGGCAACAGTCGGCGGGGGATTGGCGACCGAGCCTTGGTCTGTGCCGCGGGCACCGGTGTCTTCGCTGGTCATGCGGACCTCCACTTCCTTCAGTTCGTCGATACCGGGGACGGTAGTGAGCGAAGTTGAAGTGGATCTGAAGAAAGTTATGGCCCTGGGAGTCTGGGCGGCGCCGGTGGGCCGGGTACGACCCCGGGGACTTGGCTGGCGCTCGGCGTCGGAGCAGGGGGTGGAGTTACCGGCGGGGTCGAGGACACCTGCGGGTAGGGCGGCGGCGGCAGCTCAACTCGGACGGTGAATACCAGGCCGGTGATGGCGAAGGCGGCGATCGCGCCAAGCACCGCGCCCGCAAGGCCCGCGCCGATCACCACGGCGGTGGAATGTCGCCCGGGTGCCGCGGCGGCGGCCGGTGGTGCCGCGACTGGCGGCCGATTGGTGTTGCCGGAGGTCATCGCGGCTCCCATGTCGTCGGAAGTGGCTAACCGAGACGGTAATGGTCGGAAACGCCGGAAACTAGCGTTCTTCAGGCTCATCTCAGCGGGACGCGTTAAGAATGGGCTCATGACTGATTGCTCGCGGACCGGCCGGGCCGGCACCCGCTCGGTTGCCGATCAGTTCAGTGTCGGTGCGCCGAGAGTGCTGGTCGTAGAAGACTCCGAGACGATCCGCGAGATGGTCAGTGAGGCGCTGGCCGACGCCGGCTACCTCACCGAAAATCTCTGCGATGGAACCGATTTAGAGGAAGCTCTGGAAGGTTTGCGACCCGATTTGGTGGTGCTGGATGTGATGTTGCCGGGGCGAGACGGGTTCGCCCTCATCGATGTGATCCGGGAATGGGGTGACATCGGCATCGTGTTGATCACCGCTCGCGACGGGTTATCGGATCGATTGCGCGGGCTGGACGGCGGGGCCGATGACTACGTCGTGAAACCATTCGAGCTCGCCGAACTGGTGTCGCGGGTCGGCGCGGTACTGCGCCGACGGGGTCGGTTGCCCCAGGTCGTGCAGGTCGGTGACTTGGTGCTCGACGTCGAGGCGGGCGTCGCCACCCGCAACGGCCAGCCGTTGGACCTGACCGCCACCGAGCTACGGCTGCTGCGGTTTCTGGTGGAACAGCGCGGCCGGATCGTCAGTGCCAACCAGATCCTCAACGCGGTCTGGGGCTATGACGCCTACGACCCCAACCTGGTGCAGGTGCACGTCAGTGGACTGCGGCGCAAACTCGAAGCGCACGGGCCACGGATTCTGCATACCGCTCGCGGCATCGGCTACCGACTGCGTCCGCTGCGGTCATGACCGCAGCGACCGGTTCGCCGCTCGACCCGCCCACCCCGACACCGTCGTTGCAGCGACGTGTGGTCGTCCTGGTGGTGGGTCTGCTGGCGGTGCTGCTGGTCGCCTTGGCCCTCACCATCGACTTCACGTTGGGTCTGCAAGCGCGCCGCAACCTGCACGACCGGCTGGTGGCCGCGACCTCGCGCGCGGATGCGTTGGCCGCGGCGGGGACCTCTCCCAATCTCATTGCCGCTCAGCTCAATGGCGGTAGCGTGCGGGCGCTGGTGGTCACCGCCGACGGCACAGCGTATGGCGACGCGGGAATCAGCCCTGATACCAAGCCGGGGCCGATGACCCCACCACCCGGTCTTCCGCCACCCGAACTTCCGGGGCCTCCGCCGGTCCCGCCAAACGGATTTCCGCCTTTGCCGCCGCCTCCGCCGCCCGGGATGCCGCCCGACGGGACCGCGACGGTGGTGGTGCACCCATTGCCCGACGGGGCGCGGGTCATCCTGGTCGCCGACACCACGCAAACCACCCAAGTGACTCGCCAGCTGCGTCAGCTGATGATCGCCGCGGTGGTGGTGACGTTGGGGGTGGCGGCACTGTTGCTGATTGCGGTGAGCCGGGCGGCCCTGCGGCCGCTGGATAGGCTCACCGCGCTGGCCAAGGACATCACCACTGGAGATCGTGGGCGGCGCCTACGGCCGGACCGATCCGAGACTGAATTGGGTCGTGCGGCAAGCGCATTCGACGGCATGCTGGACGCGCTTGAGCAGTCAGAGACGCGGGCCCGACAGGCCGCGGCGGACGCCCAGCGCGCCGAGGCGCAGACGCGGCAATTCCTCGTGGACGCCGCACACGAGCTCCGCACCCCGATCGCCGGAATTCAGGCTGCCGCGGAGCAACTGGCCGCCCATGATTCGGAGTCCAGCGCGCAGCATCGCCGGGCGAGCCTGCTGCAGTCCGATGCCCGTCGCGCCGGCCGGCTGGTGGCCGACATGCTGGATCTGAGCCGCATCGACGCGGGTCTACCGCTAGACCTGCAAGACACCGATCTATCCGCGATCGTGGATGCCGAAGTGCAGCGTGCGGCGATGCTCGCCCCGCAGCTCGAGGTGATCCGGACGGGCGCTGATGCGGTCCACCTCCGGGCCGATCCGACTCGTATCGCGCAGATCCTGTCGAATCTGCTCGACAACGCACGCAGGTACACCCCACCGGGCGGCTCGATCACCGTCGATTTCAGCACCGGTCTTCGAGCCATCGAGGTGACCGTCACCGACACCGGCCCCGGGGTGCCCGACGACGAGCGTCTGCGCATCTTCAAGCGGTTGGTGCGGTTGGACGCCGGTCGCGCCCGCGACAACGGCGGTGCGGGATTGGGTCTACCGATCGCTCGCGCGCTGGCCCGCGCGCACGGCGGCGAGCTGGAGTGTGTACCGCACGACGGGGGCGCACGGTTCCGATTGAGTCTGCCGATAGCCGGCGGGTGAATAGCGCCAATCGGCGGCCGTTTCTACACTTTTGGCGTGGCTGAGCAGCTTCGGGTAAATACCGCAGAGGTGCGGGTGATGTCGGGACGCTGGGACGGTTTGGCGGGGGAGCTGAAACAGGTTGCAACGCCAGCATGTTCGGGGTTGTCCTGTCAGGCCAGCGCGGTGGCGGTGTCGGCCGCTCATGCTGACGTCGCGGCTTTCCGGGCAGCGTTGGTCGGGCGCATGCGGGCACGGGCAAGCCAAGTCGCCGAGGCCGATGCTGGGTACGTGGCCAATGAGGCAGGATCGGCTGGGAATCTTGCTGCAGTGGTGGTTTAGCGATGGTGACCGTCGGGTCCTTCCCCAGTCTTGCGGAGCTGGTGGCTTGGCCGACCGAACATTTGACGGAGGCGGCCGATTATTGGCACGCCACCGGTGTCCGATGCTATGACATGGCCGACCAGGTGTGGCTCGACTCGATGTCGGTGGACTGGAGCGGCGAGGCCGCCGGCGGCCTGCACGCTCGAACCCTCGCCGACAAGACGACGGTCAGCGCGGTACACGATCAACTAGAGGCAGCAGCGAAGCTTGCTCGCGGTGCCGCATCCGAGCTGTATGCGGCCCGCTCGAGTTTGCAGTATGCCGTCGAGGACGCCCGTACGGCCGGATTCGCTGTGGGGGAGGACCTCTCGGTAACCGATCGCTTCGTCGGAGGTTCGCCGGCGCTCCGGTCAGTGCGAGCAGCCAGAGCGCGTGCGTTGGCGGTCGAGATTCGCGGCCGCGCGCAACAACTCGTGCACCTTGATCAAGACGTGGCCGGGCGAATTACCAACGCGGTGAGCGGGATTGGCGACGTCAAGTTCGGCGCGGGCGGAACCCATGGAAAGCCGTCCGTGCAAGCCGTCGACCACCACGCACCGATACCCGAGCGGCCCAAGGTTGAGCCGGAGCCGCCGCCGGGCGGGTGGAGCAGCGACCCGCTCAAACGGGCGGCTCAGAAGATCGCGTACGGGCATGCTGGTACCGACCATGCCAAGGAATTCCCCGGACTTTCCAAAGACGAGCTGGCGCGAATCGTTGAAGACATGTTCAGGCGGAACTTCGACAATCCCGGCAGCCTCGTGATCGGACGCACCTCGGATGGCGCACCTGTCTTGTACGACCCGAAAACTAACGTGCTGGTCATCCGTGACCCGAAAGCGCTCGACGCTGGGACCGTCTACAAGCCGGATGCGCCCGACATTCCGAAATATGTGGCTGAGAAAGCGCCGACCAGAGTCACCTCGATACCTCCCGGGGAACTGCAGGACGCACCTGCCCGTCCACCAAGTCCCGCACAGCCACGCCCAATTGAGCCACCAGTACGTCCGGCACCACCGGCCGTGAGAACTCCGGGGGCCTTTGGCGGCGGCCCGGTGCCGCCCGAATCCACCCCGCACCCGGTGCATCCACCGCACAGCCACCACGGACCACCGGTCCTCGGTAAGGACGAGCTCCCGGACTTAGATGAGTTCAACGAATCACCATGACGGCACCGGAGAGGTTACCCATATGACCGCGTGGGAGGTGATTGCGTTCGATCTGACCGATGACGAGCGCATGCTGATGCTCCACGGGCTCAACGAGTACCTCAATTCGGCGACAAGAGCTGAACCGCTGTTGGGTCCGATCCTCGGCGTCGCCGGTAGCGACGAGTTCAACACGCTCGTGCAAAGGCTGTACGACGCCATTCGTGAGCAGGCACCGATGTCCAAACTCGACTGGACGCGCGCCTTGTTCCTCACTGAAGTCTCCTGGGCCAGTGAACTGGCCGGTGCCGGAAGCATTCTCGCGGCCAAGGTCCCCGATGAAGTTGCAACTGCGCTGCTGCGTTCAATCCAGCGCGAGGTCATGTTCCTCGGCCGGTATCAAATGCTCCAAGACAACGCGACGTCGGTCGGCCGCACAAAGTGGAGTCTGCCGCTTGTGGGCTCCTCGACGCCGTCTACTCAGCCCAATTCGCGGGTGACGCCCACCGGACGCGCCGTCGCAATCGATCTCACGGACGACGAGCGCTTGCTCATCGTTCATGGTCTGAACGAGTACCGCGGGTCAGCAAAACGAGCAATGCCCTTGTTGACGCCGCTGGTGGGGCTGTCAAATACCGAAGAGTTCCGTGGATTCTTGTCGAGACTCATCGACGGCGTTAAGAGGAAGGAGCCGCTGTCCGACCTTGACTGGGCGCAAGCAGTGTTCCTCACCGAGATCGGCTGGGCTAGTGACGTAGTTGGCTCGGGAATTGACTTCGCGACCAACATTCGCGACGAGAAGGCCGCGCCACTGCTCCGCTCGATCCAGCGGAAGGTCGTCACTCCCGAGCGATCCGCATTGTTCCGAGACAGCGCCTACCGCGTCGCCGAGTAACGCGCGCACCCGATTGGGCACTGTGAGCGCGGCGTCGACGCAACCCGTCAGGAAGCGACGGCAGGCTCCGGCGTGGGATCGTGCGACGACCGGTGCTGCCGCCGGTAGTGCCGGATCTCCAGAATCAACCCGGCCACCCCGAGCGCGCCCGTGCAGACCGACACCAGCACCAGCAGGGGACTGCCGTCACCGGCGAGCGCGTCACCCAAGATCACCACCGCCGAGGTGCCGGGAAGCAGACCAGCCAGTGTGGCCCAGGTGTAAGGCAGCACTCGGATCGACGATGCGCCGGCGGCGTAGTTGATGGCCGAGAACGGGACGGCGGGAATGAAACGCAGCGACAAAATGGACATCCAGCCTCGCTCGCGCAGCCGCAAGTCGAGGCTTTCCATGGCGCGGCGGCGCACCAGGCGGTTGAGTCGCCACCCCGTGGCCCGCACCAGCAGCAGGGCAAGGACCGCGCTCGCCGTGCTGGCGACAACGGCGATCACGATCCCGAACACCGGCCCGAACAACAGCCCGGCGGCCAGCGTGAAGGCGGTCCGCGGAAACGGCGCGACCGTGACGACGATGTGGGCCATTAGAAACGCCAGCGGGAACCATGGGCCCACCGACGTCGCCCAGTCCCGCATCTGCACCGCGGTCGGGAGCGGCACCAGCACCGCTATGGCGATCAGAGCTGTGATTCCGGCCACTGAGGCCAGGAGGCGCAACGGAGACACTTGCCGTGCGACAGCGCCGACGGCGTTGACGACGCCGCGCACCGTACCGGTGGCTTTGCAGGTCGCGGGGGCCGTCACGGGTTCCAAGGGTACGGGCCGAAGGTGAATATCTCGTTGCCCGAGGCTGGCGTTTCCACGCTGGAAAGCACCATTCTGAGCACCTGGGCGACCGGATCGCGACGCTCATCAATTAGCCTTATTAACACTTAACACCCCGGAGCAAAGTCGCTAGTTGCTGGGAAAACAGGAGCAGTCGGTGTCCATTGACGTACCCGAGCTGGCGGACCTAGAACAGGTTCGCGGGCGTTGGCGCAGTGCGGTCGCCGGTGTATTGGCCAAGAGCAGCCGCAAGGACCCAGAAGAGCTGGGGGAGCAGCCCGAGCAGCTGCTGGAGACGCGGACCTATGAGGGGTTCGCCGTTCGGGCGCTGTACACCGCGTTCGACGAGTTGCCCGAGCAGCCCCTTCCGGGCGAGTGGCCGTATGTACGCGGCGGCGACGCGCGGCGCGACGTCAATGCCGGCTGGAAGGTCGCTGAGGCGTATCCGGTCATGGGCACGGCCGCCGCGGACGCCAACGCAGCGTTGCTGGGCGCACTGGGTGACGGTGTCAGCGCGCTGCTGATCCGCGTCGGCGGGTCCGGTGTCCCACCCGAACAGCTCGACGCCCTGCTCAACGGCGTCTACCTCGAGCTGGCGCCGATCATTCTGGACTCCGGCGCCGATTTCGCCGCGGCCAGCGACGTCATGGTCGCCCTGGCGGCCCGGCTGGAACCCGACCAACGGGCGACGCTGTCGATCGACCTGGGCGGTGACCCGCTCACCGCGGCACTGAGCGGGCGTCCCGCTCCATCGGTCGAAGAGATCGTCGCCATCGCCACCCAGGTCGCCGACAACCATGGGATCCGTGCGATCACCGTCGACGGGCCCAGCTTCCACAACCTGGGTGCCAACGCCGCCTGGGAACTGGCGGCCACCATCGGCGCGGCGGTGTCCTATGTCCGGCTGCTCACCGAATCCGGACTCTCGGTCAGCCAGGCGTTGCGACAGATCAGTTTCCGGTTGGCTGCCGACGACGACCAGTTCATGACGATCGCCAAGATGCGGGCCGCGCGGCAGTTGTGGGCACGCGTCGCCGAGGTGGCCGGCGACGCGGACGGCGGCGCGGTGCGCATTCACGCCGAGACGTCGCTGCCGATGATGACCCAGCGCGATCCGTGGGTGAACATGCTGCGCACTACGCTGGCCGCGTTCGGCGCGGGGGTCGGCGGAGCCGACACCGTCCTGGTGTTCCCCTTCGATGTGGCCATTCCCGGCGGCTTCCCCGGAGTGGCGGCCAGTTTCGCGCGCCGCATGGCCCGAAATGTGCAGCTTCTGCTGTTGGAAGAGTCGCACGTGGGGCAGGTATTGGATCCTGGCGGAGGCTCGTGGTTTGTCGAAGACCTCACCGAAGAGTTGGCCCAGCATGCGTGGCAGCACTTCCAGGACATCGAGGCCCGCGGCGGATTCGCCGACGCCCGTGATTACGTCGCCGGCCAGATCGCCGAGATCGCGGCTCGCCGCGCTGAGGACATCGCACACCGCCGTACCGCCATCACCGGTGTCAACGAGTTCCCCAATCTCACCGAACCGCCCAGGGCACAGGACGATTCGACGAACTCGCTGAACCGCGTCGGAAATCTGGTGCGCTACGCCACGCAATTCGAGGCGCTGCGCGACCGCTCGGACGTCTACCTGGCCCGCACCGGGGCGCGGCCTCAGGTGCTGCTGTTGCCGCTGGGCCCGTTGGCCGAGCACAACATCCGGACCACCTTCGCGTCAAACTTGTTGGCGTCGGGCGGTATCGAAGCGATCAACCCGGGCCCAGTCGATGCCGACGGCGTGGGCAACGCCGTCAAGGAGGCACAGTCGCCCTCGGTGGCGGTGGTCTGCGGCACTGACAAGCGCTATCACGAAGAAGCCGCCGGTGTGGTGCGGGCCGCCCGCGCTGCCGGAATATCACGTATCTACCTGGCCGGGCCGGAGAAGGCGATCGGGGATGCCAGCGACCGGCCCGACGACTACCTGACTGCCAAAATCAATGCGGTACAAGCACTCTCGGACCTGCTAACTCGGTTGGGAGCGTAGATGACGACCACAACACCTGTACCCGGCAGCTTCGTCGGCAGCTTCGCCGATGTTCCCCTGCATGGTGAGCGCGCCGCGCAACCGGCCACCGAAGCCGCGGTGCAAGAGTATGTCGCCGCGGCTGCTGCGGCGCACTCGTACACACCCGACCAACTGCAATGGCACACGCCCGAAGGCATCGACGTCAACCCGGTCTACATCGCCGCCGATCGCCGCGCCGCCGAAGCCGACGGCTACCCGCTGCACAGTTTCCCCGGTGAGCCACCCTTCGTCCGCGGGCCCTACCCGACGATGTATGTCAACCAGCCCTGGACCATCCGCCAGTACGCCGGATTCTCCACCGCCGCCGACTCGAACGCCTTCTATCGCCGCAATCTGGCCGCTGGGCAGAAAGGCTTGTCGGTCGCCTTCGACCTGGCGACACACCGCGGCTACGACTCCGACCATCCCCGCGTCCAAGGCGATGTCGGAATGGCCGGGGTGGCAATCGATTCCATCCTCGACATGCGGCAGTTGTTCGACGGGATTGACCTGTCAACGGTGTCGGTGTCCATGACGATGAACGGCGCGGTGCTGCCCATCCTCGCTCTGTATGTGGTGGCGGCCGAGGAGCAGGGGGTGCCGCCGGAGAAGCTGGCCGGCACCATCCAGAACGACATCCTCAAAGAGTTCATGGTGCGCAACACCTACATCTATCCGCCCGAGCCGTCTATGCGCATCATCTCCGACATCTTCGCCTACACCAGCGCCAAGATGCCCAAGTTCAACTCGATCTCCATCTCCGGCTATCACATCCAAGAAGCCGGTGCCACAGCCGATTTGGAGCTCGCTTACACCTTGGCCGACGGAGTCGACTACATCAAGGCGGGCCTGGCCGCCGACCTGGACATCGACAAGTTCGCACCCCGGCTGTCGTTCTTCTGGGGCATCGGCATGAACTTCTTCATGGAGGTGGCCAAGTTGCGGGCCGGCCGGCTGCTGTGGAGCGAGCTGGTCGCCCAGTTCGAACCCAAGAGCCCGAAATCACTGTCGCTTCGCACACATTCCCAGACCTCGGGATGGTCGCTGACCGCTCAGGACGCCTTCAACAACGTCGCACGCACCTGCATCGAGGCCATGGCCGCAACGCAGGGGCACACCCAGTCCCTGCACACCAACGCCCTCGACGAGGCGCTGGCGCTACCCACCGACTTCTCCGCCCGCATCGCCCGCAACACCCAGCTGCTGCTGCAGCAGGAGTCCGGAACCACCAGGCCCATCGACCCCTGGGGCGGTTCGTACTACGTGGAGTGGCTGACCCACCAACTCGCACAGCGGGCGCGGGCCCACATCGCCGAGGTCGCCGAGCACGGCGGCATGGCGCAAGCCATCAATGACGGCATCCCGAAGCTGCGCATCGAGGAAGCCGCGGCACGCACGCAGGCCCGCATCGACTCCGGTCAACAGCCGGTCATCGGGGTCAACAAGTACCAGGTCGACGAGGACCAAGAAGTCGAGGTACTCAAAGTCGAGAACAGCCGGGTGCGCGCCGAGCAGCTGGCGAAACTGCAAGAGCTGCGGGCCAACCGGGACCCGCAGGCGGTCGAGGCAGCTCTGGCGGAGTTGAGTCGAGCCGCCGCGGCGCACGGCCGCGCCGGGGAAGACGGGCTGGGCAACAACCTGCTGGCGCTGGCCATCAATGCGGCGCGCGCCAAGGCCACCGTCGGGGAGATCTCCGACGCGCTGGAGAAGGTCTACGGGCGCCACCAGGCCGAGATCCGTACCATCGCCGGCGTCTACCGTGATGAAGTCGGAAAGGCCGCCAACATCGCTACCGCCACAGAACTCGTCGAGAAGTTCGCCGAGGCCGACGGTCGCCGGCCCCGCATCCTGGTGGCCAAGATGGGTCAGGACGGGCACGACCGCGGCCAGAAGGTGATCGCGACAGCCTTCGCCGACATCGGCTTCGACGTCGACGTCGGGTCGCTGTTTTCCACACCCGAGGAAGTGGCCCGGCAGGCCGCCGACAACGACGTACACGTGGTCGGGGTGTCCTCACTGGCGGCCGGGCACCTGACTTTGGTGCCGGCACTGCGCGATGCGCTGGCCGAGGTGGGGCGACCCGACATCATGGTGGTGGTTGGCGGCGTGATTCCGCCCGGTGACTTCGACGAACTCTACGAAGCCGGGGCGGCCGCTATTTTCCCGCCGGGAACGGTGATCGCCGACGCCGCGGTCGGCTTGTTGCACAAGCTCGCCGAGCGGCTCGGATACGCGCTGGACTGACGCGGTTCCTCCGGTAGATGACGTCTGATAGCAGCCCGGTCGACAAGCTGGTCGCGGCGATCCGCAACGGTGACCGCGCGTCGCTGCCGCGGGCGATCACCCTGCTGGAGTCGACCCGCGCGGACCACCGCGAGCAGGCACAACAGCTGTTGTTGGAGTTACTGCCGGATTCCGGTAACGCCCACCGGGTAGGCATCACCGGGGTGCCCGGGGTCGGGAAATCCACCAGCATCGAAGCCCTCGGCATGCATCTGATCGAACGAGGCCACCGCGTGGCGGTATTGGCCGTCGACCCGTCGTCCACACGCACCGGTGGATCGATTCTCGGTGACAAGACACGGATGGCGCGGTTGGCGATGCACCCTGATGCCTACATTCGGCCGTCGCCGACATCGGGGACCTTGGGTGGGGTGGCAAAGGCCACCCGGGAAACTGTTGTCTTGTTGGAGGCAGCGGGATTTGACGTGATTCTGATCGAAACGGTCGGCGTCGGCCAGTCCGAGGTGGCGGTGGCCAATATGGTCGACACGTTCTTGCTGTTGACGCTGGCGCGCACCGGAGATCAGCTGCAGGGCATCAAGAAGGGTGTCTTGGAGCTGGCCGACATCGTCGTGGTCAACAAAGCCGACGGCGCGCACCTGCGCGACGCGAAGTCCGCCGCCCGCGAGCTCTCGGCGGCGATCCGATTGATCTATCCGCGCGAAAGCCTGTGGCGCCCACCGGTCCTCACCATGAGCGCGGTCGAAGGGACTGGTCTGGCGCAGCTGTGGGAAACCGTCGAGCGGCACCGCGAGGTGCTGAGCGAAGCCGGCGAGTTCGAGGCGCGGCGGCGCGCCCAGCAGGTGGACTGGATGTGGCAGATGGTTCGCGACACGGTGCTCGACCGGGTGCTGTCGAACCCGGCGGTTCGCAAGGCCCGCGGTGACGTCGAACGGCAAGTCCGTGCGGGGGAGTTGACCCCGGCCCTAGCCGCCCAGCAAATAATCGACATCGCGTCGTCCTAACGGATAGGTAAATTAATCTTTGTTTGCGCTTCGCCGGAGTCAATAGGAAGTAAATTCAAAGTTGTGACGGTAGACATAGGAGTCAATCGCCGCGCGGTCCCTTCCCACGACGGCCCTGACGCAGGTCATCGTGTGTTCGGCACGGCGGACTCAAACTTCGGTTGCGTCATTCGTGCCTTCTCCAGCTTGTTTCCCGGTCGTCGGTTCGGCGGCGGCGCTCTGGCTGTCTACCTCGACGGCCAACCGGTCGTCGACGTGTGGACCGGGTGGGCAGATCGTGCCGGTCAGCGGCCGTGGACGGCAGACACTGCCCCGATGGTGTTCTCGGCGACCAAGGGCATGGCCGCTACGGTCATTCATCGCCTGCACGATCGCGGACTGATCGACTACGACGTCCCGGTCGCCGAGTACTGGCCGGAGTTCGCCGCCAACGGCAAGTCACAGTTGACCGTGCGCGAGGTGATGAGACACCGCGCCGGCTTGTCGGGGCTGCGCGGCGCCACCCAAGAAGACTTGCTGGATCACCTGGTGATGGAACAACGACTGGCCGCAGCGCCGCCGGGACGGCTGCTGGGCAAACCCGCCTACCACGCGCTGACGTTCGGCTGGCTGATGTCCGGGCTGGCCCGTGCGGTCACCGGCAAGGGCATGCGCACGCTGTTCCGCGAAGAGCTCGCCGAGCCGTTGGGCGCCGAAGGCATCCATCTGGGCCGGCCACCCGCCGAATCGCCGACCAAGGTCGCGCAGATCATCATGCCGCAGAGCATGCCGGGGCACCCGGCGGTCAACTATGCCGTCCACAAAGCCGCCTCCCGGTTGTCCGGCGGCTTCCGCTCCATGTACTTCGACGGCGTCATGGCCGCGGTGCGGGGCGAGATCCCGCTGCTCGATGCGGAAATGCCGGCTGCCAACGGCGTGGTGACCGCTCGTGCGCTGGCGCGGATGTACGGGGCGATCGCCAACGGCGGCGAGATCGACGGCATCCAGTTCTTGTCCCGTGACCTGGTTGCGGGGCTGACCGGTCGCAAGAGTTTGCGCAGAGACGCAAACCTGTTCTTGCCGTTGTCGTTCCACCTGGGCTACCACTGCCTGCCATTCGGCAATGTGATGCCCGGGTTCGGACATGTCGGGATGGGCGGATCGGTCGGCTGGGCGGATCCGGCAACCGGGATGTCGTTCGCCTACGTGCACAACCGGTTGCTGTCGCCGTTCTTCGCCCTGGATCACGCGGGCCTGGCCACGCTGGGTAACTTGATTCGCCAAGGGGCCAAGCGCGCTCGTAGGCGCGGCTTCGATGCGATCACCGAGTTCGGGTCGCCGCTGAGTGAGCCGGGAGCCGTCGCCGGCTGAGTCATTCGAGGTTTTCGAATGCCGCGATCTGTTGCTGGGTGACCGCTAGCGGGTCCTCGCCGGCGTGCACGCGTCGGTACCAGTCGACAGTCCAGCCCACCGCGTCGCGGAAGCCAAGTCGGTTGCGCCAGGCCAGCTCCCGATGGGCCTTGGTGCTGTCGAGAGCCAGCAGGTTCGCCTCATGCGGGTGCTCACCGGGTTGGCGTTCCCAGTGGGCGCCGCCGCCCCACAGCTCGGCAGCCAGCGTGGCCACCTGACCCACCTCCACGAAGCTGTCGCGGCCCGGCCCGAAATTCCACTCGCCCAACCCAGAGCCGGCTAACAGCGCGTCGGCCAAGGTGAGGTAGCCGTTGAGGCAGTCGAGCACGTGCTGCCAGGGCCGCACTGCGCGCGGGAACCGCAACAGCGGGGCTCGACCATTCGCGTAAGCGGTCATCAGGTCCGGAAAGAGCCGATCGGGACTGACGTCGCCGCCGCCAATGACGTTGCCCGCGCGGGCGATTGCGGTAGGGGAGCCGGGAAAGCTACGGATCCAGGATTGGCTCAACAGATCGGCCATTGCCTTCGACGCACTGTAGGGATCGTCGCCGCCCAGGGGGTCGGTTTCGACGTAGCCGGCCTCCTGATCGACGTTGCGGTAGACCTTGTCGGTGGTGATGACGAGGTGCGCGCGCACGGACGGGGTCGCCGCAACGGCCTCCAGCACGTTCAGCGTGCCCATCGCGTTGGTCTCGTAGGTATAGCGCGGATTGCGGTAGGACTCCCGGACCAATGATTGGGCGGCCAAGTGCAGGACAACGTCCGGAGCCGCCGCCGACACCGCGGCCGCGGTGGCCGGGGCGTCCCTGATGTCGACCCGCAAGTCGCAAACAAGGTGATCGGCGATCCCGGCTCGCTCGAACAAGCTGCGTGGGGTCGGATTCAGCGCGAGCCCGGACACCCGGTGTCCGCGGCTGAGCAGAAGCAGCGCGAGCCACGGTCCTTTGAATCCGGTGTGCCCGGTGATCAGGTAGTGCACGGCTCCCTAGTATTCGGCAGCCTGCGCAGCCCGCTAGACAAGTGGTCGGCTCAACCCACCGCGTCGGGACTGGATATCGAGAACCAGCGATCCAAGATGAGGAACCGGCCGATCCACACCACGCCGAATCCGAGCACCTGAACCACGAACACCGCTGCGCCGCGAACCGCAGAAGTCTGGCCGGTCAGCGCGTTGTCGACCAGGTAAGTCAACGCCGTGGCCAGCGACACCGCCAGCATCACCACTACCCAAAAGACCAGCACCTGTTTGCGCAGATTGTCTGACGACGTGACTCGCCATACGAAGCGCTTGTTGGCGAAGAAATTGGGCACCGTGACGATGGATGCCGCCAACAGTGAGGCTGCGGTGTAGTCGTCAAGCCACGGGCCCAGAAGTTGGATCAAGCCCTGGCCGATCGGTAGGAAGGCAAGCGCCACGGCAAGGTAGCGCAACTTCTTGTGCGCACCCATCGAGTCGGCGCCCGCGATCACGCCCCCCGCGACCTGCATGCACAAGAAAATACTCGCCGAAGCACTTAGTCGTGGCCGAAATGGGCAAGCGATTTCGGCCAGCTGTCCAGAAACCCGACGCCGATTTTGGCCGAAAACGCCACGTGGGCGGTGGGCGATCTTTTAGGCTCCCACCACGGGACGACTGCAAACGAGAACTCGATCTTGTCATGGCCTTCGCGGCGAGGTGGCAAGACGCCGAGGGGGCGCTTCTCATGACAACTCAACCCACAGAACGAGTCTGCATCATCGGCGGTGCCGGACACGTCGGGCTCCCGCTGGCGCTGGTGCTTGCCGACGAGGGGTTCCACGTCGACATCTTGGATACGAACGCGGCTGCTTTGAAGTCCATCATGGCCGGCCGGATGCCGTTCGTTGAAAACGGGGCCGAGGAGCTACTGAAACGTCTGTTGCCGACCGGACGAATCTCGGCGACCACCGACTCCTGGGCAGTCAGAAACTCCGACATCGTGATCTGCGTCGTCGGTACGCCGGTCGACGAATACCTAACACCGCAGGCGCACACGTTCTTTCGCATCATCGACGAGATCAGCCCCTACTTCCGCGACGGACAGACGCTGATACTGCGCAGCACCGTGTACCCGGGACTGAGCCAACGCGTGAACGACATGTTCCGGCAGCGGGGGATCGGCGTCCACGTCACCTTCTGCCCGGAGCGCATCGCCCAAGGCCACTCCATACGGGAGCTCCGGATGATCCCTCAGATCATCAGTGGCTTCGACGAGGAGGGGCGCCGGATCGTCCGCGACTTCTTCTCCCGCATCACCAGCGAGATCATCGAGGTGGAACCGCAGGAAGCCGAGCTGGCCAAGCTGTTCTGCAACAGCTACCGCTATATCCAATTCGCGGTCGCCAACCAGTTCTACCTGCTCAGCCGGGAAGCCGGACTGGACTTCAACCGCGTTCACCATGCGGCTACCTACAAGAACGGTCGCGTCGACAGTATGCCGAAAGCCGGGCTGGCGGCCGGCCCCTGCCTGCTCAAGGACACCATGCAGCTCGCCGCGTTCAGCAACAACAACTTCATGCTGGGACACGCGGCCATGCTGATCAACGAAGGCCAGCCACAATTCATCGTCAATATGCTCAAGCGTCGAGTTGACCTGCGGGACAAGACCGTTGGCATCCTCGGTATGACGTTCAAGGCTGATTGTGATGACACCCGTGACTCGCTCAGCTTCAAACTGCGGCACCTGCTGATGTTGGAAGCGAAGAAAGTGATGCTGCACGATCCATTCCTGGAGGGGCCGGACTACTACCCCCTGGACGCCGTGCTTGGTCGCGCCGATGTGATCGTCGTCGGAGTGCCACACTCGATCTACCGGGGCGTGCAGATCCAGCCGGGCAAGGTCGTCGAAGATGTCTGGGGTTGTTTGGACGTGAGCCAGGTCGAGGAAGGCAATGCCAACGCGACCCCACTGGCGACGCTGGGCACCGGAGCCGCGGCCAAGTGAGAGTTCTCGTAACGGGTAGCGCGGGGTTCATCAACGGCTACGTCGTCGACGAGTTGCTCCGGGCCGGGCACGAGGTCGTCGGAATCGACAACTACTCGAAGTACGGCAAAGTCAAGAAGAGCTATGACGATCACCCGAACTATCACTTCGTCGAGGGAGACGTCAAAGACATCGATCTGATGTTCCGCCTGGTCGAGGGGTGCGACCAGATGGTGGCGAGTGCGGCTCGTATCGGCGGCATCACCTACTTCCACGAGTATGCCTACGACCTGCTAGCCGAAAATGAACGCATCGCCGCGGCCCACTTCGACACGGCGATATACGCCTACCGCAAGGGCTGGCTCAAGAAGATCAACGTGATCAGCTCGTCGATGGTGTTTGAGAACGCCTCCGTGTTCCCGACGCCGGAGAAGCACATCACCGAATGCCCGCCGCCGACAAGCACTTACGGGTTTCAGAAGCTGGCCTGTGAATACTTCGCGCATGGTGCGTATGAACAGTACGGTCTGCCCTACACGATAATCCGGCCCTTCAACTGCGTCGGCACGGGCGAACAGCGGGCACTTGGTGGGCGCGAAATCCCCAGTGGCAATGTCAAATTGGCGATGAGTCACGTGGTACCGGACCTCATTCAGAAAGTCGCAAAGGGTCAAGACCCGTTGCACGTCCTCGGCGACGGCACCCAGGTGCGGCACTACACCTATGGTGGTGACCTGGCTCGCGGCATCCGCACCTGCATGGAACACCCTGCCGCGCTGAACAGCGATTTCAACCTTTCCACGCCGGAGGCCACCACGGTCTTGGAGCTGGCCGAAGTCATCTGGAAGAAGATGCGCCCCGACACCCCGTTCCGCTATGAAAGTGACCCGCCGTTCGAACACGACGTGCAGTTACGCTCGCCGGATGTGCAGAAAGCATCCGAGATGCTCGGGTTCGAGGCGAGGACCACACTCGATTCCATGCTGGACGAAGTCATACCCTGGATCGTCGACGCCGTTGAGGCCGGGACCATCTGACGTGCACTGGCTCGCGCCACTGGAACGCCATGCACATTGCGGGTAAGCCCGACCTCGGGGAGCTCTACCGCAACCGCTTCGGCCATGCCCTCGAATCGCGTTCGGCGATCTGGGCCGTGCTGGTTCGCGACTTCTTTCAAGCCTGGATCCGGCGCAGCGATACCGTCGTAGACCTCGGTTGTGGCTACGGCGAATTCCTCAACCACGTGAGCGCTGCCCGCCGCATCGGTGTCGACTTGAATCCGGACAGCGCCGGCATGCTCGAGACGGGCATCGAATTCCACCACGGCCCAGCCGATGACCTGTCGTTCCTGGACGAGGCGTCGGTGGACGTCGTCTTCACCAGCAACTTGCTCGAACACCTGCGAAGCAAGGAAGACGTCGAGCGCACAATCGCCGAAGCCCGTCGAGTGCTCAAGCCCGGTGGCCACCTGATCGCCATGGGACCGAACATTCGCTATGTCCCCGGCGACTACTGGGACTTCTGGGATCACAATGTGCCGATCAGCGATCGTTCGCTTACCGAGCTGCTCGAGTCGTGTCACTTCGAGATCACCAACAGCTATGACCGCTTTCTGCCTTACACGTCGGCATCCCCGCTGCCGCAAGCGCCGATTCTGGTGCGAATGTATCTGCGTACCCAGCTCGCTTGGCCCATCCTCGGCAAGCAGTTCGTGATTCGCGCTCGTAAAGTGCAGGATCCCACCGCGATTGATCAGCGTCTGGTAAGCGTGGTGATTCCGGTCTACAACGAGGGCGAGAACATCCAGCTCTGCATCAGGCGACTCACCGAGGCCTTGACGGACATGGAGCACGAACTGCTCGTTTGCTACGACTTCGACGAAGACAGCACCCTCGCGGCATTGGCCGCCATGCCCGACAAGCCCGCGACGGTGCGATTGGTGCGCAACTCGTTGGGCAAGGGTGTGGCTAATGCGCTCATCGCCGGATTCGCGGCCGCACGTGGTGATGTCATCGTCACCAGCATGGCTGACCTGTCTGATCCGCCGTCGGTGATTCCGTTGATGGCGGCCAAGATTCGCGAGGGCGCTGACGTCGTCAGCGGTTCGCGCTACATGCCTGGCGGGTCACAGACTGGCGGTCCGCGTTTGAAGACACTGATGTCGCGCACGGCCGGGCTGAGTCTGCACTACGTCGGCGGAGTGCCGACGCACGATGCCACCACGAACTTTCGCGCCTACAGCCACCGATTTCTTCAGCAGGTCCCGGTCGAGAGTGTGCGTGGCTTCGAAGTGGGATTGGAGCTAACGACCAAGGCTCACCTCCTCGGGTATCGAGTCGATGAGATCCCCAGCAGTTGGGAGGATCGCACCGCGGGGGAAAGCAAATTCGATCTGGTGGGCTGGTTGCCCGCGTATCTGCATTGGTATGGGCTGGCCATGCGCCGTCCCGTGCTGCGCTTGGCTGGCGGAGGTCTCGCCTCGTTAGGGGCAGCAGGCCTCTTGCGGCGACGTCAGCGCGGTGACCGCCGGAAGTGAAGGCGCAAGGTTTGTCATGACGACCAATTGGGTCAAGCGACGTGTGGGCACACCGCCCGCGGAAGGTTCGCCCGACCACGACGAACCTTCCCCGACTTCGACCGCCGACCGTTCCGACCCACCGCCACGACGCAGCCGCACGGTCGCCGTGTTGGCTGCGGTCGCCTGTGTGGTTCTTGGTGCCAAACTGATCGTGATCTCACTCCTCGGGTCACCGATGCCGCTGGCTGACCAGTGGGACGGCGAGGCCGCTGGGCTGTATGCGCCGTATCTGAAGGGGACGCTGACCTTCGGCGATCTCTTTGCCCCGCACAACGAGCACCGAATCTTCGTCTTCCGCTTGTTCGCGCTGACACATCTCGAGCTCGCTGGCGAGTGGAACCCGCGCCTCGAAATGGTTTTGGGCGCCATCATTCATACTGCCGCGATTACCTGGTTCCTGGCTTTGTTGATGCCTCTTGTCGCGGCGCGGCGCCGGTTGCTCTTGGCGTGCTTCGTCACCTTCTTCTTCGCAATTCCCTTCGGGTACGAGAACACACTCTCGGGCTTCCAATGCCAGCTGTACTTCAGCTTGCTTTTCGGTATCGCGGCTCTGGTGGCGTTGGCATCGGCTCGGCCGTTCTCCGTGCGGTGGACGTGTGGCGTAGCGGCGGCGATCCTCAGTTACTTCTCCTTCGCCACAGGTGTCGCGACGATCCTTGCGGCGGGCGCGCTGGTGGGTCTGCAGTTGCTCAGCAGCATCAGGAAACGAAGTGGTCGCGAGCTCGCCGGCGTTGCCGCTCTGGCATTGGTCGCCTGCGCGATGATCTTCTGGTCGGCCTCCCGGGCGCACCCGACCAGCACCCCGTGGACGTTCCTGCAGGGGCTGGCGTTGCTTGCCGCCAGAACGGTCATCGCACTCATACCGATCGCCTGGTATTGGCGTCACACCTTGGCGAGGCGTGCGGCCGCATCCGACCGCGCTTGGGTGGCAATCGGAATCAGCGGATGGGTTGTGATTCAGCTCGTACTGCTGGCTTACGGCCGCGGGAACGACATCGCCGTGCGGTATATGGACATTGTGCTTCTCGTCTACCCCTTGGCGGTGGTAGCGGTGCTCTTGCTAGTGGACAACACAGACGGCGCAACGCGGTTCGGTCGGTATGCAGCACCCGGCGCCGCGGCCGGAGTGTTCCTTGTCGTAGCGATGTTCGGGGTAATGGGTTACATATTCGGCGTTGGCGCCACGCAATGGAGCGATTCCGCACGTGAGCAACTGACCAACGCACAGGCCTACCTCGCCACGAAAAATCTCGACCAGTTGAAGTCGCGGCGCAAGCCAGGACAGACGATCGACGTCGCCTATCCGAATTCCCAGCGGCTGGCCGCGGTATTGGGCGATCCTGACGTGCGGGCCATCCTGCCCGGCGAATTGCGGCCGGCGGACGCCGACCTCGCCGGAGCTCGTAACCACATGTGGCTCAAGGGATCCTCGGCGGCTGCCACCGCCGCTGTTGTTAACCTGCTGCTCTTCGTTGGTCCGGCTTTCTTGGCAGTCGGGGTGGCTCTGTTCTTTGCGGTGGCAACACGCCTCGCGCTTGCTGACCGCGTACCGAAGCGTTAGAGGCGGCTTACCTTCGACCTAGCGCCGTACTGAGCTGCGGGTAATCGACAAGCATCCGATCTACCAGATACCTGCTGCCAATGTTGTTGACATGGTTGGTGTCTCGGTACAGGAGTGCTTGACCCTTGTTCATGCTGCACACCGAATCGTCGCAGAAGTACTGCGCTGTGTTCAACAGTTGCACTCCCGGCACCTCGTCCGCCGCCTTCTTGAGTAGCGGGCCATATCTGTCATGGGCGCTTCGAAACAGCTTGAGGTCCTCGCTGCATTTGGAAAACGGCAGGACCGGAGAAAGGCGGTATTTGCAAGCAACTGCGTCGAAGGGGAAGGTAGGGACGTCATCGGTGACGAAGACGGATTTTCCTTTCGAGGTGAACGTCTCAAAAGTCTTCGCCAGCTGATCAGGTACACCGCGGAAAGACCACTCCGCAGTGACGATCACCGTCTTTATCCCCGGGTCTGCCGCGACATGGTCGATGATCAGGTCCATCCCGCGTATCGATCTGACCGGAAGTTCTCTGATGTAGTACACGACGTTTTTGTCGGGAAGCGCCTCGGCCAAGCCAAGAAACAATTGCTCGGCGTGGCTATCACCGACGGCGGCAACGTCGATGTGAGTGCCGGGCTTGGACTGCCGGCAGCGCGTGATGCCTTCCCAGTTGTAGGCGATGTCTCGCAACGCCTGATCCGAGCACGGGTAGTAGGTGTCGCGCAGATAGGTGTAGAAGTCCGTCCACTCGATGTCCCCCGGGTGGATAACGGGTACGGCGCCGGACTTATACCGCGGCTTCCAGTAGTCATTGGCGCCGACATGTAGACCCGCTGCGAGTAGGAGAGATGGGCAAAGCACAGCGGCGATGAGCGCAGTGGTTCGGCTACGCGATTGTGGCGGCAGCCGCCGGAACGGTTGTTCAAGCCACCGGTAGGACGCGACCGCGGGCACAATGGACAATGTTGTCGCTAGGGGAACGGCATACGGCACTTCCGGCCAGAGGTGATCGGCGAAAACCCGGAAAGGCCAGTGCCAGAGATAGATCGAGTAGGACCAGTCTCCGATCTTGACGACGGCGGGGAGTGCAAGGACACGAGTGACCACGGGTGTCTGGTGCGTGCCAGCGGCGATCACAAAAAGTGTCCCGACGACGGGAAGCGTGGTCCACGGCCCGGGAAATGGCGTGTGTCCGTTGATGAACCACGCAGATGCGACGAGCAACGCCGCGCCCAGCCACGCGAGGTATTGGGCACGTCTGTCGGATCCCAAAGCAAATCTCGTGGTGGAGTAGGCGAGAAGCGCACCTGCGCCGAACTCCCACGCCCGGGAGACCGGGCCGTAAAAACCCACGAGAAATTTCGCGGAGGATGAACCGAGTGCGTCGGGGCCCGCCATTGCTAAGGAGAAAGAGATGAGAGCAGCCGCGCTGACAAGGACTATCGTCCATGGCACGCGTCGGTGTCCGCGTTGAGTGAGCACCCAACCGAGCAGCAGAATCGCCGGAAATACAAGGTAGAACTGCTCTTCAACGGACAGTGACCAGGTGTGCAAAAGCGGGTTGAGTTCCGCCGCCGCATCGAAATAGCCGCCGGTGTTCTGGGCGATCGCAAAGTTCGCAACGAGAAGCATGGCGCCCATGCCCGTTTGCGCCGTGACCTGCTGGATGACGAAAGGCGACAGTAGGCAAAACGCCAGCACCATCGTCACGCCAACCATGAGCGACAAAGCAGGGGTGAGGCGTTTGAACCGCCTGAGATAGAAGCGGCCGAATTTGAAACGCCCGGTTGCTCGGTGCTCTCGGTCGATCATGCCGGTGATCACGAAGCCAGAGATCACGAAGAAGACATCAACACCGACAAATCCCCCTGGCACCGGGAACCCGCCGTGGTAGGCGACGACTAGGAGGACCGCGACTGCGCGAAGCCCTTGGATGTCGAACCGCCGGTTGTCGCCAGGAGCACGGCCCTCGGCCCGAGACACACCTTCCACGGCAATCACGCCGAGCCAGACTAGTGCACGGAAAGAGCCAGTGGTGCGGGGCGCACGTCCCATGCCTCAGGGGTGGTGGTTGCCGGTAAGAGAGTTGTCACGCATAGTCGTTGGTTCAGGTCATCCATCGAGATCTCAACGGATACGCTGGATTCACTGCTGAACAAACAGCGCGACCGGCAGCGATGCGGTGGCGCCGCAGATAACCGTGGCGGATTTTAACCGATCGCAAGGCGCCTATATTGCGGACGCATAGCGCGCCCAATTGAGGATACATGCTCTATTAGGACCGTTTGATCCCCCGCAGAGTACGGCGCAGTCGCGCGTCCTTAACAGCCTTTATTCCTGCCTGGGCCTTGACTGTTAGTCGGGCATGAAGTGAGAGGGGCCTCGCGGCGCCGCGTTGATATAACAGAGGATGGACCACGTCCAAAGGGCCGGCAATAGACGCAAGCCGTAACCTCAGCGCAGCTTTGTCTGTCGCAAACAGAAGACAGTTTTGTCGGTACCACCACTCAACTCGCTCGTTGAACCATATGCGATCGCGAAACACGTCAAATGGCCGAAATCCGAACTCTGCGAAGTGCTCGGCCCAGTATGACGGCCACTGCTCATTGACATGTCCAGTACCACCTTGACCGGGAACTGCGGCGGAAAATACGATTACGTCGGCGTGGCGCACAAGTGATTCGACCAGGACGGGCGCCGATGCGGGCGGCAAGTGCTCGGCCACTTCGAGGCAAGTGACCAAGTCATATCTCCGACCCATATCTAAGGGTTTTGTTAAATCGTGGCTTACGAATTGATCGGGCGGAATTTCAAGCAAGGCTCTGTTTACATAGTTACCGTCAACGCCGTTCACGTCGCTGACCCCGGCGGCTGTCCAAACGCTAATCCATGTACCCACACCGCAGCCCACATCAAGTACAGAATGGGGATCGGCGATTTCCTGGATTATGGGTACAACTACACTGGCCGACGAGGTCGACATGCCGCGCTGATCGGCATAGAAGCGGTCGTCATATAGCGCGGTCATCGGCTCATTCCTATCTAGCGCTGCCCCATCGGAAACGCCTGTGCAGTCACTATACGGGGTGAAGCGCCGCTGTTCTGAGCTTCTGTTCGAAGTCTGCTCATGTCCCTGAGGTCCTTCATCTGGCTCGTCGAGGCAGGCTAAATGCGCACCGAGCTTCATGCCTCAACGGATGCCGCGGAAGTCGTCGTTGTACGCTGAACCTATGGGCCTGCTGTCGCCGCCGGTGCAGCCGACCCCAGTCACGTCATAATTAGTGTTATTAACTGCAAACTCCGGGCCACTCGGAGAGCGGGTTGAAGACGCGGCGGACTCGTTGGCCGTGAGTTGCAAGTGTGCGCTGAGCGCGACGTATGGTAGGCCTAGCACGGCGCGCAGGTGCTTAACTAAGTTTGGGCCGTCGGATCCTAGCCTTTGATGCTGTTGCCTTCAGGTCGTACTTGGTCCAGTCGCTTGACCCCGGTATTGCAACGTCCGCTGTCCACCACGATCTGGCCAACCGGCCGCCGTATCGACGGAACCTTCATGCGATTGCTGTGCGTTGTGACATCGATTCAGCCCGATAGCAGCGTTTCCTTACCAGGCGAGCGGTCCGGTTTTGACCTTGCAGGCGACGGCTCATCACCTGTCGGCGTAGGAGTCCTCACGACGCATACCTCGTCCAATACGACGAATAACTTGACCGGAGTTGACATAGGCGCGTGCTCTGAAGCCCGAAACCTCGTAAGAGAGCTTGTTTTTCAAGCGCCGCCATCGCGGCTGGGCGCAGCGGTACCGCAGGGCCACCATTGCAAACTTCGGGTGCTCTGCGATCGTCTGTAGGAGCACTGCACGCCCTTCGGGGCCAGGGATGCCAGCGATCTCGGAGAGAATTCGGTCGACCTGCTCTCCAAGAATTTCCTCTCGGTCGGGATCGTCAGCGAACAAGTCGATCATCACGTCGAATGTCGCAGCATGTCCCGGCGCGTGGGTTAGCCAGAACTTTCTTCGATCCACTACGGCGTCAGTGAACATGCCTTCCGGATGGCGTCGATATACTGCCATCGTATCTGGCAACATCACGATGCCGCCGTGGATCGCATGCAGCAAGTGTAAGTAGTAATCGAAACACGCCCCGGCGGCCGGCACATCGTCATAGCGAGCGAGTCGACGGTACATGACCGAATTGTTCTGAATGAAGTTCCGCCTGAGCAACCATTCCAGGCTCAGATCGAAGCGCCAGTCGAGCGGGGGGAACTCATAATCCTCGGCTACGCCGCCTTCCCAACTTACTCGTACGGGGTGGAAACAGACTGCCGTCTCCGGATGCTGGTCGAGGTACGACGCCTGTTTGGTTAGCTTCGTCGGATCAATCCAATAATCGTCACCCTCGCACCACGCGATGTACTCACCGCGAGTGGCCGCGAATGCGCCAATCAAGTTTGTCTTGTAGCCGACGTTCTCGGTTCTAAAAATGGGCTTGAATAATTGTGGGTGCTGCTCTGCGTATTCTCGGATTATTGCGGGCGTCGCGTCGGTCGAAGCATCATCAGACACTACGAATTCGACAGGGAAGTCGGTCCGCTGCGCGAGAACTCCGTCGAAGGTTCGGCGGACGTAGGCCTCTTGATTGTAGGTGGTCGACACGATACTCACCTTGGGTGAGTCCGCCGCGCTCCCTTCGGTCACTACGGGATCCCTTCTCTAGAAGCGACTGCCAGGCCGCGCACAGCGTCGTCCTGGCCAGAGGTTAGTGGGGAGACGTCCAGGCGTAGCAGTATTTCCGAGCGGCCATGGCAGGTTGCCGGAGCTTGAGCACACGCCCGTGAAGCATAACTAGAAGGCCTCGATATGGCGATGGAATCGAGCACCACGCGACTCGAACGATGTGGTGAGCTGGCGCCACTTCAGTAGAACCGAGGGATTCATGGGATTACCAAGACTGCAACCTCTGCGTCTGGGAAGATTGTGAGGGGGAGGGTGCAAGCTGCGGCGAGCGCGGTCGTTGCAATCACTGACGGCAGTATCTATGAGCCCCCACAGTTTCCGAATGAAAAGGGAGAAAAATGCGCCAAGCGTTGAGAGAACTCGGACCACAATCGGCGGTCGATCTCTACTACTCCCTCAAATACGCTCCTGTCCGGTTGCGCAATAGCGACAAGTATCGGGTGTCCGTTGCAGGCAAATGCGGCATCGAGATCGGTGGCCCAAGCGTTCTCTTCAAAACTGTTCTGCCGCTGTATCCTTTTGTCAATGAGTTGGATGGTGTGAACTTCGCGACCGATACCATCTGGGAGGGCAAGATTGAACATGGTCAGGCTTACAAGTACTACTTTAAGAAATCAGGCCGTCAGTTTATTACAGACGCCACCGACTTAGGCGAAATCAAGTCCGCCCACTATGACTTTCTGCTTTCATCGAACTGCCTCGAGCATGTCGCGAATCCCTTCAAAGCCCTCATAGAATGGAAACGGGTGATAAAGGAAGGCGGTGTGATGATCTTGGTCCTCCCCAACAAGGACAGCAATTTCGACCACCGGCGTCCGGTTACCCAGTTTCAGCACCTGTTGGACGACTTCACTCATGACGTTGGCGAGGATGATCTTACCCACCTGGATGAAATCTTGGAGCTCCATGATCTGGCCTTAGATCCACCCGCCGGTGACTTAGACCATTTCAGGAAGCGAAGCCTGAGGAACTTCGAGAACCGAACGCTGCATCATCATGTATTCGATGTGAACCTCATAGAGAAGATGCTGGAACACATCGGGTTAGAGGTGGAAGACGTAACAGCCACCGACAGTGACTTCTTTGCCTTGGCAAGTAAGGCTGACGAGACATAGCCAGCTTAGAGGTAGTCTCGCTCGCGAACGATAGACATCCGCTCGTGGTCTCGAAGACGAGATCCGCCGTCACCGCACGGTTCGACCGTGACGCCGAATGCATCGCCCGGGCCCGCGAAGTCACCTTGAAGCATTTCGACAGGTTGCGTGTCGAATCCGACCGTTACCGCAGATACCTCGCTGCAGTGCCGTATCGCTGGAGGGGCAACGCCCTGCGCTTTGTCCGCCAAACTCATCAGGAGCTACCGCCCGATCCGCCTTCTGGACGTCGCACGCTTGTGCTCTTCGCGCACTTCGATCCCCAACGGATGATCGACCCGTACGTCACGTACTACCTCAATGCGCTGCACGCCCTAGGCGCCACAATCGTGTTCGTCTCGGGTTCGCCGAAGCTCAAACCGGAGTCGGTGGATCCCATCCGTGCCCTGTGCGCGGGGATCTATACCCGCCGCACGCTCGCGATGGATTTCGGATCCTGGCACCTCGCGTACGAGCTTCTGCGACAACGCGGTTGGTCACTCGACCAGTTCGACCGCCTGGTCCTGGCCAACGACAGTGTGTTCGGTCCTCTGTTCCCGTTAACAGAAATGTGGAGTTCGTTTCGTAACGCCGACATGTACGGCGCCATCGAAAGTGAAGAGTTCGGCCTCCATCTCCAGTCCTTCTTCCTGGCGTGGGACCTCAATGAGCGAACCCGCCCCTTCCTCAACGACTTCTGGCACAGCTTCCAGTACATCGTCGACAAGGTCAACCTGGTCCGCGAGTACGAGATTGGCCTAACCGAACGTGCTCGTGCGGCTGGGCTGCGCATCAAGCCATTCGTCTCAGCGGAGAGCATCAAAGCTACCTATGCTCAAGCGCCGTCACATGAGTGGGCGAGCAAGTTTTCCGGGGACCCGTTCAACAACACCCTCTTCTTCTGGGACGGCCTAATCACTCACCACCGGTTCCCATTCCTCAAGACGATCTTGCCGCGCCACAATCAGCCCTGGCATGACTCGATGGCACAACTACGCGAGTTCATAGAACAGCACACCGGTTACCCCTACGATCTCATCGAACAAAACGTGATGAGGCTTGGCTGCGGAGCGCAATCGTGGGTCAGACCAACCGGCGCGTCCTCCTGACGCGAATCGAAATTCTCGTTGTGACCTTGGCTTCAAGCGTTGACTAAGCCCTCACGCCATTGCCGAGCATGGGCGAACTCGCGAACAGGCGCTCGCGCTAAGGTCTTGAGGCGCGCCTTGCGATTCGGTCCCAATGCCGCGGACTTCACTGTGGTGGACAACCAGGTGAGCGACCAACGAACGGCGGCGAGGAAGCGAATTGCGTTGGGGGACGCCGGATCTACCATCAGCCATGTCAGAATCCGCAGTTGGTCGAGCCAATTCTGCCCTGCCTTCACGATGCGCATCGATTCGGTGGTCACCGTGTGAGTCCGCACGGACAGCTCTTGTGGAATGAAGAACACCGCCGACCTCACCATGAGCCGGTACCAGAAATCGAGGTCGACAAGCTGGAAAATATCGGTGCGGAAGCCCCCGGCGTCGAGTCCGAGCTCACGCCGGAACATGACACAGGTCGGTTCTCCGATCCAGTTGCCCGCCCCGGCACGCACGATCATCTGCGCGGCTAACCACCGCCCGCTGTTGTGATCACGCAGCCTCCAAAAATGTTTGTGAGCCGCGCCGACCCTCCGACGCCATGGCAAGCCTTCGTCTTGGACTACCCGCCGAGGCGCAAACGCCATTCCCACAGTTGGATCATCGAAGCTCGTCACAAGAGTCCGCAGCGCCCCTGGGAGCAACCAGTCGTCGCCGTGCACGAACTGGATCAGGTCGCCATGTGCCAGCTCCAGGCACTTGTTGTGGTTGCCGTTCAGACCCAGGCGCGGCTTGTTGCAAACCAGACGATCCTCAGGCCGCAGCAGCGCCGAAACGATGGCAGCGCAATCGTCGGTCGAATCGTCATCAACGACCACAATCTCGAAGTCGACACCGTCCTGATCGAGGATGCTGCGTAGGCAACGTTCGATCGTCTCACTGTTGTTGTACATCGGCACACACACCGAAACCCGCGGGTGCCCTTCGATTGGGTTGGGGATCAACGGTGTGACGCTCCCTAGTCTGCGTAGCGAGTTGTCGAGGCCGATGTGCTGTATCGCATCCATGCGGCTGTCGCCGGTCCCTCACACGAACCGCCGTCAGCATAGCCGCGCGCCGAACTGTCGAACGGCCGATAGCCGCGTTTGCCGGCGTGGGCAGTCCATGACATCGGATGCTGTCATCCACTCAGCGTGTATCGAACAGTTGAAGGGCGCATTAAGCAGCGGGTGCGCTCGTCCGACCGGCTGGTGACTTAGCTCGAGCTGTCAGAGCTTTCTCGTACGGGCGTGCCGGTCCTGAGCCGCGGGAACGTCCGGAATGACCCGCCGTCGCCGAGTGTTATGGCTGTTCAGACAACACTTATTGGCAATTTCTCAGTTACGCCGCGAGATTGGTTGCCGCATAGTAGCGTCCCCAGTGATGTGGACGATAGTGATCATAACCGGGCTCGGCATGGCGATTGATCCCGTGCGGATCGCGCTCGCCATCGTCATCATGTCCCAGCGGCGGGCTTTCCGGAACCTCATGGCGTTCTGGCTCGGCGGCGTCGCGATGGGGCTGGCGATTGGACTCTCGGCCTTCGTGTTGATGCGCGAAGTCACACTGGGTGCCTTGCACTTCGTCGGCGACACCTTCACCTACATCCGGACCACAACCGTCATCTTCATGGGTGGTCGACTGCATATAGCCATTGGGTTATTCGCGCTGCTGATGCTCGCGCTGATGACAAAACGCGCACGGGCGACGGCGCGATTGAATGCGGGCGGCGGCCATACGGTCACCTTGGTGGAAGAGCGCCCCTCCAATATCTTCCAGCGGATGGGTGCTCGCACCCAGGAAATCTTGAGCGGCGACCGCCTCTGGCCAGCCTTCTTTGTCGGCCTTTCCTCGTCCTTTCCGCCCTACGAAGGCTGGGTGATCGTGACGGTCATCCTTGCCTCCGGTGCCGCCGTGACGACTCAGTTCAGCGCGTTGATGGTGTTCATGCTGCTGGTGCTTGCGGTGGTGGAGATTCCACTGGTTTGCTATCTAGCGGTGCCGGCGAAGACTTATGCGGTGATGGAGCGGATTCAAGACTGGCTGCGTACGTACCGGCTACAGATCACCCAGACCATCGTCGGTTTCACCGGCGTCATCCTGATCTTCCAGGGTATAGCTCGTCTCTGATGTCGCCCCGGGCGTCCAGCGAGGATGCCCGACCTCACAGTCTATGAACGTCAACGAGATTGAACGGTCTTCGGCGCCCCCGCGAGTTTCGGTGTGCGTGCCGATGTACAACAACAGCGCGACGATCGACCGTTGCCTACGCAGCATCCTCGATCAGCAGGGCGTGGAGTTCGAGATCTTGGTGGTCGACGACGATTCGACCGACGACTGTGTCGCCATCGCCTCGGCGCTGCTGCGGCCTCAGGATCGTCTGGTCCGCAACAAGCCGCGCTTGGGTCTGAACGACAACCACAACAAGTGCCTGCAGCTGGCGCGCGGCGACCTGATCCAATTCGTGCACGGTGACGACTGGTTGCTACCCGGAGCCTTGCAGACACTGGTGCCCCGCTTCGACGATGCGACCGTCGGCATGGCGTTCGCGCCCCGCCGGATTGCCGGCGAAGACCGACGGTGGGCAGAGCGATATGGCAACGTCCACAGCCGCTTCCGCAATCTCCGCGACCTTAATTGCGGGTCGTCACTGGTGCAGCAGATGTTGCTGCGCGGTGGAAAGGAGAACTGGATCGGAGAACCGACCTGCGTAATGTTCCGGCGGCAACTGGCCTTGGATGCGGGAGGCTTCCGTGCCGACATCTACCAACTCGTCGACGTCGATTTCTGGTCGCGTTTGATGTTGCGATCAGTTGTCTGCTTTGTGCCAGAGCAACTTTCCGTGCGAAGCCATACCGCCGCCACCGAAACCACGCGGCTCATGGCCGCTCGGCGCAACCTGCTCGACCAGCACCGCATTCTCACCTGGATGATCTTGGATCCCGCCGCACCGCCCGGCGTCCGACTTACTGCTGCCGCGTGGTGGTTACCCGCCTGGCTGGCAATGCTGATCGAGGTGGCGATTCTCGGGCCGCAACGGTGGCGGCACGTTAAGGCAATGGTCGCCGCGTTGTTCGGTGAGTTCCGGCGCGCCCGTCAGTTTCGCGCAAACATCAGCGTGCGCGAACCGGCCTCGGCGGTGAGTGGCTCCTAGGGGGTGGCGCAAGTGTCTCGTTCGGCGTCGGCAGACGACGATACGTCTGCCTGGAGAATCGGACTACTTGTTCAATTCGGGCTGCTGTCCTGGGTGAGCTCGATTGCTGTCACCACCGTCCAATCATCACACGGCCTTGTTATCGGGACCGTATATGCCGCCCTGTTGACGGCGCTTGCCTGGTGGACCTTGCGCGAGCCGGCCAAGCTGTCGTTCCTCGGTGGCGGGTTGCCCGTGGTCATAGCGATTGTCGTGCTCCTCGTGCTGGTGGCGGCAAGCAACGAGCGGCACTACCTGGCGATGCGCAACACGCCGCACTTCGCGACTTCAGCTCCGGCACTGGAAGTGCCCGCTTGGCTGCTCGTCCACGGCCATGAACCGTATCGTGACCACCTAGCCGACGGCGCGCCGATCAGCCCTGGACCCGGCTGGTTTATGTTGTTGTCTCCCTTAACGCTTACGCATCTGACCGCCATCCTGGGCGCGTTGTCGCTCGGTTTGGTCGTGTTTCTTCTTCGACGAGAGAACCGATACGCGGCCGGTGTCTTTTTCGTCTTGATGTTTCTCCAGCCCAGCTTCCAGGCGCAGATCACCAACGGTCAGGACTTGTTTGTCGTCTCGATCGCGCTGGTTTGCCTCGCGATCGCCGCTGCACGACTTGATGACTCGGCCCGCAAGGCTGTCTTACTGGGAGTACTGGCGGGAGTTGTGGCCACAGCCCGGATACCGATTGTGTTGATGACGACCATCCTTGGGTACGGCGTTTTCCGCAAGGACCGCCGCACGGGCTGCTACTTCACCGTGTCGATGCTGCTGACCTGTTTGGTGCTACACGGGATCTTTGCTCTCTGGTCTGTCCGCTTGGGTCACATGTATCAACCGATGCACATATTCGGTCGTGCCTCCAACGGTGCAGGACTCGGTGCGCGCGTGGCGGTGATCATCTTGTTAGCCTGCAGCCTCGGCTGGATCGCTCTGCGCATGAAGCCGACGCCCTCGTACTGGATGCTTGGCATGTACCTGACGATGTTCTCCCTCTTCACACCGGAAGCCATAAAGGAGTTTGCCCAGTCGCCCCGCTGGGATTGGGAAGGGAGCATCTATATCACCTTCCCGCTACCACTTCTCATCGGAGCCCTGGTGCTGATGAATGCGCGGGCTCGAGCAACTCACAACCCAGCAATCTCGGCAGCGCCGGCTCAATGATGGCACCTCATTCGCCGGTCGATCAGCAATCGATCTCTGCTTTCAACCCGAACTCGGCGAAGGTCTTGAATACCGCCTCGCGCAACTCCTCCGGAGAATTGGGTCGGCCCGGGCGGTAGGCGATCACCGTGACGAACACTTTGTCCGGGGTTCGCCCGGAAGCCACGAACAGCTGCCCGCCCATCCTTTCCAGCGCCGCCCTGGTGATGCCTGGCTCGATCAAACGCCCGTAAACGTAGTCGGCTTCGGTGCCATCCGGTCGAACCGTTGCGGGATCCAACTGCCCCAAGTTGGAGCACCCGATGGGCAGACCGGCATTGCCCAGGCCAACGCCCACCAGTCGCCGGGCTACCCACTTCGGGGTCATTGCGGCCAACGGAAGCGAACCCAGCATTTCGTTGGCCTCGGCCGAAAGCTCGGTGAGAGCCCGCTTGAGCTTGCCGCGGATCTCCCCGAGATCAACCGCCGCATTCGTCGGGTCGACCGTGATGGAGGCGAATGTCAAGGCGTTGCCCCGGGTATCGCCGTCCTTGCGTTCGCCCACCGGAAACGCCAGCGTGACTGATCCATCGTCGAGCCGGCGCCCCATCCGCACGCCTAGCCGTGCGGCGAATCCCGCAAAAAGCGAATTGCTCGTACCGCCCAGTCTTTTCGCGCAGTCATCCCATTCCGCTAAGTCGACAAAGGCGGCCAAGGTGGGCACCACGGCGGGGTCGTCGCGGCGTGCGCCTGGGGGCGGTGGCGCCGCCGCGATCGACGAGGCGAGTTCTTGGCGACCCTGCCGGGCCAGTCGCACCATGGTCGCCACGGCACGTGCCAGTTCGGGTGTTGACGCCAGCGTCTGCCGGGCGTCTTCGAGGATTGCTCTGGGCCGCGTGCGCGATCCGGGCGAGGGATAGCCGAGATCATAGGTCCTGCCCTGAGCCGCATCCGCAATAACCTGGCACACCGCCAGTCCGTCTACCAGCGTGTGTGACGCCACGAGGCTCACCGCGGTTCCGCCGCCCTCGATGGGCAGCACACCCAAATGCCAGCCAGGTCCGACCTCCGGATCGATCGGCAGGCACGCCCGCTCGTAAGCCCATTCATTCACCGCGGTTCGCGGCCGCGGCGTCTCCGCGATCTCGAGGTCGGCGGGACCGGGCGATGCGACCCACCGATCGCGCGCAAACGGCAACGGGGAGCGTTCGATCCGGCGGCCCAGCAAGCTGCGGCCGAGGTTGCGGTGGAAGCGACGTAACCCCTCCAGATCGGCCGGACGGTTGTATATCCATACGACCTGCGCCAGGGTGCCGTAGCCGAGCGCCCGCACTCCCAGGAATGACACCTGGTCCATGTGTGCGAGTCGGTTGTCCACGAGACGGTAATTATCCACTACTTATGCTTGGAGAACGGCGCGCAACCGCGCCGGCTAGCAAAAGTTCAGTGCTTTGCGGGTTCCGCATTTTGCAGAGATGCATCCCCGGCAACGGTAGTCTGATGCCCGTGGTTGAATCCTCACTTCCCAGCGTGGTACGCGAACGTGCGAGTTTGCAGCCCAACGACATTGCGTTGACCTACATCGATTACGACCATTCGTGGGACGGTGTCGAACTCAGCCTGACATGGGCTCAGCTGTACAAGAGAATGCTGAACCTTGCTGCGCTGATGCGGCAGCATGCGACAACAGGTGACCGGGCGCTTATCCTGGCGCCGCAGAGCCTCGACTACGTGGTGAGTTTCCTTGCCTCATTGCATGCCGGCGTCATCGCCGTGCCGCTTTCGGTTCCGATGGGTGGCGCGCACGACGAACGCACGGCGTCGGTGCTGGCCGACACCTCGCCCGCCGTAATTTTCACGGCATCATCGGTGGTCGACAATGTCGCCGAGTACGTACGGGCGCAGCCAGGCGAGCAGAAGACCCAAATCATCGAGCTCGATCGGCTGGACCTCGATGGTCGGCCGGGCGCCGCAGCGCGCGCCAAATACGACCAGCCGGACACCATCTATCTGCAGTACACCTCCGGCTCCACGCGGACACCGGCCGGGGTCATGATTTCGAACAAGAATTTGATGACCAATTTCGAACAAATCATGACCGCCTATTACGGCGTCTACGGCAAGCTCGCCCCACCGGGATCGACGGTGGTCTCGTGGCTGCCGTTCTATCACGACATGGGCTTCATATTGGGACTGATCATGCCCATTCTGACGGGCATGCCGGCGAAGTTGACCAGTCCCATCGGGTTCCTGCAGCGGCCCGCCCGATGGATGCAGATGCTCGCCAACAACACCCTTGGATTCACCGCCGCGCCTAACTTCGCGTTCGACTTGGCATCGCGGAAAACCAAAGACGAGGATCTCGAAGGTCTCGACCTCAGCGGCATCCACGCCATCCTCAATGGCAGCGAGCGGGTACAGCCCGTCACGCTGAAACGATTCATCGACCGGTTCGCGCCCTTCGGACTGGACCCCGCGGTCATCCGTCCCTCCTATGGGATGGCCGAAACCACGGTCTATATCGCAACCCGCCAGGCGGGGGAGCCCCCTAAAATCGTCCACTTCGATTCCACGAAGTTGCCCGACGGACACGCCGAACGGTTGGAAAGCGAAAGCGAAAGCAGCACACCGCTTGTCAGCTACGGCGCGGTGGACACGCAACTAGTGCGCATCGTCGATCCCGACACCAGCATCGAGTGCCCGGAGGGAACGGTCGGCGAAATCTGGGTGCACGGCGGCAATGTCGCCTCGGGCTACTGGAACAAGCCCGAAACCTCAGCGAAAACCTTCGGTGCGTCGATCGTCAACCCTACTCCCGGCACACCGGAAGGGCCATGGCTGCGGACCGGGGATTCCGGATTCTATTCCCACGGAGAGCTTTTCATCGTGGGTCGCATCAAGGATCTGCTAATCGTTTACGGCCGCAACCACTCTCCGGACGATATCGAGGCAACCATCCAGCAGATCAGTCCCGGCCGGTGTGTGGCGATCGCGGTTCCCCAGGACGGTATCGAGAAACTCGTCGCAATCATCGAACTGAAGAAGAAGGACGAGTCGGCGGAGGAGGCGGCCGAGCGGTATGGCTTTGTGAAACGCGAAGTCACCTCGGCAATTTCGAAAGGGCACGGGCTGAGCGCGTCCGATCTTGTTCTGGTGCCGCAGGGTTCTATTCCAATCACCACCAGCGGCAAACCCCGGCGCGCCCAGTGCGTAGAAATTTACCGGCAGGACGGTTTTTCGCGCTTAGACGCTTAAGCCGCCCACAACCCCCGGACGTCAGCTGTGCAGGGCGCGGTCAGACAGCGCCGCCAGTGCCGGTGCCAGCAGCTTGGAGTATTCGAGCGTCAGGTGGCCCGCATCGACGTAGACCAAGGTGTTGCCGACGATGACTGGGCAGCGCTGCTTGGTGCAGAACAGTCCTTCGACCTCAACGTATTGCCCGCCACCGGCTTTGACCGCCGCGGACTCGGCGACGATGCCGGGTCGGTTGAACGCAGATGACATGGGCGGCGAGCAAGCCGTCGCGTCGTCGAGGTGCTCCGATAGGCAGCCCGGGACCGCGGTGTCCAGGTGGGGGAGCGGCCCCAGCACCAGCACCTTGGCGCCGATGCCGCGCAGCTGCTGCACCAGTCGGGTGAGGCTGTCGTTCCACGCCGAATCGTATGACGAGAAACCTGATAGGAAGCCGTTGCTGTGGGTGGCGGTGTAGCCCCGGAACACGCTCAACACGACCAACCGCGGGTGCTCGGCACGTAACCGGTCCATGACCTGCCCGCGCCATTGCTCACAGTGCTGCAGGTACTCGACGATGGGGGCGACGAAGCGGTTGGCGATGGGCAGGTCCAGCATCGGGCAGGCCGCTTTGGCCATGGTTTCGATTCGCCACGGTCGTTGCTTGCCCACCTGCTCGAAGGCTGGGATCCACATCGACGCATGCGAGTCGCCGATCACGGCTACCGTCGTCTTCGAAGAGGTATCGCCCATCGCGCACTCAGGTTGTCCTGCTTGGACGGGCAGGCGCAGACAGCCGTCGAACATCATTTTGCCCAGTTCACCCGCAGCTCCGGCAAGCGACGGGTTCAGGTTCGACGGTACGGCCTTGACGTCGGCAGATGCCGCGACCGCCGCTTGGACCTGCGCGAACACGTTCTGCACCGCAGCGTCGTAAGCGGCGACGTTGTCCCCGGTGGGAATGGGGGGCGAAGTGATCGTCAGAGGCGGGGCCGCCGCGCCGTGCGCGACCGCAACGGGCATCGGTATGGAAGACACCCACATCAGCAGCGCCACGCCCACACAGGCCGCTGCGGCCGAGGCGACACCGCCGAACGCCAGACTCTTCCAAGGGGACCGCTTCAGGGCGGTGGCATATCGCAGCGGGTTCTCGACGAGCCGCAGGGTGAGCCACCCGAGCCCACCGGAGACGACCACAGCCGCGACGAAGTTGCCGAACAGACCCAGCCGGTGGCCCACCAAGATCGGTGCGAACACCAGCACCGGCCAGTGCCACAAATACCACGAGTACGACAACCGTCCGATGACCCGCATCGGTGACCAGCCGAGTACGCGCCCCGCACCTTGGTTGGGTGTGGAACAGCCGGCGCCGAGAACGAGCGCAGTGCCCAGCACGGGCAATAGCGCGGCAGTACCCGGATACGGGATGTCTGGGGTGAAAACGGTGCAGGCCCAGAGCACCATGGCCGTCCCGATCCATCCCGTGGCTACCGCAGCTCGCGCCGGAAGCCGGCTCCAGTACTCGGCGGTCAGGGCCACCAAGGCGCCGACAGCCAACTGCCACGCCCTGGTGAAAAGGGAGAAATACGCCGCCAGCGGCATCACGTAGGTGATCAGCAGTGACAACACGAAGGAAGAGAGCGCGATGAACGTCACGAGCGCCAGGTATGGATTCTTCGACGGACTCTTCGACGACGGTGCGTCGTCCTTGGCGCGCCGACGCAACCGCCGGATCAACCATGCCGTGCCGACAATCAGGGGTGGCCATAACAAGTAGAACTGTTCCTCGACGCCCAACGTCCAATAGTGCTGGAACGGCGACGGCGCGCCCCCGGCGAAATAGTCGACCTGCTGGACTATGAACCAGAAGTTCGGCACATACAACGCGCAGGCAATGGCGTCCTTCAAGGCCCCTTGGGCTTGCACCACGGGCAGCAGAAGAGCCGCGGCAATTGCGGTGACGACGCCCACTGTGGCCGACACCGGCAGCAGTCGGCGGGCCCGCGCCGCGTAAAACTTACGCAGCCCGACGGTGCCGGTGGTACTGACCTGGCGCCACAGCTGGCCCGTGATGACGAAGCCCGAGATCTCGAAGAATATGTCCGGGCCGACGAAGCCACCGCTCACACCGGGCATGGAGATGTGCCAGCCCACAATGGCCAGCAGTGTGAACCCGCGCAGGCCCTCGATGTCGTTGCGGAATCCGCTTTGTGGTGTGCGCTTCTCCTGCGCGCCGGGAGCTGGGAGGACGCCGTCAGAAGGGCTGACACTGTCTGACTGGCGCATGGTCACGCACTCATATTAAGTGGAGGTGGACGCGGGAATGTGGCCTATCGGATATTCGGTGTCATTAGCGTTCGGCGGCCATGATTGAGTGCAAGGTCGCCGGCGAATGTTGCGTCAAGGCAATGCGGCCCGGGTTCAGCGCCGCCAACACCGTTGGGTGCCGGTGTCTTTAAGGTTCAACGATGACCGACCCGGTGTGTCAGCGCGGCGGTCTCGGTGGAAAGCGTTGGCGGCCTTCATGACTCGTTGCTGGCAAGGGGCTGAGCGATTGAATTTCCTTGGCACAACACTTTCTTCGAAGCACGAGTCGTGACTCGAGGTAACCCGCGTCGGCGTCCACACGATGCTCGAGGTGCGGGTTCTCGGTTAGGTGATTACCGACCTGTCCGGCTTTGGCTTCACCCCGTTGACGGCGCGTTTGCCGTTCCCGTTCGACTCGCGTTCCAGAAGCTGGTAACCGAGACCGAACAACGGCAGCGAGTGAGTCAGGAGGTGGTCGACCGGTTCGTTGCCGATGCCGTTGGCCTTGACTTCGGCTACCGACAAACACTTTGCTAAGTCGTAGGTCCGCACGGTGGTGAGGCCGAAGAGAGGCAGCGAATGTCGTGGTAGCGCCTCGCTCGACGCAGAGAGCGGCTTCGCGGTCTTTGGGACCGGCTTCGTTTTGGCTGTCGTGACAGTGGCTTTCGCCGGCGGTTTGCCGGACAAGACTTGCTTGGCCCGGTTGAGCCAGACTTCCAGTTGCCCGGGTTGGTTGCTCTTTCCGGTTTGGCCCACCTTGGACGGCCACCAGTTCTTCTGGCCGAGCAATGCAGCAACCGCGGGCACGGTAATGGTGCGCACCAAGAAGGTGTCGATCACAATCCCGATGCCGATGGTGAAACCGGCCTGAGCCATGGTGGTGATGCTGGCTGCTATCAGACCGAACATCGATGCGGCGAAGATCAAACCTGCGGAGGTGATCACACCACCGGTGGAGCCGACCGTGCGGATGACCCCGACCCGCACTCCGTGCGGCGACTCATCGCGGATTCTCGAGATCAGCAACATGTTGTAGTCGGCACCGACCGCGACCAACAAAATGAACGACAACCCGGGCAAGCTCCAGTGGATTGGCTCTCCCAAGATCAATTGGAAGACAATGACCGCTAAGCCCAAGGCTGACAGGAACGAAATCAAAACTGAGGCAATGAGATAAAGCGGTGCCACAATCGCCCGCAGCAAGATGACCAGGATGAAGAAAACGATAATGATCGTGGCGATGACGATGAATTTGATGTCGTGGTTGTAGAACTCGCGGGTGTCCCGAAGCCCACTCGGGACTCCTACCAGTTCCACCTTGGCGTCGGCCAACTCGGAGTTGGGTTGCGCCGACCGGGCTGCTTCGAGGATCTTGTTGACTTGATCCATGCCCTCTTTGGAGGACGGGCCGAGCGCGCTCTGAACGAAGTACCGCGCCGCGTGCCCGTCGGGCGACAGAAAGAACTGTGCGCCTTTCTTGAATTCGTCCCGCGTCATGATCTGCGGTGGGATGTTGAAGCCGGCCATGTTAGGCCGCTCCGCGTCGCGCTTCACTCCGAGCAGGAAGTCGGAGGCTTCGTTGAGCCCACCGCCCATCTTCTTGACCTGATCCACCAGTGCCTGCACCCCGTCGGCCACGGCTCCACTGCCGTCGGCCAGGGCGCCCGCGCCCGCCTGGAGTTGCGACAGAGTATTCGGAAGGCCCTGCACCATCCTCAGCGTGGCGACGATCTGCTTCAGCTGGTCATGCAGTTTGCCGACCGTCATCGCCAGATTCTGGTACCCCTCCGTCTGCTGCAGCGTGACGGCGAAGGCGGCGATAGAACGCAACAGGCCGTTGTTCCCGGATTCGACGATCGCCGCCAGTTGCGACCGGGACCGCACGCACGCGGGATCGGCATTACAACTGGGACTTTCATTCAGCGCCGCCACCATCGGGCTGGCCCACACCGCGGTCTGCTCGGCGTCCTGGACGGTTCCGCTGAGGTTGTTGCCTAGTGCCCGCATCCGTCCCACGTACTGGGAGGCGGTGTCGAGTTGCTGAATGGTTTTGTCGCCGCCGATCAGCTGCAGCATATTCTCCAGCATTGCGACCATGCCGGCGGAGCTGGCGACGGCTTCGTTGACTTGGGAGCGGACTCCGGCCAGGGCGTCGGCCAGCTGCCGGGAGCCGCCGACTAGATGGTCCAGGTCGCCACCGTGGTCGGTGATGGCGTTGGATGCCTCGTTCAGTTTGCCGCCGACCTCGCCGGCTTGAAACGACACCTTGGTTTCCTTGAGCGGTTCACCGTTGGGCCGGGTCAGGCCGCGCACCATGACGATGTCGGGCAGGTCGGTGATCCGGCGCGACATCACCTCCAGGTCACCCAGCGCGGCCGGGGTGCGCAGGTCACGTGGGGAGTGGACAAAGAGCATCATGGGAGTCATTGAGTTCATGGGGAAGTGGCGATTCAATGCGTTGAGGCCCCGCACACTGTCCATGTCCTGTGGCATCGTCTTGAGGTCGTCGTAATTGAACTGGATCAAGGCGGCACTGCCGGCCAGAATTGCCAGCACCAGCAGGCTCGCGACGAGATGCGACTTCGGGCGCCGCACAATCCGTGTTCCCGAAATCCGCCAGAAGCGTGTGGTCATCTCTTTGCGGGGCTTGATCCAGCCGCGTCGCCCAGTGAGGACCATGACGGCGGGCAGGAACGTTGTGGCGGTCAGCAGTGACACGATGATCGAGACGGTGATCGCCGGGCCGACTGCGGAGAACACTTCCAACTTGGTGAAGACCATGGCCAGGAACGTGACCGCCACGGTGGCCGCTGATGCGGCGATGACCTTGCCGATCGACATCAGTGCTTTTTTCACGGCACGATCGGAGGTTTCGCCATGTCGTACGTAGTCGTGATATCGGCTGATCAAGAAGACGGCGTAATCAGTGCCGGCGCCGATCATGACGGCACTCATGAACACGATGCATTGCATGTTCACGGTGAGGCCGAGTTCCGACAACACCGACAAGACGCCTTGCGCGCCACCAATGGATAGGCCGATGGTGGCCAGTGGCAGCAGCATGGTGACCAGGTTGCGGTAGACGAGGATCAGGATGATCAGGACGCTGAGGATGGTGCCGGTTTCAATGATCTGCACGTCATCTTCACCGAGCTTTTGGACGTCCGCGGCGGTGGCTACCGGACCACTGACGTTGGCGGTCAGGGATGTCCCCGCGACCGTCTTATTGATGATCGCCCTGATGTTGATCAATGCGGCCTGCGTCTCGGGAGCTGTTTCCGGGCCCGGCAAGTTGATCGGGAGGTTCCAGGCTTTCTTGTCTTTGCTTTCCAGCAGTTGACGCAATTCCGGCGTGCCCATGAAGTCCTGCACGGACATCTTGTCCTGGGTGTCCTCGTGCAGGTTGGCCAGGAGCTTGCGGTAGGTCTCCTCGTCGGCGGGACCCAGCCCGTTCTCGTCGGTCAGGATGACCAACAGCAAGGATCCAGCCGGTTTGGCGTCACCGCCTTTCGCCCCGGACCCGTCACTGCCGGGGGCGGCGAAGGCTTTGTCCATCTCGCGCTGCGCGATCATGGTCGGCGCGTTGTCGGGCAGCGGTTTCGTCTCGTGCTTGGCGGCCTGCACCTGCAGCGGAGGGAAGGTCAGGGCCAGAACAGCGACGACGGCAACCCAGCCGGCAATGACCAGCCACGGCCACTTGATGACGAAGTCTCCGACCCGGTCGAAGACCCCCCCGATTTTTGCTTCGTCGTGTGATCTCGCCTGCCCAGCCACCTCTCAAACGTACAAGGAAGAGTGCGGGTGAGGGGGGGAATCGAAAATTCGGCATTAACCGCGTCTGTGCCGGTGGGTGACCGGGCTTAGCCGAACGTGAGCAAGAAAAGACCTGATCAGGGCTCGTGCCGGGAGCAACTCAGGGCGGTCGCGGGTGGTTCCGGAGCAGTGGGTCCGGTCCCGCGGACGGTAACTCACTGTTAAGAAAGTTGCACGCCTGTGCTGTTCTGGCGGTTACCGACGTTGGCCTTTTTGGCACGCCGCGCGGCCGAGTCATGCGACACTCTCCCCCGTGGCTCTCAGATACCGCCTGCAATCGAATCCCTTGGTCGGGAAGATCACCACGAGGTACCTGCTGCCCCTGGGCACCCGCCAGGTCGGCGACGATGTGGTGTTCTTCAACTTCGGTTACGAGGAAGACCCGCCGATGGGCTTGCCGTTGGACCCGTCCGACGAGCCGAACCGCTACTGCATCCAGCTCTATCATCAGACAGCAAGCCAGGTGGACCTCACCGGCAAGAAGGTGCTGGAAGTCAGCTGTGGCGCCGGTGGCGGCGCTTCGTACATCACGCGCAACCTGGGACCCGCTTCGTACACGGGGCTCGATCTGAATCCGGCCAGCATTGAGAAGTGCCGGGAAAGGCACCAGCTACCGGGGCTCGATTTCGTCCAGGGTGACGCGCAGAACCTTCCGTTCCCGGACGAATCCTTCGATGCGGTGGTGAATGTCGAAGCGTCGCATCAGTACCCCGATTTTTCCGGCTTCCTGGCTGAAGTAGCGCGCGTGCTCCGTCCAGGCGGTCACTTCCTGTACACCGATTCGCGGCGCAACCCCGTTGTGGCCGAATGGGAATCAGCGCTTGCCAACATCCCGCTGCGGAAGGTCGCTCAGCGCGACATCCAAGACGAGGCCAAGCGCGGGCTGGACGCCAACACCCGACGGACGCAGGAAATCATCAGCCGTCGGGCGCCATCATTCCTGACCGGTCTCACCCGTTATGCGGTCAATGTGTTGGACCGCGATCTGAAGCGCGGCGGCGGGTTCACCTACCGGATCTACCTCTTCGCCAAGGACTAACGTAAAGCGGTCCGTCTCATGAGATTTGTCGTGGCCACCTATGGCACGCGCGGCGACATCGAACCATGTGCCGCTGTCGGCCAGGAGCTGCAGCGGCGTGGGCACGATGTGTGCCTTGCGGTGCCGCCCAATCTCATTGGCTTCGTACAAGAAGCCGGTCTTGAAGCTGTTGCCTACGGCACTCGTGACTCGCAACTGCAACTGGACGAGCAGTTCCTGCACAACGGGTGGAAAGTCCAGAATCCGGTCAAGCTGGCACGGCAGGCGATGGCGCCGGTGACCGAGGGCTGGCTCGAACTCAGTGCCATGCTGACTCCCGTCGCCGCGGGCGCCGACCTGCTCTTGACCGGTCAGATCTATCAGGAAGTCGCGGCCAACGTCGCAGAGCACTACGAAATTCCGCTTGCCGCACTGCATTTTTATCCGATGCGCGCCAACGGTCAGCTCGGATTTTCGGCGGCCCGGTTACCGGGAGCGGTGGTTCGTTCCACGATCCACACCACGGACTGGCTCTACTGGCGTCTGACCAAGGGCGTCGAGGACGCCCAGCGCCGTGAACTTGGTCTGCCCAAAGCGTCCAGTCCGGCGCCCAAGCGCATGGCCGCGCGTGGAGCGTTGGAGATCCAGGCCTACGACGAGGTCTGCTTTCCCGGGTTGTCCGCTGAATGGGGTGGCCGGCGGCCGTTCGTCGGTGCGCTCACCATGGGTCTTCCCACCGACGCCGACGACGAGGTCATGTCGTGGATCGCTGCGGGTACGCCGCCGATCTATTTCGGCTTCGGCAGCATGCCGGTGGGATCCCTCGCGGAACGGGTCGACATGATCGGCGCAGCGTGTTCGCAGTTGGGCGAGCGGGCATTGATCTGCTCTGGCCCAAGCGACTCGACCGGGATACCCCGGCTCGATCACGTGAAGGTGGTGCGCGCGGTCAGCCACGCGGCAATTTTCCCCGCTTGCCGCGCGGTCGTGCACCATGGCGGCGCGGGCACCACCGCCGCAGGACTTCGCGCCGGAATCCCCAGCCTGATTCTCTGGGTCACCTCCGATCAGCCGTTCTGGGCGGCCCAAGTGCAGCAGCTGAAGGTTGGGCGAGGTCGGCGATATTCGGCGGCCACCACCCGGACTCTGGTGGCCGACCTCAAGGCGATCCTCACCCCTGAATGTGTGAGCCGGGCGCGCGAACTCGCGTCCCGGATGACGAAAGCGGATGCCAGTGTGGTGGCCACCGCCGACTTGCTCGAAGAGCATGCCGGCCATCGTTAGTGCCAGTTGACCGGATTGCAGAATAGATCTCGATGGAAGGGCGATCAGTGTACGATTCGCTTGTGTCCCTGCTGATTACAGTGCCGGTTTACGGTCAGCACGAGTACACGCACGCGCTAGTCGCTGACTTGGAGCGCGAGGGTGCCGACTATCTGATCGTCGACAACCGTGGCGATTACCCGAGGATCAGCAACGAGCGGGTGAGCACACCCGGTGAGAATCTCGGTTGGGCCGGGGGCAGTGAGTTGGGCTTCCGGACTGCGTTCAGCGAGGGCTACTCGCATGCGATGACACTCAACAACGACACCCGAATCTCGAAAGGCTTTGTGGCCGGGTTGCTCGACCGTCGGCTACCGGCCGACGCGGGAATCGTGGGACCGATGTTCGACGCGGGGTTCCCGTACGCGGTAGCCGGCGAGAAGGCAGACGCCGCTGACTACATTCCTCGTCCGCTGTACCGAGTCGTGCCGGCCGTGGAGGGAACGGCGCTGGCGATGTCGCGGGAGTGCTGGGATGCGGTGGGCGGTATGGATTTGTCGACCTTCGGGCGCTTCGGATGGGGACTTGACCTCGACTTGGCGCTGCGTGCTCGAAAGTCCGGATTTGGTTTGTACACAACGGAAATGGCATATATCAACCACTTCGGGCGCAAGACCGCCAACGCACACTTCGGTGGCCGCCAGTATCACTGGGGTGCCAGCAGCACAATGATCCGGGGATTGAGCCGGACGCACGGGTGGCCCGCCGCAATGGGCATCTTGCGGGAGATGGGCGCCGCCCATCGACGTAAGTGGTACAAGTCGTTTCCGCTCGACCGCAATACCAGCGATTAGGCGCGGACCCGCGCCGTTTCCTCCAATAGATCCGCCGCCTTCGCCACGGCATCCGCCGGATTGGCCATCTTTGCCGAGATGTCCCGCGCGCGTGCCACGTAGTCCGGTGCCAGGATGGACCTGATCTCTTTGACCAAAGCTTTCCGGTTGATCCTCGAAAGACGCCGAGTCGAGCCAACTTTCAATCGTTGGATGGCCGCTCCCCAGATGGGCTGATCGGCCACGTCCCAGAGGATCAACGTCGGCATCCCGGCACGCAGTCCCGCGGCGGTGGTGCCCGCCCCGCCGTGGTGAACCACCGCGCGGCACTTCGGTAAGATTGCCGAATAGTCAATCAGCCCAACGATTCTCACGTGTTCGGGCTGCCGGACGATGGGCTGGTCGGCGGGGGAGTAGATGAGCGCACGCTCGCCCAGTTCCGCGCACACGTCCGCGATCATCGCGACCGTCTCGGCCGGTGATTGCACCGGCGTACTACCGAAACCGAAGTAGATCGGCGGTGTTCCAGCCGCGATCCACGCTTCCAGTTCGTGGTTGGGTTCGGTGTGCAGCTGCATCGACAGCGGACCGACGAACGGCCGCTGGCCGTTCCACTCTTCGATGAGTCCGGGAAACAACGCCGGGTCGTAGGCCTGAATCTCCGGCGCCCCGGAATCCACGATGCGTTTGAGCGCGGGGGCTGAGGCAGGCGGCAGGCCCAGCTCCCGTCGCTGGGCGCGGTCGGCGTCCTTGGTGGTGTAGGAATACAGGCGCCAGGACGCTTTGCCGACGGTACGGGCGACCTCGGCCGGCATCGGCACCGACGGCAGCCCCACCTGCCCATTGACGTGCATGGGGAAGTGGTGCAGGGCGGCGATCGGAATGTGGTGATACTCAGCGACATTGGCGACAACCCCGTGATAGGTCTGACCCGTCATCAGCAGGTCGGCGCCGTCGGCCAGTTCGGTCAGCGTCCTGCCCATCTCGGCCCAGCCTTCGACGAACAATTGCTTGCCCGCTTGTGCCAGGTTGAAGGGATTCTGCGCCTTGGTGAGGTTATGCACGAAGGCTGCGACCTGGTTGATCTGTATCCCGGAGTCCGGCCCGTACGCGACACCGGTCAAGCCCGCGGCCTCCACGAACCCGATCAGGTTGGGCGGAACCGCCATGCAGACGTCGTGTCCTCGACGTAGTAGTTCCATACCGACTGCGGCACATGGCTCGACATCGCCGCGGGTGCCATGCGTCGCCAGCACAAATTTCATCGACGTCAGGCGGAGGTCAGCTCGTCGTACAACAGATCGGCCAGGCTGCGCACCGTCGTGTTGATGTTGGTCGCGGTGATGCGTATCCCGGTCTCGGACTCGATACGGGTGCGCAGTTCCTGGCTGCTGAGTGAGTCGAGTCCGTACTCGGTCAGCATCCGGTCGACATCAATGGTGCGGCGCAGAATCAACCCGATCTGCTCGGAAACCATGCGACGGAGTCGTGCCGGCCACTCCTCCTGCGGCAGCCTGTCCAGTTCGTTGAGGAACTTGCTGTTGCCGGCGTGCTTGGCCGTGGCGCGGAACGCCTCCGCGAACGGACTGTGCTGGGCGAACGCGTTGAGCCATGGTGAGCCGATGATGGGCGCGTAACCGCTGTAAGCGCGGTTGTGCCGCAGCAATGCCTCGAAGGCGTAAGCGCCTTCTTCGGGTTGGATGGCGTCGCCCGCCGCCTCGGCGAAAGACGTAGCGCGGCCGATCTCACCCCACGGGCCCCAGGCGATGGAGGTGGCCGGCAAGCCCTGGGCCCGCCGCCAGTGGGTGAATGCGTCCAGCCAACTGTTGGCTGCGGCGTACGCTCCCTGGCCGGGTGAACCGACCAAGGCCGCCGCTGAGGAGAAGGAGCAGAACCAGTCCAACGGCTGGTCATGTTCCACCTCTTGGAGCGCCTCATGCAGGTTCCACGCCCCGTGCACCTTGGGCGCCCAGTCGCGGCGAATGAGATCCTCGGTGATGTTGGGCAAGGTGGCGTCCTCGACGACGGCGGCCGCATGCAGCACCCCGCGCAACGGCAGACCGGTGGCAGTCGCAGTGGCCACCAACCGCTCCGCGGTGCCGGCCTCGGCGATGTCGCCGCACTCCACCACCACGTCGGATCCGATCGCGCGGACCATTTCGATTGTCTCCAAAGCCTTTTGGGAGGGCTGGGAGCGAGAGCTGAGCACGATGCGGCCGGCGCCGGCGCTGGCCATTTTCTCGGCCAAGAACAACCCGAGGCCGCCGAGGCCACCGGTGATGATGTACGAGCCGTCGCCCCGGAATGCCGGGGCTTGCTCGGGCGGCATCACCACGCTGCTGCGCCCCACATGTGGGATGTCGAGAATCAGCTTGCCGGTATGTTCGGCAGCGCCCATCACGCGAATGGCCGTGGCCGCGTCGGCCATCGGGTAGCGGGTGATCTCCGAGGCGGGCAGGGCGCCGGTTGCGACCTGCTGATACACCGTGCTCAGCAACTCGCGGACCTGAGCGGGATGACTGTCGGCCATCAGTGCCAGATCCACGCCGTAGAACGCAAGGTTCTGCCGGAAGGGGAACAACTCCAGCCGGGTGTTGGAGTAGATGTCGCGCTTACCGATCTCGATGAATCGTCCACCCAGAGCGAGCAGTTTGATTCCCGCCTGCTGGGCGGCGCCGGTCAGTGAGTTGAGCACGATGTCGACGCCGTAGCCCTCGGTGTCGCGGCGGATTTCGTCGGCGAACGATGTGCTGCGGGAGTCGTAAACGTGCTCGATCCCCATGTCGCCCAACATTTTTCGACGCTCCGGGCTGCCGGCTGTGGCGAAGATCTGGGCACCCGCGGCGCGGGCGATTGCGATCGCCGCCTGGCCCACCCCACCCGTCGCGGAGTGAATCAGCACCTTGTCCCCGGAGCGGATGCGGGCCAGCTCATGCAGGCCATACCAGGCGGTGGCGTAGGCGGTGGTGGCCGCGGCCGCCTGGGCATCGGTCATCCCGTCGGGCACCGTTGCGGCCAGGCGCGCGTCGCAGTTGAGGAAAGTGGCCCAGCAGCCGTTATTGGACAGTCCGGCAACGTGGTCACCAACCTTGTGGTCGGTGACCTCTGAGCCGACCGCGGTCACCACGCCGCTGAAGTCCATACCCAGCTCGGGCAGTTGCCCGTCGAAGGTTTGGTAGCGGCCGAATGTGGCCAGCACATCGGCGAAGTTGACGCTGGACGCACTCACGGCGACCTCGATCTCACCGGGGCCCGGCGCCACGCGGTCGAACGCGGCGAACTCCAGTGTCTCCAGGTCGCCCGGGGCCCGGATCTGCAGGCGGACGCCGGCTTCGTCGTGATCGACGATGGTGGTCCGACGTTCCTCGGGCTGCAACGGAGCGGGCAGCATTCGGGCGGTGTACCACTCGTCGTTGCGCCAGGCGGTCTCGTCCTCGTCGGTGGCCAGCAACAGTTGGCGCGCCACCTGCTCGGCCCCGGTCTGCTCATCGACGTCGATGTAGCTGACTTTCAATTGCGGATTCTCCGAGCCGATCACCCGCAGCAGACCACGGAGGCCGCCCTGCTCGAGGTTGGCGCGGTCGTCGGCCAGTACCGTCTGGGCGTTGCGGGTCAACGCATACAGCCGCGGCGGCGAGCCCAGCAACTCCGGCAGCTCCCGGGCGATCCGCACCACATGCTCGACGTACTGCCCGCCGCGGTCTGCTGCTTCCCGGTCGGCGCTGTGCTGCGGCGCGGTGATCAGCACCACGCCGTGGAACGCGCCCGCCTCCAGTTCGCTGCGCAGCTGCTGGGCGTGTGCGGCGTGGTCGCCGGCAAACGGCCAGGACAGTGTATTCGCCTGCGCATCATGGACTTTGAGTGCGTCGGTGAGCGCGGTTGCGGTCAGGTCGGCGGCGTCGGAAGTGCTGATCAACAGCCACACGCCGGGCTCCGTCACCGCCTTCTCGGGTAATTCTCGGGATTGCCATTCGATGGTCAGCAATCGCTCGCCCAAGACGCGACGGCGCTCACTGTCCGGGGAAGCGCCGGTGCCCAACTGCAGGCCCCGCACGGCCATGAGGACGGCGCCGTTCTCGTCGACGATGTCGAGGTCGGCCTCGACTCCGCCGGCGCCACAGGCAGTTACGGTCGCGTAGCAGTACCGGGCGTGGCGGGCCGAGCCGTAGGCGCGCAGCCGACGAATGCTCAACGGCACCAGCAACCCACCAGAGGCGGCACTGTCGTGGCTACCCACACTGGGATGGGCGGCCACGGCCTGGAAGCACGCATCCAACAGCGCCGGATGGACCAGGCCGTAGGTGCCTTGCTGGGGGCGTAGTGGGCCGGGCAACGAAACCTCGGCCAGCACGGTGTTACCGGCGCTTTCCGCGATGTGCGCGCCGCCAAGGCCAGTGAACGCCGCGCCGAGCCGGTGACCACGCTTGTCCAACCACTTGCGGATCTCGTCGCCGTCGACGGGTCGAGGGTGCTTTGCAAGCAGTGCGGCCAAGTCGTGCGTCTGTGGCTCATCCGACGGGTCGGCCGCATGCAGCACGGCGGTCGCCTGCCGCTCGTAGCGGCCCTCCTGGTTGCTTTCCACCGTGAAAGCAACCACATCGGGCGCTTCGAAGGTCGCGGTGATCCCGATCGGGGTCACTTCGTCGAGTTCCAGGGAGTGCTCGAAGCGCAAGTCGCGCACTTCGGCGGAGTCTCCGAGTACGGTTCGGGCAGCCACCAGCGCCATCTCGCAGTAGGCGGCGCCCGGAAGGGCCGCCGACTTACGGATCTGGTGGTCGGCCAGCCAGGGGATGGCCTGGGTGCCGACTTCGCCCTGCCAGACGTGGCGTTCCGGCTCTTCGGGCAGGCGAACGTGGACACCCATCAGGGGATGGGCGGGAACCAGCGCACTGCGGCGCGCGACCGAATCCAAACCGCTGGTCGCCAGGAACAGCGAACGCTGATTCCAGCTGGGCAACGGCGCATCGAGCAGCCGCCCGGTGGGATAGAGCGCCGAGAAGTCCACCGCCGCACCCGCGGTGTACAGGTCGCCCACCAGGCCGCGCAGCCCGTGCGGCAGCGGCTGTTCGCGCCGCATGCCGGCCAGCGCGGCGGCCGATTTGTCGAGGCTACGGGCGGTCTGGTCGACCGCATTCGTCAGCAGCGGGTGCGGGGACAGCTCGGTGTAGACCTGAAACCCGTCCTCCAGGGCGGCTTGCACCGCCGCCGCGAAGCGCACCGTGTGACGGAGATTGTCGGCCCAGTAACCGGCGTCGCAGTACGGCTCCTCGCGCGGGTCGAAGGAGGTCGCCGAGTAGTAGGGCACCTGCGCCTCGAGCGGCTCGATATCGGCCAGCACTTCGTACAGGTCGTCGAGGATCGGGTCGACCTGGGGGGAGTGCGAGGCCACGTCGACGGCCACCTCGCGGGCCAGCACGTCGCGCTCTTCCCACGCCGCGAGCAGGTCGCGCACCGTCTGGGTGTCGCCGCCGATCACCGTGGACTGCGGCGAGGCGACCACCGCCACCACGACGTCACTGACGCCGCGCGCAACCAGCTGCGTGATGACCTCTTCGGCGGGCAATTCGACCGAGGCCATGGCGCCGGCTCCGGAGATGCGGGTCATGAGCTGGGAGCGTCGGCAGATGACCTTGACGCCGTCTTCGAGCGACAGGGCGCCGGCGACGACGGAGGCGGCGGATTCACCCAGGGAGTGGCCGATGACGGCGCCGGGTGCGGCGCCGTAGCCCTTCATGGTGGCGGCCAGCGCGACCTGCATGGCGAACAGAGTGGGCTGGACGCGGTTGATGCCGGTGACCTTTTCCGGCGCGGTCATCGCCTCGGTGACCGAGAAGCCGGATTCGGCGGCGATCAGTGGTTCGATCTCGGCGATCTTGGCCGCGAACACCGGTTCAGTGGCCAGCAGGTCCTTACCCATCTCGGCCCACTGCGAGCCCTGCCCGGAAAACACCCACACCGGGCCCTTGTCGTCCTGGCCGATGGCCGGCGGATAGGGCACCTCACCGGTAGCGACCTCGCGCAGCGCGCGAGTCAGTTGTGCGCGACTGTCGGCCAGGACGGTGGTGCGCACCGCTCGCGGGGTACGGCGGCGGGCCAGCGTGTAGGCAAGGTCCGAAATGTCCACGTCGTCTTGTGCGTCGAGCCAGTCGGCGAGCCGGGCCGCCGTTTGACGGAGCGCATCCTCAGATGACGCCGACAACGGGAAGATCAGCACACCGTCCAGCGCGGCACTGCCGTCGGCCTCGACCGTCGTGGCCGCACCCGCGGCAGCCTGCACCGGGGCTTGTTCCACCACCGCGTGCACATTGGTGCCGGAGAACCCGTACGACGACACGGCCGCACGTCGCGGCGTCGCCTCTATCGGCCACGGCGTATTCTCCTGCGGCACAAAGAGATTGGTTTGTATCTCGGCGAACTTCTCCGGCATCTGGGTGAAGTGCAGATTCTGCGGGATCACGCCGTGCTGCACGGACAGAACAGCTTTCATCAGCCCCAGCGCACCGGCGGCTGACTGCGTGTGCCCGAAATTGGTCTTGACCGAGGCGAGGGCACAAGGCCCGCTCGTCCCGTAGACCTCGGCCAGGCTCGCGTATTCGATGGGGTCACCGATCGGCGTGCCGGTGCCGTGGGCTTCGACCATACCGACGGTGGTGGGATCGACATTGCCGGCGGCCAGCGCCGCCCGGTACGCCGCGACCTGAGCGGGCCGCGACGGCGTGACGATGTTGACGGTGCGGCCGTCCTGGTTGGCGGCGGTACCGCGGATCACCGCCAGAATTCGGTCGCCGTCGCGCTGGGCGTCCTCTAGGCGCTTCAGCAGCATCATCACCGCGCCCTCGCCCGACACGAAGCCATCGGCCTGGACGTCGAACGCGTGACAATGCCCAGTGGCCGACAACATGCCGATGGCCGAACCGGAAGCGGCTTTGCGAGGCTCCAGTGTCACCGAAGCGCCGCCGGCCAGGGCGATGTCACTTTCGCCGTCGTGCAGGCTCTGGCAGGCCAGGTGGATCGCCGACAGGCCCGAGGAGCAGGCCGTGTCGACGGTCATCGCCGGTCCGCTCAGTCCCATGGCGTAGGAGATCCGGCCGGACCCCATGGCGAAACTGTTACCCATGTACCCGTAGGGCCCGCTCAAGGTGTCGGCATCGGCATGCATGAACAAGTAGTCGTCGTGCATGAGGCCTACGAAGACGCCGGACCGGACGCTGGCCAAGGCTTCGCGCGTCAGGCCGCCGTGCTCCATCGCCTCCCAGGAGGTCTGCAGCAGCAATCGGTGCTGGGGATCCATCTCGGTCGCTTCGCGCTCGGTGATTCCGAAGAACTCCGGATCAAAGTCCGCGACGTCGTCCAGGAACGACCCCCACTTGCACACCGTTCGACCAGGCACGCCCGGCTCGGGGTCATAGAACTCTTCGACATCCCAGCGGTGGGCGGGAACTTCGGTAACGAAGTCGTCGCCACGCAGCAACGCTTCCCACAACGACTCAGGGGAGTCGATGCCTCCCGGCAGTCGGCACGCCATACCGATGACGGCAACTGGAGTGACACCAGTCCGGTCCACGGTCGTTCACCTCTCCCTACCCACGTATTGGGTTCATGTCGGCGGGCTTCCTGGTGGCATGGGCCTTCCCAGCAGCGGTGCCAAATGCATCGTCCGGCCGGGGAACGGAGCGGCGGCTCGCGCCGGCTACAACCCCTGCGTCGAAGCCCACCTGCAGTCCGTGACTGATCAGCAGCGTATCTGCTCGGCTTGCCGGATGTGGAAAAATCGTGCGGTCGTACTAAAAAGTTCCTGATCGATTTCCGGCGACATGCCGTCTCATCTGGGCTTTGACCGGGGCCCCGCAGTTCGAGCCAGCCGCACTCCTGCCCGCGCGGGCAGGTCCGGCTTGCTGCACGCAAGGAAGAAAGTCCTCGATTTTTGGAAACCGCTCACGCGGATCCTGCCCACGTCATATGCTTCTCACTCGGTACCGCGGGACCATGACGGTAGCTCGCGGCCGACCGGGATATCGCCGTCAGTGAGTTTGCTGACGCCGTTATTCAATGTCGGCGCAATTTCGGTTGAATTACTGGCGTGTGACGCGACACCCAACTTAACGCATTCCCGGCTTTACGTTCCCTATTTCCGCCTCGGGAACGTAAAGCCGGTGCGTCAAATCTTTATTGCGCGACCTGAACTGCCGCGTTTGCGAACTGACCCTCGGCGGCCCGCTCGAACACAGACTTGAGAACCTCGAGATAGCGCGTCACCGACTCCCGGGCGACTGGGTTATTCGGGAAGTTCACCATGACGGAAACCTCATCGAAAAGGCGAATCACCGAGAAATACAGGTAAGCCGGGTTTCTGCCATCGTTGTATGCCGTGGCATTCGCACCTTTCAGTGCGGTGGCCACAACCGCAGAAAGGGGCGGCAGGCCGGCGTCCATGTAATTCGTCATGAAGAACTGTGACGAATTCCGCTTCAGCCAGGGCGCCAATTCCAGTACGCGCTCGTAGGGCACGTTCGCCATATTCATGTTCTCGTCGAATGAGGCTTGGGTGGAGCGGGCGGTTTCCTCGAACGAGTTCGGGTCGATCGCGACGGTGTAAGGCACCGCACCGGTGAACCAGCCCATCGACAGGTATTCCTCGGGCGAAGTGCGCTTGTCGACCGGCGTCATCCCGTAATAAGTTTCCTGGCCGGTCAGTTCGTGGTGGGCCAGCGCGACGCAACCGAACAGGCCGCCGCTGAACCGGGCCTGCGCCGCCATGCACCTGGCTTCGAACTTCGCTGTTTGCTCCGGTGTCAGCAGCTTCTCGATCAAGATGTCGCCACCGCAGGTCAGCGTCTGCTCACCCAGCGGCAACGGGAATTCGGGCAGCCCGCCACCATTGTTCTCGGCGAAGTCGATCCATTTGCGGACGTCGGGGGAGTCCAGGGTGCAGTCGGCAGATGTCTTGGCTTCACGGATGCAGAAGTTGTCGTGGCTGCCCGGTTCCGGCATGACCAGCGGCGGTTTGCCTTCGAGCAGCGCGCGGTAGTTGGTCAGGATCTCGACGTACAGCGACGAAACGACGGCGGGGTCGCAGTGCAGGTGGTCGACGATCGCAAAGAGCGAGCAGTGATTTTCGTGCTGAATCAAGCCGAACCGGAAGCAATCCCATTCCAGCGGGGGCGGCGTGGAAACCACGAGGTCGCGCCATTCCGGCTGCGTCAACTGACCGTGTTGAATCGGAGCGAGCTGAATCTCGCGGGGGTTCTGAATTTTGTGCCGAATGATTTCTTTCGGCCCGTTGTACTCGAACCAGCTGCGGTAGGTCTCGTGCCGGCGCACATGCGCATTGATGACGTGCGTCATCGTACGGATGTCGCACTTGCCGGGAATCTCCCAGGAGCCCATAACCAGCCGTGAATAATCGAGACCGCGCTCGCCGAATTCCACATATCCGCGTAAATGGCCGGCTTGCATGGAACTCGGGGGCACGTCAACGACCGGTGCTTGCTTGGCTTTCGCGCGCGATGCCGGTGTCGGCTGCCACGTCACGACCGAACCCGGTCCTGGCTCCCAGTCGTAGACGATTCCTACGCCGAGAGTGACGTCTGCTGATCCCCCGCCTATGATCACGCTTCCTCCTCGATATCAGCCGACTGTCAAACAGTGGCGCTCGTCCTTTTCTACATCATGAGGGTGTTGCTATGTCGCCTTTTGATGTCAATTCGTCGTAAAGGTGATCTGCCAGACCACGGACCGTCGTGATGTCGGTCGTCGTGACGCGGATCTTGACCTCGGACTCGATGTGCGTGCGCAGTTCGAGGTTGCCGAGGGAGTCCAATCCGAACTCGGAGAGCGGCCGGTCGACGTCGACAGCGCGGCGCAGAATCAGGCCCACCTGCTCGGAAATCATCCGCCGCAAGCGAGCCGGCCATTCTTCTCGGTCCAGCTCCATGAGCTCGGCCAGGAATTTGCTGCTGCCCGAGCGGCCCTTGCCGGCGGACTTGAAGGCTTCCGCGAAAGGACTGCGCTGGGCGAAGGCGGATAGCCAGGCCGAGCCGTTGACGGGCGCATAGCCGGTGTAGGCCCGGTTGTGCCGCAGCAGTGCCTCGAAGGCGTAGGCGCCTTCGTCGGGTCCGATCGCGTCTCCGGAGGTCTCGGCGAACGTGCTGCCACGGCCGATCTCCGCCCAGGCGCCCCAGGCGATGGAGCTGGCCGGCAAGCCCTGGGCCCGCCGCCACAAGGTGAAGGCGTCCAGCCAGCTATTGGCCGCCGCGTAGGCGCCTTGACCGGGGGAACCGACCAGAGCCGCTGCCGAGGAGAACGAGCAGAACCAGTCGAGCGAGTCGTTGGCCTGTGCGTCCTGCAGCGCCTCATGCAAGTGCCAGGCGCCGTACACCTTAGGCGCCCAGTCCCGATCGATGAGCTCGTCGGTGATGTTCGGCAGGGTGGCGTCCTCGACGACTGCGGCTGCGTGCAGTACCCCGCGCAACGGCAGGCCGGTGGCGGTAGCGGTGGCCACCAACCTCGCCGCGGTGCCGGCCTCGGCGATGTCGCCGCACTCCACCACCACGTCGGACCCGATGGCACGGATCAGCTCGACAGTTTCCAGGGCTTTCTGGCTGGGTTGCGAGCGAGAACTGAGCACGATGCGACCGGCGCCGGCGCCGGCCATCTTCTCGGCCAGGAACAAGCCGAGCCCACCGAGGCCACCGGTGATGAGGTACGAACCGTCGCTGCGGAAGACGTGGGCCTGCTCGGGCGGTAGGACGACGCTGCTGCGACCGGAGTGCGGAACGTCGAGGATCAGCTTGCCGGTGTGTTCGGCCGCACCCATGACCCGGACGGCGGTAGCCGCCTCAGCCAGCGGGTAGTGCGTGGCTTGAGGCAGCGGCAGCGTGCCGTTGGCCGTCTGTTGATAGACCGCGTTCAACAGGCCTCGAACGTGCGCCGGATGAGTACGCGACATGAGCGCCAGGTCGACGCCGTAGAAGGCGAGGTTCTGCCGGAACGGGAAGAGGCCGACCTTGGTGTCCGAATAGATGTCGAGCTTGCCGATTTCGACGAACCGCCCGCCCATGGCCAGCAGCCTGATGCCGGCAAGCTGGGCGGCGCCGGTGACGGAATTGAGGACGACGTCCACGCCGTAGCCGTCGGTGTCGCGGCGGATCTGCTCGGCGAACTCCGTGCTGCGGGAGTCGTAGACGTGCTCGATTCCCATGTCACGCAGAATTTGTCGACGCTTCTCGCTTCCGGCGGTGGCGTAGATCTCGGCCTCGGCGGCGCGAGCGATGGCGATCGCCGCCTGGCCCACCCCGCCGGTACCGGAGTGGATCAGCACCTTGTCGCCGGCCCGGATGCGGGCCAACTCGACCAGGCCGTACCAGGCGGTGGCCGACGCTGTGGTCACGGCGGCGGCCTGTGCATCGGTGAGCCCCTCGGGCAGCTTCGTGGCCAAACTAGCGTCACAGGTGACGAAAGTGGACCAGCAGCCGTCGGGGGACAGGCCGCCGACGTGGTCACCAACCTCGTGGTCACTGACCTCGGGACCGACCGCGGTCACCACACCGGCGAAATCCAGGCCGAGCGGTGGTTGCTTGCCGTCGAAGGTGGGGCAGCGACCGTAGGCCGCCAGGACGTCGGCGAAGTTGATGCTGCAGGCGCTGACCGCCACCTCGATCTGGTTCGGGCCAGGGGGCACCCGGTCGAAGGCGGTGAATTCCATCGTCTGAAGGTCACCGGGCGTGCGGACCTGCAGCCGCATGCCCTGCTTTTGGTGTTCGACGACGGTGGTGTGACGTTCCTCCGGCCGCAGCGGCGTCGGGTACAACCGGGCGGTGTACCACTGGTCGTTTCGCCACGCAGTCTCGTCTTCGTCAGTCGCCAGCAGGAGCTGACGCGCCACCTGCTCGGCGGCAGTCTGTTCGTCGACGTCGATGTAGCTGACCTTCAAGTGGGGGTGCTCGGCGCCTATCACCCGCAGCAGTCCGCGCAGTCCACCTTGCTCGAGATTGGGGCGGTCCTCGGTTAGCACCGTCTGGGCGTTGCGGGTCATGACGTAGAGGCGCGGCGACTGGCCCACCAGCTCAGGCAACTCCCGGGCGATGCGAACCGCAGCCTTGACGTACTCGGCGCCCCGTGCGATCGATTCCCGATCCGCACCTGCTTGCCGGTCGGTGAGCACAACCAGGTCCGAGAATCCACCGGTCTCGAATTGCGCGCGCAGCCGTTGTGCCAGGGCTACGTGGTCGTCGTGCAGTGGCCAGGACATGGTCGTGCTCTGGGCGTCGTGCATCTTCAGGGCGTCGGTCAGCTGAGTAGCCATCATGTCGGCGCCGTCAGAGGTGCTGACGAGCAGGAAATGGCCGGGTTCGGTGACGGTTTTCTCGGGCAGCTCGCGCTCTTGCCATTCGATCGCCAGCAACCGTTCGCTCAGAATGCGATCGCGCTCACTGCTCGCTGAGGCGCCGGTGCCCATCTGCAGGCCCCGCACCGACAGCAACACCGCGCCGTTGTCGTCCAGGATGTCGATGTCGGCGTCCACACCGCTTCCCGCCGGGGTGACCGTGGTGTGGCAGTACCGGGCGTTGCGGGCTGGGCCATAAGAACGAATCCGGCTGACGCCCAACGGCAGTAGCAGACCGCCATTGCCGACGTTACGCACGCTGGGATGGGCCGCCACCGACTGGAAGCACGCGTCGAGCAGTGCCGGATGGATCCCGTAGGCGCCTTGCTGGGAGCGGATGGAACCGGGCAGCCCCACCTCGGCGAGCACCGTTGCTTCGTCTTCGGCGGTGTATGCGGTGGCCAGGCCACAGAAGGCGGGTCCGAACTGGATGCCGCGTGCGTCGGCCTCCTGGCGCAGGTCGTCGCCCTTGATGGAGTTCTGGTGGCTGGTCAGCAGGGCATCGATGTCGCGTGACGCCGGCACATCTTCGTCTTTGATCGAGCGCAGGACTGCCGACGCTCGCCGCGAACGGTCGTCCGCTTGAATCGTCTCCACCGTGAACGAAACCACTCCCGGGGCTTCCACGGTTGCGGTGGTCCCGACGGGGGTCTCGTCATCGAGCAGCAGCAACTGCTCGAACTTGACGTCGCAGACTTCAGCGGCGTCACCCAAGACCGTGCGGGCCGCGGTCAACGCCATCTCGCAATAGGCGGCGCCCGGCAGGGCTGGCGCTCCGTGGATTTGGTGATCGGCCAGCCAGGACAGCGCTTCGGTGCCGATATCGCTCTGCCAGACGTGGCGCTCCGGCTGCTCGGGCAGCCGCACATGCGAACCCAGCAGTGGGTGTACGGCGACAGCGTGGGTGTGTGCCAGGCGGTCGGTGCTTTCCAGCAGCATCAGCCGGCGGTGCGCCCACGCCGGCAGCGTCGCGTCGACCAGCCGTCCGCTGGGGTACAGCACGGAGAAATCCACCGCGGCCCCTGCGGCATACAGGTCACCCACTAGTCGGCGTAACCCGTGCGGGAGCGGTTGCTCGCGGCGCATCGCGGCCAGCGCGGCGGCCGACATGTCCAGGCTGCGCGCGGTCTGGTCGACCGCGTGGGTGAGCAGCGGGTGTGGGGATAGCTCGGTGAAGACGCGGAAACCGTCCTGAAGGGCAGCCTGGACCGCCGCGGCGAAGCGCACGGTGTGGCGCAGATTGTCCGCCCAGTAGTACGCGTCGCAGTACGGCTCTTCGCGCGGGTCAAACGAGGTCGCCGAGTAGTACGGGACCTCAGCCTCGAGTGCGGTGATGTCGGCCAGTGCTTCGGTGAGGTCGTCGAGGATCGGGTCGACCTGCGGGGAGTGCGAGGCCACGTCGACGGCCACCTCGCGGGCCATGATGTCGCGCTCTTCCCACGCCGCGACCAGCTCGCGAACCGTCTGCGTCGCCCCGCCGATCACCGTGGACTGCGGTGAGGCGACCACCGCAACGACGGCGTCATTGATACCACGTGCCATCAACTCCGAAAGCACTTGTTGCGCAGGCAATTCCACCGAGGCCATGGCGCCGGCTCCGGAGATGCGGGTCATCAACTGGGAGCGTCGGCAGATGACCTTGACGCCGTCTTCCAGCGACAGGGCGCCGGCGACGACGGAGGCTGCCGATTCACCCAGGGAGTGGCCGACGACGGCGCCGGGGCTTACCCCGTAAGCCTTCATGGTGGCCGCCAACGCGACCTGCATGGCGAACAAAGTGGGCTGGACGCGGTCGATGCCGGTGACCTTTTCCGGGGCGGTCATCGCCTCGGTGACCGAGAAGCCGGATTCGGCGGCGATCAGCGGTTCGATCTCGGCGATCTTGGCCGCGAACACCGGCTCGTTGGAAAGCAGATCCTTGCCCATCTCCGCCCACTGCGAGCCCTGCCCGGAAAACACCCACACCGGGCCCTTGTCGTCTTGCCCGACCGCGGGCGGGTAGGGCGTCTCTCCGTTGGCGACCTCACGCAACGCGTCACGCACCTCTGCGCAGGTGCCGCCCAGCACGGCGGTGCGCACGGGCCGGTGTCCACGGCGGCGCGCCAGCGTGTAGCCCAGGTCCGACAGCGGCAAGTCGTTTCCCTGCGCCTCGACCCAATCCGCGAGCTGGCCCGCGGTCTCGCGCAGCGCGTCTTCGGAACTGGCCGAAATCGGGAAGATCAGCGTGCCGCCGAAGCCGCTGGTCCCGGCGGCATCCTGAGACGCGCTGGGTTCGGGCGCTTGCTCCACGATGGCGTGCACATTGGTGCCCGACATGCCGTACGACGAGACCGCAGCCCGCCGAGGAGCCCCCGCATCGTCCTTTGGCCACGGCGTAACCTCTTGCGGCACAAAAAGATTGCTGCCAATCTCGGCGATCTTGTCCGGCATGGCGTTGAAGTGCAGGTTCTGCGGAACCACGCCGTGCTGCACGGCCAGGACCGTCTTCATCAGGCCCAGCGCACCGGCGGTGGACTGGGTGTGGCCAAAGTTCGTCTTCACCGACCCGAGTGCGCAGGGGCCGTCGTTGCCGTACACCGCCGCCAGGCTGGCGAACTCGATCGGGTCACCGACCGGGGTGCCGGTGCCGTGCGCCTCGACCATCCCGACCGTGTTCGGGTCTATGTCGGCGGCTGCCAATGCCGTGCGGTACACCGCCTCCTGGGCGTCGACCGACGGCGTCACGATGTTGACCGTGTGGCCGTCCTGGTTGGCGGCCGTGCCCCGCATGACGGCCAGGATCCGGTCACCGTCACGCTGTGCGTCTTCGAGGCGCTTGAGCAGCAGCACCACCGCGCCTTCACCGGACACGAACCCGTCCGCGTCGACGTCGAACGCGTGGCAACGGCCGGTGCGCGAAAGCATCCCGTTGGCCGAGCCCGAGGCGAATCGGCGAGGCTCCAGCATCGCGTAGACCCCGCCGGCGAATGCCAGGTCGCTTTCGCCTTCGCTGAGGCTGCGGAACGCCAGGTGCGCCGCGAACAATCCGGACGAGCAGGCGGTGTCCACAGTGACCGACGGGCCGCGCAAACCCAGGGCATAGGAGACGCGACCGGACGCCATGCACGAGTTGGTGCCGGTATTGCCGTACGGGCCCTCGAGGGCGCCCGTCTCGGCCTGCACGAATTGGTAGTCGCCGTGGTTGAGGCCGATGAACACGCCGGTCTGGGTGTTCACCATCTGGCTGGGCGTCAGACCGGCGTGCTCCATGGCTTCCCAAGAGGTCTCCAGCACCAGACGGTGCTGCGGGTCCATGGCTGTGGCTTCCTTCTCCGAAATACCGAAGAAATCAGGGTCGAAGTCGCCGATGTTGTCCAGGAACGCGCCCCACTTGCAGTGAGAGCGCCCAGGAACGCCGGGTTCGGGGTCGTAGTACTCGTCTACGTCCCAGCGCTCCAGTGGCACCTCGGTGACGAAGTCGTCTCCGCGCAGCAGTGCCTGCCAGAGTTGTTCAGGTGAGTTGATGCCCCCTGGCAACCGGCACGCCAGACCAATGACTGCAACCGGCGCAACGCGTGCTTTGTCCACGGTCGTACTTCATCTCCTTAGCCCGCGCTTCAAGCCCTCAACGGCTCGTCGAACCACGCTCCGCGCTGCGGCATCCGCAGCGGCGGCATGCGCTCACCGGCCCCCCACACCTCACCGCCAAACGTCATAGTTTTGCGTGAGCAGAAGCGTAACGGGTTGGTACGTCGCATGGAGAAAAATCGTGCGAACGTACAAAAAAATCGGCCCAGAGTGACCGCAATCACAAGCGTCTGCCAGCCCGAACGACGCCCGCGTTCAACGGCAAACTCCCAGCGTATCGAGCTGGCGAGCCGCTATGGAGAGTGGTTCCGGAGGCGCTGGGCGCCTCGCGGTTCAACTTCCCTTCCCTGCCTGATCGGCAGGAATGTCATGGTGAGCGGCGACCTGTCGTCGCACCGTTCAGGTAGCTGATCGAGGCCCCGCGCATCCGGTTTTCCTGCGTTGGAGGACGGACCGCCGAAGTGTGGGGGGAGCAGACCGAACTCCGCCTATCAGGCTAGGCGAATGCGGTGCGGTCGACGGTGAAATTCCGGGATTATTCACCCGGCGTCATCGGTCGTTGACCGTCACGTGGTTGCGAATTCGAGCGCGGCGGGTTCCCTCGGCGGAGCTTGAGCGACAGATCCTGTTACGACGACGTCGACGCGTCCTGAGCGGGCGCGAGTCGTTCGCAAAGGCGGTCAGCCAAATCCCGCACCGTGGTGATTTCGTTGGAGGTCAGCCGGATCCCTGTCTCCGTCTCGATATGGGTGCGCAACTCGAGATTGCCTAGTGAATCGAGCCCGTACTCCGACAGCGCCCAATCCGGATCGACGGCGCGCCGCAGGATCAGGCTCACTCCCTCGGATATCAGGCGTCGCAGCTGGCCCGGCCAGTCTTCCTCCGGAAGCTCCATCAGCTTGGAGAGCAGCTTGCTCGAGCCCGACCGACCCTTCGTCGACTTGAACAACTCAGCGAATGGACTGCGCTGCGCGAAAGCGGTCAACCAGGGGGAGCCGATCACCGGCGCATAGCCGGTGTAGGCGCGGTTGTGCCGGAGCAGCGCCTCGAACGCGTAGGCGCCTTCGTCCGGGCCGATCGCGTCGCCTTCACCGGACTGCTCAGCGAAGGCGGTCGCTCGGCCGATCTCCTCCCAAGCTCCCCAGGCGATCGAAGTCGCCGGCAGCCCTTGAGAGCGGCGCCAGTGGGTGAACGCGTCCAGCCAGCTGTTGGCCGCGGCGTAGGCGCCCTGACCCGGTGAGCCGACCAGGGCCGCTGCCGAGGAAAACGAGCAGAACCAGTCCAGTTGGTGTTCCCGGGTGGCTTCGTGCAGATGCCACGCTCCGTGCACTTTGGGTGCCCAGTCGCGCTGGATGAGTTCGTCGGTGATGTTGGGCAGGGTGGCGTCCTCCACGACGGCGGCCGCGTGCAGAACTCCGCGCAACGGCAGACCGGTGGCGGTCGCCGCGGCAACCAGCCGTTCGGCGGTGTCGGCTGCGGCGATGTCACCACACTCCACAACCACGTCGGATCCGATCGAGCGGACCAATTCGATTGTCTCCAAGACCTTTTGGCTTGGCGCCGAGCGGGAGCTGAGCACGATGCGCCCGGCGCCGGCAGTGGCCATCTTCTCGGCGAGGAACAGGCCGAGGCCACCCAATCCGCCGGTGATGATGTAGGCGCCGTCGCTGCGGAACACCTGCGAATGCTCCGGTGGCAGTACGACGCTGCTGCGCCCGGTATGGGGGACCTCGAGGATGAGCTTGCCGGTGTGTTCGGCTGCGCCCATGACCCGGATTGCGGTCGCCGCATCGGCGAGCGGGTAACTGGTGCTCTCGGGCTTGGGCAGTACGCCCTCGGCGGTGGCGTGATACACCGTGCTCAATAGCTCGCGAACCGCGGCCGGGTCGGTGCTGGACAGCAATCCCAGGTCCAAGCCGTGGAAGGACAGGTTCTGCCGGAACGGGAAGAGCCCGAGTTTGGTGTCGCCGTAGATGTCGCGCTTACCGATCTCGACGAACTGACCGCCCCGGGCCAGCAATTTGATTCCGGCCAGCTGGCCGGCGCCGAATACCGAGTTGAGCACAATGTCCACACCGTAGCCGTCGGTGTCGCGGCGAATCTGCTCGGCGAACTCGACGCTACGGGAATCGTAGACATGCTCAATACCCATGTCGCGCAACAGTTGTCGACGTTGCTCGCTGCCGGCCGTGGCATAGATTTCGGCACCGGCGGCGCGCGCTATCGCGATCGCGGCCTGGCCGACCCCGCCGGTTGCGGAGTGGATGAGCACTTTGTCGCCGGACCTGATGCGGGCCAAGTCCTGCAGGCCGTACCAGGCCGTGGCCGATGCGGTGGTGACCGCGGCCGCTTCGGCGTCGGTCAAGCTGTCGGGTATGGGGGTGGCCAAGCGCGCGTCACAGGTGACGAAGGTGGCCCAGCAGCCACTGGCGGAGAGCCCACCGACCCGGTCACCGACTTTGAGGTCGGTGACGTCGGGTCCGACCGCGCTCACCACACCGGCGAAGTCGGTCCCCAACTGGGGCTGCTGCCCGTCGGCCGTTTGATAGCGGCCGAACGTGACCAGCACGTCGGCGAAGTTGATGCTGGATGCGCCGACAGCGACCTCGATCTCGCCCGGACCGGGCGGCACCCGGTCGAACGCGGCGAACTCCAACGTCTGCAGATCCCCGGGATTGCGGATCTGCAGGCGCATACCGTGCTGCTGGTGTTCGACGACGGTGGTTTGACGCTCGTCTGGGCCCAGCGGAGTAGGGCTCAGCCGCGCGGTGTACCAATCGTCGTTCCGCCATGCCGTTTCGTCTTCGTCGGATTCGGCCAGCAGCAGTTGGCGGGTGACCTGTTCGGCGCCGGTGTGCTCGTCGACATCTATGTAGGTGACGCGCAGGTGCGGATGCTCCGCGCTGACCACCCGCAACAGACCGCGCAGGCCGCCCTGCTCGAGGTTGGGGCGGTCGTCACTCAGCACCGGCTGGGCATTTCGGGTCATCACATACAGGCGAGCGGTCTGGCCCTCGATGTCGGGGAGTTCCCGGGCAATGCGCACCAGGTGCTCGACGTATTCGCTGCCCCGAACAACGGGTACCGCGGCTTCCTTGTCCGAGTCTGCGTTGCTTGGCGCGGTGACGACGACTACGCCGTTGAACGCACTGGCGGTGAGCAGTTCGCGCAGCCGGCCGGCTTGGGCGGCGTGGTCGTCGCGCAGCGGCCAGGACAGCGTCGTGCTCTGCGCGTCGTGCATCTTCAAGGCGTCGGTCAGCTGGGTCGCCGTCATGTCGGCGGCGTCGGAGGTGCTGATCAGCAACCAGTTGCCGGGTTCGGTGACGGTCTTCTCCGGCAGGTCGCGCTGTCGCCACTCGATGGTCAGCAGCCGCTCGTTGAGGAGGCGGTCGCGCTCGCTGGTCCCGGAGGCGCCGGTGCCCATCTGCAGACCACGCACCGTCACCAGGACGGTGCCGTGCTCGTCCAGGAGGTCGAGGTCCGCTACCAGCTCGTTGGCGCCGTTGCCGGCGGGGGTAACCGTCGTCAGGCAGTAGCGGGCATGGCGGGCCGGACCGTAGGCGCGCAACCGGCGTACCCCCAGCGGCAGCAGCAGGCCGCCACCGCCGGCATTGCGGACGCTGGGGTGCGCCGCCACCGATTGGAAGCAGGCGTCCAGCAGGGCGGGATGTACCCCGTAGGCACCCTGTTGGGAGCGGATGGAGCTCGGTACCGCAACTTCGGCCAGCACAGTGTCACCGGCACCGTCGGCGATGTGCGCCGCGGTGAGGCCGCCGAATGCCGAACCGTACTGGATGCCGCGCAGGTCGAACTGGTGGCGCAGGTCGTCCCCTTCGGTGGGGTTCGGGTGCGTTGCGAGCAGCGCTTCGATGTCATAGGCGGCCGGGCTCGCCTCGGCGTCCGCCTCCGGTTCGTTCGGCGCAGCATGCAGCATCGCCGAGGCGCGCCGCGAGCGTTCGCCGCCGTCATTCGTTTCCACCACGAAGGGGACCACGCCGGGAGCTTCGACCGTGGCGGTGGCGCCGATGGCACTCACCTCGTCGAGCAGCAGCAGCCGCTCGAAGCGGACGTCGCGGACCTCGGCATGCTCGCCCAGCACGGTGCGGGCCGCGGCCAACGCCATCTCGCAATAGGCGGCACCGGGCAAGGCGGCGGCACCGCGAATCTTGTGATCGGCCAACCACGGCTGTGCCTCGGTGCCGACGTCACCCTGCCAGACGTGGCGCTCCGGCTCCTCGGGCAGCCGTACGTGCGCACCCAACAACGGATGTACCGCAACGGTATTGGCGTGGGCGAGCCGATCGGTGCTCTCCACCAACAACAGCCGGCGATGGTTCCATGCCGGCAACGGCGCATCGACGAGTTGCCCGTTGGGGTAGAGCACGCCGAAGTCCACGGCGGCTCCCGCGGTGTACAGGTCGCCCACCACCCCGCGCAGCCCGTGCGGCAGCGGCTGTTCGCGCCGCATCGCGGCCAGGGCGGCGGCCGACATGTCCAGGCCGCGCGCGGTCTGGTCGACCGCGTGGGTGAGCAGCGGGTGCGGGGACAACTCGGTGAAGACGCGGAAGCCGTCCTCGAGGGCGGCTTGCACTGCCGCCGCGAAGCGCACGGTGTGGCGCAGGTTGTCGGCCCAGTAATAGGCGTCGAAGTAGGGCTCTTCGCGGGGGTCGAAGGAGGTCGACGAGTAATAGGCAACCTCGGGCTCCAAGCCGGTGATGTCGGCCAGTGCTTCGGTCAGGTCGTCGAGGATCGGGTCGACCTGCGGGGAGTGCGAGGCCACATCGACGGCCACCTCGCGGGCCATGATGTCGCGCTCTTCCCACGCCGCGATCAACTCGCGCACCTTCTCGGTGGACCCGCCGATCACCGTGGACTGCGGCGAGGCGACCACCGCAACGGTCACATCGGTGATGCCGCTGCCCAACAATTCTGAAAAGACTTGTTGGGCGGGCAATTCCACCGAGGCCATGGCGCCGGCTCCGGAGATGCGGGTCATGAGTTGGGAGCGTCGGCAGATGACCTTGACGCCGTCTTCGAGCGACAGGGCGCCGGCGACGACGGAGGCTGCCGATTCACCCAGGGAGTGGCCGATGACGGCGCCGGGTACGGCGCCGTAGGCCTTCATGGTGGCGGCCAGCGCGACCTGCATGGCGAACAGGGTGGGCTGGACGCGGTTGATGCCGGTCACTTTCTCGGGCGCGGTCATCGCCTCGGTGACCGAGAAGCCGGATTCGGCGGCGATCAGTGGTTCGATCTCGGCGATCTTGGCAGCGAACACCGGCTCGCTGGCCAGCAGATCCTTGCCCATCTCCGCCCACTGCGAGCCCTGCCCGGAAAACACCCACACCGGACCCTTGTCGTCCTGGCCGACCGCGGGCGGATGAGGCAGCTCACCAGCGGCGATTTCCCGCAGCCCCGCGGACAGTTCGGCGGTAGTGCCGGCCAGCACGGCGGTCCGCACGGGTCGGTGCCCGCGGCGGCGCGCCAGCGTGTAGGCCAGGTCCGAAATCTTCGTCTTGTCTTGTGTGTCGATCCAATCGGCAAGTCGCCCTGCGGTTTCGCGCAGCGCCTCTTCGGAACTGGCCGACACCGGAACGACCAGGACACCGTCCAGACCGGTGCTGCCGTCGGAATCCACGACGCTGGCTGCGGGTGCCTGGGCGGGCGCCTGTTCCACGATTGCGTGCACGTTGGTGCCGGACATGCCGTACGAGGACACCGCGGCCCGCCGCGGCTGGTCCGAGTCGCTGATCGGCCAGGGTGTAACCTCTTGCGGCACAAACAGATTCGTATCGATCGCGGCGATGGTGTCGGGCATGGTGTTGAAGTGCAGGTTCTGCGGAACCACGCCGTGCTGCACGGCCAGGATCGCCTTCATCAGGCCCAGCGCACCGGCGGTCGATTGGGTGTGGCCGAAGTTGGTCTTCACCGACCCGACCGCACAGGGACCGTCGGCGCCATAGACCGCGGCCAGGCTCTTGTACTCAAGTGGGTCACCCACCGGGGTGCCCGGACCGTGCGCTTCGACCATGCCGACCGTGGCGGGGTCCACGTCACCGGCGGCCAGTGCCGCGCGGTATACAGCCTCCTGTGCGTCGGCCGACGGCGTCACGATGTTGACCGTGTGGCCGTCCTGATTGGCGGCGGTCCCTCGAATGACGGCCAAGATCCGGTCTCCGTCACGTTGGGCGTCGGGCAACCGCTTGAGCAACAGCACCACTGCGCCCTCGCCGGAGACGAACCCGTCGGCTTCGACATCGAACGCGTGGCAGCGGCCGCTGCGCGACAGCATGCCGTTGGCCGAACCCGAGGCGAACCGGCGAGGTTCCAGCATCGCGTAGACCCCGCCCGCGAACGCGAGGTCGCTTTCGCCCTCGTTCAGGCTGCGGGCGGCCAAGTGCGCGGCGAACAACCCGGAGGAGCATGCCGTGTCCACGGAGACCGCGGGGCCGCGCAGGCCGAGGGCATAGGAGACGCGACCCGACGCCATGCAGGAATTGGTTCCGGTGTTGCCGTAGGGACCTTCGAGGGTGCCGGTCTCGGCTTGCACGAACTGGTAGTCGGCGTGGGTGAAACCGATGAACACCCCGGTCAGCGAGTCGGCCATCTGACTCGACGTCAGACCCGCGTGTTCCATCGCCTCCCACGAGGTCTCCAGCAACAAGCGGTGCTGGGGATCCATGGCAATGGCTTCTCTTTCCGAGATGCCGAAGAAGTCAGGATCGAAGTCGCCCAGGTCGTCCATGAACGCGCCCCATTTGCAATGGGAACGTCCCGGCACTCCGGGTTCGGGGTCGTAGTACTCGTCGACGTCCCAGCGATCGGGCGGTACCTCGGTGACGAAATCCTCGCCCCGCAGCAATGCTTCCCACAACTCGACAGGTGACCCAATGCCCCCCGGCAGCCGGCACGCCATCCCGATCACAGCAACCGGCGTCACGGTCGTCCTATCCACGGTTGTTTCCCATCTCCTTAACCGCGCGTCAAGCCCTACTGGCGGGTGCTCGTCGCAGTGTCCGCGCGGACTACCCGCAGTAGCGGACGCACCCACTGATGTCCAAGACGACAACGTCGTAGTTGGCGTGATCAGCAGCGTAACGGTTCGGCTCGACTCATCCGGGAAAATCGTGCGGACGTACAAAAAAAGATCGTCCGCCCCAACCGGATGTGGCGCCCGCAACCGTGCGCTAAGCGGCTCGTCCGAGCGCAAAGAGCCAGCTGAGGGGCGGTGCCAGCCTCATCACCGGCGGAGTTTCGCAGGCGCGGCACCCGACCGGTCCCCGAGCCCCTTCCCCCTCTCCTGCCGCCAGGGAAGGGGCGGCCACAAGTGGCGCACCGAGGACTGTGAAGCGGCTGAGCTCAGCTCCCGGATGCACCGACGGTTCCGTCGGCGCCGTCGCAGTTCACCGGCCGGGTTTCCGCGATACAGACCACGAACGAAGTCCGGCGGCAGGTAATGTGCGAGACCGTGGTCGCCTCTTCGATTCCCGCCATGCTGCGTGAGCGCGCCAGTTTGAACCCCAATGGCCCGGCGATCACCTATATCGACTATGACCACGACTGGGACGGCGTTGAAGAAACGCTGTCCTGGTCGCAGTTGTACCGCCGCATGCTCAATGTCGGCGAGCAAATCAAGCAATCTGGGTCGGCCGGTGACCGCGCGCTGATTTTGTCGCCCCAAGGCCTGGAATATGTCGTCGCATTTCTCGCGGCGATGCAGTCCGGATTGATCGCGGTCCCGCTTTCGGTTCCGCACGGCGGCGCCCACGACGAGCGGACCACGTCAGTCTTGGCAGACACGGCCCCGGCGGTCATTCTGACGACATCGGCGGCCGTCACCAATGTCAAGGACTGCGTCGAGTCCCAGAGCGGGCAGCGCGTGCCGGCCATCATCGAAGTCGATTCGCTGGATCTGGATGCGCGGCCCCGATCCTCTCGCCCGTCGCGAAGTGCCGGTGACGAGGGACCACTCACGGCCTATCTGCAGTACACGTCCGGTTCTACGCGGACCCCCGCCGGCGTCACCGTCTCGAATGACAACGTCTTCGCCAACTTTGAACAGATCATGGCGGACTTCTTCGTCAACGAGGGAGGCGTGCCGCCCTCCGACCTCACTGTCGTGTCCTGGTTGCCGCTGTATCACGATATGGGGCTGTTGCTGGGGACGATCATGCCTATCCTGGCCGGCAGACACACCGTGTTGACCAGTCCGGTGGCGTTCTTGCAGCGGCCCGCCCGATGGATGCAATTGCTGGCGCGTTACGGCCGCACCATTTCGGCGGGACCGAACTTCGCCTTCGAAATCGCGGTGCGCAAGACATCCGACGAGGACATGACGGGCTCGGATCTGAGCTTGGTGCACTCCATCCTCAACGGCAGTGAGCGGGTACAACCCGCCACCCTGAAGCGGTTCGCGGACCGGTTCGCGCCGTTCAAGTTCCAGTCCAAGGCGTTGCGCCCGGCCTACGGCATGGCCGAAGCGGTCGTGTACATCGCGACTCGGCAGGTGGGCCATCCGCCGGAGATCGTCCACTTCGACCCGCAAAAGCTGCCCGACGGTCAGGTGGTACGGGTCGAGAGCGGCACACCGTTGGTGAGTTACGGCGTCCCGAAGTCGCCGCGGGTGCGCATCGTCGATGCGGACACCTGTGTGGAGTGCCCGGAAGGAACAGTCGGGGAAATCTGGGTGCACGGGGGCAATGTCGCTTCGGGTTACTGGCAGAAGCCGGAGGAAACCGCGCGGACTTTCGGTGCGAAGATCACCAACCCGTCAGCAGAGACCCCCGAAGGGCCGTGGCTGCGCACCGGGGACTCGGGCTTTTACTCCGACGGTGAACTGTTCATCATGGGCCGCATCAAGGACCTGCTGATTGTCTACGGGCGCAATCACTCTCCCGACGACATCGAGGCCACCATCCAAGAGATCAGCGCCGGCCGTTGCGCGGCAATCGCCATTCCGCAGGACGGGGTGGAGAAACTGGCCGCCATCGTCGAGGTCAAGCAGAAAAAAGACGAATCGGCACCAGACCTGGCGCAGCGACTGAATGCCCTCAAACGCGAGATCACCGCGGCGATCTTCGACTCCCACGGATTGAGCGTCGCCGACCTGGTTCTGGTGTCGCCCGGATCGATTCCCATCACCACGAGCGGCAAGATCAGACGGGCGCAGTCGGTCGAGATGTACCAGCAAGCGGCGTTCGCCCGGCTGGACGTGTGACGAAACCGCCTGTGGCACAAGCAGGGAGGCTTGCATCGTGACCCAAGCCAGTAAGCCGCCCCGGATACCGCTCCTGCCTGTCGGCGAAGCCAAAGCTGCTGCCGACCAAGCCGGCGTGCCCGATTACATGGCCGAGCTGAGCATCTTCCAGGTGCTGCTGAATCATCCACTGCTCGCCGGGGTCTTCAACGACCTGCTGGCCAGCATGCTCTGGCATGGGGCTCTGGACCGCAGATTGCGGGAACTGGTGATCATGCGGATCGCCTGGCTCACTGGGTGCGACTACGAGTGGACCCAGCATTGGCGCGTCGCTTCGCGCTTGGGAGTGTCGGCCGAAGATCTGCTCGGTGTGCGGGAGTGGCGCAGTTGCAACGGGTTTGGCGCCACGGAACGCGCCGTGCTGGCGGCGACCGATGACGTAGTGCGGCACGGCGCGGTGAGCGACGCCAGCTGGACCGAGTGTCAGCGGGAATTGAATTCCGACACAACGGTTCTCATCGAACTTGTCACCGCCATCGGTGCCTGGCGGATGGTCGCCTCGATCCTGCAGAGCCTTCAGGTCCCGTTGGAGGAAGGGGTGGCAAGCTGGCCTCCCGATGGCCGGTCGCCGTCACCTACCGGCTCGGCGTAGCGTCGGCGGCATGCGAACCAGGGTCGCCGAAATGCTCGGCGTTGAGTTTCCGATCTGCGCTTTCAGCCATTGCCGGGACGTGGTCGCCGCGGTGACCAACGCCGGCGGGTTCGGGGTCCTGGGCGCGACCGCGCACAGCCCGCGGCGGTTGGAGAGCGAGCTGAACTGGATCGACGAGCAGACCGGCGGTAAACCATACGGCGTCGACCTGCTCCTGCCGCCGAAGTACGTCGGCGCTGACGAAGGCGGCGTCAACGCAAAGCAGGCACAAGGTCTGCTGCCCGAAGAGCATCGCGCGTTCGTCGAAGAGTTGTTGGACCGCTACGGCGTGGCGCAGCACGCCGATCCCGACCTGGCGATCCGGGGCGGTCTCAACATCTCGCCCAAGGGTTACGAGCCACTGCTGGAAGTGGCGTTCTCGCACCGCATCCGGCTGATTGCCAGCGCGCTGGGGCCGCCGCCGGTCGACCTGGTCGAGCGAGCGCACAGCCACGACGTGCTGGTGGCGGCGCTGGCCGGGACCACGCAGCACGCGCGCCGGCATGCCGCTGCCGGCGTCGACCTGATCGTCGCGCAAGGCACCGAGGCGGGTGGGCACACCGGTGAGGTGGCGACCATGGTGCTGGTTCCCGAAGTCGTCGATGCGGTCGCGCCGACCCCTGTGCTGGCCGCCGGTGGCATCGCCCGCGGCCGCCAGATCGCTGCGGCGTTGGCTCTGGGCGCAGAAGGGGTGTGGTGCGGGTCGGTGTGGTTGACCACCGAGGAAGCCGAGACCGCGCCGGTGGTGAAAGAGAAGTTCCTGGCTGCGACATCGTCGGACACAGTGCGGTCCCGATCGATGACCGGCAAGCCGGCTCGCATGCTGCGCACGGCCTGGACCGACGAGTGGGAGCGGCCCGACACACCTAACCCGTTGGGCATGCCGCTGCAGACCGCTCTGGTCACCGATTCGCAGGTCCGGATCAACCAGGCCGCGGCTCAGCCCGGCGCCAAGGCTCGCGAACTGGCGACTTACTTCGTAGGCCAGGTGGTGGGGTCGCTGGATCGAGTGCGGCCCGCCCGCGCCGTGGTGCTGGACATGGTGGAGGAATACATCGACACCGTCAGCCGCCTCGAAGGCCTCACCGACTCCGGACTGTGATGTCGCGCACAGCCGGGTTGCCGGTGTTTGCGCTGGTCGCAGCGCCTTCGCTGGGCAGCAGCCGAGGGCGGACCTCAGGTTGCCATAAAAACCGGAAAACCCGGCGTGGTGGAGTTGACCCAGTCCAACCGGTGGTGCATCATCGGTCCGGTAAGCACCTCGATAGGTGAGGCGGCTACACGAACACAGGCCACTGACCCCGAACGTCGAAAGACGCCCCGGGTCAGGACAGCTCCTCCCGGCTTAAGGGTTGAGCCCAGGTGGCTTCCGGTTCACCGGACACGTCGTGTAGTGCCAAAGCTCTAACGAGTGGGGTGCGAATTCCGACGGAAGTCGGCAATTCTGTACTCCTTTGTGCGCGCAGAAAAGAGCGGGTCAACCGCTGCTCGCGGCCGTAGAGGAGGTGAGGGACGCATGAGTTCCAGTGACAGTCCGGCTCGATATCCGGGCTCCGTTTCGTCCCCAACCGGTCTCCGGCGCGACGTTGCACGCTGAGTCGAAACTCACCAGCAGCGATCGGATCCGAACCGATACGGGACGGGACTGAGCAGAACACAGTCCACAGAATCCTGTTTCGAAATTCTCTAGGAGGCGATCATGACCGCTGCCCTGTACGACGAAGTAGTTGCCATCGCGCCCGCTCCGAAGCTGACGGTGGTGCCGAACGTCGCGCCGACCGAGGCTGCCGTGGTCAAGAAGGTGACGCGCCGCCGCGAGGACCAGCCTTTCGGCGCCGGAGGCGACCCGCTGGTTGACGGTGCCGCTCGGCTGCTCACCGTGCCGTTGCGTCACCTGTACGCGGCGCTTTGGCGGGCCGGTGTGCTGGACGTCCAAGCTTGATAAGGGTCGATGGTTCGAATGGATAGCGAACAACCCGGGCTCCCAGGGGTTACCCGACTGCAGGACTGGCCTGCGGTCAGGTAGCCCCTGGGACTCGGCACATCATCTGGATTTGCGCAGCCCCGTAGAATTGGGCAATCGGCACTGATCCGGCCATCACCGGGGAGCCTTCGGAAGAACAGCCAGCATGGCCCAGTAGAGCCGAACGGGTGGGCCCGTCACAGCCTGACACTTGAGCGGTCACGCGCCAGCGTGGCAAGCGGGGTGGTACCGCGGCGTTCGCGCACCAGCGCAGCGTCGTCCCCGGAGCCTGGCCATAGGCACGCAGCCACAGGGGCACACGGGAGACGACGCACTTTGACCGACAATGTTGAATTGCAGGCCGACTTCAAGGCCTATCCGAAGCTGTCCGAGGGAGCCCCCGACTTCCCGGCACTCGAACAACAGGTTCTCGAGTACTGGTTCCACGACGACACCTTCCGCGCCAGCATTTCCCGTCGTGACGGCGCCGAAGAGTACGTGTTCTACGACGGGCCGCCGTTCGCCAACGGCCTGCCCCATTACGGGCACCTGCTGACCGGCTACGTCAAAGACATCGTGCCCCGCTACCGCACCATGCGCGGTTGCAAGGTGGAGCGCCGCTTCGGCTGGGACACCCACGGCCTGCCGGCCGAGCTGGAAGTCGAACGCCAACTGGGCATCACCGACAAATCGCAGATCGACGTCATGGGCATTGCCGCGTTCAACGACGCCTGCCGCGCGTCGGTGTTGCGCTACACCGACGAATGGCAGGCCTACGTGACCCGCCAGGCCCGCTGGGTCGATTTCGACAACGATTACAAGACGCTGGATCCGTCCTACATGGAGTCGGTGATCTGGGCGTTCAAGCAACTGTGGGACAAGGGCCTGGCGTACGAGGGCTACCGCGTGTTGCCGTACTGCTGGCGCGACGAAACGCCGTTGTCCAACCACGAATTGCGGATGGACGACGACGTCTACCAAAGCCGCCAGGACCCGGCCGTCACCGTCGGTTTCCAGGTGGTCGGCGGCGATTTGGCCGGCGCTTACCTGCTGATCTGGACGACCACGCCATGGACCCTGCCGTCGAACCTCGCCGTTGCGGTCAACCCCGCGATGACCTACGTCCACGTCCAGGTCGGCGACCATCGATTCGTATTGGCCGAGGCGCGACTGGCCGCCTATGCCCGCGAACTCGGCGACGAACCGGCGATCCTTGGCACCTACCGCGGCGCCGACCTGCTGGGCACCCGTTACCTGCCGCCGTTTCCTTATTTCATGGACGCGCCCAACGCTTTTCAGGTGCTGCGCGGTGACTTCGTCACCACCGAGGACGGCACCGGGATCGTGCACATGGCACCGGCCTACGGCGAGGACGACATGGCGACCACCGACACCGTCGGCATCGCGCCGGTCACACCCGTGGACTCCAAAGGCCGCTTCGACGCGACCGTTCCGGACTACCAGGGACAGCACGTCTTTGAGGCCAACCCGCACATCATCCGGGACCTGAAGAACCAGACCGGCCCGGCGGCGGCCAACGGGGCTATCCTGATCCGCCACGAAACCTACGAGCACCCTTACCCGCACTGCTGGCGATGCCGCAACCCGCTGATCTACCGGGCGGTTTCGTCGTGGTTTGTGGCAGTCACGACTTTCCGGGACCGCATGGTGGAACTCAACCAGCAGATCACCTGGTACCCCGAGCACGTCAAGGATGGGCAGTTCGGCAAGTGGCTGCAGGGCGCGCGCGACTGGTCGATCTCTCGAAATCGCTACTGGGGCACGCCGATTCCGGTGTGGAAATCCGACGACCCGGCCTACCCGCGCATCGACGTGTACGGCAGCCTGGATGAATTGGAACGCGACTTCGGTGTGCGGCCCAGCAATTTGCACCGGCCCTACATCGACGAGTTGACCCGGCCCAATCCCGACGATCCCACCGGCAACAGCACCATGCGCCGCATCCCCGACGTGCTCGATGTCTGGTTCGACTCGGGATCGATGCCATACGCACAGGTGCACTACCCGTTCAACAACCGCGACTGGTTCGACGGGCACTACCCGGGTGACTTCATCGTCGAATACATCGGCCAGACCCGCGGCTGGTTCTACACGCTGCACGTGCTGGCCACCGCGCTGTTCGACCGTCCGGCATTCAAAACGTGTGTGTCACACGGGATTGTGCTGGGCAGCGACGGGCAGAAGATGAGCAAGTCGCTGCGGAACTACCCGGACGTCACCGAGGTGTTCGACCGCGACGGCTCCGATGCCATGCGGTGGTTCTTGATGGCCTCGCCGATCCTGCGCGGTGGCAACCTGATCGTCACCGAACAGGGCATCCGTGAAGGGGTGCGCCAAGTCCTGCTGCCGCTGTGGAACGCCTACAGCTTCCTGGCTCTCTACGCCCCCAAAGTCGGTGTCTGGCGGACACATTCGACGCATGTGCTGGACCGCTACGTCCTGGCCAAGCTGGCCGCGCTGCGCGACGAGCTGACCGAGTCGATGGAGGTGTGCGACATTTCCGGGGCCTGCGAGCAGCTGCGCCAGTTCGCCGAGGCCTTGACGAATTGGTATGTGCGGCGGTCGCGTTCGCGGTTCTGGGAGGAAGACGCCGACGCCATTGACACGCTGCACACCGTGCTGGAGGTAACCGCGCGGCTCACCGCTCCATTGCTGCCGTTGACCACGGAGATGATCTGGCGCGGCCTGACCGGGCAGCGGTCGGTGCACCTCACCGACTGGCCGGACGCCGATGACCTGCCCGCCGACCCCGACCTGGTGGCAGCCATGGACCAGGTCCGGGAAGTGTGCTCGGCCGGGTCCTCGTTGCGGAAGGCCAAGAAGCTGCGGGTGCGCTTGCCGTTGCCGAAACTGACTGTGGCGGTAGAGCACCCGGAGCGGCTCAAGCCGTTCGTCGACCTGATCGGTGACGAACTCAATGTCAAGCAGGTCGAATTGACCGACGCGATCGACACCTACGGCCGATTCGAGCTCACCGTCAATGCCCGGGTAGCCGGACCCCGGCTGGGCAAGGACGTGCAGGCCGCCATCAAGGCGGTCAAGGCAGGGCAAGGTGTCGTCAACCCGGATGGCACGCTCAGCGCGGGTCCGGCGGTGCTGCAACCCGGCGAGTACAGCTCTCGGCTGGTGGCGGCCGACCCTGACTACACCGCAGCGCTGCCCGATGGCGCGGGTCTTGTCGTGTTGGACGGCACGGTGACTGAAGAACTGGAAGCCGAAGGCTGGGCCAAGGATCGCATCCGCGAACTGCAGGAACTGCGCAAGTCGACCGGTCTGGATGTGTCGGACCGCATCAGCGTGGTGATGGCGGTGCCCGCAGCGCGGGCCGCGTGGGCACAAACCCATCGAGATCTGATTGCCGGCGAAATACTTGCCACCAGTTTCGAATTCGGTGATCCGCCCGACGGTGTCGATATCGGTGACGGCGTGCGGGTTTCGATAGCGAAAGCGGGCTGACGCGCCGCCACTTTGGCGAGCACGAATAGCATGGCGTTTCGTGGAGACCCGCTGGGTGCTGCACCTGGACATGGACGCGTTCTTCGCCTCCGTCGAACAACTGACCCGGCCGACCCTGAGGGGGCGGCCGGTTCTGGTCGGAGGCACTGGCGGGCGCGGCGTGGTGGCCGGAGCCAGCTATGAAGCGCGCGTGTTCGGTGCCCGGTCGGCCATGCCGATGCACCAGGCACGACGGCTCGTCGGCGTCACCGCGGTGGTATTGCCCCCGCGCGGCGTGGTGTATGGCGTAGCCAGCCGACGGGTCTTCCACACGGTGCGCAGCCTGGTTCCGGTCGTCGAGCAGCTCTCCCACGACGAGGGTTTCGGCGAACCGCCGCAGCTGGCCGGTGCGTCGGTCGGCGAGGTCGCGGCGTTCTGTGAGGGGCTGCGACGACGGGTGCGCGAGGAGACCGGGCTGATCGCCTCGGTCGGCGCGGGCTCGGGCAAGCAGATCGCCAAGATCGCGTCTGGCCTGGCCAAGCCCGACGGCGTCCGGGTCGTCGATCGCGCCGAAGAACGGGTGCTACTCGACGCGTTGCCGGTGCGCCGACTGTGGGGGATCGGCCCGGTCGCCGAGGACAAGCTACATCGGCTGGGCATCGAGACGATCGGACAGTTGGCCGCCCTGACCGACGCCGAGGCGGCCAATATCCTGGGCGCGACGGTCGGGCCCGCGCTGCATCGGCTGGCCCGTGGTATCGACGATCGGCCCGTTGCCGAGCGGGCCGAGGCCAAGCAGATCAGCTCCGAATCGACTTTCGCGGCCGACCTGACCACCCTCGAGCAGTTGCGGGAGGCGATCGATCCGATCGCTGAACACGCCCATCAACGGCTCGTGCGCGACGGCCGCGGCGCCCGCACCGTCACGGTCAAGCTGAAGAAGTCCGACATGAGCACGCTGACTCGCTCGGCGACTCTGCCTTATGCCACCACCGAGGCGGGTGCGCTGGTCGCGGTGGCGCGCCGTCTGCTGCTCGATCCGGTGCAGATCGGTCCGATCCGGCTGCTGGGGGTCGGATTCTCGGGGTTGAGCGACGTCCGTCAGGAGTCGCTGTTCCCCGACTTGGAACTCGACCAGTCCGAGCCGGAACGGTCGGACACCGTCGAGACGGCGACCACCGCCATGTTCGCGCCCGCCGCCGAACCCTCGCCGTGGCGCATCGGTGACGACGTAAAGCACCGCGAATTCGGGCACGGGTGGGTGCAGGGCGCCGGCCACGGGGTGGTGACCGTGCGGTTTGAGACCCGGGCTTCCGGACCGGGTCAGGCCCGGACGTTTCCCGCCGACACCGCAGACCTGGTCAGCGCCAACCCGGTCGAGTCCTTGGACTGGCCGGACTACGTCGCCGCGTTGCGCGATGACGACGAAGCCTCATCCCCAGCGGTCAACGACGTCGGCGACCGGTAAACCCGCCGCCAGTGCCGCCATGAGCAGCACGCGGGTCTGCGGGGGCGCCAGCCGCGGCACCATCACGGCGCCCGCCTGCATCAGGGCGTGTCCCGGACCGTAACTCGCGCTTACCCGCCCGCCGGGGACCCGGGTACAAACCGCGACGACCACGCCGTCGCGGCAATGGCGGCGCACCCCGTCGACGACGGCGTCACCGACATTGCCGGATCCGAGAGCTTCCAGCACCACGGCCCGTGCACCGGCGGCCACGCACGCATCCAGCACCACCGCGTCGCTGCCGAGGTAGGCCGCAACGATGTCGACCCGCGGCGCGTCGGCGGCCCTGACCTCACCGACATACGGTCGCGTCTTGGCCTCCGTCAGCGACACTCCACCATGGGTGGTGCCCAGCAACTCTCCGGTGAATCCGCTCAGATCCTCGGTCGCCACCTTGCGCATGCCAAGCGGCTGCAAGATGCGCCCGGCGAAGCACACCAGCACACCCAGCGAGCGCGCCGCCGGGTGGCCCGCCACGGCCAAGGCGTCCCGCACGTTGGCGGGCCCGTCGGCGTCGGGCGCGTCGGCGCTGCGCATGGCACCGGTCAACACCACCGGAACCTCCGCCCCATGACTCAGTTCCAGCCACAGCGCGCTCTCTTCCATGGTGTCCGTCCCGTGCAGGACGACCACGCCGTCGGCGCCGCCGGCGATGGCGGCCCGGATGGCTGCGCTCATCCGATCCCAATCGGCCGGCACCAGCTGCGAGCTGTCGACGGCCATCAGGTCCACCACATCGACGTCCAGACCCGACGTCAGCTGCGCGCCGCTGCGCGCCGGTCGGCGCACGCCGTCCGCACCGATGCTGGTCGAGATCGTCCCTCCGGTGGTGATGACGGTGAGGCGGCTCATGGTGGGATCATCTCGCACCGGCGGCATGGGCGCCGTGCGCCGCCGGACTTAGGGGATGATGGTTGAGTGCCTGACGAACCAACCGGATCGGCCGATCCACTGACTTCATCCGGTGACGCCAGGGCGACGGGGGAGTCCGAACCCACCGCGTCGCCGCGGCGGCTGCGGCTGCTGATGTCGGTCGCGGCCGGGGTGTTGACGCTGGACATCATCACCAAGGTGCTGGCGGTCAAGCTGTTGCCGCCTGGCCAGCCGGTATCCATCATCGGCGACACGGTGACCTGGACCTTGGTGCGTAATTCCGGCGCGGCGTTCTCCATGGCCACCGGCTACACCTGGGTCCTGACATTGATTGCGACCGGTGTGGTGGTCGGCATCTTCTGGATGGGCCGGCGCCTGGTGTCGCCTTGGTGGGCCGTCGGACTCGGCATGATCCTGGGCGGAGCGATGGGCAACCTGGTCGACCGTTTCTTCCGCGCGCCCGGCCCCCTGCGCGGACATGTCGTCGACTTCTTGTCGGTCGGTTGGTGGCCGGTTTTCAACGTCGCTGACCCCGCCGTGGTCGGCGGGGCCATCTTGCTGGTGGTGCTGTCCATCTTCGGGTACGACTTCGACGCCGTGGGCCGCCGCAGATTCGGTGAAGACCCCGGCGCCCAGCGTGAGCCCGACCAGCCCTGATCCCTGCCGACGACAAATGCGAGGCGGGGCGATGACGAGGAGCGGCACGGGTGACTGATCGTTCGATGCCCGTCCCCGAGGGATTGGCGGGGATGCGGGTCGATGCGGGATTGGCGCGGCTGCTGGGGCTGTCGCGCAGCGCCGCCGCGGCCATTGCCGAAGACGGCGGGGTGGAACTGGACGGCGTTGCGGCGGGAAAGTCGGACCGCCTGACGCCAGGGGCCTGGCTGCAGGTGCGCTTGCCCGAGCCACCGGCGCCGCCGCAGAACACCCCCGTCGACATCGAAGGCATGACCATCCTGTACTCCGACGACGACATCGTCGCCGTCGACAAGCCCGCAGCGGTCGCGGCGCACGCGTCGGTCGGCTGGACCGGGCCCACCGTGCTCGGCGGGTTGGCGGCCGCGGGATATCGCATCACCACCTCAGGCGTGCCGGAGCGCCAGGGCATTGTGCACCGCCTGGACGTCGGCACCTCCGGGGTCATGGTGGTCGCGCTGTCCGAACGCGCGTACACGGTGCTCAAGCGGGCATTCAAACAACGCACCGTCGACAAGCGCTATCACGCGCTGGTGCAAGGACATCCCGATCCGTCCAGCGGGACGATCGACGCACCGATCGGCAGGCACCCGGGCCCGGAGTGGAAATTCGCGGTCACCAAGAACGGCCGGCACAGCCTCACCCACTACGACACCGTGGAGGCTTTCGTCGCCGCCAGTTTGCTCGACGTGCACCTGGAAACCGGTCGCACGCACCAGATTCGAGTGCATTTCGCCGCCCTGCATCATCCCTGTTGTGGTGACCTGGTCTACGGTGCCGACCCGGTGTTGGCCAAACGGCTCGGGCTGGAACGTCAATGGCTGCATGCGCGTTCGCTGGCGTTCGCCCATCCCGCAGACGGGAGGCGGATAGAGATTGTGAGCCCCTATCCGGCCGACCTGCAGCACGCCTTGGACGTGTTACGCGCCGAAGGCTGACGGGCCGGGTTTACGAGCTTCGACCAGAACGCGCGCGGCGTGGGCGACGAAGGACCCCTCGGCTTGGATGCGCTCATGCAGTTCTTCTAATTGCCGCCGATACTGCTGCACGCTGAAATCGGGCACCGTCCAAATCACTTTGCGCAGGAAGTAGATGACGGCGCCGATGTCGAAGAACTCCTGCCGAAGCCGCTCGGCGCGCATGGTGATGATGTCAAGACCGGCGGCCCGCGCCTGCGCGGCTTCGGTGTCGGGATGACGCCGCGCCCACGCCTCGGGCTGTGGTCCGATGAAATGTTCCACCAACTCCGCTGCCGTCGCGGGTCCGATGTGTTGGCCAAGGTAGCCGCCCCCAGGTCGCAACACCCGGGCGATCTCGGTCCAACACACGCTGTTGGGGTGCCGGCTGGTGACCAGATCGAACGCCTCGTCGGCGAAGGGCAACACGGATTCGGACGGGGTGGTGACCACCACCACGCCGCGCGGGTGCAAGCGCTGAGTGGCCAACGCCGCGTTCGGCGGCCACGACTCGACGGCGGCCATGGTCGGCGGAAAGGTTTGCGCACCGGATAAAACCTCCCCACCACCAGTCTGAAGGTCAAGTGCCGCAGACACATTCGCGAGGCGCGCGCTCATCATCCGTTGATAGCCCCATGACGGCCGCTGCTCGGTCGCCCGGCCGTCGAGCCAAGAAAAGTCCCAGCCGGCAATCGGCGCGGACTCCGCCTCGGCCACTAGTTGCTCAAAAGTGCGACCCACGTCAGGCATTGTCGTATGCGACGGCCGCTCATGTCGTGCGGCATGCCGCCGTCACGGTGCGTCACACACGGCGGACTGCGAGTCGCTCAAACCTTCGCCGTGCTGCTCTCACCGGAAGCGATGTCGGCGGCGAGCGGTGCGATCGCTCCCAGGATCTCGGCGACGGTTCCGGGCGCCACCTCGGCCGCCGTCAGCGCGTCGCCCAGGTGGCCGGCAACCAGGGTGAAGTGGTGCATGGTGATCCCACGTCCTTGGTGCACCTGCTTCATCGGGGCACCGGTGTAGGGCTGCGGCCCGCCCAAAGCGGCTGCGAAGAACTCGGCCTGTTTGCCTTTCAGGCGGCTCATATTGGTCCCGGTGAAGAAACCGGACAGCTGGTCGTCGGCAAGCACCCGGGCGTAGAAGTCCTCGACCACCACTTCGATGGCCTCGTACCCGCCGATCCGGTCGTAGATGCTGGCCGGCTCCCGCTTGCGCAAGCGTGGCAATAGTCCCATCACGCCAGCCCAGCACCGTGTGATTGCCGCTCCGTTAGGCCACCGTCACGCCCGGATTACTGGCCGTAACAAGCACTCCTCCGTCGGACTCGACCGGCCTGCTCCGCGCCGATAGGCAGCCCTGTGCAGCCGCGGTTTCATGCATGCCTTAGGTTGATTTATGACCTGTGTCACATCAACCACACAGCCATCAGGAGTGACAATCGATGAATCTTGGTGACCTGACGAACATTGTGGAGAAGCCGATCGCGGCGGTGTCCCACATCATCAACACCCCGAACTCGGCTGGGCGATACCGACCGTTCTACTGGCGCAACCTGCTCGACGCGGTGCAGGGTCACACGCTGAAAGAGGCTGTCGACGGCAAGACCATCCTGATCACGGGCGGTTCGTCGGGCATCGGCGAGGCGGCGGCAAAGAAAATTGCCGACGCTGGTGGCGCCGTGGCGCTGGTCGCGCGGACCCGGGAGAATTTGGAGAAGGTCGCCGAGGAGATTCGCGACGAGGGCGGCACGGCCCACGTATACCCGTGCGATCTGTCCGACATGGACGCCATCGCCGAGATGGCCGACCAGGTGCTCGCCGATCTCGGGGGCGTGGACATCCTGATCAACAACGCGGGCAAGTCGATCCGGCGGTCCCTGGAGCTGTCCTACGAGCGCATTCATGACTATCAACGGACTATGCAGCTGAACTATCTCGGTGCGGTGCAGCTCATCTTGAAGTTCATCCCCGGCATGCGGGAACGCGGTTTCGGGCACATCGTGAACGTCTCGTCGGTCGGGGTGCAGACGCGCGCCCCCCGGTTCGGCGCCTACATCGCCAGCAAGGCCGCCCTGGACAGCCTTTGTGATGCGCTGCAAGCCGAGACGGTCAACGACAACGTCCGGTTCACCACCGTGCACATGGCGCTGGTGCGCACCCCGATGATCAGCCCCACCACCATGTACGACAAGTTCCCGGCCCTGACACCGGATCAAGCCGCCGGAGTCATCGCCGATGCCCTGGTGCACCGGCCGCGGCGGTCCAGTTCACCGTTCGGGCAATTCGCCGCCGTGGCCGACGCGGTCAATCCCGCGGTGATGGACCGGGTGCGCAACCGCGCGTTCAGCATGTTCAAGGACTCCGCGGCGGCCCGAGGATCCGACCAATCCCACACGGACCCATCGGAAATCGACAAGCGAAGCGAAACATTCGTGCGCGCGACACGAGGAATACATTGGTGACGTTATGAGCCTGCCCAAACCGAACAAAGAGACCCCCGTCGTCATCACCGGCGCCTCGTCGGGCATCGGTGTCGAGTTGGCGCGCGGCCTGGCCGGCCGTGGCTTTCCGTTGGTGTTGGTCGCGCGGCGTCGCGAGCGTCTGGACGAGCTGGCCGGCAAGTTGCGTGCCGAGCATCAGGTCGAGGTGGAAGTCCTGCCGCTGGACCTCTCCGACGCCGACGGCCGGGCACAGCTGGCCGACCGCCTCCGTAGCGATCCGATCGGCGGCTTGTGCAACAGCGCGGGTTTCGGCACCAGCGGGCGCTTCTTCGAACTTCCCCCTGAACGGGAGAGCGACCAAGTCACCCTCAACGCGCTGGCCCTGATGGAGCTCACCCGGGCCGCTTTGCCCGGGATGGTCGAGCGGGGCGCCGGGGCGGTCCTGAACATCGCGTCCATCGCCGGCTTCCAGCCGATCCCGTACATGGCGGTCTACTCGGCGACCAAGGCGTTCGTGTTGACGTTCTCCGAAGCGGTGCAGGAGGAATTGCACGGCACGGGGGTGTCGGTGACCGCCCTGTGTCCCGGACCGGTGCCCACCGAGTGGGCCCAGATCGCCGACGCCGAGCGGTTTAGCCTCCCGTTGCTGCAGACCTCGCCGCATGAGGTGGCCAAGCAAGCGATTCAGGGCATGCTCGCCGGTAAGCGCACGGTGGTGCCCGGCGCGGTGCCCAAGGCCGTCAGCACCAGCGGCCGACTCATTCCACGTAGCCTGCTGCTGCCCGGAATTCGGATCGGCAACGCGCTGCGCGGCGGCCCCGGCCGTTAGGCATCGGGCGGGAGTTTCAACACCTGGCCGGGCTGAGTGATCTTGTCGGAATTGTTGTTCATGGCGCCGGTCAGCACGTAGAGGTTGTCCGCCGCGTCGATGGCCACCCCGTGGGTGTAGGCCGGCAGATCGATCTTGATCGGATTGCCGTCCGGCGGGACTTCCCACAGCGCCCGGTTGAAGCCGTCGGTGATGAACAGATTTCCGGTGCTGTCGAATACCAGGTGCCGGGGCTCGAGCAGCCCTGACAGCGGCACTGCGGTGGATGTGGTGGCGCCGGCGCCCAGCTTGAGAATCCGACCGCGGCCAGCGCCTTTCACGCTGCCGGAGACGTAAACGGCGCCGGATCTGTCCACTGCGATCCCGCGCGGTAGGTCGAGACCTTCGAAGGGCAGGTCGGTCGGCCTGGTGTCCCGGGGAGCCAGCTTCTTGACGCCGAACTTCAGACCTGAATCCTCTTGGAGTGAACCAGCCGCGTAGACGACGCCGGCCGCATCGACCGCGACGGCGGCAATCTTCGAAAACCCCCGGAACGGCAACCGAATCGGGATGGTCTTGCCCGATTCCACGAGCCACACCTGCGCACCGTAGCTGTAGTAGATGTTGCCGGCGTGGTCGACGGTCAGATCCGACGCGTACCGGAACGTTGCCCCGGGATACTCCAGTGTCGTTGGGCCGCTCGCGCCCGGTGCCAGCTTGAACAACTGCTCCGGCGGGAGGTCGAACGTGCCTGCCCCAGGTGGTGGCGTGAGGCCGGCCAGCGCGTAGACGTTGCCGGCGCCGTCTACGGCCACGGTCACCGTCGGGTGCATACCCGGGAACGGCAACTCGATGGGCTGGCCTGAATATCTCCGTCGAGGTCCGGAACCAGTAGGGGCCGACGAGGTCTTCGGTGCGGTGGCGCCGTGCTGGCCGACAATTCGTGGAATGGCGATGACACCCGCCACCACGGCGGCGACCACTAGTACCGCTGCGATAGTCGGGGCGAGGTAACGCCGCAACCGAGATGCGTGACCCGCCGGTGGCAGCAGCGGCATTGGCGCTGGACGCGAGTGCGGATATGACACCGTGGGGAAGCGACTGCGGATTGGGTCCCATTGCGGCGCAGCCGAGTTGGGGGATGGCGCCGGTTGCGGCAGTTGCACGCTTCGGGTCGCGGCCGCCGGCGGATCAGGTCGCGCAGGGGCTAGGGCGGATAGAACACCTTCGGCGGCGGCAGCCAACTCCGCGGCGCTCCGGTATTGCTGACGGGGGTCGGTCTGCAGTCCACGGGCGATGACATCGTCGAACCCGGCCGGAACCCCGGCGCGTTGTTCGCTCGCCGCCGGAACCGGAGTTGTTCCGGAAGTGGTCAGCCGGCGCGCGGTCAAGCACTCGTACAACACCGCCGCCAGCGCGGCAATGTCGGCGCGGTACGTCGCCGCAGGGTCGGTGACGAGCGTGCGGGTTCGGTCGGAAGACGGCGCGGCACCACGGGTGTCGGTCAGGTGCACGGAGTCCCCGTCACCGAGCAGGATGGTGTCCACAGTGACCTCGCGGTGGCTGCTGTGGTGCGTATGGGCGTGGTCGATGGCGGCCGCGACTTGGCGTACCACGTTGACCGCGCGAGTGGGATCGAGCGGGCCGCCCTGCGCGAGTTGATCTTTGAGGCTGTGGGCCATCAACTGGCTCCGACTTTGAGCACTCGGTTGTTCTCCGTCAGGTAGATCGCGCCCGTGGCATCGACCGCCATACCACCGAATCGCTGGTTCTCCGGTGCGAACATCCGAATGGCCGATTCGGCGCCGACCGCCAATTTCAGCAGCCTGCCCATGCTTTCGGAATTGTCGATGACATAGATGTTGCCCGGCGCGTCGACCGCAATGCTCTGGGCGTAACCCAACTGGCCGAACGGAAGCTGATTCGGGACAGCGTCACCGGGCTTCAGCTTCAACACCCGACCCGCTTGCAGCGCATACACATTGCCCGCGCCGTCGACGGTGACATCCTCGAATGGTCCACCACCGAAAGGCAGGACGTTCGGTGTGGTGGCCCCGACCGGCAATTGCAGCACCCGTTCGTTGGACGCTACGTAAACGGTACCGGCGGCGTCGGTGGCGATCCCGTTGGGGTAAAACCGTCCGAAGGGTAATTCCACCGGGTTGGCGGCGCCCGGGTCCAGCTTCATCACCATGCCGACGTTGTCGCCGCGTGGGAAGTCGGTGACGTAGATGGCGCCGGCGCCGTCCACACTGACCCGCTTGGGCCGGGTCAACCCGGGGAACGGAACATCAACCGGCGCAGTGGAATTCGGCGATAACTTGTATACGCGCGGCTCGCTGGTACCGACGACGTAGATGTCGCCGCCCGGCGTGAGCGCTATCCCGTTGAGCTCCCCGTAGCCGATGATTGTCAATCGGGTGGCGTTGAGCGGCGGGGCCGCGCTGGTCGTCGGCGGTGCGGTGCTGCTGGACACCGCTGTCGTGCTGGTGCTGACCGTGGCGTGCTGCGAGGAGTCGGGAACGGCCACGACCGCAACCACCGCCGCCGTGAGGGCAACCACCGCGACGGCGGCCGCGATGAGGACGTTGCGACGTGACTTTCGATGCATCGGGGAAGGCATCAGTGCCGGAGCCCGGATTCTCGGCGCACCGCCGGAAGTCCAAGGTTGCGTAGTGGCTGCCTGGTGCGGCGGAACCGCCCAATTCCGTTGGCGCACCGGGGTATCGAGGGCCCGCTGGGCGGCGCCCGCCAATTCGCCGGCGCTGCGGTATCGATCCTGCGGCTCTTTGGCCATGCCGCGGCTAATCACCTCGTCGAATCCGATCGGGATTCCCAGATGGTCCCGGCTCGGTTGCGGCGGGGGACTGGTCAGGTGGGCGGCGACCAGGGCCGGTATCTCGGTACGGCTCTCATAGGGCGCCGACCCGGTCAGGCACTCGTACAGGACACACGCCAGTGCGTAGATGTCAGCGCCGGGTGTGACTTCACCGGAGGCCAGGCGTTCTGGAGCGAGGTAGGCGAAAGAGCCGATCGTGGTGCCTTCGCTGGTCAGTTTGGTGTCGGTGGCGGCATTGGCCAGCCCGAAGTCCACCAGGCAAGCGAAGTCGTCTTTGCCCAGCAGGATGTTGGCGGGTTTGACGTCGCGATGTATCACCGTCTCGGCGTGCGCGGCGTCCAGCGCAGCGGCGATTTGGCGCACGATGGTGACGGCCCGCGATGGAGACAGTGCGCCTTCGCGTTCCAGGACGCTTTGCAGGTCCGTGCCGTCGATGAGCCGCATGTCGATGTAAAGCTGGCCCTCGATCTCGCCGCAGCCGTGGATGGGAACCACGTGCGGGTCGTGCAGCCGTCCGGCGGTGCGGGCTTCGCGAAACAACCGCTCGCGAAACGCCGGGTTGTGCGAGTAACTGCTGGACAGCAATTTGAGCGCCACCACGCGGTGCATCACGGTGTCTTCGGCTTCGTAGACCTCGCCGAAGCCGCCGGTGCCGAGTAGTCGCCGTAACAGGTAGGGCCCGAACCGGCTACCCACTCGAGATACGGAAGTCATGACGGGGCACCCAATTCCAACACCTTGCCGGTGGCGCACGTATCGCCCCGGTGGCAGTCGGTAAGGAAGAGGTCTCCGTTCTTGTCGACGGCTATCCCGAACGTGTAGTTCAGCCCGGGGCGGGTTACCCGGGTGGCGCTGGTTGCGCCGGGGGCCAACTTGAAGATGCCCTGCGTGTCGAGATCTGAGACGTAGACGGTGCCTTTCCCGTCGACGGCCACGCCGTAGGGTCGTTGCAGTCCGCCGATTGGCAGCTCGGTGGGAGTATCCGCCCCAGCAGCCAGCTTGAGCACGTGCCGCGCCTCTGCGTCCGCGACATAGAGGTTGCCGTCGCTGTCCACCGCCACACCCGTGGGCGTACTCAGTGGAGTGGTCGGCATCAGCACGGTCGCGCTCGATGCTCCGGGTGGCAATTTGAGAACCTGCCGCAGAACGCTGTCCGAGACGTAGATGCTGCCGTCTTTGCCCATCGCGATGCCTAGCGGGTGGCCGAGATGCCCGAAGGGCAACGGAGTCGGTCCGCGGGCGCCGGGCGTCAGCTTCCAAACTCCCGGCGCATGGTAGTCGGCGACGTAGACGTTTCCGGCCGAGTCCACTGCGACTCCCTCGGCATAGATCTCCCCGAACGTCAACTCGGCGGGCGCGGACTGGCCAACCGCCAACTTCAGCACCCGACCGTCGGGTGACCGTGACCCCAGCTCGGCGGCGTACACGTCGCCGGCCTCGTCGACGGCCACGCCGCGGACTTGCACCAGGTCGGGAAACTTCAACGGTGTCGGGATGGTCGACGAGGGTCGCGGCGAGCTGCTGGCGGCGGGCGTCGACGACGCTGGGCGATGCGCGAAAACGATAATCGCCACCGTCGCGACCACGGCCACCACGGCGACGATGGCCACCGCAATCGTGGTGCGGCGGCCGGTTCTTCGGCTACGCGGCTGAGCCCACGCGGGCGGCGGGGGTACGGGCTGGTATGGCACTGGGCCGGCATCCCACGGCGGCGGCGGAGCCGGGCTGAGCGGCCATTCCTTGGTCGGCGCGGCCGGAGCCAAGGCTCGCTGAGCGGCCTCGGCCAACTCCCCGGCGCTCGGGTAGCGCTCATCGGGGTTCTTGGCCATGCCGCGCGCGATCACCGTATCCATTTCGGACGGAATTCCCGCGCGGTGCTTGCTGGCCAGCGGCACCGGCGCGGTCAAGTGAGCTTGCATGAGCGCAGGAAGGTCGCGCCGCTCCGCGTACGGTGGCGCCCCGGTCAGTAGTTCGTACAGCACGCAGGCCAGCGCATACACGTCGCAGCGTTGATCGACCGCGCCGCCGGAAAGCCGCTCCGGTGCAACGTAATCGAAGGTGCCGACGGCCTTGCCGGGTTTGGTGAGCCGGGCGTCGCCTGCCGCGTTGGCCAGACCGAAGTCGACCAGGCTGGCAAAGTCTTGCCCGGCCTGGCCCGACAGCAAGATGTTGGCGGGTTTGACGTCGCGGTGCAGCACCGACTCGGCGTGCGCGGCATCCAGCGCACCGGCAACCTGGCGGATCAGATTGACTGCCCGAGCGGGCTGCATGGGGCCATCGCGCTTGAGCACGGTGTCCAGGTCCACGCCGCGCACAAGTCGCATGTCGATGTAGACCTGCCCGTTGATTTCCCCGCATCCGTGGATCGGCAGGACGTGTGGTTCGCGGAGGCGCCCGGCCGTGTGGGCTTCCCGGAAGAGTCGCTCCCGGAACACCGGGTCTTGGGAGAAGGTGCTGCTGAGCAGCTTGAGCGCCACCGTGCGGTGCATGGTGGTGTCCTCGGCCTCGTAGACCTCGCCATAGCCGCCGCTGCCCAGCAGTCGAATCAGCCGATATGGCCCGAACTCCGAACCCGCCCGATCCTCGGTCAACTATGTATTCCCTCCACTCGCCGCCGAGCGTAACGCGATTAGCAAAAATTCCGCCGGAGATGACGGGGCGTTACGCTCAGCGGCTATGGCCGCCGTTGACATGACCCTGGACGTTCCGATGGCTCCCCAGAAGATGTGGGACCACGTCTCTGACCTGTCCACACTCGGCGATTGGCTGGTCATGCACGAGGGCTGGCGCAGCGAATTGCCCGACGAGATCACCGAAGGCACCGAGATCGTGGGTGTGGCGCGCTCGAAAGGCCTGCGCAACCGGGTTACCTGGACGGTGACCAAGTGGGATCCGCCGCACGAAGTGGCGATGTCGGGCGCCGGAAAGGGCGGCGCGAAGTATGCCGTCACGCTCACCGTCCGGCCCACCAAAGACGGTTCCAACCTCGGGCTGCGTCTTGAGCTGGGCGGACGTCCCCTGTTCGGCCCGGTCGGTTCCGCCGCGGCGCGCGCGGTCAAAGGAGACGTGCAGAAGTCGCTCAAGCAGTTCGTCGAGCTGTACGGGTAGACCGCCCCGTGGCGATCGCAAGCGCGGCGTAAGCCGGCGCGGCGGGTCGCCACGGAATCAGCTGGCGGGTCGCCGCGGAATCATCGCAACACACTTCGCGACACGCCCGAAACCTGTCGGCGGTCGGTCATAGACTGGCGTCCCTATGAACCAGTCATCCTTCGTGCACCTGCATAACCACACCGAGTATTCGATGCTCGACGGTGCCGCGAAGATCACGCCGATGCTGGCCGAGGTGGAGCGGCTGGGGATGCCGGCGGTCGGGATGACCGACCACGGAAACATGTTCGGCGCCAGCGAGTTCTACAACACAGCCACCAAGGCGGGGATCAAACCGATCATCGGCGTCGAGGCCTATATCGCGCCCGGTTCCCGCTTCGACACCCGTCGCATCACCTGGGGTGACCCCAGCCAGAAGGGTGACGACGTCTCCGGTAGCGGCTCCTACACGCACCTGACGATGGTGGCCGAGAATGCGACCGGCTTGCGCAACCTGTTCAAGTTGTCTTCGCTGGCCTCCTTCGAAGGCCAGCTCGGCAAGTGGTCGCGCATGGACGCCGAACTCGTCGCCGAGCACGCCGAGGGCATCATCGCCACCACCGGCTGCCCGTCCGGCGAGGTGCAGACCCGGCTGCGGCTGGGACACCACCGCGAAGCCCTGGAGTCCGCGGCCAAGTGGCGCGAGATTTTCGGCGCCGAGAACTACTTCCTCGAGCTCATGGACCACGGGCTGTCGATCGAGCAGCGAGTCCGCGAAGGTCTGCTGGAGATCGGCCGCAAGCTCAACATTCCGCCGCTGGCCACCAACGACTGTCACTACGTCACCCGCGACGCCGCCCACAACCACGAGGCGCTGCTGTGCGTGCAGACCGGAAAGACACTGTCGGATCCCAACCGGTTCAAGTTCGACGGCGACGGCTACTACCTCAAGTCCGCCGCCGACATGCGCAAGCTCTGGGATGACCAGGTGCCCGGCGCCTGCGACTCGACCCTGTTGATCGCCGAGCGGGTGCAGTCCTACGCCGACGTGTGGACTCCGCGCGATCGAATGCCGATATTCCCCGTTCCCGACGGCCACGACCAAGCCTCCTGGTTGCACCACGAGGTGATGGCCGGGCTGCAACGACGCTTTCCGGGCGGGGTCGGTCAGGACTACATCGACCGGGCCGAGTACGAGATCAAGGTCATCTGCGACAAGGGTTTTCCCGCGTACTTCCTGATCGTCGCCGACCTGATCAACCACGCCAAGTCGGTCGATATCCGGGTCGGCCCGGGCCGTGGATCGGCGGCAGGTTCGCTGGTGGCCTACGCGCTGGGCATCACCAACATCGACCCCATCCCGCACGGGCTGCTGTTCGAGCGCTTCCTCAACCCCGAGCGCCCGTCGGCACCCGACATCGACATCGACTTCGACGACCGTCGTCGTGGTGAGATGGTGCGCTATGCCGCCGAGAAGTGGGGGCACGACCGGGTCGCCCAGGTCATCACTTTCGGCACGATCAAAACTAAAGCCGCACTCAAGGATTCGGCCCGCATCCACTACGGGCAGCCCGGCTTCGCGATCGCCGACCGGATCACCAAGGCGCTGCCACCGCCGATCATGGCCAAAGACATTCCGCTGTCGGGTATCACCGACCCCGCCCACGAGCGGTACAAGGAAGCCGCCGAGGTCCGCAGCCTGATCGAAACCGACCCCGACGTGCGCACCATCTACCAGACGGCGCGGGGGCTGGAAGGGCTGATCCGCAACGCCGGTGTGCACGCGTGCGCGGTGATCATGAGCAGTGAGCCGCTGACTGAGGCCATCCCGCTGTGGAAACGGCCCCAGGACGGCGCAATCATCACCGGCTGGGACTACCCGTCGTGCGAGGCCATCGGCCTGCTGAAGATGGACTTCCTTGGCCTGCGCAACCTGACCATCATCGGCGACGCGATCGAGAACATCAGGGCCAACAGGGGCATCGACCTCGACCTGGAATCGGTGCCACTCGACGACGCGCCGACCTACGAATTGCTGGGTCGCGGCGACACCCTGGGTGTGTTCCAACTCGACGGCGGGCCGATGCGGGATCTGTTGCGCCGCATGCAGCCCACCGAGTTCAACGACATCGTCGCGGTCCTTGCGCTCTACCGGCCCGGACCGATGGGCATGAACGCGCACAACGACTACGCCGACCGCAAGAACAACCGCCAGCCGATCAAGCCGATCCACCCCGAACTCGAAGAACCGCTGCGCGAGATCCTCTCCGAGACATACGGATTGATCGTCTACCAAGAGCAGATCATGTTCATCGCGCAAAAGGTCGCCTCCTACACCATGGGCAAGGCCGATGCGCTGCGTAAGGCCATGGGCAAGAAGAAGCTCGAGGTGCTCGAGGCCGAGTACAAGGGCTTCTACGAAGGCATGACCGCCAACGGTTTCTCCGACAAAGCGGTGAAAGCGCTGTGGGACACCATTCTTCCGTTCGCCGGATACGCGTTCAACAAGTCGCACGCGGCCGGCTACGGGCTGGTGTCCTACTGGACGGCGTACCTGAAAGCGAATTACCCCAGCGAGTACATGGCCGGCCTGCTGACCTCGGTAGGCGACGACAAAGACAAGGCCGCGGTATACCTCGCGGACTGCCGCAAGCTCGGCATCACCGTGTTGCCCCCCGACGTCAACGAGTCGGTGCAGAACTTCGCCTCGGTGGGCAACGACATCCGGTTCGGCTTGGGCGCGGTGCGCAACGTCGGCGCTAACGTCGTCGGTTCGTTGATCCAAACCCGGAGCGACAAAGGCAAGTTCACCGACTTCTCCGACTACCTCAACAAGATCGACATCTCGGCCTGCAACAAGAAGGTCACGGAGTCGCTCATCAAAGCCGGTGCGTTCGATTCCCTGGGGCATGCCCGCAAGGGCCTGTTCCTGGTGCACACCGACGCCGTCGACAGCGTGCTCGGCACGAAGAAGGCCGAGGCGATGGGGCAGTTCGACCTGTTCGGCGGCTCCGATGCCGGCACCGAGTCGGTCTTCACCATCAAGGTCCCCGAGGACGAGTGGGAGGACAAACACAAGCTCGCCCTGGAACGCGAGATGCTTGGGTTGTACGTATCCGGTCATCCGCTCAACGGCGTGGCGCACCTGCTGGCCGCCCAGGTCGACACCGCCATCCCGGCGATTCTGGACGGGGACGTGCCCAACGACACCCAAGTGCGCGTCGGCGGCATCCTGGCGTCGGTGAACCGGCGCGTCAACAAGAACGGGATGCCGTGGGCGTCAGCGCAATTGGAAGACCTGACCGGTGGCATCGAGGTGATGTTCTTTCCGCACACCTACTCCAACTACGGTGCGGAGATCGCCGATGACGTCGTAGTGCTGGTCAACGCGAAGGTGGCGATCCGCGATGACCGGGTCTCGCTGATTGCCAACGAACTCGTGGTGCCCGACTTCTCCACCGCCCAGGTCAACCGCCCACTGGCGGTCAGTCTGCCGACTCGGCAATGCACGTTGGACAAGGTGAGCGCGCTCAAGCAGGTGCTGACCCGTCATCCCGGTACCTCGCAGGTCCATCTGCGGTTGATAAGCGGCGACCGGATAACCACGCTGGAGCTGGACCAGTCCTTGCGGGTGACGCCCTCGCCCGCATTGATGGGTGACCTCAAAGCGCTGCTGGGGCCGGGCTGTTTAGGCGGTTGAGCCTCTTGGCTTCGCTTCATACGCTTGGGTGATGAGAAACGCGTGGTTGCTGATCGTTGTTCTCTTGCTCAGTATCTCACTTCCGGCGGTGGCCCAAGCCGATCCCGACCCGCACATGCCTGACCCCCACACCAACTTCTGTCCGGGTGGAGGAAGCGGGAATCCACCGCTGTTTGGTAGTGGGAACTGCGACGGAATCAAATACCCGGACGGAAGTTACTGGCATATCGAAGTTTACGGCTATGGAACTCCGATGCCTTATTTGGGAGCAAGATTTCTATACCGTCGGGCCGAACTGCGTGGTTGATAACGGGTCACCGGTGCCCGCGCCTCCCGGCGGCTGCGACGGCGCGGTGCAATAAGCCAAGCCACGAAGTAGGGGCGGCTGCCGAGTGTGCGGCTAGCCGCCCGTTGGCGTCTGACTGTGCGGCTAGCCGCACACCCGCGGTCAGTCTGCCGACTGGGTGACCTCAAGGCGCTGCTGGGGCCGGGCTGTTTGGGCGGTTAAGAATTACCGGCATTTTTTATATGCTTTGCGTTGTGAGAAAAGCATCGTGGCTCTTCGTCGTGCTGCTGTTCAGTGCGTTGTTTCCGGCAATGGCGCGCGCGGATTCGGACCCGCATGTTCCGGACCCCTCCTTTGCCTATTGCCCCGGTGGCAAGTCGCAGCCATTCTTCGGCAATGCGACTTGCGACGGGACGAAGTATCCGGATGGAAGTTTCTGGCGCGCTACTCTTTTGCAGATCGGCGACACACCTTTTTATATGCCCGACGACCTCAACATCGGTACGCATTGCGTCATCGACAATGGGTCACCGGACCCGGTGCCGGCACCGCCGGGCGGCTGCGACGGCGCAGTGTAATGCTTGTCGAAGTCGAGCGTTCGCCGCTGGGCGGTTAACCGGCCAACCGTAGCGCGGCCTGGTGGTCGTGGGTCGGGATGATGGTGACCGCGTGCCTCGCTAAATGCAACCGCTGCAGCGTCCGGTAAGTCTCCTCGCGATCATCGTCCACCAAAAGGCCCGGATAGCTTGCCTTTTGCCGAACCCTCTCGATTTGCAGCTCGTGCCAGGCCGCGTCGCCGGCGATCAGCACCCAGCCGCCTTCGGTGTGCAGCAGCACACCGATACTGCCCGGAGTATGCCCGGCCAGGTCGACGAGGACGACGGAGTTGTCTCCGAACAGATCTCGGCTCCTGGTGAAGGTGAGCACCGGTGGACCATCCAGCTCAAAGGGGACTACGGGTCGATCGCGCAGCGAATCGCGGACACCGCCCACCGGCGCGACACCCCCTGCGCCGATCCACTCCTGTTCGGTGCGGTGCAGATGCACGGCGAGACCCGGCATGTCGAGCAGCCCGGAGACATGGTCCCAGTGCGCGTGGGTGGGCAGAGCAAAATCCAGCCGCGGCGGTTCCGGAAGCCGTTGCAGTGCATCGACGGTGGGTATGGTGGCCGCGGGCGGCCGGACCGCCACCCGCAACACGGTGGGTAGTTGCGCGATGGCTCGCTGTTCGGCGTGCCGGCACACGGCGGGGTCGATGATGAACGACGCTTGCGGATGCTCGACGACAAACGATGTCAGCGAGTTTTCGACCCGCCGAGGAGTGAATACGCCTTCGACGATCGCGGCGGTCGGCACCGGCCGGGGAATCTGGGGCAGGGCAGCCACCGTCACGGTGTTGCGGGGTTGCGGCAGTCCCGCGTCGACGACGCTGCGGATGAACCGTTCGTCGAGGCGCTTCGGGCGGACCAAGCCGTGCACCAATCCGGCTGCAGCGGCACAGCATTGGAAGACGGTGGGGACGCGGACCCGGTCGGACACTTGAGTCATGGTAGGTCCACCCGGACGATGACACTGTCCGGCCATACCCCGCGATACCGGGCGCGACGCAACTTCTCACCTATGCACAGGTCCTGGTGCACGTTGGTCACGCCCGGAACGCTGATCAGCGGGACGATGTTCCACTGCCAGCCGTACCGTTTCCGCAGTATGTCATTGGCGCGCTCAGCCTCCGCGCCGGCGAGGATCGTCGCCCGGCCCGCTACCTTGGGCGCACTCGGGTGCGCTCGGCCCCGATAGTCGCAGGGAACCAGTTGCACATCGTGGCATGTCTTCAGGCGCCGGGTTTTCGGGCCGACCTTGGTGCGGAACAGTAGGGTACGGCCGTCGACCGCGAACCAGACCGGGGTGTCCACGGCGGTGCCGTCTCGACGGTACGACCGCAGCAGAACGTAGCGCGAGTGGGCAAGTTCATCGAACTCGAGTGAATGCATAGCTTCAGTGGACAACTTAGAGTTAACTCGAAGTCAAGCCGTCGATGAGCGGAGGTGTGATGGCCAGCGGCATGACGATCGGAGAGGTGGCACGCGAAACCGGGGTAGCGGCGACCACGTTGCGCTACTACGAGCAGATCGGTCTGCTACCGCCTCCATCCCGATTGGGCGGTCAGCGCCGTTACGACGGTTCGGTCCTGGCCCGCCTGGAAGTGATTCGGCTCTGCAAGACTGCCGGGTTCGCCCTCGAGGAGATTCAGGTGTTGTTCGCCGACGAAGCTCCAGGACGCCCGGCCAGTCGCGCCCTGGCCGAAGCCAAACTCGCCGAAATCGACGCTCAATTGGCCGCGTTGGCCCGGGCCCGAGCCGTCATCGAGTGGGGGATGCGCTGCACCTGTCCCTCAATCGATGCCTGCACGTGTGGCGTGCACGCCGCAACGCCGGGCTGACCGGGACTTTACCCGCGGGCGACACCAGAGTTTGATTTTCAGACTCACCCCGGCTAGCGTGGCGCCGGTGAGTTCGGATAGTGAACTAACTAGCGGTGGGAAAGGGGCAGCCATGCGGTACAAGCTTTTCGGGCAACACACCGGTCTTCGGGTCTCCGAGCTCATCCTGGGGACTGGCAACTTCGGCACGCGATGGGGACATGGGGCCGAACCCGATGAGGCGGGTCGGATCTTTGATGCCTATGCCGACGCCGGCGGCAACTTCATCGACACGGCCAACAGCTACCAATTCGGCCAATCAGAGGAAATCCTCGGTGGCCTGCTCACTGGGCGCCGTGACGAGTTTGTGTTGGCCACGAAGTTCACCATGGGCACCAATCCCCAAGCTGGGCTGCTCGCTACCGGCAATAGCCGTCGTGCCATGGTTACCTCGCTCGAGGCAAGCCTCAAGCGGCTCAAAACAGACCGGATCGACGTGTATTGGCTGCACATGGCCGACGGCGTCACGCCCACCGAGGAGATCGTTCGTGGCTTCGACGACTTGGTCCGGGCGGGCAAGATCTTGTACGCGGGCCTGTCGAACTTCCCAGCCTGGCGTGTGGCACGGGCGGTAACCCTCGCCGAGTTGCGGAGCCTAGCCCCTATCGTCGGACTTCAGCTGGAACACAGTTTGGTCGAGCGAAGCACGGAGTTCGAGCTGCTCCCGGCGGCCCGCGCCCTTGGCCTCGGCGTCGCGGCGTGGTCTCCGCTGGGTGGCGGAATTTTGACTGGGAAGTACCGTCAGGGTGAGCGGGGACGGGCAGAGGGGTTCGGCGGCAGGGTGTTTCAGCCCGAGGACTCGCCGCACCGCACCGCCATCTTGGACGGGCTTCTAACCGTCGCTGATCAGGCCGATCTGACCCCCAGTGAGGTGGCCATCGCCTGGGTTGCGGCCAAGGGGTCGTTGCCGATCATCGGACCGCGCACCCTGGCACAGCTGAGAAATAATCTCGGCGCGACCCAAGTGGTGCTGACCGCCGAACAAGTCGCACACCTCGACGAGGTGAGCGCAGTGTCACGGATCTATCCCTACGGCGTCATCGGTGATTCGGCGCAGGAGTTGGCCGGGGGCAAAAGCTGACGCGGTCGAAGCCGGCGACCTTCCAGTGGCGTAGCTGATCGCCCACGCAATCAGTGCTCGGCCCGGGTGTCACTACGCCGGGCGGCAGAGGAACATGTTTTCAACGCTATCTCTCTATCGTTTCCAGTGATACGCTGACGGGTGTCACCGCGCCACGGTGCACCTTAAGCATCACACCCGCTTTTCGATGGAGGCCGCGATGAAAGTCGTTGAACCCGAGCTCTTTATAGACGGACAGTTTCGTCGCGCTGACGGCGCCGAGCCAGTCATAGAAGCCGCGACGGAGCTTCTGCTCGGCAAGGGGCCCAGCGCGACGCTCGCCGATGTCGACGACGCCGTTGCCTCGGCGCGCGAGGCGTTGCCTGACTGGAAGGCGACGCCGGCGGTCGAGCGAGCCCAGCTGATCGAACGGCTAGCCGACGCCGTGGAGTCGCGCGCCGACCACACCAATGAGCTGTGCACGCGCGAAATCGGCATGCCGATCACAATGTCGCGGACCTACAACAGTGCGCTTCCGGTGGCAATACTTCGCTACTATGCCGGGCTGGCGGCGAAGATGGACTCAGAAGAGTTTCGGCCGAGCCTCACCGGACATACCATTGTGCGCCGCGAGCCGGTCGGCGTCGTCGGCGCCATCGTTCCGTGGAATGTGCCCCAAGTATTGGGCGCGGCGAAGATGGGCCCTGCCTTGGCCGCGGGCTGCACCGTGGTCTTGAAGCCGGCACCCGAGACCGCGCTTGACGCAAGGGTATTCGGGGAAGCGGCCGCAGAAGCCGGACTGCCGCCCGGAGTACTGAACGTCATTCCCGGTGGCGACGAAGCGGGTGCCTACCTCGTCCGCCACCCGGGCATCGACAAGGTGGCATTCACCGGCTCAACGGAGGTTGGGCGTCAAATCGCCGAGACGTGCGGACGGCTCATGCGACCCGTCACCTTGGAGCTCGGTGGAAAATCCGCTGCCATTGTGCTCGATGACGCTGACTTGGACTTGACCATGCGGGAGCTGCGCATGCTGTCCTTCGGCAACAACGGCCAAATCTGCATCGCCAACTCACGCGTGCTTGCTCCCAAATCGCGTTACAGCGAGGTCGTAACGGCGCTGGCAGACATGGCGAGCTCCCTGGTCGTCGGGAACCCGCTCGACGACGACGTGGACATCGGCCCGCTGGTCAGTTCACGGCAACAGGAGCGGGTGTTGGGTTATATAGAGGCCGGCAAGGCCGAGGGGGCTCGAGTGGTCACCGGCGGCGGCAAGCCGGCAAATCACACACGAGGCTGGTTCGTCGCGCCGACGGTATTCGCTGATCTGGACAACTCAGCGCGCATCGCCCGCGAGGAGATCTTCGGCCCTGTTGTGTCGGTGATTCCGTATGGGTCTGATAGTGAGGCGGTCGACATCGCCAACGACTCCGAGTTCGGTCTGGCCGGGACCGTCTTCTCGTCTGACGAGACCCGGGCGACGGAAATCGCCCGCGCGGTGCAGACCGGAACCATCGGAGTGAACCAATATCAACCGGACATCGATGCGCCATTCGGCGGAGTCAAGGCAAGTGGTGTCGGGCGTGAGTTTGGCCCGGAAGGGCTCGCCGCTTACCAGACGGTCAAGTCGATTTTCCGGGCCGGCCCGCCGAATAGCATTGGAAGCGAGTGACGATGACACGAACGAGCGACGACAGCTGGGATCTCAAGACCGGTGTCGGTACCACCGCGACCATGGTGGCCGCAGCCAGAGCGGTAGCCAGCAGGCAATCGGACCCGGTAATAGACGATCCGTTTGCCGAGCTGCTGGTGCGCGCCGTAGATCTCGACCTCTTCACTCAGATCGTCGACGGCACAGTTGATTTCGAGGAGATCGGTGCCGACTGGGCGCCGTGGTTTTTCGGTATTCGTGGACGCGCCTTCGACGAATTCTTCGGCATGGCCTGCCAAGCCGGGATTCGCCAAGCGGTAATTCTGGCGTCGGGGTTGGATTGCCGCGCCTACCGGTTGAAGTGGCCGTCGGCAATGTCAGTTTATGAGATCGACCAGCCGGAGGTGATCAACTGGAAACAGGCTATGCTGGCCGATCTCGGTCATACGCCGACAGTACGGCACCACCCCGTGGGCATCGATCTACGGCACGATTGGCCGATCGCGTTGCGCGAAGCGGGATTTGACCCCGCGACGCCGACCGCGTGGATCGCTGAGGGGCTCCTGATCGGCTATCTGCCGCCGTCGGCGCAGAAGCAGATACTCAATTCGGTGACCGCATTGAGCGCCCGCGGCAGTCGCATCGCGGCCGATCATTTCTGCGGGAGGCACGACATACTGGCCGAATCCCTCAACGACATGCACGAGATCTGCCGACAGCGCGACCCAAACGTCAATCTGCGCGACCTGACTTTCCCGGGGGGACGCGAAGATCCGGCAGTACACCTGGCCAAGCGCGGCTGGGTCACCCATAACGCCCAGCTGACTGATCTGTTCCGGGTCGCCGGGCGCCCGGCGCCGGCGAGGGCATCGTGGCCCGCGGCCGTGGAGTTCATGCGCTTTCTCACCGGGATGCTCGCTTGAAATCTAGTATGGTCGGCATCGCATCAATGGTAGCGACGGAAACTGGATATTGATATCGTTGGAAACGTGTTCTCCGGACCCACGGCCGACGACTTACCGGCGCCGCAGGATCCCATACTCCAAGCGGCCGCCGAGCTGTTGCATACCGGTGGCATCGACGCGCTGTCAACGAGGTCCGTCGCAACTGCGGCGGGCGTCCAGCCACCCGCCATCTACCGCCAGTTCGGCGGTAAGAAGCGTCTTCTCGATGCTCTGACACTTTTCGTCTTCGACAGGTACATCAGCGAAAACCGACGGCTGATAGCCGCTAGCACCGATCCGCTTCGCAAACTCGAGCAAATGTGGGAGTTGCACGTGGATTTCGGGCTGACCAATCCGCATTGCTATTTGCGTGCTTATATCCACGCGGAGCACACCAGGTTGTCATCGTGCGCGGCTCAGTCGTTCGAACTGCTCCGGCACGTGGTCACTGCGCTGGGCAGTCAGGGCCGCCTGCGGTTGAGCGTCGAGCGTGCCGCCGACCTGATTCGTTCTGCCGCGCGGGGTGTGGTTCTCGCGCTCATCGCGTTACCACCACACGAGCGGGACCTGCAGTTATCCGACACCATGCGAGACAACACTCTGTCGGCGATCGTCAATGACGAACCGGCCTTGCCGTCAACGCCTTCCGATCTCCCTGGGCGCGCCCTCGCATTGCACGAAAAGCTACGCAGCACTGAGGATTGCAAGCTCACCCACGCTGAACGAAAGCTGCTGGGTGAATGGTTAGTGCGGCTGGCCGACGAAGCCTAGCCAGGTAGTGCTCGAGTGTATTGGCGCAGGATCAACCTGCCAATTCACGGACAATGTCGGTTGCCGGACCCGTCCTCGCGTGCCGGAATTGTGCGCCGGCCCACAAGGCGATGCCGTGTGGATCGCCCTTGGCGATCGCGGCCGCCTGCAGCGGCGCGGTGATCATGGCCACCCGGGGGAAGTCGGACACGGCTTGTCCTTCATGCGCTTCGATGAACCGGTTGCGTAACGCGCGCGCATAGCGTCCGGTGAAGGCACGCGTCAGCACTGTCTCGGTGAAGCAGGGGTCGCGTAGCGCCGCGCGGTACACCGGGTTGGTTCCGGCCTCGTCGGCCAGCAGCAGCGCGGTTCCCAGTTGCACGGCAGTAGCGCCGGCATCGCGTAACCGCCTTACGTCGTTCGGCGTACCCACGCCTCCGGCCGCGATGACAGGACAGTCGAAACAGGCGACCAGTGCGGTCACCAGGTCGTCGAGCGGGTCGTCGGGGGGTGTGGCGAGCGCGTCGAAGGTCGCCCGGTGCCCGCCGGCGCTTGGCCCTTGGGCTACCAGTGCGTCTATTCCTCGGCTCAAGGCGATCACCCCTTCCAGGACCGTGGTGACCGTAGCGACGGTCACAATTCCGGTCCTCGTGAGGCGGGCGCACAGCTCGCTGGTCGGTAACCCGAAGGTGAACGACACAACTTCCGGGCGCAAGTCACAGACCACCTCCAGCTTTGTGGCCCACTCATCGTCGTGCGTCCGCGGTTCGCCAAGTGTGACTCCGTAGTGTTCGGCATCCGGCGCCAATGCCGCCGCGAACTCGGCGAGATTTTCCGGACAGCTCGTCGATTGCTGAGGGGCGAACAAGTTCACACCGATCGGCCCCGACGTGAGCTTCCTCGTCGCAACGATCGCGGCGGCCAACTCGTCTGCGGACATGGAACCGGCGGCCAAGAATCCGAGACCGCCGGCATTGCTAACCGCCGCGGCTAACAATGGCGTTGTGGGGCCGCCGGCCATCGGTGCGCCGACCACCCGAACGGTCAAGTCGGCCAGACTGAATCGGTCAAACACAACAACCCCTTTGGACGCCCGTCACCAGGTGTTCCAATGAGTGAGCTGGGCAGCGGGTATGCGGTTGGCGGGCCGGAAGTCGACACCTTTGGTGTAGGCGATCGGAAAGAGCCCGCCTTGGGTGTACGTCTCGTGCGGTATGCCCAGAATGTCAGCAGCCCGTTGCTCACCATCGCCGCCGAGGTGAAACGTCGTCCACACAGATCCGAGCCCGCGCGAACGCAATGCAAGCATGAAGCTCCATATCGCGGGGAGCAACGATCCCCAAAAGGCAGCTCCGGCCCCAGGAAGGTGGTCAACGTTCTCGGGTCGGCCGTTGAGGCAGGGAATGAGAAGCACCGGGACTTCGTGTAGGTGCTCGCTGAGGTATCTGCCTGAACTGACGATCGACGGCATCGATTTGTCGCGTCCGTCGCCATACGGTGATTGCGGTATTGCGTCGATGTATGGTGTCGCGGCCGCTCGGTAGAGTTCGGCGAGCGCCATCTTCTTCACCGGATCCTCCACGAATACCCATTGCCAGCCTTGAGAATTGCCGCCGGTGGGCGCCTGCAGCGCCAGGTCTAAGCACTCGTAGAGCACTTCGCGTGGTACGGGCTTATCCAGGTCGAGGCGCTTGCGTACCGCGCGGGTGGTGGTCAGCACTTCGTCGACGGACAGATTCAATGCCATGGCTTGAGATTAACGGGCGGTGTTTCCAATGTAAACAGATGAGTGATACCGTCGAAAACATCGCGAGAGAATGGAGCGCCGCGGGGGCACCATGGGGAGCTCATCTCGCACTCACAGACCTTCTGAGGTTGTCATTCCTTGACCGCCGTCGGCATGTACCGCGGTGGCCACGAGCGGCACTCATAACAGCTACGCCATGGCTCATCCCTGCTCGCGCATAGACCTCCGGGCATACTGGTGTTGCGGCTATGCAGAAGGTGTTGCGGCTACGGAGATTTGGAGATTTTGATGAGAGGGCGCGCCGCCGCGCCGATACGTACCCGGCCCGTCCCGCAGGCCAAAATCGGCGTGGGTCATACCAACCGCAGGGCAGGACCTTAACGTGACGGCGCATCAATCAGCTTCAGGAGTACGTCCGCCGGGTGAGTGGTTTGTTCAAACCGCCACGCGCTCTGATTATCTATCGCCCTTTTCGCCATACCGTCGTGGCATGGAGAAGCGAGACATGTTCTGAATGCTAGGAGGTTACTGAGGTGAACGTTAAGAGCGGCCGCATGGATGCGATCGTCAACGCGGCGACTGGCATCACAATGCGCGCGCTTCCCCGGATACCCAACCCTGTAAAGCGGCTGCTTCTGGGCGGTCGTTCGATCGTCATCGACGGCAATGCCCTCGACACCACCCTGCAGCTGTTGCTTGCCATGCAACGCGTCGCAGGAAGGGAAGGGCTGGTGTCAAGCGACGACGTTGTCGCCGAGCGTTCACGACTTGAATTGTTGACCGCGAGTATCAAACAGGACATCAACGTGGCTGCCGTTTGCAACCTTTCGATACCCGGACCTGCCGGACCCATCCCCGCCCGGCACTACCGCCCGGACGCAAGCGCGGCTGGATCTAATTGCGTCTCCACTGCGCTCTTGGTCTTTTACCACGGTGGTGGCTTCACACTCGGCAGCGTCGACACCCACGATGATCAATGCCGGTTGATTTGTCGGGATGCCGGACTTCCCGTGCTATCCATCGGCTATCGGTTGGCTCCGGAAGACAAGTTCCCTGCCGCCGTCGTCGACGCATTCGCGGCATACAGGTGGGCTGTCGATAACGCTGTCGAACTCGGCGCGGACCCGAAACGTGTTGGGGTTGGGGGCGACAGTGCGGGCGGAACTCTCGCCGCCGTGGTATCGCAGCTCGCACGCGACCAGGGTTTGCAACTGCCTGCTCTGCAATTGCTGATCTACCCGGGAACCGATTACCTCAACGCGACTCGCTCAAGAGCGTTGTTCGCCGACGGGTTCTTGCTCAATAGCAGCGATCTTGCTTGGTTCCGGCACAATTATCTCGACGGCGCCGGTGTCGAGTTGTCCGACGCGCGCGTTTCACCGCTGCTGGCTGACGACTTGTCAGGCTTGCCACCGGCGCTGGTGCTGACCGCGGGATTTGACCCGTTGCGCGACGAGGGTAAGCAGTACGTGGAAGCCATGCGGGCTGCGGGTGTCTTCGTAGATCATCGCGAGTGCGGTTCGCTGACTCACGGGTTCGCCATGTTATTTCCCATCGGTGGCGACAGCGCCGCTGCCACTACGGAGATGGTGTGCGCGCTGCGCGCCCATATCGGCAGGGGCGCCGGGGCCGCACCGGTACGCTGACTGACTGGCTCTAGGGAAACGCCGCTCCCAGTTGTTCCCCGACCGCTCAACTGGTGTCGGCGCACCTCAACGGATCAAGAGTTGCGGTTGGCCAAGCGGACGAGCCATTCCAACAACAAGTCCCGTTCTGCGGAGGTCAGTGGTGTGTCATCCGAACGCCGGATCGCTTCCCGCAGGGCGACAGCACGAGCGGTCAGCACCGGAGATTTCGCGGCCACCGCGCTCTTCTTGCTCGTTATTGCCGACAGCACGTTGTCGCGTCCCAGTGCCGACAACTGCATCTCGCGCTCTTCGGGCGGTACGGCGATGAGCGTCAACACCGTACCTACTGCGGCGGCGTGAACCAGCTTGGTCGCGCGCTCAACACTCATCCGCAGCCGGCCGTCGTCCGCGAGCTTGGTGACTATCTGCTCGAGGAGTTTGATGGCCTCGGCTGCACCTGAACTCGGAGCACCGGGGCGCGATTGTACGAATGTCAACACATAGGTATCTGAGTGGGAAAGGCCGAATTCCACGTGTGCATCCCATAACTGGCGAAAGTCTTGCAAGGTGTCACCGGATGCGCTTAGGAGGCGACGGCGCTTGCTTCCTATGTAGTCAGCCAGAACGAAATGTGACACCGCATCGAGCAGCTCGTCTTTCCCGCCGAATTCCCGATAGATGACCGGTGGCTGCACACCCGCCGCCGTCGCGACAGCTCGAGTTGAAACGGCTTCAATGCCGCCGGTTCGCAACAATTCTGCGGCGGCCCGCAGCACCTTCTCCGACCGAGTGGGGGGTTCGGCGTCGACGCCTGCCCCAGGTGACTTACGGCGTCGAGTCTGCTCTAGCATGTTAACGATGGTATCGGGTAGTTGCTACCAAGCGTTGCAAGACCGGGGATGTGGTCACCGGGGTTGACTGCGGGGCGCGCCCGCCGATGCTAAGCGGTGGTTATCAATTCGGCTGCTCGTTCACCGATCGCATACACCGTCGCAGCAGTGTTGTTGGAGGGGGTCGACGGCATAATCGACGCGTCGGCGATTCGAAGGCCGCTGATGCCGTGGACCCGTAGTTGGGCGTCGACGACTGACATGTCGGTATCGCCCATGGCGCAGGTTCCGACGGGGTGGATGTAGGACTGGAAGGCATTTTTGGCGTAGCTGCGCCAGGCCTCCTCGTCGTCGACGACGGGCCCGGGCGCGGCCTCCGCACAGCGCCACCGGTCGAACGCGGTCGCTTCGCCGAGTTGACGTGCGCGCCGCAGCGCCTCGACAAGTGTGCGCAAGTCTCTGTCATCGCTGAAGTAGTTCGGATCGATGGCCGGTCTGTCACCGGCATCCGGCCCCGATAGCCTGATAGTGCCGCGACTGAACGGTTGCATGAGTGCAGCTGCGATCGCGTAACCGGCCACCGCGCCGTCATCGCCCGGCAGGCCGATTCCGGTGGAATTGATCACCATGATTTGGATGTCGGGGCCGTCGGTGGCGCACTCGGTCTCGACCAATCCGATGACCTCGCAATGCCCGCTGCAGCTTGGCGGAATTTGCCTTGCGGAGTCGTACACCACCCGTGCCAGCACATGGTTCTGCAAATTTGCGCCGACGCCGGGTAGGTCGAGCTGGACACCGACGCCGACTTCGCGAAGATGTCCGTGCGGGCCCACTCCGGACAACATCAGTAAATGCGGCGATCCGATCGCGCCGGCGGCCAGCATGACTTCGCCGCAGCGGACGACGGTAGCCGACTTAGTTTGCCCCACCGTGAATTCGACACCCGTACACCGGCCGTTTTCAATGCGAATTCGCTGCACCATCGCATCGGGAACGAAGGTCAGATTCGGTCGGCTCAACGCGGGCAATAGGTATGCATCCGCAGCGCTCAGCCGTTTCCCGTCGACGATGTTGTTCAACGTGGGCCCAAAGCCGACCTCGAGGCCGCCACCGATGTCGACGGCTCGCCGATACCCGCATTCGGCCGCTGCATCCAGGCCCGCGGCCGCTATCGGGTGCAACGGATCGAAGCTGAAGTTGCGGTCGGCCGGCTTGCTGGTTTTCGACGTCGCCGACGAGTTGGACGCGGGCACGCTCGTCGCGGGTGAAGCGGGATACCCACGGCGGGCTCGGGTCCGGGCACAATGCGCATTCGCCGCTCGGCAGACAATGGAGGCCGTTCAGACTCTTCTCGATGTCTGCGGTACCGGGGGATTCGCAGAGGCCAGTCGGATGCAGCAATATTGGCGTGATGCCAGCGTCGCTGCGCGACATGCCGCACTCAACGTCCATGTCGGGTACGAGATTTACGGCAAGTCGTTGCTCGGCGTTGCCGAACGGATATCACCGCTGGTGTGATGTCCCGCAATTCACCCGGTCCGAGTTCATAGAGACCGAACCCTGCTACCCACCACACCGTCTACCCGGTACCACCGATTGCTGATCCCGACCCGAAAGGAGAATCGTGACACCATCGCTCGAGGTCTTCCGAACCCGCCTCGAAGAGAAAGTTCTCTTTGCCACCCTGGATGCGCCGCCGCTGAACCTGGTTGGGGCAGAAATGGTTCGAGATCTTGTTTCGCTGGTTCAGTATCTGCAGACAGCAGGCGACGAAGTCGCGGTGGTGGTCTTCGACAGCGCCAATCGCCACTTCTTCAGCGCGCACGTCGACATGTTGAATGTTCCGGGAGTACGTGCGGAAGCCGCCCGTCTGGGCGACGGCTGCACCCTGGGCGGACTGTATCGCCGGATCAGCACTCTCGATCAAGTCACGATCGCGTCCATTGCCGGAAGGGTTCGCGGAGCCGGGAGCGAATTCATCCTGGCCTGTGACATGCGCTTCGCGTCCAGAGAACATGCGCTGTTCGGCCAACCCGAAGTCGGCGTCGGTGCTATTCCCGGAGCTGGTGCAGCGCAGCACCTTACGCGGCTGTTGGGGCGTGGCCGCGCGCTGGAAGTGTTGCTCGGCTCAGACGACTATTCCGCTGACCTCGCCGAGAGATACGGGTGGGTAAACCGCGCTTTGCCTGATGAAGACCTCGGTCCGTTCGTCGACGCGCTCGCCCGCAGGATCGCTCGGTTCCCCCTGGCTGCGTTAGCCGACACCAAGCGACGCGTCAACGAGATCACCCTCGCGCGAGTCTCTGAGCTGGACGAGGACGGTCGGTTGTTCTTGCAGGGCGCCCAACGGCCCGAGTTCCAAGCCCGGATCAAGGCGTTGTTCGAGCAGGGTCTTCAAACCGACGGCGCAACCGAGGCCGATCTAGGAGCGGCACTTGCCAGGATCGCCCCTTAGCGGCGCAGTGGCGGGCGGTGTCGCTGGTCACCGGCCGGCGCGTACCTGGGGAGAGGCATGCTGCTCGCCCCACTTGCGCAGCTCACGCAGTACCGGGGCCAAGTCCCGGCCGGCATCGGTGAGCAGGTAATCGTCGCGGGGCGGGTGGTCACTGTAGGGTCGGCGTTGCACCAGCCCGACGTCTTCGAGCTCACGCAACCGGGCGACCAGACTGGCCCGTGGAGCGCCGGTATTTTGGCAGATGTCGTTGAACCTGGTTACACCCAAGCCTATTTCGCGCAGCGCAAGCAACGCCCACCGGTCGCCGATCAATTGCAGCGCGTCGGCGATCGGACACACTCGCGGGCCGTTCTTACTGAGTGCAGAAGCTGAACTCATGGAGTCAGTGTAGCGGGCGCCAACCGCCCGGCGCGAATCGGTGTGCGGCCTGGACCGACTCCTGACAGACCGCGCCGAGGACCGCCAGTATGTTCTCAGCGACTGGATATCTCTTGATGTATTCCGCGGCTCCCGACGCCGGACGTAGGCTCAGCTTTGTGATGGGGCCGGTCTGCAAGCCGGCGACACACCTGAGGGGAGCGGAGATGTCAGCAGCCGAGCGGCCGGTCACCATGTGCGAAGCCTTCCAGCGCACGGCAGCAATCGATCCAGACGCCGTGGCCCTCCGGACGCCGGGAAATACGCAGACCCTGACCTGGCGCGAGTACGCCGAGCAGGTGCAGCGAGTCGCGGCCGGACTGGCAGGGCTGGGCGTTCGCCGGGGCGACACGGTATCGCTGATGATGGCTAATCGCGTCGAGTTCTACCCGCTCGAGGTGGGTGCGCAACACGTTGGCGCGACGTCTTTTTCGGTGTACAACACGCTACCCGCCGAGCAACTGACGTACGTGTTCGACAACGCCGGCACCAAAGTCATGATCTGCGAGGAGCAGTACGTCGACCGGATCCGCGCCAGCGGCGCCCCGATCGAGCACATCATCTGCATCGACGGTCACCCCGAGGGCACGCTGTCGGTAACTGACCTCTACGCGGCGGCCGACGAAAACTTCGACTTCGAATCGACGTGGCGGGCGGTACAACCTGATGACATCGTCACCCTGATCTACACATCCGGAACCACCGGAAACCCCAAGGGTGTGGAGATGACCCACACCAACCTGCTGTTCGAGGGACGCGCGATCGATGCCGTGCTGGGCGTTGAGTTCGGGGACCGAGGCACCTCTTACCTGCCGACGGCGCACATCGCCGACCGGATGTGCAACCTGTACATCCAGGAGATGTTCGGGACCCAGATCACCACGGTGTCCGATCCGCGCGCCATCGTCGCCGCCCTGCCGGACGTGCGGCCCACCGTCTGGGGTGCAGTGCCGCGGGTTTGGGAGAAGCTCAAGGCCGGAATCGAGTTCACCGTCGGCAACGAAACCGACGAGATGAAGCGAGCGGCATTGCAGTGGGCGATGTCGGTGGCCGACAAACGTGCGGCCGCCTTGTTGGCCGGGGAACCGATGTCGGACGACGCAGCCGCCGAGTGGGCACAGGCAGACGAGCTGGTGTTGTCCAAATTGCGGGAACGCCTCGGCTTCGGCGAGCTGCGCTGGGCCATCTCCGGAGCAGCGCCCATCCCGCGGGAAACGCTGGCTTTCTTTGCCGGCATCGGCATCCCCATCGCGGAGGTCTGGGGAATGTCGGAGTTGAGCTGTGCCGCCACCGCCTATCATCCGCGCGAACTGCGGCTGGGCACCGTCGGCAGATTGTTGCCCGGATTGGAGGGCAAGATCGCCGAAGACGGCGAGTATCTGGTCCGCGGACCGCTGGTGATGAAGGGCTACCGCAAGGAGCCCGCCAAGACTGCCGAGGCCATTGACGCAGAGGGTTGGCTGCACACCGGTGACATCTTCGATGTCGACGCGGACGGCTTCTTGCGCGTGGTCGACCGCAAGAAAGAGCTGATCATCAATGCGGCCGGAAAGAACATGTCCCCGGCCAACATAGAGAACACCATCTTGGCCGCCTGCCCCATGATCGGCGTGATGATCGTCATCGGGGACGGACGTCCGTACAACACCGCGCTGCTGGTCTTCGACGCCGACTCGGTAGGCCCGTATGCGGCCCAACACGGACTGCCGGACGCCTCACCCGAGGCGCTGGCGGCGAACCCGGAAGTGATCGCCCGGATTGCCGCCGGAGTCGCCGAGGGCAACGCCAAACTGGCTCGGGTCGAACAGATCAAGCGGTTCCGAGTGTTGCCCACCTTGTGGGAGCCCGGTGGCGACGAGATTACGTTGACGATGAAGCTCAAGCGCCGACCCATCAAAGAGAAATACGCCGCCGAGATCGAAGAGCTGTATGCCGCCGATCCAGGGCCGAATGTCCACGAGCCCACGGCCGCGCCGACGGCTCAACCAGCGTGACGGGGGAGCGGATATGACAGTGCGCGAAGTCGGCCGGGTCGGAGTACGAAAAGTACTGCAGCGCACCGGAATCGTCGAGGAATCCGGCACCGCGTTGCCAACCGACCCCGACGAGGTCGCCCAACTGCTCAGCGCCAAGTGGTTCGGCGATCGGCTCAACGCCCTTGCCGACGAGCTGAGCCGCGAACCCGCCAGCGTGCGCGCCGAGGCCGCAAGTTATCTGCGCGAAATGGCGGCGTCGCTCAACGAACGACCGGTACAGGCCTGGCGCGGCTTCAGTCGCTGGCTGATGCGGGCCTACGACGTTCTGGTCGACGAGGACCAGATCGCCGCGCTGCGCAAACTGGACCGCAAGGCGACGCTGGCGTTCGCCTTCTCGCACCGCTCCTACCTGGACGGGTTGCTGCTTCCCGAGGCGATCGTCGCGAACCGGCTTTCACCGGCGCTCACCTTCGGCGGATCGAACCTGAATTTCTTCCCCATGGGCGGCTGGGCCAAGCGCACCGGAACCATTTTCATCAGGCGCCAGACCAAGGACATCCCGGTCTACCGCTTCGTATTGCGCGCTTACGCAGCACAACTGGTGCAAAATCACGCCAACCTCACCTGGTCGATCGAAGGTGGACGCACCCGCACCGGCAAGCTGCGTCCCCCGGTGTTCGGGATTCTGCGCTACCTCACCGATGCGGTCGACGAAATCGACGGACCGGAAGCGTATCTGATCCCCACCTCCATCGTGTACGACCAGTTGCACGAGGTGGCGGCCATGACCAACGAGGCCTACGGCGCCGTGAAGCGACCCGAGGACTTCCGCTTCCTGATCAGGCTGGCTCGCCAGCAAGGCGAACGGCTCGGCCGCGCGTATCTCGACTTCGGAGAACCCCTTCCGCTGCGCAAGCGCCTCGAGGAACTGCGCGCCGAAGAATCGGCGACCGGAACCGAAGTCGAGCGCATCGCTTTGGACGTCGAACACCGAATCAACCGTGCTACGCCGGTGACGCCCACCGCGGTGGTGAGCCTGGCGCTGCTCGGTGCGGACCGATCCCTGTCCATCAGTGAAGTGCTGGCCACCGTGCAACCCTTGGCCAGCTACATCGCGGCACGCAACTGGACGGTGGCTGGTGCCGCCGATCTGACGAACCGGTCGACCATCCGCTGGACCCTGCACCAGATGGTCGCCTCGGGCGTGCTCAGTGTCTACGACGCCGGGACCGAGGCGGTATGGGGAATCTGCCCGGATAAGCACCTGGTTGCGGCTTTCTACCGCAACACGGCGATCCACATCCTCGTCGACCGCGCCATCGCCGAGACGGCGTTGCTTGCGGCCGTAGAAGTCGGAGAGACCGCGGGGAGCGCGGGGGATGGCTCGGTGGCACCGGCAACGGTCCGTGACGAGGCGCTGCGGCTGCGGGAGCTGCTCAAGTTCGAGTTCTTGTTCTCCGCCCGCGCGCAGTTCGAGAAGGAGCTAGCCGACGAGGTTCGCTTGATCGGTGCGGTCGACACCAGCAAGGCCGCCGACGCCGGTGCGGTGCGAGGGTTACTGGAATCGGCCGACGTGTTGCTGGCGCATCTGGTGCTGCGGCCCTTCCTGGACGCCTACCACATCGTCGCCGACCGGCTGGCCGCCCTGGAAGACGAATCTCTCGACGAAGAAGCATTTCTGGCCGAATGCCTCGAGGTGGGCAAGCAGTGGGAGCTGCAACGCAGGATCGCCAACGCGGAGTCGCGGTCGATGGAGCTGTTCAAAACCGCCCTGCGGTTGGCCCGGCATCGGGAGCTGGTCGACGGTTCCGACCCTGAACACATCGCCAAGCGGCGTCAAGAATTCGCCGACGAGATTGCCGCCGCCACCCGGCGGGTGAATGTGATCGCCGAACTCGCCAGAACGCGGGTCAGGCGCGCGGTTGCTCCAGCACCCTGAGAACCAGTCCTACCGCGACGGCTAGGCCGGCGGCGCCGAGAACAGCCGGCGCCGGGCTTGCCGTAACGGCCCCGATGATGAGCAGCGCGACGACACCGGCGAGCACCGCGAACACCTTGTGCCGCGGCCAGGGCACACCCGCGATCAGCACATCAGAGCTGCTCGCAGCGCTGAGTGAGCGGACATGCTCGGAAGTCGTCATAGTTTCAGAGTACTAGGCACTTGAATTTTCGGTCAAACGAAACCCTGGATGTGGGTGGGCTGCCGGCGGGCTGCCGGCGCAGTCGGTTAAAAGGCACGGCTTAGAGTGGGTTACATGCCGCTGTCAGGTGAATATGCCCCCAGCCCGTGGGACTGGGCTCGCGAACAAGCCGACAAGTACACCGAATCCGGCGGTGCTGAAGCCGCCGACATGAAGGGCAAACCGATCATCGTGCTGACCACCGTCGGCGCCAAGACCGGCAAGCTTCGCAAGACGCCCCTGATGCGCGTCGAGCACAACGGCGAGTACGCCGTGGTCGCCTCGCTCGGTGGCGCACCCAAGAACCCGGTCTGGTACTACAACATCAAGAAGAATCCGCGGGTCGAACTGCAGGACGGCAGCGTCACCCGCGACTACGACGCCCGCGAGGTGTTCGGCGACGAGAAGGCCACCTGGTGGGAGCGCGCCGTCGAAGCGTGGCCGGACTACGCCGAGTACCAGACGAAGACCGATCGCCAGATCCCGGTCTTCGTGCTGACCCCGGTGAACTGAAAGACCTGTTGGGCGGCATGGCACCATTGATCGGTGTCCGCTGAACTGAGCCAGACCCCGAGCACGTCGCCGCTGTCTGCGGCCGACATCGACGGGGCTGCCAAGCGCATTGCGCCGGTGGTCACCCCGACCCCGCTGCAGCTCAGCGACCGGCTGTCGCAGATCACCGGCGCGAACGTCTACCTCAAACGCGAAGACCTGCAAGTCGTGCGGTCCTACAAGCTGCGCGGTGCTTACAACCTGCTGGTCCAGCTGTCCGACGACGAACTGGCGCACGGGGTGGTGTGCTCCTCGGCCGGAAACCACGCCCAGGGCTTCGCCTACGCCTGCCGGTCACTGGGTGTGCACGGGCGCATCTATGTACCGGCCAAAACGCCCAAACAAAAGCGTGACCGGATCCGCTACCACGGCGGGGAGTTCATCGAGCTGATCGTGGGCGGGTCGACGTACGACCTTGCCGCTGCGGCCGCCCGGGAGGACGTGGCACGCACCGGCGCCACCTTGGTGCCGCCCTATGACGATCTGCGCACCATGGCCGGCCAGGGCACTATTGCCGTCGAGCTGCTCGACCAGCTCGACGAGGAGCCGGACCGGGTGGTGGTCCCGGTCGGCGGCGGCGGTTGCATCGCGGGCATCACCACCTACCTGGCCGAGCGCACCAGCAACACCGCGGTGCTGGGAGTCGAGCCGGCCGGTGCCGCCGCGATGATGGCCGCCCTGGCCGCCGGTGAGCCGGTCACCTTGGACCACGTCGACCAGTTCGTCGACGGCGCCGCGGTGAACCGGGCGGGCACGTTGCCCTACGCGGCACTCGCGGCTGCCGGTGACATGGTGTCGATCACCACGGTCGACGAAGGGGCAGTGTGCACCGCGATGCTCGACCTTTATCAGAACGAGGGCATCATCGCCGAGCCGGCGGGCGCGCTGTCGGTTGCCGGCCTGTTGGAGACCGACATCGAGCCCGGCTCGACGGTGGTCTGCCTGATCTCCGGCGGCAACAACGACGTCTCCCGCTACGGCGAGGTGCTGGAACGCTCGCTGATCCACCTGGGTCTCAAGCACTACTTCCTGGTCGATTTCCCGCAGGAGCCGGGTGCTTTGCGCCGCTTCCTCGACGAAGTCCTGGGTCCCAACGACGACATCACGCTGTTCGAGTACGTCAAGCGCAACAACCGGGAGACCGGAGAGGCGCTGGTCGGTATCCAACTGGGATCGGCCGCCGACCTGGACGGTCTGCTGGCGCGGATGCGGGCTACCGAGATCCACTTCGAAGCGCTACGGCCCGGGTCACCGGCCTACCGGTACCTGCTGTTCTAACCCCACGCTGCGCCGCTGCAGCCGCGAGGGTGCGCAGTTGTACCCCTTGTGCGGCGTGTCGCTGTGCAGACACGCACGCTCGCGGGGTTTCGCGGTCGGGGTTAGCGCAGGTAGACGGGCACCGGGATGGCCGCGTCGAGATCCTCGGCCGGGACGGGTGTCCCGGCGGTCAACGTCAGGGGCACCACGCCGGCCCAGTGCGGCAGCGTACTGTCCTGTAGCTCGTCGGAAACCCCGCCCGCGCGCACCTTGGCCGACACGTCGACCAGGTCAAGGGCGAGCAGCGCCGTCGCGGCCAGCTCACGCGCATCCGGAGGTCTGCAGTCGGCGGCGCGACCCGGCCGGATGTGGTCGAGCAGCGCGTTGAGCGCACGCAGCTTCTCGTCAGGATGCTCGACCAGGCGCGCGGTGCCCAGCACCACCGCCGAGCGGTAGTTCAGCGAGTGGTGCATCGCCGAGCGGGCCAGGACCAGCCCGTCGACCAAGCTGACGGTGACGCACACCGACAGGCCGGAGGGCTGCGCGGCCAGCATGGGCCCGCTTCCGGTCGAGCCGTGTAGGTACAGGATTTCCTCCACCCGGGCATGGGTGGTCGGCAAGACCACCGGTCGACCGTCGCTGATGTAGCCCAGGTGGCAGATCAGCGCCTCATCGAGGATGCCGTGGACCGTCTGCCGCTCGTAGCTGGCCCGGTCGCGATAGCGGGTCGGGGTGGTGCGAGGCGTCGGTCGGTAAGCGGAGTCCATGGCACTGGCCTTCTTTTTCGTACTAGTACATAATGACGAGTGTGCCAGTACAATACCGGATCGAGGGAACGGGCGCGGAGTCCATAGCCGCGAACGTCGAAGGGGCCATCTCCCAGGGTGCCCTCCCGCCCGGCGCGACGCTCCCGTCGATTCGGGAGGTCGCCGCCCAACTCGGGGTGAACGCCAACACCGTCGCGGCGGCGTACCGCATCTTGCGTGATCGCGGGGCCGTGGAAACCGGCGGCCGGCGCGGGACTCGTGTTCGGGACCGGCCCGCGACGACGCCGCGGTCCTCACTCGGCCTGGGCGTCCCGGCGGGTGCGCGCGATCTGTCCACCGGCAATCCGGACCCGTCGCTGCTTCCCATCACTACGGCGGCGTTGCCGATCCGGTCGGGAGCGCCGGTGCTCTATGGCGAGCCGGCGATGTCGCCGGAATTGGTCGAGCACGCCCGCGCGGCCCTGGCCGCTGACGGCGTCCCGGCCGATCACCTGGCGGTCACCAGCGGCGCACTGGACGGCATCGAACGGGCGCTCATCGCGCACTTGCGGCCTGGTGACCGAGTGGCCGTCGAGGATCCGGGCTGGGCCAACCTGCTCGATCTTATTGCCGCACATGGATATTCCGTCGAGCCGGTACGGGTCGACGACGACGGCCCGCTGCTCTTGGACATGGCGCGGGCGCTACGGCGGGGTGTGCGGGCGGTCGTGGTGACCGGTCGCGCACATAACCCGACGGGAGCCGCGTTGTCCCCAGATCGCGCCGGTGCGCTACGCAGCCTGCTGGCCAGCCGGTCCGAAGATGTGCTGGTCGTCGAGGACGACCACTGCGCCGGCATCGCCGGGGCGCCGCTGCACACCTTGGCCGGGGCCACCCGCCGGTGGGCGTTCGTACGGTCGGTGGCGAAGGCCTACGGGCCGGACCTGCGGTTGGCGGTGTTGGCCGGGGATCGTCGCACCGTCGAACGGGTGCACGGCCGGTTGCGGCTCGGGCCGGGCTGGGTGAGCCGGATACTGCAAGATCTGGCGGTCGGTCTGTGGTCGGATGAGGCGGCGACACGGTTGGTAGGCAAAGCCGAACAGCGGTACACGAGCAACCGGGAGCGGCTTCGCGCGGCGCTGGCCAAGCGCGCGGTGACTGCGCACGGTCGATCCGGGCTCAACGTTTGGGTGCCGGTGCCAGACGAGGCGGTGGCCATCACCCGGCTGCTCAACGCCGGTTGGGCCGCGGCGCCGGGCACCCGGTTCCGAATCGGCACACCGCCGGGCATCCGCATCACCGTGGCCGCGTTGGCCGATGACGAGATTGAACCGCTGGCCGACGCCGTCGCGCAGGCCGTGCAGGCTACGGGTCGTCGTAGCGTGTAGCCGGCGCGAGGCGGATGCCGGCGGCTCGGGCGGCTTCGGCGTAGGCGACCGCCAGGCGGGGCAAAGTCGTGTGGGCGTTGCGGCCGCTCGGATTGGGCAGAACCCACAGGTCGCTTGCGCCGTAAGGTGTCGCCTGTTTTCCCGATTTGGCTGCGCGGTCGTTGAAGGCCGCCCGGTATGCGCTGATTCCGAGGATGGCGACGACCGGGGGCGACAGCTCGGCGATCATCCGGTCCAGCTTCTGCCTTCCTTCGACCAGTTCGCCGGGGGTGAGTTCGTCCGCGCCCGCGGTGGCTCGCTCCACAAGGTTCGTGATGCCGATCCCGCGGCGCAACAGGTATTCCCGGTCCGCGGCGGTGAACCCCGACGAAGCGTCGATCAGGTGATCGGTGATGCCGGCGCGGAAGAGCGCCGGCCAGAACCTGTTGCCGCGCGGGGCGAAGTGCGCTTGCACCGCAGCGGTTCTCAGCCCCGGATTGATTCCGACGAACAGTAGCCGGACATCATCGGAGATCAAGTCCGGCACGGTGCGGCCGCGGAACTTCGTGAGTTCGTCGCGGGTGAACCGGACTTGATCCATAGTCCAACGTCCTGACCAGGGGTCCGCTACCTCACGGGGGAGCGGAGTATCGCAAACGACTGTCCGGGCAACTCAGTGGTCTCCGCACCGATATTCGGCGCATCCCAGGCCAACATCAGCTCACCGTTCACCGGAACCTTGACCGCCGCGGTGCCCAGATTGGCGGCGACGGTTATGGTATTGCGGCGCAGCACAATCCAGCGTTCGTCTTCGTCGTATTCGACGGCGAGGTGGTCCAACCAGGGGTCGGATAGGTCTGCTTCGTTGTGCCGCAACATAATCAAGTCCCGATACACCTGCAGCAGCCGGGCGTGCTCATCGGAGTCCAGTTCGCCCCAGTTCAGTTTGCTGCGCTGAAATGTCTCGGGGTCCTGCGGGTCGGGGATCTCTGCAGCGTCCCACCCGTGCTCGGCGAATTCGGCCTTGCGGCCTTCAGCGGTAGCGCGGGCCAGCTCCGGTTCGGGGTGGGAGCTGAAGAACTGAAACGGTGTGGACGCACCCCATTCCTCGCCCATGAAAAGCATCGCGGTATAGGGCGAGGCCAGCACCAGCGCGGCTTTGACGGCCAGCTGGCCGCCGGTCAGGTTCTGGGAGGGGCGATCGCCGAGCGCGCGGTTGCCGACCTGGTCGTGGGTACAGGTATAAGCGAGCAGCCGGGTGGCCGGGGTCCCGGTCTCCGCGGTGGTGTCCAGCGGACGTCCGTGCCGGCGGCGCCGGAATGACGAGTAGGTGCCGGCATGAAAGAAGCCATGGCGCAGCGTCTGGGCCAGCGTGGCAATGGATCCGAAGTCGGCGTAATAGCCCTGCCGTTCGCCCGATACCGCGGTATGGATGGCGTGATGGATATCGTCGTCCCACTGCGCGGTAATGCCGTAACCGCCCTTGTAACCGTCGCTGGGGGTGATCATCTTGGCGTCGTTGAGGTCGCTTTCGGCGATCAGCGACAGCGGACGGCCCAATTGCCTTGACAGCAAATTGGTTTCGGTGGCGAGTTCTTCGAGGATGTGAATGGCGGTGGTGTCGACCAGCGCGTGCACGGCGTCCAGGCGTAGGCCGTCGGCGTGGAAGTCACGCATCCAGCGCAGCGCGGATCCGATGATGTAGCGGCGTACTTCGTCAGAGTCGGCGTCGGCGATGTTGATGCCTTCACCCCACGGGTTGCTCGCCGACGACAAGTAGGGCCCGAACTTGGGCAGGTAGTTGCCGGATGGGCCGAGGTGGTTGTAGACCGCGTCGATGAGCACACCCAAGCCGCGGTCATGACAGGCGTCGACGAACCGGACCAGGCCGTCGGGACCGCCGTAGGGTTCGTGCACGCTGTACCACAACACGCCGTCGTAACCCCAGCCGTGCGTGCCGGAGAACGAATTGACCGGCATCACCTCGACGAAGTCGACGCCGAGATCGACGAGGTAGTCGAGCTTTTCGATCGCCGAATCGAAGGTGCCCGCATCGGTGAACGTGCCGATGTGCAGTTCATAAATCACCGATCCTTCGACCGGGCGGCCCTCCCAGTCGCTGTCCGTCCAGGTGGCACCCGCGGGATCCCACAACTGCGAGCGTTCATGGACGCCGTCGGGTTGGCGCGCTGAGCGCGGATCGGGCAGCACCGTCTCGTCGTCGTCGAGCACAAACCCGTAGCGTGCATCCGGGGCCGCGTCCACGGTCGTGTGCCACCAGCCGTCATCCGATCGGCTCATGTCATGCACGGTGCCGTCGACGTCCAGCCGCACCCGCTCCGGCTTCGGCGCCCACACCCGGAATTCAGTCATCAGCACGCTCCAAGAGAACAACGGGCAACTGCGCAAACAGATCGCCGGCCGGCGTGGTTCCGCTGTGGCGGGTGCCGGTGAGGGTGTCGGTCCAAGTTCCTTCCGGCAGTGGCACCGCCGTGTCGCCCCATCCTTCGTCGTGCAACCGCACCGTCCACCGTGTCACCGCGACCAGGACGTCGTCACCGCGGCGGAACGCGACGACGTGATCGCTCGATGAACCGGTGGCCAACACCGGAAGGTAACCGCCCTCCAGGAAACTGTCCGGACGAGCGCGCCTCAGCCGCAGAGCCGCGTTGACGACGCGGACCTTCGGGTGCTGCAGTTCCTTGAGAGCCGCACGCCGCGCGGCATAGTCCACTTCGCGACGGTTGTCCGGATCGACCAGGCTGTCGTCCCACAGCTCGGTGCCCTGGTAGACGTCCGGTATGCCGGGGCCGGTGAGCGCGAGCAATTTCTGACCCAGCGCGTCACTTTCGGCGTGCGGGTTGAGTTGGGCGACCAGGCCGGTGAGCTCGGATGCCACCGGCCCGTCGAGCACCGAATCGATCCAGCGGTGCACGCCGTCTTCGAATTCGGTTTCCGGGTCGTTCCAGGTGGTGTGCCAGGCCGCTTCCCGGATCGCCTTCTCGGTGTAGGCGTGCAGGCGCTGTCGCAGCTCGTCGGTCACCTCGCCCGTGACCGGCCACACCCCGAAGATGTTCTGCCACAGGAATTGTCCGGTCGCGGGGTCAGGGGAGGGGGCATGGGCCTCCCACCGCGACAGAAACTCTGTCCACAGCGAGGGCACTTGGGAGAGCACGCCGATGCGGGCCCGCACATCTTCACCGCGCTTGGTGTCATGTGTGGTCAACGTGGTCATGGTGTGGGGCCAGTTGCGGGCGCGGGTGGCGGCGCTGTGGTGGAATTCCGCGGCGCCTACCCCGAAGCGGTGCGGTTCGCCACCCACCTCGTTGAGCGACACCAATCGGGCGTCGCGGTAGAACAGGCAGTCCTCTACCGACTTGGCGGTCATCGCGCCGCACAGCTGTTGCAGGCGCGTGACCGGCTCACCGCCGTGGGCCAACGCCGCGGCGATCACCTGCAGCGCCGGCCCCAACTCCGGTTGCGCCGCTTGGGTTTCCGCTAACGCGGTAGGCAGGATGGCGGCCAGACCCGGGTAGTCGAATCGGTACACGCCGACGTGGCTCAGTAGGGCGGCTATCGCCTCGGGCAGCTGTGGCTGCTCGGCGCCGGTGGTTGCGGTGATCGTTCTGCTCAGCCGAGCCAGTTCGCTGGCCAGGGTGTTGGTGGCCGTGCGAATCTTCAGCTCTCGCAACACCTCTGGCATCTCGTGGTAGTCCACACCCGCGGATTCGACCAGCTCGGTGAGCGCGGGTTGTCCGCTCGGGTCGATGAAGACTCCGCCCACTTCGCGCAGCGCGTCATATCCGGTGGTGCCGGCCACGGGCAGCGTCGGCTCGAGCGCCTCGTCGACCGCCAAGATCTTCTCGATGACGATCCAGGCGTCCGGGCCGACCAGTTCGCGCAACCATTCCAGGTAGCCGCACGGGTTGGACAAGCCGTCGGGATGGTCGATGCGGACCCCGGCGACCAATCCCTCGGTGAACCAGCGGGCCACTTCGGCGTGGCTGGCCTCGAACACCGCGCGGTCCTCTTGACGCAGGCCGGCCAGCGAGGTGATCGAGAAGAATCGGCGGTAGCCGCAGATGCCGCGTTTCCAGCCGACCAGTCGGTAGTGCTGACGGTCGTGAACGTCGGGTCCGCTGCCCTCGCCGGTGCCGGGGGCGATCGGGAACGCCAAGTCCCCGAGCCGCAGTCGGTCACCGTCGACGGTCAGGTCGGCGACATCTTCGTCAGATCCCAGCACCGGCAACACGATTCGGCCGCCGTCGAGGTCCCAGTCGATGTCGAAGTAGGTGGCGTATTGCGAATCCCGGCCGTGCTGCAAGACATCCCACCACCACGGGTTCTGTTCGGGTTTGTCGATCCCGACGTGGTTGGGCACGATGTCGACCACCAGGCCCATGCCGCGCTCCTGCGCTGCGGCGGAAAGCCGGGCCAGCCCTTCGGGGCCACCGAGTTCGGCTGACACGGTCGTCGGGTCGGTGACGTCGTAGCCGTGGGTTGAGCCGCCGACCGCAGTGATGATCGGCGACAGGTACAGGTGCGAGACACCGAGGTCGTCGAGGTAGTCCAGCAGGCCTTCGGCGTCGGCGAAGGTGAACGCGAATCCGCTGGACTCACCGCGCAGCTGGAGCCGGTAAGTGGAAAGTATTGGGAATCCCATGTGTCACAACGTCTTACGCAGCACGAGCAAAGACCGTGCCGGCAGCACGATTTCGTCGCAGTCGTTGACCACCAGTTCTGCGGCGCCGGTGGGACTGGTGGTGTCCAGTTCCACCGTCCACTGTCGGGCGTAGTCGTGGTTGGGCATCACAAAATTCACCTCATGCTCGTGGGCGTTGAAGCACAACAGAAATGAGTCGTCGACTACCCGCTCACCGCGTCGGCCGCGTTCGTTCAGCGCCTCGCCATTGAGGAACACCGTAATGCTCTTGCCGAAATAGTTGTCCCAGTCTTGTGCCGTCATCTCTTTGCCGGCCGGGGTCAGCCACGCGATGTCGTGCACTTCCGCGCCGCTGCGGATGGGCTGGCCTTTCAAGAAGCGACGGCGACGAAATACCGGGTGTTTCTTGCGCAAAGCCGTCACCCGGCGGGTGAACGCCAGCTGGTCGGCGTTCTTCTCGACCAAGGACCAGTCCATCCAGGACACCGGGGAGTCCTGGCAGTAGACGTTGTTGTTGCCCAGCTGGGTGCGACCGATCTCGTCGCCATGCGAGATCATCGGAGTGCCCTGGCTGACCATCAAGGTGCCCATGATGTTGCGCATCTGTTTGCAACGCAGCTCAACGATCTGCGGGTCGTCGGTCGGGCCTTCGACGCCGCAGTTCCAGGACCGGTTGTGGCTTTCGCCGTCCTTGTTGTCCTCACCGTTGGCCTCATTGTGTTTGTTGTTGTAAGACACCAAGTCTTTCAAGGTGAATCCGTCGTGCGCCGTAACGAAATTGATGCTGGCGCTGGGGCGCCGGCCCGTAGCCTCGTACAGGTCCGACGACCCGGTCAGCCGGGAACCGAACTCGCCCAAGGTTGCGGGCTCGCCTCGCCAGTAGTCGCGAACGGTGTCGCGGTATTTCCCGTTCCATTCGGTCCACAAACCTGGAAAATTGCCGACTTGATAGCCGCCCTCACCGACATCCCACGGTTCGGCGATCAACTTGACCTGACTGACCACCGGGTCCTGCTGCACCAGGTCGAAGAACGCCGATAACCGGTCGACGTCGTAGAACTCGCGGGCCAGGGTCGCCGCCAGGTCGAAGCGGAAGCCGTCGACGTGCATTTCGAGCACCCAGTACCGCAGTGAATCCATAATCAGCTGCAGCGTGTGCGGGTGGCGGACGTTGAGGCTGTTACCGGTGCCGGTGAAGTCTTTGTAGTGGCGCAAATCACCGTCGACGAGCCGGTAGTAGGCGGCGTTGTCGATGCCGCGGAAGTTGATGGTCGGCCCCAAGTGGTTGCCCTCGGCGGTGTGGTTGTAGACCACGTCGAGGATGACTTCGATGCCGGCGTCGTGGAAGGCGCGGACCATGGCCTTGAATTCGGGCACCGCGCCGCCGGCATGGCGGTTGGCGGCGTACTGGTAGTGCGGCGCCAGGAAGCCGAAAGTGTTGTACCCCCAGTAATTACGCAGTCCGAGGTCCAGGAGCCGCTCGTCGTGCATGAACTGGTGTATTGGCATGAGTTCGATCGCCGTGACGTTGAGCGACTTCAGGTGGTCGATGATCACCGGGTGGGCGAGACCGGCGTAGGTGCCGCGTAACTCCTGAGGGATGGCCGGATGGGTTTGCGTCATGCCTTTGACGTGCGCCTCGTAGATCACCGTTTCGTGATAGGGCGTGCCGGGCGCGCGGTCGGAGCCCCAGTCGAAGAACGGGTTGATCACCACGGTCGTCATGGTGTGGCCGAGCGAATCGACCATGGGGGGAGTCCCGGTTTCCGACGGGTCCTTGGCCGCGACCTCTCGGTCATAGGAGAACAGCGCTTGCCCGAACTTGAACTCCCCGACGAACGACTTGCCGTAGGGATCCAGGAGCAGCTTGCTCGGATCACACCGATGACCTGAATTGGGATCCCACGGCCCATGCACGCGAAAGCCGTAGCGCTGGCCGGGAGTGATGCCGGGCAGATAGCAATGCCAGATGTGGCCGTCGACTTCGTCGAGATCGATGCGGGTTTCCTCGCCGTTGCGGGCGATCAAGCACAACTCGACCGCCTCCGCCACCTCAGAGAACAGCGAGAAGTTGGTCCCTGTGCCGTCGTAAGTGGCCCCGAGCGGAAACGGTGTGCCGGGCCAAACCGTCGCCAGTGACGGGGCTGTGTCGGCGTTGTCGAAAGATCCCTCGGTCGACGACATCATTCGACCTTAACGGGGTTGGCGCCGCGCCGAGTGCTACCACCAACCGGTGTTGGCCGCGATCTGCCGGCCCAGCTCGGGGGCCAAGGTCCGCATGTAGGTCGGCGTGAGATGGTGCGGATCGCGGTAGACCAGCACATTTCCCTCCACCGGCCGGCACACGTCGGACCGGCAAATCGCATCCGACATGTCCAGTGGTTTGAGCAACGGGAACTGCCCGACGAAATCCAGCGTGGTGTTGTAATCCGAGAGCAGGTCGGACCTCTTGAGTGCGCAGGAGTCAGCGGTGCCGTTCTTGGCCAGACAGTCCGCGGCATTGAACGGTTGCCCGTCCTTGACCAGCCACGGGGTGTCTCGGATGGCCAGGATCGGAATGTTGTTGTCCGACAACGTCTGCCAGATACCGGTGTAAGTGGCCGGCATGACGTCGCCCGGCTTGATGTTCCAGGGACGCGTCGAGGTGGTGAACACGTAGTCGGGACGGTCGTTGACCAACTTGGCCATCGTCGTCTCCACCCATTCCCGGCACTGGGGGTAGGGCGCGTTGTTGCCCATGATCAGCGGAACTTGCTCGGTGGACAGCGGGCAACCCATCTTCAGATATGTCACGACTTTGAAGTGGTGCAACCGGCCCAGCAGATCCAATGCGGTCAGCCAGTGTTCGGCGTGCGACCCACCGGCCAGGGCAATGGTCCGGGGGGCGTCGGTGTCGCCGTAGGTGCAGTTGACCACGGCAGGGTTGAAGAAGTCGCTGATGCAGCCGTCTCGGGTGGATGCGGGCAGGTCGTTCTTGACTTCCAGCACGGTGGGCCGCATGCGCAGCTTCGGAACCCGCACGTGCTCGGTCAAGGCGCGGGCGCCGGGGTAGTCCAGGGCACTGAGCCCGCTGAGTTCTTTGCCGGAGGCCCGTTCGACGATCAGGTGCTCGCGCCAGGTGAACGACGTCGCGGTCAGCGTGACGCCCAGCAACGCGATCACCGAGCCCAGCGCAATCGTCGGGCGGCGCAGCCGTAGCTGCCACGGGACGGCGGCGGACGCGGTCGTGCCGGCCGGTTTTCGGTATCGCAGCGGCTCCTCGACGAACCGGTTGGTCAGGTACGCCAACACCCCGGAGATCAGCAGCACTGCCGCGCCCTCGATGAAGTTCGCGCGGCGGTGGCCGGTGTAGGAGAGCCAGAAGATGAGCAGCGGCCAGTGCCAGAGGTACAGCGAATACGCCATCGCGCCCAGCGTGACCAACGGCGCGGCGGCCAGCGCGCGGTTGGGTAGCGACATCCGGTCGCTGGTGTCCGGACGGCTTTGCCGGTTGGCGCCGGCAAGAATCATGAGCATGGTGGCGCCGACGGGAACCAGCGCCCACGGTCCGGGAAACTCCTTGACTCCGTCGATCAGGGCGCCGCAGGACAAGATGGCCGCTAGCGCGACCGTCGCGACGACGGTACGCAACCACCTGGGCCAGCGAATGTAGGGGACGAGCGCACCGACGAGAGCCCCCAACAGCAGCTCCCAGGCCCGGGCGAAGCTGTTGTAGTAAGCGGTCGCTTGGTCGGCTTGGTGGGCGGAGACGGCGTAGACGAACGACGCGACCGTCAGCGCGCTCAGCACCAGCACGAAGACGGTGCGCAGGTGGCGGTGCAGCGGTCCGCGGAACAGGTAGACACAGCCGGTGATCAGGAGCAGGAAGGCGATGTAGAACTGGCCCTGCACGGACATCGACCAGATGTGCTGCAAGGGGCTGACGGCTTCGGACGCGCGCAGGTAGTTCGACGCCGTGTTGGCCAGTTCCCAGTTCTGGTAGTAGCCGAGGCTGGCCAAGCTTTGGTCGGCGAACGTTTCCCAGCGGGTTTCGGGCTGCACGCCGATGGTGAGCAGGGCGCAGCCGGCCAGCACGATGACCAGCGCCGGAAGCAGGCGCCGGACCAGCCGGACCGCTTCGGTGACCGGCGCCAAAGACGGAGTGGGTTGCAGCGCGCAGCGAATGATCTTGCCGCCGAAGAAGAATCCGGACAGCGCCAGGAAAACGTCCACCCCGCCCGAGACTCGGCCGAACCACACGTGGAAGACGGCGACCAGGGCAATCGCTATGCCGCGCAAACCGTCGAGATCATGCCGGTAGAAACCCGCATCCCGCCTACCCATGCCGGCCGTAGCGATAGCCGATGAGGGAGGCGGGGACAGCGTCTGCATGATCTCCGTTAATTTACCGAAAGGCGCCACTGGCTTCCTGGCGCTCACCTTCTCGGCGTGGCTGTTCAGCGGGCTGGGAATCACCAGCTCCGCGGCGGGGAAGCAGGTGGCGGCGCCGGGAGCGCTTACCCGGTCGGGCCGACGGGCGCGGGCAACAACGGTGCCTGCTGAGCGGGCACCACTGGTCCCTGTTGCCCAGGCGGCTGGATCAGCGGCATCTGCTGCAGCGGCGCCTGCTGCAGAGGCGCCGCGGGCTGCGCGGGCTGCAGCGGTGCCTGCGGGGCGGCGGCCTGCAACGGGGCCTGCTGCATCGGAGCTTGCTGACCCGGGACCTGCTGCAGCGGGGCTTGCTGCAGCGGCGCTTGCTGGCCGGGCGCCTGGGGCAGTGGCGCCTGCTGTGCGGGCGCCTGCTGCGCGGGCGCCTGCTGCGCGGGAGCCTGCTGCGCGGGCGCCTGCTGTGCGGGTGCCTGGGGTGCCGGTGCCTGCTGGTTGGTGGCGCCGAGGATGCGGACCAGGTACGGCGCCATGTTGCTGGAGCGGACCGGCGAAACCTGCACGACGTCACCGACCTCGAGCATCTGACCGTTGCCCAGGTACATCGCGACGCTTTGGGTGCCTTCGGGGCCGTAGAAGATCAGGTCGCCCTTGCGGGCTTGCTGCGGCAGCACCTTCTGGCCGACCCGGTACATCTGACCGGAGGATCGCGGCAACTTCAGGCCGGCACCGGCGTAGGCGTACTGCATCAGGCCGGAGGCGTCGAATCCGACGGTGTTGATACCGGTCCCGGTGCCTCGGCTGGGACCGTTGACACCGCCGCCGGCCCAAGAGAACGGCACGCCGCGCTGCGACAGGCCGCGGGCGATCACCGCATCGGTGACCTGCTGGTAATCCATCGGCCGGGTAGCCGGATCGGCGGCGGCCACACCGGGGACGATCACCATAGGAGCCGCGATCGGGGCGGCCAGCATGGCCAGGCCGATCGCGAAGGACGAGATCCGTTTCATGGGGTTCCAACCTCCTGGGCCCTGGGACCCTTAGTGCCGTCGCGCGGTGACTGCGCGCGTTGGCCGCCACGTCGGGGCTAACGCCGCTGCATGACATTGGGGCATGTGAAGCAGTCGGGTAGCCCGCGCTATTTCACACCAGTCACTACAGACACTCTGACAACACAAAAGAGCGATAGCCAGCGATGCAAACATTTTTTGTCGGAACGTGATCGGACGGTGACTGCGGCGTCGACTGTGCGTCGACTGTGCGTCTGCGGTGGGGCTACTCGGCGTGTCGACGACGTGGCAGCACACTCAACGCCATCACCGCACGCTCGGTCTAGAGCGTGCAATGCCCGCGCGTGCCGTTGCTCAGTGCCAGTAACGCTCGCTGAAGCCGGTCAACGCGTAACCGAGCACTGAGGCCAGAGTCAGGACGCCGATGGCGATGATGGGCCAGAAGGACATGTACCAGCCCTTCAACATCGAGACGAACGGTCCGAGCACCGCGGCGGCGACCGCGGCGCCGATGCCGCCCCACATCACCGGAAAGATGTAGTAGTTAACGCCGTAGGGCACCGGCGGGCAGTCTTCGTTCAGGCACACGCGGTCGGTGAAGGCGAACAACTGCTCCGTCCAGCCGGTGCTGGTGACCAGGTAAAGAAGCACACCCAACAGCGCGAGGGTGCAGAACACGTCCCACGGGGCGATCCGCAGCTTGAGGACCTTCGGTGGCAGGTCGACCGGGCCTTCGTCCACCGGATAGTCGGCGGTAGGGCCGGGGTGGGCGTTGTCGGGCTGGTTCGGCGAAGCCATGCCATGCATGCTTCCCGATGGGCGGGGTTTGTGCGACTTTCCAGCGACAGGGCCGTCGTGCGGCTGCATTAGTCTCGATCTCCATGGCTGCGGCGAGTCCGGGGTTGACCCCCGAGCAGATCAGCGCGATCGACGCCGCCCATCTGTGGCACCCGTACAGCACGATCGGTGCCGAGGCGGTGCGGCCCGTGGTCGCGGTCGCCGCCCGCGGGGCTTGGCTGACGCTGATCCGCGACGGCCGGCCGGTTCAAGCGCTCGACGCGATGAGTTCCTGGTGGACCGCCATACATGGTCACGGACACCCCGACCTGGACGCGGCGCTGGCGGCGCAACTGAGCGCGATGAACCACGTCATGTTCGGCGGTCTGACCCACGAGCCGGCGGCCCGGCTGGCCAAGCTGCTGGTGGACATCACCCCGGCGGGTCTGGACACCGTCTTTTTCAGCGACTCCGGCTCGGTGTCGGTCGAGGTCGCGGTGAAGATGGCACTGCAGTACTGGCGCAGCCGCCAGCTGCCCGCCAAGCGGCGGCTCATGACCTGGCGCGGCGGGTATCACGGCGACACCTTCACGCCGATGAGCATCTGTGACCCTGGGGGCGGGATGCACTCCCTGTGGACCGACGTGCTGTCGCCTCAGGTGTTCGCCCCGCATGTGCCGCGCGACTACGACCCCGACTACACCGCGGCGTTCGAGCAGCAACTGGCGCGGCACGCCGATGAACTCGCGGCGGTGGTCGTCGAGCCCGTCGTCCAAGGCGCCGGGGGCATGCGCTTCCACGACCCGCGCTATCTGCTGGACCTGCGCGACATCTGCCGACGTCACCAGGTGCTGCTGATCTTCGACGAGATCGCCACCGGCTTCGGGCGCACCGGTGAGTTGTTCGCCGCCGACCACGCCGGCGTCAGCCCGGACATCATGTGCGTCGGCAAAGCCCTTACCGGGGGCTACCTCAGCCTGGCGGCCACCCTGTGCAGCACCGAGATCGCGCACACCATCAGCACGGGTGAGGCAGGCGCCCTGATGCACGGCCCGACATTCATGGCCAACCCGCTGGCGTGCGCGGTCTCGGTGGCCAGCACCGAGTTGCTGCTCAGCCAGGACTGGCAAGCCCGTGTTGCAGAGATATCGGCGGGACTGGCAGCCGGTCTCGAGCCTGCCCGCGCGCTGCCGACGGTGACCGACGTGCGGGTGTGCGGAGCGATCGGTGTCATCGAATGCGACCGCCCGGTGGACCTGGCGATCGCCACCCCCGCCGCGCTGGACCGCGGCGTATGGCTGCGCCCCTTCCGGAACTTGATCTACGCGATGCCGCCCTACATCTGCCCACCCGAGCAAATCGCCCAGATCACCTCGGCGATGGTCGAGGTGGCGCGACTCGTAGGCTGAACCCCGATGAAGGCAGAGATCGAGACGTCACCGCTGGCCTGGCTGGAGACGGTCGAGCGGCAGCGCCGCAACGCCGGACTGCGCCGCTCGCTGCGGCCGCGTCCCGCCGTGGCGACCGAGCTGGATCTGGCGTCCAACGACTATCTCGGCTTGTCCCAGCATCCCGACGTCATCGACGGCGGGGTACAGGCGTTGCGGGTTTGGGGTGCGGGTTCCACCGGGTCACGCCTGGTCACCGGCAACACCGAACTGCACCAGGAGTTCGAGTCAGAGCTGGCCGACTTCGTCGGCGCATCCTCGGCGCTGCTGTTCTCCTCCGGCTACACGGCGAATCTGGGTGCGGTGGTGAGTCTGTCCGGACCCGGTTCCTTATTGGTGTCCGACGCCTACTCGCATGCTTCGCTGGTCGATGCCTGCCGGCTCTCACGGGCCCGGGTGGTGGTGACGCCGAGCCGCGACGTCGACGCGGTAGCGGCGGCACTGGCAAGTAGGGACGAGGAACGTGCCGTCGTGGTCACCGACTCGGTGTTCAGCGCTGACGGTGCGCTGGCTCCGCTGCGGGACCTGTACGCGGTGTGCCGCCGCCATGGCGCCCTGCTCATCGTCGACGAAGCCCACGGCCTCGGCGTGCGCGGCGGTGGCCGCGGTCTGTTGTACGAGGTGGGTCTGGCGGGAGCGCCGGATGTGGTGATGACGACGACGCTGTCCAAGGCGCTGGGCAGCCAGGGCGGTGTGGTGCTCGGGCCCGCCGCGGTACGGGCTCACCTGATCGACGCCGCGCGTCCGTTCATCTTCGACACCGGCCTGGCGCCCGCGGCGGTGGGCGCTGCGCTTGCCGCGTTGCGGGTCTTGCAGGCCGAACCGTGGCGACCGGATGCGGTGCTGCGCTTCGCCGCTGAGCTGGCTCGGGCGTGTGATGTACCCGAGGTGCCGACGTCGGCGGTGGTGTCGGTGATCCTGGGCGATCCGGAGGTGGCGCTCTCCGCGGCGACGGCCTGCCTCGATGCCGGGGTCAAGGTGGGCTGCTTCCGGCCTCCGACCGTGCCGGCCGGGACATCCCGGCTGCGGCTGACCGCGCGGGCATCGCTGAGCCCCGACGATGTCGAGTTGGCCCGCCGGGTGCTCACCGACGTGCTGTCTGTGACGCGCCGTTGACGGTTCTGGTCGTGACCGGGACCGGTACGGGGGTCGGCAAGACCATCGCTACGGCGTCACTGGCGGCTCATGCCCAGCAGGCCGGTATCGACGTCGCGGTGTGCAAACCGGCGCAGACCGGCACCCAAGACGGCGATGACGACCTTGCCGAGGTGGGCCGGCTCTCCGGGGTCACTGAGCTGGCCGGGCTGGCGCGCTTTCCGTTGCCGATGGCGCCCGCCGCGGCGGCCGAACAGGCGGGAATGTCGTTGCCCACCCGCGACCAGCTAGTGCAACTGATCACTGACCTGGACCGCCCCGGCCGGTTGACGCTGGTCGAAGGCGCCGGTGGGCTGCTGGTGGAACTGGCCGAGGAGGGGGCCACACTCCGCGACATCGCCGTCGAACTGGGCGCGGCGGCGCTGGTCGTCGTGGGCGCGGGACTGGGGACCCTCAACCACACCGCACTGACGCTGGAATCCCTTGCCGCACGCGGGGTTTCGTGCGCTGGATTGGTGATCGGCAGCTGGCCGCGCCAGCCCGGGCTGGTCGAAGAGTCCAACCGCTCGGCCCTGAGCAGGCTGGCTCCGGTGCGGGCGACACTGCCGGCCGGGGCCGCCACGATGACCGACTTCGCCGCTATGAGCGCGGCAGCGTTCGACACCGACTGGGTCCGGACGCTGGTGCGCTGATGGTGCACTCGATCGAGCTGCTCTTCGACCCGGCAACCGAATCCGCGCTTCGGCAGTTGTGGGACGAGTTGGGCGCCGCCGACATCCCCAGCCGGATACCGCCGGGTCGTCCCCACGTGACGGTGGCCGTCGCCCAACGCATCAACGCGGACGTCGACGAACTGCTGCGCGCGGTGGCCCACACGTTGCCGTTGCGCTGCATGATCGGCGCGCCGGTGCTGTTCGGCAGGGCCAACGTGGTGTTCACCCGGCTGATCGTGCCGTCGCGGGAGCTACTGGACCTGCACGCTGAGGTGCATCGATTATGCGGTCCGCATCTCGTGCCCGAACCGATGGCCAACAGCCTGCCAGGACAGTGGACCGCTCACGTCACCCTGGCCCGCAGGGTGGACGCCGCTTATCTGGGACAAGCGGTGACCGTTGCGGGGAAGCCGGCACAGCTTGACGGCCACTTCGCCGGTCTGCGGCGTTGGGACGGCGACAAGCGCGCCGAGTACCACATCAGCTGAAGCGGGCTAACCTCCGAACAGCAGATACAAGCCCATGAACGTGTAGCCGACCATCACCAGCATCATGGTGAGCTGGCCGGTGAGCTGGTGTGCCGCCGGCAGCAACCGCAGCGCCTTGTCGTGCGCCGCGATGACCGCCACGATGTGCCCGGTGACCACGCAGGTGACCTTGATCGTCGACAGCACCGCGGGGTGCATCGACAACACATACGCCACGTGCGCGTGCGCCAGCCCGAACGGGTTCCACCCTCGACCGAACGGATCGGCCAGCGCGATGATCGCCTGCTGTCCGCGTTCCACCAGGTAGGTCAGGTAATGGGCGAAGATGTAGCCCACCACGATCGGGATCAGCGAATGCGCCATCTGACCGGGCAGGGCGCGGCGCTGCTCGGCGTCGACTCCGCCGGTGGCCCGTGCGGCCAACGAAAAGGTCACGGCCACAACGGAAATGAAGATGAGCAAGCCAACGGTCCGCAGCGCCGAGGAGGTCAGCGTCTCCGGAACGCCGTGTGCGGCGCGGGCCACACCGTCGGCGAAGTTGCGCCAGGCCGGTGCCGCCGAAAAGCTGTCGAACGCGGTAGACCCGAGCAGCACGGCCAGCATCATCACCACGCCGGGGCGTACCGGCAGCGACGGCAGGTGGTCGAACGGGTTGCCGACGACGATCTTGCCGGTGTCGGGATTCCGCCGGAACGGACAAAGCCGCGATACTGCCATGCTGTACGCGCCGAACGGGTCGGCGCGCGACAACCAGCGCGGACCACACAACCACGCCCCGCCCAACGTCACCACGGCATAGACCAGCAACCACGTCTTGACTGCAGGCAACGAGGCGGAATCGGGACTGGCCAACTCCATCCAGACGAACGCGAACAGACCTACCGCGGCGGGCCGGTATCCCCAACGCTCGGGGTAAGCACGGCGTGGCCGGCTGATCCGATCCGGCAAGCTGCGCAGCAGCAGGTAGAGCGTGCGGATCGGCGAGATGACGCGCCATATCGGCCCGAAGAGCAACGAGAGCGCGACCAACCCGACCCAGAGCAACACGTAAAACGCGCCCAACAGCCCGTTCGCTTGGGTCTGCGGACCGAACACCCCGGCTAGGACCACCCACACCGCAAACAGGAACGCCACGCCCGCCACCGCCCAGCGGGTGGCCCGGGCATCCACCACCCTGGTCACCGCGTCGGGCAAGGGGCGCCCCGGCTTGGCGGGATCAAATCGGGGCCGCTTCCACGCCAGGGCGACCAACGCGAAGGTGAACGTCAGCGCCCAGGCCGCCCCGATCAACGCGAACGTGTACGGCACCGGGAGATCGTTGGACCCGCCGAGCCCATGCGCCAGCACCGACGCGGAAGCACCGCCGGTCACGGCTGGACTTGAATGGTGGCGATCGTGCGCTTGAGGTGGTGCAGTTCCACGTCGACGTTGCCGGGGACGTCGACGCTGAACTGGAATGTCTGGTTGGGTGCGGCGGCGATCTGGAATTTGTGGTCCGGCACCGAATGCACGTGCACCTCGTCGGCGACATCGCTGGTGACATGCAGCGTGATCTGCTCTTTCACCTTGGCCTGCAGCGTGGCATTGGTCGGGTTGACCTGGCTGTTGGCGATGGTGACGTCGATCGTGAGGCCCTGGCTGGCGGGCTTGGTGGGTGAGTTGCCGCCGCAGGCGACAAGCGCACACATCAGCAAGCCCGCCCACGCCGCAACGAGGGTGCGTCCTACGGTCATCGAGTTACGCCGCTTCCGGTAGCGGATGCTTCTGTTCGTCCACCTGCTTGGGCTTGGTCGTTTCGCCGTTGATCCGGCCAGCGCCCCAGGTGAGCCCCGCGATGACCATCAGCGTGAAGATGGCCACCAGAATCGAGCCGACGGTGAACAGCCACTCCGGGGCACTCGGGTCGCGTTCGCGCTGCAGGATGGTGTTCTCCAGGACGAACGGCCGGGTCATCTCAGCCTGGGCCGGAACTTCGGCGGCCGGAATGGCCTCATCGGCCGGCTCATAGATGGGCACGGCGGTCATCGTGTAGCCGTCCTGTACCCGCAGCAGCGTCTTCCAGGAACCCCAGACGGGAATGGGTTCTGTGGTGCGGTAGTGCCCGGGGCCGACCTTCTGCAGCCGGTCGATGACCAGGCCGCGGTTGTTCTCCATCTTGCCCTGCCAGGACGTGATCGACACCCAGTCAGGCTGGTCCTTGATTAGATCAGGCGGGTTGATCTGGACGTCGGCGGACACCATCCGCTTCCCGGGCTCGCTGGGCAGTTCCGTCAACTTGATGGTTGCGGTGTTCTTGCTCGGGATCACGATGTGCAGACCGTTCGCGATCGCGCCCCCGATCACCACGACCGTCGCCGCGACAATCGAGATGCCGATCGCACGGCGCGGCAGGGGCTGGCCGGTGAGCACCATTCCGGTCAGCGCTCCGCACAGCCCCATCAGCACTGCCACCGGCACTGCCATCGCCAGGCCCTCACCCCACATGCTGGTCGGCCAGGGGTAGTGGTAGACCGCCCCGATCCACAGCGATTCCAGCCAGAGGCCGATGGTCGCGACCAGCAGGCCCGTAACGGCGCCGTAGACCATCGGGCGTTTGAACAACGGAGTCAGCGCCAGTAGCTCGACGATCAGCGCGGGCCCGAGATACAGGGGGAACCAGTTGAGGGGCGCTCCCAGGACGGGCCCGACGGTGAACGCGACCGCACCGCGCAGGGCGATGGCGAACAGGGCCGCGATGATCGCCGCGCCCTTGCCGAGCGTCATGCGAGCGACTACCAGTCCGAGCGACGCGACGCCGGCGATCATCATGGGGTGGAAGGCCAGGCGGAATTGCTGAACGCCGAAGTCGTATTCGATTTGGTAAACCGACAGGCCGATCAACAGCCCGCCGCAGGACAGGTAACGCAGGAACCGGACGAACGGCTTCTCCGGAGGAGCATCCGGAAGCGCGCGCCCGCCTTCGTACTCCAGCATCAGCACCGAGAACAGCGACAGGCCCGCCCCGCCGATCATCATGAGGTGGGTGGGACCCCACAGGGTGACGTCCTGACCGAAGATGCGGTGCCAGATGTCGTCGAGCGGGAAGCCAAAAAGCGCGTATATACCGCACCCGGCCATCAGCACACCGCCGACGGGCGCATGCCAATTGTCGGTGATCCGCACCGACGCGGGGCCGGGCTTGTCGAACGGCAGCACGATCGCGATCATGCCGCCCAGGAAGATCCCGAACAGGCCGATGATGATGAAGTAATGCGCGGGGTTTGCCAGCGGGCCGGGATCACGGCCCTCTCCGATATGCCAGCTGACGTCCCAGATGAAGCCGAACAGCGCGCAGATGATGGATGTGGTGTACACCAGCACCGGCAGCGCAACCCAGGACGGGCGCCTGAATTTGACGCCCAGCCAGTCAGCGAATCTCTCCAGCCACGTGATGCGACGATTGCGGTGCGCCCAGCCAATGGCCAGCATGATCAGCGTGATGACCAGCGCAGCAACTGACAAACCGATGACCTGATTCAGCGCGGCCCCGCGGGCCGCCGGCGCCTCCGCAACCACTGCCAGTTCCACCGCAATCGCCTCCCATGTCTTGCCCGACTGACGTAGACGAACCTCGAATGCCCAATTGCAGCGCTGGTCAATCCTGCTTTTGGTTCGAGCTTCGCCGGTTTCGCATAGCGATATACAACACCACGCCGACGACGATTATCGCCGGTAGAAACGCCGGTATCGCCAACCAGATCCCGTGGTCGGCGAGGTACTGGTCGGCCAGGTACTCGAGGTGCTGCGTGGTCATAGCGACTACTTACTCTGCCGGACGACTCCGTACCCGTGCAGACGGGGTGGCCGATCACCGCCCGAGCGGCATAGGTCGACGTAGGGACCGTTACCCTAGGCCTGACCGCCGATAGCTTCGGGTCGCCACGATCCGCATGCGGCCTTCGGAACGTAGCTGTGTCCGCACTGGGGCACGACGGAAATTGCAGGGGAGTACTAGTGACTCAAGCGCCGATTCGACCGACCACCGACGCCGGCCAGGATGGCGTGTTCGACCCAGACATCCTCGCGGTAGCGCGCCGGCAAGTCCTCGAACGCGGCGAAGGGTTGAGCAAGGAACAGGTGCTGCAGGTGTTGCAGCTCGACGACGACCGCCTCGAGGAACTGCTCGGACTGGCGCACGAGGTTCGGATGCGTTGGTGCGGGCCCGAGGTGGAGGTCGAAGGCATCATCAGCCTCAAGACCGGCGGCTGCCCCGAGGACTGCCACTTCTGCTCTCAGTCCGGCCTGTTCGCGTCGCCCGTGCGCAGCGCCTGGCTCGACATTCCCAGCCTGGTCGAAGCGGCCAAACAAACCGCCAAGTCCGGTGCGACCGAGTTCTGCATCGTGGCCGCGGTGCGCGGACCCGACGAGCGACTGCTGGCCCAAGTGGCCGCCGGCATCGAAGCCATCCGCAACGAGGTCGAGATCAACATCGCCTGCTCGCTGGGGATGCTGACCGCCGAACAGGTGGACCGGCTGGCCGAGATGGGCGTGCACCGCTACAACCACAACCTCGAGACCGCGCGCTCGTTTTTCACCAACGTCGTCACCACGCACACCTGGGAAGAGCGCTGGCAGACGTTGACGATGGTGCGCGATGCCGGCATGGAGGTGTGTTGCGGCGGCATCCTCGGGATGGGCGAGACGCTGGAGCAGCGCGCCGAATTCGCCGCCGACCTGGCCGAGCTGGGACCCGACGAGGTGCCGCTGAACTTCCTGAATCCGCGACCCGGAACCCCGTTCGGGGACCTCGAGGTGCTGCCGGCCGCCGAGGCGCTGAAGTCGGTGGCGGCCTTCCGGCTGGCGCTGCCGCGGACCATGTTGCGCTTCGCCGGCGGTCGTGAGATCACGCTGGGTGACCTGGGCGCCAAGCGTGGCATCCTGGGCGGCATCAACGCAGTCATCGTCGGCAACTACCTGACCACCCTGGGTCGGCCCGCCGAAGCCGATCTGGAACTGCTCGACGACCTGCAGATGCCGATCAAGGCGCTGAACGCCAGCTTGTAGAGAGCGCGATCGTGGGATCGGAAAAGGGCCCGCTAGGCGCTCCGGTGGCTGCCGGCGTTTACAACGTGTACACCGGGGAGCGGGCTGGCACGGCGTTGCCGACGGCAGCGCAGCTGGGGTTGGAGCCGCCGCGCTTCTGTGCCGAATGCGGCCGCCGCATGGTGGTGCAGGTGCGCCCTGACGGGTGGTGGGCGCGCTGCTCCCGGCACGGCCAAGTCGATTCGACCGATCTGGAGGCACAGCGGTGACCGAACAACCTGTGGCGCCGCCGCCGCCCGCGGTGGAGCCAGTGCAGCCGTCGCCGGGACCTGGCACGTCGCGCAGGCGCGCGCTCACCGCCGTGGTGCTCGGTTTGTCGGTGACCGGTGTGGTGGTCGGGCTGGTGTGGGCGTGGATGGCTCCGCCGATTCATGCGGTCGTGGCCGTCACCCGGCAGGGGGAGCGGGTGCACGACTACCTGGGCAGCGAATCGCAGAACTTCTTCGTCGCACCCTTCTTGCTGCTCGGCCTACTGGGCGTGGTCGCGGTGGTGGCCGCGGTCCTGGTCTGGCAGTGGCGTGAACACCGCGGGCCCGAGATGGTCGTCGGCCTGGCGGTGGGTTTGGTGGCCGCCGCCGCGGTGGCGGCTGGTGTGGGTGTGTTGCTGGTTCGGCTGCGCTATGGCGTACTCGATTTCGACACCGTTGCGCTGGCCTCCGGTGAGCACTCGGTGACGTACGTGGTGCAGGCCCCGCCGGTGTTCTTCGCCCGCAAGCCGCTGCAGGTGGCCGCGACGCTGCTGTCGCCGGTCGCCACGGCGTCACTGGTGTACGCGGTTATGGCGGCCGGTACCGCGCGCGACGACCTGGGCGGCTATCCGCCGGTCCCCGCTGTGCAACGGGAAAACATCGTCACCCCCGGCCCCGGCCCGGCAGAAGCCGCGGTGTCCTAGGCGCCGTCACAGCGGGCGGCGGCACACCTTCCGGCCGGTGATCACCTTGGCCGCGATGACCGCCAGGCGCGCCATCCCGGCATAGGTCATCGGGTTGAACGCGGTCGGCCACTTGGTTCGGATGATGTGGTCGCTGAGGGGGCGGCGGGCGAACCGGTCGGTCAGCCAGCGCAGGGTCATCGGCGCCGACAGCGGGTGCAAGATCATGTGCTCGTTGAACGCGTCGCGGTGGTAGGTCACGTCGGCGCCGCCGGCCGAGTAGGCGTCGGCCAACAGGTCGATGTCGTGGACGTCGATCAGGTAGTCGTGCACTGCCTGCACGATCAGTACCGGTGGTGTGGGCACCGCGGCGCCCAGCTTGGTGGTCTCGAAGACGTGCGAGACGGCCGGAGTCGACAGGATGTCTTCCAGTGGTTCGTCGAGGTAGTCGCCCATGTCCTTGTGCGCCATCCGGACGACCGCCTCAACGGTGGTCATCTTTTCCAGCGACAGCAGTAGAGCGCGTCCCTCCTCGTTGGTGTGTTCCCTGATGATCCGGTCCAGGTCGGGATAGGTGTGCGCCAGCGCGGCGACCACCAACGCGGGCAACCCGGCCAGCAGACTGCCGTTGAGTCGGCGGAAGGTGTTGCCCAGGTCGCCGACCGGTGACCCCAGCACGGCGCCGACGATGTCGAGTTCCGGCGCGTAGTCACCGCACATCTCGGCCGCCCAGGCGCTGGCCAACCCGCCGCCGGAATACCCCCACAGCCCGATCGGCGAAGACGGAGAAAGCTCCAGACGCTCGGAGCTGAGCGCCGCCCGGATGCCGTCGAGGACGCGATAGCCGGGTTCGTAGGGCGCGCCCCACAATCCCTTGAGGCCTTCATGGTCGGGCACCGACACCGCCCATCCTTCGGCCAACGCGGCGCTGACCAGCAACAGCTCCAGCTGAGCCAGCGAGCCCAGAGCCTTCGCCCGGCGCCGCATGGCGTACGACGGGAAGCAGCGAGTGGAGATGGCGTCGATCGCGCACTGATAGGACAACAACGGGCAGGTCTGGCCGGGCGCACGTTCGGCCGGGACGACCACCGTGGTCACCGTCGCCTCCGGATTACCGTTCATGTCGGTGGTGCGGTACAGCAGCTGGACCGCTTTGACCGACTGCGGTACCAGACCCAGAAATGCCAGCTCGACGTCGCGCGAGCGCAGCACCGTCCCGGGCTGCGCGTGCTGGAACCCCGGCGGCGGCTGGTAGAAGGGGTCGTCGGACGGGAGCAGCGGGCGCACCTTGCGCTGCAGTTCTTCGTGCGGCGGCTTGCCGATCCACTCTGCGGCGCGCGCGTCTGCCAGGTTGCCGAGCTCAACCATTGAGGCTCCCTTCATGGCCTTTCGGCATTCTGGCGCACGATTGATCGTCGACCAAACTCAACTGACGAGCGTCCAGCGCCACTGGCACTTAGCCCAGCGCCCACATCGACGCCACCGTTTCTTAATTATCTCTTAAGCAACTTACCGGTAACCCACGCCAATCCAGGCATCCGCGAGCAGTGGGGCGTGTCACAGCGACCACGAAGCGCACTCACCCGGGAGGCCGCAGCGCGGCGAATTCGTCGGTGACCCGTAACTGGGATTCGGTGAACCGGTACAGGGCCGCCGGCCGGCCGCCGCTGCGGCCCGATTGCGCGATGGTGCCGGTCTGGCTGATGACGTTGCGACGGGCCAGGACGCGTTGCAGATTCGTCGCGTCGACCTGATAACCCAACGCCGCACCGTAGATGTCGCGCAGCGTCGAGAGAGCGAATTCCCTTGGCGCCAAGGCGAATCCGATATTGGTGTAGGACATCTTGGCGACCAGTCTGGCGTGGGCGTGAGTCACCATCGGTCCGTGGTCGAACGCCATCGGCGGCAGCGCGTCGACCGGGTGCCAACGCGTGTCCGGGGGCAGTTCGGGGGTCGCGGGGGAGGGCACAAGGCCCAGGAACGTCGAGGCGATGACACGGGCGCCGGGCACTCGGTTCGGGTCGGAGAACACCGCGAGTTGCTCGAGATGGGACAGTTCGCGCAGGTCCACTTTCTCCGCCAGTTGGCGCCGCACCGAAGTGGTCATGTCTTCGTCGGTGCGCAGCCGGCCACCCGGTAAGGACCACGCGCCCTTCTGCGGATCGCGGGCACGCTGCCATAACAGCACGTTCAGCTGGGGTTTCCCCAGACGAGCGGTTCCCTTCAGGTCGCGAACCTGGAACACGACCGCCAGCACTTCATGCGCGGTGCTACGATGGGGCATGTTTTCGATCATAAGTCGAAAACCTCCCGGGTGCGAAAGGAGCCCCCATGACGGTGTTGACCCGCATGGATACGCCCGCCGACCTGACTGCCCAGATCGTCAATTCCCAAACCGGTTACACCGGAATTGATGCCGACGAACAGTGGGCCGCCGAGATTCGCCGACTGGCGCGCCTGCGCGGGGCCACCGTGCTGGCGCACAACTACCAACTGCCGGCGATTCAGGATGTCGCCGACCACGTAGGGGATTCGCTGGCTCTGTCGCGGATCGCCGCGGAAGCTCCCGAGGACACCATCGTGTTCTGCGGAGTCCACTTCATGGCCGAGACCGCCAAAATCCTCAGCCCGGAAAAGACCGTGCTGATCCCGGATCAGCGGGCCGGTTGCTCGCTGGCCGACTCCATCACGCCCGAGGAACTTCGCGCCTGGAAAGACGAACACCCCGACGCCGTCGTCGTCTCGTACGTCAACACCACCGCGGCGGTCAAGGCGCTGACCGACATCTGCTGCACGTCGTCCAACGCCGTGGACGTCGTCGCCTCCATCGACCCCGACCGCGAGGTGCTGTTCTGCCCCGATCAATTCCTCGGCGCGCACGTGCGGCGGGTGACCGGTCGCACCAACATGCACGTGTGGGCCGGTGAATGCCACGTGCACGCCGGCATCAACGGCGACGAGCTCGCCGAACAGGCGCGGGCAAATCCGGACGCCGAACTGTACGTGCACCCTGAATGTGGTTGTGCCACATCGGCGTTGTACCTCGCTGGGGAAGGCGCCTTTCCCGCTGAGCGGGTGAAGATCTTGTCCACCGGCGGCATGCTGGACGCCGCGCACGAGACCCGCGCGCGCAAGGTGCTGGTGGCCACCGAGGTCGGCATGCTGCACCAGTTGCGCCGCGCTGCGCCGAGCGTCGACTTCCAGGCGGTCAACGACCGCGCATCGTGCAAGTACATGAAGATGATCACCCCCGCAGCCCTGCTGCGCTGTTTGGTCGAAGGCGCCGACGAAGTGCACGTCGACCCCGAAACGGCCGCGGCCGGGCGGCGCAGTGTGCAGCGGATGATCGAAATCGGTCAGCCCGGCGGTGGCGAATGACGACCGCTCCGGCGTGGCGCGATACCGCCGACGTCGTCGTGGTCGGCACCGGTGTCGCGGGGTTGGCCGCCGCATTGGCCGCCCACCGTGCCGGACGCAAAGTCGTGGTGCTCAACAAGGCCGCGCATACCCGCGCCGTGACCGCCACCCACTACGCCCAGGGCGGCATCGCCGTCGTGCTCCCGGACAACGACGATTCGATCGACGCCCATGTGGCTGACACCTTGACCGCCGGAGCGGGGTTGTGCGACCCGGATGCGGTCTACTCGATCGTCGGCGACGGTTACCGGGCGGTCAGCGAATTGGTCAGCGACGGCGCACGATTCGACGAATCTCAACCGGGCCGGTGGGACCTTACCCGCGAAGGCGGGCATTCCCGGCGCCGCATCGTGCACGCCGGTGGCGACGCCACCGGCGCCGAAGTGCAGCGGGCCCTCGACCACGCCGCCGACATGCTCGACATCCGCACCAGCCACGTCGCCCTACGGATCTTGCACGATGACAGCGCGGTGACCGGTGTACTCGTGGGCAATCCCGCCGGCTGCGGCATCATCAGCGCCCCATCGGTCATCCTGGCCACCGGCGGCCTTGGGCATCTCTACACCGCGACCACTAATCCCGACGGGTCCACCGGCGACGGCATTGCATTGGCGTTGTGGGCCGGCGTCGCGGTCAGCGACCTCGAGTTCATCCAGTTCCATCCGACGATGCTCTTCGGCGGTGGCGGTGGGCGACGACCGCTGATCACCGAAGCGATTCGCGGTGAGGGCGCAGTTTTGATCGACAGCCAGGGCAACTCGGTCACGGCCGGTGTCCACCCCATGGGCGACCTGGCACCGCGCGATGTGGTTGCCGGCGCCATCGACGCGCGGCTGAAGGCCATCGGCGACCCGTGCGTATACCTCGACGCGCGAGCCATCAACGGTTTCGAAGCGCGGTTCCCGACGGTCACCGCCGCGTGCCGCGCCGCGGGCATCGATCCTGTTCGTCAACCCATCCCCGTGGTTCCGGGCGCGCATTACAGCTGCGGCGGCGTCGTCGCCGACGTCTACGGCCAGACCGAACTACCCGGGTTGTTCGCCGCGGGTGAGGTGGCCCGCACGGGCATGCACGGCGCCAACCGGCTGGCCTCGAACAGCCTGCTGGAAGGTTTGGTAGTCGGCGGGCGCGCCGGGAAAGCCGCGGCCGCCCACGCCGAGGCGACCGGGAACCGGCGCGCAACCATGCCGGAGCCGATCGAGCACACCGCGCCGCACCGCGCTGACCTGCAACACGCCATGAGTCGAGACGCCTCGGTGGTGCGTGATGCGGTTGGGCTGCAACGTCTTTCGGAGACGCTGTCCGCCGCGCCGCCGCGCACCATCGCGGGCCGGTGCGATTTCGAGGACGTCGCGCTGACGATGGCCGCCCGGACGGTCGCCGTCGCGGCGCTGGCACGCACCGAGAGCCGGGGCTGCCATCATCGCGCCGAGCATCCGTCCGAATGCCCGGGGCAGGCGCGCAGCATCCTGGTTCGCCGGAACGCCGATCAGGTGTGTGTCCAGACACTGGCGGCGGTGTGCTGATGACGCCGCCCGAGCTGGACCGGGCTGCGGCGCTGGACACCATTCGGCGCGGTCTCAACGAAGACCTTCGCTATGGGCCGGACGTCACGACCATCGCGACGGTGGCGGCCGACTCCGTGGCGACCGCGTCCATGGTGCCCCGCGAACCGGGTGTGATCGCCGGGCTGGACGTCGCGCTACTGGTGCTCGACGAGGTGCTGGGCCGATCCGGTTACCAGGTGCTGCATCGCGTCGAGGACGGCGTCCGGGTGCATCCGGGTCAGAAGCTGTTGACGCTGCGGGCCGAGACGCGGGGCCTGTTGACCGCGGAGCGGACCATGCTCAACCTGGTGTGTCACCTGTCTGGAATCGCCACGGTGACCGCGGCGTGGGTCGATGCCGTGCAGGGCACCAAGGCCAGAATCCGCGATACCCGCAAGACGCTGCCTGGGCTGCGCGCGCTGCAGAAGTATGCGGTGCGCGTCGGCGGCGGTGTCAACCACCGCCTGGGCCTGGGCGACGCGGCGTTGATCAAGGACAACCACGTGGCGGCGGCCGGATCTGTGGTCGATGCGCTGCGCGCAGTACGGGCCGCGGCCCCCGACCTGCCGTGCGAGGTCGAAGTGGATTCGTTGGAGCAGCTGGACGCGGTGCTGGCGGAAAAACCGGAGCTGGTGCTGCTGGATAACTTCCCGGTGTGGCAGACGCAGACTGCGGTGCAACGCCGTGACGCGCGCGCCCCCGAGACGCTGCTGGAATCCTCGGGTGGGCTGAGCTTGGAGTCCGCTGCCACCTATGCGAGCACCGGTGTGGACTTTCTGGCGGTCGGGGCGCTGACGCACTCGGTGCGGGTGCTCGACATCGGCCTGGATATGTAGCGGCGCGCCTGAGCTGCTCGAGTGTGCGCTTGGGGCGTCGAGCGTGCGCTTGAGGCGTCGAGCGTGCGTCTAGGGCGTCGAGTGTGCGTCCAGGGCGGCAAATCCGCCGAAATTCAACCGTGAGCGCACAGCCGAAGCCACCAGCGCACACTCGTCGCCCTCCGGCGGCTCAGGCGATATCGGCGACGAACACCGCGATCCGGCGCAGTTGCAACCGCGCCAGAAACGGCAGCCCTTCGCCATCGGATCCGGCGGGCAAGATGCGGGGGTTGGTGATGTGTACCTCGCGACGGCTGAACCGCACGTCCGCTTCACCGGCGGCCAACACGTTCTTGACCCAGTCGGTTTTCCCATGGCCCAACGCGACGGTCAGCAGATTGCCCTTGCGGTAAGGCGTCACGACGGTCTGGTAGGTCTTCCCGGACTTGCGGCCGCGGTGGGTGATGGTCGCCGCGCCCGGCATGTAGCGGGCGATGGGCTTGACCACCGGGTTCATGTACTTGATTTGCCAGCGCTCGAACCAGGGCGGGTACAACATCGGCACGCCCGGGGCGTTATTGGGGTGATCCTTCGCGGACATGGCGCCTCCCAGAGGTCAGGCAGTGTGAGCGGCCTCACGGGCACTGTACCGGTCGGATATCAACTTGAATTGCTCTGGGACAATGGTCGATGTGACCCCATCGCCGGCCGTGCTGACCCGTATTGACTTACGGGGTGCGCAGTTGACGGCGGCCCGGCTGCGGGCCGCTTTGCCCCGTGGCGGCGCCGACGTGGAAAGTGTGCTGCCGACGGTGCGGCCCATCGTGCAGGCGGTCGCGGAAGGCGGGGCGCAGGCCGCGCTGGACTACGGCGCGTCATTCGACGGGGTTCGCCCCGCTTCTGTGCGGGTGCCCGATTCCGCCTTGGAGGACGCGCTGGCTCGGTTGGACCACGGCGTGCGCGACGCGTTGCAGGTGATGATCGAGCGCACCCGCGTGGTGCATGCCGATCAGCGCCGCTCCGACGTCACCACGACGCTGGGCCCGGGCGCCACGGTCACTGAGCGGTGGGTTCCGGTGCAGCGGGTGGGCCTGTATGTGCCCGGCGGCAACGCGGTGTACCCGTCCAGCGTGGTGATGAACGTGGTGCCCGCCCAGGCCGCCGGCGTCGACTCGTTGGTGGTCGCCAGCCCGCCGCAGCGCGACTTCGACGGATTACCGCACCCGACCATCCTGGCCGCGGCCCGCCTGTTGGGAGTCGACGAAGTGTGGGCCGTCGGGGGAGCGCAGGCCGTGGCGCTGCTGGCCTACGGCGGTACCGATCTGGACGGCGCGGAGTTGGCGCCCGTCGACATGATCACCGGCCCCGGCAATATCTATGTCACCGCCGCCAAGCGGCTGTGCCGCTCGCAGGTGGGCATCGACGCCGAAGCCGGCCCCACCGAAATCGCCATCCTCGCCGACCACACCGCCGATCCGGCCCATGTTGCCGCCGATCTGATCAGCCAAGCCGAGCACGACGAGATGGCCGCCAGTGTGCTGGTGACCCCCAGCCCGGAGTTGGCCGACGCGACCGACGCCGAATTGGCGTCCCAGCTGCAGACCACCGTGCACCGCGAGCGCGTGACGGCCGCGCTGAGCGGACGACAGTCGGCCATCATCCTGGTCGACGACGTGGACAGCGGCGTCAAGGTGGTAAACGCCTACGCCGCCGAACATTTGGAAATTCAGACCGTCGACGCCCAGCAGGTGGCGGGCCGGATCCGTTCGGCGGGAGCCATCTTCGTCGGGGCATGGTCTCCGGTCAGCCTCGGTGACTACTGCGCGGGTTCCAATCACGTGCTGCCCACCGCGGGCTGCGCCCGGCACTCCAGCGGCCTTTCGGTCCAGACCTTCCTGCGCGGCATTCACGTCGTGGACTACAGCGAGGCGGCGCTCAAAGACGTCTCGGGCCACGTCATCACGTTGGCCAAGGCCGAGGATCTGCCCGCGCACGGCGAGGCGATACGGCGAAGGTTCGAACGATGACCGGCGAACCGACCCTGAGCGACTTGCCGCTGCGCGAGGATTTGCGCGGCAAATCACCGTATGGCGCACCGCAATTGGCGGTGCCGGTGCGGTTGAACACCAACGAGAACCCGCACCCGCCCAGCCAGGCGTTGGTCGAGGACGTGGTGCGTTCGGTGCAGCAGGCCGCCGTCGACTTGCACCGCTACCCCGACCGCGACGCGGTGCAATTGCGCAGCGATTTGGCCGCCTACCTGACCGCCCAGACCGGTGTCCGGCTCGGAGTTGAAAGTGTCTGGGCGGCAAACGGATCCAACGAGATCCTGCAGCAACTGCTGCAGGCGTTCGGCGGGCCGGGCCGGTCGGCGATCGGGTTCACCCCGTCGTATTCGATGCACCCGATCATCTCCGACGGTACCCACACCGAGTGGCTCGAGACCGTCCGCGCCGACGACTTCAGCCTGGACGTGGCGGCCGCGGTGGCGGCCGTGGTGAACCGTCAACCCGACGTGGTGTTCATCGCCAGCCCCAATAACCCCTCGGGACAGAGCGTTGGGCTGGATGACCTGCGCCGGCTGCTCGACGTGGTGCCCGGCATCCTGATCGTCGATGAGGCATACGGCGAATTCTCCTCGCAGCCAAGCGCGGTCGCGCTGGTCAGCGAATTCCCGACCAAGCTCGTCGTCACCCGGACCATGAGCAAGGCATTCGCATTCGCCGGGGGACGGCTGGGTTATCTGGTCGCCACGCCGGCGTTGGTCGACGCGATGTTGCTGGTGCGGCTGCCGTATCACCTTTCGTCGGTGACGCAGGCCGCGGCCCGGGCGGCGTTGCGCCATGCCGACGACACGCTGGGCAGCGTCGCCGCATTGATCGCCGAGCGGAAGCGAGTGTCGGCTGAGCTGGTGCGCTTGGGATTTCGCGTGATTCCCAGCGACGCCAACTTCGTCTTGTTCGGTGAGTTCGCCGACGCCCCGGCGGTCTGGCAGCGCTATCTGGATGCCGGGATCCTGATACGCGACGTCGGCATTCCCGGCTACCTGCGCGTCACCACGGGATTAGCCGAGGAGAACGACGCGTTCTTACAAGCAAGTGCCCGGATCGCCGCGGCGGAAGTTGCCGCTCCCAGTTCGGTCAGAGCGGGTCGCGACCATGTTTCAGGAGCGATCGTGAGCGCGGCGAAGCCGGGCGAAGCGGGTCGCGAGCATGTTTCAGGAGCGATCGTGAGCGCGGCGCAGCCGGGCGAAGCGGGTCGCGAGCATGTTTCAGGAGCGATCGCGAGCGCGGCGCAGCCGGGCGAAGCGGGTCGCGACCATGTATTAGGAGCACCGTGACAGCCACCGCAACTCCGACCCGCCGCGCGCGCATCGAACGGCGCACCCGCGAGTCCGACATCGTCATCGAACTCGACCTGGACGGCACCGGACAGGTCGACATCGACACCGGCGTCCCGTTCTACGACCACATGCTCACCGCGCTGGGCAGCCACGCCAGCTTCGACCTGACCGTGCGCACCAAGGGCGACGTGGAGATCGAAGCGCACCACACCATCGAAGACACCGCCATCGTGCTGGGCCAAGCCCTCGCTCAGGCCCTCGGCGACAAGAAGGGCATTCGCCGGTTCGGCGACGCGTTCATCCCGATGGACGAGGCCCTGGCCCACGCCGCCGTCGACGTCTCCGGGCGCCCATACTGTGTGCACACCGGAGAACCGGACCACCTGCGGCACACCACCATTGCCGGCAACTCGGTGCCCTACCACACCGTCATCAACCGGCACGTGTTCGAATCGCTGGCGATGAACGCCCGCATCGCGCTGCATGTGCGGGTGCTCTACGGTCGCGATCCGCACCACATCACCGAAGCTCAATTCAAGGCCGTCGCCCGCGCGCTGCGTCAAGCGGTCGAACCCGATCCCCGGGTGTCGGGTGTGCCATCCACCAAAGGTGTTCTGTGACAACGAAATCAGTAGTCGTATTGGATTACGGCTCGGGGAATCTGCGCTCGGCGCAACGTGCGCTGGAGCGCGTGGGTGCCGATGTGGAGGTCACCGCCGACGCCCAAGCGGCCGCCGCCGCCGATGGGCTGGTCGTGCCCGGCGTGGGCGCCTTCGAGGCCTGCATGACCGGGCTGCGCAAGATCGGCGGCGAACAGATCATCGCCGAGCGCGTCGCCGCCGGCCGTCCGGTCCTGGGAGTGTGTGTGGGCATGCAGATTCTGTTCGCCCGCGGCGTGGAGTTCGGCGTGGAATCCACCGGCTGCGGGCAATGGCCGGGTGCCGTCACGCAGTTGGAGGCCCCGGTCATCCCGCACATGGGCTGGAACGTGGTGCAATCCGCGCCAGACAGCGCGCTGTTCAAAGGCTTGCCGTCCGACACCCGGTTCTACTTCGTGCACTCCTATGCCGCCCAACAGTGGGAAGGTTCCCCTGAGGCCCGGCTGACCTGGGCGACCCACCAGGTGCCGTTTTTGGCCGCGGTCGAGGACGGCGCCCTGTCGGCCACCCAGTTCCATCCGGAGAAGAGCGGTGACGCCGGCGCGGCCATGCTGAGCAACTGGGTGGAGAACTTGTGACGACGCCCCTGATTCTGCTGCCCGCAGTGGATGTGGTCGACGGCCGCGCCGTGCGCCTGGTGCAGGGTAAGGCCGGCAGCGAAACCGAGTACGGCTCAGCGCTGGACGCCGCACTGGGCTGGCAGCGCGACGGCGCCGAATGGATCCACCTGGTGGACCTGGACGCGGCGTTCGGGCGCGGTTCCAACCGCGAACTGCTGGCCGACGTTGTCGGCAAGCTGGACGTGCAGGTGGAGCTGTCCGGCGGCATCCGCGACGACGACTCGCTGGTGGCGGCGCTGGCCACCGGTTGCGCGCGGGTGAACCTGGGCACCGCCGCGCTGGAGAACCCGCAGTGGTGCGCGCGGATGATCGCCGAGCACGGCGACAAGGTCGCCGTCGGCTTGGATGTGCAGATCGTCGACGGGCAACACCGGCTGCGCGGCCGGGGGTGGGAAACCGATGGCGGTGATTTGTGGGAGGTGCTGGACCGCCTGGACGGTGAAGGCTGTTCGCGATTCGTGGTCACCGACGTCACCAAGGACGGCACGTTGGGCGGACCCAACTTGGAATTGCTGGCCCGAGTCGCCGAGCGCACCGAGGCCCCGGTGATCGCATCCGGTGGCGTGTCCAGCCTGGATGACCTGCGCGCCATCGCCACCCTCACCGGCCAAGGGGTCGAGGGCGCCATCGTCGGCAAGGCGCTGTATGCCGGGCGGTTCACCTTGCCGCAAGCGCTGGCCGCGGTGCGGGGGTAAGCGCGATGGATCTAGAGGCGCTGGTGGCCGAGGCCTCGGCCATCCTCGATGACGCCACGGAACCCTTCCTGGCCGGTCACCGCGCCGACTCAGCGGTTGCCAAGAAGGGCAACGATTTCGCCACCGAAGTCGACTTGGCCATCGAACGGCAGGTGGTCGACGCGCTGGTCAAGGCGACCGGAATCGGAGTGCACGGCGAAGAATTCGGCGGCCCCGACGTCAACTCGCCGTGGGTGTGGGTACTCGACCCCGTCGACGGCACCTTCAACTACGCCGCCGGGTCACCCATGGCCGCCATTCTGTTGGGGCTGCTGCGAAATGGCGAGCCGGTGGCAGGGCTGACCTGGCTGCCGTTCACCAGCCAGCGCTACACCGCTGTCGAAGGCGGCCCGTTGATGAAAAACGGTGTCGCACAACCAAAATTAGGCCACACCGAGCTGGCCGACGCGTTGGTCGCGGCCGGTTCCTTCAGTGCGGATTCGCGCGGCCGTTTCCCGGGACAGTATCGGGTGGCCCTGTTGGAGAATCTGAGCCGGGTGTCGTCGCGGCTGCGGATGCACGGCTCCACAGGCATCGACCTGGCCTACGTCGCCGACGGGATATTGGGTGCGGCAATCAGTTTCGGCAGCCACGTCTGGGATCACGCCGCCGGGGTTGCGCTGGTGCGTGCGGCGGGCGGCGTCGTCACCAATCTGGCCGGTGAGCAGTGGACGCCCGCATCGAAGTCCGCGCTGGCCGCCGCGCCCGGCGCACATGCCGAGATCCTGGAAATCCTGCGCGACACAGGCGAGCCCGATGACTACTGAGCTGCACCTGCGCGAAGGTGTTGCCGTGCGGGTCATTCCATGCCTGGACGTCGACGGCGGCCGCGTGGTCAAGGGAGTCAACTTCGAAAACCTGCGCGACGCCGGTGATCCCGTCGAACTCGCCGCCGCCTATGACGCCGAAGGCGCCGACGAACTGACCTTCCTGGACGTGACGGCCTCCTCGTCGGGCCGGGCCACCATGCTCGACGTGGTGCGCCGCACCGCCGAACAGGTGTTCATCCCGCTGACGGTCGGCGGCGGGGTGCGCACGGTCGCCGACGTCGATGTCCTGCTGCGAGCCGGCGCCGACAAGGTCTCGGTCAACACCGCGGCCATCGCGCGGCCGGAGTTGCTGGCCGAAATGTCACGCCAATTCGGCTCCCAGTGCATTGTGCTGTCGGTCGACGCGCGCACCGTGCCGGCGGGGTCACCGCCCACCCCGTCGGGCTGGGAGGTCACCACGCACGGCGGCCGGCGCGGCACCGGCATTGACGCCGTCGAATGGGCGGCTCGCGGCGCCGAACTGGGCGTAGGGGAGATCCTGTTGAACTCGATGGACGCCGACGGCACCAAAGCGGGGTTCGACCTGGCCATGTTGCGCGCGGTGCGGGCCGCGGTCACGGTGCCGGTCATCGCCAGCGGGGGCGCGGGAGCCGTCGAGCACTTTGCGCCCGCGGTGGCCGCCGGCGCCGATGCGGTGTTGGCCGCCAGCGTGTTTCACTTCCGCGAGCTGACCATCGGTCAGGTGAAGGCCGCCATGGCGGCAGAACAGATCACCGTCCGATGACGCTGGACCCGCAGATCGCCGCGCGGTTGAAGCGCAACGCCGACGGCCTGTTCACCGCCGTCGTGCAAGAGCGCGGCAGCGGTGACGTGCTCATGGTCGCGTGGATGGACGACGCGGCGTTGGCCAGAACCCTCAAGACCCGCGAGGCGACCTACTTCTCGCGATCCCGCGGTGAGCAGTGGATCAAGGGCGCCACCTCCGGCCACACCCAGCACGTCCACTCGGTGCGCTTGGACTGTGACGGCGACACGGTGCTGCTGACCGTCGACCAAGTCGGCGGCGCCTGCCACACCGGTGACCACAGTTGCTTCGACGGCGACGTGTTGCTGTCGCCGGACAGCTGATATGTAGGCACTGTTTGTCAATAGGCAGGTGAAAGCCGCCCCGGTATGGGCCGGGGCGGCTTTCGTTTGATCGGGGTCAGTCGGGCGTCGCGGCGGTCGTTGGTCAACGACGGTGGTGTCAGACTGATATACGCGGGTTGGGTACCGCAAGACGATGGTTCGGCGCGAACGGTGGCTGCTTTCTAGGGGCGGGCGTCACATCAGCATTGGTCGAATGCTGTTGTTGCTCATAGCTGTAACGCAGGTCCAGTTCGCCTACCTCACCGCCGACCGGCTGACTCCGATCAAGCTTCGGGCGGCTGCGCTTATGTCAGCGTGGCCAGCGACCAACACCAACCGGCCAGTTGACGAGCGACCGCGACGTTGGCCACGACGTGGGGCTTCTTGCGCTCATTGAACCGGCACCACTGCTGATGTAAACGGCGGTTTCCGGCGTGCCCGCGGTCCTTGAGCGCTGGGTCGACCTTGGCCCATCGGGCCCGCATCGTCGGACCGGGGGTGCGGTAGCCGGCGCGGTGGTGCCAGGCCGATTCGATCAGCAGTCTGCGGACGTGGGCGTTGCCAGCCTTGGTGATCGAACCCTGGACCCGTGAAGTCCCCGAGGAGTACTCGGTGGGCACCAGACCGACGTAGGCGCCGATCGAGGCACCGGTGAATCGGGTCCAGTCCCCGATTTCTACGGCTAAGGCCAGACCAGTCAACGCCGAGATCCCGCGTAGGCAGCCCAGCCGGTTGACCGGATCGGCCCAGCGCGGTGAGGCCGCGACCATGACGATCTGCTCGTCGAGACGGTTCCTGGCCGCGGTAGCGGTGAGCACCGCGTCAAAGTGATGATCAAACGCCGCCGCGGTGTGGACATCGTCGAATCGTTGGCGCCTAAGCCACGTTTCGTGCACTCCGGTCCAGGCCTGACCACCTGAGTAGACCCGGCCTTGGCGCAGCAACAGCTTCGACAACCGGTGCCGAACACGCATCAGATCCGCACGGGCGTCCTCGCGAGCACGAACCAAATCTCGCACCGCCTCGACCTCAACGTCGGGCACCGTAACCGCAGTGATCTCATCCAACCGCAGCAACCTGGTCAGATGCGCAGCATCACGAGCATCGGTCTTGACCCGATCCCCGGCCGGGCGGATCAGCTTCGATGGCGCGGCGACCACGCAGTCGATCTGGGCATCCGCTAGAGCTCGTGCCAGACCAAACCCCGTTGGCCCGGCCTCATAGGCCACTCGCACCGGGCCTCGCAACCGGTGCAACCAATCCAAGATCTCACCGTGATCAGGACACAACCGCGCCCGTTCGACTCGACCCGTCTGTTCATCGACGGCATGAGCAACCACCGAAAGCGCGTGCACGTCCAACCCGACACTCGTACCGTTGAAACTCACCGGAGGCCTCCTGATCTGCAACTGTGGCTCTACCCGTGCGAGTGTTCACCCGACACCGGCAACCCACGTCCGATTGCAGCCCGAGGCCTTCGGCCTCGAGTCAGCCTCCATACCGTCTAGCTAGCGGACCGGAACGTCCAAGCCGTTGGCCGCCGCCAACGCGGCGCGGGTCCATTCATGCCGCGAAATGGCCGGTTCGATGCGGTCACGGCGAATCACCTCGACGTCGATGGGTTTGTCCACGGTGATCGCCGCCGGCACCCGAAACGCGAACGCCGGCCGGTCGGTGGCCACGGCAAGGATGGCGTCGGTGTCGACGAAACCGTTGGCGCGCACCGTTTCTTCTGCCCATCGCGCCGGTTTGAGCCCGCCGAAGTCCTTGACGTAGACCACCCACAGCCGGGTGCCGCGTTCGTCGTAGAGCTTGTCCAGGGCCCGCTCGACCGCGGCGTGCTCGGGCGGGGTCAGCACTTTGGCCTGGTCGGTGACCAGGGTGGTCAGCTCCAGTGCCGGTGTCGCGGTCGCGGCACCGTCCTGCTCGGGAGCCACTGATTGGGCCGGGGCGGGGCTGCTGGCGGGCCGGTCGGACCGGAAGACTCTGACCCCGAGGATCACCGCGACGGTGACCAGCACGGCGGCGACCACAGCAGCGGCCACTGTGGCCGGTCGCACCCGGCTGCGCAGCTTGCTCAACGGCTTCGTTCCCGTGGTCGAGATCGCCTCGGTCGGCATGCTGACGTACCCCGTGGGAGCGGTCGCCTCAGGCGTGCCGACGCCGAGTTGGCCGGCGAGTGCGGCCGCGAATTCTGTGCAGTTCGCATAGCGCTCGGCGGGGTTCTTGGACAGCGCCTTGGCCAGGACCGGATTGAGGTCGGCGAGATCGGGCCGCCGCTCGCTGATCGGCGGCGGCGGCGCGGTCAAGTGCTTGGTGATGATCACCGCGGGGTTCGAGTGCTGGAACGGGGCGGAGCCCGCCAACATGTGAAACGCCGTGCACGCCAGCGCGTACTGGTCGGCGCGCCCGTCGAGATCGGCGCCCTGCAACTGCTCGGGCGAACAGTACGCGGTGGTTCCCATCAACATGTTGGTCGCGGTCAGGCGGCTGATGTCCCCGAGTTCGCGGGCAATGCCGAAATCGGCAAGCAGAATGCGCCGGCGCAGCGTCCCCTCTCCGAGCAGAATGTTGGCCGGCTTGACGTCGCGGTGCAGCAACCCGCGGGCATGGGCGTAGTCGAGCGCGTCGGCGACCGCGGTGATGATCTCGATGACGTCCGCGGGCGGCATCCCCGACGGATACCGCGTGTACAGCAAATCACCGGCGTCGGTGCCCTCCACGTAGTCCATGGACAGCCACAACTGCCCCTCGTACTCGCCGCGGTCGTGGATGCCGACGATGTGCTCGTTGTACAGACTTGCCACCAGGTCGGCTTCCCGGTTGAAGCGCTTCCGGAAGTCCTCGTTCGCGGTCAGTTCGCGGGTCAAAATCTTCAGGGCATCGCGTCGCGGCAGCCGGGGGTGCTGCGCCAAATACACTTCGCCCATCCCGCCGGCGCCTAGTCGCCGCACAATGGTGTACCCGGCGAACACTTCTCCTTCTGCGAGGCCTTCACTTTGCCCATCCGTTGGCGGCATGTGAGCATGCTATAGAGACGGGGAACACAGCAAACCGTTTTTCTCTGATTCACACTGAGCCGCAATGCGATTCACGCGGCGATTGGGCGAACACCGGTCCTGGGCCGATTGCGGGTGCTCAGCAATGGGGTGGCGTCGATGAGAATGGTCGACGATGTCGAAACGTATGAGCTGGAACGTAGTGGTGCCGCCGCTGGCCCTGGTCGCGCTGGTGTTGACCTGGGGCGTCAAGGTGGGAACAGTGCTGGGCCTGTTCGAGGCAGTGCTGCTTGCCGGGGGCGTGCTGGCGGCGGTCCATCACGCCGAAGTGGTCGCACACCGGGTCGGCGAGCCGTTCGGATCGCTGATATTGGCCGTCGCGGTGACCGTCATCGAGGTGGCACTGATTGTCACGCTCATGGTGTCCGGCGGAACCGAGGCCGCGACGCTGGCGCGCGACACCGTGTTTGCCGCGGTCATGATCACCACCAACGGCATCGCCGGACTGTCGTTGCTGCTGGGTTCCCAGCGGTACGGGGTGGCGTTGTTCAACGCCCATGGCAGCGGCACCGCGCTGGCCACGGTCACCACCCTGGCCACGTTGAGTCTGGTGTTGCCGACGTTCACCACCAGTCACCCGGGCCCGGAGTTCACGCCGGGCCAACTCACCTTCGCCGCGCTCGCCTCCCTGAGCCTCTACCTGATGTTCGTGTTCACCCAAACGGTCCGCCACCGGGACTTTTTCCTGCCGGTGGGCGAAGACGGACCCTACGAGGATGACGGGCACGCGGACCCGCCGAGCCGCCGCGCGGCGCTCACCAGCCTGGCGTTGCTGCTGGTGGCCTTGGTTGCGGTGGTCGGCCTGGCCAAGGTGGAATCGCCGTTGGTCGAGCGCGCGGTATCGGCGATCGGCTTCCCGCAGTCTTTCGTCGGGGTGGTGATCGCGACCCTGGTGCTTCTTCCCGAGACGCTCGCGGCCGCCCGTGCCTCCCGCCAAGGCCGGGTGCAGATCAGTCTCAACCTGGCTTACGGCTCCGCGATGGCCAGCATCGGGCTCACGATTCCCACCATTGCGCTGGCCTCGCTGTGGTTGAGCGGCCCGCTGGTTCTGGGTCTGGGCGCCACGCAGATGGCGCTGCTGGCGCTGACGGTAGTGGTCAGCGTCCTGACGGTGGTGCCCGGCCGGGCCACCCGGCTGCAAGGCGAACTGCACCTGATGCTGCTGGCCGCCTACATGTTCCTCGAGGCCATCCCGTAAGTGCCGACGGCTAGGCCGAGGACCGCGCGCGCAGCGTGGCCAACGCCTTATCGGCGTGGCTGTCCATACTGAATTCGCTGGCGATGACGTCGAGCACCGTGCGGTCGGTGTCGATGACGAAGGTGGTGCGCTTGACCGGCATCAGCTTGCCCAGCAAGCCCCGCTTGACGCCGAACTGGGCGGCGACGGCGCCCTCGGTGTCCGACAACAGCGGGTAGTCGAAGCCTTGCATGTCGGCGAACTTGGCTTGCTTGTGCACCGGATCGGCGCTGATACCGACACGGTTGGCGCCGACGGCGGCGAACTCCTGCGCCAGGTCGCGGAAGTGGCAGGCTTCCTTGGTGCATCCGGGAGTCATCGCGGCGGGGTAGAAGAACAGCACCACGGGCCCGTCGGCGAGTAGCGCGCTCAGTTTGCGCGGCGTGCCGGTCTGGTCGGGAAGTTCGAAGTCCGCCACCGTGTCACCAGTTTTCATGGCGGCAAGGCTACGCCCGCTCTGATCAGCACATCTGGTTGGATAGTTCGGTGCACGCCAACCTCGCCACCACGACGACGCGGGAACATTTCCGCGCGCTGGCGGCCGAGCACCGGGTGGTCCCGGTGACCCGGAAGGTGCTGGCCGACAGCGAAACGCCGCTCTCGGCCTACCGCAAGCTCGCCGCCAACCGGCCCGGCACCTTCCTGCTGGAGTCAGCCGAGAACGGCCGGTCGTGGTCGCGGTGGTCGTTCATCGGGGCGGGCGCGCCGACCGCGCTGACCGTGCGGGACGGCCAAGCGGTTTGGCTGGGCGCCGTACCGCACGACGCGCCCACCGGCGGCGACCCGATCCAGGCGCTGCACGCCACCCTGGAGCTGCTGGCCACCGCCGCGCTGCCGGGGCTGCCGCCGCTGTCGGGTGGCATGGTCGGCTTCTTCGCCTACGACATGGTTCGCCGCCTGGAGCGCCTGCCGGAGCTAGCCGTCGACGACCTGGCCCTGCCCGACATGTTGCTGCTGCTTGCCACTGATGTGGCCGCGGTCGACCACCATGAGGGCACCATCACCCTGATCGCCAATGCGGTGAACTGGAACGGGACTGACGAACGGGTCGACTGGGCCTACGACGACGCGGTCGCGCGGCTGGACGTCATGACCGCCGCGCTGGGTCAGCCGTTGCCCTCCACGGTGGCCACGTTCAGCAAACCTGAGCCGCGCCACCGCGCGCAGCGCACCGTCGAGGAGTACGGCAAGATCGTCGACTACCTGGTCGAGCAGATCGCCGCCGGGGAGGCGTTCCAGGTGGTGCCGTCCCAGCGCTTCGAGATGGACACTGACGTCGACGCCATCGACGTGTACCGAATGCTGCGCGTGACCAACCCAAGCCCGTACATGTATTTGCTGCAGGTGCCGAATCAGGCTGGCGCGCTTGACTTTTCCATCGTCGGGTCCAGCCCGGAGGCGCTGGTCACGGTGCACGACGGTCAGGCCACCACGCACCCGATCGCCGGCACCCGGTGGCGTGGCGAGACCGACGAAGAAGATCAGTTGCTGGAAAAGGAACTGCTGTCCGACGAGAAGGAACTGGCCGAGCACCTGATGCTGGTCGACCTGGGCCGCAATGACCTCGGCCGGGTCTGCGCGCCCGGCACGGTGCGTGTGGAGGACTACAGCCACATCGAGCGCTATAGCCACGTCATGCACCTGGTGTCGACGGTGACCGGGTCACTCGCCGAGGGCCGCACCGCCCTCGACGCGGTGACCGCCTGCTTCCCGGCCGGCACCTTGTCCGGCGCGCCGAAGGTGCGGGCCATGGAACTCATCGAAGAGGTCGAAAAGACCCGGCGCGGACTGTACGGCGGTGTCGTCGGATATCTGGACTTCGCCGGCAACGCTGACTTCGCGATCGCGATACGCACCGCCCTGATGCGCAATGGCACCGCCTACGTGCAGGCAGGCGGCGGCGTGGTGGCCGACTCCAACGGAACCTACGAGTACAACGAGGCGCGCAACAAAGCGCGCGCGGTGCTCAACGCGATCGCCGCCGCCGAAACCCTGACGGCACCGGATGCGGGTCAAGGGTGAGTTCTGAACGTCGGCCGGGCCGTCGCACCGTCGCGATCGCGCAGGTGTTGCTGGTCCTGGCCGCTGCGGCGTTATGGACCGCGTCGCGATTGCCGTGGGTGGTCATCCGCTCGTTCGACGGGCTGGGCCCGCCCAAGGACGTGACCTTGTCCGGTGCGTCCTGGTCGACGGCGTTGCTGCCGCTGGCGGTGCTGTTGCTGGCCGCGGCCATCGCCGCGCTCGCGGTCCGTGGTTGGCCGCTGCGGGCGCTGGCCGTGCTGTTGGCCGCGGCGAGTTTCGCGATCGGCTACCTGGGCGTCAGCTTCTGGGTCGTGCCCGACGTGGCGGCGCGGGGGGCAGAGTTGGCGCACGTGCCACTGGTCACCCTGGTGGGCAGCGCACGCCGCTACCCCGGAGCGGTGATCTCGGTGGTCGCGGCGCTGGGGACCTTGATCGCCGCGGTGCTATTGCTGCGGTCAGCCGCCACCTCCGCATCGTCTTCCGGGGACACCACCAAGTACGTAACCCCGGCCGCGCGGCGTTCGATGGCGCGGCAGGCCGACGCCGACTCGGGCGAAGAAAGCGGTTCTCACATGTCGGAGCGGATGATCTGGGATGCTCTCGACGAGGGAGAAGACCCAACCGACGCGCCGCGCGAGTCGGACACCGAGGGTCGGTGACGGGGGGCACGCTGAAGACCGCTACCCTTCTTGAACGTCGTCGCATTCGGTTGGTTTGGGTGACGGCGGGTCACGACGGGAAGGAACCGCAGGCATGAGTCCGGCAACCGTGCTTGACTCCATCCTCGAGGGGGTCCGGGCCGACGTTGCCGCGCGCGAAGCCCGCGTGAGTCTCGCGGAAATCAAGGCGGCCGCAGCAGCAGCGCCGCCTCCGCGCGACGTGATGGCCGCACTGCGCCAGCCCGGCATCGGCGTCATCGCCGAAGTCAAGCGCGCCAGCCCATCGGCCGGGTCTTTGGCCACCATCGCCGATCCGGCGAAGCTCGCCCAGGCCTACGAGGACGGCGGCGCGCGAATCATCAGCGTGCTGACCGAGGAGCGGCGCTTTCACGGTTCCCTCGACGATCTCGACGCGGTCCGTGCCGCCGTCTCAATCCCGGTGCTGCGCAAGGACTTCGTGGTGCAGCCCTACCAGATCCACGAGGCCCGCGCGCACGGCGCCGACATGTTGCTGCTCATCGTCGCCGCGTTGGACCAATCGGCCTTGGTGTCGATGCTGGACCGCACCGAATCACTGGGTATGACCGCGTTGGTCGAGGTGCACACCGAAGAAGAAGCCGATCGCGCGTTGCAGGCCGGCGCCAGCGTGATCGGCGTCAACGCACGCGATCTGATGACGCTCAAGGTCGACCGCGATTGTTTCGCGAGAATCGCCCCCGGGCTGCCCAGCAAGGTGATCAGAATCGCCGAATCCGGTGTGCGGGGCACCGGTGATCTACTGGCTTACGCGGGTGCAGGTGCTGATGCTGTGCTGGTCGGTGAAGGTCTGGTCAAGAGCGGTGACCCACGCGCCGCGGTTGCCGACCTGGTTACCGCGGGCACCCATCCGTCCTGTCCCAAACCGGTTCGCTAACCGTTGTTGAGCCCCATCCGCATCGAGCCTTAGTCATGGCAGATCTATCCCGCCCGGGTCTTCCGCGCACCAGTGCCGCCATTGCCGAACCCACTCGGCACGAGCCAGATTCGGGAGGACACTTCGGCGTCTACGGAGGTCGTTACGTTCCCGAGGCGCTCATGGCGGTGATCGAAGAAGTCACCACCGCGTACGAGAAGGAACGCGTCAATCAGGACTTCCTGGACACCCTGGACAACCTGCAGACGCACTACGCCGGCCGGCCGTCGCCGATGTACGAAACCACTCGGCTGGGCGAGCACGCCGGGTGGGCGCGGATCTTCCTCAAGCGAGAAGACCTGAACCACACCGGTTCTCACAAGATCAACAACGTGCTCGGCCAAGCGTTGCTGGCCCGCAGGATGGGCAAGACCCGAGTCATCGCCGAGACCGGCGCAGGCCAGCACGGGGTGGCCACCGCAACGGCCTGCGCGCTGCTGGGTCTGGAATGCGTCATCTACATGGGCGCGGTCGACACCGCCCGTCAAGCGCTGAATGTGGCACGGATGCGCCTGCTCGGCGCCCACGTGGTGTCGGTGGAGACCGGTTCCAGGACCCTCAAAGACGCGATCAACGAGGCGTTTCGGGACTGGGTCACAAATGCCGACAACACCTATTACTGTTTCGGCACCGCCGCCGGACCGCATCCGTTCCCCACCATGGTCCGGGATTTTCAGCGAATCATCGGCCTGGAAGCGCGTTTTCAAATTCAGCAACAGGCCGGCCGACTGCCGGACGCGGTGGTGGCGTGTGTCGGCGGCGGCTCCAACGCCATCGGCATCTTCCACCCGTTCATCGATGACCCCGCAGTGCGCCTGGTCGGATATGAGGCCGCGGGTGACGGTGTCGAAACTGGCCGTCACGCGGCAACATTCACCGGCGGCTCACCCGGCGCGTTCCAGGGCTCGTTCTCCTACCTGCTGCAGGATGAAGACGGTCAGACCATCGAATCGCACTCCATCTCAGCGGGTCTGGACTACCCCGGCGTAGGCCCCGAACACGCTTGGCTGAAAGACACCGGACGCGTCCAATACGAGCCCATCACCGATTCGGAAGCAATGGAGGCCTTCGGCCTGCTCAGTCGGATGGAAGGCATCATCCCGGCCATCGAATCCGCGCATGCGGTGGCCGGTGCCCTCAAGTTGGGCAAGGAGATGGGAAGGGGGGCGGTCATTGTGGTGAACCTGTCTGGCCGTGGGGACAAGGACGTCGAGACGGCCGCGAAGTGGTTCGGCCTGATGGGCCCGTCGGGCGCTCAGGCTTGAGCAGATGATGACGGTCGAACAAAGCGAAACAAGTCGGTTGGGGCCGCTGTTCGAGTCGTGTCGCAGCGACGATCGCGCGGCCCTGATCGGCTACCTGCCCACCGGTTATCCCGATGTGAAGACGTCGGTGGCGGCGATGACCGCCCTCGTCGAAGCCGGTTGTGACATCGTCGAAGTGGGTGTGCCGTATTCCGATCCTGGCATGGACGGGCCGACGATTCAGCGGGCCACCGAGGCGGCGCTGAGTGGGGGAGTACGGGTCCGCGACACCCTGGCGGCCGTCGAGGCGATCAGTCAAGCCGGTGGCAGCGCCGTGGTGATGACGTACTGGAACCCCGTGTTGCGCTACGGAATCGACGCGTTCGCCCGAGACCTGGCCGCGGCCGGCGGGCAAGGTTTGATCACCCCTGACCTCATCCCGGACGAGGCGCAGCAGTGGATCGCGGCGTCGCAACAACATCGGTTGGACCGAATCTTCCTGGTGGCACCGGCGTCGACACCCGAGCGCTTGGTGAACACGGTCAACGCGTCGCGCGGATTCGTCTATGCGGCATCCACGATGGGCGTGACCGGCGCCCGTGACGCCGTCTCGCACGCCGCCCCACAGTTGGTGGCCAGGGTCAAGGAGGTGTCGGACATACCCGTCGGCGTCGGACTGGGCGTGCGCTCCAAAGAGCAGGCCGCGCAGATCGGCAGCTACGCCGACGGCGTGATCGTCGGTTCGGCCTTGGTCTCCGCGTTGGGCGAGGGTCTGCCTGCCCTGCGGAAACTGACCGAGGAACTCGCCACTGGTGTGCGGCAGAGGATCTCCGCATGACGACAACCGTGCTGGCATACTTCCCGAGTCCACCCCAAGGTGTGTGGCACCTCGGGCCGCTACCCATTCGTGCCTATGCGTTGTTCATCATCACCGGCATCGTCGTCGCCCTGCTGATCGGCGACCGACGGTTCGCTGCCCGTGGTGGCGAGCGCGGCGTGATCTACGACATCGCGCTGTGGGCGGTGCCCTTCGGGTTGATCGGCGGCCGGCTCTATCACCTGGCCACCGACTGGCCGACGTATTTCGGTCGGGGTGGCGCCGGGTTGGGCGCGGCACTGCGAATCTGGGACGGCGGGCTGGGCATCTGGGGTGCGGTAGCGCTCGGCGGTGTCGGGGCGTGGATCGGCTGCCGGCGGCGGGGGATTCCGCTGCCCGCCTTCGGCGACGCGATAGCGCCCGGCATCGTGTTGGCTCAGGCGATCGGCCGGCTCGGTAACTACTTCAATCAAGAGCTCTACGGCCGGGAAACCACCCTGCCGTGGGGGCTGGAAATCTTCTACCGCCGTGACCCGGCCGGCTTCGTCGATGTCCATTCGCTCGACGGCGTCTCGACGGGCCAGTTGGCGCTCGTGGTGCAGCCGACGTTCCTTTACGAATTGCTATGGAACGTGCTGGTTTTCGTCGTCCTGATCTACCTGGACCGCCGATTCACCCTCGGCCATGGCCGCCTGTTCGCCCTTTACGTGGCGGGTTATTGCGTCGGCCGGTTCTGCGTCGAGTTGTTGCGTGACGACACGGCCACACACATCGCCGGCATCAGGATCAATTCGTTCACCTCGACGTTTGTGTTCATCGGGGCGATCGTCTACGTGATGCTGGCGCCGAAGGGCCGAGAAGATCCGGCGACCGTGCGCGGCTACGTCGACGAAGAGGCGGACGCAGCCGAGCCGGAGCCGGCCGCGGAGCTTGTCACCGTCGGGTCAGCCGCCGCCGCAGGAGGGGCTGCGGCGGACACCGCCGCGGGTCCGGAGTCGGGTGCTGCTGCCGACACCACGGAGCAGGCGGAGACGGCCGAGCCCGAAACGGAAGCAGTGACCACGCAGGCGGAGACCGTCGAGGGAGACGTTGCGGCGCCGAATGCAGCTGAGGCCGATGCGCCTGACGCGCCTTCGCCGGAGTCGGAAGGCGAGGGGGCCGTCGCGCAGGTTGAGGCGGTCGACGAAACGCCGAGCGAGGCCGAGGCGGAGCCCGAGGCCCCGGAGCCGGCGCTCGTCGCGGAGCCAGAGGCCGAGGGGGTGGCCGCGCAGGTTGAGGCGGTCGACGAAACGCCGAGCGAGGCCGAGGCGGAGCCGGAGGTGGTGGAGCCGGAGCCTGTCGCGGAGGTGGAGGCGCCTGCCGCGGAGCCGGGAGGCGAGGGGGCGGCCGCGCAGGCCGAGGCGGTCGACGAAACGCCGGCCGAGGCCGAGGCGGTCGACGAAACGCCGGCCGAGGCCGAGGCCGAGGCGGCGGCCCCGGAGCCGGAGCCTGTCGCAGAGCCGGAAGCCGAAGGGGCGGCCGCGCAGGCCGAGGCCGTCGACGAAGCGCCGAGCGAGTCCGAGCCTGAGGCTGAACCGGAGCTGGAGCCGGAGGCGCCGGAGGTGACCGCGCCCGCGGCGGAGGCTGACGTTGCCGAGGGTGAGGCGGCAGAGCCGGAAGCCGAGGGGGCGGCCGCGCAGGCGGAGGCCGTCGACGCGGCACCGAGCGAGCCCGACGCCCAGGAAACCGAGGCGGACGACGCCGGGACCGAAGCGCCTACCACCGAAGCCGACGCCGCGCCCAGCCCCGCCGCGCGGCCCACGTCGGACGATGCCGGCTCGACGCGCCCGGGTTGGCGGAATCGACTGAGAACCATCAGGCGGCGCTCGGGCCGATAGCCGGCTGGCAGAAGCCGGCTGTTCTGGCATGCTGGGACCGTGACCGACCAGCCATCGGCCGCCGAGCCTGGCCCCCCGTACCAGCAGCCGGGATACCCGCCGCCGTTTCCACCGCCATACCACCCCGAATACTCGCGGCCGAGCGGTTACTACGACCCCTCGGCCCCGTTCGGTCGTCATCCCGTGACCGGCCAACCGTTCTCGGACAAGTCGAAAACGGTGGCCGGCTTGCTGCAGTTGCTCGGACTCTTCGGAATCGCCGGTATGGGCCGCATTTACATCGGTCAGACCGGGTTGGGCGTCATCCAACTGTTGGTGGGCTGGTTCACCTGCGGCGTGGGCGCGATCGTCTGGGGCACCATCGACGCATTACTGATACTGACCGACCGCGTTGCCGACCCGTCCGGTCGGCCGTTGCGCGATGGAACCTGAACAAGCCTCCCGGCCACCGGGGCTTCGTGGTCACCGGGGCGGCGCATACGCCGCTGCTGGTTCGGCCGTCCTGCTGGCGGGCGCGCTCGGATACGTCGCACTCGTGGACCCGCACAACACGAACTCGGTCTACCCGCAGTGCCCGTTCAAAGCCTTCACCGGCTGGAATTGCCCGGCCTGTGGCGGCCTACGGATGATGCACGATCTGCTGCACGGCGACCTGGCCGCCAGCATCAACGACAACATCTTCTTGCTGGTCGGCCTACCCCTGTTGGCCGGCTGGGTGATCACGCGCCGCTACCGCGGCCGGACCGCGTTATCAATCCCGGCCGTCGTCACCGTGGTGGTCGCGATGATCGCCTGGACCGTCGTCCGCAATCTGCCGGGCTTCCCCTTGATGCCAACAATTTCCGGCGGTTAGCGCAGCAAGCGGGTGCCGCCTTGGGTCATGCGACCCGCAGCAGCACCCGCCGACTGGTCAGAAGCTCACTCGCCGAAGCCGCTTGGCTCGGCCGGCGGAGGCGGCGGACCGCCCGGGGCAGCGCCAAGGCGGCTGGCCGCGAAGGCCGCACCCTGGTCGATCATGGCCCCACCGTCGGCGTAGCTGTTGTGCGCGGCGAAGTTCAGCCCCTCCGAGCACACCGGGTCATCGGTGGCGCATATCTTCATCGTCTTGGCTTGATACAGCGGGCCGATAGCGACCGGCGGCTGACCCAAGAACTCCATGGCGCGGGTATTCGGCAAGCCGAACAGCACAACGGAGCTGACGTGATTGGCCACCTCGGGATCCAGCGGTCGCGGCACAGTGTTGGGGTCCACCCCGTCCGGGACTGCCGCCGACGTGACGAACCCCATCACGGCCGCTCCTTGGGAGAAGCCGCTGAGCACCATCTGCGTCTTGGGACACGTGTGCGCCATGTTGTTCACGTGGGCGCCGGCGTCCCGAACCCCGTCCACACCCGTCGCCCACTGGTCGCTGGCGGGGTAGTTGACCGCATACACGCCCAACGACTTCCCGCCGATGCGCGGACGTAAATCGTTGATGAAGGCCTCGCCCGTCGGCCCGACACCCGGAGCCTCACCGGTGCCGCGCGCGAAGACCACCTCTGCATCAGGGCAGGGCTCGGCGGAAGCGATCGGGACGGCAGAGCCGGAAAGAATCGATGCGCTCATCCCCCACGCGGTGATCACCGCCGGACCGACGAAGCGAGCAACGTGCCGTGAAATCATGTCGCGATAAGTGCCCATACCAGCCCTCCGTCAAACCGGTCAATTTTTCGAAGTTGGTGCCTGTTCGCCGCACCATTGTTGCACGTGGCAATAATGTGACGCGACTGATGTCGACTGTTCTACCTGCATCGATTCCGCCCGTCGTGGCGATCATCACAAGAATCCTCAGAAGAACCCGAGGTAGACGCCGTCGCGCCACCCTCAGGCCGGTTAGCGGGACTATGCTTTGTCGTCGTGACTAGACGCGGGAAGATCGTCTGCACTCTGGGACCGGCCACAGCCAAAGATGACTTGGTCAGAGCGCTGGTCGAAGCCGGAATGGACGTCGCCCGATTGAATTTCAGCCACGGCGACTACAGCGATCACGAGACCGCTTACAAGAGGGTGCGGGCCGCCTCGGACGCGACCGGCCGAGCGGTCGGTGTGCTCGCCGACCTGCAGGGCCCGAAGATCAGGCTGGGCCGATTCGCCAGCGGGCCCACCTACTGGGCGGACGGTGAAACCATTCGGATCACCGTGGCCGACTGCGAAGGTAGCCACGACCGCGTTTCCACCACCTACAAGAGGTTGGCCGAGGACGCCACGTCCGGTGACCGGGTGTTGGTCGACGACGGCAAGGTCGGACTGGTGGTCGATCACGTCGACGGCGACGACGTCGTCTGCACCGTCACCGAGGGCGGCCCGGTCAGCAACAACAAAGGCATTTCGCTGCCCGGCATGAACGTGTCCGCACCCGCCCTGTCGGAGAAGGACATCGAGGACCTCACTTTCGCGTTGAACTTGGGCGTCGACATGGTGGCGCTGTCTTTCGTGCGCTCGCCCTCGGATGTCGAGCTGGTCCATGAGGTGATGGACCGAATTGGGCGGCGCGTGCCGGTGATCGCCAAATTGGAGAAGCCGGAGGCCGTCGACAACCTCGAAGCGATCGTGCTGGCTTTCGACGCCGTCATGGTGGCCCGCGGCGACCTGGGTGTCGAGCTGCCGCTGGAAGAGGTTCCCCTGGTACAGAAGCGGGCCATCCAGATCGCGCGGGAGAACGCCAAGCCGGTGATTGTGGCCACCCAGATGCTGGACTCGATGATCGAGAATTCGCGTCCCACCCGCGCCGAAGCCTCCGACGTCGCCAACGCCGTGCTCGACGGCGCCGACGCGCTGATGCTGTCTGGGGAGACGTCGGTGGGGAAGTACCCGCTGCAGGCGGTCAAGACGATGTCGCGGATCGTGTGTGCGGTGGAGCAGAATTCGACGGCCGCGCCGCCGTTGACGCACGTGCCGCGCACCAAGCGGGGCGTTATCTCCTACGCAGCACGCGACATCGGCGAGCGACTGGACGCCAAGGCCCTGGTCGCGTTCACCCAATCCGGGGATACCGTCCGGCGACTGGCGCGGCTGCACACTCCGTTGCCGCTGCTCGCCTTCACCGACCTGCCCGAGGTGCGCAGCCAATTGGCCATGACATGGGGCACCGAGACGTTCATCGTCGGGCACATGAAGTCCACTGACGGCATGATCCGCCAGGTCGACAAGTCGCTGCTCGAACTGGGCCGCTACAAGCGCGGCGACTTGGTCGTCATCGTGGCCGGCGCGCCGCCGGGCACCGTCGGCTCAACCAACCTGATCCACGTGCACCGGATCGGGGAGGACGACGTCTAGTTGTCCGACTTCGACGAGTTGCTGGCGGGACTGGATCTCAACCGGGTCGCCGACGACCGGTTCATCGGGTGCCATCCCACCAAAAATCCGATGCGCACCTTCGGCGGCCAGCTGATGGCTCAGTCGTTCGTCGCGAGCAGTCGCACGCTGACCCGCGACGACCTACCGCCCAGTGCGCTTTCGGTGCACTTCATCAACGGTGGCGATACGTCCAAGGACATCGAATTTCAGGTGACGCGCCTGCGCGACGAACGGCGCTTCGCCAACCGCCGCGTCGACGCGGTCCAGGACGGCGTCTTGTTGTCGTCGGCGATGATCTCCTACATGTCCGGCGGAGCGGGACTCGAGCACGCCGTCGAGCCGCCGCAAGTCCCGCCGCCGCACAGCCTGCCGACGATCGGTGATTTGTTGCGCGGCTACGAGAAGACGGTCCCGCACTTCGTCAACGCCTTGCAGCCGATCGAATGGCGCTACACCAACGACCCGGCCTGGGTGATGCGGGACAAGGGGGGACGGCTCGCCTACAACCGGGTCTGGGTGAAGGCGCTGGGCGTGCTGCCCGACGACCCGGTCCTGCACACCGCGACGATGTTGTACTCCTCGGACACCACCGTGTTGGACTCGGTGATCACCACCCATGGGTTGTCCTGGGGTTATGACCGCATCTTCGCGGCGTCCGCGAACCACTCGGTGTGGTTTCACCGGCCGGTCGACTTCAACGAGTGGGTGCTGTATTCGACGTCCTCGCCGGTCGCGGCCGATTCCCGCGGTCTGGGCAGCGGACACATCTTCGACAGCAGCGGGCAACTCATCGCCACCGTGGTGCAAGAAGGCGTGCTGAAATACTTTCCCGCCGTCCGCCGCTAGACCCCCGACGACCGCGGTACGTCCGATCCGCGGTTAACGAGGAGCCAGTTCCTGCGATGCCTTGCGGATGCCGAACGCCGACACCATCTCGAATACGCCGATCACTACCAGCCAGATACCGACGACCAGCGCCAGGGTGAGGATCGACTCGAACGGCGAGGCCAGTACGACGATGCCGGCGATCAGGCTGATGACGCCGATGAAGATGTTCCATCCTCGGCCGGGCAGCGTCGGATCATGGATCGCCGAAACGGTGGTGGCCACGCCGCGGAAGATGAAGCCGATGCCGATCCAAATCGCAAGCAGCAGAACGGCATTGCCGAAGTGACGGAAGGCGAGCACCGCCAGGATGAGTGAAGCGGCGCCGCTGATGAACAACAAGATGCGGCTACCGGCCGACACGTGCAGGCTGAACGCGAAGAAGACCTGCGCGATCCCGGTCAGGATGAGATAAACGCCGAAGGCGATGGCGGCCACCAGGATTGAGATCCCCGGCCAGGCCAGGACGAGGATGCCCAGGGCCACCGACAGAAGACCGGACACCAGCGTCGACTTCCACAGATGCGGCAGCAGATTCGGGACGGGGTTGGGAGCGGGAGCGGGAGCGGGACTGGACACGTGGCTTGGTTCCATGGCCAACAGTGTGACGCATGTGGCGGGTCTGGTACAGGGTCTGCAGGCTCAGACGCGGGCGGTGTCGGCGTCCTCGACGAGGGTGTCACTGGCCTGTTCGGTCTGCTTACGGCAGGTGAGATACCAGGTGCGCATGATGCCTTTGCCCTTGACGTTGATCCGGCCGCGTTCCTCGAAGTCGAAGTCGTCCTTGAGGCGCTGGTAGACGTCGTCGGGAACCTGGATCTGGCCGACGGAGTCGGTCGACTCCATCCGTGATGCGACGTTGACCGCATCGCCCCAGACGTCGTAGAAGAAGCGGCGTGAACCCACCACGCCGGCGACGACGGGTCCAGCCGCCAGGCCCACCCGCAGCGGCACCGATCGGCCGTGTGGGTCTTTGAGTTCGGCGGCCGCGGCGACCATGTCGAGGGCGAAGTCGGCCAGTGCGTGCAGATGATCGGGCCGTGGTCGGGGCACGCCGCTGACGACCATGTACGAGTCGCCGCTGACCTTGATCTTCTCCAGGCCGTGCTTGTCCACTAGGGCGTCGAAGGCGCTGTAGAGGCGATCCAGGAAGCGGACGAGGTCGGCGGGTGCGGTGCTGCTGGCCCGTTCGGTGAAGCCGACGATGTCTGCGAACAGCACCGAAGCGTCGTCGTATTTGTCCGCAATGATGCGCCGTTCCGGGTCCTTGAGCCGATCGGCGATGCTGGTCGGCAACATGTTGGCGAGTAAGGCCTCCGACCGCGCGTACTCGGCCTCCATGATCGCCTCGGCGCGTTGAGTGTCCCGCAGCGCGAACCACACCGTCACGACCACCATCAGGCAGGCGGAGAACGTCGTCACGATGAAGCTCAAGGACAGCGTCAGGGGCGACTCGATGCCGGTTGAGCGGGGCACCTCGAACTGCAGGCTGATGACGAGGGTGGCGCCGATGATCGCCAACGCGACGGCTAGCCGAATGTGCTCAACGCCGAGCTGCAGCACCACCAGGCTGGCGCTGGTGATCAAGTAGAACTGCACGCCCGAGCCGGTGCCCAGATTCCAGCAGATCAGGAAGATCACCAGGTACGCCGAGAAGGTGAAGGTCAGCGGCGCGACCAGCTCTCCGAAGCGATGCAGCAGCGGCACCGTCGCGAAGATTATCGCGGCGGCGGTGTTGATCGCCTGAATGTGCCAGACCAAGGGACCCGGCCAGACGCCCAATACGGTGAAGCAGGCGCAGACGATGACGGCCATGGCCGCGGTGATGTTGAGGACCCGGACTCGGCGAGCGGCGGTGTCGTCGTAGTGCTGTCTGGGAGCGCGGTTGTGCGCCCGCACCGCCGCTACACAGTCGGGGCGTTGATTCAGTCGGTCCGCTTCCGTCGGTGGGGCGCCGCACCTCTTAGCCACCACAAAGCCAAGGGTAACGGTTGAGCTCGACGTTTAGCGATGCCAGCAATGATTTACGGCGTCTTATCGCGGTGCCCTCGGTGAGATTCGAACTCACACTGTACGGGTTTTGAATCCGTTTCCTCTGCCAGTTGGGATACGAGGGCGGCTCTGACTTCTTCGGCTCCCTACCTTAGATGAGGCCCCCAGGTGACTGTTCACAGCCGCCCACGAGACAATGTCCGTCATGACGGGCCCCACCACCGACGCCAACGCCGCTCCGCCGCGCCGGGTCCTGATCGCTGAGGACGAAGCGCTCATCCGTATGGACCTGGCCGAAATGCTGCGAGAGGAGGGGTACGAGATTGTCGGCGAAGCCGGCGACGGCCAAGAAGCCGTCGAGCTCGCCGAGCGGCATACGCCTGATCTGGTGATCATGGACGTGAAGATGCCGCGCCGCGACGGGATCGACGCGGCCTCCGAGATCGCCAGCAAGCGCATCGCGCCCATCGTGGTGCTGACGGCGTTCAGCCAACGCGACCTGGTCGAGCGGGCGCGTGACGCCGGGGCGATGGCGTATCTGGTCAAGCCGTTCACCGCCAGCGACCTGGTCCCGGCCATCGAATTGGCGGTCAGCCGCTTCGGTGAGCTCACCGCGCTGGAACGCGAAGTCGAAACCCTCACCGACCGGCTGGAAACCCGCAAGCTCGTCGAACGCGCCAAGGGCGTGCTGCAGACCAAGCAGGGCATGACCGAGCCGGAAGCCTTCAAGTGGATTCAGCGGGCCGCGATGGACCGCCGCACCACGATGAAACGCGTCGCCGAAGTGGTGCTGGAGACGCTCGACACCTGACGTCACCGCCGCGAGCGTGCGTGTCTGTACACAGACACGCCGTGACGGCCGTACAACTGCGCACGCTCGCGACCCAGAAAGCCCGGGGGAGCGACTAGCGCGCGACTATCACCGACGACCCGTGTCCGAACAGGCCCTGGTTGGCGGTGATGCCGACCTTGGCATTCTCCACCTGCCGGCCGGTCGCCTGTCCCCGCAGCTGCCAGGTCAACTCGCACACCTGAGCGATCGCCTGCGCCGGAATGGCCTCGCCGAAACACGCCAACCCGCCCGACGGGTTGACCGGGATACGCCCGCCGATGGTGGTCGCCCCACTGCGCAGCAGCGACTCGGCCTCACCCCTGGCGCACAGACCCAAGTGTTCGTACCAGTCGAGCTCCAGCGCGGTGGACAGGTCATACACCTCGGCCAGGCTCAAATCGTCGGGACCGATACCCGCCTCGGCGTAGGCAGCGTCCAGGATCTGATCCTTGAACACCCGCTCCGGGGCAGGCACCACGGCCGTCGAATCCGTTGCGATGTCCGGCAATTCGGGCAGGTGCTGGGGATACTGCGGCGTCACGGTGCTGATCGCGCGCACCGACGGCACCCCGTCGGTCGAGCCCAGGTGCTTCTCGGTGAACGACTTGCTCGCCACGATCAGTGCGGCAGCACCGTCGGAGGTGGCGCAAATGTCAAGCAGCCGAAGCGGATCGGAGACGACGGGACTGGCCAGCACATCCTCGATCGAACTTTCCTTGCGGTAACGGGCATTTGGGTTGTTCAGCCCGTGCTTGGCGTTCTTGACCTTCACCTGCGCGAAATCTTCGAGGGTCGCGCCGTACAGGTCCATCCGCCGCCGCGCCAGCAGGGCGAAGTAGACGGTGTTGGTCGCGCCGATCAGGTGGAAGCGCTGCCAGTCGGGGTCACTCTTGCGCTCTCCGCCCACCGGGGCGAAGAAGCCCTTCGGCGTCGTGTCGGCGCCGATGACCAACGCGACGTCACAGAACCCGGCCAGGATCTGAGCGCGGGCGCTCTGCAGGGCCTGCGAACCGCTGGCACACGCCGCATAACTGGAGCTGACCGGCACCCCATTCCAGCCCAGCTTCTGAGCGAACGTCGCGCCGGCGACGAACCCCGGGTAGCCGTTGCGGATGGTGTCCGCGCCGGCCACCAACTGGATCTGACGCCAATCCAGCCCAGCCTCGGCAAGGGCGGCTCGGGCGGCGACCACACCGTATTCGGTGAAGTCGCGTCCCCACTTGCCCCACGGGTGCATGCCCGCGCCGAGGATGTACAGCGGTTCAGCACTCATGCGATCCTCCACGCGTAAACGATCCGCTCGACGCCGTCGTCGTCAGTGAACAGCGGCATCGTCGTCAATTCCATCTCCATACCGACCTTGAGATCGGCGGCCAGGGTCCCCTCGACCACTTTGCCCAGGACGATCAGGCCCTCGTCGGCCAACTGCACCGCGGCCACCGCGAACGGCTCGAAGGGGTCCGGGGAGGGATAGGGCGGCGGCGGTGCGTAGCGGTTTTCGGTGTAGCTCCACAGCGTCCCGCGGCGCGACAACGCGACGGACTCTAGTTCGTCGCCGTCGCAGCCGGGATTGGGGCAATTGTTCTCGCGCGGCGGGAATACGTAGGTGCCGCACTGCGGGCACTTACTGCCGATCAGATACGGGTTGTCCGCGTCGTCGGTGGCAAACCACCCGTCGATTGCCGGTTGTTGCAAGCTGACCTCTGGCACCGGGCCAGCCTATCCGCAGCGACCACAAAACTGAAACGTGTTGCAGTTCTGCGGGCGGCCACGCCGGCGTCGTGCGTCACACCGGGTGCCTAGAGTGTGAGCCGTGAGTACTGCCGTCGCCGCCAGTGAGGATTCCGCCAAGCCGACTCTGATGTTGCTGGACGGCAATTCGCTGGCGTTTCGGGCGTTCTATGCGCTGCCCGCGGAAAACTTCAAGACCCGCGGTGGGCTGACCACCAACGCGGTCTACGGCTTCACCGCCATGCTGATCAACCTGCTGCGCGACGAAGCACCCTCGCACATCGCGGCGGCATTCGACGTGTCGCGGCAGACGTTTCGCTCCGAGCGCTACCCCGAATACAAGGCCAACCGGTCCGCGACGCCCGACGAGTTCCACGGGCAGATCGACATCACCAAGGAAGTGCTCAACGCGCTGGGCATCACCGTGCTGTCCGAGCCCGGGTTCGAGGCCGACGACCTCATCGCCACCTTGGCCACCCAAGCCGAGCATGAGGGCTACCGCGTGCTGGTGGTCACCGGCGACCGCGACTCGCTGCAACTGGTCTCCGAGGACGTGACGGTGCTCTACCCGCGTAAAGGCGTCAGCGAGCTCACCCGATTCACCCCCGAAGCCGTCGTGGAGAAATACGGGCTCACCCCGAAGCAATACCCGGACTTCGCCGCGCTGCGCGGCGACCCCAGCGACAACCTTCCGGGCATCCCGGGAGTGGGGGAGAAGACCGCCTCGAAGTGGATCATCGAGTACGGCTCCCTGCAATCACTGGTCGACAATGTCGATTCGGTGCGCGGCAAGGTGGGCGATGCGTTGCGCGCGCACCTGGCCAACGTGATCCGTAACCGCGACCTGACGGAACTGATCCGCGATGTACCGCTGGCCCAGACGCCGGACACGCTGCGGCTACAGCCCTGGGACCGCGACCACATCCACCGCCTGTTCGACGACCTGGAGTTCCGGGTGCTGCGCGACCGGCTGTTCGAGACGTTGGCCGCCGTCGAACCCGAAGTCGACGAGGGCTTCGACGTGCGCGGCGGCGCGCTGGAACCTGGCACGGTCGCGCAGTGGCTGGCCGAGCACGCCGGCGACGGGCGCCGCTCCGGCCTGACCGTGGTGGGCACCCACCTGCCCCACGGTGGGGACGCCACCGCGCTGGCGATCGCCGCCGCCGACGGCGACGGTGCCTACATCGACACCGCCACCCTGACTCCCGAGGACGACCAAGCACTCGGCGACTGGCTGTCCGACCCCGCCAAGCCCAAGGCCCTACACGAGGCCAAGTTGGCCATCCACGACGTGGCGGGCCGCGGCTGGACCTTGAACGGCATCACCTCCGACACCGCACTGGCGGCTTATCTGGTGCGGCCGGGCCAGCGCAGTTTCGCCCTCGATGATTTGTCGCTGCGCTACCTTCGCCGCGAGCTCCGCGCGGATTCACCTGAACAGCAACAACTTTCGTTACTCGACGATATGGACGGGGTGGACGATCAGGCCGTCCAGACCGCCATTCTGCGGGCTCGGGCCGTCATCGATCTTGCCGATGCGCTGGACGCCGAGTTGGCCCGCATCGACTCCACCGCACTGCTGGGGGACATGGAGCTGCCGGTGCTGCGGGCGCTGGCCGACATGGAAGCTCACGGGATCGCCGTCGATCTGCCCATGCTCACCGAACTGCAAAGCCAGTTCGCCGATCAGATCCGCGACGCGGCCGAGGCCGCTTATGCGGTGATCGGCAAGCAGATCAATCTCGGCTCGCCCAAACAGCTGCAGGTAGTGCTGTTCGACGAACTCGGCATGCCGAAAACCAAGCGCACCAAAACCGGTTACACCACCGACGCCGACGCGTTGCAGTCACTGTTCGACAAGACCGGGCACCCATTCCTGCAGCATCTGCTGGCCCACCGCGACGTCAGCCGGCTCAAAGTCACCGTCGACGGTTTGCTGAACTCGGTAGCCGGCGACGGCCGCATCCACACCACGTTCAACCAGACGATCGCCGCGACCGGGCGGTTGTCGTCCACCGAACCGAACTTGCAGAACATCCCAATCCGCACCGACGCCGGCCGGCAGATCCGCGACGCGTTCATCGTCGGCAAAGGCTACGCCGAGCTGATGACCGCGGACTACAGCCAGATCGAGATGCGCATCATGGCGCATCTGTCCAGAGACGAAGGCTTGATCGAGGCGTTCAACACCGGGGAGGACCTGCACTCGTTCGTGGCATCCCGAGCCTTCGGTGTCCCGATCGAAGAGGTGACCGCCGAACTGCGCCGCCGGGTCAAGGCGATGTCGTACGGGCTGGCCTATGGGCTGAGCGCCTACGGCTTGGCCGCGCAGCTGAACATCTCCACCGAGGAGGCGAAGGTGCAGATGGACCAGTACTTCGCCCGGTTCGGCGGGATTCGGGACTACCTGTTCGCGGTGGTGGAGCAGGCCCGCAAGGACGGCTACACCTCCACCGTCCTGGGCCGTCGCCGCTACCTCCCGGAACTGGACAGCAGCAATCGGCAGGTCCGCGAGGCCGCCGAACGTGCCGCGCTCAACGCGCCGATTCAGGGCAGCGCCGCCGACATCATCAAAGTCGCGATGATCGAGGTCGACAAGGCCATCAAAGAAGCGGGCCTGGCCTCACGCATGCTGCTGCAGGTGCACGACGAGCTGTTGTTCGAAATCGCCCCCGGCGAGCGCGAGCAGGTCGAGGCGCTGGCCCGCGAAAAGATGGGCGGCGCTTACCCGCTGGACGTCCCGCTGGAGGTGTCGGTGGGGTACGGCCGTTCGTGGGACGCCGCGGCGCACTAATCCTGGTTGCGGCGATAGTTCGTGCTGGCATCTTCCCCGCGCGTCAACGGCGGCACGTGCTCGATCGTGCCCGCCGCCCGTGCCAGCCTCTTGCTCAACCTCTGACTGGCCCCGTGCATCCGACCGGTGGACCGGCGGCTGACCCGGTCGAGCCGGTCGCGGCCGCGGTCCAAGACGGTCAGCGGCGCGCCGGCCAATGCATTGCCCGGTGGGCGCCGGGCTACCACGGGATGCGGCCGAGTGGGCGCGGTGCGGCGCACCGCTTCCCACGCGAAGCCCAGTGCCACCAACCGGCGCCGGCTCATCGCACGCTGCAGCATCGGCAACAGCCGGTCCTCTTCGTCGCGGACGTCCTCGCGTAGCAGGCGCACAATGCGCTTGAACAGTTCGTGATGTTCAGCGCCGTCCGGATTGAGCTTTTCCAGTTTGGCGAACAGCTGGTTGATCTCCTGATGTTCGCGCTCGATCTCCAGCGTCAGGTGTTCCCCCTCGGGCACCCACCGGCGAATGGCCGGCCACAGCACCGACTCCTCGGCGAAAGCGTGTGGAAACACCAAGCGGCACAAGCGAGTTAGGTATTCTTGGCGTTCCGGTCCGCTGGATGCGTCGACGGCCTGGATCAGCCGGTCGAGTTCGATGTGATCGCGCTTCTGCCGCGCGAGCACACTGCGTGCGCCCCCCAGTTCAGTGAGGCTTTGGTCTGCAAGCGATGTCATGATCTCCTCCACCGCCAGCGGTTCCCTGCGTGGGAGTGCCTAAACACGCAAAGCTTTTCGACGTTTTAGGTTTGCCTTACTTGGGCCCGGGTACTGCGTGGAGGCCCGTACAGCCTGGTGCGGGGTCGCGGCCTGCGGGGCCGACCAATTGGCAATTGAATTGGGGTTTTTGATGTTTAGGCATACCGACTACATGCAGTTCGACGTCAAGCCGGAGAAGCCTGACCCCGTCTACGCGCGCAAGCTGCAAGAACTACTCGGCGGCGCGTTCGGGGAGATGACAGTCACCATGCAGTACCTGATGCAGGGCTGGAACTGTCGTATGAAAGGTAAGTACAAGGACCTGATCATGGACGTCGCGACCGAGGAAATGGGTCATGTCGAGATGATCGCCACCATGATCGCGCGGCTGTTGGAAGGTGCTCCAGCAACCGACGCCACGCAGAACGCCCTCGGTGATCCGGTAGTGGCCGCCGTGATGGGCGGTATGGATCCGCAACAGGCCATCGTGTCCGGCGGTGCACCGACGCTCTCGGACAGCCAAGGCCAGTCGTGGAACGGCAAGTACGTTGTGGCATCGGGGAATCTGCTCGCTGACTTCTACGCCAACGTCGCCGCTGAAGCGCAAGGCCGGGTGCAGACCGCACGGTTGTGGCACATGACTGACGACCCGGGCGTGAAGGCCATGCTGAAGTTCAACCTGGCGCGCGACACCTACCACCAGAACATGTGGCTGGCCGCGATCGAGGAACTTCAAGCCGACGGGTTGGAAGGCGTGGTGGCGCCCAACGACCTGCTGGACGAGGAATACCAGGAGCATGCCAGCGAGCTGTGGCACCTGTCCGACGGCCCCGACGCCGACAAGGGCCGCTGGGCCTTCGGTACCGGCCCCGACGGCAGCCACGCCATGCGGTTCCGGACCGACACGACCCCGCTGGGTGACCTCCAGCACGGGCCGCCGCCGGACCCCAAGCTCTATGTCACCTATGACGGCAGTTGGGGCGAGCCCCGTACGCCTGCATTCGGTACCGAAAAAGGTGTTGTCGGCAAGATCAAGGACGTGTTCGACCCCGACAAAACCTAGGCCTCAGTGGGCTTCAGCATCGAATCTGACTGCGGCAGCCACCCGCCATACCTCTGGGCTGGGGTATGGCGGGTCCTGCTGCGGGTGCCCAAGCGGGCCGCTAAGCTGCCTATGATCTCCCAGCTGAGCTGGCCGAGTTTGTCCAGCATGTATGCAGTCGAGTAGCCTCGACAGATACCCGTCGATGCTCGATGGCGGGTCACATCAATAACTCAAGTCCCACGTCCCTACGACTCACCCTGTCCGGAGCAACCCAACAATATGCCGAGTCCCGCCGTCACCTCGCCGCAAGTAGCCGTCAACGACATTGGCTCCGCCGAGGACTTTCTCGCAGCAATAGACAAAACGATCAAATATTTCAACGATGGCGACATCGTCGAAGGCACGATCGTCAAAGTTGACCGGGACGAGGTGCTCCTCGACATCGGCTACAAGACCGAAGGGGTCATCCCCGCCCGCGAGCTCTCCATCAAGCACGACGTCGACCCCAACGAGGTTGTGTCCGTCGGTGACGAGGTGGAAGCCCTGGTCCTCACCAAGGAGGACAAAGAGGGCCGGCTCATCCTCTCCAAGAAGCGTGCGCAGTACGAGCGCGCCTGGGGCACCATCGAGGCGCTCAAGGAGAAGGACGAGGCCGTCAAGGGCACGGTCATCGAGGTGGTCAAGGGCGGTCTGATCCTCGACATCGGACTGCGCGGCTTCTTGCCCGCGTCCCTGGTCGAGATGCGTCGCGTGCGCGACCTGCAGCCCTACATCGGCAAGGAAATCGAAGCCAAGATCATCGAGCTGGACAAGAACCGCAACAACGTGGTGCTGTCGCGGCGGGCCTGGCTCGAGCAGACCCAGTCCGAGGTGCGCAGCGAGTTCCTCAACCAGCTGCAAAAGGGCGCCATCCGCAAGGGTGTGGTGTCCTCGATCGTCAACTTCGGCGCATTCGTCGACCTGGGCGGGGTGGACGGCCTGGTGCACGTCTCCGAGCTGTCCTGGAAGCACATCGACCACCCGTCCGAGGTGGTTCAGGTGGGCGACGAGGTCACCGTCGAGGTGCTCGACGTCGACATGGACCGCGAGCGGGTGTCGTTGTCGCTCAAGGCAACTCAGGAAGACCCGTGGCGGCACTTCGCCCGCACCCACGCCATCGGGCAGATCGTCCCCGGCAAGGTCACCAAGCTGGTTCCGTTCGGTGCGTTCGTCCGGGTCGAGGAGGGCATCGAAGGCCTGGTGCACATCTCCGAGCTGGCCGAGCGCCACGTCGAGGTGCCCGACCAGGTGGTTGCCGTCGGCGACGACGCCATGGTCAAGGTCATCGACATCGACCTGGAGCGGCGCCGAATCTCGTTGTCGCTCAAGCAGGCCAACGAGGACTACACCGACGAGTTCGACCCGGCGAAGTACGGCATGGCCGACAGCTACGACGAGCAGGGCAACTACATCTTCCCCGAGGGCTTCGACGCCGAAACCAACGAGTGGATGGAAGGTTTCGACGCCCAGCGCAACGAGTGGGAGGCCCGGTACGCCGAGGCCGAGCGCCGGCACAAGATGCACACCGCGCAGATGGAGAAGTTCGCGGCTGCCGAAGCCGCCGGCCACGGCGGCGGCGACCAGTCGTCGTCCAGCAGCTCCTCGTCGGAGAAGAGCGCCGGCGGTTCGCTGGCCAGCGACGCGCAGTTGGCCGCCCTGCGGGAAAAGCTCGCCGGCAGCGCGTAATCCGGTCAGCGGATGCTGCGGATCGGGCTCACCGGTGGCATTGGCGCCGGGAAATCGGCGCTGTCCGCCACGTTCTCGCAGCGCGGCGGGATCATCGTCGACGGCGATGTGATAGCCCGCGAGGTAGTCGAGCCAGGCACCGAGGGATTGGCGTCACTCGTCGACGCCTTCGGTGAGGACATCTTGCGCCCGGACGGGGCCTTGGACCGACCGGCGTTGGCTGCCAAGGCGTTTCGCGACGACGAAGCGCGCGCGAAGCTCAACGGCATCGTCCACCCGCTGGTCGGGAAGCGGCGAGCGGAGATCATCGCCGCGGTGTCCCAGGATGCGGTTGTGGTCGAGGACATCCCGCTGCTGGTGGAATCGGGGATGGCGCCGCTGTTTCCGTTGGTGGTCATCGTGCACGCCGATGTGGAACTGCGGGTGAAGCGCCTGGTCGAGCAGCGTGGTATGTCCGAAGAGGACGCGCGGGCCCGGATCGCCGCCCAGGCCACGGATGATCAGCGCCGCGCCGTCGCCGACATCTGGATGGACAATTCGGGTAGCCCAGAGTCGTTGGCCGACCGTGCCCGTGACGTCTGGGACAACCGGATACTTCCGTTCGCGCACAACCTCAGCGCGCGCCAGTACGCCCGTGCCCCCGTACGGTTGGTGCCGGCCCATCCCACTTGGGCCGACCAGGCGCGCCGCATCGTCAACCGGCTGAAAACCGCATGCGGTCACCGCGCAGTGCGGATCGACCACATCGGGTCGACCGCCGTTCCTGACTTCGACGCCAAGGATGTCATCGATATCCAAATCACCGTCGAGTCACTGGATGTGGCCGACGAACTGGTCGAACCGTTGCTGGCCGCCGGCTACCCGCGCCTCGAGCACATCATGCAGGATGCCGCCCAGGTCGACCTGCGCAGCACAACAACGCATTACGATCACAGCGTCAATACGTCGTTGTGGGACAAGCGACTTCACGCCTCCGCGGATCCCGGCCGGCCGACTAACGTGCATATCCGCGCATTGGGGCGGCCCAATCAGCAATTCGCCCTCCTCTTCGTCGACTGGCTCAAGGCCAACCCGGAGGCGCGCGCCAACTACGCCCAGGTGAAACGGGCGGCAGCGGATGGCGCCGACGGCGACATCGTCCGTTACGTCACCGCGAAGGAGCCGTGGTTCACCGAGGCCTACCGGCGGGCGTGGGAGTGGGCCGACGCCACCGGCTGGACGCCCTGAATCCATGCCTTTCGTCACCGACATCCTCGGACCCCGGCGACCTGTCGGTGACGAAACACCACCGCTGGTAGTGGGGCGGCGGCGACGCACCAGCACCATCGACACCCATCCGGACGAACACCGGGGCTCCGTGGTGGATCTACGCGCTCGTGACGCGGTGGGGGCCGGCGCTGGCGGCGTCGAGGTGGTGGGCGAAATCCGCATCAGCGCACACCTGAGTGATCAGGTCATCGATGACATCAGTTCGGCGCCGAAGGTGAGCGGTCTGGGCGCACTGCGGGGCAGCCGTGTCGGCCCAGGATTTCGATCGAAGGTCAGCAAGTTGCTCCCCGAGGAGGTGCAGCGGGCAAGCCTGCTGCACCTCCTGCTGGACGACTGGGTCGGTGCGGCGCTGGTGTCGGGATATGCGACTCAGTACGCGGCGATCGTCTCGGGCACCGAGCAGAAGCTGCCCGCGGGCGTCGCTGATCGGATCACCGGAATCTGCGCGGGTTTCGCGCCGCAGGCATCGTTGATCGGGTATGCCCGGCGCCACGAAATGATTCCGACGGGCCGCGGGCCGCAGGCGCCGACGCTGCACGGACTTCATGAGGTGGAACCGCTTCGGGCGCACGGGATGCGCAGGTTCCGCCGGCTCGATATGTGGCCGGCTGCACCGGGTTTGGTGGACTTCGACGCGCACTTTCGCGATTCGCACATGGACGACGACCTCGTCGAGACGATCGTGCACGAGTACACGGTCGCCGGCACGGTCGATGAGGCCACGCGAACCGTTCAATCGGTGCGTGCCGAGGTGCGGGTGCTGCCGTGGCAGGAATGCCCCGGCGCCATCGGAAGTGCCGCGCGCATCCAGGGCATGTCGCTCGCCGAATTACGCGACCGAGTTCGCGGTGAATTCGTCGGCACCAGTACGTGTACGCATCTCAATGACACGTTGCGGGCGATCGCGGACTTGGACGCCCTGCTCAATCTTCGATGAGAGGCGAGGTTGTGCGGCTCAGGTAGCCGGAAAGTAGCACGACGATCTCGTCTTCGACTTCGTCGAAGTCCGACGGATCGTCTGACGTGACCAGTCGGTGCACCAGCGACTCGATGGTGGCGACCACGACTTGCGCGTGTAATCGGCTGGTGGGCCGCACATCAGGATGCTGCTGGAGTAACCGTGCGGCCATATCCACACTGAACAGTTCCAATTGGTGCAGTCGATCAAGGAACTGCGGTGCCCGCGGCGCCTCTTCGAACAGCACGCGGTGCAGTCGCGGGTTGTCCCGATGGTTGTCGATGGTGGCGCGCACGAACATCCGCAGCAGGTCATCGAGTCGCTCCGGCAGACCGATAGACAGGCGCTCGCCGAGCAACTGAGCTCCCGCTTCCACATGTGCGTCCATCAGCGCCCGCAGCACGGCATCTTTGTTCGGGAAGTACTGATACAGCGATCCGATCGACACCCTGGCCCGCTCGGCGATGCGGTTAGTGGTCCCCGCCGCGTAGCCGTATTCGGCGAAAACCTGAGCGGCCGAAGCCAAGATGCGCTGCCTGGTTTCGGCGGCCCGCACCTGTTTGGGCTGCTTGCGCTCGCGAAATCGGTCCGTAGGGGCGATGGCGCGTCTCCTGAGCAAAAGCGAGTAGTCATCCGGCACTGAGGCCGTCAAGATTTAGGGAGCTTAACGTCCGAAGGAGCCAGCCGTGCGCACCGTTCACGTGGAAACCATCCTGCCGACCAGCTCCGACCGGGTCTGGTCGGCAATGTTGTCCCCGGCGACCTTCCTCTACGTCTGCAAGGGTCTGTTCGGCTTTCCCGCGTTGGCCGGGCGCACCGAAGCGCTACGTCTGGGTGAGCGGGGCACCGGATGGCTTTTTGCGTTCCACGTCATTCCCGCGTATCGGCACACGATCGAGGTGGTGGAGGTTGATGAGGCGAGCGGGACGATCCGCACCCGGGAACACGGCGGCGTCCTGAAGGCGTGGAATCACACTCTGCATGTCGAACCGCTTGGGCACGAGTCCTGCCGCTACAGCGACACCGTCGACATCGACGCCGGAATGATGACGGGCGCCGTGGTCGCGCTTGCGAGCAAGATATACCGCTACCGGCAGCGGCGCTGGCGGAAACTGGTGCATCGGCATATGACACCGCAACTGCCGCAGACCAATTCGGTCGATCAACGCCGGACCACCTGGTAACGCAGGTGGGCCACGCCCGGCGCCTCGAGCACCCGAACGAGTTCGAGTTCGGGCTCACCGGGGGCGAAGCCGTCGAGCAGCCGTTCACCAGAACCGAGAAGCACCGGGTTCACTTGCAGGTCGATCTCGTCGACGAGTCCGGCCGCAATAGCTTGCCGCCCGCAGGAGGCGCCGCCGGCAATGGAGATGGGCCGGTCGCCGGCGACGGCCTGCGCCTGAGCATGTGCGGATCGGATGCCGTCGGTGACGAAATGAAATGTGGTGCCGCCCCCCATGGTTATCGGGTCACGCGCATAGTGGGTGAGAACGAAGACCGGACACCGGTAGGGCGGGACGTCACCCCACCATCCCCGCCAGTCCGAGTCTCCCCACTCACCACGGATGGGGCCGAACATGTTGCGGCCCATGATGGTTGCGCCCATCCCGTCCATCATGTCCGACACCACCTGCCGGTTGACCGGATGATCCTTGGTGGGACCGAGGTGCCACTGGTGCAGAGCACGGCCGCCGATGCCGAGCGGCTCATCAAGGCTTTGATGCGGGCCCGCGACGTAGCCGTCCGCGGAGATCGACATCGACAGATTCGTTTTGTTCACGACGGTTAGACCGCGCAAGTCTTGATAACTCATCGGGTGAGGATCGCGACGGAAACTATCTCCCCCCGCGCCACGTGAGCTGCATGCCGTCGCCGGCCAGCCACCGGTTCAGGTCATAGCCGTTGCCGGCCAGCCCAGCGACGGCGGCGGTGGCCCGTCGCACCGCCCGCTCGGCGACGTCGACGCTGAGCAAGCCATGGCGGACGGCCTCGAAGAGTTCGTCCACATCGACCAGCGCGACGTCGCGTCCGGTGCGCACCTCGATGTCCAGGTAGTGATCTTCGGATTGCCACACTGCGGCGCCGGCAGTGTATTCACCGACATCGAGGTAGTAGTCCTGGTCTCGCTCGTACCCAGCGTTGAAGTGAAACACCGTGGCGCGCAGGCCAAGTGACGGCAGCAGCCACGACTCGAGGTAGTGGAATTGCGCGCGCCCGGGCGTGGGCCGGGCCAAATAGAGCCCCCACGGTTGGACGACATAGTCGTCGACGGCCCGCACGATGCCCTTCGGATCGGTGTTCGTGCGGGCGATCAAATCGAATGTCTCGCGTTTGGGGGGATGGATAGGCTCACTCTAACGGCCGCGCGACGGGAGAGTCCCGGTCAGTCATCCCACCACAGCGGAGAAAGGCGGCGCCATGTTGAGGTCAGTTCGGGCGGGCGAGCAACTGTGAGCGACCTCAGCGGAAAGACAGCCCTCATCACCGGGGGAAACTCGGGTATTGGACTGGCAGCCGCGCAACGGTTAGCCGCCGCAGGCGCCCACGTGGTCCTGACCGGCCGTAATCAGCAGACCATCGACGCCGCGGTGGCTTCGATCGGTGACCGAGCGACGGGCATCCGCGCTGACGTGGCCAACCCGGACGACTTGGCGGCCGTAGCCGAAGCCGTCAAGTCCCGCGGACAAGGCCTCGACGTGATCTTCGCCAATGCCGGCGGCGGTGAATTCGCGGCTTTGGGCGAGATTTCCGTCGAACACTTCACCTCCACGTTCATGACCAACGTGGGGGGAACGCTGTTCACCGTGCAAGCGATGCTGCCACTGCTCAATCGAGGCTCATCGATTGTGCTGACCGGTTCAACCGCGGCCTATAACGGCACCCCGGCATTCAGCGTCTACGCGGCGACCAAGGCTGCGATTCGCTCGTTCGGGCGGACGTGGGCCGCCGAGCTGGTCGGCCGCGAGATCCGCGTCAACACCATCGTCCCGGGACCGGTCGAGACGCCGGGACTTTTGGGTCTGGCACCGGCGGACCGAGAGCAGGAGCTCAGGGAGAGCCAAGCGGCCGCGGTCCCCATGGGACGTCTCGGCAGGCCCGAGGAGGTCGCTGCGGCGGTGCTGTTCCTCGCCTCCGACGAGAGCAGCTTCATGACTGGCAGCGAAATCTTCGTCGACGGCGGCGCCGAACAGATCTAGGCAGCCCTGCCTATCGACGCAACCGAATCTTCCACCTGACGAACGTCGCGTAGAACAACGACAGTGCGCCCAGCATCCCCATATCGATGAGCCAGCCCTTCGAGGTGTGCTCCCAGAACCGGTCTTGGGACACCAGCGTGCCGGGCACCAGGTGGCGCAAATCGACTGTCGACGCCGCCGCGGCGTAGCCCCACCGCGCTGGCATCGAAAACGACAGCTGGTCCAGCCCGAGCCGGCCTGTCACCGGCACCATCCCGCCGCACAACACCAGTTGCGCCATGACCGTCACCACGAACAGCGGCATGATCTGCTCGCTGGAGCGCACCAGCGAGGAAATCGCCAGACCCAGCACGGCGGAGGCGACGCACGTCGCGGCGACGGTGAAAAACAGTTCCACGGAGGCACTGGTCGTCGAGTGTCCCAGCAGCACCGCGCCCCGCGTCGGCGCGCTCTTACCGATCACCACGATGGCGGTGACAATCGCCGACTGCACAATGGCGAAGCCGCAGAACACCGCCGTTTTCGCCAGCAGATATGCCGTCGTGGACAGCCCGACCGCCTGCTCGCGCTGGAAGATGGCCCGTTCGCCGACCAGGTCACGGATCGTCAGCGCCGTTCCCATGAACGCCGCGGCCGGTAGCAGCAGCGCCAGGATCTGCGCAGCCTCGTCGGGCGTCCCGGCGTTCGGGCCGGGGGCGTGAAACCCGTTGCTGCCCGGCACTGTCAGGGAGAGCGAACCCAGGATGAACGGCAACACCGCGAGAAAGATGAAGTACGCACGGTCGGCAATCACCAGGCGAACCTGCCGTCGGGCCACCGTCGATATCTGGCGCCGCACGCTGGTGTGCACGGGTTCCCCGAGTTCGCCCGGCTCCTCGTCGTCGCGGGCCGGTGCGAGTTTCTGCGGTCGCTTCTCGGCCTCGGTCTGGGCCACGAACCGCCGGTTGGCCTCTTCGGGGTCCGCGCCGACTTTGGTGAAGATCTTCGCCCAGTTGGTGGTGCCCATCGCGTCGCCGATCTGGTCGGGCGAACCGCAGTAGGCGGTCTTGCCGCCCGGCGCCACCAACAGCAGCTGATCGCAGGTGTCGAGGTAGGACAGCATGTGCGTCACCACGATCACCACCCGACCGGCGTCGGCCAACTGGCGCAGCATCATCATGACCTGATAGTCCAGGGCCGGGTCGAGTCCTGATGTCGGCTCGTCGAGGATCAACAACGAAGGGCCGGTGAGTAATTCGAGCGCCACCGAAGCGCGTTTACGCTGCCCGCCGGACAATTTGTCGACGCGGGTGTCGGCGTGCTTGGTCAGGTCGAGTTCTCCGAGCACCCGCGCGACCACCTTGGCCCGGTCGGCCTTGCTGGTATCGGGCGGCAGTCGCAACTCGGCCGCGTAGCTTAACGCCTGGTTCACCGTCAACTGCCGGTGCACGACGTCGTCTTGGGGGACGATGCCGATCCTGCTGCGCAGCGACGCGTACTCCGCGTGGATGTCGTGGCCCTCGAAGCTGACCGACCCCGAGGTAGGGCGGGCGTACCCGGCAATCAGCCGGGCCAGGGTGCTCTTGCCCGCGCCCGAACCGCCGATGACGGCGGTCAGGGTGCCGGGCCGTGCAGTCAGCGAGATGTTGTCGAGCAGTTGTTTGCCGTTGTCGACGACGTACTTGACGTTGCGCACCTCCAAGCCGCCGGTGCGGGTCGCAGATTCACTGCGCGGCACCAACGTTCCCTTGCTGAAGACCAAGTCGACGTTGCCGATGGTGACCACGTCGCCGTCGCTCAAGATGGCCGAGCCCACCCGGGTGCCGTTGACGAACGTCCCGTTGATGCTGCGGTCCTGGATCTCGGTGCCCAACGGCGTCGTCTGCAGCGTCGCGTGCTGGCGGGAGGCCAACACGTCGGAGACGACGATGTCGTTGTCCGCAGCGCGACCGATGGTGGCCGAACCGGTCGTCTTGGTCGGCCCGGCGGACCGTTGGGTGAGGATCTTCACAAATCTGGTCGCCAGATTGGAGACATCGGCCGACTTGGCGTCGACCAGGGTGAACTCGGCCGGCGGTGTCTCGATGTTGACCGAGGTCGCTTCTTCCGGCGGCATCACTCGTGCTGCGGGTGCGGGTGGCCGTTGCGGGCGCCGCGGGGGCGGCGGCGGGGGCGGTTTGGGCCGACCGGGCGGGGGACCACCGTGCGGGCGCTGCGGCGGTGCCGGTGGCGGTGGGGGTGGCGGCGTCACCGACCAAGCCAGCGTCGGCGGTCCGCTGTCGTGCATGGATCTGGCCTTGACCGCGTGCGGTGGCCGGCTCGCTTGTCCGCGTTGAGGTCCGATCTGGAAGGTCAGCCGCGGACCGGCGGGGTTGCCGACGTGGATGCTTTGCCCGTCGTGGATGTCGACGACGGGCATGCGGTAGCCGTTGACGTAGGTCCCGTTCAGGGAGCCGTTGTCAATGGCCAGCCAGCGGCCCTGGTCGAAGCGAAGTATCAAGTGGGCGCGAGAGATGCGCGGATCTGGGATACGCAGGTCGGCGTGCAGGTCACGTCCGATGACCACCTCGTAACCGGCCTCAAAGGAGACTTGGGACCCGTTATGTCGGATGGTCAGCGCAGGCGGGGCTGGTCGACTCACGACAACTAGTATCGGTGGAGTTTCTGAGTGTGCTCTGTGTGACGCACCTGTGACGCCGCTTTGTTTCGGTTCGGCCACTCATAGCTGCTACACAGCCTATGCCGAACCACAACTGGCGATCTTGCGGCATGATTTCAGGTTGGGGAATGTCTGTAGGGCCGAGCAGACAACTCGAGAACTCGGCGTACTCAGACGGAAGGGCCGCGCCGGTCAGGTTGACCAGGCCGGCGGAACGCTCAAGTGCACCGCAACCACATAGCCGCGACTGGCTGGCAGCGTGAAGGGAGGGGAGCGGCAGATGGACGATCAATCCGGCGGTACCCGGCGTCTCAACTCAGGCCGGCGGTTGTTGAGCAACCCAGGTCTGGCGCGAGCGGCGCTGCGAGCGGGCTTTCAGTCACTGCCGTCGGCCACCGTCGCGCACTTCCTGCGCCGCGTCCCGCCGGTGAACTCGACGCCCAATGCCGAAGTTCCGCCCGTCCCGGCCAGCCCCGCGAAGCCTGAGCGGGAAGGCAGTACGCCGCGCCTGGAGATGGATCGGGGCGCGTGCATCGCCGGATACACGATCCTGCGGCGGCTGGGCGCCGGCGGCATGGCCGAGGTCTATCTGGCATTGCATCCCCGGTTGCCACGCCGCGACGTCATCAAGGTTCTGGCCGAGGCGATTACGGCCGACAGCGAATTCCGGGAGCGGTTCAACCGGGAAGCCGACTTGGCCGCGACGCTGTGGCACCCGCACATCGTCGGCGTTCACGATCGCGGTGAATTCAACGGTCAGCTCTGGATTTCCATGGATTACGTGGAGGGCACCGACGCCTCCCGACTGGTCAAAGAGCGCTACCCCGACGGCATGCCGACCGATGAGGTGTGCGCGATCCTGACCGCGGTGGCCGGTGCGCTCGACTACGCCCACGACCGCGGACTGCTGCACCGCGATGTCAAGCCCGCCAACATCCTGCTCACCCATGTCGACGACGACGATCGTCGAATCCTGTTGGCGGATTTCGGCGTAGCGCGGCACCTCGGGGACATCAGCGGCATCACCCAGACCAACGTCGCGGTGGGCACCGTCGCCTACGCGGCGCCTGAACAGCTGGCGGGTGGCAATATCGACGGCCGCGCCGATCAATACGCGTTGGCGGCCACCGCTTTTCACCTGCTGACCGGGGCGCCGCCGTTTCAGCATCCCAATCCGATCGCGGTGATCAGCCAGCACCTGCACGACGACCCGCCCCGGCTCAGCGAATACCGCCCGGAACTGGCGCACCTCGACGACATCTTCTTCCGGGCGCTGGCGAAGAACCCCGAGGACAGGTTCGAGCGGTGTCGGGCGTTTTCGGCCGCGGTCCGCGAACAGCTGGCCAGCGTGGCCGAGGACGCGGTCGACACCGAGCATGAAATCCAGGAGCCGGCTGGCAAACGCCGCATCCTGGGGGGGCTGCACCAGAAGTTCTCGGCGCGCACCCGGGTGGCCGCCGCGCTGGTCTGTGCGGTGCTGATCGCGGTGGCCGCGACCTGGTCGACCCTCTACACCATTCAGACCGATCCGACGCAACCCAAACCGGCGCTGGCCGCCCGACCCGGAGATCCCGCGGCGAACCCGGCCACACCCGTTGCCGGACCGCCCGCGCGCGTCCTCGACGGCACCTACCGGTTGAACTACGACCGGTCCAAGCGCACAACGAACGGCGTGCCAGTCCGGCACGACGGCGCCGACACCAATTGGTGGGCGTTCCACTCGGTGTGCACCGCCAACGGGTGCGCGGCCAGCGGTGTCCAGCTCGACGACACCAATCACCAAGTCGTGAGCACCGCCGACGGTGGTCAGACCAACGCGCTGCGCTTCATCGCGGGGTACTGGCAGGGCACTCCGCAGCAGGCGCGGGTGGGCTGCAAACAGCCGAACGGGCCGGTGCGGGCGACTCAGCAGGAAACGGTCGCGTGGTCGCTGGCGCCGCAGTCCGACGGCACGCTGCGCGGCGTCGAGACCGAGACCGTGGTGAGCAACGAATGTGGTGCCCAGGGCGCGGTGTTGCGGGTGCCCGTGGTCGCCACCCGGGTCGGTGACGTGCCGCCGGGCATCAAGTTGGCCGATCCAGCGCAAACGCTGAGCGCGCCCACCTCGCCGGCCCGCAAGCCGTCACCGCCGGTCCTCGGCGGGGTGTGCAGCGACGCGGACAAGCTGGGCTACGACCAGACCAGCAACGAGCAGGTGGTTTGCGAAGGCAACACCTGGGACAAGGCGCCGATCACCACCGGCGTGCACGCTGCGGGCTCGTCGTGCGACCGGCCCGACATCCCGGTGTTCGCCATGTCCGCGTCCAACGACGGCTACCTGCTCGAATGTGACCCGGTCACCCGGATGTGGAACCGCCACCACTAGGCAGTCCGCCGGCCCGCGAGCGTGCGTGTCTGTTCAGTAACACGCCGGTGGGAGCGGCATTCTGCGCACGCTCGCGCGCGGAACAAAGGTTGTCGGTACCTGGTTCTACCCTGGTGCTATGGCCTTCGCCACCGAACACCCAGTAGTCGCGCACTCGGAATACCGCGCGGTCGAGGCGGCCGTACGCACCGGCCGCCCGTTCGAGGTGGTCAGCCCGCACGCACCGGCCGGCGACCAGCCCGCCGCCATCGACGAGCTGGAACGACGCATCCGCGCGGGGGAGCGCGACGTCGTGCTGCTGGGCGCTACCGGCACCGGGAAGTCGGCGACCACCGCCTGGCTGATCGAACGGCTGCAACGGCCCACCCTGGTCATGGCGCCCAACAAGACGCTGGCCGCTCAGCTGGCGAACGAACTGCGCGAGATGTTGCCGTACAACGCGGTCGAGTACTTCGTGTCGTACTACGACTACTACCAACCCGAGGCATACATCGCCCAGACCGACACCTACATCGAAAAGGACAGCTCGATCAACGACGACGTCGAGCGGCTGCGGCACTCGGCGACCTCGTCACTGCTGTCGCGTCGCGACGTGGTGGTGGTGGCCTCGGTGTCCTGCATCTACGGCCTGGGTACGCCGCAGTCCTACTTGGACCGGTCGGTCGAGCTGCAGGTCGGCATGGAGGTACCGCGCGACGGGTTGTTGCGGCTGCTGGTCGACGTGCAGTACACCCGCAACGACCTGTCGTTCACCCGCGGATCGTTTCGGGTGCGCGGGGACACCGTGGAGATCATCCCCTCCTACGAGGAGCTGGCGATCCGGATCGAGTTCTTCGGCGACGAGATCGAGGCCCTGTACTACCTGCACCCGCTGACCGGCGAGGTGATTCGCCAGGTCGAGTCGCTGCGGATCTTTCCCGCCACTCACTACGTGGCCGGGCCGGAGCGGATGGCGCAGGCGATCTCCTCCATCGAGCAGGAACTCGCCGAGCGGTTGGCCGAATTGGAGTCGCAGGGCAAGCTGCTGGAGGCCCAACGGCTGCGCATGCGCACCAACTACGACATCGAGATGATGCGCCAGGTCGGGTTCTGCTCGGGCATCGAGAACTACTCGCGCCACATCGACGGTCGCGGGCCGGGATCGCCGCCGGCGACACTGCTGGACTACTTTCCGGAAGATTTCCTGCTCGTCATCGACGAGTCGCATGTCACCGTGCCGCAGATCGGCGGCATGTACGAGGGCGACATGTCGCGCAAGCGCAACCTCGTCGAATACGGATTCCGATTGCCCTCGGCGGTGGACAACCGGCCGCTGACGTGGGAGGAGTTCGCCGACCGGATCGGGCAGACGGTGTATCTGTCGGCGACTCCCGGCCCGTACGAGCTGAGCCAGTCTGCCGGTGAGTTCGTCGAGCAGGTGATTCGCCCGACCGGTCTGGTCGATCCGAAGGTGGTGGTCAAGCCGACCAAGGGCCAGATCGACGACTTGATCGGCGAGATTTGCAAACGCACCGACGCCGACGAGCGGGTGCTGGTCACCACGTTGACCAAGAAAATGGCCGAGGACCTCACCGATTACCTGCTCGAGATGGGTATCCGGGTGCGCTACCTGCATTCCGAGGTCGACACACTGCGGCGGGTGGAGCTACTGCGGCAGCTGCGGTTGGGCGACTACGACGTGCTGGTCGGCATCAACCTGCTGCGAGAGGGACTGGACCTGCCCGAAGTGTCGCTGGTGGCCATCCTCGACGCCGACAAGGAAGGGTTCCTGCGCTCCACCCGCAGCCTGATCCAGACCATCGGCCGTGCCGCCCGCAACGTCTCGGGTGAAGTGCATATGTACGCCGACAAGATCACCGACTCGATGAAAGAGGCCATCGACGAGACCGAGCGCCGCCGCGCCAAGCAGATCGCCTACAACGAAGCGCACGGCATCGACCCGCAGCCGCTGCGCAAGAAGATCGCCGACATCCTCGATCAGGTGTATCGAGAGGCCGACGACACCGACGTCGAGATCGGCGGGTCCGGACGCAACGCCTCCCGCGGCCGACGGGCCCCCGGTGAAGCCGGTCGGGCGGTCAGCGCCGGGGTGTTCGAGGGACGCGACACCACCAGCATGCCGCGCGCGGAGCTGGCCGACCTGATCAAAGATCTCACCGAGCAGATGATGGCCGCCGCGCGCGACTTGCAATTCGAGTTGGCGGCGCGGTTCCGCGACGAAATCGCCGATCTGAAAAAGGAATTGCGCGGGATGGACGCGGCCGGCCTGAAGTGACGGAGGCAGAGAGCCGGACCGGTAGTTGGCGCGAACTGCTCGGGCGATATCTGGGCACCGCCACCGTGCTGGCCGGCGGTGTCGGACTGTATGCGACCAACGAGTTCCTGACCGTCAGTCTGCTGCCTAGCGCAATCGCGGAAATTGGCGGCGCCCGGCTGTATGCGTGGGTGGTCACCCTCTACCTCGTCGGCTCCGTCGTGGCGGCAACCACCGTCAATACGGTGCTGCTGCGCTTCGGCGCCCGTAGGTCATTTCTGCTGGGGCTGTTGGTCTTCGCCAGTGCCAGCGTCATCTGCGCTGTGGCGCCGAATATGGAGGTGTTGATCGCCGGCCGCGCCTTGCAAGGGGTTGCCGGCGGTCTGCTTGCGGGCTTGGGATACGCGCTGATCAACTCTGCGCTGCCCAAATGGCTGTGGACCCGCGCCTCAGCGCTGGTATCGGCGATGTGGGGTGTGGCAACCGTGATCGGACCCGCTGCGGGTGGTCTGTTCGCGCAGTTCGGGCTGTGGCGGTGGGCGTTCGGCGCCATGGCGGTCCTGCCGGTGCTGATGGCGATCCTGGTGCCGCTCGCCCTGCCCGCCGGCCCCACGGAGCGTGGTGGCCCGGCGGCTACGGTTTCCAGGCCCACCGCCACGGGAGTGCCGGTGTGGTCGCTGCTGTTGGTGGGCGCCGCGGCGTTGGCGCTCAGCGTTGCGCAGTTGCCGCGCAACGGCATGGCGACCGCCGGATTGCTCTCGGCGGGCTTGCTCTTGGTCGGGGCGGCGGTCGTGGTGGACCGGCGCAGCACCGCAGCGGTCCTGCCGCCCAGCGTGTTTGGTTCCGGGCCGTTGCGCTGGATTTACCTGACCATGGCGGTGCAGATGATGGCGGTGCTGGTCGACACCTACGTGCCGCTGTTCGGTCAACGGCTGGGGCATTTGTCGCCGGTCGTGGCCGGGTTCTTGGGTGCGGCCCTGGCCGTCGGCTGGACGGTCAGCGAGATCGCGAGCGCGTCGTTGAACAACCCACGGCTGGTTGGATACGTCGTCGCGGTCGCCCCGCTGGTGATGGCCGCAGGGCTGGCCCTGGCGACGCTCACTCAACGCGGCGACGCGCCGGTCGGGGTTGTGGTCGTCTGGGCGCTGGCGTTGTTGATCGCCGGAACGGGTATCGGGATGGCCTGGCCACACCTTTCCGTGCAGGCAATGGAGTCGGTCGATGATCCGTCTGAGAGCGGGGCCGCCGCCGCGGCGATCAACACGGTGCAGGTGATCTCGGCCGCCATTGGCGCGGGCGTGGCCGGCGTCGTGGTCAACCACGCACCGGGCGGTGAACTGGCCGCGGCTCGCTGGATGTACGGGGTGTTCGCGGTGCTTGCCGCGGTCGGGTTCGTCGCTTCGGCGAAGGCGAGCCGGCGCAATCGACACGCCCGGACGCCCCATACGGTGTATGGGTGACCTACACGGCCAGTGAGACCGGTAGTTGGCGTGAGCTGCTCGGCCAGCATCTGGGTACGGCCACGGTCCTGGCAGGTGGCGTTCTGCTCTACTCCACCAACGAATTTCTCACGGTCAGCATGCTTCCGACCATCGTCACCGACATCGGCGGTGGTCGGCTGTTCGCCTGGGCCACGACGTTGTATCTGGTCGGTTCGGTGGTCGCGGCGACCGTCGTCCATCCGATGCTGCAGCGCATCGGGGCACGATCGTCCTATCTGGTCGGGTTGGGCGCGTTCGCGCTCGCCAGCGCGGTGAATGCGGCGGCGCCCAGCATGGAGATCCTGGTCGCCGGACGCACGTTGCGCGGTGTGGCGGGTGGGCTGCTGGCCGGCCTCGGGTATGCCTTGATCAACTCCGCGTTGCCGCGTTCGCTGTGGACCCGGGGCTCGGCGCTGGTTTCGGCCATGTGGGGTGTGTCGACGCTGATCGGACCGGTGGCCGGCGGGATCTTCGCGCAGCTCGACCTGTGGCGGTGGGCCTACGCCGCAATGGGCGTCATCGCTGTAGTGATGGCGCTGTTGGTGATGACCGTGCTGGACCGCGCTGAAGTCGACTCGACTGGAGACCAACCGGCGCCACCCGTCCGGAAGGTGCCCATCTGGTCACTGCTGCTGATGGGCGCGGCCGCACTGGTGATCAGCGTCGCGTCGCTTCCCGACAACTTGCCCGGCACCTTCGGGCTGCTCGCCGCCGGTGCCGTCTTGATCGCCATCTTCGTGCTGATGGATCGGCGCATGCATGTTGCGGTGTTGCCGCGCAATGTCTTCAAGCCGGGACCGTTGAAGTGGATCTACTTGACCATGTCCGTACAGATGGCCGCGGCGATGGCCAACATCTTCGTGCCGTTGTTCGGTCAGAAACTCGCCGACCTGAGCCCGGTCGAGGCCGGTTTTCTCGGTGCGGCGCTCGCCACGGGGTGGACGATCGGTGAGATTGTCAGCGCTTCGATCACCGATCAGCAAGTGATCAAGCATGCAGTGGCGGCCGCACCGCTCGTGATGGCGGCGGGCCTGGGGCTGGGCGCGGTGACGCAGCGCGCGTACGCCCCGCTCGGGTTCGTGGCCCTGTGGGCCCTGGCTCTACTGATTACGGGGGCAGGCATCGGGATCGGGTGGCCCCACCTTGCCGTGCGGGCGATGGGCTCCGGCGACGACCCGGTGGAAAGCAGTGCGGCAGCAGCGGCCATCAATGTCGTCCAACTGAGCTCAGCGGCAATCGGCGCCGGGCTGGCGGGAGCTGTGGTCAATGCCGCCCCGGGAGGGGAGGTGGTGGGAGCCCGCTGGTTATACGCGGTATTCACCGCGCTGGCCGCCCTCGGGTTCATCGCCTCCTACCAGGCGGCGCACCGACACAGTACGTAGGTCGATCCGCGATCACCGCGTCGATTTCACGACCTGCGAATAGTGGAACTGCCACCGTTCGACGATGCGGAAACCCAAGTAGCTCGGGAACTGGTAGACCGGGGCACGTCCGAAAGCCGAGCCCGGCGGAAGTGACTGCCCCACCTGGCGATCCGGCAACGCCTTGTCGCGGTTGGTGATCGTCCACAACGTCGGGCACTTGTTGATCTTGGCCGTCGTCAGCCACACGGCGATGTGACCGTCCCACAGTGCGCCCACCTTGGGTCCGTACACGCCGCGTTCCACGTCGATCAGGGAACGGAACGCGGCGGGGCGGGTTGCCAGCAGCGCACGGATCGGCCCGGGCTTCCACGGCACGGTGTTGTCGACAAGCAAGCAATCACCCGGCGTGGCGTGAGCATTGATGAGGTCGGCGACCTGGCTGTAGTCCCAGCCCTCCTTGGCGTACGGCCCGCGCTGGGTGAAGTAGTAGTTCGGGAAGGCGGCGCCGGCGAACACGATGACGAGACCGGCCACAAGCCATGGCTTTCGGGCGATCGTGACGATGCACAACGCCAGCACCACGGCGGCCGCCGGAGCGGTGAGGATCAGGTAGCGGGGGTAGTACATCGGCTCGACGGTCACCGAGTAGATGAGGACCACGGCGTTGGGAACGACGATCCATGCCGTGGCTATCAACAGGAGCTGACGGGTGCCGGCGTCCGGTCTGCCGCCCCTCCTCGCCGCAACCATATGGACGGCGACCGCCGCCACCACGGCCACACCGGCCAGGATGGCGAACGGGACGCTGTGATCGAAATACTGCCGGTGCACGACGTCGAGAAAGAGATTGCGGGTCAGACCACCGATCCAGCCGACCTGCCACACCTGGCCGTGGGCGAACAGCGCGAAGGGTGTCATGGCGCCAAGGGCGATCACGGAGGTTACCAACCACCACAGGAACGGCGATTTGCGTGCCTTCGCGTGGGTCAGCAGCGGCAGCATCACGGCATGCACCGGCACGAGCAGCCCCAAGTGGATGCTGATCAGGATCGACAGCATCAGCGCGAACGCGTACGCCACCCACAACCGCGCCCGATTGCGCCGCGCCGCGGCGACAAACAGTACGGTCACCCACACGGCGGCCGCCACCAACAGTGCCGAGGAACGAGCTTCGATGCCCGCCCACGTCACCCGCGGCAGAATCGCGAAAACGGCACCGGCACAAAGCGAGAGGGTTCGCGCGGACGCCGGTGGTGCCAGTTGTCGGGTGAAGACCACCACACCGGCCGCGGCGGCTCCGATCGCCAGAGAGCTCGGGACGCGAGACCAGAACTCAGTCGGCGGGAAGATGGCGAACCAGCCATGCATCAGCAGGTAATAGAAACCGTGTACGGCGTCGATGTGGCCCAGCAACTTCCACAGCTCGGGCAGGGTGCGACTGGCCGCTGCGGAAATGGTGGCGCCCTCGTCGAACCACAACGACGGCCGGCTCGCCCAGGCGCCGCTGATCACAGCCGCCAGCACGCCAATGACTAACGGGTCGCGCAACCGTCCGGGCGGCTCCGGCGGAGTATTTCCGTCATCGACGGCCGGCTCGGGCTGCTCAACGGTGGAAACGGACATGATGCCTGTCACCTTAAGGTTCCCGCGATGATCCTGGTCACCAGCCGTCCGGCCGGTGCGTCGCCGGTCAACGGGCCCACCGCCTAGTTGTCATCTCGGTGAAATCCAAATGTACTGCGTTATAACCGGTTTCGCCCAACGACCGCCGCGCCGCTCACTCCGTCCGGGCCTGGGCCGTCGATACCGAGCAGCGGCCGGGCAAAAGCGGGATTGCGCCACGCCATGGCGGTGTGGTTAATCTGACCAATAATTCAGCAGGCAACGCGATACTGTCTTGGGTTGGCTGAGCAACGACACTGGAGGGTATATGGGCGCCTATCAAACCGTGGTCGTAGGGACCGACGGCTCGGACTCCTCGATGCGCGCGGTAGAGCGGGCAGCCCGGCTGGCGGGAGCGGACTGCAAGCTGATCATCGCCTCGGCGTACCTGCCTCAGCATGAGGATTCTCGAGCCGCCGACGTCCTGAAGGACGAAAGCTACAAAGTCACGGGCACGGCGCCCATTTACGAAATTTTGCACGACGCCAAGGAACGGGCGCACAACGCCGGCGCGAGGAACGTCGAGGAGCGGCCGATCGTCGGTGCTCCGGTCGACGCACTGGTGCACCTGGCCGAAGAAGAGAAGGCCGATCTGCTGGTGGTCGGCAACGTCGGGCTGAGCACGATCGCGGGCCGGTTGCTGGGCTCGGTGCCCGCCAACGTCTCCCGCCGCGCCAAGGTCGACGTGCTGATCGTGCACACCACCTAAACGGCCGCTACCAACCGCGTTCGCGCCATTCGGCGAGGTGGGGGCGTTCCTCGCCCAGCACCGTGTCGTCCCCGTGGCCGGGGTAGATGACCGTCGAGTCGTCGTACACGTCGAACACCCGGGTGGTCACGTCGTCGAGTAACTGAGTGAAGTCTCCGGGCTGCCACGTCTTGCCCACGCCGCCGGGGAACAAGCAGTCGCCGGTGAACAATTGGGTGACCCCGCCGGCGGCCGGACCGGTCAAGGCCAGGGCGATCGACCCGGGCGTGTGGCCGCGCAGGTGAATCACATCGAACGTCAGCTCACCGATCTGCACCGTGTCACCGTTGGCCAGCAAACGGTCTGGTTTGACCGGCAGCGGCTCGGCGTCGATCTCGTGGGCGGCTGTCGGGGCCCCGGTGGCCTCGGCAACGGCTGCCAAGGCCTGCCAATGGTCGAAGTGCTGATGGCTGGTGACGATCAGCGTCAACTTGGGCGCGTACCGGCGGATCAGGTCGATCAGCACGTCGGCGTCGTTGGCGGCGTCGATCAGCAGTGTTTTGCCGGTCGCGGAACATGTCACCAGGTAGGCGTTGTTGTCCATGGGGCCCACCGACGCCTTGAGGATGGTGGCGCCCGGCAGGGTGCGCCGGGCCGCGGTACCGGGGTCGACATGTCCGGTGTAGTTGTCGTCCAGGGCAGTCATATGGGTCAGGTTACTGGTCTGCGCTCGCTTGTCGGTACGGCCACATAGCATGGGGAACGAGGTCTGTTTGCGAAGGGAATCCATTGGCTGAGCGCCTGATCGTCAAGGGTGCGCGGGAACATAATCTGCGCGGTGTCGACCTTGATCTGCCCCGTGATGCGCTGATCGTCTTCACCGGCCTGTCCGGGTCGGGCAAGTCTTCGTTGGCGTTCGACACCATCTTCGCCGAGGGTCAACGGCGCTACGTCGAGTCGCTCTCGGCGTATGCCCGCCAGTTCCTGGGCCAGATGGACAAGCCGGACGTCGACTTCATCGAGGGTCTTTCCCCGGCGGTGTCCATCGACCAGAAGTCGACCAACCGCAACCCGAGGTCGACGGTCGGCACCATCACCGAGGTATACGACTACCTGCGGTTGCTGTACGCGCGGGCGGGCTCACCGCATTGCCCCGTCTGCGGCGAGCGCATCGCGCGCCAGACGCCCCAGCAAATCGTCGATCAGGTGCTGGCCATGCCCGAAGGCACGCGGTTTTTGGTGCTGGCGCCGGTGGTGCGCACCCGCAAGGGTGAGTTCGCCGACCTGTTCGAGAAGCTCAACGCCCAGGGCTACAGCCGGGTCCGGGTCGACGGCGTGGTGCATCCGCTGACCGACCCGCCGAAGCTGAAAAAGCAGGAGAAGCACGACATCGAGGTGGTGGTGGATCGCCTGACCGTCAAGGCGACCGCCAAGCAGCGGCTCACCGATTCGGTGGAGACCGCGCTGGGCCTCGCCGACGGCATCGTGGTGCTGGAGTTCGTCGATCATGAGCCGGGTGCGCCGCACCGTGAGCAGCGGTTCTCCGAGAAGCTGGCCTGCCCCAACGGGCACGCCCTGGCGGTCGACGACTTGGAACCCCGCTCCTTCTCGTTCAACTCGCCCTACGGCGCCTGCACCGAGTGCACCGGCCTGGGCATCCGCAAGGAGGTCGATCCCGACCTGGTGGTGCCGGACCCGGACCTGACGCTGGCCGAGGGTGCGGTGGCGCCGTGGTCGACGGGGCACACCGCGGAGTACTTCACCCGGATGCTGGCCGGACTGGGTGACGCGATGGGCTTCGACGTCAACACCCCCTGGCGCAAGCTGCCGGCCAAGGCCCGCAAGGCGATTCTGGAAGGCTGCGACGAGCAGGTCCACGTGCGCTACCGCAACCGCTACGGCCGCACCCGGTCCTACTACGCCGACTTCGAAGGCGTGCTGGCGTTCCTGCAGCGCAAGATGGCGCAAACCGAATCCGAGCAGATGAAGGAACGCTACGAGGGCTTCATGCGCGACGTGCCCTGCCCGGTCTGCGAGGGCACTCGGCTCAAGCCGGAGATCCTGGCCGTCACGCTGGCCGCGGGCGAGCGGGGACACATGTCCATCGCCGAGGTGTGTGAGCTGTCGATCGCGGACTGTGCGGACTTCCTGAACGCCCTGACCCTGGGCCCGCGCGAGAAGGCGATAGCCGGGCAGGTGCTCAAGGAAATCCAGTCGCGGCTCGGCTTTCTGCTCGACGTCGGGTTGGAGTACCTGTCGCTGTCTCGGGCGGCGGCGACGCTGAGTGGCGGTGAGGCGCAACGCATCCGGCTGGCCACCCAGATCGGTTCGGGCTTGGTCGGGGTGCTCTACGTGCTCGACGAGCCGTCCATCGGCCTGCACCAGCGGGACAATCGTCGGCTCATCGAGACGCTCACTCGGCTGAAGAATCTGGGCAACACGCTGATCGTCGTCGAGCATGACGAGGACACCATTGAGCACGCCGACTGGATCGTCGACATCGGGCCCCGGGCCGGTGAGCACGGCGGCCGGATTGTGCACAGCGGCCCGTACAGCGAGCTGCTGCGCAACAAGGAGTCGATCACCGGCGCTTACCTGTCGGGCCGGGAGAGCATCGAGATGCCCGCCATGCGGCGGCCGGTCGACGCCAAGCGGCAAATCACCGTCGTCGGCGCCCGGGAACACAACCTGCGCGGCATCGACGTCACGTTCCCGTTGGGGGTGTTGACCTCGGTGACCGGCGTCAGCGGTTCGGGCAAGTCGACTCTGGTGAATGACATCCTGGCCGCGGTCTTGGCCAACAAGCTCAACGGCGCGCGCCAGGTGCCGGGCCGGCATACCCGGGTCACCGGACTGGACCACTTGGACAAGCTGGTGCGCGTCGACCAGTCACCGATCGGCCGTACCCCGCGGTCCAACCCGGCCACCTACACCGGCGTCTTCGACAAGATCCGCACCCTGTTCGCCGCCACCACCGAAGCCAAGGTGCGCGGCTACCAGCCGGGCCGGTTCTCGTTCAACGTCAAGGGCGGCCGGTGCGAGGCGTGTACCGGGGACGGCACCATCAAGATCGAGATGAACTTCCTGCCCGACGTGTACGTGCCGTGTGAGGTCTGCCATGGCGCCCGGTACAACCGGGAAACGCTGGAAGTCCACTACAAGGGCAAGACGATCTCCGAAGTGCTGGACATGTCGATCGAGGAGGCGGCGGAATTCTTCGAGCCCATCTCCGGTATCCACCGCTATCTGCGCACCCTGGTCGACGTGGGGCTGGGCTATGTGCGGCTGGGCCAACCGGCGCCGACGCTGTCCGGCGGTGAGGCGCAGCGGGTCAAGCTGGCCTCCGAATTGCAGAAGCGCTCGACCGGTCGGACCATCTACATTCTCGACGAGCCCACTACCGGTCTGCATTTCGACGACATCCGCAAGTTGTTGATGGTCATCACGGGTCTGGTCGACAAGGGCAACACGGTGATCGTCATCGAACACAACTTGGACGTCATCAAGACCTCCGACTGGATCATCGACATGGGCCCCGAAGGCGGTGCCGGCGGCGGAACCGTCGTGGCGCAAGGAACTCCAGAAGACGTCGCCGTGGTGCCCGAAAGCTACACCGGCAAGTTCCTGGCCGAGGTCCTGGCCGGGGGACGCGCCGCCGCACCTGCACCTCGGGCCAGCCGGCGGCGCAAAGTCAGCGCCTGATCGCGCTTTCGGCCTGCGTCACCATCGCCGACTTCGCCAGCGGTGAAGGGAAGCGTGGGCTGATGCGCACACCGTCCAGCCACGAAGTGAGCTCCCGGGCGCGTCGCTCCAACGCTTGCCGCCCGGATCGACCGGGATCTTCGAGCAAGAGCAGCTGCACGCGAGCGTTGGCGTCCTGATACCAGCCGCCGACCACGCGTCCGTTCCACCACGCGGTGGCACCCGCATTGCCGTTGCGGTCGAACAGCTTACCGCGATGCTCGCCGAGGTACCAGTCGCGCTCGTACCAGCCCATGGTGGTGGGATCCAGGCTCGGCAATAGCGCACACCAGGGCGGCGCCTCGGGTTCGGGCTCGAGGTCGTCGGGCAGCGCATACCCGGGGCTGCCGTGCAGGTCGACCTGGACCGCGCCGATATCGGCCAACGCGGCGCGGACCGCGGCCTGCGTCGTGCCCTGCCACCATTTGAGGTCGTCGACGGTAGCCGGCCCGAATGCCCGCAGCCACTGGCGGGTCAGCTCGGCTCGCGCCGTAGCTTCCGGCCACGGCTCGCCGCGCTGGGGGAGCCATGCCGCGGTGGCGCTCCACCGCGGGCGCGAGGTGGTCCAGCCGCCGTCGTTGGGGCCGCGCACGATGTCGCCGCCGGCAGACAGCACGGTGAGCACCCGCGGCGCGATGGGAACCTCACCGCCCCAACGTTTTCCGGGCGCCGGGTCGTAGCTGCCCGCCAGTTCGGGTAACGCCGTGCGCAGTTCCGTGGCGGAGGCGGGCCCGTGCGCATTCAAGTGCCGCAGCACCGCCGCGCTGGCCCGATCCAGCCAACCCTGACCATCCTCGGCTACACCGGCCTTTTGCGCATCGGCGATCAACCGCCGCCGCTCGTTGTCGGCCACCCGTGCACTGGCCGCGGCCTGCACCACCGGCAGATCGTCGGCGGCAATGATCCACAACGTCCGTCGCATCGCCAAATGCCGGATCAGGGATCGCTTCTGGTAGAGCTCGTCGTCGAGGTCGGTGACCACGAAACCCGGGGCGCGCGCCCACAGTGACAGATAGGGAGTCGCCGCGTCGGTGGCATGTAGCCCCACCAGGCCAGCGGTGATCTCCGGCAGCGACTGCGTCTCAGCGAGAAGAAAGTGCCTGCGAGCCAATCGGTTTCGTCGCTCGGGGACGCCGAACTTTCGCACGCCGCTACTCACGCGATTACTTGGGCACCTTGGCGGCCATTTGGTTGGCCATCAGCCTTGCTTGGTTGACGGTGTCGGGTGCGCACACGTTGACGTCCAGGACCACATTCGAGACGACGTTCAGCACGTGCTGGCAGACCACGGGGCTGCCGGCCAGCGTGCGCTGCAGCGCGATATTGGGCGGATTGCCGCTCACCTCGCGGAAGGTCCACTCTGAGGTGTTGCCGTTGTTCACCTGAGTCACGGTTCGCCCGGCGCAGTTTCGCCACTGTTCGGCCTGACCGGCCACAAAATTGAGGGCCTGATCGGCGGAGGCGAAAAGTACCGCACCTTGGACCACCACATAGCCAGGATTGCTGTTCGGCTTCTTCATCAGTTGGGCAAGCATCGCCGTGTAGCCGCTGCTCTTGTATGTCGTGGTCTGGTAACCGATGAGCGCCCCAAGGCACTTCTCGTCCGACACCGTGTTCTACGGACCGGGATCGGTCGTCTCGGTGACATTGTGATCGACGATGATGCCCGTCGTGGCCACGATCGAGTTGACCTGATCCGGTGACAGCAGCAGCGAAGCCAGTTGTGCCGGAGCCACTGTCGGGGCAGCGCTGGGCGCGGTCGTGGTGGGAGTCGTGACCGGGGTGCTCACCGCGCCGGTGCTCGTGCCGTCGCTGGTGGCCTGGTCGTCATCGGAGTTGCCCAGCGCCAACCAGATACCGGTGCCGGCCAGCACCGCGACCACCGCGAGGAGCGCGCCGACGATCAGCCACGGTCGCCGCCGGTTACCCGGCACGCCCGGCGCCGCATGCACCGGCGAAGCCCACTGCGGGGGCTGCGGTGGTGGAGGTTGCCAGGCGATAGGACCGCTCGGGGGCGCAGCCACTTGCTGGCTGTGCGCGATCATCGTCCTTGCTTCGTCGCGATCGGGTGCACTCAGTGCCTGTTGTGCTGCCCGCGCCAGCTCGCCGGCGGTCGGATACCGATCGGCGGGCGTCTTGGCCATGCCCCGGGCGATGACTGCGTCGAAGGCGGCCGGGATCCCGCGCCGTTGCTGACTGGGTCGGGGGATGGGCTGCAGCAGATGCGCGCCCATGAGCGCGCTGAGGTTCTGCGTCTGGTACGGCGGTGTGCCAGTGAGGCATTCGTAGAGCACGCAGGCCAGCGCGTAGATGTCCGACCGGTAGGTGACCTCGTCGTCGACGAATCGCTCGGGCGCCATGTAGCTCCAGCTACCCACCGCGGTGCCAATCTTGGTCAAGTTCTGATCGCTGGCCGCCGAGGCGATGCCGAAGTCGACCAGGTAGGCGAAATCGTCGCCGGTGATCAGGATGTTCTCCGGCTTGATGTCGCGGTGCACGACGCCGGCGCGATGGGCGGCATCGAGGGCGGCCGCGACCTGGGTGATGATCGCCACCGCGCGCGGCGGGTCCAGCGCGCCGTCGCGGTGCAGCAACGTTCCCAGGTCGCTGCCTTCGATGAAGCGCATATCGATGAACAACTGCCCGTCGACTTCGCCGTAGTCGTGGATGGGCACGATGTGCGGTTCTTGCAGACGCCCGGCCGTGTGCGCTTCGCGTTGCATGCGCCGGCGAAAAGACGCGTCCGAATTCAATTGTTGGGACATGAGTTTCAGGGCGACGGTGCGATCTTTGACCGTGTCGTGGGCTTCGTACACTTCACCCATGCCGCCGCGCCCGAGCAGCCGCCGCAGACGGTAGGGCCCCAATTGGGTGCCGGCCCGCGACGTCGGCACGGTGTCACTCATCAGCGCGAGTGGTGTTCTTCATCGACTCCCGGATCTGCGCTAACCGTTCCGCCGCCGCTTGCTGGCGCTTCTCGTACTGCTCCTCGACTTGCCGGCCCTCGGGGGTCTCGGCGTCGAGTTCCTCCGCACCCACCGCGGCACCGTACCGGGTCTCGATCTTCTCCCGGACGGAGTCGAAGGTCGGCACTCCGGAGCTGTCGTATCCAGGCTCAGGTTCGTCGGGCATGTAGCAACGCTACTGCGACCGCCCGTCGAAGTAGCGCACCATCTGCTGCCAGTACACCAGTGTCAGCCCCATCTGAATTGCGGTGGCGGCTAGCGCGATGCCCAGGCGATGGCGTCGAGCTGCGACGATGGCCACAAAGGCGGCGGCTGACGTGACGAAACTGGTTACGGTCGCGCCGTCTTTGGGGCGCCGGATGATCCATAGCTCTTCACCCAGCATGGCGCGGGTCGCCCAATTGCGATGGTCGGCGGGCTCGCCGAAGACGAACGGGTTGAGCGCCAGCCAGCCGGCCAAGAGCACGGCGTGACTGCGTCGGCGGGTCCAGGCCGGCACCAGCAGCAGCGGCGTGCTCGCCCACCTGCTCCAGGCGCTCCAGGGATTGCAGTGCCGGGCGAACATGGCGCGGCGCAAACGCGCGATCAACGGCACCACAGCTACTTACCTGCGGCAGCGATCCGCGCTTGGCCCGCCGCCGGCGCGGGGGGAAGCGACGTGCCCGGCAGCGCAACCCGGGGCACGCCCGGAGTGCCGAGCTGACCGGACAGCCACGGCAGTGACGCCGCGAATACCTGATCGGCGAAGGGCCAGTCATGTTTGCCGGGCTGGGGGATCACGGCACAATCAATGCCGTTGGACCGGCCGACGGCACACAGCGCGTTAGCCGCGGCGGTCTGGTTACTCGGGTTGGCGGCCGCATCCCGCCCGGCCCACCGCATGGTCGGAGTGTCAATGATCGGCATGTCGTGTCGCGGCGTCGGCGGTCCGGTGTTGATGGCGAACCAACCGGACACACCGGTGTACGGCCCGTGCCGGGTGATGACCGTCGTCGGATCGAACGCCGCCCAGGCCTCGGCGTCACCCCCGAACAATCGGGCGATCGTTTCGGCCTTGTTCCCCGCGTTCGGGTACAGATCCCCCGCCACATCGACGAAGGCGCTGAACATCGTCGGGTGCATCACCGTCAGATCCACCGCGCAGGTTCCGCCCATCGACCAGCCCACGATGCCCCAGTTGGGCTGCTCGGCGCTGACGCCGAATTTCGAGACCATATAGGGCACAACATCTTTGGTGAGATGGTCGGCCGCATTGCCGCGCCTTCCATTGACGCACTCGGTGTCGTTGTTGAACGCGCCGCCGGAGTCGACGAACACCAGGACGGGCGCGTTGCCGTCGTGCGCGGCGGCGAAGTCGTCAATCGTCTTGACCGCGTTGCCGGCACGTGCCCAGTCGGCTGGGGTGTTGTACTGGCCGCCGATCATCATCACCGCCGGCAGCCGTGGCGGGGGAGAGCTGGCGAACCACGCCGGGGGCAGATACACCAGTTCGCCCCGATGCTTGAAGTGGGAGGCGTCCGACGGGATGTCCACCGGCACGACGCTGCCGTGCGCGGGACGTGTGCCCTTGGAGGCCATCGCGGTGACCGTGGCCTGATCGGTCTGGTCGGGCAGCGGGCCGGAGGTCAGCTGGTTCCAGGCGGCCTGCACGGTCGGGAAGTAACCGACCCACAGATTCAGCGTCAGCGCCGTGCAGAGCACACAGAGCGGTACCGCCAGCAGCGACATGCCACGACGCCATCGGCGCGCGCTACGCCAACCCAGCACCACCACCGTTGCGGCCAGCCCGGACAACGCCACCCAAAGCCACAACGCGCTGGGCGCGGGCTCGGCGGCCAGCCCGTCGGCCGTCACGTACCAGCGGATCCCGTAAGCCGATGCGGTACCGGCGGCCACCGCCACCGGCAGCCGACGCTGCCGCCACAGGCGGGATCGCCAGCCGATGGCCGCCACCAACACCACCGCGGTCACCGCCTGAACGGTGAGCGGCACCCAGCCATGCATCAGCGAGGTGTGAGCGCTTGCCAGCGACTGCGATGCGACAGATGACGTCGGCGCGGTCACGAGTCAATTGTGGGTTGGTAACGGTCCATCGGGATGCATGTTTCCAGAATATTTCCTGTGAGTTAACTGGCAAGCCCCCGAGCGTCGCAGCTAATGCGGCTTGGCAAGCGGGAAGGGCAACGTCTCCCGGATGCTGCGACCGGTGATCAACATGACCACCCGGTCGATGCCCATGCCCAGACCGCCGGTTGGAGGCATCGCATACTCCATCGCCTGCAAAAAGTCCTCGTCAAGCTGCATCGCCTCGGGATCACCGCCGGCCGCCAGCAGCGATTGCTCGTGCAGCCGGCGACGCTGCTCCACCGGATCGGTGAGTTCGCTGTAAGCGGTGCCCAGCTCCACGCCCCACGCCACCAGATCCCACCGTTCGGCCACGCCCGGCTCGCTGCGGTGCGGTCGCGTCAACGGGGACACCGACGTCGGAAAGTCGATGTAAAACGTCGGATTCTCGGTGCGGGACTCGACCAGGTGCTCGTACAGTTCCAGCACCACCGCGCCCGCGTCCCATTGCGCCCGGTACGGGATGTGCGCGGCGTCGCAGAGTTTGCGGAGCGTCGTGAGGCTGGTGTTGGCGTCGATGTGCTCACCGAGCGCTTCCGAGACGGCGTCGTGGACCGTCTTCACCGGCCACACCCCCGAGATGTCGACGGGCTCCAGTTGGCTTCCGCCGCTGGAATCATCGCGAGTCTTAGGCCGCATCACCGTCGGTGTGCCGTTGGCTGCCGCCGCGGCGTTCTGGATCAATTCCCGGCAACCGTCGATCCACACCCGGTAGTCGGCGTGCGCTTGGTAGGCCTCCAGCAGGGTGAACTCGGGGTTGTGGCTGAAGTCGACACCTTCGTTGCGGAATGCCCGGCCGAGTTCGAAGACGCGCTCCACGCCGCCGACGCACAAGCGCTTCAGGTACAACTCGGGCGCGATGCGCAGGAACAGGTCTAGCGAATAGGCGTTGATGTGCGTCATGAACGGCCGCGCGGTCGCCCCGCCGTGGATCTGCTGCAGCATCGGGGTCTCCACTTCGATGAAGCCCTTGCCGAACAGCGTCTCTCGCACCGATCGCAACACGGCGCTGCGCGCGGTGATCAGCGTTCGCGACTCGGCGTTGACCGCAAGGTCGACGTAGCGGGTGCGCACGCGCGCTTCAGGGTCGGTCAACCCTTTCCACTTGTTGGGCAGCGGCCGCAAGCATTTACCGATCAGCCGCCAGCGCGTCACGATCAGGGATCTGGTGCCGGTCTTGCTCGAACCCATGTGCCCGGTCATCTCCACCAGGTCACCCAGGTCGATCGCCGCGTTGAAGTCGGCGGCCCGCCCCTGCTCCAACCGCGAATTGTCAAGCAACACTTGGAATTCGCCGGACCAGTCACGAAGATGAGCGAACAGCACACCGCCGTAGTTGCGTACTCGCAAGATGCGTCCAGACACCGAAATGGTGTCCTGATCGTCCGCATCCATCGCCTGTGCGACGGTATGGCTGGGCGATTGGCCCACCGGGTAGGCGTCGACGCCGTTATTGCGCAGGTTCTGCAACTTGTTCAGCCGAACCCGCACCTGCTCGGGCAGGCGGCGACCGACGAGCTCGTCGCCATTGATGCCCTCGGCCGGTTTGAGGCCACTGACGTCCGGCGCCGAGCCGTCGGGGTGCAACAGGCCGCTGGCCGCCAACCGTTCCGGGACGGCGGGATGGTGACCGGTGTGCGACTTGTCGCGCCGACTGAACGGCATACTGAGGAACCCCTCGGCCAAAGCCGAGGCGACGCCCACCTTGGGCACCGACCGGGCGTCGTCGTAGCAGGCGTACCGGGGCACCCATTCGGGCTGGTACTTCATGTTCGAGCGGTACAGCGTCTCGAGCTGCCACCACCGAGAGAAGAAGATAAGCAGCCCCCGCCACAGCCGCGCAATCGGACCGGCACCGAGTTGTTCGCCTTGTTCGAAGGCGGCCCGGAACATCGCGAAGTTCAACGAGATGCGGGTGATCCCAGAAGTTTCCGCGTGCAGCGCGAGCTCGCTGACCATGAGTTCGATGGTGCCGTTGGGGGATTGCCGGGAACGGCGCATCACGTCCAGCGAGACGCCGGTGGATCCCCACGGCACCAACGACAGGATGGCCACCACCTGGTCGGCCGGGTCGACGGCCTCCACCAGCAGACAATCGGAATCCGCCGGGTCGCCCAACCGGCCCAGCGCCATCGAGAACCCGCGCTCCGACTCAGTGTCGCGCCACGCGTCGGCGCGCCTGATGGTTTCGGCCATCTCCTCGGTGGAGATGTCGCGGTGCCGTCGGATCCGCACGGTCAAGCCGGCCCGGCGCGCCCGCGTCACGGCTTGGCGTACGCCGCGCATCTCCGGCCCGGACAGCTTGAACTCCGAGGGATGCAGGATCGCCTCGTCACCCAACTCCAGCGCGTTGAGGCCGGCTTCCCGATACGTCTGCGCGCCTTGGGAACTGGTTCCCATCACGCCGGGTGTCCAGCCGTAGGTCTGGCACAGCTCCAGCCACGCGTCGACGGCGGCGCGCCAAGCCCGAGGGTCGCCCACCGGGTCACCGCTGGCCAGACAGACACCGATTTCAACGCGATAGGTGACGGCCGCGCGGCCGCTGGGCGCGAACACCACCGATTTGTCGCGGCGGGTGGCGAAGTATCCCAGTGAGTCGTTCTTTCCCCACAGTTCGAGCAAGCCGCGGATGGCCGACTCGTCCTCGCCGGTCAGCGCATTTTCCGCGCGTTGCGACTGAAACAGCACGATCGTCGCCGCGATCAACGCGAACGCGCCGAACAAACCGAAGATCGCGTTGAGGAAGACATGCGGTCGGCCGGTGAACAAGTCCGGATCGGCGAGGCTGAACCCGACGACCCGGTTGGCGACGTAGGGCAACCGGTCTTGCGGCGCGAGCGTTCCCGGGAACATCTCGACCAGCCCCCACGACGCGAGAATGCCGATGACGCCGCCGACCACCAGCGTCGCCGCCGCCTTGAACAGCGCGCCCCGGCGGACCTTGGCCCAGAATTCCCGGTAGCTCAGCACCAGCAGCACGATCGCCACCAGATGGAACGCGAACCCCAGGTTCTCGCCGAAGCTTTCCGCGGCGGTGTTTCCACCCGCGACGATGTCCCCGACGTTCAGCCCGGCAGCGATGACCATGTTGCCCAGCAGCAGCAGCCAGGCGATCCGTTTGCGCGCGGCCAGGGCGGCGGCCAGCAGCGCCAGCACGAAGGACCAGGCGAAGCTGGTGTCGGGGAAGTTGAACAGGTAGCTGTTGATGAACTCGCGCGGGACCTTGATGAGCCAACGGATCAGCGGCGACACGCTTGCCAACAACGACAAGGTCGCGATGACTCCGACAATCCAGCCGGCGGTCGGAGGAACCCAGTGATACCGGGACGCCGGCCTGCTCCTGGAGCGAGGCTTCATGAGGGTCACAGACCGCGAGGATATTCGTTGAAACTCGGAAATTCCTGACGATCCCCCCGTTGCGCCGACGCGTTTTCCGCGTGCGGGGGATCCGCGGGCTCCCGCGGGCGCGGGCAAGATGTCAGTACGAGCCGTCTTGGCTGTTAGACTGGCTGTTGCGACCATCCCGGCCACGGCTCGGGACAGTTAAGTGGAGTCCCACTCCCACCGCGAGTCACGAAGCGTTCTTCAAGGCTTAGCGGTCCGGTCACAGGCATCGTGCAATGCCTGGTCTGCGCGAGGCGTAGACGGCTTGAGCAGCCTCAAGCCGCGATCGGTCGGCAATGGGCCCTGCTGATGCAGGGCTTTTTTGCCGTTGGCTTGGTGTCCTCCCACTGCTGTTTCGGACCGTCCGGCAGGCCGCGACGAAAGATAAGCCGACCAGGGAGGCCCCATCAGCACTGAGACCCGCGTCAACGAGCGCATCCGCGTACCTGAGGTTCGACTGATAGGCCCAGGAGGGGAGCAGGTAGGCATTGTGCGCATCGAAGACGCACTCCGCGTCGCCGCGGACGCCGACCTCGACCTCGTCGAAGTGGCCCCGAACGCCAGGCCGCCGGTCTGCAAGATCATGGACTACGGCAAGTACAAATACGAGGCGGCGCAGAAGGCGCGCGAATCGCGCAGAAACCAGCAGCAGACCGTCGTCAAAGAACAGAAGCTGCGGCCGAAGATCGACGATCACGACTACGAAACCAAGAAGGGCCACGTGGTCCGCTTCTTGGAGGCCGGGTCGAAGGTCAAGGTCACCATCATGTTCCGCGGACGTGAGCAGTCACGACCCGAGCTCGGATACCGCTTGCTGCAGCGGCTGGGCGCTGACGTTGCCGATTACGGATTCGTCGAGACCTCCGCCAAGCAGGACGGGCGCAACATGACGATGGTGCTGGCACCGCACCGCGGCGCCAAGACCCGCGCCCGGGCGCGGCAACCTGGCGAAGCTGCGGGGCCGACCGACACAGCAGACGAAAGCTGACCGTCAGCGACTAGCTGGCGGCGAAATCAAGAAGCAGAAGAGGAAACATGCCCAAGGCCAAGACCCACAGCGGGGCCTCCAAGCGGTTCCGGCGCACCGGGACCGGGAAAATCGTTCGGCAGAAAGCCAACCGGCGCCACCTGTTCGAGCACAAACCCACCACGCGTACCCGACGGCTGGCCGGCCGCACCGACGTTTCGGCCAACGACGCCAAGCGCGTCAACGCGATGCTCAACGGCTGAGCGGCGACCGCCACACCGGGCTGACGCCCGGCCCTGACCAAATTTCGTCCCAACGAGAGTAGGAACATCCATGGCACGCGTGAAGCGGGCAGTCAACGCCCACAAGAAGCGGCGCTCCGTCCTGAAGGCTTCGAAGGGCTATCGCGGCCAGCGGTCTCGGCTCTATCGCAAAGCCAAAGAGCAGCAACTACATTCGCTGAACTACGCCTTCCGCGACCGCCGTGCCCGCAAGGGCGAGTTCCGCAAGCTGTGGATCTCGCGGATCAACGCCGCCGCCCGTGCCAACGACATCACCTACAACCGGCTCATCCAAGGCCTCAAGGCCGCCGGTGTGGAAGTCGACCGCAAGAACCTCTCCGACATTGCGATCACCGATCCGGCGGCGTTCACCGCGCTCGTCGAGGTCGCCCGGGCCGCGCTGCCCGAGGACGTCAACGCGCCGTCCGGAGAGGCTGCCTGACCTTCCAGGTGCTCACCGAACGCTCGGCCCGGGTGGTCGCGGCGGTCAAATTGCATCGTCACGTCGGCCGGCAACGGGCCAACCGTTTCCTGGCCGAAGGCCCGAACCTGGTCGAAGCCGCGTCCGCTCGCGGGCTGGTCCGCGACCTCTTCGTCACCGAGGACGCGGCCCGACGCTTTGCCTCCTTGTTGACCGGACCGGTCCATCTGGTCACCGAGCGTGCGGCAAAAGCGTTGTCGGACACGGTGACCCCGACCGGACTGGTCGCGGTGTGCGAGATGCCGACGACCGACCTGCACGACGTGCTGGCGACCGCACCGCAACTGCTCGTCGTTGCCGTCGATATCAACGAGCCCGGCAACGCCGGGACGGTGATCCGCATTGCCGACGCCATGGGTGCCGCGGGCGTGATCCTCGCCGGACACAGCGTCGACCCGTACAACGGCAAGTGCCTGCGCGCGTCGACCGGCAGCATCTTCGCCATCCCCGTCGTGGTTGCGCCGGAAACCGACGCGGCCCTCGCCGCCGTCCAGTCGGCGGGTCTGCAAGTGCTCGCGACGACCGTGGACGGCGAAACGTTGCTCGACGACGCCGATCTCACCGCCCCGACGGCATGGGTGTTCGGGCCGGAATCCCACGGCTTGCCCGCCGACATCGCTGCCGCCGCCGATCGGCGGGTGCGCATCCCGATGGCCGGCGGCGCGGAAAGCCTCAATGTGGCGGCCGCCGCCGCGATTTGTCTGTATCAGAGCGCCCGGGCGTTGGGCGTCGTCAAGCCTTCCTAGGCGGCCCGCGGGCCCTTCTTGGGCCCCCGGCCGGAGCGCAGCCCAGCCAGCGACAACGTGCCGTGGACCAGCGATCCGGCGCGCTCCATGATCGCCCGCGCGGGGTCGAGGGGAGAGCGGGGGCCCGGCGGGAAGTAATGCATGGGTAGCCCTCGCCGGTCCCGGGGCGGGCCCATGAAGGCCGGCGCCTCGACCAATGGCGCATCGGTGGGGATGCGTCCTTCGGCGCGCCGGTAGGCGGCCAGCGCCCGCGGGTGCAGCCGGATCTCGTCGGGCACCGCCAGGAACGCCAACTCGATCAACTTGCCGAACAGGCGCAGCAGCACCTCGTCGCCCGGCGTCCAATGCATGCCGGCCTTCTCCCGGATGGCCGGCTCGAACAGTCCGGCGGCGATCCAGCGCTGACCGGCCACCAGCGGCTTGAACATCTGGTCCCAGATCGGGGTGGGGATCAGCACGAACTTCGGCTTCGGGATGCGGATCTGGAAGATATCCAGGGTCGCCTGGTTGATCTCCAGCTCATCGCGACCGACCCGCTCCCAATACTCCTGGAATTCCTCCCAGCTTTTGGGCACCGGGCGCATGCTCATCCCGTACATGCGGTACCACTGCACGTGCTCGTCGAACAACTGTCGCTTCTCGGCCTCGGTCAGGCCACCACAGAAGTACTCGGCCACCTTGATCACGAGCATGAAGAACGTCGCGTGCGCCCAGTAGAACGTCTCGGGATTCAGCGCGTGATAGCGACGCCCCTGGGCGTCGACGCCCTTGATGGTGCGGTGGTAACTCTTGATCTGCTGACCGGTGTTGGCCGCCCGGTCGCCGTCGTAGACCACGCCCATGATCGGGTACACCGACCTGGCGACCCGTTGCAACGGCTCACGCAGCAGGATCGAGTGCTCTTCTACGCCCGCGCCGAGTTCGGGATACATGTTCTGCAGGGCGCCGATCCAGATGCCCATCATGCCGGTGCGCAGGTCGCCGAAGTACTTCCAGGTCAGTGACCCCGGACCGAGCGGCTCCGCGGATGTCGTTGGTACAACAGTCATCACGGCCTCCATGCGCGTCCCTGGGCTCACGATATGCGTTGACAACGCACGTTGTCTACCATTTCCGATTATGCCCCGCGCGGGCGTTACTCAGTCTCAATAGCGCTGCCGCCACGGCGTGATCAGCGCGTTCCGTGCGAGCTGTGACACAACCGTCAATAGTGTCGTTGCCTGCGTCAACCAACAGCACCTACCCTGGCCAGGTGGAGGTCGAGTCTGACGATTCGGAGCCCGGCGTGGCGGGTGATTCGACAGCCTCAGCGACCGCGGTGGCGGAAAGAGGCGATCGGACCCGGTCCCCGGCGAAGTGGTTGCGCTCCACCAATCACAATCCAGGCGTTGTCGACTTCATTCGCCGTGCACGCCGGCTTTTGCCCGGAGACCCCGAATTCGGCGATCCGTTGTCCACCGCCGGCGATGGCGGCCCGCGTGCGGCGGCCCGCGCCGCCGACCGGCTGCTGGGGGACCGCGACGCGGCTTCGCGCGAGGTCAGCCTGAGTGTCTTGCAGGTCTGGCAGGCGTTGACCGAAGCCGTTTCCCGTCGGCCGGCAAATCCCGAGGTGACACTGGTCTTCACCGATCTGGTCGGGTTCTCCAGCTGGTCGCTGCAGGCCGGCGACGATGCCGCCCTGACGTTGCTCCGGCAGGTGGCCCGCGCCGTCGAGCCGCCGCTGTTGGACGCCGGCGGACACATCGTCAAGCGTATGGGCGACGGGATCATGGCGGTGTTCCGTAATCCCAGCGTCGCGGTGCGAGCCGTGGTCAACGCGCGCGACGCGGTGAAGTCGGTCGAAGTGGACGGTTACACCCCCCGGATGCGCGTCGGCATCCACACCGGGCGCCCGCAGCGGTTGGGTGCGGATTGGCTGGGTGTCGACGTCAACATCGCCGCGCGCGTGATGGAACGCGCCACCAAAGGCGGCATCATGATCTCCAGCCCCACCCTCGACCTCATCTCGCAGAACGAATTGGACGAGTTGGGCGTCGTCGCCAAGCGGGCCCGCAAACCCATGTTCGCCAGCAAATTGACCGGGATCCCGCCGGACCTGGCGATCTACCGGCTCAGAACTAATAGGGATTTGACAGCTTCCGCTAACAAAGATGAGACAAACGCAGATGCATAGTGGAAGGCGATGATTTCGGCTTTCTTCTCCCGGCTCGGCCGGGTGTGGTTCACCGTCGGATATGTCGCCTCGTTGGCTGCCGTCAGCACTACCATTCTGATGCTCAGTCCCCAGGCGCACGACCGGCTGATTCGGCATGCCAGCACCAACCTGCACAACCTGGCGCACGGGCGCCTGCTGACGCTGCTGGGCAGCGCCTTCGTCGTCGAGGCGGGTCCGCTGTACTTCTGGATGCCGTTCCTGACCTGCCTGCTGGCGTTGGTCGAGCTGCATCTGCGCACCATTCGGCTCATCGCCGCATTCCTGGTCGGTCACATCGGGGCAACGCTGGTGGTGGCGGCCGCTTTGGCCGGGGGTGTCGAGTTCGGCTGGCTGCCGCGGTCGATCGCCCGAGCCAGCGACGTCGGGATGAGCTACGGCGCGCTGGCCGCGCTGGGCGCGCTGACCGCCGCGATTCCGCGGCGATGGCGGCCGGCGTGGATCGGCTGGTGGATTTCGCTGAGCGTTGCCGCCGCCATCATCGGCGGCGAATTCACCAACGCGGGTCACGCGGTCGCGCTCCTGTTGGGCATCCTGCTTGCCCTCCGGATCCGTCGGCCGATTCACTGGACGCCGGTGCGCTGCTTGATGCTGCTGGGTTCGGCAGGATTCGGTTTCCTGTTGCTGGCCCACACCTGGTGGGCGATGGGCGTCGGCCTGGTGTTGGGCGCGCTGGGAGCCGTGGCAGCCCACGAGTTCGCTCGTTGGACTGACCGACGCAGCCCAGCGGCGCCCGATGAGGCGCTCACGGTCGCGCAACCTGCGCTCAGCGCCTGAGGATCACCCAACTCGCCGGCTTTCTCCGCGCCGGAACGCGCACACCAAGCGCGCCGCGCCGCATCACCTATGATCGGCTTTTGCGCTACGCCGTCGCGGGCAGTGCTCACGTAGTGCTCTTGTAGGCAGCTCCTGCTTCGCTCGCGACGATGCGGGCGCTCAGCCTCATTGAAAAGGATTGACAAGGAGAGTGTCGCCGCGTGGGTGATCAACCCGTCGAGTCCGTGTTGTCACCGGAAGGATTGGCCAAGTCGGTCGACGCCGCGCAGCAGGCCATCGCGGCGGCGGACAGCTTGGAGGCGCTGGCGCGAATCAAGACCGAGCACCTCGGTGACCGCTCGCCCCTGGCGTTGGCGCGACAAGCGCTGGCCACGCTGCCCAAGGCCGAACGTGCCGACGCCGGCAAGCGGGTGAACATCGCCCGAACCGAAGCCCAGCGCAGTTACGACGAACGGTTGGCGACGCTGCGCGCCGAGCGTGACGCGGCCGTGCTGGTGGCCGAAGGCATCGACGTGACGCTGCCCTCGACCCGGCAGCCGCTCGGCGCCCGTCACCCGATCACGATTCTGGCCGAGCACATCGCCGACACCTTTATCGCGATGGGCTGGGAACTGGCCGAGGGGCCCGAGGTCGAGACCGAGCAGTTCAACTTCGATGCCCTGAACTTCCCGCCGGATCACCCCGCCCGCAGCGAACAGGACACTTTCTACATTGCGCCGGAAGGCTCGCGCCAGCTGCTGCGCACCCACACCTCGCCGGTACAAGTGCGCACGCTGCTGGAGCGCGAGCTGCCGGTCTACATCATCTCGATCGGCCGCACGTTCCGCACCGACGAACTCGACGCCACCCACACGCCCGTCTTTCATCAGGTGGAGGGCTTGGCCGTGGACCGTGGGCTCACCATGGCCCACCTGCGCGGAACGCTGGACGCCTTCGCGCGCGCCGAGTTCGGGCCGCTGGCCCGCACCCGGATCCGTCCCCACTTCTTTCCATTCACCGAACCCTCGGCCGAGGTCGACGTGTGGTTCGCCAACAAGAAAGGTGGCGCCGACTGGGTCGAGTGGGGTGGTTGCGGAATGGTGCATCCAAATGTGTTGCGTGCTGCCGGTATTGATCCCGACGTCTACTCCGGCTTCGCGTTCGGTATGGGTTTGGAACGAACTCTGCAGTTCCGCAACGGTATTCCCGACATGCGTGACATGGTCGAAGGTGACGTCCGCTTCTCGTTGCCGTTCGGGGTGGGCGCCTGATGCGCGTTCCCTATAGCTGGCTGCGCGACGTCGTCGCCGTTGGCGCACCCGAGTGGGACGTCGCCCCCGCCGATCTCGAGCAGGCGCTGGTGCGCATCGGCCACGAGGTCGAAGAGGTGATCACCCTTGGTCCGGTCGACGGACCACTCACGGTGGGTCGTGTCGCCGAAATCGAGGAGCTCACCGGGTTCAAAAAGCCGATCCGGGCCTGTGTGGTGGACGTCGGGAATGGCCCGTCGCAAGACATCGTTTGTGGCGCAACGAATTTCGCGGTGGGTGATCTGGTCGTGGTGGCGTTGCCCGGGACCACACTGCCGGGTGGCTTCACCATCACCTCGCGCAAGACCTACGGCCGCCCCTCCGACGGCATGATCTGTTCGGCAGCTGAGTTGGGCTTGGGCGCAGACCATTCCGGCATCCTGGTGCTACCGCCGGGCACCGCCGCACCGGGTGCCGACGGTGCCCAGGTGCTGGGTCTCGACGACGTGGTCTTCAACCTGGCCATCACCCCCGACCGCGGCTACGGGATGTCGGTGCGCGGTTTGGCCCGCGAGATCGCCTGCGCCTATGACCTGGACTTCGTCGACCCCGCCTCCGCGGCCGTGGTGCCGCCGCTTCCGGTGGAAGGCGAGGCGTGGCCGCTGAGCGTCGCACCCGAGACCGGCGTGCGCCGGTTCGCGTTGCGGCCTGTCACCGGGATCGACCCGGCCGCCGTGTCACCGTGGTGGTTGCAGCGCCGATTGCTGTTGTGCGGCATCCGCACGACGTCGCCGGCGGTGGACGTGACGAACTACGTGATGCTGGAACTCGGCCACCCCATGCACGCCCACGACCGCAACAGGATCACCGGCGCCTTGGGTGTGCGTTTTGCCCGGCCCGGTGAAACCGTCGTCACCCTCGACGACGTCGAGCGCCGCCTCGACCCCGCCGACGTGCTCATCGTCGATGACGTCGCGACCGCTGCGATCGGCGGCGTCATGGGCGCGGCCAGCACCGAAGTGCGGGCGGACTCCACCGATGTGCTGCTCGAGGCGGCGGTGTGGGATGCCGCGGCGGTTTCCCGCACCCAACGCCGTCTGCATTTGCCCAGCGAGGCGGCCCGCCGCTACGAGCGCGCCGTCGACCCCGCCATCAGCGTCGTCGCGCTGGACCGGTGTGCCGCGCTGCTCGCCGACATCGCCGGGGGAGCGGTGTCGCCCAGCCTGACCGATTGGCGTGGCGACCCGCCGCGCCAGGACTGGTCGATGCCGCCGATCCGCATCGACGTCGACCTGCCGGACCGGTTTGCCGGTGTGGCGTATCCGCCCGGGACGACCGCCCGCCGCCTGACCCAGATCGGCGCCGCGGTGGTACCGGACGGTGACACGGTGACGGTGACGCCGCCCAGTTGGCGGCCCGACCTGGTCCAGCCGGCCGACCTGGTCGAGGAGGTCCTGCGGCTGGAAGGGTTGGAAGTCGTGCCGTCGGTGCTGCCGTCCGCGCCGGCGGGCCGAGGGCTCACCGCGGTGCAGAAGCGTCGCCGGGCGGTCGGCAAGTCGTTGGCGCAGTCGGGCTTCGTCGAGATCCTGCCGACGCCGTTTCTGCCGGCGGGTGTGTTCGACTTGTGGGGACTGCCGGACGACGACGCGCGACGCGCCACCACCGACGTGGTCAACCCGTTGGAGGCGGACCGGCCGCAGCTGGCTACCACCCTGCTCCCGGGACTGCTGGAAGCGTTGCACCGCAACGTTTCTCGCGGACTCGTCGATGTCGCGTTGTTCGCCGTCGCCCAGGTGGTCCGACCCACCGACCAGACGCGCGGCGTCGAACTGATCCCGGTGCACCGGCGGCCCTCCGATGCCGAGATCGCGCTGCTCGACGCCTCGCTGCCCCGGCAACCCCAGCACGTGGCGGCGGTGTTGGCCGGGCTGCGCGAACCGCGCGGGCCCTGGGGTCCCGGTCGTCCGGCTCAGGCGTGGGACGCGTTCGAGGCCGTGCGAATCATCGCCCGCGCCAGCGGGGTTGACCTGACGTTGCAAGCGGCGCAGTACTTGCCGTGGCATCCGGGCAGGTGTGCGGAGGTGCTCATCGGTGACGTTTCGATCGGTCACGCTGGCCAGCTGCATCCCGCCGTCATCGAGCGCGCCGGACTGCCGAAAGGCACCTGCGCCTTGGAATTGAATCTCGACGCGATCCCGATCGTAGAAACGCTGCCGGCGCCTAAGGTGTCTCCGTTTCCCGCGGTGTTCCAGGATGTCAGCTTGGTGGTGTCCGCCGATGTTCCCGCGCAATCGGTGCTGGACGCGGTGCGCCACGGGGCGGGCGAACTGCTGGAAGACGTGCAGCTGTATGACGTGTTCGCGGGCCCGCAGATCGGGGAAGGACGCAAATCGCTGACCTTCTCGTTGCGCTTCCGCGCGAAGGATCGCACGCTCACCGAGGACGACGCCAGCGCGGCCCGTGACGCCGCGGTGCGCTGCGCCGCCGACCGCGTCGGGGCCGCGTTGCGCGGCTGACTTAGCGGTTGAGCTGGGCCGTTGAGGCGAGCTTCCGCACAGTTTCCTGTGAGTTGACTCACAGCCATTTATATTGGTTGTCTTAGTGACTGCCAGTCATTACATTCTCAGTCGTGGTGACCGGCGGTCACTGTGCGGGGGGCCAAAGAGGAGACCGGGGGGTCGAGAGGAGACGTAATGTCGTTTGTGTCCGCGGCGCCCCAATTGCTCGAGGCGGCGGCTCAGGACCTGGCTGGAATCCGCTCAGCGTTGAGCACGGCCACTGCCGCGGCGGCGGCCCCGACCACGAACTTGGTGGCGGCTGGCGCCGATGAAGTATCCGCGGCGATTTCCCAGCTTTTCGGTGCGCACGGCCAGGAGTTCCAGGCGCTCCACGCCCAGGCCGCGGCCTTCCACGAGGAGTTTGTCAGCCTGCTCAATGCAGGTGCCGGCGCCTATGCCAGCGCTGAAGCCGCGGGCACCCAGACGCTGCTGAGCGCTGCGGTTGCGCCCGTCGAGGCTTTCCTCGGTCAGCCGTTGCTCGGCGGCGGCGCTGCCTTGACCGGTCAGATCCAAGCGGGCGTGCAGGCGCTCACCGGCGGCATCAGTGGCGTGCCCGGGGTGTCAAGTCTGCTCAGCGCACTCGAGACCACCGGCGGCGATGCGCTGACTGGCGGGTTGCCGGCGCTGATCAACAATGCGAACGCCTTTGGCGCGACGGTTGCCGCCCCGTATCAGGCGCTGGTCGCCAATACGGTCAACAACTTGCAGGCGATCGAAAACACGTTCGGCGCCAACCCATTTCCCTTCCTGCACCAACTCGTCAACAACCAGATCTTGTACGGCCAGACGATCGCCAACGCGATCGGAACGGGCATCACGAACCTTCCCGCCGAGTTGGCCAACCTTCCAGCAACCGTCCAGGCCGGCGTCCAACAGCTGCTCTCCTTCAATCCGGCGCCGTTGGTGCAGCAGTTCATCACCAACCAGGTCGGATACGCCCAGACGATTGCCACCGGGCTGCAAAGTGCCGCCCAAGACCTCGGCAACGGCCTGCTCGGGTTGCCCTCGGCTTTCCAAACGGCCGGGAACGCGCTTATCGCCGGTGACTTCCAGGGTGCGGTGAACGCCGTCAGTCAGGGTGTCCAGAACGTCTTCCTACCTGGTTTCCAGCAGCTGAGCATCGACATCAGCGAGCTCGGGTCGCCGACAGCCGTGCCGCTGGCTATCACCCCGTTGGGACCACTAGGGGACCTCGCGCCGATCCTCGCCATTCCGGGCCAGATGGCGCAGAACTTCACCAACCTGTTGCCGGCCGGTTCCATCCCGGCGCTGATGGCGCAGAACTTCACCAACGTGCTGACGACGGTCACAGATTTCGGTGCGACATTCAATCCGGGAAATCTTGGTGTGACTTTCGGATTACCTCTGCAGGTTCTTTTTGACGGCATCGGCGCGCCGATCAACGCGTTGAGCGCAGCGAATTCAAGCGCCACAGCATTGGCGAGTGCGGTACAAACCGGTGACTTAGCAGGCGCGGCAGCGGCTTTCCTAACCGCTCCGGCGAACGTCGCCAACGGCTTCCTCAACGGGCAAACGCTGATCGACTTGCCGGCGCTGACGATAAATGTCACAGCCGGTGGTTTTCCGGTCACCGCCTTGACCTCGACGGCCGAACTGCCGCTAGGGGGTCTGCTCACTCCGCTAAGCCCGATCAACCTCGGTGGTGGCTTAGGCCCGGTTCCCGGCACGCAGATTGGTGGCATCATTCCCGGCTTCCTGAGCTTCGGGTCGCAACTGGCGCAGGCGATTGCGCTGCCGCCGCCGATTCTGCCGCAATTCATCTTCTAGTAGTCACCGATGTCGGCCCGCCAGCGCTGCTCGGCGGGCCGACGAGCTCGGCCGCGGGATCGGCTGTGCCACAGCGCATCCGAGTGAGCGTCCAGGCAGCGATATGCGGTGATCGGCCGCCACGGCCGCACACTGAAAGCCAGGAATGCACTCTCGGCATTCGATACGCCCTGACCGACGAGCGGCCCCCCAGCGGGCGCTCCGATAACAAAACGCGCAATTTCCTTCCGGTTAACACTTTGCCTGGCTAGGCTCCCACTCTCACCTTTATTGCCGTCGGGGGTGTCGAGGGAGCCGATGATGTCGTATTTGACCACTGCGCCAGAAGCATTGACCGCAGCCGCCGGCAATTTGGCCGGTATTCGGTCTTTACTCGGTGATGCGGCGGCCGCGGCGGCGGGCCCCACTTCAAGCGTTGCCGCGGCGGCCGCCGACGATATTTCGGCAGCAGTCTCACAGTTCTTCGGTTCGTATGGTCACCAATTCCAAAGTCTCAATGCGCAAGCGTCCGCGTTTCACGACGAATTTGTGCGATTGCTGAACAGCAGTGCGAACGCTTACCTCACGACCGAGATAGCAAACGCGGAGCAAAACCTGCTGCACGCAATTAACGCACCCGCCCAAGCACTATTGGCGCAAGCCGCGAAAGGCGCCGACGGTATGAATGCCGGCGCCGCCGCGCTTAGGGCCAGCGTCAAGAATGCGTTGTCCAGTGCATCGCGCGGCGGTGCTGCGTCCTTGCTGGCTGGCAGCGTCGCCGCGGATGTGCAGGCCGTGTCGGCACCGCTGTTAGGCGCACAGTCGGCATTGTTCGGGTCACCGGCACTGCTTCGCCCAGCAGCCACGGGCCCGCTTGCTGTCGGTGGTGCGTACCAAAGCCTGTTCGCCACTACGCAGGCGAATCTGGCGTTGCTGAACCAGACGTGGTCGGCCAATCCGGCGCCGTTCCTCGCCCAGGTCATCGCCAACCAGCAGTCCTATGCCCAAACGTTCGGCTCAGCTCTTCAAAGCGCCGCCCACGACTTCGGCGCGGGCCTGGCCGCGCTCCCGGCGGCTTATCAGGCAACGTTGCAAGCCCTCGCCGCGGGCGACGTCAGCGCCGCTGCTCAAGCCTTGGGAAAGGGCTATTTGAACCTGGTTTTCACCGGGTTCGATTACAGCAACGTTCCAACCGTCACGCTGGAAGGCGCCTTGGGCGACCTGCTCCCGATCGCCGCTATCCCCGGTGTCATTTCGCAGAACATGACCAACGTCCTCAAGACGATGACGGATGCGTCGATCACCACCAACATTTCGCTGGTCAATCCGTCATTCACGACGGGCCTGCCGTTGACGCTGGCTTTGGATGCGCTCGGGGCGCCGATTCTGTCAGCGCAGGCGGCGCTGCAAAGCGGCACCACATTCCTCAACGCGCTCCAAGCAGGTGATGCTGCCGGCGCATTCGGGGCCTTGGTCGACGCACCTGCCGTCATCGCCAACGGCTTTTTGAACGGTCAAGGCGCTATCACGCTGGCTTTGCCGACTTCGCTGTCGCCGGTCGCGGGAACGCAATCCCTGACCGCCGCCATCCCGATTGGCGGCATCCTCGCTCCGGCCAAGCCAGTCGTGGCAACGGCGGTGGTGCACCTGATCGGACCGCCCATCACACAGGAGATCCCGTTGGGCGGCACGCAGTTTGGTGGACTGCTTCCCGGTCTGCTGAGTGCCTCAGGACAGCTGGCCACTGTCATCAAGCCGGTGGGGTAGCCGCCGCGCAGCAGCCAACGCCGCTATCACTTCCGCCGCTTGGCAACCAAGGCGTCGACCACATCGGCGGAATCTATTGCGCTGCGGAGGGAACCCGAGTAAGGGTCCTTATTGGGTTTGGGTTGAATAGCGACCGGGTGAGCGCGTGCTGCGCTGCGTCGAGAGGAGATTGCTGTGTCGTATGTAATCGCCGATTCGGGAGCAGTGATCGCGGCGGCAGGCAATTTGTCCGGCATTCAGTCGGCTCTGAGTGAGGCGGCCGCTGCGGCGGCGGCTCCGACGACCCAAGTGGCCGCGGCGGCCGCCGATGAGATATCGGCGGCGGTTTCCCGCCTTTTCGGCACTTTCGGCCAAGATTTTCAGGCCATCAACGCCCAGGCAGCCGCGTTTCACGCCGAGTTCGTGCGGTTACTGAACGGCGGCGCGGTCGCATACCTGAGCACTGAACTGGCCAACGCCGAGCAAAACCTGCTCAACGTGGTCAACGCTCCTGCGCAGACGCTGCTGGGGCCATCGGCCGCCGCGGCGCTGGTTCCCGCGGCAGCGCCGCTCCTCGGAATTCCCGGTCTGCCCGAAGTGCCGGTCCTCGGTGGCGGCACTGGCGGCGGCCTCCTCGGCGGCCTGGGCGGACTGCTCGGCGGTAGCGGCGGAATACTCGACCCGATCCTGTTCGGCGGCACCGGCGGCTTGCTCGGCCCGCTCATCGGCGGCAACGGCATCTTGAGCTCGCTGATCGGCGGCGGACCGTTGGGCCCGTTGTTTAACGGTATCGGCCAGCAGTTCGGCAACACCGTGTCGGCATTGATCAACGGCAGCCTGTTCACCAACCCGCTTCAAGTCCTGCTGCCGGGGCTTTTCCCGCAGACCGGGGGCGCGCCGGCCATTCCCGCCTTTGGGGGCGCGTGGCAGCAGCTCTTCCTCCACACCTCAGCCAACCTGCAGGCACTTGGCGCCGCGTTCGGTGCCGATCCGTTCCCGTTGCTGCGGCAGGTCATCGCCAATCAGCAGGGCTACGCCTACCTGACCGGCCGGGACCTCGCGCTGGCCTTCCAGAACTTGCCCACCGAGATCGCGAATCTCCCGCAGACCATCCAAAACGGCGTGCAGACTCTCGCGGCCTTCAACCCGGCCTACTACGCGCAGACCTTCGCCAACGGCACCCTGGGCAGCTTCCAGACGCTCAACACGTCGTTTGCCGCCTTCAGCCGCGACCTGCAGATCAACCTGGCCAAGTTCCCGGCCGACTGGTCGGTGGTCGGCCAAGACATCGCCGCTGGGCAGTACAACCTGGCGGTCAGCGACGGGACCAGGGCCGTCCTCAATGTCTTCTTGAGTGGCTTCGACACCAGCAATCTGGCCGACATCAAACTCGTGGGTCCGGTGGGCGATCTGTTCCCCGTGCTGAGCCTTCCGGGTCAGCAGATACTCGGGGCCAGCACGCTGATGCCCGCCCACTCGATTCCGGCGCAGATGACGGCCAACCTGGGCCGGTTCTTCACCGCCCTTGCCGATACGAGCGTGTCGACGACGATCTCGGGATCGCTACTTCCGACTCCGCAGTTGCAGCTCGGCGCGAACTTCGGCCTGCCGTTGCAGCTGCTCTTCGGCGTAGCGGGGACGCCGGTCGCCGGGCTCAATGGACTCGCGACGGCAGGAACGGTGATCGGCAGCGGCATCGCGACGGGCAATCCTTTGCAAGTGCTCAGCGGTCTTATCGACGCGCCCGCCTACGTGCTGGACGGACTGCTCAACGGCGAAGCCATCGTGAACTTGCCGCTTCCGGTGAGCTTCAGCTTGCTCGGACTGGACATCAACGTGCCGGTCGAGGTGCACTTGCCGTTCAACGGTCTGATCGTTCCGCCGCACGCCATAACTGCCACGGTGCCGCTGGACCTGCTAGGCATTCAGATTCCCATCGACCTCACGCTCGGCGGCACGAAGTTCGGCGGATTGGCCCAACTCCTGGCCAACACCGGCTTCCGCACCCTCGCCGACGCGATCGCCAACTAGGCCCGTCAGTGACCAACACTGCGCACAGCGGCGCCGACGGCGAGCCCGGCCAGCCCGGGGCCGACGGCCAGGACGGTGCTCCCGGCCAACCCGGGACAGCCGGCGGCCACGGTGGTAAAGGGGGCCAAGGCGGAGCCGGGGGCCGCGGCGGCATGGGCGGTCGGGGCGGCGCAGGTGGTGCCGGCGGCGCCGGCGGTGCCGGCGGTGCAGGTGGCGCCGGCGGACCCGGCGGTATCGGCGGGACTGGGGGACCTGGAGGACGAGGCGGGGAGGGCAACCCACCCGGAGCGCACGGCCAACCCGGCGCCTCCGGTGAGTCCGGCGCGCGTGGCAGCGACGGCTCCTGATGGCCGCAAGCTGCGCCGCTCTGCTTCGCAACCACCTCGGCGGGTCGTTCCTATGAATCCAACGGATCTGGCGAAAACCCAGTGAAATGTCGCAACCCCAAATAAGCTTGCGCATCAACAGACCCCAGTTGAAGGCACCCGCGCCGGCGCTGCACGCGTCGAGACCTTAGGCGCTGCCTTCACCTATTCGTATGCTCTGAGCTGCGCAAACGCCTCGAGCCGCGGTTGAAAAATTTGTGAAAATTGCCCGTTTATGTATCCGCGTTTTTGGGCAAAACGACTGCGCACTTGTGCTTCGATGATCTTGGGGTCATCGGATCACATGGTTCATTTGGGTCATTAGGGGAGATGGACATGTCACTTGTGCTCGTAATGCCGGAAGCTGTCGAAGCTGCGGCTCAGAGTCTCGCTGGGATCAACACGTCGCTAGCCGAGGTCAATCAGGCCGCAGCGGGAGTCATCACACGGCTGGTACCTGCCGCCGAAGACGAAGTGTCAGCCGCGATCGCGGCTCTGTTCGGCACCTTCGGTGAGGAGTACCAGGCGGTCAGCACGCAAGCGTCCGCCTTCCATGGCGAGTTCGTGAAGCTGCTGAGTGGCGGCGCGGCCTCCTACCTGGAGTCCGAAATCGTCAACGGCGCAGCCCTGCTGGCCAGCCCGGGCGCCGCCGCCGCGATCGGTGGCAACCTCAGCGGCGGCCTGTCGGCCGGCTTGAACGTCGAACTCGCCCTCGAGGCCCTCGGCAACCTGGGCAGGGCGTTCACCGCGGGCATCTCCGGTTTCGCACTGCAAACCGGCGGCGCACTGACGAGCGGTTTCGGGACGGTAGTCGCCCAGACCGGTCAGGCGATCGTCAATGCCGGGCAGAACCTGCAAGGCTTCGGCGCGTTGCTGTCGACCGCCGGCGCCAACCTGAGCGCGCAGGCGAACGCGGCCTTGCAGCAAGCGGCAAACTTGGGCGCTCAGTTGAGCGCCTCCCTGGGAGTCAACCTTTCGGGCAACTTGAACCTCGGTCTGCCAGAGCTGATCGCCGCGTTCAACAGCGGCCTGGGCGGACTCGTCCAGACCGGCCAGACGCTGAGCACCAACCTCATCGGCGGCTTCACCAACGGGCTGGCCGCCTTGGCCCAAACCGGCGGCAACCTGGTCGCCAACTTCGGTGCCAACCTGCCGGCCATCTCGGCGCAGCTCAGCGCCGCCCTCTCGGGCAACCTCGGCGCTAACTTCCCGGCGCTGGTCGCTGCCTTCAGCGGTGGTATCAACGGCCTCATCGACACCGGACAGGCCTTGGCGGCCAACCTGGCGGCCAACCTCGGTGGCGGGCTGAACGGTTTGGCGCAGCTGGGTCAGAACTTCGCGGCGCTGCTGAGCGGTGGGATCAACCTGCCGACGCTCGCCGCACAGCTGAGCGCGGCGTTGCAGGCCAACCTGGGCGGCAACTTCCCGGCTCTGGTAGCCGCCCTCAACGGTGGTCTGAACGGGCTGGTCCAGACGGGTCAGACGCTGGCCGCGAACCTGGCGGCCAACCTGGGCGGCGGTCTCAACGGACTGGCACAGCTGGGCCAGAACTTCGCCGCCGTCCTGACCGGTGGCATCAGCCTGCCGACTCTGGCCGCGCAACTGAGCGCGGTGTTGCAGGGCAACCTCGGCGCCAACTTCCCCGCTCTGGTGGCCGCGCTCAACGGTGGCCTGAACGGGCTGGTCCAGACCGGTCAGACGCTCGCAGCGACCTTGGCGACCAACTTCGGTGGCGGGCTCAACGCGCTGATCCAGACGGGTCAGAACTTGGCCGCGGCGCTGTCCGGCGGGTTCAGCCTGCCGGCCTTGGCCGCGCAATTGAGCGCGGCGTTGCAGGCCAACTTCGGTGGCAACTTCCCGGCTCTGGTGGCCGCCCTCAACGGTGGTCTCAACGGGTTGGTCCAGACCGGTGAAACGCTGGCGGCGAACCTGGCGGCGAATCTGGCTGGCGGGCTGAACGGCCTGGCGCAGCTGGGTCAGAACTTCGCGGCGGCCCTGACCGGTGGCATCAGCTTGCCGGCGCTGGCGGCGCAATTGAGCGCCACCCTGCAGGCCAACTTCGGCGCCAACTTCCCGGCGTTGGTGGCGGCCCTCAACGGTGGCTTGAACGGCCTGGTCCAGACCGGTCAGACACTGGCTGCCAACCTGGCGGCCAACCTCGGTGGCGGACTGAACGCGCTGGCCCAGCTGGGTCAGAACTTCGCGGCCGCCCTCTCCGGTGGGATCAGCTTGCCGGCGCTGGCCGCTCAGCTGAGCGCGACGCTGCAGGCCAACTTCGGAGCGTCGTTCCCACAGCTGGTGGCGGCGCTCACCGGTGGCATCAACGGGCTGGCTCAGCTAGGCCAGAACTTCGCGGCCAATCTGGCGGCGGCATTCAACTTCCCAGCATTGATCAACGCCTTCAACGGTGGGTTCAATGGGCTGCTACAGCTGGGCAATAACTTCGCGGCAAGCCTGGCTGGAAGCTTCAGCCTGCCCAACCTGGCAGCGTCGCTCAGCGCGGCGTTGCAGGCCAGCTTCGGCACCAACTTCCCGGCATTGGTTGCGAGCTTGAACGCCAACCTCACCGGGCTGGCCCAGGCCGCGCAGAACCTGGCGGCCAACCTGGCAAACGCCTTCGGTGGTGGCCTGAACGGCCTCATCCAGGCAGGTCAGACGCTTGCGGCCAACCTGGCCGGCAGCTTCAGCCTGCCGGCGCTGGCGGCGTCGTTGAGCGCTGCTCTGCAGGCCAACTTCGGCGCTAACTTCCCGGCGCTGGTGGCGGCATTCAACGGCAGCCTGAACGGGCTCGCTCAGCTCGGCCAGAACCTCGCGGCCAACTTGACCGCCGCATTCGGTGGCGGTCTGAACGGGTTCCTCACCGCGGCGCAGAACTTCGCCGCGGCCCTGGGCGGCGCCTTCAGCCTGCCCAACCTGGCCGCGAACCTCAGTGCTGCCCTGCAGGCCAGCTTCGGCGGAGCCTTCCCGGACCTGGTGGCGGCATTCAACGGTGGCCTGAACGGGTTGATTCAAACCGGTCAGGCGCTGGCGGCCAATCTGGCGGCTAACCTCGGCGGCCTCAACGGGCTGATCCAGCTCGGCCAGAACTTTGCGGCTGCCCTGACCGGAAGCCTCAGCCTGCCCGCCCTGGCGGCCCAGCTGAGTGCTGCTCTGCAAGCCAGCTTCGGCGGCTCGGTCCCGGCCCTGATCGCCGCGTTCAACGGTGGCCTGAACGGGTTGATTCAAACCGGTCAGGCGCTGGCGGCCAACCTGGCGGCGACCTTCGGTGGCGGCTTGAACGGGTTCCTGCAGGCCTTGCAGAACCTGGGTGCCGCGTTCTCGGGCGGCTTCAACCTGCCTAACCTGGCCGCGTCGATCAGCGCTGCTCTGCAGGCCAGCTTCGGCACCAACTTCCCGGCGCTGATTGCCAGCTTCAACGCGAACCTGGCCGGACTGGCCCAGGCGGCGCAGAACCTGGCGGCCAACCTGGCGGCGACGTTCGGTGGCGGCTTGAACGGGTTCCTGCAGGCCTTGCAGAACTTGGGTGCCGCGTTCTCAGGCGGCTTCAGCCTGCCGAACCTGGCCGCCACCATCAATGCGGCGTTGCAGGCCAGCTTCGGGGCGAACTTCCCGGCGTTGGTGGCGGCCTTCACCGGAAGCCTCAACGGGCTGGCCCAACTGGGGCAGAACATCGCGGCCAACTTGGCGGCCACCTTCGGCGGCGGTCTGACCGGCTTCCTCAACGCGGCGCAGAACTTCGCGGCCGCGCTGGCCGGCAGCTTCAGCCTGCCGAACCTCGCCGCGTCGTTCAGCGCCGCAATCCAAGCCAGCCTGGGAGCGAACTTCCCGCAGCTGGCCGCGGCACTCACCGGCGGACTCAACGGGCTGGTCCAGCTGGGGCAGAACGTCGCGGCCAACCTGGCGGCGGCCTTCAACGCCCCCGCGCTGGCAGCGGCGCTCAACGCCGGGCTGAACGGGCTGGTCACCACCGCACAGAATGTGGCGGCCAACCTGGCGGCAGCCTTCAACGCCCCCGCGCTGGTGGCGGCCTTGAACGGTGGCTTCAACGGGCTGGTCCAACTGGGGCAGAACCTGGCGGCAAGTCTGGCTGCCAGCTTCAGCCTGCCCAGCCTGAGCGCGACCATCAACGCGATGTTGCAGGCCAGCCTCGGCGCCAACTTCCCGGCGCTTGTCGCGGCGATCAACGGTGGCCTCAACGGTCTGGCCCAGCTGGGGCAGAACATCGCGGCCAACCTAGCGGCCACCTTCGGCGGCGGTCTGAACGGCCTGATCAACGCCGCGCAGAACATCGGTGCCGCGTTGGCGGGCAGCTTCAGCCTGCCCAACCTGGCGGCCTCGATCAGCGCGGCGCTGCAGGCCAGCTTCGGTGCCAACTTCCCGGCGCTGGTTGCCAGCTTCAACGCGAACCTGGCCGGGCTGGCCCAGGCCGCGCAGAACTTCGCGGCCAACCTGGCGGCGACCTTCGGCGGCGGCTTCAACGGGTTCCTGCAGGCGCTGCAGAACCTGGGGGCGGCATTCTCGGGCGGCTTCAACCTGCCGGCGCTGGCCGCGCAGATCAGCGCCGCCTTGCAGGCCAACTTCGGGGCCAACTTCCCGGCCCTGGTGGCGGCCTTCACCGGCGGTCTCAACGGATTGGTCCAGACGGGTCAGGCGTTGGCGGCCAACTTGGCAGCGACCTTCGGTGGCGGTCTGAACGGGCTGATCAACGCGGCGCAGAACATCGCGGCTGCACTGTCGGGCGGCTTCAGCTTGCCGGCGTTGGCCGCGCAGATCAGCGCCGCTCTGCAGGCCAGCTTCGGTGGATCGTTCCCGGCCCTGGTGGCAGCGTTCACCGGTGGCCTGAACGGGCTGATTCAAACCGGTCAGGCCCTGGCGGCCAACCTGGCGGCGACGTTCGGTGGCGGCTTGAACGGGTTCCTGCAGGCCTTGCAGAACTTGGGTGCCGCGTTCTCGGGCAGCTTGAACCTGCCTAACCTGGCCGCGTCGATCAGCGCTGCTCTGCAGGCCAGCTTCGGTGCCAACTTCCCGGCTTTGGTGGCCAGCTTCAACGCGAACCTGGCCGGGCTGGCTCAGGCCGCGCAGAACTTGGCGGCCAACCTGGCGGCGACCTTCGGTGGCGGTCTGAACGGCTTGATCACCGCGGCGCAGAACCTGGGTGCCACGTTGGCGGGTAGCTTCAGCCTGCCCAACCTGGCCGCCTCGATCAGCGCTGCCTTGCAGGCCAACCTGGGCGCCAACTTCCCGGCGTTGGTGGCGGCGTTCACCGGCGGTTTGAACAACTTGGCCCAGCTGGGACAGAACATTGCGGCCAACCTGGCGGCGACGTTCGGCGGTGGTCTGAACGGCTTGATCACCGCGGCGCAGAACCTGGGTGCCACGTTGGCGGGTAGCTTCAGCCTGCCCAACCTGGCCGCCTCGATCAGCGCTGCCTTGCAGGCCAACCTGGGCGCCAACTTCCCGCAGTTGGTGGCAACCCTCACCGGTGGCCTCAACGGCTTGGCGCAACTGGGACAGAACTTCGCCACCAACCTGGCGGCGGTGTTCAACTTCCCGGCCTTGGTCAACGCGATCAACGGTGGCTTCACCGGACTGGTTCAGCTGGGGCAGAACTTCGCAGCCAACCTGGCCGCGAGCTTCAGCCTGCCCAACCTGGCCGCATCGATCAGTGCGGCGCTGCAGGCCAGCTTCGGTGGTTCCTTCCCCGATCTGGTTGCGGCGTTCACCGGCAGCCTGAACAACCTGGCTCAGCTGGGGCAGAACATCGCGGCCAACCTGGCGGCGACGTTCGGTGGCGGTCTGAACGGCCTGATCAACGCCGCGCAGAACTTCGCGGCCGCGTTGGCGGGCAGCTTCAGCCTGCCCAACCTGGCGGCCTCGATCAGCGCGGCGCTGCAGGCCAGCTTCGGTGCCAACTTCCCGGCCTTGGTTGCCAGCTTCAACGCGAACCTGGCCGGGCTGGCCCAGGCCGCGCAGAACTTCGCGGCCAACCTGGCGGCGACCTTCGGGGGCGGCTTGAACGGGTTCCTGCAGGCGCTGCAGAACCTGGGGGCGGCATTCTCGGGCGGCTTCAACCTGCCGGCGCTGGCCGCGCAGATCAGCGCCGCCTTGCAGGCCAACTTCGGGGCCAACTTCCCGGCCCTGGTGGCAGCGTTCACCGGCGGTCTGAACGGGTTGATCCAATCCGGTCAGGCGCTGGCTGCCAACCTCGCAGCCAGCTTCGGTGGCGGCCTGAACGGATTCCTCCAGGCGGCGCAGAACCTGGGCGCCGCGTTGAGTGGCAGCTTCAACCTGCCCAACCTGGCGGCATCCATCAGCGCTGCGCTGCAGGCCAACCTGGGTGCCAACTTCCCGGCGCTGGTGGCCAGCTTCAACGCCAACCTGGCCGGGCTGGCCCAGGCCGCGCAGAACCTGGCGGCCAACCTGGCGGCGACCTTCGGTGGCGGTCTGAACGGCCTCATCCAGGCCGGCCAGGTCTTCCTGGCCAACCTGGCCGGCGGCTTCAGCCTGCCCGCCCTGGCGGCCTCCCTCAGCGCTGCACTGCAGGCCAGCTTCGGCGGGTCCTTCCCGGCGCTGGTGGCGGCCCTCAACGGCGGTCTGAACGGCTTGGCTCAGCTCGGGCAGAACTTCGCGGCCAACCTGGCGGCCACCTTCGGCGGCGGTCTGAACGGCCTGATCCAGCTCGGCCAGAACTTCGCGGCCGCGCTGTCAGGTGGCATCAGCTTGCCGACGTTGGCAGCCCAGCTGAGTGCGGCGTTGCAGGCCAACCTCGGCGGTGGACTGCCGGCTCTGATCGCGGCGTTCAACGGCGGCCTCAACGGCCTGCTGCAGACCGGCGGAACGTTGGCCAGCACCCTGGCAGCCAACTTCGCTGGCGGGTTGAATGCGCTCGTTCAGACCGGGCAGAACCTCGGGGCGCTGCTGAACCAGTTGCTCTCGACCAACCTGAGCGCCAACATCTCAGCGTCGCTCAACGCGATGTTCGGGGCGGGCATCAACAACGCTTTGACGGGGTTGGTGACCGGGCTGGCGCAGACGGGTCAGAGCCTTGCCGCTGGCTTCGGCTCAGGGCTTCTGGGGCTGGTCAACACCGGTGAGGCTCTGGCAGGCAGCCTGGGCGCGGGCGCTTCCGGACTGCTGCAGACCGGTGAAGCGCTGATGGGGATCTGGCGCAACACCGTCCTCGAGGTGGGTTCGGCACTGAGCGGCGCCCTGGGGGCCAGCCTCGGTGTCACGGCCCCGGCCCTGGCACAGACCGGCGTCGCGCTCGCTACGGGCGTTACGAACGCGATCGCGGGGCTTGCTCAGACCGGTGGGGCGATCCTCACGTCCCTGGATGCCGGTGCGCTGGGGCTGGCCGCCAGCGTGAGCGCTGCCCTGGCGAACCTGCAACTGGCCATCCAGGCCGCGCTGAGCGCGAGCTTCGGGGTCAACATCGGCTAGGCGCTGTCACGTCATCGAGGGCTGGTTCAGGCAGGCTCACCGCCTCCTCTGGGCCAGCCCTCGTGGCGTCGCGAGCCCGGCAGGAATTGATTTGCAAACACCTGCATAACCATGCAGAATCGTCGAAATGGCCGACGAGATCAGGATTGCGGTTGCCGGCGCCACCGGATACGCGGGTGGGGAGATTCTCCGGCTTCTGCTCGGGCACCCAGCCTATGCCCAGGGGCGTCTGACAATCGGCTCGTTGACCGCCGCGTCGAGCGCCGGCAGCACACTCGGCGAGCAACATCCACACCTGACGCCGTTGGCGCAGCGCGTCATCGAACCCACCGACTTGGACGTACTGTCCGGTCACGACGTCGTCTTTCTCGGCCTGCCGCACGGACATTCGGCGGCCCTGGCCGAACAACTCGATCCGAACACCGTGATCATCGATTGCGGGGCCGACTTCCGCCTCACCGATGCGGCGGCGTGGGAACGCTTCTACGGTTCCGCGTACGCCGGCAGCTGGCCCTACGGGCTGCCCGAGTTGCCCGATCACCGTGACCGGCTCAGGAGCGCTCGCCGCATCGCGGTGCCGGGGTGTTATCCCACCGCCGCACTGCTGGCGTTGGCGCCCGCCGTGGCCGAGGACCTGATCGAGCCGGCCGTGACGGTGGTCGCCGTCAGCGGCACCTCGGGCGCCGGTCGGGCCGCCAAAACTGACCTGCTCGGCGCGGAAGTCATCGGATCGGCGCGCGCCTACAACATCGGCGGAGTCCACCGGCATACCCCGGAGATCGCCCAGGGCCTGCGGGCCGTCAGCGACCGTGAAGTCACTGTGTCGTTCACCCCAGTGCTCATCCCAACCTCTCGCGGCATCCTGGCCACGTGCACCGCGCGGACCCGGGCGCCGCTGTCGGCGCTGCGCGCGGCCTACGAAAAGGCCTATGACGCCGAACCTTTCATTTATTTCATGCCGGAGGGACAACTGCCCCGCACCGGCGCGGTGATCGGCAGCAACGCGGCGCACATCGCCGTCGCCGTGGACGAGGCCGCCGAAACGTTCGTGGCGATCGCGGCCATCGACAACCTGGTCAAAGGCACGGCGGGTGCCGCTGTGCAGTCGATGAACTTGGCGCTGGGCTGGCCCGAGGCCGAAGGACTGTCGGTGGTGGGAGTGGCGCCATGACTGACGTCACCGATCACCCGAAACTGCTGCGCGCCCAAGGCGTCACCGCGCCGGCCGGATTCCGCGCCGCCGGCATCGCTGCGGGGATCAAAGCGTCGGGTGCTCTGGACCTGGCCTTGGTCTTGAACGAGGGTCCGGACTACTCGGCCGCCGGGGTCTTCACCCGCAACAAAGTCAAAGCCGCCCCTGTGCTGTGGACCCAACAGGTGCTCACCACCGGCCGGCTGCGCGCGGTCATACTCAACTCCGGCGGCGCCAACGCCTGCACCGGCCCCGGCGGATTCCAGGACACGCACGCCACCGCGGAGGCGGTGGCCGCGGCGTTGTCGGACTGGGGAACCGAGACCGGCGCCATCGAAGTGGCGGTCTGTTCCACCGGGCTGATCGGCGACCGCCTGCCGATGGACAAGGTGCTTGCCGGGGTCACCCACATCGTGCACGAAATGGCCGGTGGCCTGACCGGGGGCGACGACGCGGCCCACGCCATCATGACCACCGACAAGGTGCCCAAACAGGTTGCGCTGCACCACCAGAACAACTGGACGGTGGGCGGGATGGCCAAAGGCGCCGGCATGCTGGCGCCGTCGCTGGCCACCATGCTGTGTGTGCTCACCACCGACGCGGTCGCTGACTCCGCAGCACTCGATCAGGCGCTGCGCCGGGCGACCGCACGAACCTTCGACCGGCTCGACATCGACGGCAGTTGCTCCACCAACGACACGGTGTTGTTGCTGGCATCGGGGGCCAGCGAGGTCGCGCCGTCGCAAGCCGACCTGGACGACGCGGTGCTGCGCGTCTGCGACGACCTGTGCGCGCAACTGCAAGCCGACGCCGAGGGCGTCACCAAGCGGGTCGCCGTCACCGTCACCGGAGCGGCCACCGAGGACGACGCGCTGACCGCCGCCCGCATCATCGCCCGCGACAGCCTGGTCAAGACCGCGGTATTCGGCTCCGATCCCAACTGGGGCCGAGTGCTGGCTGCCGTCGGCATGGCACCGATCACCTTGGATGCCGATCGGATTACCGTGTCCTTCAACGGTTTCCCGGTCTGCGTCAACAGCGTCGGCGCGCCGGGCGCGCGCGAGGTCGACCTGTCGACGCCGGACATCGACATCACCGTCGACCTTGCCGTGGGTGACGGGCACGCCACGATCCGCACCACCGACTTGTCCCACGCTTACGTCGAAGAGAACTCGGCCTACAGCTCATGACCGTCCACGTGTTGCCCACCCCCGTCAAGGCGCAGGTGCTCGCCGAGGCCCTGCCGTGGCTCAAGCAGCTGCACGGCCAGATCGTCGTCGTCAAATACGGCGGCAATGCCATGACCGACGCGACGCTGCGGCAAGCGTTCGCCGCCGACATGGCATTTCTGCGCAACTGCGGAATCCATCCCGTCGTCGTCCATGGCGGTGGGCCGCAGATCACCGCCATGCTGCGCCGGCTGGGCATCGAAGGCGACTTCAAGGGCGGATTCCGGGTCACCACACCCGAAGTGCTCGACGTGGCGCGCATGGTGTTGTTCGGCCAAGTAGGCCGGGAATTGGTCAACCTGATCAACGCGCACGGGCCCTACGCCGTCGGCATCACCGGTGAGGATGCGCAATTGTTCACCGCGGTGCGGCGCAGTGTCACCGTCGACGGGGTGGCCACCGACATCGGTTTGGTGGGCGACGTCGACTTGGTGAATACCGCCGCGGTGCTTGATCTCATCACCGCGCGGCGCATTCCGGTGGTGTCCACGCTGGCGCCCGACGCCGACGGCGTGGTGCATAACATCAATGCCGACACCGCCGCGGCGGCACTGGCCGAGGCGTTGGGCGCCGAAAAGCTGCTCATGCTCACCGACGTCGAAGGCCTGTACACGGACTGGCCGAACCGCGATTCGTTGGTCAGCGAGATCGACACCGGCACCTTGGCGCAACTGCTACCAACGCTGGAGACAGGGATGATTCCCAAAGTCGAAGCGTGCCTGCGGGCGGTCAACGCCGGCGTGCCCAGCGCGCACGTCATCGACGGGCGAGTCCAACACTGTGTGCTGGTCGAGCTTTTCACTGACGCCGGAACCGGCACCAAGGTGGTCAAGGCATGAGTACCGCAGACCTGCGCGCCCGGTGGGAAGCCGTGATGATGAACAACTACGGCACCCCGCCGTTGGCGCTGGCCAGCGGCGAAGGTGCCGTTGTCAGCGACGCCGACGGCAACACCTACCTCGACCTACTCGGTGGCATCGCGGTCAACGTGCTCGGGCATCGCCACCCCGCGGTCATCGAAGCCGTCACCCGGCAGCTGTCCACCCTGGGTCACACGTCGAATCTGTATGCCACCGAACCCGGTATCGCGCTGGCCGAACAAGTGGTCGCTCACCTGAGCACCGAAGCCCCGGCGCGGGTGTTCTTCTGCAACTCGGGCACCGAAGCCAACGAGGTGGCCTTCAAGATCTCTCGCCTCACCGGCCGGACGAAAGTCGTTGCCGCACAAGAGGCTTTCCATGGCCGAACCATGGGCTCGCTGGCGCTGACCGGCCAGCCGAGCAAGCAGGCGCCGTTCGAACCGCTGCCCGGTCACGTCACCCACGTCCCGTACGGCGACTCCGACGCGCTGGCCGACGCCGTCGATGACGAAACCGCCGCGGTGTTCCTGGAACCGATCATGGGGGAGAGCGGCGTCGTCGTTCCTCCCGAGGGCTACCTCGCCGCGGCCCGCCGGATCACCACCGAGCACGGCGCGCTGCTCGTCCTCGACGAGGTCCAAACCGGTATGGGCCGCACCGGCCTCTTCTATGCTCACCAGCACGAGCAGGTCACCCCCGATGTCGTGACCCTGGCCAAAGGTCTCGGCGGAGGGCTGCCCATCGGCGCCTGCCTAGCCGTGGGACCGGCCGCGGACTTGCTCACCCCGGGCCTGCACGGCAGCACCTTCGGCGGCAACCCGATCTGCACCGCCGCGGCCTTGGCGGTGTTGCAGGTGCTGGCGACCGAGGACCTGATCTCCAACGCCGCGGCGCTGGGCAAGTCCTTCCAGCACGGGGTGGAATCGCTCGGTCATCGGCTGGTCGACCACGTCCGGGGCCGGGGCCTGCTGCAGGGCGTGGTCCTGACCGCTCCCCACGCCAAGGCCGCCGAGGCGGCCGCCCGCGACGCCGGTTACCTGGTGAACGCGGCCGCTCCCAACGTCATCCGGCTGGCGCCGCCGCTGATCATCACCGAAGCGCAGCTCGACGGCTTCGTGGCCGCCCTACCGAGCATCCTGGATGCGGCTGGAGCGCACTCGTGACCCGCCACTTCCTGCGCGACGACGACCTCTCGCCCGCCGAGCAGGCCGAAGTCCTGCAGCTGGCCGCCGAACTGAAGAAAGACCCGTTCAGCCGCCGCCCACTAGACGGACCCCGCGGCGTCGCGGTCATCTTCGACAAGAACTCCACCCGCACCCGGTTCTCCTTCGAGGTAGGCATCTCCCAGCTCGGCGGCCAGGCCGTCGTCGTCGATGCCCGCAGCACCCAGCTCGGCCGCGCGGAAACCCTGGAAGACACCGCACGAGTCCTGTCCCGCTACGTCGACGCCATCGTCTGGCGCACCTTCGGGCAGGAGCGCCTGACCGCCATGGCCTCCACCGCGACCGTGCCCGTCGTCAACGCGCTCTCCGACGAGTTCCACCCCTGCCAGGTCCTGGCCGACCTGCAGACCATCGCCGAACGCAAAGGCTCGTTGAGCGGACTGCGGATGTCGTACTTCGGCGACGGCGCCAACAACATGGCGCACTCCCTGATGCTGGGCGGGGTCACCGCCGGGATGCACGTGACCATCGCCGGTCCCGACGGGTTCCTGCCCGACGCCGACGTGCTGGTCGCGGCCGAGCAGCGCGCCGAAGCGACCGGCGCCTCGGTGACCGTGACCACCGACGGTGACGCGGCCGCCCGCGGCGCCGACATCTTGGTGACCGACACCTGGACCTCCATGGGCCAAGAAGACGACGGGCTGGATCGCGTCGAACCCTTCCGGCCCTACCAGATCAACGACCGGCTACTGAGCCTGGCCGATTCGGAAGCCCTTGTGCTGCATTGTCTTCCGGCCCACCGCGGTGACGAGATCACCGATGAGGTGATGGACGGCCCGGCCAGCGTGGTGTGGGACGAGGCCGAGAACCGGTTGCACGCGCAAAAAGCCCTCCTGGTGTGGCTACTGGAGCGGTCCCGATGAGCGGCGCATCCAAAGCCCCCGAGGTCAGCGCGAACCGCGCCGGCCGCCAGGCCCGCATCGTGGCCATCCTGTCGACCGAACAGGTGCGCAGCCAGACCGAACTGGCCTCCCTGCTGGCCGCCGAAGGCATCGAGGTCACCCAGGCCACGCTGTCGCGCGACCTCGAAGAATTGGGTGCGGTCAAACTGCGCGGGGCCGACGGCGGCGTCGGCGTCTACGTCGTGCCCGAAGACGGCAGCCCCGTGCGCGGCGTCGCCGGCGGCACCAGCCGACTGTCGCGGTTGCTGGGCGAATTGCTGGTGTCCACCGACGCCAGCGCAAACCTCGCGGTACTACGCACCCCACCCGGCGGGGCGCACTATTTGGCCAGCGCCATCGACCGCGCCGCGTTAGCGTACGTGGTCGGCACCATCGCCGGCGATGACACCGTATTCGTGGCGGCCCGAGAGCCGATGACCGGCGCCGAGCTGGCCGCCGCGCTGGAACGCCTGAAATAAGCTGCTGCCGTTTCGGCCGAAGTTAAGGAGATTGGTTCATGTCAGATCGCGTCATCCTGGCGTACTCCGGCGGTCTGGACACCTCGGTGGCCATCAGCTGGATCGGCAAGGAGACCGGCCGCGAGGTGGTGGCGGTGGCGATCGACCTCGGCCAGGGCGGCGAAGACATGGAGGTGGTGCGCCAACGCGCGCTGGACTGCGGCGCCGTCGAGGCGGTCGTCGTCGACGCGCGTGACGAATTCGCCGAACAGTACTGCCTGCCCACCATCTTGAACAATGCGCTCTACATGGACCGCTACCCGCTGGTCTCGGCGATCAGCCGGCCGCTGATCGTCAAGCATTTGGTGGCGGCGGCGCGCGAGCACGGCGGCAGCACCGTCGCGCACGGCTGCACCGGCAAGGGCAACGACCAAGTCCGGTTCGAAGTCGGATTCGCTTCACTGGCACCGGATTTGGAGGTCCTTGCGCCGGTCCGTGACTACGCGTGGACGCGTGAGAAAGCGATCGCGTTCGCCGAGGAGAACGCCATCCCGATCAACGTCACCAAGCGCTCCCCGTTCTCCATCGACCAGAACGTGTGGGGCCGCGCGGTGGAGACCGGCTTCCTCGAGCACCTGTGGAATGCGCCCACCAAAGACATCTACGCCTACACCGAAGACCCGACCGTCAACTGGAACACGCCCGACGAGGTGATCGTCGGCTTCGAGGGCGGCGTCCCGGTGTCCATCGACGGCAACCGCGTGTCGATGCTGCAAGCCATCGAGGAGCTCAATCGCCGCGCCGGCGCGCAGGGGGTGGGACGCCTGGACGTCGTCGAGGACCGGCTGGTGGGCATCAAGAGCCGCGAGATCTACGAGGCGCCCGGAGCCATGGTGCTCATCACCGCGCACACCGAACTCGAGCACGTCACCCTGGAACGCGACCTGGGCCGGTTCAAGCGCACCACCGACCAGCGGTGGGCCGAACTGGTATACGACGGGCTGTGGTACTCGCCGCTGAAGATCGCGCTGGAAAGTTTCGTCGCCAAGACCCAGGAGCACGTCTCCGGCGAGGTGCGCCTGGTGCTGCACGGCGGTCACATCGCGGTCAACGGCCGGCGCAGCGCGGAGTCGCTGTACGACTTCAACCTGGCCACCTACGACGAAGGCGACTCCTTCGACCAGTCCGCGGCCAAGGGTTTCGTGTACGTACACGGGTTGTCGTCCAAGCTGGCCGCCCGCCGGGATCTGCGGTGAGGATCTCCGCCGCGAGCAGACACAAAGTCGCACATTACGGCCCACTTTGGTACGAGTCTGCGTCTGCTCGCCGGGCGAAGGTGACCTCGTGAGCACCAACCAGGGGTCGCTGTGGGGCGGGCGGTTCGCCGGTGGTCCCTCCGACGCGCTGGCCGCGCTGAGCAAGTCCACCCACTTCGACTGGGTCCTGGCGCCCTACGACATCACCGCCTCCCGCGCCCACACCGTGGTCTTGTACCGCGCGGGGCTGCTCACCGACGAGCAACGGGACGGACTGCTGGCCGGATTGGACAGCCTGGCCCAGGATGTCGCCGACGGCAGCTTCGGCCCGCTGGTCACCGACGAAGATGTGCACGCCGCGCTGGAGCGGGGGCTGATCGAGCGGGTCGGCCCTGACCTCGGCGGCCGGCTCCGGGCCGGCCGGTCCCGCAATGACCAGATAGCGACCCTGTTCCGGATGTGGCTGCGCGACGCGGTACGCCGTGTCGCCGCCGGTGCGCTCGACGTCGTCACCGCACTGGCCGACCAGGCCGCCGCCCACCCCGAAGCCATCATGCCGGGCAAGACGCATCTGCAGTCCGCCCAGCCCATCCTGCTGGCCCACCATCTGCTCGCCCACGCCCACCCGCTGCTGCGCGACGTCGACCGGATCGTCGACTTCGACAAACGCGCGGCGGTCTCCCCGTACGGATCGGGCGCCCTGGCCGGGTCGTCGCTGGGCCTGGACCCCGACGCCATCGCCGCCGATCTCGGGTTCACCACCGCCGCCGAGAATTCCGTCGACGCGACCGCCGCCCGGGATTTCGCCGCCGAAGCCGCGTTCGTGTTCGCCATGATCGCCGTCGACCTGTCGCGGCTCGCCGAGGACATCATCGTGTGGAGTTCGACGGAATTCGGCTATGTGCGGCTGCATGATTCCTGGTCCACCGGCAGCTCGATCATGCCGCAGAAGAAGAACCCGGATATCGCCGAACTCGCCCGCGGCAAGTCCGGGCGACTGATCGGCAATCTGGCCGGCCTGCTGGCAACCCTGAAGGCGCAGCCGCTGGCCTACAACCGCGACCTGCAGGAGGACAAGGAGCCGGTATTCGACTCGGTGGCGCAGCTGGAATTGTTGCTGCCTGCCATGGCCGGTCTGGTCGCCAGCCTGACGTTCGACGTCGAGCGGATGGCCGCGTTGGCTCCGGCCGGCTACACCTTGGCCACCGACATCGCGGAATGGCTTGTGCGACAAGGTGTTCCGTTCCGTTCCGCGCATGAGGCGGCGGGCGCCGCGGTGCGGGTCGCCGAGCAGCGCGGTGTCGGGCTGCCGGAGTTGACCGACGACGAACTGGCCGCCATCAGCCCCGAGCTGACGCCGCAGGTGCGGGAGGTGCTGACCATCGAGGGCTCGGTGTCGTCGCGGGATTCCCGCGGCGGGACTGCCCCGGCTCAGGTCGCCAAGCAGCTGGACGCGGTACGGGTCACCGCTCAACGGCTGGGTGAACAGCTGAGGCGCTGACCGGCGTCGCTGCTTTGTCGGTCTGCGGCCGCCCGACTAAACTTCAACCTTTATGGCAAGCGGGTTGAACCGGTCGGCCTGGATGATCGTCACCAAGGGGTGGATCCAATGAGCGTCATTTCAGGCGTATTCGGTGCACTGCCGCCCTATCGGTATTCCCAGAGAGAGCTGACTGACTTCTTCGTCAGCATTCCCGATTTCCACGACTACGAAGACATCGTCCGGCAGCTGCACACCAGCGCCAAGGTCAACAGCCGCCACCTGGTCCTGCCGATCGAGACCTATCCCACGCTGACCGACTTCGGCCGCGCCAACTCCATCTTCATCGAAAAGGCGGTCGACCTGGGCTGCCAAGCGCTCCTGGGCGCCTTGGAAGAGGCCGGGCTGCAACCCCAGGACCTCGACGTGCTGATCACCACGACGGTCACCGGATTGGCGGTGCCGTCGCTGGATGCCCGCATCGCCGGAAAGCTCGGTCTGCGACCGGATGTGCGCCGGGTCCCGCTGTTCGGCTTGGGCTGCGTGGCCGGCGCGGCGGGGGTAGGCCGACTGCACGACTACCTGCGCGGCGCGCCGGACGGCATCGCGGCGCTCATTTCGGTCGAGCTGTGTTCGCTGACCTACCCCGGATACAAACCCTCGGTGGCCGGCCTGGTAGGCAGCGCGCTGTTCGCCGACGGAGCCGCCGCCGTGGTGGCCGTCGGCGAGCGTCGCGCCGAGCAGATCGACGCGCGCGGACCCGCCATCATCGACTCGCGCAGCAATCTCTATCCCGACTCGCTGCGCACCATGGGCTACGACGTCGGCGCCGCCGGATTCGAACTGGTCCTGTCCAAGGACCTGGCCCAAGTCGTCCGGCAATATCTGGCCGACGACATCAACGGCTTCCTGTCCGTGCACGGCCTGACCACCGACGACGTCGGCGCGTGGGTCACCCATCCCGGCGGCCCCAAGATCATCGAAGCGATCACCGAGAGCCTTGACTTGCCCCCGGACGCATTGGAATTGACCTGGCGCTCGTTGAGCGAGATCGGCAACCTGTCGTCGGCGTCGGTGCTGCACGTGCTGCGCGACACCCTTGCCAAACCACCACCGAGCGGCAGCCCGGGACTGATGATCGCGATGGGCCCCGGATTCTGTTCCGAGCTTGTGTTGCTGCGCTGGCCCTGATGTGCCGCAGGCAACGCCGAGGCATCCGTTGCCGGTTCGGTTGAGCAGTACGAGAGGCTGGGTTGGATGAACAGCACTCAAGACGAACTGGTCAGGGCGCTGCGGGCAACGCTGAAGGAAAACGAGCGGCTCAAGCGTGAAAACCGCGAATTCCTGGCGCGAACCGACATCGCGATCGTCGGCATGGGGTGCCGCTACCCTGGTGGCGTCGATTCACCCGACGCGCTGTGGGAGATGGTCGCGACCGGCCGCGACGTCGTCTCCGAGTTCCCCGCTGACCGCGGCTGGGAGCTGGCGAATCTGTTCGACTCCGACCCCGACGCGATCGGTAAGTCATACGCCAGGGCCGGCGGATTCCTGGCTGACGTAGCCGGTTTCGACAACACCTTCTTCGGCATCGCACCCAGCGAAGCGCTGGCAATGGATCCACAACAGCGGCTGCTGCTGGAGGTGGCGTGGGAAGCGTTGGAGCGCAGCGCAATTGACCCGCTGCGCCTGAAGGGCTCGCCAGCGGGCGTATTCACCGGAATTTTCCACGGCTCCTACGGTGGTCAGGGCAGAATGCCCGGTGATCTGGAGCGCTACGGGCTGCGCGGTTCGACGCTCAGTGTGGCGTCCGGACGAGTGGCCTACGTGCTCGGGTTGGAAGGCCCCGCGGTGTCGGTGGACACCGCGTGCTCGTCGTCGTTGGTGGCGTTGCACTTGGCGGTTCAGTCCTTGCGGTCGGGTGAATGTGACCTGGCGTTGGCCTGCGGCGTGACGGTCATGGCCACCCCGGCGTTCTTCGTCGACTTCAGCCGGCAGCGGGCGGTGTCTGCCGACGGGCGGTGTAAGGCGTACGCGGGCGCGGCCGACGGAACCGGGTTCGCCGAGGGTGTGGGTGTTTTGGTGGTGGAGCGGTTGACCGATGCCCAGCGGTTGGGGCATCCGGTGTTGGCTGTGGTGCGCGGGACGGCGGTCAACCAGGACGGTGCCTCCAACGGCTTGGCCACGCCCAATGGTCCGGCGCAGCAGCGGGTGATTCGGGCGGCGCTGGCCGGTGCGCGGTTGGGTCCGGCGGACGTCGACGTGGTGGAAGGGCATGGCACCGGCACCACGTTGGGGGATCCCATTGAGGCCCAAGCGCTTTTGGCGACGTACGGGCAAAGCCGTCCGGCGGACCGGCCCCTGTGGTTGGGGTCGATCAAATCCAACATGGGCCATACCTCGGCGGCGGCCGGGGTGGCCGGGGTGATCAAAATGGTGCAGGCGATACGGCATGGCCTGCTGCCGCAGACCTTGCACGTGGACGTGCCCACGCCGCATGTGGATTGGTCGGCGGGCGCGGTGTCATTGCTCACCGAGCCACGTCCGTGGCCGGCGGTGGATCGGCTGCGGCGGGCGGGCGTGTCGTCATTCGGCATCAGCGGCACCAACGCACACGTCATCATCGAACAGGCCCCCACTGACACCAATGACGTTGTCCGGCAGCATAGCCCAGTGCACAACGCCGTGCCGTGGGTGGTGTCGGGTCGATCGGCCGACGCGCTGGCCCGCCAGGCCGCACGGTTACGGGCCTGGGTCGGTGAGCGTCCCGAGCTTGAATCTGCCGATGTGGGGTGGTCACTGGTCACCACCCGCTCGGTGTTTGAGCACCGGGCCGTGGTGGTGGGCAGCGACCGGGACCAGCTGCTGGCCGGCTTGGCCTCGTTGGCCGCCGGCGAGCCGGGTAACGGGGTGGTGGTCGGTCGCGCGCGCTCGGCCGGCAAGACCGTGTTCGTGTTTCCGGGACAGGGCTCGCAGTGGATCGGGATGGGCGCCGAATTACTCGATGCGGCACCCGTCTTCGCCGAGCAGATGCAGCGGTGCGGCAAAGCGCTCGGGGAGTACGTGGACTGGTCACTGCTCGATGTGATCCGGGGCGCGCCCGGCGCACCGAGTCTGGACCGGGTCGATGTGGTGCAACCGGTCCTGTGGGCGGTCATGGTGTCGCTGGCCGAGCTGTGGCGCTCGATGGGTGTGCGTCCCGACGCTGTGATCGGGCATTCGCAAGGAGAGATCGCGGCCGCCTACGTGGCCGGTGCGCTGTCGCTGGAAGACGCCGCGCGGGTGGTCGCGCTGCGCAGCCGGCTCCTGGTGCGGTTGTCGGGTGCCGGTGGCATGGTGTCGCTGGCCTGCCCGGAGCGCCAGGCGTTGCAGCTGATTACTCAGTGGGGCGATCGAGTGAATATTGCTGCGATCAACGGTGTTTCGGCGGTCGCGGTCGCGGGCGACGTCACCGCCTTGGCCGAACTGGTGCAGCGCTGCGAGGCAGACAACATCCGCGCCCGCTGGATCGACGTGGACTACGCATCGCATTCGGCGCAGGTGGACGCGATTCGTGCGCCCCTGACCGAGGCGCTGGCCGGCCTTGCGCCGCGGCCTTCACCGATCACGTTCGTCTCCACCGTTACCGGGGCTCCCATGGGCACCGCCGGATTGGATGCCAACTACTGGTTCCGCAGCATCCGGCAGCCAGTTCACTTCGAGAGAGCCATTCGCTACGCCCGTGACGGCGGGTATCGCGTGTACATCGAATGCAGTGCGCACCCGGTATTGATCGCCGGCATCGAAGAGACCCTGGCCGGCGCGGCGAGCGGTGGCGCCGGGGAGCCCGTCGTCATCCCTACCCTGGGCCGCCACGATGGTGGGCTGCAACGATTCTGGTCATCGGTCGGGCAAGCTCATGTCACCGGTGTGCCAGTGGACTGGCCGGCCGCATACGCCGGTCTTGGCGCACAGCGCGTCGAGTTGCCCACCTACGGCTTTGCGCGCCAACGGTTCTGGCTGGTTGAGGAGCGTTCCGCCGATGTCAGCGGTGTGGGGTTGTCGCAGGCGCACCATCCGCTGTTGGGCGCGTTGGTGGAGCGGCCCGACGACGGCGGGCTGGTGCTGACGGGCCGGCTCTCGGTGAGCGCGCACGCCTGGTTGGCCGATCATGCGGTGTCCGGGGTGGCACTGTTTCCGGCTGCCGGGTTCGTGGAATTGGCGCTGCGGGCCGGCGATGAGGTCGGCTGCCGCGCGGTCGAGGAATTGACGATGGTGACGCCGCTGGTGTTGCCCAGCGGCGGCGCCCGGATACAGGTTGTGCTCGATGCGGCGACCGAGACGGGCACCCGCGCGGTATCAGTGTATTCGTCTGCGGCTCAGCAAGATTCGGGATGGACATTGCACGCCCAAGGCCTCCTGGCCGGGCCCGCGGTGCCCGCCGCCGCCGACTTGTCGGTGTGGCCGCCGGCAGGTGCCCAGCCGGTGGACATCGCCGACGCCTACGGCGTGCTGGCGGCGCGCGGCTACGAGTACGGGATGGCGTTTCGCGGCCTGCGCGCGGTATGGCGCCGGGAGAGCGAAGTGTTCGCGGAGGTGGCAATACCCGAGGGCCTCGCGGTCGGCGGTTTCGGTATCCATCCCGCGGTGCTGGACGCAGCCTTGCACGCCTGGGTGGCGACCGAACCGGAGCCGCAGACGGTGTTGCCGTTTTCGTGGCAGGGAGTCAGCCTCCACGCGGCGGAAGCCTCGCGGGCTCGGGTGCGGTTGGCCCCGGCGGGCACGGATGCGGTCTCGGTGGAACTCGCCGACGGATCGGGTCTTCCGGTGCTGACGGTGCGGCAACTGACCGTTCGCCCGGTAACCGCGCAGACGCTGTCGGCCGCGGCTACCGGCGTCGCCGGGCTGTTCGAGGTCGCCTGGTCACCGGCGCCGTCGCCGGACACCGCGAGTGGCGGTCCCGTTAAGCAATGGAACGTCAGCGCCGCGCGCGACGGGGCGCTGCGCTCGGTCTATCAGGCTGTGCACGAGGCGCTGACTGCGGTGCAGTCGTGGCTGCGCAGCGACGACGCCGGGGTGATGGCGATCGTCACGCGGGGGGCGGTGGCGCTCGGCGGCGAAGACATCACCGATCTTGCGGGTGCGGCGGTATGGGGCCTGGTGCGCTCGGCGCAAGCCGAGCACCCCGGTCGGCTCATGCTGGTCGATTCAGACGGATCGGTGGATCTGGCGTCGGTTTTGGGTTGCGGTGAGCCGGCGTTGGCCGTGCGTTGCGGTGTGCCCTACGCGGCGCGGTTGGTCGCCACGAAGGCGTTGCTCGACCTGCCGGCCGGTTCCGCTAATTGGCGGCTCGCCGTCGGCGGCGGCGGGACCCTCGAGGACGTGGTGGTGGCCCGATCCGCTCGGGTCGCGTTGGCGGCCGGGCAGGTACGGGTGTCGGTGTCGGCGGTGGGCGTCAACTTCCGGGATGTCCTGGTTGCGTTGGGGATGTACCCCGGTGGCGGTGAGTTGGGCGTGGAAGGTGGCGGCGTAGTCGTCGAGGTAGGGCCCGCGGTCGACGGGCTGGTCGTGGGTGACGCGGTCATGGGGCTGCTCGGGGTGGTCGGCTCTGAGGCGGTCGTCGATCAGCGGTTGGTGACCAGGGTGCCGGCAGGATGGTCGTTGGTGCAGGCCGCCGGGGTGCCGGTGGTCTACCTGACGGCGATGTACGGCTTGTCGATGCTGGGGGAATTGCGGGCCGGGGAGAAGGTGTTGGTGCACGCCGCCACGGGCGGAGTGGGCATGGCCGCCGTCGCGCTGGCTCGGCACTGGGGGGCGGAGGTGTTCGCCACGGCCAGTCGTCCCAAGTGGGACACGTTGCGCGCGATGGGGTTTGACGAAGACCACATCGCCGACTCGCGGACGTGTGAGTTCGAGGAGAAGTTCGGCGCGGTCGCCGGCAGGGTCGATGTGGTGCTCAACTCCTTGGCGGGGGAATTCGTCGACGCCTCGCTGCGCTTGGTGGGCCCGGGTGGCCGATTCGTCGAGATGGGCAAGACCGACATCCGTGATCCGCAGTGGGTGGCGGCCCACCATGACGGAGTGCGGTATCAGGCGTTCGACTTGATCGATGCTGGGCCGCAACGCATCGCGTCGATGTTGGCCGAGATCGTCGGGTTGTCGGAAGCCGGTGTGCTGGCCCCGCTCCCGGTGACGACGTTCGATGTGCGGTGTGCGCGGGAGGCTTATCGCTATGTCAGTCAGGCCCGTCATGTCGGCAAGGTCGTCCTGACCGTCCCGGCGGCCCCGGACGATCAGGTCAGCAGTGGGGCCGGCGCGGGACTGGCCGGCGGTACGGTGCTCATCACCGGGGGGACCGGGATGGCCGGCGCGGCGGTGGCCCGTCACTTGGTGCAGCGGTACGGCGTTGCCGGCGTCGTGCTGGTGAGTCGCAGTGGCAGGCAGGCCGAGGGTGCCGAGCAGTTGGTGGCGCAACTCAGTCAGGACAGCGCGGCAGTGCAGGTGGTCACCTGCGATGTGGCGGATCGTGAGGCGGTTACGAACCTGGTGGCGAGTCTGCCGGATCTGCGTGGTGTCTTTCATGCCGCCGGCGTATTGGACGACGCGGTGATCACCGGGTTGACGGCCGAGCAGGTCGACGCGGTGTTGCGCGCCAAGGTGGACGGCGCGTGGCATCTGCACACAGCGACCGCGCACCTGAATCTCTCGGCATTCGTGCTGTTTTCATCGATGGCGGGTGTTGTGGGCACCCCCGGTCAGGCAAATTACGCGGCAGCCAACGCGTTCCTGGACGGGTTGGCAGTTCATCGGCGCTCGCAGGGACTGGCCGGACTTTCGGTGGCCTGGGGACTGTGGGAGCAGGCGTCGGCGATGACCCGCCACCTGGGTGAGCGGGATAAAGCCCGGATGGTGCAAATCGGTTTGGCGCCGTTGACGACCGAGCAGGCGCTGCGACTGTTGGACACCGCTCTGCTAACCGACCGTCCGATGCTGGTGGCCGCTCGGGTGGACACGGCGGCGCTGGCCAGCAGCGGTACGCCGGTTCCACCGCTGCTGCACAACGTGGTCACCGGTCCGGTGCGGCGGGTCATCGACCAGATCGAACCCGATACCTCGAAGACGGTGTTGGCCTCTCGACTGCAGGGAATGCGGCCAGAGCAGCGGCAGCGCGAATTGGTGGAGCTGATATGCAGCCATGCGGCGACCGTGCTCGGGCACTCCAGCGTCACCGACGTCAACGCCCGCTTCCAAGAGTTGGGGTTCGACTCCCTGACCGCCGTTGAACTGCGTAACCGGCTTAAAACTGCCACCGGACTGACGCTTTCGCCCACGTTGATCTTCGACTATCCGACTCCGGTGGCGCTGGCTGATCTGCTGGACACGCGGTTGGCCGCCACCCCCGGCGACCAAGCCGAGCAGCGCGCGCGGGGCGACGACATTGCCCGCGAACTCGAAGCGCTGCTCAACCGCCCCGACTGGGACCCGGAGGAAAAGGCGAAGTTGTCCGCTCGTATCCAAAGCCTGTTGATCGACCTTGATCCATACCCAGACTCGCTTGACGATGACCTCGAAACAGCAAGTGAAAGTGAGCTTTTCGCGATCATCGACGAAGAGCTGGGCAACTGATGACCCGACCAGGAGCGCCGATGCCGGGCGAAGCCAAGCATGTCGATTACCTCAAGCGCCTCACCGCCGATCTTCGGCGGTCTCGTCGCCAGCTTGCGGATCTGGAAGCGCGGCTCACCGAGCCGGTGGCGGTGGTCGGAATGGGCTGCCGTTATCCCGGTGGCATCGACTCACCGGAAGCGCTGTGGCAGCTGGTCATTGACGGCCGCGATGCGGTGTCGGCGTTTCCCGACGACCGAGGCTGGGATGTGGACTCGCTCTATGATCCCGATCCTGATGCGCCGGGAAAGATGTATACCCGCCGCGGTCAATTCTTGAGTGACGCTGGTGATTTCGATGCCGGGTTTTTCGGGATCGGACCGAGCGAGGCGCTGGCGATGGATCCTCAACAGCGGCTGTTGCTGGAAGTGTCGTGGGAGGCGCTGGAGCGCGCGGGCATTGACCCGACGACGTTGCGCGGTTCGGCGACGGGCGTGTTCGCCGGGGTCATTCACGCCGGCTACGGCGGCTGGGTGAAAGGCGAGTTGGAAGGCTACGGGTTGACCGGCTCGACGTTGAGTGTGGCCTCAGGACGCATAGCCTACGTGCTCGGACTGGAAGGCCCGGCCGTGTCGGTGGACACGGCCTGCTCGTCGTCGTTGGTGGCGCTGCATCTGGCCGCGCAGGCATTGCGATCCGGGGAATGCGATCTGGCGCTGGCCGGAGGCACCACGGTGATGGCTACCCCGGCGGCGTTCGTGGAGTTCAGCCGGCAGCGGGCGTTGGCCCCGGACGGGCGGTGCAAGGCCTACGCCGGCGCCGCCGACGGGACGGCATGGTCAGAGGGCGCCGGCATGCTCGTGGTCGAACGGTTGGCCGATGCTCAGCGGTTAGGGCATCCGGTGCTGGCCCTGGTGCGTGGGACGGCGGTGAACCAGGACGGTGCCTCCAATGGCTTGACCGCCCCGAATGGTCCCGCCCAGCAGCGGGTGATCCGGGCGGCGCTGGCCAATGGACAGCTGGGCACCGCTGACGTCGACGTGGTGGAAGGGCATGGCACCGGCACCACGTTGGGGGATCCCATTGAGGCTCAAGCGCTTTTGGCGACGTACGGTCAAGGCCGTCCGGCCGAGCGGCCTCTGTGGTTGGGGTCGATCAAATCCAACATCGGCCACACGTCGGCGGCGGCGGGGGTGGCGGGGCTGATCAAAATGGTGCAGGCGATGCACCATGGCCTGCTGCCGCAGACCCTGCACTTGGATGAGCCGACACCGCATGTGGATTGGTCGGCCGGGGCGGTGTCGTTGCTCACCGAGGCGCGGCCGTGGCCGGTCGTGGATCGGCCGCGCCGGGCGGCGGTGTCGTCATTCGGCATCAGCGGCACCAACGCGCACGTCATCATCGAACAACCCGCCGCGGCGGAACCCGTTGCCGCTCACAGCTCTACCCGTGCCCCGGCGGTGCCGTGGGTGGTATCCGCCCGGTCGGGCGAGGCGCTGGCCGCGCAGGCCGCGCGACTGCTGCACTGGGTGCGCGAGCGTCCCGAGCTTGATCCCGTCGACGTCGGGTGGTCACTGGCGGCGACGCGATCGGTATTCGACCACCGGGCCGTGGTGGTGGGCCAGGGCCGTGAGGAACTCATGGCCGAGTTGTCCAGGGTGGCCGCAGGCGAACCGAATCCCGATGTGGCGGTGGGCCGGGCCCGGTCGACGGGCAAGACCGTCTTCGTCTTCCCCGGGCAGGGCGCGCAGTGGGTCGGCATGGGGGCGCAGCTGTACGCGCAGGTGCCGTCGTTCGCGACAGCGTTCGACGAGGTAGCCGACGTGTTGGACCGCCACCTGCGCCTACCGCTGCGCCGCGTGCTGTGGGACGGTGCGCAAGAGCAGTTGACCAGCACCGAATTCGCCCAGCCGGCGCTGTTCGCGGTGGCAGTCGCGCTCGCAAACATGTTGCAGCGCTGGGGCATTACCCCTGACTTCGTGGTCGGCCATTCGGTGGGCGAGATCGCGGCCGCGCATGTGGCCGGGGTGTTGTCACTGTCGGATGCCGCTGGTTTGGTCGCGGCGCGGGGCAGATTGATGGCCAAGCTGCCGGCCGGTGGCGTGATGGTCGCAGTGGAAGCCACTGAGCGGGAAGTCTTGCCGTTGCTCGCCGATGGCGCCGCCATCGCGGCGATCAATGCGCCGCGGTCGGTGGTGATCTCCGGCACCGAGGCGGCGGTCAACGCCGCAGCGGCCGAACTCGCACGCCAAGGCCGTCGCGTGCAGCGACTGGCCGTGTCGCACGCGTTTCATTCGCCGTTGATGGACCCCATGCTCGGCGACTTCACGCGGATGACCTCCGGCATCGAAGTCAGCGAACCACGAATCCCGTTGTTGTCGAACGTCACCGGCCGACTGGCCGAACCGGGCTACGGCTCGGGGCGGTACTGGGTGGACCACGTGCGGCGTCCGGTCCGGTTCGCCGACGGCGTGCAGTCCCTGGCGCAAGCCGGTGCCACCCGGTTCCTCGAGGTCGGCCCGAGCGGTGGATTGACGGCACTGATCGAAGCATCCCTGCCGACCCAGGAGACGGTGTGCGCGGTGGCGGTGCGTCGGGATCGTCCGGAACTGCCGGGTTTGCTTCAGGCGTTGGCGCGCCTGTTCTCCGCCGGTATGCCAGTGCAATGGTCAGCGGTGTTCGAATCAGGCGGGCGGCGAGTGGACTTGCCCACCTACGCATTCCAGCGACGCCGATTCTGGTTGCCGCTGGGCGCGACGGGATCTCCGGATATCAGCGGCATGGGTCTGGCGGAAGCGCAGCACGGCCTTCTCAGGGCGGTGGTCGAACAACCGGAGTCCGGCGGCGTGGTGATGGTGGGCCGGCTGTCGGTCCCCGAGCAGAAGTGGCTTGGCGACCACATGATCGGCGGCTCCGTGCTGTTCGCCGGCGCGGCGTTCGTGGAGTTGGCGTTGCGGGCCGCCGACGAGGTCGGTTGTGACGCGGTTGAGGAGTTGACGGTGCTGGCACCACTGGTGTTGCCGCCGACCAGTCGCGTGCAGTTGCAGGTCACGGTGGGTGCGGCAGACGAGTCGGCTCAGCGTCCGGTAGCGGTGTATTCCCGGGTGGCCGAGCCGGATTCGCAATGGACATTGCACGCCCAAGGGGTGCTCGGAGCCAAGTCCGTCACTCCAGCGGTCGAGCTCTCCGAGTGGCCACCGGCTGGTGCCAACCAGGTCGACGTCGCGGATGCCTATGGCCGGTTCTCAACCCGGGGCTACGCGTACGGCCAGTCGTTCCGCGGGCTGACGGCCATGTGGCGGCGAGAGTCGGAAATCTTCGCCGAGGTTGCGGTGCCCGACGATGCGGGCCTGACACTCAACGGCTTCGGAATTCATCCGGTGATCCTGGATTCGGCGTTACATGCCCTGGGGATGGACCAGGGGATGGACCAGGGGATGGACGATGCGCAGGAGACCACGGTGTTGCCTTTCGCATGGCAAGGGGTTTCCTTGCACGCCAGCGGGGCGTCCCGCGTGCGGGTGCGACTCGCCCCGGCAGGGGACGGCGCCGTGTCAGTCGAGCTGGCCGACCCGGCCGGGGTACCGGTGCTGTCGGTGCGGACCTTGGTGATGCGTGCGGTATCGGCCAAGCAGTTGTCCGCCGCCGCCGCTGGCGACGCCAGTCGCGGTCTGCTGGAGGTGGCCTGGATGCCCGTGGCGTTGGCCGCGGCCGACCGCGACGACAATGCCGTGATATGCCCATCGCAACCAGGCGTGGATGTGAAGTCGGTGTACTCGGCCACCCATCAAGCCCTGGCAGAGCTACAGGCGTGGCTGTCTGAGGAGCATCCCGAGAAGATGGTGATGCTCACGCACGGGTCGATCGGCTTGACCGGTGACGATGTCACCGATTTGGCCGGAGCCGCGGTATGGGGACTGGTGCGTTCGGCCCAGGCGGAGCATCCGGATCGAATCATGCTGGTCGACACCGATGACTCCATTCCTGTTAGGGACGTAGTCGGTTGCGGTGAAACACAATTGGTCATCCGCTCCGGTGTCGCACACGGAGCCCGCCTGGTGCCCGTCACCCCGCAACCGATGCTGCAAGTGCCGCAAAGCCCGTGGCGGTTGGTCGCGAGCGGCGACGGAACCTTGGACGAGCTGGCATTGGTGCCGGCGGAAAGCGTGGAGCTGGCCCCCGGGCAGGTGCGGGTTGCTGTCACCGCGATGGGCGTGAACTTCCGCGACGTTCTGGTGGCGTTGGGCATGTATCCCGGTGCTGCGTCGGTGGGTGCCGAGGGTTCGGGAATCATCACCGAAGTCGGCCCGGAAGTGGGCGGATTCGCCATCGGTGACGCGGTCATGGGGCTGCTCGGCGTGGCCGGCTCGGAGGCGGTGGTGGACGTCCGGATGGTCACCAAGGTGCCGGCAGGTTGGTCCATGACCGAAGCCGCGGGCATTCCCGTCGTGTTCTTGACGGCTTACTACGCCTTGCGCGTCCTGGCGCAGGTGCAGCCGGGGGAGTCGGTGCTGGTGCACGCCGCCGCGGGTGGGGTGGGCATGGCAGCGGTACAACTGGCCCGGCACTACGGGCTGGAGGTGTTCGTGACCGCCAGTCGCTCTAAGTGGGACACGTTGCGAGCGATGGGATTTGACGACACCCATATCGCCGATTCGCGCACCTGTGCCTTCGAGGACAAGTTCTGGTTGGCGACCGACGGCCGCGGTGTCGATGTGGTGCTCAATTCGCTGGCCGGAGAGTTCATCGACGCGTCCCTGCGGCTGCTGCCCCGCGGTGGTCGTTTCCTCGAGATGGGCAAGACCGATCTGCGTGACGCAGAGGTCATCGCCCAGGCTCATCCCGGGGTGCGGTATCGGGCGTTCGATCTGATGGAGGCCGGCCCGCAGCACATCGAGCAAATGCTCGCAGAGCTGATCGAACTGTTCGAAGTGGGTGTGCTGCACCGACTTCCGACCAAGTCCTGGGACGTACGCCAGGCACCGGAGGCCTACCGGTTCTTGAGTCAGGCCCGCCACGTCGGCAAGGTGGTATTGACCATGCCGAATGCGTGGGCGAGCGGCACGGTGCTGATCACCGGCGGCACCGGAATGGCCGGTGCGGCGCTGGCGCGTCACCTGGTGCAGCGATATGGCGTGCGCCGTCTGGTGTTGCTCAGCCGTCGTGGCCCGTTGGCGGACGGGATTTCGGAGTTGATCGCCGAATTGGCTTCGGCGGGCGGTCAAGTGGAGGCGGTGGCTTGCGATGTGGCCGACCGCGACGCGTTGGCAGGCGTGGTTGCGAAGCTGCCGGATCTCAGCGCGGTGTTCTACGCATCCGGCGTGCTCGACGATGCGGTGCTCACCGGCTTGACCCCCGAGCAGGTCGACGTGGTGTTGCGTGCCAAAGTCGATGGGGCCTGGGCGTTACACGAGCTCACCGCGGACCGGAACCTGTCGGCGTTCGTCATGTTCTCCTCCCTGGCCGGGATGGTGGGCGCGCCGGGTCAGGGAAATTACGCCGCGGCAAACGCCTTCTTGGACGGCTTGGCGGCGTATCGGCGTGCGCGCGGCTTGCCGGGATTGTCGGTCGCGTGGGGCTTGTGGGAGCAGGAGTCCGCGATGACGCGGCACCTGAGCGAGCGGGATCTGACCCGCATGACACGGGTTGGCCTGGCGCCGTTGCCCACTGACCAAGCCCTGGGGCTGTTGGATACGGCATTGGTGTCCGACCGGGCGTCGGTGGTGGGCGCGCGGCTGGATCGCTCCGCCCTCGCCGGTGCCGGCGGCGCCGTGCCGCCGCTGTTCAGCCGGTTGGTCAGCGGTTCGGCGCGGCGGGCCAGTGCGGCCTCCGGACCGGTGGCCTCGACATCGGCGGTCGCCTCCCGCCTGCGTGGCATGACCCTCGAGCAACGCCGCCGCGAACTCACCGAGCTGGTGTGCAGCAACGCCGCCGTCGTGCTCGGGGACGCGCGCAGCGCAGACATCAAGGCCGACGACGCATTCCAAGACCTGGGGTTCGACTCGTTGACCGCGGTGGAGTTGCGCAACAGGATCAAGGCCGCGACCGGGCTCACCATGACACCGACCCTGATCTTCGACTTCCCGACCCCGGCCGCGTTGGCCGAGCACCTCGACGCCCAGTTGGCCAGCGCTCCCGTCGCCGCCGGAGCGGAACCAAACCTGTTGGCCCGCTTCAACGAGATCACAAGAGAACTGCAGACCCTGCTCGACCAGCCCGACTGGAAGCCCGACGACAAGCCACACCTGAGCGCACGCCTGCAGACGATCGTGACCGGCCTGACCGTGCCGGCGCCGCTGCCTGACGAGCCTGTCGAGCCTGTCGTTGATGACGACATCACCACAGCCACCGACAGCCAACTGTTCGCCATCCTCGACGAGGATTTCGGCCCGTAGATGTCTGAGGACGTGGCAATCATCGGCGTTGCCTGCCGATTCCCCGGCGCGACCAGCCCGCAGGAATTCTGGCGGCTGTTGTGTGAAGCACGCGAAGCCACGCCGGCCGGTTTGGACAGCGTCGCCGAGTTCGACGCCAACTTCTTCAACGTCTCGCCCCGTGAGGCCAGCGCCATGGACCCGCGGCAACGATTGATGCTCGAATTGACCTGGGAGGTGCTCGAAGACGCTTTCGTTGTCCCCGATTCGGTGCGCGGACAACCGATTGCGATGTACGTCGGCGCGATGAACGACGACTACGCCTTTCTGACCACCGCGACGGGCCACGTGGACCACCACTCGTTCGCCGGCATCAGCAGAGGCATGATCGCCAATCGGGTGTCGTACCTGTTCGACTGGCACGGCCCCAGCGTGACGGTGGATTCCGGGCAATCCTCGGCGCTGGTCGCCGTCCACCTGGCCTGCGAAACCCTACGCGGCGGTGCATCACCGCTCGTCGTCGCCGGCGGTGTGCACCTGAACCTGGCAAGTGAAACAGCCCCACTGGAAACCGAATTCGGTGCGGTGTCGGAATCCGGCCATACCTATGCCTTCGACGGCCGCGCCGACGGGTATGTGCGTAGCGAAGGCGCCGGCCTGGTCCTGCTCAAACCGTTAGCCGCGGCGGTGGCCGACGGTGACCAGATTCGGGCCGTCATCCGCGGCAGCGCCGTGGGCAACGCCGGACGTAGTGCCGCTGGGTTGACCGTCCCCTCGGTTGCCGGGCAAGTGAACGTCATACAGCGGGCCCTGGCCAGCGCCGACTTGGACAGCGGCCAAATCGACTATGTCGAAGCACATGGCACCGGCACCGAGATCGGCGACCCGATTGAGGCGACCGCTCTCGGTGACGTCTTCACCGGCCGCCGGGACGATCCGGTGGCCGTGGGGTCGGTGAAGACCAACATCGGCCACACCGGGGCCGCCGCGGGGATAGCCGGTTTGCTCAAGGTGGTCCTGGCCCTCGAAAACGCCCAGCTGCCAGCAAGTCTCAACTATTCCGCCGCCAGCCCAGGCGTCGATCTGCAAGGTCTTGGACTGCGCGTTCACACGGCGTTGACCCCGTGGGCAGGCCAGCCGCGACGGGCCGGAGTGTCGTCGTTCGGGATGGGCGGGACCAACGCGCACGTGATCGTCGAGCAGGCCCCCGAGGCAGCCAAAAGCCCTGCCAGCAAGGCGGATACCGCTGTCGCGTGGGTGCTGTCGGCCGCCTCAGCTGAGGCGCTGGCCAATCAGGCCACGCGGTTGTCGGCCTGGGTGGATGAACGCACCGACCTGTACCCGGTCGATGTGGCGTGGTCGCTGATTTCGACCCGCGCCGTCTTCGAGCACCGGACTGTCGTCGTGGGCGCTGATCGCCCGGCCCTCCTGGCAGGGCTGGCTCAACCAGCTGTCACCGGTCGGGTCGGCTGGACGGGTAAGACGGTGTTCGTGTTTCCAGGCCAGGGCGCACAGTGGCTGGGCATGGGCCAACGGCTCTATGAGCGGTTTCCCGTGTTTGCTTCGGCATTCGACGAAGCCGCAGGCGCGCTGGACGCGCATCTGCGGATGCCGCTGCGGCAGGTCATGTGGGGCACGGACGCCGCGCTGCTGCAAAATACCGAGTTCGCTCAGCCGGCGCTGTTCGCCGTCGAGGTCGCGCTGGCAGCGTTACTGCGGTCCTGCGGCCTAACGGCAGACTTCGTGATCGGCCACTCGGTCGGGGAGGTCGCCGCGGCGTATGTCGCGGGAGTACTGGCGCTACCGGACGCCGCGCGGGTGGTGGCGCGGCGCGGTCAATTGATGGCCGCACTGCCCGCTGGTGGCGCGATGGTGGCGGTGCTGGCCAGCGCGGAGGAGGTGACGCCATTGTTGCCGGCCGGCGTCGAAATCGCCGCGTACAACGGCCCCACCTCGGTGGTCATTTCCGGCCCGGAGGCAGCCGTCGGCGCAGTCGCCGAACGCTTGGTCGACCACGGCCGGCAGGTGCATCGGTTGGCGGTTTCACATGCGTTCCATTCGGCGCTGACGGAGCCCATGCTGCTGCGGTTCGCTGACGCACTTTCGGGCCTTGCCGCCCAGGAACCGCGAATCGGCTTGCTGACCAACGTAACCGGGCAGCTCGCCGAGCGCGGCTACGGGTCGGCGCAGTACTGGGTGGACCACGTGCGTCGGCCGGTCCGGTTCGCCGACAGCGTCGCGGCCGCGCAGACGCGCGGCGCCGGAGTCTTCGTCGAGGTGGGTCCCGGCGGGGGACTGACGTCGGCCGTGGAACAGTCGTTGAGTAACGATCGGGCACTGACGGTCACGACGCTGCCGCAGGATCGTCCCGAGGCTGAGTCGGTGCTTTCCGCGCTGGGCCGGCTGTTCAGTGCCGGCGCGAGTGTGGACTGGCGACCGGTGTTCGACGGAATGCGTCCCGCCCGGGTCGAATTGCCGACGTACGGGTTCGCGCGGCAGCGGTATTGGTTGGGCGGCGGTGAAGATCTACTGATCGACCCGACTCCGAGCGACCCCGACACGATCGACCGGTTACGCCGGCTTTCCCCGACCGAGCAGCGCCGGGAACTGGTGGAGCTGGTGTGCTCGCACGCGGTGACGGTGCTGGGTCACCATAACGGCCACGACATCGACGCCTATCGCCCATTCCAAGACCTCGGGTTCACTTCTCTGGCCGGAGTCGAGTTGCGCGACCGCCTCAAGAAAGTAACCGGGCTGGCCGGATTGTCACTCTCGCGCACGTTGATATTCGACTATCCCACCCCCGCCGCTTTGGCCGATCACCTTGCTCGGCAGCTGGCACACGATGAATTTCCGGTTAAGTCAAACGAGAAAGACCTTTGGTCTCGACTGCGGACAATTCCCATCGCAGAGCTGCGCAGAACCGGATTGCTGGAAAAACTGATGGCGTTAACCGATGCGCCGGAAAACGCCAGCTTGGCGGCCGATATCGGCGACGACGAGATCGACTCGTTGAGTCCCGATGCGCTCATCGCGCTTGCGCTGCGTCAAGACAATGAAAATGGAGATTCGGATTAGCTGCGCGGCAGTCGACAATAAAATCGGCTTACTGTTGCGGCGAAATCCGACAGATGTGTAATAGGGATCTCTTTTGCGGGACTGGGTGAAGCCGCTTAAACTTTGACTTTTAAGGAGTCTGTTCGGGCGGGCTGGCCGAGTCAAGTGAACAAAGCGAGAGCAGGGGCATGAGCGTCATTGCAGGTGTCTACGGTGCATTGCCGCCGCACCGGTACAGCCAAAGTGAGATCACTGACCAGTTCGTCAAGTTCCCGGGCCTGGAAGAGCACGAGGAAATCGTCCGGCGCCTGCATGCCGCAGCCAAGGTCAACAGCCGGCACTTCGTCCTCCCGCTGGAGCAGTATCCGACGCTGACCGACTTCGGCGACGCCAACGAGATCTTCATCGAAAAGGCGGTCGACCTGGCCATTGAGGCCCTGATGGGTGCCCTGGACGAAGCCGGTCTGACACCGCAAGACATCGACATGATCGCCACTACCACCGTTACCGGGGTAGCAGTACCGTCCTTGGACGCCCGCATCGCCGGGCGCATCGGCCTGCGCCCCGACGTTCGCCGCACGCCGCTGTTCGGTTTGGGCTGCGTCGCCGGTGCCGCCGGGGTGGCCCGGTTGCACGACTACCTGCGCGGTGCACCCGACGACGTCGCCGTGTTGATCTCAGTCGAGCTGTGCTCGCTGACTTACCCGGCGGTCAAGCCGACGGTTTCGGGTCTGGTCGGCACCGCGCTGTTCGGTGACGGCGCGGCCGCGGTGGTTGCGGTGGGCGACCGGCGGGCTGAACAGTTGAGTCCGAGCGGACCCGACGTCCTCGACTCGCGCAGCAGCCTCTACCCGGACTCTTTGCACATCATGGGCTGGGACGTCGGTTCCCATGGCCTGCAGCTACGCCTTTCGCCCGAACTGACCACGCTTGTGGAGCGGTATCTGGCCGACGATGTCGACGCGTTCCTCGGTATGCACGGCCTGACCAGGGACGACATCGGTGCTTGGGTGAGCCACCCCGGCGGTCCCAAGGTCATCGACGCGATCACTAAAAGTCTCGACCTGCCCCCGGACGCACTCGAACTGACGTGGCGCTCGCTCGGCGAGATCGCGAACCTGTCGTCGGCGTCGGTGCTGCACATTCTGCGCGACACCATCGAAAAGCGGCCGCCCAGCGGAAGCCCGGGCCTGATGCTGGCGATGGGACCCGGCTTCTGCGCCGAACTGGTGCTACTGCGCTGGCGCTGAGCCGACCACTTCGACCGTCAATCCCGGCGAGGGAGATAACGCGGCGAAGTGCGCGGCGCGGATGCGCTGAGGCGGTAACCGCAGCGTCGTGCGCGCCACGAGCCGTGCCAGCATTACCGTCATCTCCGTTGTCGCCATCGCCGCTCCGATGCACCGGTGCAACCCACCGCTGAACGGAATGAATTCGTGCGGTGCGGGCTTACGGTAGTCGGGTGCGTCGGTGTCCCACCGTCGCGGTCGGAACTCCGTTGCAGCAGGCCATATTTCGGGGAGCCGGTGGGTGACGTAGGCGCTGAAGATCAGTAACCGACCCGCTCGGATCCGGTGCCCCTTAAAGCGCAGGTCGCGGATCACCCGGCGGGCCGATATCACCGCGGGCGGGTAGAGCCGAAGTGTCTCGTGCACCACGCCGTTGAGATAGGTCAGCGCCGTGAGGTCGGTGGCCGTCGGGGGCCTGCCGCCCAGCACGGCGTCCACCTCCGCCGCTGCGGCATCCCATGCACCGGGCGCGGTCAGCAACGTGTGCGCGGCCCAGGCCAAGGCGCCGCTGGTGGTCTCGTAACCCGCGGTGATGATGGAGACGATCGCGTCGCGGATCTCGTTGTCTTGCAGACCTTCCCCGTCATCGGAGCGGCCGTTGATCAACGTCGTCAACATATGGTCATCCGGTCTCGGTTGTGACCGCGCCTCGGCGATCCGCGCGTCGACGAGGTCGTCGATGCGCCTGCGAGCGGCCATCGCGCGCCGCCAGCCGGGGGAGTTCAGCCGCTTTTGCACCCGCATCACCTGCGGCGGTCGACGCGTCAGAGCTAGTAGCGGTTCGAGTTGTTCGCCCAGGAAATCCGAATGCGCGGCCAGTCGCTGCCCGAACAGGCTATCGGCGGTGCTGCGCCGGATCGTGTTGCGGAAGGCTTGGTAGAGATCCAGTTTCTCTCGCCCACTTGCCAGGTGTCGATCACGGCGTCGATGTTGGACACCATCGTGTCCACATAGTCCTGAATCTGACGGTGCCGCAACCCCGGGGCGACCACACTGCGCCGTCTGCGGTGGTCTTCGCCGTCGCTGACAATCAGCGCGGTCGGCCCGTCGACAGGTACCAGATTCTCGAAGGTTTCTCGCCAACTGAACGCCTCGGCGTTGGCGAAGACGAACTTGTTGGCCTCTGGCCCCAGCAGATACGTGTACCCGTGGCTGCCGACCCCGGTGCTGATGACCGGGCCCCGTCTGCGGTACAGCGCCAGCAGGGCGTCGCCAGGTGGGTAGCGGACAAGCGTCATTCGAGCACCTCCGACACCTCCAGCCAGCGGCTCTCCACGGCAGTCACCTCCTCTTCCAGCGCCCGCAACTCCTGGGTCAGCTGCGCCAATCCCACGTGATCGGATTGGTCGTACTCGGCCAACGCGGTGTGCTTGGCCGCGATCCGGTCGGCGAGGCGAGCGAGTTGGCGGTCCAGTGATGTGATTTCCTTCTCCGCGGCACGACGCTGGGCGCCGGACATGGCTTGGGTTGGCGGCGCTGACGGTTCGGCCGCGCGGGTGTCAGCGGGACGGGCGGCCAACCGCAGATATTCGTCGATCCCACCGGGCAGGTGCCGCAGCTTGCCGTCGAGAACCGCGTATTGCTGATCGGTCACCCGCTCCAGCAAATAGCGGTCGTGGGAGACGACGATCAAGGTGCCTGGCCAGGAGTCGAGCAGGTCTTCGGTGGCGGTCAGCATGTCGGTGTCGACGTCGTTGGTGGGCTCGTCGAGCAGCAGTACGTTCGGTTCGGACAACAAGGTGAGCATCAGCTGCAGACGCCGCCGTTGGCCGCCCGACAGGTCGCCGACGCGTGAGGAGAGCTGACCGCCGCCGAAACCGAGCCGCTCCAGCAACTGCGTGGGTGTGACTTCCCGGCCCTCGACCTCATAGCCGCCGCGCAAGCTGCCCAGTAGGTCGACGATCCGGTCGTCGGCGAACTTGGCCAGCTCGTCGCCGCGCTGGTCGAGCACGGCCAGACGCACCGTCTTGCCCCGCTTCACCCGGCCCGTGTCGGGCTGGATGGTGCCGGCCAGCAACCCCAGCAGCGTTGATTTGCCCGCGCCGTTGGCCCCGACGATGCCGGTGCGTTCACCGGGTGCAATCCGCCATTCGACATCGCGCAGAATCGGACGGCCGTCAAAGGTGACCGACACGTCGAGCAGATCGATCACGTCTTTACCCAGCCGGGCGGTCGCCAGCTTCGCCAGCTCGACGGTGTTGCGCAGCGGCGGGACGTCGGCGATCAGCTGGTTCGCCGCATCGATGCGGAACTTCGGCTTGGACGTGCGGGCCGGTGGGCCGCGGCGCAACCAGGCCAACTCTTTGCGCATCAGGTTCTGTCGTTTCGCCTCCGCGGCGGCGGCCACCCGGTCCCGCTCGACGCGCTGCAGCACGTAGGCGGCATAACCTCCCTCGAAGGGCTCGACGATGCCGTCGTGGACCTCCCAGGTGGTGGTGGCGACCTCGTCCAGGAACCACCGGTCGTGGGTGACCAGCAGCAAACCGCCGGAGTTGCGCGCCCAGCGTTGCTGCAGATGGTTGGCCAGCCAGGTGATGCCTTCAATGTCGAGGTGGTTGGTGGGCTCGTCGAGGGCGATGATGTCCCACTCGCCGACCAGCAGTTGGGCCAGCTGGACGCGACGCCGCTGACCGCCGCTGAGAGTGGCGATTGTTGTGTCCCAGGCGATATCGGAGACCAGCCCGCCGACGACATCGCGGATGCGCGGGTCGCCCGCCCATTGGTGGTCGGGTCGGTCGCCGACCAGTGTCCAGCCGACGGTGCGGGCGGAGTCGAGGGTGTCGGCCTGGCTCAGGGCGCCGACGCGCACGCCGCTGCGCCGGGTGACCCGGCCGGAATCCGGCTGCAGCGCACCCGTGAGCAGCCCGAGGAGGCTGGATTTCCCGTCGCCGTTTCGGCCGACGATACCGATGCGTGCACCGTCGTTGACGCCGAGCGTGACCGAATCGAACACCACCTGGTTCGGGTAGGCCAGGTGGATCGCTTCGGCTCCGAGCAGGTGCGCCACCCGGCCGACGCTAGTCGAAGCCAGCCCGAAGAATTGCAGCAGAAGTACCAGTGACGGCCTGCGAAAGTACCGGCTCGGCAAATAAGAGGACCGCGGCGGACTCGGAAGCCGGCATAAAACCGCGGGCGCGACCGATGTGCCATGATGACCAAGCTGTCAAGGCGTACTCAGGGGCACCCAGGAGCAGTAGTGGATCTCAATTTTTCGATGGTCACCCGGCCCGTCGAGCGTCTGGTGGCCACCGCGCAGAACGGTCTGGAAGTGCTGCGCCTCGGCGGCCTGGAAACCGGCAGCGTCCCCTCGCCGTCACAGATCGTCGAGAGTGTGCCGATGTACAAGCTCCGGCGATACTTCCCGCCGGACAAGCGGCCCGGTCAGCCTCGGGTCGGCCCGCCGGTGCTGATGGTGCACCCGATGATGATGTCGGCGGACATGTGGGACGTGACCCGCGAGGACGGCGCGGTGGGCATTCTGCACGCCAGCGGCCTTGACCCCTGGGTCATCGACTTCGGCTCACCGGACAAGGTCGAGGGCGGCATGCGACGCAACCTGGCCGACCACATCGTCGCGCTCGATCAAGCCATCGACACGGTCAAGGACGCCACCGGCCAGGACGTGCACCTCGTCGGTTACTCCCAAGGCGGGATGTGGTGCTATCAGGTCGCCGCCTACCGGCGGTCGAAAAACCTTGCCAGCATCGTCACGTTCGGCTCGCCGGTGGACACGTTGGCCGCACTACCGATGGGCATTCCGGCCAACTTCGGCGCGGCCGCCGCCAACTTCATGGCGGACCACGTCTTCAACCGCTTGGACATCCCAAGCTGGTTGGCCCGCACCGGCTTTCAATTGCTGGACCCACTCAAGACCGCGAAGGCCCGCATCGACTTCGTCCGTCAGCTGCACGACCGTGAGGCTTTGCTCCCGCGCGAACAGCAGCGCAGGTTCCTCGAGTCCGAAGGATGGATCGCCTGGTCCGGGCCGGCGGTTTCCGAACTACTCAAGCAGTTCATCGCGCACAATCGGATGATGACCGGCGGGTTCGCCATCAACGGTCAATTGGTGACGCTCACCGACATCACCTGCCCGATACTGGCATTCGTCGGTGAGGTCGACGACATCGGTCAGCCGGCGTCGGTGCGCGGGATCCGGCGCGCGGCACCCAACACCGAAGTCTACGAATGCGACATCCGCACAGGGCATTTCGGCCTGGTCGTCGGAACCAAAGCAGCCGTGCAGAGCTGGCCGACCGTCGCGGAGTGGGTGCGGTGGATTTCCAGCGATGGCGACAAGCCGCCGAGCATCAGCGTGATGGTCGAGCAGCCGGCTGAACACACCGACAGCGGTGTGCTGTTCAGTTCCCGGATCGCGCATGGCCTGGGTGAGGTGTCCGAGGCGGCGCTGTCGGTGGCGCGCGGAGCCGCCGACGCGGTGGTCGCCGCTAACAAGTCCATGCGGACGCTGGCCGTGGAAACCGCTCGCACCTTGCCGCGCCTGGCACGTCTCGGCCAGCTCAACGACCACACCCGGATCTCGCTGGGCCGCATCATCGAAGAGCAGGCACACGATGCGCCGCGCGGTGAGTTCCTGTTGTTCGACGGCCGCGTCCACACCTACGAGGCCGTCAACCGCCGCATCAACAATGTCGTGCGCGGCCTGATCGAAGTCGGGGTACGCCAGGGTGACCGGGTGGGCGTACTGATGGAGACCCGGCCCAGCGCCCTGGTCGCCATCGCCGCGTTGTCCCGCCTGGGCGCGATCGCCGTGCTGCTGCGCCCCGACTCCGACTTGGCTGCCGCGGTCCGGCTTGGGGGCGTCAGTGAAATCATGACCGACCCCACCCATCTCGACGCGGCTCGCGAACTACCTGGCCAGATTCTCGTGCTCGGCGGCGGGGAGACGCGTGATCTACACCTGCCGGCCGATGCCGTGGACAAGGGCCAAGTCATCGACATGGAGCAGATCGACCCGGACGCGGTCGAGCTGCCCGCCTGGTACCGGCCCAACCCGGGACTGGCCCGCGACCTGGCGTTCATCGCGTTCAGCGCGGTCGGCGGTGAGCTGGTGGCCAAGCAGATCACCAACTACCGCTGGGCGGTGTCGGCGTTCGGCACCGCATCGACCGCGGCGCTGGACCGCAGAGACACCGTCTACTGCCTGACGCCGCTGCATCACGAATCGGCGCTGCTGGTCAGCTTGGGCGGCGCCGTAGTCGGCGGCACTCGCATCGCGCTGACCCGCGGCATGCGCCCGGACCGCTTCATCGCCGAAGTACGCCAGTACGGGGTCACCGTCGTGTCCTACACCTGGGCGATGCTGCGCGATGTCGTCGATCATCCGGAGTTCTCCTTGCACGGCAATCACCCCATTCGGTTGTTCATCGGCTCGGGTATGCCGACCGGTCTGTGGCAGCGGGTCTGCAGCCAATTCGCGCCCGCGCATGTCGTCGAGTTCTTCGCCACCACCGATGGTCAAGCGGTGCTGGCCAACGTCTCCGGCGCCAAGGCCGGCAGTAAGGGCCGCCCGCTGCCCGGGGTCGGGCGAGTCGAACTCGCGGCGTACGACGCCGAAAACGACCTGATCCTGGAAGACGATCGCGGTTTCGTGCAAGTGGCCGACGTCAACCAGATCGGCGTGCTGCTGGCCCAATCCCGGGGGCCGATCGACCCGACCGCCTCGGTCAAGCGCGGTGTCTTCGCGCCGGCCGACACCTGGATCTCCACCGAGTACCTGTTCCGCCGGGACGAAGACGGCGATTACTGGCTTGCGGCTCGGCGAGGTTCGGTGATCCGCACCGCCCGAGGCCTCGTTTTCCCGGAATTGGTCACCGACGCACTAGGTTTCATCGACGCGGTGGAACTGGCCGTGACCTACGACGTCTCGGTGGGGGAACAGACGTTCGCCGTCTCGGCCGTCACGCTGTGCCCGGGCGCGACGATCACCGCGGCCGATTTGACCGAAGCCGCGGCCCGCATGCCGGTGGGCCTGGGGCCCGACATCGTGCACGTGGTTTCCGACATGACGCTGAGCGCGACGTACCGCCCCACGGCCAGCCCACTGCGGGCGGCTGGGATCCCCAAGGGGCGAAACGCCTGGTATTTCGACCCCAACACGAAGGAATTCCGGAAGCTGACCCCCGGGGTCCGTACCGAACTGAGCGGAAAGCACGCGACCACCGATGCTTGATGATGCACTGCTGAACATTTTGGTCTGTCCCGCCGACCGGGGTCCATTGATCTTGGTCGACGACGTGCTCTACAACCCGCGGCTGCGGCGTGCCTACCGTATCGAAGACGGCATTCCGGTGCTGTTGGTGGACGAGGCTCGCGACGTCGACGAGAAAGAACACGAGCGGCTCATGGCACGAGGTCGTCCGGCAGATCCCCAGTGAGGTAACGCTGCAGATTCGGCGCGATGACACGCGCGACCTGGTCGGCCGGCAGCGAGGCGAACGGCTCCAGTTGCAGGATGTAGCGGGCCATCACCACGCCGACCAGCTGGGACGCGACGAATTGAACGCGAATGATCCCGGTGCCCGGGGGATTGTCCACGCGGTTGCCGACTTCCACCGCGATCACGTCCTGAATGAACGAGCGGAACAGGTTGACCTCTGAGCCGGACAGGATCGACCGCAAGGTGGCGATGAACCCCGCGCCGATCTCAGAATCCCAGAGCGGCAACAACATCGACGGCAGCCGCAGGCCGATTTCCTCGACCGGCACTTCCCGTAATGGGCCGATGATGCTCATCGGATCGATAGGGATGTGCACGGCCGCCGCGAACAGCTTTTCCTTGGTGCCGAAGTAGTGGTGCACCAGAGCCGAATCGACACCGGCCGCCGCGGCCACCGCGCGGATCGAGGTATTTCCGATCCCGTTGCGGGCAAACAATTCTCGGGCGCTGGCCAGAATCCGGTCACGGGTATCGGAATTTCCGGCGGGTCGCCCGGGTCGCTTGCGACTGGCCTTTGTCGTTGCCACGTTATGGCGTCCGTCGGTGCAGCGTTGCGGCAGCCAGACACAGCGCAGCGATGGCGAAAGCCAACACGACGACGATGTCGCGCACCGCGACGTCGGTCAACTCTGCATGCGCGCCGACTTGCTGCAGGGCTTCCAGCGCGTAACTGGCCGGCATGACGTTGCTGATCCACTCCAGCCAGTCCGGCATGGTGGCGCGGGGCACGATGACCCCGGCCAGCAGCAGCTGCGGCACGATCACCACCGGCATGAACTGAACCGCCTGGAACTCGCTGCGGGCGAACGCGCTGCACAGCAAGCCCAGGCCGACGCCGAGGACCGCGTTGATGATGGCGATGATGAACACCCACAGAGGATTTCCGGAGGTGTCGAGTCCCAGGAACCAGAAGGACACCACACATGCCAGCGTGGCCTGCGCCGCGGCCGCGACCGAGAAGGCGGTTCCGTAGGCCGCCAGCAGGTCCAGCCGGCGCAGCGGCGTGGTCAGGATGCGCTCCAGCGTTCCGGAGGCACGTTCGCGCTGCATGGTTATCGATGTAATCAGAAACATCAGCAGTAGCGGGAACAGGCCCAGCAGAATCAAGCAGGCGCCGTTGAACGGCGTCGGTGCGCCCGGGCGGTGCGGTGCGTTTTCGAACATGAAGTACATCAGCGTGATGATCGCGCTCGGCACCACCAGGATCATCGCGACGCTGCGGTGATCGGCGGCCAACTGACGCAAGATGCGCGCCGTGGTCGAGGTGTACCCGTGCAGGCTCAGCCTGCTTGGCGCACGGTGCTGCGTTTGATGATGGACAGGAACGCGTCCTCCAGTGAGCTGCATCCCGTTTCCTCTCGTAGTTGGGCCGGTGTGGTGTGGGCGATCAGGTGGCCGTCCCGCATGAGCAGCAAGTCGCGGCAGTGATCGGCCTCGTCCATCACGTGGCTGGAGACCAGCAGCGTGGTGCCGCCCTGCGCGAGTTCGGCGAATTGCTCCCAGAGGTCGGCGCGCAGTACCGGGTCGAGGCCGACGGTGGGTTCGTCGAGCACGAGCAGGGCCGGTTGACAGACCAGCGCGCAGGCCAGGGAAACCCTGGTGCGCTGACCTCCGGAGAGGTTGCCGCAGTAAGCGTCTCGATGGTCGGCCAGGCCGACCCGGTCGATGGCGTGATCGGCGGCGTGGGCGTCGAAGCCGTACAGCGCGGCGAAGTAGCGGACGTTGTCCACCACGCGCAGGTCGTGATAGATCGCCGCGTCCTGGGGTAGGTAGCCCACCCGCCGGCGCAGCGGAGCCGACCCGGCCGGGTGGCCGAGCACCGTGACGCTGCCCTTTGACGGTCCGGTCACCAGTTGGGTTCCCACGATGCAGCGCATCAGGGTGCTCTTCCCGCAGCCCGACGGGCCGAGCAGGCCGGTGATGGACCCCGCGCCGATGTCCACCGAGAAGTCGTGCAACGCGGTGTGTTTGCCGCGGACCACCCGTAGGTGCTTGATGCTGACGGCCGGCTCAGGCGAGCGACGAGGTAATTCATCGTGTGATGAAGTCATCATGCGATGAATATGCTCCGTGTGGTCACCCTTGTCAAGACCCTGCTGACGGCGCGGATGTGCAATCCGCGCCGACCACGCCGCAAAGGTGTGGGCGGTGATGCGATCGGTTACCGCTCGCCGGCGGAGCAGCAGGCGGACATAAATAGGGAGTTTTCCCCATGAGTTGGGCAGGCCTGTTGGGGCACGCTGGCCAACAGTTGCCGGAGCAGCCCGCCTCGGCAACGGCGTAGCCGCACGACCCCCCAAGCGCCGAACATGGCGGCTTGTCAACCGAATCTGGCGGGTCGGGCCGCCGTCCGCCAGTGCAAAAGCTGCGGGCGTAACCCGGCGGCGTTGCGGTGGGACGATTTTGCCGGCCATGTTCAACGGCCGAATCGGTCGCGAAGCCGACGCAAGGATTCCGCAATCGGTCCGCGCTAAACGGACGGCTCCGCTGCCGCGGGGAAGGAACGGCCATGAACGATGTGCTGACAGACCACGGCGATCCCGAAAAACGTATCGCCGATCTCGACCACCAGCGTGCCGATCGAAACCGGGCTGCAGGTCTGCTGCCGTCTGGTCCGCAGGACGCGGCACCCTCGCGCCGTTTCCTGATATCCGCCGCCCCGCCCAGCTCCAGGCAGATGATGAAGTACACCAACCTGATGATGCTCGGGGCCATGGCGTCGCTCGGCGTGATCTACCTGCTGCTCTTTTGGGTCGGTGCCGTGCTGGACGCCGAAAGTGTCATGCAGGTCGGCGGCTTCGTGGTGTTCATCGCGTTCCTCTTGCTTGCCATGCCGGCTTTCGGGCTGTTCCAGCGGCGGATGAATCGCAAGAAGACGGTCGTCGTCGACATCGTCAGCGGAGGTGTGACCATCAGCGCGAGCCCCGGCGATAATTTTCCGTTCGGGGAGGCGCAGTTGGGCAAATGGACTATTGCGGGTTATGGCGAAACGGCGAAAGGCACGGCGCTGCACCTGCGAAGCGGCCCGCACCGGTTTGTCATCGGTGGACAAGATCATCGTGTCGCCACCGGAACCCCGCTGGACGCACCGCCGGTCGACAGCGTGGACGCGACAATGTGGGCCCCGGAGTTCGATGACCTGCTCACCGCTATCGGTCGCCGGTCGGCACTCGACGCACGCGGGCCCGCAGCTGGAGAACCGACCCGCTGCCTGCTGGTCCCGAACGTCGCGAGAAAGTTCTCCTCCTCGGTTTTCGGGTCGTTCAAGAACACCGCGACCGCGCTGCGGCTCAACACCAACCCGCCACAACCGACCGTGGCCATCGACGTTGGTGACGACGCGATCTCGGTGGTCGACCTGGCGAGCAACGCCCGCATCGCCTCGGCTTCGCCACCGCACGTCATCGCGTCACCGGCGGCAAGTACCCGCTCGGCTCCCTACGCAGGTGCGATGACGATGGCGGTTTTGATTGTGCGCGTTGCTAGTTCGCATCCACTGACCATCGGGTGTCCTGATTTCGCCGGTCCGCCACAGGCCGGGGTGCAGCGGCAAGGCAAAGCTCACCTACCGGTTTGCGTGGCGCGGCCAGGTGCCTTCGGCCGATCAACCGGCGTTCATCGTCTCGGACGCCGATTGGCTGACGCTCGTCGAGAAATTCGGCCTGGTGGCCCAGTTGGAAGACAGGGCCGGGGCCGACGGCAACGTCGCGGCCACCCCGGGTGGTGCGCCACTGGCCCGGCCCAAACGCAAGCTCTGGATCTATGGCGTCATCGTCGCCGCGGTCATGTTCGTCGTGGTTCCCGCAATGATGATGAGCGTTAGCAGCATCTGGGGCAGCCAGCAACGCAAAGACCAGCAGCTGAAGGCGGACCGGGAACGGCCGTTCGCGCTGCCGTTCACCGACCTGCGTGTTCCGCATGGCGTGGCGGTGGATGCCGCAGGCAACGTCTACGTCACCGACGGGCGCACCAATCGGGTGCTCAAGCTGATGGCCGGGTCGAACACGCAAATCGTGCTGCCGTTTACCGGACTCGACCTCTCCGCGGGCGTCGTCGACAACTCCACCGGCGGTATCGCGGTGGATGGCGATGGCAACGTGTACGTCACCGACAGCGGCCACAATCGGGTGCTCGAGCTGGCGGTCGGGTCGAGCTCCCAAACTGTGCTGCCGTTCCGGGGTCTGGACTTTCCGGAGGGATTAGCGGTGGACGCCGCCGGCACTGTCTACGTCGCGGACCGTAATGACTATCGGGTGGTGAAGCTTGCGGCGGGGTCGAAAACTCAAACCGAGCTGCCGTCGTTGGGCCGATGGGTCAGTCCGAACGATCTAGCGGTCGATGCCATGGGCACCCTCTACGCCAGCGTCAACACCAGCTGCAGAAAGAGCAACTGCAGTTACCTGGTGAGGCTGGCGCCCGGGGCGGGCGGCTGGACCACATTGCCGTCCGCCGGCACGGAGCAGTACGTGGCCGTGGGCCCCGCCGGCGACCTCTACGTGATCACGTCCGGCGACAAAGGAGGCGTCATGAGGTGGGCCCCGGGATCGGACACCTGGACGGAGTTGCCCGGGGGATTCCCCTTCGTCGACCCCCAGGGTTTAGCCGTGGACACCCGCGGAAACCTGTACGTCACAGATCACACCGGTTCGCGGCAGCCCGAAACTCTATTCGATAAATGGGAACTCGCGTCCGACGACTCTGAGGGTTTCGTGCTCAAGCTACCGGCGCGCTGATCGCCCACGGCGCCGCGAGCAGGCCCACCTTTGCCGCGGGAGCAACCGGGAAATTGCGCTGCTCGCGTCCCCGGTAGGTTCGGTGGGTGCCTGCAGACGAGCTGTTGGTCGACCCGGTCGCGGCCGCGCATCGACTGCTCGGCGCGACCCTCGTCAGCCGGGGCGTGCGCGCCCTCGTCGTCGAGGTGGAGGCATACGGCGGTGTTCCCGACGGGCCGTGGCCCGATGCCGCGGCGCATTCCTACCGCGGCCGCAGCGGCCGTAACGCCGTCATGTTCGGACCGCCCGGGCGGCTGTACACCTACCGCAGCCACGGAATCCATGTGTGCGCCAACGTCGCCTGCGGACCCGACGGGACGGCCGCTGCGGTGTTGCTGCGGGCCTGCGCGATCGAGGACGGCATAGAGGTGGCACGGCGAAGGCGCGGGGAACTGGTTCGCACGGCCGCATTGGCCCGCGGGCCGGGAAATCTGTGCTCTGCACTGGGAATCACCATGGACGACAACGGCATCGACGTGTTCGACCCGGCCGCCGCGGTGACCCTGCAACTGCGCGAACCGCTCACCGCCACCGCAGGCCCGCGCGTTGGCGTCTCCCAAGCCGCCGACCGGCCGTGGCGATTGTGGCTGGCGGGCCGACCCGAGGTGTCGGCCTACCGGCGCAGCCCGCGAGCGCCCGCACCCGGTGCCAGCGACTAAAGTCGTGCGCGATGTCTTCACAGTCTGCACCGATTCTGGACGAGTTGGGCTGGCGCGGATTGATCGCGCAGTCGACCGATCTGGACTCGTTGGCCGCCGAAACGCAGCGCGGCCCGATCACCGTGTATGCCGGTTTCGACCCGACCGCGGCGAGCCTGCATGCCGGGCATCTGGTGCCTTTGTTGGCGTTGCGCCGCTTCCAGCGCGCCGGGCACCGGCCGGTGGTCCTCGCCGGCGGGGCGACCGGCATGATCGGTGACCCACGCGAAGTGGGTGAGCGCAGCCTGCAGGAGGTCGACACCGTCGCCGAATGGACCGAGCGGATTCGCGGACAGCTGGAACGCTTCGTCGATTTCGACGACTCGCCGACCGGGGCGATCGTCGAGAACAACCTGGAGTGGACACAAGCCATGTCCACCATCGAATTCCTGCGTGATCTCGGAAAGCACTTCTCGGTCAATGTAATGCTCGACCGCGACACCATTCGGCGGCGTCTCGAGGGCGAGGGCATCTCCTACACCGAATTCAGCTACATGCTGCTGCAGGCCAACGATTACGTGGAACTGCACCGACGCCACGGCTGCGCACTGCAGATCGGTGGTTCGGACCAGTGGGGAAACATCATCGCCGGGGTGCGGCTGGTACGCCAGAAACTCGGTGCCACCGTGCATGCGCTGACGGTTCCCCTGGTGACGGCGGCGGACGGCACCAAGTTCGGCAAGTCCACCGGTGGCGGCAGCCTATGGCTCGACCCGCAAATGACCAGCCCCTACGCCTGGTACCAATACTTCATCAACACCGCCGACGCCGATGTCATCCGCTACTTGCGGTGGTTCACGTTTCTGTCGGCCGAGGAGTTGGCCGAGCTGGAACAGGCCACCGCCGAGCGTCCCCAGCAACGGGCCGCCCAACGCCGGCTGGCCACCGAATTGACCGTGCTGGTGCATGGGGAAGCTGCCACCGAGGCCGTCGAGCATGCCAGCCGGGCGCTGTTCGGACGCGGTGAACTGGAACGACTCGACGAGGCGACGCTGGCCGCCGCGTTACGCGAAACCGCCGTCGCGGAGCTGAAACCCGGGGCTCCCGATGGGATCGTCGACCTGCTGGTCGCCACTGGGCTGTCCGCGGGCAAGGGCGCGGCTCGACGCACGATCAGCGAGGGCGGCGTGTCGGTCAACAACATCCGCATCGAGTCCGACGAATGGACACCGCAGGGCAGCGATTTCCTGCACGGCCGCTGGCTGGTGCTGCGTCGCGGCAAGCGGAACGTTGCGGGGGTAGAACGCGTCGGTTAGCCGCTGCCCAAGGCGCCCACCGCGATCGAGGGCAGTTGGTCGTCGGCGGCTGCCACCGCGAACAGCGTTGCCGCGGAGTAGAAGGCGTCGTCGCTCATCAGGCCGCGGCAGGCCAGCTCGATTCGGTCCACCGGCGCGCCCCACCGGTGGCCGAAGAGTCGCTTGAGCTGCAACGGGTCCGGCCGATGCAGATTCAAATGCGGCTTCTGCCGGGCCAATTCGTCCCGCCTGGCCAACGCGTGCGCTGCGACGGCGCGCCATTCGGACAGCCGAGCATCCTGGCGCACCAGATCGAGAAAGTGCTGTGTGGCCGGCAACGACCGGGCGAAAAACAAAGTGCGGGTCGCTATTCGGGCCGACACTCCCACGGGGTCGGCTGCCAGCTCCTGCTCCTCGGCGGCGGTGAGCCAGTAGGAACGGATGGTGTCGGGGAAGCCGTCGCCGTCGATGACTCCGGTGGCCTCGGCGTAGCGGTGTGCCACGGTTTCCAAGGCTCGCTGGTAGGTGTCGGCGGTGACGTGTTCCACCGCCCGCCCGGCACGGTCGCGAACGCTGCTGTCGTCGTCGGGATGTATTGAGCGCCAATACCAGGCGGCCACTTGCTCCAGTGCCGGCAGATAGGCCCATCGATCCATCGCGCAGACACTGAGCAGCGATAAGACCTGTGCATCAGTGACTTTGACCACCGTGTCGCCTGCAGGTACAGGTGTCGGCGGTGCCCAGCGCTGTCGCCAACGCTCCGACCAGACCGTCGGAGGCGGGCCCGGCCGCACCGCGGCGGCGGGCGGACCGTGCAACACCTTGGCCAGGGCAAGCAGCGCGTCGGCATGTTTGACGTCGACTCGCATCGACCGCAATTGCGCTGCCAGGCTTCGACTTTCGGTCTCTCCTACCGCATCCAGTAGGCGCGTCCACGTCCGCATGGTGAACGGTGTGGCGCGGGCCGTCTCGATGAGGCGGTCGGCCAAGGCCGTGGACAGAACACCGGACTCGACCGCCCGCGCCACCGTGTGACGAATATTGACCAGTGCATCGACGAAGACCGGGTAGTCGTCATCGGGATCACCATGCACCATGCCCACTTCGTCGTCGGCTTCGAGCAGCCCGTCCCGGTAACCCTCGAAAACCCAGCCGTAGCCCTCCATTCCGAACGGGTGCAACTCGGCCGCCCGCAACGCGCCCATGCTCGACGAACCGACCACCCGCACACCGTCGGCGATCAGGGTGAGTAGTTCCTTGTGCCGCACCGATGCGTGCTGAAAAAACAAGCCGTCGACGATGAGCAGCGTGTCACCTGGCCGTAGCCCGTATCCCAACGCGTGACCGAAGGAGATCGGCGGCACCACTTCGGCGTTGGGAATGATCGCGTGGATGTCTGCGGCGCTGATCGTCGGGCCTGCGGTGACGACGACGCGTCCGGGGCCCGTCATGCTTCCTGCAGCGGGGTACGCATCGGTGACTTGATCGATGCCGCCAGTCCGGGGGCGACGGCCTTTACCACCGGAACGCAGGCGGCGGGGAAGTCACACACCACCGCCAGCGGTTCGGTGCCCGTCCGGGCGGCGATGGCGGTTGCGGCGGCCGCCAGCAGGTCGGCCAGGTTGTTGCTGTACTCGGCGCGCCAGGGTGTCGGGTCGGCGTCGGGCATCGCCTGCATCGACCGAGTGGCCGGGGCGTAGGTGTGCATGCGGGCGAACCGCTGATAGATCGCGGTCGGCAGGTCCTCGCGGGCGCCGCTGATGGCGGTCAGCCGTGATTGCGCGGCTTCGGTTATCGCGCGGGATAACGCCACGTTCGGGTCGTGGTGCAACCCGCTGCCGTTGAACGGCACTTCCATCATCGGCGAAGTCAATTCGGCGGCAAAACAATAGAAGCCGTCCCACGCGTCGATGCGGGCAATCTGCAATGAGCTGCCGGCCGATTCGACCATGTCGAACAACTGAGCGCAGTCGGACCGAATCGCTTCGCGTTGTGGCACACCGAACAACGTCGATCCCGGAATGGCGGTGGCTATGGCATGGCGCTCCATGATCTCGTACAGCGCGTGCAAGGTGGCCTCGTGATAGCTGTTGCCCGAAGCCAACCCCGTGGTGTCCATGCCGAACATCGGTGGGCCCCACGCGTCGGTGACGGACACGTTCACGACGGTGGCCAACCACGGCACCCAAGTACGACGGCCGGTCAGCAAGGTCGTGGCGACCATCCAATCGAGCTTGGCGCCAGCGTGATACAGGCTGCCGGCCGGGCGGTTGAGGTCAGCCGGGTCATAAGTCAGCTCGGCGGCGAGATCTGTTGTGGCCGTTGCTTTTAGATCAGGAGTGAGGTTCTCGACGTGCCAGTTCTCCAGGGACTCCATGACGGCGGAGACTTGTGCCGCCCGGTAGGTGGTGGCCTTGCCCTGGCTGACCGAGAGCGTCAGAGAGGCGGGTCGCACCGCCTGCACGGTAGGAATTCCGAGGTCGTCGAGCCACGTCAGGTCGGCAACCCGGGTGATGCCGGCTGGTTGCAGTAGCGGCTGGACAGCCTGCCAAGTCCGTTCCGGAGAGATGATGCGATGCGTGCCGGCCTGGTGGTCGATGGTCAGCGGATCGGCGTGGCCGAGGATGCGTGCCGGCCAGTGCGACCAATCCGGTCCGGCCAGGGCGGCGGTGCCTGGGCCTGGCAGTTCCGACATGGCCTCACGCTACTTAGGGGTGGGAAAAATGATCCAGCGGGATCTCATCGGGGGGGACGGGGGAGGGGGAACCGATGAGACCCCGCTGGGGGTCTGGGATGTTCGGCGGGGGTCTCACTTCGAGGGGGACTGGGAGGTGGTGAGACCCCCGCCGAGGTCTGGCAGCGAACGTCACTCGACGGCGTCATCGGCGCGGAACGCCGGAGCCGAGTAGGAGTTCTCGGTCTCGCAGAACAGAAGCTCGTGGGACATGTGGTCACCTCCTCACTTTCATGCGATCGGGAGCGGATCTGCGCTGAAACCGTTTTCCGCTTCGAGAACCATCATTGAGCCGATCGCAGCGCCCGGGTATCCCACAACCAGTTGATGGTCGGGTGGAATATCTGCTCCGCCAACCTGCCGAGCGCGGTGTCCACTGATCGGGGGACACCGCGGTGCCACCTTCGCGAAAACCCACCGCGTTAGCTGGTGCAGGCGCGAGACTGACGACACAACGCGCCACTGCCGAACCTTTACCGGACTGTGCGCAGAACGTGACTCTGGACAGGGAGTGTGGTCACGGTGCTTGGAACGTCACACGGTGCGTCATGGACTGCGGCAGCCTGGCGAGTACTGGGCGTGACTGCAGGGGCATTCGGCGTGTCGGCGGTCGTGGCGGCGCCGACGCATGCCGACATGATGGGCAACGCGTTTCTGACGGCCTTGAACAATGCGGGCATCCCTTACAGCCAGCCGGCCAGCACAATGGCGCTGGGCCGATCCGTCTGCCCCATGGTGGTCGAGCGGAACAGGACGTTCGAATTCATCACTGCCGAAATGGCCGAACAAACCGGGATGGCCCGCGACATGGCTGCCTCCTTCACCATCGTCGCGATTGCGACATACTGCCCCGCCGTCATCGCCCCACTCATGCCGCACCGGCTGCAGGCCTAGCACCGGAAGTGCACGCCGATCCCGCGTGCCCGTAACCTGACCAGGTGGTGGACGAACGGCACGGTCGCGGTAACGAGCGGCGTCCGCGATCGGCATCTGGCGAAGCGCCTCGGCGTCGGCCACGGAGCGAGCAGGACGGGCAGTGGTCCGGTCCCGGCCGGGCGCGAACGGCCCAACCGCGCAGCACTCCGGCGCACAGCGACCGCCCCACCGACAGCGGTCCGCCGATCCCGCCCGACATCGATGCCAGGCAGCTGGCGCCGGAAGTCCGCCGCGAACTGAGCACCTTGGATCGCGCGACCGCCGATGCCGTGGCGCGGCACTTGGTGGCCGCCGGGGAGCTGATCGACGACGACCCGCAAACCGCTCTCAGTCACGCACGTGCCGCGCGGGCCCGCGCCAGCCGGATCGCCGCGGTCCGTGAAGCCGTGGGAATCGCTGCCTACCAGGCCGGTGACTGGGCGCAGGCGCTGGCCGAATTGCGCGCCGCCCGGCGCATGGGCAGCAAGTCCCAACTCCTGGCGTTGATCGCCGATTGCGAACGGGGCCTGGGCCGTCCGGAACGGGCCATCGAACTGGCGCGCGGCCCGGAGGCTGCCCAGCTCACCGGTGATGACGCCGACGAGTTGCGCATCGTGGCGGCCGGGGCCCGCTCCGACCTCGGGCAGCTCGAGCAGGCGCTGACGGTGTTGTCCACCCCGCAACTCGACCCCAGCCGCACCGGCTCGACGGCAGCCCGGCTCTTCTACGCCTACGCCGACACCCTGCTGGCGCTGGGACGCACCAACGAAGCGCTGGATTGGTTCCTGCGATCGGCGGCCGCCGATGTCGAAGGCGTCACCGATGCCGAAGATCGCGTCAGCGAGCTTGGCTGACGTGACGCGCTCGCAGGGCATCAAGACACTCGCCCAGGAATACGACTGCCTGCTGGTGGATCTGGACGGGACGGTGTTTCGCGGCCACCAGCCCACCGATGGGGCGGTGGAGTCGCTGGATGCGGTCAACAGCCGGACGCTGTTTGTCACCAACAACGCCTCCCGCAGCGCCGACGAAGTGGCCGAGCACCTGCGCGAACTCGGATTCACCGCCACCGGGGATGACGTCGTCACCAGTGCCCAAAGCGCCGCGCATCTGTTGGCGGGTCAGCTGCCGGCCGGCTCCAAGGTGCTGATCGTGGGCACCGATGCGCTGGCCAACGAGGTCGCCGCGGCCGGTCTGTGCCCCGTGCACAACTACGACGACGATCCGGTCGCGGTCGTACAAGGCCTGTCGAAGACCGTCGCCTGGCCCGAGCTCGCCGAGGCGGCGCTGGCCATCCAGGCCGGTGCGGTGTGGGTGGCCGCCAACATCGACCCGACGCTGCCCACCGAACGAGGCCTGCTGCCGGGAAACGGGTCTCTGGTGGCCGCCTTACGCACTGCCACCGGGGCACAGCCGCAGGTGGCGGGCAAGCCGGGTCCGCAATTGATGAAGGATGCGGTCGGCCGCGGCGACTTCCGCAACCCGCTGGTGGTCGGTGACCGGCTGGACACCGACATCGAGGGCGCCAACGCCGCCGGTCTGCCCAGCCTGATGGTGCTGACCGGGGTGAACTCCGCTCGCGACGCCGTGTACGCCGAACCGGTGCACCGGCCCACCTACATCGGCCACGATCTGCGTTCGTTGCACCGCGACGGCGCCACGCTCGCGGTGGGATCGCAGCCGGGCTGGCACGTCGAGATCCAAGACCGGACCGTGACGGTGAGTGCGACGGGCGAAGACGACCGCGCCGACGATGACGGGCTGGCAATGGTGCGGGCGGTCGCCAGCGCGGTCTGGGACGCCGACTTCGACGAGCCCGACTTCGACATCGAGGGCGCCGACGACCAGGCCCGCGAGGGGTTGCGGCGCTGGTCGTTAATGCGCGCCGACTAGGCGACCACTAGCGTAGGGACCGCAATGACTATCGATCCGGACCAGATCCGCGGGGAAATTGAGGCGCTGCTGGCTCAACTTCCCGACGCCGCCGACAACCCGCCTTCGCTGAGCGAACTGGAAGACATCGCCCGCCGCCTCTCCGAGGCGCATGAGGTACTGCTGGCGGCGCTGGAGTCGGCGGAGAAGGGCTGAGTGGCCGCATGCCACGGCATGCCCGGGTTGACGCCGAGTTGGTCCGGCGGGGTCTGGCCCGGTCCCGTCAGCAGGCCGCCGAGTTGATCGGTGCCGGCAAGGTACGCATCGACGGCCTGCCGGCGGTGAAACCCGCCACCGCCGTGTCGGCGACCGCATCGCTGACGGTGAGCGCCGACGGCGAACGCGCCTGGGTGTCGCGGGGGGCGCACAAGCTGATCGGTGCATTGGACGCGTTCGCTCTTGACGTGCAGGGCCGTCGTTGCCTGGACGCCGGGGCGTCCACCGGAGGCTTCACCGAGGTCCTGCTGGACCGGGGCGCCGCACAAGTCGTCGCCGCCGACGTCGGGTACGGCCAGCTGGCCTGGTCCCTGCGCAGCGACCCGCGCGTAGTGGTCGTCGAGCGCACCAATGTGCGTCACCTGTCCACCGAGGCGATCGGCGGGCCCGTCGACCTGGTGGTGGCCGACCTGTCCTTCATCTCGTTGGCGACAGTGTTGCCCGCGCTGGTTGGCTGCGCTTCGCCCGGCGCGGATATCGTTCCCATGGTGAAGCCGCAGTTTGAAGTGGGCAAGGGCCAGGTGGGCCCCGGTGGGGTGGTTCATGACCCGCAGTTGCGGGCGGGGGCGTTGCTGGCCGTCGCGCGCAGCGCCGAGGCGCTCGGCTGGCACACCGTCGATGTCACCGCCAGTCCGCTGCCGGGCCCGTCGGGCAATGTCGAATACTTCCTGTGGTTGCGGGCCGAGACTGATCGGGCGCTGGCCGATGCGGCACTGGCCGACGCTGTGCGCGGGGCCGTCAAGGAGGGTCCGCAGTGACTGCTCAACGCACCGTCCTGATGGTCGTGCACACCGGACGCGAGGAAGCGACCGAAACCGCGCGACGTGTCGAAAAGGTGTTGAACGACAACGGCATCGCGATGCGCGCGCTGTCCGCGGAGGCCGTCGACCGAGGCTCGCTACGGCTGGACGACAACGACATGCGCGCCATGGGCGTCGAGATCGACGTCATCGACGCCGACCCGCAGGCCGCGGACGGCTGCGAACTGGTCCTGGTACTCGGTGGCGACGGCACTTTCCTGCGGGCGGCCGAACTGGCCCGCAACGTCGGCATTCCGGTGTTGGGCGTCAATCTGGGCCGCATCGGATTCCTGGCCGAAGCCGAGGCCGAGGCACTCGACCTGGTCCTGCAGCACGTCGTCGCCAAGGACTACCAGGTCGAGAACCGCATGACCCTCGACGTCGCGGTACGCCAAGGCGGCAAAACCATCGACCAGGGCTGGGCTCTGAACGAAGCCAGCCTGGAAAAAGGCCCGCGGTTAGGGGTGCTCGGTGTAGTCGTCGAGATCGACGGACGACCGGTATCGACGTTCGGCTGCGACGGCGTACTGGTCTCCACACCCACCGGGTCGACGGCGTACGCCTTCTCCGCCGGGGGTCCGGTCCTGTGGCCCGACCTGGAGGCGATCCTGGTGGTACCCAACAACGCTCACGCGCTGTTCGGCCGGCCCATGGTCACCAGCCCCGACGCCATCATCGCGATCGAGATCGAGGCCGGTGGACACGACGCCCTGGTGTTCTGCGACGGCCGCCGCGAGATGGTGGTGCCGGCGGGCAGTCGGCTCGAGGTCACTCGCTGCAACACGCCGGTCAAATGGGCCCGGCTGGACAGCGCGCCATTCACCGACCGGCTGGTGAAGAAGTTCCGGTTGCCGGTGACCGGGTGGCGCGGGCAGTAATGGCGTGCTGACGGAAATCCGAATCGAGTCGCTGGGCGCCATCAGCGTTGCCACCGCTGAGTTCGATCGGGGGCTGACGGTGCTCACGGGCGAAACCGGCACCGGTAAGACCATGGTGGTCACCGGGCTGCATCTGCTCGGCGGGGCGCGCGCCGACGCCACCCGGGTCCGGTCCGGAGCCGAGCGTGCGGTCGTCGAAGGTCGCTTCACCACAACCGATCTCGACGAGGCGACGGCCGCGCATCTCGGCGAGATTCTCGACGCGTCCGGCGCCGAACGGGACGAGGACGGCAGCGTCATTGCGTTGCGATCGGTCAACCGCGACGGGCCGTCGCGCGCCTACCTCGGCGGTCGCAGCGTGCCCGCCAAGTCGCTGAGCGGTTTCACCAACGAACTGCTGACCCTGCACGGGCAAAACGATCAACTGCGGCTGATGCGACCCGAGGAGCAGCGCGGAGCTCTGGATCGATTCGCGGCCGCCGGTTCGGCGCTGGAGCGCTACCGCAAACTGCGCGGCGCCTGGCTGTCGGCCCGCCGCGACCTCATCGACCGCCGTGACCGGGCACGTGAACTCGCCCAGGAAGCAGACCGGCTCAAATTCGCCCTCAACGAGATCGACACCGTCGACCCGCAACCGGGCGAAGACGACGCACTCGTCGCCGAGATTGTGCGCCTCTCTGAACTCGACACCCTTCGCGAAGCGGCAATGACCGCGCGCGCCGCGCTGGGCGGTGACTCGGACGACAGCGAGAGCCGTGCTGGCGCAACGGGTTTGGGTCAGGCTAAAGCGGCGCTGCAAGCGACCGACGATGCCACGCTGCAAGGCTTGGCGACCCAGATCGGGGAGGCGCTGACAGTCGTCGTCGATGCCATCGGCGAACTCGGCGCCTACATCGACGACTTACCCGCCGACGCCAGCGCCCTTGATGCCAAACTGGCCCGTCAAGCCGAACTGCGCACGCTGACCCGCAAGTACGCCGCCGACATCGACGGCGTTCTGCACTGGGCCAACCAATCCCGCGAGCGGCTTGCGCAACTCGATGTGTCCGAAGAAGGTTTGGCCGCCCTGGAGCGCCGTGTCGGCGAGCTAGGCGGTGAGTTGGCTTCAGCAGCAGTCGATCTGAGCAAGGTCAGGCGGAAGGCGGCCAAGAAGCTGGCCAAAGAAGTGACCGCGGAGCTGTCCGGTCTGGCGATGGCCGACGCCGAATTCACGATCGGTGTGACCACCGACCTCGCCGAACCCGACGATCCGGCGGCCCTGAAGTTGTCCACCGGAGAGCTGGTCCGCGCCGGGGCAGATGGCATCGACGTGGTGGAGTTTGGTTTCGCGGCGCATCGCGGGATGACGGTCTTGCCGCTGGCCAAAAGCGCGTCCGGGGGTGAGTTGTCCCGGGTGATGCTGGCGTTGGAAGTGGTGCTGGCGGCGTCGGCCGAGGGCACCACGATGGTGTTCGACGAGGTGGACGCCGGCGTCGGCGGCCGGGCCGCTGTGCAGATCGGCCGTCGGCTGGCCCGGCTGGCCCGCACCCATCAGGTCATCGTCGTCACCCACTTGCCGCAGGTCGCTGCCTACGCCGACGTGCATCTGATGGTGCACAGCACCGGGCGCAACGGCGCCAGCGGTGTGCGGCGGCTGACCAGCGACGATCGGGTAGCCGAACTGGCCCGAATGCTGTCAGGGCTGGGGGAGTCCGACAGCGGCCGGGCGCACGCTCGCGAACTGCTGGACGCCGCGCAGAAGGACGAGCTCTAACGTTCCCGCGTTGGGCGTCGACAGTGCACTGACGGCTTCGAGTGTGCTTTCAAGGCGGGGAATCGACGGCCGCTCAACCGTCACCGCACAGTTGATGCCGTGGGCGCACACTCGGCGCCGTCAGCGCACGCTCGGCCTCGATAGTGAACTGACGACTTCGAGTGTGCTTTCAAGGCGGGGAATCGACGTCCGCTCAACCGTCGGCGCACAGTCGAAGCCGTGGGCGCACGCTCGGCGCCGTGGGCGCACACTCGACGCCCCCACCGCACACTCGACGCCCCCACCGCACACTCGGCCTCGACAGTGCAATGACGGCTTCGAGTGTGCTCTCGGGTCGGGGAATCGACGTCCGCTCAACCGTCAGCGCACACTCGACGCCCCCACCGCACACTCGACGCCCCACCCCCGAAACCACCCCGTCACCAGACGCCCACACAACTGTGACTGCTGTGACTCTGGATAACTAATGAGGCGGATGTTACGGCGCGCCTACTCGCTCTAGCCGCGCTCCGCCGACAGAATCGGCCCTCATGAAGATGTCAGCGCTTCTGTCCCGTAACAACGATCGGCCAGGATTGGTCGGCACCGCCCGAGTCGACAGGAACATCGACCGACTGCTGCGCCGCGTCTGCCCCGGCGACATCGTGGTCCTCGACATCCTGGACTTGGACCGCATCACCGCGGACGCGTTGGTCGAAGCCGACATCGCCGCCGTGGTCAACGCCTCCCCGTCGGTCTCCGGCCGCTATCCCAACCTCGGCCCCGAGGTTCTGGTGAACAACGGCGTCACGCTGATCGACGAGACCGGCCCCGAAATCTTCAAGAAGGTCAAGGACGGATCCAAGATTCGCCTTTACGAAGGCGGCGTGTACTCCGGTGACCGGCGGCTGATCCGCGGCACCGAGCGCACCGACCACGACATCGCCGACCTGATGCGCGAAGCCAAGAGCGGACTGGCCGCACACCTCGAGGCATTCGCCGGCAACACCATCGAGTTCATCCGCAGCGAAAGCCCCCTGCTGATCGACGGCATCGGCATCCCCGACATCGATGTGGACATGCGCCGCCGGCACGTGGTGATCGTCGCCGAGGAGCCCAGCGCCGCTGACGATTTGAAGGCGCTCAAGCCGTTCATCAAGGAATACCAACCGGTGCTGATCGGCGTCGGCGTCGGCGCCGACGTGTTGCGCAAGGCCGGCTACCGGCCGCAGCTGATCGTCGGCGATCCCGACCAGATCAGCGCCGAAGTCCTCAAATGCGGCGCCCAGGTGGTACTGCCGGCCGACGCGGACGGCCACGCACCCGGCCTGGAACGCATCCAGGATCTCGGTGTGGGAGCCATGACCTTCCCGGCGGCCGGGTCGGCAACGGATCTGGCCCTGTTGCTGGCCGATCACCACGGCGCGGCATTGCTGGTCACGGCCGGTCACACCGCCAACATCGAGACCTTCTTCGATCGCACCCGCTCGCAAAGCAACCCCTCGACCTTCCTGACCCGGTTGCGGGTGGGGGAGAAGCTGGTCGACGCCAGGGCGGTCGCCACGTTGTACCGCAACCACATCTCTGGTGGCGCAATCGCGCTGCTGGCCCTGACGATGTTGATCGCCATCATCGTCGTGCTGTGGGTGTCTCGGACCGACGGTGTGGTCGTGCATTGGCTCATCGACTACTGGAACCGATTCACCCTCTGGATACAGCACCTGGTGAGCTAGGACGGTAGGTCATGATCTCGTTACGCCAACATGCTTTCTCGCTGGCAGCTGTCTTCTTGGCGCTGGCCATCGGCGTGGTACTGGGCTCCGGATTCTTTTCGGACACCCTGCTGTCCAGCCTGCGTAACGAGAAACGCGATATGGCCGCCCAGATCAACACCATCAACGACCAGCGCAACGTCTTGAACGAAAAGCTCAGCGCTGCAAACAATTTCGACAACCAGGTGCTGGGCCGGATCGTGCACGACGCGTTGGCCGGCAAGACAGTAGTGCTGTTCCGGACTCCCGACGCCAAAGACGACGACGTGGCGGCGGTCTCGAAGATCATCGGACAGTCCGGGGGCACGGTCACCGGCACCGTGTCGTTGACCCACGAGTTCGTCGAAGCCAACTCCGCGGAGAAGCTGCGGTCGGTGGTCAACTCGTCGGTCCTTCCCGCGGGCACGCAATTGAGCACCAAGCTCGTCGACCAAGGCTCGCAGGCGGGTGACCTGCTGGGCATCGCCTTGCTGGCCAACCCGAAGCCGGACGCGCCCGCCGTTGACGACACCCAGCGCGACACCGTGCTGGCAGCTCTACGCGAAACGGGCTTCATCACCTACCAACCCACCGACCACATGGCAGCGGCGAATGCCGCCATCGTCATCACCGGCGGGGGGCTGCCCGCCGACGCCGGCAACCAGGGGGTCAGCGTGGCGAGGTTCGCCGCCGCCCTGGCACCACACGGCTCGGGCACGTTGCTCGCCGGCCGGGACGGAGCGGCATCTGGAAGTGCCGCGGTCGCCGTGACCCGCGCCGACGCCGGTATGGCAGCAACCATCAGCACCGTGGACGACGTCGACGCCGAAGCCGGGCGGATCACCGCGATCCTGGGCCTGCATGATCTGGTCGGCGGCGGCCGCCCTGGCCACTACGGCACCGGTCACGGCGCCACATCGGTCACCGTGCCCCAGTAAGCCGCAGTCGGGCGTGTTAGCCACGGCAAAAGGCCGTGGATGTTAGGGTGGGTTTCCGTGGGTCGGCAGGCCCCAGCTGGTACAGGCTAGATTCGTCAAGCCCTGCCCGTCTTCACGGAGGTTGCTCATTGCGTAGGCACCCGCAAGCCGTCACCAAGCACCTCTTCGTCTCGGGCGGCGTTGCTTCCTCGCTCGGCAAGGGTCTCACCGCCAGTAGCCTCGGACAGCTGCTCACCGCACGCGGGTTGCACGTCACGATGCAAAAACTCGACCCGTATCTCAATGTGGACCCGGGCACCATGAACCCGTTCCAGCACGGCGAAGTCTTCGTCACCGAGGACGGCGCCGAGACCGACCTCGACGTCGGCCACTACGAGCGGTTCCTGGATCGCGATCTGTCCGGCTCGGCCAATGTCACCACCGGGCAGGTCTATTCGACCGTGATCGCCAAGGAGCGTCGCGGGGAATACCTCGGCGACACCGTCCAGGTCATCCCGCACATCACCGACGAGATCAAACGCCGCATCATGGCGATGGCCGAACCGGACGCCGGCGGCCACCGCCCGGACGTGGTCATCACCGAAATCGGCGGGACCGTCGGAGACATCGAATCGCAGCCGTTCCTCGAGGCCGCGCGTCAGGTCCGCCATGACTTGGGCCGGGAGAACGTCTTCTTCTTGCACGTCTCGTTGGTGCCTTACCTCGCTCCGTCGGGAGAACTCAAGACCAAACCCACACAGCACTCGGTGGCCGCCCTGCGCAGCATCGGTATCACCCCGGACGCGCTGATCCTGCGCTCTGACCGCGTTGTCCCCGAAGCGCTGAAAAACAAGATCGCGTTGATGTGTGACGTGGACATCGACGGCGTCATTTCCACCCCGGACGCGCCGTCGATCTACGACATCCCCAAGGTGTTGCACCGGGAGGAACTCGACGCCTTCGTGGTGCGACGGTTGAATCTGCCGTTCCGTGACGTCGACTGGACCGAATGGGACGATCTGCTGCGGCGAGTGCACGAACCGCATGAGACGGTGCGAATCGCGTTGGTCGGCAAGTATGTCGAGCTTTCCGACGCCTACCTGTCGGTCACCGAGGCGCTGCGCGCCGGCGGTTTCAAGCACCGCGCGAAGGTCGAGATCCGTTGGGTGGCATCCGATGACTGCGAGACGGCCCACGGCGCCGCTACGACACTGGGCGACGTGCACGGGGTGCTGATCCCCGGCGGATTCGGCATTCGGGGCATCGAGGGCAAGATCGGCGCCATCGCGCATGCCCGGGCCCGCGGCCTTCCGGTGTTGGGACTCTGCCTGGGCCTGCAATGCATCGTCATCGAAGCCGCCCGCTCGGTGGGTCTCGCCGAGGCCAACTCGGCCGAATTCGAGCCCAACACACCGGACCCGGTGATCTCCACCATGGCCGACCAAGAGCACATCGTGGCCGGTGAAGCCGACCTCGGTGGCACCATGCGCCTGGGCGCCTACCCTGCGGTGCTGCAGCCGGAATCCGTTGTGGCCCAAGCGTATCAAACGACGCAGGTGTCCGAACGGCATCGACACCGCTACGAGGTCAACAACGCCTACCGCGAGAAGATCGCCGAAAGCGGGCTGCGCTTCTCCGGCACCTCACCCGACGGTCATCTGGTTGAGTTCGTCGAATACCCACCCGAGCAGCACCCGTTCGTGGTCGGCACCCAGGCGCACCCGGAACTCAAGAGCCGTCCCACCCGCCCGCACCCCTTGTTCGTTGCGTTCGTCGGAGCGGCCCTCGACTACAAGGCCGGCGAACTGCTGCCGGTGGAAATCCCCGAGCACGTCTCCAACGGCAACCAGCATCGAGAAGGCGTCAGCCAGCCGCTACCTGAGCCCGCAACCCGTGGCTGAACACGACTTTCAGACCATATCGTCCGAAACCCTTTATCAGGGCGCCATTTTCGCGCTGCGCCGCGATCAAGTGCGGATGCCGGGCGGCAATGTCGCCAAGCGGGAAGTGCTCGAACACTATGGGGCGGTCGCGGTCGTCGCGATGGACGACGACAACAACATTCCAATGGTCTACCAGTATCGCCATACCTACGGTCGGCGCCTGTGGGAACTGCCTGCTGGGCTTCTGGACGAGGCGGGTGAGCCGCCGCAGGAAACCGCCGCCCGCGAACTCAAAGAAGAGGTCGGTCTGCAGGCCAGCACCTGGCAGGTGCTCGTCGACGTCAACACCGCACCGGGCTACAGCGACGAATCGGTGCGGATCTATCTGGCCACCGGTCTGGCCGAAGTACAGCGTCCCGACGCGCACGACGAAGAAGCCGACATGACGATGCGCTGGTTTCCCATCGCCGAGGCGGCGCATCGCGTGTTGAGCGGCGAGATCGTCAATTCCATTGCCATTGGCGGGATCCTGGCCGCCTACGCGGTTGTGACCGGCTCCGCCCAGGCGCGTCCCGTCGACACCGCGTGGGTCGACCGGCCCACAGCGTTCATGACCAGAAAGAATCAGAAGAAAGAGCAGTGACAGCGCCGACGCTGCAGACACAGTTACAGGGCTATCTCGATCACCTGACCATCGAACGCGGGGTGGCGGCCAACACGTTGAGTTCCTACCGCCGCGATCTGCGCCGCTATTCAAAACATCTGGAAGAACGCGGTATTCACGACCTGGCCAAGGTGGGTGAGGACGATGTCAGTGAGTTCCTGGTGTCGCTGCGGCGCGGAGACCCCGAAGCCGGAGCGGTCGGGCTGTCGGCGGTGTCGGCGGCGCGGGCGCTGATCGCGGTACGCGGACTGCACCGCTTCGCCGCCGCAGAAGGGCTCGCGGAATTGGATGTGGCCCGCGCGGTTCGGCCGCCGACGCCGGGCCGGCGGTTACCCAAGAGCCTGTCACTCGACGAAGTGTTGGCTCTGCTGGAAGGGGCCGGCGGTGAAGACGCGTCCGACGGCCCACTGACTTTACGCAACCGCGCGCTGCTGGAGTTGCTGTACTCGACCGGGGCGCGGATTTCCGAAGCGGTCGGCCTCGACGTCGACGACATCGACACCCAGGCCCGGTCAGTGTTGTTGCAAGGCAAGGGCGGCAAGCAGCGACTGGTGCCGGTGGGTCGGCCCGCCGTGCAGGCGCTGGACGCTTACCTGGTGCGGGGGCGCCCGGATCTGGCCCGTCGCGGCCGCGGCACGCCGGCCATTTTCCTCAATGCGCGCGGTGGCCGCTTGTCGCGACAAAGCGCGTGGCAGGTTCTGCAGGATGCGGCCGATCGGGCAGGCATCACCTCGGGCGTGTCACCCCACATGCTGCGGCACTCGTTCGCCACGCATCTGCTCGAGGGTGGCGCCGATGTGCGTGTCGTGCAAGAGCTTTTGGGCCACGCGTCGGTGACAACGACGCAGATCTACACCTTGGTCACCGTGCACGCGCTGCGGGAAGTGTGGGCCGGAGCCCATCCGCGCGCCACCTAGGCGGTGCCCAGGTATTCCGACTCGAGCACCAGGTCGGACACCAGGGACTGATATTCCAGGTGCGCTTTGTGCTCGACGGTGTTCCACGCCTTGCCTTGCTGCTGACGCATGAATTCGCGGTACTTCGGCGCGCCGGGCACCCGGACGTTGTCGGCGACCACGATGGAGCCCGGATGGAGCCATCCTCGCTGCACAATGCTTTTCAGGTCCGTCAGGTACGCGTTCTTGTCGTGGTCGAGGAAGACGAAGTCAACCGCACCGGCGGTGAACCCGTGCTCATGGGCCAACGCGTCGAGGGTGCGCCCACCGTCGCCGAGGGTGCCGACCACACACGTCACCCGATCGGCCACGCCGGCGTGCTCCCAGATGCGCCGGGCATTGGCTGCATTCGCCTCCGCCAGCTCGACCGAGTACACCTTGGCGGCCGGCGCCGCCCTGGCGATGCGTAGCGCGCCGTAGCCCACATAGGTGCCCAATTCGAGAGCCAGCGCCGGTTGGGCGCGGCGCACTGCGGCGTCGAGCAGCTGTCCCTTCTCGTCGCCGACGTTGATCAGCATGGATTTCTCGTAGGCGAACTTGTCGATGGTGGCCAGGACATGATCGATGTCTCCGACGCGGGCGTGCCGGAGAACATAGTTCACCGCGGCCGCCTCTCGGCCGTCACCGATCTGGCCGGTTGTGGTGATGTTGCGGTTCCCGGCGGCCATCCGCCAGACCGACCACCGCAACACCGGGAAGCGTGCTTTCAGGCTCACGAGGTCACCTTACGTAGGCCCGTGGTCTGGAGTCGACAGCTTCGGCGGTTGCCTGCGGGTCTCCCTGCGCAGGCGGAACGAGCCGTTAGACTTTCCTGCGATGCCCACCTCGACGCCCGTCACCATTAGCCGGGCATGACCGACGACCCGGACAGCGCCATTGAGATCGGCCTGACCGGCAGGCCGCCGCGGGCGATCCCTGACCCCCAACCGCGGACCTCGCACGGCCCGGCCAAGGTGGTCGCGATGTGCAACCAGAAGGGCGGAGTCGGGAAGACCACGTCCACGATCAACCTGGGTGCCGCGCTCGCCGAATACGGCCGCCGCGTGCTGCTGGTGGACATGGATCCGCAGGGCGCGCTCTCCGCAGGCCTGGGCGTGCCGCACTGGGAGCTGGACAAGACCGTCCACAATCTGCTGGTCGAGCCGCGAGCATCGATCGAACACGTGCTACTGAACACCCGGGTGAAGAACCTGGATCTGGTGCCCAGCAACATCGACCTGTCGGCCGCCGAGATTCAGTTGGTCAACGAAGTGGGCCGAGAGCAGACGCTGGCCCGGGCGCTACACCCCGTGCTGGACCGCTACGACTATGTGCTGATCGACTGCCAGCCGTCGCTGGGGCTGCTGACCGTCAACGGCTTGGCCTGCGCCGACGGAGTTGTGATCCCCACCGAGTGTGAGTTCTTCTCGCTGCGCGGTCTGGCGTTGCTCACCGACACCGTCGACAAGGTGCGCGACCGGCTCAACCCGAAACTGGACATCAGCGGAATTCTGATCACCCGCTACGACCCGCGGACCGTCAACTCCCGGGAGGTGATGGCGCGCGTGGTGGAGCGGTTCGGTGACCTGGTGTTCGACACCGTGATCACCCGGACGGTGCGGTTCCCCGAGACCAGCGTCGCCGGTGAACCCATCACGACGTGGGCGCCCAAGTCGGGTGGCGCCCTGGCTTACCGCGCGCTGGCTCGCGAGTTCATCGACCGATTCGGCATGTGACCGCCGGCACCCACGGTCAGGCGGCGTCCGGGAACGGTTACTCGGATGGCTTCCGCGTTCGGCTGACCAACTTCGAAGGGCCGTTCGATCTGCTGCTGCAGCTGATCTTCGCCCACCGCCTCGACGTCACCGAGGTGGCGTTACACCAGGTCACCGACGACTTCATCGCCTACACCAAAGCGATCGGGGCGCAGCTGGACCTGGACGAGACGACCGCATTCCTGGTGGTTGCCGCGACTCTGCTGGACCTCAAGGCGGCTCGCTTGCTGCCGGCCGGTCAGGTCGACGACGACGAAGACCTGGCCCTGCTGGAAGTGCGCGATCTGCTCTTCGCCCGGCTACTGCAGTACCGCGCCTTCAAGCACGTCGCCGAGATGTTTGCCGAGCTGGAAGCCACCGCGCTGCGCAGCTATCCCCGCTCCGTGTCGCTGGAGGACCGCTTCGCCGGCCTGCTTCCCGAGGTGATGCTGGGCGTCGACGCGACGCGATTCGCCGAGATCGCCGCCGTCGCCTTCACGCCGCGCCCGACGCCGACGGTGGCCACCGGGCACCTGCATGACCTGCAGGTCTCGGTGCCCGAGCAGGCCAAACACATCTTGGCGATGCTGCAAACGCGCGGCACCGGCGAGTGGGCGTCGTTCTCGGAGCTGGTCGCCGACTGCACCGCGCCGGTCGAGATCGTCGGGCGGTTCCTGGCGCTGCTCGAACTGTATCGGTCCCGGGCGGTAGCATTCGACCAGTCAGAGCCCCTTGGCGTGCTCCAGGTTTCGTGGACCGGCGAACGGCCCCCTACCACCGGCGATGAGGAGGAGCGGCGCTCATATGAGCGACCAGACCAGTGATCAGGATCTGGGCATCGACATCGCTGAGCCCGCAGAGATGGACCCCGACGAGCTCGGCCGGGTGCTCGAGGCGCTGCTGCTCGTGGTCGACACGCCGGTGACCGCCGAGGCGCTGGCCACCGCTACCGAACAACCGGTCTACCGCGTCGACGCCAAGCTGCGGGTCATGGCCGACGAATTCACCGAACGTGACAGCGGTATTGACCTGCGTCAGACCGGTGAGGGCTGGCGGCTCTATACCCGCGCCCGGTTCGCCCCCTACGTCGAAAAGCTGTTGCTGGACGGCGCACGCAGCAAGCTGACCCGCGCCGCGCTGGAAACCTTGGCGGTGGTCGCCTACCGCCAGCCGGTCACGCGAGCGCGGGTAAGCGCGGTGCGTGGGGTCAACGTCGACGCCGTCATGCGCACGCTGCTGGCTCGTGGGTTGATCACCGAGGTCGGGCTCGACGAAGACAGCGGCGCGATGACGTTCGCGACTACCGAACTGTTCTTGGAGCGGCTGGGGCTGACCTCTCTAGCCGATCTGCCCGACATTGCTCCGCTGCTGCCCGACGTCGACACCATCGACGATCTGAGTGAATCCCTAGACAGCGAGCCACGTTTCATGAAACTCGGCGGCGCCCAGCGCTCGGATCAGCCGCTGACCTTCGACGTGGACCGCGAGTGATTAGCGACGCGGAAGAGCCGCGCGGAACTCGTCTGCAAAAGGTGTTGTCCCAGGCCGGGGTTGCCTCCCGGCGCGCGGCCGAGCAGTTGATTATCGAGGGCCGCGTCGAGGTGGACGGAAAGCTGGTGACCGAGTTGGGCACCCGGGTCGATCCCGATGCCTCGGTCATACACGTTGACGGTGCCCGGGTCGTTCTCGACGATTCGCTGGTGTATCTGGCGCTGAACAAGCCGCGTGGCATGCACTCGACCATGTCCGATGACCGCGGTCGGCCCTGTATCGGTGATCTGGTCGAACGAAAGGTGCGCGGCCACAAGAAGCTTTTCCATGTTGGGCGGTTGGACGCCGACACCGAAGGGTTGATCCTGCTGACCAACGACGGGGAACTGGCACACCGGTTGATGCACCCGTCGCACGAAGTGCCGAAGACCTATCTGGCGACGGTGGCGGGGACGGTGCAGCGGGGACTGGGCAAGAAATTGCGGGCCGGAATCGAATTGGAGGACGGTCCGGTGCGCGTCGACGATTTCGCGGTGGTGGACGCCATCCCGGGCAAGACGCTGGTGCGGGTCACCTTGCACGAGGGACGCAACCGGATCGTGCGCCGAATGCTCGCGGCGGTCGGATATCCGGTGGAGACGTTGGTGCGCACCGACATTGGACCGGTCACGCTCGGCAACCAGCGCCCCGGCAGCTTCCGGGCGCTGGGCCGGGATGAGATCGGCCAACTCTACAAAGCGGTGGGATTGTGAACGGCATCGTCGTTGCCATAGACGGTCCGGCCGGAACCGGAAAGTCCTCGGTTTCAAAGAGTTTGGCGCGTGAACTGGGCGCGCGTTACCTGGATACCGGTGCGATGTACCGGATGGTGACCCTGGCAGTGCTACGAGCCGGCGTCGATCCGGCGGATTCCGCGGCGGTCGAGGCGCTTGCGTCGACCGTGCAGATGTCGGTCGGGTACGACCCCGAAGGCAGTTGCTTTTATCTTGCGGGAGAAGATGTTTCGTCGCAGATTCGCGGTGACGATGTGACCCGGGCGGTGTCGGCGGTATCGGCCATCCCGTCGGTGCGCACCAGACTGGTCGACATCCAGCGCGCCTTGGCCGACGGCCCGGACAGCGTCGTTGTCGAGGGTCGCGACATCGGAACCGTGGTGCTTCCCGACGCGCCGGTGAAGATCTTCTTGACCGCGTCGCCGGAGACCCGCGCCAAGCGCCGCAACGACCAAAACGTCGCGGCCGGTTTGACCGACGACTATGACGGCGTGCTGGCCGACGTGCGCCGCCGCGACCATCTGGATTCCACCCGGGCGGTGTCGCCGCTGCGCCCCGCGTCGGATGCGGTGATCGTCGACACCAGCGAGATGACGGAAAGCGAAGTGGTGGCTCATCTGCGGGATCTGGTGATGCAGCGAAGTGAGGCAGTCCGGTGAGTCAGGACGGCACCTGGTCAGACGAAAGCGAATGGGAGCTCGACGATTCCGAGTTGGCCGAGCTGGACGAGGCGGGTCCGGCACCGGTGGTGGCGGTCGTCGGGCGGCCCAACGTGGGGAAGTCGACCTTGGTCAACCGCATACTGGGCCGCCGCGAGGCGGTGGTTCAAGACGTTCCCGGTGTCACCCGCGACCGGGTGTCTTACGACGCGTTATGGACCGGGCGCCGATTCGTCGTGCAGGACACCGGGGGATGGGAGCCCGACGCGAAGGGCTTGCAGCAGTTGGTGGCCGAGCAGGCGTCGGTCGCGATGCGCACCGCCGATGCGATCATCTTGGTGGTAGATGCCACCGTCGGCGCCACCTCCGCGGACGAGGCCGCCGCCCGCATCCTGGTTCGGTCGGGCAAGCCAGTGTTCCTGGCGGCCAACAAGGTTGACAGCGAGCGCGGCGAGGCCGACGCCGCCGCATTGTGGTCCTTGGGTCTGGGTGAACCCCATCCCATCAGTGCCATGCATGGCCGCGGTGTGGCTGACTTGCTCGACGAAGTCCTGGTCGCGTTGCCTGAGGTGGGGGAGAAGGCTACGGGCGGTGGCGGCCCGCGGCGGGTGGCGTTGGTCGGAAAACCCAACGTGGGCAAGAGCTCTCTGCTGAACAAGCTGGCCGGTGACGAGCGGTCGGTGGTGCACGATGTTGCCGGCACGACAGTCGATCCGGTGGATTCGCTGATCGAGCTGGGCGGCAAGGTGTGGCGCTTCGTCGACACCGCGGGTTTGCGTCGCAAGGTGGGCCAGGCCAGCGGGCACGAGTATTACGCCTCGGTGCGCACGCACGGTGCCATCGACGCCGCTGAAGTCGTGATCGTGCTGATCGACGCCTCGCAGGCGTTGACCGAACAGGACCAGCGGGTGCTGTCCATGGTGATCGAATCCGGGCGCGCGCTGGTGCTGGCCTTCAACAAGTGGGATTTGGTCGACGAGGATCGTCGCGAGCTGCTGGAACGAGAAATCGAACGTGAGCTGGTGCAGTTGCGCTGGGCGCAACGGGTGAACATCTCCGCCAAGACCGGCCGCGCGGTGCAGAAGCTGGTGCCGGCGATGGAGACCGCGCTGGCGTCGTGGGACGCGCGCATCCCGACGGGTCCGCTGAACACCTGGATCAAGGAAGTAGTCGCGGCCACCCCGCCGCCGGTACGCGGCGGCAAGCAGCCCCGCATTCTGTTCGCCACCCAGGCCACGGCACGCCCGCCTACCTTTGTCCTGTTCACCAGCGGGTTCCTCGAGGCGGGCTACCGGCGTTTCCTGGAGCGACGGCTGCGCGAGACGTTCGGGTTCGAGGGCAGCCCGATCCGGATCAACGTCCGGGTGCGCGAGAAGCGCGGCGCCAAGCGCCGCTAAGTCTTGGGCTCGGGCGCCCAGCTGGCGTCGAGTGTGCGCCCACGGTTTCGAGCGTGCAGCCACAGCGGGATCTCGGCGTTTTCGCCGCCCTGGACACACAGTCGAGGCCATGGCCGCACACTCGCCGGTACTGAGCCGGCCGTGCGGTAGGCTTTCGACCTGCTGCCGATGATCAGGCGGCACCGGGCTGTGGCGCAGTTTGGTAGCGCACTTGACTGGGGGTCAAGTGGTCGCAGGTTCAAATCCTGTCAGCCCGACCGTGTCCTGTCTCGGGACATCGTTGACGGGTGTCCCGAGACATGGTTTACACCTGGTCCCGGTTTTCTGGGCTGTTTCCGCATTTGACGCCGCGTGGTTGGTAGTCGCGGGTCGGGTCGAGGATGAGTTTGCGGATGAGCTGGCCGGTGTTGCGGTCGAGGACGCGAATGTTGAGGTCGTCGATGAGAACGGTGACTTTGGTGCCGGTGCGTCGTTTGCCAAGGCCGATGTGGTGCAGGCGGCTGTTGTATCGGACGGTGATGACGCCGGCGGCGTCGATGATGTCGGTGCGTACGCGGCAGTGGGCGGGGATGAGGTAGCCAGACGGTGTGGCTTTGGGGCGGGCGTTGAATGCCTGGATGGGGGTGGTTCTGTTGATCGCGCGGTGGGGGCGCACGGTGTTGTAATACTCGGTGAATTCGTCGAGCCGTTGTTGGAGCTGGGTCAGTGTAGTGGCGGGATGGGCTGTGAGCCATCGCTTTTGGGTTTGGTGGAAGCGTTCGACCTTGCCGCAGGTCTGGGGATGGTAGGGCCGTGAATTCAGGTAGCGCACGCCCAGTTCGCCGAGGGTGATTTGCAGGGAGGTGCGTCCGCCCCGGCGCGGCGCGGCGGTGAAGATGGCGCCGTTGTCGGTCAGTACCGAGGCTGGTGGACCCCAGCGGGTGAAGGCGGTGGTGAAGGCAGCGGTGACGTCAGGGCCGTTGATGGTGTGGCGGGCCAGGCTGGTGATGTCGAGGCGGGAGTGGTCGTCGATGATGTTGAGGATTTCGGCGCCGCCGCCGTGAGCGAGGTGCCAGTGGGTGGTGTCGGCCTGCCAACATTGGTTGGGTAGTTCGGCGGCAAAGCGTTTCCACGAGGAGCGGGGGCGTTTGTGGGGTTGGGGTGTGATGAAACCTCGGCGTTTGAGGATTCGCCAGATCGTTGATATGGCAGGCACATTTATGAGGCTGGGATCGGTGGCCAGGTGGGAGGCGATGGTGTCGGCGCCGGCGTCGAGACCGCGTTTGGTCAGGGTCTTGCGTAGCCGCACGATGCGCTCCTCGACCTCGGTGGTGACAGCCTGCGGGCTGTGGTGGGGTCGCCGTGACCGGGAGATGAAGGCGGCGTCGCCTTCGGCCTCGTAGCGTTTGCACAGTTGCTGGACCCATTGTCGGGAGACGCCGTAGTCGCGGGCCACGGCGCTTTTGCTGCGTCCTTCGAGGACCACGGCAGTGATGACGAGCTGCGCCTTCGACATGGCTGACCTCCCGATGTGCAGAAGTGTCAACTATGTCGCGAGACAGCTGCCAACTATGTCGAGAAATCACACACTGTCAGCCCGACCGAACAACACACAGGTAGACGCCTGTAGGCCGTTTCCACCCGCGTCGCCGTGCGCCGAGCAGCTCCGTGTCGAGACGCAGCGCGACGGCGCAGAACCAGCACTCTTCTCAACCCCTCTGTTGCGGATACCCAAGCATTTGCGGGCACGGCTGCATGAGACGGCAGCGGCACAAGTGGGTAGACAACGCACTAGCGCGCCCGACGCGCCGATTTGCAAACCAGGTCAGTAGTCGGAAGGTGGCAACAGATGGGTCGTGAAGATGGAGGCCGGTGGGACGTCGGCATCAAGGAAGATGCGGTTTACATCGCGCGTGTCTCGGACGCCAACAAGCGGTTATTCGATGATTCCTTGGCGTCTGACGAGGCTCGCGAACTAGCTGAGCTGTTGACGAAGTTCGCAGACAAGCTCGACCACAGCGACAAATCCAAGGACTCCGACGACTCGAAGGACAAGGACAAAGACAAGGACGACTCGAAGGACAAGGAGAAGGACAAGGACAAATCGAAGGACTCCGACAAGTCCAAAGATTCCGACAAATCGAAGAAGGACAAGTCCAAGGACTCCGACGACGAGGACGACTCCGACGACGAGGATGACTCTGAAGAGTCGAAGGACAAGGACGACTCGAAGGACTCCGACGAGTCCAAGGACAAGTAGCGGCGGGCAGCGCTTACCTGATCAGTCGCTACCGGCGTGCTGCCTCCGCGAGGTGGCCGAACGCGGTGGCCGGCCGCGCATGTGGTCGCGGACGCGGCTCATGAGGTCGCCCAGCGTGCGCACGTCCTGATCCGACAGCGCGCCGTACAACAGGTCGCGCACGACTTGCACGTGGCCGGGTAGGACCTTGTCAACGCGGGCCCGGCCCGCCTCGGTGATCTCGACGACGGTGGCGCGCTGGTCGTGGGAGCTGCCTTGGCGGGTGATGAGGCCCGCCTTCTCCAATAGCCCCGCTTGATGAGTCAGGCCGCTGCGGCTGTAGACCACTCCGTCGGCCAGGTCGGTCATCGTGAGCGGGCGCTCGGCCGCGGCAAGTTTGGCCAAGACCTCGAACTGCACGTAGCTGAGATCGCCTTCAGCTTGCAGCTGCTGGCGCACCGCGTACTGCAGCAAGCTGACCGCCTCGGTGAGGGCGAAGTACGTACGCATCTGCGCCGGATCGAGGGGCATGAGTCGAGCATAATGCTTCGACTTCGAAGCGAAGTGGCCACGATCACACCTTCCGTCGGAATTGATTCGAGATCGAAGCAAGTTACGCCATGGGTATCTGCTTCGAAATCGAAGCAACTGAGGAAGGGGAGTCATGAAGGCTGTGCTATTCCACCGCTACGGCGGTAGCGAGGTCCTGCAATACGAAGATGTGCCACGGCCGACGCCCGGCCCCGGCCAGGTCCTGCTCAAAGTCGCCGCGACCTCGTTCAACCCGGTCGACGCGGGGATTCGCGGTGGGTACCTGACGGACGTTTTCCCGATCACGTTCCCGCACATACCTGGCATCGACGTCGCAGGCACGATCGCCGAATTCGGAGACGGCGTGCAGGGATGGAACGTCGGTGACCCCGTCGTGGCGCTGCTGCCGATGGAATCCGACGGCGCTGCCGCCGAATATGTGCTCGCACCGGCCGAGGTGCTGGCCGCTGCGCCGCGGTCAGTGTCACTGGCGGATGCGGCCGCGCTACCGGTGGCTGGGCTGACGGCATGGCAGGCGTTATTCGAAGTCGCCGGTGTGACGGCCGGTCAGACGATCCTGATCAACGGTGCATCAGGTGCCGTCGGCGGCTATGCGGTTCAGCTGGCCAAGCAAGCCGGAGCGGTCGTCACCGCGACCTCCAAGCCGCGTGATGCCGACCGGCTGCGCGGCTACGGCGCGGATCGGCTCATCGGCTACCTCGACTACGGACACTCGCCGATCGTCGTCGATGGCGCGCCGTTCGACGTGGTGCTCAATCTGGTGAGTACGTCGCCGCAGCAGACCGACGCCCTCATCAGCGTGATCGCAGACGGCGGGTTTCACGTCGGGACCATGACGTCGGGGCCCGAGGACCCCGGTCGTCAGGTCCGCACTCAGCGCGTGTTCGTCCGCAGCGACGCCGAGCAACTGGCCGGCCTCGTCAGCCGCGTCGACGCCGGTCAACTGCGCATCGGCGTCGCCGACCGCCGTCCGCTCGTGCAGGCCGCAGCCGTGCACGCCGTCGCCGACGCCGGGCGCCTGCCCGGCAAGACGATTCTGGTGCCCGACGAGCGGTGACGGAACTGACCGGGACGGTCACAAGGTGGGAGCTGGGCCCTGATCGAGCACCGAGGGCACCCGAACCCTCGGTGCTCGGTCGGGGTTACCCAAGCTTCTACGATTCCGGCGGCGGGTGAAAACGTGTGCATGCGGCGGAGGAGAGGACGGTGTGATGAACCAGCAGGAGTTGGCCCGAGAACTCGGCCACCCCGGCGCCCAGAAGCTGCTCTCCGGCTCCATGGCCCGGCTGGCCTACAACGGACGAGATGGCTTCCCGCGGGTGATCCCGGTCGGATTTCATTGGACCGGCGAACGCATTGTTGTCTCCACGGCGCCGACAGCTCCCAAAGCACGCGCCCTTTCCTCCCGCCCTCAAGTCGCATTGACGATCGACACCGGCTCCACGCCAGAAGAAGCAAAGGCCCTTTTGGTGCGGGGCATCGCCACTCTCGAAACGGTCGACGGCGTCACCGACGAATACCTCGCATCAGCCAGAAGTTCGATGGACGGAGCCGAACTTGCCGAGTTCGAACGCAACGTGCGGTCGACGTATCAGCAGATGGTGCGTATCTCGATCGAGCCACACTGGGCGCGGTTCTATGACTTTGGGGCGGGCCGATTACCGGCGTTCCTCGCGAACCTTGTCAATGGCGGTTGACGCAACTCGATCACATTGCGTCCCAGACGAATAAAGAATCATTGAAGCTGGCTATGGGCAGTGACGAAATAGCCGGGCCAATAGGCCCGCCCGCGCCCGTCGTGCAGCGGACCGGCTGACGGACGTACGCCGGGCAACTGGTCGGTCAATCCATAAAGCCGGGCCGGCCGAATCTCATCGACATGCCAGAGCTCTGAGATGAGCTCGCGCAGTTGAGCTTCGGTGAACTGCGTGGGTAACGCTTCGGTGTGCCCCGGGAAAGCGCCGGCTGCGAACGCCAGTATGTAGAGCGTCGCGCCCGGAGCCGCCGCCCGATGTAGGCAACGGAGATAGTCCGGTTTGCGCTCGGGCGGTATGGCGTGCAGCAGTCCGCTATCAAAGATGGTCGAAAAGCGACCGTCGTATCCGGTCAACGAGGTCATATCGGTCGAAACGAACCGTGCGTTGTCCAACCCCCGTTGGCGGGCGGCTTCGGTAGCTGCCGCGACGGCACGAACTGACAGGTCCATGCCGACCACAGTGTGCCCGCGCGCAGCGAGAGCCAATGACAAAGCCGCATACCCGCATCCGGCGTCCAAGACCTCGCCACGAACCGTGCCAGCCCGCTCGATCACCTTGAGCATCTCCGGCTGAGGTTCGCCGATATTCCACGAGGGACCCCCGTCGTGCCCGTAGACCTCGTCCCAGTCGATCACGTCTGTCATTGGAGTTGTCCGATCATCGAAGCCGTCGCGGTGGTCGGCAGCGTCTGCGACCAACCGACTTACCGATGTATCGGAATCTATCACGATGCTCTCGATATGCAACCTCGGTTATGTCGAGGACGCGCGAGTCCTCCCGTCCGTAGCCCGGGCGACGTGTTCGGCGATATGGGCGTACGCCCGGCGCGTGACATCAACGGCCTCACTCATGATGTTGTAGCCGTGGTCGACACCGGGCACTTCGTAGTACTCGACCAATGCGCCGACGGCATCGAGCTTGTCTGCGTATCGGCGACCTTCGTTGCGGAGTCGGTCGTGCTCGGCTGTCACGACGAGAGCGGGGGCGATGCCGGCTATTCCGTCGGCGTTGGCACCCCAGGCCGGAGAGACGAGCCGGTGGCGCCGCTGCGCCGGGTCAGGAACGTAGGCGGTGTCGAAGATCTCACCCATCCACGGCTTCATGATGGCGCGCCGCCCGACCACGGACGGCTTGTCAGCCGAGGGCGTCACCAGGTCAAGGGGTGCGTAATGCAGCACTTGCAGCGCGATCCGAGGACCGCCGTTCTCCAGGGCTAGCCGGGAGGCGGCAGCGCTCAGGTTGCCGCCGGCACTCTGACCGCCCACACATAGCCGGGTGCCGTCCCAGTCGTGGTCAGTGCGCGCCGCCCAGCACACGATGTCGTAGATCTGTTGTGCCGCTGCGGGGAAACGGTGTCCCGGGGCAAGCACGTAGCTGGCGTTGATCACGGCCACACCAGCTTTTGCGGCCAGGTATCGGCACCATGGGTCGTCTTGTTCAGGCTGCCCGATCACAAATCCGCCGCCGTGGACGTTGACGTACACGGGTGGTTTGCCGGCGCTGGTCGGCGGGTGATAGACGGTCGCAGCCGTAGGGCCGTGCCGGGTGGGAATGACCTCTGCTGAAGTGCGGCCGTCGATTTCTGGAAATCGCACACCGGCCTTGGGGCCTGCATTGACCACCGTGGCGAACACTCGCGCAAGCGTGTCCGCCACGACCGGCATCGAAAGAATCGACATCGAGAAATGTTTCCTTTCCTACGGCCTATCGCGCGGTGATATCCGGCGGGTGCTGACCGCCGAGATTGCCATCCTCGAGGAAGCCCATTGCACGCAGCCCGATCGAAGATGGCGCAGATGAACTCTCGCGCGCCGTGCATCGTGGTCGTCGGAGTGACTGCGACGAAAGGTCGGGTGTGCGTGCACTGAGGGTTGTCGACCGATGACATCGGGAGCTCCCAGACCCGATTGCGCTCGGCGAGCCTACGCTAGCCGTCGCCGGCATCAAGCGGGGCACGCGCGAACCATTGCGGCTGAGGAGCAGGATGAACCAGCATCAGGACATTGAATTCGACGCCGAAGGTGTCATATTGCGCGGCTTGTTCTTTCCGGCAGCCGATGGACCCGCACCAGCACCGGCGGTAGTCATGGCGCACGGGCTGGCAGGTGAGGTGACCCACTTCATCACCGATTACGCCGAAGTCTTCGCCGCGGCGGGCCTCTCGACATTGGTGTACGACCACCGCGGTTGGGGCCGATCCGACACCGGGTCGGGCATGCCGCGCAACGAAAGCGACCCGTTCCAGCAGATCCGCGACTACCAGCACGCGGTGACCTACTTGCAAAATCGTCCAGATGTGAACCCGGACCGGATCGGCGCGTGGGGGACCAGCCTGTCGGCCGGTCATGTGTATGTCCTCAGGGCGATCGACCGGCGCGTCAAAGCCGTCGTCGGACAGGTGCCCTTCATCAGCGGCAGCCGCCACATCGGTGATCTGCTCCCCGCCGACACGCGCGAGGCCACCTTCGCATCGTTCGCCGCCGACAGGCGTGCCAGGGCCCGCGGCGACGAGGCGGCGTACCTGCCGATAGCGGATCAAAACCCCTGTGCCGGAGCGGCATTACCGACCCCGGATAGTTATCAGTACTTCTTCGGTCCAGGCGGCGTGGCAGAACGGGACCCGAGCTTCGCCAACCGCATCACCGCCCGCAGCGTGGAGAACTGCTTCGGCTACGAGCCGGGCTGGTACCTCTCGCACATCACTGCCACGCCAGTGCTGATGGTGATCGCGACACGGGACCGGCTGACGGCGGGCGAACTGGCGCTCGCAGCGTACGAAAACGCTTTCGGGCCAAAGCGCCTGGTCACGATCGATTGTGGTCACTTCGAGGCCTACTTCGGACCGTCGAGCAACATCGCAAAGTCGGCGGCTCGAGACTTCTTCACCGAGCACCTGTGCGCCTAGGCGCCCGATCGAATCCGTGCGCGCATCGTCCATACTTCTGCGCGCAGATGCAACGACCTCAGGCAAGCCGACGACGATACTGGTCAAGGAGATTCGCCGTCCTGATTGGAAGTAGGACCCGTTGTGTCAGAGCGCGTGTGCGTTGCATGAGATATGCCATCGCGACTTTTGTCACGGACGAGGGCATCGCGCCCGATCGGCTGGCTGTGGCGGTCGAAGAGCGCGGCTTCGACTCGTTGATCGTCACCGAACACTCCCATATGCCGGTTGCCTACCACGAACCATACGCAGGGGCGGGCACGCCGGGACGCGAGTACTTCCGGACGTTGGACCCGTTCGTCGTGTTGACCGCGGCGGCTGCGGCGACCCGAAACCTGTCACTGATGACCGGAGTGATCCTGCTTCCCCAGCGCGATGTGCTTTACACGGCGAAGGAGGTGGCCAGTCTTGATCTCGTTGCCCAGGGCCGGTTCAGGCTGGGTGTCGGCGTCGGATGGAACGAGCAGGAGATGCGGCATTGCGGCGTGGACCCGGTGACCCGGGGTGTCAAAATGACCGAACAGGTCCGCGCGCTGAAACAGATATGGACCCAAGACATCGCCGAATTCCACGGCCGCATCGTTGATTTCGCGCCAATTTACTCATGGCCCAAACCAGTACAACGTCCACACCCACCGATCTACGTCGGCGGGGGCAGTCGCGCCGCGTTACGACGGCTGCGCGATGTCGGTGACGGCTGGCTGGCTCCTCCTATGCCCGCCAACGACATCGCCCAAGCGCGACAATGGCTGGCTGACAACGGCCGGGGTGACATCGCTATCACCCTGTTCGCCGCGACTGCGAACCCGAAGGCGCTAGTCGAGTACGCGGCGGCCGGCGTGAACGAATCGGCCTTTCTGTTGCCGACAATGCCCGAACAGGACAGCCTTCGTGAACTGGACAGATTGGCGGAACTCGTCACCGCATCAGGGGAGTGGTGAAGTTTGCAGCATCTCGCATATGAAGTGGCGGGCACCGGTCCCGGCCTGGTCCTGATTCACGGAACCAGCAGCACACCCCACGGAACATGGGGTTCGTGTGTGGAAGCATTGGCGAAATCGCATACGGTCGTTCTGCCATACCTCCCCGGGTCGGGTGACAGTCCGTTGCCCGCAGCACCCATCGAAGCCGCCACCGTAGCCGCACAGATCGTCGCTGTCACCTCGCGAGTTGGGTTGCGCCGGTTCGCAATCGCCGGCGCATCGTTGGGAGGTCCGCTCGCCATGAAGGTTGCCGCAATGTATCCCGAGCGGGTGACCCATCTGGTATCCGTGTGTGGGTACGCCAAGGCCCGTCCGAGTTTGCGACTACGCGAGCAGGTGTTCGAAGCAGTGCTGAACTTGGATAGCGTCACGATCGGACGACTGCTTCTTGTTCTCGGTCTCACCGATCCCACATTCGTAAGCCGCAACGGAACCCCTTGAGGCGCAGGCAAGTCAAGGTCGGGGTCGTCGCCGAACCGGTCAACACCCGGTTCTCGTCCACCGCGTTGCTGCGACTCAACTATCTAGCAGCGGTTGTCAGCCGTGTCGATTCGTTCTGGCTCCCCGACCACCTGAACGCATTGCTGCCGCGCTCGCTCGCGACGCCCGAATACCTCGGTACCACCAGATTTACACCGAAGATTGATGCCTACCTCGAACCGTGGACGGTGCTCGGTCACATCGCTGCATGGAATCGGCTCGGCCGGTTGCGACTTGGGGTCGGCGTGACCGATTCGGGCCGCCGCAGTCCCGCCGTTACGGCGCAGGCGGCAGCTACCTTGCACCTCATCACCCGTGGCCGCGCAATACTGGGCATCGGTACCGGCGAACGCGTCGGCAATCAGCCCTATGGCGTCGATTGGCGCGAGCCGGTCGGGCGGTTCGAGGAGGCCGTCGCCACAATCAGGGCGCTGTGGGATTCCGGCGGCCGACTCGTGTCGCGGGATTCACCGTATTTCCCGCTGGACAATGCCGTCTTCGACCTCCCGCCCTATCGAGGGAAGTGGCCAGAGATCTGGATCGCCGCGCACGGACCTCGCATGCTCGGAATCACCGGCCGCTACGCCGACGCGTGGTTTCCAGGTTTTCCGCAGACTCCGCGGGAGTACGCCGAGCGGCTCGACGTCGTGCGTTCAGCCGCATCCGATGCGGGTCGCGATCCGATGGCCGTTGTCCCGGCGATCTGGCTGTTCGTCAATGCCGCCCCCACCCGCGACGACGTCGCCGCAGCGCTCGACTCGGACATCGCGAAGCTCATCGCGCTCGGCCTATCCGGTGACCAGTGGCGCCGCCACGGCGCCACCCATCCGCTGGGCAGTCAATTCAGCGGATCTCAGGACCTGGTTCCCCAAACAATGGACGCCGCAACCGCTTTGGCGTACGCAGCGCAGGTACCGCCGTCGCTGTTGCGTGAGGCCGCTCTGACGGGCACTGTTGACGACGTCGTCGACCAGGCCGCGGTATGGCGGGACCACGGAGCCAGCTACCTGGTGGTGTGCAACGTCGGTTACCTTCAGCCGAGCCTGCGGAAGGGCCTGGCGTCGACCGGCGCGTTTCTGAAGGTAGTTCGTCGGCTGCGCAGCCTGTGAGCTGGGGGCGTGCCTCAGAAAAGGGTGCCGCAGTAGGGTGCGCGTTCGGTGTTGCAGGCGGCATCCAGCTGCCGTAGCGCACCGCTGCGCAGTTCGGTGATGCGGCTGGCTCGATGCAGCTCCACTGCTCGATGCGCCCCCATGTAGATCGTTCCCAGATCAGCCAGACCGATCGTGATGTCTGGGGGACCGTCGTGGGGAGTGCATGTCCCGACACCATCGCGGGTTTGGAGACGGAATACCCCTCCGGCCACGCCGAGCGGATCTGTCACTTCCAGCACGACGTCGATATCGGCCCAGTATTCACGCGCGCTGAGCACCTCGGGCACATTCATGATGCGCATCCACAGGAAATCGCTCAGGCCCGTCGTTTGAGTCGCAAGCGGATCCTTGAGTTTGAGGGGGAGCGGATCATCGACCGGGACTTCAATCACAATGTTGTCGAACATCTTCAATCCCATCAGGGCAGCAAGCAATTCGGTATGTGCTTCGTCTGTGATCGGGCAGAAGTCTTGAATGATCGCGTCACCGAAAGGACGCCGAAACGAGTGCGGCGACGCTCCCGTCACCCGGTAGGTCAAGAAGCCGTCCGGGTGGATGATGAAATTCAGCGCTGATGCATTGTCGCGCTGACTGACCCGGTCCTCCAAGTAGTCGTCCCACCACCCGCTTTGCCGGCTCAGCGCCCCATGGGTTACGGCACACCATCGCTCGTAGATATCCGGTAGATGGCGCCTCGCCTGGGAAGCGTCGACCTCACGCGCCCGAGTCCGGCCGGGTTTGGTTCGTAGTTCGGTGAATCGTGGCTCGAGGTTGTAGGTGCGGGAGTAACTGGCCACGCCGGCGCCCAGGATTTCGTACACCGTTGGCTGGGTCGGAACGCCACAGAGGATGGAATAGCCGCGGTCCATCAGGATGCCGAAGCCCCGGATGCTGAGCTGCTGCCAGACTCCCCGCCCTTGATGCGTGGCCGCGACCGCGATCATGGCCAGCCACCCGGCTTCGAGACTGGCGCCACCAGGCACGGTGAGCCGCAGCCGGTAGTAGAGGGAAGTTCCGACTAGGAACGGCTCCTGCGGGTCAGTGACATCCTCGGCGACCAGGATGTCCTCGAGGTTGACCCGGCGTTTCCAAGCTTCGACGTCGGGCGCCTCCACCGAAACTCCGTACGCGCGAGCCTGGTTCTCGTAGACCGCCTGCCAATCCTCTTCCGTCGCGAACCTGATCCTGAGGGATTCGTCCGTTGTGTTCATCCTCATCCAATTCGATAGTGGCTCAGTTGAACCGGCGCCTCCACCGATCCCACATCGCTGGTCATTGAGGTGTCGCTCGGAATCGGTACCCGAGTGTTGGACCGCGAAACGAAGCTACACTTGCCCGTCGGTGAACATGGGCGAGGGTGGTCACCGGCAGAAGTTGAGTAAGCAGCACTCAGCTTGACCCGGTATTCGTCGACGCCGCTCAAGATCCGGCTCCTGCAATGATCGAGGGAATGCATAACCGGCCATCGGACTTATGCAACATCAGTGGTGTGGGCGGTCAGACCTTCCTGGGTGTAGCGAGTGCGGCTCAGGAACTTACAGCGGAAGGAAGTCGAGATGCTGCACGGAATCACTCGACTTGCTATCGCCGCGCCACGACGGATCATCGTACTTGCCGTCTTCATTGCGCTGGCCGCGGCGATTTTCGGCGTTCCGGTAATCAACAGCCTCTCGCCCGGCGGCTTTCAAGACCCCACCTCCGAGTCTGCGCAGGCGACCATCCTGCTGAGGGAGAAGTTTCAGCAGACCGATCAGAAAATGATCATCTTGGTCACCGCACCCGCCGGTGCCCGCAGCGATCAAGCCCGTCGGGTCGCCACCGATATCGTCGACCAGCTGAAGAAGTCACCGTGGGTCTTCGATGTGTCCTCGGCGTGGACCTCTCCGCCGCAGGCCGCTGCCCGGCTCATCAGCAAGGACAACAAATCCGGGTTGATTGTGGCCAACCTCAGGGGCGGAGAAAACAATGCGCAGAAGTACGCCAACACACTTTCCCAGCAACTGGTGCACGACCGCGACGGCGTCATCGTGCGCGCCGGCGGCATGGCGGTGGCCTATAACCAGGTGAACCAGCAGAACCAGCGCGATCTGGTGGTGATGGAATCGATCGCCATTCCGCTGAGCTTCGCGGTACTGGTGTGGGTGTTCGGCGGTCTGGTCGCGGCGACGCTGCCCATCGTGTTCGGCGGGCTGGCCATCGTTGGCACCTTGTCGGTCTTGCGACTCATCAGCTTCACCACGGACGTGTCGACGTACGCGCTGGACCTAAGCGTGGCAATGGGTCTCGCCCTGGCGATCGATTACACCTTGTTGATCATCAGCCGTTACCGCGAAGAGCTGGCCGAATGCGGTGACCGAGATCAGGCCCTGTTCCGAACCATGGCCACCGCAGGCCGAACCGTGTTGTTCTCTGCGACCACCGTCGCCTTGTCGATGGCGGTGCTGATGGTGTTCCCCATGTACTTCTTGAAGTCGTCCGCCTACACCGTTGTGGCTACCGCGGCCATCGTGGCGATTACCGCCATCGTCATCACCCCGGCGGTGATCGTAATGCTGGGGCCGCGTCTGGACGCGGTGGATGTGCGCCCACTCGCGCGCCGGGTGTTCTGGGGGCAGAGCACCCCTAACCGCGTGAGCAAACCGGTCCACGACATGTTCTGGTACCGGTCGACCCAATTCGTCTTGCGCCATGCCCTGCCGGTCGGTTTGGCTGTGGTGGCGTTGCTCCTGCTGTTGGGGCTGCCCTTCCTCGGAGTGAAGTGGGGCTTCCCCGACGAGCGTGTGCTGCCCGAAACAACGTCGGCGCGCCAAGTCGCCGATGCGTTGGAACACGATTTCGTCGACGACCTGGGTATGGCGGTGTTCGCGGTCGTTCCCGATGCCCGGGGCGTGAGCCCCGCCGATCTCGAGCGCTACGCTGCCGAGCTGTCTCGGGTGCCGGACGTGTCGGCGGTGACCGCACCGACCGCGACATTCGTCGCCGGGCAGCGCGCGGGCCCGCCCGCCGCACCTACCGGCCTGGCCAATGGCAGCGCGTTTTTGACCGTGACCAGCACCGCGCCGCTGTTCTCCGAGGCTTCGGCCGCCCAGCTCGACCGGTTACACCAGGTACCCCGACCGGCGGGACGGTCCGTGGAGATGGCGGGGTTGGCGCAGACCAACCGCGACAGCGTCGACGCCATCACCACGCGGTTGCCTACGGTGCTCGGATTGATCGCACTCATCACCTTCGCTCTGTTGTTCGTGCTCACCGGGAGCGTGGTGCTGCCGCTGCAAGCGCTCGTGTGCAACGTGTTGTCGTTGACCGCGGCATTCGGTGCGATGGTGTGGATCTTCCAGGATGGGCACCTGGGCGCGTTGGGGACCACCCCTACCTCGACGTTGAACGCCAACATTCCAATGCTGCTGTTCTGCATCGCTTTCGGGCTCTCCATGGATTACGAGGTCTTCATCGTCTCGCGGATTCGTGAGTACTGGCTGGCCGCCAAGGCCGACCACGGCAACGCATCGAGCCCAGCGAACCTGCGCGCCGCGAACGACGAAAGTACGGCCCTGGGTTTGGCAGGCATTGGGCGGGTTGTCACCGCAGCCGCATTGGTGATGTCGATCTCCTTTGCCGCGCTGATTCCAGCGCAGGTGTCATTCATGCGAATGCTGGGACTTGGCTTGACGCTCGCCGTGCTGGTCGACGCCACTCTGGTGCGCATGGTCCTGGTTCCGGCCTTCATTCACGTGCTGGGTCCGTGGAGTTGGTGGGCACCCAAACCGCTGGCCTGGCTGCATGAACGAGAACGGTTGGTGACCGGTGAAGGCGCCGCGGCTGCGGTAGGTCGCCAGCGATGGGCGGCCGACGCGGCCCCACTGACGCCCGATCTCGACGAGCAGCGAGCATCCTCGGTATCCGATGCCAGTTAGCCGGTGCGCACTCCCGGACCCCCGAGGCGATCGAGCCAACTAGGCAGGTTGGTTCACAGCCCCATCGAGTTCCTCGGCGCGATCGCGTGCCGCGCCGGCCTCAACACGCGCCAGCTCGAAGATTGCCCCCGTCATCACCACCGCCGCTACGGCTAGGGCGACAATGCCGGCGCGACCCGTATCGAGCGTTTCGCCGAGGACCACGACACCCAGCACTGCCGCCACGATCGGCTGCATCACCTGCAGTGTCGGCATCGATGCCGTCAGGGGGCCGGCGCGGAACGCCGCCTGCCCCCATACGAATCCGCCCAGTGCGACGAGTAACCAGGCATACAACTCGGGGGTGCGGGCCACTACCCATCCGCCTTCTCCGAGCCGATGGACGACCTCCTTGGTCAAGACGGCGAAGACCCCCCACAGCGAACCCGCCACGAAGGCGAACAGCACCGCGGCCAGCACACCGCCGAAGATTCCCGCCGCGACGACGCATCCAATGAGCAAGGGTGCCAACACCGCGGCCACAACCGCCCAGCTCTGAAGCGATGCGCTCGAGTTACCGGCTTGGGGCTTGCCTACCGTCACGATCACGATCACCGCCGCGGTCAACAGACCGGCCCAGATCCACTCTCGGCCGCTCACGCCTCGCCGCGACAACCGCGCATTGACCGGCAGGGCAAAAAGCAGCGAAAGCATCAACAACGGTTGCACCAGCAGCACTGAACCCAGGCCCAGCGCCGCCGCCTGCAACCCGATGCTCGAAACCAGCAACACGGCACCCAGGAGCCACCACTTATCCCGTAGGAGTTTGAGCACCATCGCGATATGGCCGACCGACCTGTCGGTGAACCGGTGCGCCACATGCTGCTGGAGAACGTCTCCCATACCGACGCACAGCGCAGAACCCAACGCGAGCAGAACGGCGATATGTAGCTTGGCCATGAGTGTTGTCTCCGTCGACGTCGTAGGCCCGTTCAGGAATCGACTTCCCTAATACCATCCTGGGCAACACTTCTATCAAACTCGACCGTCCGCAGGCCTTGCCGCATCGAGCGGCCCAGCGCTTCCACCCGAAAGGATTCAGCGTCCGTCGGTTTTGCGGTGAAGGAACCCGACCAGTCAGCGACTGCTGAGATCCTCCCGGTCGTGCACCTACCCGCCAGCACCGATAGTAGAGCCGCCGCATCTGCGGCGTCTGGCGGAGCGCACGACACAGCGACAACGACAATCGCGATATGGCCATTCCTGGCTAAGCGACGCGGAGACCGGCGTCGGACTGCGTGCCCGCCCGCTGCAGCAACCGCCAGCAACCCGACTAAACACCGCCCGGGGCAGCCGCAACCGAACCTATCCACGCCGTCGGGTGTAGTCCGGGCGGGACGGCGCGAACCGAGCCGGACGCGCCGATCGCCGATCGGCAACCGTCAACGGCGCAAGTTCGGTTCGGGGCCGCCCAGCGGCGCGACCGCGGCGGCGCCATCCTGGGCACCCCACAGCAAAGTCGCTCTTCTCGAGCAAGCAAAATCTATAAGAGGCAACGGGATTCGAGGAGTCACGCGAACTCGGAGGCGAAGCGCGGACGTGGTGGCGATAACGGGTAATGCGCGATCCGGCTGGATCCCGTTTGCTCAGAACGGAATTCGCGGGTGCAGCCTCGGCACGTGTTGTCTGTGCGCCCGTTGCTCGAGCGAATCCTGATGAACCTTCGGGGCCGTGTTCTCCTCGCCAGGCAGCACCGGGATGATCGCTGCAAATCTCCTGTCTCGCAAGAGTTCCTGGCTGTGCGTTGACTGTAGGTTGTCGACTCGAAGAAGTGGCCACTGTGTCGTTGCTCACTCCGCTCTATTAATCCCCTGAAAGCCGCTGTCGGAGGGCACACCCGTGCCATTTTGTCGTTAGGCTGACGTTTGCAACTGACTGATGCCAAGCCCGGATGCACTCTGAGGGCCGGCGTGACTACGCGAAGCGCCTTCTCGCATCGAAACTTTCATCGTCTGCTGTATGTCTAAGGGTCGACTGAAGAAGGACTCAATATTGCGCTCCGCAACCGCCACACCCGTTGCTGTCATTGGAATGGCCTGCCGACTTCCCGGGGGCATCGATTCTCCGCAACGATTGTGAGAGGCGCTGATTCGTGGTGACGACTTAGTAGGTGAGATTCCCGCCGCCCGCTGGGACGCGGACTTGTACTACGACCCGGAGCCCGGCGTACCGGGCCGGTCGGTGTCACGGTGGGGTGCCTTTCTCGACGACGTCGGCGGCTTCGACTGCGATTTCTTCGGGATGACCGAACGTGAAGCCACCGCGATCGACCCACAGCATCGCCTGTTGCTGGAAACATCATGGGACGCCATCGAACATGCGGGCATTGACCCATCGGCGCTGGTGCAGTCGGAGACCGGTGTCTTTGTGGGACTGACTCATGGCGACTACGAGTTGCTGTCCGCCGACACCGGCGCCGCCGAGGGCCCGTACGGATTCACCGGTACTTCCAATAGTTTCGCCTCCGGCCGAGTGTCCTACACCCTGGGCCTCAATGGCCCAGCGGTCACCGTGGACACTGCGTGTTCCTCTGGATTGATGGCCATCCATCAGGCTTGCCGCAGCCTGGACGACGGTGAAAGCGAATTAGCGCTCGCCGGTGGTGTGTCGGTGACACTGGAACCACACAAGTCGGTTTCCGGTTCGCTGCAGGGCATGTTGTCGCCCACCGGACGCTGTCACTCTTTCGACGCCGCCGCGGATGGATTCGTATCCGGCGAGGGTTGCGTCGTACTGCTGCTGAAGCGGTTGCCGGACGCGCTGCGCGACGACGACCGGATCCTCGCGGTGGTACGCGGAACCGCAGCCAATCAGGATGGGCGCACCGTCAACATTGCGGCGCCGTCCGAAAGCGCGCAAGTTGCGGTCTACAAGAAGGCATTAGGCGCCGCCGGCGTCAACCCCGCCACCATCGGCATGGTCGAAGCGCACGGCACCGGCACCCCGGTCGGGGACCCCATCGAATACGCCAGCCTCGCCGCTGTTTACGGGACCGAAGGCCCCTGCGCGCTGGCGTCGGTCAAGACGAACTTCGGCCATACCCAGTCGACATCGGGACCGTTGGGCATGGTGAAGGCCATCCTGGCGCTGCAACACGGTGTGGTTCCGCAGAACCTGCACTTCACTCGGCTGCCCGACGCCATCAGTGCAATCAGCACCGGCCTGTTCGTGCCGCCGGAGAACACCCCGTGGCCCACCGATGGGAATCAGCCGCGGCGCGCGGCGGTGTCCTCGTACGGTCTGTCCGGCACAAACGTGCACGCCATCCTCGAACAAGGACCTGACGAGACCGCCCCGGCAGCGCCGCCAGCACACTCCGACGCTCCACTGCCATTTCCACTGTCGGCCACCTCGGTCGAACAATTGCAGAAGACTGCCGCCCGGCTGGCCGACTGGGTCGCCGAGCTCGACACCACGTCGACGCGCATTGCCCTTCGCGACGTGGGCTACACGCTGGCATGTCGCCGCGCTCATCGACCGGTGCGAACTGTGTTGTTCGCCAACGACTTCGACGACCTGCATAAATCCCTACGAGAAGTCGCCGGCAGCAACCTTTTATTCGAACCGGCCGTCGGGCAAGATGACCGGGGACCGGTATGGGTGTTTTCCGGGCAAGGGTCTCAGTGGGCCGCGATGGGTGCGCAGTTGCTGGCCGCGGAACCTGTCTTCGCCGAGACCATTGCGCGGATGGAACCCGTGATCCGTGCTGAGTCGGGATTCTCGGTGACGCAGGCGCTTACGGCGCCGGAAACGGTGACGGGTATCGGCCGCGTCCAGCCCACTATCTTCGCCCTGCAGGTGGCCTTGGCTGAGGCGCTGAAGTCCCATGGTGTGCGCCCCGGCGCCGTAATCGGGCATTCGCTCGGCGAAGCCGCGGCGGCCGTTGTGGCCGGCGGTCTGTCGCTCGAGGACGGCCTCCGCGTCATTTGCCGCCGGTCGCGACTGATGACCCGGATCGCAGGCAGTGGCGCCATGGCGTCGGTGGAACTCCCCGGCCAACAGGTACTTTCCGAACTTTCCATCCGGGGCGTATCCGATGTGGCCCTATCGGTGGTCGCCTCACCCACGTCGACGGTCGTCGGCGGTGACGCGGACACAATCCGTGATCTGGTCACCACCTGGCAGGAACAAGACGTAATGGCACGCGAGGTGGCTGTGGATGTCGCTTCGCATTCGCCCCAGGTCGAGCCGATCCTGGAGGAGCTCGTCGAAGCCCTCGCCGATCTGGCGCCGATGCGACCCGAAGTGCCGTACTACTCGGCCACCCTGTGGAATCCGCGCGAACAGCCGTCGTTCAACGGAGATTACTGGGCGGAAAACCTTCGTTACACCGTGCGATTCGCGGCCGCCGTGCAAGCGGCGCTCAAAGACGGGTTCCGCGTTTTCGGTGAGTTGTCGCCGCATCCGCTGCTCACCCACGCTGTTGAGCAGAACGCCGCCAGCCTCGACATGCCGATCACGGCGTTGGCCGCCATGCGTCGGGAACAACACTTGCCCTACGGGTTACGAGGTTTCGCCGGTGACGTGCACAGCGCGGGTGCCGTAGTGGATTTCTCGGTTGTCTACCCCGGCGGACGTTTGGTCGATGCTCCCCTTCCTACCTGGACCCACCGGGAACTGATGCTCAGTCGCGAGTCAGCCGATCAACCCGCGCACGGTGCCGCAGTGCAATCGGTGCACCCACTGCTCGGCGCCCATGTGCACCTGCACGAGGAACCCGAACGCCACGTTTGGCAGGCCGACGTGGGAATTGCAGCTCACCCATGGCTGGGTGATCACCAAATCCACAACGTGGCAGTGTTGCCCGGCGCCGCGTACTGCGAGATGGCACTGGCCGCTGCACGCGCCACCGCGGGTGAGAAATCGGAGGTACGCGACGTCAAGTTCGAGCAGACGCTGCTGCTCGACGATCACACGCAGGTGTCCTGCGCGGCGACGGTCAGCGAGCCGGACCGGCTCGAGTTCGCCGTCCAGACACACGAATTGGGGGAGAGCATGCACCGGGCCACTGCAGTCCTGCACGCCCTCGAAGACATGGCCCAGCCGCCCCCGCATGACATCGATGCGTTGCGTGCCGCGCATCCGTCCGCGGTGGAAGGTGACGAGCTGCGAAAAGGCTTCGAGAGCGTGGGGATTGAGTACGGCCCGGCGTTCTGCGGTTTGGCCGCCGTGCACGTGGGTGAAGGGTCGGTCAGCACCGTGCTCGCCGAAGTGGGATTGCCCCCCACCATCCGTTCCCAGCAATCTGCGTACGCGACGCACCCCGCCCTGCTCGACGCCTGCTTCCAATCGGTGATCGTCCATCCCGAGGTGCAAAAGGCAAGCCGAGGTGGGCTGCTGTTGCCGATGGGCGTGCGCACCCTGCGCAACTATCATTCGCTGCGCAACGCGCATTACTGCCTGACCCGCGTGAAGGCGACGCGCGCAGGTGAATGCGAAGCCGACCTCGACGTCATGGATCAGTCCGGAACGGTGCTGTTGACGGTTGCGGGCCTGCGGCTCGGCGGCGGCGTTTCCGATGGCGAACGCGATCATCGCACGCTCAACGAGCGATTGCTGACCATAGAGTGGGAGCCTCGCCAGCTGCCGCAGGCAGCCCAGATCGAGCCTGGCTCCTGGCTACTGCTCACCGCGGCCAGCCTCGACGACCCGCTGACCAAGCAACTGGCTGCGGCGTTGAATGCTGGTGAAGCCCAATGCACGACGGTGTCCCTGCCGCTCGGACACCTGGATTCACCGCCGGCTTCCGATGGTGATCATCGGATGGACCCGGCACAGTTGCGATCGCTGCTCAGCGGCGGTGGGCTGAGCGGTTCGAATGGTCATGGGGTGCTCAAGGGACTCACCGGCGTTGTCGTAGTGACCGCGCCGCCCGTCAGCGGCTCGACGCAGTTGCGGCGTGGCCGCGACTACGTGTCACACCTCGTCGCCGTCGCCCGCGAGTTGTCCGAAGTGGCCGGGCAGCCACCTCGTCTGTTCGTCGTGAGCAGAGGCGCCGCCAGCGTGCGGGCCGACGACCAAGCCAACTTGGAACAGACCGGCCTACGCGGGTTGATGCGGGTAATCGATTCGGAGCACCCGCATTTGAGCGCCACTCAGATCGACATCGACGAGTCAACCAGTGCTGACCAGGTGGCAAGCCAACTGCTCAGCGGCTCGGAAGAAGACGAGACTGCGTGGCGGGACGGCGAGTGGTACACGGCTCGACTGCGTCCCGGCGCACTGCGCCCGACAGACCGGCGCACCACCAGCGTCGACCACGAACACAGCGGCATGCGCCTACAGATCCGCACTCCGGGTGACCTCGAATCACTGGAATTCACCTCGTTCGAGCGCGTTGCACCGGGCCCGGGGGAGATCGAGGTCGCGGTGCGGGCATCGACCATCAACTTCGCCGACGTACTCGTGGCCTTCGGTCGGTATCCCACCTTCGAGGGTTACCAACAGCAGCTGGGCGGCGACTTTGCCGGCGTGGTGACTGCGGTCGGACCCGGCGTCACCGAGCACCACGTCGGCGATCAAGTTGGCGGTATGTCCCGCAACGGTTGCTGGGGCACGTTCGTCATTGCCGATGCCCAGCACGCGGTCACCCTGCCGCCCGGGATCGCCCTGCACGACGCGGCCGCGGTGCCAACGGCATCCGCGACAGCGTGGTACAGCCTGCACGATCTGGCGCGTATAGCGCCCAGTGACAAGGTGCTGATTCACTCGGGCACCGGCGGTGTCGGCCAGGCGGCAATCGCCATCGCCCGGTCGGTGGGCTGCGAAATCTTCGCGACCGCAGGCAGTCCCGAGCGCCGTCAGCTGTTGCGAGACATGGGCATTGAGCATGTCTACGATTCACGCAGCACCGCGTTCGCCGCGGAAATCCGTCGCGACACGAACGGCTACGGCGTCGACGTCGTGCTGAATTCGCTGCCCGGCGCGGCTCAACGCGCCGGCATTGACGTGCTGGCGTTCGGCGGGCGGTTCATCGAGCTAGGCAAGCGCGACATCTACCGGGATACCCGGGTCGGGTTGTTCCCGTTCCGGCGCAATCTGTCGCTATTCGCCGTCGACCTGGCGCTGCTCACCTACACCCATCCGGCGACGATTCGGCGCCTGCTGACCACGGTGTACCACCAGACGGCAGACGGTGTGTTGCCCATGCCGCAGACCACGCACTATCCGTTGCACGACGCCGCAGTGGCCGTTCGGCTGGTCGGCGGTGCCGGCCATACCGGCAAGGTGGTACTGGATGTGCCGCAGACCGGTCGCACGGTGGCTGCGGTACCTCCCGCACAGGTGCGACCGCTGCGTTCCGACGGCGCCTACATCATCACCGGAGGCATCGGCGGACTCGGATTGTTCTTGGCCGGCCAGATGGCTGAAGCAGGCTGCGGGCGCATTGTGCTCAATTCCCGATCCACACCGAACGCCCAAGCGCAGGAGCTCATTTCGCGGCTTCGAGCCACCGGCGCCGACATCCAAGTCCAATGCGGTGACATTGCACAGCCACAGACTGCAAAGGGATTGGTGGCCTGCGCGACCGCGTCCGGGCTTCCGGTCCGGGGCGTGCTGCACGCGGCGGCGGTGGTCGAGGATGCGACGCTGACCAATGTCACTGAGGAACTCATCGACCGCTGCTGGGCGCCCAAAGTCTACGGCGCGTGGAATCTTCACCAAGCCACCGGCGATCAGCCGCTGGACTGGTTCTGCGTGTTCTCCTCGGCTGCCGCCCTGGTGGGTTCTCCCGGTCAAGGCGCGTACGCAGCCGCCAACAGCTGGTTGGACGCTTTCGCCCACTGGCGTCGTGCCCAGGGCCTGCATACGGTGGCGATCGCCTGGGGCGCCTGGTCGGAGGTGGGGCGCGCTACCGCGCTGGCTGAAGACGCCGGCATCGCGATCAAGCCGGCCGAGGGATATCGGGCATTCGAGACGCTGCTGCGCTACGACCGTCCGTACGCGGGCTACGCCCCCATCATGGGCACCCCGTGGCTGACGTCCTTCGCGCAACGCAGCCGTTTCGCCGAAGCGTTCCAAAGCGCTGGCCAAGGTCGGCCGGATACGGGCAAATTCCTTGCCGAATTGCAGGAATTGCCGCGCGAGGAGTGGCCAGGGACGCTGCGGCGCCTGGTCGCCGGACAGATCAGCCTGCTGCTGCGGCGCACGATCGATCCGGACCGGCCACTTTCTGACTACGGGCTGGATTCGCTGGGCAACTTGGAGTTGCGGACGCGGATCGAGACGGAGACCGGAGTGCGCATTAGCCCGACGAAGATCACCACCGTTCGAGGTCTGGCCGACCACTTGTGTGACGAGCTGACAGAACTTGAAGCAGCGCAGGCAGTGACGTGACGGCCACACACCCGGGTCAAGCTCCCGGGCAATCGAGTTCGACCGAGTCAAGGAGAGACCGTTGCGAGTAGGACCATTGGCAGTGGGCACACTGCTCGACTGGGAACCGACGGCGGGCAAGACCATCTCATAAGAGCCGACACCGGCCGCCGTCGCGAGCGCGCGCCAAGCGCCGGTGAGCAATGTTCCGGTGAGTTACATGCAGGCCCAGCACATCCGCGGTTATTGCGAACAGCAGAAAAAAGGGCTGGACTATTCGCGGCTGATGATCGTGAGCTGTGACCAGCCCGGCCAGTGCGACGTCCGAGCGGTGAATTACATCATCAACGCTCACTTGCGCCGCCACGACACCTATCGCAGTTGGTTTGAGTACACCGATGCCGGCGAGATCATCCGGCACACCATGGCTGAGCCCGCCGACATCGAATTCGTACCCGTGTCCCGTGGCGAGTTGACGCTCGAGCAACTTCGCGAACTGGTCGCGAGCACTCCTGACCCATTGCAATGGGGCTGCTTTCGTTTCGGGGTAGTGCAAAGCAGTGATCACTTCACCTTTTACGTCAGCGTCGACCACGTGCATGTAGACGCAATGATCATCGCTGTCACGCTGATGGAGTTCCACATGATGTACGGCGCCCTGGTAAGCGGTGCCGGTCCCTTGGAGCTTCCCGAGGCGGGCAGTTATGACGAATTCTGCTGGCGCGAAAAGCGGTTCACCAGTTCACTGACGGCTGACTCAGCGCCGGTACGCGCGTGGCGGCAATTCGCCGAAGCCAACAACGGGAGCTTGCCCGAATTCGTCTTGCCCCTCGGCGACGTTTCCCAACCCGTCGTAGCCGACATCGTCACCATGACCATGCTGGACCAAGAACAGACCAGCCGATTCGAAGCGGCCTGCATCGCCGCCGGCGGACGCTTCATCGGTGGCGTGATGGCTTGCTGCGGCCTCGCAGATCACGAATTGACCGGTGCGAAAACCTATTACGGCCTCACCCCGAAAGACACTCGCCGCCCCGATGAGGTGATGACACAAGGGTGGTTCACCGGCCTGATTCCGGTCACCGTGCCCATCGCCGGCTCGTCGTTCGGGGAAGCGGCACGTGCCGCGCAAGTGTCCTTCGACTCCGGCCAGCACCTCGCCGAAGTTCCCTATGACCGGGTTGTCGAACTCTGTCCCACGGTGTACCGGCCCCGCCCGAACTTCCCCGTCATCAACTTCCTCGACGCCAGTACCGCTCCGCTGTCGGTAATGCTCACCGCGGATCTGGCCAACTTGAACATTGGTGTCTTCAGCGACAACCGCTACTCCTACCAACTGTGCATCTACGTGATTCGCGTTGAGCAGGAGACGGCGGTGACTGTGATGTTCCCCGACAATCCGATCGCCCAGGAATCGGTGGCCCGCTACCTGGCCACTTTGAAGTCGGTGTTTGAACGCGTCGCCGAAAGCGGACATTGGCGGAATGTTGCGTGACCAAGACACATTGGGAGCCGACGGACCAAGCCTCTGACGGGGTGTTGCCGGCGCAACGGGGGGTGACCTTATCTTTTCCCGGTTAGGCCGAGTGGTCTCCCGACATCCGTGGATTGTGATCGGCTGCTGGGTGCTGCTCGCGCTCGTTCTTCCGATGACTGTTCCGTCGTTGACGGAGATGACCCAGCGACATCCCATTGCCATATTGCCGTCTGACGCACCGTCGGCCGTCGCCGCCAGGAACATGTCTCAGGCCTTCCATGAGGCGGGCTCGGAGAACGTCCTGGTCGTGCTCCTGACGGACGACAAGGGACTGAAAGCCCCTGACGAAAGTGTCTACCGCACGCTGGTGGACCGGCTGCGTAAGGACTCCAAAGACGTTGTGATGCTGCAGGATTTCCTGAGCACACCGCCGCTACGGGAAGTGCTTGCCAGCAAGGACGGCAAGGGGTGGTTGCTGCCTATCGGCCTTACCGGCGAGCTCGGCACACCGTCGGCTTATCGTGCTTTCACCAACGTGACCGGCATCGTCAAGGAGACCGTCGCCGGGTCAGCGCTGCAAGCCAATCTCACCGGACCGGCGTCCACAGTCGCCGACTTGACCGACGCCGGAGCCAAGGATCGCCTGCCGATCGAATTGGCCATTGCTGTGATGTTATTGGTCATTCTGGTTGTGATATACCGCAATCCGCTCACCCTGATGCTCCCGCTGGTTGCGATCGGCGCATCGCTCTTGACCGCGCAGGGGCTGGTCGCCGTCGTCTCGCAGTTGACCGGTCTGCCCGTCTCCAACCAAACCATCGTATTGCTCAGCGCAATGGTTGCCGGTGCGGGAACCGACTACGCGGTGTTTCTGATCAGCCGCTATCACGACTACGTTCGGGAAGGCGATGGGTCTGCCGAGGACTCGACACGCGCTGTACAACGGGCGTTGGCCTCGATCGGCAAGGTGATCGCTGCCTCCGCGGCAACCGTGGCCGTCACGTTCCTCGGCATGGGTTTTGCCAAGTTGGGAGTGTTCTCCACAGTTGGTCTGGCGTTGGCAATCGGGATCGCTTCGGCGTTCTTGGCGGCCATCACCCTGTTGCCTGCCATCCTGGTACTGGCCGGGCGCCTCGGATGGGTTGGGCCGCAGCGGAGTCTGACCACGCGATTCTGGCGCAGATCCGGCGTGGGAATCGTGCGGCGGCCCGCGGCCTATCTGACCGCCAGCCTGGTCCTATTGCTGGCGCTGGCCGTCTGCGGCAGCCTGGTGCACTTCAACTATGACGATCGCAAACAATTGCCGGCCTCCGCCCAGAGCTCGGTTGGGTACGCCGCGCTGGAACACCACTTCTCGGTGAACCAGACGATTCCGGAATACCTGCTGATTCAATCGCCGCACGACCTGCGGTCCCCGCGGGCCCTCGCCGACCTCGAGCAGTTGGCCCAACGGCTGAGTCAGGTTTCAGGTATTGCCAAGGTACGCGGGATCACCAGGCCCACCGGAGAATCACTGGAAGAGACCAGAGCGACGTTTCAGGCGGGCATGGTCGGCAAGCAGCTCGGCGGTGCCTCACAACTGATCAGCGAGCGCAGCAGTGATCTCAACCGATTGTCCTCTGGCTCTGACCTTCTCGCCGACAAGCTCGGTGATGTCCGCACGCAGGTCAGTCAGGCAGTGGCCGGGGTCCGCGGCCTCGTCGACGGTTTGGCAACCGTGCAAAGCATGTTCGGCGGCGGCAAGACCTTGGGTGAGATCGACACGGCGGGAAAGCTGGTGTCCAGCATTCGTCAACTCGGCGGCACCATGGGGATCAACTTCTCCACCATGATGGGGAACTTCAACTGGGTCGGCGCCGTCGTCCTGGCTTTGGACGCCAGCATCGTGTGCGACACCAACCCGGTGTGCGGCGAGGCCCGCGGTCAATTCCACAAACTGCTGACCGCATCCGACGACGGAACTCTGGACAACATCGCCAACCTGTGGCGGCAGCTGGGGTCTGTGCAATCTTCCCAGACCCTGGGCTCCACGGTCACCCAACTGAGTAACACGCTCGGTTCGATCATGACCTCGCTGCATTCGTTGGGGATGGACAATCCCGCGGCCGCCAGCGCCAAGATGGTGACCATCCAGAAAGGCGCGACAGACCTGGCCAACGCGGGTCGCCAAATCGCTGACGGCGTCGCAATGTTGGTCGACCAGACGAAGCTGATGGGCAACGGGCTCGGCCAGGCATCGGCGTTCCTCATGGAAATGGGCAACGACGCGTCACAACCATCGATGGCGGGTTTCAACGTGCCCTCGGAGTTACTCAACACCGAGGACTTCAAGAAGCTCGCTCGAACGTTCATCTCGCCGGACGGACACTCGGCGCGTTACTTCATTCAAACCGATCTCAACCCGTTCAGCACCGCGGCCATGGATCAAGTGAACACCATCCTCAACGTCGCCAAGGGGGCCCAACCCAACACGACGCTTGCGGATGCCTCCATGTCCATCTCCGGTTACCCCGTGACGCTGCGCGACACCCGCGACTACTACAGCCACGACATCCTGCTGATCGTCGTCGTCACGATCATCGTGGTGCTGTTGATCCTGGTCGCCTTGCTACGGGCGATCGTGGCGCCGTTGTATCTGGTCGGATCGGTCATCGTCTCCTACCTCTCGGCGCTTGGCCTCGGGGTCCTGATGTTCCAGGTGATTCTGCACCAGGAAATGCAGTGGAGCGTGCCAGGATTGGCTTTTGTGGTGCTGGTCGCCGTGGGCGCTGACTACAACATGCTGCTCGCCTCCCGGCTGCGCGACGAATCTGCGTATGGCATGCGCTCCAGCGTGATCCGCACTGTGCGTTCCACCGGCGGAGTGATTACCGCGGCCGGCCTGATCTTCGCCGCATCCATGTTCGGACTTGTGTTCGCCAGCATAAGCACCGTGATCCAGTCCGGCTTCGTGATCGGATGCGGCATCCTGGTCGACACATTCGTCGTGCGGACCATCACCGTACCGGCCATCGCCGCTTTGGTAGGCCGGGCCAGTTGGTGGCCCGCGCGCCCCTGGCGGCGCCGTATGTCGAATCAGACAGTGACACGGCACAAGACGGTTTTCGATGCTGTCGCAGAGCCGGCAACCGAAGAGAGGTAACGGCTTTCGGGTTGAATCAGCCGGGCGGCGGACTGAACAGGTCACGTAGCTGGGCGAAAGTCTTCTCGATTCCTGCGCGCATGCCCGGATCCACCGTGGCTACCGGATCCATGCCGTTCACCGGGTCAACCGAAACCGGCCGGCTCAACATGTTGTCGTTGTGCGAGTACGCGGCGTCGATCTGTGGCTGCAGCATGGCATCCATCTGGTCCACCATTTCGTCGGACCAGCCTAGGTAGCGCAGCGGCAGCGTCAATGGAAGATGGTTCACCGGAATCATGTACGTCGTCTCGGTCGCGCCGCGGGAGTTGACGGTGGTCCGTACGTTCTGCGGGGGAATCTGGTCGGGTCTGATGAAGGCCGCCGGGGTGTGGCCAATGGCCGCGCCAGCCGCGCAATTCAACAGGGCCAGAAGATTGTCGGGTCGGTCGGGGAAGTCGGCCAGACCGTCATATGCGGCGAAAACCCGGTTGCTGTTGTATTGACTGTCCGGTTTCTCCGGCATCCGGTAATCGATGATGGGGATGTAGCTGCCCGGACGGAAGATGCTTGCCAGGAAGCTCTTGCCGTACCCGTTCGTCCCTGACGGGTCACCAAAGGTGGTGAATTGCAGCTTATCCGGTGATGGGGCGGTCGGGTCTGTGGCCAGGCGGGCCTGCACCTGGTCGAGCGCAAGACTACCTTGTGACAGACCGACGGCAGCCGCCGGCTCCGTTCCCCGATGCACGGCTCCATTGAGGCTGTTGGTGGCCTGCGTGGCCGCCTCGCCGATGGTCACCTTGTCGCGCGGTCCTGGCACGAGCCAGGTCGGCATCCAGCTGAACGGGGCGCCAGCGGGGTAATCGATGAGGTCGCGTTTGGCGTTGGGGTAGAACCCGTTTCCGGCGCGGTTGGTGTAGAACCACCAGTCGAATGCGGGCGGTCTGGCGCCGCCGAGCGCGTAGACGACCTTGGCATTGGCGGCCTCACCCACCGGGGACGGAGTGGGCGGCAGGAACGGGTTGTCCCAAGGATTGCCTGGCTCGGCCGCCGCGACGGCGGGACCCAACGCACCGGCCGTGCCCACGGTGAGAGCCGTTAGAGCCCCGGCGATCAGTCGTTTCATCGATGCTTCTCCCCAACGGGTTCGCGGCTCTGCGAAGGGGTAGCGGTCTAATGCACTACGCCTGCGAAGCCCTGCGCTTAATGCAGTTCGGACTTCACGCTACTGCAAAACGTCTTCTGCCGCTTGGCCGTTGAGCGTGTACCACCTGTGAATGCCCTTGGGATTGGTAGCTTGCTGATCCGCCTAGGCGTCCAGTCGCGTGAACTCTTGCCGCCGGTACTGTTCGACACACGCGGCACGCCGAATTTTCCCGCTGGTTGTGGTGGGGATGGAGCCGGGTGGCACCATAACGAGGTCGGCCACATTGAGCCCGTGCGAATGAGAAATAGCCGCGGTGACGTCGTTTCGCACCACGGTCAGCTTCTGCTTCGCCTCTTCGTCGGAGTCGCCGCGCTTCTTGACTTCGATGATGGTCACAAGCTTCTCCGTCTGGTCGACTGGCACGGAGATCGCGGCGACCCGTCCGCCGGTGATTTCCTGCACCGTCGATTCGATGTCTTCGGGATAGTGGTTGCGCCCGTAGACGATCAGCAAGTCTTTCATGCGACCGACGATGAACATCTCACCCTCGAAAAGAAATCCGAGATCTCCGGTGCGAAGCCACGGACCTTGTGGCGTGGCGGGGGAGGGGTCGGCCAGCATTCCTGCGAAGGTGCGCTGCGTTTCCTCTGGCTTGCGCCAGTAGCCTTTGGCGACGTTGTCGCCGTGCAGCCAGATCTCACCGACCGTTCCTGACGGGCATTCGACGCACGTCTCAGGATCAACGATGCGCACCATGGGCGAGGTAGGCGTGCCGTAGCTCAGCAGCGGTGCACCGGTTCGTTCTGTGGACTGCTCCGCTGCGCCCGCCGACAGTTTCTCGGGGTCGAACTGCACCACCCGCGGCGAGCCCCCCTTGGGGCGACTGGCGGCGTAGACGGTCCCTTCAGCCAAACCGTAGGAAGGAAGCATCATTTCGTCCCGGAAGCGGTAAGCAGCGAACCGGTCGCAGAATCGCTTGAGCGTCGCTGGGTGTATTCGTTCGCTACCACTGATGATGCCCTGACACGACCCGAGATCTAACCCGGCCATGTCCTGTTCGGTCGTCTTGCGTACGGCAAGGTCGAACGCAAAATTGGGTGCCGCTGAAAACGAGTGGCTGCTGTTGGCCATGGCTTGAATCCAGCGCGCAGGGCGTTGCAGGAACGCGACCGGGCTGGTGAGTTCACCGCGCCAGCCGCCGAGGATGGGTGCGATGACGCCCAGCACCAAGCCCATGTCGTGATAGAAGGGCAGCCACGAGACCAGCGTCAGATCACTGGGCGCCCGGCCGTTGGTGGGGGCGAAGTAGTCGGCCATCAGTTGCCGGAAGTTCACCATCAGGTTGCGGTGGGTGATCATCACCCCGGCCGGCAGACGCGTCGACCCAGAGGTGTACTGCAAGTATGCGGTGCCCGGCGGATTACTGACCCGAATGCTTTGCAGAGTTTGGGTTTTCAGATCCGATGCATCGACGTTGATGATCGTGGTGTTGCTGTCTGCGTTCTGCCGCGTTACGTAGGGCGCAACGGTTTCCTCGATCGCTGAGGTCGTCAGGACAACAGTGGGTGTGGTATCGGCAAGGACGGCACTGACTCGCTCGTCGTGTGAGCCGGCCTGCGGCACGGATAGGGGAACTGCAATCAGGCCCGCCAGCATGGCGCCCAGGAACGCTGCTATGTACTCCAAACCCTGAGGCGCCAGGATCACAGCGCGGTCCCCGACCGAGCCATGGCGGCGCACCTCGTGCGCGACAGCGATGCTGCGTTGATACAACTGCTCCCACGTGAGCGCTTCGGAAACCCCGGCCCAATCCTGCTCGTAATCAGTGAATCTGAACGCTATGTCGTCGGGCTGCAGTCCAGCCCGCTCACGCAGTATGGACAGGACCGAGGAGTTCTGCATGGCAGCTAGGTTACCTCCGCACTCGGTCGATGCCACGCGCGTGGTGCGGCAAATCAGGTCGCATTTGGTTCTCCCTCGACAAGGACCGGACAATCTGGCGAAGCCGTCAATTTGCTGCGCGCACAACCGCTTTAGGAAGCCGGGCCCCGGTCGAGTGGCTCATATCACAGTCAGTCCGGTGTCTGGGCCAGTCTTGAAATCACAGCCGACAGGCTGCAAATCCTGGGGCGCTTCAGTAGCCAATCGAGGCGAGAAACGCTCCGCGTGGTTGCTGATACAGCCCAAGGCTCATCAGATTCACCATGTAGCTGACCCGAAACCGTCGAGCCAAGCACCAGCGCATCAGATTGTTGTTGCTCAGGGGAACGATGAAGCCTTCGCCAGAACCGAATTGCTCGGCCGCGGCTATGAGCGCAACGATGTCGTCGTCGCTTTCACCGACGGAGTGGCCATAGAAGCCGACGCCTGTCGTATATCCGGTAATCCTATTCCCACGCTCGACGACGGATGCGGTGCCAGCGGTCAACGCATCAATGAGCTCCCCGGCTCGGTCGTGACCATGTACGCGGTAGCACAGGAGATTACACACAGTTAAGTCCTCGGCGGTTGCTGCGCGCACCGGATAGCCAGGCAGGTGCGTGCGCAGCGGTTGGCCCGACATCACGGCCAGCGACTCGCGCACCTGGAACCCGAACTTGGCGTACAGACTCATCGAACGATTGTGGTAGGCAGCTTGCACCAATCGCACTCCCGGTGCGTTGATCTGCGCGCTGCGCTGTAAGACCGCAGCCATCAACATGCGGCCGACCCGCCGATTCTGGGTGCGCGGGTCGACTGTGATTGGGCCGACGCTCGAAATCGTTGAGCGCTCATCCAGGAAGTTGGCACCGACAACCTCGGCTTCGACGTCGGCGACCACACCATAGAACTTGGGGTGCTGGATCAGACTCGAAACCAAGGTCGTCGCAACGTCGATGCTCGGGAAGTCAGCCGGAAAGCTGTGCTGCTGGGCGATCGTGGCGAATGCGTGATAGCAAACGCTCCCGCATGCCGTCGTGTCGCTTTCGGTGATGCGGCGGATGTTGGGCTCGAGGTGCGGGCTGCCTGCCCGCGATACGCTGCTGTCCGCCGCGGCCGGATCGTCCTGGCTCCACATTCCGGTGAACGCCCGATCGACTTGCACCATGGGTAGTTAAACGACAATTGCGCCGGTTTTGTTCGACAACGATTTCGGTGCAACCTCTGTCAGCGGCGAGGTGCTGCCTCGAGTTGTCGATCAAGGGTGGTCGGCGCGATAGAAGATCTCGAACTGAATGCCGTCGGGGTCTTTGAAGGTGAGAACCGCGCCGTAGTCGCGCTCGACGATCGGGGAGTGGCGCACGCCGAGTTGCTCGAATCTTGACAACCACGCGTCAAGCTCAGCGCGATCGTCAACTTTGAATCCCATGTGGTCGAATCCGGTTCGCCGCGGGTCGAACAGTTCGCCCCGGTTGTCGTCGTGCTGCTGAACTTCCAGGATGGTGCGCGATGCCGGATGGATGAGCAGGATGGCCTGCCACCCGGCTTGCACAGCTCCGACCAGCCTTGGCCGAGATCCGGGCCGACGCGCAAGCGCGACTTGCTGAAATCTTGTCTAGATCAGCCGATTATGCAGAAACCGGAGGCTCCTTCCCGGACCGGCTGCCCGTCATCGCCCTCACCGGCAAACTGCTGATGAGTCAATACGAGGCGGTGCTGCGATGGTGCCAATGGGCCGAAGATGCGGTGGACCAATGGGCCGGTGTGACCCCGGCGACCGGCGCTACGGTGCCGCCATTTGCCTTCACCACCGGATGGCCGAACCCGGACACTGGTGACCGTGCTGACTAGAAGGGACTGCTATTGGCCTGCCGGTTGGCCTCTTGCGGGCGCGGTCCGTATCTACGGACGTAGTCTTCGTGCATGCTGGCCTGGGTTCGACGCTTGATGGCGTCGACCAGATTTGGATCCAGGCCGTGCTGTGCCAGTCGGTGTCTACGCCAAACCTTGTTCAGGGCAAGGGAAATCAGCAGCGCCCAAGTGAATAGGGGCGCCGTCATCTCCAGGTGGACGTATAGCGAAGCGGGTAGTAGCCAGAACGGAGCCAAGACCAGGAACGGCGGTATTGCCCAGCGAATCATGTGCCGACGGATCGCTCCGGCGCCGGCGAGATCTTGGGCGACCCAGTTACGCATTGAGTTCGGCAAGGTACGCCCGTATGAGTAAGTAAGGTGTTGCCAGAAGTTGGGCTTGGCGGCGGCCATGACGGCTCCTTGTAGTCGGCGGCGACGGGTCAGGATTGCAGTGCGCCGGCGGCCAGAGCGGCCGCGTTGATGCGGGTGAGGACTTGGTGCAGATGCTCGAGTTCCGACACCTTCACGCCGAGACTCGCTATCACGGCGGGCGGTATTGCCAATGCCCGTTGCCTCAGGTCGGTTCCCGCCTTGGTGAGATTGACGTCGGTAAATCGCTCGTCGACGGCGCTACGGGTGCGGGTGATCAAGCCGAGCGCCTCCAGGCGCTTGAGCATCGGCGACAGCGTGGCCGAATCCAATTGCAGCGCCGTGGCAATTTGCTTCACCGACATCGGTGACGGGCCACTCGAAGATTGTTTCTGGTGATCCCACAAGGCGAGCATCACCAGGTATTGCGGGTGCGTCAGACCAAGCGGCTCGAGCAGCGGTCGGTATACCCCGAGCACGGCACGGTTCGTAATGGCCAGAGCAAAGCAGACTTGCTGCTCCAATGCGAGCGGATCGACGTCGGCAGCGGTACGCATATTTTCATCGTGCCCTAACAAATAGCGCACAAACAATGTTCGCCGCGTCACAACCGATCGCGCAGCAGAGGATTCCCTGGCCCGCGACCGGGTACTGCACAGCATCGGGGCAATGAGGCAGCACGGCGTCCAAAGCCTGCCCTGGGAAGTGAGTGATCATGGCAACGCTGCATCGAAACGCCGCGGATGGCATTCATCGCATCGAACACGCCCACGTCAACCTCTACTTGGTGGAGGGGGACCACGGCGAGTACACCGTGGTTGATGCGGGTTTGCCCGGCGTGTGGCCGCATCTGGAGGGCCTATTGGGCGAAGTGGGCGCGAAACCCGACCAGATCGCCGCGGTCGTTCTCACGCACGCGCACTTCGATCACGTCGGCGCCGCCTCGGCCATCCAGAAAGAGTGGCACTTGCCGGTGTGGACGCACACCGATGAGCGAGAACTCGCAACGCATCCGCTGCGATATCAGCATGAGCGTAATCGCTTCGCGGTGCCCCTGACCCATCCTCGGTCGCTTCCGATCATTGCTCGCATGACACTGGCGGGCGCGCTTGTCACCCGAGGTGTCCACGACGTCGAGGTGTTCGACCACAGCCGTTCCTTGGAGGTGCCGGGTCAACCCGTCCCGGTGTTCACCCCGGGGCACACCTTCGGCCATACCGCGCTGCACTTTCCCGACCGAGATGCGGTGATCACCGGTGACGCCCTGGTGACGTTGGACCCCTACACGGGGGGGACCGGCCCGCAGATCGTGTCCGGCGCTGCTACGGCCGATAGTGCACAGGCCCTGGAGTCACTGGCGGTGTTGCGCAACACCAACGCCAGGATTGTGTTACCAGGTCATGGCGAGGCATGGACTCGCGGCATCGCCGACGCGACCGATCTCGCCCGGGACCGCGGGCCGCACTGATACCCAAGCGGCGACCGCAAGCCGCTAGGGACATCGATTCGAAGAGTCCGCTGCGCCAAGCGATTTCACCGGGTGTTCGATTGAAGTGCGGGCGGTGCGGTCGGGTGAGTTAGCCCGAATCGGCCACGTCCGCTCATAGCTGCGAACGCCCCCGGCTGTGCGGCCGTACCAGTCGGACCCGCGCCCCGCATCCGCACGAACCTGTGAGTTCCCTGGATATTACTCCCGAGTAACGACACCTTACTTGCAAGTAAGAAATTCGCTATTAATCTCATGTCAATCAACGGGGTGACCGTTGGTCATCGGGCAAATTAATCAAGGAGATTGCTATGGCGTTTGTCGTCGCGGCACCTGAATTACTGCAGGGTGCGGCCCAAGATCTGGCTGGTATTCAATCCTCGCTGGCCGAGGCCGCTGCGGCAGTGTCGGCACCCACCACGGGCGTCGTGGCTGCGGCTCAGGACGAGGTATCGCAGGCGATCGCTACGCTATTCGGCAACCACGGCCGGCAATTCCAAGCCTTGAGCGCTCAGGCGCAAGCGTTCCATCAGCAGTTCGTCGGGTTGGTGAATGCAGGTGCCAACGCTTATGCCACCGCGGAGGCGGCCAACGTCGAGCAGACGCTCCTCAGCGGCTTGACCGCCCCCGCCCAGTCCCTTTTCGGAAGTCTCACCGTCGCCTCGAATCTCGGCGGCGAAATCCAAGTAAGCGTCAACGCGTTGTCATCGGCGATCACCGGTGCTCCCGCGGCCCTATCGGGCGCTATTCAGACTGGGGGGCAATCACTTTCGCAGTCGATCGCCGGCTTCACCGCTAGCCTCGGGGCGCTGGAGTCCGGTGGCGCGCCGGGACTGATCACCGGCTTCAACAGTTTTGCGAATGCCGTGGTAGCGCCCTATCAAGCGCTGGCCACCAACACCATCAATAACTTGCAAGCCATCGGCAACACCATCGCCGCCCACCCATTCCCATTCTTGAATCAGTTGGCCAGCAACCAGGCCGGATATGCGCAGACGATCGCCTCGTCGATAGCCACCGGCATCCAAAACCTCCCCGCCGAGGTGGCCAGCTTGCCGGCGACCATCCAGGCCGGGCTGCAGCAGTTGTTGGCGTTCAACCCAGCCCCGTACGTACAAAGCTTCATCAACAATCAAATCGGTTACGCACAGACGATAGGCACAAGTCTGGTCAGCGCAGCCCAGGACTTCGGTGCCGGCGTGCAGACCTTGCCGGCAGGCTTTCAGGCGGCCGCCCTCGATCTGCTGGCGGGCAACAACGTCGCCGCCTACGGCGACATCAATTCGGCTCTGGTGAACGCCTTCCTGCCCGGCTTCAACGGGGTTCTCGTCGCACAAGTAGGGCAACTGGCTACGTTCGACATCGTGCCGATCGGCCCGTTGGGCGATCTAGCGCCGATCTTCGGTATCCCCGCACAGATGGCGCAGAACCTCACCAACCTTCTGCCCGCCGGTTCGATCCCGGCACAGATCGCCCAGAACGCGACGAATGTCCTTTCGGCTGCTACCAACTTCGGAACGACGCTCAGTATCAGCGACAAGGCCAACCTCACATTCGGCATACCTCTGCAACTCGTGTTGGACGGAATCGGCGGACCAGCCAACGCGTTGAGCGCCCTCAATTCCAGCTCGGTAGCGTTCCTCAGCGCTGTTCAGACCGGCAACGCGTCGGCGGCAGCCGCGGCATTGCTCGATGCTCCGGCTGTCATCGCCGACGGATTCCTCAACGGCACGACCGTCATCGCGCTGCCGCCAGCCTCGGTCAGTCTCTTCCCGGGCGCCACCCTTCCATCCACGACATACATCCCACTCGGCGGCCTTCTCACGCCGCTCACCCTTCCGCAAGTGATCGTCGACGTGGACGGGACGATGTTGCCGCTCATCCTCTCGGGAAACACCCCGCTCGGTGGCCTGATCCCTGGTCTGTTGAGCTTCGGTTCGCAACTCGCGCAGGCTATTACGCCGATCGGTTAGAGCCTTGACGGGAGGGCGCCGGTGCAGGCCGGCGCCCTTTCCGACTTATGCGCCGTGCCATCTAAGTATTGTGTACTATACTCAGCATGGTGGACAAAATTCCCGCGCGACTGGCCCAGCACCCCACGGTTCGCAAGGTGCGATCACGCTCGACGCCCCGTCCCGGCGTGCTGGACGCGGCCTGGCTGCGCGAGCTATGCCTAGCAGCCGGCGCTGACGATGTCGCGTTCGCCAGCGTCGACAATCCCGACCTCGCTTCTGAGCGAGAGCACGTCGATGCAGCGCTGCCGGGAACGAAAAGCTTCATCTCGCTGGTCGTCCGGATGAACCGCGACAACGTCCGGTCCACGGCACGCAGTGTGGCCAACCAGGAGTTCCACCGCAGCGGGGAAGTCATGAACGAGGCGGCGCATCGCATCGTGCGCCGACTCCAAGATGCCGGCTACCGCGCGCTCAATCCGTCGGCCACGTTCCCGATGGAAATGGACAACTTCCCCGGTCGCATCTGGGTGGTGGCCCACAAACCCGTCGCCGTCGCTGCGGGCTTGGGCGTAATGGGCATCCACCGCAACGTGATTCATCCCAAGTTCGGCAACTTCATCCTGCTTGGCACCATCTTGGTCGATGCTCCGGTCAGTAGTTACGGCCAGCCGCTGGATTACAGCCCGTGCCTGGAGTGCAAGCTGTGCGTCGCGGCGTGTCCCGTCGGCGCAATAGGAAAGAAGGGCGAATTCGACTTCGTCGCTTGCTCGGTGCACAACTACCGCGAATTCATGGGCGGATTCACCGACTGGGTGCAAACAATCGCCGACAGCAGCGATGCAACCGATTCCGTTCTCGGGTAAGCGATTCCGAAAACGCTTCCATGTGGCAGAGTTTGGCGTTCAAGCCCAACTACAAAGCCGCCTACTGCCTCGCGGTGTGTCCGGCGGGAGAAGATGTCATCGCCCCGTACCTCGAGGACCGCAAGGGCTTCATGGACATGGTCTTGAAGCCGTTGCAGGACAAGAAGGAAACGCTTTACGTGCTGCCCAACTCGAACGCCAAGGAGCATGCCGAACGCCGCTACCCGAACAAGCGGGTGAAAGTCGTCGACAGCGGGGTCAGCGGCCGCTAGCCGATTGCCGTAGATCGCTCAACGAATTCTTCAACCCGCCATCGATGCGGATCTGGATGGCGGCAACCGACACCATCACCGCCGCAGTGACCAGGTGCACTACCGCGTCGGTGGTGTTGTTGGGGAAGGTGAAGACATAAGCGACCTGATGGGAGAAGAACGCCCAAATACCCGGCAGCGCACCGGCTATCGCGGCCAGCAATAGATACAGCACCGACCACGACTTGCGCATCGCGAACGCGAAACCCGGCCCGAACAACGCCAAACCGGCGACGGCATGCCAGCCGTTGTAATCCATGCCGAGCAGTTGGATGGTCGGGGCGCTGGGTCCGGTCGCGAAGCTTGGTTCGGCGATCAGGCCGATCACCGCCTGAACGACGTGAAAAGCGCTGATGACCAGCAGGCCGACTTGGGCGAAGCTCCACTTCATTGTGTGCCTCCGTCAAACGGAATGGGACTCGATCGAATACTACGCCCTGTAGTAGATGCCCGACAAGAGATCTTGCCCGATTGACGAAATCGGTTAGTGAGACGTCATTCTGGCGGCGGAGGGGTCATCGACGCGATGTAATACGTCTCGTGCCCCGTCGGATATCCGCCGCCGTCAGTCGCAATATGCACATGGTCGTAGTGGTTCAGCGTTTCTGACCCGTAGTCCGCGGTCCAGCTACCCGAGCCAACGCCAGGGTAGATCTTCTGCCGCCAGATCACGTGGGAGATACCCCATCGCTTCGCGTTCGCCAGGGCATAGCCGGCGATCTGAGTCCCGAGCTCGATACCTTCTGGCGACTCGTGGTTCGGGATCATCACGTCGATGGCCAAACCGTTGGGGTGCCACTTCAACGCATCTTGCCGGTACCCGAAGATGGTCTTGATCTGAGGGAAGAGCACGCTGATAGCCCGCGCCGCCCAGATCGTCTTGACTTGCAATCCCTGCTCCGATGCCACACCGGCGGGCAAGGAGAGCTGAAAATCCTGGGCGGCCATTGGCGCGTTCGCCGCAAGAATCTCCGCTTCGGCGGGACTGGCGGTGTGCGTTGCACCGGCCGGTGGGGAGGCGGTCGCCGTCGGGGCCTGGGCCTGGGCCTGGACCTCAACATGACGCGGCGGCGTTTGGGCTTGCGCATAGACCATGGCGGCAGAAACGACGAGTGAGGCCGCGACTGCCAACCAGCGGCCTCTGCCGTTGGCTAACACGGCTGTGCCCACGAAAGAGCACTCTAGTGTCGTAAGCGACGCATGTGACAGATTTTGACAGCAACGGGAAAGATTCTCAGCTTCATGTTCTGGCCGGGCTGTCGGAGAACTCAGGACACCGCCCACCGTCGGCCGGTCTCTTGCGGCTGACCGCCATCTGCAAGCTCGGCTAGCGTCGTGCGGGCTGCCTCCTCGCCGGCGTGAGACACGGAATTGTTATAGATCTGGCCGCCGTGGGGTACGTCGTTCTCTGTCCCTTCAGATTGGAGCCAGCATGAGCGCGAGCGCGCAAACCGGGACCATCACCACACAGGTACCCGCACGACTCGACCGGCTCCCGTGGTCGAAGTTTCACTGGCGGATCGTCGTTGGCCTCGGTGGCGTGTGGATTCTCGACGGGCTCGAGGTCACCATGGTCGGTAACGTGTCGTCGCGGTTGACCGAGAAGGGCAGCGGCATCAATCTCACCCCGGCACAGATCGGTGTGGCGGCGGCCTTCTACATCGCCGGCGCCTGCGTGGGCGCCTTGTTCTTCGGTCACCTCACCGACCGATTCGGCCGTCGCAATCTATTCATACTGACCCTTGCGGTGTACCTGGTTGCCACGGTGGCAACCGCTTTCGCCTTCGCTCCTTGGTACTTCTACCTCGCGCGCTTCCTGACCGGTTCCGGTATCGGCGGTGAGTACGCCGCGATCAATTCGGCCATCGACGAGCTCATTCCGGCACGGGTGCGCGGTCGAGTCGACCTCATCATCAACGGAACCTATTGGTTGGGGTCGGCCGCCGGGGCCGCCGGCTCTCTGCTCCTACTCAACACCTCCTATTTTCCGCAAAACATCGGATGGCGACTCGCCTTCGGTATCGGTGCGATTTTCGGCATTTTCGTCCTGCTGGTTCGGCGCAATGTTCCGGAAAGTCCGCGCTGGTTGTTCATCCACAACCGCGACCGGGAGGCCGAGGAAATCGTCGGTCAGATCGAAGCCGATGTGCAGCGGCACACCGGCAAACCGCTTCCCGAACCGCGAGGTGAACCCCTCAGAATCCGCCAGCGCGAGACCATCTCATTCCGCGAGATCGCTCGGGTGGCCTTCACCCTGTATCCGCAGCGCGCGGTCCTGGGGTTGGCGTTGTTCATCGGGCAGGCGTTTCTCTACAACGGCGTGACGTTCAACCTGGGCACTCTGTTGAGCGGCTTTTATGGCGTCGCCTCCGACAAAGTGCCGCTGTTCTTCATTTTGTGGGCGTTGAGTAATTTTGCCGGCCCGCTTTTGTTGGGTCACCTGTTCGACACGGTCGGCCGGAAAAAGATGATCACCATGTCATACATCGGTTCTGCCGCCGTGGCGGTTGTGCTCGCCGTGGTGTTCCTTACCCAAACGGGCGGGGTATGGACCTTCATCGGCGTCCTCGCGGTGACGTTCTTTCTGGCATCCGCCGGCGCCAGCGCGGCGTATCTGACCGTCAGCGAGATCTTCCCGATGGAGACTCGGGCGCTGGCGATCGCTTTCTTCTACGCGTTGGGAACGGCGATCGGAGGCATCACCGGTCCGCTGCTGTTCGGTCAGCTGATCGAGTCGGGGCAGCGCGGCCACGTCGTCTGGTCGTTCCTCATCGGGGCTGCGGTCATGGCAATCGGCGGCTTGGTCGAATTGTGGCTGGGTGTGGCCGCCGAGCAACGCCCGCTCGAGGAGTTGGCGTTGCCATTGACGGTGGCCGACGCCGAACGGGAGGACAACGCAGACAAGACGTCGAGCTGAGCAAACACTGGCGAGGCCATCTCGCTAAGTGGTTCTCTTGAAGAATTGCCGCTGACCACCCGTTCGGGACGGTCACAGTTGAGAGGGTTCAAGTGGTCTTCCGCGCAGGCCAGGAGATCGGACGTGATCTTGCCGCCGTCGATTGGGCATCAACCCCGTTAGGGCCAGTGGACGACTGGCCGCAGAGCCTTCGCACCGCCGTCAACATCCTGCTCGCTTCCCGGTTCCCGATGTGGATGGGGTGGGGACCAGAGCTGACCTTCTTCTGCAACGACGCTTATCGCCGAGACACCCTGGGCCGCAAATATCCCTGGGCGCTGGGCCGCCCGGCCAGCGAAGTGTGGGCCGAAATCTGGCCGGACGTCGGACCACGGGTCGAGCACGTCCTGTCCACCGGAGAGGCGACCTGGGACGAAGCCTTGCTGCTCATCCTCGAACGCTCGGGCTACCCAGAAGAGAGCTACCACACCTTCTCCTACAGCCCGCTGCGTGACGAGGACGCGCGCGTAGTCGGCATGCTTTGTGTGGTCAGCGAGGACACCGCACGAGTCATTGCCCAACGGCGCATGGCGATGCTGCGCGACCTGGGGTCGGACCCGAGCGTCGTGCGTACCGAGCGAGAAATGCTGAACTTCGCCGCCGACCAGCTCGCCAACAACCCGTACGATCTGCCCTTCACTGCGACTTATCTGTTCGGCGACGATGGGCATGCTCAGCTCGCGGGAGTCAGCGGGATATCCCCGGGGCATCCCGCCGCACCGGAAACCCTTACCCGCGATGGCGATTCGATATGGCCGCTGGAGAACGCCGAGCAAGGTCAAACACAGCTAGTCGACCTGGCCGGTCGCGCCACGGACCTACCCGCCGGCGCCTGGCGAAAGCCGCCGATACAGGCGGTGGTCGTGCCGCTGCTACAGCAGGGCGGCGCACCGGTCGGTTTCCTGGTCGCCGGGCTCAACCGGTACCGCCCATTCGACGACGGCTACCGCGGCTTCATCGAGTTGGTTGCCGGACACATCGCCGCCGGGGTGGTGAGTGCACGCAGCTATCGAGCCCAGCAACAGCGTGCGGAGGAACTGGCCGAACTCGATCGCGCCAAGACGACTTTCTTCTCCAATATCAGCCATGAGTTTCGGACGCCGCTGACGTTGATCCTCGGACCGGTCGACGAATTGCGCACCAAGGCAACGGGAATCGACGATCGCACCCGTCAGGAATTGGAGTTGGTACACCGCAACGGACTGCGGTTGGCCAAGCTGGTCAACACGTTGCTGGACTTCTCCCGGATCCAGGCAGGCAGGATGCAGGCGCTGTTCGAGCCCGTCGACGTCGCCTCCCTCACCGCCGAACTGGCCAGCGTGTTCCGATCGGCCATCGAGCGGGCCGGTCTGACGTTCACTGTGGACTGTCCACCGCTCGACGAACCGGTGTACCTGGACCGGGAGATGTGGGAAAAGGTGATCCTCAACCTGCTCTCCAACGCGCTGAAATTCACCTTCGAGGGTTCGATCACCGTCCGGGTCGGCCGCGAAGGTGCTGAGGCGGTGGTCACGGTCAGCGATACGGGGATCGGCGTGCCTGCCACCGAAATCCCTCGGCTGTTCGAACGTTTCCACCGGGTGGAAAGCTCGCGAGCGCGATCCACCGAGGGCAGCGGGATAGGCCTGGCACTGGTCAGAGAACTGGTCGGGCTGCACGGTGGCACCATCACCGCGGAAAGTGTGGAGGGGTCAGGCACCGCCTTCACGGTGCGTGTGCCCTTCGGCACCGCTCACCTGCCCGCCGACGAGATCGGCTCACCGCAGTCCGCCCGTGCCGTTTCCGGGGTGATCGCCCAACCGTATGTCCAGGAAGCCCTGCGGTGGCTGCCCAGTGGCACCACACCGGCGGACACCGGCACCACCGCCACCATGACGGCCATCACCCCGGCCGAAAAAGTTGGCGAGCGGATCCACGTAGTGGTCGCAGATGACAACGCCGACATGCGCGAGTACCTGACCAACTTGCTACGAACCTCAGGCTATGAGGTAACGGACGTCACCGACGGCAGCCAGGCGCTCGAAGTCATCCGCTCGCAGTTGCCCGAACTCGTCATCAGCGACGTCATGATGCCCAACCTCGACGGGCTGCAGCTGCTTGCGGCGCTGCGCAACGACCCACGCACCGCCGCCCTACCGGTTCTGCTGCTGTCCGCTCGCGCCGGGCAAGAAGCTTCCATCGAAGGGTTATTAGCGGGAGCCGACGACTACCTCGTCAAACCTTTCGCCGCTGCAGAGCTTCTCGCCCGGGTGCGCGCCAATGTCGAATTGGCTCGCTTGCGCGGCCATCAGTCCCGCTGGCGTGCGGCGTTGGTGGACTCATTGCAGGAGGCGTTTTTCGTCTGCGACGAAGACGGTGCCGTCATCGAGATCAACACCGCGTTCACCGAAATACTCGGCTACGGTCCCGAAGGATTGCCGTACCACCCCGTCCATCCTTGGTGGCCGAACAAAGAGACCGACTCCGAAGCGTTCCGGCAAGTTGAGGTCGCGTTCGAGGGGATGTTGAGCGACACCCACGGCACGTTCACCGCTCCCATCACGCACCGCGACGGGCAGCGCCGCTGGGTTGCGGTGACTTTCAACCATGCTGAAGATCCCGACTCGGGCCGGCGGGTGATGGTAGGCACCTTCCGCGATGTGACGGCCGAGCATTATCTTGTGCAACGCCAAACTGCTCTTGCTGCGCTCAATCAGCAACTGGCGCAGGCAGATACGCTCGATGACGCACTGCACGAGGCCACCGCCGAGCTGCTGCGGTTATGGCAGGCGCGGCGAATACTTGCCATAACCTTCGGCGATGCCGGGAAAACGGTCCCGCCGCATGTTGTGTGCGCCGGAGAACCGGCACAATGGAGCGACTTGCCAGCGCAACTACAGCAACGCATTTCGTCTTTACGTGAGGGCGACCTGCTCACTCCGCTCGCCGAGGAAGCCGGCGCGGCGGGTATTGCATTGCAGCATCCCAACGGTGTGTTGGTCATTTGGGTGGAGCTCGCCGAGCACCGGCCGTTCACCCCGGAGGACCAAACCTTGTTGACGGTTCTCAGCGGACGGCTCGGTCAGGGTCTGCAGCGCGTCTATCAATTGGACCAGCAACGCGAAACCGCCGTCGCACTTCAGCATGCGATGCTCGGGCCCGCAAGTCTCCCTGAGGGTTTCGCGGTGCGGTACCACCCCGCGAGCCGACCACTCAAGGTCGGCGGGGATTGGTATGACGTCGTCGACATCGACAAGGGCCGCGTTGCGTTGATCGTCGGTGATTGTGTCGGTCACGGCTTGTCCGCCGCCACGGTGATGGGTCAGTTGCGCAGCGCCTGCCGGGCCCTGCTGCTTGAGCAGACCAGTCCCAGCGCCGCGCTCACGGGTCTCGACCGGTTCGCCGCGCGGTTACCGGGGGCGCGCTGCACCACTGCATTCTGCGCGGTCCTCACCCTTGACACGGGTGAACTGGTGTATTCCAGCGCTGGGCATCCGCCGCCCATCTTGGTGCACGCTGACGGCACCAAAGCAAGGCTCGACGGCGGGCATGGGCTGCCCTTGGCGCTGCGCCCGGACTGGTCGCGGACCGAAGCGCGGGTGACCATGCCGCCGCGGGCGACGCTGCTGCTCTATACCGACGGGCTGGTGGAACGCCGCGGCCGCTCTATCGACGACGGTATGGACCGAGCTGCCGACGTGGTCCACGGCGGCCGTTCCGACTCCATCGACGAGGTGGCGGACAACTTGATGTCCCGGCTGGAACCGGGGGGTGGTTATCCGGACGACGTCGCCGTCCTGCTTTATCGCCAACCCGCACCGCTGACCATGAGATTCGTGGCCGACGCCAACCACTTGGGACCCAGTCGTGCCGCTTTGCGTAGCTGGTTGAGGCAGGCGGGAGTCGAACCCGAGCAGATCCAAGACGTGCTCATCGCCGCCGGCGAAGCCGTGGCCAACGCGATCGAGCATGGTCACCGTGACCGACCAGAAGGCACCGTCCTGTTGCAGGCCACCGCCGTCGTGGACCGGCTATGGGTGACGGTCACCGATTCCGGCAGCTGGAAACCGCCCCGCCAGACACCTGGGGTCAGTCGGGGCCGCGGCATCACCCTCATGCGAGGGCTGATGGAGGACTTGAGCATTCACTCCGATGACACTGGCACCACGGTGCAGATGTACGCGAGGATCGCCTGATGGCCACGCAGCTCTCCGTGAACACCGACCGTGGTGTGGACGGGCGGCCGAGAGTGACCGCGACGGGGGAGATCGATCTCAGCAACATCGAACAATTCACTCAAGCGCTCAGCTCCGCCAGTGAGGGCACCCGCAACCCGATCACCATCGACCTCAGCGCGGTGAGGTACGTGGACAGCGCGGGCATCAACGCCCTGTTCGATCACGCGGATGAAGTCGACCGGCTGCGAGTCATCGTGCATCCGTTGATGGTTCGGGTCCTCACCATCAGTGGATTCAGCAAGATCGCGACCGTCGAGATGACCTCGGCCGCTGACAATAGCTAGGGCGGCAGCGGACGCGGATGACGGAGCCGGAGACGCCGATGCGTCGGCAGGTGCGTGCGGTCGTGCGAGCGGTGGTGCGTGCGTCGGCACCCCGCCCGGCGTCGGCGGTGCGTGCGGCGACAAATTTCAACCAAGGTTTCTGGCCCGCGCTGTGGTCAGAAATCCGCTGGGCGTTCACGCCGCCGCGAACCTGGTTATCGGGTGTCGTGGCGAATCTATGTCTGGCGGTGGCTTGGCTGGCCGTGCAGCCGCTGGCCTCGCATGGTCATCAAACGCGTCATTACCACCATCACCACTTGGACTGGGTGGTGTTGGTCAGTACCTACTTCTCGTCTTTTGTGCTGGCCGACGTCACCACGACGAATGTCCTTGGCGGCGACCATTATCGCGTCGTCAAGGGACTTGCCGCAGGCACGCCGCTGTGGCGGGTGCTGTTGATCAAGAACATGGCGCTGCTCGTGCTGGTGGGGATGCCCACCCTGGTGGTGGCGATGGCGTTGACGCTGCAGCTGGAATCACCTCAGCGCCTTGCGGTTACGATTCCCAACGTCGCGGTGCCGATCTTGTCGTGGCTCGGTGTCGGCAATCTCGTCTCGGTGCTGCATCCGGTGGCCGCTGAGCCGCTGATCCGGCGGTGGCGGCAGCGCCACGACCTGCGCCGGACCAGCGCCTGGCTTGCGGCGGTGACCTTGCCGTATGCGGTGTACTACGTCGCCGACCCGATGGACGGCGTCGAGCACAAGGTGTTCTGGACCCAGCTTCCGGCGGCGATCGGTCCTGTGTTGGGGCGAGACACGAAAAGCTTCGTGCACCTGGGGTTCGCCACAGCGGTCTGGATAGGCGGAACGGTCGCGGCCGAGATGTGGGTCCGCAAACGCGGCCTGCAGATGAGATGACTACCGGGGTGGACGGTCGATCTCAGCGATGCTGCCGTCCGGGCCGACGACAATGGACCCGCTCCGTCGCGTGTTGTCCGAGACGTGGATGTTGAGGTACAGCGTGCCGTCTTTGCGGCTTTCGATCGCCAAGAACGTCTCTGGCGCGTCGAAGAGCGCCAGAGTAGTGGGCGCCTCATGTACCACGCCCAGCACCGCTTGCACGTCGAACCGACTGAGGTCACCCACACCGGAGCCGGAAAAGACCGCTGTGCTCGGTCCCTGGTTCGCCCAGGTGCCGTTGCGGTAGACCCATTGCACGATCTTGTGGGCATTGGCGGTGTCAGGTCGCTGGACGACCGCCTTGTCCTGGTAGACGTTGAGCTGGTAGCCCAGCGTGTCGCCGAACTGCGTCCGCATCTGGGCGAGCAGCTCGGTGAGCCCGGTGAGCGTCAGCATTTGCGGGGGAGCCGGTGCGATCGGCTTCGTCGGGGCGATTGCGGTGTCGCCGACACTGACGATGGCTGCGGGCGGAGCCGGAGGGTGCGCTGACGCAGCGCTCGAGGTCGGCTTGGGGTGCAAGCCCCAGGCAATCCCAGCGCCGAGCACCACCACCGCCAACCCCACCGCGACGCGAATGCCCCAGGTGCGGTTGGACGACGTGCGCGACGGCGGCTGGGTCGGTAGCTTTCGATTCTGCAGATCGGACACGAGCGTCTGCAATTCGCCCAAGGTAAGCGCCTTGGTCGCGGCGCTCACCCGCTCGCGGTGCTCTTCGGTCGACAGTTGTCCGTCTGCGAGCGCCGCGTCGAGCAGTTCGCATGTGTCATTGCGGTCGCTATCGGCGGCGCGAGTGTTTTCGCTGACCACAGCGACATCGTAGGATGCCACGCGGCTTTGCGCGCTGGTTCGGCTATCCGGCTGTCACGTCATTACCCCTCACCGCGGCTCTAGCCGTTAGCCTTATCCCGGCACGCCACCGCGTACTCCGGTTCGCCGCGCGTGGATGGCTTGATGAGGAGTCGGGATGGGTGACACCGCGGAATCGCGGGAAGGTACGCAAGTCGGACCGTATCGGTTGCGACGGCTGGTAGGTAGCGGCGCCATGGGCGACGTCTACGAAGCCGAAGACACCGTGCGTGAGCGCGTGGTTGCGCTGAAGCTGATGTCGCGGTCGCTGTCCGGCGACCCGGTCTTCCGAGCCCGCATGCAGCGCGAGGCGCGCACGGCCGGACGTCTGCAGGAACCGCATGTGGTTCCGATTCACGACTACGGCGAGATCGACGGCCAACTGTATGTGGACATGCGCCTGATCGACGGCAAGGACCTTGCCGCAACGATCAAGCGCTATGGTCCGCTGCCCCCGCCGCGGGCGGTGGCCATAGTGCGCCAGATCGGGTCGGCGCTGGACGCCGCGCACGCCGCCGGTGTCACTCACCGGGATGTCAAGCCGGAGAACATCCTGATCAGTGCCAACGACTTCGCCTATCTGGTCGACTTCGGAATCGCCAGCGCCACCAACGACGAGAAGTTGACCCAACTGGGCAGCACGGTCGGGACTCTGTACTACATGGCGCCGGAGCGCTTCAGTGACGGCGAAGTCACCTACCGGGCCGACATCTACGCATTGGCGTGCGTGCTCTACGAGTGCTTGATCGGGTCGCCGCCGTTCCGGGGCGATCAGCTCAGTGCGATGGGAGCCCATCTTCATCAACCGATCCCACGGCCCAGCGCCGCCCGGGCGGGCATCCCGGTCGCTTTCGACGAAGTGATCGCCCGTGGCATGGCCAAAGATCCGGCCGACCGGTATGCGACTTGCGGTGATCTGTCCGCAGCCGCCTATGCGGCACTGACGACGCCCGACCAGGATCGGGCCAGCGACATCTTGCAACGCAGCCAAGAGGCACAACTGCCAGCGGGATTCGCCAATCCTTCCGCTTTCTATCCACCGCCCACCCACACACCGTCGAGCCATAGTGTGCCGCCGGGTTCGGCCTGGCCGGCACCCTCGGGTGCGTGGTCACCGGCCGCCCCCAGCGCCGTGGCGCCTGGGCACCAGACGGGGTGGGCCGGGGCTCCGCCATGGGGTCAGCCGCCGCAGCCGAGCGGTGGGTTGTTGCGCAAGCCGTGGTTATGGGCCGGTCTGGCCGTCGTCGTGGTGCTGGCCCTCGCCGGCGCCCTCATCGTCGCGCTCGTGCATCCGCCCCGTCCCGGTCCGCCGGGGCCGACGTCAGCGTCGCCTTCCGCGGCGCCGCCGGACGCGGTGCAGCTGCAAGTTCTCAATGACGGTGTGCTGGTTGGCAGTTCGACGGCACCGAACACTATCGATGTGTTCAACGAACCGATGTGTCCGCCGTGCGGCGCCTTCATTCGGTCATATGCGACCGACATCGACGCCGCGGTGAACGGCAGGAAGTTGGCGGTGCGCTACCACCTGCTCAACTTCCTCGACGACAAGTCGCACACCAAGAATTACTCGACCCGCGCGGTTGCAGCCACCTACTGCGTCGCCGCGCAGAACGACCCGAAGGCCTACACCAGCTTCTACTACGGCCTCTTCGCGAGCGACTTCCAGCCGCAAGAGGGCGCGGCCTCCGACCGCACCGACGCCGAGCTTGCCCATCTGGCACAGACCAGCGGTGCCAATACTTCGGCCCTCAACTGCATCAAGTCCGGCGCCGACCTGGGCACCGCTCAAGCAAAAGCCACCAACGCCGACGCGACGCTGGCGAGCCTCAACGCCAGCGGTACGCCGTTCGTATGGGACGGATCCAAGTCCATCAACATGCAAGATCCCAGCTGGCTGACGAAGCTGACCGGCTGAACATGCGGGATACCCTGCCCCGAGCCCGCTGAGTGGGATTAGCTGGGCGCATATTGGGCATGCACCGAGGGCCGTTTCCGGTCCACAGAAAGGCGTTACCGCGCATGCCCGAGCAACTGACGCCGCACTTCGATGACGTGCAGGCCCACTACGACTTGTCCGACGATTTCTTCCGGCTGTTCCTCGATCCGACGCAGACCTACAGTTGCGCCTACTTCGAGCGCGACGACATGACGCTGGAAGAGGCCCAGCTCGCCAAGATCGATCTGGCGCTGGGCAAGCTGGGTCTGCAGCCCGGGATGACGCTGCTCGACGTGGGCTGCGGCTGGGGAGCCACCATGCGCCGCGCGATCGACAAGTACGACGTCAACGTCGTGGGGCTGACCTTGTCGAAGAACCAGGCCGCGCACGTGCAGAAGTGCTTCGACGAGATGGACACCGAGCGCACCCGGCGGGTGCTGCTCAACGGCTGGGAGCAGTTCGACGAGCCCGTCGACCGCATCGTGTCCATCGGCGCCTTCGAGCACTTCGGCCACGACCGCTACGACGACTTCTTCGCCCTGGCATACCGAATCCTGCCCGCCGACGGCGTCATGCTGCTGCACACCATCACCGGACTCACCAGGCAAGAGATGACCGACACCGGCCTGCCGATCACGATGGGCCTGTTGCGGTTCCTCAAGTTCATTCAAACGGAGATCTTCCCGGGCGGGCATCCGCCGACCATCGAGATGGTCGAGGAGCAGTCGGCCAAGGCGGGCTTCGCCCTGACGCGCCGGCAGTCGCTGCGTCTGCACTATGCCCGGACGTTGGACACCTGGGCCGCTTCCCTCGAGTCGCGCAAAGACCAGGCCGTCGAAATCCAATCCGACGAGGTCTACGAGCGCTACATGAAGTACCTGACCGGCTGCGCCGAGTTGTTCCGGGACGGCTACATCGACGTCAACCAGTTCACTTTGCAGAAATGACCGAACGCATCGAGGTGCAGCGCACCATCGAGGCCCCTGCCCCGGACATCTTCGCGCTGTTGTGCGACCCGCAGGGCCATGTCGCCATCGATTCCTCGGGGATGCTGCAAGAAGCCGAAGGCGAGCCGGTCCGAGCCGCAGGCGACAGCTTCATCGTCCACATGGACCGGGAGGCGTTGAACGACTACCCGGAGTTGGGCAGGTACGACGTGACCGTCTCGATCACCGAGTACGAGCAGGATCGACTGATCGCATGGACGATCCTCGGACAACTGCGCCCACAGATCGGTCATGTGTATGGCTACCGGTTGCAACCCACCGACGACGGCCGCGGCACCGTGGTCACGTCGTTCTACGACTGGTCGAACATCGACGCGAAGTGGCGCGAGGCCGGGATCTTCCCGGTGTTGACCGAAGGCGCCCTGCGCGCGACGTTGGGCATTCTCGACCGGACCGTGCGACGAGGTTACCCGCGCGGTTAGCGCCGGTATTTCAAGAACAAGTAGTCGTCGTGCACCAGGGCGTGGTCGAGTCGCAGCGTGATGGGGCGGGCCAGTCCCGAGGGCTGCAGGCGTTGCCCCACGGGCTGGCTGGCGGCCAGCTTGGGAGCCAGCGTCACACAGATCTCGGCGACGGCGTCGTTGTCCACCAGTTCGTCGAGCAGCGTCGGGCCGCCTTCACACAGGATGCGGCGCAGGCCCTCCTCCCGTAGCAGCCCCACCGCGTGGGCCACGTCCACCGAATCCTCGCCGGCCACCATCACTCGCACGTCCTCCGGCAAATCGTCGCGCACCGCGGTCGTTGCGCAGGTCAGCAGGATCGGCGGCTGCTGGGGATCACTGAGCAGCCGCCTCGGCAGCTCACCGCTGCGGCTGACCACCGCGATCGGTGGCGGGCTGGTGCGCCCCTCGCGGTTTCGGAAGGCTTGCTGGTCGTCGGTGAGGTGCACAGGACCGTAGTTCTCGGCGCGGGCGGTGCCGGCGCCCACCAGCACCACGTCAGCAAATGCTCTCAGCAGGCGCAGCAACCGTTGATCGGTGGGGCAGGACAAGGAACCGGCCCGGCCGCCGAACGCCGCTGCACCGTCGGCGCTGAAGATCATGTTGGCGCGTACGCCGTCCGGGGGTTCGGCGTAGTGTGCTGCCAGTTCGTCGATGCCGCTGACGACGCCGACGCGCGGCGCGTCGTTCACGCCTCGTGACCCGGTTCAAGGTGGTGCACGTCGGTGAAGGAGACCAAGTCCTCCGATCCGTGCGGCGGGTCACCGGCCACCGGTTGCAGCAGGTGCCCGACGTGGTCGCCGAGGGTGAAGCGGTCCAAAATTTCACCGACGAACCACGCGGCCGCGTCGTCCAGGATGGGCATGTCCGCGGGGCCGGGGTGCCACGAGCAGCGGCCGAATTTGTCGATCCTGTCGCTGGTTTGGCTGCCGAAGAGTTCCACGACGTCAAGGTGCTCACGGTCGAACACATGCACCGCAAGGTGGGTGGCCTCGGTGGCGATGCGGTAAGTGTGGTTCTTCTTGGACAGACCGACCAAGAACCGGGGCGGATTGATGCTGGTCTGACTCGTGAACCCGACCAGACAACCGGCCGGTATCCCTTCGGCTTGGGTGGTCACCACGAACATCGGGTAGTTAAGCCGCGCTACCAGCTTCTCGAACGGTTCGACGTCTGGCTCGGTCACTCGTCAAGTCTTTCCATCGGGACCAAAATCGCTCAGGTCATCCGGCGGCGGCGAGCAACTCTTGGAACGCTTTATCCATGCATTCGGCGTAGCGAGCCGGGTCCGGCAAGGCGTCACGGTCGGCTGTGGCGCCGATGGACAGCGTTCCGTTGTAGCTGGCGATGACGTGGATCAGGTTCAGGCCGCCCACCAGTGGGCCCAATCCGGTGGCGCGCACCAACCGCGCTCCCCGGAAGAAGATCGGATCGGGTGGACCGGGCACGTTGGTCACTGTGGTATTGGCGACGGTCGGGCCGGAGAAGGGCAGTACGCTGGCCGCCTTCGCCGTGATCGCCAGCAGCGATGTCGGCATGGTGCCGATCAGGTCGAGCACTTGCGACCTGGTGGAGTGCTCGGATTCCGTTCGGCTGCTGGCGGTTTCCTCGGCGATGGTGGTGAGACGCTCCAGCGGGTCGGCGATGTGGGTGCCGAGCGTCTGCAACCGGCCGAACACCATGTTGCCCCGCCCACTGTGGTCGGCCGCATCCCGCATGGAGATCGGGCAGGCAGCCACGAGGGGCTCGTCGGGAAGCTCCCCGTGCCCGGCCAGATACTCGCGTAACGCGCCGCCGACGTAGGCCAGTGCCACGTCGTTGATGGTGGCGCCCGGCACCCGCGCTTTGATCCGCTTGAAGTCGGCAAGGTCGTGAAAACGGGCCTCGAAGACGCGGTGTGGCGAGGCGGCTTGGTTGAAACGCGTCTTCGGCGGAAACGACGGCGGGCTACTCCCGGCGACCCGGGACATCACGGTGCCGGCCACTTTGCCCGGCAGCGCGACCAGGCCGCGGACCACCTTCGGGGCGCTGGTGGCGATGACCCTGCCTGCCCGCAGGGGGTAGAAGGCGGCGTTGATCGCGGTGCGCGCGACCAAGTCGCTGGTCGTGGGAAGTGGGTCGGGTTGCCAGTGCCGGTCGGGTCCGGCGGGGCGGGGGCTGTCGGCGGCCAGATCGTGCAACGCCGCAATCATCTGCACGCTTGCCATGCCGTCGACCGCACAGTGGTGCAGCTTCAGCGCCATCGCGAAGGAACCCTTCGGGACCCCGGGCACCGCGTTGAGACCCTCGATGACGGTGATCTCCCACGGCGGACGTCGCAGGTCGATCTGCCGCGCGTGCAGACGTGCCACCTGAATGCACAGCTGGCGCCAGTCGCCCGGTTGCGGCAAACCGATATGACGGACGTGGTACTCGAGATCGAAGTTGGGGTCGTCGACCCAATAAGCCTGGTGCAGTCCGCCCGGCAACTCGGTCAACCGCCGCCGGAAGACATCGGCGAGGTGCAGGCGTGCGTCGAGTTCCTCGAGAATCCCTTTGAACGTCACCTTGCCGCCGGGCGCAGTCGCCGGGTCATAAATCAGCAGGAGCTGAATGTGGAGCGGGGTCGCCGGCCGTTCCGCGCGCAGCAGCATGTCATCGGTCCAACTGAGCTGTTGCACAGACGGCTCCCTCCCGGACGCTTCCTGTCGAGAGTAGGCCCGGTCAGGTTCTTCGAGAGCAGCGGACCCGAGTTGCGCCTCTAACGACGATCCTCGTCATCGGCGAGGCGCTCGACAGCTCCCTCTCTGGACAGCGCGCGCAAAAAGCCGTATGCGGCAATACCGGCCGCGCCGGGGTTCCTGGTGATCCAGGTGTTGATCTGGGCCATCGCCTTGACCAGGTCGTCGCGTTTGACCCGGACCAGGTACGTCTTGCGGTCATCGCCGGGATCGTCGTTGGCGTCGGCGACGGCCAACGGGTTCTTGAACGCGTACCCGATTCCGTGTACGGCATCGTGGTTCAGGGCCCAGCGAATCTCGTTGGGCCGCAAATGGTCCACCGCGAGGTTGCGGTAGCCATTCTCGTGTGCATTGCTCACCTCGCTGATTGTCCTACCTCGGCCAGCCCGCCGCGACCCGGTGCGAGATGTCTAGAGAACCCAAAGCCATAAATCATCATGACACGACATCGGGGACCAACGACGCGGCACCAAGTGGCTTGCCAGTGAACTCGCAGCTTAAGGCGGCGCAGTTCGTTTACAGCAACTTTTCCACGGTGATCGGAAGATCGGTGACGCGCCTGCCGGTGGCGTTGAAAACCGCGTTGGCGATTGCGGCGGGCACCCCGACGATCACCAATTCGCCGAGGCCTTTCACACCGATGGGATCGGCGATCGTGTCCTCTGCCGCGAGAAACGTCGCGTCCAGGGCGGGCACGTCGGCGTTGACCGGCACCAGGTAATCGGCCATGTTCGCGTTGACGATCCGCCCATCGCGGTGATCGAGTTCGGTCGCCTCGAGCAGCGCCATCCCGATACCACCCACCATTCCACCGATGGCCTGGCTGTGGGCCAGCTTGGGATTGATCACTCGGCCGGCGTCGTAGCAGGCGTAGATCCGCCTGATCCGGACCGTGGCGAGCAGCGAGTCGACGGCGACTTCGGCGAACACCGCGCCGTAGGCGTACATCGAATACCGCTTGTCGGCGTCGTCCGGAGTCCAGGTCTGTTCGGCTTCCAATTCCGGCCAACCGCGGCGGCGCAGCAAGTCCTGATAGGACTCACCGCGGTCGGCCGCGGCGGTGGCGAACAGGCGGCCGTCGGCGACGGTGACGTCCTGCGGGCGCAGGCCGCTCAATGGCGACGCGGGATCGGTCACGGCCATCCGAATAAGCTTGTCCCGCAGCATGCTGGTGGCGGTGAAGACCGCCGACCCGACGCTGGCCATGGTCCGCGACCCGGAATGGGAAGGCGCCGGCGGAAAGAGGCTGTCACCCAAGGCGAAGCGCACCCGACTCAACGGCAACCCAAGAGCGTCGGCGGCGACCTGCGTCATCGATGTGTAGGTTCCCGGTCCCATGTCGCTGGTTCCCGTCCGGACCTCGGCGGTGCCGTCGGCCAATACCTTGGCGGCGGCAGCGCATTGACTGCGCGAGGTGTGGTAGGCGGCCGCCGCCACTCCCATTCCGACCAGTCGGTCGCCGTCGCGGGTGGCTGCCGGTACGGGATTGCGCCGGTTCCAACCGAACGTTGCCGCACCCGCGGTGAGGCACTCGGTGAGTCGCCTGGTGGAAAACGGAGTGCCGCTGGTCTGGTCGATGTCGGGTTCGTTGCGCATCCGCAGCTCGATCGGGTCGATGCCGAGGCGGTGCGCGAGGTCGTCCATGGCGGATTCGAGCGCGAACATGCCGGTGACGGCGCCGGGACCCCGCATGTAGGTTGGCAAGTTAACGTCAAGGCGCACAATGCGATACGTCGAACGAACACTGGGAATCCGATACATGAACCGCGGGTTGCCGACCAGGCCGTCTTCGTAGGTCTCGTATTTCGCTGTCTCCGTGCGTCCCTCGTGAATCATGGCGCCGATGCGTCCGTTGCGGTCGGCTCCGATCGCCAGGCGCTGCCGGCTGGTCGGTCGATACCCGATACCGCTGTACATCTGCTTGCGCGTCAACACCAGCTTGACGGGGCGTTGCATGCGCCGCGCAGCGAACGCGGCGAGGACCTGATGCGGCCAGGTCTGGCCCGCACTACCGAAGGCGCCCCCCACAAACGGGGAGAGCACTCGCACGTCCTCCGGCGGGATGCCCAACGCCTTGGCGTAGTTTTGCCGCGCCGAACTGATGCTTTGCACTTTGTCCCAGACGGTGAGCCGGTCCCCGTCCCAACTGGCAACGGTCGCAGGCAGTTCCATCGGATTGTGATTGTTACGGGCGATGCTGAACTCGAGATCTGTCACCACTGCCGCATCCCGAATCGCGTGCTCCGGGTCGCCGCGGACGTAGTCGCGAGTGTTACGCCCCGGCTGCGGCACCGCTTGAGCCGCATCGATATTCGTCAGCGCTGGGTGAGCGGCGTACCGCACGGTCACCAGTGAGGCACCTTGGGTCGCCGCCTCCAGCGTGGTAGCGACCACCACGGCGACCGGCTGGCCGAAGAAGGACACCTGGCGGGCGTCGAAGGGCAACTTCAGGCCCGTGAAGTCGGTGAACACCCGAAGCACCTCGGGGAGCCCGGTGGCGGCACGGGTCTCGATGCGTTCAATGCCGCCGGAGCCCACCGTGCTGCATACCAGCACCGCATACACCACGCCGGCGATGTGGTTATCGGCGGCGTATGCGGCCCTGCCGGTCACCTTCAGTTGGCCGTCCACGCGGGTGATGGGCTGGCCGGAAGTGATATGGGCTGAGGGTAGCGCGTGCGTCATGGCATCGCCGCCACGGTATTGAGTTGGCGTTCCACGGTGCGCTTGAGGAGCTCTATCTTGAAACCGTTTTCGCGGGACGACCGGGCGCCTTCTGCGGCGATGGCGGCGACGGTGCGGAAGACGTCCGGGGTCGGGGGTCGCCCGTGTAGTGCCGCTTCGACAGCCGGCAAACGCCATGGCACGGTGCCGACGCCTCCGACCGCGATTCTCGTATTACGTATCACCCCACCGGCGATATCCATCGCCACCGCCGCCGATGTCAATGCGAACTCGTAGGATTCGCGATCGCGAACCTTGAGGTAGCCGGACCGACGGGCTTCCGGGGTGACCGGCACCTCTACGGCGGCGATCAGTTCGCCTGGCTGCAGGTTGTGTTCCAGTTGCGGGCTGTCATCCGGCTGGCGGTACAGCTGCGAAATCGGGATCCGTCGTTCGCCCACGGTGCTTCGAGCCACCACCACGGCGTCCAGGGCAACCAATGCGACCGCCAGATCCGAAGGGTGGGTGGCGATGCAGTGCCGACTGACGCCCAGTATTGCGTGGGTGCGGTTGCGCCCCTCCAAAGCCGAGCATCCGCTACCCGGGACACGTTTGTTGCAGGCGGCGGACACGTCACGGAAGTACAGGCACCGGGTGCGTTGCAGAAGATTGCCACCGATAGACGCCATATTGCGCAGCTGAGCGGATGCGCTGAGCGTTAGAGACTGACTGATCACCGGAAACTGTTGGCGCACAAGCGGGTGTGCAATGACATCGGCCATCCGTGCCAATGACCCAACGCGAAGGAATCCGGACTGTACCTCGATCGAGGTGTAGGGCAGGCGATTGATGTCGACCAGTGCCTCGGGACGTTCAACGGTTTCCCGCATCAGGTCGACGAGGGTGGTCCCGCCGGCGATGTACCGAGCGCCGCCCGCACCGGCCCGTAGCGCCGACTGCTCGTCGGCGGCTTTGCTGTAGTGGAACTGGTACACGGGCTAGTCTGCTCGTGCCACGCTCTGCACGGCATTGACGATGTTGGTGTACGCCCACACCGACAAATGTTGCCGCTCATTGACTCCCGGATCTGTGCCGCAGACCCGGTGTGCCCTTCGGCGATGCAGCCCAGTGCGGACATGATCTGGCCGGACGTGCAGTAGCCGCACTGGAATGCGTCCTCGTCGATGAACGCCTGTTGCAGCGGGTGAAGTTTGCCGCCCTCGGCAAGACCCTCGATGGTGGTGATGTGCGCGCCGTCATGCATCACCGCAAGCGTCAGGCAGGAGTTGATCCGCCGACCATCGACCAGCACCGTGCAGGCACCGCAGGCTCCCTGGTCGCAGCCTTTCTTGGTGCCCGGCAACCCGGCGCGTTCGCGCAACATGTCCAACAGCGAGGTGCGGTTGTCGACGGCGATCTCGCGTTGCTCGCCGTTGATCTGGGCCCGTACCACCGTGGTGTGACTGTCGCCGGGATCGTGGGCAGTGCGATCCGATCCGGCTACGGCGGCACTCGCAGCGATGGCCCCGCCGAGCGCGACGGAGCCCCCGACAAAGGTTCTGCGGTTCAGCTGGATGCCAGCTCGGTCCTCCACTGCATCCACTGTAGATGCCGCCGACGGGAAGGGCCGGTCCTCGTGCGGTAGGGTTCACGTCATCGAGGGCTGAGCAGCAGGCCCTGCGTCTGACGCGGGTGCGGAGCAGCCTATGAGATTGAGCATTCCCTCGACCCCTGTCACGCCCGAACGCGATCGCTTCCAGCGGCACGGCGTCACCGTCGTGGAGTCGCCTTTCCCCGCCAGCGCGCCGCGGGAACTGACCTCGATTGATCGCTGCGCCGCTGAATCTGCGCTGCTGCGGCGGGCGATTGCCTTCATTGAAGCCAACATCGGCAGAGACATCGCTTTGACCGATGTCGCCGCCGCCGTGTTCATCACCCCTCGGGCGCTGCAATACACCTTTCGCCGGCACCTGAACACCTCGCCGATGGAATACGTGCGCAAGGTGCGGATCGATCAGGCGCACCGGCAACTGCTCGCTGCCGATCCGGCGACCACCACTGTGCAAACGGTTGCGACACAATGGGGTTTTGCCCACACCGGACGCTTCTCTGCGCTGTATCGCCGCACGTACGGTCGCAACCCGTCAGACACGCTGAGAAGCTGACTGCTGTCTCTGTCGCAGGTATTCGGTAGGGTCCTGCGCGTGCATCCGACCGCCACCGTGAAGTCCGTAACTGCCCGTCTCGCTGAGGAACTGGCCATTGAAGAGGCCCGAGTGGCTGCCGCTGTGCGGCTTCTCGACGAGGGCGCCACGGTGCCCTTCATCGCGCGATACCGTAAAGAGGCCACCGGCAGCCTCGATGACGGGCAGTTGCGCACTCTCGAAGAGCGGCTGCGCTACCTGAGAGAACTGGACGAACGCCGAGGCGCGGTGCTGGCCTCCATCGAAGAGCAGGGGAAGCTCACCGACGATCTACGGGCCGCCTTGGTGGCCGCGACGACCAAGGCGCGGGTTGAGGACATCTATCTGCCGTACAAGCCCAAACGCCGAACCAAGGCGCAGATCGCGCGGGAAGCGGGACTCGAGCCGCTGGCCGACCGGTTGCTCGCCCACCCCCACCTTGTTCCGGAGGCTGCGGCCGCAGCCTTCGTTCGCGACGAGGTCCCCGACACGGCCGCTGCGTTGGACGGCGCACGGCACATCCTCGTCGAACGCGCCGCAGAAGACGCCGAACTCGTCGGTGGCATTCGAGACAAGTTCTGGTCGCAAGCTTGCCTGCGGACCGCCCCATGCTCGCCGGAAATCGCCAACTCCGCTGCGGCGCAGAAATATCGCGATTACTTCGCCTTCACCGAGGCACTGGACACCGTGCCGTCGCACCGAGTACTTGCCGTATTTCGCGGCGAAAAGGAGAAAGTTCTCGGACTGACCTTCGACGGCGGGCACGACGCCGGGTACGAAGCCATGGTGGCGCACACTCTCGGTATCGACATGTCGTCCGAGGCCGCGGCGACCTCGTGGCTGGCCACCACGGTCAGCCTCGCATGGCGCGCCCGACTGCTGTTTTCTGCGACCGTCGATGCCCGTACTCGATTGCGGCAACGCGCAGAACAAGAAGCCGTCGCGGTGTTCGCGGAAAACTTCAAGGACCTGCTGCTGGCCGCACCGGCTGGAGCCCGCACCACACTCGGCCTGGATCCAGGCTATCGAACCGGCGTAAAAGTCGCGGTGGTCGATGGCACCGGCAAAGTGGTGGATACGTGCGCGATTTTCCCGCATCAGCCGCAGCGGCAATGGGATTCGGCCAAGGCCACACTGGCTGCGTTGGTCGCGCGGCACGGCGTCGAACTGATCGCCGTCGGTAATGGCACCGCGTCCCGTGAAACCGACGCCCTGGCTGCAGAACTCATCGCCGACATTCGGGCGGCGGGCGCCCCGCCGCCGGTGAAGGCCATGGTCAGTGAAGCGGGTGCGTCGGTTTACTCCGCGTCGGCATACGCGGCGCACGAACTACCGGGGTTGGACGTGACGCTGCGGGGCGCGGTGTCGATCGCTCGTCGTCTGCAGGATCCGCTGGCCGAACTGGTGAAGATCGAGCCGAAGTCGATCGGCGTGGGGCAGTACCAGCATGATGTGACCCCGGGCATCCTCGCCCGCAGCCTCGACGCCGTAGTCGAGGACGCGGTCAACTCGGTCGGCGTCGATCTCAACACGGCGTCGGTTCCGTTGCTCACCCGCGTTTCGGGCATCTCCGACTACTTGGCCGAAGCCATCGTCGCCTATCGCGACAAGGCAGGGCGGTTCACCAACCGGCAGGCTTTGCTTCAAGTTCCTCGACTGGGCCCCAAGGCTTTCGAACAGTGTGCGGGCTTCCTTCGGATCAGCGACGGCGACGATCCGCTGGACGCGTCCGGTGTCCATCCCGAGGCGTACCCGGTGGTGCGGCGCATATTGGACCGCTCGGGTGTGACACTTGGCGAGATCATCGGAGACACAAGATCATTGCGTTCGCTGCGACCCGCGGATTTCGCCGATGACCGATTCGGCGTTCCCACCGTCACCGACATCCTGGCCGAACTGGAGAAGCCGGGCCGCGATCCACGGCCCGCTTTCACCACAGCAACGTTCGCCGCGGGCGTCGAGAAAGTGGCCGACCTCAAAGTCGGCATGGTGCTGGAAGGCGTGGTGACCAACGTCGCGGCCTTCGGGGCTTTCGTCGACGTCGGCGTGCATCAAGACGGCTTGGTACACGTGTCGGCGCTGTCCGACCGATTCGTCTCCGACCCGCGTGAGATCGTGCGGTCCGGACAGGTGGTCCGCGTCAAAGTCGTCGATGTCGACCTCGACAGACAACGCATCGCGTTGAGCCTGCGCCTCAACGACGAACCACAGGCTTCCCGCGGTCGACGCTCGGGTCAGCCGTCGCGATCTCCTCGCGCGCCTGAGAAGAAGCCCGAGCGCCGGGCGTCGAAGGCCGCGGGCGGATCGATGGCCCAGGCGTTGCGTGACGCGGGTTTCGGGCGCTGATCCAGGCACCAGACGAGTAGTCCTACTCATGTCGACGCGCATCGCGGCCCCCCATGCTGGTCGCATGACGCCTGCTCAACTCATGGCCGACCCGCGCCGCCTCGCCGCCCAAACCCCGCCGCAACGCGACCGCGCCGTCGACGTCGCGCGGCTCGCCGCCCTCATTGTGGTGATGTTCGGGCACTGCGCCCTGCTGCTGGCCACCATCGACTCGTCCGGGGTGCACATCGGGAACCTGCTCGGTGAAATGCCCGCGCTGCAGCCCATCACCTGGATCGTTCAGGTGATGCCCCTGTTCTTCCTGGCCGGGGGAGCGGCGGGAGCATACGGCTGGCGCGCCGGTACGCCATGGGGCACTTGGTTATTCGTGCGGGCGCAACGTCTGTGTCGGCCGGCGTTGTGGTATCTAGCGGCGTGGTCAGCCGCACTGCTGGTAGTCCGCATGGTGTTGGGAGCGCCGTCCGCTGCCGATCTCGGCCGAGAATGCGTGGCGCTGTTGTGGTTCCTCGGGGTGTACCTTGTGGCACTCGCCTTCGTTCCCGCGTGCGCGCGGCTGCGCAGCGGCCGTGCGGTCACCACGGTCGTCGGATTGCTACTGGTAGCGACGGTCGCGGTGGACGGTATCCGATTCGCCGTCGGGACACCGGAATCGGGGGTCCTGAACTTCCTAGTGGTGTGGCTTATCCCGGTCGTCGTCGGTGTCGCCTACGCGCGCCAACTGATCACCACCCGATGGCGCTGATGTCGGCTCTCGTCGCATTCACCGGGCAGCTGGTGCTGGCCGTCGCCGGGGCCTACGACGTCTCGCTGGTCGTGACCGGCGCCGAGCGGATGTCCAACGTGTCGCCGCCGACCCTACTGCTGGCGCTGCACTGCACGTGGACGTCGTGCGCGTTTGTGGCGGTCGCCGGTTGGGTCCGTCGCTGGGCCGCCCGGCCGCGGGTATGGCAGCTGGTCGCCGTCGGCAACGGTGGAGCGATGACGCTCTATCTCTGGCATATTCCGGCGATTGCGGTCGCCGCTTTTTCCTTGCATGCATTCGGCCTCGACGCCTATGACCCGCATGCGTCGGGGTTCTGGGGTCTGCTTGGGCTGCGGGCGGTGGTCTTCGCCGCCGTCATGGCCGGGATGTTCCGGCTGCTCGCCCCGCTGGAGCATCGCCGTTTGCCGTGGTGGGATGCGCCAGTGCGGGCTACTGGCCGGTGGTCGGTGGCAGCTGGGACGCTGGTGTGCCTCGCCGGTGTCGCGCTGGTTCTATTGGCTAAGAACGGGTTGAGCGGTTTTGCCGGCTGGACGGCATTGGGCTGCTTCCTGGCTGCGGCGGCCGCTGCGCGGTTAGCGGCGGGCCATGGCCGAGTCGGGAGCGGCCCAGTCGGTGGTGACCTTGCGATGCTTGATCAGCCACCTGTCACCGTGAGGAACCAAAATGTCGCGATAGCGGCCGAAATGGTCGAGCCCGATGTGCGTGACGACGGTGAAGTACGACGAGACGCGTGCCTCGACGGGGGTCACGTCATCGAATAGCACGTTGGCTAGGTTGTGGCGGACGACATTGCGGCGGGTGCCGGCCGCACTGCCACCGGCGCCGGAGAGGCCCTCTGTGATCGCGGAGAGGAACGCCAGAATCTCCGAGCGTCCGGAAAGCGCCGCCGTGCCGCGGATCTCGAGTACACCGTCGCGGGCGAACGTCTCGGTGAGTCCGTCAAGCCGTCCAGCATCGCCCGCCCAGTTGTACCGGGCGAGGGTGTCGCGGATCTGCTCACGGGCGATCAGCTCCCACATCTCCATGGCTGCGACCTCTCACCCGACGTCGTTGTCGGCCAATTGTTTCAATGGGTAATTCGGGCGTACTCCGCGGTACATGCCCCACCGCACGATCCACGGCATCACCAAGTGTTCGACCGCCCAGGCGGGGAATCGGAAGGCATGGCCGGTGGGGAAGAACACCTCCATCCCGTCCGGTTGACTACCCAACACCGAACCCCACCTCCGACTCGGCGGGCTGAACGAGCGCAACTTTCGGCCGGCGAATCGCGCTCGAATGTTGTGCGCTACCAGGGCGTCTCCACGATTTCGCGCCGAGCTGCGCAACGGGTCGGTCGCCGCGACGTCGCCCACGGCGAAGACACCGTGATGTCCCGGGACGCGCAAGTCGGGCTTCACCCGGACGAATCCATCGTCGTCCAGTATCTCCTGTGGCAGCCAGCCGGTGTTGGGCCGTACCCGGCCAATGGCCCAGAGCACCGCCTCGGCCGAAGCCGGTGGTTGCCCGGTACTCCAGTCGACCGGTGCGCTGGTGATCTCCTCACCGGTGAACCCGGTCGGGATGACAGCCCGGTGGCCCGGGTGAATCCGCACGCCAAGTTTGTTGAGCCGCTGCTCGATTCGGTTCCATGTCCGGGAGTGATATTCGAGCAGCGGACGCTGGCCGGGAAAATACAGATCGATCCGTTTGTCCGGCCAGGTGGTGGCCAGGTTGACGGCGCTGCTGACCGCCGCCGCCCCGCCGCCGATGACGATCACCGATTTGGCCGCGGCCAGTCGGTCATGGGCGGCGTAGAGTTCGGCGCTGATCTCGGCGGCGGATTGCAATGTGGGCCGGCGCCAGAAGCCGTTGCTCACCCCGGTCGCAATCACCAGCGCGTCGTAGCGCTCGACAACCGGCGCCCCGTCTGGGCCCCGAGCTAACACCTTTCGGGTCGCCAGGTCCACTCCGGTGAGCTCGGCCTGAACTGTCCGTACCCCGTCCAGTCGGCGGAACCGGTCGAACGGGATCCAATAATCACGAACCCAATCGCTCGGCCGGGAAAGCCGCAAGCCGAGTTCTTGGCCGCTCACCAACGCGGGTTTAACCGAAATACCGACCACGTCGACGTGCCGAGACAGCCGGATAGCGGTCAGCAGACCGACATCACCCAGTCCGGCGATAACCACGCGTTTGCGGCTCATGCCGCAGCCCGGCGAGGCGGCCTGGGCACGAAACGCGGCACCCGGTCAATGACCTCTTGATAGCTGGGTCGCCGTTGCAGGCTGCGCGTTTCCATCATCGGAATGCTGGCGCCCAGGAACATGCCCAACATGGCCAGCACACCCACGAACAACCACCATGCGTCCGACGGCGCGGCGGCCACCCCGAACAACGCCAGGGCAAGCCAGAAACTGAACTCTCCGAAGTAATTCGGGTGCCGCGACCAACCCCAAAGTCCATGGTCCATGACCTCGCCGGGTTTCCGTGTCCGGACGAACCGGTGCAACTGCAGGTCCGCCAGCAACTCGAGGGTCACCGCCGCCACGCCGACCGCGAAGGCGGCGACGGTCAGCCACCCGATACCGGTTCCGGCTCGGGTGAGACAAACGTAAACCGGCAGCATGCCCACGAAGACCTGCACCGTCGGAATGAGGTGGATCGCGACGAGGTCGACGACCACTGCCCAGCGTCCCGCACGCTCCCGAAACATCGGATAACGCCAATCCTCATGGTCTAGCCCGGGGAAGCCGTACACCCAGTTGCCGGTGAGGCGCACCGCCCAGAACAGCACCAAGGCTGCGACCAGCCAGCAGCGCGGCTGATCGACCCCCGCGCCGGCCTGACTCCACCAGTAGAAGGTCAGCAACGGCGGAATGACGCTCCAGTACGCGTCATAGAAGCTCGAGTTGCGGTAGGCGCGGCTGAACGCGAACACCACCACGGTGGCCAGCACATCGGCGACCAACGTGTCCAGCCAGAGCCGCCCAGTGGACGGGCCCCAGATAAGCCAGGCGGCAGCCACGCCAACCGCGACGACGTACGCTACCCCGACGATCAGCAGTGAGCGCGATTTCGTCATCATCGCGGGCGGCGGCCGAGGATGATTCCAAAATCCCTGTGCTGCAGCGCGTTTCGGCGAACAGGATCCATAGCAGGCTCCTTCGATGCGCACAGCCCGGTCGCCCCGGCCCAGTGGAAGGGTGGGGCAAACTGTAACACGTTCTAGCCGCGCTCAGGCGTGGCTGTCAAGGCCGGCGTAACACTAGGGAACGGGGGACTCGTTGGTGACGGCCTGGTAGCCGCGGGCACCCACCCGGTCGACCGCGGCCTTCACCACGCCGAAGATCAGGCCTTGCAGTCCAGCACCTATGAGCGCCGACCGGGCGGAGTTGCTCAAGTCCTTCGGGTCCGGCGGCGCCTGTTCTTCGTTGCTGAACCGCTTCCACACCTGACTGAAGATTGCGCCCGCCAGCAGACCTCCGGTGACGCTGGTGGCAATGGAAAGCGGCATGTACAAGGCTTTCGACTTCGCACTCATGGTGATCCTCACTCATCGGGCGGATTGCACAGGGGTATCTGTACTCATTCCCCGATCGGCAGATAGTTAAGCCGACACCACTCACCGGCATACCACCCAACGGCCGCCGCCGCGGCGTCAAGGACAGTCAAACGTCCCCGCGGACAACCCCTTTGGCATGACCTGCCGTTTTAGGCGGTCGCCTGTAGCAGCACCATCGAGCGGCCCTGCACGGTAATCGTCCCGCCCGCCTTCAACGCGCCGTCCTGTTCGACACGACCAGTGGCCACGGTGGTGTCCAACACCGGAATCCACCCCGGGCCGAACTCATCTGGCGGAAGCACGAAGTCAATGGGCTCGTGGTGGGCGTTGAAGCACAACACAAACGAGTCGTCAGTGATGCGTTGCCCCCGCGCGTCGGTCCCCGGAATGCCCAGGCCGTTCAGGTAGACCGCGACCGACTTGCCGAATCCCGAGTCCCAGTCTTCGTCGCTCATCTCCGAACCGTCGGGTCGGAACCAAGAAATGTCGGGTAACCCTTTAGCCCCGCGACGGCGCACCGGAGCGCCGGTGAAGAACCGCCGCCGGCGAAAAACCGGGTGCGCGGCGCGGATCGCGGTCACCGCACTGGTGAACTCGATCAAGTCAGTGTCAGCGTTGTCCCAGTTGATCCAGGTGAGTTCGGAGTCCTGGCAGAATCCGTTGTTGTTGCCGTTCTGGGTGCGGCCGAGTTCGTCGCCGTGGCAGATCATCGGAACGCCCTGCGACAGTATGGTAGTCGCCAGGAAATTGCGCTGCTGCCGGGCGCGCAGCGCGTTGATCTCCGGGTCGTCGGTCGGGCCTTCGGCCCCGCAGTTCCACGATCGGTTGTGCGATTCGCCGTCGTTGTTGTCCTCGCCGTTGGCTTCATTGTGCTTTTCGTTGTAGGACACCAGGTCTCGCAACGTGAAGCCGTCGTGCGCGGTAACGAAGTTGATCGAGGCCACCGGCCGGCGCGCGGTGTGTTCGTACAAGTCCGCAGAACCGCTGATCCGCGAGGCGAACTCGCTGAGGATGGCGTCCTCACCGCGCCAGAAATCGCGGATCGAGTCGCGGAACTTGCCGTTCCACTCGGTCCACTGCGGGGGGAAGTTCCCCACCTGGTACCCACCGGGCCCGACGTCCCACGGTTCGGCGATGAGTTTGACCTGGCTGACTATCGGATCCTGCTGCACGAGTTCGAAGAACGCCGACAACCGGTCGACGTCGTAGAACTCCCGGGCCAGGGTGGATGCCAGGTCGAAACGGAATCCGTCCACATGCATCTCGGTGACCCAGTACCGCAGAGAGTCCATGATCAGCTGCAACGTGTGGGGGTGGCCGACATTGAGGCTGTTGCCGGTGCCGGTGTAGTCCATGTAGTACTGCTTGTCGTCGTCGACGAGCCGGTAGTAGGCGGCGTTGTCGATCCCACGCATGCACAGCGTCGGGCCCATGTGGTTGCCCTCGGCGGTGTGGTTGTAGACGACGTCGAGGATCACCTCGATACCGGCTTCGTGCAGCGTGCGCACCATCGCTTTGAATTCCTGTACCTGCCCGCCAGGGGTATCCGTCGCCCCGTATTTGAAGTCGGGCGCGAAGAAGCCGATGGTGTTGTATCCCCAGTAATTCGACAAGCCTTTTTCGATCAGCGTGGAGTCGTTGGCGAAGTGGTGCACGGGCATCAGCTCGATGGCGTTGACACCCAAGTTGTTCAAGTGCTCGATGATCGCGGGATGCGCGATCGCCGAGTAGGTGCCGCGCATCCGCTCGGGGATGGCTGGATGCGTCTGGGTGAGGCCCTTGACATGCGCCTCGTAGATGACGGTGTCGGCGTACTCATGCCCCGGGGGGCGGTCGACTCCCCAGTCGAAGTATGGGTTGATCACCACCGACTTGGGCATGTTGGCCGCGGAGTCCTCGTCGTTGCGGCTCTGCGGGTCCCCGAAGTTGTAGCTGAACAACGACTGGTCCCATTGGAAGCTGCCGTCGATCGCCTTGGAATAGGGGTCAACCAGCAATTTGTTCGGATTGCATCGCTGTCCGTTGCCTGGGTCGTAGGGGCCGTGCACCCGGTATCCGTAGCGCTGGCCTGGCTGCACGCTAGGCAGAAACGCGTGCCACACGAATCCGTCCACCTCTGGCATCGCGACTTTGGTTTCGTTGCCGTCGTCGTCGAAGAGACACAACTCGACGTGCTCGGCCACCTCACTGAAGACGGCGAAGTTCGTTCCTGACCCGTCGTAGGTCGCTCCCAGGGGATACGCCTTGCCAGGCCATACTTCAGGTCGGTCTTCACCGCTGGCAGTCGATGCCGCCGTGTGCTGCGAACTGGCACTCGTAGTCACCGTGTCTCCTGACTTCCTGCTGGGGTTCGACCAGACTTGAGGGCGCGAACACCTGCGGTCGCGCTGCACTGTATAACCGTTGAACCAGAGGCCTAAGCATCTCGGTAGCCGCGAGTATTCGGTGGATGATGTTCGCCACGGCGCTGATCGGCGGGGGAGCGGCGAGCCGCCGTCGCAAAACCACATCGATCACTATGTGCGACAAGGGTTTCCGAGCGTTTCGGCATCGCTGATCAGTTGCAGAAGGTATTGCCGATGAATCGGCGATCCGGCGCATTCCCCACCGAATAGTTGACGTAGTGCACTGCCGGCATGCCGTTGTACTGCGCATTCATCGATTGACCGGTGTCCGGCGGGGGCCCCTGCGGGAAGGCCAGGATGATGTCGGCAAAGATCTGCACACCGGCGGTGCAACCGGAGTCCGGGCGTGGCGGCTGGGGATTCCAGGCGTGGACCACAACCGGTCGCGTGACCTCATACCCCCGCGCGCAGTTGGGATCGCAGATTTTGAAGTTGGCTACGCCGGTGCCGTCGGCACCTTGCGGGCCCCACGAACTCCATGACATGTCCTGTAGCGCAACGGCTGTGCTGGCGCAGCCTACGATCTTCAACCGGATGGGACGGGCGAAAGGCGGGAACGACGGTGTGTAGCAACCCGGGATGGCGAAGGTGCTGGCCGGTGCGGCCGCCGACGACGGTGACGGGGCGCCGGACGGGCGCGACGTGCTGTTGTGCTGCTGCCCGCCATTGACGGCGACGAAGGTGAGCCCCGCGGCCAGCAATACCAGCAGTACGATACCGGTCACGTTGCGGGGCAGCGTCGACGTTGGGGCACGCAGGGGTGGCACGTTCAACAGGATCTCCCCGGGAAAGAATGATATTCAGCGCCTCGGCATCGCGGCACACAGACTTTAGCCGTATCCACCAACATATTTAATAGATATCGGGTCCGGCGCCCGGCTTCGAACAGTTAACTCGTTGGACACAGGCGTCAAGGGTCGATGGGCCGATTCGTCCATTCCCGGCCGGGACGCCGCGAGGAGCGGAACCAGCCGCCGGCCGCGCCGGTACCGCCGTCGGTAGGGATCGTGTGGCCGGTGACAAACGCCGACAGGTCCGAGGCCAGGAACAAGATCACCCGCGCCTGGTCCTCGGGCACTCCCATCCGGCCGACCGGGACCCATTGCGGCCATCGCGTCTGCTCGTCGGCGGTCAACCACTGTGTGTAGGGGACCTGCAGCGATTCCGTGACGTCGGGACCGATCGCGTTAACCCGCACGCCGTCGCCGCCCACCTGGACCGCCAAGCTTCGGGTGAACTGGATGATGGCCGCCTTGAACGCGGCATACACCGGATCTTCGGGATACCCGCGCAGACCTTCCACGGAGGAGACGTTGACGATCGCTCCAGAGCGCTGGGCGACCATTGCCGGCAGGAACGCACGGGTGACCAGGAACACGTGATGCAGATTCACCTGGTACAGCTCGTCCCACAGGTGCGGGTCGGTGCCGGCGAAGCTACCGGGGTGGCGCACCCAGTGGCCCACATTGTTCACCAACACGTCCGCCCGGCCGTAGCGATCGAGCACCGTGCGGGCCAGACTGTCGACGTCGTGTTCGCGGCGCACGTCGGCGACGATCGGCAACGCTGACGGGCCGATCTCGTCGGCGGTGCGATGAGCGCGTTCGGTGTCGATGTCGGCGACGATCACCACCGCGCCGTGCTGTGCGAATAGCCGGGACGTCGCCGCACCGATGCCGCCCCCGCCACCGGTCACTACGGCGACCCGGTCGGCAAGCAGCGGGCCTGTTGCCTGCACCATGCTCATATCTTCGGTCACGAGTGCACCGCCTGCCCACGGCCGTTTCCTACCGACGTCAGAACTGACAGGATGCTTCACCGTGACGCGACCAAATTTCCTGGTGATTGTGGCCGACGACCTCGGGTTCTCCGATATCGGCGCGTTCGGCGGCGAGATCAACACACCGAACCTCGACCGGCTGGCCTACGCGGGCATCCGCTTCACCGATTTCCACTCCGCGCCGGCATGCTCGCCGACCAGGGCGATGCTGCTTACCGGAACCGATCACCACGTCGCCGGTATCGGCACGATGCTCGAGGTTGCCATTCCCGGCTTCCGTGGTGCGCCCGGCTATGAGGGCTATCTCAACGACCGGGTCGTCGCCTTACCCGAGCTGCTCCGCGATGCCGGTTATCTGACCTTGATGGCCGGCAAATGGCACCTCGGGGCAACGATCGAAACTTCTCCATGGGCACGCGGCTTCGAGCGATCGTTCGCACTGCTGCCGGCCGGCGCCAGCCATTACGGCGGTGCCGCCGGGGCCGGATTTTCGCCGGTACCAACGCTTTACACCGAGGACGATCGGTTCGTCACGGTCGGGGACGACTTCTACTCGTCAGACTTCTATACCGACACTCTGCTGCGCTACTTCCGTGAGCGTTCCGCCGAGGACGACAGACCGTTCTTCGCCTATCTGCCGTTTCAAGCGCCCCACTGGCCCTTGCAAGCACCCACGGCGTCGATTGCGGCCTACCGCGGTCGCTATGACGACGGGCCGGACGCGCTACGCGAGGAGCGGTTGTCGGCGCTGAAGCGGCTTGGCCTGTGCCCGCCAGACGTGGAAGCTCACCCGGTTGTGGCCGACGGAGCCCCGGAATGGGCTGATATGACGGCCGACGAACGCGCCCGGTCTGCCCGCAGCATGGAAGTTTATGCCGCGATGGTGGATCGGATGGACTGGAACATCGGCCGGGTGATCGACTTCCTCAGCGAGACAGGTGAATTGGATGATACGGTCGTCATCTTCCTCTCGGACAACGGCGCCGAGGGTGCGATCGTGGAGGCGATGCCGCTTCGAGGTCCTCAAATCGCCGCACAGATCGAAAAGCATTGCGACAACAGCCTCGACAATCTCGGCGGTCCCACCTCCTACATCTGGTACGGCCCGCGCTGGGCGCAAGCCGCCACCGCTCCGTCGCGATTGCACAAAGCCTTCACCACCGAAGGCGGCATACGGGTGGTCGGCTTCGTCACGTGGCCTGGTTTCAAGCGACAGGGCGAGATCGGGACGGCGTTCACAACCGTCATGGACATCGCTCCCACCCTGTTGGAGCTTGCCGGCGTTACGCACCCCGGCACCAGTTACCGCGGCCGCGAGGTCGCATCGATGCGCGGCAGCTCGCTGGTAAAGTACCTCTCCGGCTCGGCACCGCAGGTGCATGGCGCGGACACCGGCACGGGATGGGAATTGTTCGGCCGGCGTGCGATTCGTCAGGGCAACTGGAAAGCGCTCTTCCTGCCCGCGCCGTACGGTCCGGGGGCCTGGCAGCTTTACGACCTCTCTACCGACCCCGGCGAGATTCACGATCAAGCCGCCGTGCGGACGGACAAACTGGCCGAACTGGTGGCGCTGTGGGACAGCTATGTGGAGGACAATGGCGTAATCCTCGATCCCATATTGGTTTTCGACGCTGACCTCGAGGCCTTTGAATAAGACCCGGGTACAGGGTTTGACCTGGGGTTGGGCGGGCCGAAGGCGGTGACCGGCAAAGATGCTGGGCCAGAGGTCCCACCTGCAGCATGAAACTTCTGGTGGCATTCCGGCACCGACATAGCGGTGCTGACTATCGATGCGGGACTTTATGTCTCGAATCGGGTTGCGTCCCAACATCCAGCGCATCCCACTCTTCGGGCTGGTGGGTTTCGTCAAGTGATTTGGCCACAGAGTCGTCATCAATTCTTGCCCGGGGGTGTTCTGGTGAGCCTGCCTGGCGGTCGTGATCGAATGGGTCGATGACTGTTGGTAGAAGCTGGGTCGCGGGCGTTGTGGCCGTATTGAGCGTGGTGTTTGGATGGGCTGAGTGGACTACATGGAAGGCGTCGCGAGACGCTCTTCCGACCGGAGCTACCGATCCGCGCCGAATCGCGTCTGGTGAAAGCGTGTTGGTATTGGGATGTCCACTTCCGATTTTGCAACGTTGGCGTGTTCGTATCGCCGTGCGTTCAACCGATCCCCACCGTGCTCGCTTCGTGTTCTCTGGTGGCGCCGTGCACGGTCCGGTTCCCGAGGCGCAGATGATGGCCAATTACGCGGTGCACCATCTTGGGGTGCCGGTGCACAACGTCGTCGTGGAGGACCAGTCGAGGACAACTGTCGAGAACGTCGTGAACTCGGTGCCGTTGATGACCGATAGTCCAGCCATCAAGATCGCATCGAATACGTTCCACGCGCGTCGTGCACGCCAGATCCTTCGTGACGAATCACCTGAGTTGGCTGCGCGTTTGGTCCGAGCGCGGGATTACGTCCTGATGGAGTGGGGGCCCCTGCACGCGGGTTTGGTCGCCTTCGAGAGGTATCGGGATCGCCGTGCTCGGGTGGCGGCGGCAGGCTGAGACTTGCCCCTCGAAGTCAACCAACCGCCCATGCACCCGTGCAACGTGATGCGCGCCAGGTTTCTCTGCATCGCAAAGAAACTCAGGCGACGAGTACCAACGCATTTGCGCGCCGCAACTTCCCCGAAGGAGTTTTCGGGATCATCCCCGGCTCGAGTACAACCACGTTGCGCGGCCGCACATCGACCTCGGCAACGACCTCATGTGCCACCTGATGCTGGATTCGGCGTACCTCAGTCAGGTCCTGCCAGTCATTAGACTCCACAGCTACTGCGAACGTCTCCCGCGAGTGTCCGGCATCCAGGCGTACCGCCACCGCACAGCCGGCCCGGACCCCCGCGACACGCGCAGCGGCGCGTTCGATGTCGGTCGGGTAGACGTTGCGACCGGCCATGATGATCACGTCCTTGACTCGGCCGCAAACGACGATGGAGCCGGTCTCGGTGAGATAGCCCAAATCGCCAGTGTCATACCAACCTTGGTCGTCCAGTGCCGAGACGAAGCCGGCCATCGTCACGTAGCCGAGCGTCACTGGTTCGCCGCGCACCTGGATGACGCCGACGCCCCGAACAGACTGGATGTTGCCGTCTTCGTCGACGACGCGTGCCTCCAGCCCGCTCAGCAGAGGGCCAAGGGTAGCCAACCGACGGGTTTTGCCTCTACTAGCCGGGACTGCCCGTTGCAGTACGGCAAGCAGGTCGGCGTCGACCTCGTCGACCACCAGGCCTGCGCCACACTCGGTGAACGACACCGCCACGGTCGTCTCGGCCATGCCATATGCCGGCAGGATTGCTTCCGGGCGCAATCCGAACGGCTTGCCTGCCTCGCAGAGGTCTTCGACATCGGCGGGATCGACTTGTTCAGCGCCCGATAGCGCCCATCGCAGTGTGGAAAGGTCGAATTGGCCAGGCTCGGCGAGCTTGCGAAGGCGTTTCGCGAACAGCTTGTAGGCGAAGTTCGGCGCCGCGGTCATTGTGCCCTTGTACTTGTCAATCAGCTTGGCCCACAGCAGGGTGTCCCGAAGGAAGTCCATCGGAGTGACCTTGACCAACTCGGCTCCGAAAAACATCGGCACAGCCAAGAAGCCGGTCATGCCCATGTCGTGGAACAACGGTAGCCAGCTCACGATCACGTCGGATTCGATATCGACGTTCGCGCCCATGAACATCGCTTTGGCGTTAGAAACGACGTTGCGGTGTGTGATTTGCACAGCCTTGGGTGCCCCGGTGGATCCCGACGTCAGCTGCAATAGCGCAACATCGTCGTCGTCTGTCTCCACCGGATCGATCGGATTGCTGTCGAGCAGCTGGTCGAGGATCAGCACTCCAATACCCGACTCGGAGAGCAACGGAGCAGCGGGCATGAACGGGTCGGAGATGACAATCGCTTTGGCGCCGATCATCTTTATGACGGCGGTGGTCTCTTCTGCCCAGCGCTGCAGGTCGGTGCGCGGCGTGGGTTGGTGAAGCATGGTCAGGCTGGCGCCGCGCATCCAGATGCCCTGTGCCGCAGGTGCAATCTCGGCCGGAGCACCGGCCAGCACCGGCACGGCATCGCCGGGTCCGACGCCGGCCGTAGCCAGGCCACTCGAGATCCGGCGGGCCCGCTCATGGACCTCGCCCCAGGTATGCCGGACAGGGCAGTTCGGTTCCCCGGTAACTATGCCGTTCGAACTGGAATGAGCGCTGGCATACATCGTTTCAGTGAATTCGCTCATGGTCGTTCCTTTTGGGTGCAGCGGGTCGGCCGGGCGATTAACCTCTGACCGTGAGCCGGCGAGCTTAACGGCGGACGCGCATGCACTAGTAGCGCGCGGAAAGGTCCGGCGTCACGACGCAAGCCTTGTAGCGAAATTATCGGCACGCAGCACGCCCCTTTCCCGCAAATCCTGACGGGCCGTCACTTCGAGCTAAGCGAGGTGTCGAGTATTTCGAATGCGTTGACGTTACACATTCGCGCAAGGCAAGGCGTGGAAGCGCGCCGATGCCGCCGACATAAGCGGCGATCACCATTGACACAATAGAGACACAACAATGTCAGCATCGACCAACAGCACCAACTCTTGACTGTCCGAGACCCGCGGGTCTGCGATTCCAAAGCTAGACATTGTGCGTGCTTCCGGTGGTGGTCAGTTGCCGATAATTGCCGTCGGCACGGTCGTAATACCAAGTCGTTTCCCCCGCTGCCGGCAGCCCGGCCGATTGCAGCGCGGCCGATAGCGGGCGGTAGGACGGCGTGAGCGGTATGTGGTCAACGATCTGGACGAACGCGGGCCGCTGGTCCCCCGGTAGGCGGCCCAACGCGGCGGTCAGAGCGGCCGAGGTGAGGACGCCGTCGTTGTCGAGCATCAGGGCTGCGACAGCGACATCATGAGTGTCGGTCGCAACGGGATAGACGACGGCCATGTCGATGACCATGACTTCGCCGAGCGCGTCACAAATCGGCTGACAAAAGACCGGTCCGAGTGCCGACTGGATGACGGTGCTCCTGTTGTCGACGAACCAGTAGTCGCCGTCGTAGTCCCGGCGAAACAGGTGGTCTGTGGTAACCCACGTGTCTCCCTCGGCGAATACCGAGCGCATTGCCCCGCGTGCGGCGTCGGGTCCCGAGAGCGCCTTCGCTAGCAGCACGCCCACTTCATCGTTCGCGCACGCGCGCACGAAACCGTTGTCATCCTCGATGAACCGGCCTGTCGCTGCGTCGTAGCCGCCTAGCCGTATCTCGGTGCTGCCCGGCAGCGGCCTACCCTTGGCCCCAACTTTGCTGCCAGAAATATTGGCCAGCACCGCGTCCCCCTCGACTGAGGCATAGCACTCCAAGATTTGGGCCGGGGCGAATCGGTCGGTGACCTTATGCCAAAGCCCGGTCGGCATTCCAGCCCCGATGAACAGGCGAATTGGATGATGCTCCTGAAGCTCGGGCGACGCCGCATCCACCAGTTCACGCAGCATGGTCCCGGTATAAGTCACCACCGTGACCCCGTAGCGATGAACCTCGTCGGCGAACCGCGTTGGGTCGACGCTCGGGGTCAAGGCGATGCGCGACCCGCCGGCGACCGCGCCGCCGAGGCCGACCATCAGACCTAGCGGATGGTGCAGCGGAGTCGGGCAATAGATCGTGTCGCGGCGGTCTAGTGCGGCGGCCGTGGCGGTGCCGTAGGCCGACAGCGCCCACCGATTATTGGTGACCTCCTGAATCACCCGGCGGCCTCCCATCGTGCTGTAGAACACGAAGGCGAGGTCACATGCCCGACCCGGGTTCGGCCGGTACCACTTAGGCAGTCGTGCACTCGACAGGTCGAGGCAGTCCAGCTCGACGATCCGGCTCGAATCTGTCCGGCGCAGGTCCGCGGTGCGGCCGTGGTTGAGCGTGAGCACCCTGGCGCCGGTCGCGACGGCCGCCGCCACATGGTGTGGGTCCGCCACGATATCAGCCACTTCGCACAACTGAACGGCGCCGGCGAGGTCGCGGTCCGGCGGTAGCAACACCGCTACAGCACCAAGCCGTGATAATGCCGCGATCGCGACCACTGCGCCGGGGCTGGTATCCATCAGAACACCAATGTGGGCTCCCTGACGGACACCGACGGCGATGAGGCCGCGAACTACGTCGTCGATGCGGTTTTCAACCATCGCGTTGGTGTGTACCCGGTCCTCGAAGAGGAAGCATTCGTCACCGGGCGCTCGGTTCGCTCGTTCGGTTATCAACCTGCCCAACGACACTCGGGTGTGGGGCTGTAGGCGTCCGAGACGGGCGAGCCGCGGTACGGTACGCGCCGCCTCTCCGGCGATCTCCGTGCCGCTGCGTACTGCCCACACCGCCGAGTCGGCCAATCCCCGGCTCAGGACGATGCTCAATTCAGTCAGCACACCGGCCGAGTGCCCAATTCGCGCAGACAGTCCGGTAGCGCCATCGACCCCGACGCTGGGGTCGGGCCCCATCGTAAGTACGCCCTGCGGCCTGAGTCTGCGGCCGTCTTTCCACAGCACCCAATTACCGACCGTGGGCCAGGTGTGGGTGGCGGCAGTCGATCCGACAACGAGCCCGAAATGCCCTGCCTGCAATAACACTTCGGACACGTCGGCCCGGGGGGCGGCCTGCCGGATACCGCGCACGGATGCAGGTTGGCCGATGTCGTCGATCTCGCCGATGAAGGCCAGGACCGGGCAGGTGATTTCGGCGAGCGTGATCAATGTGCCATCGATCACGGCGCCACCGGCCATCATCCGGTTGTGGACCACGAACTGCCGCAACAGTTCGGCGACGGCGGGACCCGACCATGCCACCCAGCCGTCCACCTCAAGGAATCGACGTTGCTGTTCCCTGGGTAGCAACGCCTCTCGGTCGTGAAGCTGGCGTAAAAAGTCCCATCGCGCCCGGATTGTCTTGATCGGGTCCAGAAGTTGAAATCCGGTACGGGCCATCCATCCGGATACGGAGAGACGGTTAAATATGTGATCGGCTACAAGCTGCGCACCGCGGCCCGCTAGGGCCGCCGGGATTCCAAATGGCAGTCCGCCCAACGAATCTACGGCGCTTCCGAAGGTGACGATGCTCGCCAGGCCCTCGGAACGGCGGTAGGCAGCGGTTTGGTAGCAGAACATGCCGCCCTGTGAATAGCCCGCCAAATGCACCTTTTGCCCGGTGTGTGCATGTACCGAATCGACAATCCGGCTCAGCGCGACGACGTGGTCGCTCAACGTGCGTTCGAGCCCACCGGCTTCCCGGTCCGGTGAGCCAAAGTCCACCACCCACGGGTCCACACCCAGGTCGTGGAGGACACCGACCGCGCCTTGGTCTCTAGTGACATCGAAGATGTTGGCCGACATCATCATCGGCGGTACAAGTATCACCGGTGGCCGTGGCGGATCATTCACGCTGCCCGCGAAGTACCGTCGTAGCCGGTACATGTCACAGCGTTCAACGGTCTGAAACGGCGACGGACGGGTTCCCGTCTGAAGCCCACCAAACCGGAGCACCTCGACACCGTTCCGTACGGTCGCGGCTATCCGGTTCGCGGGACCGGCCATCAGGTCACTACCCCACCTCACAGATACCACACGGCTTTACGGGGCGGGGTCGCGTCGAACACGGAACTTTGAAGGCCGAGCAGTGCCGCACCGACGGTGTCGACAGTTGGCAGCGATCTGTCCGAGTCGCAGCATCGTAACACTAGGAGTACAGCGGTTATAGGCACTAACGTCCCGTCGATTTCAGCACGCGCGCAGCTAACTCAAGATCCTATGCAACGCCGAGAATCCTGCAAGCACAAATGAATTCGAGGCGGGTCAGATCAAGAATCAGTTGACGGCAACGCACCAGGGCGGTGAGAGGATACTCGGCGAGGATCCGTGCGTTCGGTCGGTCAATGTCGCCGTCGGCGCTGAGAACAGCCACCGACGGTTCCATCAATTGAGTGTCAAATCGGGCTAACTCAGCCTTGTTCCGGCTTAGACAATTGCGTATCAAAACCGGCGTGTCCGGGCAGGGCTGGAGAGAGTAACGATCTGTCGGTCATGGTGATCCCGTCGTTCGGGCAATCACCGGCGTGTCCGGGTTCGGAGCTAACTGGCTCCTCGGGTTGGCAGCGAACGGTGAAAACCCGCCCCGGACCAGCTGAGATTTTCAGCAGCTATGACACTACACCGCTTGAGTGCTTCCGCACAGCTCAATGCCCCCGACAGCTCAGGAGTAACGCCCACCTTCGCCTTGAACCGGCCAACCAAAGGTCGGGTCCTGGTTCGCGTCAAGGGATTAACTTCACACAGCGAGCGGCCCTGCACGCGCGACAGAGTCGATCGCGTTAAGGCAACGGTTCCCAGGTCGGAACTATGGCCCCGACGCGGCGCAAGAAGCCAGATTGGGGTCCACCTCCGCCGGGGTAGTAACTCACTGCAGACGGAGCGCCGAAATTCTGGAATTTTTAGCGGGTCCAAGTATTTACGCCGCAGGTCAGAATTATTGACATAACCGCCGGAAGGGGCGTTTAATTGAGCGCGGGCGGTTATAGCCGTCGCTGCACTGAAATTTGCCGATAGAGCGTGAGTTTCCGTCGTACCGGCAAATTCGAGCCGATCACCGCACAACAATTGCGCGGGCCACTTTGAGTGCCCGCGTTCCCCTTTAGTCAAGGAGAAGGCACGATGAAACCTGTAAACGAACAGCAAGACGCCTTCGGGGACCACGTGCTTCACGTCGGTGCGGGTTTCAAAGCAAGGGAGTGCCAGCACGTATTAGACACGTTGTCGACGCTTGGTCCGCATCTGCTAGGACGATGGGATGCACGAGATATCGATGTGGAAGTCTCGTTGCAAGACCGTGGCGGAAAAGAACAGCGCGTCACTTTGCGCACCAGCCTGCCCGGCCGTGCGCCGCTAATAGCGGTCGCCCAGAACCCGGACATCACCCGCGCTATAAGCGAAGCGAAGCGGGAGCTGATCCGACAGCTTGAACACCAGAAGTCGGCGCGCGACCCAATGGGCGGCCGTCCGCGCAACAGCGCGACAATCCGTCATTAGAGCCTTCTTGCATTTGCCGTGGCAAGTACTCCAATTGCAAAGAACAAAAAATGTATTTAATTCGTCCACTACTGCGGGCCGGAACGAAAATGGCTGCCGCATTTCGGCGTGGGATTCCGACGGCGGAGTAGTCAACAAGGGGAGTAGGACGGTTGCATCTTCTCGACCTGGCGACCTCTCGACCAGCCGCGCATCTTGACAAACGGACTGCCTGTTCAGCTTTGGCGAGATCTCGAAACCCCTCGAGTTCGTGTTCGATCGCCGGGCCCGTACCAGTTCAACCGGCGCAGCGACATCAGCTCCTAGGCCGGCGAATGCCAACGATGCCAAAGATTATCCGGTGCTGGATATTTCGCGCCTAAGCCGAGACAGACGACTGGGCCTATTCGGGGCCCTGACGACGAGGACTCGTTCATCGCGGTTGGCCCCAAAGGTCCGCTCAACCGGTAGATGGTCCTGCAGGCCGCGCTGAAGATTTTGGGCCGCAACGGTGGACGGACTGTCGATGCGTCGACTCAATGAAGCGGTGGGTCGAGATCCGGTGATGCTCTACCGGCACGTCGTCGAGCACGTGCTCGAAAAGCTTTCGGTGGCCAGTGAAGACCCGAATCGGCTCGGCCGACTGCGTGCCGTCGCGCAGAACTCTCGCCAATTGGCCCTGAGTCATTCAAAAGTTGTCGGCTCCGGTCGAAAAGTGAGCAGGTAGTTCCGGTCGAAAAGTGAGCACCCTTCTGATTGGAGAGTGATCACTGTGGAGGATTGGGCGGAGATTCGCCGGCTGTATCGGTCGGAGAAGCTGTCGCAGGCTGCGATCGCGCGGCGGCTGGGTCTGTCGCGGAACACCGTGGCCAAGGCGCTGCGCTCGGAGGCGCCACCGCGCTATGAACGCAAGCCGGCGGTGATGTCGGGGTGGGCCCAGGTCGAGATGGCGGTGCGGGTGCTGTTGGGGCAGTTTCCGACGATGCCGACGACGGTGATCGCGCAGCGGGTGGGTTGGACTGGCGGGCACTCGTGGTTCGCCGAGAACGTTGCGCGGATCCGCCCGGAGTACACCCCGGTCGATCCGTGCGATCGGCTGGTGCATCTGCCCGGTGAGCAGGTGCAGTGCGATCTGTGGTTTCCTGGCCAGCTGGTTCCCGATCACGCTGGGGTATTGCGGTCGTTTCCGGTGCTGGTGATGGTCGCTGCGTACTCGCGGTTCATCGCCGCGATGATGATCCCGTCACGGGTGACCGGGGATCTGTTGGCCGGGATGTGGCAGTTGATCGCCGGGAACATCGGTGGTGTGCCACGGACTCTGTTGTGGGACAACGAGGCCGGTATCGGTCGGCGCGGCCGTTTGGCTGAGGGGGTGGCCGGGTTCTGTGGTGTGCTGGGCACCCGCTTGATTCAGGCCCGGCCCTATGATCCGGAGACCAAGGGTCTGGTCGAGCGGGTCAACGGTTACCTTGAGACGTCGTTTCTGCCGGGCAGGATGTTCACCTGCGCAGCCGATTTCAACGCCCAATTGTGGGACTGGTTGATCTCGATCGCCAACCGCCGCGTGCACGCCAGCACCCGGCTGGTCCCTGCCGAGGCCTTGGCGGCGGACCGGGCGGCGATGGCCATACTTCCGCCGGTGGCTCCGGCGGTCGGGACGACGATCACGACGCGGTTGGGTCGCGACTACTACGTCGGCGTCGGCGGCAACGCCTACTCGGTGAACCCGGAGGTGATCGGGCGGATGATCACGGTGGCCGCCGGCCTGGATCGGATCACCGTCCGCTGTGGTGACCGGCTGGTCGCTGATCATGAACGGCTCTGGGGCACAGCCGGATTGGTCACCGATCCGCAGCATCTGGCGGCTGCGGCGGTGCTGCGCGAGCAGTTCCGGACCCGGCCAGCCAAGGGAGCTCACCTGCAGGTAGATGTCGAGATCGCCGACCTGAGTGCTTATGACGCACACTTCGGGACCGGGGAGGTCGCCTGATGGCCACCACGAAACGCAGCCCCTCGGCGCCGGGTGAGGCCGACAAGCTGATCGCCCACCAAGCTCGTCTGCTCAAGGCGCCGCGGATCGCCGCGCACTACCACCGGCTAGCTGAACAAGGCCGTGAAGCGAACTGGTCGCTGGAGGACTACCTCGGCGCCGTCTTGGCAGTGGAGTCCAATGCCCGTGCTGAATCCGGTGCCCGTCAACGCATCCGGTATGCCGGATTCCCAGCGATCAAGACGATCACCGACTTCGACTTCACCGCCCAACCCGGCATCGACCGCGCCCAGATCGCCCGCCTGGAAGCCGGCGGCTGGCTGGCCGAAGCCCGCAACATCGTGCTGCTCGGCCCGCCGGGCACCGGTAAAACGCATCTGGCCACGGCCCTGGCAATCGCGGCCGCCCACACCGGGCACCGGGTTGCGTTCGCCCCGGCCACCGGCTGGATCACCCGCCTGGCCGAAGCGCACCGCACCAACCGCCTCGACGCCGAGTTGCGCAAAATCTCCCGCTACGGGCTCATCGTCATCGACGAGGTCGGCTACATCCCCTTCGACACCGAAGCGGCCAACCTGTTCTTCCAACTGGTCTCCACCCGATACGAGAAATCGTCGATCATCCTGACCTCCAACCTGCCGTTCTCCCGATGGGGACAGGTCTTCGGCGAAGCCACCATCGCCTCAGCCATGATCGATCGGATCGTGCACCACGCCGACGTCATCGCCCTCAAAGGCGCCAGCTACCGCATCAAACACACCGCGATCGAATCCCTACCCTCCGTGGAAGCCGATCGTCAGGCAGACTCAACCCCGTAAACCTGCTCACTTTTCAACCGGAGCAGGCTGCTCAGAATTCAACCGGAGCCGACAAAAAGTGATGCCGCGGCCGGTCACGCGCCCTCTGGCCACTTCGCTCGGACAAGCCGCCGCCCGGAATGCTGCGGCGTCCTCGCACTGCTCACATCGCCCGCTTCGCCGGCGAGGATACCTTCCACATCTACTTGCTGCTGTTCCCCGACTCGCGATCACCGAAATCCTCGACTGCGTGCACTGGATCCGCCTGATGTCCTACGACGGTGCCGCCAATTGGACCGCGTCCTCGATCTGCTTTGTGGCCTGACCGCCGCCCTCACTGGTTGCGGCGGACAGCCCCCGGACCATCGAAGAGGCATGCGCGCGACGGACAACTCGCCGACTGAGTCCGACTCGCCACTCAAATGTCATCGTTACCGCCGCTCGCTGTGGCCACTGCGTGCATGCGGCAGGCCTTGCGACTGTGTTGTACAACGGAATTTGGCATGCCCGCTCCAAGCCGGTCGCATTGCGCGATGCTGAGTCCAGCAACGAGCATTCGCAAGCCGCAGCTCAGATGTCGGAGAACAAGTTTCGCGACGTCAACCCACACATCACTTGCTTATGGAGAAATGGCGATACGCGTCCTCGCGGACTGCGCAGTGGCGTACCGAATCGGAGAATCCAAGGCGGAGAAAGGATGGATCGCGGGGCGCACCAAGCCAAGCGGCGCAAACAGCACTACTAGCCGGGGCGACGGGATGGCGCGATGTGCTGCGTACGAACCCCCAGGGCCGACCAACATGGGCCGGCTTTGCAACGGGCCGAACGGGTTAGCCCTGGGGGGCTTCGATAACTAAACCGCGGTCACACCGACCGCTTGAGGACCTTTGGGGCCCTGGGCGATGTCAAACTGGACTCGTTGATTCTCCTCGAGGGAACGGAAACCGCCCCCCTGAATCTCGGAGTAGTGGACGAACACATCCTTCGCGTCGCCATCCGGCGCGATAAAGCCGAAGCCCTTCTCCGCGTTGAACCACTTCACAGTTCCCTGTGTCATACTTACTTCTCTCTTCTAAGTGGGCGCAATCAGCTACACCCGGCTGCAACCGTAACACAAGCAACTCGACAGCTTAAAAGCTTGGCATTCGCGGCGACACCGTCCCGCTTCGTGGGCGTCCGGGACCCTCCTGCTCAGATGCGTTCTCGCGCAATGGCTTCAAGCGAAGCGTTTCAGATCTTGCTGTCCTCGGCGCTGATCGTGAGCAGGGTTTCGACTGTCAAGGCGTTATTTGGGCCAGCCGCAGCCATCATCACGGCGTGTGCCTGGTCGGGCTCCGCCTCCGGGGATACGACGAGTAGGACGATTCTGGCGCCATTGAGTCCGAGAACCTCAACGGTGTTGACCGGCTGATAGCGATATCCGCCGAGTCGCACGGTGTGTCCACTTATTGTCAACTTCGCGGGTGACGATGCCCATTCGCTGAGGCTGTAGATCACGCGGTTGATCCGTCCGAGGCGAACCGACAGCACCGCCAATAGATCTGGCAGCTCTACCGCAAGGTCGCGACTGTGGGGCCACCACGCTCCGTCGACGAACCCGCTGACGGGCGCCTTGGGCTTCAGCCTCAACCTCGGTGTGTGTTCCGGCGGAGTCGGCCGGCTCTCGACTTTGGTGTGGTCATGTTTCAGCGTCATAGCGACGCTCCCGTCTGACCGCAAGACCGGCCAATCATTCGAATCGGCGACGGCGTGGCTTTGAATAACCAGGCGCGAAATACCGCAGATGCTTCCAGTCTACTCTTCTTTGCCGAAACACCTACCGACGCGCTGTCCCAGAACCGCCTCTTCATGCTCTGGCACTAGCGGGTATGTGTGCGCAGTAGCCTGGGCGCGCGGTGGGTGCAGGTAAGAGACTGTCGTACAACAGTTTCGACTTTGATCAGTAGATGGTGTGTGTGGCCGTAGCCCCGCGCAGTCACCGGATGGAGACAAGCTGATCTATCGAGTCTGGCGGCAAATCCCCGTCCACCACAGCAGACACCATCAGCCGGTTCAAGGTTATTGTGCCTTTGTGATTGTCGAGGAAGGCTGTATCGGCCGCGTCGCGCCCAGTCGCGATACGCACCATGGTCTGCCTCGGCGCTAGCAGCGTCGCGTCGACGACCCGCCATTGCCCGTTGACGAAAGCCTCGGCCACTGCGTGAAAGTCCATCGGAGATGCCCCAGGCGCGTACACCGAAACCAATCGGGCCGGCACGTTGACGGCACGCAGCAGTGCCACGACCAGGTGCGCGTAGTCGCGGCATACGCCTGCGCCGGCGAGCAGCGTGTCCACCGCTCCGTCAATGGGATCGCTGGAGCCGGGCACATAATTCAGTCTTGTTCCTACCCAAGAGCTGACGTGCTCTAGCAGTCTCGCCGAATCGGCCTCGCCGCCGAATTCGGTTGCCGCGAAACCGTATAACTTATCCGCCTCGGCGTATCGGCTGGGTCGCAGATACATCGACTGGTCGTACTCGGTCACGGGGGCCGGATCGGTCTGGCCCACAATCGTCGCCGCGTAGTCGACCGTCAATGTGCCCACCGCTGCGTCGAACTTGTGGATACGGTTGCCATGCACGCCGCTGATCTCCAACGGGTGTACGGCTCTACCGTCCAAGACGAAGCTCAGCGACTCGAAGACCTCGGTGCCCGGATGCGGTGCCACAGCAATCTGAAATTCCAACGTGGTCGGCGCGGAGATTTCGACTTCCATCTCTGCGCTTACTTCTCGTCTCATAGCGCGATAATGCGCCAGTGCCTCCGGATTCGCCAGCCGGGGAGACTCGTGCTGCGATTCGCTGTCGCACCCGCAGTCGGCTGTTGCTAGGAAAAGCCATCGTTGGTGACATGCGTCGCGACTATCCGCGGCTGCCAGGTCAGCTTCGCGACGAGCTTATGGCCGCCAAGAGGGCTAGAGTGGGTGATGCGGCCACCAACGGTGAATGTCATAACTCGTTGCGGCGCCTTCTCGAAGGATGTGGTGATGTCCACCGTTGCTCGGCAGGAAAACGGTTAAGCGGCCTGTGCATACGGTCGATTCGGCAATCGTCGCGCTGCTGTCCCAAGCAAATTCGGCGCCCGACCAGAGGGCGCGGTGATGGTCAATCGTTTGGCAGATATGGACGCGGTGGCGATGAACGTCGAGAGCTCCGCGCCGGCACACGTTGTTGCGTGTGTGGTCCTCGAGGCTTCCGATCAACTCAGCCATCCTCGGCTACATGAGCTGTTCAGTTTGTCGCTGCCACGGATGGCGCGGTTCCGATCTCGGGTGGTAGGCAAGCCGCTGGGGTTGGGGCAGCCGGTGTGGGCAGAGGTCCACGACTTCGATCCCTCTCCGCACCTGCGCTGCGCCACAGTTCCGGCCGCGACCGGCCAGCGCGGTTTCACCGACCTGATCGCCGGACTGACAGCCGAGCCATTGGATCGGCGCAAACCGCTTTGGCAGATGTGGTCAATAGATGGCCTAGACGGCGGCCGGTGGGCGTTGGCACTGAAGATGGCGCCTGCGCTAAGTGGTGGCGCGGCCGGATTAACTGCGGTTTGGCGGCATTTTCTGGTGACTAGTCCGAATGACAATCCCCCCAGCTACCCTCGAGCCGAACCCAGTTTGGGTGACCAGCCTTCTGCTCGTGAACTCATCGGTGACACCATGCGTGAGCTCCTCGAGAACCAGGTCACCGGCGCTTGGCTGATCGTCGGCGCTATGCCCGGTTTTGTGCGAGGGGTACTGCGCCGACTGCACGGGCCGGCATTTAAGCTTCCGCGCACGCCGCCATCGATGCGCGGGCCACTGCCGCGCACGCCTTTCAACTTGCCGCTGACTGATCGGCGATCAACCGCGTTTGCGTCGATTCCGTTCGCTCAACTCAAGAAGGTGGCGCGCGCGTTCGGGGGCAGCGTCGATAACGTAGTTCTAGCTGCGTGCACCCTCGCCCTGCGTGCCTGGTTGAAACGTCATGACGCGGTGCCAGACGAACCTCTGTCCCTACAGGTATCACTGTCGGTTCAGGACTCTTGTTTCGCGCGGCGCAGTGACGATTTCGCTTTCGGCAGTCTCCGCTTCCCTGTGCAGCTCGATGATCCGGTTCAAGTACTTACCGACCTCCATACGGCTACCGAAAAGTTGAAAATGGGGCTCAATCGGAAAATATCGACATTGGCTCCGCTTGGCGATTTCTCGTCGATCGTTTCCCTGCTCCCCCCAAGCGCTGTCCACGCCTTCACGCAGCTATCTAACGGGCTGGGACTGTCGTGCCGCGCCGCCCCTGCCTCACATGGCGTTGTCTCGATTCTGCCGGGCGTGCGTATGCCGCTATATTGCGCTGGCGCCAGGGTCACTGCTCTGCATGCCGCAGCGCCGCTGTTGGACCGCGCCGGCTTGAACATCACCTTGATCACTCACGAGTCCGAGGTGGACATCAGCGTATGCGTTTGCCCGGACAACGTACCTTTTGTTGACGAAATTGCCTCTGGCATAGTCGAATCAGTCGCCCTTCTAGTCGCCGCTGCGGAAGAATCACCGCGTGGGGTAAGCCCATCAGTGCTGACCGAAATGACGTCACACACGAAGAAGCGGCGACACGCCTAGCAATAATCAAAGCGAGCGCGATGTCGGCAAACCATCGCGTTCTATGCCTGCTTCCGCTACCGGCGGTAGCGGAATAAGCTGGGTGGGTGACAACCCTCGGAAGTGGCAGCTATCTGCATACATGCCCGCTGTGTGAAGCGATGTGCGGCTTAGATATTCGCGTCGAAAGCGGCCAGGTCGTCAGCATCCGCGGCAATCGTGAAGACGTCTGGAGCCGCGGGCACATCTGCCCGAAGGGCGTGTCATTGGGTGCCCTGCACCACGACCCGGACAGAATTCGCAGTCCGCTGATCAAGGTCGATGGGCGTTGGCAGGAGGTCAGCTGGGATGCGGCATTCCGGCGCTGCACCGAGCTGCTGACCCCGGTGATCCGCAAGTACGGAATCGGGGCGGTCACCGCCTACACCGGCAACCCGTTGGCGCATTCCTTCTCACTGGCCCGCTACTCGGGTGTCCTGCTGGGCATGTCCGGGATGCCCATCACCTACTCTCCGGGAACGGTCGATCAGTGGCCGAAGAATCTGTCTTCGCACCTGATGTACGGCGGCTGGTGGAGCTTTCCGGTACCCGACATCGAACGCACTGACCTACTGGTCATCATGGGCGCCAATCCGGCCGCATCGCAGGGATCGTTGCTGGCCGCCCCGGACGTGATGGGACTGATTGACGGCATTCGCAAGCGCGGCAAGGTGATTGTGATCGACCCGGTCCGCACCGTCACGGCCGCCCATGCCGACGAGTGGCTACCGATCGTGCCGGGGACCGACGCCGCGTTGCTGCTCGCCATCGCACACACCCTTTTCACCGAAAACCTGATCAATCCGGGACCGCATGTGGAGGGCATCGACACGATGCGCGACGTCGCGGGGGACTGGCCACCGAGTCGGGTGAGCGCCGCGACCGGCATCAGCGAAGATCGGATTCGGCAGCTGGCGCGCGAACTCGCCGGCACCGACAAGTCTGTGGTGTATGGCCGAATTGGGCTGTGTAATCAAGAGTTCGGCAGTCTGGCCAGCTGGCTGGTCGACGTCATCAATATCTTGACCGGTCACTTCGACACTCCCGGCGGAGCGATGTTCCCCCGGCCGGCGGCCTGGTCCATCACCACTCAACCCCTGCCGGGGCTAGAAGGGGGCGTCGCCGAATTCGGGCGGTGGCACACCCGGGTGCGCGGGGCCAAGGAAGTACTCGGGCAGGCGCCGGTGTCGTGCATGGCCGAAGAGATCGCCACGCCCGGCGACGGTCAGCTCAAGGCGCTCATCACGGTCGCGGGAAACCCGGTACTTTCCACACCTGGCGGTGACAAGCTTGACGAAGTGCTGCCCATGTTGGATGCGATGATCTCCGTTGACCTTTGGCTCAACGAGACGACACGACACGCCGACGTCATCCTGCCCGGCCTTTCCGCGCTCGAGCAGCCCCATCACGATGACTTGGTGTTGCAGTTCGCCATCCGCAGCTTCGCGAAATACTCCGAGCCGGTATTCGACCCGGGCGACCGGCCGCACGAGTGGGAGATTCTGATCAGGCTCACCGGCCTGTGCACCGGCACGCCGGCCGAGGATGTGGACGTCGCGGCGATCGACGACGGCTTCTTCGACTACCTCGCGTTCACCCGCGGCCTGGATGGCGCCGAGATCCGCAAGCTCTACGACCGGGGCGGCCCGCAACGAATCCTCGACCTCACCCTACGCACCGGGCCGTTCGGCGACCGGTACGGCGAGCACCCCGGTGGACTGACCTTGGACCTGCTCAAGGTCACCCCGAACGGCATTGACTTCGGACCGATGGTGCCGCAACTGCCCGACATCCTCGGCACGCCGGACAAGAAGATCCGGCTCGCTCCGCCCTACCTGCTCGATGACCTGCCGCGACTGGCCGCCCGCGTCGAGCGGCCCGCCGAACCGCTGGTTCTGGTGAACCGCAGACACCTGCGATCAAACAATTCGTGGCTGCACAATGTGCCCGCGCTCATGAAAGGCAAGGAGCGGTGCACGCTGCTGATCCATCCCGACGACGCCGCCCAGCGGGGCATTGCCGACGACGATGTCGTCACGGTCAAGTCTGAAGCCGGCGAGATTTCGGTTCCCGTGGAGGTCACCGACGCAATCAAGCCAGGTGTGGTGTCCATGCCGCACGGCTGGGGCCATGGCAAACCGGGCACCCGCATGGCGGTGGCTAACGGTTCGCCCGGCGTCAATACCAACGTGCTCTCTCCGCCGACGTTGATCGACGAGCCGTCGGGCAACGGTGTGCTGAACGGCATCCCGGTGACGGTCATCTGACCGTCGAGCGATCAGTCCTTACCGCGTGGTGGCGGCTGGACCTCCACACCGGTCGCGTCGTGCTCGGGTCCGGCGGCGGGGTGCTCGGCGGGAACCCGGTCCCGGAAGCGGCTGGCCTCACTCGATTCGTGTGTCCCGGTGGACCTTTCCTCCCCGCGGTACGGGCCGGGCTTGGGCCGCGGCTTTCCGCCGGGGAACGCTAGTCGAAAGATGCTGCGATGCACCGTGTACCACTGCTTGCCGAAACGCCCTGAGTTGTAGGGGAGTTCATAGCGCTCACAGATATCCTTGACCTTCGGCGCTATCTCCGAGTAGCGACTGCTGGGCATGTCGGGATACAGGTGATGCTCTACCTGATAGCCGAGGTTGCCGCTGATGACGTGGAACAGTGGGCTGCCCTCGATGTTGGCGGCGCCGATCAATTGGCGCACATACCAACCACCGCGCGTCTCGTTCTCGACCTCTTCCTGGGTGAAGGTGTAGGTCTGGTCCGGGAAGTGCCCACAGAAGATGATGGCGTGCGCCCACACGTTACGGATGACGTTGGCCAGCGCATCGGCGGCGAGAGTGCGCAGGTAGGTGCTTTCTACCCCAGGTAGGAACCGGTCGAGAAGATTCGCCGTCGCCCCCACCCGGCCAGTGCTGGAGATCCGGCGAAGCCGCCGGCCGATCCGTGACTGCTCCGGTTGTTCGAGCCGGCCGCGCAGGGCCAGTTGCGCCAGCGCGAAGGCGCCCGCGCTGATTACCGGCCAACCGACATAGTCCTTTTGGATCTGCGAACGGGCTTTACGCCGAATTCCTTTGAGGTCCTTACGCACTTCCGACCATGGCTTTTCCCGACGGCGGATTGCCTCGATATCCATGTCGTGTACCGCTACGCCCCACTCGAACAAAACGGTGAGCAGCAGGTTGTACAGCGGCTGCGCCAGGTAGGCCGGTCGCCATTTCTGAGCGGGATCGATGCGCATGATCTCGTAACCGAGATCCTTATCTTGGCCCAAGATGTTGGTGTAGGTGTGATGAATGTAGTTGTGGGAGTGTTTCCAGGCCTCCGCGGTCGAGGCGGTGTCCCAGTCCCACACCGACGAGTGAATGTCGGGATCGTTCATCCAATCCCATTGGCCGTGCATGACGTTGTGGCCGATCTCCATGTTCTCCAAGATCTTGGCCATACCGAGGCACGCGGTACCGAGTACCCACGCGGTCCTGGATCGCGACGCCAAGAGAAGCACTCGACCCACCACCACGATCTGGCGTTGCACCGAAATGACCGTCTTGATGTACTGCCGATCACGATCACCCAGGTCGGCGAATACCTCGTCGTGTATCGCGTCGAACTCTTTGGCGAGCTTTTCCAGCTCTTGTTCGGTTAGCCGGTGCAGTGGCTTTTCTATGGGCTTGTCCAGTGAAGCAGTCACTGTCGCTCCTTTCCATCACAGTTCAAGTTCGACGTCACCTTCTGCGGTGTGGATGCAGATCCGCACGTCCTGTCCGACCGGCTCGATGACGTCACCGGAGCGCAGATCGCGCAGCTTGCCGGACTTCAACGTTCCGACGCAGGTATGGCAGATGCCAATCCGACAGCCATAGGCAAGCTTCAGACCGGCTTGCTCGCCGGCTTCCAAAATCGGTGTGCTGCCGTCACATTCGACCGTTGTTTCGCTTTCCAAGAAATTGATTTCACCGCCCTCACCGGCTTCCCCGTCACCGCCGATCTTGGGCTGGAACCGCTCATAGTGCAGGCAATCCGGATCAGCGTTGGCTTCCCAGTGCTCGATCAGTCCATCGAGCAATTCGCCCGGGCCGGAACAGAATGCTTCACGCTCACGCCAATCCGGACACACTTCATCCAGATCTTGCGGCGACATGCGCCCCCGTTCGGAGGTGAGCCGCAGATCCAGCCGCAGTCGTTCGTGGCGGCGGTCGAGATCTTCCAGAACATCGAGGAACATCACTTGTTCCCGGGTGCGTGCGGAGTGAATGACGACGACGTCACCCAACTCGTTGCGCCGGTCGAGGCTGCGCAGCATGCTCATGATCGGAGTGATGCCACTGCCTGCGCTGATGAACAGCATCTTGGGTGGGAGAGGCTCGGGCAGGGTGAAGACACCTTCGATTTCGCCGAGTCGAACCACCTCGCCGGGCTGAATCTGCTCAACCAGGTACGGCGAAACGGCGCCGCCGTCCACCTTCTTCGGGGTAACGCTGATCAAACCGTCTTCCGGTTCGGGATCTGAGGTCAGCGAATAGGCGCGCCAGTGGTAGCGCCCGTCGATGATGACGCCCAACCGGACATATTGACCCGGTTTGTGACCCGGCCATTCGTATCCCGGCCGGATCAGCACGCTGGCGGCTTCCGAACCCTGTTGCTCGATCCGCTCGACCTTGCCCCGCAACTCTTTGGTGGTCCACAGCGGGTTGATCATCTCGAGGTAGTCGTCGGGCTTGAGGGGGCTGAAGAGTTGCCGCACCGCGCGAAGAAAGAGTCGCCGGCCGCGTGGGACCTGAGGGGTAGCTCCGCGTTCGGCCATAGTCGAATCGTACACAGTCGTATACTGAATACAAATCGGCCGCGCGAATTCCCTTGTTACCAAGCCTAAACGTTGAAAACTTGGCCGCGTTTGAATACTACATGCGTTCACTAATCATGCTTGACACGCGCTACGTGCCGCTCCAGTGTGCGCTCTGCGTGGGTGAGCTGCTTCACCTGACTACCCATTCGTGGCATAGATCACACATAGGTGATTACCTCCCTCGTTTGCCGTCGGACGGCTCGGGTACCCCGGGAGCCCGGGATTAGGAGTAGTCGTCATGGGCAGAGCGCAGAACCGGCGCCGCACGCGGGGCAATGGGGCGATCAATTGTCGAGTGCATCGTCGTCACAGCCCGCAATCGCTGGGCGTGTCCGTGGCCAGTCGATTGCTGATAAAGAACTTCGTGCGGGTGTGGGCCCTGCAGCCCGATGTGCCCTGGCCTTTCGAGTACGTAGATGCGATGGCCGGCTTGCTGCCCCGCCGGTGGTCCGATGTGAAGATTGAACGGGTTGAGCTACAGAACTGCACCGCCGAATGGGTGCGCGCGCCCGGAGTTTCGTCGAACCGCGCGATTCTCTACTTCCACGGTGGCGCGTTTCTCACTTGCGGACTCAACACTCACCGGTCGCTCGTCGTCCGGCTGTCCAAGGCGGCCAACGCTCCCATCCTCACCGTCGGATACCGAAAACTGCCGTCATCACAGATAACCGATGCGATCGACGACGGCCTGACCGGGCTGCGCTGGTTACACGATCGCGGTTACGGTGGCGACCGAATCGTCGTAGCAGGTGACTCTGCCGGGGGATACCTGGCATTCATGACCACGCTGTCTGCCATCAAAAGCCGGTTGGCCACACCCGCGGGAGTGGCAGCGATCTCACCGTTCACCAACCCCGACCCAGCGCCAAAACTCAAGCACCGCAACGCGCGCCGCTGCTCGATGTTCACCAGTGCCGCGTTCACCAGGTTCGCCCGATTCTTGGGTGAGGCGCCGCTGCGAGACAAGCGCGGGATCACTCCGGATACGATTACCGCGCCCGTCGACGCCGACCTGTCGATGATGCCGCCGGTCACCATTCACGCCAGCTCTGACGAATTACTGCTTCCGGATGCCGAATTGATGGCGCAACGCTTGAGCGCCAGCGGGATTCGTTGTGATCTGCACCTGTGGGAAGGACAGATACACGACTTTCCCATCGCGGCCGACATCCTGCCCGAAGGCCGGCGCGCGGTGTACTACATCGGCGAGTTCATTCAGGAAGTGACTGCCGGATCCGGCCAACACGTCGCTGCGGCTGCGGGATGACCGCCTGCGCGGCAACGCATTAAGGCCAGTATCAGTCCCCGTCCGCGTCGAACTGCGTGGGCTCTTCCAATTCCGGATCGATGAGCACCGTCTCTTCTTGTTCTTGCCAGTCAGCAGGATTGGCCTCTAACGGGACGTCGCCGCGCGGCGGGCCAACGTAGTCGTCGTCGGACGACGACGACAGGAACTCCGCCGTAGGCCGCTCCTGCTCGGCGGCATCTGCGATGGGCACGTCGTCGGGAAACACACCGTCGGTCTCGTGCATAGACGGCGGGTTACCCGGTCCCTCGTGATCGAAAACGGGCTTCGCCAGAGGCAGCCAGGACTGGTCGGCGTTACGCTGCCGCCAAGCCGCTCGAAGACGGTTCGGTGTTTGCCGGCTGCACCATCACCCGTCGAACACCACGAACACGCCGCCGCACCAAGCGCCAGCAGCAACTGCACCACTTCAGCCGGCGGAGGCGGCGGGGAATGCCGTGGAGTAATCCGCCGCAGCAACGGCTGGCCGTGCCATCGTCAGGAAATACTTGCCGGTATGCGACGCAGTTTGCGCTGGTGCCGATACAGTTGGACGCGATGACCCAAATAGCCGCCCCTCCTGCGTTGACTGTGCGGTATGACGGAGCCGAGCGCACCTTCGCAGCAGGTCACGACGTAGTCATTGGACGCGACCTGCGGGCTGACGTCCGCGTCGCCCACCCGCTGATCTCGCGAGTCCACCTGCTATTGCGGTTTGACCAGGGCCGATGGGTGGCCATCGACAATGGCAGCCTCAACGGCCTTTATGTGAACAACCGCCGAGTGCCGGTCGTCGACATCCAGGACGGCCAGCGGATCAACATCGGCAATCCCGACGGCCCCGCGCTCGAGTTCGAAGTGGGTCGCCACCAGGGATCTGTCGGTCGCCCGCCGCCAACCACGGCGATGAAAGTGCCGCCGTTGCCCAGCGGTTCGTATCCCACCCAGGGCCCGCCGCAGACCGGCGCGCAGCCTTACGGCCAGCCGCCACAGCACCCGTCGACCGCGCGGATCCCGGCACCGCCAACAGGAGCGCAGCAGGTTCCGCCTTCGGGTCAACAACCGCGGTACCCGTCTGGGCCGCAACCGGTCCGGCCGCAAAGCGGACCACAGTCGGCCCCGCACATCTACCGATCGTCGTCGAACCTGCCTCAGGGTCCTGCGGTATCCCCAGCGCCGCAGGTGGCGCCGCGCAGCAACACCGCGGCCGGAAACGTCGCGACCTCGATGATGAAGATCTTGCGCCCGGGCAAGGCCGGCGATCTGCCGCCGGGCGCGATCAAGATCGGCCGCGCCGACGACAACGACATCGTCATTCCCGAGGTCTTGGCGTCGCGCCATCACGCCACCTTGGTTCCGACGGCGACCGGCACCGAGATCCGGGACAACCGCAGCATCAACGGCACCTTCGTCAACGGCACCCGCGTCGAGTCGGCGCTGTTGCATGACGGCGACGTGGTCACCATCGGCAACATCGACCTCGTCTTCGCCAACGGGGCGTTGTCGCGCCGCGAGGAGAGTCTGCTCGAGACGCGCACCGGCGGCTTGGACGTGCGCGGGGTGACGTGGACCATCGAGGGCAACAAGACGTTGCTGGACAACATCTCGCTGACGGCCCGCCCCGGCATGCTCACCGCCGTGATCGGCCCGTCCGGTGCGGGCAAGTCGACGTTCGCTCGACTCGTCGCCGGATACACGCACCCGACCAGCGGCACGGTCATGTTCGAGGGCCACAACGTGCACTCCGAATATGCCTCGTTGCGCAGCAGGATCGGGATGGTGCCGCAGGACGACGTGGTGCACGGTCAGTTGACCGTGAAGCAGGCGCTGATGTACGCCGCCGAACTGCGGTTGCCGCCGGACACTACGAAGGAAGACCGCGAGCAGGTGGTCGCTCGGGTGCTCGAAGAGCTGGAAATGACCAAGCACCTGGAAACTCGCGTCGACAAACTCTCCGGCGGTCAGCGCAAGCGTGCGTCGGTCGCGCTGGAGCTGCTGACCGGGCCGTCCCTGCTGATCCTGGACGAGCCGACGTCCGGCCTGGACCCGGCGTTGGACCGGCAGGTCATGACGATGTTGCGGCAGTTGGCCGACGCCGGCCGTGTAGTGCTGGTGGTCACCCACTCCCTGACCTATCTCGACGTGTGCGATCAGGTGCTGTTGCTGGCGCCCGGCGGTAAGACAGCGTTCTGCGGCCCGCCCCGGGAAATCGGTCCTGCCATGGGCACGACGAACTGGGCTGACATCTTCAGCTCGGTCGCTGAGGACCCGGACGGGGCCAAGGCTCGGTATCTGGCGCGCACCGGTCCGCCGCCGCCCGTGCCGCCGATGGAGCAGCCGGCCGAGCTGGGCGACCCCTCACATACCAGCCTGTTCCGGCAGTTCTCCACGATCGGCAGGCGTCAGCTGCGACTGATCATCTCCGACCGCGGTTATTTCATCTTCTTGGCGATACTGCCGTTCATCATGGGTGCATTGTCGATGTCGGTGCCCGGCGACGTCGGCTTTAATGCCCCGCCACTGACGAGTGAAGCACCCACCGAGCCGGCGCAGATCCTGGTGCTGCTCAATGTCGGTGCGGTGTTCATGGGAACGGCGCTCACCATCCGCGACCTGATCGGCGAGCGGGCTATATTCCTGCGCGAACAGGCGGTTGGGTTGTCGACGACCGCTTACCTGCTGGCCAAGGTGTGCGTGTACACGATTCTCGCGCTCATTCAATCGGCCATCGTGACCGTGATCGCGCTACTGGGCAAGCCCGGTCCGAAGACCGCGGCCGTCGTCCTGGGCAGCCCAGCGCTGGAGCTGTACGTCGACATCGCCGCAACGACCGTAGCGTCGGCCATGCTCGGATTGGTGCTGTCGTCGGTGGCCAAGTCGAATGAGCAGATCATGCCGCTGCTCGTCGTGGCCGTCATGTCGCAGCTGGTGTTCTCCGGCGGCATGATCCCGGTCACCAACCGTCTGGGGCTCGATCAGATGTCTTGGGCTACCCCGGCGAGGTGGGGTTTCGCGACATCGGCTTCCACCATCGACCTGACGACATTGTGTCCTGTTCCGCAGGTCCCGAAGGACTCGCACTGGAAGCACACGGCCGGCGCCTGGACATTCGACATGGCCATGCTGGTGGTACTGAGCATCTTCTACCTCAGCTTCGTGCGCTGGAAGATTCGCCTCAAGGGCGGCTGATCACCCCAGATCGCCAGGTGGTCAGCGCACCCAGCCGGCATTCTGCGGCCCAGGCCATTGCGGCGGCATGGGCGGCGCGACCGGGGGCTTGGGCCGGAAGAACAACGCGCCGGCGACCGCTCGGTTACGCAGCGCCGCCGCCCGCCAGGTGTTCACCGGATGCGACGCCAACATGTTGGCCAGCCAGACGAAGAAGCCCGTCTCCGAGCCGGCCCGATCGGCCATGCCGTCGAAATCGACGAACCGCAGCAAATACTTGCCGGCGCTCAGCACGCCGATGGCCCGACGCGCGCCTTCCGGACGGAACGCGTAACCGTAGTTGTCGGCGGTGTACTCCATCGACCGCGACAGTGACTGTCCCAGGAACGGAATCTTCATCGCCAGCTGACTGAGCTGCCGCCAGTACGACGCATGGCCGGCGGCGATGTGTCCGACTTCGTGGCCGATGACGAACGCGAGCGCTTCGGGGTCACGGGCCTGACCGCCGATCTCGAACAGGTCGCTGTAAACCACGACATAGCGGCGATAGCCGTGACCGCTGGAAAAGGCGTTGATGAGCCCGTTGCCCAGCACCACATATGCATCCGGCACCTCACTGAGACCGAAGCGCCGGGCCGCCTCGACCACCAGCCAATAGCCCTCCGGAAACTGGGTCGGGGACATCTTGACTCCGTTGGCGCGTTGCTGCCCGTAGGTCAATCCGCGCACCAGAAACAGCACGATCGGGGTGGCCAGGACCGATAGCCACAACAGGCCGGCTTTGCCCGACAACACGACGACAGCGGCTACCAGGTAGAGCACCACGCTGGACATGATGACCAGTACGAGGAGCCCGATCTCCCACGGATGACGCCTGGGCCGCTCCTGGTAGGGGGCGGCTGGGAAGTGCGGATACTGGTGGGTCGGCGAATCCATGATGGCCATAGCTGCTCTCGGACTCCTGAGTTGGACGGGTACGGGCATTCTCGGACGATTCAGGGTGAGCGACCGCGCTTGAAGGATCCTCAACGGATTCTTGGGGCGCCCGCTGGTGGGTGTGGTCACTGCAGACTCGCCGGCGTGGACCCTGCTTATCATCGTTGATTATGGTCGCCGGTGCTCTGGACATTGCCCAGTCACCTGCTTTCACCGCGCAGGAGGCCGCCCACTACCACGCGGCCGGTTGGTGGTCGAATGCGACGCTTTCCGACGCGGTGCGCCACAACGCGCAACGGTCACCCGAGGGCGTCGCCTATGTCGACCATCCCGGAACATCGCTGACGTGGTGTGAATTCGATTGTGCTGCAGACGCTCTCGCTGCGCAGTTGACCGGCATGGGCGTCCGGCACGGGGATCGGGTGGCGGTGTGGCACGGGGACTCGGTCGCCATCCATGTGCTGTTCGTCGCCATCGAGCGCTGCGGTGCGGTGGTCGTCGGCATCGGCGCGCGCGCCGGCGCTCGCGAGGCCGCTCATCTGCTGCGTACCACGCAGCCCAAGCTGATCATCAGCGACCAACAGCGTGGTGAAGCAGCCGCTCAGGCCGCCACAGGCGGCTGTGCGGTGCTGGTGCTGAGGCATGACACCAGTGGCTTGCGCCTGACCGGCCAGGCACCGCCCGGCGCCGTCGGTGCTGGATCCCGACTCGGCCCCGACGACGTATGGTTGATCAACTCCACCTCGGGCACCACCGGCCTGCCCAAGTGCGTCGTGCACACCCAGAATCGGTGGCATTACTTTCACCAGAAGGCCGTCGCCAACGGCGAGTTGACTCCCAACGACACCTTCCTTCCCGTGATACCGATGCCGTTCGGTTTCGGTATCTGGACCAGCCACACCACACCGATCTATCTGGGTGCCACCGCGGTCCTCCTCAACCGGTTCTCGACGAGCGCCGCCTGGGAAGCGATAGCCCAACACCGGGTGACCGTGTTGTGTTGTGTGAGCACGCAACTGACCATGTTGATGGCCGACCCGAACTGCCGCGACTACGACGTGAGCTCGTTGCGAGTGGTCTTCACCGGTGGTGAGGCCCTGCCGTATCGGCCGGCAGCGGAGTTCGAGGAACTCACCGGTGCCAAGATTCTGCAGTTCTACGGCTCTAATGAAACGGGTGTACTCAGCTGCACAACGGTGCACGACTCGCTGCAGCACCGGTTGCGGACCGGTGGCCGAGTCGTGCCGGAAATGTCGGTGCGGCTGTTCGACGGCGAGCTGGACGTCACCGAAGCGGGCCGGGGTCAGCCCGCGTGCCGGGGCCCGGCGACGAGCCTGGGCTACTTGGGCGGCACCGACCACGACAAACTCTTCACCCGGGACGGGTGGATGCGTATGGGAGACATCTGTGAGATCGATGCCGATGGCTACCTGAGCGTGACCGGCCGTACCTCGGATTTCATCCTGCGCGGCGGAAAGAACATCAGCGCAAGTCAAGTCGAGGACGCGGTCATGACCCATCCCGCCGTCGCAATAGCGGCAGCGGTGGCCATGCCGGATCCGGTTTTCGGCGAAAAGGTCTGCGTCTATGCAGAACTCGCCGACTCGCAGGACATCACCTTCGGTGACCTGATCGCGCACCTGCTGGGACTCGGAGTCTCCAAGGAATTGTTGCCCGAGCGACTCATCGTCGTCGCGCAACTGCCTCGATCATCGGGCGGCAAGATCGCCAAAGGTGTACTGCGCGAAGATGTTCGCGCCCGGATCGAGGCCGACAAGGGAGGCTCGAATGAACGTTCCTGAAGCACGACCTGGCGGGCGGGAAGTGTGGGCGCCCGCGGTGCTGCCCCCTATTGGGGTGAAGTTGTCCGACGAGCAGGCGCTGGCGGTGGCCTTCCGCCACCTGGCCGCGATCGGCTTCGCCGAGAACATGGCCGGGCACATCACCTGGCAACTCGACGGGCAGACCGACATGTTGGTCAACCCGTGGGGACTGTGGTGGTCGGAATTGACCGCATCCGATATCTGCGCGGTAGACGCCGATGCCCGGGTGGTGCGCGGCCGGTGGGATGTCACCCCGGCCATCCATATCCATACCGAACTACACCGCGCCCGCGACGACGCCCGGGTGGTCATCCACAACCACCCCTATTACGTGTGCGTGCTCGCCGCGTTGGGCAGGTTGCCCGAACTGGTCCACCAGACCGGATCGCTGTTCCTCGACGATCTGTGCCTGGTCGACACCTACGGCGGCGAAATCGATAGCGCCTCGGGCGCAGCCGATCTGGCAGCGCATATCGGAAAAGCCAACTTGACGATCCTGGCCAACCACGGCGTCATCGCAACCGGTCGCAACCTGGCCGAGGCGGTCTACCGTGCGGCATCCATCGAACGGGTATGCAAGCTCGCCTACGACATCCTCCTGACGGGCAAAGAACCGCTGCAGATGAAATGGGCAGACATGGCGGGCATGCAACGGTCATTGATTGAGCGCGCCGCCGACGTCTATTGGGCGGGAGCGGCGCGGATGACGATCAAAGCCGACGCCGATGTTCTGCGCTGACTACCCGATGGGAGATTTCCGCAGATGAAATCGATCGATGAGCTGGCTGCCAACCTGAACTTCACCACCGCGAAGACCGGCGCCGATCGTTCTGTCACGTTTCTTCCGGACCCACCTCGAGCCGAACGGCGCTACACGGTGATCTCGGTGGACGACCACATCGTCGAGCCGCCGGATACCTTCACCGGTCGCCTGCCACGCAAGTTCGCCGACCGCGCGCCCAAAGTGGTGGACACCGCCGACGGGGGCCAAACCTGGGTGTATGACGGTCGTTTCCTGCCCAATGTCGGGTTCAACGCGGTGGTTGGGCGACCGGTTGCCGAGTATGGTTTCGAGCCGGTGCGTTTCGATGAAATGCGCAGGGGAGCGTGGGACATCCATGAACGGGTCAAAGACATGGACCTCAACGGTGTCTACGCGTCATTGAACTTCCCGTCGTTTCTGCCGGGCTTCGCCGGCCAGCGGCTACAACAGGTCACCACGGATCGCGATCTGGCGCTGGCCTCGGTGCGGGCCTGGAACGACTGGCATCTGGAGGTCTGGGCCGGTTCATACCCGCACCGAATCATCCCGTGCCAGTTGCCCTGGTTGCTCGACCCTGCGCTGGGCGCCCAGATGATCTATGACAACGCCGAACGCGGCTTCCACGCCGTCACTTTCAGCGAGAACCCGGCAATGCTGGGTCTGCCGAGCATTCACTCCGGCCATTGGGACCCGATGATGGCGGCCTGCGCTGAGACCGGCACGGTCGTCAACCTCCACATCGGCTCATCCGGGTCGTCCCCGTCGACCACCGAAGATGCGCCGCCGGATGTTCCCGGGGTGCTGTTCTTCGCCTATGCCATCTCCGCAGCAGTCGATTGGCTGTACTCCGGTCTGCCCAGCCGATTTCCCGACTTGAAGATATGTCTGTCCGAAGGGGGAATTGGCTGGGTCGCGGGCCTGCTGGACCGTCTGGACCACATGCTGAGCTATCACGAGATGTATGGCACCTGGCGAGCTTTGAACGAAACACTTACTCCCGCCGAGGTTTTCCAGCGTAATTTCTGGTTCTGCGCGGTCGAGGACAAGTCGTCGTTCATCCAGTACGAGCGGATCGGCGTGGACAACATCATGCTGGAAGCCGACTACCCGCATTGCGACTCGACCTGGCCCCGCACCCAGCAGGCGATCCATGAAGAAATTGGCGAACTTCCGCAAGACGTGATCCGCAAAATCAGTTGGGAGAACGCCGCCCGCTTGTATCGCCACCCGGTGCCGGAGGAAGTCCAGCGCGATCCCAACGCCTTCTGAGGACGCCCGCGGGTCAGGTCACCCAATCGGGTTGAGCAGTCGTGTCGACGGCGGAGAAGTCCTTGTGGCCCAGTCCGGCGACGCATCCGCCGTCTACGACGAACTCCGAGCCGGTGGAGTAACTCGATTCGTCGCTGGCTAGGTAGACCACCAGGTTGGACACCTCCTGCGGTTCGGCGGCACGGCCCAGTGCGGTTTGGAAAAGGTCGTCGGGCACCCATTCGGTCATTGGTGTCCTGATCAGCCCCGGATGAATGGAGTTCACCCGAATTCCGTTGGGCCCCAACTCGAGCGCGGCGGACTTGGTCAGCCCGCGCACCCCGAATTTGGTGGCTGTATATCCGTGGCAGGCGATGGTTCCGGCCAGTCCCTCGATTGAGGAGATGTTGATGATCGAGCCGCGGCCGGCGGCTTTCATCGGCTTGACGACCGCCTGGATGCCCAAAAATACGCCGGTCAGATTGATATCGAGGATGCGCTGCCATTCGGCCAGCGCATAGTCCTCGAGAGTTCCCACGTTGATGATGCCGGCGTTGTTGACCAGGATGTCCACGCCGCCGAACTCGCTCAACGCCGTCTGGACGGCGGCGTTCCACCGATCGGGATCGGTGACGTCAAGATCCACATAGCGCGCAGCGCCACCGAGGTCGGCGACCACCGCCTTGCCCTCGTCGTGGAGGATGTCACCGGAAACCACCTTGGCGCCTTCGGCGACCATCGCCCGCACATGAGCGGCGCCCATTCCGCGGGCGCCACCACTGACAATGGCGACCTTGCCGGTCAATCTGTTCGGCATATGAACTCCTGTTGTCACTGGCCACTGGCGGGTCAACCCTACGGACTCGGATCGATATCTGGCCATACCTTCACCGGTTCGGGCAGCGCCGGCGAAAGCGGGTACTTGTTAGGACATCGTGCGACGAACGCAAGCAATTGCTTGCGCCCCGAGACAGCAAGGAGTTTCATGGCCGAGCCCGCCTATTCATCAGCCGCACGTGCGGCCGTCAGCACCGATCGGCCCGAACGTTATGGCAAGCAACTGGTGTCGCACCTTGGCCGCCGTCATGGCGGCGAATGGGACTCCGGCAACGGCACCGGGTGGATCGACCTGGACAGTGGTCAGGCGATCGTGACAGCCGCCGAAGGGGTGTTGCTGCTGCGCGTCACTTCCACCAGCGACGAGGAGCTCACCCGTCTGCAGGAAGTCGTCGAGCAACATCTGGTGCGATTCGGCGAACGCGACGAACTATCGGTCACGTGGGAGCGCGACGTCAACAACGCCTAATAGCTGGCCGGAATCGATTGCCTGCCAGCGGGTTCGCCAGTTCGGCGCCGATGAACCGGTTCGAGTGCTGACCCGCACAGCCGCATCGACTAGCGTCATCCAGATGAACCTCACCGGCAAGATCGTTCTGCTCACCGGCGCCACCGGCGGCCTGGGCCGAGCCATCGCTTCTGCCCTCGCCCAGCGGGGAGCGCGCCTGATCTTGAGTTCACGCAAGCAGCGTGAACTCGACGAGCTCGCCGCGTCCCTGGCTGGCAGCGCTCACCGGACAGTGGTGAGCGACCTCGCCGAGCCCGGTGCGGCGTTGCGGTTACTCGCCGACGCTGGGCCGATCGACGTGCTGGTGGCCAACGCCGCACTACCGGCATCCGGGAAGCTCGACAGCTTCAGCGCCGAACAAGTCGACCGAGCGCTGCGGGTCAACCTCGAGGCGCCGGTCCAAATGACCCGCGAACTCATCCCGGCGTTTGTCGAGCGCGGCTCCGGTCACTTCGTGTACATCTCGTCGCTCTCCGGCAAGACGGCCACGCCACGCGCGTCGCTGTACGCCGCCACCAAATTCGGACTGCGCGGCTTCGCGCTGTGCCTGCGAGACGATCTACGACCTACTGGGGTAGGCGTATCGCTGGTCAGTCCGGGAGTCATCAGTGGGTCAGGAATGTTCGCCGAGTCGGGCGCGCCGCCGCCCCCGCTGATCGGCGCGGGAACGCCCGCGCAGGTAGGTGCCGCCGTTGTCAGCGCCATTGAACGCAACCGCGCGGAGGTCACCGTGGCGCCGCTGCGCCAACGGGCATTGGCCCGGTTCGGATCGAACGCCCCGGAGATCTCCTCGCGTCTGGCCGGCAGTGTCACCACCAAGGTCGCCGACGCGGTCGCCGCAGGACAAACCGACAAGCGCTGAGGTGATGGCATCCTGGCTGAGTGGGGCTGCTGTTTCGCTTGGTCGAATTGTTGCTGATGATCGTGCCGTTGATCGGCCTGATCTTTGCCGGCCTCAAAGCCATCTCGTCGCTGAACCGCCGATCGCAGCAGCGCGATAGCGACCCGGCGCCCAGTGCACCGCCGTCGGGCAAACCAGGGGAATCAGGCGACACCGCCGCCGAGAAGCGGGCGGCGCATTGGCGCGCGATCAGACGCGCCATCGACGCGCACAGCCAGACAGATTCACGGTGGCTGGATTACGAGATCGATGCGTCGAAACTGCTGGACTTTCCGGCGATGACCGACATGCGGGAACCCTCGACCATGCGGTTTCACAAGGCCAAGCTGCGGGCGGATCTGCTCAGACCGCTGCGGGCCGAAGATCTTCTGGACGATCGAGACGCCGCCCGCCAGTATCTCGTCGCCGTTGAGGATTACGTCACCGCGTTCGCCGCGGCGGAAGCCGAAGCGATGCGCAAACGCCGAAGCGACTTCTCCCAGTCCGAGCAGCAGCGACTGACCCGCGCCCAGAATCTGCTGCGAGTGGCCACAGATGTCGGTGCGACACCGCAGGAGCGCCAGCAGGCGTATGGCTTGGCACGCGGTGAGCTCGACGGCCTGATCGTGCTTCCGGAGAACACGCGCGTCGCTATCGAACGTGGAATCGCCGGCGAACTGGGCACCTAGGCCGTATTGGATGCGCCGCTTCAGGAGTCGGTGTCGCTGTGCAGGCGCACCATGCGGGTGGTGCTGCTCTCGTCCAGGTCGACGAGGTCGCTGCGCGAGCGCAGGAAGTCACTGAACGACTTGAACCCCAGCGACTTCTCGCTGAAAGACGGGTCCATTCGCTTCATCTGCGCCTTGACGACGGAGTTGTGGAGCCACTCGACGTCGTCCTTCTCCAAGCCGATGCGCAGCGCCCGCTCGAGGAGTCCGGTGGCAGCGGCCTGCGGATCAGGCGGTGCCGGCTCGTCCGCCGGCTCGCCTACGCTTGCTCGGCGGCCACGCTTCTTACTCGGCGGCGGGGCATCGGTGGTTATCCCGGGCAGCGCGTCATAGCTGAGGAACTCGTCGCACGCGGCAGCTAGTGACTGGCTGCTGGCGCCCGCCACACCGATGCCGACGACATACCGGCCCAAGCGTTTACACCGCTGCGCAAGAGCGATGTAGTCGGAGTCCCCGCCGACGATCATAACGTGGGTCATGTCGGGCAGCCGGAACATGTCTTCCACGGCGTCCACGGCCAGCCTGATGTCTGCCCCATTCTTGCCGTAGGCGGCCGCCGGGAACAGTTGCACCAGATCCACCGCACGGCCGACGAGTTGACCGTGGTAGGCGGCGTTGACTTCGGCCGACCAGTCCGCGTATGCCCGGGTGAGCACCAGCGTGCCGAACGACGAGGCGAAGTCCATGATCGCGCCGAGGTCGACGGTCGCCGCCGTCAACCGGTCTTTGTCGAGACCCTTGGCCTTGTCCCGCTGGAACGTGTTGCGACCATGCACCTGGTCATATCGCGAGATGACGATGTTGTCGAAGTCGAAGTAAACGCCCACCCGAGTTGCGCTGGAGTCGGTCATTCGGTCATGGTGCGCCATCTTGGCGTCAGGACGGTAGTTGACCCAACTATTTCACCGCGTGCCGTGGCGATGCATTGCGATATGCGGCGCCGCGTTCGTCGCGCACCCAGAGGGCTTCGCCGTCGCCGACGGTTGTTCCTTCGCAGATCAGCTGACGCTTGAGCACCTTGTGGGTAGCCGTGCTGGGCAGATCCGAGGCGACCCGGACGTATCGCGGCCAGGCTTTGGGCGATAGGTCAGACTGCGCGTTGAGGAATGCTTCGAATTCCGCGCCGTCGAATGCCCGGCCTGGCTTCAGGACCACCGCTGCCATGACCTGGTCGCCGACCTGCCCGTCGGGGACAGCGTATACCGCTACGCGGTTGACATCACTGTGCCGCAACAAGATTCGTTCAATGGGCGCCGCTGCGAGGTTTTCGCCGTCGACTCGCATCCAGTCGGCGGTGCGACCGGCGAGATAGATCCATCCCTCGGCATCACGGTATGCCAAGTCCCCGGACCAGTACATGCCGTGGCGCATCCGCTCGGCATTGGCTTGTTCGTCGTTGTAATAACCGGTGAAGAAGCCCGATCCCATCGTGTTCACCAATTCACCGACGGCCTCTTCGGCGTTGACGAGCCCGCCGTGTGCGTCGAATCGTGCGACAGCGCATTCGGTGACGGTGTCACTGTGGTAGATCGCCACGCCGTCAATGCCTTTGCCGATCGAGCCCGGGGGAGTGCCTGGTTCACGTATGACGATGACCGCGTTCTCCGTCGATCCGAATCCATCCTCGACCTGCACACCGAACCGGCGGGCGAACTCCGCGATGTCTTTGTCATTGGCTTCGTTGCCGAAGGCGACGCGCAGTGGGTTATCCGCGTCGTCATGCCGCTCGGCGGTCGCCAGGATGTATGCGAGCGGCTTGCCGACATAGTTCATATAGGTGGCCCCGAAACGGCGCACCTCATCCAGGAAGTTGCTCGCCGAAAACTTCGCCGGCACGATCGCCGCACCGGACACTACGGCCGGTGCCCAACCCGCGACCACCGCGTTCGAATGAAACAGCGGCATGGACACATAGCAGGTGTCGGTTTCACTGAGCCCGAAGCGCTCGGTCAAGCTTCGGCCGGCAAAAGTTGCCATCAGATGCGACACCTGAACAGCCTTGGGATTTCCGCTGGTTCCGGAGGTGAAGATCATCATGAACGGGTCCATCATGTCGACGTCGCGATGTGGCCTCAGCTCACCGGCATCGCCGATGAATCTCGTCCAGTGCGAAGTCGAGGTGTCCAGGATCGGCGTTCCGGTGAGGTCTAGGCCCTCCAACAACGGTCGATGCTCGGCGTCGGTCACCACCATCTGACAGTCCGAGCGCCGGATGTCAGCGGCCAACGCCTCACCCCGCCGCGTGACATTCAACCCGCAAAGCACGTATCCGCCCAGTCCCGCCGCGGCCATCTGAGCCAGCATTTCGGGGGTGTTGCCCAGCAGAGCGCCGATATGCATCGGTCGGCTCGGGTCGGCGGCGCCGATCAGGGCCGCCGCACGTGCTGCTGACTGAGCCAGGTATTCATTCCATGTCCACTGCAGCTCATGGTGTTTCACTGCGATCGTGGAGTCGGCGCGACGCGCGCGCAGCAGCGCCTGAATCGTGTCCGTCATGACGTGGATTCCGTTCTCTGGTTCGCCGCGAAGTGCTGGTCGATGTAGCTGGTCAAAATGTCGATGAGGACTCGGCGCTCCCTGGCCGTGTCCACCGGGCTCGGCATGATCAGCTGAGTCGTCACCATGCCGCGCAAGGTGGTCAGCAGGTGCTCACCGATCGCCGCGCTGTGCATCGGATCCAAGTCGAGGTCGATCGTCCGGCCCACGGTGGCGAAGGTTTTCGCCAGCTGCTTGAGGTGACCGGTCGCCGCGGCACCGCGTGTGGCGCGCGTCCCGATCAGAATCTCGTTGGCCGCCCGCGCCGTCGGGGTCGACATCGCCTGCCAAGCCGCCGTGACCACCGCCTCGACGCGATCGCGCGTGGTGATCTCGGGTGTCGCCGACGGCAGCGACCTCAGCGCATCCAGCAGCTCGCCGAACCCACGATCGACTACGGCCATCAACAAGCCGTCACGGTCGCCGAAGTGATACTGGATCACCCCCCAGGTGACACCAGCCTCATCAGCGATGTGGCGGCCGCTGGCCGCCGCCACACCTTCAGCCAGCACGATGCGCACCGTGACGTCGATCGCCAAGGCGCGCGTACGTTCTGCCCGCGGCTGGTTGCCATGCGCGGGTCGGGTGGGAGCGACTCGTCCCGACACGACCACAACATCACCACACCTATGGCAGGGCGACCAGCAGCCTGGCCGACGCGGTTTGACCGCAAAACATTGCAGTTGTTAGGTTATAGCCGACGCCGTTCGGCTGGCGCAAATACCGGGAAGCAGGGCAGGCCAATGTCGTACGACGCACTGACACAACCGGATCTGGCCCGGCTGGTGCCCGAATTGTTGTTGAGCGGCCACCTCATCGATCGCAGCGGAATGGCCCACATCCTGGGCGCTTTCGGACAGTCGGCCATGACGCAGGTCGCTATCGAAGAGTGGATGGGCGCCAGCCCCGTCTACACCAGGCGCATGCGTACCGCGTTGGGACTCAGCGGAGACACCGTCGCCGAGATCTTCAAGATGATGCAGCTAGACGTCGGTGCTCCGCCGCAATTCATGGATTTCCGATACACGGTCATCGACGACGAACATGGGGAGTTCCATCTGAACCACTGCGGGGCGCTGCTCGACGTGGAACCGCTCGGCGATGTGGCCGTCAAGGAGATGTGCCATGACATCGAGGACCCCACCTTCGAAGCGACGGCCATTGCAACCAACCCCAAGGCACGGTTCCGACCCATTCATCGACCGCCGCGGGTGCCCGCCGACCGCCATCCACACTGCGCATGGACGGTGTGCATCGCACCGGAACACGACGCACTGCCGCTGCCGGAACAAACGACCGTTATCGCAGCGACCGAGGCCGCGAACGTGGAATTGTCGGACATCGATCCCACCGAGGACGGCATCACGGATTACCGGGGGCCGCTGACCGACGACCTGCAATTCCGTCAGTGGTCACGCTCAGCCCTCATTCGGATCGCCGAAGAGGTGGCGCTGCAGCATCACCTGCTGTCGCTGTCGTTCGACCTGGCCGTTCGCGGACGATGCGATGCCGACCGCGCCACCGACTTGCTCCGCAAGCAGTTCACCGGTGTGGCGGGCGTCGGGGCCGCGCGAATTCGTCAATGTCTGGACGCCGGCTCGCAAGCCGCCGACTTGGCCCGTGTGATCAGGCTGCATCCCGCGCTGAATCCGGTGCAGTACACAGGCATTGAGGTGACCCAAGTCGAGGCCGGAGGCGTGGCCATCCGATTGCCGGGCGACTCGCCGGCGATGCGCGACCGCGGCTGGCTGTCGACGATCGACACCGAGCATTGCGAACCGCTGGAAGCCATCGCCGTCGGTGTCGACCCACACTGGAACCGACTGACCGTCAGCCACGATGAAGGCGATCTGGTCGTCGAGATCACCTGGTCGCAAGACGCTGTCAAGCCGCGGGACGAGGTCGTGATCACCGAGTTCTCCAAGGGCGCCGCGTTCGAGATCACCGACCGGGGCATTCCCCTGCCCCTGACCCCGATCTAGGCACTGCGTTTGTTGTAACGAGAAGCCTTGCGAGTCAGGATATTTGGCATCGCACTTTGACATCGAGGCCAGACTGACCCGTATGCTGAGCGCTAATGGTCGACAAAACCACATGCGCGATCATCGGTGGCGGCCCGGCGGGCATGGTCCTTGGTCTCCTGCTGGCCCGCGCGGGCGTGGACGTCACGTTATTCGAGAAGCACGGCGACTTCCTGCGGGATTTCCGCGGCGACACGGTGCATTGCACAACGCTGCGACTACTCGACGAACTCGGACTGTGGGAGCGCTTCTCGCGCTTGCCCTATAGCGAGGTCCGCAAGGCGAAATTCGAAACGAACGGGCACTCAGTCACATACGTCGACTTCGAGCGGCTGCGCCAACCCTTTCCCTTCATCGCGATGGTGCCGCAGTGGGATCTGCTCAACATGCTCGCCGAGGCCGCGAAGGCCGAGCCGACCTTCACCTTGCGAATGAACACCGAAGTCACCGCACTACTGCACGACGGTGGGCGCGTTACCGGCGTGCGCTATCAAGGCCCCGACGGAGCGGGGGAATTGGGCGCCGAGCTGACGGTGGCCTGTGATGGCCGGTGGTCGATCGCTCGCCACGAAGCCGGGCTCAAGACACGCGATTACCCGGTGAAGTTCGACGTGTGGTGGTTCAAACTGCCGCGCGTGGACGACACCGAATACTCGTTCCTGCCTCGCACCGGTCCCGGCAAGGCGCTTGGCGTGATCCCCCGCGAAGGCTAATTACCAGATTGCGTATCTCGGCCCCAAGGGCACTGATGCGCAGCTGCGCGCGCAGGGTATCGAGGCGTTCCGCCGTGACGTTGCTGCTCTGGTGCCCGAAGCCGCCGGATCGATCGACGCGTTGGCGTCCATGGACGACGTCAAGCACCTCGATGTTCGGGTCAATCGGCTGCGTCGGTGGCACACCGACGGATTGCTGTGCATCGGCGACGCTGCACATGCGATGTCGCCCCTGGCGGGCGTGGGCATCAACCTGGCCGTGCAGGACGCCGTCGCGGCCGCGACCCGACTGGCGCTACCGCTGCAACGCCACGACGTCACCGACCGGGACCTGGCCGCCGTTCGGCGCCGGCGCGCCTTTCCTACCGCAGTCACTCAGGGGGTGCAGCGCGTGCTGCACCGGGGACTACTCGGTCCGCTGCTGCGCGGCCAGGACCCCACCCCGCCGCAGCTCCTGTTTCGGCTGCTGGAGCGGATGCCCTGGCTTGCCGCCGTGCCCGCATATTTCATCGGCGTCGGGGTCCTGCCCGAGCGCGCACCGGCCTTCGCTCGCCGCAACCCCAGTCGGGCCCGATAGCGGGTCCCGGGCCCGGTTGCGCACGTCGCTGCGGGCGGGCATGGTTTCGGTATCGGCACGCACGGGTATCCCTCAGGAACCCAATTGGTCGTTGAGCCCGCCTATAGTCGCACGTCACAGCGGTGCGCCTCCGGAAACGGAGTCGAGGCGGGGCGGAAGGAGACCACGGACATGAATATCAAGAAAATCGCAGGCACAGTGGGCATCGCAGGCTGGCTCGGCGCCACCGCGCTCGGGCTCGGCGTCGGAATCGCGCAAGCTGACCCGGGTCCACGGATTCCGGGGCCGCCGGGTCCGCACATCGACGATCCGACCGACTGGCACCCGTTGCCACCGGGGCAGATCAAGAAGGCCTGCCCGTGGCAGTCGCCGCCCGGTCAGTGGATTGGCGGACCGCACGGTATTCCGTGCACCTAAGCCGACGCCGCTGACTGGGGCTTACTGACACTACGAAAGTAGAGTACCGTCTGCGTCCAAGGCCATGGACAAACGACGGAAGCCCAACTCCACTGAGCGCCGCCGTCACTTGTGTGACGCGGCGATTCAGTTACTGGCCGACGACGGGGCCAAGGGGCTGAGCCACCTCAAAGTAGACCGGAAGGCCGGTGTTGCCGACGGCACCACCTCATTCTATTTCCGCACCCGCTCGGCGCTGTTGCGCGCGGTGGCCGAGCGACTGGCCGAATTGGACCTGGCGAACTTGCAATCGGTCGCCGACAATTCCGGCAACGGTGGCGATGCCCCGTCCCCTTCGCTGTTGTCCCAGGTAGTCATCCGATCCGGCCGGGAGCCGGACCTGTCTCGGACCAAGGCCAGATACGAGTTGACCATGCAGGCTGCCCGGGACCCGGAGATGGCCGCCATCCTGCAGCAGGGAACCGACGCCTTCACCCGCTTACATCGAGAAATACTCGTGCAGCTCATGCCGCACGGCGGCAAGTTGGACTCCGCAGTGATCGAAGATCTGAGCAACGTCACGCTGACGTTCATCAACGGACTGTTGTTGCGCTTCGTCCACGGCGACCGGATCGTCGATGACGCGGCTCAACTCGACACCATCTTGGCGGCGATCGCCACCGGCATCCTCAAGAGCCCTGCGAAGGGGCAGCTCACCGCGGCGGGAAAAGCAGGCACCTCCGGTGCACTCAAAGCAGCTTCCACCAACTGAGCGGACATCACCCGCGACGCGCACTGAAATTGCGCTCACGACTCTTGCCACGGCACCCGCCATATGGTTCTCTACGGGAATAGAGAAAACCGACGAGCGGGCTGCTCGCCAGAGCGCCGCGACTAAGCGAAGTGTATAAATTGCGCGCACCCAATCAACCCGAAATGCCGGTGCCCCGGGGTTTTTCGTGACGGCGAGCACCGACAGCGATGTTCGTTTCGACCCCTATGACGTCGACCTCATCGCCGACCCATATCCGACGTTCGCGCGCTTGCGCGACGAGGCTCCGCTTTATTACAACACCCAATACGATTTCTTTGCGTTGAGTCGATTCGCCGATGTCAACAAGGCGCTGGTCGACCACGTCACCTTCAGCTCAGCGCGGGGCGCGATCCTCGAGTTGATCAAGGCCAACCTTGCCATCCCGTCCGGTATGCTCATCTTCGAAGATCCCCCTATTCACGACGTGCACCGAAAACTGTTGTCGCGCATGTTCACACCGCGCAAAATCAGTGCACTGGAGCCGATGATCCGCCAGTTCTGCGCACAATTGCTCGATCCGCTCGTGTCATCGGGTCGATTCGACTTCGTCACGGACCTCGGCGCGCTGATGCCGATGAAAGTCATCAGCATGCTGCTTGGCATCCCCGAAGACGACCAGGTCTACATTCGCGACCGCGGTAACGCGCAATTGCGCACCGAGGCCGGCAAACCGATGCGGACGGCCGAACAGGGGTTGTCGGTGGGAGAAGCTTTCGCCGCCTACATCGACTGGCGTGCCGAGCACCCTTCAGACGACATCATGACCGAACTGCTCAACGTCGAATTCGTCGACGAAACCGGCACCACCCGCCGGCTGACCCGCGACGAAATCCTGGTGTATCTCAACGTCGTCGCCGGCGCAGGCAACGAAACCACCACCCGGCTGATCGGTTGGGCCGGCAAGGTTCTCGCCGAACACCCCGACCAGCGGCGCGACCTCGTGGCGGATCCCGCCCTCATCCCGCAGGCGATCGAGGAATTGCTGCGCTACGAGCCGCCGGCGCCGCACACCTCACGATATGTGACCCGTGACGTGAATCTGCACGGCCGGACCGTGCCGGAAGGCAGCGTCATGATGATGCTGATTGGGGCGGCTTGCCGCGATGAACGCCAATTCGGCCCGGCGGCCGGTCAATTCGACATTCATCGGGCCGTCCGGCCGCACCTCACCTTCAGTGTCGGCACCCACTTCTGCCTGGGGTCAGCGTTGGCTCGCCTGGAACGCCGAGTGGCGCTGGAAGAAATACTCAAACGCTTCCCCGAGTGGGAAGTCGACCTGAGCAACGCCAAACTCAGCCCCACGTCAACTGTGCGCGGCTGGGAGTCGATGCCCGCCGCGGTGCCTTGATGCGATCGCCAACACCCATCCCCGACAACATGTTTTGCCACCGGCCGCGAAGGAGATAAGCCATGCCCGAGTACGACTACGAAGAGATGAAGAAGGAAGCCGAGCAGTACATCAGGTTCGAGAAAGACGTCAAGAACCGGATCGCTTACATCACCTTCAACCGGCCGGAGGAGCTCAACTCCACCACCTTGGGAATGCGACAGAACTATGCGGACTTGATTCACAAGTGCAACGTCGACGACGACGTCAAAGTGGTGGTGATCCGTGGAGAGGGCGAAGATTTCGGCAGTGGGGGCGACCTGCCCGAGCAGCGCGGGATGTTGGAGAACCCCGGCATGCCGCTGCTGCATGAACTGGCCATCAACGATGACAACGTCAAGTATCCGCCGGGCGGGTCCTACCGCTATCTGTCCACCGTCACCGACTTCTACGCCAAGGCACGAGCGGGTAATCGCCCCCTGCAAGAACTGCGCAAGGTCAGCATCATCGAGGCGAAGGGCTATTGCTACGGCTGGCACTTCTACCAAGCCGGCGACGCCGACTTGGTGATCTCCTCCGACGACGCCCTTTTCGGCCACCCGGCATTCCGCTATGTCGGCTGGGGGCCACGGCTGTGGTGGTGGGCCGAGACCATGGGCTTGCGCAAATTCTCCGAAATGCTCTTCACCGGGCGGCCGTTCAGCGCTAAAGAGATGTACGAGTGCGGTTTCGTCAACAGCGTCGTCCCGCGCGAAAAGCTCGAGGAAGAGACGCTGAAGTACGCGATGGCCTGTTCTCGCTCGCGCCCCACCGACACCGTCGCGGTACAGAAGACATTCTTGGAGCTCTACAAGCAACACAAGGGCGAGTACTTCGGCAGTCTGTTGACCGGCATGGTCGAGGGAATGCTGCCGATGATCGCCAACGACCGAGACAACGACGTCGACCTGACCGAGGGAACGTTCAACAAGGGACTCAACAACGTGGTCAAGGACAACGACCTGAACTTCCCGCCGGAGTGGCGCCTCAGCCGTTCGGGACGCAAGAAGCCCTGATCGGCGGTAGGCACCGCCATGTCGGCATTGACGGGCTTCAAGGTTGTTGAGCTCGCCGATTCGGTAGCGGGGGAGTACTGCGGCAAGTTACTGGCGGATTTCGGCGCTGAGGTGATCAAGGTCGAGCCGCCCGGGTGTGGTAGCCGTACCCGAACCATGTCGCCCCTCCTCGAAGACGATGCGACCGAGGGCAGCGCACTGTTCGCCTACCTCAACACCAACAAACAGTCCGTCGTTGTCGACACCGACGCGGCCGAGGGCGTCGAGGTGTTGCACCACCTCATCGGCACCGCAGACGCGGTGATAGCCCACCACGCCACCTCGTGGGCGCAGCGGTACCCGTCGGTGGTCGTCTGCACGATCACTCCGTTCGGCCTGGACGCCGAGCCCGACTTGGACAATGCCAGAAGCATCAACGTCTTTCACGCCAGCGGCTGGGGCTACCACACCCCCAGCCACGCCCAACCCACCGAGCCTCCGCTGCAAGGTCCCGGTCGGTTCCTCGCCGATTACGAAGCCGGATTGGAGGCCGCGCTGTGCGTCGCGGCGGCGCTCTTCGGCCGAATGCACACCGGCGGCGGCGAGGTGATCGACGTCTCGGCACACGCGGTACTGGTTTCACGCGCCGACTGTATCCTCGGTCGATTCATCACCGGCGAGGTTCCGGCTCAGGGCAACCGCGACGACTATGACCAGCAAGGCCCGGCAGCCTTTTTCGCTTGCGCCGACGGCTATGTCTACCTGTACATGACCAGCGGCGCGCACTGGCTCGGGGTCAAGGCACTGATGGGCGCGCCCGAATGGCTCGACGACTTCGACGACGACTGGCTCGAGTTCTCCGTCACACCGGCCAAAGTCGCCGAATTCCAGCGCGGTTTCGCATCCTGGGTCCGCCATCTGCCCAAAGATCAGGCTGCCGATCAAGCCCAACGCCTGGGCGTGCCGTTAGTACCCGTCAATGACGCCGAGGACCTACACCGGTCCCCGCAGTACCGGCATCGAGGTTTCTTCAACAACGTGCGACATCCCTTGCTCGGCGTGGCCGACTATCCCACCGTGCCCTACCTGCTCAGCGCCTCACCAGCCAAAATATGTTCGCCCGCACCGGCATTAGGTCAGCACACCGAACTAGTGCTCGGCCGGAAGGACACCCAGCGCGTCCCGCCGGCAGTCATGACGGCACAACTGAAGGCGCCGAAGAATCCCCGCGGTGGACCGCTGCAAGGAGTGCGCGTCGTCGAGCTCACCAAGGTATGGGCTGGTCCATATGCGGGAAAGTTGTTGGCGCTGTTGGGCGCCGAAGTCATCAAAGTCGAGACCGCTGCCATTCCGGAGGAAATGCGCGCTTACGGCGGCACCGATATCAATCACGCACCGTTCTTCTTGAGCATCAACCCCGAGATTCTCAGCGTCGACCTCGACATCAAGTCGCATGAGGGTATGCGGCGCCTGCGCGAGCTCATCGCCCACAGCGACATTGTGATCAACAACCTGCGACCCGGCGCGATGGAGCGCCAAGGCCTCGGATACCAAGAGCTGAGGGCAATCAAGCCGGACATCATCTCCGTCTCGATCAAGATGTGGGGAAACGACGGACCAATGGGGCATCAGACCGGTTACGCACCGTGTTTCGCCGCGCTGGCCGGAATGGCGGCACTGGTCGGCTACCCCGGCGGGCCGCCGCGAGGGGCGAGCATGCGTTACGGCGATTCCACCGTCGGAGCCGCGGCGGCATTTGCGGCAATGGTCGCACTGCTGTACCGCGAGGTCACCGGTCAAGGCCAATTCGTCGACCTGTCGGCCGTCGAAACGTTGTCGTCGATGATCGGGGACCGCCTGTTGGAACACAGTTTGACGGGTAAGCCGCTCGAGGCCTCCGGCAATGCCCACCCTGACCTGTGCCCGCACGGTTGCTATCCATGCGCGGACGACTCGTGGGTCGCCCTCGCCGTCGGTGATGACGTCGAGTGGCAGCGACTCTGTGCCGTGCTCAATGCGGAGTCGTTGCGCAGGCGCTACCCGACGGTGGGTGATCGTCGTTCGCACGGCGCGGTCATAGATGCAGAGCTCAATCGCCTCACGCGGGCCCATGACGGCGAGCAATTGGCACACCAGTTGCGCGTGGCCGGAGTGCCCGCGACGAAGAGCGCCACTGCCTTCGATGTGATCAGCGATCAACGATTGTGGGACCGTGAGTTGTATCGATTCGTCACCGACCACCGGGAAGGCCAGCGTCCCATCGTGGGACCATCCTGGCGGATGACCCACAACCCGGCCCGCATTGAGCGCGGTGCCCCCGATCTCGGCGAAGATACCGATTACGTTGTGCAACAGGTACTGGGCGCCGAATCAGAAACAGGAGCACGAGGATGACCTTGCCGCTGGCTCATACCGTCGCGTTGGTGACCGGTGCCAGCAGCGGGATCGGCGCGGCCACAGCCGGCGCCCTGGCGGAGCAGGGCGCGGCGGTGGCGCTCCTGGCGCGCCGAATCGACCGGTTGCGCGAACTCCAGGGTGACATCGAATCCCGAGGGGGCAGGGCCATTCTGGTGCCCGCGGACGTCACCGATGCCGAGCAGGTCGCATCAGCGGTGCAACGCATCGTCGCCGAACTCGGACGCCTCGATGTTGTGGTCAACAACGCCGGCTTGATGCAGTCCGGTCCGGCCGCCGAGGCGTCACTGCACGACTGGGACGAGATGGTCGCGGTCAATGTGCAGGGGGTGCTATACGTGACCCGGGCCGCTCTCCCACACCTCATCGACGCGGCCGCCGACTCGCCCCGCGGAGTGGCCGATCTGGTCACCATCAGTTCCACTGCGGGGTGGGTGGCCCGACCGAACACCGCGGTCTATTCGCTGACCAAATTCGGTGTCAACGCGTTCAATGAGGGGATTCGCCAAGAGGTGCTGGGCAAACGAGTTCGCGTCGGGGTAGTCGGCCCCGGAACGGTGGATACCGAGATCTTCAGCCATCTGGCCACCCCCTCGCGGGAAGCCTTCGAGCGGCAGACCGCCGGCATGGTCAAGTTACGTCCGGTAGATATTGCAGATGCGGTGCTGTTCATGGTGACCCGCGACCGGCGGGTGGCTGTCAACCACATGTTGGTGCGCGCCGCCGAACAGACCTGGTGACCGTGCCTCACCCTGCGCAGCGGTGGGTTACCGGTGATCTTCTCGGACAGCCGATCCCGGCCGATCCGACCTCGATGCGCGCCGGAGGGCCGGAATTCCTCACCCGAGCCTTCCGGGCTTCGGGGGCCCTCGCCGCGGACAACGCGGTCACCCAGATCTCGCACTTCGGCGAGGTCGCAGGCGGCAGCACGGGACGCAAAGCCGTGGTGTCCGTGCGCTATCAGACTTTTGACCCACAGTTACCCACCGACTTGTTCGTGAAATTCTCCCGCGATCTCGACAACCCGATACGCGATCGTGGTCGCACGCAAATGGAACCGGAGGTGCGGTTCGCCCAATTGTCCCGCGCACCCGGTTTCCCTATCGCGGTGCCCAACCCGCTGTTCGGCGATTACCACCGGGAGACCGGGACCGGGATCTTGATCACCGAACGAATCATGTTCGGTGCTCCCGGAATAGAGCCGCACTATGCCAAGTGCCTGGACTACGAGATGCCGCAGCCGCTGGCACACTATCGGGCCCTGCTGACCGCACTAGGCCGGCTGGCCGGTGCGCACCGCTCGGGGCGCCTGCCCGCCGATTTGATCGCTCAATTCCCGGCCAACATCGCCGGCGCAACGGTCGGGCAGCGAACGCCCCCCGGCGAGCAGGACCACGTTCGGCGGTTGTGCGAGCTGGCCGAGTTGGTCGACGCTCGTCCAACACTGTTGAGCGACAACGCGTTCCCGCGCGAGTTCTTGACTCGGCTCGGTACCGAAGCGCATCTGTTCGCCGCCCAGCACGACACCGTGCTACGCCAGCTAGCCGCTGACACTGACTACATCGCACTGTGCCATTGGAACGCCAACGTCGACAACGCCTGGTTCTGGCGAGACCATGAAGGCCAGCTGCACTGCGGCCTGATGGATTGGGGCTGCGTCAGTCAGATGAACGTGGGCATGTCGATCTGGGGAGCCATGTCCGCCGCCGAGAATGACCTGTGGGACGGTCACTTCGACGAGCTGATCCAGCTTTTCCTTGCCGAAGTACATCGCTACGGAGGCCCACAGCTTGAAGCGGACCGGGTGCGCCGTCACACACTGCTGTATGCGGCGACCATGGGGGTTGCGTGGTTGTTCGACGTACCGGCGTTGCTACGCGAACGATTCGGCGCCGACCTGCCGCACAGCCGTGCGGATCCGCGAATCCGCACAGACGAGAGTGTGCGCGCTCCAGTGCAAATGTTGTCGAATGTGCTCAACCTGTGGGCACGCTATCCCTTGAGTGATCTCCTCGAGGTCGCGCTGGGCGAGGCACCGGTGCCGCTCAACCCTGCCAGACCGGACTGACAGTGAGCACTTGAGCGCCGTTGCCGGTGACGTGAACGGTGTCTCGGCGAAACACCGCCCCGATGCCGGCTTGCCACACGTAGCCCGAGACGGCCAACACCATACCGGCTTCCAGCCGATCGTCCTCTCCGGCAGCGACCAACGCTTCGGACACCACCGGCGGATCGAAACCCAAACCAAGGCCGTGTGCGATCGGCATCGGCGGGACCGGCTCACCGGCGCGCTCGTAGGCGGCAAGAAACTCGCTGATCGGTGCTCCCGGCCGGCACGCCGCGATCAGCTTGTCTTGCAGGGCATCCGACCGCCGGTAGAGCAGCTTGACGGCTCGGTGCTCAGCCATCCGCCCGGCCGGCCAGGTGCGGCCCACTTCGCTGACATAACCGCCGGCCAATGCACCCGCCGCAAAAGCAACCAGGTCGCCATCCCGGACCTCTCGATCGGCGCGTTGCCACCGGTGTTCGGTCGAGGTGACCCACGCGGCATCCTGAGTTGCCGGTGTGCTCACTCCGCCCGCGGCCATCGCCTCCAAAACGGCGCCTGCGAGCGTCTTTTCCGAAACGCCTGGGCGCAGTTCACCCAACGCGGCAGCAATGGCACCTTCGGCGATCCGCACCGCCGGGCGCATCGCCGCGATCTCGTCGGGGGTCTTGATGCGTCGCGCGGCGCGCATGGCCAACTCGCCATCGACGATCTCGGCGTTCGGAAAGGCCTGAGGGAGCAACGCCGCGAAGGTGGGCGTGATGGCGTCGGTACCAACCCGGCGGGCTGCAGCGGCGCCGTCGATGTTCTTCAACACGTCGATGAGAGTCATCGGGTTCCAGGCCAGACCGTAGAGGTGGTCGTGATCGATTTCCTAGGGCACCCCCTCGTCGTCTGTCGTGTTGAGGTAGATGTCACCGGTTGCGCGGACCACCACACAAACCGGCCCGAACGGCCGCGTACCGGCTATCCAAAGCTGCGGGGCGCCGGTTACATATCGGACATTCGCTTGCCGCCCGAGCACCAGGATGTCCAGGTCGTGGGCCGCCATCTGCGCCATTGCCCGTTCCCGGCGGCCGATACGCAATGCCCGCGAATCGGGTAAGACGTCAGTCGCCATAGGGGTCATATGGGTAGTTGGTTATCGGAGTGAACCCATTCTCGGTGATGACCACGATTTCCTCGCTGCGATAGCCACCCGTCCCGTCCTCCCACACCACGGGCTCCAGGACCAGAAGCATGCCGGGGGAGAAGACGAAGGCGTCGTCGAACTCTTCACCCAGGTCGGTCCCGATCATCGGGGCTTCGGCGGGGTAGGTGCCGATGCCGTGTCCCAGATAAAAATGCGGCAGCCATGGTTTGCGGCCACCGTTGGCCGCGATCGCCGCGCGCGCCAAGTCGCCGGATGTGGCACCGGCTTTGGTCACCCCGAGGGTTGCGTCCATGATCGTCCGCCACTGATGGAACTGGTCGTGTTGCTGTGCTGAGAGTTCTTGGCCGACCAACCAGGTCCTGCCGAAGTCCGAGCAGTAGCCGGCGTAGCTGAAGCTGATGTCTGTCCACAGCACGTCACCCGAGGACAGTTCCCGGTCGGTCGGCAGCAGTGGCAACGCCAGATCACCGTGGGTGGTCCATACACCGGTCGCCCGCGAACTCGGCATGACTTGCCAGATGGCTTCCAGCATGTTGGCCGTGGCCCCCAACTCGAAGGCGCGGCGCACCAGCATGGCCGAAAGGTCGATCTGGCGCACACCGGGTGACAATGCTTTGTGCACCTCTGCCATGGCCCGCTCGGTGATCTGGCAAGCCCGGCGCATACAGGCGATTTCGTCGCGGGTCTTGACCAACTGCGCCGCGCCGACCACTACGGCGGCGTCTGACGGCGGGCCCGACGGGAAGATGCTGGCCCGCGCGCGCCGCATGGCACCGGTCATCTCGTCCACGGCAACGGTGGCACCCGGGGGAATCACTTCGGCGAGTGCACGCGCGAATGCTGCCACGCCGGCGTCGAATTCGAGGTACACCGGCTCATGCAGGTGGTCTTCGGGGACCGGCGGTGGCGCTGCGGAGGCTCCGCTGCGCAACGGCATGAACAGGTGTGGATGTTCGTCGTCGGACAGCACGACGGCCACCGGCCGTTCGATGTGGGACAAGCCCGCATCGAGGAGCGGCCAGCTGGCACCGGTCGCATAGACGACGTTTCCGTTCATCAGTAGGACCAGCGCGTCGACGTCGTGCTCGGCCATTGCGGCGCGCAGCCTTGCCCCGGTCTCGGCGCGCATGCGAGCCCAATCGGGTTCGTCGGGAATATCGAGCACGGCTCCCTGCGCGGTGAGCGGGGCGCTCACCATGTCACGGGGAGTTCGTACACGCCGTAGGCGAGGGAATCATGTTTGAACGGAAGCTGTTCAACCGGTACCGCCAGCTGCAGCGTCGGTATGCGGCGGAACAACGTGGGCAGGACGATCTGCAATTCCATCCGAGCCAACTGCTGACCGACACATTGGTGCCGACCGTAGCCGAATCCGACGTGCGGGCCGTCGTCGCGGCGCAGGTCCAGCCGGTCCGGCTCCGGAAATTGCCGAGTGTCCCAATTCGCCGGCGCCACGTCGAGGATGATGCCTTCACCCGCCCGGATGGTTTCGCCACCGACCTCGATGTCTTCGATCGCGATGCGTCGTTGGCCGGTCTGAATGATGCTGAGATAGCGCATCAGCTCTTCGACCGCTGTGGCGATCACCTTCGGGTCCTCGGCGTCGCGCAGCAACGCCAACTGGTCGGGGTGCGCCAGCAGCGCCGCGACGCTCAAACTGATCATGTTGGCGGTAGTTTCGTGCCCGGCAATCAAGACACCGGTGGCCAACTGTGCGGCCTCGCGCACGCTGAGCTCTTCAGAATTGACCCGCTCTGCCAGGTCGGACACCAAATCTTCGCTAGGCGCAGTCATTTTCACCCGGACCAGGTTGGCCAGGTACTTGGCCAACGACGCCGCCCCCTGCGCCGTATCCTCTGCGGTGGCATAGCGTCCCATGCCGCGATGAGCCTGCTTCTGGAAGAAGTCGGCGTCTTCATACGGCACGCCCAGCAGTTGACTGATCACCAAGGAGGGGACCGGTAGGGCCAACTTGCTGACGATGTCGCCTGGTTGCGGCCCGGCCAGCAGTGCGTCGATGTGATCATCGGTGATGTGCTGCACCGCCGGGCGCAGCGCTTCGACCCGCCGGAAGGTGAACGGCTTGGACAGCATGCGCCGGAATCGAGTGTGCTCCTCGGCGTCAGAGGTGAACACCGAGCGCGGTCGGGTATGGACCGTCGCCAACATCCCTTCATTCCAATGCGGATAACCCGGTAACCGGTCATCGACGCTGGCCCGCGCGTCGCTGAACAATGCGCGGATCGCCTCATATCCAGTGATGAGCCACGGCGTGCTGCCATCCCATATCCGGACTCGGCTCAACTGCGCGTTGGCGTTGAGAGCCAACGATTCCTGCGGCGGAGCGAACGGGCAACCAGGCGCGCGCGTCATGGGAAACTCAGGGATCGCGGTGGTGGCATCCGTCGAGATGTCGGTCATGCTGTTCCTCGGTTTTACTCGGCTATCTCCGGACGGCTAGCCGACTGCCGTACTGACATGAACTGGTGCGCGCCATAATCCGACGATCGCGTCGATCAGACCTTCGCCCGCAACCGGCCACGTCGAACGTGCGCCCGGGCCGTGCTCGGCCAACGCGCCTTCGTGTTCGGCGCAGGTGTGCATCAGCAGGTTGCGCGCCATGACCATGCGTTCGGCGCGTACTCGTTTGGGAAGGTTTGGCAGACAACGGTTTATCCCGTCGATCGCTTGAACCAGCCGGGGTGATGTCAGGGCGTCCTTGGTGACGACGTGGCGATAAGCCGGGTCGGCCATTGCCTGGGCGGCGAACCGTGCATACCAACTCGGTGTTCCCAAGGCGGCCAAGTGATCGGTGAGTGGCCGCACCAGGGTGCCGACCCAATCGCGAAGGTCGGCCGATTTGGTGATCTCGGCGAGCATTTGAGCGCGCAATTCTTCGATGGGAATTCGGTGCTTGCTTTCGATTGCCCGCAACAATTCGGTACGGGTTCCGAAGTGATAGCACGCTGCCGCGTTGTTCCCTTGCCCGGCCGCTTCGCTGATCTGCCGGTTGGACACGGCATACATGCCGCGTTCGGCGAATAACCGTTCAGCGGCGGACAGGATCGCTTCGCGGGTGCCTGTCGACCTGTCCGTGCGCACCGCTCGGGCCGAGGTCACCGCCTCAGTCAACACGGCAACCGAGGTTAAATCAAGCCATTTATTTCAGTTCGGCTGTTCGGGTGACGTTGCGATGAGCAAAATGACACGCGGTTTGCGGCCTCGCGCCGCGAGCGTCTCTACGAGCGTCACCAATCGGTACTCGAGGCCGTACTTCCGTCGGATCACACCTTGCAGACGCTGCACGGTCGCCGGATCGGTAACGACCCGAGCGTTGCCCTCGACGGCCGGTGCGCCCGCACGCACTTTCCCGAAGCGGTTGCTGGGAGCCAACAGCACCCGAGCGTTGTTGCGGACTCGCTTGACCTTCCAACTGTCTGAAGGCGTCCACACGAACACGTCGTCGCCGTCCCGGCCGATCCACATCGGCGCGGCGACGGCCTCACCGTTGCGTTTGAAGGTCGTCAGCGAAACGAAACGCTGGTCGCCCAGCGTGGCGGTGGGCTCCTGAGTCATGGTATTCACAGTAGCCACCCCCGCGAGTTGTGCTCTTCGTCAATGGTTTTCGAAACAACGACACGGTCAACAAGCGGCAACGAAGGGTAACGATTCTTCGACCGCCCTAGATTTTCCGGCGTGGCGGATGGGAAATTGTTGCGCGTGAGTCTTGATGTTGGCGAGGTGGCACATCTGATGCGCGAGCAATGGGTGGACCGACCGCCGCAACGCTGCACGCGTGGCCACTGGTTGCTGCCGGGGCACATGATCGTCGCAACCATCGCGTGTTCCTGCGGGCCGCACATCTGCTGGGAGTGCGAATGCGGCGCGGCCACCTATGGTCCGGCGGTCATCGAATCGTGCAGCGTCGGTCGATCCTGAGGCCTGCGATTACCCCAACGGAGACAACAGGATCGAACTTCGGGCTGGCCGGGACTGCTCGGGGAAGGCAGTTCCGGCACCTGGGTTTCCGACGTCAGCGCGCAGTGCTCAGCGTGGTCAACATGCCGGCCGCGGTGCGCTGCCACGTGAACATCTCCGCCCGCCGACGCGCGTGCGTACGGCGGTGCTGCTCGGGTCGACTGACGATCGTGCGCACTGCAGCGGCGATAGCCGCGGGGTCGTTGTCGGCCAAGGCACCGCAGTCGGCGGTCACAATCTCACTTAGTGCCGAGGTGCGGGACACGACGGCCGGGGTGCCACAGGCCAGGGATTCCAGCGCGGCCAGCCCGAAAGTTTCGTGCGGTCCGGGCGCCAATGCAACGTCCGCCGAAGCCAGCAGTCGGGCGACGTTCTGCCGGTTGGAGATGTATCCGGTGAAGTCGATAGGTAATCGTGCCGCCTGCCGTTCCAGCCTGGACCGCAGCGGGCCTTCACCGACAATGACGAGCCGGGCATCGATGCCGGAGTCACACAATGCGGCGAGGGCGTCGATGCTGCGGTGGGCGTGTTTTTCCACCGACAGCCGACCGCAGTGCACCAGCAGGATCTGCGCCGCAAATCGCTGGCGCACCATGGCCGATCGCCACCGAGGGTGGAAGGTCTGTAAGTCGACGCCCAACGGCACGGTGACGGTATTGGTGGCACCGATGCGGTCGAATTCCTCGCGGGCGAATCGCGTGGTGCACACCACGGTGTCGTAATCGGCGGCGGTGCGCCGGTTGGCGAAGTCGGCGACTCGCTGCGCGGCGCGCCGGGGCAGTATCTGTCCGGCTAGGCGATCAAGGCGTTCATGGGAGATCATCACGGTGGTGGCGCCGTGGTCGCGGCCCCAGCGGCCCAGCGATCTCAGCGTCAACCGGTCCGACACCTCCAACGCGTCCGGTGCCAGCGATTCCAGCAAGGACCGCACGGGACCGGGCATGATGGCCCGGTAACCCCCGGTGAAGGGAAGGGCGATGGCCGGCAAGGTGATTCGCACGACTCCTGTGGCGAGGCGGCTATGCCCGTGGTGGGGACCAGGAACGATCAGGAAGACTTCGTGTCCGCCGGCGCAGTATTCCGCGCCCAGCCGGTCCACGGCCGTGCGCAGGCCGCCGGAGCGGGGTCCGTAGAAGTTGGCAACCTGAACGACTCGCATACGGTGAGGGAATCCCGCGCGCATGTGCGATCAACCATCCCGGACCCACGAACGCCTGAACAGTCCGTGAACTGCTCGGGCGGAAGCTAACTCGGCTTCCTCAGATGCGGGCCCAACATCTGATGCCAGGCCCGGGACATGTTCTGAAACTCGTCCTCACAGTTGCCCGCGCGGTCTTCGGGCAAGTCACCGGAGTTGACGATGTTGGCGTTCGCCACCGGATCGGACCCGTAGATCCAGCACTCCCAGTTGTACATGCGGGTGATGTCCATGGAATGGCCGTCCCAGAACGGGAGATCGTTGGCGTCACCGGCTTCTTTGGCGCTCAGTTTCCAATCCTGGGCGGTGTCGGTCGCGATGCGCACACCGTTGGGATAGGGCTTGCCGTCGGCTCCCGGGGTGAGCAGCATGAACGCAGAAAGTTGATCGGCCACGTCTTCTTCGCGCCCGGTGAAAGCCAATTCGTAGACGGCCAGGGTGGCGTGACCGAGTTCGTGATAGAACCCCGAGATGGTCGCGTCGACGGCAGCCTGCACAGGCTCGGGGTTTCCGTTGTTGGCGAACCGTTGCTCACTTGCTTGAATGTCTTCGTAGCACATCTGGATTTCGTTGACGTTGGGGTCCCAGTAGTCGTTGGCTTCCCCGCATTTCTTCCCGACCGCGCCCAAGTCATAGGGGAGGTTCAGGGTGTCGTTGACTTGCTGCGCCACCGTCTCCAAGACCTTGTTGTCGATCATGATCTGGCGGCCGCGTTGGGATTCGGGCGTGTCGGCGTCTTCGTAGCGAGTGGTCATCTTCCCCGCCGCGGCGGCCTGAGTCGCCGGTGCCGACTTCGGCGATTGTGTTGTCGACCCGGCCGACGGTGACTTGCTGCTGGCTTGCTGGCCGTGGGAGCTGCTGCAGCCCCCGGTTATCACGAGCACGGCAAGGGACGCCAGTGCAGCGATTGCAATTCTCATGGCGCCATCTTCCGGTCTGTCGGCGTGCCCTAAAACAAATAGATGCACGGTACGACACTTCTCCCAGCCGGTCGGTCACTTTCAGGTAGCAACCCTCGGCGGAGCTGAACTGAGCGACCGCGTTCGTCGTCAACCCTAAGTGGGTTGCCGGGCGCTTCATCGAGGAGGACGAACTTTGACTACGGCAGTAGCGGTACCAACCAGCCGAACTGTTGCTGGGGTGCTGATCAACATCGGGCACATTGTCAGCCGATACGGATTGGTGGTGGTGTTGGCGTGGATCGGCTTCGGTAAGTACGTCAAGATGGAAAGCCGGGTGCTGATTGAGCACAGCCCACTGATGAGTTGGGTGTACCAGGTCGCCAGTGTGCCGACGGTGGCGCACACGCTGGGTACGGTGGAGATAGTCGCCGCGATTCTCATTGCCGCAGCGCCTTTTTCGGCACGGTTGTGTGCGGTCGGCAGCGCGATGGCCATCGTGCTGTTCATGGGCACCCTGAGCTTCTTGTTCACCACTCCCGGGGTTATCGCCACTCATGCCGCCGGTGTTCCCGTGCTGTCGGGGATGCCCGGTCAATTCCTGCTGAAGGATCTGGTGCTGATCGGAGTGTCGTTCTGGAGTTGCGGCGAGGCGCTGGCGCGGCGGCAACGGCCTACGTCGGCCTCGCAGCCTCAAGGGGTGGAAAGCAACAGCATGACCCTGCCGGCGCCGGACGGCGCGGGAAAGGCGCCTTCGTCGAAGCCGTAATACTTGCGCTGATCGGCGGTCACGCCGTCGACGATCCTGCCGGTTGCGGTCAGGGCGCCTTCGTGAACATGAGCCATCACTGCTTTGAAGTCGGGCACCGCCAAGGCTTCTGCGAGCACAAGCGCCTCACCGCCGGACGGCAACGCCACCAGTACTCCTGCGCCGGCGTAGTTGTCGCCGCCACGGCCGGTTCCACGCGGTGCCCAGTAGATCGGGCGGCCGATCACGGTGCCTTTCACGCGCCGATAGTCACCGGCATGCTCGGTGTCGGTGACGGTGACGACAGGGAGGGCGGCGATGGTGCGCTGCTCCTGCGCCCACATGACACCCAGCGGGATGCAAACGATCGCATACATCATTGCGACCAAGACCAACACCGGCTTCCAGGCCATCTCCCAAGACATTCGCCGTGGCGACAACGGAGATCCCACGAATTGCTCATCCAGCTGGCGGCGGCCGAATCTGAAGACGTACCAAGACATTACGCGAGCCAAGGCCATACAACCGATGACCGCCAACCCGACGATCCCACATACCCTGAAGTAGAACGTGCTGCCACCCTGATTGGCGGTCGCTGCGAGCATCACCGCCGGGATCGGCGCGGTCAGCAACAACAGCAGCGCGTAAGACGGATGGCTGGTCAGGTACGGGTAAGTGACGGTCCAAGCACGATTGCCACCATAAACAGTCACCGAGCCCACATCGGCATGCACTACCGGGGTCCACGAGCCCTGCACCACCCGAGGCGTGATCAGTGATCGGACGTACAAGATGCCGAAAATGATGGCTACGCCCAACGCGCCCCAGAACACTCCACCGATTCGTTCCCCGGTGCCGGGAACACCGAAGGCGCCGTGGACGTCGATAACCTTGCCGATGAAGAATGTCAGCGGCAATGCGAGGAAGAGTTCTAGCAGCCACACCTGAATCAGCTGCGGAAAGCGGGAGCCTAACCGGTCAAACGCCAACACGCGTCGCCAGATGAACCCCACGACCTTCATGACCGGGGACCCTATCGAGTGAAGATTGCAGATGAACCGCTTTGTGGCGAGACGAAACGGAAACAACGACAGATGCGAGGGCCGAGGTGGTTGAATTAGGCCGCCCGGTGATGGCTACATCATGCGGGCAGACAGGCGAAAGTGATGCACGAGTCCATTGGCCAGCCGCGTGACAGCTGACCCTCCGACGCGGCAAAGGCGCACACGGTGATTGCTCGACTCATTCACCGATTCCCGCTGATCGTCATCGGAATATGGGTGCTGGCTGCCGTCCTGGGCAATAGCCTGGCTCCGCCACTCGAACAGCTGATCAGTGTGGAGGATCAGCCTTTCTCGCCGTACGGCACCCCGACTTCGCTTGCCGTGCAACGTTCGGCGGCCGCCTTCCATGAAGCCGCCGGCGACAACATCGGCTACCTGGTCTTGGAACGCGACCGGGCGCTCGATGCGCGCGACCGCGCTTTCTACGACCGGGCGATAGCGGCCCTGCGCGCCGATCCCCAACATGTCGTCGAGGTCTCGGACTGGTGGGCGATCCCGGCCACCGCCGACGCGGTGTTGAGCGCCGACCATCATGTCGTGACAGCCAGCATGCTGCTGGGGGGCATGGTGGGGACCTCGCAAGCCAGTCAGGCGGTCACCGCCGCGCGCACGATCGTGGTTCAGCAGCATCCGCCCGACGGTCTACAGGTTTTCATCACCGGCCCGGGCGCCACCGTCACCGACGAGTTCGCCGCCTTCGACAGGCAGATTCAACTGATCACCGTCACGACACTTGCGGTGCTACTCGTCCTGTTGTTGATTCTGTATCGGTCGCTGGTCACCGCCTTGGTGCCACTGGCCTCGGTGCTGGTCGCGTTGACAGTGGTCAAGCCGATTATCTCGGTTCTGGTCGACCATAGAGTCATCGGCGTCTCGCTGTTCTCCCTGGGGTTGAGCCTAGCGGTGGTTGTCGGTGCGGGCACCGGCTTTGCGATCTCCATGATCGGCCGGTACCACGAGCGGCGCAGGGAAGAATTCTCGCCGGAGGAAGCGCTGGAAGACGCCTATCGCGGTGTGGTGCCGGCGATCGTGGGCTCCTCCTTGATGGTGGTGGCTCCGCTGGGCGCCGTGGGATGGCTGAACCTGGCTCGCATCGGGATCTTCGCGACGACGGGGATCTTGTGCTCTATTGGCGTGCTGGTCGTGGGCCTGGCGGCGCTGACATTGACACCTGCGCTTATCGCGCTGGCCAGCCGTGCCGATCTGGCGAAACCGCCCCGGCTCAGGAACCTACGGGTGCGGTGGCGGCGCATCGGCATTCAAGTCGCACGGTGGCCTGCGCCGATCCTGGTGGGCTGCGGGGTGCTGATCTTTGTCCTGACGGTCTCAGGGCCCGGGGTTCCGATCGGTTGGGACGAAACCGCGGCCACCGCTTCGTGGGCCGAGTCGAACCGCGGCTACCAAGCGGTGAACCGCCACTTCGGCGCTAACCAGCTGCTGCCGGAAGTGGTGACGATTCAGACCGATCACGACCTGCGTAATCCCGCTGGGCTTTCTGCGATCGAACGAGTTACCGGTGCCATCATGGGTGTCACCGGAGTGCGCATGGTCCAGTCGGCGAGCCATCCCAACGGGCTGGTGTCCAAGCAGGCCGCGATGACGGCGTCGGCTGGAAATCTGGGCGATCGACTCGACGAATTCTCCGATCGACTAGCGGCGCGGGATGCGACGTTCACCAATCTCGGGACCGCGGGGGGCGACATGATGACCGCCCTGGACTTGTTACAGAACAGCATGCAACAGGGCACCTATGGAATCGGGCAGGCGAGCTTGGCCGTCCATCTCATGCAGGTGTCGATCGACAAGGTCCGGGCCCGGGCCGCCGATGTATCCGACATCTTCGACCCATTGCGCAGTTTTGTCTCGGCCATTCCCGACTGCCCGACCACGCCGGTATGTTCAGCCGCCCAGGACGCGCTGCAATGGTCGAACACCGTCGTCGACAGGGCCACCACGTTGGCGGATTCTGGCGAACAACTCGGCAAAGGAATCGCCGATGTCGCGTCGGCGGCATCGAGCCTGCCCAATGCCTTCAGCATGGTGAACACGCAGGTCGCCGCCGTCCGAGGATCGGCAACCGACCTGAAACAGGCAATCGACAACTCCGGCGCGACACCGATACAGCAGCTTCCCGACCGACTGCATGAGCTTGCCGCTGTGTCTCGAAGCCGCCCCGGGATCGACCTCTACGCCTCGCGGACGATCCTCACCGACCCCAACATGCGCGTCGCCCTGGACGGCTTCTTCTCGCCCGATGGGCAGGCGACGCGCCTGTTGGTCTTCGGAGACGGGCACGAGTGGGGCAGTGACGGCGCTCAACGTGCCGGCGAGATCCGGACCGCGATAACCGACGCGACCAAAGACGGCACACTCAAACCCACCGGCGTCGAATTGACCGGGGTGGGACCGGCCACTCGCGACCTGCAGACTCTGATCGGCGGCGACCTGACCCTGCTGGTGGTCATCACCCTGGCGGTGATCCTGACGATCGCTGCGCTGTTGTTGCGCAGTCCGCTGGCGGGCCTGATCGTCACCGGAACCATCGCCGCTTCGTATGTCGGTGCGCTCGGTGCCAGTGTGCTGATCTGGCAGCGCGTCTTCGGCTATGCGTTGCACTGGTCGGTACCGCCGATCGCCTTCGTCTTGCTGGTATCCATGGGATCGGCGGGAAATCTGCTCTTCGCGTTGCGCATTCGCGAGGAGGCGCCCGCCGGACCGCGAACCAGCATCATCAGAGCCTTCGCCGCAACCGGTGCGGTGGTCACGACAGCCGGAATCGTGATCGGGCTGCCGATGTTCGGGCTGGCGTTGAGCAGCGTGCTGAATGTGGCGCAGATCGGCGTGACGGTCGGCGTGGGTCTCTTGCTGAACACGCTGGTGACGCGGGCCTTCGTACTGCCGGCGCTGATGGCAATGCTGGGGCGCTGGCTGTGGTGGCCCAGCCCGCCAGTGGCTGCCGAACCGGTGGCCTAACGAGAGCCCTTGCCATGTCAGATGTTTCGCGGCAAGGAAACGAATGAGCCAGGAACTGCTAGCGGGACAGGGTGCGGTGGTGGTCGGCGGCAGCCGAGGCATCGGACGAGCCGTCGCTGAACTGCTCGGCCAGCTCGGCTCCGGCGTGGTGGTCAACGGACGCGAGGCTGACGCGGCGCAGGACGCGGTCGCGGCGATCCGAGGGTCCGGAGGACGAGCGATCGCGCTTGCCGGAGCCGCCGATAACGAGAGCATCGCTACCGCGTTGGTCGACGAATGCCTCGAGCAGTTCGGCCGCCTCGACATTCTGATCAACTGCGCCGGCATCGCTGAGCCTGCGGGCACGTCGATTCTGAATGTTCTGCCGGCCGACTTCGACGCCCAGATCAAGGCCCACCTCGGTACCACGTTTCACACGTGCCGGGCGGCGGCGCGCATCATGGCCGCGCAGGGCTCGGGGGCGATCGTCAACAGCAGCTCGGTGGCGTTCCTCGGCGATTACGGCGGTACCGGTTATCCCGCGGGTAAAGGCGCTGTCAACGGCTTGACGATGGCCATTGCCGCCGAACTGAAATCCTGTGGGGTGCGGGCTAACGTGGTGTGCCCCGGCGCCAAGACGAGGTTGTCCACCGGCGTCGAGTATGAGGAGCACATCGCTGACCTGTACCGCCGGGGCTTGCTGGACGAGATGACGATGCGAGCCTCACTCGATGCCGCGCCCGCAGCCTTTGTGGCGCCGGTCTACGCCTATCTGGCCAGTGACCTGGCGCTGGAGGTCACTGGTGAAATGTTTGTCGCGGCAGGCGGATTCATCGGAGAATTTGATCGTCCGACACCACGAGTGCTGGCGTATCGCGACCACCGCGACAGCCAACCCTGGTCGGTTTATGAGGTGCGAGCGATGCTGGCGGCACGACAACAACCGCCTAACCGATGAGGGTGAAGGTCAGCAGCAATGCGGCGTAACCGATGACGATCACTGCGGCCCCACCCGCGCTGGCGCGGGCCGACGCCCCGTCGATCGGGTCGAGCCAGCGCCGAAACGGTCGCGAGGCGGCCGGGACCAGTACCCATTGCAGCAATACGACGCTGATGACGTTGCCGATGAAAACGGCGACCGGTGCTGCGATGCTCAGCTTGTCCAAGGCGGGGGCGAGTGAATTGGAAAGCAGTACGACGGTGGGGTACAGGCACAACACCACCAACATGGCCGTCTTCCATGCCGGCGTGATCTTGGTCTGCCCGTCGGCTATTCGGACCGTGGAACCGAACGGAGCACTATGCGGCAGTTCGGCGAAGTCGTGGGTGAGTTCCTCGCGCAGGCGTGGCAGTGCTTGTTGGCGTTCTCGCGATCGCATCCATCCGGTTAGGTGTGCCGCAGTGCGGAACCGTAGGACTGACATCCACTGCCCGGAGGAATCCGCGGGAAAGACGATCGTTCCTTCGTAGCCGGGAAAAGCTGAGCTGACGGCGGTCAGGTCGCACTGGGCCGCGACGAACTCGGTTTCCTGCCCCGGCGTGACGCTGTGGAGGAAGACGCCGACGTTCGGCGGCGGCAGCTCTCCCTGGGCGACAACCAGATCCGACGCACACCGCCAGAATCCCTGTGCTGCACCGTCGGTCAAGGTGGCCCTGCGTTCGGTGCTGTCCAGCCATGCGTCGAGCAACTCGGGATCGTCGAAGGAAACCTCGAGCGCGAAGTCAAGCTGGTCGGCGTCAACCGATCGGCGGGCACCAAGATAACCGGAACTCGCGCGGGCAGCGGCGAAGTAGTCGGCCGCCCACTGGCCGAACCGCTCGGGATCGCCGGGCGTATGAAAAATCGAGATGGCGGTGGCGCCGACTGTCATGTGAGTTGTCTACCATCCGAGGTTCGCTTAGCCGCCTACCTGCTGATGGACGAGGTTTAGCGCCGACGCCGTCTGGGAAGCCCACTGTGACCGGGCGCACACCACACCCGGATTTTTCTGCGGTGACGGTGTTCGCCAAGTTTGAAATTGACGCGGCTGTCATCGGAATATTCGCCTCGATCCGGTGTGGCGGGCTAGCTTCGCGCGATCAAGCTTCCTAAACTCGGGTGTCGGGCGAACAGATTTTTGTACGTGACTAGTCGGGTGGGCGACTATGGAGCGACTCAGCGGAATTGACGCTTTCTTCCTCTACATGGAGACACCGACGCAGCCGTTGAACGTGTGCTGCATCTTGGAATTGGACACTTCGACGATGCCCGGCGGCTACAGCTATGCCCGGTTGCGCGCGGAGCTGGCTAAACGCGTCAAGGCCATGCCCGAATTCCGGATGAGGCTGGCCGACAGTCAACTCAACTTGGATCACCCGGTGTGGGTCGATGACGAAGACTTCCGGCTGCGGCGCCACTTGCACCGCGTGGCCGTGCCGGCGCCCGGCGGACGTGGCGAAGTGTCGGAGATCTGTGGGCACATCGCGGGGCTGCCGCTGGATCGCGATCGACCCCTCTGGGAGATGTGGGTCATCGAGGGCGGTGCCCGCGACGACGCGCTGACGGTGATGCTCAAGGTGCACCACGCCCTGGTCGACGGGGTGGCCGGGGCCAACCTACTGGCTCAACTTTGTAGCCTGCAGCCGGACGCGCCGCCACCGCAGCCGGTGCGCGGCGCCGGTCGCGCGAGTGCCCTGGAAATCGCGGCGAGCGGACTGCTGAGTTTCGCCAAGCGGCCGCTGCGGTTGGCGACCGTAGTGCCGGCCACCCTCCTCACGTTGGCGCAAACGGCGCTGCGGGCACGGGAAGGCCGGACCATGGCGGCGCCGTTCTCCGCGCCGCCCACCCCGTTCAACGGCACCCTGACCCGGCACCGCAACGTGGCGTACACCCAACTGGACATGCGAGACGTCAAACGGGTCAAGGAGCGCTTCGGGGTGACCATCAACGACGTGGTGGTGGCCCTGTGCGCCGGGGTGTTGCGTCGGTTCCTGGCCGAACGCGGGGAGTTACCCGACGTGCCGTTGGTGGCCACCGTGCCGGTATCGGTGCGCGACAAGTCGGATCGACCCGGGCGTAACCAGACCACCTGGATGTTCTGCCGGCTGGAGACCCAGATCAGCGATCCCGCCGAGCGCATTCGCGCGATTGCGGCGGGAAACCGCGCGGCCAAAGAACACACCGCGGCCATCGGGCCCACCCTGCTGCACGACTGGACAGAGTTCGGTGGCCAGACGATGTTCGGTGCTGCCATGAAGATCCTGCCGCGCATTCCGTTGAGCAGCAGCCCGGTCTACAACCTGATCCTGTCCAACGTCCCAGGCCCGCAAGATCAGTTGTATTTCCTCGGCTGCAAGGTCGAGGCGATGTACCCGCTTGGCCCGCTGCTCGGCGGCGCGGGACTCAACCTCACCGTGATGTCGCTCAACCAAGAGATGGGCATCGGCGTCATCTCGTGTCCGGACTTGTTGCCGCAACTTTGGCCCATAGCCGATGGCTTCTCCGACGCGCTCAAAGAGTTGCTGGAGTGCAGCACAACCTAAGACCAAATCGTTTCAGTTCAATAGCCGTAACCGCTACTGGTACCCAGTATTTCGACAGCGGCGTTGATGTTCGGGACGACGGCGCCTCCGTACCGCGCCACGATCTGCCCGAGCGCCCGGGCCAGGTGCGGGCCGACCGCATCAGCCAGGAGGATGTCTTCGGCGATGACAATGCCGTTGACCATGTGGGCGGCCAGCAACCGGCCGTCGTGGGCGATCTCATAACGCCAATCGCCGATCTGTATCCGCTCGGGATTGGACCGGAAGATGCCGCGCCGTGCGGGGGTGTGAATGACGCCGGGAAGTCCGGCGAACACGTTGACCACCAACGCCACTCCGCCTGGGCCGCCGAGCGCGGCGGTCACGGTGCGGCTGACTCGCTCGGCGTCGTACTCGATCACTAGCTGTCCATCGGCAGGACAAACGCCGGCGTGATGGTTTCGCCGCTGCCGGTGCGGCGCACGGCGGTTCCGGCTGTGTAGAACTCGACCGTATGCAGTCCCCAGGCGTAGTTGGAGACGGCGAAGTGCACGCCCACCACACCGGTTGCGCCGTCACGCTCAGCTTCGCTTTGCATTCGCGACATGGCCAGTTCGCGGGCTTGGTAGTTGCCCTGCGTCCACTGTGGCATCTCCATGTTGCGGCCGATCTGCTTCAACGTCTGCATGAAACCCTGAACGGCGATGTGGAAGACGCAATTGCCCATCACAAAGGCGACGGGGGCGAATCCGGAGCGCAGCAGGGTCACCATGTCTTGTCCGGATAGGTGGCTGGAGAACGCCTGGCCGTTGGGACGACGGAACGCTCCGGGCTTGGCGGTGTATCGGACCGCGGTGCCGACCGCCATGAACTCCAGGTGTTCGCCACCTTCGCCGTGATGCCGCCAGTTGAGCCGGACCCCGACGATCCCGTCCGCCTTGAGTGCATCGGCTTCAGCCTGCATGCGCGCCATCGCATTCCAGCGCGCCCGATAGGTCGCTTCGGTCAGCACGCCCAGTTCTTGCTGCTGCCGCATGCCGCTGAACTGAAATCCGACGTGATACACCGAGACGCCCATGACCAGTTCGATCGGTTCGAATCCAGCCCCGTGCAGCAGAGCGAATTCGTTGATCGACAAGTCCGACGTCCACGACTTCTCCGCGTGCGACAGTCGTTCGCTGGCGACGGGATCGAGCGATCCTGGTTGCATTGCTGAGCATCCCTTCTCGTGGTTGGCGACAGCGTACCGAGCAATCGCCAGCGTGAGCCGGATTTGGTCGATGGCGGATCAACTTCTCGTCGGGCCACACCGAGGAATCCTGGGTTGGCCCCTGCGGTAACACGCTGTGCGGCAGAGTGTTTGCCTCGCGGAGCCGCTTCACGGCAACAGCGTGATGGCCTCTTCTGGGCAGTTCTGCTCGCCGATAACGGCTTGACGTTCGAGTTCGCCGGATACGTCGGCGACGAGTACGACGGCATGTCCGGCTTCGTCGGCGTCGAAGATTTCCGGCGCCAGCGTGTAGCAGCGTCCGTGCCCGACACAGCGCTCCTTGTCGATGCGGACCTGCGTCATCGCGCCGGAACGGGGAATGTCAGCGGTAGCGCCTCCACCGACCGCAACGCGGCGGTGAAGGTCAGCTCGGTGCCGGGCTTGATCTGGTAGTCGGGGATGCGGCGATGGAATTCGCGCAGGGCTACCCGCAACTCCATGCGGGCCAGGTGCGAGCCGAGGCAGCGGTGCGGCCCGCCACCGAAGGCGCGGTGGCGGTTGGGGCTGCGATGAAAGTCCACTACCTCGGGATCGGGGAATTCGGCCGGGTCGGTGTTGGCGGCACCAAGTAGCGGACTGACTCGCTCGCCCTTGGCTATTGGGCAGCCACCCACCTCGACGTCTTGCATGGCGACACGGGCCACGCCGGGCACCGGCGTCTCCCAGCGCAACAACTCCTCGATCGCGTGCGGCAAGACGTCGGGCTCCTCGACCAACTGGCGGCGATGTTCGGGGTGTCGTGCCAAGTACACGAAAAAGCAGTCCAGGGAGTCGGTGACCGTGTCCAGACCCGCTATCAAAAACAAAAAGCAGATGTCGAGGAGTTCTTCCCGCGATAGAGACCGGCCCTCCCTTTCCATGTTGGCTGCGATCATGGCGGACAGCACGTCGTCGCGAGGGTTGGCCATGTGGTCGTCGATGGCCCGCTCGAAGTAGTCGTAGATCTGTTGCGCGACGGCCACCGAACTGTCGTGACGGTCGTCGTATCCGGTGGCTCCGGCGGGACGGATCACCCCGTCCTTCCATTCCAGGAACTTGTCCAGATCCTCCAGCGGCAGACCTAAAAGTTGGAGAAACACCGTGCAGGGCAACGGGACTGCGAATTCGGCATGGAAATCGCATTCGCCTCGATCAGCGAAGGTATCGATCATCTCGTTCACCAGGTCGGTGATGTGTGGTTCGCGCCGAGCCATTTCACGCGGAGTGAACAAGGGGTCCAAGATGCGCCGGTACTTGGCGTGCTCGGGCGGATCCACTTGTAATGGGATGAGGGGTCGCAGATTACCCAGGTCTACCGCATCCATGTTGGACGAGAACAAATCGGTGCGTTTGAGTGCCATCTCGATATCGGCCAGCCGGCTCAGCACCACTGCTTGCGGAGCACGGAACACCGGCGTCGTCTCGCGCAACGCTTTGTACATGGGCTGCGGCTCGGCCAGGCCCATGACGGCCTGATCGACGAACGCGTCGGCTTCTGTCATGCAGTTAGCCTGGCACCGCGCTGTGCGCCGGGCAATGCCTTTCGTCGCCTTCTCTTGCAAAAATACGTAAGTTAGGGATGTTATGGACCTGCCCGTCTTTTGAGGAGGTCGCGCGATGTTCGATCTGAAGATCGTCGGGGGAACTGTAGTAGACGGCACCGGTGTGCCGGGTTATCTCGCCGACGTGGGAATCAAAGACGGCCGGATTGTCGACGTGAGGCGCCGGGCGGCCACGGACGACGGACTTCCGGGAGACGCCGCGGAGACCATTGACGCCCGTGGGCGCGTGGTTGCACCCGGATTCGTTGACATCCACACCCACTACGACGGCCAGGTCAGCTGGGACAGCATGCTCGAACCGTCCAGCGGTCATGGGGTGACCACGGTGGTGACCGGGAACTGCGGTGTGGGGTTCGCGCCCGTGCGTCCCGGCCGCGAGGACTGGCTCATCGAGCTCATGGAAGGTGTGGAGGACATTCCGGGCACTGCGCTCACCGAAGGTATCTCGTGGGGGTGGGAAAGCTACCCCGAATACCTCGACGTGATAGAGCGCGGACGCTTCTCGGTTGACGTCGGAAGTCAGATCGCACATGGGCCGGTCCGCGCTTATGCCATGGGGGAGCGCGGCGCGCGCAATGAGCCCGCCACGCCGGATGACATTGCGGCGATGGCGCGACTGGTGCAAGAAGGTGTCGAAGCCGGCGCGCTGGGTTTCTCCACGTCGCGAACGTTGGGCCACCGGGCGATGGACGGCGAGCCGGTACCCGGCACGTTCGCCGCCGAGGACGAGCTTTTCGGGCTGGGCCGTGCCATGGCCGCCGGCGGGCAGGCGGTATTCGAGCTCGCCCCGGAAGGCGTTGGCGGAGAAGACATCCTGGCGCCTAAGCGAGAACTTGCCTGGATGGAGCGGCTGGCGGGCGAAATCGACCGCCCGGTGACCTTCGCGCTGATACAGATCGACGCGGCGCCGCAGCTCTGGCGTGAGCAACTCGAGATCTCCGCAGCCGCACACGCCGCCGGAAGCCGGTTGTATCCGCAAATCGCCGCCCGCCCGTTCGGGATGCTGATCGGTTTTCCCGGCCATCACGCATTCACCCACCGCCCCACCTACCGAAAGTTGCGGGCAGAACTGGGGCCAGAAGAACTGGCGGCCCGCCTCGCCGAACCTGCGGTGAGAGCAGCGATCCTTTCCGAGGAGGATCTACCACCTGATCCCTCCGTGCTGTTCGACACCATGTTCGCGGCCGTCCAGCACTCGTTGGGCCGGCTCTATGCGATCGGTGATCCACCGGACTACGAACCGACGGCCGAGCGCACGGTCAAGGCAATCGCGCGCCAGCGCGGCGAAGATCCGTTGGCGACGCTGTATGACCTCATGCTCGAATCGGACGCGGCGGCGATGCTGCTGTTGCCCCTACTCAACTACAGCGACGGCAACCACGACGCGATCCGGGAAATGCTGACCCACCCGGCGGGTGTGGTCGGTCTTTCCGACGGCGGGGCCCACTGCGGAATGATCTGCGATGCGTCGTATCCCACCTTCCTGCTCACACATTGGGCCCGCGATCGTCACCGCGGCGACAAGCTTCCGCTGGAGTATGTGGTGCGCAAGCAAAGCCATGACACCGCCGCGCTGTTCGGTCTCACCGACCGAGGCGTCATCGAGCCGGGAAAGAAAGCCGACATCAACGTGATCGACATGGACGCGCTGCGGCTGCACGCTCCCCGCATGGTGTACGACCTGCCCGCCGGTGGACGCCGGCTCATGCAACAGGCGAGCGGCTATGCGGCCACGATCGTCAGTGGTGTGGTGACCCGCCGGGCCAGCGTCGACACCGGCGAGCGTCCCGGCCGATTGGTGCGCGGCGCACGTTGAGCGCTTGTCCCAGAACGCTATTGGACCGCGTTGCGGCGCCGGCGCAGCGCTGAGGAACCAGCGCGCAGCACGCCACGGAGTGCGTAGGCCGCGGTCACCACGCAGAGCAGGATCAGCAGGATGAACATCGGCAGCCAATTGGCGCGGCTGTGGCTGACATCCCACCAGATGACCGTGAACAGCACGACGCACAACAGCAGCACGAAGTCGCGCCAATTGCCTTGGTAGGACATTGCCGCCCGGCGCATGGCACGGCTGCGGTCGGCGGTCTCCACCAAGTCGTCGATGCGAGCGTCAATGATTCGCTGCAACTCGGCTCGTCTTCCGGTGGCCTCCGGTGGGAGCCGGTCCAGCAGATCCATGTCCTGTTTGAGGAGCCCCCGGTAGTCGGGACCTCGAAATTGCCCGGCGGCGATGGCCAGCAGTGCACCGCCGAAAACCGGCGCACTATTGAGCGCGACTGTTCCCACACCCACGTCCACTCCTCGTTCGGCACAGACAACCTTCAGCCGTTGAGAATCGCTGAAGTTTCGCAGCCGATCAACCGTCGGCCCACGCACAGGACGACCTCGACCGGCTAGCATCCTGCAATGGCCGAAGCGGGCGGGCAGGGGCGGCGTGTCAACCGGCGCGGCCTTGCCACCCGCGAGAGCATGCTCGACGCGGCGCTGCGCTCTCTGGCAACCGGGGATCCGGCGGCCGCGTCCGCCAACCGCATCGCCAAGGAAAGTGGTGCCACCTGGGGGGCGGTGAAGTACCAGTTCGGCGACATCGACGGGTTGTGGGCCGCCGTGTTGCGCCGGACCGCGCAGCGACGTGGCGAGTTGCCCTCGACCGCAGATTCGGGTGCTTCGCTGCATGATCGAGTGGCCACAATCATCGACACCCTCTACGCGGGATTGACGTCCACTGACTCCCGAGCGATCGAGACGCTGCGCAGGGCGCTGCCGCACGACCGCGCCGAACTCGAGCGGCTCTATCCCCGTACCGCTGCCGAGCTGATGTCGTGGCAACGGGGATGGGCGCAGTCGTGTCAGAAGGCCTTCGCCGGCGTCGACGTCGACCCCAACCGGGTGCGCGAAGTGGCTGCCTTCATCCCTGGTGCGATGCGCGGCATCACATCGGAGAAGCAATTGGGCACCTACTCCGACCTCGACGAGGCACGCCGTGGGCTGACCAACGCCATCGTGTCCTACCTGAAGCACTCGCATTGACGGCAAGTTTCACAGATACCACTATGAAAGTCGGGTAGCGGCGGCTATCGTTTTCCGAATGGCAAAGCCACCCCTGTCGATGACGCCGACGGGTTGGTTTCAAGTTGCCTGGTCGGCCGAGGTCGGTGTCGGCGAAGTTCACCGGATGACCTATTTCGGCCGCGAGATGGTCGCCTGGCGCGCCGCGTCTGGGCAGGTGACGGTGATGGACGCCTACTGTGAACACCTGGGAGCGCATCTGGGTTATGGCGGTCACGTCGAGGGGAACCGCATCATCTGCCCGTTCCACGGTTGGGAGTGGAACTCCGAGGGCCGCAATGTGTGCATCCCGTATCAGGACCGCCCCAACCGAGGCCGACGCATCCGCACGTTCCCGGTGGTGGAACGCAACGAGTCGATCTACATCTGGCACGACGTCGAGGGACGCGAACCCTACTTCGACGTGCCCGACGTGTTCGCCAGCTTCGCTGACGGCAGCAGCGCCCAGGACTATTACCCGGCCTACCCATCGGGCACCCTGTACCGGAATCGCCTGGCGTTGCACCCGCAATACGTGCTCGAAAACGGTGTCGACTTCGCGCATTTCAAATTCGTGCACAAGACTCCGTTCGTCCCCCAGTTCACCCGGCAGCAGTTCGACGAACCGGTGTCTTACGTCGACTTCACCATCGTGTTCGATGCGGCGGAAGGGATGTCGGCCGACACGATGAACAGCGGCGTCGAGGCCATCAACGGCGGCCTCGGTGTTGCCGTGACGAAAAGCTGGGGCATGGTGGACAACCGAACCGTTTCGGCGATCACCCCCGTCGACGACGAGACCTCCGATGTGCGCTTCATGGTCTACGTCGGGCGGGTGCCAGGAGACCGGTCCGCGCAGCCGCCGCCCAAGGCGCGCGCTGTCGCCCAAGCAGTGATCGATCAGTTCCTCGCCGACGTCCACATTTGGTCACACCAGCGCTATTCCGATCCACCGGCACTGGCGACCGCCGAGAACGCCGGCTTCAAAGCATTGCGCACCTGGGCCAAGCAGTTCTATCCCCGGAAAGGACCGATACCGCAATGACTTCCAGGACTTCACAGCGGCCCATCCGCGTCTTCCAGGTCGCGACCGGCAATGTCGGAACCGAGATGATCAAACGGCTGGCCCACCATCCTGATCTGGAATTGGTCGGATTGCATTGCTACACACCGGAAAAGGTAGGGCGGGATGCCGGTGAACTGGCCGGGTTGGCGCCCAATGGCGTGCTAGCCACCGGTTCGGTCGACGACATCATCGCTGCCGAACCCGACGTGCTCACCTTCCACGGCGTATTTCCCGACGAAGACCTCTATGTCAAAGTGCTGGAAGCCGGCATCAACATCGTCACGACCGCCGACTGGATCACCGGGCACCACCGCAACGCCAACCATCCGCACCCTTCGGGCAAACCGACCACCGTCGTATTGCAGGAAGCCTGCGAACGCGGCGGGTCCACGTTCTACGGAACCGGTATGAATCCCGGCCTGTGCCAAATTCTGGGTGTGGTGCACACCTGCGACGTGGCCGACATCGAGAACGTGACGGTCATCGAGTCCGTCGACGTGTCCTGCCATCACTCGGCGCCGACCTGGGAGATGTGTGGCTACGGTCGCCCGATCGACGACCCCGACATACCGGGCATGCTCGAGAAGGGCACCCGGGTATTCGCCGACAGCGTGTACCTGATGGCCGATTGCTTCGACCTTGAACTCGACGACGTCACCTACTCCTACGAGTTGGGGGCGTGCACCAAAGACATCGATCTGGGCTGGTACCAATTGGCCAAGGGATCGCTGGGCGCCAGTTACATCAAGTATCAAGGCATTATCGACGGCGTGCCCAAGGTCGAGTCGCACGTCGAGTGGCAGATGACACCGCATACCGATCCGCACTGGGATGTCAAAGGGTGCTACATCACGCGTATTCAGGGCGATCCGACGATATACAGCAAGCACATGATCATCCCGCACCGAAAAGCCGACCTGTCGAACCCGAATGCATTTGCGTCGCTGGGGATGACCGTCACCGGGATGCCTGCACTCAACGCCATCCGATCGGTCGTCGCAGCACCGCCGGGTTTGTTGACCAGCGCCGACGTACCACTGCGTGGATTCGCCGGGCGCTTCAAGCAATAGCCGGAAAGCGCAGCGGGACAGCGCGTTACGCCACCGATGCACCCAGAATGAGGTTGACCGCGTCGTCGAGTTGCCCCGCGATCTCCTGGTAGGTCAGGTACCGCGCCATCATCAAAGCGCCGAAAAGGGTCATCTGCAGCGTTGACTTCACCGCCCGCGGCCAGCCCGGCCCGAGTGCCGCCCCGATACGGCGCGACACTTCCTCGCCGATCTGCTCCCGCAGCGGTGTGACGGCCGGATCGTCTGCCATCAGCGCCGCGGCGCAGGCCGCCGTCAGCTCCGGCTCGTCGGCCACCACCAAAGCCATGTCACGCAAGGTGGCGCTGACTCGGGTCTTGGTGGTGTCGTTAGTGTCGGTATGCAGTGGGCGGTCGCGCAGCAGGTCCAAGTACACGGCGGCCACCAACGCGCTCTTGGACGGGAAGTAGGTGTAGGCGCTTGCCGGTGACACACCGGCGCGGGACGCCACCGCACGCACGGTCAGGTTGGCGTACGACGATTCGCGCAATTCCCGCAGGCCCGCGTCGAGAACCTTCCGGATGGTCTGACCGGGCCGGCGATCCGACCGGCGTGCCGACTCCGTGCCGTCCGCTTCGCTAGACACCCGTCCAGTGTAAGGGTCCGGCCGATCCCGGCGGGCGGGGCCGTTCGGGGATGTCGGGTGGTGCCGTCCCCAGAATTGCGGACAGCTGTCCAAAAGCTGATGGCCTTAGGGTAGCGGCTATGACGCAAGAAGACCGTCGGCGTTGGGACCAGCGCTATGCCCGCTCGGGGCCACCGGCGGGTGCGGTTGAGCCGCCAGCCTTCTTGGCCGCCCATGCCGACCGGGTGCCCACTGCGGGGCAGGCTCTTGACCTGGCCTGCGGTCAGGGCCACGCGTCGGTGTGGCTGGCCCGCCGCGGCCTCAACGTCGTCGGACTGGACGTTTCCGCCGTGGCCATCGATCAGGCGCGAAAACTGGCCCGTGACAATGCAGTTGATGATCGCTGCCGCTTCTGCGTCGTAGACCTGGACGACGGTCTGCCGCCCGGGTCACCGGCGGCGATGATCGTGTGCAATTTGTTCCGGGATCGACGCCTCGATCGCGCAGTCATCGGCCGCCTGGCACCCGGTGGGGTACTGGCCATCGCGGCACTGAGCCAAGTGGGTGGGCGCCCCGGACCGTTTCGGGCCGTACCCGGCGAATTACCCGCCGCCTTCGCCGAACTCGAAATTCTCGCGACCCACGAAGCAGACGGTCGGGCGTGGCTGCTGGCGCGTGCGCCTGGCCTCAGTTAGCCCGCGGTTCGCGTTGATCGACGGCGTTGGGTGGTCCGTGGCGAACCGGTCGTGCGGCGCTCGACCGTTTCACCGTGCCCGTACCCGCGATCGGCGTTGGCAGTCGATCGCGGCTGCCGCCGCGATTCCGGCGGCCGCCGGCCGACGACGGGCGCACCTGCCGAGCCGGTGCGGGTGGGGGTGTCGGTGCGGGCGCCCGGTATGGCGCGACCTCACCCACGAGTTCTTGCACGGCGGCCGAGTCGGCAGCCACCCGCTGAGGGGTCACCCGAATACCGGCAGTGCGCATCAGAGCTTGAGCCTGCGCGCGCTGCTCGGGGAGCACCACAGTGACGACGTCTCCAGCGTTTCCGGCTCGAGCCGTGCGGCCAGAGCGATGGAGATAGGACTTGTGCTCCATCGGCGGATCGATGTGCACCACCAGTTCGACGTCGTCGACGTGCACGCCGCGCGCGGCGATATCGGTCGCCACCAATACCCGTGCCTCGCCCGTGGCGAATCTCGCCAGGTTGCGATCCCGGGCGGGCTGAGACAGATTGCCGTGCAGGTCAACTGACGGCACCCCCGCATCGGTGAGCTGCTTGGCAAGCTTGCGTGCTTGATGTTTGGTGCGCAGGAACAGAATTCGGCGACCGGTGCCCGAGGCCAGCCGGTGCACCAGCTCCTTTTTGGCTTCCGCACTGGCGACATGGAAGACATGGTGCGTCATCTCCGAGACGGGCGAATTGGCCTCGTCGACGGAATGCAGTACTTCGTTGCGCATGAATCGCTTGACGAGTTTGTCCACGCCGTTGTCCAGCGTGGCGGAGAACAGCAGCCGCTGTCCGCTCGCCGGTGTTGCGGCAAGGATGCGCGTGACGCCGGGCAGAAAGCCGAGATCGGCCATGTGATCGGCTTCGTCGAGCACGGTGACCTCGACCGCGTCGAGACTGATCAGCCGCTGCTGCATGAGATCTTCCAGGCGCCCGGGGCAGGCGACCACGATGTCGACGCCGGACTTGAGGGCCGAAACCTGGCGGGCTTGCGACACGCCACCGAAGATGGTGGTCACGCGCATATCGTGGGCGGCGGCCAACGGCTCCAAGGTCGCCGTGATCTGAGTTGCCAATTCGCGGGTGGGAGCCAGCACCAGGCCCGACGGGCGCGACAAAACACGCGTGCGCCCAGACAGTCCATTTATCAACGGGATTGCAAAGGCCAGCGTCTTGCCGCTGCCGGTTTTCCCGCGGCCAAGGACATCACGACCGGCGAGGGCGTCGGGGAGGGTCGCGACCTGAATCGGAAACGGATGTGTGATGCCGCGCTCAGTCAGCGATGCAACGATCGGCGCGGAGACGCCGAGGTCGGCGAAGGTTGTGGGGGTATTCATTTGGTGCCTTTCAGGCATGGGTGCCCGGTCCGCGGCGGAACGGCCCGCGGCCTGGGTACGAACTGGCGAGATTGCCGGAGGGCAAAATCGATCGCCGCAAGACATGCTTGTGCAGGTTGCACGTGTCATCTGAGCTGGGTGCTCGCCTGCCGAATGCGGGCGGGCAACACTGGATAACCAAGCGTTCCACGACGGTTGCTGGCATCACCTACCGGTAGCCAACATTGCTGTCAGCCTACCGCACTTGTTCGGCGAACGATCAATCGGCGGCGTCAGGAGCAGATGACGCGCCGGCACCGGCACCATCGGGTGCCGGAATTTCGTGTCACGGCAAGCGATACCGCCAGCCGGCAAAGCACCTGAGACAAGTAGGGCTTCGTTACGCCTGCGTCCGGTAATGTAACGCGAATGGAGCGGCGTGTGCTCGAAGCGATCATCTACGAACGCGAACCGCCGATTGCGCGGATCATCTTGAATCGCGTCGACAAAGCCAATACCAAAGACGCGGTTCTGGTCACCGAAGTCGATAACTGCCTGCACGAGGCGGACCGCGACAAGGACATCAAGGTCGTCATCCTCAAGGCCAATGGCAAGGGTTTCTGCGGTGGACACGTTGCTCGCTGGGGACCGGACGAAAACCCCTACCCGGACTTCGGCAGCACCTTCGAGGACCTGTACAAAGGCACCGCCGACTTGTTCTTGTGGCCGACGTTGTACCTGTGGGAATTTCCGAAGCCGACGATCTCCCAAATCCACGGTTACTGCATGGGCGGCGGAATCTATCTGGGCCTGTTGACCGACTTCTGCGTGGCATCCGACGACGCGTATTTCCAGATGCCGCTTGCCCAAAGCCTCGGCGAACCTGGTGGGCACACCATGATCGAGCCGTGGCTGTTGATGAATTGGCACCGCACCATGGACTGGTTGTTGTTGGCGCCGACGTTGTCGGCGCAACAAGCCCTGGAATGGGGCCTGCTCAATCGGGTGGTGCCGCGAGAAGACCTCGAGGACACCGTGGAGGAGATGGCGAGCAAGATCGCGCAGATCCCGCTGACCACACTGATGGCGGTGAAGAACAACGTCAAGCGTGCCTGGGAGCTGATGGGCATGCGGGTGCACCTGCAGGTCAGCCACATCCTGACGAACATGGTCGGCGCGGCTTCCGACGTGCAGGCGCGCCGGGCGGAGCTCATGCAATCGGGAATGAAACCGCGTGATTTCATCGGCCGCGACGAATCCGACGCGCCGCCAACGTGACGCTGGCCTCACGTTGGCCGCCGAACGTGCAGCTGCCTTCACGTTCGGCCGGGTAGTCGCGCGGCTAGCGGCTCATCTCGCCGGCGACCTTGCGTCCCGCGGCGTGTCGGGCGGCGACATACCCGAACACCATTGAGCTGGCGATGCTGGCACCCGCGCCCGGGTACGTCCGGCCCATCACCGTCGCGGTGGTGTTCCCGGTGGCATACAGACCTTCGATGACCCGGTCTTGCTCGTCGAGAACCTGCGCGTGCTCGTTGGTGATCACCCCACCGCACGTCCCGACATCGGCGGGGAAGACTCTGGTTGCGTAATAGGGCGCACGGTCCAGCGGGCCTACGGCGGCGTTGGGCTTATACCCCGGATCGCCGAGACAGTCGTTGTACGCCGACTGGCCACGACCGAAGTCCGGATCGAGACCCTTCGCCGAAAACTGGTTGAACCGCTGCACCGTGCGGACCAATTCCTCGGCGGGAAGGTCGATCTGGCGGGCCAGCTCCGCGATGCTGTTGGCCCGCTTCACCGCGCCGCTCTCGACCAGCTCGGGAGGAAGGTGCTGACGATTGAGCGGGTTGGTCCCCGACACGTACCGGCGTACGTACCCGTCGTCGAAGATCATCCAGCAGGGCACCGCCTTGTTGGCGTACATGGCCTTGCCGACTTCGACGTAGGAGTTCGACTCGTTGCAGAACCGCCGGCCGGTCGAGTCGACGTAGATGGCCCCTGGCCGTTGCCGTCCTGACCCCAGCGAAGCGGCAGCCGCCCCGCCGTTGGCGATGAAAACCGATGGCAGCCACCATGCTTCGTCCAACAGATCGGTCTTGGCGCCCAGCCGCATCGCCGTCTGCAGAACTTCACCGGTGTCTCCGGCGTTCGCGATGGACCATTGACCTTCGTTGGGTTGGTCCCCGCTGTACTGCCGGCGCATCTCCGGATTGTGGCCGAACCCACCGGCAGCCAACAGGACACCCTTGCGGGCCTCGACATTCTCCGGCCTGCCGTCACGGATGATGCGGGCCCCGACAACCCTGCCGTCTTCGACGATCAGGTCGTCCATGGCGGCATTCGTCCACAGCGGCGGTTGCCCGTCACCGAGGTCGATCAGCACCTTGAGCATCTGGCCGATCAGTGACGCGCCGTTGGTGAGGACTTGACGCCGCGCCACCCGGGCGGCGTTGGTGCGCGCGAATACCTTCGCGGCGACGGCGAACGCGCGTGGTGAGCGGTTGTAGTACTGCACGGAACGCAATTCGTTGGTCAACACCACATAGCCGTAGTTCTTGGCCAGCGACGGTTGCACCTTGTCGCTCCATGGGCCCAGTTCGGCGGCGTCGAAGGGAATGCCTTCCACGGCGCGGCCGAACTCATTGCCGCCCTTGTGGTTCGGGTAGTAGTCGCTCCAGCCGGCGCAGCGGATCAAGCGAACGCCTTTGCGGAGCAGGAAATTGATCATCTCGTAACCGGCGGTGAGGAACATCTCCCGGCGGGCCGGCGACGATGCCGCACCGATGTCACCGACCACGTCAGCCAGGTAAGCCAGGCCGTCCTCGTGCGAGTCGGTGACGCCGTCGGCACGCATCAAGGGGTTGTTGGGTATCCAGACGATTCCGCCGGACAGACCGGTCGAGCCGCCTACCAGCGCCTGCTTTTCGACGATCAACGGTTTGAGTCCGCAGTCCAGTGCGGCCAAGCCGGCCACCATGCCACCTCCGCCGCTACCGGCGATGACCAGATCGACGGAGCGGTCCCACTCGGTAGTCATCGCGCCTCCAAGGTGTCTGACGTGAAGCCGAGGTCGGCGATCGGCACGTCGATGGTGGTATTGGTCTTCTGGATGGCCGGCAGTAACGAGTCGTAGGGCAAGCCGGCCAGGAATCCGTCGATGACGCGCTCGAAGTTGGAGATCAGCCCTTCGATCTGGTCGGACAACCGCATGAACTCAAAGCCCTTGGAGTGCAGCCCTTTCTGCTGTCGGGGCAGGTTGGAGAAGTCCTGGGCGGGAATCGGCGGCCACCGTGGGTCATCGGGCGCCATCGGCTCCGGAGGCGTGGGGCGACCCGCCGAGAGATCGGAGGGAAAGCGGGTCAAAGACCAGATTTCGAACAGCGTCTCTTCTGGTCCCAGCGGCCGGATCCGGTACGACGAGGCGCTGCTGTAGGTGGGCAAGATGAAGTGGTGGGGGAAGCCGAATCCGATGGCGTCGGTGATCTTTCGCCGCACCAAATCGTTGAGGTCGGGCATGTCACTGCCCCGGGCCCGATGCCAGTTGACGACGGCGTCATTGAGGGTGCGCTTCCAGGCGGCCATTGCCTCGGCCGGATCCGACGGCAAGTCGATGTTCTGCAGGCCCTCGGCGATGCGGATGTCGTTTTCGTGGGTCATTCCACCCATGCCGTCGCCCAGCGTCCGCATGAAATACAAGCTGCTCTGGATGATCGGGTGCACCGCTGCGGCGCTGCCGGTCTGCGCCGAGGGCAACAGTTGGGGATGGGTTTGGGGCACGTGGTAGCCCTCCATGAAGGCCGCCGTCGCCAACTTCCAGTTCACCGGGAGCCGGCACGATTGCCACCATTCGGTGCGCAGGTTCTCCACTTTCCACGCGTCGTAGATGGAGGCGAACGGCTCCAGCCAGTCGCGTAACGCCGGGGCGTCGTCGTCGAGGTTGATCCACGCGCAGCCACCCCACAGCTCGCACCGCACGGAGACCAATTGCAGCTCGTCCGGGGACAGATTGTCCTCGGCGAACACCTCCGGACGCAGCACGAAGGTGCTTCGACCGTCGATACCCCAGCACCAACCGTGGAACGGGCAGACGAAGGTGCGCCGGGAACCGTTGCCCTCCACCAACTTCACGCCCCGATGGCGGCAGGCGTTGTGGTAAGCCCGCACGGTGTGGCTGTCGGTGCGCACCACAATGATGGACTGGTCGAGGATTTCGTACTCGACGAAGTCACCGGTCTTGGGTATCTCTTCCAGGCGGCACGCCATCTGCCACACGCGCGGCCAGAACATCTCGTTCTCCAGCGCGTAGAACTCCGGGTCGTAATAGCGCTGCTTGGGGATTCGGTCCGGGGTTTGCACCGCCCAGGGCACCGGCAGCGGTGTCCAGTTGGCGTCGGTCCGTACCGAACCCATGTCTAGGGCCATGTCGTCATCCCTCTTCGCTCGTCACTCACACTATCCGGGACACCCGCCCCTGCCAGTAGCGCTCCCGGATACGCCGCTTGTACAGTTTGCCGTTCGGGTCTCGCGGTAACTGCGGGTCGAATTCGATTGTGCGAGGGCACTTGTAGGTCGCCAGCTTGCTTCGGCAGTAGGCGATCAGTTCGGCCTCGAGATCCGCCCCGACCGTGACATCGGCGGCCGGTTGCACGACCGCCTTGACCTCCTCGCCGAATTCGTCGTTGGGTACGCCGAACACGGCTGCATCCACCAGTTTCGGGTGCATGATCAGAAGGTTCTCGACCTCCTGCGGATAGATGTTGACCCCGCCGGAGACGATCATGAAGGTCGACCGGTCGGTCAGGTAGAGGTAGCCGTCGGCGTCGACGTAGCCCATGTCGCCCAGGGAGCGCCAGCCGTGCTCGTTGTAGACCGATGCCGTCTTGGCCGGATCCTTGAAGTACTCGAAGTCCGGCCCCCCTTCGAAGTACAACTCCCCGGACTGCCCGACGGGCAGCTCGTTGCCGTCGTCGCCGACGACGTGGACCTTGGACATGGGTATGCCGACCGAGCCTGGGTGAGCCAGCCACTCTTCTGGGCCGATCACGGTGCCCGCGAATCCTTCTGTGCCACCGTAGTATTCATGGATGATCGGCCCGAACCAGTCCATCATGCGGTGCTTGACGTCGACCGGGCAGGGTGCGGCGGCGTGAATCACGCACCGCAAACTCGACACGTCGTAACGCCGGCGCACCGCTTCGGGAAGTTTGAGCATGCGGACGAACATCGTCGGCACGAATTGAGCGTGTGTGACGCCATGGGTCTCGATCAACTGCAGTACGGTTTCGGCGTCGAACTTGGGCATCAGGACGCAAGTGGCGCCGACCCGGTGCACGGCCATGGTGTAGTTGACCCCCGCGGCGTGGTAGAGCGGCGCGGGGGACAGGTACACACTGGAGCTGTCCATGCCGTAGCGGTGAATCAACGCCATCTCGAGCACCGACTGCGCCCAGGAACCGTTGCCGTCAGCAGGAAGCGGTCGGCGAACGGCCTTGGGCCGGCCGGTGGTTCCCGAGGAGTAGAGCATCTCGGACCCGTCGGACAGTGCCGGCGGGTCGCCCGCGACGGGCAGCGCGTCCTCATAGGAGACCCAGCCCGGCCAACCGCCCCCGACCGCCACATGGACGTCGACGCCCGTGTTGACCTCGCGGACATGCGCCGCGAGGTCGGCCATCGAAGCGTCGATGAAGACCACTCTGGCGTCGGAGTCGTCGATGACGTAGGCGACTTCCGCATCGGTGAAATGGGTGTTGACGGCGGTGTAGTAAAGACCCGAAAGCTGGCATCCCCAAGTGATTTCCAGGAACTCAGGGCGGTTGGGCAACACCAGGGCAACGCCGTCGCCGCGCCGCAACCCGGCGTCGTGCAAAAAGGCCGCCACGCGTTGACTGCGGGCATACAACTCGCCGAACGATATCGTGTGGCCCCCGGGCAGGAGCAAAGCCGGCGACGCCGCAGCTGTGATCGCGTGATCGGCGATGTTCACAACAGCACCCCTGGTTCGCTGGGCAGCCTCAAGTGGCCGTGGCGCCGTCGGTCGACGCGGCGGCGGCGGCGGCTTGCCGGCGCGCCTGCTCGGACGGCAGCACCTTGTCCTTGAAGACCTGCTGGATAAGTTCCTGGACGTCCTTGCTGATCGAGGCGAGGGCGACCAGGTCGTTGGAGCTCTGCCAGTGCACTCGCATGCCCATCAGCTCCCAGGCACGCTTCAGGTTGGCCTTGGTGGCCAGCAGCGTCGTCATCGGCGCCTGCGCGATATGGCGGGCGATGGCGTCCACGCGGGCGTCCAGCTGATCGCGCGGAACCACCTCGTTGACCAGACCCACTTCGAGCGCCTTCTTGGCGTCGATGACTTCGGCCAGGAACAGGTAGTACGCGGCGCGCCGCCAGTTCATGAAAACCCATGGCTCGATGGAGCATTCGCCGGACGGCATGCCGAATCCCTGCAGCGGCGGGTAGGAGAAGTAGGCGTCCTCGGCGGCGATGACGATGTCGGTGGTCAGGCCCATGTGGGTGCCGCCCCCTACGCAATAGCCGTGCACCTGGGCAATGGTGGGCTTGGAGAACTCCCACAGGTTCAGCGTCGGCTTGACGAACAGGTCGCTCTGCGGCTTCCAGGGATGGCCCATCTTCATAGCGCCTTCGACGAACGCCGGATAATCGACGGCGTTGTTGCCGATGGCGTGGCCGGAACAGAAGCCCTTGCCGTTGGCCTTGAGGACGAGCACCTTGATGTCGTAGTCACGGTCCGCATCCAGCAGAGCGGCGTCGACTTCTTCGGCCAGTTTCTGATCCTGCGCGTTGGCCTTCTCCGGCCAGTTGAGCGTGATCTTGGCGATCGGACCTTCTTTTTGGTAGATGATTCTTTCGCGGGTCTCGTTGAGGTCCATACGTCCAGCCTTTCGTTTAGGAAGTGATGACGCCGATTTCGGCGCCGATGTCGTAAGTGGTCCCGATCTGACCCGTCCATTGCACGGTGCCCGACGCGCCGGCCTCGATCTCTTGTTCCACTTTCTCGGTGGCGATCACGTAGATCGGCGTGCCCTCTTCGACGTGTTCGCCGGCGTCAACCAGCAGGTCGGTGAGTTCGGCCTCCGAGACCGCGACGGAGACTCGCGGAATGCGAATGATGAACTCACCCATGCACTTCCGCTTTCTCCAAGGTGCGTTGCGCGGCTGCCACGATGCGTGCGGGGGAGGGGAACACCTGCGCTTCGAGCGCCGCGGCGGCAGGATTCGGAACAAACCTGGCGCCCACCCGTTCGACGGGTGCGGCGAGTTCACCGAACAATTCGGATTGCAAGATGGCGGCGATCTCGGCACCGGGCCCGCCGAACACAACCGCGTCGTGGACGATCACCACTCGCCGGGTGCGGCGCGCGGATTCGACGATGGTCTCGACGTCCAGCGGCAGGAGCGTGCGCAGGTCGACGACCTCAGCGTTCACGTTTTGGTCGGCCAGAGTGGCCGCTGCCGCCAGTGCGTCGTGCACGCTACGGCCGTAACTGATCAGGGTGACATCGGTGCCGGGCCGCTTGATATCGGCCTTACCCAAGGGTATCGAGAAGTTCGGGTCGACGGGCACCGGTCCCTTTCTGCTCTGCAGGCGGACGGTTTCGACGAACAGGCAAGGATCCTCGTCGAAGATGGCGGCGCTGAGCAATCCTTTGCCGTCGCGCGGAGTCGAAGGCACGATCACCTTCATCCCCGGAATGTGCATGAACCATGCCTCCAGGCTCTGCGAATGGGTGGCGCCGGTGGCCAACCCGCCGTACACCTGGGTGCGGATGGTGATCGGAGCGCTGGTCCGGCCCGCGGTCATGAAACGCAGCTTGGCGGCGTTGTTGATCAGTTGGTCCGCGGCGATTCCGATGAAGTCCATGATCATGATCTCCGCGACGGGCAACAGGCCGTCGATCGCCGCACCGATGGCCGCACCGACAATCGCGGCCTCGGAGATCGGGGTGTCCAGGACCCGCTCGTGCCCATACTTCGTCGACAGCCCGGCGGTGGGCCCGGTGGCGCCCGGGTCGGCGATGTCCTCGCCGAGCAGGAACACCCGCTCGTCGGCCTGCAGCGCTTGATCGAGCGCGAGGTTCAGCGCCTCGCGCATCGTCATCTCTTTTTCTTCCATCAATGCGGCTTCCTCACACGGGGAACTTGATCGCGGTCGCGTACACGTCGTGGTCGAGTTCATCGCTCGACGGGGAGTCCGCGCTGATTACCGATTTCAGCGCCGCTTCCACCGTGTCGAGGGCTTGCTGTTCGATGCGGTCGAGTTCGTTGTCGTCGCAGATGCCGGCGTCGGCGAGGTGGGCGCGGAATCGCGGCACCGGGTCGGCCGAGACCGCGGCCGCCAGTTGCTCTTTGGGTATATAGGGCATCCGGTCGCCGAAGTAGTGGCCGCGGAAGCGAAACGTCACGCACTCCAGCAACGTCGGGCCACCGCCGCTGCGCGCTCGATCCAGCGCCTCGTCCAGGGCAGCCTTGACCGCCAGCGGATCATTACCGTCGACGCGGACACCCGGCATGCCGTAGCCGGCGGCGCGGTCGGCGACGTGCTCGAGTTTCATCGTGTCGGCGGTCGGTGTCATTTCCGCGTAGAGGTTGTTCTGGCAGACGAACACCAGTGGTAGGTCCCACAGCGCGGCCATGTTCGCCGCCTCATGGAATGAGCCGGTGTTCGTGGCTCCGTCACCGAAGCTGACCACGGTGACGCGGTCGAGACCTTTACGCTGGCCCGCCATCGCCAGCCCGACCGCCACCGGCGGTCCGGCTCCGACGATTCCGGTCGAGAGCATGACACCCACTTCCGGTTTGGCGATGTGCATGGTGCCGCCCTTGCCGCGCGCGGCGCCCACCGTGCGGCCCATCATCTCGCCGTAGATCTCCTCCAAGGGAACACCTTTTCCGATGAGGTCGTGCAGTCCCCGGTAGGTCGTCACCAACTGGTCGTCAGGCCGCAACGACACACCCATGGCGGCGGCGATGGCTTCCTGGCCCCGCGACGGCCAGTACACGCACATAAACTCTCCGGTGCTGATGCCCTTGGACAGCCGGTCGTCGGCTGCCTTCATCAGCGTCATCAGCTCGTAGAGACGGCGCTCAGTCTGCGCTGACTGGCCGTTCGAGTCGCTCACTGCATCCTCCAGGTTCGTTGCGCGCCAGCCACGTTGGCGCCGGCGTCGTCACGCTCCCGACCACGGCCTCACTTTGAGGAAGCCGCCGGCATCCACCCGCAATTGCTGGCCGGTGATATACCGCGCGGCGTCGGACGCGAGAAACAGCACGGCCTCGCTGATGTCCTCGGGCTCCACATAGGGGACGGGCATCGCCTGCACCAAGGGGAAGATGGGCTCGGCGTCTTCCCGAGTCGGGTTCTGCAGATCGGGACGGAAGGCCCGGTACATGGGAGCGCTGTGCAACATGTCGGTGTTGACATTGGTCGGGTGCACCGCGTTCATCCGTATGGAAAACGATGCCAGTGATCGGGCGAAATCGTTAACGTAGTGCGCCGCAGCGATCTTCGCGAAGGCGTAACCGGCGCCGCCGGGGCCACCGTCGATGCCGCTGGTGTTCATCGACGACATGAAAGCGGCGTTGGACCCGATGACGATGATCGATGCCCCCGCTTGCAGATGCTTGAGACTGGCGTGGACCAGGTTGAGGACCCCGACCAGGTCGACGTCGACCGCGTCAGCGAACGCCTGTGGTGGCAACCCGGCGGTCAGCGGACAGATGCCGGCGTTCGCGACCACGATGTCGAGATGGCCGAACTCGGCAACGCCGTCGTCGATGGCCGCGGACAGGGCCGCCCGGTCGCGAACGTCAGCGATCGCGGTGAACACCCGTTGGCCCTCTTTCTCGACCAAGCGCGCGGTCTCGTCGAGATCCTCTGGCCGCGCCAGTGGGTACTCGTTGGTCTCGATGTCGGCGCACAGATCGACCGCGATGATGTCGGCGCCCTCGGCGGCCAGCAGCCTCGCATGCGAGCGGCCCTGACCGCGCGCGGCTCCGCTGATCACCGCTACTTTCCCAGCTACTCGGCCCTTTTCCAGGCTCATCGGCCGCCCCTTAGTCCGGTACCTACACCACCCGAGCCTCGTTGAGGCTCACAGCTATTCAGCATTCGCGAACCCGATTGGCACCGAACCGCGCACGCCGGGCAGTGAGCCCATGGCGGGCGGCAACGTTCGGGATTGGACCAATGGTCGGCTCCATCGCATCTCTTCCACGGATCACTGCGCATGGCTGCAGCCGGGCTGTCAATATCCCCTAGACTAGCTAGAATATCTAAAATAGCAAGAAATGGTCCGGCGACCGAGGAGGTTGGCCATGTCAGGGGTGCTCAGCGGAGTCCGAGTCGTCGAACTGGCGTCGTGGACGTACGTGCCATCGGCCGGTGTGGCCCTGTCGGATTGGGGCGCCGACGTGATCAAGGTGGAGGGTGTCACGACCGGCGACCCTGGCCGGGCGCTGGTTGTCGGCGGCTTCACCCGAGAGGCGGCCCGCGTGGATGCCGACTTCATTCTCGAGCTGGGCAACCGCGGCAAGCGCAGCATCGCGATCGACATCAAGACCGAGAAGGGCCGGGAGTTGTTCGGCCGGCTGTTGGCGTCTGCGGATGTCTTCCTCACCAACTGGCTGCCGGGCGCGCTGGAACGGGCCCGTTTGACAGTGGCCGACATTCGGTCGTTCAACCCCAACATCATCATCGCCCGGGGCACCGGCCTCGGGGTCCGCGGGCCAGATCGCAACCGCGGCGGCTTCGACGCCGCCACTTACCTGGCACGAGGCGGAGTGGCGTACACACTGACCCCGTTCGGAACCGAGAACCCGGCAGTGCAGGGTCCCGCCTTCGGCGACCTGCAGGGTGGGGCGACGCTAGCCGGCGGAGTCTGTGCCGCGCTGTTCCACCGGGAACGCACGGGTGAGGCGACCATCGTCGACTCTTCGTTGCTGGCTCAGGCGATGTGGGCGATTGCGCCGTCGATTTCCGCCGCCGACTTCTTCAACATCGACGGCATCCCGGGTGCACCGCCCGGCCTGGCCATCAATCCACTGGTCAATCGGTACAAGACCAAGGACAACAGGTGGATCCAGCTGGTCTTCCTGCAACCGGACAAATTCTGGGTCGGCTTCTGTCACCGGGTGGGCCTGCCCGAGCTGGCCACCGACGAGCGGTTCGTGCCCTCGAGCAATCTGATCGCGAACGCGGCTGAAGCGACGGAGATCTTCGCCAAAGCCTTTGCAGCGCAAGACCTTGCCCATTGGCAGAAGGTTCTCGAAGACGAACCCGGAGTGTGGGGGGCGCTGGCCACGCCGCGGGAAACGCTCAATGACCCGCAGGTCGAGCCGAACGGATATGTCATCACCAATGTCGACGACAACGGTGAAAAGTATCGACTGGTGGCCGCTCCCGTGCAGTTCAACGAAACCCCACCGGCCCCCGCGCGCGCTCCCGAACACGGCCAGCACACCGAAGAAATACTGCTCGAGCTTGACGTGGACTGGGACGACATCGAGCGCGCGAAGGACGCCAGAGCCATTATGTGATCGAGTCTTGGGCCACGACTACACCAGAGGCGTACTGGGACAGCCGGTTTTTCCGGTCCCAACACGGTTACGGGCCCATATCGATAGCGGCGACAGTATGGCGCTTGCCCCACGTTGCACAAATCATGGCACAGGGCGCCATCGGGCTTTGGAGTCGGCGCGCCCGCAGTTGGCTGGCAGGAGGAATCTACAGCATGACGTCGAACTGGGTGACCACCCAGGTTTCGTGCGGCCCGAATTCCGGCCGCATCCTGGACACCGCGCGCGGCATTCTGATCGGTCTACGTCGCTGCTCATCGGAATCCGCCTTCGAAGAATTGTTCAATGCGGCACAACGTCACAACGTGCCGGTGTTCGCAATGGCTTGGGCGCTGCTTCATTTAGCGGGCGGCTCGGGACAGCACACACCCAGCTTCATGGAGGCACAATCCGCGGCACGTCGGGAATGGGGCGAACTGTTCACCCGTACCGCAGTGCCCGCCTGCTGATCCGCAGCCGCCTTAGCGGGTCCACGCCGGTGAGTCCGCGGCAACGTGCAACGCGGCGAGAATCTGCTGCTCCTTCTCGGCGAAGCGTTCGGTAGGTGTCGGCACCGAAATCGCGATGATGTTGTCACCGACTGCGCGTCGCGCGATGGCGGCCGCGGAAATTCCGGGAGTGTGCTCGTCGCGGTCGAAAGCGATTCCGCTCGAACGGATCTCGGCGATCTCGCGGCGCAGGCTATCGGCCGTCGCGGGCTCTAAGCGGGACAGCAGCGCACCGGCGTCGATGTCGTTCAGCGCCGCCAGGGCGGCCTTGCCGTTAGCGGTGTCATGCACCGGAAACCGGACCCCGACGGCCGACACCGCACGCAGTCGGTGGGAAGACTCGACCTGGTCGATGAACAGCATGCGCTGACCTCGCAGTACCGACAGGTCGACGGTCTCTCCATCGGTCGCCGCAGCGACCCGCTCGATGGTGGGCCGGAACAGCGCCGCGATGTGAGCGCCGGTGGCGCTGCCGAGGCTGAGCAAGCGTTCCCCGAGGGAATACCTGCCGGCCGCATCGACGCTTACCAGACCGACCTCGGTCAGGCCTACCAGCAATCGCCGCGCGGTGGACTTGGCCAGCCCCAGGCGCTCACCGAGGTCGACCAGGCGAAGATTGCCCGGCTCGGCGGCGATCTCGTCCAGCGCCGCGGCGGCGCGCCGCAACACCTGGATGCCCTCGTCGCGATTGGTCGATGATTTTCGTTCCCCCGGCGGCACACGTCCACTATAGTGAACCGCACTGCGGACCTAGAAGGGCCGCAGAGTGGATCAAGGAAGGCGTCCGATGAGCGCTCTGCCGGCTGGTCGACATTTTTTTCGCGGTGATGACGGGTATGAAGCGGTGCGGCGCGGCACGGTCTGGAATCAGCGGGTGCCCGAGCGTTACCCCGAGGTCATCGTTCAGGCGGCCGACGTCGAGGACGTCGTGGCCGCCCTTCGGTACGCCAACGGACACGGGCTCAAGGTCAACATTCGTTCAGGTGGCCACAGCTGGGCGGCCAACCATCTGCAAGACGGGGCGCTGCTGCTTGACGTCAACCGAATCAACCATGCCCGGATCGACGCCCAACAGGGGATCGCCGTGGTTGGACCGGGCAAGGGCGGCAGCATTCTGCTCGGCGAGCTCGAAGCGCAGAACCTGTTCTTTCCGGCCGGCCACTGCAAAGGTGTCTGTGTCGGAGGCTATCTCCTGCAAGGCGGATACGGCTGGAACAGCCGCGTCTGGGGGCTTGCCTGTGAAACCGTCATCGGTCTTGACGTCGTCACCGCAACCGGCGAGCAGATCTATTGCGACGCCGACAATTACGCCGATCTGTACTGGGCCGCGCGGGGGGCCGGCCCCGGCTTCTTCGGGGTCGTGACATCGTTTCACCTCAAACTGTTCCCCCGCCCGCCTGCCTGCGGGACCAGCGTGTATGTCTATCCCATCGAATGCGCCGACGAGATCTACACGTGGGCCCGCACCGTCAGCGCCGAGGTAGACCGTCGAGTCGAAATGCAGATCGTCGCCAGTCGAAGCGTCCCCAGCATGGGGTTGGACAGCCCGGCCATCGTCTTCGCCTCACCGGCCTTCGCGGATTCCGACGAAGAAGCAGAGGCCGCGTTGGCCATCTTCGAGACCGTGCCGGTCATCGACCAGGCGCTCGTCAAAGTTCCTTACCTGCCAACGGATATGCCAACGTGGTACGACGCGGTGATGAGCAACTACCTCTCCGACTATCGCTACTCCGCGGACAACATGTGGACGTCGGCACCTGCAGAAGAGCTGTTACCGGGAATCCGCAACATCATCGATACGATCCCGGACCACCCGTCGCACTTCCTCTGGCTGAACTGGGGTCCGTCGCCCACCCGCCCGGACATGGCCTACAGCATCGAAGACGAGATCTATCTGGCCCTCTACGGTGCGTGGAAGGACGCCGACGACGACGCCCGTTATGGTGACTGGGCCAGATCCAACATGGCGGCAATGTCGCACCTAGCGACCGGAATTCAGCTTGCCGACGAAAATCTGGGCCAGCGCCCCGCGCGGTTCGCCAGCGACGAGGCAATGCGCCGGCTGGACAAGATCCGCGCCGCCTACGATCCCGACGGCTTGTTCAACAGCTGGATGGGGCGGCTTGGATGACCGCCGCGTATCTGGGTTACCGCGCCGAGGATGCCAACACCGGGTTCGGCAAGTTCTTCAATCCCGAAATGGCGAGTCTGCCAACGCATGTCGTCGATGCGCTGCATCACGGCCCCCAAGCCGGCGAGGCTCTGTTGGCGTTTGCCGACGCGGCAACCGTCGCCGACGAGGGCTATCAACAGACCGAGAACGGTTACGGAATCCTCGAAGACGGCAGCATGCAGGTATCGGTGCGCACGGATATGCCCGAGGTCACTCCTGCCATGTGGTCGTGGTGGTTCGGCTGGCACGGCAGTGACACCCGCCGATACAAGCTGTGGCATCCCAGGGCGCACCTGAGTGCGCAGTGGAAGGACGGCGATGACGGCGAGCGGCGAGGCGCACAGCGCTATATCGGCCGTTGGTCGATGATCAGCGAATACATCGGATCCACAAGGCTGCGCGCCGCAATACAATTCGTGCCGCCGTCGACCATGGGCTTACCGGCCGACCGCGATGACGCGGTGTCGATCTGTGCGCGGCTGGGCTCCGGCGATGCACCGGTGGACGCGGGCTGGTTCGTGCACCATGTGCGGTCGACGCCCAACGGATCGGAGATGCGGTCGCGATTCTGGATGGGTGGACCACATATTGCCGTACGCAACGCCCCCGACGTGGCCTCCAAGGCGGTGCGGCCCATCGCCGCCAAAGTGCTGGGTGTCTCCGAGGCCACGGCTCGCAACCTGCTGGTGCACTGTGCGCAGGAGATGAATCACCTCGCCGGGTTCCTCCCGCGACTCCATGTGCTCTTCGGGGACGATTAGGCCAGTCAGTCTCGACCTGCTACGCCGAAGGTGTCGGCGGATGACCGCCGAAGGTGACGATGAATGCTTCGACGGTCGTGGCCTCCTCGTAGCCTTCGACTTCCACCCGCCACTCGTAGATGCCCGGGTCGAGCGGGATGCCGCCTGGAATGTTGAGCGTCAACGGCATGCGCACCGACGTGCCGTGAATGGCCCCGGGCAGGCGTCCCGCCTCGGCGGCAGCCTCAAACGAGATCCGTTGCGGGCCCTGCGGACCGGGCACGGTCACCGGTTTGCCGTCGGTGGTGAGCAACTGACATTTCAGCTTGTGCGGCGTGTTCGTCTCATCCCAGTCGATGTCCAGAAACATCACCAAAGCGAAAGGGGGAGTAGGCGTTTGACACTGACGCCAGCCGAGCCCGAGTGCGTGGATCTTGCCCGATTGACCATCGGCTTGTGCGGCGTCGGCGAGAAAAAGACTGACCTTCATCCGGTCGCCTGGCTTCCTGCTCGTGCGATCGATACCGTCGCGAAATCCACCCGATCCACGTCTTGCTCCCAGCCGTGTGTGTGCGAACAACCCCAGAAGTCGCTCGGGTTTACCACCGTCCCCGCCCGACCCATCCCGTCGGCGAGATAATACGCCGCAGGAAGGGTGACTATGCGGCTACTTCCCGGGCGGCAGTTCGGGCGGACCATCGGGGGAGCGCAGCGCGCGGGGTCCCTGACGCTCGGCCAACTCACGTTGCCCTGGTTCGCCGGACCTGATTGCGATGTCCGACAGGTCATTTGACGCACCCGGCTGCAGCGACTGGTGCTGCCGACTGGTGCCGAGGTGGTGGTAGCTCGCACCACGGTCGGCGCCAGCACGTGACGATGCGACATGACTACGGCGCGAGTGGGTGTCGGTGGCCGCGGCATCCGACGGTCCTTGTCCGTCGCCCGTCGAGCTTTCCGAATTCACCGTGACCTTATGGGTCCGTTTGAACGAGAAGGTGATCTCTTCGACCTCTTCGAACACCTGGCGCGCGCTGCGCAAGGGTGCCGTCGTATTGTCGATGACCCGCGCGACGAACGGCGGCACCAGCGGACGGATCCACCGCGTGGCGGCCTTGGTCGCATCGGGAATCGAGGGAATCACCGGTGCGCCGCGCTTCTGCTGGCGTTGGACCGGCGCACTGTCGGGCTCGATCGTCGCAGGCAGGGTCTCAGCGTCGTCGAGGGCTCCGTTCAGTGACTCGTCGGGGAAATCGTCCTGCGCCACGGTGGGCAGCGGCGTGATCGCCCGACTGGCTGCCTCTGCCTCAGCGGCGATGGGCAGGTACACATCTTCGGCTACCGGCTCGATAACTCGTTCCAGCCCAGCATGTACCGGCGCTTCGAGCGCCTCGGCGACTCGACGGCGTTGTTGCTCTCGATCGATTTCGGCCTGGGCCTCGATGGCCAGCCGCGTCTGCGCCAGTTGGTGCTCGGCCCACATGATTTCGGCGTCGCGGCGGACCTGCGCCCGCTTGATCGCGATCGCGGTATCGGCGTCCACCTCAGCCCGATCTTGGTCGGCGCGCGCGGAGGAATGCCGGTCCTGCGTTGTCTCTCCCCGCCATAGCCGCACAATCAGCGGCAGGAGATACAGCAGCGCACACAGCGCGACGGTCAGCAGGCGCAGCAGGAGAACCCCGACGCCGGTCATGGTCAGCTCGTTCATGGTCACCCACCGAGCGCCCAGTCCGTGGTCGGCACCGGCCACCACGGCGGCACGTGCCTCGGTGAGCGTCTGCTCTTCGCGGGCGATCGTGGCGTCCAACTGGGGAGCCTGGGCATCGCGAGCCGCCAACGCGTTATCCAGGTCCCGCTGTGCATCGGCGAGAAGCTTGTTGGCCGTTCGCGTTTCGGGTCCTTGCCCCGGAACACCGGTGATCCGGGTCTGCGGGCAGGCCGGAGTCGGATGGTATTCACAGCGCGCAACGACCAGCGCCTCGTCCAAATGCGTGCGCGCCCGGTCGACCGCCGTGTCGAGCGACGTCCGGCTGGCGCTTGTCTGACGCGCAGCGGCGGCCGCCTGTGCGACAGCAGGTGCCGAATCGGCGTTGCGCAGGGCGTTTTCTGCCAAGCGGTGATCGATCGACCCGGAGAACAGGACCAGCGCCGCGATATCACCGACGACGGCACCAACCGCCACGGCGACGACGGCACGTGCGGCGATGTCCGGCCACCGCCGAGCCGGGCCGCTGATGGTGGAGCGGGCTACCGCAGCGACGAGGATGCCGAAGAGCAAAGTCGAAACGACGACAGCCCACGCCGGCCAACTTGTCGACGCGGTCAGGGCAAGTGCCGCGACGAGCCATGCCAACGAAGCCCCGAGCGCAACCACCGCGCCGGCGATGGCGTGCGTCGAGCGTTCGTGCCGCTCTTCGGGTTCACCCGCGTGGCCGCCGCCCAGCCAAGTCAGCAGGCCCTCCAGTCGCGCAACGCCATGTTGATCAGGACTTTTGTGGGCGCACATGAGAATCTCTACACCTCCAAGTGCTCCAGCCTCCCAGGCCACCGCCGTGCACACCGAATCCAGCGGCCGGCATGTGGTGTTCTTCACACCGCCGTCCTGCTGCGGCGCGGGTGCAATACGGCGCTGAGCCGGGCAGTTCTGCGCGCCGCGTCAGCCGCCAATCTCCGACGACGCGGCGCGATCAGCGTCGTTAACGACAACTGACATGAGACGGTATAAGCCTATGCAAAACCATGACTTCCTCACCTACGAAGAGTTCGGCCGCAAATTCTTCGAGGTCGCCGTCACCGCGGATCGGGTCGCCGCGGCGTTCACCGAAATCACCGGCAACGAGTTCGAGATGGAACCAATCGCCCAGGGGCCCGGGGGGATCGCCAAGGTCAGCGCGAAGGTCAAAATTCAAGAACCGCGGGTGACCCGCAAGCTGGGCGACTTGATCACTTTTGTCATCCACATCCCGTTGTCCATCGACCTGCTGCTCGACCTCCGGCTGGACAAGCAGCGGTTTTCGGTCACAGGAGACATCGCCCTGCGCGCGACGGCGCGTGCCGCCGAACCACTGCTGCTGATCGTCGACGTGTCCAAACCGCGTCCGTCCGACATCACGGTCAACGTGTCGTCCAAGTCTTTCCGAGGCGAAATCCTGCGCATCCTCGCTGGTGTGGACGGCGAGATCCGGCGCTTCATCGCCCAGTACGTCAACGAGGAAATCGACGCGCCGCAGTCGCAGGCGGCCCAGATCATCGACGTGGCCGAGCAGCTCGCATCGGCGTGGCCATAGTCCGTTCCCACCGGCCGGCGTTGCTGCGCAGCGACCTCAGGGTTTACCACGTCGCGACGTCCGGGTATGTAGGGAGCTTGGACCGCGAGCAACAGTCGCAGGAGGAGCGGATAAACCATGGCACGGGTGGATGTCTCGACCACATCGGACCTGGCACCGGAGGCTGCCTGGAAACTCGCCTCCGACCTGCGCCGATTCGATGAGTGGATGACGATCTTCGGTGGCTGGCGGGGCGAGGTGCCGTCGACGATCGAGGAGGGCACCTGCGTCTCGTCATGCATCAGGGTGAAGGGCTTCCGGAACACCGTGCACTGGACAGTGACGCATTACGACGAGCCGAATGCCATCGAACTGCAGGGACGCGGCCGCGGCGGCATCAAGATCGGCGTGGCTATGGACGTCAAGCCGGAAAAGACAGGGTCGACCTTCCACCTCACGGCCGACTTGAGTGGCGGGGTGCTCAGCGGTCCGATCGGAAAGCTTGTCGCCCGCGTCCTCAAGTCAGACGTACACAATTCCGTGCAGAACCTGGCTGCCCTGCGCTGACCCAGCGCGACCGACGGGGGAGCCGTTGGCGCTCCGCGTCGCGAATTCGCCTGCGATCCATGCTCAACCACGACAATCCGGCGCTGAAGGTGAGCATCGATGCGATGCCTGCCGCCAGGCCGATGCCCACTTGCCCGAGGGCGAACGTCAGGACGCAGATCACGAACGCCAGCCCAGCACCGGCGACCAGCAACAGGCCCGGTGAGCGTTGCATGCTGTCCGCGGATTGATCGTCGGGGCGTACTGGCTGGCTGGGTTCGCGCGAAACGTGCATCGCTGTGAATTACCCGAATCACCGCTTGGACAAACGGTTTCCGGTGTTGCCAAGTGATGAGCTGTGCGCCGTCGGACGGTCTACGTCGCCGCGCAGCGGCGGCTAAAGCGTCTGGTGGCGCCCGAAGAATTTATGGTCTTCGCTGTAACCGCCGTAACCGCTGCCTACTTCGGAGTAGTGGGCGACGAACTCAATGCCCTTGATCCACTTGACTTGTTTGAAGCCGTGCTGCAATTCGTTGCGCAGACGCAGCGGGCGGCCATGCAAGTACGGAAGCGGCTCGTCGTTCATGTTGTAGGCCAACATCGTCATGTGGTGGCCCATCTGCTCGATGGGGTGTGCGTTGTAATAAATGCCGCCGGTGGCGCCCTCGCCCATCGAGTAGAAGACGACCCATTTCGCCTCCGGACGCGGTTTGACGATGTCCATGATCGTCTTCATCGACACGCCACCCCATTTGGCCACGCCAGACCATGCCTGAATGCAGAAGTGCTGCGTGATCTGGTCGTGGTAGGGCAGCGCCCGCAAGTCCTCCAGCGAGAATGCTGTCGGGTTCTCGACCAGACCGTAGACCCGTAGTCGCCAATCGCGAAAGTCGTTTTTCTCCAACTCTTTGTACTCGACGGTCTCCGGTAACCGCCCGTTGCGCCAATGGAACGGTGAGATGTCCTTCTCGGTGAAGGCGCCCGGTTTGGGGTCAAGGTTCTCCAGCACCCGCTGGAATGGACCGATCAGCGCGTATCCCACTCGCTGAATCACGCGTGGATGCCGAATTGTGAACGGAGTAGCGGCAACCCACGCGATCGCCGACACGATCAGCGCCGCGGTGAAGATCAAAAAGCCCACCCAACTGTTGTCGTCGCGCGCGGCGAACATGTGGTTGAGATTGCGCAGAGCGTCGGTCGCGAAGACGAGCGTGACATGGGCGAGGATGAAGAACAAAAAGTAGACGAGCACCAGGAAATGCAGCGAGCGGGCATGCTGGATGCTCAGCCGCTTGCTCAACCAGTGGACCCGTTGCGACAAAGCAGGCGACATCCCGAGTCCGGTGAGCAAAGCGGCCGGAGCGGCGATGAAGACCGTGGTGAAGTACGCCAGCATCTGCATCCCGTTGTAGGCGACCCAGCCGTTGTCCTCCGGCCAGTCAAGCGAGAGGTATTGGATCGCGACAGATGCGGCGTGGGGAAAGACGTCCCAACTGGTCGGCACGATGTGCCGCCATTGCCCGGTGACGAAAAGCAGAACGTAGAACACCGCACCGTTGAGCAGCCACAGGACGTCGACGCCTAGATGCCACCACCGTGCCAAGCCGATGGAGTGCCGAAAGCCCGGTAACCCGAACTGTGGTGGCAAGGCGACCGTGTCGGAGTTCGCCGTCCATAGCGGGTCATCGGGAACCGGGGGTCCCACGCGTAGCCATTCGTCCTTACCGGGAGTCGCGTTGCGGCTGAAGTACAGCCGTGGATGGTCGCACAGGATCTGAATCCCGGAACGGATGATGAAGATCATCATGAACAGGTTGAAGAAGTGCGTCCACCCGATCCAGGCGGGCAGGCCCGGGCTGACCCCGGTATGTGTGCTGGTCCCTGGATAGCGCTGAATGAACGACTGGACGGCGGGCATGTGGTGCAGACCTTTGCCGATCGCCACACCGGCGACCAGCACAGCGAAGCCGATGGGGATCAGCCACAGCAGGTTGAACCACTTGTCGCGTCCGACGCGCAGTCGCGGGGCAGTCGCTCGCCGAGTCAGGTCGAACCCACCGCCGTACGTCTCGACGTCGACGACGTCCTCGGCGGGGTGCACCTCTTTGGCGTAGTCGACACCCAACTGCCGCTCCTGCCGGGCGACCTCATCGGCCTCGGTCAGGGTTCCGGTGGAACTGGCGGGGGTGTTGCCGTGTTTGCCTGCGTCCTTCACAAAGCTCAAAGTACACCTGATCGCTTGCGCAACCGCAATCGTCTTTGAAGACCAATAATGCTCATAGCAATTTTTAATTTCGACTGGCAGATCGCGGGGCGGGCCGGGTCGTCGGCCGCCTTCCAGGCTCAGGAGGGGGCGCGACCCCGGATGCGGCGCACGGGCCGGGTCTCGATGGCGTTGATCGTCAGGACCCGGCGGCTGATTAGCCAGCCGACGCTCGTGGACTCGTACTCGTCGTCATAACGCACATGCCACACCACATCGACCGCTTCGGCTGAGCCGGTATCCGGCCGCCGATTCCAATGGTGGGCGACGCAACTGATGCGACCGTATGCGGTGCCCGGTTGCGCGCCGGGGTCATAGACTTCGCCCACGATCGCGTGCTGGGTGCGTTCGGTTTGCGCGACCGCTGCTACCGCCGCGCCGATGGCGTCTCGGCCGCGATGTGCGTGCACCGGCTCGAGGCTGGCCGGCGGATCGGGAATGACCAGCTCGGCCCCCTCGGTGAAAAGGTAAGCGACGGTGGGGAATTGGCGATCGTCGACGTGCGCCGCATATCGATGGGCCAACTCACTCAACGCTGCTCGGTCTGCCGCGGGGACGCTCACGACGTCACCGGCGTCAAGGCCAGCCGCTGTGCGCAGTCCGACAAGGTGTCTTTGGCTTGCTCGATATCGGTGATTGCAGGCATGCCCAACACCAGCCGGTGCGCGCCCTGTGCAGCCAACCCGGCGGCACGTTCGGCGTCGATCTTGGTCACCAGATGGCTCAGCGACACCTCGAGCAGTGCGGGATCGCGGCCCGACGCAGCTGCCTGCTCATGCATGATCGCGATGAGGCCGGCCAATTTGGTCCCCGTTACCCCCAGCGGCTGAAAGCCGTCACCCAGGCGGCCGGCCCGGCGCGCGGCAGCGGCGGAGTGCCCTCCTATGTGAACAGGAAGGTGCCCGACGGGTTTGGGGTAGCACATCGTGTTGTCGAAGCGGAAGAACTCGCCCCGGTGCGAGGCGCCTTCGGGATTATCGGCCCACAGCGTGCGCAAGACGGCCAGCTGCTCATCGGCGCGCCTGCCCCGGGTCTCGAAGTCCGCGCCACACGCCTCCAGTTCCTCCTTGAGCCAGCCCACGCCCACGCAAAGCCGGAGCCTGCCCCCGGAGAGGGCATCGACCGTCGCCGCACGCTTGGCTAAAACCACTGGATGGTGATTGGGCAGCACCAACACACCGGTCGCCAGCCCGAGTCGGCTGGTGCGGGCGGCCAGGAACCCCAGCAAGTCCAGGGGGTCGGGGATCGGGCAGTCCGCACCCAGCCCCACCCGGCCGGAAGTGTCATAGGGGTAGACACTCTCGTACCGGGAGGCCAGCACGGTGTGCTCGACGACGATGATGGACTCGAAACCGCACGCTTGCAGATGCTGCGCGAAGGCGGTCATCCAGTCAGGGTCGGCGGTGACACCGGCAGCCACCGGCGCGACCACCCCGACTTTCAACGGAACCTGCTCGGCGGCGCCCATGGCAACCGAAGCTAACAGGCGGCCTGCCGCCGGTCGGCGCACGACCGCCACCTATTAATAGGAAGCAACGGCTCCGGCGCTAAATATTCGTGCTTGGTCCTCAGTGCAGGTCAAAAGCAGGAAATGGAAAATCGGCTTCGACAGGCCGACTTGGCCAAACGCCGCTACCATTCCCAGTGAAGGCATGACGAAACTTGGGGGATTGCGCGGTTTGATCGCCGCGTGGCGAGGTTACGGCAGTTGCCCTACGGTTATCGCTGTGGGCAGCGCTGATCCGACGGCTAGGCCACATAACCTGCCCATAACCAGGCATTCAGCAGACCGGAAGGTGATCTAACGTGGCTGAAGAGAGCCGCGGACAGCGGGGGTCGGGGTACGGCCTTGGGTTGTCAACGCGGACCCAGGTAACCGGTTACCAGTTCCTGGCGCGCAGAACCGCGATGGCATTGACCCGCTGGCGTGTCCGGATGGAGATCGAGCCCGGCCGGCGCCAGACGCTCGCGGTGGTCGCGTCGATTTCGGCTGCGGTCGTGATCTGCCTGGGAGCACTGCTGTGGTCCTTCATCAGCCCGTCCGGGCAGATCAACGAGTCGCCCATCATCGCCGACCGTGACTCCGGCGCACTGTACGTCCGCGTGGGTGACCGGCTGTACCCGGCGCTGAACCTGGCATCGGCACGATTGATCACCGGCCGGCCCGACAACCCGCACCTGGTCCGGTCCAGTCAGATCGCCGGCCTGCCGCACGGACCGCTGGTCGGTATCCCGGGCGCCCCGACCGAGTTCGCGCCGAAGAACCCGCCCTCGTCGTCGTGGCTGGTGTGTGACACGGTGGCCACTTCCTCCAGCGTCAGCGCGCCGTCAGGCGTGACGGTGACCGTCATCGACGGCACCCCCGACCTGTCCGGCCACCGCCGAATCCTCAAAGGCTCAGACGCCGTGGTACTGAATTACGGTGGAAGCGCCTGGGTGATCCGGGAGGGACGCCGCTCGAAGATCGACGCAACCGACCGGTCGGTGTTGCTGCCCCTGGGATTGACGCCCGAGCAAGTCAGCCAGGCCCGGCCGATGAGCCGCGCGCTGTATGACGCCTTGCCGGTGGGTCCGGAACTGCTGGTGCCAGAAGTGCCCAATGCGGGCGCCCCCGCGACGTTCCCCAACGCTCCCGGTCCGGTTGGGACGATCATCGTCACGCCGCAAATCAGTGGGCCGCAACAGTATTCGCTCGTCTTGATCGACGGTGTGCAAACGCTGCCACCGCTGGTGGCGCAGATTCTGCAGAACGCCGGCCGCCCGGGCAACACCCGACCGGTGACGGTGGAACCGTCGCAGCTGGCCAAGATGCCCGTCGTCAACAGGCTGGACCTGTCGGCCTACCCGAACGAGCCGTTGAACGTGCTCGACATCCGGGAGAACCCCTCGACGTGCTGGTGGTGGGAACGGACCAACGGCGAGAACCGGGCCCGGGTCCAGGTGGTCTCCGGACCGACCATCCCCATCCCGAGCAACGAAACCAAGCGGATCGTCAACCTGGTCAAGTCGGACACCACCGGACGGGAAGCCGACCAAGTCTATTTCGGTCGCAATTACGCGAATTTTGTTGCGGTGACCGGCAATAACCCCGGCGCCCAGACGGCGGAATCACTGTGGTGGCTCACCAACGCGGGCGCCCGGTTCGGAGTGGACGACACAAAGGAAGCGCGGGACGCATTGGGCTTGACGTTGACGCCGAGCACGGCGCCCTGGGTGGCGCTGCGCCTGCTCCCGCAAGGGCCCACCCTGTCGCGCGCGGATGCGCTGGTGGAGCACGACACCTTACCCATGGACATGACCCCGGCAGAATTGGTGGTACCTAAGTGAAACGCGGATTTGCCCGGCCCACACCGGAGAAGCCTCCGGTCATCAAGCCGGAGAACATCGTCCTACCGACGCCGCTGAGCATCCCGCCACCGGAGGGGAAGCCCTGGTGGATCGTCGTAGTCGGCGTCGTGGTGGTCGGCTTGCTCGGCGGTATGGTCGCCATGACCTTCGCCAGCGGTTCTCGGGTGTTCTCCGGCGCCGGCGCCATCTTCCCGATCTTCATGGTCGGCGGCATGGCGATGATGATGTTCGGCGGCCGGTTCGGCGGTCAGCAGCAGATGAGCCGGCCGAAGCTGGACGCGATGCGCGCCCAGTTCATGCTGATGCTGGACATGCTGCGCGAGACCGCGCAGGAGTCGGCGGACAGCATGGACGCCAACTACCGGTGGTTCCACCCGGCGCCCGACACACTGGCGGCGGCCGTGGGTTCCCCGCGGATGTGGGAGCGCAAGCCGGACGGCAAGGACTTGAACTTCGGCGTCGTCCGGGTGGGCGTCGGGATGACCCGTCCCGAGGTGACCTGGGGCGAGCCGCAGAACATGCCGACCGACATCGAACTCGAGCCGGTCACCGGTAAGGCGCTGCAGGAGTTCGGACGTTATCAAAGCGTCGTCTACAACCTGCCGAAGATGATTTCGCTGCTGGTCGAGCCCTGGTACGCGCTGGTCGGCTCGCGGGAGCAGGTCTTGGGGTTGATGCGCGCGATCGTGTGCCAGCTGGCCTTCTCCCACGGACCCGACCACGTCCAGATGATCGTGGTCAGTTCCGACCTGGAGGAATGGGAGTGGGTCAAGTGGCTGCCGCATTTCGGTGACTCGCGGCGCCACGACGCGGCAGGCAACGCCCGGATGGTGTACAGCTCGGTGCGCGAGTTCGCCGCCGAGCAGGCCGAATTGTTCGCCGGCCGTGGGTCGTTCACTCCTCGGCACGCCAGTTCATCGGCGCAGACTCCGACGCCTCATCACGTCATCATCGCCGATGTCGACGACCCGCAATGGGAGTACGTGATCAGCGCCGAAGGCGTCGACGGCGTGACCTTCTTCGATCTGACCGGCTCGTCGATGTGGACAGGTGTCCCGGAGCGCAAGCTGCAGTTCGACGACAAGGGCGTGATCGAAGCGCTGCCGCGCGACCGCGACACCTGGATGGTCATCGACGACAAGGCGTGGTTCTTCGCCTTGACCGACCACTTCAGCAGCGCCGAGGCAGAAGAATTCGCGCAGAAGCTGGCGCAGTGGCGACTGGCCGAAGCGTATGAGGAGATCGGTCAGCGGGTGGCCCACATCGGCGCCCGCGACATTCTGTCCTACTACGGAATCGACGACCCGGCGAGCATCGACTTCAACGCTTTGTGGGGCAGCCGCACCGACACGATGGGCCGGTCGCGGTTGCGGGCCCCGTTCGGTAACCGCTCCGACAACGGCGAGTTGCTGTTCTTGGACATGAAGTCCCTGGACGAAGGCGGCGACGGTCCGCACGGTGTCATGTCGGGTACCACCGGTTCGGGTAAGTCGACGCTGGTGCGAACTGTGATCGAATCGCTGATGCTCGGGCACCCGCCGGAGGAACTGCAATTCGTGTTGGCAGACCTCAAGGGTGGGTCGGCGGTCAAGCCGTTCGCGGGTGTGCCACACGTGTCTCGCATCATCACCGACCTGGAAGAAGACCAGGCGTTGATGGAGCGATTCCTGGACGCGCTGTGGGGCGAGATTGCGCGCCGCAAGGCCATCTGCGACAGCGCGGGCGTCGACGACGCCAAGGAGTACAACTCGGTGCGGGCCAGGATGCGGGCCCGCGGCCAGGACATGGATCCGTTGCCGATGCTCGTGGTGGTCATCGACGAGTTCTACGAATGGTTCCGGATCATGCCGACCGCCGTCGACGTTCTCGACTCGATCGGCCGCCAGGGTCGTGCCTACTGGATCCACCTGATGATGGCATCGCAGACCATTGAGAGCCGCGCCGAAAAGCTCATGGAGAACATGGGTTACCGGCTGGTGCTGAAAGCCCGTACCGCCGGTGCCGCGCAGGCGGCCGGTGTGCCGAACGCGGTGAACCTGCCGGCTCAGGCGGGTCTGGGTTACTTCCGCAAGAGTCTCGAGGACATCATCCGGTTCCAGGCGGAGTTCCTGTGGCGCGACTACTTCCGCCTCACCACCGTCGACGGCGAGGAGGCTCCGGTGCTGGTGCACAGCATCGACTACGTTCGCCCGCAGTTGTTCACCAACTCGTTCACGCCGTTGGAAGTGAGCGTGCAAGGCCCCGACACCATGCCGGCCATCGGGCAGTCCAACGGCTCCAACGGTGAACTGCTCAATGGTGATGGCGCGGAAGAAGAGGACGAAGAAGGCATCCGTACGCCCAAGGTGGGCACGGTGATCATCGATCAGTTGCGCAAGATCGACTTCGAGCCGTACCGGTTATGGCAACCGCCGCTGACCCAGCCCGTCGCCATCGACGAGCTGGTCAACCGATTCCTGGGCCGTCCCTGGCACAAGGATTACGGCACCGCCCGCAACCTCATCTTCCCGATCGGGATCATCGACCGTCCGTTCAAGCACGACCAGCCGCCGTGGACGGTCGACACCTCCGGGCCGGGTTCGAACGTACTGATCCTGGGTGCCGGCGGTTCGGGTAAGACCACCGCGCTGCAGACCCTGATCTGCTCGGCGGCGCTGACCCACACGCCCGAGCAGGTGCAGTTCTACTGCCTGGCCTACAGCAGCACCGCGCTGACCACGGTGGCCCAACTGCCGCATGTCGGTGAGGTGGCGGGTCCGACCGACCCGTACGGTGTGCGCCGGACAGTGGCTGAGCTGCTGGCTCTGGTTCGCGAGCGCAAGCGCACCTTCCTCGAATACGGCATCGCCTCGATGGAGATGTTCCGGCGCCGCAAGTTCGGTGGGGAAGCGGGTCCGGTCCCCAACGACGGCTTCGGCGACGTGTACCTGGTCATCGACAACTACCGGGCACTGGCCGAAGAGAATGAGGTGCTGATCGACCAGGTGAACCTGATCATCAACCAGGGCCCGTCCTTCGGGGTGCACGTCGTGGTCACCGCCGACCGTGAGTCGGAGCTGCGGCCGCCCGTGCGTAGTGGTTTCGGCTCCCGGGTCGAACTGCGCCTGGCCGCGGTGGAAGACGCCAAGCTGGTGCGTTCCCGGTTCGCCAAGGACGTCCCGGTCAAGCCGGGCCGCGGCATGGTCGCGGTCAACTACGTCCGACTCGACAGCGACCCGCAGGCGGGTCTGCACACACTGGTGGCCCGTCCGGCGCTGGCCAACACGGCCAACAACGTCTTCGAGTCCAACAGCGTCGTTGCGGCGGTAAGCCGACTCACCACCGGGCAGGCCCCGCCGGTGCGCCGTCTGCCCGCGAAGTTCGGTGTGGAACAGGTGCGCGAGCTCGCGGCACGCGACACCCGGCAAGGGGTCGGCGCCGGTGGTATCGCCTGGGCGATCTCGGAGTTGGACCTGCAACCGGTCTACCTCAACTTCGCCGAGAACTCGCACCTGATGGTGACCGGTCGACGCGAATGTGGCCGTACCACAACGTTGGCCACCATCATGTCCGAGATCGGCCGGCTGTACGCGCCGGGCGCCAGTAGTGCGCCCACCCCGCCGCCCGGTCGCCCCTCGGCGCAGGTGTGGCTGGTCGACCCGCGTCGCCAGCTGCTGACCACGCTGGGTTCGGACTACGTGGAGAAGTTCGCCTACAACCTCGACGGTGTCGTGGCGATGATGGGTGAACTCGCCGCGGCCCTGGCGGGTCGGGAACCTCCGCCCGGACTGTCCGCCCAGGAGCTGCTGTCACGGTCTTGGTGGAGCGGCCCGGAGATCTTCCTCATCGTCGACGACATCCAGCAGTTGCCGCCGGGCTTCGACTCGCCGTTGCACAAGGCAGTGCCGTTCGTGAACCGGGCGGCAGACGTCGGCTTGCACGTCATCGTCACCCGGACCTTCGGTGGTTGGTCTTCCGCGGGCAGTGACCCCATGCTGCGCGCCCTGCACCAAGCCAACGCGCCGCTGCTGGTCATGGACGCCGACCCGGACGAGGGCTTCATCCGCGGGAAGATGAAGGGTGGTCCGCTGCCTCGCGGTCGTGGTCTGCTGATGGCCGAGGACACCGGTGTGTTCGTCCAGGTGGCGGCCACCGAGGTGCGCAAGTAGCACCGCACGGTGGGGCGGGTCCTAGTCGGATCGGCCCCACCGCAGCGGTAACTGCTTGAGCGCGAACGTCTTCGACGGAAACGGGATTTCGGGCACGTACCCCTCGGGTAGTTCGAAGTCGGGGATCTGCTTGAGCCATTCCGCGACGATCACGGTGAGCTCGATGCGCGCCAGGTGAGAGCCCAGGCAGCGATGCGGTCCACCACCGAACCCCCAGTGCCGGTGCAGCTTTCCGTCCATGACCAGGTCGTCGGTGGACATCTCGTCGCTGCCGTCGCGATTGATCGCAGCCATGCACAACCGCACCTGTGAGCCGGGCGGTAACGTCATGCCGCCGACGTTGACGAAGTCGGTGGTGATCCGGGGCGCCACCGGGGCCGAGGGCTCCAGCCGAACGATCTCCTCGATGAAAACCCTGATCTGCCTCGGGTTGTCGACCAGCTCGGTGCGCAGCTGCGGTCTACGTGCCAGTTCGAACAGTGAAAAGCCGATCGCTGCGGTCACCGTGTCGAGACCGGCCAGGATCAACAGGTGACTCATGCCCAGCAACTCGAGATCGGTGAAGTCGCCTGGGCCGGTCATGATTTGCGACAGCATGTCCGAGCCTGGCTTCTCCCGGCGGTGCCGAACGGCGGCGATGAGGTACTCGAACAGCTCGAGCTGAGCCTGCTCCATCTCGGCCATAGACGGGAAAGGCGTGTCACCGATGCTCGCATCTTTCCAGGCGATCACCCGATCCCGGTCCTGCACCGGCAGGCCGTACAGATCGAGGAACACCTGAAACGGGTACAGCCGCGCGAAATCGGCCATAGCCTCGCACTCACCCCGGCCGCTGAGGGCACCGATCATGTCTGCGGCGTGCCGTTCCAGTACCGGCCGTGACTTGTTCAGGGCCAGCGGGCTGAAGTAGGGCTGCAGAATTTTGCGATACCGAGTGTGCTCGGGCGGATCGAAGGCCAGTGGGACGACGGGCAGTGGGTTGCCCGGCGGCTGCAGCACCCTGGACGAGAAAATCTTGGGGTTGCGCAGCGCAGCCAATACATCTTCGCGGCGGGTCAGGTAGTAGTAGCCGTTCATGAAGACCACCGGTCCGGCGTCGCGCAGGGTCTTCCATCCGACGCCCCGATCCTCGGCCAACGGCAACGACGAGTATTCAAGCCGCGGAAGGTAAAACGCGCCGGCCTCGCCTCCACCCGAAGTGCTCATGCGTCGAAGAAGTCTCTCCCTATGGTCCGGCTGTCCGCGGACACTCATGCAGCCCGGCCGTGCTGCCCACAGCACAATATGGCATGTGCCGCATAGACCCACCAATTCGTGTGCTGCTGAGGCATATCCGACGCGGCGGGAAGCAGGCGGTTAGTCTACGTTCGACCAACCCGTCTCGCTGAGGCGTGGTCGAGAGAGGACAGCCGAGTGAAGATTCGTCTCGAACAATCCAAATGCGTGGGCCACGCCCAGTGCTACGCGGTTGACCCGGACCTGTTCCCGATTGACGATTCGGGCTATTGCATCCTCGAAGAACACCACGTGCGGCCAGAAGATGAACAGGTTGCCAAGGACGGGGTGGCCTCCTGCCCGGAGATGGCACTCGTCCTCGAAGAGGACTGACGTTCGGCCGCCGGCTCGGGGTGCAGGGCCCGGGTTGACGCTTCGCAGAAGTCGCAGGTGGCACGGACCGGGCTCAACATCTGACTTAACTGCGGTTTAACAAACGTTTTCACGGAGTGAACAGTTGGCATCGTCGGCTCCGAAGGCCCAGTTCAGCCCTTAGAGTTTCATATGAGCGACAACTGAGTCACGACACGATCGCTTGCAAACGCTTATGGGACTGACGGGATATCGAGGCAGAAAGCGCCAGCCGCAGATGATCCCTGGTATTGGCTCAACGATAGAAGCCCGGAGGGTATCGGGCTGCCCGACGAGAAGATCGGGAAACAGAACTGCAGGTATTCGGGGCAGCATCGTGGCTGCAACTGTGCGAGAGCGACAGCTTTGAGCCGCCAATCGTGGTCGGTTGAGGAGGGGAGTTGTTCGACTTCGGGGCGTTGCCGCCTGAAATCAATTCGGGCCGAATGTATTCCGGCCCAGGTTCGGGGTCGATGATCGCCGCTGCGTCCGCCTGGGATGGCGTGGCGGCCGAATTAGGTTTGGCCGCAACGGGTTACGCATCAGTTATCGACGAGCTCACCAGCTCGCCGTGGCTCGGCCCGGCTTCGCGGTCGATGATGGCCGCAGTCGCACCGTACGTGGGCTGGCTGAGCGCGGTCTCGGCGCAGGCCGAGGACGCGGCCAGTCAGGCGCGCGCCGCCGCGGCGGCGTACGAGACCGCGTTCGCGCTGACGGTGCCGCCGCCGGTGATCGCGGCCAACCGGGTGCTGCTGATGACGTTGATCGCCACCAACTTCTTCGGGCAGAACACGCCGGCTATTGCCGCGACCGAGGCCCAGTACATGGAGATGTGGGCGCAAGACGCCGTCGCCATGTACGGCTACGCGGCGTCGTCGGCGCTGGCCACGGAGTTGAGCCGGTTCTCGGCACCACCGAACACCACCAGCCCGGAAGCAGTCGGCAACCAGTCCGCTGCGGTCGCCCAGGCCACGGCCACGCCCGCGGGCAACTCCGCGCAGAACAGTGCGGCGACGATCCCGCAGCTGCTTTCCTCTGCCGCTGCGCCGCAAGCAGCGGCACAGCAGGCGGCGGCGGCGCCGGCCGAGGCCGTGCAACCCAACTTCATCTGGAACACCATCCAGGACTTCCTGATGTACGGGTTGCCGACGCCGGCCAACAACTACACGGGGCTTACCGGCGCCAACTACACGGCGGTGATCAAGCAGACGCTGCAGGCCTACTTCGGCACGGGTTTGGCAAGCTTCGGCGCATCCATCTGGCAGCAAACGTTCCAGGGCTTAGGGTCGACGGCCGGTGCAAGTGGTGCCTGGTACCCGACACCGCAGTTCGCCGCCTTGGGCGCGGGAGGCTGGAACTTCCACGGCGGGGCGGGCTTGGCCAGTGTCGCGTCGTCCACCAAAGTCGGTGGACTTTCGGTACCGGCAAGTTGGGGCAACGCGCCCGGTGCGCTGCCGGGTGCCGTCGAGGGCTCGACCACCAAGCTCGTCAGTGCGCACCTGGGCGCAAATGGGTCACCGATCGGCCCGGAGGCCGGCCAAGGCGGGGTCAACGGCGCCCTGCGCGGCTTCCCGGTGGGATCGCGCAGCGCCCAACGCGCAGGCAACATGGGCGTCCGGTACGGCGTCCGCTACAGCGTCCTGGCCCGGCCGCCGTCGGCGGGATAACCAAATGCCAACTACGCCAACGAAATAGCTCGACCAGCAACACCAGACCAAGTGATTGAGCCGGAAGCTTACCGAGGAGGAAACCGAATGTCTTACCTGACTACGCAACCAGAGGCGCTGGCGTCGGCGGCTGGCACTTTGCAAGGGATTGGTTCAGCCATGAACTCTCAGAACGTCGCGGCCGCCGCGCCCACCACGGGTGTGGTCCCAGCCGCCGCCGACGAGGTGTCGGCGCTGACCGCGGCACAGTTCGTCGCGCACGCCCAGATGTACCAGGCCGTCAGCGCACAGGCTGCGGCGATCCACGACATGTTCGTCAATACCTTGGGCGTCAGCTCGGGGTCGTACGCGGCGACCGAGGCGGCCAACGCGGCCGCGGCCGGCTAAGGAGTCAAGACATGGCACTCGATTTTGGCACGCTACCGCCCGAGGTCACCTCGGCGATGATGTACTCCGGCCCCGGAGCATCGTCCTTCGTGGCGGCGGCGTCGGCATGGAACGGGCTGGCGGCTGAGCTGACGTCGACGGCCCAGGGCTACGAGCAAGTGCTTGCCCAACTGGCCGGTGAAGAGTGGCTAGGACCGGCGTCAGCAACCATGGCACAGGCCGTCGAGCCGTATGTGGCCTGGCTGACCGCCACCGCCGGCCAAGCCGAACAAGCCGGCGCCCAGTCGCAGGCGGCGGCGGCCGCGTTCGAGACCGCATTCGCCTCGGTGGTGCCCCCACCGGTGATTGCGGCCAATCGTGCCGCGCTGGCCCAGGCGGTGCAGACCAACATCCTCGGGCTGAACAACGGGGTCATTGCGCAGTTGGAATCCCAGTACCTGGAGATGTGGGCGCAGAACGCTTCCACCATGTACAACTACGCGGGTGCCTCCGCCGCGGCCAGCCAGGTCACGCCGTTCAAGGCGGCCCCGACGATCGCCAATCCGGCCGGGACCACCACTCAAGCCGCCGCGGTCACAGCGGCCCAGGCGGCGCCGGCGGCTTCGATTCAGGACTCGCTGCAGAGTTTCTTCAACTCGATCACCGGCCAACTGGGCCAGCTGGCCACGCCCGCCGGGACCAATGCGCTGGTGTCACAGTTGACCACCAGCAACCCGCTGCTCACCGAAGTCTGGTTCCTGTTGAGCGGGCAGACGGTACTGCCGTCGAACCTGGGCACCTTCTTGACCGGATACAACAACTACGCGAGCTTGTTCTACAACACCGAAGGCTTGCCGTACTTCAGCGTTGGTATGGCCAACTCCGGTGTGCAGGTGGCCAAGTCGGCGGGTGTCCTCGGTGGCGCGGCGCCGGCGGCGGCTGCCGCCGTCCCCAAGCCGCCGATCAGCGGGGCGATCGGCGCCGCTGGTGGTCAGGTGGCGGCCGGGCTGGGCAGTGGTGCCCACGTCGGACACCTCGCGGTTCCGGCTTCGTGGCCGGGTGCGTCAACCGCGCCGGCGGCGGTCCGCCCGGCGGTGCAGCTGATCAGCGAGCCGATCACTACCGGCGAATCCGGGGCCGGAAACGTGTTGAGCGGCATGCCTGTTGCCGGGACGGGTACCGGCGCGCGAGGAGCCGGCGCAGGTCCCCGCTATGGGTTCAAGCCCACCATCATGGCCCGGCCACTGCCGGCCGGCTGATCGGAAACCTCCAACCACGCCGTCTCATTCGAAAGGAGCAGCAAAAATGTTCAAACGCATTCTGGTTGTGACGGTCGCGTTGCTCGGACCGCTGGGAGCCGTCGGCACCGCTCAGGCCGACACCTCCTCGGACGCGAAGTTCATCGCACTCCTGAAGAACGAGGGCATCAGCGACCACATCTCGCCTGCCCACGCGATCGAGGGCGGCCACATGGTGTGTACGAAGCTCGACCAGGGCATGACGCCCACCGAGGTGGCCAACGACGTACTCAACAGCAGTTCGATGCCCGCCTATCACTCCGGTTACTTCGTCGGCGCCGCCATCGAGATCTACTGCCCGCAGTACGAGCCCGAGGAGTCGAAGACCTAGCAGGACTGGTGAAGGATTACACCGCCGCTGCTGGGTCGCTTCGGCAGCGGCGGTGTAATCCTTCACCAGTCGGTCAGCGGGTCTTGCGAAAAACCAGCCAGCGCAACTCGATTGGCGATTGCTCAGGCTCGACGTCGAACACGTCCAGGCCGTTGGCCCAACCGACGAACCAGTTCGTGGGCGGCCAAGCACCTTGCGGCAGATGCGCCTGCTCGTACTCGACGACGGAATCGTCGGCCACCAATTCCAGCGGCAGCTCGCCCGCCGCGCCCGCGACCTCGTCGCGAGTGAAAATCATTGTGTTGCACTGCTGCCCGAGCTGCACCGCGGCACTGTCCGGAAGGTAGCTCGGGCGGGGCAGGAACGCATTGAACACCAGATGTCCGCCGAGCGCCAGGCAATCGGCGGCAAGTTCGAACACGCCGCGCAGCTCTTGCGTGGTCCGGAACTCCGGCACTACCTCCGAGGCCACGATGAGCTGATAATCCGACCGAACCCCGTCCATGGAGTCGAACGCGTCGCTCTCGATGACGTGCACGTCGAGCGACTCCTCCTGCGCCTTGGAACGGATGATTTCCGCGAACTTCGGCGTCATTTCCACCGCGTCCACCGGATGTCCGCGCCGGGCCAGCGCCAGGGCATTGCGTCCGGTTCCGGCGCCGACATCCAGCACGCGATAGGTCGCCGGATCGGCCGCCGCCGCGGCCAGCGCCGACACGCGCGCGTCAGCTTCGGTGCCGAACAGTGGCCCCTCCCGGGAACCGACCCAGGTGTCGTAGTCGCCTGCGACCGTCACCCATTCGGCTTGCACGCGATAGTTCATGCCGACGCCGAACGGAGCGTGGTAGGAGATCACGATGTTCGAACGCTGAGAAGCGTTGTACGCCCGGGCCAACTCCGTCTCCAACATCGTTCTGAGTTGAGCGGTTTCGTCGGCCGTCTGCTGGGCACCCACGCTGGCGAAGATGTGGTGGCAGATCTTCATGTACTCGTCGATCAACGCCGGAACCGCCGGCACAGTGATCTGGCCCGCGGCGACCGATCGCCGATACAACCGTCGCGCCATGGCGTCGCGCAGCGTGGGCGGATCGAAGCGTCCGGTAGGCGGATCCTGCATGAGACTCTTCTACCTGACCCGGCCCGCTTCGTACACCGCGGGCGCAGAACCTGTATCGACATGCGCTGCAACAGGTTCGGACAAATCGATACGTTTCTGGCCGTTAAGTGGCCGACAGGTAAACAACGCATGTACAGCTGCGCGGCGAGTGGAACGGCGGCCCATCCGTGGGAAGAATTCGAACTGTCGGAGCCGTCAGCAAGTCCACTTCGGGAGGGTCTGACATGTGTTCGCGAGTTGTCGTAGCCGCAGTGCTGGTCGCGGTACTCGGCCCGATGGCAGTCGGGACCGCACACGCCGACGGGACCGACGACAAGTTCCTCGCCGACCTGCGGGCCGAAGGCATCACCGACCACCTCTCGAGCGCACATGCGATCGAGGCCGGCCACTTCGTGTGCGTAAAACTCGACAACGGCATGTCGGCGACCGACGTAGCCAATGACGTGCTGAACAGCAGCAGCATGCCGGCCTACCATTCCGGGTTCTTCGTCGGCGCCAGCATCAACGCGTACTGCCCGAGGCACAAGAATGAACTGCCTGCCACCTGACGCGGCATCCGGTTGACCCAGCCTTATATATAAGGTGTCGCCCGACGGCCTGGACCGGTCATCACGGCAGGGTTTTCCGCTCCGAGATTCTTTCCCCTGGTGTCTTTGAATGCCAGAAATATCCCGTTCAACAAGACGTCGCGGACCAGCCGCCACGATCCTGTGCACTCAATTGCTGTGGAATGACTGTGGCAGGCCCCTAACCAGGGCCAACGCTGTTACTGTGTCGTTACACCAGGTGAATTCGTCGTGCCGTCGAGTGAACAAATGCTAACAGGCGCCATCGAGCCCAACCTGGGACCGGACAGTCATCTACTCTCTTGGCTGAGAGCGATGCTGGGGAACATCTGAGGGAGGAAACAGCATGTCGTTCGTGACCACACAACCGGAAGCTCTGGCAGCGGCGGCGGGGAACCTGCAGGGCATCGGCACGACCATGAGCGCCCAGAATGCGGCGGCGGCCGCCCCGACGACCGGAGTTGTGCCCGCTGCGGCCGACGAGGTGTCAGCGCTGACCGCCGCCCAGTTCGCCGCGCATGCGCAGATGTACCAGGCGGTCAGCGCCCAGGCCGCTGCGATCCACGAGATGTTCGTCAACACGCTGGCAACGAGTTCCGGTTCCTACGCGGCAACCGAGGCCGCAAACGCAGCCGCCGCCGGCTGACCGAACTGGCCCTGCAGCGACTCGGGACGGATTGGCTACGGACGTGAACTCCACGGCAACCTCCCACCGCTCGGCGACTTCGACTATCGGCTCGGGCGGGCCGGCAGCCGAGGTCCGCACGAATTCTCCGTCAACTCGGACGCCGCGGTTTGGGTTCGACGTATATCTGACCGTGCAAGACCCGGTGGCCGCCGGCTGACGGAAGGGGGGAATCAGCCGAAGTTCACGGTCGGTGGTTGTGTCACCGCACAGCCGATCCGGCCATCGCGTCCGTAACAACAATTCAGGTAGCAACAACTAAGGAGAAACCAGCATGGCTGGACGCTTTATGACCGACCCGTACGCGATGCGGGACATGGCGGGCCGTTTTGAGACGCACGCCCAGACCGTCGAGGACGAGGCCCGCCGCATGTGGGCGTCCTCGCAGAACATCTCCGGCGCAGGCTGGAGCGGCCAGGCCGAGGCGACCTCGCTGGACACCATGGGCCAGATGAACCAGGCCTTCCGCAACATTGTCAACATGCTGCACGGAGTGCGCGACGGACTGATCCGGGACGCCAACAACTACGAGCAGCAAGAGCAGGCCTCCCAGCAAATCCTCAGCAGCTAGCTTCCAAAGCCGCAGCTGCGTACGCTTTCTGACATTAGGAGAACATCGATATGACCATTAACTACCAGTTCGGCGATGTGGACGCCCACGGCGCTCTCATTCGCGCGCAGGCCGCCAACCTGGAGGCCGAGCACCAGGCCATCGTTCGCGATGTGCTGGCTGCCGGTGACTTCTGGGGTGGCGCCGGTTCGGTGGCTTGCCAGGAGTTCATCACCCAGTTGGGTCGCAACTTCCAGGTGATCTACGAGCAGGCCAACTCCCACGGCCAGAAGGTTCAGTCCGCCGGCAGCAACATGGCGCAGACCGACAGCGCCGTCGGCTCCAGCTGGGCCTAAAACCGAACTTCAGGCGCGGCAGCACACCAGCCGGTGTGCTGCCGTGTCCTGCAGTTATCAGGCACGTCAACTTCTGAGGCAGGGATGGACCAGCAGAGCACCCGTACCGATATCACCGTTAACGTCGACGGCTTCTGGATGCTCCAGGCGCTCCTGGATATCCGGCACGTCGCACCCGAGTTGCGTTGCCGTCCGTATGTGTCCACGGACAATAACGACTGGCTCAACGAGCACCCCGGCATGGCGGTCATGCGAGAACAGGGCATCGTCGTCGGCGACGCCGTCAACGAGCATGTCGCCGCCCGGATGAAAGTGCTCGCCGCTCCCGACCTGGAGGTCGTTGCTCTGCTGTCCCGCGGGAAGCTGCTCTACGGCGTGGTCGAGGACGAGAACCAGCCGCCCGGCTCCCGCGACATTCCCGACAATGAGTTCCGCGTGGTACTGGCTCGTCGCGGCCAGCACTGGGTGTCGGCGGTCCGGGTCGGCAACGACATCACCGTCGACGACGTCTCCGTCACCGACAGCGCCTCGATCGCCGCGCTGGTCCTCGACGGCCTGGAGTCCATCCACCACGCCGATCCCGCCGCGATCAACGCCGTCAACGTGCCCTTGGAGGAGATGCTGGAGGCGACGAAGTCCTGGCAGGAGTCCGGCTTCAACGTGTTCTCCGGCGGCGATCTGCGCCGCATGGGCATCAGCGCCTCCACCGTGGCGGCACTGGGACAGGCCTTGTCGGATCCGGCTGCCGAAGTCGCGGTATACGCCCGGCAATACCGAGACGACGCCAAGGGACCCAGTGCATCGGTGTTGTCCCTCAAGGACGGATCGGGCGGACGCATCGCCCTCTATCAGCAGGCGCGAACGGCGGGTTCGGGTGAAGCGTGGCTTGCCATTTGTCCGGCTACTCCGCAACTGGTGCAAGTAGGTGTGAAGACCGTTTTGGACACGCTGCCCTATGGCGAATGGAAAACGCACAGCCGGGTGTGACCGTGGGTTTCCAAACACGGTGCGTGACAATGATTTTGAAGAATTAATGCAGTCGAGATGCGAACACGGCGAATTGCTCTAGAATCGGCTGCAATGCAAAAAAACAGCGTGACCAACAACTATTAGTCGCGAGGCGAGGCAAATGAAATCGGAGTCAGTCGAGCCGCAGCTCCCACGGGGCGGTGTCACCTTGGGCTCGGTGAGTGCACCGACAACGCCGCGCGCGTGGCTTGGTGACCGGAATGAGGGTTTCGCAATGGCAGTCACATTGGCAGGGGGTGCAGGACGGTGACCGCAGTAGTTGATGCGCCACAGACCGATCTTGAGGGCGTCGCATCGCCCCGAGCTGTGGTCGTCGGCATCATGGCCGGCGAGGGTGTTCAGATTGGCGTGCTGCTGGACGCCAATGCGCCGGTTTCGGTGATGACCGAGCCGCTGCTCAAGGTGGTCAACAGCCGCCTTCGAGAGCTGGGGGAGACCCCGCTGGAGGCCACCGGACGTGGTCGCTGGGCATTGTGCCTGGTGGACGGCACGCCGCTGCGCGCCACCCAGTCGCTGACCGAACAGGACGTATTCGACGGCGACCGACTGTGGATTCGGTTCATCAACGACACCGAGCACCGGTCGCAGGTCATCGAGCACATCTCGACCGCGGTCGCGGCCGACCTGAGCAAGCGCTTCACCTCGATCGACCCCGTCGTCGCCATCCAGGTCGGTGCATCGATGGTGGCGACCGGCGTGGTTCTCGCTTCCGGCGTGCTGGGCTGGTGGCGCTGGCACCACAACTCCTGGCTGCCCACCATCGCTACCGCCGTCATCGGCGTGCTGGTCCTGGGTGTCAGCCTGCTGCTGCTGATGCGGGCGAAGAACGATGCGGATCGCCGTGTCGCCGACATCATGCTGCTCAGCTCCCTGGCTCCGATCACCGTCGCGGCCGCGGCCGCACCGCCCGGCCCGGTCGGGTCACCGCAGGCCGTGCTCGGCTTCGGCGTCCTCACCATCGCCTCGGCCCTGGCCCTGCGGTTCACCGGTCGCCGCCTGGCGATCTACACCGCGATTGTGACCGTCTGCCTGCTGACAACGCTGGCCAGCCTGGCCCGGATGGTGGCCGCTACCAGCGCGGTGACCATGCTGTGCTCCCTGGTGTTGATCTCGGTGCTGCTCTACCACGCCGCACCAGCGCTGGCCCGGCGGCTTGCCGGGATCCGGCTGCCGGTGTTCCCGTCGGCCACCAGCCGGTGGGTCTTCGAGGCGCGGCCCGACCTGCCCACGACTGTGGTTCGCCCCGACGGCGGTCCGCCAGTTCTGGAAGGCCCGGCCTCGGTGCGCGACGTGCTGCTGCAGGCCGAACGTGCTCGCTCCTTCTTGAGCGGCCTGCTGGTCGGGCTCGGGGTGCTGATGGTGGTCTCGCTGTCCGCCCTGTGCAATCCCCACACCAACGAGCGCTGGCTGCCGCTGCTGCTTGCTGGGTTCAGCGCCGGCTTCCTGATGCTGCGCGGGCGCTCATACGTGGACCGCTGGCAGTCGATCACCTTGGCCGCAACCGCGGTGATCATCGTCGCGGCGGTGTGCGTGCGCTACGCCCTGGTGTTGTCCTCACCGTTGTCGGTGTCGATCACCGCGGCGATCCTGGTGCTGCTGCCCGCGGCGGGCCTGACCGCGGCGGCGGTCGTCCCCAACACGATCTACAGCCCGCTGTTCCGCAAGTTCGTGGAATGGATCGAGTACCTCTGCCTCATGCCGATCTTCCCGCTGGCATTGTGGTTGATGAACGTTTATGCAGCGATTAGGTACCGGTAGCAGCAGCCTGTGGCGTGGTCGCGTAACCACCGCGACCATCGCCGCAATGCTGTTGGCCTCAGGTGCATTGGCCGGTCTGCCGCCGGCATATGCCATCTCTCCACCGACGATCGATCCGGGCGCGCTACCGCCGGACAGCCCGCCGGGTCCGGTGGCTCCGATGAAGCAGAACTCCTACTGCACCGAGGTGGGAGTTCTGCCCGGTACCGACTTCCGGCTGCAACCCAAGTACATGGACATGCTCAACCTGTCGGAGGCATGGCAGTTCGGCCGCGGCGCCGGTGTGCGGGTCGCCGTCATCGACACCGGCGTGACGCCGCATCCGCGGTTCGCCCACCTGCTTCCCGGCGGTGACTACGTCATGGCCGGCGGGGACGGGCTGTCGGACTGTGACGCCCACGGCACGATAGTGGCGTCGATGATCGGCGCGTCAGCGGCCAATGGGGCGGTGGCCCCGCCCGCGGCACCGCGCCGACCGGTGACCATTCCGACCACCGAGAAACCGCCACCGCCGCAGACCATCACCCTGTCTCCTGTCCCGAATACGACGGTGACGGTCATTCCCGCGCCGCCGCCGGCTTCGCCGTCGGAGGGTGCGCCCCCAGGCTCCCCGCCCGGGCCGCCCGGGCCTGGCAACCCCCCAGCCGCCAACCATGGCGGCGGGACGGTGACCATTCCCGGCTACTCCGGTGGTCGGCAGATCGTGGGCGTCGACCATCCGCGCCCGCTCGACCCGGCGCCCTCACCGACACCGGCACCACCGCCGCCGCCGCCGGCTAGCCCGACGGCGGGACCGGCGCCGGATGCATTCAGCGGCATTGCCCCGGACGTCGACCTCATCTCGATCCGGCAGTCCAGCCAGGCCTTCGGGCTGAAAGACGCTTACACCGGAGACGAAGATCCGCAGACCGTCGCCAAGATCGACAGCGTGCAGACGATGGCGCGCGCGATCGTGCACGCCGCGAACATGGGCGCTTCGGTCATCAACATCTCCGATGTGACCTGCATGAGCGCCCGCAATATCGTCGATCAACGGGTCCTCGGCGCGGCAGTGCGCTACGCCGCGGTCGACAAGAACGCGCTCATCGTGGCCGCGGCCGGTGACAGCACCAAGAAGGACTGCAAGCAGAATCCGCCCTTCAACCCGCTGTCGCCGAACGATCCGCGCAACTGGGGCTCGGTCACGACGGTGGTGACACCGTCGTGGTTCAGCGACTACGTGCTGACCGTGGGTGCCGTGGATGCAACCGGGCAACCTATGACGCAGAGCAGTGTGTCGGGACCGTGGGTGTCGCTTTCGGCCCCCGGCACCGACGTCATGGGGCTCTCACCCCGGGACGACGGCCTGATCAACGCGATCGACGGCCCGGATAACTCCTTGTTGGTCCCCTCCGGCACCAGCTTCTCTGCTGCCATCGTGTCCGGAGTGGCCGCGCTGGTGCGCGCGAAGTTCCCCGAGCTGTCGGCGTATCAGGTCATGAATCGGTTGATCCGCACGGCAAGGGCGCCGGCGCGGGGCGTAGACAACCAAGTTGGTTACGGTGTCGTCGATCCGGTGGCGGCATTGACATGGGATGTACCCCAGGGACCCGCGACGCCGCCGAAGCAGCTGTCGGCGCCGTTGGGGCTGCCCAAGCCGCCGCCTCCGCGCAACATGTTGCCGGTGTGGATCGCGGCCGGGGGACTGACCGGAGCATTACTGATAGGCGGTGCGGTGTTCGGTACGGCGAGTTTGATGCGACGCTCACGGAAACAACGATGAAGGCGCAGCGGAAATTGGGGTTGTCGTTGTCGTGGCCACGACTGACCGCCGTCTTCCTGGCCGACGTGGTCATCCTGGTGCTGGCCAGTCACGCCCCGGAGTCCTGGCAGGGCCCCAACCGCATCGCGTTCTGGGTGGGTGTCGGTCTGGCGGTGATCGTCACCTTGTTGTCCCTGGTGACCTACCACGGAATCACGGTGACCTCCGGGGTGGCCGGCTGGCTGTGGGACAGGTCGGCGGACCCCGGCACGGCCCTGGGTGCGGGCTGCACACCGGCCGTGGACTTCCAGCGCCGGTTCGGGCGCGACCCAGTGGGGGTGCGGGAGTACAAGGGTCTACTGGTGAGCGTCGTCGAGGTGGACGGCGGTCAGGGTGATCCCGCGGGCCGGCATCGGCCTCGGTCTACGGGCACCGCGGTGTTGCCGATCGCGGCGGTGGCCGATGGTTTACGCCAGTTCGACGTCCATCTTGACGCCATCGACATCGTCTCGGTACAGGTGCGCGGTGGCGCAGAAGCGGCCAAGGCCTCGGCCTCACTAGAGGAGTGGGGGCCCGAAGAGTGGGGAGTGGTGGGCGATCAACCCGCCGCGAACCGGCGCCGCACCTGGTTGGTGTTGCGGATGAACCCCCTGCGCAATGTCTCCGCTGTGGTGATTCGCGACTCGCTGGCGTCGACGCTGGTCGCCGCCACCGAGCGGCTGATCCAGGATCTCGACGGTCAAAGCTGTGCGGCCCGCGCGCTGACCGCCGATGAACTGGCCGAGGTCGACAGCGCGGTGCTGGTCGACTTGGAGCCGACCTGGAGTCGTCCGGGCTGGCGTCATCTCAAGCACTTCAACGGGTACGCGACCAGTTTTTGGGTGTCCCCGGCCAACATCGACTCCGAGACGATCGCTCACCTGTGGCAGTCCGACACCCAGGAGGTCGGGGCCACGGTCCTCACCTTGCGCCTGACGAGTGACAATGGGCGCCCCGTGCTGTCGGCGTGGGTTCGCTACCACAGCGATGGTCGTCTGCCCAGGGAAGTCGGCTCCGGCCTCAACCGGTTGACCGCTCGGCAACTGGCAGCGGTTCGCGCCAGCCTTCCGGCTCCGACAACTCGGCCTCAGCTGGTCGTTCCCAGCCGCGAACTGAGAGACCACGATGAACTTGAGCTGCCCGTGGGTCATGAGTCGGAGCATGCACTAAGCTCCGCTGGGCAATGACTCGAGCTCAATCCGCCGCTGAAGACGCCCGCAATGCGATGGTCGCCGGTTTGCTGGCGTCCGGAATTTCGGTCAACGGTCTGCAACCCAGCCACAACTCACAAGTGGCGGCGCAGATGTTCGCCACCGCCACAAAACTCGATCCGGCGATGTGCGACGCCTGGCTGGCCCGGATCCTGACCGGTGACCAGAGCATCGACGTGCTCGCCGGCGCCTGGGCGGCGGTACGCACTTTCGGCTGGGAGACCCGCCGTCTGGGCGTCACCGACCTGCAGTTCCGTCCCGAGGTGTCCGACGGGCTGTTCCTGAAACTCGCCGTCACCAGCGTCGACTCGCTGGCCTGCGGTTACGCCGCCGTGCTCGCCGAAGCCAAACGGTACAAGGAAGCCGCAGACCTGCTCGACGCCACCGCGCCCCGGCATCCCTTCGATGCCGAACTGGTCAGCTACGTGCGAGGGGTGCTCTACTTCCGCACCAAACGGTGGCCGGACGTGCTGTTGCAGTTCCCCGAGGGCAAGCAGTGGCGTCACCCGGAGCTCAAGGCCGCGGGCGCGGCCATGGCGACCACAGCGCTGGCTTCGCTGGGAGTGTTCGAAGAGGCATTCCGACGCGGGCAGGACGCCATCGAGGGCGACCGGGTGCCCGGTGCGGCGAACATCGCCCTGTACACCCAGGGCATGTGCCTGCGCCACGTCGGGCGCGAGGAAGAAGCCATCGAGCTGTTGCGCCGTGTCTACTCCCGCGACCCCAAATTCACTCCGGCTCGCGAAGCGCTGGACAACCCGAACTTCCGGCTGGTCGTCACCGATCCGGAAACCATCGAGGCGCGCACCGATCCGTGGGATCCGGAGAGCGCGCCCAGCCGCGCCCAGACCGAGGCCGCTCGCCATGCCGAGGCCGCGGCGAAGTACTTGGCCGAAGGCGATGCCGAGCTCAACGCCATGCTGGGCATGGAGCGGGCCAAGCGGGAAATCAAACTCATCAAGTCGACGACGAAGGTGAACCTGGCGCGCGCCAAGATGGGCCTGCCGGTGCCGGTGACCTCGCGCCACACCTTGCTGCTCGGTCCACCGGGAACCGGTAAGACATCGGTCGCCCGCGCTTTCAGCAAGCAACTGTGCGGGCTGACAGTGCTGCGCAAGCCGGTCGTCGTGGAGACCAGTCGCACCAAGCTGCTCGGCCGCTACATGGCCGACGCGGAGAAGAACACCGAGGAAATGCTCGAAGGCGCGTTGGGCGGAGCGGTCTTCTTCGACGAGATGCACACCCTGCATGAGAAGGGCTATCAGCAGGGCGACCCCTACGGCAATGCCATCATCAACACGCTGCTGCTCTACATGGAGAATCACCGCGACGAACTGGTGGTCTTCGGTGCGGGCTATGCCAAGGCGATGGAAAAGATGCTCGAGGTCAACCAAGGTCTGCGGCGGCGATTTTCGACGGTCATCGAATTCTTCAGCTATACCCCGCCAGAACTGCTGGCGCTGACCCGTTTGATGGGCAAAGAGAACGAGGACGTCATCACCGAAGAAGCCGTTCAGGTGTTGTTGCCGTCGTACACCAAGTTCTACAACGACGAAAGTTATTCCGAAGACGGCGATTTGATTCGCGGTATCGATACGCTGGGCAACGCCGGATTTGTGCGCAACGTGGTGGAAAAAGCGCGCGACCACCGAAGCTTTCGCCTCGACGACGAAGACCTCGACGCGGTATTGAACAGCGACCTCACCGAATTCAGCGAACGACAGCTACTGCGGTTCAAGGAATTGACGGCTGACGATCTCGCCGAAGGGCTCAGCGCGGCAGTGGCAGAGAAGAAGTCCAGCTAACCCACCGCCGACTTGGCTCGCCGGCCGTTCAGCTGGTTTCCCGCCGCGCAGATCGGTCCTTTATTAAGTCTTCGTGACAGCCGCGCGTCGGATTGACGTGCCCCGAACGCAATGCCACGATGGCGCTCAACAGGCTGCGCACGGTTCGATTTGTGCAGCACACGGGCTCCGAGCGAAGGATCGACGTCGAACGCACAGCAACACCAAAAGGCGCGACGAGTTGTCGGTTCTTTGGTTTGCTTCAACAAGCTTCCTGCCGCGCCACCGCCGGATACGCTGTGTGGATTCGAAGCTCGGATGGGTGGGATCGGAAGTCTGGCAAAGTCAGCCACACGACCGCATCCCATTCTGTGGAACACCGCAGCACTCCCAGCTGAGGGGATTCACGACGGGAGGTGGGGCGGTACTGAATCAACCGACAGTGATCATCCGAAAGTGTTGACCGTTTCTTTCCGATCCGGTCACGGCGCTTCTTCTGCCGTCTGAAATCGACTGGCGCCGAGTACCCGAAACACGCCGCGCATTGCGCTCGTTCGATCGGCAACCCCTTGACACCACCGCAGCGGCCGAGCCCGAGCCGGGTCGGACTATCCGATAAGGAGATGTCCGATGTTTTCCCTTGCTACACAGTGCAATTCGCTGCCGCCTGCGCCCGCAGACGCCGCCCCGGTGAACACGGCCGGTTAGGGGGTGCCGGCGATGGACTACGGAGCGCTTCCTCCCGAAATCAACTCCCTACGCATGTACTCCGGACCGGGTTCGGCACCGCTGTTGGCGGCGGTGACCGCCTGGGACGCCCTGGCTGCGGAGCTACGTTCCACAGCCGCCGCCTACGACACGGTGATCTCGGCGCTGACCGGAGACGAGTGGTTGGGGCCGGCGTCGGAATCGATGGTGGCCGCCCTAGCCCCTTACCTGACCTGGATGACCCTGACCGGGATGCAGGCCGAACAGACCGCCCGCCAGGCGGCCGCCGCGGCGGGCGCCTACGAGTCGGCGTACGCCATGACGGTGCCACCACCTGTGGTGGCCGAAAACCGCACCCGGTTGACGGCCCTGGTCGCGACCAACCTGCTCGGTCAGAACACGCCCGCGATCGCGGCCACCGAGGCCGCATACGGTGAAATGTGGGCGCAGGACGCCGCGGCGATGTATGGCTACGCCACCGGTTCGGCCGCCGCCTCGACACTGACACCTTTCGCTGAGCCGGCGCAGACGACAAATCCGAGCGGGCAGGCCAACCAAGCGACCGCGGTCACCCAGGCCGCCGGCAGCGCCGGTGGCAGCCTCACCCAGAGCGAACTGCCGCAACTCATGTCTGCGGTACCGGGCAGCCTGCAAGGACTCGCGTCGCCGGCAGCGGCCTCGCCCTTGGATGCCATCCCAGGATCGGGCCTGCTCGCCGACATCTTGAACTTCCTTGACGGGAATGACGGCAATCCCTACGGCATCTTCCTGAACTCATCGCTGACCAACGGGTTCGTCTCGGCCGGGTACGTGAGCCCCGCCGTGATCGCCCCAGGGGTGTGGGCCGCCATCGCCGACACCAACGCGGTCGCACTCGGCGCCCAAGAGGGTGCCGCGGTGCCACCGATGGGTTCCGGTGAAGGGAATCCTTCGTGGATACCGGCCGCGTCACCGGCGAGCCCCACCGGCGTGCCTCCGCTCGGCGAGACGACTGCCGCCTCACTAGGTGCAAGCGGAGTGACGGCCGGTACGAATCAGTCGGCGGTGGTGGGGCGATTGTCCGTTCCGCAGACGTGGACGCAGGCGACCGCGGTCGCGAACCACGCGGGCGCCGCGGCGCCCGGCGGCGGTTGGACGAGTTCGGCGATGGTGCCCCAAGCCGCGGCAGGCATCCCGGGTGTGCCCGGCATGCCGGCTCCGGGGATGTTCGGCCACAGCTTCGGCAATGGGCCGCGCTACGGATTCCGACCGACGGTCATGGGCCGTCCGCCAGCCGCCGGCTGACCTCGCGCAGGTACTGCGAAATCGGTGTCGCCGGTAGGCGGCACCCAAGCCGACTCCACCATCACGGCTGGTTGAAGGAGGTGCAGGACAATGGATTTCGGTGCACTGCCGCCCGAAATTAACTCCCTGCGCATGTATTCCGGGCCCGGCTCGGCGCCGCTGCTGGCTGCCGTGACGGCCTGGGATGAGCTCGCCGCCGAAATGCATTACACCGCAACGGCATACGAGTCGGTGATCTCGGCACTGGTCAGTGAAGGCTGGTTGGGGCCGGCGTCGGCGACGATGGCGGCTGCGGTGGCACCGTATGTGACTTGGCTGAGCGTCTCGGGCCTGCAGGCAGAGCAAACTGCCGGTCAGGCCGCCGCAGCGGCGGCGGCGTTCGAAGCCGCGTTCGCCCTGACCGTGCCCCCTGCCGTGGTGGCGGCCAACCGAGCGCGCTTGCTGGTGTTGGTGGCCACCAACTTCTTGGGCATCAACACACCGGCGATCGCGGCGACCGAGGCTGAATATGCCGAGATGTGGGCACAGGATGCGACGGCGATGTACGGCTATGCCGCAAGTTCGGCGGAAGCCGCGGTGCTACAACCGTTCAGTGAACCCGTTCAGACGACCAACCCGTCGGGACAGGCCAATCAGGCCGCAGCGGTTACCCAAATCACTGGAACCACAGCGGGCAGTTTGACCAAAACCGAACTCCCGCAACTCATGTCCTCGGTGCCGGCAACCCTGCAAGGGCTCTCGTTACCGGCGGCGGCATCGCCACTTGACGCGATTCCCGAGACGGGCGTGCTGGCCGACCTGTTGAATTTCCTCGACGGGAACGACGGCAACGCCTTCGGAATTTTCCTCAACTCCAATTTGGTGAACGGGGTTGTGTCAGCGGGGTATACGGCTCCGGCGCAGATATTGCCGGCCGTCACCGGAGCGGTGGCCGACATCAGCGCGGTGGCGAACGGCGGAGCCGATGCGGCTTCGGCACCGATCGCCAGCGCCGATGCCGCCGATGCCGCGTGGAACGGAGCGACCGCCGCGCGCTCGGGTCTCGGGGGAGTGAGCGCCGGCGCCAACCAGGCGAGCTTGATCGGGCGATTATCTGTTCCGCAGAGTTGGACGGTGACCGTCGAGGTCGCCGATCAGGCCGGCGTCGCGCGCCCCGAATCCATCCTGAGCGGCACCGCCGCCCCGCAAGCGGGCGCCGCCATGCCCGGCATTCCCGGCATGCCCACCCCAACGCCTTATTCGCGCAGCTTCGGCAGTGGTCCGCGATACGGGTTCCAGCCGACGATCATGTCGCGTCCCCCCGCTGCCGGCTGACACTCAACGGGTTGCGGCGGCCGATGGTTACCGCCTGTTTACCCGGTTGCTATTGCCATGGGCTGCAGCGTTGGGTTGACTCCCATCACTTCCGGTGCCACGATGGCGTCTGCATGCACCTCGCTAGGTGAGGCGTCCGCTCGGATACAGGCCACTGACCTCGAACGTCGAAAGACGCCCAGGGTCAGGACAGCTCTTCCCGGCTTAAGGGTTGAGCCCAAGTGGCTTCCGGCTTTCCAAGCCGGATACGCCGTCCGGTGCCAAAGCTCTGACGAGAGGGGTGCGGCGTCCGGTGTTGTCCTGCCGGGCACTCATCCCTGTGTGCGCCTTGTCGGCATCCCCGTATGCCCTGGCCCCGAGGAGGTGAGAGCGAAGTGAGTCCCGGAGATAGTCCGTATCCCAGATCGACCATTTCGTTTCGATCCGATCCCGGCGCCTTCCGCGCCTTCTGACGGCACCTTCGTTACTGATCTGCACACGTCGCTGCGCCGACGTGTGTGAGAAGGTGCGTGAAAGCTGTTCCCAGGCAACGGGTTTGGGTCCCTCCCGCAACGTATTACCGCTAGCTTGAAAGAGGGGCACCGATGAGCTTCGCAGTGGACTTTGCCGCATTGCCGCCCGAGATCAACTCCGCACGCATGTACACCGGAGCCGGCGCAGCTCCCATGCTGGCTGCCGCATCCGCCTGGAAGGGCCTGGCAGCCGAGTTGCGTGCCACCGCGTTGTCGTACGCATCGGTGCTGGCCGCGCTGACGAGTGAGGAGTGGTACGGCCCCGCGTCGGCGTCGATGGCCGCCGCGGCAGCCCCCTACGTCACGTGGATGAGCTCAACCGCCGTGCAAGCGGAGCAAACGGCCATCCAAGCCGAGGCCGCGGTCGGTGCGTACGACGCCGCGTTCGCCGCGACGGTCCCACCGCCGGTGATCGCGGCCAACCGGGCTCAGCTGATGACGTTGATCGCCACCAACTTCCTGGGTCAGAACACCCCCGCCATCGCGGCGACCGAAGCGCAGTACGCCGAGATGTGGGCGCAGGACGCCGCCGCCATGTACGGCTATGCCGGTTCCTCGGCAGCCGCCACCCAGCTGATCCCATTCGTCGAGCCAGCGCAAACGACAAACCCGAGCGGACTGACGGCCCAGGCCGCCGCGGTGAGTCAAGCGGCCGCAGGGGGACCGCAGAACACGCTGTCGGAGTTGATGTCGGCGGTGCCCAGCGCATTGCAGGGACTTGCTGGCACCAACGGCGCGGCGGGCCTGACCGACGTCACAAATCTGCTGCTGACCGGCTCGGGACCAGCAGGGCTGGCGGATTTCTGGGCTCAGTGGGGGCCCAACGCGAACATCTGGAACACCATAACGTCGACCGGTATCTTCACCCCTGGTGCCACGGTCGGCACCCTGTCCAGCCTGTTCGGTGCGACGGCGGCATCCGGCGTGGCCGGCGACGTCGCGCAAGGGGCCGCAGCCGGTGTGCAAAGCGCGGTGGCTACCCCCGTTGCCTCGACGGGGGCGGCGAGCGGCCTGGTGTCCGCCGGCGCGGGCAACGCCTCCATCATCGGCAAGCTGGCGGTTCCGCCGTCCTGGACGGCAAGCGCACCGGTGGGCCCGCTCGGCGCCCCGTTGGGAGGAACACCCATGGTCGCGCCGCCACCCGCCGTCGCGGCCGGCATGCCGGGCGTGCCGCTGGGCACCGTGGCGAGCCAACCCTACGGTCGCGCGGTCCCGCAATACGGTGCTCGCCCGACCTTCGTCGCCAGGCCGCCTGCGGCCGGTTAACGGCCTGGCGGGCTGTGCAGAAAACGTCCAGCCAGTGAGCAGGCACATTACAGCGGCTCGCGCATACCTTCCTCCTGTTTTTTGCGTACGTTGTTCCTAACGTCAGAAGAACGAGGCATGACGGTGGAATGGCCACGCGGCGCTGTCGCTCTTGCCGCCAGCCGTCGTTTCGGGAGATCGCTATGGCAGTGACGAATGGGCAGCAACACGTCGGTACCCACCCGCACGCGAGACCGCAGCCTTGCTGCGAACCGGGTTTGCGACCTTTCGGCAAATCGGCGGCTCGGAAATTGGCGAAGTCGCTGCTGCCGCGCCAGTCCACCCCGGCCGCAGGCGGCGACGCTTGACTGCTCGACATAGCACGGTGGCGAACGAGGCTTAGCTTGCCGCGTTCGCAGACTGTGCGCCGGATCACGATTTCGCGAACCTGACACATTACCTGGCGAGCCATTCGTGCGATATGCGCGTGCATCAAAGCCAGTTCTTGCGAAAGTGTTGTTTTTAGGTTTGTCGATATGTGCCGAAAAATGCAAAGACCCGCTGCTGTCGAGGCCCTACTCGAGTTTGCTCACAGCCCGATATCTCAGTGCATGAGGTAGCGCAGTGATGGCATCGATACGCATCGTTTACGTTGCGATCACACCGCGTGAACCTGACAAAAATACGGTCAAATCGGGTGGGTGAGCACGCAATGTAGCGGATGGCGGGATTCGCAATTTCCGATTGAACATGCGGTGGTGCCGGCCAGCGATCGACGGGCCGGTTCTCGAGGGGATAAGGGGTATCGCGTATGGACTACGGGGCACTGCCACCTGAGATCAACTCCGGGCGCATGTACACCGGTCCAGGTGCTGGGCCGCTGCTGACCGCCGCGGCAGCGTGGGACGCGCTGGCGGGCGAATTGCATTCGACCGCAGCATCTTACGCGTCCACGATTGAAAGCCTGACCGTTGGATCGTGGCAAGGGCCGACGGCAATGGCAATGGCCGCGGCGGCCGGGCCGTATGTGTCGTGGATCTCCGCCACCGCCGGGCAGGCCGACCAGGTGGCCGCGCAGGCGAAACTTGCGGCGAGCGCGTACGAGACTGCGTTCGCGGCGACGGTACCTCCGCCGGTGATAGCGGCCAATCGCGCGCAATTGCTCGCACTGATCGCCACCAATTTCCTCGGCCAGAACACCCCGGCAATTGCGGCCACTGAAGCCCAATACCTGGAAATGTGGGCGCAAGATGCCGCCGCGATGTACGCCTATGCCGGCTCGTCGGCAACCGCGAGCGAATTGACCCCGTTTACCGAGCCGCCGCAGACAACCAGCACGTCGGGCACCGCCATGCAGGCCGCGGCGGTATCGCAGGCCACCGCCGCTCCGGCTGCCTCGGACATCACCACGCAGCTGTCCCAGTTCATCACGTCGCTGCCAACGGCACTGCAAGGCTTGGCATCCACCCTTGCTGCGTCACCGACAACAGGGTCGACGTCGTTGCTGCCGGGACTGGCCTTGCCGCAGATCGCCCAAGTGTCGTTGCCGCCCTGGCTGTCCACCAACTTGGCCAACTGGAACTCGATTTTCTCCGTCCTCACCGGGCCGTTCTCGGCGCAGGGTTTGACGTCGATCCCCGGCGGCCCCTTCCTGTCGTTCGGCCAGGTGTACTCCTACGCCCAGAATGGGCAAGGCCTGCAAGCGTTCTTCACTCCCGCACAACCGATCACCGGTGCGCTGGCGCCCATCGCTTCGTCGGTTACCCCGCATCTCACGTCCGCGGGCTCGGTGGGCGGGGCGGCCTCGGGGGCGATGGGCCGCGCGGCGCTGGTGGGCAGTTTGTCGGTGCCACAGGGCTGGACCACAGCCGCTCCGGCCATCAGAACGGTCGCCGCGACGCTGTCGGCCAACCTCGCCGCTGCGCCGACGGCAGCACTGGCCGGCGAGTCCGGCGTCTTCGGGCAGATGGCGCTGTCGAGCCTGGCAGGTCGGGCCCTCGGCGCTGCCACCGTCGGCTCCGGAAGCGGCGGGGGCGCCGCGGCCGGCGCACTGGGCGGCGTCGTCGCGGAGGCCGACCCGGCCGCCGCCATGATCTTCGTGCTGCCGGCGCTGGAGGACTGACCGCTATGTACTTCACCCCGACGAACCATCTTCCGGCACAGGGGATTCCGATGTGCGGCCCAGGTAGGGGGTAGGCAGAGATGTTCTATGCAGCGTTTCCACCGGAAATCAATTCCGGCCGGATGTACAGCGGTCCCGGGTCGGGGCCGATGCTGGCCGCGGCGGCCGCGTGGAACGGGCTGGCCGCGGAATTGCAATCCACAGCCGCCTCCTACTCGTCGGTCATCGCGACCTTGACCAGCGGACCGTGGGTCGGCCCGTCGGCCCTCGCGATGGCCGCAGCCGCCACACCGTACGTGTCCTGGCTGAGTGGTACCGCCGCACAGGCCGCCCAAGCGGCCAGCCAAGCAACCGCCGCGGCGGCCGCATATGAAACGGCGTTCGCCGCGCACGTGCCGCCGGAGGAGATCGCGGCCAACCGCACCCAGTTGGCGTCCCTGGTAGCCACGAACCTGTTCGGGCAGAACACCGGGGCGATTGCCGCCACGGAGGCCCAATACGGCGAGATGTGGGCGCAGGACGCCGTGGCAATGGACAGCTATGCCGGATCATCGGCGGCGGCAAGCGAGGTGACCCCGTTCACCGAGCCCCCGCCGATCGTCAATCCCGGCGGACTGGCCAACCAAGCGGTGGCTACCGGTCAGTCGGCAACCACCGCCGCCGGCACCGTCGCACAGTCGCTGGTGGCGGCCGGGGACCCGATAACGGGGTTGTCGCAGACGCTGGCGAACCTGAGCACCGACTACACCGCGACCATCAACGGACTGCTCAACAGCCTGTTCGGGCCGGCCGGGGCGTCGACCTATACAACCCTGTACAACGCGGTGAAGGTGCCGCTCGGCTTCTCGACGCAGTTCAACGACATCGGGCTCTTGATCAACTTTCCGGCATCACAGTTCCTCAAGTTCGCCCCCAAGTCGGCCGCCGCGCTCGGTGAACTGCCCAAGGACGCGCTGGGCGCCGGCTTGGGCGCCCCGCACTGGGGCCGCGGCTGGCTGACCAGCGCGACCGCGGCAAATCCCTCAGCCAGTTTCGGGCGCGGCATGTTGGTCGGCGCGTTGACGACGCCACCGAGCTGGGCCGCGAACACCCCGGCCATCCAGACGGTGGCCGCGGCGTTGTCGGCCGCCGGCCCGGAAGCGGTGCCGGCCGCCGAACTCGGGCAGGGCAGCCTGCTCAGCTCGATGTCACTGGCGGGCATGGTCGGCAGCGCGTTGGGCGCCGGGGGTCCCAGCGTGCTGGGGCGCACCGGCGCCCGCGACCGGCTGACTCCGGTCAAAGACATGAAGGACCTCAAGTCGCCGGAGCAACTCAAGCGGCTGGTCGCCCAGATATCGGAGAAACCCGAAAGCGTCCAGCACCACACCGTCGACCAAGAGGGACTGGACAGCCTGCTCGAACAGTTGGCGAAGAAACCCGGCATCCACGCCGTGCACCTGTCAAAGGGCGACAAACCGAAAGTCGTGCCCTCGGATGCGCAGTTGGGTTAGCGACCGGTCCGACGTTCGAGCTGAGCCAGGAAGGGTGTCATGAAACTGCTGGTGGCCGTGATCGGCATCTGCACTGCGATTGGTTTGGCCGCCCCCGCATTTGGCGAGCCCGACGACGGCCCAGGGGGTGATGATGCGGGCTTTCTGGCCGCGCTGCGGTCCGCCGACATCGGGTACACCAACCCGGCACAAGCCATCGGTTCGGCCAGAGCGGTCTGCACCTGCTTGAACAACGGCGAGTCCGGCCTGGAATTGGTGCACGACGTGAAGACACGCAACCCGGCCTTCAATATGGACGCCGCGGCCGAGTTCGCCGTTATTTCAGCGAAGTACTACTGCCCGCACCAACTTTCCAAGAGCTGACAGCTACCGGCGCCAGTCTTTGTGGCCGGCGCCTCAAGTGGGCCGGTTTCGGTTGGCATAAATGATGGGGTCCAATGTCCGCAAAAAGCGGATGGATAAGTGTTCACACTTTGCTGGATTCCGCCTTAACCGGTCAGAACTTTCGGCTTCCGCGACTTTGATTGCACGATTCTTTCTCACCCGTCGCCGCCCGTCCTAACGGCGTAACACCGGAAACTGGGTCGAAACACTGATGTGTTAGCGGCACGGCCGCGCCCGGCAATAACGAGAAGTGCCTGGCTGTGCTTCTTTGGTCGACGCCGACACAAGCTGCGTTTGTACACACGCGTGCAGTTATGCGGAACGCCATTGGGATATCTGTTGAGTTTTGTATGAGCTCGGCCAGGCTTGCGGCCAGAAGTGTTAACCCGAGATTACGATGGCGGCCACAAAGGGGACCGGAGGTAACTGATGGACTTCGGGGCGTTACCGCCAGAGATCAACTCTGGACGAATGTATATGGGGGCGGGCTCCGGGCCGATGTTGGCCGCTGCGGCGGCCTGGGACGCGCTGGCCGCCGAATTGCATTCGAATGCGGCGTCCTATGAGTCCACGATCCAGGGGGTGACCGTCGGGTCTTGGCAGGGTCCGGCGGCGGCATCGATGACGACTGCGGCCGCACCGTTCCTGGCATGGATGAGTACCACCGCAACCCAAGCCGAGCAGGCCGCCGCTCAGGCGAAGGCCGCCGCCGTCGCGTACGAGACCGCCTTCGCCGCGACGGTGCCACCGCCGGTGATCGAAGCAAACCGCGCCCTGCTGATGACGCTCATCGCCACCAACATCTTCGGCCAGAACACGCCGGCGATCGCAGCCACCGAAGCGCAGTACCTGGAGATGTGGGCACAAGACGCCGCGGCGATGTACGCCTATGCCGGCTCCTCGGCGGCTGCGACGGAGGTGACACCGTTCACCGAACCACCGCAGACCACCGATCCGTCCGGGGTGGCGCGGCAGTCGGCGGCGGTGGCCGAGGCGGTCAGCGCCGCAGAGACCCAGTCACAACTTGCGCAGCTGCTCAGCGTCATCCCGAACGCGCTGCAAAGCGTGGGTCCCGCTGCCGCCGTACCGACGGCCGCGGCGACACCGGCGGGCTCGATCATCGAGGCCGTCTATCCCATCACGGCAGCCTTGCGGCCGTTCTTTGCCGCCGTAACCGGCGCCTACAGCCCCATCGGGGCGATCATTCTGCCTGGCGGCTGGTGGCTGCTGTCCCTGCAGCTGCTGGGCTTGGCGCAGAACGGGCCAGGTGTCGCCGAACTGCTCGGTGGCGGCAAGGCCATTGCGGGCGGGCTGGCGCCGCTACGCGGTGGTTACGTCTCCTCGGTGGCGCCCACCCCAGGGGGCGTGACGGGGTCCATGGGCGGCTCGACCCTGGTCGGTTCCCTCTCGGTGCCACAAGGTTGGGTCACCGAGGCACCGGTGATGAGGACGCTCGCGTCGGTGCTGCCGGGCACTAGCGCGGCAGCCGCCCCGTCTATCCCGGTCGGGCCGCCGGGCACGCTGTTCGGCGAGATGGCGATGGCCAGTCTGGCCGGACGTGCATTGGCGGGCGCCAGTGTGCGCACTGTGAGCAGCACCGGGACCGGCACCACCGCCGGCGCGGTCGCCGATGACGTCGCCAGTACGGCCACCATCATCGTCATCCCGGCGGACTGACACGACTTCGAAGTTGGAGGAGAACGCATGTCTTTCGTGACTGCACAACCCGACGAGTTGGCGGCCGCGGCCGGCAACTTGGAAAGTATCGGCGCCTCGATGAACGCCGAGAGCGCTGCTGCCGCCGGCCCGACGACCGGGGTGATTCCCGCTGCCGCGGACGAGGTCTCGGCGCTGACGGCGGCACAGTTCACCGCGCACGCGCAGATGTACCAGGCGGTCAGCGCGCAGGCCGCGGCGATTCACCAGATGTTCGTCCGGACTCTGGCGACCAGCGCGGGTTCGTATGCCGCCACCGAGGCCGCCAACGCGGCAGCAACCGGTTAGTGCTCAGCGCGGGAAAGGTGCGGCAATGAGCTTCGCGTTCCGTCCACCGGAGATCATCTCCGGTGAGATGTATACCGGTCCCGGCTCGGGACCGATGCTGGCGGCCGCCACCGCCTGGGATGCACTGGCCGCGGAACTGCAGGACACCGCGGCCTCCTACGGGTCGATAGTCGAAGGCCTGGCCAACGAGTCGTGGACCGGGCCCTCGTCGGTCGCCATGGCAACTGCCGCCGCGCCCTATGTGGCTTGGATGTCGGCGACCTCCGCCCAAGCCAAAGCGGCGGCCGACCAGGCAAAGGCGGCCGCCGGCGCCTATGAGACCGCATTCGCTGCCGTCGTGCCGCCGCCAGAAATCGCGGCGAACCGTGCCCTGCTGGCGATGCTGGTGGCGACCAACATCTTCGGGCAGAACACCGGAGCCATCGCTGCTACCGAGGCGCAGTACGCCGAGATGTGGGCGCAGGACACCGCCGCGATGCTCAGTTATGCCGGTTCGTCGGCGACGGCTTCCCGGCTCACGCCGTTCACCGAGCCGCCGCAAACCACCAATGCCTCCGGATTGGCCAACCAGGCGGCGGCGTCCGGGCAGTCTGCCGGCCTGGCTGGCGCGACCAGCGCGGTAGCCAACGCGGTGCCCAGCGCCGCGGCGCTGCCCTTCCCCTTCGACATCGTCACGCAGCTTCTGCAAGCTCTCGGCAGCGGCTCCACGGCTTACATGCAGTTCTGGAACCAGTTCCTCAACACCGTGACCGGGACCCCGTTGGCCGGCATCACCTGGGAGAACACGTTCGGCATTTTCGCCGACATCGGACGGTTCAGCACCGTTGCCAACGACAGCATGAGCCCGATCAACCTCGGCATGACCGAGTTCAAGATGTTCTACAAGCCCCCGGTCGAAGCCCTGGATATCCCGAAGTCGGCACTCGGGGCCGGGTTGGGGCTGCGGCCGGCCGGCTTGACCAGTTCCACCGCGGTGTCGGCGGGCGTGGGCGACGCCAATCTGGTGGGCCGACTATCGGTGCCACCGAGCTGGGCCTCGGCCACTCCCGCTATCCGGTTGGCCTCGGCCGGGCTGCCCGCCACCAGCCTGGCGGCCGCACCCGCGGCGGGTATTCCGGGCAATCTACTCAGCCAGATGGCTCTGGGCAGCCTCACCGGTGGAGCGCTGGGCGCGGTGGGGCCCCAGGTGCTCAGCGGCAGCGGCGCTCGGGCGCGCGCCAACGGCGGGAAAGGCAGCGCCGAACCGGTCAAGCTCGACAGCGTCATCGCCAAGCTGCAAAAGGAGCCCGAGTCGGTGCAGCACTGGAATGTTGACAAGGCGGGACTGGACAATCTGCTGGAGAAACTGTCCAAAGAGCCCGGAATCCATGCGGTACACGTCACCAATGGTGACAAGCCCAAGGTCACCTTGCCTGACGTGCCCTCGAGATAGAGTTCCGCATCAATGCTTCGACTGCTGCTGGCGCCGGTCGGCGTTCTGGCCGTCATCGGTCTGGCGGTGCCCGCGAACGGTGAGCCCCAAGGCGATGACGCGGCGTTCTTGGCTGCCCTGGACAACGCCGGCATCGTCTACAACAGCCCCGGTCAAGCCATTGCGTCGGCCAAAGCGGTGTGCGGATTGATGAGCAAGGGCGAAACAGGCTTACAGGTGGTCAACGACATCAAGGACCAGAATCCCGGGATGACCCTGGACGCCGCGGCCAAATTCGCTGCCGTCGCCTCCAACACCTACTGCCCCGAACATCTGACGCCCAAGGGCAGCTAGCAGCCGGTTTCCCGCGGCTCTACCTGACGTTAACCCGCCTGTGGTTAGCTGCGGTCGCCGTCAGGAGATTGCGAAGGAGGGACCGTCATGCACACGCTGACCGTCGCTGATTTCGCGTTGCGTCTCGCCGTAGGAGTGGGATGCGGTGCACTCATCGGGTTCGAGCGGCAGTGGCGAGCGCGGATGGCCGGGTTGCGCACCAACGCGCTGGTCGCCACCGGCGCAACGCTCTTCGTGCTCTATGCGACCGCCACCGAGGACAGCAGCCCCACCCGCGTCGCGTCCTACGTGGTGTCGGGGATCGGGTTCCTGGGCGGAGGGGTGATTCTGCGTGACGGCTTCAACGTGCGCGGGCTCAACACCGCCGCCACCCTGTGGTGCTCGGCCGCGGTGGGTGTGTTGTCGGCATCCGGGCATCTGGTATTCGCCTTGATCGGCACCGGCGCCATCGTCGTCATTCACCTACTCGGTCGGCCACTGGGCCGGCTGATCGACCACGACAACGCGGCTGAAGACGACGAAGGCCTAGAGCCCTACCACGTGCAGATCGTCTGTCGGCCCAAAGCCGAGAAATATGCGCGCGCGCAGATCGTGCAACACACCAGCAGTAACGACATCACGTTGCGGGGCATCCACACCGCACCCGCCGGTGAGGGCACCACCGCACTGACCGCACATTTGTTGATGGGAGGCAACGTGCCGGCCCGGTTGGAGCGGCTGGTCGCCGAATTGTCTTTGCAGCCCGGCATTTCCGCGGTGCACTGGTACGCCGGCGACCAGACCAACCCGATGTTGCCTGCGCCGCAATCGGATTAGGGCCGGGCCTGCAGATCGGGTGCCGCCGCAGCCAACAAGTCGCTGCGACTCCCTGTCAACGGCGGATAAATCCGCTGGGAGTTGATGGTCTGCTTGGTGGCCTTGGCCTCGGCGCCAGACTTGACCACTGTCCGCTCCCAGCCCTCGGTATACACCGCGCCCGCGGGACCCAGATCGAGAACCGTTACATACCACGGGATTCTCAGGGCAAGCATGGGCTCACCGAGCAGATCACTGATCACGTTGTAGCCCGCATAGCGGCCCATGGGGCGTCCATGCTGACATGACATGACCGAAACATGTTGGTCATCCATCCGGGCCGCGGCCACATCACCGGCCGCGAACATCCTTGGCACGCCCACTACGCGCAGATAGTCATCGACCGCTACCCGACCCCACCGGTCGCGCTTCACCGGTAGCTGCTCGGTCAGCGAGCTGGCGCGCATGCCGGCGCACCACACCACAGTCCTGGTGGCTATCTCTTCACCCGACGACAACAACACAGAGTCCGGGGTCACAGCGCTGACGCCGACCCCGGATCTGACCTCGATCCCATTGTCCGCCAATGCATTCTCGATCACCGGCCGGGCCGATGAACCCATGTCGGAGCCGACGAAGACGTTGCGATCGACCAGCACCACACGCGGCGTGGCACCGCCGTAAATGGTTCGCAACCTGGTGGGCAGTTCGCATGCCGCTTCGATGCCGGTCAAACCCGCACCGACCACCACTGCGGTCCGGGCCGCTGCCGTCGGCGCGCCATCGGGCAGTCGGGTTAGGTGCTGTTGCAATCTCATCGCGTTGTCATAGGTGTCGACATCGAAACCGAATTCGCGCAGTCCCGGTATGTCGGGTTTTAATACGCGGCTGCCTGAGGCAAGCACCAGCCGTTCGTAGCCGATGACTGCACCCGATGAGGTCGACACGGTACGTGCTTGCGGGTCGATCGCGGTCACCTCGGCGGTGATGTGCGCGATGCCCGCCGGTTCCAGCACGTCGGAAACGGGGATGCGACAGCCACTCAGGTCGGACTCGTAATTGCGAACGCGTATGTCGTGGAACGGCTTTGGACTGATCACCGCGATGTCGACCGTCTGCGGCGCAACCCCCAATTCGTCGAGTCGCCGTGCGGCACCGAGCGCAGCCCACAGCCCCGCGAAGCCGGAGCCGATCACCACCACTGAACTCAAGCGCTCAGCACCTCTCGCAGCTGCTTGAGGGTGGCTGCCGCTTTCTTTCCGGGCAGCAGCATCCACGTGTGCAGACCACCGTCGAGTTCGTGCCATCCCACCTCGAGTCCCTCAGCCGTCGCACGCTTGTGGAAGGCCCGAGCGTCGGGGTTCAGCACATCATGTGTGCCGGTGAAAATCGTCAGGCGCGGCAGCCCGGCAAGGGGCCCCACGCTGGGGCTGACCAGCGGGTTGTCGAGCGGATCCCCGCCGGCATAGCGAATACCGGCCGCCCGCAGATCCTCGACGTTGAGGAACGGGTCGATCTTGGCCACCGCCGGCACATCCGGGTCCGGTAGGGCTAAGTGCATCCACGGCGACAGGAGTAAGGCATCCGTCGGCTGGGGCAGCCCGGCGTCTCGCACGGCATGACACAACGCAAACGCCATCCCACCGCCCGCCGAATCACCCATGAAGGCAATAGCATTCGGGTCCTGAGACTGCAGCATCCGTCGATAAACCCTCAACAGGAACGGAAACACCTCGCGGTAGCTGTGTTCGGGGGCGATCGGATAAATCGGCACAGTCATGGTCCGGCGCACAGTGTGGGCGATCCTGGCGATAGCCGGCCAGTGAAAGTGGGGGAGCAGGTCCAATACGTAGGCTCCGCCGTGGAGATAGAGCAGGTGGCCGCTCGGCTTCTCGCCCCCGTCGAGCAGCGGAGTGACCTCGTAGACCGGGCGCCCCTCGAGGTCAGCTCGACGCACGTCGACCTTCCGCAGAACACGTCTGGACGGTTGTCCGGTGTAGGGAGGACGGGGGTGGGCGGCCCAGCGCTCGAGTTTTGCCGGCGGGAACAACCGGTTGCGCACGCCCGTGGACCGCAGCAGCCGCTGGCTGAAATTCGGTTTGAGCGTTTTGCTGTCCATCGCTGCCATCAGTGTGTACTAGGTGGTCACCGGGCGCGCGCTCGGAGCCGTATTCTGTTCGTTGTGCACGGCCTCGCAAATTTCTTGTCGGTACTTCCCCCGCAGATGCGGGACCCGGTGCTGTTTGCCATCCCGTTCTTCCTGTTGCTGCTCATCCTCGAATGGACGGCGGCGCGCAAGCTGGAAAGCATCGTGACCGACGAGGCGCGGCCAAGTTCTGGGGCGTACTTCACGCGCGACTCGGTGGCGAGCATCTCGATGGGTCTGGTGTCGATCGCCACCACGGCGGCCTGGAAGACCCTGGCGTTGCTTGGTTACGCCGCGATCTATGCCTATCTGGCGCCGTGGCACCTGCCGGTTTCCGGTTGGTACACCTGGGTGATCGCGATCGTGGGGGTGGACCTGCTCTACTACGCCTATCACCGCACCGCCCACCGGGTGCGGTTGATCTGGGCCACGCACCAGGCGCACCACTCCAGCCAATATTTCAACTTCGCGACAGCGCTGCGCCAGAAGTGGAATAACAGCGGTGAGATTTTGATGTGGATCCCGTTGCCGCTCTTGGGGGTTCCACCGTGGCTGGTGTTCTTCGCCTTCTCGGTCAACCTCATCTATCAGTTCTGGGTGCACACCGAGCGGATCGACAAGCTGCCTCGCTTCTTCGAGTTCGTCTTCAACACGCCGTCGCATCACCGGGTCCACCACGGGATGGACCAGGTGTATCTCGACAAGAATTACGGCGGCATCTTCATCCTCTGGGACCGGCTGTTCGGCACGTTCCAGGCCGAGCTTTTCCGGCCGCATTACGGTCTGACCAAGCAGGTGGATACGTTCAACATCTGGAAATTGCAGACCCACGAGTATCTGGCGATTGCGCGGGACTGGCGGTCGGCGACGCGGCTGCGCGACCGGCTGGGATACGTCTTTGGGCCGCCAGGCTGGGCGCCGCGCGGCCAAGTCGCGACAACGGGCCCGGTCGCGGTGGTCACTTCTCAGTAACACACGCGGTGAATGGTGCGAAACACCTATCGTCGGGTGTGAGGCACCCGCCACCACCCAGCCTGCCGGTGCACGCGGCCGGCTCTAATGGATCGGAGTTGATCGTGCGCCGCCTGGCTATCCGAGGATTCGCCGCATCCGTGACCGTTGCGGCGCTGACGGCCGGCCTAGCGCCGGTGACCGCCAATGCCGACCTCCCGCTGGTATTTCCGGGCATGGAAATCCATCAGGGCAACCACGTGTGCACCCTGGGATACGTCGACCAGACGCGCAGAGTGGCTTTCTCGGCCGGGCATTGCCGGGGTGGCGGAGACCTCGTGACCGATCGAGACAACACCGCCATCGGTCGGGTGACGACCTCTCGGGACAACACCCCCACCGGGACGACCGTCGCTACCGACCAGCTGATCGCCGACTATGAAGCGATCGCGTTGGCCGACAACGTCCGGATCAGCAACGTGCTGCCGGGTGGACGCCCGCTGCAATCCAGCCCCGGAGTCGTGGCGCAAGCGGGTCAGCCGATCTGCCATTTCGGTATCACCACCGGCGAGACCTGCGGGACCGTGGAGAGCGTCAACAACGGGTGGTTCACCATGTCCCACGGAGTACAAAGCCAACAAGGTGACTCGGGCGGGCCGGTGTATCTGGCCGGCAACGGGAAGGCCGGACAACTCGTCGGCATCTTCAACAGCATGTGGGGCGACTTTCCCGCGGCGGTGTCCTGGCAGAACGCCTCCGAGCAGGTTCGCGAAGACATGGGCGTGGCGTAGGCGTCCTCGGCCGAGGCGTCACCCGCTGAGCATCGGCGGTCAGTGCGACCAGCAACACACCACCGTCGCGACCGAATAGGCAAAGTGATGATCTTCGCCGTGTCAGACTTTGCGGCGTGGGCGCAGGCCAGGACTCGCGGGAGTCCATCGAGCAAAAGGTCATCGAGCTCGGTCGCCGTCAGCTGGCGCGCAACGGGGCGGCCGGGTTATCGCTGGGCGATGTCGTCGAAGAACTAGGCGTTGCGCCTGAAGATCTCTACCGCCATGTCGCCAGCCGCGACGAGCTGTTGACCCTGTTGCTCGTCGACGCCTACACCGAGCTGGCCGACACCGTGGACCAGGCCCGCACTGAGACTGGCGCCGACATGTGGCGCGACGAGGTGTTCGCCATCGCGCACGCGGTTCGCTGTTGGGCGGTGACGCATCCGTCACGGTGGGCCTTGTTGTACGGCAGCCCGGTACCCGGCTACCACGCACCGCCCGAGCGCACCACCGGGGTCGGAACCCGGGTGGTGCGGGCGTTCTTCGACGCGATCGGGGCCGGGATCACCATGGGCGACATCCTGCTGACCAATCATGTTGCGCCGCAACCCATGTCGTCTGACTTCGAACGGATCCGGCACGAGTTCGCGTTTCCCGGCGACGACCGCCTGTTGGCCAAGTGCTTCTTGCTGTGGGCAGGCGTGGTGGGCGCGATCAGCCTGGAGGTCTTCGGTCAGTACGGACCCAACACGTTGACCAATCCGGAGGCGGTTTTCGACATGCAAATGCGGATGCTGATCGAGGTCCTGACCCGACGCTGACCACCCGGGCCGGGGCGAATTAGAACCTGTTCACCCGGCCCGCACCTGCGGTAATCCCGCGACCATGGCAATGCCGTTCATGCCCTTTATCGCCCCCAGTGGGGTGGGTTATCCTGCGTGACGATGAACCTTCCCGTTCACTCGCCGACGCAGATTGCATGGGTCACCTCCGATCTGGACGCCACCGAAAACGCCCTTACCGGCCTGTTGGGCGTCCGCAAATGGGTGCGCATACCCGACGTGCACTTCGCTCCGGACTCCTGCACCTATCACGGCCGGCCCGCCGACTTCGTCGCGAGCATCTCGCTGAGCTACCTCGCCGATATGCAGCTGGAGTTGATCTCCCCGGTTCGCGGGGAGAACATCTACAGCGACTTTCTGCGCGACCACGGCTCAGGCTTGCATCACATCTGTACCGAAGCCGAAAGCATCGAGCAACTCGAAGCTGCGCTGGCCGAGGCCGCCGAGCGGGGCGCCGAAGTGGTCCAGCGAGGCGTGATGCCCGGCGGCATCCACTTCGCCTACGTCTCGGCGCCGCAAGCGGGGGTGCCGTATCTGGAATTCGCCTACCTCTCCCCGGAGATCAAGGCGTTCTACGACTACATCAAACAGGAGCAGCGGTGAGCACCGACATTCCAGCCACGGTCCCTGCGGACTCGGTGACGTCATTCTCGGACGAGGTGGACGTTCTGGTGATCGGTTTCGGGATCGCCGGTGGTTGCGCGGCGGTGAGTGCTGCCGCGGCCGGTGCACGAGTGCTGGTACTCGAGCGCGCGGCCGTGGCGGGTGGCACGACTTCGCTTGCCGGCGGGCACTTTTACCTCGGCGGTGGCACCGCGGTGCAACAGGCGACGGGTCACATCGATTCACCCGAGCAGATGTACAAATACCTGGTGGCGGTGTCCCGCCAACCCGACCACGCCAAGATCAAGGCTTACTGCGACGGAAGCGTCGAGCACTTCAACTGGTTGGAAGATTTGGGTTTTCAGTTCGAGCGCAGCTACTTCCCGGGCAAGGCGGTCATCCAGCCCAACACCGAGGGCCTGATGTACACCGGCAACGAAAAGGTCTGGCCGTTCCTGGAAATGGCCGTGCCGGCGCCCCGCGGTCACAAAGTACCCGTCCCCGGCGACACCGGTGGCGCGAGCATGGTGATCGACCTGCTCCTCAAGCGGGCCACCAATCTCGGGGTGCAGATCCGATATGAGACAGGTGCCACCGAGCTCATCGTGGACGGTGCGGGTGCGGTGACCGGAGTCATGTGGAAACACTTCGCCGAAACCGGTGCGATCAAGGCGAAGTCAGTGATCGTCGCCGCCGGAGGGTTTGTGATGAACCCGGACATGGTCGCCAAGTACACCCCGAAACTGGCCGAGAAACCGTTCGTCCTCGGCAACACCTACGACGACGGCCTGGGCATCCGGATGGGGGTGTCCGTCGGCGGCGCCACCCAGCACATGGATCAGATCTTCATCACCGCGCCGCCATACCCCCCGTCGATCCTGTTGACCGGCATCATCGTCAACAAGCTCGGGCAGCGGTTCGTGGCCGAAGATTCCTACCACTCCCGGACGTCGGGGTTCATCATGGATCAGCCCGACAGCGCGGCCTATCTGATCGTCGACGAGGCGCACTTGGAGCACCCCAAGATGCCGCTCGTCCCGTTGATCGACGGCTGGGAGACGGTCGCGGAAATGGAAGCCGCCCTTGGCATTCCGCAGGGCAACTTAGCCAAGACGTTGGACCGCTACAACACCTACGCCGCGCGCGGCGAAGATCCCGACTTCCACAAGCAGCCGGAATTCCTTGCCGCGCAGGACAAGGGACCGTGGGGTGCGTTCGACATGTCGCTGGGCAAAGCGATGTACGCCGGCTTCACCATCGGCGGGTTGGCCACGTCGGTCGACGGGCAAGTGCTGCGCGAAGACGGGTCGGTGGTCGAGGGGCTGTACGCTGCCGGAGCCTGCGCCGTCAACATCGCCCAGGACGGCAAGGGCTACGCCAGCGGTACTCAGCTGGGCGAGGGGTCGTTCTTCGGGCGCCGCGCCGGAGCGCACGCGGCTGCGCGGTAGTCGCCCAGATTGCCGCCATGGTCGTGCACCGCGGGTGAATCACGACCCTCACCGCAACGTCGACGAGACCTGACGCGGCTAGACCTGCGCGGGCTGCTTCTCCACCCGGCCCAGCCGCCATTCGCCGCCGCCCAGCAGTTTGAGTTCCTGCTCGTGGTGCTGTTCGACGGTGTTGCGGTGGCTCACGCTGACCACTACGCACTCCGGCAGCTCGGTACGCACCAGCTGATACAGCGCGAACTCCAAGCCCTCGTCGAGTGCCGACGTGGACTCGTCGAGGAACACCGCGCGCGGCTTGGTCAACAGGATGCGGGCGAACGCGATGCGCTGCTGCTCGCCCGGGGAGAGCACCTTGGCCCAGTCCTCCTCCTCGTCGAGGCGGCCGTAAAGCGGGGCGAGAGCCACCTTCGTGAGCACATCCTGCACTTGAGCATCGGAGATCGTCTCCGGTGAATTCGGATAGCAGATGACGCTGCGCAGCGTGCCCAACGGCACGTACGGCAACTGCGACAAGAACATCGTCCCGTGGTCACCGTCGGGGCAGGACAAGGCCCCGGACGCGTACGGCCACAACTCGGCGAGGCTGCGCAGCAGCGTCGTCTTGCCCGCACCCGAACGACCCGTGATGACAAGGGAGTCACCGGCATTCAGTTCCACATCGAGCGGGTCGATGAGCCGGTCTCCGTCCGGGGTGCGGACCTCGACGTTGTGCAGTTCCACCGAGCCGTCGGTGCTGGGCTTGACGAATACCGAGGGCAACGCGCGGCCTCGCTCGTTGGCGTCGACCAATCCGTGCAACCGGATGATGGCCGCCCGAAACGACGCGAACGCGTCGTAGCTGTTGCGGAAGAAGGACAGCGAATCGTGGATATTGCCAAAGGACGTCGCGGTCTGGCTGACGTCGCCGAAATCGATCTGCCCGGCGAACAGACGAGGCGCCTGGATCACCCACGGCAATGGGACGATCGCCTGGCTCACCACCAGGTTCCACCCGTTGAAGGCGATGCTCCGATTCACGAACCGCAGATAGTTGCTGATGATCGGGGCGAACCGTTGCGACAGTTGGCCGCGTTCCACCCGCTCGCCACGGTAGAAACCGACGGCCTCGGCGGCGTCACGCAACCGCACCAGCGCGTAACGGAAAGCGGCGTTGAGCTTTTCGTTGCGGAAGCTCAGCCAGATCAGCGGACGGCCGATGACGAACGCGATGATGGTGGCCACCAAGACGTAGACGATGACCGTCCAGAACATGGCGCGGGGAAACGACACACCGAACACGGTGAGCGTGCCGGACAGGTTCCACAGAATCGCGGCGAAGGAGATCACCGAGATGACCGCTTGCACCGCCCCGAAGAGCAGCGTGTTGGTGGTCCCGTTGGCCGGCTGGTTGGGCGAGCTGCCGGTCCCGGCGGTGAAGATGTCCACGTCTTGCTGGATGCGCTGGTCGGGGTTGTCGATGGTGTCGTCGATGAACAGGTCGCGGTAGTAGGCCCGCCCGTCGAGCCAGTCGGCGGTGACATGGCCGGTGAGCCAGGTCCGCCAGGCGACGATGAACCGCTGCGTCAGGTAGATGTCCGCCATGACCCGGGCGACGTGGATCACGGCCATGATGCAGAAGATCCCGATGGACACCCAGAAGCCGTGCACTCCGGAGTCCCGGACGGCGTTGTCCCCTGATGCGGTGCCCTGGAACGCTTTCTGCAGTGCGGTGTACATGTCGTTGCCCTGGTAGCTGAACAGCACGTTCAGCCGCACGCTCAGCACCACCGACAGCAACAGCACGCCGAGCATCAGCCACACCCGGACACTGTTGCGACCGACGAAGTAGTCGCCGGTGACCCGCCAGTACTGCCGGCCCCAGGTGGTCAGGTACCTGATCAGAAGCAGGACCACCAGCACACAGACGGCGCTGATCACCCAGGCTTTGCCGGTCCAGAACAAGGAGTCCAGCAACGCCCTAGACCAGTCGATCGACGGCTTAAACGGCTTCGGGCCCAAGGCAACGTCTCCTTAGCAGTCGAGGTGTTCAGGCGGCTCCTCAACAAAATCCTCCGGCGAACGTACCTGACGCAGCTGGTTAGGCTCCGACTATGACCACCGACGCCGCTCCCACCCGAACCATCCATGCCGGCCGGCTGATCGCGCGGCGGCTCAAAGCCAGTGGCATCGACACGGTCTTCACCCTGTCGGGTGGACACCTGTTCTCCATTTATGACGGGTGCCGCGAGGAAGGCATCCGGCTGGTCGACACCCGCCACGAGCAGACCGCGGCCTTCGCCGCCGAGGGCTGGTCCAAAGTCACCCGGGTGCCGGGTGTGGCGGCGCTGACCGCCGGGCCGGGCGTTACCAACGGCATGAGCGCGATGGGCGCCGCGCAGCAGAACCAGTCGCCGTTGGTGGTGCTGGGCGGTCGGGCTCCCGCGCTGCGCTGGGGGATGGGCTCTTTGCAGGAGATCGACCACGTGCCGTTCGTGGCGCCGCTGACCCGATTCGCCGCCACCGCACAGTCAGCCGAAGACGCCGGCCGGCTCATCGATGACGCGCTGCGCGCGGCGATCGGCGCCCCGTCGGGCGTGGCGTTCGTCGACTTCCCGATGGATCACGTGTTCTCCATGTCCGACGACGACGGCAGGCCCGGCGCGCTGCGCGAAGTCCCTGCGGTGGTCCGCGCCGACGGCGCCGCCCTGGACCGCGTTGCCGGTCTGCTCGCTGGCGCGCAGCGACCGGTGATCATGGCCGGCACCAACGTCTGGTGGGGTCATGCGGAGGCAGCCCTGCTTCGGCTCGCCGAAACCTTGCAGATTCCGGTGCTGATGAACGGCATGGCCCGGGGTGTGGTGCCCGCCGACCATCCGCTGGCATTCTCGCGTGCCCGGTCGAAAGCGTTGAGCGAAGCCGATGTTGCGCTCATCGTCGGCGTCCCGATGGATTTTCGGCTCGGCTTCGGCGGCGTGTTCGGGCCGCAGACCCAGCTGGTGGTGGCCGACCGCGCCGAACCCGATCGCGAACCGCCGCGGCCGGTCGTCGCCGGCCTCTACGGCGATCTCGGCGAGACGCTCGCCACGCTTGCCACCGCGAGCGGCAACGATCACCAGGACTGGATCGGCGAGCTGCGGGCCGCCGAGACGGCAGCGCGCGACAAAGAGAAGGCCGAACTCGCCGACGACCGCAGCCCGCTGCACCCGATGCGGGTGTACGCCGAACTCGCGCCGCTGCTCGATCGCGATGCCGTCGTGGTCATCGACGCCGGGGATTTCGGGTCGTATGCCGGTCGGGTGATCGACAGTTACCAGCCCGGGTGCTGGTTGGACAGCGGCCCCTTCGGGTGCCTCGGCTCAGGGCCGGGCTACGCGCTGGCGGCCAAACTGGCGCGCCCGGAGCGACAGGTCGTGCTGCTGCAAGGCGACGGCGCGTTCGGGTTCAGCGGCATGGAATGGGACACGCTGGCACGGCACAACGTGCCCGTCGTCTCGGTGGTCGGAAACAACGGCATCTGGGGACTGGAGAAGCATCCGATGGAGGCGCTCTACGGCTACTCCGTGGTCGCCGAGTTACGCCCCGGAACCCGTTACGACGAGGTGGTCCGCACGCTGGGCGGGCACGGCGAACTGGTGTCGACGCCCGCCGAATTGCGACCGGCGCTGGAACGCGCTTTCGCCAGCGGTGCGCCCGCCGTCGTCAACGTGCTCACCGACCCGAGCATCGCCTATCCCCGCCGATCGAACCTCGCTTGACCATCCGCGAGCGTGCGCAGTGGTACGGCTGCGCCCGGCGTGTCGCGCACAAACACGCACGCTCGCGCCGGTGGGAGGGTCGCGTACCGTTGGGGCGTGCCTAAGACCACCCGCGCTCAGCCCGGCCGCCTGAGCAGCCGATTCTGGAAGCTGCTGGGCGCCAGTACGGACAAGAACCGCAACCGATCCATGTCGGCGGTCACCGCGTCGGAGGAATTCGACAAGAAAGCCGCGGACCTCAGCGACGAGAAGCTGCGCAAGGCGACCGGCCTGCTGAACCTCGACGACCTCGCCGAGTCCTCGGACATACCCCAGTTCCTGGCGATCGCCCGTGAAGCGGCCGAGCGGGCCACCGGGCTGCGGCCGTTCGACGTCCAGTTGCTCGGCGCGCTGCGGATGCTTGCCGGCGACGTCATCGAGATGGCCACCGGGGAAGGCAAGACCCTCGCAGGCGCCATCGCCGCGGCCGGTTACGCACTCGGCGGCCGGCACGTGCACGTCGTCACCATCAACGACTACCTGGCCCGCCGGGACGCCGAATGGATGGGTCCGCTGCTGGAAGCGATGGGCCTGACCGTCGGCTGGATCACCGCCGAATCGAGCAGCGACGACCGCAGGGCCGCCTACGACTGCGACGTCACCTACGCCTCGGTCAACGAGATCGGGTTCGACGTGCTGCGCGATCAGCTGGTGACCGACGTCGAGGACCTGGTCTCGCCCAACCCCGACGTGGCCCTGATCGACGAAGCCGACTCCGTACTGGTGGACGAGGCGCTGGTGCCGCTGGTGCTGGCCGGCACCAGCCACCGGGAAACCCCGCGGGTGGAGATCATCAAGCTGGTCGGTGAGCTGGTGCCGGAGAAGGACTTCGACACCGACTCGGACAACCGCAACGTCCATCTCACCGAGGCCGGCGCCCGCAAGGTGGAGAAGGCCCTCGGCGGCATCGACCTCTATTCCGAAGAGCACGTCGGCACCACGCTGACCGAGGTCAACGTGGCCTTGCACGCGCACGTGCTGCTGCACCGCGACGTGCACTACATCGTGCGCGACGATGCGGTGCACCTGATCAACTCCTCACGCGGCCGTATCGCTCAATTGCAGCGCTGGCCCGACGGTTTGCAGGCCGCCGTGGAAGCCAAGGAAGGCATCGAAACCACCGAGACCGGTGAGGTGCTCGACACCATCACCGTGCAGGCGCTGATCAACCGGTACACCACCGTGTGCGGAATGACCGGCACCGCGCTGGCCGCCGGCGAACAGCTGCGCCAGTTCTACAAGCTCGGCGTGTCACCCATCCCGCCGAACACCCCCAACATCCGCGAGGACGAGGCCGATCGGGTGTACATCACCGCGGCGGCCAAGAACGACGCGATCGTCGACCACATCGCCGAGGTGCACGAGACCGGGCAACCGGTGCTGGTCGGCACCCACGACGTCGCCGAATCCGAGGAGCTGCACGAGCGGCTGCTGCGCCGCGGCGTCCCGGCGGTGGTGCTCAACGCCAAGAACGACGCCGAAGAAGCCCAAGTCATCGCCGAGGCCGGGGAATACGGCCGGGTCACCGTGTCCACCCAGATGGCCGGGCGCGGCACCGACATCCGGCTGGGCGGCTCCGACGAGGCCGACCATGACCGGGTCGCCGAACTCGGCGGCCTTCATGTCGTCGGCACCGGCCGCCACCACACCGAGCGGCTGGACAACCAATTGCGTGGCCGCGCCGGCCGCCAAGGCGACCCCGGTTCGTCGGTGTTCTTCTCCAGCTGGGAAGACGACGTGGTAGCGGCCAACCTCGACCACAACAAGCTGCCGATGGAGACCGACGAGGACGGGCGGATCATCAGCCCCAAGAGCGCGGGCCTGCTCGACCACGCCCAGCGGGTGGCCGAGGGCCGGTTGCTGGACGTGCACGCCAACACCTGGCGCTACAACCAGTTGATCGCCCAGCAGCGCGCCATCATCGTCGACCGGCGAAACACGTTGCTGCGCACCGCGACCGCGCGCGAAGAACTCGAAGACCTGGCGCCCAAGCGATACCAGGAGCTGGCCAAGGAGATTTCCGAGGAACGGCTGGAAAAGATCTGCCGACTGATCATGCTCTACCACCTCGACCGGGGCTGGGCCGATCACCTGGCCTACCTGGCCGACATCCGCGAGAGCATCCACCTGCGCGCGCTGGGCCGGCAGAACCCGCTCGACGAGTTCCACCGGATGGCGGTGGATGCGTTCGCCTCGCTGGCCGCCGACGCGATCGAGGCGGCGCAACAGACCTTCGAGACCGCCAACGTGCTCGAGGACGAGCCGGGACTTGATCTGTCCAAGCTGGCCCGGCCGACATCGACGTGGACGTACATGGTCAACGACAACCCGCTGTCCGACGACACGCTCTCCACGTTGAGTCTGCCCGGCGTCTTCCGCTGACCCCGACGGGCGGAAAATCGCCATAGCGTTACATCCGCGACAAGGGCTGCCGCTAAGGTCTCGGCTCATGGAGCAGGCGCTCACACAGAACCGGGTGCTCACGGTGCCCAATGTGCTCAGCGTCATTCGCCTGGCGCTGATCCCGGTGTTCGTCTACCTCATGCTGGTCACCCACGCCAACGGCTGGGCGGTCGCCATCCTGATGTTCAGCGGCGCCTCGGACTGGGCGGACGGCAAGATCGCCCGGCTGCTCAACCAGTCCTCACGACTGGGTGTCCTGCTGGACCCCGCGGTCGACCGGCTGTACATGATCACCGTCCCGCTGGTCTTCGGGCTGAGCGGGATCGCGCCCTGGTGGTTCGTCATCACGCTGCTGGCGCGCGACGGCGCCCTGGCTGCCACGCTGCCACTGCTGCGCAGCCGCGGGCTGACCGCACTTCCGGTGACCTACATCGGCAAGGGGGCGACGTTCGCCCTCATGTCGGGTTTCCCCCTGGTGCTGCTGGGCCAGTGGCACACGACGTGGAGCCGCGCCGTCGGCGCCTGCGGATGGGCGTTTCTGGTCTGGGGCTTGTACATGTACCTGTGGGCCTTCGTGCTCTATATCGTCCAGATGGTGCTGGTCATGCGGCGCATGCCCAGGGTGACGCGAAAAGCGGGTAAGGGTGGCTGATACCGACCGCGCGCTGGGCGGGTACGACCCCAACGCCGGCTACCACGCCCACGCCGCCGCGCGCCCGCAAACGATTCCGGTGCCCTCGCTGCTGCGTGCGCTGCTGTCGGAGCACCTGGACCCCGGATACGCCGCGGCGGCCGCCGCACGAGAGGGCGCCGAGACCCCGCGGCGCGGGCGCGAGCGCGCGTTCAACTGGATGTGGCAGGCGGTGGCGGCGACCCTGGTGGCGACGGTCTTCGCCGCAGCGGTGGCTCAGGCCCGCTCGGTGGCACCCGGCGTCCGGACCGCCCAGCAGTTGCTCGCCAGCAACGTGCGCTCGACCCAGGGCACCGCCACCCGCTTGGCCCAACGGCGCAACGCCCTGTCGGTCAAGGTCGACGAGGTGCAGCGCGCCGCCCTGGCCGACGACGCCCAGGGCCAGCGGCTGCTCAGCCGCCTGGACGCGCTGAGCTTGCCGGCGGCCAGCACCCGGGTCATCGGCCCGGGCCTGACGCTCACGGTGACCGATCCGGGAGCCAGCCCGAACCTGTCCGATGCGTCCAAGCAGCGGGTCAGCGGCAGTCAGCAGATCATCCTGGACCGCGACCTGCAACTCGTCGTCAATTCTTTGTGGGCCAGTGGGGCCGAAGCGATTTCGGTGGACGGCACCCGGGTGGGACCCAACGTGACCATCCGGCAGGCCGGGGGAGCGATCCTGGTCGACAACAATCCGACCAGCAGTCCCTACACCATCCTGGCGATCGGACCACCTCACGCAATGCAGGAGGTCTTCGACCAGAGCCCCGGAATGCGCCGTCTCAAGCTGCTGGAAATGTCCTACGGCGTGGTGCTGAGCGTGAACGCCGGTGACGGCCTGACCCTGCCCGCCGGCACGACGCGAGATGTCCGATTCGCCAAACAGATTGGGCCCTAGTGCATGATCGGTATCGCTGCGCTTGCCGTCGGAATCGTGTTGGGATTGCTGTTTCACCCCAATGTGCCCGAGGTCGTCCAGCCGTACTTGCCCATCGCCGTGGTCGCCGCCCTCGATGCCGTATTCGGCGGGTTGCGCGCCTACCTGGAGCGGATCTTCGACCCCAAGGTTTTCGTGGTGTCGTTCGTGTTCAACGTCTTCGTGGCCGCTCTGATCGTGTATCTCGGCGACCAACTGGGCGTGGGCACCCAGCTCTCCACAGCCATCATCGTCGTCCTGGGCATCCGGATCTTCGGCAACGCCGCCGCACTGCGCCGCCGGTTGTTCGGAGCGTGACCGGAGTGAGGCCACGGTGAGCGAAGACGATCCAGAAGCCGTCGGCGACGAAACCCAAGCCGCGCCAACGCAGCACGCCGAGCCGGTAACCAGTGGGCGCCAAGCCGCTCAGCGGGGCCGTCATGAGTTGCCGGCAGATCGTCCGCGCCCGGAGATCGGGCCGCTGCGGCGCACCGGCTTGTCTGCGCTGCGCAGGGGCGGCCGGTCCCGCTGGGTCTTCGGCGCGCTGGCCGTCGTGCTCTGCCTGCTGCTCGGCGTCGCGATCGTCACCCAGGCCCGTCAAACCGAGTCCGGCGATTCGCTGGAAACCGCCCGTCCCGCAGACCTGTTGGTGCTGCTGGACTCGCTGCGACAACGCGAAGCCGCACTGAACACCGAGGTGGCCGACCTGCAGAACACACTCAACGCGTTGCAGGCATCGGGCAACAACGACCAGGCGGCCATCGAGAGCGCGCAAGCCCGATTGGCCGCGCTGTCCATCCTGGTCGGCACCGTTGGCGCCACCGGCCCCGGCGTCACGGTCAAGATCGACGACCCCGGACCGGGGGTGGCGCCGGAAACCATGCTCGACGTGCTCAACGAACTGCGGGCCGCCGGCGCCGAAGCCATCGAGATCACCGACGGGCGGCAATCCGTGCGCGTCGGCGTGGACACCTGGATCGTCGGCGCCCCGGGCTCGCTGAGCGTCGACTCCAAGACTTTGTCGCCGCCGTATACCGTTGTGGCGATTGGCGATCCGCCCACGCTTGCGGCGGCGATGAACATCCCCGGTGGCGCCGAGGACAGTGTCAAACGCGTCGGCGGCCGGATAACCGTGCAGCAGGCCGACCGAGTGGACGTCACCACCTTGCGGCAACCAAAACCGCACCAATACGCTCAGCCCGTCAAGTGAACCAACCGCCGGCGCGACCAGACCAGAACAGGACCACCGTGAGCGATATCCCGCCCGATCTGCACTACACCGCCGAACACGAGTGGGTTCGTCGCAGCGGGGACGACACCGTCCGGGTGGGCATCACCGACTTCGCGCAGTCGGCCCTGGGTGACGTCGTGTTCGTGCAGTTGCCCGACGTGGGGGCCGCGGTCACTTCGGGCGAATCCTTCGGCGAGGTCGAGTCGACGAAGTCGGTGTCGGATCTCTACGCGCCGGTGTCGGGCACGGTGTCAGCGGTCAACGGCGACCTGGACGGCAGCCCGGACCTGCTGAACTCCGATCCCTACGGGGCGGGCTGGCTGGTGGAGATTCAGGTCGAAAGCGACGATGTCGCCGCCCTGGACGCGGCGATCGACGAGCTGCTGGACGCCGAGTCGTACCGCGAGACCCTGGCTGAGTGACGGTTGCTAAGGTCGCCGAATGCGTCGCGAGTCGACGATGCGGACCGCGCACAGGTCCTCAGGGGGCCGCACAGGGACTTAGAAAAGCCGGGGTATCGGGCTTACGATCCTGCAGTGGTAGGCGCATTCTCGACCCGTGCGAGGTACGGTCGGACTTAACTGTTCCGAAGTAGTAAGAAGCAGTAAAGGCAGTACAGGCGGTAAATCCGAGTGACAAGCCGGCCGAGCGGCCGGTTAGACAACGCCACAGCGGCCAGTGAGGAGCAGCGGGTGACGGACATGGATAACGACCAGACTTCTGACGAAGTCACCGTGGAAACGACCTCGGTCTTCCGCGCCGACTTCCTCAATGAGCTGGACGCACCCGCGCAAGCGGGCACCGAGAGCTCGGTATCGGGAGTCGAAGGGCTTCCGGCGGGCTCGGCGTTGCTGGTCGTCAAACGCGGACCCAATGCGGGGTCTCGGTTCCTGCTCGATCAAGCCATCACCTCGGCCGGCCGCCATCCCGACAGCGACATCTTCCTCGACGACGTCACCGTGAGCCGGCGGCACGCCGAATTCCGGTTGGAAGGCAACGAGTTCAACGTGGTCGACGTCGGCAGCCTCAACGGCACCTACGTCAACCGCGAGCCGGTGGACTCGGCCGTGCTGGCCAACGGTGACGAGGTCCAGATCGGCAAGTTCCGCCTGGTGTTCCTGACTGGCCCCAAGCAGGGTGACGATGACGGGGGATCCGCAGGCTAGTGAGCGCACCCGATAGCCCCGGACTGACCGGGATGTCGATCGGGGCGGTCCTGGACCTGCTGCGACGCGATTTTCCCGACGTCACGATCTCCAAGATTCGTTTCTTGGAGGCCGAGGGGCTGGTCACGCCGCAGCGCGCGGCATCGGGTTACCGGCGCTTCACCGCATACGACTGCGCACGACTGCGTTTCATCCTCACCGCCCAGCGCGACCACTACCTGCCGCTGAAGGTGATCCGGGCACAACTGGACGCCCAGCCCGACGGGGAGCTACCGCCCGTCGGAACCCCTTACGGGGTACCGCGATTGGTGTCGGTGTCGAATGACGGCGCGGCGCCCGAGGTGGCGTCGGACGCGGCGACGGTGTCGCCCACCAACATCCGGCTCAGCCGCGAAGACCTGCTGCAGCGAGCGGGCGTCGACGAAGACCTGCTGACCGCCCTGCTCAAGGCCGGGGTCATCACCACCGGACCGGGTGGATTCTTCGACGAACATGCCGTGGTGATCCTGCAGTGCGCGCGGGCACTGGCCGAATACGGGGTGGAACCACGCCATCTGCGTGCCTTCCGGTCGGCGGCCGACCGACAGTCCGACCTCATCGCCCAGATCGCCGGCCCAATGGTCAAGGCCGACAAGGCGGGCGCGCGGGACCGCGCCGACGACCTGGCACGCGAGGTCGCCGCGCTGGCGATTACTTTGCACACCTCATTGATCAAGTCGGCCGTTCGCGACCTTCTGCACCGCTGAGGACTAGACTTTCGTTGACAGCTTGGTGTTGGGCGGCAAGACCCTAGACATGGTGTTCACCGCGTCGTCACGCTGAGTGTTAAGTCGACAGGGCGGCATATGCGGAGGGCAGACACAAATGGGTGAAGTTCGTGTTGTCGGCATTCGCGTCGAGCAACCGCAAAACCAGCCGGTGCTGCTACTGCGCGAGGCCAACGGTGATCGGTATCTGCCCATCTGGATCGGTCAGTCCGAGGCAGCGGCCATCGCTCTCGAGCAGCAGGGCGTCGAGCCGCCGCGGCCGCTGACTCATGACCTCATCAAGGATGTCATTGCTGCCCTTGGGCATTCGCTCAAGGAGGTGCGCATCGTCGACCTGCAGGAAGGCACCTTTTACGCCGACCTGATCTTCGACCGCGACATCAAGGTGTCAGCCCGGCCGTCGGACTCCGTGGCGATCGCGTTGCGGGTCGGTGTCCCGATCTACGTCGAGGAGGCGGTGCTGGCCCAGGCCGGCCTGCTGATCCCCGACGAGGGTGACGAAGAGGCCAGCAGCGCGGTGCGCGAGGACGAGGTCGAAAAGTTCAAGGAGTTCTTGGACAGCGTGTCACCCGACGACTTCAAGGCCACCTAGCACCCGCCGGCCGGTGAGCGACGGCAAACATCACGGATGCGTCTCATATCACACACGTGCAATGTCGACACGCCTGGCGGATATCAACCACGAATCGCGGCTGCGGCCATACTTTGAAGACGAGTTGATGATCAACGGGGAGCATGGCAGCTGTCGAACGGCGTATGCTCTCTAGCACTCGGGCCTAAGAGATGTGGCTGTGAAGCAGCCTTGTGACGCAGCTATAACCGAGCGCGATCGGCGAGAGGAAAGCACCGTGAGCGAGCAGCCACGTCAAGAACAGCTCGAGCTTGCCGACCCGGCCGTCACCACGGATACCGTCGTCTCCAGCGAACCCGTGCAGCCCGGCCTGTTCCCCGACGACTCCGTTCCTGACGAACTGGTCGGCTACCGCGGACCCAGTGCCTGCCAGATCGCCGGAATCACCTACCGCCAGCTCGACTACTGGGCCCGCACCTCGTTGGTGGTCCCGTCCATCCGCAGCGCGGCCGGATCCGGAAGCCAGCGCCTCTACTCGTTCAAAGACATCCTGGTCCTCAAGATCGTCAAGCGGTTGCTGGACACCGGGATCTCCCTGCACAACATCCGCGTCGCCGTCGATCACCTGCGCCAGCGCGGCGTGCAGGACCTCGCCAACATCACCTTGTTCTCCGACGGCACCTCGGTGTACGAGTGCACGTCGGCCGAAGAGGTCGTCGACCTGCTCCAGGGCGGCCAAGGCGTGTTCGGCATCGCGGTGTCGGGCGCCATGCGTGAGCTGACCGGCGTCATCGCCGACTTCCCCGGGGAGCGCGCCGACGGCGGCGAGTCGATCGCCGCGCCCGAAGACGAGCTGGCCTCCCGCCGTAAGCACCGCGACCGCAAGATCGGCTGATCTCGCCGACGCCCTGTCGGCGCGAAGGTGCGCAGTTGTACGCCTTGGGCGGCGTGTCGCCGTACCAACACGCACGCTCGCGGGGCGAGCTGAACGCTGGCGGGTAAACTGGGTGACGCATCGCTCTCGCGCGGGAGAGTTCTGTGGCCGCCAGCTACAGACGCCGAAGGAGCAATACCTCTCCGTCAACCTCTCAGGCACCCTGGACCGCCCGAGATAACGATGCCTCTGGAAAGCGGTGCCGACCTAGCCGGTCGCACCCGCCGATGGGGAAAGGCGCCATACGCACCGGCGCCGAATCTCTCAGGCGCCCGGGATCGGGTGAAGACAGAGGGGGAGGGCTAATAGTCCTTTCCCTGTGTCAGGAGTTCGCTTTGTCTACGTTCGCAGACCGACACATCGGCCCCGACAGTGCTGCTGTGGCAACCATGCTCGCCGTCATCGGTGTCGACTCGCTCGACGCTCTGGCGGCCAAGGCGGTACCCGCCGGCATTCTCGACAAGCTCACCGACACCGGCGCCGCGCCGGGTCTGGACCGGCTGCCCCCGGCGGTCAGCGAGGCTGAGGCGCTCGCCGAGTTGCGGGCGCTCGCCGACAGCAACACCGTCTCCGTCTCGATGATCGGCCAGGGCTACTACGACACGCTCACGCCCCCGGTGCTGCTGCGCAACATCATGGAAAACCCCGCCTGGTACACCGCCTACACGCCGTACCAGCCCGAGATCAGCCAAGGCCGGCTCGAAGCGCTGCTGAACTTCCAGACCATGGTCACCGACCTGACCGGCCTCGAGATCGCCAACGCCTCCATGCTCGACGAAGGCACGGCCGCCGCCGAAGCCGTGACTTTGATGCACCGCGCCGTGCGCGGGCCGGCCCACCGGCTGGCCGTCGACGTCGACGTGTTCGCCCAGACCGCGGCGGTGCTCACCACCCGCGCCGAGCCACTGGGCATCGAGATCGTCACCGCCGACCTCCGGGACGGCCTGCCCGACGGGGACTTCTTCGGCGTCATCGCGCAGCTGCCAGGCGCCAGCGGCCGCATCACCGACTGGGCCGCGCTGGTCGAACAGGCGCATGAGCGCGGCGCGCTGGTCGCCATCGGCGCCGACCTGCTGGCGCTCACCCTGATCACACCGCCCGGCGAGATCGGCGCCGACGTCGCATTCGGCTCGACCCAACGCTTCGGTGTCCCAATGGGATTCGGTGGACCACACGCGGGTTACCTGACGGTGCACACCAAACACGCGCGTCAACTGCCCGGACGCCTGGTCGGTGTGTCCCTGGACGCCGACGGCTCGCCGGCCTACCGGCTGGCCTTGCAGACCCGCGAGCAGCACATCCGCCGGGACAAGGCGACCAGCAACATCTGCACTGCCCAGGTGCTGTTGGCGGTGATGGCCGCCATGTACGCCAGCTATCACGGCGCGCAAGGCCTGACCGAGATCGCGCGCCGGGTCCATGCCCATGCCGAAACCATCGGCGGCGCGCTGGGCGATGCCCTGGTGCACGACACCTACTTCGACACGGTGCTGGCGCGGGTCCCCGGGCGCGCCGACGAGGTGGTGGCCGCGGCCAAGGCGAACAACGTCAACCTGTGGCGCGTCGACGCCGACCACGTGTCGGTGGCCTGTGACGAAGCCACCACCGATGCCCATGTCGCGATCGTGCTGGAGGCCTTCGGCGTGACCGGAACCCAACCGGCGGCCGTCGACATCGCCACCCGCGGCACACAGTTCCTGACCCATCCCGCGTTCGCCCAGTACCGCACCGAAACGTCGATGATGCGTTACCTGCGCACCCTGGCGGACAAAGATGTCGCGTTGGACCGCAGCATGATTCCGCTCGGGTCGTGCACGATGAAACTCAACGCCGCCACCGAGATGGAGCCGATCACCTGGCCCGAATTCTCCCGCCAGCATCCGTTCGCGCCGGCTTCCGACACCCCGGGCCTGCGTCGGCTCATTGCCGACCTGGAGGAGTGGCTGGTACAGATCACCGGTTACGACGCGGTGTCGCTGCAACCCAATGCGGGCTCGCAGGGCGAGTACGCCGGCTTGCTGGCCATCCACGACTACCACGCCAGCCGCGGGGAGCCGCATCGCGACATCTGCCTCATCCCGTCCAGCGCGCACGGCACCAACGCCGCGTCTGCGGCGCTGGCCGGCATGCGGGTGGTGGTCGTCGGCTGCCACGACAACGGCGACGTCGATCTGGACGATCTGCGCGCCAAGGTCAGCGAACACGCCGATCGGCTTTCGACGTTGATGATCACCTACCCGTCCACCCACGGCGTCTACGAGCACGACATCGCCGACATCTGCGCGGCCGTGCACGATGCCGGCGGTCAGGTGTACGTCGACGGCGCGAACCTCAACGCGCTGGTCGGTCTGGCCCGGCCGGGCAAGTTCGGCGGCGACGTCAGCCACCTGAACCTGCACAAGACGTTCTGCATCCCGCACGGGGGCGGGGGACCAGGTGTGGGGCCGGTGGCGGTGCGCTCACACCTGGCGCCGTTTCTGCCGGGGCACCCGTACGCGCCCGAGCTTCCGTCGGGTCATCCGGTGTCCTCGGCGCCCTACGGGTCGGCGTCGATTCTCCCGATCAGCTGGGCCTATATCCGGATGATGGGCGCCGACGGGCTGCGCGCGGCATCGCTGACCGCCATCACCTCGGCCAACTACATCGCCCGTCGCCTCGACGAGTACTTCCCGGTGCTCTACACCGGCGAGAACGGCATGGTCGCTCACGAGTGCATCCTGGACCTGCGCGGCATCACCAAGAAGACCGGAGTGACCGTCGATGATGTCGCAAAGCGTTTGGCCGACTACGGTTTCCATGCGCCGACGATGAGTTTCCCGGTCGCGGGCACGCTGATGGTGGAGCCCACCGAGAGCGAAAGCCTCGCCGAGGTGGACGCGTTCTGCGAGGCCATGATCGGCATCCGCGCCGAGATCGACAAGGTCGGCAGTGGGCAGTGGCCGGTGGAGGACAACCCGCTGCGGGGTGCGCCGCACACCGCGCAGAGCCTGCTGGTGTCGGAGTGGGACCACCCGTACACGCGGGAGGAAGCCGCTTATCCGCTGGGTAGCGCCTTCCGGCCCAAGGTGTGGCCGCCGGTGCGCCGCATCGACGGCGCCTACGGCGACCGCAACCTGGTCTGCTCGTGTCCGCCGGTGGAGGCTTTCGCCTGAGCGGCGCGGACCGGAGTCGCTTAACCGAACCGGTCGATGATCGCCGCGGCGATGCGCTGCGGCGCGTCCTCCTGGATGTAGTGCTTGGCGGTGGGTAACTCCACGAGCACGTGGTCGGGAAAGGTCGCCTGCATCCGCGGAATCGACGGCCCGGGCCGGAACGCGACGTCCTTCATGCCCCACACCAACAGGGTTGGCTTGGCGCCCAACCTTTTTGGCACGTCGCGAGCGAGGCGCTCCAGTAGGGGGCGTGCCGCCAGGATCTCCTTGGGCATCTCGGCGACGCCCGCCCGCGCGGCGGGGTTGGGCTGTACGGCGCGGTAATGCTCCATCACGGCGTCGCTGGGTCGACGCTCGCAGCCCGCTGGGATCAACCGCTCGACGAAGAAGTTGCGGTGCAGGATCGCGTACTGCAGCGGCGGACTGGACATCACCTTGCTGAAGATCTTCGTCGTCGCCACGTCGGCGGGCCAGAACCAGGTGTTGCCCAACACAATCCCGCGCACCCGGTCGGCGCGTTCCACGGCGACGGCCAGGCTGATCGGCCCGCCCCAGTCCTGGCCCATCGTCAGGTACCCGTCCAGACCCAGATGGTCGACGAGTTCGCCGAGCACTGCGGCGTGCTCCTGGGCGGTGTAGCCGAATCCCGGCGGCCGCTCGGAAAGACCGAAGCCGAGATAATCCGGTGCGATACAACGGAATTTGTCCCGGAGCGCCATGATGATGTCGCGATAGAGGAAACTCCACGTCGGGTTGCCGTGGCACAGTAGGAGCGGCGGACCGTTGCCCTCGTCGACGTAGTGCAGCCGCCCGCGCGAATTGTCGAACCAGCGCGACTCGAAGGGGTACAACTGGGGATCGGGAGTGAAGCCGGGCATCGCGTCTCAGCTCAAGAAGGTGTTGACCGCGTTCGCCAGATCCGGTGATCCGGAATTCGCCACATTCTGGTAGCTACCGCCGCTGAGGCGCGCGACTGCTTCCCAGGTCGCCCGGTCGGGGTCGCTACCGAAATCGATCACGTTGACGGCCACCGGTCGGGCCGGGTCGGCGCTGTTGCGGATGAAGTCCTGCAGACCCGGCCCGTCCAGAGATTGATCGGTGTGCGGACCGGCCGTGATCACCAGGATCGAATTGGATTGCCCGGCACGGAAGTTCGCGAGGGCATCCTGATAGATCATCCGCAGCGTGGTGAACGACACCGCCCCGCCGCCCGACGAATACTGTTTGTCCAGCGCGGTCGTCAGCACCGCCGAACGCGGCTGGCCGTTGACCGGATCGGACAGCGGGCCCGTCGGCACCTCGGATCGCCCTTCATGGCCGTCGAACGTCCATAACCCCACGACCGCGGTGGGCGGCAGCGCCTTGATCCGATTACTCAGCGCCGCAACGACATTGGCGAGCCGGGTCTTGCCGCCGCCGTCATCGTTGGGCATCGACTGGTCGAGCATGATGGTGGCCGCAACACCGGCCGATGGCGCGGCCATGCTCTCGGCCAAAGTGGCCCGCATTCCCTCGTCACCGACCGACAGCGGGGCCGGCAGCGCCGGGAAACTGGTGACCGGGCTGCTCGGCGGGTTCTCGCCGTTGACGCGGAAGCCCGCTTTGGCCAGCTTGGCCAGCTGCTCGGGTTTGTGCATGTACCTGGCGAATGCGCTGGCCGCGGTGGTCTGCTCCTGCGAGAGCCACGGCCCGGTGAGCAACACCGTCGGATAGTCGGCCAGCGGCACCGGCCCGGGCGGCAACCACGACGCCAGCTTGCCCTTGGCATCGGGGGTGGACTGGCCGCGGGCGAACAGTTGCTGTTCGGTGGTGATCACCGCGTGCACCGGGGCGGCCGCCGCGTCGCCGCCTTTGAGTAGCGCATTCATCGCTTCGTTGAGCGAGTCGTCGGCGAGCTTGGGTTGCCCGCTCAGCAACGTGCGCACCGCTGCGGTGCCGGCCGTCGGGGGCGCGCCCTGCGGCGCCGAGGCGGCAGCTACCGCCTCACCCGCCAGGAAGGTGGCGTCACCGTTTCCGGTCATCGGCAGCGCCAGCCGTAGCGAACCCCAGGTCGGCAGGTTCAGGCCGGCCAGCGAGGTGGGATTAGTCTGCAGTGCGGGTAACGCGGCCCAATTCTGGGTGGACAGCGCTTGCTGCAATTCGGGGCGGATGGCCAACACCACCGGCGAGGTCACCAGCGACCGGCTGTCGGTGATCGTTTTCTGGCCCGCGGCTCCGGCCAGGCGGGCCGCCGACACCGAGCTGCCCGGAATCCACAGGCCCGGTTGCGCGCCCAGTTGCGACGGCCACTTGCCGGCGAAGCCGCTGATGACGGCATCCGAGCCGGAAGAGTTGACGGTCACGGTGACGCACCGATCGCCGACCGGGCCCGCCGTTGCGTTGTAGTTGTCGGCGAGGCCTTTGATCTGGTCGACGATGGAGGGGTCGGTGAGCACCGCGACCGAGTCCTTGCCGCCCACACACCGTGCGGCGGCCGTGTGCGAGCGATGCGACAGCGCGTCACCGAAGAAGCGCCACAGGATGACGCTGGCGACCACCACGACCACGGTCACCAGCGCCACGATCACGCCGATGCTGACGCCCCGTCGGCCCGCCGCGCTGCGGTGCCCGCCACGCCAGTCGCTCAGGCCGCGGTGGCCACCGCGCAACGGCTGCGGCGGCGCACCGGCCGGCGGCTCCGACGTCTGCGGTGCCCGCTCGGGCGCCGGCGGGGTGAAGTCGGGGTACTCGTCGGCGTACCGATCGGCGTCGACGTCGGAGGGGTAGCTCTCCTCGCCGTAGTCACCCGCGACGTCCTGCGCCGGCGGCTGGTCCGGCGGGCCGCCGTGGGCGTGGTCACCTGACGCGTCGACCCTGTCGTCCTGGTCGGCGGCGTACTTGTCAGACGGCTCGTCGGCAAATTCTTCAGGGTCTGGCTTGCTGTGCCTACCCATACCGGCGTCTGCGTCCTCTCCTTGGAAAAAGTCCGGCTGTCGCGCCGAACCTACGCACCAGCGCGTGCTTTGAATTCGCGACGGCGGCGGTGCAGGATCGGTTCGGTGTAGCCGTTGGGCTGCTGACCTCCGGACAGAATCAGCTCCTGGGCGGCCAGGAACGCGATGCTGTCGTCGAAGTTGGGCGCCATCGGGCGATATGCCGCGTCACCCTCGTTTTGCTTGTCCACCAGCGGCGCCATGCGTTCCAGGCTGGCCCGCACATCCTCGCTCGTGATGACGCCGTGGCGCAGCCAGTTGGCCAGCAACTGGCTGGAGATGCGCAGGGTGGCGCGGTCCTCCATCAGGGCGGTGTTGTGGATGTCGGGCACCTTCGAGCAGCCGACGCCTTGTTCCACCCAGCGCACCACATAGCCCAGGATGGACTGGCAGTTGTTGTCGACTTCCTCGCGGATCTCCTCGGGCGCCCAGGCCAATTCCTTGGCCAGCGGAATGGTGAGCAACTCCTCGATGGTGGTGCGGGTCTTGCCGGCCAACTCCTTCTGCACCGCGAACACGTCGACCTGGTGGTAGTGCATGGCGTGCAGGGTCGCCGCCGTCGGCGACGGCACCCACGCGGTGGTGGCGCCGGCCTTGGGCTGGCCGATCTTCTGCTCGACCATGTCGGCCATCAGCTCGGTCATGGCCCACATGCCCTTGCCGATCTGCGCCTTGCCGGAGAACCCGGCGGCCAGTCCGATGTCGACGTTGGCGTCTTCGTAGGCCTTGATCCAGGTGGTGTTCTTCATCGCGCCCTTGCGGATCATCGGACCCGCTTCCATCGACGTGTGGATCTCGTCGCCGGTGCGGTCGAGGAATCCGGTGTTGATGAACACGACGCGGTCGGCGGCGGCCTTGATGCAGGCCTTGAGGTTGACCGTGGTGCGCCGCTCCTCGTCCATGATGCCGACCTTGAGGGTGCCCTGGGGCAGGCCCAGCACGTCTTCGACGCGGCTGAACAGCTCGCAGGTGAACGCCACTTCGGCCGGGCCGTGCATCTTGGGCTTGACGATGTAGATCGAGCCGGTGCGGCTGTTGGTCAGCGGGCCGTTTTCGCCCCCAGCCTTCAGGCCGTGGATCGCGGTGACGCCGGTGAACAGCGCATCCATGATGCCCTCGGGCACCTCGTTGCCTTCGGCGTCGACAATGGCGTCGTTGGTCATCAGGTGGCCGACGTTGCGGACGAACAGCAGGCTGCGCCCGGGCAGGGTCAGCTCGCCGCCATCGGGTGCGGTGTAAGTGCGGTCGGCGTTGAGGGTGCGGGTGAAGGTCTCGCCGCCCTTGCGCACCTCTTCGGCCAAGTCGCCGCGGTTCAGTCCCAGCCAGTTGCGGTAGCCGACCACTTTGTCGTAGGCGTCCACGGCCGTGACGGAGTCCTCGAAGTCCATGATCGTGGTGATGGCCGATTCCAAAACCACGTCTTTGACGCCGGCGGAGTCGGTTTTGCCGATCGGCGACTCGGGGTCGATCAGGATCTCGATGTGCAGGCCGTGGTTGACCAGCAGCACCGAATCCGGCGACGCCGCGTCGCCGGTGTAGCCGGCGAACTGCGCCGAGTCCGCCAGTCCGGTCGCACCGTCGGGCAGCTCGACCTGCAGCTGACCGTCCTCCACCTTGAAACCGGTGGCGTCGGAGTAGGAGCCGGACGACAGCGGCACGCTCTCATCGAGGAACTTGCGCGCGTAGGCGATGACCTTGTCACCGCGCACCTGGTTGTAGCCGGTGCCCTTCTCGGCGCCGTCGGTTTCGGGGATGACGTCGGTGCCGTACAGGGCGTCGTAGAGGGATCCCCAGCGCGCGTTGGCCGCGTTCAGCGCGAACCGCGCGTTGAGCACCGGCACCACAAGCTGAGGTCCGGCGGTGCTGGTGATCTCGTCGTCGACCCCGGAGGTGGTGATGGTGAAGTCTTCCGGTTCGGGCAACAGGTAGCCGATCTCGGTGAGGAACTCGCGATAAGCGTCGACATCGAGCGGCTCGAGCACCCGGTGCCGATGCCACTTGTCGATTTGGGCCTGCAAGTCGTCGCGAACCTTCAGAAGGTCCTGGTTCTGCGGCGTCAGGTCGGTGACCACCTTGTCGACGCCCGCCCAGAAGCTGTCCGGGTCGATGCCGGTGCCGGGCAACGCCTCGTTGTTCACGAAGTCGTAGAGCACCCGGGCGACGCGCAGATTGCCTTCTGTCACGCGATCAGTCATGGTTCTCCTCCGTAATGGCCCTCACCGGCCCCCTTCTGGACCCCTCTGGCCTCTTTCGGGCCCCGCTGGCGCCGTCGTTGGCGCCCCTATTGGCTCCCTAATTGGCTACGCCGTCAGCCTACCGATCCCGCAGCCCGACGAGCGTATCCGGCCGACGTGCAACGCCAGGTCATACCCGCGATCGCGCCCACCGCACCGGCTGGGCGGGGCGTGCGACCCGCTTCCTGGCAACGCGGCTAACGATCATACGGGCTGGGCACCGACCAGCCCGGCGGGCGGGCGGTTCAGTCCGACGGCGCGCTGTCGCGAATGGTGCCCACCAAGTCGCTCACCAAGTCCTCGAGCGCCACCATCGCCACCACGACGCCGTCGTCGCCGGTGACCAACGCCAGATGACTATTGCTGCGCCGCATGCGGGACAGCGCGTCGGGCAGACCCATCGACCCGGGAATCCGCGGCAGCGGCCGGACCAGCGTGAGATCGACGACGGTGTCCGGGTCGTCGCCCAGCGTCAGCATGTCTTTGATGTGCAGGTAGCCGATGTAGGTGCCGTCGCGACCCACCACCGGATACCGCGAGTAGCCGGTTTCGGCCAGGGCCTGCTCGACGGCGCCGATCGTAGGACCCGCGCCGACCCCCGCCACCGGCACCGAACGGACCTTGGCCAGCGGCACCGCGACGTCACCCACCACATGCGTGCGCACCCGCAGCGCCCGGGTCAGCCGGGAGTGCTCTTCGGGGTCGAGCAGGCCCTCGGACACCGAATCGGCGATCATCTCGCTCAACTCGACCATGGACACGGCGATGTCGAGTTCGTCCTTGGGCTCCACGCCGAGCGCGCGCAGGACCGCATTGGCGCACTTGTTGTACAAGGTGATGAACGGCCGTGCCGCACGCACATAGGGCAGGTAGGCCGGAACCAGCAACATGGCGGTGCGCTCCGGGCCGGCCAGGGCGATGTTCTTGGGCACCATCTCGCCCAGCAGCACATGCAGGGTCACCACCAGCGCCAGTGCGATCGCGAAGGACAGCGTGTGCAGCAGGGCCGGCGGAATCCCGGTCCAGCCGATGACCGAGTGCAGCAATTCGGCCACCGCCGGTTCGCCGATGCGCCCCAGCAGCAGAGAGGAGACGGTGACGCCGAGCTGAGCGCCGGCCAGCATCAGGGGCAACTGCTCGCTGGCCCGGATCACCGTGACCGCGCTGGCCCTGCCCTGTTCGGCCAGGGCTTCTAAGCGGTCCCGGCGCGCGGAGATGAGCGCGAATTCCGCGCCGACGAAAAACGCGTTGGCGCCGATCAGCAGCACCGCCAGCAGGACTTCCACGGCCGCGTTCACGGGCTGCTCCCGTCGGAGCCGAGTTCTTGCACGCCGCCCACTTCGGTCAGCTCGACCACGTCGATGCGGCGACCGTCCATCTGCACCACCTCGGCCTGCCAACGCACCGATTCATCGGGCAGCCCGTCGCGGTTCAACGCGGGCAACTGCACCGTTTCACCGGCCACCGGGATGTGGCCGAGCTCCCGCAGCACCAATCCGCCGATGGTTTCATAAGGCCCCTCAGCGGCGCGGTACCCGGTGGCGGTGGCCACCTCGTCGATGCGAAGCAGGCCCGAGACGCGCCACCCGCTGCCCGCCTTCTCGACGTCCGGCGTCGCGTCGTCGTGTTCGTCGCGGACGTCGCCGACGATCTCCTCGATCAGGTCCTCGACGGTCACCATGCCGGCGGTGCCGCCGTATTCGTCGACCACCATGACCGTCTGCAACGCGTTGGCCCGGATCTCGGCCAGGACCGCGTCACCGTCCAGCGTGGAGGGCACCACCGTGACCGGGGTGGCGATGGTGGTGAGCAGGGTGCGGGCGCGGGCCTGCGACGGGACCTCGAAGGCCTGCTTGACGTGCACGATGCCGATGGTCTCGTCCAGGTCGCCGCGAACGATCGGGAAACGGGAGAACCCGGAGTCGGCGACGGCGGCCACCAGGTCGGCGATGGAGTCGTCGTTCTGCAGCGCCACGATCATCGACCGCGGCGTCATCAGCTCCTCGGCGGTCAGCGCGCCGAACTGCAGCGACCGGTGCATCAGCGCGGCGGTGGCATCGTCGAGCGAGCCGCTGCGCGCCGAGGTGCGCACCAGCGACACCAGCTCCTGCGGCGAGCGGGCCGAGCGCAACTCCTCGGCCGGTTCGATGCCCAGTCGGCGGACCAGCCAGTTCGCCGCTCCGTTGGTCAACCGGATGGCCGGCGTGAACACCACCGAGAACAGCCACTGCGGCAGCACGACCGCGCGGGCGGTGCGCAACGGGCTGGCCACCGCCAGGTATTTGGGCACCAGCTCGCCGAACACCATCGATACCGAGGTGACAATCACCAACGCCGCGAACGTCGTGATGGCCTTGGCCATCCGGTCGGAGATGCCGATCCCGGTCAGCGCCGGGTGCGGCAACTCGCTGACCAGTGGGTCGGTCAGGTATCCGGTCGCCAGTGTGGTGATCGAGATGCCCAGTTGCGCGCCGGAGAGGTGGAACGACAGCCGGCGGTGGGCGCGGCGGATGAACCGGTCACGCCGCGCGCCGCCGCGGGCGTTGGCCTCGACGGTGCTGCGGTCCAAGGTGGTCAGCGAGAATTCCGCCGCGACGAAGATCGCCGTCCCGAAGGTGAGCGCCAGAATGGCCACCACACTGACCAGGACGGTGGACATCATGCGTTGCCCGGTGGTCGTGCGGCCGGCGCGTGGGTTCGCCGCCCGTCCCGGAGGGCCGCCCAGGTATTGGGGGCCTCGGCGGGTGCCTGCGGCACGTCAACCCTTTCCTCGACTTCCGCATGCACTGCGCTGCGGATTGAAATTCCTATGGTAGCGAAGGGGTTCGACCGGATCTCAGCCCGCGCGGACTGATCACCAGCCGGAGGGGAGGGGATGGCCTTCGGCGAAACCGGCGGGGGATTGGACGCCGATGACGACCCGCTCATGCAGCTCGGCCAGCGACGAGGCGCCGATGTAGGTGCAGGTGCTGCGCACCCCGGACATGATGTGGTCGATCAGGTCCTCGACGCCACCGCGGTTGGGATCCAGACCCATACGTGAGGTGGAGATCCCTTCCTCGAACAGCGCCTTGCGGGCCCGGTCGAACGGACTGTCCGCGGCGGTACGCGCAACGACGGCCCGCTTGGACGCCATGCCGTAGCTCTCCTTGTACGGCTGGTCTTCCCGGTCACGCATCAGGTCCCCGGGTGACTCGTAGGTTCCGGCGAACCAGGACCCGATCATCACGTTCGACGCGCCGGCCGCCAGCGCCAACGCCACGTCGCGCGGGTGCCGGACGCCGCCGTCCGCCCACACATGGCCGCCTAACTCTCTTGCCGCAGAGGCGCATTCGAGCACTGCGGAAAATTGCGGCCGTCCGACGCCGGTCATCATCCGGGTGGTGCACATGGCGCCCGGGCCTACTCCGACCTTGACGATGCTGGCGCCGGCTTCCAGCAGATCCCGGGTGCCCTCTGCCGACACCACGTTGCCCGCTGCCAGTGGCACACCCAACCCCAAGGATGCGACGATCTCGATCGCTTCCACGGTCTTGCTCTGATGGCCGTGGGCGGTGTCGATGACCAGCACGTCAACCCCGGCTTCGGCCAGGGCTCGGGCCTTGGCGCCGACATCGCCGTTGATGCCGACGGCCGCCCCGATACGCAGGCGCCCGGCGCTGTCGGTAGCGGGGGTGTAGATGCCGGCGCGCAGCGCCCCGGTGCGGGTCAACACCCCGGCCAGGGTGCCGTCGGCGGCGGTCAGCACGGCGACATCGACCGGGGCGTGCTCGAGCAGGTCGAAGATCTTGCGCGGTTCGGTGCCGACCGGCGCGGTCACGAAATCGGTGAGCGCGATGTCGCGCACCCGAGTGAAGCGGTCCACGCCCAGCCAGGACGCTTCGGTCACCAAACCGATGGGCCGGCCCTCGAAGAGCACGACGGCGACGCCGTGAGCGCGTTTGTGGATCAGGGCGATCGCGTCGGAGACCGAGTCGTCGGGTCCTAACGTCACCGGGGTATCGAGCACCAGATCCCGGCTCTTGACGAACTCGACCGTCTGCTGCACCGCCGGGATGGGCAGGTCCTGCGGGAGGATGACGATGCCGCCGCGGCGCGCCACGGTTTCGGCCATCCGTCTGCCCGCCACCGCGGTCATGTTCGCGACCACCACCGGAATCGTGGTGCCCGAACCGTCGAGCGTGGACAGGTCGACGTCGAAGCGCGACGCCACGTCCGAGCGGTTCGGCATGATGAACACGTCGTTGTAGGTCAGGTCGTGCGCGGGCCGGTGCCCGTTGAGAAACTGCATGAATGTCCAGGTAGGTCGTTAAGCCGGTACTTCGCTTCGGTCTCCGCTCCACAGGGTGTGGAACTTCTTGCTCGGCTCCTCGTCGATGCGGCCGTAGGTGTGCGCGCCGAAGAAGTCGCGCAACCCTTGGGTCAGCGCGGCGGGTAGCCGCTCGGTGCGCAGCGCGTCGTAGTAGGACAGCGCCGACGAGAACCCGGGAATCGGGATACCCAGTTGAGTGGCCGCTACGACAACACGTCGCCAACCGTCGATCGCGGCCTCGATGGCACTGCGGAAATACGGGGCGACGATCAGCGTGGGCAGCTCGGGGTCGTCGTCGTAGGCCTCTTTGATGCGGTTGAGGAACTTCGCCCGGATGATGCAGCCGCCGCGCCAGATGGTGGCCAGGTCACCCGGGGTGACACCCCAGTCGTACTCGGCGCTGCCGGCCTGGATCTGGTTGAACCCCTGGGCGTAGGCGATGATCTTCGACGCATATAGGGCTTGACGGACGTCTTCGATGAATTGTGTTGCATCGCTGGGCTTTTGGCCGAGGTCGCCGGAGGCCAGTCCGGTGGTGGCCTTGCGTTGGGCCACCGAACCCGACAGCGCGCGAGCGAACACCGCTTCGGCGATACCGGTCACCGGCACGCCCAGGTCCAGCGCCGACTTCACCGTCCAGCGGCCCGTGCCCTTCTGCTCGGCCTCGTCGAGGATGACGTCGACGAGCGGCTTGCCGGTCTTGGCATCGGTCTGGCGCAGCACCTGCGCGGTGATTTCGACCAGGAAGCTGTCCAGGTCACCGGAGTTCCATTCGTCGAAGACGTCGGCGATCTCCTCGGCCGTCTTCCCCAGGCCGTCGCGCAGCAGTTGGTACGCCTCGCCGATGAGTTGCATGTCGGAGTATTCGATGCCGTTGTGGACCATCTTGACGAAGTGGCCGGCGCCGTCGGGCCCGATGTGGGTGCAGCACGGCACGCCGTCGACATGGGCGGAGATCTCCTCGAGCAGCGGCCCCAGCGACTCGTACGACTCGGCGGGCCCGCCCGGCATGATCGACGGTCCGTTCAGCGCGCCCTCTTCACCGCCGGAGATGCCTGCGCCGACGAAGTGCAGCCCGCGCTCACGCATGGCCTTCTCGCGCCGGATGGTGTCGGTGTAGAGGGCGTTGCCCCCGTCGATGATGATGTCGCCTTCTTCCATGGCGTCGGCGAGTTGCTCGATGACGGCATCGGTGGGGTCGCCGGCTTTGACCATGATGAGCACTCGGCGCGGCTTTTCCAGCGCGTCGAGGAATTCTTCGATGGTCTCGGTGCGCACGAATTTGCCCTCGTCTCCGTGCTCTTCGAGCAGGGCGTCGGTCTTGGCGACGGATCGATTGTGCAGGGCCACGGTGTAGCCGTGGTGCGCGAAGTTGCGGGCGATGTTCGAACCCATCACGGCCAGGCCGGTGACGCCGATCTGTGCGGTGCCGGTCGTGGAATCAGTGTGGGTATCCGACGAACTCATGTCCTGCCTCCCGGTTGGGCAACTCTTTCGACGAGCTTTCCGACACACTGTTGCACAGCGGACGCGTGGTCCTCCATGGTGCTTACTCGGTCTTTACCTGGCGAACAGCCGGTGCAGTTCGGTGAGCCACGGTACGGCCAGCGCGATGGTGGGCACCACGAGTACCGCGGCCGCGGCCAGGTATGCGGCGGCTGCCAGCAGGGGGCTGTTACCGCGGCCGGACAGTCGACGCACCCTCAGCACGGTGCTGGGACCGCCGGCCGCCAGCGCGCACGACGGGGGCCGGCCCGACGCGCAGGCCACCAGTGCCCGGGCCAGGGGAGTGCGACCGGCGGCACGCACCGCCGCGTCGTCGGCTAGCAGTTCGACGAGCAGTTGCACCGCGCCCAGGGCGTTGGCGCTGCGCACCAGCCGCGGGAAGGCGGCGTGAACGGCGGTGAACGCTTCGAGCACCAGGTCATGCCGGGCGCGCAGATGCGCCCGCTCGTGGGTGAGGATGGCCGCGACTTCGTCGTCGGCCAAGGTTTTGAGCGTGCCCTCGCTGACCACGACCCGGCTGCGCACGCCGGGCAGACAATAGGCCAGCGGCTGCGCAACGTCGAGGATGCGCAGGTCACGGGTCCAGGCGCAGGCTTCGGCCAGGGGGGTGTCGCGGTCGACGCCCACCAGATCGACCACCATGCGGTGGTGGGCCCGTCGCCGTCGTGTCGCGATGGCCACTCGCACCACCGCGGCGACCAACCGGATGCCGATGAGCACGGTCAGCGCGAAGACAGCCAGGTAGGCCGCCCATAGCGCCCAGCCGAGCCGGCCTTCGGCTTCGATGATGCTGGCGGTGGGTCGGCCGTCGGGACCGGGCATCAGTACCCGGCTGGCGATCGCGATACCGGCGCTGAACGCCGACAGCACCGCCGCCAGCGCGACGGCCTGCCACAACACCATCGCCGCCCGGGGTGCGCGCAACGGCCACGTCGCTCGTGCCAAGAGGGCTGGCACCGGGCCAGCCAGCAGCACCGCGAGCATGGTGAAGGCCAGCGCGGACACGCTGCAAGTCTCCCTCAGTCGGCCGCCGATGCGCCACCAGATGGCGAAGTGCGGTGAGTCGTCTCCAATTCGGCGAGGGCACGCCGCAGGGCGTCCGCCTCGTCGGGGTTCACCCGCTCGACGAAGTGCACGAGCGCGGCCTGTCTGCTCCCGAAGTCCTCGGCTTGCGCCAGCGCGTCAACCATCAGGCCGGCGACCAGTTCGTCGCGGCCGTGCACGGGTGCGTAGCGGTGGGCCCGGTCGTCGCGGATCTGCGAGACCAGATTCTTCTTGGCCAACCGTTGCAGCACGGTCATCACGGTGGTGTAGGCCAGGTCGCGTCGCGTGGACAACGCTTCGTGCACCTGGCGCACTGTTTGAGGCTCGGGCGTGGACCACAGGTGATCCATCACGGCGCGTTCCAGATCCCCGAGCCGCGTCAGCTTGGACATAGTCCGTTCTTCTCCATCAGGGTTGACGCCAGCGTACTCCGACTTACTACCGGCTGTCGTACGCAAGGCCGAACAAGTCTCTTTGCGAGTGCTGCAGGACCGGCCGCGTGGGCGCGAGATGGGATCGTCCTCACCGGTGTCCGCCACGCGGATCGAATGCTCCGACACGTATGAAACATAGCGCATCCGACGCTTGCGAAATTAGGGCAGCCTTGCCTATGCTGATCGTGGTCGAGCGTAGAAATGGCCGCGTAGAGGTCCTGAGGGCTGCAGTGACCCCCGGCCTACTCGATCGGCGAGCCCCGTGCCCCGTGCGCGGGGCTCGCCTGCTTCTCCGGTTAGGGCGCGAGGTGTCGATGGTGTAGACACGAGGACGTGCCAAGCCCGTCAGATCCGTCCACGCTGCCGTCGGCCATCCCGCCGAATTTCACTGCGCCGTTCGACGCCGAGCTGGGTCTGACTTTCACCGAGCTCAGCCCCGACGGTGCGCGAGCGCAGTTGGAGGTCAAGCCGAAGCTGTTGCAGCCCATGGGACTCGTGCACGGCGGCGTGTACTGCTCGATGATCGAGAGCATGGCCAGCGTGGCTGCCTTCACCTGGCTGGCGTCGAACGGCGGCGGCGAGGTCGTCGGGGTGAACAACAACACCGATTTCCTGCGCGCCATCAAGTCCGGGACGGTGTACGGGAACGCCGAACCCGTGCATCGCGGTCGACGTCAACAGCTGTGGCTGGTCACGATCACCGATGATGCCGAGCGGCTGGTCGCCCGCGGTCAGGTGCGACTACAGAATCTCGAGTCCCGCTCCAGCTGAATCCGGCTGCGCCGCAACGCAATCGGCGCGATGGCGACAGCGGCTAGCTGGCCTTCCTGGTCACCGTTTCCGACTGTTGGGCTTCCGCGGCCAATTCGGCGAGTTGTTCCAAACGGGTGCGGGCGAATGCCTGCTGATCGGTGATGGTCAGCTGGCCGCGCCGGGTGCTCAGGAACGTCACCGTCCACGACAGCAGCGTGGTGATCTTGGTCTTGAAACCGATCAGGTACACCAGGTGCAGGACCAGCCACATCAGCCAGGCGATGAAGCCGCTGAACTCCAGTGGACCGATCTTGGCCACCGCAGAGAAGCGCGACACGGTTGCCATCGAGCCTTTGTCGAAGTACTGGAACGGCTCTCGTGCCGTCGGGTCCGCCCCGTCGAGTTCGGCCTTGATGTTGTTGGCGACGTACTTGGCGCCCTGGATGGCGCCTTGGGCGACGCCGGGCACGCCTTCGACGGCGGCCATGTCACCGATGACGAACACATTCGGGTGTCCCGGGATCGAAAGGTCCGGAAGCACTTTCACCCGGCCGGCCCGGTCGAGCTCGGCGTCGGACTGCTCGGCCAGGTCGCGTCCCAGCCGGCTGGCCGACACCCCGGCCGACCAGACCTTGCAGGCCGATTCGATGCGCCGCTCGGTGCCGTCGGCGTCCTTGACGGTGATGCCGTTGCGGTCCACGTCGGTCACCATCGCGCCGAGTTGGATCTCGACGCCCAACTTCTTCAACCGCGCGGCGGCTCGCTCGCCGAGCTTTTCGCCCATTGGGGGCAGCACCGCAGGCGCGGCATCGAGCAGGATGACCCGCGCCTTGGTCGAATCGATGTGCCGGAACGCGCCTTTGAGCGTGTACTCGGCCAATTCCGCGATCTGCCCGGCCATTTCGACGCCGGTTGGGCCGGCACCGACGACGGTGAAGGTGAGCAGTTTCTTGCGTCGTTCCGGATCGCTTGACCGCTCGGCTTGTTCGAAGGCGCTCAGGATCCGGCCGCGCAACTCCAGTGCATCGTCGATCGACTTCATGCCCGGGGCGAATTCGGCGAAATGATCGTTGCCGAAGTACGACTGTCCGGCGCCGGCCGCGACGATCAAGCTGTCGTAAGGCGTTTCGTAGGTGTGGCCCAGCAACTCAGAGACGACGCATTGCCTGGCCAGGTCGATGTGGGTGACATTGCCCAGCAGCACCTGGACGTTGCGCTGCTTGCGCAGCACGACGCGGGTGGGCGGGGCGATCTCGCCTTCGGAGATGATGCCGGTGGCCACCTGGTACAGCAACGGTTGGAACAGGTGATGGGTGGTCCGGGCGATCAGCTTGATGTCGACGTCGGCATGCTTGAGTTTCTTTGCCGCGTTCAGCCCGCCGAACCCAGAGCCGATGATGACGACGCGATGCCTACGGCGCGGCTCAGCTGTGATTTCCTGCTGGGGACTCATGTGCCTCTGCTCCTGACGGGGCTCCTCGGCGGGCGCCTTTAGTTAGCTACTCACCCTAAATCCAGGGTAGTCAAGCCTCACCCAGATACCCAGGCGCACGGGTGTGTAATCAGCCACACCGCGGGCCGCGCGCTTTTGTGGCGTTAAACACCCAGCAGCGGTCGCAGTGCTTCTGCAGCCGTGGTGATGACCCCCGGGGCGAAGCCATGCGAGGACAGGTTGATGATGACTCCGCCGACTCCAGCGTCGAGCACCTTGGCTTGCACTTGCTCGGCAATCTGCGCCGGGCTACCGACCACCATGCGACCGCTGACCTGCTCGGGAAGCCTTTGTGGACTGAGGCTTTCGTCGATCCGGACCGTGAGCATGACACTGGTTTCCAGTGTCGACGGGTCGCGGCCGGCTTCTTCGCACCGCGCCGCCATCGCCTTCATCTTGCGCGGCAGGTCGTCCAGTGACGCGACGATGTTGAGATGGTCGGCGTTGCGCGCAGCGATCGCGAACGTCTTCTTCTCACCGCCGCCGCCGATCAATACGGGGATGTGATCGCGGTAACCGGCTCGGCCACCGCCGACTCCGTGGTGTACCAGTCGCCCGAAAAGCTAGGCCGCTCACCGTCGATCATCGGCTTGATGATCTGAAGGGCCTCTTCGAGCCGATGGAACCGATCGGTGAAAGTGCCGAATTCGAAGCCAAGTTGGCGGTGTTCGAGCTCATACCACCCGGCTCCGATGCCCAGGATGGCCCGGCCCGCACTGACGACGTCCAAGGTGGTGATGATCTTGGCCAGCAGGGCCGGGTTGCGGTATGTGTTGCCGGTCACCAGCGTGCCCAACTGCACGCGTTCGGTGGCGGTGGCCAGCGCGCCCAGCGCGGTGTACGCCTCGAGCATCGGTTCGTCGGGCGCTCCCAGCATGGGCAGCTGATAGAAGTGGTCCATCACGAAAACCGAGTCATATCCCGCTGATTCAGCCTCTTGAGCCTGCGCGATGACGGACGGGAAGAGCTTTTCCACACCGGTTCCGAAGGAGAATTTCGGAATCTGAAACCCCAGCTTGATGGCCACGGTACTCACCGTAGCGTTCGGCTGGGTTATCCGGGATGCTCAGGCGAAATGCGTCAACGCACCGTGGCTGACGTGCAAGGTCTGGCCGGTGATGTGGCGCGCTGCGGGCGTAGTCAAAAACCGCGAGAGCCGCGCGATCTCCGCCGCGACCGGTGCCGGCGTGCGGGACAAGCCCTCGTAGCCGGGCTGGGCGCTGCGCCCGCAGGCGACCGTGTTGACCGTGATGCCACGGGTGCCGTAGATCTCGGCCTGCCCGGCGACCCAGTTGGACAGCGCGGCCTTGATCGCGGCGTCGACGCTGCCGGACGGAGGGTTCTCGGCGACCACGCTGATGATGGATCCGCCGGAGCGGAGGTGGTCACCCACGCACTGGACGGTGAGCACCGCGGAAAGCACCGTTGCGTCGAGCGACCGGCGCCAGGCGGTAGCGGTGTCGGACAGCGAATAGGTACGCGGGTCACCGGCATCCGTGGCGGCCGCGGGCACGTTGACGATGGTGTCCAAGTGGTGCGGGAACAACGCGCGGGCGTCCTGCAGGCTCGCCGCGTCGGTGGTGTCGCAGACGATGGCGTCGGCGTCGAGTTCCTTGGCGACGACTTCCAGTTCGGCGCGGCGGGCGCCTACGAGGGTGACCTTGTGGCCGTCGTCGCGAAAGCCCTCGGCGACGGTGCGTCCCAGGTCGGTATCGGCACCGGTGACCACAACCTCCACGGCCATGCCTCCTCGTGTTCAACGCTGAACCCAGACCCTGGCACTGCACCAGCGCACCACACGCGCCCGGGATCTCCGCGTGTTACGGCGTCAATCCCTGCTGATGTTACTGGACAGTAGCTATCCGGCGAAATTGCCGCCGCGGCGACTCGCGGGGCAATTGCATAACTATTCGGCCGCGCGCCCTCTGCGGGTCATCGACGGCGTGGACACGTAGGTTGAATCAGTGCGTCGAATCGGGGTCCGGGCCGGTTTGGCCGCTGCGGCGCTGGTCTGCGTCGTGGTGGCAGGTGGGTGCGACTCGACCTCCGCACCGCATACCCGGCTGGTGGTGTTCGCTGCCGCTTCGCTCAGATCGGCGTTCACCCAGATCGGTGAGCGCTTCAAAGCCGACAATCCGGGCACGGACGTGGAGTTCGACTTCGCGGGCTCTTCGGAGTTGGCGACGCAATTGACCCAGGGCGCTACCGCCGACGTCTTCGCCTCGGCGGACACCGCGCAGATGGATGTCGTCACCAAAGCCGGGCTGCTTGCCGGTGCGCCGACGAATTTCGCGTCGAACACGCTGGTGATTGTCACCGCCCCCGGCAACCCGAAGCACATCGCGTCCTTCGCCGACCTCGGCCGGCCCGGCCTCAGTGTGGTCATCTGCCAACGGCCGGTGCCCTGCGGATCGGCCGCGCACCGCGTCGAAGACGCCACGGGCACTCGCCTCAACCCAGTCAGCGAGGAACCCAGCGTCAGCGACGTGCTCAACAAGGTGACCACCGGCCAAGCCGATGCGGCGCTGGTCTATGTCACCGACGCGCGCAGCGCCGCGAACAACGTCACCACGGTCGGATTCCCGGAAGCCGCCGGCGCGGTGAACGTCTATCCCATCGCGGTGCTGAAGAACGCGCCGCACGCCGCGCTGGCGGGGAAGTTCGTGGCCGGGGTCGGCGCCGAGTCGGGGCAGCAGATCCTCGACCAGGCCGGTTTCGCAAGGCCCTGACGAGCTGCTGTGCACCGGCCGACCGAGCTACCCCGTTGGGTTTATCTGCCCGCCGCGGCCGGCATCGTCTTCGTGGCGTTACCGCTCGTGGCGATCGCCGGGAAAGTCGACTGGCCGCGGTTCTGGTGGTTGGTCACCAGCCACTCCTCCCTGACGGCGCTGTTGCTCAGCCTCAAGACCGCCGCGGCCAGTACCGCGCTGTGCGTGGGGTTCGGCGTGCCGATGGCGTTGGTCTTGGCCCGCGGCGGCCCCCGGCTGACACGAGTGATCCGGCCGGTGATCCTGCTGCCTTTGGTGCTGCCGCCGGTGGTGGGCGGCATAGCGCTGCTGTACGCCTTCGGCCGGCTGGGACTCATCGGGCGGTATCTGGAGGGTGCCGGTGTCAGCATCGCGTTCAGCACGACGGCGGTCGTGCTGGCGCAGACCTTCGTGTCACTGCCCTTCTTGGTGATCTCGCTGGAAGGCGCCGCGCGCAGTGCCGGCGCTGACTACGAGGTCGTGGCGGCGACGCTCGGCGCGCGGCCCAGCACCGTCTGGTGGCGGGTCACCCTGCCGCTGTTGTTGCCCGGTATGGCGTCCGGAGCGATATTGGCGTTCGCCCGGTCGCTGGGGGAGTTCGGTGCGACGCTGACGTTTGCCGGCTCCCGGGAGGGCGTCACCCGCACCCTTCCACTGGAGATTTATCTGCAGCGCGTCGATGACCCGGCTGCCGCGGTGGCCCTGTCGATTGTGCTGGTGGTGGTGGCGGCGCTGGTGGTGTTGGGCCTGGGTGCGCGCCGGCTCGCCGCGGCGGACCCGAGGTAGCCGGCGATGACCGAGTTGCAGCTGCGCGCCGTCGTCGCCGACCGCGGTCTGGACGTCGGCTTCTCGGTATCCGCCGGCGAGGTATTGGCGGTTCTCGGCCCCAACGGGGCGGGCAAGTCGACCGCGCTGCATGTCATCGCCGGGCTGGTGCGCCCCGATGTGGGTCTGGTGCGGCTGGGGGACCGGATTCTCACCGACACCGCCGCCGGGATAGAGGTCGCCACTCATGACCGCCGAGTCGGCTTGCTGCTCCAAGATCCGCTGCTGTTCCCGCATCTCAGCGTGGCCGCCAACGTGGCGTTCGGGCTACGCAGCCGCCACGGCTGGTTTCGGCCCGGCCGCGCGCCGGCCAGGGAAGCGGCGCTGCGGTGGCTGCGGGAAGTGGACGCTGCGGAGTTGGCCGAGCGCAAGCCGCGCCAGTTGTCGGGCGGGCAGGCGCAGCGCGTGGCCATCGCCCGCGCGTTGGCGGCCCAACCCCAGGCGTTACTGCTCGACGAGCCGCTGACCGGATTGGATGTGGCCGCTGCCGCCGGGATTCGAGCGGTGCTGCGCGACGTCGTGGCCGGCAGCGGTTGCGCGGTCGTCATGATCACCCACGACTTGGTGGATGTGCTCACGCTGGCCGATCGCGTAGTGGTGCTCGAGTCTGGCCGGGTCGCTGAGACCGGCTCGGTCGCAGCGGTGCTGGCCGCGCCACGCAGCCACTTCGGGGCTCGGGTCGCGGGCGTCAACCTGGTCAGCGGATCGATCGACGACGACGGCAGCTTGCGGGATCCGTCGGGGCAGCGCTGGTATGGCGTTGCTGACGAGGCGCTCAGCAACGGCCAGGAGGCGGTGGCCGTATTCGCGCCTGCCGCGGTGTCGGTCTACCCCCAGCCACCGCATGGCAGCCCCCGCAACAGCGTCGAGGTGGTTGTCGTCGAATTGGGCACCCGCGGGTCTGCCGTCGTGGTGCGCGGACACGACCAACCCGACGGTGCGCCCGGGCTGGCCGCCACCATCACCGCCGACGCCGCGGCGGAGTTGCGGCTGACCCCGGGCGCGCGCGTGTGGTTCAGCGTTAAGGCGCAGGAGGTTCGGCTGCATGCGGCTGTGCAGCGCCACAATTCCTCGTGACGCAGACCCGCTAGTAATCAACTGGCCAGACACCGGCTGGGCATCCTTGCTTCGCCGCGCTAACAGGGTAGGTTCGTCGCCATGCATCAGGTGCACCCGAACACGCCACGCCGCAAAGGGCTGTGGGCAACGCTGGCCATCACCGCGGCGACCGGTGCCAGCGTCATCGCCGTCGCTTTGCCGGCAACCGCGAGCGCAGATCCCGAACCGGCGCCGCCGCCCAGTCCGGGCGCTGCGTCGCCTCCGTCGAACGCCCCGGCGAACCCCGCCCCGGCGAACCCCGCGCCGGCGCAAGTGAACAATCCGGCATCACCAGCACCCGCGGCGCCCAACGCGGCCCCGGGCGACCCGGGCGCGGTGCCCGCACCGGCCGATCCGAACGCCCCGCAGCCAGTGGTGGCGGACCCGAATGCCCCTGAGCCGGGGCGCGTCACCAACGCCGTGGGCGGATTCAGTTATGTCGTGCCTGCCGGTTGGGTGGAGTCCGACGCGTCCCACCTGGACTACGGATCGGCACTGCTGAGTAAGACGGCGGGCGAGCCGCCATCGCCCGGGCAGGCCCCGCCGGTCGCCAATGACACCCGGATCGTGCTGGGACGGCTGGACGCGAAGCTGTACGCCAGCGCCGAGACGACCAACCCGAAGGCTGCGGTGCGGTTGGGATCGGACATGGGTGAGTTCTTCATGCCGTACCCGGGCACGCGCGTGAACCAAGAGGCGACGCCGCTCAGCGCCAATGGGCTGTCGGGCAGCGCCTCGTACTACGAGGTGAAGTTCAGCGACACCACCAAGCCCAACGGTCAGATCTGGACGGGTGTGGTGGGCACGCCACCGGCCGGAACCACCACCACCGGGCCGCCGCAACGTTGGTTCGTCGTGTGGCTCGGAACGGCGAACAACCCGGTCGACAAGAACGCGGCCAAGACGCTGGCGGAGTCGATTCGCCCGTGGACCGCGCCGGCCGCGCCCGCACCGGCCCCCGGCGACCAAGCACCCGCCCCGGCGCCCGCCGCGCCCGCTCCGGCAGCGCCGGCACCGGCTGCACCCGCGCCGGCGGCTCCGGCGGCTCCCGCGGCTCCGGCCGCACCCGCGCCGGCGGCACCGGCCGCCCCTGCGGCACCGGCTCCCGCCCAGGCTCCGGCGCAGGCGCCGGCAGGTGAGACGGTGCCTGGCGCCGTGTCACCACGCATCACGACTTCGACCTAGGCGGAGGTTCGCGTCGCGGCCGCGACGGCCGCGGACGTCACCCAACGGGTTAGGAAATCGTTACTTTGATGATGCAATAGACGGCGTCGGCTCCGGGTATACCTGTCGCACCCTGCTACAAGTCAATACCAAGGAGCTGGTCATGATCCTGCACATCATCTGGCTAATCGTCATCGGGCTCGTCGTCGGCTTGATTGCGCGACTCATCGTTCCAGGTAGGCAGCCCATGGGCTGGATCGCCACCGCCTTGCTGGGCATCGCAGGCGCCTACGTCGGCGGCACTTTGGGAAGCGTGGTGTTCCCGCCGCACAAATTCACCATCACCCCGCCGATCGAGCACTCCTTCCTGGGGGCCCTGGTTGGTGCGGTGATCCTGTTGCTGATCTACAAGTTCGCCACCTCCCGCACGCGCACCTTGTAGTACCCGCGTTACCGGCCCAGCGGATCGGACGGTTCGCGACCGGCAGCGGCATGATGGGGTAATGGCGTCAGCGACGACCACCATGACCGCTTGGCAGGTTCGCCAACCGGGTCCGATGAAAACCGGCCCGCTGCAACGAGTTACCACCGAAGTGCCGCGGCCCGGACCGTCCGATCTGCTGGTCGCCGTCCGCGCGTGCGGGGTATGCCGGACCGACCTGCACGTCACAGAAGGCGACCTGCCCGTACACCGCGACCGGGTGACACCCGGCCACGAGGTGGTCGGGGAAGTCGTCGAGGTGGGCGCCGAAGCGGGCGACGACTTCGTTGTGGGGGACCGAGTCGGTGTGGCGTGGCTGCGCCACACGTGCGGGCTGTGCAAGTACTGCCGCCGCGGCGCCGAGAATCTTTGCCCGAACTCTCGCTACACCGGTTGGGACGCCGACGGCGGTTACGCCGAATTCACCACGGTCCCAGCCGCTTACGCGCATCATCTGCCCAGCGGTTACAGCGACACCGAGCTCGCGCCGCTGCTGTGTGCCGGCATCATCGGATACCGCTCGCTGCTGCGCGCCGAGTTGCCGCCCGGCGGCCGACTGGGGCTGTACGGATTCGGCGGCAGTGCCCACATCACCGCGCAGGTGGCTTTAGCCCAGGGCGCCGAGGTGCACGTGATGACGCGTGGGGAGCGTGCTCGGGAATTGGCGTTGGAGCTCGGCGCGGCCTCGGCGCAAGGAGCCGCAGACCCGCCGCCCGTGCCGCTGGACGCCGCGATACTGTTCGCACCGGTGGGCGACCTGGTGCCGCCCGCCCTCGAGGCCCTCGATCGCGGCGGGACCCTGGCGATCGCGGGTATCCACCTGACCGATATTCCGGCGCTCAACTACCAGCGTCACCTGTTTCAGGAGCGCCAGGTGCGGTCGGTCACCTCCAACACGCGGGCGGACGCGCGCGCGTTTCTCGACTTCGCGGCGCAACACCACATTCAGGTCACCACGCCGGAATACCCGCTGACAGAAGCCGATCGCGCACTGACCGATCTGAGCAGTGGCCGCATCGCCGGAGCAGCAGTGTTGCTCGTGTAGGCGATTTAGGACAGGTGCCAGACCAGCGCGGCGGCCAGGGCACCCATCCCGTTGAGCGACCAGTGCAGCGCAATCGGCGCGATCAGGCTGCCGCTGCGCCGCCGTAGCCAGCTGAATACGAAACCGGCTGCCCCGGTGGCCAATACGGCCAGGGTGACTCCGGCCAGCATGCCGAAGATGCCGCCCCCGAACAGCCGCGTGAAACCGACGTTATTGCTCGTCAGGCCCAGCGACGTCGCGACGTGCCACAGACCGAACAGCAGCGACCCCGCGACCGCGACAGCACGAAAGCCCCACGCCCGGTTCAGCGCACCATGCAGCACACCGCGAAACGCCAGCTCTTCGGGGATGACAGTCTGCAGCGGGATGATGACCATCGAAGCGATCAGCGCCCCCGAAATGGTGGCGTAGTGGTTGTTGAGAAACATCGGCCGGGTCATCGGCAGCGCTACGGCGACAGCGATCACCGACACGACTACGGCCATGGCCGCCAGCGCGTACCCGAAGCCGGACTTCCAATCTTCGCGGCCCAACCCGAGATCTGACCACCCCAGGCCGTTGCAACGAACCAGAACCACCAGCCCGATCGCTGCGGCGGGCACGGTCGCGAAACTCGCCCAAGGCGTGGTGAAGTGCGCAATCAGATTGGTGAGCACCAGCACGACCACGACGACGGCGACATCGACCTGCACCCGGAACCGGTGCAGCGCCGAGAGCAGAGACACCAGCGGGTCGACGGCAGCTACGTCGGTCGCGGCGTGGTCAGACATTGACGCGAGTTTACCTGCGCCGAGCCAGCACAGGAGTGACTCAGCCTTCGGTCGACGCCAGCCGACGGCGCGCATAGCCTTTCATCTCGGCGGACAAGGCGTCGGCAACCAGCAGCCGGGGAAGCAGTTCCGGCTCTTGCATGCGGGCGCGGAACACCAACGCGATAGTCACGTCATGGTCGGGCCGATAGTCGACGGTGATCGGGTCACCGGCTTGCACCGTTCCCGGTGAGAGCACGCGAAAGTAGGCGCCGGGTTTGCCTGCTTGAGTGAAGGTCTTGATCCACTGGCTGAGGTTCAGGAATGCCGAAAACGTCCGACACGGGGTGCGGGGGGCCGACACTTCCAACAGCACACCGTCGCTGCCAACCCGCCAGCGTTCCCCGATGCGCGCGTTGGTGACATCAATCCCGGATGTGGTCAGGTTCTCACCGAACATGCCGTCGGTCAGGGTGCGCCCGAGCTGCGTTTCCCACGCGTCGAGGTCTTCGCGGGCATAGGCGTACACGGCTTGGTCGTCCCCGCCGTGCAGCTTCTGATTGCCGATGCTGTCGCCGACGAGTCCACTGCCCAGCCCGCCGCGCATCGGCCCGGGCGGTCGCACCAACACCGCGCCGGTCGCGGGCACTTTGTCGATGCCCGTCATCTTCGCCTTCCGGCGCGGATCGGGGTTCTCGCGGAACCGCGCCAGGTTGACCGACAGCACTTTTGCCACCCGCACAGGTTAGCCGTGCCGACGTCAGTCGCTCGACTCCCCAGGTCCAATCGGTCGTCTCGCTCCCGTCACTCACTACGTTCATTCCGCTCGCTCGACTCCCAGGTCCACCCGCTGATCTGTGGGTCATCCTCCCCGTGCTCGCGGGTGTAGCGCCGCGCCGCGATGCGCGCGTCGGCCATCCGCTGGCGCAGGACCGCCGCCCGGCTGCCCAGCTCTTCCACCCGGTCGATGACGTCCATCACCAGATGGAAGCGGTCCAGATCGTTGAGCATGACCATGTCGAACGGCGTCGTAGTGGTGCCGCGCTCCTTGAACCCGCGCACGTGCATGTGGTCGTGTCCGGCGCGGCGATAGGTGAGCCGGTGAATCAGCCACGGATAGCCGTGGTAGGCGAAGATGACCGGCTTGTCCTGGGTGAACAGCGCGTCGTATTCGCGATCCGGCAGCCCGTGCGGGTGCTCGGAATCGGGCTGCAGCCGCATCAGGTCGACGACGTTGATCACCCGAACGGCCAGGTCCGGCAGCTCCCGACGCAAGATGTCGGCCGCGGCCAACGTTTCCTGCGTGGGAATGTCACCGGCGCAGGCCAGCACCACGTCCGGATCCCCGGTGGCGGTGCTGGCCCACTGCCAGATGCCCAGACCGCGGGTGCAGTGGGCAATCGCTTCCTCGGCATCGAGGTAGGCCAGGGCAGGTTGCTTGCCGGCCACGATGACGTTGATGTAGTTGCGGCTGCGCAGGCAGTGATCGGCCACCGACAGCAAGGTGTTGCCGTCCGGCGGCAGGTAGACGCGGGTCAGCTCGGCGCGCTTGTTGGCCACCAGGTCGATGAAGCCGGGGTCTTGGTGCGACGCGCCGTTGTGGTCTTGACGCCACACGTGCGAGCTCAGCAGGTAGTTGAGCGACGCGATCGGTTGTCGCCAGGGCAGTTCCAGGCAAGTGCCCAACCACTTCGCGTGTTGGTTGAGCATCGAGTCGATGATGTGGACGAAGGCCTCGTAGCAGTTGAACAAGCCGTGCCGACCGGTCAGCAGGTAGCCTTCCAGCCAGCCCTGGCAGAGGTGCTCGGACAGCACCTCCATCACCCGCCCATCGGGCCCGAGGTGGTCGTCGTCGTCCTCGAGTTCGGACACCCAGACCCGGTCGGTCGCACCGAACACCGCATCCAACCGGTTGGACGCGGTCTCGTCGGGTCCCATCAAGCGGAACCGGTCGGGGTTGCGTTTGATGACGTCGCGCAGGAAGGCTCCCAACACTCGGGTGGCTTCGTGCATCTTCGCTCCGGGCTGCTCGACGTCGACCGCGTAGTCGCGGAAGTCCGGAAGGTCCAGGTCGTGCAGCAGCAGCCCGCCATTGGCGTGCGGGTTGGCACTCATCCGCCGGTCGCCGGTGGGGGCGGCGGCCTTCAGCTCCGGCCGTAGGGCGCCGTCCTGGTCGAAGAGCTCCTCGGGGCGGTAGCTGCGCAGCCACTGCTCGAGCTGCTTACGGTGCTCGGGGTTTTCGTGCGTGGCGGCCAGCGGCACCTGGTGGGAGCGCCAGGTGCCCTCCACCCGCTTACCGTCGACCTCTTTGGGACCGGTCCAGCCCTTGGGGGTGCGCAGGACAATCATCGGCCAGACCGGGCGGTCGGTCTGCTCACCGCCGCGTGCGGCTTGCTGGATGGACGCGATGTCATCGAACGCGTCGTCCAGGGCGGCGGCCAGTTGCTGGTGGACGGCGGCGGGGTCGTCGCCGTCGACCGTGATGGGGCGATAGCCGTACCCGCGCAGCAGCGACTCGAGTTCGGTGTGCGGGATGCGCGCCAGCACGGTGGGGTTGGCGATCTTGTAGCCGTTGAGGTGCAGGATGGGCAGCACCGCGCCGTCGACGGCCGGGTTGAGGAACTTGTTGGAGTGCCAGCTGGTCGCCAGCGGGCCGGTCTCGGCCTCGCCGTCACCGATCACGCAGGCGACCACGAGGTCGGGGTTGTCGAACGCCGCGCCGTAAGCGTGTACCAGGGCGTAACCCAGTTCGCCGCCCTCATGAATAGATCCCGGGGTCTGCGCCGCGACATGGCTGGGGATGCCGCCGGGGAAGGAGAACTGCCGGAACAGCTTGCGCAGCCCTTCGGCGTTCTCCTCGATCCCGGTGTACACCTCGCTGTAGGTGCCTTCGAGATAGGCGTTGGCGACCAGCCCTGGACCGCCGTGGCCCGGCCCGGTCACGTAGATGACGTTGGCGTCGCGGTTGCGGATGACTCGGTTCAGGTGGGCGTAGATGAGGTTGAGCCCTGGTGTGGTGCCCCAGTGCCCCAGCAACCTGGGTTTGACGTGCTCGGGGGACAGCGGTTCGGTCAGCAACGGGTTGTCCAGCAGGTAGATCTGGCCGACCGAAAGATAGTTGGCCGCCCGCCAATAGGCGTCGATCACGGCGAGTTCGTCGTGGGAAAGGGTCGCGGACACGGTGGTGGATGCTGAGCTCATGAAGACCGGGTTACTCCCCTTCGCCGCGGGCGCGCGACTCGTAGGCCCTGCGCTTGGCGACATCGACATCATCGGTGAAAACGTGTTCGCCGCCGAGTATCCGGTTCAATCCCTCGGCAAACGGACGAGGCATGAACTTCTGCGAAACGACCATGGCGCCGGCCGCTTTGGTGATCCGCACCCGCGGCTTGGGCCGCGCGATGAGCCCGACGATGGCGTCGGCGATGTCGGATGGTTCGGCGTTCTTGAAACCCTTGATGCCCGAAGTGCCGGCGACCAGTTCGGTGTTGGCGAACGACGGCAGGACCATCGAGAACTTCACCCCGGCCGAGCGGTATTCCAACCGCGCGGAGTCGGTGAAGGCGACCACCGCGTGCTTACTGGCGCAGTAGGTCGCCAGGCCTATCGCATAGATCTCCCCGGCCAGCGACGCGACGTTGATGACGTGTCCGCGCCGGCGGGGCACCATCCGCTCGACGGCCAGTTTGCTGCCCAGGATGACGCCGTAGACGTTGATGTCCAGGATGCGTCGGGTCACCGCGTCCGGTTCGTCGATGATCCGGCCGACGGGCATGATGCCCGCGTTGTTGACCAGCACGTCGATCGGGCCCAGTTGGCGCTCCACTTGGTCGAGGAATTCGGTGAACGACTCCCGATCGGTGACGTCGAGTCGGCCGTACACGTCGAGCCCGAGGTCCGCGCCGGCTTCCTTCACCGTCGCCTCGTCGATGTCACCGATGGCCACCTTGGCGCCCAACCGGTGCAGCGCGGTTGCGGTCGCCAACCCGATACCCCGCGCCCCGCCGGTGATGACGACGACCTTGCCGCGGACTTTCAGGCCCAGGAATTGCGCGTGCTTGTCTGCCATTGCCGTCCTTCCCCAAAGACTTGACGGGTGTCAACTCGAGTAAGCACAACACTCGTCGCCGTTCAGTGCAACAAGCCGGCCGCGGCTGCGCCCGGTTATCCGGGCACGCGGCGCTCGTTGAGCAACGCCTCGGCAGTACGCCGTCCGCTGACCAGGGCGCCCTGGATGGAGGCGGTGTCGCGATGATCACCGCACCACCACAAGCCGTCACCGACGCGGACTGACCGCCGGACGCGCAACGGCGGCGGCTGAGCCGGCAGCGCGTGGCGAATGACGTGTCGAGTCACCAGTTCCCAGCCGTGACCGTCGCCGCCCAGGATGTCTGCGGCGTGGCGTCGCGTCACCGTCTCCGGCGGTTCGGCACCATCTTCGGCCAACAGCGCCGACGCGCTGATCAAATGGCGGCCCGGCGGTGCATAGCTCGGGACGGCGGCGCTGATGACCGCGGTGTTCAGCACCGGCCCTCGCGGCTTGACCCGGCCGTCCACCCAGAGCATCGAGTACGGCGAGGGCACCTCGCTCACCGCCCACCAGTCGGTGACCACCCCGTGAGTGCGAGGCACCGGCTGACCGGTCAGCGCGGCCGCGTGTGCCGGGTCGGCCGCCACCACCACGTCTCTGGCGCTGACGACACTGTCGTCACCCCGCACCATCCAGCCCTGCCCGTCCCGCTCGACGCGGGTCACTTTGCGGTTGAGCGCGATGCGGCCCGCGAGCGGCTCAGCAAGTTGGCGCGGCAGCGCCCGCATGCCCTGAGCCGGCAGACCGGGGACTCCCAACACGAAAGAGCGGGCCAGCAACAGACTGAACGCGTTGGACGTGGCCCCGTTGTCCTCGAGCAGCACGCCGGCCAGGAATCGGTCGACCACGCGACGGGGTAGCCCGCGCACACCGCAGCGATCCAGCGCCTGTCGCAACGTCTCGTCGCGACCACTCGTCTTGAGCCGGCGGGGTCGCAGTGCCGGTGCTGCCCACCGCGCCAGCGCCAGCGCTTCGCGGGGGCCGATCGCGCGCGCAGCGATCATCTTCGGGACCCGCGCGGGTTCGCGCAGTGGATGCACCAGCACCGCGTGACCCTGCTCTCGCCGCACTGCGACACCCGCGCCGAAGGCCTGCAGGTCAAGGGCGGCGATGTCGACGGCGCGTCCGAGTTCGGGGTAGGCGGGGTTGAGCACCTGAAACCCCCGGTCGCAGCGGAAGCCATCGATCACATCGGTGCGGATCCGCCCGCCTACGTCGTCGCCGGCCTCCCACACGCCGACCTCGCGCCCTGCGGCGGCCAGCACACTCGCACACCGCAGTCCGGCCAGTCCCGCGCCGATCACCAGGACGTCGAGGTCGCCTTCGCTCATCGTCCGCCAACCTCTCCACAGCTATCGCGTCCGCCCGCCACTCAACCACACGTTCTGAGCCCTGCCGCGGATCCAGCCATACTGCACAGGTGACGCACGTTCGGCCCGCCCAGGCCGAGGACGCGCTGGCAGTAGCAGCGGTCCACGTCCGGTCCTGGCAGTGGGCCTATCGGGGACTGATCGCGCAGGACTATCTCGACAGCCTGACACCCGCCGCGTGGGCCAGCCGGTACACCTTTGGTCGCGTCGGTGTCCGGTTGCCGTCCACCGTCGTCGCGGTCGACGGCTCGGTCATCTGCGGCCTGGCTACCACCGGTCTTTCCGATGAACTGCCGAATCATGGTGAGCTGATGGCCCTTTACGTCGACCCGGATTATCTGGGCCGGGGAGTGGGGCGTGCGCTGATGGGCGCCGCCCGGCAGCGGATGCGGGCCTTGGGTGTCGCCGGAGCGTCGCTGTGGGTACTGGCCGGCAACGACCGCGCGCGATGGTTCTACGAACGTGACGGCTGGGCGTTCGACGGGACGCGGCGGTTGGGCAGTTACGGCGGCGCGCCCGTGGAAGAACTGCGGTATCGATGCACGCCGGTCTGAGTCACCTCGCATGCTGCTCGAGGCGGCCACTTCGGGGGACTGCGGAGCCGCGACGACTACGGTGGCCCCATGACCGACGGGTTGCTTGACGGCGTCCGCGTGCTCGACTTGTCCTGCGGCGACGCCGATTCGGTGACGCGGCTGCTTGCCGATCTTGGTGCCGACGTCCTGAAGATCGAACCCGCCCACGGCTGTGCCGCCCGTGCCGCGCTACCGACCGTCGACGGGTCCAGCATCGCGTTCGCCCTGCACAACGCGAACAAACGCAGTGCCGTGCTGGATCCCGGCAGCGAACACGATCGCCGGCGGTTCTTCGACCTTGTCGCAACCGCCGACATCGTGGTGGATTGCGGCAATCCCGGGCAGGCCGAGGCGTTTGGGACGTCGTGCACCGAACTGGCAGATCGCTATGAACACCTGGTGGTGTTGTCGGTCGCCGACTTCGGCCTCACCGGCCCACGGTCGTCCTGGCGCGCCACCGATCCGGTCTTATATGCGATGTCAGGCGCACTGTCGCGGTCAGGTCCCAGCAGCGGGACTCCGGTGCTGCTTCCGGAGGGCATTGCGTCGGCGACCGCGGCTGTCCAAGCCACGTGGGCGGTCCTTCTGGCGTACTACCACCGGATTCGTTGTGGCACAGGCGACTTCGTCGACTTCTCCAGATTCGACGCGGTCGTCATGGCCCTGGATCCGCCGTTCGGGGCGCACGGTCAGGTCGCGGCCGGCTCCACCGGCACCGAGCCTTGGCGGGGACGCCCACAGAATCAGGACGCCTACCCGATCTATTCATGCCGCGACGGCTACGTCCGGCTGTGCGTCATGGCGCCCCGGCAGTGGCGCGCGCTGCGCGGCTGGCTGGGGGAGCCGCAGCAGTTCCAGGATCCCAAGTACGAACTCATCGGCGAACGTCTGGCGGCCTGGCCGCAGATCAGCGGCTTGGTCGAGAGGTTGTTCGCCGACCAGACGATGAAGGACCTGGTGGTCGCCGGCCAGGCCCGCGGAGTTCCGATCGCGGCGGTCTTGAAGCCGTCGCGGATCTTGACCTCCGAACATTTCACGGCGGTGGGCGCCAGCACCGACGTCGAGATCGCACCCCACGTCAACACGGCCGCGCCGACCGGATATTTCGTCGTCGACGGGCAACGCTGCGGCTTGCGTCATGCGGCCCCCGCGCCGGGCCACGACGAAGCGGCGTGGCGCGGTCAGTCGGCCCCGGCGCCGCATCCGAGCACGGCCAGCGGCTATCCACTACATGGGCTGCGCATCCTCGACCTTGGCATCATCGTCGCTGGAGGGGAGGTCGGCCGGTTGTTCGGCGACATGGGCGCCGAGGTCATCAAAATCGAAAGTGCCGAGTACCCGGACGGTCTGCGGCAGGCCCGCGTCGGGGACGCGATGAGTGAGTCGTTCGCCCGCACGCACCGCAACCAGTTAGGTCTAGGGCTGAATCTGCGCAGCGACGAAGGCAAGAAGATCTTCGCTCGCCTGGTCACCGCAGCCGATGCGGTGTTCGCCAACTTCAAGCCAGGAACCCTTACTGCACTTGGCTTTTCCTACGAGACGCTGCACGCCCTCAATCCCCGCATCGTGCTCGCCGGCAGCAGCGCGTACGGCCACCACGGGCCCTGGACCAATCGGCTCGGCTACGGGCCACTGGTTCGGGCCGCCACCGGCGTGACCCGGCTCTGGACATCAGACGAAGCGCCCACCAAGGCAGCCCGCCACGCCTTCTACGACGCGACGACGATCTTCCCCGACCACGTCGTCGGTCGGATCACCGCGATCGGGGCATTGGCGGCATTGATACGTCGGGACCGCAGCGGCGCCGGCGCCAATGTCCATGTCTCCCAAGCCGAAGCGGTCGTCAATCAGTTGGACACGTTGTTCGTTACCGAGGCCGCGCGGGCCGGTGGCACTGATGACATTCGCGCCGACACCAGCGTGCACGCCGTCTACCCGTGCGCGGGTGACGACGAATGGTGCGTCATCTCGATCCGGTCCGACGACGAATGGCGGGCAGCCACAAACGTTTTCGACGAGCCGCGGTGGGCGGCGGACGCACGCTTTGCCACCGGTGCAGCGCGGGTCGCCCACCGTCGCGACCTGGTCGCCCTGGTGTCGACCTGGACGCAGGCGCGCACTCCGGTGCAAGCCGCCACCCTCTTGCAAGCCGCCGGTGTAGCGGCCGGTCCGATGAACCGCCCACCGGACCTCCTCACCGACCCACAACTGCTCGAGCGCAACGTGCTGCAGGAGTTGGTGCATCCGCTGATCCAGCGTCCGCTGCCCGCCGAGACAGGCCCGGCGCCGTTTCGGCACATCCCGCCCGCGCCACAGCGCCCGGCGCCCCTGCCCGGCGAGCACACCCGGCAGGTCTGCCGCGACCTGCTCGGCCTGACCGCAGCGGACATCGAGCGATTGATCGCCGAAGGAACGCTGTTCGCGCCCGCCGAATACGCCTAGCGGCTCTAGCGCCGCCCAGGGTGCAACGCCGCCCCGCCTACCCCCGCGATAGGTTCGAGGCATGCCCGTCGATCCCAGGACTCCGGTCCTCATCGCATCCGGCCAGGTCAACCATCGCGACGAAATCGATCCGGAGAAGCACTCCGTGGAACCGGTCGACCTCATGGTGGCCGCCACCCGACAAGCCGCGGATGCCCGAGTGATCGAAGCGGTCGACTCCATCCGTGTGGTCAACATCCTGTCCGCCCATTACCGCAATCCCGGGCTGCTCCTGGGCGAACGGCTGGGACTCCGCGACTATCGCGCCGGCTACAGCAGCGTCGGCGGCAACACCCCCCAATCGCTGGTCAATCAGGCCTGCCTGGACATCCAGCGCGGCGCGACGCGAACGGTCCTGATTGCCGGCGCCGAAACATGGCGCACGAGAACCGGGCTGAAGAAGGTGGGCGCCCGGCTGGTGTGGACCGACCAGGACAACTCCGTCCCGATGCCGGAAGTCGCCGATGACGACGTACCGATGGCCGGCGACGCCGAGATCAGGATCAAACTTGATCGGCCTGCCTTCGTGTACCCGCTGTTCGAGCAGGCACTGCGGCTGGCCAACGGCGAGTCGACCGAAGACCACCGCCGCCGCGTGGGAGAGCTCTGGGCGCGGTTCAACGCGGTAGCGGTCGACAACCCGAACGCCTGGATCCGTCAGCCGGTGAGCGCCGAGGAGATTTGGCAGGCTGGTCCGCAGAACCGAATGATCAGCTGGCCGTACACCAAGTTGATGAACTCCAACAACATGGTCGACCAGGGGGCGGCGCTGATTCTGACGTCGGTCGAGCAGGCCAGGCACCTGGGCGTACCGGAAGAACGGTGGGTCTACCCGCACGCAGGTACCGACGCGCACGACACCTCGGCCATCGCCGAGCGGGCCGAACTGCACCGGTCACCGGCCATCCGCCTCGGCGGTGCCCGTGCGCTGGAACTGGCCGGGTTGGGCATCGACGAGGTAGACCACGTCGACCTGTACTCCTGCTTCCCCTCTGCCGTTCAGGTCGCCGCCGCAGAGCTGGGCCTTCCGGTCGATGACCCGGCTCGGCCGTTGACTGTGACCGGAGGCCTTACCTTCGCCGGCGGCCCGTGGAGCAACTACGTCACCCACTCGATCGCCACCATGGCCGAAGTGTTGATCGCCAACCCCGGCCGACGCGGCTTGATCACCGCCAACGGCGGCTTCCTGACCAAGCACAGCTTCGGTGTGTACAGCACCGAGCCGCCCGCGGAATTCCGCTGGGAGGATGTGCAGGCGGCGGTCGATCGCGAGCCGACCCGCACCGGCCTGATCGAATGGGAGGGCGTCGGAACGGTCGAAGCGTGGACGACACCGTTCGACCGGGACGGACGCCCGGAAAAGGCGTTCCTGGCGGTGCGCACGCCCGACGACGCCCGCGCCTTGGCGATCATCACTGATCCCGCCGCTGCCGAAACGACCGTCAGCGAAGACATCGGGGGCGCCAAAGTTGCGGTAGCTGCCGACGGCAGCGCGGCACTTCAGTAACCGACCGGTAAACACCGCCGCGGTGCGGCAACCTTGCGCGAGGGTCACAGTTAGGGTCACGTTCAAGACTCAAACGTCGCGCAAGTATCGCCGCCTGCCTATTGTCATCACAGACGTCGTGGGAGGTGAGGCCAGGTGCGGATCCTGGTTACCGACGCCACCAGCGCCGTTGGGCGGCAGGTCACGCGCCAGTTGATCGCCGCCGGACACAGCGTCAGCGGCGTCGGCCGGCGTCACCACCCGGCGCTGCACCGTGACGTCGACTTCGTTTGCGCGCCGCTGCACCACCCCGTGCTGGGGGAATTAGCCGCCGAGGCCGACGCCGTCATCCATCTCGCGCCGGTGGACACCACCGCACCGGGCGGTGCAGGTATTTCCGGCGTCGCTCACGCCAGCCATGCCGCCGCCCGCGCGGGCGCACGGATGCTGCTGGTAACCCACGCCGCCGGACGACCGGACCTGTACGAGCAGGCCGAGTCGTTGGTGTCCACCGGCTGGGCGCCGGGCTTGGTGATCCGCATCGCGCCCCCGGTCGGTCGCCACCTCGACTGGATGGTGTGCCGCACCGTGGCCACGCTGATGCGCGACAAGGTCTCCGCCCTGCCCATGCGGGTGCTGCACCTCGACGACCTGGTCCGCTTCCTGGTTCTGGCGGTCAGCAGCGACCGCACCGGGGTCGTCGATCTGGCCACCCCGGACACCATCAACGTAGTGACTGCGTGGCGACTGCTGCGCTCGGTCGACCCTCGACTGCGGATACATGGCGTCCGTAAGTGGGACGAGCTGATCCCGAAGATGGACATCAGTTCCGCGCCGGAAGATTGGCACTTCGAGTTCGGCTGGCAGGCGCTCGACGCAATCGTCGACACCGGACGAGGTTTGGCGGGGCGCAGACTGCACCCAGAGGGTGCGGTCGACGGATCGGGTCAGTTGCCACTACCGATAGAGGCACCGGCACGGCCGCAACCGCCGGACGGCGCAGTGCTGGACTCGGCGGCACCTGAGGGCCTGGAAGGTGAATTCGACGACCGGGTCGATCCGCGCTTTCCGGTCTTCAGCGCCGCCGCCTTGGCCGAGGCCCTGCCCGGACCGTTGACCCCAATAACGCTGGACGTTCAGGTCAGCGGCCTGCGTGCCGCCGGTCGGGAGATGGGGCATGTGCTCGCCCTCGGCGACGTCGTCGCCGAGGAGTGGGCGAACCGGGCCATTGCGGTCTTCGGTCACCGGCCTTATGTCGGGGTATCGGCCAACATCGTTGCCGCAGCTCAACTTCCGGGCTGGAACGAACGTACGGTCGCCCAGCGCTCCTTGGGCGACCGGGCCGAAGTCACCGAACTGCTGCCGATGGGCCGCCCCCAGGTGGCGGCTGGACCGCTCGGCTCGGTTGCCAAAGTGGTTGTGACGGCGCGGTCGCTGGGGCTGTTGCGGCACTTGCGGGCGGACACGCAGGCCTATCTCACCGCGGCAACCGCCGAGCACCTCGACCCCGCGCAGCTGACCTCACTGCCGGAGGCCGCCCTGGAAGTGCGAGTCGGCTTGCTACGGAATCGCATTCAGCAAGGATGGATGCTGACCGGACTGTGGGTTCTGGACACCGGCATCAGAGCGGCACTGCTGGAACACAATCGCGCCGAGGCGGGCGTCTCGGGACTCGGGGCGATCATGGAAAGCAGCCGGATCGCTGCCGAGACAGCCGCTCTTGCGGCCGCACTGCGTGCCGACCCGCCGTTGTGCGCGCTGGCCCGCGAAGGCAATGCCGCGAGTATTCGCGCCCTTTCTCCGGCCGCGGCTGCCGCACTCGATGCGGCCGTCGCGCAATTGTGGCATCGGGGTCGCGGGGAAGCCGAGTTGGCCAACCCGACTTTCGGCGATGATCCGGCGTCGCTGCTGATGATGGCGGCCGAACTTGCGATGAGTCCCGAGCAGCCGACCCCGACGGCGAAGTTCAGTCGGCGGCTGACTGCCGGTGCCCGCGGCTCGCGGGAGTTGGCTCATGACACCACCCTGCGGTTCACCCACGAACTTCGAACCACACTGCGCGAGTTGGGTTCCCGTCGTGTCGCTGCGGACCTGATCGACGTCGTCGATGACGTGTACTACCTGACGTGCGACGAGGTGATCGCGATGCCTGCGGACGCCCGGCTACGGATCAAGCGCCGCCGCGCGGAGCGCGAACGGCTGCAGGCCCAACACCCGCCCGCCATCATCGACCACACCTGGAAGCCCGTCGAGTAACCGATCATCGCCGGCTCATGTCAGAATTTCCCGCAGCGACAACGCATTCCGCACCGCGTGGCCGCCTATGTCGTTGTTGAAGTACATCCATACGTCGCGGCCCTGACTGTCCCACTCGGTGATGCGCTCGGCCCACCACCGCAGGTCGCTGTCGGTGTAGGAACCGGTATACAGCGACGCCGGTTCCGGCCCGTGCATGCGGACGTACACCAGGTCGGTGGTGGCGCGTGGGACACACACCAGATTGGCGCCGCTCATCACGACATAGGCAGCGCGGTGGCGTTCCAGCAGTTCGTAGACGGCCGGGTCGTTCCACGACGGATGGCGTAGCTCGACGGCAACCCGGATCCAGTTCGGCACGCTGGCCAGAAAATGATCCAGGCGCGCGTCGTCCCGCTGCTGCTCCGGATGCAGTTGCACCAGCAACACTCCGCGACGATCACCCAACGCCTGCCAGCATCGCTCGAACCGTTCGACCCAGGGTTCTGGGTTGGCCAGTCGGCGGTAGTGCGTCAGACCGCGGTGCGCCTTAACCGAGAAGGTGAATCCGTCGGGCACTCGCTCGCGCCAGCCGGCGAATGTCGAATCCTTGGGCCAGCGATAGAAACTGGCGTTCAACTCGACGGTGTCGAAGACCTCGGTGTAGCGCGCCAAGCGGCGGGCAGGTGGCAAGCGCGGCGGGTACAGCACCTCCGCCCAGTGGTTGTAGGACCACCCGGAAGTGCCGATTCGCACGCTCATGGCCGGTTCAACCGGTCACCTGCCGGCGCACGTCGTCATCCAGTGACGCACGCACCAGGGCGGCCGCGAGTTCGGCGCTGGCGTTGCGCGGGGCCAGCGCACAGAGCTGGGTGGGATCGGTCGGCAGACCCAACTGCTTGGCCGTCGCGGTGGCGCGGTCGTCGAAATACGGCCGCACCCAGGTCCAGACGTCTTGTATCTCGCGCAGGTAGATATCAGCTCCGGTGTCGCCAATGCCTTTGAACTTCTTCAGCATTCGCTTGGCCGACTGGGGGTCGTGGTCACTGCGCCGGGCCAGTTCCCTTAGGTCGCCCGAGAATTCGTCGCGCACTCGCTCGGCGATCTCGGCGAGCCGGGTCGCCGAGCTTTCGTCGTAACGGACGTAATGGGCGCGACCGAAGGCGCTGATCATGGTGCCACGGTCGGCGGCCAGCACGGCTTTCGGCGTGCGTAGTCCTGTTTTGAACAGTTCTCGCACCGCGCGCATGGCGATGGTTGCGTCAATCGGCTTGCTGGACAACATGCACAACACCAACAGCTGGAACAGCGGCATGGGTTTGTCATCGAGGCGAATCCCAGCCTCGGCCGCATACGTGGTGCCGGCAACCTTGAGCAGCCGCCGCACCATTTGCCGCGACTTGTCCATGGTCAGCGGCGTACCCCTACGGCGATATGACAAACCGCGGGCGTCATTTGGCGGGCAGGGACAGCGCATAGCTGACGCCACGCGAGACCCAACTGTCCAGCTGTCGTTTGGTTTTCACTCCCTCGGCGGCGATGCGCAGCCAGCCGCGGGTTTCCCGACCGGCCATCACCATGGGGCTGACGTGGGCTCGATCGAGCAATTTGTCGGTGTCGGTGGGCGGCACTCGCACCATAATTCCGCCCTGCCCGCTTACCGCCACGGCCAGGTGCCCGCCGACCATGAAGGCCAGCCCACCGAACATGCGCTTTTCGTCCACGTCGGGCTGCGACGCGAGCAGCTCTCGGATCCGCTCAGCGAGGTCGGCGTCGTAGGCCATTGCTGGGTTGAGAGGTCGGAGACGCGAAGCAGCCGCCGCCATAAAGGCGGCGGCTGTCTTCTTCGGCTTCGCTAGGCATTCACCGCGATGAAGGCACCATCGGGCGTAATGACTCCCCAAGCCCCCGCGTCCGGGTTGAACACGACCGGGAAGGCCTGGTTGTACTGGGGAACGAAGAAGGTCGCCGGCTGTCCGTAGCGGACCGGGTCGTTGTAGTGCCCCGGCGGCGGGAATCCGTTCTGTCCGGGCGGAAGCGGGCTGCCCGGCCCCAAGCAGTTGGCACCCGGCCCGTAACAAATCGGGTTGTTGTTCGGCCCCGGCACGTTCGGACCCGGCCCATTCTGACCTGGGACGTCCGGCCCAGGGATGTTCGGGCCGGGGATGTTCGGGCCTGGTCCCGGCGGGTCAGCTGCGGCGAAACCGGCGCCCAGCCCGAGTGCGCCCGCTGCAAGACCACCGGTCATCGCCGCACCGGCGACGAATTGCTTGAACTTCATGGTGACTCCTTCTCTGCGCTTCGCTGCTATGGGGGCAGCTGACAGCAACTAGCTATGTTCGGTTAGTCCCATTGCCCCTGTTCGAGGCTTCAGGGATGACCCCCTGCCTCTGGGCTACCCCAGCCCGCCGATACGAAAACGCAATCTCCCAGAAATCTTCCAGCTTTCTCCCAGCTGTCTGACATGCGACTAGCAGTCTCAGTTGGGCGGCCGAGTGGAGCCGCCACCCGGCCGCCCGACCGATCAGGCCGCTGCCGTTGCCGTCGGCGCCGCCGACTCCAGCGCCTGCGTCACGATCTCGGCGACGTCGGTCATCGGTAGCACCGTGAGCGCATCGAGCACTTCGGCGGGCACGTCATCCAGATCCGGCTCGTTGCGTGCCGGAATGAACACCGTGGACAATCCGGCGCGCTGAGCGGCCAGCAGCTTCTGCTTGACCCCGCCGATCGGCAGCACGCGACCGTTCAAGGTCACTTCGCCGGTCATGCCGACATCGGAGCGAACCTGACGTCCGGTGGCCATCGACACCAGAGCGGTCACCATGGTGACGCCGGCCGACGGCCCGTCCTTGGGCACCGCCCCGGCGGGCACGTGCACGTGGATGCGCCGATCCAACGACTTCGGGTCGACCCCCAACTGAGCGGCATATGACCGCACGTAGGACAGCGCGATCTGCGCCGACTCCTTCATCACGTCACCCAACTGGCCGGTCAACTGCAGACCGGCTTCGCCGTCGGTAGCCCCGGCCTCGATGAAGAGCACGTCCCCGCCCAAGCCGGTGACGGCCAGGCCGGTGGCAACGCCCGGCACCGCGGTGCGTTCCGCCGACTCCGGGGTGAAGCGGGGCCGGCCCAGGTAGCCGACCAGATCCGGCTCGTCGATGACAAGCGGACCCGCTGACCCATCCGATCCGGGCGCGAGCTTGGTGGTCACCTTGCGCATCGCTTTGGCCAGCAACCGTTCGAACTGCCGAACCCCCGGCTCGCGGGTGTAATCGGCGGCGATCTTGCGCAGGGCGGCGTCGGTGACCACGACCTCGTCGTCGCTCAGCGCCGCCCGCTCGCGCTGACGCGGCAGCAAGTAGTCGCGGGCGATGGCCACCTTGTCGTCTTCGGTGTAGCCGTCGATCTGCACCAATTCCATGCGGTCCATCAGTGCCGAAGGGATGTTCTCGATCACGTTGGCCGTCGCCAGGAACACCACATCGGACAGGTCCAGATCCAGGTCCAGATAGTGGTCACGGAAGGTGTGGTTCTGCGCGGGGTCGAGCACCTCGAGCAGCGCCGCGCTCGGGTCGCCCCGATAGTCCGAGCCGACTTTGTCGATCTCGTCCAGCAGCACCACCGGGTTCATCGAACCCGCTTCACCGATGGCCCGCACGATCCGGCCGGGCAACGCGCCGACGTAGGTGCGCCGGTGCCCGCGGATCTCGGCCTCGTCGCGCACACCGCCTAGGGCGACGCGCACGAACTTGCGGCCCAGCGCCCGGGCCACGCTCTCACCCAGCGATGTTTTGCCGACACCGGGTGGGCCGGCCAGCACCATCACCGCACCGGAACCGCGGCCACCGACCACCTGCAGTCCCCGCTGGGCGCGCCGAGTGCGCACCGCCAGATATTCGACGATGCGGTCCTTGACGTCGTCCAGCCCGTGGTGATCGGCATCCAGAATTGCCCGGGCGGCCTGCAAATCCGTGGCGTCGTCAGTGCGGACGTTCCAGGGCAGGTCCAGCACGGTGTCCAGCCAGGTGCGGATCCAGCCGCTTTCCGGGCTCTGGTCGCTGGCGCGTTCGAGCTTGCCGACCTCGCGCAGCGCGGCCTCGCGCACCTTCTCGGGCAGCTCGGCAGCTTCCACGCGGGCCCGGTAGTCGTCCGAACCGTCGGGTTCGCCCTCGCCGAGTTCTTTGCGGATGGCGGCCAGCTGTTGGCGCAGCAGGAATTCCTTCTGCGTCTTCTCCATGCCGTCGCGCACGTCTTCGGCGATTTTGTCGTTGACCTCGACCTCGGCGAGGTGTTCGCCGGTCCAGTCGATCAACACGCGCAGCCGCTCGGCGACGTCGACTGTCTCCAGGAGCTGGCGCTTCTGCACGTCGGTCAGATACGAGGCGTACCCGGACGTGTCCGCCAATGCCGACGGATCGGTCAGCTGGTTGACGTAGTCGATGATCTGCCACGCTTCGCGCCGTTGCAGCATGGCCAGCAGTAACTTCTTGTATTCGGCTGCCAGCGCTTTGACTTCGTCGGTCACCGGTGTTTCGGGAACATAGGTCACCTCGACCCACAGCGCGGCACCCGGTCCGGTGGCGCCCGCTCCGATGTGCGCGCGACGCTCGCCGCGGACGACGGCGGCAGTTCCTCCGCCGGCGATCCTGCCCACCTGCAGAATCTTGGCCACTACGCCGTGTGTGGGATAGCGGTCCTCGAGCCGGGGGGCGATGAGCAGCTGGCGTGACTCGCTGGACTGAGCGGCGTCGACCGCCGCCCGCGCCGCGTCGTCGAGGGCAATGGGCACCACCATTCCCGGCAAGACGATGGTGTCGGTAGCGAACAGCACCGGCAGTGATATGGCTTCAGGCATCAATCCTCCAAAAGTTAAGCCTGATGCGCTCAACCCGGGCCGGCCGCCTTTTGTTCCCCGTCTGTGGTGAGCTACGTCGCGCTGGACGCCTCGGCGAGCCGCATCGTCGCTGGGCACACCGGTGATCCCCGAGAAGCCCGGGTTAACGCAAAATGAACAACCTTTGAACGTAGAATGTCCACCAAGAGGCCGGGCGGCTTAGTCGCAGTAGCGGAAGGACCCGCAAATGTTCACCAAAGTGCTTGTCAGCGCTGCGATGACACTTTCTTTCTTCGCCGTTGGCGCGGCGCCGACGAACGCCGAACCCGAGCTTTCCGAGCCGCACACCAGCCCGTTCGGCAGTCTCACCTGCGATTGCCAAGGTGTTCCTCCGGCCAAGGGCCCGGGTGCGGCCGATTTGGACCGGGGCATTCTGACGGCCCTGTCCGGTCAGGTAGACCATCCGCGCGACAAGTGACTACCGTGCTGGCCCCAGCCGGCGCAGTTGCGTGACGTGTTTGGGTGACAGCTCCTCCAGGCAACTCACGCCGAGCAACTGCATGGTGCGGGTAATCCCGTTCGCCAGAATCTCGATCGCACGTCGGGCGCCGGCCTCACCGCCGGCCATCAATCCATACAGGTAGGCCCGCCCGATCAGGGTGCACCGCGCGCCGAGGGCGACCGCCGCGACGATGTCAGCCCCGGACATGATGCCAGTGTCCAGCAGAATCTCGGTGTCGTTACCCAGTTCCCGAGCAACCGAGGGCAACAGGTGGAAAGGCACTGGCGCTCGATCTAGTTGGCGGCCACCGTGATTGGACAACACGATGCCGTCCACGCCGTGGTCAACCACCGCGCGGGCATCGTCGAGCGTCTGGATCCCTTTGACGACCAGCTTTCCTGACCATTGCGCCTTGATCCAGGCGAGGTCGTCGAAGGTGACTCCGGGGTCGAACATGGAGTCGAGGTATTGCGCGACCGTCCCGGGCCAGCGATCCAGGGACGCGAACGCCAGCGGCTCGGTGGTCAGCAGATCGAACCACCAGCGTGGTCGCGGCAACGCGTCCAGGACGGTGCGCACGGTGAGCGCCGGCGGTATCGACATTCCGTTGCGAACATCTCGCCGCCGGACGCCGGCGACCGGAACGTCGACCGTCACCAGCAGGGTGTCGAACCCCGCATCGGCGGCCCGCCGCACCAAGGCCATGGACCGATCGTGGTCGCGCCACATGTACAGCTGAAACCACTTGCGGCCCTGTGGCGCCGCGGCGACCACGTCTTCAATCGAGCTGGTGGCCAACGTCGACAGCGAGAACGGGATGCCGGCCGCGGCTGCCGCTCGAGCGCCGGCGACCTCACCTTCGGTGTGCATCAAGCGGGTGAACCCGGTCGGCGCGATCCCGAACGGCAAAGCCACTGGGCCCCCGAGCACATCCCACCCCGCGCGTATGTTTCGCACGTCGCGCAGAATCGTCGGGTGAAACTCGATGTCCTCGAAGGCTTGTCGGGCGCGTTGGATGGAGACTTCGTCCTCGGCCCCGCCGTCGGTGTAGTCAAAGGCCGCCCTGGGGGTCCGGCGTCGGGCGATGCGGCGCAGGTCTGCGATGGTCAACGCGTTGTCGAGGCGACGCTGCGTTCGGTCAAGCCGGGGCTTCTGGAATCGGATCAACGGGGCCAGGTCGCGGACCCGCGGTACGCGTCGCTCGACCGCCATCTACATCCGTCTCCGTCCTGCTCGAGTCAAGCCCACGCGGACCCTGCCCCCAGTGTGCAACCGTGGTCCTATGGATTCGGCAAGCGACCCCTACAACCTCAAGCGTTTCGTCAACGCCCAGGCTCCGGTCTACCGCAGAGTTGTCGAGGAACTGCGCGCCGGGCAAAAGCGGAGCCACTGGATGTGGTACATCTTCCCCCAACTCCGCGGGTTGGGCAGCAGCCAGATCGCCAACCAGTACGGCATTTCCTCACTTGACGAGGCCCGGGCGTATCTGGAACACGACATCCTGGGTCCGCGGCTGCGCGAGTGCGCCCGGCTGGTCGTGCAGGTCGAAGGACGCTCCGCTCGAGACATCTTCGGTTCGCCCGACGACCTCAAGTTGTCCTCGTCGATGACGTTGTTCGCCCGCGCCACCGACGACAACGCGGATTTTGTGGCAGTACTGGCCAAGTACTACGGCGGGGGAGAGGATCAGCGCACGGTCGCCCGGCTCAAATAGGCCTCAGGCCGGACTGAGTATGCGCCAACCGTGTGGCTCGACGACCACCGCGTCGAGGGTTTCCGGCGGCGGCGCCGACGATCCGGCGACTACTTGGCCTTGGGGCGCACCCAGCTCCGTCAGCCGGATCCGCAGTGGCTTGTCGTCGATGTTGAGTGCTACCAGCAGCACGTCATCGCCGTCGCGGGTCTCATACACGTACTGGCGGTTGTCCAGCCGCAGCGCCTTGGTCTTGGCGTTGTGCAACCAGGGGTGCCGGCGGCGCAGCCCAATCAAGTATCGATGCAATTCCCAAATCTGAACGCCCGACGGGTCCAGCTGCGGTGGCGGAGCACCGAATTCGGGTCGCACCGCGTCGTCGCCGCCGTAGCGCTCCTCCTTGACGCCGCGAAAATTCAACTCGTCACCGGCGTACAGGCTGGGGACGCCACCGACGGTCAACAGCACAACCAAGGCATGGGCCACCTGGGCGGGATTTTCCAGCCGGCTTGCGATGCGGGTGACGTCGTGATTGCCGATGAAGGTCAGCGGCGCAAAGCTGTCGAGGAATTCGTTGTGCCGCTGCATCGCCCAGTCCAGCTCGTAGAAGTTGCCGTCGTTGAGGCTGCTCCATATTGCTTTCCAAAGCTCGTACTGGGTAGCCGAGTCGAATCGGGCCGCGGTGACCTCGGCCGCATAGTCGCCGTGAATCAATTCCGCGACGAACCACGCGTCGGGGTGCCGGTCGCGGACCCTGGGCAGCACTTCGGACCAGAATTGTTGCGGCACAGCATAAGCCGCATCCAGACGCCATCCATCGGCGCCTCGTTGCAACCAGTGCGCCATGACGTCGACAACGTAGTCCACCACGTCGGGATTGCGGTGGTTGAGAGTGACGAGTTCGGAGTGGCCTTCGAAGGTGTGAAACCGACCGGGGCGGCCACGGAACCAGCGCGCCGACGACTCGTCATGCGGTGCCTGCTGGTGGCGCGCAAAGTCCAGGCCGACGTGATTGAACACGCCGTCGAGCAACACGCGTAGGCCGCGCCGACGGGCTTCGGCCACAAGGTGATCGAAGTCGCCGTCGTCGCCGAGGCGAGGATCGATGCGATAGTGATCCGTCGTGTCGTAACCGTGGGTGCGGGAAGCGAAGATGGGACCCAGCGCGATGCCGGAAGCGCCCAGTTCGATGGCGTGGTCAAACCAGTCGACGATCCGGCGCAGCCGATGTTCCCCTGGGCCGGGCGGGGTTTCGCTGGGGAACGCCCCGACGAAGCCCAGGGGATAGATCTGCCACCAGATCGCGTGCTGCACCCACGAAGGGGACACGATCAGCCGACGGCCGTGAGTGTCTGGGCGGCGGTGATGGCCTGTGCCACACCGGCGACGATGGCCGCGACCTTCAGTGCTTCGAGCACGGCCTCCCGGTCGACACCCGCCTCCCGCAAGGTGTGCTCGTGGGCGACCACGCAGTGCGCGCAACCGTTGATCGACGATACGGCGAAGCTCCACAGCTCGAAATTGGCTTTGTCCACCCCCGGGTTGCCGATGATGTTCATCCGCAGTCCGGGCCGCAGGTCGTCGTACTTGCCTTCCAGGAAGCCACGACCACGGTAGAACACATTGTTCATCCCCATGATCGAGGCCGCACCCAGGGCGGCGTTGTAGGCATCGGCCGACAGGTAATCACCGGCCTCGGCCGCGATCTCACTCAGCACCTGAGCGTTGCGGGTCGCCGCGGCACTGGCCAGCAGTGTGCCCCACAGCTGTTCCTCGTTGAGCGCCGTGCTGCGAGTGATCGAGCCCAAGTTGAGCTTGAGGTCCTTCGCATACTCGGGCAGCGCCGCTTTGAGGTTGTCCACACTCATCTCGACTCCAATCAGCCAGGTCCGAATTACGCTGACGCCTTGAGCAATTCGCCCGCGTCGATGGTCGGGTCGCCCTTACGCCAATTGCAGGCGCACAATTCGTCGGATTGCAAGGCATCCAGGACCCGCAGCACCTCGTCGACGTTACGCCCCACCGATCCGGCGGTCGCGGAGACGAACTGGATTTCGTTGTTCGGGTCGACGATGAAGGTGACCCGGTCCGCGACGCCGTCGGCGTTGAGCACGCCCGTCGCCAGGGCGAGTTCGCGCTTGATGTCCGAAAGCATCGGGAACGGAAGCTTCTTGAGGTCTTCGTGCTGGGCCCGCCACTGGAAGTGGACGAACTCGCTGTCGATCGAAACACCCAGGACCTGCGCGTCGCGGTCAGCGAATTCGTCGTTCAGCTTCCCGAACGCCGCGATCTCGGTTGGGCACACGAAGGTGAAGTCCTTGGGCCAGAAGAACACGACTCGCCACTGACCTTTGTGGTCGTCGCTGGAAATGGTGGTGAAGTAGTCACCGGGTTGCTTGGCGTCGACCTTCGACAGGTCACCGCCGATCAACGCGGTCAACTTGTAGGCCGGGAATTGGTCACCGATGGTGAGCAGGGACATAGCACTCCTTATTCGATATCTACACAAGGCTTTTCGAGGATTGCGCCCTCTGTACCCCATAGTGCCTGGGAGAAACTGTGCGGTAAAGGTGATTCCTGCCACTATACTAATCGGTATGACCGATAAGAACTATCAGCCCACCCTGGCCGGGCTGCGGGCGTTCGTAGCGGTGGCGGAAAAGCAGCATTTCGGAAGTGCCGCAGCCGCTTTGGGCGTCAGCCAGTCGACATTGTCACAGGCGTTGGCCGCGCTGGAGACCGGTCTGGACACCCAGCTCGTCGAGCGGTCGACGCGTCGGGTCTTCCTGACCGCTGACGGCACAGGGCTGCTGCCACTGGCCCAAGCCGCCGTCGAGGCCGCCGATGCCTTCACCACCGCGGCGGCCGGGGTCGCCGACCCGCTGCAGGGTGCCATCCGCCTGGGCCTGATTCCCACCGTCGCGCCCTACGTGCTGCCCACGGTGTTGGCCGGACTGAGCCGTCGGCTGCCCGAGCTGACGGTGCGGGTGATCGAGGACCAGACCGAACGCCTGCTCGGGTCCTTGCGGGAAGGCGCATTGGATGCCGCCTTGATCGCGTTGCCCTCCGAGGCAACCGGGGTGACGGAGATCCCGATCTATGAGGAGGACTTCATCCTGGCGCTGCCCCCCGGACACTCGCTGGCCGGCAAGCATCGGGTGCCTGCGGCCGCGTTGGCGGAGCTACCTCTGTTGTTGCTCGACGAAGGACACTGCCTGCGTGATCAGACCCTCGACGTCTGCCACAAAGCCGGGGTGCGGGCCGACCTCGCCGATACCCGGGCGGCATCACTGGCCACCGCCGTTCAATGCGTGATGGGCGGGCTGGGGGTCACGCTGATCCCGCAGAGCGCGGTGCCCGTTGAAGCCGCCCGCAGCCGGATCGCGCTGGCGGAGTTCGCCGCCCCGCGTCCCGGGCGGCGGATCGGCCTGGTGTTCCGGGCGTCCAGTGGACGCGACGAGGCTTATCGCCGCCTCGCCGGCATCATCGGGGACGTCATCAGCGCCGAACAGCCGGTCCGCCCGGCGAAAGACCACACACGTTAAGTTCGGCCCATGGAGAAGGTGATCGCCGTGCTCATGCGGGCAGAGCCGGACGACGAGTGGTGCAACCGGCAGCGCGGGCCGGTGGCCGATGCTTTGCTCGAGCTCGGCCTCCCCGGGCTTGCGGTCAATGTCCGAGACAGCGCGGTGCGCGATTCACTGATGACGTTGACGACGTTGGATCCACCGGTCGCCGCGGTGGTCAGCCTATGGACACAACAGTGCTATGGCGCGCAGCTGACGACAGCGCTGCGGGTGCTGAGCCGGGAATGCGACAGGCTCGCCGCTTATCTGGTGACCGAATCGGTACCGCTGGCTCCACCGGTGACCGAATCCGGCGCCCGCACCAGTGGATTGGCCAACGTCGCGCTGCTGCGGCGCCCTCCGGAGCTGGACCAGGCCACCTGGCTCGATCGCTGGCAACTCGACCATACGTCGGTCGCCATCGAAACCCAGGCGACATTCGGCTACACCCAGAATTGGGTGGCCCGAGCCCTCACCGCCGATGCGCCGGGAATCAGCGGCATCGTCGAGGAGTTGTTCCCTGCCGAAGCGGTCACCGACTTGAAGGCGTTCTTCGGTGCTGCCGACGACAACGATTTGCAAGACCGGCTGAACCGGATGGTCGCCAGCACAGCCGCGTTCGGCGCCAACACCAATATCGACACGGTGCCGACCAGCCGCTACGTCTACCGAACACCGTTTGGATGAGCGAGGGACCCGCCAATGAGCACATCGACGACACTGAGCGACGCGGTGAGTCTGGCCGCGGCGGAAAGCGGTCTGGCGGTCGTCTCTACCGTCCGCGCCGACGGCACCGTGCAGGCGTCGCTGGTCAACGTCGGACTGCTATCGCATCCAGCCAGCGGCGAGCAAGTGCTGGGATTCACCACGTACGGCAAGGTCAAGCTGGCCAATCTGCGGGCCCGCCCGCAACTTGCCGTGACGTTTCGCAACGGCTGGCAGTGGGCGACCGTCGAAGGCCGCACCGAATTGGTCGGTCCCGACGATGCCCAGCCCTGGCTCACCGACACCGATCAGCTGCGACTGCTCTTGCGTGAGGTGTTCACCGCGGCGGGCGGCACCCACGACGACTGGGACACCTACGACCGCGTCATGACCCAGGAGCGTCGCGCCGTGGTGCTGATCGAGCCGACCCGCGTCTACAGCAACGGTTAGGCTGCAGCGGTGACGCTGCTGATCGACGATGAGAACCGGGTACGGACCCTCACCCTGAATCGACCAGAAGCACTCAATGCGTTCAACGAAGCCCTTTACGACGCGACCGCGCAGGCGCTGTTGGACGCCGCCGAGGATCCGCAAGTCGCCGTCGTGCTGCTGACCGGCTCAGGGCGCGGTTTCAGCGCGGGCACCGATCTCGCCGAAATGCAGGCCCGCATCACCGACCCCGGCTTCACTCCGGGCAGGTACGGATTCCCAGGCCTGATCGACGCACTCAGCGCCTTCCCGAAACCGCTGATCTGCGCGGTGAACGGCGTGGGCGTAGGCATCGGTGCCACCATCCTGGGCTACGCCGACCTGGCCTTCATGTCGTCGACGGCCCGATTGAAGTGCCCGTTCACCAGCCTGGGTGTGGCACCGGAAGCAGCCTCGTCGTATCTGTTGCCGCAACTGGTCGGCCGGCAGAACGCCGCGTGGTTGTTGCTGTCCTCGGAATGGGTCGACGCCGACGAGGCGTTGCGGATGGGGCTGGTCTGGCGGGTGTGTGATCCGGACGCGCTGCTGACCGAGGCCCGCCGGCACGCCGAAATCCTGGCCGCGCGGCCGATTTCGAGTCTGATGGCGGTCAAGCACACGATGGTCGAGCCGGTCCGTCCGGAGATCGCCGCAGCGACCGCGCGGGAGAACGCTCACTTCGTCGAGTTGATGGGCGCCCAAGCCAACGCGGCGGCTTTGGAGGATTTCAGCAAACGGCGTCGGTAGCAGCCCGCAGCGCGGTGGTGTCGGTTGCGGCGGCGGCGATGATCGCCCGGATCGTCCGTCGGCACCGCCCGCAGTCTCCACCGGCTCCGCATGCGGCGGCGATTTCCTTGGAGGTCGATGCCCCCCGGGCGACGATGTCGCACACGGTCTGGTTGGTGGCCCCAACACAGAGGCATACGTACATTCAGCAAACCCCCATGCCGTGCCGGCGGACCGGCGGAGCCCAGCTATTCACACCCCGCATATTAGCCGAGTCTAACCTAAGTTCGTTAGCGCAGTCTAACCTAAGTCCAGTGCTTCTGGCCCATGCCTCCGCACAGCGTGACGCGCCCGGGGCGTGAGACGGTGTGCCCGCAGACCCCTGTCCTGCACTAGATTTAGACGGCCAGCAAAATGTGCTGCTAGGACCGCGCGGGTGAGCTCCAGCCCAGCCTCCCGTCGTGGTTCGCGATGACAGCCTTCACACCCATAAGGAGTGATCATGCAAGGTGATCCGGACGTTTTGCGCCTGCTCAACGAGCAACTGACCAGCGAGCTCACCGCCATCAACCAATACTTCCTGCACTCGAAGATGCAGGACAACTGGGGTCTCACCGAGCTGGCACAGCACACCCGCGAGGAATCCTTCGACGAGATGCGGCACGCCGAGGCGATCACCGACCGGATCCTGCTGCTCGACGGCCTGCCGAACTACCAGCGCATCTTCTCGTTGCGGATCGGCCAGACGCTGCGTGAGCAGTTCGAGGCCGACCTAGCTATCGAGTACGAGGTACTGGACCGGCTCAAGCCAGGCATCCTGTTGTGCCGGGAAAAACAGGACAGCACCAGCGCCGTGCTGCTCGAGAAGATCGTGGCCGACGAGGAACTGCACATCGACTACTTGGAGACGCAACTGGAGTTGATGGACAAGTTGGGCGAGGAGCTGTACTCCGCTCAGTGCGTTTCGCGCCCACCGAGCTGACAGCGGGGGGGTCGGTGACGCTGGGCGCACTCAGCGACAGCGGTAGCCGCCATCGCGTGATTGCCGTTGGCCCACAAAGGGCACCCGTCAGGATCTGACGCCCAGAAAGGCCGAGAAAGGCAGCATGACAAGCGCGACACCATCAGCCGTGACGGCGGCCCGCCCCACTGCCATGGCACCGAGTAGCACGCTGATCAGCCCGCAACGGCGCAACCTGATCTTCCTGGCGATCGTGCTCGGCATGCTGCTGGCGGCACTGGATCAGACCATCGTCGCGACCGCCCTGCCGACCATCGTCGCCGACTTGGGCGACGCGGGACGGCAATCCTGGGTGGTGACCAGCTACCTGTTGGCGTCCACAATCGTCACCGCGCTCGTCGGCAAGCTCGGCGACGTGTTCGGGCGCAAGCGGGTCTTCCAGGCCGCTGTGGTGTCGTTCGTCATCGGCTCGGTGCTGTGCGGATTGGCCCAATCGATGGCCATGCTGGTGGGGGCGCGGGCGCTGCAGGGCATCGGCGGGGGTGGCATCACCGTGACCGCCAGCGCGTTGATCGGCGAAGTGGTGCCGCTGCGCGAACGCGGCCGCTATCAAGGCATCCTCGGGGCGGTCTTCGGCGTCACGACGGTGGTCGGTCCGTTGCTCGGCGGCTATTTCACCGACTACCTGACCTGGCGCTGGGCGTTCTGGATCAACATTCCGGTATCGGTGGTGGTGATCTTCGTGGCCGCCGCGGCGATACCCGCGCTGACCGCCGCCACCAAGCCGATCATCGACTACGCCGGCATTGTGTTCATCGGCCTGGGCGCCTCCGCGCTGACCCTGGCCACCAGCTGGGGCGGGACCCGGTACCCATGGGGCTCGACCACCATCATCGGTCTGTTCGTCGGTGCGGTGGTGGCGCTCGGCGTGTTCGTGTGGGTGGAAAACCGCGCCACCGAACCGATTCTGCCGATCCGGCTCTTCGGTAGTCCGGTGTTCACCGTGTGCTGTGTGCTGTCCTTCGTCGTCGGTTTCGCGATGCTGGGCGCGATGACGTTCCTGCCGACCTACATGCAGTACGTCAATGGCGTCTCGGCGACCACGTCGGGTCTGCGCACCCTGCCGATGGTGGTCGGCATGCTCATCACCTCCACCGGCAGCGGCACCTTGGTTGGGCGCACCGGCCGGTACAAACTGTTTCCGGTGGCGGGCACCGCCATCATGGCCACCGCCTTTGTGTTGATGTCGCGCATGGACCCTGCCACGTCGGCGCTGGTGCAGTCGCTGTACTTGCTGCTTCTGGGTGCGGGTATCGGCCTGTCCATGCAGGTGCTGGTGCTCATCGTGCAGAACACCTCGAACTTCGAGGACCTCGGCGTTGCCACCTCCGGTGTGACGTTCTTCCGGACTATCGGAAGTTCGTTCGGGGCAGCCATTTTCGGGTCATTGTTCGTCAACTTCCTCAACCGCAGGCTGGGTCCCGCGCTGGCGGCCAGCGGGGCGTCGCCCGAAGCGGTGAGTTCTCCGGCGGCCCTGCATCGTCAACCACACAACGTGGCCGCGCCGATCGTGCAGGCTTATTCCGAATCGCTGAGCCAGGTCTTTCTCTGGGCCGCACCGGTGGCCGCGGTCGGCTTCGTGTTGGCGTTGTTCCTGCGCGAAGTTCCGCTGCGCGACATCCACAACAGCGCCGTCGACATCGGCGACGGCTTCGGAATGCCCAGCACCGATACCCCGGAGAGCTTGCTGGAGAACGCGATTGCGCGGATGCTGCGCGGGGACCCGGGGGTCCGACTGCGCAGCATCGCGATGCGGCCCGATTGCCGACTCGACGTGGCCGGGTTGTGGGGCGTCATGCGGGTCAACCGCTTCGGCCAATTCTTCGGTACCGCTCGGTTGACTGACATCGCCGACTATCTGCGGGTGCCGTTCGAGGTACTGGAACCCACGTTCACCCGCCTGGCCGCCACCGGTTACATCCTGCGCGACGGTGACCGGATGTGGCTGACGCCGGCGGGCGTCCAGCAAGTGGACTACGTGTACTCACTGTTGCTGGGTTGGATCATGGACAAGTTGGAGCGGTCCCCGGGGTTCGCCGGTCGCCCGGATCGCCGGCACGTCGAGGACGCCCTCGGGCATGTCGCGTATCGCCTTCTCGTACAACGGGATTGGGGTGGTGACGCGCCAACCATGGCGATCGCCGGATCACACGCCGGCGCCGCCACCTAACCGTTTGCCCCGGCCGGTCGGCGCGGGCGTACCATCTCGCCATGAGCCGAATCGGAACCTTCGCCGACGACGACCTGGCCGGCTGGATTGGGAAATCACCCGAACTCGGTAGCGCACTGGCCAACTTCAGCCGGGCGGTCTACACCAGCAACCGGCTGCCGTTGCGTACCCGCGAGCTGGCGCGCGCCGTGATCGCCAACAACAACGAGTGCGTTGTGTGCGCCAACACCCGCGATGCCGACGGGCCGGCCGCCGGTGTCGACGAAGACCTCTACGAGCACGCGGCGCAGTGGCGCACCTGGCCGGGTTACAGCGATCAGGAGCGGCTGGCCGCCGAGTTCGCGCACCGGTTCTCCACCGAACACACCGTGCTGCGCGATGACGAGGACTTCTGGGCCAGGGCGAGCGAGCACTTCTCCGAGGAGTTGCTCGCCGACCTGGCGCTGTCGTGCGCCCTGTGGGTCGGCATGGGTCGCGTCCTGCGGACTCTCGACATCGGTCAGGCCTGCAAACTGACCTTGCCCAGCCGCGCGTGAAAGCACGCGGCTGACACCAGCGCTGCACAATGGCTGCCATGACAGCCACTCCGCTTGCCGCCGCGGCGATCGCCCAATTGGAAGCCGAGGGCGTCGACACCGTCATCGGCACCGTGGTCAATCCCGCCGGCTTGATCAACGCCAAGACGGTGCCGATCCGGCGGACCAACACGTTCGCCGATCCCGGGTTGGGGGCCAGCCCGGTGTGGCACGCCTTCACCATCGACCAGACCGGCATCGCCTACAACGACAACGTCAGTGTGGTCGGCGATCAACGCATCCGCATCGATCTTTCGGCCCTGCGCATCATCGGCGACGGCTTGGCGTGGGCACCCGCATCGTTCTTCGACCAGGACGGCACCCCGGTTGCGGCCTGTACCCGCGGAACGCTGCACCGCGTCGAAACCGCGCTCGCCGACGCCGGTGTCGAGGCGCTCGTCGGCCACGAGATCGAGTTCGTCCTCGTCGGGCCCGATGGGCACCAACTGCCCGCCACGCTGTGGGCGCAGTACGGGTTGGCCGGGATACTCGAGCGAGAGTCGTTCATCCGTGACGTCATCGGTGCGGCGACGTCGGCCGGTGTAGCGATCGAGCAGTTCCATCCCGAGTCGGGAGCCAACCAGTTCGAGGTGTCGTTGGCCCCGCACCCGCCGGTGGCGGCCGCCGACCAGATGGTGTTGCTGCGGATCATCCTCGGGCGAGCGGCGCGCCGGCACGGGCTGCGCATCAGTCTCTCGCCGGCGCCGTTCGCCGGCAGCGTGGGATCCGGTGCCCACCAGCACTTCTCACTGACTACCTCGCAGGGACCGTTGTTTTCCGGTGGACCGGGGCCCGGCGGCATGACAGCGGCGGGGCAGAGCGCGGTGGCCGGTGTGCTGCGCGGACTGCCGCAGGCGCAGGGCATGTTGTGCGGGTCGATCGTGTCGGCCTTGCGGATGCGGCCGGGCAACTGGGCGGGAGCTTACGCGTGTTGGGGCGTCGAGAACCGAGAGGCGGCCGTTCGATTCGTCAAGGCCAATGTCGGCAACCCGCGCGGCGGCAACGTCGAAGTCAAAGTCGTCGATCCTGCCGCGAACCCGTATCTCGCGTCGGCGGCGATCTTGGGGCTCGCGCTCGACGGGATTACCAGCGAAGCGGTGCTGCAACCGGAAACAACCGTCGATCCCGGTGCGCTTTCCGATTCCGAACGAAGCCGTGCCGGTACCGTGCTGCTGCCCGAATCTCAGACGGAAGCCATTGCCGCGCTTGACGAGTCACAACTGATGCGATCAATCCTGGGCGACGCCGTGGTCGACCTCGTCGTTGCGGTCCGGCGGATGGAACATGACCGTTACGGTGACCTCGATCCGGAGGCTCTGGCGGATAAATTCCGGATGGCCTGGAGCGTATGACCGGGCCAGGGCAGTCGCACCTCTCCGGTTCGGCGCTGGGGGAGCACATCAGCGAAGTGGTGCTGATCGATCAGCACATGCACGGCTGTTGGCTGACCCCCGGAGACCGGAGACGCTTCGAGAACGCCCTCAATGAGGCCAACACCGAACCCTTGGCCGCGTTCGACTCCGGCTTCGATTCACAACTCGGTTTTGCCCTGCGGGCCCACTGCGGCCCCGTCCTCGGCCTACCCGAACATGTTGATCCAGACGGATATTGGGCGCATCGCAGTCGATTCGACGAGGTCGAGTTGGCCCGGCGGTTCCTGCCGGCCGCGCGGGTGAGCAACTGGCTCGTCGATACCGGCATCGGCTCGGACATCGCCGGAGTGGTCGAGCTGGCCGATCTCTCGGGAAGCGCCGCACACGAGGTGGTCCGCCTGGAACAGGTGGCCGAGCAGGCCGCACAGACTTCGGGAGACTACGCGGCTGCGTTCGAAGAGATCCTAGGCCACCGTGCCGCGACGGCGGTCGGCACCAAGTCCATCCTGGCCTACCGCGGCGGGTTCGACGGCGACTTGACTGAGCCTTCGCCGGGGCAGGTGGCCGCGGCCGCCCAGCGGTGGCGCGAGGAGGGCGGCGTCGGCCTGCGGGACCGGATTCTGCTCCGCTTCGGACTGCACCAAGCGTTGCGCTTGGGCATGCCGATGCAGCTGCACGTCGGCCTGGGTGACCGGGACTGTGACCTGCACAAGACCAATCCGCTGTATCTGCTCGACTTCTTGCGCCAGTCGGGTGACACCCCGATTGTGTTGTTGCACTGCTATCCCTACGAGCGCGAAGCGGGCTATCTCGCCCAAGCGTTCAACAACGTTTACGTCGACTGCGGGTTGAGCGTGAACCACCTCGGCGCCCGGGCGGCGGCGTTCCTGGGCCGGATGCTCGAGCTGGCACCGTTTCGGAAAATCCTGTATTCCTCGGACGGGTACGGTCCCGCAGAGCTGCACTTCCTCGGTGCAAGGTTGTGGCGCAACGGAATTCACCGGGTGTTGCGCGAGTTCGTGGACGGCGGCGACTGGAGTGGGGCCGACGCGATCCGGGTGGTCGACCTGATCGCCCGGGACAACGCCGCGCGCATCTACCGCGTTTGACCACCGGTGACACCGGGGTATATAGGCGATCATGGCCACCCTCGGGGATGTCTTGGACTGGGCCCGCAAGCAAGTCGTCTCGCGGGTGCCCAAAGCCGATCTCGACCAGCGCGACCCCGACTACATTCGCGACCAGCTGCCCGGGACCTGGCTGTTGGCGTCGTTGTACTTCCGCGCCGACGTGCGACACCTGGACCGCATTCCTGCCGACGGACCGGTGCTGCTGGTCGGCAACCACAGCGGCGGCAACGTCCCGCCGGACACCTTCGTGTTCACCCTCGCGTTCTGCTCCTACTTCGGCGTGGAGCGCCCCTTCTACCAGCTGGCCCACAATCTCGTGGTATCCGCGCCGCCGCTGGGCTGGCTGCGCAAGTTCGGCACGGTGGCCGCCAACCATGAGAATGCGCGTTTGGCGCTGGAGTCCGGCGCCGCGCTGCTGGTTTATCCCGGTGGCGACTACGAGGTGTTCCGGCCATCGTGGGAGCGGCACAAAGTCGACTTCGGCGGTCGCATGGGCTATGTGCGACTGGCCCGGGAAGCCGGTGTGCCGATAGTGCCGGTCGCCAGCGTCGGCGGCCAGGAAAGCGCGTTGTTCCTCGACCGCGGTCAATGGCTGGCCAAGCTGTTGATGACCGACAAATTGTTGCGGCTCAAAAGCATTCCGATATCGCTGGCACTACCGTGGGGCCTGAACATCAGCGACCTGGCCGGGCACATCCCGCTGCCGACCAAGATCGTGATCGAGGTGCAAGATCCTATCGAGGTCGACGGTGATGACCAGGCCGTGCACGACAAAGTGATGGGCAGCCTGCAGGCCGGGGTCGACCGCCTGGCCGCCGAACGTCGGTTTCCGGTGATCGGCTGATGCGCGTCGAACGCCGCTGCGTGATCAACGCCGACCGCGACGCGGTCTGGAAGGTCGTCAGCAACCCGGACTGCTATCCGTCGTTCATGAGCAACCTGGAGCGGTGGGAGACCGCGAATGACCAGCCCCCGGGCGTGGGCGCGCGCTATACCGTGCACTGGAAGATCGGTTCCGTTCCCGTCGGTGGCCTGATCGAAGTGGTCGAGTTCGACGAGGGGCGGGACTTGGCTTTCGTCGGGATCACCGGTGTTACGCTGCGCGGCCGGATCCGGCTACGGGATTCCTCCGATGGCCGCACCAAGGTGACTTTCCGGCTGTCGTATCAAGCGCCCGGCGGCTTACTGGGCTACATTGCCGATCGCATCGCCGTGCGTCAGGTGGGCCGGACGCTGTCGGACACCCTCAAGCGCCTCAAGGGGCTCACCGAGCCCGGCGCCTAGACCAAGCCGGTTGCGTCGAACACCCAGGAAGTGTCGACGGCGAGGTTCTCGAAGTAGTTCGGCGGGGCGAAGCTCGACAGGCTGGCTACGTCCCAATAGTCCTTCCATAGTGCAATTTTCCCGTCGAGCACTTTGTGTACCGTGACGAACCTCAGCACCCCTTGTTCGCCGGTCTTGAACGTCCACGTCTCGGAGTGCTCATACATCACGTCGGCGCCGTCGCACAGCAACAGCCCGTCGTGATTCTCATATCCCGCCAGCGGCTCCAGCCCGATCTTGAGTCGCGTCACGATGTCTTCGGGTCCGCGGGCCGAGACCGCAGGCACCGGCATGTCGACGTAAAGGCAATCAGCGGTCAGAAACGTTTTGACCGCATCCCAGTCTCGCCTCGAAAGTGCCGCCCAGAGCCCGAGTACGACGTCTTGTGCCGTGCTGGTTGATACGTCGCTCATAGCCGGTCAATTAACGCGGTCACCGGCCCGGTGTCAACCACAGCTTCCTCGCGCATACTCGCCAACGTGACTTCGCTACACCGCTACATCGCCGAGGAGATCGCCGCCGACCACGTCGACGGGTTGTTGACCCGACGCGAGGCGCTGCGGCGCCTGGCGTTACTCGGGGTCAATGCCGCGACCGCGGCCGCGCTGATCACCGCCTGCGCCACGCGTCGGGAGTCGGCGACCACGCCCGCGACGTCCGGCTCAGCCCCGTCCTCTGGCGGCGCCGTCGCACCGCCGGGGATGGCCAACGCGCTGCCCACCCAACCGATCACCTGGCCGGGGCCGCAGGGAACGCTGCAAGCGGCGTGGGCGCAGGCGCCTAATTCCAGAGGCGCTGTGCTGGTGATCCACGAGAACAAGGGGCTGACCGACTGGGTGCGGTCGGTGGCCGGTCGCCTTGCCGGAGCGGGCTTTTCGGCTCTGGCCATCGACTTGCTCTCCGAGCAGGGCGGGACCGCGGCGTTTCGCGATCCGGCCCAGGCCACCGCGGCGTTGGGCACCATCGCACCGGCCCAGTTCATGCACGACCTCGACTCGGGCGTCGCGCAATTGCGGGTGCGGGCGCCGGGGCAGAAAGTGGCCGTCGTCGGCTTCTGCTTCGGCGGCGGATTGGTCTGGCAGCTGTTGAATGCAGGTGGGTTCGGGGTGTCCGCGGCGGTCCCGTTCTACGGACCGCTTCCGGACAACCCGGATTTCCACGGCGCCAAGGCCGCCGTGCTGGCCATCTACGGCGCCCTCGACGCGCGGGTCACCGGGTCGCAAGCTGCGGCCAAGGCGGCGCTGCAGGGTGCCGGCCTGCCCAACGAGGTCGTGATCGAACCCGGCGCCGATCACGCGTTCTTCAACGACACCGGACCGCGCTACCACGCCACCGCAGCCGCAGATGCGTGGCAGCGGACGTTGGACTGGCTGGGGCGATATCTGTCCTAGGACACCGCCATCGAGCGGGCCGGTCCCAGGCGCACCGGCAACGTCGACCAACCCCGTAGCACCCGCGTCGGCCGCCGGCTTCCGGTTCCGGCGGCGCGCACATCAGGGAAGCGGTCGAAGAAAGTTCGCAGCCCCACTTCGCCCTCCGCGCGGGCCAACGCAGCACCGAGGCAGAAGTGCCGGCCGCCGGAAAACGCCAGATGCTTTCCAGCATTTGGCCTTTCGATGTCGAAGCGGTGCGGGTCCGGAAACACTGCCGGATCGCGGTTGGCGGCCGCCAGATAGACCACCACCAACTCACCGCGCCTGATGGTGGTGCCGGCTACCTCGACGTCGTTGCGAGCCACTCGGGCGGTCAGCTGGACCGGCGAGTCCAACCGTAGAATCTCTTCTACCGCGTTGGCCCACAACTCCGGACGTTCCCGCAGCGTCTGCAGGTGCTCCGGGGCGTCCAACAACATGCCTATCCCGTTGCCCAGTAAGTTGACCGTGGTTTCGAATCCCGCGGCAAGTACCAACCCGGCCAGCGCTTCGAGTTCCGTCCGGCTCAATTGCGTCTCGGGGGAACCGCTTTCGGCCGCCTGAAGCAACTGACTCATGAGATTCTCACCAGGGTTGCGGCGCAGATGGTCGAGGTGTTCGCTGAGCCAGGAGTTGAACCCGGCGAGCCCCTTTTGCACGCTTCGGTATTGCCGCCACGGCAAGCCGATATCCAGGCTGGGGGCGGCCAGCTCGCCGAATTCCAGGACGCGGTTGCGCTCCTGCTCCGGTACTCCCAGGATGTCGCTGATGATCGCGACCGGAAGCTGCGAACAGTACTGACCCACGATGTCCACCGCACCGGTACCCGGCAGACCGGCCAGCCGATCCAGGAGGTCGCCGGCGGTCTGCTCGACTCGGTCCTTGAGCGCGGCCACCGCCCTCGAGGTGAAAACCGCCGAGACGGTCTTGCGATAGCGGGTGTGGTCGGGCGGCTCGACGGCCAGCAGCGACGGCGCTCGCAGCGGGTGCAGCAACCCGTCTCGGGTGCGGCTTTCCAACCAGCGGACGGGTGCCGGCAGGTTGGCCCCCATGATCAGCACCCGGAAGTCGTCGGACCGCAGCAGCTCGTGCGCCAGGCCGTGATCTACCGCCAGATAGTTGACGCGGGCGTGTACCAGTGGACCGAGCGGTCGCAGTTCGTCGTAGAACGGCACGGGATCGGCGACGACTGCCGGATCGGCGATCAGCCTGGACTGGAAATCGCCCCGCCGGACCCCGACCGCCGCGACTGCGCGGACGAATCCGTGCATCGCCAGCCAGTGCAGCTTCTCCTTCAACGGCTCCTCCATCGGTCGGCGGTCACCCGGTCTGGCCCAGGGTAGGCCCACCGTGGGGCCGTCAGCACTCGGCGGTGAGCTTGAAGTCCTCGGTGACAACCTTGTTGGGGTTGCTGCTGTTGATGCCGTAGGCGCTGCCGGTGATGGTGTAGCTGTTTTTGGTGAGGTCCACGTGGGCGTCACCGACTCCGCCTTCGTAGTAGCTGCCGGTGAAGCCGTTGACGTTGCGGATCTTCACCCATTGAGGGATCGCGCGATCGCCGCTGAGCATCACCACCGCCTGCACTTGGCCGTCGCGGTCACGGATGTCGATGGTTCGGTAGGACTGAACCTGGCTGCAGGCGGGCGGCCGGGTCGTATGGGTGTTGCCGTCGAGGGTGAAGCGCGCGGCCTTGCGCGGCACCGTCTGAACCTGTCCGCAACTACAGACCCCGGCGACAACGGCCAGCGCTACTCCGGTCACCACCACCAACCGCTTTCCCACCAGCGACCTCCATGTCGAGCGTGAGCGTTGTGCCGGAAACATTACTGCCGTTCGGGCGCCAATGTGGGCAAGAGTTTCAGGAATCGGCCGCGAACGAATTCCGGACTCAGACCCTTGAGCCGGTCGATCCACCGGATGCTCTTGGGCACCTACCAATGCAGCCGCCGCGGGTGATGGTAGGCCTGCCACGCCGCTTCGGCGACGCTGGACGCCGGCATCAACCGGAACATGCCCATCTTCGGCGCGGCGGCGCGCAACTCCTCGGCGGACTTGGGGGCGACTTGCTCGGAATGGTTGCGCGTCGACGTCAGGATCGCGGTGTCGATCAGGCCGGGCAGCACGTCGGCCACTCGCACACCGTGCCGTTGCCATTCCACGCTCAGCGCCTCGGTCAACCCCTTGACCGCGTGCTTGGTAGCCGAGTAGACCGCCAGGCGCGGCATGCCGTACGTGGCCGAAGACGACGAGGTGGAGAACATCAGGCTGCCCGGCGCCTTCTTCAGGTATGGCAAGGCGGCGTAAGCACCGGTCAGCACCGCCTTGAAGTTCACCTCGACGACACGCATGGCGGCGTCGTATGGCACGTCTTCGAACCAACCGCTCTCACCGATGCCGGCGTTGTTCCACATCATGTGCAGCCCACCGTCGGGGTTGCCCGCGCAGAAGTCGGACAACGCACCCTCCAACGCGGCCTTGTCGGTGACGTCGACGGTACGAGTCCATAAGCCAGAGCCCAGTTGCGTGCTCAGGGACGCGAGCCCTTCCTCGTCGCGGTCCACTGCGCCGACCCGCCAGCCTCTGGCGTGGAACAACTTTGCGCCTTCCCGGCCCATGCCGCTGCCGGCGCCGGTGATGAATATCGACCTCATCTCGCCATCATTGACCGATCGAGCCGCCCCTCAGCTGGCTTCGACCACATCCTTGATGCGGTGCAGCGTCTTGGTCATGTCTCTCAAGTTGCGACGTTTACGTAGGAAACCTCCTAACAACCAGTAGATGGGGACCCACGGTGCGTTGTTGAGCCGAAACGACTCGGTCACGTCCGTGCCGTCGCCGGCGGGCACCAGCCGGTAGTGCCAGTTGTTGACCGGTCGCTCGCCGAGGAACACAGCAAACCCGAATTCACGAGGAGGGTCGCAGGCGGTCACTTCGCACAGCGACCAGTAGACAGGGCCGACCTCGTTGCGGCGAACATGCCCTCGGAATCGGGCACCCAACGCGGGGCCTGTCGCGTCGCCCAACCACTCGGCCTCGAACGTTTCTGGTGAGAATCTTCCGGTATTGCGAATATCGGCGATTAATTCCCAGATTTCCTGGGCCGGCGCTGACATATGGACGGTTACCGAACCCTGCATTTCACATTCCCAACGTGCGCACTGTAACGAAACGGAGAGTGGTAACGATATCCCTTCTTACGGTGTGAATGCGTCGATGATCCCCGCTACGGCGTGTTGCAGCGAGCGGGCGGGCTTCGGCAGCGACGCGGGGCTGGGCGCCGCGCCTCCGGCGCTGCCGCACTTTGGCCACGCGCCCGGCCCTTGTCCGGCCAGCACCCGGTTCGCGACGGCGATTTGTTGCTGCTTAGAGGCCTTCGCGGGGTTTCCGACGCCGCCGTACTCCTCCCATGTGGCTTTCTTGAACTGCAGTCCGCCGTACTTGCCGTTACCGGTGTCGGCCGCCCAATTGCCGTCGGATTCACACTGCGCGACGGCTTCCCAGTTCATGGCATCAGCGTGCGAGACGCCCGCAGAAAGCGACATCGAGGCCGCGACGAAACCAGCGGCGAAGGCGGACTTGATGAGGGGCTTTGTGATGTTTGTCATGTCCGGCATTTCGCCGGCCGTGTTCAAAGCGTTACCCGTTAGAGAAAAATGTGAGATCAGAAATCTACCGCACCGAGATTGGTGCGAAGTTAAGCAAATCGTGTCCTATTGCACGAATCAGACGGGGGCGGCGACCCCACACAACGAGCCAGTCGCGCTGGTGAGAGCCCGTTGGTAGAGGCTGTCGAGTAGACGGACCCGTATCGTGTTCCGCACCGCCGCGGCCAGCCGTGGCGCGCATTCCGGCGCTGCCAGCAAACTCCTGTTAAGGGATATCTGAGACAAAATCTCAGAGTTCAGTGAGTCGATCGCCGACCGGGACATCGAGAGATCCTGCGGTGCGGCGGGTACCGCACCGGGATTGAGCTTCCAGTCGGCGAACCGGGTGTACTCGATTGCGTCGATCGCGTTGATCTGGTCGCGAAACACCCTGGCGACGTAATCGGGGTCCAGGCCTTGGTCGCGGGCCCGGTCGGCGAGGGAGTCCAACTCTTGCTGTTCGCGACCGGGATCCTCGATGGCGCGCTGCGCACTCCACTTGAAGGCGGCCACCGGTTCGGCGGTGGCCAACCGTTGCGCGGCAGCGTCGACGAGTTCGGCCAACGGGTTGGCGGTGTCCGCGACCGCCGGGGCCGCAGCGGCGACGAAAACGGCGATCACCGCAGCCTTCCACGCCAGCCGGGTCGTCACGGCCAGGACTGCTTGTCTTCCCACATCAGCGATTACAGCGCAGCGCAGCGATCCGTTCCGGCCCGGGTCTCGGTCGGCTATTCTGCGGAAATCGACGACCAACACGGCGGCCAGATCCGCTTGAGGGCACAATCCGCGCCGAAGATGCTGCGCCAGAACCCCTCTGAGAGCCGCCCAACGCTGCGCACGCCAGCGGCCCGAGCGCTGATCGCCGCAACATTGTTCCTGTGTTTGATGCTGAGTGCCGCGGTCATCGTGGTAGCACGGCTCAACTCCGGCAGCGGCGAGGCCTTGGCTTACCCCGGTGACCCCGCCAGCGACGCGGCCAGCTTGGGCCAGGTCGTCACCGCTGCCAAGCAGGTCGTCGGCGTTGCGGGTCTGCACGCCACCACTGCCGGCTATTCGTTGATGTCCTGCAAGAACCAAGACGCGCCGCCCTACCAAGGTGCGATCTACCTGAACTTCGCGCTGCCCGCGGACGCGCACGCCGACGCATTTTTTGGCTCCGTCGCGTCGAAGTTGACCGGCCACGGCTGGGTCGAAGGGAGACCGCCGGCTCAGCACGTTTTCGGCAAGACCGTTTCCAAAGACGGCATCACCGCGATGATCTACCGAGAAAGCACCGATGACGCGACCGGCGTCCTACGAATGTACGGCCCGTGCCAGAACATGAACGACCATCGCAGGGACGCGGCAGTGTGGACCGACATCACCGGTGAGTTCAGCCAAATGCATTGAGACGCTACGTCGCCGAAATGCACTACTGCGCTTGACGGCCGGGCCGTCAAGCGCAGTAGTGGCAGTGTTGAGGTGGGTTAGCGAGCGCCCAACGCGCCTTGCAGGTCACCCTTCATGGCACTGAGCTGAGCACCCCAGTACTCCCAGCTGTGCGTGCCGTCGGCGTCAAAGTTGAACACCGCGTTGTGACCACCAGCGCCGTTGTAAGCGTCCTGGAACTTGATGTTGCTGCTGCGCACGAAGTTCTCCAGGAACTCCGCGGGCATGTTGGCGCCGCCCAGCTCCGACGGCTTGCCGTTACCGCAGTACACCCACAGCCGGGTGTTGTTGGAGACGAGCCTGCCGATCTGAACGGTGGGGTCGTTACGCTGCCAAGCCGGGTCGCTCGACGGGCCCCACATGTCCGACGCCTTGTAGCCACCGGCGTCACCCATCGCCAGACCGATCAGGCTCGGACCCATTCCGTTGGACGGGTCGAGCAGCGCCGACAGCGAGCCGGCGTAGATGAACTGGTTGGGGTGGTAGGCGGCCAGAATCATAGCCGACGAACCGGCCATCGAGATGCCGACGGCGGCACTACCGGTGGGCTTGACGCTGCGCTGGGACTGTAGGTACTGCGGCAGCTCACTGGTTAGGAAGGTTTCCCACTTGTAGGTGCTGCAGCCCGCCTTGCCGCAGGCCGGGTTGTACCAGTCGCTGTAGAAGCTGGACTGTCCACCCACCGGCATGACGACCGACAGACCCGACTGGTAGTACCACTCGAAGGCGGGGGTGTTGATGTCCCAGCCGTTGTAGTCGTCTTGGGCACGAAGGCCGTCGAGCAGGTACACGGCCGGTGAGTTGTCGCCGCCGCTCTGGAATTGCACCTTGATGCTGCGGCCCATCGCTGCGGAGGGAACCTGTAGGTATTCAACCGGTAAACCGGGCCGGGAGAAGGCTCCCGCTGTTGCGCCCTGGCCGGCGAGTCCGATTAGACCCGGGAGCGTCGCGGCCGCGGCCGCGCCGACTAGGAGCCGGCGGCCCCAGGCCCGTATCTTCCCGCTCACGTCTGTCATCCCTGTGCCCCTGTCCTTATATGGTCATGCTCCCGGCAGAACTTACCGTGTGAGTAGGTGAAATGTCGATCTGGCCGCGAACTTATTTCAGTTCTGTATCGGTCCCCGCCGGGGATATAGCAACTGTGCTATACGGCCCCGGTGGAATTACCGGATTCGATATAACCCCGCCAATCCGGCCATAAACGACACACACGCCCGTGCGTTATGCACGCGTTATGCACTTGCAACCGCACAGTTGACAACGCGTTTCCGGCAACGAGTACCGCACAATTGCCGCCCCCGCCTCCCGGCGGCGGCAATTTCTGGGTGTTACCTGCGGGTTTACCCACCGGCGGAGCCGGGCGCGCGCGGACCGCGTAGGCTCGCTGCGAACAATCCGATGGAGATGATCCTGTCCCGGTCCGTTCCACGCTCACGCACCACCGCACCCAGGCCCCTAGGTGCGAATTCTGCTGGGCGCGGACGCAGGTTCGGGGCCGATAGAGGTGCGCAAGTTTTGGATACGGTACTCGGGCTCTCGCTGACGCCGACCGCTGTCGGGTGGGTTCTTGCTGAAGGGCACGGCGCGGACGGCACCATTCTCGATCATCACGAATTGGCACTGCCCGGCGGTCGCGGCGCGAGCGCGGTGAATACCGCGGTGCAGGTGGCCGAGGAAGTAATGGGCGTCGCCGAGGAGGCGGCAACGCACGACCAACGGTTGCGGGTCATCGGAGTCACCTGGAACGACGACGCGTCCGCGCAGGCAGCATTGCTTGTCGAAGCGTTGACCGATGCCGGTTTCGACAATGTGGTGCCGGTTCGGCAGCTTGACGCCGTCGAGACGTTGGCTCAGGCGATCGCACCCATCATCGGTTACGACCGCACCGCGGTGTGCATTCTCGAGCACGATTGGGCCACGGTGGTCATGGTCGACACCAACGACGGCGAAAGCCAGACGGCTGTCAAGCATGTTCGCGGCGGATACGACGGTCTGACGTCCTGGCTAACCGGGATGTTCGACCGCAGCGCGTGGCGGCCGGCCGGGGTTGTCGTCGTCGGATCTCACGCCGATATCAACGAATTCTCCTGGCACCTGGAAAACGTTCTGCCGGTGCCGGTGTTCGCCCAGACCATGGCGCAGGTCACCGTCGCACGGGGCGCCGCTCTGGCCGCGGCTCGAAGCACCGAATTCACCGACGCGGGCCTGGTGACCGAGTCTGGTGAGCCCGCGGCCGTGCGCGCACGGTCGATGCAGTACACCGGTGCCGCAGCGGCTTTGGCGGCCGCCGCGGTCACGTTTGTGGCCTCGCTCTCGCTGGCGGTGGGTTTGGAACTGACCCCGGACAAGCACTCGGGCGCAGCACAGCATGCGGTGCACAAGTCGACGGCCCCCGTCGCGGAGAGCCAGGCCCCCGCCCTGCCCACGCCTGCACAGGTGAAGTCGACGGTGCCGGTTGCGGCACCGCAACCGCCCGAGGAGCAGGAACCGGTCCGCCTTACCTCCGGTGGACAGGTCGCCCAATCAAAGCCAAATAGCGTTGCGCCGCAACCGGACCCGAATGGCGGGCCCCTGCTGCTGACCCGAGTGCTCGAGCACATTCCGGGCAGTTTCGGCGCAGCTCCGACGCGACCGCCGCAGTAATTCCGGCTCGGTCCGCCACGCCGCCGTTGTCGCCGAAATGACGTGGTCGAGAATTGTTGGCCAAGAATTACTTGCTTACCGGTTAATTCACCGCTGGTACGCCGGTGTCGGTCAATTACGGTCCGTAATGGCGCGGGAGTTTCAGACGCTGCACGCCTTTCCCGCTCGCACGGCGCTGAAGGAAACGGTGACGTCGTCGGCCACACGCAGGGAGCCCATCAATAGGGAATACGGCTTCATCCCGTAGTCGGACTGCCGCACGACGGATTCGGCCGACATGCGCCAGGTGCCACCCAGGTCCGAAGTATGCAAGTCGACTTCGTGTCGGCGGGACTTGTTCCGGATGCGCAGCGTGCCGGTCAGCCGGTATCCCTGCGCGCTGGCGGCGATGGCCTCGGTAGTGAATCGGATCACCGGGAACCGGCTGGCAGTCAAAGACTTCAACGCGTTGGACCGCACCACCGCCTTTTCCGGGCCGGATAAGCCTTTCACGCCGCCCTCGCCGCGCAGCACTTCCAGGGAATCGACATCGACCACTAGTTCCGCGGCAACCGGTTCAGTGCCGGCCCAAGTCACTTCGGCGCGCCAGCGCGTCATCGCGATGCTGAGCCGATGCCCCATTCGCGCGGCCCGCCCGACGACGCCGGTATAAAGCAGCAACTCACCGTCGGATTGGTCCAGTGTCCAGGTGTCAGTCACGAAGCGACTGTATGCGGCGGTTGATCACCGCCACGCCTCACATCGTCAAGACGGTGCGGTAGCGGGTGCGTCCTTGCTCCATCGACGCGTACCCGTCGGCGGCCTCGGCCAGTGGCCGCTCCTCGATCCAGGTCCGCACCCCGGATAAGACCGCGAAATGCATGGTTTCTTCTACGTCTTTGGCGGTGCCTGATGGATGGCCGGTCACACTCAGGCCGGGCGTGATGAGCTGTACGGGACTGATCGGCAGCGGCTCGGGCGTGACACCGATGGCGACCAATTCACCTTGCGGCAACAGCCCACCGACCGTTTCCGCCATCGCCTTGGAGTTGCCGGCGGTGCCCAGAACGACCGTCGCACCGCCCAGCGCGCGCAGCGCTTCTGCGACGTCGCCGTCCGTCGAGTCGATGTAGTGATGTGCGCCCAGTTGGCGAGCATCCTCGGCTTTGGCGGTGCCGCGGTTGATCGCGATGGTTTCGAATCCCATTGCCCGCGAGAACTGGATCCCCAAGTGGCCCAAGCCGCCGACACCGAGAATGGCGACCCGGTCCCCGGGCAGCGCCCTGGTGTGGCGCAGCGCGTTGTAGGTCGTCACACCGGCGCAGCCCATGGGCGCGGCTTCGGCGTCGGATAACTCCGAGGGGATCCGGGCCAACGCGTTGGACGGCACCGTCACCGACTGCGCGTACCCGCCGGGGTACTGCCAACTGGGGACCTTCATGTTGGCGCAGTAGATGAACGTGCCTTTTCGGCATGGATCGCAGCGATTGCAGTTCCCCCCGAACCAGCCCACCGCGACGCGATCTCCGACCGCGAAGTTGTCGACGCCCTCGCCGAGTTCGGCTATGGTTCCGGCGATTTCGTGACCGAGTGTCAGCGGCCACGTCATATCGGGGAAGCCGCCGTTGACGAAGGCCCGGTCGGTGCCGCAGATACCGCAGGCGGTGACGGTTATGCGTACCTCACCTGGGCCCGGTGGTGTCGTTTGCACCTCGACCAGTTCCATGGGCGCGCCCGCGGACTGTATCTGAACAGCTTGATGGGTGGCCATCTATTCCCTTGAGTCCTCGGTGTCAGTGCGCCACAGGGCATTTGGCGGCCCCGTTGCTGTGGTAGTCGACCTTCCAGTGCTTGATTCCGTTGAGCCAGCCAGAGCGCAGACGCTCGGGTGGACCGACCGCTTCCAGATCGGGCATGACGTCGGCGATAGCGTTGAACATCAGGTCGATCGTCATCCGCGCGAGGTTGGCGCCGATGCAGTAGTGGGCGCCGGTGCCGCCGAATCCCACGTGCGGGTTGGGGTTGCGCAGAATGTTGAAGGTAAACGGGTCGTCGAACACTTCCTCGTCGAAATTCGCTGAGCGATAGACCATTACCACCCGCTGGCCCTTTTTGATCCGCACCCCGGACAGCTCGTAGTCCTCGAGGGCGGTGCGCTGGAACGACGTGACGGGGGTCGCCCACCGCACGATCTCATCGGCCGTGGTTTCGGGCCGCTCCCGCTTGTACAGTTCCCATTGATCGGGGAAATCGGTGAAGGCCATCATGCCCTGGGTGATCGAATTGCGCGTGGTCTCATTACCGGCCACCGCCAGCAGGATGACGAAGAATCCGAACTCGTCGTCAGACAACTTGTGCCCGTCGATGTCGGCCTCGATCAACTTGGTGACGATGTCTTCACCGGGATTTTGCGCTCGGTCGGCGGCCATTTGCATGGCATACATGATCAATTCAACCGATGCGGTGATGGCGTCGTTCGTCGCGAATTCGGGGTCCTGATCGCCCACCATTTGATTGGACCAGTGGAACAACTTCATACGGTCTTCTTGCGGTACCCCGAGCAGTCCGGCGATCGCTTGCAGCGGGAGCTCGCACGACACCTGCTCGACAAAGTCGCCGGACCCTTTTGCCGCCGCTTCCTCGACGATGTGCCGTGCCCGTTCCCGCAGATCATCGCGGAGACGCTCGACGGCTCGGGGGGTGAAACCGCGGGAGATGATCTTGCGCAGCCGGGTGTGCTGGGGAGCGTCCATGTTCAGCAAGACGAACTTGCCCCGCTCCACCTGTTCACCGATCGTGCCGTCCTTGTACCGGGGCAGCGCTGTCTTCTCCAGGCTGGAAAATACATCGCTGCGCCGCGAAATCTCCTTGACGTCCTTGTGCTTGGTCACCACCCAGAAGCCGCCGTCGTCGAAACCGCCCGCGCCGATGGGTTGCTCGTTCCACCAGATCGGCGCCGTCCGGCGCATCTCCGCGAGTTCTTCCACCGGCAACCGCTCGGCGTAAATATCAGGATCGGTGAAATCGAACCCGGGAGGCAGATTGGGTTTCGGCATCGTTGGCATGGCCCACTCCTCGATACGACCTGGACGACTTGGCAATGAAGACGCCTCGTGTCAATAAACCACTGCCGCACCCAATTGGGAAGCATCCGAGCTAGATCGCTCGACTTAGAACCTGTTCAGTGCCGATGAATTCCGAGCCGGTGAGGAGTCTGCCTTGAAGCACTACACGTTGATCGAAAGGGCTGACCATGCGGATTGTTTTGAGCGACTTCATGAGCCTGGACGGCGTTGTGCAGGCGCCGGGTGGACCGGACGAGGACACCGACGGCGGGTTCGCGCACGGTGCCTGGTCCATGCCATATTTCGACGTCGAGACAATGGGAGCCGCCATTGCCGAAGTCATGGCCGATACCGAAGCGCTGTTGTTCGGGCGGCGCACGTGGCAGGCGATGGCGGCGGCCTGGCCGAGCCGCGCGGGCGATGCATTCGCCGCCCGGATGAACGAGATTCCTAAATATGTCGCCTCACGCACGCTTACCCAAGGGGATCTGAACTGGTCGGGAACGACGCTGCTGCCGGCCAACGATGCCATCGAGGCGGTCCGCAAGCTGCGCGCGAGCGACGGCGGTGCCATCCAAGTCATGGGCAGTGCCTCGGTCGCCATGCAGTTGGTCGAGCGCGACCTGGTCGACGAATACCGGCTCATGATCGAGCCGGTCCTGCTGGGCGGCGGTAAGCGAGTGTTCCCGTGCGACGGTCGGTCACGGCCGCTCCGACTGGTTTCGGTGACCACCACCGGCACCGGCGTCCTGATCTGCACCTACGTGCCAGCCGACCGTTGACCCGAGCCCTGCCCGCTTGAGCAAACAGGCCTTGTGGTGCCGGCCACAATGGATATGCTTTGGAAAAATCGGGGTCGATGGAGGGGTGCAACATGATTCGCGAGATGCTCAGCGCTGCTGCCGTTGCGGGCGCCGCGATCGGATTGGCACCGCTGGCCGCAGCCGACAACGGGCACTACGAGGGCGATGTGCCCGGGATGAACTACGACGCTTCACTTGGCGCACCGTGCGACAACTACGAACGCTTCATCTTCGGACGCGGCCCCAGCGGTCAGGCCGAAGCCTGCCACTTCCCGCCGCCCAATCAATTCCCGGCAGCAACCACCGGGTACTGGGTCATCTCCTATCCGCTGCGCGGAGTGCAGCAGATCGGTGCGCCGTGTCCTGGCCCGCAAGTCGCGGCCCAGTCGCCGGCCGGCCTGCCGATGCTGTGTCTGGGAGCTCAGGGCTGGCAAGAGGGGTGGTTCACCGGGGCAGGTTTCTTCCCACCTGAGCCATGAGCGGCTGACCCCGTGATGACGCGCTCCACTGCATCCGCTGAATTGCCGGTACCCCGGTGGTTGCGCTTCGTGCTGGCGTCCGACCGGGCCGGTTCGGCGTGGTACATCGGAACCGGGTTCTTCTTCGCGCCCGCGCTCGCCCTGTTGTCGCCCTGGCCGACGGTGACCGCCGTGCTCTGGTGGATCATCGGCCTGACCGGCTTGTGGCTCGGCCTGCTGGGAATCGTGATGGCCATCGGATTGGCGCGAATCCTGCGTTCGGGCAACGAGATTCCCGAATCGTACTGGCGCACACTGGTCGATTACTGACTGCGCGAGTCGATCGCCGCGGCGTCCCCGTCTACAGTCATAGCAACCGTTTGCCATCCAACGCCACGTTAGGAGATCTCGATGGGCTTCAATCCGAAAGACGCGGTCGACGCCGTCCGGGACATCGCCACCAACGCCGTCGAGAAGGCGTCTGACATCGTCGAGAACGCCAGCGACATCATCCGTGGCGACATCGCGGGCGGCGCGAGCGGCATGGTGCAAAGTGGCATCGAGATCGGCACCCACGCGGTCGACCGGGTGAAGGAGGTCTTCACCGGCGGTGACGACGACCTCGAGTAGTCGGCGCCGTCAGACCGAGGCGGCGGCGTTGAGTTCGTCGAGCCGTGTCGTCGCCTCGAGGTACTCCTGCACCCATCGCTCGATCACAGTCGCCGTCTTCTCCACCTTCTTGAACTGGCCGACCACCTGACCGACGGGGTTGAACGCCACGTCGACCGTTTCGTTCGGATATCTGTTCGTGGCGCGCACCGCCATGCCGGAAACCATGTATTGCAGCGGCATACCGAGCGGCTTGGGGTTGTCGGGCTGCTCCCAGGCTTCGGTCCAGTCGTTGCGCAACATGCGGGCCGGCTTACCGGTGAACGACCGGCTGCGCACGGTGTCACGGCTGCTCGCCTTGGCGTATGCCTCCTGCTGGACCGGGGTGTTGGAAGCTTCTTCCACCATCAGCCACTGCGAGCCGGTCCACGCTCCCTGAGCGCCCAGCGCCAACGCCGCGGCGATCTGCTGGCCGCTGCCGATGCCGCCCGCCGCCAACACCGGCACCGGGGCGACTTCCTTGACGACCTGCGGCCACAACACGATCGAGCCGACCTCCCCGCAGTGGCCACCAGCCTCACCGCCCTGCGCAATGATGATGTCCACCCCGGCATCAGCGTGCTTGCGGGCCTGCGAGGGGGAGCCGCACAGGGCGGCGACCTTGCGGCCCGAGTCGTGAATGTGCTTGATCATCTCCGCCGGCGGTGTCCCCAACGCGTTGGCGATCATCGTGACCTTCGGGTGCTGCAGCGCCACTTCCACCTGCGGGGTGGCGGTCGCCTCGGTCCAGCCCAGCAGCTGCAAGCTGTCCTCGTCACTGTCGTCGATCGGGACTCCGTGGTCGGCGAGGATCTTCTTGGCGAAGTCCAGATGCTCCTGCGGGACCATCGAGCGCAATGTGTTGGCCAGGTCTTCGGCCGACAGGTGCGAGTCCATGCCCTCGTACTTGTTCGGGATGACGATGTCCACTCCGTAGGGGTGGTCGCCGATGTTCTCGTCGATCCACTTGAGTTCGATTTCCAGCTGCTCGGGGGTGAAGCCGACGGCGCCGAGAACGCCGAACCCACCCGCCTTGCTGACGGCCACGACGACGTCGCGGCAGTGGGTGAAAGCGAAGATCGGGAACTCGATGCCGAGTTGGTCGCATAGGGCGGTGTGCATGCCTGCTCCTGGGGCGCTCGCCGAATTGAAACGTGTTCTAGTTTAGTACGCCCACTCCCGATGTGGCCAGTGAGGTCCCAAGCCTCACGACTAAGGGCCATCACCGCCGCGACCTTCGGCCGGGAAGTAGAACAGGTTCTACCCGCGTAAACGCTGAGGTAGCGTGACCCGTCATGGGACGCGTGGACACCAAAGTTGCACTGATCAGCGGCGCCGCCCGGGGCATGGGAGCCTCGCATGCGCGACTGCTCGTCGCCGAAGGCGCCAAGGTTGTGATCGGGGACATCCTCGACGACGAGGGCCGGGCGTTGGCCGAAGAACTGGGCGCAGCGGCACGATTCGTGCATCTCGATGTCACCCAACCCCAGCAGTGGACCGCCGCTGCCGCCCTGGCGGTGCAGGAGTTCGGGAAGCTCAATGTTCTGGTGAACAACGCCGGGATCGTGAACTACGGTCCGCTCAAGACCTTCGACTTGGGGAAGTGGCAGCAGATTCTCGATGTCAATGTCACCGGCACGCTCTTGGGTCTGCAGGCCGTCGTCGATCCCATGATCGCCGCGGGCGGCGGCTCGATCATCAACATCTCGTCGATCGAAGGTTTGCGCGGCGCCGCGTGGGTGCATGGGTACGTCACCTCGAAGTGGGCGGTGCGCGGCCTGACGAAGTCGGCGGCTCTGGAGTTGGCGCCCAACAACATTCGCGTCAATTCCATCCATCCAGGTTTCATTCGGACTCCGATGACCGAGAAGCTGCCGCAAGACTTGCTCAACATTCCGCTGGGACGGCCGGGGGAGCCACAGGAGGTATCCAACTTCGTGCTGTTCCTGGCGAGCGACGAATCCTCCTATGCGACAGCAGCAGAGTTCGTGATGGACGGCGGCCTGGTGGCGGACGTCTCGCACAAGTCGCAATAGCCGCTGAACGACTTAGTTGACGGTCGCGCGTCACACCGTTGCGCCGTACGACGGACGCTTCCGAACCAGCCGCGCAACCACTCTTGATCCGTCCCAGCGGCCGGGGTAGCGTAACCAGGGCAATTACGACACCACGAGTAGCGTAATTGGTACGTCGAAGGGGATTGCATGCGCAGCGTTTACGCCGGCCAGCCCTTCACCACGTCCACATCCGAGATCGCTGCCGCGCTTGACGATGTCAGCATCCCCACCCTGCTGTTGTCGCTCGTGCACATCACCGCGGACCCGCGCTTCATCCGCGACTTCAAGCAGATGGGAGTCTTCCTCAATGAGATTCAGGGCTTCATGTCCGAGGAAGACAAAGCCCGGGCGCGAGCCATCGCGCTACCGATCCTCACCGACTATCGAGACCGCGGCTGTCCCGAACCGGAACCATTGAGTCCCGAATTGATCAAGGAGATGATCGACTGGGCGGCCTGCGAGCAGGTGCCTGACGCTTATCTGCCGCTGGTATCAGAAGAGATGGACCTCGCCGGAGTCGATCCTCGACGCCCGAGGGCCTTGCCGGCGCAGTCCGCCGCTCAGTTGCCGGTCGTCGTCATCGGTTGCGGCGAATCGGGAATCCTGGCCGGAATCCGACTGCAACAGGCCAACATTCCCTTCACCATCGTGGAAAAAAACGACGGCCCCGGCGGCACCTGGTGGGAGAACACCTATCCAGGTGCCCGCGTCGACGTCGCCAATCACTTCTATTGCTACAGCTTCGAACCCAACAATGACTGGACTCATTTCTTCGCAGAGCAGTGGGAGCTGCGCGACTACTTCAACCAGGTGATGGACAAGCATGGGCTGCGCGAGCGGGTGCGGTGGAATACCGAGGTCGTGGGGGCGCAGTGGAGCGACGATGACGGCGTATGGTCCGTTTTACTGCGCGACAACGACGGCCACACCCACACGGTGGCGGCCCGGGCCGTCATCACCGCCGTCGGACAGCTGAATCGCCCACACATCCCAGACTTCGAGGGCGCCACCACGTTCGGGGGCCCATCGTTTCACTCCGCCCGGTGGGATCATTCCGTTGACTTGAGCGGCAAGCGCGTTGCTCTCATCGGCGCCGGCGCCAGCGGATTCCAGATCGCACCCGCGATCGCCGGAAAAGTGCAGCAGCTCACCGTCTTTCAGCGCACCGCTCAGTGGATGTTCCCGAATCCGATGTACCACGACGAGGTCGGTCCCGGCATGCGGTGGGCGATGCGGCACCTTCCCTTCTATGCGCGGTGGTACCGGTTCCTCGTGTTGTGGCCAGGCGCCGACAAAGGCCTCGATGCCGCGCGAGGGGATCCCGCTTACGCCGATCAGGACTATGCCGTCAGTGACATCAATGCCGCCGCCCGAATGATGTTCACCCAGTGGATCACCAGCCAGATCGGCGACGGCGACGACCTGCTGGACAAGGTGATGCCGGACTATCCGGCCACCGGCAAACGCACCTTGCAGGACAACGGCAGCTGGCTGCAGACCCTGCAACGCGACAACGTCGAACTGGTACGGACCCCGATCGAAAGGATCACCCCGCACGGCGTGATCACCGTCGACGGGGTGCACCACGACGTCCACGTGATCGTCTACGCGACCGGCTTCCGCCATACCGAAGTGTTGTGGCCACTGAAAATCCGTGGTCGCAACGGAATTGACCTGCACGCCGCATGGGGGAGCAGGCCGCACGCCTACCTAGGTATCACCGTTCCCGGTTTCCCCAACCTCTTCCTTCTCTACGGGCCCGGCACCCATCTCGCGCACGGGGGCAGCCTGATTTTCCAGTCCGAGCTGCAGATGCGTTACGTCGACCAGTGCCTGCAGCGACTGGCAGAAGACGATTTGGTCTCGATGGAACCGACGCCGGAGGCGACCGCGCAATGGCATCAGCGCACACAAGCCGAGATCAAGAAGATGGTCTGGTCACACCCGGCCGTCAAACATTCCTACTTCAAGAACGCCGACGGAGAGATCCACACCGTCAGCCCGTGGCGCCTCGACGAATATTGGTCTGCGGTGCGGCAACCGGACTGGAACCACTACGTCCTGCGACACAGGAAGTGAGCACTGCCCCATGCGCACCGTAGTCATCGACGGGCCGCGCAGTATCCGGGTCGAACACCGCCCCGACCCTGCACTGCCCGGACCTGACGGAGCCATCGTCGCCGTCACCGCCGCGGCCATCTGCGGCTCCGATTTGCACTTCTACGAAGGCGACTATCCCTTCGCCGACGCGGTAGCCCTCGGCCACGAAGCCATCGGCACCGTCGTCGCGGCCGGGTCGGAACTGCGCCGCATCAAGGTCGGCGACTCGGTGCTGGTGTCCTCGGTGGCCGGCTGCGGCGCCTGCCCGGGATGCGCGACGCGCGACCCGGTCCTGTGCTACTCCGGGCTGAAGATCTTCGGGTCGGGCGCACTCGGTGGCGCGCAAGCCGACTTGCTCGCGGTGCCGGCCGCCGACTTCCAGTTGCTGAAGATCCCCGAAGGCATCACCACTGAGCAGGCGCTGCTCCTCACCGACAACCTTGCCACCGGCTGGGCGGCCGCCCAGCGGGCCGACATACCCTACGGCGGCACTGTGGCAGTGATCGGGCTGGGCGCCGTGGGCCTGTGCGCGCTGCGCAGCGCCTACCTGCAGGGCGCCGCACAGGTTTTCGCGGTCGATCGGGTGGACGGACGCCGGCAACGCGCCGCTCATTGGGGCGCCACGCCGATCGCGGCGCCGGCGGCCGAGGCCATTCTGGCCGCCACCGGCGGGCGCGGCGTCGACGCGGTGATTGACGCGGTGGCCACGGACGCATCCCTGACGGATGCGCTCAATGCAGTGCGACCCGGTGGCACCGTTTCCGTGGTCGGCGTGCACGACCTGCAGCCTTTCCCCCTTCCGGCGCTATCGTGTCTGATTCGCAGCATCACGCTGCGAATGACCACTGCTCCGGTGCAGCGCACCTGGCCCGAACTCATCCCATTGCTGACCTCGGGCCGCTTGGAGGTCGACGGAATCTTCACCACCACACTGCCTTTGGCGGAGGCGGCCAGAGGGTACGCGACCGCGGAGTCACGCACCGGCGAGCACGTGAAGATACTGTTGACCCCATAGACGTGACAACATGGTGTTCATGCGCTGCGCCGCAATCCAGCTGGAAGCCGTGCCCGCCGACGTCGACGCCAACCTTGCCGCCACCGAGCGGCTCGTCGAACAAGCAGTTTCCGCGGGCGCCAACACCATTGCGCTGCCCGAGTTTTTCACGACCGGCATCGGCTTCTGGCCCGAACTGGTCGACGCCGCGGTACCGCCCGATGGGAAGGCCACCGATCTGCTGGTGAGTTTGGCCCGGCGCCACGACGTCATGATCGGCGGCTCCCTGCTGGTGCGTGACCCCGATGGGCATATTCGCAATGCGTATCTCGTGGTCACAGGCGAGGGGGTCGCCGGCCGCCACGACAAAGACTTACCGACGATGTGGGAGAACGCCTTCTACGTCGGCGGCCACGACGACGGAGTCATCCCAATGCGCGGACTCACCATTGGCGCGGCGGTCTGCTGGGAATTGATGCGCACGGGTACGGTACGCCGACTGCGCGGCCGCATCGACCTGGCGATGACCGGTTCCGGGTGGTGGTCGGTTCCCGCCTGGTGGCCGCGAGCCGGCTTCCACCGCTTGGAGGCGCGTAATGCCGCAACAGCGTGGCGGGCCGCCGCATCCTTCGCCACGTACGTGGGGGCCCCGGTGCTGCACGCGGCCCACGTGGGTCCGCTGCGTTGCCGGATGCCGGGGGTTCCGTTGGACTACCGCGGCTGGTTCGAGGGCGGCACCATGATCGTCGCCGCCGACGGCACCGTCGTGGCCCACCGGGAAGCCACCGAGGGCGAGGGTGTCGTCGTCACCGACATCGACGTCGGCCGTAGTGCCCCGACCACGGCGCTACCGAGGGGTTTCTGGCTCCACCCGCGCGGCGCCCTGCCGGCCGCGGCGTGGCACTACCAGCGACTGCATGGGCGGCGCTACTACCGCCGGCATGTCACTGCCGCAACGCCCGGGTCGCCGTGATGTATTGCGAGCGCATGAAACTGTCGATCTTGACGTCCACGTCCGCCGGAGTCATCCCATAGCCCGCCTGTAGTTGCGGGTTGGACCGAACGGGCAGCACGTTCCACCCGTGTGCGGCCAGCCATTCGGCGGGGTCGGTCTTGGTCTCGTACGTAAGCGCCGAGAAGTCAACACTGCCTGACATATCGACGCCGGGATGGCTCGACTCCAGAGCGGTCAACTGGTCATGATCCAGCCGGGACCCGAGGGCACCGATTGCAAGCCGGCTCCCCGGGGCACACAGCTCACTGATTCGGGTGAAAAGCGCGCTTTGCGCGTCGTCGGTCAGATAAGGCAAGATCCCCTCCACCGACCAAGCGCTGGGCACTTGCGGATCAAAGCCGGCGGCGTGCAACGGGACAGTCCAGTCGGCACGCAAGTCCGCCGCTACCTCGCGCCGGTCGGCGTTCGGCTTGGCGCCGTGCTGATCGAGCACCCTGGCCTTGAACTCCAGCACCTTGGGTAGGTCGACCTCGTAAACCGTTGTCCCGCCCGCCCATTCGAGTCGATAGGCCCGCGAGTCCAGACCCGCCGCCACAATGACCGCCTGGCGGATACCGGCATGGCCGGCGACGGTGAAGAAGTCGTCGAAGAACCGCGTCTGCACCCCGTAGAGCCGCGGAAAGGTGGTCTCGTCCTCGGAGGTGCCCGGGTTTGCCAACAGACCGGTGAGATACGGGTCACCGGAGGCATCGATGAAATACTTCGCGTATTCGTCGCGAACCAACGGCTGTGGGCTCACCGCATGCAGCGCGCGCCAGCCGGCCACCAGTAGCGCGGTGTAGCCCACGCTACTGACAATGTCCCACTGATCGTCGTCGGAGCGCAGCGAGCCGAACTCGGGTGTCGTCATCACTGCCAACGTACCCCCGACCCCGCCGCTCAGAGCTCCAGCAAAACGGTGACCGGTCCGTCGTTGACCAACTCGACCCGCATGTGCGCACCGAAGAGTCCGGTTGCGACGTGGGCACCCAATGCCCGCAACGCCTCGGCGAACACGGACACCAGCGGTTCTGCCACCGCGCCTGGTGCGGCGGCGTTCCAGGACGGCCGCCGGCCTTTGGCCGTGTCGGCGTACAGCGTGAATTGGCTGACCACCAATATCGGGGCGTTGACATCGGACGCCGACTTTTCGTCGGCGAGAATCCGCAACTTCCACAGCTTGTCTGCCAGCCGCTGCGCTTTCTGGGCGTCGTCGGTATGAGTGACGCCGACAAACGCCAGCAGGCCCTGACGCTCGGGCACGATCGCACCGACCACTTGACCGTCGACCGATACCGCTGCCGATGAGACCCGTTGCACCAGAACCCGCATGGGGCTCGATGCTGCCAGGCGCACTGGATAGGCTTACCGGGTGTCCGTGCTCGTAGCGTTCTCCGTCACGCCGCTAGGCGTGGGGGAGGGCGTGGGCGAAATAGTCGCCGACGCCGTGCGGGTAGTCCGCGAGTCCGGCCTGCCCAACAAGACGGATTCGATGTTCACCGTCATCGAAGGCGACAGTTGGGCAGAAGTCATGGGCGTGGTGCAGCGCGCCGTGGAAGCCGTGGCCGCTCGCGCGCCACGGGTGAGCACGGTCATCAAAGCGGATTGGCGCCCTTCAGTCACCGACGCCATGACCCAGAAGGTCGACTCGGTCGAACGGCATCTAGCCACGCCGCCGCACCCTTAATTGGTCGCCTGCGTAGGCTCAAGCCGGTGAGCGCACGCGCGGGAATCGTGGTCACCGGAACCGAGGTCCTGACCGGTCGAGTTCAGGACGCGAACGGTCCTTGGATCGCTGATCGGCTTCTCGAGCTCGGCGTTGAGCTGGCTCACATCACGATCTGCGGCGACCGCCCGACCGACATCGAGGCACAGCTGCGCTTCATGGCCGACCAAGGCGTGGACTTGATCATTACCAGCGGCGGGCTGGGGCCGACGGCAGATGACATGACCGTTGCGGTGGTAGCACGCTTCTGTGGCCGCGAGTTGGTACTGGACGCCGAGATGGAGAACAGGATCGCCGAAATCCTGCGGTCGTTGCTGGCGCGCAATCCCGCCTTCGACCCCGAAAACTTCGATTCGGTGCGCGCCGCCAACCGCAAACAGGCGATGATCCCGGCCGGAGCAGAGGTGATCGACCCGGTGGGCACCGCGCCCGGGGTGGTGGTCCCCGGCAAGCCGGCGGTGATCGTGTTACCCGGACCGCCCCGTGAGCTTCAGCCGATGTGGTACAAGGCAATTGAAACCCCGACGGCACAGCAGGCCATCGCCGGCCGGACGACCTATCGCCAGGAGACCGTGCGGATGTTCGGGCTCCCCGAGTCGGGGTTGGCCGAGACATTGCGCGCTGCTGAGGCGACGATCGGCGGTTTCGACTCCCTCGAGATCACCACCTGTCTGCGCCGCGGAGAGATCGAGATGGTCACGCGATACGAGCCCGACGACGCAGCGGTCTACGCTGCGCTGACCCGGCTGCTGCGCGAGCGACATGCTGAGCAGGTTTACTCCGAAGACGGTGCGCGCGTGGACGATATAGTCGCGCGATTGCTGGCCGGCCGGCGGATCGCGACCGCCGAGTCGTGCACCGCCGGACTGCTTGCCGCGCGACTGACCGACCGCCCCGGATCATCCGAATACGTGGTCGGCGGTGTCGTTTCCTACTCCAACGACGCCAAGTCAGAACTTCTCGGTGTCGACCCGGCGCTGATCGAAGCCCACGGCGCGGTGTCGGAACCGGTGGCCGAGGCCATGGCAGCCGGCGCAGTGCAACGCTTCACCGCCGACACCGCGGTGGCGATCACCGGGATCGCTGGACCGGGCGGAGGGACAGCCGAAAAGCCAGTCGGCACAGTAAGTTTCACGGTGCTGTTGGCCGACGGCCGCAAACTAACCCGGACGCTGCGGCTACCCGGAAACCGATCCGACATCCGGGAGCGCGCCACCACCGTGGCGATGCACCTGCTGCGGCGCACACTGGCCGACCCGGTCTGACTCACCTCACTTCGGTTGGCAGAAAAGCAGTTTCGTCGGTGCCGAAGCGGATCCCGGTGGCATCTTTGCCGATCAAAGTCAAAAAAGCGACCATCAACAGAACGGGCACGATGGTCGCCGCCAGAGCGAACGGGTAGCCGTGCGATTCGGCCAGACGTTCTTGGATAGGTAAGTTGAAAGCTGCCAGCAGATTTCCAAGCTGGTAGGTGACGCCGGGATACAGGCCGCGGATTGCGTCCGGAGACAGTTCGGTCAGGTGCGCGGGAATCACGCCCCATGCACCCTGCACGCACAGCTGCATCAAAAATGAGCCCAGGCACAACATCGCCGCGCTGTGTGAATAGGCAAAGAGCGGCACGATCGGCAAACCCAGCAACGCACAGAACACGACGGTGTAGCGCCGGCTGAACCGCTGGGAGAGCGTGCCGAAGAACAAGCCGCCCACAATGGCACCGACGTTGTACACCACCACGATCCACTTCGCGGTGGCGCTGGATAGACCGGCGCCGTGATCGGCGGTCGCGGTCAAGAAGGTGGGATAAACGTCCTGGGTCCCGTGGCTCATCCAGTTGAAGGCGGTCATCAGCAGCACCAGATAGAAAAACCGGCGCACGATCGCGGCTTCGCGCAACACATCCCGGATCCTGGTCTTGGTGACTTTCATCCGGTTCTGCGCGGCCTCCCACACCTCGGATTCCTCGACCCGGTATCGCAGGATCAGGCTGATCAAGGCCGGAACGATGGACAGCCCGAACAACCAGCGCCAGGACAGATTCAGCCAGTTCATCACCACCAGCGACGCCACCGTCGCCAGCAGGTAACCACAGGCGTAACCCTCCTGCAGCAGGCCGGAGAAGAAACCGCGCCGCTGCGCGGGAACTTTCTCCATTGCCAGTGCGGCGCCCAGACCCCACTCGCCACCCATGCCGATGCCGTAGAGCAGCCGCAGAATCACCAGCACGGTGAAGTTGGGTGCGAATGCACACAGGAAACCGACCACCGAGTAGAACGCCACATCGACCATCAGCGGCACCCGCCTACCCACCCGGTCGGCCCACAGGCCGAACAACAAGGCACCCACGGGACGCATGGCCAAGGTGGCGGTGGTGACGAATGCGACCTCGGTCTTGCTGTGGTGAAACGTCTTGGCGATGTCGGCGTAGACCAACACCACGAGGAAGTAGTCGAAGGCATCCATCGTCCAGCCCAGGAAGGCCGCGACGAACGAGTTGCGTTGGTCACTGGTCAACCGCTGTGTTGTCACGTCAGCATCGTGCAGTACCCGATGCCGCAACGCGACCCGGGGGCCAGCCGGCGGGAGTATGTTGCGGATGCATGCGGATCATCGATGCCGACGGGCACGTCGCGGAAAACCCGACCCTGGCGATCGAAGCACTCAAGCGCTGGCCCGAGCATGTCAAGCCCAGTCCGGATCGGCGGCTAAGGCTGATGATCGAGGGCCGCAACTATCCCGAAGACCGCGGCCCCGGCGCCGGCTGTCCGCCCGAACACGGCATCACCAAGGCCCCGGACATTCACTGCTCGAGTCCTGAAGGGGTGTTGGGCGACGCCGACCGCGACCACATCGACACGATGGTGCTCTATCCCAGCCTGGGATTGTGTGTCCCGACTCTGGAGGATCCAGCGTTCGCTGCCGGGTTCGCGCGCCTGTACAACCAGTGGATCGCTGATTACTGCGCATCGACTAATGGCAGGTTGCGTGGCGTCGGCGTGACGCCGATCGAACACGGCCAACTGGCCATCGACATCATGGGTGAAGCCAAAGAACTCGGGCTGGTCGCCACGCTGGTGCCGCCGGCGCTCAAGACCCGCAACCTTGATCACCCCGACCTCGATCCGTTCTACGCCGCAGCCGTCGAACTGGACATGCCGCTGGGCATCCACGGCGCGCCGGGCATTCACCTGCCCAAGATCGGGGTCGACCGCTTCACCAACTACATCCAGGTGCACTGCATCAGCTTCCCGTTCGATCAAATGACGGCCATGACGGCGTTGGTGTCCGGTGGCGTGTTCGAGCGCCATCCGCAATTGCGCGTCGCCTTCCTGGAAGCCGGCGCGGGCTGGGTTCCCTTCTTCATCGATCGCCTGCACGAGCATTTCGAGAAGCGCGGCGATTGGATCGATCGAGGCTGGCGGCGCGATCCGCACGACTACCTACACGCCGGCAACATCTGGGTCACTTGTGAACCGGAGGAGCCGATTTTGCCGGGAGTCATCGACGTGCTGGGCGACGACTTCATCATGTTCGCCAGTGACTACCCGCACTGGGACGGCGAGTGGCCGGAAAGCACCAAGCATCTGCGCAACCGTTCCGATATCAGCGAGGCCGCGCGGGAGAAGATCGGCGGATTGAATGCGCAACGCTTCTATGGATTGAACTGACCGCCACCACTGCTACCGCGTGACGTGCGCCGCGCCAGGCGACGCTGACTCAGCGACCTTGCCAGCGGGGCGGCCGCTTCTCGGCGAACGCGCGCGGGCCCTCTTTGGCATCCTCGGTGGCGAAAACCCGGTCACTGTGGCGGGTTTCGTTGACGTATGCAGCCTCCAGGTCGAGCGCGAGGCCTTCGACTGCTGATTGCTTGGTCGCGAAGACCGCGAGCGGCGCGTTGGCTGCAATGCGCTCGGCGTAGTCATAGGCGGTGTCCATCAACTGCTCAGCGGGAACCACCTGATTGATCAGTCCCATCGCGAGCGCCCGCTGCGCGTCGACCAGGTCAGCGGTCAACAACAACTCCATCGCCAGGGCGTAGGGCAGCTGCCGCGGCAGGCGCACCGTGCTGCCACCACCGGCGAACAAACCCCGCTTCGGTTCCATTACCGCGAAGCGCGCTTCTGGCACCGCCACTCGGATATCGGTGCAACCCAGCATTTCGAAGCCACCTGCGACGCATACGCCGTTCACCGCCGCGACAATCGGCTTGTACACGGGAAACCGGTGCAGCACGGCATGGATGGCGTCCTCTTTGTTCCACCCGTCGGGCTGGGGCAGATCGCCCGTCAACTCGGGGATGAATTTCTTGAGGTCCGCACCGGTGCAAAAGTCCTGTCCGACACCGGTGACAACCGCGACCCACGCGTCGGCGTCGTCGCGAAACGCGGCCCACGCGTGCGCCAAATCTCGAAAATGCTCCATATCGAGCGAGTTGCGCGCCGAGGGCCGATTGATGGTGATCGTGACTATGTGGGCACGCATTGTGTAATCGATGCTCACCGGGTCGTCCGTTTCGCTGATATGGAGCCGCCAATTAGGTCACAATGTGTTTCCGAGAGGCTCTGACGAGCCTCATTGACAGCAGAAAGTCGTTGTCCAGCCACGAGAATTGTCGTTCGGACATCCTATGTTGTCAGGCACTGTTAGACATATGCTTATTAACACGGGCTGATCGGCGACCACCGAAACTCCTCGACGACGGGACACTGCAGAACATGAAGACTGCCGCGGTCGGAACATCTTCGGTTTCTTCGAGCAGGTCGCCGGATGCGCAGCCCAGCGATTCGCTCAGCGGTCTGCGGTCGGTCACCGAAACCACCGGGTCGGCGGTCGTGGTTCGGGTGGGTGGTGACATCGACGCCAGCAACGAGGCCGTTTGGCGGCGCCTGGTCACCCGCAACGCGGCCGTCGCGATCGCGCCCGGCCCGTTCGTCGTCGACATTCGCGACATCGATTTCCTGGGGTCATGTGCCTACGCCGTCTTGGCGCAGGAGTCGGTGAAGTGTGGCCGTCGCGGCGTGAGCATGCGACTGGTCACCAGTCAGCCGATTGTGGCGCGCACCATCGCCGCGTGCGGACTGCGTCGTCTGTTGCCGATGTACACGTCAGTGGAGACCGCGCTGGTCCCGGCGGGCTGAGCGGTTTCGATAGCCGCCCTGTTTCAGGGCACGTGTTGGCCGGTTGGACCTAGCAGTCCGTTCAAGGCGCCCAGGTTGGCTTGCAATTGGCCGCCCGCGGCCGGTCCAGGCAACTCGGCGGGCGCAGGGGCGTCGGTGATCTGCCACGGCTGGCAGCCGTCGGTCTTGAATGCCTTGTCGGTCGCCTCGATTTGCACCGTCTGCGGCTTCTTGCTGAGCGAGTTGTCGATGAGGGCGCCGTCGGGATTCCCGAGCCGCTTCCAGTAGCAAGTGCCGTTGCCGACCGGTCCGGCGGTGCTGTAGGTACCCGGGGCGATCTCGGTGCCCACCGCAAAGGTGCCGTCGTGATCGATCGTCGTCTTGGGAGCCGGTGGCGGTGTCGGCGCCGGATCCGCACTCGCGAAGCCCGCTGACCCAGCGGCATAGCCTGCCAGAACCAGTGCCACCGCAGCGGTGCGCGCCGCAATCCGGGACCGTTCCGTCACATGCATAGTCGCAGCTTACCTAGCTGATCTTCCTTTTTCACCTGCGAGTCGGTGGCAGACCAGCAATGGCATTGGTCGGCGGAGCGCCGTTTTCGCGAAGACACAGGATGGGTAATCGGGCCGAAAGCACCATTTCACCGGCTGCTCGTAAGGAGACCTAATGCTGTGGCTGGCCATAACGCTGCTCGTGGTAAGCGTGGTGTCGTTCGCTCTGGGCTTGGTGCTTTTCACCAACGGGACTGGAGTAGCGCCGCATCGCCGGACGTCCGATGACCCGAGCGGGGTCAAGCGAGCCGCCGACCGAGTCGCCTGGCCGGATGTGTTTCGCCGGATGCCGAGCAGTCTGGCGGTCCTGATGAGCGAGAAGTCGGCCCGACATGAGCGAATCGCGGCCGCCGGATCGCTGTGCGTGATGATCGCCGTGATTGCGGCGGTCATTGCGGTCTTGGCACTGCTGGCCGCGTTCGTCTGAGCGATACGGCCGCTACGTCAGGCGACGAACTTGGCCGGCGTAACGAAGGGCATGTTCGTACGTATCGAGATTGTCCCGAGAGATCTTGGCGTGTACCGGACGCTCCAGCAAGATTCGCAGCACCGGGTTGTAGGCATGGTAGGTCTCATGAAACGTCAAAACGGTGGTGCCGTCAGGCTGCTCGGCAAGCTCGTGATAGCCCTCGGCGCGCGACCATAACGGCTTGCCGATCGCCACATATCGCGACAACTGGTTGATCCGAGCTTCGGTGACGGTTTCCCAGGAACGCCCGATGCCACCGGAAAGCAGGTATCTGGGCACGGGAAACACGCACGTGCGGACCAACCCTTCGCCGGCGTCGTTGCCCTCATTGAGGATCTCCATGCTGCCCGTGGGCCACTTGAGGACGCGCGGGCGCGGTGAATTCGGCGGCACCGGCGGATGCAGGACTTGCCAGACCTTCTCGGGCGGCGCGTCGATGTGGAAACGCACGGTGTAGGACTGCATCAGCCTTCTCCCCAGCTATCCCAGTAGGTGACGCTCTCTACCGGTGGACGCGTGGCCGGCCGAAACTGCGTACCGAGTGTGTACGCCACCGGGAAGAGCGCGGCCTGGGTGACCGTGGGAGGAATTCCGAGTATCTCGCTAACCTCGCGCTCCTTGGCCAGATGCATCGTCGTCCACACCGACCCCAATCCGCGGGACCGCAGCGCCAGCAGGAAGCTCCACCCGGCCGGAATGATCGACGCCCACGCCGAGGCGGACACGACCAGGTTGCCGTCGTCGATGCGGCGATTTAGGCACGGGATGACGTGCACGGGAACCTGGGCCAGTTTGTCGCTTAACTCCAGCGCGCTGCGATATACGCGCCTGGTCTGCGGGTCGGCAGCGGTGTCGGCAGCAGAGGCGAGATATTGGGCGCCGATGCTGCGGTAGATCTCGCCGATGGCGGCGCGTTTGTCCGGATCGGTGATGACCAGCCATCGCCAGTCCTGTGCATTGGACGCCGTGGGCGCCTGCATTGCCAGTCGGATGCACTCGAGAATGACCTCGCGACCGACCGGCCGGGAAAGGTCGAGCCGTTTGCGTACCGACCGCGTGGTGGTGAGAAGCTCGTCGACCGAAGCGATGTCCACAGCTCAGCGAACCAGACGCCCGAGCCGATTGTCCAGATCGCCGGCCGCCGTGCAATTGCGCACGTGTAGACCCTGACGCCGGTGCAATGAACCGCCGAGATACCGTTCGGGGAACGTGGGCGTTCAGAAAAAAGCGTCCCTGAGGAGGTTTCGGCGTGCTGTTCATGCACGAGGTACACAAGGTGCGCGGACGTGCTGAAGAAGAGTTTGAAGCTGCGTTCCGCAAAGGCTGGATGCCGATGCTGGCCGCCGGCGACGACGCTCGCTTGCTGTGGTACGCACACCATGCCCAGGGCAGCGGTCCCTCCTACACCGTGGTGACCGTGACCGCCATCAAGGACGGCGCGGCCTGGGAACGGCTGGCGTTGCGGGTGCAGCAGGGCGACTTGCACGAATGGATGCGCACCGTCGACGAACTGCGCCACGAAGTTCAGGCCAAGCTCTTGATGCCGCTGCCGTGGTCGCCGATCCAGGATGTCGCCTTCGAGGACATTCCGGTTGACGGACGAGAGCACGAACTGAGCCTGTATATGGAAGACACGATGTGGCCATATCAGGACAAGTTGGACGAATACATCGACCGCTGCGGTGAGGTTTACGCCCGCAGCATGGAGCGGACGACGTCCATGTTGAAGATCGAGGCGGCTTTTCAGCCCGCACTGGGCAGTCACCAGCGCCGCGAGGTGTCGTTGATGCAGCGCATCAACCGACCCGAAGCGCTGCTCGATCTGCTGCGCACCCATATGCCTCCGGAACATCGCACGCCGGGGACGTGGATGTATGACGCCTTGGACCTGCGCGACCAATGGACCAGCCGCCTGCTGCGCACCTCGGCGTGGTCACCGCTGTACTAGTCCCATGAACATCGGCACACTCATCGACGCGGCAGCGGCCGGCGATCCCGCCCGAACCGCGCTGATCATCGACGGCCGCGCGATCGGCTATGGCGAACTCGGCGAGGCGGTTCGCCGGTGCGCCGCGGCACTTGCGGCCAACGGTGTCGGGGTCACCGACCGCGTCGCTGTTGTGGACGCCGGCAGTGTGCTGTCCATCGCGACGGTGCTGGCTGCGGCCCGTATCGGCGCCGCTGCGGCGCTGATGAACCCGGCACTGACCGCGCCCGAATTGCGCGGACTGATGGCCAATGGCCGCTGCGGTGCGGTCGCGGTGGCCGGGGACGCATACGTCGGCCGGGTCAGGGACGCCGGCGCGCGAACCGTGTTGACCGAGGCAGATCTGGTGAACACCGCCGATGTAAACGTGCCACCGGTTGCAGACGATGACGCCCGAACGGCCTTGCTGCTGTTCACCAGCGGCACCACCGGCCTGCCGAAGGCGGTCGACATCGCCAGTCGACAGCTCACCATGCGGATCGGTCGTATGTCGTTGCCCTTCCACGCCGGGACGACACCCACCATCGGGATGATGTGCGTTCCTTTCTTCCACATCGGTGGCGCCATCGGCCTGCTCGGCAGCCTGTACTCGGGCAACACCGTGGTGGTGCAGAAACGATTTGACGCCGGAGAATGGTTGCGCCTGGTGTCGCAGCATCGAGTGACCGGCATGTTCTTGGTGCCGACGATGCTGCAACGCATCCTCGATCACCCCGACTTCGCCGCCACCGATCTATCCTCTCTGGCGGCCATTGCATACGGAGCAGCCGCCGCGCCCATGGCATTGGTACATCGCGCGATGGCTGCCCTTCCAAACGTTGCCTTCGCCAACGTCTTTGGTCAGACGGAGACCTTAGGCGCGTACACGACGCTGCTACCTGACGAACACCGTGATCCCGCCCGAGCGGGCTCCGTCGGCCGGCCGCTTCCCGGGGTGGAAGTGCGCGTGGTGGATCCGGAGACCGGCATCGACGTCGCGACCGGCGCCGTCGGCGAACTTTGGGTCAACACCAGTCAGAACGCCGTCGCCGGTTGGGTTCACACCGGTGACCTCGGCCGCCGCGATGCGGACGGCTACATCTATCCGGTCGGCCGGATGCGCGACACGATCAACCGCGGGGGAGAGAAGTTCGGACCCATCGAAGTCGAGGAAGCGGTGGGATCGCATCCCGCCGTCGCTGATGTCGCGGTCGCCGGAATCGCCGACGAGGAGATGGGCCAACGAGTGGGAGCCGCTGTGGTGGCGCGCGAACCGGTCACCCTCGAGGAATTGCGCGAGCACTGCCGCGAGCGGATCGCCTACTTCAAGCTCCCCGAACGGCTGGCGCTCGTGGACCAGATTCCCTACAGCGCAACCGGTAAGGTGAGTCGCGAACAGGTCGCCGCGTTGATCACCGGCGTGGGCTGACCTCACCGGTTCAGTATCCGGGCGGCGTCTCGCACCATCTCACTTACCAGGTCGGCGGCGGGACGAACGTCGTGAATACGACCTATCGCCTCGCCGACCAGCATCGTCACGACATCGAAATCCTCACCGGCGACGGCCTTTTCATAGGCGGTCAGAGTCTGCGGCAGCTGGTCCAACAGTTGCGATTCGTTGCCGTGCCAGGCGTCGATCAGCGCATTGCGCACCAGCCGCGCGTTGTAGGGACTCGACCACTGGCGTTGCCGGACAACGTCATACACCGTCGTACGGATGGTGTCATCGCCGCTGGCCGGGATCGCCCGCTGCTGGGCACGCGGTGATACCAGCGCCTCAGCGCTAGCCCAGAGTCGGGTGCCGACCAGAACACCGTCGGCTCCCAAGGCCAACGCCGCCGCCAAGCCACGGCCGTCGGCGACGCCCCCGGCGGCGACCACCAGTGTCTCTGCGGAGCGCTCGGCGACGAGGTCGACGACATCGGGCACCAGGGTGAAGGTGGACCGCGCGCTCATACCGTGCCCGCCGGCCTCAGTGCCTTGGGCGACAACGATGTTCGCGCCGGCGTCAAGCGCCTGCCGGGCTTGGTCGAGCGTTTGTACCTGCGCGGTGAGCGCAACGCCGGCGTCATGGATCCGGTCGGCGAACGGCCGCAGCTCACCGAATGACAGCATGACGGTCGCCGGTTGCTGCTGCAGGGCTAGCTCGAGCAAGTCGGGATCATGAGCCAAGCTCCAGGTGATGAAGCCGTATCCGACTCGGGCATGCCCAGCTTCGGCGATTTGCGCAGTTAACCACTCGCGGTTGCCGTAGCCCCCGCCGATGAGACCCAGCCCGCCCGCTCCAGTCACTGCCGCTGCCAGCCGACCGCCGGAGACTTCGGCCATGGGCGCCAGCAGTATCGGGTGTTCAATGCCCAGATAGTCGGTGAGACGAGTGGACAAGGGCAAGGCGGCACTCACTTGAGCTCTCCGGTGAGAAATTGCGCCCGGCCATGTCCGAACGACCAATCATCGTCGTCGTTTTCGGTGACCGAGATGATGAGATCGGCCGGGTCGATGCCGCATCGCTCGGCGAGATTGCCTGCAACGAGTTTGTAGAACCGCTCTTTGAGCTCTTTGGGCCGGCGCCTGCTCACCACGTGCAAAACGACTAGCCGAGCAGAGCGGTCTATACCCAGCCCGGTGTCCAGCGCAACGATTTCGTGAGCCGCATGGGTGCGCACCACCTGATAGCGGTCGCGCTGCGGCACTCCGAATGCTTCGACGACGGCATTGTGAATCGCGTCCAACAACCCACGCACCTCAGCCGGCTTCCGGCCCTCGATCAAGTCCACATACAGCAGCGGCATGTCGCCACCTCCAATTCGTCCTCAGTTGCCTCGACGTTAGAGCCGCCGGGAGCAGCTGTGAAATGCCTGTTGTCGTGCATCTATGCTTGGCACGCATGAATGCCGGAGAAACCGGCCGAATCGAGTTGCGGCACCTTCGCGCGTTCGAGGCCGTAGCCCGCCTCGGGTCGTTCACGCACGCGGCCGCCGAGCTCAACATCACCCAACCCGCGCTGACTCGTACCATCCAGCAACTCGAAGACGCGCTGTCCGTCACGCTGCTGGACCGCAGTTCGCGTCATGTAGAGACGACACCTACTGGGCGCACGTTCGTCGATTATGTCGAACGCGTCCTCGCCGAACTACAACGTGGTTTCGACGCCGTGCGCCGCCAAGCCAGCATTCGCCTCGGATTCAGCTGGTTGTTGCCCGACCCGTGGGCGCAGCACACCGTCGCGCGATTCGAGCAAGCCACCGGCACTCGGGTCACCCTGGTACGCACCGACGATGCGTTGAGTGACGTGCAGCAGGGCAAGGTCGATGCTGCCGTGGTACGCGGACACATCACCTCAGCGACGGTGCGTGCCGTGCATCTTTTCGACGAGTCGCGCGTAGCGGTGTGTTCGGTGCACTCACCGCTGGCAGACGAGGCTGAACTGCAATGGTCAGAGATTCCACACTGGCCACTGGTGGTCAATGTCACCAGTGGCACCACCGGACCGTGGTCCTGGCCTGCCGGCGCCGGACCTCAAACAGTCGTGGAGACAACCAATTTCGACGAGTGGATCGAGTCGGTCGCGGCCGGGCGAGGGTTAGGCGTGATTCCCGACGTCGCGGTCCGGCGCAACATCCATCCAGGGGTTCGGTTCATTCCACTGCGCGGAGCACCGAAAAGCCCGGTGGTGCTCGCCTTCATGCCGCGCACCCGCAACGCGGTATTGCGCCGCTTCGTCGAGGCGGCGGTGACCAGCGCCCAAGACTCTGCCGACGGCTAACCGCCGCCCTTTTTCACCTTCAGCACCCGCTTGCGCAGGCCCTCCGTGGCGGTGTCCATCAAACCCTTGGATCCCCTCTTGATCAGGAATCCGGGCACCGGCACGGTCGGGTCGACGGTGAGCTCGAAACGCACTCGGGTGGCATCGCCTTCCGGCGTCAGCGTGTATCGACCATCTTGCGCCCGTTGCTGTTTGGCGCTTACCAGCGTCCAACTCACTCCGTCGTCGTGGACGGAATAATCCAGGACCTGCTCATCGCTGACGCCGACGATCTTGACGACCTGCCGCGACTTCGTCGGACGGCCCTGATCGTCACGCTCGAGGATCTCGATCTTCTGATGCACCGAGGACCACTCGGGTAGGGCCTCCAGATCGAACAACACGTCCATGATCTCGTCGGGTGTCGCTTCGATGACGACTTCGCGGGACTCGGTGACAGCCATGCCGGAAACATAACCCGGCCCGGCTGCGCTGAAACCATCGGTCCGCTACGGCACCAGCACAACTTTGCCGACGTTCTCCCGCGCCGCCAGTATGCGATGCGACTCCGGCGCCTGCGCGAACGGCACGGCCGCATGGACCAAAGGGGCGACCGTACCGTCGTTCAGCGCGTCGGCCAGCGGCGTGATCCAGGGCTTGAGCGTGCCGCGGTCGTCCCAGAGCCGCAGCATGTTCAAGCCGATGACAGTCTTGGACTCCGAAAGCTGGTCGAGGAGGTTGAACCCGCGCAGCATGGCCAGGGCATGGGGGGCTGCTGTGCGCAGCGAGCGCTTTTCGCCCTGCTGCATATTCGAGATGCCGTAACCCACCAGACGTCCACCCGGACGGAGCAGCTCATAGGACCGCCGCAGCGACGTGCCACCCAACGCATCAAGCACGACGTCGTAGGGGTCCAGGCCCTTCCACCAGCCGTCGCGCCGGTAATCGATCGCTCGGTCCACGCCCAGCTCGGTCAACTTGGCGTGCTTTCCCGGCGACGCGGTGCCGTGCACTTGGGCGCCGGCGGCCTTTGCGAATTGGATGGCGGCGATCCCGACACCTCCGGCAGCCGCATGCACCAGCACCCGCTCACCGGCGCGTAGCGAGCCGTAACCGTGCAACGCCGCCCATGCCGTCGCGTAGTTCACCGGGACTGCGGCGCCCTGCTCGAAGCTCATCGTGTCTGGGAGAGGCACCGAATCGGCCGCCGCAACGTTGACGATCTCGGCGTAGCCGCCGAATCTTGTTCCGGCGAGCACTCTTTGGCCGACGTAGTCTTGGTCGACCCCGTCTCCGACGGAATCCACCGTTCCCGCGACTTCGTAGCCCACCACGGCGGGCAGCTTGGGCGCGTCGGGGTAGAGCCCGACCCGGGCCAGGTGATCGGCGAAGTTGACCCCAGCAGCACGAACGATGATGCGCAGTTGGCCCGGCCCGGGCGGCGGCGGATCAGGGCGCTGTTGCACCTGAAGGACGGATGGGTCGCCGTGCTTGGTGATGACGACTGCACGCATGATTCCTCCTTTTACTGCGGCTGACTTGCCGGTCCCGAAACCGCTGCAACAAGTTTGGGAAGAACAACGTCGCGCCAGCCGGGCGCCATTCGGGCGAAGGCGTCGGCCATCCTCTTGTCGTTCAGATCGAAACCGCTGTGCTCGAGAAACACTCGCGTGCCGTCACCTTCGGCCTCCAGGCGCCAGGTGAGAGTCCACGCCGCGGTGAAGGTGTATACGAAGCGATTCGGCGCGTCCACCTCGACCACTGTGCACGGTTGCTTCCCGTAACCGGGCATATCCAAGGTGAATTGGTGACCGACGACCGCAGCCACTTGGCCTTCGGCCCACCACATCCGCATCAACTCTGGTTCGGTCAAAAACCGCCACACCTTTTCCGGCGGAGCGGCTATGAATTGATCGACGCGGATGGTGGCGGGTGCGGACGTCTCGGTCATTCGAACTCCTCTGCTATCTCTGCGAGCGCCGTCAACCGTGCGCGCCAGAACTTTTCGAACGGATGCAACCATTCACCCAGCTCGGCCAACGGTTCGGCGGTCAGCCGGTAGATGCGTTTGCGGCCCTGCGGCTCGGCAGCCACCAGCCCGGCTTCACGTAACACCTGGAGGTGCTCGGCAACGGCTGGCCGGCTGAGCTCGAACCGTTCACTGAGTTCTCCCGCCGACAGCGGTTTGCACGTCAGGATCTCAAGCAGCCTGCGCCGCACCGGGTTCGCCAACGCAACAAAGATGCCGTCACTGACGCGGTCGGAGTCGGGCACGCCCGAATATATGTCGGAAATTTCCGACGTGTCAACTAGCTCCGCTAGGTCACTTGCCGGCGAACCACGCCGTCACCACCGAGCGAGTCTCAGGCGGAGGCAGGCGGGGCTCACCGGACCCAAGCGAACCGACCTCGACGGTCCACAACGCCTTCGAGCGATCGATCGCCGAGGCCTTTCCATCCGGCCTGACCGGAACCAATACCGCCGGAGTCTCGTTTGGGCAGCCATAGGCCCCGACGAGCCCGTCGTCGCGGCCGCCCCAGGCGCCTCCGTTACGGAGCCGACATTGCGTGCCATCGTCGAGCAACAGCGCGAAGGGCGACGGCGTAGGCGGCGGCTGCACCCGCCCGAGCGGGGCAGTGGTAACCCGATGCAGGCCCTTCGCCCATGGGTCGTCGACACATAACAGTGTTCCGGGCGTCGACGGCCAACACACGTCAGCAGCGGCTGCACTGGGCGCACACGAGTAGATGTCGGCCGCAACCGCGGCCGGCGACGCAACGCAGCCGAAGACATCAGCGGCGTTGACCGGAGCCGAGACCAGCTCCTGGTAGCCGTTGGCCGGTTTGCCCGTCCCGTCGACGGCGACCACCGTGATGATTTGCGTGCCCTTCGGAGCGGTCGTTGAGCTCGACGTTGGCGGCGCGACGACCGCAGTGCCCGGCATCCGGTAATGCAGGAAGGACCACGTCGTTGCCAGAATGACGAGGAGCACACCGACCGCCAGGCCGACCCATCGCCAGGATCTACGCGCCATGGCCGAATCGTACTGACCGGTTCAAGCGGTGCGGATAGGTTTTCCCGTGTGCATTTCCAGTGGGAGCAGCTGGCCGACGGCGTTCACCGGTGTCGGCTGGCGTTCTGCGACGTCACGATCGGGTTGGTGTGGGGGAGCACCGGAGTGCTGTTGATCGATACCGGCACCACGCTCACCGAGGCCGCCGCGATCGACGCCGATGTTCGCCAGCTTGCCGGGCGTGCGGTCACACATGTTGTGTTGACGCACAAGCACTTCGATCACGTCCTGGGCAGTTCGCACTTTATCGGAGCCGAAACCTACTGCGCGCCAGAGGTTTCCGAGTGTCTGAGGTCGAGTAAGGCTGAGCTGCGTGCCGACGCCTTGAGCTACGGCGCGGATGCGGCCGAAGTCGACCGCGCCGTCGCGGCTCTGCAGCCACCGCGGCACAGCGTGTACGACGCCATCGTCGACCTCGGGGAGCGCAGCGTCCGGGTGACCCATCTGGGTGGCGGTCACACCAGGTCTGACTTGGTCGTGGTGGTCCCCGCCCGTCGTGCCGGGGCAGGACCCACGGTGGTGTTCACCGGGGATCTCGTCGAGGAGTCCGCCACCCCCTCCATCGACGAGGACAGCGATCTGGCGGCTTGGCCGATAACGCTCGATCGGCTCGTGGCTACCGGTGGGGCACAGGCGGTCTACGTCCCAGGCCACGGGCGCGTAGTCGACACGAGATTCATTCGTTCCCAGCAGGATTGGCTGGCACGCCGCGCACGGCAGGCGCACGGCTGACCTTTGACCGGAACACCAGGCTGCGCTGGACAAATACGGGGTCGATGGGGTGATTTAGCTCACTCGATCGGGGCTACACTCTGTCCGTCAGGGGAATCGGGGCGAAATAGGAGCGTAGGGCCATGGCCATCGCCGAAACGGACACTGAGGTCCAAACACCCATCCAACAGAAATTTCAGCAGGACATAGCCGCCACGCAGCAGTACTTCGACAGTCCGCGGTTCGACGGAATCATCCGGCTCTATACCGCCCGGCAAGTGGTCGAACAGCGCGGCACGATCCCCAACGACTACACGGTGGCGCGTGAGGCGGCGGGCCCGTTCTATGACCGGCTGCGCGAATTGTTCGCGGCCGGCAAGAGCGTCACCACCTTCGGGCCCTATTCACCGGGGCAGGCCGTGACGATGAAGCGCATGGGCATCGAGGCCATCTATCTGGGCGGGTGGGCCACCTCAGCTAAGGGCTCCACCAACGAAGACCCGGGCCCCGACCTGGCCAGTTACCCACTGAGCCAGGTGCCTGACGATGCTGCGGTGCTGGTGCGCGCACTACTGACCGCCGACCGTAACCAGGAGTATCAGCGGCTGCACATGAGCGAACGGCAGCGTGCCCTGGTGCCGAGCTACGACTTCCGGCCGTTCATCATCGCCGATGCCGACACGGGCCACGGCGGTGATCCGCACGTGCGCAATCTCGTTCGACGCTTCGTCGAAATCGGCGTGCCGGGTTACCACATCGAAGACCAGCGTCCGGGCACCAAGAAGTGTGGCCACCAGGGCGGCAAGGTGCTGGTGCCCTCCGACGAACAGATCAAGCGTCTCAACGCCGCCCGTTTCCAGCTCGATGTGATGCGGGTGCCAGGCATCATTGTGGCCCGTACCGATGCGGAGGCGGCCAACCTGCTCGACAGCCGCGCCGACGAGCGTGACCAGCCTTTCCTGCTCGGGGCCACCAACCTCGACATCCCGTCCTACAAATCGTGCTTCCTGGCGATGATGCGCCGGTTCTACGAGTTGGGTGTCAAAGAACTCAACGGGCACATGCTCTACGCGATGGCCGAAGACGAGTACGCCGGCGCCAACGCGTGGCTCGAGCGTCAAGGACTGATGGGCGTGATTTCCGACGCGGTCAATTCGTGGCGGGACAACGGCCAGGAGAACATCGACGATTTCTATGACCAGGTGGAGTCACGCTTCGTGGCCGCGTGGGAGGACGACGCCGGGTTGATGACTTACGGCGAGGCCGTGGCCGATGTGCTCGCCTTCGGGGAAAGCGAAGGCGAACCCGTCGGCATGACCGCCGACCAGTGGCGGGAATTCGCCAGCCGAGCCTCGTTGTTCTCCGCCCGTCAGAAAGCGAAGCAGATGGGCGTCGATCCTGGTTGGGACTGCGAGTTGGCAAAGACTCCGGAAGGTTATTATCAGATCCGCGGCGGGATTCCGTACGCGATCGCCAAGTCGTTGGCTGTGGCGCCTTTCGCCGACATTCTCTGGATGGAGACCAAGACCGCCGATCTGGCCGACGCCCGCCAGTTCGCCGAGGCGATCCACGCGGAGTTCCCGGAGAAGATGCTGGCTTACAACCTCTCACCCTCCTTCAACTGGGACACCACCGGCATGACCGACGAGGAAATGCGGCAATTCCCAGCAGAATTGGGGAAGATGGGCTTCGTCTTCAACTTCATCACCTACGGCGGGCACCAGATTGACGGCGTTGCCGCCGAGGAATTCGCCGGATCACTGCGGCAGGACGGCATGCTCGCCCTGGCTCGCCTGCAACGCAAGATGCGCCTGGTCGAATCGCCCTATCGCACGCCGCAAACTTTGGTCGGAGGGCCACGCAGCGATGCGGCCCTGGCGGCTTCGTCTGGCCGGACGGCGACCACCAAAGCGATGGGCAAAGGCTCAACTCAGCACCAGCACCTGGTGCAGACCGAGGTGCCCAAGAAGTTGCTGGAAGAGTGGCTGGCGTTGTGGAGTGAGTACTACCAGCTGGGCGAGAAACTCTCCGTGCAGCTACGGCCTCGCCGCCCCGGCTCCGATGTGCTCGAGCTCGGGATTCACGGTGCTAACGGTGAGCAGCTGGCCAATGTGGTCGTCGACCCCATCAAGGACCGGCACGGGCGCAGCATCCTGCAGGTGCGCGATCAAAACACCTTTGCCGAGAAGTTGCGGCAGAAGCGGCTGATGACCCTGATCCACCTGTGGCTGGTACATCGGTTCAAGGCTGACGCGGTCTATTACGTCTCTCCGACGGAAGACAATCTGTATCAGACCTCGAAGATGAAGTCCCACGGGATTTTCAGCGAGGTCTACCAGGAGGTCGGCGAGATCATCGTCGCCGAGGTGAACCGCCCGAGGATCGCCGAGCTGCTGGCCCCTGACCGTGTGGCGCTGCGGCGGTTGATCACCAAGGAAGACTGACTTTTACAGCGTCGCGCTCTTAGAAGAACAGCCCCGATAGGTTGTGGCCGAAGTTGGCCAAGCCGGAAACCAGGCTCTCCGCCGTGAACGGCAGGACGCCGGTGTTGGCGAACCCGGAGACTCCGCTGCCCAGGTTCGAGAACCCGGACAGGAGTCGGCCGTTTGCAACGCGGCGAAGTCGTTGGGTAGCAACAGACTAAATGGTGGACCGAAATCCCATTCGCGTGAATGAGGGCCGTTGATGACCGGAATTGACGAGGGTGCATGCCCGGTGTGGAGAACGAGCCGGTGGTAGCTAACTAATCTCAGAATGCTTTACGGAATCCGAGCGCGTGATCAGCGGCCAACGTCAACATCTTTCCTCCGCTGCGCGGCGGGTACGTCCATGTGGCGCAACGGTTTAGGCGCGCCGCACGACCCGTGTGGTATAGCGGCAAGAGTCCAAACATTGACTAAGCCCGGAGCGCATAGAATCGCGTCAGGTTTGTGTCGCCGAGCACCCGCGAATCAGAGCGCGCAATGAAATTGCCATGCCTCTTTGATAACGGACTCGCCAGGAGCCGAAGTCGACTCCTGGTCGTTTCCTCCGACGTGCGACCGGGTATGGGAGGGGGAGACACCGTGCGACGTCCAGTGAGATTGGTGAATCTGATGAGATCTGAAGCCAGGACAACCTTCGCGCTTCTGGGTGGCGGCGCCATGCTTGTCATGGCCGTCGCTTGTGGCGGCGGCGACAAGGGTCCCAGCAGCAGCAGCACGACCCCGACGACGACTACAACCACTCAAACCGCACCCTCGAGCGTGGCACCGTCCGAGACCGCGCCAGGTACCGGCGGGGGTGGCGGTGTGCCCGGCGGTCCGACCGGTGGCGGTGGACCCGGTGGTGGGGGCGGCGGCGTGCCCGGTGGTCCGACCGGTGGCGGCGGACCCGGTGGTGGGGGCGGCGGCGTGCCCGGTGGTCCGACCGGCGGCGGCGGACCCGGCGGCGGAGGCGGCCAGATTCCGGGCGTCGGTGGCGGTGGTGGCGGACCCGGCGGCGGCGGTGGCTGCGTCGGCAATATCTGCGGCAGCATCCCGTGATTGCGCGGGGTCACTGACTCGAACGAACCTCCGAAGCCGGTGGGGCCAGGGCTTGGGCTGGTCCCACCGGCTACGGCTGTTTGACCTAGAAGCAGTTCTCAGGGGTTAAGGTCGGTCAAGCCGATCGCAAGGAGCCCCGCATGGCCAAGCTGAGGTTCGGATATTTCATCGCTCCGTTTCATCGTGCCGGCACCAACCCGACGTTGGCCTTGCAACGAGACCTCGAGTTCGTCGAACATCTGGACGCGTTGGGGTTCGACGAAGTGTGGCTTGGTGAGCATCACTCGGCGGGCAGTGAAATCATCAGTTCGCCGGAAATCTTCATTGCAGCGGCAGCGGAGCGGGCCAAGCGCATCAGGTTCGGCACCGGCGTCATCTCGCTGTCGTACCACAACCCGCTGTGGGTGGCCGACCGGCTGATGTTGCTCGACCACCTGACCCATGGCCGCATCATCGGTGGCGTGGGTCCCGGGTCGCTGCCCACCGACTCGGCGATGATCGGACTCACTCCCACCGACACCCGTGAGCTGTTGGAAACCAACCTCGATATCGTCGTGCGCTTGCTGGCAGGAGAGACGGTGAGCGCTAAGACGCCCACCCATCAACTTTTCGACGCCCAGTTGCAGCTCGCCCCGTATAGCGATGGTGGAATCCCGTTGGCTGTCGCCGGTGTCGCCTCGCCGACCGGAGCACGACTAGCCGGCAAGCATGGCATCGGCCTGCTTTCCATCGGGGCAACGTTGGTCATCGAAGGCTTCGACGCGCTCGCCTATCACTGGAACATCGTCGAAGAGCGCGCGGCAGCGTTCGGCACGCAGGTCGACCGCAAGGACTGGACGTTGGTCGGGCCATTCCATATCGCCGAGACCGACGCCCAAGCGCGTGCCGACGTAAAGTTCGGCATCGCACCGTGGTTCAACTACTTCCAGAAGGTGGCGGCCTTTCCCCAGATGACGATGCCCGGTGACCAGCTCGACGACATGATCGACGTCATCAACGAAAACGGCGCGGGTGTGATCGGTACGCCCGAACGGGCGCGCGCCCAGGTGCAGCGACTGTGGGATCAATCCGGCGGGTTCGGCTGCATGCTGCAGATGGGCCATGAATGGGCCAACCCGGCGGCCACCAAACGATCCGCCGAACTGTTCGCCGCCGAAGTGATGCCGCACTTTCAAGGATTGGCGCAGCCGACGCTGGACGCGGCTGCGCGTGCCGGCCAGGCGCGCGACCAGCTGGCGCAGACCCAGTTGCAGGCCATCGAGCACATGACCAAGAAGTACCAGGACGAACTCGGTTCGCGGGACTCATAGCGTTGCTACAGCTGCCACCCAGCGCGGCGCTAACAACCGGATGCAAACCGGATAGATGAGCACCCAATCACTGCGCGACCACGCCCGCCGATTCGATCTCACGCATCTCCTCCTTGCAGCGATCGCAGCCGCAACGCTGATCGCGCTGTGCCACGGCACGCATGCCGGCAGCACCGCTGTGCAAGCCGTCCGACTGACCGACACTACGATCTCCCAGGCACCGCCCAATCTGCTCGGCGGCGGATTGGCCACCGATGACGGCGACGATCAGGCCCAGCAGCAAGCGCAAATAGCCCTGGAACAGATGCAGCAGGCCGAACAACAGGCAGAAGAGCAGAACGAGTTGGCCACCCAAGAGGCCCAACAGGCCGAACAACAGGGTCTGGAAGTCGAACAACAAGCCGGCCAGTAGCCGCAGCGGCCCGCCATCGGCTGAAGGCTAGCTCGATGCGCGCCCGGCCACCTTCACCAGTTGGCGCGCACGGAATCCGGGATGTGCACCTCTCCGGCTAGGTAGTCCGGTTCCGAGGCCATCCCGATCGATGGCCTAATCAATTGCTGGTCAAGGGTTTTCGGTGGTCACTGGGTTGGGAGTCACCGGATTCGTTACACCGGGGAGTTGCCCGGGCCATGGCGGCAGCGCGGCATTCGGTTCAGCCACCGGCGCAACTTCTAGCGGAACACATTTCTTCGCGGTGAGCGCGTTCTTCCATGCGCCAGGCGGATTGGGTGCGGCCGACAGCGAGCCATCGGGGCAGCGGAAGGAACAAGAACCCTCCAGGACTCCCACCGGAGTGATGACCGAGGCGCTGAACAGGAGCACGTTGACACCGCCGACACCCTGCACGGCGCCGCCGCCGTACTCGCAGTGCCAGCGACTGCCGTTCTCTTCGACTGGGAAGTCGCACCAATAGTGGTAGGCCCCCATCTCCATGCCCGACCCCCCCACCCCGGGATAGTCACACAACCCGGGGCCGGGTACATTTCCGCCCAGATCCGCCTGCGCCGTGGGAGCACTCAGGCTTAGCGATGCAGTTGCCACTATGCCGAGAATGGCGACTCTCTTCATCTATTCACCTCTTCAAGCGACCGAGGTTCACCGCCGCATCATGTGCGGTTACCCGGTCGGGCAATCACCACGATGCTTGGTATTTCTCACGTCCCGCTAGCTCACCTTAACCTTTGCCGCCGCCGGTATTGACCGGAATCCTAATGACCGCGCCTTCATTTCGGTCGAGGACCAACGTGTATCAGCTAGCTCGGCTCGCATGCCATTTCGGCGTTACTAGGCCGCCGATTATCTTGCAATCCCACACAATGGCGCTATGGCGGCCGCTGGACATTAGCTCGGCTCGCGTTCGGCCGCCTTGACCAGTTGGCCGGCGAAGTATTTGACGGCACCGCCCAGTGCCCCTCGCATCAGCGGGCCGGTCCCGCGTACTTTCTCGGTGAACGAGCCGCTCCAGCGAATATCGGTGCCGCCGGCCCGATTCGGGCTGAGAACCACTTCCGCAACGTAGTCGGTTACCGGGGTTGTCGTGCCGACCAACTTGTAGACGTGACGACGATCCTGCTCGTACTCGACGGTCTCCTCCTGGACGAATACCGGCCACATGCCGAGCTTGCGAATTGCTCCAACACCACCTGGGGGCGGGTCGCCCTGTCGTACCCAGCTTGAGGTGACGACGATCGGCTTGGCCCACTTCGCCCAGTTGCCACCATCGGTCACCAGCCGGAACACCGTCGCCGCGGACGCGTTAGTGGTCTTGGTGACTTCGAACGAGTATTTGCGATTCGACATGCGTGACTCCCAAGATGGCCGAACAGTGTTGCCGCGTACCCTACCGCGCACCGGACCCCGGACCATGCGGGCCGACTTCGACCAAGGGGCCGATCTCGCATGGTTTGCCCGCCGACACTCGCAATCGTCGATTGGGTTGGTGCCAGTTAAGAATTGATGGTCACGACCGGCAATTTGTTAATGGGTTCTCCCATCGCTGAGACACCGCGCTGAAAACAACAATCCCGTGCACACGACCCGCCCTGGGCTGCAATTATGCTCGGTATGGCAAAACCGTCCATACTCACCGCCGATAGTGGCTTGCCGTCCGGCGTCCAAGGTGCTTGCGATTCGCGTTTTCTATCGGTCATCCGCGCATTCGCCGGCCTCTACCCCGGCCGCAAATTCGGTGGAGGAGCGCTCTCGGTCTACATCGACGGTCGTCAAGCCGTCGACGTGTGGACGGGTTACTCTGACCGTGGCGGCGAGATTCCCTGGACGGCAGACACCGCTGCCATGGTGTTCTCGGCCACTAAAGGGTTGGCTGCCACCATCATTCACCGATTGGTCGACCGCGGCCTGCTGTCCTATGACGTTCCGGTGGCCGAATATTGGCGCGAATTCGGCGCCAACGGCAAGGAGGAGATCACGGTCAGCGATGTGTTGCGTCACCGCGCCGGACTGTCGCACCTCAAGGGCGTCGGCAAGGACGAGGTCATGGATCACCTGCTGATGGAGGAGCGGCTGGCCGCTGCTCCGCTGGACCGGATGCACGGAAAGATGGCCTACCACGCCATCACCTACGGTTGGTTGCTGTCTGGTCTGGCCCGGGCGGTGACCGGCAAAGGAATGCGCGAATTGTTTCGCGAAGAGCTCGCCCGCCCACTCGACACCGATGGCCTGCACTTGGGCCGCCCGCCCGCCGACGCGCCGACGAAGGTGGCGCAAACCTTGTTGCCGCAGGCCAAGATTCCCACACCGCTGCTGGACTTCATCGCGCCCAAGGTGGCTGGGCTGTCCTTCTCTGGCCTGCTCGGCTCGATCTACTTCCCGGGCATCCTGTCCATGTTGCAAGGCGACATGCCATTCCTGGACGGTGAGCTACCCGCTGTCAACGGGGTGGTCACTGCGCGCGGATTGGCCAAGACGTATGCCGCGCTGGCCAACGACGGCGTCATCGACGGCACCCAGCTGTTGTCGTCCGAGGCGGTGGCGAACATGAAGGGTAAGGCCGAACTCTGGCCGGATTTCAACCTGGGTATCCCTTTCACTTACCACCAGGGCTACCAATCTTCGCCCGTGCCAGGGTTTCTCGATGGCTATGGCCACATCGGGCTAGGCGGGACCGTGGGATGGGCGGACCCCGAGACCGGCAGCTCATTCGGCTATGTGCACAACCGCCTGCTGACGATGTTGTTGTTCGACGTCGGCTCCTTCGCGGGATTGGCGCCGCTGTTGACCAACGCTGTCTCGGCAGCCCGCGAGGACGAACCGCTCGAGGTGCCGCGATTCGGGGCGCCCTATCACGCTCCCGACGAACACGAGCCCGCCGCAGGCGAGTAGCCCCGGGCCGTCCCGGCGCGAACGTGCACCGTTGTACGCCCGGTCCGGCGTGTCGCCGGACAGACACGCACGCTCACCGGATGAACAGCCAAACCAGGCCGGCGGCAAGCAGCAGCAGCACGATCCAAATGGCTGCGCGGGTGACTCGTGATTGGCGACCGAACCACTGGCGCAACTGGACAAATCGCCAGTCGGTCCACGCGTACGCGCCCGCGGCCCAGTCAGCTTCGACCGCTAGTAACCGCAATGCAATCAGCAGCGCCGGGATGCCTAATTCGGGCAGCACGACGATCAGGGGGATGGATGCCACCAACAAAACGCCCCCAAGAACAGCCAGGAAAGCACGCAGTGGCCTGGGCCGGGCACGACCCCGATCCCGGTACGCCAGCACCCGGGCAAGCGCCGCCTCGCGCGTCGCCGCGCTGCGGTCATCGGGTGAATCCACGAAATGCTCCTACTCGGCGGGGTTGGCCCACGCCGACTTCAGTAAAACGGCGCGGTGTTCTGGACCCGAGCCGGGGTGGCCAGGGCCACATCACGCTTACCCCGGCGACGGCTGTTGGGCTTTATAGACTGCGCACATGGGTCGGGATGCGTCGGTTCGAGATGGCTTGTTGCAGATCGAAGACTGCCTCGACGACCACGGCGCCATTTCGCTACCACCGGGCACCACGCTGATATCGCTGATCGAGCGCAACATCAATTACGTCGGCAACTCCATCGCTTATCGCTACCTCGACCACAGCGGGACGGGGGACGGTCACACGTTCGAGGTGACCTGGGCCCAATTCGGTGTGCGATTGGCGGCCATCGGCGCCCGCGTGCAGCAGTTCGCCGGTGCGGGCGACCGAGTCGCCATCCTGGCACCACAGGGCATCGACTACGTCGCCGGCTTCTACGCGGCCATCAAGGCGGGCACCATCGCGGTGCCGTTGTTCGCCCCCGAACTGCCCGGACACGTCGAACGGCTCGACACCGCCCTGCACGATTCGCAACCGACGGTGGTATTGACCACGGCCGCGGCCAAGGGCGCCGTCGAAAATTTCTTGACCGATCGGGTTAGTTTGCGCAAGCCCGAAGTCTTGACCATCGACGAGATACCCGACTCCGCCGGCGAGTCACTCGCCCCTGTCGAGTTGGACATCGACGCCGTTTCCCACCTGCAGTACACCTCCGGCGCGACGAGACCCCCGGTCGGAGTGGAGATCACCCACCGCGCGGTCGGCACGAACCTGGTGCAGATGATCCTGTCCATCGACTTACTCAATCGGAACACCCACGGTGTCAGTTGGTTACCGCTCTACCACGACATGGGCCTGTCGATGATCGGCTTTCCGGCTGTATACGGGGGTCACTCGACTCTGATGTCGCCGACCGCCTTCGTCCGCCGGCCGCTGCGGTGGATCCACGCTTTGTCGGAAGGGTCCAAGACGGGGCGGGTGGTCACCGCCGCGCCGAATTTCGCCTACGAGTGGACGGCCCAGCGCGGCCTGCCCGCCGAGGGTGATGACGTCGATCTGAGCAACGTCGTCCTGATCATCGGTTCCGAGCCAGTCAGCATCGACGCGGTGACCACATTCAACAAGGCGTTCGCGCCCTACGGGTTACCGCGCACGGCGTTCAAGCCGTCCTACGGCATCGCCGAGGCGACGCTCATGGTCGCCACCATCGACCATGCCGCACACACGTCGGTCGTCTATCTCGATCGGGAGCAACTTGGTGCGGGTTTGGCCGTCCCGGTGCCCTCCGATGCGCCCAACGCGGTCGTGCAGGTTTCATGTGGTCAGGTGGCGCGCAGCCTGTGGGCCGTCATTGTCGATCCGGAGACGGGCAGCGAAATACGGGACGGCCACATCGGTGAAGTCTGGTTGCAGGGCGACAATGTCGGCCGGGGTTATTGGCGACGCCCTGCGGAAACCAAGACGACGTTCCGCGCCAGGTTGCATTCGCAGCTCAGCGAAGGCAGTCACGCCGACGGCGCTGCAGTAGACGGAAACTGGCTGCGCACCGGGGATCTCGGCGTCTACCTCGACAGCGAGCTCTACATCACCGGGCGCATTGCCGACTTGATCACCATCGAGGGCTTCCACCACTACCCGCAGGACCTCGAGGCCACCGCCGCGGAGGCCTCGCCGATGATTCGCCGAGGATACGTCACTGCCTTCGCCGTTCCCGCGGACGGCGCCGGCCAACAACTGGTGATCGTGGCCGAGCGGGCGGCCGGCACGGGTCGGGCTGATCCGGCGCCGGCCGTCGAGGCGATCGAAGCGGCGGTGTCACACCGCCATCGGGTCCGCGTCGCAGACGTGAAGTTGCTGCCGGCCGGCGCTATCCCACGCACCACCAGCGGCAAGCTGGCTCGGCGGGCATGCCGGGCGGAATACCTGAACGGCGCACTGGGCGCCCACTAGGCAACAGCAGGCGTGCCACGATGGTGGTATGACAGCCGCATCCGGCACTCCGGGTGACGAAGCAGGCATCAGCCCGGCCTTGGCGGGATTTCCCGTCACCCCGCCGCCGTTGCCCGGCCCAGTCGTTTGCGACCAGCATTGGCGTGACTTGGCCTTCGTGCATTGGCCGGTGCCACCCGACAGTGTCGAGCACCTGTACCCGCCCGGCACTCGGCCCGACATCTTCGCCGACGGAATGACATACGTGGGGCTGATCCCGTTCCTGCTCTGCGACACCAAAGTGGGCAGCGCGCTGCCGCTGCCGTATGTCGGCACTTTCCCCGAGACCAACATTCGCCTGTATTCCACCGACGATGCCGGACGCCATGGTGTGCTCTTCCGGTCTCTGGAGACCGCGCGCCTGGCCGTTGTTCCCGTCACCCGCATCGCCTTGGGCATCCCGTACACCTGGGCCAAGATGCGAATTGACCGGGCAGGCAATGAGATCACCTATCAAAGCGTGCGGCGCTGGCCGCGGCGTGGGTTACGCAGCCTGGTGCGCATCAGGGTGGGCGACGTGGTCGAGCCGACGCCGTTGGAGATTTGGCTGACCGCCCGCTGGGGCGCGCATACCCGCAAGGCCGGCCGGACGTGGTGGGTGCCCAACGAGCACGATCCGTGGCCATTGCAGGCCGCGGAGGTCGTCGACCTGCTCGACGACTTGCTGGTCGCCAGCGGGGTGCAACCGGCCGGTGAGGCCCTGCGCGCAGTGTTTTCCCGCGGCGTTCGAGCCAAATTCGGCCGTCCCTGTGCGCTGCCCTAGTAGGACAGCACGTGGAAATGCCCGTGCGGGCAATCGCCTTCGATGCCGCCGAACGGATCGTCGTCGAATTCCCGCCAGACCCAGTGACTTCCGCAATACGTGGCCGCACAATCGGGGCAGTGATAGGGCGCGTAGCTGTAACTGAGGCGGTACAGCAAGGACGCATCGGTGTGCGATATCGCCTGCGTGACAACGTCAATACGGTCGGCAGAGATCGGATGACTGGTGAGGCCGAAGAAGGTCTCCACCACCAGGGCGGCTTGGTCGCCGGGCCGCTCCAAGACATCCAACTCGGCCATTGCTTGCAGCGCCGGCCGTAAGCTACCGCTCACCGCGTCGGCAGGGGTCGCGAGCCAGACCCGCCCGGCGAGCTCGCCGCAAATAGCGCACTCGAAGCGGGCCTGGCGACCGCCCGCCTCAGGGGCAGGTGTATCCACCGTCGATCACGATGTCGGAGCCGGTCATGTAGCTAGACGCCGCGCTGGCCAGGTAGACGTAGAGGCCCGTGAGCTCTTCGGGTCGTCCCAATCGCCCCAACGGAACTTTCGGCTCCCAAAGTTTGTGGTACTCGGCCAAAGGCTCGACGAGTTCGGTGAGGATGTAGCCCGGGCTGACGCTGTTGACCCGAATGTTGTGCGGCGCAAACTCCACCGCCATTGCTTTGGTCAGGTGGATGACGGCGGCTTTCGATGTGCAGTAGTGGCCGACGTTCTGCGGGGTGTTGATGATGTGCCCCGACATCGACGCGGTGTTGATGATCGCCCCGCCCTGCCCTTGTCGCACCATGGCCTTGGCCGCGGCCTGGGCGGTGAGAAAGACGCCGGTGACGTTGGTGGTTTGGATCGTCTGGAATTCTCGCAACGCCATATCCAGCATTGGCGTGTCGGTGATGATGCCGGCGTTGCACACCGCGATGTCGATCCCGCCGAATTCGGTGCTCACCCGGTCCACCATGTCGGTGACTTGGTCGGGCTGCGTGACGTCACAGCCGATGGAGACCGCTTGGCCGCCGGACGCGGAGATCTCGTCGACCACCTCATCCAACGCACGGCGATTGCGTGCCGCGACGGCCACCTGAGCGCCGGCTTCGGCGTATGCCAGTGCGACTTTCTTGCCGATGCCGCTGGAGCCTCCGGTGACCAAGGCTCGCTTACCACGCAGACTGAACAGCTCCAAGACGGTCATGGTTAGACCCTTACCGCACGTCTACTGTGTCCGCTATGGGCAAGTTCACCAGGGCTGAAGTTGAGCAAGCCGTCAACCACTACACAACTGTCGTCGAAGGGTGCTCGGCTTCTGGTGACTGGCGGCCCTTCGCCGACCTGTTCACAGAGGATGTCGTCTACACCGAGCACCACTACGGGGTCTTTCGGGGGCGCGAGGAGGTGCGGAACTGGATCGTGGCCGTGATGGCCCCGTTCCCGCATATGCGGTTTCCGTCTGACTGGATCGCCTACGACGACGACAACGACGCCGTGGTCTTACTGATCAAGAACCTGTTGGATCACCCGACCGAGGAAGATGGCGAGCCGTTCTGGTTTCCGAACTGGACTCGGCTGGTCTACGCCGGCGACGGGCTCTTCTCCAGCGAGGAAGACATCTACAACCCCAACCGCGACGCCCCGAAGGTCGTGAGCGAATGGCTGCGCGCCGGAGGCAAATTCGCCTCTGATCAGTTCCTGGCGCCGAAGTCTTAACGCGCTACCTTGCGTCGGCGCGAACGCGCCGCGGCCAGTGCCTGGTCCCAGGCGAGCAACGTAGCGGCCTTCAGGTTGGCCGGTTTCGCGCTGTCTTTGGACAGCAGCGCGGTGGCGCCGGCCTTCGTGGCCGCCGAAGCCTTCGACATGTGGCCGGAGTCGAAGGGTGGCTGCGGGTCGTATTCGATTGCGAGCTGGATGGCCTTGGCCCTGTTGTCTCCGGCCAACTGCCCGGCCAGCCACAGGGCGAGGTCAAGCCCGGCTGACACACCAGCACTGGTTACGATGTTGTCCTGGTGCACGATTCGTTCGTCGGCTACGGGGACAGCACCAAAAGCCTTGAGCGCCGGAATGGTCAGCCAGTGCGACGTTGCGCGCCGGCCTTGCAGCAGGCCGGCCGCTGCCAGGATCACCGAACCCGAGCACACCGACGTCGTCCAGCGGGCGGTCTGGTGGACTTGACGCAGCCAGTCGAGCAGCGTCTCGTCGCGGGCATGCACCGGAGTCGAAGGACCACCCGGCACGAGAATCACGTCGGGCGACGGGGTTTCGGCCAGCGAGTGGGTAGCACCGAGCACCAGCACACCGGAATCGGCGGTGATGGGGCCAGGTTCGTGCCAGACGAAGCGCACGTCGGCGTCTGGCAGGTTGCGCAGCACTTCGTAGGGACCGATCATGTCCAGCGCGGTGAATCCGGGGTAGGCGACGAATGCGATCTGCGGCATCTGTTCTCCTTAGCTCTTAGGCAAACGCTTTTCGATATTGGTCTGGCGGGATACCGACACGACGAATGAAGTTGCGGCGCATCGTTTCCGCAGTGCCGAAGCCGCAGCGGGCGGCGATGGCCACCACCGTGTCGTCGGTTTCCTCGAGCTGGCGGCGGGCGGCCTCGGTGCGGACACGTTCGACATACTGGCCGGGCGCCTCACCCACTTCGTCGGTGAACACGCGGGTGAAGTGGCGCGGACTCATCGCCGCCCGCTGCGCCAGTTCTTCGATGCTGTGCGCACCACCGGGTTGCGCCTCGATCATCTCTTGCACCTCGCGAATCGAGTTGCGTTTCGCCCGTGGCATCCACACCGGTGCCGCGAATTGCGTCTGTCCGCCGGGGCGGCGCAGATACAGCACCAGCCATCGCGCGACCGTCTGGGCGACTTCGGTGCCGTGGTCGTCCTCGACCAGTGCCAGCGCCAGATCGATGCCCGCGGTCACACCGGCAGCCGTCCATACCGTCCGCGAGCTCCGCACGAAGATCGGATCGCAATCCACGTGCACGGCGGGGAATTGGCGGGCCAATCGGTCGGCGAAAGCCCAATGGGTAGTCGCACGGCAGCCGTCCAGCAATCCGGCTTCGGCCGCCAGAAAGGCACCGGTACACACGGTGACGACGCGCCGGGCGCTGCTGGAAGCGGCTTTGACCCAGGCCATGAACTCCGGATCGCAGCGAGCGGTGTCGACACCGCCGCCGCCGGGCAGCACCAGGGTGTCGACGGGCTCGCCCGGGTCGGGCAGCGGCGCGGAGACGAACGCAAGGCCGGTCGGGGTGGTGACCGGTTGACCGTCGATGGAGGCCAGCTTCACGTCGTAACCGCCACTGGTCAGCAGCGCCGCCGCGGTGAACACCTCATATGGCCCCACGACGTCGAGTGGCTGCACGGCCGGAAAACCGGCAATCAGCACGTTGCGGGCCATGCACTCAGTGTTGGCCACCGACGACCATGTCGTCTACGCCAGACACCCCACGAATTAGGACAGGGCTAGGGGAGCCCTGGCCGAAAGCGTCCGTACCCACCTTGGCAGACTGTGCGCATGGCACAGATAACGCTGCGTGGAAACGCGATCAATACGGTCGGTGAGCTGCCCGCTGTCGGATCTCCCGCCCCGAACTTCAACCTGACCGGCGCGGACCTCGGGTCGGTGAGCAGCGACCAGTACCAAGGGAAGCCGGTGCTGCTCAACATCTTCCCGTCCGTCGACACGCCGGTGTGCGCCACCAGCGTCCGAAAGTTCAACGAGCGTGCCGCCAGCAGCGGTGTGTCTGTGCTGTGCGTGTCCAAGGATCTGCCGTTCGCGCAGAAACGGTTCTGCGGCGCGGAGGGCATCGAGAACGTCGCGACTGCCTCGGCGTTCCGGGACAGCTTCGGCGAGGACTACGGCGTCACCATCTCCGATGGCCCGATGGCCGGCTTGCTTGCCCGGGCTGTCGTCGTCATCAGCCCCGACGGCAATGTCGCCTACAGCGAGCTGGTGCCAGAAATCGCCGAGGAGCCCAACTACGACGCAGCGCTGGCCGCCGCGTCACAGTAGCGCTTCACAAGCCGAGTAGCCGGATCGATTCGGCGCGCATGTCCACCTTGCGCACCTTGCCGGTGACCGTCATCGGGAAGTCGTCGACGAGCAGCACGTACCGAGGGATCTTGTAGTGGGCGAGCTGCCCTGAACAAAACGCCCGGACGGCATCGGCGTCCAACTGTCCTCCATCGGGTCGAAGCTTGATCCACGCGCAGACCTCCTCGCCATATTTCGCGTCCGGAACGCCGACGACCTGGACATCTTCGATGTCGGGGTGGGTATGCAGAAATTCTTCGATCTCGCGGGGATACACGTTCTCCCCGCCGCGAATGACGATGTGTTTGATGCGACCGGCGATCACGCAGTAGCCGTCGTCTCGCATCACCGCCAAGTCGCCGGTGTGCATCCAGCCCTCGCTGTCGATCACCTCGCGCGTCCTGTCGTGGTCACGCCAATAGCCCAACATCACCGAGTACGCGCGGGTGCACAGCTCACCGGGTTGCCCTCGTGGCATCAGTTCACCGGTCGCCAGATCGATGATCTTGATTTCGACGTGTGGATGGGCTCGCCCGACCGTTTCCGTTCGACGCTGCAGATCGTCGTCAATCCGGGTCTGGCAGGACACCGGCGACGTTTCGGTCATGCCATAAGCGATGGAGACCTCTGCCATGTTGAGGTCGGCGATGCACCGTTTCATCACTTCAACTGGACAGGTGGCGCCCGCCATGATGCCGGTGCGCAGCGACGACACATCGCGGTCGGTGAAATCGGGAAGTCCCAACATGGCGATGAACATCGTCGGAACGCCGTAGAGGGCGGTGCAGCGCTCCTGCTCGACGGCGGCCAAGGTGGCCGCAGGGTCGAAGCCCGGTCCCGGGATGACCATGGTCGCGCCGTGGCTGGTACAGCCCAGGTTGCCCATCACCATCCCGAAGCAGTGGTAGAAGGGGACCGGGATGCACAACCGGTCGGCGGGCCGAAGTTCCAGGAGTTCGGTGACGAAGTAGCCGTTGTTGAGGATGTTGCGGTGTGACAGTGTGGCGCCCTTGGGCGAACCCGTTGTGCCAGAAGTGTATTGGATGTTGATCGGGTCGTCGGGATGCAGCGTTGCCATCCGGGATCGCAACTGCGCATCCGACACTTGGTGGGCGCGCCCGCACAGCCGCTGCCAGTCCTCGGTGCCCAGGAACACAATCTCATCGAGTTCGGCGGCCTGGCCACGCACCTCGTCGAGCATGCGCCGGTAGTCAGAGGATTTGTAGGCTGTCGCTGAAATCAACAGCCGCGTTCCCGAGTGGCTGAGCACGCGCGACAGTTCCTGGGCCTGGTAGGCGGGATTGAGCGCGACCAGAATGGCGCCGATCTTGGCGGCGGCGAACTGTAGCACTGTCCACTCCGGACAGTTGGGCGACCAAATGGCCACCCGGTCTCCACGAGCAATCCCGCTGGCCATCAAAGCCTTTGCCAAGACATCGATTTCGATGTTCAGTTCGCAGTAGGTCCAGCGCCGATCACTGATCACGTCAACGAGCGCCTCGATCTCGGCATACGCCAGTGCACTGCGCTCGAAATTCGCGCCGATGGTCTCATCGAGCAGCGGGGTATCGACCGGACCAGCGTCATAGGACTGCACCGGAGTTCGTCACCTCCTTCACGTCGACAAGATCAATGATGCGCCGCGCGGCCGCAAGCGGATTGCTCGTTTCGCGCCGTTTTCACACCGCTCAGCGTTAGCCTGACTTTCCCACCAAACAGGAACGGAGGTCCGCCGATGGCCCGCACCGCTGATCACGCCGGCTGGGACCAAACCAAGCTGAGTCGCTCGCTCGGTGTCCGCGTTGCGGTCGGCGCGCTCGTCGGCGCGATGCTCGGGTTGCTGACCGGCTGTGGCAGCACGGTCAAACCGCAGGGAGCAGCGCAGTCCGTCGTCGACGTCGTTTCGAGACAAACCGGCTTTCACCCCACCGATGTGCATTGCCCATCCGGCGTGAAAGCCAAGGCGGGTCAAGAGTTCGACTGCCATTTCACTGGTCCGGAAGGCAAACCGTATGTCGCGCACATGCGCATCACCAAGGTCGACGGGGACAACGTCGAGTTCGACATCAAGACGCGCCCCGATTAATCGAACGCTCGACGTGTGGCGGCCGTCAGGACCTCACGGCAACCGGTCCAGATCCGCTCGATGATGTCCGCTGCCGGCGGAAGGTCGTCTATGCGCCCGGCCACCTGCCCGGTATTGGCGACGCTGGCCTCCATGTCTCCGGCGAAGTAGAGCCGCTGAACCCGTTGCAGCGCAGCGCCACTCTCACCGAATGACGCTGCCGCGTCGAGCTTCTCGGCTGCGGGTGTACGGATCACTCGCATCATCCGCTTGCCGTCGAGGGGGAGTAACACCGTCGACGTCTCGTCGGCCTCGATGACCGCCTGTTTGAGGCGGGGGTGGACAGGGGAGTCCGACGACGCAAGCAGCCTGGTGCCCATCTGCACTCCTTCAGCGCCCAAGACCAACGCGGCGGCCATTGATCGGGCGTCACAGATTCCTCCCGCGGCCACAATGGGAACGTCGACGTGGGCAGCGACCAAGGGCAGCAGCACCATGGTCGAAGCCCCGAATCGGTTCTTGAACCCGCCACCTTCGACACCTTCGACGACGAGCCCGTCCACGCCGGCGTCGACGGCTTTCTTGGCCGCTGCGAGCGTGCCGACCACGTGGAAGACGGTGATGCCCGCATCGTGGAGTCGACCGGTGAACAGTGCGGGGTCACCGGCCGAGGTAGTCACGAAACGAATGCCGTTGGCCACGAGGAGGTCAACGACGGCGGGGTCGCGATTCATGAGGAGTGCGATGTTGGCGCCGACCGAACGGTCGGTGAGGTCACGGACTCGCCGCAGGTCTGCCCGGCCTTGCTCAGATGTCGTCTCGACAATTCCCAGTGCGCCGGCGTTCGACACCGCTGCGGCCAGTTGCGCGCCGGCGATGTAGGTCATGGGCGCTTGAATGATCGGGATGTCGATGTGCGCGAGAGCGCACACACGGTTGCCGGTGGACTGTTCACTTCGCTCGGTTGCCATGTGGCCCTTCGCGTTTAGGCGTGGTCGGGTCGATGAGGTTGCGGAATACCTCGGCTCGATGAACCGTCGCGCCCAGGCTTCGCACCCGCTCTGCCAACCATTTGTCCGATGTCACCACACATAGTTCACCCGGTTGCGAATCGGCACGCACCAGCCGGACGATCTCATCGTCGGCTGAGTTGGCCGCCGCTTCGGGCGCATGCGTGACGTCTACTAGTGACGAAGAGATGGTTCTGGGCAGCGGATGTTCGAAGACGACGGTGACGTGCGCCTGCTGCGCTGAAGCCCATCGGTCGAGCTTGTCCACCAACGCGGCCATGGCGCCTTGACGGTCTTTCCACCAGCCGTCCGGTCGACTGCCGATGACATTCATTCCGTCGACGATCCACCGCACCTGGGACGGCGTCACGGGCTCCCGCCCTAAAACCAACGGCGCTTTTTGGTCCTCTTGTCGATCTCGGCTCTGAACTTGTTGTAATGCTGCTGGGCGGCGCTTTCTTCCAGCGCGCCCAGTGCGTTGACCACCTCCAGGTGGGAAAGGATGAGCAGGCCGTTCAACTGCTTGAGGCGCTCGGGATTGTCGGTCAGCGTGTCTTCGTCGTCGACGTAGGTGAGTAAGAAATTTCGCAGCGCCTGGCTGCCAGTCATCCGCTCCGGGACTTTCATCTGCCGCAAAATGGTGGACATGTCAGGGCTGGTCAAGGCATCTCCTCACGATCGACTGACAGCGCAAGCGTAGGAGACTGTCGACCAACGCCGGTGTTGCGACTCGTTATGCCAGACGCTCGCCAGGCTCCGGCTCACCGACGTCGTCCCGCTGGCGATCATCCTCGTCGGCGGGTCCGGCAGCCGACGCCAGCCCCGCTTTGGACGCGCCGCCGGCCGGTGCGCCCGAGCCCATACCGCTGCCCAACGGAGCAGCGCCGCCCATAGCCGAGGATCCGGCATTGGCGGCGGCCGGCGCCATCGGCGAAGACGGCGCCTCGATCAGCTGGGACATCAGCGGGGTGCGTGCCGCCACGCCGGCTTCACCGGGCAAGGCACCTGCGCGCAGCAGGCCGGCGCCCGCAGTGGCGCTCGATCCGCCTCCGGCGGCGCTGCGTGATATGGCCGCCCCACTGAACGTCAAGGCTCCGGCCGCATCGCTATCGGCATCTCCATACATGCGCGCGATGTCGGTCAACGCGGTTCCGGTCCGCATGAGCTCTTCCTGAGCAGCTGTGTTGGACGCCAACATCGACGCCGCCTCCTGCGCGAACGCCATCACCGCCTGGGCCGAAACCTCTTCACCACCGGCCGGAATGAGCCCCGACAGGACCGACATGGCCGCCGTCGTGCCCGCGTTGATGCCCTGGCTGCCGATGTCGACCAACTGCGACCCGATGTCGCCAGCGACTGGATCGTGTGACATGGAATCCATCTGCGCACTCCTGGTTGTTCAGCGGGGCCTTCGGCGCTTCCACCGCCGCAAACTCCGGCCCAGCCGCACTGGACGATGGACTAATTCTAACGGCCGTCATGGGGTCAGCCAGGCACTTTCTTCAGGACGGCCACCGCCGTCGATCCGACTGCCACGTCAGGATCACCGGCACCCGGAAGGCCTGCCTTAAGGTGACTCACACGATGTAGTCGTGGAGGCGCAAGTGACAGCTGCAGGCGGTAGAGGCGACGACCTGGGCGTGATGGCAGGTCGACTGCTCTTCGCAGTTCAAGGCGAGCTTTTCGAGCGTTTGCATGACGAGGGCTTCGACGACATTGTTCCGCGCCATGGAGTCGTGCTGGCGTACCTTCGGCCCGACGGGATCAGAGCTACCGACCTCGCCCGGTTATCGGGACAACTCAAGCAGGTCGTCGGCGTCATCGTCGACGACCTCGAGAAGTTGGGCTACGTCGAACGAAAGCCCGATCCCGCCGACCGCCGAGCCAAGCTCATTGTGCCGACTGCTCGTGGGCGCAACCAGATGGAGGCGGCTGACTCGATCATGGCCGACATCATGAAGCGCCACGCGCGCGAACTCGGCGCCGAAAACTTCCGGCGATTCCTCGCCGACTTCCGAACTGTCATCGCCCACCAACGCGCTACGTTCACTGCCTCCGATCCAGTCAAGTAATCCGCGCAGCGCAGCGGTGCGCCCGAGCCGCGCTTCTTGACACTGCGCCGTCAATGTAGTAATCAGAATTGATAGTCAGTTTTGTTTACTATTAGCTGGTTGGCTGCCTGGTAGAGGAGAGTCCAATGGAACTATCACAACGAGTGCGGTTCACTCGGGAAAATACGGCGGTGCTGCTGATCGATCACCAGGTGGGCCTGTTCACCGGCGTGCGCGATATCGACGTCAATGAGCTACGGCACAACGTGGTCGGTCTCGCCCGGGCCGCTCAGATCCTGGGATTGCCCATCGTGGCAGTCACCACCGCGCGCGACAGCATGTGGGGCCCAACCATTCCCGAACTCAAGCGCACGCTCGGCGATGTCGAGATTCTTGACCGCGCAACGGTGAACGCCTGGGATGACCAACGCTTCGTCGCCTTGGTGGAACAGACAGGTCGCGACCACTTGATCACCGCCGGCCTGTCCTTTGAAGTGTGCGCTTCCCTGCCGGCAATCTCCTCGCGTCAGAAGGGATTTCACCCCGTGGTCGTTGTCGATGCCTGCGGGACCTTCTCACGCCACAAACGCGAAGCCGGCATCGCCCGGCTCACTGCCCTCGGGATCGAAGTCTCCGACTACGCCACCGTGATCGTCGAGATCATGGCCGACAACTCCGATGCCAAGGCCAACGAGGTCTATGCCGCACTAGACATGCCCTTCGCCACCTTGATGGGCGAAGTGGCTTCGGCGATGACCCGGTAGTCGAAGGCAGCCGGCTTCTCCGGTCCACTGCGCGTCCTTGCAACGGATAGTCGGACAGTTTACGATGCGTAAAGTGAACACCGATACACGCCAGTTCTACGAAGAACTCGGATACCCTGCCATATGGCTCGACGAGGCCGACCAGTACCAGTCCGACGACTCCTACGTCGTGTTCGACCCGGTTTGGGCCGAGGAGTTGCCCCGTATACCCGAGCAGACAGTCGACGTCATCATCCGACGTAATGCTCAACAGCGCCCTACTGCACCGGCACTGGTCTACTTGGGTCGTACGCTCAGTTACGGCGAATTCAACGAACTAGTGGGCCGCGCTGCCGCTGTGCTGCGCAGCAGCGGGGTACGCAGCGGTGACGTCGTGGCCGTCATGGTGCCCACCTCGGCGATGCACTGGGTCCTCTTCTTCGCCCTCGCCCGGCTCGGAGCCGTCCACTGCGGGGTCAACGTCATGTACCGAGCCGACGAAATTCGTTTTCTCCTGGAGGATTCCAAGCCCCGCGTCGTTGTCTGCCTGGACGCGTTGTTGCCCGAGGTCATGCGGGCAGTGTCGGCACACACGCCCGAGACGCTCTTCACGGTCTCGATCACAGACTTGGCCGCTTCGGATTTCACGCCATATCCCGGACTGGACGCATGGTGGTCTGCATCACGGCAGCCTGCGACGTCCGTCCCGGCGTTGCTGCGCGAAATGACCCACGCGGATCCTTTGTGGGAGCCCGCACCTGTCACCGACGTCCATCAGGACATCGGTCAAATCGTGTACACGGCCGGCACCACCGGCCGTCCCAAAGGTGTTCTGCAAACTCATTACAATCTGATACACAACGCCATCACGCACACCTTGGCGATGCCTGCCGTCGCAACCCCGGTCACGGTGTCCGTCCTGCCGCTATTTCACACCGGCGGCTTCTTTGTCTACTCTTTGCCGACCTTCGTGCGCGGCGGCACCGTCATTCCGCGACCCCTGTTTGAACCCAACGACTTTCTGAAGTGCGTGCAGCAGCACGGGGTCAACGTGCTCTTTGGTCCGCCCACCCTCTACACGGCCCTGCTGGGCCGAGGTGTCGATCCGGCGCAACTTTCCAGCGTCCGCATCTGCGCGACGGGTGCCGCCCCAATTCCTGCCGAGTTGCCCGGGCAGTGGAAGGCGATGACAGGACTGGACCTGCACGGCGGCTGGGGCATGAGCGAGCTCAACAGCCTGGGCACCTTCAACGCGTTGCCAGGAAAACAGACCCCGGGCACTCTGGGTGTGCCGGTCGTCGGCGAAGTGAGGATTACCGTCGAGGGAGGCGTCGCTCCTCGGATGCGCGCAGGAGACATCGAATTCCGTGGCTTGCAAGTCTCTCGGGGCTACCTGGGGCGAAATGCCGAGACACAAGCCAGTTTCGGCGCCGACGGCTGGCTGCGCACCGGGGACATCGGCTATATAGACGACGCTGATGCCCTGCATTACGTCGACCGCAAGAAAGACCTGCTTGTGGTCTCGGGGTACAACGTCTCTCCGACGGAAATCGAGGCGGTGTTGTTGCGACACCCCAAGATCTGCGACGTGGCCGTCATCGGGCAACACGACCCGTATCGCGGGGAGGTTCCGGTGGCCTTTGTCGTCGGTGATATCGCCGCCGACGACGTCGAGACCTACAGTCGCGCTCACCTGGCAGCCATGAAAGTGCCGCGCCGGGTGCATGTGGTCGATGCGCTGCCCAAGAACGCCATGGGTAAGACGCTGAAACGCGAATTGCGCAGTCACGAGGCGGTGCAGTGATGGCGCGCACAGATGAAGTGACCATCGCGGCCCGTCGTCGCCGCGAACGGGAACGCAACGCGCGCCGCGACAGCATTCTCGCGGCGGCTCAGGAGACCTTCGCCACCCGTGGCTTCGCCGGCTCCACCATGGAGGAAGTCGCGCTGCGAGCTGAGATCACCAAACCGACGCTCTATGGCTATTTCCGCACCAAGGATGAACTTCTGCTCACCCTGATGCTCCCGGTGTTCGCCGACATCGGGACACAGCTGGAGCACCTGCAACGCGACCTCGAGGCCGGTTCAATCAACAATTGCCAGCACCTGATTGACCGATTCCTCGACGCGGTGCTCAATCCGTATCGGACCGATCCGGCGCGGTTCCGGCTCACTCAACTGCTTCATCAGACGCGGCTGGTCGAGACGCTGGATCAGGCCACCGTTGCCGCGCTGGATATGCAGGGGCGCCGGGATTTCCGGCTGGCGCGCTCGATCCTTCGTGCTGCGGTGCAGGAAAAATTGATTCGCGATGTGCCGGTGGCGCCGCTGGCTGACGTCATCTGGGGAATTGTTGTCGGCACGATTCAGGTCGAAGACATCAAGAACCGTACCGGCGGCCGCGCCCAACACACTGCCACGTTGCAACTGGCCGCCGACCTGCTCGCCGCCGCTCTGGACCCCCAGCCTAACCGTGGTCATCAGCGGTGACCGACGAATTCGCCGGCAAGGTCGCCATCGTCACCGGTGCGGCGCGAGGAATCGGCGCAGCGATTGCCGGGCGTCTCTGTCATGGCGGCGCCACAGTCGTGATCGCCGACATCGACGGTGCTGAACTAGATCGTCTTGCAACGCGGTTACCCCGACCCTCGACTCAGGTTGCCGTGGACTTGACCGCTCCGGACGCACCCGACCTCGTTGTCGAAACTGCGGCGCAGCTGCACGGCCGCCTGGACATCGTGGTGAACAATGCCGGCTATACCTGGGATGGCCCGATCCATACCATGTCCGACGAGCAGTTTCAGGCCATGCTCGACATCCATACCGTGGTTCCGTTTCGGATGTTGCGCGCCGCGGCAACGTTGATGCGCACGGCGGCCAAGAAAGAGGCCGCACTCGGTCGCCCGGCCCATCGCAAGGTGGTCAACGTGGTCTCGCTGGCCGGCTTGATGGGTCAAGGCGGCCAGGTCAATTACTCCGCAGCCAAAGGCGCGACCATCGCACTCACCAAAGCGCTGGCCAAGGAATGGGGGCACCTGGGCATCAACGTCAATGCCGTAGCGCCCGGATTCATCGAAACGCGGCTGACCGCCGACCTGGACAACGGTAACGACATTGAGATTGCCGGGCGCACACATCGACTCGGAATTTCGGAATCGGTGCGCAGCAGCGCCTTGGCGACCAACCCGCTGGCACGTGTCGGTGCGGTGAGCGATGTCGCGGAAGCTGTGGCCTGGCTGGCCTCTGCCGCGTCGAATTATGTACAGGGCCATGTGTTGACCGTCAGTGGCGGTCAAATCGGGGGCATGACGTGTTGATCAATGACGGGAAGGGCCATCGTGTCTGAGGTGTTGAAGTTCGAGGTGCGCAATCGCACCGCCGTGGTGACTTTGAATCGGCCAGAGCAACGCAACGCGGTCGATCTTGAGTTGAGCGCCGCGATACTGGCCGCCTGGGACCGCATCAAGGCAGATCCGGAGATTCGTGTCGCCATCCTGACCGGTGCAGGGCCGGCATTCTGTGCCGGTGCTGATCTGAAGAAGCTGATCCCGCACATCCGTGCGGCCAGCGACGCCGAGAACCGTCGTCGCGCTTGGGAAGGCCCGGGTTGGGCCGGGATTTCTGGCGGCTACACGATCAACACACCGATCATCGCTGCGATCAACGGTGATTGCATCGCAGGTGGACACGAGCTCGCCGAATTCTGTGACATCCGAATCGCCGTGCCTCACGCCCGGTTCGGACATCAAGAAATCAAATGGGGTCTGATGCCCGGTGACGGCGGGTGTTCGCGGTTGCCTCGCATCATCGGTCTCGGGCGGGCGATGGAGCTCATCTTGACCGGGCGCATCTACGACGCTGACGAAGCACTCCGAATCGGATTCGTATCCAAACTCGTGCAACCACAGGACCTTATGCATGAAGCCATGGTTATGGCAGATGCCATCGCGCGGAATGCGCCTCTGGCGGTGCGGGCCGCCAAGCAAACGGTGCTTCGCGGGATCGGCAGGCCATTGCATGACAACATCCCGTTCGAGACGGAAACTTTCAGTTACCTGTGCAAGACCGAGGACTGGACACGGGGGCAGCAAGCGTTTCTCACCGGCGAGAAGCCTGACTTCCAGGGGAAGTGACACATTATGAACATGATCCTCTCGACGGTTCCAGTGCAAGGCGCGAGGATCGTTGTCACTGGTGCGCTCGGCGGTGTGGGCTCTGCCTTGATGGTTGCTCTGGAAAGCGTGGGTTGTGCGGTGATCGGGATCGACCGCCCGGAGGTGGTCAGTTCAGCCAGTGACACGCGTCGATTCATTGCCGCCGACCTCTCCGACGCGGAATCGGCGCGCGCCGCAATCCATTCCGCGATCGAGAGCCTCGACGGGTTAGATCACCTCGTCGGTGCGGCCGCGAATGTCGCCACGATCCACCGAGCCCGTAGCTTTCCTGCCGAGACGTTTCGTGACGACGTCGCCACCAACTTGCTCAGCCAATTCTGGACCGTCCAGGCGGCCTACCCGGCTTTGACCGACAGCGACATGGCCAGCGTAGTCATGGTCTCGTCGATTGGAGCGCTGGACGGCTTGCCCGGCCAAGCGTCCTATGCGGCAGCCAAGGCTGGCATTCTAGGGCTGGTCCGGACCCTGGCCGCGGAGTGGGCCCGGGCCCGCATCCGCGTCAACGCCATAGTGCCCGGGTTAGTCGGCACCCCGAAAGTGCTCGCCATGACCGACGACATTCGAGGTCGCGTCTTGGCGAATGTCGCGATGGGACGGTTGGTTTCGGTTGAGGAAGTGGTCGCCAGCGTCGCGTTTCTTCTTTCGCCGGCCGCCGCAGCCATCACCGGTCAGAGCATTCGCGTCGACGCAGGCGCGGGCCTGAACACTGTCGGGTTGCATCGATGACCGACCAGTTCAGCTACGACGTTGTCATCATCGGCGCGGGCTTCTCCGGATTGGCCGCCGCGGCCAAGATCTCCCGGCTCACCCGATGCTCTTTTGTCATCCTGGAAAAGAGTGACGACGTTGGTGGAACGTGGCGCGACAACACCTACCCCGGATGCGCGTGTGATATACCCGCGCCCTTGTATTCGTTCTCCTTCCTCCAGAATCCGGAATGGCGCGAACTGTTCGCCACCCAGGCCGAAATACTGCGCTACCTGCAGGAAGCCACCAGGCGCCTCGGGCTGGCTGAGAAAATTCTGTTCAACACAACCGTTTCCGGTGCTCACTGGGACTCCACCAGCAACGTGTGGCGCTTATCAGCGCGCGATGGGCGGCAATTCACGGCCCGCTACGTCGTCAATGCCGTCGGTCTTCTGCATCATCCTGCTATTCCGCAGCTTGCCGGCCGCGAGGAGTTCGGTGGCCCGATGTTCCATTCAGCACAGTGGGACCACGGTGTAGATCTCAGGGGGAAGCGGGTGGCTGTCATCGGAACAGGCGCCAGCGCAATACAATTCATCCCGGCAATCGTCGACCGGGTATCCGAGCTCACTGTGTTCCAGCGCACCCCGCCATGGATACTGCCGAAGAAGAATCGCCGTTTCAGCGAAGTCGAACGTGCGAGCGTGCGAGACAGTGCGCTGGCTTGCTGGGGGCGACGCGCGAGGCTGTTCTGGATACACGAGAAACGGGTGAAAGGGTTTCTCGGAGACCAATCGGCGATGCGGCCCACCCTGGAGCTGGCCGTCAACCATCTCGAACGACAAGTGCCTGATCCGGCGCTTCGCACCAAGCTGACACCCAGCTACGCGATCGGCTGCAAGCGGCTGCTCATATCCAGCGACTACTATCCCGCCCTGAGCAAGCCTCATGTCACCGTGGTCACCGACGGCATTGCCCGGTTGACCCATCATGGCGTGGCGACGACGAGCGGTCAGCACATCGACGCTGACGTGATCATCTACGGAACGGGATTCGACGCTCAACATGCCATCACTCACATCCCGATCCGAGGTCGCGACGGCATCCGCCTCGAGGAAGCTTGGTCGTCAACAGGTCCCGAGGCTTACCTGGGGACGCTCATCCGTGGTTTCCCCAACTTCTTCCTGATGTGCGGCCCCAACACGGGATTGGGCCACAACTCGCAGATCTTCATGATCGAGGCGCAGGCTCATTACCTCGCGCGGTGCATCCGCTCGGCCGGCGGCACAGCGGTGGTGGAGGTCAAAGAATCGGCTCAGCGACGCTACAACGACCGACTACAGCGGCGTCTGTCCAACACGGTATGGCAGGCCGGCGGGTGCAGGAGCTGGTATCAAGACGCCAAGAGTGGACGAAACACGCTGTTGTGGCCACAGTCGGTTGTCTGGTTCTGGCTTCGTACGCGCAAGGTGCGATCAACGGACCTCAATAAAACGTTAACCAGTTATTAGATGATTCCTGCGATGGCCGATACCGAAGGGGGTGTGGAGTGCAGATCCTGCACGATGGCAATGCTAAAGCACTTGATCTCAACGTTGGCCCTGCTTGCCTCAGCGGTGTGGCTTGGGTTTCCGATGCTGGGCTCGTCGTCTCATTCACCTACCGGCGCCACCTACGACGTCGTGGCTCAATCTTCCGAGCAGGGAAGGTCATTCATTATCCGCGACACCACAATCGATCCCGGCGGCAGCATCGGCTGGCATTGGCATCAAGGCACTGTCATCGCCCTGGTGAAGCAAGGCACCCTGTACCACTTGCGCAGTGACTGCACTGTCGACGCGATCTATCGGGCGGGTGACTCCTTCATCGAGCCGAGGGGACCAGAGCATGTGCACGACGGGCGCAATTATGGGACAACGCCAGTTGTGTTGGAGATCATGTACGTCGTTCTTGCCGGGTCACCGCTTGCGCAAGCACCCAACCTGCCGATCACATGCCCCTAGCCTTACCTGGCTAGCGGTACCCCTCGCGGCGCAGCATCGTCGCGACGTGGCGTAACAAGGCCGTGCGGAATCGATCGGCTGACGGGGTGGGGAAGTCCAGCGTGCGGGGAACCATGGCACCGGCGAGCGAGAGGAGAAGCAAGTCGACGACATCGTCTGGATCCCCGACGGGCTCGAAGACTCCGTTGTCGCGACCCTCGATGATGGTTTGCACAAAAGGTGCCCGGTAGCGGGCCCATCCTTCTTCGCTGTAGTCGCGCAACTCCGCATCGCGCATGCTGGAGCGCCACACCTCGATGAGCAACTGGTGATTGTGCAGTGGCGTATTGAGATTGCGGTCGATCATCGCCACCAGGCGGCGCCACGGGTCGCTTTCGGCCTGCGCGACAGCTTCCAGCGCAATTACTTCGATCTCAGTGGCATGCCGGATCGCCTCGATCAGCATGTCCTCGCGGGAGCCGAAATAATTTTGCAGAGTGCTTATCGCCGCGCCGCTGGCTGCCGATACGTCGGCAAAGCGGGTGTTCTCATAACCTCGTTCGGCTAACACCCGGGCGACGGTTTCAGCTACCTCCGCACGGCGGGCTCCGCCCGCCCGCCGGGTTCGCCGCTGCATGACCATGGTCGTATGGTACGACTATGCCGCCGATAAGCAAGCGTCAGAGGGATAGCTGGGTGAGCAAGACAATGGACTCGGCAACGAGGGGCCACGCCGGTTCGACTGTGAGCGAATGCCCGATGTCCGGAATGATCGTTGGTCGCGTGCCGTAGAAGGCCGCTGTAGCGCGTACGTCGCGGTCGGTATACAACATGTCCTGCTCCGCCCCGAGTACATAGACCGGTGCAGTGGTACGCCTTTTCTTCACGCTCGACATCGTCATGTCGATGAGAAGCGCTCGCGTACTCTCCGGTTGCAGCTGCGTAGTGGTCGCATCGACCAAACAGTCCGGGGCAGACCTGCCGAACAACATTTGCCGCGCCCCCGCGATGGTTTCTCCGTACAGGTCGGCTGGGCGACCTGTGAAGGAGAACTTCGTAGATCCCCATGGGTTCAGGCGGAAACAGCGCAGCACGGTACGTAAGTGGCCGCGCGGTGGCGCCGATGCCAGGAGCACGGCCGCCGGTACGTCGTTGCGTTCCATATACTTCTGCACGACGAACCCGCCCATTGAGTGCCCTACCAGCACGGGGTGGGGCGCGAGGGTATTGACGATTGATGCCACATCGTCGACGTAATCCGAGATGGAGCACCACCGCAGAGCTTTATCCGTCGGGCTAGCACCATGTCCGCGTAGGCTGACTGCCACCGCGCGAAAACCTCTGTCAGCGAAGAAATTCAGGAAATGCTGGTCCCAAAACCTACCGTTCTGGTATGCACCGTGCACGAACAGCAGCGGGTGCGGGTGGGATTTGCTGGTCTTGCCTTTCGCGATAACTTCGAGCACGAAGTCACTCCTTGGTCAGTCGAGTGAAGGGACCGGAGCACCAGTGCCGTTTCAGGTGAGCCGGTAACGGATCGGGAGGCGCTTGATGCGTCCTACGAACAGTGTGTCGGAAAGTGCGGGTTCGCCAGCTAGCTCGATTGATTCGAGGCGTGGTAACAGCGCGGAGAAAAAGCTGTTGAGTTCCATCCGGGCGAGTGCGGCGCCTAGGCAGAAGTGGACGCCGTGGCCAAACCCGAGGTGCTTATTGGGGTACCGATCGATCTTGAAGCGAAACGGATCCTCAAACACTTCTTCGTCGCGGTTACCGGATGGATAAGCCAGATAGACCGATTCCCCGGCGGCGATGGGTATGCCGCGTATCTCGGTGTCATCGGTGGCCGTGCGCATGAAATGCTTTACCGGAGTGCACCAACGGAGGATCTCTTCAACTGCGGTCGGCATCAGCTCAGGGTGTGCGCGCAGATGGTGCAACTCCGCAGGGTGGTCAATAAGCGCTCGCAGACCGCCGGCGATCGCGGCACTGGTGGTATCGTGCCCAGCCGTCGCGATGATCATGTAGTACGACAATGTGTCCATATCGGACAAGTACTTTCCGTCGACACGGGCATTGGCGATCGCCGAAGCGAGATCGTCGGTGGGCTGTGCGCGGCGCGCCGCGGTGAGGGTAGAAAAATAAGTGAAGAAATCCGTCACCGCCTCCAAGAACGCCTCGCCGGAAGAACCCCGACGTAGTTCTTTGTCATCTCTGCCGAAGACTTCCTGGGTCAGCTTGAGCATGAGGCCGAAGTCTTGCTCAGGTACGCCGAGTAGCGACATGATCACGTAGAGAGGGATGTTCGCTGCTATCTTGGTCGCAAAATCACATTCAGTGCCGGTGCTCATCTCGTCGATGTACCGCTTGACGATTTTCTCGACTGTGTCTTGGAGAGCGTGCATCGCCGCTGGTCGAAACCAGTCGACACCGATGGCCCGCAGGATGCGGTGATGTCGGCCATCCATGTGGACCAACATGCGCATACCGGTTCCTGCTTCTTGCCGGGCCCGGTTCAGGTCATCATTTTCAGCCGTAGTCAGCACGGTTCGGGGTGCATTGATCCACAATATGCTGTTGCGTTCGACTTCCATGATGTCGCGATGCTTGGTGATCGCCCAGAACGGTCTATAGCGAGGATGGTCAACCCACGTCACCGGCGCGTTGGCCCGCAAATGCGTCAAGGCCGAATGTAATCGCGGTTCATCGGCGTGAGCAGTCGGATCGGTCAAGACCTGTGTAGCGTCGTCCTCCGGCTTGCGCATCCCCATTTCCTCTCTTCTAATGTGTTGCCACGTACGCCGTTTCGGCTTGTGGGGCACGGTTCGCCCGCCAGGGTGTGGCGTCAGCGCTGCTGTCGCTTCGACGACGACTTCGAGCACGAGTCACTCTTCAGGGAGTCGACCATCCTCCCTCTGGCCGAACCCTCGAGACGGCGGCATGACCTCTTAAGCGGCCGGGTAGGGCGGGATGTTGTGGTTGAGGCGAAACCTGTTGTGCGGGTCGTACTTTGTTTTGACCGCCCGTAACGTGTCGTAGACGTCGGGATCGTAGGCCTGGCGGGTGCGCTCCTCGGTGGTGTCGTTCGGACCCTGAAAGCTCGGGCTGGCCTTGTCGCAGAGCCATGGTTGTAGCGCCGTCAGCAGTTCACAACCAGATTGCCGGTAGTCCGATACGTTCCGTCCGGGAGGAACAACGGTGAGACCGAACATCGCGAAGGCGGCGTCACGCGCAGCAACCGCGTTGGGGAACGGCGCCGGTCTGCTGAACGCCCCCTGCAGGTGACGGATGTCAACGATGTTGATGGGGCTGCCCGAACCCGGTCCGACCGTGTCGACGATCGCGGTGACGGTGTCCGCAGTGAGTCCTCGGAGGAGGCCGAATTGTTCCACTGCCGGTGCGGGATCAGTAGGATCGTTGCTGATCAGCCCGAAGTGCGAATACGGGATGTTGGCCACCGTGTCGGCCAGCAGCGGAGCCGCCCGGCGCAGCGGTTCGATCAGCCGGGCGCCGGCAGTGGCGTCACCCACGAACGAAACCCGGACCGATACTGTCAGCTTCCCCTGCATGAAGGGCGGAAGACTCGGCAGCGGAGGCAGATTCAGCAGCGCGACACCGGTCGTCAGATCCTCGGGCGCCGACTCGGTGAGTTGACGGTACGCCTCGAGCACTTGCCGGGCATGCTCACCGGAGTAATACAGCGCGCCCGCGTACAGCCACGCCACCGGGAAGAGATTGAACTCCATTGCGGTGATAACGCCAAAATTGCTTCGGCCGCCGAGGATTGCGCCGAACAGGTCGGCTTCGGCGTGCGTGGATACCCGGCGCAATTGGCCGTCGGCCGTGACCACGTCGATGCGACTGACGTGATCGCAGGCCCAACCGTACTTTCGTCCCATCGTCGCGCTGGCACCACCGCTCAAGGTGTAGCCGACGACGCCGACGCCGGGTGCCGAACCAGGCAGGGGAGCCAACCCGCATTCGGCGGCGGCCTCGACCAGTTGCCCGAAGCGAACGCCGGCTTCTACTCGGGCAGAGCGATTCGGCACGTCAATGCTGACCCCGGACATTCTCCTGGTGTTGATCATGAGGGTGTCGGCGTCAGCCGCCAGCGAAGGCCCGTGCCCAGTATTGAGGACGGCGATGTTCAGCCCGTGGTGGGAAGCGAAGACCACGGCCTTGGAAACGTCTACGGCGTTGGTGGCGCCGACCACGATCGCCGGGCGGTGCTCAACCGCCATATTGAACACCGCGACCTCGGTGTCGTATCCGGGGCTGCCTTCGGTGAAGACCGGGCCGTGTACCGCGTCCTGTAGCTCGGCGATTGTCTCGGCTGTGAACTTCATCGCCAGTTCCTTTCCGATTTATAGGTATTGCAATATGGTATGGCGATACCGACTCAAGAAACGCTGTCTATGGGCAAGATCACAGGACTGCACCGAACATGTTCAGAAGGGCCACCGAATGGGATTGTTGGACAACAAAGTTGCACTGATCACCGGAGCGGCGCGCGGGATGGGGCGCAGCCACGCTATCCGGCTGGCTGAGGAGGGGGCGGATATCGTCGCGATCGATATCTGCGGCCAGATCGATTCGGTTCCTTATCAGATGGGCAGAACCGAGGATATGGAACAGACCATCAAGGCTGTTGAATCGCTTGGCCGCAGGATCGTCGCCCGCACCGCCGACGTCCGCGACGGGGCAGCCCTGCGCGGGGCGGTCCGCGAGGCCACAGACGAACTCGGCGCTATTGGCATCGTCGTGGCCAACGCCGGCATCGCCACGGTCGGCAGCGACGACCCTGACACCGACAGATTGTTCCGTGACACGATCGACGTCAACTTGACCGGAGTATGGAACACCGTCACCGCGGCCGCACCGAGTATGCAGCAAGCCGGCAATGGAGGAGCGATCGTGCTGATCAGTTCCACTCAGGGGCTAAAAGGGACCGGCGGCAACGGAAGTGCTGCGGCCACCGCCTACGCCGCGGCGAAGCACGGAGTCGTTGGCCTTATGCGCTCCTTCGCGCACTGGCTGGCCAGAGACAACATTCGCGTCAATACTCTGCATCCCACCGGTGTGGAAACGCCGATGATCGTCAACGAGGCAATCGAAAAATATTTCGCCGAAGATCCTGAAACGGCACAAGCAACCGTGAATTTGCTTCCGGTGTCGCTGATTCAGCCCTCGGACGTCAGTGACGCGGTGCTGTGGCTGGTCAGTGACCACGCCAAGTACGTCACCGGAATCACCCTGCCGGTCGACGCCGGATTCTGCGCCCGATAGACCCGCGGAGGCACCCGAGAGTTTTCCGCGGCCGGCGACCCAGGTGTTCTCGCCGGATGGCGTCAGGGCCTAACATCGGCGCATGCGCGGCTCGAAGATATTGATCAGTGGGGTGACGGGGCAGGTCGCCGCTCCCGTCGCCCGGGCGTTGGCGACCGACAACGAGGTGTGGGGGATCGCCCGGTTTACCGACGCGGCCGCCCGTGCCGACTTGGAACAGGCAGGGGTCCACTGCGAAGCGATCAATCTCGCGGCCGGTGAGTTCGCCGGACTGCCCTCGGACTTCGACTACGTTCTCAATCTTGCGGTCGCCAAGAGCGGCCGGTGGGACAAGGACCTGGCAGCCAACGCAGATTCGATTGGTCTGCTCATTGCCCACTGCCGCGCGGCCAAAGCCGTGCTGCACTGCTCATCCGCGGCGGTCTACGATCCGCCGGACGACGAATTGCGCAGTGAGCGGGCCGCATTGGGGGACAATCACAAATCCTTATTTCCGACCTACTCCATCTCCAAGATTGCCGGTGAGGCGGTTGCCCGAACGATGGCCCGCGCCCTTGGTGTGCCCACCATCATCGCTCGGCTGAATGTTCCCTACGGCGACAACGGCGGATGGCCGTTCTTTCACATGGAGATGATGCTGTCCGGTCTGCCGATTCCGGTTCCGCCCGGCGGGCCGGCCCGGTACAACCCGATCCATCAGGATGACATCGTCGCGACCATTCCGAAACTTCTTGCCGCCGCGTCGGTTCCGGCCACGACGGTCAACTGGGCCGGTGACCAGATCGTCAGCATCCAACAGTGGTGCGCTTATCTCGGCACGCTGATCGATCGCGAGCCGGTGTTCGAGGAAAACGCCCAGGCGTTGCGCGGCAATCCGGTTGACGTGACTCGCTTGCGTGAGCTCGTGGGAGGAGCTAGGACCGTCGACTGGCAGGAAGGGATGCGCCGGATGGCCGCCAAGTTCCACCCAGAGCTCGTCGGGTGACCGCTGCGATATTCACATCACCGCCCCGCCGTTGACGCCGAGCACCTGGCCGGTGATGAACGCCGCTTCGTCGGAGCACAGGAACCCTGCCGCGGCCGCGATGTCGTCGGGAGAACCCATGTGGCCCACGGGAATCAGCTTGGCCAACTGCTCCGGCGGGCCCAGCTTGCCCGCCGCCTGTGATTGGCGGGACATGGGTGTGTCGATGCTGGACGGCGGAATGTTGTTGACCGTTATCCCTTTCGGCGCGTACTCGCTGGCCAGTGATTTCGTCAACGTGATGACCGCGCCCTTTGCCGCCGCATAGTGCGCCATGTAGGGCGACCCGCGTTGTGCGCTCGACGATGAGATCATCACGATGCGGCCCCAGCCGGCGGTGACCATGTCAGGCAGTGCCACCTGACAACAGTGGAAAGTTCCGGTCAAGTTGATGTCGATGATCTCCGACCAGGCCTCCACCGTGATGTCGGTGAAGCTCGAGAAAGCGGCTTTGCCGGCGCTTGTGACCAGCGCCGCGACGGGACCTAATTCGGCACGGACGGTTTCAAAGCCTCGTTCCACCGCAGGTCGGTCGGTGACGTCGACTTCCAATCCCAAGGCCCGGCTTCCAGCCGAGGTCAATTCGGCGGCGACTCGGGCAGCCGCCTCGCCGTTGACGTCGAGCACGGCGACGATGAATCCGCGCCTTCCCAGCTCATGACACGTGGCTTCACCGATGCCCGATGCGCCGCCGGTGACCACCGCCACGCGCGAATGTTCCGTCGCCAATCCCGTGCCTCCTCCGTATCGATCACAACAATTGCCTACGTCTCAACGACTTTGGCATAGCGATCCGCCCGCCTCGTAGCGACATTGTCGCTACGAGGCGGGCGGGAGACAGACGGATTGCCCCCTCAGGTATCCGATGCCTGGAGATACCGGCGCAGGAAACCGGTGGCACCCACCGCTGCGACGGCCCCGATCACGCCCCACAGCACGAAGTGGAAGGCCATCGCCCCCATGAACCAACCGAACGTCATCGAGACGTAGATCAGCCAGAACAGGCGGAAGAAGGACCAGGCCGCGAGCAGGCCGAGCCCGATTCCGATTGCCAGGCTCCGTTGCCGGTCGACGCGCTTGATCTGTTCTTCGAGTGCGGGGGGAACGATGTTCATCAGTGGTCTTCCTTTCGCTGGGCGGCGCCAGGTTGGCGTCGTCGTTGCGGAAAGTACAGCCAGCGGCGTCAGCTACCGATCCCAAAATCTCGCCGCGTCGGCTCAAGCCAGGAAATAGCCCGTCGACGTCAGCACGTCTCCGGCGGCGAGGTCATCTTTCGTCAGCTTCTTGAACAGGAGACCGACCATTTCGCCCTCCCGGGCGGTGTCGAGTTTTTTGCGAAATGCCTCGATCGCGTCGACTTTGACGGTGCGCCCGTCGTTGATGCGAACCTCGTCACCGACGTTGAGTTGGCCGTACTCCACCCGGCCGGTGGCAACCGCCCCACGATTGCGAATCACGAACACGTCGTCAACCCTCATCCGGAACATGCGGCAAACGTTAGCGGTCCGACGGCAACCGCGGAATGCCACACTTAACGGCACCGCCGCATCCTGACGCGGCGCCGGCGGAAGGGTTCGTGGTGGGTTGGTTTGAGCGGGTCAGGAAGGCCAATGCGGGCCAGCGCGTTTCACGCGCCGACGTCGATCAGGCCCGAGCTGCGGTCGCCGAACTCGCTGCCCTCAACGCCGAACGTGACCGGCTGACCCGCGACGGCTTGCCCGGTGTCGCGACGATCGTCGCCATCCGCCGCGATGTCGCGACCACGACACTGGGCCAATGGCATGAGCTGGACTTGGAGGTGAGACTGCCCGACTTCGACCCGTACCGCGCGACGAGGCGCATCGCGCTGGAGCTCACGACAGCTCCGCATGTCAAGGTGGGCGCGCAGGTGCCGGTGCGTGTGGACCAGCGCGACCATTCCATAGTTCTCGTGGTCGCTACGCTGCCCGGCTGAGTAACGCCAGCAGCTCCTGGGCAAGCCGCTCACCGCGATCTTCCTGTAGGAAGTGCGACGCACCCTCGATCCTGACCTGGTCGACAGCGGTAGGAATCAAGTCGCAGAAGGCCTGGCCCGACTTGGGGTAGGGGAACACCGGGTCCATGTCGGAAAAAGCAACCAGCGCAGGCTTATTCCAGCGTGACAAGGCATCGATGATATCCCGCATCTCCGCGACACCGGGGGAATCTTCACTCGTGGGCACCAAGAGCGGGAACTGGGCAGCGCCCGCCTTGGACTCAGTCGTGGGAAACGGCGCCTCATAAGCCGCGAGGACGTCCGGGGACAACTCGGTTGTGGTGGCACCCTGAATCACGAACCCGACCGGTAGGTCCGGGTTCTTTTCCGCGAAGGCGCGCCATGCCAGAAATCCCTGCGACACACGGCCGTTGAACACACCGGTGTTCAGAATCATCAGTGCATCGACTCGAGCGGCATTTTCCACCGCCCAACGCAACCCGATGGGCCCGCCCCAGTCCTGCACCACAACGGTCGCCCGGTGCAGGTCAAGAGCAGCAAGTACCTTGGCGACCAACTCGCTGTGCCGGTCAAAGGTGTACCAGCGCCGGTCCGTGGGTTTGTCGGAGCGACCGAAGCCCGCGTAGTCGGGAACGATCACCCGGTAGCCGGCCTCGACGAGCGGCGGCAGCATCTTGCGGTATAGGTAGGCCCATGTCGGCTCGCCGTGGAAACACACCACCGGCAGGCCGTCGGGCGGCCCCTCGTCCAGGTAGTGCATGCGCAGCCCGTCCACTTCCACGTAGCGCGGCGCGAAGTCGTAGCCGGGCAGGTGCTCGAAACGTGAGTCGGGTGTACGGAAGACCTCTGAAGCGCTAGGACTCATTGCTGCCATCTCCGTTGGTAGTTGGTCACCCCCGCGGCGCCAACGTAACGAATTGTTGACCGACCAGTCAACTACTGCCTAGCCTGGGTAGGTGCCTCGCACCTCAGACGCGCGCACGCGCATTGTCGCTACGGCCGCTCGGCTGTTCCTGGAGCGCAGTTATCACGATGTGGGCGTCGAAGAAATTTGCGCCGCAGCCGATGTCCGCAAAGGCAGCTTCTATCACTTCTTTCCCTCGAAAGCCGAACTGGCCAAGGCCGTTATCGACCTGCACACCGAGATCTTCCAGTCGCGTCTGAACAGCGATCCGGGCATGGCACCCGCTGTCAGGCTCGGTGCGATACCGGATGCCATTGGCGGGATCCAGGCAGCGTTGCATGCGCAATTCGGCCGCTTTGTGGGTTGTCCTTTCGGCAATCTCGCCGCCGAACTCGCAACGACCGACGAGGCCGTCCGTAGCCACCTGGCTGCGCGGCTGGCCGCCTTGGAGGAACAGCTGGCCACCACCTGCCGGGCAGCCGCCGGCGAGCAGGTGCTGCGCGGGGGAGTAGACCCAGATCAGTTGGCTCACGCCATATTCGCGCACTATCAAGGGTTGATTTTGCTCGCCAAACTACATGGGTCGGACGTTTCCACCCTGCGACCCGCCCTGCGCGCCTTCATCGACGCATTCGTGGCCGACCATTCCGCGTAGCCAGGGTCGCGCACACTCGTGCGCTACTTCTTGTCATACCGCGGTGCTATAACCCAGCTATGGCAGGTACGGGACACGTCATCACCCATGTTTCTGACACCGCACGGTGGACAGCTCTGCACCGCGCCACGGAGTCCGCACGCCCGGACGCCTTGTTCAGCGATCCGCTGGCCGCGCGTCTTGCCGGTGCGCAGGGTCAGGCAATCGTCGCTCACGTACCGCGCACGGCGCGCAATGGTTGGTGGCTCGTCGCCCGCACCAAGATCATCGACGACACCATCGCCCAGGCGATCGCCAACGGTTGCGACCGGGTGTTGAACTTGGCCGCAGGACTGGACACTCGGCCGTATCGCCTCGATTTACCCGCGGACCTGACCTGGGTCGAGGCGGATCTGCCGCCGCTGCTATCGGAGAAGACCCAGCTGCTGGCCGATCAGAAGCCACGATGCCGGTTAGTCCGCACCGCCGTCGACCTGGCTGACCCCGCCGCCCGCGACGCCTTCTTCGATGATGCGCTCGACGGCTCGCGCAAAGCGCTGGTGTTGACCGAAGGCCTGCTGATGTACCTCGACGAGCGCGACGTCGTCGCACTTTCTCAAGCGATCCAACGCCCCGAGGTCACGTGGTGGATGCTCGACTTCGGCGGGCCAGGCCTGAAACGAATGATGAACAAGAAGATGGCTGGGATGCGGCAGAACGCACCCTTCAAATTCGCCCCCGACAATGGTTTGGCCTTCTTCGAAAGGCTGGGCTGGCGGGTGCTCGAGACCGAAGCGCTGCTGGGAGCGGCGCACCGATTTCGTCGCCTGCCCTTCTCCATGCGTCTTGCCGCGTGGTTGCCCCAACCCGACCCGCGACATCCCGGCCGCAGGCCGTGGAGTGCAGTGGCTCTGCTGACCAAATGAACGGGATCGGTGCCAGAGAGCCACACGCGATTCGGCTATCTCAGCGATGTAAGCGTCTGATTTCGAATTCACGGCAAATTCTCATCTTCAGACACGGTTTGATCACAGCTTTGCTGGGAATCCTCGATCACAGAGCTGATCAACCGAGCGTGGCATTGCATGACCGAGAGGAGTTGACAATCGTGGCGAATGAAGCAGGGGCCAACGTGATTTATCTCCAATCGCACCCCCTCTGGGCTGCAGCGCAACGGCGTGAGCGTCAGCTGCAGGCTGCAATGCGACGCCACCCCTCGTTTGTCGGCCGGCAGCGCGCCGCAATGGCAGGTGAATTGCGCGCCGGTGGACGCGAGTTCTCCGGTTACTCGAGCGCCGACGCCCCGGCCTAAATCTTTTCTCGACACTTTCCCGGCGTTCGCTGCGAACGATTGTTTACTTCGCGCAGTCGGATCGGCGCGAAGCTCGCGCCATTGGTTGGGCGTTCAACTCGTATTCTGATGCGGCCCACCGAGGGGAGCACAGATGGCTCAGCCGCCCGCCACACACCGGGCTGTTTTCCCGGAGATTAGTTCTCGCGCCTGGGAGCATCCGGCGGACCGAACCGCCCTATCGGCGATGCGCCGACTCAAGGGCTTCGACCAGATGCTCAAACTGCTGTCCAACATGCTGCGGGAGCGTCAGCACCGACTGCTCTATCTGGCCAGCGCGGCCCGCGTGGGCCCGCGCCAGTTCGGTGATCTCGACGCGCTGCTCGATGAGTGCGTCGACGTCTTGGACGCGACGCACAAACCGGAGCTGTTCGTTGTGCAGTCGCCCATCGCCAATGCCTACACGATCGGAATGGATCAGCCCTTCATAGTGCTCACCTCGGGCTTGTATGACCTGATGACGCACGACGAAATGCGATTCGTCATCGGCCACGAACTGGGCCACGCCTTGTCCGGCCACGCGGTGTACCGCACGATGATGATGCATTTGATGCGGCTGGCGGGATCACTCGGATTTGTCCCGGTCGGGGGTTGGGCGTTGCGAGCGATTGTCGCCGCGCTGCTGGAGTGGCAGCGCAAATCGGAGTTGTCGGGTGACCGAGCCGGCCTGCTTTGCGTGCAGGATCTGGACACCGCGATTCGAGTGGAGATGAAACTGGCCGGCGGTGACCGGCTCGACAAGCTGGACTCGGAAGCCTTTCTCGCCCAGGCCCGGGAGTATGAGCGATCCGGAGACATGCGCGACGGAGTGCTCAAGCTGCTCAACCTCGAATTGCAGACCCACCCGTTCTCGGTCCTGCGCGCAGCCGCCATCACCCAATGGGTGGACACCGGCGGCTACGGCAAGGTACTCGCCGGTGACTACCCACGACGCCTCGACGATGACAACGCCTCGTTCACCGACGACATGGGCGAGGCGGCCCGACACTATCGGGACAATTTCGATCAGTCAGACGACCCGCTGATCAAGGGCATTCGCGACGGGCTCGGTGGCTTGGTCGACGGTGTGGGCCGTGCTGCCACCAGCGCCGCCGATTCCCTGAGTCGCAAGATCAACGAATGGCGACAGAACCCGAAATGAGGGGCTCCTAGTGCGCTGGCCCTACCAGACGCGCACGTAGTCGACGAGCATCTGCGCGGGGTAGGTTCCGGGGCCCGGATCGCCACCGCCGGATCCGGCGACCGCTAGGTTGAGCACCGGGAAGACCTTGTAGCCGGGATTATTGAACGGCCAATCCGCCAGCGAGTTCGTCGCGACCGTGAAGTAGGGCTGGGCTCCGTCGGTGTAGTCCTGCCAGAAGCGCATGCCAGCGTCGTCCCACTGGACTCGCCAGGTATGCCAGGCGCTGTCCAACGAGATGTTGTGCGTCTTCCACTCGCTGCCGTTGGCCTTCGCGTGAACAGTCGTTGCCGAAGGCCAGCTGCCATTGCCATACCACTCGACAATGTCGATTTCGCCGTTGTTGTCACTGCCCAGCCACCAGGCAGGCCAGCAGCCGGCCGTCAGGCAGTCGAACTTGATACGGGCTTCCCAGGTGTGGCCGATGCCGCCCTCCCACGGGCTGAAGATTTTGCCCCCGTAGTAGGTGTTGCCGTCCTTGGCGGCACGGATGACAAGGTTGGAATTGCCGTCGAGGAAGACGTTCTGCCGGTCGTCTCGGTATTGCCCGACGTGCTCGGGCAACTCCCAGTAGGTTGGGTCCTTGATCGTCTCGCGGGCCTTCGACACCGTCCATTTCGACGAATCGGGTGCCGAGCCGGCCGGCCCGTCGAACTCGTCGTGAAAGATGTAATTTCCGGAGGTACCGCTGGGCGCGGCCGGCAAGGGTCCGCGGTCCAATGGCCGGGGCGAGGCGTGGACTTTCGGCAGGGGAGCCGCGGCCAATGCGGCGGAGCCGGTCATCAGGCCCGTCATCAAAAGCATGCGGCGACGATCCATTTCAGGCATTAGCAAGGCACCATAGCAGCCACCGCGAAGCTGGTTAAATTTCCGAGCGTTGCGGCGGTTGCTAGCCGGCGGCGGGTGGCTTCGTCATGAACGTCAGCCGGAACCCGTACGACGGAAGCTTGCGGCCGCCACTGCCGTTGACAAATCGGCCGAGTGATGGAGCCATCGGAAGATTCTTGGCGGCACCTTCTGCGGCGGCCGGGATAGCGGTCGCGTTGCCGAGACCTGCCACCCCCGAGGTGGTGGGGACATTGGCCGTGGTCCAGCCCGCCGGCACAGACAAGCCACCGATCGGGACCGCCTTGCCCAGATTCGCCGCCACGCCGCCCACACTGCCGCCGAGCTTCCCCGCTACGCCGGCAGCGGCTCGCCCGGCGGCCTGCGCCGCGTCCTCAGCGGCTTTGGCCGCGGGAGCCACGTCCTTGGCGAGATTCAGCAAGGCCGTGAAGCCGGCGGATTCGTTGGCGAAACCGATCGTCCCTTGCTCGAACGCCGCGATCGAGTTGACGTAGGGCGAGATGTACTTGGTGTAGAGCGGGACGATGTCATCGAACGGTGTGTTGGCCATGATCCATTGGTCGATCGCCGTGCCTTGGCCGTTCAGGGGCGCCGACAACGTCTTCAAAATGTCGCCGACCCGCGGCATCAGCTGAGCCCCCAGCGCGTTGAGCTGCCCTTGGATGGCTTGGCCCTGGGCCTGCAAGACCGAGATCGCCTGATCGGCCAGGCCGCCCGGGTCCACCACCTCGGCCGGTTGCGGCAGTTCGGCCAGCTGCGTCGCCGCGGCCGAGTTGCCCGCATAGTTGTACATCGCCGCTGCATCTTGGGCCCAGAACTCGATGTACTGAGCCTCGGTGGCCGCGATGGCGGGGGTGTTCTGCCCGAAGAAGTTCGTCGCGACCAATACCGCCAGCAGTGCGCGGTTCGCCGCGATAACGGGCGGCGGGATGCTCGCCGCAAAGGCCGCCTCGTAGGCGGCCGCGGCCGCGAAAGCCTGGCTTGCCGCCTCGGCGGCTTCCTCGGCGCTGTTCTGCAGCCACGCGATGAACGGAGTCACGGCGGCGACCAACGACGCCGACGCCGGGCCCACCCAGATGTTGCTGGTCAATCCGTCGATCACCGACTGATGACCCGCCGCGGCGGCTTGCAAGTCGTCGGACAATCCGCTCCATGCCGTCGCGGCGGCGAGAAGCGGACCCGCGCCTGGACCGGCATAGATGCGCCCGGAATTGATCTCGGGCGGCAACAAGCCATAGTCAACCATGCGATTTATCCCCCTGAGCCCGGTGCTGGCCAGCCAGCAGCCGCAGCGGTGATCAGCCCGTTAACCGGCGGCCGGCGGTTTCGCCATGACCGACGGCTTGAACCCGTAGATCGGTTGATTGCGGCCGTAACCGCCTCCGTTGACGAACTGTCCGAACGGCGGAGCCATCGGGAAGCTGTTGGAACTTTCGGCGGCCGCCGGAATCGCGCTGGCTATGCCCGGATTGGTCGTGGCATGCCAGGGCACCCAGTTCGCCGGTGCCGACAGACCCCCGATCGGGATGGCCTTGCCGAGGCCGGCTGCCACGCCCCCGAGGTTGCCCGCAGCGCTGCTCGCTGCTTGCCCGGCGCTGGATGCGGCCGCCCCGGCCGCTGACGCCGCACCTTCTGCCGCCTTGGCCGCCGAGGCCGCGGGCTTGGCCAGGTTGGCGATAGCTGAGATACCGCTGCTGTTCTGACCGACGGACTGCGTTACCTGAAGCATGGCGGCAAGGGAGTTGACGTACGGCGACAAGTACTTGCTGTAGAGCGGGACGATGTCGTCGAACGGGGTGTTGGCCATGATCCACTGGTCGATCGCCGTGCCTTGACCGTTCAGTGGCGACGACAGGGTCTTCAAGATGTCGCTGAACCGCGGCACCACCTGGGCACCGATGTTGTTCAGCTGCGTCTGGACCGCCTGGCCCTGCGCCTTGAGAACAGCAATCGCCTGGTCAGCTACTCCCAACGGGTTCACCACCTCGGCGGGCGCCGGCAACTCGGCCAGCTGTGTCGCCGATGCCGACCGGGCCGCATAGGTGTACATCGCCTGCGAATCCTGAGCCCAGAATTCGGCGTACTGACCTTCGGTCTGGGCGATTGCCGGGCTGTTCTGCCCGAAGATGTTGGTGGAGACCAACTGCGACAGCAGTGCCCGGTTGGCGGCGATCAACGGCGGCGGGACGGTAGCAGCGAACGCGGTCTCGTATGCGGCTGCCGCCGCGCTCGCCTGAGTCGCGGCGTTCGCAGCCTCCTGAGCGCTGGTGCTCAGCCACTGGATGAAGGGGCTCACAGCGGTGACCAAAGACGCCGACGCCGGCCCGAGCCAGGGACCGGTGGTCAGCCCTTCGATCACCGAGGTGTGACCGGAGGCGGCGTCCTGCAGGTCTGCGGCCAACCCACTCCACGCCGCCGCGGCCTCGAGAAGCGAGCTTGCCCCCGGGCCCGCGTAGATGCGCGCCGAGTTGAGCTCAGGCGGCAACAGGCCGTAGTCAACCATTGCTTGTTCTCCCCTTGCCTTGGTGAGTCAGAGTCAGAGGCCGGCCGCGGCGTTAGCCGCTTCGGTCTCCGCGTAGGAACCCGCACTGGTGGCCAAGGTGGCGGCCAGCGCCGCCTGAATCCTGGCCGCTTGGGCGCTCAGTTCTTGGAACCGGGCACCGTGCGAGGCGAACTGCGCTGCGGTCAGAATGGAGACTTCATCTACGGCGGCGGGCACGACGCCGGTGGTGGGCCCCGCCGCAGCGGCGTTACCAACGCTCAGCGCGGCGCCGATCGATTGAAGATTGCTGGCCGCCGCGGCCACAATCTCCGGATACGTCTTGACGTAAGACATGGGTCTTCCTTCGGGGACAGTGGTTCTTGGGTCAACACTCCGATGTGCCGTGTTGATATAGACGCTATAAAGTTGCCGCCGAGCGATTCAAAGCGCGGATTCGACCGCAGTCGCCTGATCTTTGGGTTTGTTCAACACTCATGTTGATTTTTTCATCGGATCTTCACAGAGAACGGCGCGGTTAAGCGCTTTGCGCTGCGCGCGGTGCATTGCATCGATAACCGTGTGCTCGAGGCTCCCCAATCGGCTAACCCAACGGTCGCCGCCAACACGATGACCCGGGCCCATCTTGCGCCCCTCACCAGGGGTTTTTCCTGTCAGGGCAGCGTGCTATACGGACATCAGGCGTCGCTGCACGGCCGTTCGCGCCGGGCGATGTCCCGCGGGTCACCGTCATGGCGACGTTGCCGCGCGCTCACTGGGTCCGGTGCGCGAACGATTGCTGTCGCCAATCCGGTAGCTCGCACATCCAGCCTCGGTGAAGTAATTCGCGCAGCATGAATTAAATAAACATCATGTGAATGCGCCGCCTACTGCGCCCTAACCCGGGATTAGCAAGGGCTAAACTCACCGTGATTGTATTAGGTTTGTATGCGCCGTAATCGCCGTTGTGTTCCGCACCCCGGCGCCGAGGTGTGTCTTGTGCGTGACCATCTCGCGACCGCGACCGACGAAGCTCATTGCATGACTGCGGTCGCGGTATTCCTGGCACTGGTCGCTGCATTGGGCACCGGTTATCACGCTGGGCGCCGAGCGGCGTCCACGCCGCGAAGCTGGAAGCGCAGAACCAGTCGGATGGCGCTGGGCAGGCAGGCGTTGACCCTGGTCGGGTTGGTCGCTGCCCGCCGCTGCCTGCAGACGCTACAGCGGAAGCCGCCCGGGCTCCTCCGCGGTGTAGCTGTGCGAAACCGGTTCGGCTAGAGCTTGCTCGCGACGAAATCGGCGGCTTGATTGGCCATGCCCGCATCGACATACGCGCTCGCGAGGTGTTGCGGCCAGTTCTCTTTCCACGTGTTGGGGTCGGCGGGGTTGCAGACGGGATCGGCACCGTGGCACAGCTCGATCGTTCTGTCGTTGTAGATGGGGTTGAAGTTGGTGATCGGCCCGACCCACTGACTTCCGTTGCCGAACAAGGCGACCGCGGCGACGTGCTCGTCGGTGCCGGCCGGCAGGGGGCTGTCGAAACCGAACGCGGACATGGGCACAGCAAGGACCACGTCGGTAACCGCGGCGCCCAGGGAGTAGCCGCCCAAGACGATGCGGGTGTTCGGGCAGTTGTTGACGGTGTTCTGGATGTGCCGGCTCATGTCGTTGGCGCCAATGTCGATTTCGGTGTCAGCCGGATACCGGACCGCATACGTGCCCATGCTGCGGCCACCGATCTTGGAGCTCAGCGAATTGATAAAGGCATTGCCCAGCACTCCTGGTCCGGCCGATTCGAAACGGCCTCGGGCGAAAACCACCTCGACCTGGGGGCAACTCGCCGCGGCGGCCGACCGCACCGAGCCCGGCATCCCGGCCGGCAGCACTATGCCGGTGAGCTGCAGCGCAACGGCAGCCAGTACCGCGCCAACGGTGAACGACTTCCGGTCGGGCAATGCGCGCACACGAAGATGGTAGCGATGCTTGGGAAAAAGTCCGGGCGATTCAAAGCATCACCGAGTCGTGAGTAAGGGGTATCGGTACCGAGACAGCCCAATCGTCTGTCGAGGGAGACCGCCAATGAACGCTGCAACCAACATCAGTTCTTTCGAGCTCAAGGAGCTACTCGAGTCGGGCAAGCCGCCACGTGTGATCGATGTGCGCACCCCCGCGGAGTTCGAGACCTCACACATCACCGGCTCCTTCAATGTGCCCCTGGATGTGCTGCGCGAGCACCGCGCAGAGATTGTCGAGCACCTGGATGACCACATTGTGCTGGTGTGCAAGTCGGGTCAGCGCTCGTCGCAGGCCTCCGAGCTGTTGCGCCAGTCGGGGCTGGTGTCGGCTCGGGTCCTCGATAAGGGCATCGTCGACTGGGAGAGCAATGGGTTCACCGTCGACCGTGCTGGGCAGCGGTGGGACATCGAGCGTCAGGTGCGGTTGGTTGCCGGGTCGATTGTGCTCTCCTCGGTGCTGGGCAGCGTCGCGGTTCCGCAACTCAAGTGGCTTGCTGCCGGCATCGGTGGCGGGCTGACTTTTGCCGCGGTGAGCAACACCTGCTGGATGGCGTCGGCGCTGTCCAAGCTGCCCTACAACCGCGGGGCCACCTCGGATGCCAAGACCGTGGTTTCCCAACTCCGCTCGACCGCGTCGAAAGCCGGCTAGGCGGCTCGCTTTCCTACTGGCTGCCCGTCTCGGTCAGTCCCAGTTCCTCAGCGGCGGCGTACTTGTCGTCGACCAGAACGGTCGATCGTCCGTGCTTGTCGAGGATGGACGCCGCAACCGAGGCCCGGTACCCACTGGCGCAATGCACCCAGATCTCGGCGTCGGGCAGCTCGTCGAGGCGGCCGGCCAACTCGTGGATCGGAATGTTGATGGCCTTGAGCACGTGGCTGTCCCGGAATTCGTCGTCGCGGCGCACATCGAGGACGGCTACGTCGGGACGACGGATTTCATCCACCAACGCGGCGAAATCGGCCACGCGATAGGAGCGTAGGCCTGCATCACCGGCGAGCTGTTCAATGTCACCGCTGGCCGCCCCGCGTACCTCATCCACCCCGATGCGCACGAGCTCTCTTCTGGCGGTCGCTATCTGGTCGGCATCGTCACCGATCAAGGTCAGCGGTTGCCCCCAGGCGTAAAGCCAGCCGAGGTATGTCACGAAGGAGTCGGACAATTCGAAGCCATACGACCCGCCCAGGTGGCCGGCGGCGAAGGCGGTTCGCGACCGCAGGTCCACCACCCACTCGCCGGCTTCGATGCGGCGCCGCAATTCGGCCGGGTCCACCGGGACCGGCGCCGACAGACTCACCGCCTCAGGCCCGTTGCGGTTGATGACGCCCATATGTTCGTAGTAAGCGGGATAGGCCGAGAGGTTGTTCATCAACTCCTCGACGAAGGTTTCCTCGTCCTTGGTCAACGCCGGGTTGCTGCTGCGCTGTTCGCCCACTGTCGACGAGTCACGGCCGGAGGCGTCGGCCGAGCAGAAGCTGCCGAAGCCGTGGGTGGGATACACCTGCGCGTCAGCGGGGAGTTCGGCGGCGAGTCGGCGCACCGACCGATACTGGTCGACGCTGAGATCGTGGGTGTGGTCGTGGCCGAGCAGGTCCGTGCGACCAGTTGTGTCGTAAAGCATTGAGCCACCGGTGAATACACCGACCGTTCGACCGGAGGCGTCCCTGAGGGCGTAGCTGACATGTTCGCGCGTGTGGCCGGGCGTATGGATGACGCGCAACGTGAAGCTGCCCGCGTCGATTGTGTCGCCGTCCTGGACCCGCCGCGCAGGGTATCCGACATCGTCACCGCGTGGGAGGACGTATTCGGCACCGGTCACCCGGGACAACTCGAGTCCACCCGTCACGTAGTCGTTGTGCAGGTGCGTCTCGAGCACATGGGTGATGCGCCGCGCGTTGTCTCCGAGCAATTCCAGCACCCGATCGATGTCACGTTGCGGATCGATCACCACCACCGCGTCGTCATCGACCACCACGTAACTGCGATCGCCCAAACTGGACGTTTCGATGATCTCTACTCGCATAGTTCATCGTGTCCTGCGGTTGTGGATGGCCATGCGATACCTCTTACCCCAGGTCAGGGGTCGCTAGGCGGTCGCCCAGCAGGGCGACTCGCCTACCAGCAGTGTCTTGGATTCCGAGTGATCGCAATCTCGCCGCTGCGGCTCACGACGCCGGTTGCAAGGCGCTGCCCTTGCGCCATTGGTCCCAGCTCAGCGTCCAGTCGCCGTTCTGCGCCAGGGTCAAGGGCGGTCCGCCGGTGTTGCGGACCTCGACCACATCCCCGGGCATCGAGAAGTCATAAAACCATTTGGCGTTGTCACCGTTGAGGTTCAGGCAGCCGTGCGAGGTGTCCGTATGGCCCTGCGCCCAGACCGTCGAGTCCAGCTGATGCAGGTAGATACCGTCGATGCTGATACGGGTGGCGTAGTTGATGACCTCGCGGTAGCCCAGGCGGGAGTTCTTGGGCAGCCCGAACGTCGAGGAATCCATGATGACGGGATTGCCCTTGTCCAGCACCGTGTAGACGCCCGGAGGCGTCCAGAATGTCAAAGTCCTTCCGCCGACCGTCTCCGTGCCGCCCATGCCCATGGAGGTCGGCATGGTGCGCACCAGAGCGCCGTTGTTGAAGACGCTGACCATCTTGGTCGTGTCGTCGGCGATGGAAACGTGCGCATCACCGATCCGGAACGACACGCGGCTGTCTTCCTGGCCGAATAGGCCATTGCCCAAACCGATTCCGTAGATCTTCGCTTCCGCGGTCACCGTGGTGCCCGGTGCGTAGTAATGCTCGGGACGCCAGTGCGCATTTTGGTTGTCGACCCAGAACCAGGACCCTGGCACCGATGGGTTGGTGGTCACTTGCAGTTGTCGCTCGGCGGCCGCGCGGTCACTGATCTCCTCATCGAAGTGAGCAACCACCACCGTCCCGACACCGTAGGTGCCGCCCTCATGCAGAGCCGCCTCCGACGTCATGGTGAAGGAGACCTTGGTTTGGTTCGACGGGCGCAGTGTGGAGAACGACGAAACCTGGGTTGTGTCAAGGCCGCTGGGGCCGCGGCTGGTCACCGTCAGGGTGTAGGTCCGTCCGTACCCCAAGGGAACGGTCGGCTTCCAGACCGTGTTGTCGGGAGTCATGACACCGTCGACCTGTCGGCCGACGTCGTTGACCATGCGAACTTCGGCCAAGGTCCCGGTTTCGGCTTTCACCTCCACGGGGGTCACCGGCTGGACGTCATGCGCGTTGGGACCGGGTTTGATCGACACCTGCGCCGGCCCAGATGGTTTCGATATCGCAGGGGTGCAGTTGGCGCCGTGGCAGCGCGGTAACAGGGCGAGCTGAACCCCGCCGACCACTCCGAGCACCACCAGCAGGCTCAGCAGCAGCCGACGTTGCCAGGGGTGGCCGAATCGTCGGCGGGTGGTCGGGGCCTTGAAGTTAGGCGTCATCGAGTTCGAGGTCCTTGGGTTGACTTGGAGGCATTGTCGAGTTACGACAGCGTTGTCCATGAAGTTGCCCGGCGGGTGCGTCGCGAAACAGTTGCTTTGCTCACCGGGCTGAGATCATGGCGTCATGGCCGACGACGAACTGGACCAGTTGTACTCGGCGCAGCCCGACGAGTTCACCGCGCAGCGGACGAAATTGGCAGCCGCCGCGAAGAAGCGCGGCGACGCCGACACCGCCAAGCGGATCTCCGGCGCGCGTAAGCCGACAACCGCGGCGTGGATTGTGAACCGCCTGGCCCTGCAACACAACGACGTCAAAGCGCGGCTGGCCGAGCTGGGTGACGACCTGCGCGCCGCGCACGCTGCGATGGACGGCGACCGCATCCGCGACCTGTCGGCCGAGCAACACCGGTTGATCAACGAACTCACCCGCACCGCACTCAAGGACGCCGACGTGGACAACCCGTCGGCGACGCTGCGCGACGACGTGACCGGCTCACTTCAAGCCGCGATCGCTGACCCGGAGGTACGCGAGCGCTTGGGGCGGTTGACCAAGGCCGAACGCTGGTCGGGGTTCGGCGGGTTCGGCGATGCGGTGCCGGTAGCGGCGCCGGGCCGCACGCAACGGCGCACAGACGAGCCCAAGTCGGCTCCCGACCGGGCGCCGGACCAGCAGGCAGCGGCCGCACGTCGAGAACTGGAGAAGCTGCGCGCGGCCGTCGCCGCCGCCGAGCGCGCCAAGGCCGAAGCCGACAGCGTGCTGGCCGAGCGCGACGCCGAACGCGCGCAGGCCCGTGAACGCCGCGATGAGGCGATTGCGGCCCTTCGGCAAGCCGAGCGTGCGGCGACGAACGCCGAGAGCAGCTACGAGAAAGCCCGTCAGGCCAGCCGGGCCGCCACCAAGCGGGTCAAGGAGGCCAAAGCGCAGCTCAAGCGCGGCTAGACCACTATTGGCTGCGATCGGTGGTGCACTGATTGCTACCATCGCGCCGTGCATGATTGGGCTGCGCCGGGTGGCCATGGCGCCGTTTCGCGACGCGACGCGTTCAAGTTCGCTATGGCACCGATTCTGCTGGGAGCGGTGGGCGCTGCCATTGGCGCACCGAGCGCATCGGCCGCCGCCACCAGGCTGATCGATTTCGCCGAGCGGACGATTCCGCCCGAGGAGATCAAAGCCGCCGGGTACGACGGTGTGGTCAACTACGTCTCCATGTCGCGGCCGGGGGCAAATTTCGAGGCAAAACCGATCACCCGCCAGTACGCCGACGCGCTGCGGGCCGCTGGCCTGCACATCGTCAGCAACTTCCAGTACGGCAAACCCGGCTGGCCAGACCCGTCGGACTTCACCCGCGGTTTCGACGGCGGCGTCGCAGACGCGAAAACGGCTCAGCAGTTGCACGCCGCTGCGGGTGGACCGCCTGCTGCGCCGATCTTCTTCAGTGTCGACGACAATATCGACAGCAACACCTGGAATGGCCCGGCCGTGCAGTGGTTCCGGGGCATCAATTCGGTTCTCGGCGTGGATCGCACCGGGATCTATGGACACGCCCAGGCCTGTGGGTGGGCGATCAACGACGGGGTCATCGGCCGCTCGACCACCGCAGGGCATCGCTGGGCCTGGCAGACCAAGGCCTGGTCGAATGGCCAACGCGAGCCCGCGGCGGTGCTGTATCAGGGCGTGATCGAGGGTCCGGTTCTCAACGGTATCCGCGTAGATGTGGACGATGTCCTGGCCGCCGATTTCGGGCAGTGGGACCTCAATCGGTGAGTGCTGCTTTCCCGCGCACTCTGGTACTGGCCGTGCTGATGGTGGCAACAACCTGGCTGGTGTCGGCGTGCGGTCCCACGACCTCACCGACTCCGTCGTCGCCGACGCGTACCACCACGCTCGCGGCGGTCGGCGCGCTGCTGCCGACCCCGTAACGAAGACCGCCCCGCACACCGATGGGGTGCGCGGAGCGGTGTTCGTGTCGGCTGCGATTACTTGATGTCGAACCGGTCGGCGTTCATGACCTTGACCCATGCCGCGACGAAGTCCTCGACGAACTTGCCCTTGGCGTCGTCCTGCGCGTACACCTCGGCGATGGCGCGCAGCACCGAGTTGGACCCGAAGACAAGGTCATTGGCGGTGGCCGTCCACTTCTGCTCACCGGTGGCCCGGTCGTGGCCCTCATAGACGTTCTCCGCCGTCTCCGACGGCTTCCACTCGGTACTCATGTCGAGCAGGTTGACGAAGAAGTCGTTGGTCAACGCCCCCACCTTGTCGGTGAAGACCCCGTGCTTGGAGCCGCCGTGGTTGGCGCCCAACGCCCGCAAACCGCCGACCAGCACGGCAAGCTCCGGCCCTGTCACGCCCAGCAGGTAAGCGCGCTCCATCAGCAACTGCTCCAGCGGCGCCTTCTCCCCGGGACGCGCATAGTTGCGGAACCCGTCGGCTCGCGGCTCGAGCACCGCGAACGACTCGACATCGGTGTTCTCCTGCGTGGCGTCGGTCCGCCCGGGCGCGAAGTGCACGTTGATCTCGTACCCGGCGTCCTTGGCCGCTTTCTCGACCGCCGCCGAACCGGCCAACACGATCAGGTCAGCCAGCGAGATCTTCTTGCCACCAGAGGCCGAGTCGTTGAACTCCTGCTGGATGCGCTCCAGCACGGGCAGCACCTTGTCCAGCTCCGAAGGCTCGTTGACCTCCCAGCGGCGCTGCGGCTCCAGCCGCACCCGCGCCCCGTTGGCCCCACCCCGCTTGTCGGTGCGGCGGAAACTCGACGCCGACGACCATGCCGTCTTGACCAGCTGAGGAACCGACAGGCCGGAGTCAAGCACTTTGCTCTTCAGCGAGGCGATGTCCTGCTCGTCGACCAGTTCGTGGTCGACGGCGGGCACCGGGTCCTGCCACAGCTGCGGCTCGGGTACCCACGGTCCCAGGTAGCGGCTGATCGGGCCCATGTCGCGGTGCAGCAGCTTGTACCAGGCCTTGGCGAACGCCTCGGACAGCTCCTCGGGGTGGTCCAGCCAGCGCCGCGTGATCTCGCGGTAGATCGGGTCTTCCCGCAGCGCCACGTCGGTGACCAGCATGGTCGGCGCGCGCCCAGGACCGTCGAACGGATCGGGGATGGTGCCGGCACCGGCGCCGTCCTTGGCGGTGAACTGCCAGGCTCCGGCGGGGCTCTTGGTCAGCTCCCACTCGTAGCCGTACAGGTTCTGCAGGAACCCGTTGCCCCACTTGGTGGGCGTGGAGGTCCAGACGACCTCCAGGCCGCTGGTGATGGCGTCCTTGCCCTTGCCGGTGCCGAAGGAGCTCTTCCAGCCCAGCTGCTGCTGCTCGATCGGGGCGCCCTCGGGCTCCGGGCCGACCAGATCACCGTCTCCGGCACCGTGGGTCTTGCCGAAGCTGTGTCCACCGACGATGAGCGCCGCGGTTTCCTCGTCGTTCATCGCCATCCGGCCGAAGGTTTCGCGGATGTCCCGTGCTGCTGCGACGGGGTCCGGTTTGCCTTCGGGGCCTTCGGGATTGACGTAGATGAGGCCCATCGTGGTGGCGCCGTAGGGCTGGGCCAGATCCCGCTCACCGGAGTAACGCTTGTCGGTGCCCAGCCAGGTGTCCTCTTCACCGAAGAGAATCTCTTCGGGCTCCCAGACGTCTTCGCGGCCGAAGGCGAACCCGAACGTCTGGAATCCCATGGATTCCAGGGCGACGTTGCCGGCGAAGAGCAGCAAATCCGCCCACGACACCTTGCTGCCGTACTTCTTCTTGACCGGCCACAGCAAGCGGCGCGCCTTGTCCAGGTTGGCGTTGTCCGGCCAACTGTTCAGTGGGGCGAAGCGTTGCATGCCCTGGCCGCCGCCGCCGCGGCCGTCGAAGATGCGGTAGGTGCCCGCGGCGTGCCAGCTCATCCGGATCATCAGGCCGCCGTAGTGGCCGTAGTCGGCCGGCCACCAGTCCTGCGAGGTGGTCAACACCGAAATGACATCCGCCTTGAGGGCCTCGACGTCCAGCTGTGCGAATGCTTCGGCGTAGTCGAAGTCGTCGCCGAGCGGATTGGCCTGCGGGGAGTGCGGATGCAGCGTGGACGGGTCGACCTGATCGGGCCACCAGTCCCGGTTGGTCCGGGGCGCACCGGATTTCGGTTTGGGGGAGGAGATTGCCGGGTTTTCGCTTTCGCTGTTACTCGCCGTCTTGGTGTCCTCGTGGGGCGGGCGGCTCTGCGACTCAGTTGACACAGCTTTCCTTCCGATGTGATTGATGGGCTGTGATCACGGCTGTGATCCGGCAGTCGAGCAATTGGGGCACAAGCCCCAGTAGATGACCTCGGCCTCGTCGAGAACAAAGCCATCCAAGTCGTTGTTGTCGTCGGACGGCGTCAGACACGGCGCCTCGCCGACCGCACAATCCACGTCGGCGATGACGCCGCACGACCGGCACACGACGTGGTGATGGTTGTCGCCGACGCGAGATTCGTAGCGGGCGACCAGTCCGGAGGGCTGGATGCGGCGGACCAATCCGGCCGCCGTCAGCGCGTTGAGGACGTCGTATACGGCTTGCCGGGAGACCTCGGGCAAGCCGATTCGCACGGCCGAGAACAGGGTGTCGGTGTCGGCATGAGGATGTGCGTGCACAGCTTCCAGCACGGCGACTCTGGGACGGGTCACTCGTAAGTCGGCTAGTCGCAGTTGCTCTGCGTAGTCCGGTGCCGAGGACACCTGGTCAATATGACCTACTTATCTGGACTCAGTCAAGAGTTTGTTGCCCGTAGGCGCGGGCGATGTCGGGCGATTCGGGCCAACCCGAGTACGTCGGTCGGGCCGGCCAACCGTCGGGCGAGTCCTGCCATTCCTCCTGGCGTCCCCACGGCAAGATGTCCAGCAATGCGAAGGTGTAGCTGAGCTGTTCGGTACCGCGGCCGGCGGTGTGCCAGGTGCGGTACACGGTGTCTTCGTTGCGCAGGAAAACGTTGACGCCGAAACCGCCACCGGGCGGTGCGTCCATGTCTGCGGCGAACGGACTCTCTGACGACGAGTACCACTGCATCCGGTTGCCGACCTTTTCTCGGTAGGCGAGCGCCTCCTCGATCGGTCCTGTCGTGACGATGACGAACCGGGCGTCGTAGTTGTCGAGGACCTCCAGTCGGGTGAATTGCGATGTGAAGCCGGTGCACCCGGGGCACTGCCACTCGGCACCGTCGGTCCACATGTGGTGGTAGACGATCAGCTGCGAGCGACCGTCGAACACGTCGACCAGTCGGACGGGCCCGTCGGCGCCGATCAGCGTGTAGTCGGGCAGTTCCACCATTGGCAGGCGGCGGCGCTGGGCGGCGATGGCGTCGAGTTCGCGGGTCGCGGCCTTCTCCCGCTTGCGTAGGTCGTCGAGGGCTGCGCGCCATGTTTGGTGATCGACCACGGGTGGCAGGGCAGTGGACATGGCATCCCCTTCGCTATCGATATAGGACCTTGCCAGGTATGACCGGCGGCGCGCACAAAACTCATCGGCGCAGGCCATGGCTGGCGGCGGCGTTTGGAACTCGACGCTGCGGTCTACAGACAGATAACTATGCCCAGTCAAGGAAGGCCAACGATGAAGCCGATTGTGCCCGCGACCCTCGCGATCGCCGCGCTGCTGTTCAGTGGATGTTCAGCGTCGAAGGTCATCAACACCGGCGGCGACACCAAGTGCAAGGACTTCACGTCGCAGGACGAGAACAAGCAGAACTCCGAGATCAGCAAGATGCTCAAGGACAAGAGCGGGGCCGACCCGAGCAACATCGAACTCTCCGCGACCCGGTTGTCGGTCACCACCTACTGCCAGACGGTCGGCAAGCCGGACAGCAAGATCTCCGAGGCGCCCCACGGCTGAGGCCGCCTCGAGCGGGCGCTCACGGATTGAACTGTGAACCCACGGCGGGAATATCGCTCAGATCCCGCCGTGGGTTCACCGTGAAAGGCCCTGGCGCACAGTCGATCTCGCGGCGGCAATCCTCTAGAGGATTGGCCGGCCGCCGGTTACCGCGATGCGCGCCCCGGAGATGTAGCTGCCTTCGTCAGAAGCCAGCAGTACGTAGACGGGAGCCAGTTCCACCGGCTGGCCGGCCCGGCCCAGCGGCGTGTCGTCGCCGAAGTTCTTCACCTTCTCCGTCGGCATGGTCGCCGGGATGAGCGGTGTCCAGATCGGACCCGGCGCCACACTGTTGACCCGGATGCCCTTTGGGCCGAGCAGCTGAGCCAGGCTTGCAGAGAAGTTCGCGATCGCGGCTTTGGTGGCTGCATAGGGAGCCAGCGTCGGGCTGGGGGAGTCGCTATTGACCGAGGAACTACCGATGATCGACGAGCCGGGGGCCATGTGCGGCAGAGCCGCCTTCGCCAGGTAGAAGTACGCCCCCACGTTCAGCTTGAAGGTGTGCTCCCATTCCTCGTCGGGAATCTCGTCCAGGCTCTCGTGCGTCATCTGGAAGGCGGCATTGTTGACCAGCACGTCGATCTTGCCGAATTCCGAGACGGCACGGTCGACGACCGCGCGGCAGTGCTGGGGGTCGGAGAGGTCGCCACCCACCAGCACGCACTTGCGACCGGCCTCCTCGACGTAGCGGGCGACGTCTCGCGCGTCTTCGTCTTCGTTCAGGTAAGCGATCAGCACGTCCGCGCCTTCGCGGGCGTAGGCGATCGCCACCGCACGGCCGATCCCGCTGTCGCCGCCGGTGATGATGGCGGTCTTACCCGTCAGCTTTCCCGAACCGGTGTAGCTTTCTTCTCCGCAGTCAGGCACCGGGTCCATCTGCGCCTGAACGCCCGGGACGTTTTGCTGCTGTTCTGGAAATGGCATTGTCGTTCCTTTCCGCCTGCCCACGTGTCACATGAAATGTCAAGCGCTGAACTAGTTTTCGGGTCTGTGAGGCGGCCCGCCCACCGACTGCCCGCCCACCGGCAGCGATGAGCCAAGGCGCTCGCCCCCGTCGGGTATAACCCCTACCGGCACGGGTAAACGCGGCTGAACCAGATTGGGGAGCGCCCGCATCCGCTGCGGTGGCGACCGGATAGGTTGGGCGGATGCCGCGCCAGTATGCGAGTTCGACACAGCGCCTTTTCTCCCTCGCCGAACAGGTGCAAGGTTTCATGCCAGACGATGAAGGACGAGCGCTGTACGAAGCCGCCGTGCGCTATCTCGACGGCGGCGTCGGTGTCGAGATCGGTACCTATTGCGGCAAATCGACCCTGCTCCTCGGGGCAGCGGCTCAGGAAACCGACAGTGTCCTCTACACCGTCGATCATCACCATGGATCCGAAGAACATCAGCCCGGCTGGGAATTCCACGACGCCTCGATGGTCGACGAAGTCACCGGACTCTTCGACACGTTGCCCACGTTTCGCCGCACACTGGACGCCGCCCACCTCGACGACCACGTCGTCGCGATCGTCGGTAAGTCACCGGTCGTCGCACGCGCCTGGCGCTCACCGCTGCAGTTGCTGTTCATCGACGGCGGGCACTCTGAAGCCGCCGCCACACAGGACTTCGAGGGGTGGGCGAAGTGGGTGCGCACCGGCGGGGCGCTGGTCATCCACGACGTCTTCCCAGACCCTAGGGACGGCGGCCGACCGCCATACTACATCTATTGCCGCGCAATCGATTCCGGGCAGTTCCAGGAGGTGGGGGTGACCGGCTCGCTACGCGTTCTGGAACGCACCGGCGGAACGATCGGTGAGCACATTCACGTCAGCGGCTAGTGGTGAGGCACTCACAATCGAAGTCGTCTTGCAGGCCCACCGGTAGACCATCACCGCGAAACAGCCCGCTGGCCGGTGTGGTGTCCGACAGCGCGTCGGCAGCCAAGATCATGGCCGCGCCCGTCCAGGTGGTGCGCTCCTCGGGCCAGCGTTTCCCGTCGGCGAACACCAAACCCGTCCAATATGAGCCGTCGTGTTCGCGCAGGTGCTGCATCGCGTCGAACTGCCGGTGCGCGGCCGGTCGCAGTCCGATCGCGTCGAGCGCCATGACGAGTTCACACGTTTCCGCACCGGTCACCCAGGGCCGGTCGACAACGCAGCGGATACCAAGACCACCGACCACGAAATCCCCCCAGCGCTGCTTGATTCGGGTGGCGGCCGCCGGACCGCGCAGCGCACTACCCAGGATGGGGTAGTACCAGTCCATCGAGTAGCGGTCCTTCTCGGTGAACGCCTCGGGATGCTCGGTGATGGCATGCCCCAGCCGGCCCAGAGCCAGTTCCCATTCGGGCTGCGGTTCCCCGATCAGAGCCGCAAGTGCCAGCGCACACCTGATGCTGTGAAAGATACTGGCGCACCCGGTCAGCAATGCTTCCCGCAGGGGGCCGGCTTCGCTTCTGGCCCAACAGATTTCGCCGTACCCAACCTGCAAGTCGATGACGAAATCGATCGCCTTCTGCACCGTCGGCCACATAGTCCGCGCGAACCTGTGATCACCGGTGACCAGCACGTGATGCCAGACGCCTGCGGCGATGTAGGCGCAGAAGTTGCTGTCGCTGTTGGCGTCTTCGACGACTCCGGCCCGCAACTGGATGGGCCACGAGCCGTCGGGCCGCTGCGTGCGGCGGCTCCAATCGAACGCCGCGCGTGCGGGTTCCAGCAGTCCGGCGGTGGTGAGCGCCATGGCGCATTCCACGTGATCCCACGGGTCGGTGTGACCACCTTCGAACCACGGGATGGCGCCCGAGGTCTCCTGTGCGGCGGCGATGGACAGGGCGGTCTGCCGGCATTGCTCGGCGCTGACGACGCCTGGCACCGCCGGCGCGCTACCCCGACGCAACTGAAGTTCCCAACGTCGCCGAAACTTCGGTCGCAGCCGGCTTGGTGAAGTACATCGCCACGCTCTTGCCCACCAGCGGATTGAGCAGTGACTCGGCCACCTGGGTGATCCTCGGCCGCTGCATCAGATCCCACACCAACAGTTTGTGATACGCGGCCACCGCCGGGTGATCCGGATGCGACACGCCCACAGCACATTTCAACCACCAGAACGGCGAGTGCAAAGCGTGGGCGTGATGTGTGTGGGTCAGTTCCAGTCCGTATCCGGTGAATTTGTCGCGCAACTGACTGGCCCGGTAGATCCGCACATGGCCGCCTTCGTTGCTGTGGTATTCCTCCGACAACAGCCAACAGACCTGCTCCGGCAGCCATCGCGGCACGCTGATGGCCAGCGTGCCACCGACTTTCAAGACCCTGATGAGCTCGGCGATCGCGGCGTCGTCGTGCGGGATGTGCTCGAGGATCTCCGAGGCGATGACGCAGTCGAACGTCTCGTCGGCGTAGGGCAAGCTGAGCGCGTCACCCAACACAACCGTTGCCGATGCTTCGGCCGGTGCCTCACCGGCCTCAGCCATGGCCCGCAGAATGGTGTCCACCGCGCGAAGTTCGGGCTCATCGCGGTCGAACGCGACTACATCCGCGCCGCGACGGTACGCCTCGAACGCATGCCGGCCGGCGCCGCAGCCCACGTCGATGACACGCGTTGCCGGTCCGATGGCCAACCGGTCGAAATCGATTGTCAGCACTGCGTCTGACTTCCCATGGCGGCCTTTCGCGCGATCGCCCGCTCATATACCCGCACGGTTTGGGCGGCCACAGCCTCCCAACTGAAGACGTTGACGGCCCGGTCGCGTCCCGCGCGTCCCAGGTCGGCGCGCTTCTCCGGCGAATCGAGCAGTCCGCCCAACGCCTCGGTGAGGGCGTCGACGTTCGCCGGTGGCACCAGCTCGGCACAGGCGCCGTCGGTCCCCAAGACCTCGGGCAACGCGCCCACCCGGCTGGCGACGATCGGGGTGCCGCTGGCCATGGCTTCCACCGCCGGCAGCGAAAAGCCCTCGTAGAGAGAGGGAATACAGGCCACTTCGGCCGACGCGAACAGGGCCGCGAGGTCCGCGTCAGACAGACCACTGGAAATGTGGACGATGTCGGAAATGCCCAGCTCGGCGATGAGTTTGTGGGTAGGGCCGTTGGGTTCGACCTTGGCGACCAGACGCAACTCCAGGTCGCGGTTGACCCGCAGCCGCGCGATGGCGTGCAAGAGCGTGCTGACTCCTTTGAGCGGGGTGTCGGCACTGGCGATCGCCATCACGCGCCCGCGCTGGCGGGGCAGCGGACCGGGCTTGAAGAGGTTGGTGTTGACGCCCAGCGGCACCACGTGCAGTTGGTCTGGCGAGACACCGAAGTCGGTGACGATGTCCGCGGCCGACGACGACGAGACCGTCAACAACTCGGGGATCTGGCGCGCCACCTGCTTTTGCATGGTGGCGAATCCGTACCACCGATGTACCAACGGTTTCCGCCACCACCGCGCGGCGGCGAGGTCCAGTACCCGGTCCCGAGTGATGGGGTGGTGCACGGTGGCCACCACCGGTAACTGACCGGCGATCTTGAGCAGCCCGGTGCCCAGGCTCTGATTGTCGTGAACGATGTCGAAGTCGGCGAGGCGGGCGGCGAGTTGCCGGGCGACGCGCAGGGTGAACGTTCTGGGCTCGGGGAAGCCGGCCGTCCACATGGTGGCGAGTTCCAACAGGTCAATCGAGTCGCGGATCTCGCTGGGCCGCGGCACCCGGAAGGGGTCGGGTTCGCGGTACAGGTCAAGACTCGGCACCTTGGTCAGGCGCACCCGCGGGTCAAGCAGCTGCGGGTAAGGCTGGCCGGAGAACACCTCGACGTCGTGCCCGAGCTCCACCAGACCGCGGCTGAGATGGCGCACGTAAACACCCTGTCCGCCGCAATGGGTCTTACTCCGGTAGGACAGCAGGGCAATTCGCATACTCAACTTCTATCCGCCCACGAAAGGCCGGGCACAAGCGCCCCCCATTCCGTCGCCATCAACGCGCTCGCGACCGCCGCGAGAGGAAACTGGACATGTGTCCAGATGATAGTTCGACCAGCTAATCGATGCAACGCGCCCGCGGCCGGACCGGACGGGGGTGACCCGCCACCGCCACCTGGGTCGCGGCCACCGAACACCAACAACACATCGAGGTCTCAAATCGGTTTAGAAACGGCGTTTACGGTCGACTTATGTGAAAAGAATTCTGCCCACCGCAGCCTGTCTTCAAGAAAGCAGGACGGCCGTCGAAGGTTTGAGAATACTGGTCGACCGAGGAGCGTGCCGTGAGCCTGGCCCCTACTGATCTGCGTCCCGCCCACCTGCGGTTGAGCACGCGCCTGGTCTCCGAGCTCGGTGCCCAGAACAGCACGCTGCGGGCCGCCGTGCAAGGCGTCGGCTCGGCGGTGATCGTCTATGCCGGCGGTGAGATCGACGCCTGCAACGAGCACATCTGGCGGCTGCTACTCCGCGAGGCTTCGGCGTTCGTCGACCCGCAGCAGCCCTTCATAGTCGATGTCAACAGCGTCGATTTCATCTCCTGCTCGGGTTTCGAGGCGTTGGCCGACGAGGCCCACCGCTGCCGCGAACGCGGAATCGAACTCTGCCTGGTCAGCCTGCAACCGTCGGTCTGTCGAATCGTGGAAGCTTGCGGGCTCAGTGACGTACTGACGGTGCTGACCAGCGCTGCCCAGGCTTTGGATCCTTACGAACAGCTCTCGCCTGAGGCAGTCATAGACGAAGCGTGCTGAGGCGGCTCGCTACGCCGCTTACCACGCAGCGAAGCTAGCCGCCGAGATTGCGCACCGCCGTGTCGAGATCTTCGGCCTGCTCGGCCAGTTCACGCTCGGACAACTCCGTGCCGCCGACCCGAGCTAGCACGTCCTGACGCGTCGCGATCTGCATCGCCCCGCGATAGTCGTCCGACTCCAGTTGGGCCGGCGTGAGGACCTCGGTACGGCCCTCGATGAGGACCAGCACCGCATCGTCCTCGGCAGAGTCGAGCAATCGCCGCACGTCCTGCGCCTCCACAGTCATCCCTGGCCCCTTCCCGTACGCTCTTGCAACTTGTCGATGAGATCTGACGCCTGCGCCTTGGTGAGGTTGTCCGGAGGATCCTCGCCGGCTTCCCGCGCCAATGTGTTCAGGTAACTGCGCTGCGGACCGGTCATCGGTTCGTCACCGGTCACCCACTGCGACGGGTCCTTCTCCGGGTTTTCACGTGCCGCCTGGCCGGGGTCGTCAGTCATGGCACTAGCTATGCCCGCTACCCGGCGGTCATAACCAGGAGGCCCGCCGCCGAGGACAGCGACCTTTCGAAGCACGCCTGCCCACGGGAGGACGTAAGTTTGATGGGGTCGGCGGACAGGGGTGAGACCCTGTTGATCGGAGTATGAAGATGGACGACGACTTCACCATAGGCGAGGCCAGCGCGGCAGAACGCGCGGCAAAGGTGGAACGGCGGATCAACGAACTGAGGGAACGCAGAGCCGCGTTGACCTCCGGTCAGAAGCCGTCCCCGGAGTCAGCGGAACTGGCGCGTCACCGCGCCCAGGAAGCAACGCATCGTGCGCAAGACGCCCACCATGCTGCGGCGGAACGGCACAGGGAATTGGCCCGTGTTCACGAGCGAACGGCGAACACCTATCAGCGCGTCGCCATGGACCGGGAGGATGCCCCAGAATTGCAAGACGAGGCGGACCAACACTGGCAAGCCGCCCATGAAAGCCACTTACGTTCCCTTGAGGACGAGGCACAGGCTATTAATCCCGAGAAATCCTCGTCCGGCTAGTCATGGCCGGAGCGCCACTCGAATGCAGTTGTCCTTTTTGTTCTTGAACAAGTCGTAGGCGCGCACGCCGTCTTCCAGCGGCAGGTCGTGGCTGATGAGCTTGGCCGGATCCAGATCACCCTGCTCGACATAGTCGAACAACCGGGTCATGTAGCGCTGGCCGTGCTGCTGCGACGTCTTGAGCGTGAGGCCTTTGTTGGTCAGCACACCCATGGGGAACTTGTCGGTGACGCCGTAGACGCCCAGCACGGAGACCACTCCGCCCTTTCGGCAGGCCAGGATCGCCTGCCGCATCGCGGTGGCCCGATCGGTTTCCAGCCGCAGCAGCTGCTTGGCCTTGTCGTAGAGCTGCTGGACCCCAGTGCCGTGGCCTTCCATGCCAACCGCCTCGATGCAGGCATCGGGCCCGCGTCCGCCGGTCATCTCACGCAATGTCTCGTGCACACTGTCGACCGCGGTGTAGTCGATGGTCTCCAGTCCGAAGTGGTCTCGCGCCAGCGCCAGTCGCTCGGGAATCCGGTCGATGATGATGGAGCGTTCGGCGCCGAGCAACAACGCGCTGCGGGCCGCCATCAGGCCGACCCCGCCGGCGCCCCATACCGCCACGGTGTCCCCGCCGGCGATGTCGCAGAAGTCGGCGCCCATGAAACCGGTTGGCACAGCATCGGATAGGAACAGCGCTTGCTCGTCGGTGATGTCGCCGGGTATCGCGAAACAATTGGCGTCGCCGAACGGAACCCGCACGTATTGCGCATGTGAGCCCGCGTAGCCGCCGAAGGGATGGGTGTAGCCGTAAATTCCGCCCGAGGGATATCCCAGCAACGGTTGCTGCAGTTCCGCGTTCGGATTCGTGGTGTCACAACACGCATACAGTTCGTGATCGCAGAACCAGCACTGATTGCAGGCGATGAACGAGGGCACCACCACCCGGTCACCAACCTTGGTGTCGCGCACTTCCGGGCCGGTCTCGGCGACCACCCCCATGAACTCGTGGCCGAAGACGTCGCCTTCCCGCATGCCCGGCAGGTAGCCGTCGATGAAGTGCAGGTCCGAGCCACAGGTGGTGGTGAGCCGGACTTCGACGATCACATCGTGTGGGTTGAGGATTTTGGGGTCGTCGACCGTCTCCACCGACAAGTCGTTGACACCGTTCCAGCACAGTGCGCGCATTACTCGCTCCTCGCTCCTCGCTTACCGCGCGGAATTCCGCGCGCTGGGGTTGGACTTGATGGTCGGCACCTCGCCGGTCTGCAGCAACGCGCGCAGGCGGTACAACAGCTTGAATGCGGCCGCACCGGTCAACATGCCCGGCGCCGGGGTTTTGACGTGCAGCGTCACCTCGGTACCCAGGTCGCGCGGCGCCGGCCGGTAGTTGACCGTGAGTTCGTTGCCGTCACTGGTGCCGACGAATTCGACGCCGTCAGGGAAGGTGACCAGTCGGGACTCCCACGACAAGTCCGGCTCGGTCAGCGTCCGCCACCGGTAGCGATCCTCACCGACGGAGTCCACCTCGGCGATGTCGCCGAGCACCACGGACAACTGCGCGGGGTCGCGCCAGAAGGCGGCGACCCGCTCGACCGGGCAGGCGATGGTGACCGTCTGCGCGGCGGCCCGTTGCGGTTGCATGTCGACGACCTTGTTGACCACGCCGAGCACTTGGTCCTTGGCGGCGTCCAGATAATTCATTGCCCGCTCCCTTCGTTGGGACGTGCGTTACCCACCGAAGCGGCGCCCAAACGATCGACGCGCCGATTGAGTAGCGGTGTGGTGCGCGGGTATTGGTGTGGCATGACGGCGTTCGGGTCGGGCGACGGCCCGCACTTGGAAGAGGACACTCCGGCAACTGCGCCCGCCGATCCGTCCGGTGGACGGCTGGGGGCTCGGGTCAGAGCGCCGACGCTGCCGCCGTATCCGGCGGGACTACACGCCCTGGCCCTGGACCGCGGCCGCAACACCCTGTTGTATGTGCCGAGCGGGTACCGCGGGGACGCTGCGACACCCTTGGCCGTGTTGATGCACGGCGCCGGGGGCCATGCCCGCGGCGGGATCGATCCGTTCCTCGCCGTCGCGGACGCGGCCGGTGTGCTGCTGCTGGCGCCGCAGAGCGCCGCTTCCACCTGGGACGTGATCGTAGGATCCTTCGGGCCGGACGTCAGGTTGCTCGACGACGCCCTCGCCCACGTGTTCGCCCGCCACAGTGTCGACGCGAATCACTTTGCCATAGGCGGCTTTTCGGACGGCGCCTCGTATGCACTGTCGCTGGGATTGACCAACGGCAACTTGTTCAGCCATGTCATCGCGTTCTCGCCTGGGTTCGCCGCGCCCGGGGCAACCTGCGGGCGGCCGAACATCTACATCACCCACGGCACCAACGACCAAGTACTGCCCATCGATATGACCAGCCGCCGGTTGCGGCCACGGTTGGAACGCGCCGGTTACGACGTTGTCTATCACGAATTCTGTGGCGGGCACGTGGTGCCCACCGACCGCGCCAGGTCGGGCCTCGACTGGTTCCTGCACTAGCCGATGGCCGAGGTGGCGATACCTATCCGCCTGCAGGCGTCGGCGGTCCGGCTCGGCGGCCACGGCGGCTTCCATGTGACGGCGATGCATGTGGAAACGGAATGAATCCGCGATGTGGGGTTCGCCACAGCCAATGCGGGAATCCGTACCGGCAGGCGGTTGCGTCGGCGCGGCCCGGGGGAAAGGAGAAATCGTGACATCCCCACTCGGCCACCGAGGTGGCGTCACGATCATTGGAGCCGGTTTCGGCGGCATCTGCATGGCCATCAAACTGCGTCGCGCCGGCATCCCATTCACGATCCTGGAGAAAGGGGATCGGGTCGGCGGCGTTTGGCGCGACAACACCTATCCAGGCGCCGCGTGCGACGTTCCCTCTCACTTGTACTCGTATTCGTTCGAACCGAGCCACGACTGGTCGCGAAAGTACGGCACGCAACCGGAGATCCAGAGCTACATCGAGTACTGCGCGCGCAAGTACGGGATCATCGACCACGTCCGCTTCGGTCAGGAAGTCACGCGCGCCAGCTTCGACGAGAGCGCTGCCCAGTGGACCCTCGAGACCGCCGACGGCGGCACCGTCAACTCCGCCTTCCTGGTCGCAGCCACCGGTCAGCTCAGCCTGCCCGCCGATCCCCAATTTCCCGGCATGGAGCGGTTCACCGGTCATGCGTTCCATTCCGCACGCTGGGACCATGACTACGACTTGCGGGGCAAGCGGGTCGCGGTCGTCGGCACCGGCGCCTCGGCGATCCAGTTCGTGCCCGAAGTCGCACGGCAGGCGCAACAGATGTACGTGCTGCAGCGCTCAGCGCCGTACGTACTGCCCAAACCCGACCGGCGCTACACCCCGCTGGAGAAGTATCTGTACCGGCATTTCACGGGCTCGCTGGTGGCCAGCCGGACGCGCCAGTACGTCTACCACGAGGCGCGGGTGATACCGCTGACCAAGGGCGTCGGCATCAAAGCACTGGAGCGGGGCTGGGAGCGCTATCTGCGTTCGCAGGTATCCGATGAGGCGCTGCGCGCCAAGCTGCGTCCCGATTACCCGATCGGCTGCAAGCGGGTGCTGCTGTCCAACGACTGGTACGCGGCGCTGAGCCGGCCCAACGTCGAGGTCATTGCGGCTGGGCTGACTGAAGTGAGGCCCGGCAGCATCGTTGCCGCGGACGGCAGCGAATGCGACGTCGACACCATCATTTTCGGCACCGGCTTCGCGGCGAACGACTTCCTTGCCCCGATGACGATAGTCGGGCGTGACGGTCGCCGGCTGCACGACGTATGGCAAGAACGCGGCGGTGCCGAAGCGTTCAAAGGCATTGCCGTGAGCGGGTTTCCGAACCTCTTCATCCTCTATGGGCCGAACACCAATCTGGGCCACAACTCGATCATCTACATGCTCGAGTCCCAGGCCGACTATGTGCTCGAGGCGATTCGGCACGCCGCGACGCACGGCGCCAGGTGGCTCGACGTCCGACCCGCAGCTCACGATGAGTACAACGACGACCTGCAGCGCAGCCTGAAGAAGACGGTCTGGCAGCGCGGTTGTGACAGTTGGTACGTGACCGAGGCAGGCAAGAACACGAACAACTGGCCGAGCTTCACGTTCGACTATCGACGCCAGACCCGCTTCTTCGATCCGGTGCACTACCAGACCGACGCAGCCGAACCATCCCAGCTCATCAGCACAGGAGTTCACCCATGACCACCACCGTCGACACTCTGCCCGCCTTGGACACCTTGGCCGCGCGGGTGCAAGCGGCCGATTCCGGCAAGTACCGCGAGGTCACCAACGCGATGACCGGCGAGACGTTGGGCCGGGTACCGCACTGCAGCGCAGACGATGTGGTCGCCGCGGCCAGGCGTGCCCGGAACGTGCAGAAAAGTTGGGCGGCGCGTCCAGTCACCGAGCGTGCGGCCGTACTGCTGCGTTTTCACGATCTGGTCCTCAAGCGCCAAGACGAGGTGCTCGACATCATCCAGCTGGAGAACGGCAAAGCCCGCCGGCATGCGTTCGAGGAAGTCATCGACGTCGCGCTCACCTCTCGCTACTACGCGAACACGGCCGAGGAGTATCTGAAACCCAAACGGCGCCAGGGTGTTCAGTTGGTGCTGACCGAAGTGTGGGAGTACCACCATCCCAAAGGCCTGATCGGCGTGATCGCCCCATGGAACTATCCGTTGACGTTGGGCATCAGCGATGCGATCCCGGCGATAGTGGCCGGCAACGCGGCGCTGATCAAGCCCGACGACCGCACACCGTTCTCGGTGCTCTGGGCGGTCGGTGTGCTGGAAGAGGCGGGGATGCCGCCGGGACTGGTGCAGATTGTCACCGGACCCGGGTCTGAGCTCGGCACACCGATCATCGAGCAGTCCAATTACCTGATGTTCACCGGTTCCACCAGCGTCGGACGCAGCGTTGCCGCGCAGGCCGGGGAGCGGTTGATCGACTGCTCGATGGAACTCGGCGGGAAGAATGCGCTGCTGGTGCTCGACGATGCCGACGTGGGCAAGGCCGCAGTCGGCGCCACGCGGGCCTGCTTCTCCAACGCCGGACAGCTGTGCATTTCGATCGAGCGAATCTATGTGCCAAAGACGTTGTGGGACAGCTTTGTTCCGAAGTTCGTTGCGGCAACGGAGAAGATGACGCTGTCGGCGGCGCTCGACTACTCCGGCGACATGGGGTCCTTGATCAACGAGACGCAACTGAAGACGGTCATCGAGCACGTCGATGACGCGGTGGACAAGGGAGCCACTGTGCTCACCGGGGGTCGACCGCGCCCGGACCTCGGCCCGCATTTCTACGAGCCGACGATCTTGACCGGGGTGAAGGAAGGTATGACCGCCTTCGCCGACGAGACGTTCGGGCCGGTGGTGTCGCTGTATCCGGTGGACAGCGAGGAGGAAGCGATCGCCAAGGCCAACGACAGCACCTTCGGACTCAATTTCAGTGTGTGGACCTCCGACCCGCAACGCGGGCGCCGCGTCGCCGCACGACTGCAGGCCGGGACGGTGAATGTCAACGAAGGTTATGCAGCGGCGTGGGCGTCGCTCGACGCGCCGATGGGCGGCATGAAGGACTCTGGGCTCGGGCGCCGTCATGGTGAGCACGGCATGATGAAATACACCGAGTCGCAGACGATTGCGATTGAACGCGTACTACCCGTCGGCGCGCCGCGGTGGGTGCGCGCTGACCGTTACGCCCGGGTGATGACACACGGACTGCGCGCACTCAAGCGCCTGCCCGGCGTCAAATAGGAGGAAGACATGACGCGGGGCATGGATTACGACGTGGCCATCATCGGCTCGGGTTTCGGTGGATCGGTGGCGGCATTGCGGCTGACCGAGAAGGGTTACCGGGTCGCCGTGTTGGAGGCAGGGCGCCGATTCGAAGATTCGCAGTTCCCCAAGAACAGCATGGACGTCCGGAATTTCTTGTGGGCGCCGAAGCTGGGCTGTACCGGGATCCAGCGGATCCATGTGCTGCCCGACGTCATTGTGCTGGCCGGCGCCGGCGTGGGCGGGGGCTCGCTGAACTACGCGAACACCCTCTACGAACCCAAGTCGGACGCCTTCTACCGCGACCGGCAGTGGGCGCACATCACCGATTGGCGATCCGAGCTCGAGCCCTACTACGACCAGGCCAAACGCATGCTCGGCGTGGTGCGAAACCCGACGATGACGCCGTCGGACCAGGTGTTGCGCAAAGTGGCCGACGATCTGGGCGTCGGTGACACATTCGGCATGACGCCCGTCGGCGTGTTCTTCGGGCCGGACAATCAGCCCACCCCGGGAGTGGAGGTGGACGATCCCTTCTTCGGCGGGGCAGGTCCGCGGCGGCGCGGCTGCCTGGAAGTCGGCGAGTGCATGACCGGCTGCCGGCACAACGCCAAGAACACGTTGGTAAAGAACTACCTGTACCTGGCCGAACGCGCCGGTGCGCGCATCTTGGATCTGACCACCGTCACCGCGGTGCGGCCCCTGGACGACGGTGGGTATGCCGTCGACACCGTGCGCAGCGGAAGTTGGCGGAAGCGGCGCACCGCCGGCACCATCACCGCCGAGCAGGTGATCTTCGCGGCGGGTACCTGGGGGACCCAGCAGTTGCTGCACCGATTGAAGGCCGACGGCACCCTCAGCAACATCTCCGACCGGCTGGGGGTGCTGACTCGAACGAACTCCGAGGCCCTGTGCGGCGCCAGCGTGCGCATGCGGCAAGGCAAAGACGCGGCCTTCCATCAGGGCGTCGCGATCACTTCCTCGATCCACCCGGACGACAAGACTCACATCGAACCCGTCCGCTACGGCAAGGGTCCGCAGTCGATGGGCATGCTGACCACCGTCATGACCGACGGCGGCGGCCGCGCACCGCGCTGGCTCAGATGGCTGGGTCAGGTGGTGCGCCATCCCGGCCAGGCCGCCTCGGTGTACGTCGGGCTCCGCGACTGGTCGCAGCGCACCGTGATCGCGTTGGTCATGCAGACCGAGGACAACTCGCTGACGCTGTTCCCCAAGCGCAGGCGATTCGGCGGGGTCAAGCTGTCGTCGCGGCAGGGCCACGGTGTGCCCAACCCGACATGGATTCCGAAGGCCAACGAGGCGGTACGCAAGCTCGCCGAAGATATCGGCGGCATGCCGTACAGCAGCGTGGGGGAGATCTTCGACATCCCCATGACGGCGCACTTCCTGGGCGGATGCGTCATCGGCGACTCACCGCAAACCGGCGTGATCGACCCCTACCACCGCGTATACGGCCACCCCGGGCTGCATGTGGTCGACGGGTCGGCGATCTCGGCGAACATCGGCGTCAACCCGTCGCTGACCATCACCGCGCAAGCAGAACGCGCAATGTCCTTCTGGCCCAACAAGAATGAGCCCGATGCTCGGCCGCCGGTCGGGGAGGCCTACGAACGGATCGCGACCGTGGCGCCGCAACGCCCCACGGTTCCGACACACGCTCCGGCGGCGCTGCGCCTGGCCTGACCCGGCGACCGTTGGCTCCGGTCGCGAGCGAGGTGCTAGAGGGCTAGGTTGCCGTCAACCTGGTTTTCTAAGCAGAGGAGCACCTTGTGTCCGACAAGACGCCCGACGACATCTTCAGACTGGCCCAGGACGAGAAGATCGAGTATGTCGACGTCCGCTTCTGTGATCTGCCAGGCACCATGCAGCACTTCACAATTCCCAGCTATGTCTTCGACGAGAATGTGTTCGAGGAGGGCCTGGCCTTCGACGGCTCCTCGATCCGCGGGTTTCAATCGATCCACGAGTCGGACATGCTGCTGTTGCCCGATCCCGAAACGGCGGTGATCGATCCGTTCCGTAAAGCCAAGACGCTGAACGTGAACTTCTTCGTGCACGACCCGTTCACCTTCGAGGTCTACTCACGTGATCCGCGCAATGTCGCGCGCAAAGCCGAGAATTACCTGATCAGTTCGGGCATCGCCGACACTGCCTTCTTCGGCCCCGAAGCCGAGTTCTACATCTTCGACTCGGTCAGCTTCGACTCGTGCACCAACGAATCGTTCTACAAGGTGGATGCGACATCGGGGTGGTGGAACACCGGGAAGGAGACCGAGTCTGACGGCAGCCCCAACCTCGGCTACAAGGTGCGTCCGAAGGGCGGTTACTTCCCGGTGGCGCCCACCGACCACTACGTCGATCTGCGTGATGAGATCCTGACCCATCTGACCAATGCCGGCTTTCTGCTGGAGAAGGGCCATCACGAGGTCGGCAGCGGCGGCCAAGCCGAAATCAATTACAGATTCAACACTTTGCTGCACGCCGCCGACGACCACCAGATGTACAAGTACATCGTCAAGCAGACCGCCAGGCAGGCCGGCAAGACCGTGACCTTCATGCCCAAGCCACTGTTCGGAGACAACGGGTCGGGCATGCACTGCCACCAGTCGCTGTGGAAGGACGGCGTTCCGCTGATGTTCGACGAGGAAGGCTACGCCGGCCTGTCCGACACCGCACGCCACTACATCGGCGGCTTGCTCTACCACGCACCGTCGTTGTTGGCCTTCACCAACCCGACGGTCAACTCCTACAAGCGGCTGGTCCCCGGCTACGAAGCCCCCATCAATTTGGTCTACAGCCAGCGCAACCGCTCGGCGTGCGTGCGGATTCCGATCACCGGCAACAACCCGAAGGCCAAGCGGCTGGAGTTCCGGTGCCCGGATTCGTCGGGTAACCCCTACCTTTCGTTCGCGGCCATGTTGATGGCCGGGCTCGACGGCATCAAGAACAAGATCGAGCCGCCTCCGCCGATCGACAAGGACCTTTACGAATTGCCGCCGGAGGAGGCCGCCGATATCCCGCAGGCACCCACCGCCCTGTCCGCGGTGATCGACCGCCTGGAGGAGGACAGCGAATACCTCACCGAGGGAAGCGTTTTCACGCCGGACTTGATTCAGACGTGGATCAATTACAAGCGCGACTACGAGATCGCGCCGTTCAACCTGCGGCCCACCCCGTACGAGTTCTCCCTGTATTACGACGTGTGAGCGCCTCAGGCCTCCGGGTCGGGCGCCCACCGTGGCAGGCGGACGCCCGTGCGGTGCGGCGCACGCGCCGCCGCCAGAGTCGCCGCGCGCTCACCGTTGGTCGCGGTGGTCGGTGGCGGCTGGCCCTTACGCAGAGTCGCGATGAGTTCGCGGTAGGGGCCCATCAGGTAGACGGTGTCGCCGGCTTTGAGTCGAGCATCGCGGCGCGGCCGCAACCGGATCGGCCCTTCGGGCCGGGTGATGGCGATGACACGGGTTTGGGTGGACATGTCCACCATGCGCAGCCCGTCTAACTCGCTGCCCGCCGCGACGAGCATCCCGCCGACCATGAAAGAGCGCTGCCCCACCCAAAACGTGCCCAGCACCTGCAGCCCCATCGCGGCGCCGATGAACCAGGGTGCTGCCAGGTCGACAATCGACCGCACGTTCTCGAAGCCGAACCGCTTATTGATGGCGGTGCCCAGCGCGCGCCCCTGGACGCGCATGACGATCGGCACCTTGGTGTCAGAACCCAGCAGTTCCAGCAGCACGATCCCGGTCTCGATGTTCTGCATGTCGTCGTGTGTCACCACCGCCACGCCGCGGGCACGGTCGACGCGCGCGGTCTCGAGCGTCTGGCGCATCGTCGAGTCCCCGAAAAGTACCGGCACGTCCAACTTTGCCGCAGTCGGGAGGAAGCGGTTGTTCTCATCCTGCTCGATCACCACGACGTCGTAGCCGGCAGTTGTCAACTCGCTCACCACGCGGATGCCGACCGAACCCAGTCCCACCACCACGACGTGCCCGCGCATGTGACGCGCCCGCCGCAGCGCGGCGTTCTGCAGGAATCGGCGCGACAGCAGCAAGTCAGCCAGGAACGCCACCAGGATGGCGGTGACGATGACGCCGCCGAACATCAACCCGACAGCGAATAGTCGTAGAAATATCGATTGCCGGGCGAAGCTGAAGTCGCCATAGCCCACCGTCGTGATCGTCTCGGAAGCGAAATAGAGCGAGTCGAGCCAGGACATCTTGGGGTTGTGGTAGCCGAAGCGGACCACCGCAGTGGCCCCGAAGGTGAGCAACAGCGTGAACGCCACCGAGGGAAACAGCATTGGATTCATGTCGTCGCGCATGGCGCGCGCTGCATCGATGACGCGCCGCAGTCGAGAGTTTCGAGAGCGCGTCGCGGTCCGGGACGGCACGGTGATTCCCCGAGCTTCCAATTCGTCCTTCACACCGATCATGGAAGTCCAGTCGCCGGCGTAGACCTGCAGATCACGTCCCGGACACGCCACCACCTCGCCGGGGGTAGGTGCGTTCCTGCCGTGAATCACCGCAACTGGCGCCAAGTCGGCGTAGATCTCGCGCAACGTCGCCTCGTACGGCGCTTCGGCTCCCCAAACGACGAATTCGATCCCCGCCGTATCGAACTGGTGCGCGTTGCGTGACAGCACTGCTTCGACCAAGGAGGGGGTCGCGAGTTCGGCGACGTCCAGAATCGCCCCTGGACCGTTGACGGTGGCCACCTTCTGACGCAACACGTCGTTGGCCAACCGGGCAACCACCCGGACGTTGGGGCTGTATTGCCTTGCCAATAGGGCGATTTCGAGATTGACGGCGTCGTTGGGGCCGGCACAGACGACAGCGCGGGCGCGGTGCACCCCCGCACCGAGAAGATCGGCGGCGGTGTTGATTCTGACGATCCGAGCACCGGCGCCCCGTAACTCCTCGGCGATCGTCTTCGACAGCGCATCGTCACCGCTGACGATGATTTCGCGATGAAATTGCAGGACCTCGGCCACGTCAAAGCAATCCGGTCGCTGGGTTCGCGGGTTTCGGCCCGGTTGCGGTGTGTGCGCCATGACGTCCCGACCTCTGGTGCGAAGTTCACTGGTACCTATGAACTATCGGCGACAACGCAAGAAGCTGCCACCGGAGCACGGACGTGATGAGGCTGAACAGCCTTGGATCGCAACAGGTTCGACTCGCACTCGTCACACGAGCGAAATACTAGGAGCATATCGCCGCGGCGGGCCGCTACCTAGGGCTGCAAAAACGCCTTGATGGCGCGGCGCCTTTCTCCGGGCGATCACCGCGCAAACCGGTCCGGCTTGACCGGCTTGACTGGTTGCCGACGGCTGCGGCGACGCCGCCGTACTCGTGGCCGAATGGCTTAACTCGGGCAGATATCGCGGGCTCAACCTGGCCCGTCCGGCTCCATCTCTCGGGAGTCCGGACCGCTTAGTTGGTTTAATCAGCGGGGTAATCGGTTTAACCCACCGTCATGAGTGACGAATCTTTGCCGGTCGAGCTTCGCGAGCGCGATCCCGAGTTCATCCGCGCCGTGCTGCCCACTCTGTGGCTGGCCTCGACGGTGTGGTTTCGCGCCGAGGTGCACGGGTTCGAGAACGTCCCCGACGAGCCGGTGCTGTTCGTCGGCAACCACAGTGGCGGCGGTGCCACACCAGACACCTTCGTCCTGTTGCTTGCCTACAACACGTTCTTCACCGTGGAAGGTCGGCCGCTGTATGCATTGGCGCACGACACCATCACCTCCGCACCGCTGCTCGGCGGATTGACCCGCAGGCTCGGCGTCGTACCCGCCGACAACGGGTTTGCGGAGAAGATCTTCGACAGCGGCGGGTCCGCGCTGGTGTACCCGGGGGGTGACGTCGAGGCACTGCGGCCGTGGCGCGACCGGCACAAGATCATTTTCTCCGGACGCACGGGTTTTCTGCGATTAGCGCACCGCTGCAACGTCAAGATCGTTCCGGTGGTCGCCACCGGCGGTCACGACACCCTCATCGTGCTCAACGACGGCCGGCGCACCGCGAAGATGCTACGGCTGGACAAGTTGCTGCGAGTCAAGAGCTTGCCGATGACACTCAGCGTGCCCTGGGGCCTGCTCCCGGTCCCGCTGCCGCACCTGCCGCTCCCGGCGAAGATCCGCATGGAAGTGCTCGAGCCGATCGACGTGCGCGAGCGTTTCGGCGCCAAACCGGACTGGGACGACGCGTTGCGCTATGTCACCAGCGTCATGCAAGTCGGCCTGTCGAACCTGGCCAGCCAAACCGTCGTCCCGATGGTCCGGTGAAATGACCCAGACCGTCACCGTTACCCGCATCATTCGCTGCCCAGTCGACGAAGCGACCGACTTTGTCACCGATCCGCACAAGCTGATTCCGCAGGTGTCGGCATTCAGTCGATGCAAGTTCGTCGAGTCCTGTGATGACGGTGAGATGTGGGACGTGTTCTTGAACAGCGGCACGATCTATCTGGGTGGTCGGGTCCTCATTCCGCCGCCCCATGACGGGCGGCTGACGTGGCGGTCGGTACGGGGAACCCGCCACTCGTTCGAGGCTCGGGTGGAGCCGCACCGCAGCGGTACCAGGTTGACCCTGACCCTGCGGTATCGCCTCGCCGGATACGTGATCGCGCAGATCAGTGAGCTGATCGGTCGCGGGCTCGCCAGCCGCAACCTGGAAGCCGCGGCCGAGGAGATTCGACACCACCTCGAATTCGAAACCGATCGGCCGAAACGCCGGTGACTGAAGTCACATCGGTGTTTGACCCGTCGCTCACGTGGAATCACTGGGCCTGACACCGAACGAGGTCATGGCTGATGCCACGAGGAGAGTTTCGATGAGTGAACAAGACAAAGCCGGTGAGGCCCGCAAGGGTCTGATCGATTCGGTCAAGGGCAAGGCAAAAGAGGTTGTCGGTGCCGTCACCGGCAACGACTCGCTGACAAAAGAAGGACAGCTCGAGCAGTCCCAAGCCGAAGAGCGCCGGGAGGCCAACCGCATCGACGCGATAGCCGAGGCAGAGGCCGAGCAAGCCCGCCAGAACGAGGCCGAGGCGAAGGTCAAGGGCGCACAGCAGCGCTTGGCGGCCAATGCGCAGGCTACGGCGGCGGAGGACTCGATCGAGGCGCAGCAGGCCGCGCAGAAGCAGGCGGCCGACCAGGCGGCTCAGCAGCGAGCCGCCACCGAGCGCACGCAAGCCGAGCTCGAAGCCCAGCGCGAAATGCAAGAGGCGCGGGCCGAGGAGCGCGAGGAAATCCGCGATGCCACCGAGGAAGTCGTCGACGCCGTTGCCGAACACCAGAGCTCGGTGCAGGCGGCATCCCACGAGCAACTGGAAGCCGAACGCCTGCGGCGCGAGGCGCAGGACATAAGCAAGCAATCGGACCTGCCCTGAGGGCACGGCTAGACACAGGAGCAGCTGATGAAAATATCTGGCGTCACCCAACAAGTTCTGCGCTTCCAATACCAGCTCGCCCGTTTCCCGTTGCAGGTGATCGAGGATCGAGTCTTCGCCCGGGTCCGCTCCGAGGCGCCGGCGCGACTGTTCTTCGAGCGTTCGCTGGGCATGCTCGACACGACGATCGGCGGGGTGCTGGGCGATCAGCAGCTGGCCGAGCGGGGCGCTGCGCTGCTCGAGCGCACCGACGCGCTGAGCCGCGCAGCTGAGCTCGACGCGAAGGCCGAGACGCGCAAGCAGCAGGCCGACACCAAGCTGAAGAGCGTGCGCGACGAGGCGATCCAGGACCAGCAGCAGGCGCGTGCGGCCACCGAGCAAGAGATCAAGGAAGCGCGCAACGCCGCCGAGGAACGCAAGCGGGAAGCGGCTCAGTCCGCCCAGAAGCAAAGCGCTTCGGCAAAGCAGCGCGCAGACGAGGTGGCCGCCAAGCGCAAAGAGGCGGCCGAGTCCGCCCGCGAGCAAACCGAGGCGCGCACCAAAGCCGTCGAGAACGCCGCGGCCAAAGCCGCCGACGCCAAGCTCGACGACGCCCGGGAGATGCGCAGCGAGGCGGCAAGTAAGCGCGCCGACGCAAACCAGGTCGAAGATCTGGCCGACGCCGAGAAGGAGAAGCGCCGAGCCGAGCGCGCCAACGACAACTCCTAGGCGCGGTTAGGCGCCGCGGCTCACCGCCACTTGATGCCGCACCCGATTGACGGCCGCTGGTTCGTGTCGACCGGCTGTCCCGCGAGTACCGCGTTGACAGCCGCTCGCACGTCAGCGGCCGTCACCGGTCGTTCGTTACCGGGCCGCGAATCGTCGAGTTGACCGCGATAGACCAGGCGACGTTGGCCGTCGAAAACGAAGGTGTCCGGGGTGCAGGCGGCGGAATAGGCGCGGGCGACGTCCTGGGTCTCGTCGTAGAGGTACGGGAAGGTCCAGCCGTGCCGGCGCGCTTCAGCCGCCATCTGCTCGGGTCCGTCCTGCGGGTACGTGACCACGTCGTTGCTCGAGATGCCCACCATCGCCACGCCCTGCGCGGCCAGATCTCGGCCCAGTTCGGCCAGCCCTCCTGCGACATGCTTGACGTACGGGCAGTGGTTACAGATGAACGTCACCACCAACGCGGGACCGGTGAGCTCGTCCAGGCTGACCGTGGCGCCGGTGGCCGGTTCGGGCAGCGTGAATGACGGCGCAGGAGTACCCAGGGCGAGCATGCTCGACTCGACAGCCATGCTCGCCAGGGTATCCGGACGCCCTCTTCTACAGTCCGGGCAAGCAATTGATGAAGGGGATGCACGGCGGCGAGGGCGGATACGGCGGTGGAAAGCCCTCGATGATGACCGAGTCGGTCACCGGGCTGTTCTTGTCGAAGTACCAGGGGTGGCAGACACTTCGGTCCCAATCAGGCATGTGCTTCATCTCCGGTGACCCTGGGCACCATTGGTAGGTGCAACTGTTCGTCGGGGAGGGACCCGACGTGGGGTCCTGGCACACCATCGGCGAGGGGTCGGCTTGTGCGGTCGCCGTGGACAGCGTCACGCCGACCAGACCCAGATTGCCCGAGATCAGGACGGCGGTCGCCATCCTGATGATTGGCCGTCTTGTCAGATCCATGTGATCTCCTTCCTCAGGCGCTATCTCATATAGCGTCGCTGCGGAAATCAGATCTGGCTAGACCGGCTACCGATCCCAATTAGCTCCCGGCGCTAGGTTCCTGAAGCCGGTGCCGGAGAACTCTGGTTGAGTCGTTGAGCCGCGAAAGTGGCAGCTTGGGCCGTCATCCCGGACTGGATGTAGGACACGTGCGCCATGATGTTTCCGCCGCCGGTGCAGATCGGGTCCTCGGGAGCGCACAAGCTGATGACCTTGGAGCTGTAGGCGGGATTGATGGTGGGCAGCGGCTGACCGCCGTACAGCGCGCTGGAGAAGCCGCTGGACGGCTCACCGAAGAGCGCCACCGCGGCGACCCGGTCGACCGTCTGGGGTGGGACTGCAGAGGTGGCCAAGTCGATCACCGTCGCGCCTTGCGAATATCCGCCCAACACGATCTTCGTGTTGGGGCAGCTGGCGACCACGTCTTGGATGTGCGCGCTGGCGTCATCCGCGCCCGCTGACGAGCTGCCGTGGTAGTCGTCGCTGGCTGGGTAGTTGACCGCGTAGGCGTTGACCGACCGACCGCGAACCTGCGAGGTGAGCGAGTCCACGAACGACTCGCCGACGTCACCGAGTCCCGGAGCCTGGTGTGTCCCGCGGGCAAACACCACCGCGATGTCAGAACAAGGGTCGGCGGCGGCGGCAGGACCGTTGAGGGGCGAGGTCAGCAGCGCCCCCGTCGTCACAACCGAGACCCCGACGATGCGAATAAGGCTGCGTGCAGTCATGCCCAAATGCTGACATACCGCTTGGCAGGGCACCGTCGGCGGCTGCCTTCGTCACATTGTGCGCCCTCGTTTCGTCTTCCAAGGCGAAGGCAGATAAGCCATCGGAAGGGGCGGCATGATGAATCGCTTGAGCGCGCTGGCGCGGGTCTACCTTGTGACGGTGACGGCGCTGGTGGGGTTGATGACGTTCGGGATCGGGGTGTGGTGCCTGATCGATCCGGCGTCGTTCGCACGGGTCGTCGCGTTTCACCAGCACGTGCACTTCTTGCACGACCTCGGCGCGTTCCAGCTGGGCTTGGGCGCCACGTTGCTGCTCGCGCTGTTCTGGCGGGACGCCATGGCCACAGCGCTGGCCGGGTTCTTGCTGGCGAACACCGTGCACACGGTCAACCACGTCATGGACCTTGATGAGGGTGGTTCGGCGGGGCAGGCCTGGTCGTTAGGGGCGGTATCGGTGGCCCTGGCCGTGGCGCTGGCGGTGCGGCTGCGTCAGCTCGGATCGGTGGGCGGGGCTAGCGCCTCGGGGTTGGCGATTCGAACGGGCGCTCCATCCAGCCATGCCAGCACCGCTTCAACGGTGTCGGAGTAAAACGCGCTCAGGGTTTCGGTGGTGACGTAGCCCAGATGCGGAGAAAGCGTCACATTAGGCAGCGCCCGCAGCGGGTGATCGTGCGGTAGCGGCTCGGTGTCGAAGACGTCGAGGCCGGCGCCGGCGATGCGGCCATCGCTGAGTGCTGCGATCAGAGCGGCCTCGTCGACGATCGGGCCGCGGGAGGTGTTGATCAGGTAGGCGCGCGGCTTCATCAATGCCAGTTCGCGTTCGGTGACCAGGCCCCGGGTCCGCTCGGAAAGCACGACGTGGATGGACACCACGTCGGATTCTTCGAACAGCTCGGCTTTCTCGACGCGGCGCACGCCGACCTCGGCCGCCGCCTCCTCGGTGAGGTTCTGGCTCCACGCAATGACTTCCATGCCGAACACCTGCGCATACTCAGCCATCCGTCTGCCGATCCTGCCCAGCCCGAGCAGCCCGAGCGTCTTGCCGGACAACGTCATACCCGTGGTGGTCTGCCACCCACCCTCACGCATCCGCCGGTGTTCTTCGGCCAGATTGCGCACCGTCGCAATCAGCAACCCCCAAGTGAATTCCGGAGTGGCGTCGCTGACCGTGCGGAAACGGGGACTGGCGAAGTTGGAATGCGCGACCAGGACGCCGCAGTCGCTGGCCGCAGCCAGGTCGAGGTTGGGCAGGCTTCGTCCGACGATGGTGATCAGCTTGAGGTTCGGCAGCCGTTGGAACAGCGTGCGCGGGAACGCCATCCGTTCTCGCATTGTGCACACCACGTCGAACGGCCGCAGCACTTCGGCGGCTTCCTCTTCGGACAGGTGCCGGTCGAACACCGTGACTTGTGCGCTCGCTTGCACGGTCGACCAATCGGCGACCTCAAGCGCCGCACCGGCGTAGTCGTCGAGTATCGCCACCTGGGGCATGCCGGTGCCTGGTACTAGTCCTGTTCGTGCGGTGTGGGGCTCTGCGTCGACTCCCACTTCGAGCCGAGTGACCGCTTGACGGTGGTGCCGGCCTGCAGTTCGAGCTGGAAGGTTTCGCCGTCGTCGTCTTGGAAGGTGACCACGTAGTGGCCGTTGGTGGCGTCTTTGAACACCACCTTGTAGGGCTGTTCACCCGAGCCGCGGTCGACGGCGATGATGTCACCCGGGGCGACGTCGTCGATTCGATCGTTATCGGAGAATTCAGACATACGGTCGACGGTAATCGATCCGGCTGGGACGGCTGGTTATGCGTCTGGTTACCAATGCGTGAAAACGGCCATGCCGCGTGTGGACCTCGATACGCTCTACGCGGACATCCATCGGTAACTGAGGGGGAGGCGGCGGCGTGTCACTAGTACTCGTTGATACCGGGTGGCTCAGTGCGGCAGCAGCCGACCTGGAAAACCTCGGCTCGGCACTCACTTCGGCGAACGCGGCGGCCGCCGCGCCGACGACCGGGCTGGTGGCCGCGGCTGCCGACGAGGTCTCGACGGCGATCGCGTCGCTTTTCGGCGGCTTCGGTCAGGAGTACCAGGCGCTCAGCTCTCAGCTCAGCGCGTATCACTTGCAGTTCGTGCGGAACCTCGGCGCGGCGGTCGGCTCCTATCAGGGCACCGAGGCCGCCAGCGTCTCCATTCTGGACACCCTGCAGCAAGACGTGCTGGGCGTCATCAACGCCCCGACTCAGCTGTTCCTGGGCCGCCCGCTCATCGGAGACGGGGCGGCCGGAACCGCGGCAAACCCCAACGGCGGCGCCGGCGGGTTGTTGTTCGGCAACGGCGGTAACGGCTATTCGCCGACCAACGGCAACGCCGGCGGCGGGGCCGGCGGCCCGGCCGGCTTCTTCGGCAATGGTGGTGTCGGCGGGAACGGCTTCGGTACCGGCGCTGGCGGACCAGGTGGGACCGCTGGCTGGCTCTACGGCTGGGGCGGGCCCGGTGGTACCGGCGGCGCCTCCGGAGGAGCGGGCGGTGCCGGGGGTGCTGCTCCGGGCCTCATCGGTTGGGGAGGTAACGGCGGAGCGGGGGGTCTTGGCGCCGGCGCCAACGTGCCCGGCGGTCGCGCATACGGCGGACCCGGTGGGGCGAGCGGTCTGCTGTTCGGCAACACCGGACACAGCGGGCTTGGGTGGGACGGCCGCACCGTCTCAATGGGAGTCAACGCCGGCACCGAACCCTACGTGAACATCTCCGTCAACGGCGGACCGAACTTGCCAGTCCTCGTCGACACCGGCTCGGAGGGTCTGGTCGTCACACCAAACGCCATCGGCGGCTTGCCCGGCTTGCTCAAGTTGGGCTTGCCCGTTTCGTTCGGCATGAGCGGCTACAGCGGCGGTCTGACCTATCTGTTCGCCACCTACAACGCGCCGGTCGACTTCGGCAACGGCATCGTGACCGCGCCGACTCCGGTGGATGTGGTCCTCTTCGCCTTCCCGCAGACGCTGGAAGGGTATTTCGCTCCGGCCGGTGTGACGGGAGTCCTGGGACTCGGCCCGAACGCGGTTGGTCCTGGCCCGAGCAGCCCGGTCGTCGGGTTGGGCGGCAACCTGAATCAGGGCGTCTTGATCGACCAGCCGCAAGGTCATTTGCAGTTCGGCCCGCAGACGCTGCCGGGAACTAGCCACTCGACAATCGGGGCGCCGATCTCACCGGTGCAGGTGAGCATCAACAACGAGCCTTGGCAGCAGACTACGGCGATCCTGGACTCGGGTGGCGTCACCGGAACACTGCCGGCATCCCTGCTGCCGGCCGGGGGTTTGCCGCCGAATGCGACCATTTCGGTCTACAACATGAAGGGTGATCTGCTGTACGAGTACCACACGAACGCGAGCACCGGTTACACCCCGGTCATCACGACCGGCAACACCATGAACAGCGGGAACTACCCCTTCCGCTACCAGCCGGTATTCATCGACTACAGCCCGAACGGAACCGGGACGACCGTCTTCTACGACCCTTAATTCTGAAGGACAAACCGGTGTTAATCGGCCAATCCTGGGCATCCCGGACCCTGGCCGCGTAGCTGATCCCCACGGATAAGCCTCCCGGCGTCTTGTCGCCGCAGACGGGGAGGGTCCTGGGATGAGTTTTCTGCTGCTGCCGCCGGAAGTTAACTCGGCGCTGATGTTTTCCGGTGCCGGTGCGATGCCCATGCTGGCCGCGGCGACGTCCTGGCAGGGCCTGGCCGCCGAGCTCAACGCCTCCGCCGCGTCCTTCTCTGCGGTGATTTCCGACATGGCTGGACAGGCGTGGCAGAGCAGCGCCTCGACGGCGATGGCGGCGACGGCCGCACGCTATGCCAGTTTCCTCAGTACCGCGGCAGCCCAGGCCGAATCGGCCGCTCAATCAGCCGCCGCGATGGTCGACGCGTTCGAGGCCGCGCAGGCCGCCACGGTGCGTCCGCTGGCCGTCGCCGCCAACCGCACCAATCTGGTCGGGTTGGTGGTCAGCAATCTGTTCGGCCAGAACGCGCCGGCGATCGCGGCGACGGAGTCCGCATACGAAGAGATGTGGGCCCGAGACGTCAGCGCCATGGTCGGCTATCACGGCGGGGCCTCGGCCGCGGCGGCCCAACTCACCTCCTGGCAGACCGCGTTGCAGACGCTGCCCGCCCAACTGTCCACCTCGAACATCCTCAACGTCGTCAACGCGCCCGCCCAAGCCGTGCTCGGGCGCCCCGTCATCGGCAACGGCGCCAACGGCACCGCGGCCAACCCGACCGGCGGGCCCGGCGGGCTGCTGATCGGCAACGGCGGCAATGGTTTTTCCAACACGGCGGCCGCCGGGAGCGGCGGTGCCGGAGGCGCGGCCGGCCTGATCGGCAACGGCGGCAGTGGAGGTAGCGGCGGCATCAGCGGCTTCGGCGGCGCGGGCGGCACCGGCGGCCTGCTGTTCGGCAGCGGCGGCGTGGGTGGCGACGGCGGGGCCGGCGGCTCTGGCGGCAACGCCGGCCTGTTCGGCTTCGGCGGAGCCGGCGGCACCGCGCTCGGGCTGGGACAACCCGGCGGCAACGGCGGCAACGGTGGCGCCATCGCCGGCAACGGAGGCAGCGGCGGCTTCAGCCAATCGGGTAACGGCGGTGCCGGGGGCAGCGGCGGCGCCATCGCGGGTAGCGGGGGCGACGGGGGCTCCAGCGTCTCGGGCAACGGCGGCGACGGCGGCCAGGCCGCGGTCATGTTCGGCAACGGCGGCACCGGCGGCAGCTCGTTGTTCGGCGGCGACGGCGGTGACGGCGGAGCAGGTGCGTCCCTGGCCGGCAGCGGCGGCAGCGGCGGCAACGGCGGGCAGGCGACCCCAACACTGCACGCCGGTCACGGCGGTAACGGTGGCGACGCCGGTGATTTCGGTAGCGGCGGCGCCGGCGGGGCGGGCGGCAACGACCTGACCGGCGGCCCCGACGGCGCGACCGGTGGCAACGGTGGCCACGGGGGAGCGTCGGTCATCGGCAATGCGGGGCCGGGCGGCAGTGGTGGCAACGCCGTCGCCACCGGCGGCACCGCGAACGGCGGCAACGGCGGCCACGGCGGCAGTTCCGCCGGGTCGGGCACCGGCGGTTTCGGCGGCCGCGGCGGTGACGCCACGTCAGATGTGGGCAGCGCCAACGGCGGCCAGGGCGGTGACGGCGGCAGCGGCGGGTTGACCGGCAACGGCGGCATGGGCGGAAACGGGGGAGACGCCGACGCCGGTGCGGTCGCGCGCGGCGGCAACGGCGGAAACGGCAACAACGGCGGCCTGGTCGCACCCGGCGGCAACGGCGGCAACGGCGGCAACGCCTTCGGCGGCGTCGACGGGTTCGGCGGCAACGGCGGCAATGGCGGCAACGGCTTTGGCGACGCCGATGGAATCGGCGGATTCGGCGGGTTCGGCAGCACCACCAACGGCAGCCGCGGCCTGCCCGGCTGACCTCAGCGCTTCGTTCGGATCCGGATCGGGCCACGCCAGGTGCCGTCCGGATCCAGCACGGTGCCGCGCTGCGTGATCTCCACGTCCCCGGAGCGCGCGAGCTGGCGAGCCAGTAGCCGAGCGTCTTCCATCAATTCGCGCCAATTGTCACCGCCGACCGCCCGGGCCGCATCGGACGGGCAGGTGCTGCTGTTCGGGCCGCGGTGCCGAGCCAACGCCAGGATCGCCGACCTCAGTCGAGGCACGATCGGCCCGTCGGTCAGCGCAACTTCGGCGTCGTCGGCGCCCGGCCCGCCGTGGTCGACGATGCGGCTCAGTTCAGCGCGCATGGATGATCCAGTCGGCGAGGGCGTTGCCCACCGCCCCGGCTCCCATCGCGTTGGGGTGCAGCGGCGCAGCGCTATGGGTCACCACGAAACCTTCGAAGTACCGGTCATCCGGCGCGGCGCACATATCGTGGCCGAGCGACACCGGCCGCGTGTCGAAGAAGTCGACCTGCTTCTTGGCGGCCAGGGCGCGCTGCTGATCGTTCAACTCGCCGACCTTGGCCTGAAAGTAGTCGGCATCGTTGGGATTGATCGGCTGCTCACCGAAGCAGCCACCGGCCCGGATATAGGTTCCGTAACCGACCAGCACGATGCGGGCATGCGGAGCTCTGTCCCGCACCGCGTCGACCATGGCCTCCCACGCCGAGACCTGCTTGCGGATGGCCGCGCTGAACCGGTCGGCCCCGTCGGCGGCCAGGTCGGCGAAACAGGGCGGCTCGGCAAGGGAGGCCCGCCGGCACTTCGACGCGCTGCTGGCCAGCCCCACGTCGTTTCCGCCGATGGTGATGGTGACCAATTCCGTATCGGCGGTGAGCGCGTCGATCTGCGGGGGAACGACCCCACCCCGGGTCTGCTGGGCGTGGTGAGTGATGTCGGCGGTGGTGGCGCCGCTGCAGCTGACGTCGGTGAAGCCGGTGGCGGCGATCCGCCGCGCCAGCACCGACGGGTAGTCGTTGGTCGACTTCAGACACCACGGCGGGTCGGCCAGGTCGGGCACCAGCGGCGCCGCGGCCGCCGAGTCGCCCAGCGCGACGTACTTCACCGCTTTGGCGGGCTCGAAACCGCGCGACACCGGCGACGCGCATATCGCGGTCGCGGCAACGAGCAGCGCGACCACAGAGCCGCACACCCCCCGCGCCCAACGGTCAATCACACCCAACTCCCCAGCCCGATCCGGAACCGCCGCCGCCGCCCAGCCGTTGAAAATCTACGATGACATCCACGCTAGAGAACGACGCTGTTCCCCGCCGCAAGCCCGTCGACCTCGCCGACCGGCTCCTCGACATCAAACGCATCTACCACGAACCCGACATCGACCGATTTCCACGCGCCCGTCAGGTGCTGGACCGGTTTCCGGACGCCCAGCGCATCCAGGTTCTTTCCCACCAAGCCATACCTGGCCTTTACGGCAATGAAGGCAACGTCGAGGACTGGGTCCGCATCAAGCAGGAAGTACTCGTCCTAGGCGAGAAGAAAAGCCTGTCGGCGCGCCGCAACGAACGATCCAGCGACTGGATCGCCCCGTCGACCGCCAACGGCTGCGCCATGGCCTGCTCGTACTGCTACGTTCCGCGCCGCAAGGGCTACGCCAACCCGATCACCGTGTTCACCAACATCGAGAAGATTACCGGCTACCTCGAGCGACACGCCGCCCGTCAAGGCATCAAGCCCGAACCCAACCAGTGCGACCCGGTCGACTGGGTCTACGACCTCGGCGAGAACAGCGACTGCTCGGTCGACGCCCTGGTCTCGGACAACGTCCGCGACCTCGTCGAGCTGTTCGCCCGCATCCCCAACGCCAAAGCCAGCTTCGCGACCAAGTTCGTCAACCGCGACCTGCTCGACTACGACCCCCAGGGCGGCACTCGCGTGCGGTTCAGTCTGATGCCGAAGGACACCTCTCGTGTCGTCGACATCCGGACGTCCAAGATCGCCGACCGGATCGCCGCGCTCGACGATTTCGTGGCGGCAGGCTTCGAGGTGCACCTCAACTTCAGCCCGGTCATCGTCTACGAGGGCTGGCTAAACGACTGGGCCGAGCTACTCGATCAGGTCGCCGACGGCACCAACGAACGCACCAAGCAACAGCTCGCCGCCGAGATCATCTTCTTGACGCACAACGAGGGTCTGCACGACGTCAACCTCGGCTGGCACCCCAAAGGCGAAGAGCTGCTGTGGCGACCCGACCTGCAGCAACTCAAGCGCAGCCAGAGCGGACAGTGGAACGTCCGTTACAAGAGTCCCTGGAAGGGCCGCTGGGTGCAGGAGCTCACCGATCTGCTCGCGGTCGAGCTGCCGACCTGCCGGGTCCGTTACGCGTTCTGATCACTCGCGTCGGCCGCGGGTGCGCCGTAACCAGCGCCCGTGTTTGATGTCCCGTTCCTCGGTGGCCTCGGTCTTCTTGACGACGCGGATGTCTTTGGGCGGCAGCTGCAACTCTCGCTCGGCGACAATGCCGGCCTGCAGCTGCCGACCGCGTTCGAGTTCGGCGTCGAGTTCGGCGCCGAACAGCAACGCCAGGTTGGTGATCCACAGCCACAGCAGGAACACGATGACGCCACCGAGCGCGCCGTAGGTCTTGTTGTAGCTGCTGAAGTTGCTGACGTAGAAGCCGAACCCCACCGAGGCCACCGCCCACACCAGGATGGCGATGCCCGCCCCGATGCTCAGCCACCGGAACCTCGGCTGCCGCACGTTCGGGGTGGCGTAGTAGAGGATGGCGACCGCCAGCGTGACGCAGATGAGGATCACCGGCCACTTGGCGATGGCCCACACCAGCTGAGCGGCGTCGCCCAGTCCGACCGCGTTACCGACGGCCTCGGTCACCGGGCCGCTGACCACCAACATCAGCCCCACGGCGGCGGCCAGCACCAGGCCCGCCAGCGTGAGCAGCAGTTGCAGCGGTCGCAGCTTCCATACCGGCCTGCCCTCGGCGATCTCGTAGATGCGGTTCATCGCCCGCCCGAAGGCGCCGACGTATCCCGAAGCCGACCACAACGCGACCGTCGCGCCGACCACCAGCGCGACTCCCGCCGACGGGTTGGCGACGACCTGCTCGATCGGCTGGCGCAACATATCGACCGCTGATGCCGGCGCGAGACCGGCGACCACATCCAGCAGGGCCTTCGTGGTGCGCTGCCCCTGCCCGAAGACGCCGAGCAGCGACACCATCACCAGCAGCGCCGGGAACAAGGACAGCACCGCGTAGTAGGTCAGCGCCGCGGCCAGGTCCGTGCATTGATCGTTGCTGAACTCGTGGGCGGTTTTACGCAGCACGAAAAACCACGACGCCTTCGTCAGCTCATGCGGCGAATCCGGCTTGCTCGGGTCGTCGGGATCGGGCGCGCGTTCCCGGTCCTCGGTTTCGGCTCCGGTGTCCGGGGAGTCGGTTTCGGCGGGGGCCATACTCATCGATTCCCGCCGGCCGACAAATCCACACGTCGGGCTCCGGTCACATCAGTGCGCGAGGAGCCGCTGCTTCTGCTCGGTGAACTCCGCCTCGGTGAGAATGCCGGCGTCGCGCAACGAGGCAAGCTCGCGGAGCTCCGCGGCGATGCTGGTGATCGGCCCCCCGACCGGCGGGCTTGGTGGCGGTTCCGGCGTATCGACCTGTGCGCCCTCCGCGGGTTTGCGGGTCACCGCACCGACGCGTTCGGCAAGTCGCTCGCGCCGCCCACCGCCGCCCCCACCGCCGGTGCCGGCAGCGGCACGCCCCGCCAGACCCGCCAACGCCATCTGGCTGAAGAGGCTGCCCGCACCACTCGCTTCGGCCGCGGCCGCGGCCGCGGTTGCCGGCAGCGCCGTTGCCGCCAGGCGAATTTCGGGCGCGGCTGCGACCCAGCCCTGCGGTACCGACAACGCCCCGACGGTCGAGGCCTCGCCCAGCCCGGCCGCAGCTGTCGAACCAAGGTCGGTGATCACCGGGAACGGCGTCGGCGGCACCGGCGCCGATCCCGGCCACGTTTCGATTCCCGCCCAGCCGCTGACGATGTCGTCGGTGTGCAGACCGACGAAGTAGCCGTTGATTCCGTAGGGAAGCGCGGTCCCCGCAAGGATTCCGTCGACGGTCAGTCCGGCGGTGCCAATTCCCGGGTCGAGAAAAATGCCACTGAGGTCACCCAAAATGTCCAGCGTGTCGAGCGGTGAGAGCGCGTCGGTGGCCGCGGCCGGCGCCGCCAGCCCGGTCAACGTGTTCGGTACCGCCGAGAAGGCCTGGGCGGCGTTGGACACCGTGCTCTGGGCACTGCCCGCCGTGGTACTGGCGGCTTGGGACACCGCCGCGGCTTGGCTTACCGGCGCGGCGGCGTCGGTGGTCGACGACGGGGGAGTGAACGGGGTCAGTGCGGTCGCCGACGCCGACGCGGCGGCATAGCCGAGCATGGCGCCCGCGTCCTGGGCCCACATCTCGGCGTACTGCATTTCGGTGGCCATGATCGCCGGCAGATTCTGGCCGAAAAAGTTTGTTGCTATCAATGCCATCAACAGTGCGCGGTTGGCCGCGACCACCGGCGGGGGCACCGTGGCCGCAAACGCGGAGTCATACGCAGCCGCGGCGGCGGCGGCCTGAGTGGCGGTCTGCTCGGCCTGCGTCGCGGTCAGCCGCATCCAGCCCACGTAGGGAGCGGTCGCCGCGGCCATCTGCGCGGCGGACGGACCCAGCCATGGTCCGGCGGTCAATGCGGTGATGGCCGTCTCGTAGAGGCCGGCCGCGGTCTGCAGTTCCGCGGCCACCGTTTCCCAGGCGGCCGCTGCGGCCAGGAGCGGTCCAGAACCGGGGCCGGTATAGATGCGGACCGAGTTGACCTCCGGCGGGAGCGCGGTGAAGTCCATGGTTCCTCCGATCGGTCGGCCAGTTGCCCAGACCGTTTGCGCCTGCGCTACAGCGTCTGTTGCTGTGTGCAGTTGTTGCCTTGGTCATCATCTTCATATCCGTTTCCTGCATATTCCAAATACGTTCACGCGCATAATCGGTGGCGTTAACTGAGCTGCTTGTCGCGGGTGAGATCTGTCACAGCCGCCGGACGCCTACCCTGGCCAAAGTGGCCGAACTGTCCGTCTCCGGACTGCGCAAGCAGCTAGACGGGCTGACCAGTGCGGACGCGGCGCGCCTGGGCCGGCGCCTGAAAAACCTGCGCGGTGCCAACCCGGCAAAGCTGCAGCAGCTCGCCGACCAGATCTCCCGAGCGCAGGCGCTCGTCGCCACTCGGCAAGCCGCCGTCCCGTCGGTCACCTATCCTGACCTGCCGGTCAGTGAACGCCGGCACGAGATCGCCGAAGCGCTGCGGGCACATCAAGTGGTGGTCGTCGCCGGCGAGACCGGGTCGGGCAAGACCACCCAGCTGCCCAAGATCTGCCTGGACATCGGCCGGGGAATCCGCGGCACCATCGGGCACACCCAGCCGCGGCGGCTGGCCGCCCGCACGGTCGCGCAACGCATCGCCGACGAACTGGCGACCCCGTTGGGCGAGGCGGTGGGCTACAGCGTCCGTTTCACCGACCAGGTCAGTGAGCGCACCCTGATCAAGCTGATGACCGACGGGATCCTGCTCGCCGAGATCCAGCGCGACCGGCGGCTGCTGCGCTACGACACATTGATCCTGGACGAGGCCCACGAGCGCAGCCTCAACATCGACTTCCTGCTGGGCTACCTGCGCGAGCTGTTGCCGCGCCGCCCGGACCTGAAAGTGATCGTCACTTCGGCGACCATCGAACCGCAACGATTCGCCGCTCACTTCGGCGGAGCACCGATCGTCGAGGTCTCCGGCCGGACGTACCCGGTCGAGATCCGCTACCGACCCCTGGAAGTGCCGGTGCTGTCCGACACCCGGGAAGACTCCCGCGACCCCGACGATCCCGATCGCGAGATCGTGCGCACCGAGACCCGGGACGAGATCGAGGCGATCGTCGACGCCATCGGTGAACTCGAGGCCGAACCGCCCGGCGATGTGCTGGTGTTCCTGTCCGGGGAGCGCGAGATCCGCGACACCGCCGAGGCGCTGACCGGCCTCAGGCACACCGAGGTACTCCCGCTGTACGCCCGGCTGCCGACCGCCGAGCAACAAAAAGTGTTCGCGCCACACACCGGCCGCCGCGTGGTGCTGGCCACCAACGTCGCCGAGACCTCACTGACCGTGCCCGGGATCCGCTACGTCGTCGACCCGGGCAACGCCCGCATTTCGCGCTACAGCCGCCGGCTCAAAGTGCAGCGGTTACCCATCGAGCCGATCTCTCAGGCGTCGGCCGCCCAGCGGGCCGGGAGATCGGGCCGCGTCGCACCCGGCGTGTGCATCCGGCTGTACTCCGAGGAGGACTTCGCGGCCCGCCCGCGCTACACCGAACCCGAGATTCTGCGCACCAACCTCGCCGCGGTGATCCTGCAGATGGCGGCCCTGCAGCTCGGCGAGGTAGAGAACTTCCCCTTCCTCGATCCGCCGGACCGGCGCAGCATCCGCGACGGCGTGCAGCTGCTGCAGGAATTGGGTGCCTTCGATCAGCAGGGCACCATCACCGACCTCGGGCGTCGCCTGGCCCGGCTGCCCGTCGACCCGAGGCTGGGGCGGATGATCCTGCAGGCCGACGTAGAGGGATGTGTGCGCGAAGTGCTGGTGTTGGCCGCGGCGCTGACCATCCCCGACCCGCGCGAGCGCCCAGCCGATCGGGAAGAAGCCGCCCGCGCGCAGCACGCCCGCTTCGCCGACGAGACCTCGGACTTCCTGTCCTACCTCAACCTCTGGCGCTACCTGCGCGAGCAGCGACAGACGCTGTCGCGCAGCGCGTTTCGGCGCATGTGCCGCAACGAGTACCTGCACTTCCTGCGGATCCGGGAGTGGCAGGACCTGGTCGGGCAGCTGCGCAGCATCGCCCGCGACCTGGGCATCAACGAATCCGACGAACCGGCGGACGCGGCTGTGGTCCACGCGGCGCTGCTGGCCGGACTGCTCTCGCACGTGGGTATGCGCCGCGAGGACGGCCGGGAGTACCTCGGCGCGCGCAATTCGCGGTTCGTCCTGGCGCCCGGCTCGGTGCTCACCAAGCGCCCGCCCCGCTGGGTAGTGGTGGCCGAATTGGTCGAGACGAGCCGCCTGTACGGCCGGACCGCCGCCCGCATCCAACCCGAGGTCGTCGAACGGGTCGCGGGTGATCGCGTGCAGCGCACCTACAGCGAGCCACATTGGGACGCCCAGCGCGGCGAAGTGCTCGCCTACGAACGGGTCACGCTGTACGGCCTGCCGCTGGTCGCGCGCCGCCGCGTCGGCTACGGCCGTATCGAGCCGGCGGTGGCGCGGGAACTGTTCATCCGCCACGCCCTGGTCGAAGGCGATTGGCAGACCCGCCACCACTTCTTCCGCGACAACGCCCGGCTGCGCGCGGAACTCGAAGAACTCGAGGAGCGGGCCCGCCGTCGCGACCTGCTGATCGGTGACGACGAGGTCTACGGGCTGTACGACGCCCGCATCCCCGCCGAGGTGGTCTCCGCGCGCCACTTCGACGCCTGGTGGAAAAAGCAGCGGCACCGCACCCCCGACCTGCTGACCTTCACCCGCGAGGACTTGCTGCGTGCCGACGACAGCGCAGGCGACGACCGCCCGGACACCTGGCAGGCGGGTGACATCACCCTGCCGCTGACCTACCGGTTCGAGCCCGGCGCCGCCGACGACGGCGTCACGGTGCATGTGCCGATCGACGTGCTTTCCCGCCTGGGTGGCGACGACTTCGCCTGGCAGGTGCCGGCGCTGCGCGAGGAACTGGTCACCGCGCTGATCCGCTCACTGCCGAAAGACTTGCGGCGCAACTTCGTTCCTGCCCCCGACACCGCCCGCGCCGTGCTCACCGGCATCGACCCCAGCAAGGAGCCGCTGCTGGAAGCCCTGCAGCGCGAATTGCGCCGCCGCACCGGCGTGTTGGTGCCCATCGATGCCTTTGATGTGGAGAAGCTGCCACCGCATCTGCGGGTGAGCTTCATCGTCGAGTCTCCTGACGGCAGTGAAGTCGCCCGCGGTAAGGACCTCACGGCGCTGCAGGAGCGGCTGGCGAAACCGGCGCGGCAGGCCGTGGCCCACGCTGTCGCCGGTGAACTGGAACGGACCGGGTTGCGCGGCTGGCCGGACGACCTCGATCAGCTGCCGCATGTCGTCGAGCGCCGGGTTGACGGACGGGTGGTGCGGGGGTTTCCTGCTTTCCTCGACGCGGGCAGCACGGTTGCCTTGCGGGTGTTCGCCACATCGGCAGAGCAGGATCACGCGATGGGTCCGGGGCTGCGCCGGCTGGTGCGGCTGAGTGTGCCGTCACCCGCGAAAGCCATTCAACGCCAACTGGATCCACGAACTCGCCTGACCTTGGGCGCCAACCCGGACGGCTCGCTGTCGGCGTTGATCGAGGACTGCGCCGACGCCGCGACCGATGCGCTGATGCCCGAGCCGGCGTGGACGCGCGACGAGTTCGCCGCGATACGTCATCGGGTCGGGCAAAATCTGGTGCCGACGACCCTGGACCTGGTGTCGCGCGTCGAGAAGGTGTTGGCCGCCGCGCATGAGGTGCGCTTGGTGCTGCCCGGGAAAGCCCCGCCCGCGCAGGCCGAGGCGATCGCTGACGTCCGAGCGCAACTGGACGCGCTTTTGGCGCCCGGTTTCGTCACCACCACCGGCCGCGCCCGCCTGACCGACCTGGCTCGCTACCTGACGGCCATGCGACGGCGTCTGGACCGGTTGCCGTTCGCGCCGGAGGCCGATCGGGAAAGGCTGCAGCGGGTGCGAGCCGTGCAGCGCGCGTATGACGAACTGCTGCGCGCGTTGTCCCCGGCGCGGCGAACCGCCACCGAGGTCCGCGACATCGGTTGGCAGATCGAGGAACTGCGGGTCAGCCTGTGGGCTCAGCAGCTCGGCACACCGCGCCCGGTCAGCGAGCAGCGGATCTACCGGGCGATCGAGGCGTCCACGACCACTTTTCTTGAGCCGACCGATGCCATAGCGTCGCCGGAGTGAGCCGTGGAATTGCCGGTCGGCGCAGTGCTTCGCTGATCGCCGTCGCACTGACGTTGGGTGGCTGCAGCCACGCTGCTGTGCCGCCAGCGACGAAGGGAGCCGCCGTTACGGCTCCCTCCGCCGCCGCCACACAGCTGGCCTCCACCGTGCCCGCCGCGCCGAACATCCCCGCGGGCGCACAGCCGCGGCTGGCCCCAGACCCGGCCCAGGTGGCCGACGACCTGGTGGCCGACGAGCAAGCGCTGCGAGACGGGTCCGCGCCGGAGTCCACCCTGGTGGCAGCGGCGCGGCGCCAGCAGGCGGCCTACCGAGCCATCGAGAAGCATCCGGACTGGGATGCCGTCGTCCGCCCCCGGATTCCCGCGTCGCTGGCAGAGGTCTACGACCGCAACGTCGACGCCCGGCGACAACTGGGCGCGATGACACAGGCCAAGAGCACCCTGCCGCCGTGGCGCATCGACCCGCCGACCCCCGCCGCGGACCTGCTCGGCTACTACCACGAAGCCGAAGCGCAATCCGGAGTCGGCTGGAACTACCTGGCCGCGATCAATCTGATCGAGACGCACTTCGGCAGCGTCGTCGGGTTGAGCAGCGCCGGCGCGCAAGGCCCGATGCAATTTCTGCCCTCGACGTTCGCCGCCTACGGCGAGGGCGGCGACATCGCCGCGCCCCGCGACAGCATCCTGGCCGCCGGCCGCTACCTGGCCGCCAACGGCTTCGCCAGCGACCACGACCACGCCATCTACCGGTACAACCACTCGAACCAGTACGTGCAGGCCGTCAACCAGTACGCAGCGCTGATCGGAGCGGACCCGGCCGCATTCACCGGCTACTACCGGTGGGACGTCTACTTCCTCACCACCGCCGGCGATGTATTGCTGCCCATCGGTTACGCCGCCAGTTCGCCTATTCCGGCCGAGGAGTATCTGGCCAGCCACCCGCAGTAACCACCGGCGCGCGGCATTTCGTGCGCATACGCCGCAGCAATGGAAGTATCGCGGGAGTGGCTAACAAGAAACCGCAGACGATCTCTTATCCAGCGGCAGACGCACGCCCGCGCCGCAACGACACCGAACCGCTCGACCCCCACGTCATTGTGCTGTTCGGCGCCACGGGGGATCTAGCCAAACGGAAGCTGCTGCCCGGCCTGGCCTACCTGGACCAGTCCGAGCTGGCGCCCAACATCGAAATCGTCGCCACATCGCTGGAAGACCTCAGCGACGACGAGTTCCGCGAACTGGCCAAGGCGGCGATCGACGAGTTCGGTACGCACGCGCTTAGCCCCGAACAGTGGGCGAACTTCGCCAAGATCCTCAAATACGTGCCGCAGGGCGCCGGACCGGAAGCGCTGGCCGCCGCGGTCGCTGATGCGGAGGCCAACCTCGGCGAGGGCGTGCGGCGGTTGCACTACCTCTCCGTCCCGCCGAAGGCGGCGCGCGCCGTCATCGACATGCTGTGCGACTCCAATCTTGTCGAACGCTCCCGGGTGGTGATGGAAAAGCCGTTCGGGACGGACCTGGCCAGCGCGGTGGCGCTCAACGACTTCGTGCACCAGACGTTCGACGAATCGGCGATTTTCCGTATCGACCACTTCCTGGGCAAGGAGGCAGCGCAGAACATCTTGGCGTTCCGTTTCGCCAACGGCTTGTTCGAGCCCATTTGGAATCGCAACTTCATCGACCACATCCAGATCGACATCCCCGAGGCGCTGGGCCTGGATCAGCGGGCAAACTTCTATGAAAGCACCGGCGCGTTCAAGGACATGGTGGTGACGCACCTGTTCCAGGTGATGGCGTTTGTGGTGATGGAGCCGCCCACGGCGCTCGAACCGTTTGCCATCAGCGAAGAGAAGAACAAGGTGTTCCGATCGATGCTGCCGATCAAGCCTTCCAATGTTGTGCGCGGCCAGTACGCCGGCTACCGCGAAGAACAGGGCGTGGCAAAGGATTCCGACACCGAGACGTTCATCGCGCTGAAGGTGGGTATCGACAACTGGCGCTGGGCCGGAGTACCGATTTATCTGCGTACCGGCAAGAAGATGGCCGAAGGCATCCGCGTCATCTCGATCGCCTTCAAAGAGGCGCCGCGCACCATGTTCCCGCCTGGGTCGGGCGTCGGAACCCAGGGTCCCGACCACCTCACGTTCGATCTGGCTGACAACTCGAAGGTGTCACTGTCGTTCTACGGCAAGCGACCCGGTCCGGGGATGAAGCTGGAGAAGTTGTCCATGCAATTCTCCACCCAGGAGATCGAAACCAATGTCGACGTGCTGGAAGCCTACGAACGGCTGATTCTGGATGCGATGCGTGGCGACCACACCTTGTTCAACACCGCCGAGGGCATCGAATCGCTGTGGGAACGGTCCGAAGACCTGCTCAATGATCCGCCGCCGGCCAAGATGTACCAGCCCGGCACTTGGGGGCCCAACGCCATCCACCAGCTGATTGCGCCCAATGCGTGGCGCTTGCCATTCGAACGGGAGTGGCGCCAAGCCAGGAACTAGCGGCTTCTTTCTTTCCTCACCTTCAACATATATGGCATTGGGGGGCTTGCGGCAAGACCCGGGTCATGCCGCAAAATCGCTGGCCGAAGCCAGAACTCGACGCATTGGGGGTGCGGCGTATGGCCGGTCATGCGGTGGTGATCGCCGGGGCAGGCCCGACCGGGCTGATGTTGGCTGGGGAATTGGCGTTGGCGGGTGTCGACGTCGCTGTGGTCGAGCGGCGCGCCAACCAGGAACTAGTCGGCACGCGCGCGGGCGGTCTGCACGCACGGACCATCGAAATCCTCGACCAACGCGGCATCGCAGATCGATTCCTGACCCAAGGAACGGTGGCGCAGGTTGCCGGTTTTGCTCAGATCCGGCTGGACATCAGCGACTTTCCGACCCGCCACCCGTACGGACTCGCGTTGTGGCAGAACGATATTGAGCGCATACTGGCCGACTGGGTGGCAGGGCTCGACGTGCGGGTGTACCGCGGAGTCGAAGTGAGCGGATTCACTCAAAGTGCGCGCGGTGTCGACGTGAACTGTCCGACGGCAGCTGCGTCGCCGCGGAATATCTCGTCGGATGCGACGGCGGACGCAGCACCGTCCGCAAGAGTGCCGGCATCGAGTTCCGCGGGTGGGAGGCGACCACCAGCTATCTGCTTGGTGAAGTTCAATTCGCCTGCGACACAGAAGAACCGCCGTGGGGCATTCGGCACGACAGCCTCGGCGTTCACGCCCTGGCAAAACCGGAGGAGGGGGGAGCGGTGCGCGTCATGGTCACCGAACGCCACCTCGGCACCAGTAGCGCACCGGCGTTGCCCGAGTTGAGCGAAGCGCTGGTCGCGGCATACGGGACGGACTACGGAATCCACCGTCCCGCATGGATTTCCAGATTCACCGATGCGGCTCGTCAGGCGGTGACCTATCGGGACGGGCGTGTCCTGCTGGCTGGTGACGCCGCACATGTCCATCACCCGGTGGGTGGTCAGGGCCTGAACACCGGAGTTCAGGATGTCGTGAACCTGGGCTGGAAGCTGGGCCAGGTGGTGAACCAAATCTCGCCGGACAGCTTGCTGGATAGTTACCACGCCGAACGCCACCCAGTCGCTGCGCGGGTGTTGCACAACGCACTGGCTCAGACAGCACTGCTCCGCAATTTCGACGATCGCACACGCGCCTTGCGCGACACCATGTCTGGGCTGCTGAGCTTGACTGAGCCGCGGAAACGATTCGGCGCGATGATGTCGGGCCTGGATATCCGATACGACCTCGGTGGCGGGCATCCACTGCTCGGCCGCCGGATGCCAGACCTTGATCTTGTCACCGCCGCGGGGCCGGTGCGCACGTCCACGCTGCTGCACGAGGCCCGGCCGGTGCTGCTCAATCTCGGCGAGGCCGCATTCGACGTCGCCTCCTGGCCGACGGTTCGCCGGGTCGACGCCAAGTATTTCGGGAAGTGGGAGCTTCCGGTGATCGGCGCGGTCGCGGCACCTGGTGCTGTGCTGATCAGGCCCGACGGATATGTGGCCTGGGCCGGCGACTTGACCGACCCCGACTTGGTTACGGCACTTGACCTCTGGTTCGGGGCGGGACCCGTAGGCCGCTAGCCGCCGACGCCTTGCAGATCGGCCAAACCGCTGCGCACGCCCTCGTCGACCTGGTCTGGCGCACCGGCGCCGCCGCCTGAGGTTGTGACGGCCTGCTGGCAGCTACAACTCAGCGTGCCGAAGGCGCTGGGGTCGGCGCTGGCGGGCGAGGCGAAGGCGACCGCAATGCCAAGGGCGGCTGCGCCGAGCTTGATCGTCTTCTTCACCAGCAGATCTCCGTAATTCGCTTGCCCGGAGTCTACCGGCTGTCGTCTCGAACGGCGCGTTGAAAACGCTCCTCAGTCGGAGGTGTGGTTCGGGCAGTACGCGCTGATGCTGACGCCCACGAATATCCGGCGTGATAACCATCGAGGTTGGTGTTCTGCATGATCGTCGACGCAATGTCGGATTTGCTTTTACCGGCGTCGAGTTCGGTGCACACCTCATGGGCGGCGATCAACGCGGTCTGCGGTGACTCGAAGTGAATGTCCTTGCGCGTCAACGCACCCAGGAACGCGTCATCGGTCGCGTTGGCACGAACCGGCGGCGCTGCGATAATCACGTAGCTCAGCAACGTCACGGCCATCGCGAGTCTGGTCACCATAGCCGCCTCAGCCTGGACCAATGCACTTGGGTGGCCTTTGCCCCGGCGAAACATGCCCCGCCCCAACCGAACCGGTGGGGCGAGCGCTCATCGGCCGCCGGCCGGTTCGCCGTGGATCCATGGTGCACAGCGCCTCGGGGAAACGGCGGTGTAGGTCGTCGAGATGGCGATGCGCCTCGGTCAACTGATCGCGCAGGGACGGGGCCCGCTTCCCCTGGTGACGCTGCCGACGGACAGGTCGTCGGCTGACATCCTCACCTTGGGTCTTGAGCTTCTCGGATAGCTCGGCAATCGTCGCGCGCAACGCCACAGCGAGCATCCGAGCCTGCTTCGCGTCGATGTCGTCGGCCATCGCGGAATCCTTCACAGCAGTGTTGATACCGCGCACGCCGAGCACCACGCGACAACTAGGGAACTCACAGGTGAACACCGGTTGACGGTTCGTTGTTGCTATCTGAAGATGACTTGGTGATCCGGATCGACGAGGAGCAGAAGATGGCCGACGTCGAGCGTCGCCTCACCAAGTCCTACGGGCATCTTTCCGCTGATCTCGTCACCGCCGCGGTTCAAGACGCGCGAATGAGATACCAGGACAGCCGAATCCGCGACTACCTCCCGCTTCTGGTCGAGCGACGCGCTCGCGCCGAACTCACCGAAACCAGCAAGCGCACAGCGCCCCGTCAGGCGCCCCGGCGCGCTCGCCAAGAATTCATGGAGAACGCGTAAAGGCTCGCTGCTGAAGCTGGTGACAACGCAACAAAGCGTCCCTCACCACTTCAGTAAAGGAGAGCCACCATGTTCACTCGCCGATTCGCCGCCTCCGTGGCCGGCACCACCGTCATCGCCGGCGCTATGGGACTGGCCGCCCTCGGCTTCGCGAGCACCGCGGGCGCAAGTTCCACCGACGACGCGTTCCTCGCTCAACTGAAGGCCGACGGCATCACCCCACCGACCTCAGCACGCGCCATCAGCGACGGGCACGCGGTGTGCACCGCTCTCAAGCAGGGACAGTCGAGCCAGCAGGTCATCAACTCGGTGGCCGAGACCACGGGTCTGAGCAGCAAGGGCGCCAAGACGTTCGCCGTTGACGCGGCTTCGGCATACTGCCCGCAGTTCGTCACCTCGGCCTGACAACCCTCCGCAATGCGGGGATCCGGACGGGTCCCCGCATTGGGCGTGAGCGGCAACCGTTCAGCTGCGGTCGGCGCGCGCCTCTTCCGGTGTCCAGGCCAGCGGCTGTCCGGGCTGGCCGGGGAACAGGAAGTCGATGAAAGCCGCGGCGGTGGGTTGTGGTTCGTGATTGGCCAGGCCGGGCCGTTCGTTGGCTTCGATGAATGCGTATTCGGTTCCGGTGACATCGGGCACGAGCAGGTCGATACCTGTCACCGGAATGCCGATCGCCTCGGCCGCTTTCACCGCAACGCGACACAGTTCGGGGTTCACCCGGCTGGTGACGTCGTGGATGGTGCCGCCTTGATGCAGATTGGCCGTCGGGCGCACCTGCAGCCGGGTTCCCTGGGGGAGTACGTCGTCCAGGGTCCACCCGGCTTTAGCCACCGCCGTCTCGGTGATGATGTCGAACGGGATCTTGGACTCGCCACCGGTGGCCGCCGAACGCCGTCGGCTTTCGGCCTCGATCAAGTCGCGCACCGTGTGCTCGCCCGTGCCGATGATCTCCGGAGGCATCCGCAGCGCGGCGGCGACCACCCGACCGTCGATCACCACCAACCGCAGGTCGTCGCCTTGGATGCGCTGCTCGATCAGGACATCTGGGTGTTGTTCTCGGGCCCGGGCCACCGCGGCGATCAGGTCGTCGGGACCGTTTTCCGCGGTCACTCCGACCGTGATGCCCTTGCCCTGCTCGCCGCGGGTCGGTTTGACCACTACCTCTTCGACGTCGGTCAAGAACGCGTAGTCCTCGTCCTCGGAGTTAGCCAGCCGCGCGCGCGGAACCTGGATCCCGGCCTGCTTGACCAGCCGCCGGGTGAGCCGCTTGTCGTCACATCGGCACATCGCGACCGCGGAGGTGTACTCCGACAGCGACTCACGCGTGATGACGCTGCGCCCGCCGTGGCTGAGTCGCATTTCACCGGTCTCGGCGTCGAGCACCTCGACCCAGATGCCGCGGCGCAGCGCCTCGTCGGCGATGATCCGCGCGTACGGGTTGAGGTCGTTGACCGTCTCCGGCGGTGTGGTGAACAGCGGTTCGTTGATGGCGTTCTTGCGCTTGATCGCAAGCACCGGGACGCGGCGGAATCCGAGCTTCTCGTACAGGCCGATCGCCGCGGCATTGTCGTGTGCTACCGAGAGGTCCAGATAGGCGCGCCCCGCCCGGCGGAAGTGGTCGGCGACCGCTCGGGTCAGCGCTTCACCGATTCCTGGCAGCCGGGCCGCTGGATCAACCGCCAGACTCCACAGGCTGGACCCGTGCTCGGGATCGGCGAACAGCACTTGGTGGTCGACGCCGGTCACGGTGCCCACGATGGCCCCGTCATCGTCGCGCACCGCGATCAGATAGGTCACCGCGTCGACGTTGAGATGGTTGTTCCAGATCGTATCGACCGGCCCGGGAACCATTCCACAGCGCACGTACACGCGATTCATCGCGTCGGCATCAACCGGGTCGTTGAGCGTTCGGACTGTCACGCCCGGCGGAGACGGGGTCGGCGCCTCGTCGTGGGAGTCATCGGCGAAGCGCAGCCGGTAGGTGTGGCTCGGGTCGATGAACAGCTCGGTCGGCGCGCCGGCGATGACCACGTGGGACTCGCGGGCGTAGATACAGATGTCGCGTCGCCCGGGCGCTTCCTTGCGCAATGCCTCGGCCAGTGTGGTGGCATCGGAGAAAGTCTGGCCGAAGATGAGCCGGCCCCACCCCAGCTCCAGCTCGACGTTCTTGACCATCGCCTCCATCAGGTGCGGAGGCGAGGCGTCGTGTAGGCCGAGGGTGATCGCTTCCGGATGGTCCGGGGAAGGGTCCAGAACGCTCATGCCGCGCACCCAGTTACCGGCCGACATTGCAACCTGCGTTCATGCTGGTGAGAATGCCCGACTTCGGTGCGGTTAACCGCGGTCGCCACCACCCGGCCTCCCAACTGACGCCTCATGATGTTTTTGTCTACCCGCCTGGGGCAGCAATCACCAACGCAAGGGCGGTATCGAGATACACCGCACAGCGCCAGCTATACGCGCCGTCGGAGATCACGTTCACCAAGTTCACACCGTACTCAAAGGCAACTCCCACCGCAGTGCATCTTTCCCGCAGTACGCCGGTCCCGTAAGGTGCCCGCTTAGCGGGGGGCAGTCGATTGGAATTCGTCTGGTGGAGCGCTTGCTGGAGCGCGAGGCCGTGCTGGCCAAGCTGGCGGCTCTCGCCCGTGCAACACAGCAAGGCGCAGGCCAGGCGGTGCTGTTGCGCGGTGAGGCCGGCGTAGGCAAGACCGCGGTAGTTGCCCGGTTCACCGCCGGCCTGTCCGGCGGCATACGCGTGTTGCGAGGCTGGTGTGACCCGCTGGCTGCGCCACGTCCGTTGGGTCCGCTGCTCGACGCACTGGCCGGCATTGGTCCCACGGCGGCCCGGGCGTTGGATGCGGCGATCGAATCCGGCGACACCGGGGCGCTTTACCGGCGGTTGCTCGCCGTGTTGCGCGACGGGCGCCACTGGGTCTGGGTCATCGAAGACGCCCACTGGGCCGACGGAGCCACCCTTGACCTGATGCGGTTCCTGGCGCGGCGCATCGACTCGCTGCCGATGCTTCTGGTGGTGACCTATCGCGACGATCAAGTTGACCGCAATCATCCACTGTCCGTGGCGCTGGGTGACATCGCGACCTGCGCGGCGGTGAGCCGCGTCCGGCTGGAGCCGCTCAGCCGCGATGCTGTGGCCGTGCTGGCGACCGGCACCGGGGTCAACGCCGACCAATTGCATCAACTCACCGGCGGCAATCCGTTCTATGCCACCGAGGTGCTGGCGGCCGGTTCTGCGGCCTTACAACGAAACGCATTGCCACGCAACGTCGCTGAGGCGGTGTGGGGCCGCCTAGGCCGGTTGTCGACGGCCGCGCGGGAAACCGCGCACGCGGTGGCGGTGTGCGGCCCACGCGTGCACCCGACGCTGCTGCACAAGGTGTGCCCCGCCGCCGACACTGGGCTGGCCGAATGCCTCGACGCCGGCGTGCTGCTCGCCGAGTGGGATGCGATCGGGTTTCGTCATGAGTTGGCCCGACGTGCGACGCTTGATCAGATCCCCGACCATGAGTGCAAGATCCTGCATGCTCGGGCACTGGCCGCACTGGCCGAACCGCCCGTCGACCCGAACACGTTGGCCGCGTTGGCCTTTCACGCCGACCATGTCGGCGACGCCGACGCTGTCATCCGCCATGGGGTCGCCGGTGCCGAACGAGCGGCGGCGCTGGGGGCGCATCAGCAAGCCGCTGACTTGTACGCGTTGGCGCTGCGCCACGCCGACAACACTCCCGCCGAACAGACCGTGCAATGGCTGGAGCAACACGCCGTCGCCTGTTACCTCTCCGGCCGGGGCGAGGCCGCGGCGTCGTCATGGCGTGAGGCGATCACGTTGCGCCACAGGCTCGGCGACTATCTGGAGGAGGGCGACAACCTGCGCTGGCTCTCCCACGGACTGTGGGGCCTGGGCAAGGTAGAGCAATCCGCTGAGGCCGCGCGATCCTCGCTGCGGCTCCTGGAGGACGCCGGCGCCTGCCCGCAGCTCGCGTGGTCGCTGGTGAACATGGCCGAACAAGGCTTGTGGAACTTCGACCCGGACTGTGCCCACTACGCCGCCCGCGCCGTAGCCGTCGGCACTCAGCTGGGCGAGGAGGCAGTCGTCGTGCGCGCGCGTGGCTACGTCGCGCTGGCGAACGTGGTGCGCACGGACACGGGCTGGGATCAGCTGGAAGAGGTGTGGCACCAAGCGATGGTCGCCGACGCCCGCGGCGAGACCGCCGCATTCCTGGGAGCAGTGTCCGGCTACATCGCGGCGATGCACCATGACCCCGATCGCGCGGATCGTTTCACCGCCGGCACCGTCGGATACTGCCGCGACCGCGGCATCTACCTCTTCGAAGGCATCGCCGGCGGCGCCGAGGCCCTAGTTGGTCTCCACCGGGGGCACTGGGATCAAGCCACTGCCCGGTCCGAGGATCTGCTGAGCCGTCCCGGGCTGACGCTGGTGAATTGGATTGCGCCGCGCGTGAGCCTGGCCCTGATTCACGCGCGCACCGGCCGTCAACCGGTTTCCTCGCTGCTCGACGAGATCGAGGCCACCTCCGAGGTAGACCAGCAGCGGTTCTTCCCCGTCTGGGCCGCGCGGGCCGAAGCCGCCTGGCTCGCCGGGGACGACGACACAGCCTGCGCGGTAGCCCAGCGCGCGTTGGCCGCCATGGGCACCGACGGCAATCCCTGGCTGATCTGGCAGTTGCGCCGATGGGCGCACCTGCCCGGCGCGCCGGCGACGCCCATCGCTTTGCGCGAACCCATCACCCCGTTCCAGCTGGAGATCAGCGGCGATTGGCGGGCCGCTGCGCAGGCGTGGACGCGGCGCGGTTGCCCGTACGACGCGGCCATCGCGCAACTCGGCGGTGACGTCGAAGCGGTGGAAACAGCGCTGGCGACCTTTCGCCGCCTCGGCGCTCGAGCCGCCGCGCGCCGCGCCAAGCAACGCCTTGGCGAGTTGCGTGGCCCCATCCGGCGCAGCCGACGCGCAGACACCCTGGCCGATCCGGATGGGTTGACTCGCCGCGAACGCGAGGTGTTGACCCTACTTGCCGCCGGGCACAGCGACGCCGAAATCGCTACCCGACTCACTCTGAGCCCCAAAACCGTCGGCCACCACGTCGCAGCGATCCTGGCCAAGCTTGGCGTGGGCAACCGCACCCAGGCGGCCGCTCATCTCCGGCGGTCCGAGCCAGCGGATGGCCCCTCAATATAGGGAAAACTCCCGATCACCACTGTCGCCGCGGCGGCGCAGACTGCAGCAGCAAAGCAAGCACTAATCACTGCGGCTGGGGGATTGAGATGTCATTCGTGACCGCGGCACCGGAGTACCTGTCGGCGGCGGCGACAGATCTGGCAGACATCGGCTCGGTGATCAGCGGCGCCAACACAGCGGCGATCGCCACTACGTCCAACGTCCTCGCCGCAGGCGCTGACGAGGTGTCGGCGGCCATCGCGGCGCTTTTCAGCGCGCACGGGCAGGCCTATCAGGCGCTCAGCGCCGAGGTGACGTCGTTTCATCAGCAGTTCGTCCAACTGCTGCACGGCAGCGCCGGCCAGTACGCCGTCGCCGAAGCCGCCGCCGCCAACCCGCTGCAGGCCGTCGAGCAAGACATCCTCGGGGTGATCAACACCCCCAGCCAGCTGCTGACCGGGCGCCCACTCATCGGCAACGGCGCGAACGGCGCGCCTGGAACCGGGGCAAACGGCGGCAATGCCGGCTGGCTCCTCGGCAACGGCGGCAACGGCGGGTCCGGCGCCGACCTGCAGAACGGCGGAAACGGCGGAGCCGGTGGGTTGTTCGGTGGCGTTGGCGGCACCGGGGGCGTCGGTGGAGCCGGTGGTGCCGTGGGCGGCAACGGGGGAACCGGCGGGCTGTTCGGTGGCGCTGGGGGAGCAGGAGGTACCGGCGGCCTGAGCGGGATGACCGGCGGCGCTGGCGGTTCCGGTGGGGCTGGCGGACTGTTCGCTTCCGGGGGCGCCGGCGGAGCCGGTGGTCTTGGCAACCTGACCGGTGGTGTCGGCGGACACGGCGGGAATGGGGGCTTATTCGCCAATGGCGGCGCCGGCGGAGTCGGCGGCTACGGCTTCGGCGACGGGGGGAACGGCGGCACCGGCGGCGCGGGTGGATGGTTCGGCGCCGGGGGAGTCGGCGGCACCGGTGGGGCCGGCCTCTCGCCGACCGGAACGGGTGGCGCCGGAGGTAACGGCGGCGACGGCGGTGTGTTCGCGTCGGGCGGTGCCGGCGGCGTGGGTGGCGTCGGCGGCTTCGGAGCATCAGGCACCGGCGGCGCCGGAGGTAACGGCGGCAACGGCGGCATCCTCGGTGGCGACGGTGGCGTCGGCGGGGAGGGCGGAACAGGTCCCACGCAGGGCGGCGCCGGTGGCTTCGGCGGCACCGCTGGATTCCTGTCCGGAAATGGCGGCGCTGGGGGAGCCGGCGGAGGTTCACTCGACCACGGCGGCGCCGGCGGGGCCGGCGGCAAGTCCGGGGTGCTCGGCAATGGCGGCGGTGGCGGCGCCGGTGGTGTCGCCGGTTCCAGCGGGGTCTGGGGAAGCGGCGGCAACGGCGGTGACGCGGAAGTGGTCGGGTTCGGCGGCAACGGCGGCAACACCAAAGCCCCGGCAGCTCCCGGCGCCGGCGGCGCCGGTGGGTTGCTATTCGGTGAATCCGGCCTGAACGGCCTGGCATGATCGCAACACCGATGCCTGATCGAGGTAGCCAGCCCTAACAAAAGGCCAAGAAAATCCAGCCACTACGGTTCGGAATGTGGTGGATGAGGCCTGCACCAGCTACCGACTGCGCATGCGGGGTGGGTGGTGACCGAAAGCAGCGCGTTCTCGGTGACCCGCCACACGCACGGCGAGGCGGTGGTATTGGAGGTCTGCGGCGCCTTGGATCAAGTGACCGCGCCCTCGCTAGCAACGCAATTCGACATTGTGTTGATGAGCGGACCAGCGGTGCTGGTCGTGGACCTCACCGGCGTGGACTTCATGTCCTCGGCGGGCATCAGCCTGCTCGTCGAAACGCACCGTCTGACTGAACGGACCGCCACGGCGCTGCGAGTGGCAGCCGAGGGACCGGCCACCAGCCGACCGATGCGCATCGTCGGAGTCGACAAAATGATCGACCTCTATCCGACCGTCACCGAAGCGATACGCGGTCGACAGCCATAATCTGGTGGCTGCGTGGGTATTTCACTGTGCATGACCGCGGTAAGCCACAGTCATACTCCCACCACTTCGTTGCGTCGGGTCGGTCTGGCCGATCCGCTGACGGCCGCTGGGCTGCGCCACGACCTCGGCTACTGGCTTCAGCGGGTGGTTACACCGCCGATTTCGGCAACGCGATATGCCGACATCCTGTGCAGCGTCAACGAAGCCTTGGCCAACTGCGCCGAACACGCCTACGACAAGCAGCCCGTGCCGGGGGCGATCACCCTGCAAGCGACCTACGACGCCGACCGGCACACCGTGCGGGTTTGTGTTGCCGACCATGGCGCGTGGCGGCCACCGGTCTCAGACGGCGACGACCTTCGCGGACGCGGTCTGGCGCTGATGCAGGCCCTGGCCGATCGGTGCACTGTCGAGCGGCACCCCGAAGGCACCATGATCTGCCTGGACTACGACACTTCGCCGGACTGACTCATCTCGCCGGTTCCGGCCGCAGCATGAATTCGACGAGGATATCGGCCATCGCCGGGATGGCCTGACGCGTGATCACTTCATAGCCGTGCGTGCTCAACGTCGGAACGCAGAGCAGCGCCGCGCGCGGCGAGAGCCCGCTGGCTTTCGCGTGCGAGGCGTCGGACTCGAAGGCGCCCAAGACCGCCGGCTGCGGTGAAAGGTCCAGTTCGTCGGCGATGTCCATCAACCGGTCGGCGAGGTCCTTGTCGTACACGCACTCCGCATCGCCGTAGGCAACGATCGGCCCACCCGCGCACGTGGTCGCATACTCGGCTTCGGTGGGTCCCACCTCGAGCGCGAGGGTGATGTCGCCGGGAAGGGTCCGGCTGGCATACGAGCCGCCCACACCGCCGACTTCCTCGTTGGTGGTGAAAACCAGGTAGACGTCGTTGGCGGGGCGCTCCTCGCGCTCGCGCAGTAAGCGGGCCGCCTGCAGCAGGGCTGTCACCGGGGCCCGGTCATCCATGAAGTAGCACCCGATGTAGTCGCCGAACTCCACCAAGGTTCGCTTGCTGCGGTCCACGCAGACCCGGGTACCTGGCCGCACTCCCGCGGCGGCCAGCTCATCGGGGGGGCGGCCGGTGAACACGTAGACGTGCAACCAATCCAGGGCCTTGTCGCCCTGGTCAGGTTTGGTTTCCCAGATTCGCTGACTTTCCTTCGTGGTGTGCTCCGAACCCAGCGCCAACACGCCGGTCAACGTTTCCCGAGCACCGAGTATGGCCACCGGCCCGAGCCCGAAGTTCCCGGGATACATGGTGCCCAGTTGCGTGAGGTGCAGCGTGCCGTCCGGTTCCACCCGTTTGACGAGCATCGAGAGCTCGTCCATGTGCGCCATGATGCGAATCGCCGGCGCCTGGTCGTCAGCGCCACGAATGAGGCCGACGAGATTGCCGGCCTGGTCGACCCAGGAGTCGTCGACCACGGGCGCCAACTCGCGTTGGCACACGTCACGGACGGCTTGCTCCTGACCGCAGGGCCCGTAGGTCCACAGCAACTCTTGGAGCAGATCGCGGTTGAGTCCGTTCAGCTCGGCCACCGCAGCATCACTCCGCGGGCGCGTCGGCCGGCTGACTCGCGCGGGCGGCGGCCGCCTGATCGGTCTCGCGGACGAACTTGCGGAACAGCGCGGTTGCGGTGGCGATGCAGACGACCAACAGCGTCGGGCCGACCGACACGATGAGGATCTGCGAAACGTCGACCGGCAGGGTGAAGATGCAGGCGACTGCGGCGATCGGGAACATGCCGCAGACCAGCCCCAACTGAACGCAAAGCCGGCTGTGCAGACTGTGCCAGTTGCCGATGTCCTGCTGCGTCCACCCTCGTTGTGGCAACGCGGCTTCGGTCAGGCTGGGCACGATGACGCCGGCGATCAGCTTGGACGTCGGCTTGCGCACCACGCCGCTGGCGACCACGTACCACACCAGGAACGTCGCCGGGATGAGTTCGGTGACCTGGACGATGCGCGGGTTCTTGGTGGTGAAGGCCACGATCAGCGAGCAGGCCGCGCAGACCAGCACGGCGACATTGACCGGTTCGAACTTGCGCTTGCGGACCACGGTGTACAGGCCCTGCAGAGTGGCGACGACGATCGCGCCGACGAGGGCGAGGTAGGGCGTTACGTCGAACACGCGCAACCCGTAGTACGCGATGACCGGCGGGACGGTGTTGATCACCGTGGTGATCGCGTATTCACGCAAGCTCTTCGGTGCGTCGATCCCAGCGGCGTTGGGCGCGCTGGCTGTTGGCTGGTTTTCCTGCGGCACGCGGTCGAGCTTAGCTGACCCTAAGTTACGCAGAAGTTGGGCGGTTCATGTGAGTTTCGCCAGCTGCAGTGCGAACTGCACGCCGTACGCCATCGACTTTGGGATCGGTAAACATCGCGGGTGAGGTGTACTGGACCGGACGAGCGATGACCAAACTGTTTCGGCTTTCAAGGAGAGAACGAGAGTGCCGCTGTTCAAAAAGAACATCAAGGCCGCGTGGACCGAAGCAACCGCAGCATTGGAAGCACAAGCCGAGCGGCTGATGGCGTTGCCGCCGGCTGCTGACCTTGCCGCAGAGCTGATGGAGGCATTCGGCCCCAACGGAGCGAAACGCGGCAAGCCACTCACCCAACTCGACCTCGTCACCTGGAAGCTTCGCGGCTACCAGTTCGACTCCCGAGGCCAGCGAGCGATGGTTTACAAGAAGTTGGGCGCACCGATACGCGAGGCGATGCAGGTGCTCGAGCATGCCGAACTGGTTCAGCTCAGGGTTCGGAGCGAGTCTGCAGACACCTGGTCGGCGACCAGTCGGGGACGACAAGCGTTGGAACGCGGCAAAGACGCGGTGCGGCAATGCATCGCCGAGCGGGGCGGCAGGCCCGCGGCGGGTTCATCAGCCCTTCCGCCGCAGTCGATCGCCGACCGCCTCCAAGAATTGGAAACGTTGCGCGCCGCGGGTGCGATTTCGCCGGATGAGTACAGTGCCGCGCGGGCGCGGGTAATCGACGACATCTGACGGTATTCGGCGTGTTGCGTCATGCGACGCACACTCGGTCACGCTTCAGCCGATCGGCCGCCACCCGCCCAACACGGCGTCCCGATACCAGCCCTGGCGGTTGCGAACTTGCACTCCGAGGCGGTTCTGGGCGTTGACTCGGCTGTCGATGATGTGGCCGTCGTCGATATAGATCACCACGTGTGACGCCTGCTGCGCAGTTGCGTCGGGATGCAGAAAGATCAGGTCTCCGGGCTGGAAGGGACCTTCCCGCGAAATGCGTAGGCCCATGGGGCCGGCGCTGCCGTCCCACTGTTGGTGGACGTTGCCGCCGAACTTGATGCCCAGACCGTAGTTGTAGACCCACGCGGTGAAGTTCGAGCAATCCAGGCCAGGCCCGGCATCCCACGCGGATAGCCCGGGCGGGGCGTCAGGGTCGGGATTCTCCGAAGAAGCGCCGGCATAAGTCGACGTCGGCGGCTCCCACGCGGGGATGTGATGGTGGCGGTACTGCAATCCCAGCGGGTTATCGGGCGAGTAGACATAGCGCATGGCCACGGCCAGGATCCGTTCCCGCTTCCAGGTGGCCGAATCGCAGCCCGCGTCTTGCGGGATGACCGGGGGCGGCAGGGCGACCGCACGTGGTCCCCACCCGTGGTTGGCGTAGTGGCCTTGCGCATCTGTGCGGTACCACTCGGTCGGGGGATCGAGGGTTTGCGGTTGGGCGTCGCGACCGGCGAAGTCCGCCGTCAACGACGCCCAGGTGCAGGAGAACGATGCCTCACCGTTGTCGGCGCGGGCGAGCACATGAGGCACGTGGACGACGATGGTTGCCGCCGCTACGCAGAGCAGGAACCGAGCCAAGCCGACGAGCCTCGAGCCTCCCGCGTTAACTGGTGACTCCGCTCAATTCCTGTGCCACCGCGTCGAATGCGCGCAGCGTGTCCAGCAAGTGCGGCTCGTGCGAGTCAGGTTGGGCGGAGACCTTGGCGGCGACAAGCTGCGCGGCGCGGTTGATGTAGATCATCTGTCCGCACATGCCCTGGCACAGCACGACGTTGTTGCCCGGGTACGGGAACCACATCTGATTGCGGTACATCCCGCCGGGCATTTCGTTGTCGTCGGGGCTGGCCGCGAAGGCACGGCGCGAGTCCGGGCCGCCGTCGAGAGTGTCGGCGATCCACGCGGGCGGTACTACTTGTTGCCCGGTCAACGAGACGCCGTCACGCAAGAACAGTGACCCGAACCGGATCATGTCGGTAAGACACGCGTTGATGCCGCCGTCGAAGAATCCGGTGCCTTCCGGGTCGACGCCGATGGTGGCATCGGCCTGCGCGCCGATGCGGCTCCACAGCAGATCCGACATCAAGTCCGGCATCCGCTGGGCGGCGGCGACTTCGCAGATCCAGCCGAGTACGTCGGTTTCACACGAGCGATATTGGAAGGGGCCGCCGTGGGCGGACTTTCGCCGCAACGTCAGCAGGAACTCGCGCACGGTGGCTGGCGCGTCCGGACGGCTCTTGGGTGCCCACCCGACCGCCTGGTCGAGGAGGTGGATCTCGGCGGCCGGGTCGGCGTAGTTCTCCGAGAATGCGATGCCAGACCGCATGTCCAACAAGTGACGCACCGTCGCACCGTTGTAGCCGCAAGTCGCCAGGGCGGGAACGAATGCCGTTACCGGCGCCTCGAGATCGATCACTCCGGCCCCGTGCAGCGCGCCGACGACGGCTGCGACCAACGACTTGCTCACCGAAAACAGCAAGTGCCGGGTCTGGGCCACCATGCCTGCGCAGTACTCCTCGGCTACCAGCGACCCGCGGTGGGCGACGGCCCACCCGTCGGTGGCGGTCGTTGCCATCACCGCACCGACGGTGGTGGTCGTCCCGTTGGTGCTGGTCACCGGGATTTCGGCCACCGGAGCCGTCGCGGCCGGCAAGGACGCGACCGGGCCGGTCCGCCGCGAGATCATCGCGGTCGGCACCATGTCTGCGACGTGCTGGAATGACCACTGCGCATAGGGCGGCGACAGCCAGTTGGCCAGCGAGATGCCGGCCGGGGCGCTAGTCACGCAGGGCTGCTCACGCTCGTGCGACGAGCCGCGAGACGATCGGCGTGGCTGGGGCCAGGGGAGTAGAGGCGAATTTCGCCTTCATGCCCGTCACCCAGCGCTTGCAGCGTTCGGTGAGCTGGTAGTCGCCGGTCTGCAGGTGTCCGCGGGTAACCAGTACGCCCAGCTGGGCGCCCGGGCAGCGCAAGTCACCGGGCGCCGCGACGCGCATATAGAAGGCCTCGGATCCGTCCAGCAGGGTGGCCCAGTCGTTGGCGGAGCGCGCGAAGGAGACTCGACCGTCGTCGTCGATGCGCCAGACGCCGGTGCGTGGCGTCGAGGTGAACAGTTCGACTTCCGGCGAGGTCTCGTTGATGATCACTTGGCCCCACACCTCGTCTTCGCCGTAGCCCCGCTCCCAGCGCTCGTTGATGGCCCCGATGTCCAGTTCGTATTCGACGTCCATGTACTCGAGCAGGTGGAACAGGAACAGCGGCATGTCGGCGTAGGCCTCGGTGGTCAGGTTCGTCATCGGGCTGGCGCCGCTGAGGCGAGGGTTCACCTCGCCGAGGTAGAGCTGGTCGGAGTCGAGGTCGTGCAGCAGGTCGACCTCGAAGTAGCCGCGGTAGCCCTCGCGGCTGAGGATGTCACCCAGCTTCCCAACCATTTCTCGTGCGGCGTGCGTCTGCTCCGGCGGTAGCACCTCGCGCCAGATGTCGTTGCCGCACCAGCTACCCCGTAACGGCGTCAGCTCCGAGTAGCCGACGAGGCTGGTCATTGCGGGGCCGATGACCGTGCCGTGGCGGGTCACGGCACCTTCGATACACACCTCGACGTTGCGAATCCGCTTCATGACTTTGAGTTCTTGCCCGCTCAGGGCGGCGGCGTGCTGATCCCAGTCGGCTTGACCGCGCACGAAGAAGGTGCCGCTGCCGGCGGCGCCATACGCGATCGAGATGACGAGGTCATCGCCCAACTCGGCATTGTGCGCGAGCGTCAGCAATTCGTCGTAGGAGCTGGCCCGCCCGATCGTGTGCGGCACGCTGGGAATGCCCGCGTCGTTGGCCAGACGGGTCATGACGATCTTGGAGCCCAGGCGGTTACGGAGCTCTACCGGGGGGTGCATGACCTCTAGACCGGCCTGCCGCGCCAGCGCCTGGGTCTCCTCGTCCAGCATCACGAAGCAGGCCTTCCCACCGGGACCTCGGCCCGCGATGAATTCGAGGGTCTCGGGGTCGGACAGCAGGTGATTGCACACGTCACCCATCGACCCGAAGTCGAGGCGGTCGCGTCGCCGGGGCACGAACACGCGCGAATGTACGCCCTCGAATGAGTCAAAGTACGTGAGATAGAAGAAGTTTCGGATCCAGCGGTCGATGCCTAACAGGTTGAACGGGGTAGGCGAGATGAAGTACAGCGGCACTTTGTTGGTGTGGAAGAACGCGCGTACGTCCGAAAGCCCGTTGAGCCGGCGGGACGCGTCGGGCGCCGTCATGCCGGCCGCCGGGCGGTCGACGGCTGGCGCGAGCAGCGCGGCGGCGCGGTCGACGACAACCAAGCTGCGAGCCGGACAGGGTGGAGCTGAAGCAATTTCACGCCGTCACGCTACCTGCCCGTGCTGCCATCTGCACTTGAGTTGGGAGTCCTGTTCGCCGCGCCCGTAAGAGCCGGCATCCACCTCAGGACGTCGGCCACCCGGTCAGGGCCAGATCGGCGATCGCATGCAATTCCGCACGGCTGGCACCGCTGCGGGCCTGGATCGCGATCCCTTGGCAGACGGCGCTGATCCAGCGGGCCAGCAACCGGGTATCCACCTCGGACAGTTCTCCTGCGGCCACCGCTTGATCGAACCGGTGCGCCAGCTCGCACACGGCGGCATCGCGAAACTCCGCCAGTCCCACCGCGTTTCCCACCAACAGGCAACCATGCGGGTCACCGGACGTCGCGTCAGCCGCGCCGTGCACCATGGCTTCGGCGACCTCACGCGCGGTGCCGCGATTAAGCGCCGTCGCCATGTAGCCGCCCGGGCCCTTGACGTACCGCTGCTTTACCCGGTCGAAGAGGCCCTCCTTCGAGCCGAATTCGGCGTAGATGCCGCGGCGGTTCACTCCAGTCGCGTTGGTCAGATCACTGATGGATACGCCGTCGAAGCCGCGATCCCAGAACAGCTTCATTGCGATGTCCTCGACCGTGTCGGGGTCGAACTCCCGGGGTCGCCCTACCGTCATGCTCCGCCTTCCGTGATCCGGGCCACAAGTGGAATCCTCTGCTCGACACCCGCTTGACCTGATAATACTTTGTAACCATTCGGTTCGAAAAGCGATTGAGAGGTAGGCGACATGACCACCAAGCCCTTAGCCGGACGCCGAGCACTGGTAACCGGAGGTTCCCGCGGAATCGGCGCTGGAATCGTGCGCCGGCTCGCGGCCGACGGCGCCGCGGTGGCGTTCACCTATACATCATCGGCCGCCGAGGCCGACCGACTGGTCGCGGAGGTGACCAACAACGGCGGCAAGGCCGAGGCCATCCAGGCCGACGCCGCCGATCCGGCACAGGTAGCGGCAGCGGTCGAGCAGGCCGTCGCCGACCTCGGCGGGTTGGACATCCTGGTGAACAATGCCGGCACCGCCTACATCGCGCCGATCGACGACTACCCACAGGAGCAGTTCGACCGCTTGGTGGCCATCAACATCGGTGGCGTGTACTCGGCGATCCGCAGCGCCATCGGTCACCTCGGCGAGGGGTCGCGAATCATCAACATCGGCAGCATCAACGCCGACCGCGTCCCGGTGGCCGGGTTGGCCGTGTACGCGATGACCAAGGGCGCGGTCGCAGCCCTGACGCGTGGGCTGGCCCGCGAACTCGGTCCCCGTGGGATCACCGTGAACAATGTGCAGCCGGGCCCGATTGACACCGACATGAATCCCGCTACGGGCGAATTCGCTGACGCCATGCGGCAAGTCATGGCGTTGAACCACTACGGGAGCACCAAGGACACCGCAGCCGTCGTCAGCTTCTTGGCCGGCCCTGAGGCGGGATTCGTGACGGGCGCGAATTGGAATGTAGACGGCGGATACACCGCCTGAAAGACGAGCCTAGAGCGCGTACAACGCCGGCAGATTGACGACGATCGCTTCTTGGCTGCTCCGCGCAATCACCAGTTCTGCCGGTGTATTCGGGTCGGGGTTCTCCTCCCGGTGCGGCAGGTGCGGCGGAACGAACACATAGTCGCCAGGCTCGGTCCGGACGCGAACCTCGCTTACTCCGTCGAAGAACACGAATTCGGGATGACCGCTGCGGATGTAGATCATGGTCTCCGAGTCACCGTGGTGGTGGTTGGCCGAAACGCTGCCCGGCGCCGCCAATGTCTCACCCATCCATAGCTTCTCGCTGCCCACGGTGGCTCCGCTCAAAGCGGCGAACCGCTGCATGCCATCGGACTGAGCGGTGTTGGCATCGAGTTGGGATGACTTCACGTGACGCACCCGATTGCGCGGCGCGCTCTGCACGGCATCGTTGGGGAAGTCGGGGTGAAATCCGTCCGGGTTAGCCATGTATTCCACCGTAATCCGTTCTCACTTTGACGGGTTTACGGCTAGTCGCGGTCGTGATGGCAGACAGCCTCGAGTTTGATTCCCACCGGGTCGAACCAGAAGGTGGCGTAGTAATGGCCCGGGTATTGCGGAAAGTGTCGGGGGCTATGAATAACGCTGCCGCCGCTGCGTACCACGTGGTCGTGAACGCGGTCGACCAGGAATCGACGGCGAACCATGAAAGCGAGGTGTTGCAGGCCGGTCTGGTGTGGCGAGTACGCAGCTGCGTCCGTTGCGGGATAGAAAAACACGTAGGTTCCCGGCTTGTCATCCGCCGGTTTGTAGGCGAACTCGTCGTCGGCTGCGAAGAAAGGTTCGAAGCCGACCAAGGGCATCAGTTCGTCGTAGTAGCGTTTCGCCGCAGCGAGATCCGGGACGTTGATTCCGAGGTGTCCGAGCACCACCCAAGTATTGAAGATGCGAGGGCGCAAAGCCGTGTTCACGGTCAGTTCCGGGCGTTGGCGCCCTCGCGCCGCCGCAATCCGGCCAGCACGTCGCCGGCCGCGCGAAATTGCAGGCGGTGAATGCGCCCGTTTTCGACGGTGAAGTCGAAGGCGACCTTGGCCCCGCCGCGGTGTATCCAGGCGTAGCCCGGGCGATCCTGGACGAAAACTGGGAAGGCAGCTTTGGCTGCACCGTTGAAGAAGCCGGCCACCTCGTCGGGGCCCTCGAGGCGTACCGGCGTGCCGAGCGCGCTCGCGGCCGCGTCGGCAAGGACCACCACATCAGGAGCCAGGAGCTCCAGCAGCCGGGTGAAGTCGCCCTCGCGGGCCGCGGCCATGAAGGCGTCCACAACCTCCCAGTCGGCAAGGGCGTCTTCGGTAGCGGCCGGACGCACCTTGGCCCGAGCTCGAGACGCCATCTTGCGCACCGCGACCGACGTCGTGTCGAGCATCGAGGCGATCGAGTCGAAGTCGATCCCGAAGCTGTCGTGGAGCACGAAGGCCACCCGCTCCGCGGGCGTTAGGCGGTCGAGTACCACCTGCAGCGCGACGCCAACGGTGTCGGCCAGCACCACATCGTCGGCCGGGTCGGGTGCAGTCGCCTCGACTTCGATTGACTCCGTGGGCACCGGCGTACGCGCCCGCAGGTGGTCGAGGCACAGGCGCGAGGTCACCGTCGTGAGCCAGCCCGGCAGATTGCCGATCGGCTCCTCGGTGGCATGCAGCCGCAACCACGCCTGCTGCACGACGTCTTGGGCAGCGTCGGCGTCGCCCAATACCCGCGCAGCGATGCGTTGCAGGCGAGGCCGCTCGGTCTCGAAGCCGTCGTGCAGGTGATCGTCGCTCGTCATGGCGGTCACACTTTCGTCGTCGGATGCGTCACCATGCTGACGCAGCTGAACCGAATGATGTGACCAAGGGAGACTTTTCGTGAAAACCATGACCTGTCAAGACCTCGGTGGTCCCTGCGGGTTTGCCCACCGCGGGGAGAGCGCCGACGAGATCATCAAGGCACAGGACCGACACCTCAAGGAGCTTGCCAAGGCTGGCGATGGAGCACACGTGCCCGCCCACGAGGACATGAAGGGCCGCTGGCGCCACCCGATCAAGTCGCTCGGCTGGTACAACGACGTCAAGAAACGATTCGCCGAGCTCCCGGAGAGCTGACGCATCCCCGCACCTGGGCCTGAACTGTCAAGAACTGCCGCCAAAGGCTGGCTCCCACTCTCACTTTAAGGCGTGGGTGGGGGCTTGCCGCAAGACCCCGTACCTGGTGCAGAATCGCCCGGCAACTATAGGCATGGGGGATGCAATGGCAGCGGATATGGCAGCTACACCGGAACGTTTCGTGCCGCACGAGTCGGGAGCTTTCTTTCACGGCACCAAAGCCGCCCTCCGGGTGGGGGAGTTCCTAACGCCCGGTTATCCATCGAATTATCGGGAAGGGCACATCTCCAATCACGTCTACATGACGAGAGTCTTGGACGGTGCGGTACTGGCAGCCGAGATGGCTCTGGGACACGGCCGTGGACACGTGTACGTCGTGGAGCCCCAGGGCCCAGTCGAGGATGATCCCAACGTGACGGACAAGAAGTTCCCGGGAAATCCCACTCACTCTTATCGAACCCGGCAACCGGTGAAGATCGTCGGCGAGATCACCGACTGGGTGGGGCACTCGGCTGAGTACCTTCAGACGTTCCGCGACGGGTTGAATGAACTGCGACGCAAGGGACTTAACGTCTTATACGACTGACGGGACCAAACTTCGACTGTCGAGGACGCCGCGCCACCGCCCGCACCGGTGTTCATTGCTGGCGTCTCGACGGGGTGCAGTCCCTCCATTGACCCTGTTCCCGGATAGCTTGATTCGTGCCGTCGACAACTTCGGGTGGACGGGTGAACAGCTTGAGGGTGTAAGCGCCGCGGACGGTGGCGGTGTCGCCGGTGACCGCGATGTTGTCGATTCGGTCCAATATTGCTGTGCTGCCTTCTTGTTCAACCCGGTGAATCGCTAGCTTGTATGCGGCCGCGTTGCCATCGAGAATCGATTGCACTACGGCTTGGACGGCTTCGCGGGAGGCCGGGAGCAAGACGGTTTGAAGTTTGTCGGTGGCTGCTTCGAGCCCGAGGCGGCGCACTTGGTCGGGGGAACCGAAGAAGTCAATTTGCATCATGGGGTCGGCGTCGGCTCGACGTTGCAAGTCGGCTTGATACTTGTTGCACGTCAGTCTGACTTGTTCGGCAATGTCAAAGCGGCCGATGGCACTGACCAGCTCAGAATAGAGCTCTCGCAATTGCTGCTCGTCAACGAAGGCATTGTTCGCGTTGGTCGCGGAAACCCCATCTTTGCTTGTCGAAGTGGGTGCTGGGTGGGGCGCTGCGTTTTGCCTAGTGCATCCAGGCAAGCTTGCAACCGAAAAAATTAGGGCGAGCGCGCCGCACGCAATGACGCAACGACGATGCGTGTGGCTGCCAGAGCGGTCCATAGAAGACAAACGTAGCCGCGGATGAGGATCCTCTCTGCCACCTTGAGAAGACGAGGCTTGCCCGGGCGGTATTGTGGCGGTGGACCTGCGAAGCGCCGAAAGGTGCAGGTCTAGGCCGGCCAGCGTCGGGACAGTTCCGTCGACGCCCACGCCGGCCACGTCGGTGCACCGATGACCGTGCCCGCGGTCAGTTGCGCGACAATTCGGGGACCCTCGATACGAGAATTGTCGTAAATCGTTGCGGTGTCGCACTTCTCGACTGCGTCGGCCACCAAACGCCACAGTCGGCGGTGCCGTTCCCGGATCTTGCTTTCCGGCACATCGTGACCACCGTGACGGACGCGCCGCTTCACGCGTTCAACGGCAAGGGCCTCGGGTATCAGCATGACGTGTAAGGCGATGACATAACCCGCATCGTGGGCAGAGCCGATCAATTCCAGCTTCGACGGATGGGAAAAGACCGTTTCGGCGATGAACGAAACACCAGCCTCGATCAGCTTGGCGCGGGTGTTCGCAGCGATCCGCGCTGCGTCATAGGCGTGTGCAGCCGGATCGTCGGGCCAACGCTGCTTTGCGATCTCGTCGGCGTTGACGAAGACGCTGCGTGGCAACAACGGCGCCAGTGTGAACGCGATGAACGTCGACTTGCCGGCGCCGTTCGGGCCCACAACGAGGTCGAGCCGCTTCACCGGCGGCCGACGATGTCATGCCTCATCCGTCTACATCGACCACGGAGGTAGTGCCGTCGGGCTGGTACTCGACGATCTGCCCGTCGTCGTTGAGCGCCACGGTCGTAATGCCCTGCGCCCGCAGCAGATCACCGTAGTGGGCGGCGGCCAATGACTCCTCGAGAGCGGCCGAAATCTCAGCGTTGAAGACAAGCCCCTCATCGTCAGACAGACGGTTGGTGTCCAGATCACCGGCCAAGGCAGCCTCCACCCGACGACGCGAGGCCGTCTGATGGCTCGACACCGCCCGGCCCACCCGAGCCCAATGGTCGAGTTGCTGTTTGGCCGACCGGCTCTGGCGAGCACCCTCGGCAGCGGCGCTGTCCACCAAGTCAGCGGCAACCCTGGTGACCCGGTCCGCGACGTTAGCCATACTGAACCTCCTGTAGCAAGATGCTACGCGTTGTAGCGAAACGCTACACCCATCAACCGAGCCCGGACGCTTCACAGAGAACTTTCAGGAAACCGGGAACGTCAGAGATGAATAGCACAGCCGGGAGGCGGGTACGCCTCCCAGTGAACAATCGTTCGCTGTGCCGTCCGTAAAGCGGCCTTGGCCTGTTTCGCCAATGGACGACGCTAGCTGAACCGACGCACTCGTCGCGCGGGAGGTTTGCAATGCCAGAGGTCCAACTTCACCACGACGGGCACCCGAAATATCGCCGGATGGTTCGCTTCGACTGGTCGAACACACCGTTGCACTGGGTGCCCGACGACCCGTTCGCGACTCACATGATGAATGTCTTGCACCTGCTGCTTCCCGAGGGCGAACGGCACTTCATCAAGGCGGTGCTGGAAGCGTCCTCACTGGTCGACGACCCGGAGTTGGAGGCCGCGATCAAGCCTTTTATTCAACAGGAGTCGTGGCACGCCTGGGCGCATCAGGTGGTGCTCGATCACCTGGCCGAACAGGGCATCGACACCAAGCCGTATACCGAGCGGCTCCGCGAAATGTTGTCCGCGACGCTAGGTGATCCGCCGAAGTTCTTCCCGCCGGGGTTGCAGCGCTGGTGGCTGTATCGGCGTCTGGCCGATGTCGCGGCGTTGGAACACTTCACGGCGATGTTGGGGCAGTGGGTGCTGCAGAACCGGGGCCTGGATTACGCCGGCACCGACCCGATGATGCTTGACCTGTTGCGCTGGCACGCGGCCGAGGAGGTAGAGCACCGCTCCCTGGTGTTCGACGTCTACCAGCACGTCTGCGGGAGCTACTTGATCCGGGCGATCTCTATGCTCACGACCGCACCGCTGTTCATCGGTTGGTGGATCGCAGGGGCTCGTTACCTGATGGCACATGACCCGACCATCGACACCAAGTGGCGCTGGCGGGACTGGCTACGGGCTGCGCGCCAATACCGACTGCCCGGTCCGTGGTGGCTCATGGTCACCATGCCTGCCCGGTATCTGCGGTTCGACCATCACCCCGGACCGGAAGCGTCGACAGAGATGGCCATCGAGTACTTGGAGTATTCGCCGGTCGCCAAAGCCGCGCGAGAGCGCGCGCGGACACAGGCCACGTCTGGTGGACCCGACAAGACCCGAGGACGCAGCGATTCCATCGAGGGCGCAGAAAGGGCCGAGGTTCGATGAAAGTTTCGGTGGACCTTGACACGTGTGACGGCAACGGCGTGTGTATGAGCCTGTGCCACGAGGTGTTCGAAGTGCGAGAAGACGGACTTCATGTGCTCCAGGAGGAGCCCGGCTCGCAGTTGCGCAGAGAACTGAAAGCCGCGGAGGTCTCCTGCCCCACCCAAGCGATCACGGTGAAGGACTGAGCCGATGCCGACCGATCATCGACTCGAGCACGTGGTTGTTGTCGGTGGCGGGGTCGCCGGGACGAGAGCCGCCGAGACCCTGCGAGAAGAAGGCTACGACGGTGAGCTGACCCTCGTGGGCGACGAACGGCACGCCCCTTACCACCGTCCGCCCCTGTCGAAGAAACTGCTGACCGGCAAGGTGCACCGCGCGGGGGTCGACCTTGCGCCCCAATTCGATTTCGACGCTCACGTGCGGCGAGGGGCATCAGCGCTCGCGTTGGACATGTCTTCGCGTACGGTCCAGCTGCGCGACGAGGATCAAGACCTGTCGCTGCGGTTTGACGGGTTGGTTATCGCCAGTGGCGCGGTCCCGCGCGCGTGGCCCGGTGACCCGGTTCCCGACGGCGTGATGCTGCTGCGCACGGTCGAAGATTGCCTGGCGATTCGGGAACGACTCGGCTCTCGTCCCCGGGTCGTTGTGGTCGGAGGCGGGTTCATCGGCGCCGAGGTTGCTGCCAGCTGCCGCTCGATAGGGCTGGATGTCGTCCTGATCGAGAAGGCAGCAGCGCCCCTATTGGCGGCGCTGGGTGAGGAGTTGGCGCCTCGTTGGGCCGAACTGCACCAGGAACATGGTGTGGACGTGCGCGTCGGTGTTGGCGTCGACGGATTCGTCGGTAACGGGCACGTCGAGGCGATTCGACTCACCGACGGTTCCCAGGTCCCCGCTGATCTGGTGATCGTCGGCTTGGGCGTCACGCCCGCCACCGACTGGCTCGACGGCTCGGGGTTGCGCATCGACGACGGAGTGGTCTGCGATGCCACGGGCACGGCCGAGGGCGCCACCGATGTCGTCGCCGCCGGCGACGTGGCCCGCTGGTGGCACCCGTTGTACGAGCGGCACTTACGTGTCGAGCACTGGGACCATGCCGGGCGCCAAGGCGCGGCGGCGGCGCGGACGCTGCTGGCGGGTCGCGAGCATGCGCAGCCCTACACTGAGGTGCCCTACTTCTGGTCGGACCAGTATGACGTCAAACTTCAAATGCTCGGCGTACCAACAGGTTACGACACGATGGAGATCATCGAAGGGGATCCCGCCACGTGGGAGTTCGTCGCCGCCTACGGGCGTGGCGGATGCACCATCGCGGTGCTGGGCACGGTCACCGGGCGGGTGTACGCCTACCGCGACGCCATCGAGAAGCGCGCGGAGTTCCCACCGGCGCCGCCGGCGTAGCCGTTAGTACGGCTGAAAGGGTTGGACTATCCGTTGTGTGCTTCGAGCTCTGTCGCCTGCCTCTCTTGGGTGGCCGCCCACGACGCCAGGAGCGCTAAATTGTCCGCGCTCGTCGTGCCCGCGGGTGCGGTGTAGACGTTGAGGTGCAGGCCGGGGTCGGCGGGCAGTTCCAGAGATTCGACGTCCAAGTCGAGCTGGCCCACGATCGGATGGTGCAACCGCTTGCGTCCGCACCGTTGCAACCGCACGTCCTGAGATGCCCACCGCTGCCGGAATAGCTCACTGCCCATCGACAGTTCGCCAACTAGAGCGATCAGCTGCTCGTCGTGCGGATTGCGGCCGGCTTCCATGCGTAGCTTTGCGGCCGCGTCACTGGCCAGTTGGTCGTAGTCGACGAAGAAATCTTTGGCCGCCTCGGGAGCTAGATAGACGAACCGCGCTGTGTTCGCGGGCCGACGCGGGTCGGCCAGCACCGGTGAATACAGCGCGCGGGCGAGTTGATTCATGGCGAGCACGTCATACCGTCCGTTACGGATCCAGGCCGGCGCACCGGAGATGGCGTCGAGCACCTGCTGCAGGGTCGAGCGCACCTTCACGGCAGGCTTACGTCGGCGTCGGCCGCTGGGCGCCCCGGATTGGCGCGCGAGGTGGAACAGGTGGTCGTGCTCGGCCTCGTCGAGCTGTAAGGCAGAGGCCAACGCGTCGAGCACTCCATCGGAGGCACCGGCGAGGCTGCCGCGCTCCATGCGCACGTAGTAGTCGACTGATATCCCCGCCAGCAGCGCTACCTCCTCGCGACGCAAACCTTTGACCCGACGATTGCCGCCGAAAGCGGGCAGGCCCGCCTGCTCAGGCGCGATGCGGGCGCGACGCGAGCTTAGAAACTCCCGGATACTGGCGCGTAGATCCATCGAGGGCACCCCCTCACCGTAAGCCCGTCCTGCAGCCTAAGGGAGGCACTGCGGCTACCCCGACGGCCGCTTAGGGCGTACCAGTTGCGGTCGTCGCGATGCCGCCATCTACCGGGATGACGGTGCCCGTGAGGTAGGACCCAGCCCGGCTAGCGAGAAACACAGCAACACCTGCCATGTCGTCGTCGCGGCCGAGCCGGCGCAGGGGAGCCGCCGCGGCGATCGTGTCCCCGATGGCATCGAGCGTGGAAGCCATCATCTGCGACGGGAAGACTCCCGGCGCTACCGCGTTCACGGTGACGTGCTGCGGGCCCAGTTCTCTGGCAAGCACTCTGGTGAGTTGATGGAGTGCCGCTTTGCTGCTGGCGTACGAGTAGTTGGGCGACTGGGCGACGTGGATCGCGGCGATACTGCCGATGTTGATGATTCGCGCGGGATCATCGGCGGTGCCCGCCTTGCGAAGTGCGGGGAGCAACGCCTGCACCAGCCAGAACGGCGACTTGAGGTTGAGGTCGATCACTGCGTCCCAGGCCTCGTCTGGGAACGTCGCTAGCGGTTCGCGCCACATCGCTCCCGCGTTGTTGACGAGGATGTCCAGGCGTTCCGAGTCGGTCGTGACAAGACCAGCGAGGCGCTCACACTCGTCGTGCCTGGACAGGTCGGCGGGGATAGCATGAACGTCGCCGAATTCGGACAGTAGATCCTGCGCCTTTGCGCACGCGTCTGCGGTGCGTGAGCTGATGACGACGCGGGCGCCCGCCTGGAGAAGTCCGCGCGCTATCATCATCCCAATGCCCCTGGTGCCGCCAGTGACAAGGGCGTACTTCCCACTCAGATCGAAAAGTTCTGTGTGAGTTTTGAATTGGTTGTCCGCCATTGGTCTCAGTCCTTTCTGTCGTGAGAAGAATGCGTGACGCGGTCGCGTAGTCGGTGCAGCTGAATTGAACTGATGGGTAAAGCTGCAGTGCGAATCCATGGGGTCTGCTCTAGCGGTTCAAATCGCTCTTTCACCGATACGACCGACACCCCAAAGCCCCCGTTGTTCGCGGTCGTACCGAGGCGCCGAGTCCGAGTAGGGCACGACCACCCGAAACACATCTAGGGTGGTAACGGTTTTGGCGAGCACGCCCCTGCTGTTCAGCGAGTTCTGCCGTCGCTACCAGGGTTGTGGTGATCTTGGCTACATCGCGAGGCTCTGGCAAGTTCCGGTAATGCAAACCCAGATTCATTACTTTTCCTCTGTAGCTGGGAGCCGACTCACCCAGGTTGACAGGTGTTTTGGAGGTCCGGGAGACCCTGAGGATGCAGGTACTGTGAGAGCCACCCTTGCGTGGTGCGCTGACTCACGCGGCCACACCCGTTCCTGCACAGTCCTTTCGGCATTGCCTTTGATCTGTATTGCGACCGGGCATCGTCACTGAGACGCGCGGGCTTTGATCGCGGCGGCCACGGACCGTTCGGCGCGCCGGCGCGTGTCACCAAGACCCACCAACAGGTTGACGGCCAACGGGATCATCACATCTCGCAGTCCGTCAGAATTGATGAACCCGCCCATCGCTAGCAGAACAAAGCCGTGTGTTGCACTGAGGATTTGCGTCGCCGCAGGGGCTGGCTCCTGCGGTCGGATCCGTCCTGCTTCGATGACTCGCTCGACCGCATCAACGAGCACCGACAGAGCGTCGACCCCTTCGGCGAGGTCCCATGGCGAGGCGGCATCGGCCGACGGCTTAGAGACTCCGCTGAGCTCGTTCAGCCCGAACAGCAAGCGGTATAGCTGCGGATTTCGCATCGCGAACTCGCTGTACGCCAGTCCGCCGGAGATGAGATCCGCCATAGGGTCGTCGGTGTGGGGGACACCTCGGGTGTGCTCAGCGAAGCGCGAAAGGCCCTCTCGCACCATGGCTTCGATGAGGTTGGGCATGCCACCGAAGTGCGTGTAGACCGCCATCGTCGACACGCCGATTTCACGTGTCAGGGTTCGCGCTTGAATCGCTGCCGGCCCGTCTCTTTCGAGCACGGTCAAGGCGGCAGCCACCAGACGTTCCCGGATGCTCAATGAGGTCTCAGCCGATGTCATCGTTGACATGATGTCATAACACACGTTATGTTGGCGCAATAACATGCGTTATGGCGGGGGGAGGTGGCTCTCCCGCATCACCCGGAGGACGGACATGGCTGCGAAAACGCCCGCATACCAACGGTTGATCGTCGGTGTCGGCGGCGCCTCGTTGATAGCGTCTCTCTTCCTGCCGTGGGCAGAGATCGGGGGCACCCACCAGAGCGGCTGGGAATTCAACACCGTCGCTGCGGTTTATTTCCTGATTGGTGGGGCCTTCGGGATCGCCACGGCCTGCACCGGCGGGCAGTATGGCGTGTGCCGCCCCGATGTATCACTCATCGGCGCCACGGACTTACTCAACACCATCTCGATGGCGCTATTCGTCTGGCTGATCATCGATTATCCCGAACACGCCACCCGTCAGCCCGGCGTCTTCGTCGCGCTGATCTCAGCGGCGACAACAGCTTTCTCCGTCGCGGACTATCGCCCGCTGCGGGGAGCACCATGGTTCCCACCTACGACATCAGAACTCAGCGAAAGCGACCGAGGACTACCGCGGTCGCAGAAGCGCAACGAGGAAGTCTGACTCCGGCGTGAACGGCCTCAAATCCCAAGTGGAGAGCAATAGTTCGGGGGAGAGCCCGGCTTGTCCAGCGTGGTCGAGAAAGTGGCCGAACTCGTAATCGCGACCGGCGCCGAAACCAATCACCGCTCGGCCGTCGTCTGCCAGGTGTTCGCGTAGCCGGCGCAGCACCTCAACACGGGTGCTCGGGGCAAGGAACGCCATGACGTTGCCCGCCGACAGGATCACGTCAAACGGCTCGGTGATGCCACGTGCGGGTAGGTCGAGTTCGGCGAGGTCTCCGACGAGCCAGCGCGGACCGGGATGGTCCTGCTCGGCCGCCTCGATGAGCACCGGGTCAACGTCGATCCCGACCACGTGGTGACCAGCCGCGGCCAGATACCCCGCCAACCGGCCGGGACCACACCCCGCATCGAGAATGCGGGCGCCGCGAGGCGCCATCGCATCGACCAATCGCGCTTCGCCGACCACATCCTCGCCGGCGCGCGCCATCGAGCGGAAACGTTCGACATACCAGTGCGAGTGACCCGGATCGGACGTGACCTTCTGCATCCATATGCTCGGCTCCACCACGCGGGCATTATCGCAACCGACGACCGTGCCCATCAGCTCCGCCATCAATGGTCTTCGAGCGTTTCATGATTTGGCCCCGCACCGGCATGATTCCACCCGCACGCAAGATGGGCACACATCCGAGTCGCTCGCGGCTGGGTCAAGTCCAGAGATGTGGTGTACGACGTCGTCGTGTGATTCTTCGTTGTCGTGGTTAGGCGGTTAGTGCCGCGGGGGTGTCCTCCTGTTCTGTGGGGGTGTCGGTTGAGAGGCGGGATTTGCTGAGGACGTCGAGGCCGAGGTAGCGGCGCGATTCGGCCCATTCGTCGTGTTGTTCGGCCAGGACAGCGCCGACCAGGCGAATCAGGGCGTCGCGGTTGGGGAAGATGCCGACGACGTCGGTGCGACGGCGGATCTCTTTATTAAGGCGCTCTTTTATCCGGCCCTCGGGGGCGGGTCAACCCGTCGGGGTGGGATGTTCATCGATCGAGGCGCTGGAGGTGGTCGGTAAGGGCGTGGGCGACGCGGTCGTGGCGGGCGGCTTCGTCGGTCCAGCCGCGGCACTCGGCGTCGGTTCTGAGGGCCTGGACGTCGGCGAGTTGGTCGGTGAGCGTGTCGCGGAATTCGGGGGCGGTGACGTAGTTGTCGCAGGTTTCGCAGATGTTGGCATAAGGGCACGCGCCCGCGGATTCGTGGCGAGCGCAGTATCCGTGTGCAACGCGGGTTTTCAGCATTTCACTGTGCAGCCAGCCGACCTTGTCGGGCAGGATCGGTTTGCCGACCGGGGTGAGGGTGAACTGGCGGCGCATCTTGCCCATCGCTTCGTCGTAGGCCGCGCGCAGGGTGGGCGAGGCCAGGGTGGCGTAGCGGATCGTCATTTGTGGAGTGACGTGCCCGAGTAAGGACATCAAGGCCTGCAGACTCATCCCGGCGTTGGCGAGTTCGGTGGCCCAGGTGTGGCGCAACTGATGTGGAGTGACCATCAGGACGCCGCCGTCGGGACGGTGCAACCCGGCGGATTCAGCGGCGGTGAGCAGCCCGTTGCGCAGCCGGGTGTAGCCCAGGCGGCGTCCGTGCCGGGTGAACAGAAAGTCGGTGAGCACGCCGGTGCGTGGGTGCGGCAGCGGCCGGTGCGTGCCGCGGAGGGCGACCCACTCGTCGAGCGCGGCGAGGGTCGCGGCGGAGAGCGGGACCATGCGTTCGGTGGCGAGCTTGCCCAGTGGCACCTTCAGCCAGGTTCCGGCCGGTCCGTAGTCGATGATGCTGCCCAGTTCGAGGTCGAGCAGTTCCCCCGCCCGCAGGCCGGCACCACGCAGCACGGTCAGGCCGATGCGGGCGAACGGATCCTGCAGGTGGGCAACGGCGTTCATCACTGCCGCGTCCACATCGGGTGCTAGCGCGCGTGGCAACGGCTGGTCGAGTTTGGGGACGTCGGCGGCGAATACCAACCGCCGTGGTGGGGCCTGCGCCCAGCCCCAGGCGGTGATGTCGTCGAGCAGGTTGCGCAGACTGAGCACTGCCGACTGGGCCACCGCGGCCGAGACGGTGCGCCCGGCGCCCGCGGCGGCGCGCTGACCACGCCAGCCCCGGGTGCGATTCCATTTCAGGTAGCCCTCGATGCAGCTCCGGTCGAGTTCACGCAGGCTGATGACGTCGGGATGGTGAGCGGTGAGGTATTCGGCGAAGGGCAGCAGGTCGTTGATCAGCGACTCGACCGATTTGGGCCGCAGCACCGCCGCGCGCACGCCGATGTAGCGCAGCAACGTCTGACGGATCGGGTCGGGCATCTCCACCTCGGTGAAGCGCTGCTCGAGGCTACGGGCCCACCGCCGGCGTTTCGGCGCGGTGTCGATGACCGCGGTCTCGAACAACAGCTGCCGCAGGCTGGCCAGCCGCCCCCTGTATGCCCGCCGCGACGATGGCGGCACCACGGTACGTGACAGCGCGGCGTCGAAGTCGTCGAGCGCGTCGCCGGTCAGGTCGGCGACCATTCCGCCGTGGTGTGCCAGCACTACCGCCAGACATTCGCCGAGGACCGTCTCGACCCAGGAACTCCTCCAGCCCAACCGAATTCCCGCATTCCGCAACGCGGCGAATCCGCTCGGATCCCGGTCCTCCACTGCGCGGCCCAGCCCGGTCAACTGTTTGACCGCGGCCAGCTCGACGTCCAGCCGTAACCGGCCGGTGCCGATCGTGTGACAGATCAGCGGCCACGCCCCGGTGTCCCGTATCTCGGCGATCCGCTCGGCTGCCGGCAGCGTCATCCAGGCGTGCAGGTCGCGGTGGCGTGCGGTGAAGTCGCGAGCGATCCGAATCCGGTCGCGTACCGCCCGCCCGCTCAAACCCAGGGTGGCGACGTGGTCGAGATAATCCGCCACCACCTCGTCGGCGCCTACGGGTTGGCCGACCAACACCGTGGTCACTGCCGGGCTCCGGCCAACGTCGCACGAGCAGCACCGTATTCGGCGGCGAGCTGCTCGATCGACAAATGCACGTAGCGGGCCGTGGTCTCCGGCGAGACATGCCCCATCAACGCCCGCAACGCCAGCAGATCGATTCCGGCCGCCGACAATTCGGTGCCGTAGGTATGCCGTAAACGGTGCGGGCGGACTCTTGTGGCGCCAGAGGTCTCCCGGTGCCGACGGAACAGGCTGCGCAGCCCGGCCTCGCTGACCGGTGCACCGGTCGTCGGGCCGCGCAGCACTACGAAGCACTGCGGCGTCGCCAACCCCGGCGGCCGCTCCCATCGCAGGTAGGCGGCGAGCTCGGTGAAGAACGCCGCATCGACCGGGACATGACGTTCCTTGCCGCCCTTGCCGATCACCCGAAGCCGGCGCCGGCCCATATCGACGTCGGCGAGCAGCAGGCCACGCGCCTCGGCCGAACGCAGCCCTCCGAGTAGCATCACCAGCACCATCGCCCGGTCCCGGTGCGTTGCCAGTGTCGCCAGGAACGCGTCGACATCGTTGGTGGACAACGATTCCGGAAGACGCTGCGGCTGACGCACCAACCTACCGCCACTGCGTGCACGCCCGGGACCCAGATGACCGAGCAACCCCCGCTGCGACTGGCGCAGCCCCTGTCCCCGCCGCGGCGACGGCACCGGATTGTCGGTGCAGACACCGGTCATCACCAGATACTCGAATAACGCGCGCACTGCCGCGACCCGGCGGTTCACCGTCGAAGCTGCCGGCGGGGTCGACGAGCGGTGACCGCCGGTGGGCTGGTCCGTTCGGCGGACGCCTTGCCAGTCGATCCAGTCGAACACCAACGGCGCATCGACCGCGGCGAGCCCGACCGCTTGCTGGACGAGGAACCGGCTCAAATTGGCGACGTCGAATGCGTAGGCCCGCACCGTGGCCGCGCTGAACCCCCGTCCCGCCAAATGGTTGAGAAACGCGTTCACCGCGTCCTGCCCGTCCCAGTCGCCCTCCAGGACATATCCGCTGTCGCTCTTGAGTACCCGCATCGCCGCTCCGCCTTCCCCCACCGAGATGCAGACAGCATCCATCCGTGCTCAGCGCTTGTGCGTGAACCTCACGCTGCAGCCCGAACCGTGTCCCCGGAGAGCCGGTTAACGGATAGAGGGTTGTTGGACCAGATTTGGCGCCAGATCTGCTTGGGAAATGCGGTGAACGCCAGCAGATCGGACCGGGCGGCTTCGAGGTGATCGGCGACCTTGGGCAGCTTGTCGGACAGGGCGTCGATGATCCGGTCATATTGCGCGGCAACCGAAGCTGCGTCTGGTTGGTCGAACACCGAATGCAGCAGCGTCTTTACCCACGGCCAGGAGCTCTTAGGGGTAATTGCCATCAAGTTGGTGGCGTAATGGGTGCGACAGCGCTGCCAGGACGCGCCGGGCAAGGTAGCCCCGACAGCCGAGAGCAGGCCAGCATGAGCGTCGCTGGTGACCAGTGCCACCCCGGACAGGCCGCGGGCGGTCAACGACCGCAGAAACGTCAACCAGCCCGCTCCATCCTCGGCGGTGGTGACGTCGACGCCCAGGATCTCGCGGTAGCCCTCGGCGTTGACGCCCACCGCGATCAGCGCGTGCACGTTGACCACGCGGCCGGCCTCGCGGACTTTGAGCACCAGGGCATCGGCGGCCATGAACGTGTACGGGCCAGCATCGAGGGGCCGGGTGCGGAAGGCTTCCACGGCGGTGTCGAGTTCTTTGGCCATCACCGACACCTGCGACTTCGACAGCGACGTAATCCCGAGGGTTTCCACGAGCTTGTCCATCCGTCGCGTCGAAACCCCGAGCAGATAACAGGTGGCCACCACCGTGGTCAACGCCCGCTCGGCACGCTTGCGGCGTTCCAGCAGCCAGTCCGGGAAGTACGAGCCCTGCCGCAACTTGGGGATCGCCAGATCCAAAGAACCTGCGCGGGTGTCGAACTGGCGATGCCGATAGCCATTACGGGAGTTGGTGCGCTCAGCACTGCGCTGACCGTAACCCGCGCCGCACAGCGCATCGGCTTCAGCGCCCATCAGCGTGTGGATGAACGTGGCCACTAGCTCGCGCAACACATCAGGGTGGGTGGTAGTGAGTCGCTCAGCCAGCAGCGCCGGCAAGTCGATATCGTGGGCAGCGGTCATCGCGTCGATTCCTTTGCTCGAGTGACTTTGGACGGTCTCTCGAAGAATCACGCGATGACCCTCATCTATCCGGCTACGACACGCCGGTACTCAACTCACGGCCCGACTCGTACACCACCTTGGTGGACGCAACCCGCGGCTGTGCTCAGGCCGTTGAGCCAGCAAGAGTGAGGCACTCATACCGAACTCGAACCAGTGTGACAGTGCGCAGACGCAACATTTCGGCTGCCAGACGGATCGAACTTCCCTCAAACTAAGGGGCGCTATGTCCGATCGAGCCATAGCGTTAGGAGGCCAAGCGTGCCTACTCACAGCCCCGGCGAGATTCAGCGGCTGGCAGCCCGGTTGGACATGTTGGTAACCCGGCTCCGAGACGACGAGTATTTGCTGTACGACAATGAAACCAACCAGTTGCTGCTCGGCGGCCAATCGGGCAGCCAGAAAACCGGCGTCAGCCTGGAACAGATCCGGCTTTACCTGCAGAGGTTCCAGCAGTGAGGGAAAGGGCGACCAAGCAGCCTGACCGCGATGCCTTAATCGTGACCAGGGGAAGCCTGCAGCATCCAACTTGACATAATGTCGCTTATCGGCATAAAGAGGTGCGGGCAGTTCGGTGAGCCCGCAAGGCGCCGACCCTAATTGATGTCCGCCCGCCGCACCGCCGCCTGTGCGCGCCGCGACGGTCCGCGTCCCGCAACCGGCGCGGAATTCTCCTCGCGGGCGGGCCGACCGGGTCGGCCTCTTGCGCGCGACACCGACTCGGGATCGCGCTCAGCGCGGTCATTTACAAACGGCCACGACTCTTGCCCAACCCCGGTGGCAGACCACTGATTCGTCACTGTGACGGAATGCTCGCCACACGTCGGCGTCGCGGTCACGGATCTCGCGGGCGCGTCGTCGCGACATAACTGGCGACGAGCACCACCGCGCAGCCGGTCAGCTGTAGCGGTGTCGGCCGCTCTCTGAGCACGAGTGCACCCAGCACGACGGCCCCAACTGGGGTCAAGAGGAGCAGCGCGGAACTGACGTCGCTGGGCAGACGCGGCGAACAGAACGCGACGAGCAGCCAGCCCAGCAGTTGTCCGGTCACTGTGACGAGGACCAGCCATCCGATCGACGACCACGCTGGCGTGAAGTCGACGCCATGCCACCACGGGCCCGTGGCGATCGCAACGACTGCCGCCGAAACCAGGACGATTCCATAGGTCTGCATCGGTTGACCCGCCTGTCCGCCACGGCGCAGCAAGAATAGAAAGCCCGAGTAACACAGTGCCGCAGCGATTGCGTGCACGGTGCCCCAAGCAGGGTTGCTTCCTCCGGCGCCACGCTGGAAGACACCGCCCGCCAACACCACGCCCGCCAGGATGACAGGCAGACACCACAAGAATCGCGGTCCGACACGTTCCCTGTCGACGAGCCAGGCCAGCAGCGGCACAAGCGCGATCTGGGTGTTCACCAATACTGTCGACAGGCCCGCACCCACCTCTCGTATCGATTGCGTCCACCAGAGCATGTCGCCAGCGAACAACACGCCGCAGCCCACACCCGCCAGATAGCCACGCACGCTGAGGGCGCCGTGGCGCCGTCGCTCCAGCCAAGCCAGCGCGCCCACCACTGGCAACGCGAACAGGCATCGAGCGGCGGTGGCAGTCGCCGGTGTGGTACTGGCCAGACCTAGCAGCACAGCCGATGCCGAAACACATAGGGCGCCGAGGGCCCCGCCGAGGTGCCATCGATAGTCGGCACGTTCGATGATCTCCATGTGGGAGTCGTATGTCCGCTTTGCCTAACAGGTAAACACGAATTTTGCTGTTAGGCTGAGCGTCATGGTTTCAGCCGCTGGTCATCTCGACATGCGCGGTGGACATCCCGTGGTCGACTTCGTCAACACCGTTGCCTGGCGCGGGGATTCGGCACGTCGAATTGACTACCTGGTGGAATATACGGACCTCGTGTCGTGGTGCCGGCACGCGAAGGTGTTGACCGTTGCGGAGGCCCGGCAATTGACAACCGCAGCACCGGCGGCCCAGCGCGCGCTCAATGACGGCAAGCGACTGCGCGAAGCGCTGCATGCGGCGTGGACCGATGGAAACGACCTCGATGAGGTGATCGCGACGATGTATCGAGCGGCGATGCGCGAAAGGCGCTTGCGGCTCGCCGACGACACGATCACGTGGACCGAGGATGAGCTGACGATCCGCACGCCTGTTTACCGGATCGCGGTGTCGGCCGTTGAGTTGTTAACTCGCACACCACGATCGCGGGTGAAGAGCTGCGACGACACGGTGTGCGGTTGGCTGTTCTTGGACAGCAGCCACCGCCAGAACCGACGCTGGTGCAGCGCGGCCGATTGCGGGAACCGAGAGCGCGCTCGCAGGCACTACCAACGCAACCGCCGGTAATTACGCGCCGGCCAGCGATTGATCTCCCCCTCCCCTTTTATCCCAGCCGGTCGTCAAATCGTCACAGTGACGAATGAGCTCCGTGCACACGAGACGCATAGACCACACACTTTGTGCTGTGTATGGTCTGTGCGTAGCCGGGTCGGATGGTCAACGGAGAGCGAGAGTGGACACCTGCGCGCACTAGGACAAATCGTTGAGGCGACCGCTTCCATCTTCGGCATCCGAAGCGGCACTGACGAGCCTCCGTACAGCTCTCAGTGGTTGCACGACGGCATCGAGGTTCGCAAGTACGGCGCCCGGATTGTCGCCCAAACAACGGTCAATGCAGACCAGGAGAAGGCCCGCAACATCGGTTTCCGCCGCCTCGCCGGTTATATATTCGGGGGCAATAACATCGCAATGACAGCTCCGGTTGCTCAACAACCTCGCGGCAACACAGGCGAGAAGATCCCGATGACAGCCCCTGTCGCGCAACGTGGCAGCGGTGACGGCGAGTGGCTCATTCAATTCTTCATGCCGGCGGAGAAAACGATGACTTCGTTACCCGAACCGAATGATCCGGCTGTCACCCTCGTCGAAGTGCCGCCCGAAACATATGCGGTGCGACGTTTCTCTGGTAGCCGCGACCCTGGGGCTATCGCCCGGCAAACCACATTGTTGCAACGGGCATTGCGCGACAACGGGATCACCGCGACTGCAACGCCGGTGACCTGGTTCTACGATCCGCCGTGGACCATTCCCTTGCTGCGTCGCAGCGAGATTGCCGTGCCGATCGACATCGCCGGCTAGCCGGGCAAGTGTCCTCCGAGTTAGACCCGCAACCATCAGCCAGGCGTTGGCACGCGATCGGACTGACAGCCTATCTGTCGATGCTTGCCCTCTATGCGGCCGCCGGATCCGCCGCCGCGCCGAGGCTGTACTGGATCCTGGGCGCCGCAGCGCTGCTCGCGGTCACCGTCGCGCTGGTAGGCCTGTGGCGCGGTTGGCAAGAACGCCGTGGACTGCTACTCGCCTGGCCGGTGGCCGCACTGTTGAGCACGATTTTGGCCGGCGCGGCTGACTCCCATGCCACCCGCGAGCTACCGGGCACCATCACGATCACCTTCGCCTATCTCGGCCTCACCTGCGGGCGCTGGCGCTCACTTGCCGTCGTACCACTCGGGGTTGCCGCGTTCGTCGTGGGCGGTGCGCTCCACCTGCCAGCTCAGGCGCCCAAGATCACTTTGGCCGCCGCCATGTGGGTCCTGGTTTCCGAAGTTCCGGCCTGGCTCATCTCGCGACTGGAAAGACAGAGCGCGCTGCTGCGCAAGATCGCCGAAACCGACGCCCTGACCTCGCTGCTGGACCGCAGCACTCTTGGCCCCATGCTGTCGAGGCACGCCAGCGGATCGGCTGTGGTGCTGATCGACCTCGACAACTTCAAGGGTTACAACGACAGCCACGGCCACGAAGCGGGTGACGAACTCCTCGTCGCCTTCGCCGATGCATTGCGTTCGTCGACGCGCAAGGACGACGCCGTCTTCCGGATCGGCGGTGACGAGGTCCTCTTGCTGCTGGTCGCCGCTGACCGCGCCGAGGCCGAGCAAGTTGTCGATCGGCTCCGCCGCCGCTGGACCGAGATCGGGTCATCGGTCGGCTTCAGCGCCGGCATTGCAACCGGCGAGCAGAACTTGATGCGCCTCGCCGACGAGCACATGTACGCCGCAAAACGCTCGCGCCGCCTACTTGCCGACTGATACCGCGTAGCGGCAAAGTTGTTCTCGTCAGGCGCACACATTTGAGGAGCTGCAATGCTGCATTACGTTCTCACCGCCGCACAGGAAAACCCGCAAGCGGCCGGCCTCATCCTAAGAGGCATCAAGGGCATTATCGTCGCGATCGGTAGCGTCATCGCCGCCATTGTCTGCGGTGTCATTGCCAGCATCAAAGGACGTAATCCACTGGGCTGGGGCCTTCTCGGACTGTTCTTCAGCATCCTGACACTTATCGTCATCACCATCTTGCCCAGCAAGAGGAAATGACGACCGCTTGGTGCGAACGGCCACAACCATGAGGAAACTCAAACTACTGCTTCTCGGCTTCGCGGTCATTGTCGTCATCGCCTTGCTGGCCTGGCCGGTCAAGAACGTGTGTCCCAAGGGCCCGTGCGGCACCGCGCCCGATGCCCAGGGCTATGTCCACCGGTACTACGAAGTGCAGCCACTCGGCGCGGTCGCGATTGAGACCATTACCAACCAGCACCTGCCCCTCTCTTATAGCTCCGGCCAGGTAGATGACCGAGCATCTCGGTGACCCACCAAAACGTCACAGCGACGAATTGCGTTGCGGCGGAGGCGCTTTACTGGTAGCCCGCACGTTCAGCAGCTAGGTCCTCGTCAGCGAATATGTTCTCGAGCTGCATTGGCGAGTAGTCGATATCGATGTCGCCAAGTGGGCGGTGGCGCGCGCTGCTGATGGTCCGGAACCGCCGCATCCCCTTGGCCGTGGAGTACTGGCGCAGCTCGTCCCCCGAGATACCGAAGGGTAGCGAATCACCGTGGAGGGCACGGACCTCTTTGTTGAGTTGCAAGACCAGTGGCATGAGTTCGTTCATCCGGCTTTCGAACACGGTCCAACAAGCATCGTCAGCCGCGACGTGCCGCCGGCAGGTGAACGTGCCCCATGCCATGTGGCGCCGCTCGTCGTCGCTGACGTGCTGAACCAGCCGTTGCATACCGGGGAAAATGCCGCGCTGCACGCAGATCTTGTGCCAGGCGTAGTAGCCGGTCAACGCCAGCATGCCTTCGATGATGTGGTTGTAGGTCGCCGACGCTCGGACTTGCGCGACCGGTGAGGGATCCACCGAAAGAGCGTGCAGTGACTCCGGAAGTTCTTCGTGAAAGATCTGCTGGTAGGTGGGCAACTCATCGAGGTAGCCGTGTAGGTCGTCGGTGAGGCCGACGGCGTCGAGCCACAAGCGAAATACCTGGGCGTGTTTGGCCTCCTCGAACGCGAATTGCGTCAGATACATCTCGTCGCCCAGGCGTCCTTCGGCCCGCACCGCGGCCATAAAGGGTTGGATGTCTTGGGTGACCGCTTCTTCCCCCGCTATGAATTCTGCACTTAGTCGGGTGGCGTAGTGGCGTTCGCGGTCGGACAGCTGCTCCCAGTCGGCGCGGTCGCGGGAGAGGTCGATACTGGCCGGATCCCAGAATTTGGCGTTGCCGGCGACGAAGAGCCGAAGCGGCAAGCTGTTCCAGTTGAGCCCACCAGCGGTCAGCGAGCCGAAACGTGTGCGCGTCATGGAAGTGACTCATCGCGCGCGGCTTCAATGAGTTTGTCGGCCAACAGATCCGGGTTCGTGAACATCAGTTCGTGTCCGCCCGGTGTTTCCAGTAACCGAAATGGGCCGACGCGGCTTGTCATTTGGGGATGCCATCCGCCGGGCATCGTGCAGTCGTCGGTGCCTACGAGGAAGGTTCGCGGCGTTCGCAGAGTATGAAACTTTGTCAAGTCGACGCGGTCGAGCACCGTTCGGCATGGTTCTGGCCACAGCTGCTGGTATGCCCATTGCGCCACCTCGAGATCGGCCTCCGGAATGAACCCGTTGCGCCAGACCTCGAATGGCAGCGTTATTGTGCCGTCGAAAGATTCGGCGAACCACTGGTTCAACGCCAAGCGGTAAATGGGCGGGTAGCCGTCGTATATCGACTCGCCGTCGTGAGGTACCACGGCAGCGTAGAAGACAAGCCGGCCAATACGCTCGGGGATCGCCTCGGCGACCTTGCAGATGACGGCGCCGCCGAGGCTATGGCCGACGAGGATAACGTCCGTCAGATCGCGGTCCACGATGTAATCGGCCAGGGACTGAGTGCACTGACCCAGACCTACTGTCGGGTCAGCGCCTTTGCCGCGGCCGGCGAGCGTGGGCGCTAACGCGGTATGTCCGTGCTGCTCTAAGCGTGCGATCACCCGCTCCCACGTGTTCCCGTCGTGAAATCCGCCATGGACGAGGACGTAGGTTCCCAATCAAGTGCTCCCAAATTGCTGTACTCATGCTCGTGCAACTGGCCGGCGGAATATGGATGTTAGCGACGCCAAAGATGTTGCGATAATACCTTTTTCGTTATAGCCATTACTAGGCTGCATGGGCATTTCTCAGGAGTGGCCCATAGCAGCGATCTGGTCGAGGAATGCCCGAGCGGCAGGACCTGCGCTGGCGCTGACGGCAACGGCGAGATTGCGAATGGTCCTGGGAACCAGCCTACGAACCGCGATCCCGCGGGGATGACCAATGAGAGCGGCGGCCGGCAGGATACTGACGCCCATTCCCGACCGAACAATTGCGAGGACCGCCGACATCCCGCTGGCCTCGAATGCGACGTCAAGCTCTACCCCAACCTGATTCGCTACCGCCATATAAATCTGCGCGCATCCACCGGTGGCACGGACGAAGGGCTCTCTGGCCAGCTCGACGTAGCTGATCTCGTCACGAGCGGCCAAGCGATGACCTGCGGGAACGACTGCCAACATGTCTTGGGCGGCCAGGAATGCAGTAGTGAGTCCTCTTGCGGGAAGGGAAATCACACCGGCATCGGCGGCGCCCTGGTCAAGCCAGTCGCGAATTTCGGGTTCGCTACCTTCCAGGACGCAGATCTCGACGCCTGGGTGCCGTTGGGAGAACTCGCGCAACTGAGGAGCGACGAGGACGTCGGTGGTGAACGGCAAGCTGGCTAGGCGGATGGTGCCTGTGATTCCTCCGCGCATCGCTGCGACTTCGGCATGCATTTCGTCCAAGTGCCGTAGGGCTTCCCGGGCATGCCGCGCAGTGCGCTTCCCCGCCTCGCTCAGCTGTACGCCATCGCGTTGGCGATGCAGCAAGGGCAAGCCCAGTTCCCTCTCCAGGCTAGCCACTGCGCGGCTCACCGCAGGTTGAGATAGTCGCAGCTTTCGGCTCGCCGAGGTGAAGCCGCCATGGTCCACAACGGCCAAAAAAGTCTTGAGCTGCAACACGGTTGGCACTGTTGCTCCAGTCAGGTCGGCATATCCGCGGCTCGAAAGGTCGCTGCCGCAAGCGACGTTCCTACCACCCGAACGATACCACTCATGTTATCGGTGAAAACCTATCTGTGATATCGTTGGAAAGACCATTGCCGCGGCTTGCCGCTTAGCGAGGCCGAGGCGAGAGCCTGTCGAAAGAGGTGGTAGACCGGTCTTGGCGGCTGTCCCGCATTGCTTCGCTGAGGCCTATCTCACACACAGTTGCCGGTTACTAAGTCCGCCGCGCGGGTATTCAGGGTCCCGCGTTGAGACTCAGCGCCCCTTGTCTTGCCGAATCGCCGCTCCAGAGTCGTGTCGGCGGTCGGCTTTCATCCCATGGCCAACACGCTTGGTTCGCCATGACCGCTTTCGCCGCCTCCTCGTGCGTTGCGACTGCGGACCCGCGAGGCCAAGCCACCACTGAAAGGTGACACCCATGATTCACGCCGTGCGCCCGCCTAGTCAGAGCCGCCTCACCACCGACGATGCGCTGGTCTTCCTCAAACGGCTGTCAGAGCAAGCCAAGACCCCCATTGTCGGGGTATCGCGCAGGCTGGCCGGACGGAACTCCGTGCACCCGGCGCCGAACGTGGCACCGCAGTGCCGGGCGCAGCTGAGCCAAGACATCGAACTTCGCCGTCAGATGATTCGGGAGGCCACGCGCTGTTGATCCGCCGCCGCCGATCGTTCGATCGCGAAGCGCAAGGATGACTGCAAAGTTTGCATTATGTGCAACTATGGAGGTTATGGCGAATCCCATGGGTCTTCGCGAGCGGCGACGGCGCCAGACCAGCGCCGATATCCGTGACGCCGCTGTACGCCTGGCCCGCGCACGCGGCTTCGATCGGGTGACCGTCGAGGAAATCTGTGCTGACGCCGGAATATCGCCGCGCACGTTCTTCAACTATTTCCCGAACAAAGAGTCGGCGATCGCCTACGGCCCTTCAGATATCCCGCCCGAGTTGGTTGCCCAATTCGTGGCGGCTGGACCCGCCCCGTACTCGGTGGTCTTAGCCGAACTGATCACCTTGGCGGCACACCATCTGCGTGACGTGCCGCCGGCGCGCGACCAAGCCGAGGGAATGCTCGAACTGGCCAAGACAACCCCGGCGGTGTTGGCGGCGTTCCTGGCGGACCTAGAGCGGTTCCAGAACCATCTCACCGACATCGTCGCACGTCGCCAAGGCATGAATCCTGACGAAGAAATACCCGCGCTGATCTCTGCGTTGGCCCTGACGGCTGTCCGTTCCGGCATCGAGAGTTGGACCAGCGGCAACCCGAAGGACGAAGACGACACGCCCATGCCCTATGTTGAGCGCGCCGCCGCCATCGTTCACAGCATCTTCACGGAGTGACCTAAAACACCGCGTCGAAAGTTGCATGATCTGCAAAATATGCACATCATGTACTAGTGCTCGGGCGGCGGTACTGGGAGTCCCTTCCGCAGTGCCATATCTCTGCCTTCCCAGCGCCTGAGTGCACACCACAGCGTGGGCCCAAAAGTCCAGCGCACCAGCAGTACTCGCTTCTTGTACCCGCCCAGACCGGGCCAGCGGAGGACGCCGCCGGCCGCACCAGCGCTGCGTGATGACGGAAGGAATCACCTAGGTGCAGATTTCGAGAGTTGTGCGCAACGCCTGGTTGCCGCTGCTGATCGTCGCCGTCGTGGTGGTCGGCGGCTTCGCCGTGGCCAGGGTTAAGTCGTTCTACGGCGCCGACAATGCCGACGCCTACGTCAGCACGAAGATCGATGACTCCAAGCCGTTCAAGCCCAAAGTCGTCAAGTACGAGATCTTCGGCTCGGCGGCGCGCGCCAACGTGAATTACTTGGATCTCAGCGCCGAGCACCAACGGGTGGACGGCGCTTCCCTGCCCTGGTCGCTGACCCTGAGTACCACCGCGCCCTCGGTCTTTCCGAATATCTCCGCGCAGAGCGACGGTAATTCCCTCGGTTGTCGCATCACCGTCGACGACGAAGTCAAAGCCGAGAACCTGACCAACGGCGTGCACGCCCTGACCTTCTGCTTGGTGAAATCAGCATGAGCACGACTTCTCACGACACGCAGGACGACGCGCGAACAAACCCCATCCCCGTCGCGAAGCACGCTGCGCGCTCGGGCATTCCACACTTTGTCCGCAAGTTCGCCGTACCGATCATCCTGGGCTGGATAGCGCTCATCGCGGTGCTCAACGTTGCCGTTCCGCAGCTGGACGAGGTCGGCAAGATGCGTTCGGTTTCCATGAGCCCCGACGACGCGCAATCGGTGATCGCGACCAAACGCGTGGGCGAGGTGTTCAAGGAATACAAGTCCAACAGCTCGGTGATGATCGTGTTGGAGGGCCAGAATCCGCTCGGCGCCGAGGCCCATGCCTTCTACGACCAGATGGTCAGGAAGCTGAACGCCGACACCAAACACGTTGAGCACGTGCAGGATTTCTGGAGCGATCCGCTAACCGGGTCGGGTGCGCAGAGCAACGACGGCAAAGCTGCGTACGTGCAGGTCTACCTCTCCGGTAACCAGGGCGAGGCGCTGGCCAACGAGTCCGTCGAGGCCGTCCAACAAATCGTCAAAAGCGTGCCGGCGCCCTACGGGGTGAAGGCCTACGTCACCGGCCCCGCGGCACTGTCGGCAGACCAGAACATCGCGGGCGACCGCAGCCTGCAAGTGATCGAAACGGTCACCTTTGCAGTGATTATCGCGATGCTGCTGTTGGTCTACCGATCAATAGTCACGGTGCTGCTCACGCTGGCAATGGTGGTGTTCGAGCTGGCCGCCGCCCGCGGTGTCGTCGCCTTCCTCGGCTACCACGAGATCATCAAGCTCTCGACATTCGCCACCAACCTGTTGGTCACGCTGGCCATCGCGGCCGCCACCGACTACGCCATCTTCCTCATTGGCCGATATCAGGAAGCCCGGGCTGTCGGGGAATCTCGAGAAGACGCCTACTACACCATGTTTGGCGGCACCGCTCACGTGGTGCTGGGGTCCGGCCTGACCATCGCCGGAGCGACGTTCTGCCTGCACTTCACCAACCTGCCGTATTTCCAAACACTGGGTATCCCGCTTGCCATCGGCATGGTGGTTGTCGTACTGGCGGCGCTGACGCTGGGGCCCGCGGTGATTGCGGTGGCATCCAGATTCCGTCAAACACTCGAACCCAAGCGCACGCAGCGCATCCGCGGGTGGCGCAAGGTCGGCGCTGCAGTTGTCCGCTGGCCGGGCCCGATCCTCGTCGTGACCATCGGCATCGCGCTGGTCGGCTTGCTCACCTTGCCGGGGTACCGCACCAACTACAACGACCGCAACTACCTGCCCGCCGACCTACCGGCGAACGCGGGTTATGCGGCCGCGGACAGACACTTCTCGAAGGCTCGGATGAACCCCGAGATGCTGATGATCGAAAGTGACCACGACCTGCGGAACTCGGCGGACTTCCTGGTGATCGACAAGATCGCCAAACAGATCTTCCGGGTGCCCGGGATCAGCCGGGTCCAAGCGATTACCCGCCCTCAGGGCACCCCGATCGAGCACACCTCGATCCCGTTCCAGATCAGCATGCAAGGCGTCTCCCAGCAGATGACCCAGAAGTATCAAGAAGACCAGATGGCCGACATGCTGCATCAGGCCGACGACATGCAGACGACGATCGACAGCATGGTCGAGATGCAGAGCATCACCTCCCAGATGGCCGGCGACATGCACCTGATGGTCACCAAGATGAAGTCGATGACGATCGATATTGCCGAATTGCGGGATCACATGGCCGATTTCGAAGACTTCTTCCGTCCCATCCGCAGCTACTTCTACTGGGAGAAGCACTGCTTCGACATCCCGGTGTGCTGGTCGCTGCGGTCGGTCTTCGACGCGTTGGACGGCATCGACACGATGACCGACGACATCCAGACTCTGATCCCTGTCATGGAGCACCTCGACACGCTGATGCCGCGGATGACCGCGCTGATGCCCGAGATGATCCAGAACATGAAGAACATGAAAACCACGATGCTGACCATGTATTCGACCCAGAAGGGAATGCTGGATCAGCAACGTGAGGCCCAGCAGAACTCCTCGGCCATGGGCAAGGCATTCGACGCTTCCAAGAACGACGACTCGTTCTACCTGCCACCGGAGACGTTCAACAACCCCGAGTTCAAGCGCGGGATGAAGAACTTCATCTCCCCCGACGGCCACGCGGTGCGTTTCATCATCAGCCATGACGGCGATCCGATGACGCCAGAAGGCATCGCACACATCGAAGCCATCAAGAAGGCCACATACGAGGCCCTCAAAGGCACGCCGCTGGAGGGCTCCAAGATCTACCTCGGCGGGACCGCAGCCACCTTCAAGGACATGCAGGACGGCAGCAACTACGACCTGTTGATCGCCGGCATCGCATCCATGTGCCTGATCTTCATCATCATGCTGATCATCACGCGCAGCGTCGTGGCCTCGGCGGTCATCGTCGGCACGGTATTGCTATCGCTCGGAGCATCTTTCGGGCTGTCGGTGCTGATCTGGCAGCACCTGATGGGCATCGAACTGCACTGGATGGTGCTGGCGATGTCGGTGATCATCCTGCTCGCCGTCGGCGCCGACTACAACTTGCTCCTGGTGTCCCGGTTCAAAGAAGAAATCCACGCCGGCTTGAACACCGGCATCATTCGCTCCATGGGTGGCACCGGGTCGGTGGTCACGTCAGCCGGCTTGGTGTTCGCCTTCACCATGATGACCATGGCGGTCAGCGAGTTGACCGTCATCGGTCAGGTCGGCACCACGATCGGGCTTGGCTTGTTGTTCGACACGCTGATCGTGCGGTCGCTCATGACGCCGTCCATCGCGGCACTGCTGGGCAAGTGGTTCTGGTGGCCGCAACGAGTTCGCCAGCGCCCGAAGCCCTCACCGTGGCCGGACCCGACCAAGGAGCCGACCAAAGCGGACCAATCGTTGGTGACCACCTGAGAGTGATCCCCCGCATCCGTTAGTTTGGCTCGGCTTTCGCCGGGTACTGGGCTGGGGATCGGGCGTTCAGACTCAGCGCTTCGCGACTCCCCCGCGTTCCCGACGAGTTCTGACCTCCCGCATAGTTCGGCATTGTCGCCTTGAGAGTGCGGGTGCGCTTGGCGTTTCCGGCGCTGTCAGATCGTCGCTCAACGCCATCAATGAGCAGGAGACGACCATTGATCGACGCCCGCGGCACCACTACTCACCTGCAGATCGCCGAGCAAACCCGTGCCATCTGTGAGCGCCACCCCGACGACGTCAGCGCCATCGTGCACGAGCTTGCCGGCACCGCCGTGCCGAGCATTCCCGGCGCCCAATACGCCAGCATCACCGTCGTTCGCCGGCGCGGTCAGCTGCAGACAACCGGCGACGCCGGGGCCTATCCAACACTGCTGCACATCGCGCAGATCCGGCACCGGCAAGGCCCGTGCGTGGACGCCGCTCGTAGCCGCAGCGTCGTGCACGCCGACGACCTCACTTCCGACAGGCGGTGGCCGCTCTACCGGCGTGACGCCGTGGAGATGACGCCGATACGGTCGCTGTTGGCCGTGCCGTTGATTTCCGACCAATTGATGCTGGGCCTTCTCAACCTGTTTGCTGACCAGCCAGGGGCTTTCAGCACTGACGCCGTGGACATCGCCCGCTTCTACGCCATTCAGGCGGCGCTAGCGTGGGCCACCGCACGCACGAAGGAACAGTTCCGCCGCGCTCTTGGCTCCCGCGACGTCATCGGCCAGGCCAAAGGCATCTTGATGGAACGCTACGACGTCACCGCCGATGATGCCTTCGCTCTCCTCAAGCGACTATCCGAGGAATCGAAGATCCCAGTCGCCGAAGTATCGCGCCGGATGGCCAGCAAGCAACACGGACCGCACACCGTCGCACCCGCGCACACGACGGCAGGTTCGCCTCGCCTGGCGCATCTCGGGCGCGACATCGCGGAGCGACGTCAAATGATCCGCGACGCCACCCGTTGCTGAACTCCCAGAGGTCGGGTCAATTCAGGACATCGAGGATCGCCGCGGCCGAGGTTATCGGCTTATCCCCGTTTCCCTCGTCGTGCAACAGCATGCGAACTCCGACCCGTCCGGCGCCGCCGGCATGGGCGGTGCCTTCAACCCGGAACGGGCCGGTCTTGCCGCGTGCCATAAACATCACGTGCCAATTGATGACCTGCAATTTTCTGGTCCCGGCCAGATCGGCGGCAAGGTCGGTCGCCGCGGTCTCGAGGACCACGTGTTGCGGGCCGATGTGCAATGCCGCATCAGGGGACGCGAATTCGACGCTTAGTGGGGGCAGCACCCAATGCCCGTCGGCTCGCTTGGCGGCGCCAAAGGCCGCCCATAGTGGCGGCAACTCGGGCGAGTCCTCGATCACCAGTTCCGTGCCGGCAACGTCCATCCGGTCCAACCCACCGGGCGGAACGCCGATGATGGCGCCCTGGCCCTCGTTGAACGCGATCACCCGGTCCGGATTGTCAGCGTCCACGATCTTGCATCGCCCGTAGCCCATGGTGCGGCCCTGATGCACGATGCCCGAGTCGACGATCGCAATCCTGCTGACGTCATGGCCTGGGTCGATGATCTGCACCGAGGCGATCACGGGATTCGGCACCGCGACCATGTCGGTCTGACATCCTTCGGGCGACGAAATAGCAAGAGGCGCAACCATGAGGCCGCCAGCCTCGTTGCGCATATCGCGGCGGATGACGACGGTGTCGTCGGCGTCCCCCAGGTTCATCGACGAATGCTTACGTCCGATGTACCGGTAACTGAGTAGGCCGGTCCAACGTCGATACAACTCGTCGCGGTACGCCGCGGAGTCGTTGGTCAGCTCCCGGATGTCTCGCAGCTCGTCGCCCACTCAAACCAAGCTACGCGCCGGCCGCCACCTCGAGCCGGCATGCACATGAGGCGCGGACGGGCACGTCAGCACGGGCCGCGGTGAGCGCCAGTTGCTGCCCGATGATCACCGCTTCCTCGGTGCGGCCCAGCCGTCGTAGGCATTCGTGATACCCGTGCAGGCTCCACACGTTCCCAGGATGTTGACAAGCCCGGGCCAGTGTCGGGTCCAAACCGAGATCCGCGGCATATACCTCGGCCGCCTCGTGCACGTGGCCCTGCTCCAGCAGCAGCGCGCCATACGCATGGCGGGTGGGCTGCATCCAGCCCCAGGGCTCGTCATAAGGCAACCCGTCGTCAAGCTCTACCGCGCGTCTCAGGTGACCGAACGCCTCGGCGAATGAGCCTGCACGATAATCGATCTCGCCGTCCAGCATGGCCGCGGCGACCGCGAGGATGTCGCGGCTGCTGTTGTTGAACAAGTATCGCGAGTCCGGTATCCGGTCGTAAGCCTCGCCGAACGCATCCCGCTCGGCGCGCGCCTGCGCGAGCTGACCGGTGGCCGCCAACGCGATGCCGCGTCCGTAGTGGATCGTCGCCGCGGTGGTGCAGTACAAGTCCAGATCCCGTGGCAACGGTTGCGCGATCAACTCGTCCCAGCGGCCGAACCGCACCAACACGTGGGTGCGCAGCGGCACAAACGATTCGAGCCAGTCCGCCATCGGTGGTGATTCGATTGACAACAGCTCGTCGGTCAGCTGGCCGGCGAGTTCCTCGGCGGCCTGCAACGCGACCTGGGATTGCCCTTGAAACATTGCCGAATACACAATGAAGTGCAAGTCATGCGCCCGGTACAGCGAGTAGAAATTAAGCGGGCCCGCCCGGTCGACGAACCGCCGATCCGCTTGTACCGCAGCTTGATTCGCCGCGACCGCACTGCGGTAGTCCCCGCACAGCACGTCGATGTGGCTCGGCATGTGCTCAAGGTGCCCGGCGTCGGGCACCATGCCCCGCAACAAGTCTGCGGCCGGCAACGCGATCTCGGGCGTTACCGACATCTCCATGGCGTGGATATACAAATGCAGGATCCCGGGATGGGCACGGCCCGCAGGCCCGGCCAGCGCCTCCTCGAGAATCCGCTTGGCCTGCATCACCCGCGAGCCCGCCGCCGGTTGGCCCGTGGTGGTATCCCACAGCGCCCACGCGGTGACATTGACCAGTGCGTCGGCGGCCAGTGCCTGCACGTCGACGTCGCAGGGATGTTCAGCCGAGAGCACCGTCATCGCGTCGGCGTAGGCCGCTTGACCAGCCCGTAAAGCATCGGTGTCATCCGGATCATGAGTGGGGAATCGGGCCCGAAGGGCTGTGATCATCCCACGCTCGACTGGGTTGGCCCGCCCCTGCTCGGCCAGGTCGAGTTCGGCGTGAGCTCGCGCCAGTGATGCGGAAAGGTCGACCGGATCGAACGCCTCCCACGCTTTGTTGTAGTTGGGTCCAACCGAATAAGCGATTCCCCAATGCGCTACGGCGAGTTCGGAATCCGCCTGCAACGCCCGCTCAAAGCAACGGACCGCTTCTTCATGGTTGAAGGCGTAGGCCCACACCATGCCGCGGTCGAACCACAGTTGTGCGGTGCTGGAATCGGTTTCGACCGGACGGTGATAGGAACCGAGGTCGAAATACTGATCGTCGGCAGCCAGAGTCATACCTTCAGCTCCTCGACGATGACAGCTCGCGCGGCGCGGCCTTCCGGGGTGGGCATGAGTGGATACACATGCAACAGCCCCGGTTCTTCGTGGAATTCGACGCTGACGCCTGCGGCGCGGGTCTGTTCAGCAAGCACGTGTGCGTCGGGGTTGAGAAGATCGCGGGTACCGGTGAAGATGGTCAGCGGCCCGAGTCCGGCCAGGTCGGCGGCCAGCGGAGCGACCCGGAGATCGGTCAACGGCAGATCTGCCCGCCATCGCTCGGCGAACACCCGTAGCGCATCTCGTCCCAGCCATGGATCGGTAGGCTCAACCGCCGCGATGTCGGGGTTGCTGAGCGACAGGTCGACCACCGGCGAAATGAGGATCGTCCGTGGCAGCACCGCCCCATGGTCGTCACGCAACAGCAACGCTGCGGACAAGGCGATCTGACCGCCTGCGGAATCCCCCGTCAAGCACACCGGGCCGCCGCCGGACACCTGGTCGGCCACCAGGTCGACGACGGCCGGCACCACTTGCGCGGCCGTGGCGAACGGCACCAACGGATATATCGGGACAATGACCGTTGCCTGCGCTTCGGCGGCGATCTGAGCAACCAAATGCCAATGCTGCGGGGTGATTTCATTGACCCAGGCGCCGCCGTGCAGATAGACGACTGCGCGCCGCGGCGAAGCGGTTCTCGGCGTCAAGGTGTAGATCGGCCAGCTCCCGCGGCGCTGCACCGCAACGGCCACGTCGGTTCGCAGCTTGGCCGGCGGGCCATACGGTTGTGGGCGCAAGGCACGTTGGTCGATATGCTCCTGTGCGCTTTGTGCGTTCTGGTACGCGCGCGTGCGGCCGGTGAACCGCAGAAGTACGGGCAGCGCCCGGCTCGCCCAACTGGTCAACGTTAGTCCTCATTGTTCATGTCGGGCAATGGTTCCCATTGCGCAGACACCGACATCTGCCAGCGGGGACTGCGGCGCTGCAGGAACGCCTCAACGCCCTCGCGCGCATCCACGCTGCCCATCACCCGATGATGCAGTCGCGTCTCCAGGTCGGCAACCTGCCGGGGTGTGTACCCGCCAATCACGCTGTCCCACAACAGCCGCTTGCTCAGGGCAGCTGACATCGGTGCCACGTTGACGGCGATATCGTGGGCGACCGCCATTGCGGTATCCAGCACTTCGGGTGCGGGTACGGCACGGCTGGCGATGCCCAGCGTCGCCGCCTCGGCCCCGTCGAATGTCCGCCCGGTCAGCAGCACGTCCGCGGCCACCGCCACCCCGACCAGGTGCGGCAACGTCCAATGCGCCATGCAGTCTGCGATGACTCCGCGCCGAGGCTGGGCAATGGCCAGTTTGGCGTCGACGGCCACGATTCTGATGTCGGCTTGCAAGGCGATGGTCATGCCAATGCCGATGGCATGGCCGTTGACGGCGGCAATGACCGGCTTGCGCAAGTCGAACGCGGCCGGGTCCGTCGGCGACGCGGTGAACGTCGCATCGGCCGACGGCGCGTCGAATGGGTTGGTCTTGGTCGAGAAGTCCGCCCCCACGCAGAACGTGTCCCCTGCCCCGGTGAGCACGATCGCGCGCACGGCATCGTCGTCGTCACACTGCCGATAGGCGTCGTTGAGCAGGGCACCCATTCGCGCGGTATAGGCATTGCGCCGTTCGGGTCGGTTGAGGGTCAGCATGGCGACTCCGTCGGCAATCGCGACGGTGACCTCAGCCATGTGTCCTCATCAGGGCAAACATAACGTCTGCCGGTTGTCCGTCGGAGGTCAGGCGCTATCGTGTCGCAACGGTCGTTTCGCGCGAGTGAAAAGGAGGGCGATGGACGGGTCACCGAACAGACTCGACACCGACTACCTGGTGGTCGGCGCCGGCGCCATGGGAATGGCGTTCACCGACACTCTCATCAGCGATTCCGATGCCCGCGTCGTGATCGTCGACCGCGCCCACCAACCTGGCGGCCACTGGACCACGGCATATCCCTTCGTTCGGTTGCATCAGCCATCCGCCTACTACGGCGTGAACTCGCGCCCGCTGGGTAACAACACGATCGACTGCGTCGGCTGGAACCAGGGCCTCAACGAACTCGCTCCGGTCGGTGAAGTGTGCGCCTACTTCGACGCCGTCATGCAACAACGATTCCTGCCCAGCGGACGGGTCCAGTACTTCCCGATGAGCAACTACCTCGGCGACGGCCGGTTCCGGACCCTGGGCGGCGAGGAGTACACCGTCACCGTCAAGCGGCGCATCGTCGACGCCACCTACTTGCGTGCCATCGTGCCGTCGATGAGACCCGCGCCCTACGCCGTGGCACCCGGTCTCGACTGCATCGCCCCCAACGACCTACCGAAGTTCGCCAGCCGGGACCGGTACGTGATCGTGGGGGCCGGCAAGACCGCCATGGATGTCTGCCTCTGGCTGCTGCGCCACAATGTCGACCCGGACAAGCTGACCTGGATCATGCCGCGCGATTCCTGGCTGATCGACCGGGCCACGCTGCAGCCCGGCCCGAGTTTCATCCAACAGTTCCGGGAAAGTTTCGGCGCCACTCTGGAAGCGATCGACGCGGCCACATCGGCCGAGGACCTGTTCGACCGCCTGGAAGCCTCGGGCACATTGTTGCGCCTGGACCCGGCAGTGCGCCCGCGCATGTACCGCTGTGCGACGGTCTCACACCTGGAACTCGAACAACTTCGCCGCATTCACGACGTCGTGCGGATGGGTCACGTGCAGCGCATCGAGCACACCGCCATAGTGCTCGATGATGGCGCCGTGCCTGCCTCACCAACCGCGTTGTACATCGACTGCACCGCCGACGGAGCCCCACAACAGCCAGCCAAGCCAGTGTTCGACGGTGACACCATCACCTTGCAAGCCGTGCGGGGCTGCCAGCAGGTGTTCAGCGCCGCGTTCATCGCGCACGTCGAAACCGCCTATGCCGACGACGCGGTGAAAAACGAACTGTGCGTACCCATTCCCCATCCGAATGGCGATTTGGACTGGCTGCGGTTGACACATTCCGACCTACAGAACTTTCAGCGCTGGCTGGACGACGAGGAGCTGTTCGAGTGGCTGGCCTCAGCTCGGTTGAATCTGCTCGCCGACCTGCTGCCGCCGCTGTCGGACAAGCCGCGGGTGCGCGAACGGGTCGTCTCCATGTTCCAGGCCAGGCTCAACACCGCCACCGACAAGCTGGAGGCACTGCTCACCGAGGCTACTGCCCCGGTAGGACAGCGGTAGATGACCGAGGCTGCCGAAGTCGGTGACCCGCTCGTCCCGGTACCCAACTCCGGATACGTGTATCGAACCGGTTGCCGGCTGGGGACTTTCGACATTGACGAGCACATGGGGCTACGCCTCGACGCGGTCGCGCGGTACATCCAAGAGGTCGGCGCCGAGCACCTCGCCGATGCGGGACTGGCCGAGGTGCATCCGCATTGGGTGGTTCTGCGCACCGTCATCGACGTGCTCAAACCCATCGAACTCCCCAGCGACATCACCTTCCGCCGTTGGTGCGCTGGACTGTCCACCAGGTGGTGTTCGATGCGCGTGCAGCTTCAGGGCTCATGCGGTGGCCGAGTGGAAACCGAGGGCTTCTGGTTGTGCGTCAACAAAGACACCCTCACTCCTTCCCGCCTCTCCGAGGACTGCCTCACTCGGTTCGGCAGTACCACCGAGAATCACCGGCTGAAGTGGCGACCGTGGCTACCGGGCCCCTTGCTCCACGGCAGCGAAACACCATTCCCATTGCGCCGCACCGACATCGATCCCTTCGAGCACGTCAATAACACGGTTTACTGGCAGGGGGTCTACGAAATACTCAGCCAAGTACCGGAACTGAAGCACACCCCCTATCGCGCCGTGCTGGAATACCGCAGCCCGATCAAATTCGGAGAACCCGTCAGGATTCATTCCGAACAGTGCGGCGACATCGTGCGTATGCAGTTCGCGGTGCACGGTGACGTGCGTGCCGCGGCGCTCTTGCGCGCGCTCTAATCCCGGTCGATTGACTTCATCTGCTCCTCGGTGTGATGTCCGCCGGCAGGCGGGGTCAGACCGTCCAGCCGGGCAAGCTGGTCGTCGGTCAGCTGCACGGCGTCGGCTCCGACGTTTTCCTCAAGGCGCGTAACGCGTTTGGTGCCCGGGATCGGGACGATGTCAGAACCTTTGGCCAACAGCCAGGCCAACGCCACTTGCGCGGGGGTGGCGCCGACCTCGGTACTGATCTCGCGCACCTGGTCGGCGCTTCGCAGGTTGTGTTCGAAGTTTTCGTCGCTGAACCGCGGATTGGCTTTGCGGAAGTCACTGTCAGGCAGTTCCGCGGTGGATCGAATGGCGCCGGTGAGGAAACCCCGCCCCAGCGGAGAGTAGGCGACGAATCCGACGCCCAACTCACGCAAGAGCGGTAGCACGCCGTCTTCGGGATCGCGGGTCCACAGCGAGTACTCCGACTGCACGGCGGTGATCGGATGAACCGCGTGCGCGCGGCGGATGGTCTGCACGCCGACTTCGGAAAGGCCGATGTGTCGGATCTTTCCGTCGGCCACCAACTCGGCCAGCGCGCCGACCGTTTCTTCGATCGGGGTGGCGCGGTCCAGGCGGTGCTGGTAGTAGAGGTCGATGTGGTCGGTCGCCAGCCGCTGCAGCGAACCCTCAACGGCCAGGCGGATATTGGCCGGGCTGCTGTCCAGGCCAGTGCGGCCGGTGTGGGATATCAAGCCGAACTTCGTGGCCAGGATCACCTGATCCCGTCGGCCCTGCAAGGCGCGGGCCAGCAACTCTTCGTTGATGAAGGGCCCGTACACCTCGGCGGTGTCGATCAGCGTCACACCGAGGTCGATGGCGCGGTGAATGGTGCGAATGGATTCGGCATCGTCGCTGCCGGCGCCGGCATATGCCGCCGACATACCCATCGCTCCAAGTCCGATGCGTCCCACCGTCAGGTCACCCAGCTGCGCTTGTCTCATGCCGCCATTGTGGTACGGCGCAACCGATCCCCGGCGGCGGGTACCCTCGCGGTTGTGCAGAGCGTCCGAGTCGCTGCGCCCGCGCGCAATCTGGCGGTGGACTTTTATCGCGTCTCCGGTGTGGTCCTCATCGTGCTCGGGCACTGGACCGCCGCATCGGTGACCTATCGGGATGGTTATTTCGGACGACAGAACCCGCTCGTCGACCAGCCGTGGACGCAGTGGTTGACTTGGCCATTCCAGGCCGTCCCGGTGTTCTTCCTGGTGGCGGGTTACGCCGGCGCCGTGTCGTGGACGCACCGCTGTGGCTCCGGGGCGGTGTCTCGGCAGCAGTGGCTGCGCCGCCGACTGGCTCGGGTGCTCGGGCCGACAGCGGTGTACGTGGCACTGGTCTCGGCGGTCGTCGTGTTTCTGGCGATGCTGCAGGTGCCGGGCTCGTTGCTGGAGTACGCGGGCTGGGCCGTGGCTATGCACCTGTGGTTTCTTGCCGTCTATGTGCTGGTCGTGTTGCTGACCCCCGTTGCCATTGCCGCGCAGCAACGTTGGGGCCTGCTGGTGCCCGCAGCGCTGGCCGTCGTGGTGGCGGCGGTGGACGCCGCATCGCTTGCCGGCCATATCTCCGCCCTTGGTTGGGTCAACTATCTGCTGTGCTGGGGCACGCTCTATCAGCTCGGGATCGCTTGGCACGACGGGCTTTTCACCGGACGCAGACCGATACTGTTCGCGGCCGGCTCCGCACTGGCGTTGACCGCGCTCATCTGGCCCGGTCCCTATCCGATCAGCATGATCGGGGTTCCGGGCCAAACCGTGCAGAACACCACGCCTCCGTCGATAGCCATGCTGGCCTTCGGTTGCACCCAAGCGGCAGTAGCGATGACCGTAGCGCCCATGCTCGACCGCGTGTTGCGCGCGGGCGTAGCCCAACGCATCTTGAGCACCGCCAACACCAACGTGATGGCGCTCTACCTGTGGCACATGGTGCCGGTCGTGTTGGTGGGCGTCGTCGGTTACCCGGCAGGGCTGTTACCGCAACCGCCCGAGGGCACCGCGCAGTGGTGGCTCGCCCGCCTCGAGTGGGTGGCCATCCTGACGCTGGTAACTGCGGTCGAGATGGTGTTGTTGTGGCTTATGAGGCGACTTTTCGCCGCGCCGCTGCCTGTCGTCAACGTGAGACTGAAGGCCCGTTTAACCGGCTTCCTGCTGTTGACCGGGGCCGTGATGACGACCTACGCCCTGGCGTTTCTCGCCGCCGCGGGGTTCGCACCCGACGGGCGATTCCCGTGGCTGACGGCACTGATCTTCTCCGTCGGGTTGGTCCTGGTTGGTTTGGCGGGCACTCCGGCCGCCGACGATCGCAGGTCTAACGATCGCCCAACTGGGTAATCGTCTGCCGAACAGAGGCCAGAAGCGAAAGAGGTAGGCAATGGCGACTCAGGTCAGCGACTTTCTGCTAGAGCGATTGCGCGACTGGGGAGTTACGCACGTGTTCGGCTACCCGGGTGACGGCATCAACGGTCTTCTCGGGGCGTGGGGACGCGCCGAGAACAAGCCGATGTTCGTCCAGGCGCGACACGAGGAGATGGCCGCCTTTGAGGCAGTCGGCTACGCGAAGTTCAGCGGGAAGATCGGTGTCTGCACGGCCACGTCGGGTCCGGGCGCCATTCACCTTCTCAACGGCCTCTACGACGCCAAGCTCGATCGGGTACCCGTGGTGGCCATCGTCGGCCAAACGGAGCGGACCGCGATCGGCGGTTGGTACCAGCAGGAAGTTGACCTGCTCAGCCTCTATAAGGACGTTGCCAGCGACTTCGTTGAAATGGTCACGGTTCCCGAGCAGCTACCCAACGTGTTGGATCGCGCCGTTCGCACCGCACTAGCCCGGCGTGCTCCGACCGCATTGATCATCCCCGGCGACGTCCAAGAGCTGGAATACAGCCCTCCCGCACATAAGTTCAAGATGGTCCCCTCCAGCCTGGGACTCGAACTGTCCACCGTTGAGCCGTCGCCTGAGGGATTGCGTCATGCCGCCGACGTGCTGAACGCCGGTGAACGAGTCGCCATGCTCATCGGGTGTGGAGCGCGCAACGCTGCCGACGAGGTCTCCGAGATCGCCGATGTCCTGGGCGCCGGAGTGGCCAAGGCGCTGCTGGGCAAGGACGTCTTGTCCGACGAGTTGCCTTGGGTGACAGGGGCGATCGGACTGCTCGGAACCAGGCCCAGCTATGAGATGATGCGCGACTGCGACACCTTGCTGATGATCGGCTCCAATTTCCCGTACTCGCAATTCCTGCCGGCCTACGGGTCGGCGCGTGGTGTGCAGATCGACATCGATCCCGCGGTGATAGGTATGCGCTACCCGAATGAAGTCAACCTTGTTGGCGACGCCGGCGCCACCATACGTGCGTTATTGCCGTTGCTACAGCGCAAATCCGATCGGTCATGGCGAGAAAACATCGAGAAGAACGTGGCCCGTTGGTGGGAGACCATGGCGATGGAAGCCCACGTCTCCGCCGATCCGATCAACCCGATGCGGTTGTTCGCCGAGTTGTCACCGAGGTTGCCCGACAACGCCATTGTGACTGCCGACTCGGGCTCGGGAACGAATTGGTATGCGCGGCAACTGAAGTTCCGCGCCGGCATCCGCGGATCCTTGTCCGGGACGCTGGCCACAATGGGCCCCGCGGTACCGTACGCCATCGGTGCCAAGTTCGCCCACTCAGATCGTCCGGTGATTGCCTTTCCCGGCGATGGTGCGATGCAGATGAACGGTCTGGCGGAGCTGATCACCATCGCGCATTACTGGAAACAGTGGCAGGATCCGCGATTGGTCATCGCGGTGTTACACAACAATGACCTCAACCAGGTGACCTGGGAGATGCGCGCCATGGGCGGTGCGCCGAAGTTCGCCGAATCCCAGACGCTGCCCGACGTCGACTACGCTGCGTTCGCCGCCAGCTTGGGCTTGGGCCACGCCACGCTGACCGATCCCGACGAGATCGCGCCCGCGTGGGATCGTGCCCTGCACTCCGACCGGCCCACGGTGCTGGACGTGCATTGTGATCCCAATATCCCGCCGGTACCCCCACACGCGACGCTGGAGCAGATGAAGGCCACTGCCGGCGCGGTGCTGCGCGGTGACGAGGACGCCTTCGCCATGATCAAAGAGGGCGTCAAGGTCAAAGCTCAGGAGTTTCTGCCGCATCGGGGTAGCAGTCGCTGATGAGGAAAAGTTTGCCCTGCTCACCGGGCCCGACCCGCGGTGGTCGAGCGCACATGTTTGAGGATTCAGGCAATCGGAAACCCCTGTGATCGCAGGGCGTAAATCGTGGACTGAGACGTGAACAACGTCGTCGCGGACTCAGGACCGTACCTGTTGGCTGAGCGCAATCTTGCGGAGCGCGAGGCTGAGTATTCAGCAATAGGGAGGAATGCATGTCTGACAAGAGTGGCCCCGCAGAGGGCGTCGAAGGCGTCGTCGAGGGCGTTAAGGGCAAGGCGAAAGAAGTTGTCGGTGCCGTCGCCGGCCAGGACGACCTGAAGCGCGAGGGCCAGGCGCAGCAGGACAAGGCGGACGCCCAGCGCGACGCTGCCGAGAAGGAAGCACAGGCCGAAGCCGCCCGTGGCGGTGCGGACGCGGCCGAGCAGAAGCAGAAGGCCAACCAGTAGCTTGACGCGAGAATGGGCCCAGTCCGCAAGGACTGGGCCCATTCGCTTGTCTAGCGACGACTTGTCGACGCTATGACTTGTCGATCAGTTTCGCGATCGGCGACTCATCGAGGTGTTTGAGCAGGTCTTCAGGGTTCTCGAAGACAACTGCAACGCCGGCGTCGCGCAGCTCATCACGAGACACCCCGCCGCACAGTAAGCCAACGCTGACCAATTCGGCCCGTGCGCACGCCTCGGCGTCCCAGACCGCGTCGCCGACAAACACGGCTTCTTCGGCGGTCACGCCCGCCCGTTCCAAAGCCACATTGACGATGTCGGGCTTCGGTTTCGCCGTATCCACATCGGCGGAGGAGGTCACCTCGCTCACTAGGTCGTCGCTATCGAGCACCTCGCGCAACATCGCCAGTTCGTCTTCCGGAGCTGACGTCGCGAGCACGACTTGGAGACCGAGATCGGCTACCCGCCTGAGCAATTCGCGCGCACCCGGCAGCGGACGCAGCAGCGGCGCGGCTTCCTTGTAATAACGCGAGTGCGCGTCTTTCAACTGACTCTGCACGTCCTCCGGCGCATCGCCAGACAGTTCTTTCACCAGAGTCGACCCATCCATCCCGATCGACCGGTGAACGCGCCACATCTCAATTTCAACGCCCACTTCGGCGAAGGCCCGCTGCCAGGCGTGAATGTGCAGATAGTTGGAGTCGACCAAAGTCCCGTCGACATCGAACAAAACGGCAGGCTGCGCCAATTGGGTTACCACGCAATCGAATTAGAAGACCAGAGCAGTGATCGCCAGGTCGGCGACCAGCAGCGCCAACCCTATCAGCGGCACGACGAATCCCCGCCGACGCTTGGCGGTGAAGAAAGACGCGACGAGCGTCAGCACCGCGACGACTGGTGCACCGTAGAACAACACGCCGTACAGCAGGCCGCTGGGGCCCAGATGGGGACACTGAGCGGCGCTACAAGCAGCGACGCTCATCGCGGCCCCAACGGCGAAAACCATGACCAATGCGGCTGCGGGCACGGTCAGCAGTGCCAGAATCCAGTTGACGACTGCATGCCGGCGGTGGGCGGGCCGGTCGGCCTCGGGCGAATGGGCGGGGTCAGCGGGCTGCACGTTCGTGGCTTCTCGGTTTTGTACGCTCATCAGCGCCTCCTAGAACATCGCAGCTGCGTCGCGTCGATCACAGGGCGCGACTCAACCAGTCGGCAAAAACATAGCGTTCCTCTTCATCTACCCATGACGACCGAGCTGAAACATGCCCTCCTGCCGCACCGATTGATGTGTGACTCGGCGTTGCTGCACTGTCTATTTGAGCGCTGCGCCGGCGCTTCGGAGGTCGTCGACGAAGAGCTGATAGTTCTTCTCCCGGTCGTCACTGCGGTCGCGCAGCAACGACGACGGGTGCACGGTCGCGGTAACCACCGGTTGCGAGGGCACGTCGACATGCAAAGCGTCCGGCAGCTCCAGGCGTTCGCCGCGGTGAGCTGTCACCCGAAACGCGTTGCCCAAGAGCGATTGTGCAGCCGTCGCACCGAGGCACACGATGACTTGCGGTTGTACCGCCTCGATTTCTGCAATAAGCCAAGGCTGACACGCCACGACCTCGATGCGGCCCGGTTTCTGATGAATCCGTCGCTTGCCTACTCGTTTGAACTTGAAATGCTTGACGGCATTTGTCTGGTAGGTCAACGCAGGGTCAATCTGAGCGTCCTCGAGCGCCTGCGCTAGCAACCGGCCAGCCGGACCGACGAAGGGAAGCCCCTGCTGATCCTCGTGATCTCCGGGCTGTTCGCCGACCAACATGATCGGCGCATCGCCTTTTCCGTGACCGAATACGGTCTGCGTGGCGTCTTGATAGAGGTGGCAACCCTGACAGCCACTCGCCGCGTTCTCGAGAGAGCTCAACGAATGATCGTCGGGTAGGTAGCGCGTTGCTCCGTCGACAGGTGCCGTCGCCATGTGACAAGCCTTCAGCTGCGGCTGGCCCGGCGGTTGTATTTCTTTATGGCGTCGACCAATTCAGACTTGCTCATCGTCGAGCGGCCCCGAACATCGAGTCGACGCGCGATGTCGAGCAGGTGCTTCTTGCTCGCGTTTGCGTCGACGCCTTCGGCGGAGGGCAGGTTGTTGTCGGGGCCGCCGCTTTCTGCCCGCTTGTCCGAGGGGCCCTTCTTTTCTTTCGCTTCCCAGTGGTCGCCGACCTTCTCATAGCTGTGTTTGACGGCGGCGTAAGCGACGCGGTGGGCCCGCTCCTCGCTGCCATACTGTTCCGCGGCCGCGTCATGGGCTTTGGCGAACGTCCGCTGCGCCTTCGGGCTGGAACGCCGCAAGGTACTGGGCAGCTCGTCTTTCTTGGCTCCGCCGCTCTTGGTTGTCTTTGGCATGGCGAACCTTTCGTGCAACTGCGTGTGGTTAGCCCTCCGCCGATTGCTGCGCAATCGAATACGCGAGCTGGAGGAAGTCGGCACCCGTGAGCGCGGCGAAGGTGCCCGCGACCATACGAGTGACTTTGGGCGCGAAGACCAGGCCGATGGCGAATCCGGTGGCAACCCACATATCGAAGCAGAACGGGCACGTCAGTAACTCGCCCACACTGTGCCGAATCTGGCTGGAATTGCGGGTTTCTTCGACCACCTCAGCCGGGCCACCACTGCCCATGTACCGAGTGAACGGCGCGCGCAGCGGACTCGTCACCGATCCCTTGGTCACCGTCCGGGAAAGCTTGTGAGTACCGAGCGCCACCGTAATCAGGTCTTGTACGCGCCACCGGTCAGGCAGCTTTCGTCCGGTCACCGCGGCGACCACGGCGCTGACGGCGACGATCACGGCGTAGGTGCTCATGGTCACTATGTATCCGCCCAGCGGACGCGGGTTATCACCGCGATATTCGTCGGCCTGCTGCCGGGCGTGGTTGACCACGTCGGCGCCGAGCTCTGTCGTTTCAGCCACTGCTACTCCTTGGGGCTTGCATCGGACGCCGAATACCCGTTTCCCCATCCGGCAACCCACTTGGTGATATGGCGGGGCCGGTGCCACCGAGTGACCGTGGATCTTGTTACTCAGCGGCTCTACGACGCATACGGCGGGTACCTGCGCTCTTTCAGCGTCCGGGCCAAATGGGCGGCGTTGCGAGCCGCCGTCGCAGTCGTCGAAGCGATCTGCTCCGGCACCTCGTCGAGATCCTCGTAATTCGTGGATTCCATCGCGGGTCCGTTCCAATAGGTGCAGCCTTGCGCGGGGATGCTGAACCCGATGTCGTTGAGGGCTTGGAAGAGGTCGGCGACAACTTTGTGCGCGCCGTCCTCATTACCCACCACGCTGACCAGCGCGACTTTGTTCACCATGACCGGAACTCCGCTGTCATCGGTGTTGGACAACTCGGCATCAAGGCGTTCGAGCACACGCTGCGTCACACTCGACGGGTGCCCCAGCCATATCGGTGTGCTGATGAGAATGATGTCGGCATCGAGCACCTTGCGCCGAATCTCAGGCCACTCGTCGCCGTCCCCCATGTCCGCATCGACACCAGGAGCAATGTTGTAGTCGACGCAACGGATCAGCTCATGTTCGACGCCGGCTTTGCTCAGCTCAGCGACGACATGTTCGGCCATGAGGGCGCTGCTTGACGGCGCCGGACTGGTTTTGAGATTGCAGATCAGCCCGATCGCCCGAAGCGGCGGGACTCCCAAAGCGCCCGTCATGGTCGTCTGGGATACCCGACCGCGATGCTGGGAAACGCCGATGGTGGGTCGGTGGGCGCGCGCCGGGGTATGCACGTGCCATGGATCAATCCCAGACGCCGCTGCTGGACGCGCTGATCGATTACCGCCGTAAGGATCGATACGGGTTCACTCCCCCGGGGCATCGGCAGGGTGCCGGCGCCGATCCCCGCGTCCTCGCCGTACTGGGCAAAGAGCCCTTCCTCGATGACGTGCTGGCCAGCAACGGGCTCGACGACCGCATGTCGCGGGGGAAATTACTAGCCCGCGCCGAAGAGTTGATGGCCGACGCGGTCGGCGCAGACACGGCGTTCTTCTCAACTTGCGGCAGTTCGTTGTCGGTGAAGGCGGCCATGCTGGCGGTGGCGGGCGGCGCCGAAGGCGGACTGCTGGTCTCTCGGGACAGTCACAAGTCCATCGTCGCGGGGTTGATCTTCTCGGGTGTGCAGCCCCGGTGGATTTCTCCGCAGTGGGACAGCGACCGACACTTCTCCCACCCGCCGTCGCCGGAACAAGTACGTGAGGCGTGGGAGAAACACCCCGACGCCGCCGGAGCGTTGATCGTCAGTCCCAGTCCGTACGGCACCTGCGCCGACATCGCCGCCATCGCCGATGTGTGCCACGAGCGCAACAAACCCCTCATCGTCGACGAAGCATGGGGCGCCCATTTGCCCTTTCATGACGACCTGCCGACGTGGGCAATGGATGCCGGTGCGGACATTTGTGTGGTCAGCGTTCACAAGATGGGCGCCGGCTTCGAGCAGGGTTCGGTGTTCCACCTGCAAGGGAACCTCGTTGATCCCGATCGCTTGTCCAAATGCGCGGACCTGCTGATGACGACGAGCCCGAACGTGTTGGTCTATGCCGCTCTTGACGGATGGCGGCGCCAGATGGTGGAGCATGGCCACGAGCTGCTCTCAGCGGAGCTGGAGCTGGCCGGCTATCTGCGCGGCCGACTCTCGGAGATCCCCGATCTGCAGGTTCTCCAGGACGAGCTGCTGGGCCACGAGGCCTCGCATGACCTCGACATCACCCAGGTACTGATGGACGTCTCGGCAACGAAAACGTCGGGGTACCAAGCGGCGGATTGGCTCAGGGAGCATTGCCATCTCGATGTCGGCCTCAGCGACCACCGCCGGATCTTGGCGACGATGTCGTTCGCCGACGACAAGCACACCGCGGATCGACTCATCACCGCGATGACCCGGTGGCGTGCGGCCGCGAATGACTTCGAGCGGCCACCGGCAATACGGTTGCCCTCCCCCGCCGAGCTGCAACTCGACAACGTCGCACTGCCGCGCGACGCATTCTTTGGGCCCACGGAGATGGTGCCCGCGGACCGGGCCGCCGGACGCATCGCCGCCGAGCAGATCACTCCGTATCCGCCCGGCATTCCAGCGGTCGTGCCGGGCGAGCGCCTCAATGACGCCGTGGTCGACTACCTGCGAACGGGTGCGGAGGCCGGCATGACCCTGCCCGATCCCGCTGACCCCAGCATGCAACACTTCCGGGTCGTGGCCTGACCCCTAGCCGGCGTCGCGGCGCGCTAGCGGTGACCGTCCAGGCTCGGCTCTGCTCGGTCGGCTTTCGCCGCTTTTCGCGCGGCGTTGCGCAACGTCCTATTGGTTGAGCGCAAGTGGGTATTGGCCGCGGATAGCTCGGCGTTGTCGTCTTCGAGATTGAGTATGCGTGCGATGCCGGCGAGGTTGACGCCGGCATCGATCAAGGCGCTGATGCGCTGCAGTCGTGCCAAGTCGTCAGCGCTGTAGCGCCGGGTGCCGCCATCGCTGCGGGCGGGACTGAGCAGTCCGTGTCGTTCGTAGAGGCGCAACGACTGCACCGGGATGCCAGACAGTTCAGCGGCCACCGAGATGCCGTACACGCCGTGATTGGACGGCGGTGCAGTGGTCTCTCCCGGACGCTCGGTCATAGAAAACTTATCTATCACACTTGCATCGAACTGTCGACAAGTGATATATGAAATCTATGTCTGATGGCATAAGAAATCGCCATCATCGATCAATGAAAAGGAATGTGAGGTGACTGCCATGCTGATGCGTACCGACCCCTTCCGAGACCTTGACCGGTTCGCCCAGCAAGTGCTCGGCACCGCCGCAAAGCCGGCCGTGATGCCGATGGATGCCTGGCGCGAAGGTGAGAAGTTCGTCGTCGAGTTCGACCTGCCCGGCATCGACCCGGACTCGCTGGACATCGACATCGAGCGCAACGTGGTGACCGTGCGAGCCGAACGACCGGCTGTCGACCCGAACCGGGAAATGCTCGCCACCGAGCGCCCCCGCGGCGTGTTCAGCCGACAGCTGGTGCTCGGCGAGAACCTCGACACCGAACGGATCGAGGCTTCCTACAACGAGGGAGTGTTGAGCTTGCACATCCCGGTAGCCGAAAGGGCGAAGCCCCGCAAGATTTCGGTCGGCCGCGGCAAGGGACACGGCAACGGACACCAGGTGCTCGATGACAACGCCGCTGGTCGGGAAGTGATCAACGCCTGATCATTCGGTGCTAAGCGCGGCGACCAACTGGTCGCGCAGGCGTCGACCGCAAACGGTCGCCGCGCTTCGCCGGCCTGGCAACGGCTGAGGAAAATAGGAGGCAACGCGAGTTCGAACTCTTGCGCGGGACGTTCACCGACACGTTATTTTTAGACCACCTCGGCGTTGAGCATCCAGCGCCGCTAATTTCAGACGCGTCCCAATTTCGTTGCCCGAGGAGGCAGGCCAGCGATGACGTGGGATCTTGACGGCCAGTCAGCCGCCGTTGAGCAAGCGCTGGCCGGCGGTTCCCCGCAACGGGTGGGATGGTTTCGGTTTTACTTCGCCGATCAGCGCTGGGAATGGTCCGACCAGGTGCAACAGATGCACGGGTATGAGCCTGGGACGGTCACTCCGACTACCGAGTTGGTGCTCTCGCATAAGCATCCCGACGACCGTGACCAGGTGGCGGCCGCGATAGCAGACATTCTCGACAATCGGAAAGCGTTCAGCACTCGCCACCGGATCATCGACACCGGCGGCGACATTCACCACGTCGTCGTGGTCGGAGACCAGCTGTGCGACGAGCACGGGACCGTCATCGGCTCGCACGGCTTCTACGTCGACGTCTCCCCGCAAGAGCAGGTGCGCGAAGACATGGTCACGGCCAAGCTGGCCGAGATCACCCAGAACCGCGCCGGTATCGAGCAGGCTAAAGGGATGTTGATGCTGGTGTATGGCATCGACGGCGAATCGGCCTTCAACCTACTGAAATGGTTGTCCCAAGAATCCAACGTCAAGCTGCGTCCGTTGGCCGAGCAGATCGTTGATGATTTCCGCACCGTCGGCAAACCTTTCGATGCGCAGTCGGCGTTCGATCAACTGCTGTTGACGGCCCATCTGCGGGTGGGTGTCCCCTGATCGGGGGACACGGCGTTCGTCCTATAAGTGCCCGATCAGTCGACAGACACCGGCTCCCCGCCGCGGCATCGTATGGAGCTAGTTGCCGCACTCACGGGACGGGGATCGAAATGCTAGTTGCCGAGGCCATCAACACCACGCAAACGGTGGAGTCGCCCGCGTGGTACGAGGACAACGCCGACATGGCGGTCGAGATTGCTATGCAGCAGTTACTCGATGCGTTGGGCGTCAACGAGGGAGAACACACCGCTCGCACTCCGGTTAGCGGCGCGCGCGTGTGGCGGGACCTGTTGTGGGGCTACGACGAGGTGCCGGAAGACCACCTCGAAACTCACCTTCCCGCCGCCGACGAACCCGGGCTGATCGTCATGCACGGGATCGCCTTCACCTCGACTTGTGTGCACCACCTGATGCCCTTTTCCGGTACCGCCACCATCGCCTACCGGCCGCGACCCGGCCAGCGGGTGGTCGACACCGCCGGACTGGCCCGGCTAGTGCACGGCTACGCTGCCCGCCTGCAAGTGCAGGAGCGAATCGGACACCAGGCCGCCGCAGCGCTCATGCGCAAGCTCGACCCGTCGGGGGTCATGGTGGTCATCACCACACGGCACGACTGCCTGAGCGCGGGCCAATCGCGCGTGCCGACCGCCGAAGTGACCACGGAGGCCCGCAAGGGCACGTGGGCCGCGGACGAGATTGCGCGGGTACGCAGCCTGCACGTCGGCTAGGACGGTCGAGCCGAATCTCTCCTCAGCCCTGACCCTTGAGGGCGTTGATCGTATCGAGGACCCCGGATATGTGGTCGTCGGTGAGCTTCTCGCCGTCGAACACGTGGTTGAGTAACACTTTCAAGTCGAGCATCTGCTGCAGATAGACCAGGCACGGTGGGCACTCATCAAGGTGCTTGGCCACGATTGGGCCCCACTGTCGGGGGTCGGAGTCGACCAGGTCGTCCACCAGTCGGACGAAGTCGACACAATCGATCGCTGGCACGGTGCTGTCGAATCCGGTCATCGTTGATACCGCTTTTCCAATTCGTTTCGCAGGTTCCCTCGGGCCCGATACAGCAGAGCACGTTGCGCCTCAGCAGACAGTTCAAGAATCTCGGCCGCCTCCTCTGCTGAGGTGCCGACCAAATCGCGCAGGATGATCAGCTGTCGTTGCCGTACCGGCAAGGTGTCCAATGCTGCTCGCACATACCCGACGAGCTCGCGTTCGACCGTCTGGTCCTCCGGGAGGAACCGCCGAGATGGCGGCACACTCCAATGTCCGGCGTCCGGGTGGCCGGCGGGATGCATGCGCCCTGACAGCGGGTCGGCGTCTTCGGTGGCCAGCACTTCGAAGTTCCGGATTCGTGACTCCCGGCGCCGATGCCGTGCAGCGGTGTTCTTGACAATGCCGAACAACCAGGTCGCTACCGACGACCGCCCTTCGAAGGAGCCGGACGACTTGATCACCTGCACCCACGCCTCTTGCACCGCCTCTTCAGCCACCGCCGGTGAATTCACCATCGTCCGAGCGAAATTCACCATAGGTCGATGAAAGTCGCGCACCAGATCGGCCAGCGGAATGCCGCCGACCGAATGCTCGGGTTCAGACTCTTCGGCCGGGCAAGCCCCCGAGGTCATGTTTGGCCCGGGCGGTCGCTCAACCGCACCCTTCCAGCTCCCACCGGAGCTGAGCTTCGGACGGCGACTGGACAGGGATGAACGCCGCCTCCCGGAACCGGCGGCTCGCCGGTGTTCTGCTCGCATATCCTTTGCCGCCGGCGGTGCGTATCTCCAAAGCCGCACTAGTGCTGGCGATTTCGGCCGCGCGCAAGCGCAGCGCCAACAACTCTTTCTTGCTGGGCGGCTTCGCGCCTCCGACCGCACCGGTCAGGCGGATCAATTCCCTCTCCGCAGCGGCGAGCTTGTCGGCAACCGCTTCGACTTCCTCAGTGAAAACAGAGTTGACGCCAGACACACCGTTTTTGGCCTGCGCCGCCGCTGTCTTGGCCAGCCCGAGACACATAGCCGACTGCAGCACAAGGAAAGTGGGGCGTACCCCGGTGAGGAAGCCCCCGAAGTCACCGGACAGGATCTGCTCTTCGGGAACGAAAGCGTCCTTCAGTTCCAGATAGGACGATGCCGTGCTATCCATCGCCAGCAACTTGAAGTGATCACCCACGGTGACCCCCGGGGTGTTCAACGGCACAGCCAGGATCAGTCGGTCACCGGTATCGGTTCGTGCGGCGGTCACCATCAACGAGTCGTCGTAGAGATTGCTGGCCCAGCGCAGCGATCCGCTCACCCGATAGCCACCCGCGACGGGTACCGCGGTGAGTTCCAGGCTGCCGCAGCCAGCCGCTTCTTTGAACGCGGCGGCCATGCCGGTCACGCCCAGCACGGTGCCGGTCAGCAACGACTCAGCAGCAGCGACACTGAAAGGTGTTGCAGCGCAGAGCAAGTACTCGATGGCCATCCGGTTGGCCCATACCGAGAACCCGGTACTCATGCACTCCCCGGAAATGAGCCGAATTACCTCGGCCATCTGTTGCAACTTGCCGTCGGTGTTATTGGGTGCGCCCAAACCCAGCACACCGGCCGCACCGAGACTGACGAAACTGCGCCGGGAGTTGTCCTCGCCGCGATCCAACGCGCCGGCATGGGCCCGGATATCGGCCAGTAAGTCCGGATCGAGGACGTCCGGCTCAGCATCAACCGTCGCGGTCACGGCGAGCCCTCCTGTTCGCGGTGCTTCCATCGGTAGTCGAGGAACTTGCCGTCGAAAGTGACGACCACCCGGTCGCCGTCCGGGTCTGGGCGACGCTGAATGTCCATGCGGAAGTTGATCGCGCTCATGATCCCGTCACCGAACTCCTCGTTGATCAGCTCTTTGATCGCCGGGCCGTACACCGACAACGCCTCATGGAACCGGTAGATCGTCGGATCGGAGGTGACCGCGTCGTCCGTGCCCCGGTACGGCAGCAGCTGCAATGCGGCGACAGCGTCATCGTCGAGGTCGAGCAGGGCGCCGACGGTCGCGGCATCTTCGGCGGAAAGCGCATGCTGGCCGAGCAACGCCGCGACAGTCCACACCCGGTCCTTGCCAATTGCCTCGGCGATCTTGGTCCAGCTCAGGCCCTTCTTCACCCGAGCGAACCGGATAGCTTCGGCCAGTTCGGCTTTCGAGGAGTTGTAACTCATCGCCGCAATGCCTAACCGATGGACAGCGTGGAGTCGACGGTTGCCGGGCGCCGGAAGGTGTTCACCACGGGCGACCATTCGATGGCATTGTCGTGAATCTCCTTGAGCGTCGCCTCGTCGGCGTCTCCGTCCAAGGTCACCTTGCAGCGCACGGCGGTGAAGCCCAGCACCTTGCCGTCCGGGGTGTCGCCGACGCCCCACACGGCGGAGATGTCGATGTCGCCTTCCATCTCGACCTCGATCTTGGTCAGCGTCACACCTCGGTGGGTGGCGTTGGCCAGCAGCCCGACGGAAATGCAGGAACCCAGCGCGGCCAAGCAGGTCTCGGAAGGGTTGGGCGCGGAGTCGTCACCGAGCAGCGCCGGCGGCTCGCCCACCAGCATCGGCGCCAGGTCGCGCACGTAGGTCATGTTGCGGAAACCGGACTCACACACCGTCTTGGCCTTCAGGGTCTTCTTGCCCGTGGTGGGGTCGGCCTTGGCGTTACACGACAGCCGGTCGAGGCCCTCAGCGTCGATGACAAGCGCGTCGGTCATGGACTTCCTCCGTTGGTTGAAGCGAATGGGTTTTGTCGTCACGGCTTAGTGCTCAGCAGACGGGCCAACGTGACGGTGAGCTACGACACATCTTGACTGGCGCCGATCCGTGATGCCAACCGCAACCTACGCGGCCGGCTGCGTTACGAAGTCGATCAGTTCTTCGACCCGGCCGATCAACGCGGGCTCCAGGTCATTCCAGTCGCGCACCTGTGCGCGGATCCGGCGCCAGGCGGCGGCGATGTCGGCCTGGTTAGCGTGTGGCCAGCCGAGCGCGTCGCACACGCCGTGCTTCCACTGGATGTGGCGCGGCACGACCGGCCAGGCGGCCAACCCGAGGCGGGCAGGCTTGACTGCCTGCCAGATATCGACATAGGGATGGCCTACCACCAGGGTGTCGGCGCCACTGGGCCCCTGCGCTACCGCTGCGGCGATGCGCGCCTCTTTCGACCCCGGCACCAGGTGGTCGACCAGCACACCCAGTCGCGACGTCGGGCTCGGAGCGAACTTCTCCACGATGTCCACCAAGTCGTCGACACCCCCCAGGTGCTCCACCACGACGCCCTCCACTCGCAGGTCTTCGCCCCAGACCTGGGCGATGAGTTCCGCGTCGTGACGGCCCTCCACATAGATCCGGCTCGCGCGGGCCACCCGGGCACGCACGTTCGGCACTGCCACCGACCCGGACGCCGTCCGGGTGGCGGCCGCGGGCGCCGATCGACGCGGTGGCGTCAGAATCACCGGGCGGCCCTCGAGCAGAAAACCGGGTCCCAGCGGGAAGCCACGTGTCTTGCCGTGCCGGTCCTCGAGGTCTATGCGGCCATACTCGACCCGCACGACCGCCCCCACATACCCCGTCTGCGCGTCCTCGACGACCATGCCGATTTCCACCGGATGCTCAACCGACCGAGGCTTACGGCGTCCCCCCCGGCAAGCACGTCGGTACCGTAGCGATCAACCACGCGGCAATATTAGGTATCCCTCACGGGGATCGTCGGCGCGGCGCGCCGTCGCCTGGCGAAACCGCTTGTGCCGAGGCTCATTCCATTAATTCTCGGGGTGATCTAGTTTGGTGGGGTGGACCGCGGTGCCAGTAGGCCGTTGCCGCCAGGTGGCGTGCGGTTTCTGGGGCCGATCGCGGGAACCGGCGCCGACCCGGGCATACCGGGTATTGGGGCGGCAGACCTCGGGGAAGTTGTCCAGCTTCCCGACGGGCGCCTGGTGGCGATCTTCGGTGACTGCTTCGCAGGTGACAAGATTGGGGGCCCCGAGGGCGATCACTACCGGTCCGTCGCGGTGCCGATCACGGGGTTGGACCGGCACAGTCGGCCGATCTTCGGTACGCCGTTCAACAAGCCGGGCGGACCCTTACGGCCGAACGTACTGTTCCCACCGCCGCCCCAGGCACTCGGCCTCGAGCCGGACATGAACACCCTGCCCGCCGGCAGCATCGTGACCGACGGACGAGCATATGTGCTGGTGGTCGGCACCCGAGCGCTTGAGCCGCACGCCGGCTCCTGGCTGGTCGAAGTGAGCGACGATCCCGCCGCCGGGTGGCAAGCCGTCGCCGGCTCTTGGCGTCCGGCCGCAGGCGCACCTACCCAGATCAGCGGATTTCAGGCGACGGACGGCATGGTCTACATCGTCGCGGACTCCTTCAACCGCAGCCAGGGCATCACCATGTATCGCGCCGACCCCGCCCGCGTCACCGACCGCAGCGGCTGGCAACCGTGGACCGGCAGCAGGTGGGGTGCACCGGGCCGGGTCGCTGCGCCGGTCAGCCCTCCCGGATCCAGCTACGGCGAACTCAGCTTCCGCGAAGTCGACGGACGCCCGGTGCTGGTTGCGTTCGACAGCACACCAGGGGTGTATGAGGTGCAGGTCCGCGTTGCGGACACTCCAACGAAGATCTTCCGCAGTCACGAGCCGATCATCGCCGCCCAGCAGGGTATCGAGGCCGCCCCCAATTACCTTCGCCAACCCTACGGCGGGTACATCCTGCCCGGATCCACGCTAGATAATTTGAGAATTCTTGTCAGTCAATGGAATACAGGAGCCGACGAGGAGGGGGTGCCGTTCGGCGCGCCGTACAACACCCACGAGATCGTCGTCAACGCACGCCCCGCCGGCGATCAGCTCGACGGCACCGCCGGGGTGCCGCACTCCGCCAGATAGTCGTCGTAGTTCCACGCGCTCAAGAACTCTTGCCCGGCATCCACCCCGCGGGCGTAGAGGGCGTCACGCTGTTCGGTCGTGATGTCGAAATTGATCGGGCTCACGTCCTGGGCGGGGACAAAGATGGTACGACGCACCGTGCAGGGGTCGTCGATGTAGGCGTTGTCCTGGTTGCTCACCAAGGTCTCAATCGCTGCGATTCCCAACGACACTGGACCGTGCACCGGCTGGGTGGGCGGGATGCCCGGACGTGCGGACAGTCGGATTCCGAACGTCGGCCACCGCGGCTGGGCACGGTCGAAGAGTTCCACCGGGAAGCTCGACAGCAACCCGCCGTCGACCCAGGTGGCGCCACCTACCCGGACCGGTTCGAAGACGAACGGGATCGCCGAGGAGGCGTGGACCGCACGGGACACCGGAAAATCATCCGGGTCGATGCCGTAGGAGTCGAGATCCCAGGGAATGCGCACCAGCCGGCGCCGGGACAGATCGCTGGCAGTCACCACCAGGGACCAGGCGAACTGCTCAGGTTCGTCCCCGGTGCGTAGGTCTCCGAAACTGCGCACCCCGAGATCGGCGAGCAGTCCACGGAGCAAGTCTTCCAGGTAAGCGCCACGGTAGACCCCGTCGGACAAGAGCAACGACAATCCGCCGCCGATCAGCGGCACATGCCCGATCAGGTTGCGGTCCAGGATTTTTCGATAATCGATGGACCGCATGATTTCACCGAGCCGGGTCAGCGGTTCACCGGCGGCCTGCAAGGCAGCTACCAGCGACGCCACGATCGCGCCGGCGCTGGTGCCCGCGACGCGGGGGAAGTTGTAGCCGGCTTCGGCCAGTGCATCGACCGCACCGACCAGTCCAATGCCCCGCACCCCTCCGCCTTCGCATACCAAATCTGCCTGCGCGGTGCTCACGGCGGCCACGTTACTCACTGGATCCGCCGACCGTCGACACCGAAGAAACGCAACTGTCCGGGCTGCGGGTGCAGGCGGACCCGGCTGCCTTTCTCCGGCGGGTCATGGCCTTCGGTGCGGGCGATGATGGGTTTACTGATCACCTTGTCTGATCCGGTGATTCGGCCATACAGGTAGGCGTCGGCGCCCAGCTCTTCGACCACGTCGACCTCCATTTCGACCCCGCGGTCGCCCACTTTGAAGTGTTCGGGACGGACGCCGACCACAATTTCGGACGCGGTGCTGGTGATCTCGCGGGGCACCGGAATCAGCCAGTCCCCCAGCGACACCGCCGAATCGACGATCGGCAGGGTGAACAAATTCATCGCCGGAGACCCGATGAAGCCGGCTACGAACACGTTGGCGGGGTTGCGGTACAACTCCCGAGGTGCCGCGCACTGCTGCAAAACGCCGTCGCACAGCACCGCGACCCGGTCACCCATCGTCATGGCCTCAACCTGGTCATGGGTTACGTAGACCGTGGTGGTGCCCAGTTGGCGCTGTAATGCGGCGATCTGGTTACGTGTTTGCACCCGCAGCTTGGCGTCGAGGTTGGACAACGGCTCGTCCATCAAGAAAACCTGCGGTCGGCGCACGATTGCACGGCCCATCGCCACCCGCTGCCGTTGACCGCCAGAGAGGTCTTTGGGTTTGCGATCCAGGAATGGTTGCAGATCAAGCATCTTGGCCGCAGCGAGCACCCGTTGTTGAATCTCCGCCTTGGGTGTCTTGGCCACCTTGAGCGCGAAACCCATATTCTGCGCCACCGTCATATGGGGGTAGAGCGCATAGTTCTGGAAGACCATCGCGATGTCACGGTCCTTGGGTTCGACGTGGGTCACGTCTTGGGCGCCGATGCGGATCTTTCCGGAGTCCAGCGACTCCAGTCCCGCAACCATCCGCAGGGACGTCGTCTTCCCGCATCCGGACGGCCCGACGAGTACCACGAATTCACCGTCACCGACGTCGAGGTTCAGGCGGTCCAACGCCGGTCGCTGGGTACCCGCATACTGCCGCGTCGCCTCTTCGAAACTCACCGAAGCCATTACCCGCCCAATCCCGTCACTGCGATGCCACGGACGAAGGAACGCTGCGCCACTGCGTAGACGACGACCAGCGGCAGCAGGATCAGGATCGAGGTCGCCATCAACACCGGCCAGCGGGCGACATATTCGCCGCGCAAACGCACCAGGCCCAACGTCAAGGTGGCCAGGCTGTTGCGCTGAATCATCAATAGCGGCCACAGAAAGTCGTTCCATACGTTGACCCAGGTAAGTACCGCGAGCACCATCACCGCCGGACGCGCGTGGGGCAACAGGATGCGCCAGTAGATCTGCCACGGCGAACATCCGTCGAGGATCGCGGCTTCTTCCAGATCGGCCGGCAGGGTGCGAAAGAACTGCCGCATCAGGTAGGTGCCGAATGCGCTGCCGAACAATCCCGGCACGATCATCGCCCACGGCGTGTCTACCCAACCGGCTGCCCGCATCAGGATGAACTGCGGTATGACCGTGACCGTCAAGGGCACCATCAACGTCGCAAGGTACAACACGAAGAGCGTGTCGCGGCCGCGGAATTCCAGACGTGCGAAGGCATATCCGGCGAGCGAACAGAAGAAGACCTGGCCAGCGGTCACGCATCCCGCATACAGCACGGTGTTGAACAACATGCGCCAAAACGGCATGAGGTCGAACACTTGGGTGTAGTTGGACCAGCGCGGGTGAGACGGAAACAGCTTCGGCTCGCTTACTTCTCCCTCGCGTTTCAATGATCCCGACACCGCCCACAAGATCGGAAACAGCGCGCACCAGGCGATCGCGATCAGCGCGGTGTACACAACGGCAACGCGCACCACTCCGCGGTGCGCCACCCGATCAAGCCAGGCCACGGGACGCCTCCCATGAGCGTCGCCTCGTGATCCGCAGCTGAATCACCGTGAGCAGCAGCAAGATCGCGAACATGACCCATGCCAGCGCGGATGCATAGCCGAATTCCAGGAAAGAGAAGGCGTGCTGGAACAACATGATGCCCAGCACATAGGTTCCGGTCTCGGGGCCGCCATTGGCGCCGGTGAGGACATACACGAGGTCGAAAGCCTGGAAGGCGTGGATGATCGAGATCACCACCACGAACGTCAGCGCTCCGCGGATCAACGGCACTGTGAGGGAAACGAACTGCCGTATTTCGCCGGCGCCGTCGATCTTGGCTGCTTCGTACACGGTCTCGGGGACTCCCTGCATGGCGGCCAGCAACACCACCGTGGCGAACGGAACGCTGCGCCATACACTGACCAGGCACAGGGAGGCCATCGCCCACCTCGGTTCCACCAGCCACGGTATGGGACCGATGCCGAGCCAGCCGAGCATGATGTTCAGCAATCCGTTGTCGGTGTTGAACACGAATTGCCACACGACCGCCATGACCACCGACGAGATGGCCAGTGGCATGAACACGATCGTGCGAAAGACTCCGATTCCCTTGACCTTCCGGTTGAGTACGGCTGCGACGACCAGGCTGATCAACACGGTCGGAACCACGGTGCCGATGGTGTAGATCACCGTGTTGCGCAGCGCGATGACGAACAGCGGGTCGGAGGTGAACAGCTCGGTGAAGTTCCTGACACCCACGAATTTCGGCGAGGTGAACAGGTCCCACTGTTGTCCGCTCATGTAGAGCGAGAAACCGAGCGGAAAGAGCATGAACACCAGGACCGCCGCCAGGTTGGGCGCCACGAACAGGCGCCCGGCACGCGCGCGTCTATCGATTGCGGTCATGGACTGCGCAGCACCTCGTCGACCGCATGGGAGAGCGCGCGCAGCGACGTCGCCGGACGGGCGCCGCGCAGCACGGGGCCGAAGTTGCGGTCCATCAACGCACCGATCTTCTCCCAGGCGGGTGTGATCGGCATTCCCTTGGAGACCGCCGGCCCCTCGGTGAGCACATCGAGGTTGCCGATTCTGCGGTGTGCGTTCGCGAAGCCGTCGGAATCGATCGCCGACCGCAGTACCGGGACGAACAGCCGGGATTCACCGATGAGCTGTTGCCCGACGGGTCCGGTCGCGAATTTCACGAATTCCCACGCCTGTTCCTTGCGCCGACTGGTCGCCGCGATGGCGAGCCCGGTGACCCCGATATTGGAGCACGCGGCGCTGCCGTGCGGTCCCACCGGCAGCGGCGCCACGTCGAAGTCCAAGCCGTCGGCTCGGTCGAACGTCTGGTATCGCCAGTGACCGCCCAGCGCGATGGCGGCCTTCCCCACGGCGAAAAGGTCGGCCGTGGACATCGACTGTTGGTCGGAGGCGCTGGGTGCGACTCGGTGCTTGTTGGTCAGGTCGGCGTAGAACTGCACGGCTTCGATGAAGGCGTCCTGGTCGAAGTTGAGGTGTGTCGGGTTGGTGAGCGGAACCGCCCAGGCTACGCCGTTGTTCATGGCGAACAAACCAGCCGAGTAGTAGGAGACCCAGGCATTGACGAAACCCCACTGGGTGACGCGGCCGGACGCGTCGCGCTGGGTGAGAGCCGTAGCGGCATCCAGGAATTCGGTGAAACTCCACGGCTGGCTCCATGATCGCGGCGGCGGCGCGAGTCCGGCGCCGGCGAACAAGGCTTTGTTGTAGAAGAGGTAGTTGCCTGACCACTGCTCGGGGAAGGCGTACTGACCCTTGTTGTAGGTGAACGTCTCGTACAGCGCCGGAATGCTGTCTGATCGCAGTTGTGCGGCGAATTGGCGGTCGCGGTCCAGAAACGTATTGAGATCGAGCAACACTCCCCGGTCGGCCAGTTCGGCGTAAGTGAGTTCCCATGTCATCAACACGTCCGGACATTTGCCGCCGGCGCAGAAAGTCGACAGCTGCTGCATGACCCCAGGTCCGGACAGGATCGGCCGCACTTTGACGTCGGGATGCTGGCGCTCGAATTCCTTGACGATGCGCATCCGGGGGTGGATCTCGTCGGGGTTAGCGGCGAAGAAGAACGTCAGGGCGTCATCGTCGTCAGGGGCACAACCGCCGGCCCACGGTGCCAGTCCGGCTGCGGTCACCGCACCAACGCCCCGCAACAGGCTGCGCCGTCCGAATGCCTTCTCGAACATGCTGCTTCCGATCCCGGCCCCCTCTTCGGGCCCACACTTGGTCCTTCTTAGTCGATGGGCCTGTGCTCTTCCTGAGTTGTCGGGTACGGCTAGGCGTACGCGGACGTGAGAACGGCGCCGCGCCGGCCTCTGGTGATGTCGATGGCGCGAATCCGGTCGTCAGTACCGAAATCGATTCGTAGCAGCGCCCACACCTGTCCGGCCGGGGCAAGGGCGATACCGGGCATGCCGTCGATGAGAACCACAACGCCGGTGCGCGCGCGCTGGGAGAAGCGCCGGGTCTCCTCGGCAACGTTTCTGGCGCCGCGCACTTCGGTTGGCACATCGTCGGGCACCAGTGCCGGATCGACCCGGCGCACGACGTCGGGCGCGAGCAGCTCGAGCAGCGTCGCGATGTCGCCGCCGCGGGAGGCCGCCAGAAACGCCTCCACGAGCCTGATGTGCTGGGCGGTGCGCGGGCTGCGCGCCGCCGGGTGCGGGTGTAATCGGCTGCGCGCGCGGCTGGCCAGCTTCTTGGCGGCCGCGGGCGTGCGGTCCAACAGGTCACCGATTGTCTCGAACGGCAACCCGAAGACGTCGTGCAGGACGAAGGCGACCCGCTGGGCCGGTGAGAGCTGGTCGAGCACCACGACGAGCGCCCGACTGACCGAGTCGGCCAGCAAGGCTTCCTCATCGGCACCCGGCAGCGCGGTCCGATCGTCGGGTTCGGCCAGCGGCCGCTCGGCCCGTCGCTGGCGCCCCCGCAACTGGTCGACGGCCTCGTGGGCGGTGATTGTGGTGAACCATCCGGTCAGGTTGTCGACCGCGGCGAAGTCGGAGCGGCTGGCTTTCAACCATGCGGACTGCACGGCGTCGTCGGCGTCGGACGACGAGCCGAGCAGCTGAAAAGCTACCGACTTGAGGTGGCGGCGGTCGGCGTCGAAGCATTGCGCAAGCTCCGCGAGATCCATTGCGTTCATCGGGTCACCTTCTGCGAGCGGGAGTCGTCAAAGAGATGTCATCCATGACCGCTCGATACGACCGCTCCGCTGCGAAGGAGACCAGCACCATGACCCTACCGATTGTGCGCTTCCTTGTCGTCCTGACCACCGCCGTCGCAACCGCGGGCATTACGCTGCCCGACCTGGTGCCAGCCCAATTCGTCCTGGCGAATTCGGCCCGCGTCGGTGTGTCCCGCTCCTGGCTGCCGACCCTGGCCATGCTGAAGTTCGCCGGCGCCGGTGGGCTGATCGTCGGGCTGCTCGGTTTGCGGTATATCGGGATCGCCGCCGCGACGGGGCTGGTCCTGTATTTCATCGGCGCCGTCATTGTGCACGTACGGGCGCGCGTCTTCTCCAACATCGCCTTTCCAGGCGGTTACTTGGTGCTGTCGATCGCGTCGCTGGTCTTACTGGTGGCGCACTGAGCCGTCACCGATCAGGCTGGGAAGTAACGGATCTCGTTGATCTGGTGGCCGCGCCAAGCCACGTCGGCGAACAGAATGCCGCGCCCGTGATCCGAGGCCACCGAAACGGTGACCGTCGAACCCGCGCCGATGGCTTTGGTCCAGCTGGCGCCGCGCAGCTGCTCGACGAGTTCGGTGCGGTCCAGTGCGTCGTCATCGCCCAAAGTGATTGGGGCGCCTGGTGACAACGTTTGCAATACGGCCGCCTCGTCCTTTCGCACGATTGCGTTGAGGAAGGTTTCGACGAGCTTCTTGTGACGCGTGCCCGCGCGGCGGAAACCACTGAGGAAGCCCGCGGTGCCGCGCAGGCCCTGGTTGCCCAGCAAGCTCCGGGACAGTTGCACAGCCGGTGACACCGCGCCGGGTCCGGTTCGCAGGAATTGCAGCATCATGGCCGGCAACTCCCAGTACGCCCGCAGTTCGGCGATCTGCCAGTCGGCGCCGGTCCCCCGCAGGTCGTAGCGCAAAAACGCGGGAATGAGCATGGTCACGGCTGAACCCATCGCCACCTCGAGCTCGAGGTCGCGCACCACAACGCAGCCGCAGACGATGTCGAGGTCCCGGTGAAACTTGATGTCTCGGGGGGCGATGAACGTGTCGAAGAATCGGCCGATCTGCTCACGACCCACGTTGGGCCTCGACCCGACTGGATCTTCCACGCGGGCGTCCTCGGTGAACAGGCCCACCCAGCCGGCCCGGTCATGGGCAGCGGCGGCCTGCGGCGAGCGCTCGACGGCGGCCAGCAAGGCCTCCCGGTCCGGCCGCGCCATCAGCTGCTCGAGACCACGCTGATACCGGCATTGCGCATGTCGGCGATGGCCTGCGAGGTGGAGTCCGCCGCGGCACCCGCCGTCAGGTCCAGCAGCACTCTGGTCGCCAAGCCAGCGCGGACCGCATCTTTGGAGGTCATCCGCACACAATAATCGGTGGCTACTCCGACGATATCGACCTCATCCACCTGCCGTTGCCGCAACCAGTCCAGCAACGGTGTGTCGTTGTCGTCGACGCCCTCGAACCCGCTGTACGCCCCGCTGAACGCGCCTTTGCGGAACACGGCATCCAAGCGACTGGTGTCGAGATCGGGATGGAAGTCCGCGCCGAGAGTTCCTGCGACACAGTGGGGCGGCCAGGAGGAGGAGTAATCCGGGTGATCGGAGAAATGATCGCCGGGATCTATATGAAAGTCCTTGGTAGCAACGATGTGTTGGTATCCGGGGTCACTGGCCAGGTAGGCGTTTATTGCCGCTGGCAAAGCCGCAGCGCCGGTCACCGGTACCGAGCCGCCCTCGCAGAAATCGTTTTGCACGTCGACGATGATCAACGCCCGCACACACCCCACGATATGCCGGTAACGACCGGCCCGGCGGTTTGTGGGCTGGCGAGGCGGGTAATACACCTGCCATGTTGATCCGGAGAATCGCGCGACCCATGTTGTCAGCTGTGTTCATCGGCCAGGGAGTGGACGCCCTGCGCAACCCGAAGCCGGCAGCGCAAGCCGCCCAGCCCACCGTGAGCGGATTGCAGCAACTGCCCGATCCGGTGGGTAGCAAAGTACCGACGGATGCCGAGACACTTGCCAAAATCAACGCCGGTGTCCAGATCGGCGGTGGCCTGTTGTTGGCCGCGGGCAGACTGCCCCGAGTCGCCTCTGCTGCGCTGGCGTTGACAGTAATCCCCGGCAACCTTGGCGCGCATATGTTTTGGACCGAATCCGATCCGGAGCGCAAGGCGGAGATGCGCCGGGCGTTTCTGGCCGACGTGAGCCTGTTGGGCGGATTGATCATCGCGTCGGCCGACACCGCGGGTAAACCGTCGCTGGGTTGGCGCGGTCGCAAGGCGGCCGAACGGCTCTCGGAGCGGGTGTCCGGAGCGCTACCGGGATCCCACGACGCGCTGATCGATGCGGAGCTTGGGGATCGTATTGTGCACGGTCTGCAGGCCGGCGCCGAACGCAGCCGTGAGCTGGCCAGCACCGCCGCCGAGAAGAGCGCGCCCTACGCCGAAGCCGCCCTGGAGCGGGGTCGCGAACTGGCCAGCACCGCGGCCGAGAAGAGCGCGCCGCTGGCCGAAGCCGCCCTGGAACGGGGTCGGGAACTGGCCAGCACCGCCGCCGAGCGGACTGCGCCGCTGGCGAAGAAGGCGCGCAAACGCAGCCGGGAGTTGGCCAGCACCGCGGCCGAGCGGAGTGTCCCGTTGGCCGAGGAGGCGCGCAAGCGGGGTGAGAAGCTGGCGAGCACGGCTCGGGAGCGCAGCGTAGAGCTGGCCGAAACCGCACGTCAGCGCGGCAGCGTGCTGGCCGATACGGCGGTGGCCCGCGGTAGCCAGCTCGCCGACACCGCCCGCGACCGGGGCAGCCAACTCGCCGACACCGCGGTGGCGCGCAGCAGTCAACTCGCCGACACCGCCCGCGACCGCTTCGACGAGCAGCTCAGCGGCCGTCGCAAGCGCTGGTGGAACTAGCCAGATAGGAATCGACGACGTCGTCGACGTCCTGGCCGACGTCGACGGCGACGCCGTTTTCGTCGGCGCCAAGGGGTTCCAAGGCGTCCAATTGCGACCGCAGCAATGCCACCGGCATGAAGTGACCCGGTCGGGCCGTGATGCGTCGGCTGAGCAGTTCCCGTGTCCCGGTCAGGTGCAGGAACCGGACCTGAGGGCATTGGGTGCGCAGTTGGTCGCGGTAGCGGCGTTTGAGCGCTGAACAACTCATCACCCCGCCGTCGGGGTGGGCGGCCAGCCAGTCGCCGACCTTCTCCAGCCACGGATAGCGGTCAGCGTCGGTGAGCGCAACGCCCGCGGACATCTTGGCCAGATTGGCCGGCGGGTGCAGGTTGTCGGCGTCCATGAACGGCAGGCCCAGGCGCCGCGCGAGGGCGGCTCCGATCGTGGACTTTCCGGCTCCCGAGACACCCATCACCACGATGGGTGACCGGGGCGTCGACCGGTCGCCGCTCACGGCTGGTTTCGGTTCCATTCCATCCAGCCGACTCCACGGCGGCCGTCGCCAGTGGTGATGTCGACCCAGGCGCGCGGAAACTGGCTGACGCGCCCGTCGTCGGCGGTCAGCAAGACCGGCGCGTGCGCGCGCACCTCGACGTCAGCGGCAAGGTCCCCGGGGTTCAGCGTCAGGTTGGTGTCGAGCGGTAAGCCACTGGGCGCGAACGCCTCTCGGTAGGTGACGCTTTGCAATTCGGTCAGCGGGCCCTCGGCACTCTGCAGGTAACCGATGCCGAGTTCGCCGGTGTTCGGGATGGTCAGGTGCAGACCGTGCAGGTGCGTGCCGTCGTCGAGGTGCAGTGCGCTCCACATCCAGTTCATGCTCCACCAGTCGCGCACACCCCAGGAGTGGTCGCGCTGTCCGGGAACCGAATCGATCTGGTAGCGAGCGTGTTTGACCACGACGGTGCCCGAGACGGTGCAGGGAATCTCGTAGCGGGTGGTGACCCGATACTGATACGGGGTTCCGTTCGTGGTCCACTCCAGGTTGAGCGCCACGTCCACCGGTTCGCCCGCCTCGCCGCGCAGCAAGGCCGACGGGTCCGGGTAGGACTGGCCTCGGGCCCGTAGATCGACCCGATAGGTGTGTAATGGTGCGTCGGCGGCGTGGCGCAGTTCGATGCTGTCGGTTCGGATCGCCCACGGGTCGGCGGGCACCGGCACGTCGACGTCGATGACGGCCACGGTCGGCAGGTCTGGTCCGCACAGCAGCGCGTGAATCCAGGCTCGCCCTTGATTGGGTATCAGGCCGAGGCGGAACCAGCCACCCAATCCCTCTGCCGCAGCGACGAAGTCGGCGTACCAGCTCTCGCTCCATAGCGGCTCGGCGGTTGCAGTGTGGGCGAGCTCATCCGGCTCCGCCGGTTGTAAGGGTTCCGGTTGGGCAGGGGCAGGTAGGGTGGCCAACGCGTCGGTGTCCAGCACATGGTCACAGTGCCGCTGCAGCATCGTCATGAACATCTCGTCACCGCGCGCGGTGCGCTCCACCAGCATCGAGGACACGATCGCCATCATTACGCCGAAAAAGCTTTGCCTGCGCACACTTTCGCGGAGTTCGGCCAGCGTGATCGGTGGCATCGGACCCAGCGCCCCATAGTAGGCACGCAGCAACTCGTCATAGTGGGTGCGTCGGTCCGGAGTGGATAGGGCGCAACCCAGGAAGTAGGCGAGATCGGTCAAAGCCGGTCCCCAGGACACGGTCTGCCAGTCGACCACGGTGAGTGCCCGGTCGGACCCGGCAGCGCCGAACAGCATGTTGTCCAGCCGGTAGTCGCCGTGCACCAGACCCCGCACTCGGCCCGGGGCGCCCTCCTGAGCGAGGTAACCGTCGAAAGCGGCGATGAAGGTATCGCAGACGGTGCGGTGCTGCGGCGCGACCCGATCGCCGTAGCGGTCGATGAAGCCCGCGTACAGCGGCGTGATCATGGCCTGGCTCAGCGGTGAGTCGCGGTTGAGCCACGCTGCGGCGGCCGCCGCAGCGTCGCCGAGCAGCGGGGCATGCAGCCGGGCCAGCTCGACGACGGCCAGGTGCGCTTGTTGGCTTGTGGCACCGGCGATTTCGTCGCCGACGACCGCCGGAGCGGCATCACCGAGCAGCAGATCGAACACGCCGGTGCTGAGGTCGACGGCCGCGTGGTAGCACGGTGCGATCGCGCCGCCCAGCCGTGGTGCGATGTCGTGGTAGAACCGGACCTCGCGCTCGTAGAGACCCAGCGTCAACCCGGTCTGCCGGCTCATTGGATCGCTGGCGGCGACCTTTAGGACCACCGATCGCGGGCCGTCGCCCTCGGAGTAGCTCAGGCCGATCCGGTAGCACTCGCTCATTTGTCCGGTGCCGATACGCTCGGTGGTGAAGCTGGAAACGGTTCCAGCGCCAAGAGTTTCGGTGAGCCACTCGGCGGTGAGGTCGCTGGGGCGTTCGATGGCCCGCTCGTTGTCAGACGCCATGGCGTTCAGTGCACCAAGCTAAAGCCGTCCCACGCGAGTCGGCGGTGCTGGTGTGGATCGAACTCGATGCGGCACTTGCGGTCGAAAACCATGACGGCTCGGTCGGTATGCGTGTAGGCCGGCCAGTCGTCACCGGGCACACCGGTGCGGCTGAACGACCGCCAGCGGCGTTGTACCTCGTTGCTGACCCGCAGCGCGGAGCGTTGGTCGGCGGCCGCGGTGAGCAAGGCGCCGAATCTGGTGCGGTAGATGTCGAATACGGCGAACAGTTCGGTGGCATGCGTCGCTCCGAAACCCGACCAGCGCAGCGTGCGCGGTGCATAGTCATAGCGGTACAGGTAGGTGGGTGCATGGTTGGTGTGGGCTTCGGCGATCTGCCAGGCCGCCGCACCGAAGGCGAAGTCACCGCCGAGTTGGATACATGCCGATGCCGCAGGGTAATTCGGGTAGGCCGCGGTGATGCGCTCGCGGGCAGCCGGGTCGGCGTCGGCCAGCAACTCCTCGACCATCGACTGGTTGGTCGGCAGCATCCGGAGGAACCGGGTGAACAACCGGCCCTCCTCGGCGTTGGTGCCGACGATGAGGGGCACCCGGTGCGCCTGTCCGTTGCGCATCGCGTCGATCGGGTCGATGGGCAGCACCTCGTCACCGGCCACCGGCCCAATGGGGAAGGCGCCCAGTCGTTTCTGCATGCCCTGTTCGATCAGGCGTTGCTGGGCCTTGACCAGCTGGGCCGGCGATGCCTGCATCACCGCCGTGGCGGCGTCGTCAGGGCTCGCCCCGAGCAACTGGGCGAATCGCGTCGCGAATTCGGCGGCAACCTCCGGCGAGCGCACCATACCCATCGCGGGGCTTTCCGAAATGGCGTGTGCGAAAAGCCCTTTGGCGGCGGGAACCGCCAACAGCGTCGCGGTGATGTGGGCCCCCGCGCTTTCGCCGAAGATGGTGACGTTGTCCGGGTCACCGCCGAAACTAGCGATGTTGTCGTTGACCCAGCGCAGTGCCAGCACCAAATCGCGCAGATACAGGTTGCCGTCGATGTTGGTCTGGGGCGTCGACAACGAGGACAGGTCCAGGCAGCCCAGCGCGCCCAGCCGGTAGTTGACCGACACGTAGACACAACCCCGCCGGGCCAGGGCCGCACCGTCATAGATGGGGGTGGCCGAGCTGCCCAAGATGTAGCCGCCGCCGTGGATGAAGAACATGACCGGTAACGGTTCGTCTGCGCCGCCTTCGGGTGTGACGACGTTGAGCGTCAAGCAGTCTTCGCTCATGGGTTGGTACCGGCCCAGACCGACCATGGTGTAGCGACGCTGCTGGGGGGCGCAGTTGGCGAATCCGTGGCAGTGCCGCACCCCGGACCAACGTTCGGCGGGCTGCGGTGCTTTATAGCGCAGCGGGCCTACCGGCGGCCTGGCGTACGGAATGCCTCGCCAGCGATTGACGCCGTCGCGGGTGAAGCCTTCGACGGTGCCGGCGGCCGTGCGGGCGCGGACGATGCGCTCGTGCATAGACCGACGTTAGCGGACGCGTCGCGGGGACGGCGCGCGCAGCGCCCGAATTCGGATCGTGGCGATTAGCCTGGCGGGATGCGGATCGGTGCCTTGGTTGCAATACCTCTGCTGCTTGCGGGGTGCTCGCATGATGCCGGCAGCCAGTCGGAACATTCGCAAACGACCGGCGCAACGCCGCCGAGCAGCACCACTTCCGCCTCGGCCGGCAAGCTGCCGTCGCCGCCGACCGCGCCGGCCGCCGGAGCGCCGATGTCGGAGGTCATCGCCTGGGTGGAGGCGGCGCACCCGGCCGATCCCGCCAAGTTCCACACCGCAGCGCGCGACGGTGTCACCAATCAACTCGGTGACGACAGCGCGTTTTCCGCCTCGGCAGGTGCAGTGGCGTGCACGACGGATACCAAACACACCGGTGACGCGGTTGCCTGTCTGGTCAAGTTGACCAATCCACCGCCGCGGCCCGACACCGCCTACGGCGAGTGGAAGGGCGGCTGGGTGAACTTCGACGGCACCAACTTGCAGGTAGGAGCGGCGCGGGCCGATCCAGGACCATTCGTCAACGGCGACGGGCCGGAGCTGGCCAATGGCAGTTCACTGTTCTTCGGTGACTATCGCTGCCGCGCCGATCAATCCGAGGTGATCTGTGTGAACTACGCCCACCAGTCCGCGGCCCGGCTCAGCGCCGCGGGCGTCGAACCGTACGGCTGCCTGCGGTCGGTGCCGCCGCCGGACGGGGTGGGGGTCGCCTTCGCCTGTTGAGGCCGGTCTACGACGCCTCAGCCGGCAGGTCGATCACCCGGATCTCCCCGGTGCTGCCGTCGACCTCGACCAGCGCCCCCTGCGGTAGCGCCCGGGTGGCCCCTTGCACGTCGACGACACACGGGAAGCCGAATTCACGCGCGACGACCGCGGCGTGCGACATCGGACCGCCCAGTTCGGTCACCACCGCGGCGGCGTAGCAGAACGCGGCGGTGTATCCCACGTCGGTGACCTCGGCGACCAGAATTTCGCCTGGCTCGAGGTCGTCGATGGTTTCGGGCCGCACGATGCGGACGCGGCCGCGGACCCGGCCGCCGCAGACCCCGACACCGCGCAAAGTGTCTCCCCCGCTGGCGGCCACCGCCGTGACGGCGGCCGGTTCCCAGGTGCCGCTGAACACCGTGGGCGGCACGACGGCAGCCAATCGGTGTTGTTCGGCCCTGCGGCGGGCCACCAGTTCTGACACGTTGGCGGGCAGGGCGTCGAGTTCGTCGACCAGGAGATAGAAGACGTCGTCGGGTGTGGTGAAGACGCCGGATTCGACCAGCCGGCGCCCATATTCGCGCAGCAGACCGCGCAGTACCCAGATGGCGCGCACCATCTTGTCGCGGCGCACCTCCCGGTCCCGCAGTTGGCGCGCGGCGAGTTTGGCGACAGGCCTGGCGTGCACCGGGATTGCGGGGTGGATGGGCTGCGGTGCCGGCGGCGCGCTCAACGCTTTGGTCACCATGCGGACCAGCAGCTCGGGATCGTCGGCATAGCTGGTCGACAGCATCTCGACCTCGGCCGGGCCGCGGTGTCCGATCAGGGCCAGCTCGGCGAGCACCGCGGCATGAAACTCCGGCACCTCGACCGCCAGCTTGTCCAGCCGCTCCCCCGGCTCCGACAGCAGCCGGCTCACCGCGGGATCGCGTCGCGCGGCATGCACCAGCCGCTGAATCGCCTCGACGGATCGGGCGCTGACCAGTTCGGGGCCGGCTGACGGGGCCATGTCTCGTCCGCACAGTGCACGCAGCAGCACGTTGAAGGCGGCGCAGAGCATGAAGGAACCCGATGCCAGCCACCAGCCGTGTACGACGTGGTCGCGCGCCAACAGGATGAGGCTGAGCAGGCGGCGATCGCTGAGCCGGGTGACGTCGTCGCCGACGAGCTGTTCCAGGCGGTTGACGTCCTCGAGGTACTCGCCGGTGTCGCGTGGGGCACCAGCGGACAGGCCGACCAGGTTGACCCCGAACACTCCGATGTTGCGCAACGTGCGCAACTGCTTGCCGATGCGACCGGCCTGGGACGGCGGACGCTGCTCACCGAAGATCGGCAGGGAAGCCATGCTGGGGCCGAAGAATCCGCTGTTGCTGACGATGGTCGCGGGCTTGGCGAACGGCACGGTTTCGGCCATGAAGTGCGCTGAGGTGATGGCGCCGTAGAGCCGGTGCGCGAACACGGCGACGGTGCGCATGGCGATTTCCTGCTGAATCACTCCGCCAGGCCGCAACCGTTGGGCGATGCCGACGCCGCCGGCGCGCAAACCTCGCACGGTGACCGACGCCGACGACGGCGAGAACGGCCCGGGCAGCGCCTCGGACAGGTTGGTGGCCAAAAAGGTCGGGAAGCGGGGATCGATCGGTGTGTCGAACTCTCCGTTATGTTCTTGCGGGCCTGCCATTTTCGGGAGTACGCCGTCGGCCGCCGGGGCGTCGACCGCAGGCAGATCCTGAATGCTGGCCATGCGCCAGGGCAGAGCGATCAATCGCTTGCCGAGCGCCAGACGGCCCCGAACCGCCAGTGCGAAGTCGGTGACGGTTTCCTCGGCGTTCCAGGCCGGCTCGAATCGCCACACGTCACGCAATCGGCCGGTGTCCAGCACCGGAGCGCTTTGCACCGTGTGCAGTTCGGCGAACGAGGGCAGGCGCCGAGCCAGCGGGGCCAGGCCAGGCGGCATGATCGGACGTCGCAGCGCGGCGGCGATCTGCCGGAATGTGAGCTCCCCGGGAGCGGCCAGATTGACCGGGCCGCTGTCGATGTCGTCGTCCAGGAGGGCCCGGATCAACAACCGGAGCACATCGTCGGTGTGCACCACCTGCAGGCCGCGGTCGGCGGCCACATCGGGGAACACCGGTGCTGCCAGCAGCCGCTGCAGCCGGTCATCGAGCCCGCGCCCGAGCATCAGTGCGCAGCGGACCGCGACCCACTGCGCGCCGGAGCCCGCCAATAGCTCCTCGACTCGAGTCGCTTGACCGTGGGCCTGCGCTGAGGAAACGAATACTATTCGCCGGCAGCCGGTTTCGGCCGTTGCAGCGAGCAGGTGGCGGGCGGTGTTGGTGTTGGTCGTCGCATTCGGCGCCCAAGCCAGGTGTGCGACGGCGTCGACGCCGGCGACCGCTCGCCGCAGCGCGGCGCCGTCATTGACGTCGGCGGTGATGAATTGGGCTGCGCTCGGCCAGCTTTCGGGCCGCCGACGGGCGATGCCGGTGACCTGATGGCCTTGGCTGAGCAATCGGGCCGCGAGGCCGCGGCCGAGATATCCGCTGGCCCCGGTGATCGCGATCCTCACTGGGGCCCCTCGTTGCGGCTAGTCGTCATCGTTCATCAGCGCCGCATTGACCAGGGCGTCGAGGTCCATGTCGGCAAGGTCGTCCTCGCTGGACCCGTCCGGCGCCGCGGGCCCGGTCGCTTGGCCGTTGCCGTCGCTCTCGTTGGCCAAGGACAGCAGCAGATCCAGGACACCGGCCTGGCGCAACCGCTTGACCGGGATGGAGGCCACGACGCGTTGCAGCTCGGCTTCGCCGGGTGCGGCCTGCGGCGCGTCCGGTTGGCTACCCACCAGCTCCTGGTGGAAGTAGCCGGCCAGCGCCGCCGAGTTGGGGTAGTCGAAGATGAGCGTCGGCGAAAGGGCCAGTCCAGTGGCGGCTTTCAGCCGGTTACGCATCTCCACCGCGGTTAACGAGTCGAAGCCCAACTCTTGGAAGGCACGGTCTGGGTCGATGGCTTCCGGACTGGCGCTGCCCAGCACGGTGGCGATGTGCGAGCGCACCAGATCCAACAGGATGGCAAGCTGTTCGTCCTCGGGCAGCCCGTCGAGCCGTTGCAGCAGGGCGGATTTCGATTTCGCCGCCGCCAGGCTGTCGTCGACGTGACGTCGCGCGGGAGCGTTGATCAGGTCGACGAACATGGGCGGCAGCGTTCCCCCGTCGAACTTGGCCCGCAGCGCCACCACATCGATGTGGGCCGGCAGGGTGAACGGTTCACCCAAAACCATTGCGGTGTCGAGCAATCCCAACGCCTCGTCCGAGGACATCGCGACGATGCCGTCCCGGGCGAACCGGGCGAAGTCGACCGTTGCCAGTCCGCCGGTCATCGCGCTGGCCTGGTCCCACAGCCCCCAGCCCAGCGAGAGCGCCGGAAGACCCTGTGCCTGCCGGTGTACGGCCAGCGCGTCGAGGAACGAGTTGGCCGCCGCGTAATTGGCCTGCCCCGACGAACCGACCAGTCCAGCCATCGACGAGAACAGGACGAACGCGTCCAGATTCAGATCCCGGGTCAGCTCGTGCAGATTCCAGGCCGCAACCACCTTGGCGCGCAACACCGGATCGACGCGCTCCGGGGTCAGCGACGTGATCACCGCGTCGTCCAGCGCCCCGGCGGCGTGTACGACCGCAGACAGCGGATGCTGCACCGGGATGTCGGCGATGACCTTGGCCAGGGCTTCGCGGTCGGCCGCGTCGCAGGCCACGATCTGGACTTGCGCGCCCGTCTCGGTCAACTCCGCGCTCAATTCGGCGGCACCGGGTGCCTCGGGGCCGCTGCGACTGACCAACACCAGTCGGCGCACGCCATGGTGGCTGACGACATGACGGGCCAGCGCGGCGCCCGCCATGCCCGTTCCGCCGGTGATGAGCACCGTGCCCGAACCCCAGGCGCCACCGGGCCCGAACGGCATCGTCATCACGACCTTGCCGATGTGCCGGGCTTGGCTCAGGTACCGCAGTGCGGCGGGCGCCCGCCGCACGTCGAACGTCGTGACCGGCAACGGCCGCAGCACCCCGGCGTCGAACAGTTCGGCCAACTCGGCGAGCATGCGCTGAATGTGGTCGGGTCCGGCTTCGAACAGGTCGAAGGCGCGGTAGCGGACACCGGGGTGTTCGTCGGCGACCGTATCCGGTTGGCGGATGTCGGTCTTACCCATTTCCAGGAAGACACCGCCGGGAGCGACGAGCCGCAGTGACGCGTCGACGAATTCACCGGCCAGCGAGTCCAGCACCACATCGACGCCTTGGCCGCCGGTGCTGGCGCGGAACTTCTCCTCGAAGTCCAGACTGCGCGAGTCGCCGATGTGGTCGTCGTCGAAGCCCAAGGCGCGCAACGTGTCCCACTTGCCACGGCTGGCAGTGGCGAACACTTCCACTCCCCAATGGCGGGCCAGCTGCACCGCGGCCATGCCGACCCCGCCGGCGGCGGCGTGCACCAGCAGCCGCTGTCCGGGCTGGATCTGAGCCAGCCTGGACAGGGCGTAGTAGGCGGTCGCGAAAACGACCGGCGCGGTAGCGGCTTCGATGTCCGACCAGCCCGCGGGGATCTTCAGCAGCAGCCGTTCGTCGGTGGTCGCGATGGTGCCGGTGCCCTCGGGGAACAAGCCGGTTACCCGATCGCCGACCGCCAGCAGGCGGTTACCTGGGGCGGTTTCGATGACCACACCCGACGCTTCCACACCCATCGCCGCGTTCTCGTCGGGATAGAGGCCCAAGGCGATCATGACGTCGCGGAAGTTGGCGGCCATCGCCCGGGTCGCGATGCGCACCTGGCCGGGCGCCAACGGCGTGTCCGCGTCGAGAATCGGCTCCACTTGCAGGTTTTCGAAAGTTCCCGCACTGCTCATGGCCAGCCGCCACGGGCCCTCGGTGGGCGGCATCAGCAGGCCGGACACCGCGCGGCTGCCGTGCACTCGGGGAATGTGCAGTGCGCCGTCCCGCAGCAACACCTGCGGCTCGCCCACCGCCAGGGCCGCCGCGGCCGCGTCGTCGGTGAGGAGTTCGTCCGCATCGACCAACACGATGCGTCCGGGATGTTCGGTCTGCGCCGATCGCACCAGTCCCCAGACGGCGGCACCGGCCAGATCGGTGACGTTTTCGTCGGGCAGAGCGACCGCGCCCTGGGTCGCGACTACTAGGACACCGGAGTCGTGTTCGGTCAGGTACGCCTGGACCGCCGCGAGCGCCTCGTGGGTGGCCGCGTAGACGCCGGCCAGCACATCCTCGCCGACCGGCGGTGACTGGTAGACCTGGTAGGGCGGGACAGCGCCGCCGCCCGAAGGCGCCGGTAGCCAGACGACTTCGTAGAGTCGGTCGCCGCTCGATCCGGACAACGCGGCTTTCAACTGCTGCTCGGTCACCGGACGGGCCACCATCGAGGCCACCGACAACACCGGCAGTCCCAATGCGTCGGCCAGTTCTACCGACACCGAGGACGGCCCGACCGGCGATATGCGTGCTCGCACCGCCGCGGCCCCGGCCGCGTGCAGGGATACGCCTTGCCAGGCGAAGGGCACCAGCACGCCGCTAGTGCGGTCGAAGTCACCGCGTTCGTCGGCGGCAACGATGATGGCGTGCAACGCCGCATCCAAGATCACCGGGTGCACGCCGAATCCCGCCGGTGTCAGGCCTGCCGTCTCGGGCAACGCCACCTCCGCGAACAGGTCATCGCCGCGGCGCCACATCGCGTTCAGTCCCTGGAATGCCGGACCATAGCCGTACCCGCGTGCCTCTAACCGCTCGTAGACCCCGGCCACCTCGACGGCCGTGGCACCGGCCGGTGGCCACACCGCAAAATCGGCACCGGGTTGCACGGCTGCCGAACTGACCGACCCTTCGGCGTGCAGTAACCATTGCGAACCGGCGTCCTGGCGGGAGAACACCGATACGCTGCGGGCGCCGGCTTCGTCGGCCGCGCCGACAACCACTTGCACCGCAACGGGTTTGGACGCAGGCAGGATCAGCGGCGCCGCCAAAGTGAGCTCGTCGACGACCGAGCAGCCGACCTCGTCGCCGGCGCGGATGGCCAATTCGACGAAGCCCGCACCGGGGAAGATGACCACTCCGCCGACCGCGTGATCGGCCAACCAAGCTTGGTTCGCGGCGGACAACCGACCGGTCAGCACCACACCGCCCGAGGTGGGCAGATCGACGACCGCGCCCAGCAACGGGTGCTCGCCGGGTGACAGGCCCAGGTCGGCCGCGTCGACGGTGGTCGTGTCGTGGGACAGCCAGAACCGCCGCCGCTCAAAGGCATACGTCGGCAGCTCAACGAAGTTGGCCTGCCCGATCACCTGGCGCCAGTCCACGCCCCCACCCGCGACATACGCTTGAGCCAATCCGTTGACCAGCGTCACCGGCTCGAGACGGTCCTTGCGCATCGCGGAAACGGTGATTACCGCGGCGTCGGGCAGCGACTCTTCGATCGATGCGGTCAACCCGCTGCTCGGGCCGACTTCCAGGAATCGGGCAGCGCCGTTGGACTGCGCGAACCGGATGCTGTCGGCGAAGCGCACGGCCTGGCGAACGTGCTTTTTCCAGTAGGCGACCGACGCGAAATCGTCTCCGGCGAATTGCCCGGTCACGTTGGAGATGATCGGGATGGTGGGCTTACCGATGCTCAGACCGGCGGCCACCGTGCCGAATTCGTCGATCATCGGCTCCATCAGCGGCGAATGGAAGGCGTGTGATACGGCCAGTTGGTGAACTCGCCGACCGTCGGCGCGGAACTTCTCCGCGACCGCGAGCACCGCATCCTCCGCACCGGAAACGACCACCGAGGAGGGGCCGTTGATCGCCGCGATCCCGACCTCGGCGTCGAGCAGCGGCCGCACCTCGTCCTCGGTTGCTTGCACGGCGACCATTGCGCCGCCGGCCGGCAGTGACTGCATGAACCGGCCGCGGGCGGCCACCAGCACCGCCGCGTTCTCCAGTGACAGCACCCCGGCCACGTGCGCGGCGGTCAGCTCCCCAACCGAGTGACCCATGACGAAATCGGGTCGCACACACCAGGATTCCAGCAGGCGGAACAGTGCGACTTCCACCGCGAACAGCGCGGGCTGCGCGAATTCGGTTGTGTTGAGGATACTTTCGTCGTGACCCCACATGACTTCGCGCAGCGGGCGCAGCAGGTGGCGGTCCAGTTCACCCACCACGGTGTTGAACGCTTCGGCGAACACCGGGTATGCGGCGTGCAGTCCCATTCCCATGCCCAGCAATTGGGAGCCTTGGCCGGGGAAGACGAAGACGGTTTTGCCTGCCGGTGTGGCACTACCGCGGATCACCGAGGTGACCTCGTCGGCAGCTAACTCCTCCAACCCCGCCAACAACTGCTCACGATCACCGCCAACAACCACCGCCCGATGCTCAAAAGCCGAGCGGCCCGCCAACGACCACCCCACATCGGCAACATCCAACTCCGCATGCGCCCCCACATACGACGCCAACCGCCCCGCCTGCGCCGCCAACGCCGCACCCGACTTCGCCGACACCACCCACGGCACCACCGCCCGCGGCGCCCCCTGCTGCCGCGGCGCCGCCGCCACCGCCTCGATAATCACATGCGCATTAGTGCCACTAATCCCAAACGACGACACCCCCGCCCGCCGCACCCGACCCTGCGCCGGCCACGGCTGCGCCGAAGTCAACAACTCCACCGCACCCGCCGACCAATCCACATGCGGACTCGGCACATCCACATGCAAACTCGCCGGCAACACCTCATGGCGCATCGCCTGCACCATCTTGATCACACCCGCCACACCCGCAGCAGCCTGCGTATGACCCATATTCGACTTAATCGACCCCAACCACAGCGGCTCACTACGGTCCTGCCCATAAGTCGCCAACAACGCCTGCGCCTCGATCGGATCACCCAACGTCGTCCCCGTGCCGTGACCCTCCACCACATCCACATCCGCAGGACCCAACCCCGCATTAGCCAACGCCGCCCGCACCACCCGCTGCTGCGAAGGACCATTAGGCGCGGTCAACCCATTCGACGCCCCATCCTGATTCACCGCCGAACCCCGCACCACCGCCAACACCGAATGCCCCAACCGCTGCGCATCCGACAACCGCTCAACCACAAGCATTCCGCCGCCCTCGGAGAACCCCGTGCCGTCGGCCGCGCCGGCGAACGGTTTGCAGCGGCCGTCCGCGGACAAGCCGCGCATGCGGCTGAATTCGACGAAGATGTCAGGTGTGGCGTTGACGGTGACCCCGCCGGCCAGCGCCAGATCGCACTCACCCGAGCGCAACGACTGCACCGCCATATGCAACGCCACCAACGACGACGAACACGCCGTATCCACCGACACCGCCGGGCCCTCCAAACCCAACACATACGACACCCGACCCGACGCCACACTGGTGGACTGGCCGGTCAGGCGGAAGCCCTCGGCCGCTTGCGCGGCTCCGAGGCCGTAGCCCTGGGTGTACACGCCGGCGAACACGCCGGTGGCGCTGCCGCGCAACCGTCCGGGGTCGATTCCGCTGCGCTCCAACGCTTCCCACGCCAGCTCCAGGAGCAGCCGTTGCTGCGGATCCATCGCCAACGCTTCGCTGGGCGCCACGCCGAAGAAACCGGGGTCGAAGTCAGCGACACCTTCCACAAAGCCGCCGGTACGGGTGTAGCAGGTGCCCGGCACGTCCGGGTCCGGGTTGTACAGGCCCGCCAGATTCCAGCCCCGGTCACTGGGGAATTCGGAGAGCACGTCGCGGCGCTCAACCAGCATGTCCCACATGTCTTCCGGTGATTCCACCCCGCCGGGATAACGGCAGGACATGCCGACGATGACGATCGGGTCGTCGTCGGTCGCACGAACGGCGTGCGCCTGCTTGATCTCCTGGGGTACCCCGGCCAGTTCGGCCCGGATGTAGGAGGCCAGGCCGTTGGGCGTCGGGTAGTCGAAGATGAGGGTCGGCGACAACGACAGGCCGGTGGCGGCTTTGAGCCGGTTGCGCATCTCGACCGCGGTCAGCGAGTCGAAGCCCAACTCCTGGAAGGCTTTGTCGGCATCGATGGCCTCGGGCGCGACGGTGCCCAGCACGGTGGCGATGTGGGAGCGCAGGAGGTCCAGGACGACGGCCTGCTGCTCGGCTTCGGGCAGTCCGTGCAGGCGTTGGGCCAGTGCGGATTTCGACTTCGCCGCGGCCAACGATTCGTCCACCTGTCGGCGGGTGGGTGCGTTGACCAGGTCCCGGAACATCGGCGGCACCGCGACGGCGTGGGCGCGCAGCGCGGCCAGGTCGATGCGGGCCGGAGCCAGAAACGGTTGATCGACGATCAAAGCGGTGTCGAACAAGGCCAGCGCCTCAGCAGAGGACAACGCCAGAACCCCTTCGCGGCCCAGGCGGGCCAGGTCGGCGGCGTCGAGGCCGCCGGTCATGGCGCTGGCCTGGTCCCACAAACCCCAGCCCAACGACATGGCGGGCAGGCCCTGCGCGCGCCGGTGGGTAGCCAATGCATCCAGGAAGCAGTTGGCCGCCGCGTAGTTGGCTTGCCCGGACGACCCGACCAGTCCCGCCATCGACGAAAACATCACGAAGGCAGACACATTCAGGTCGCGGGTCAGCTCATGCAGGTTCCACGCCGCGTCCACCTTGGCGCGCAACACCGAGTCGACCCGCTCGGAAGTCAGCGACGTCAGCACCGCGTCGTCGAGCACGCCGGCGGCATGGATGACGCCCGACAACGGCCGCTGCACGGGAATGTCGGCGATGACCTTGGCCAGGGCGGCGCGATCGGCGGCGTCGCAGGCCACCACCTGTACTTGGGCGCCGGCGCCGGTCAATTCGGTGATCAAGTCGGAGGCACCGGGCGCGTCGGGGCCGCTGCGGCTGAGCAGCACCAGATCACGCACTCCGTGGTTGGTGACGACATGGCGCGCCAGCGCCGACCCGGCCATACCGGTGCCGCCGGTGATCAGCACGGTGCCCGCCGTCCACGCGTCGGGCAGGGTCATCACGACCTTGCCGATGTGGCGGGCCTGGCTCAAGTAGCGCAGCGCCGCCGGTGCGCGGCGCACATCGAACGTCGTCACCGGCAGCGGGCGCAGCACACCGGCGTCGAAGAGTTCGGCCAAGTCGAGCATGTACTGGTGCATGCGGGGGCGGCCTGGTTCGAACAGATCGAAGGCGCGGTAGCGCACACCGGGGTATTGCTCTGCGATGACGCCGGGGTCGCGGATGTCCGTCTTGCCCATTTCCAGGAAGACCCCGCCGGGGGCGACCAGGCGCAGCGAAGCGTCCACGAATTCGCCGGCCAGCGAGTCGAGCACCACGTCCATGCCGCGTCCGCCGGTGATGGTGCGGAACTTGTCCTCGAACTCCAAGCTGCGTGAGTCGGAGATGTGGTCGTCGTCAAATCCCAACGCGCGCAGGACATCCCATTTGCCCTTGCTGGCGGTGGCGAACACTTCCAGCCCCAGATGGCGGGCCAGCTGGGTCGCCGCCATTCCGACGCCGCCCGCGGCAGCATGGATGAGTACCCGTTGCCCTGGCTTGACGTCGGCCAGGTGCACGAAGGCAAACCATGCGGTGGTGAAGACGGCCGAGATGGCGGCGGCTTCGGGGTAGGACCAGTCGGCGGGCATCGGCAGCAATAACCGGGTGTCTCCGGGGACCAGCGTGCCGCTGCCGTCCGGGAAGAAGCCGTATACCGAGTCCCCGACGGCGAATTCGGTGACGCCGGGGCCGACTTCGACTACCACGCCCGCGCCCTCGCCGCCGAGCAGCGCCTCATGGGTGAACATGCCCAGGGTGATCATGATGTCGCGGAAGTTGGCCGCGATGGCGTGCAGCGCCACCCGCACCTGGCCGGGCTCCAACGGTGCACCGGCGTTGGGTACCGGCTCCAGTTGCAGGTTCTCGAAAGTCCCTGCGCTGCTGAGGCCGAGCCGCCACGGCCCCTCACCTGGTGGCACCAGAATGCCCTCGACCGCGCGACTGCCGTGTACCCGCGGCGTGTAGACCTCTCCCCCGCGCAGCAACACCTGCGGCTCGCCGACGGCCAGTGCCGCGGCGACGGCTTCCTCGTCCAGCGGCAGATCGGAATCAACCAACACGATCCGCTGCGGGTTTTCGGTCTGCGCCGATCGCACCAGTCCCCAGACCGCTGCGCCGGCCAGGTCGCGAATGTCCTCACCCGGCAGGGCCATTGCGCCGCGGGTCGCGACCAGCAGCACTTCGGATTCGTGTTCGGTGAGCCACGCCTGAACGGCGGACAGCGCTTCGTGCGTGCGCGTATAGGTCTGGGTGACCGGATCGTCTTGCGAAGCAACGGATTCGAAGACCTGATAGGGCGGTGTGGTGGCGCCGCTCGGCGACTGCGCCGGTGCCCACACCAGTTCGAACAGGCGGTCGGCACCGGAACTCGACACGGCCGCGCGCAGCTGTCGTTCGCTCACCGGCCTGACCACCATCGCGGCGACCGACAGCACCGGCAAGCCCAGACCGTCGGCGAGCTCAACCGAGACGGCCGACGGGCCTACGGGCGTGATGCGTGCGCGGGCCACCGCGGCGCCCGCGGCGTGCAATGAAACGCCCTGCCAGGCAAAGGGAAGCACCAGTTCGGCGTCGGGATTGGCGATGACCACGGCATGCAGGGCCGCGTCCAGCAGCGCTGGGTGCACCCCATAACCGGACACCCCGCCCGCGGCTTCGGGCAGTCGCACCTCGGCGAACAGTTCATCGCCGCGCGCCCACACCGCGGTCAAGCCGCGAAATGCCGGGCCGTATCCGTAACCCTGGTCCGCCAACCGGTCGTAACCGCCGGCGACATCGACCGCGACCGCGCCCGCGGGCGGCCACACGGCCAAATCGGCTGTGGGCTTTATGGTTCCGTCGCGCAGTATGCCGTCAGCGTGGCGCGTCCACACCGCAGCCCCGTCGGAGTCCGCGCGGGAGTAGACCGAGACGCTGCGCTGTCCGCCTTCTTCGGCGGCGCCGACAACCACTTGCACGGCAACGGATCCCGCCGCCGGGATCAGTAACGGCGAGCGCAGGGTCAGCTCGTCCAGGACCGAACAGCCGACCTCGTCGCCGGCGCGCACCGCCAACTCGACGAAGCCGGTGCCCGGGAGCACCGCCATGCCGGAGACGGCGTGGTCGGTCAGCCAGCCGTGGGCGCTGGTCGACAACCGACCGGTCAACACCACTCCGCCGGAAGCGGGCAACTCGACGACCGCGCCGAGAATGGCGTGGTCGCTGGCTGCCAGGCCCAAGCCGCTGGCGTCGGCCCCGACGCTGTCACCGGAAAGCCAGAACCGCCGTCGCTCAAAGGCGTACGTGGGCAGCTCGACATGATTGGCGCCGTCCAGCGTGGCGCGCCAGTCCACCGCGACACCGGCCACGAAGGCGGTGGCAGCCGACAACAGGAAGCGTTCCAGGCCGCCCTCTTCGCGACCCAGGGTGGGCACGACGATGGCTTCCGCGCCGCCGTCCAGGCAGTCGTTCGCCGTGTCTTCGATACCGGCGATGAGTGCGGGGTGCGGACTGGATTCGATGAACGTGCGGTATCCGTGCTTGCACGCGGTGCGCACGGCCTGGTCGAGTTCTACCGTCTGCCGGATGTTGCGGTACCAGTAGTCGGCGTCGAGTTCGGCTGTGTCCAAACGGCTTCCGGTGACCGTGGAGAAGAAGGCGGTGCGGGTGGAGCGCGGCTCGATGCCGGCTAAGGCTTGGGCGAGCTGGTCGCGGATGGCCTCGACCTCGACCGAGTGCGACGCGTAGTCCACGTCGATGCGGCGAGTGCGCAGTTCGCGGTCGGCGCAGCGCTGGATGAGCTGTTCGAGCGCTGTCACTTCACCGGAGACGACCACGGCTGAGCGGCCGTTCACGGCCGCGATGCTGAGCCGATCTCCGAAGGCTGCCAATAACTCCTGGGCTTGTTCGACGCCGCAGGCGATCGACACCATGCTGCCGGGGCCGGCCAGTCCGGTGAGCAGCTTGCTGCGCAGGGTGACGACCTTGGCGGCGTCGTGCAAGGACAAGGCGCCGGCGACGTAGGCGGCGGCGATTTCCCCTTGTGAATGCCCGATGACGGCATCGGGACGCACACCCATCGACTTCCACAGTTCGGCCAGCGAGACCATCACCGCGAACAGCACGGGCTGCACCACGTCGACGCGGTCAAGGGCGGGCGCCCCCGGGGCGCCCCGCAACACGTCGATCAGTGACCAATCCACGAATTCGGCGAACGCCTCGGCGCACGCGTCCATTTGTCGCGCGAAAACCGGTGCAGTGTCGAGCAATTCGACGCCCATGCCGATCCATTGGGAGCCTTGGCCGGGGAAGACGAAGACGGTTTTGCCTGCCGGTGTCGCACTACCGCGGATCACCGAGGTGACCTCGTCGGCAGCTAACTCCTCCAACCCCGCCAACAACTGCTCACGATTACCGCCAACAACCACCGCCCGATGCTCAAAAGCCGAGCGGCCCGCCAACGACCACCCCACATCGGCAACATCCAACTCCGCATGCGCCCCCACATACGACGCCAACCGCCCCGCCTGCGCCGCCAACGCCGCACCCGACTTCGCCGACACCACCCACGGCACCACCGCCCGCGGCGCCCCCTGCTGACGCGGCGCCGCCGCCACCGCCTCGATAATCACATGCGCATTAGTGCCACTAATCCCAAACGACGACACCCCCGCCCGCCGCACCCGACCCTGCGCCGGCCACGGCTGCGCCGAAGTCAACAACTCCACCGCACCCGCCGACCAATCCACATGCGGACTCGGCACATCCACATGCAAACTCGCCGGCAACACCTCATGGCGCATCGCCTGCACCATCTTGATCACACCCGCCACACCCGCAGCAGCCTGCGTATGACCCATATTCGACTTAATCGACCCCAACCACAGCGGCTCACTACGGTCTTGCCCGTAGGTCGCCAACAACGCCTGCGCCTCGATCGGATCACCCAACGTCGTCCCCGTGCCGTGACCCTCCACCACATCCACATCCGCAGGACCCAACCCCGCATTAGCCAACGCCGCCCGCACCACCCGCTGCTGCGAAGGACCATTAGGCGCGGTCAACCCATTCGACGCCCCATCCTGATTCACCGCCGAACCCCGCACCACCGCCAACACCGAATGCCCCAACCGCTGCGCATCCGACAACCGCTCCACCACAAGCATGGCGCCGCCCTCGGACCAGCCGACTCCGTCAGCGGCCCCGGCGTAGGCCTTGCAGCGCCCGTCGGGCGCGAGGCCCCGGTGCCTGCTGAACTCGACGAAGACCGTGGGTGTGGCGTTGACGGTCGCACCGCCGGCCAGCGCCAAGTCGCACTCACCCGAGCGCAACGACTGCACCGCCATATGCAACGCCACCAACGACGACGAACACGCCGTATCCACCGACACCGCCGGGCCCTCCAAACCCAACACATACGACACCCGACCCGACGCCACACTTGAGGTCATGCCGGTCAGTCGGTAGCCCTCGATCTCTTCGGCGAACATGCCGTAGCCCTGGGCGATGATCCCGGCGAACACGCCCGTCGCGCTGCCGCGCAGGCCGGTGGGATTGATGCCGGCCCGCTCCAGCGCCTCCCAGGACAGCTCCAGCAGCATGCGGTGCTGGGGATCCATCGCCAACGCTTCGCTGGGTGCGATGCCGAAGAAAGCGGGGTCGAAGTCGGCGACACCTTCCACGAAGCCACCGGTGCTGGCATAGCACTTGTGCGGGGCGTCGGGATCGGGGTCGAACAGGCTGGCCAGATCCCAGCCTCGGTCGGTGGGGAAATCCGACATCACGTCGCGGCCGTCGGCGACCATTTGCCACAGGCTCTCCGGGGAGTCGACTCCGCCGGGCAGGCGACAAGACATTCCGACGATGGCGATCGGCTCGCTGGACCGCTCCAGCAGCGCGCGGTTGGTGCGCTTCAGGCGCTCCACCTGGACCAGGGCTTTTCGCAGCGCTTCGGTCGCATGCTGGAGTTGGTCACCCATCACTACCCCTCGCCTATTACTGGTCGTCTCGGACTGCGGCAATCTGCTTCTGCCGCGTCACGGAAGGTGCTGCGCGAAGCGTCGCAGCTTCGACCTGCGTCGTGCTGCGCTTCGAGCCAAGAATGTCGCTGGTGAGTATCGCCAACTCTGGCCGTATTTCAAAGCGTCTGATACTCCCAGTTACAGGCATAACGGCTGGCGGCTGATGCGCCCGTGCACTGCCTGCCGTCCATGGCGCGACTTTACCCTGGCTAGACGCCGACCCGCCGCCACCCGTCGGCGGCCCTGGCCGCCCGGATGAGCTCCTCGCACAGCGAACGCAGCTCCGGCGCCGCGGCTCCTTCGTCCAGCGCGGTGGCGACGTCTTCGGCCGCGCATCGGACTTGATAGACGCGATCGGCCAGGTCGGCCGCCTCGTCGGAGGACAAGACCACCGCGTCGGCGGGCAACGCGGACACTTCACCGCGCGCCACGAGGGCCCGCTGCTCGTATGCGCGCTGCCGGCACGACTGGCGGCAGTACTGGCGGCGTCGGCCCATCCCGACGTCACTCACGTCGCGGCCGCACCAGCGGCACGGCTGGGGACGGGCTCGACGAGTCACGCCTGCCGACTTTAGTCCGTCGCCGCTCGCGATCCCGGTATCATTGATAGTCGCGTCGTGCAGTGCGCGGCCGGGAACTATGCGACGTCTCTTAGCGTTTGCTTATGCGAAGAGTCAAAAGGAGTAGCGGATATGGCTGATCGTGTCCTGCGAGGCAGTCGCCTCGGAGCTGTGAGCTATGAGACCGACCGTAACCACGACCTTGCACCGCGTCAGATTGCGCGGTACCGCACCGAGAACGGCGAAGAGTTCGAGGTGCCCTTCGCCGACGATGCGGAGATCCCCGGCACCTGGCTGTGCCGCAACGGCATGGAAGGCACCTTGATCGAGGGTGACCTACCCGAGCCGAAGAAGATCAAGCCGCCGCGGACCCACTGGGACATGCTGCTGGAGCGTCGTTCGGTCGAAGAACTCGAAGAGCTGCTCAAAGAGCGCCTCGAACTGATTCGGTCCCGCCGCCGCAGCTGAGCCGCGCTATCCGGTGCGGGCGGCTCCGGTCCGATTGCTTTTGCCGGATCGCCGGCCTTCGATGCCCCACCGGGTCACCTTGACCAGCGCCTCGCGAATGTTGGAGCCGCTCATCTTGGATACGCCGATCTCGCGTTCGGTGAAGGTGATGGGCACTTCTACCACGGTGAAGCCGCCATTGACCGTGCGCCAGGTCATCTCGATCTGGAAGCAGTAGCCCTTGGAGTCGACGCCGGTCAGGTCGATCGTTTCGAGCACTTCCCGGCGGTAGGCGCGGTAACCGGCGGTGATGTCGTGGACACCGATGCCCAGCGCGAGCCGCGAGTAGGTGTTGGCCGTCTTGGACAAGGCGAGGCGCCGCCATGGCCAGTTGCGTACCGTTCCGCCGTAGACGTATCGCGAACCGATGGCCAGGTCTGCTCCGGCGTCGACGGCGTCGAGCAGGCGGTACAGCTGTTCGGGTGCGTGACTGCCGTCGGCGTCCATTTCCACAAGAACCGAGTAGTCGCGGCTCAGACCCCAGCCGAAACCTTCCAGATACGCCGCGCCCAGGCCGTTCTTGGCCGTGCGGTGCAGCACGTGGGTGCATGTGGGGTCGGCAGCGGCCAGCTCGTCGGCCAGTTGGCCGGTGCCATCAGGGCTGTTGTCGTCGACGACGAGCACATGCACGTCGGGACTGGCGTCTTTGATGCGCCGGTAGATCAGGGGCAGGTTTTCCCGTTCGTTGTAGGTCGGGATGATCACCAGGACGCGCTCGCTGGGACGGTTGCCCGGGACCTGGGGCGCAGGCTGGCCGGTGGTCATGTAGCTCCTTTATGTCGCCCGCTTGGACCGGCGGCGAGACGGACGCGGGAACCACCCATTCTGCCGTATCGCGACGAGGATGACCGCTCCAGCTGCCCCGGCCAGGATCCATTGCAGCACCGGCGCCCACCTGGTGGCGGGGGTGAGGCGCGTCTTGAGGCGCACCTGGATGTCGAGGTAGGCGGGCACGAAGAAGTCGGTGCGGACGAGTTCGGCGCCGTCTGGGGCGATGACCGCGCTGATGCCGGTGGTGCCGGCGACGATGACGTACCGGTCGTGTTCGACGGCTCTCACCTTGGCGAAGGCCAGCTGTTGTTCGCTCATCGTCCGGTTGAATGTGGCGTTGTTGCTGGGCACCGTCAGCAGTTGCGCACCGTTGAGCACCGACGTGCGCGGCGCGCGGTCGAAGATCACCTCCCAGCAGGTCGCGACTCCCACGGGCACGCCCGTGATGCGCACGACGCCATCTCCCGGACGCGCCACGATGTGGCCGGCGCGGTTGGCGTACCCGGAGAGGTGCCGGAACAGCCACGGCATGGGCAGGTACTCTCCGAAGGGCTGCACGATGGCCTTGTCGTGCCGGCCGGCCGGCCCAGTGACGGGATTCCAGACGATCACCGTGTTGGTGAACTCCGGCGCATCGTCGGGGCGCCCGGGTACGTCGAGGACGGTGCCGACCAGAATCGGCACTCCCACGGCCGCGGCCGCCAACGAGATCTGCTGCCCCGCGTCGGGGTTGATCAGCGGATCGATGTCGGAGGAATCTTCGGGCCAGATGACGAATTGCGGTTGGGGGGCGGATCCGGCGCGGACGTCTTCGGCCAGCCGAATGGTCTCCCGTACGTGGTTGTCCAGGACCGCCCGGCGCTGCGCATTGAAGTCCAGCCCCAGGCGCGGCACGTTGCCTTGGACGACGGCGACAGTGACCGGCGGTTCACCACCGGATCCGGCTCCGGCGTGGCGGACCTGTGGCCAGACGATCACCGCGCCGAAGAACACCAGGCAGATGCAGATGGCCGGCAGCACGACTGCCGGCGGTTTTTCTGCGGCTTCGGCTTCCTTGTTCGGGCCGGTGCGCAACCACTTCTCGATTTCCAGGGCGATCGCGGTCACACTGGCGCCGAGCAACACGATGGATGCCGACAGCAGCGCGACACCGCCGAGCTGCACCAGCGGCAACAACGGGCCCTCGGCCTGGCCGAATGCCACCGAGCCCCAAGGGAACCCGCCGAACGGGAAGACCGACTTCAGCCATTCCTGGGCGGCCCACAACAGCGCGAACCAGATCGGCCAGCCTGGCAGTCGGCGTACCACAACGGCGCCCAAGCCGAATAACCCGGGGAACAGCGCGCACGCCGTCGCCAACACCAACCAGGGCGTGGCGCCCACCAGAATGCTGATCCACGGCAACAGCGGCACATAGAACGCCAGACCGAAGACGAAGCCGTAGCCCAGTCCGCCCAGCGGTCTGGTGGCGCGGTGGGTCAGCACCCAGCTCAACAGCGCGATGGAGACGATGGCGGCCCACCACCAGCTCATTCTCGGGAAGCTGGCATACATGAGCCAGCCGGCTAGGGCGCTGACAGCCAGCCGGGTCAGGCGGGGTCGCAGCGCGGCCCACAGGACCGGCAGCCCGCCTCGTGCCGCGCGGGCCAGTCGCGCCGGCGCCTTCGGCGAACCGGAAGCGTCGTCCTCAGGCGCAGCCGCGCCGGTTTGCTCGGGTTCGGGTGCAGGCGCGGGTGCTTGCGCTTCGGGCTCGGGTTCGGCGGCAGCCGCGCGTTGCGCTCTGCGATCGAGCCGGCGCTTAGCCATAGATGACCGCACCCCGGTGCACGGTCTGGCGGCACCGCGGCAAAGCGTCGGTCGGGCCGAGCCGCGGGAGGGCGGGGACGCGGGACCGCGGGTCGGTCGACCAGCGCTGCACGGCGTCGCGCGGTGCGCTGACGTCGAAGGCTTCGGCATCCCATACCGCATAGCTGGCCGGTGCTCCCGGCGCCAGGGTGCCGGCGTTGCCGTCGCGGACGCCGCAGGCCCGCCACCCGCCGCGCGTTGCGGCAGCGAATGCAGCCCGCGCCGACAGGCCGCTGCCCGGGGTGCGGTGGTGGACCGCCGCGCGCACGCTCGCCCACGGCTCGAAGCCGGTGACCGGCGCGTCGGAACCGAGGGCGAGGGGCACGCCTTGGGATGCTAACAGCGCCAGTGGATTTAGCCGCTGACCTCGATCCCGGCCGAGGCGTTCGGCGTACATACCGTCGTCACCGCCCCACAGCGCATCGAAGTTGGGCTGCACGCTGGCGATGACGCCCCAGGTTCCCAGCTTCGCCGCCTGATCGGCGGTGACCATTTCCACGTGCTCGAGCCGGTGTCCGCGACCCGCAACGGCCACCACCCCCAGGTCTGCCACCACCCGCTCTATGGCGGCGACTACCGCCGATACCGCGGCATCGCCGATCACGTGGAAGCCGGCGGTCACGTCGGCCTCCGTGCACGCTCGCACATGCGCCTCGATGGCGTCGGGTTCGATATGCCGCGTGCCGAAGCAGCCGGGGGCGTCGGCGTAGGGCTCCTGCAGCCAGGCGGTGCGCGAGCCCAGGGCCCCGTCGATGAACAAGTCCCCAGCCAGCCCGTGGGCGCCCGTCTCGGCGATCAGCGTGCGGGCCTGCGCGGCGGTGGTGACCGCCTCACCCCAGTAACCGATGACCTGCACGCCGCGGTCGACGGCACGCAGCTGCAGCCAGTCGTCCAGGCCGCCGATCTCCGGTCCGGCGCATTCGTGCACCGCCACGATTCCGGCCGCGGCGAGCGCCTGCAACGCCGCGGTGCGGGCTTCGGCGAGCTGCGCGCCGGTCAACAGGTTGCGGGCCGCCGCGCGGACGAGGTGGTGTGCCGCGCCGGTCAGTGGATGCTCGGCGGCGAAGCCGGCCGTGGTCGGCAGCTCGCGGGCCAGCCGCCGCAGCGCTGTGGAGGCCAGCGCCGAGTGCACGTCGACACGAGCCAGGTAGGCGGGACGATCACCGAGGACGGCGTCGAGGTCCGCGGTGCTGGGTGCGCTGCGGTCGGCCCACGCCGACTCGTCCCACCCGTGACCCCACAGCGGCCGGCCGGGGTGGGCGGCGGCATAGTCGGCGACCAACTGCAGGCAGTGCGCCCGCGAGGTGGCGGGCCGCAGATCGAGCCCACTAAGCGTCAGACCGGTAGCGCTGAGGTGAATGTGACTGTCTACGAACCCGGGCGCCACGAATGCGCCGTCGAGATCCTGTATTTCCGCGTCGGGGAATTGATGGCGGCCGACGTCGTCGCTGCCCAGCCACGCGATGACGTCGCCGCGCACCGCCATCGCAGTCGCATCCGGGTGAGTTGGGCTGTACACGCGCCCGTTGACCAGCAGCTTGGTAGCAGTCGCCGTCACAGGGCAAAACTACGCGGATCTTGCTGCCCAGCGGGCGACCGGCGTCAGAAGTTTTCTTCGCAGCTGCCGTTGCTGCCGGCGGCGCGATGGAAGTCGTCACTGTAGGGGGCGCGGGGCGGCGCGATCTCGTCGAGGCGCTCGTTGATGGCCTGCGCCAGCATGTCGTGCTGGATGGGCGGCAGAGCGATGGCCCCGTTGAGATACGCGTCTAGTTCGAAGCGACCGATTTCTCCACCCAGGCTGAAATACCGCAGCCACAGCTCGTCGACGGTGACGTCGGCCGCCTCGAACGAGTCCCGGAATTGCTGATTCAGATCGCTGTATTCGTCCATGAGCCAATTACGCATCCGCCGGCGAGGCGACGATTCGTGCCGCGACCTCGCTCACGAGCTGCCCGGTACGGTGCGACTCCGCCGCCAGCTCGCGAAAGGCCTCGTCGGGGTCAATCCCTCGGCGTGCCATGACGATGCCGCGAGCCATCGCGACGAGGTCGCGGGATCGCAGCGTCTTCTTCAATTGGTCACTGATGTGTTCGGCGGCCCGAACGGTTTGGACGTTGCCGACGAATATGGCGGCCTGTTCGGCGAAGCGCCGCAGCAGGTCGGCATCGCGTTCGTCGAATGCGTTGACGGCAGTCGAATAGACCTTGATCGCACCCAGTGCACTGTCGCGGTTGATGAGCGGAGCGCTCAGAAACGAGCGCATGCCGAATTGATGCGCGCGGGGTGTCCAGGCCGGCCAGCGTTGCTCGTCGCGCCCGTCGGAATGCAGCACGGTGCGCTCGCGCCACGCAGTCAGGCAGGGCCCCTCGTCGAGCTCATACTGCAGATCGTCGAGCTGCTCCACCAGCGGATCTGTCGCGGCGGAGGTGATCCGCCGTCCGTCGGCGTCCAACAGGCTTATGCCGGACCCGGCGGTACCCGCGAGGGCGTCCGCTGCCAGCGACGTGACGGTCGACAGTGCGGTCGCGACGGTCGCTTCGGTGAGCAACATCCCCGATACGCGAGCGAAAACTCCCACCAGCTCCTCCCCGAGGCCGGAATCTGCCGTCATTGAATGTCACCTCCGTCACAGTGCGCCGTCGACAAGCCGCAGCAAGGACTACCACTCCTGCACCTGCCCAAACGTTGCCGCGTTCGCTGGTCGTATTGGGGGTAGTCCTTCGATCGACAAAGGAGGTTGTGATGCCCAAAGAGTCAGAGACTTCGGCCGACGAGCCGAAAGGCGGTCGCCCCGGTCCAGCCGATCACGGTCGCGAAGGCGGGATGGCGACCCGTGAGCAAGCGCCCGAACTCACCGATCCCGAGCGCGACGACTAGCGACGCTCACTGCCGCGGGGCAATCCGGGCGATTCCACGTCGACGACGTCGATGACCTCACCGTCGATGTAGTCCCGGCCCGCACGGCCAGTCGGCGCGTCGGCCGGCAATGGGACGCGGCGGCGGAAGGTCCGCCCCAGGACGGCGGTCAATCCCGGCCGGGCGGCGGCCCGGATCGGCGGCATCAGCAACAGCAAGCCCAGCGCGGTGGTCACCACACCCGGTAAGAGCACCAACCCGGTCGCAACCGCGACCATGGCGCCGTCGCCTAGCGCACTGCGCGGATCCTTGACACCCGAGCGCAACTGCATGACCTGGCGACTGAGCTGCCAGCCACCCATCGGGGCCCAAAGGACCAACCCGAAGACGAATGCGCCCAGGAGCACCACCAGGGTCCAGCCCACACCGATCGTCGCCGCCAGCCCGACGAGCGCCATCAGCTCGACGACGGCATAAACAAGAAGTAGCCGACCTACCATGTCAGCCCAACGTCTGCGGGCCTCGTCGGAGTTCCGCGCACGATCGCGGCACGGCTGCAGTTAGATGACGCTATGACGACGATCGATATTCAAGCTCCGGCCGGCCCGATCGACGCGCTGCTGGACGTGCCCTCCGGGCAGGGCCCGTGGCCCGGCGTGGTGGTGGTTCACGATGCCGTGGGTTACGCGCCGGACAATGCAGCGATCTCGCGGCGTATCGCCCAGGCCGGTTATGTGGCGCTGACGCCCAACATGTATGCCCGAGGCGGCCGGGCACGGTGCATCCCCCGGGTCATGCGGGAGCTGATGACCCAGCGGGGTCGAGCGCTCGACGACATCATGGCCGCCCGGGACCACCTGCTGGGGATGCCCGAATGCACCGGGCGCGTCGGCATCGCCGGGTTCTGCATGGGTGGCCAGTTCGCATTGGTGTTGTCGCCCAACGGTTTCGGCGCGTCCGCGCCGTTCTACGGCACTCCCCTGCCGCGGCACCTGAGCGAGACACTGGATGGGGCGTGTCCGATCGTGGCGAGCTTCGGCACCCGCGACCCGCTGGGTATCGGGGCGACCAAGCGGTTGCGCGCGGTGACGGCCGCCAAGAACATCACCGCCGACATCAAGGCGTACCCGGGCGCCGGCCACAGCTTTGCCAACAAGCTGCCCGGCCAGCCGTTGATTCGCATCACCGGCTTCGGTTACAACGAAGCCGCCACCGAAGACGCGTGGCGACGGGTGTTCGCGTTCTTCGGCGAGCACCTCGCGGACTGAAGCGGCTGGGACGACTAGTTCTGGGCCAGTTTGAGTTCCAGGCCGACGTTGTTCTCCATGCCGCCGCGTAGCTTGCTGAGGAAGTTGAAGACCTTGCCGACGATGCCGTAGCGCTTGCCGATTGCGTCGTAGACGGCGGCGGTCTGGGACTTGTCCAACACGGTCGCGGTGGCCTCGACGGCCTCGCTGGTCGGGCGGCCGTTCATGGTGCACGTCGCCAGCGTCACGCGTGGGGTATTGCGGATGCGCTTGACCTTCCAGGACTTGGCTTGCGTGATGACCAGCAGCCGATCCCCGCGCTCCTTGTCCAACGCCGCCCAGATCGCGGTCGGCTTGGGCCGCCCGTCTTTGGTGAAGGTGGTCAGCAAGATGTATTGGGCGTTGGCGAGGTCGGCGAAGGTGGGTGTCACGGTGCCAAACCTAGCCCTCCAGGTCACCTTCGGTTTCCAGCAGCGCCTGACGCAGTCCGTCGAGAGTGTCGGGTTGCGGTTCGGCCCACATGCCACGACCGGCCGCTTCCAGCAATCGCTCAGCCATCCCGTGCAACGCCCACGGATTCGATTCGGCCATGAACTTGCGATTCTCCGGGTCGAGCACATAACGATCGGTGAGTTGTTCGTACATCCAGTCGGCCATCACGCCGGCGGTGGCGTCGTACCCGAACAAGTAGTCGACGGTCGCTGCCATCTCGAACGCGCCTTTGTAGCCGTGCCGGCGCATCGCCGCCATCCAGCGCGGATTGACCACGCGGGCGCGGAACACACGGGTGGTTTCCTCAGAAAGGGTGCGGGTGCGGATGGCGTCGGGTCGGGTGTTGTCACCGATGTAAGCCGCGGGTGCTTGCCCGGTCAGCGCGCGCACCGTGGCCACCATGCCGCCGTGGTACTGGAAGTAGTCGTCGGAGTCGGCGATGTCGTGTTCGCGGGTGTCGGTGTTCTTGGCGGCCACCGCGATACGCCGGTATTGGCGGTTCATGTCGTCGACCGCTTCCCGGCCGTCCAGGTCGCGGCCGTAGGCGAATCCGCCCCAGGCGGTGTACACCTGCGCCAGGTCGGCGTCGTCGCGCCAGTTGCGGCTGTCGATCAGCTGCAACAATCCAGCGCCATAGGTGCCCGGCTTGGAGCCGAAGATCCTTGTGGTGGAACGCCTGTCGTCGCCGTGCTGGGCCAGGTCGGCTTGGGCGTGGGCGCGCACGTAATTGTCTTCCGCCGGCTCATCCAGGGCCGCGACCAACCGCACCGCGTCGTCGAGCATGGTGACCACGTGCGGGAAGGCGTCGCGGAAGAAGCCGGAGATGCGCACGGTCACGTCGACACGCGGGCGGCCCAGTTCGGGCAGCGGAATGGGGGTGAGGTCGACAACTCGCCGGGACGCGTCGTCCCACACGGGCCGGACACCGAGCAGCGCAAGGACTTCGGCGATGTCGTCGCCCGCGGTGCGCATCGCCGAGGTGCCCCACACCGAAAGCCCGACGGACTGCGGCCACTGCCCGTGGTCCTCGCGGTAGCGGGTTAACAGCGAATCAGCCAGTGCCACACCGGCTTCCCACGCCAAGCGGGATGGGACGGCTTTCGGGTCGACCGAGTAGAAGTTGCGTCCGGTGGGCAGCACGTTGACCAGGCCGCGCAGCGGTGACCCCGACGGTCCGGCCGGAATGAAGTGACCGTCGAGCGCCCGCAGCACTTGGTCGATCTCCGCGGCGGTGCCGGCGAGTCGCGGCACCACCTCGGTGGCGGCGAACCGCAACACGGCCGCGACTTCCGGGTTGGCGGTGATGCGTTCCACGGCATCGGGATCCCAGCCGCTGGCTTGCAGTTGCCCGACCAGTCCCCGCGCTGCCGCCTCGATCTGATCGACCAACGTCCGCTCGTCGGTGCCGTCTTCGCATAGGCCCAGTGCCTGCCGCAGACCCGGCAACGCGTGTTCGCCGGCGAACAGTTGCCGCGCCCGCAAGATAGCCAGCACCAGGTCGAGTTCTTGCTCGCCCTGCGGTTTCTGCCCGAGGATGTGCAGCCCATCGCGGATCTGAACGTCCTTGATCTCGCACAACCAGCCGTCGACGTGCAACAGCATGTCGTCGAAGGTGTCTTCGGCGGGACGCTCGGTCAGTCCGAGATCGTGGTCCATCTTGGCGGCCCGGATCAGCGTCCAAATCTGCTGACGGACGGCGGGCAGCTTGGTCGGGTCCAGCGCGGCGACGTTGGCGTGTTCGTCGAGCAGTTGTTCCAAACGCGCGATGTCGCCGTAGGTTTCGGCGCGGGCCATCGGCGGGATCAGGTGGTCGACCAGTACCGCGTGGGCGCGTCTCTTGGCTTGGGTGCCCTCGCCGGGGTCGTTGACCAGGAAGGGATAGATCAGCGGCAGGTTGCCCAGAGCGGCGTCGGATCCGCAGGCCGCCGACATGCCGAGCGTCTTGCCCGGCAACCATTCCAGGTTTCCGTGCTTGCCCAGATGCACCACCGCGTGGGCACCGAATCCGGCATCCAACCAGTGGTAGGCGGCCAAATAGTGGTGGCTGGGCGGCAGATCCGGGTCGTGGTAGATGGCGACCGGATTCTCGCCGAAGCCGCGGGGCGGCTGCACGATCAGCACCAGGTTGCCCGCTTGCATTGCGGCGATGACGATTTCGCCGTCGGGGTCGTTGCTGCGGTCGACGAACAGCTCGCCCGGCGCCGGGCCCCAATGCGCGCTGACCGCGTCGGTGAGCTCGGCCGGCAGGGTGGCGAACCACTGGCCATAGTCTTTGGCCGACAATCGGATCGGGTTTCCAGCCAGCTGCCCCTCGGTAAGCCAGTCGGGGTCCTGACCGCCTCGTTCGATCAGCGCGTGAATGAGCGCGTCACCGTCGTTGGCTTCGATACCCGGCAGCTCTGCGACCTGATACCCGCGCTCACGCATGGCCCGCAGCAGCGCCACCGCGCTGGCCGGGGTGTCCAGGCCCACTGCGTTGCCGATGCGGGCATGCTTGGTCGGGTAGGCGGAGAACACCACGGCCACCCGCTTGTCTTGGACCGGAATGTGCCGCAGTCGGGCATGCCGCACCGCCAACCCGGCAACGCGTGCGCAACGCTCGGCGTCAGCGACATAGGAGATCAGCCCGTCACCGTCAATCTCTTTGAAAGAGAACGGCACAGTGATGATGCGTCCGTCGAACTCGGGCACGGCGACCTGGCTGGCGACATCAAGCGGGCTCAGACCGTCGTCGTTGTCGCACCACTGGGCCCGCGAGCTGGTGAGACACAGACCTTGCAAGATCGGAATGTCAAGAGCGGCAAGGTGTTCCACGTTCCAGCTGTCGTCATCACCGCCGGCGGACGCCGTTGCGGGTTTGACTCCCCCGGCGGCCAGCACGGTGACCACCATGGCGTCGGCCGCACCGAGCCGGTGCAGCAGTTCGGGTTCGGCGGTGCGCAGCGACGCGCAATAGACGGGCATCGGCCGTCCGCCCGCGTCTTCGATGGCCCGGCACAGCGCTTCGATGTAGGCGGTGTTCCCGGCCAGATGCTGGGCGCGGTAGTAAAGCACGGCGATGGTTGGGCCGGTGGTCTGTGGTTGGGGCCGCTCGAGTTCTCCCCAGGTCGGCGTGACGGTCGGCCCGGTGAAGCCGAAACCGGTCATCAACACGGTGTCGGTGAGGAAGGCGTGCAGTTGGCGCAGGTTGTCCACACCGCCGTGAGCCAGATAGATGTGAGACTGAACGGCGATGCCGGCGGCGACCGTGGACATTTCGGTCAGCTCGGCGTCGGCGGCTTGTTCACCGCTGACCAGGACGGCGGGTACGCCGCTGGCCAAGACCGAGTCGATGCCGCTTTCCCAGGCCCGATAACCACCGAGAATGCGCACCACCACGATCGATGCGCCCGCCAGCAGATCTGGCAGCTCGACCTCCGAAAGCCGTGCCGGGTTGGCCCACCGATAGTTCTTTCCGCTGGACCGGGCGCTGATCAGGTCGGTATCGGAGGTCGACAACAGCAAGACGGACGGCTCAGCCACCTACCATTCCTACCGCAACCGCTCCGCATGGGTAATGATGAGGGCTGTGTCTGTTGCCGAGAAGGTGGTTGCCGTCACGGGTGGAGCGCGCGGGATCGGTTTGGCCATAGCCGCCGCCCTGCACGGTCAAGGCGCCAAGGTGGCGATCGGTGATATCGATGAAGCCGCCGTCGTCGAGAGCGGTAGCCGGCTGGGACTGCCGGTCAGCCGAAGCCTGGACGTGACCAATCGCGGATCCTTCACCGAGTTTCTGGATGACGTGGAAAACCAGCTGGGTCAATTAGACGTCCTGGTCAACAATGCGGGCGTCATTGCGGTGGGCGACGCGGCCGAAGAGCCCGACGCCGTCACCGAACGCTTGCTGAAGGTCAACGTCTTCGGCGTCATCCTGGGCACCAAACTGGCTGCGCAACGCATGCTGCCCCGCCGTCAGGGGCACGTCATCAACATCGCCTCACTTGGCGGCGTGCTGCCGACCGAGGGTATCGCAACCTATTGCGCCACCAAGCATGCCGTGCTCGGCTACACCGACACCGTGCGGCTGGAGAACCGCGGATCTGGCGTGCACTTCTCCTCGATCATGCCCACGTTGACCAACACCGAGATGACTGCCGGCATCGGACACGCCAAGGGCTTCAAGAACGCCGAGCCCGAAGACGTCGCCCGAGCGGTGGTGGAGGTGATCGCCAAACCCCGTCCTCGTGTAATCGTGCCGCGCACAATCGGTTTCACGGTGTCGGCGCAACAGCTGTTGCCCCGCGGGCTACGAGAGGCGATGGGACGAGCGTTGGGCACCGGCCGGGTATTCACCAGCGACGTTCAAGTCGAAAAGCGCACCGGGTATGCCCGGCGGACCGGTACGTCCTGATCTGTTCACACGGCCGCGGTCAATCGCTCGAGCGCCTGCCACAGCTGCGCCTCCCGTGCGGGATCATATGACTCGTCCGAAGACCGGATTACTTTCCCGCGGTCCACGTATGACCCGGACGCAGCGTCGATTTTGCCCAGCACGACGTCTGCCAGGTACTGGCCGGCCGCCCGCCGGCTCGTGGCGACCGGGGTCACAGCCAGTGCCGGCAGGATCCGGCGCACCACGAACCGCGACAACGGATCGGCGTTGCGTGCGAGCCCGGTGTTCGGCACGAAACCTGGGTTGTACGAGACGATGTCGACGCCGGCGGGCAACCGGCGCGCGTACTCGTGCACGAGGTAGATGACCGCGAGCTTGCTGGTCGAGTACGCCGTGCGTCCGGCAGCAACGCTCGCCGGGCTGGGGAACGCGTTGATACGCGCCAGGGTCTCCGGCGCTTGCCAGTTCGGTGCCGGCACCAGACCGAGGTTGTGTTTGAAGTCCCCGAAGTGGGTGTCACTGGAGGTGATGACGATGCGGGCGGGCGGCTCGAAGAGGTCGGTCAGCGCCGAGATGAGCACATGATTGGCCATTACGTTGAGGGCGAAGGTGGCTTCGAACCCTTCGGGCCCCTCGGTGGTGTCGTTGGGGTATTGGATTCCCGCGTTGCCGACGAAGCCTTTCACAGGGGGCAATTGACCGTGCGTGAGATTGTCGCGCAGCGTTGCCGCTGCCGTGCGGGTGCTCGCCAGTGACGATAAGTCGGCTTCGATGTGTGCGACGGTATGTCCGCGGCGTTGCAGATCGCGGACCAGCTCGGCTCCACTTTCACCGCGGGCCAGTACCAGCAGGTGAGCGTCCTTGTCTTCGGCGAGAATGCGTTCGGCCGCGACGCGCCCGATGCCGCGAGTCGCTCCGGTCATGACGATGGTGTGATTCATGGTGTGCTCCTTTCCATTTCACTCGAGCATGCGGTGCGGGCGGTGGTCCTGCCAGGTGTTGCCGAGAGGGGGACTGAGAGTACCTATGCTGCAAGGCGCCGTTGCGCCGATAATTGCTGTGTGACATTCGGCGAACTACTGCGGCTGTGGCGGGACCGGCTGTCTCCGCAGGAGGTCGGCTTGACCGTCGCGCTGCGGCGGCGCGCGCCGGGGCTGCGCCGCGAAGAACTCGCCACGCTCGCAGGTATCTCCGTCGATTACCTGCTGCGGCTGGAACAAGGCAGGTCCAGCCACCCGTCGCCCTCGGTGGTGGCGTCGCTGGCCCGGGCGTTGCAGTTGTCGCGCAGCGAACGCGATCAACTTTTCGCGAGCGCGGGGCTGTTGCCGCCGCGGGACGGCACCATCGACACCTATCTGCCGCCGGGCATTCAACGCCTGGTGCGCCGCTTGTCGGACATCCCCTGTGCGGTGTTCTCCGCCGACTGGACCTTGCAGTGGTGGAACGACATGTGGGTCGCCCTGGCCGGTGATCCGGCGCAATTACCTCCCCGGGAGCGCAATGTCGCCCGCGCCATCTTCGGTGACGGCCCGGCGCGGGCCTTGTTGACGTCATCGCACTCCCCCGCTGCGGTGAGTGACGGAACGTTCGAGAACGCGATTCTGGCGGACTTGAAGGCGGCGTCGGCGCGCTACCCGCTGGATCCGGGTTTGTCGGAGTTGGTACGTGAATTGAGGACTGTGTCAACGGATTTCGACGAACGGTGGCGAGCGGCTTCGCCGGCTGTGCACACCACTCAATGCAAGACGATTCGGCATCCGGAGGTCGGCGAGATCAGGGTTGACTGCGATGTCCTCGACATTCCGGGTGCTGACTTGCACCTGGTGACCTACACCGCAGCCGCAGACAGCAGTGACGCCGGCAAGCTCGAGCTGCTGCGGGTGACCCGCGGGGTGACGATCTCGTAGTTGTCCACAGTTGGGCGTCTGTGCACAGGCGGTCGTCGTGGGGTTCTTCGTTTCGGCGCGGGCGACTAGAATCGCACATATGTTCGATGGAGACCTGCCTGATCTGGCTGCGCTGGCGGGCGCCGACGATGCGACCCTGGTTGCGGCCATCGCCGGCTGGGCTCGGGTGGAGGCCGCCGCGTCGGCGCGCCGGCTGGCGGCCATCGCCGAACTGGTGCATCGCCACGCTGACGGCCCTACCGATCTCGCACGGTGGTCCTGCGACAATTGGGACGCGATGGCCGCCGAAGTGGCTGCGGCACAAGGTATCAGCCATGCAATGGCGTCCGGTCAGATGTACCTCGGCTCGGCACTACGGACTCGACTGCCGAACGTGGCAGCGCTCTTGGCGGACGGCACGATCAGCGCTCGACTTGCCTCAGCGATCGTGTGGCACACCGATCTCATCAAAGACCCGGAAACCTTGCAGCTGGTGGACAAGACGCTGGCCGAGGATGCGAGACGGTACGGCCCGTTATCCGCCAACAAGACCGCCCAGGCCATTGATGCGGTGGTCGATCGCTATGACCCGCAGGCGCTTCGACGCACCCGCGCCGCAGCGCGTAGTCGCGACTTGGTGATCGACTCTGCCCACGACGAATCGGGCACCACCACACTGTGGGGGCGGTTGTATTGCACCGACGCCGCGACACTGGATCGGCGCCTGCACCAGATGGCTCACGAGGTCTGCGACGACGACCCACGCACCATCGCTCAACGTCGCGCCGACGCGCTGGGCGTCTTGGCTGCCGGCGCTTTACGCCTCACCTGCGCGTGCGACACCCCCGACTGCCCCGCCCGAACCGACTGCGACGATCAACCAACCGGTGTCGTCATCCACGTCGTCGCCGAGGCCTCCGCAGTGGAAGCCAAGACCGATGCGCACCTGTCGGGTGAGATCAAGTCCCAGACACCCGAGCCGGAGCCGCCACTTCCGGCTGGGGCTGCGAAGAATTGGACCACCGCTTTGATCACCAGTGGCGGCACGGTACCGGCGCCGCAGTTGGCCGAGTTGGTCCGCCGAGGGGCACGACTTCGGCCGGTTCAACATCCTGGCAGCGAGGTCGTGGCCCAATCCCAATACCGGCCCTCGAGGGCGCTGGAAGACTTCGTGCGTTGCCGTGACCTGACTTGCCGCTTCCCTAACTGTGATCGCCCAGCCGAATTCTGCGACGTCGACCATACGATTCCGTATCCGCTAGGCCCGACGCATCCGTCGAATCTCAAATGTTTGTGCCGAAAACATCACCTGATATCCGTAGTACATTTTAAGGATGCGCCAAGCTACCGCCATCTACACCCGTATCAGCCTGGACCGTTCCGGCCAACGCCACGGCGTGACCAGGCAACTCGAGGACTGCACCGCACTGGCCGAACGCCTCGGCTGGAACGTGGTGGCCCGCTTCGACGACAACGACCTATCCGCCTATAACGGCAAGACGCGGCCGCAGTTCGAGGCGCTGCTGGATGCGATGAAGCGCGGCGAGATCGACTCGCTGATCTGTTGGCACCCCGACCGCCTCTACCGGCGTCTTGCTGACCTGGTGCGGTTGCTGGACGTGGCCGCCGGGGTGGAGATTCGCACCGTCAACGGCGGCGACATGGACCTCTCCAACGCCACCGGGCGCATGCTGGCCACCATCATCGGCAGCGTGTCGACGCAGGAGTCCGAGCACAAGGGTGAGCGGCAGCGGGCCGCGGCCAAGCAGTTAGCCGCGAGCGGCGCACCGAAGTGGCGGCGCGCCTTCGGCTACATCGGTGACACCTACCAACCCGATCCTGCGGTGGCGCCGCTGGTGCGTGAGGCGTACGCGGCGGTCCTTGCCGGGGCCTCTCTCGGCGACGTGTGCCGGATGTGGAACGACGCGGGCGCGCTGACGCAGCGCTGGGTGAAGCCCAAGAACGCCGACGGCCAAACGATCCGCGACGCGCAGCCCGTAGTGGAACGGCGCAAGTGGACGCAGCCGCAGGTCTCGAACTTTCTGCGCAAGCCCCGCAATGCCGGTTTGCGGGACCACAACGGTGTCGTCGTCGGCAAAGGCACGTGGCCAGCGCTGGTGGACGAGGACACGTGGCGCGCCGTCCAAGGCGTGCTGGAAGCGCCCGGACGGGCACCGGGCCGCAAGACGGTGCGCCGCCACCTGTTAACCGGCGTGCTGCAATGCGGCAAGGACGGTTGCGGCGGCTACCTGTCCGGGATGCAGACCCTCGACAAACGAATCACCTACGCGTGCAAGACGTGCCGCGGGGTGTCGGTGCGCGCTGAGCACGTTGAGCCGCTGGTCTACGGCGTCGTAGCGGGGCGGTTGGCGCAGCCGGACGCGGTGGACCTGTTGAAAGCCGAACTGCACGACACCACCGAAGCGGAGCGGCTACGCGGTGAGCGGGCGACGCTGCTGGCGCGCCTGGACGACATCGCCATCGAACGGGCCGACGGCCTGATCGACGGCAAGGGTTACCGCGCCATGACCGATCGCATTAACGAGCAGTTGGCCGGCATCGAGCGCCGCCAGCACGATCAGGAACGGTTGCGCGTATTCGACGGATTGCCGCTCGGGACACCAGAAGTCGCCGAGCGGGTCCGGGCGCTGTCCGCGGACCGCCTGCGCGCGGTCATCGACGTGTTGGTGGAGTTCGAAGTTGCCCCAGTTGGCAAGGGCGGCAAGGTGTTCAATCCCGAGAGAGTGAAGGTGAACTGGAAATGAGCGACGATGACGTACACCTTATCGAGGTTCATTGCGACGGCGCGCCGGGTGCGCCCCACACACGGCTGTACGTGGCGCGGATGGTGCGAACACTTCGCATGGACGACGCGCGCGGGTGGGCTGTTGCACGCGACGGCGGTCGTGGACACGGAGCCGACCAGAGCGGCCAAGGACGTGACCGGATTGATTTGAGGTGCGGTAATGGCGGTTGCCGCCTCAGCGCCCAGGTCGTCTTCGACGAAACCCGCGAGACCCGCGCGCACGCCCGCATGGTGGAGGCGCTCGATGCCTGGGCGGCTACAGGTCAGACGGAACTTCCTCTACATGCGATAGCTGGTATCGTTTCCCGTTAGCGCGGGTAACGCCGCCGGTCGGAAGCAATTGCCGATCAGCCGCTGACGCGTTGAAATCCCTCTCATCGGAGGGGCCACTTCTTGTGCCCCTTGGGAGTTCCCTCCGATGCCTGTGCCCACTTCGCCGCAATCGCGGTCCGCTCGCGCCAGGTTGGCGCAGTCTGCCCACGCCACTGGGCGAGATTCGGCCGAGACGACTGAGGCGCGGCGCGACTTCGCCGCAGCTCGCCTCGATGACTACATACGCGACACCCTTGCGAAGGCGCCGCCGCTCACAGATGCCCAGCGGACGAAACTTGCCCAGTTGCTGAAGCCAGCCCGCACCGCCGCGTTGGGTGGTGCGCAGGCGTGAATGAACGAAAAAGCCTCCCAGAACGGGCATTCGGGGAGGCTTCATCACAACAACTGCACACTGAGCGTACCGCCGGGACGCTGTTAGGCCGCAGCGCCGGAACAGCGCAGCGAGGTCGGCAATGAGTGCGGCGCTGATAGCGATTGCAGAGGCGTTGCGCAGCAACGGAAAACACGTCGTTGAGCGCGGTGATCAGCTTGCCGCGCAGTGCCCTGCTCACGACGACAGCAACCCGTCGCTGTCGATCAAGCAACGCCGTGACGGCACAGGTGTGGTGGTGTACTGCCACGCCGGTTGCGACCACCGGGACATTTTGGGCGCCATCGGGCTGACGGACCGCGACCTTTTCGACGAGCCGCGTATCCGTGCGGCGTACAACCCAAGCCGCACCTACACCTACACCGATGGACGGAAGGTGCACCGAAAGCCCGGCAAGAAATTCGCGCAATCCGGTAACACCAGCGGCCGCGCGTTATACGGCGTGGACAACATCGGTGCGCACGGCACCGTGTACGCCGTCGAGGGCGAGAAGGACGTCGAGGCCGCAAGGGCGGTAGGTGCAGTCGCGGTGTGCGGCGCAATGGGCGCCGGTAAAGCCCACAAGTTCGACTGGACGCCACTGCGCGACCATCCGGTCGTGATCGTCGCCGACCGCGACGAGCCCGGCCGCCGGCATGCCTACCAGGTAGCCGAGCAACTTCAAGGCATCGCCGCATCGGTGCGCATCGTGGAAGCCAGGGCTGGCAAGGATTTGGCGGACCACATCGCCGCCGGGTTGGGATTAGACGACCTCGTGGCAGTCGAAGAGGCCCGCAATGGTTTGCCGGTCGGCGACAGCGGGCAAGCGCACGGCATCCGGGACGCCGAGCAGGCCAAACATTCCGGGCAGGTGCGCATGGCGTACCTGTTGGCCGCGGCCTACGAGAACAAGCTGCTACACGTCCACGGCATCGGCTGGCATCAGTGGGACGGGCGACGGTGGGCAGCCGACGACACCGGGGCCGCCCACCGCGCCGTTCTCGATGTGCTGCGGCGAGCCTTGGCAGAGTCGCTGGGCGATAGGGAGTTGCGGGCGGACGTGCGCAAGTGCGAATCCGCTGCCGGGCTTGCAGGTGTGCTGGAGATCGCCGCTGCGCTAACGGTTTTCGCGGCCACCGTGCGCGACTTGGACGCCGACCCATATCTGCTGAACACCGCCAACGGCACACTTGATCTACGCACGCAGGAGCTTCGGCCGCACAACCCGGCCGACCGCATCACAAAGGTGTGCCGCGGCGCGTACCACCCCGAGGCGGCACAACCAGCAGTGTGGGAGGCGTTCCTGGCGCGGGTGCTACCCGATGGGGCTGTACGCGGATTCGTGCAGCGCCTGGCCGGGCTTGCGCTGCTGGGCGAGGTGCGTGAACACATCCTGCCCATCTTCACCGGCACCGGCCGCAACGGGAAAGGCACCCTGTACAAGGCGCTGTTGTACGCGCTGGACGATTACGGTCACGTGGCTGAACCGGATCTGTTCATGCACCGCGAAGGGGCGCATCCCACCGGCCAGATGGACCTTTTGGGGCGGCGCCTGATAGTGGTGTCGGAGTCTGACCGCGACCGCCGACTGGCCGAGGCCACCATGAAGCGGCTGACCGGGGGCGACCCCGTCACCGCCCGCCACATGCGCCGCAACTTCGTCACCTTTACCCCGTCGCACCTGCCGATCCTGGTCACCAACCACCTGCCGAAGGTGTCCGGTGACGACCCGGCCGTCTGGGCGCGTATCCGCGTGGTGCCGTTCGCCGTCTGCATCCCCAGCCACGACCAGGACACCGAACTGGACACAAAGCTGCACTGCGAAGCTGACGGCATTCTGTCCTGGGCTGTCGCGGGCCTTGCCGACTACCTTGCCTGGGGCCTTGACGAACCCGAACAGGTGCGCACGGCAACCGACGACTACCAGTCCGAGAGCGATGCGGCGCGCCGCTTCATAGCGGAAGAGTGCGTGACGACGAGTCCGGCGCTCAAGGCAACCACCGCGCAGCTTCACGAGGCCTTCGAGCGGTGGCGGGTGCGTGATGGCGCCGAGGCGATGTCGCAGCGGGCGTTCGGTTCAGCGCTAGACCGCCTTGGCTACCAGGCCGGGCGTCCTACCAACGGCAAACGATGGCGCACCGGAATTGCGGTGAAGGTGAGCGACGATGAAGGCGAATAGCACGCAAAGTACGCAATTGGGGGTTCACCAGTACGCGCGCGCCTATGTCGTCATACAGAAATTGCGTGCTTTGCGTACTGCCGCAGGTCAAAGGCCCGAGGGCGGCCAGCGCAGCGGCGAGCGTGTGCGGTGAGCATGCCCGGTGGCCGCTGGGTCAGCACGCAGGACTGGGCTCGCATCGTTGCCGTTGCGGGCTTGGCCGCGGGAGCGGAGCCCCGCGAGGTGGCCGCCGCCCTGGAGGGCCGTACTGGCCGTGGTGCGGCGCAGGCGGCGCGGGCGGCGCGCGCGGCAGCCATTCGTGCTTGCCGCGGCTGCGACCCGTCAGGGTGGCGTCTGGGCGCGGATGGAGTGCCGTTGGACCCGGCCGTGCGCTGCGGCCACAACGCCGCCGACCCGCCCGTCGCGCGCGATCCCAGCGAGCCGCTACACGAGCACCCCAATGCCGGTGCGGCATGCGGTTGACCGTCCACGGCGGCGACTACGCGGTTGCGGTGGTGCCCAAGCTCCGCACACGCCGCGTGAGCATCCGCGCGGGGCCGGTGATCCTGACGGTGTCACCGGCCGAAGCGTTCGCATTGGCCGATGCACTAGTCGAGGCAGCCGAAACACTCCGCAGCACAACCGTTCACGGCACAACACAGGAGGGAAAATGAGCGAGGTAAGTAGCGGCGAACCGGCCGACGATGACGAGGCTGTGGTGGCGCGGGTGGCTGCCCGGATGCGGAACCGGCCGCGGAAGCCCGTCAACCCGGTCACCGACGCCGACCCCGCCGATGTGCGGCGGCAGGTGCGCGCCGATGCCACGGCTGCCATGGCCCTGTGGTTTGGGCTGGCTGGCCTTGATGTGGGCTTCGCGGCAGCTGTGGACCATGCCAGCACGCCGTGCGAGTGCTGCCCGGACGATGTTGGCCTGGCGTCAATGCCGTACGAAGTGTTCCGCGCCGCGGATGTGCGTTTGGTCGGTGACGCCCGCCGGGTGCTGGACGATGCCGTCATTCGCGGCGCCGCTGTGGTGCTGCCGACGTGCTGTGCCCGTGACCGCCCGCAGGTCGAGTTGCTAGTGTGGCGCATCATCAACCGGCTGCGCGACCTGCTGACCGACCACCAGCGCGAAGACCTGCGGGTGCGGTGCACAGGCGGCGATGACGACTTTGAGTTACGTTGTCTGCGTGCGGGTTACGTGCTAGCAATTGCACAGATCACCGACGCTGACGACATGGCATCGGCTGCCCATGACCTGACCGTGCGCGAGTGCCGCGAACAGCCGTTCGGCGGTCTGACGCCCCGCGGCGTCTGGTGCGTGGCCGCTCCTGCGGTAGCGCGCATGGCCTCCGACCTTGCACCCGATGCCCTAGTGGCGTTGTTGCAGGCGGAGTTGGTGCGCCTCGATTCGCTGATGGTTTACCCCGATGCCGATGTGGGTGCGCGGTGATTCAGCGGCTGGCCGGTGTGTACCTCGATGCCTATGACGGCGCGTTTGTTGTGGAAGCGCTGGACCGCTTGGCGCAGTTGACGGCTGGGCCGACCCCGGCGCGCCTGGAGTCGGTGACGGCGAAGCTGCGCCGCGCTGTGCGCCACTCGGCCGAACCGCCAGCACAACCACCAGTGCCCGATTCGGTTGCTGAGCAGCAGCATTCGGCGCAACCGCCAGAAACAACCGCCAGTGTGCGTGCACTGCAACGTGATTCGGTGCACGCTGGTCCGCATGTCACCGGCACCATGGGCACCGGCCAGGCCGCACGCCTCCTCGGCATCTCAGCCAACGGGGTCCGCGACCTTGCCCGCCGCGGCCGCCTACCGGCCAGCCGCACCGGCACCCGCTGGCAGTTCGACGCCGCAGCCGTCACCGCTTTTAGCCAGCGGAGGGCCGCGGCGCAGGGCAGGTGAGCGTTGTGCCTAACCTGCGCACCATCCGCGGCGTGGAGTTGATGCGGGTCGGAACGTGGCAGACCGCAAGCCACCCCGATGGCTGGACGGTGACGGCCGACGATCTGGCCGCCGTCGTCGCCGCGCACGCCGCGGGTGTGCTGCCGCGGGCTCGGCTCAAAATCGGGCACAGCGACCCCCGTTTCGACGGCGGTCCCGCACTTGGCCGCGTCGATAACCTGCGCCTGGCCGATGCCGGTGCGACGTTGGTCGGCGACTTTGTGGACGTGCCAGCCGCCATCGCCGCGCTGCTGCCGCACAGCTATCCCTCGCGGTCGGTGGAGGCGTTGGTGGATTACACCGCACCCGATGGCACTGTGTGGCCGCTGGTGCTGACCGCGGTGGCGCTACTCGGTGCCACCGCGCCGGGTATCGAGACGCTGGCCGACATCACCGACTTGTACGGCGTCGCAGCAGCATCAGCGCGCCGCCTAGTGCTGGCCGCACCACCGCGCGGCGAGGCGACCAGCCAGCGTGCCCGCGCTGTCGCGGTGGCACGTGCCCGACGCACCCGCAGCACCCGAACCCTGGCCGTCTAACCCGGAAGGACACCCGCATGTCGACTACCCGCATCAACCCCTACTCGTATGCCCCCGGCGCGAACATCACCGGCGAAGCCACCGCCACCATCAGCGCCCGCAAGTTCGTCAAGATCAGCGGCAACCGCACCGCCGCAGGCAACCTCGCGGTAGCGCCAGCCGCAGCAGGGGACCGCGCGTTCGGAGTGGCCGCCCACGACGCCGCGACCGGTCAGTTGGTGCACGTGGCCCGCGGCGGCGTCGTCAAAGTCCTTGCCTCCGGGGCCATCGCCGCCGGTGCCGCCGTCCAGGTCGGCGCAGGGGGTGCAGCCTCAACCGCCGCGGCGGGCGTCGTGGTCGGGTTCGCCGTCACCGGGGCCGCCGACGGCGCCGTCGCCGAAGTGGCGTTCTACGCCTAACCGAAAGGAACCGAACCGCCATGACTTCACCGCTCATCCCCACCCTGTCCGGGCAGCAGTTGACCGTCGATGCCGCGCTCAAGCATCCGTCAATCATCCAGACCCGCATCGCCAAGCTGGCCGACAAGCAACTGCTGCTCGGCAAGTTCTTCCGCCAATTGGGAACGCAGGTGCAGGGCGGCGCGCTGCTCTACAGCACCATCACCGCCGCCGACTACTACGCCGCAGGTGGCATGGAGAAGCGCACACCGGGCGCGGAGTACGCCGTCATCGAAGGCGTGGCACCCGAGCCGCGGCTAGCACCCGTGGAGGACTGGGGCGCCAAGGCCATCCTGCCTGCCGAGGCGATCTTGCGGAATGACGCAAACCTGTTGGACAACACTGTAACTCAGCTCTCGAATACCCTTGCTCGTAAGTTGGATACCCGTGCGGTGGCCGCCCTCCAGGCCGCCAGCATCGGCAGCCTGGCACCCGCGGCCGGATGGGATGACCTGGTCATGGTGGGGCCGCTGGATGCCATCACCCCATCGGCAGACCGGCCAAGTGCCCACTGGGCCGAGGCGCAAGAGATGGCCGATTTGGAAGAGCTTGGTGTGCAACACGATTTGCTCATTGTGCACCCAGAGCAGGCCAAGCAGCTACGCGTCGCCTACGCCGAGAACCTGGACGCCGCACTGGAATCCGCGGGCTTCACCAACGGCATGTTCGCCAACCCCCGCATCCCCATCGGGCAAGCTTTCGTCCTCGAACAGGGCGCAGTGGGCACGGTCGGCTTCGAACTGCCGCTCACCGTGGACATCTGGGAAGAGAAGGGCACCCGGTCGTGGGTGCTGCAGGTCTACGCCGTGCCCGCCATGGCCGTCGACCGGCCCTACGCCGCCAAGAAAATCACCGGCCTCAGCTAGCCCAGAAGGGAAACGCACACCATGGCACTCACGCTTGACGACACCCAGACCGCGGCGCTACTCGACGCACTGGGCCTACCAGCCGACACCGACGACGCCAACCTGGTGGTGGACACCGCCAAGGACCTCGCCACCCAGGTCCAGGGCCTCGACACCGCCAAGGCCAGCGCCGTCGTCGCCGCAGCCGCACGGCACGGCATGGAGGTCATCGACAAGCCCACCGCCGACGCACTGCGCCGCGACGCCCAAGAAGGCAGACGGGTCATCGCCGCGGCAGCCAAGGCCAAAGTCGAGGCCGCCGTTGACCACGCCATCGACACCGGCCGCATCATGGCCAGCAGCAAGAAACACTGGATCACCCTGTGCGAAAACGACGAAACGATGCTGCCGCACCTGGCCTCCATCGCACCCGGCACCGCCGTCCCACTCAGCGAAGTCGGGCACAGCGCCGACGCAACGCCCGACCCCAACCCATCCGGCCAGTGGTTCTACTGACCACCTAGACCGCGCTGCCGGGTGGGTGCAACAGCCCGCACACACCCCGGCGCGGCGTGGGCAGGCGCCCCGGTTCCGACTCGTCCTTGGCTGCCGGGGCGCCGCCCACGACCCCCGAGACGGCGGCCCAGGCCCGCGGTGGGCGCCCAGACAGCCAGCAGCCAGCGGGCCGCGGCCAGCCCTCGGCTCGGCGGCACACCGATGCCACCCACCCCCGAAAATCTTCGGCTCCCCCCTCGGGGTGGCTCCCACGGGGTAGCCATGGATTTTTTGCGCGGCTCGAAAAAGATCGGGCTCGAAGCGCAACGAGTGCCGTCTGATGGCGGATGTAGCGTTTGGGCTGTGATGTGACGAATCCCCGATTCGGGGGCGAAGTGGAGCACCGTGACTGTCCCGAGAAACCGATTTGACGAGACCTGGCATCGGCTACGCGATTGGACAGGTGGCCAATCCAAGTCCGAGATGCTGGCGTGGCAGGTGATTGGGGCTGAGGGCTACACCCGTATTGACCCGGCACATACACACGGAGGCCCTGACGGTGGTGGGGACGCCATGTGTGAGCGGGATGGCGAGACGTGGGTGATGGCGGCCTATTTCCCGTTAGGTCAGAAGACGCCGGCCACGATCAAGAAGAAGCTGTTGCAAGACATGAAGGGCGCGAAAGCCAAGGGCGGGGTGGGCATCGCGTTCGTCACCAATCAGGAGATCACCCTGGCGGAGCGCGAGCAATGGGAGCAATTGGACCCTGACCTCAAGGTCCACCTGTTCCATCTGTTGAAGGTCACCCAAATCCTCAACGAACCTCAGTACGCCCGGACCCGCGAGGAGTTTCTCGATATCGTCGCCGGCCCCCCGCCGATGCTAATCAAGGCGTCCATACTTGGGCCTGCTCATGCATTCACTGATGACAGGGTTGTACTCGAAACCTTCGTGAAGATGTATGAGCAGCGGATTCGAAAACGGTCCGATAAGGGGCATGCGCGCGTTCGCGCCGAACGCGAAGCGAAGGAACGCGCCGAACGCGAAAGACGAGAGCGCGCGGCCGCGGCCGCGGCGCGCGAGGCGGCGGAGGAGGCGCAGCAGGAAAGGCTGCGGGAACTCGGGCCAAAGAGGCCGTGGGATCTAGCTGGTACCCCCATCCCACGGATGACCGACATGCTCGGTCAACGTCCGTATTACAACCTTGGTCAGGTTCAAGGCCGTGACTCTCTGATGGACGACGCCAAACGGGAGGAACTGCTGTACAAGACGCTGGGGATCAATCCGCCGACGCCGCCACAGCCGCTGGACGAGGCGCAGATCACGGAAAGGGTAGCCGCATACCGGGCAGGCCTAGAAGCGCGCTGGCCCGCGTGCCGGGACTACCTCGCTGGTGTCGCGTGGCCGGGCCTGCGGTTTCGGATCAAGAACGAGGCAAGAAGTTTCCTCAACGATGTACAGGTCATCCTGACCTTCCACGGGGCACGGGGTGTCAACTTCGAGGATCTCGAAGGCTTTCGAATTCGACAAGGTTCCGGACCCGAGTTGGCAGCGTCCGGTGGACCCGCTGTTCTATACCGCACTGCCGGCTATGCCCCGGCTGGCCCCGCCGTCGGACTACCCAATCGAATGGCGGCACAACGACGACGGGGACCTCGAAGTGACGGTCACGTTGCCGCAGCTAAGGCCGCATCCAGAGTGGCGAAGTGACGAGTACGGAGACGACATAGTGGTTGTTGTGGACCCCGGTCTCGAGGCCGACGAGATAGCAGTCACATACACGGCCACCGCCCATAGCTACGGCGACGTGTTTGAAGGCGAGCAAATTGCTCTGCCCGTCGAGAAGGAACCCATGCTTGACGTGCTGCGTCGGGTGATTGCCGCGACCAGGGATGATGACTCCTGATAGTGAGGTGGGCGGCGCCGCGTTTGTATGCGTGAAATGTACTTCGCGCCGCTAGTGCCATCATCTGCTCAAGACCTTTTGGACGGCTTGGCGCGACGAGCAATACCCCGACGGCACCGTTGTGTGGACCTCCCCTACCGGCCACACGTACACCACTCGGCCAGGCAGTCGCTTACTGTTCCCGAGCTTGTGCGTGCCCACCGGCCAGCTGCGCAGTGCCGCAAGGCAACCCGTCACACCGGGTCGCGGACTTCAGATGCCGACTCGCCGCCGCACCCGCGAACAGGATCGGCTGCACCGCATCGACGCCGAACGTGTCCTCAATGCCGCTAGGCCGCAACGCCCTTGTGCCGTAACAGCGGCAGCACGCCCTCAGCGAACCAGTACGCCTCTTCCAGATGCGGGTAACCCGACAGGATGAACTCGTCGAAGCCGAGTGAGTGGTATTCGACGATCAGGTTGGCGACTTCCTCATGGCTTCCCACTAAAGCGGTGCCCGCGCCGCCGCGTACCAGACCGACACCGGCCCACAAGTTGGGGTAGATCTCGAGTTGGTCCAGGCGGCCGCCATGCAGGGCGGTCATCCGGCGCTGACCTTCCGATTCCGAACGGGAATGCAAAGCCGTGGCGCTCGCGATCTGCTCGGGTGTGAGCTCGCTGAGAAGTTCATCGGCCACTGCCCAGGCCGCCTCCGATGTGGCGCGGCTGATGGTGTGCAGCCGGATTCCGAACCGCACCGTGCGGCCCCGCGCCTGGGCCAACTGCTGCACCTTGGCGATCTTGTCCGCCGCCAACTGCGGTGGTTCGCCCCAGGTCAGATACACGTCGGTGTACTCGGCGGCGATCTCCAGCGCTGGTGGCGAGGAGCCGCCGAAATAGATCTGCGGCAAAGGATCTGGCGGCTCGGATACCCGCGCGTCCTCGACCCGGTAATGCTTGCCGGTGAAGTCGACCGACTCTTGGCGCCATACAGAATTGACGATGTGCAGGAACTCCCCGGTGCGGGAATAGCGCTCGTCGTGGTCCAGCCAGTCGCCGAAGCGGCGCTGCTCCCGGTCATCGCTGCCGCTGACCACGTTCAGCAGCACCCGCCCCTCGGAGAACCGTTGCAGTGTCGCGGCCTGCTGAGCCGCCAACGTCGGCGGCACCAGGCCGGGCCGGAACGCGACCAGGAACTTCAACCGCTCGGTCTCGGGAACCAGTGCGGCGGCGGTCAACCAGGCGTCCTCGCACCATGTTCCGGTCGGTGTCAGCACACCCTCGAAACCCAGCCGGTCGGCGGCCCGCGCCACCTCGGCCAAGTACCGACGGCTGGGCTTGCGGTGACTGGCCGGCACCGCATGGTGCGACGACGCATGCGAGCCGCCCACAATGGATCGGCTGTCACCGGTGGTGGGAAGAAACCAGAAGAACTTCGCCGACATGACTTCCTAACTGATGAGGTTGGGCCGTAGCACTTCGTTGAACCGTCGATCGACCCAATTGGTGAAGCGCGGTGACGACTGGATCTGTCCCGACGCTGCGAACAGGTCGGCCAGCTTCTGTTCCGAGGCGACCAGGTCGTCGCTGAGTTCGGTCGGTAACCGCAGACTCCGGTTCGCTGCCACCGCCGCGACTTGCGGGTCCAATCCGACGGCAGCCGAGTAACTTTGGGCCCATTCTTGAGGATGGGCTCTAGCCCACTGGACAGCCTTCTCGTAGCGCACCAACAGGTCAGACAGCGCGGTGTTGCGTTTCGGGTCGGCGAGCGCCGGGTCGGCCGCGACGCCGAGCCAGTCGCCGTTGGTGACGCCCGTCGCTTCGGCGATGCTGCGCACCGCAATCTGTTGTTCGGCTTGGGCGGTATAGGGATCCCAGATGGCCCACGCGTCCGCCTGATGCTGGTTGAAGGCCGACAGTGCGTCGGCGGGCTGCAAGAAGACCAACTTCACGTCGGACGGCTTGAGTCCCGACTTGTCCAGCTGGGCCAGCAGATTGGCGTGCGACGAACTGCCCTTGCCGACCGCCACCGCTTTGCCTCGCAAATCGGCCACGGACGTTATTGGCGAGTCGGCATGCACCAGAATCCGATTACCGGCTCCTCCGCCGCCATAGGCGGCAACCACCTTGATCTTGGCATTGCTGGCGGCACCGAAGATCGGCGGCGTGTTGCCCATGATCGCGAAGTCGATCTTGCCCGCGGTCAGCGCCTCGACCTGTGGCGGCCCAGACGTGAAGGTGGAGAACGCAATTCGATACGGCAGGCTGTCCAGTTGGCCGGCCGCGCGCAGCAGTGACTCGGTGCCGCCTTTCTGGTCCCCCACCTGCAGCGTCAGACCGGCCAAGTCGGACAACGGCACGGGCGCCGGAGCCGCCTGCGGGCCGGTACTGCCGGCGCGCGAGACGCATCCGGTCAGCAGCAGTAAGACGACAGCAATCGCCGCCACGACTCCGCGCCGCATCGTTAGAACCGCACCCCCAAATGGTCGAGCAACTCCGCGCGGTGCTGCTCGGTGTGCGCGCCGGGGTCACCGGGTGCCCGTCGAGGTTCGTCGATGGTCACGGCGTGGGCGACACGACCGTCCTCGAGGACGAGCACACGGTCGGCCAGCGCGACCGCCTCGTCGACGTCGTGAGTGATCAGCAGCACACCAAATCCATGTCGACGCCACAGGTCCAGCAACAACGTGTGCATGGTGAGCCTGGTCAACGCGTCCAGCGCCCCGAACGGTTCGTCGAGCAGGAGTAGCTCGGGCTCGGCGACCAGCGCCCTAGCCAGCGAAACCCGTTGCGCCTGACCACCCGACAAGGTCAGCGGCCATGCGTCGGCCCGGTCGGCCAGCCCGACATCGGCCAGCGCGCGATCGGCGCGTTGCCGAACCTCATCCCTCGGTAACCGGCTACGGGTCAGGCCGTAGCCGACATTGGTCCGCACGTCCCGCCAGGGCAGCAGCCGCGGTTCTTGAAAGGCCAGCGCGGGCGCACCGGCCACGACACGCTCACCCGTGTGATCGCGGGAAAGCCCCGCTAGTACCCGCAATACCGTCGACTTGCCCGACCCGCTGCGACCCACCAGAGCGACGATTTCACCGACTCGGATCTGCAGCGAGACATCGACTAACACGTGATTGCTGCCATACCACATGTCGACGTGGCGCAGCTCTCCGGCGATCCCAGACCGCGCCGCCTTCACCGCGGTTGCTTCTACAGTGACTGTCACCGAGGCCCTTTCATTGTCGGTACCGCAGCGCGCGGCGCTCGATGAGCCTGACCACCGCATCGGTGCTGATGCCCAGCAGTGCGTACACGGTCAGGCCGAAGATGATGATGTCGATGCGCAAGAAGTCACGGGCATTGTTGATCAGGTAACCGATTCCCTTGTCCGCGTTGATCTGCTCGGCGACGATCAGCGTCAGCCACGCGATCGCCAACGACTGCCGGAACCCGACCAGAACTTGCGGCGCCGCGCTGGGCACCATGATGCGACCGAACCGCTGCCGGAACGAAAAGCCCAGCACTTGCGCGGTTTCCAGCAGCTTCGGATCGACCTGACGGATCGCCGAGAAGGTGTTCAGGTACAAGGGAAAGACCACTCCGAGCGCGACCAGCAACACCTTGGGCAGCTCGCCGATCCCAAACCACACGATGAACAACGGGATCAGGCCCAGATGCGGAAGTGCTCGGATCATTTGCATCGGCGGGTCCGCGGCGGCTTCGAACCAGTGGGAAAGACCGACCGCTGACCCGAGGACGATGCCGATAACCCCGCCCAGCACCAGTCCCTCGACCACCCGGGCGCCGCTGACCTGCAGCGCATCGGCAAGCTGACCGTTCCGCACCAGCTCAAGGCCGGCTTCGACGATCAGCGACGGTGCGGGCAGGACGTCTTGCGGGATGAGTCCCGTCGCGCTGCCCAGCTGCCACACGGCGAGCAGCACCAAAGGCGAAGCGACGCGCAGATATTCCAGTCTGCGCCGCGCCCTGGATTTGGTCGGCGCAGGGGGAAGCGCCGTGGCAATGCTCACCGGATCGACGCTATGGCGACCTCAGTGGTTCGGGTAAGGGTTTTGTTCTGCCTGACGGCAACCCGGGCTAGGCGGTGCGCACGTCGAAGTCTGCCACCTCGGGTCGGCGCAGAAGTTCGCGATGGGTTTCCGGTGTCCACGGAAACAGCTCGGGCAGCCCGTCTTTACCGAGGTACCAGCTGCTGCAGCCGGTCACCCAGATGGTGTCGGGCATGGCGGCTTTCATGCTCTCGTTGTAGTCCTTGGTCGCCGCCTCGCTGGGAGCGGCCGCGCGCACCGCACCTTCGCGCAGCCGCTCGATCCACCACATCACGTAATCGGCTTGGTCTTCGGCGATCGGTATCAGGGACTGGTTACCGATCGGTGAGTGCGGGCCCATCATCATGAACAAGTTGGGAAATCCGGGCACCGCGACAGACCGGTACGCCATGGGGCCGTCGGCCCACACCTCGTCCAAGGTGACCCCGCCGTCGCCGACGATCTCCAGCGGCCGCACATATGCCCGGGCATCGAAGCCGGTGGCATACACCAGGACATCGAGTTCGTGCAGGGCGCCGTCCGCGGTGACAACGCCGCGAGGCTCGATATGGTCGATCCGATCGGTGATCACCTCGACGCCGGGTTGTCGCACCGCTCGGTAGAAGTGCCCGGCCAACACCTGCCGCTTGCACATCGGCTGGTCCTTTGGCGTCAGCTTGGCCCGCAACTGCGGGTCGCGCACCGATAGCCGCAAGTTCCACCGGCATTCGGCCTGGACCAGCCGTCGTTGCCAGCCCGCACGGATCGGCGCCCGGCCGAATATCGATCTGAAGAACCAGCCCCAGAACAGGTAGGCGAGCCTGCTCAACGCGGGCCATCGGGCTTGCGCCGCTCGGGTCAGCCGGGAGTACCGCGGGTTGGGCATCGGGTAGACCCACTGCGCGGTGCGTTGGAAGACCTTGAGCCCCCGCACTTTACCGCCGAGTTCGGCCACAATCTGCACACCGGTTGAGCCGGTGCCGATGAGCCCGATGCGCTTGTCGGGCAACTCCACGGAATGGTCCCAGCGCGCGGAATGAAAGGCCGGTCCGGCGAACGTTTCTCGTCCCGCAATGTCGGGATAGCGGGGTATCCGCAGCACTCCGGTCGCGGTGACGAGCACGTCGAACGTTTCCTCGCCCTCGGGCGTTGTCAGCCGCCATGTCCCGTTCTCGTATCGGGCCGCGGTCACGTTGGTGCCGAACCGGATGTGCCGGTGCAATCCGCGCTCGCGGGCGACCTGCTGGAAGTAGGCCTGGATCTCGGGGCCGGGCGGCAGAAAGCGCGACCATTCGGGGTTGGGCCGAAACGAGTACGAGTAATAGCGCGACGGGACGTCACAGGTCAGACCCGGATAGGTGTTGTCGCGCCACGTGCCGCCGACGTCTTCTGCCTTCTCGAAAATGGTGAACGAATCCATGCCGGCGTCCTGCAACTTGGCCGCCATGCAGATGCCGGACATCCCGGCGCCGATGATCGCAACCTGTACCGGACGCTTGTTTGCCATACCGACCACCGGTCCTTCCGTTGGCCTGCACGTTACGCCCGAACCTGGTTGTTTAGGAGGGCAGAATTGCCGCTATGCGCACGGCGACGTCCTTTGCCGCCCTGCGCGCCTCGTCGCTTCGCCCCGGCTCGTACCGATCGGCGACCGTGTCGTAATCCGCCCCAGCGATGGATCCGTGGTCGGCGTCCAACTCGACCAAGTCCACCGGCCAGCCGACCCGCTCGAGGTACGCGGCGAAGTCCCGGCTAGCCGACACCGGCACGACGTCGTCTGCCCGACCATGCAGCAAGGTGAATGGCGACCCGGCCTGGTTACCAGAGAGCCCGTGGGTCAGCGCGCGCCCCGAGATGGGGTCGGGCGCCATGAACGCTCCGGCCAGGCAGACGGTATGCGCCAGGGTGACGTCGTGGCGGGCCGCATCGAAGGTCAGTCCGGCCGCGGCCGCACCGCCCATCGACCAGCCAACCAGCACAATGCCGTGGCCGCCACGGGCGTGGTTCCGCACGAAGTCGAGCGATCCCAACAGGTCGCTGCGGCCGCCGTCGTCGCTGTGCGAATTCCAGTCCGGCGCCACCACCGCGGCGCCGTGACCAGCGATCAACTCGGCCAGGGGCCGCACGGCCGCGCGGGCATCGGTCTGCATGCCATGCCACAGCAGCACCGGAGGATTTGTGGGGTCACCGAAGACATCTGCGCTGCGCCCCGGGGCATATTCCACCGTCTCCATGTCCATCAGTCTGCCCGTACCGTGGATGGATGGTCAGAGTGCGGCACACCGACGCCTGCCCGGGCGCGCTGCAAGTTCACCAGGCGGCCGACGGCGCGCTGGTGCGGGTTCGGGTTCCCGGCGGCATGATCACGGCCGCCCAGTTGGCCACGCTGGCCAAAGTGTCGACGGAACTGGGCGCCGGGACGCTGGAGCTGACCGCCCGCGGCAACATCCAGGTGCGCGGGATCACTGACGTGGCGGCGGCCGCCGAAGCGATTGCCGGCGCCGGACTGCTGCCGTCCGTCAGCCACGAGCGGGTCCGCAACATCGTCGCGTCACCGCTGTCGGGCCGAGTCGGCGGCAGGACCGACATCCGCCCGTGGGTGAGCGACCTAGACGCGGCTGTCTGCGCCGAGCCCGCCCTGGCCGGGTTGGGCGGACGGTTCTGGTTCAGTCTCGACGACGGCCGTGGCGATGTATCCGGTCTGGCCGCCGATATCGGTATCCACGTGTTCGGTGACGGGATCGGCTTGTTGATCGGCGGGCGCGACACCGGAATGCGGGTCGAGGATCCCGTCACCACGTTGGTCGAACTGGCGCGTCGATTCAGCGATATCCGCGGAACGGCCTGGCGGGTAGCGGAATTGGACAATGTCAACGACCTACTGCCAGGTGTGCGGCTGGGTACCGCGTTCCCGCCGGTGACCAAGGGACCGGTCGGCTGGCTGTCACAAGATGACGGCCGGGTGACACTGGGTGCTGCGGTGCCGCTGGGCGTGTTGCCGGCACGCGTAGCGGAATTCTTGGCCGCCATCGAGGCCCCGATGGTCATCACCCCGTGGCGATCGGTGCTGGTGTGTGATCTCGACGAAGCCGTGGCCGACGTCGCGTTACGGGTGCTGGCGCCGCTGGGCTTGGTGTTCGACGAGAACTCCCCGTGGTTGACCGTCAGCGCCTGCACCGGCAGCCCCGGCTGTGCCCACTCGGCCGCCGATGTGCGGGCGGACGCGACGCGCATGCTCGACGACGACGCGGAAGTGCACCGACACTTCGTCGGCTGCGAACGCGCTTGCGGCAGCCCACTTGTTGGTGAGGTGCTGGTCGCCACCGGCGACGGTTACCGGTTGCTCAAGCATCTAGGGTGAGCGAGTGCTCGACTACATCCGCGACGCGGCGGAGATCTATCGCCAGTCGTTTGCGGCCATCCGCGCCGAAGCCGACCTGGCCCGGTTCCCCGCCGACGTCGCGCGCGTGGTGGTGCGGCTGATTCACACGTGCGGACAGGTCGACGTCGCCGACCACGTTGCCTATACCGACGACGTCGTGGCCCGCGCCCACGCCGCCCTGCGCGCCGGTGCGCCCGTGCTCTGTGATTCGTCGATGGTGGCCGCCGGAATCACCGCGGCGCGGCTGCCCGCTGACAACGAAGTCGTGTCGCTGGTCGCCGATCCCCGCGCGGCCGAGCGAGCCGCCCGCACGCACACCACCCGCTCTGCTGCCGGTGTGGACCTGTGGGCCAACCGGCTGCCCGGCGCGGTCGTGGCCATCGGCAATGCGCCGACCGCGTTGTTCCGGCTTCTGGAACTGATCGACGAGGGAGTCGATCCGCCGGCCGCGGTGCTGGGCGGGCCGGTCGGGTTCGTGGGGTCGGCGCAATCCAAGCAGGAGCTCATCGAGCGACCCCGCGGCATGTCGTATCTGGTGGTGCAAGGCCGCCGCGGCGGCAGTGCCATGGCCGCCGCGGCCGTCAACGCGATCGCGAACGAGCGGGAATGACCGAGCGGGGCACGCTGTGGGGTGTCGGGTTAGGACCCGGTGATCCGGAATTGGTGACCGTGAAGGCAGCGCGGGTGATCGGTGATGCCGACGTGGTGGCCTATCACAGCGCCCGCCACGGACGCAGCATCGCGCGCGGAATCGCCGAACGGTACTTGCGGCCCGGTCAAATCGAAGAACATCTGGTCTATCCGGTGACCACAGAGACCACCGATCATCCCGGCGGCTACGCCGGCGCGCTCGCAGACTTCTACGTGGAGGCCACCCAGCGCATTGCGCGGCACCTGGATGCCGGACGCAATGTGGCGCTGCTCGCCGAAGGCGACCCGCTGTTCTACAGCTCGTATATGCACCTGCACACCCGACTCACCGAGCGCTTCAACGCCGTCATCGTGCCGGGCGTGACGTCGGTCAGCGCCGCCTCCGCGGCCATCGCGACTCCGCTGGTGGCCGGTGACGAGGTGCTGTCGGTCCTGCCGGGCACGTTGCCGGTGGCCGAGCTGACCCGCCGACTCGCCGACGCTGACGCCGCCGTCATCCTCAAGCTAGGCCGGTCGTATCACAATGTCCGCGAAGCACTTTCGGCATCGGGACAACTCGACCATGCATACTACGTGGAGCGGGCGAGCACGCCGGGACAGCGCGTGTTGCCCGCCGCCGACGTCGACGACAGCAGCGTGCCGTACTTCTCCCTGGCGATGCTGCCGGGTGGGCGGCGGCGCGGACAGCCCGCCGGCAGCGTCGCGGTAGTGGGACTCGGCCCCGGCGATCTGGACTGGATGACACCCCAGAGCCGCCGCGAATTAGCCTGTGCCACAGACCTTATCGGGTACAGCACTTATCTTGATCGAGTTCCGGCGCGCGATGGGCAGCGCCGTCACGCCAGCGACAACACCGACGAACCTGCCCGCGCCCGACTGGCCTGCACCTTGGCCGAGCAAGGGCACGCGGTGGCCGTGGTGTCCTCGGGTGACCCGGGGGTATTCGCCATGGCGACGGCGGTGCTCGAAGAAGCCAAACAGTGGCCCGGCGTACAGGTTCGGGTCATCCCGGCAATGACCGCCGCCCAAGCCGTCGCCAGCCGAGTGGGCGCACCCCTTGGGCACGACTACGCCGTCATCTCACTTTCCGACCGGCTCAAGCCCTGGGAGGTGATCGCCGCACGGCTCACCGCCGCCGCGGCCGCCGACTTGGTGCTGGCCATCTACAACCCGGCGTCCAAGTCGCGGACCTGGCAAGTGGGTGCGATGCGCGACCTGCTGCTCGAGCACCGCGAGCCGGGCACGCCGGTGGTCATCGGACGTAACGTGTCGGGACCCGACGAAGAAGTCCGAGTGGTGCGATTGGCCGATCTGGATCCCGCAGAAGTCGACATGCGCTGCCTATTGCTCATCGGTTCGTCCCAAACCCAATGGCACACCACCGATTACGGGGATCGGGTGTTCACGCCCAGGCGTTACCCGGGCTGACCGCCGTCGCCCCAGCTGCTGGGCAGCATCGGCACGCCCGGCGCGTCGTCGAATTCGTTGGCGGACAACGTGATCAGCCCGGCCGCCTGCTCGGATTGCGCACCGAAGGTGGGCGCGGCCCCGGCGAATCCGACCGGGCCCGCTCCGGCATCGGATGCCGTGATGGGTTCGGGATCCAGGTATTCGTAGCGGTTGCCATGCACTTTGGCATCACCGCCCATGCGCCGGCGGCGCCGGGCCCGACCGGCGGCTGCCGCAGCCGCAGCCGCTGGGGCGTCGACGTCGTCGGGGTTCGGCTCGGGAGCCTTGTCCCGCGCTTTGCTGCTGGCGTTGCCCTTGGCCGACAACCCGGACAGGCCCACGGCGTACAGGGAGTCACCGATGCCCGCCGTCAAACCCGTCGAGTCGGTGGCCGTCGGACCGAAGCCGACGCCCGGGCCACCCCCGGCCGGTCCCCCACCAACGGGATTCGCCACGGTGGTCGCCGTGGGACCGTGGGCCATCGGGGCGTGGCTGACGGTGGGAACGACCCCGGCCGTGCCGGGGACCGGCAACGCGCCGGCCGGTGCAGCGGCGGCCGTTGCCAACGGCGTCGCGACCGACAGCGGAACCGCGATGCCGACCGTCGTCGCCGCACCTGCTACCACGGCCGTGCCTCCCGCGGCCGACAGGACCGCGATCGCCGGCACTATTGCCAATTGAGCCAACGCGATCGCCTGTTGGCCGAAGGGCCAGAAAATCATCAGCGTGTGGAAGATGGCCCAGCCGATCGCGGTGGCAAGCGCCGGTGACAGGCCAGGAATATTCGAAAGGGCGGACGTGATCCCGTTGACGAACGGCACCGCAGGGATGGGCCAACCGCCGGGGTTCAGGTCCTTCGACACCGGCCAGGCGAAGTTCGACGTGTAACTCTTCAGCCACGCGGTGAGCTGGTCCTGCCACGACGTGGAGAGGTTGCTCAACTGTTGGGTAGGCGACGCATCCGCTGATTTGGCTATCGGCGGTGCGGGTTGAGTCGCGGGCACGGCCGCCACGGCCGACTCGGTGGCCGCCTGATAGCCGGTCATCGTCTCGGCGGCTTGCACCCACATGCGCACGTAATCGGCTTCGTTCAGCGCGATCGGGATGGTGTTGATTCCGAAGAAGTTCGTCGCCACCAACACCGCATGAATCGCGTGGTTGGCGGCGAGCTCGGCCAGCGTGGGCATGCTGGCCAGCGCGGCGGTATACGCGGCGGCGGCCGTTTGATGCAGAGCCGCCGCCGCAGTGCTCTTGGCGGCACTGTCGAGCAACCAACCGAGATAGGGGCCGTGGGCCGCGACGTACTGCTCAGCGGTCGGACCGGCCCACGCGCCCGCCTGGACGGCGCCGAGTACGGCCATCAGCTCGTCTGCCGCGTCGGCGAATTCCGTGCTCAGCGCCGACCATGCCTCGACGGCCGCCAAGAGCGACTCGGGCCCCGGCCCACTGCTCAGCAGCGCTGAATGGACCTCGGGCGGCAAGGCGAACCAGACCGTCATACCTCAGTGGTCGCGTGCGGGCGGCAGTTAGTTCCATGGGTTCTGTGAACGGCGTGTGCATCGCGTAGGTGGTCTTTGCATGCAGCCCCGCGGTGCGCGACGATGCAGGGATGCGGTGTGAGGTTGCGCGTGAGGAGCTGTCGGCGCGGCTGGACGGCGAGCGTCCACAGCTGCTGGCGCAGCAGGTCGACGCCCACCTCGAGTCCTGTCGACGATGCCGCAGTTGGCTGATCAGTGCGGCCGCGCAAACTCGGCGGTTGGCCACCGTGGACGCGGGCCGCGGCCCCGACCTGGTCGACAAGATCATGGCTTCGGCCAGCGTTCCGGCGACGCCGTATCGCCGCTGGGTGCGCCGGCTGGGCAACAGTTGCTGGCGGTGGTGCCTGATCGCCGTAGGCGTCTTCCAGGTCGCCATCGCCGCCGCCCAAATCAGTGGCATCGACTTCGGCATCATGCCGCACCATATGCATGGCATGCACGGTGAAATGATGACCGGCGCGCATTTGCTGCACGAGTCCACCGCATGGCTGTTGGCGTTGGGGCTGGCCATGATTGCCGCCGGCATCTGGACCGGCGCTGCGGCGGGTGTAGCCGCCATCGCCGGCGCCTACTCGCTCGCGCTGGTGGCTTATGTGGCGTACGACGCGTGGAACGGCGAGGTGACGGCCGCCCGCATCGCCAGTCATGTGCCGGTGCTGGCCGGGATGGTATTCGCTTTGCTGGTAGCGCGAGACCGCGGCCGGGGCCGGTCGCGTTCCGAGCAATCCGAAGCGGACGCGCCCGGCGAGCCGGCGGCTAGTTTGCCGGAGCGGCGCCGCGGGCATCTATGGCCCATCAACCGTTCTACGACGGCCCGTCGTACCCCCGGTGCGGCCGCCCGTTTAAGGTGGATGCCCATGACCGCGTCAAGCGACGACGAGGCCGTTACCGCGCTGGCCCTGGCGGCGGCAGAGGGGAACGCTCAGGCGCTCGAGGCGTTCATCAAGGCCACTCAGCAAGACGTGTGGCGCTTTGTCACGTACCTGTCGGACGCCGGCAGCGCCGACGACCTGACTCAGGAGACGTTCCTGCGGGCGATCGGCGCCATACCGCGGTTCGCCGGCCGCTCCACCGCCCGAACCTGGTTGTTGTCCATTGCCCGCTGTGTCGTCGCCGACCACTTCCGCCACGCCCAGTCGCGGCCGCTGACCGCGCATGGCGCCGACCCCGAACAGTTGCTCGGCGGAGATCGGCACTCACGTGGGTTTGAAGACCTTGTCGAAGTGACCACCATGATCGCGCAACTCACCGCCGACCAGCGCGAAGCGTTGTTACTCACCCAGCTGCTCGGACTCTCCTACGCCGATGCGGCCGCGGTGTGCGGATGCCCGGTGGGCACCATTCGGTCCCGCGTCGCCCGCGCCCGCGACGCCTTGCTGGCCGACGCCGACCGCGACGACCTGACCGGCTAGACGGTATGGAGGCTGACTCGAGGCCGAAGGCCTCGGGCTGCAATCGGACGTGGGTTGCCGGTGTCGGGTGAACACTCGCACGGGTAGAGCCACAGTTGCAGATCAGGAGGCCTCCGGTGAGTTTCAACGGTACGAGTGTCGGGTTGGACGTGCACGCGCTTTCGGTGGTTGCTCATGCCGTCGATGAACAGACGGGTCGAGTCGAACGGGCGCGGTTGTGTCCTGATCACGGTGAGATCTTGGATTGGTTGCACCGGTTGCGAGGCCCGGTGCGAGTGGCCTATGAGGCCGGGCCAACGGGGTTTGGTCTGGCACGAGCTCTAGCGGATGCCCAGATCGACTGCGTGGTCGCCGCGCCATCGAAGCTGATCCGCCCGGCCGGGGATCGGGTCAAGACCGATGCTCGTGATGCTGCGCATCTGACCAGGTTGCTGCGGTTGGATGAGATCACTGCGGTTACGGTGCCCGACGTTGAGGTCGAGGCGGTGCGAGATTTGGTTCGTGCTCGCGAGGACGCCCGTGCGGATCTGATGCGTGTTCGGCACCGGTTGTCGAAGCTGTTGCTGCGCCAAGGCCGGGTCTACTCAGGTGGTCAGGCCTGGACCGGAGTGCACGAAACGTGGCTTAGGCGCCAACGATTCGACGATGTCCACACCGCGGCGGCGTTTGATCATCACTTTGACGCGGTGCTCACCGCTACCGCGGCCAGGAACCGTCTCGACGAGCAGATCGTCATGGTCGCGGCCTCACCGCGCTGGGCCGATCCGGTCAACCGGCTGGGCTGCCTACGCGGGATCTCGGCGTTGACTGGTCTGGCCTTAGCCGTAGAAATCGGGGACTGGACCCGATTCACCGGTGCCTCGATCGGCGCCTACGTCGGTCTGGTGCCCACCGAGTACTCCTCGGGGACTTCACGGGTCCAGGGTTCGATCACCAAGGCTGGCAACGCCCACGTCCGCAGACTGCTGATCGAATCGGCCTGGCACCACCGCGCCGGCTACCGCACCCCCGGTCCGACGATGCGGGCCCGATGGGCCAAGGTCGACCCAGCGCTCAAGGACCGCGGGCACGCCGGAAACCGCCGTTTACATCAGCAGTGGTGCCGGTTCAATGAGCGCAAGAAGCCCCACGTCGTGGCCAACGTCGCGGTCGCTCGTCAACTGGCCGGTTGGTGTTGGTCGCTGGCCACGCTGACATAAGCGCAGCCGCCCGAAGCTTGATCGGAGTCAGCCGGTCGGCGGTGAGGTAGGCGAACTGGACCTGCGTTACAGCTATGAGCAACAACAGCATTCGACCAATGCTGATGTGACGCCCGCCCCTAGAAAGCAGCCACCGTTCGCGCCGAACCATCGTCTTGCGGTACCCAACCCGCGTATATCAGTCTGACACCACCGTCGTTGACCAACGACCGCCGCGACGCCCGACTGACCCCGATCAAACGAAAGCCGCCCCGGCCCATACCGGGGCGGCTTTCACCTGCCTATTGACAAACAGTGCCTACATATCAGCTGTAGTGCCCAGGGTCGTTGGTTGAGATGTGACGACACGCTGTAGCGGTCGTTGATGGGTGAAGGTCTCCTGTCGTGGAGTGGAGCTGCTACCACTGCACCCACAACGAACAGGAGACCTTCGTGGTCCACGCTAACGCTGTTTTGACGCCTCGGGGTCGGTTGATGCTGGCTCGTCGTGTCGTTGATGAGGGATGGCCGATCGTGCGGGCCGCTGAACATTTCCATGTGTCGTGGCCGACCGCTAAACGTTGGGCGGTGCGGTATGCGGCGATGGGCGAGGCCGGGATGACCGATCGCTCTAGCCGACCCCATCACAGCCCTAACCGCACACCGCCGCCGGTCGTGCGCCGCATCGTGGAGCTGCGGTGGCGACATCGCCTCTCACCGCTGGCGATCGCGTCGCGGTTGTCGATGCCGGCCTCCACAGTGCACGCCGTTCTGGTGCGGTGCCGACTGAATCGCCTGTCGTACATCGATCTTCGCACTGGAGAGGTCATTCGTCGCTATGAACACGATCGCCCCGGTGCGCTCCTCCACGTCGATGTGAAGAAATTGGGCAACATCCCCGACGGCGGCGGCTGGCGATTTGTGGGACGAGCGCAAGGATGGCAGAACCGACGTTCGATGCCCGACACCAAACGCAGTCGTTACCGCAACGAATTGATGGGGCATGGCTTCGTGCACACCGTAATCGATGACCACTCGCGGGTGGCCTACGCCGAAATCCACGACGACGAAACTGCGGCCACCGCGATCGCGGTGTTGCGCCGCGCTGTGGGCTGGTTCGCCGTGCGCGGAGTGACGGTGCAACGTGTGCTCTCCGACAATGGCTCGTGCTACCGCTCCCATGCCTGGCGCCACGCCTGTGCTGAGCTGCACATCGTGCCTAAACGGACCCGCCCCTACCGGCCTCAGACCAACGGCAAAATCGAGCGCTTTCACCGCACCATGACCGCCGAATGGGCCTTCGCCCGTCACTACCCCAACGAACGCACCCGCCGCTCAGCTCTACCGGCGTGGCTACACACCTACAATCACCACCGGCAACACTCCGCGATCGGCAAGACCCCACCCATCACACGGTTGACCAACCTGCCTGAGCACTACAGCTGATATGTAGGCACTGTTTGTCAATAGGCAGGTGAAAGCCGCCCCGGTATGGGCCGGGGCGGCTTTCGTTTGATCGGGGTCAGTCGGGCGTCGCGGCGGTCGTTGGTCAACGACGGTGGTGTCAGACTGATATACGCGGGTTGGGTACCGCAAGACGATGGTTCGGCGCGAACGGTGGCTGCTTTCTAGGGGCGGGCGTCACATCAGCATTGGTCGAATGCTGTTGTTGCTCATAGCTGTAACGCAGGTCCAGTTCGCCTACCTCACCGCCGACCGGCTGACTCCGATCAAGCTTCGGGCGGCTGCGCTTATGTCAGCGTGGCCAGCGACCAACACCAACCGGCCAGTTGACGAGCGACCGCGACGTTGGCCACGACGTGGGGCTTCTTGCGCTCATTGAACCGGCACCACTGCTGATGTAAACGGCGGTTTCCGGCGTGCCCGCGGTCCTTGAGCGCTGGGTCGACCTTGGCCCATCGGGCCCGCATCGTCGGACCGGGGGTGCGGTAGCCGGCGCGGTGGTGCCAGGCCGATTCGATCAGCAGTCTGCGGACGTGGGCGTTGCCAGCCTTGGTGATCGAACCCTGGACCCGTGAAGTCCCCGAGGAGTACTCGGTGGGCACCAGACCGACGTAGGCGCCGATCGAGGCACCGGTGAATCGGGTCCAGTCCCCGATTTCTACGGCTAAGGCCAGACCAGTCAACGCCGAGATCCCGCGTAGGCAGCCCAGCCGGTTGACCGGATCGGCCCAGCGCGGTGAGGCCGCGACCATGACGATCTGCTCGTCGAGACGGTTCCTGGCCGCGGTAGCGGTGAGCACCGCGTCAAAGTGATGATCAAACGCCGCCGCGGTGTGGACATCGTCGAATCGTTGGCGCCTAAGCCACGTTTCGTGCACTCCGGTCCAGGCCTGACCACCTGAGTAGACCCGGCCTTGGCGCAGCAACAGCTTCGACAACCGGTGCCGAACACGCATCAGATCCGCACGGGCGTCCTCGCGAGCACGAACCAAATCTCGCACCGCCTCGACCTCAACGTCGGGCACCGTAACCGCAGTGATCTCATCCAACCGCAGCAACCTGGTCAGATGCGCAGCATCACGAGCATCGGTCTTGACCCGATCCCCGGCCGGGCGGATCAGCTTCGATGGCGCGGCGACCACGCAGTCGATCTGGGCATCCGCTAGAGCTCGTGCCAGACCAAACCCCGTTGGCCCGGCCTCATAGGCCACTCGCACCGGGCCTCGCAACCGGTGCAACCAATCCAAGATCTCACCGTGATCAGGACACAACCGCGCCCGTTCGACTCGACCCGTCTGTTCATCGACGGCATGAGCAACCACCGAAAGCGCGTGCACGTCCAACCCGACACTCGTACCGTTGAAACTCACCGGAGGCCTCCTGATCTGCAACTGTGGCTCTACCCGTGCGAGTGTTCACCCGACACCGGCAACCCACGTCCGATTGCAGCCCGAGGCCTTCGGCCTCGAGTCAGCCTCCATACCGTCTAGCCCAGCGCGGTCACCCAGGCGAGCGCCTCCTCGACCGTGCCGACCGTCGTCACCCCGTCGCGCAACGGCGGCCGCGCCACCATCAGCACCGGGATGTCGAGCGCTGCGGCCGCGTCGAGTTTGGCGCGGGTCATGTCGCCACCGCTGTTCTTGGTGATCAGGGCATCGATGCGGTGGCTTTCGAGCAGGCGCAGTTCGTCGTCGTAGTGGTACGGCCCGCGGGAGAGCAGCACCTGGTGGCGGCGCGGGAGTGCGGCGGTGTCGAGCGCGGTGACCACGCGGATCAGATACCACGCGTCGCTTGCGGCGTAGGCTGCGACGGCCGAGCGGCCCGTGGTGAGGAATACTCGCGAATAGCCTTGGTGTGCAACGCGTTCAGCCGCATCGGTGTCCGAAGACACCACGATGGCGGCACCGGGGTCCCAGGCCGGGCGCGCCAGCACCAGGTGCGGCAGCTGCAACTCGGCGCAGGCTTCGGCGGCGTGCGCGGTCATGGTCGCCGCGAAGGGATGGGTGGCGTCGACGACGGCGTCGATGCGGTGCTCGCGCAGCCAGTTCTGCAGGCCGTCGACACCACCGAATCCGCCTACTCTCACCGCCCCGGGCGGCAACGCCGGGTCGGGAACGCGTCCGGCCAGCGAGCTGATCACCTCGACGCGTGGCTGTAAAGCACTTGCCAGTGCGCGACCTTCGGCGGTGCCGCCGAGCAGCAGCACCCGCATCAATGTGGGCCCTGGTCACGTCGCGCCTGCGAGTACAGGTAGCTGTCGGTGAAGCCCTCGGCCGCCAGCACCTCACCGATGATGATGACGGCGGTTTTGGTGATATTGGCCTGGTGCATCTGTTCGGCAATGCCGGACAAGACGCCGCGCAGCACCGTCTGCTGCGGCCAGCTAGCGAATGCGACTACGGCACAGGGTGTTTCGGAGTGATAGCCGGCCGCTTGCAGTTGCGCGACGATGGTATCGATTTGCGCGGCGGACAAGTGCAGGACCAGGGTGCCTCCGGACTGGGCAAGCGTGGTGAGGTCCTCACCGGCAGGCATGGCCGTCGATAGGGTCGCCACCCTGGTCAGCGTGACCGTCTGGGCGACCCCGGGCACGGTGAGTTCGCGTTTGAGGCACGCCGCGGCCGCGGCGAAAGCAGGTACGCCCGGCACGATTTCGTAGTCGATACCCAGCGCGTCCAGGCGGCGGCACTGCTCGGCCAGCGCGCTGTACAGGGACGGGTCACCCGAGTGCAGGCGAGCGACATCGTGGCCGGCGGCGGCGGCGTCGGCCAGGTGTTCGATGATCTGCTCGAGTGTAAGCGGGCCGGTGTCAACGATTTTGGCGTCGGGTGGGCAATGGGCCAGCAGATCCTCGGGCATGATGGAGCCGGCATACAAGCACACCGGGCACCGTTCGAGCAGCCGCTGGCCCCGGACGGTGATCAAATCGACGGCGCCAGGGCCCGCGCCGATGAAGTACACCGTCATTGCTTGGTCACCGCCCATTGGGTGACCGGGTACTGCGGACGCCAGCCGGTGAACCCGCCCAACGGCTCGCCGTGATAGTGCTGAAAGCGTCGCAGTTCACCGCCGTATCGGGAGAATGCTTGCGTCACAACCGCTTCGGACTCAGCGGTGACCGCATTGGCGACCAGTCGTCCGTCGGTGGGCAAGTGGTCAAGGCAGGTGTCGAGCAGCCCGGGCTGGGTCAGTCCACCGCCGATGAAGATCGCGGACGGCTGCAGCGCGCCGTCGAAGGCTTCCGGCGCTGCCCCGCGGGACTCGATGCTGACGCCGAAGGCCGCGGTGTTGAGACCGATGTTGAGACGACGTTGCTCGTCACGTTCGAACGCCACCGCGGTGCACCCTCGCCAACTGCGGCACCACTCGACGGAGATGCTGCCCGAACCCGCACCGATATCCCATAGCCGCTGCCCTGGGCGAGGGCCGAGCGCGGCCATGGTGACGGCCCGGATGCCGTGTTTGGTGATCTGCCCGTCGTGGACGAATGCATCATCGGGCAGGGACGAGATGCGTTCGTCAGGCAGGTAGCGGACGGCGATGACGTTGAGGTCATCGATATCGAGGTAAGCGTCGGTGGCCCACTGATGCGCGGTGCCGCGCCGACAGCGTTCGGCGGGGCCGCCGAGTTGTTCGCAGACGGTGAACTCCGAATCGCCGCGGCCATGGGCGTTGAGCATCACCGCGAGCGCCTTGGGTGTGGTCCGGTCGCCGGATAAGACGATGGCCTGGCCGCCCCGTCGGACTGCGGTGCGCGGTAGGGCGGTCACCAGGCTGATCACTTCGGTGTCCTGCACGTTCCAGCCCATCCGGGCACACGCCAGGGCCACCGATGAGACGTGCGGTAACACGGTGACCTTGTCGGCGCCGAACAGTCGGATCAGCGTCCCGCCGATGCCGTGCAGGAGCGGGTCGCCGCTGGCTACGACATGAATGTCGTGGGCGGTGTCACCCAGGAGATCTGTGAGGGCGGGCAGCAGTGGCGATGGCCAGGTTCGACGTTGGGCGGTAATCGATTCGTCCAGCAGGTCGAGTTGCCTGCGGGATCCGAAAATAGTTGTGGCTCTGCGGAGTTCGGCTGCGGCTGGTGGGGAAATGCCGGGTAGCCCGTCGGCTCCGACGCCGACAACGATGATCATCGCGGCATCCGGCGCCAGATCGGCTGTGGCAGCAGCCTCATGGCGAAGAACATGGGCTGCAGTGCCCAAGGGATCCAGACGGTGCGGCGGCCCTTCGCCAGCGCGCGTGCGGTGGCCGCGGCGACTTGTTCGGGTGTGCTGGACAACGGAGCGGGTGTCATGCCCTCGGTCATCCGGCCGATCACGAAACCTGGTCGCGCGATCAGCAGTTGGACTCCGGTGCCGTGCAGCGCGTCGGCCAGTCCGCTGGCGAAGCCGTCCAGTCCGGCCTTGGCCGATCCGTACACGTAGTTGGCGCGCCGCACCCGCACGCCCGCTACCGAGGAGAACACCACCAGCGATCCCCGGCCCGCGGCGCGCATCGCGGTGGCCAGATGGGTGAGCAAGCTGACTTGGGCGACGTAGTCGGTGTGCACGATGGCAACGGCGTGCTCTGCGTCTGTTTCGGCTCTGGCTTGGTTACCCAAGATGCCGAAGGCCAGTACCGCAATGCCGATGGGGCCGTGGTCGGCGATGATCGAGGCCACCAGCGGGCCGTGTGAAGCGACGTCGTCGGCGTCGAACTCCAGGGTGTGCACGGCGGTGGCGCCGGCCGCTTTGACGGCCGAGCACTGTGCGGCGAGGTCGTCGGCTCGGCGGGCGGCCAGCACCACTGTCGCGCCCGAAGCCAGGCGCCGCGCGAGTTCAATGCCGATCTCGCTGCGGCCGCCGAAAATTACTACCGGACCTGCGCCCGTGTCATCCACGGCTGCGATTATGACCTGCGCTAGCGTGGTAGCTGATGGCGAATACCACTACGCGGCTCACTGACGACGCGTTGGCGTTTCTCTCCGAACGTCATCTAGCCATGCTGACCACGCTGCGCGCTGACGGTTCGCCGCACGTGGTGGCCGTCGGTTTCACCTTCGACCCGAAGACGCACATCGCTCGGGTGATCACCACCGGCGGCTCGCAGAAGGCCGTCAACGCCGATCGGGGTGGGATTGCCGTGCTCAGCCAGGTGGACGGCGCCCGATGGCTGTCACTGGAGGGACGGTCCGTCGTCAACAAGGACATCGACGCCGTCCGCGACGCTGAGCTGCGGTACGCCCAGCGCTATCGCACCCCACGGGCCAATCCGCGGCGGGTGGTCATCGAGGTCCAGATTGAGCGGGTGCTGGGTTCCTCGGACCTGCTTGACCGCAGCTAGACACCGCCCGACTGAATTACCCTGCCGGCCGATTGGCGATACCATCGCGCAATGCTGGTAGCCCGATCGACGCCGCGGGGGTGCGGGTAGTTGAGTGGCGGCGATGATCAGCAGTTGAAGATCATCCTCGATCAGCTTTCGCAGCTGGTCGGGATGCCGCCGCCGCCCGCGATCACTCCGGATGCGCTGGCCACTGGCGGTTCGAGCATCAGTCAGCTGCTGCGGGCGCTGGGTGCGGCGGCCAACGGCGGCGACCCGGCCGACAACGCCGATGCGCAGGCCGGGCATGACGAGCGCGAGGCCAAGGTCAGCGATGCGCTGGCCAAGTTCCCAGCCAACGAGGACGAGGCGGCCGCGCAGTTGGCCGGGGTCGGTGGTTCCGGTGAGATGGGGCAGATGCTGCAGCAGATGCCGCAGATGGCGGCGGGTATCGCCGGTGGTATCGCCGGGGCGCTTGGTGGGGCGCTGCAGCCGCTGACTCAGATCCCGCAACAGCTGGCACAGGCGGGTCAGCAGGCGATGCAGGCTGGGATGGGCATGCTGCAGCACGGCGCGGAGGCCGGTGCGGCGACGCCTGCGGAGCTAACGGATGCGGAATCTAAATTGGGCGGCGGCGCAGAGGGTTTCGGTGCCGGTGGCGGTGGTTCTGGTGGGGGCGCTGGCGGCGGCATCGGCGCGACTACGCCCACCGCGCTGCTGGGGCCGCCGCCGACGCCGTCGGCTGGGACGGTGCCCGCGTCGTCCAATGCGGCAGCGGTGGCGCCGTCGAGTACGCCGCAGCCGCCAGCGGGGCCGCGAGGCGGCATGGGCGCGATGCCGATGATGCCGCCAGGCGCCATGCACGGCGCTGGCGGGACAGGCAATGAGGTCAAGCCAGAAACCAAACGCATCGTTGCGCCGACGGTGAAAAACGGGGCTCCCGTGCAGGGACGGATCACTACCCCGCCGCCTAGCCCGGCGGTGGTGAAGCGCGTCGACGGCAAGCCGGTTGCGACGAGGCGGGTTCTTCTGCCGGAGGAGAAGCGGGGTGAGGGTGGGGACTCGGGAGGGTGAGGTCGCGAAGGTCTTCATTTCATTATGGGTAGTAGTCGGATATTCAAACGAGCGTTCGGCGTCTTTGACGAAATCTGACGACATCTTCAAGCAGAGCAGTTGGGCCAAGTGAGAACACCTATGGGCCTACTGCGCCGAAACCGCCCGTACCGCCCGTTCGGGCACCACCCAAGGTGACTACCGCGAATATCTTCAAGCGATACGATTCACGGCGTGTCGAATGTGCCTTCACCGCACTCTGTGCCTCCCTGGCCGGTGTCAAGCACGCCTCCGCCACAGCGGCCGCACCGATGGATCAGCTTGCTCGCGCTGTTATTGGCACTTGTAGCCGTCGGGGTGGCGGTCGGGGCCTGGTTTCGACCGATTCACGTGCGAGATTCTTCGCCGGTGTCTCCAACGACCATTTACAGCAATGAGCAGATCACAAACGCCAAGGCATCAGTGTGCGGCGCATATGGCAAAGTCCATCGTGCTTTAGTACTTAGTTCCGAGCGGAACGGCGGCACGGACGCAACTGCCTCACTTGTAGTCGCCACAAGTGGCCGGCAAGTACTTGAAGCCGGCAGTCGATATCTTCTGACCAAGTTGTTGGAAGAACCGGCGACACCCTCGGAGCTCGCAGCAGCGGTTAAGAAGCTAGCCGACACGTACCAAGAAATGGTAATCGGCTATCTGGATGGGCTGACTAACTCGGACGCCGAGTTGCAACCTCTGCTGCAGACGTCTGACGACGCCACATCAACGATAGAACGGCTTTGCAAGTGACTGGTATGCCATCGGGAAAATGGTCGTACTTACTTGTCGGCCATGTATGGCCAGATGACTCTGCTATAGCGGCGATGAATAACGGATTCGAGCATCGCGCATTGATCGAAACCGGATACCTTAATTTCGCTACAGCCCTTGAAGGTGCTAGGAAAGGCCAATTATCTCAGCAAGAAGGTCTGACGGCAGAAGATCTGCGTTCAGCATACATTCGCGGCGAAGAACAAGCCCGAAAAATAGCAAAGAAGAGCGGCGCGAAAAAGGCCGCTTATCGGAGGGCTCACGACAGTGCTCAAACACTCCAGGACGCGTTGTTTGATTTAGCTACTCAAGGCAACTCCGAAATCGATAACGTTGAGCACTCAAAGGACCCGGCCGCAATAAAGGCAGGAAAGATCAGCGCGATCGTCGCAGATTATCAGCGACTCGCGAATACGAGGGCAGCGCAGTGTGCTAGTGACGTCATCGATGCAATCCAGGGCGTCCTCAATGAAGAAGGTAACGGTGAGTCAGCCCGTCAGTTCGTGCAAGGCCAAGCGGTTGACTTGCGCCAGCTGTTACTTCAGCCCAACCAGGTCGCTATTGAAAGGGATGTCCAATGCTTGATGTCGAAGTCTTCAACGGCAGAACTCACTAACAATCTAGGAACTCCGCCCGAAGCTCCCTTAACAGCGCCTGAGGTGTCGGTTCCCGCTGCAACGCCCGTCCTCACTTCGAACCTTGGAACCGGCGGTGCGGCGCCTGCGGCTTCCAACGGTCCGATGCCAGTTACCGTCCGAACTACAAGCCTCACAGGTAATTTGGGCGGCGCGGCTGGCCGCGGCTTATCACCGCCTTCGGTCACTTCGCCCCCCTCTCCGAGCGCCGGTCAGCCGTATATGCCGCTAAGTGGAGTGCATCCCACACCGCCAGCGTTCTCGCCAAATGCCTTGCCGTCACCTTCGCCGGGCGGCAATTCGGCGCTGCCCACCACCCCCAGCGGCCAACTACCCCCCGTCACCCCACCCCCACCCCCCACCACACCCGCCGAGCTCATGCAGAGCTTCAACAAGGGCATGGACTCGGGCGCGCCGATTTCCGCCGCGGCGAATCCGGTTCCGCACCCCATCACTCCCACCGAGCAAGTGCCGCATGCTCCCCCGACCGCGCCTGCGGCCGTCGCGAACCCGGTTGTACACGCGCCGGTCGTCGACTCCCCTCCGCCTCCGGTCCAGCACGCGGCTGAGGCTCCCGCGGCGCCCATTGTCGCGGGTCCGGTCGCGCCGAACCCCAACCTCGTCGCGCCCTCGCCGTCGACGCCACTCCCCACCTATGGCGCCGACCTACGCCCGCCCGTCACAGCGACACAGTCCGCCGCGTTGCCCAGCTCACCGCCCATGCAGCCGGCGACACCGTCCTCAGCACCGGTCCATCCCTCGGCCGGCCAGGCCGGCACAGGTCAACCAGCCGTCGTGCGGCAAACCCCTCCAGCGGCGAAACCGCTCCCGCCGTCGAACGTGGCCACCGAAGCCGTCGCAGCGACCGCCACGGGAGCGGCAGCCGGCGCCGCATCGGCCGACGCCACCGCCCGCGCACGCCTGCAGCGGCTGGTGAATTCGGTTGCGCGCCAACAACCTCGCCTGGCGTGGGTGGTTGGCGACCGTCCCGACAACACCACCGTTCTGACCACGGACCTGGCCAGCGGGTGGATCCCGCCGGGCATCGACCTTCCGGCCGCGGTCACCCTGTTGCAGCCGGCACGACGCCGCGGCAACGTCGAAGCCCTGCTCGGCGAAGTAACGATCGCCGCCGCCTACACCCCAATCCACCATGTGACCGACGCCGACGAGCCGATCCCCACCTCCTCCCGGCCACGGCACGCCCCGGAGATCGACGAACTGGGCTGGGAACTCGGGCAGGCCACCCAATGGCGCGACGGCCTCCCCCGGTTGGCCCACACGCTGGCCAAAGCCGCATCCGCGGGCACCGGCGTCCTCGACTCCGAGGTCGATCTGCTGCACCAGCACCTGAAGGACGTCGGCACCAAAGTCTTGGACAGCTATCCCGACAACGTCGACGCCCACGACGTCGGAAACTGGCAACTGCTCGCCGCCATTGACGCGCTGGTCGCCGGCGACAAGGCGGCGGCCAACTACCACCTCGCCTGGTTCCGGGCCTGTAGCCGCTAGGTGACGACGATCAGCTCGTGGGGCCGGTTATTGACCGACACAGCACCGTCTTCGGTCACGATCACAATGTCCTCGATGCGGGCACCCCAGCGCCCCGGGAAGTAGATACCCGGCTCAACCGAAAACGCCATGCCCGGCGCCAGTGGCAGATCATTGCCGGCAACGATGTAGGGCTCCTCGTGCACGCACAAGCCAATGCCGTGCCCGGTCCGGTGCACGAAGTACTCGGCAAGTCCGGCTTCAGCCAACACATCCCGGGCGGCGGCGTCGACCTGCTCTGCGGTCACACCGGGACGGACGGCCGCCACCGCGGCACGCTGAGCCTGCTGTAGCAGCGAATATTGCTTGGCCACTTCAGGATCGGGCTGGCCGATGCTGTACGTGCGGGTCGAGTCCGAATGGTATCCGGGCTCGTAGCTGCCGCCGATGTCCACCACGACGACGTCGCCGGGCTGCAGCTCACGGTCCGACACCTCGTGATGCGGGTCGGCACCGTGCGGACCAGAGCCGACGATGATGAACGCCACCTCCGAATGGCCCTCGGCGACAATGGCTTCGGCGATGTCGGCGGCAACATCAGCCTCGGTCCGACCCGGCCCCAGAAACTCCGGCACCCGGGCATGGACCCGGTCGATCGCCGCACCCGCCTTGCGCAGCGCGTCAATCTCCGCGGGCTCCTTGATCATTCGCAACTGGCGCAGCACATCGGTGGCCAGCACCGGCACTGCGCCCAGCACCTCGGCCAGGGGCAGCAGGTGCAAGGCGGGCATGGATTCAGTGACTGCCGCCGCCGCACCCCCCAACGCGTCTCGTACCAACCGGTACGGGTCCTCGCCGTCGACCCATTCCTGCACGCTGACCCCCAGTTCGACGGCGGCGGAGTCGGCCAACGATGCCAACTCCAGCCGGGGCAATACCACGGTGGCGTCACCGGAGGCCGGGATGACGAGCGCGGTGAGTCGTTCGAACGTCTGCGCCCGCGAGCCGATGAGGTAGCGAAGGTCGTAACCGGGAGTGATCACCAGACCGGCCAGACCGGCGTCAGCGGCCGCGGCAGCCGCTGCTGCCAGCCGTCGCGCATGCACCGCGGTGTCGAATCGATGAGAGCCCATGGCAGCCAGGCTAATCGTCGGCGGCGCGCGTGAGACCATAGCGCGCATGCCCGCACCTGTGTTGCTGCTGGACGGCCCCAGCATGTGGTTTCGCTCGTACTTCGGCGTGCCGTCGTCGATCAAGTCGCCCGACGGCCGTCCAGTCAACGCCGTGCGCGGGTTCATCGACTCGTTGGCGGTGCTGGTCAGCCAGCAGCGCCCGTGCCGACTGGTCGTCTGCCTGGACCTCGACTGGCGCCCGCAGTTCCGGGTGGACCTCATCCCGTCGTACAAGGCGCATCGCGTGGTCCAAGAAGAACCCTCCGATCAACCCGACATCGAAGAGGTGCCCGACGAACTGACCCCGCAGATCGACATGATCATGGAGTTGTTGGACGCTTTCGGTATTCCCGCGGCGGGCGCACCCGGTTACGAGGCCGACGATGTCCTGGGCACCTTGGCGGCGAAGGAGCGCACTGACCCGGTGATCGTGGTCAGCGGCGACCGCGATCTGCTGCAGGTGGTCAGCGACGACCACGTGCCGGTCCGAGTGCTTTATCTGGGCCGCGGCATGTCGAAGGCCACCTTGTTCGGACCCAAAGAGCTGGCCGAACGCTACGGGGTGCCGGTAGATCGGGCCGGCCCGGCCTACGCCGAACTGGCCTTGTTGCGCGGCGACCCGTCCGACGGGCTGCCGGGCGTGCCGGGCATCGGCGAGAAGACCGCAGCGACCCTGCTGGCCCAGCACGGCTCGCTGGAACGGATCATCGCTGCCGCCAACGACCCAAAGTCGAAGTTGGCCAAGGGGTTACGCACGAAATTGCGCGCATCGTCGGACTACATCAGGGCCGCCGAGCCGGTGGTGCGAGTGGCCACCGACGCTCCGGTCACGCTGTCCACGCGCACCGACAAACTTCCCCTGCATGCCGTCGACACCACCCGGACCGCCCAGCTGGCCACCCAGTACGGCGTCGGGTCGTCGATCAAACGACTCCAGAAGGCTCTCGACGCGCTGCCGTCGTGACGGTTACTGCGGCCGACCGACCTCGTAGGTGCCCTTGTTGTCCTGGAAGGTCACGGTGACGTGCTTGGAGGCGCCGTCGATGCTGACGGTGCAGTCGAACGTGCCACCCTTCTTGACGGTCGGGTCGGACCCGTTGTTGCACTTGACGTCTTTGACGTTCTTGGCGCCGTAGCCGTTGGTCTCGTCGGTCAGGATCTGCTGCACACCCGCATTCGCCTTGTTGACGTCGAGCTTGGTGGTGACGAAGAACCCCGGCTGCCAGAAGCCCAACACCAGGATCACCGCGATGAACAGCACCGCGACCACGCCGACGATGCTGGCGATCAGCGCCGTAGAGCGCTTCTTGCCGGGCTGGCTGTACGGAGCTGGTTGCCCGGGGTACTGGCCGGGCTGACCATACTGGCCCGGCTGACCGGGCTGGCCGTATTGCGGTGGCTGGCCGTATTGGCCCGGCTGCTGGTACTGGCCCGGCTGGCCATACTGCGGCGGCGCGCCGTACTGGGTGGCTTGCGAACCGAAGTCCGAGCCGTAGCCCGACTGCGGGTACTGCTGCGGGTAGGCCTCACCAGGCTGCTGGTACTGCGGGTACTCGGACGGCGTGTACGCCGGCGCGTGCCAGGTCGCGTCCTGATTGGGTTGCTGCTGCCAGGGCGACCCCGCCATGGTCGGGTCGGAGGAATGGTCGCCGGCTTGGCCGGGTTGCCACGACTGCCCCGGTCCCTGCGGTCCGCTCATGAATTCTCCTAGTACGTCTTGTCCTGGCTTTGCCGATCACATTGGACGATGTAACCGTAGCTCCGGCTCAGCCTACCCGGCGTCAACTGCCACGACGCCGCGCCGAATGTCATTGATAGCGCGCTTCGCGGTGGCCCGCAGGTCAGGGTCCGGGGCGGCATTGCGAACCTGGTCAAGCAGGTCGAGGACCTGCCGGCACCAGCGCACGAAATCGCCTGCAGACAGGGGTGATCCGGTGCCCGCGGCGTCGGCGGCCGCCAGGGCCGCGGCCAGATCGCCGGTGCGCGCCCAGCGGTAGATGACGGTGACGAAGCCGTCGTCGGGTTCGCGGCTCTGGGAGATCCGGTGTGTTTGCTCGTCGGCGCGCAGCGCCGCGGACAGCCGCGCAGTCTGGCTGAGCGCCTGCCGCAATTTCTGCGTCGGCACTTCGGCGCCCAACGGGGCGCTCGGCGCATCACCGCGCGACTCGTAGAGCACCGCCGAGACCACGGCCGCCAGCTCGGGCGGCTTAAGACCCGACCACGCTCCGGTGCGCAGGCACTCGGCCACCAGCAGGTCACTCTCGCTGTAGATCCGCGCCAATAACCGTCCGTCGTCGGTGACCTGGGGGTCGTCGGCGGGCCCTTTGATGAACCCGCGCTCGGTGAGCAGACCGACGATCCGGTCGAAGGTACGGGCCAGCGAGTTCGTCGCGGCGGCGACCTTGTGCTCCAACTGCGCGTTGTCCCGTTCGATGCGCAGATAGCGTTCGGCTTCGCGCATGTGCGCTTCGCGGTCGGGCGCCTGGTGTGCGGTATGGCGGCGCATCTTTTCCCGCAACGACGCCAGCTCCGGATCGTGGAATTCGCCGTCCTGGTTGCCGCGGCCCCCGGAGCGCCGACCGGCCGAGGGCAGCAGGCCCGCGGCAGCCGTTCGCAGCGCCGACGCCAGATCGCGTCGCACCCGCGGCTGGCGGTGCTCGACCCGTTTGGGCAACGTCATCGACCCGACCGGCGGCGTCACCCCGGAATAGTCGGCCGACGAGATGCGCCCAGCCCAGCGATGCTCGGTCAGCACCAACGGCCGCGGGTCGCTGCTGTCTCGCGCGGACTCCAAGACGACGGCAAGCCCGCTGCGTCGGCCGTGGGTGATGTTGATGATGTCCCCACGGCGCAGGGCGGTGAGTGCGTCGCTGGCCGCTTGCCGGCGCTGCAGCCGGGACGCGCGGGCCTGGGAGCGTTCCATGTCCGAAATCTGCGCGCGGATGCGGGCGTAGTCGAAGATCGCCGCGTCGTGCCCGCCGAATTCACCGGCGATTTCGTCGAGCATCCGTTTGCCGCGGTCGATCCCGCGGACCAGCCCGACGACGGATCGGTCGGCCTGGTACTGCGCGAAGGACTGTTCGAGCAGTTGATGCGCCTGCTCAGGACCCATCCGCTGGACCAGGTTGATGGTCATGTTGTAGGACGGCGCGAACGAACTGCGCAGCGGGAAGGTGCGCGTCGACGCCAGTCCGGCCACCTCGGACGGTTCCACATCGGGTTGCCACAACACCACCGCGTGGCCTTCGACGTCGATGCCGCGCCGGCCGGCGCGTCCGGTCAGCTGGGTGTACTCCCCCGGCGTCAGCGGCACGTGCTGTTCGCCGTTGAACTTCACCAGCCGCTCGAGGACGACCGTGCGGGCCGGCATATTGATGCCGAGCGCCAGGGTTTCGGTGGCGAAGACGGCTCTGACCAGGCCGGCGGCGAACAACTCTTCGACGGTGTGGCGGAATGCGGGCAGCATGCCGGCGTGGTGAGCGGCCAGCCCGCGCAGCAAGCCCTCCCGCCACTCGTAGTAGCCCAGGACTGCCAGGTCGGCGTCGTCGAGGTCACCGCAGCGGTGGTCGATGACCTCTGCGATCTGCGCGCGTTCGGATTCGGTGGTCAATTGCAGCGGCGAACGCAGGCACTGTTGGACGGCCGCGTCGCACCCGGCTCGGGAGAACACGAAGGTGATGGCGGGCAGCAGGCCGGCCGCATCCAGGATTGCGATGACGTCCGGCCGTGCCGGCGGCCGGTAGAAGCGGGGCCGGCTGGGCCGACCCTGGTTGCGCCGGCGCGGCTGCCAATCCGACATCCGGTCGGCCTCGCGGCGGTGCGCGATGTGGCGCACCAAGTCGGCGTTGACGTGGGGCTTGCCGATGGTGCCGTGGGTCTGCTGGTTGGCCGGGTCACCGGAGCGGTAGTCGAACAGGTCGAACAGCCGCTTACCCACCAGAACGTGTTGCCACAGCGGCACCGGTCGGTGTTCGTCGACCACCACGGTGGTGTCGCCGCGCACGGTCTGGATCCAGCCGCCGAACTCCTCGGCGTTGCTGACCGTGGCCGACAGACTGACCACCCGCACCTCGTCGGGCAGATGCAGGATGACCTCTTCCCACACCGGTCCGCGCATCCGGTCGGCAAGGAAATGCACCTCGTCCATCACCACATGCGAAAGGCCTTGCAGCGCAGACGAATCCGCATAGAGCATGTTGCGGAGCACTTCGGTGGTCATGACGACGACGGGCGCGTCGGCGTTGACCGACAGGTCACCGGTGAGCAACCCGATGCGGTCGCGGCCGTAGCGGGCCACCAGGTCGGTGTGCTTCTGGTTGCTCAGCGCCTTCAGCGGTGTGGTGTAGAAGCACTTCCCGCCCGCGGCGAGGGCCAGGTGAACGGCGAATTCGCCGACCACCGTCTTGCCCGCGCCCGTCGGTGCGCAGACCAGCACACCGTGACCGCCTTCCAGCGCGGCGCACGCCCGGCGTTGAAAGTCGTCGAGCTGGAAGGACAGTTCGGTGGCGAACCGGTCAAGCTCGGGCAGATCGCTCACGTCGTCACCGGCGAGGGTGCGCAGTGGCTAGGTGACGTCGTCATGAGGTCCGCCGATCACCGACGGCGCCGGTATCGGCGCGGGTGGGTCGATGACGGAGGCTTCGTCATCGGGTATCGACGCTTCACGCTTGGCTTTTCGCTTGTCATGGATGCGGGCAATCTGAATGGCGAACTCGAGCAACACGGTTAGCGCTACCCCGAGTGCGGTCATCGAAAACGGATCAGACCCCGGCGTGAATACCGCCGCGAACACGAACATCGCGAAGATCAACCCGCGCCGCCAGGACTTGAGCCGCTCGTAGGTGAGCATGCCGACCATGTTGAGCATGACGATGAGCAGGGGGAATTCGAAGCTGACGCCGAACACCACCAGCAGGTTGATCAGGAAGCCGAAGTACCGGTCACCGGACAGGGCGGTCACTTGGACGTCGCTGCCGACGGTCAATAGGAAGCCAAGCGCCTTGGACAGCACCACATAAGCCAGCGCGGCGCCGGCCGCGAACAGCACGGCCGCCGGAATGACGAACGCCACCGCGAAGCGGCGTTCCTTCTTGTACAGGCCGGGGGTGATGAACGCCCAGAGCTGGTAGAACCACACCGGGCAGGCCAGCACGATCCCGGTGGTCATTCCGACCTTGAGCCGCAACATGAATTGGTCGAACGGCGCGGTCGCCAGCAGCCGGCACTGACCGTCCGCGCTGATTTCCGCGCGAGCGGACTGCGGCAGCGAACAGTAGGGCTCGCGCAGGAATTCGCCGAGGCTTCGCAGACCGAAGACCGAATGCGAATACCAGATGAATCCGAAGATGGTGGTCAAAAGGATGGCCGCCAACGAGATGAGCAGGCGGGTGCGCAGCTCGGTTAGGTGGTCGACCAGCGACATGGTCGCGTCGGGGTTGACGCGGCTGCGCCGTTGCCGGGGGTTGAGCCGCTTGAAAAGACCAAAAGCGCGCGCTGAAACCCTAGAGCCGTTCACGACATACGGTCAGTGGCGCCGGCTAGGCCGGCCGCGCCTCGGTGTGACCCTGCTCAGCAGCGGCTGGGGGGTCGACACGCTGCGACTCGACGGGTGTGGGGGACGCCGCAGGGGTCTGAGGGGACGCTTCTGACTTGTTCTCGTTCTGCAACTCGCGGACCTCGGATTTGAAGATTCGCATCGACTTGCCCAACGAGCGCGCCGCATCGGGGAGCTTCTTGGCACCGAAGAGCACGATCACCACGACGGCGAGGATCGCCCAATGCCACGGACTGAGACTGCCCACTTTGATTACCTCCAGACGTTGACCCGATGTTACCGCAGCGGGTGCCGCTGTCCGGCCCAAGCGAGGCGCACCGGCCGCGCGCGCCGCCCGCTTCGCCGGGATCAGCCCTGCTCAGCGGCGCGATAGGCGGCAAGCGCCGCGGCCGCCTGGTCGCGCACCCGCTGCGCCAGCGACTCCGGGGCCAGCACCTGAACATCGGAGCCGAAGCCCAGCAGCAGGCGGGTCATCCAGGCCTCGGAGGCGTAGGTCATGGCGACTTCGCACGAGCCGTCGGGCAGCTCGCGCTGCACCCGAAGCGGGTAGTACTCGAACATCCACGACGCCGACGGCGCTACCAGCAGCGTCGCCGACGGCAACGACGGATCGCCGTCGAACAGCGAGGTGTCCGGCGGCGCCTGCAACACCGGTTCGGGCGGCATGGCCGGCTCACTGAGCTCCGTGGCGTCGACGATGCGGTCGAAGCGGAAGAGCCGAACGCCCTCGGCCTCGCGTGACCAGGCCTCCAGGTAACTGTGGCCACCGATCAGTAGGACCCGGATCGGGTCGACGGTCCGGGTGGTCAGCGAGTCGTGCGAGGCGGAGTAGTAGTCGATGGTCAGCGCACGTTTGTCGTGCACCGCTGCGCGAACGGTCGCGGCGGCCCGGCTCTCGACGGGTGCCGGCTCGTCGACGACGGCCGCCGCGGTGTCGTTGCCGGCGGCGCCTGCGGCCACCGCGATCTTGGCGATGGCGCTGCGCGCGGCCTCCGGATCGACCACCCCGGGGATATCGGCCAGCGCGCGCAGCGCCACCAAGAGCCCGGTGGCTTCCGGCGAGGTGAGCTTGAGCGGCCGGTCGATGCCTGCCGAGAAGGTCACCTCGACGGTGTCACCGGAGAAGGCGAAATCGATCAGATCACCGGGCAGGTATCCCGGCAGGCCGCACATCCACAGCTGGTTGAGGTCTTCCTCGAGCTGCTTGGCGGACACCCCCAGATCGGCCGCGGCTTCAGCTCGGGTGATCCGCGGGTTGGCCTGGAAGTACGGCACCATATTGAGCAGCCGCACCAGCCGGGTGGAAACGGAAGTCATAGCCGCTCCTCCTCAACTCCCGCCTGCGCAGCCAATCGGGCCAGCACATCGTCGCGCAGCGACGGGGGCGCCAACACGATGGCGTCCGGACCGTAGCCGGCGATCTCACGCGCCAGGCGGTCACTGAACCCGATGTCGAGCTGGATCACCTCTCCGTCGCGGCCGGCCAGTCGGCGCGGCCCGATGCGGGTGCCGGCGCGGCGCAAAGCGGTGGCTCGCCCGTCGGCCACCCACACCGTCGCGTGCACACCGCTGGGTGCTTCACTGACCGTTTGGGCCACGATGTGGCGCAGGTCGACACCATCCGGGATGGTCACCGCTCCCGGCGGGCCGATCGGCTTCACCTCGCCGCCGATGCGCGACAGGCGGAAGGTACGGGTGGCGTCGCGGTCGCGGTCATGGCCGACCAGGTACCAGCGGCCCTTCTCGGTGACCACGCCCCACGGCTCCACCGTGCGGGTGGTGTAGGGCTCGGCGCGCGTCGACCGGTGCGCGAACTGCACGGCCTGGCGAGCATCGATGGCGGACAACAGGATTCCGAGGACTTCCTCCGACCCCCGCAAGCCCGGCACGCCCGCGGGCGAGGCGATGGCCACCGGCGCGTCGGGGTCGACGTCCACCCCCGCCGCGCGCAGCTTGAGTAGCGCTCCCTGGGTTGCGGTGATCAGCTCGGGCGACTCCCAGAGCTGGGTGGCGACCGCGACCGCGGCCGCCTCCTCGGCGGTCAAATCCACGGACGGCAGCGCGTAGGCGTCGCGGTTGATGCGGTAGCCCTCGGTGGGGTCCAGGTTGGACACCCGGCCCACCTCGAGGGGGATGCCGAGGTCGCGCAGTTCGTTCTTGTCGCGCTCGAACATTCGGGAGAACGCTTCAGCGGTGGGGCTGTCGGAGTAACCCGCCACGCTTGACCTGATCTTCTCCGCGGTGATGTATCCGCGGGTAGACAGCAGGGCGATGACGAGATTGACCAGTCGTTCGACTTTCGAGGTCGCCATTGGCTCCAGATTAGGCCACCGGGGTGGCGCTACATGCTCGCGATGAGGCGTTTGACCCGTTCGTCGACCGCGCGGAACGGGTCCTTGCACAGCACGGTGCGCTGTGCCTGGTCGTTGAGCTTGAGGTGCACCCAGTCCACGGTGAAGTCACGGCCGGCGGCTTGGGCGGCGCTGATGAATTCGCCGCGCAGCCGGGCGCGGGTGGTCTGCGGCGGATGGTCGACGGCTTCGGCGATGTCTTCGTCGGTGGTGACGCGCGCCGCCAGACCCTTGCGCTGCAGCAGGTCGAACACGCCGCGGCCGCGCTTGATGTCGTGGTAGGCCAAGTCCAATTGGGCGATCTTGGCGTCCGACAACTCCATGTTGTAGCGGTCCTGGTAGCGCTGGAACAGCTTGCGCTTGATCACCCAGTCGATCTCGGTGTCGACCTTCGCGAAGTCCTGGCTCTCGACGGCGTCGAGTTGGCGGCCCCACAGGTCGACGACTTGCTCGATCTGCGGGTTTGGCTCGCGGGTTTGGAGGTGTTCGACGGCGCGGCTGTAGTACTCCCGTTGGATGTCCAGCGCGCTGGCCTGACGCCCGCCCGCCAACCGCACCGGCCGCCGGCCGGTGATGTCATGGCTGACTTCGCGGATGGCGCGGATCGGGTTGTCCAGCGAGAAGTCGCGGAAGGCCACCCCGGCCTCGATCATTTCGAGCACCAGCGCGGCTGTGCCCACCTTGAGCATGGTGGTGGTCTCGCACATGTTGGAGTCACCGACGATGACGTGCAGCCGTCGGTACTTCTCGGCGTCGGCGTGCGGCTCGTCGCGGGTGTTGATGATCGGACGGCTGCGGGTGGTCGCCGAGGAGACGCCCTCCCAGATGTGCTCGGCGCGCTGGGAAAGGCAGAAGGTCGCCGCCTTGGGCGTCTGCAACACCTTGCCCGCGCCGCAGATCAGCTGGCGGGTGACCAGGAACGGCAGCAGCACATCGGAGATCCGGGAGAACTCACCGGCCCGCACGATCAGGTAGTTCTCGTGGCAGCCGTAGGAGTTGCCCGCCGAGTCGGTGTTGTTCTTGAACAGGTAGATGTCACCGCCGATGCCTTCGTCGGCAAGCCGCTGCTCGGCGTCGACCAGCAGGTCTTCGAGCACCCATTCGCCGGCCCTGTCGTGGGTGACCAGCTGTACCAGACTGTCGCATTCCGCGGTGGCGTATTCAGGGTGGCTGCCCACATCGAGGTACAGGCGGGCGCCGTTGCGCAGGAAAACGTTAGAGCTGCGACCCCAGGAAACGACTCGGCGGAATAGGTAGCGGGCTACCTCGTCCGGGCTGAGTCGGCGATGACCGTGGAATGTGCAGGTGACACCGAACTCGGTCTCGATGCCCATGATTCGTCGCTGCACGTAATCGAGCGTACTGGTTGTCACACCGGCGCGGTGATAGTGCCGCGCCGCAGTTGCGTGTGGCGGCTGGCTGTGTCGCGCGTCAGCTTGACGACTCGCCGTTCGATTCCGGGGCTTCGCCGTCGGATGCGGCGCCGTTTTCGACATCTCGCAGCAGGGTCTCCAGCGCGGCGCCCGTGATCCGGCGGAAGGCGCGCCGCGGCCGGCTGGCGTCGAGGACGGCGACCTCCAGGCTGGTTCCAGCGATGCTGGATTGACCGTTGCTCGGGTTGTCGACACTGCTGGACCGCAACGCCTCCACCGCGATGCGCAACGCATCCGGGAGGTCAGCGTTTTCGGTGTAGGTCTCCTTGAGCGCGTTGGTGATCGGCTCGGTGGTGCCGCCCATCACCACGAAATGCGGCTCGTCGGCGATCGAACCGTCATAAGTAATGCGGTAGAGCTCCGGGGCTTTCGTCTCGCCGTAGTGCGCGACCTCGGCCACGCACAACTCGACCTCGTAGGGCTTGGCCTGCTCGGTGAAGATGGTGCCCAGCGTTTGCGCGTAAACGTTGGCCAGCTGCCGGCCGGTGACGTCGCGGCGGTCGTAGGCGTAGCCGCGGGTGTCGGCGAACTGAATGCCGCCGCGGCGCAGGTTGTCGAATTCGTTGAACTTGCCGGCGGCCGCGAAGCCGACCCGGTCGTAGAGTTCGCTGATCTTCTGCAACGACCGCGACGGGTTCTCCGCGACGAACAGCACTCCCCCGGCGTACGCGAGCGCCACGACGCTGCGGCCGCGGGCGATGCCTTTGCGCGCGAGCTCGCTGCGCTCACGCATCGCCTGCTCAGGGGAAATGAAATACGGGAAGCTCACTTCTCACCGCCGTCGGGGCCGAAAGTGTCCGCGCGCGAGCGGCTTTCGATCACGCTGCGGGCCAATCCGGCGATGCGCTCCTCTGCGACATCGACCGCCCCTTCGGCGTCGATGGTGACAGCCGTGGGGTAGATGCCGCGCACCAGGTCCGGCCCACCGGTGGCGGAGTCGTCGTCGGCGGCGTCGTAGAGCGCTTCCACGGCTACCCGCAGCGCCGAGTCGGCGTCGGTGACCTGGCTGTACAGCTTCTTGATCGATGACTTGGCGAAGATCGAACCCGAGCCCACCGACTGATAGCCCTCTTCTTCGATGTTCCAGCCGCCGGCTGCGTCGAAGGAGACGATGCGGCCCGCCGATTCCGGGTCGGGAGCCGAGAGGTCGTAACCGACCAGCAGGGGCAGCGCCACCAGGCCCTGCATGGCGGCGGGCAGGTTGCTGCGCACCATGATCGCCAGCCGGTTGACCTTGCCGGCGAAGGTGAGCGGGACGCCTTCGAGCTTCTCGTAGTGCTCGAGCTCGACGGCATAAAGGCGGGCGAATTCCACGGCGATGGCGGCGGTACCGGCGATGCCGGTGGCCGTGTAATCGTCGGTGATGTAGACCTTGCGCACGTCGCGACCGGCGATCATGTTGCCTTGGGTCGAGCGGCGGTCACCGGCGAGCACGACGCCGCCGGGGTATTTCAAGGCCACGATGGTGGTGCCGTGTGGCAGTTGAGCTGCGGCGGAGGGTTCGCCTCCGCTGATGCTGGCGGGCAGCAATTCCGGCGCCTGGCGGCGCAGGAAGTCAGCGAAGGACGACAGGTCTACGGCGGATGATCCGGATAGTGCTGATTTCAGGGACAGGCGATCGGGCAACGGCCAGGTCACTGTCCGCCCTTTTGGACGTATGCACGCACGAAGTCCTCGGCGTTTTCTTCGAGGACGTCATCAATCTCGTCGAGCAGATCGTCGGTCTCCTCGGTCAGCTTCTCGCGACGCTCTTGACCCGCAGCGGTGCTGCCGGTGACGTCGTCTTCGTCTCCGCCGCCGCCCCCGCGTTTGGTCTGCTCTTGCGCCATCGCCGCCTCCTGCTTGGTCACTGGCCTTCTAGAGGCCATGCGTGCGCGTGATACGCCCGCAAGCTTTTCTCTACCCTACCGGTCAGCACCGACGTTTCTCGGTTTAACCAGTGTCAGCTGGTCAGTTGTTCCACCAACTCCACCGCGCTGCTCACCGAGTCCAATAACGCTCCCACATGGGCCTTACTGCCCCGCAGCGGCTCCAGCGTCGGGATGCGAACCAGCGAATCCCCGCCGAGGTCGAAGATCACCGAGTCCCAGCTGGCCGCGGCGATGTCGGCGCCGAACCGGCGCAGGCATTCACCGCGGAAGTAAGCGCGGGTGTCGGTGGGGGGCTTGTCGACGGCTTCCAGCACCTGATGTTCGGTCACCAGACGCTTCATCGACCCGCGCGCGACCAGGCGGTTGTACAGCCCCTTGTCCAGCCGGACATCGGAATACTGCAGATCGACCAGGTGCAGCCGGGGTGCGGACCAGCTCAGGTTCTCCCGCTGCCGGAACCCTTCGAGCAGTCGGAGTTTGGCCGGCCAGTCGAGCAGTTCGGCACACTCCATCGGGTCGCGCTCGAGTAGGTCCAGCACGTTCGCCCAGGTCTCGACGATGTCGGAGGCCCGCGGGTCGGGATCGCGGCTGTCTACCAGCTTGGCCACCCGGTCCAGGTAAATCCGTTGCAGGGCAAGGCCGGTCAACTCACGACCGTCGGCCAGCGCGACCGTCGCGCGCAGCGCCGGGTCGCGGCTGATGGCGTGGACCGCGTGCACCGGCCGGGCCAGGGTCAGGTCGGTCAGGTCGATGCCGTGCGCCGGACCTTCCTCGATGAGGTCGAGAACCAGCGCGGTGGTGCCCAGCTTCAGGTAGGTCGACGTCTCGGCGAGGTTGGCGTCGCCGATGATGACGTGCAGGCGGCGGTATCTGTCCGCGTCGGCGTGCGGTTCGTCGCGGGTGTTGATGATGCCGCGCTTGAGCGTGGTTTCCAGGCCGACCTCGACCTCGATGTAGTCCGAACGCTGCGACAGCTGGAATCCGGGCTCGTCACCGGAGGGGCCGATGCCCACTCGGCCGGAACCGGTGACCACCTGCCGGGAGACCAGGAACGGGGTCAGGCCGGCGATGATGGCCGAGAACGGTGTCTGCCGCGACATCAGGTAGTTCTCGTGGGAGCCGTAGGAGGCCCCTTTGCCGTCGACGTTGTTCTTGTAGAGCTGCAGTTTGGCTGCGCCGGGCACGCTGGCGACGTGGCGGGCCGCGGCCTCCATGACGCGCTCGCCGGCCTTGTCCCAGATCACCGCGTCCAGCGGGTCGGTGCACTCGGGCGCGGAGTACTCCGGGTGAGCGTGGTCGACGTAGAGCCGGGCGCCGTTGGTCAGGATCATGTTGGCGGCGCCGACCTCATCGGCGTCGACGACGGGCGGCGGGCCGGCCGAACGGCTGAGGTCGAAGCCGCGGGCGTCTCGCAGCGGCGATTCCACCTCGTAGTCCCAACGAGTGCGTTTGGCGCGCTGTATACCGGCGGCGGCGGCGTAAGCCAGTACCGCCTGAGTCGAGGTGAGGATCGGGTTGGCGGTCGGGTCTGACGGCGAGGATATGCCGTACTCGACCTCCGTCCCGATAATCCGTTGCATGCCTTAAAGAGTAGGTGCGCGCGCCGACTAGCAGCGCGCGGGTGGCGGCCGGGGCTAATGTGACCCGGCATGAACCGTTCCCCGCGTCGTTCGCTAGTGCACCGAGAGTCGGCGACGGCCGCGGCCGAGAGTTGGTTCTTGCTGCGGGGCTTGCCCTCGGTACTGACCACGCGCGGACGCTGGCGCCGGCTGTGGTCGAGGTCTGCTCCCATGCTGGCGGCCTGGGCGGCGGTGGAGAGTTGCCTGCTCGCGATCTATTTCGTCAGCGCCGGCCGGGACGTCGAGATCGCCGGCACCCCAACGACTTCGCAGTGGGTGATCCTGGGCCTGCTGGCGGTCGCGCTCCCGCTGGCCGCCCTCGCCGGCTGGCTGGTGTCGCGTATCTCGGCGGTCCGGGTCCGCGCGATAGCGGCGACCGTAGCCGTGGCCATCGCGGTCGTTTCCGACGTCATCGAAGCCGGCAGCGATCCAGTTCAACTGTCCCGGGCCGCCGTCATCCTCACTCTCACGCTGGTCCTGACCGGCTGTGGGATCGGGTCGGTGCTCGGCTGGGCGGTGCGCATGACGCTGTCGCACCTGGCGACGGTCGGCGAGCTGGCGATACGGGCGCTGCCGGTGGTGCTGCTGACCGCCCTGGTGTTCTTCAACACCTACGTGTGGCTGATGGCGGCGAACATCAGCGACGCCAGGCTTTGGCTGTCGATCGTTTTCCTGCTGGCCATTGCCGGGGCATTCGTCGTGTCCAAGACCATTGAACGGGTGCGGCCGATGCTGCGCGACACCGCGGTGCTGCCCGAAGGCAGCGAGAGCCTGTCCGACACCCCGTTTGCCGCGATGCCCGACCCGTCGCCGCGGGCACCGCTGAAGCGGGCGGAACGGCTGAACGTGGTCTTCTTGCTGGCGACCTCTCAACTCGTCGAGATCCTCGTCGTGGCGTCGGTGACGGCCACCATCTACCTCATTCTCGGGTTGCTGATCCTCACTCCGCCGTTGGTCAAGGAGTGGACGCACACCACCGTCAACACGGCGACGGTGCTGGGCATGACCTTTCCGGCGCCCAGTTCCCTGATCCACATCTGCCTGTTCCTGGGCGCGCTGACGTTCATGTACATCAGCGCCCGCGCGGTTGACGACGCCGAGTACCGGGCGATGTTTCTCGATCCGCTGATCGATGATCTGCACACCGCGTTGATAGCCCGAAGCCGGTACCGCGCGAATATTGCGCACACGCCGAATGCCGTTGTTGACGGCGCAGACGGCAGTGGCTAATTTCGCTTGATGTCGACCACCGAAGACGGGCGGGCCGCGCCCCGACATGCGGCAAACATGTCGGGCAAGCGTTATGGCGAAGTGCTGCTGGTGACTCCCGGCGAAGCCGGTCCCCAGGCCGCCGTCTACAACACATACCCGCTCAACGACTGTCCGGCCGAGCTGTGGTCGGCGCTGGACCCGCAGGCGATCGCGACCGAACACCGCGCCGCGGGGGCATTACTCAACGGCCCCCGCTATTGGCTGATGAATTCCGTCGAGAAGACCCCGCAGGGACCGCTCATCACGAAGAACTTCGGCGGAATCGACATGGTCCTGCAGGCCACCGTGTTGCTTTCGTCGATGAATCCCGCGCCTTACACCGTCAATCAGGTGAGCCGGAACACCGTCTTCATCTTCGATGCCGGCGAAGAGATCTACGAGCTGCACGACCCGCAGGGGCAGCGCTGGGTGATGCAGACCTGGAGCCAAGTGGTCGACCCCAACCTGTCCCGCGCCGACCTGCCGAAGCTCGCTGACCGCCTCAAGCTGCCGGAGAGGTGGACCTATCAGCACCGGGTGCTCGCCGAAGAGTTGCGGATCGACACGACCACCCGCGCCGCCCGCGTCCTGCAGGACGACCTGAACAACAGCTATTCGCTGCTGTCGGACTGACCCTTACAGGTACTGACCCAGGTTCGACTCGGTGTCGATGGCCCGCGACGCGCTGGACGACTTGCCGGTGACCAGCGTGCGGATGTAGACGATCCGCTCGCCCTTCTTGCCCGAAATCCGCGCCCAGTCATCGGGGTTGGTGGTGTTGGGCAGGTCCTCGTTCTCGGCGAACTCGTCGACGATCGAGTCGAGCAGGTGCTGGATGCGCAGACCTGGCTGCCCGGTTTCCAGCACCGACTTGATCGCGTTCTTCTTCGCGCGGTCGACCACGTTCTGGATCATCGCCCCGGAGTTGAAGTCCTTGAAGTACATGACTTCCTTGTCACCGTTGGCGTAGGTGACCTCCAGGAACCGGTTGTCGTCGATCTCGGCGTACATCCGCTCGACAACCTTCTCGATCATCGCCTTGATGCAGACCGTGCGATCGCCGCCGAACTCGGCGAGGTCGTCGGCGTGCAGCGGCAGCTCCTCGGTCAAGTACTTCGAGAAGATGTCTTGCGCCGCTTCGGCGTCCGGGCGTTCGATCTTGATCTTCACGTCCAGTCGTCCTGGACGCAGGATGGCCGGGTCGATCATGTCCTCGCGGTTGGAGGCGCCGATCACGATGACGTTCTCGAGTCCCTCCACGCCGTCGATCTCGCTCAGCAGCTGCGGGACCACGGTGGTCTCGACGTCGGAGGAGACACCGGTGCCGCGGGTACGGAAGATCGAGTCCATCTCGTCGAAGAACACGATGACCGGTGTGCCTTCGGACGCCTTCTCCCGGGCGCGCTGGAAGATCAGCCGGATGTGCCGCTCGGTTTCGCCGACGAACTTGTTCAGCAGCTCGGGACCCTTGATGTTCAAGAAGTACGACTTGGCTTCGCGGGCATCGTCGCCGCGCACCTCGGCCATCTTCTTGGCCAGCGAGTTGGCCACCGCCTTGGCGATGAGCGTCTTACCGCATCCAGGCGGGCCGTAGAGCAGCACACCTTTGGGCGGCCGCAACGCGTACTCGCGGTACAGCTCCTTGTGCAGGAACGGCAGCTCGACGGCATCGCGGATCTGCTCGATCTGGCGAGTCAGACCACCGATGTCCTCGTAGCTGACATCGGGCACCTCTTCCAGCACCAGGTCTTCGACCTCGGCCTTCGGGATGCGCTCGAAGGCGTAACCGGCTTTGGTGTCCACCAGCAGGGAGTCACCCGGGCGCAGCTTGCGCGGCCGGGTGTCGTCGTTGATGCCGTCGACAATGGTGCCCTCCGGCAAGTCCTCGGCCACCAGCGGCTCGGCCAGCCACACGATGCGTTCCTCGTCGGCGTGGCCGACCACCAGGGCGCGGTGCCCGTCGGCGAGAAGTTCACGCAGCGTCGAGATCTCACCGACCGATTCGAAGGTGCCGGCCTCGACGACGGTGAGGGCTTCGTTGAGCCGGACCGTCTGACCCTTCTTCAACGAAGTGGCGTCGATGTTGGGCGAGCACGTCAGTCGCATCTTGCGGCCGGAGGTGAACACGTCGACGGTTTCGTCGTCGTGTGCGGCGAGCAGTACGCCGTAGCCGCTGGGCGGCTGCCCCAACCGGTCGACTTCCTCGCGCAGCGCGAGCAACTGCTGGCGAGCCTCTTTCAGCGTCTCCATCAACTTCGAATTGCGCGCCGCGAGCGAGTCGACCCGCGCCTCGAGCTGATGCACGTCGCGGGTCGACCGCGCCGGGCCGGGCTGGCCCGCGGCGTTGTCGAGTTGCTCGCGCAGTACTGCGGCTTCGCGTCGCAGCTGTTCCAACTCTGCCGCGTCTTCGCTGGACAGAGGGATATCGCGGGGGGTCCCGAATGCTTCAGAACGCTCTGAGTCACCCATGTTGCGCTCCTTTCCCGCACCAGGAATGGTGTGGCGGATACTCCAACGCTACCGGCGTTTTCGGTTTGATGTGCGGAGTCAAATGCCGACGCAAAGTAACAACTTGGGTCCCACTGGTAATCTCGCCTTCGACTCCGGCCGAGCGAAAGGACCGCGGTGATCGCGAATTCCCTAGCCACAGGCCTGAAAGTCGTCGCGGTAACCGCCGCGGCGGCCGCCGATGTGACCTGCACTGCATTTGCAAATTGTTTGTAGTTGAAGCCAGGCGCGGGACGCGCCGAAACCTCCGCGTAACTCTGGGTGCCGCCATGCTCATGGCGGCGCTGAGCGTGTCGGCGTGTACGCACGACGCGGCGCGCAAGCTGGCGGCCGACGGGCCGACGGCACCGCCCGCGACGTCGAGCGTGGTTGCCGGTCCGCCGACGGCTCCGCTGCCCGGCGCCGAAGCTCTCACCGATGTGCTGTCCCGGCTCGCCGATCCGGCGGTCGCGGGCGCGGACAAGATCAACCTCGTCGAAGGGGCCACCCCCGAAACCGCCGCCGCCCTAGACCGATTCACCACCGCGGTGCGCGACGGCGGCTTCTTGCCGATGACGTTCGCCGCCAACAACGTCACCTGGTCGGACAAGAATCCCTCCGACGTCTTGGCCACCATCGTCGTCACCACCGCCCAACCCAACAATCGCCAGTTCACGTTTCCCATGGAGTTCACCTCATACCCAGGTGGCTGGCAATTATCCCGACAGACCGCGGAAATGCTGTTGGCGCTCGGCAACTCGCGGGCTTCCAGCCCGCCGTCCCCGAGCCCGGCCCCGCCACCGCCGCCGCCCGAGCCGGCACCGCCGCCTACCGAACCCGGGCCTCCCGGCTGAGTCCGCGGATGTGGATCGGATGGCTGGAGTTTGATCTGCTGCTCGGCGACGTGCGCTCGCTCAAGCAGAAGCGGTCGGTGATCAGGCCCGTGGTGTCGGAGTTGCAGCGCAAGTTCAGCGTGTCGGCCGCCGAGACCGGATCTCACGATCTGCACCGGCGGGCGGGCATGGGCGTGGCCGTGGTGTCCGGGGACCGCAGCCATGTGGTCGACGTCCTCGACGCGGCCGAGCGCTTGGTGGCCGCCCACCCGGAGTTCGAGTTGCTCTCGGTACGCCGCTCGCTGCGCCGCAGCGACGACGAGTAGCCGGGTCAGCCGTCGCGTCCTTCGCGCTTGCGGCCCAACGGCGCGGGCGCGACCGCACCGGGCGCCAGGCGGCGCGTCGCAACCAGGAAAGCGGTGTGACCGCGCATCGAATGCTGCGGGCGCACCGCCAGCCCGACCACGTTCCAGCCCCGCTGCAGCGTCTCCCAGGACCGCGGTTCGGTCCAGCACTGCTGAGCACGCAGAGCCTCCACGACCCGCGACAGCTGCGTGACGGTTGCGACGTAGACGATGAGCATCCCGCCGGCCACCACCAGCCGGGAGACCGAGTCCAGCACGTCCCACGGCGCCAGCATGTCCAGCACCGCGCGGTCGAAGGAGCCGTCCGGCAGGTCGGAGTCGGCGAGATCGCTGATGATGAGATCCCAGTTCGGCGGTGCCTGGCCGCCGTGGAAAGTCGACACGTTGCGGCGGGCGTGCTCGGCGTGGTCGGCGCGCTGTTCATACGAGACGACCCGTCCGTGCGGGCCGACCGCCCGCAGCAACGACAACGTGAGCGCGCCGGAGCCGGCGCCGGCCTCCAGGACCCGGGCGCCGGGGAAGATGTCGCCCTCGTGGACGATCTGCGCCGCATCCTTGGGGTAGATCACCTGCGGACCGCGCGGCATCGACATCACGTAATCGACCAACAGCGGCCGCAAGACCAGAAACAGCGCTCCGTTACTCGATTTGACCACGCTGCCCTGCTCGAGGCCGATCAGCGCGTCGTGGGCGATCGAGCCGCGATGGGTGTGGAACTCGGCACCGGCGGTGAGCACCAGCGTGTAGTGGCGGCCCTTGGCGTCGGTGAGTTGAACGCGTTCGCCGACGGTGAATGGGCCGGTTGCTGACACGCCGTCCAGCGTGCCAGCCGACGCGCCGTAGTTTGTGCCCGGGGTTGTCGGTGCCCCGTCCTAGGCTGCGGTTATGACCGAGCAGCTGACGGCACCGCCGCGGGGGACGCGTATGCCCCGCCCGGCGCTGTCGCCGTCGCGGGCGGCGGATTTCAAGCAGTGCCCGCTGCTGTATCGGTTCCGCGCCATCGACCGGTTGCCGGAGGCGCCGTCGGCCGCGCAGCTTCGCGGTTCGGTGGTGCATGCCAGCCTCGAGCAGCTGTACCGTCTGCCGGCGCCATCGCGTGACCCCGCCACGGCCCGGTCCCTGGTCGAGCCGGCCTGGGAACAGGTGATCGCCGCGGAACCGGAGTTGGCGAGCGAGCTGGACACCGAACGCCGAGCCCAACTGCTCGACGAGGCCCGCGCGTTGCTGTCTGGCTACTACCGCCTCGAGGACCCGACCCGGTTCGATCCGCAGGGCTGCGAGCAGCGCGTGGAGGTGGAGTTGGCCGACGGAACGCTGCTGCGCGGGTATATCGACCGGGTCGACGTCGCCGCCACCGGTGAATTGCGGGTGGTCGACTACAAAACCGGCAAGGCGCCGCCGGTGGCGCGGGCACTGGCGGAATTCAAGGCGATGTTCCAGATGAAGTTCTACGCGGTCGCGCTGTTGCGGTCCCGCGGCGTATTGCCTACGCGGCTGCGGCTGATCTACCTCGCCGACGGACAGCTGCTCGACTACTCCCCCGACCACGACGAGCTGCTCCGTTTCGAGAAGACTCTGATGGCGATGTGGCGTGCTATTCAAAGTGCCGGTGTGACAGGCGATTTCCGGCCCAATCCGTCGCGGTTGTGCGACTGGTGCGCCCACCGGGATTTGTGCCCGGCCTTCGGTGGCACGCCGCCGCCGTACCCGGGCTGGCCTGAACCCGTGGCATGACCGGTTGCTTCTACCGCCGCCTTCCTTCCGGCGGTGAGTATCAGGCGTTTGACTCCACCGACTACACCCGCAGCAACTGGAACCGCGAGATCCAGCACGGTTCGCCCCCGTTGGCGTTACTGACCAAGCTGATCGAGGAACTGTCGGCCGGGTCCGGCAAGCGCATCGCACGCCTCAGCTTGGATCTGCTCGGCGCGGTTCCGGTCGCACCCGTGCGGGCCAGGGCGTGGGTGCAGCGTCGGGGCTCACGCATCAGCATGGTGGTCGCCGAACTGGTGACCGAGCGGCCGGTGGCGCGGGTGACCGCCTGGCTGGTCGCGGTCTCGGACACCGCCGATGCCGCATCCGACCGGTACCCGCCGCTTGTCGAGGGACCGGCGGCGCCGCTGCCCGCGGCGTTTGCGGACGCCCACGGCTATTTCGATGCACTGGACTCGCGCCCGCAGTACTCCGACGGACATTCCGACGCGGTGTGGTGGTTCCGCCCGCAGGCGCATGTTGTCGACGATGAGCCGGCGTCGGCGCTGCAGCGCCTCGCTGCGGTGGTGGACTGCGCCAACGGCGTCGGGGCGATTCTGGATTTCGACAAGTTCGTCTTCATGAACACCGACACGGTGGTGCATCTGCATCGCTTGCCCGTCGGCAATGACTTCGCGCTGCGCGCCCGCGCATCCGTCGGACCGGATGGGGCCGGGGTGACCACGGCCGAGTTGTTCGACACGACCGGGTTTGTCGGAACGTCGGCGCAGACGCTGTTGATTCAGCGTCTGTGACGCGGGTCAGTCCAGCGGGGTCATCTCCTGCAGCACGGTCGGGATGAGTTCGCTGACCGTGGGATGGATGTGCATGGTGCGCGACAGCGTGGTGTAGGGCGCCTTGGCCGACATCACGTCCAGGATGCAGTGAATCGCCTCGTCGCCGCCCACACCGAACACGGCGGCGCCCAGGATCTCCTCGGTGTCGGCGTCCACTACCACTTTCATGAAGCCTTGGGTCTCACCCTTTTCCACGGCGCGTCCGACACGGGTCATCGGCCGTTTCCCGACCAGCGCCTTGCGCCCGGAGGCCCGCACCTGGTCGACGGTGAGGCCGGCGCGCCCGAGCGGCGGGTCGATGTACAGCGCATAGGTGGTGATGCGGTCGCTGACTCGGCGCGGGTCGTCGTCGAGCAGGTTGGCCGCGACGATCTCGAAGTCGTTGTAGGAGGTGTGGGTGAAGGCGCCCTTGCCGTTGCAGTCGCCCATCGCCCAGATGTGGTCGACGTTGGTCTTGAGCGTGTCGTCGACCACGATGTAGCCGCGTGAATCGGTCTGCACCCCGGCGGCATCCAGGCCCAGGTCGTCGGTGTTGGGGCGTCGGCCCACAGCCAGCAGTAGGTGGCTACCTGTGACGGCGTCGGCGCCGGCGGTGGCGGTCAAGTCGAAGCCGTTGTCCCGCTTGCTGATTCGCACGTCGTCGGCGCCGACGATGATGTCGATTCCTTCGGCTTCCAGGACGTCGCGGATGGTCGCCGACACGTCCTCGTCCTCGCGGCCGGCCAGTCGCGGTCCCCGTTCGACCACCGTGACCCGGGCCCCGAACCGCCGATACATCTGCGCGAACTCCAGCGCAATGTAGCTGCCGCCGACGATCACGAGATGTTCTGGGACGGTGTCCAATTCGAGCATCGACACGTTGGTCAGATAGTCGACATCCTCTAGCCCGGGGATGTCTGGCACGACAGCGCGGCCGCCGACGTTGAGGAAGATCCGGTCGCCGTGCAGGACTTCATCACCCACCCGCAGGGTGTGCGGATCCTCGAACCGGGCATGGCCGCGCAGCAGGGTGCAGCCGTCCATGCCCTCCAGCCAGCCCTCGACACCTTTGCGGTCGGTGAGCATGATGTCGTCTTTGCGGGCCTTGACTTTCGCCATGTCCACGCTGATCTGTCCGGTGCCGATGCCGTACTCGGCGCCGCGGCGGGCCAGTTGCGCGGCGTGCGCGCTGGCCACCAACGTCTTGGTCGGGATGCAGCCGGTGTTCACGCAGGTGCCGCCGACATGCTTGCGTTCGATGACCGCGACCCGCTGACCGGCCGCGGTCAACCGCCCCGCCAGCGGCGGCCCGGCCTGGCCGGCACCTACGACGATTGCGTCGTAGTGCTCTGTCACAGAGCGGCCGCTGCCGCGACGATGGCGAAGCCACCGAGGACGGCCACCGAGTCCTCCAACAGCGCGATCGGTAGGTCACGCCCACCGTTGGCGGCGACCAGCCGGCGACGCGCCTGGAAACCGCCCAGCGTGCCGAGCACGGCGCCCACCACACCAGCGCCCAGGCCGCCCCACTTGTAGCCCCACGCGGTGCCGATGACCGCTCCGGCGAACCCGCCCAGGATGAGCCGGACCGCGAACACCGGCGGCGCGGTGCGCGGCGGCGTCTTCGGCAGTTTGTCGTTGACCAGTTCGGCGACCGCCAACAGGCTCAGGATCACCACTGTCACGATGTTGCCGACCCACGATGCCCAGGTGCCGTGCAGGTTGATCCAGCTCAGAAACGCGGCCCAGGCGACCACCGCAGGAGCCGTCAAGGAACGCAAGCCCGCGACGACCCCGAGCAGCAGCGCTAGTAGAAGTACGAGAACATGCGTCACAGCAATCCCTCCTGGGACAGACCAACAGCATTCAGCGGGACGCTAACACAGCGACGGTGCCGACACATGATCAGAAACGGCAGAACCGGATGTCAGAAGCCAGGATGGCTTTGGCGCCGATGGCGGCGAGTTGGTCCATGACGCCGTTGACGCCACGGCGTGGGACCAGCGCCCGGACGGCGACCCAGTCGGGATCGGCCAAGGGCGCGATGGTGGGCGACTCCAGCCCCGGGGTGATGGCGGTGGCCTGGTCGAGCACCGAGCGCGGGCAGTCGTAGTCGAGCATCAGGTACTGCTGCCCGAACACCACGCCCTGCACCCGGGCAACGAGCTGGTCGCGGGCGGCCTTCGCCTCGTGGCCGTCGACCTCGGCCCGTTCGATGAGCACCGCTTCGGAATCGCACAGCGGTTCGCCGAAGGCCACCAGGTTGTGCAGGCTCAGCGTGCGACCCGAGCCCACCACGTCGGCGATGGCGTCGGCGACTCCGAGCTGCACCGAGATCTCCACCGCCCCGTCGAGCCTGATGACGGTCGCCTCAATCCCCTTGTCGGCCAAGTCTTTCGCGACGAGGTGGGGATAGGCGGTGGCGATCCGCTTGCCGGCCAGGTCTGCCGTCGTCCAGTCCCGTCCGGCCGGGCCGGCGTACCGGAAGCTCGACGACCCGAAACCCAGCGCCAGCCGTTCTTGCACCGGCGCGTTGGAGTCCAGCGCCAGGTCGCGTCCGGTGATGCCGAAGTCAAGCTCTCCGGATCCGACGTAGATAGCGATGTCCTTGGGTCGCAGAAAGAAGAACTCGACGTTGTTGACCGGATCGATGACCGTCAAATCCTTGGGATCGGTGCGGCGCCGATACCCCGCCTCGGACAGGATCTCGGCGGCCGGCTCGCTCAGCGCACCTTTGTTGGGAACCGCCACCCGAAGCATGCTCATAACTTCCGGTAGACGTCTTCAAGGGACAGTCCGCGCGCGATCATCAGCACCTGCGTCCAGTACCACAACTGGCTGATCTCTTCGGCCAGCGCTTCGTTGGGCTCGTGCTCGGCGGCCAACCACACCTCACCGGCTTCCTCCAGAATCTTTTTGCCCAACGCATGCACGCCGGCGTCCAGGGCAGCCACCGTGGCGCTGCCGGCCGGCCGGGTGCGGGCACGCTCGCCGAGTTCGGCGAACAGATCCTCGAAGGTCTTCACGGCCAGCGATTATTTCACGAGCTCAGCTCAGCGCTTCCTTCTCGGTCGGATGCGCGCCTCAGTTTGCGCGAGCGGGACGGTATGGCCTTCCACACATTGCACGTGGGCAACCACCGATGCGCCGCAGCCCTCGCCGTGGATCAGGTCCAACCGTTTCGCATCGCCCTGCAGCAGCAACCCGAATTCGATGAGGCTGACCAGGACCGGGAACAGTTGGCGGCCGCGTCCGGTGAGCACGTATTCATAGCGGGTGCGCTGCCCCGGTGTCTTGTAGGGCTGCTTGGCCATGACGCCGGCGTCGACGAGTTGTTTGAGCCGGGTGGCCGCAATCTGCTCGGTGACACCGGCGCGCTGCGCGAAGTCTTCGAATCGCTTGGTTCCCCAGAACGCTTCGCGCAAGATAATGAGCGCCGAACGGGTTCCGATGGTGTCCAGGGCACGTTCGATAGGACAGACTTCGCGGTAGCCGGTGCGGTCACCGTCGGCGAGACGACCCAGCAGCGTCATCGCGTCAGGGGCTGAACTCATGTCACCAGGCTACCGGCTGACCTTACTGCGGCATAGTCAGTCGTCTCGAAGGCGGCGCGGTTGCGGCGGACGAAGTCCCGCAAGGTGATCGGCGTTCGGCCGATGAGCCGGCTCAACGCAATGGGATCGGCCGGCGCGGCGCCGCGCTGTGCGACGGCCTCTCCGACGTTCGAAATGTGGGCTGCCATTGCGGAATTGACCACGCCGTGCGGGTCGGTCTGCGCCACAGCGAGCAACTCTTGCTGCCAGTCGTCACGCGAAATGGCCTGGTATGTGATCGGTCTGTTGAGTTCCTGGGTGAGGATCTGGGCGATGTCGATGTGGTTGAACGCCTCGGATCCCGCGGGGTAACAGACAGGACCGTCGAAGCGATCGGGGTGCAGCAGTGCCGCGACCGCCAGTTCTCCCGCATCGCTGCCACTGATCCACCCAACAGGACTGTCTCCGAAACAGTTTCGCAGCACACCGGTTTTGCGGATCGAGTCACCGTGCAGCGCCGGGATGTTCTCGTGGAAAGTGGCTGCAACACGTAGGACCAGCGTCTCGAGCCCCGCCCAGCTCATTACTTCTTCAGCCAGCCACTGCGCGCGGCCCAACTCACTGGGGTGTGACGGGTGCGCCGGCGCCATCGACATCACCACCGTCCGAATGTTATGTCCGGCCTCTCGTACGGCGGCGCTGTAGTTGGCTGCGGCGCTCACCACGCCAGCGGCCACCGGGTAGGTGAAGTACGCGAGCCCGACGTCGGCGAGCGCGGGCAGCAGCGTGCGCCGATCATGCAGGTCGCCGGTGACCACCTCTGCTCCCGCCATGGCCAGCGCGTCGGTACGGTCACTGTGGGCTCGCGCCAGAACCCTTACCGTGCAGCCCTCTTCGAGCAGTCGGCGGGCGACGTGGGCGCCGGTGGCGCCGTGACGTCCGGTCGCGCCGGTCACCAGAATGTGGGCATCCGCTGGGGTCATGCTGCGTCTCCTCCGGCCACTGAACCAGTCCGTGTAACAGTGACCCCTGACTCTACCGATGTCAAGTCAACCGGTGCGGTCGGGATGAAGGGTGGAGAGCGGCTCCGGCTACACGTTGAAGTACTTGGCCTCGGGGTGGTGCAGCACGAACGCGTCGGTGGATTGCTCGGGATGCAACTGCAGTTCCTCGGACAGGGTCACGCCGATGCGGCCGGGGTCGAGCAGCTCCATCATCTTCGCCCGGTCCTCCAGGTTGGGGCAGGCGCCGTAACCGAAGGCGAAGCGGGCACCGCGGTACTCCAGCTTGAAGTAGTCTTCGACGGATTCCGGGTCGTCGGCGGCCACCGCCCGATCGCCGGAGAACTTGAGCTCTTCGCGGATGCGTTTGTGCCAGTACTCGGCCAGCGCTTCGGTCAGCTGCACGCCGATGCCGTGCACTTCGAGGTAATCGCGGTATGCGTTCGCCGCGAACAACTCGTTGGCGAAGTCGGCGATGGGCCGGCCCATCGTCACCAACTGGAAGGGCAGCACGTCGACCTGCCCGCGTTCGGTCGCCAGCTTGCGTGACCGAATGAAGTCGGCGATGCACAAGAACCGGCCGCGCTGCTGGCGCGGGAAAGTGAACCGGTAGCGCTCCTGCGCGTCGGGTTCGGGGCTGGCCAGGACCACCACGTCGTCGCCCTCGGACACCGCCGGGTAGTAGCCGTACACCACTGCCGCGTGCGCCAGGATGCCGTCGGTGGACAACCGGTCCAGCCAGTACCGCAGCCGCGGCCGGCCTTCGGTCTCCACCAGCTCCTCGTACGACGGCCCCTCTCCGCCACGCTGCCCGCGTAATCCCCACTGCCCCAGGAACAAGGCGCGCTCGTCGAGCAGGCCGGTGTATTCGGCCATCGCCAGACCCTTGACGATCCGCGAGCCCCAGAACGGCGGCGTCGGTACCTCGATATCGGCGGCGACGTCGGAACGTTCCGGCACCTGGACCGGCTCTTCGGCGGCTTTGCGTTGGGCAGCAATGCGTTTGGACCGCTCGTGGCGCGCCTTGCGTTCGGCTTCTTTCTTGCGGGCGGCGACGGCCTCCGGGCTGTCGGGATCCGGACCCTCACCGCGCTTGGCGCTCATGATGGTGTCCATCAGCTTCAAGCCCTCGAAAGCGTCGCGCGCATAATGCACTTCGCCCTCGTAGACCTCGGCCAGGTCGTTCTCGACGTAGCTGCGGGTCAACGCCGCACCGCCGAGCACGACCGGAAACTTCTCGGCGACGCCCCGAGCGTTCATCTCCTCGAGGTTTTCTTTCATCACCACGGTGGATTTCACCAGCAGACCCGACATGCCCACCACGTCGGCGCTTTTGTCTTCGGCGACTTCCAGGATGGTGGCGATCGGCTGCTTGATGCCGATGTTGACCACCTCGTAGCCGTTGTTGCTCAAGATGATGTCGACGAGGTTCTTGCCGATGTCATGGACGTCGCCCTTGACGGTGGCCAGCACGATGCGCCCCTTGCCGGCGTCGTCCTCCGCCTTCTCCATGTGCGGTTCCAGGTAGGCGACCGCGGCTTTCATCACCTCGGCGGACTGCAACACGAAGGGCAGCTGCATCTGACCCGAACCGAACAGTTCGCCAACGGTTTTCATGCCGGCCAGCAGGTTCTCGTTGATGATCGCCAGCGGGGGCTTCTGTGTCATCGCCTCGTCGAGGTCGGCGTCCAGGCCGTTGCGTTCGCCGTCGACAATGCGTTGCGCAAGCCGTTCGAACAGCGGCAGTTTGGCCAGTTCGGCGGCGCGCGATTCCTTCGACGAGGCCGCCGAGACGCCCTCGAACAGCCGCATGAGCTCCTGCAGCGGGTCGTACTCGTCCTCGGGGCGGCGGCGGTCATAGATCAGATCCAGGGCGACCTGTCGCTGCTCGTCGGGAATCCGGTTCATCGGCAGGATCTTCGACGCGTGCACGATCGCGGAGTCCAGTCCCGCTTCCTGGCATTCGTGCAGAAACACCGAGTTGAGCACTTGGCGCGCAGCGGGATTCAAGCCGAACGAGATGTTGGACAACCCGAGCGTGGTTTGCACCTGAGGATGGCGCTGCTTGAGTTGCCGGATGGCTTCGATCGTTTCGATGCCGTCGCGACGTGACTCTTCCTGGCCGGTGGCGATGGTGAACGTCAAAGTGTCGATGAGGATGGAGGATTCGTCGACGCCCCAGTTGCCGGTGATGTCGTCGATCAGCCGTTCGGCGATCTGCACCTTCTTCTCGGCGGTGCGGGCCTGCCCCTCTTCGTCGATGGTCAGCGCGACCACCGCGGCACCGTGCTCGGCGACCAGTTCCATGGTCTTGTGGAACCGCGATTCCGGGCCGTCGCCGTCCTCGTAGTTCACCGAGTTGACCGCGCAGCGGCCACCCAGGTGCTCCAATCCGGCTAGCAGCACGGGGGTTTCGGTCGAGTCCAGCATGATCGGCAGTGTCGACGACGTCGCCAGCCGGCTGGCCAGCGCTTTCATGTCGGCGGCGCCGTCGCGGCCCACGTAGTCGACGCACAGGTCGAGCATGTGGGCGCCGTCGCGGGTCTGGTCCTTGGCGATGTCGAGGCACTTCTGGTAGTCCTCGGCGATCATCGCCTCACGGAATCCCTTGGAGCCGTTGGCGTTCGTGCGCTCGCCGATGACCAGCACCGAAGATTCCTGCTCGAACGGAACGGCGGTGTACAGCGAGGACACCGACGGCTCGAAGCTGACCTGCCGCTCGCCGCGCTGTTTGGTGCCGTCGTTGAAGGAGGCGACGGCGGCGGCGACCTCGCGGATGTGGGCGGGGGTGGTGCCACAGCAGCCGCCGACCAGTGACAGCCCGAACTCGGAGATGAAGGTGGCCAGCGCCTCGGCAAGTTCGTCGGGCTGCAGCGGATACTCCGCGCCCTTGGCGCCCAGCACCGGCAGTCCGGCGTTGGGCATCACCGACACCGGGATGCGGGCGTGCCGAGACAGGTAGCGCAGGTGCTCGCTCATCTCGGCGGGGCCGGTCGCGCAGTTGAGGCCGATCATGTCGACGCCGAGCGGCTCAACGGCGGTCAACGCCGCACCGATTTCACTGCCCAGCAGCATGGTGCCGGTGGTTTCCACGGTGACGTGGGCGAACACCGGGATGTGGCGGCCGGCCTGCTTCATCGCCCGCCGCGAGCCCAGGACCGCGGCCTTGAGTTGTAGCAGGTCCTGGCAGGTCTCGACGAGGATGGCGTCGGCGCCGCCGTCGAGCATGCCGAGGGCGGCCTCGGTGTAGGCGTCGCGGATCACCGCGTACTCGGTGTGCCCGAGGGTGGGCAGCTTGGTGCCCGGACCCATCGAGCCCAACACATAGCGCTTACGGTCGGGGCTGGCCAGCTCGTCGGCGACCCGGCGCGCGATGGCGGTGCCGCGCTCGGAGAGGTCCCTGATCCGGTCGGCGATGTCGTAGTCGCCGAGGTTGGACAGGTTGCAGCCGAACGTGTTGGTCTCGACGGCGTCCGCGCCGGCCTCGAAATAGTTGCGGTGGATGGTTTCCAGCACGTCAGGGCGGGTTTCGTTGAGGATCTCGTTGCAGCCCTCGAGGCCGCGGAAGTCATCGAGAGTGAGGTCCGCGGCCTGCAACTGGGTGCCCATCGCGCCGTCGCCCACCACTACTCGCTGCGACAAAACGTCGAGCAGATCGGTGTCGTAGTGGGGCTTGTTAGCGGAAGTCACATGGCAAGGATAGTCGCGCTATGGAGTCGCTTCGGCCGTTAACAGCGCACTGACAGCTGAGCGCGGGGGTGCTGGTCGACATAAACGCTGCGTCGGAAGCCGTAGGCTGAATTCGTGACAACGCTGCCCAACCTGCACAACACCGTCGTCGTGGCGGCGTTCGAGGGCTGGAACGACGCCGGCGACGCGGCCACCGATGCTGTCTCGCACTTGGCCGCGACCTGGCAGGCGTCGCCGATCGTGGAGATCGACGACGAGGCCTACTACGACTATCAGGTGAACCGCCCGGTCATCCGCCAAGTCGACGGGGTGACCCGGGAGTTGGAATGGCCGGCGATGCGGATCTCGCATTGCCGGCCGCCGGGCAGCGACCGCGACGTCGTGCTGATGAACGGGGTGGAGCCCAACATGCGTTGGCGCACCTTCTGCGACGAGTTACTGGCCGTGATCGACAAGCTCAACGTGGACACGGTGGTCATCCTGGGCGCGCTGTTGGCCGACACCCCGCACACCCGGCCGGTGCCGGTGTCGGGGGCGGCGTACTCCTCCGAATCGGCGCGGATCTTCGGTCTGGAGGAAACCCGCTACGAGGGGCCGACGGGCATTGCCGGGGTGTTTCAGTACGCGTGCGTGGCAGCGGGTATCCCGGCGGTGACGTTCTGGGCGGCGGTGCCGCACTACGTGTCGCAGCCACCCAACCCCAAGGCCACGGTCGCGCTGCTGCGACGCGTGGAAGACGTGCTGGACGTCGAGGTACCGCTGGCCGACCTGCCGGTGCAGGCCGAGGCGTGGGAGCAGGAGATCACCGAGATGGCCTCCGACGACGAGGAGCTGGCCGCCTACGTGCAGTCCCTGGAACAGCACGGCGACGCGGCCGTCGACATCAACGACGCGCTGGGCAAGATCGACGGCGACGCGCTGGCCGCAGAATTCGAGCGGTATTTACGCCGGCGCCGACCGGGCTTCTGAGCCGCTAGGTCTCCTCCTCGGTGCCGCGGCGCAGCATCGCGACCACCGCGGTGGGTTCCCCGACCAACGCCGCGACGATGCGCCGGTTGACCATCGGAAGCCAGCTCATCCGCAGCGCGGCGCGGCGCATGCGCCGCTGCGACGACGATGTCGGCAGGAATCTGTTGGCGGCGTCGCGACCCGCTTCCTGCTTTTCTTCGATCACCGGACGCCACAGCCGCTCGTAGAAGTCCAGCGCGCGGTCCAGCGAGGACGTCAGGCGCAGCTGCTCGGCCAGGACGTAGGCGGCGGCGACGGCCAGCGATGCGCCTTGACCGGCCAGCACCGACACCGCCGAGCAGGCGTCGCCGATCAGCACCACCCGGTCCTTGCGCCAGGCCGGCATCTCGATCTGCGCCACCTGGTCGTAGTAGATCTCCTCCGACGGTGGGCTGTGTTGCAGTACCTGTGGCACCAGCCAGCCCAGGTCGGCGTAACTGTCGCGGAGAGCCGCCCGGGTGTCGGCGGGCAGTTCGAGGTCGGGGGTGCGGTGCAGCGCGAATGCGGCGACGCGGCCATCGCGCAGCCCGTAGCAGCCCAGTTGGCGGTCGATGGTGTCGGTCAGCACGACCCGGTCGCCGGCCGCTTGCTGCACGTCAGGAGCGTCGAAGACGAAGGCGGCGGTGTGGAATCCGAGGTAGCGCAGGTACTGGGACTCCGCACCGAAGACCAGGGCGCGCACGGTCGAATGGATACCGTCCGCGCCGACCAGCAGATCGGCGTGGATCTCCTCGCCGTCGTGCAGCGTCACCGTCACGCCGTCGTCCCGGTTGGACACCGCCGACACCGCGGCCCCGAAGCGCAGGTCGACGTCGTCGGGCAGGTTGTCGCGCAACGCCTTTTCCAGGTCGGGCCGCATGATGCTGCACAGCCGTCCGTCCAGCGCCGCCGTGATATGCCGGTACGGCAGGGCGGCGCGGCGGCGGCCGTTCCCGTCGATCAGGCTGGCCTCGTCGATCCGGTAGGCGGCGTCCTGGATGGCGGGCAGGACACCGATGACTTCGGCGGCGTCGTAGCCGGCGCCGAAGAAGTCGATCAGGTAGCCCTGCTCGCGGGGACCCGGTGCGCGCTCCAGCACGACGACGTCGGCGCCCAGCCGCGACAGCCGCTCAGCCAGGGTGAGCCCGGCGATCCCGGCACCGCAGATGGCCACCTTCACGGGCTAGGAATTCTCCAGACCGTGGTTATAGGAGCTGGTGTACCGCCCCAGCGCGGCGACTTGGGCGTCCAACTTCGGCATGACGTCGGCAGCGGTCCTCAGGACGGGCAGCTCACCGACGCGAGTGGACAACACCGGCTTGAGCCAACGAAACAGGCCCACCCACCCCGGGCAGTACACGCGGTCCTTGCGGCCCTCGATGCCCTTGACGAAGGCGGCCGCACATTTGTCGACCGAGGTGGTTTTGTTCAACGGCCAGGGCAGCTTCGCCAGGAGTTCGCCGAAGGCAGGCAAGTCGCCCTTCGTGTCGCGAACCAGGGCGGTGTCGATCCAGGACATGTGCGCCGAGCCGACACTGACGCCCAGGTGAGCGACCTCCAGCCGCAACGCGTGGGCAAGATGCTCGTTACCCGCCTTGGTGGTGTCGTATGCCGCCATCCCCGGAGCCGCCGCGAACGCGGCCAGCGAGGAGACGATCAGCACGTACCCGCGGCGGTCGATCAGTGCCGGCAAGGCCGCGCGCACGGTGTGGAAGACGCCGAGCAGGTTGACGTCCAGCACCCGTTTGAAGGCGACGGGATCGACGGTGAGCACGGAGCCGTAGCTGGCGATGCCGGCATTGGCGACGACTACGTCGATGCCGCCGAACTTCTCGACGGCCTGCTCGGCGACGGCCTGCATGGCCGACAGATCGCGCACGTCGGCGACCGCGGTCAGCACACTGTCGTCGTCTCCGAGTTCGTCGGCGATGTTGGTCAACTCGGCTTTGCTGACATCGGTCAGCACGAGTTTGGCGCCCTTGTCGTGCAGCCGACGGGCGACTTCAGCCCCGATGCCGCGGCCACCACCGGTGATGAACACGACTTTGCCCTGCATCGATGTCATGGCCGAAAACGTACTACAGGTTGACGCCGAGTAACGCATCGACCGCGTTCGCCACCGATCGCGGGGCCTGCGCGTCGTGGCCGCCGTATTCGAGCGCGTCAGTGCTCCAACCGTCAAGTGCGGCAATGGCTTTCGGGGTGTCCAGGTCGTCGGCCAGATACCGGCGCAGGCGGGCGATGACGTCGGCGGCGTCCGGTCCGGCCGGCAGCGCGGTGGCGGCACGCCAGCGCTGCAGCCGGGCCGTCGCTTCGTCGAGCACGCCCTGGCTCCAATAGCGGTCTGCGCGGTAGTGCCCGGCCAGCAGACCGAGTCGCACCACCGCCGGGTCGATGCCCTGCGCGCGCAGCGCCGACACCAGCACCAGGTTGCCGCGGCTCTTGGACATCTTGTGCCCGTCCCAGCCGATCATCCCGGCATGGACGTAGTGGCGCGCGAATCGCCTTTCGCCGCTGACACATTCGGCGTGTGCGGCGGTGAACTCGTGGTGCGGGAAGATGAGGTCGCTGCCGCCGCCCTGGATGTCCAGGCCGCTGCCGATCCGGCTGAGCGCGATGGCCGCGCATTCGACGTGCCAGCCGGGTCGGCCGGGGCCGAACGGGGAGGGCCAGCTGGGTTCCCCGGGCCGCGCGGCCCGCCAGAGCAGGGCGTCGAGTTCGTCGGTTTTGCCCGGCCGGCGGGGATCGCCGCCGCGTTGTTCGAACAGGTCCAGCATGGTGGCTCGGTCATAGCCCGACTCGTAGCCGAATTGCAGTGTGGCGTCAGCCCGGTAATAGATGTCCGGATACTCCCCGACGTCCGGGTCGACGACGTAGGCGGCGCCGGAGGCCAGCATTTTTTCGGTGAGTTCGACCATCTCGGCGATCGCCTCGGTGGCCGCGACATACTCCTGCGGCGGCAGCACCCGCAGCGCCGTCATGTCCTGGCGGTAGAGCGCCACCTCTTTGTCGGCGAGCTCGCGCCAGTCCACCCCGTCGCGGTTGGCGCGCTCGAACAGCGGATCGTCGACGTCGGTGACGTTCTGCACGTAGTGGACGTCGTGTCCGAGGTCCAGCCAGAGGCGGTGGATGAGATCGAAAGCAAGGTAGGTGGCGGCGTGGCCCAGGTGGGTCGCGTCATAAGGCGTGATGCCGCACACGTACATGCTGGCCTTGGCGCCGGGTGTTACCGGGCGAACCTGGCGGTCGGCGGTGTCGTAGAGCCGTAGCTCGGGGCCGCGTCCGGGCAGCGCCGGAAGAGGTGCGGACGGCCACGAATCCATGCCGTCGACTTTAGGCGTGGTGACGATGCGGGCCGCAGCCGGCTTCGCACCGCCGGCTCGTCACAGAGGCTTACCGCCACGCCCGCCAGATCGCGTCCAGCAGCACCGGTGCCACATCCGCGCGGCACATCAGCAAGTCGGGAAGGTAGGGATCGGCCTGGTTGTACTCCAGCGGCGAGCCGTCGAGCCGGGACGCGTGCATGCCGGCGGCCATCACCACCCCGGCCGGCGCCGCCGAATCCCATTCCCACTGCCCGCCGGCATGCAGGTAGGCGTCCACATAGCCGTCGACCACGGCCATCGCCTTGGCTCCCGCCGATCCGATCGGCACGGTCTCGATGTCGAGCAGCTGGCGCATCCGGTGCAGCACGGGCGGCGGGCGGGTGGCGCTGACGGTGACCCGCAGCGTGTCGGGAACGCCGATCGGCGCGGCGCTGTCGTTCACCGTGTCGCTGCGGTACACGACGTTGCCGCGCGCGGGCAGCGAGACCGCGGCGTCGGTGATCTGCCGTTCCCCGTTGGTGGGCCGTTGCCACAGCGCGACGTGCACGGCCCAGTCGTCGCGCCCGCGGGTGGAGAATTCGCGGGTGCCATCCAGCGGATCGATGATCCATACCCGGTCGCACTGCAGGCGCACCAAGTCGTCGTGGGCTTCCTCGCTGAGCACGGCGTCGCCGGGCCGCTCCTCGCGCAGCCGGCGCAGCAGCAGCGCATTCGCCAGGGTGTCACCGGCGTCCCCGAGCGCCCACGGGTGGCCGAAGCCCATCTCGTCGCGCACGCGCAGCAGCAACTCCCCGGCATCGGCAGCGAGATCGGCAGCGAGCTCCGCGTCGGTCTGGTCCCCCACGGCTAGAACGCCGGCCACGGAATGGGCCGGTGCCGGTTGGGAGTGGGCATTACCGGATTGTCCAACAACGCGTACGCCCGCAGCCGCAGGGCCGCGATTTCGGCACTGGTGATGTGACCCGCCAGCTCCTCGCCGAGCGGTCCACCGACCGCGTCGGCCAGTCGGGCCACCGCTGCCAACGTGTCGTCGTCGACGGGCTTGCCCGCCCAGCCCCACAACACCGTGCGCAGCTTGTCCTGGACGTGCAGGCTCACGCCGTGGTCGACGCCGTAGACCTTGCCGTCCAGTCCGCACAGGATGTGCCCGCCCTTGCGGTCGGCGTTGTTGACCAGCACGTCGAACACCGCCATGCGCCGCAGCCGGCTGTCGTCGGCATGCATCAAGACGACTTCGTCGCCGGCATAGTCGTAGGCCTGCAACACCGGCAGATAGCCGCGCCGCGGCTTGCGCGCGGGAAACAGGTCGACCAGGTCGGGTCCTCGCGGCGAGCCGGAATCGTCCTGGTCGCCCGGCTGCTCCACCCACAGCTGCACCATGCCCGGACCGGCCGGCCCGTCCCGAATGATGGTGTAGGGCACGATGTCCCAGCCCAGAGACGCCGACACCAGGTACGCGCCGCGCTCGCGGCCGGCCAGCGTCCCGTCGGGGAAGTCCCACAGTGGCTGCTCGCCGGCGACCGGCTTGTACACGCAGTGCACGCTGTCGGCGCCGACCGTCGCCTCACACAAGAACGTGGCATTGCTCGCGGAGCGGATCCGTCCCAGGACCGTCAACTCTCCGTCGCGCAATACCTGCCGTTCGTCACTCCTCGGGTTCATCGTTGGACCCGAGCAGCGCCTCGCGCCGATAACCGTTGGTGCGAGCGCAGATGTGCCCCTCCGGATCCAGCGGCTCCTCACACAGCGGGCACGGCGGACGTCCGGCCGAGATGACGCGGTTGGATCGGGTGGCGAACTGTCGTGCCGACTCGGGAGTCAGGAACACCCGCACGGCGTCGGGGCCTTCTTCGGTGTCGTCGAGCACGACTGAGGCGTCGAATTCCGCGTCGGTGACCGCCAGCAGTTCGACCACCACGGTCTGCGCCTCGGAATCCCAGCCCAAGCCCATCGTGCCGACCCGGAATTCGGCGTCGACGGGCATGATCAGCGGGTTGAGGTCTTCCACCTCGGCAGGCTCCGGCGGAACCGGGGTGCCGAACCTGCGATTGACCTCTAGCAGCAGCGCTCCGATCCGCTCGGCAAGCACCGCGACCTGCTGCTTCTCCAGGACCACGGACACCACCCGGGAGTCGTGCACCGCCTGGATGTAGAACGTTCTATTGCCGGGCTGCCCAACGGTCCCGGCCACAAAGCGGTCGGGTGTGCGGAAGACGTGGATTGCGCGGGCCATGGCACTTCCCAAAATACCGTGCAGTTGGCACCGTTGCGTGACTCAGTCGGCGGAACCCCCGACCACCGCATCGCTGGACGGCTGCTCTCGCGGCGGCGGCGCGGCGCGCAGTGCGGCCGCCAGCCGGGGGCCGGTGTGGTTGACGTGCAATACGAACGGCCGCAGCGGCGTGTACCGAATCACGCTCACCGAGCTGGGATCGGCCGTGACCCGCTGAAAGCCGTCCAGGTGGATACCGTAGGCGTCGGCGATCAGAGCCTTGATCACGTCACCGTGAGTGCAAGCCACCCACAGCGCGTCGCCGCCGTGCTGCTCGGCCAGCCTGCGGTCATGTTCGCGCACGGCGGACACCGCCCGGGCCTGCACCTGCGCCAGGCCCTCGCCGCCCGGAAACACCGCGGCGCTGGGATGGGCTTGCACCACCCGCCACAACGGCTCGTTGGCCAGCTCGCTGATCTTGCGGCCGGTCCACTCCCCGTAGTCGACCTCGGCGAGGCGTTCGTCGATCAACGGCTCCAGGCACAACGCGGTGGCCAGTGGTTCCAGCGTGCGCCGACAGCGCAGCAGCGGCGAGCTCACCAACGCCCTGATGGGCAGATCCCCGATCCGATCGACCAGCCCGGCGGCCTGCTCGCGGCCCCGGTCGTCGAGGTCGACTCCCTCCGAACGGCCGGCCAGCACACCGGCGGTGTTCGAGGTGGACCGGCCGTGGCGCAACAGGATGACGGTCATGTCGCCGCGACCGTCCCGGTCGCCAGCAAGATCAGCACCGCCGCGCCGGCCAGCACCCGGTAGCCGACGAACCAATACATGTTGTGCCGCACCAGGAATCGCAGGAACCAGGCCACCGCGGCCAGCCCGATGACGAACGCGATCAACGTCGCCACCAGCAGTTGCGGACCGGTCGCGCTCATGCCCTCGGTGACCGGGTGAAACGCGTCGGGCAACGAGAACAGGCCGGAGGCGAAAACGGCCGGTATGGCCAGCAGGAAACCGAAGCGGGCGGCCAGTTCTCGCTCCAGCCCGAGGAACAGCCCGGCGCTGATCGTCGAGCCGGATCGGGAGACCCCGGGAACCAGCGCCAGGCACTGCGCGACGCCGACCGTCAGCGCATCACGCCAGTTGAGGTGCTCGATGTCGCGGGTCTGCCGGCCGAGGTACTCGGCCAGGGCGATCACCGCCGAGAACACGACCAGCGCTGTCGCCACCACCCACAGATTGCGCACGCCGGAGCGGATTTCGTTTTTGAACAGCAGCCCCAGGACGCAGATCGGGATGGTCCCGATGATGACGTACCAGCCCAGCCGGTAGTCGGAGTTGCGATGGGAGGTGACCACCAGGCCGTTGAACCAAGCCCGCAGGATGCGCACGATGTCGCGCGCGAAGTAGATCAGCACCGCGGCTTCGGTGCCCAGCTGGGTGACCGCGGTGAACGACGCGCCGGCGTCGGCGCTGAAAAAGACCCGCGACACGATGGCCAGGTGTCCCGAGGAGGATACCGGGAGAAACTCGGTCAGGCCTTGCACCACGGCCAACACGATGACTTGCCACCAAGACATCGCCGAGACCGCAGACACGACGACGACCGTACCTGGTGTCGGTGTCTAGTAGCGGAGTAGTCAGAGGGTGGCGACGGCGTGGGCGACCGAGTCGCGCACGGCGGCGGTCAGGCTGCGCTCGTCGGTCACATCGAGGTAGACCAGGCTGCGCACGGACCTCGCGACCACGTCTTCGGCCTGCGGGACAGGGCCGGCCAGTCGCGGTCGGTAGATTTCGACGACCAATGAGCGGTGCTCGATATGGAAGGAAAAGCTGCGCCCGTCCCCCACCTGCCCGTAACCGCTGGCATGAATTCCCGTCGACATGTCTTCGAGAGCAAACTCGTGGTTTGCAATATGCCGGTCAACGATGACGGTCATAGTCACGACGATACCTGTTGGAAACCGCTCGACGAGCCCAACATGCCAAATTGGGCGCGCCAACGTTCCTTAGAATCAGATCATTAACTCGATGATTCGGAGTTCGACGGTTGCTGAAATGGCATAAACGTCCTGTTCATGCGCAGTTTACCGGCGCCATTCTTTTGCTGACCCTGGTTTCGGGTTGTTCATCCAGTCCGCTGGCAACCGCCCCGCCCACGATCGAACCCGCGCACGCCGCCGTATCTCCGCCGGTGACCCAGAGGCCGGCCGGCTCGGTACAACCGCTCGACGGCCATCCCGAGCAGGCGCAGTTCGACGCCGGCACCGCGGCGTTGGTGGTGTTGACGCCCGGGCCGGACCCGGCTGCGCCGGCGGCCATCACCGTCCTGGCCAAAGCGCCGGCCGCCCCGCGGGTGACACCCCTGCCCGGGCCCGCCAGCGCGCTGACCTGCGACGGCCGCGGCACCGCCTACGTGGCCGGGCGCGGGGCGTACTTCCGGGTGGAGCTGCCCACCGGCCGGGTCGAACAGGTGACGGTGGCCGGCGCCGAACACGCCGAGTTCACCGCGATCGCCCGGCGCGCCGACGGCAAGCTGGTGCTGGGCAGCGCCGACGGCGCCGTCTACCTGCTGGGTGGGGACGCACGCTCCATCGCTCATCGCGACGAGTTGTTGGCCCGCGTCGACGCCCTTGTGACACAGGGCAATACCGCGGTCGCGCTGGATGGCGGCCAAACATCGGTGACCACAATCGGCGCCGACGGCCACGCCGGCCAGGCGCTGCGGGCCGGGGAAGGCGCCACCACCCTGGCCGCCGATCCGCTGGGCCGCGTGCTGGTCGCCGACACGCGCGGCGGCAACCTGCTGGTGTACGGAGTGGACCCGTTGCTGCTGCGTCAGGCCTACCCGGTGCGGCAGGCCCCGTACGGCCTTGCGGGGTCGCGCACGTTGGTCTGGGTGTCTCAGACCGCGTCTAACATCGTCATTGGTTACGATCTGACGACCGGAATACCTGTGGAAAAGGTGCATTACCCCACCGTGCAGCAACCCAACTCGCTGGCTTATGACGACGCATCGGACACGTTGTACGTCGTGTCGGGGTCCGGTGCCGGGGTGCAGGTCATCGAGCACGCGGCGGGTAACCGTTGACCGCGCCGCGCAGGAGTTCGAGGAGCCAGCTGCCGGCGGGGTGGGACACCGATATGTCCGACGAATACGAGTGGGTGCCGTTGCGGTTGCCGCCGGAAGTGACTCGGCTCAGCGCGTCGATTCGGCTTTCCATCGAAGCGGAGTACCGCGGCTGGGAACTGACCAGGGTGCGCCTGTACACCGACGGAAGTAGGCGAGTTCTGCTGCGCCGCAAGAAGTCTCGGCTCGACAACCGCCGACCGGACCAGCCGGAACTGTAACGTCGAGTGAGTCATCCGATGTACGGCCTGCTGCGCCGCCTGCTGTTCATGCTGCCCGCCGAGCGGGTGCACACCCTGGTCTTCGGCCTGCTGCGGGCGGTGACCGCCGCGGCGCCGGCGCGTCGTTTGCTGCACCGCCGGCTCAGCCCGACCGACCCGGCGCTGGCCAGCACGGTGTTCGGCGTGCGGTTCCCCGCGCCGCTCGGGCTGGCCGCCGGCTTCGACAAGGACGGCATGGGCTTGCACACCTGGGCGGCGCTGGGTTTCGGCTACGCCGAGATCGGCACCGTCACCGCGCACGCCCAGCCGGGCAATCCGTCGCCGCGCCTGTTCCGGCTGGCCGACGACCGGGCGCTGCTCAACCGGATGGGATTCAACAACGACGGCGCCGGCGCGCTGGCGATCCGCTTGGCCCAGCACACTCCCGAAGTGCCGATCGGGGTGAACATCGGCAAGTCCAAGGCCACCTCGGCCACCGAGGCGGTGGCGGACTACCGCTACAGCGCCCGGCTGCTCAGCCCGTTGGCCGCCTATGTGGTGGTCAATGTCAGCTCGCCGAACACACCTGGACTGCGGGATCTGCAGGCCGTGGCAGCGCTGCGCCCCATCCTGGCGGCGGTGCTGACCGAAGCCGCGCGAACGTCGACGCCGGTACTGGTGAAGATCGCACCGGATCTGTCCAACTCCGACATCGACGACATCGCGGACCTGGCCGTGGAACTGGGCCTGGCAGGCATCGTCGCCACCAACACCACGGTGTCACGCCAGGGGTTGCGCACCCCGGGTGCCGAAGAGCTGGGCGCCGGTGGCGTCTCCGGCCCGCCGGTGGCACCCCGCGCGCTGGAAGTGTTGCGCCGGCTCTACGACCGGGTGGGCGATCGGCTGGTGCTGATCAGCGTCGGTGGCATCGGGACCGCCGACGACGCGTGGGAGCGGATCACCGCCGGCGCGTCGCTGTTGCAGGGCTATACCGGCTTCATCTACGGCGGGGGCCGGTGGGCCAAAGAGATCCACGACGGCATCGCCCGCCGGCTGCGCGCCGGCGGGTTCGCCTCGCTGGCTGATGCCGTGGGCTCCGCGGCGCTCCGCTAGTCGCGGCGCGCGGTGAACTTGATGTCCAGACTGCGCAAGTAGGTCTGCAGGCCGGCGTCCTGGACAGGGATCAGGTGGGCGGGCGTGTCGGTCTCGTTGTAGTGGGCGTGCCACATGCCCGGTGGAGTGATGAAGGCGCCGCCGGCCTGCCAGTCCACCCGAATCGGGTCCACGATGTTGCCCCGCTCATCGAGGCGGGTGCCCAGCAGGGTGTAACAGCCTGACGGTGGCGCGTCCAGGATGAGGTCGAGGGCCACCGACTGGTGCCGGTGCGCGCGCTGCACCTGGTTGGCGGGCAACACCCCGAACATCGCCCAGAGCACGTGGGTGATCGTGAGCGTCTGCTCCTGCTCGGCGTTGGCCAGCAGCACGCTAACCCGGCTCTTGTCGTTGGCGCCGGGCCGCTCGGCGATTTCCTGCAGCTTGGCCACCGCGTCGGCGCGGCGGAACTTGGTGGGCCGGAACCGGGGCCGGGTCGCGTCGACACCGAGGTAGCGCAGCAGCGGCTCGTCGTGCACCCAGTACATGGCGGTCTCGGCGGCCGCCGCGAAGACGGCGGGGGAACCCGCGGGCAGGGTCAAGAAGTCGCCCTTCTCCCACCTGACCCGTCGGCCGTTGACGGTGGCCACGCCGTGCCCGTACAGCACGTAGTACAGCTGCGAGGTGGCGTTGACCGCGGTGTCGATCTGCTCGCCGGCGCGGATCCGGACGAAGTTGGCCAGCAGGCCGGGGCTGGTCGCCTCGCCGCCGGTGACGCCGAGCCTGTCGGACAGGTCCAAGGGGACGACGCCGGTCGGCTGGTCGGCGTAGACGTCGGGGCCGAACTGGACGATCGGCACCGCCGGCGTGTGCCCCGAACCGATGGGGTTGGCGGCCTTGGAGTACTCGAACAGCCGCGCGTCGTCGGCCCAATCCTCGAACCGGCCTTCGAAACCGAACTCGGCGACATTGGTCATCGGCGCGGGGATGGTCGGGTCCAGGTCAACGTGCGTCGCGGTAGCCATGGTGTCTCCTATCAGCACAAACGCTTTCTTATATCTAAATAGTATCTATCTTGTATCTCAGTTGTCAACGCGGCGTGGGCGGCGCCAAAAGAGGGTGCGGCGTTGTACCGTCATAGACACCGTTGAGATACAACTGAGCTGCACGAAGGCGAGGCTGCCGTGGCCGCACAAACGACGCGGGAGCGGGGCACGGCCAAAGACCGGGCGCTGCACTACGTCAAAACCCAGGTGCTCACCGGGGCGTTCCCTGGCGGGGAGCTGATCAGCGAGGGCGACGTCGCGACCACGCTCGGCATGTCGCGCACCCCGGTCCGCGAGGCGTTCCTACGGCTGGAGGCCGAAGGATTGTTGCGTCTGTACCCGCAACGCGGTGCTCTGGTGGTGCCCGTCTCCCCCGACGAAGTCCGCGCGGTGATCGAGGCCCGGCTGGTGCTGGAACAGTTCGCGGTCTTCCAGATCGCGCGCCGCGGCCCCGGCGCCGGCGCGGCGGCGTTCGCGCGCCTGTCGGATGCGTTGGAACGTCAGCGCACCGCCGCCGCCGGGGCGGACTGGCACGAGTTCCTCGACGCCGATCGGGCGTTCCACGGTGTCACCCTGGAAGAGGCGGGTAACGCCATCCTGTGCGACTTCTACTCCTCGTTGCGCGATCGCCAGATGCGGATGGTCGGCGAATCAGCGGCCAGCGATCCGGACCGGATGGCCACGATCATGGACGAGCACCGCGATATCGCCGAGGCACTGCGCGACGCCGATCTGGAACGTTCGCTCACCGCGGTGCGCACCCACCTGGCAAGCACCTCGCGCGCCCTGGGGCTGCGCATGGACCAGCTCGAAGGACCCTGACGTGTTCGGCTCAACGGTCATAACCCTGGCGGGCGAGTCGCCGGCGCTGTTTCCGGCGCGCCAGCAGATGGCGGTGTCCCTCGGCTTCCACATCATCCTGGCCTGCTTCGGTGTCGCCTTCCCGACGATGATCTATGTGATGCATCGGCGCGGTGTCGTCCGCGACGACCCGACCGCGCTGCGGCTGGCCAAGCGCTGGTCGAAGGTCTCCGCGGTGGTGTTCGCCATCGGCGCGGTCTCCGGCACCGTGTTGAGCTTCGAGATGGGCCTGCTGTGGCCGGGGTTGATGGGCCGCTTCGGCGACGTGCTGGGCCTGCCGTTCGCGCTGGAAGGTCTGTCGTTCTTCACCGAGGCCATCTTCCTGGGGCTCTACCTGTACGGCTGGGGCCGCATGCAACCGCGATGGCACCTGAAAATGCTGATCCCGATGGCCATGTCGGGGATCGTCGGATCCTTCTGTGTGGTCGCGGTCAACTCCTGGATGAACTACCCGACCGGCTTCACCGTGCGCGACGGCACCGTCACCGACGTGCGCCCGTGGGCCGCCATGTTCAACCCGTTGGCCTGGTTGCAGTTCCTGCACATGTGGCTGGGCGCGTTCTTGCTCGTCGGACTGGTCGTTTCCGGCGTCTACGCCGCGGGCCTGCTACGCGGACGCACCGACGCCCACCACCGCCTCGGGTTCCTGGTCCCGTTCGCGTTCGCGTCCGTCGCGGCACTCATCCAGCCCTTCGTCGGTCACGTGCTCGGCTTGCAGGTGGGCAACAAGCAGACGTCCAAACTGGCGGCGTTCGAACTCGCGCTGCACGACGAACCCGGCCCGGCTCCCCTGCGCCTTGGCGGGTTCCTGGTCGGCGACGACGTGCGGTGGTCGGTGCCCGTCCCCCGCGTCGGCTCGGTGATCGCCCGCGGCACCTTCAACGGAACCGTTCCGGGCCTGGACAGCGTCCCGCGTTCGGACTGGCCGCCGGTCAACATCACCCACTGGTCGTTTCAGGTGATGGTCGGTATCGGCCTGCTGCTGGCGTTGGCGGCCGTGGTGTTCTGGCTGGCGCGCCGGCGCGGACGCGACCTGCTGAACAACCGCTGGTTCCTGCGATTCTGCGTGATCGCCGGGCCGCTGGCCATCTTCGCCCTGGAAATGGGCTGGGTGGCAACCGAAGTCGGTCGCCAGCCGTGGACGGTGTGGCAGGTACTGCGCACCACCGACGCGGCGACCACCAACACCGAAGTGTGGTGGAGCTATATCGGCGTGCTGGTCATCTACCTGACGATGTCGGTGGCGGCGTTCGTGGTGTTGCGCTCCATGGCCCGGCGCTGGCGCGCCGGCGAGGAGGAGCTGCCCAGCCCCTACGGGCCGGCAGTGCTGGCCGAGACCCAGGCGGACCGATGAGCTTGGCCGCGGCGGTGGCCGCCGCGATGTTCGTCGGGGTGATCGCGTACGCACTGTTGGGCGGGGCCGACTTCGGGTCCGGTTTCTACGATCTGACCGCCGGTGGCGGCCGCCGCGGCGCGGAAGTGCGCACGCTGATCGACCACAGCATCGGTCCGGTGTGGGAAGCCAACCACGTGTGGCTGATCTACGTGCTGGTGATGTGGTGGACGGGTTTTCCGCGTTCGTTCGCGGCGGCCACCACGACGCTGTTCACCCCGTTGATGCTGGCGCTGGCCGGAATTGTGTTGCGCGGATCCAGCTTTGCGTTCCGCAAGTACGCCGCGACGTTCTCCCAGGCTCGGCTGTACGGCGCGGTCTTCGCCGGGTCGTCGTTGATCACGCCGTTTTTCCTCGGCACGGTCGCCGGGGCCATCGCGTCGGGCCGGGTACCGGCCGGGGGCTACGGCGATCCGGTGGGTTCCTGGGTCAACCCGACATCATTGGTCGGGGGCGGCCTGGCGGTGACGACGTGCATTTTCCTGGCCGGGGTGTTTCTCACCGCCGACGCCGTGCGCACCGACAACACCGAGCTGGCCCGGCGGCTGCGGGTGCGGACACTGGTGGTCGGTGCGGTCGCCGGGTTGATCGTGTTCGCCGGGCTGTATCCGGTGGACCACGACGCGCCCACCCTCAGCGCCGGCCTGCGGGGGCGAGCCCTCCCGCTACTGGTGGTGGCGGCGCTGGCCGGCGCGGCGACCCTGGTGCTGCTGTGGCGACGCCGGTTCTCCGTCACACTGTTCGGCCGCTCGGTGCCGATCGCGCGGGTTGCCGCGGCGCTGGCGGTGACCGCCGTGGTCGCCGGTTGGGGGGTGGGCCAGTACCCGTGGCTGTTGGTCGACCAGATGCGCATCGCCGAGGCCGCCGGCGCGGGCGCCACGCTGGCCGCCCTGTTGGTGGTCGTCGGACTCGCCGCAGTGATCGTGGTGCCGCCGCTGGGCTACCTGCTGTGGTTCACCCAGACCGCACCACAATCGAATGCTCCTGGCGCGCCACAAGTTCCCCGATAACAGGCGCACCGGGAATCTCACCCGCGATCAGCAGCCCGCCGGAGGTCTGCGCGTCGGCCAACAGCAGCGAGGTCTCCTCGTCCACGCCCGAGAGGTCCACGTGCGCGGCGACCCACTCCAGGTTGCGCCGCGTGCCGCCGCTGACGTAACCCGCCGCCACAGCCTCCCGCGCGCCGGCCACGAACGGCACGGCGGTCGCGTCGATCACCGCCGTGACACCGCTGGCGCGGGCCAACTTGTGCAGGTGTCCCAGCAGGCCGAAGCCGGTGACGTCGGTCGCGCACTCGGCGCCCGCCGCCAGCGCCGCGCGGGCGGCCTCGGCGTTGAGGGTGGTCATGACGGCGATGGCCTCGTCGAAGCGTTCGCCGGTGGCCTTGTGACGGGTGTTGAGCACGCCGATTCCCAGCGGCTTGGTCAACGACAACGGAGTGCCGGGCTTGCCGGCGTCGTTGCGCAGCAACCGGTCCGGGTCGGCTATTCCGGTCACCGCCAGCCCGTACTTGGGCTCTGGGTCATCGACGCTGTGGCCGCCGGCCAGAAAGCACCCCGCCGCGGCGCACACCTGCGCCCCGCCGCGCAACGTCTCGGCGGCCAACTCGAAAGGCAGCACATCGCGCGGCCAGCCCAGCACGTTGACCGCCACCACCGGGCGCCCGCCCATCGCGTACACGTCGGACAGCGCGTTGGCGGCCGCAATGCGGCCCCAGTCGTAGGGGTCGTCCACGACGGGGGTGAAGAAATCCGTCGTCGCGATCAGCGCGATGCCGCCCTCGATGCGCACGACGGCCGCGTCGTCGCCGGTTTCCAGGCCGACCAGGAGTTCACCGGCCGGATTCTGCGGTATGGCGCCGGTCAGCCCGCGGACCACGTCTTCGAGTTCGCCGGGCGGGATCTTGCAGGCGCACCCACCGCCGTGGGCGTACTGCGTCAGTCGGTAGGTCACGGCGTCCATAATTGTCGCCATGGTCCAGGGAGGCGTGTCCGGTCTGGTGACCGGCGCGGTCTTCAAAACCGTCGAGCGGCAGACGCTGCCGTTGGCGGGTTCGATTCCCGTCCGCCTCCGCCACCCTGGTACCTGAGATGACCGATCCGCGCCGACGCGTGCCCGGCACCGACGCGCTGCTGGCCGATCCGCGCCTCGCCGAGGCCCAGCGGGTGCTGGGCCGGGCACTGGTCAAGTCGGTGATCGCGACCGCCCAGCAGCGGGCCCGCGCCGGTGAAATCGAACCCGAGCAGGTGGCCGACCACGCGGTGGCTGCCATGCCGGCCACCGCGTCCAGCCTGCGGCCGGTGATCAACGCGACCGGCGTAATCGTGCACACCAACCTGGGCCGCGCGCCGCTGTCTGCGGCGGCACTGGCCGCCGTGGTCACCGCGGGCCGGGCGACCGATGTCGAGTTCGACCTGGTCACCGGGCAGCGCGCCCGCCGCGGGCGCGGCACCTTGGCGGCGCTGGCCCGGGCGGTGCCCGCGGCGGGCGGCGTCCACATGGTGAACAACAACGCCGCCGCGTTGCTGCTGACCGCCCTGACCCTGGCGCCGGGCAAAGAGATCGTGCTCAGCCGCGGCGAACTGGTGGAGATCGGCGACGGGTTCCGCATCCCCGAGCTGTTGGCGTCCACCGGCGCGCGGCTACGCGAGGTCGGCACCACCAACCGCACCAACCTGCGCGACTACACCGACGCCATCGGACCGGACACCGGTTTCGTGCTCAAGGTGCATCCGTCGAACTTCCACGTCACCGGGTTCACCTCAGCGGTCGACGTCGCCGAGCTGGCGGGCCTGGGGGTTCCGCTGGTGGTCGACATCGGCTCCGGGCTGCTGGCCCCGCACCCGCTGCTACCCGACGAGCCGGATGCCACTTCGGTGTTGCGCGCCGGCGCCGACCTGGTCACCGCCAGCGGGGACAAACTGCTCGGCGGGCCGCAGGCCGGTCTGCTGCTCGGCGATGCCGAGCTGGTCGAGCGGCTACGCCGCCATCCCGCGGCGCGCGCGCTGCGTGTGGACAAGCTCACCCTGGCGGCGCTGGAAGCCACCTTGACCGGGCCGCCGCCGCCGGTGACCCAGGCGCTGGGCGCCGACGTCACCGCGCTGCGGGCCCGCGCCGAACACGTGGCCGCCCAGCTCGCCGACGCGACCGCGGTCGACTCCGTCGCGGCGGTCGGCGGCGGCGGCGCGCCGCAGGTGCGGCTCCCCAGCGCCGCGGTCAGCCTGCCCGAGTCGTACGCCGCGCGGCTGCGCACCGGCGACCCACCGGTGGTGGGCCGCATCGAGGCCGGGCGCTGCCTGCTGGACCTGCGCACGGTCGCCCCCGACGAGGACGAGTTGCTAGTGGCCGCGGTACGCGCATGTTCGTCATAGCCACCGCCGGGCACGTCGACCACGGCAAATCGACCCTGGTGCACCGGCTTACCGGCATGTGGCCGGACCGGCTGGCCGAAGAGCAGCGCCGCGGCCTGACCATCGACCTGGGCTTCGCGTGGACCGACCTGGACGGGCGGCAGGTGGCGTTCGTCGACGTACCCGGCCACGAACGCTTCGTGGCCAACATGCTCGCCGGAGTGGGTGCGGTGCCCGCGGCCAGCCCGGTGCTGTTCGTCGTGGCGGCCACCGAAGGCTGGATGCCGCAGTCGACCGAGCACCTCGCCGCCCTGAATGCCCTGGGCGTCAGCCACGCGCTGCTGGTGATCAGCAAGGCCGACCTCGCTGACCCGGCGGTGGCCATCGAGCAGGCGCGGCACCAGTTCGCGGCCACGTCGCTGGCCGACCCGCCCGTCGCGCTGGGCACCGAACTGGACCAGGTGCGCGCCGAGCTGGGCAGCTTGCTCGACCGGTTGCCGCCGCCCGACCGGGCCGCCGACGTCCGGTTGTGGGTGGACCGCTCCTTCACCGTGCGCGGCGCCGGGACCGTGGTCACCGGGACCCTCACCGCGGGCACCGTCCGAGTGGGTGACGAGCTCGACCACGCCGGACGCCGGGTCACCGTCCGGGGCCTGCAAACGTTGGGCCGCGAGGTTACCGAGGTGGGGGCGGTGGCGCGCGTCGCGATCAACCTGCGCGGCGTCGACCGCCACGACATTCGCCGTGGTGACGCCGTGCGCACGCCGGGTGCGTGGCTGGACAGCGCCGAGATCGACGTCGCGTTGCGCAAGCCGGACAACCTGCACCGCGAGCTGGTGCTGCACGTCGGGTCGGCGGCGGTGCCGGTACACGTGCGTCCACTGGGGACCACCGGGGCGCGGCTGCGGCTGGCCCGGCCGCTGCCGCTGCGGGTGGGTGATGCCGGATTGCTGCGCGACCCCGGCGAGCACCGCATCGCCGCCGGCATCGAGGTGCTCGACGTGCGGCCACCGGCGCTGCGGCGCCGCGGCGCGGCACGAGCCCGGGCCGAAGAACTGGCCAGCGGCAGCGTCCGGCCACCGGCGTACGCACGAGCCGCCCAGTTACGGGCCATGGGCGTGGCGCCGGCCGGTCAGCGGGTGGGTGACTGGGTGGTGGACCCGCAGTGGTGGGCGCGCCGGCGCGAGCTGGCCGTTGCGGCCGTGCAGCGCTGGGCCGCCGACCACGACGTCGCGGCGGGGATGCCGTTGGAGACCCTGCGCCAGCAGCTGGGGCTGCCGGCCGCCGAACTGGTGGCGGTCCTGGTTGACGGCACCGGCCTGGAGGTGAGCGACGGCGTGGTGCGGCCACCGGGAGCCGGTCTGCCGGCGCGGGTCGATAAGGCGGTGCGCACGGTCGAAGAGTGGCTGGCCGAGGACCCGTTCCGAGCCCCCGAGGCCGCCGAGCTAGCTGAATTGAGGCTGGGTCCGCGGGAGCTGGCAGCGGCAGTGCGCGCCGGCCGGCTGCAACGGATCGCCGACGGCATCGTGTTGGGCCCCGACGCGTTCGAGCGCGCCCGCCAGATCCTGGCGGCGCTGCCCCAACCCTTCACCGTCAGCGACGCCCGCCGCGCGTTGCGCACCACCCGCCGGGTGGCGGTTCCGTTGCTCGAGCAGCTGGACGCGCGACGCATCACTCGCCGAGCAAGCGACAGCAGCCGAACGGTGGTCTGACGACGGCTTCGTTTGTCCCTCGGGCAAGCGGGTACGCCCCGTCCGAGGCGGTCCGAGGAGTGGATATGGCTGACATTCAAACCGGCAACATCGTCGACGACATCGTCGCCGACCACCGAGAATTCGAGAGCGTCTTCACCGAGCTCGAGTCCGGTGGAGACCCCCGCACCCAACCGGAACTGGTCGAGCACGTCATCGCCGGGATCGTGCGGCATGCGGTCGCCGAAGAGCAATACGTCTATCCGGCCGCCCGCGAACTATTGCCCGACGGCGACGAGATCGTCGGTCACGAGCTCAAGGAGCACTCCAAGGCCGAAGAAGTGATGAAGGCCATCGAGCAGGCCGGCGCCGATGACCCGCGCTACGACGAGTTGGTTCGCCAGCTCATCGGCGACATCCGCCACCACATCGAGGAAGAGGAAAGCGACCTGCTTCCCAACCTCCGCGACGCTTGCCGACCCGAGCAGTTGCGCGAGCTCAGTGAGCAGTTCCACCGCGCCAAGAAGATTGCCCCCACCCGCCCGCACCCGTTGGCGCCCGATCACCCGCCGGCAAACCGGATCCTGGGACCGGGCGCCGGACTGGTCGACCGGCTCCGCGACGCGCTCAGCGGACGCAACAGCTGAGGCGCTGCGACAACGCCGCACGGATGGTTTGATTCCAAGAATGGACTTCACCAAGCTGCTCCGGTCATGGCCGGTCTACCGGCAGTTGACCGGTGGCGACGCGCTGGGCCGCGGCCAAGCCGCCCAATCCGCCCACTCGGCTGCGCTGGAACCACGCACCGCCACCGCGGACAGCGTCGCGCACTCGGTGTGCCCGTTCTGCGCGGTCGGGTGCGCGCAGAAGGTGTACGTCAAAGACGACAAGGTCGTGCAGATCGAGGGCAACCCGGACAGCCCCATCTCGCGCGGCCGGCTGTGCCCCAAGGGGTCGGCCAGCAAGCAACTCGTCACCGGACCGCAGCGGGAAACCAAGGTGCGCTACCGGCCGCCCTATGCCACCGAATGGCAGGACCTCGACCTGGACACCGCCATGGACATGGTGGCCGACCGCGTGATCGACGCGCGGCGCAGAAGCTGGCAGGACTTCGACAAAGACCGCAACACGCTGCGCCGCACCATGGGCGTGGCCAGCCTCGGCGGCGCAACGCTGGACAACGAAGAGAACTACCTGATCAAGAAGCTGTTCACCGCGCTCGGCGCCCTGCAGATCGAAAACCAAGCCCGTATTTGACACAGCGCCACGGTTCCCGGTCTGGGAGCCTCCTTCGGTCGCGGCGGCGCGACGGACTATCAGCAAGACCTGGTCAACACCGACTTCATCGTCATCATGGGCTCGAACATGGCCGAGGCCCATCCCGTCGGCTTCCAATGGGTCATGGAGGCGAAGGCGCGCGGCGTCGAAGTGGTCCACATCGATCCCCGCTTCACCCGCACCAGCGCCGTCGCCGACCGGCACGTGCCGCTGCGCGCCGGCAGCGACATCGCCTTCCTGGGCGGGGTGATCAACTACATCCTGTCCAATGAGCTGGACTTCCGTGAGTACGTCACCGCGTACACCAACGCCTCCTTCCTGGTCGACGAGGCCTTCCAGGACACCGAGGACCTCGACGGGCTATTCAGCGGTTACGACCACGAGACCGCGTCCTACGACCCGGCCAGCTGGCACTATGAGTCCACCGGGGCTGGCGGACGCGGCGGGTCGGGCGCCAAAGAACGCGGCGCCCCCAATCAGCTGGGCTCCGGCGGCGCGGCGGTGGAAGGCGGCGCCGGTGACATCCCGTCGGACCCCACGCTGCAGCATCCGCGCTGCGTCTACCAGATCCTCAAGCGGCACTACGCCCGCTACACCCCGGAGATGGTCGAGCGGGTGTGCGGGGTGCCGGCGGAATCCTTCCTGCAGGTGGCCCGGGCCTGGGCGCAGAACTCCGGCCGGGAACGCACCGCCGCGCTGGTGTACAGCGTGGGTTGGACCCAGCATTCGATGGGCGCCCAATACATCCGCGCGGGCTCGATCATTCAGCTGCTGCTGGGCAATATCGGGCGGCCCGGCGGCGGCGTGTTCGCGTTGCGCGGGCATGCCAGCATTCAGGGCTCCACGGACATACCCACGCTGTTCAACCTGCTGCCCGGCTACCTGCCCATGCCGCACGCCGGCCAGGCCACCATGTCGGACTACCTCGACGCCGTCGTCAGCGGCAGCCAGAAAGGCTTCTGGCACAACGCCGACGCTTACCTGATCTCCCTGCTCAAGGAGTACTGGGGCGAGTACGCCACCGCCGAGAACGACTACTGCTTCGACTATCTGCCGCGCATCAGCGGAGACCACGGCACCTACCGCACGGTCATGGACATGGTCGACGGCAAGGTGTTCGGCTACTTCCTGCTGGGCCAGAACCCGGCGGTCGGCTCGGCGCACGGGCGGCTGCAACGGTTGGGCATGGCCAACCTGGACTGGCTGGTGGTGCGCGACCTGGTGATGATCGAAAGCGCCACGTTCTGGAAAGAGGCGCCCGAGATCGAGACCGGGGAGATCGCCCCGGAGTCCTGCCGCACCGAGGTGTTCTTCTTCCCCGCCGCCTCGCACGTGGAGAAGGCCGGCACGTTCACCCAGACGCAGCGGATGCTGCAGTGGCGGGAGAAGGCGGTCGAACCGCCCGGCGACGCCCGTTCGGAGCTGTGGTTCTTCTACCACCTGGGCCGGATCCTGCGAGAGAAGCTGGCCGGCTCCACCGACGAGCGTGACCGGCCGCTGCTCGAGCTGTTCTGGGACTACGAGACCGACGGTGACGAACCCTCCGGCGAAGACGTGCTGCGGCGCATCAGCGGCATCGACCTGACGACCGGACGCGCGGTAGACGGCTACACCGACCTGAAGGCCGACGGCAGCACCGCATGCGGCTGCTGGATCTACAGCGGTGTGTACGCCGACGAGGTCAACCAGGCCGCCCGCCGCAAACCACACGACCAGCAAGGCCCGTATGACAACGAGTGGGGCTGGACGTGGCCGATGAACCGGCGCGTGCTCTACAACCGCGCCTCGGCCGACCCGCAAGGCCGGCCGTGGAGCGAGCGCAAGAAGCTGATCTGGTGGGACCCCGACCAGGGCGAGTGGACCGGTTACGACATCCCCGACTTCGAGAAGAACAAGCCGCCGGACTATCGCCCGCCTGACGGCGCGGTGGGCGTCGCGGCGCTGCACGGAGACGACCCGTTCATCATGCAAGCCGACGGCAAGGCGTGGCTGTTCGCGCCCAACGGCCTGGCCGATGGTCCCCTGCCCACCCACTACGAGCCGCACGAATCACCCACGCGCAACGCGCTTTACGCCCAGCAGGGCAACCCGACCCGGATCGTGTACGGCCGCGAAGACAATCCGTCGAACCCGGCACCTCCGGAGGCGCACGGCGAAGTGTTCCCGTTCGTGTTCACCGCGGCGCGGCTGACCGAGCACCACACCGCCGGCGGCATGAGCCGGCAACTGCCCTACCTCGCCGAACTGCAGCCGGGGTTGTTCGTCGAGGTGTCACCGGAATTGGCCGCCGCGCGCGGGCTGACGCACATGCAGTGGGCGCACGTGATCACCAGCCGCACCGCGGTGGACGCCCGCGTCTTCGTAACCGACCGGATGAAGCCGCTGCGCATCGAAGACCGCGTGGTGCACCAGGTTTGGATGCCCTACCACTGGGGACACTCGGGGCTGGTGGACGGTGACGTGGTCAACGACCTGCTCGGCGTGGTCGCCGACCCCAACGTGTTCATCCAGGAAAGCAAGGTCGCCACCTGTGACGTTCGGGCCGGCCGGCGGCCGCGGGGGCCCGAACTGCTGGACTACGTCGCCGATTACCGACGGCGAGCCGGGATCACGGTGCAGACAGGGACGCACCTGGACACCACCGCGCCGGACCGGGTCACGCATACCGAGCCGGAGGGAACCCCATGAGCGACAACAGCTTCTACGGCCCGCTACCTGACCCGGCGGCCAACGCCGGCTACTCCCCCGACCACCCGCCGCGGGTGGGATTCTTCACCGACACCTCGGTGTGTATCGGTTGCAAGGCGTGTGAGGTGGCCTGCAAGGAATGGAACATGGTGCCCGAGGACGGGTTCAACCTGCTGGGGATGTCCATGGACAACACCGGCAACCTGGGTGCGGACAGTTGGCGACACGTGGCGTTCATCGAGCAGGCCCGCCCGCTGGGCGATCAAGACCCCGGCCTGACCGATCTGCCGACGGGGCCGCCGGCGAGCGAGCGATCGGCTCAGATCACCGCGGCGGCGATCGAGGCCATGCCCGAGGGCGGCGCGGAGCTGGGCAACGTGTCGGTGGACCTGGGCGTGCCGAAATTCGAGCGTCCCGGCGACGGCAGCGGGGCGGAGTCGCGCACCTCGTTTCGCTGGTTGATGAGCTCGGATGTGTGCAAACACTGCACCCACGCCGGCTGCCTGGACGTGTGCCCGACCGGTGCGTTGTTCCGCACCGAGTTCGGCACCGTCGTTGTGCAGCAAGACATCTGCAATGGCTGCGGGTACTGCGTGTCCGGCTGCCCGTACGGGGTGATCGACCGGCGCGAGGGTGACGGCCGGGCCTGGAAATGCACGCTGTGCTATGACCGGCTGCACGACAACCTGGAGCCGGCGTGCGCGAAAGCCTGCCCCACCAAGTCGATTCAGTTCGGCGTCCTGGACGAACTGCGCGAGCGCGCCGCGCGGCGCGTCGAGGAATTGCACGAGCGCGGCGTTCCCGAAGCGCGTCTGTACGGCAACGACCCCAACGACGGCGTGGGCGGCGACGGCGCCTTCTTTCTGCTGTTGGACGAGCCCGAGGTGTACGGCTTGCCGCCGGATCCGGTGGTGCCGACCCGCGACGCGCCGGCCATGTGGCGGTTCGCCGGCATCGCCGCTTCGGCGTTCGTCGCGGCGGCGGTGTCGTCGTTTTTGGGCCGGGGCCGACGATGAGCCGGGGCTCGCGGGAGCAACTCGCGGTGCCGCGAGCGGAGTTCCGGTCCTACTACGGCCGCGCGGTGCTCAAGACCCCGGTGTGGGAGTGGAAGATTGCGGCCTACCTCTTCGCCGGCGGGTTGTCGGCCGGTTCGGCGCTGCTGGCCGCGGGCGCCGATGTCACCGACCGCCCGGCGCTGCGCCGCACCGGCCGAGTCGGGGCGCTGGTGAGCATCCTGGCCAGCATGTACTTCCTGGTGTCCGACCTGGGCCGGCCGTTGCGGTTCCACCACATGCTGCGGGTGGCCAAGCCGAGTTCGCCGATGAGCGTGGGCACGTGGATCTTGGTCGCCTACGGTCCCGGGGCCGGGCTGGCCGGGGTGGCCGAGCTGATGCCGCGGCGGTTGGCACGCTCGTGGCTGGGTGCGCTGCTGGCCTGGCTGGCCCGCCCGGCGGGGTTGTCCGCCGCCGCCATCGCCCCCGGCGTGGCGTCCTACACCGCCGTGCTGCTCTCGCAGACCGCGGTGCCGGCGTGGCACGAGGCGCACCCGTATCTGCCGTTCGTGTTCACCGGTTCCGCCGCGGCCAGCGGCGGCGGTCTGGGCATGCTGCTGACGCCCGTCGAGCAGGCCGGCCCAGCCCGGCAGTTCGCCGTCACCGGCGCCGCGCTGGAAGTCGCCGCTTCCCGGCTGCTCGAACAACGGCTGGGCCTGACCGCCGAGGCCTATACGACCGGCAAGGCCCACCGGCTGCGCGCCTGGGCGGAGTATCTGACCGTCGGCGGGGCGCTGGGCACGGTGGCCGCCGGGCGCAACCGGCGCGCCGCGGCGCTGTGCGGGCTGGCGCTGCTCACCGGCAGCGCGCTGCAGCGCTTCGGGGTGTTCTATGCCGGTGTCGAGTCCACCCGCGACCCCAAGTACGTCGTGATTCCGCAGCGCGAACGGCTCGACGCCGGCCGTCCCGCCCGCGGAGACGACCCGGACCGGCCGCACTTCCCGCGGGTGGTGGCAGCGGCACGGGGAGTGCGCTCGGCCGCCGGACGGCTGGTGGGTTCCCGCTAGGCCGACGACTGCTGTTCGTAGGTGCCGACGATCACGGCGCGGGCCAGAGCGTGCTGGAACAGGTTGAAGCCCAGGTAGGCCGGGGTGGCGGACTCGTCGAGGTCGAGCTTGTCGACGTCCACCGCGGTCACCGTGACGTAGTAGCGGTGCACCCCGTGACCGGGCGGCGGTGCGGCGCCGACGTAGCGGCGCAGGCCGGCGTCGTTGCGAAGGGTCAGCGCGCCACCGGGCAGGTCGCTGCCGTCACCGGCGCCTTCGGGCAACTCGGTGACGTCGGCGGGCAGATTGGCCACCGCCCAGTGCCAGAAACCGGACAGTGTCGGCGCGTCGGGGTCGTAGACGCTGACCGCGAAACTGCGCGTCTCCTCGGGGAAGCCCGACCACGTCAACTGCGGGCTGGCGTCTTGGCCGCCGGCGCCCATGATGCCGCTGACCTGAGCGGTCGGCAGCGGCTGGCCGTCGGTGATCGAGTCGGAAGTCAGGCGGAATCCGGGCAGCTTGGGCAGCGCGTCGTAGGGATCGGGCGCGGTCATACTCAGTCCTCTCAGCAGTGTGTCAGGAAATGTGCGAGTACTTCGGTGCCAAATTTCAACGCATCAATAGGTACCCGCTCGTCGACCCCGTGGAACAGCGAGGCGAAATCCAGCTCCGGCGGCAGCCGCAGCGGGCTGAAGCCAAAGCAGCGAATCCCCAACCGCGCGAACGCTTTTGCATCCGTGCCGCCGGACAGCATGTAGGGCACCGTGCGGCCGTCGGGGTCGACCGACAGCACCGCGGCGTTCATCGCGTCGACCAGTTCACCGTCGAAACCCGTTTCATACGACGCCAGCTCCCTGATCCACTCGCGGTTCACGTCCGGTCCGATCAGCTCGTCGACCTCGGCCTCAAAAGCGGCCTGACGACCCGGCAGCACGCGGCAGTCGATCACCGCTTCGGCCGTTGCCGGGATGACGTTGGCCTTGTAGCCGGCTTTGAGCATCGTCGGGTTCGCCGTGTCATGCAGGACGGCTTTGAGCATCCGGGCCATCGGGCCGAGCTTCTCGATCGCCCCGGCCAGGTCGGGGGACTCGGTGTCGAAGGTGTAGCCGGTCTCCTCGCTGACCGCGGCCAGGAACTGGGTGACGGTGTCGGTGAGTACCAGGGGGAACTGGTGGCGGCCCAGCCGCGCGACCGCCTCGGCGACCGCTGTGACGGCGTTGTTGTCGTGCACCATGGAGCCGTGCCCGGCCTGGCCGCGGGCGGTCAGACGCATCCACAGGATGCCTTTCTCGGCCGTCTCGACCAGGTACAGCCGCCGCTCACCCCCGTCCGGGCGGGGCACCGTCAGGGAGAAGCCGCCGACTTCGCCGATCGCTTCGGTGATGCCGTGGAAGAGATCTGGCCGGTTGTCGACCAGCCAGTGCGCCCCGTATTTGCCGCCGTGTTCCTCGTCGGCGATGAACGCGAACACCAGGTCGCGGGGCGGGACGATGCCGGCCTGACGGAAATGCCGGGCGATGACGATCATCATGCCCACCATGTCCTTCATGTCGACCGCGCCGCGGCCCCACACGTAGCCGTCTTCGATCGCCCCGGAGAACGGATGCACGCTCCACTCGGCCGGTTCGGCCGGCACCACGTCCAGGTGCCCGTGGATCAGCAGGGCGCCGCGGGAGGGATCGGCGCCCGGCAGCCGGGCGAACAGGTTGCCGCGGCCCGGCGCGCCGGACTCGACGTATTCGGTCTCATAGCCGACCTCGGCGAGCTGCCCGGCGATCCACTGCGCGCACTCCGCTTCGCCCTTGGTGGTCTGTGCTTCACCGGTGTTGCTGGTGTCGAACCGGATCAATCTGCTGACGACCTCGGCCACGTCATCACTCGGCTGGAAAGAAGCCCCGGCCGCGCCGCTGGCCCCGCTCTGTAGGGTCACAGTCACCTTTCCTACCATTCCCGGCTGGGATCAGCCTGCCCGCTGGCCTCGCCAGCCGAATTGGGCCGCTGCCAACCGATCCGATAGCCTTAGCTGCCAACTCATGTTGGTCGGGTCCGAGTGGCGGAATGGCAGACGCGCTAGCTTGAGGTGCTAGTGCCCTACTAATGGGCGTGGGGGTTCAAGTCCCCCCTCGGACACCGAACTGGGGTTGCTGCCGGTCGTAGGCTGGAGTTTGTCAGCAGTCGCGATTATCAGCGAGGCCCCGAACCGGCAATGACTCCACCGAGTGGCTTTCTGCGGCGGACACCGACCCGCATATTCCGCGACCGCCGGGAAGCCGGGCGTGTGCTGGCCGAAGCGCTGACCCCCTACCGCGACGAGGACGACGTGCTGGTGCTCGGCCTGGCGAGGGGCGGCCTGCCGGTCGGCTGGGAAGTCGCCGCGGCGCTGCGCGCCGACCTCGATGTGTTCCTGGTCCGCAAACTCGGGGTGCCGCGCTGGCCGGAACTGGCGATGGGCGCGCTGGCCAGCGGCGGACGAGTCGTGATGAACGACGACGTGGTGTCCAACCTGCACATCACCGACGAGCAGGTGCGCACGGTGATCGACAGTGAGACCACCGAACTGCGGCGCCGGGAGCAGGCGTACCGGGGCGGACGCCCGACGGCCGACCCGAGCGGCAGGATCGCGATCCTGGTCGACGACGGCATCGCCACCGGCGCCAGCATGCTCGCGGCGGTCCGCGCCGTCCGCGCCGCCCACCCGCGCAAGGTGGTCGTCGCCGTTCCGGTCGGACCGGTCTCGGCCTGCCGAGAGCTGTCCAGAGAAGCCGACGACGTGGTGTGCGCGACGATGCCGGCCGCATTCGAGGCGGTGGGACAGGTGTACACCGACTTTCATCAAGTCAGCGACGACGAGGTGCGCGAGTTGCTGGCCACCCCGCCCAACTGACCCCCGGCGCTCGAGCGTGCGCTCAGGGATTCGCGGGTGCGCTCACGGCGGCGCGGCAGCAATTTCTGCGCCGTAGCCGCTCAGTCGAAGCCGTCGGCGCACGCTCGGCGGTGTCGACGGCTGTGTCGGGCGGCTAGAAGCCAGCTACTTGGCGGTCTCGTCGCGCTCGGCCGACTTCTCGGCCGGCTCGTCGGCGGCTTCCTCGGGGTAGTCGACCGTCTCCGCTTCGGCCTCGTCCTTGTCGTCGTCGTCGGTGGCCTCGGTGCCCGCATCGCGGCGCTGGCGCTCCCGCACCGCGTCGATGATCAGCAGCACCACGCCCAACACGCTGGCGCCGATGCACACCCAAGCCACCAGCTCATTGCTGGTGACCACCGCAAAAACCAGCGCAACGAGCCCGATCAGGGCTAACACGAGCGCAATGATCAGCATTGGTCATCCTTCGGCCGGCGAACAGCGACTGCCAAACCTACCAGGGCCGTGTCGGCTAGTTGTTGCCCCGATTGAATTGGTCGAACCCGCCGGCGTCGGCGCTGGAGTCGACCGGCGCGGCAGAGCCACGCTGGCCCAGCTCCTCGAGCTGGGACTCCAGGTAGGTCTTGAGGCGGGTGCGGTATTCGCGTTCGAAGGTGCGCAATTGCTCGAGACGGCCTTCCAGCACGGTGCGCTGCTGGTTGATGGTGCCCATGATCTCGGAGTGCTTGCGTTCGGCGTCGGCCTGCAGGGCGTCGGCCTTCTCCTGCGCCTGGCGCAGTTGGGTTTCGGAGCGGCTCTGCGCGTCGGCCAGCATGGCGTCGGCACGCTGCCGGGCCTCGGCGACCGTGGTTTCGGCGGTGTGCCGGGCCTCGCTGAGGATCTGGTCGGCGTTGGCGCGGGCGTCGGCGAGCATCTTGTCCGACTCGGCCTTCGCGGTGCTGGTCAGGCGGTCGGCGGTGTCTTGAGCCAGGCTCAACACGCGGGCCGCCTTCATGGCCTGCTCTTCGTTCGTGCCCGTCTGCGCAGGTGCGGGAGCGGGCGGGGGTGCCTGTTTGACCGGTTCGGGCTCGGGCTCGTAGGTCGGAATGGCCTGGGTCGGCTGGGCAGCCGCGGCCCCGGCGCCCCCGCCGCCGGCGGCCAGTTCCTGGTCCAGCTCAGCAATGCGCTGGCGAAGATCGGAATTCTCTTCAATGAGGCGGGTCAGCTCGTTTTCCACCAGGTCAAGGAAGGCGTCAACTTCATCTTCGTTGTACCCGCGCTTGCCGATAGGCGGCTTACTGAACGCCACATTGTGGACGTCGGCAGGTGTAAGCGGCATTGTTTGTCCCCTCGAGTTCCTGGACGGTCAAACGATCTGGAAAGTGTAGAACGGACTGGTAGCCGTCGCGCAACTGCCGTCCATCCTGTCACACCAGACTCGGCGGTCGCCGATTGGAGTAATAAATAAGAAGCAATTTCAATCTCTAAGGTCAATAAAACACAGTCCTTAGATTTCGAAATCTGCGGCGACAATCTTGTCGCCAAATCGTGGCTGTTCTGTCCCATATCTTTATCGATGAGTTACCGCGAAGCGGTTTACGCCGCCGCCCCGAAAGCCAGTTGCATGCCGATGAACGCCACCAGCAACAGCACCATGATGGACAGGTCGAAGCGCACCGCGCCGATGGTCAACTGAGGGATCAGCCGCCGCAGCAGTTTCACCGGCGGATCGGTGATCGACATGATGATCTCCAGGATCACCACGGTGAGACCGGTGGGGCGCCAGTCCCGGCTGAACGAGCGGATGAACTCGACGACGACGCGAGCGATCAGCAGCAGCCAGAAGATGAACAGCGCAAACCCAAGGATCTGAAAAAACAGCACCAACGAGAGCCCGACCTTAACGATGAGGATGTCAACACGCCGCCGGTGAGAACGGCATGAGCAAGCCTACCGACTCACCCGCCCGGCTCACATCTGGCGCATAACGGCGAACAAGCTGCTCAGCCCGGCGGACCGAGCGGTCCACCGGGCTGAAAGAGCTTCAGATCGCGTTATTGGTAAGCGTAGAAACCGGTTTCGGCGATGCGGCGCCGCTCCTCCGGGGACACGTCGACGTCCGCGGGTGAGAGCAAGAACACCTTGGTAGCGACCTTGTCGAAGGAGCCGCGCAGCGCGAAAGCCAGACCCGCGGCGAAGTCGACCAGGCGTTTGGCGTCGGCGTTGTCCATCGACACCAGATCCATGATGACCGGCGTGCCGTCGCGGAACCGCTCCCCGATGGTGCGGGCCTCGCTGTAGTCCTTGGGGCGCAGCGTGGTGATCTTCGACAGGGGGTGACCTTCCTCGAACATCATGGCCATCCGGCGGGGGTCCATCGCCAGAGCGCCGCGGGTGGAGTTGCGCAACCACGACCCCAGGCGCTGCCCGCGCGGCAGGTCGCCGCGGTCGAACTCCCGCGGCGCGAACCGGGGTTCGTCGTAGCCGCCGCGGTAGCTGCTCGGCGGCGGGTAGTCGGCCGGCTCGCCCCGCAAATCGCCGCGCAAGTCGCCGCGCAGATCGGCGCGGGGATCGCGGCGCGGGTCGTCGTAATCGCGCCCTTCATAACGGCCGTATTCGTCGTCGAAGCGGGCGCGGGGATAACCGCGCGACGGCGTGCGGTCGTCGTAATACTCGTCCTCGTAATCCTCCATCGGCGCCATCCCGAAGTAGGCCTTGACCTTGTGCAGTGTGCTCATTGCTGACCCCTTCTAGCCCCTGCGTTCTGTGGTGTCCGTGATGAAGATGTTACTAATGTGACGATCACGGTGACCGTAACCGCCGTGGGCCCAATAGCGCGGTACCGACACGCACACACGTCGAACCATGTTTGACGGCCGCTTCCAGGTCATTGGACATCCCGGCGGACAGTTTCACCGCGTCCCCGAACATCTTCAGCACCCGGGTGTGCTCGCGTTTGAGCAGCTCAAAGGCCCGGTCCGGGTCCCAGTGCAGCGGCGGGATGCCCATCAACCCGACCAGTTTCAGACTGGCCGCCTCTTGGACGGACGTGCAGATCTCCTCCACCGCGCCGGGCGTCGTGATGTCGACGCCGCCGCGGGAGACGTCACCGTCGAGACTGACCTGCACATAGACCCGCAGCCGGTCGGCCCGGCGCTGCTCGGCCAGCGCGGCGCCGACGGCGCGATCCAACGCGGTCACCAGCTTGGCGCTGTCGACCGAGTGAACGGTGTGCGCCCAGCGGGCCAGCGACCGCACCTTGTTGCGCTGGATCTGCCCGACCATGTGCCAGTGCATCTCACGGGACTGTCCCGCCGCCGCCAGCAGCCGCGCCACCTCGGTGACCTTGGCCGATGCCTCCTGCTCGCGGGATTCACCGACGCACCGACAACCCAGCCGGGACAGGATCGCCACATCGGTGGCCGGGAAGAACTTGGTGACGGGCAGCAGTTCGATGTCTGAGACATTGCGTCCGGCCGCCTCGGCCGCGGCGGCCAGCCGCGACCGCACCCCGGCCAACGCGTGCGTCAATTCCGATTGGCGCTCCGATTGCGTTGCCCGATCAGCCGCCATCACGCTCATTCCATCCACACCAGGGACGCCAACCGACCGGTCGGCGCTTCGCGTCGGTGGCTGAACAGGGTGGGTTCGGCGATGGTGCAGCGCGGGTCGACATCGATGGACGTCACGCCCAAAGCCTGTAGCTGCGCGGCGATTCCGGCGCGCAGGTCCAACCCCGGGGTGCCCGCGACGGTCGTCGTGCGACTGCCGGGCAGCGTCGCTTCCACGTCATCGGCCATCGCGGCGGGCACCTCGTAGTGGCGGCCGCTGGCCGCCGGCCCCAACAGCGCCGAGATGTCGGCGGGCTGCGCGCCCAGGCCCTGCATGGCTTCCACCGCACGAACCACCACGCCGTGTTGGGCGCCGACCCGACCGGCGTGCACCGCCGCCACCACGCCGGCGCGCGCATCGGCCAGCAGCACCGGCACGCAGTCGGCGGTGACGACGACCAGCGCCAGGCGCGCGATATTGGTCACCAGCCCGTCGGTGTCGTCGACCGCAGCGGGTCGCGGACCGTCGACCACCTCGATGTGGTCACCATGCACCTGGTTCATCCACACCAGCCGCCGGGCCGGCAGCCCGATCACCTTGGCCAGCCGGTCGCGGTTGGCCTGGACCGCGGCCGGGTCGTCGCCCACATGGTCACCGAGGTTGAAGGTGTCGAACGGCGCCGCGGAGACCCCGCCGGCCCGGGTCGTCGTCACTCGACGGATGCGAACGTCCACGTGCCCAGTATCCGGATTCTGGTGCCGGCCAGGCGCCAGCGCGATTCGGCCGCGGCCGGTTCGTCGCGCGCTGGCAAGCAAAGCGAGCCCCTCAGCGGCGCATGAAGGGCGGCACGTCGACGTCGTCGTCGTCGCCACCGATGCTCAACGTCGCGCCGTTGGTGTGCACGGGCACGCTCACGGCGTCGACCGGCTCGAACAGGGTCGAGGTGAGCTTGCCGGCCTTGGCCGACTCGATGCGGTGCGCCCCACCGGTCTCCCCCACCACCGGTTTGCGGCCCGGTCCGGCCACGTCGAAGCCGGCCGCGATGACGGTGACCCGCACCTCGTCGCCAAGCGAGTCGTCGATCACCGTGCCGAAGATGATGTTGGCGTCTTGGTGGGCGGCGTCCTGCACCAGCGAGGCGGCCTCGTTGATCTCGAACAGCCCCAGGTCACTGCCGCCGGCGATGGACATCAGCACGCCCTGGGCGCCTTCCATCGAGGCCTCGAGCAGCGGCGAGTTGATGGCGATTTCGGCGGCCTTGAGCGAGCGGCCTTCGCCGCGGGCCGAGCCGATGCCCATCAGGGCGGTGCCTGCGCCGGACATGATGCCCTTGACGTCGGCGAAGTCGACGTTGATCAGCCCCGGTGTGGTGATCAGGTCGGTGATGCCCTGCACACCGTTGAGCAGCACCTCGTCGGCGCTGCGGAAGGCGTCCATAAGCGACACCGCGGCGTCGCCCATCTGCAGCAGCCGGTCGTTGGGGATGACGATCAGGGTGTCGCAGCTTTCGCGCAGCGCGGCGATGCCGTTCTCGGCCTGGTTGCTGCGCCGCTTGCCCTCGAAGGAGAACGGGCGGGTGACGACGCCGACGGTCAGCGCGCCCAGTTTGCGGGCGATGCTGGCGACGACGGGCGCCCCGCCGGTGCCGGTGCCGCCGCCTTCACCGGCGGTGACGAACACCATGTCGGCGCCGCGCAGCAGCTCTTCGATCTCGTCCTTGGCGTCCTCGGCGGCCTTGCGGCCCACCTCGGGGTCGGCGCCGGCGCCCAGGCCACGGGTGGAGTCACGGCCCACGTCGAGCTTGACGTCGGCGTCGCTCATCAACAACGCCTGCGCGTCGGTGTTGATGGCGATGAACTCCACGCCCTTGAGGCCCTGTTCGATCATCCGGTTCACGGCGTTGACGCCGCCGCCACCGATGCCCACGACCTTGATGACGGCGAGGTAGTTGTGTGGGGGGGTCATCATTCGTCTTCCTCCCTGAAGGGACTTGGTTCCGGCTGCGGTGTGTCCCCTTGCAAAAGTCTCAACCTCAACCATAGAGTTAGAGTTATGTCAAGTAGTTCCGCGTAACCAGAACCGTATGGGTACGACGGTGGCTAACCGCGCAGGCGCGCCGACGCGCGTTGCGCATTTTTTCTTGTGCGCCAATTCGGCGGCGAGTGTGCGGCTGGCTTCACGTTGGGCGCCGAATGCGCGGCTGGCCGCACATTCGGCGAGCCTGCTGCGCTACTTGACCGTCGGCAGGTCGGGGCTCGACACGTCGTAGGTGCGTCCGGGCTGCGTGAGCAGGGCCGCCAGCTTCTCGGCTTTCTCTTTGGCCCGGTCGGTGGTCCCCCAGATCACCAGTCGCCCGTCGGAGAGGGTGAGGGTGATCGAGGACACCGACGGGGCGGCGATGCGGCCCACCTGTCCGGACACCTCGGGCGGCAACGCGGCCAGCACCTGCAGCGCGGCCAGGGTGGGCGGGTCGGTGGGGCCGGGGTTGTCGACGTCGATGTAGGGCAGCGCCGGTGGCGGCGGATCGGTGGCGAAGTCCACGCCGTCGTGGTCGAACAGGTGCGGGCCGTCGGGAAAGTCCTTGACCACCACCGGGACTCGCTCGACGATGGTGATCCGCAGCGCCGAAGGATATTGGCGCTGCACCCGCGCGCTGGCCACCCGCCGGATGGCCGCGACCCGGTCGGCCACCTGGTCGGTGTTGATCTGCAGCAGGGGCGTGCCCGGGCGCACCCGGGCGGCGTCGAGGACCTCCTCGCGGCTCACCGTGCCGATTCCGGTGACGACGATATTGCGGGCCGACATTGCCGGGGTGAAATACAGGATGAGCGCCAGGGCGATGCCCAGGACGGCCAACAGGATCGAGCCGAGCAGCATCCTCAGGCCGCGCACCACGCCGCGGCGCACAGGTTTGGGCTCGGCGAGGACCTGCCCCTGGACCTTTCGTTTGGCTTCGCGGCGGGCGTGCTCAATGGCGGTGGCGCGAGCCTGGGCGGCGCGCCGCTCCGCGCGTTCCCGACGGGCGCGCCGGCGCGGGCCCTCGAAGTCGTCCTTTTCCTCTTCAGACTCTTGGGGGTCTGCCCGGGGCGTCGCGATGATCGGTTCGGTGGCCGCGGTGTCGTCGCCGACCAGGTCGGTCGGCGGCCCGTCGTGGGGTTCGGCCCCTGCCGACGTCACGACGCGCCCCCGGGCGTGCTGCGGTTGCCCCGCACCCGTAGCGCGGTGATGATCTCGGGTCCGAGCAGAGTCACGTCACCGGCGCCCATGGTGATGATGACGTCGCCCGGGCCCGCCGCGGCGGCCACCTGCGCGGGCACCGCGGAGAGATCCGGCAGATAGCGCACCGGAACGCTGACGTGCTCGGCGACGCTGGCACCGCTGATACCGGCCAGCGGTTGTTCCCGGGCGCCGTAGACGTCGAGCACGAACACCTCGTCGGCGGCGTTCAGCGCGCGACCGAACTCCGCGGCGAAAGCCTTTGTCCGCGAATACAAATGGGGCTGGAAGACCACCAGTGAGCGACCGCCGCCCTGGTCGAGTACGGTGCGCGCGGCGGCCAGCGTCGCGCTGATCTCGGTCGGGTGGTGTGCGTAGTCGTCGAAGACGCGCACCGAGCCCCGGCCGACTCGCGCGGTGCCGACCAATTCGAATCGCCGGCGCACTCCCTCGAAGCCGGCCAAACCGTCGAGCACTTCGTCGACGCCGGCGCCGATTTCGAGCGCGGCCAGCAGCGCACCCAGGGCGTTGAGGGCCATGTGGCGCCCGGGCACCGACAGCCGCATCACCCGCGGCCGGGCCTCGTCGCGCAACTGGATGTGGGCGACGGCCTCGGTGCCGCGCTGTTCCCAATTCACCAGCGCGCCGGCCAGCGGTTCACCCGGTTGGTCCGGCGCAGATCCGTACCGCAACACCCGGATGCCCAGTTCGGCGGTGCGCTCGGCGAGCGCGGCCGCCCCCGGGTCGTCGATGCACGCCACCAGGGCACCACCCGGCGCCAACCGCTCCACGAAGGCGTCGAACACGCCGACGTAGGCCTCGGTGCTGCCGTAGAAGTCCAGGTGATCGGCTTCGATGTTGGTGACCACGGCAACGTTGGGCGTGTATTCCAGCAGTGAGCCGTCGCTTTCGTCGGCTTCGGCGACGAAGCTGTCCCCGCTGCCGTGATGGGCGTTGGTGCCCGCCTCCCCCAACTCGCCGCCCACCGCGAAGGACGGGTCACGCCCGCAGTGCTGCAGCGCCACAATCAGCATCGACGTCGTCGAGGTCTTGCCGTGGGTACCGGTGACCATCAAAGTGGTGCGCCCGGCCATCAGTTTGGCGAGCACCACCGGGCGCAGGATCACCGGGACGCCGCGGCGGCGGGCTTCGACGAGTTCGGGGTTGGTCTTGGGGATCGCGGCGTGGGTGGTGATGACCGCGGTGGGACCACCGGGCAACAGATCCAAGGACGCCGCGTCGTGCCCGATCCGGATCTGTGCGCCGCGGGCGCGCAGCGCGTGCACCCCGCGCGACTCCTTGGCGTCTGAACCCGAGACCAGCGCACCGCGGTCCAGCAGGATGCGGGCGATACCGGACATGCCGGCACCGCCGATGCCGACCATGTGCACCCGCTGCAGCTCCGGGGGAAGCTGCTCGGCGCTCACGGCAGTCTCCCGGCCCGGGCCGCGTGGGCGATGTCCAGCGCCGCCTGAGCCACCTGGCGGGCCGCGTTCGGGTGACCGACCTGGGCGGCGGCCGTGGTCATCGCCGCCAGCCGCGGGGGGTCGGTGAGCAGGGCGGCGGCTTCCCGAGCCACCAACTGCGGCGTCAACTCCGCATCGGGGACGATCAGGCCCCCGCCCGCGTTGACTACGGGCAAGGCGTTGAGCCGCTGTTCGCCGTTGCCGATGGGCAGCGGGACGTAGATGGCCGGCAGCCCGACCGCCGACACCTCGGCGACCGTCATCGCGCCTGACCGGCAGATCGCCAGGTCGGCCGCGGCGTAGGCCAGGTCCATCCGGTCCAGGTAAGGCACCGCCACATAGGGCGGGTCCCCGGGCTCGGGTGTGCGTAGTTCCAACACGTTCTTGGGCCCGTGGGCGTGCAGCACCGACACACCGGCGGCGGCCAGCGCGGCGGCCGCGCCGGACACCGCCCGGTTGAGCGAGACCGCGCCCTGCGAGCCGCCGAACACCAGCAGCACCCGCGCGTCCGGGGGGAAGCCGAAGTAGGCGCGGGCTTGCGCGCGCAGGGCCGCGCGATCGAGCGTGGTGATGGCGTCGCGGACCGGTATTCCGACCACCTCGGCGCCCCGCAGCCCCGACCCCGGGACCGCGGACAGGATCCGGTCGGCGCTGCGGGCGCCGACCCGGTTGGCCAGCCCGGCGCGGGCGTTGGCTTCGTGGATGACCACCGGGATTCGGCGTCGCCGCCTGGGCAGGGTGGGCGTCGCGCGGGAGGCCAGGTACGCGGGCAGGGCGACATATCCGCCGAAACCGATGACGACGTCGGCGGCGACGTCGTCGAGCACCGTGCGGGTTTCGCGGACGGCGCGCCATACCCGCGGCGGCAGTCTGGCCAGGTCGCCGCTGAGTTTGCGGGGCAGCGGCACGGGGGTGATCAGTTCCAGGTGGTATCCCCGCTCGGGCACCAGCCGCGTCTCCAGTCCGCGCGGGGTTCCCAGCGCGGTGATCCGGACCTGCGGGTCGAGGGCGCGCAGGGCGTCGGCGACCGCCATCGCCGGTTCCACGTGCCCGGCGGTGCCGCCGCCGGCCAGTACCACCGAGAACGCAGCACCGGCGGGCAGGGGGTGTGCCCCCGACCCGCCGGCCGGTTTCCTAACCGAGTCGCTCACCCGTAACGCTGACCTTCCAGTGCGCGGACGCGCTGTGTACGGCGCTGGCCGGCGTACCGCTGGCCAGATCCATGATGCCTGTCCCGCGAGCGGACGCTGCCCCCGGATCTGGGCGCGGGCTTGCGGGCCGGTTGCTTGGCGGGCTTGCGCGGGGCCGGTCGTTTGCTTCCTTGCGACGGCGGGCGCTTGCGGTCGCGGAACGTCTCGATCCGGCTGGGCACATACGGCTCGGGCAGCGGCAGGCGCAGCAGCCGGTTGACCTTGTCGTCGCGCCCGGCGCGCAGCGCGGCCACCGCCTCCGGCTCGTGCCGGGCCGCGTTGGCCATGATGCCGATCATGAACAGGGTTGTGGCCGTTGATGTTCCACCCGCCGAGATGAGCGGCAGCTGCAAGCCGGTCACCGGCAGCACCCCGATGACGTAGCCGATGTTGATGAACGCCTGACCCAACACCCACAGCGTGGTGGTGGCGGTCAGCAGCCGCAGGAACGGGTCGGCCGACCGCCGGGCGATCCGCATCCCGGTGTAGGCGAACAGGCCGAACAGCCCCAGCAGGCCCAGCGCGCCGATCATGCCCAGCTCCTCGCCGATGATCGCGAAGATGAAGTCGTTGTGCGCGTTGGGCAGATAGTTCCACTTGGCCACGCCCTGGCCCAGGCCGTCCCCGAAGATGCCGCCGTGGGCCAGCGCGAATTTGGCCTGCCGCGCCTGGTAGCCGGTGTCCATCGGGTCGTTGTCGGGGTCGAGCCAGGAACGCACCCGATCCGACCGGTAGCCCGCGGACATGGCCAGCACCCCGCCGGCGATGACGACGGCCACCAGCGAACTGCCGAAGACACGCAAGGGCAACCCGGCGTACCACAACAGGCCCAGCAAGATGATGCCCAGCGACACCGTCTGCCCCAGGTCAGGCTGAGCGACGATCAACGCCAGCGAGATCAGCGCGGCGGGAACCAGCGGAATCAGCATCTCGCGCAGCGACGCGCGTTCCAGCCGGCGCGCGGCCAGCAGATGGGCCCCCCAGATGGCGAACGCGATCTTGGTCAACTCCGACGGCTGCATGGAAAAGCCGGCGACGACGAACCACTTCCGCGAGCCGTTGGCCAGGTTGCCGATGCCCGGGATGAGCACCAGCACCAGCAGCACCACGGTGATCGCGTAGCTGCTGAACGCGATGCGCCGGATGAACCGGATCGACATCCGCAGCGACGCGTAGCACCCGATGAGCCCGATCACCGTCCACAGCACCTGCTTGCCGAAGATCACCCACGGCGACCCGTCGGCGCCGTAGGAACGCACCCCCGACGCCGACAGCACCATGATCAAGCCGAGCGAGGTCAGCAGCGCCGCGACGGCGATGATCAGGTGAAACGACGTCATGGGCCGGCCCAGCCAGGCGCCGAACCGGGTGCGCGGACCGCCCGGTTCGTAGTCGGCAAAGCCGGTCTCGGGCTTGGCCGCCGTCGGCGCGCCGGTGTCGGGCGCGTCCGGTTCGGAGGTCTCGGCCCGGGGTTCGTCGGTGACGACGTCCTCCGCCGGTGCGGTGCTGTCGTTTCGCTTGCCCCGGCGCGTCAGCCGGGTCCATCCCATACCCACGCCCCTAGACCGCGGCCCGAACCGCGGCGGCGAAGGCCTCGCCACGGTCGGCGTATCCGGTGAATTGGTCGAACGAGGCACCGGCCGGCGCCAGCAGCACCGTGTCACCGGGGTGGGCGAGTTGCCGGGCCGCGGCCACCGCCGCGGTCATCACGCGAGAGCCGATGGACTCACCGAGAGCGGTGTCGACTTGTGTCACAGAATTAACAGGAGCCTCAGCTGTCGCATTCATCTCATCATCCTCGCCTGTAACAACGTGGACGACGGGAACTTGGCGCGCGTGTCGTGATAACGCCTCGGCAAACTCGGCTCGATCCCGGCCGATCAGCACCGCGCCGGCCAGCCGCGGCGCCATGCGGGCGACTTCGGCGTCGATGGATGCGCCCTTGAGCAGGCCACCGGCCACCCAGACCACCCGGGGATACGCCAGCACCGAGGCGAGGGCGGCGTGCGGATTGGTGGCTTTGGAGTCGTCAACGTAGGTAACGCCGTCGACGACGGCGACGACTTCGGAGCGATGCCGGCCTACTTGGAAGGAGCCGACCGCGGCCGCGATCGCCTCGGCAGGCACCCCGACGCAGCGGGCCAGCGCTGCTGCGGCCAGGGTGTCGAGCACTCCGACCGGGCCCGGCACCGGTATGGACGCGGCCGGCAGCAACGTCAGGTCGTCGGCGAAGGCGCGGTCGACCAGCTGGCCCGCGCGCACGCCGAGCTCGCCGGCGGCAGGTTCGCCGAGCCGGAAACCCACCCGCACCGGCGCCGGCGCGGTGCCCAGCAGCGCGGCCGCGCGGTCGTCGTCCAGTCCGGCCACCGCGACCCGGCCGGTCAGCGCCCGCGCTTTGGCCGCGGTGTAGGCGGCCATCGTGCCGTGCCAATCCAGGTGGTCTTCGGCGATGTTGAGCACCACCCCGCCCTCGGGCCGCAATGACGGCGCCCAGAACAGCTGGAAGCTGGACAACTCCACCGCCAGCAGTTCGGCGGGCTGGTCCAGCACGTCGAGCACCGGGCTGCCGATGTTGCCGCACAGCACGCTGCTGCGCCCACCGGCCACCAACATGGCATGCAGCATCGAGGTCGTCGTGGTCTTGCCGTTGGTGCCGGTGACCACCAACCAGCGCCGCGGCGGGCCGTAGCAACCGGCAACGTCCAGGCGCCAGGCCAGCTCGACGTCACCCCAGATCGGCACGCCGGCCTCAGCGGCGGCGGCCAGCACCGGGGTGGTGGGCTGAAAGCCCGGACTGGTCACCACCAGCGCATAGTCGGCGATCTGCTGCACCGCCTGCGCCGGGCTCAGCGTCGTCACCCCGCTCTCGGCGTAGGGACTGAGCATGGCCGGGTCGTCGTCGCAGACGGTGGGGACGGCACCGAAGCGGGTCAGCGCCGCCAGGACCGCCCGGCCGGTCACCCGGCCGCCGGCGATCAGCACGGGCGCACCGGGCGCCAGCGGGTCGAGCACGTCAGGCCCCGAGGGTGGCGAGCCACTCGCCGTAGAACAAGGCCACCCCGAGCCCGCAGCTGATCGCGGTGAGCAGCCAGAAGCGGATGATGACGGTCGTTTCGGCCCAGCCACTCAACTCGAAGTGATGGTGAAACGGCGCCATCCGGAACACGCGGCGCCCGGTGGTGCGGAAGGCCAGGATCTGCAGCACCACCGAGGTGATCTCGGCGACGAACAGCGAGCCCAGCACGACGGCCAGGACTTCGGTGCGGCTGGTGACCGACAATCCCGCGATGATGCCGCCCAGCGCCAGCGACCCGGTGTCGCCCATGAAGATCTTCGCCGGTGCGGCATTCCACCACAGAAAGCCGATGCAAGCGCCGGCGGTGGCCGCGGCGATCAGCGCCAAATCCAGCGGGTCCCGCACGTTGTAGCAACCCAGACCCGGGGCGGTGACGCACGCGTTGCGGTATTGCCAGAAGGTGATCAGCACGTAGGCGGCGGTGACCATGGCCATGCAGCCCGCGGCCAGCCCGTCCAGGCCGTCGGTGAAGTTGACCGCGTTGGACCAGGCGCTGACGACCAGCACGCAGAACAGCACGAACAGCCCCGGCGCCAGGGTGACCGTGGCGATCTCCCGGACGTAGGACAGGTCCGGGCTGCCCGGGGTCAGGCCGGCGTAGTTGCGGAACTGCAATACCAGCACCGCGAACAGCACCGCCGCGGTGATCTGTCCGACCGTCTTGGCCGTCTTGTTCAGCCCCAGGTTGCGCGAGCGGCGGATCTTAATCAGGTCGTCGATGAACCCGACCCCGCCCAAGGCGGTGGCCAGGCCCAGCACCAGCAGACCGGACGCGGAGATGCCTTCGCCGTCGAAGGCCAGTCCGGCCAGGTGCGTGCCCAGGTAACCCGCCCAGATCCCGGCCAAGATCGCCACGCCACCCATCGACGGCGTGCCGCGCTTGCCGTGGTGGGTGGGCGGCCCGTCCTCGCGGATCTCGTGGCCGAATCCCTGCTTGGTGAACAGCCGGATCAGCGCCGGGGTCAGCAGGATCGACACGGTCACCGCGATCGCGACGGCGATCAGGATCTGTCTCATGGCCGCGCGGCTCCCTCGTCGGCGACCAGCGCGTCGGCCAGCGCGCCCAATCCGGCGGCGTTGGACGCCTTGACCAGCACGACGTCGCCTGGGTGCAGCTCGGAGCGCAGCAGGGTCAGGGCGGCGTCGGCGTCGGGCACGGTGACGGTCTCAGCTCCCCACGAGCCTTCCATGACCGCGCCGTGGTGCATGGCGCTCATCGACCTCCCAGTTCCCACGACAACGAGTCGTGACACATCTAAGCGCACCGCGAGCCGGCCGATGCGATCGTGCTCGGTTATCGCGTCGTCGCCCAGCTCGGCCATTTCCCCCAGCACCGCCCAACTGCGCCGCTGCTCGGGGCCGTCGTGGGCGATCCAGGCCAACGCCTGCAGCCCGGCCCGCATGGAATCGGGGTTGGCGTTGTAAGCGTCGTCGATCACCGTCACCCCGTCGGCGCGGGTGGTCACCTGCATCCGGTGCCGCGATACCGGACCGGCGGTGGCCAACGCGTCGGCCACCTGTTGCATGGTGGCTCCGCATTCCAAGGCGACCGCGGCCGCGCACATGGCATTGGTGACTTGGTGATCGCCGTAGACGCCGAGCTGGATGTCGGCTGCGGCGTTGGTGGTGTGCAGCGTGAAGCGGGGGCGGGCCAGTGCGTCCAGGCTGACCGGCCCGGCCCAGACGTCGCTGGGACCGCTGCCGGTCGCCTCGCCCCGGCTGACTCTGAGCACCCGCGCCCGCGTCACCTCGGCCATCGCGGCCACCGCCGGGTCGTCGGCGTTGAGAATGACCACGCCCGAGGGCGGAACCGATTGCGGCAGTTCGGATTTCGTCTTGGCGATGGCCTCGCGGGAACCGAACTCGCCCAGGTGCGCGGTGCCGACGTTGAGCACCACTCCGATGGCCGGCTGCGCGATGTCGGCCAGCGCGGCGATGTTGCCGGGGTGACGTGCCGACATCTCCAGGATGAGGTAGTCGGTGTCGCGGGTGGCCCGCAGCACCGTCCAGGGATGGCCCAGCTCGTTGTTGAACGATCCTGGTGGGGCCACCACCTGGCCCAGCGGTTGGAGCACGGCGGCGACCAGGTCTTTGGTCGAGGTCTTGCCGGAGGATCCGGTGATGCCGATGATGGTCAGCCCGCCGGCCACCAGGTCAGCGGCGACCGCCTTGGCCAGTTTGGCCAGCGCGGCCAGCACCGCCGCCCCCGATCCGTCGGTGTCGTGTTCGAGCACTCCGGCCCGCCCGTCCTGGGCCGTTCGCGGCCGGACCACGATCGCCGGAACCCCGACCGGTCGGGCCGCCAGCACCGCAACGGCACCGGCCGCGACCGCCGCCGCGGCGTGGTCATGCCCATCGGAGCGGGCACCGGGCAGCGCCAGGAACAGGCCGCCCGGGCCGACGGCGCGCGAGTCGAATTCGACCGTGCCGGTGACGTGGCGCTGCGCGGCCTCTGCGGCGGAGATGTCGGCCAATTCCCCACCCACGATGTCGGCGATCTCGGCGACCGTCAGGTCGATCACGCGCGTTCCTCCAGCGCCTTGGCCAGCTCGACCCGGTCGTCAAACGGCCGCACTTCCTGCGCGCTGCGCTGGCCGGTCTCGTGGCCTTTGCCGGCGATCAGCACCACGTCACCCGGTCCGGCCCAGGCGACGGCGTGCCGGATCGCCGCCGCGCGATCGGCGATCTCGACCACCTGCGCGGCACCGCCGACCTCGCGCGCCCCGGTGAGGATCTCGCGCCGGATGGCGGCCGGATCCTCGCCGCGCGGGTTGTCGTCGGTGACGACGACGAGGTCGGCCAGTTCGGCGGCGACGGCCCCCATCGGGGCGCGCTTGCCCGGGTCGCGTTCGCCGCCGGCGCCGAACACCACCGCCAGCCGGCGTCCCGGCTGCGCCAAGGCGGTCAGCACCGCCCGCAGCGCGCCCGGTTTGTGCGCGTAATCGACCAGCGCCAGAAAGTCCTGACCGCGGTCGACGTCTTCCATCCGCCCGGGGACGCGGGTCTCGCGCAGGCCCGGCGACGCCTGCTCCGCGGTGACCCCGACGGCATCCAGGATGGCCAGCGCGACCAGGCAGTTCGCCACGTTGTAGCGGCCCGGGAGCCGGATGCCCACCCGGTGCCGGTCGCCGGCGGGGTCCACGACGGTGAATTCGTGCCCGCCGGCTCCCACCGGCGCCAGGTCCATGGCGCGCCAGTGCGCGGGCTGGTCGGTGGTGCTGACGGTGATGGCGTCACCGGCCCGGGCGGCCATGGCGCGGCCCCACTCGTCGTCGATGCACACCACCGCGGTTCGAGCGCGCAACGGCGACCGCGGATCGAAGAGCAGCGCCTTCGCCTCGAAGTAGTCGTCCATGGTCGGGTGGAAGTCGAGGTGGTCGCGCGAGAGGTTGGTGAAGCCGCCGACCGCGAATTCGGTGCCGTCCACGCGGCCCAGGGCGAGCGCGTGACTGGACACTTCCATGACCACGGTGTCCACGCCGCGCTCGGCCATGGCGGCGAGCATGGCCTGCAGCGCGGGCGCCTCGGGGGTGGTCAGGGCGCTGGGGATGTCGGCGCCGTCGATGCGGATGCCGATGGTGCCGGCCAGGCCGGCGACCCGCCCGCCCGCCCGTAGCCCGGCCTCGACCAGGTATGTCGTCGTGGTTTTGCCAGAGGTGCCGGTGATGCCGACGACCGCGAGGCGCTGCGACGGGTTCCCGTAGACGGTGGCGGCCAGGCCGCCGAGCACCCGGCGCGGCGTCGGGTGGACCAGCACCGGAACGGCGTGGCGGTGCGCCGCCATCGCGGCCACGCCGGCGGCGTCGGTGAGCACGGCGACCGCACCGCGTCGAATCGCCTCGCCGACATGCCGGGCGCCGTGGGTGGTGGAGCCGGGCAGCGCCGCGAACAGGTCTCCGGTTTGCACGTCCTGACCGCGCAGCGTGACGCCGGTGACCCGCACGTCCGGGTGATCAGGACCGTCGGCCGGTACCGCGCCGACCTGAGCGGCCAGTGCGGCCAGCGGCACGCCCGCCCCGACGGTAGGGCGCAATCCCATGGACACCGACGCCACTTCTGCCACCACCTCCGTCCGACGCTGAGCTGCCGCCATGATCAGCCATGACACCCTACCCAGACGGAGGAGGCTCGGGTGTTTCCCGCGCCTGGTGCCGGTTGCGCCCCAGGGCCTACATCGCCTGCAAAGTCAGCGGCGGCCCGGGATCGGGTGAGAGCGGCACGTTCTCACGTTGCATCAGCCAGCCCGCGATGTTGTGGAACAGCGGGGCGGCGGAGTGGCCGGGGGTGCCGTCAGCGTTGCGCTCGGGGTTGTCCAGCATCAGCCCGATCACGTAGCGGGGATTGTCGACGGTGGCCATGCCGGCGAAGGTGATCCAGTAGACGTCGTCGAAGTAGCAGCCGCAGCCGGGGTTGATCTGCTGAGCGGTGCCGGTTTTGCCGGCCATCTGGTAGCCGGGCACCGAGGCGGCCGGCCCGGTGCCCTGCTGGTAGCCCATCGGGTCGTTCTGCACGACGGCGCGCAGCATTTGGCGCACGGTCTGGGCGGTCTGCGCCGACACCACGCGCACCCCGTCGGGACGCGGTTCTTCGGTCCGGGTGCCGTCGGGGGCGACGGTGGCCTTGATGATGCGCGGCGGAATGCGCACCCCGTCATTGGCGATGGCTTGGTACATGCCGGCCATCTGCAGCAGGGTCATCGAAAGGCCCTGCCCGATGGGCAGGTTGGAGAAGGTGCTGCCCGACCACTGGTCGATCGGCGGGACCAGGCCGGAGCTTTCACCAGGCAGCCCGACGCCTGTGCGCTGACCCAATCCGAACTTGCGGACCATGTCGTAGAAGCGTTCCGGGCCGACGCGCTGGGCCAGCATCAGCGTGCCGACGTTGGACGACTTCCCGAACACGCCGGTGGTGGTGTAGGGCATCACGCCGTGGTTCCAGGCGTCGTGCACGGTGACCCCGCCCATCTGCAGCGTGCCCGGCACCTGCAGCACTTCGTCGGGGTTGGACAGGCCGTACTCGATGACCGAGGACGCGGTGATGACCTTGTTGACCGAACCCGGTTCGAACGGCGAGGACACCGGCAGGTTCCCCAGCTGCTTGTCCGACTGGCGGCCGATGTCCTGCGACGGATCGAAGGTGTTGTCGTTGGCCATCGCCAGCACTTCACCGGTCTTGGCGTCCAGCACGACGGCTGAGACGTTGTGCGCCCCGGACAGGTTCCTGGCCTGCTGCACCTGCTGCTGCACGTAGAACTGGATGTCGTTGTCCAAAGTGAGCTGGACGGTGGAGCCGTCCACCGCCCGGTGCCGGTTGCGGTAGCTGCCGGGGATGACGACGCCGTCCGAGCCGCGGTCGTAGGTCACCGAGCCGTCGGTGCCGGCCAGCATCGCGTCCATCGAGTCCTCGAGGCCGAGCAGTCCGTGGCCGTCCCAGTCGATGCCGCCGATGATGTTGGCCGCCAGCGCGCCGCCCGGATACTGACGCAGGTCCTGCCGCTCGGAACCGACTTCGGGGTACTTGTCGGAAATGGCGTTGGCGACGGCTGGGTCGACGGAGCGGGCCAGGTAGACGAACGTCTCGTTGCTGTCGAGCTTTTTATACAGCGTCGCCGCGTCGGGCTTGTTGTTCAGCCGGGCGGCGACCTCCTTCGCGATGTCCTTGAGCCGCTGCTGCGGGTCCGGCGCCCGCGACGACTTCTTCCTGGCCTCTTCCAGCTGCTGGCGCACCCGCTTGGGCTGGAAGGTCAGGGCGCGGGCTTCGATGGTGAAGGCCAGGCGGTCGTTGTGGCGGTCGACGATGGCGCCGCGAACCGCCCGTTGGACGTCGGTGACCTTGAGCTGACCGGCCGCCTGGGCACGCAGCTCGGCGGCGTTGGACACCTGCAGGAAGAACAGCTGGACCGCGGCCACCAGGATCAGCGCGAAGATCACCGCGTTGCCGGCGCGGTGCCGGAAGACGAACGACGCGCCGCGCGAGGCCGCCACTTCCACCGCCTGGCGGGTGCGCCGCTCGCGCGCCGAGTGGCCCGAGGGGGCGGGTTCGGACTTACGTGTCCGCTTGGCCTTGCGAACGTCCTTGGCCGGTGCCGGCGCGCCGCGCCGCGATCGCGTCGGGCGGGGCTGGCGCGAGTCGCCCCGGCTCACCGCTGCGCTCCCGGGACCACCGGCACGGTGACCGGCCCGAACTGCTCGCCGGTCGGCGGCACCGGCGCGGGAGCCAGCGCGGGCACCGGCGGCATGACCAGGCCCGGCGGCATGGCGCCCGCTTGCAGCGGCAGGGGCACCTCAGCCGGTCCCGGAACGGGCTGTCCCGGCACCGGCGGCACCACCTGCGGCACCGTCAGCTGGCCGGGCTGCTGTCCCGGGAGTTGACCGGGGAAGGGTTGGGCGCCGCCCAGCGTCGTGGAGCCGTCCGGGTTACGCGGTAACAGCTGCGGCCCGGCACGGCCCGGCGGGGGCGGGTCGTTGGGGCCCGGCATGACGCGGACCGGCACTTCGGGGGGTGCCACGGGCGGCTTGGGCGGTGGCGGCGGACCTTCTTCGGGCAGCTTGGTGTTCAGCGGCGGCGGGGGCACGCCGTCGGCCGGCTTGGGCGTCCCCACCACCACCCAGTTGCCGTCCGGAGCCTGCACCAGGTGGGCGGTGTCCCGGGTCGGGATCATGCCCTGCTTGCGGGCGGCCTCCGCCAGTGCCGGCGCCGATTCGGCTTGGCGCACGTCGCGTTCCAGGGATTCCTTCTGCTGCTGCAGCATCCGGGTCCGCTCCCGGGCATCGCTGAGGTGGTAGGAGCGTTCGGCGGCGGCGGTGGACAACCACAGCGTCAGACCGAGTCCGACGCCCAGCGATCCGATCACCAGCACGACGAACGGGACCTTGCTGATCAGGGTCCGCGGCCGCAGGTCGATGGTGGCCAGGCGAGTGGCCAGCCGTTCGCTCAGCTTGGGCCGAACGACCTTCGGAGCCTTGGCTTTCCGGGCCTTGGCGCGCGCCTTGGCCTGGCTGGTGTTCTTGGGCCGGGCCGGCCGGTCGACGGGCCGGGAGATCGGGTTGGTCTGTGGCCCCGAACTCGGTACCCGCGCTTCCCGGTTAGGCGCGGCGGTCCCGCGACCGCGGCGTGCGCCCCCCACCTCAGTCGTCGTACCGGGCCGGGGACGCCTACCGGTCCGGGCGGCACCGTCGCGTGCGCTGCGCCGACCGCTGGTGCGGCGCGCCTCTTCGCGCTTGGTTTTCATGCGTCGCCCTTCCGGGATCGGGTGTCCTGACCGTCCTGCTCGATACGTTCCAAGGCCCGTAACCGGACCGGGGCGCTGCGTGGGTTGCGTTCGATTTCGGCCGCATCGGCTCGCTCCGCACCATGGGTCAGCGACCGGAATCGCGGCCCGTGGCCAGGCAGTTCGACCGGCAAATCGGCCGGTGTCCGGGACGCGACCGCCTCGGCGAAGAATCGCTTGACCATCCGGTCCTCCAGCGACTGATAGGCCATGACGACGATGCGCCCATGCAGGGCAACGGCTTTCAGGGCGGCGGGGATGGCGCTGCCCAACGCGTCCAGCTCGCCGTTGACCGCGACGCGCAACGCCTGAAAAGTCCGTTTCGCCGGGTGACCGCCGGTCCGCCGGGCCGGGGCCGGAATCGCTTCGTAGAGCAGCGCGACCAACTCGGCCGTGGTGTGCAGCGGGGTGCGGGCGCGGCGCCGCACGATGTGCTGGGCGATGCGGCGGGCGAACCGCTCCTCGCCGTAGCGGCGCAGGATGTCGGTCAGCGCGGCTTCGTCATAGGTGTTGACGATGTCGGCGGCGGTCAGCGGTTCCGACGGATCCATCCGCATGTCCAGCGGCGCGTCCTTGGCGTAGGCAAAGCCGCGTTCGGCACGGTCGAGCTGCATCGAGGAAACCCCGAGATCGAACAGCACCCCGTCCACCGATTGCACTGCGCCGTGGCCGGACTCGGCCAGCGCGTCGGGCAGGCCGTCAAACCGGTTGTGCACCAACGTGACTCGATCACCGAAGCGGGCCAGCCGTGAGCCGGCGATGTCCAGGGCAGTGGGGTCGCGATCCAGCCCGATCAGCCGCAGACCGGGCAACTCGGTCAAGAACCGCTCCGCGTGTCCCCCGGCCCCGAGTGTGGCGTCGACCAGGACCGCACCGGTGCCGTCGGATTCGTGCCGGGTCAGCGCCGGAGTCAGCAGCTCCACGCACCGCTGGGCCAGGACCGGCACATGCCCGAAATCGGTTGCGCCGGAATCAGGTTCGTCCACCAACGCGACACCTCCCCGGCTCTGGCCGCAAGCTTCCCAGGTCGCCGTCAGCTGAGGTGTCCGTGCACCCTGGTCTCTGCCCGAAGGCGCGAACCTGGCGTTGGGGAAGTACGCCAGGGTCGGTTCGGGCAGAGACCACGATGCACAGGCATGCACCTCAGAAAATGTCGCCGAGTGCTTCATCGCTGGCCGCGGAGAAGTTCTCTTCATGGATTTGCTGGTAGTTCTGCCAGGCTTGGGCGTCCCAGATCTCGAGGTAGTCGACGGCACCGATCACCACACAGTCCTTGGACAAGCCCGCGTAACGCCGATGGTCAGCCGAAAGAGTGATTCGGCCCTGGCTGTCGGGGTGCTGCTCGTCGGTGCCGGCAGCGAGATTGCGCAGGAAGGCCCGGGCTTCGGGATTGCTGCGCGGCGCTTTGCTCGCCCGGCGCGCCAGTTGCTCGAACTCCGCGCGCGGGTAGACGGCGAGGCTGTGATCTTGGCTCTTGGTGACCATCAACCCTCCCGCCAGTGCGTCGCGAAACTTGGCCGGCAGCGTCAGCCGCCCCTTGTCGTCGAGCTTGGGCGTGTAGGTGCCCAAAAACATTGGGGCACCTCCAACCTCGAGCGTTTCCACTCACCCAAACACTTCGGCCACCATACCCCACACTCCCCCACTTCACCCCATAATCGGCCCCTGCGCGCGTCTCGGTGTGGCGTTTCGCCACTTCGCCGTTATCAACCCGGAGGCGGGTGTCGACGTCGACTTCCGGGCGAGGGCGGCTGCCCGCGGCAAAAGAGCACGTCAGACGTGCCGCCGTGGCGCACGAGGACCGGTGTGGGGCGCAGTGGGGCGCATTTTCAACGAAACGGACACGAGTGGGCCTCAAGTGGGGAACGGCGCGCGAGTACGACCCGCCCCGGACCGAGCAGGCAGCTATAAAAACGGGGCAGCCAAATTGGCTGCCCCGCTACGAGTTGATGCGCTCAGTCTTCGAAGCGCCGCCGGAACCGATCCTCCATGCGGCTGGTGAACGAGCCGCCCGCCTTGTTGCGACGGGGGCGCACCGGACCCGAGGCGGGCCGGCCGTGATCAACCCGGCCGGGAACCCGCTGACCGGTGACCGCGTACACCACGCCGCCAAACATCACGACGAATCCGATGACGCTGAGGATCGGGAAGCTGCCGATCATCGTGGCCTTGAAGGCCACGCCGGAAACCAGCATGGCCAGACCGACGACGAACAACGCCGCGCCCTGCACGCGTCGCCGTGCGGTGGGCGCCCGGAAGCCGCCGCCACGAACGCTCGACGCGAACTTCGGGTCCTCGGCATAGAGAGCGCTCTCGATCTGATCGAGCATTCTCTGCTCATGATCGGAGAGTGGCATTCGTCCCTCCTTGCCGACAGACTGTCGTTACCGATAGCGCGAGGATGCCCGCTCTCGGGGCATCTAATTCAGATGATACGAGGTCAATCTACGCCGTACCACTGATTCGCAGGCGATTCTATCCTTGCTGCAGCACAGCGGGCAGGCGGACCGGATGGCAGTGTGGTGCAAGCTGTCACATCGACCGTTCAATACTGGTGCACAGGCAGCGCGTTGGATCACCACATGAGGAGGGCACCGCGAATTGGCGACTTTCCTCATCGATCTGCCGCCGACCGATATGGAGCGCCGCCTCGGTGACGCCCTCAAGGTCTATGTCGATGCAATGCGCTATCCCAGGGGCACCGAGAATCAGCGCGCCGCGATGTGGCTGGAACACACCCGCAGGCCCGGCTGGCGCGCCGTGGGGGCCGTCGAAGTCGAGGCAAGCGCCGGGGCTGCCGATCCTGGCGGCGGCGCGGCGGTGCCGTCGGCCGCCGAGATGAGCAGTGCGCCGTTGGTCGGGGTGGCGTACGGCTACCCGGGAGCACCGGGCCAGTGGTGGCAGCAGCAGGTGATTCTGGGCTTGCAGCGCAGCGGGTTTCCGCCGCCCGCCATCGACCGGCTGATGAGCAGCTACTTCGAACTGACCGAACTGCACATCCACCCGCGCGCCCAGGGCCGCGGCCTGGGCGAGGCATTGGCGCGGCGACTGCTGGCCGGGCGCGACGAGGCCCACGTCTTGCTCTCCACGCCCGAGACCAACGGCGAGGCCAACCGGGCGTGGCGGTTGTACCGGCGGCTGGGCTTCACCGACGTCATCCGCGGCTACCACTTCGCCGGCGACCCGCGCGCGTTCGCGATTCTGGGCCGCAAGCTGCCGCTGTCGAACTCGGGATGAAACCCGGGCGGCTCGCCGGTGCGACACACTGGATCTGGCACGATGACCTCGTGTCCGCCAGCTCTCCCCCGCGCCCGGCCCGCGTCGTGCGGGCGTCCGCTGCCAGCGCCAGCACGCGTCGGCGTCGCCGCTTGGTGGCCATCGCCATGCTGCTGATGCTGGTACCGCTGGCCACCGGATGCCTGCGGGTGCGAGCCTCGCTCACCATCTCACCCGACGACCTGGTGTCCGGGGAGATCATCGCCGCGGCCAAACCCAAGACCAACAAAGACACCGGCCCGCAGCTGGACAGCAACAATCTGGCGTTCAACCAGAAAGTGGCGGTGTCCAACTACGACAGCGACGGCTACGTGGGGTCGCAGGCGGTGTTCTCCGATCTCACCTTCGCCGAGCTGCCGCAGCTGGCCAACATGAACTCCGATGCCACCGGCGTCAACCTGTCGCTGCGACGCAACGGCAACCTGGTCATCCTCGAGGGCCGGGCGGATCTGACCTCGGTGACCGACACCGACGCCGACGTGGAATTGACCGTCGCGTTCCCCGGCACGGTCACCTCCACCAACGGCGACCGCATCGAGCCCGAGGTGGTGCAGTGGAAGCTCAAGCCGGGCGTGGTGAGCACCATGACCGCGCAGGCGCGCTACACCGATCCCAATACGCGTTCGTTCACCGGCGCCGGGATCTGGCTGGGCATCGCCTCATTCGCCGCCGCCGGTGTGGTGGCGGCGGCGGCCTGGCTCAGCCGGGACCGCTCGCCACGGTTCACCACCCCAGGCGAGCCGCCGCCGAGCTAGCTGGCCGCCTGCCGGTCGGGCGCCCAGTAATCCAGCATCTCGGCAAAGGTGTCGAACGCCGGCGCCGACACCCCATAGGTCGCCTCGAAGTGGATGCTCAGCGGGAAGCCGAGGTCGGCAGGTCCGCCCACAAGCCCATCGATGACGCGCTTGTACAGGTCGACCAACAGCTGACGCTTGACGGCGGGTTCACTGCCGGCCAGTTTCTTGACGAACTCCTGCTCCTCGGCCACCGCGGCATTGCCGGGATCCTGGATCAGCCAGTTGATCAGGCCCACGCGCGACTCCATCTTCGGGACGAAGCCGAAGGACAGCAGGATCTCGGGCCGGTGATCGGTCGTCTTGGCGAACTCGGTCAGGAACTCCACGATGGCCTCGGAATACAACAGCTGGGTCATGCCGTAGGTGGCGCCCTGGTTGCACTTGAAGTTGAGCCGGCCCTGCTCGCCGTCGCGAGTGGGGATCACGATGACGCCGCGGTTGGCCACCAGTTCGCGATAGATCGACAAGGCGTCGGTGGGCGCGACGCCGGAGCCCTCGCCGTCGTTCATGGTGCGCGGAACCCCGACGAAGACAATGCCCTCCATGCCGGCGTCGACGAGAGTGGACAGCCGCCGGCCCAGCGATGCCTCGTCCATGAACGCGGTGACCTGAGTGCACAACCCATTGACCCCGGGCAGTTGCGGTTTGATGATCGACCAGTAGTCCAGGACGTCGAGCTTCTGCTGCATGGGCACGGGCCGGTCGTCGTCCTCGGCGATCATCCCGGGGATCATGATGTGCCGGATCCGCCCGTCGAGCCCAGACTCCGCCGAGTAGCGCAGCACTTTCTGCGCGTCCTCGGTTGCCCGTTCCACGCCCCCGTCCACGTTCGGTGGCACCAGCTCGAGGGCAATGGTGTTGAGCGTCACGAGATCCTCTTCCTGGCTGATTGACTTCCCCGACCGCCGATCCCTCGACAGCATAGGGGCGGTGCGGGAAGGCGATCGAAGCCACTGGGGGCAGCTACGGCCGAATACACTGTCGGACCAGAACCTGCCCGACAGGGCAAAGTCGAAAGGGGCCGCGCTGAGCCTGAGAGCTTCGGAAGCATCGGCGACCGTCGAGTTGGCCGGCGCCATCACCGAGCAACTACGACGCTATTTGGGCGACCGGCGTAGCGCTGGTGCCCATATCGCGGTTCCGCAGGGCAGCGACTACGGCGCCTTCACCGCCTGGTTGGAAGACTTCGTCGTGGACGGGGGCAAGCGGCTGCGACCGGTGTTCGCCTACTGGGGCTGGCAGGCCGTGTCGCCGCACGATCCGGACGCCGACGTGCTGCTGTTGTTCGGCGCACTGGAATTGCTGCATGCGTCCGCGCTGATCCACGACGACGTGATCGACGCCTCGGCGACCCGGCGCGGCAGGCCAACCGCGCACATGCATTTCGCCGATTTGCACCGCGAACGGTCCTGGCATGGCCCGGCCGACCAGTTCGGCACCTCAGCGGCGATCCTGCTCGGGGACGTGGCGCAGGCCTGGGCCGACGACATCATCTCCGAGGTCTCCGCCGCCCGCCTGCCCGCCGACGCGCAGCGGCGCGTGCGGCGCGTGTGGTCCGACATCCGCACCGAGGTGCTCGCCGGGCAGTATCTCGACATCGTCGTCGAGGCCAGCGCCGCGGACTCGATCGCGTCGGCAATGACCGTCGCCACCTACAAGACCGCCTGCTATACGGTGATGCGCCCGCTGCAGCTAGGCGTGGCCGCCGCCGCGGACCGACCCGACGTGGCCGGCGCGTTCGGCCAATTCGGCACCGACCTCGGGGTGGCCTTCCAGCTGCGCGACGACATCCTGGGCGTGTTCGGCGACCCGGAGGTGACCGGCAAACCGTCTGGAGACGACCTGCGCTCCGGCAAGCGCACCGTGCTGCTGGCCGAAGCCATCGAATTGGCCGACCAGGCAGACCCACCGGCCGCCCACCTGTTGCGCACCTCGATCGGCTCGGAACTGACCGACGCACAGGTGCGCACACTGCGCGACGTGATCGTCGGAGTGGGCGCGCTGTCGGCGGCCGAAGACCGCATCACCGCGTTGACCCAGCGCGCGCTGGACACGCTGGCGTCCGCGCCGATCAACCCCGCCGCCAAGACCGGCCTGCGCGCACTGGCCCGGATGGCCACGGACCGGTCGGCGTGACCCGATGACCGCCGCGACGCCCACGCCGCAAGCCCAGCCGGCAACCAAAGACTCGATAAGACAACGGCTTTCACACCTGCGGGCGTTCGCCACCACCCCGGCAGCCGGCCCGGCCCGACTCGGGTTCCTCGGCGCGGTCCTGATCACCGTGGGCGCATTGGGCGCCGGCAGCACCCGCCAGCACGACCCGCTGCTGGAGTCGCTGCACATGTCGTGGCTGCGCTTCGGCCACGGGCTGGTGCTGTCCTCCATCCTGCTGTGGGTGGGTGTGGGGCTCATGCTGATCGCGTGGCTGCGGCTGGGCCGACACGTGGTCGGCGGCGGCGTCAGCGAGTTCACCATGCGGGCCACCACCGTGATCTGGTTGGCGCCGTTGCTGCTGTCGGTGCCGGTGTTCAGCCGCGACACCTACTCCTACCTGGCCCAGGGCGCGCTGCTGCGAGACGGCATGGATCCCTATGCCGTCGGTCCGGTGGCAAACCCGAACCCGTTGCTGGACAACGTGAGTCCGATCTGGACCATCACCACCGCGCCCTACGGTCCGGCCTTCATCCTGGTCGCCAAGCTGGTCACCATGCTGGTGGGCAACCACGTCATCGCCGGAACCATGCTGTTGCGGTTGTGCATGCTGCCGGGCCTGGCGCTGCTGGTCTGGGCGACCCCGCGGCTGGCCCACCAGGTCGGCGCCGACGGCGCCAAGGCGCTGTGGATCTGTGTGCTCAACCCGCTGGTGCTCATCCACCTGATGGGCGGGGTGCACAACGAGATGCTGATGGTCGGACTGATGGCCGCCGGCATCGCACTGACGCTGCAACGCCGTCACGTCGCCGGCATCGCCCTGCTCACCGTGGGCATCGCGGTCAAAGCGACCGCGGGCCTGGCGCTGCCGTTCCTGTTCTGGGTGTGGATGCGCCATCTGCGCGAGGACCGGGGATACCGCCCGGTTGCGGCGCTGTTGGCGGCCGTCGCCGCGTCGCTGGGCATTGTCGCGGTGCTGTTCGGGGCGTTGTCCCTGGTCGCCGGCGTGGGACTGGGTTGGCTGTCCGCGCTGGCCGGTTCGGTGAAGATCATCAATTGGCTGACCGTGCCGACCGCGGCCGCGAACCTGATCCACGCGTTGAGCAGCGCCTTCGTCCCGGTCAACTTCTACGGCATCCTGCGGGTGAACCGGCTGATCGGAATCGCGATCATCGTGCTGGCACTGCCGTTGCTGTGGTGGCGGTTTCGCCGCGACGACCGGGCCGTGCTGACCGGGATTTTCGGCGCGATGCTGGTGGTGGTGTTGTTCGTGCCCGCCGCGCTGCCGTGGTACTACTCCTGGCCGCTGGCCGTGCTGGCGCCGCTGGCGCAGTCCCGCCCGGCCATGGCGCTGATCGCCGGGTTCTCCACCTGGATCATGGTGATCTTCAAGCCCGACGGCGCCCACGGCATGTATTCCTGGCTGCATGTCGCGCTGGCGACGGCGTTCGCCGTGGTGGCGTGGTATTCGCTGTACCGGGCGCCCGAGCCGGCGGCTAGTACGCCATAGCCTGGGCGCGACGCAGGACCTCCCGGGCTTGGTGCGCGTGCAGCGCGTCGACCGGACGCGCGTTGTTCAGCGCATCGCGCGAGCCGTCGCGGGTGACGGTCAGCGACGGGTCCGGCGTGAACAGCCACCGCACGATCTCCGTCTCGTGATAACCGCCGTCGTGCAGGATCGTCAGCAGACCGGGCAGGCTCTTGACCACCTGGCCGGTGTTGGTGAAGAACACCTGCGGCACCACCACGCCACCGTCGCGTCGCACCGCCACCAGATGGCCTTCCCGTATCTGCTGATGCACCTTGCTCACCGGTACGCGGAGCAACTCCGCGACCCGGTGCAGGTCATAGGTGGGTTCGTCGGGGTCTAGTACGTCGTCGCCGGCCGGAATGCTGCCCACTGCGCCAGTGTAAGACCTGGTGGGCAGCCGGGTATGCACGTTGCGCACACGAGGTCCGATCCGTATCCCCGGCCGCCACCTACGATGGCCCCGTGGCCGGACCTGGCGCGGGAGACCCGTTGCACAACGCGTTGCTCGATGGCCGCTACCTGGTTCAAGCGCCCATTGCCAGCGGCGGCACGTCCACGGTGTACCGCGGGCTCGACACCCGACTGGACCGGCCGGTCGCGCTGAAGGTGATGGACTCCCGGTACGCCGGCGACCCGCAATTCATGACCCGCTTCCAGCTCGAGGCCCGCACCGTGGCGCGGCTGAAAAGCCCTGGGCTGGTTGCGGTCTACGACCAGGGCCTCGATGCCCGCCACCCGTTCCTGGTGATGGAGCTGATCGAAGGCGGCACCCTGCGCGAGTTGCTGACCGAACGGGGGCCGATGCCCCCGCACGCGGTCGCGGCGGTGCTGCGCCCGGTGTTGGGTGGGCTGGCCGCCGCGCACCGGGCCGGGCTGGTGCACCGCGACGTCAAACCGGAGAACGTGTTGATCTCCGACGACGGCGAGGTCAAGATCGCCGACTTCGGGTTGGTCCGTGCCGTGGCGGCCGCGAAAATCACGTCCACCAGTGTGATTCTGGGTACGGCCGCCTACCTGTCGCCTGAACAGGTGCGCGATGGGAACGCCGGCCCGCGCAGCGATGTCTACTCCGCCGGCATCCTCACCTACGAGCTGCTCACCGGACGCACCCCGTTCACCGGTGACACGGCGTTGTCGATCGCCTACCAGCGGCTGGACACCGACGTGCCGGCGCCCAGCAGCGTGATCGACGGAGTACCAACGCAATTCGACGAATTCGTGGCGTGCGCGACGGCGCGCGACCCCGCCGAGCGCTACGCCGACGCCATCGAGATGGCCGCCGACCTGGAGGCCGTCGCCGAGGAACTCCGGCTGCCGGACTTCCGGGTGCCCGCGCCGCGCAATTCCGCCCAGCACCGGTCGGCGGCGCTGCAGCGCAGCCGCGTGAGCCAGCCGGTGCGCCAACCCACCCGGGAATTGCCCCGCGATCCGGCCGAGTGGCCGCAGCCCGTGGCGGCCCAGCCGGACCCCGAACTCGACGAGTACGAGAACGAATACGAATACCAGTCGCCCACAGGCGAATTCGCCGGTATCCCGATCGACGAATTCATCTGGGCGCGCCAGCACGCCCGCCGCATGGTGCTGCTGTGGGTGGCGGTGATCTTGGCGATCACCGGATTGGCCGCCACCGCGGGCTGGACGCTGGGCAGCAACCTCAGCGGACTGCTGTGACTAGTCGCGCAGCATCTCCGCGACCAGGAACGCCAGCTCCAGCGACTGCTGGGTGTTCAGCCGCGGGTCGCACGCCGTCTCGTACCGGCCGGCCAGGTCGGTGTCGGAAATGTCTTGCGCGCCACCGAGACACTCGGTGACGTTCTCGCCGGTGATCTCGACGTGGATGCCGCCGGGGTGGGTGCCCAGCGCCCGGTGCACCTCGAAGAAGCCCTGCACCTCGTCGACCACGCGGTCGAAGTGGCGGGTCTTGTACCCGGTGGACGACTCGTGGGTGTTGCCGTGCATCGGGTCGCACTGCCAGATCACCTGATGGCCGGTGGCCTGCACCTTTTCCACGATCGGCGGCAGCAGATCGCGCACCTTGCTGTTGCCCAACCGACTCACCAACGTCAACCGGCCCGGCTTGTTGTGCGGGTCGAGGCGCTCGACGTATTCCACGGCCAGTTCCGGAGTCATGGTCGGGCCGATCTTGACCCCGATCGGGTTGGCGATCACCTCGGCGAACGCGACGTGCGCACCGTCGAGTTGGCGGGTCCGCTCCCCGATCCACACCGTGTGCGCCGACAGGTCATAGAGCTGCGGCTCGCCGTCGTCGGATTCGGACAACCGCAGCATGGCCCGCTCGTAGTCGAGCACCAACGCCTCGTGGCTGGCGTAGATTTCGGCGGTCTGCAGGTTGCGGTCGGCCACCCCGCATGCACTCATGAACTTCAGGCCGCGGTCGATCTCGCTGGCCAGCGCTTCGTAGCGGGCACCGGCCGGTGAGGTGCGCACGAACTCGCGGTTCCAGTCGTGCACCAGGTGCAGCGACGCCAGCCCCGACGACGTCAGCGCCCGCACCAGGTTCATCGCGGCGCTGGCGTTGGCGTAGGCACGCACCAGCCGTGACGCGTCGTGTTCGCGCACCGCGGCGTCCGGGGCGAAACCGTTGATCATGTCCCCGCGGTAGGACTTCAGGCCCAAAGCGTCGATGTCGGCCGAGCGCGGCTTGGCGTACTGGCCGGCGATGCGCGCCACCTTCACCACCGGCATGCTGGCGCCGTAGGTCAGCACCACGGCCATCTGCAGCAAGGTCCGGATATTGCCGCGGATGTGGGGTTCGGTGTTGTCGACGAAGGTCTCGGCGCAGTCCCCGCCCTGGAGCAGGAACGCCTCACCCTTGGCGACTTGGGCCAGCTGCTCCTGCAGCCGCACGATCTCCGAGGGCACCGTGACCGGTGGGACACTCTCCAGCACGGTCCGCATGGCCGTCGCCTGCTCGGCGGGCCAGCTGGGCTGCTGGGCCGCCGGCTTGGCCAGTGCGGCGTCGAGCCGGCCGCGCAGGTCGCCGGGCAACGGCGGCAGCGACGGCAGCTGGTCGATCGGAATGTCGACGGTCCAGTTCATCGGTCCATGGTAACCGGGCCGCGGCTCCGGCCGGTCATCGCTGATCAGGGCGAACGCAGCTACCCCGTCGACGTGATCAGTCGATAGCGGCGCAGTTGCTCCCGGGCGTCCACCAGCGCGTCGTGGGCATCGCGCGGCCGCGGCGGCAGTCGCGGCGATCCGTGGTCCTCCCACAATTGCCGCAGTTCCCGGGTGAACCGGGGCAGCGCCCGCGGCAACTCGGGCATCGTGCCCCATAACTGACACAGGGCGACGTGGTCATAGGCGCCGATCCACGCCCACAACTCGATCGGCTCGTCACCGTCGACGCCGAAGAACTCCTCCAGGTCGTCCCGAATCTGCCTGCGGGAACGCCACAACTGGGAGGCCGGTGGCGGCAGTTTGGGCAATACGTGGGCGCGCACCCAGCTGCCCGCCCGCTCCGGATCGAATTCGGTGGACACCGCGTAATATTCGCGGCCGTCCTCGGCGGCCACGCCGATCGAGATGAGCTCGATGGTGCGGCCGTCCTCGATGAACTCGGTGTCGTAGAAGTAGCGCACGCTAGCCGGCGACCAGGATGGGCTCGGTGGAGTCGGGTGGCGGCGCGGGATGAACGACCAGGTCCAGCTGGGCGTCCACCGTCTGGTCGTCGGGCAGGCTGGGCGTCCCGGCGACGATGCCCTGCACCCAGAGCTTGGCTTGCACCACCGGGCGGCGCAGCGTGCGTTCGCGCTGCAGTGCGCGGCGCATCTTGACCGGCCGGGCGGTGTAGCGCCACCGCGCCCAGGGCGCGTGCGGGCGCGAGAGCCGGACGGCACCCACGATCAGCAGCACGAAAATGAACATGCCGAGCAGACCGGTCCACACCTTGCCCTTGAGCAGGACCACCACCGCCAGCGGCAACGTGAGCACGAGCCCGCCGACCACCGTGGTTTGCAGCAGCACCCAGTCCGGGCCGTGGCGCACGGGCAGGAAGAACATCAGCGGGTGCAGGCCCAGTATCAGCAGTCCCGCCACGGCCACCGCGGCGAAGACCGCGTCGACCGAACTGCGGCCGTCTTCGGACCAGTACACGTCCGAAAGATGCAGAATCAGCGCGTACTCGTCCAGAACCAGCGCCGCGCCTATCCCGAACAGTGTTGCGGCGACGGTGTATTCGGGTTCCTGTCCGTTGACCGACAGGGTCACCAGCATCAGCCCGGACACCATCACCAGCACGACCCCGAAGGTCACGTGGTGGATGTGCACCGTTCCGACGTGGATGTTGCGCGGTTGCCACCACCTCGGGGTCCGGCCCCGGTCAGCGCAGTGCCGGATGAAGCGCACGAAGCTGCGGGTGACGAAGAAGGTGAGGATGAAGGCGACCAGACAGCACAACAAGGGCAGGCGGCCACGATCGATGATGTCGTGGTGCAGCCAGCGGAGCACTCTAAAAACCTACGCCGTATCGGGGTGAGAAGCCGGGAGCCGCGCCCCTGTTGACGCACCCGATCCCGTTAGGCTGTCCTGCGACATGAATGAAACGCGGTCGCCCGAGGTGGGCAGTCGGCTCGGGCGGGTCCTGTTGTGGTGCCTGCTGTGGCTGGTCGCGGCCGCGATCTTGACCTATGCGTGCTGGCGGCTGTTCGCGCATGTGCCCTACCGCATCGACATCGACATCTACCGGATGGGCGCCCAAGCGTGGCTGGACGGCCGCCCGCTCTACCACGGCGACGTGAAGTTCCACACACCCATCGGCCTGGACCTGCCGTTCACCTATCCACCGCTGGCGGCCGTGGTGTTCATTCCGTTCGCCTGGATGAAAATGCCGGCGGCCAGTGTGGTGATCACCCTGCTGACGCTCGTGTTGCTGGCCGTGTCGACGTTTCTGGTGGTGACGGGCCTCGACGTGTGGGCGAGGTCCGCGAGGGTGCCCGGCCCCTCGTGGCTGCGCCGGGTCTGGTTGACCGTCGTGGTGGTAGCTGCCGCGTCGGTCTGGTTGGAACCGATCACGTCCAATTTCGCCTTCGGCCAGATCAACGTGGTGCTGATGACACTGGTCATCGCCGACTGCACGCCGCGGCGCACCCCCTGGCCCCGGGGACTGCTGCTGGGCCTGGGCATTGCCCTCAAGCTGACGCCGGCGGTCTTTCTGCTGTACTTCGCGCTGCGCCGAGACCACCGGGCGGCGCTGACCGCGCTGGCTTCGTTCGCCGGCGCGACGCTGATCGGTTTCGCGGTGGCCTGGAACGACTCGTGGGAGTACTGGACCCACACGGTGCACCACACCGATCGCATCGGCGGGGCTGCCTTGAACACCGACCAGAACATCGCCGGGGCGTTGGCCCGGCTGGGTCTTGCCGAGCACGAACGCTTCCTGCTCTGGGTGCTCGCCTGCCTGCTGGTGTTGGCCGCGACGGTCTGGGCGATGCGGCGGGTGCTACGCGCGGGCGAACCGATTCTGGCGGTGATCTGCGTCGCGCTGTTCGGGCTGGTGGTCTCGCCGGTGTCGTGGTCACACCACTGGGTGTGGATGCTGCCGGCCGTCCTGGTGACCGGGGTGCTGGCATGGCGGCGGCGCAACGTCGCGCTCGCGCTGATCAGCGTGGTCGGACTGGCCCTGATGCGGTGGACGCCGATCGACTTGCTGCCCAAGCACCGGGAGACCACGGCGGCGTGGTGGCGCCAGTTGCTCGGCATGTCTTACGTGTGGTGGGCGCTGGCGTTGATCGTCGTAGCCGGAGCCACGGTGGCCACCCGGATTGCCGCGGAACGCAGGTCTCAGCCGGGGCTTACGCCGGTACCGGCGGCAAGCTGATTAACCGGCTGCCGTCTCCGGAATGCGGTCGGCGTCCGCGTCTTTGGCCGTGCCGTCCTTGATGCTGGCGGCGTAGATGTCGACGTACTCCTGACCGGATAGCCCCATCAGCTCGTACATCACCTCGTCGGTGACCGCGCGCTCGATGAAATGGTTGCCGGCCAGCCCCTCGAAGCGGGAGAAGTCCATCGGCTCGCCGAACCGGACGGAGACCCGACCGAACCGCAACATCTTCTTTCCCGGCGGGTTGACCACGTTGGTACCGATCATCGCCACCGGAATCACCGGCACCCCGGACTGCAGCGCCAGCCGGGCCAACCCGGTCTTGCCCTTGTACAACCGGCCGTCCGGCGAGCGGGTGCCCTCCGGGTACATGCCCAACAACTTGCCCTCGCCCAACAAACGCTCTGCGGTCGTCAACGCGGCGTTGGCAGCATCGGCGTTGGCCCGGTCGATGGGCACTTGGCCGACGACGGTGAAGAACCACCGCTTGAACCAGCCCTTCAGGCCGGTGCCGGTGAAGTATTCCGACTTCGCCAGGAAAGTGATCCGGCGGCGCACCACCAAGGGCAGGAAGAAGCTGTCCATCACCGCCAGGTGATTACTGGCCAAAATGGCCGGCCCGGAGCTCGGAACATGTTCCAGCCCTTCAACTTTCGGGCGACCAAGCACCGACAGCAGCGGGCCCAGGAGAACGTACTTGAAAAACCAGTACCACATGGCTCCCTTTCACCCCCACCGAATGGTGTCTGGGCCAACTGTACCCATCGACAGTGACCGCGACTACCTCTCGAAGCCGGCGGCTCAGTCCTGCACGGTAATCGGAATAGCTTCGTAACGAGCTTTTGCCGCACCGTTACCGGTGATGGGCTCGGCGGCCGATTCGTCGGCCAAGCCGGCGGCCGGCGCATCGTCCGGCGGCGACGGCACGCTGCGGCCGGCGTCGTTGACCAAGCCGCGTAGCACGTCGAGCAGCGCGACTCCCTGGTCGGCGACCACCGTCAGCAACGGATGCTGCTCGCCGTTGAGCAGCGCGGCCAGGGCGCACACCGGACACCACACCTGTTGGCATTTGCCGCTCTCGCCGGTCAGGCCGGCGCTGGACGCCACCGCTGCCGCCGCGCGCACCGCGGGGTCGATACTGTCCAGCGCTGCCTGCGCGAGCCGCCGCAGCTCCGGGCCAATGTCGGTATGCGCCTTACTCACTTCGGCCACACCTCCGGATTCGGTCGAAAACGAACTGTCAGCTCACTACCCCGCAATTGGGCATCCAACACTGTGCATCTGCGTAAGACTGACGCCAATTTGACTCTGCGGCGCATTCCGCCGGCGCTGATGATCAGATCGTCGTCGGCCCGGCCCAGGGTCAGGTTTCCGGGATCGAGTTGGGGCAACGCTAGTCGCAGTCGGTACACAGAATCCAGTCCCGATCCGGATTCGAGGTCCACGGTCGGCCGCAACGGGCCGGGCGGCGCCCCGCCGCGCCGCCGCCGGGCACTGTCGAGCAGTTCGCCCAGCGCCTTCGGGCCGATCGGCTCACCGGCCAGATGCGGCACCAGCACCAGCGCGATTTCGCCGATGGTGTGGTCGAGTTCGTCGAGCACCGACCGCTGCTCGGCGATGCGTTCGGCATACCAGTAGAAGGCCGGGTGGTCGGGCAGGCTGTGGTACTCGTAGGTCTCGTCTTGCAGCAGCACCTGGTTGACCACCAGCTCCTCGACGCGAACACCCATCAGCGCCAAGGAGCCCAGAGTCCGCGCCGCCTCGGCCGCGACCACCCGCTCCGGGGTGAGCACCAAGTGCGCACTGACCAAGTCCGGGTCGGTGAGCAGGGAGCTGAGCCGATCGACGGCGGCGTCGGTGCGCTCCAACAGCTCCACCACCGCGGCCGACCGCCCGTCGTCGGCGCCGGTACTGAGCCGGCGATGACGCGGCCAGGCGCGTTCGACGTACAAGCCGAACGTCGCCGGCAGGGTCAACATCCGCAGCGCGTCGGCGGTCGAGGCGCAGTCGACCACAATGCGGTCCCATCGCCCCGCCGTGGCGAGCTGCCCGACAGCGTGCAGTCCCAACACTTCCTGGATGCCGGGCAGCGCCGAAATTTCTTCGGGCGCAATGCTGCTCAGCTCCGATTCGGGAAACCGCCGGTCCAGCGCGTCGACGACGTCGCGCCAGCGTTCCTCGAGCAGCGCGAGCGTGTCCAGGGCCAGCGCGTCCAACAGGCCGTCACCGGCGTCGTCGGCCAACACTCGAACGGGATCCCCGCTACCGGTCGGCGGGACCGCAACACCCAGCACATCACCGAGCGAGTGCGCCTGGTCGGTGGACACCACCAGCACGCGTTGACCGGCACCGGCGTCACCAACCGCGGTGGCGCACGCCAGGGTGGACTTTCCTACCCCGCCTTTACCGACAAACAGACTGATCCGCGCCGGGGTGGGCGAACCGGACTCACTCAGCCTCGACTCGTTTCTTCAGATCCTTCAACGCGGTGTCGGTCAACCTGCGCTCGGCTTTGCGCTTGAGCAGCCCTATCATCGGAACGGCCAGATCGACCGTGAGCTGGTAGGTGACCTCGGTGCCAGAATTCTTGGCCGCCAACGAATACGTGCCATCGAGGGACTTCAACAGCGAACTGGAGACCAGCGTCCAGCTCAGCGATTTGCGATCGGCGGGCCACTGGTAGGACATCACCATCGTGTCTTTGATGACGCCGGCGTCCATCACGAAGCGAACGGTCTTGGGATAGCCGTCGGCGTCTCGCTCCTGCACTTCGGCTTCCTTGTATTCCGAGATCCAATCCGGGTAGGACTCGATGTCGGCGATGACCTCCAACACGGTGTCTGGATCCGCTTCGATGTAGATGGTCTGCGTCGTCTTCTCCGCCACCTGGCTACTTCCCTCTCCCCGTGCGGGTGTTGATTGCCGGAGAGAAACGGTCCTCTCCCAGCCCAGCTGATCCGGCTAAACTACCGGAGAAACACCGACCGGACGTGACTCTTCCAGCGTCGTTTTCACCTCGAATGCCATATTCTTGCCCGCCACTCGTCGGCGGTGCGTCATCTTGGCCAGGTTCATCCGGGCCAATTGCCATGCCGCTACACCGGTCGGTTCGGCGTGCAAGAAATAATGCAGGATGACCCCGCCCAGCGAGGGTTCCAGCCACACTTCCATGGTGCCGGTCAGGGCGCCGGTGACGGCCCACCTGATGCCCTTTTCGCCGCGGTCCTCGGTGACCTGCAGCCGCAGATCGGGCCACCACCGGTTCCACTTGGACGGATCCGCGATCGCCGCGCCGACCCGCGCGCCGTCGGCGGCGACGTACGTCTCGTCGGCGATCTGGATGCTGTTCACCATCTCAGCTTCACATATGAACGGGCGACTCCTCCGGGCCACCCTGCAGCCCAGTTAGGCTGGGCAGCAATAGCCAGCCCTTTAGCGAGGTCATCCAGTGCGTCAGTACAGCGTCCCTGCCCGCTTTTCCGTCGACGAGCACGACAGCGTCGCCGCCGTGGTGTTCGAGCACGAGCGAGACGATCCCGACTACGTCATCTACCAGCGCTTGATCGACGGCGAGTGGACCGACGTCACGTGCGCCGAGGCCGCCGAGCAAATCCGCGCCGCCGCACTGGGTTTGATAGCGCTGGGCGTGCAGGCCGGTGACCGGGTGTCCATCTTCTCGGCCACCCGCTACGAGTGGGCGATCCTGGACATGGCGATTTTGGCGGTGGGCGGGGTCACCGTGCCGATCTATGAGACGTCGTCGGCCGAGCAGGTGCGCTGGGTGCTGCAGGACTCCGAGGCGGTGCTGGCGTTCGCCGAGACCGACGCCCACGCGGCAATGGTCACCGAGCTCGCCGGTGACCTGCCCGCCCTCCGACGGGTGCTGCACATCGACGGGTCGGGCCCCAAGGCGCTCGACCAGCTGGTCGAGGCGGGCGCCGAGGTCGATGCGGGTGAGGTGACCGCCCGCCTGAAGGAGCTGCGGTCGGAAGACCCGGCCACGCTGATCTACACCTCGGGTACCACCGGGCGCCCCAAGGGCTGCCAGCTCACCCACTCCAACCTGCTCTACGAGATCCGCGGCACCCAAGAGTGCCTGCCGACGCTGTTGACCACCGGTCAGCGGCTGCTGGTGTTCTTGCCCCTGGCCCACGTGCTGGCGCGGGCGCTGACCTTGTCGGCCTACACCAGCAAGGTGACCGTCGGCTTCACCAGCGACATCAAAAACCTGCTGCCGATCTTCGCGGTGTTCAAGCCGACGGTCGTGGTGTCGGTGCCGCGTGTGTTCGAGAAGGTGTACAACACCGCCGAGCAGAATGCCGCCAACGACGGCAAGGGGCCCATTTTCAAGGCCGCCGCGCAAACCGCGGTGGACTGGAGCCGTGCCCACGACGAGGGCAAGCCCGGTCTGGTGCTGCGCGCCAAGCACGCGGTGTTCGACCGGCTGGTCTACAGCAAGCTGCGCGCGGCGCTGGGCGGTGACTGCCACGCAGCCGTCTCGGGTGGGGCACCGCTAGGCGCCCGCCTCGGCCACTTCTACCGCGGCGCCGGGGTCACGGTCTACGAGGGCTACGGCCTGACCGAGACCAGCGCGGCGGTGACCGTCAACCAGGTCAACGGCCTCAAGATCGGGACCGTCGGCAAGCTGGTGCCCGGCAACAGCCTGCGCATCGCCGAGGACAAAGAGTTGCTGGTGCGCGGCGGCGTGGTGTTCGGCGGCTACTGGCGCAACGAGCAGGCCACCGCGGACGCGTTCACCGATGGCTGGTTCCGCACCGGTGACCTGGGTGCGGTCGACGAAGACGGCTTCGTGACCATCACCGGCCGCAAGAAGGAACTCATCGTCACCGCGGGCGGAAAGAATGTGGCCCCCGCCGTGCTCGAGGACCAGTTGCGCTCGCATCCGCTGATCAGCCAGGCCATGGTGGTCGGCGACAACAAGCCGTTCATCGGCGCGCTGATCACCATCGACCCCGAAGCGTTCGACGGCTGGAAGGAACGCAACAGCAAATCCGCCGGCGCGACGGTGGGCGACCTGACCAGCGACCCCGACCTCGTCGCCGAGGTGGACGCGGCCGTCAAGCAGGCCAACCTGCAGGTGTCCAACGCGGAGTCGATCCGCAAGTTCCGGATTTTGCCGGTCGACTTCACCGAGGACACCGGCGAGCTGACGCCGACGATGAAGGTCAAGCGCAACGTGGTGGCCGAGAAGTTCGCCTCCGACATCGAGGCGATCTACGACAAGGGCTAGCGGCTGGCCAGCAGGCCCGCCAGGCGGGTGGCCAGCGTGTCCCAGCGCCACTGGGACCGCACCCAGTCCCGGCCGGCGGCGCCCATCGCGGCCGCCCGGTCGGCGTCGGTCAGCAGTTCGGTGATCGCTTCGGCGACCTCGGCTGTCGAGTTGCCGTCGATGACCAGCCCGGTCTTGTTGTGCTGCACCGCTTCTGGCGCGCCACCGGAATCGCCGGCGACCACCGGCACCCCGGTGGCCGAGGCTTCCAGGAACACGATGCCCAATCCTTCGACGTCCATGCCGCCGCCCCGGGTACGGCATGGCATCGCGAAGACGTCGGCCATGGCATGGTGGGCGGGCAGTTCGGCGCCCGGCACGCCGCCGGTGAAGGTGACGTGTTCGGCCACCCCGCAGTCGTGCGCCAGCTTGCGCAACGTGTCGAGGTAGGGGCCGCCGCCGACGATGACCAGCGCGGCGCCGTCGACCCGGCGCCGGACGGCACTGAGCGCCTTGATCAGCATGTCCTGGCCTTTGCGCGGCACCAGCCGGGACACGCACACGATGGTCGGCCGCTCGCCCAGGCCGTAACGCTGCCGCAACTCGGCCCGGGCGGACGCATCCGGGTGGAACCGGTCGCTGTCCACGCCGGGCGGCAGGTATTCCAGGGAGGCGGCGGGCCCGAACGCGGGCGCGAAGCGCGAGCGCGTGTAGCGGCTGACGAAGGTCACCACGTCGGTGCCCTCGCCGATACGCCGCAGCACCGACCGCGCGACCGGAAGCATCGACCAGCCGACCTCGTGGCCGTGGGTGCTGGCCAGCACCCGGGTCGCTCCGGCTTGCCGGGCCCGCGGCGCCAGCAGCGCCAGCGGCGCGGCGGCGCCGAACCAGACGGTGTCGATGCCGTGCTCGGCGATGAGCCGCCGCATCCGGCCCTCGACCGTCGGAACGGGCAGCATCAGCGTGCCCGGATGACGCACCACGCGGTAGCCGCGCGCCGCGGCCACCTCGTCGAAGTCCTTGTCGCCCTTCCACTTCGGCGCATAGACCGTGACATCGTGCAGTCCGGCGTCGACCAGCAGACCGACGAACTCACCCAGGTAGGACTGGATGCCGCCGCGTCGGGGCGGAAAGTCGTTGGTTACCAGCAGCACCCGGCTCACTGGCGAAAGGTTACCGGTCCAGCCATCGCTGCCAGCCCACCAGCAAGCCCGCGGGGTCGGTGCCCAGTACGTCGCGGATGGCGGTCGGGACGTCGGTATGCCCGATGCCGCAGGCGGCCAGATACAGCGCACGCAGCTTCGCCGCGCCGTAGGCGTCGGCGACGAACCGGGTGAACCACCACGCCCGGTCGTAGGCCAGCGAGCGCTGCGGTCCGGGGGTGTCCAGGTCGCTGTCCGAGGGCAATTTTGCCGCCGCGGACGCCGCATCCGGGGGCAGCGCTGCGCGGGGCCGGGCGACGAAGTCGGCGACTCCCTCGGTGAGCCACCGCGGGGCATCGGTCGCGGTGTCCACCCGCGCCGCGTAGTGGAAAAGCTCGTGCGACAACACAATTCGCAGTGCAGCGGCCGTCATGTTCGCCGCCCCGGGCGCGAATACGATCCGCTGATCGACCGCCGTGCGACTGGCGATGTCGACACGTTCGACGACCGTCACGGCCGCGATGTCAGTCCACTGCGACGCCGGTCCCCCGCCGGCGGCGGCGCGGAATTGCTCGTCGGTGCCGGCGGCGACGACCGAGATTTCGCGCGACCAGTCCGCGCCCCAGAACGTGACGACGTCGTCGATGGCGGGGCCCATGTCGGCCGCCACCCGCAACAGCAGCGAGCCGGTGCTCGGGCCGCCGAGGTTCTCGAGGCGGATGGTGCGGCCTGCGACGACCAACGGTTGGGGCCCTGGTTGCCGCGTGGCTGGGAGGAGGGCCGCGCCGGCGATCAGCTCACCAGCGAAGACGCACGCCAGCAGCAGCGGCAGCCAGCGCCGGACTCGCAGTCCGGCGGGCCGGTCAGTAGCGGCGGGCGTCGTAGATCGGGCCGCCGGCGCCCATCGGCACCACACGCACCGGTTGGCCGAAGGTGGACGAGTGAACCATCATGCCGTCGCCCACGTAGATGCCGGTGTGGGAGGCGTCGGAGTAGAAGGTCAGCACGTCACCGGGCTGCAAGTCGGACAGGTTGACCGGCTGACCACCATGGGCCAGCGCCTGGCTGGAGTGCGGCAACGCGATGCCGGCCTGCTGGAACGCCCACATCACCAGCCCGGAGCAGTCGAACCCGCCCGGTGCGGCGCCACCCCACACGTACGGCGAGCCGACCTGGGTCAACGCGGCCTGCACCACCGTGGCGCGGTCACCGCCGCCACCTTCACCGGGCACCGTGAACCCGGGCGCCCCGCCCGGTTGCGGACCTTCACCGGGTGGCTGCCCCTCGGCCGGCGGCGCACCCGGGGGTGCCGCCTCGGGCGCGGGAGCGGGGCCGCCGGCAAGCCCGGCCGGGACCTGGCCGGGGTCGGCGAGCGCGGTGCGCTGCTCGGGGGTCAGGGCCTGGTACTGGGACTTCACCACGGCGATCTGTACCTGCAACTGGCTTTGCTTGTGCTGCAAGCTGGCCCGTACTGCTGCGGCCTGCTCGGCGGCGGCTTTGGCGTCGGCGGCGGACTTGGCCGACTCCTGCTCAGCCTTCGCGGCCTGCTCGCCCGCAGCCTTGAATTCGGCCATCTGCGTTGACATTTGACGCGCCATCACGCGCTGCACCGACATCCGGTCGATCAGCAGCTGCGGTGACTCCGCGGTCAGAATGGCGGCCATGCCGTCGGTGCGGCCACCCATGTAGGTGGCGGCGGCCAGCTTGTTGACCGCGGTCTGGAACGTCGCCAGGCGCGCTTTGGCGGCATCGGCGGCGGCCAGATCCTCCACGTGCTTCTTGTCGGCCGCCTGCTGGGCTGCCAGCTTGGCGCCCAAGTCGAGCTCGGCGCTGTGCATGGCCTCGGTGGTCTGCTCGGCCTGCCGGGACAGCTCGTTGAGCTTCGCCAGCGCGTCCTGGGCAGGATCGGCAAGCGCATTCGCAGCCAAAATCCCGGACAACGCGGTGAAGCTCGCTAACGAACCGATGGCGGACCGCTTGATTGCGCGCGCGATCGAATGCCTACAGTCGAGCCTCAAGATTTGCTTCCTTAAACGGCCGTCGACGTTTAGTCGTCGATCTGGGTTTAGGTCTCAAACAGGTTACGAAACGATATCGACGTTTGTCCAAAGCAGGGAGTTAAGAAAATGGGTAGAATTCTGTCATTTCTCTGTGGAACGGTTTAGTGCTTTTCGCCTGGCGCTCAACACCATACATGTTCGCTAGGCCACCCCTGGCGCACGGTCGCGGCGGATCGGCACCAGCCGCAGTCGCGGCGCCAACCCCGCATCGGCGAGCGCTTCCAACGCGACTTGCTCATCGTACGAAAGGGTTTCGGGCACACCGAGCAACACACTGACGACGCAGTCGCGGCACCCAGGCCCCCGCACCGCGCAATCGTCGCAGTCGATCACCACCGGCTCACCCGGCTTGCCCCTGGCGCCTCCCGCGCATTCGGGGCCGCTGGCATGTGACATCTCCTGAGTCCTCTCATTCGGTTCGTCCGGTTTTCCTCGAGCAATTCCGAACGCTCGGTCGGGGCTGCGTGTCGAACGCTAACTGCGAGCACCGACAAGCCCGCCCGGCGTGGGAAACCGGGGCTGTCGGTGCGCATGCCTAACGTCACCGCCATGGGCGTGACCGGTGCGACTCAGCTGAGCTTCGCGCAGGTGGACGGCTGGGACGGCGCCGCGGAACAGTCGCTGCACGACACCACCTTCGTCGTGGTGGACCTGGAGACCACCGGCGGCCGCGCGAGCGGCACCGACGCCGCCGCGGCCGACGCCATCACCGAGATCGGCGCGGTCAAGGTGCGCGGCGGGGCGGTCCTGGGTGAATTCGCCACCCTGGTCGACCCGCAACGCAGCATCCCGCCCCAGATCGTCCAACTGACCGGCATCACCACGGCAATGGTGTGTGACGCGCCCACGATCGATGCGGTCCTGCCGATGTTTCTCGAGTTCGCCGGTGACGCCATCCTGGTCGCGCACAACGCCGGCTTCGACATCGGATTCCTGCGCGCCGCGGCCCAACGGTGCAACATCGCCTGGCCCCGGCCACGGGTGTTGTGCACGGTTCGGCTGGCGCGGCGGGTGTTGAGCCGGGAAGAGGCGCCCAGCGTGCGGCTGGCGTCGCTGGCCAAGCTGTTCGCCGTCACTACCCAGCCCACCCACCGGGCACTGGACGACGCTCGCGCGACCGTCGACGTATTGCACGCACTCATCGAGCGAGTGGGCAACCAGGGCGTGCACACCTATGCCGACCTGCGCGCCTACCTGCCCGACGTCACCCCGGCCCAGCGGCGCAAGCGGGTGCTCGCCGAGCGCCTGCCGCGGCGGCCGGGGGTGTATCTGTTCCGCGGACCGTCCGGTGAAGTGCTGTACGTCGGAACCGCGGTGGACCTGCGCCGGCGGGTGAACCAGTACTTCAACGGCAGCGATCCGCGGGGCCGGATGAAGGAGATGGTCGCCCTGGCCAGCGCCGTCGACCATGTCGAATGCGCCCATGCGCTGGAAGCAGGCGTGCGGGAGCTGCGGCTGCTGGCCGCCCACGCCCCGCCCTACAACCGCCGGTCGAAATTTCCGCACCGGTGGTGGTGGGTGGTGCTCAGCGACGAGGCGTTCCCGCGGCTGTCGGTGGTCCGCAATCCCCGCCACGACCGAGTCATCGGCCCGTTTCGCTCGCGCGCCGACGCCGCGGACACCGCGGCGCTGCTGGCCCGGTACACCGGCATCCGCACCTGCACCAAGCGCCTGGGGCGTTCGGCGCTGCACGGACCGGACTGCCCGCGGGTCGAAGTGTCACCCTGCCCGGCGGCCCGCGATGTGACCCCCACCCAGTACGCCGCCGCGACGGTGCGGGCGCTGGCGTTGACCGACGGAGCCGACAACGCCGCGCTCGCGGCGGCCGTCGAGCAGGTCAATCAACTGGCCGAGCGCCGACACTACGAAAGCGCGGCACGGCTGCGCGACCACATCGCCACCGCCATCGAGATGCTGTGGCGCGGCCAGCGCCTGCGCGCGCTGGCGCGGCTGCCCGAGTTGATCGCCGCGGCCCCGGACGGTAGCGGCGGCTATCACCTCGCCGTCGTCCGCCACGGTCAACTCGCCGCGGCCGGCGCCGCCGGGCGCGGAGTACCGCCGATGCCGGTGGTCGAGGCGATCACGGCGGGGGCGCAGACGGTGCTGCCGACCCCGGCACCACTGGGCGGCGCGCTGGTCGAGGAAACCGCGCTGGTCACCCGCTGGCTGACGACGCCGGGTGTGCGCATCGTGCGGGTCACCGGCGACGAGTCCGACGACGGTTGGTGTTCACCGCTGCGGTCGGCAGGCCCGTGGGCCGCGTGGGCGGCCTCGGCGCGATCGGCGCGGATCGCCGCCGAGCAGGCCGTTGATAGTCGAACTAGCCGAGTAGGCCGGGGCAGCGGGCACTCAGACCTGCTGGCCGAACCGCACCCATCGCGCGAGCAGGTGTTCGGCCGCCCCGCTGTCGATGGCCGCGGCGGCCCGCCGCAGCCCGTCCTCCCACGCCGGCAGCCATTCAGCGCGGCTGGATAGCCCGGCGTGGGCGACGATCGCACCGGCGGCGTTGAGCACCACCGCATCCCGCACCGGACCGGCGGCGCCCGCCAGCACGGCGCGGACCTGCGCCGCGTTGGCTTGCGCGTCGCCGCCGCGCAGTTCGTCGAGGTCGGCGCGGGGGAAGCCGAATCCCGCCGGGTCGAAGGTGAGCTTGTCCACGGTGCCCGCCTGCACCCGCCAGATGGTGCTGGTGGTGGTCGTGGTCAGCTCGTCGAGCCCGTCGTCGCCGTGCACCACCAGCACGCTGGACCGGCGGGCGGCGAACACCCCGGCCATCACCTCGGCGAGGTTGGCAAAGGCACAGCCGATCAACCCCGCCCGCGGTCGAGCCGGATTGGTCAGCGGCCCAAGCAAATTGAACACGGTCGGCACCCCGATCTCCCGGCGGACCGCCGAGGCGTGCCGGTAGGACGGGTGAAACTGCGGCGCGAAGCAGAACCCGATGCCGACTTCGGCCAGGCTGCGCGCCACCTGGTCGGGCCCCAGGTCGATGCGGACTCCGAGCGCCTCGAGCGTGTCGGCGCCGCCGGACAACGACGACGCCGCCCGGTTGCCGTGTTTGACCACCGGCACCCCGGCGGCCGCCACCACGATCGCCGCCATCGTGGACAGATTGACCGTGTTGACGCCGTCACCCCCGGTGCCCACGACGTCGACGGCATCGTCCGGGATCGCGTCGGTGGGCATCGGTCTGGCGTGGCTGAGCATGACCTCGGCCAGTTCGCTGACTTCGGCCGCAGTGGGCACCTTCATCTTCAGCGCAACGGCGAAGGCCGCGATCTGCGACGGCTGGGCATGGCCGGTCATGATCTGATCCATGGCCCACGCGGCCTGGCCGCGCCGCAGATGCTGCCCGTCGGTCAGCCGGCCCAGCAGTTGCGGCCACGACGACTCCACCGCGCCCGACGCGGGTGGGGACGCCTCCGGGGACACAGCCACGCGCCGATGGTCCCACGACGCGACGCCGGGACGGCGGCAAGGGAACCAAATCGCCCGAATTTTCGACCCGGGTAGAGGACAACAACTACAAAGCGTCATACTTGCGGATGTGACGAGTGCTGTAGGGACCTCGGGTACTGCCATCACGTCGCGGGTGCATTCGCTGAATCGACCAAACATGGTCAGTGTCGGCACCATAGTGTGGCTGTCTAGCGAGTTGATGTTCTTTGCTGGGCTGTTTGCGTTCTATTTCACGGCCCGAGCCCAGGCCGGCGGCAACTGGCCGCCGCCGCCCACCGAGCTGAACTTGTACCAAGCCGTCCCGGTGACGCTGGTCCTGATCGCCTCGTCGTTCACCTGCCAGATGGGGGTGTTCGCGGCCGAGCGCGGTGACGTTTTCGGGCTGCGCCGCTGGTACGTGATCACGTTCCTGATGGGACTCTTCTTCATCCTCGGGCAGGCCTACGAGTACTACCACCTGGTCAGCCACGGGACCACCATCCCCGGCAGCGCTTACGGCACCGTGTTCTACCTGGCCACCGGCTTCCACGGGCTACACGTGACCGGCGGGTTGATCGCCTTCATCTTCTTGCTGGCGCGCACCGGGATGAGCAAGTTCACCCCCGCACAGGCCACCGCCAGCATCGTCGTGTCCTACTACTGGCACTTCGTCGACATCGTGTGGATCGCGCTGTTCACCGTCATTTATTTCATCCGATGAGCTCGCGGCTCCGAATACAGCTATGAACAGGAGTGCTCGGTTGAAGAAGTTGGGGTCCACCCGATCCGGTAGGCAAAGCCGGCCAGAGGCCAGGCTCAGCGACCGCGCGCGGCGGCGGCTGCGGCGGCGCGTGTCGGGCGGGCTGTTGCTGCTGATAGCGCTGACCATCGCCGGCGGGCTGGCCGCGGTCCTGACCCCCAGCCCCCAGGTGGCCGTCGCCGACGAGTCCGGTGCAGCGCTGCTGCGGACCGGCAAGCAACTCTTCGACACCTCCTGCGTGTCCTGCCACGGCGCCAACCTGCAAGGCGTGGCCGACCACGGGCCGAGCCTGATCGGCGTCGGTGAGGCGGCGGTGTACTTCCAGGTGTCCACCGGCCGGATGCCCGCCATGCGCGGGGAGGCGCAGGCGCCGCGCAAGGAGCCGATCTTCGACGCGGCGCAGATCGATGCGCTGGGGGCCTACGTGCAATCCATCGGCGGCGGCCCGACCGTGGTGCGCAATCCCGACGGCAGCCTGGCCATGCAGTCGCTGCGCGGTAGCGACCTGGGCCGCGGCGGCGATCTGTTCCGCCTCAACTGTGCGTCCTGCCACAACTTCACCGGGCAGGGCGGCGCGCTGTCCTCGGGTAAGTACGCGCCCAACATCGAGGCCAACGAGCAGCAGATCTTGACCGCGATGCTGACCGGCCCGCAGAACATGCCCAAGTTCGGCGACGGCCAGCTGTCCTTCGAAGCCAAGAAGGACATCATCGCCTACATCAAGAGCGTCAAGGAGGAGCGGCCGCCGGGTGGTTACGGCCTCGGCGGATTTGGACCCGCACCTGAGGGCATGGCGGCGTGGATCATCGGAATGGTGGCCGCCATCGGTTTGGCATTGTGGATTGGGGCTCGAGCATGAGCGACGACGCTGACATCAAGAACCGCGCCAAAGCCGACGTCGGCTCCGACACCGACACCGGCGCCAACGTCGGGACGCACGAGGAACCCGACGACGCCGCCTTGGCCGCCATGTCGACCAAGGAACTGGTCGAGCTCGGTGGCCGGATGGACGGCGTCAACACCGTCTACAAGGAGCTGCGCTGGCCGGTAGAGGGCACCCGCGCCGAGAAGCGCGCCGAGCGCTCGGTCGCGGTGTGGCTGTTGCTGGGTGGGTTGTTCGGGCTGGCCCTGCTGCTGGTCTTCTTGTTCTGGCCGTGGGAGTACAAGTCGCGGGAAGACCCGGGCAACATCTGGTACTCGCTGGCCACTCCGCTCTACGGGCTGACGTTCGGTCTGTCCATTCTGGCGATCGCCATCGGCGCGGTGCAGTTCCAGAAAAAGTTCATCCCCGAAGAGATTTCGATCCAGGAACGCCACGACGGGGCCTCGCGGGACATCGACCGCAAGACCGTGGTCGCCAACCTCACCGACGCCCTGGACGGCTCCACGGTCCGCCGCCGCAAGCTGATCGGACTGTCCCTGGGCATGGGCCTGGGCGCGTTTGGCCTGAGCACCTTGGTTGCGTTTGCCGGCGGCTTGATCAAGAACCCGTGGAAGCCGGTCGTGTCCACCGCCGAGGGTAAGAAGGCGGTGCTGTGGACCTCGGGCTGGACCCCGCGCTACAAGGGCGAGACCATCTATCTGGCGCGCTCGACCGGGTCCTACTCGGGAGCGCCCTATGTCCGGATGCGTCCCGAAGACATCGAGGCCGGCGGCATGGAAACCGTCTTCCCCTGGCGCGAGTCCGACGGCGACGGCACCACCGTCGAGTCGCGGGAGAAACTGCAGGCGATCGCGATGGGCATCCGCAACCCCGTGATGCTCATCCGGATCAAGCCCACCGACGTCGGCCGCGTGGTCAAACGTCAGGGCCAGGAAAGCTTCAACTTCGGCGAGCTGTTCGCTTACACGAAGATCTGCTCGCACCTGGGCTGCCCGGCGTCGCTGTACGAGCAGCAGTCCTACCGCATCCTGTGCCCGTGCCACCAGTCGCAGTTCGACGCGCTGCACTTCGCCAAGCCGATCTTCGGTCCGGCGGCCCGCGCGTTGGCGCAACTACCCATCACAATTGACTCAAACGGGTATCTCGTCGCCAACGGCGATTTCCGCGAACCCGTGGGACCAGCATTCTGGGAGCGCACAACATCATGAGTCCAAAACTTCGTCCCCCCAAAATCGGCGACGTCCTGGCCCGCCAAGGCGAGGACATCGATACCCGCTATCACCCCTCGGCGGCGGTCCGGCGTCAGCTCAACAAGGTCTTCCCGACGCACTGGTCGTTCCTGCTCGGTGAGATCGCGCTGTACAGCTTCATCGTCCTGCTGCTCACCGGGGTTTACCTGACCCTGTTCTTCGACCCCTCCATGGCCGACGTCACCTACAACGGCGTCTACCAACCGCTGCGCGGCGTGGAGATGTCGAAGGCCTACGCCTCGGCACTGGACATCTCCTTCGAGGTGCGCGGCGGGCTGTTCGTCCGGCAGGTCCACCACTGGGCCGCACTGATTTTCGCCGCGTCGATCATGGTCCACCTGGCCCGGATCTTCTTCACCGGCGCTTTCCGCCGGCCGCGCGAAGCGAACTGGGTCATCGGTGCGCTGCTGCTGATCCTGGCGATGTTCGAGGGCTACTTCGGCTACTCGCTGCCTGACGACCTGTTGTCCGGCATCGGGCTGCGCGCCGCGCTGTCGTCGATCACCCTGGGCATGCCGGTCATCGGAACCTGGCTGCACTGGGCGCTGTTCGGTGGCGACTTCCCTTGTGGCGGAGTGGGATACGAATGCGCCCAAGCCGGTTACATCATCCCGCGCATGTACGCGTTGCACATCCTGCTGCTCCCGGGCATCATCTTGGCGCTGATCGGGCTGCACCTGGCGATGGTGTGGTTCCAGAAGCACACCCAGTTCCCCGGCCCGGGACGCACCGAGCACAACGTCATCGGTGTTCGGGTCATGCCGGTGTTCGCGGTCAAGTCCGGCGCGTTCTTCGCCGCGATCGTCGGCGTCCTCGGCCTGATGGGCGGACTGTTGCAGATCAACCCGATCTGGAACCTGGGCCCCTACAAGCCATCTCAGGTATCGGCGGGCTCACAGCCGGACTTCTACATGATGTGGACCGAGGGCCTGGCCCGCATCTGGCCGCCCTGGGAGTTCTACTTCTTCCACCACACCATTCCGGCTGCGGTGTGGGTGGCGCTGCTGATGGGGCTGATCTTCGTCCTGCTGATCGTCTACCCCTTCCTGGAGAAGCGGTTCACCGGTGACTACGCGCACCACAACCTGCTGCAGCGGCCGCGTGATGCACCGGTACGCACCGCGGTCGGTTCCATGGCGATCGCCTTCTACATGGTGCTGACGCTGGCGGCGATGAACGACATCATCGCGTGGAAGTTCCACATCTCGCTCAACGCCACCACCTGGATCGGGCGCATCGGCATGGTGGTCCTGCCGCCGTTCGTCTACTTCATCGCCTACCGCTGGGCGGTCGGCCTGCAGCGCAGCGACCGCGGTGTGCTCGAGCACGGCATCGAGACCGGCATCATCAAGCGGCTGCCGCACGGTGCCTACATCGAGCTGCACCAGCCGTTGGGCCCCGTCGACGACCACGGCCACCCGCTTCCGCTGGAATACCAGGGTGGGGCGTTGCCGAAGCGGATGAACAAGCTGGGCTCGGGCGGCTCGCCCGGCATGGGCAGCTTCCTGCGCGCCGACCCGGCGTCGGAGGACGCGGCCTTGCGCGAAGCCCAGCACAGCGGGGAACGGCGTGCGCTGACCGCAATGCGCGAGTACCAGGAGGGCCTCAACGGCTCGAACGGCTCGCACAACGGCCACGGACGCAACGGCTCCAACGGCTCGCGCAACGGCGACCACAACTAGCTGATCGCAGCTCCGGCGTGCGCCCAGGGCGGGACTCGGACTCCCGCCCTGGGCGCACCGTCGATTGACGCCTCAGTGCCTGTCGTGCGCGGCGCGTAGCTGACGGACGTAGAGCCACTCGATGGCCGGCATGGCCACCGTGATCAACCCGGACAGGCCGTAGACCACCCACGCCGCCCCGTCGTGACCGGTGGCCATCAAATAGGTCGCGGCCGCGACGCCGATCAACGCGGTGCCGATGGCGGCGGTCAGGGCGACCGTGCCACGCAGCCACATGCGGTCCACCGCCTCGCCCGACCAGTCGCCGTCGGCCGCGACCGCCTGGACTGTCCCCCGGCGGGCCGGCTCGGGGATCCCGCGGGCCGCGGGCCGCCCGGACTTCAGTGGCGCACGCCCCAGCGTGCGTCCCTGCAGCGCCGGTGAGCGCACGATCGGCTGCTCCGGTTGGGTCCGGCGGGCTCTCAGCAACACCGGGATCGCGCCGGCGATGATCAGCGCCGACACGATGATGACGGCGTACAACACCCATGTCGTGTGCGAGCCGCCGGACACTTTGTGGAACCCCTGGCCGAGGTCGGCCAGCGCGACGATGGCGGCCACCCCCACGCCGACCAGCACCAGCCAGATGGCCGCGCAGACACCGATCATGATCCGGTCGATGAGGTTCGGCGGCACGACGGGGTCCGGCCCGCGCCGGTACGAGGAGTATCTACCCACCATCAGCAGCTCGTCTGCCAGGCGTCGTTGCTGTTGGAGGACAACACCGTTCCGTCGTTGGTGGTGATGGAGCAGTTGAGCCTGCTGACCCGGAAGAGGCTGGACGCCTCGACCGAGCCCACGTCCGAGTTCGAGATCGGCGTGACGGTGATCGACCACGGGATGTAGACGTTGTGCTGTGTCCGTCTGCGGCCGGAAGCATCTACATAGGTCACCGAGATGATGTCGCCCGGGGCCTTGGTGCCGGTCACAGTGTAGGTGACCTGCCGCGGCCCGGCCGGCGTGGTCGGGGGCGGCGGCGCGGCCGCAGACGGGCTGGCCGGTGGCGGTGCCGGGGGCGACGGCGAAGGCGCCGGCGCCGGGGGCGGTGGCGGTGCTGGGGTCACGGTCACTGTCTGGGTCTCCGTGGCTGTCGGTGGCTCGGTCGTGGGCGGTGGGGGTGGGGGTGGCGGTGGCGGCGGCGGTGTGGTGGTGGTGATTTCGTCCTGCACCGGCGGCGTCGACGACGTGGTGGTGGTGGCCGGGTTGGCCAGATTGCTGCTGCTGCCGGTCCGCGTCACCAGCAGCGACACCGAGACGACCAGCGCGATTGCCGCCACGATCGCGGCCACGCCGACCACCCAGGGCCACCGCGGCGCGGCGTGCTCGTCGTCGTCGAACTCCTCGTAGTCGTCGTAGTCGTAGAGCCGCAGATCGGCCGGCACGTATTGGCCGCTGACGAATTGCTCGGACTCCGGCGCCGAGTAGGCCCGGGAGTAGATGTCGGTGGCGCCGGTGATCTCCGGCACGTCGTGGCCGGCATCGAACGGCTCCAGCTCGCCACCGTACCCAGCACCCAAGTCCAGGTCCGGGCCGAAGTCGCTGCCGGCGTCGTCGCCGTCTGCCGCCGGCTCCGGTTCGGCGCTGGGCTCGCCGGCGAAGTCGGGTTCGTCAGGTTCCCGCCCCGGCGGATTCGGCCCGCTCATGATTGCCTACCCTGTCCAACTGCCTCACCTGCGCGCCGAAGCCGCCCTACCTGCGCGCTCGGGAGATTCTGCTTATGCCCCGAAAACCCTACCGAACGGGGAGGGGCAGCGAAGTAACGGCAAACTGGCCACTGATCAACTGATGCCCGGATTGTGACCTTCCTCGATCCGATCAGTGGTTCTCCGGGCCGGTGTAGTACTCGAAGACCAGTCCGGCCGCCGAAGCCAGGATGAACACCACGCCCGCGGTGATCAGCCAGGGCAGCCACAATGCGATACCGACCGCCGCGACCGAGCCGGCCAGGGCGATCATGATCGGCCACCAGCTGTGCGGGCTGAAGAAGCCCAATTCGCCTGCGCCGTCGCTGATCTCGGCGCCTTCATAGTCCTCGGGCCGGGTGTCGAGACGACGGGCGACGAACCGGAAGAAGGTGGCCACGATCAACGCCAGTCCGCCGGTCAGCACCAGGGCGGTGGCGCCTGCCCACTCGACACCACCCGGGGAAAAGATTGCGGTCAGTACCGCATACAGGATCGCGACCACGACGAAGAAGGCGGCGATGAATTCGAACAGCCTGGCTTCGATATGCATTGCGTGTCCTAACCGGCGCTGGGCGCCAATTGACCCCGGCGAACGTCGAATGGATGGGTGGTGACCGCCAGCGGAGGCTGGTTGATCGCCTGCAACGCCTCGGCGTTGGTCTTACCGCCGACTCGCTGCTGCAAGTACGCCTTGAAGTCGTTCGGGTTCACCACGCGGACCTCGAAGTTCATCATCGAGTGATAAGTGCCACAGAACTCGGCGCAGTGCCCGACGAACGCGCCGGTCTGGGTGATCTCCCCGACCTGGAACACGTTGACCGAGTTGTTGGCTTTCGCGTTGGGAATCACGTCGCGCTTGAACAAGAACTCCGGCACCCAGAAGGTGTGCACCACGTCTGCAGAGTTCAGCTGGAATTCGATGCGCTTGCCGGTGGGCAGCACCAGGATCGGGATCTCGGTTTGGGTGCCCAGAATCTCGACCTTGTCGTAGTTGAGGTATTCCCGGTCGGCGGTGTTGCGCCCGTGCACCGGACCCACCAACTCCTCGCCGTGGGCGTCCTTACCCTCCGGCTTGGACTCCACGGCCCGTTTGCGCTCGGGGTCGGCACCCTCGTAGGTCATGGTGCCGTCCTTGAAGTTGACCCGCTGATATCCGAACTTCCAGTTCCACTGGAACGCCGTGACGTCGATGACGACCTCGGGGTCCTTCTCCAGGTGCAACATCTTCTCCTGCACCACGACGGTGAAATAGAACAGCACCGAGATGATCAGGAATGGTGTGACGGTCAACACCAGCTCCAGCGGCATGTTGTAGCCGAACTGGCGAGGGAAGTCTTCGTCGCTGCGCTTCTTGCGGTGGAAAGCCGACGACCAGAACATCAGCCCCCACACCGCGATGCCCACCACCAGCGCGGCGATCACCGATCCGATCCACAGTTCCCGGTTCAGGCGGCCCTCGGGGGTGATCCCGTACGGCCAGCCCATCCCCAGCACCTGAGACCAGCTGCAGCCGCTCAGGGTGACCGCTAGCACCCCCAGCGTGCCCGCCAGCCCCAACGGGCGGAGACGACGAGTCAGGCCTCGGGCGCTGCGTCCGGTGCTGCCTGGACGGCGCTGAGACCTACTCTGCGACAAGCTTTGCGAACGACCTGGCTCGCGACGTGTCACGGTGGCGCCTCCTGCTCGGATGTCGAATACTACGCAGCGTAGACCACGGGGTGGGACCCGGCGACTGCCTGGTCACCGCGACGCGCCCGCCGCGGCATCCCCCAGCACCGCCACGTGCGGCATACTGGGGCGCCGTGTGTGGACTGCTGGCCCTCGTCGCGGCTCCGACCGGGGCGGACGGCCCCGCTGGAGCCGATGACCAAGTCGACGGCGCGATAGCCCGCTCGTCCCACTTGATGCGCCACCGGGGTCCCGACGAGCCGGGCACCTGGACCGAGCCGCACGCCGACGGGTCCGTCCCCGGCGTGGTGTTCGGGTTCAACCGGCTGTCCATCATCGACATCGCCCATTCCCATCAGCCGCTGCGCTGGGGCCCGCCGGAAACCCCCGACCGCTACGTGCTGGTGTTCAACGGCGAGATCTACAACTACTTGGAGCTGCGCGACGAGCTGACCACCAGGCACGGCGCCGTCTTCGCCACCGACGGCGACGGAGAGGCGATCGTAGCCGGCTACCACCACTGGGGCGCCGAGGTCTTGGGCCGGCTGCGCGGCATGTTCGCCTTCGCGCTGTGGGACACCGTGACCCGGGAATTGTTCTGCGCCCGCGACCCCTTCGGCATCAAGCCGCTGTTCATGGCCACCGGCCCCGGCGGCACGGCTGTGGCCAGCGAAAAGAAGTGCCTGCTCGATCTGGCGGATCTGGTGGGCTTCGACACCGCTCTCGACGAGCGTGCGGTGCAGCACTACACCGTGCTGCAGTACGTGCCCGAGCCCGAAACGCTGCACCGTGGGGTGCGGCGGCTGGAGTCCGGCTGCTACGCGCGCATCCGTCCCGGTGCCCAACCGCAGGTCACCCGCTACTTCCAGCCGCGCTTTGCGGCCACCCCCATCGCCGCCGGCAGCGAACAGGCTCGCTATGACGAGATCACCGCGGTGCTCGAGGACTCGGTTGCCAAGCACATGCGCGCCGACGTCACCGTCGGGGCGTTCCTGTCCGGCGGTATCGACTCGACGGCCATCGCGGCGCTGGCCATCCGGCACAACCCGCGGCTGATCACCTTCACCACCGGGTTCGAGCGCGAGGGATTCTCCGAGATCGACGTCGCGGTGGCCTCCGCCGAGGCCATCGGCGCCCGCCACATCGCCAAAGTGGTCAGCCCCGAGGAGTTCGTCGCCGCGCTGCCCGAAATCGTGTGGTACCTCGACGAGCCGGTCGCCGATCCCGCGCTGGTGCCGTTGTTCTTCGTGGCCCGCGAAGCTCGCAAACACGTCAAGGTGGTGCTCTCCGGCGAAGGCGCCGACGAGTTGTTCGGCGGCTACACCATCTACCGGGAGCCGCTGTCGCTCAAGCCGTTCGACTACCTGCCGCGGCCGCTGCGCCGGTCGATGGGCAAGGTGTCCAAGCCGCTGCCCGAAGGCATGCGCGGCAAGAGCCTGCTGCACCGCGGCTCGCTGACGCTCGAGGAGCGCTACTACGGCAACGCCCGCAGCTTCTCCGACGCGCAGTTGCGCGACGTCCTGCCCGGGTTCCGGGCGGACTGGACGCACACCGACGTGACCGCGCAGGTGTACGCCGAGTCGGTCGGGTGGGATCCGGTGGCCCGCATGCAACACATCGACCTGTTCACCTGGCTGCGCGGGGACATCCTGGTCAAGGCCGACAAGATGACGATGGCCAACTCGCTGGAGCTGCGGGTGCCGTTCCTGGACCCCGAGGTGTTCGCCGTGGCGTCGCGGTTGCCTTATCAGGCCAAGATCACCCGCACCACGACCAAGTACGCGCTGCGGCGCGCACTGGAGCCCATCGTGCCCGCGCACGTGCTGAACCGGCCCAAGCTGGGCTTCCCGGTGCCCATCCGCCATTGGCTGCGCACCGGCGAACTACTGGAGTGGGCCACCGACTTGGTGGCCTCGTCGCAGGCCGGGCACCTCGTCGACCTCGCCGCGGTGCGCCGCATGCTCGACGAGCACCGGCTGGGCGCCAGCGATCACAGCCGGCGGCTGTGGACCGTGCTCATCTTCATGCTCTGGCACGCGATTTTCGTCGAGCACAGCGTGGTGCCGCAGATCAGCGAACCGCACTACCCGGTGCAGTTGTAGGCGCTCGCGGCGGCTAGGCGAGTACGGCGCTGATCTCGGCGGCCGCCTCGTCGCCGTACGCGCCGGCCAAGCGGGTCGTCGCGACGTCGCGGTCCCACTGCCACTCCTGGGTCCCGGTCGACTCCAGCACCAGCACGGCGACCAGCGAACCCAGCTGGGCGGACCGCTCGATGCTCAGGCCGGCGCTGCGGCCGGTCAGGAAACCGGCCCGGAACGCGTCCCCGACGCCGGTGGGGTCGGTCTGGCTGTTCTCCGGGACCACGCCGACGTGGACGGTGGTGCCGTCGCGGTCGACGATGTCGACGCCCTTGGCGCCCAGGGTGGTCACCCGCAGCTCGATCTGCGCCATCACGTCGGCCTCCGACCAGCCGGTCTTGGACAGCAGCAGATCCCACTCGTAGTCGTTGGTGAACAGGTAGGTGGCGCCGTCGATGAGCTTGCGGATCTCCTCTCCGGACAGCCGGGCCAGCTGCTGGGACGGGTCGGCGGCGAAGGGCAGTCCCAGTTCGCGGCACTCGTCGGTGTGCAGCACCATGGCTTCGGGATCGTTGGCCCCGATGATGACCAGCTCCGGGGTACCGATGGCGGCCACCACATCGGCGAGCTTGATGCCGCGGGCCTCGGACATGGCGCCCGGGTAGAAGGACGCGATCTGGGCCATGTCGACGTCGGTGGTGCAGGTGAACCGCGCCGTATGGGCGCTCTCGGAGATCAGGACGTTGTCACAGTTGACGCCGTGGCCTTGCAGCCAGTCGCGGTAGTCGGTGAAGTCCTGCCCGGCCGCGCCGACCAGCGCGGCGTCACCACCCAGCACACCGATGGCGAAAGCGATGTTTCCGGCGACCCCGCCGCGGTGGACCACCAGGTCGTCGACGAGGAAGCTCAGCGACACCTTGTGCAGGTGCTCGGGCAGCAGCTGCTCTGAGAACTTGCCCGGAAACCGCATCAAGTGGTCTGTGGCAATAGAACCCGTTACCGCGATCGTCACTGAATCTCCACCCTTCGTTCCATAGGTCGTCTAGCCTCTCATGGGGATCGGCCGGGCGACCAACGCCGTCGCCAGGTGCCGACATCCGGGGGCCGGTGACAGCCGTTGCGCTAGCCTGCTCGATGAGCTCACCAGGTTGCCGGAATCCCCCTGCTCGGGCGACAACCGCTCGCCGCCTCACCACCCAGCGTAGGAGAACAACGATGGCCGGTCCGCATCCGCCGAACCATGGTGTCGGCAGCGACGGACCTCAGTCGGCGCACCCCTACCCCGAGCCCGGACACCAGCAACCGCCCACCTTCGACTTCCCCGCTGACCCGAGCGAAGCACCGCCCGGCTTCTCCCCCGGCCCACCAGCACCGGCCTACCCCAAGCGACGGCCCAAACGGCTGCTGATCGGGGTGCTGTTGGCCGTGGCGCTGGTCGCCGCGCTGACCGCCGCGATCGTCTACGGCGTGCGCACCAACGGCGCCAGCACCGGCGCTTCCTTCACCGAAGGATCGGCCAAGACGGCGATCCAGGGGTATCTGGACGCGCTGGTGCACAAGGACACCGAGACCATCGTCCGCAATTCGCTGTGCGGGATCTACGACGCGGTCAAGGACAAGCGCTCCGATCAGGCCTTGGCCAAGCTGAGCAGCGACGCGTTCCGCAAGCAATTCTCCGAGGTCACCGTCACCTCGGTGGACAAGATCGTCTACTGGTCGCAATACCAGGCCCAGGTGCTGTTCACCATGCAGGTGGTGCCGGCCACCGGCGGTCCGCCGCGTGGTCAGGTGCAAGGCCTGGCTCAGCTGCTGTTCCAGCGCGGGCAGGTGCTGGTGTGCTCCTACGTGCTGCGCACCGCAGGACAGTACTGACCGGGCCGGGGCACACGCCCGACCCGGTCTTACCGATTGATCAGTTGAACGAGTCCCCGCACGCGCACGAGCCCGTGGCGTTGGGGTTGTCGATGGTGAAGCCCTGCTTCTCGATGGTGTCGACGAAGTCGATCGACGCGCCTTCGACATACGGCGCGCTCATCCGGTCCACCGTCAAGGTCACGCCGCCGAATTCGGCGGTCAGGTCGCCGTCCAGCGTCCGGTCGTCGAAGAAGAGGTTGTAGCGCAGTCCCGCGCAGCCGCCGGGCTGAACGGCGATCCGCAGCGAAAGATCGTCCCGCCCCTCCTGGTCGAGCAGCGACTTCGCCTTGGCGGCAGCGGCCTCGGTCAGGATCACGCCGTGGGTCTTGGCGGTCGACTCGTTCTGCACCGTCATTGCTTCTCCTACATGCTCATTGTCGGGTGGGCGCCCAGCGCGATCCGGTCTGGGATGTGCTCTTGGGGAAAACCCACTAACTCAACGGTACCCCGGCGGGCCGCTATTCCCGAGTCGCGCAGCCACCTCCGAGGCCAATCCCATCAGTTGATTGGCCGCGTCGGCCAACGCCAGCCCCACCGATCCTGCATATTCGGCCATGGACAGCGCCGACATGATGCCGGACAGGCGGGTCGCGGATTTGTCCAACGACACCTGCCCGGCCAGCACGATCACCGGGATACCCAGCGGCTGGGCCGCCGCGGCGATCTCGCCCACTACCTTGCCGTGCAGGGACTGCTCGTCGAATTTCCCCTCGCCGGTGACGATCAACTCGGCGTCCGCCAGGTCGTCCTCCAAGTGCGTCAGTTCGGCGATGATCGCGGCACCGTATTCGCAGCGGCCACCCAGGGCAAGCAGCCCCGCCCCGATTCCCCCGGCCGCGCCGGCGCCGGGCTCCGCGCTCACATCGCGGCCCGCAGCGGCATCCAGTTCCATCGCCCACGCCTCCAGACGCACCTCCAACTGAGCGACGGTGGCGGTGTCCGCTCCCTTTTGCGGTGCGAAGACCCGGGATGCGCCCCACGGCCCGAGCAGCGGATATTCGGTGTCCGAGGCGGCGATCAGCTCGACTTCGGCCAACCGCTTGCGGGCGTCGTCCAGGCCGCCGAGTTCGGTGATCATTCCGCGCCCGCCGTCGGTGCAGGCGCTGCCGCCCAGGCCGACCACGATCCGCTTCGCGCCGGCCTGCAGCGCGGCGGCGATCAGCTGGCCCACGCCCTTACTGTGCGCGGTCATCGCGGTCTCCGGCGTCGGCGGCCCGCCCAGCAAAGCCAGTCCGCAGGCCTGCGCGCATTCCAGATAGGCGGTCGCCGAGCCGGGATCGAAGACCCACGCCGCGTCCACCGGGTCATCCAACGGCCCGGACACCCGCAGCCGTCGCTTGCGCCCCAGCCGGCTGGCCAGCACCTCGACGAAACCGGGGCCCCCGTCGGACTGCGGCGCCACGATGAACGAGTCACCCGGCCGCGACCTGGTCCAGCCCGTGGCGATGGCGGCGGCGGCTTCCACCGCGGACAGGCTGTCGCCGTAGCAGTCGGGCGCCACCAGCACCCGCATGGCAGGCAGTTGCAACCTGCCGGGCCCGAAGCCACCGGCAGGATCATCCGAGGCCTGCGAGCCGTTCATTACCCGCCAGCGTATGTCGGATTTGCTTACTGGCGCATGCGTAACAGCGGCGCAATTCCGGCGCGCGGCCAGCCGCGAAGTAACCTGTCGACTGTGAAGCTGCTGGGCCGTAAGAAGGGCAATCAACCGGGTGCTGACGCGCCCGCCACCCCCGTCGAGATCGTGGACGTGCCTACCGCGCCGCGCAGCACGAGCGGCAAGGGCCGGCCGACTCCGAAGCGCAGCGAGGCCCGCAAGAACAAGAAGGGCCCGGTGGTACCGGCTCCGATGACCGCCGCCGAGGCGCGGGCCCGGCGCAAGTCGTTGGCCGGTCCCAAACTCAGCCGCGAGGAGCGCCGGGCCGAGCGGACCGCCAGCCGGGCACGGATGACCGAACGCCGGGAACGGATGATGGCCGGCGACGAGGCTTACCTGCTGCCGCGCGACCAGGGGCCGGTACGTCGGTACGTGCGCGACATCGTCGACGCCCGGCGCAACGTGCTGGGCCTGTTCATGCCGTCGGCGCTGGCGTTGCTGTTCGCCATGTTCGCCGTGCCGCAGGTGCAGTTCTACATGTCGCCGGCGATGCTGGTGCTGATGGCTTTCATGACGATCGACGGGGTCATCCTGGGTCGCAAGGTCGGCCGGCTGGTCGACGCGAAATTCCCGAAGAACACCGAAAGCCACTGGAAATTGGGCCTTTACGCCGCGGGCCGGGCCTCCCAGATGCGTCGCATGCGCTCCCCCAAGCCGCAAGTTGAGCGCGGCGCCGATGTCGGCTAGCGCTGCGCGCACCCTCGTGCTCGGCGGCATCAGATCGGGTAAGTCCCGTTGGGCCGAGGGCGTGATCGCCGAGTCGGTGCCGGCCGGCCAACCGGTCCGCTACCTGGCATCCGGCCCGGCCGGCCACGGCGATACCGACTGGGCCCGACGGGTGGCCACGCACCGCAGCCGTCGTCCCGGCCACTGGTCAACGGTCGAGACCGGTGACATCACCACCGAGTTGCTCGAGTCACCGGACACGCCGACCCTGGTTGACGACCTGGGCGCCTGGCTGACCGGCACGCTGGATCGCCACCACTGGGAGGACGGGTCGGTGGCCCAGCCCGTCGACGACATGCTCGCCGCGGTCCGCGCGTTCGAGTCCACGCTGGTTCTGGTCAGCCCGGAAGTGGGGTTGACCGTGGTACCGGCCACGGCTTCGGGACGCCGTTTCGCCGACGAGCTGGGTGACCTCAACCAGCAGGTGGCTGCGCTGTGCGAGCGGGTGGTGCTGGTCGTGGCCGGGCAGCCGGTGCCGATCAAGCCGCAGGCGACATGATCGGGTTCGCGCCCGTCTTGCCGCCCGACCCGGACGTCGCAGCGGCCGCCCGCGTCCGGCAAGACACCCTCACCAAACCGCGCGGGGCGTTGGGACGCCTCGAGGAGTTGTCGGTGTGGGCGGCCGCCTGCCAGGGCCAGTGCCCGCCGCGGCAGTTCGCGCGGGCCCGGGTGGTGGTGTTCGCCGGCGATCACGGCGTCGCCCGGTCCGGAGTGTCGGCCTATCCACCCGAGGTGACCGCGCAGATGGTCGCCAACATCGACGCCGGTGGCGCGGCGATCAACGCGCTGGCCGGCGTTGCCGACGCCACGGTTCGCGTGGTCGACGTGGCCGTCGACGCCGAACCTCTCTCCGAACGCATCGGGGCGCACAAGGTGCGGCGCGGCAGCGGCGATATCGCCCGTGACGACGCGTTGACCGACGAAGAGGCCGCCGCCGCGATCGCCGCCGGCCAGCGCGTCGCCGACGAGGAGGTCGACGCCGGCGCCGATCTGCTGATCGCCGGCGACATGGGTATCGGCAACACCACCCCGGCCGCGGTGCTGGTGGCCGCACTGACCAACGAGGAACCGGTCGCAGTGGTCGGCTTCGGGACCGGTGTCGACGACGCGGGCTGGTCGCGCAAGACCGCGGCGGTGCGCGACGCCCTGTTCCGGGCGCGGCCGTTACTGGGTGATCCGGTCGGGTTGTTGCGGTGCTGCGGGGGTGCGGACCTGGCAGCGATGGCGGGTTTCTGCGCGCAGGCCGCCGTGCGGCGCACTCCCCTGCTGCTCGACGGCATGGCGGTGACGGCGGCGGCGCTGGTTGCCGAGCGCCTGGCGCCGGGTGCCCGGCAGTGGTGGCAGGCCGGTCACCGGTCCACCGAACCCGGCCATCGGCTGGCGCTGAGCGCGTTGCAGTTGGACCCGATCCTCGATCTGGGCATGCGACTGGGCGAGGGTACCGGCGCGACGGTCGCGTTGCCGGTGCTGCGCGCCGCCGTCGCGGCGCTGTCCGCTATGGCGACCTTCTCCGACGCCGGGGTCTCTACCCGATCCTCGTCGTAATGCGCTGGCTGGCAACCTCTTTCGCGTTTGGAACGGTGCTGCCGGTGCCCAATTCCTGGGTGACGGGGATGGGTCGCGGCGCGATGACTGCGCTGCCGGTGGTCGGTGCCGCGCTGGGCGCACTGGCCGCGGTCATCACGTGGGCCGGCGGGCAGGCGTTCGGGCCGTCGAGCGCACTGTCGGGGCTGTTGGCGGTGGCCGTACTGCTGTTGGCGACGCGCGGCCTGCACATCGACGGCGTCGCCGATACCGCCGACGGGCTGGGGGGCTACGGACCGCCGCAACGGGCGCTTGCCGTGATGCGCGACGGATCGAGCGGCCCGTTCGGGGTGGCGGCCGTCGTCTTGGTCATCACCGTGCAGGGGTTGGCTTTCGCGTCGCTGCACGCCGCCGGCATCGTCGTGGCCGTCTTCGCCGGACGGGTGAGCGCGGTGTTGGCTTGTCGCCGGTCAATACCGGCGGCTGAGGGCAGCACGCTGGGTGCGCGGGTCGCCGGTACGCAACCGAGCGCGGTGGTGGCGGCGTGGCTGGCGGTGTTGCTCGGGGTTTCCCTGTGGGCGGGGACGCGGCCGTGGCAGGGGCCGGTCGCCGTGGTGGTGGCGGTGTCATGCGCGGTGGTCCTGGTGGCCCATTGCGTGCGCAGGTTCGGCGGCATCACCGGCGATGTGCTGGGCGCGGCCATCGAGTTGACGACGACGGTGTGCGCGGTGACGCTGGCGGCGCTCGCGCACCTGTAACTTGCGGGTGCCCGCGCTCGAGCGTGAACCTGCGCTCACGTTCGAGCCCCGGCGTGAAGCTGGCTTCACGCTCGGGCGGTAGGGCTGGCGCCCTGCCTAGCCCAGCCGCGACATCCAACCGTGCGTGTCGGCGAACTTGCCGCGCTGGATCCCGGTCAAGGTGTCGCGTAGCGCCATCGTCACTTCTCCCGGTTGGCCATCGGCAATGGTGAACTCCGCGTCACCGTACTTGACCTGCGCGACCGGGGTGATCACCGCCGCGGTACCGCAGGCGAACACCTCGGTGATCTCACCCGAGGCGGCCTTCTTCTGCCATTCGGTAATGTCGATCTTGCGTTCCTCGACTGCGAATCCGGCGTCAATAGCCAACTGCAGCAATGAATCTCGCGTGATGCCCGGCAACAGCGAACCTGACAACTCCGGGGTGACCAGGCGGGCCGAACCGCCGCTGCCGAGCACGAAGAACAGATTCATGCCGCCCATCTCTTCGACGTAGCGACGCTCGACACCGTCCAGCCAAACGACTTGGTCGCAACCGTTTTCGGCGGCTTGGGCCTGGGCCAGCAGGGAGGCCGCGTAATTGCCGCCGAACTTGGCCGCACCAGTGCCGCCCGGACTGGCCCGCACGAATTCCGTTGAGATCCAGACGGAAACAGGATTGATCCCGCCCTTGAAGTACGCGCCGGCCGGCGAGGCGATCAGCAGGTACCGGTATTCCTTGGCCGGCCGCACGCCCAGCCCCGGCTCGGTCGCGATGATGAACGGGCGCAGATACAGCGCCTCTTCGCCGCCGGCCTTGGGCACCCACTCCTTGTCGATGGCGACCAGTTGGCGCAGGGATTCCAGGAACACTTCGTCAGGCAATTCGGGGATCGCCAGCCGCCGCGCCGAGGAGCGCAACCGGGCGGCGTTGGCGTCGGCGCGAAACGACACGATCGATCCGTCCGCCCAGCGGTAAGCCTTGAGCCCCTCGAACACTTCCTGGGCGTAGTGCAGCACGATCGCCGACGGGTCCAATTCGATCGGGCCGTAGGCGATGACTTGGGCATTGTGCCAACCCTTCCCGTCGACGTAGTCGATCGAGACCATGTGGTCGGTGTGGTATTTGCCGAATCCCGGGTCAGCCAGGATGGCTACCCGCTGCGCCTCGGTGGCGGGATGATCCGACGCCGAAACCGAGAACTCGAGGGAGCCGCTGGTCATAGGGGTCAAGTCTATATCGGTGCAGCAACGGGTTTTCCCCGCGCAGCAATCGGTCAGCGGGTCTTCAGCGTGACGAAAGGCGGCCGCACCACTTCACACGGCGCCGCACGACCGCGCACATCGACGGTGATTTGCTGGCCATCCTCGACACCGGCCGCGGTATCGATCAGTGCCAACGCGATGCCGACTTGCAGCGTCGGGGAAAACGTTCCCGACGTGGTGACCCCGATCGCCTTGTCGCCGTCGAGCACCGTCATCCCCGGCCGCAGCACCCCTCGACCCACCATGCGCAGTCCCCGCAGCAGCCGCGGCGGCCCGGCCTGTTTCTCGGCCAGCAAGGCGTCGCGGCCGAAGAACGCGGCCTTCTTCCAGCCGATGGCCCAGCCACAGCGGGCTTGCAACGGTGAAATGTCCAGGGACAGTTCGTGCCCGTGCAGCGGGTAGCCCATCTCGGTGCGCAACGTGTCGCGCGCGCCCAGGCCCGCCGGTTGGCCGCCGGCCTCGGAGACCGCCGCGGCCAGCGCATCGAACACCACACCAGCAGAGTCCCACGGCGGCAACAGCTCATAGCCGTGCTCACCGGTGTAGCCGGTCCGGCACACCCGCACCGGCACGCCGGCATAGTCAGCGTCGGCGAAACCCATGTAATCCATCTCGCTCGGCAGCCCCAAGGCGGCCAGCACGTCGGGCGAGCGGGGTCCCTGCACGGCCAGCACCGCGTACGAGCGGTGCAGGTTGGTGATCGTCAGGTCGGCCGGCGCGGCACTGCCCAGCGCGTCGACCACCGCGGCGGTGTTGGCGGCATTGGGCACCAGGAAGATCTCGTCGTCGGCGACGTAGTAGGCGATCAGGTCATCGATGACGCCGCCGGATTCGGTGCAGCACAAGGTGTATTGCGCCTTGCCCGGCCCGATGCGGTTGAGGTCGTTGGTCAGTGCTGAGTTGACGAACTGCGCGGCCCCCGGGCCACGGACCAGCGCCTTGCCGAGGTGGCTGACGTCGAACAAGCCGACGGCGGTACGGGTGGCGTTGTGTTCGCTGACCGTGCCCGCATACGAGACCGGCATCAGCCAGCCGCCGAACTCGGCGAAATTTGCGCCCAACTCGCGGTGGCGGTCTTCCAACGGTCCTTGCTGCAGCTGCGGCGCATCGCTCACGGCGTCCCACCCTAATCGAGCGCTGATGCTGGCACACTTAGGCAGGTGTCCGGCTCCGCGGAGGACTTCGATGCGCTGGAAGCCGCCGGGATCGCCAACCCGCGCGAGCGCGCCGACCTGATCAAGTACCTCGACGAGCTGGGGTTCACGGTCGAGGAGATGGCCGACGCCGAGCGACGAGGCCGGCTCTTCGGGCTGGCCGGCGATGTCTTGCAATGGTCGGGACGCCCCACCTACACCCTGCAGGACGCGGCACAGATCCTCGGCCAGTCCGCCGAGGAGCTGGCGCACGCCTGGGGTCTGCTCGGCCTGACCATTGCCGGTCTCGACGTACCCGCGCTCAGCCAGGCCGACGTCGACGCCCTCACGACGTGGGTTCAGCTCAAGGCGGTGATGGGCGAAGACGGCGCCTCGGGTTTGTTGCGTGTGCTGGGCGCCGCGATGGCCCGCCTCGCCGAGGCGGAGTCGACGATCATCCGCTCGGCCATGCCCGACATCCAGATGACCCACACGCACGACGAACTCGCCACGGCGCAGGCCTACCGCGCAGCCGCGGAGTTCGTCCCGAAAATCGGGGCGCTGATCGATATCGTGCATCGCCACCACTTGACCAGTGCCCGTACCTATTTCGAAGGGGTACTGCGCGACACGTCGGCAAGTGTGGTGTGCGGCGTCGGATTCGCCGATCTCTCCGGCTTCACCGCGCTGACGCAGATGCTCACCCCGGCCCAACTGTCGGACCTGCTCACCGAATTCGGCGGCACGGTCGCCGACGTGGTGCATGCCGACGGGGGCCGGGTGGTCAAGTTCATCGGTGACGCGGTGATGTGGGTGAGTCCAACGCCGGAGCGGCTGGTGCGGGTGGCGGTGGACCTCGTCGACCATCCCAAGGCCCGCGCCGAAGGATTGCAGGTGCGGGCGGGGCTTTCCTACGGCACCGTTCTGGCCATCAACGGCGACTACTTCGGTAACCCGGTCAACTTGGCGGCCCGGCTGGTGGCCGCGGCGGCGCCCGGTCAGATCCTGGCCGCGACGCAGCTTCGCGACGAACTGCCGGACTGGCCCGCGATCGCTTATGGCCCGATGACGCTCAAGGGTTTTGACACGCCTATCGACGTGTTCGACCTGCACGGCGGCTAGGGTCAATGCACGTGACCGCCGAACCGCTGTACCAGAGCCCTTCCGTCAACGTCGCCACATCGCTACCCAAACGGGGTGCAGGTTCTGCGGTATTGCTGGTGCCGGTGGTCTCCACCGGCGACGACGACCGGCCGGGTGCCGCCGTCGCGACGGCAGAACCGTTGCTGCCCGCCGACGCCGTCGCCGAGATCGAGGCCGGCCTGCGCGCACTGGACGCCTCCGGCGGCACCGAGCAGGTCCATCGGCTGGTCGTGCCGTCGCTGCCGGTGGCCAGCGTGCTCACCGTCGGCCTGGGCAGGCCGCGCCCGGAGTGGTCGCCGGACACCATCCGCCGCGCCGCCGGTGCGGCGGCGCGCTCGCTGGGTCGAGCCGAAGCGGTGATCACCACCCTCGCCGAACTGCCCGGGGACGGCGTCGCGTCGGCCGCCGTCGAGGGCCTCATCCTGGGCAGCTACCGGTTCACCGCATTCCGCAGCGGCAAGACCGCACCCAAAGACGCTGGGCTGCGCAAGATCACCGTGCTGAGCACCGCGAAGGACGCCAAGAAGCAGGTGGCGCACGGTGCGGCGGTCGCTACCGCGGTCGCCACCGCCCGCGACTTCGTCAACACTCCGCCGAGCCACCTCTTTCCCGCCGAGTTCGCGCGCCGGGCAAAGGCTTTGGGTGAATCGGTAGGGCTGCAGGTCGAGGTGCTCGACGAGAAGGCGTTGGCCAAGGGCGGTTACGGCGGGGTGATCGGCGTCGGGCAGGGGTCTTCACGGCCGCCGCGGCTGATCCGGCTGACCCACCGCGGTTCGCGGCTGGCCAAGAGGGGCACGCCAACCAAGAAGGTGGCTCTGGTGGGCAAGGGCATCACCTTCGACACCGGCGGCATCTCGATAAAGCCCGCGGCGGGTATGCACCATATGACCTCCGACATGGGCGGGGCGGCTGCGGTGATCGCGACGGTCACGCTGGCCGCGCAACTGGAGTTGCCCATCGACGTGATCGCCACCGTGCCGATGGCCGAGAACATGCCCTCGGCGACGGCGCAGCGCCCCGGCGATGTGTTGACCCAGTACGGCGGAATCACGGTCGAGGTGCAGAACACCGACGCCGAGGGCCGGCTCATCCTGGCCGACGCCATCGTTCGGGCGTGTGAGGACAACCCGGACTACCTGATCGAGACGTCGACTCTGACCGGCGCGCAGACGGTCGCGCTGGGCGCCCGAATTCCCGGGGTGATGGGCAGCGACGCGTTCCGCGACCGGGTCGCCGCCATCTCGCAGCAGGTCGGCGAAAACGGTTGGCCCATGCCGCTGCCCGAGGAGCTCAAAGACGACCTGAAGTCCACCGTGGCCGACCTGTCCAACATCAGCGGACAGCGCTTCGCCGGCATGCTGGTCGCCGGGGTGTTCCTGCGGGAATTCGTCGCCGACGGCGTGGCTTGGGCGCACATCGACGTCGCCGGCCCGGCCTACAACACCGGCAGCCCGTGGGGTTACACGCCCAAGGGCGCCACCGGCGTGCCGACTCGCACCATGTTCGCGGTGCTGGAAGATATCGCCGCGAACGGCTGAGCGTCGAGTCAGCGAGTCAGCAGCGACAACACCGCTTTGCGCAGTTTGCGCCGCGGCCAGCCGGTCACCCCGCCGGCACGCAGCGCGGCGTTGGCGGCGTTGCGCCCGCACGCCCCATGCACCGAGCCGCCCGGCGTGGCCGATGCGCTGGCCAGATACAGCCCTTCGACCGGGGTTTCGGGTCGGCCCATGCCCGGAGCGGGTCGAAAGATCAGCATCTGCTGCAGCTGAGCGGTGCCGCCGTTGAGGGAACCGCGGTACAGGTTGGCGTCGCTGGCCTCTAGGTCCGACGGGCGTTGCAGAAACCGGCCGACCACCCGCGAGCCGAACCCGGGCGCGTGCGCTTCGATGACGTCGTCCATCGATTGCGAGAGCTGCTCGGCCGACGCGTCGTCGTCGATGCTGCGCGGCAAATGCGTGTAGGCCCAGACACTTTCGGTGCCGTCGGGGGATCTGCTGGGATCCGCGGTGGTGGTCTGACCCAGCAGCATGAACGGGCTTTTCGGTATCACCTTGGTGTTCACGTCGGCCATCCATCGGATCAACCCGTCACCGTCGGCCCCCAGGTGGACGGTGCCCACGCTGTGCAAGCTCTTGGCCCGCCACGGGACGGGGCCGTCGAGCGCATAGTTGACCTTCACCACCGGCGGATCCCACAGATAGTGCTCGAGGTCATGCCGCAGCCCCTTGGGCAGCGCATCCGCCGGCAGCATCTCGCAGAACAGGCGCGGCGCCGTCACATCGGCGATGATCGCCCGGCGCGCGTGGACCGTTCGACCCGCGGCCGTGCTCACCCCGACCGCCCGACCGCCGCTGACCTGAATGCGCGCGACGGTCTGATTGCATTCGATCTGCGCGCCCACCGACTCCGCGCGCTTGACCAGCGCAGCGGTCAATTGCCCGGCCCCCCCGACCGGCACCGGCCAGCCCCGGTCCTGGGCCATCATGGACATCAGCAGGCCCATCACGCCGCTGCCCGGCGCGTCGGGCGGTATGTCGGCGTGCATGGCGTTGCCCAGCAACATGACTCGTGGCGCCTCGCCGGCGAACAACCGCTCGGCCATCGAATTTGCCGGCTGCACAAGCAGATTGGCAAGCCGCAGCGCCTCAGCGGTACCGAGTTTGGTCAGCAGCTGCGTCAGCGGTCCGACCGGTGGGAACGGCGCCAAAATCGCGTGCAGCAGTGGCTCTTTGACCTTGTCCCAGAGCGCCACCAGCCGCCACCAGTTCTCCCCGTCGCCGGGCTGGCGCCGTTCGAACTCCGCCGCGGTGCGGGCGGGGTCGTGGTAGATGACCGGCGGGTCGTCGTCGGTGGGGCTGCGCGGATGACCCACCACCGCCGGCGCGTGCGACCAGCGCAACCCGTGATCTTCCAGCCCCAGCGCGGCGATGGCCGGCGACGCAATCGTCATGGGATAGAACGAGCTGAACAGGTCGGTGATGTAACCGGGTGCCAGTTCGGCGCTGCGCACCGCGCCGCCGGGTTCGGGTTGAGCCTCGAGCACCACGACATCCCAGCCAGCGTCGGCCAGCATGGCGGCGGCCACCAGGCCGTTGTGTCCAGCACCTATGACGACCGCGTCGGCCGATTCCACTATTTGACCTGACTGGGATCGAGGCGTTCGGCCAGCGCCGCCAGCCGCCACAGGCATTCCCGATTGCGCGGATACACCGCCGCCAGCGCCACTCGATCGGGCATCAGGGCACCGGGCCCCGAGACGGGCACCTCGATCATCTCGACGTGGCACCCCTCCGGAGTGTCGCTGAGCCGCAGCGTAATTCGCGCGGCGCCCATCAGCCCGCCACGTGCATGCAGAACAAGTTCCTCACCCGGCGTACATTTTTCGACCACGGTCTTGTCGTCGATGAGCAGCGGCCACACTCCGATGGAGTGCCTGATCGACGATCCGGGTTCGGGCCAGTTCGGGTCGACTGCGCGCGTGCGGCTGTTGCCGACCACCCACTGCGAGTACGTCCATCCGTTGGCCATGACATCCCACACTTTTTGACGGGATGTCGCCACGTCACGAGTAACTTTCAGTGCTTCGGTCACCGACATGAGGGTCCTTTCGCGCGAAGATTCTCCCCGCGGGATACCCCCACCAGACGAAAGTAGTACCGCAACCCTGTCGTTAACTGGCCGGCCAACCGGGTGCGTTTAACCCGGGACCGCCGCGGCTACTAATTGCACGGTCGGAATGTGCACGCACCGAAAGGCCGAATTGTGACTGTGCGACGGTTGATCCTTGCTGTGAGCGCCGTGCTTTTGCTGGCCGGCGTGATCGGGCTGCTGGTTCCGGTGACGGTGGACAACAGCAACGGTGGGAAGGTTTCCTGCGGGAACGGAATCGCGGCGGACATGTCGTCGGCGCGCAACGCCAACGACAAGACCGGCGCTAACATCCCGATCCTCAATCAGGTCCTTCCGCACACCGATTACGTGGCGCAATGCCAGTCCGCGGTGTCGGGCCGGCGGACGTGGACCATCCCGCTGGCCGTCATCGGGCTCGCCGGGATCGGAGCGGCGCTGCTGCTGCGGCGAAACGACGGGATCGGTACCCGAGCGCCGAGAGGCGTGTGAACTTCAGATGACCCGCATGCGCGCGGTGCTGCGCAGCGCCTGCGGCAACACGCGGGAGATGCCGTACAGCGCGTAGGCCTCAAAGGTCACCGGCCGGATCGGCTTGTTGGTCTGGACCGCCGACAAGATGGCGTTGGCTACCTTGTCCGGCCCGTAGCGGCGCACCGCGAACATCTTCTGCAGCTGCCCCTGGCGCCCTTCAACGGTGTCGTCGTTGCCGCCGCGGGCGTGGAACTGCGTGGTCTGGATGATGTTGGTGTTGATGACGCCGGGGCAGATGGTGGTCAGCCCCACGCCTGCGGCGTCGAGTTCGGCGCGTAAGCAGTCGGAGAACATGAACGTCGCCGCCTTGGACGTGCAGTAGGCGTTCAGCGACTGCAGCGGCGCATAGGCGGCCATCGACGACACGTTGACGATGTGTCCGCCGGTGCCGCGCTCGACCATCCGCCGCCCGAACGAGCGGCAGCCGTTGACCACGCCACCGAGGTTGATGTCCAACACCCGGTCGAACTGTTCGGGTGGGGTGTCCAGGAAGCCGCCCGCCTGGCCGATGCCCGCGTTGTTCACCACAATGTCGGGAACCCCGTGTGCGGCGCTGACCCGCTCGGCGAACGCCTCGACCGCGTCGGCGTCGGAAACGTCGAGGACATAGGGGTGCGCTACGCCGCCGCGGACGGCGATCTCGGCGGCGGTCTCCTTGACGGTGGCCTCGTCGATGTCGCTGACGACGACCTCGGCACCCTCCCGGGCGAACGCCAGGGCGGTCTCCCGACCGATTCCGCTGCCGGCCCCGGTCACCGACACCAAGGTGTCCCCGAACTGCCCGCGGGGGCGCCCGACCTGCGCCCGCAGCAGCCCGCGGCTCGGCCGTTTGCCTTCGGCCAGGTCGGCGAAGTCGTGCACAGCCGCCGCCATCACTTGCGGGTGCGACATCGGCGAGAAGTGTCCGGCTTTGATGTCGCGTCGCCACAGCCGCGGCACCCAGCGGGCCGTCTCGTCATAGCCGTAGGGCCGCACATAGGGGTCTTGGGTGTTGACGATGAGTTGCACCGGCACGTCGACGACCGCGACGCCCTGGCGCCGCCAGCTCGCTGAGAAGGTCCGAAAATAGTTGGCGGGGTAAGTCTTTACGGACTGAGCGGCGTCGCGGGCCAGTTTGTCGGAGTGATGGATCTGCTCGACGGGGATGTTGTCCACCATGTTGCGCCGCACGGCCGGGACCGAAAGCGCCAGCCGTAGTACCAGCGGCGCCAGCACCGGGATGGAGAACAGCGCCATGTAGCTCAGCCGCAGCGCCTGGGCGAGCGCGCGTGCGAACCGGCGTGGCCGCCAAGGTTGCCGCAGACCGCTGAAGACATAGTTGACCAACTGATCCTGACTCGGACCGGACACCGAGGTGAACGATGCGACCCGGTCGCCAGCCCCGGGCCGGCTCAGGTACTCCCATACGCCCACCGAGCCCCAGTCGTGGGCCAGCACATGCACCGCCTGGCCCTGACTCAGCTCGCCGATGACCGCGGCGAAATCGTCAGCAAAGCGCGCCATCGAGTAGGCAGACACCGGTTTGGGCACCGACGAGAAGCCGACGCCGCGGTTGTCGTAGCGAATGATGCGGAAACGCTCCGCCAGCAGCGGAACAACACCGTCCCACAACACATGCGAGTCGGGAAAACCGTGTACCAACACGACCGTCGGCCCCTCGGGGTTCCCTTCCTCATAGACGGCGATGCGGACTCCGTCGGCGCTGTCTATGAACCGCTCGGGTGCCTGTGTTGCTGCCGACATGGAACCTCCGACCACCGCCGCTTTGCTGCTGCCTATCAGTGGCCACACCGTAGCAAGGGGGTGCGCCGGTCAGCTGGCCCTGGCTGTGGGCCGACAAAAATGCGGTGACAGGATAGTTTCGACATCAAATGGGTTTCCCGCCAGCTTCACCGTGGTGTGGTAAGCCAGAGATCGACGTGTGCCGACCGACGACCGATCCAGGAGTCAATAACGATGGCCTTCTCAGTCCAGATGCCGGCACTTGGTGAGAGCGTTACCGAGGGAACGGTCACCCGCTGGCTCAAGCAAGAAGGCGACACGGTCCAGGTCGATGAGCCGCTGGTGGAAGTGTCGACGGACAAGGTGGACACCGAAATCCCGTCGCCGGCCGCGGGCGTGCTGACCAAGATCATCGCCCAAGAGGACGACACGGTAGAGGTGGGCGGCGAATTGGCCGTCATCGGCGATTCCGAGGACAGCGACGGCGGCGGTGACGAGGCGGGCGACTCGGCCCAGCAGGACAGTGGCGACCAGGCGCCGGCCGAGCAAGAAGCCGAGCCGGAACCGGAACCCGAACCCGAGCCGAAATCCGAGCCCGAACCGTCGTCACCAGCCAAGTCCGGCGGTGGGTCTGATGGGGACTCGACGCCGGTGTTGATGCCGGAGTTGGGCGAGTCGGTGACCGAAGGCACGGTGACCCGCTGGCTGAAGAAGGTGGGCGATTCGGTCGAGGTGGACGACGCGCTGGTGGAAGTGTCCACCGACAAGGTGGACACCGAGATCCCGTCACCGGTGGCCGGCGTGCTGGAAAGCATTACCGCCGAAGAGGATGACGTCGTCCAGGTGGGCGGGGAACTGGCACGGATCGGCTCGGGCGCCAAAGCCGGCGGTGATGCCAAGCCGGAGCCCAAACCGGAACCGGAGGCGAAAGCCGAGCCCGAACCGGAACGGGAACCCGAGCCCGAACCGGAACCGGAACCCGAACCCGAACCGGAACCGAAGGCCGAGAAGAAGCCAGAGCCAAAACCCGAACCCAAGCCGGAACCCAAGCCGCAGGCCGAGGAAAAGCCCGCGCCGAAGGCCGAACCGGATCAGCAGGCGGCCGCCCAAAGTGACGGCGCGCCGTATGTCACTCCATTGGTGCGAAAGCTGGCCGCCGAGAACGACATCGACCTCGCCGAGGTCACCGGCACCGGCGTCGGTGGACGCATCCGCAAGCAGGACGTCTTGGCCGCTGCCGAGGAGAAGAAGCAGAAGAAGGACAGCGAGAAGGCGCCCGCCCCGGCCGCCAAATCCGAGCCCGCCGCGCCCGCCGCCAAGGCCCCCGCTGCGCCCTCGCCATCCTTGGCACATCTGCGGGGCACCACGCAGAAAGCCAGCCGGATTCGGCAGATCACCGCCGCCAAGACGAGGGAATCGCTGCAAGCCACCGCGCAGCTCACCCAGACTCACGAGGTCGACATGACCAAGATCGTGGCGTTGCGGGCCAAGGCCAAGAACGCGTTCGCCGAGCGCGAAGGCGTGAATCTGACCTTCCTGCCGTTCATCGCCAGGGCCGTGATCGACGCGCTGAAGGTTCATCCCAACATCAACGCCAGCTACAACGAGGATTCCAAGGAAATCACCTATTACGACGCCGAACACCTCGGGTTCGCCGTCGACACCGAGCAGGGGCTGCTCTCTCCGGTGATCCACAATGCCGGCGACTTGTCGTTGGCCGGATTGGCCCGGGCCATCGCCGATATCGCCGCGCGTGCCCGGTCCAACAAGCTCAAGCCCGACGAGTTGTCCGGCGGCACGTTCACCATCACCAACATCGGCAGCCAGGGCGCGTTGTTCGACACCCCGATTTTGGTGCCGCCGCAGGCCGCGATGTTGGGCACCGGGGCTATCGTGCGCCGGCCTCGGGTGATCGTCGATGAATTCGGCAACGAGTCGATCGGCGTGCGCTCAGTTTGCTACCTGCCTTTGACTTACGACCACCGCCTGATCGACGGCGCCGATGCCGGACGTTTCCTCACCACCATCAAGCATCGCCTTGAAGAGGGATCTTTCGAGGCCGATCTAGGGCTTTAGGAGAGGCTTCCCCATTGTGGACAACGCCGTTATCGCGATAGCGGGTTCGTCTGGCTTGATCGGCTCGGCTCTGACCGCAGCGTTGCGCGCCGCCGACCACACCGTGCTGCGCATCGTGCGCCGGACCCCAGCCAATTCCGAAGAGCTGCACTGGAATCCAGAAAGCGGCGAATTCGATCCGGACGCGCTGCTGGATGTCGACGTGGTGGTCAACCTGTGCGGCGTCAACATCGGCAAGCGCCGGTGGTCCGGGGCGTTCAAGCAGAGCTTGCGCGACAGCCGCATCGCCCCGACCGAGGTGCTGGCGGCGGCCGTCGCCGACGCCGGTGTCAGCACCCTGATCAACGCCAGCGCGGTCGGCTACTACGGCGATACCAAGAACCGCGTCGTCGACGAAAACGATTCTGCCGGAAAGGGTTTCCTGGCCCAGTTGTGCGTCGACTGGGAAGCCGCCACACTGCCGGCCCAATACAGCGGCACGCGGGTGGTGTTGGCTCGCACCGGAATTGTGCTGGCACCATCGGGCGGTGCGCTGCGCATGATGCGACCGGTGTTTTCGGTGGGCCTGGGCGCTCGGCTGGGCAGCGGCCGTCAGTACATGTCGTGGATCAGCCTCGAAGACGAGGTACGGGCGCTGCTGTTCGCGATCTCGAATCCCTCGTTGTCCGGTCCGGTGAACCTGACCGGTCCCGCGCCCGTCACCAATGCCGAGTTCACCACCGCGTTCGGCCGCGCGGTCAACCGTCCGACGCCGCTGGCGGTGCCTGGATTTGCGGTGCGGGCGGCGCTGGGTGAATTCGCCGACGAGGGCTTGCTCACCGGTCAGCGCGCCATTCCGTCGGCCTTGGAGCGCGCCGGTTTCCAGTTCCACCACAACACAATTGGCGAGGCGCTGGAATACGCGACGCTGCGGCTGCACGAGCCGTAGGAATTGGGCACCCGAGTCCAGGTAGCCTCGCCTGTGTGACCGAGTCCATCCGATCCAGCGCGGACGCGATCGATGTGCGCCAGCTGGGATCGATCGACTACCTGGAGGCCTGGCAGCTGCAACGGGAGCTGGCCGACGCCCGGGTCGTTGGTGGCCCCGATACGTTGCTGCTGTTGGAACATCCCGCGGTCTACACCGCGGGCCGGCGCACCCAGCCGCACGAACGGCCCGTTGATGGGACTCCGGTCGTCGACACCGATCGCGGCGGCAAGATCACCTGGCATGGCCCCGGACAGTTGGTCGGATACCCGATCATCGGTCTGGCCGAGCCCCTGGACGTGGTCAACTACGTGCGTCGTCTCGAGGAGGCGTTGATCAAGGTCTGCGCCCAACTGGGCCTGGACGCCGGCCGGGTGGACGGCCGATCCGGGGTGTGGTTGCCGGCCAGCGATCGACGGCCGGCTCGCAAGATCGCCGCCATCGGGGTCCGGGTGTCACGTGCCACCACACTGCATGGCTTCGCAATCAACTGCGACTGCGACCTCGGTGCGTTCACCACCATCGTGCCGTGCGGCATCAGCGACGCCGGAGTTACGTCGCTGTCGACCGAACTGGGCCGCAGGGTCACCGTTGCGGACGTCCGCACCCGAGTCGCCGACGCCGTGTGCGACGCCTTGGACGGTGCACTGCCGGTGCAAGAGCACATCCCGGGCGTCCGCGTAGCATCGACGTTGTGACTGTCGCACCGGAAGGCCGCAAACTCCTGCGCCTCGAGGTACGCAATGCCCAGACCCCGATCGAGCGCAAGCCGCCGTGGATCAAGACGCGGGTGCGGATGGGCCCGGAGTACACCGAGCTGAAAAGCCTTGTCCGCCGCGAGGGCCTGCACACCGTGTGCGAAGAGGCCGGGTGCCCGAACATCTTCGAATGCTGGGAGGACCGGGAAGCCACCTTCCTGATCGGCGGCGACCAATGCACCCGCCGCTGCGACTTCTGCCAGATCGACACCGGCAAGCCCGCCGCGCTGGACCGCGACGAACCCCGCCGGGTAGCCGAGAGTGTGCAGGCGATGGGCCTGCGCTACGCCACAGTCACCGGTGTGGCCCGCGACGACCTGCCCGACGGCGGCGCCTGGCTCTACGCGCAGACGGTGCGCGCCATCAGAGAACTCAACCCGCAGACCGGCGTCGAACTGCTCATCCCCGACTTCAACGGCCAACCGGACCGGCTTGCCGAGGTGTTCGAGTCGCGCCCAGAAGTGTTGGCGCACAACGTCGAAACCGTGCCGCGCATCTTCCGGCGAATCCGCCCCGCCTTCACCTACCAACGCAGCCTGGACGTGATCACCGCCGCGCGCGACGTCGGGCTGGTCACCAAAAGCAACCTGATCCTCGGTATGGGGGAAACACCCGACGAGGTGCGTACCGCGCTGGCCGATCTGCATGACGCCGGCTGCGACATCGTCACCATCACCCAATATCTGCGCCCGTCGACGCGCCACCATCCGGTTGATCGCTGGGTGCGGCCGGAGGAATTCGTCGAACACGCCCAGCATGCCGAGCAAATCGGCTTCGCCGGCGTGCTGGCCGGACCGCTGGTGCGCTCGTCGTACCGGGCGGGTCGCCTCTACGAACAGGCCGCTGTTCGCCACCGTCACTCAGCCACGCGCTGAACGTCACTATCCTTGGTGACTATGGCCAAATCCCGTAACGCCGCCGAGTCCAAGGCAGCCAAAGAGGAAGCGAAGGCTGCCCGCAAGGCTGCCGCTCGGGAGCGCCGCAGCCAGCTGTGGCAGGCGTTCAACATGCAGCGCAAGGAAGACAAGCGCCTGGTGCCGTACATGATCGGCGCCTTCCTGCTCATCGTGGCCCTCGCGGTGGCCGTTGGAGTGTGGGCCGGCGGGTTCACCATGATCCTGCTGATCGTCTTCGGCGTGATGCTGGGTGCCCTGGTGGCGTTCATCATCTTCGGTCGACGGGCTCAGCGCAGCGTCTATCGCAAAGCCGAAGGCCAAACCGGCGCCGCGGCCTGGGCGCTGGAAAACATGCGCGGCAAGTGGCGGGTTACCCCGGGAGTGGCCGCCACAGGTCACTTCGACGCCGTGCACCGCGTAATCGGCCGGCCCGGCGTCATCTTCGTCGCCGAGGGATCGGCGAACCGCGTCAAACCGCTGTTGGCGCAGGAGAAGAAGCGCACCGCGCGACTGATCGGCGACGTACCCATCTACGACATCGTGGTGGGCAACGGCGACGGCGAGATTCCGTTGGCCAAACTGGAACGCCACCTCACCCGGCTGCCGAGCAACATCTCGGTCAAGCAAATCGACACCCTGGAGTCGCGGCTGGCCGCGCTGGGCACCCGCGCCGGTGCCAGCATGCTGCCCAAGGGGCCGATGCCCGCGAACGCCAAGATGCGCGGGGTGCAGCGGACCGTGCGCCGCAAGTAACTTCGCAATCGGCGCAGCGGGTCGGCGTGGCTCTTCTAGCGCCGGACCACTGCGGTGGCGGTCAACCGGTCCTGCAGTCCGCGTCCGTCGGAATCAGTGAACAGCGGCGGCACCACCAGGCCGATCAGTAGCCCCCGCACTGTCAACCGGCCAATCCCGATGGGGGCATCCGCGCCGATCGAGGCCACCTGCAAACCCAACAGCAACTGGCCCGGGGTGAACCCGAACAGCCGCACCGACACCACACCCAAGACCAGCCAGACAGCGAGCACAGCCGTCGACAACATCGGCATGGAGATCAAGTTGAAGCGCAGCGCCAGTAACGCCAGCCCGTAACTGATCAGCCAGTCGATCAGCAGCGCACCGAACCGCCGGCCCATTCCGGCCAGCGAGCCCGGGCCGCTTTGCGGCAGGCCCAGCGCTTCGCCCGGGTAAGCCGAAGGCGACTCCGACATCATTTACCTGGCCCGATTCCCCGAGCCCTCGGCCGCCGAGACAACCCGCGCGGAACTGCCATCCGACCAGTTACGATCTTGCGGATCATGGCTTCACAATAGGGCCCGGGCGAAACCCTGGATCTGTTGCCGCCGCCGTGGTCACGTAACGTCTGCGCAACACGGGGTTGACCAACAGGCAACAACGGCTCCCTAGCGTCGGCCGCGGATCACCAAGTAAAGGAGCACTCTGTGACAACGACGCCCGACGACGTCTTCAAACTCGCCAGGGACGAAAACGTCGAGTTTGTCGACGTCCGGTTCTGTGACCTGCCCGGCATCATGCAGCACTTCACAATTCCGATTTCATTCTTCGACGAGAGCGTGTTCGAGGACGGCCTGGCCTTCGATGGCTCGTCGATTCGCGGGTTCCAGTCGATCCACGAGTCCGACATGCTCCTGCTGCCGGACGCCGACACCGCGAAGATCGACCAGTTCCGCGAAGCCAAGACGCTGAACATGAACTTCTTCGTGCACGACCCGTTCACCCTCGAGCCCTACTCGCGCGACCCGCGCAACGTGGCGCGCAAGGCGGAGAACTACCTGATCAGCACCGGTATCGCCGACACTGCCTACTTCGGCGCCGAGGCCGAGTTCTACATCTTCGACTCCGTCAGCTTCGACTCGCGCACCAACGGCGCGTTCTACGAAGTCGACGCCATCTCGGGTTGGTGGAACACCGGAGCCCCCAACGAAGCCGACGGCAGCCCCAACCGTGGTTACAAGGTCCGCCCCAAGGGCGGTTACTTCCCGGTGGCACCCGTCGACCACTACGTCGACCTGCGCGACAAGATGCTGACCAACCTGATCAACGCCGGCTTCAGCCTGGAGAAGGGCCACCACGAGGTGGGCACCGGCGGGCAGGCCGAGATCAACTACAAGTTCAACACGCTGCTGCATGCGGCTGACGACATGCAGCTCTACAAGTACATCGTGAAGAACACCGCGTGGCAGCACGGCAAGACCGTCACGTTCATGCCCAAGCCGCTGTTCGGGGACAACGGCTCGGGTATGCACACCCACCAGTCGCTGTGGAAAGACGGCAACCCGTTGATGTACGACGAGACCGGGTACGCCGGCCTGTCGGACACCGCGCGCCACTACATCGGCGGTCTGCTGCACCACGCGCCGTCGCTGCTGGCCTTCACCAACCCGACGGTGAACTCCTACAAGCGGCTGGTGCCCGGCTACGAGGCCCCGATCAACCTGGTCTACAGCCAGCGCAACCGCTCGGCGTGTGTGCGGATCCCGATCACCGGCAGCAACCCGAAGGCCAAGCGGCTCGAGTTCCGTTGCCCCGACTCCTCAGGTAACCCGTACCTGGCGTTCTCGGCCATGTTGATGGCTGGGCTGGACGGCATCCGGAACAAGATCGAGCCGCAGGCTCCGGTCGACAAAGACCTCTACGAGCTGCCGCCGGAGGAGGCCGCGAACATCCCGCAGGCGCCTGTGCAACTGTCCGCGGTGATCGACCGGCTCGAAGCCGACCACGAATACCTCACGGAGGGCGGCGTTTTCACGCCCGACCTGATCGAGACGTGGATCAGCTTCAAGCGGGAGAACGAGATCCTTCCGGTTCAGGTGCGTCCGCACCCCTACGAGTTCGCCCTGTACTACGACGTTTAACAAGACGTTTAACAAGACGTGTAACAAGCTGTAGCCGAACCGCCCGCGCCGTGATCGCACCGCCGATCGCTGCGCGGGCGGTTTCGTCTCTGTAGACCTTTGCCGTGTTTGCGGTATAGCCGTGCCATACGCGCAACCAAGCAGGGCCGCATCCGGGGCCGGCGCAGCACCACATGCCGAGGTGTCCCCATTGACTGGTAATGGGTGCTACACCCTCTCCCTTCGCGTTTACAGGTATAGTCATACCGTATTTCCATACCGATATGCGCTGGAGCCGCCGCTCGACGGGCCGGCCAATCCGTGCGCTCCCGTCCACAAGAGGTAACTGCGCGTTAATAGTCGGCGACTATTACAGCGTCCCCTGCGCGTTATAGGGATAGTCATACCGTATCTCGATACCGATAGGCGCCGGAGCCGCTGCTCGACGGCCGGCCGATCCGTGCGCTCCCGTCCACAGGAGGTAACTGCTCCATGACCACAATGCACGCGAGGAGTTTGCCGATCGTCGACGCCGACAATCTGGTGGCCCGCGCCGCAGACCTGGTTCCCTTGCTCAGCTTCAACGCCGCGCGCGCCGACCGTCAGCGGCATGTACCGGCGGAGAACTTGGATGAGCTTCGCGAGGCCCGGCTATTGCGGATGATGACCCCGCGCCGATGGGGCGGACACGAGGCGGGATGCGAGACGAAGATCAGGGTGGTCAGTGAGCTGGCCCGCGGCTGCGCCTCGACAAGCTGGCTGTTGGCTTTCCTCACCCGGGGGGCCTGGTTCGTCGGCATGATGGGCAAACAAGCGCAAAGCGACGTGTGGGCGACCGGTCCGGACACGACGGTGGCGGCAGCTGTCTCGCCGTCGGGCACGGCAGAGATCGTCGACGGTGGATATCGCGTCAGCGGCCGGTGGCGATATTGCTCCGGTGTCGAGCACGCTGATTGGGTGCTGCTGGGCGCTCGGTTGGAGGGCCCCGACGGCCAACCGGCGCCCATCGTGACGCTGGTCCCCCGCGACCAGGTCGACATCGAAGACACCTGGCACGTCACCGGCATGCGCGGAACCGGCTCCAACACCATCGTGGCCACCGGCGTCACCGTGCCATCCCATCGGACAATCCCCCTGGCCGCAGTCGAAAACGCGCAACGCCCGTTCCGACGCGCGGCGCCCTACCACGTGCCGCTGACGCTGTGCACCTTGCTCGACCTGACCGGGCCGCAACTCGGGTTAGCACGGGCTGCACTGGAATTGGTGATTGATAACACTGCTAAGCGCGGGGTCAGTGTGCAGCTGGTCGTGGCCCGAGCGGCGTCATCCATCGACACCGCCCAAGCGCTGGTACTCACCGCGGCCCAGGAGATGGACCGCGCCGGCCGCACCCGGGTGCGGCCCGCCTTGCTCGACTGTGCCCGCATGCACACCAAGCTCACCCGCGGGATCGTCGAGGCGCGCGACGCGATCCGCGAGCTGATGTCGGTAGCCGGCAGCTCGGCGTTCGCCGAAGCCAACCCGCTGCAACGCATCTGGCGCGACAGCGAAATTACCAGCAGCCACGCCGTCAGTAACCCAGGGATCACCGCCGAAGACTACGGCCGGCTGCTCTTGGGTGTCGACGAGCCGATGGTCTCCGATCGGTAGCGTCCGGGCGTGGTGCCGGCCACGGCGCGGAAAGCTCGGCGCAACTGGGTTTCCCCGCCGAACCCCGATGCCGCGGCGATGTCGGCAACCGAACGACCGGGATGAATACGAAGCAGGCGTTGCGCTTCGGCGACCCGGATTTCTCGCAGCTCGTCGGCCAGCGACCGTGGACTGTCACGGAACAGTCGAAACAGCGTGCGCCGAGACAGGTGGCAGCTGCGGGCCACCGCGTCCGCGTCCAGGGCGGGGTCGCGGAAGGCTCGACGTAGGTGCAGCAGCACCCGCTCCCGGTCGAGTTCGTCAGGTGCGGTCTGCGCACCGGCGGCGATGGCCACCGTCGAGCTGATCAGGCCAAGAGCGTGGGTCGCGAAGGCCGAACAGTCCGACCCGGCGAGTGCCCGGAAGAACGCGCCCACCGCTGCCGCCCGGCCATCCTCTCCGCCCAGGGGCAAGCCACTGGCTCGCTTGAGGGCTCGCTGCGGCACCGCATCGCGCCGGACCTGCACGATCACCTGTTCAAACGAGCCGTCGAAGGAGAAGTCAAACGGGCGGGTGCTGTCGCAGAACACGATGGCGCCGGGCGTCAGCTGCGCCGACCGGCCGTCTTGTTCCACCCGGCACTGACCGGCGACGTGGATCGTCGCCATGGCGTACCCGCCGACGGCGTCATCGATCAGCGCCGAGGTGCGGCGCACCCGCTGCGCTGTCGAGCGGACAGTCGTGATCTGCAGCTCGCCACACCCTGCCCCGTCGAGTTCCGCCCAGAACGGGGCGTCTCCCAACGGAGCGGCGACGAGCGGAACCAACGTACGGCTGATCACTTCCCGATAGCTGGTGAAGGTCAACGGCTTGGCCTGCATGTGCGCTTCAACGCTGGTCGCAACAGGAGCGATTCCCGCCTGGGGCTTACACAGGCGGGTAGTTGGCACAAATTGACCGATTGTCGGCACTCAGTGCATCACAGCGGTCCTCGCCGCGGGCCACGCTGGGATGAGGAAATGCGGCACGAGACGTGCTGCTCCGACATTTCGAACCGGCAAGAGGTAGGTGCTCGATGACCACACTCCACGACAGGACCTGTCCCACGATCGACGCCGACCTGGTGGCCCGCGCCAGGGAGCTGGTGCCCCTGCTCGCCTTCAACGCCGCGCGCGCCGACCGGGAACGCCGTATTCCCAACGAGAATCTGACCGAGCTTCGCGACGCCGGGCTATTGCGCATGATGACACCACGCCGATGTGGCGGCCATGAGGCGAGCTTCGAAACCAAGATCACCGTGGTGAGTGAGTTGGCTCGCGGCTGCGCCGCCACAAGCTGGGTGCTGGCGCTGCTCACCGGCGGTGCCTGGTTCGTCGGGATGATGAATGAACAAGCCCAACAGGACGTCTGGGAGAACGGTCCGGACACGACGGTCGCGGTCGCCGTCCCGCCGTCGGGCACGGCCGAGATCGTCGACGGTGGATATCGCGTCAGCGGCCGGTGGCCATACTGCTCCGGTGTCGAACACTCCGACTGGGTGCTCCTGGGCGCTCGATTGGAAGGCCCCGACGGCCAACCGGCGCCCATCGTGACGCTGGTCCCCCGCGACCAGGTCGACATCGAAGACACCTGGCACGTCACCGGCATGCGCGGAACCGGCTCCAACACCGTCGTGGCCACCGGCGTCACCGTGCCGTCCCATCGAACGATTTCGCTGGGCGCAGTCGAAGCCGGGCACGTCGACACCCCGTTTGTCGACGAAGCGCCCTACCACGTCCCGCTGACGCTGGGCGCGTTGAGCGATCTCACCGGACCGCAGCTCGGATTAGCCAGAGCTGCACTGGACTTGGTGATCGACAATGCCGCCCGCCGCGGGGTCAGCGCCACGACCTACTCCCGCCAAACCGAAGCACCGACCGTGCAAGTGGCCGTCGCGCGAGCCGCGTCGTCCATCGACACCGCCCAAGCGCTGGTCCTCACCGCTGCCCAGGAGATGGACCGCGCCGGCCGCACCCGGGTGCGGCCCGCCTTGCTCGACCGCGCCCGCATGCACACCAAGCTCACCCGCGGGATCGCCGAAGCGCGCGATGCGATCCGCGGGCTGATGTCGGTGGCCGGCAGTTCAGCGTTCGCCGAAGCCAATCCGCTGCAACGCATCTGGCGCGACAGCGAAATCGCCAGCAGCCACGCCGTGAGCAACCCCGCGATCAGCGCCGAAGTCTACGGCCGATTGCTGTTAGGCGTCGACGAGCCGATGGTGATTCCTTTGTGACGCTTAGCCGTCGAGCGCGAGATCCTTGCGGAAGCGCTGCATACCGTCGATCTTGTCCGCCAAACTCGCATCGGGCCCCGCATAGAACATCCACGGCATGGTGATGATGCCGGTGATCCCCGCTTGCGCGGCGCGTTGATAGTCGGCGACGGTGAAGGCGTCGGTGAGCGGAGTCAGTACCGTGAAACCGTCCATGGATAAACCGATCTCGGCCCGGAGCTCCCGAAGCCGGCCGACGGCCTCGATGGCCCGGTCGGTCTTGATCAGATCACCGATCCAGCCGTCGTTGCGCGCGGCACGGCGCAGCGCGGCGTCGCTGAGGCCGCCGACATAGATCGGTATGGGCGGCGGCGTCGGCTGCATCTCCAACCGCGGCGTCGTGTAGAACTCGCCCTGGAATTCGGTCCAGCCCGGCTCCCACAGCGCGCGCATCAGCCGCAGAATTTCGTCGGTGCGTTTCCCCCGGGCCGCGAACTGCTCGCCCATCAACGCGAATTCCTCTTCACACCAGCCGACGCCGACGCCCAGCTCCACCCGGCCTGATGCCAGAACCGCTGCGGTGCCAATGGCTTTGGCCGCCGAGTAGGGATTGCGCATGGCGGGGATGTACACCGTGTTGACGAACCGCAGCTGCGACGTCACCTGGGCGAGCGCGCCGACCAACACCCAGGGATCCGGCCAGTCGGTGAAGGGTTGCCAGCGTCGCTGCCCGTCCTTGGTGTACGGGTATGGCGTGGCCAGGGTCTCCAGGTTGACGACGTGGTCGGGTATCCCGATGCCGTCGTATCCGAGTTCGTCGGCGGCGCGGGCGATTTCGATGACTTCCGTGGTGTTCAAGAAAGCGCTGCTGATATAGAACTTCATTCCGGGTCCCGCGCCCACGCCGGCTTGATGAACACACCCTCTGCCTCGACGGTCACACCTGCAGCGTCCGAAAGATGACCGCGCGCAAAGGCTTTGACACCCTCGGTGCGTTCCACGAAGGCTTCGGCGCGCAGCGGTCCCAGCGGCGTTCCCCGCAGGTACTTGACGGTGATGGTTCCGGTGAACAGCGGCTTGGTCAGCCCTTGGCTGGCCGCCTCACCGAGCATGTGGTCCAGCACCAGTGCGCAGACACCGCCGTGCACCAGGCTGGGCGGTCCCTCGTAAGCCGCACCCAGGACGAACTCGCTCCAGCACCGCCCGTCGTCCTCGTGATGCACCACCACCGGCGGCGCTATCGGATTGCATTGGCCGGTAGCGGCGTTACCCAACGGCAACGGCCGACCGTCGACGCGGTAGCTCACGCCGTGCGGCCGGATCCGTTGACTCCGCAGCGATTCGGTCACTTTCTGGATCGCGGCTCGCGCCTCGGCGATGACGTCGTCGTCGGCGTGGGTGCGTACGGTCGCGTCGATCAGGTCTCGCACGGCTTCGGCCAACGGCGCATACGTGGCCGTCACCCGACCCAACTCCTCCTCGCTCAAGACCTCGAACGTCGCGTCCAACCGAATCCGCCTCCCCTGCTCACGACCCGAACACCTTGCGCACGACGGCTTTGGCCCGTCGCGTCACCCGCAGGTAGTTATCCAAGAATTCCCCGCCGTCCTCACCTTGCCAGCCGGCGGCCACCGCGACCGCGTTGAGTTGGCGCCCCGGCCCGGGCAATTGATCGGTCGGCTTGCCCCGCACCAAAACCAGCGCGTTACGGGCCCGGGTGGCGGTCAACCAGGCCTGCCGCAACAGATCCACCTCGTCTTCGGGCATCAGGCCGGCCTCGGCGATCACGTCCAGTGATTGCAGCGTCGAGGTGTTGTGCAGCGCGGGAATCTCGTGGGCGTGGCGCAACTGCAGCAGCTGCACGGTCCACTCGATATCGGCCAGTCCGCCGCGGCCGAGTTTGGTGTGGGTGTTGGGGTCGGCTCCGCGCGGCAGTCGCTCGGACGAGACACGGGCCTTGATCCGGCGGATCTCGCGCACCGCGTCGGCCGATACCCCGTCGGGCGGATAGCGCGTCTTGTCGGCCATCACCAGGAACCGTTGACCCAGCTCCGCGTCACCGGCCACCGCGTGTGCGCGTAGCAGCGCCTGGATTTCCCACGGCTGCGCCCACTGCGCGTAGTAGGCGGCATACGACCCGATGGTGCGGACGAGTGGTCCGTTGCGGCCCTCGGGACGGAGGTTGGCGTCGACCTCCAGCGGCGGGTCGACACTTGGCGTGCCCAATCGTGCCCGCACCTGCTCGGCGATCATGGTCGCCCATTTGACGGCGCGCGAATCTTCGGACCCGTGGGCCGGCTCGCACACATACATCACGTCGGCGTCGGACCCATAGCCCAGCTCGGAGCCACCCAGCCGGCCCATGCCGATCACCGCGATGGCCGCCGGCGGGCGACCATCCTCGGGCAAGTTGGCGCGAATCACCGCCTCCAGCGCGGCTTGCAGCACCGCCACCCACACCGACGTCAACGCGCGGCACACCTCGGTGACCTCGAGCATGCCCAGCAGGTCGGCCGAACCAATCCGGGCCAGCTCCCGACGACGCAGCGTGCGCGCGGCCGCGATGGCTCGATCGGGATCGGTCTGCCGGCCCGCCGCGGCGACCAGTGCCCGCGCCACCGCAGCCGGCTCGGTTTCCAACAGCTTCGGGCCCGACGGCCCGTCGGAGTACTGCTGGATGACTTCCGGGGCCCGCATGAGCAGGTCAGGCACGAAGGCGGAGGTGCCCAGCACATGCATCAAACGTCTGGCCACCGCGGCCTTGTCGCGCAGCGTCGCCAAGTACCAGGTCTGGCCGGCCATGCTCTCGCTGAGTCGGCGGTAGGCCAGCAGCCCGCGGTCGGGGTCGGGCGCATACGACAGCCAGTCCAGTAACCGGGGCAACAACACCGACTGCACGCGTCCGCGCCGGCCGCTCTGGTTGACCAGAGCCGACATGTGCTTGAGGGCGGTCTGCGGCCCCTCGTAGCCCAGCGCTGCGAGCTGACGCTCGGCGGCCTCCGACGTCATGCCTTGGCCGATCTGCAGCCCGGTCGGACCGATCGATTCCAGCAAGGGTTGATAGAAGAGCTTGTCGTGCAGCCGGGACACCCGGTGGTTCTGGTTCTTGAGCTCCTCACGCAATACCCCGGCGGCGTCGTGCCGGCCGTCGGGCCGGATGTGCGCCGCCCGCGCCAGCCAGCGCACCGCTTCCTCGTCGTCGAATTCGGGCAACAGGTGGGTGCGCTTGAGCCGCTGCAACTGCAGGCGGTGTTCGAGGAGGCGCAGAAACTCGTAGGAGGCGGTCAGGTTCGCCGCGTCCTCGCGTCCGATGTAGCCGCCGGCGCTCAACGCCGCCAGGGCGTCCACCGTAGAGGCCACGTGCAGCGACTCGTCGCTGCGGCCGTGCACCAGTTGCAGCAACTGGACGGCGAATTCCACGTCGCGCAGCCCACCGGTGCCCAGCTTCAATTCGCGGCCGCGTACGTCGGCGGGCACCAACTGTTCCACCCGGCGCCGCATGGCTTGCACTTCGCTTACGAAGTCCTCGCGCTCGCAGGCGGTCCACACCATCGGCTTGAGCGCGGCAAGGTAACTTTCGCCGAGTTCCCGGTCACCGACGGCCGCGCGGGCTTTCAGCAACGCCTGGAACTCCCAGGTCTTGGCCCAGCGCTGGTAGTAGGCGACGTGCGAGTCCAGCGTCCGGACCAGCTCACCGTTGCGGCCCTCCGGGCGCAGCCCGGCGTCCACCTCGAAGAACGCCGCGGAGGCCACCCGCATCATCTCGCTGGCCACTCGGGCGCTCAGTGAGTCGGCGCGCTCGGCGACGAAGATGACGTCGACGTCACTGACGTAATTCAGTTCGCGCGCACCGCATTTGCCCATCGCGATGACCGCCAGGCGGGGCGGGGTGCGGCCCGCGCACAACGTGTCTTCGGCCACCCGCAGTGCCGCGGCCATCGCGGCATCGGCGGTGTCCGCCAATTGGGCACCGACCACTGTGAACGGCAGCACCGGCTCGTCTTCCACGGTCGCGGCCAGGTCCAGTGCGGCCAGCACCAGCAGGTGGTCGCGGTACAGGGCCTGCAGCCGGCGCAGGAGTACGCCCGACGACTCGCCGGCGCAGTCGTCGATGCACTCGGTGAACGAGCGCTGCAACTGATCTATCGTCGGCAGTTTCACGTTGCCGCGCAACAGCTTCCACGACTGCGGATGAGCGATCAGGTGGTCACCCAGCGCCAGTGACGAACCCAGTACGGAGAACAGCCGCCCGCGCAGGTTGCGCTCGGTGAGCAGCGCCGCATTCAGCTGCTTCCATTCGGAGTCCAAACTCTCCGAGAGCCGAATCAGCGCCCGCAGTGCAGCGTCGGCGTCCGGCGCTCGCGACAGTGACCACAGCAGGTCGACATGCGCCTGGTCGTCCTGCTGAGCCCAGCCGAGTTGCGCCAGCCGCGCGCCGGCAGGCGGGTCGACCAATCCGAGCCGGCCCACGCTGGGCAGCCTGGGTCGCTGCGTCGCGGGCTTGGTCACGCCCATGACGGTAGCGCAAAGCGGCCCGAATCCGGTTCGCCAGGTACGGGTGCGTCTACAGAGAGTTACAGCGAAAGGTAGGTGCTCAGCTCGTACGGCGTGACGTGGCTGCGGTAGTTGGCCCACTCCGAGCGCTTGTTGCGGAGGAAGAAGTCAAACACGTGCTCCCCCAACGTTTCTGCGACCAGCTCGGAGGCCTCCATCGCACGCAGGGCGGCGTCCAGGCTGGACGGCAACTCGCGGTAGCCCATGGTGCGCCGTTCCTCGGCAGTGAGGTCCCAGACGTTGTCCTCGGCCTGCGGGCCGAGCACGTAGCCCTTCTCCACGCCGCGCAACCCGGCGGCCAGCAGCACCGCGAAGGCCAGGTAGGGGTTGCAGGCCGAGTCGGGGCTGCGCACCTCGATGCGCCGCGACGACGTCTTGTGCGGGGTGTACATCGGGACCCGCACCAGCGCGGAACGGTTGGCCGCTCCCCAGGATGCGGCGGTGGGCGCTTCCCCACCGTGAACCAGCCGCTTGTAGGAGTTGACCCATTGGTTGGTCACCGCGCTGATCTCGGAGGCGTGCTCCAGGATCCCGGCGATGAAGGATTTGCCAACGTCGGACAGCTGCAACGGGTCGTCGGTGCTGTGGAACGCGTTGACGTCGCCCTCGAACAGGCTCATGTGGGTGTGCATCGCCGAGCCCGGGTGCTGCCCGAACGGCTTGGGCATGAACGACGCCCGCGCGCCCTGTCCGAGCGCAACTTCTTTGATGAGGTAGCGGAACGTCATCACGTTGTCGGCCATCGACAGCGCGTCGGCGAAGCGCAGGTCGATTTCTTGCTGACCCGGCGCGCCCTCGTGGTGGCTGAACTCCACCGAAATGCCCATGAACTCAAGGGCTTCGATCGCCTCGCGGCGGAAGTTGGACGCGGAGTCGTGTATCGCTTGGTCGAAGTAGCCGGCGTTGTCGATCGGAATGGGCACCGAGCCGTCTTCGGGGCCGGACTTGAGCAGGAAGAATTCGATCTCGGGGTGCACGTAGCAGGAGAAGCCGAGCTCGTTCGCCTTGGTCAGTTGACGGCGCAGCACGTGGCGCGGATCGGCCCACGAGGGCGAGCCGTCCGGCATGCTGATGTCGCAGAAGATCCGCGCGGAGTGGTGGTGGCCGGCCGGAGTGGTCCAGGGCAGCACCTGAAATGTCGACGGATCCGGGTTCGCCACGGTGTCGGATTCAGAGACCCGCGCGAAGCCCTCGATCGAGGATCCGTCGAAGCCGATGCCCTCTTCGAAGGCGCCTTCGAGTTCGGCTGGGGCGATCGCGACCGACTTGAGGAACCCGAGCACGTCTGTGAACCAGAGCCGCACGAAGCGGATGTCCCGTTCCTCCAGGGTGCGGAGGACGAATTCCTTCTGTCGATCCATATCCCGAACAGTAGGCACTGCGTGTTAACTCCGTGTTACCGATGCCCGTTCAGGCACGTTGCGGGGTGTCCAGACGGCTCATTGTTGGCAGCGCAGGCTGGCCGGTGGCGGCGTCAGGTCCACGAAGTAGCGCACCACCGCGGTGTCCACGCACTGGTTGCCGTCGAACACCGCGGTGTGTTGGGTGCCGTCGAAGGTGATCAGCGCCGCGCCCAACTGCCGGGCCAAGTCGACGCCGGCCTGGTACGGGGTGGCCGGGTCGTGGGTGGTGCTGACGACGACGACCTTGCCGGGTCCGGCCGGTGACGCCGGGTGCGGTGTGGAGGTGGCCGGCTCGGGCCACATCGCGCAGATGTCACGCGGGGCTGATCCGGTGAACTGTCCGTAGCTGATGAATGGGGCCACCTGGCGGATCCGCTGATCCGCGGCGACCCACGACGCCGCGTCCGTCGGAGTGGGCGCGTCGACGCAGCGGATCGCGTTGAACGCATCCTGGCCGTTGTCGTAGTGCCCTTGGCGGTCGCGGCCGTTGTAGTCGTCGGCCAGCGCCAGCAGGTCACCGGCGTCGCTGCCGCGCTGTAGCCCCAACAGGCCGCTGGTCAGGTACTTCCAGTGCTGCGGGGTGTAGAGCGCGTTGATGGTGCCGGTGGTGGCGTCGGCGTAGCTCAGGCCGCGCGGGTCCGACGTTTTCCCGGGTTTGGCGACCAGCGGGTCGACCAGCGCGTGGTAGCGGCTGACGAACTGGGCCGGGTCGGTGCCCAGCGGGCAGGCCGCCGAGCGGGCGCAGTCCGTGGCGTAGTCGTTGAACGCGGTCTGGAAGCCGGCCATCTGGTTGACGGTCTGTTCGATCGGCCCGATGGTGGGATCGATGGCGCCGTCGAGCACCATGGCGCGCACGTGAGCTCCGAACCGCTCGACGTAGGCGGTGCCGAGTTCGGTGCCGTAGCTGTAGCCGAGGTAGTTGATCTGCTCGTCGCCGAGCGCCTGGCGAACCATGTCCATGTCCCGCGCGGCCGAGGCGGTGCCGATGTTGGCCAGAAACGCGGGTCCCATCCGGTCGACGCAGTGCTGCGCCAAGTCGCGGTACACCTGCTCGATGTGGGTCACCCCGGCCGGGCTGTAGTCGACCATCGGGTCGCGCCGGTAGGCGTCGAACTCGGCATCGGTGCGGCACCGCAGTTGCGGCGTCGAATGGCCCACGCCGCGTGGGTCGAAGCCGACCAGGTCGAAGTGGCGGGCGATGTCACTGTTCTTCAGCTCGGGCGCCATCCCGGCAACCATGTCCACCGCGGAGGCGCCGGGACCGCCCGGATTGACCAGCAGCGACCCGATCCGCTGGCCGGTGGCCGGGACGCGGATCACCGCCAATTTGGCTTGCGGCCCAGTGGGTTTGTCGTAGTCGACCGGCACCGACACCGTGGTGCAGCGTGCCGTGGGGATATCGGTCGTGTCCGGGACGAAGGTGCCGCAGGACTCCCAACTGGGTTGCGGAGCCGCGACCGGAGTCACGGGGGTCTGGGTCTGACCGGTGTCGGGTTCGGGAGTGGCGCCTGCCAACGGCGATACGGCGATCGACTGCCCGCCGACTACCAATCCGAATGACAGCAGCACCGAGCTCAACGATGTCAGGCGCGGCATGGCGGACATCGTCTCACTTCCACGGCCCCGCGCAGGACGCGGAAGGGTCACGCCTTGGTCACGTATCTATCGCTGGCAGAGCAGATTTGGCGTGGCTAACACTTGGCGCCGCTGGGTGGTGTGGTACCGCCGATGAGATACGCGGTGACGTAATCGTCGATGCAGCTGTCGCCCTGGAAGACCACCGTGTGTTGGGTTCCGTCGAAGGTGAGCAGTGAACCGCGCAGCTGATTGGCCAGGTCCACTCCGGCCTTGTACGGCGTCGCGGGATCGTGGGTGGTCGAAACCACCACGGTGGGCACCAGGCCGGGCACCGAGACGGTGTGCGGCTTGCTCGTCGGCGGCACCGGCCAGAACGCGCACGTCCCCAGCGGGGCGTTGCCGGTGAACTGTCCGTAGCTCATGAACGGCGCGAGCTCCCGCGAGCGCCGGTCCTCGTCGATGACTTTGGCGCGGTCGGTAATCGGCGGCTGGTCAACACAATTGATCGCGACCCGCGCGTCGGTGGCATTCGTATAGTGCCCCTTGGAATCCCGTCGCATGTACATGTCGGCCAGGGCGAGCATGGTGTCGCCGCGATGGTCGACCAATTCCCTTAGGCCGTCGGTCAGGTGGTGCCAGAGGTTCGGCGAATACAGCGCCATGATGGTGCCCACGATCGCGTCGCTGTAGCTCAGGCCGCGCGGGTCGTTGGTCTTGGCCGGCCGGCTGACCATCGGGTTGGTGGGATCGACAAGCGGGTCCACCAGGCTGTGGTAGACCGCGACGGCTTTGGCCGGGTCGCTGCCCAACGGACAGCTGTCGTCCTTGGCGCAGTCGGCGGCATAGTCGTTGAACGCATCTTGAAAGCCCTTGGCCTGACGCAGATCTGCCTCGATCGGATCGGCGTTGGGGTCGACGGCACCATCGAGGATCATGGCGCGCACATGCTGGGGGAAGGCTTCGGCGTAGGCCGAGCCGATGCGGGTGCCGTAGGAGTAACCGAGGTAGGTCAGCTTGTCGTCACCGAGGGCGGCCCGGATGGCGTCGAGGTCCTTGGCGACGTTGACGGTTCCGACGTTGGCCAGGAAGTTCTTGCCCATCTTGTCGATGCACCGGCCGACGAACTGCTTGGTCTCATCCTCCATGTGGGCGACGCCCGCTTGGCTGTAGTCGACTTGCGGCTCCTTGCGCAGCCGGTCGTTGTCCGCATCGGAATTGCACCAGATCGCCGGCCGGGAGGATCCGACGCCGCGCGGGTCGAAGCCGACCAGGTCGAACCGTTCATGGATCCGTTTGGGCAGGGTCTGGAACACCCCCAGGGCCGCCTCGATACCGGATTCACCCGGGCCGCCGGGGTTTATCACCAGCGAACCCAGCTTGTCGCCGGTCGCCGGAAAGCGAATCATCGCCAGCACCGCGACCTGATTGGGATCTGAGTGGTCGTAATCGACCGGGACGGCGAGCTTGCCGCACATCGCACCGCCGGGCAGCTTCAGCTGCGCGCTGGCGGTGCGACACGGTGTCCACTCCACCGCCTGCCCGAGCCGCGGCTCGGCCATCCGGGCGCGGCCACCGACCACGCGGATGCAGCCGGTGAGCATCAGCGCCACGGCGGCGATCGCGGTCCAGATCAGCAGCAAGCGCGCGATCTTGTCGCGGCGAGACGAGAACATGGCACCCTATGCTGCCAGAGAACACTCAAGATGCTGGTCAGCGGTCTGGACGGGTCGCTACCGGGCCGCGGCCAGCAGTTCTTCCATTCCGACGGTGAACTCGTCAGCCATCTCCCACAAGTCGGGCAGCAAGTCGGGGCAGGAAATGAGCCCGACGTTCAGCCGGCCGTTCAAGGACATCACGGTGATGTTGAGCCCCGAGCCGTGGAAGATGGGCCCGAGCGGATACATCGCCTTGACCTCGCAGCCCAGCAGGTACAACGGCACCTGCGGGCCGGGCACGTTGGACACCACCAGGTTGTGCACCGGCAGGCTCTCGGTGAGCCGGGTGCTGGCGTAGACCCGCATCGCCACGCCGAACACCGCGGGCGCCGCGAACTGGGTCCAGTCCTGCAGCAGTGTCGCGCCGATGGCCGAACTGTGTTCTTTGGCAACGGAATTGGCGTCGGCGATCGCCTTCAAACGCTGCACCGGGTCGGCGATGTGGGATTGCAGGCTGGCGAACATCGCCGACACCTGGTTGCGGCCCGGACGGTCGGACTTGCCGTGCACCGACACCGGTACCGACGCCACCAACGAGGTTTCGGGCAACGAGTCGCGGTCGGAAAGGTAGTGCCGCAGCACCCCGGAGACCAGCGCCATCACCACGTCGTTGACCTTGACGTTGAACCGGTCCTTGACGGTCTTCACGTCTTGCAGGTCCAGATCGGCGTAGGCGATGTTGCGCCGGCCGGTCACCGAGGCGTTGAACACGGTTCGCGGTGCGGAGAACGGTCGGGCCATGGCCTGGCCGTCGCGGGCGCGCAGCACCGTCTCGACCACCGACGACACCGTCTGCGGCACCATATTGGCCAAGCGCAGCGGTCTGGTGGCAAACCTGAGCAGGCCGCCACCGGCGATCCGCCAGCCGTTGGCGTCGCCGACACCGGCCACCGGCTCCGGCGCCGGCGCGTCGGGCTCGGTGGTGCACAGCTTCGACATCAAGTTGGCGCCGGTCACCCCGTCGACGCCGGCGTGGTGAACCTTGGTCATCACCGCCATACATTTCTTGTCCGGGTCGGCACCGGCGACGCCTTCGATCACCCACATCTCCCAGAGCGGCCGGCTGCGGTCCAGCGGCAGCGAGGCGATGTGTCCGCAAATCTCGGCGAGCTCCGTGCGCCCGCCCGGGGGCGGCAAGCCGATGCGGTGCAGATGGCGGTCGATTTCGAAATTGTTGTCGTCCACCCACACCGGGTGATCGAGGTTGAGTGGGCTGTTGGCAAGCTTTTCGCGAAACTCCGGCATGGCTTTGATGCGCAGGGACAGTGCTTCGCGCAGCCGATCGAAGTTGTAACCGCCCGGCATCGTGGTCGGGTCCAGCCCCATGATCGAGCAAACATGCATGGGCTGGGAGGGAGTCTCCAGATAGAGGAAGCTGGCGTCGAGTCCACTGAGCCGCTGCATCCGAAGATGCTATGCCGACCAAGGGGGCGTGGGGACATCGAGCCGCACAATCTGGCAGAATGGCGGCGTCAGACGAACCCGGGGACCCACCGAGGAAACAGACTTCGAGGGCCACGAGGATCGACCCGACCACCCACGAGGACAATGATGTCTGAGCAAAATCCCTATGGGGACACCCCTGCCGCCAGCGCGCCCGTCAGCCCGTCACGGCCGAAGATTCGCACTCATCACCTGCAGAAGTGGAAGGCCGAAGGCCATAAGTGGGGCATGCTCACGGCCTACGACTACTCGACCGCCCGGGTCTTCGACGAGGCAGGCATCCCGGTGCTGCTGGTTGGCGACTCGGCCGCCAACGTCGTCTACGGCTACGACACCACGGTCCCGATCTCGATCGACGAGCTGATCCCGCTGGTTCGGGGCGTGGTGCGGGGCGCTCCGCACGCGCTGGTCGTCGCCGACCTGCCGTTCGGCAGCTATGAGAGCGGCCCCGCCGCGGCGTTGGCCGCCGCCACCCGCTTCATGAAGGAAGGCGGCGCCCACGCCGTCAAGCTGGAAGGCGGTGAGCGGGTCGCCGAACAGATCGCCTGCCTCAGCGCCGCCGGCATCCCGGTGATGGCGCACATCGGCTTCACCCCGCAGAGCGTCAACACCCTGGGCGGGTTCCGCGTGCAAGGCCGTGGGGATGCCGCCGAGCAGACGATCGCCGACGCCATCGCCGTCGCCGAGGCCGGGGCGTTTGCCGTGGTGATGGAGATGGTGCCGGCCGAACTGGCCACCCAGATCACCGGCAAGCTGACCATCCCGACGGTAGGAATCGGCGCCGGCCCCAACTGCGACGGTCAGGTGCTGGTATGGCAGGACATGGCGGGGTTGAGCAGCGGTAAGGCCGCCCGCTTCGTCAAGCGCTATGCCGACATCGGCGGTGAACTGCGCCGCGCCGCAACGCAATACGCCGAAGAGGTGGCCGGCGGGGTCTTTCCCGCCGAGGAACACTGCTTCTGACCGGTCCGGCCAGCGCGCCGGTAGCGCGTAACCCTGGTATGGCACGCTATTGGGGCCCTTTCCCGATCCACGACCGCGGCCACGCGCTCTCACGGAGGCGAAATGCCAGGAAAAGCGCCAAAGACGGCGCGCCATCTCGAGGTTGAGCGCAAGTTCGATGTCGGCGAGGCGGCGGTCTCGCCGTCGTTCGAGGGCATCGCCAGCGTGGCTCGCGTGGAGAGGTCCGCGGCGCAGGCGTTGGACGCGGTCTACTTCGACACCCCGGACCAGGACCTCGCGCGGCACCGGATCACGCTGCGTCGCCGCACCGGGGGCCACGATGCCGGCTGGCACCTGAAGCTGCCCGACGGGCCGGATTCGCGCACCGAGATCCACGCACCGCTCGGCGAGTCCGACGACGCCGAGGTGCCCGGTGAGCTGCGCGACGTCGTCGCCGCCATCGTTCGGGACCGCCCGCTGGAGCCGGTTGTCCGCATCACCACCCAACGCGAAAGCCAGGTGCTCTACGGCGCCGACGGGGCCGCTCTGGCGGAGTTCTCGAACGATCACGTCACCGCCTGGTCGGCGGGCACGCCGGACGGCTCGGACTCCGGACCCGCCGAGCAGGAGTGGCGGGAGTGGGAGATCGAGCTCATCGAGGACGGGGGCGGGAATGGGACCGCCAATCGGGAGCTGCTGGACCGGCTGAGTAATCGGTTGCTCGATGCCGGCGCCGCCCCGGCCGGCCATGGCTCGAAGCTGGCGCGGGCGCTGGGCCCGCCGACCAGCGACGTGGACCGTCCTCCTCCGCCGGCGGACCCGGTCCATCGTGCGGTCGCCGAGAACATCGAGGAATTGTTGGTGTGGGATCGCGCGGTGCGCGCCGACGCCGAGGATGCCGTGCACCAGATGCGGGTGATCACCCGCAAGATCCGCAGCTTGCTCAAAGACGCCCAGGATTCGTTTGGCTCCTCGGATTGCACGTGGGTGCTCGACGAACTACGCGAGCTGGCCGCGGTGTTGGGCGTGGCCCGGGACGCCGAGGTGCTGCGCGACCGCTACCGGGCGGCCCTCGACCGGCTGGATCCGGCGCTGGTGCGCGGGCCGATTCGGCAGCGTCTGGTCGACGGCGCGCAGCGTCGCTACGAGGTCGGGTTGCGACGGTCGCTGATCGCGATGCGGTCCAAGCGATACTTCCGGCTGCTCGACGCCCTTGAGGAGTTGGTGGCCGAAGCCCCGGCGGCCCCGACCGACCAGAAACCCGACGACACGACGTCGATCACCATCGACGCCGCCTACAAGGGCGTGCGCAAGGCCGCGAAGGCGGCACGGGCCGAAGAGGACGACCCCGACGAGGCGTTGCACCGAATTCGCAAGCGGGCCAAGAGATTACGCTATACGGCGTCGGCCACCGGAGCCGACGACGTGTCCCAGCAGGCGAAAGCGATCCAAGCGTTGCTCGGCGAGCATCAAGACAGCGTGGTCAGCCGCGAGCATCTGGTGCACGAGGCCGATGCCGCGCACGCCGCCGGCGAGGACACCTTCACCTACGGCTTGCTCTACCAGCAGGAGGCCGACTTGGCCGATGCCGCGCATCAGCAGGTGGACGCGGCGCTGCACAAGCTCGACAAGGCGGTTTCGAAAGCCCGCCGCTGAGGGCGGTGGGTGAAGCGCGGGCGAGTTGGCCTGTAAGCCGGATTCTGTTCCCCACCGCCACGGCTTGAGCCAACGGCGGCACGGCGACGACCATCCATCTGGACACACCGTTGCCGGGTGCCTCGAGCGGCCTACCCGCAGACTCGGGCGAGCAACCCTCGAACGTCTGCGCGGCCGCACCTGTGGTGCGGCCTTCTTGGCCTTGCTTCGGGTGGGGTTTGCCGAGCCATCCCGGTCACCCGAGACGCTGGTGCGCTCTTACCGCACCGTTTCACCCTTACCACCACGAGGATGGCGGTCTGTTTTCTGTGGCACTTTCCCGCGAGTCACCTCGGATTGCTGTTAGCAATCACCCTGCTCTGTGAAGTCCGGACTTTCCTCGACCCGACGCTGCCAATGCAACGCGGGCCGCGGCCGTCCAGCCAACTCGTCCGCGACGAACAACGCTACCCGCACCACCACGGCGGGGCCAGTTCGTCTCTATCGTGGACGGATGGCCACGTGGGCAGCACGCGTCGACTCTGCCGACTGGGATCAGATCACCGCTGAGCTCAACGAGTACGGCGGAGCGCTGTTGCCCCACTTGATCACACCGACCGAGGCGGCGCGGCTGCGCGGGCTCTACTCCGACGACAGCCTGTTCCGGTCGACGGTCGACATGGCGCCGAAACGCTACGGCGCCGGGCAATACCGGTATTTTCACGCGCCCTATCCCGAGCCGATCCAGCCGCTCAAACACGCGCTCTATCCCCGCCTCCTGCCGATCGCCCGGGATTGGTGGGACAAGCTGGGCCGAGAGGCGCCGTGGCCCGACACCCTCGACGATTGGCTGGCGGCATGCCATGCCGCCGGGCAGACGCGGTCCACCGCACTGATGCTCGAGTACGGGCCCGGTGACTGGAATGCCCTACACCGAGACCTGTACGGCGAATTGGTGTTTCCGCTTCAGGTGGTGATCAACCTCAGCGACGCCGGATCCGATTACACCGGCGGCGAATTCCTGCTCGTCGAACAACGGTTACGTGCGCAATCTCGCGGCACCGCAACACAATTGCCGCAGGGACACGGGTACGTCTTCACCACCCGCGAGCGGCCGGTGCGATCGGCACGGGGCTGGTCGGCGGCACCGGTGCGCCATGGCGTGTCGACGGTGCGCTCCGGCCGACGCTATGCCTTGGGTCTGATCTTTCACGACGCCGCCTGACGGTTCTGTCACAACCGCCACAGCAGTCTCTCCCTCGGGACATCACCGATGTGCCCGCCTCCGAGCGACAAATACAGCGCCGCCCGGTGTTGTCGCTGTGAGGCGGGCAAAAAGTGCACCAGCCTGCGCAGGGGCCAATGTGGCCCATGTGACCAGGCCCGCTCGCTAGAGGTACGCGGTCTGGTTCACCAGCCGCACCGACGACGCGCCGTCGGGATAGAACTCGGCGATGCTCAACGACGCCAGATCCAGATGCAGGCGGTACAGCACCTCGGGACCGACATCCAGGGCCATGCGCAACAACATCTTGATCGGCGTGACGTGGGAGACCACCAGCACCGTCTTGCCGTCATGCGCCTCGACAATTCGGTCGAGGCCGCGGCGTACCCGACCCAGCACGTTCTCGAAGCTCTCACCGCCGGGCGGGGTCGCGGTGGTGTCACGCAGCCAGCGCCGATGCAGCTGCGGATCCCGTTCGGAGGCTTCGGTGAACGTCAACCCCTCCCAGGCGCCGAAGTCCGTCTCGATCAGGTCGTCGTCGACCGTCACGTCCAGCCCTAGCGCGCGAGCGGCGGCGGTGGCCGTGTCGTAGGCGCGCTGCAACGGTGAGGACACCACCGCGGCGATGCCGCCGCGCTCGGCCAGATAACGCGCCGCCAGATCCGCTTGTCGCCTACCGACATCGGTCAGTTCCGGATTGCCGCGCCCCGAATAGCGGCGTTGCGCCGACAATTCGGTCTGTCCGTGGCGCAACAGCAGCAACCGGGTGGGAGTACCGCGCGCGCCGGTCCAGCCCGGCGCCTTCGGCGACTCTATTTCTACGGTCTTGTCCACGACCGTGATCGGTCCGTCGGCTCTCTGGCCGTCGATCTTGGTCTCAGCCGCGGCGTCCATCGCCTCGTTGGCCAACCGATCGGCATATGAGTTCTCCGCCCGTGGCACCCACGCATAGTTGATCCGGCCGAACCGGGAGGCCAGTGCGCGGGCCTGGGCGTGTAGCGCAATCAGGTCGGGGTGTTTGACTTTCCAGCGCCCGGACATCTGCTCGACCACCAGCTTGGAGTCCATCAGGACCCGCACCTCGGTGGCGCCCAGGCGCCCGGCCTCCTCCAAACCGGCGATCAGACCCCGGTACTCGGCGACGTTGTTCGTCGCCCGACCAATCGCCTGCTTGGCCTCCGCCAGCACGGTCTGGTGGTTCTCGGTCCACACCACCGCCCCGTAGCCGGCCGGGCCCGGATTGCCTCGTGATCCGCCGTCGGCCTCGACCACCACCCTCACTGGTCAAACCCCTTGACCCGCAACAAGATCGCCCCGCACTCCGGGCAGCGCACCACCTCGTCCTCGGCGGCAGCGGTGATACGGGCCAGCTCGCCGCGGCCAATCTCGATGCGGCAGGCACCGCAGCGGTGTCCCTGCAGCGGCCCCGCACCCGGCCTCCCGCCGGCGCGCAGCCGTTCGTACAGCGACGCCAAGTCCGAGTCCAGCGACGCGGCCAACTCGTCGCGCCGCGCCGACTGTTGGGTCCTGGTCTGCTCGATCTCTACCAGCGCATCGTCCAGGGCCTGTTGCACGCCGGTCAATTCGGCTTGCAACCCCTCGATCATGGTCACTTCCGCACTCTGCTGCGCTTGAAGCTCTTCGCGGCGCTCCATGATCTCCAGCAGCGAGTCCTCCAAGGTGGCCTGACGCCGCTGCAGCGTCTCGAGTTCGTGTTGCAGATCCGAAAGCTGCTTGGCATCGGTTGCTCCCGACGCCAGCAGCGCCCGGTCGCGGTCTTCGCGCTTGCGCACGGAATCGATCTCGGCCTCCAAACGTGCGACCTGCCCATCCAGATCCGCTACCGCGATCCGCACCGCGGCCAGCCGGTCGCTGGCCGAATTGTGTTCCGCTTGAACGCGTTCGAAATCGGCGCGCTGCGGCAGATGGCTGGACCGGTGCGCGAGCCGGGATAGCTCCGCATCCAACTTGGCCAATTCCAGGAGCGAGCGTTGTTGTGCGACGTCGGCTTTCATCGTTGATCTCCGCTGTCAGTCTTTCGGGAATGGCAAGCCAGGTTCCACGGATCGGTACGGATGCTGCACACGCGCACCGGCAGAGCGTCCCCGAAGCGGGACCGCAGCAGGCCGGCCGCTTGCTCGCACCAGGGGAACTCACTGGCCCAATGCGCGACGTCGATCAAGGCCACCGGCGAAGCGCGGCCATGCTCGTCGGCGGGATGGTGGCGCAGATCCGAGGTGACATAGGCCTGCACGTCCACAGCGGCCACCGCGCTCAGCAGCGAATCACCCGCGCCGCCGCAGACGGCGACCCGCGACACCGACAACTCCGGATCACCCGCCGCCCGCACCCCCCAAGAGGTCTCGGGCAGCGCGGCGCCCACCCGGGAGACGAAGGCGTGCAACGGCTCTGGCTCGGGCAGACTGCCGATGCGGCCCAATCCGGTGTCGGCCGGCGGCGCTACGAGCGCGAAGATGTCGAAGGCCGGCTCCTCGTACGGGTGCGCTGCGCGCATCGCCGCCAACACACGCGCCCGCGCTCGCGCCGGTGCCACCACCTCGACCCGGTCCTCGGTCACCCGCTCGACGCTGCCCACGCTGCCGATCGCCGGCGAGGCGCCCTCCTGGGGCAGGAACTGCCCCGTCCCACTCACGCTCCAGCTGCAGTGCGAGTAATCACCGATGTGCCCGGCGCCGGCGTCAAAGATCGCCGCCCGCACCGCGTCTGCGTTTTCGGGCGGCACGTAGATGACCCACTTGTCGTATTCGGCCGAACTGGGCGCAGGGTCAAGCACCGCTTCGACGGTCAAGCCCAGCGCTGCCGCGAGCGCGTCGGATACGCCGGGTGACGCCGAGTCGGCGTTGGTGTGGGCGGTGAACAGCGCTCGGCCGGTTCGGATCAAGCTGTGCACCAGCGCGCCTTTGGCGGTGTTGGCCGCGACCGTGTCGACCCCACGTAGCAGCAGCGGATGGTGGGCCAACAGCAGGCCACCGTCGGGAACTTGGTCGACGACTTCGGGCGTCGCGTCGATGGCCACGGTCACTGAATCCAGAACTTCGGTGGGGTCGCCGCAGACCAGTCCGACCGAGTCCCACGCCTCGGCCAGCCGCGGCGGATACGCCTCGTCCAGCACCTCGATCACTTCGGCCAGCCGCACACTCACGCTGCTGCAATCCCCTCTACCAGCTGCCGCCACTCCGGCCGCACCGCCGCCCGCAGGTACTGTTCGTCCAGGCCCACGAACGTGTCGCAACGACGGACGGCAATCCCTTTGTCTGCCAACACTTTTCTCACCAATTCACCGTCGGGCACCCGAAACAACACAAACGGCGCCCGGCCGTCGACCACGTCGGCGCCGACGGCTTGCAATCCGGCCACCATCTCGGCTCGCACCTGCGTCCGGTGTACGGCGTCGGCTGCGGCTTGGGCGACGGCGTCCGGTGCACAGCAGGCCGCGATGGCCGTCAATTGCAGCGTTCCCACCGGCCAGTGCGCGCGTTGGCAGGTCAGCGCGGCCAGCACGTCGGGTGAGCCGAGCGCGTACCCGACCCGCAACCCGGCCAGCGCCCACGTTTTCGTCAGGCTGCGCAGCACCACGACGTCGGGCAACCGTTCACCGGCCAGCGACTCGGGTTCTCCGGGGACGGCGTCGGCGAACGCTTCGTCGACCACCACAATGCGGCCGGGGCGGCGCAGCGCCAGCAGTTGCTCGCGCGTGTGCAGCACCGATGTCGGGTTGGTCGGATTGCCCACGACGACGAGGTCGGCGTCTTCGGGCACCTGCGCTTGATCGAGGGTGAACGGGGGGTCCAGAACGACGTGGTGCACCGGCACGCCGGCCATGCCGAGCGCCACCGCAGGTTCGGTGAAGGACGGCGCGATCAGCGCCGCGCGCGCCGGGCGCAGGTTGCTCAGCAGCGCGAAGCCCTCCGCGGCCCCGGCCAACGGGACTACCTCGGCGCGGTCGCGGCCATGCCGCGCGCCGACCGCGTCCTGCGCCGCGGCAACATCGTCACCGCTGGGATAACGACCGAGGTCGGGCAACCGCGTCGCCAACCGCTGCACCAGCCACGACGGGGGTTGCGCATGCCGGACGTTGACCGCGAAGTCCAACATCCCGGGCGCGGCGTCTTGATCACCGTGATACCGCGCCGCCGCCGGGCGAATCGACGCGCGATGATCCAGACCGGCCATCAGTGAAACACTAGTGCGCCGCAGCGAAGGCAAGGCATGGGGAGTAATCGACGACAATGGAAGCCGTGACAGGTTCGATCGCGCAGCAAGCTGAGCGCCCAGCGCCGCCCGGCGACGACGACGGCTGCCCAGCCCCCCAACTGGTGATCTTCGATCTCGACGGCACACTGACCGATTCGGCGAAGGGCATCGTCGCCAGCTTCCGGCATGCGCTCATGGAGATCGGCGCTGCCATACCCGAGGGTGACCTGGTCGCCCAGATCGTCGGCCCGCCGATGGACGACACCTTCCGGTCGATGGGTCTCGGCGAGCGCGCAGAGGACGCGATCGCCGCCTTCCGAGCCGAATACGCGGCGCGCGGATGGGCCGTCAACACCGTTTTCGACGGAATCGCGCCGCTGCTGGCCGACCTGCGCGCCGCCGATATCCGGTTGGCGGTGGCGACCTCCAAGCTGGAGACCACCGCGGTGCGCATCCTCGCGCACTTCGGCTTGGACCACCACTTCGAGGTGGTGGCCGGTGCCGCGCCCGACGGATCGCGCAAGAGCAAGGTCGACGTGCTGGCGCACGCGCTGGAGCAGCTCGCCCCGCTTCCCGAGCGCGTGCTCATGGTCGGTGACCGTAGCCACGACGTGGCGGGGGCCGCCGCGCACGGCATCGACACGGTGGTGGTCGGGTGGGGGTACGGGCGGGCCGACTTCGCCGACCCCGTCGGCCTGACCGGTGTCACACACGTGGAGACGGTCGAGGAGTTACGGAGGGCATTGGGTGTCTGAAGGTAGACCGCTGCACATCACGTTCGTCTGCACCGGCAACATCTGCCGCTCCCCGATGGCGGAGAAGATGTTCGCCCACCAGATCGAACAGCGCGGTTTGGCGAACGCGGTGCGGGTGACCAGCGCGGGCACCGGGAACTGGCATGTGGGTCAGTGCGCCGACGAACGCGCCAACCGGGTGTTGCGCGCCCACGGCTACCCCACCGAGCATTGTGCGGCACAAGTCGACGACGACCACCTCGCGGCCGACCTGGTGATTGCGTTGAGCCGCAACCATGCCCGGCTGTTGCGTGAGATGGGCGTCGACCCCGACCGGATCAGGATGCTGCGTTCGTTCGATCCCCGCTCGGGGAGCTACGTGCTCGATGTCGACGACCCCTATTACGGCGACCACGAGGACTTCGAGCAGGTGTTCACCGTCATCGAGGCCGCCCTGCCCGGCCTGCACGACTGGGTCGACCAGCGACTGGCTGCGAACGGGTCTGGCTGATGCCACGTTTGACGCGGGGCCTTGCGTTTCTGTTGCGTCCGGGCTGGCTGGCGCTGGCACTCGTCGTGGTCGCGTTCACCTACCTGTGTTTCATGGTGCTCGCACCGTGGCAGTTGGGGAAGAACACCAAGACCTCCCGGGAGAACCACCAGATCGAGCAGTCCCTGCGGACCGCGCCGGTGCCGCTGACTTCGCTTCTGCCCCATCAGGATTCGAGCGACCCGGCGGCGCAGTGGCGGGGCGTGACCGCGACCGGGCACTACCTGCCGGACGTCCAGGTGCTGGCGAGGTTGCGGGTGGTCGAGGGAGAGCAGGCGTTCGAGGTTCTGGCACCCTTCGTCGTCGACGGTGGACCGACCGTCTTGGTGGACCGCGGCTATGTGCGGCCAGAGCCGGGATCACACGTACCGCCGATCCCGCGAGCGCCGGATCAAACGGTGACCATCACCGCACGGCTGCGTAACCCGGAGCCGACCGTCCCGGGCAAGGACCCGTTCACCAGAGATGGTTTCCTGCAGGTCTATTCGATCAGCACCGAGCAGGTTGCGGCGCTGACTTCGGTCCCCCTGGCCGGAATGTATTTGCAGTTGGTCGACAACCAACCCGGCGGGTTGGGGGTGCTCGGTGTGCCGCATCTGGATGCGGGACCGTTTCTGTCCTACGGCATCCAGTGGATCTCGTTCGGCATCCTGGCGCCCATCGGACTGGGTTATTTCGCCTACTCCGAGATCAAGGCACGGCGCCGGGAAAAGCAGCAGGCCCCGCCCGCCCAGCAGCCGATGACCGTCGAGGAGAAACTGGCCGACCGCTACGGGCGGCGCCGGTAGGCGATCAGCGCGGCGCACACCGCGGCCCCGGCCTGTACCGCCCGGGACAAGGCGACCGCGCGGCGCAGATCCCCGACCCCGGGTACTCGTCCGTCACCCAGGGTGGGCCGGATCTGCAGTTCGTGGTGATAGTGGGTGGGGCCGCCGAGCTGCACGCCGAGCGCCCCGGCGAATGCCGCTTCGACAACGCCGGCGTTGGGACTGGGATGGCGCGCGGCGTCGCGACGCCAAGCTCGTATGGCGTTCCACGGTGATCCCCCCACGAGGGGTGCGCACAGGACCACCAGCACTGCCGTCACCCGCGCGCCCACGTAGTTTGCCGCGTCGTCCAATCGCGCAGCGGCCCAACCGAATTGCTGATAGCGCGGCGAGCGGTGACCGATCATCGAGTCCAAGGTGTTGATCGCCCGGTAGCCGAGCACCCCGGGCACCCCACCGGCCGCCGCCCACAGCAGCGGCGCCACGTGAGCATCGGAGGTGTTCTCCGCTACCGATTCCAGCGCTGCGCGCGTCAGCCCGGCCTCGTCGAGGCGGGCGGGGTCGCGCCCACACAACGACGGCAATAGCCCTCGCGCCGCGTCGATGTCGTCTCGGGCCAGCAGTTCGGCCATGTCCAGGCCGGTGCGCGCCAGCGACGTCCCGCCCAAAGCCACCCAGGTCGCGGCCGCAAGCGCCCAGACGCGGGCACGTACCGTCGCGCCGACCGCGCACACCGCACCGACCAGCAGACCCGTGTGCACCGCACCGGCGACCTTGCTGTCGCGGTAGGTGACCTGCTCTAACGTCGCGGCACCCTGACCGAACAGCGCCACCGGATGACCCCGTCGCGGGTCGGCAAGCGCAAGGTCAGTCAGGTATCCCGCCAGCACGCCGACAAGGCGCGCTTGCCGCGTCGACGTCACCACCCCGGCAGCGTCTCACATGTGCTGTGCGGCTCGTCGCGCGCTTAGACCAGCCACGCGATGGCGATTGTCACGACGATCACTACGGCGACCGCCAGCAGCCACCACAGCGCCGGAAACAGCCCCATCTTGTCCGAAGCGCGGGTCATTTGCGGGCTGCTCGACGGGGCGACGCCCCATTTGCCGTGCGGCGACAAGTTCGGCCCGTCGGGCGGCGGCGGGCAGGAGGGTGTACTCATGGGGGCTCTTGTGCCCGTTTACCGGTGAGCTAACCGTTCGGCGGTGGGCGCGATCAAAATGCTCGAGCCGGTTGTCATACAACGTGACCGAAACCTCAGCGATGGGTAACCGAGTGTCTATACCGCTATTTCCGCGACCGGCGCATCGTCTAACACTCGTCTTGAGCGACGCTGCGAGCCGCCCAAGTGAAACTGCGCATCTCTGGCAGCCGGTCCGACAACCGATCCGCGACTCGTCGACCGATGCGGTCGGCCTCGGCGACGGTGGTATCCGAGTCGACCCAGCCTTCCACCTCCAACCGCAAGGTGCGGCCGGTCCAGCGGGCCCGGGCGTGCGCATGCAGCACACCGTCGGTCTCGGCCGCTACTGCTTCGGCGGTGTCGATGACGTCCGGATCGACGCCGTCCAACAGCCGCTGCCCGATGTCGGTGGTGACCTCCCACCCCACGTGGCAGATGAAACCCGTCACCGCGAGGCCCGCCACGCCGTCGGCCCACTCCCAACCGACTGCGACCCCACACAACCCCAACAGCGCTCCCGTCGATGACAGCCCGTCCAGCCAGGAATGCTTGGCATCTGCGATCAACGTCGACGACTGGATACGGCGGCCCACCGTCAGCTTGTAGCGGGCGATCAGTTGGTTGCCGACGATGCCGACCACCGCGGCCGCAATACCCCAGCCGACTTGCCGAGTCGGGTTGTGCCGCAACAACTTCTCGACGCTTTCCACGCCTGCGAAAATGGCACTGGCCCAGATCACCAGCGCCACTCCGATGCCGGCGAGGTCCTCAGCGCGTTCCAACCCATAGGGGTAGCGCCGACTCGCCAACCCGCGGGAGCCGCGAAAGCCACCGAACACCACCGCGCTGGTCGTTACGTCCGAAAGATTGTGCAGCGCGTCGCCGAGTAGCGCGGCGGAACCAGAGACCACCGCGACGGCCAGTTCGATCAAACCCGTCAACGCCAACCCGACAGCGCTCACTGCGACCGCCCGGTTGGCCCGGCGCCGCTCGTCGTCATCGTCAATCGAACTCGTCAACGGGAAGCTGGTGGCCGGATCGCGCCTGCCGCTGATGACATGCATGCCGTCAGCGTGACACATACCGACATGAGAGGACACATCTGATGCCTGTACCGGCACTCAACCACGTAGCAATCACGGTCCGAAACATCGGAATCAGTGGACCTTGGTACCGCGACTTGCTGGGCAGTGACCCGACGGTCGACGAGCACACCGACTCCGGCTTCCACCATCACGTGTGGATCTTCAACGACGGCAACGCCTTTGGCATACACCAGCACGACAGCGAAGCTGCCCACGAAGAATTCAGCGAGTTGCGCGTCGGCCTGGACCACGTCGGCTTCGGCTGCGCCAACCGCGCCGAACTCGAGGCGTGGGCCGACCGCCTCGATGAGCTCGGCATCCACCACGGCGGCATCGTGGACGCGCCCTACGGCTCGGCCCTGAGCTTCCGCGACCCCGACGGCATCGCGCTCGAATTCTTCGCCCCGCCGTCCTGAGTTCTTCCCGCCCGGGCGTGCACCTCACGGCGCTGAATCGGCGTGTCGCGTCGGCAGACGCACACTCGAAGCCCCTGAGGATCAGCGCACCGTCGCGAAGAACGCCCGTAGGTCGTCGACGAACAGCTCCGGCTGCTCGAACGCGGCGAAGTGTCCGCCGCGCGGCATCGTCGTCCAATGGGTGATGTTGTACACCGGCTCGCACCACGACCGCGGCGCCCGCAGCAGTTCTTTGGGGTAAGCGCCGACGCCCGTGGGCAATTCGACTCGGTCCAGCTGACCCCAGACCTTGAAGCTCTCCCAGTACAGGCGGGCCGAGGAGGCCGCGGTTTCGGTCACCCAATAGATCATCACGTTGTCCAGCAACTCATCGCGGCTCACCGCGTTCTCCGGGTGGCCGTCGCAGTCGGACCACGCCCAGAACTTCTCGACGATCCACGCCAGTTGACCCACCGGCGAATCCACCAACCCGTAGCCGACGGTCTGCGGCCGGGTGGACTGCTGTTTGGAATAGCCGGTGCCCCATTTGCGGTGATCGTTCAACGCCGCCATCGCGCGCCGCTCTTCCTCGGTGGGATTCTTCAGCGATTCCGAGGTGGGCCGGCCAATGGGCATGTTGAGGTGAATTGCCGCGCAGTGGCCGCGATTGCGGCCGATCTGGGTGGTGACGGCCGCGCCCCAGTCCCCGCCCTGAGCGCCGTAGCGTTCGTAGCCGAGGCGCAGCATCAGCGTCTCCCAGGCCTCGGCGATCTTCGGCACGCCCCACCCGGTGCGCCTGGGCTTGCCCGAGAACCCGTACCCGGGCAGCGACGGGCAGACCACATGGAAGGCGTCTTCGGCGCGCCCGCCATAAGCGGTGGGGTTGGTCAGCGGCTCGATCACCTTGTGGAATTCCACCACCGAGCCCGGCCAGCCGTGCGTGATCACAAGCGGGAAGGCATCCTCGTGCGGGGAGCGCTGATGGATGAAATGGATGTCCAGATCATCGATTTCGGTGACGAAGTGGTCGAAACGATTCAGCGCCGCCTCACGGGAGCGCCAGTCGTATTCGTGGGCCCAATAGGTGGCCAGCTCGCGGGTGTAGGCCAGCGGGATGCCTTGGCTCCAGTCGTCGACACATTCGGCCTCGGGCCACCGCGTGCGCGCCAACCGCGCGTGCAAGTCGTCGAGCACGTCGTCGGGAACGTCGATGCGAAATGGCCTCATCCCGTTCGTCTTCTACTTCGACTCGCGGATCAGTGTGCTGATCTGCTCGAGCAACTCGCGCATGTCCGCGCGCATCGCGTCGACCGCGGCATACAGATCGGCCTTGGTCGCCGGCTGTTGGTCCGACGACGCGGACCGCACCGGAGGCCGCGCTGCGCTCTCGCTCTGAAAGGCCTCGCCCACGTCCACGACCTTGCCATACCGACTCAGACAGGTCCACGGGAATGAGCACGAGCTTGGTGAAGAGCGATTGTCACACTGTCGTCGGGGTATCGCTGACAACGTGGGAGGAAGCTGGTGCCGACAACTGAGAGGAATTCGCCATGGGTACGACGACGGGGCGGCGCGTGCTGGTTGTGGTGTCTGCGGCCGACCGGATTCCGCTACGAGAAGGCCGCAGCGAGCTGACTGGCACATACTTAGGAGAGCTGGTCGAACCCACTGATGCAATGCGCAACGCCGGGTTTGAGCTCGCGTTCGCCACACCGGGCGCCAGGATTCCCGCCATCGATGGCACCTCATGCAGCCTGATGTACTTCAAAGGCTCGCGGAAAAAGCGTGACGCCGCGTTGAGCAGCTATCGGGAGCTTCTCGAACTTGGTTTGGCAACACCGGCCAAACTGGAAGAGATCGCCCATGACACACAGCGCCTGGACGGGTTCGATGCGATGTTCGTGCCGGGGGGTCATGCGCCGTTGGTTGACCTGCTGCACCGCGACGCATTCGCCGACGACTCTCTCAACGACGACTTCGGCGCGCTGGTCCGTTACTTCCACGACGCCCAGCGCCCCACCGGTTTGATCTGTCACGCCCCGGCTGCACTCGCGGCGGCTCCGACCATCGAGGGCCGCTGGACCTACGCGGGCTACCGCATGACGTGCTTCAAAACCGGCGTGGACACGATGTTGTCCACGGTCCCGTTGGCGCGTCGCTTCAAGGGGCACCTCAAAGACGACCCCACCGAATTGTTGAAGTCGCGCGGCGCGACGGTTGAGCAGACGATTCTGCCGATGGGCAGCAAGGTCGTGGAGGATCGCGAACTGATCACCGGCCAAGACCCCTACTCCGCGAATGCATTCGGCGCGGCCTTCGTCAGCAAAGTCCGCAATATGCGGGCCTGACTGCGCTGATTCTGGTGGGCGCGGACGGTATCGAACCGCCGACCGCTGGTGTGTAAATCTATATCGGTATGTCTAGGCCGGATCACGTTTGTATCGGTTTGTCTACGAAGTAACTTACAGGCCAACGTCTTTCGTCTAGCCCGGTTAGGTTTCTGTCAGCCTTGTTAAGCCATGTCTTGGCCCATTTTCGGCCCAGCGGGGGGTCGGTTCGATCAGGCGTTCGAGCTGCCGTCGGCCAGCTCCGCCGCGATGAAGGACGGCACCCAGGCTCCGCAGTCCTCGCAGTCGCGGCAGCCGATCAGTGTCAGCTCGCCTCTGGCGTAGGCGGCGGCGTTGCCATTCGTGACGTGCCGCAGCGCCCGCTGGGCGTCGATGTCGGTCAGCGGCTCCGGTCGGCACCGAGCACATTCGCAGCCGCCGGGCGCGGCGCTCTGGGTCATGTCGGTGCGTATCTTCGCCCGGCCTACGCGAGCCAGCTCGCCGCCGCCCTGGGCGCGCTCCGCCTGGCAGCGGCGCGGCTCGATGAGGGCGGTCACCCGAGCCGCCGCCGGAGGTAGGCCGGAGGTGGTGGCATGGTGCCCTCGCGGACGCGGCGGCTGATGTCGAGCGGCGACGACAGGTGCAACTGTCCGCCGACCGAATGGACCAGGACGTCATGGCCGACGACCACCGCCGCCAGGCTGTCCGGTTGGTGCTGACCGGCTTGCCAGGTGACCGCCGCCGCCTCCAGGTTCGGCAGATGGCCCGCGATGCGGCAGGTGCCGACCTCCAACGCCTGCAACAGCGCGGAGCTGCGGGCCACCGCGTCACCCTTGCCCCGGTCGGTGCCCTTGGGTGGCCACGTCGTGATCTTGACGGGCACGCGGGTCTTGACGCGGGCCAGCGCCTCAGCCACCACGCGCCGATACGTCTCCCGCGCCGCGAACGCCTCCACCGCGATTTCGCTGGCACCCACGTCCACGGCCAGGTCCACCGCCGCCCGCGCCCAGGCGTCCGACGTCATCGGAGCCGACAAGTCCGCGATGATGGCCACCACGCCTTCAGCGGTCAGCGACATGGCGACCAGGCCACAACTGTCGCCGCTGCCGGAGTCCGAAGGGTCCACGCCGACTACCGTTTTCACCGCTCCGCTGGGAGCCGCAGGCAGACGCCAGTTGTCGAACCATTCACGCTTCACCAGCCCGCCCTCCGGCGCGGCGGGCACGCCCGCGTACAGCGCGTACCAGGCCCGCTCACCGGAGGTCCGGCGGGCGGCGGCGAAGTGCTCCGCCGTGAAGCCCAGCGCCGATGTCATCGCCACGCCGGGCGCACGGCCCAGGGCATCGGGCACGCCCGCTTCGGCCACCGCCGGGATGTTGGTGTGCCGCCAGAGGTCCGGCTCCGATTCCAGCAGCTCACCGGCCAGGTCGGACGGGTGCCACCTCGTCATGACCAACAACACGCTGCCGCCGGGATGCACGCGGGTGGCCAAGGTGCTGCGGTATTCGGTGATCACGCGGCGGCGGTGCGCGGCACTATCCGCCTCCTGGGCATCCTTCACGGGGTCGTCAACGATCAGCATATCCGCGCCGAAACCCGTTACGCCACTGTTGATTCCGGTGGCCAGCAGCCCGCCCGCGTGGCCGTCCACGCGCCAGCGGCCCACCGCCGTCTTGTCTTGAGACAGCCGGAAGCCGAGGTAGTCGGCGTGCTCGTTGATGAGCTGGCGGGCCTCGCGGCTGTGCGCCTGGGCCAGTTCGTCGGAGTAGGACACCAGCACGATCTGCATGTCGGGGTCGCGCATCAGCGCCCAGACCACGGTCCAGACGGCCAGCAACCGGGACTTTCCGGTTCTGGGCGGCGTGGTCACCACGTCGCGCTCGTCCGGCTCCGTCACCGACCGCACGGCGATGTCCGACAACATCCTGATCGTCGGCGTCACCACGAACTTCGGGTCCAGCCGCCGCGCCAGCTCCGCCGGGCTGGCCGGGCGCTGACGCTCGCGGGCGGCTTGGCAGACGCGGGCGGCGGACAGCGTGGTGATCGGGGCGGCGGTCACACGCACCTCACAGCGGGTACCCGGCCCTGGGCCTTGGCCCGCGCCGCCATCCGCATGTCGTGTTCGTCGCCCAGGCCGACGTAGTTGCAGCCACGGACGCGGATCACGTAGACCCGGCCATCCAGCCACAGCCGGTCCAGCGCGGCCAGCGCGCGCCAGAAGCCAGTCACCGGCAGCCGCCGCCGCAGCCAGGCCCACGGCACCAGCTCCTCGCGGGTCTCGGCGAGCGTGTCCAGGATCATCTGCTCTACCTGTTCATCGGTCGGGGCGGGCGGCGCGGCGGGCGCGATGGTGGTCATGTTCTCTCCTCGGGGCGGTGTCGTTGGGGTGGATCGGTGCTCCGGCCCACCGCTCCCTCCCGAGGCCAATCGGGGCGCGGCGAGCCGGTCAGGTCAGGCCGGTACCGGCTTCTTCGTGTTGTTCGGCACCGACCAGGTGCCGCTGCGGAGGCCCGCCAGTTGAACGGACGTGCGCCCGCCGCCGTCGGTGACGCCCAGCGCCGCCAGCACGTCCTCCTGGTGGACCTCTCCGTCCCTGTGGAGCTTCTTGGCCACCGCCACCACGGCGGGCCAGCAACGCTCCATCAGCGGCACCACGGGCGTGCCCAGGTGGGTGCCTCCCGCAGCGGTCAGGGCGCGGTCGTCCTTCCACGCACCGCGCGACAAGATGCTGAACACATCCCGCTGGGTGGGGCGGCGACCGGCGCGGAAGCGGGCCTGCGCCCACGGACCGCTGTAGGCAATCTCCGACTCCCGGCCACGCGGCATGTCGGTGACCGTCGTCAGGCCCTCGACGCCCATCACGCGGCTGTTCGACACCACCGCGTTGCGGATTGTGCCGCCCAGGGCCACCGCCGCAACGGCGTGCGCCGCCTCATGGATCGCCAGCTCCAGGTGCCACCGCTCGCGGGCGGTGATGTCGGCCAGCGTCAGCGGCTTGCGCTTGGCTCCGGTCATGGGTTCGTCCTTTCGTTGATCGCGGCGAGCGCCGCCGCCTTGGAGGGCAGGTCGGTGGTGTCGATGCCGTGCGCGGCGGCGTAGGCGTCCAGCTCGGGACGCTTCCAGTGCTCGCTCGGCTCGCCGTCGGGGTAGTCGCCCGGCTCCGGCTGGCGCTGGCCCGCCAGCGTGTGAGGCTGCTGGTGCCCCGCGTCGGCCAGCGCGGCGGCGAAGCCGGTGTCAGCAGCGGGCTGTAGCGCGTCCACGGTGGTCGCATCAGTCAGCAGCCCGGCCTCCCGCGCATTGCCCTCCGGCACCCGGTACACCTTGCGCGGCGTGCCCCGCGTGAAGGACTCGATGCTGGCTCCGCCGCCGATTTCGACCAGCTTGGCCAGCGCCGGGCCACGCAGGGCCGGGTCTACGAAGTCGATGATGGCGAACCCGTCGCGGACGGCTACGTCGATACCGCCTCTGGTGGTCATCTACAAGGTGTCCTCTCTAGTGGTGGTGATCATCGGGCGGCGCGGGACATACGCACGGTCCGCCGCCCTCTCCGGCTGAATCGACGCCGGAGGGTGCGGTACATAACGCGGACCACCCTCCAGACGTTGATCCGTGTTCGCAGTGAGCGAAGCCGTTGGGTTGTCGTCGTTCGTGGCGGCGGCGGCTTCAAGTGCCTTGCGCGCCAACCGTTCCCGGTCTTTCCGGTCGCGGGCGGCAGCCTTGGCCGCGCCCTCGTCAAGGTATTGCTCCAGGCAGGTGTTGCAGGTCCAGCCCCACACGCTGCCCTTGTGCTGCCAGCACGGCCCGCCGCACGCCTGGCAGCGTGGCCCGGCGTAGGTGTCCGGCGCGTCGGCGGTGTCATCAGCGGTCATGGTGGTCACGGTGTCTCCGCCTTGCGGCGGGCGGCGATGCGGATCGACGCGCCCAGCGCCATCCCGGTCACCACGGTTATCAGCGAGGTCATCACGGCGTCGGCTCCGGCGGCGTGATGGTGACGGCGGCGATGCACGCCTCGTAGCTGACCAGCACCGACCGCTCCGCAATCGCCGCGTAGATGTTGTGGCGCTCGTCAATCGCGGTCCTGACCTGTACCTGGTCGCGCCAGCCGAACGGCTGCGACGTGGCGATGATCTGGTCACCCAGGCCCTCCACGTAGCCGCCGCCGATGATCCAGACGTTGCCCAACGGGCTGACCCAGCGGGTGCCGGACCTGGTGAACAGGCGCTCCGCGCCGCCCAGGGCCACCCACTGCGCCCCGATGTGGAAGTAGCCGGTGGTGCCGGTCAGGGCCATCGCGCCCTCCAGGTAGCCCACCGCCTGCGCCAGGCTGGCGGCAGTCTGCGGGTCGCCCAGATCGGCGGCGTCGAGCTTCAGCCGGTCGGCGAAGGCCCGCTCCACCATCGGCTGCTCCTCCAACCGGAAAATCTGGGCGGCGTTCTCCTCGATCTGACGCCGTGACGGCTCCGTGAGGTCGCATTCGTCGTAGGCCCAGACCGTGACCGGCTCAAACGGGTCGAGAATGCCCTGACGCTCACCTGTCTTAAGGCTGCCGGGCGCGGGGTCACCGCACCACGGCGCGTCCCAGATACCGGACGCCTGGCCGTTGGGGTAGTTGGTGCCGCGCACCTCCACGCCGTGCAGGTGGCGGCTTGGCTCGTCAGCGGCCATCTCGGTCCAGGTGGTGGCGGCGTACAGGCCGAAGGCGGTCGGGTTGACCGGCGGCACAACGAAGTCCACCGGCAACGGCGTGGTGTAGGTGGTGACGGGCGGCATGGTCATGGCGGTCTCCTAGGTGTTGATGCCCATAGCGGCCAGCTCGGCGCGCGGGTCGGTCTCGGTGGTCTGGCGGTAGTCGGCGTGCTCGTCGCGGTCCAGGCGGCGCTCCAGCTCCAGCGCGGCCCGGTCGATGGTCCGGCTCAGCAGCCGCTCCAGATGCTCCGATCGGCTGGCCTGGCCACGCAGCCCCTCGGCTCCTGGCGGGTAGGAGTGGCCCAGCAGATCGGAGAAGGCGGCGTCGATGCCGTCGGCCAGCGCGGTCAGCGCCGCCCAGGTGCCGTTCTTCAGCGCCTTGTCGGTGACCGTCGGCAGCGCCGGGCGTTGCGCCAGGTCGGTCAGCGTCGTCATCGCGTAGCGCCGCTTGCCCGGCTCGTTGGCCAGGTGAGCAGTCTTACGGCGGGCATCGGCCTCCGCCAGCCAGCCGACGATGGTCCCGACGGCTTCGTGGACCGCCTCGGCCAGCGCGGGCACCGACCCCGGCGTGGCGGCGTGCCCGAACCGGGTAGGCCGGTCAGCGGCGGCGACACGGCGCGCCAGCGGCGTCACGACATCGGCAATCTCACGCGCCAGGCTCCAGTCGGCGCTGTAGTGGCCGGTGATCATTCCGGCGCGCCGCCGCTCCCGCAGCTCGGGCTGGCTGTACCGACGCGGGCGCTTGGGCTGCGGCGCACCCGGCACCGACGCCCGGTAGGCCGGTGTCCCGAACCGGCGCACGGCGCGGCTCATGCGGGCGTCACCACCTCGGCGGCGTCGGCGGCTTCGGTCTCGGGCTGGCGGATCAGCTCCAGCAGCTCGTCGGCCTGGGCCTCGCTGATGCCCATGTCGCGGGTCAGGTATGCCCGGTGCCGGTGCCACGCCAGCGCAGCGCGGGCCTCCGCCACGCGCGGCCCGTCGGTCTCGCCTCTGGAGGCCAGCACGCCCAACCGGGCGCGCCACGACTCCATGCTCCGGCTTCGCGGGTGGGCGGCGGTGGTCTGGTCACTGGCGGCTGTCGTCATGTCGGCCAGTCTGTCACTCAAGGGTGCAAGCAACTTGACGAAATAGCTTGCGGCGCAATGAGTTTCCCGACTTGGGCGGGATTGTCAACGCCTCGGGCGGGCCTACAACGTGGGAATTGTTGGCCACGAACGCAACAGCCCGGCCCGTTGACCGGCCCGGAGCGTTTGGGCGTGTCGGGTGGGCTGGTTACAGCTCCTCGTCGGCTTTGCGGAGGTCCGCTTCGGCGGCGGATCGGTCGGCGTCAGCCGCCCGGCGATGTCGTTCGGCGGCGGCGCGATGTTCGGCGGGGTCACCCCTGCCCGCCTCCGCCGCGTCATCGTGCACCAGTGCTGCCTCTTCATGTACGCGGGCCGACTTGTCGTGTCGGTCAGCGGCCTTGCGGTGCGCGGCGGCGGCGCGGTCATGGGCTTCGTCGGCACGCTGAGACGCCAACCGCACGTCGTCCTCGGTGACCGGCTCACCGCGCTCCAACGCCGCGTGCCGGTCGATCAGCTCCCTGGACCGATCCGCTGCCCGGTCCCTGGCTTCTTCGGACATGGTCAGACCCTACTTGCTGCGGGCCTTCCTGATGTTGCCGTCGCCAGTGGCCTCGTACATGTCAAAGTTGCGCTCAGCGGTCAGCTCGATGAGGTCATCGAAAACCACTCCCAGCGCGACCGGCGCCTCTGGGCTGTCCACTTCGTGGCAGATGACCGACGGCGCAAAGGGATTGGAATCCACCAGGAGCACGTAGAGTCGCTCGAATTGCTCGTCTCGGTCAGCCGGGTCGGCTCGCCCGGTGAACAACCGGAAGCGAGGAAAGACATTCTCAAAGGTGCTGTTGCGGCGCGGTGTGTGATCACTGGCCGCGCCGATGTCGAAGAAGAAGAACCCGGCCACGACAGCGAACGGGAACCGGCGGTGCAACGTGGTGGACTCGAATAGCAGGTCGCCGCGCCGGTTGGTGAGATTCTTCTGGAAGTGCCCGCCGACGCTATCGCGGAACATGATCGTCTTGACCGAGCAGGCCAGCATCAGGCCGGACTCCTCGGTCGCCCAGGTGACATCGACCTTCTTGGCTCCGAGACCGCCCGCGAGTCGCCGCTCAGCGCCCGATAGCCCGATCTCTCCCGGTTCGCCTGGCCGGGCTCCATCCATGCCGCGCGCCCGCAGCTCCTGGGCGATGGCGAGCGCCAGGGTGGCGCTGATCTTGTTGCCCCACGGGTTCTTCTGCCCCTGCGGGGCATCGTCAGGCGGCTTGGGACCGGCAGCCTTGATCGCGCCGATGAGCAGGTCGTCAATCCGCGCCACGGCGACCCCTTGCGACTCGTCGGGCGGTGAGTTCGGCGTGAGCGTCACGCAGCACCCGCACCTCGGCGCGGGCCATGCCCAGCTCGCCGACCAGCAGCACGTCGTCAACCAGCTTGGAGGCTTCGAGGAGCTTCCCGCCGCGCAGCAGCCCCGCCACCTGCGGACGGATGTTGCTCAGCCGATCAGCGGCGGCCTCGACAAGTGCCGCCGGAGGAACCGGCAGCCGGTCGGCCTCGCGCGGCTCCAGCTTGAGCATCCCGCCGCCATAGGCGCGGCCCACGGTCTCAGCCCCTACCAGCGTCATCGACGTCAGCGAAGCCAGCGGCAGCAGCGCCTTACCGAGCTTGCGGACCTTCGGCGCGAGATAGACACCGTGCACTGAGTTGAGGTGCGCGGCCTTGGCGGTGTTAGTTGTCAGCCGAGGCGTGTCGGCGTTCATGTACGTCAGCAGCAGGTCAGCCGGAGCCAGATTCGGCACCCGCCACCACGGCTTGCGCACGCGGCACTTGTAGGCGGTGTGAACACCAGCGGCCTCCCCGGCGGCGATGTAGGCCCATGCTGCCGGAGACGGCTCACCGGGCGGGCGGAACAGCCATGTCGCGGAGCCGTTGCGCCCAAGCTCGTTTAGCGCGGCGGTGCCGAACGCCAGCCCGCGCAGGTGGCGGCTGCCAGGCGGCGACAGCCGCAAGACATCGGTGGGTTCCAGGCCCAGGTCGGCCACTCGCGCAGGCGACAGCGCGAAGTACTTGTTGTTGCCGGTGACCATGCCCAGCGTCGTGTCACCCCAGCTTTCCAACACGGTGAAGCTGCCGCCCGACAACAGGCCGGTGTAGGCAGTCAGCGCATCGGCGGACAGCAGCGAGGGCGTCCACTTCTCCTCGGGCCGGGTCGGCGTCCAGGTGCGTCCGGCGGCGATCGTCGCCAGCTCGGCGGCGTTGCGGGCTTGATAGATCGAGGCGTGGTCGGTCGGACCCTCCTGGTAACCGTCGGCCAGGAGCAGCAGCACCTCCTCCTGAGCCTCGGGAAACACGCGCTCGGTGAATAGCACCAGATCGACGCGGGCGAACGACTCCAGGAGGAACCGGCGCACTTCGGCGGCGTAGTTGACGCTCAGCAGCTCAGCCGGCAAAACCAGGCCCATCCGCCCGCCGTGCCGCAGGAACAGCGCCGAGTGCACCGCGAACGCGGCCCAGCTTGACGCCAGGTTGGTCAGTCCCACGCCCGCGCGCAGCGCCGCCGCGCGTGACCGCGCCCTGGCCGTACCGGAGAACTCCTGGTACCGGATGTAGGGCGGGTTGCCGATCACCACGTCATACGAGCCGGTCGGGTCAACACAGAAGAAGTCGTTGACAGTCACCCGCGCGTCCACTCCGGCGTTGCGCAGCACCTTGCGCGCCGCGCGGGCGGAGGCGTCATGCAGCTCCACGCCATCGAGGGCGGCAAATTGGTCACCGTGGCCGGGGGTGCGGAGTGCCGCTAGTCGATCAACCGCCGCCAAGAGGAATGACGCCTCACCGCACGATGGTTCAAGGATGCGCTCGCTGGTGCTGCGGACGGCCCACTCGGTGATGTAGCGGGCGACGGCCTCGGGGGTGAAGAACGCGCCGCGAGCTTTACGAAGCGCCGCCGTGTCAGTCCCCAGCACCATGCCGGAAATCTTGCCTTGCCGGACCGACAATCCGGCGGACATACCCGACAAGGGAGGGCAAGTGTCGCGAAGTGACCTGCGCGGTCGGACGGGTCAGGCGTCGGCCAGCGCGCGGTACGCCGTGGACACGCTCACGCCCAGCGCCTCAGCGATCACCGGCACCGGCTCGCCGCTGGCGCGCATCCGCTCAGCGAGCGCGGCCTGGTCGGCGGACAGCGCCCTGGGCCGACCGATCGGCAAGTTGCGGGCCTGGCGCGCCGCCTTGGCAGCCGACCGGCGCTCACGCTGAAGCTCCAGTTCCAGCTCAGCCATCGACGCCATGACGCCCATGACGGCGCGCCCGGTCGGCGTCGAGCTGTCGATGCCCTCGCGCAGCGACCGGAGCACGACATCACGGGCAAGCAGGTCGCGGATGGTGGTCATCACCTCGGCGGCGCTGCGGCCCAGGCGGTCGATGCCGACGACCACGATGGTGTCGCCGGGCCGGGCGTAGTCGAGCAGCGCGCCCAGGCCAGGGCGCTGCTCACGGGTGGAGGTGCCGGTCAGCTTGTCGGAGTACACGCGGGCGGCGTCCACTCCGGCGGCGGTCAGCGCGTCGGTCTGCTGGTCAAGGGACTGGTGGCCGGTGCTGACGCGGGCGTAGCCGAGCAGTTGGCCGGTGGTGGGGGCGGTGGTCATGGCCGTCAGCCTATGTCAAAAGTCAGCGCGTGGCTATTTTGATTTGACAGGACTTCTGACACAGATGGCCAGGGCCGATGCGTGTGCGCTGCGGTGGAGCTGGCGGTCTGTCAGAACTAAAGTTTTGACACGGGCGCGCAGCTACAGCGGGCGGCGGCTCCGGCCCGGCGACCACCCGGCTAGCGGGTCGTAGCCGTCGGCCTGGCGCTTGCGCGGCGGCTGCGGGTCGGCCTGGGCTTCCAGGTTGGCCAGCTCCGCCGCCTCGGCCTCGGCGGCAGCGTCGGCATCAGCGCGTTGTTCAGCGTCGGCGTCGGCCAGCTCGGCGGCATCAGAGTCGGCGCTCAGCATCTCGCTGGGCAACGATTCCACCGCCGCCGTGGCCTCGTCTGGGTCGGGCGCGGTGACCGGCTCACCGGCACGGTGGCGCGCCACGGCCAGCCACTCCGCCAGTTCGTCGGCGCGCACGCCGCCCAGGGCGAGCACCTGGCGGGCCACGTCGAGCTGTACCCGGCCAGGCCAGGTCGTCAGGGCCGACCACGGTGCCGAACAGTTGGGTCAGCTCCGCCGCCGCCTGGGCCTCCAGCGCCGCCGGGTCCAGTCGGCCCTGGGCGGCGTCCTCGGCAATGGACATCGCCGCCGTCACGACGTCGCTGGCGGTGGTCAGGGTGTTGGTCATGGCACTACCTCGGCTTCGATGATCGGGGTCGCGGGCAGTTGGTGCTGCTCACGTTCAGCGAGAACGGCCAGCAGCCGCTCACGGGTCTGGGCGATCAGCGCCGACGGGTCGGCGGTCACGGTGACGTCCACCCGCTCCGGTTCGTACAGCCCGCCGATCTTGGCCAGCTCCACCTCGTTGCGGGTGATTTCACGGTTCAGCATCACCAGCGTGTCGTCGTCGCCAGCTCGGTACGCCGCCACGAACCTCTGGGTCATCGCGCGGGTGCGGGTCTCGATGGCGTACTTGTGGGCCTCGATGGTGGTGGCCGTCGCCTCGTTGCGCCGGTTGCGTTCGACGTGGCGGGCCACGGCGGTCTGCGCCGCCCCGACGCTGCGGTAGCCCAGGCGGTCGCACACCTCGCGCCAACTGAGGCGCTGGGCGCGCAGCGCGAACGCTTCGGCGGCGCGCTCCCGGCTGGCGTACCGCGACATCGTTGTAGCCATCGGGCCGGACCTCCTCTCGTCGGGGTACCGCAATGTTGGGTACCGCAGTTGTACCGCAGCGCCGTGCAGACGCCGGGCTGGCCGGACGGTGGCGCTGGCCGGAGCCGGAGGGGTGCCGCCGCCCGCAGCCCGCTGAGCCTGTCGATGACGCCGCCCTCTCGCCGCCTCCGCCGCTCTTTTACCTCCGCCGCAAGCCGCCGTCCATTGGGCCGAACGCGCCAACGGGACGGCCACGCGCCGGTCCCTTAGAGACCCGGCGCGACCGGCGCGTACCCTGTCCGCAAACCGGCGCACTTCGGCGCACTTGATAGTAGAAATGTGGTCTGAGCTGGGGTTTTGAATGCGCCGGTCGGTCACCCGCGCGTATCGGCGCGTACCGGCGCATTGAACCCCGACAAGGGCGGGGTTGTGCGCGTTTGCGCTGGTCAGGAGGTGTTTTTGAATGCGCCGATTACGCGCGGCGCGTTCATTCGCTGACCTGGGCTTTTGCGGTGAACGCGCCGGTGCAAATCGGCGCGTTTGACCTGGGCTTTTGTTCACAGTGCGCCGGGCGTCAATTTGCGCGGCGGCGCGTTCGGCGCACATCACTGAGGGTCAACGAACGGGTCGCCGTTGCGGTCGGCGGCATGCCATTCAGGGCGCTTGTCGGTGCCCTTGTTGATCACGTAGTTCAGCTTGGCCAGCCGGGCGTGCGCGTCTCGCAACCGGCTCTTGGACACGTTGCGCCGGGTCTCGGCGGGCAGCGCCTCCAGCGCCCGCAGCGACGTGCCGGGGTTGTCCTTGACCAGCTTCCACACGATGTCGTCGTCGCTGTGGTCCCGCTTCGTCTTCCGGTCAGCCGACACCGTGTTGCCGCTCATCATCAGCCGGTGCTGGCCGTCGTCGGTCGGCTTCAGGGTCAGCAGGCCGGGCGGCACGTTCACACCGCGCCGACCGAACGCCTCAAACGTGCGCGGGGTGTCGGCGGCGGGCGGGCCGTCCAGCCGGATGGTCGCCAGGGTGTCCACGGCTCCCTCGATCGAGCTGTGCCCACGCGCGCCCTTGTCGGGGTCTTTGCCGAGGTGGTGCGTGATGACCCGACCGACGGCATCGCACTCCACCGCCAGCGTCTTGAATCCCTCGATCACGTCGGCCACCTGGGACGAACTCTCGTCAATGCCCAGCGCCGACAACACGGTGTAGAGGCAGTCGAAGATGATGAACGACCCCGGCCTGATTTGACCCCGCCAGTAGGCCCGCGTGGCGTCATCGCTCAGGTTCAGCATGGCGCTGCGCCCGAGCAGGTCGTGGTAGTTGATCCGCCGCAGCAGGGCCGGGTCGGTCACGCCCGCTTTCGACAGCTCGTACTGCATCATGTCAGCGCCCATTTCGGTATCCAGGAACGCCACGTCGGCGTCGGCGGGCAGCCGGGTGGCGAACCTGCCCACGAACGTCCCGCCGGTCAGCAGCGCCCGCACCAGGTCCACGTTGGCGGTGGTCTTGCCCGCCTTGCGCTCTGAGAACAGGCCCAGGCTCTTGCCCAGCGGGATCAAACCGTCAACGACGAACGGATCGGCGGGCGGCGTGTAGGTCGCCAGGTCAACCCGCGTGGTGAGGTCCGCGTACCTGGCGGCGGTGCGCGCGGCGGTGATCTGGCGACCCCGCTCCCGCACCGCCAGCCTGGTCGCCTCCAGCTCGGCGGACGCCTCGATCTTCAGGGCGGCGAGCTGGTCGAGTGTCAGCGCGGGCAGGGCGGTGAGCTGGTCATCGGTCGCACCGGCATTGACCGCCTTGTCGCCGTTGAAGGTCAGTTCCGGCGGGTTCTTCATCGGGTCACGCCCGGCGTTTCGCTGCTCGATGTCAGCGGCGATCTTGCGCGCCCACGGCTCCGTGCGGCCATCGAGAACACTCACCGCGTACCGGCGCGCCGCCCACCGCTTCACCCGCTTGTCGGTGGCCCTCTGCGCCGCTGAGGCAGCGGCGTGCTTGGCATTGATGCCCCGGGTGTTGAACGGGTTGTAGCCCGGCTCGTCGGGCCTTCTGCCGTCCATGTCCACCAGGTCGGCGGCGGCGGGCTGGCCGTTCGTCTTGGCCTTGCCGAAATCAGCGGGCAGATCAACGGCAAAGGGCGGCGGCTGGCCGTTGGTGACGGCGCGGCTGCCGGGCTTGCCGGTATTGTCTGACATGTGTGGCCTCTCCTGGGGGCTGCTCATTTCGGACCTTTCGGGTGGTGCTGGAAGGGACGTTGACTCTTTGCCGGAGTCGTTGGGTTGTGGTGCCGTCGGGCAGCGCGTCGAGGCCAAAGACGCCGCCCGGCGGCATCACTCATTTCAGGTCAATTGCGTTGCGCCGCTACTTCTTTCGGCGCACGGGCGTGACCGTGCGCGCGGTCATCCACGCTTCGAGGTCGCAGACCCGGTAGCGCACCCTGGTGGTGCCGACCACCACGTAGGGTGGGCCGATTCCCTTGTTGCGCCAGGTTTTCAGGGTCGCCGGGCTGACGCCGACAATCGGCGCGGCTTCCTCGGTGGTGACCGCCGGGCTGGCGGTCGGTGGGCTGACTGTAGCCATGTGTTGGGTTCCTCTCGGGTGTCGTGGGCGGGTCAAACGCTATCGGGCGACCGTGCAGACGCCGGGCTTGTTCGTGTTGACTTGCCCGACCTGGGTGGGCAACTGCTGCAAGGGATTTCGGACTTCGCGCTGATGGCGGTGACCTACTTCACCGACTTCGGTCTGTGTTGTCGGCGCTGACTTTCGCCAGGTCGGGCGGGCGTGTCTTGGGCGTGACCGCGCGGCGGCGGTCACTTGGCACCGTCGCTGGCGGTGACGTCCTCACCCTCCAGCATCCGCAGCAACTTGGCGGTGGGCACACGCTTGCGTCGATGGCTCAGCCAGATCACGGGAAGGTGCCCGGTCTTGACCATCTGATAGGCGTATGGCCTTGACACGCCCAGGTATTCGGCGGCGGTCTCGATGCTCACGGTGGGCGGTCCCCCACGCAGTTGCTCCAGTGATGGGCAGCGTTTGGTCGTATTTGTGTCGGTTGAATCAGCCATGTCTCAAACGGTGTCTTGAATAGTGATAGTTGTCTAGGCGTTTTGCTATCTTTAGCGTTATCATCTTTTCGTGACTACTGATAACTCGGCGTTCACGCCCATCGTGGGCGACGTGACCGCCAGCGAGATTCGCCGCGTCAGCGGCAGGCGCGGCAGCGACAACGGCCTGATCGAAATCCCCCTGTACGGCCATGCTTTCCGCTACCAGGTGCGCATCGACCGCAGCGCCGGGACGCCGCGCCTGACAGAGCTACGGATGATCTGCGCCGATGACGGCGGTGACATCGACCCCGCCGCCGTGCGCCAGGTGCCGGTGCGCCGACTGGCCAAGGCGGCGGCACAGTTCATCTCCATGACCGAACACGGCGTGGTCAACGCTGGTGACCTGTTCGACCCGACCGGGCAGGCGCGGCCCGATCTGGAGCCGGGACGCCGCCGCCGCAACCTCGGCCCTGAGCATTACCGCCAGGTCGCCGCACGGCTCGAATACGCGCGCGAGATCGGCCTCTCGCCAAGGGAACACGTCTCCGACTATTACGGGGTGGCCTTGCCCACCCTGGACCGCTGGATCAAACAGGCCAAAGAGCGCGGCTTCCTGCGCCGCGACTGGAGTACCACCACCGCCGACACCGAGGAGACCGACCGATGAGCGCCGACCCACAGCCCAAGCGCACCCGCCGGGCCGAGCCGATCACGAAGGGACGCGGCCACCGTGGTGAGACCGTCTACTCCTTCCGCGTCGATGTCGGCACCCGGCCCGACGGCAGCCGCGAGCGGCAGCGGTTCACCTTCTCCACCTTGGCGGAGGCGCGTCGGGAGTACCGCCGGATCACTACCGAGGTGGCGGCGGGCACCTTCGTCCGGCGCGACAAGACGACCGTAGGCGTGTTTCTGGCTGGGTGGCTGGACGGTCGGCGTGACTTGCGACCCGGCACGTTGGCCGGATACCGCTTCGCTCTCAAGCCGGTGATTGATCACGTTGGCGCGGTCCCGTTGCAGCACTTGCGAACCGCCGATCTGGATGCCCTGACGACGCTGCGGATGGCGGGTCAGCCCGTCGCCCAGAGCGACAAGCGCGGTCGTCGGTCAGCCGAGGTGCTGACCTGGCTGCGGGCGCGTCCCGACGGTGCCAGCTACGGCGAGATGTTCGCGGAGTTCGGCAACGCCGGAGAGAAGGCGCTGGCGCGGCTGGTGGCCTCTGGTGAAGTGACCCGGCCCGCGCGGGGGCGATACGCCGCCGCCCGTCCTGCCGACCCTGAGCGCCCGAAGGTGGCCGGTGGCGTCAGCGCGCGCACGGTCGTCACGATGCTGGTGGTGCTGTCGTCGGCCCTCGATGACGCGGTGGCCCAGGGCCTCGTGGCCCGCAACGTCGCCCGGCTGGTCAAGCGGCCCAAGATCGCCGCCGCCGAGATGGCCTTCTGGACGCCCGACGAGGCCGAGCGATTCCGCGTCCATATAAGTAGTGACCGTTTGGCCGCGTGCTGGCTGCTGACGCTGGCCGGGCTGCGCCGGTCGGAGGTGCTGGGCCTGCGCTGGGCCGACGTGGACTTCGACGCCGGGACCATCACCATCGCTCAGGGCCGGGTGGTCGTCGGCGGCGGAACGGTGACCGGCGCGCCGAAGTCCATGCGCTCGGCGCGGACGCTGCCGATGCCGCCGGTCCTGGAGGCCGCGCTGCGGGCCTTCAGGACACGCCAGGCCGAGGAGCGCCTGGCCCTCGGCGGCGGTTGGCCGGACACGGGCCTGGTCGCGGTCAACGCCGACGGCTCCCCCATCCGGCCAGAGACTTACTCCAAGGCGTTCGCCGCCCACTGCGCGGCGGCGGGGGTGCCGGTGATCCGGCTGCACGATGTCCGCCACACCGCCGCCACGATGCTGCTGGACGGTGGCACCACGCCATCGGCGACGGCGAAGTGGCTGGGCCATGACCCGGCGATCACGCTGCGGGTGTACGGCCACGTCTACGACGACGCGCTGGCGTCGGCGGGCGATGCGCTGCTGGGCCGGTCGCGCGCCAGCGGCGACGAAGCCTGACCCGTTGGCCCACTCTTGGCCCATCGGGGGTTTTTGTGCAGGTGGTGCCTTCGACGGCAAAACCGCTGTCTAGCTGGGGTTTTCGTTGGTGGGCGCGGACGGTATCGAACCGCCGACCGCTGGTGTGTAAAACCAGAGCTCTACCACTGAGCTACGCGCCCTTTATGCCCCGGCGCAGGCTACACGTCTTGGGGCCCAGCACTCAAAACGCCGATCCTCCCAGACGAGCGTGCGCAGAATGCCAGGCTTTCCGGCGTGTCCCTGTACAGACACGCGCGCTCGCCAACCCGAGCAGAGCCTCAGCCCGCCAGCGCGGCCAGCGCGTCGGTCCACATGCGCTGGTCGCGGGCTTCTCCGGGCTGCTTCATCTCGGCGAACCGGATGATTCCCGACTTGTCGACGGCAAAGGTGCCGCGGTTGGAGATGCCGGCCTGCTCGTTGAACACCCCGTAGGCCTGGCTCACCGCGCCGTGCGGCCAAAAATCCGACAACACGGGGAACAGGAAGCCGTTCTGGGTCGCCCAGATCTTGTGCGTCGGCGGCGGGCCCACCGAGATGGTCAGCACCGCCCGATCGTCGTTCTCGAAGTCCGGCAGATGATCGCGGATCTGATCGAGCTCACCTTGGCAGATGCCGGTGAAAGCCAGCGGAAAGAACACCAGCAGCACGTTCTTCGTGCCGCGATAGTCGCTGAGCGTGACGGGTTGTTGATTCTGGTCGCGCAGCGTGAAGTCGGGGGCGGTGGCTCCGACGTCCAGCATCAGCGCTTCCCGGCGCGAGACTTGGGCTGCACCAGCCGGCTGGCGCTCCAATCACCGAGATTGACAGACGAGGTCGGCATCAAGCCCGCGGTGGGAGCCGCTTCGGCGATCTCAGCCGGCAGCACATGCCCCGGCCGGCCGGTCTTGGGCGTCAGCACCCAGATCACGCCGTCTTCGGCCAGCGGGCTGATCGCATCCATCAACGTGTCCACCAAGTCCCCGTCGCCGTCGCGCCACCACAGCAAGACGACATCGACAACTTCATCGGTGTCTTCGTCGAGCAAGTCGGCGCCACACGCCTCTTCGACTGCCGCGCGGATGTCGTCGTCGGTGTCTTCGTCCCAGCCCCACTCCTGGACGACTTGGTCCCGTTGGATGCCCAGTTTGCGAGCGTAGCTCGGGGCGTGATCCGCCGCGACCACCGTGGAACCTCCTTCGAACCTCCGCACGACGTGCGCTGGGGTTTATCGTTGCACAAGCTCGGCCCGGTCGATACCGGACCTCAGTAGGAAGCTCTGCATAAGTTCAGTGCCTTCGTTTTCGCGTCGTTGAGGGCGTCGACGCGCCGGTTGAACTCCGCCGTGGGCGCGTGCGTGGCGATGGCGTTGGCCACCGCGCGGGCCGCGTCGACGTAGGCGTTCATCGCGTCGCGCATCTGCTGCGACAACGCGCCGCTGTAGCTGCCTTCAACCTGCTGGGCGCTGTCGTTGAGCGCCGCGATGGCCGGCCCCTCGGTGGGGCCGGTGTTACGACCCGCATTGAAAGCCCCGACAAAAGCGTTCACCTTGTCGATGGCATCCTTGCTGGTGGTGGCCATGGTGTCGCAGGAGGTGTGGATGGCCCTGGTGGTCAAGGATTGCTGACGTTGCGATTCGCGGACGCTGGACGTCGCCGACGAGGCCGACACCGAGGCCGACACCGACGAGCGGTAGGCGGGCGCGACGTTGGTGTCGGGTGTGGCCGTGCCTTCGGTGACGCTGGTACACCCCACGATGCCCATCGCCAGCACCGCAATACACCCGAGCGCCGCAGCACCTCGCCGAGGGAATTCCCCCGTGTGCGCGCGAGGGACGGCACGCCATCCGATGAGCACGGGGTCTGACGTTACCGGGTCACGGTCCCACCTGTCCCACATGCACCGTGTTCGGTTTGTGGCGGCGGCTATCCGCCCGGGACGCCAGTGCGGCACGATAGAGACAAGGCAGGCCCCCGCCAGCTTAGGAGTGGTGAGTTGACGACCGAGTTCGCGCGCAACGATCTGGCGAAATCATCAAGCAACGCAAGCGAACCCGACCGAGTTCGGGTGATTCGTGAAGGCGTCGCGTCGTATCTGCCCGACATCGACCCGGAGGAAACTTCGGAGTGGTTGGAGTCCTTCGACCAACTCCTGGCCCGTTCCGGGCCGGCGCGCGCGCGATATCTGATGTTGCGGTTGCTGGAACGAGCCGGCGAACAACGGGTCGCCATCCCGGCGTTGACCTCCACTGACTACGTCAACACCATTCCCACCGAGCTGGAGCCGTGGTTTCCCGGTGACGAGGACGTGGAACGCCGCTACCGCGCCTGGATCAGGTGGAACGCGGCCATCATGGTGCACCGCGCGCAGCGGCCCGGCGTCGGTGTCGGCGGCCACATCTCGACCTACGCGTCGTCGGCGGCCCTCTACGAGGTCGGCTTCAACCACTTCTTCCGCGGCAAGTCCCATCCCGGCGGCGGCGACCAGGTGTTCATTCAGGGCCACGCCTCCCCCGGCATCTACGCGCGGGCCTACCTCGAAGGCCGGCTCAGCGCCGATCTGCTGGACGGCTTCCGCCAAGAGCACAGCCACCCCGGCGGCGGGTTGCCGTCCTACCCACATCCGCGGCTGATGCCCGACTTCTGGGAATTCCCCACCGTGTCGATGGGGCTGGGCCCGCTGAACGCCATCTACCAAGCCCGGTTCAACCATTACCTGCACGACCGGGGCATCAAAGACACCTCCGACCAGCACGTGTGGTGCTTCCTCGGCGACGGCGAGATGGACGAGCCGGAAAGCCGCGGCTTGCTGCACATCGGCGCGCTGGAGGGCTTGGACAACCTGACGTTCGTCATCAACTGCAACCTGCAGCGCCTGGACGGCCCGGTGCGCGGCAACGGCAAGATCATCCAGGAACTCGAGTCGTTCTTCCGCGGCGCCGGCTGGAACGTCATCAAGGTGGTCTGGGGCCGGGAATGGGATGCGCTGCTGCACGCCGACCGCGACGGCGCCCTGGTGAACCTGATGAACTCCACCCCGGACGGTGACTACCAGACCTACAAGGCCAACGACGGCGCGTATGTGCGCGACCACTTCTTCGGCCGGGACCCGCGCACCAAGGCGCTGGTCGAGCACATGAGCGACCAGGAAATCTGGAACCTCAAACGTGGCGGGCATGACTACCGCAAGGTTTACGCCGCCTACCGCGCCGCCGTCGACCACAAGGGACAGCCGACGGTGATCCTGGCCAAGACCATCAAGGGCTACTCACTGGGCGCCCACTTCCAGGGCCGCAACGCCACTCACCAGATGAAAAAGCTTGCGCTGGAAGACCTCAAAGCTTTCCGCGACTCCATGCGCATCCCGGTCAGCGACGCCCAGCTGGAGGAAGACCCCTATCTGCCGCCGTATTACCACCCGGGCGCCGACGCCCCGGAGATCCGGTACATGCTCGACCGGCGGCGCACGCTGGGCGGCTTCGTTCCCGAACGCAGGACCAAGTCCAAGGCACTCAAATTGCCGGAACGCAAGATCTACGCGGCGATGAAGAAGGGCTCCGGACAGCAGGAAGTCGCCACCACCATGGCGACCGTGCGCACCTTCAAGGAAGTGTTGCGGGACAAGGAGGTTGGGCCGCGCATCGTGCCCATCATCCCCGACGAGGCGCGCACGTTCGGCATGGACTCCTGGTTCCCGTCGCTGAAGATCTACAACCGCTACGGCCAGCTCTACACCGCCGTCGACGCCGAATTGATGTTGGCGTACAAGGAAAGTGAAGTCGGCCAGATCCTGCACGAAGGCATCAACGAAGCGGGTTCGGTGGGCTCGTTCATCGCCGCCGGCACTTCGTATGCGACGCACGACGAGCCGATGATTCCGATCTACATCTTCTATTCGATGTTCGGATTCCAGCGCACCGGTGACGACCTGTGGGCCGCTGCCGACCAGATGACCCGCGGGTTTCTGCTCGGCGCCACCGCCGGGCGCACCACGCTGACCGGCGAGGGCCTGCAGCATGCCGACGGCCATTCGCTGTTGTTGGCGGCGACCAACCCGGCAGTGATCGCCTACGACCCGGCGTACGCCTTCGAGATCGCCTACATCATCGAAAGCGGCCTGGCCCGCATGTACGGCGAGAACCCCGAAAACGTGTACTTCTACATCACCGTCTACAACGAGCCGTACGTGCAGCCGCCGGAGCCGGAGAACTTCGACCCCGAGGGTGTGCTGCGCGGCATCTACCGCTACCACGCAGTGACCGAGGAACGCGGCAGCAGGGCGCAGATCCTGGCCAGCGGGGTGTCGATGCCCGCGGCGCTCAAGGCCTCCCAGCTGTTGGCCGAGGACTGGGATGTGGCCGCCGACGTGTGGTCGGTGACCAGCTGGAGCGAACTCAACCGCGACGGGGTGGCCGTCGAAACGCATCGGCTGCGCCATCCCGACGAGCCCGCCCGCGACGCGTACGTCACGCAGGTGCTCGCCGACACCGCCGGGCCGGTGATCGCCGTGTCGGACTGGATGCGCGCCGTTCCCGAGCAGATCCGGCCGTGGGTGCCCGGCACGTATCTGACCTTGGGCACCGACGGGTTCGGCTTCTCCGACACCCGCCCGGCGGCCCGCCGCTACTTCAACACCGACGCCGAGTCACAAGTCGTGGCCGTGCTCGAGGCCCTGGCCCGCGACCAGGAGATCGACGCGTCGGTGCCGATCAAGGCGGCCCGTCAGTACAAGATCGACGACGTCCAGGCCGCGCGGGGTCAAGACGAGGACGCCGGTAGCGCGACCTGAGTCCGCGGTCTATGCCGAGCGTGAAGCCAGCTTCACGCTCGGCGCTCAGTGCGCGGCCAGCTTTACGCTCGGCGCCGCTCCGAGGAAGCCCACTTGGCGGAACCTTCCATAAACGGGGCGTAGCTTTTAGGTGTGAATGACAATCAGTTCAGTCCCCTTGGCCGCCTCGGCCAGGCGAGGTCGCCGCTGGAACTGGTCGACACCGTGCCCGACTCGCTGCTGCGCCGGTTGAAGCAGTATTCCGGCCGGCTTGCCACCGAGGCCGTCTCGGCGATGCAGGAACGGTTGCCGTTCTTCGCTGACCTGGAAGCATCTCAGCGCGCCAGCGTGGCGCTCGTGGTTCAGACGGCGGTGGTCAACTTCGTCGAGTGGATGCAGGACCCGCACAGCAACGTCAGCTACACCGCCCAGGCCTTCGAACTGGTACCCCAGGATCTGACGCGCCGGATCGCGCTGCGCCACACCGTGGACATGGTGCGCGTGACGATGGAGTTCTTCGAAGAGGTGGTGCCCCTGCTGGCCCGCTCCGAAGAGCAGTTGACCGCACTGACCGTCGGCATCTTGAAGTACAGCCGCGACCTGGCGTTCACCGCGGCCTCGGCCTACGCCGACGCGGCCGAGGCCCGGGGCACCTGGGACAGCCGGATGGAGGCCAGCGTCGTCGACGCCGTCGTGCGCGGCGACACCGGCCCGGAACTGCTGTCCCGTGCGGCCGCCTTGAACTGGGACACCACCGCGCCGGCGACCGTCGTGGTCGGCACCCCGGCACCCGGACGGGACGGGTCCAACGGCCAGGGCAGTGAGCGCGCCAGCCAGGACGTGCGCGACATCGCCATCCGGCACGGCCGCGCCGCACTGACCGACGTGCACGGCACCTGGCTGGTGGCGATCGTCTCCGGCCACCTGTCCCCGACCGACAAGTTCTTGAAGGACCTGCTGACGGCCTTCTCGGACGGACCTATCGTGATCGGGCCGACGGCGCCGATGCTCACAGCCGCCTACCACAGCGCCAGCGAGGCAATCTCGGGGATGAACGCCGTCGCCGGGTGGCGCGGCGCCCCACGGCCCGTTCTGGCCCGGGAATTGCTGCCGGAACGCGCCCTGATGGGTGACGCCTCGGCGATCGTGGCGTTGCACACCGACGTGATGCGGCCCCTGGCCGACGCCGGGCCCACGCTCGTCGAGACCCTGGACGCTTTCTTAGATTCTGGCGGCGCTATTGAGGCTTGTGCCAGGAAGTTGTTCGTTCATCCAAACACGGTGCGCTACCGACTCAAGCGAATCACCGACTTCACGGGCCGTGATCCGACCCAACCACGGGACGCCTACGTGCTGCGCGTCGCCGCCACGGTGGGCCAGCTCAACTACCCGACGAATCCGTCCGGCGTCACCGTGAACACCCTCTCGCAGGCTCCGCTGCCGGTCAGAGGCGGTTCTGCCGCGACCGCGAGCGGATAGTGACTCAGATGACAGATCGCGGCGCGATCTCAAAAATGTAGCTTACGAGGGTATTTTGTGGGAGGTATACAAAAACCTAAGACGAGGTTCATAATCTGTTACACCCCGCAAAACCGTCTTCACAGTGTTCTCTTAGACACGTGATTGCGTTGCTTGCACCCGGACAGGGTTCCCAGACCGAGGGGATGCTGTCGCCGTGGCTGGAACTGCCCGGCGCAGCAGACCGGATTGCGGCGTGGTCCAAGGCTAGCGGCCTGGACTTGGCCCGGTTGGGCACCAGCGCGTCGATCGAGGAGATCACCGACACCGCGGTCGCCCAGCCGTTGATTGTCGCGGCCACGCTGCTGGCTCACGGTGAGCTGACCAAGCGGGGGCTGCTGGCCGATCAGGAAGTCATTGCCGCCGGTCACTCCGTCGGCGAGATCGCGGCCTACGCGATCGCCGGCGTACTGGCGGCCGACGACGCCGTTGCACTGGCCGCCACCCGCGGCGCCGAGATGGCCAAGGCCTGCGCGCTCGAACCCACCGGGATGTCCGCGGTGCTCGGCGGTGACGAGGGCGAGGTGCTGACCCGCCTCGAGCAGCTCGACCTGGTGCCGGCCAACCGCAACGCCGCCGGTCAAATCGTCGCCGCCGGCCGGCTCACCGCGCTGGACAAGCTCGCCGAAGACCCGCCGGCCAAAGCCCGGGTCCGGGCACTGAGCGTGGCCGGGGCGTTCCACACCCAGTTCATGGCTCCCGCGCTGGAAGGCTATGGCGCCGCCGCGACCAACATCGCGACCGCCGAGCCCACCGCCACGCTGCTGTCCAACCGGGACGGAAAGCCGGTGGCGTCAGCCGCAGCGGCCATGCAGACGCTGGTCGCGCAACTCACCCAGCCGGTGCGCTGGGACCTGTGCACTGCGACCCTGCGCGAGCACAATGTCACGGCGATCGTCGAGTTCCCGCCCGCGGGCACCCTGACCGGTATCGCCAAACGCGAACTTCGGGGGGTTCCGACGCGCGCCGTCAAGTCACCCGCAGACCTGGACGAGTTGGCGAACTTGTAATTCGCCGGCTTCGGCCAGACCAAAACGTACGTCAGTTCGTTTGCAACACAACACATTACGAAGGGAAAAGCTGTGGCCGTCAGTCAAGAAGAAATCATCGCCGGTATCGCCGAGATCATCGAAGAGGTCACCGGTATCGAGCCGTCGGAGGTCACCCCGGAGAAGTCGTTCGTCGACGACCTGGACATCGACTCGCTGTCGATGGTTGAGATCGCTGTTCAGACCGAGGACAAGTACGGCGTCAAGATCCCGGACGAGGACCTCGCTGGTCTGCGCACCGTCGGTGACGTCGTCGCCTACATCCAGAAGCTCGAGGAAGAGAACCCCGAGGCTGCTCAGGCTCTGCGCGCCAAGATCGAGTCGGAAAACCCCGACGCGGTTGCCAACGTCCAGGCGAGGCTCGAAGCGGAGAGCAAGTGACCAAGCCTTCCACTGCTAACGGCGGTTACCCCAATGTCGTGGTAACCGCCGTCACGGCGACGACGTCGATCGCGCCGGACGTCGAGGGCACGTGGAAGGGTTTGCTGGCCGGCGAAAGCGGCATCCACGTCCTAGAAGACGAATACATCACCAAGTGGGACCTGCCGGTCAAGATCGGTGGCCACCTCAAGGAGCCCATCGACAACCACATGGGCAGGCTCGACATGCGCCGCATGTCGTATGTCCAGCGGATGGCCAAGCATCTCAGCGGCCAGCTGTGGGACAGCGCAGGCAACCCAGAGGTCGACCCCGACCGGTTCAGCGTCGTGGTCGGCACCGGCCTCGGTGGCGCCGAACGCGTCATCGAGAGCTACGACCTGATGAACGAGGGCGGCCCCCGCAAGGTGTCGCCGCTGGCCGTTCAGATGATCATGCCCAACGGTGCTGCGGCGGTCGTGGGCTTGCAACTCGGCGCCCGCGCCGGCGTGATAACCCCGGTGTCGGCCTGCTCGTCGGGCTCGGAGGCCATCGCGCATGCGTGGCGTCAGATCGTCATGGGTGACGCCGAGATCGCCGTCTGCGGCGGCGTCGAAGGACCTATCGAGGCGCTGCCCATTGCGGCGTTCTCGATGATGCGGGCCATGTCGACCCGCAACGAGGAGCCGGAGCGCGCGTCGCGGCCGTTCGACAAGGACCGCGACGGCTTCGTGTTCGGTGAGGCCGGAGCGCTCATGGTCATCGAGACCGAGGAGCACGCCAAGGCCCGCGGCGCCAAGCCGTTGGCCCGGTTGATGGGCGCCGGTATCACCTCCGACGCCTTCCACATGGTGGCCCCGGCGGCCGACGGCGTTCGCGCCGGTCGGGCGATGACCAGGGCACTGGAATTGGCGGGCTTGTCCCCCAAGGACGTCGACCACGTCAACGCCCACGGGACGGCAACGCCGATCGGTGACACCGCGGAGGCCAACGCCATCCGCGTCGCCGGTTGTGAGCGTGCCGCGGTGTACGCGCCGAAGTCAGCGCTGGGGCACTCCATCGGTGCTGTCGGCGCACTGGAATCAGTTCTCACGGTGTTGAGCCTTCGGGACGGCGTCATCCCACCGACCTTGAACTACGAGACTCCGGACCCCGAGATCGATCTGGATGTCGTTGCGGGCGAACCGCGTTACGGCGAATACCAGTACGCGATCAACAACTCGTTCGGGTTCGGCGGCCACAACGTGGCGCTCGCCTTCGGGCGTTATTAGAGGCAGGAAAGGATCGGTCGCAAGACCAATGACAGAGCTGGTTACCGGGAGAGCGTTCCCGAACGTGGTCGTCACCGGCGTTGCCATGACGACTGCGCTGGCATCCGACGCCGAATCCACGTGGAAGATGTTGCTCGACCACCAAAGTGGTATTCGCACCATGGACGACCCGTTCCTCGACGAGTTCGGCCTGCCGGTACGTATCGGGGGTCATCTGGTCGAGGATTTCGACAGCTCGCTGACGCGCGTCGAGCTGCGCCGGATGGGTTATCTGCAGCGGATGTCCACCGTGTTGAGCCGGCGGGTGTGGGAGAACGCCGGTTCCCCCGAGGTCGACACCAACCGACTGCTGGTCTCCATCGGCACCGGCCTGGGATCGAACGAGGAAATGGTTCTCAGCTACGACGACATGCGCGTTCGTGGCATGAAGGCGGTCTCTCCGCTCGGTGTGCAGAAGTTCATGCCCAACGGCGCCGCGGCGGCCGTCGGGCTGGAATTGCACGCCAAAGCGGGCGTGATCACTCCCATCTCGGCCTGCGCGTCCGGCGCTGAGGGCATCGCCCAGGCGTGGCGCAACATCGTGTTCGGTGAGGCCGACATCGCGGTCTGCGGCGGCGTGGAGATCAAGATCGAAGCGGTTCCGATCGCCGCGTTCGCCCAGATGCGCATGGTGATGTCGACCAACAACGACGACCCGGCCGGTGCCTGTCGCCCGTTCGACAAGGACCGCACCGGCTTCGTGTTCGGCGAGGCCGGCGCGCTGATGGTCATCGAGACCGAGGAGCACGCCAAGGCTCGCGGAGCCAACATCCTGGCCCGAGTGATGGGCGCGGGTATCACCTCCGACGCCTACCACATGGTCGCGCCGGACCCCAACGGGGAACGCGCCGCGGACGCGATGACCCGGGCGATCCAGCTGGCCGGGCTGACCCCGCGCGACATCGACCATGTCAATGCGCACGCCACCGGTACCGTGGTCGGTGACCTGGCGGAGAGCAGGGCCATCAACCGCGCCCTCGGCGGCCACAAGCCGGCGGTGTACGCACCCAAGGCGGCGCTGGGTCACTCGGTGGGAGCGGTCAGCGCGGTGGAGTCGATCCTGACCGTGCTCGCATTGCGCGACCAGATCGTTCCCCCGACACTGAACCTGGAAAACCAAGATCCAGAAATCGATTTGGATGTGGTGGCAGGTAAGCCGCGACCGGGCGAGTACAACTATGCGGTCAACAACTCGTTCGGTTTCGGCGGGCACAATGTGGCGCTGACGTTTGGGCGTTACTAACGGTGCTTTAGAAAAAGCCAAGGATCACCGGATAAACCAGAGCATCACTGTCGAACTAGGAGATCTGCGATGACAATCATGGCCCCGGCGGCGGTTGACGAGTCGCTCGACCCCCGCGACCCGTTGTTGCGTCTGAGCAATTTCCTCGACGACGGCAGCATCGAACTGCTGCACGAGCGTGACCGCTCTGGGGTGCTGGCCGCCGCAGGCACGGTCAACGGTGTCCGCACCATCGCCTTCTGCACCGACGGCACCGTCATGGGCGGCGCCATGGGTGTCGAGGGCTGCGCGCACATCGTCAACGCCTACGACACCGCCATCGAGGAGCAGAGCCCGATCGTGGGCATCTGGCACTCCGGCGGTGCCCGACTGGCCGAGGGGGTGCGCGCACTGCACGCCGTCGGTCAGGTCTTCGAGGCCATGATCCGTGCGTCCGGCTACATTCCGCAGATCTCGGTGGTCGTCGGCTTCGCCGCTGGCGGCGCCGCTTATGGCCCGGCGCTGACCGACGTCATCGTGATGGCGCCGGAAAGCCGGGTGTTTGTCACCGGGCCCGACGTGGTCCGCAGCGTCACCGGCGAGGACGTCGACATGGCCTCCCTCGGAGGACCGGAGACCCACCACAAGAAGTCCGGCGTGTGCCACATCGTCGCCGACGACGAACTCGACGCCTATGAGCGCGGCCGCCGGCTGGTCGGATTGTTCTGCCAGCAGGGGCATTTCGACCGCAACAAAGCCGAAGCCGGCGACACCGACATCAAGGCGCTGCTGCCCGAGTCGGCGCGGCGGGCCTACGACGTACACCCGATCGTGACCGCCATCCTCGACGAGGACACCCCATTCGACGAGTTCCAGGCCAAGTGGGCGCCGTCCATGGTGGTCGGCCTGGGCCGGTTGTCCGGACGCACGGTCGGCGTGCTGGCCAACAATCCGCTGCGCTTAGGTGGCTGCTTGAACTCCGAAAGTGCCGAGAAGGCAGCGCGTTTCGTGCGGTTGTGCGACGCGTTCGGCATCCCACTGGTGGTCGTCGTCGACGTTCCCGGGTATCTGCCCGGTGTCGACCAGGAGTGGGGCGGCGTGGTGCGCCGCGGCGCCAAGCTGCTGCACGCGTTCGGTGAGGCCACCGTTCCGCGGGTCACGCTGGTCACCCGCAAGATCTACGGCGGGGCCTACATTGCGATGAACTCGCGCTCGCTCAACGCGACCAAGGTGTTCGCCTGGCCGGACGCTGAAGTCGCGGTGATGGGCGCCAAGGCCGCCGTCGGCATCCTGCACAAGCGCAAGCTGGCCGCCGCGCCCGAGCACGAGCGCGAGGCGCTGCACAACGAATTGGCCGCCGAGCACGAGCGCATCGCCGGTGGGGTGGACAGCGCCATCGAGATCGGTGTGGTCGACGAGAAGATTGACCCGTCGCACACCCGCAGCAAGCTGACCGAGGCACTGGCTCAGGCTCCCGCCCGCCGCGGACGCCACAAGAACATCCCGCTGTAAGGTCACCTTCTTACCGCGAGCGCTAGCCCACTCGGGCCAGGAACTCCTGCGCCACCTCGACCACCCGCTCGCGGTCGCGCGGCACCAGACCGATGCGGGTGCGACGATCGAGTATGTCGTCCACATCCAGCGCGCCCTCGTGGGTTACGGCGTATTCGAACTCCGCACGCGTCACGTCGACGCCTTCGGCGACCGGTTCGGTGGGCCGCTCACACGTTGCGCTGGCCACCACGTTGGCCGCCTCAGCGCCGTAACGCGCCACCATGGAAGCCGGCGCCGACCCCGGCCCGGCCGCCGGACCCGGATTGGCGGGCGCACCGATCAGCGGCAAGTTACGCGTCCGGCAATCCGCGGCATGCAGACCGCGCAGACTGATAGCCCGGTTCAGCACATCCTCTGCCATGTAACGGTATTCGGTCAGCTTGCCACCCACCACGCTGATCACCCCCGACGGCGACTCGAACACCGCGTGGTCGCGTGACACATCAGCGGTACGGCCGGCGCCGGTGTCGATCAAAGGCCGCAACCCGGCGTATGCCCCGATCACGTCGGTGGCCTGCAGCGCGGTCCCCAACGCGGTGTTCACCGTGTCCAGCAGGAAGGTGACCTCGTCCGAAGACGGCTCTGGCACATCGGGAATCGGGCCGGGCGCATCTTCGTCGGTCAGACCCAGATATACGCGGCCGAGTTGCTCGGGCATGGCGAACACGAAGCGGTTCAGCTCGCCCGGTATCGGAATCGTCAGCGCGGCAGTGGGATTCCCGAAAGCACTGGCATCGAAGACGAGGTGGGTCCCGCGGCTTGGCCGCAACTTCAACGCGGAATCGATGTCCCCGGCCCAGACGCCCGCCGCGTTGATGACCGCTTTGGCCGAAACCTCGATCGATTGGCCGGTGCGCTGGTCGGTCAATCGCACCGAGGTGTCAGTGGCCTGCGACGCCGCCACATAGGTCAGGATCCGGGCGCCGTGTTGTGCGGCGGTGCGCGCCACGGCAGTGACCAGTCGGGCGTCATCGATCAATTGCCCATCGTAGGCAAGGAATCCACCGTCCAACCCGGCGCGCGCGACGGTGGGAGCCAGCTCCACCACGCGCTGCGCCGACACCCGTCGCGACCGTGGCAGCGTCGACGATGGTGTACCGGCGAGTATGCGCAACGCATCTCCGGCCAGGAACCCGGTGCGCACCAGCGCACGCGAGACCCGATTCATCGACGGCAACAACGGCACCAGTTGCGGCATGGCGTGCACCAGATGAGGGGCGTTGCGCGTCATCAAGATTCCGCGTTCGATCGCGCTGCGCCGGGCAATGCCCACGTTGCCCGTCGCAAGGTAGCGCAGTCCACCGTGCACCAACTTCGAACTCCACCGACTGGTGCCGAACGCCAAATCGTGCTTCTCCGCCAACACCACCCGCAACCCACGTGACGCGGCATCCAACGCGATGCCGGTCCCGGTGATGCCACCACCGATGACAACCACATCCACCCCCGCCCCATCGGCCAGGGCGGCAAGGTCCGCGGCACGGCGCGCAGCATTGAGAGCAGTCGGATTCGACATCAGGTCAGGTATCCGTTCAGTGCGTAGGTGAGTTGGGTGGCCAGCGCGTGGTCGTCGAGAACCGGCTTGACGATGTCGGCGGATTGAATCGTCGACTGCGCGATCAGCAGCACCATGGTCGCGAGTTGATGCGGGTCACCGGCACGCACGCCGCCCGATTCCTGCGCCACCTGAAGCCGCGCCGCCAGCCCTGCAATGAGGAATTGCTGGCTGGTACCGAGGCGCTCGGTGATGTAGACCCGCGCCAATTCGCTGTGCATCACCGACATGATGAGCTCGTCGCGGCGCAACCGGTCGGCCACCGCCACGACTTGTCGGACCAACGCTTCCCGATCGTCGCCGTCCACCGGCACTTCGCGCATCACGCCGAGCAGGTGATCGGTCAGCAGCGCCGACATGATCGAGCGGGTGTCGGGCCAGCGACGGTACACCGTCGGACGGCTGACCCCCGCCCGGCGGGCGATCTCGGCAAGCGTCACCCGGTCGACACCGTAGTCGCGGACGCAGCTGGCGGCCGCCCGAAGGATGCGATCCCCGGTATCCGTCACAGCGTTACTGATTGACAGCATGTGTAATACTGTAACGCATGACGCACCTCGAGGACCTGCTGCCGCCGATGAAATGGGATGCGTGGGGAGATCCCGCCGCGGCCAAGCCGCTGTCCGAAGGCATTCGCACGTTGCTCAAACAGGCTGTGGGCATTGAAGACTCAGGCCAGACGCCACTGGAAGCCGAAGACGTACGGCTACGTCCGACCGCACTGAAAGAAACCGACCAGATTGCGCTGGCCAAGATCGTCGGCGACGACTATTTCCGCACCAGCGACCGCGACCGCCTGCTGCACGCCGGCGGCAAGTCGACCCCCGACATGCTGCGCCGTAAGGACACCGGCGTCCAGGACGCTCCCGACGCGGTACTGCTACCCGGTGACGAGGACACCGTCGCCGCCATCTTGACTTACTGCTCCGAGCACGGCATCGCCATCGTCCCGTTCGGCGGGGGCACCAATGTGGTCGGCGGCCTCGATCCGGTGCGCGACAGATTCGACGCTGTCATCTCTTTGGATCTGCGGCGTTTCGACCAACTGCTGTCCCTCGACGAAGTCTCCGGCGAAGCCGAATTGGGCGCCGGTGTCACCGGCCCGCAAGCCGAACGACTGCTCACCGAACACGGCTTCTCACTCGGACATTTTCCGCAGAGCTTCGAGTACGCCACCATCGGGGGCTTCGCAGCGACCAGGTCATCCGGCCAAGACTCCGCCGGCTACGGCCGCTTCAACGACATGATCCTCGGGTTGCGCATGATCACCCCGGTGGGCGTTCTGGATCTGGGCCGGGTCGCGGCGTCGGCCGCCGGCCCGGACCTGCGCCAGCTTGCGATCGGCTCGGAAGGCACCTTCGGCGTCATCACCCAGGTGCGGTTGCGCGTGCACCGGGTGCCAGAAACCACGCGGTATGAGGCGTGGTCGTTCCCCGACTTCCCAACGGGCGTCGAGGCGCTGCGCGCAGTCACCCAAACCGGCACCGGTCCCACCGTCGTCCGGCTATCCGACGAGACCGAAACCGGAGTCAACCTCGCCACCACCGAATCCATCGGCGAGAACCAGATCACCGGTGGCTGCCTGGCCCTGACGCTGTTCGAGGGCACCAAGGAGCACGCCGAGAGCCGGCACGCCGAAACCCGTGCGCTACTGGAGTCGATGGGCGCCACCTCCCTTGGTGAGGCTCCGGCCCAAGCCTGGGAGCGCGGCCGATTCGCCGCGCCGTACCTGCGCGACTCCCTGCTTGCCGCCGGCGCGCTGTGCGAGACCTTGGAGACTGCGACCAAGTGGTCCAACATCGCGACACTGAAAGCCGCTGTGACAGAAGCGCTTACCAGCTCGCTGGCCGAGTCCGGCACTCCCGCGTTGGTGATGTGCCACGTTTCGCACGTCTACCCCACCGGCGCCTCGCTGTACTTCACCGTCGTCGCCGGGCAGCGCGGCAATCCGATCGAGCAATGGTTGACGGCCAAAAAGGCCGCGTCCGATGCGATCATGGCAAACGGCGGCACCATCACCCACCATCACGCCGTCGGGGCCGACCACCGGCCGTGGATGCGCGAAGAGATCGGCGAACTCGGTGTGCAGTTGCTGCGCGCGGTCAAGGCGACACTGGACCCGGCCGGAATCATGAACCCCGGCAAGCTGATTCCGTGACTCGGCGCGAAATCAGCAAGGTCACCGCGCTGACCAATCCGCTGTCCGGACACGGCGCGGCTGTCCACGCCGCCCAGAGAGCAATCGCTCGCCTGCAGCAGCGCGGCGTGGAAGTCATCGAGATTGTCGGTGAGAACGCCGACGACGCCCGTTATCTTCTCTCCGCGGCAGTGGAAAAGGGCACCGATGCCGTTGTGGTCACCGGCGGCGACGGCGTCATCTCCAACGCGCTGCAGGTGTTGGCCGGCACCGACGTTCCGCTGGGCATCATTCCAGCGGGCACCGGCAACGACCATGCCCGCGAATTCGGCATTCCCACCAAGGATTCCGAAGCGGCCGCCGACGTCGTGGTGGACGGCTGGACGGAAACGATCGACTTGGGCCGCATTCGCGACACCAACGGTGTCGACAAGTGGTTCGGCACCGTGGCGGCCACCGGGTTCGACTCGCTGGTCACCGACCGGGCGAATCGGATGACTTGGCCACATGGCCGGCTGCGGTACTACGTTGCCATGTTCGCCGAGCTCTCGCAGTTGCGCCTGTTGCCATTTCGGCTTGTGCTCGACGGCACCAAAGAGATCGAGACCGACCTGACCTTGACCGCCTTTGGCAACACGCGCAGCTACGGCGGCGGGATGCAAATCTGCCCACATGCCGACCCTTCCGATGGCCTGCTCGACATCACCATGGTGTGTTCGGGATCCCGGACGAAGCTCATCCGCTTCTTTCCAACCGCCCTCAAGGGCACCCACGTTGAACTGCCCGAGGTCACCACCGCGCGCGCCAAGACCGTGCACGTCGAGTGCCCTGGCATCAATGTGTACGCCGACGGTGACTACGCAGGCGCGTTACCGGCCGAAATCTCCGTCGAGCCGGCCGCGATGCAGATCCTGCGCCCGGAAAAGTAACGGCGAGGCCGCCGCCGGCGACATCCTTTCCAAACCTGCTCGTTCTGGAGGAAACGATGGACCGCACCGCCGCTTTGGCCGCCGCGGCGGCTTTACCCATGGCCGCCGCGCTGTGCGCAGCGCCCGCCCACGCGGGTGAGGTCGCCTCCTGGAATGGGCAGTACATCCTGACGCTCAACGCAAATGCGAAGACGGGCACCAGCGTCGCCGCCAGTCAGCCCGAATTCGCCCGTCGCACCAGCGTTTCGATCACCTCCAACTGCTCGGCCGGAACCTGCGTCGCAACCGTCAACGGCCCGGCCCCACCCAAGAACGAATCCATGCCCCGCACGGTCGAATTCACCTGGAATGGCGCCCAATGGGTACGTGAGATGACGTGGCAGTGGGACTGTCTACTTCCGGACGGAACCGTCGAATACGACCCGGCGAAGTCGCTGACCGTCTACACGCCCGGCCAATACGGAATCCTCACCGGCGTCTTCCACACCGACATTTCCAGCGGCGCGTGCAAGGGCAATGTTGACATGCCCGTCTCAGCCAAGCCCGTGACAGAGGGGCAAGTTAACTGAGCTGACAGTGGTGATCCGCCGCACTGGCAATCACCACTAGCCCACTCCGCGGCTGAGCCACGTGACTTCACCGGCGTCGCCGCCGTCCCGGTAAGCCTCCAGCGCCTCATCCCACGCGGTGCCCAGGACGGAGTCCAACTCGGCGGCAAGGGTGTCGGCACCCTGGGCCATCAGCGTCCGCAGCCGCATCTCCCCGACCATGATGTCGCCGTTGGCGCTCATCGCCCCGCTCCACAGACCGAGCTGCGGGGTGTGACTGAACCGCTGCCCGTCGACGCCGGGGCTGGGATCCTCGGTGACTTCGAAGCGCAACACCGACCACGAGCGCAAGGCGTTGGCCAGGCGTGAGCCAGTGCCCACCGGCCCGCACCAGTTGGTCACGGCGCGCAACTGACCGGGCATGGCCGGCTGCGGCGTCCAGACCAAGTTCGCCTTGGACTGCAGGGTCGACGACAACGCCCACTCGACATGCGGGCACACCGCTGCGGGCGAGGCGTGGATGTACACCACGCCGGTCGTCACATCGGCGAACTGGTTCGACGCACGCATCTGTTGCTCCTTCGGTTCCACGAGGGACGTCTTCCCCAACGACCTGGTGAACCCGATAAGCGCGATGCTTGCCAGAATTTTGTTGTGTCCTGCGTGTCTATTGTGCCTTGTGATACCCCTGTTGCGCTAGTGTGCAGTTCGCATCAGATCTGTGCGGCTATCACATCGTCGGAAAGCGCAGGCCAAGGGCTTAGCGCCCAGTCGCCGAAATCCCGGTCGGTCAGCACGACGAGCGCCAGGTCGGCCTCCGGATCTACCCAGATGAACCCGCCCGCCTGACCGAAATGGCCGTACGTCCGCGCGGAGTTGCGCGCCCCGGTCCAGTGCGGGGTCTTGCCGTCCCGGATCTCGAACCCCAACCCCCAGTCGTTGGGCCGTTGGACGCCGTAGCCCGGCAGCACGCCGTTGAGACCGGGGAACTGCACCGCGGTGGCGTCGGCATGCATCTGCGGGGAGACCGTTGCCGGACGCAACAGGTCGCGGGCGAATGCGGCCAGGTCAGCGACCGTGGAGGTGGCTCCGAATCCGGCGGCCGGGGCGCCGCCGTCGAGCCGGGTCGTGGTCATGCCGAGCGGCTCGCAGACGGCCTCGTTGAGGTAGCGGCCGAACTCGATGCCCGATTCACGCTCCAGCGTTTCGGCCAATACAGCGAAGCCGTAATTCGAATAGATCCGCCGCGTGCCGGGCCGGGCCAGCTCCTTGTTCTCCAGCATTGCCAGACCCGACGCATGCGCCAACAGGTGCCGGACGGTGGACCCTGGCGGGCCGGCCGGGGAATCGAGCTCGACGACTCCTTCCTCGACGGCGACCTGCGCGGCTCGTGCGACCAGCGGCTTGGTGACCGAGGCGAGGGCGAACTCGCGCCCGGTGTCGCCGTGGCTGGCAACAACTCCGTCAGGTCCCACTATCGCCGCGGCGGCGGCCGGGACCGGCCAGTCGTCGAGAGCGTCGAGAGCGGCCATTACTTCCTGGCGATGTAGTAGTTGTTGATCGGGTCCGACTCGATCTCGGCGATGACCACGTCGTCGAACCCGGCGTCGGCAAGCATTGATTTGGCCAGCTGCCATCCCCATGCCGTACCGAGTCCGGCGCCATCGAAGGCCAGCGACACCGTCATGCAATGCATCATCGAGGTGGTGTAGAGATAGGTGCTCATCGGAACGCCGATGTTGTCTTCCAGTCGGCTCGACGCCTTGATGTCGGCCATCAGCAGGACACCGCCGGGACGCAGCGCCCGGTGGATGTTCGACAGCACCTGCGCGGGCTGCGCTTGATCATGGATGGCGTCGAAGACGGTGACGACGTCGTACGCGGACTCCTTGTCCAGCCGCGCAAGGTCGTGGGCCTCGAACGTCGCGTTGGTCAAGCCGAGCCGAGCGGCCTCGTCGCGCCCGGTCGCAATCGCCTCTTCGGCGAAGTCGATGCCGGTGAACCGACTGGCCGGAAACGCCTGGGCCATGACGTTGATCGCATGCCCGCTGCCACAGGCGAAGTCGGCAACGTCGGCGCCGGAGCGCAACAATTCCGGAAGACCGTCGACCAACGGCAGCACGACGTCGACGAGCGAGGTGTCGAAGACGGCCCCGCTTTGCTCGGCCATCAAGGTGTGGAAGCGGGGGAACTCGCTGTAGGGCAGGCCGCCGCCGTTGCGGAAGCAGTCGAGGATCTTCTGCTCGACTTCGCTGAGCTGCGGTACGAACTGCGCCACGATGGCGAGGTTGTGCGGGCCGGCCGCACTGGTCAACACCGCGGCCCGATGAGCCGGCAATGAGTAGGTCTGGGTTTGCGGGTCATAGTCGACGACACGTCCAGCGGTCATGCCGCCCAGCCATTCTCGAACGTAGCGCTCGTTGAGGCCGGCCGCCTCGGCGATCTCGGCGCTGGTGGCTGGCGCGAGGTTCCCCATCGTTTCCAGCAGGCCGGTTTGATGCCCGACGCTCAACAACAGGGCCAGGCTGGCGTTGTCAATCGTCGCAACCATGCGCTCGATGAACGCCTCGGTGGTTTCGGTTGCCGTCACGCTCAGCGACGCTACACCGTAGGTTAGAGGCCATGAGTCAGACAGTGCGAGGCGTGATTTCACGGAAAAAGGGTGAACCCGTCGAGTTGGTGGACATCGTCGTCCCGGATCCCGGGCCCGGTGAAGCAGTCGTCGACATCATCGCCTGCGGCGTCTGCCACACCGACCTGACCTACCGCGAGGGCGGCATCAACGACGAATATCCGTTCCTGCTGGGCCACGAGGCCGCGGGCACGGTCGAAGCGGTCGGACCCGGGGTCACGACGATCGAACCGGGCGATTTCGTGATCCTCAACTGGCGCGCCGTATGCGGGAAGTGCCGCGCCTGCAAGCGCGGTCGGCCGCACCTTTGCTTCGACACCTATAACGCCGAGCAAAAGATGACGCTGACCGACGGCACCGAACTCACCCCGGCACTGGGCATCGGCGCCTTCGCCGACAAGACGCTGGTAGCGGCGGGTCAGTGCACCAAGGTGAATCCGGAGGCCGACCCCGCCGCCGCCGGCCTGCTGGGCTGCGGCGTGATGGCCGGTATCGGCGCCGCGATCAACACGGGCGGCGTCACCCGCGACGACACGGTGGCGGTGATCGGCTGCGGCGGAGTCGGCGATGCGGCCATCGCCGGGTCAGCCCTGGTGGGTGCCCGTCGAATCATCGCCGTGGACACCGACAACACCAAACTCGATTGGGCCCGCAAGTTCGGCGCCACCCACACCATCAACGCGCGCGAACTCGATGTGGTCAAAACCATCCAGGACCTCACCGACGGCTTCGGGGTCAATGTCGTGATCGACGCCGTCGGCCGGCCCGAGACGTGGAAGCAGGCGTTCTATGCTCGCGACCTGGCGGGGACCGTGGTGCTGGTGGGCGTGCCGACACCGGACATGCAACTGGACATGCCGCTGATCGACTTCTTCTCCCACGGCGGCGCGCTGAAGTCCTCCTGGTACGGAGACTGCCTGCCCGAACGCGACTTCCCCACTCTGATCGACCTGTACCTGCAGGGCCGGTTGCCGCTTGATCTGTTCGTCTCCGAGCGCATCGGCCTCGATGACGTCGAAGAGGCCTTCCACAAAATGCATGGCGGCAAGGTGCTGCGTTCGGTGGTGATGCTGTGATGGCCACCATCGACCGCGTGGTCACCCACGGAACTTTCGAACTCGACGGCGGCAGTTGGGAAGTCGACAACAACATCTGGTTGATCGGTGACGACTCGGAGGTGGTGGTCTTCGACGCTGCGCACGACGCCGAGCCGATTCGCGCGGCTGTCAACGGCCGTCACGTGGTGGCGGTGGTGTGCACTCATGGCCACAACGACCACGTGACGGTGGCGCCCCAACTTGGCGCAGCCCTTGATGCGCCGGTGCTGCTGCATCCAGCCGACGATGTGTTGTGGCGAATGACGCACGCCGACAAGGACTTCCGCGCTGTCGACGACGGGCAGAGCTTACGCGTCGCCGGCACCGAGCTACGCGCCATCCACACCCCGGGCCACTCGCCCGGATCGGTGTGCTGGTACGCCCCGGAACTCGGTGTGGTGTTCAGCGGCGACACGCTGTTTTCCGGTGGACCCGGCGCGACGGGACGCTCCTACTCAGACTTCCCCACCATCTTGCGGTCCATCTCCGATCGGCTCGGCGCGTTGCCGCCTGACACCGTCGTGCACACCGGCCACGGCGACAGCACCACGATCGCCGACGAGATCATCCACTACGAAGAATGGGTTGCTCGCGGACACTAGCCGCATCGTTCGCCCCCGCGAGCGTGCGCAGGCGAGCTAGTGCCCCTGCAGAATGCGGCGCTTCTCGCTTTCGAATTCCTCTTCGGTCAGCGCCCCGGAGTCACGCAGCCCGGCAAGGGTTTTCAGTCGCTCCAGCCGAACGCCGTCATCGGTGGGCTCGTAGGCGACGGCGGCCGTAGACGGTGACAGGTCGTGCACATACGGGCTGGCCGAGACCGACACCACTCGGGCCGGGCTGCGCGCCAACCACAGGATGGACAACGCCAGATCGACAAGCGCGACGACGAACAGCCCGACGAACACCCACACCAGCCAGCCGTAAGAACTGGTGTGGCCGAACGCCAGTTGTGGGTTGATGTATCCGCCGACCTGACCGTCGGTCTTGATGTGGTAATCGCCTTCCACGGGCACCTGCACGTTCCATACTCTTACGTGCGCATCGTTGTTGACTGTCGTTGTCCCACCGATGCTTTCGGTGACCTCCGGTTGTGGCACGCCCTCGGGCGGGGTCACGCTGATCTGCAGCGGCGGCACCGGCAGACCACCGTCGGCGCCGCCGATGACCAACGCATGCAGGCTGACCGTCGCGCCACCGGAGGGCAGGTGCACGGTGCCCGACCCGGGGATCGGCACCTCACCGTAGGCGTCGTATTCGTCGAAGTAGAACGCGTTGAGGATCAGGGTGGTGATGAACCCGGCCACCGCGACCACCAACATGGCGATGGCCACGGACAGCGAAATCTTGGCAAGCCGTCTGCTGCTCACCCACGCAGTGTGTCACGCGCACGCAGGCGCGACACCGCAATCGCGCCGCCCAGCACGACGAAAGCCAGGATCGGCACCCAGTCACCGAGGCGTTGGTAGGGGGTTACTCGCGACTGCCGCGCAACACTGACGACGACCACCCCGCGAAAGTCCGACCCCCGCCACACCAGCAGGTGACCGCGCGCATCGAAAACCGTAGTGTCACCTGACAACCCGGCGTGTACCGCCGGCCGACCCGCCTCGACGGCGCGCACCGCCGGCTGCGCGGCCAATTGCGGTTGCGCCCAACTTCCTTGAAACGACGACGTGGCGCTTTGATACGCCAGCAGGTCGGCGCCCAACACGGCCTCGCGTCGAGCAAGGTCGGAGAAGGTCGTCTCGTAACTGATCAGCGGCCCGATGGCCAGCCCATCGGCGCGTAACACCACCGGCCCGGTCCCCCGCTGCCGGTCCTCACCGGCGGCCTTGCTGTGACGGGTGATCCAGCCCAACAGCGGCCGCAGTGGCACGTATTCACCGAACGGCACCAGCCGGGTCTTGCGGTAGCTGCCCGACACCCCCTCGGAGCCCACCAGCACCGACGATTTGTGGATGCCGCCACCGGGTGCCGGCGCGTCGACGTTGACCAACAGGTCCGCGCCGACTCGACGAGACAGCTCGGATAGCCGGGCCAGCGCGTCGGGATGGCTGGTGAGGTCCACGCCGACGCTGCTTTCGCCCCACACCACCAGGTCGACGTGCTGACCGGCGAGCGTGGCGGTAAGCGCTTCACTGGCCGCCTGTCGGGCGTCGGCGTCTTTGATGTCACCGGTCTGCACCAGGGCGATCCGCACGGCACCACCGCCTGCTGGCGTCGGGCCCAGCCAGTACCAGACCGGCCCAATGGCCACGCATACCGTCGCGCACGCCAACGCGACGAGCCGACCCGACACGTCCCGCCGCACGATCGCATACGCGATGGCCGTATTAACCGCGGCCACAAGGAAACTGGTCAACCACACCCCGCCCAAGGCGGAGGAGGCCAGCGTCGGAGGAGAATTCCACTGCGACATTCCCAACGGCGCCCACGGACCGCCCAACGCAGGCAAGGAGCGCACTACTTCGGCCGCCACCCACGCGCTGGGCAGCACGAGCAAGGCAGTAACCGAAGGCCCCGATAAGAGCCGGTGTGCGCTCCACCCCCACGGCAGCCACAGCGCTCCCAACCCCGCGGCCATCACTATCAGTAGCGGACCGATGCTGGTCGTCAGCCAGTATTGGGTGGTCAGCACGAACCCGGTGAGGCCCCACCACGCCCGCACGGCGCCGTCCCAGGACGTCGGCGCCGTCCGGACCAGCAGGAGCAGCGGCACCAAGCCCACCCAGCCCAGCCACCACCACGAGACGGTGGGGAAAGCAAGCGCGGGTAGCGACCCCACGACCAAAGCCGCCAGCCAACCAGGCGCCCGCCGCCGCCACGCCGCGCTCAAGGCCATGCCGACCAGAATGCCGCCCGCATTCGCAAACGGCGACAGAAAGAGGACACTGAACGAGCCGCACCTGTGCGCCACTTAGACGAGGAGTGATACGCATGGCCCACAAACTCATCGCCACCGTTCCCAACCTGTCCGGCAAAATGGCAGTGATCACCGGCGCCAACAGTGGCCTGGGCTTCGGCTTGGCGCGGCGGCTTTCAGCGGCCGGTGCCGACGTGGTGATGGCGATCCGCAACCGCGCCAAGGGCGAGGAGGCGATCGAAAAGATCCGAACGTCAGTACCGGATGCGAAGTTGACCATCAAACCGCTGGACCTGTCGTCGCTGGCCTCGGTGGCCGCGTTGGGCGAACAGCTGAACGCCGAAGGTCGCCCGATCGACATCCTGATCAACAACGCCGGCGTCATGACACCGCCGGATCGCGACACCACCGCCGATGGCTTCGAATTGCAGTTCGGCAGTAATCATCTCGGGCACTTCGCGCTAACCGGGCACGTGCTGCCGTTGTTACGGGCCGCGCAGAAGCCGCGGGTCGTCTCGCTGAGCAGCCTGGCCGCGCGACGCGGCCGGATCAACTTCGACGACCTGCAGTTCGAGAAGTCGTATGCGCCCATGACCGCCTACGGCCAGTCGAAACTAGCCGTCTTGATGTTCGCCCGCGAGTTGGACCGCCGCAGCAGGGCGGCCGGCTGGGGCATCCTGTCCAACGCCGCGCACCCGGGTTTGACCAAGACCAACCTGCAGATTAGCGGACCTTCGCACGGCCGGGACAAGCCGGCGTTGATGCAGCGGCTGTACACCACGTCATGGCGCTACGCTCCGTTCCTGTGGCAGGAGATCGACGAAGGAATCCTGCCGGCGCTGTACGCCGCCGTGACTCCGCAAGCCGAAGGCGGCGCGTTTTACGGCCCGCGCGGCTTCTACGAGGCCGCGGGCGGCGGCGTGACCGAAGCTAAAGTGCCCGCTCGTGCGCTCAATGAGACTGACAGTCAACGACTTTGGGAGATCTCGGAGCGACTGACCGGGGTAAGCTTCCCTAGCTGAGCTGAATCGGAGGTGCACTTGCCCGAGTCGAGCAACGTCGTGCGGCCCGAGCCGATGGAAAGCGCGACGTACACCCAGTCGTCGCGGCTGCAGGCCGCCGGATTGCTTCCGGCCGTCGCGTTGTTCGAGCGGGCCGCCGCGCAGGTGTCGCTGCCCAAGCCGCCGCAACCGGTCGTCATCGCCGATTTCGGGGCAGCCACCGGGCACAATTCGCTACGGCCCATCACCGCCGCGATTGACGTGCTTCGCGGACGTACCCGCCACGACCACGCGATCCTGGTCGCGCACACCGATGTACCGGAGAACGACTTCACGGCTTTGTTCCGGACCTTGGACGAAGACCCCGACAGCTACCTGCAAAAGGACGCCGCCGTCTTCGCGTCGGCGATCGGCCGGTCCTTCTACGGTCAGATCTTGCCGACCAGCACGGTGAATCTGGGCTGGAGTTCGTGGGCGGTGCAATGGCTGAGCCGGGTCCCCGAAGGAGCGCCGGAACTCGTTGACCATCTGCAGGTCGCTTACAGCGGTGTCGAGGGAGCCCGCGCGGCCTACGCCCGCCAGGCCGCCAAGGACTGGACCGACTTCGTGGCTTTCCGGGGACGCGAACTGGCTCCGAACGGTCGGCTGGTGGTCTTGACGATGGCGGTCGACGAGGAGGGCCAGTTCGGCTACCGGGCGATGAACGACGCGCTGGTCGAGGCCGTCCTGGATCAGGTGCGCCAGGGCCTGCTGCGCGAAGAGGAGTGGCGGCGGATGACGATTCCCGTGGTCGCCCGCAGCGAGGCCGACCTGCGCGCTCCGTTCGCTCCGAGTGGCTGGTTCGAAGGCACGACCATCGAGCATCTCGACATGTTCAACGCCCCGGACCGGTTCTGGGCGCGCTATCAAGCCGACGGCGACGCCGAAGCGTTCGGGGCGCAGTGGGCAGCGTTTGCCCGGGCCGCGCTGTTGCCGACCATGGCAGCTGCCCTGGACGACGGCCCCAATGATCCGCGCGCCGCTGAGTTCGTCGAGCGACTGGAAGCCGCCGTCGCGCACCGGTTGGCACGCGCGCCTGAGCCCATGCGAATACCGCTGGCCGCGCTGGTACTGACCAAGCGGGCCCGGGCATAGCGGTTTTGCCGCAACCAGGCAGTGGGTAACCCCCTTCTCAAGGTCGATCAGCAAATGCAAGTCCGTTAGGGGGCGAAAGCCATGAGCGCGCGAGACGATGAGGCTGCGGACCAGAGCGACAACGGTCCCGACGAGAGCAGCGAAAGCCAAACCGGCTACGGCAACGACGATGGCGGCAGCCCCAATAGCACCAGTGACGACGATTCCGGTGTGCCCGAACCCAACGAAGAGCACAAAGAGCAGGCCGCGGAGATGATGACGGCCTACGAGGACCGTCCCACTCTGGTTCTGCCCGGCTCGGCCAAGACCATCTCCGGTACCGCGGTCAACGACTGGATCGACGACGACGGTAATCCGAAGTACATGAACGACGACGACACACCGGCAGCCGAAGCGAACACCGACAAGGGCACCGAAGACAAAAACGAGAAGGCCGACGACTCCGGCGATAAGGACGAGGCGGACAGCGACGACGAGGTGGAGAACAAGTACAAGTTCTCCGAAGAGCAGCTCGAGTCCGACAAGAAGTTCAATGAGGAAATCATCAAAGCAACCAAGGAAGACCCCGATCGGGCTAGCGCCAACTAGGCCCTAGCGGGCCGATCCTCGGTAGCGATATCCGGCCGACCCCGGGAACCTGCGGGATCCCGGGGATGTTGCCGATTCCGGGAATCGGCGGAATCTGCGGGATCTGTGGGACCGGCGGCGGGCTGGGCGCAGGCACCTGGGGGATTTGCGGTGGCTGCGGTGCCGGTGGCGGGGTGTTGGGCGGCTGCGCCGGCGGCGGCGGTGGTGGTGGCGCCTCGGTGGTCGGTGGTGGTGGCGGCGGGGGCGCCTCAGTCGTCTGCGGCGGCGGCGGCGCCTCGCTGGTCTGCGGCGCCGGCGGCGGCGCAGGCGTTTCCGGCACCTGGCTAGCCGGCGGCGCCGGCTCGGGCGTAGCGCCGTCGGATGGCGGAGGCGGCGCCGGAGACGGCGCCACTGAAGAATTCGGCACGGTGCTCACCTGCGGTGACTTCGCCGGCTGATCGCTCGAACTCAGTCCGATTGCCACCGCTGCGCCCACCAGCACTACGGCCACCACTGTGCTGATGACTATCACCGCGGGCAGCCGGTACCAGGGAAGCACCGGCGGCGGCTTGGGCTCGTCGCGGGCTTGTTCGTCGAACGTCAGCTGTGGGCGAGCGGAGGTGAGTCCCGACCCTCCGGGGCCGCCGGCCGGCAGATTACGCGACGAGTCGTCGGCTTCCGACCAGGCCAGGGCGGGCTGCACCGCCGACACCGGCGCCTCGGCTGCGGGCTCCGGGACGACCGGTGCCAGCGCTGTGGAGGTACCCGGTGCCTCCGCAGCGCCCCGCGCGGCAGGCGCTGCCGGCGTGAGAATCGTCGAGCTGGTATCGGCCGGTCCGCGAGCTGCCCGCAACGCACCGCCGATGGCGCAGGTCAGTTGGGGACGCGGCGTCGTGACGACCGGTACCCCGAATTTCCCTGAGAGTGTCGTTGTCACTACCGGGATGGTCGCGCCACCGCCGACGGACACGATCGCCGACAACCCATTGATCCCGTTGCGCGACAGCATCTGTTCCAGCACCGCCGCGAAGCTGTGCAAGGAGTCGCGGATGGTGTCTTCGAGCTCATTGCGGGTCAGTCGGATCTCCACCCGCCGGCCTGGGGTGTCTTCCAGCAGCGTGGTCACGGTGCTGGAAGAAAGCCGCTCCTTGGCGATGCGGCAGTCGAGTCGCAGCCGGGTCAGTGAGCCGATCGCGGAGGTGCCGGCGGGGTCGAAGGAGCCGGTGTTGGGAACCTGCGACATGACGTAGGTCAGCAGCGCCTGGTCGATCGAGTCGCCGGAGAAGTCGTGATGCCGCACCGTCCGGGCCACCGGTTGATACTCGGCAGCGGCGTCGACCAAGGTGACGCTGGTGCCGCTGCCACCGAAATCGCACACCGCGACGATCCCTCGGGCGGGTATACCGGGATTGGCCCGGACCGCGAACAGCGCCGCCGCGGAATCCGGGATCAGCGTCAGCGGCTCGGCTCGGTGGGTCCACTCCGACACCCTGCCCAGCGCGGTGGCCAATGCGTCCACCGCCGACGACCGCCAGTGCGCGGGGTGCGTGACCGCGACGCAGTCGGGCAACGGGTGGCCCCCGGTGGCGCTGTAGGCGAGCGCTCGCAAGGCGTCGGCAACCAGCGCTTCGCTGCGGTGCACGGAGCCGTCTGCGGCCACGATCCCCACGGGGTCCCCCACCCGGTCGACGAAATCAGTGAGCACCAGGCCCGGCTCGTCTAGACGGGGGTTCTCCGACGGCACGCCGACCTCGGGCGGGCGTTGCCGGTAGAGCGTCAGCACAGGTTTGCGGCTGATGGCATGGTCGGCGGTGACGGCTGCCAAAGTGGTGGCGCCGATCGACAGGCCCAGCGCGGGCCTAGCTCCCTGTGCCATGTGGTCCAATCCCCGTGTCAGCGGCAGGTCCCCGAAATTGCCGCTGCACGGATTCTCTAAGTCCTACCTAAAGCGGAACTCTGAGTTTCCTATGCGTGAGCTGTACAACGACGGGCGGTTCAGCGGATGGTCCCCGCCCCCGGAATAAGCGGCAGGTCCAGCGCGGTGACCCAACCCGGCGACAAATCGTTGACCGCGGGTACGGCGTTGAGCGCACGCATCCCGGTGGCCAGGCACCCGGCAGTAGCCGCGTCCCGGCCCGATCCGTCGGTGAACCGAAACGCCGTTTCCTGAAAAATGCTCGGCGTGCCTTCGATGTCCACTCGATACACGTCGTTGTCGTGTCCCGATGGCCAATCCGGCGCGGCGTCCGGCCCGATGCGGTTGACGTGCTCGAGTTGAATGCGCGTCTCCCCCTGGTAGACACCGTTGATCGTAAATCGCACGGCGGCGACGTGTCCGGGCTTGATGACGCCTTTGACGGTGTTGCGCTCGGTTGGGGTGACCCACTTGTCCCAGGTGGTGGTGATTTCGTCGAGCATGATGCCGGCGGCGTGGGCGATCATCGGGACGGTCGCGCCCCAGGCGAAGATGAGCATGTCACTGTTCTCCAGCAGCGGGCTGTATTCGGGCTCGCGCCCGATGCCCATTTCGTGTTCGTAGTCGCCTTCGTAGTTGGTGTAGTCCAGCAACTCCGAGGCGCGAACCCGGCGGACTTCGGCGCACAGGCCCATCAGCGTCATGGGGAACAGGTCGTTGGCGAAGCCCGGGTCGATGCCGGTGGTGAAGCACGACGACTCGCCCAGCTCGCAGGCTTCGGTGATGGGCGCAATCCAGTTCGGCGGGTTGAGGTGCATGGTCGGCCAAACCCAGGGCGTCATGGCGGTCGAGCACACGTCGATGCCGGCCCGCAGGAAGCGGGTGATCAACAGGATGTTGTCCTTGGCGTGCATCGCGGTCGGGCCGTAGTGCACCAGAGCGTCGGGCTCGAGCGCGATGAGGGCGTCGACGTCGTCGGTGGCGGTGATGCCCACTGGTTCGGGCAGGCCGCAGATGTCGCCGACGTCGCGGCCGACCTTGCCGGGGTTACTGACGCCTACGCCGACCAATTCGAAGAGCGGATGTTTGACGATCTCGGCGATCACCATTTTGCCCACGAAGCCGGTGCCCCAGACGACCACCCGTTTCGCACTCTGGACCATTAGCCACCTCCACGTCCCCCAGCTACCGCGTTCACCCTAAGCCCTACCGAAGGCCGGCAACCCCTTCCGCGCCGTCTTTCGCGGTGACAACATGAACAACATGACAAGTCCATTGGCGGCGCTGCCGAAACTCGCGATCCCGTTGGCTTTGTATATCGGTCTTGCGCCGTGTGGCGCGGCGAATGCGGACGACATGCCGAAGGTTCGGTACGAGATCAGCGGAAGTTCCCCGGTCGCCGACAACATCGTCTACCAGACTGACGCCGGCCAGCAGTACGCGGCGAACGCCAAGTTGCCATGGTCGACGCAGTTCACCAGTTTCGGCGGGCAGGTGTTCGTGTTGAGCGCGCAGAGCCCCGGCACGGTCACCTGCAAGATCTACCTCAACGGCAACCTCGTCAAGAACGCCACCGCGACGGGAACTCCCGCAAGGACGGTGTGCACGCAGTAGGAGTATCCCGGTGAGCCTTACGGCCGCGCCTCGGGTCAATGGGGATCCACCGCCCGAAATCCCGCTTGCAGACATCAATTTGGGCGCGCTGGAGTTCTGGGAGCAAGACGACCTGATTCGGGACGGCGCATTCGCCACACTGCGCCGCGAGGCGCCGATCAAGTTCTGGCCCGCCATCCAGATGCCCGGCTTCACCGCGGGCAACGGACATTGGGCGCTGACCAAGCACGACGACGTCTTCTTCGCCAGCCGTCATCCCGAGATCTTCAGTTCCAGCCCCAACATCGTGATCGCCGACCAGACACCGGAGTTGGCCGAATACTTCGGCTCGATGATCGTGATGGACGATCCGCGCCATCAACGGCTGCGCTCGATCGTCAGCAGAGCGTTCACCCCAAAGGTGACGGCGCGCATCGAGGCATCGGTGCGTGAGCGTGCCCATCGGCTGGTGCAGGCGATGATCGCCAACCATCCTGACGGGAAAGCCGAATTGGTCAGCGAATTGGCGGGACCGCTCCCGTTACAGGTCATCTGCGACATGATGGGCGTTCCGGAAGAGGATCACGATCGCGTGTTCCATTGGACCAACATCATTCTCGGGTTCGGTGACCCGGACCTGGTGACGGACTTCGAGGAGTTCATCAAGGTCTCGATGGACATCGGCGCCTACGCCACCGCGCTGGCCGACGACCGACGGGTCAACCGTCATGACGACCTCACGACCAGTTTGGTGGAGGCCGAAGTCGACGGTGAGCGGTTGTCGTCGTCGGAGATCGCGATGTTCTTCATCTTGCTGGTGGTGGCCGGCAACGAGACCACACGCAACGCGATCAGCCACGGGCTGCTGGCGCTGTCGCGCTTCCCCGAAGAACGCGACAAGTGGTGGTCGGACTTCGACGGTCTGTCGCACACCGCGGTGGAAGAGATTGTGCGGTGGGCATCGCCCGTGATCTACATGCGGCGCACGTTGACCCGAGACATCGAGCTGCGTGGCACCAAAATGCCGGCAGGAGACAAAGTTTCACTGTGGTATTGCTCGGCGAACCGGGATGAGTCGAAGTTCGCCGATCCGTGGCGATTCGACGTGGCGCGCAACCCCAATCCGCACGTCGGATTCGGCGGGGGTGGTGCCCATTTCTGCCTGGGCGCGAACCTGGCGCGTCGGGAGATCAAGGTGGTGTTCGACGAGTTGCGCCAGTCGATTCCGGACATCGGCGCCGTTGCGGAGCCGGCCCGCTTGCTTTCGCAGTTCATCCACGGCATCAAGAGCCTGCCGGTGGCCTGGAGTCCTTAGAGGAACGAGTTCTGCGCAGTGAGGCCGCGCTCGGGGAACTCGCCCATCGCGAATGTCTCGGCGTTCCCGACGCCGACGCCACCGCCCACCGGATCTTCTACGCGCACCAGCAAGTCCCGCAGTTGGTGCACCCTGCGCGCCGTGTCGGGGTGGTCGCAATCGGTCACGTGGTTGCCTTCCACTTTGAGATCACCGACCCATTGGCCGTAAACCCAGTCATTCCAGCCGTAATAGCCGGCGGTTCCCAGGTGAAATCCGGTCGGTCCCGCGGCGGTGAGGTGGACGGGTCGCTGCGATCCGTCGGGTTCGGTGAGTGTGATGATGCCGTGGGTGAAGCGGCGGTTGTCGTCTTGGAAGTACAGGTCCTGAACTACGGCGGCGAAGCGATAGGCGCTGCCGTCGTAGTTCTGTTGTTCGGCTTGGTAGCGGGTGGAATCGAAGCCCTCGCCTCGTTCCTGTTGAAAGAACACGAACAGCGAATACGTCGATCCGTCGGGGCGGGTCAGCGTCATGGGACACCAGGTCATGAACATCTGCTTGATGTGCCGGCCGCCCCGAGGCAGGCCCGGAATGGGTTTACCGACTCCGGGACGCAAGCCCCAAGAATGATCTCGATTGCAGAACCAGTCGCCGGGCTGGACTTCGGTGCGCTCGCCGTCGACTTCCACCCAGCCCGACGCGACGCCAATCTGGTGGTAGCGCAACACGTTATGCGTGACGCGATAGCCGTCGGGGCTGCGGTCTGGCCACGGGTCCTCGAGCGCGGCGGGGAAACTGCCGCGCATCGTGACGTCGAATGCGATGGGGGCATGCTCGTTTGGGTCGAGGACGACGCGGATGGCCTTGAGCGGTTCGACGACGCTGTAGTGGATGGGTCCGACGTCGGGGCTCGACGGGTCGGCGGACAGTCGGCGACCGGCCCGTACGGTCCACTGCTCGGTGCCCCGGCATACTCCCGCGGCGCCGTCGAACACTCCCCGGTTGGTGTACTTGCCGATGCCGAGGACGATCTGCAGCGAGTTGTCGCGCGCGTGCGCAGTGGTCCAGATCTTCTCGGTCCAGGACGGGTCGGACTGGCTGACCGTCGCGAAGGTGTCGACAATCTGGTGCGTCAATAACTCGTCTTCGGGGACTAGACCGCCGTAATTGGTTGACAGCAAATCACATTCACCTCTTTCGTCGGCGGCGGCCGGAAGCTGGCCTGTTTACATTTCATACTCGTCATGTAAAGGTTTGTCTATGGCGGGACTGTCCCTCGGCCAGCGCGACCTGGAGGCGACGCGCGAGGCGCTCGGCCGCTGGTTCCAGAGCAGGTTCGGCGATGCCGTCGAGGTCGGCGAACTGCGTCCCGCCAATAAGGCCGCGGGATGGTCCAGCGAAAGCTTGTTGTTCAGCGTTGACGACGGTGCTGACGTGCGGGAGTTCGTGGCGCGGATCCCGCCCACCGGAGGCGGCATCTACGCTGAATACGACCTGGCCGGTCAGGCCCGCACCCATGAGTTCTTGCACCGCTACGGCATCGCCACGCCGACACCCAATTACTACGAACCAGACGACTCCTGGCTCGGTTCGAGTTTTCTGGTGATGCCGCGCATCGTCGGGCACACGCCCTCGGACATGTCCTATGCGTTGCGCGGCTGGCTGCACGGCGCGGGCGCGGAGGTGCAGCACCGGGTGCACGATTCGTTCCTCGACACTCTGGTTGCGCTACAACGTGTTCCGATTGCCGAAGCGACCTGGCTACACCGTCCCACGGGTGTGGGCAACGACGCCGAACTCACCTGGTGGCGTGAGTACGTGGAGTGGGCCACCGACGGGCAGGTGCCCGGCATCATCACCGACGCGTTCGACTGGCTGTACCGCCACCAGCCGCCACAGCCCTCCGAGCTGGCGGTGTGTTGGGGTGATGCCCGGCTGTCCAATTGCATCTTCGCCGACACCGGACAGATCGTCGGCGTCCTGGATTGGGAGCAGGCGTGCTTGTGTCCGGCGGAGAGCGACTTCGCCTGGTGGCTGGCCACGCGTAGACAGACCATGGAGGTCACTGGCCGCACCGACGACCCGGAGCTGCCGGGGTTTGACAGCCGCGATCGGGTCATCCGCCGCTTCGAGGAATTGATCGGTCGACCGCTGCGAGACCTGGAGTGGTACGAGGTCTTCGCGATGGTGCGCATGGGTTGTTGCATCCTGCGGGTGCAGTGGCTGCTGCACAGCATCGGCCAAGGCGAGCACGCCTTGACCCGGGCACCGATCATGCCCAGTTGGACGATCGAGGCGATCAAGTCCTAGCGCCGGGTTTATCGTCAACCATGCCCATACCCGCGTTCCCGCCTCCTGATGTGCTGGCCGCCCGCCAGAAGCTGGTGCTCGACCACTTTCACGACGAGGTCCGCCAAGACTGGGACGACGTTCTGTCCACCTTTCCGCACCCGCGCTACGAGTTGATTCCGCAGCTGACGGTGCACGACGGCGACGAAGCGGTGCGCGGTTACTACAACTACACGCGGACGGCCTTTCCCGATCAGGACCACGAGATCATCGCGTTGCGCCATAGCGCGGATGCGGTGATCGTCGAGTTCTGGCTGATGGGTACTCACCGCGGCTACCTCGGCAAGGTGCCACCCACCGGCAGCCGCTTCCGGGTACGGATGACCGCGTACTTCGTCTTCGACGAGTCGGAAACCCTGGTCTGCGAACGTATCTACTTCGACACGTTGACCATGATCAAGCAACTCTTGGGCGGCTTGGATTTGAAGAAACCGTCGAACTGGCTGCGAGCCGCCCGAGGTGTGCGCGGCCTGCTGTCGATGTCGTCCGAGCGGCCCGACCCGGCGTTGACCAATACGGTGCCGCCCACGTTCGACTGAATCCGCTTCCGGTGCGCCGTTAACCTGCCGGTTCTTCGGCTTCCAGCGAGCGGCCCGCGGCGTCACGTTGGCGCACGGCTTCGGCCAGTGCGCGAATCTCGTGACGAAGCTCGTCGATCTCCGCTGCGGTGGCCGCCTGACTCCGCACATCGGTTTCCGACACCTCTTCGACGATCCATGAGGCAAGCGACGCGGTGACCACACCGACGAGGCTGATGCCACCGATCATGAGCAACACCGCAATCACTCGTCCGGTCACGGTGATCGGATACAGATGGCCGTAGCCGATGGTGGTCACCGTGGTGATCGACCACCACACCGCCTCTCCGAAGGAGGTGATGGTAGCGCCGCGTTGGCCACGCTCGGTGTCCAGAATCGCCAGCGATGCAACGTAGATCAGCAGCATCACACCGGAGATGGTGTAGATCAGGATGCGGCCGCGAACGGCATCACCGATGGCTTTCTGCAGCACTCCGAAGAAGACGACAAGCCGCAACATCCGCAACGGCCGCATCAGCGGGAGAGCGACAATCAGCAGATCGAAAAGGTGTTGCAGGAACCACTTTCGACGATTGGACGCCAGCAGCAACCGAGCAAAGTAGTCGCCGACGAACAGGCTCCACGCGCCCCAGCTCGCCAGCCACAAGAAGTGCGCCTCGGCGCCGGTCGGGCGCCCCAGCACCTGAACGGAGTAGATGGCGATGAACGCGACAGCGACCAGGGCCAGTGGCCACTCGGTGCGCTGGGCCCAAAGCTGTTCCCGCGTAGGCTTGCTCACCTTATCCTGCCGGGGCCCTGGTACTGAGGAAGTTGACGATCCCCTGCGTGACCGCTGCGGCGTACTTCGCCCGGCCATCGGCGCTCTGCATCTGGGCCGCGTCGTCGGCGTTCTTCATGTTGCCGAGCTCGACGAGGACCGCGGGGTACTCGGCCAGGTTCAATCCGGCCAGATCGGCGCGGCCGTACAGGCCGTTGGAGCCGATGTAGTTCGACGGCGGGAAGCCTGCTGCGGCCAAGGCGTCACGCATGATGTTGGCGAGCTGCACCGCGGAGTTGGCTTGGACGTCATTGAGCGGCGGGCTGGAGTAGTTCACGTGGAATCCGCGCCCGGAGGGCGGGCCGCCGTCGGCGTGGATGCTCACGATCGCGTCGGGCCGGATGGTGTTGGCCTCCGCGGCCCGCTGATCGATGCACGGTCCGACGGAGTTGTCGTCACCGCGCGACAACTGAGTGTGCACCCCCATCTGGTTCAGTGCGCCAGCGATCCGACTGACGACATCGAAGGTGAAGGCGTGCTCCGGGTAGCCACCGTCGGCGGCCGCACCGGATGTGTTGCACGGTTTGGTGCCGCCGCGACCATTAGGGACCTGCCGGTCGATGGAGGCGTCGTAGACCCCGCCGTGGCCGGCGTCAAGGAAGACGCTCATGCCGGCAACGCCTGCGGTGGCGCGTGGTGCACGAAGCAGCGTGCTGACGCTGAGCACGGTCGGCACGATCGCCGCATATCTGAGAAGGTCGCGCCGTGAAACAGCCCGCGATCGGTCCCCCGTAATCACCGCGCGATGGTAACAACTAGGCCTTACCCCGGCTTACGGCCCTTGATCTGTCCCAACGCCGGATAGTGCGGGTGCGGGAGCTCATCCCGTTCCGTTCCCTAGCTGCCCCGTTCATCGTCGGTACGGCAAGGCCGTCGCAGTAGCGGGTGGACAACGCCGGGTGCCTCCTGTACCAGCGCCCAAGCCTTCGCCCCCGGAAGGACGGGACGACCAGCGCCGCCGCCCCCCAATAGCCACCGAGGAACTTGACGATGATCGCGACCGCGATCAGCAGCGCAATCACTCCACCGAGGTCCTCACCTGAGTTCACACTTGCTGCCATGCCGCGCAGTTGACCCGCGCCACCGACAAATCCGGAAGCCGAGCGAGCGGGGCCGCGGCATGCGATCCTGTCTGTTGCTCAGCAAACTTCTACCGGCGAGGACGAACGATGCACAGTCTCAAGCATGCGGTCGTTGCGGCAGCAACGGTGACCGCGGCTCTCAGCTTCCCGGCGCCCGCGTACGGGCAAACCAACAACTTCCAATCACCGTCGGGCAACATCTACTGCACGCTGGACAACACCGGGGCCGCATGTGACATCAGCGAATTCACCTACCAACCTCCGCCACCACCGGAATGCGCGCAGCACATCGAGTGGGGCAGCCGGTTCCGTCTCTCGGTCGGCAAAGCCGCCATCATCGAATGTCACGGCGACACGCTGAAAGTTCCAGGGGAACCGACGCTGAACTACGGTCAGACCGTCTCCGCGGGCACCGTCACTTGCTCCAGCGAACAGTCCGGTGTGCGATGCACCGACACCGCCAGCGGGCACTACTTCCGAGTTTCGCGGGACTCCTACAACCTGGGATGAATTGGTTCGCTTTCGGTTGGCGGTGACCCGGGCAATGTTTCGGGTGCTTCCCGCTCGGGTAAATCCGCAGATCAGAGACGGTTTCGCAAGTTGCTCCTCAAGCCCTAGCCAAGGAAGGCAGGGATCGCCATGACGACACGCGTCGGCGGGACATTCGGCAAGTACCGGATCAACCGACTGCTCGGCAAGGGCGGCATGGGTGAGGTCTACGAGGCCTACGACTCCGAGAAGGGCAGAACCGTCGCGCTGAAGTTGCTCACCGACCAGTACGCCCAGGACGAGACGTTCCGGGCACGCTTCTTGCGGGAGTCTCGTGCGGCGGCCGTACTTCAGGAACCGCATGTGATCCCGATCCACGATTGGGGTGAGATCGACGGCACCCTTTACATCGACATGCGATTGGTGCGTGGTCGAACTCTGTACGACATGCTCAAATCTGGTCCGCTGGAAACACACCGAGCCACCGACATCATCGCCCAAGTCGGGGCCGCTCTTGACGCCGCTCATGGTGAAGGGCTGATTCATCGTGACGTCAAGCCGCAGAACATCATTGTGACGCCGGATGATTTCGCGTACCTGGTGGATTTCGGCATCGCCGAGGCCAAAGGCGACACCCATCTCACGGTGGCCGGATATCACGTCGGCAGCTGGGCATACATGGCCCCGGAACGATTCAACGAACAACCGGCGACAGCCGCGGTGGACATCTACGCGCTCGCCTGCGTGCTGTTCGAGACCTTGACGGGCAGCACCCCGTTTCCCAGTCAACGGCTCGAGCAGGTCATCGGTGCCCACATGTCGTCCCCGCCGCCCCGGCCAAGCGCGGTCAATCCCCAAGTGCCGCAGACACTTGACGCTGTCGTCGCGCGCGGCATGGCCAAGCATCCCGACGACCGTTACGGCAGCGCCGGCGCGCTGGGCCGCGCAGCAAAACGCGCCGTCTCTGATCCCTATCCCACCAATCCGTTTTCGGCACCGCAGCCGGTGGTAGGTCCACCGAGCTATCCGCCTTTTTCGGCGCAACCGCCCACGGGCCCTACACCGGTCGCGCGGGACGAGAGCAAACCCAACCGGTTGCTTGTGGGGGCCGTGACCGCGATCGCCGCGACACTGGTCTTCGGAACCGTCGCCGTGGTCGTCGCGCTGGCCAACCGCGACTCCGACACGAACGCTACGTCACCGACGATGTCCTACCCCACCGCCGCACCAACCACATATCCGAGCGAGCCGCCCACAACGACCGAAACGGCTTCGCTGCCAAGTACAACTGCGGGGCAAGACGCCGAACAGCAACTGCGCCAGATCGCAAGCGGTGACCACTCTTTCGTAACCACCCGGCTGGCCGATCGGTGGGTTCCGCAGTTGAGCGCCAAGCGGCCCGGCGTGGTCGACGGGGGTGTGGTCTGGGATAACGCGCTGGCGTTGCAGGAGCATTTGCGGCTCAGGCAGCGGTACGGGGCACGGTTGCTGTGGTCGGGTGATTGGTCGACGTTCAACGCGCCGGATTTCTGGGTTACCGTCGTGGGCGTCACTTTTCAAGATTCGGCGGGCGCGTTGGCGTGGTGCCGAGGTCAGGGCTTTGATCGGGACCACTGCATCGCCAAGATCATCAGCACAACACGTCCCGTCGCGGGCAGCACTGCTTACAACTAGGCGCCGATGCGGCCGATCGCCAATCGCGCGAACCGCCTTAATTTGTCGCAGGACGCGTAACCCTCGGTCACTCGGAACAACCGCCCCTCACTCAACAGAACAACCAACGTGGTCGACGGCGGCGTGGTGGTCGCTTCATGCACGCAGACGGCCTGCAGTCCCATGCCGTCGACGTTGGTGACATTGGTCGAAGTTGTGGCCAGGGCGAATTGGGATGGGGCATCGACGGGGAAGGCGCCCGGCAGGCGCAGGTCGGTCTCCACGCCCTCGCCCACGTCGTCGGATTTGTCGTAATAGCAACCGATGTCGATGGATCCGGGCTCGTCGCCGTCGGGCTTGGCGCTGACTGGCCCGCCCATGATGGCGGCGGCTTCTGTTGGCGTCACCCAATCGCACGGGTGAAATGCCGTCGGGGCGCCGACAACCTCACTGAGATCAACCGTCACCGGGTCGAAGCGTCCAAGCGGAGTACCCGCTGGCGGCGACACCGCGGTGACGCGATAGGTCTTGTCCCTACTCGGGTCCCGGCCGTCGGTCGTCACGCCGCGGACGTTTTGCCAACACCACAGTGCGCCATCGTTATTGACCTGATTGAACAGCCGCCCAACAACCTCCGGTATGGGACGCGGCCACGTCTGGGCGTCACAAAGCTGCTCCCTGGTCGTCGGCGCTGGTGCGGCCGTGACCGACACCGTCGGCGTCACGCGCGACGAGGTCGTCGGCGTCCCCGAGTGGGTCACCGTGCACGCCACGGTCATCGCCGTCGCGAGAAGCGCTGCGGCCATCAGGAAGCGAGGCATCGTCGTGTTAATCGGCCGCTCCCTCCACCTGCATGCTCGATCGCCAGTTAACGACTGCTGGGCAGCTACCGATCCCAAAGACCCACACCCCTCGGGTGTTCCGGCCACCAGGCCCTGCCTGGGGCAATCTCGGACCGACTGACGCCCTCGTGCACAGCTCAAGTGTGTGGTTCTATCGATTACGAGGCGCTGTAACGATCGAATCGCGGAGGCCTGTGACGGTGTCGCGCTATGGTCGGGCCAGTTGGGCTTAGGAGGGCTCGTTGGACGGAACTTTGTTCGGGAAGTACCGGCTGATCGGGTTGCTGGGCCGTGGCGGCATGGGTGAGGTTTGGCGGGCTTACGACAGCACCACCGACCGGGTCGTGGCGCTCAAGATTCTGCCGGCTGAGATTTCCCACGACGACGTGTTCCAGCAGCGGTTCCGTCGCGAAGCGCACGCGGCTGGGCGGTTGAGCAGCCCGCACGTCATCCCGATCCACACCTACGGCGAGATCAACGGGCGGCTGTTCGTGGACATGCGGTTGATCGAGGGCCGCGACCTGCAGTCAGTGCTGAGAGAGGGGGCGCTGCCGCCGGCGCGGGCGGTGCGCATCATCGAGCAGGTGGCCAGGGCACTGCATGCCGCACACCGCGACGGGCTGTTGCACCGAGATGTGAAGCCGTCCAACATCTTGATCGGCGACGACGACTTCGCATACCTGATCGATTTCGGAATCGCCCGTGCCCCAGGGGAAGCCGGCTTGACAGCGACAGGCTCTGTGATCGGAACCGCCCATTACATGGCGCCGGAACGGTTCAGCACCGAACAGATCGACGCGCGCTCGGACATCTACTCGCTGGCCTGTGTGCTGTACGAATGCTTGACCGCACAGCATCCTTTCCCCGGCGACAGTCTGGGCCAACAGGTCACCAGCCATCTGACGTCTGCCCCGCCGCGCCCGTCGAACGTCGTCGCCGGGCTGCCCGGGGGATTCGACATGGTCATCGGAAAAGGGATGGCCAAGAACCCCAACGATCGCTACGGGACTGCGGTGGAGTTGGCGCGCGCCGCAACTGAGGCCCTCAACACCCCTCCTGTGCACGCGCCGGGCCCGCAGCAGTGGACGGGTCCCAACCCGATGAATCCCCCTTCCGGGCCCATCAGCCGCGAACACCCGCAATTTCCGCCGCCGCAGCGCACTGCCGGCCCAACCACGGTCGCTCGGCCGGCGCCCGCGTACTCAGGGCCCGGGCAGGGACCTACTACGGGACCGCCGGTCACCTTGCCCCCGGCGCGGCCATGGTGGCGTCGCAAGACCGTCCTCATCGCCGCGACGGTGCTGCTCATTGTGGCGGCAACGGTGGGGGCCATGACCGTCTTCAGCGAGCCCGCGAAGAAGGGTGATGACACCGTGCAGGTGACGCTGCCCTTCACCGGTCTGCGTGACCCACAGGGTCTGTCGGTGGACAGTGCCGGCACCGTCTACGTCGCCGACACCCCGCGCGATCGGATCCTGGCTTTGTTCGCCGGTTCTACCACCCCGGCTGTCCTGCCGTTCAATGGTCTCAACTATCCGACCGGTGTGACGGCGGACAACACCGGCACGGTCTACGTCAACGACGCCGGCAACAAGCGAGTATTGGTGCTGCGCTCCGGCTCGCGAAACCAGGAAGTCCTGGCGTTCACCGATCTGGGCAATCCGACCGGTCTGTCGGTGGACGGCAGCCGGACCGTCTACGTCACCGACACGGCCAAGAATCGCGTGGTCGCGCTTGCCGCCGGTTCCAACACGCAAACGGAGGTTCCGTTCACCGGGCTCACCGCTCCGACCGGTCTGGTAGTGAGCAGCACCGGGACGGTGTACGTGTCCGACGGCGGCAACAACCGCGTACTGATGTTGCCCACCGACACCAAAAAGCAAGTGGCGCTGCCGTTTACCGGTCTTAAGCAGCCTGGCGGTGTCACGCTGGACAGCCAGGGCACCGTGTATGTCACCGACACCGGGAACAGTCGGACGCTGAAGCTGCCGGCCGGCTCTTCGACGCAGGAGGAGTTGCACTTCACCGGGCTGGACAATCCCTGGGGGTTGGCGGTGGACAACGTCGGCACCGTATATGTCGGGGGTCGCAACAATCAGATTGTGGCGCTGAAAAAGAAATGAGGGCCACTCGAGTTCGGCTCCGAGGCACTAGTCGGTTATGGGCCGGCGGGGCAACGCCGCGAGTCAAGCGTCCGAAAGCAACTCGAGGAACTGACCGTCGGGATCGCGAATCATCGCCGACTGTTCCGACACAGTTCCATCGATCACCTCGCCTCCGAACTCGGCGACCTTGGCCAGCACGCCGGTCAGATCAGACACCGACAAAGAGATGTGGGTCAGGCCGACCTGATCCATAACTCGCTCCCCGGCTTCGTGCACTTTGCGCCCCGAGTAGTCCAGGAGCTCTAGCACCAAGCCATCGAGAACTAGGTAGGTGGCATGCAACCCGACCGGCTTCGCCAACTGCAAGAGTCGGTCAGTACCGTCGTCTGGCGCGTCGAGTTCCCACCAGAACCGAAACCCGAGCAGTCCCTCGTAGAAGCGGCGCGATCGCCTACGGTCGCTCACGCACAGCCCCACGTGATTGAACGTTGCTCGGGTAGGAGTCATCAGCGCTTCCTCGTGATGCCGAACGCGGTGAGCCCGAGCTCCGGTTCTCCGTGCCGGCCCAGGACTGTCTATGCAAAGATAGTGTAGATAAGCACCGACGACGCTACCGTTCGGAAGGTTCGCCCTGCGATGCCCACCCGCCCCGACATCCCCTCCGACGCCATCGTCACCTTCGACCATCACTCCGACGAATTCAATCTCAACGAAGTGGCCATCAACGCCGAACTGCGCGCCAAGTGCCCTGTCGCCTGGAACGAAAACTACGGCGGATTCTGGTTCCTCAGTAGCTATGACGCTGTCAGCCAATGCGCCCGGGATGGCGTCACTTTCGCGCACAAATATGAACCCGACTCCGCCGACGGCATCGACTACCAAGGCGAGATGGGAGTCCCGCGCCCGGAAGGCCACCCCGCCCTAGGCATCGGCGAAGTCGACGGCCCCTACCATCAGGCCCTCCGCCACGCCTTAGCCCCGTTCTTCTCCCCCGGCGCCGTGCAACGGCTCAAGCCGTTCATGGAAGACAAAGCCCATGAATTTCTCGACATGCACATCACCGCCGGGCACATGGATTTGGTCCTTGACTACGCCAGCCCGGTCCCGGCCATCCTCACCATGAAACTGATGGGCCTGCCCTACGACAATTGGCACTTGTACGCCAACCTCTTCCACTCCGTCATGGCCGTCCCGCAGGATCGCCCGGAGTACGCCGCAGCCCTCGCCGAAGTGCCCGCCATGATGCAAGGTGTCCTCGACTTCGCGGCCGCTCGAAAGGCTAAGCCCGACAACGACCTGACTAGCTTTCTGCTGCAATTCGAGTTCGAGGGGCAACGCCTGACCGACGAACAACTGCTCAACATCATCTGGAACCTGGTCGCCGGCGGTGTCGACACCACCACGTCACAAATCGCGCTGACGCTTCTACACATTGGAACTCACCCGCACCTGAGACAACAACTGATTGACCACCCGGAGCTCTACCGCACCGCCACCGACGAATTCCTGCGCTACTTCTCCGTCAACCAGCAACTCAGCAGGACGGTCACGAACGACATCGAAGTCAACGGCCAAAAGCTAAGGCGCAACGACAAAGTCGTCATCAGCTGGCTTGGCGCCAATCACGACCCGCACGAATTCGACAACCCCGACGGGATCGTCCTCGACCGCTCCCCCAATCGCCACGTCGCGTTCGGACTCGGGCCGCATCGCTGCATCGGCTCGCATCTGGCGCGCCTGATGTCCCAGGTCATGGTCAAGGCGGTCCTCGACCGCATCCCCGATTACCGCGTCGACGAAGCCGGGGTTCACCAATACCTCGGCAACCCGAGCATGACCGGGCTGGCTCAACTGCCGGTCACCTTCACCCCGGCCTAACGAGCCGTCGCGTACTGCAGCACCGGCTCCGCCGAATCCACATGACCGTTGCTCAAGATCGTCAGCCGCTGTGGACCGATTTCGTAGCGAACCCCGTTGTCGGGATTGGTCGCAACGAACCCGTCCGCAGAGCGCACAGTGTTGGACAGCTCGATGTTCGCGCCGTCGCGGATCCGCTCACCCCGGTAATACAAGCCACCGTCTCCGGTCTGACATACCACCACCAGGGACTGCGCCGTTCGCAATACCGCGGCGGGCGGATTACCCGGCGAACACCGCGCGGTGTGCCCGACGAAACCGAGCCCGTCGGCGCCCTGCACCGAACCCGACAGCGAGGGTGTCCGCGTAACCGACGTAGGCACCGAGGGCGATCCCGCGGCAGACGGCTGCGCCGGTGACCCACCTTTGTTGCCGAACGCCAGAATGCCTCCCAGGATCGCCGCGACGATCAGCATCAGGCCCGCGAACGCGCCGACCACAACTGGGGTCCGCCCCACCCGACGAGGCGGCACAGCAGCACGGGCAGGCGGAGGTGGCGGCGCATACGGGGTGAAGCCGGTGTCTTCGGGGTTCGGGTAGGACACCTCGAACGGTCGAGTGCCCGATGGCCCGGTGGGTTCGGACGGCGCCAGACCAGGCGAGGCGGCCGCGGTGGCCGCTCTGGCCAATTCGCCTGCCGAAATGTACCGTGCGCCAGGCTGTTTGGCCATACCTCGGGCGATCACCTGGTCGAAAGACCGGTCGATTCCCCGGCGCATGATGCTCGGCCGCGGCGGAGGCACGAACATGTGCGCGCTGATCAGCTCTTGCAGGTCCTCACCGTCGAACGGCGGTCGCCCGGTAAGGCACTCGTAGAGCACGCAGGCCAGTGAATACACGTCGGTATGCGGACCAACACGGCCGCCGTTGAACCGCTCGGGTGCCATGTAGGCACACGATCCGATGACCAATCCGTTCGCCGTCATGCCGGCATCGCCACGGCCGTGCGCGATGCCGAAGTCGACCAGATACGCGAAGTTGTTACGGGTGAGCAGCACGTTCTCCGGCTTGACGTCGCGGTGCACCAGCCCATCGGCGTGCGCGGCGTCCAGCGCCGCCGCCACCTGCGCGATGATCGACGCCGCCTCCCGCGGTTCCAGCTCGCCACGCTCGCGAAGCAGCTCCTTCAAGCTGGCGCCATTGACCAGACGCATATCAATGAAGAGCACTCCGTCGATCTGCCCGAAGTCGTGCACCGGGATGACGTGCGGCTCCTGTAGCCGCGCCGCCAATTGCGACTCTCGCCGAAAGCGCTTCTGGAAGGACGGATCCGTGGCCAGCTCGGTGCGCAGGAGCTTGAGCGCAACCTCCCGATCCTTGGTCGTGTCGTAGGCCCGGTACACCTGGCCCATTGCGCCCTCACCGATCAGTGATCGCAGTTCATAGGGTCCGAACCGGGTACCGAGTCGCGGGCCCCGGTACGGCGACGACATGGCGATTCCTCCTTGACGACGGGCCACAGCAGGGTTCCCGCATGCGGCATTCACTTAACGCGTCGGTGCGCCAGTTCACCCAATATCCAGCAGCTGACCTACGACGCCGGCGAGCATGGCCTCCGGGTCCTGGTCGATGCCGACACCGCGCAGCTCACCGCCGATGGCCAACGAGGCGATACCGTGCACCAGCGACCAGAGCGGTGCAGCGACCTCGCGAGGGTCTTGGTCTTGAGAACCTTCGGCCTGCTGACAACTGCGAATGGCATCCAGCAGATCCCCGAAGGCCTCCTCCGCAGCGACTTCCAAACTCGGGTACCCCGCTTTGATGATCTCGGCACCGAACATAACGCGGTAATGGTCGGGATGAGTGATCGCCCAGCGCACATAGGCGCGGCCGAGTTCCATGACCCGGCGCTTCGGCTCAGACGCGTCCCGGCCTGCGGCACTCAGTTCGGCGTGCAGATCGCGAAAGCCCTGTTCGGCAACGGTGGCCAGCAGTTCCGCCCGATCGGCGAAGTGTCGGTAGGGCGCCGCGGCGCTGACGCCGGCGCGGCGTGCGGCCTCGGTCAAGGTGAAGCCTTTAGGCCCCTTCTCGGCCACCAGAGCTAGCGCGGCGTTGGTGAGTGCCCGCTTGAGATCACCGTGGTGGTAGCTGTCCCGACGGTTTGGCCCGGACCGCACCTGTTGCATGTTGACGATATTAACATCTGGCGTTATGTTAATGCTATTCACATCAGGAAGGGGAACTGAGAATGAGACAGTCATCAAGCGTCGCGTCTCACTCAAGTCGAGCGGGTGACGGCGACCGACAGCGGACCGCCGCCGTCCTCGGCCTCGCACTCGCGCAGGGCTACCTACAGATGGACGAGTACGACCAGCGCGTGCAGCGCGTATTCCAGACGCACACCCGGGCAGAACTCCAAGAACTGCTCAATGACCTGCCGGTGGACCGGATCCGAAGGGCCGATCCACGGCGCCGCGCCGCCCGCGTCGCCGCCGCTCGGCGTGGCGTGCGGATTCACCTCGGCGGATACCTCGCCATGGTGGCGACAGTCCTCACCGTCTGGGCAGCGGTCGCCGTGACGAGCGGCGCTTGGTACTTCTGGCCGATCTGGCCGATGCTCGGGGGCGCGATCGGCCTGTTCAGTCACGCCATGGCCATACCGGGTCGCCACGTGGCCCGCGAATATGTCTGCTCATCAACAACATAGCCGGCATCGGAACCTACGGTTCCTTCGCCGAATCAGACGCCGAGCGCGAGCACGAATTGATGGGAGTCAACGTTGATGCGCTTATACGGCTGACCGATGCGGTACTTCCGGGCATGCTGGCTCGCGGTGGCGGCGGAAGTCTAAATGTCGCGTCTAGCATTGCGTTTCGACCCGGCCCCTACCAGTCCACCTACGGGGCACCCAAGGCGTTCGTGTTGTCACTGAGCCAAGCGTTGCGGGCGGAGACCCGCGGCTCGGGTGTCACCGTGACGGCTTTGTGCCCGGGAATTACGGCCGGGCTGCGTGGAATGGCACCGGGCTGGCTACCCGCGCGCATCACCGACCGGATACATGCCTCACCTGCACGCGCTCATTCCCTTATCGCACAGTCACTTTCGCAGTGAATGTGCATGCGGGTGTGGTATCGGCGCCCACAATGCTGGCGTAGTTGGCGACAATGGTCGTCGTCCCCGGCTTCAACATGACGAAGGTCCAGACGTCGTTACCGGGCGCTCCCATCCGATTCGTGTTCGGCGCTTGGTACTCGTGACTGGTCTGCTTCAGGATCGTCGGGTCACCGATCTTGGCTTCAGCGGTCCACCGGAACGGTGTCGTGTGGTTGGACCCCAACGACACCCTCAGCGTGTTGCCCACCAACAGTGTCTCTTCGCGGGTGACGGCGCTTTGATTCATCACCTCGTCGATCGAGACGTCAATCGTCTTGCTCGACGGGACATTGCCTCTGGAACAACCCACTACCGCCGCTAGCAGCATGGCGAGGGTCACCACCAGCAACTTGAGTCTCATGCAGGATACGATAGCCGCCTCAACAAGGCCCCCCTCGCCAGCGAAGGCAATCTTTCTGCCGCGCAACAAAATTCATCCATATCGCGCTGCACCGCCGGCGGCCGGACAAGCACCGCGCCCGCGCCACGAGCACGAATATGAGCACACTTCCCCACTTGGTCCGGTAGCTTTCCATGCGTGTTTGGCATCATCCGGCCCTGCCGGCACCGACTCGGCGGCGAACTCGCGGACGCCTGGCGCGCCCAGCTGTGCGGGCTTTGCCTGGCGTTGCGCGACGACTACGGCCAAGTGGCTCGCATCGCGACGAACTACGACGGGCTGGTCGTCTCGCTCCTAGTCGAGGCGCAATCCGAAGCACAAGCTTCCAGACGTACCGCCGGCCGCTGCCCGCTACGGCGCATGCGGCGGGCCGACGTCGCGACCGGCGACAGCGTGCGTCTGGCCGCCGTGGTCTCGCTAGCCCTGGCCGCAGCACGGGTCCGCGACCACGTCGACGACCGCGACGGCCTCGTCGGTGCCGTCGGAGTGCGACCGGCCGCGCGCCGTGTCGCCGAACGTTGGGTACGTCAGGGCACCGACGCCGGACACACCCTTGGCTTCGACACCGGCGTACTGGTTGCCGCCATGGACCGCCAAGCCGAACTAGAGGCGACCGCCGGCCCCGGCAGCTCGCTGCTTAACGTGACCGAACCGACCGAGACGGCCGTCGCCGCCGCCTTCTCGCACACCGCCGTCCTGGCCGGTCGTCCGGAGAATGCGGCGCCGCTGCGCGAGGTCGGGCAGTTATTCGGGAGGGTGGCGCACCTGCTCGACGCGGTCGAGGACTACCACGACGACGTGGCCCGCGGAAAATGGAACCCGTTGGCAGCCACGGGCACTTCCATAGCGGAAGTGCGGACCCTGTGCGACGACGCGGTGCTCGGCATCGAATTGGCGCTGGCGGAAGTGAACTTCACCGACGACCGCCTGGCGCGGCGGCTGCTGACCCGCGAAGTGCGCCGCGCGGTCAACCGCACCTTCCGCAACAGCTACCCGGGTGACTACGGAACGCCGCACGGACAGCAAGAAGGCATTAACTTCGGCAACCAGCCGATGGGCTCCTACCCGGGGGCTCCCGGCGAAGTCCCGCCCCAACCCGCAGCTAAAAAAGAAGGCTTCATAAACGGCTGCTTCGATGTCTGTTGCTGCGACTGCTCGTGTGATTGCTGCTGCGACAGTTGCTGCGACTGCGGAGACTGTTGCGACTGTTCCTAACTCGCCGCGACGAGCCCGAGGGGCATAGGCAAGGATGGGCTGGTGTTTTCGCTCGTCCTCATTGTCGCCCTGGTCACCACGGTCATCGTGGGGACGATTTTGGGCCGGCGCTATCGCGTCGGTCCGCCGGTTTTGCTGATCTTCCTGGGCGCCTTGCTGGGCTTGATTCCTCGTTTCAGCCATGTGCACATCGACGGCGAGCTCGTCCTGCTGCTGTTCCTGCCTGCAATCCTGTATTGGGAAAGTCTGAACACCAGCTTCCGCGAAATGCGGGCCAACCTGCGTGTCATTGCGATGACCAGCATCGGCCTTGTCATCGTCACCGCGCTCGCGGTGTCCTGGACGGCGCGAGCGCTGGGCATGGAGTCACATGCGGCCGCGGTACTGGGCGCAGTGCTGTCCCCGACCGACGCGGCCGCCGTGGCCGGGCTGGCGAAAAAGCTGCCTCGCCGGGCGCTGACGGTGCTGCGCGGCGAGAGCCTCATCAACGACGGCACCGCATTGGTCTTGTTCGGCGTTACCGTCTCCGTCGCGGTGGGTGGCTCTGCGGTCAGCCCGGCCGCACTCACCGGCCGCTTCATCTACTCCTATCTCGGCGGGATCGCCGCCGGCCTGGCGGTCGGCGCCGTGGTCACGTTGATCCGCCGCAGAATCGACGCGCCGCTCGAGGAGGGAGCACTAAGCCTCCTGACGCCGTTTGCGGCGTTCCTGCTCGCGGAATTGATTCACAGCAGCGGTGTGGTCGCGGTGCTGGTGTCGGCGTTGGTGATCACCTACGTCAGCCCCCGGGTCATCCGGGCTCGGTCCCGCCTGCAGTCCTTCGCGTTCTGGGACATCACCACCTTCCTGCTCAACGGCTCGCTGTGGGTGTTCGTCGGCGTCCAGATACCCAACGCACTGCACGGGATCGCCGACGTCAACGGCGGGATACGCCGCGCCACCTACTTGGCGCTTGCCGTCGCCGGTGCGGTGATCGTGACGCGGTTTGCGTGGGTGGAATTCACCACGATCCTGGGTCGGGTCGTCGACAAGACCCTGGGACGTCCGACCAAGCACGTCGCCTTTCGTCAGCGCTGTGTGACCAGTTGGGCAGGCTTCCGTGGCGCCGTGTCGCTGGCCGCAGCGATCGCTGTGCCGCTGGAGACGCACACCGGGGCCCGGTTTCCCGACCGCAGCCTGATCATCTACGTCGTGTCCGTGGTGATTTTGGTAACCGTGCTGGTGCAAGGCATCACGTTGCCCCTCGTCGTGCGGTGGGCCCGGCTGCCCGAAGACGTGGCCAAGGCTGACGAACTCCAACTGGCTCGGATCCGCGGCGCCGAAGCGGCGCTGGAAGCCTTGCCAGTGGTCGCTCGTGAACTTGGTGTCAGCCAGAAATTGATGAATCGCTTGCAGAAGGAATACGAAGAACACGCCATGATCGTCGAAGCCAGCGCCGAGACGACTCCGGAGAACAACCACATCGCCGAGGCGGGTGATTTGATCCGGCAAGTTCATTTAGGGGTTCTCGAACACAAGCGCAGGGCCATCACCGAACTTCGCGACCAACGCCGCATCGACGACATCGTCCTGCGCGAGTTGCAGGCAGCGCTGGATCTGGAAGAAGTGCGCCTGCTCGGCCCGGCCGACGTCGAATAAACATTGTTTGCCCGCTGAGCAATTTTGCCCACCGGGCAAAATTGGGCGTAGGCTGGCCGTCATGACCAGCGCTGGACTGCGGGAACGCAAGAAAGCCGACACCAGGCGGGCACTCAGCGACGCCGCGCTGCGTCTGGCGTTTGACCGCGGTCTGGACAACGTCACGCGCGAGGACATCGCGAATATGGCGGGGGTCTCCCTGCGTACCTTCAACAACTACTTCACCGGCAAGTACGAGGCGCTGGCCTACCGGCAGACCGAACGCATGCGGCGTAGCATCGCCGAGCTGCGGTGCCGCCCCACCGATGAACCGCTGTGGACGTCGATCGAACGTGCCGTGCTCACGCCCTTGGCCGAAGACTTCGGCGATTTCCATGGCGACGAGAACCGGGTGCCGACCCGTCAGGAACTCGCCGAGGTACGGAAGATGCTGATGAGTCCACCGGTTCGCAGCGCCGTCCCCAGGGCGCTCTTCGACGAATGGCTCGAGGTGATCGCCGAACGCACCGGTACCGATCCCGACCATGACCTGTACCCGCGCCTGGTGGTGGCGGTCGTCCGCGCCATCGGTGACGCCGCAATGGATGCCTATGCGGCGGCCGATCCGCCGGTCGCGATCACGACTTTGATCCACCAGGGCTTCGCCGCCGTGGCCGACGGCCTGCCGGTACCCGCCGAAGTGCAGGAGACACAACATGACTGACCAACATGCCCCAGTCGTCATATCGGGTGCGGGACCCAATGGGCTGATGCTGGCCTGTGAGCTTGCCCTGGCCGGTGTTAGGCCCGTCGTGCTCGACAGTCTGCCGGGGCCCAGCTTGGAGCCCAAAGCCAACGGCCTCGTCGGACAAGTGGTGCGGATGCTTGACCAGCGCGGCTTGTATCAGGCCTTCACCGGCGACAACGAACCGCCGACGCCATCATTTGGTTGGATGTTCGCCGCGATGCCGCTGAACTTCTTCGATGTGCCGGACAACCCGATGTACGCGATGCTCATGCCCCAGCCTCGGTTGGTTCGGTTGCTCGAGAAGCGGGCACGCGACCTTGGCGTGGATCTGCGTTGGGGACACGGGCTGACCGCGCTGCAGCCGTATTCGGAATCGGTTCAGCTGACGGTTAATTCGCCCGACGGCGGGTACGGCCTGAGCACCGATTACCTGGTGGGCGCCGACGGCGCCCGCAGCCTGGTCCGTAAGACGCTTGGCATCGGCTTTCCCGGCCACACCGCCGACACCGTCAGCCGCCTTGCCCACGTGAGCATCCCTGAGCGGTTGCGCAAGGAGGACGGGACGGTTGCTGTTCCCGGGTACGGCCGTCTTCGTTACGGTCACACCCGCGTGGACGGCGGCGCAGTGATCCTGGCCCAGTTCGAGCCAGAACGATTCCTGTTTGGCACCATAGAGTTTCAGCCTCCCGTCCAGGAAAAGCCGATGACGCTCGATGAATTGCGAGCGAGCGCTCACCGCCTGCTCGGCGTTGACTTCCCGTTCGAGGAGCCCACAGGTGAAGGGCCGCACGCACTTCGGCGCATCAACGGCCAGAACACCCGGCTCGCTGAGCGTTACCGCGAAGGCCGAGTTCTGTTGCTCGGCGACGCCGCTCACGTCCACAGCGCGATGGGCGGTCCGGGCCTGAACTTAGGCCTGCAGGACGCCACCAACCTAGGGTGGAAGCTTGCCGCCCAGATCAACGGCTGGGCACCGGCCGGGCTGCTCGACACTTATGAGGCCGAACGCTTTCCGGTCGGCCAACGCGTCATGATGCATTCCATGGCGCAAATTGCGCTCGTTGCGCCGGGACCCGAAGTCGGCGCGCTGCGAATGCTTTTGGGTGAACTGTTCACCCTCCCGGAAGTGGCGCAGCGCATGGCGGCCCTGCTGGCCGGCTCCGATGTCCGTTACGACATGGGCGACGACCATCCACTTTCCGGCCATCTGGTACCTGACTTGACGCTCGACGACGGCCGGCGGGTCGCCGAACTGCTCCACGACGCCCGTCCCGTGTTGCTTGATCTAACCGGCGGCACGGTGGCGGCCGCCGCCAAAGGGTGGACGCACCGCGTCGAAGTCGTCTGCGCCGGTATCACCGACGGGCCGGCCACCGCGATGTTGATCAGACCCGACGGATACATCGCTTGGGCGACAGACACATTCGGTGCCACCCAACAGGCTGCCCTGCATACGTCGCTACGACGCTGGTTCGGTGCGCCGCGCCGGTAGTCAGCCGGTGGTGCACGGCAATCGCTTGATTCCGTGGAAGAACGAGGACCGCAGCCGGTCGGGCGGTCCGGTGACCTTCAGACCGGGCACGTGGGAGTAAAGCTCTTCGAGCATGACCCGTAGTTCCAGCCGGGCCAGCTGAGCTCCGAGACAGAAGTGCACTCCCCCGCCGCCGAACGCGGCATGACCTGCATCCGCACGGGTGACGTCGAATTCGTCGGGCCGGTCGAATACTTCTTCGTCGCGGTTGGCCGAGAGGTAGTGGATGAGCACCCAATCGCCGGCCGGGATGTGCTGCCCGCGGATTTCGACGTCCGATGTGACGGTGCGGCGAAAGTGCATCACCGGGGTGGCCCAGCGCAGCAGTTCCTCGACCGCCGGCTTGATCGCACCGGGATCACGGGCCAGCAACTGCTGTTGTTCTGGGTGCTCCGACAACGCAAGTATGCCGTGGCTCAACGTGTTTCGAGTTGTCTCGTTGCCCGCGATCGCCAGCAGCAGAAAGAACTCGTTGAGCTGGTCGCGGTTCAACTTCTCGCCGTCGACCTCCGCAGCGAGCAACGCCGACAAAATGTCATCGGTCAGCCCATCGCTGCGGCGCTGATCTACCAGCTTGTTGCAGTACGCGAACATCTCTGCGGCGGCCTGCCCGAGTGCCTCGGGCGTGGGAGCGTAGTCAGGATCTTCGATGCCCAAGCTGCCGATGGCGTTGCTCCACCGGAACACGTCCAGCCGGTCTTCGGCGGGGACACCGAGCACATCGGCAATGACCTGAAGCGACATTTCCGCGGAAATATCGATTACCGCGTCGAATTCACCTTTCTCGGTGATGGTAGCCACGATGTCGCGCGCCACTTGGCGCATCTTCGGTTCGAGCCGTTGCACGTTGCGGACCGTGAAACCTTGGTTGATCAGCTTGCGGTAATGCACGTGACGCGGCGGATCAATCCCGGGCAGCATGGCCGACGTCGGTCCCGCCTCCGCCTCAACCAAGGTGTTGCCTTTGCGGCTGGAGAACGTGTCGGTGTCGCGGCTGACCAGGCGCACGTCGGCATGCCGAGTCAATAACCACGCATGCGGCAAGCCGCTGAGCTGAACCGGGTGCACTGGTGATTCGGCCCGCAGCCTCGCCAGCGCGTCGAACGGCGCGCCCTGGACGTAGGTGTCGGGGTCGAAGACCGTCGCGGCATCCCGGTCGAGGGAGGTTCGTTGGTTCTCCACCACCAGTGGTCCCAGCAGGGGCATGCTCATTGGTCCTCCACAGATGCTTTGATTCCGGCGATGATGACGTCCAAACCCGCTCGGAAGCGGGAGGCGGCCTGACGTTTGCCGCGCGATTCCTCCAGGCTCACCGACCCGAGCAGGTAGGTGTACAAAACCGTATGTGCTGCGGCGACAACACGTCTGGTCAATCCCGCTTCGGCCAGCAGGCCGCGACTGACCCGGTCGAGACGGCGAGCCCGTTCACCAGCTGGGCTCGCCTGCAAGACCGCCGCGATACCCGGAACATCCAGCATGACCTCTCGTGCTCCGCAATAGAGCTCGCTGATCCGTGCATCCCAAGCCCCGGCTTCCGGAACGGGGATGTCGGCGAGCACGGAGTCGGCGAGCAGATCGAGGGCGGCCTGCTTGCCCGGGACGTGGTAGTACACCGAGGGCACCGCCGCACCCAGTTCGGCCGCAAGCTCGCGCATCGTCACCTGCTGTACGCCGACACGTCCCGCCAACGTCCGCAGCGCCGCCACCACCTGTGTGCGGTCGAGTTCCCCGTAGGCGCGGCGCACCGAGGATGTCATTCGATCTACGTTCGAATCAATCCGAGCATTGTTAGAATCTATCGCGATGAGCTCCGCTATCGCAAAGCCCTCCCGTTCGATCCGCCTATGATTCCCGTCAAGGCAGGCATATTCAGTTTCACCGCACCAACACCACTCGGCGACGACGGCAGTTACCTGCGCTGGCACCTGCTTGACCACATGCCCGAGCAGTACCAACTACCCGGGATCGTGCATGGGTTGCGATGGATCGCAGACGGTGACTACCCCGATCATCGATTGGCGGGAGACGGGCCACTCGCCGACATCGGCAATGCCGTGCACTACCTCGTTCGCGACCCCGTCCAGCAGACGTTCGACGACTTCGTGACGTTGGGCCGTGAGCTATGGGAAAACGGCCGCTTTCCTGTTGCACGACCATTACTGCAAGTTTGCGGTCTGCGGCTACTGCAGTGGCACGCTGCGCCCAGGGCGCTCATCTCCGCCGAGGTGGTGCCGTTTCGTCCTCATCGCGGCATCCTGCTGATCGTCGAAGAGCCCAGCGACGGTCGGCCCGACCAGTGGCTGGAATGGCTGCGCGCCGAACATTATCCGGCCCTTTTGGCGACCTCCGGCACGGCCGGCGCGTGGATGTTCGGTACCAGCACCGCGTGGCAACCCGCACCGCGCGGGTGGCGCACCGACCTGCACTACATCACCGTCGTCTATCTGGACGCCGACCCGTTGGGCACCACAGAAGCCCTGGCCCCGCTCCTTGAACGACGGTGGCGATCGCAGGCGGTGCGTCCGCTGTTTTGCGGGCCTCTGCGAAGCATGATTAGTTGGGAAGCATGGTCGTGACGATTCCCATGACGAACCATGTGACGACCGCGCTTTTGGCTGCCGCGCTGGTGCTGGGGCTGTCTGCCTGCTCGGGGCATGCCGTGTCGAAGCCCGCCGCTGCCGACATCACGATCGAGGGGCACAAGCACACCATTACCAGCGGAATCGAGTGCGAGACGGAGTCGGCCAATCCCAATGCGACACCGCCCCAGTCGGGGAGCCGGACCACGCACATCACGGCGAGCGATGGAGCAGCCGAGGAATTGCTGTCGCTCTCGGACACCACACCGCTCGGGCTGAACGGCTTTTCGGTGACGGTCACCGTAGATGCGGATGTCTACCGGATCCCCTATCAGCCGCTCGAATCGTCCAGCAAGGTGCAGGCGACGAAGAGCGGGAAGAGTTACACGGTCACCGGATCCGGCAAAGGCTCTGAGCCCAACGTGACAGGCATGCGGGACCTGCATTTCGAGGTTCGCGTGACCTGTCCGTGAACGATCGCGCGGGTGCGGTCGTTGCTGTCATTGAGTCCCCGGCGTCGTGACGAAAGGTGGCATGACAGGTGAATCCCCGCGCGCAGGTGCTGATCACCGCGGCTGAGTTGATCAGGCGGATCGACGCCGGTGACCCGCTGTCCATCCTGGATGTGCGCTGGCGGCTCGACGAACCCGATGGGCGCCCGGCTTACCTTGATGGCCACATTCCGGGCGCGGTGTATGTCTCACTCGAAGAAGAATTGAGTGATCACAGCGTCGAAGGTCGCGGCCGCCACCCCCTGCCGTCGGGCACTGACCTTGAGGAAGCCGGCCGCCGTTGGGGTATCAATCAAGGTGATCTCGTTGTGGTGTATGACGACTGGAACCGGGCCGGGTCGGGACGGGCCTGGTGGGTGTTGACCGCGGCGGGATTGGACAGCGTACGCATTCTCGATGGCGGACTGGCCGCGTGGCGCTCAGCCGGTGGTGTTCTGGAGCGTGGGCCGATCGAGCCGCAACCGGGTGATTTCACTGTGACACAACGTGATCTGTATGCGGGGAACCGGCCGACTGTGACGGCGGAGCAAGTGAACGCCGGCAGCGTGGCTTTGCTCGATGCGCGTGCCCCCGAACGCTTCCGCGGTGAGGTCGAGCCCGTCGACCCGGTCGCCGGGCACATACCCGGCGCGAAGAACCTGCCGTCCGGCGCAGTCCTGGCAGCGAACGGCACCTTCCTGGACGGCGATGCGGTTGCCCGACTGCTGGCCGAGCGCGGCATCGACGGCTCGGTGGGTGCGTATTGCGGCTCCGGTGTGACCGCATCTGTGGTGGTCGCAGCGCTGGCCGCGGCAGGACACCAGGCGGCGCTGTTTCCGGGGTCCTGGTCGGAGTGGATCTCGGATCCGGGTCGACCGGTGAGTCGCGGTCCCGAATGAGACTCAGGCGCCGACCCAGCTCTTCAGGAACGCCTCGGTGACCCGAGCCGCGTTGTCGGCCGCGAGCTTCTTGTAGAAGAAGAACTGGAACGGAAAGCCGGGCAGGTGCAGCGGGTCTCCTGGCCCGTCGGACATGCCGCGGATGCCCAGAAACGGCACGCCATGTGCAAGAGCGACCGCGTGCGCGGCTGCCGTCTCCTGGTCGACGGCATCGAACGCCGGGTTCTGTGCGGTCACGATGCCGAGGTTGCTCAACAGGCCCTTGTGCAACCACGGCCCGACCGCCCGGAAGAAATTGCCGGAGTAGAACAACGACCGATCCGGCGCCCTGGCGGGTTGACAGCCAAAAACACTGCCACCGCGAGGGATACAAGGGAACTCTTGGCCGTTGTTGTGGTCGTTGCTGTACCCGTCGCCGCCTACAAACAACCGCGGCTGGCGATTTCCGACGCTGGCCAAGTCAACGACCAGCGTTTGAGCCGCGGCGAGCATCGCAGGGTCCGCGCAGATAAACGATGCGCCGTTATCCAGAGTCCAGCGCGCGGGTATGGCGACGTCGCCAACGCTGGTGCGACCCGCACCACCGGCTACTCCGGAAAACAGGACTGCGTCAATCGGGGTACTGGATGAACGTGGAAAGCGTCTGAGCGCAGTTTCAGTGGTTCGGACGGCGTTCACCAGACCAATGCCGGTCATCGCCACGATCACGTCCTTGCCCGCAACGGAACCCAGATAGAAGTGCTTACGGTCATGAATCACAACCGGATCCGGGTCCAGGGTGGTGCGGGCGAGCAGCGCATCGGTTTCGGCCGGAAACGCCGATAACACCAGCGTGCGCTGGCGGCGGTGCGGCGCAGCGGTCATTGTCGGGGTGTCACCTCACCGGAATCGCGTACCACAATCGTAGAGTGTCACCCGACTCGGCGAGTCATCCAACCTCGGGGTTCCCTGGGAGCCCGCCCTCTGCCACGCTCGCATCGTGGATATTTTTGGGCAGTGGCAAAGTGGCGGGGCCGAACTTCGTTGGTCCTCGTCGACAGCCGCCAACAAAGGGCAGAAAGTCACAATTTTCACTCGCCGCTGCGGTACAGCCGGGAAACCGGCGCTGGTATGTGTGCACGGCTTCCCCACCTCCGGCATCGACTACTTTGGCTTGACCCGTGAATTGGCAACGGAATTCGATATCTTCACCCTCGATTTTCCTGGCTACGGCCTATCCGACAAGCCGCCGGAGCCCTATGTCTATTCGCTCTATGACGATGCGCGGCTGCTGGTTCACGCCATCACTGAGGAGTGGAAGCTGACGGACTATCGCATGGTGACTCACGACCGCGGCAGCAGTGTCGGCATGATCGCGCTGGGCATGTTGAGCGCCGACCGGCCCGAAGCCCTGCCCGTCGACGTCATCGTGACCAACGCCAATGTCTATCTTCCGCTGTCCAACCTCACCGCCTTCCAGACTGCGCTCCTCGACAGCACGACGGGACGGGCCACGGCCGCCGCGACCACTCCGGAACTGTTGGCGGCCGGCCTGGGGGCCAGCACGTTCCTGCCGCGCCGGACCCTCGACGACCCGGAGATCGCCGCGCTGGCCAAGACCTTCGCATACAACGACGGTATTCGTGTCTTGCCCGACACGATTCAGTATCTGCACGAACGCGCCGCCGACGAAACCCGTTGGCTGGAAACGCTTTCCCGGGTTCCGGTGAACACCACACTGGTGTGGGGCCTGCACGATACCGTGGCACCGCTGCGGGTGGCCAACCACGTGTGGCAGGCCTACCTGCGCGATATGCCAGCCCGCAGCCGGTACTGGGTGGTGCCGAACGCCGACCATTACCTGCAATGCGATGCGCCCGCCACATTGGCCGAGATCGTGCGCCTCACCGCCGCAGGTGAGGACATCGCGCTGCAGACCCTTGGCGACCGAACCGACGGCGCGGTCTTGGTGGATCAGCTGAACAACACCTGACCTGGTCAAGCCGCCGGGGTCCGGCACCGGCCGTGTCGGACGCTCAGTCCCAGACGACGGGCAAGTGTTGCGGTGACCGGAAGTACATGCCGGCGACATAGGGTGCCGGCGCGTCCGGATCCAGACGCAGTCGGGGTAACCGATCCATCAGGGTGTGGAAGATGATGGTGCTTTCCAGCCGCGCGAGATGCATGCCGAGACAGACGTGCGCCCCATGACCGAATCCAATGTGTGGCTTGCGTTCCCGGAAGATGTCGAACCGCTCGGGCTCGGCCCATCTGGCTTCATCGTGGTTGGCACTACCCAGGTTGACGGTGACAGTGGACCCGGCGGGGATGTCCATGCCGAAAAACTCGACGTCGCAGGTGGTCTCGCGCATGAAGTTCAGCAGCGGCGTCTCCCAGCGGATCCCTTCTTCGATGGCTTGGGCGAGTAGCCCGCGATCGCCCTGCACCGCCGCGAATTGGTCCGGGTGTGTCAGCAGCCCCAACGCCAGGCTCGCGGTCGACCGCGAGGTAGTCTCCGCCCCCGCGGGGAGCAGGTTGCGCATGAATCCGTAGATCTGCTCGTCAGACATTCGCACGCCGTCTATCTCCGCTGCGATGAGCGCGCTCACCATGTCGTCGCGGGGCGCGCGTCGCCGCTGCGCCACTATTCCGGCGAAATACTCGCGCAACTGCGCCGAAGCTCGCATCGCGTTGTCCATGTCGGAGTGGAATCCCAACAGATCGATGGCCAGGCGGTGAAACTCGCCGATGTCGGACTCCGGTAAGCCGATGAGTGCGGCGATCACCCGGATCGGGATTCGCATGAACACCGTTTCGACGAGGTCCGCGCGCCGGCGGTCGCGCAACCGATCGACGGTCCGTTCCACCAGGGGGCGGACCAACTCACTCTCCCAACGCCGCATCGAGGGGCGTGCAAAGGCGAATTCGTGCAATTTGCGGTAGACCTGATGCTCGGGTTCTTGCATCTCCAGGATCGTCGGGCCCTGCAGCGGGCGCACGATGGCCTCGTAGCATCGGGTGCTGAACGTTGTGTTGTCGGTCAACACGGCTTTGACTGCGTCGAAGGTGTATGCGGAGAAAATCTGTTGTCCGTCAGCCGGATTCTCCATTATTGACATCTCCGGCCATCCGGCATGCACCGGCGCCTGCGCGCGCAACTCCGCCAGCATCGGATACGGCGACGCATCACCAACGGCACCCATGCCCGCGTCAAACTTCGCCTGGGCCTCCTTGACGCTCTGCGCCAGTTCCTCCGTGGCCGCCGACTCCGTCATCCAAGACCCCTTGAACCTAACGTTTGTTCAATCATGCGGAGTGGATTCAGGTCAGTCAACAGCAACCGGTGCGGCAGCGTTAGGGCAGACCTTCGGTCAAGACGGATTCGACGGGGTAACCGCGATTTTGGTTGTGTCGTCAGGGCGCACGTGCGGCCGAAACCGCGCCCTCTTCGCACCTTGAGAGCCCTACCCGCACACTCGAACCAGAGGAACGCGGCGGCCCGTCCACCGTTGTCGCTATGAGGTGGGCAAAAAGACCACCGCTTCTGGACCGGAACCAACGGGACAGAAGTGACACCCGCCGCTGTCTCAGCACTCCGGCTCGACCGCCATTGAAACTAACATCCGGCCCCGATATTGTAACGTCGGTTGCGCATTCACCAGGGAAAAAGGGGAACCATGACGACGGCGTCAGAACTTTTGGGGTACGACGGAAAACGAGTACTGGTCGTCGGTGGCGCGACCGGCATGGGTGCCGCCGCGGCACAAATCGCCAAAGACCTGGGTGCGCACGTCACCGTCATGGACTTCGCGTCGGTCGACTACGACGTCGACCGGGTGATCTCGCTGGACTTGAGTGATCAGGATTCGATCGACCGGGCAGTCGACGAACTCGATGGACCAGTGCACTCGTTGTTTTCCGCGGCCGGCGTCGCCGACGGGCCGAAGCTGATGCGCGTCAACTTCATCGGGCATCGCCACTTGATCAAGCGGTTGTTCGCCAAAGACTTGCTGCCGCGCGGCGCCGCGATCTGCTTCATTTCATCGGTGGCCGGTATGGGCTGGGAGAATGACCTGGAACTGGTGCAAGACTTCCTCGCCACGCCCGACTACAAGTCCGCGCATGACTGGTGCCAAGAACGCGAGCCGCAAGGAATCATTCACTACGGCTTCAGCAAGAAGGCGATCAACGGTTACGTCGCCTGGCAGGGCTACCACTTCCAGAAGAAGGGTGTACGGATCAACGCCGTCTGCCCCGGCCCCACCGACACTCCCCTGGCCCGCGCCAACGCTGACCTCTGGCTGACCTTCGCTCAGGACTATCGCGACGACACCGGCAGCTCAACGTTGACGCCCGAGGACATCGGCAAGGCGATGATCATGCTCAACAGCGCCGCCTCGGCGTCGATCAACGGGATCACGCTCAATGTCGACCAGGGACACGCGATGGCGTCGATCACCGGGTCGTTCGCGCCCGGCAAGCCGATCATGGACCTCATCACCGGCAGGGTCCAATTGGCTTAAGCGGCTTGCTTACTCGAACGCGTGTCGCGGCAACGTAGTGGGTATGTCCAACGAACTGAGCAGGCCGGGCGCGGCTGCGACGACGTAGGGAATCGCGTTGACCACCCGCATCGCCGTGGCGGTCATTGCGCCGCGACCCGCCTCGTGCCCTTCGGCCTCGCCGAGCGTCAGCACGCAGTGGATGTCGGGATCCCCTTCGATGTCGACCCGGTAGGTGGCGTCGCACGCCGAGGAAGGCCACTCGGGCGCCACGTCGCGGGCCATCCGAATGATGTGCTCGACGACGATTGCCTCGCGACCGTTGACCACGCCGACGGCGCGGGTGCGCACCGCACCGCACGTACCGGCTTGGATGGTGCCGAACGCAACCTCGATGTCGCGATCGGTCAGCTCACGATCAAGCGAGCCGTGCACTTGCTCTACTTGCACCCCGAGACCTTCAGCGATCAGCGAAATCGGCGCTTTCCAGGCCATTTCGATGAATCCCGGAGTCTTCAGCATGGGCTCGAAATCCAGCGTCCGCCCGAATCCCATGCCATCGGTCATCACATCGGCAACCGGATAGTGGTCGTTGAGCGCGACTTCGCTGACCGTGATCCGGTCGATGTTCTTCGACTGCGTGGTCATCAACAGCGCGAGTTGGTCGGAGGCGAACCCCGGAAAGATGCCCGACGCGTAGAACGAGGCCCCGCCCGCTCGGGCTGCCGCGTCGAGTTGAGCACGCCAGTCGGTCGCGAAATACGACGGCGGATGAGTAAGACTGGTCGACGAGGTCGACACGACGTTGATGCCTGCGTTGAGCAGCCGTAGGTAGTCGGGGATCGCGGCCGCGTCACGTTCGGGACCGCTGGCGGCGTACACGACGCAGTCGGGTGCCAACGCGATGAGCGCTTCGGCGTCATCGGTCGCCGCCAACCCGACCGGGTCCCCGCCCGCGAGCTCGCCCGCGTCTTTGCCGACCTTGTCGGGTGAATGTACCCACACGCCAACAAGTTCCAGATCCGGGCGATGCCGGATGGCCTCGATGGCGATGCTCCCGACTCCTCCGGTCGACCACACGACAGTTCGCATCGCCTCCCCTTAGTTTCCGATTAGCACTCTAACCCAGAATTCGTCGACAACTAGCTTTCGGATCAAATATTGGGTACGCATCAGCCGCGGCGGCCGAAGGACTTGCGCTTTCCTCCTGGGCTAACCTCGCAGGGTGACGCCCAACCCCCTTGAGCAGCTGACGGTCGCGCAACTGCGCAACCGCACCAGCATGAAGTGGCGCGCGCACGCCGCCGACGTGCTGCCGTTGTGGGTCGCAGAGATGGACGTCCAGCTCGCACCGACGGTGGCCGAGGCGATTCACCAGGCGATCGACAACGGGGACACCGGATACCCGCACGGGAAGGGTTATGCGAAAGCGGTTGCTGAATTCGCCGCACAGCGTTGGCAATGGCACGACGTGGCGGTCAGCCGAACCCGTGTTGTTCCCGATGTCATGCTCGGCATCGTGGAGACGTTGCGTTTGGTCACCGATCGCGGCGATACCGTCGTCGTCAATTCTCCTGTCTACGCACCGTTTTACGCTTTCGTCTCGCATGACGGCCGTCGGGTGATCGAAGCCCCGCTGGGCCGCGACGGCCGAATCGACTTGGAAACGCTCGAGGAAGCGTTCGACCGGAGCCGAAACTCGGGCGGCAGGGTCGCGTACTTGTTGTGCAATCCGCATAACCCCACCGGGGCGGTGCACACCGCGGACGAACTGCGTGAGGTCGCCGAACTCGCCCGGCGCTTCGATGTCCGCGTGGTGTCCGACGAAATCCACGCTCCGCTGGTGCTAGCCGGAGCGACGTTCACCCCGTTTCTGACCGTTCCGGGCGCGGAGAACGCGTTCGCGCTGATGTCCGCCTCCAAAGCCTGGAATCTCGCCGGCCTGAAGGCGGCCATAGCGATTGCCGGTTCCGAAGCGGCGATCGAACTACACCGGATGCCCGAGGAAGTCGGGCACGGACCGAGCCACATCGGCATCATCGCGCATACCGCAGCATTCAAGACCGGCGGCGACTGGCTCGATGCGCTGCTGGGTGGCCTGGACGCGAACCGCGCGCTCCTTACCGATCTGGTGGCCGAGCAGCTACCCCAGGTCCGGCTACTGCGGCCCCAAGGGACCTATCTCGCCTGGCTGGACTGCCGAGATCTGGGCTTCGAAGACCGCGACACCCAAGATCTTGCGGTGGTATCCGATCTATCCGGGCCGGCCCGCTGGTTTCTCAACCACGCCCGAGTTGCCCTCAGTTCCGGCCACGTCTTCGGAACAGGCGGAGCGGGGCACGCCCGGCTCAATTTCGCGACCTCGCAAGGGATTCTGCGCGAAGCCGTGTCACGGATGGGTGAGGCGCTGCGAGAGATCAGCGGGTAACGGCGAGCACGGCGTCGGCAAACTCGGGACGGCATACCACGACGTCGGGCAACTTCGGATCTCGCTGGTTGTAACTCAACGCCGATCCGTCGATACGCGAGGTGTGCAAACCGGCTGCTCGTGCGACGGCCACCGGTGCGGCGGAGTCCCATTCGTACTGGCCACCGGCGTGCACGTACACATCCGAAAGGCCTTGGATGATCGAGGCGACTTTAGCTCCGGCAGAACCCATTTCGACCAGGGTGCCGTTCAAAGCGGCCTGCACTGCCAGCGCAATGGCCGGTGGACGCGTGCGCGACACCACGATGCGTGGCTTATCCAGGGTGACCGGAGGCGGCACGACCTCCGGTGTGGCAAAGGTGATGTCTTGTGCGGGCAGCGCGACAGCGCCGGCGACCAAATCGCCGGACTGCCAGAGCGCGACGTGCACCGCCCAGTCCGCACGGTCGAGCTCGGAGAATTCCCTGGTGCCGTCGAGCGGATCGACGATCCACACCCGCTCCGAGCGCAACCGGACCGGGTCGTCGGCGCCCTCCTCGGAGAGCACGGCATCTGCTGGACGGTGCTTGGTCAGCGCCTTCATCAGGAAGTCATGAGACCTCTTGTCGCCGGCCGCTTTTCGTTCCCCGGCATCGGCGTCGGCGAATTCCTGGCGCACCCTGAGCAGCAGCCGGCCCGCTTCAGTAGCCAGGTGTGCGGCCAGTGCGTGGTCATTCATGGCGGCCGTCTCGTCTGTCACTTCAGGGATCCAGGATTCTGGTGTGCGTTCTTGCCCACCTCGCAGCGACAATCCGGGGCGTCGGTGGAAAAGTTCTGGACTTGTCGCTGTGAGGCGGGCACACCGGCATATCCCCAACTCGCTGTGACACCTGAGGTCTGCACGATTAGCGAACTTACCTCACAGCCCGAACTGGTCCTCGATGATGCCGAGCCAGATCTGCGCGCAGTCGATGGCAACCTTCTCGCTGATGAAAGCGTGCTGGGTTCCGGTGTAGATGTCGCGGAACGCCCGTTCGAGGCGACTGCCCTCACGAACGGCGCTGGTGCCGGCGACCAGATGTGCCCACTCGGCACAGCTTCGGGCGGTGTCGGTGGCATAGACGGCGGCCGCGCGCATGTCGGCACGCAGCGCCGGTGTCAGGTCGGAGCCTGCGCCGACGGCGGCTTCCGCTGCGGTGAATGCATCGAGCACCAGCAACCGGGCCGCACGCCATGCCGCGACGTGGTGAGCAAGCCCCTTCTGGAACGTCGGACGGCTGGCCAAGGACGCCATGTCGCTCATGCGGTACTTGGTGGCGGCCAGTTCGGTCACATCGTCGAGCATGCTCTTGGCCACTCCCAGCGCCCAGGACGCATGCCCGGCGGCGGTCACAGGCATCAGCCCCATCCTCGATGCCGGGGACTCACCCCGATGCGGCTGACGGGCGAACAGCGGGAAGGTGCGGCTGACGGGCACGAACACTTCCTGTGCGCTGTAGTCATAGGAGCCGGTTCCCTTGAGCCCCTGCACATGCCAACCGTCGTTGAACTGGATGTCGGTGCGGGGCACCACCGCGACCTGCATGTCGGGCACCCCTTCGCTGATCCAGCGCATCTCGCCGTTGTCCAGCGGGAAGAACCCCGCGGCGACGTACTGCGAATGGCCGGTACCTGAGCCGAAGCTCCACGATCCGCTCAACAGGTAGCCGCCGTCGGTGGTGAGTCCCTGACCGTTGGGGAAGAATTGGCCGCCCATGGTGACGTGGTTGTCGTGGGCGGTGAAGACTTCGGCGAATCCGTCGTCGGGCAGGTAGGTGGCGGCCGCGAATCTCGAAGGCAAATTAGCGATCCCGATCCAGCCGAACGAGCCGTCCTGCCATGCCATTTCGATCCAGGTCTCGATCATCTCGGCGAACGACGGTTCGATCCCACCGGCCGCGGCGGGGCTGAGCGCGGTCATCAACCCGCTGGCCCACATCTCGTCGACGATGGCGTCGGTCAGCGTGCGGTTGCGTTCGGATTCGGCGGCCTGCTCTGCGACCAGCTCCCGCATTCCTTGGGCCATCGCGATAACCTGAGCACCCTTAGTCGAAGTCACTGATAGACCGTACGCCCATATGCCCACGTTTCGGCCTGGATAAGGTCGGCTATCCCGTTAACCAAACCGGCGACGTCAGCAGGCAGGATGGATACGGAATACCGAAGGCCGAAGTACCGCCGCGCGTCCGGCGACGCCCTATTGGCGCCCAGTGGAACCCTGGGCGGCCGCTACGAGCTGCGGGATGTCATCGGTCGCGGCGGTATGGCTGAGGTTCGCGACGGGTGGGATCTGAAGCTCGGCCGCCCGGTGGCGATCAAGCTGTTGCATCCCATCGCAGGAGGTCGACCGGACGACCGCCTCCGGTTTGAGATCGAGGCGCGCGCATCAGCGGCGCTGATCAGTCCGCACATCGTTGTCGTGCACGACGTCGGCGAACATGACGGGTTCCCCTTCATCGTCATGGAGCGCCTGCCCGGGATTTCGCTGGCAGACCACATCGCTCGCGGACCGCTACCACCGGCGTTCGTGCGAGCCGTCCTCGACGACGTATTGGCCGCACTGGCTACGGCCCACGAAGCAGGCGTGCTGCACCGCGACGTCAAGCCAGGAAATATCCTGTTCACCGCCGCGGGCGAAACCAAGCTGGCCGATTTCGGCATCGCCAAGACAACCGGTACCCCGCACACCATGACCGGCGAAGTCGTCGGGACCATGGCCTACCTAAGCCCCGACCGGCTTTCGGGTAAACCGGCCACCCCGGCGGACGACCTGTATGCCGTGGGTGTGGTCGGCTACGAAGCGCTGAGCGGAAGGCGGCCGTTCCCGCAGCAAGATTTCGGTCCGCTGGCACAGGCGATACTGCACGGCGCGCCGCCGCCACTGCATGCTATGCGCCCCGATACTCCGCCTCCGCTCGCAGCTGTGATTCACCGGGCCATGACGAGTGACCCAGCGCAGAAGTTCACGCAGGCCGGCGAGATGCGGGCGGCGTTGAGCGACGACAGGCCCGCGCCCGTTCCCGTCCGCCCAGCCACCCGCGTCATGGAGTTGCCGCCGCCCGCGCTGCTCACGTACACCCCCGCCGAAGCGCAACTGGAAGCACCGCACCCCAGGCGCAAACTGTGGGCAGCGGCGATCCTCAGCACATTGCTGCTGGCGGTCACCGTGCTGCTGATCAACCCGCCGTTCTCCGGCCCGCCGCCGGCTCCGGTCACGACGACCACCCCGTCCTCGCCACCCCCGCCTCCGCCGCCGGCGACGACGGAAACGTCCGCTCCGGACGTGACTACCCCCGCTGGGCCACCGGCACCTCCACCCAACGGCCACGGCGGGAAAAAACCCAAAGGCGGCAAGAATCACTGATCATTCGGGTAAGCCGAACATCTTGACCACGCCGTGATCGCGGCCAGCGGTGTACCCGCCGTCGACGGCGATGGCTTGACCGGTGACGAACGACGCCTCGAGTGACACCAGGAAGGCGGCGACGGTGGCCACCTCCTCGGGTCGTCCCAGCCGTTGCAGGGCGTGCTCCTTGGTGATCGACTCCAGTGGGCCGTCCATACCCGGCAACTGAAAAACGTTGTCCAGCATGGGTGTTGAGATGAATCCCGGGCAAATGGCGTTCGCCCTTATGCCGCTGGGCCCGTAGTCGAGCGCGATGTTCTTGGTGAGCAGCACGACGCCGCCCTTGGCCGCGTTGTACGTGCTGCCCCCGGCTGTGCCTTCAAGGCCTTCCACACTGGCCAGCGTCACGATCGATCCGCGCTCGCCGTCGACGCGGGGTTGTTCGATCATCCTGGCCAGGGCGGCCTTGGCCACCAGGAATGTGCCGGTGAGGTTGACGCCGATCACGCGCTCCCACTCGGCGCGGTCAAGCAGGTGCACGGGACCCCCGCCGGCCACACCGGCGGCGTGAACCACGCCGTCCAGCCGATCCGGGACGGCGGCCAGCAAAGCGGCGACGGCGGTCTGGTCGGATATGTCGGCCGTGACGAAGTGGAAGTTGGGACCCAAGTCCGGCGGAGAGACGAGGTCGGCGCCGACGACGGTGCCGCCTTCGTCGAGCAGTCGCTGTGCAGTCGCCAGGCCGATGCCCGAAGCCGCGCCCGTCACGACGAAGGTGCGTCCGCGGGCACGATCGACGCTCACAGGGCGGTTCCTCTCTCGGCAGCAAGGCCCTCAGCATAAGGTTCGGGCCATGGACGGATACCAGACCTACGACGCGACCGGACTGGCCGAGCTGATTCGATCCGGGGAGGTCAAACCGGACGAGGTGCTGCAGGCAGCCAAACAGCGGGCGGCCGAGGTCAATCCGAAGATCAACGCCATCGTCGCTGACATCGACCCGGCACCGGCCGTCGAAGGTCCTGACGCGCCGTTCTCCGGTGTGCCGTTCCTCATCAAGGACCTGCACCAGGACCTCGCCGGCTACCCGACCAGCAGCGGCTCCCGGTCGCTGGCGAAGGTGCCGGCCGCCGAAACCGCCACCGTGGTGCAACGCTGGTTGGACGCGGGCCTGGTCATCTTCGGTAAGACCAACACACCAGAGTTCGGCGCGAAAGGCGTCACCGAACCCGTGTTGTTCGGGCCCGCGCGCAACCCGTGGAACACCGAACACACTCCCGGCGGCTCGTCCGGAGGCGCGGCCGCTGCGGTGGCGGCCGGCATAGTGCCCTGTGCAGGGGCCAGCGACGGTGGCGGCTCGATCAGGATTCCCGCGTCGGCCTGCGGGCTGTTCGGCCTGAAGGCATCACGCGGATTGATCCCGTCCGGCCCGGTGCACGGTGAACCACTCGGCGGCACGGCCACCGACGGTGTCATCTCACGTTCGGTGCGCGACAGCGCGGCCATGCTCGACGTGCTCACCGGTCCGACGCCCGTTTCGCCATACCTGCCCGCCAACCCGCCAGGGTCGTACGCCGACGAGGTCGGGCGAGATCCGGGACGGCTGCGCATCGGTGTGTGCACCGACAGTTCGATCAATCCCACGCCGCATCCCGAAGCCCTTGCGGCGGTGACGGCGGCGGCCACGGTGCTCACCGAACTCGGACACGACGTCGTGGAGCTTGCCCGAGCCCCGCACGACGACACAGCGCTGGCAAAGGACTTCCTCACCAGCTGGTTCGTGTACTGCGCGTTCTCGGTCGACGAGGCCAAAGCCGCCAGCGGGAGCGACGACTCAGGATTCGAGCTCGACACCCGGCTGATGGCGTCGTTGGGCCGCGCCACCAATCCCGTAGAACTGACCCGGGCCATCGAGCATCGTCACGAGCACGTCCGTCGGCTCGCCGAGTTTCACGAGTCGCACGACCTGCTGCTGACGCCGACGACCGCGACGCCACCGCCTCGCATCGGGGCATTCGACATCTCGCCGGTGCTGCGGCTAGCGCAGCAGGCGCTGCTCACCGCCCGCGCCGCGAGCCTGCTGCGGCATACCCCGATCGTCGACCAGCTGATCACCGAGAACCTTGGGTGGGTGCCGTACACACAGTTGGCGAATCTCACCGGCCGTCCGGCCATGAGTGTTCCGCTGCACTGGACACCGGACGGGTTGCCCATCGGCGTCCAGTTCGTGGGCCGGCTCGGCGCGGACGGTCAGCTGCTTCGCCTGGCGGCACAATTGGAGCAGGCGCGGCCGTGGGCTGACCGACGACCCGTCCTGTGAAACTCAGCGCTCCAACGCTTTTGCGCACGCATCCAGGATTGATTGGAAGCTGCTGCGCAGCAGGCGGCGGCTTACCGCCTCCATGAGCTTGCCCCCGGCATAGGCCGGGTGCGTGTAATTGGTCAGCCAGTCGACGTGCGTGCCCTCGCCGATGGAGGTGAACGTCAGTGTGCCGCCGTCATGATCGAAAGCGGGTACCGAGCGCACGATGAGGTAGGAGTAGCTGTGCGGCCGGTTGTAGGCGGTGATGTCTTCGCGGAACCACATGCCCGCGCCGATCACCTCGCGCACCGCACCAGCGCCCGGAGGTGGCGAGTCTTTGCGGTATCCCGCCTTCAACGCCAACGGCGCGGCGGTCAAGCTCTTCGGGTCGGCGAGCCAGTCGAAGACGTCTTCGATCGGTGCGGCGATTGTCCGTTCCACATGAATCTCGACCATGAGGTCTCCTGCCCCTGTTGTGGTTTCGTGCTCACCGGGTGCCGCGAAAGCTACCCCGCTTGGCGTCGGCGGCGGCCACTTCATAGCCGTGACGTCTCGCACCTCGAAGGATCCTAACGCCGCCTGAGCCGCTGAAAGCTACACAGGACACAATGGCCCTATGACAATCCAACCAACGGCCGAGCGGGACCCGGGCGCAACCGGCGCATACCGCATCGCGGCGTTACTGCTGGGCGTGGGCACACTGCACTTCGTCGCGCCGAAGCCGTTCGACGGCATCATCCCCGCCGAGCTGCCGGGAAGCCCGCGGTTCTACACCTACGCGTCAGGTGTCGCCGAGCTGACGGTCGCCGCGCTGCTGCTGCCCAGACAAACCCGGCGGTTGGGTGCAGGCGCGGCGGTGGCCCTGTTCCTCGGGGTCTTTCCCGGCAACCTCAACATGGTGCGGCTGTGGTGGGACAAGCCTTGGTATATGCGGCTTTTCGCGATTGCCCGGCTGCCGCTGCAAGTTCCGATGATCACCGCAGCGCTGAAGGTCAGGCGCAACAGCTAACCATTCAACGGTGAGCCGATGCGGTGCAGTGTGCCGTCAGGATCGATGTAGGCGAACTCCCGCAACCCGTACGGAGTGTCTTGCGGCCTTATCAGACGGCCTTCAAGGTCGGCCAGCGCTGCCCACTCCGCATGCAGGGCGTCGGCGTCACTGACGTAGAAGTACACGCTGGCCGCGGTCCGCAATGGATCGTGTTCGTCCCATTCGGTGAGGTGCAGCTGTACCGACCCTCGGTCGACGTACCCGTAGCGCTCCGGGCCTTCGTAGGCGCGCACATCGAAACCGAGTCGACCGTAGCGCCGCAAAGCGATGTCGAGGTCGCGCACGGGCACGATCGGCGATACAGAGCTGAACGTTATCTCGGGCAAGAGCCACCCCCAATGCCTTCGGCACGGCGAATCACCTGATCGCCAGCACTGATGTACCTACCTCTATCGTGACTAGCATGGTCGATTCCTTTGCCGCAATGACTAATTCGTCGCCGGTCTACGAGTCCCTGGCTATGTCGGTGCGGCGACTGATTGACGCGACCATCCGCACCGAGGTCGACCACGATGTGATCGCCGCGGCCACTGCTCAGATCGACGCTGTGACAGCCGATCTCAGCACGGCCCTGATGCCGGGGGCTTTCGGTGAACGCGCGGTCGAGGACGGCCAGGGCATTGCGTCGGGCAATGTGGTTGTCGGAGCCCGCAATCCGACGGCTCCCCCGCTCATCGTGAATCGCGAGAACGACGGTTCGGTGTGGACGGAGTTCGTGCTCGGTGCGGCGTACGAAGGACCGTCGGGGCATGTCCATGGTGGGGTGTCCGCCATGGTCCTCGACCACATACTCGGGGCCACCGCGCACCAACCGGGACGACCGGCCTATACCGGGACGCTGACGGTGCGTTACCACCGCAAGACTCCCCTGTCTCGACCGTTGCGCGCCAGGGCCTGGGTCGAACGGGTGGAGGGCGTCAAGACGTTCGCGGCAGGAGAGATCGGCGACGCCGACGGCCCAATGGTGTCAGCGCACGGCGTCTTCATCCATCCCCGGAAGTAACCGCTAACCGCCGTCGAAAATCGCCCCCGCCGTCGCCGGCGCACCGCGCGCGATGACCACCGGCATCGACGTGGCTGCGGTGGTGCGCAAGATCGTGTGCACCACTTCGATTAGGTCCTCGACGGGCATCAGCTTGCCGGGCATGCAGCCGCGGGACACCCATAACGGGTAAGCCTTCATGGCCAACTCGACGTCCCACCCGGAGTTCATTCCGGTTTGCGCGTCACCTTCCCCGCCGGCACACTCCCCGACGATCAGGGTGGTGAAACCAATCTCCGGGTGTTCGGCCCGCCAGGCCTCCACGAGCCGTTCCAGCGCCGCTTTGCTGACCCCGTACGCGCCCAGTCCGGGCCAAGGAGGCCCGAACGTGCCGGCATCCGACGACAGGTAGACAACCTTGCCGCCCGAAGCGGTCAGATGTGACACGGCCGCGGCAGTGGCGAGCGCCGCACCGATGACATTGGTGTCGAACACCCGACGCCACGTGTCAGCGTCGGTATCCGCCATGGGGACCAGCGGACTGATGGCCGGTGTGTACACGAGATTGTCGATGCCGCCCAGGGCGTCCGCGGCCCTTTCGATGGCCGACCGGCACGAGGACTCGTCGGTGACATCACATTCGACGGCGATCGCGCCGTGTCCTGCCTCATCCGCCGCGGCGGCAATCCGCTCACGTCGTCGGGCCAGCAACGCCACCTGATGCCCGCGTTGCGCCAGTCCCACACCTATGCAGCGTCCCAGCCCGCTGGAAGCGCCGATCACCACTGTTCGAGACATATCGACCTCCGCAGGCGAGCATGTCACATCCCGCCAAGTCGCGTGCCGGTGGGCGGAGCAAATGTTTGAATCGCCGACCGGCACTTGGTTGCGCGCAGCAGTTTGGCGCGCCTAGTTCGGGTTACCCAACCAGTTCAGACGCAAGACGTCGCGACCCGGCCCCAACGGCGTTTAGCAAGCCTGACCAGGGGGTAGAGGTTGACGATGTCGAGCCGTGTCAGCGCCGACGCCGACAGCGCGACAGAGCAGCGAAGTGGTTGCCCGTGCCGTCGAGATATGGTTTTGACCAAGCAAGCCAAACGCCTTGCATTAGTTCTTATTTGTTAGAGGAGACGTTGGATTTGTCCATGGACGACCATGCTGATCACTATCGGACCACTCGTCCGAACGCCGGGGAAACGCTGAAAAACGGGCCGCACGGTCTAGGTCTGGTGGGTGTGGGCGCGGGCGTACTCGCGCTCATCATCGGCCTGTTCGCTTTCGCGACTGGGAGCACGGTCGGCGGCACCGTCGCCGTCGTCTTGGCGGTCGTGCTGGGAGCTGCCGGCTTCGGGTGGCTGGCTTATGCACACCGCAAGGTCCGCACTGCACAACTTCGTTGGCACGCCGAGCATTCCGATCGTCCGGCGCCGCCGCCCACGAGCTGACACCGGTACCTCTCGATAGGGTGGGCGATATGAAATACCTTGACGTCGACGGAGTGGGGAAAGTCAGCAGAATCGGGCTGGGCACTTGGCAGTTCGGTTCGCGCGAGTGGGGCTACGGCGACAATTACGCCTCCGGTCCCGCCCGTGACATCGTGCAACGTGCCCTCGGTTTGGGCGTCACATTGTTCGACACCGCCGAGGTTTACGGACTCGGCAAGAGCGAGCGCATCCTGGGCGAAGCGCTTGGCGACCAGCGTGCCGAAGTCGCGGTGGCGAGCAAGGTCTTTCCCGTAGCGCCGTTTCCCGCCGTGATCAAGCAGCGGGAGCGCGCCAGTGCGCAGCGACTGCAGCTGGACCGCATCCCGCTGTATCAGATCCACCAGTCCAACCCGGTGGTCCCCGATTCGGTGATCATGCCGGGCATGCGAGACCTGCTGGACAGCGGCGACATCGGCGCGGCCGGTGTTTCGAACTACTCCTTGGCGCGGTGGCAGAAGGCCGACGCGGCACTCGGCCGTCCGGTGATCAGCAACCAGGTGCATTTCTCCCTCGCGCATCCCGACGCGCTCGACGATCTGGTTCCCTTCGCCGAGCGCGAGAACCGCGTCGTCATCGCCTACAGCCCGCTAGCCCAAGGTCTGCTCGGCGGCAAGTACGGGGTCGATAATCGTCCAGGTGGCGTGCGTGCGGTCAACCCGCTGTTCGGAACCGAGAACTTGCGACGCATCGAGCCGCTGCTGCAGACGTTGCGCGACGTCGCCGCCCAAGTCGACGCCAAGCCCGCTCAGGTGGCGCTGGCCTGGCTGATCAATCTGCCGGGCGTGGTCGCCATCCCCGGCGCGTCCAGCGTGGAACAGCTCGAGTTCAACGTCGCCGCGGCCGATATCGAACTCAGCGCTGCCGCTCGGGACGCACTGACCGATGCCGCCCGGGCCTTTCGGCCGGTCGGTGCGCGCCGCTTCCTCACCGATCTTGTTCGCGAGAAGCTACGTCGTTGAAAAGAGCCTCAATGGTGCTTCACAGATGGCGGCTCGCTGGCGCGGTGAAGCCGCCGGTGTCATCGAAGAACGCCCACTGACCCTCGTCACTGACCTGCATTCGCCAACCGCGCTCGGCATGGTCGGCGACGGACATGAACCAGGTGTGAGCCTCCTCCGCGCACTCGAAGTTCTGCGTCGCAACAATCTCGCCCCGGGGCGAGATAGCTCGAAATTCCGGCATCTAACATGTTTATCCCGTCCTCGCCGCTTTCAATCGCCGCGGCCGGCCGAAAGCAGGGCGAACACCGCAGATAGCGCCTGCCAAAGCAGGATCGAGTAGACGCTGAGACGTTCCCAAATTCCGACCCACGGCACGCTGGTCCTGCCCGAGGCACCGACAACAAACAACACCAGGCCGACGAATCCGAGAGCGGCGACGCACTGAGATAAGACGCGATACCACCGCGCCTCGAAAAGTTGGGGCACACACCGCGCCCCAGCCAGGATCGCCGCGTTCCCACCGGCGATGGCCAGCAGCGCGCCCCACCCGTGCAGTGGTGACCCGCTGTGCACCGCCGCCACGACGACATTTCCGACGGTGTTGAGTGCGACCAGACCGACGAACAGCCGGGTGTGTCGGCTTGCTCCGGCCAGCAGCAGCGCGCCCAGAAGCAGCAGGACGCCCTGCACGGCAAACGCCGCATTCATCATCCCAGCTCGCGGCGAGCGGGCCGGCACACCCAACGAGCTGATGTAGTCGTGCACGTAGCTGTACGCCGGCACCGCGTGCGCTGACATGGCCTCCAGAATGAGGAAGCCAGATGCCGCCGCAATCCACGCGATGGCGCCAGCTGTCCGGCGTGGCGGCAAGGTCGTCGCTTTTTCTAGACCGTGCGAGCCAACCGATCGGCGAGTAACTCCGCGAACCGCGCCGGATCCTCGAGCGCGCCACCCTCAGCGAGAAGTGCTGTGCCATAGAGCAACTCGGCGGTCTCCGCAACCGAAGGGTCGTCGCTGCGGTCCTGATGCGCCTGGCGCAGACCGGTCACCAGCGGATGCGTCGGGTTGAGTTCCAAGATCCGCTTACCAACCGGAACCTCTTGCCCGGAAGCCCGGTACAGGCGCGCCAGCGCCGGGGTGATGCCGAAGGCGTCGGTGATCAAGCAGGCCGGTGACTCGGTCAGCCGGCTGGACAACCGCACTTCCTTGACGTGCTCGCTCAGCGTGTCCTTCAGCCAGGCCAGCAGATCGGCGAACTCCTTCTCCTGCTCTTCGCGCTCGGCTTGGCTCTTGTCTTCGTCGGCGCCCAGGTCGACCTCGCCTTTGGCCACCGACTGCAGCGGTTTGCCGTCGAACTCGTTGACTACACCAACCCAGACCTCGTCGACCGGATCCGTCAGCAGCAGCACCTCATACCCCTTGGCCTTGAACGCTTCCAGGTGCGGCGACTTGAGCAGTTGCTGACGTGACTCGCCGGTGGCATAGAAGATCTGGGTTTGCCCCTCCTTCATCCGTTCGACGTACTCGGCCAGCGTGGTGGGCTCTTCCTCGCTGTGCGTGGACGCGAAGGAGGCGACGCGCAGCAGGGTGTCCTGGTTGTCGAAGTCCGACAGCAAGCCTTCCTTGAGGACCCGGCCGAACTGCGTCCAGAAGGTGCGGTAGTCATCGGGCCGCTCGGACTGGATGTCTTTGATGGTGGACAAGACCTTCTTGGTCAGCCGGCGACGGATCGCGTTGATCTGGCGATCCTGCTGCAGGATCTCACGAGACACGTTGAGGGACAGGTCTTGTGCGTCGACGACGCCTTTGACGAAGCGCAGGTATTCCGGCATGAGCTGGTCGCAGTCGCCCATGATGAACACCCGCTTGACATACAGCTGCACACCGACCTTGACGTCCCGGTTGAATAAGTCGAACGGGGCGTGGGACGGAATGAACAGCAACGCCTGGTACTCGAACGTGCCCTCGGCCCGCATCGCGATGACCTCGAGTGGGTCGTCCCAGGCATGCGCGATGTGCTTGTAGAACTCCTTGTACTCCTCGTCGGAGACCTCTTCTTTGGGTCTGGCCCACAGCGCCTTCATCGAGTTGAGGGTCTCGGTCTCCAGGGTGACGACTTCTTCACCACCCTCTTCGGCCGGCGGGGTCCGGCGTTCGACCTCCATCCGGATGGGCCAGGAGATGAAGTCGGAGTACTGCTTGACCAGGCTCTTGATCTTCCACTCTGAGGTGTAGTCGTGCAGTTCGTCCTCGGCGTCTTCGGGCTTGAGGTGCAAGGTGACCGACGTGCCCTGAGGGGCGTCCTCCACGGATTCGATGGTGTAGGTGCCTGCACCGCTGGATTCCCAGCGGGTGGCTTCGCTCTCACCGGCTTTGCGGGTGAGCAGTTCGACCTTGTCGGCCACCATGAACGAGGAATAAAACCCGATGCCGAATTGCCCGATCAGCTCTTCGGAGTCGCCTTCTCCCTTGGCCTCCCGTAATTGCTGCCGCAGTTCGGCGGTTCCCGACTTGGCCAGGGTCCCAATGAGATCGACGACTTCGTCGCGCGTCATGCCGATGCCGTTGTCACGGATCGTCAGGGTCCGCGCCGGCTTGTCGACCTCGATCTGAATGTGCAAATCAGAAGTGTCGACATCGAGTTCTTTGTTTCGCAGTGCTTCCAGCCGGACCTTGTCCAGGGCATCCGAGGCGTTGGAGATTAGCTCCCGCAGGAACGAGTCTTTGTTGGAGTAGACCGAGTGGACCATCAAATCCAGCAGTTGTCGTGCCTCAGCTTGGAACTCCAACTGCTCGACACGCGCGTTCATGACATTCCTTCCGCCGACGTCGCGTCAAAATTTAGCGAGGTGCGATCCGCCCCTGTGGGCGGGGTCAACAACCTTTATAGCTACTGTTCGGTCGCCAGCGGTTGCCCGGCGTCGACCAGGTTGTCGACCACGTCGGCCAAAGCCTGCAAGCCGGGGGCCGCGGCCATCTGGTCGGCGATGCGTTCGTTTTCCTTTGGTCGTTTATGACCGGCCCCACGACGCAATAACGGTTCAATCACGCGACATGCGCCAGCGCGGTGGCGTAGCGCAATCAAGATGCGTAGATTGGCTATCGGGTTGAGGTCCCAGCCCTCAAAGTCCGGTTGCAACTTCAGTAGGCCTTCCGTCGGATGCGCGACCGTTGGACCGTCCACCGCCGACCAACCGTTCCGCAATACAGAACCGACACTCCTGCGGGCGGGGAAATGTGGTGCTGTGCGCTTGAAGCAGACCTCCGCCGACCAGGAGGTAACCCAGATCGAACCCCCAGCGGCGCTGTCGCCTCAAGACTGCGACGAGCTGGTGGAGAAGGTAAGTCACGGGCTTTCGGGCTCGCTCAATCTCCGTCGCACCGCGTTATTGCTGCTGACGCTGATTCGGCCGCAACTGGCCGATTGGTCGATGGTCGTATTGCCGGACAGCAAGACAGGCGGGTTGCTTCTTGTCGGTGGCGACGACACCGGCTTCCACGAGGTCATTTCCCACCGCGTCATCGACCCACAGGGCTTGGGACGGGTGCTGCGGACCGGTCGCACCGAGCTGGTTCACGTCGCTTTGTCCGTCGACACCGAGCGCAGCCTGCGCGCACTGATTCCGCACCCGCGGCTGATGGAGGAAGCCGCAACGCTTCGACCGGCCGACGTGCTCGGCGTCGGACTCACCGCCCGTGGCACGACGCTGGGTGCCCTGATCCTGGTTCGCAGCGAGGGACGCCGGTTCGACGACGACACCGTCGCCGTCATCCAGCGCGTCGCCGCACGCGCCGCGCTCGCGCTGGACTCCGCGCGTCTTTACGAAGACCGCGCCAGGATCGCCGAGGTGCTCCAGCACAGCTTGCGGCCGCCGTCACTGCCACACATCGACGGCGTCGACATGGCGTCGTTGTACCGGCCGGCAGCCGAACACCTCGACATCGGCGGCGATTTCTACGACGTACACGGCACCGACGGTGACTGGACGCTATGCCTGGGTGACGTCTGCGGCAAGGGCGTCGAAGCCGCGTCACTGACTGGCCGCATGCGCCAAAGTATCCGCACCGCAGCATATTTCGATCGCCGGCCGGAATCGGTACTGGGCGCGTTGAACACCGTGATGCGCGATCCGGGCATCGTTCAATTGGTGACGGTCGTTTGTGCCCGGATGAGGCTCGCCGGCGGCGGGCTGGAGCTGGATTTGGCTTCGGCCGGGCACTCCGGTCCAATACTGGTGCGCGCCGACGGCCGCGTCGAGCAAGTCGAGGTGCGCGGCGCCGCGGTAGGAGTGCTGGCCCAGGCCGAGTATCAGCCGGTGACAATCCGACTGGACCCCGGTGACACCATGCTGATGTTCACCGACGGCATCGACGAGGCCATGGGCCCCGACGGCCAATACGGCGTCGAACGACTGCTGAATCTGCTTCCCGCCTATGCCAGCGCCGGTCCCCACGTCACCTGTCAGGTGGTCGAGCAGGATGTGATCGAACACCTCGACGGTCGCCCGCACGACGACATGGCGTTGCTCGCGGTGACATGCAGCAGGTGACTGTCCCTGCTGCACCGCTTCAGCTCTACGACGAGGCGCTGGCCAAAGGTGACACGTCGGCCGTCACCCGATTGATGCAGGAGATGTTGACGGGCGGCGCAGAACCGGTGTCGGTCCTCACCGACGTCATCGCCGCCGCTCAGCGCGAGGTGGGTCGGCGATGGCAGCGCGGCGAATGGACCGTCGCACAAGAACACGCCGCCACCGCCATGGCGATCACCGCGACCAACATCGTCGCCGAACACATCGAGAGCCTTCCGGTGAGTCGCGGCACCGTTGTCGTTGCGTGTGCCGAGCGGGAATGGCACGCGCTGCCGGGCATGATCATCAACTGCGCACTGCGCGCAGCAGGCTGGGACACAACGTTTTTGGGTGCGTCGACCAACCCCCTGCGGCTCAACCAGCACTTGCAGGATTTCGGTCCCGATGCCGTTGCGGTGAGCTGCTCGGTGCTGAGTTCACTCGCGACTTGTCGTCGATTCATCGAGGCCAGCACGGCGGTCGGCGTCCCAATCTTGGTCGGCGGCCCGGCTTTCGGCGACGACGATGTGCGCGCCCGCGCACTGGGCGCCACCGCCTGGGCCCACGACGCCTACGGCGCCATTGCGGCGATGGACGCGCTGCCCCCGGTGGTCGGGCCGGCCGCACCGTTGCCTGACGCCGCTGCGGCCGAACATGCTTCGCTGGGAGAGGATCACCGCCGACTGGTGGCGATGCTGCGCGAGCGATGGTCGCTGGTGGCCGCGGTCACCACCGCGCAGGCCGACACCTTGCACAGCGTGCTCGACATCGCCGACGACGTCTTGCATCAGATCCTGCATGCGGTTTCGGCCACCCTGCTCACCGGTGACCAACGCCTGATTCCGCAAACCGCCGCATGGGTGGCCGACCTCATTCGCAGCCGCGGCGGTGACGAAATGATGCTCAGTGAACTCGCCGGTGTCCTGTGTCAGGTACTGCAGGAGTATCCACTGGCAAATGCCTTGATAGCCAAGCACTTCGCCGCCGGCTTCTGAGCCGCATTCCAGCCAGGTATTACTTCTTGACGCCGACTGTGATCAGGTCCGCGATGACTCGCGTCCACACCGGACGGGGAATGCGGTGTTGGTCGCTGATGGTGAACCCGGCGTCTTCGAACATCGCCCGCATCTCGGCCGGCGAAGGGTTGTGTTGGGGTTTCCACCTGCTGACCACGGGCAGCACCTGACGCGTACTGAGCGCGGCCACGGCGACCATTCCGCCGGGCGCCAACACGCGGTGAAACTCCCGCAACGCCGCCGGTTGGTCGAAGAAGTGGAAGGCCGAGGTCGTGACGACAGCTTCGAGCGCGGCATCGTCGAAAGGCAACTGCTCAGCAGGGGCCCGCAACCATTGCACCCTAGCGGATTTGGCCCGAGCCTGGTTGAGCATACCGTCGGACATGTCCACACCGTAGATCTCGTCGGGATCCAGTTCCCGCTCCAGGCGACTCGTGAAAACGCCAGTCCCGCAGGCTATGTCAGCGATCTTGCGAGCGTTGCGGGCGCGCAACTGGGCGATTACCTCGTCGTGCGGCGGCCGGTAGACCCACTGCTGCAGGACGGGCCAGTCGTAGGCCGGCGACAAGAAACTGAACAGCCCGGTGACCGCGTCATTGAGGACGCGGCGCTGTGGTGCGGTCATTCACCCAGTACCGAGGAGTAGTAGATGGTATCGGCCATCGAGACGGAGTCGTTGTCTTGCGGGACCGCGGCAAGATTGTTGTCGGCCAGCAGGCGGCTCATCTGAGTTCCGTCGGTTCGCCACCCGAGGTTGCCCAGGTAAACCGCAACATCGCTGCGCTCGCCTTCGAAGCCGAGTTCTTCCCAATCCAACTCGAATCCGTGCTCACGCCACTTCGCGGTGGCCCGGCGCATCATCTCCTTGGCTTTTTCGGTGTCCTGCTCCGGCCGGTCCGGGATGGCTTCAACCGCCAGCCGGCTGCCCCGAGCGCTCAGCGCGGTGACGTTGTCCATCAGGCGATCCTGAGCGTCCGGCGGTAGATATCCGAGCAGACCTTCGGCGATCCAGGCGGTCGGTTTGGTCTTGTCGAAGCCTGCGTCCGCCAAGGCTCGCGGCCAGTCCTGCCGCAGGTCAATGGCGACGGTCCGCAGATCCGCTGTGGGGGCGGCGCCAAGACGCTGCAGCGTGGTCGTTTTGAACTCGATGACCTGCGGCTGGTCCACCTCGAACACCGTCATGTCCGCCGGCCATGGCAGCCGGTAGGCACGGGCGTCCAGACCGGAGGCCAAGATGACGGCCTGGCGCACCCCTGCCCGCGCCGCGTCTTCAAAGAAGGAGTCGAAGAATCGGGTGCGCGCGGCCATGGCGTCGGGCATGTGCTCGAGCTTCCAGCCGGATTCTTCGTCGTCGACGTCGGCGGCCGCCAGGTCGCCGGTGATCCACCGAGTGAAGAAGTCGATGCCGACGGCGCGCACCAGCGGTTCGGCGAATTGGTCGTTGATGACGGCGTTGTCGGCGTTGCTCGCGATGGCGCGCGCGGCAGCCACCATGGTCGCCGTCGCACCCACGCTGGTGGCTAGATCCCAGGTGTCATTGTCTGTGCGTGGCACGGCTGTTCTCCAATGTCAAAGTGCGGATACTTAGCCAGTTTAACCACTGTGGCTGTGACGCAGCTGTGAAGCGCGTCACCGCCGGCTGAAGGCTAGTGTCGCCCGGGGCCGTCGGGCCCACCCGGACCGCCGGGACCACCCGGGCCACCGGGCCCCCCTGGCCCGCCGGGGCCCCCCGGTCCTCCCGGGCCGTTCGCGGCCGGGAGCACCCAGACACACTCGTTCAAGTCCACGCTCCAGGCCCAGCCGGGAGCGCAATCGTCGTCGGCACGGCTGATAGCCGGTGCGGCGATTCCGCTCATCGGAAGGACCGCTGAAATAACGCCGAGCGCAGCCAGTAAGCCGCGCAGTCGCAGACGCTTCATTGCAACCTCACCCAGTCATCGTCCGCCGATCAGGTGAGTTCGATTGTGCTCCCGATCTGGCCGCTCGGGGGCAATTCGACGGGGTTTAATACCGGCCGAAAGCCAGCGCCACGTTGTGCCCGCCGAATCCGAACGAGTTGTTGATCGCGTAGTTGTACTCGCCCGGTCGCGGCTTACCCGCCACCACGTCCAGATCGATCTCCGGGTCCAGGTTCTCCAGGTTCAGCGTGGGCGGAACGACCTGGTCGCGCAGCGCAAGCACGGTGAGGATGGATTCCACGGCCCCGACCGCGCCCACCGAGTGCCCCAGCGCCGCCTTCGGGGCGTACACCGCCGGCTTGTTGCTGCCCAGCGCGTTGTTGATGGCCCTACCCTCGGCGACGTCACCAATCGAGGTGCCGGTGGCGTGGGCGTTGACGTGGTCGATGTCGCCCGGCGTGAGGTCAGCAAGCTGAATCGCCCGGCTCATCGCATGTCCAGCACGTTCCCCGTTGGGGTCAGGCGCCACCATGTGATAGCCGTCGGACGTGACGCTGGCGCCCATCAGGCGGGCCAGAATATTGGCCCCGCGCGCCTTGGCGTGCTCCTCGGTCTCGATGACCATCAATGCACCCGCTTCACCGAACACGAAACCGGTCCGGTCCCGGTCGAACGGGCGGCAGGCGCCCACGGGGTCGTCGTTCTTGGTCGACATCACGATGCGCATCTGGGCGAACGCGGCAATTGGAACGGCCTCGATCTTCGTTTCGACCCCACCGCAGATCGCGATGTCAGCCTCACCGAAGACGATGTTGCGCCACGCCTGAGCGATGCCCTCTGAACCGGACGCACACGCCGAGACGAAGGTGTTGACGCCAGCCTTGGCGCGCCGCTCCAGGCCCACGGCAGCCGCAGCCCCGTCCGGCATGTACTTCTGCACCGCGAACGGCGAAACCGCTTCGATTCCGCGAGCCCGCATGTCGTCGTAGCTGAACACCATCTCCTCGGCGGAACCCAATCCGGTGCCGACCGACACCATCAGGCGGTTGCTGTCCACCTCCGGCGAACCGGCGTTCTCCCACACCCGGCGCGTCAGAACCGTGGACATCCGCTGCAGGTAACCCATCCGGCGCAGCTCGGCACGCGTCAACTGGCTGTCGAATTCCTCCAACAAGTGACCACCAATGCGAACCGGCAGGTCGAACTGCTCGACGAACGGATCGTCCAGGACGCGAATACCACTTTGGGAGTCGAGCAACATCTTCCACGTGGTTTCCATGTCCGGCGCCAGCGCAGTCGTCATGGCCATCCCAGTCACGACCACATTCGGAAATGCTTTTCCGGTAACCATTTCTGTCATGGGTCTAGCCATATCCCTTTCGTTCTCACATCAGTGGGCGCGCACACGGCTCCCGTCCCATGAGGCGCAAATTCTTAGTTGTCTGCGGTCAATCGACAGCTGCGAGGGAAGGTCGTGAGGACGAGTGTCGGGCTGCGCGGCGCTGCCACATCGCCTCGGCTGTTAATAGAACCTTAAGAAGCATACCTTCAAACGGGACCAGAACCGATGCAGCGGCCAGACAACGGCCACGTCGTGCCACCGGAGCCAGGCGTTTCAGCGCTCACGAAGGCGGCCACCGAATCTGCGCACGGGGTCGTTCTTCCGGCATTGTTGGAGCGACGCCGCCGGTCGATCAATGCCTGTTCGCGGTGGCCATGGAGGCCTACCTGCACGGCACCTCGACCCGTAAGGTCGACGAACTGGTCAAAGCGTTGAGAGCTGATGCGGGGATATCCAAAAGCGAGGTATCGCGGATCTGTGCCGACCTGGACACCGAAGTCGCGCGTTTCGCGACCGACCTCTCAGTGATCAGCGGTTCCCGTATGTGTTCCTCGACGCCACCTACTGCAAGGCCCGAGTCAATCACCGGGTGGTGTCCCAGGCGGTGGTGATCGCCACCGGGGTTGCTGCTGACGGCCGCCGCGAGGAGCTGGACTTTCGAGGTCGGCGACAGCGAGGACGGCGCCTTCTGGACGGCGTTTTCTGCGGTCGCTGAAGTCATGCGCCTGTCCGGGGTGCAGTTGGTGATCTCTGATGCCCACTGGTTTGCGCGCCGCGACGAGGCTGTGCTGCTCGGGCGGCGTGGCCAAGATGCTGTGTGCATTTCCTGCGCAACGTGCTGGCACAGGTGCCCAAGGGCTCCGCGGAGATGGTCGCCGCGGCGGTCCGCACCAACTTCGCCCAACCCGCCGCCGAACAAGTCCGCGAGCAACTTGACACCATCGCCGGCATGCTCGGACGCCAGCTACCCAAGGTCGAAACAATGCTGCGCGGGGCGGCCGACGACATCACCGCGTTCGCGAATTTCCCTGTGCCGCACTGGAAAAGGTTTGGTCGACCAATCCATTGGAGCGGTTGAATAAAGAGGTCATGCGTCGAACCAACGTCGTCGGGGTGTTCCCAACCCGGCCGCCCTGCTCCGACTCGCCGGCTCGGTCCTCGTCGAAGCCCATGACGAATGGCAGGTCGCCGACAAACGCTATCTCTCCGAAACCACCCTTGCCCTGCTCAACCGCGCCAATGACCAACCCGACCAACACGTTGTGGTCCCAGCCGCACTGACGGCATAGTTGAAACGCAGAGCCCCACGAATCGCCGGCCCGACTTACACCACTGCGCGGGACGCAACCTGATTTTGGGTCGGCCGCACTGCTACCAATAAATTCGCAAGTGCCCGCGGTCATAAGTCCGTTTTCAGCCTGCTGCAGAAAATGTCCTGGACCATCGCCGCCGGGCACGGCCAGCAAGCAGCGACCGACCGCCATCGTCACGCGGATTGAACGCACCAGCCCGCCTTCGCCGACACCAGATCGCCCTCGGCCGATTGACCCTGATCACTGTCGAAGCAATCGTGGCCACACCGGCCAGTAAAGGCCGCATAGGGAAACTGTCAGCCCCACTCCTCATGCCTCACGACGGTCACCGTGTCGCGGGCGCGCTTAGCTCAGGTACCAAGGGTGTTTCGCGGGCGGATGGGACTGCCCCCGATTTTGTAGATCTCGCTGCCGAGTTGACTGGCGTCGCCTTCGAGTGCCAGGATTAACTCCGCATGCACCTCGCTAGGTGAGGCGTCTGCACGGACATAGGCCACTGACCTTAAACGTCGAAAGACGCCCAGGGTCAGGACAGCTCTTCCCGGCTTAAGGGTTGAGCCCAAGTGGCTTCCGGGACAACCGGATACGCCGTGTAGTGCCAAAGCTCTGACGAGAGGGGTGCCGCGGCTGGTTAATCAGCCAGGTCGCCTCATCCCATTGTGCACCGTGTCGGCACCCCCGTGTGCCCTGGCCGTGAGGAGGTGAGAGCGAGATAAGTCCCGGTGATAGTCCCTATCCGAGTCCGATGACCGTTTCGTTCAGATCCGGCCCCGGCATCCTTCCCATCATTTGAATCGGCTTGCGCCGCTTCGGTTAAAACCAACGCACGCCTTCGTTTGGTAAGTGCGCGTCCTTTTGGCGTGCTTCGACATGACTACAGCCGCAGCTTCAGTCTGCTTTCCGGAAGGAGAAATCCGATGACTTTTGTGACCACACAGCCAGAAATGCTGGCTGCAGCAGCCAACAATTTGCACTGTATCGGCTCGGCCCTAGCCGCCCAGAACACCGCAGCGGCGCTGCCGACTACACGCGTCATTCCTGCTGCCGCCGACGAGGTATCCGCTCTGACTGCAACACAATTCAGCGCCCACGCCGCGAATTATCAGGCGGTCAGCGCCCAGGCCACCGCGGTTCATGACCTGTTCGTGCGCATCTTGGGTGCCGGTGCCGGTTCATACGCGACCACCGAGGCGGCCAACACCGTCGCGACCGGCTAAAGGAGTGGGTAGCAATGACTGTGATGATGGATTTCGGCGCGCTACCGCCGGAGATCAACTCCGCCAAAATGTACGCCGGCCCAGGACCGGCGTCGATGCTGAGCGCGGCAGCAGCCTGGAACGGGCTGGCAGCCGAGTTGCGTTCGCACGCTGCGTCTTACGGATCGGTCATCTCGGATCTGACCAGCGAAGGCTGGCGCGGTCCGGGATCGACGGCCATGGCCGCTGCCGCTGCGCCATATGTAGCGTGGATGAACACGACTGCTGCACAGGCTGAGCAGACCGCAAACCAGGCAACGGCCGCCGCAGTGGCCTACGAGACTGCGTTTGCGATGACGGTGCCCCCGCCGGTGATCGCGGCCAACCGTGCGCAGCTGGCGTCGCTGGTCGCGACGAACGTGCTCGGGCAGAACACCCCGGCGATCGCGGCCACCGAGGCCCACTACAGCGGGATGTGGGCACAAGACGCCGCCGTCATGTATGGCTATGCCGCGCAGTCGGCAGCAGCCACCAAGGTGCCGTCGTTCACCGTGCCGACGCAGAACACCGACCCCGGTGCGCTGCCCATGCAGGCCGCTGCGGTCAACCAGGCCACCGGCACGACAGTCGGTGCCGCTAGCACGCAGACAGCGTTGTCACAGTTGACGTCTGCGGTGCCGGGCGCGCTCCAGCAGCTTGGATCGCCGACTGCATCGTCCACGTCAGGGCTTTCCGCAATCCTGGGCCAGCTGACCGGGTCTGGATCCGGGAGCTCTGGGTTCGACTGGTGGAATGAATTTGGACCCAACGCGAATATCTGGAACACCATCTTCTCGTCCGGGTTCTACATGCCCAGCAACACGGTGGGTGCCTTCACGAGCTTGCTAGGTGCCGGTGCGGCCGGGGACGCAGCTGGGAACGCGATGGGAGAGGCTGTGACGGCCGGCCCACTCGGAGGCCTCGTGGGTCTGGCGAACCTGGGTTCCGGTGGCGGCGCATCTGCCGCCCTGGGTCAGGCCCCGTCGATTGGGTCATTGTCGGTGCCGTCCAGCTGGACCGCGGCCGCCCCACCGGCAAGCCCTCTCGCATCGGTCTTGGGGGCCACCCCGCTCAGCCCCCCTCCAGCGGTCGGGACCGGCATGCCCGGCTACGCACCGGCGGCTATGGCCGGGCGCGCGACAACCGGTGCCACCACTGCAGATACCCGGTTCTTAATCCGCCCGCTCATGGTGCCTCACTGGCCCGCCGCTGGGTAACGGGGAAAGACCGCCAATTCATTCAGGCTGCCAACCGTGCTGACCAGCACAGTACTACCGCACCACAATTTCGATGAAGGAGAGATTCCAATGACTACGCGTTTTAGAACCGATCCGCATGGGATGCGGGCAATGCCGGGCCGTTTCGATGTGCACGCCCATACCGTGGAGGACGAGGCTCGCCAGGTGTGGGCATCCAGCCAAAACATTGCCGGGGTCGGATGGAGCGGGACCGCTCAGGCCACCTCCTACGACACCATGGGCCAGATGAACACCGCGTTTTTCAACATCGTCGACATGCTGCACGGTGTGCGTGACGGGCTGATCCGCGACGCCAACCACTACGAGGCTTAAGAGCAGGCCTCTCAGCAGATCCTGAGCAAATAGCCGCTTTTCACCCGTTAGGAAAACACCGATGACGATCGGCTACCCGTTCGGCGATGTCGACGCCCATGGCACGCTGATCCGTGCCCATGTCCACCGCCCTGAAGGCCGAGCATCAGGCCATCATCCGCGATGTGCTCCGCGCCGGCGACTTCTGGGGTGGCGCGGGCTCAGTGGCCTGCCAGGAATTCATCACCCAGCTGGGCCGCAACTTCCAGGTGATCTACGAGCAGGCCAACGCCCATGGCTTCATGGTGCAAACGGCCGGCTCCAACATGGCCTCCACCGACAGCGCCGGTGCTGGACAGCGCTCACCTCGGCGACATCGAAGGTGCACTGGGCCGAATCAACCTCAGCGACATCGCCCGTCCGCGCAGCCTGGAAAATGCGCCTAGCCACCATGTTGGCGATCATCGAGTCCCGGCTTGATCGTGATGGTCGGCGACAACGACGCCGGAGGTGTCTCGACCTACGTGCAGGCCGGACAGAACTACGGCTACAGCCTGCCGTGGGTGCTCGTGCTATTGAGCCCCGGTCCTAATTGTCAACCAGGAGATGGTCCGCCTCGGTGCGGTCACCGGGGTCGGACACGCCCGGCTGATCAATGAAAGGTTCGGCCGCGGCTGGGGCTGGTTCTCCGTGGGTGACCTGTTCCTGCTGAATTCTTTGACTAGTCACCGAATTCATCGGCATCACCCTGGCGGCCGACTACATCGGCATCCCAAGATATGTGATCGTCCGTTCGCCGCGCTCACGCTGATCGCCATCATGGCCACCGGCAGTGCTTCCGGCGCTGGGAACGCGCAATGCCCGTGTTCGTCGAACCACGCTGCTGCAAATTCCGATGCTGTTGATTTCTTACTCGGACCCTGGGCGCGCCGCGGAAACCCTGTTCCTCCCCGGCATGAGTGGCGGAGTGACCTCGGACGCGGTGCTGTTGATCATCGCGATTGTCGGCACCACGGTAGCCCCGTGGCAGCTGTTCTTTCAGCAGTCCAACATTGTCGATAAGCGCATCACGCCGCGCTTCATCGGCTACGAACGCGCCGACACCACGCTGTGCGCCTTCGTCGCAGTGATCGGTGCGGCGGCGTTGATCATGACCGGCGACTGGGCCGCGCGGGCCACCACCAGCCGCGGGCGCTTCGCCGACGCCGGCACGGTTGCGCACCTGCTCGACCAAATCGACACCACCCTCGGGTCGGTGTTCGCGATCGTGTTGCTCGACGCCTCCATCATCGGGGCCGCTGCGGTGACCCTGTGCACCAGCTATGCCTTCGGGGATGTGTGCGGGCTCAAGCATTCGCTGCACCGCGGCTTGGGTGACGCCAAGCCGTTTACCTGTCCTACACCGGGATGGTCGTGATCGCCGCAGCGATCGTGCTTATCCCCGGCGCGCCATTGGGATTGATCACCACCGGCGTGCAAGCGCTGGCCGGATTGCTGCTGCCCAGCGCGACTGTCTTCTTGGGGCTGTTATGCAACGACCGGGAAGTCTTGGGCCCGTGGGTGAACCGGCCGCATCTCAACGTGATAACAAGGCTTATCGTCAGTGTCCTGTTGTTGCTCTCGGGCGTACTAATGGCCACGACCGTGTTTCCCAGCCTCGACATCGTCTCACTCGCCACCGACCTCACCGTCGGTCTCGCTATATGCGCCGCAACCGTTTTCGATGCGCTACGGAGGTCTGGCCGTCGGCGACCGAAAAAACCGGTGCCACAACAGTTCGCTCTCGCTTTAGCCAGCGCCGATCGCGCCACCTGGCGGATGCCGCCATTAGCTTCGTTAGAGTTGGTGTCCTGGTCGGTCGGAACTCGGCTAGGCATGCTGGCCTTGCGTGGCTATCTCGTCGTCGGGGCGAGCCTGCTCGTGGTCAAAGCCATCGAAGTTGGGAGCGCCTGACGACGACCGTACACGTCGGCCGCAGCGGCTGAGCGAACTCACCACCATCACCGGCCTGCCCAAAGTGACATCATCGCGACCATCAAAACGGCCACCTTCGGGCTCATCGCCGGGCCTCGTCGGCTGCTATCGCGGCCTCACCGTGCGCGGAGCTCCAAAAAGGTAGGCACCGACGGCTACCATCCCGGTGCACCACCCCCACTGCGCGCCGCGGCGAGCTGCGCGCGCTTCTCGAATTGGTATACGACCCGAGCCCGCGCAGCGGCCGGCTCGTCGGCTTCGCGGCCATGTCCGCTGCCTCAGGACGCACACTCAGGTCGCCGTGCCAGGCCAGCATCGCCCCCAGAAGCCCGATCGGTCGATACGGCGCATCCGGTAGCCCTCCGTGCACCCCGGCCCAGCCACTGATCAGCTGGTTCACATCGCGTACCCCCACCCACACCGCGGCTGGGCCGGCCAGCACCGCTGCACACGCCGCTGGACTGTACCCGCGTGCACACCGTGGGTGTTGGGGATCTTCCCGTAATTGGGAAGCGAGCGCGAAGAACGCGGCGGCGTAGAGTTCGAGGATGTCGGCGAGGTGCACAGTGGGGCGATTCGTCGCTGCTGATGGCTTTGAATTCGGTGATGGCGTCGGCGGAGCGGTTGCGGGCCTCGATCCAGCCGGCGGCAACGGTGTTGTACCACAGATTGCGGCCGCCGATCACGGCTTGAGGTAAAGGAGTTCGCGACCAGATGCACCGAAGCCGGGCCAGGGCCGCTCACTTGAGTGATTCGACGCCCGGGGCCAATGGACTCGAACTTACAAGAAGGTAAGGACATTTAGATGACCTCATCCAGTGACAGGGACTGGCGCCCACAGAAGTCCACGCCAGGCCACTCCGATGGTGACGAGCACGCCCACGGGCGACGGATCGGCAGCGCGGGTGAGCGCCACCAGAAACCGTTGATGATTGCTTTCGCGTTGACCGCCACCTACGCCGGCGTGGAGGTCGTCGGCGGGATCGTCACCGGCTCGCTGGCGCTGATCAGTGACGCGGCCCACATGGGGACGGATGTGCTCGGGCTCGGACTTGCCCTGACCGCGATCTACTTGGCGAAGCGCCCGTTCGCTGGGCAGCGCACCTACGGCACGTACCGATTGGAGGTGCTGGCCGCTGTCATCAACGGTCTGCTGTTGTTCGGCGTCGCGTTCTACGTCCTCTACGAGGCGGTACAGCGCTTCAGGAACCCGCCGGAGGTGCTTGGGTGGCCGATGTTCGTCGTCGCCACGGTGGGGCTGGTGGTCAACATCATTTCGTTCCGCCTGCTCACCAAGGGGGCCAAGGAGAGCCTGAACGTCAAGGGTGCCTACCTCGAGGTCATGTCCGATATGCTCGGTTCGATCGGCGTGATCGTCGGTGCGGTCGTCATCGCGGTCACCGGATTTCGCTACATCGACGCCATCGTCGCGGCGGCGATCGGCCTGTTCATCCTGCCACGGACGTGGCAGCTCATGCGACAGGCGTTGCGGATCATCATGGAGGTGGCGCCTCCTGGCGTGGACGTCGCCGCCGCCAGCCGGGAGCTGGCCGCGATCCCCGGTGTCCGTGACGTCCACGACCTGCACATCTGGACGGTCACCAGCGGCATGGAGGCCGCCACCGCGCACCTGGTAATCACTGATCGTGCCGACTGGCACGCGGTGCTGGACTCGGCTCGGCAACTCCTCGCCGACCGGTATGGCGTCACCCACCCCACGATCCAGGTCGAGCCCCCCGACCACGTGGAGGAATCCGCTGCCTTCTGACCGGTGGGGCTTCGGCTGGGCTCATGCGGGTACCCCGCACCGTCATCCGGCAGAACCTGCTGGCCAGTCTCGGCGTGGTAGCCCTGGTCATCCGCGCCACGGTGTTGGGCTTAGCGTTGGCTGCCGTGCTGGTCCACGGCCGGTCAACGCTCACGTGTCGGCAAGGCGCGACGCCTGCTCGGGTGCCGGCGAAGCAACCATGCCGCGGTAAGTTACTCGGCAACCCGGCGACCGGGGCCGGCACATATCCGCTGTGCGGCTGTCATGCGGCGAAAGTGGGCGAACAGCGATGTCTGCCCTCGGTCATGGCCAAGCCCGGAGGCGACGGACTGCGGGGGAACGCTCGAGCCCCATTCGACGTTGGGGTGGTATGAGCAGAAAACGCGGACACCGACGCAAGGGACTATTCGGCTGGCTGCGCGACAGCCTTGGACACGGCTACCGCGATGAGCACGGCGGTGGACACGGCTACCGCGATGAGCACGGCGGTGAACACGGCTACCGCGATGAGCACGGCGGCGGACACGGCTACCGCGATGAGCACCGCGGCGGACACGGCTACCGCCGCGGACACCACTGACACTGATTGATGGATTGGCTTCGCCTTGTGTCTCCCTCAAGACGACCGAGTCGAGAGAAAGGGCTACGTCCGTGCCGGGTAGCGGCGCAGATATTCAAGAGAAGAACCATCAGTCCGCACGACCCGCGACAGCACTGTCACACTGGACGTCGGGCAAGATCACCGCAGCGCACCGGTGCCGTTAGTCCCAAGCAACATGGCTGGACGGCAAGATTTCCACTGGACCACGGGTCGATGATCCGGTTCTCTCACGCCAACGCCAGATAGGTGCCCACTGACGCGGCCGCATCCACGCGGCGGGGTGCGAAGTCGTCGACGATCCCGGCCACGTCCGAACGGACCAGCACAGACTGCACCACGGCCAGATTGCCTACTGAGGGGCGATGATTTTCGGCGTTGTGCACGATCCGGTCGATTATCGCCGAGGCGATGGTGGGCTCGCCGAATACCTGTCCCCAGCGGGAGAACGGCAGGTTGGAGGTCAGGATGACCGGCTTGGGCGGCGGCGATCGCAAGCGCGGTGGCCAGCTGGGGTTCATTGTTCGTCGGCCGTGTCGCGGGCACGCTCATGGCGAGTCCCCGGTACTAAGCCCACGCGGTCTGTACGCGTGTTGTAGGTCCACCGTTATGGAGTCGGGGGACAGTGATCAGCAGGAGGTCACATGTCCCTCAGTTATCCGGCGACGGTGCGCTGGCAAATGCTCAGCGTCTGCGATCGCGCGAGCCGGTCGTCGCCATCGCGGCCGGTATGAACATCCCGCAGTCCAAGCTGTTTCGGTGGAAGCGCCAGGCGCTGATCGATGCGGGAGTGGTCGAAGGCATCGTCATTGATCGGCGTGGTGCCGCGAGTCAGTCAACGCATTTCGCACCATGTCGATAAGCGCGCGTCTTCGCCGGGCGTTGTCCTCATCTGGATCGCTAGAAGTTGCAGTGTAGAACAGACTGGCGGGAGACCACGCCAACGCCATGGCCATCGCCATAGCGAGCACGTCGCAGGGGTCGAATGTTGGATTGACAACGCCCTTCCGTTGGGCCTCTGCAATCTGGTCGACCTTCCGCTTCGTGTCACCGCGCATCGCTTCCGAGAATTCACCGACTTGTACGCGCTCTAAGCGCGCCCAGGTAGCAAGGCGCACGATCTCGGGTGTCTCAAGACAGGTGTCGTAGAGCCTTGCCGCATAACCCGGTAGGTCGTCGGCGTTGAAGGGCACCGTGCCCATGAGCGTCGCGGCAAGCTCGTTGAAGACTTGGTCGAACAGTCCATCCTTACTGCCGAAGTAAGAGTATAGCTGCGCCTTATTGGCCTGGGCCTTCGCTGAAATACGGTCGACTCGGGCTCCGGCGATGCCGTACTGCGCGAACTCTGCTGCCGCCGCATCGAGAATGCGGCGGCGAGTGACGGGTACGTCTTTCATACCATCATTGTAACTAACTGGTTGGTTTGACAAGGTTGTCCTGGCAGAGGTACCGTTGCCGCGAAACAAACTAGTTAGTTAGCGTTCCGCTCGTCTCGAGTGTGGCGTGCCGCCTGTTGGTGCTACGCCTCAAACCGTTGGTAGAACAAACGTCGAAGGAACCCCCATGCGTGTCAATGCCTATGCCGCCACTTCCGCCGGCGCCGAACTCACGCCCTATACCTACGAAGCCGGAGAGCTCGGGCCGCTCGAGGTTGACGTCGCGGTCACTCACTGCGGGGTCTGTCACAGCGATGTGGTGATGATTGACAACGACTGGGGCTATGCGAACTTCCCCTTGGTCGCCGGCCACGAGGCCGCCGGCGTGGTGTCCGCCGTCGGTTCCCTAGTGGACACCGACAAACTCGCTGTCGGCCAACGCGTCGTCGTCGGCGCAATCGCCGGCTCGTGCATGAGCTGCGAATTCTGTTTGACCGGCCGTCAGCAACTCTGCGCGCGTCGCGATGACACCGTTCTGCGCGGAGACCGCGGTGGCTTCGCCTCCTCGGTGCGTGCCAGCGACTGGCGCTTTGCCTATCCACTCCCTGATGCCATCGAACTGCAGGACGCTGGTCCGCTGCTTTGCGCGGGCGTCACGGTCTTCGCGCCGCTTGTCCGGCACGGCGTCAGGCCGACTGACCACATCGCCATCGTCGGTATCGGGGGACTCGGTCACCTCGCGATTCAGTTCGCCCGCGCCTGGGGATGCGACGTAACCGCAATCTCCACCTCTGCCGGCAAACGCGACTTGGCCCATGAGTTGGGTGCCGATCATTTCATCCTGACCCGCGACACCGACGAATTAGCCCAAGCATCGAGCTCCTTCGATTTCATCTTGAGTACGGTGTCTGGTGATCTGCCCTGGGATGAGTACCTCACCGCGTTAAAGCCGCAGGGGATACTGAGCATCGTCGGTATGCCAGACAGTGCAGTAAAGGTCAGTCCCATTTCTCTGCTGGTGTCGGAGAAGGCCATTTTCGGGGGAGTGCCGGCGTCACAGCACGAAACCAGACTTATGCTCGACTTTGCCGCCCGCACCGGAGTGCGACCACTGGTCGAAACGTTTCCGATGGCCGACATCAATCGCGCAATCGCGCGAGCTCGCTCCGGCGATGTCCGGTTCCGCGCCGTCGTATCCGCGTAGTAGTCGAACCGATTCGAGTGGGTGGGCGAGACCCGGAAATTTGACGTGACGTGTGCTGGCCGAAGCGACGGCAAGCCGATCAATGACCTGTTCCCGATTTCCCGGACACCGGGGTTGAGGCGATGATCGTCTCAAGGGAAGGAGTCCGAGAGAAGATGCCTGCTGCTCATCCGGAGGAGTTTCGCCGTCGTGCGGTGGAGTTGGCCCGGCTGCGAGAGAAACCGATCGCCAAGATCGCCAAGGACCTGGCGATCAGCGAGTCCTGTTTGCGTCGATGGATGGATCTGGCCGACGTTGAGGAGGGCCACAAAGAGGGCCTGACCCGCGACGAGCGGGCTGAGCTGGTCCGGCTGCGCCGAGAAAAGCGGGTGCTGGAGATGGAAGTCGAGATCCTCAAACGGGCCAGCGCCTACTTCGCCCGGGAGAACATCCTCCCAAAATAGGGTTCCGGCTGGTCCACGAGCTGGCTGCGCAGGGCTTCCCTGTCGCGCTGACCGGCCGGATCCTGCAGGTGTCGACGTCAGGCTTCCATGAATGGCGCACCCGGGCGGCCTGCGATCGCGACCGCCACGACGCCGAGCTGGCCAACACCATCACCGCAATTCACACCGCGTCGCGCCACACCTACGGGGTACGCCGTATCTAGGCTGAGCTGCGTCACGGCCACGGGATCCAGGTCGGCCATAAGCGGGTGTGGCGGTGCATGAAACTCGTTAGCGTGCAAGGCGTTCATCGCCGCCGCTGGAGGCGGGAACCGCCGGCGGCCGCATCGTGGCCGGATCTGGTTCAGCGGCAGTTCCGCGCCGAAGGTCCCGACCGGTTGTGGGTCACCGACATCGAGCGCCGTGAGGCGCTGTTCAACCGAACGGAGGTGAGAGACCACCGTCGCCGAGCCATCGCAGTGGCCCGGTAGAAGCTGGGGGCAGCCTGATCTAAAGAGACTTTGGTGAGGGTGGGAAGCAGCCCCGACAACGCCGGGACGGCCTGGTACTGCCAGACGGGTCGGGTCCGGCTAGCGAGACGGGAAGGTGTACGCGAGGAACCAGCGGCTGAACGCCTCTTAAGAGAAGACCACCAGCTCCAACCTGGCGGATGCGGGCTGGGCAGCGACGCGCACCCGCCCTGAGGGCGGGGAACTCGTGGGCCGGTTGATGTCGCCGGTTCGGGAGGTCACGGTGAAGGACTGCGGCGTAGCCGTGACGAGGTCGCAGGGGCATAGCTGGACACCTCACCCGTCAAACGGTTGACAGTGAACACGGGAACCACCGCGCCGGTCCCCGGTCAGATCCGGCAGCCAGCCGGGCTGGAGGGGTAGGCAGTCGTCGGCTGATGCCGGTGTGGTGGGGCGGAGGAGCCGTAGTAGTCCGAGGCCGGGAAAGCCGGTCGCATGGCAAAGGGCTCCAGCGGGTTCGCGGCGAGTACGCAGACTGTGGAGGTCACTTGTGAATACGAGTGCTTTGTGGCCCGACCCGGACACGGCCGAGCTGCGGGTACGCAGGATGCAACGCAAACTGCACCATTGGGCGGTTGATGAAAGCGACCGCTGTTTCGATGATTTGTACAACCTCGTTTATGACCCCGCATTCCTCACCCTCGCGTGGGAGCGGGTGCGGACGAACAAGGGTGCGCGCTCAGCCGGTGCCGATGGGACCGCACCGCGGTCTGTCGGTGCGGCAGAGGCGGTCGGACTGCTTCAGCGGCTCCGCGAGGAACTCAAGGAGCGGATATTCCGGCCGGATCCGGTGCGGGAGGTGATGATCCCGAAGGCGAACGGCAAGCTCCGCCGCCTGGGTATCGCGACCGTCGCCGACCGGGTCGTGCAAGCTTCGCTGAAGCTGGTGCTGGAGCCCATTTTCGAGGCGGACTTTCATCCGTGCGCATATGGGTTCCGGCCGGGCAGGCGAGCCCAGGACGCCATCGCTGAGATCCATCACCTCGCCAGCGGCTCACGGGCCTATCACTGGGTTTTCGAGGGAGACATCACGGCGTGCTTCGATGAAATCTCGCATTCGGCCCTTATGGGCCGGGTGCGGCGACGTGTCGGGGACAAACGCGTTCTGGCCCTGGTGAAGTCGTTCCTCAAAGCCGGGATTCTCTCGAAAGATCTCGGCTACCGGGACACCATCACCGGCACTCCGCAAGGCGGAATCCTCTCACCACTGCTCAGCAATGTCGCCCTGTCCGTTCTCGACGAGCACTTCGCCGCGAAGTGGAAGGCGCTCGGCCCGGAATGGACACGTGCCAAGCATCGACGCGCCGGAGTTCCGACCATGAAAATCGTCCGCTACGCAGACGATTTCTGTGTCATGGTCCACGGCACTCGCGCTGATGCCGAAGCGCTTTGGGACGAGATCGCAGCAGTGCTCGCGCCGATGGGCCTGCGCCTGTCGGTCGAGAAGAGCAGGATCTGCCACGTCGACGAGGGGTTCGAGTTCCTCGGCTTCCGCATCCAACGGCAGATCAAAAGGGGCACGACCAAGCACTACGTCTACACCTGGCCGTCGAAGAAGGCACTTATGTCCATCACCGACAAAGTCAGGAATCTGACGCGGCGACACAAACATCGAACGCTCGCTGATCTGCTGCGCCAACTCAACCCCGTCCTGCGGGGATGGTGCAATTACTTCCAGCACGGGGTGTCCAAACGCACCTTCGACTACCTCGACCACTTCACATGGTGGCGGGTGGTGACTTGGATGCGCAAACGGCACCACGGGCTGGCGTGGGGCGTCTTCCATCGACGGTTCCTGCCCAATTGGCAAATCCGCGAAGGCAAGACGGCGATGTTTCGGCCGCAGAAGGTAGAGGTCACCCGATACCGCTACCGGGGCACGAAAATCATCACCCCTTGGACAGCGAGGCCGACGGACATCACTGCACCAGTGGCCTGAATCCGTGGAGAGCCCGTTGCGGAGAAATTCGCTCGGCGGGTTCGGAGGGCGGGCCGGGGAAACGGATCGGTAGAAATGCCGACACCGCGCCCCGGTCCGACCCCTACACTCAGCACCGCACCTGCGAAGGCTGAATCTACGCCGCGGTCGTGCTCGACGTGTACTCCCGCCGGGTAGTGGGCTGGTCGATCGCCGATCACCTCCGCACCGAACTGGTCGCCGACGCCCTGAACATGGCCCGCCTACGCCGCAAACCCGTTGGCACAGTGATCCATTCGGGTCTGCTGCACGGACAGGTGACATCTGAGTTGCTTGCCCCAGGTGGGCGGGCTGGAAGGATGTCATTGTGCCCAGGCCCTATCCCCGCGAGTTCCGCGACGATCTCGTCCGTGTTGCCCGCAACCGCGACGACGGCGTGATGATCGAGCAGATCGCCACGGACTTCGGTGTCCATCCGATGACGCTGACCAAGTGGATGCGTCAGGCGGATATCGACGAGGGCGCCAAGGTTGGCAAGAGCACCGGTGATTCCGCCGAACTGCGTGAGCTGCGTCGCCGAAATCGATTGCTGGAACTGACCGCGCTCGCTGAAATCCCCACTGACGCTCATCGAAATTCCCCACCCGTGTGGCTCCGCCGAGAAGGGCGGGCCTCCTTCGAAGCTACTGGTGTCTGACGCCAGTTGCTCCACCGAAGGAGGCCCGCTTTCTCATGCTCACATGGGAGGACGATGTGGAAATACATGCCCTACGCAAGCGTGGTTGGACGGTCTGGGCGATCGCCCGCCACACCGGTCTTGACCACAAGACGGTCCGCAGATATCTGGCCGGTGACGGTAACCCGGGGTGGGTGCCTGGCCCGGCCCGGATCCGTTTGACCCGTTCGTCGACTACGTCACCGCGCGGCTGACCGAGGACCCGCACCTGTGGGCCCGCACCCTGTTTGACGAGCTCAAGGAGTTGGGGTTCGGTTTGTCGTATCAGAGCTTGACCCGCAATATCCGGGTGCGGGATCTACGGCCGGTGTGCCAGGCCTGCCGGACCGCCACCGAGCGCCCGAACGCAGTGAATCCCACATGCACCCGGGGACGAAACCCAATGGGACTGCCTGGAATTGCCCGACCCACCGGCATCCTGGGGTTGGGGCAAGACCGCTCATCTGTTGGTCGGCTCGCTGGCGCATTCCGGTAAGTGGCGCGGCTTCTTGGCGCCATCGGAGGATCAGCCGCACCTGGTTGCCGGCTTGGATCGCGTCACCCGTGGACTTGGTGGGCTGACCCGGGTGTGGCGGTTCGATCGAAATGGCCACAGTCTGCGACCCCGGCTCGGGACGCGTGACCGCCTCGTTCGCGGGGGTCGCCAAGCACTACGGCGTGGCGGTGGCGATCTGCCCGGCCCGGCGCGGTAACCGCAAGGGCGTGGTGGAGAAGGCCAACCACACCGCCGCCCAACGCTGGTGGCGCACGCTGGCCGACGACATGACTGTCGAGGCTGCACCAGGCCGACTTGGATCGCTTTGCCCGAGTCCGTGGTGATACCCGGCTGCGGGCCACTGCCGATGGCCGGTCATCGGTGGCGGTGATGGCCAAAACGCAGCCTCTGCAAACGGCACCGGCGGTGCCCTATCCGGTGATCATCTCCGAGACCCGCACCGCATCGCGGCAGGCAATGGTGTCCTACCGCGGTAATCGCTACTCGGGGCCCCCGGAGCTGGCCGCCGCCCAGGTGGTGGTCAGCCATCCCGTCGGCGGGCAGTTCTGTGACATCGCCACCACCAACGGGATCGTGATCGCCCGGCACCGCATGGTCGCCGACGGGCTCGGTGTCATGGTCCGCGACAGCGGCCATGTCATCGCCTTGGACACCGTCGCGATGGCCACCGCCACCACCGGGCGCCCGCACCGCCGCAAGGAACGCATCCCACCCGGGCCGGCAGCCAAAGCCGCTGCCGCGCAACTTCTTCAGATCCAGCGGGGCCTACCGCTGCTATCGAATCTGTAACTCACTCAACCGATTCCACCGTCATCGATCTGTCCGCCTACGAGCGGGCCGCCCAGAACAGGACCATCCAATGACCCCGAACCCACGCACCGGCAAGACCGACATCACCAGCACCGCCGAGGAGTCCCCGTCGGCCGCGGCGAGCCGGTATCAATAGCTGCGCTCGCACCTGGCCGAGCTCAAACTGGCCGCTGCCGCCGAAGCACTGCGCACAGTCCTCGACCAAGCCACCGTCGAAGGGCTGTCGTTGACCGTCGCTTTGGAGCGACTGCTGGCCGTGGAAGTCGAGGCCAGCACTGCCCGACGTCTGGCCGGCCGGCTGGGGTTCGCCTGCCTGCCGACCTCGGCCACCCTGGCCGATTTCGATGTCGATGCTGCCGCCGGGATCGACCGCAAGCTCATCGACGAGTTGGGCACCTGCCGTTATCTAGAATCGGCGACCAACATCTTGCTCATCGGGCCGCCGGGTACTGGAAAGAAGCACTTGTCGGTCGGATTGGCAAGGGCTGCAGCCCATTCCGGTTACCGGAAGGGCTGCAGCCCATTCCGGTTACCGGACGTACTTCACCACCGCTGCCGATCTGGCAGCCCGCTGCCACCGTGCCGCGATCGAAGGACGCTGGGCCACCACCATGCGCTATGCCGGTCCGACGCTGCTGATAATTGACGAACTCGGCTATCTTCCTTTGCCCGCCGAAGCCGCATCGGCGTTGTTTCAGGTTGTCTCCCAACGGTATTTGAAGACCAGCATCGTCATCACCACCAACCGGGGGTGGGTGCGTGGGGCGAGATCCTCGGCGACACCATCGTGGCAGCCGCCATGCTCGACCGCCTGTTGCACCGCTCAGTCGTGATCAACCTCGACGGCGAGTCCTACCGCTTACGCGACCACCAGGCCGCCGCGGGAACCCTGCGCCGAACCACCACCGGCACCCGCCAACAACTACACTGACCGCTGCACACAGGTGAGGAATTTCGGCGAGCACACCTGGGGACTTTCGGTGAGCGCGATCAGTACAAGAGGACGAAGTCCTGCGCCGAGCAGCCGCCTACTTGTCGCAGGCCAACCTGCCGGGAAAAGGCACTACCCGCTCGTGAAAGAGCTCGCCGCCGAGGGGATCCCCGTGGCGGTGACGTGCCGGGTACTCAAGGTCGCCCGCCAGCCCTACTATTGCTGGCGGGCCGACCCCATCGCCGAGGGCGAATACGTCGAGGCGCATCGGGGCCAACGCTCTCTTCGACGCCCACGGCGATGATCCAGAAGTCGGGTACCGGTTTCTGGTCGATGAAGCCCGCGACGCCGGTCAGTCGATGGCCGAACGCACCGCCTGGCAGATCTGTTCGAACAACGGCTGGTGGAGCACGTTCGGCAAGCGTCAACGCGGCAAGAACGGCAGAACCGAGCCGCCCGTGCATGGTGATCTGGTCGGTCGAGATCTCACCGCCGGTACGCCAAATCAGTTATAAATGGCCGACATTAACGAACACCCGTATCGGCGAGGGCAAGCTCTACCTCAGTGCGATCAAGGACGAGTTTTCCAACCGGATCGCCGGCTACAACATCGACTCCCGGACCAAATACTGTCGAAAGGCCGGTGTCTTTTACCAGCGGCAAAACAGGTTGCCGGTCTGGTCTGCATCGGAGCCCGGTGCACACCCTATGGCCGGTAGCGATCGCGACATCGCGGTTAGTTGAGACGGTCCTGCGTTCCTGAGCGCGGCCGAGGAAGTCATCATCAGTTTGATCCGCTGATGCAGGCGTAGCGAATTGCAGTGCAGCACCAGGAGCAGAATCACGCTCGTCGTCAACCACTTACCACCAGGCACATCCGTTTGGGCCATTAATCTCTCCTGCGGGTGGTAAAAGGTCTTGAAACGCGGGAGTGTCGCTGACCACCGACATGCCTTCGTTCGGTGCGCACGCGGCGTCGTCGACATTGGACGATGATGAATGCCACTGCCAGAGCGACCGCAATGGTGGCGAGGACGGCAGTTCCTGTGATCTGCTGGACCTCGTTGTAGTGCGGTAGGTAGTTGGCTTCTGCGGCGAATCGCGCGTTGGGTGCCGTGCCCATTTTGGTGACCTTCCGGATTGGCCAAAATTCATCGGCCGCTGAGCTGGACAGCCTTGACAATGAGCAGGACGGCGCCGACGACGAGGTATCCGCGCAGCGCAATCATGCCTAGACGGGTCCCTGCCGACCAGGTCACGGGTTCTAACAAGGTCAGTGGTGGCATTCGCCAGCTATTGCGGTCAAGAGGCCGCGCCGGGCTTGATACCGCCGGTGGTGAGGGCTGGCGGCGACCCATCCAACGAAGCGTCGGTACCGTGGCTGCGGCGAGTATGATCAACGTCAGTGACAGGTACCCGGCGAGAACGATCACGTCGAGGCCGGGGAACAAGGTAGTCGCCATCAGGATTCCCGACAGCAGCAGCAGGACGCCGACGATCAGCCCGGCAACCCAGTTGAGCCAGCGTCGATTCACCCAGGGGCCCAATACTGCCCGGTCGTTGCACAGTAGCAGGAGGAACACGCTGGCACTAGGCAACAGCAAGCCAGCGAGGGCCTGTACGGCGGTGGTGATCAACCCAAGGGGGGCGCCAGGAATCAGCACGATCGCCGCCGCAAACGACACCATCGCGCTGTAGGAAAGGTAGAACGGTTTCGCATCGGCGAACCCCCGGTGGAGCGAGTGTTTCAGGCCGAATACGTCGCCAAAGGCGTAGCTGGTGGCCAGGGTCACTGCGGCGGCGCCGAGGATAGACGCGTCGAGCAGCACGATCGCGAACAACCAGCCGAGCGTCAAATTGTGTTGGCCTAGCAGACGCGCGATGGCGCCGGCGTCGGTGAAACCACCGGCTGTGCCAGTGGAGCGCGCCGCCCAATCACCGATCATGACCAGCGCGGTGGCGCCGACCACCACGATGAACGCCCCCAAGACCGTATCGACGCGCTCGTAGCCCATAAATCGAGGTGTTATGCGCTTGTCGACGACGTTGGACTGCTGGAAGAACAGCTGCCAAGGCGCCACGGTGGTCCCGACGATAGCAATGATCAAAAGCACCGCGTCCGAGGTCACGCCACCGGAGATGTTCGGCGCCACATATGACTTGGCGGCCTGGGCCCACTGTGGGTGCGCCATCAGCAGAATCGGGATCTGCGCCAAGGTGATAACAATAAAGACGAACATGGCCCGCTCCCACCGGCGAAAGCTGCCGCTGGCCATGATCGCGATGAGCGCGACCGCTGAGACCGGAACGACAATGTATTTGGAGATACCAATGTAGGCGGCGGCCAAAGTGATGCCGATGAACTCGGTGACGATCGTGAGAAAGTTGAGCAGGAACAGGTCGCCGACGGAGAACCACCCCCAGCCGCGGCCGAAGCGTTCGTTGATCAAGCGAGCGTGTCCGACACCGGTAACCGCGCCGAGCCGGACCACCATCTCTTGGTTGACGATGAGCACCGGAATCAGCAGGAGTAGCACCCACAGCAGGGAGTAGCCATAATTTTGGCCAGCTTGGGTGTAGGTGGCCACCCCGCCGGCATCGTTATCGCCGACCATCACGATGATTCCGGGACCGACAATGGCAAGCAGCGTCAGCAGCCGCGTCTTGAACGTGCGGGGATGGTCGGTTTCCGCGACGTTAATGCGCCCGAAGGCGCCCTCGATATCACCGAGGTGAGCCGAGTCAAGCACTGCAGTGCGCTTCGGTGGTGGCGACTCGGATCGGTGAGTGGTTGCTGCGTGGCCGGTGGCCTTCTCGCCGGAGCTCACGGCGCCTCACTCTCTGGTCCAGGCGCGTCCCGATCGTCACACGATGGGGTGATTTCGCGGACCGGGCGGGGGGCGGGTTCGCGACGACGCCAATCCTCGGGGATGGTGACTTCTAGCACGTCATCGACGGTGACAACTCCGAGCACGCGGTCGTGGCCGTCGACGACGGGGATGGAGTAGAGGTTGAAGTCGGCCATCAATAGGGCGACGTCAGGGACATCGGCTTCGGCCCCGATTCGGATTGGGTCGCAATCCATCAGTGATTCAACGGTTTGACCGGGTTCGGCTTGCAGCAGGTCGATCACTGACACGACACCAGCCAGGCGGTTGTCTTCATCAACGACATGCATCTTGACCAATGCCTCGGGTTGTATCCTCGTGGCGCCCGCGATCAGTGCCAGCGCCGCGCCCGCAGTGGTGCTTGCGGCGCAGGAGACGAAGTCGACATTCATCAAGCCGCCGGCACTGTCGGGGTTAAAGCCCATCAGGGTGATCACCTTCGTGCGCTGCGGGCCCGGCATCAGCTCCAGCACGCGCCTGCGCCGCGATTGACGCAGGTCTGCGATCGCGTCGGCGGCGTCGTCGGCGCGCATGCGGCCCAAGAGTGCGGCGACCTCGTCATCGGCCATGTCATTGAGCAGTCGGCTGGCCTTGTCAGGGTCGAGTTCTTCGAACACGTCGGCTTCCAATTCCGGATCGCTGCGGACCCGGTCGAGGATCTCGCCGCCCTCGGCTTTGTCAGCGTCTTCGAGAAGATCCGCGATGTCCGCGGGTTTGAACCCGCCAAGCCGGTTTGACTGACTTCGCGAGGCACCGGAGCGGGCGTGGCCTATCAGTGGTTCGAATGCCTTCCAATCTCGGGCGGCATGCCCACCCCGGCTTTTGATTAGTCCGAAGAAGCGCGCCGGGCGGCGGGTATCCAGACGGGCAAGCACCCACCCGGCGCCGGTGTCTTCGAGCTCCACGTCATAGGCGCGTACCAACTCCACGGCAGCCACATCGATCAACCGGTGTCCCAGGACATCAGTGCGCAGCAACACCTCGCCGTCGCGGCGTTCGAAACCGCGCAGATCGATTTTGTGTGTCGCCAATACCACGCGATCTGGGGCGTATTGGGAAATGGAGGGGCTGCCGATGAACACCCGCCGCCTCCCCACCACAGCGACGATCCCGCTCACCAGCGGGTACTCGTCGGCGCCGCGCAGCCGCACAATCACATCCTGCACCCGGCCCACAACCTCGCCCGACCGGGCCAGGACTGGCGCGTGCAACATCGCTGAAAGATGCATAACCGGGGGCGCCCCAACCTGCTCGGCCGACGTCTCTAGTCCACTCACTTGTGCTTACCTTTCTTACCGGGCGCTCGTCGGGCTCAGGATGCCATAGCCCACTCGAGCGGGTCATCCGCCAGTCCAAGACACGCGCACTTCGACGATGACGCTGTGGGGAGACGCGACAGCATGGGTTAGTTGGCGACCGGGGGCGGCGTCGCGTCCTGGTAACGACTGGTCACAGCAGGCGCTGTCGTCGGGCGCCCGTTGAGGGTCGCAGAGTTACCGTTGGTCAGACGGTAGCGGATGAGTCGAGGACTGTTGGTGACCACCGCGACCGAGGAGACATTGTGCAATATCGATGCCCGCATTGGGGAGAGCGATGCAGGCGCCCATCAGTAGACCGACGGAGTTGACGGCGATGGACATGCCATAGTTTCACCGGATCACTGCGACGGCTCGCGTGGCCAATCGGGTACGTCAAGCAGGCGCCGCACGACGGCTTGCCCAGCGCCAGCCCGGCCACTGCCCAAGGAGCCACAGCAGGGGACTGCCGCAAGCATGCTCGGCGCGCCGCTGGCAACGATGGCGGGGCGCCGCATAAGCAACGTCGGCGAAACCTACCTCCGGTTCGTGCGCCGCCTGACGACGGTGGTACCGCCCTCGACATCGACGAACCTTGCATAACAAGGAAGAACGCCGCATCGCCTTAAGTCTGGGCCAAGGCCATATCGAGGAAGACGTGTGGGGCCTGCCGCCGCACCGATTCACCTTGACCGCTGCTCACAGGTGAGGCATTTCGGCGAGCACAGCCGCGGTTTTTTTCTGAGCGCCGTCACCACGACCAACCCAGATCTTTGGCAACCTTGGCGATCGGCTTCTCCCGCAGCCGGGCCAACTCCACTGCACGACGGCGAAACTCCTCCGGATGAGCAGCAAGCATCTTCTCTCGGACTCCTTCCCTTGAGACGATCATCGCCTCAACCTCGGTGTCCGGGGGCAAATCGGGAACAGATCACCATCGCGTGAGTCTCTGTGGTGAAACGACCAAGGATCACTACCGAGAGGAACATCGCGATGGCCCTGGACCAGTCTGCGTTGTTGGAGGTGTTGGATGCACTACGCAATGCCGATGCCATTGAGCGCATCAAGCAAGCAGCCGAATCGATTTATCAAGCGATGATCGATGCGGAGCTGACCGCGGTGATCGGCGCCGGCCCACACGAGCGCACCGCGTCGCGGTGGCAATCAGCGCAACGGCTCTCGTCCGCGCACGGTCAACACCACCGCCGGGAATTTGGAGTTGCGGATCTATCTGATCAACTGCCTCCGTCGGGCGGCCGTTCTGACGCCCGGCGGCCATGGGCGTTTACCCTGGTGGGCGTGAGGATCAAGCAGGTGTCGGGCGGAGTGGTCCACGAGTTGCCCGTGGATCTGCGGGAGGCGTTGATGGCCAACTCCACGGCATTGGCCGCCTGGGAGGACATCACACCCTTGGCGCGCAACGAGTTCATCTGTTGGGTCGAGGACGCCAAGCAGGACAAGACGCGGGAACGCCGCATCCGCCGGACCCAGGAGGAGCTGGAGGAAGGCAAGCGCCGGCCGTGCTGCTGGCCGGGATGCAAACATCGCGAGCGCACGGGCAGGTAGTCGCAACACCGCCGGGGGGATTGAGCGTGAAGGGACGAGGCGGCTCGCCGCTCTCACAGCGATACGCACTTGCGCGTGTGGCATGTTGCGTGCCGCTCATCTCGGCCGTCACCGCGCTCTCCGGCTGCAGCACGGTCGTCGCGGGCACCCCGAAGGCTGCGCCGCGCGGCCCAGCGTCCGGCGGCCCGATCTACCCTTCGCAGTTGGACGATTTGCTTACCCCGTCCGGTTCGTTTTCGGCGGTCCCTAACAACCCGCTGGGCGAAGAAGACATGCAGTCCGCGCTGTTCATCGGGGCCGACCCTGCCCAATGCCATGGCGCCGTCGCGTTTGGCCGCTTCCCGCTTTTCCCGGCGAACTACACCGGCCGCGAGGCCCGTACCCAGCAGGACCACGATCGGAACCAGCACCAGCTACTGGAGGTCTCGGCGACCTATCCAAGTAATTTCAATGCTGCGGGCTTCCTGGACTCGGTCCGCAGCACCGTATCGGCCTGCCAGCGGCCCGTTTCCGCCTGGGGTGACAGCGGGCGCGGCATGACGGTGAACCCAGCGCCGCTGGTTCCGAGCCCACCGGAGGTGGCCCAGTGGATGACGAATCTGGGCGGGCAACAATGGGCTTGCGATTTCGCGGTGATTTCGAAGGCCAACGTGGTCTCGCAGATCGTGACCTGCTCCCCCGACCGATCCGTCGATATCGAAGGGCTGGTCGCCAAGCGACTCAAGAAGATAAACGACCTGCTCAACTCCACGTCGTGACGACCAGGTCAGTCCCCCACCAGAGTTGACATCGGCGTCTCGGCTTCGACTGCTCGGTTCACACCGCCATCTTCGATGCCGTCAGGAGCCACGCGCGCGATTCGCGACTCGATGTCGTACGGCACGATGATCGCGGTTGCCCCACGGATACGGCTCACGGCCCGGGCCATCTTGTCCGCGGTGCGGTCATGCAGGAGCCGACCCAGCAGGGGTGAATATGTCCGACGCGGCAGGAGGACTGTCACTTTGGCCTCTGGATGATCTAGGAGCACCTGAGAGACCAAGTGGTGCGCGGCTCGACTGAGGTGGCGGTCGGGGCAGTCGACCACCAGCAGCGGCGTCTCCTGTTCGAAGCGCTCCCAGCGCTCCTGAAGCCGCGCCGCGTGATCGGCGTCGACCACGAAGTGCACGGCCCTGAGATCGTCGGCGTGCAATCCATTTCCGTACCGCAGTGCTTCGATCTCGGCAAGGTCAACCGAATCCACGAAGACCAATACCCGTAGCCGCGGATGCCGGGCTAACTCCGGACGTTCGGTGTGCGACATCTCCAGCACCGAGGCCTCGGCGCGGTACTTCTGATTGAGTCGCATCAGACCCAGCACCAACGCCGGGAAGACGACGGCAATGAGCCAGGCGCCTTCGGCGAATTTCGCCACCACGAAAATGCCCACAACGACCGTAGACAAGATGGCCGCCGACAGGTTGACGCCGAGTTTGCGACGCCAGCCTCTATGACGGTGTCGCAGATGATGTTTCGTCATGCCGTAACCGGCCATCGCGAAACCGGTGAACACACCGATGGCGTAGAAGGGGACCAACGTCGTCACCGATCCCCTGGTGATGATCAGCAACGTCACCGAGAACGCGGTCAACGTGAGAATGCCGTTGGAGAACACCAGGCGATGACCGCGTTTGGTCAGCGGCCGCGGCAAGAATCGATCCTCGGCAACGAAACTGGCCAACGCGGGGAACCCGTTGAAACTCGTGTTGCAACCGGTGAAAAGGATCGCCGCGGTGGCGGCTTGCACCAGAAAATACAGGGTGTTGCCGACCACACCGTTGCCGAAGACCGCACGGGCAATCTCTGACAGCATGGACGGATACTCACTCAGATACGGAGTGGCGTGCGTAACGTGGGCCAGCCATGAGACTCCAGCCAGCAAGAAGCCGAGGACACAAGCCATCCGCGTGAGCACCCGACGAGCATTGGCCCCTTCGGGCTTACGGAAGGTGCTGACGGTGTTGGAGATCGCCTCGAGGCCGGTCAACGAGGTGCCGCCGTTGGCGAATGCGCGGAGCACGACCAGGACAGTCGCACCCATCACCAAGCCGCTTCCGTGGTGTACTGGCACGCCGCCCACGATTCTTTGCGGGTCGTATTTCGGTAGGCCCCAAATGAATTCACGCACGAGGCCAGTCACGATCGTCAGTGTGATCATGGCGACGAAGAAGTACGTCGTGAAGGCGAACGCCCGGCCGGATTGGCGCAGGCCGCGCAAGTTGGCAACGCACATCAATACGACCACCGCGACCGTGATCTCCAGGTGGTATGGGCGCAACACCGGGATCGCCGAAACCACCGCAACGGTTCCGGCTGCAGGCTGCACCGCCACAGTGACCACGTAATCAATCAACAATGCCGCCGCAGCGATCTGCGCCACCCTGGGTCCGAAGTTGTCCCTGGCCACCATGTATGCGCCGCCCGCGCGGCTATACGTGGTGACGACCTGGCGGTACGACGCGGTGACCAAGACCAGGATCAGAAACACGACACCGGTGATCGGCAGCAGCAAGGCGAAGGCGGCCATCCCGGCCGCGGGCAGCAGTTCGATCATGATCTGTTCGGGACCATAGGCGGTCGAGGAGATCGCGTCGGGCGAAAGTGCGCCCAGTGCAACGCGATTGGACAAGCGCTCGGAGTCGAGCTGATCAGTGGTGAGCGGCTTGCCCAGCAGCACCCGCTTGCATTTGTCGGTGAATGACGGCGGTATTCCGCCGACCGGTGTCGCCATAACGCATCACTTCCTCAGAGTTCGACGAAATGTCAGGTGCGGCAGGCGACTTGGCGCAGCCCCGGCCGGCAGTTATTCACTGAGCCTGTTGACCAAGACTGAGATGTCACCCCGCGCGGGTTGCCTCCGCAATCCGGGACTCGATGTCGTAGGGCACGATCTGCGCCGTTGCCCCGGGAATGCGGCTCACGGCGCGGGCGATCTTGTCCGCCGTTCGGTCATGGAGCAACCGGCCTACCAGCGGCGAATATGTGCGGCGGGGCAACAGCACCGTCACCTTGGTGTCGGGATGATGGTCAAGCGCCTCGAACACCATTTGATGTGCGGCGCGGCTCAGATGACGATCGGGGCAATCGACCAGGCGCAGCGGTGTCTCGTGCTCAAAGTGATCCCAACGCTGCCGTAACCGTTCGGCACGCAGAGCGTCGATCACCAGGTGCACGGCGGTGAGGTCGTCGGCGTGCAAACCGTTGCCGTAGCGCAGTGCCTCGATCTCGGCGAGGTCTACGGCATCAACGAAGACAAAAACCCGATGCCGCGTATAACGCGCCACATTGGGCCGTTCGCCGTGTGACACTTCCAGAACGGACGCCTCCGCGCGGTACTTCTGGTTGAGCCGCATCAAGGCGAAAACCAGCACCGGAAACACGACGACGATGAGCCATGCCCCTTCGGTGAACTTGGCTACCGCAAAGATCCCCACCACAATCGTGGACAGGATCCCCGCCGACAAGTTGACGGCAAGCTTGCCTCGCCAAGCCGGGCCGCGGTGGCAAAGGTGGTACTTCGTCATACCGTAACCGGCCATCGAGAAGCCGGTGAATACGCCGATCGCGTAGAACGGGACCAGCGCGTTGACCGATCCACCGGTGATCACCAGCAAGGCCACCGACAACGCGGTCAAGGTGATGATGCCGTTGGAGAACACCAGCCGATGGCCCCGCTTCATCAGCGGGCGCGGCAGGAACCGGTCTTCCGCAACGAAGCTGGCCAGCGCGGGGAAACCGTTGAAACTGGTATTTCCGCCCGTGTACAGAATCGCTGCGGTCGACGCCTGCAGAAGGAAATAGAGAACGTTGCCAATCATCCCGTGCCCGAACACCGCGCGGGCAATCTCCGACAAGACCGACGGGTATCCGTCGACGTACGGGGTGGCATGGGTGACGTGCGCGAGCCAGGCCACCCCGGTCAACAGAAATCCGAGAATGCACGCCATGATCGTCATCACCCGGCGGGCATTGAGGCCCTCGGGTTTACGCAGACTGTTGACAGTGTTGGAGATTGCCTCTACTCCGGTCAACGACGACCCGCCATTTGCGAACGCGCGCAGCAGGATCAGCACGGTCGCGCCCATGACCAGCCCACTGCCCTGGTGCACGGGCACCGCCCCGGGAATGTGTTGTGAATCGTAGGTCGGCAGGTTGCCGAACAATTCACGCGCCACGCCGATGAGAATCATTCCCGCGACCATCACCACGAAGGCGTAGGTAGGGACCGCGAAACGAACGCCGGCTTCGCGCAATCCACGCAGATTGGCAAAGCACATGAGCAAGACCATCCCCACCGTGATCTTCAGGCTGTAAGGACCCAGCACCGGTAGTGCGGAGACGACGGCAACTGTCCCCGCGGCGCATTGCACTGCCACGGTGACCACGTAATCGATCAATAACGACGCGGCTGCTATTTGCGCCACCCGTGGCCCGAAGTTCTCCCGGGCCACCACGTAGGAGCCGCCGGATCGGGTCTAGGCCATGACGACCTGGCGGTATGAAGCGGTGACCAATACCAGGATCAGCAAGATCACACCGGTGATGGGCACCAGCAACGCGAACGCGGCCATCCCGGCGGCGGGTAACAGTTCAATCAGAATCTGTTCGGAGCCATAGGCCGTCGACGAGATTGCGTCGGGCGAAAGTACGCCCAAAGCAACCGTATTCGACAGTCTTTCGTGCTGGAGCTGATCAGTGATCAACGGCTTGCCCAGAAAGCTCCGCTTGCACAAATCAGAAAACGAAGACCACTCTTTCGGGCTGTCAGCCAAAGTCGTTGTCACTGAATTACATTCCTTCCCCCAGCCTATGACGTCGGCGAAAGCCTAGCGGTTGTCGATGAGCCGAAGCCCTGCCCGACGACGTCTTTCAGAAAGTTGCCAGGAGCTTCCCATGAACGCTTGATCTGGATGTAACAAAGTAACGAGATTGTAGAAACAACGGACCTGCCGAGCCGCCCTTATCGCCGCATAGTGCCGCGCAGCAGGTGCTGGCTCGAGCATGATCCTTGGTCCGGCTCGGGCCAACACGCATGTCAACCAGTGGATTTCGATGTCAACGCCGTTGATTAGCTGCTAGCAGCTAGCACCGTGACATCGTGATGAGGGCAACGATCATCGTTGTGGACCGGAGAGGGGGAATGCATGGCGACTGAGACCTGTTCTGTCACAAAGCCATTTGCGCCTTCGGTGCCGCCCTGCCAGCTAATCAATTGCGCAGGAGCAACATTCGCGTATGGCTCGCACGCGCTCGATCCACATTTCCCGGAAGGGTGGACTTCATGCACCAACACGTGATCGTCAGCGGTGACGACGCGCTGGCGACGACCATCATCGACGAATTGAAAAGGGCCGGCGCGACCGTTGCCAGATTGATCGGCCCAGAACTCGCGGGCACCCGAGTCAAAGCCGAACTAATCAGCGCGGGAATCGCTCATGCGGCGGCTATCGTGTGCGCCGGGAATGACGACGCGACCAATCTCGAGGTCGCCTTGCTGGCCAGGAAGGCCAGTCGCACTATTCGAGTGGTGGCACGGTTGGCCAACGATGTGCTGCGCGAGGCGGTGGCCGTTGACGACGGGCCGAGCGCGATCTTCAATGTCGCCGATCTTGCCGGCACGGCAGTCGTCGAGGCCTGCCTAGCCCGCACGACGCACCCTTTTCGCGCGGCCGGCATCGACTTCGTCGTGTTCGGCGCCGAGGCGCCGCGCGATGCCACCCTGCGCGAGATCTACGGCAACTTGGCGCCCGTTGCGATCGTCCGCGAACAGGACAAATCCACGTCCGGCAAGGTGGTGCCCTGTCCGGGACGCGACGAGCAGGTCCGGGCCGGCGACTGGACTTCTATGATCGGCACCCCCGATGAGCTCACCGCCTGCGGCGTCAGGGTTCCGCGTGACTCGCGGACGCGCTCGCGGCAGTCCCGCCTGCGCCGGACCCTCGACGCAGCCCGGACGTTGCCGGCCGAAGTCAATCCGGCGTTCTATCCGGTGATCGGTGCATTGATGGTGTTGATCCTGGGATCTACGACGCTGCTGCACTACTCCTACCAGCACCCCGGGATGTCGTGGGTCGACGCCTTTTACTTCACCAACGAGACGATCACCACGACGGGATATGGCGACTTCAGCTTCGCTCAGCAACCTACTTGGCTGCGGCTATATGCAGCCATGTTGATGCTAGGCGGAGTTACCACCACCGCGCTGCTGGTCGCGTTCGTCGCTGATGTACTCCTGTCGCGTCGGTTCGTGTTCTCCTCCGGGCGTCCGCGCGCGCGTCATCTACGAAACCACGTCATCGTCGTCGGGCTCAGCGCCCTGGGCACCCGGGTGGTCACCGATCTCACTAACGCCGGCTACGACGTCGCGGTGATCGAGCGGGACCAAAACAACCCGTATCTATCGACGGCGGCAGAACTCGACATACCGGTGATCTTCGGCGACGCCACACTACGTCCGACCCTGGAGGCGGCTCGCGTCGACAGAGCACGTGCGGTGGCGGTGTTGACCCGTGACGACATGATCAACATTGAGACCGGAATCATCCTTCGCGAAATGCTCGGTCCAGAGGTCAAATCGGCCGCCAACCGCCGAGGACGGGTTCCACTGGTGCTGCGCGTGTACGACCATGAGCTTGGCTCTGCGGTAGCCCAGCGATTCGGCTTTGAAAACGTGCGCTCCACAGTCGAACTCGCCGCGCCATGGTTCATCGGCGCGGCACTCGGGCTGCGTGTACTGGGCACCTTCTCGGTGGGAAATCGCTCGTTCATGGTGGGTGGAATGCACGTCGGTGCGGGCAGTGAATTGGATGGGCTTCCGATGTTCGAAATGTCGACACAAACCCGTGTCATTGCTGTCACCCGCGAGGACGCGCCGGTTCAATTGCACCCGCGCCGGGATGCCCGACTCAGCGCCGGCGACACCGTCTTCCTCGTCGGGCCCTATCGGGAACTGCTTGCCACCCTGCGCAAGGGTCAGCCGCCCCGACAACCGGTTTTGCACCATGCGGGGGTTCTCGATGACGCAGAGGTGGAGTCGAAGGCTTCATAAGCGACGCACCGGTGCGCCAGCGGTGTATCCGGTACCGCGCGACCCGAAAAAACCCAACGTTGTGATGTTGTCGAGGGGGAACCTTTGTTATCTGTGGCTGTCGGATTGAGAGTTCACCACAGCGGCGATTCCCTGGGGGCGGCCGCGAGCCGAGGTATTGGTGTTTGCTGACAATGGATTTCGCGTCACTACCGCCGGAGATCAACTCCGGTCGACTGTATACCGGTCCGGGGTCAGCCCCGATGCTTGCCGCCGCCGAAGCGTGGGAGCACTTGGCGGCAGAACTGTTTTCGACAGCCAGTTCTTACCGGTCAGTTATCGCCGGACTGACCGCCGCCCCGTGGGTGGGTCCGTCATCGACGACCATGGCGGCCGCCGCGTCCTCCTATGCCGTCTGGATGAGTGACACCGCCATCCGGGTCGAGCAAACCGCCAGCCAAGCCAGAGCCGCGGCGGCCGCCTACGAAACCGCTTTCGCGGCTACCGTGCCACCGGAGATCGTAGCGGCCAACCGCAGCCTGCTGTTGATGCTCGTCGCGACGAACCAGCTGGGCCAGAACACTCCAGCCATCGCCGCCACCGAGGCGCAATACGCCGAGATGTGGGCACAAGACGTTGGCGCCATGTTCGGGTACGCAGGCTCATCGGCGATGGCCACTCAGGTGACACCGTTCAATTCGCCAGTGCCGAACACCAATTCGGCCGGCTTGGCCAGTCAGGCAGCGGCTGTCGGTCAAGCGGGGCAAGCACCAGCAGGCATCGCGCAGAGCACCCTGTCGCAGATTGCCGAGGACTTCTCTGCGGTGCCGTCGGCGTTGAGCAATATGGTGTCCTTAGGGCCAATCGGTCCCCTGTCACCACTAGACATTCTGGATGTGGGTGCCGACTTGATCGCTTTCGGCATCGACGCGCCGGTCTCACCCATCGGTGCGGTATCCCTTCCGATCGACCTGGTCGGAGCCCAAACCGGTTTGCACACTGACGAGATCGTCAGTGGATGGCAAGAGTCCGGCGTGCTGCCCGAGGTGGGAGCCGCGTCGCCGACATCGACGGCCACGAACGTGGTGTCGAGAATGGTGACCGGAGCATACGGCGAAGGGAATCTGGTCGGCGGACTGTCGGTGCCCGCGACCTGGACCGCCGCGACGCCCGCGGTGGTGCCGGTGGCGCTGCAACTGCCCGCCACCAATATTGGCGCTGAACAGTTGGCGGCGACAGCCGGTTCGGGTACCACGTTGGGTGATATGGCATTGGCCGGCATGGCCGGGCGTGCGGTGGGTGACACGTTGGGCGTGCGTTCCCGGACCCCAGGCAAGGTGACACCCAAGGGTCATGCCAAGGTCGGAGCAGCGTCCTCGACGGCTGAGGAAAGCCCCGAGGTGGTGAGCGCCCCGCGCGCGGTAGTCACAGGAATCGCGGCGGAGATTCGCGAGTTCGCCGAACTGCGCGAGCAGGGACTGTTGACCGACGAACAATTCATCGAGCAACGCAATCGGCTGCTGGGGTTGTGAGGCGGCTCGGCCATCCGAAGCAGCCTTCCAATAGTTCTCTCAAAATTGTTGTCGCACAGCAGTTTTAATGGGACTGGTCAGTTCGCAACCACCGAGTTTGCTCAATCTCACCGTTTAGCGATCAGGAAATCGGGAAGCGGGTATTAGCAAGGGCAAAGTTTGATTAGCAAGCAAACGACGTATCGGAGGCGGCAGTGTCAACACAATCGGGACCCAAGGGTGGCTGGGGGCTTCAATTGCGAGCCGTTCAGCTCGTCGTTGCCGCGGCGACTAGGGTCGCGCGGCTAGTCCGTCGCACCATCGACCGCGGTGAGCAGGTCGTCGAGCAGATCGGGATCACGGACGGCCGATCGTCGTCGCCGCAGACGCCGGCGCTGCCCAGCGTTCCGGGCCCCACCGAGGCCAAGGAACCGTCAACCTCGGCCGCGGCCGGCACCCCGCAAGGCGCCGAGGGGATTGCGAACAGCCAGAAGTCAGTCAAGGCGGCACCCGCCACGAAGGCGCCAGCGAAGAAGGCGCCCGCCAGTAAGGCACCGTCAAAGCAGGCGGTGAAGAAGTCACCGGTGAAGACGCCGGCGAAGAAGGCAGCACCAGAAAAGGCAGCACCAGAAAAGGCAGCACCAGAAAAGGCAGCACCAGAAAAGGCAGCACCAGAAAAGGCAGCACCAGAAAAGGCAGCACCAGAAAAGGCAGCACCGGAGAAGGCATTGCCGGAGAAGGCAGCGACCAAGAAGGCACCCGCCAAGAAGACGCCGGCGAAGAAGGCGACACCAGATAAGGCGCCCACCACCAAAGCCACACCAGAGAAGGCGCCCACCAAGAAGGCCACACCGGAAAAGGCGCCCGCCAAGAAAGCAACACCAGATAAGGCGCCCACCAAGAAGGCCCCAGCCAAGAAGACGCCGGCGAAGAAGGCGACACCAGACAAGGCGCCCACCACCAAAGCCACACCACAGAAGCAACCCGCCAAGAAGGCCTCTGCAAAGAAGGCCCCTGCAAAGAAGGCGCCGGCGACTACATCCCCGCCGTCGTCAACTGCGAGTGGCTCGTCGGGCAGTAATCAGGTCAAGAAGTCGACTACCCCGCCGAGGAAAACCGCCGGCACCAGTAAGTAAGCGAAATGCGCTGCACCGCATACCCTTCGAGGGCTCTACTAGCCAGGCCCTGACTTTCAGAGTTCCGCGGTCTGCGGCGCGACGTCGATCGGTACCAGCTCGGTCAGTCCGCTCATCCTGAGGATGGACATCAACAGCGGGTGGGCGATGACATGAATGTGGTCGGCGCGCGCAAACAGGGCATTGATCGCCGCGCTATCGAGGTACTCCACAGCGCTCAGGTCGACGGTGAACCGGCCGCCGCTGTTCGTCGCATCGGTGGTGGCAGCACTCAGGGCCTGGTCGAAGGCGTCGATGTTGCTTAAATCGATTTCCCCTGCCGCAACGAGCACAACATTGCCGTCGTTGCAGCGAGCGGTGTCAAGGGTGAGCGACGTGGGCATCAGGTGATCCTCGCGGATAGGTGAACTGTTGTTCCGTCGGTGTCGGGGTGGATGGTGACGTCTTGCATGAGCCCCCGCATCAGGGTGATACCTCGACCGCGATGGGGGTAGGAAGCCGGCTGCGGTGTCTTCCACGTGCCGGTGTCCGTAATGGTCAATTGCACCCGGTCGTCCAGAGCCGTGGCGCCGAGGGTGATGGTGCCTCCGGGGCTGTGGCGGTGACCGTGCTCGATGGCATTCGAGACGGCCTCTCCGGCGGCGATGAGCACATTCATTGTCTGATCCGGGTCCACCCGGGCCCGGGTCAACCAGCGGCGCAAGGCAGTGCGGGTGGGCGCGAGATGGTTCGGGTGTGCCGGAAAGGTGAGCTCCAGCGGGGCCGGATGGCGGTAGAGCAGAAGGACCACATCATCCTGGTAACCGCCGCTTGGCGCCACAGCGGACATGACCTGATCTGCCAGATCGTCGAGGGCGGAGGTCCGGCCGTTCTGCACAACGGCGGCGACACGGGACATGCCGTGCTCCAGCGGAATCCGGCGGCGTTCCACCAGACCGTCGGTGTAGAGCGCGAGGGTCGCGCGCGCGGGCATCGCCGCGTGAGCTTCCGGGCGGGGCCAACCGGGTCGCATACCCAACGCAATGGTGTGCCCACCGTCGAGCTTGTGGGTGGTGCCATCCGGATTGACCAGCAGCGGCGGCGGGTGGCCGGCGCTGGAGTACACCAATTCACCGGTATCGGGGTCGAGCACCACGCACACCGCCGTGGTGCACTGGGCACCGGGCAGCCGTGCCGCGAAGCGGTCCATCCCCGACAACGCAGCGCTTGGGCTCGGGTTGTCGAAGAGCAGCGCGCGACAAGCGCTGCGCACCTGCCCCATCACGGTGGCGGCGGCGAGGCCATGTCCCACACAGTCCCCGACGATCAACGCGATGCGTCCGTCATCCAAGTCGACGATGTCGTACCAGTCCCCGCCCACCTCGAGCGGCGGGCTGGCGGCCTGGTAACGCACCGCGAAGCCGCTGGGCAGATGAGCGGGTCCCAGAATCGCATGCTGCAGCGCCAGGGCGGTCTCTCGCTGCTGATCAACTTGATGGACTCGCTGCAGGCCCTGGCCCAGGCGGCCGGCCAGCACGGTCAGCAGAGTTTGATCCTCCAGAGTGAACGCCCTCTGTTCGGTCAAATCGATCCAGACGACAAGCACACCCTCGGGATGCTGCAGCGCGATGCCCGCCGTCCCGAGCATCGACGTATTGGGGGTGAGCAACTCGCCATCACGCAACGCACTGAGGACCTGTCGGGTTTCGGGCGCCAGGTCGGTCCACTGCGCGGGCTCACCGACTGATACAACTTCCGGCGCGCCGAAGACCGGGGCTCGGGTGGAGGGTTTGCGGGTCGGGAAGGTGACGGCCAGAACGCGGCGGGCCCGCCAGAGCCGACGCAACTCCTCAGCCGCGGCGTGCACCGCGTCATCCAGCGTCGCCGCTTGCGCGAGTTCCTGATTGAGCGCATGTTCACGGCCCGCCGCCAAGGCCAGCGCGATAGCAGCGTGTCGAGCGAAGTCGCTGACGAGTTCGAGGTAATCGTTGCCGAACGGCGGCTGCTGAGGGTGACGTGCGACGGCGATTACGCCAAGCACGGCCTGGTCGGCGACCAGCGGCATGACTATTGCCGAGCGCTCACCGACATCGGTGAACCCCTCGATCGGGTACTGAAAGGAATCGGTGATCAGCGGTTGACCACGGCGCGCCACGCCACCGGTGGTCGATCCGTCCATCGGGACTTGGCGACCGATTACTTCCGAGGCATAACGGCCCGCGGTGGCGGCTACGACCAGTGTGTCGACCTCATCGGCGGGCAGGTCCGGCTCCCTTGGCACCAGCAGGATCGCTTGTTCGGCACCGGCCAACTCGAGCGCCCGGTTGACGATGAGCTGCAGAGGCCCGGTTTGCGGGTCGCCCGACAGCAGCGCCGTGGTGATCTCACGACTGGCCTTCGTCCATTTCGCTGATTCTCGTTCTTGCTCGAACAAGCGGGCGTTGTCGATGGCTGCGGCCGCCGCCGTGGCCAAAGCCCGCACGGCGCTCTCCTGGGAATCGGTGAACACCAGCCCTGGCCGGTCGTCGGCCAGATAGAGGGTTCCGAAGTCGGCTGCTCGGACGGTGATTGGTATCCCGAGCAGCGCCCGCATCTGCGAGTGCTGCGCCTGTAGTCCTTCGGCCTGCAAGTATGCGGTCAGGTCATCGACTCGCAAACCGTCTCCGACCGGCAGAACGCCCAGCTGCTGTGCTGCGGCGTCGCCCATTCCCGCTTGCACGAAAGACACCAGGCTCCCCTCAGACGCGCGGATGCCCAGCGCTCCGTAGCGGGCGCCGGTCAGCTCCATCGCCGCACTGACGATTCGATGCAACGTTACGTCCAGGTCGAGGTCGGAGCCGATTTCGACGATGACGCGCACCAGATCTTCCATCTGGTCGCGAGCAGCGACCAGTTCGTCGATCTGTTCGTGGATTCGGCTGACCAGCGAGCGCCTGCCCTGCCAGGTGAATGCGGATTCAACCCGGTCTTTGTCCATAGATGCAAACCTAATCGGTAGGGCCGGGGCTTCTTCCTCTAGACGCGCCGCACCCGTAGACCACTTTCGAGCCGACGGACGCGTCACCATTCGGCAACCACGCGCGCCGGCCACGGCATCATCGCCCGTACCCACGAATGCGGATTTGCAAACTTCTCGCGTAGGTCGCGGACCGTCGGACCGGACGAGTCGGCGGAATTTTACTACTACCGCGCGTAGTATCATGGAGGTAGGTGTTGTCGGTGGCGGGATCGCCGGTCTGGCCGCGGCCCTGGCATTTCATCGGCTTGGACATCAAGTCTCTGTTGTCGAACGACCATCCGCCTTTACAGAGGTGGCCGGCATTTGGGGCCGCACAGCCGAATTCGGCGCGCTGCCGCTGCCCGGATAGGGCGTGTACGCCTACGGTGGCGCACAGTCCGGTCATCCGGACATGGACTTCTACCTCGACTTGCCCGCTCCCCTACCCGAACTCATCGCGGCCCGCGAGCCGAACCGAGTCATCATTCATGAACTACAAGAAATGCCTCCGGTGAGCAACCCGTTGCCGGGCCGCGTCGCTTTGATCGGCGATGCGGCGCATGCGTTGAGACCGACTTTCGGACAGGGCGCCGCTCTGGCACTCGAGGATGCTGGGACACTTGCCCGCCTAGGTCCGCATCGCTACGTCAAGGCGCGTCGCCGGCGTACCACCGACTACCCTGCGCGACAACACCTTACGCGCGATGCCCAATCGATTATTCAGTACCGCGGCGGGACTTGCCAGCGCCTGGAAGCCGCCCTACGAGCACGACTACGGCTAGACGGCCACCGGCGTCCGGTGCTTGCTGAACCGCAGCGCTTGGTCGCCGACCTTGCCCTGCCGAATCAAGCGAATGTCGAGCAGGTAGTTCTGCTTGAGCCGCCACGGTGCGCGTTCCCCGGCCTTGGGGAGGGTGTCCAGTGCCCGCAGCACGTAGCCGGGCGTGAAGTCCATCAGCGGACGCTCTTCGACAGAGTCGCCCGGGTGTTCGGGCACGAAGGTGTCAAAGCCGTTGTCGTCCATGTAGTTCAGCACGCGGCAGAAGTATTCGGAGACCAGGTCGGCCTTGAGCGTCCACGAGGCGTTGGTGTAGCCGATGGTGAAGGTCATATTCGGAATACTGGACAGCATCATGCCCTTGTAGGCCATGGTCGTCGTCAGGTCGACGGGCTCACCGTTGCGGCGAATCGCCGCCCCGCCGAACAAGCGCAGGTTCAAACCCGTTGCCGTGATGATGATGTCGGCATCGATGTGGTCTCCGGAAGTCAGCTGGATGCCGGTCTCGGTGAAGCGTTCGATCGTGTCGGTGACGACATCGGCCTGGCCCTTGCGGATGGTTCTGAACAGATCACCGTTGGGCGCCAAGCAAAGTCGCTCGTCCCACGGGTTGTACCGCGGATTGAAGTGCTTGTTGACATCATAACCTTCGGGCAGGCGGCGCTTGGCCATAGTCAGCAGCGTCTTGCGCATGTAGTCGGGATAGCGGCGCGAAAGCTGGTACTGGAAAGTGGAGAACAGGATCGCCTTCCACCGGTTGGCGATGTAGGCAAGTTTGGGTGGCAAGTACTTGTTGGCTTTGACGGCGAACGGGTCGATGGCAGGCAGCGAGCCGATGAACGTGGGTGACCGCTGCAGCATCGTCACGTGTCCGGCGCCCGTTTTGACCAGCGCCGGTATGAGCGTCACCGCCGTGGCCCCCGATCCGATGACCACGATCTTCTTGCCCGCATAGTCCAGGTCTTCCGGCCAGTGCTGCGGGTGGATGATGGGGCCCTTGAAGTCCTCCGAGCCCACGAAAGTCGGCGAGTAACCCTCGTCGTAGTTGTAGTAGCCGCTGGCGGCGAACAGGAACGAGCTGGTGAGCTTGATGGTTTCGTCGCCCTTGTCGACCGTGACCGTCCAGCGGTTGTCGGCGTCGGACCACTCAGCGGCCGTCACGGTGTGCGCCGTGCGGATGTGCTTGTCGATGCCGAACTCGGCGGCTGTCTCCTTGATGTAGGCCAAGATGTCTGGCCCGTCGGCGATTGCCTTCTCCGACGTCCACGGCTTGAACCGGAATCCCAGCGTGTACATGTCGGAGTCCGACCGGATACCGGGGTACTTGAACAGGTCCCAGGTGCCGCCGATGTTCTCCCGGCGCTCGAGGATGGCGTAGCTCTTGGAGGGGCAGCGCTCCTGCAAGTGCCACGCGGCACTGATGCCGGAGATGCCGGCGCCCACGATCAAGACGTCGAGGTGTTCGGTCATGGCGGTCACGTTATCAACGTGGTGTTGAGATAGTCAACAGGGTGTTGAGAATCTCGACATGGAGTAAAGTCGGCCGGGTGACCACGACCGGCCCCGTCCGCTCTACCCGCGGTCGACGCTCCACGCGTCCATCCGGTGACGACCGCGAACTCGCGATTCTCACGACCGCCGAGCGCTTGCTCGAGGAGCGGTCTTATGCCGACATTTCGGTCGATGATCTGGCCAAAGGCGCGGGATTGTCCCGCCCGACGTTTTATTTCTATTTTGCGTCGAAGGACGCGGTGCTGACCGCACTGATAGACCGGGTGATCGGCGAGGCAGACCGGAGCGCCGACGCTGCACTGGGGGGTCGAGACGACGCCGGCGTGGACCCCGCCGGGGTGTGGCGTTCCATCAGTGCACTGTTCGCGACGTTCGGAGCGCACCGGGCGGTCACCCTCGCCGGTGCCACCGCGCGTGCCAGCGTGCCCGAGATCGCCGCCCGATGGTCGACGTTCATGGAGAAGTGGATCGACTACACCACCGAGTCGATCGAGTCCGAGCGCGCCCGGGGGGCGGCGCCGAACACCGTTCCCGCGCGTGACTTGGCCATCTCACTGAACCTGATGAACGAACGCACGATGTTCGCCGCATTCGCCGACGAACCGTCTGCGGTGCCCGCCGACCGGACCGTCGACACCCTCGCACACATCTGGGTCAGCAGCATCTATGGCGCCGGACACTGACCAAGTGTCATCCGGTCTGCTGGACTAGCTGGATGAGATTGCCGCAGGTGTCGTCGAGCACAGCGACAACCACCTGACCCAGATCCGTTGGCTGCTGGCTGAACTCCACGCCTAGCGCTCTGAGGCGCTCGAACTCGGCATGCACGTCGTCGACCGCGAAAGCGGTGAACGGGATGCCGTCGGAAACCAGAGCCTCCTTGAATGGCTTCGCCGCTGGGTGTTCGTCGGGTTCCAGGACAAGTTCGGTGCCATCGGGAGCTTGTGGGGAGACAACAGTGATCCACCGATGCCTACCCATGGGAACGTCGAATTTCTTCTGAAAGCCGAGTTTGTCCGTATAGAACTGCAGCGCTTTGTCCTGATCGTCCACCAAGACGCTGGTCAAAGTGATTTTCATGATGATCCTTCCCGTGCACCGGCCTCCGCGCCTGCCGCGCATCCGGTGTCGTTTCCGGTCTTCTTCAGCCACCGCCGAACGATTGGTTCGAGCGGCGCGGTGTTGATGTAGTGCAACTTGTACCGACCCTCGCGACGGGTCTCGACCAGGCCGGCACCCTCGAGTACGTCGAGGTGTTGAGAGATCGCCTGCCGTGACGAACCAAGCCCATGCTTGGTGGTGAGCCGGGCACATATCTCGAACAGCGTCTGGCCATTTCGATCGGTCAGCTCGTCAAGCACGGCACGGCGAGTGGGATCGGCCAAGGCCTTGAAGACGTCGCCCACGCAGCGAACGATATGCAAGTGTCTACTTGCCTGTCAACGCAAGCGCGGTGAATAGCGGGCACAAATTGCGACCGTGCGGTGTTGCGCTACGCACTCGACACAGGGAGATCAGGTGAAGATTCGCTTCCGAGTCGGGTTGGGCGCTGAGATGGCTCCCGGTCAACTCGGCGGCATTGTCGACCATTTGGAAAGCAGCGGGGTGGACTCACTGTGGTTCTCCGAGCTGGTCTACTCCCCCGCGGTGGATCCGATGGTCGGAATGGCCTATGCGTTGAGCCGGACGAGCCGATTGAAGGTAGGCACCTCGGTGGCGGTACTCCCCGGCCGCCATCCGGTGCTGGTCGCCAAGCAGTTGGCGTCGTTGGCGGCCGTCGCACCCAAACGAGTGCTTCCCGTCTTCGGACTGCGTTCGGCCATCCCGGCCGAGCGTGAGGTGTTCGTCGTGCCGAACGGAGAGCGTGCGGCAGTCTTCGATGAGTCCCTGCGCATACTGCGCTCCGCGCTGGTCGACGACGCGGCCAGCTACCAAGGCAAGTATTTCTCGGTCACCGCGGTGTCGGTCGCACCGAAACTCCAAGCACCGCTGGATATCTGGTTAGGCGGATCCGCTCCGGCGGCGTTTGCCCGCATCGGCCGTCTAGGTGACGGCTGGCTCGGGAGTTTTCTGACTCCCAGCGAGGCTGGGGCAGGGCGCAAGGCGATCGAGCAGGCCGCGGCCCAAGCCGGCCGGGTTATCGAACCCGACCATTACGGCATTTCCTTGGCGGTCGCCGACGGAGGATTGCCGGCCGAAATGATCGCAGCGGTTCGTCGTCGTCGTCCAGATGTCGATCCCGGCGAGTTGGTTGCCGCCAGCTGGGATCAGTTGCACCGTCAGCTCGATGGATATCTCGAGGCCGGATTGTCGAAATTCGTCATACGGTCCGCTGGTGGTGTGCCGCTGAACCGATTCATCGATCGGTTCGTGTCCGAGTTGATTCCTCGGCAGAACTGAATCCCGTTGGTGCGTCGATCAAGCGGGCACCGGGTCAACCAGGCTGTGATAGATGTCGATGATCTTGTCGGTCTGAAGGGACTGCCGGGCAGTGTCTCGGTGTGTGGTGACGATGTCGGTCATATGCCGCAATTTGTTGCGGTCCCCGACGAGCTCACGGATGGAAGCGGCCAGTGCCTCCGGTGAAGGGTCGGCGCTGAGCAAACCACCGCCGTCTGGGACCGTTTCGCTCAAGGCGGGGTCGCAGTAGATGGTGGGAAGTGACATGGCGGCCGCTTCCAGCAGCACCAGACCCTGGGTGTCGAAGTCATAGGACGTGAACAGCAACGCGCCGCTTGTTCTCATGGCGACAAGGCATTGTTCTCGATCGACCCTGCCCCGCAGGCGAACTCGTTGAGAAAGTCCGGCAGATTCGATGAGCTTACGGATGGATGCATCCAGATGACCGTCGCCGTAGATGTCGAGCGTGCAGTGATCAACTTGGGCGACAGCTTCGACCGCGGCAAGAACTCGCTTCTCCGACGACAGGCGTCCACACCAGATCAGCCGGAGCGGCTCGTCGTCGGCCGGCCTGACCACGTCGACTGCCGCGGCTCGGTCGATGACGTCATCGTCAACGCCGTTGGAAATCGCAGAGATTGGCCGGCTCACGCCTCGGCGAGCCAACGACTCCGCGAAGTGTCGCGTCGGTGTGATCTCGTGGTCGACAGCTTGCGCATGCGCGACCATCAGACGCCACGCCAGCCGGGAGGCGGCACCTTCCTTCACGGGTAACAGGTTGAAATCCCGTGACAGGTGCCGTTTCTGCATCTGGGCGAACAACAGTGCCAGCACAAGCGGGGTAGCAGTGGCTTGCTCGAAGTACACGTCGAAACGGGTGTGCTTGGTCTGCACAACCGGAATACCGTGCCGACGAGCGGCTTCCACACCCGCGATGGCGACCCCTAGATCGCCATGGGTGTGCACGAGATCGATCGGCTCGCCGGTGTTGAAGGCGTCGTCGATGATTGCGCGGTTCCTCTTGGACGGCCAGACGAACATGAAGTCGTCATGCCTGCCCAGTTTTCGCATGAGGGGGGCCACCACCGGCACCGGCTTCAGCTCCACGACGCACGGGTCTGGATCCACCGCCTTGGGCAGCGGCGCGGTGAACACGGTGACCCGGTGGCCGCGCAGCTCGAGGGCGCGGCGCTGAGTGGCTACCGATACCTGGGTGCCGCCGAGGCTGTCGGGGTGAAGATCGGTGAAGAGTGCGACATGCATCCAGAACCTCTCGGTAAGTCGGTGAAGTTGCGCGTTAGCAAGTGATCGACGACTACGACCCCTGCCCATCTGCCCCAGCGCAGGTACTCAAGTAGACGTGGCATCCATGCTACGGGGAGTCGACCGCGAGCACGCACTCACCGGCCTCTCGCCTGCGCGAGCAGACACAGAATCGCACTAAGTCGCTGGTCGCGGTGCGATTCTGTGTCTGCTCGCGCGGGGAGGCGGACTTACTGCCCCGAGACCGCCTGCACCAACGCCGACTCCGAATCGGCCGAGAGCATCCAGTTCCCGTTCTGATTGACGAAGGTGAGGTTCTTGGTGATCGGTGCGGGGATCTTCGGACCGGAGACGGCGACGTCGGCGCTAGCCCGGTTCGGACCGGCGGGCTGAAATGTTGGAGACGTTGAACGACAGCGGGAGTTCGCCGTTGCGGTACGCCTTCCTGAGCTCGTGGTCGACGACATGGCCCTCACCAGAACCGATGCCGCCTTCAACCAGCCCTTCTTTGGTCCTATACGACACCCCAGGATCGGCGAGGTTGTTGAGAAGGCCAGTCAACTGGTCAGCCGTCGGCAGACCTGGCGCCGGGGCGGGTGGCGGAGGCGGGTCCTGCGGCAGCGGCGCGCCGACCGCGGCCAACGCGACCTCAGAAGCGCTGACCGGCGAGATACCCGATACACCAGATGCCAGTCCGGCGGCACCGATCACGGCCAGCGCTGCCGCGTCAAGGGCGATGAATTTCAAGGATTTCACGGATCCCCCTGTGGTGCGCATCGACGTGTGTCGGCTCAAACTAAGCCGTCTCTGCGAGGCATGGACGACGCGACACCTGTGAAAAAGCTGCCGGCTTCCTGGGACGTGCCTGGGTCAGCCGCGATACTGCGCTACCCGGGCCGCGTACTCGTCGAGGAGCCGCAACGAGTCGTCCCGCGATTTGGTCGGCAACAGCAGCGCCAGGTGGCCGAACCCCAATTCCTCGGCCGCGCGCCAGTAATCGAGATCATTGGGCGTGCCGAACATCGACAGTGGCACCTCGTGGCCGGCGGCATCGCGTAATTGGTTGACGCGTTGGGTCAGCTGCTCTAGTGGTAACGGATTGGATATCCAGCCAGCGTCATGGCGGACCACACGCTTCACCGTGGCGTCAGAATTGCCACCGATGAAGATCGGCGGATGAGGTTGACGCACCGGCTTGGGCCGACTGTAGGCCGGAGGGAAATCTACGTACTTGCCGTGGTACTCGGCGGGTTCGGTTGTCCACAGCGCCTTGATGGCCTCGATGCGTTCGTCCAGCAGCGCACCACGTGTCTTTGGGTCGGTGCCGTGGTCACGTAGCTCCTCGATGTTCCAGCCGGCGCCCACCCCGAGGACGAACCGCCCACCGGAAATCAGGTCGATGCTCGCGGCTTCCTTGGCCGTGATGATCGGGTCACGCTGGATGAGCAGCGCAATACCGGTGACCAACTCGATGCTTGACGTCACCGCAGCCGCTGCGGCCAGCGTGACGAAAGGATCCAGGGTCCGGTAATAGATCTTCGGCAGGTCGCCACCGAGTGGATACGGGGATTCGCGGCTCGCTGGAATGTGGGTGTGTTCGGCGACGACCAACGACTCCAATCCACGCTCTTCGATAGCCTGTGCCAGCGACACGGTATCGATGGTGTCGTCGTTGACGAACGTGGCAATCCCGAACTTCATCCCGCTACCCCTTGTCTATCGCCTCAGCATCACCAGACATCCCGGCCTCACGGATTATTCCCTCGTCGGGAGTCACGCTGCGGCAGAGTCAGATTGGCTCAGCAAGTCCGTGCGGCGTGACCAGGAACTTCTCCCCGGTAGCTCGCTTGACGTAGGCCAGGAACGCATCTGGTTGCAGCATGCCGGCCAAAGACACCTCTCTGGTGTACCGACTGGCGAACGTCGTGGTGAGCTCGGCGGCTACCCGCGCACGCAACCGAGTGATGGTCTCGGCTCCTGCGCTCTTGAGGAATGGGGTGAGCAACCACCCTCCGACGCCCCAGGCCATCCCGAAGTTCCGGTTAAGCACAGTGGGTCCCGTGTCGAGTGCACCGTAGATGTACACCTGCTTGTGGACGCTTGACCCGTAGCGCGAGTACTCCGACGCGGCCGAGTTGGCGGCTTCTTCCATGCCGTTGAGAATCTGGCTCGCCAACGTGCCCCCGCCTGTGGCGTCGAAAGCCAGCGTCGCGGACGTGGCCTTCAGCGCCTCGACCAGGTCTGCCGCGAAGGACGGCGACGTGGAGTTGCAGACATATTCTGCCCCAAGGGATTTCAGCAGCTCTTCTTGGTCGCTTTTGCGGACGATGTTCACCAAAGGTATGCCGTCAACCCGGCACAGCTTGACGAGCATCTGACCGAGGTTCGACGCCGCGGCGGTGTGCACCAGGGCAGAATGACCTTCACGCCGCATGGTCTCGGTCATGCCGAGTGCGGTCAGCGGATTGACGAACGACGACGCCCCATCCTTTGCGGTGGCACCCTCCGGGAGTACCAGACAGGCAGCGGCGTCGACCACCCGGTATTGCGCATACATAGCGCCCGCTGCAATCGCGACCTTTTTGCCGACGAGCGCCTGAGCCGCCGACGACGACCCAGCGGCCACAACAGTCCCCGCGCCCTCATTACCGACCGGAAGCGATTTGTCTAGTCGCGCCGATAGAGCTTTCAACGCGTCTTTGCCCAGTGGGGCGGTGACCACGGGCCGCTCCGGCGGGCCAGCGACCGTCGCAGTCGTCATATTCGCTCCGGCAATGAGGAGGCCCAAGTCCGACGGGTTGATCGGCGAGGCTTCCACGCGCACCAGCACTTCGTTGGCGCCGGGGGCGGGAACAGGCACCTCGTGCAGCGAAAGTTCCAGCACGCCTTCAGACGTCACCAATGAACGTAGCTCGAGTGCGGAATCAGGCAAGTCTGCGGTCATGGCGGTCTCTCGTTCTTGTTTTGGAAGGGTGCTCAGACCATAGGAACTCCCAATCCGGTCCGAATCTTCCCCTTCAAATCTCGAAGTCAATCGAGCGCATACCGAAGTGATGGTCTGGGCTTACTCCCCCGGTGCCGCAACGACGCCCCGGACGTTCACATTTCGCCAGATCGCGATTTCGTCGACTCGCTCGGGCTCCCGGCCGAACAGGTCGGTGAAGAAGGCGAGCATTGCCGGCCATCCCTGCATCGGCCCGACTATCACGTGGCGCACGTCGGCGTCCCGCAGGTTGGCGGTGACCTGTGCGCGAGTCTCTCCGCGCGCCAGGATCGGCGTCTCATCGTCTTGAATGGCCAGCATGATCATGGCGAGCCGCGTCAGCGGCGGTCCGGATATCGTTCGGCCGTCGGGCTGAGGCATATACGCGTAGGCTTCCGGCATTCGCAGCCCATAGTCGGTTTCCGCGGCCCACAACATCGGTGCGGCCTGAGCGCCGGTAATGAAATACGGTGCTACAAGGACTGTTTCGTCCGATCCGATGTTGTGGGCGGCCCAGGTCCGGAAAAAGGCCGGCGTGTAAGACGGCTGCCGGTGCAGGGGCGCGGGAAGGATCAGGACGAGGGCGGCCACCACAACAGCCAGCCGCTGCGCCGCCGGTCGTAGGGCCAGGTGAGTCGCCTGCCCGATCACAATCGCGACGATCACGGCAACCGCCAACCAGACGAACAGCGTAAACCGACCGGGCAGAAGGTGTTTGAGCAGCGGCAGCTTCGTGAAGGGCAACCACGGCAGCGGAATATGAACAGCCTTGTTGCCGATGTGCAGCCACGGCCCGAGCGAGAGCACGAGCAGCACAGCTCCGGTGACGCTGGCGACGCGGACGCGTAGGTCGTTCCATTGGCGGACAGCCACGAAAAGAAGCAGGACGAGAAGCGGCAGGCCCAGGTATCCGGTCGCCTCGTGATAGAGGCCGCTGAATCGGTGGGCCACCCGTGTCGCTGCCTCCGGGGCGAGTAGCTGATAACGCGTCGGCAGAACAAGATTCAACAGGTCCGTCGAGAATGTCTCGGAATCCTGCACCTGTCCGCTGATGCGCTGCGGTCCGAAGAACTGGACGGCGAGGGGCCACGCGGTCAACAGGAGGAACGTCGCCATGGCGACCGCCAGCGCGGGGACAAGCCTGGCCACTCCCTCGCGCCAGCGCGCTCGGACCCGCCCGTCTCGGCGTGCCAGCGCCATAAAGCAGACCAACACCACGGCTGCCACGCCGGTGGTGGCGAGCACTTCCTCGGTAATCAGAAGCTGTGCGGCGCATAAGATCCCGAGCGCGATACCCGATCGCCACGGCGGATGACGCCGAGTCACCAAGAGCTCGTCGATGACGAGCAGTATCAACGGCGGTACCCAGGCGGTGGCCAGGTTGAGGTGCAGTGCCGCGTGGGAGGCGACGTATGGCGAGAAGGCGTAGACCGCTCCCCCGACGATCGGGCCGAGCCCATCACCCGTCCAGCGTCGGATTACCAGCCACGCCGTAAATCCGCTGAGGGCGATGCCGCAGATCATCAAGACGTTGAATCCAAAGATCCGTCCGCCGATCTGCGCCGGAAGCCAGCCGATTAGCCCGAGCAGTGTCATCGGGGTGTTCCACATCAGGTTCACGCCCGCCGGCGCGCCGATCTGGGTTGTGAAGAACGGGTCCAGGCCATGGTCGAGCGCATGCGGGGTCCAGCCGAGGTACCAGATCGTCTGCTGTTGGTCGCGGCAGTTCCCGGCCCAACCGGACCTCGGGTTGCTCCAAGCTCCGATCGTCAGCACGACCGCCCCGAGCAGATAGAGGAAAAAGGCGGTGATGCCCCCGCGGCCACCGCTGGTCCACCGGCGGAGCCTGGGGAGCGCTAGGCTCGCGCGCGGCGTCTCCTCCTCGACCGGCCGTGCTAGCACTGTCCCTCCTTCACGAGAGGCGGCCGCGGCATATTCGGTCACAACGACACCCCGGCGGCGGTTCGAGCGCCGCTGGGCCGGCAGCCTTCGCTAGTCAGGCATTTTGATGACCGACATGTACATTTCCAAAATCGGCGAATAGAGATCCACGTCGTCGAGCTGGCTGACCAGCTCCACCGAGTCAGTGGTAGCGACAAGTATGTGGGCGAAGGTCAAGGGCGGGATCAGCAGAGCTCCACCGAGCCGGTCGATGCCCTCGACGATGAACTTGGCCAGGGCCTCGACTACCTCGGACCGCTTCGCGGCGACTCGTTCCCGCGCGTCGGGGTTCCGAAGCAGGTACAGGGTGAACTCGTGTCCCAGTGCGGCGTGCTCGGCACCGCGGTCACGGCCCAACTGGCGCCAGCGCTCGGCGATGTTCTCGAGTTCGCGCGCCCCGATCTGTGTCGAGGTCGACATCACCTCGGCGAAATTGTCGAAATAGCTTCGCCAGTATCGGTCGCTCACTGCCAGGAACAGGTCTTCCTTGGTGGCGAAGTGCTTGTAGATGGCACCTTTGGTATAGCCCGCCGCGTGCGCGATGTCGTCGAGAGACGCTGCCATGAAGCCTTTTTCGGCAAACACCTCTTCAGCGGCATCCAAGAGCAGCGACCGGGTGTGCTCGAGGCGCCGCTCTCGAGTCCATCGCTCGACCATGCCTGTGATTGTGCCACAGGATCTCAGATATTGCTTGGTCATTGAGATACTCATTGGTATATTACTGAGCATTGGGCCGTCGCGAGGGCACCTGGGGGTCGAGCTACTGACGCCGGGCACTCGGCGAAAAGCGTTGCGCCATCGATTGATTAGGAGAGCACAAGGTCATGAGCGGACCGTTGAACACAAAGAACGGCGGCTCGACCGTCACCGAGTCGCTCAGCACGACGGCTTCGCTGGGTGCGCAGGTTCAGCCGAAATCCACGTCGATCCGCCGGTGGGCTTGTGTTGGCGGTGCAATCCTGGCGTTCCAGTTGTACGTGTGGATCCGCTGGATCACCGGCCCGAATTTCGAGCGGGTGCCTCCGGGTCCGAGCGATCCGCCGACATTCATGAAGGTCATCCTGTTCACGTGGACGGCCGTGATCATCGTCGGTCTTCCTATCAGCCTGTATTTCTTCATCGTCAGGCCTTGGCGACGAGAGCGACGAATCACGCTGGACGGCATGCTCCTGGTGGCTTGCGGACTGCTGTTCTTTCAAGACCCGCTCTTGAACTACTTCAACACCTGGAGCACTTACAACACGTGGATGTGGAACCGCGGCTCCTGGGTACAAGACATTCCGGGCTGGGTCTCGTTCGGGGAACCGGGCCGCATGATGGCCGAACCGATCTTGATGAATGCGCCTGGGTATTCCTTCGGAGTTCTCCTGTGCACGATCCTTGGCTGTTGGGTCATGCGTAAGGCGAAGTCGCGGTGGCCGAACATCAGCAACGTCGGCTTGATCGGCGTTCTGATTGGGTGGACTTTCATCTTCGATTTCGTCATCGAGGGCTTGTTCCTGATGCCAATGGGGCTGTTCACCTACCCCGGCGCCATCAAGTCTCTGTCGATCAATGCCGGCACCTACTACCAATGGCCGCTCTACGAAGGACTCATGTGGGGAGGCGTGCAGGCAGGTCTGTGCGCGCTGCGCTACTTCACCGACGATCGCGGCCGGACATTCGTCGAACGAGGACTAGAACGTGTCCAAGGCGGGTTCGTGCGGCAGCAGTTCACGCGCTTCCTGGCGATCTTCGCGGCGTGCAGCATGTTCTTTTTCGTCTTCTACAACATTCCCGCGCAGTGGCTCGCCTTGCACGCCGAGTCCTGGCCCAACGACATCCTGAAGCGTTCCTACTTCCTGATGGGCATCTGCGGTGAAGGGACGAACCGGCTCTGTCCCGACCCAGCCCTACCCATCCCGGGCAAGAAGTCGGGTTACATCGACCCCGGTGGCCACGTTGTCTTCCCACCGGGCGTACAGCTTCCGGCCATCGTTCCGTTGGAGCGAGGTAAGTGAGGTGCTGAACACCCAACGCGCCCCTGTCCTCACTGCCCCAAAGGCGCCGTTTTACAAGGCGATTGGCGATGAGGTGGAGGTGTTTCAGGCGGCAGCCCGCCGTGGTCTGCCCGTGCTGTTGAAGGGCCCCACCGGATGCGGAAAAACCCGCTTCGTGGAGGCCATGGCCCACGAACTCGGCCGGGATCTGATCACCGTGGCGGGCCATGAGGACATGACCTCGGCCGATCTGGTGGGCCGCTTCCTTCTCAAGGGCGGAGAAACGGTCTGGGTGGACGGCCCGTTGACCCGCGCCGTGCGCGAGGGCGCGATCTTCTATCTGGACGAGGTAGTGGAAGCGCGTCAGGACACCACCGTAGTCATCCACCCGCTAGCTGATCATCGCCGTGCACTACCGGTCGATCGTCTCGGCACCACGTTGCCGGCCGCGCCCGGATTCCAGCTGGTGATCTCCTATAACCCCGGATACCAGAGCGTCCTGAAAAATCTGAAGGAGTCGACCAGACAACGTTTCATCGCCATCGAGCTCGACTTCCCACCAATGGAGATCGAGACGGAAATTGTTGCGCACGAAGCCGGAATCGACTCACGCACAGCGCATGTCTTGGTGAGACTGGGAAACGCCATCCGGCACTTGGACGGGTCCCCGTTGCGGGAAGTGTCCTCCACTCGCCTGCTGATCCTCGCCGGCGGTCTCGTCGCCGAGGGGCTCGGCCTGCGCAGTGCCGTCCAGTCGGCCATCGTCCAAACCCTTACTGACGATAGGGATGTCGTGCGCGCACTCGGTGAACTCGTCGACGCCGTGCTGCCCCGGACGTGACCTCGCCAAGCCAACAGGGGGTCAACCAGTTTCGGCTCCTCGCCACCTACCTTGCCGGCAGGTCGGTCGAGGTTGCGGAGACTGGTGAGGCCGCACACACCAACGGACAGGTCATATTCGTTTCAGCCGGCCGTCCTGAGGCGGAGCAACGCCGCGAGCTGCTGGTCCAGAGCGCTCTACTCGGTGCGGGAAGTCTGGACCAGCGATTGGTCAAAGCGTTGCGTGCGCGGCCTGCGCTGGCGCGCCGCTATTTGGCGGTGGAAGGTTGCCGCGTCCTCGCCACGCTCGCCGCAGAGGTTCCCCTCGTGGCCACGCTCAGGCCAGACGGGGATCCAAGCACAACCACCGCCGACGAGTCCTTGGAAGTGGCCAAAAGCCGTACGGCAGTGGCTGATGCGCCCGAGTGGTTCGGTGTCATCAAACCGTCCCGGCTGCTTTCGTCTGCTGTCGGCACCGGCGGGCAGCCGACCAACAAAGAGCTACGACTGCAATTCGATCCCATCGACATAGCCGAAGGTGAGAACGACGGCGACCAAGAGCAGTCCGGCGGCAGCAAGATCCTGAAGCTGTTCGAGAATCCGCTCTTCAGCTCCCAGGCGCTCTCGGACCACTTCCGCAAGCTGTTCGGTAGCTCCCGCACCCCAGGAGACGGCGCTGCCGGTGCAGAGATGCAGGTTCGCGCTGTGCGTCGCGCGGGCGCGGGCGGACCAAACGCCCGGCCCCTTCCCACGCGCATCCAGTTCAGCGACGACGGCAGACCCGGTGCTGCCATAGGCGTAGGTGGCGCCCTGTATCCGGAATGGGATGTGCACAAGAACCGGTATCGGCCGCAGTGGTGCCGGGTCATCGACTTCCCGTTGACGGCAGGCGGTGACATCGCAGCGGCCTCCGTTCCCCATGACGACGTGCTGCGGCGCCGCTTGTCCCGGGTCGGGCTGGGTCCAAGGATGTTGCGCGGGCGGCCCGATGGCGACGAACTCGACGTCGAGGCGCTCATCGACCTGTTCGTCGATCTGCGCTCGGGTTACTCGCCACCAGAACACGTCTACCTGGAACGCCGCAAGCTTGCGCGCAATCTCGGTGTCTTGATTCTGCTCGACGCGTCGGGCTCGGCCACTGACACGGATCCCGATGGGCTTGCCGTCCATGACCACCAGCGCCGGGCCGCGGCCACACTGGCCGTCACGCTCGAAGAGCTCGGCGACCGCGTCGCGGTCTACGCATTTCGGTCACATGGGCGCCACGCCGTCCAGCTACCGGCAATCAAGACGTTCGACCAACGTTTCGGCGCCGTCGGTCGGGCCCGCCTCAATCAGCTCCAACCGTCGAACTACACGCGACTCGGCGCTGCCGTGCGTGGAGCAGGCGAAATCCTCAAGACCGAGGCGGGCACACCGAATCGCCTGCTGGTCGTTCTCTCGGATGGCTTTCCCTACGACGACGGTTACGAAGGCAGGTATGCCGAAGCCGACGCGCGCAAGGCTCTTGAAGAGCTCCGCACGGACGGTGTTGCCTGCCTTGGTCTTTCGATCGGCGCCGCGACTGAAGCCGACACCCTGGAACGGGTCTTCGGCTCCGCCAGTTATGCCAGCGCTGCCACCCTGGCCGACCTGAGCCCGCAGATAGACGAGTTGTTTCTTTCTGCCTTCAAGGAACTCGCGGCGCCCAAAGCATCGAGAGGATGACGCATGAAGGTGTTGTTGACAGGGGCGCTGGGCAACATCGGCCTCGCCACATTGGAGGCGTTGCTCGACGAAGGCCACGACGTCGTGGCGTTCGACCTCGAATCACGCAGGGCCCGCAAACTCGCGTCGGGGTTCGACCATCGAGTCGACTTCGTGTGGGGCGACATCACCCGGCCCGAAACACTCCGTAACGCGCTGCAAGGCGTGGAGGCCGTGATCCACCTGGCGGGCATCATCCCGCCTGCCACGGACCGCGTGCCCGAGCTCGCCCGAAAGGTGAACGTGGTCGCCACGCGCAACCTGATCGCCCAGATGGAGGCTTCAGCGACGGCAAAACGGCTGATCTTCGCATCGTCACAGGGCATTTTCGGCGACGTACAAGATCGCGAGCCGCCACTTCGTGCTGACACGCCTGTATCTCCCACCGACGAATACGGGCGCCACAAGGTCGAGTGCGAGCAGGCGATCCGCGAGTCGGGGCTTCGCTGGAGCATTCTGCGGCTTTCGGCGGTGACGCCGATTCACTTGCAGGCACAGGACCCCAGCATCATGTTCGAGTTCAGCCCCGACGCGCGATTCGAGTTCCTCCATCCCGCCGACGCCGGGACGGCGTTCGCGCGCGCCGTCGCTTGTGCGGAGTCGATCGGAAAGACCCTGTACATCGCCGGGGGCGCACACTGTCGCATGACCTACCACGACTTCATCAACGCTTTGATGAAGGCCATCGGAATAGGCCCGCTTCCCGTCGACGCTTTCGTGCGGACCAGGCCGCCCCGCTTCTTCGGCGACTGGGTGGACACCGAGGAGAGCCAGCGCCTCCTTCAGTACCAACGGCGAGGACTCAATGAGCAACTCGAAGACATGAAGAAAGATTTCGGGATGCTGGTGCCGTTGATCCGCCTGGTGCGGCCGCTGGCGCGGTGGTTTGTGACCCGCAGCTCTGCGTATGTGAAGGAGAACCGGAGGGCCATGGCGACCTAGACGTCGCCGCCCGAACCGGCAGGTTCGAGGTGCAAGTCCTCGCTCAAGTGGGTAAGGAATACACCGGTACGACGGCGCTCGGTGCGTCGCTGCTGACGGCTGAGGAGGGTGGGTGCCGACAGAGGTACAAGAAGAGTCTCGCGGCGTCGACCAGTTATCGCGCAAGTCCGAGCAGCAGGACTGGTCGCGGAATGACGAGCTTAAAGCGCGGCGTTTCTCGATCGAGCTCAGGATCAAAGCGCTCCTGAGCTCTGATGCGGCGATCGCATTAGCCATTGCCTTGGCATGGCAAGGGCTGATGACGATTCTTGGCACCACACTCTTGCCGGATGGGTCGGGCGGTTTAGGCCACACCATTCTGTGGGATGCCCAGTGGTACTTGAATATCGTCAGGGAGCGCTACCTCTTCAATCCGGCGTCGCCCGCGTTCTATCCGCTGTTTCCACTCATTGTCGGAACGCTTTCGGCGGTAACCTTTCACAGCATTCCGTACGCCCACCTCGGCTTTTTGGTGAACACCGCATCGCTCGCGTTCGCGATCGCCGCGCTGCTGCGAATCTCTCGGAACTTTGGGATTCAGCACTTCCGCCACGTCACCGTAGCATTATTCTTAGCAGCGCCGGCCGCCATTTTCATGCACCTCTTCTACACCGAGGCTGTGTTCGTTGCGCTGGGGTTCTGGGCATACGCCTTCGCCTTGCAGCGCCGGTGGGTGCTCATGGGCATCACCCTTGCTTTTCTCACGGCGACGCGTCTACCTGCGGTGCTCTTCGTCGGATTGTGCGGCCTGGAATATCTTCGCGCTCACAGTTGGAGCCTAAAGAAGGCTTTCAATCGGAACGCGGCGGCGCTCTTGCTAGCCCCGGTGGGGTTCATGCTCTATGGAGTCTATTTGTTGGCTGCGCGTGGCGATTTCTTTGCGATGTTCAGCGCCTACAAGTCGACGCGAGCCTGGGGGTATCTCTCCTTTGAGCCGAACTTTGTCTACTCGATTTTCCGATGCGCGCTCGAAACGGTCCGGGCCGTTGTTGGTCTGCGGCGTTTTGATAATGACATCACAGTGAACTATGCGATACCGCTGCTGTGTATTGCGCTGCTACTCGCAAGTTCCATTTATTTGATCTGGGTCTATCGCGGCAAAGGCGTACCGCTAGGAATTTTCGGACTGTGCGCTATTGTGTTTTTTACCATCAACAATAGTTTCGTCGCGGTTCATCGGTACTCACTGCCCTGTCTGGGCATTTATATCGCGTTGGGGCTGATCTACGCTCACTACCGGAAGCGCAGATTACTCGTCTTAGGCAGCGGACTGGCGATGCTCGCCGCTCAGGCGGTAATCATCCATCTGCTGTTCGTAACCAAGGATTTCGCCGGATAGCTTTCCGACGGTCACACCGTCGAGACCACACCCACGCCTTTTGTTCTCGAGTTTTTTACGACCAGGTCGTAGTTCGCTTTATCGGATCGATCCACCCACTCGGACGCTGCGGCGGGGGGTTTCCCGGTGGCAATGTGTCTTCCGATGAGGCGCTGGCGGCAGACGTCCCACTCGATGTCGAGGAACCATGGTTGGTCTATGTACGACGAGACTTCTTGCCAGGCGCCCGATCCAAGCAGGAGGTAGTTGCCTTCGAGCACAACAATATTCGTTTCCGGAGTTATCGCGATGCTGGCCGCGATGGACTCATGCACAACTCTGCTGTAGTCCGGTACATAGACCGTCTTCGAGCTGGGTGTCCGGATGCGCGCCAGGGTAGCGATGAATCCGTCTACATCGAACGTTTCAGGTGCGCCTTTGATGGCAGCAATGCCCTTTTTCTCCAGTTGCACATTCGACAGATGAAAGCCATCCATCGGCATGACCACCGCAAAATATTGTCCACGAGCATTTATCTCGTCAACAACAACGCTTGCCAACGTTGACTTTCCCGATCCCGGCGGCCCAGCCAACCCGACAATCATTCGCGCATGAGCGTGGCTTCCGATATGCACCATGAGCGCAGACATGATCGCGCTGGCCGCGTTCGTGGTCACATTACTTACTCTAGGTGGGCTTTCGGCGAGGCTTCCGGAATCACTTCCGGTCGGCACGGTGAGGCGGCGGCGGGCCGGACGCGGGCTAGTATTGCCCGAACAAAACGTCGGCGGAAGTGCACGGAGGGGTCGCCGTGCCGAAAGCACAGCAATCCGCCTCGGGCGGTAACGGTGGCCGCCAGCCACTCCTCATGTGTGTCGTTGCGCTGGTCTTGACTGCTGTCAGCCTCGCCCACAAACTCTCCTGCACGGCGCTGCAGACCGGTCCGGACGGTGTACCGGTGCCGTGGCTGACCAGGGTGAGCCGGACCGGGTGCTACTCGGACACCGTCACGCTGTTCGGAAACCGCAACTTGGCAGCACACGTGTTCCCGTACGTTCACAGCTGGTACACCACGGACCCGCCCGCCTTACATGGCGGTGCGATCGAGTACCCGACGCTGACCGGGCTATGGGCGTGGGCGACAGCGTTGCCGACTTCAAGCGTGCAGGGGTTCCTGGTGGCGACGGCGATCTCGTTCGTGCCCGCTGTTGTCGTCACGACGTTGTGCCTCGAGCGAATCTCGGGCCGACGCGCATGGATCTGGGCGGGCACTCCTCCGCTGGCGCTCTACGGTCTGTACAACTGGGACGTCCTGCCGGCTGCTGCCACCGCGGTGGGACTTGCTGTGGGGCTCAGCTTTCCGCGTGGCTGGTCGCCGACGAGGCGGGCGGTAGTGGCCGGTGCCGCGTTCGGCGTGGGCGGCGCGCTGAAGCTCTATCCCCTGGCCTTCGTGGCCCCACTGGCCCTGGCCATCCTGCTCGATCGGAATCAGGCCGACACCAAGGCGCGACGGCGCGGCGCATGCGGTGCGGTCGGTGCGGCTGCGGCGGTTTTGGTTGTCGCCAACGTTCCGTTCGTGGTTGCGAATCGGGCGGGCTGGCTGTCGGTGTTCCGGTTCCAGGCCGAACGGCCGATCGATGTCACCACGTTGTCCATTTGGTGGAACGGGGCGAGGCGGCTGCTCGGGCCGGATTCCAGTGGCCAGCATCTCCTTGATGTCGCGGCGGCCCTGAGCACCGCGATCGGCGTCCTGGCTGTTCTGGCAGCGGGCACCGTTATCGGCCTCCGAACGGGCGCGGTGCCGTGGGTCCAGACAGCGGCTGGCATGCTGTGCGCCTACCTGTTGCTCAACAAGGTGCACTCACTTCAGTACGTGATCTGGCTGCTGCCATTTTTCGCCGCCGTCCGGATAAGGACCGTCTGGGTCGTCGCGTACCTGCTCGCCGATCTCGCGGCATTCATCGGCTGGCATCGAACTAATTACTATCACTCCCTTGGCAACCCGAGGTTCACGTGGGCCGACCTAGCGCTCAACTGTGGCGTTTGGGGACGCGCGGTCCTACTCGCCGTACTTGTTGTGGTGTTCCTCCGCTCCCGAACGGTGGTGCCAGTGCAGCCGGTTACCCAGACCGCGCCGGAGCCGGCCCGCGCCGAAGCGATGGACGTAGCGAACTGACCGGCCGGATTCCACCTGGGCAACGGGTGCCGCCGCTAATGTCCGGTGAATGCTTCATTTGCGCGTTATCGCACCCTCCGAGTCGAGCGAGTCGGTCTTGGAAGTCCTTCACCGCGAGGCGGGAGTCACTCATATCGTCGTGCACCGCGAAGCCGCCCTCGAACCGCAGGGCGATGAGATCACCGCCGACATCGCGCGAGAAAGCGCGAACGACGTCATCGAAGAACTCAAAGCACTCGGGCTCAAGCGGCATGGGGCGATCACGCTCGATGTGGTCGACACCGTGGTCTCCACGGCGGCATATCGCGCCGAGGAGCAAGCCGAAGGCGATCCTGCCGACGCGGTCGTCTGGGACGAATTGGCCGAGCGAACCCGAGAAGAGTCCACGCTGAATTTCACCTACCTGACGTTTCTGACCCTGGCCTGTCTCATCGCGGCGGTCGGCGTCGTGACCGATTCGCCGGTCACGGTCGTCGGCGCAATGGTGGTGGGGCCGGAGTTCGGGCCGCTTGCCGCGCTGGCGGTCGCAATCGTGCGGCGCCGCGGCTACCTCGCCCGTCGGGCGGCGCTGGCGTTGCTGGTCGGTTTTCCGTTGGCGATGTCGGTCACGGCGATTGGCGTGCTAGCCGGTGAGGGCGTCGGCTGGATCACGCTCGGGACCACCCGACAGCTGCAACAGGTGGACTTCATCTTCAAGGTCGGCCCGCTGTCGTTCGTCGTGGCACTGTTCGCCGGTGCGGCCGGCATGCTCTCGCTGATCTCCGCGAAATCGGCCGCGCTGGTCGGGGTGTTCATCTCGGTGACCACGGTGCCGGCCGCCGGGTTCGCGGTGGTCGCCGCCACCGTGGGTGACTGGCAGGTCGCCGAGCAGTCCGCGGCGCAACTGGGGGTGAACCTGACGGGAATCGTCTTGGCTGGGGTGCTTGTGCTTTCGGTGCATCTGCGAACCAGTTCGCGGCGTCGGGTCGCCACAGGATGACCGTGACGGCTGATGGCCCGCCTCCGGTCCCGTTAGCTCCGGCAACCTGAACCGAGGGCCGTCGTATGCCTCGACGTCTGCGTCTCTCGACAGGCGCAAACTCCGATTAGTTGCCATAATGAGCCACCAACTATCAAAGGAGTGGTTGATGATCGGAGCAGGGTCGGGATCTGTGAAGTCACGGCCGGGCGTCACGGGCTGTCCGAAGCGGTTGATCTGGGTCGCCGCGGTAATCGCCGGAGTCGCAATGCCTTTCGGCGCCGGGGCCGCCCATACGCTCGCCGATAATCCGACTTCGCATACCGCAACGCCGGAAGATCCTTGCCTGTTGAACCACACCTGCGGAGAAGAGACTCCTGGCGCCGTAGAGGAGTTGGAAGCGTATTGCAACGACATGAAAGCCAGAGGCATCTTCTGGATACCGGAGTGCGGCCGGTTCAATTAGCGGCGCGCGTGGCGGGCGGGCATAACGCGCTTTGGCGTTAGACCAGAAATCGAGCCCATCGTAGATTTCGACTGTGCCGTCAAGTGTTGAGAGCCTCTTGCGAGCTGCCCAACTTGATTGGGCGGGAGTGGTTCCATGGCGCAGCAAGGTGCCACTCGACGGACCTGGCGTCTACGTTGTGTCCTTGGCTGAACCGCCCGATGCCGTTGTGACACAGCCAATTTGTCCGATATCGACTACAGCGGTGCAGGAGTTGCTCGATGCCCGTCCCGAGCTTTTGCTTGATGGTCAACGACCCCGCCGCGACCAGCTCGCCGCACGCATTGCGTCGATGTGGTTGCCAGACTAGACGATCCTGTACGTCGGGTTAGCAGGGACGTCGGTCGCTCAGCGCGTGCGGCAGTACTACAACACGCCGCTTGGTGCTCGTAAGCCGCACGCCGGAGGCTGGCCGCTGAAGACCCTGGAGAACCTCGACGAGCTGTGCGTGCACTACGCGGCCTGCGTATCAGTCGACGTCGCCGAACGGACGATGCTCGAGGCCTTTCTAGTTGGCGTTTCCCCTTCGGCGCGGGCAGCCGTTTGTGACCCCGAACTGCCGCTGCCGTTCGCGAACTTGACGGTCCCGCGCGGTGCTCGAAAACGGCACGGCATCACCGGCGCGCGGGAGGCAAGAGCACCTCGATCGCGTCTCACCCACCACGGGTGTTAGGCGTCGACCGGCCGATGCCAGCGTCGAGCTGTATTGAATGGTTCGTCGCGCCGGATTGCACCTGAGTCATTTCTTGCGGTGAGCGGCAAGCACATCAGCATTTGCCAGCGTCTGCGCCTCGGCGGCTAGGGTCGATGCCGCGTTGGCATGGGAGATTGCTTCTGCGGCGTTGCTTGCTTCCTTATCGTGCGCGGCCGCCAAGTGCCGTTTCGCTTCTTCGAGTCGTTTTTTAGCCTCTGCGCCGACATCCTTGCCATGCCTGGTCACATAGTTGGAGATTTGGTGCAGCCGAGCGTCCGCCGTGGACATTGCCCGGTCGAGCGGGAGATCGCTACCTACGATGTTCACGTCATTACGACCTGGCGCGTCGCCTCGGCGGCGGCGCGCGAGAACGAGCAGTATGCCGATCGCCAGCAGTAGTACGGCGACGATGGCGGCGATCGCGATCGGCAGCCAACTCCGTGTTGACTTGCTTGCCGGATTGTCCAAAGCATCAGCCGCAGCAATAGCTGCGCCACTCCAGTCTTTTGCGGTCAGGGCTGGTTCAACGTGATTGCGTTGCAGCGTGTTCAGCTCATCCGCTGTGAGACCCTTCGGCAGGGTGAACGTGTACGCCTTGGTGTCCGTCGCCACCGCCAGCAGCGCGTCGTGGTCGCCCATTCCACTGGCGCTGCGGGTTTGGTTGGCCCAGTTCTCAGGTTTGAACCGGGAGAAGTTGTCGACGTAGGCGATCCACAGTTGAATGTGCCGATCACGGCTGAGTCTGTCGATCGCCGAGGTGACCGTCGCTCGTTGGGACTCTGTCAGGACCTGATTACTGTCGGTGATGTGGTCGGTGAGCTTCAACGGCGGTTGTGCGGCGGCCGGAAGAGCCAGCAGCAAAGCCGTTGCCAAAGTCGTCAGAAGCACACCGAGCTGGCGAACGATCCGCATAGCGCAATCTACCGCGGCGCACCGGCACCTGCAGAGGCCAAGCAGTGTTAGCGTCAAGACCGTGACCCTCAAAGACATCCCCCTGACCACACTCGATGGCAAATCCGCCACTTTGGCCCAATTGTCGCGCGGCGCAACGCTTGTCGTGAACGTCGCTAGCAAGTGCGGACTCACCCCGCAATACGCGGCACTGGAGAAGCTTTCGAAGGACTATGCCGACCGGGGCCTGACGGTCGTCGGCGTCCCGTGCAATCAATTCATGGGTCAGGAACCCGGCACGGCCGAAGAGATCCAGACCTTCTGCTCCACAACCTACGGGGTGACGTTCCCCTTGCTCGCGAAGGCGGACGTCAACGGAGAGAACCGCCATCCGCTTTACGCCGAGCTCACCAAGGCCGTCGACTCTGACGGGAAGGCCGGTGACATCCAGTGGAACTTTGAGAAATTTCTGGTGACACCCGACGGCGAGGTGGTCAATCGGTTTCGACCGAGGACGGAACCGGATGCGCCGGAGGTTATTGATGCGATCGAGGCGGTGTTGCCGCGGTAAGCGGCAGTACTAATCGAGGCGGTCGGCGGGTATCCCCTCTTCCAGCACATGGTCGGACCCGTCGCTGTCAGGAGGAGGCCAGGGATGTCCATGAACCTCACATACAAGCTGATCGATTCCCACCTCGAATCCGGCGACATGAGGCCCGGGGAAGAGATCGCGATCCATATCGACCAGACGTTGACACAGGACGCGACCGGCACGCTGGTAATGCAGGAACTCGAAGCGCTCGGACTCGATCACGCACAAACCGACGTCAGCGTGCAGTACGTCGACCACAATCTGCTGCAGGGTGATGAAAAGAACGCCGAGGATCACGAATACCTGCGCACCGCGGCGCAACGCTTCGGCCTGTGGTTCTCCAAGCCAGGCAACGGCGTCTCGCATCCGACGCACATGCAACGGTTCGGTGTCCCCGGGAAGACCATGGTGGGATCCGACTCGCACACGCCAGCCGCGGGTTCGCTGGGCATGCTGGCGATTGGTGTCGGTGGCCTGGAAGTAGCGCTGGCCATTACCGGGCGGCCGCTACACATCCGGATGCCGGAGGTATGGGGCGTCAGACTGGAAGGCGAACTGCCGGAGTGGTGCTCGGCCAAAGACGTAATCCTCGAGATGTTGCGCCGCCACGACGTGAAAGGCGGGGTGAATCGAATTATCGAGTATTACGGTCCCGGCTTGGCGAGCCTGACAGCGATGGACCGACACGTGATCGCCAACATGGGAGCGGAACTCGGCGCGACGACGACGGTGTTCCCCAGCGACGACGCGGTTCGACAGTTCTTGCGCGCGGAAGGACGCGAGGACGACTGGGTGGAGTTGCTCGCCGACGACGACGCCGCCTACGACGTCGAGGAAACAATCGACCTGTCGAAGATCGAGCCGCTGATCGCCAAGCCGTCCTCGCCGGGCAACGTGGTGCCGGTAAGGGAAGTGGCCGGCGAGGAGATCGCGCAAGCGGTGATCGGGTCGAGCGCCAACCCAGGTCTGCGCGACTTCGCGATCGCGGCGGCGATGGTGGCCAACCGGCAGACCGCTCCGCAGGTCAGCTTCGACATCAACCCGACGTCGCGGGAGATCTTGGCCGACCTGACGAAGATGGGCGCGACGCTGGATCTCGTGATGGGCGGTGCGCGCATCCACCAAGCGGGATGCATGGGCTGCATTGGCATGGGTCAGGCCCCGGCGGTGGGGCGCAACTCGCTGCGCACGATGCCGCGCAACTTCCCCGGCCGATCCGGCACCAAGGAAGACGCGGTGTGGTTGTGCTCGCCAGAAACCGCTGCCGCTTCGGCGTTGACGGGTGTGATCACTGATCCGCGGGACTGGGCCCGTGATGTCGGTATGGAATATCCGAAACTTGCCTTGCCCGAAACGCATTCGGTTAACACCGCCATGCTGGTGCCTCCGCTTGAACCCGAGGAAGCACAGAAGGTGGAACCGGTGAAGGGGCCCAACATATCCAGCCTGCCGGAGTTGTCCCCGCTGCCCGAGGAGCTGGAGGCACCGGTGCTGCTCAAACTCGGCGACAACATCTCCACCGACGAGATCTCCCCCGCCGGTGTACAAGCACTGCCGTTTCGGTCCAACATTCCGAAGCTGGCGATGTTCAGCTTCACTCGGGTCGACGACTCCTATCCGGAGCGTGCGCAGGAAGCCGAGGACAGCGGGCACATCATCGTGGCCGGCGACAATTACGGTCAAGGCTCGTCTCGCGAGCACGCCGCGATCGCTCCGCGGTACCTAGGGTTGCGGGTGGTTATCGCCAAGTCGTTCGCACGGATTCACTGGCAAAACCTGGCTAACTACGGGATTCTGGCGCTCGAGTTCGAGGATCCGGGTGATTACGACTCGGTCGATCAGGACGACAGACTTCACATCCAGCATTTGGATCAGCTGGGAGATTCGGGCACACTGCAGGTCGACAACGTCACCAAAGACTCCTCTTTCACTGTGCGGCATCGGCTTTCGCCGAGGCAGGTCAAGGACGTGTTGGCCGGTGGGTTGATTCCGCGCCTTGCGGGGGAAGATCGCTAACGGGTCCGTTGCGCTAGGTACGTCGGCGCGGAAGTTCGCGAGGGCGACGGCCGCTGACACAATCGCTATTCACGGGCCGACCTTTTCTATGGTGTTGTTGGAATGCATTATTGGTTTCTGCAGGGCAGCCTCGGTTACACCGATTCATAACGTCTTTCGGGTCGACTGTCCGGCACTGCAGATTGGTCGTCATCGCGGCCTACTGCTGGCACATTGACGCTACGGCGTGAGCAACCTAACGAGCTCGCCGGCCGGACGAATGTCATTGATTCTGCCAACATTTTCGCCTGCATAGAGCGGACGGCTGTCGACCAACTCGGCGGGTTGGTCGTCGGCGGGCGGTTGGGCGATCGCATACGGTAGCCAGGGAGGCAATTGCGCTCGGACAGCGCGATTCTGGGCCGCCGCCGGCATCGAGTTGGCGAGGCGAGACGTTATCCGGTTACCGAGGCGAAGCCAGTGCGGGCCCCGAGCGTCGCTGCCTAGCCAGCGGCGAGTCGCAGCGTTGGGAATCACCCGGTGGGGCGCATCGGGCCAGCCCAGCCCGAAAAGTTCGGTCAGCACCGTCTCACTGGCTTCAAGGCAGCGCTTCTTGTACTCCGGGTGCGCCCGACACTCTTCGCTGAGCAGGAAGCGAGTGCCGACCACGACGGCGGTGGCACCGGCTTCCAATGCCTCCCGCACGCCATGGACATCCACGATTCCCCCGGCGACCAAGACCGGAATGGTCACCGCTTTGCGGACCTGTTCGAGCAACTCTAGGGCCGGAGTCGTCCCGCGGACATGGCCGCCGGCCTCAACCCCCTGCGCGATCACACCGTCTGCACCGGCAGCAGCCGCTGCTTTCGCCTCGTCGACCGACCCGCACTGATGAATCCAGGTGTTGGCAGCAAGCCGGCGAGGGGCACCCCAAAACGTCACGACCACGTCAGCAGCAGCGGCCGCTTCCACATCGCCACGACGCACAAACGGTAACAACAGATTCACCGCGATCGGGCGTCCGGTGAGCCTTCGTGCGGCCGCGACCTCGTCAGCAATCGGGGCGCGAGCGCCGGCGATCGTTCCGAGACCGCCCGCCTCCGAAACGGCCGCCGCGAGTTCGTGACCCGCCACGGTGCCCATGCCGGCCTGAACGACCGGCACGTCTAGGCGGCGTAGATCAAAGATGGCAGGCACTGACTACAGGTTATTCGATCGCCACGGTGGTCGCCGACGTGTTATGCCCCGTCACCCGCACCCAGTTCGCCGGCGAACCCGTTGCGTTACCCCGCATCTCCACGGTCTCGCCCGGAAACACGGTCACGTAGTTGTCGTCATACTCAACCGGCAGGATCTCGTCGCCGTCGCGCGTCGACATGATCTCGGCGCGCTCGAAGAATGCGACGTTGTGCGTGGGGTTGTGTAACCGGATGACCACGCTCCCAGGGGTCGACTGACGATGGGCCGTGATGTCGAGCGGCACGCGCGGCATGTAGTTCAAGGCGGTCATGTCCGCCCAGCTCTCCTGCGTCGAGTCGAACGCCCGGTCGTTGTCCGGATCACCCACGTCATCGGGCTGTTGGGACTGCCAATACACGTTTTCCGCGACGACCTCGCCGGACGGGCGAGTCAGTTGACAACGAACGAAGAAGACGGGCGATTTGGCGAGGCCGCGCGGTAGCGTGATGGCGTCGACGGCGCCGCCGGCGGAAACGTTGATGTGCTCCGCGGTTCCGTCGGTCTGCAAATTCCCTTGTGTGTCGTAGACGCGCACCCGGACACGAAGATCCCGCTCATCGGAGGGCGATTGATTCACGACGCTGATCCGCGCCGAGTTGCCGTTATCCCTTGCGTACGAATCGAAGACGACCGAAAGCGGGCGTAGCCCCTTCTTGGCTCCGAAATATGCACCACCGGGGCGCAGGTAATAGTCGAAGAGCTGCCCGAAAAAGGACGGCCAATGACTGTTCAGCATCCAGTAGATCGTCATCTTGTGGCTGTCCCATCCCGCGGCGGCGAAGGACTCGAACTGCGCGCGGGTGGCCTCGTACTGAGCCAATTGCGCTTTGGCAGCGAACATCTCGGCACTGTCGGACGCGCCGTAGCGCATGCCGATTGAGCGCTGAGCGCTGAGCAAGGCGGCGTTCTTGTACTGGGCGCCTGCGTGGAACGACCACGTGTCGTTGATCGGCCACAAGTCGTCAGGCGGGATAAATTTTCGGAGGCTGGCGAACGGGGGGATCTGCTCATTACTGCCCTGTTCGGCCGACGCTCCCCAGGTAGCTCCGTAACGGCGGCTGAACCAGTAGGTGGGCGGTCGCCACGTATACGGTCCCGCCATATCGATTCCGTCCCATTGCGAAATGCCGTCGTTATCCCGCGTCTGGCGGGAGGCGGTATCGACGGCGGCGTTCTGCCAATGCAATTCATCGAGAATGGACCGGTATCGCGCGCGGATCGCCGGCGGAGGCAACCCGTCGCTGCCATTCGCCCACACAAACGCCGACGCGTGTGCCCGAAGCAGCTGAATCTGTGAGCGCATGCTTTCCATCGCCACACGCTGATCTTCGGCGTTCCACTGTTCCCATTTCTCCCACTGGTTGCAGCACATCCAGCCGGCCATCAGCGGAATTCCGAGCTCGTCGGCTTTCTCGACGAGGCGTTCGCTGGCGAGCTTGCCTTCGAGCCGGAGCATGTTGAGACCCAGATCCTTTGCGTACTGCAGGATTGCGGTTTCCCGGTCGGGGTCGTACTTGAAGAGCAGATCGGGCGTGTAGGCCGCGCCCCGCACCGGGAACTTCTTGCCGTTGACTTGCAGAAAGAAGTCTCCGCCGTCGCCGGAGAACCCCTCGTCGCGGTGCTGGGTAACGGTCCGAATGCCGAACCGGAGTTCGCGTGCGTCGCTGAGTTGATTGTCGACCCGGAACTCCAACCGAAGGTTGTGCAGCGTCGGCTGTCCCATGGTGTACGGCCACCACAGGTCCGGGTGCTGAAAGGTCAACTGCGCAAACTGATCTGGGGTGAATGTGACCTGCGTGTTCTCGCCGGGGGCGAGGACGACCGCCTGTTCGAGGTGAACCGTGGCGTTGTCCGGGCGAGTGATGGTGGCGCGGAGAACGCCGCGGGTGCGCCGTGGGGAATAGTTATGAACGTCTGCGCGTATCGTCAGCCGTGCGCTATCGGTGCGCGGTAGCGGGAGTTCTGAGTTAACGGTTGCCGAGCCAAGTTCCACATCCCCCAGCGCTTTCAAGTACACCGGTTTCCAGATGCCGGCGTTGCGGTCAGGAACGAATGACGTGCCTCGCCGGTCTGAATCGCCATTGGGTGGCGGAAGACCGAGGTAATCCCAGTTGATCCAGTCGTTCCAACTGTCGGCCAACTCGACACCGTCGACGTCCTGAAGCGCGCGCTCGGGTATCACCCTCACCGCCAGAACGTTTGGCTGCCCGGGCCGAATCAACGGCGTCACGTCGAACTGGTGAGCGGCGTACATGCCAACGGCCTGCTCGCGGTCGGCAACCAGGCGTCCGTTCAGCCAAATGTCGGCGCGGTAATTGATGCCGGGAAATCCCAACAAGTAGGTCTTTCGGCCCTCCGGGGCGGTGAACTGAGTGCGGTACCACCAATCGCGCTGATAGAGATCCTGCGGCACCTGGTCGCGAAGATTCTTCCCTACGTACAGATCCCGGTAGACACCGCTTTCACGAAGAATCTCCAACACGGTGGCCGGCATTCGGCGCACCTTGTACCAGGCAGCGGCGTCGTAGTTCGGCAACGACAGGACGTCGCCGTCCACCGACATCTTCGCCGCCGACGACAGCGTCCAATTGTCCGATAGCTCAACGCGCTCCGGTGAAGCAGACCGTGCCCGCGCGGCGACTGGGGTATGCGCCGCTGCGCACAACGACAGCGACGACAGGAGCAGCATGATGAAGGTCTTGACGACGACCTTCAGCATGTTTTCCCGATTCCTCAAGTTGAGCGTTCGGCCTATCATGCCGTTGGCCTCCGGCCGTGGCAACACGGCTCCCACCGGTTACAGAGACAGCGGCCACTTTTCATCGTGCGGCGGTCGCGTCACCGTCAAAATGTCTGGCGTCAGGCGGCTCAGCGGATCGCGTCGGTTTACCCACCGCTCAGGTCAGTTCCCGATGGGTGGGTGCGGATGGCCAGTCAGCGGAGAAAACGGTCCCTCGCCGACCTCCGGCGCCACCGTGTCGTCATCCTTCGACTCCGTGTCGTCGGCGGTAGAGCTGGCCGCATCATCGTCGTGGCGTCGGCTCATTACTGTCTCCTATCGGTTTTCGATCCGAGACCCATACCCGCGTTCGGTGGTTGGAACCCTCGAACCACTTCGCGGTGCCGCCGTCGAGTGCCCGCGGTAGGTGTCGAGGCGCTATCCAACGTGCGTGAGCTGCATAGACTGCGTCACGCGCGGCGGCCTGCCTCCGGACCCGCATATCGGCCGCGTGATGGCCGACTCGTCTTGGCCTTCAAGGGTATTCGGATCCCAGCTGGCGTAGCTGGAGTATGCTCCGGGGACCCGAGTGCCCTCCGGACAGAAAGCGTCGGAGTGCCAAACCAGTGTCCATTGTCCGTTGAAGAGACGTGCCTCCCCGAAGGCGGGTCCACCCGGTGTGTTGGCCACGGAAGCACACCCGTCACCGCATGGAGTGAAATACCAATCGTTGGTCGTGGTCTCACCGGATGCTGAGGTCACAGTCGAGATGTAGTGGCCGCTCATTGTCTGGTCCGCCCACGCGGTAGCTGCTGACCCGACGGCTAACCATCCGGCGAGCACGGCGACGGAGAGAATGCCTCGTAGAACGGTCATGATCCGATGTCCTCCCGGTCAGCGGCCTCTGTTACCTCCTAGATTTGCTATAGCACAAAGTCACACCAGATGGGCCCTTCGGTCGTCGGCGGCGCCAGGTTGCCACCACGGGTCTGGGTGACCTGGCGGGGCCCAGAAGGTGCTCAGTTCACCGGTGCTGAGCTCGCGGCCAGCCCGACCGAATCGCATCGGCCAACGTCCAGACTGAAGCACCCAGCAGGACGATGTCTTTGAGCAGGAACTCCGCGAGCAACGTAATAGCCGGGAAACCACCGCCTGCCGGTTCGCTGATGCCTGGAGTAATGAACAAGAAACTGATGGTCGCGATGAACAGCAAGACCGATACAGGCAAACTTTCAGGCCAGCATCGGGTCGATCGCCGATCGAGGCACGAGCACCTGGACCGCGCCGGCTGAGTCGGGCAGCAGCGTGCCTTGGTCGAAGAAGAAGATCACCCCGTCATTGGTCACCGCGAAATTCTGGTAGTTCGCCGGGTTGTACAGCGCGGTTTGCGCGACCGGGGATGCCGGTGGTGGCGTGGCACTGGCCGGCTGTCCCGGTTGCGGGGACGGAGTGGGCGGCCCGGCCGGCGATGGCGCCTGCTGCTTCTGCAGTTCAGCCTGGACGATCGGCGCTACGGTCCGCAGCGGGTCATCGACTCGCCACAACGGCGTGTTTTGTTTGTCGTCAGATGCGGCCGTGTAGACGATTTCTTTGCGGTAGCTCTGGTCCCAGTTGAATGCCTTGAACGTCGTCTGCGGTTGCGCGCCGCCGACGTTCCGGTACAAGTTGAACACAACAGCCTGCGTGCCCCGCGGTGGAATCGCCGAGCTGTATTCCGTCGGCTTGACCTTCAGCTGAGATGGTTTGTCGCCGGGCGCGCCCGATTTCGCCGCGCTGAGGAATGCGTCGCGTGTCTGGGAGATGAAGTCGGCGATCGGCTTCTGGTCCGGGTAATCGAGCGGGATGCTTATGTCGACGCTATACGCGGGGTCGGACAGCTGGATCTCACACGTGCGGCCGGTGTTGTTGCCCTTGAGGTCGGCGCAATAGTCCTTCGGCGCCGCCACCGCCGCCGCAGGAGAACCGAGGATTGCCGCAGCCGTGACGAGTACGGCAACGTTGAGCAGGCGCATTTGTGAATTCCTCCAAGCAAACGCGGCATGGCGCCGCGGACGAGCGATTAGCAAGCAGCACTCACGCAAGATAGGCAAGCGAGGCCGCCGCTTGCCTACCGTAGCTTGAAGTGAGGGTTCGAGCGAAGTCGCGCTCTGCAGACGAGCCTGATACCGCTGCTCGGCCACGCTCAACTCCCTTTTTAAGTAGGGCTGTTCAGAGTCGGTTGCTGGTTGACGTTTCTATGTCGGTTGATCCTTGACACTCTGGGTTATTGGTCAGGCCTGTTCGCGGCTGCGGAAGGCCGTGTGTTTCGTACCTCTGTGTGGGTGCGCGCGACGGTCTTGACCAGATCATCGCCGATGAAAAACCGCAGCAACCGGCCATCGACATGGACATCACAGCGCGCCCCGGCGTAATGGGCGCCCACACACACCTGCTGCCGGAGTTGCAGACGGCGCCAACCGCTTAGCCAGATACGGCGCCGTGCGGCTGTCTTTGGCGCGTGCCACCGTCTCAGGCGGGCCCGCTGCGATCACCCGACCGCCGTCGCTGCCGGCCCCCGGTCCCAGGTCGATCACCCAGTCCGCGCCTGCGACCAGCCGCATGTCGTGTTCGGCCACCACTACGGTGTTGCCCGCGTCGACCAGGCGGTGCAGTTGACGATCGAGCAGATCCACGTCGGCGGGGTGCAGCCCGGTGGTCGGCTCGTCAAGGACGTAGAGGGTGTGCCCTCGCCGGGGTCTTTGCAGTTCGGAGGCGAGCTTGATCCGCTGCGCCTCGCCACCTGATAGCTCGGTCGCGGGCTGTCCGAGACGCAGGTATCCCAGCCCAACCTCTTGCAGCGTGGTCAGGCTCCGCGCTGCGCTGGTGACGTCGGCAAGAAACTCCGATGCCTCATCGACGGTCATCGCGAGCACGTCGGCGATCGTCCGGTCGCGGTAACGCACCTCGAGTGTCTCGTCGGAGTAACGCGCTCCATGACACGCCGGGCAGGTGGCGTACGTGCCTGGCAGGAACAACAATTCGACGGATACGAAACCCTCCCCCTGACAGGTGGGGCAGCGACCTTCGGCGACGTTGAACGAGAATCTGCCCGCTGTCCAACCGCGGCGCCGCGCCTTGGGGGTCCCCGCGAATTCGCGGCGCACGGCGTCGAACAGGCCGGTGTAGGTCGCCAACGTCGAGCGCGGCGTGCGTCCGATCGGGCGCTGGTCAACTGATACCAGCCGGTTGATCTGCTCGACCCCCTCTGCCGTCACACCTGCGCTCGCGTCGTGATCGAGATCGATGATCTCGGTGTCGGCGTCGCCGTCGTCGGATTGGGCCAGCTCGGCAGCGCGTCCCGTGCCGAGGTGGCTGTTCACTACGTCGCCGAGGACCTTGACGACGAGGGTTGACTTGCCTGAACCGGACACTCCGGTGACCGCGGTGTACACACCAAGCGGCAGGTCCACATCGAGGTCTCTCAAATTGTGAAAGCAGATCCCGCGCAGCCGCATTAGACCGGAGTGCGTGCGGGGCTGACGAGACGGCGGCGTGGTCCCCTCGAAAAGATACCTGCGAGTGACCGACTCCTCGATGTCGGCGAGACCCGGCACCGGGCCGCTGTAGATCACGCGCCCGCCCAGTTCCCCCGCCCCCGGTCCAACGTCGACGATCCAATCGGCACGGCGCACCACGTCCATGTCGTGCTCGACCACGAATAATGAATTGCCCGCGCGACGCAGACGATCAAGCACGTCAAGGAGCGGTTCGGCGTCCGCGGGGTGCAGTCCGGCCGACGGCTCGTCGAGCACATAGAGCACGCCGAACAACCCGGCGCGCAATTGAGTGGCCAGTCGCAACCGCTGCAATTCGCCGGGTGACACCGTCGGAGTGCGGCGACTCAGTGTCAGATAGCCCAGGCCGAGATCTATGAGTACCTGCAGGCGCGCGACGAGGTCGGCGGCGATCATGGTCGCCACTTCGGTCAGCTCACCGGATTCCGTTGACTCGTAAGCGGCGGCGGCATCGGTCCGAGAAGCCGTCGGGCGCAAGGCATCAGCAAGGTCAACCAACGGCATCGCTACGTAGTCGGCGATGTTTCGTCCCGCGAAAGTCACCTGCAGCGCCTCGGGCCGAAGCCCGGAACCGTCGCATAAAGGGCACTCGATGCTGTCCACGAATTGCAGCACGCGGCGACGCATCATCGCGCTATGGGAGTTGGCCAACGTGTGGCGGACGTGGCGTTCCGCGCTGGAGAAGGTGCCGTTGTAGTAATAATCGGCCTGCACAGGGTGCTGGCTGGGATCGATTTCGACCGTTGGCTGCTCATCGGTGAACAGAATCCAATCGCGTTGCCGCTTGGGAAGTTTCCGCCATGGCTTGTCGATGTCGTACCCCAGCGTGACGAGGATGTCGCGCAGGTTCTGGCCTTGCCATGCACCGGGCCATGCGGCAACGGCACCTTCGCGGATGGTCAGCGACGGGTCTGGTACCAGTGTCTGTTCGGTCACCCGATGGATTCGTCCCAGCCCGTGGCACCCGGGGCACGCCCCGACCGCGGTGTTTGGGGAGAACGCATCGGAGTCCAGTCGTTCGGTGGCCCCCCGCGGGTAGGTTCCGGCGCGGGAGAACAGCATCCTGAGCAGATTCGACAGGGTGGTGACGGTGCCGACCGTCGACCGTGATGTCGCCGAGCCCCGGCGCTGCTGCAATGCGACGGCGGGCGGTAACCCGGTGATGTCGTCCACCTTCGGCGCGCCGGTAGGCAGGAGCAGGCGACGGGCATACGGAGCGACCGATTCAAAGTAGCGGCGTTGGGCTTCGGCATAGATGGTCCCGAAGGCCAACGACGATTTGCCGGATCCAGAGATCCCGGTGAACGCGACCAGCGCATCACGAGGCGCTACGACGTCGACACCCTGCAGATTGTGGACCCGTGTCCCGTAGACGCGCACACACGGGTCGATGTCATCGGTGCTTCTGGGCATATCTGTCATCGTGCTCGAGGAGTACCCGTGCTTGGGTCGCGCATGCATGATGACTGCTGGTTGGCCGCGGGTAACTCCTCACCGGACGGAGTGTGAAGGATCAACCGAAGTAAGTGTCAAGCATCAACCGAGGTCATACAGCTGGTGAAGCGGCGCTCGAACGGCGACCAGGATTGGCAACCCAGTTCTCCCTGCAACCAGTCGTCCACTGTAACTTGTTGTTAAACAATAGGATTCACCACCAAGCAGACCCGTCGGGATCCCCAGGGTAATGTCCAACCATTGCGACTCACTGGCAACGAATTATTCGGTACCGCACGTCCCTCAATGACACCGCCGGGGTTCGAGTCGCGGTTCCACACCCCAACCGCTGAGGCAACGAGGCCTGCGGCCAATCGATGAGCAGCGGCACTACGGTTTCCTAACAGGTTGATACCGATTAGGACAGAGCGGTTTTGGGCCCACACATTGATGCACGATGTCCTCAACAGAAATTGTCGGCATAACGATGCGCGGTGCACTCATGTCCATGCGCACAACAGGGAGAACCATGAAATCGATGAAGTCTATTGCCATCAGCGCGGCTGCACTGGCCATTGTTGGCGGTGGCGCCGCGGGGCTGGCATCCAGCGCATCCGGCACAGCACCTGCGGGTCCGCCGCAAGTTCAACTGGCCTCAATCGGCGCGCCGCTACCCCAGGACCCGCAACCCGCAACGACCATGATCCTGCCGACCTCTGACCAGTTGACCGGCATCCTCAATAACCTTTCCAATCCGGGCGTGAATTACCGGACCAAAGATGGCCTCGTCGAAGGCGGCATCGGGTCGGGCGAGGGCCATCAGATGGATCATGAGCTGCGAGTGGCCTACCGCAACGGCCAGCTTCCCTTGTCGTTTGTCGTCTCCAACATCCAACAGAACGGTCCGACTACGGTCATGTCCGATGTGGCCGTCTCGGGGCCGAAGCTGCCGGCACCGGTGACGAAGCCCCTCATGTTCGTCAATCAAAACGGTAACTGGGTATTGTCGAGCCCTTCCGCGACCATGCTGGTGCAGGCCGTCGCCGGGAACTGACTCAAACTTTCCGCGCGACCGCCGAACGTCGGGTGAAAGTGGGGCGGGCGGGGCTCGAACCCGCGACCAACGTATTATGAGTCCGCGGCTCTAACGCTGTGGCGACCAGGCGAAATGGTTCGGCGAAACGATCCAAATCGGCTGTAAGACAGCCTTTTTGACCGTCGCCAGTACGGTTCCGGTACGCCCTCGGTACGGCTACAAATCGCCCCCGGCCGCCGGGGTGACGCCGGGGTGAGATCGGCACCCGGTGTTAGCTAGGCCGGCAGCGCGACGGGACGGGCGATGCGTCGCACGCCCGATGGACGATCGAGCGGCATAAGTGCTAATCAACGCTGTGGTGATCGGTGCCGGATAAGCAGGTTCCGCCACTTTCTCCAAGGATGATCAGCTGCGTCCAGAGGTGCCAGTTGAGTTTGAGACAGGAATTTTGCGCGTTGTCGGTTATACGCATCTGCTCGATGCCGCCCGGACGGAGTTAGCCGAACACGAGTGAGGTCATCGACCGGCTGGCTCAGCTCAGGCCATTAGTGAGCTGGTAAATGGGGCCGAGGCTGACGCTCACCCTCATGTGTGACTTCGTACTTGGCGGGTCGGCTTCGATAGTCGATAAGCAGACTCGCTTCAAGTACCTCGTCCCGAATCCCGCCCAGGGTCCCAGCTTCGATACGAACCGGTATGAGATCCTCCGACTCATCGACGTTAACCGCCCCCAGCACGGGCGAGTTCGGCAGCGTGACGCTGAACGAGTCGGATCCGTTAAAGAGTTGCCACACCCGACAGTTATAGAATTCGGCAGCTCCGTTAATCCCAGGACCTATCCAGGTGTTGATGATCCGCGAGTCCCGGACGGACACTTCAAACCAATTATCCGGTCGTGTCGTTTCGACGCCCGCGGTCGGATCGGTCAGCATGCCGATCGGAATGGTTATGGTGAGCCCACGCAGCGCGGCAGCGAATACTTCCAACCTGGCCTCGGATTGTTCTGCCAGTTCCACCGAAGTGCCCGCAACGTGGCGTAGCGATAGTTTTCCGTTCTGCGGAAATACGCATGAGCGAAGCTTCAGCGAGCTCAGCCGTCCACCGAACATCGTTAATCCGCCCAGCTGCGGTTCAAATGGAACCAGGCGTGCATGCGTGTGCCCGGTGGGCACTGGCACAGCTGCGAGGCCAGCCGTCTCTGAGAACAGCATGGACCCGGCGATGTTCGTCTCGCGATAGCGATTGAGAATCGGAACTAGTTGCGGCGCCTGCACGTGAAAAGAAGGCTGCTTCTCCTTCTGTTCTGTCGTGAGATCGGCTGGCAGAGCATCGGGCTGGCCGACGATATGGCAGTCAACGAACTCCACGTCGTCAAGCAAACAATTAACGAATGAAACACCTTCGAACTGGCAGTTGTGGAAGGTGGATCCGCGGAAGTCGCAGCTGACGAACGTCGTTTTCTCGAATGACTTCGTGATAGTGCAATACGCCCAGCGCACATTCGCGATCACACGGGTTCGGTTGCTGCCCGTCCTCATCTCGTGGTCGGCGCTCTCACTGTGCCTTTCCGACGACCAATCTAGAATGGCTCCGCGGATCGCTGAGACGCGCGCGATCGCTTCCTCCGATCCTGTGCGGACGGTTTCACTCCACCGCGACAACCCGGCAGCGAATCGGTCGTGGATCAGGCTGACCATCACCCTGCCGGGCTCCGTGCTTGTCATACGGATGAGCGCGCAAGTACGCAACCATTCGAGTGCGAAGTGAAAGCTCCGTAGTTCTTCGAGCATGCTGTCGACCGGGCGCAGTCCGAGAAGCGCTCCGCCGGTTGAATCTTCGGGATCGAGTTCCCAGGGCCAGGTGCCGCCGTGTAGGCGGCTGCTGTCAAGAAGCTCCGAGCGGCGCACGGCAAGCCAATCGCGCTGATCTTCATCAAGATCAGCACTACCTGCGCTGTCGACTCTGGAGGCGAGGGCTGAGCGCGCGGCTTTCGCGACTGGGGCGGATGTGCCCATCACTACGCGATCGGCCAACTCATCGCGGTCAAGGCTGATCTTGTAACCGCCGCTCGAAAGATGTGCGGCCATGTTTACGACCAGCTCTCGCGTTCGAGTGGCAAGCGCAGTATCTATGCCCGCGGGCAAACAAGCTTCCCTGCAGTGGTTGAGGGCGACCTCCACCGACGTCGACAAACCATATTCGAACAAGCCCACGTTAGCCGGCTGTGACGCGTTGAAAGCAGTGGCACCGGATTTACGAATCATCTTCTGAACGTCGACACCTTCGATTCTGTGTCCTGTTTTGGTGCTCCACAGGCTGTACAAGGTGGCCTGCAGATGTAGGAGCCCAACCTCGGACCAACCAGGGGAATGGACGGTTTCTTCCCAGGCCGTTACCAAATGCCCGACCGCCTCGTCGGAGGCCGCCGGTCTGCCGGAGGAGGTGGTCGCAGCACGAATTATTTGCTCAATGATTTCTGCGTCGGTGATCGGAGCTAACTCATAGCGGGTCATCTGGAATGGGGCAATTTGGAGCCCGGCGCGGCCGGCCAGTTCGTGTTCATACTCAATGCGTAATGAAACGACAATCCGCACTCGCGATGTTTCGGTAGTCTCTTTGATCCATTCCAACAACTTTTGATAAGCGCTGGGTTTATATCTAATGAGCTCTTCGAATTGATCGAGGACCACAACCGCTCGGTCGGGGTAGTAACGGTCCAATTGCTCGATCAATGAAGGCTGCTCGTCTCCAAGGCGCACGCCTCTAGGAAGTTGCGCTGAAACCTGAGTTTCGATGAGCGTGGCGGGATCGAAGTCGTCCGGGGGGTTCCAGGTGTCGCACAACATCACGGCGAATCCCGAGCGTTCCAGTTGAGGCCGCACCGCCATATAGAGCGCGGAGGTTTTACCTACGCCTGATGCTCCGGTGAATACAACTACCGAATGATCCTGGACGCGTCGAGCAAACTCGTGCGCATCCGCGTCACGCCCATGTAGTGCGTTGGCTCCTTGTGCCAAGTCCGTCATCGGCCTCGGCCCTGGCCACGGACAGTTATCGATATGCGCGAGTTCTGTGCGCCAATTTCTGAGGAGGCTCATGCGTCGTCCTTGCCCAGCCTGCAATTCTCGTCATCAACTGGTCGGGACAATGGATCCAGAAGGTGGAGTGTGTAGTGGCGTAGGGCCTTCACCACCTCCGAATGATCAGCAGATACAACATCCAGTCCTTGCCACTGAAAGATGTCTCGTTGAGCCGGTTCTGACCTTCGATTGACCACCACCCCGGTCCAAGGAGTCTCGAACTCCGCCTCGGGTATGTCTCCTCTGATCGACTCCGCGGCTACTAACGCAGCGACCCGATGCCGCACAGCGTCGTCGCGTATTTGAACGCCGAGAAGCATCCAGAATCGTCGATCGAGGTTGGATGTGTCGTGGCGGGTTACCCTGTTGCCGACGAGTTCTCGCGGTAGCCTCACACTTTCTCGAAGCTCGGCGGTCCAATGATGCAGACCAGTGTGTTCGTCTAGCAATGCAGCGTGCCCGACGCTATAAGTTCCTCTGGGAAATTGCGCAACCTGGTGAAGGATGGCCTTGGTTTCCGTGTCGACCCCAATAGCAGGTAGCTGAGCCAGGGGACACCCAGTTAGTCTAACCACCACCGGCAAGCCCCAGAGCGGCGAATTTCCTTGACGCAATGCGTTTTCCCTCAAGAGGCTCCAGTTGCCTGCTTCGGTGAGTGCTTCCAAGGAGGGCTCGGCTCCGTCAACGGGTGCATTCACGATCCGGTAAAACCAGGCCAGCGATGCACGCCTCGCGGGCCCAGCGCCGCGCCACACCTCGAACGGGGCGACTTGGACGAAAGTCTCGCGCAGTGCATGCAACGCCATCTCTAGCTCTAGGTCAAAGGACGTTACGTATGCAACACCTGGGGGGAATTGATCACTGTGCGGAGATTCCCTGTGGTCTTCGTCGAGCTTTGCTTGCTTGGACATAAGCTCGGCGACCACGTTGTAGAAATTATCTCGATCGCTTTCCGAGCCGGGTCCTTCGCGCGATTCCCATGAATTCCGGGTGTTTCGCCACAACCCATCGGTTAGCCAGGAGATGAGCCCGTCGGCATCAACGAGGTTAGTCAGGAACGGCAAAGGGCGATCCGGGTGATACTCGCGTGACTTTAGTCCGATCAGAAAAAGTAGATCAGACCAACCGGCGTAGCGCTCAGTGTCACGTGTCATCAAGTGCCAGGTGATTTCGGTCAGCAGCTGCGCGTCCGCGATGCTCACAACCTGGAAATCGCGCTCAATTTGCAACGTAATCTGTTCGAGGTAGCGAGCTAAGAAGCAGAGGTCTTCACGCTTTTCAGCCAATTGAACGAAAATCTGCAAGTTTTTGGCCAATGGTTCCACGAGCTGGCGTTCGATATCGCGGAACTCATAGTCGTCGCTGAGCGATGAGGCCACATGCCAATGGCCAATCGGCTGGTTGCTCAGTGCGGCCGTACGGTGGAATAGCCGGGTCAGCAGTGCGGCGGCCAAGGCGGCTCTTGCGGCCAGCGTTTTCTCCGGGCGTGGCTCGCTTCTTTTGGGGTCAGTGTCCAAAGATTCGTAGGCAGGAAGAGAGATAGTTCGTGGCAATGACACTCTGGATTTAACTAGGCTTGCCGCGAAGTCGAACACGATTTTTGCCGTTTCGTCACCGCCTTTGTATAACTTTCCCCATTGTTTGGCACACGCTGCCAACTGCTCGGGGACGGCTGCAATATCCCCGGCATTCGCGTGGTCCGATGCGCTAAGACAACCCGTTCCCAGCACTGGTGTGATCCACGGAAAGGCTGCCCTGCGACGGACCCTGGCAGCATTATTCAAATCCTGCCGGTATTCCTGTTCGAGTGCCATCGTGTCCTTGCCAGCGCTCCGGGCAACATCAAGTTCCTTTTCAGTGCTGAGGGCTATCTCGTCGGCCGGTTTCGCCATCAAGTCGCGGAGGCCCTGTGTATTTATCTTGAGAAGTCGGCAGAGCGAACGGTCACCGGACCCTTCGTTGCGATCCTTGAGGTACTCATCCCAGCCTTCGTAGAAGACGCCGTCTTTGGCCCGACGCTGAATCCGGAAACCCACTAAGCCTGCCCTCCCGTTAGTTCTGTCGCACCCGCGGTTTGCCATTGGCCGATCGCTGTGTTGAGTTGGTCATCGAGATCAAACCCCGTTCGTGTGACCCTCCGGCGCAACGCGAGCCGGGCAACGGCGGAGCCGCGCTGATTCGTGACGGCGCTGCCCACGATAACGTCGGCGCGAACCTGCGGTTCGACTACACGAACAGCATCCATGAGGGAACCCGTGTCCACGTGCGCACCGTCTTCGCCCGTCCAGTGCACTACCAGATTCGCAAAATTGGGCGCGTTGCTGACCCTGGTGGCCAGCGGCATACTCTCGGGACAGGGTACCTGCAGCCAGGCCGCGACGTGTTCGAGCAGCAGGCAAGACTCGCCAGCTTCCACGTCCAATCTGCATGAAGAGTGTGTGGATCCCTGAAACCTAGGGTTGATCTCTGTAAAAAGCAGTTGGCCGTTGTGCAGCAAATAGTCGACGCCAAAAGATCCGAGATAACCGTGGTTGCGCAGCCAGTGACCGATTCGGGTCGTGGAGGTCTCGAGCTGACATATTACGGCATGATCGAAGTCACGAGCTAGGCCAAAGTCGTTACCGCAATAGCCAAAGTCTCTCGTAACGCAAGACTTTATTCCAATTAGCTGAACTGATGGGTGGTGGACGGTGACGCCGTCTGCCCACACGGTAGCGCCGATGTTAATCGGCAATGCGTTTTGAAGGTATGGTGCGACGCTTACGAAGGACTCAGCGACATTCGGCCACTGCCGGATCAGCTCTTCCGGGGAATGCACCCGGGTGAATCCCTCGCCGCCAGAGGTCCGGCTGCGCCGCAGAACAACTGCCCCCCGCGAACAGAGATCCCTGGCACGCAGCTGCTCCTCGTCTGCGATGTAGGTCCACGGAATGCTCGGCAAACCGAGGCCACGGATTGCACTTTCGACCCAGGGCTTGTGTTCGAAGGCGGATTGCTGGGCGCCGAACAGCCCGAGTTGAGTGCACCGGTCCTGTCTGGCAAAGTGAATTGCAGACAGAAAATTCGAAGGCCGATAGGGAAGCAGGACGCTCTCGGAGTTGAGCGCTGCCAGCAGTGCACGGCGAAACTCGATTGTGGCGTCTGCGTCGAGATGGTCATCGATATCCCATAGCTCGGGATCGAGCCGCATACCGGTGAGGTTCTCGTAGGCAAGTGATGTCATTAGCATGCGGTGTTCGTATGAACCCACTATCGAAAACGAAGCGTGAAGTTGGGGAAGATCCGCAAGAGGTTCGATGTCATCGCCACGGAGCCCGGCCCACACCAAGCGCCTGTTGCCGAGGCGTTGGCAAACTTCAGCCAAGAGCCGGACCCGGTTGGTCAAGACGCCTACCCCGATTTCTTTGTCAACCCCATTGGTGCCATGCCAGTAAGACGAGTTTACGAGCCGACCGGCGGGCCCAGTGGTCTGCGACTGACCTGCCTCAGAGCCAGTTTTCCGTAGACCAATCCTCGACGATCGAGAGGTCACGCAGGTCCAGCTTGTCCATGTTCAAGACGGCCATCACGGAGGGCGGGCGATGAGGGTCGGTTTCGTGTACCAACCCGATCGCTTGCGCGGGACCGGGAACCTCGGCGGCCGGTTGACCGTTGGCGTGGATGCTCGCCATGCCGTCCGAGTCCTCTCCTATCGCCACAACGCACAAAGAATCGCCAGAAAAGGCTGCGTCGATCGCCAATATGTCGGTTAGAAGAGGAAACGCGTCGCACGTTCGCTTCTGATCGTTATTTACGCGAATGAGCAAAGCCCTGTCTTCCCATAACACAGCGTCGAACACGGGAGCCGAGCACAGCTCTCGCACCCTGCGTACCTGCCCTGACGGCCAAACTTGCACAACGTAGGTCGAAGCGACGTCGCTCAGAACGCACATGACGCATGTCCGACCACTTCTGGCAAGCGCAAGGAGCCCCGTCGTATCGGCTGAGTCGGCGAAGGACATCGGCGCGGGCTTCCAGGGTTCCAGCTCCCCTGACCGGCTAACCCAGCTAATTCGGAGGTGGCCGGCATGGAGTACTCCCACTGCGCGGGCATCCGGTGATATTCGAACCCAATCCTCGCCGACAGATGGGCGGTGGCGACTAGTGGCGAAGACCGTTCCTTGGGTTCCACGCACCAAACGATGGACATCCCCGGAGCCCGTCCGGATGACACTGACCCAGCGCGAGTGGTGGGGGTTCGGAGACGTGGATTCCGATGTCACCATCGCTGAACCCTGTTTGCTGAGATCCACACCTGCGTCATCCGTTGCGTTCGAGACCTGATTGACCGTTGCTCGCCTGTTATCCGCCACAGTCATCGTGCTCGCCGTCGATCTGTGCTGAAACCGCTCACGCTCATACTCTGCGGGCTGAAAGTTGGCATCGCTGACCTCCCCCTCCCTGCGCTCGCGCTTTATCCGGCGCGCATCAAGCCAAAGAGCCCGCTCGACATGAGTCGCGAGCTCATCGTTAGTCCGGAAGATGCCGTACAGTCCTTTGCCGCCCCCTTCGCTTTCCATCGACGCGCGGAATTGTCGCAGACGCTCCCGCTCGGCGAGTCTCTCAGCGTTGTTCGCGATTTCCGCGGGAACGTCTCCGCCCCAGAAGTAGATGTGTGGGCCTTTGGCATTCCCCAATTCGACTTCTTCAACGCTGGCAGAGTATTTGTTTCTTGGCGTGGGGCTGCCAAGCCTGTGCATGAACAGGCAAATGAATAGGTCGCTGCCAGCGGCTATCTGTTCGTTGATTATTAACTGGCCGTCTGATCCCTCCCGATAGATAGCTACCGTGTCAGTGCTGTAATGCTTCGGAATGAAGACCACGCCCTCATCTTGAGCATGCGCGCTGTTCCATTTGCCGATCACATCGCGGACTAGTTGGGCCTGCTGTTGTGTGTCGCTTGGCCCGCAAATCATGAGTACGGCGGCGACGGGCGTGAACGTCATGATTCAAGTCAACCACTAGCGTCGAACACATCGGACACCCCGGCCGGGCGCTCGTGCGGTCTAAGCCATCAATCGCGAGGTGCCCCCAGGCTATCCTATCGACGTGGTTCATCGACCGCACTCGTCGGTCTCTATGCTCGCAGGCAGTGTTCAGCGCGCGCTTCCATTAGCGCATCACGGCGGCCCCGTAGCAGATGGCCGCTTTTAGCCACTCCGCCAGTACTTGAATGGCGGAGCCGTACCGCGGCGGGATATTGCCACCTATCCTCGCCGAGCTCCTCGGCGCAGCTGAATCAGGACTGATCTCGGCATCCGACTCGTCAACTACGTTCAGCCCTGCAGTTCAAACAAATCCTGTGTCGATGGGGAGGCGCTGTCGCCCTCGTCGAAGAGCCACAAACCACCGCCGATTTCAGCCTGACTGATTAGATCAACGGCCGGCTCAACTGCAAACAGATGGCGGTCGGCCGCGCACTCTTAGGCCTAAACTAAAAGAGGCTCGGATCTAGCACCCATTCGAGAATCGCCATACGGACATAGAGCCCTTCGTCACTCTGCTGGAATATTCGCATTCTGCTATCGGTCCGCGCCGCGGTGTCGATCTCGTCGATCACAGGCAGCGGACAGAGCACAGCTGCACGCGGGTGCAGCGCCTCCAGTGTCCCCGGTGTGACTCGTAGCCTGGTCCGGCCGGCTTCATCCAGTGCGCCATGCGGAATCCCTGCCACGTACAGGACATCCGTGTCTTCAAGCTCAAGCAGGGTGCGCCGTTCACTAATCTCTTCGAGCGCCGAAGGCAGGTGCAGACCATCCCCCAGTTCGTGGACAGTCACCAGGAGCAATCTCCGGGGAGGATTGCGGGCCAAAAACCCGAAAAGGCTTCGCACAGAGCGCATCCGGAGGTCGCCACATACCGCTATCACCTGATGCTCGGGCGCAATATGCAGTCTCCGCAGCGCGAAGACATCGATTAGACCTTGCGTTGGATGTTCGGCCCGAGGTCCTCGATCACCTCCGCTGATTATCGGGACAGTCAGATTTGCGGGCGCGGTCAGCTCCTCTTTCACCCTGGCCACGACTACATCGACGTATCCTGCGACGGTGCGCAGAGTGTCGTGTACCGATTCGGCCATCGACACTGGACTGCGGCGCTGCTCGGACGCTTCCACCGAAGCCGCGCCGAGTCGCGCTGCCGCCGCCGCGAATCCGACCCGCGTCCGCAGGGATGTTTCTAAGAACACCAGGCCGATAACCGCCGCTACACGAGTATTGGCCTTTGCGCTCGCGGTGCGATGTTGCTCTGCTCGGAACATGATCCAGTCGACCGCCGAATCGGAAAGATCATCAGCCGACCGCAGAAGCATCAGCTGTGCCCGAGCATTGTGGGCCGCTTGTGCGGGTATGCAAGCGTCCCGTCGGTGCCAGTCGCAAAATTCAGCGTGTTGTGGGTGCATGGAGGGCAGTCGGGGCCAATGGCGACGCCGTACCTCTCTACGATCTCATGTGCCTCAAGGTACGTCTTCAGCATCAGATCGGTGGAGGGCGGGTGTAAGCTGCGCAGCGGAGTCGCGGGATCAGGTCGGAACGGGCTCAGAACCGGAGTGCCACCCCGTTCGGCGATAGCGCGTACACCGGCGAGCGTGTCCTCGGGGGGCTCGAGGCCCACCATGAGCATTGAGCGGGTGCGGCCTATTCCTAACTCATTACTTGCCCGCTCGATGAAGTCTAGATAGAAATTAAGGCCCTGGTTGTATTTCTGGCGAGCGTATTCACGTGTTCGTTCCCGGTTAAAGAGTTCGATGTTGATCGACAGTTCATTTAGCCCCAACTTTGCCAGCTCCCTGAGATCAAAGAGTTCTGGGAGTGGCACCATCATGATGTCGATCGGCACGTCCGGAAGCTCGACGAGCATACGTGCGTAGAGTTCCCTTAGCCAGCCGACGTCCTTCGGTTTGGGCGTGCCACCGGAGATGAGCAGATGGTGCGCGGGCTGAAGTGGGTCGGTGACTGCGGTGCGGACCGCTGACAAGGCGGCCTCCGGCGACTTCAACGCGTATACGTTGATCGGATCGTCGTACGGAACGTTGCAAAATGTGCATGTCATCGCACAACTTCGCACCGGTGAGAGCCGCGCCCGGTCGCCATGCGTCACGACAAAATTGTTTATCGGTCCCCATGGACCGGCCGTCCCGTGATATGACGGCTGCGGCCAGAAAGACGCACCGACGCTGAGCCCCTCCCCCTCCACCCGGAAACCGTCGTCGTAAAGCAGCTGATAGGGAGTATGGGAAACGAAATTTCTATTATATAACTCGATTGGCGCATTCACCCAAACGTCGTCGTCGAGTTCAAGAATAATACCGGATGTCGATGCGTAGTCATGAGGCGACACCGCGCGGTCACCATTGAGTTCCCGAAGAGCCCGTCGGGCTGATTCGGCCAGCGACAATCCTTTGTCAAATAGAGCGAACTTGAGCAGCTGAGCTGGGGTGAGCGCGTTTGACATGGCCGTCTACCTTGCGATCTTGCTTTGCGACGTCACAAATCGGCGATTGCTCCTGGTATTTGGTGGCGGTTGCGCGCGGTCTAGTATCGCTCTCATCGGATCTGGGAAGACGGGTCAGAGAGTGACAGGTAATGTTGTGGGTTCGGCTATCGATCTTATCTTGACACGGCACAGTGTTCGAGGCGGGTTCGATGCCAGACCAGTGCCAACGGGCGCTTTGGAGCTCATCGTTAGGTGCGCGCTCGCAGCACCTTCATCGAAGAACGCCCAACCCTGGCGGTTCCATGTGGTTCGAGACCAGAAAGCGCTGGAAGCGATCGCCGACGCCGTCCGCGACGCTGAGGACGCTTCGACCTACGTACCGCACGACCCGCGAACCGGTGCGCCGTACCCCCAGTATGTCTCTACCGTTGTCGAATCGGCTGGGGCCCTCGCCGAGGTTTCCGCTGCCATCTTCGTCGAGAATCGCGGTGTCTTCAGCGGTGGCCGAACCACACTGGCCCGCGCAACACCGGAAGCCCTGAACGGCTCTCTGACAGGGTATGGGCTGGAACTTGTTGGCCTCGGGGCAGCGGTCGAGAACATGTGGCTAGCTGCCCACGCGCTCGGATTGGCAGCAGCATTTATGGGCGACGTCGTTGTCGCTGAGAACGCGATCCAGCAGAGATTGAGCTTCACTGGCGACCTAATCGGTGTGCTGGCGCTCGGATACGTTGGAACCGACCCCAACATGCCGCCCGTTCCCAAAGCCGAAGGTCTAGTGGTTTGGCACTGAGAGCAGACGGAAAACCACATGGTCCATTCAACGAGCGGCGATTGATGATTAGCGCCGACTCGTGGAAGTGGCCGAAACCCAGACTCGGTGGACAACCGCTTTGAATCACCCTGAGTGGGTCGCGAGGGCCGCTCTCGATGCCGTCGCGAAAAGGCCTCACCGGTTCGACTGGAAAAGCGCCGCTGAACGGCTGGTGAAGGCCCTGTTGCGAGTTGAGGGCGTCGGCGCGTATACCGCGACGGCGGAGGCCATGTGAAGATTATGCGACGGTTTAGTCGGAGCACCACTTAATAAGGGGGACTGATGATTGATGCGAAGGGCGTATTGGTGATGATTTCGGCGCCGGGCGACACCTCTGAAGAAGTGGATGCCATCAAAAGCGCCTTGCACGGCCTCAACGGTGCGCGCGCCGAGCGGGACGGCGTGATTGTGCTACCCCAACATTGGAAATCCGACGCGATTCCGCGAATGGGCTCGGGCGGCCCGCAGGGCATTATCAATGAGCAGATTGTCGATAAGGCAGACATCCTCGTGGCGCTGTTTGATAGCCGATTAGGACAAGCGACAACAAACGCGGTGTCAGGGACCGCCGAGGAGATAGACCGCGCCATAGACCAAGGCAAATTCGTCCACGTGTGGTTTTCAAACGAGGACTTGCCCCGGAATGCCGACCTCGACCAGCTTGCCAAACTCCGCGCATTTCGCGCCGACCTCGAAAAGCGTGGGCTACTTGGCGAATACGCCAATCCTCAAGACCTTGCTTACCAGGTACGCGCCGCGGTTGAGCACGACATCTACGAGATGGATTTAACAGCCCGCCCTAAACCAACCGCACATAAGGCGGCCGCCGACCACGCAATGCCGAGGCTGCGGTACGACGACGGTAGTAAGCGCGTCATTCTCGAAAACAAGAGTCAAACCGTTAAGGCCGAACAGCTTACACTCGAAGTGATCGAAAAAGGCCCATTTAGGCTTTTTTACGACGGCACACCGATCGACCTCCCGCCGCTATCCGAAGTCAGCTTCCCCATCACACTCGCTTGGGGCGCCAACAAGATCATTATTAGAGTCAGATGGCTTGAGAATGGCGAAATCCAGGAAGAGACAATCACTCTGACGTTCTAACCACCATGCTTCTTGTACCGCTTGCACCTCTCCCCGTAGAGATCACAAATCACACCGAGTGGTGGCAACCCTGGCTCCCGGTCGGCACCGGGCTAGTGGTCGCGATGGTCGCGTTCGCCGGGGTTCTACTAAGTAACCGCACCAACCGTCGTGCGATTGCCGCCGCCGACGGACGAGAAGTAGACAAGTGGCGAAGAGATACGTTGCTGCGTCTCTGTTCGGATGCGGTGACGGCATCACTTGATGTCGAAACTCTGTACGAGAAGGGAGTCGAGGAACGGCAAAATCTCGACGGAGACGCCATAGCTGCAGCGATTCACAAGATCGGACCCGTGGCTGAAACGATCAATCTGATCGGGATCACTGCCCTCGTCGAACTCGCCCGACGGCTAGAGGAAGCGTGCAATGGCATCCAGACCTATGCCGAGGAATTCGTCGTCGCAAGAATCACATATGAAAACCTTCTGGACGACTTCAAGAACGCCTCCCCTGAGGCTACGCCCTTGGAGGTAGCAGCGGCTTCCAACGAGGCTAGGCAAGTAGGGCTCACGAATGCCGAGTCAGAATTTGCAGCCTCTATCGCGCGGATGGCTACAGTACGCGGATTCTTCATTCAAAAGGCCGGCGAGGTTCTCAACGAGAAGACCTCAAAGGGAAAGAAACGACGTTGGTACTTCCTTCATCTCCGCTAGTCTGGCCAGGTGGTTCCGGCAACGGGTTAACCGCGCCACCGTCGTCCTCGGGTATGTAATCGCCGTACACGTCCAACGTCAGCGTGAACGTGCTGTGTCCCAGCCACTTCGAGACCTGCATGAAGTGGACACCCGCCGAAAGCCAGAGTGTCGCCGCCGTATGCCGTAGGTCGTGTAACCGCACCCCTTGAACAGCGGGTGCATCTTTCGTGGCTGGGCGGCTCGCCGGTAGGCCGACAGCTTCCAATGCCGGACAAAATACGTTCTTATAGAACGCCCCGGTGTCGACGGGCTCAGAGAAGTCGATCGGCGCGACCGCAAGTTGGCCGCGCTGACGCGAGCCGCCGAGTGCGCAATTCGGCCACAACGGCGCGGTTGGCTCCTTAGCGCGTGGGTGCGTGTGCTCGAGATAATGGCGCATCCGCTCCGCGAGCCACCCCGGCAACGGCACCGCGCGTGCGCTCTTGGCGCTCTTGAGCGTGTCCGTTACCCATACCCGGGCTCGTCGCTTCTTCGCCCGACGAACGTTCACACTCGCGCGGACGCCATCCGGTCCCAGCACGAAGATGAGGCCAGCTACCTCGCAGCCGGCTAGCTCCTCCGCACGCAGGCCGGTATACGCGGCAAACAGCGTCAGGAGCTCGTACACGGGGTATCGCCTACCGACGCTGGCCGCCACGGCCCCGACCTGCTCGGCCGTTAGCGGGTGGTGCCGCCGGTTCCGGCGTTTCGCGCTGTTGGAAGAAAAGTCAACTCCATCAGCCGGGTTCGACGCAATTGCCTTGTGTCGCATGGCATACACGAACACGCCGCGGAGCACTGACCAATGATGCTTTAGCGTGGCAGGTGTCAACCCGCGCGCCACCAGTCCGGCAAGATACCGCTCGCAGTGGGCCGGGGTAATCGACGCGATCGCCTTTGCGCCGAACTCCGGCAGCGCGTACACCGCTAGGCGAGCTTCATAGCCGTCGACGGTGTCTGCCTTCACCTTGGCGGAAGTGACCTTCACACGTTGGGAATCGAGCCACGCGCGCGCGTAATAACTGAACGTCAACGCGGCTGCCTTCTTCTGCTCAGCTAGGGCGGTTGTTGTGCCGAAGTGCTTGGCATTGTTGAGCTCGTCCCGGCGTGCCTCGGCATCTTCTCGCGTTGGGTAACTCTCCTGCCGTGAACGTACCCGGCCCGGTATGGGCATACCCCTGGCGTCCGTGGCGGGCTCCCGCCAAACCACCTCATACCGCTTTACGGTCTTGCCTTTGCGCTTTTGTTTCGTGTCGTAGCTGCGGATGTACGCCATGTCACGACTGCCGTTCTGTCAGTGTGGGTTGGATGTAGGCGTAGGTGATACCTCGAAGAATGTTGCCTATCGTGTGCCTCATGCGGCGGCATTCTGTCTGCTCCCGCGGGACAAGATGCGCGCGGCCACAGGACTGGTCCAACGACCGCCGCGCTTGGTCGGGTAACCTTCAGCGGCGAGCACACGCGCGATCTCCCGGGTTGACGCGCCCTCCCCTGCCATGGCTCTCATGCGAGCCAAGGCAGCTTGCTCGGCGGGTTCGACCACCAGCGCACCGTGCGGGTTCTCCGGGTTCGGCTTGTCTACCCGCCAACCATATGGGGGTGAGCCTGTGGCGTGCCCACCGTTCGCAGCCTTGGCATTGCGGCCGTCACGCAGCCGCTTGGCGATGAGTCGGCGATCCAATTCATGGAAAACTCCGCGCATCTGGCGCATGGCTGTCCGCATGGGGTCATCTGGATCATCGCGCGAAACCTCCTGCGGGGGAACGGAAGTAAAGACCGCGCACGACTCGCTGCCCCAAACCTCCGCCAGCACGGCCTCTTGCACGCTCACCGCGCGGGCAAGCCTGTCGAGCTCACGCACGATGAGCGCGTCCGCTTTGCCGTCGCGGATGATCGTCAGGGCGTCGAGTAGGCCGGGACGCTTGGACACGTCGAGGGCACCGCTTTGCCCCTCGTCGATGCTCCAGGCGACAATCTTCGCGCCCAGCGCCTTGGCCGCTTTGCGGACGGCCTCGCACTGCACATCGAGCCCATAGCCTTTGTCGGCCTGCTCGATGGTCGAGACTCGCAGATAAGCAACGAGTTTCATGACCGGTCAACCCTCTTGTTCGGCATGTTCGACGTGCCAGGCGTAGGTCGAGACGTAATCCATGATGTTCTCGTAGTCGGCTTCAGCCAGCACTGTGTTAGCTTCCCCTGCAACCACATTCCACACGCCGTTGTCGCGGATGAGCGTTATCGCGGCAGACTAGCCATTGCTTTTCTTCTCCATGTGCTAGCTCGTTGGAGTCGCCCCTGGCCGGCTGCCAATCGGCCGGGAGTGGTCACTTCGCGGCGGGGAAGGCCGCCGCCTTCGGCGCGCGATATGGGCCGGTTTGACGCCGCGAAGCTAGCCAGTTCAAGGCATCTCGCTTCGAGAACAGGTTCTTATTACCCAGTCGGGTTGGGACGATCTCGCGCCGTAGCACCGCCCACTTGATAGTGCGGCGGGTAACGGGAATGCCTTCTTTGTGATGCAGGTATTCCCACAGCTCATCTTCGCTGAGCACTGGCTTTCCTCCTCATTCACGGACAACTCCCGGAAGGTCTGGCCCGCTAAGCAGGCAGATACCGACGACCGCAACAGGCTTGTTACGGCCGAGTTCCCTTCTGGTTGTCCCGAGACCTCTAGCGCCGAAGGGCCGCCAAACACATTCGGCGAGGCCGGTCTCTATAGCGTACGCCACCCGCGCCGCGCCCGCCGACGTATTAAGGCCGGCGAACGCGACAGCGGGACAACCGATTACAGCACGCGCATGCCCTTCTTCTCAGCGCGTGACACCCAATCGAACTCCGAAACGGCGAACCGAATTACGGATGCGTACGGGTACGCCTGCAGGATTTCGCTGTGCTTATTCAGGAGTGCTTCGGCGCTCAGGTACAAGCCGACCCGTGTAGCTACCCAGGCGTCTGTGCCTCTGGCGATCCGCCGGGCGGTTATGCAGCGTGGCAACTTGTCGTCACGCCACCACTCGACGCGCCCAATGGGCATCGTCGGATCGGATGTTATTGATGGAACGGTCATTGTCATGACTTTCTCTCGGTACTCCCCGAGAAACCTAGAAGGGTGCCCCGGAAAGCATTTCCACCGCATACGGTTGTGCACGATGGTGCTGTCCGTGGCACCCACTTCACGCCCAAGGGTGTCGTCACGGGCCTACACGCGACCTGGGTTCCACTGCACGTCGCTCGTATAACGACGAACACCTGGCCAGGCTCTTGGTATAGGCGGCATCCCGCGTCGGGGCGCTAGAGGCGCGGGTAACTGATGTCGAATCTATGCGCTGCCGAATCAGATTACAAGCCAATACCTTTCAGCGAATCGTATGGGTCAGACCGGGCCGAAGCGTCAGAAACCTTTAGTGGGTCCTAAGTCTCAATTAGCTCATCGAAAGGTTTATGTTCCGCGGTACACACGCGTACCACGTGGTTCGGCCACGAATGCCGCCTGCTTCGGCCCGGGACGCAAGCCGATCGTTAGCCCGGCGCTCGGTATCGCCTAGCGTTGCGTCGGTGTGCCTACGAGTGCGTCTGTGACCCAGGCGGCGAGGGTCTCGTCGGGGTCGGGGTTTGGCTGCTAGCGCCCCGAGGGGCTCCGTAGCGCTAAAGGTTCTTGTTAGAGGTGCTGCAGTGTAAATCCTGGACTGAGGGGATATCAGTTTGTGTCACCCTCGGATTGTCGATTGCTCGGTTCCTCAAAAGAAGACCGCTTCTCTCTGATGACTTCCCGCCGACGTTGCCGTTCGGCGAGAAGGTCACCGGCCTTGAGCAGCCGTTCCCCGGCGCCAGAAATGGCACGACTTGTTGACTCGATCATCTTGTCCGTGGCGGCCGAAGCGGCGTCCAGCATCTTGTCGGCAACCGCCGACGCGGCGTCGAGCGGGTCGGGGACTTCAAAGTCCTCCCAGGTGTCAAGCTGGTGTCTCCGCGCGCTCGCGAAGTTGTCGAGGGCCTCTCTAAGGACTTGACGGTCACGCGCCAGCCTCTGCGCCGACAAGAAGCGGAACCCGTCAATGTCCTCGGTCCGGGCAACCAAGTCAATCGCACGTTTCGCTTGCTGGTAGACCTTGCCGTCCTCGGCCAGCTGCGCCGTCATAAGCTCACGCGAATCGCTGATTACCTCAGCGAGATGTTCAGGCTCGGTAGCGCCGACACGTGCTACCAATAGGCTCTGCCACTTGTACAGCGTCTCCTCCGCGATGACGAGGAGGTCTAGCGACTCCTGCAGCTTGCTGTCTTTCACAGTGCGGTGCAGAAGCTCCGCTCGGTCCTTCACTGGGAGCGATGGGTCCAGTGACGCAATGCAGCGTGTGATGTGGCTGCGCAGTTTCTCGACCGCGGCCGCAAGAGTCGGCCCTAAGCCGGTAACCGAACTCCACATTGCGTCTGGGAGTGCGTTGGTCTTCTTCAGGTAGTTCACGCTGCGGTTGACTGCGGCGTTGTGACCGATGATGTCCCCGGCGCGGGAAGCCTCTGCCAATTGCAGCAAGGCCTCTACCTTGCCTTCGACACGTCGGACCGAATCTTCGACTTGCGCTATTGCCGACGTGAGCGCCATCTGAACGGCGATCATCTGGATCGACATCAGGCGTTGCGGATTGATTGAGGTGTGTTTCCACTGCAACTGACTCAAGAACTTGCCGTCTGCGCCACGTGTCATCATGCGGAAATAACCGTTGGTGCCGGGAATCCTCTTGCCGACGGCCAGCGCCTTCACACTGTCGGGCGAAAGCCGCACGAATTTGGCTGAATTCCCTGCGATTGCCGCGGCTCCGGCCGCTATACCAGCCACATTGAGAAGCTTCTCCGCGGGCAGGTCACTGACGTCGATGGCCTGTATTGAACCATCCTGTATCCGCCGGATGTATGCCTCGACATCAGCCGAATCACCCTCTACCAGCACGCCCTCCGGTTGGATTGCAATGGCAACTTCACCGTGTTGCAGCGGCACCAGTTCCACGCTGCCACCGGTGTGTGCTGAATCTTTGGGACTCTCAGTCATTTTCAAATCCGTGTTGCTCAAACTTGAGCGTCGTGGCGTTCTCGTTGACGATCCGACGCTTGTTGTCCTCAAAGCCAGACCGGTTTGTCGCGGTAATCTCGACACGGACTTCAAGTTTCGTTCCCTCGGCTGCGGCCAAGGGTTGCAACACTTCGTTGATGATTTTGGAAAAGTCCGCGGCATAACGTTGGTCGTTCAGAAGTCGGGTACCGAAGAATCTCGTGAAAGTCGGCTTTGGGGGCGACGGCGGTTCTGGCGGTGGTGGTGGAAACCCCTTATCGCCCCGCTTCGTCGTGACGTCTGATTCATCGAGCTCTTCCCGTCCCTCGTGCTTTCGTTGGTGCTCAGCCACTTCTGGACGGACGATGAGCGTGTCATTGCGGATAACGGCGGTCTTTTCGTCGGTGGGCAGCATAAGGTTCTGATAGACCCCGTCTTGGACGCCGTCGGCAAGAGCAAAGCTCTCTTGCTGCCAGTACAACGACGAGCCCTCTCGAAAACCTTCCACGCCGGCGTTTAGCACGCTGCGTTCGCGCAGCCGCGGCATGTACGGGTAGTCGCTGTAGTAAGTCCACAGCTCACCCACCGATACATGGCCTCGCTCCCATAGCGACGACAAGTGCGTCGTGATGTCGTGTCGGATCGACGAGGCAGCACGCGTAGTACTCAGAGTTCCATCATTAATCATCTTGTTGCTCACGCGCTCGGCGAGCGAAGTGCCACTGATCTCCACCTTGATCGCCGGCAAGGTGAACATTTGAGCGCTCGGAGGCCACTCAGGCGCGAGAACCCAGTGATACGCACCCATCAAACGGTCATCAGCCGTGGTGGAAGCGCGCTCAGCACGCTCGGTCGCCTGACGCAACTGCTGCGGCGTGAGCCCGAGCTCGTCGACGCGTTCGGTGACGTTCTTCCAACCCAGGTACTCCCGAACAGCTGCATTGACCTCGATGAGCCGGTCCCTGTCGGCGGCTAGGAAAACAACCATGTTCCGGTGCGTGCGGTTCGCCGTTCCTCGCTTCTCGAGTGCCGCATGAGCGAATCGCCAGGCATCAGAGTCGTTCCCCTGTCGCCGCGAGTACCCGGCTTTGGCGTGCATGATGACGAGTCGGGCCTCGTCGACGTCGGGAATGTCGGCTGAGTCCGCGGGGCAGATCTGGACGCCTCCGAAACCGCCGGAGGTTCTGCGCTGGACGGCCAGGCGGTTCTCGATTTCCGCCCAGACGTCTTCGTCGTGCAGCCGTTCCGCATAGTCCTTCGCAGTCCGGCTGATGTTCGCTTGTAGGTCATACCAGTAACGGCCGGCACCCGAATAGAAGTAGGTGGCCGCATCGCTGAGCGCGTTGAGCGCGGAGTGAAAGTTGCCGACGACGTCGCCGGGCAACGCCGTGCCAAGGAACACGCGAGTAGTCTCCAAGCCCTTGTGCGCAGAGCCCAAAGTCGGTGCAGCACCGAAGAACACCGTCCGCGCAATTCGTTGCGTGAGCGAACCCTGACCGAATACGGGCCGTGATTTATCGATCTGAGCAGGTGTCGACTGGGGTCCGTCGACGTCGACGTCGATGATGGCCTTCCATGAATCGGCAAGATAGGACGTCAACTCGGAATTAACACTAGACACGTGCAGCGGGATGGAGCCAGGCATGATCAATGGCGCCGTGTCACCGCCCACCCATACCGCATGAATCACTGTGTTCATCAGGCGCAAAACTCCGCGGGTGCGTTGGAAGCGCTCGAGTGTCGACCACTCGCCGTATAGTCGGTCGAATAGTTCAGGGTGGATCGGGTAGGACCGTTTGATGCGGTCCTCGTAGGCTTTCTCTAGCACCTCTCGGGGGAAGTCAGCGTTATGCTTGCGGTAAAAGTCACCGAAGGCGCGTGCTGTTTCACCGATGAGCGCGAGTTGTTCAGCATTGGGCTCAACAAAAAGGCGTTGCCGCACGATCTGGTACGACTCTGTTGCCGACGCCGGACGCCACTGGTCGGCCACTCGGCCCACTACATTCCGAAGTCGACGCAAGGCCTCGATTCCGTTTAGCCCACCAACTTCCTCGTCGCTGCCGAGTTCGTCTGGACTGTCCTCGCTGGGGTCAAAGGATGCGGGGATGGAGATTGCCAACAAGATGCCGGGTGTAGCCTTGGCCGCTTCGGTCAACGATTGCGCGAAGGTGAACTGAGTGTCGAAGGCGCCACCCGGGAGGTCATCTCGGCCAAGTAGTTGGCGCGCGTAGGCAACCCATTCGTCGATCAGGATCACCGCAGGGGCGTAGTACTGCAGTAACTCGTGCAGCGCCTCGCCGGGCGCGGTCGCAGACTCATCGGATGCGCGGACGAGCTCGTAGGCGTCAGCGCCGCCAAGCTGATAGGCCAACTCACCCCACACCGTGTTGATATGAAGGTCGCCGCGGGGCTCACCCGAGGGGGCGAAGTGGTTGCCTACGAACGCGACTCGGGCGACCTGCTTTCCGGCAAGCTCGCCATACTCATGAAGCCCAAGAAGTTCTTGGACCTCTTGGGGGAAGTCAGTAATAGGCCGTACAGCCGCCAGGTGCCACAGAGCCAGCATGGAGTGCGTCTTACCGCCACCGAAGTTCGTCTGTAGATTGATCACCGGAGCTGCATTCGCATCACCGCGCAGGCGGTCAACCGCACCGCCGATCAGCTCACGCAGCCCTTCGGTTAGGTAAGTGCGATTAAAAAACTCCACCGGATCGCTGTACTCGCGGCTGGTGTCGATGCTGTGGGTTGCGACCTTAAACAGGTCGGCGGCGAACTCGGAAGCCTTGAAGTTGCCGGTCGCAACATCTTCGTGGGGCACCAAGACCTCCCGCCATGGCCGCAGTCCGGAAGTCGGAGTCTCCAAGGTTGCTTTCTTCAACACCCGCTGGTCATCGCGTTCCACAGCTACTCGGCGAAGATCCAGCTTCATTCGCTGCACCTTGTCAGCTTCGGACCCCGCGTTGATTGCGCGCAGTAACCGCTCGCCTGTCTCCAGAGCCCGCGCAGCGTCCTCGTTATTGAAGGCCTCGTTGTGCGCCCAGCGGTTTCGGACATCAGCAAGCTCCATCGCCAAGGCTTTCTGCGGCCGGCTCAGATACTTGTCGAAGGGATACCACTTCGGCTTGAACTGGCTGGTGATGTTCTCGCACAGCATCCGAAGCTGAAGCTGCGGGTCCATACGTGAATACGTCTTGACCCCGCCGCCTTGACTCCGGCCTTGGTCCCGGATCTCCGCGATGTAGGTCCAATCCTCGCCGCTAGGCAACTCCGGCTTGACCACTTGCTGGATGAAGGTATCGAGCGCTGGCGCAAGGGTTTCAAGCATCTGTCCGATGCGGTCGCGGTTGGTGACAGCCACGGCTAGACCTCCTCGTCTTCGGTGCTGTAGTCCAGGGTCATTGCCGGGTCGGCGGGTGCGCCTCCGCGCGACAACTCGACCACGTCCGACCATGACGTGACTATGTTGTTGAAGGCAATGGCATCCTTTGCCCATCTATTCTTGTCAGCGATCGAGAACAGAAGGAAGGCAAGCTCTTTCACGAGTGCTGGCTCAATCCCGCCATCACCGCGGTCACCGATATGCTTTAGGAAATCGCCTGCCGCATTTAAGCCATGAGCGTCGAGCAGACGGATCAGGTGGTGCAGAACTTCCCATGCGCTGATATCGAGGTCGCTTGCCGGATCGTAATCGGTCGGCAGATAGGCGGGCGCCAGCAGCGCGACCTTGCCTGCCCGAGCGGTTAGGATGCCTGCGCGTTCCATCGCAGCTACAGAAGTGTTACGCGCACGGGCCACATTGTCGGCTTCGCCAAAACTACCTGCGTTATAACCATGTTGGCGGTACCACACGACGGCGAACCGCGTTGTGGCGTCGAAGTCGCCCTCCTGCTCCGAAAGCACTTGGTCGAGCACCTCGTTAATTTGCGCGAGCGCTGAGCGAACGGTCATTGATGAACCATCAGCTTCCAGCACCTTGGCGTAACGGGAAAACACAGCCATCCCTGGACCGATCGCGGCCTGGGGTAGATCGACTGGAGCGATCGCGCCATGCTGGAGTTCGCGAAGGCGTGTCGGCAGTTCATCGTGAAGAGCCGTGATGAAACCCCGCCGATCAACGGTTCGAGCGTCAGCCGGTCTAGGCCGAAGTGCAAGTACGACCGACGAAGCCAAAGCGTTTCGGCCTACGCTGATCATCCGGCCACCGCGCTCGCTGCGCATCGGCCAGGTTCCGGTGATCACCCATCCCGCCCGAACCATCCCCTCAAGTAAGGTTTCCCAACCGCGCGAAACGGCGCCATCGTCCGTCGATTCAGACTGCTTGAAGGCGTAAAACACAGTGATGGGAAATTCACTGGTAGCGCCTGCACGCGCGTGTGTAAACACGGTCACAAATCCGTCTTCGAAGAACTGTCGTGCACCATCATTACCGTTATGGCGGTATGGATTGGCCACTAGCTCCTCCGCCTTCGGGACCAACATCGTGGCAAACAGATCAGGCCAGATTGATCTGAGCGACCGGCGTAGCCACACATAGAAGAAATCAGACAGATCGGAGTACCCAATGTTGTCGTAATAAGGCGGGTCAGTAGAAATTACACAGTCGGAGAAATCACTCTGCGCCGCGTCGCGCTGGTTGACGGAGCCGACCGCCGCAGAAGGAAGCAATCGTAACGATTCCGACATTGTGCGTGTCGCAATTGCAATGTCGCCGGCTGCATCGGCAAACGGTGATACTTCGACGAAGTCCCACGCCATTGGAATCGCCTGACGTGCGAACAAGTTCCGAGCTTGATCGCGTGAATTGGACCAGGTGACAATACGATTGTTGAGATCTGTCGTGCGACTGAGCGCCAAACCGATGTAGGTTGCGACGGCGTCCGCGTATGCTGCGGCACCGATACCGCCTTCCGCGAGTCGGCTTCCGGGTAATTCACTGGCCTTTGCCGCAGCCTCGACGAGATCACGAACCTCTCGCACCAGCTCACTAAACGTTGTAAGTGCGACTAGCTGGCGCACTGTGAAGAGGTCCGACCACCGTGTCATCCCGTAGTTTGGAGTCTTGAAATCTCTTGGGTTGTTTGGCAACCCGCCGTCAGGCACATCCTCAGGCATGGCAACGCGGGCCGCTTCTTCGTGTTCGGCGTCGGGATCGACGTACACGCGCTGCCGTTTTCCTTCAGCTACAATCGCCATCAATTGCGCGCCGATCCGCCCTGCCCGCCCCTCGGAGCGAATGTATTTAAGTTCCACCGCGGTCCGACAATTGATGCAGGTGGCTCCAGTCCGACCGACGGTGCCCTCACTTTCCTCAACCGGTGCGTTCCTCAGATCGCCGCTGATGCTGTACGAGACTCTCCCGTTCACGACCGAGGGCACAACGAACGCCTCTTTTCCCTTCCTCTTGCCTAGCCACCATGACCGCACCAAGGGCATCTGAGTGCCGCACCGGGGGTTCGGGCATGTGACAGTCCGCGCCCAAATCCACGCGATCACAGGCGCTTTCGTACCATCAGGCAAAGTTGCCTTCGGATACAAGTGTCCGATGCGCTTCTCGGCTTCATCACGAATCCATTGCCCGTAAGCCCGTACATCGGCCGCGAGACCTTCGGCATTCTTCCATGTACGGATCTGCGAATCAGCCAGGCCAGGAAAGACCGGCTTCTTGTTTCGGAACTTCGGTGGGATCTCGATCAGTGCTTTGTTGATCAGAACGGCGACCGGGTTGAGGTCTGACGCTCGGGCATCGAGCCCAAGACGTTGTGCCTCAAGGGGGATCGTCCCGCCACCTGCGAATGGGTCGATGATGATGGGTGGATTGCCCCCGGTGGAGTCCAGGATTTCCTTGTGCGCCTCGGCGAGAACGTCGGGATTGCTGGAATTCTCCCACACAACCAGCTTTTCGATCAGAGCATGGAGTTCTTCCCGTCTACGCTGCTGATCGGCCGCCGTCTGGTAACGCTCGGGATGCGCCGAGGGGTCGTCCACCAGTTGGGCGAAAAGCACTGCCCGCGCAGCGGCCAGCGGGCGGCGTGCCCACCACAGATGCAAAGTCGAAGGATGGCCGTGCCGAATCGACTTCTCCCGTGCTGCTTCGCGATTGATCGCTTCCAGCGGCAGCGAGACTTCGATGAGTTTGCGTCGCTCGACGGTCATAGTGGTGAGCTTCCTTTATTCCATAGCGGTGCCCAGGCCAAGCCGAGGTAAGTCTGGTTGAAATCCATGTCGAGACCCGTGAAAGGGCTATCGAGATAACGTAATTCGTCGAGCGCGGGTCCGTCGGGATGCACAGCCACCATCGCCAGACGGTGGTGCGGTGCCGCATTCTTGCCGGTCAATACCTCGGTCTTGGTGACGTGAAAGTCCGGTGCGCCGACAATACGGCCTTTCACTTCAATGAAGACGGTGTGTCCGTCAGCGCTCGTCGACGCGATGTCATATCCGGGGTTATTGCGGGGCATCTCAGCAGGCTGCCGGCCCAGAGCGAGCTCGGCGGCAATCACCGCATCGACGGCACGCCGTTCGACCAGCGAGGTGTCCAACGTTGTAGCAGGCCCGGGAACCGGGTTAACAAGTCCAACGGGCAGGATCAGCGCCGCACCGGCCAGTGTGGGTTGCTTTGCGGCAAGCTGCTTTTCGGCAGAAAGCGTTGTCAATCGTCGTGCGAGCCGCAATTCTAGATCACGAGCCCGGGCTTCGAGCTTTTCCGGGCTGTGGCGCAATGCGCGCCGACCACGTCGACCGTCCTCGAGGTCTGCATGCAGCCGCGCCGCTTCGCCGTCCAGGTGGTTGATTTGCATGGTGAGCCTGCGGCGTACCTCAGCGGCGGTCTTGTCGAGGATGGGCTTGACACTTTGTTCGACGTCGCCGAGGTGCTGGAGCTGGTCATGAGTGATCGCCCAAGCAGTGGCCAGCTGCTCGACGCCCGGAGCCAGCCATGGTTGCGCCAGGACTGACTTGACGATGTCGCTGACGTCTTGTGTCGGCGGACTCGCGTCGAGATAAGGCGCAGGTCCAGCAGACTGCGCTGTCCCGTCGGGGGTCAATGCCACGAAGGTGAACCGCTTGCTCACGGTACGGCCGGTGCCGTCGATGATCTCTGACAACAACGCGACGACGAGGCGCGGATCGGTTTCGGTGTCGGACGGGTCCACTAGCACTGTGCCGCGGGTCAACGCATGCTGATGCCGTTCCAACATCAGGTCGATGACGGTATCCAGCAGGGGATGCCCTGGCGCAAGAAATTCGGCGGCGCGGCCGTCGACCATGGTGGCGGTGGGCTCGAACGTCACGCGCTCATAACTCGAAGCCAAAGGCTGATAGGTGCCGGAACGCTGTCGGCTACGCAGCGCAGCGGGAACGTGGGTGACCTGGTAGCGCTGGGATTCGCGGGCGGCGAGTCGGCCGCCGAGCTGGCCGAACGCATCGGTGAAGAAGGCACGGATGTAGTGCGGCTGCAACTTACGGGCGCGGGCTTCATCCATCTTGCGGCGCATATGGTCCAGCGCCACTGGGTCGATCGCCTCGCGGGCTAGTGCTCGTTCAGCGACGAGTTTGGCTGTGCCCTCAGCCAATTCGGTATCGAGGATGCGTTCGTTTTCTTCGCGTCGGGCGGGGTCGTCACCGTAGCGGATCGCGTCGATGAGCAAGTCTCGCAACGCCCGGCGCGTGAAGGCCTCCCCTAATACGTCAAAGAGCCGGCCACCGTAGGCCGCGCGCTGTTGTTCCATCTTCCACAGCAGCCGCGCGAACACCTGCCCTTCGCGAGTGTCTTCGGCAACCAGATTCCACAGCCGGCACACGTGTTCTTGGCCGATGCGGTGGATGCGGCCAAACCGCTGTTCGATGCGGTTCGGGTTCCACGGCAGGTCGTAATTGATCATCAGGTAGGCCGCTTGCAGGTTCAGACCCTCGCCGGCAGCGTCGGTGGCCACCAAGACCTGGCGGTGTGGCTCGTGAGTGAACTCTTCGCGAACCCGTCGACGCTCCAGCCGAGACGTACCGCCATGGATGTTCACCACAGCCTGATCACTTCCGACCTGATTGCGGATCATCGCCGTCAGGTAGTCGAGGGTGTCGCGGTGCTCGGTGAAAATGATTAGCTTGCGAGGACTGCCGTCAGTTTCACGCAGCAACTGCTGATCTAGCAGCAGGTCGCGCAGCTTCTCCCATTTGGTATCGCGCCGTGAATCGCGCACCTTTCGCGCAAGAGCAACCAGGTCCCCCAATAGATCATTCTCGACCTGTAGCTCAGCCGCGGTGCGTGCCGCCGTAGCCAGGTCAACGACATTCTCTTCAAAGGCCTCGGCCTCTTCGGCGTCGAGCTCGTCGGCGTCGAAATCCTCGATCGTGCGAGCCGTAAAACGGTAATCGCTGTCTCCTGGACCGGTCGCACGAACGGGGTTCAGCATCTCCGTTCGCTTAGCGATTAGTCGCTCCCGTCGCCGCTCCAGCGAACGCAGGATCGCGTGGGTACTGCTGGCCAACCGTCGTTGCAACACTGTCAACGCGAAGCCGACCGTCCGCTGTCGGGAACTGTCGTCAAGCGCGTCCGCCCGATTCATCTCCGTACGTACGTAATTCGTCACCGCCTCATAGAGCTGAGCCTCCCCCGCCGACAACTGGTAAGGCACCGTCTCGGCGATGCGCTCGGGAAAGAGTGCCTTGCCGTCGAAGGTGCGCAATTCTTCTTTGACCATGCGGCGCATCAGGCCGCTGGTATCGGTGGAATGCACGCCTGCCCGGTACTGCCCCTCGAACCGATCGGGGTCTAGCAGCGCCATGAAAGCCTGGAAGTTCTCCTCGCTGCCTGCGTGCGGTGTTGCAGTCATGTACAGCAGGTGCCGGGCAATCCGTCCAAGTTGCTGACCCAGGTCGTAACGGCGGGTCTTGCGCAATTCGCCCGCCCACCAGTTGGCGGACATGCGGTGTGCCTCATCAACGACCACGAGATCCCACTCCGAGTGGTCCAGAAAATGACACCAGTCCTCGGATCGGGCGAGCTGATCCATGCGGGCGATGAGCAGAGGATGCCTGTCGGTGAACGGGTTCCCGTCCTTAGTTGAGGCGGCCAGATCGCGAGTGAGAAGTTCGGCGTCAATCCCGAACTTCGTGTACAGCTCGTCCTGCCACTGCTCGACCAAGCCACCCGGAGCGATCACCAGCATGCGCTGCAGGTCGCCGCGCAGGATCAGTTCTTTCGCATATAGCCCAGCCATGATTGTCTTTCCGGCACCCGGGTCATCGGCGAGCAGAAACCGAAGCGGCATTCGCGGCAGCAACTCTTCGTAGACGGCTTTGATCTGGTGCGGGAGCGGCCGAATGTTGCTGGTCGTGACCGCCAGCATGGGGTCGTGAATGCCGGCCATCCGGATTCGCAGCGCCTCGGCGGCGAGGCGGAACTCATCTCCGTCGGCGTCCAAAGTCCACTGGCTCTCTGGAGCGTGGACCGCGATAATGGCCAAATCTGCCGCATAGAGCAATCGATCGCCGTAGTTACCGTCGGCGTCCCGGAAGACAAGGTTGAGCGAGTCACCGACCGGGGTCGCCGCGACGACGGTGACCAGGCCTGGGCGCACACCGCTGAGTACCGTTCCCGGTGTCAGATCAGCAATAGTGGTCACTATCGTCCCCCTCGGCCCCGTGTTGTATCGAGCCGATGATTACAGCACACCACACCGACAAGTTTCCCAGCAGTGGCCCCGGGTCAAACGAACCTCAACTCGGGTCCGCGCTACCTACGTCGCTCGGCGGGAAGACACTTACTGACAAGCTGTTAATCGCAGGCGAACATTTCAAGCTGACGGCGCTGAGCTTCGCTCACTACCAGTAGGGAGCTGTTCGCCACCGGGTAAATCTGGGCTTGATCCCACTGGGCCGAAAGCACGCTAGTTGCAATGCCGATTTTCACACCGCGCTCCCCAAGCTCAGCCTGGAGGCGCTGGGCGTGTCGGCTCCGGTTGAATTCTGAGCAGCCTGCTCCGGTTGAAAAGTGAGCAGGTTTACGGGGTTGAGTCTGCCTGACGATCGGCTTCCACGGAGGGTAGGGATTCGATCGCGGTGTGTTTGATGCGGTAGCTGGCGCCTTTGAGGGCGATGACGTCGGCGTGGTGCACGATCCGATCGATCATGGCTGAGGCGATGGTGGCTTCGCCGAAGACCTGTCCCCATCGGGAGAACGGCAGGTTGGAGGTCAGGATGATCGACGATTTCTCGTATCGGGTGGAGACCAGTTGGAAGAACAGGTTGGCCGCTTCGGTGTCGAAGGGGATGTAGCCGACCTCGTCGATGACGATGAGCCCGTAGCGGGAGATTTTGCGCAACTCGGCGTCGAGGCGGTTGGTGCGGTGCGCTTCGGCCAGGCGGGTGATCCAGCCGGTGGCCGGGGCGAACGCAACCCGGTGCCCGGTGTGGGCGGCCGCGATTGCCAGGGCCGTGGCCAGATGCGTTTTACCGGTGCCCGGCGGGCCGAGCAGCACGATGTTGCGGGCTTCGGCCAGCCAGCCGCCGGCTTCCAGGCGGGCGATCTGGGCGCGGTCGATGCCGGGTTGGGCGGTGAAGTCGAAGTCGGTGATCGTCTTGATCGCTGGGAATCCGGCATACCGGATGCGTTGACGGGCACCGGATTCAGCACGGGCATTGGACTCCACTGCCAAGACGGCGCCGAGGTAGTCCTCCAGCGACCAGTTCGCTTCACGGCCTTGTTCAGCTAGCCGGTGGTAGTGCGCGGCGATCCGCGGCGCCTTGAGCAGACGAGCTTGGTGGGCGATCAGCTTGTCGGCCTCACCCGGCGCCGAGGGGCTGCGTTTCGTGGTGGCCATCAGGCGACCTCCCCGGTCCCGAAGTGTGCGTCATAAGCACTCAGGTCGGCGATCTCGACATCTACCTGCAGGTGAGCTCCCTTGGCTGGCCGGGTCCGGAACTGCTCGCGCAGCACCGCCGCAGCCGCCAGATGCTGCGGATCGGTGACCAATCCGGCTGTGCCCCAGAGCCGTTCATGATCAGCGACCAGCCGGTCACCACAGCGGACGGTGATCCGATCCAGGCCGGCGGCCACCGTGATCATCCGCCCGATCACCTCCGGGTTCACCGAGTAGGCGTTGCCGCCGACGCCGACGTAGTAGTCGCGACCCAACCGCGTCGTGATCGTCGTCCCGACCGCCGGAGCCACCGGCGGAAGTATGGCCATCGCCGCCCGGTCCGCCGCCAAGGCCTCGGCAGGGACCAGCCGGGTGCTGGCGTGCACGCGGCGGTTGGCGATCGAGATCAACCAGTCCCACAATTGGGCGTTGAAATCGGCTGCGCAGGTGAACATCCTGCCCGGCAGAAACGACGTCTCAAGGTAACCGTTGACCCGCTCGACCAGACCCTTGGTCTCCGGATCATAGGGCCGGGCCTGAATCAAGCGGGTGCCCAGCACACCACAGAACCCGGCCACCCCCTCAGCCAAACGGCCGCGCCGACCGATACCGGCCTCGTTGTCCCACAACAGAGTCCGTGGCACACCACCGATGTTCCCGGCGATCAACTGCCACATCCCGGCCAACAGATCCCCGGTCACCCGTGACGGGATCATCATCGCGGCGATGAACCGCGAGTACGCAGCGACCATCACCAGCACCGGAAACGACCGCAATACCCCAGCGTGATCGGGAACCAGCTGGCCAGGAAACCACAGATCGCACTGCACCTGCTCACCGGGCAGATGCACCAGCCGATCGCACGGATCGACCGGGGTGTACTCCGGGCGGATCCGCGCAACGTTCTCGGCGAACCACGAGTGCCCGCCAGTCCAACCCACCCGCTGCGCGATCACCGTCGTCGGCATCGTCGGAAACTGCCCCAACAGCACCCGCACCGCCATCTCGACCTGGGCCCACCCCGACATCACCGCCGGCTTGCGTTCATAGCGCGGTGGCGCCTCCGAGCGCAGCGCCTTGGCCACGGTGTTCCGCGACAGACCCAGCCGCCGCGCGATCGCAGCCTGCGACAGCTTCTCCGACCGATACAGCCGGCGAATCTCCGCCCAATCCTCCACAGTGATCACTCTCCAATCAGAAGGGTGCTCACTTTTCGACCGGAACTACCTGCTCACTTTTCGACCGGAGCCGACAGGGCGTCGAACAGGAATACAGCGTCGATACAGAACGGCCTGAGAGTGCCCCGAGACGACGCGGACGCACCTTTGGGGCCGGTGAAGACAAGGTAGAAATCCAACGGAGCGCTGGGATTTATATCCAGCATGGATTCGTGCCTCGTGTACGCCTTCACGTTTACGGTCCGACCGGCAAGGACTCCTGTGGTGAAGTGTCCGTCGTAACCCGCTGCGTTCGCTGCGGCCTCCAACTCGATGTCAAAAATCCGAGCCGCAATCCACTCGCCGATGCTCCCCGTGTTGACGGGTCGATCCAGTAAGCGCCTAGCCGAGCATCGAGCGCGTTGCGCTCGCGAAGTAGTGCGGCAAGCTCAGCTAGTTCAGCATCTTCGCGTTCATCCACGCCGTACAGATTGACATGGACGGCTGACACGCGAGTTAGCTAGCGCCGCCGCCTGTGGGCGACACTCCAACCAGCCGCCGGGGTGACGCCGGGGTGAGCGGACCTAGTCAGCGCGGCCAGCTCGCCTGTACCACCTCTGATGAGGCCATTTAAGGTGGGGGCTGTTCAGAGTCGGTTGATGGTTGACGTTTCTATGTCGGTTGATCCTTGACACTCTGGGTTATTTGTTAGGCCTGTTCGCGGGTGCGGAAGGCCCGTTTGTTTCGTACCTCTGTGTGGGTGGTTCGCGCGGCGGTCTTGACCAGATCGTCGCCGATGAAAAACCGCAGCAGCTGGCCATCGACGTGGACATCACAGCGTGATCCGGCGTAATGGGCGCCGATACAGACCTGCTGCCAGGCCACGCTGACCACCCCGTTGGTGGTCACCCGCCGGCTGACCCAGTCCTCACCGGTGCGATCTTGTGGGGTCACCGTGACCGCCACCGCAGGCCTGGTAACGGATCGCGTGGCGAATCGTTGGGCCGGGGTGGTCATGTCCAACCCTTGATGCGGGCGGGAGTTGTTGTAGTAGTCGACCCACTCATCCAGGGCCTGCTGGGCGGCCTTAAGAGTGGTGAAAGGCTTGTGCGCGATTAAGAATTCCGCGCGCAGGCTGCGGTGGAATCGCTCGATCTTGCCCGTCGTCGTCGGTGAGCGAGGTTGGGTCAGCAGATGCTCAATGCCGTGCTCGCAGCAGATCGCATCGAAAAGCACCTCTACCGGCGGATGGAAAAACCGGCCCGTGAAGACCTTGCCGTTATCGGTCAAAATCTGCTCAGGCGCGCCATAGGTCACCAGCGCCGCCCGCAACCCATCACACACCGCCCGGGTGCGTTCCCGCGCCATTAACCGCGCGCAGACGCACAGCCGGGAATGATCATCAACCCCGGTCAGCGCTTTGGCGCTGGTGCCATCGGCCAGCGGAAACCCACCGACAATATCCATCTGCCACAACTCCATCGGGGCACCGCGCTCCCAGCGTTTCCACTTCCGAGACCGCCGATCCCGCACGCTCGGATCGATCATCCCGGCCCGCACCAACGCCCGATACGCCGCCGATTCCGACGGCACCGGACTCACCCGACGCTTCTTGAGCTCAAAGACCAACCGTCGCGGACCCCAATACGGCCGCGAACGCCGCAACTCCAACAACGCCGCCTCGACCACCGCCGGCATCTGGTGCGGACAGCTCGCCGGCCGATGCGACCGATCCACCAGCCCGTCCAGGCCCGCCGCCTCATACCGCGCTAACCAGGCATGCAACGTCTGGCGCGACACCCCGACCTTCTCCGCGACCTGCGAGATCGACAGGCCATCACCAATCACCGCCATCACGGCCTGATACCGCTGCTCGGCCACGCTCAACTCCCTCATCTAGGGAGTGTCAAGGATCAACCGAAACAACTGTCAAGCATCAGCCGAAACACTGTCAGGCATCACCCGAAGCAGAAATGTCAGACATCAACCGAAGTCATACACATTTAAGGTGGGGCGGGCGGGGCTCGAACCCGCGACCAACGGATTATGAGTCCGCGGCTCTAACCAACTGAGCTACCGCCCCCGGCGTTGCACGACCACGACACTAGCGCGACACCACCGACTGCCCGAGATACGGCCCAAGCCTCAATCGCCTGCCGGCCGGAGCCGAAACACTCGGATCTCTCGCGGCGCGCACTTCTCGCGGTAATTCTCATATCCCGCGTAGAAGTCGACGGCCGCCGCCCACGCCGCGGCGCGCGCCTCGCCGGTCAGCAGCTCGGCGCAGTAACGCCGGGGCGGGCCCTTGTATTCGATGGTGCAGTCGGGGTGGGCGATCAGGTTGGCACTCCACGAGGGATGCTTGGGACGCCCGTAATTGGAAGCGATCGCAATCAACCCGTCAGCGTCTTCGATCAACGCCAGCGGATGGGTGCGCTGCTGACCCGACTTGGCCCCGGTCGAGGTGACCAGACCCACCTTGTCCAATCCCATCGAGCTCAATCGGCCCTTGGTCCGCGGGATCAGCACCTTGTCGATCTTCGGCGCCACGTTGATGGCCAGCTGGTAGCCGACGCGACTCATGGCGATGCGCTCGGTCACGGCCTCGTAGAACCGAAGCCGGCGCCCGCGGGCCGGACTATCCCTTCGCAACGGCACGAGACGAAAAGTACCCACCGAGGCGCAGTTAATACACGTAGACGACCGCGCCGTTGCCGCCTTTGCAGACCAAGGATCCGTCGGCGGCGCAGGTCATCGAGTAGTGCTGGCCAGTGACGGGACTGACGGCGTCGATCTGTCGGGGTGTCGGGCTCGCGGGACCGGTGAACACGTACGCCAGCCGCACCTGTTCGGCGAACGGACATGTCGTGTCGGGTGATCCGACGGCGGAATTGCCGAGGCTGCCGGGCGTCCCGCTCGTGGGAGGGCATGCCTGTGCGCCCGGGGGAAGCGACACGGGCGCCGTGGACGTGACCGCACCGGCCGATTGCAGGGTCCACGTACCGCAGTGTTGCGTTTTGAACCCGGCATCCGATGGCTCGATGCGCACCACCTGCGGCTCGGCGCCTTCCCCGTGTTCGATCACATCGGTCGAGGTGCCCCGGAATCCCCGCAGCCGCTCCCAGGAGCACGAGCTACTCCCCTGCGCCTGATACGTGCCGGCTTGTATGTCCTGGCCCATCCGGTACACACCGTCACCGGGGAAGCTACGCGCGGATGTGGTGGGTGACGTCGACGGCAGCGTTGAGGTGGGCGCGGACGTCGGTGTGGACGACGGCAGCGGTGGAACCGTCGTCCCCGGATAGATCGGCGGCAACTGCGTCCCACTGCTGCTGCGCACGGTCATGGTGGGCGCGGCCGTTTTGCCGCCGGACCCACCACAGCCCGCTAGGGCACAGGCCGCGACCACTCCCACGGCGAGGGCGACTCCTGCTGTATGCACCATGGCTCTCGTCAGCTGAACACCGTCTGACCGTCGACGTCGATCAGATACCGCTCCGTGCCCGACTCCACCCGAGGCGCGTCGGCGCCCATCGACACGGCGATCTTATTGCTGCCGTTGCGCATGATGTCGAACGTCAACTCGACGGCCTCGTCCTCGGAGAAACCGGAGCGCACCTCGGCGGCAGCGTCGACGACGAGGTGCGCAGGGCTCCAAATTAGCGCATCTACATACCGCAGCGCCGCCTTGGCCCGCCGGTCGAGCCGCTCGGATTCCTCGAACCGCTCGATGTCGCCGTACAGCGTTTCCGAGCCGCCGGCGTCCAACGCGTTGCCCTCCCGCAGCGACTTGCACAGCCGGCAGTTGTGCTGGGCCGCGCCGCGCAACCGCACCAACTCCGAGGTCACCGGATCCAGTGCCCGCAACCGGGCCACCGCGGGCATGAAGCGCACGAACAATTCCTCGGACGGGTCGGTGGTGTGATCCCACGCAAGGGGCTCGCCGACCCAGCCCAGGTACTGAGAACCGACACCCAGCGCTTCCAGTCCAGCACGCACTCGCGGCACGGCGTCGGCAATGTACATCGACACAACGACCCCAAAAGCCTTGTTGCCCAGAGTATTCACCAGCCGTGACCGCTGCTCGGCGGTAATCATCGACACGTCGAGGGCGAATTGTTCGGCGAAGTCGGCGACGGCTTCCTCGGCCTCCGACGCGGGCTCGCTCACCGCCACCTCCGCGGGCAACGGCGGCAACCCCACCGCCTCGGCGCACACCTGCCGAACCAGCCCCACGATCCGCGGATCACCCGGTGACAACGCCACCAATCGGCTCAGCAGGTCGTCGGGAAGTGCTGCCATGTTCCACACGCTAGGACGCGCCGGACTCCACAGCAATCGCCTATTGCGCTTGGCTCACCGACGACATGTGAAAATCCGGGATTCGCAGCGACGGCATCGCCGCGCGGGTGGCCCAGTCTCCCCACTCCCGGGGCAGCGTTTTCTCACTGGTTCCGGCCTCGGTGGCCCGGCGCAACAAGTCCAACGGGCTCTCGTTGAAGCGGAAGTTGTTGACCGCAGCGGTCACTTCGCCGTCTTCCACCAGGTACACGCCGTCGCGGGTCAACCCCGTGAGCAGCAGGGTCGTCGGGTCGACTTCACGGATGTACCACAGGGTGGTGAGCAGCAGGCCGCGCTCGGTGGACGCGATCATGTCGGCCAACTCTGCCGACCCGCCCGTCATGATCAAGTTGTCGGCAGCCACGGCGACCGGGGCGTCGAATCTGGCTGCCGTGGAGCGCGGGTAGGCCAGCGCGTTGATGACACCGTCGCGGATCCAGTCCACCTGCCCGATCTCCATGCCGTTGTCGAAGACCGACCGCGTCTCCGATGAAGTGCTGACCGCGACGAACGGCGTGCAGGCCAAGCCGGGAGCCATGGGATCGCTGAACAAGGTCAGCGGCAGATCGGTGAGCCGCTCCCCCACCCTCGTTCCCCCGCCGGGCGCCGAGAACGCCGAGCGGCCTTCCTGGGCGCTGCGGCCGGCCATCGACCAGCCCAGGTAGATCATCATGTCGGCCACCGTCGACGGCGGCATGATCGTCTCGTATCGCCCCGCGGGTAGCTCCACAGTGCGCTGCGCCCAACCGAGCCGGGTCGACAGCTGGCCGAACAACGCCTCGATAGGAACGTTGGCGAAATCCGGAGTGCCGATGCCCGCCCACGCGCTGGCCTCGCCCCGTTTGGCGTTGAGTTCGATGGCGCCGGTGGGCTGGGTGTAGCGCCGCCGCAACCCCGTCGACGACGCCAGGAACGTCGTCGAAACACTGTGGTGCGCATAGCCGAACACCCGATCGGCCCCGCGGAACTGGCGGCTCAACCGACCGGCGATACCGGAGAACACACCGGCCCCGGTGCCGGGCACGGGCGCGTCCCAATCGCCGGGCTCACCGGAGTCACCCAGCAGCGGCGCGAAATCACCGGCTTCCGGCGCGGACCGGGCGGCGTCCTGCGACGACACCACCAGTCCGGGCAACACGGTGGGATCGGCTTCGGCGGTCACCACGGTGCCGATTTGGGCGCTGTCGCCTTGCCGGACAACCGAAATGACCGCGATGTTGCGGCTGACCGTGACGCCGTTGGTGGTCATGGTGTTGTTGGCCCACCGCAAGGTGGCCTCGACCTTATCGGTGACCAGCACCATGGTTTCATCGGCACGGCCGGCTTTCGCCGCCTCATCCAAAACGATGTTGACGACGTGCTGCGGTGTGATCATCGGCCGCCCTCGGTACGGGTGTTGAGGACGTTGACGCCGCGGAACAGCGCTGACGGGCAGCCGTGGCTGACCGCGGCGACCTGCCCGGGCTGGGCCTTGCCGCAATTGATCGCCCCACCGAGCCGCCACGTCGACGGTCCCCCAACAGCTTCCATGGAATTCCAGAAGTCGGTGGTGGTGGCCTGGTAGGCGACGTCGCGTAACTGCCCGTACAGGCGGCCGTCGCGAATCCGGAAGAACCGCTGCCCGGTGAACTGAAAGTTGTACCGCTGCATGTCGATTGACCAAGATTTGTCGCCGACGATGTAGATACCGTCGTCCACCCGGGCGATCAGGTCCGCAGTGCTCAGGTCGTCGGTGCCGGGCTGCAACGAGACGTTAGCCATCCGCTGGATCGGCACATGGTGGGCCGAGTCGGCATACGAGCAGCCGTTGGAGCGCTCCTGCCCCAGCCGCGGCGCGAACACTCGGTCGAGCTGGTAGCCGACGAAGATTCCGTCGCGCACCAGATCCCAGCTTTGGGCAGCCACGCCCTCGTCGTCGTAACCGATTGTCGCCAAACCGTGTTCGACGGTGCGGTCGGCGGTAACGTTCATCACCGGTGAGCCGTACCGCATGCTACCGAGTTTGTCGGGGGTGGCGAAGGAGGTCCCGGCGTAGGCGGCCTCATAACCAATGGCGCGGTCGTATTCGGTGGCATGGCCGATGGATTCGTGAATGGTGAGCCACAGGTTGGTGGGGTCGATGACCAGATCGGTGACACCCGCCATCACGCTGGGCGCCCGAACCTTCTCGTACAGCAACTCGGGCAGCTCGGCGAGTTCCTCGCTCCAATTCCACACCTCGTCGCCGGCCACCACTTCCCAGCCGCGGGCGGTCGGCGGCGCCAGTGTCCGCATGAAGTCGAAGGTGCCCTCCTGCGGATCGACGCTGATCGCCTCGAGAGTGGGTAGCAACCGCACCCGCTGCTGGGTGATCGAGGATCCGAAGGTGTCGGCGTAGAAGGTTTGTTCCTTGACGGCGTTGAGGCTGGCCGATGCGTGGTCGACGCCGTCGGCGTTCAGTAACCGGGCGGAGTAGTCCTGCAGCACGGCGATCTTGTCGGAGGCCGGCACACCGAACGGGTCGACCTCGTAATCGGAGACCCAGGTGGCGTCGGGGTAGACGGGCTCCGGCGCCAGTTGGACGCGCTCGTTGTTCAGCGCCGCCAGGATGGTGGCGACCTGCACGGCGTGGCGTGCGGTTCGGGCGGCGACGTCGGGGGCGAGGTCGGCGTGAGAGGCGAATCCCCACGTCCCGGCGACGATGACCCGCACCGCCAACCCCACATCGCGGCTGATTACCGACGTCTCGAGTTCACCGTCGCGCAGCTGGATGATTTCGGTGCTGATGCGGTGTATGCGCAGGTCGGCGTAGCTGGCCCCGGCCGCCTTGGCCGCCGACAACGCGGCGTCCGCCAACTCGTGGCGCGGCAGGTCCAGGAAGTCGGCATCGATCCCCCGGTTCGCTGTCACGGCTCCACCGTAACGACCGGCTTTAATACATTCATGCCCGACGCGCCTCGCCGCACCACGGCGGCGGCGTACGCCCTGCTCGCGCCCAGTTTGTTCGGCGTGGTGGCGTTTCTGCTGCTGCCGATCCTGGTCGTGGTGTGGCTGAGTCTGTACCGATGGGACCTGCTGGGGCCGCTGCACTATGTCGGGTTGGCCAACTGGAAGTCCGTGCTCACCGACGGCACCTTCGCCAACTCGCTGCTGGTGACGGCCCTCTTCGTGGCACTCGTCGTGCCCGCTCAAACGGTGCTGGGGCTGCTGGCGGCCGCGATGCTGGCCCGCGATCTGCCCGGCACCGGCCTGTTCCGCACGCTGTACGTGCTGCCCTGGATCTGCGCCCCGCTGGCGATCGCGGTGTTGTGGCGCTGGATTCTGGCGCCCACCGACGGCGCGGTCAGCACCGTGCTGGGACACCGCATCGAATGGCTGACCAATCCCGATCTGGCGTTGCCGGTGGTGTCGGCGGTCGTCGTGTGGACCAACGTCGGCTACATTGCGCTGTCCTTCCTGGCCGGTCTGCTGGCCATCCCCGAGGACATCCACAACGCCGCTCGCACCGACGGCGCCAACGCCTGGCAGCGGTTCTGGCGCATCACCTTGCCGATGCTGCGACCGACGATGTTCTTCGTCCTGGTCACCGGGATCGTCAGCGCCGCACAGGTATTCGACACCGTCTACGCTCTGACCGGCGGCGGGCCGGAGGGCAGCACCGACCTGGTCGCGCACCGCATCTACGCGGAGGCCTTCGGCGCGGCGGCGATTGGCCGCGCGTCGGTGATGGCGGTGGTGCTGTTCATCATCCTGGTCGGCGTCACCTTCGTTCAGCATCTGTACTTCCGGCGGCGGATCAGTTATGACCTCACTTAGCCGTCTCGTCGTCTACGCCGGTTTGATTGTCGGGGCGGTGCTCACCTTGGCGCCGTTCCTGCTGGGGCTGCTGACCTCGTTCACCTCCGCGCACCAGTTCGCCACGGGTACGCCGCTGCAGTTGCCGCGTCCACCGACACTTTCCAACTACGGCGACCTGGCCGGGGCCGGGTTCGGCCGCGCGGCCGCGGTGACCGCGTTGATGACGGCGGTGATTCTGCTTGGGCAGCTGACGTTCTCGGTACTGGCGGCGTTTGCGTTCGCGCGGATGGAGTTTCGCGGACGCGACACGCTGTTCTGGGTCTACATCGCGACGCTGATGGTGCCCGGCACGGTGACGGTGGTGCCGCTGTATTTGATGATGGCGCAGCTGGGATTGCGGAATACGTTCTGGGCGTTGGTGATTCCGTTCATGTTCGGCTCCCCGTACGCGATCTTCTTGCTGCGTGAGCACTTTCGCATGATCCCCAATGACCTGATCAACGCCGCACGCCTCGACGGCGCCAACACACTCGACGTGATCGTGCATGTGATCATCCCGTCCAGCCGGCCGGTTCTTGCGGCGCTGACGATGATCACCGTGGTCTCGCAGTGGAACAACTTCATGTGGCCGTTGGTGATCACCAGCGGCCACCGCTGGCGGGTACTCACCGTGGCCACGGCCGATCTGCAATCCCGGTTCAATTCGCAATGGACGCTGGTGATGGCGGCGACGACGCTGGCGATTGTGCCGCTGATCGTCTTGTTCGTGGTCTTCCAGCGCCACATTGTGTCCTCGATCGTCGTCTCGGGGATCAAGTGACCGGCATAGGCGTCGAGATTGCCGTAGCGGCTGCCAATCCGGGCGGATCACAACCCCCACGGCAATCTCGGCGAAACCGGCGGGCACCGTGACTCGACCACGCTTTTCCACACTCGTCGCCGCCGCGCTGGTGGCCATCGCGGCGCTGCTGCTGACCACGGCGGTGTTGATGGGCCGCACCGGTGAACCGCGTGACGGCAAGATCGTGGTGACGGTGCGGTTGTGGGCCGAACCGATCGCGGCGGCCTACAAACAGTCGTTCGAGGCGTTCACCCGCGCCCATCCCAACATCGAGGTGCACACCAATCTTGTTGCGTACTCGAATTATTTCGATACCTTGCGCACCGACGTGGCCGGTGGCAGCGCCGACGACATCTTCTGGCTCTCCAACGCCTACCTGGACGCCTACGCCGACAGCGGTCGATTGCTGAAAATCGACACCAGCCAAACCGCCGACTGGGACTCCGCTGTGGTGGAGCAGTTCACCCGCAAGGGCGCGCTCTGGGGAGTGCCGCAGCTGACCGACGCGGGCATCGCGGTGTTCTACAACGCCGACCTGCTGGCCGCGGCAGGAGTGGATCCCCGCGAGTTGGACACCGCGCGGTGGAGCCTGGTCTTCCAGCAGCCGCAGCAGACCGCGCTGGCTGGCCGCGTCCAATCCAGCCAGCGGCTCGTCGAGAATCAACGCACGCGGCGAACAGGCCAGCAGTCCGGCGAGCACCACGCGGCGCATCTGGCCGCCGCTGAGTTGGTCGATGCGCCGCTTTCCGAGGGTTGGATCCAGCCCGACGACGCTGAGCGCCGCTGCCACGCGGTCCTGGTCGCGGTGCGAAAAGCCTGCTGCCGAAGCGACTTCCAAGTCGACACGGCTGCGCATCAACTGCAGCCGGGCCGCCTGAAACGACAACGCCACGGCGCCGACCTGTTCGTGGGTGGGCCGGCCGTCAAGCAAACAGGAGCCGGTGGTAGGAACCGTCAACCCCGCCATGATCCAGGCCAGCGTCGATTTGCCCGACCCGTTGCCACCGTGAATCAGCACGCCGTCGCCCTGTTCGACGACCAAGTTGATGTCGCGCAATGCCGTTTTCGCCCATGGCGTTCCGACGTTGTATTCGTGGCCGACTCCGACCAGTTCAAGCGCCGGAGCGCGAGCCTGATCGCCCCGCGTAACGGGCGTCTTCGGCGACTCGGCGACCTCCACCATGCCGGTGTTGTCCGGCGAGTCGCTGAGATTGATGATGCGGTCGGCCGTATCGGCCTCGTTGTTGTAGTGGGTGATGTGCACCAACGCGGTCCGGTGCCGTTTGGTCAGCCCCGACAACACACCCAGCAGCGCGTCTCGGCCCTGCTGGTCGACCATGGTGGTGACCTCGTCGGCGATGAGGACGGCCGGCTCTCGGGCCAAAGCGGCGGCAAGGGCGAGGCGCTGCAGCTCCCCACCGGACAGGCCTCCGGTGTCACGTTCGGCGAATCCGTCCAGACCCACCTCGCTGAGCAGTTGATCGACGTCGGGCTTGGTGCCCGGCGGCAGGCCCCAGACCACATCGTCGCCGACGCGAGTGCCCAGGACCTGGGATTCGGGGTGCTGCAGTACGACGGCGGTGCCACCCAGCCTGCCCAGACCCACGGCGCCAGGCCGCTCGACGGTGCCGGACGTGGGCTCTCGACCGGCCAGCAACAGCATCAACGTCGTCTTGCCCGAACCGTTCGCGCCGGTGACCGCCACGTGTTCGCCCGGCTTCACTTCCATGCTGGTCTCGGGCAACGCGTCTTGGCTGGCGCCGGGATAGCGGAACCGGACCTTGTCCAGCCGCACCGGCACCGGAGCGATGTCGGCGCCCACGTCACCGTCGACCGGCGCGTCAAGCTTGTGCACGTCGGGAATCCCGCGCATGCGTTCCAGCAGCCGCGACAATGCCCACCAGCCGATCAGCGACACGATCGAAATGCCGATGGTGAAGTAGGCGAGCAGCCACCACGGCCAGTAGTGCAGAGCGGCCATGAAATCCCGCTTGATGTCTTCCCCGACTCCGGGCATGCCGATCCGGGTCAGGAAGGACGCGACGCCCTCCACGTTTGCGGTCATGACATCGAAGATGAGATGCCGCAGGCGGGCCAACAGCGCCAGTAAGCCGACCATGAAGGCACCGAACACAAACCCGGCGATCAGCGACGACACGATCACCGTGGGTGTGCCGCGGCCCTTGCGCTTGACGAACCCGGTCAGGCCACCGATGTAGGCGCTGTGAACCACGCCCATGAAACCGCCCAGGCCGGCTATCAGGAAGGCGATCAACCCCGCGGCGACCGCTGCGGCGAGCAACACCCGGAGGCGGTATCGGTACGCGAGCAGCCCGGTGGGGACGGTGCCGAGCAGTGCCAGGCCCGCAGCAAACGGCACGATGACCGAGATGATGGCGATGACGGCGCACAGTGCGGCCATCACCGCAGCCTGCGCCAGTTCTCCCGGCCGCAACCGACCCCGGTAATGCGTTAGGTGGGGGCCGGGCGCGGTCACTTCTCCGATTGTGCCAGGCCCGGGACCTCCCTCAGCGCAGCACTGCAGACGATGTGAATTTCGCCGTCCTGGCGCCAGAACTGGTTGCGCTTAGCAAAGCTATGCAACCATGGGAGCATGACTTCATCCGCCGCCGGCAACGACGCCGACGTTGCTCACGGCCTGGGCGCCGACCTTTTGGCCGTCGTTGCACGGCTCAACAGGCTGGCCACTCAGCGCATCCAAATGCCCCTGCCTGCCGCCCAAGCCAGGCTGCTGTCCACCATCGAAGCCCAGGGAGAGGCACGCATCTGCCACCTGGCCGCCGTCGACCACTGTTCGCAACCGACCATGACGACCCAGGTGCGACGCCTCGAGGACGCCGGGCTGGTGGCCCGCACCACCGACCCCGGTGATGCGCGGGCGGTCCGCATCCGCATCACGCCGCAGGGCATGCGCACGTTGAACGCCGTGCGGGCCGACCGCGCCGCGGCCATCGAACCGCAGCTGGCCCGGCTGGATGCGACGGATCGGCAGGTGCTGGCCGACGCCGTGCAGGTGCTGCGCCGGCTGCTCGACAACGCCGCAGCCACGCCGGGCCGCAACACACTGTGAGCGGGCAAGGCATCCTGGATGCAAGACGTTTGTAGGGGGTAAACGCTCCCCGGACGAGAAAGACCCCGGAGAAAGGTGGCGGCGATGCGGATCGAGGCATCGTGATGCCCAACGCCTCACCGTTGACCGTGTGGTTCGGCTCGATGCGGTACCTGTTCACCCCGGGCCGCGACGTGATCGTCGGCCACGGTGACCACTGCGATATCCGCCTGGATCGCCCCGGGCAACCCGGCCCCGCGCCGCACCACGCGATACCCGATGTGGTGCTGCGGTTCACCGGATCTCATTGGGTGGCCATCGACCGCAACGACAGCGGCCTGTTCACCGACGGCGCCCGCACCTCAACGGTGGACATCCACGATGGCCAGTCGATCACCCTCGGTGACCCCCAGCACGGGCCACGGCTGACATTCCAGTTGACGACGGGCGACGAACCCGCACGTCCGGCGCCACCGGCTGCGGGTGCAGTGCGTCGCCAAGCCGCCCCGGAGCCGGCCACCCAGCGCATTCGCGTCGAGCCGACCACCCAGAAGATCCCGGTGGAGCCCCCGACCCAGAAGATCGCCGTCACGCCCGCCCCCAATCCAGCGCCTGAACCGGCCACGCAGAAGATGGCCGCCGCCCAGACTCCGCTGGAACGGGCCACCCGGCCCATGCGGATACCACCACCGGCACCGCCGCCACCGGGATCGCCGCCACCGGCACCGCCGCCTGCTGCCGCGCCGGCGCCGCCCCCGCCGCGCCGGCCCGTTCCGCCGCCCTCCCAGCGGCCCACGGTGGAGACGTCGCCCAAGAGCCGCAACTTCGTCAACCTGATGACCGAGGCGACGCGGAAGCTGCGGGTCACACGTCCCGATACCGGCCCAGGCGACGTCGCGCCGTCCACCAATCGGCTGCCCCTGCAGCCGGGTGCGCGCACGATCGGGGTCGCGGCATATGAGCTCACCCTCGCCGCCGACGACCACGCGCTGGTGTCAAGTGTTTCGTTCACCGCGCCGCCAGGATCGATGATTGCCGTGGTCGGGCCGTCGACCGCACGCAACTCTGCGCTGCTCGGGGTGCTCGCCGGTACCCGAACGCCGACCTCAGGCCTGCTCACGGTGGACGGCCACGATGCGGTCGCCGAGCCGGAGGCCATGCGCTCGCGCGTCGGAGTCGTCACTCGGAGCGAGCGAGTGCATCGGCGCCTCACCGTGGAGCAGGTCCTGCGGTATGCGGCCGAACTGCGGTTACCGCCCAAAACCTCGCCGGACAACCGCGCCCGCGTGGTGAACCAGGTTCTCGACGAGCTGGAACTGACACCGCACCGCACCACCCGGGTGGCCAAACTGCCGCCCGAAGCGCGCCGCTGCGTAGCACTGGCCGTCGAACTCGTCACCCGGCCGTCCCTGCTGGTCGCCGACGAGCCAACGGCTGGGCTGGATGCCGCGCAGGACGACCACGTGATGGCTCTGTTGCGCCGGCAGGCCGACCTGGGCTGCGTGGTGGTGGTGGCCATGACGGCACCGCACCATCTCCACCTTTGCGACCAGGTATTGGTGCTCACTCCCGCCGGTGCGCTGGCGTTCGCCGGCCCGCCCGCCCAACTCGGCCCGGCGCTGGGCAGCACCGACTGGTCGCACATCTATGCGCAGATAAATGCCGATCCGCACGGCGCCCACCACGCTTATCTGTCGCGCCAACAGGCAGCGGTGTCCGCCACTCCGCCAGCGGTGGCCGCCCCCGAGAAGCTGCCCGCCGTGCTCACCCTCGGCCAGCAGATCCGGTGGGTGGCGCGGCGTCAGGCCCGGCTGTTCTTCGCCAACCGCGTCTACTCGCTGCTCTTGCTGCTGTTGCCGTTCGTCTTGGGGGCGCTGACTCTGCTGATTCCCGGGGATTCCGGCTTCGACCGGCCCGCGGCGGCCAGCTCCAATCAACACGAAGCCGTCGAGCTGCTGGCCGCGCTCAACTTCGGAGCTGTCCTCATGGGCACCTTGCTCACCATCGCTGAGGTGGTCTCCGAACGGCGAATCTTCCGGCGCGAGCAGTCCATCGGCTTATCCGCGACGGCGTACCTCATTGCGAAAATCCTCTTCTTCGCGGTCGTCGCCGCCATCCAGGCAGCGATCCTCACGGTCATCGTCATCGTCATCAAGGGCGGGCCCCGGCATGGCGGGGCCCTGCTGCACAATTCCGATGCCGAGCTCTACCTCAGCGTGGCGGTCACCGCCATCGTCTCGGCGATCGTCGGGCTGGCACTGTCGTCCGTGGGTAGATCGCTGCGTGAGGTGCTGCCGTTGCTGGTGCCGGCCGTGCTGGCATCGCTGCTGTTCGCCGGGGGCTTGGTGTCGCTGGTGGGGACCTGGGGCTATGACCAGGTGTCCTGGTTCGTCCCGGCCCAGTGGGGATATGCGGCGTCAGCGGCCACGATCAACTTGCGCCGGGTCGACGCGCTGGCCGACACCAACGCGTTGTGGACTCACTATGCCGGCTGGTGGGTGTTCGACATGATCATGCTGACCGCCTTCGGCGCGGTGTGGGCAGGCCTGGCGCGGTACCGGTTGCGCTCACCTATTCAAGACAGCGGCAAGGCCCAGGCACTACATCGCGAACAGCAGGAATTGAGTGACCTGGGTGGCTGAGAAGTTGTTGTCGCTGACCAGCACCACCGCTTGACGGCCGTCGGGCAGTTTAGGGCCGAGGGTGATGCCTTCGACGTTGTCGACGGGATTCTGCGGAGGTGACATCCCCGGTGTGGCGGACAAGTCGAAAGCCAGTGACTTGGTCATCGGGGTGAGCGTCGCGCCGTGCAGCGACGGCAGGGCCGAAACGTCAGTGGCGCTACCGATTTCGGCGCGGTAGATCCGCACGACCGGAGGCACCGCGTTGGAGCGTTCCAGGACCAGGAACGAGCTGCTGGATAGTGCGACCAGATCTGAGACGCCGTTGCGGTCGGCGGGCCAATCGGCCGGCTCCATGGGGTAGGCGTACTGGGCCGTGGGCGCGCTGGCGGCGACATCGAACTTGGTCAATCGGGTCAACACCTGGTGGTCGTCGTCATTGCTCGGTCCGTCGTTGTATCCGGGCCCTTCCATTGCCGCGAACACCGACTGGCCGTCCGGGGTCAGGGTCAGCCCTTCCAGGGCCCGATTGCGTCGTGGCCCGGTGTGCTGGGCCGACATCGCCAGGTTGGCCGGCAAGGTGAACTGTCCCTGGTAGCTGCCGTCCAGGCCGGCGATCCGGACCCAGGGATCGGCGAGAACGGGCTGCCGATCGGTCAGCCGTTCACCTTCAGAGCTCCAATACAGCCGTTGTCGCGGGCCGTCGAAGGCGATGCCCTCGGGGTCGGGCGGCACCACCGGCGGTGTGGTGCCCAACTGCAGCGGACCGAACGGTTGCCCGTTCGCGTCCAGCAGCGGATGCGTGCCGGTGAAGTTGATGTCTTCGATTCCCTTGTCCGACAGCGACAATCGCACGGTATAGAACCGGGCCGGGCCGGTTTTGGAACGGTCGTCGCTGATCACGTAATAGAGGCCGCTGGCCGCGTCGTAACTGATACCGGACAAGCCGCCGATCACCGTGCCGTCGAAGGTGGCGCCGAACGGGACCCGCGATTGCCCCAGGTAGCTCAGCAGCGGCCGGGGCGTATTGATCGGGAGCTTGGCCGCGCTGCAGCCTGCCAGCACCCCAGCAGTGAGGCAGCAGGTTGCCAATACCCGTGCGAGCACAGACATCACATAAGCGCTGCGATGAGCAACCCGACCAGGTAGGTGGCGGCCACCGCGACCAGGCCGAACACTAATTGCCGGGATGCCGCCCACCACAGCGGTTTTCGGGTAAATCGCGCGGTCAGCCCACCCGCCACCAGCAGGCCTGCCGCGCCGCAGATCAGGCCGGCTCGCAGCGAGCCATACCCCAGCAGGTAGGGCAGCAGCGGAATGACCGCGCCCAGGGCGAATGTCACGAACGAGGAGATGGCGGCCAGCCACGGTGAGGGCTTCTCGGCGGGATCTACCCCGATCTCCTGTACGAGATGGAAGTTGACCGCACGGGTCTCGTCGCGGTGGATCTCGTCGGTGGCGGTGCGTGCGGTCTGTTCGGTCATGCCCATGTCGACCAGCATGGCGACCAGTTCCGCTCGCTCGGCTTGCGGGCGCGCGCGCAGAAACCGTCGTTCCACCTGGACCTCGGAGTCGATCTGCTCGTTGGCGGTGGTGACCGACGTGTATTCACCCAGTGCCATGGAGAAGGCCCCGGCCAGCAGGCCCGCGATGCCGCTGACCATCGTGGTGTGCGCGCTTTCGCCGGCCGCCACACCGGCGATCAGGCCCGTGTTGCTGACCAGACCGTCCATCGCTCCGAAGGTCGCTGCCCGCAACCAGCCGCCACTGACGTCGGAATGGGTATGCCCGACGTCGAGTGCCGCCTCGGGATCTGCAGCCGAGTCACCGGTCTGTGGCTGGGACATGGCGCTATTCAAACCCATCAGAGCGGGTCCTCGCGGTGCGGGCCGGGTGATTGAGAAAACACGCACCAACGGATTTGTTTGGCGGGCCCGGACGACGGGTTAACGTCGGGGTATGGCGTCGAACAAGACAAGCACTGCCGATCACCTCCGGAACGCGCTGGACGGGCGTTGGCGCGATGTGAAGAACGAAACCCGCAAGATTCTGTCCGGCGAGGTGTTCCGCCCCCACTACACCCCGAACACGGTGATTGCTCGTGCCAAGGTGGCCGAGCAGATGCAGATCATGGCCGATGCGGGCATCTCCGACGAAGGGTTCCGCAAGGAGCACGGCGGGACCGGCAACGTCGGTGCCGCCATCACCATGATCGAGATGGTGGCCATGTCGGATCTGTCGCTGATGGTCAAGGCCGGCGTGCAGTGGGGCCTGTTCGGCGGGGCCGTCGAGAACCTGGGCACCGAACGCCATCACGAGGAATACGTCCCGAAGATCATCAGCCTGGAACTGCGCGGTTGCTTCGCGATGACCGAAACAGGCCACGGAAGCGACGTTCAATCGCTGGAGACGACCGCAACATACGACGCCGAGACCCAAGAGTTCGTCGTCAACTCCCCCACTCCGACCGCCCGCAAGGACTACATCGGTGGGGCTGCCGAGACCGCGACCATCGCAGCGGTTTTCGCTCAGCTGATCACCACCGAGGACGGCAAGCCGGTCAACCACGGCGTGCACTGTGTGCTCGTCCCGATCCGCGACGCCGAAGGCAACGACCTGCCCGGCGTGACGACATCAGACTGTCAGTACAAGGGCGGGCTGCCCGGTGTCGACAACGGCCGCATCGTTTTCGACCACGTGCGGGTGCCGCGGGAGAACCTGCTGAACCGATACGGTGACGTGGCGCCCGACGGCACCTACAGTTCGCCGATCGACAATCCGAGTCGCCGGTTTTTCACCATGATCGGCACCCTGATCCGGGGCCGGGTGACAGTGGGCGGCAGCGCCGGCGCCGCCGCCCGCGTCGCGTTGGACATCGCGACCCGATACGCGTTGCAGCGCAGGCAATTCAGTGCGCCCGACGACGATGACAAAGAAGTGCTGATCATGGACTACCTGGTACATCAGCGCCGGCTGTTCCCGTTGATCGCCAAGTCCTACGCGCTGCAGTTCGCGCAGAACGAACTGGTGTCCAAGACCCATGACCTGCAAACGTCGGACGTGGTAGACGCCGAGGAGCAGCGTGAGTTGGAGGCACGCGCCGCAGGGCTGAAGGCGGCCAACACCTGGCATGCCTCCCGAGCCATCCAGGAGGCGCGGGAAGCGTGCGGCGGCGCCGGCTACATGGCCGACAACCGGTTGATCGCGCTGCGCGCCGACACCGACGTCTTCACCACGTTCGAAGGCGACAACCACGTCCTGAGCCAGTTGGTGGCCAAGGAGCTGTTGACCGCGTACGCCGACGACATCAAGAGCATGAGCCCGGTCGAGTGGGTCCGCTTCGCCGCCAACACCGTTGGAGAACGGGTCATGAAACGCACTGCCGCCGAAGCGTTCATGCAGCGGATCGTGGACGCGCGGCAGGACAGCGAAGAAGAAGGCAGCCTGTTCAACCGGGGCACCCAGGTCACCATGTTCGAGGAACGCGAGGAGTACCTGATCTCCTCGGTGGCACGTCGGTTGCAGGGCAAATCCAAAGAGATGTCGGCGTTCGACGCCTTCAATGCCGTCCAGGATCACGTGCTGCACGCGGCGCACGCGCACATCGACCGCGTGGTGCTCGAGGCGTTCGTCGCCGGGATCGAGTCCTGTGAAGATCCCGAGGCGCGGGAGTTGCTCGGCCTGGTGTGTGACCTGTTCGCGCTGACGGTGATCGAAGAAGACAAGGCGTGGTACATCGAGCATCGCTACCTGTCCACCGAGCGCGCCAAGGCCGTCACCCGCGGCATCAACGACCGCTGCCGCAAGCTGCGCCCCTACGCGCAGACGCTGGTCGACGGGTTCGGCATACCCGAGCAATTGCGGTACGCCGAGATGCTGCACCCGGAGAACCTGCCGGCTGGTGCGTGACCTGCTGCGGTATCCGGTGTGCGGGTACGGCTTTCACTGAGCGCCCAGGGCGGAGATCTCGTCGGGTGTGCGCCGTGGCCGCACCCCGGGAGCCGCGAGCGCACGCTGGAGCTACTGATGCGGAATCGGGTCCAGCGCTTTCAATTTGCCGTCCGGTCCGATCCGGAACCGCACCTTGCCTCGGCCGGTAGGGCAGCACTCTGAGTCGCTGCCCAGGCGCCATTGGTACTGCACGGTGACGGTGTCGTCGGCCGGGGGCAGCACGGTGATGTAGGGCTTTGGATTCGGCGTGGCCGGACCCAGGGCCCGGTTGTGGTCGAAGAACAACACCTGCTGAGGAGTCGACTCCGAGGCGATGGTGGGAATGATCTGCACCCAGTGCAGGCGGCATTTGCGGGCATGGCCGCGGGCGATCTCCACCCAGAAGGAACCCGGCACGGCGACGGGTACGCCGGCGATCGCCTGGCGTACCGTCTCGGCCGTCGGCCCGTCCGATGCCTTGCAGGCATCCGGTGCGGCCGCCGGCGGTGCCGGCCGCGGTGCGCCGCAGCCGGCGACGGCCAGGCACAGGCAGATCCTGATCACGCTTCGCCGCCAACGCACCACGCGAGCTTAGCGAACACTGTGAATGTCCCCCCGGTTTCGTCATAAGCCCAGGTCCGCAGCCTGTTTGTGACTTTTGCGTGGGTAGTCTGGCCAGCAGATCGGCGGGTCGACGACGACTCGAAGGGAATTGCGTTTTCTCCCTGTTTCGACCAGCGCACTGCGACCTCTGACGCAGTGCGAGAACTCCGTAAAGCGGCCGAAACCTTGCATGTCGCGTGCTGAAACATGCCCGACGCACGATTCAAGGCAGCAGTTGTCCACAGTTGAGGAAGGATGTCGGCGAGGCTCATGGCGCCCGATAACGACGCCGTGCACACGATGTGCGCCTACTGCGGCGTGGGTTGCGGGATGGTGCTACAGGTCACAACGGACCCGCAAAGCGGCCGTCGTCACATCGCCAAATCGGTTGGCCGCAAAGACCATCCCGCCAACTTCGGGCGTTTGTGCACTAAAGGTGCCACCACGGCGGACCTGTTCGCGGCTCCCGGCCGGGCCGACTCGGCGTATCTGCGGCCCGACCGCGGCCAACCCCTCGAGCCGACGAACGTCGATGCGGCGATCACCCGATCGGCCAAGCGGCTGCGAGCCATCATCGACAAGCACGGACCGGACGCGGTGGCGCTCTACGTGTCGGGGCAGATGTCCCTTGAGGCGCAATATCTGGCGAACAAGCTGGCCAAAGGCTTCATCGGCACCAACCAGATCGAGTCGAACTCGCGGCTGTGCATGGCCGGCGCCAGCTCCGGTTACAAGCTTTCGTTGGGCGCCGACGGACCACCGGGTTCCTACGACGACTTCGACCGGGCGGACGTTTTCTTCGTCATCGGCGCCAACATGGCCGATTGTCACCCCATTCTGTTCCTGCGAATGATGGAACGGGTCAAAGCCGGCGCCAAGTTGATTGTCGTCGACCCGCGCCGCACCGCCACCGCGGCCAAAGCTGATTTGTTCCTGCAGATCAATCCCGGCTCGGATCTGGCTCTGCTCAACGGACTACTGCACCTCATCGTCGAAAACGGCCACACCGACCCCGAATTCATCAGTGAGTTCACCAACGGCTGGGAGGTGATGCCCAGCTTCCTCGAGCAGTACCCGCCCGACGCGGTCAGCCAAATCACCGGCATCCCGGTCGAAGACCTGCGCACCGCGGCCCGCTGGATAGGGGCAGCCGAAAACTGGATGAGCTGCTGGACAATGGGTCTCAACCAGAGCACTCATGGCACCTGGAACACCAACGCCCTGTGCAATCTGCATCTGGCCACCGGCTCCATCTGCAAGCCCGGCAACGGCCCGTTCTCGTTGACCGGCCAGCCCAACGCGATGGGTGGCCGTGAGATGGGCTACATGGGCCCTGGTCTGCCCGGGCAGCGGTCGGTAATCTCGAGTGCGGACCGCGAATTCGTCGAGGATCAATGGGGGATTCCGCGCGCTTCCCTGCGCACCGACGTGAGCGACGGGGTAATCGACATGTTCTCCCGCATGGCCGACGGTCACATCAAGGCGTGCTGGATCATCTGCACCAATCCAGTTGCCACGGTGGCTAATCGCCGGACGGTGATCGCCGGCCTGGACAAGGCCGAACTGGTGATCACCCAGGACGCATTCGTCGATAACGAAACCAACGAGTACGCCGACGTGCTGTTGCCAGCCGCCTTGTGGACCGAATCCGACGGTGTGATGGTCAACTCCGAACGCAACCTGACCTTGTTCCAGCAAGCCATCGACCCGCCCGGGCAGGCACTGCCGGACTGGCAGTTGATCGCTCGGATCGCCTGCGAGATGGGGTATTCGGACTTCTTCAGTTACTCCTGCGCCGAAGAGGTGTTCGAAGAGATCAAGCAATTCTGGAATCCGGCAACCGGGTACGACTTGCGCGGCATCAGCTATGACCGACTGCGCCGAGCCCCGATGCAATGGCCGTGCCCGCCGGAGAACGGCAAAAAGCGCAACCCGATTCGCTATCTCAACGACGGTGTCAGTCAGACCCGTCTGGTCCGCAAAGACGGATCCGCCCCGCGGTTGGCGTTCCCGACCAAAGACGGTCGAGCGGTGTTCTTCGCCCGTCCGCACCTGCCGCCCGAGGAAATGCCCGACGGCGACTATCCATTCCTGCTCAACACCGGCCGGCTGCCCCACCAATGGCACACCATGACCAAGACCGGCAAGGTCGGCAAGCTCAACAAACTCAACCCCGGCCCGCTCGTCGAAATTCACCCGGACGACGCCGCCCGCCTGCAGCTTTCCGACGGCGACTCCGTCGAGATCGCGTCGCGGCGCGGCCGGGCGGTGCTGCCCGCGGTCATCACCGATCGGGTGTTGCCGGGCAATTGCTTTGCTCCGTTCCATTGGAACGACACCTTCGGTGAGTACCTGTCGATCAACGCCGTCACCAATGACGCCGTCGACCCGATATCGCGGCAGCCCGAGTACAAGGCCTGCGCAGTGACTCTCACCAAAGTCGCCGCCGCCAAACCAAACCAGGCTCCGCAACCGGCTGCAGGCGAGACTGCGGCGCTGGATCCGATTGAGCGGATCTATCAGCCGCCGGAGATCAGCTTGGCGCAAATCGACGCCATCGCGGAATTTCTCGGCGTGGCAAGCGAACCGACGCCAAAGTTCGACGATTCGGGCCGGGCCTACCTGGCCGGCATGCTGGCCGGGTTGCGGTCCCAAGCGGGCCGGTCCATGACCGGGCTGCCGACGTTGCCCGAGACCGCCCCGTTCGATGCCGGCACGCGCATGTGGCTGGACGGATTGCTGGCGGGCATGTTCTCCCGCACCCCGCTGACCCAGCCGCTGGCACGGCCTGCTGAAGCAGAGGGAGCGTCGGACCGGGCACCGATCGTGCTGTTGTGGGCCTCGCAGACCGGCAATGCCGAACAACTCGCCGCGCAGGTCGCCGAGCAACTGCGTCAGGCCGAGCTGCCGGTGGCGCTGCGCGCCATGGACGAGTTCTCGGTGGCCGAGCTGGCCACGACTCGCGAGTTGTTGCTGATTACCAGCACCACCGGTGACGGCGACGCGCCCGACAACGGCGCCGGCTTCTGGCTCGCGTTGGCCGACCCGGATGCGCCTCGCCTCGATGACACGCGTTACGCCGTCCTGGCGCTCGGCGACTCCAGTTACGACGACTTCTGCGGTCACGGCCGTAAACTCGATGAGCGGCTCGCCGAGCTCGGCGCCACTCGCATCGCCGACCGGGTCGACTGTGAACCCGACTACGACGCGTCGGCGGCGCAGTGGCTCGCCGGCATCATCCAGGCTTTGACCCAGGCGCCGGCCGACACGCGCGGTAGCGCGACCACCGTGGCGAAACCGATTGTGCTGCAGCGTCTTCCCGGCAGCGCGCCGGCCTATGACAAGAAGCGGCCACTGGTCACCGACCTGATTCGCAACACCACGCTGACCCGGCCGCAGTCGGCAAAAGACGTGCGGCAGTTGGTGTTCCGGTTACCCGCTGAAACTGTCAGCTATGAGGCCGGAGACGCGCTCGGGGTATGGCCACGTAACAGCGGTCAGCTCGTCGACGAATGGCTGTCGGTGACCGGCTTGGACGGCGACACCGCTGTGGAACTGGCCGACCGCGGGACCATGTCGCTGCGCACCGCGCTCACCGACCGGTTCGAGATCGCCCACATCAACCCCGAACTGCTTCGCTTCGTGCGCCATCACACCCGCGACGGTCAAGCCGCCGACGAACTCGCCGAGCTGATGAAGCCGGAAAACAAAGCGGCGCTGGCGGATTGGTCCTGGGGACGGCAATCGGTCGACCTGCTCGCCCACGCACCCGTCAGCGCGCCCGTTGACGAATGGCTGAGCGTGCTCAAACCCCTGCGGCCGCGCCTGTACTCGATCTCGTCGAGCCCCAAGGCCACGCCCGGGGAAGTGCATCTGACCGTGTCACCGGTGCGGTACAACTTCCAGGGCGTACCACGGCGCGGTGTGTGCTCGACCTACCTCGCCGACCGCTCCCCCAACGATCAGATCGCCGTCTACGTGAAGCCGTGCGGCACGTTCCGGCCGCCCAGCGACCCGAAGACGCCGATGATCATGATCGGGCCGGGAACGGGAATCGCGCCCTTCCGCGGCTTCCTGCAAGAACGACGCGCGCTCGGCCACACCGGACCCAATTGGCTGTTCTTCGGTGAGCAGCATGCCGCCACCGACTTCTACTATCGCGAAGAAATAGAGTCGATGCGCGCCGACGGGTTCCTGACCGAACTGGATCTGGCGTTCTCTCGCGACCAGCGGGACAAGGTCTACGTGCAGCATTTGATGCGTAAGCGCGGCGCGCAGTTGTGGCAATGGCTACAGGACGGCGCCTACCTGTATGTGTGCGGTACCGCTGACCCGATGGCCAAAGACGTCGAGCAGGCGCTCTGCCAGATCGCCGCCGAACACGGCCGCCTCGACGCCGAAGAGGCCCGAGCGTACGTCCGCTCGCTGCGGGCGGACAAGCGCTACCACAAAGACGTCTACTGAGCCGGCCGGGCGGCAAGGATCGCTTCACGCGCCGGAAACATCCGGCGACCATTGCTGAAACATTTCGGTCGCACCATTCACCCAAGAGGTTGGCACTCGTGGGAGGGATGGGACGCGTGAGTGATCGGCCGGATCAAAACGGCGTGAACCGGACCTGCCCGCTGCAGTGCCGGCTGCGGCAAGGAGCCGGATCGTCCACAGCGGCCGACCGAGTGGACTGGGCGGGTTTGCCCGTCAACCTCGACATGGCTTTTTCCCGGGAGCAACGCGACAAGGTGTACGCCCAGCATGAAAAACGCCGACGCGGCGCCCTGCTGCGACGGTTGTTGGGAAACGGCACACCGGACTGCGTTTGCGAGCTCACGGCACGCGAACCTGGTGTCGACCAGGAGAACATCTCCGCGTCGAGCTCGGGTTCCTAGCCGTCGACGACTAGCGGGCCGGCTGCCCGTAGAGGGCCACCACCACCGTGCGGTCGAGGCTGTTGTTCGACCAGACTCCCATCGCGGTATTGGCGCAATCGCGCATGATTGCCAGGTAGTCCGGGTTGTAGTACCACTGCCTGATCAACTCGAGACTGCTGATCGACAGCGCCGGGTTGATCGCTACGGTTTCGGTGACTTTGCCGTGGAAGCCCGCGGCGTTAGCCCGATCCTGCGGTGTCGACCCGTCCGACCCGATGTCGTCGTTGATGTTCCGGTTGTTGATCATGTCGTCGGCGTGCCATTGGGCGGCCAGGTACAACGAGTTGTTCATGGTGACGTCGTTGGTGCAACCCGCCTGGTGCTGAATCGTGTAGACGCCGGAGATCACGCTGTCGTTAAGCCTTTTGTTGTCAGCATGCGCCGCAGCCGGCAGCGCTGACGCGGCAACGACGCAGAGCGCGGCAATCCCTGACACGCGACGCGTCCGGTCGAACATGTGACTCAGACCGGATCGAAACGCGACACGAGCCAGTGACCGTTGGCCTTCTCCAAGGTGACTCGTATGACGGGTTGGGTATCGGTCGGAGCGCCGTCCCCGATGGTGACCGACTGGTTGACATACAACAGGACCACGGCATGCTTCGCCGTTGCCGAAACAGACGATGCGGCACTAACTTTGGCGACGGCAGAGATGTGCTTTTGCTTGGCGCCGGGAATGACGACCTCGCGGGTCAGGGCCGTGTAGGCGTCTTTGAAGTCACCGGTCAGTCGTTCGCGCGCCGCGCCCAGCTCTTTGTCCGCCGAATCGGCCTGATACGACAACAACGCGACCGCGTCTTCGCTGGCCACCCGAACCGAGTCCGCCCGGGCCTGCGCTACCTCTGTCGCGGTCACGTCTACCCATTTGAAGTATCCGGCCGCCAAGGTCAGCAACAATGCCAGCCCGGGCAACACACCGAAGGCCAGCACCCGCGACCACACGATCGGTCGCCGTTGCCGACTGGTTGCGGCCTCCTCATCGTCCGGGGTGGAGGACTCGCTGCTGCTGACCGAATCTTCCGCGCCCGTCGGAGTTTCCGAGGTTGGCTCGAGGTCTGGAGCGACGGCCTGGTCTTCCTCGTCGCGGTCGACTGTCTGCTGTTCGAGGGCGGTCATGGGACGAACACCACGTTGGACACCTTGGCGTCGCCGCCGACCTGCTGAACTTCGATGCGCATGCGCCACTCCCTTGGTGCCTCTTCGCCGCCGGCGGTGCGTGACTTCACCGCGACCGCGACCAGAACTTGAGCCGAATCTCCGCGTTGGGATTCCAATCCCGCGTCGGTAACGGTGCCTTCGGATTTCGACTGGGCGGCCTTGACCAGTTCCTTGAACGGTTGCGATCGTTTGTCGAAGTCATCGCGAAACGCTCCGGTCGCCAGATCCAGGATCCGCTGCACATCCGCGTCGATCTCGGTGTAGCTGAGCGTGGTGAGGTTCACTGCGCCCTGGCGAGCGGTTTGCACAAACAGCTCCCGTTGCTGTTGGGCCTGACGCTGTTCGTAGGCGCGGTAACCCAACCAGCCCGTCAGTCCGGCTAGCGCCAGCACGGCGGCGCCGCCGGCTACCAGCGCCTGCCCGGCCTGGGACAGTCGGCGACGCGCATTGCGGTGTCGTCGGCGCGCCGGCCGATGCGCGGATGGCGTTGTGCCGTCCGCGGTTTCGGGTGCGTCCGTCTCGTCGACTGCCTCGTCGGCGGGGCTGTCTTCGGTATCAGGGGTTTTCGGCTCGTCGGCCACGTCGCTCCTTGAGATTGATTACGGCGGCGGCACCAGCAGGGACTGCCAGTTCTTGGCACGCGGGTGCGCTAAGTCGGACTCGGTGTAGCGGTGCCCGTCCGGGCCGACGTAGTCACCCGTGTTCGGGTCGTAAGTCGCGACCGCAACCGGCGGGGGCGGTGGTTGCGGTGGTGCGGTTCCCCGCGGTGGTGACAGCCGCGGATCTTGTCCCGGCGGATACTGCGGGACGCCTTGACCGCTGGTGGTCGCATTGGGGTCCCCTTTCCAGTTGTATCCGTCGTTGAGCGGCACATACTCCTCGTCGCTCTCACACAGTTCGACCGTAGGAGCGCGCTTCCACGGCTTGTTCTCGCACGGAATGTTGCGCGCGCCACGGACATTGAGCTCCGAGTCCTGCGGCAAGCGGCAATACAGGTCGGCGGCCGGCCGGTCCGGAGCGTCGACGTCGGCCGGCGATCGCCGCTGCGTCGGCGGCAGGAACCCCGTGGTGCAGGGCGGCGGCAGGTTCATGTTGAGGTTGAAATCGAGATAAAAGCCGCGGTAATCCTGTTTGGTGCCCGCGTTCGGCACCAGCGACCCCGACATGATCGCGATGCCCTGCGGAAACAGCACCAGAAGTTGTTCGATGTCGTGGCGGTACACGACAGCGATGTCAGCGAGACTCACCAGGTTCGCGAACAGTACCGGCACCGCGGGTGCGACCCGATCGAACAGCGCGCGGCCTTCCTCGATGCCAGAACTGCCTTGCGTCAGCAGATCTCGTAGGGCAGCGTCCTGCGCCTGAAACTGCGCGGTGATAGCTGCGGCGTGGTGAGCCCAGGTCGCAATGGCGTCGGATGTCTGTACCTGAGAGTTCAGCACCGGGGGCGACTGGTCGATCAGGCTGACGAGTGGATCGATGGTCCGGCCACCGGCCAGTGCCAGCGCTGTCGACCCGTCGACGATCCGGGACAGTTCGGGTCCCAGGCCACCGACGGCCCGATCGGTCTCGTCGATGACCGTGTGTAGGTTGTCCCGTGGGATCGCTTGCAGCGCACGGTTGGTCATGTCGAGCAGACGCCCGATGTCGACGGGCACATCGACGCGTCCGGCCGGGATGACGTCACCGGCCCGCAGCATCCGTGACGGTGCCGCGTCCTTTCCGGGTTGTGGGGTCAGTTCGATGTACTGCTCGCCGATCGCCGAGCGGCTGTGCACCGACGCCTGCACGTTGGCGGGAACCTTGACCCCGGACCGCATGGCGAGCACGGCCCGCACTCCGGTGGCGGTGACGTCGACCGACTTCACCTGACCCACGTCGGTGCCGCGATAGGTGACCACCGAAGTCTGGTACAGGCCACCCGATTGCGGCAGATCGACCGTCACGTTGTACTCGCCGATCCCGAACAATGTCTCGGGCAGCTTCATGTAGTTGATAGCCATGGCACCACACGAGACCAGCGTCACCAACGACAAGACCGCCAACTGAATCCAGGTCCGACGACTGAGGCGCAGCATCAATATCCCCCGTCGTGGTAGGGGAAGGTCAGCGGGTTCCCGCCGGTGGCCGGGCTGGGCTGCATGCCGATGGTGCGCCCCCACTGCAGCTCGAGCCGGGTGAGATTGCCTTCCCACCGAGAACCCGTGAAGAGCCCGGTGTCTATGCGGCTCAACGTCAGATCGACGATCATCGTCAGATTCGCGTAGTCACCGCGGAACCAGTTGGTGACCGTGGAAGTCGGCCACGGATAGGTCGCCAACCCGTCCAGACCCTTGGTGAGCGCCGGTCCGGCGTCGGCGAGCGAGCGGAGCACCGGCGCGATGTTGCGCAAATTGTTGACCAGAGATTCCTTGCTCTGCCGTATGGTGTCGGCGGCGATCGCGCTGAACTTGCCCAGCTGATCGATCGCCTCGGCGATCTTGCTGCGCTGCTGCGCCAAGACCGCCAGCGCCTTGGGCACCGTCGTCAAAGCCCGATCGACGACCGGGTCCTTGGCCGCGACCTGTCCGGCCAACCCATTGAGGTTCTCGGCCGCAGCAATGATGTCGTCGGTCTGGACGTTGGTGCTGGCGATGAACTGGTCGAGTTGGCCCAGCAGGCTGCGCATGTCGTTCTCACGGCCGGTGAATGCCTTGGCCAACGTTTGGGTGATCTCCTGCAGCTGATTGAGGCCGCCGCCGTTGAGCAACACCGACACCGAAGCCAACGTCTGCTCGGTGCTGGGATACAGGCTGGCGCGCGACAAGGGGATGACCGACCCGTTCTTCAGTTCACCGACCGGCGGCTCGTCTTTGGGTGGCGCCAGCGCGATGTGCATCGACCCCAGCAGGCTGGTCTGCCCCAACTTGGCGGTCGAGTTACCCGGCAGATGGACATCACCGTTGATGCGCATGGTCACCAGGGCATGCCAATCCTGCAGCTCGATTTTGGTCACATTGCCGATGTTGACGTCGTCAACCAGGACTCGGGTGTTCTCCTGAATGCTTACGACGTCCGGCATTTGGACCTGGATGGTGTAGGAGCCGGGTCCCCCGCCGGCGGTCCCGGGCAGGGTGAAGGAATTCAGCCCGTGCCATCCGCACCCCGAAAGTGCCACTACGCAGGCAGCGCTGAACGCTGCGATGATGGCGCGCCTCATGATCCGCCGCCCTGCGGGACCATCAGGCCCTGCAGGCCAAGTTTCGGATCGGGCACCGTCGGCGCCGGCGACGACGGCACCTCGGCGGGTGGCTGCTGCTCACCAGGCGCCGGGGCCAGTGCATCCGGCGGGGGCGGCGGGGTGAAGTCAGGCCGCAGACTGTCCTGGCTGTAGGTGATCTCGGTCGGCCGCGCCTGCGTTCCGACGAAGGGATTGATCCCGGCCGGAATGTAGTTGTAGATGCGGTTTTTGATGATCGGCTCGACGTACTGCAGGCACAGCTTGGACACCCGGTCCAAGCCTCGCCGGGAGGCCGCTTCGATTGAACTGCAAATCCATTGCGGGATGTCGGCGAAGTTGTTCAACGCGATGATGCCGGTCATCGCGCTCTGCGCCGGTTGGTAGATGTTGGTGAAGTTCTGAAACACCGTAGGGGCGATGTGCAGTATCTGCTTGATATCGGCACGGCTGTCGTTGAGGGCGGTGGTGATGGAACTCAGCCGGTCGAAGGTGACGCCGATCGATTCCCGGTTCTCCGACAAGAACCCGCGCAAGTCCGACAGCGCCCCATCGAGCCCCTGGACCGCGTTGGCGACTTCGTTGGGCGTGTTGCTGAGTATGGTTGTCACGCTTGCCAGGTTCTGGTTGAACGACGCCAGCAGATCGCTGCTCGAGGACAGCGCCGACACCAGCAGCTGCAGGTTGCGCACGGTGCTGAAGATGTCGTCGGCGTGATCACCCAGTGCGGAAATCGCCTGAGATAGCTTGATCACGGTGTCTCGAGCCGTGTCGCCCTCGCCTCGCAGGTTGTCCGCCGTCGAATTGACGAACTCGCCAAGGGAATTCACGCCGTTGGGGCTCGTCGGCTGCAGAGCGTCGGTCAGCTTTTCCAGTTGTCTACGGAAGTCATCCCATTCGACGGGCACCGCGGTGCGGTTCAGCGGAATCGACGCGCCGGGGGTCAGTTTGGGGCCGCCGGAGTACACCGGAACGAGCTGGATGGCCCGTGATGTCACCAGCGAAGGCGACAGTATCGCCGCGCGCGCGTCGGCCGGGATCGCATATTGCTTGTCGACGGAGAAAGTCACCTTGGTGCTGGCCGGCTGCGGTTCGATCTTGTCGATGACACCTACTCCGACACCCAAGATCCGGACTTCGTCTCCGACGAAAAGGCCTGTCGTCTCCGGGAAATACGCCGAGTAGGAGTTCTTGTCGACGTCTTTCCACAACCCCTTGCCGACGAGAAACGATGCGACGGCTAGCGTCAGGACCAGGCTGATGGCTGTGGCTCGTCGAAGTGTGTGCCGATCCATGGTCACTGCCCTCCGGCTTCGGCGGGCGCCGGCGCGGGCGCGGGCTCCGGCGGTGGTCCCGGGGCGGGTCCCGGCGAAGGAGGCTGGGACCACAATGGCACCGGTGCGGCCTCCGGCGGGACGGGCGGCGTGCCGGTCGGTGGATCCACCGACTGCGAAGGCACCCGCTGGTTCGGGTCCAGATACCGGTCATACATGCGTGAGTCGAGGATCGGGCCGCTGAGCTGACCGGGAATCAAGTTCGCGACATAGGCTTTGAAGAACGGGCCGGAACCCAGGACTTCGCCGAACGACATCGCATAGCGCTTGAATTTGGGCAGAGTCCGCTGTAGATCTTCTTTGCGGTTGTCGAGTACTTCGAGCACGCCGTTGAGCTTGTCCAGCGCCGGTTTGAGCTGGCTGCGGTTGTCGGCGACCAGGCCGGAGATCTGGTGCGATACCGCGGTGAGGTTGTTCATCAGGGCGTCGATGGAATCCCGCTCCTGCAGCAGGGCCGCGAGCAAGGCGTTCGAGTTGCGCACCAGCCCGGCGATCTGTTGGCTGCGTTTGCCCAGAACGCCGCTGACATTGTTGGCGTTCGACAACAGGCTGCGCAGCTGCGCGTCCCGATTGTTGAGCGTCTCGGAGAACCGCGCCACTCCCTGCAGGGCGGGTCGGAGATTGGCCGGCGTTTCTTTGAAGGTGTCGGCCAAAGTGGTTAGGGCCGAGGACAATTGAGTGGTATCCAGGCCGCTGATCGTGGTGGTCAAGTCACCCAGCGCGTCGGGCAGGTCGTATGGAGAGGTAGTACGTTCCAGCGGGATGGTGATCTTCAACCGCCCGTCGCCGCGCGATGTCAGCTCGAGCATTTTGGTGCCCAGGATCGTCTCGGTCTTGATCGACGCTTCGGTGCGGTCGCCCAATTCGACGTTCTTGCGAGCGGTGAAGCCGACCCGCACTTTGGTGCCGTCCAGGCGCACGTCGGTGACCCTGCCGACACCCATGCCGGACACCCGGACGGTGTTGCCGGGTTTGATGCCGCCGGCTTCGGAGAAATAGGCCGCGTAGTCGTTGTATTGGTTGACGAACGGCAGTTTGTTGTATTGGAAGGCGACGACGACTACGCAGAGAATGATTACGGTGCCCATCACGCCGAGCAGGAACGGGCTGCGCTTGGTGCGCCACTTGTCGGTGCCACGAGTCATTTCGGCGTGCACCGCCCAGACGGCTGATCGATCAGCTTGACGTAGATCGGGTTGCCTCCCTTGCCATTCAGCTTCAGCAGTACTTCGCAGAAGTAGAAGCCGAAGTAGTCGCCGTTGAGGCCTTGCCGGGACAGCACTTGGTAAACGTCGGGCAAGCTCTTGAGCAGGCCGTCGACATAGTCGCGGTCGGCCAGCACCTGACCCGACATGCGGTCGGTCTCGTGCACGACGTCCTTGATCGGCTGACGCGACTGGCTGAGCAAGTCGGTGATCGACCCGGCGGCCGCGTTGACGTACGCCAGTCCGGTGGCGATGTCGTCTTTGCGCTGGGCCAGTCCGTCAACGAACTGCGCGAGCTTGTCCAATCCGTCGGAGAACTCGTGGTCGCGGGTGGCGAAGGTGTGGAGCACGGTGTTCAGGTTGGTGATCAACTCGGAGATCAGTTGGCCACGTCCGGCCAGCGTGGAGGTGAGCACGGAGGTCTGCGCCAGCACCGAGGCGAGCGTGCCGCCCTGCCCCTGAAACACCCGCAGGAGTTGACCGGACAGCGCGTTGACCTGGTCTGGGTCCAGTGCGCGGAACAGCGGACGGAAACCGCCGATCAACGCATCGACATCGAGGGCGGGTGAGGTTCGGGCCAACGGAATGGTCGCCCCGGGGGCAAGTCGGCGCGGCGGTCCGGGACCGTCTTCGAGCGCGAGATACCGGTCCCCGATGAGGTTTTCGTAGCGCACGACGGCCTTGGTGCCTTCGGTGAGCCGCACGCCCCGATCGACGGCGAAGTCGATGTGCACCGTGCCGTCGCGATTGAGCGTCAGGTCGCCGACCTTGCCGACTTCGACCCCGGCGATGCGGACGAAGTTGCCGGACTTGAGTCCGGAGATGTTGGTGAAGACCGCATGGTAATCGGTGCGGTCCTCAAAGCGCAGTTGGCCGAACACCGCGATCAGGGTGAACGTGAACAGCAAGCACACGACCGTGAACAGCGCGACTCGCGCGATGATGCTGGAAAGCTTCCTTCTCATGGCGGCGGCTGTCCCCCACGGTAGAAGTAGCGCGGCGGCTCGGGTGGGTTCTTGGTGGTCGGGAAGTAGTTGGCCCACCAGGGATTGCCGGCCGCGACGTTGGTGCGGATTTCATTCGGAGCGGCACCCCAGCCGGTGTCGGTGACCAGCGCACGCACCGGGAAGTTCGCGCTGGGGTCAGGCAGGGACCCACAGCTGGGCCGGCCTCCGGGGCCGCCGGTGGCATTCACCTTGGGCAGATGCTTGGGGTAGCGGTAGGGGTCGTCACCGAAGAGCAGGCCGGCGTCCATGATGAAGGAATATCCGTTGCCGCCCAGCGTGTCTCGGCCGCCGTGCTCGACGTACCACTGTGCCCCCTGGAACAAGCAGGTGTAGGTCGGCGAATAGGTCTCCAGCAGCTTGGTCACCGGGTCGAGCTGATTGATGGCGTGCACGATGTTGGCTTCGTTCCTACCGATGACGCTGATGCCGGTCTGGCTGAAGCCGATTGCTGACATCAACAACGCGTCCAGCGACTGCTGGTTGGCGGTGATGGTGTTGCTGGTCGTCGCAGCGGAATCCAGGATCGACAGGATGTCTTGTGCGGCGGTCGAGTAAGCGGCAGTGGTCTTACCGAACAACCGCCAGTCCTGATGCACGGTCTGCATGCGCGGGTTGACCGCCAGCAGAATGTCGTTGGTGTCGGTGATCGCCTGCCCCAGCCGAGGGCCCTTGTTGCGCAGTGCCTGTGCGAACGCGGACAGGATCGAGTTCATCTTGGCCGGGTCCAGGGCCTGGACCACCGACTGCAGGTTCTCGAACACCGTGTTCACTTCGACGGTCACATTGCGGGAGCGCAACACCGAGCCGGGTTTCAGTGGAGTCCCGCTGGGATGCTCGGGCACTATCAGGTCGACGAATTTCGACCCGAATGCGGTTGTCGACTTGATTTCGGCCTCGACATTGCTGGGTAGATACTTGAACGCGCCGGGTTGCATCTTCAGTTGCAGCCGCGCGGTTTTCACGTCAGTGCCGATCGAGCCCACTTGACCGATCTGGACGCCGCGCAATTTGACCTTGGCGCCTTGTTCCATCACCAGCCCGGCACGATCCGACACCAGCGTGAGCGGAATCGACGATTCGAATTTGCCGGAGAACGACCCCGCGGTAATCACGATCAATCCGGCGACGACGAGGAACAATGTCGGCGCCCACCAGATCGGGTCGATCTTGCTGTAGCGGACCGTGTTTTGCCGAAACGGGCCGCTGTCGCGGTGGTTACTCATGGACGGCTATCCCGACAAGTTGAAGTTGCCGTGCTGCCCGTAGACGGACAGCGAAACCATCAGGCAAACGAACGCTGTGACGATCATCGATGACCGCACGGAACGACCGACCGCTTCACCCACGCCGGCGGGGCCGCCCGAGGCGGTGAAACCGTAGTAGGTGTGCACGACCATGACACCGGTTGCCATGGCAAGGGCAGAGACGAACGACCACATCAGGTCGGTGGGCCGCAAGAAGGTGGAGAAGTAGTGCTCGTAGACGCCGCGAGATTGGCCGTACACCGAGATGGTGAGGAATTTGGCTGCGACGAATGACATCAGCACCGCCACGGCGTACAGCGGGACGACCACCAAGATGCCGGCGATGATCCGCGTGGACGCCAAGTAGGTGATTGCGCGGATGCCCATCACCTCCAGGGCGTCGATCTCCTCGTTGATGCGCATGGCACCGAGTTGGGCGGTCGCGCCGGCGCCAATGGTCGCCGCCAACGCCAGTCCCGCTGTGCAGGGCGCGATCATGCGGACGTTCAGGAAGGCAGAGAGGAAACCGGTCATGGCTTCCACCCCGATGTTGGACAAGGTGTCGTAACCCTGCACCGCCACCAGGGCACCGGTGGTCAGGGTTAGGAACCCGATGATGCCCACGGTGCCCCCGATCACCGCCAAAGCGCCGGTGCCCATACCCATTTCGGCGATCAGACGCAGCAGTTCTCCTGGGTAGCGACGCACCGCTTCGCCGATGTTGACCAGGGACCGTCCGTAGAAGGCGGTCTGCTCACCCAACTTTCGGGTGGACGACACCACCCTGGGGCCGACGGCGCCTAACCACGACGGCTCATTCACGCCCGCGCTCATTTGGCCGTCACCTTCACCCCGAGCGCCGTGGTGATGATGTTGATGAAGAACAACGCCATGAAGGAGTACACGACCGTCTCGTTCACCGCATTCCCCACACCGGTGGGGCCGCCTCCTACCGACAGGCCCTTGTAGCAGGCGATCAGTCCGGCGGACAGTCCGAACATCGTTGCCTTGATCAGCGAGATGACCACCTGCGGCAAGCCGGTGACGAGCGTCATCCCCGCGACGAAGGCACCGGGGGTGACATGCTGGACGAACACCACGAAGATGTAGCTGCCGGTCAACCCGGTGACCGCGACCACCGAGTACAGCAGCACCGCGACGAAGGTAGCCGCGATGATGCGAGGAACCACCAGGGCCTGAACCGGGTTGACCCCGATCACCTTCATCGCGTCGATTTCCTCGCGGATGGTGCGCGCCCCCAGGTCCGCGCACATCGCGGTGGAACCGGCGCCCGAGACGACCATAGCGGTGACCACCGGACCCACCTGCGTCACCGACGCCAGTCCTGCCCCGGCTCCGGATAGGTCGCCCGCACCGATCTCGACGAGCAGAATGTTCAGCACGAACACGATCAGGACGGTGTACGGGATCGACAACATAATGGTCGGAAAAATCGACACTCGGGCCACGAACCAGATTTGTTCCAAAATCTCGCGCCACGCCCAGGGTCGGCGCAACACGGTCACCAATGTTTCGGCGCTGAGCATGAAGAATTCACCCAACGCGTTCATGGGTTTTGCGAAGGTCGTGGTGCTCATCGGTTTTGCTCACCCCCGAGGTCGCCCAGTGTTCTCTGCGGCTCGAGCCGCCCAACGTTCACACCCCGGAAGGAGCGGTCGGAATCACTATTCTGTGAAATCCCTTGCGCTGCAACATCATAACGATATCCGCAACCCGGGCTCGGCCCGACGGCCCAATTGCAGATAGATGCACGGGCACAGCTTAAAAGCCGGTGCATACGTTTGCCAGCTTTGCGATCAGCCAGAAAGTAATGCGCCCGTCACGCCAATAACGGCGCAGTCACGGTCTCTAGTCGTGCACGACACCCTACGGTCCTGTCCCCGTGTTAATTGCGCGCAGCGCGGGCGAGAAGGCGCCGATCTCCGCATATGTGTTCCACAGGCGTGAGCAAAACGGCCAGAATGCGGCATGGTTATAGTGGGCCTCATGCAACAGGCCTGTCCGCCGCGCTTCGCTCCCTCGCGCCACGACCTGGGCTGTTGTTGTTGATCTTCTTGTCCCGAGCAAGTTCCGCGTCGTTCGCCGACCAACGGTTGCAGTGAGCCGCCCAGCACGGCCGCGATGCTCCGCCAGGATTCTCAGGAGATCACCCGCCCATGCCTGTGCACTCTGAACCGGCCCGTGCCAGGCGCGGCGAGCTCCGGACGAGACCAACCGCAGTGCCCAACCTGTTGACCGGCGCTGCGATGGCCGGCAACACCCAACCTCTTACTCCCCTTGCATCAACCACACCCGCGCACGTGACAATTGTGTTTGACACCACCTGGGCCGACGAGGCCTCCGCCGACATCGTTGGAGTTTGCCGATGACCATCGCCGACAACATCACGCAATTGATCGGGGGGACGCCGCTGGTGCGGCTGCGCCGGGTCACCGAAGGCGCCGTGGCCGACGTCGTCGCCAAGCTCGAGTCGTTCAACCCCGCGGGCAGTGTGAAGGACCGCATTGGGGTGGCCATGATCGACGCGGCCGAGAAAGCCGGGTTGATCAAGCAAGACACCATCATCTTGGAACCGACCAGCGGAAACACTGGTATCGCGTTGGCCATGGTAGCGGCTGCCCGCGGATACAAGTGTGTGCTGACCATGCCGGAGACGATGAGCGTTGAGCGGCGGATGCTGCTGCGCGCGTACGGCGCCGAGGTCATCCTGACGCCGGGCCCCGAAGGCATGGCCGGCGCGATCGCCAAAGCCGAGGAACTCGCCAAATCCGACGACCGCTATTTCATTCCGCAGCAGTTCGAGAACCCGGCCAATCCGGCAGTCCACGCCGTCACCACCGCTGAAGAGGTGTGGAAGGACACTGACGGCAAGATCGATATCTTCGTCTCCGGCGTGGGGACCGGCGGCACGATCACCGGGGTTGCGCAGGCGATCAAGGAACGCCGACCGTCGGCCCAATTCGTCGCCGTCGAGCCCGCCGCGTCGCCGGTGCTGTCCGGCGGTCAGAAGGGACCACATCCAATCCAGGGCATTGGCGCGGGGTTCGTGCCGCCGGTGCTCGACCTTGGTCTGGTCGACGAGGTCATCACCGTCGGCAACGACGAGTCGCTGGAACTAGCGCGACGACTGGCCCGCGAAGAGGGACTGCTGGTGGGCATCTCCTCCGGCGCGGCCGCCTGGGCCGCCATCGAATTGGCCCGTCGGCCGGAGAACGCCGGCAAACTGATCGTCGTCGTTTTCCCCAGCTACGGCGAGCGCTATTTGAGTACGGTGTTGTTCGCCGATCTGAAGGACTAGTCATGCTGGCGGCGATCCGGCGTGACATCCAGGCGGCCCGCGACCGGGACCCCGCTCGACCGAGTGTCCTCGAGGTCGTCTTCGCCTACCCAGGCGTGCACGCCGTATGGGGCCACCGAGTAAGCCACTGGCTGTGGCGCCGTGAGGCACGGGTGGTTGCCCGCGTGGTTTCAGAATTGACCAGGATCTTCACCGGAGTCGACATCCACCCCGGTGCCGAGATCGGCGGCGGCCTGTTCATCGACCATGCGACCGGCGTAGTGATCGGTGAGACCGCCGAGGTGGGCGAAGACGTGACGATCTTCCACGGGGTCACTTTGGGAGGCACCGGCGCGGACACGGGGAAGCGACATCCGACCGTCGGTGATCGGGTCGTCATCGGCGCCGGAGCCAAAATTTTGGGTGCGATAAAAATCGGGGACGGCAGCCGAGTGGGCGCCAACTCTGTCGTGGTAAAGGAGGTGCCGTCGAGCGCTGTCGTCGTCGGAGTGCCCGGCCAGATCGTCAGTCGGTCCACTCCTGCCAGCGAGGACGAATCCAAGCTGCCCGACCTTGTCGGCGTCAGTCTGCAATCGCTGCTCGCTCGGGTAGCCCGACTGGAGGCACACGATGGCAGGCCGCAAACCGGCCGGGTCATCCGGCCTCCTGAAGCCGGCGTCTGGCACGGCGAAGACTTTTCCATCTGAGGAATAAGGGACGTGCTCCGGTGGTTGCGGCCAGTGATCAACGGCCCGGTGGGTCGCATCGCGACTGAGATTCGTTGGAGCTGAAGAGCGATGGTGTGCTGGTGAGTGGACTCGTGGCCGCAGCGACGGCGACCGTGGCGGCTTTGGCCGGTGCCACCGCGATCGGCGTTGCGGTCAATCGACGCTCGGGTGTGCTGCGCGACGCCAGCCCTTCCGGCGGCGCGTCGGTCGGCATCGAAAGTGCTGCAGAGACAGCGGGATTGGGGTTGTCCGACACCGGTCCGACCATCGTGCATTTCAGTGCGGATTGGTGCGGGCCGTGCGCTGGCGTGCGCCGAGTGGTCGACCAAGTCTGCGCCGAACTGCCCGGTGTCGCGCACGTGGAAGTGGACATCGACGAGAACTCGGTCGCCGCACGGCGACTGTCGGTGCTCTCGCTACCCACTACTTTCATCTTCGACGCCCAAGGGCGGCAACGGTATCGGACGTCGGGCGTGCCCAAGGCGCCCGATTTGCAGACCGCACTGCGGGCGCTGATGGGCGGAGAAGCCATTGACTAGGTACGAATTTCAGGCCACCATCCCGACAGGAGTCATGCAGTGTCGACCGATAGCAACCAGGTAGACGTCCGGGGTCCACGCTTTGCAGCGTGGATCACCACCACCGTACTGGTGGTCACCTTGCTCGTCTCGGCGATCAGTGTTCCCGGCGCGGCGGTGATCCTGGGTATCCAAGCCATCATCTTCGCAGTCAGCGCTGTACGCGGGCCTCGCAATAGCCCCTACGGTTTGCTGTTCAGGACGTTCATCGCGCCTCGCATCGGCGCAGTGAAGGAGCGAGAGCCGGTGGCGCCGTTGAAGTTTGCGCAGCTGGTCGGACTGGTATTTGCCGTGGTCGGTGTCATCGGCTTTGCGGCGGGCATCCAGTTGATTGGCGTGATCGCGACGGCTTTCGCCCTATTCGCCTCGTTCCTCAACGCCGCTTTCGGTATCTGCTTGGGCTGCCAGATGTATCCGTTCGTCGCCCGGCTTCGTCGCGCGTCGACAGCATAGACCGGGTGCATCGACGGTAGGCGAAAGAGTCTCGGAGACAAAGGTTTAAAGCGCCCGTGAGTCGATCATTTGAATCGGCGGGGGATCTGCCGTGGATGCCTTATAGTGTGGCCATGCAACAGTGCCCGCGGCTGCGGTATGTGGTAAGGCGCCGCTTCACAATTGACTGTTGCTGCTCTTGATTCACGTACAGATGGGGCGCTCGCCTGGTTATGCAGCCAGGTTCATTCGCGGTGTCAGTTCCGGCATGTCACGAGCGGCCGCGGCCCCACAACGCGATTGGAGAAGTTAGTTGATCGAGGGTCTAGACACTCAACCGCGATTCAGCGGCGGTCGAAACGAAACCACGCGTTCGCTCGACACCGCGGTCGGGATACTCGTCGGCTGGCGACGCTGCAGCACCTACGCCGCGTTCCGCGAGTTGATCTCGGTCAGTGAACGCCAGGGAGTGCCGATCTTTGCTCTTGCGGGCGCTTTGGTGAATCTGGCCAGCCGCGACGCGGACAACCAGCCTGCGGACGCCGCCGCTCAACTGGCCGCTGAGCGGGAGTGGGGCCTCACTTACCTGCTGTAGCGGCCGTTGCGGTCGCCACAGCCATAGGTCATGACGCTTTGGCGTACCGACGGACTAATTCGTCCTCACCGAAAGAGTTCGCGTATTGCTGGCCGACGTCATCGCGGCAGAAGAAGGTCCACCGCTTCGGGGTTTTCTGCGGCCCGCCGATCAGCTTGACCGTGTAACGCGCCTCGGTCGGCCGCAGTGTGCCGATGACGTCACCGACGCGAATCTCCGATGGATGCACTTGCGGTGCCTCCGACCAACTTTGAGCCATTCCTGTTATTCCTTCATGTCTGTCACGGCAAACGCCTGCCCCTGCGCCGAAGGCCGCAGAAGCGATACGTGTACCGAAAGGGGATGCGGGCGCCCGACATGCGTGCGGTCGTGTTGCAGCGTCATCACGACGCTCCCGTCTTGACCGCAAGCCGGTCAAACTTTTCAGCGACGACTGGCTTTGACTAGCCGAGTTCGAGGTATCACCGATGTCCCCAGCCTACAGGGTGGTTGCGTACAAGAAGGCCAAAAGGAGGCGAATGCGGCGCGGCCCGTTTCCTATCCGGCGACGTCAAAGGTACCGTCGTAGCTGAGCCGTTTCGTTGTCAGCGGTGGTCCGCCGTAATCGGCACGGATGACACCCACGGGCAATGTGATTCCTCCTTCCGCCCCGACCCGTGGGGCGGTAGAGCTCCATCGGAAGGAACCGTCCGTGTCTATTGCAGCCGCTATCTCTACTAACCGATGACCCGCCCGCTCACCACGCGAGGGCGATCCAATCCCGTTCGGATGTCGCTTGCCACCGAGCTGGGACAGGACATCGACGGGGCCTGGTGGCCTCGCGCAGACCGCCTTACCAACGAACTGCCTGAGCTTGTCTCGCTCTTGACGCCCACGCTGGGGTCCATCACAGGCATCAATGTCAACTGGCCGCCGCTGCAACGGCCACCAGACTTCAACTGGGCCGGGTGGGAGCACAAGCGCCAACACGTGATCAGCGTCTGCGGCGCCGACGCATGCGCGAACCTGCTGGTCATTCCGTTCGCCACCTACACCGCGCTGGCCCTGATGGTGCTGCGCTGCGCGGCAAATCTTCCGATCAATGCTGTGGACCGGGACAAACGCGCATTCCTGACGGCCGGTTTGATCGTCCGCGCAGCCCAACAACAACGGGCTGCAGGAGTGCACTGATCGTTCGCAGGTGGCTCCCCCGGAAGGACTCGAACCTTCAACCCTTCGGTTAACAGCCGAATGCTCTGCCAGTTGAGCTACAGGGGACTACCGCTCCGCGCGATTGCTGGCGCCGACGCGGGACGACTCTAGCGTACTGGCATGGTCACACCCAACTAGAACCCGACCGGACCATGCCGCGCGCGGGTCCCTTTGGGTGAGGCAGGATGGAACCAACGGACTGTTAGTGGAGGGACCGTTTTGATCGGATATGTCGCCGTCCTCGGCGTCGGCTACGTGTTGGGCACCAAGGCCGGGCGTCGCCGTTACGAGCAGATCGCGGGCACCTACCGCGCGCTCACCGGCAGCCCTGCCGCCAAATCGGTTATCGAAGCCGGACGCCGCAAAATCGCCAACCGTATCTCCCCCGATGCCGGGTTCGTCACGTTGACCGAGATCGACGACCACACGGCAGTCATCGAGCGGCAACAGAGAACGGCGCCCTGACCGCGCTCAGGCGCTGACGTCGTCGCCGCTGGCCTGCTCCAACAGACTGCGTCGGTAAGCCTCCATGGCGACCAGATCGCCGAACAGCGCGTGGTACTCATCGCCTTGCTCGATCGGCGACATGCGCTGCAATTTCGCCTTGACCTCGGCGATCTGGCGGCCCACCCACACCTCCTGCAAGCGGGCCAGCACCCCGGAGATATACCGCGGCAGTTTTTCGTCGTCGACTTGGACGGACTCCACGCCCAGCTCGGTGATCAACCCCGCGGTCAACTCCGATGAGGTCTGCTGACGCACCGCGTCGATCCACTGGGCGCCGCTGGCACCGGTCGACGTACCTCCGGCGGCCTCGATGGCCGAGCGCACCGCCGCGTAGCCGGGGTGAGTGAAACTCTCCACGGTCAACGTGTCGAACACCGGACCGGCCAGCGCCGGATACTGCAACGCCGATTTGAGCGCCTCACGCTGTGGCCACAGGGTCGGGTCACGCGGGTCGGGGCGGGTCGCGCTGCCGGCCTTGGCCTTCGAGCCCGGCCGGGTGCCTTGCCCAGGCGCACCCGACCCGTTCCCGCTCCGTCCGGCCGGTTGGCCGCCTTTGGCCGTGTTGCGTACCCGGTCGATGACTTGGGGGACGTCGTCCCAGCCGACCCAGCCCGCGAGCTGGCGCGCGTATTCGTCGCGCAGTGCCGGGTCTTTGATCTGACTGACCATCGGCACGCAACGACGCAGGGCGGCCACCCTGCCCTCGGCGCTGTCCAAATCCATTTCCGCGATCGCGGTCCGGATCGCGAACTCGAACAAGGGCGTGCGCCGTGCGACCAGATCGCGCAGGGCGCCGTCACCGGACTTGAGCCGCAAGTCGCACGGGTCCATGCCGTCAGCGGCGACAGCGACAAAGGACTGTCCGGCGAGGTTCTGTTCGCCGTCGAAGGCTTTGAGGGCGGCGGCGCGGCCGGCCGCGTCTCCGTCGAAGACGTAGATCAGCTCGCCGCGAAAAAAGCTGTCGTCCATCATCAGCCGGCGCAGCATCGCCAGGTGCTCGTCACCGAAGGCGGTTCCGCACGATGCGACGGCGGTGGTGACCCCGGCCAGATGCATGGCCATCACGTCGGTATAGCCCTCGACGACGACCGCTTGATGGCCCTTGGCAATGTCGCGCTTCGCCAAGTCGATGCCGAACATCACCGACGACTTCTTGTACAGCACCGTTTCGGGAGTATTGACGTACTTGGCTTCCATGGGGTCGTCGTCGAACAGGCGTCGGGCCCCGAAACCGATGACCTCGCCGGACGCGGTACGGATGGGCCACAGCAGTCGCCGGTGAAAGCGATCGATCGGGCCACGGCGGCCCTGCCGGGACAGCCCAGCGGCCTCCAGCTCCTTGAACTCGAAACCTTTGCGCTGCAGATGCTTGGTCAGCCGGTCCCAGCCCGACGGCGCAAAGCCGCAACCGAACCGGCGGGCGGCTGCGGCGTCGAAGTTGCGTTCGGTCAGGTACCGGCGAGCCGGGGCGGCCTCGTCGGACTCCAGCGCCTCGGCGTAGAACTCGGCAGCGGCCGCGTTGGCCGCGACGAGCCGGCTGCGGCTGCCGCGGTCTCGTTGCACGCTGGTGGCCGGCCCCGCGTAGGTGATGGTGTAGCCGATGCGATCAGCGAGCAGTTCGACGGCCTCGACGAAGCTGACGTGCTCGATCTTTTGGACGAAGGCAAACACGTCACCGCCCTCGCCACAGCCAAAGCAGTGGAAGTGGCCGTGATTGGGCCGCACGTGGAAGGACGGTGACTTCTCGTTGTGAAACGGGCACAGGCCCTTGAGTGAGTCGGCACCGGCTTTACGCAGCTGGACATGGTCGCCCACGACGTCTTCGATGCGTGCGCCTTCCCGGATGGCGGCGATATCGCGATCAGAGATCCGGCCAGCCATCGGCTCAGTCTAAGCGCCGGGTCAGGCGACGCAGGCAGGTCCGGGCGACCAGCTCAGCTCCTTGGTTCGATGACGCCGCAGGCCACCCGCTGCATCGCGTCATCGCTGCCTTCGGCGCCGTGCAGCATCACGGCGGTTTTCTCACCTGCCAGCAACTGATCCCGGGTGAATGCGTCGGTGGTGGTCACCAGATATGCCGAACCGTCACCGCGCACTTCGAGCATGGTGGGTTGCGTCCACCAAGGTGGTGTACGAGTCGGGCCGTGAGTTGAGTACCGGCGTGTCGTAGCCGGATAGATGAGGGTCATCGCGTGATTCTTCGAGAGACCGTCCAAAGTCACTCGAGCAAAGGAATCGACGCGATGACCGCTGCCCACGATATTGACCTGTTCCCGATTTCCCGGACACCGAGGTTGAGGCGATGATCGTCTCAAGGGAAGGAGTCCGAGAGAAGATGCCTGCTGCTCATCCGGAGGAGTTTCGCCGTCGTGCGGTGGAGTTGGCCCGTCTGCGGGAGAAGCCGATCGCCAAGGTTGCCAAAGATCTGGGGATCAGCGAGTCCTGTTTGCGTCGATGGATGGATCTGGCCGACGTTGAGGAGGGCCACAAAGAGGGCCTGACCCGCGATGAGCGCGCTGAACTGGTGCGGCTGCGCCGAGAAAAGCGGGTTCTGGAGATGGAAGTGGAGATCCTCAAACGGGCCAGCGCCTACTTCGCCCGGGACAACATCCTCCCAAAATAGGGTTCCGGCTGGTCCAAGAGCTGGCTGCGCAGGGCTTCCCTGTCGCGCTGACCTGCCGGATCCTGCAGGTGTCGACGTCCGGCTATTACGAATGGCGCACTCGGCCGGCCTGCGATCGCGACCGCCACGACGCCGAGCTGGCCAACACCATCACCGCAATTCACACCGCGTCGCGTCAAACCTACGGGGTGCGCCGTATCCAGGCTGAGCTGCGTCACGGCCATGGGATTGAGGTCAGCCATAAGCGGGTGTGGCGGTGCATGAAACTGGTTGGCGTGCAGGGCGTTCATCGCCGCCGCTGGAGGCGGGAACCGCCGGCGGCCGCATCGTGGCCGGATCTGGTTCAGCGGCAGTTCCGCGCCGAAGGTCCCGACCGGTTGTGGGTCACCGACATCGAGCGCCGTGAGGCGCTGTTCAACCGAACGGAGGTGAGAGACCACCGTCGCCGAGCCATCGCAGTGGCCCGGTAGAAGCTGGGGGCAGCCTGATCTAAAGAGACTTTGGTGAGGGTGGGAAGCAGCCCCGACAACGCCGGGACGGCCTGGTACTGCCAGACGGGTCGGGTCCGGCTAGCGAGACGGGAAGGTGTACGCGAGGAACCAGCGGCTGAACGCCTCTTAAGAGAAGACCACCAGCTCCAACCTGGCGGATGCGGGCTGGGCAGCGACGCGCACCCGCCCTGAGGGCGGGGAACTCGTGGGCCGGTTGATGTCGCCGGTTCGGGAGGTCACGGTGAAGGACTGCGGCGTAGCCGTGACGAGGTCGCAGGGGCATAGCTGGACACCTCACCCGTCAAACGGTTGACAGTGAACACGGGAACCACCGCGCCGGTCCCCGGTCAGATCCGGCAGCCAGCCGGGCTGGAGGGGTAGGCAGTCGTCGGCTGATGCCGGTGTGGTGGGGCGGAGGAGCCGTAGTAGTCCGAGGCCGGGAAAGCCGGTCGCATGGCAAAGGGCTCCAGCGGGTTCGCGGCGAGTACGCAGACTGTGGAGGTCACTTGTGAATACGAGTGCTTTGTGGCCCGACCCGGACACGGCCGAGCTGCGGGTACGCAGGATGCAACGCAAACTGCACCATTGGGCGGTTGATGAAAGCGACCGCTGTTTCGATGATTTGTACAACCTCGTTTATGACCCCGCATTCCTCACCCTCGCGTGGGAGCGGGTGCGGACGAACAAGGGTGCGCGCTCAGCCGGTGCCGATGGGACCGCACCGCGGTCTGTCGGTGCGGCAGAGGCGGTCGGACTGCTTCAGCGGCTCCGCGAGGAACTCAAGGAGCGGATATTCCGGCCGGATCCGGTGCGGGAGGTGATGATCCCGAAGGCGAACGGCAAGCTCCGCCGCCTGGGTATCGCGACCGTCGCCGACCGGGTCGTGCAAGCTTCGCTGAAGCTGGTGCTGGAGCCCATTTTCGAGGCGGACTTTCATCCGTGCGCATATGGGTTCCGGCCGGGCAGGCGAGCCCAGGACGCCATCGCTGAGATCCATCACCTCGCCAGCGGCTCACGGGCCTATCACTGGGTTTTCGAGGGAGACATCACGGCGTGCTTCGATGAAATCTCGCATTCGGCCCTTATGGGCCGGGTGCGGCGACGTGTCGGGGACAAACGCGTTCTGGCCCTGGTGAAGTCGTTCCTCAAAGCCGGGATTCTCTCGAAAGATCTCGGCTACCGGGACACCATCACCGGCACTCCGCAAGGCGGAATCCTCTCACCACTGCTCAGCAATGTCGCCCTGTCCGTTCTCGACGAGCACTTCGCCGCGAAGTGGAAGGCGCTCGGCCCGGAATGGACACGTGCCAAGCATCGACGCGCCGGAGTTCCGACCATGAAAATCGTCCGCTACGCAGACGATTTCTGTGTCATGGTCCACGGCACTCGCGCTGATGCCGAAGCGCTTTGGGACGAGATCGCAGCAGTGCTCGCGCCGATGGGCCTGCGCCTGTCGGTCGAGAAGAGCAGGATCTGCCACGTCGACGAGGGGTTCGAGTTCCTCGGCTTCCGCATCCAACGGCAGATCAAAAGGGGCACGACCAAGCACTACGTCTACACCTGGCCGTCGAAGAAGGCACTTATGTCCATCACCGACAAAGTCAGGAATCTGACGCGGCGACACAAACATCGAACGCTCGCTGATCTGCTGCGCCAACTCAACCCCGTCCTGCGGGGATGGTGCAATTACTTCCAGCACGGGGTGTCCAAACGCACCTTCGACTACCTCGACCACTTCACATGGTGGCGGGTGGTGACTTGGATGCGCAAACGGCACCACGGGCTGGCGTGGGGCGTCTTCCATCGACGGTTCCTGCCCAATTGGCAAATCCGCGAAGGCAAGACGGCGATGTTTCGGCCGCAGAAGGTAGAGGTCACCCGATACCGCTACCGGGGCACGAAAATCATCACCCCTTGGACAGCGAGGCCGACGGACATCACTGCACCAGTGGCCTGAATCCGTGGAGAGCCCGTTGCGGAGAAATTCGCTCGGCGGGTTCGGAGGGCGGGCCGGGGAAACGGATCGGTAGAAATGCCGACACCGCGCCCCGGTCCGACCCCTACACCCAGCACCGCACCTGCGAAGGCTGGATATACGCCGCGGTCGTGCTCGACGTGTACTCCCGCCGGGTAGTGGGCTGGTCGATCGCAGATCACCTCCGCACCGAACTGGTCGCCGACGCCCTGGACATGGCCCGCCTACGCCGCAAACCCGTTGGCACAGTGGTCCATTCGGACCGTGGGACTCAATACACCTCGTGGCTTTTCGGCCACCGGCTACGCGAGGCCGGCCTGCTGGGCTCCATGGGGCGAGTCGCTTCTGCGTTCGATAACGCGATGATCGAATCGTTCTTCGGCTCTATGCAGATCGAGCTCCTCGACCGCCGCACCTGGAACACCCGCGCCGAGCTCGCCACAGCAATCTTTGAATACATCGAAGCCTTCTACAACCCGGTGCGCCGCCACAGTGCCCTGGACTACCGCAGCCCCATCGACTACGAAAGACACCACACGACCACGAACACGGCCGCGTGAACACCCAACACCAACCGTCCGGGGAACCGGGAACAGGTCAGCTCGGCGACGATGAACCGATTGTTGTGGCGAATCCACGAACTCGATCCGTCCCGTGCCCCCAAACCCGCATCGTTGGGCCGGGCCAAGACCCACAGGGAGCTGCGCGCGTGGCTTACCACTCAATTGGGACTGGTCGCCGAGCTCGCCCGTGACGAACTTGCCGACATCATCGTTCTCACCGACCAGATAGATGCGTTGGAAAGGCGCATCGCTCTACGAGTGCGAGCTAACGCTCCATCGCTCCTGACAATCTTCGGCTGCAAGGAATTAACGGCGGCCAAGGTTGTCGGGGAGACAGCCGGTGTCGTCCGGTTCCGCAACGAAGCGGCATTCGCCCGCTATGCCGGGCTCGCACCAACCCCGCGGTCATCGGGAGGCACCCGAGTGGCGTTACGGACAAGTCGGTCAGGGAATCGTCAACTTCACACCGCCATATATCGCATCGCGCTCGTTCAAATTCGACACAACAGTCCCGGCCAGACGTACTACCGGAAACGTCGCGACTCCCATGATCCACCGAAAGAGGCTCTGCGGCGTCTGCAACGGCGGATAGTGCGGACCGTCTTCAATCGCCTTCGTAGTGATTACGCCAACCGGCCCCTTGGCCCACCGCAGATACGGTCCTTTCCCGAGGTGGAAAGGCTTAATGCGGAGTGGAGCAGCGCCCTTGCAGACCTTGGATCACCGCCACTCTGACCGCAGAGACGGCATGGATTCAGCCATCGTTGAGCAACCGGTGCTTGCCGTAATCCACTTCCTCCCGCTGATCGCTGATCACCGGCGTCGGCCATGTCTGGTCTCTGAGGGCCGGGATGACCTGTGTGTCGTCCATATCACTTGGCGGAACATGATCCCGAACCGCCGGTAGCACTTCCGTCCTGTCCATATCGGGATGGCTGTTGCGTCGAAGAGGTGGGCAACCGGCATCACCTCCCGGGGCGTGGTTCGGCGTGCGGTATGTCATCCGATGCAAGTGACGCATCGTGGATTCGACGCGGCGCACCGCCAGCGCGCGGGCTTCGTCAATGACCTTGGCTTCGGCCCTCCGACGCGCCGAATAGACCATTCCGGTGCGGCCGATGGCCTGCAGGCCAGCGTTCGCTGACGCGGCTATCCGTTGCAGGTCTTCCCGAAGACTGTTTGCGAGCGTCTCGGTTTCGGCATTGCGGCGTGACAATTCGTCGGGCCACAGACCGCCGATAATCCAAGGTGTGCAATCTAATGGGGCGCTGAACGTAGGAACCGTGAACGATTCTTGGGTCGCTTGGCGTAAGCGCTGCCGCGCCGTCTCGCGGCCGAAGATCGCGGTCAAGTTGAGGAACGGCATGTCCCTGGGCGCTCCAGGCTGATCAAAAACGATGTCATCAGATTTCAGACCCTTCGCAGCTTTCCTGCTCGTCTTTTAACCGCTTCCGGTGCATTCGCCATTCTTGCTGAATCTGGCGGTGACAGTAATCTTCGATCCGTTCACGCTCATCGTCAGGAAGACTGTTGCCAGCGCTGGGGTTGTCCTCGTGCCAGTCGGCAATGATAGTCGCGACCATATCGCGATACTTTTCGCGGAACCGCTTCTCATTAGGCTCGTGCAGATCGGGCTCGGCATTAACATGTGGGTCCGGCGACTCACTCTCCCGCTGGTTACGAAATCGGGTCACCCTCCCGGGTCCATCGCCAAGGGCGCGAGCTAACTCGTCATTGTCGGGGATTTTGCCTGTCCGCAGTGCTTCCTGCATTAATGGGTGGAAGTCAGAGAGATCAACCATGGTTCCGGCCCGTCAGAACGCCGACGAGCCAGACGGTTGCAGGACGAAGCCGTGCTCGCCGTTAGCAGTGCTCTGGCACGCGGTAACGCCGCCCGGTGCCACGCCGCAGGTGATGTTGCCGTAGTAGACCTTCTGGCCGGGATTGAGAATTTTGTTGCCGCTGGGGGCGGGGCAATTTCCCTTGTAGTGCCAGACATCTCCTGGTCCGCCTGCGACTTGAGCACCGCCCAGGTCGCAGGCTCCTTGGGTGTTGCCATTAGTAATGGGGAGATTCTGCACTCCTGGCAAGGTACCGAAGCACTGGACGAGCTGACTGTCTGGCGTCACTTGTGGAGGCTTGCCGAATCCGCAGTTGACACCATCTGCAGTAGAGAAGTTCACGCCGGGATTTCCATGTCCGCCCGGGGTCGTAAAGCTACTGGTCACATCTGAGAAGCCGCTGAGGTCCGGGAAACCGGGCGGTTGCGCGGCAGCGACTGGAGCGATGGTGGCCGAGAATAGAAGAGCGGCGCTGGCAAGACCACGCATCGACCTCATGACGTACATCATGCTCTCCTATCGCATTATTGCTGTGGGGGCGTTACAGGGGGCGGCTGCGAAACTGTGAAGGTCGAGGTGAATGTCTGAGGGTCGTAGACATCCGGAGGCGAGCCCGGCGGCGCGTACTGGCTGACCCGTAATTGGATCGTGTCTCTGCCCGTCGCGGGATCGAAATGATCGCTGACAACCGTTGGTCCGTAAACTCCCGGGACACCCCCATCGGGCAGGTTAGTCACAACGGGGATACCACGCGTTTGCCCAACGAGCCCTTCTGGTGTTGCAGCAGCGACTGCCGAAATTGGACCATCATCCGTCGAGCCAGTGAGCATGAAGCCGCCGCCCTGAAGAGCGGTGATTTGGTTCTCTCGGTTGCCCGGCAGAACTTCGCCGACTTTGTGCCAATTATTTGCCCAGGCGTTCGGATTGTGGGGGTCAATGGGATCGGACTGCCACAGCTCCCTGCCTATGCCGTGCCCATCTCCCGGGTTCCCGACGACGAATATGGTGTTCGACCTTCTGTCGTAGGCTCCGCTGGCTTGGGCTACAGGTGCGCGTCCGATGACCGTCGACGGATTTTGTAGGTCCACGATGACACTGTTGGGCGTGACATACCCGTTGTTGGGGGTATTCGAGCCGGGCGGGAGGTGGTACGGCGGTGTGCTGTAAAACGCAAGCTGCTGCCCGTTCGGTCCGGCGGCTGTACCCGTGGGTATTGGGCGAGCATCTGGGCCCACGTTTGATTCCAGGGGATTGGGTCCACCGTTTAGATATGGATGGTGGTGCGCCCCGTCACCGCCGATGTTGATACCAGTGTTGGGGATTGTCGCATCCAAGTCGTCACCACTCGATTCGAACACGGGGGGTGTCGCGTCAGCGTTAATGGTCGGAGCAAGTTGCGTGTCGTTGTCCACCAGCACGATTTGGGGTCCGTTGGGGTCGGTGGTGGCACCCAGTGCGGCTTTAGCCTCGTTTATCGCGTTAGCTGTGCTGGCGTCGGCGGTGCCCAAATCGTCGGCCAGCTGCTGCAAGTTCGCGGTCTCGTCAGCCGCCCTCTTGGCCCGCTGGGCCTGGAAGGTGTTGATGTCGGAGTCATCCAATCCCATCAATTTTGCCAGCTTCCTGGCCGCCGCATAGTCGTAGGTGTCGGTGACCACCCAATCCTCTGACACCGCGAAATCATCAGCTTCGAGGCCTTGCACCTTGGACTTGAGGTGCTCGATCATGGGTTGCATCGCCGACTTGCCGTCCTCATAGGCATCGGCCAGGTCCTCGTAGCCGGCGGCGACGGCGCGGTCCTGGAAGTACTCACGATCCGCGCGCCCTTCAGCGGCGTTCTTGGCTTGGCCTTCCCATTTGAAGTCGTGCACGTTCTGGTGAACGCGCCACGCGGACTGCAGCAGGCTGGTCGCAGCATCGCGTAAGGGCTTGGCTAAGTCACCGAGGGCCGTCGCATTAGCTCTCAGAACATTGCTCTTTTGTGGACGTCCCACGACATCCCTTAAGGTTCGGGCTGGTTCGCCGTCATCTGAAACTCACCTGCCTGGTACCGCCCGGTTGAGATCGCCGAGGCCGCCTAACCCGTCACCAAGCATCTTGGGCAATGACATCACCCCGGGTCGCACTAGATCCGCCAGTTCGAACTGTTTGGCGCAATTTCGGCACAGCTGCGCCATTCGCTCATATCTGCCGCCGACAACCATTAATGACGCGACCACGCGGTCATGGGCGTCTGCTAGGGCCGCGGCGGTGGCGAATCCGGGTAGCCCCGACATCGCGGCGGTACCATCTGGTATCGCGATCCCTGTCACTGTCGCCTTCTCCGCACCGATTCGATCTGCACCAGCACGCACATTCTGCGGGGTAATCTGCAAACCACCCACCGGTGTCACCTCTTTTCCGTCACAGTAAGCCGAACCGCTTACCTACGACTACTTCAGATTTTAAGCCTTTGCTTCCGCGTTCAATACGGGAGTTGCTTGCCCTTCGGTCTGCGGTAGCGCGGGGTTGCGTCCACCAAGGTGGTGTACGAGTCGGGCCGTGAGTTGAGTACCGGCGTGTCGTAGCCGGATAGATGAGGGTCATCGCGTGATTCTTCGAGAGACCGTCCAAAGTCACTCGAGCAAAGGAATCGACGCGATGACCGCTGCCCACGATATCGACTTGCCGGCGCTGCTGGCTGAGCGACTCACTACCACCCACCCTGATGTGTTGCGCGAGCTAGTGGCCACGTTCATCCATACCCTGATGGGTGCTGAAGCCGATGCTCTGTGCGGTGCCGGATACCGGGAGCGCAGCGCCGAGCGGTCCAATCAGCGAAACGGCTATCGGCAGCGCCAGTTCGACACCCGGGCAGGCACATTGGATCTGGCGATCCCCAAGCTGCGTCAGGGCTCGTACTTCCCGGACTGGCTGCTGGAACGCCGCAAACGCGCCGAGAGGGCACTGACCACGGTGGTGGCCACTTGCTATCTATTGGGCGTGTCGACGCGACGGATGGACAAACTCGTCGAGACCCTCGGGATTACGTCGCTGTCGAAGTCTCAGGTGTCGGTGATGGCCAAAGAACTCGACACCGCCGTGGAAGCCTTCCGCACCCGGCCCCTCGATGCCGGCCCGTACACGTTCATGGCCGCCGATGCCCTGGTCCTTAAAGTGCGCGAGGCCGGCCGCGTGGTCAACGTGCACGCGCTGATCGCGGTGGGCGTCAACGCCGAGGGCTACCGCGAGATCCTGGGCGTCGACGTCACCACCGCCGAGGATGGAGCGGGCTGGTTGACGTTTCTGCGGTCGTTGACCGCCCGCGGCCTGTCCGGGGTGGCACTGGTCACCAGCGACGCTCATGCTGGCCTGCTCTCGGCTGTCGGGGCTACCTTGCCCGGCGCGTCCTGGCAGCGCTGTCGCACCCATTACACGACCAATCTGATGGCCGTCACCCCGAAGAGCTCCTGGCCGTGGGTGCGCACCCTGGTGCACTCGGTGTTCGACCAACCTGACGCTGATTCCGTTGCCGCGCAATATGACCGGATCATCGACGCCCTGTCCGACAAGCTGCCCAAGGTCGCCGATCACCTCGAAGCCGCCCGGTCCGATCTGCTGGCGTTCACCGCATTTCCCAAGCAGATCTGGCGCCAAATCTGGTCCAACAACCCTCTATCCGTTAACCGGCTCTCCGGGGACACGGTTCGGGCTGCAGCGTGAGGTTCACGCACAAGCGCTGAGCACGGATGGATGCTGTCTGCATCTCGGTGGGGGAAGGCGGAGCGGCGATGCGGGTACTCAAGAGCGACAGCGGATATGTCCTGGAGGGCGACTGGGACGGGCAGGACGCGGTGAACGCGTTTCTCAACCATTTGGCGGGACGGGGGTTCAGCGCGGCCACGGTGCGGGCCTACGCATTCGACGTCGCCAATTTGAGCCGGTTCCTCGTCCAGCAAGCGGTCGGGCTCGCCGCGGTCGATGCGCCGTTGGTGTTCGACTGGATCGACTGGCAAGGCGTCCGCCGAACGGACCAGCCCACCGGCGGTCACCGCTCGTCGACCCCGCCGGCAGCTTCGACGGTGAACCGCCGGGTCGCGGCAGTGCGCGCGTTATTCGAGTATCTGGTGATGACCGGTGTCTGCACCGACAATCCGGTGCCGTCGCCGCGGCGGGGACAGGGGCTGCGCCAGTCGCAGCGGGGGTTGCTCGGTCATCTGGGTCCCGGGCGTGCACGCAGTGGCGGTAGGTTGGTGCGTCAGCCGCAGCGTCTTCCGGAATCGTTGTCCACCAACGATGTCGACGCGTTCCTGGCGACACTGGCAACGCACCGGGACCGGGCGATGGTGCTGGTGATGCTACTCGGAGGGCTGCGTTCGGCCGAGGCGCGTGGCCTGCTGCTCGCCGACGTCGATATGGGCCGGCGCCGGCTTCGGGTGATCGGCAAGGGCGGCAAGGAACGTCATGTCCCGGTCGATGCGGCGTTCTTCACCGAGCTCGCCGCCTACCTGCGATGGGAGCGGCCGCCGGGGTTGGCGACGCCGCAGTGCTTCGTAGTGCTGCGCGGCCCGACGACCGGTGCACCGGTCAGCGAGGCCGGGCTGCGCAGCCTGTTCCGTCGGCACCGGGAGACCTCTGGCGCCACAAGAGTCCGCCCGCACCGTTTACGGCATACCTACGGCACCGAATTGTCGGCGGCCGGAATCGATCTGCTGGCGTTGCGGGCGTTGATGGGGCATGTCTCGCCGGAGACCACGGCCCGCTACGTGCATTTGTCGATCGAGCAGCTCGCCGCCGAATACGGTGCTGCTCGTGCGACGTTGGCCGGAGCCCGGCAGTGACCACGGTGTTGGTCGGCCAACCCGTAGGCGCCGACGAGGTGGTGGCGGATTATCTCGACCACGTCGCCACCCTGGGTTTGAGCGGGCGGGCGGTACGCGACCGGATTCGGATCGCTCGCGACTTCACCGCACGCCACCGCGACCTGCACGCCTGGATGACGCTGCCGGCAGCCGAGCGGATCGCCGAGATACGGGACACCGGGGCGTGGCCGCTGATCTGTCACACGATCGGCACCGGCCGGTTACGGCTGGACGTCGAGCTGGCCGCGGTCAAACAGTTGACCGGGCTGGGCCGCGCAGTGGAGGACCGGGATCCGAGCGGATTCGCCGCGTTGCGGAATGCGGGAATTCGGTTGGGCTGGAGGAGTTCCTGGGTCGAGACGGTCCTCGGCGAATGTCTGGCGGTAGTGCTGGCACACCACGGCGGAATGGTCGCCGACCTGACCGGCGACGCGCTCGACGACTTCGACGCCGCGCTGTCACGTACCGTGGTGCCGCCATCGTCGCGGCGGGCATACAGGGGGCGGCTGGCCAGCCTGCGGCAGCTGTTGTTCGAGACCGCGGTCATCGACACCGCGCCGAAACGCCGGCGGTGGGCCCGTAGCCTCGAGCAGCGCTTCACCGAGGTGGAGATGCCCGACCCGATCCGTCAGACGTTGCTGCGCTACATCGGCGTGCGCGCGGCGGTGCTGCGGCCCAAATCGGTCGAGTCGCTGATCAACGACCTGCTGCCCTTCGCCGAATACCTCACCGCTCACCATCCCGACGTCATCAGCCTGCGTGAACTCGACCGGAGCTGCATCGAGGGCTACCTGAAATGGAATCGCACCCGGGGCTGGCGTGGTCAGCGCGCCGCCGCGGGCGCCGGGCGCACCGTCTCGGCCGCGGTGGCCCAGTCGGCAGTGCTCAGTCTGCGCAACCTGCTCGACGACATCACCGCCTGGGGCTGGGCGCAGGCCCCACCACGGCGGTTGGTATTCGCCGCCGACGTCCCCAAACTCGACCAGCCGTTGCCACGCGCGCTAGCACCCGATGTGGACGCGGCAGTGATGAACGCCGTTGCCCACCTGCAGGATCCGTTCGCCCGCATCGGCCTGACCGTGCTGCGTGGTGCCGGCCTGCGGGCGGGGGAACTGCTCGACCTCGAACTGGGCAGCATCATCGACTACGGACCGGCCGGAACCTGGCTGAAGGTGCCACTGGGCAAGCTCGCCACCGAACGCATGGTCCCGCTCTCCGCCGCGACCCTCGCCGCGCTCGACGAGTGGGTCGCCCTCCGCGGCACGCACCGGCCGCTGCCGCACCCACGCACCGGCGTGCTCACCGACTTTCTGTTCACCCGGCACGGACGCCGCCTGGGCTACACCCGGCTGCGCAACGGGCTGCTCACCGCCGCTGAATCCGCCGGGTTGCACCGTCCCGACGGCGGCGTCCTGATGGTCACTCCACATCAGTTGCGCCACACCTGGGCCACCGAACTCGCCAACGCCGGGATGAGTCTGCAGGCCTTGATGTCCTTACTCGGGCACGTCACTCCACAAATGACGATCCGCTACGCCACCCTGGCCTCGCCCACCCTGCGCGCGGCCTACGACGAAGCGATGGGCAAGATGCGCCGCCAGTTCACCCTCACCCCGGTCGGCAAACCGATCCTGCCCGACAAGGTCGGCTGGCTGCACAGTGAAATGCTGAAAACCCGCGTTGCACACGGATACTGCGCTCGCCACGAATCCGCGGGCGCGTGCCCTTATGCCAACATCTGCGAAACCTGCGACAACTACGTCACCGCCCCCGAATTCCGCGACACGCTCACCGACCAACTCGCCGACGTCCAGGCCCTCAGAACCGACGCCGAGTGCCGCGGCTGGACCGACGAAGCCGCCCGCCACGACCGCGTCGCCCACGCCCTTACCGACCACCTCCAGCGCCTCGATCGATGAACATCCCACCCCGACGGGTTGACCCGCCCCCGAGGGCCGGATAAAAGAGCGCCTTAATAAAGAGATCCGCCGTCGCACCGACGTCGTCGGCATCTTCCCCAACCGCGACGCCCTGATTCGCCTGGTCGGCGCTGTCCTGGCCGAACAACACGACGAATGGGCCGAATCGCGCCGCTACAGCGGCCTCGACGTCCTCAGCAAATCCCGCCTCTCAACCGACACCCCCACAGAACAGGAGGACACCCCCGCGGCACTAACCGCCTAACCACGACAACGAAGAATCACACGACGACGTCGTACACCACATCTCTGGACTTGACCGCATGGTGAGGTCTCCGCTGGCCGGCTTCCCGGTGTGTCCGGGTGCCTGGTAGTGATCTCCGGCGGAGAGGAAGTTTCCGGGTGGTCCGCCGGTAGGGGCGACCGAATTCGGCTCGCATTTGCCGATCTGGTGGATGTGCATGTCGTGCAAGCCGGGCGCCAGGATTCCCGTCACATCCGTCTTGACCGTCACCGTGACGTAGCCGTTGGTGAAGTCGAATGTCGCCGTGGCCACTGGGCGTCCGTCCGGTGTCTTCAGTTGCGCGACAAGCGAATAGCCAGCCGACGGTGGGCTGACGCTCGCCGCTGACGAAGGACCGCTCTGGACCGGAGGCTGACTGCTGGGATTCTGGCCGGGGCTGCAGGCACTTCCAGCCACGGCGGTGATCGCCAACGAGATAGCGGCAAAGGCGGTGCGGTTGACCATGCGCGGCAGCCTAACGGCGTGGCTGATAAGCCAGTGGCACCAGGTTCAGTGCGCTTGGCCGTCGTCGATTCGCTCCAGCCGGCTTTCGGTGTAGGAGGCGATCTGGTCGACGACGGCACGCCAGCGGACGGCATCGTCGGCGGCGTTGATGAATGCCGCGGCGAAAGCCGGATCCAACGTCCGCGGCGCTCCGGCATAAAGCCACTGCGCCACCCGGTGAATGCGTTCGCGCTGCCTGGCCTGTCGTTGCAAGTGCCGCGGATCGGACATGATGAACTGCAGCGCCAGGATTTTCAGCACGGCAACCTCGGCACGAACCAGATCGGGCACGTGCAGGTCAGCTTGGTAGCGCACCAACGGCCCGGGGCCGGCCGCGGCGCGGGTGGTGGCTATCGCGGCCGTCGCGAACCGGCCGACCAGTTCACTGGTCAACCGTTTCAGGGCCACCGACGCGGCCAACGTGGCGTCGTACTTGCCGACCGCGGCTACCACCGGCAGACCCGACAACCGGCGGGCGGCCACCATCAGGTCGTCGGCACTGACCCGGGGGAATTCGCGCTCCCCTAGCTTGGCCAGTGCGGCCGCGTCCTCCTCGTCTGCGAGCACGCGCAGGTCGATGCGTTCGGAGACGACACCGTCCTCGACGTCGTGCACCGAATACGCGACGTCATCCGCCCAGTCCATGACTTGGGCTTCCAAGCACGTTCGGTGCAGCGGCGCCCCCTGTCTGGCCCAGTCCGCCGCGTCGCGATCTTCGTCGTAGAAGCCGAACTTGCGGTGCCCCTCGGCACGCGTCCAGGGATACTTCGTCACCGCATCCAAGGCTGCCCGGGTCAGATTCAGGCCGGCGCTATTTCCCTGCGGGTCAAGCACTTTGGGCTCAAGGCTGGTGAGTATCCGGAAATTCTGCGCATTGCCCTCAAAGCCACCGTAAGCGGCGGCGACCTCGTCAAGCGCCCGCTCACCGTTGTGCCCGTACGGTGGGTGGCCGATGTCGTGCGCCAGGCCGGCCAACTCGACCAAATCGAGGTCGCAGCCCAGCCCCATCGCCATGCCACGTCCGATCTGGGCGACTTCGAGCGAGTGGGTGAGCCGGGTGCGGGGCGTGTCACCTTCTCGAGGACCGACGACCTGTGTCTTGTCGGCCAACCGGCGCAGCGCCGCGCTATGCAGGACCCGCGCCCGGTCGCGGGCGAAGTCGGTCCGGTGCTGCCCTTCGGTACCTGGAAGACCTGCGGTCTTCGGCGCTTCGGGCACCCGCCGTTGACGATCGAAGTCGTCGTACGGGTCTCGCTGATTCGTGATCACCGACCCACAGTCTGCCAGGGCGGTGCCGAAAATCGCCTGCAGGCAGGCCTGCCCATCGGGCTCGCGAGATTGGTTGAGACCGTTCCGTGACGGGTACCAAGAGGATCACTGGGTCGGATCCAGGGTGGCAAACAATGTGCAAGACGGATGGACAGCACTCTTGGTTCGACCAATAGCGGCGAAGAGCCTCGGCGAAGTCTGACCGCGGTCGGCTTTCGCGCGCCGGCCTGACCAGTCGGCATCACGTATGCGCCAGCTTTCTGAGCGCCCAACGCTTACGCCCGATCGGGTCTGGTAAGCGCTGCATCGAAGACGGGCCGGTGGCCCGCGCACCCCTAATACCTAGGGCAAGACCACACTCGCGAAAACAAGGAGCGGAAATGAACGTGCACAAACGGCGGTGGCTGCATCGCCTGATGACAGCTGCGGTCGCAGCCGCCGCGCTGCCAGGACTAGTCGGTGTAACGGGAACCGAACCGACCGCACGGGCGGCTTCGCCTGAGTTCCTGCAGGTTCCGTCGGCCGGGATGGGCCGCAACATCACCGTGGAGTTCCAAAATGACGGCGCGCCGGCGGTCTACCTACTCGACGGCTTGCGGGCCCGCGACGACCGCAATGGCTGGGATATCGAGACACCGGCTTTCGACGAATACCGCGGTTCCGGCATTTCAGTGGTCATGCCAGTGGGCGGGCGCTCCAGCTTCTATTCCGACTGGTATGGGTCAGCCAACGGCGCCACCTACAAGTGGGAAACCTTCATCACCAGCGAGCTGCCCTCCTACCTGGCGGGTAAAGGTGTCCGGACGACACGCAATGCGGTGGTGGGAGTCTCGATGTCGGGGCTGTCGTCGCTGATCCTGGCGGCCTACCACCCGCAGCTGTTCTCCTATGCCGCCTCCCTTTCGGCGTACCTGACTCCCTCTAGCGGCAACGGACCCACCCTGATCAGGTTCGCGATGAACGACGAGGGCGGTTTCAATCCGGAAGACATGTGGGGACCGGCTGGCGGCCCGGGCTGGCAGCGCCACGACCCTACGGTTCAGGCGGGCAGACTGGCGGGCAACGGTACTCGCCTCTGGATCTATAGCGGCAACGGCACTCCCTCAGAGCTGGGGCAAGGCAGTATCCCCGGCACGGTGATCGAGCAGGTCGTACTACAAAGCAACAACGACTTCAGAAATGCCTACACCGCTGCCGGTGGCCACAACGCCACTTTCAACCTGGATAGCAACGGCGTGCACAGCTGGGGTTATTGGAATTCCCAGCTGGTGGCCATGAAGGGCGACGTGCAGAGCAACCTGGGCGCCGGCGGCGGCGGCCGCACCTAACCCAGATCCCCGGGGGGAGGGCGCCGCGGGGCGCGGTTGCCCGGACGTCGATGGCTACCACCACGGCCTCCGGGTTGACCGTGCCCCGCGGTCGCGCGACGCATCGAACGTCAAGCTCCCAGCGCATTGGCGGGCCGCAGTAAATTGACGTATGCGCATTGCTCGCCTGCTCGGCGCGTTCCTGACGTTCGTCACCATGAGCTTGGCCGGTGGGCTGCTGTTTGCGCCGTCGGCCGGCGCGCAGCCTCCGTTCCGACTGCCCGGCTACCTCACCGACAACGTGGGTGTGCTCAGCGATTCGGGGCGCGCCGCCGTCGTCTCGGCCGTCGACAAGCTCTACGCCGATCGGCATGTGCGGCTGTGGGTCGTATACGTCGACAACTTCTCCGGTGAGAGCGCGCAGAACTGGGCGCAACGCACCATCCAGGCCAGCGAGCTCAGTACCTACGACGCGCTGCTGGCCGTGTCGACCACCGGACGGGCGTACGCCTTCCTGGTGGGATCCAGCGTGCAAAGCGCCAACGAACGTCGGGTAGACGACCTGCGGCGCAATCGAATAGAGCCCGCACTGCGCAACAACGACTGGAGCGGTGCCGCCGTCGCCGCGGCCAACGGACTCGACGAACCCCCCAGCTCAACGGGTCGGATGGTGGTGTTGCTCGCGCTGGGTGCCGTCGTCTTCGCTGTCGTGGTGCTGCTGGTCGTCATGCGTTACCGCGCTCGGCGCCGGCACGCCGATGCAGTGGCCGCGGCCCGACGCGTCGACCCGACCGACCCGCGGGCACTGGCCGCCGTGCCTCTCGACGCGCTCGACGAACTGTCCCGGTCGATGGTGGTCGAGGTCGACAACGCCGTGCGCACCAGCTCCAACGAGCTCGAGGTGGCGATCGACGAGTTCGGCGCGGAGCGCACCGCGCCGTTCCGGCAGGCGGTCGACAAGGCCAAAGCCGCTCTCGCGCAGGCCTTCAGCGTGCGCCAGCAACTCGACGACAGGGTTCCAGAAACGCCCGCTCAGCGCCGTGATCTGCTCACCCGGGTGATCGTGTCGGCGGCTCAGGCCGATCGTGAACTGGAATCGCAGGCCCAAGCGTTCGAGCAGCTGCGCGACCTGGTGATCAATGCCGAGTCTCGGCTGGATCTGCTGACCCAGCAGTACATCGAGCTCACGACCCGCATATCGCCGACCGAACAGCGCATGTCCGACCTTCATAGAGAATTCGGTTCGGCCACAATCGCTTCCATCTCCGGCAATATCGGCGCCGCCAAGGAGCGGCTGCAATTCGCCGACCGCAACATCACCGCAGCCAGGGAACTGGCCGGCCGGGCGGTGAGTGGACAGCAGAGCCGTTTGGTGGATGGGGTGCGGGCTGCCGAATCGGCGCTGGGCCAGGCCCGCGCCCTGCTCGACGCGGTGGACAACGCCGCGGGTGACATCAGGCACGCCGTTGCGGAGCTGCCGTCGGTCACTGCTGACATCCAGTCCGCTATCGAGCACGCGAATCAACAGCTGCAGCAGGCGGGCACGAACAAGTCACCGCACGTCGACGAATTGACTGCGGCGCGCGATGCGGCGGTCCGGGCTGTGGATCGCGCCCGAGGCTCCGCTGACCCGCTGGGCTCATTCGCACAGTTGAGTAAGGCCGACGCTGAACTCAATCGGCTACTGGCCGCCGTGGCACAAGAACGGGCGGATGCCGACCGGCTCAACCGCTCCTTCGAGCAGGCTTTGTTCACTGCGCAGTCGCGGGTGCGCACGGTGTCCGATTACATCGACACCCGGCGCGGCAGCGTGGGATCGGAAGCCCGAACCCGGCTCGCGGAGGCCAAACGCAACCTCGACGCGGCCCAAGACAGAAGGGCGACGAATATCAATGAGGCGATCGGTTACGCCAACGCGGCGTCCACCCTGGCCGCTCATGCGCAGTCACTGGCGAACGCCGACGTGCAGTCGGCCCATAGTGCCTACACCAGCCGCGGCGGCGGCAGTGATCTGGGAGCGATGATCGGCGGCATCATCATCGGCGACCTGCTCAGCGGCGGCCTGCGTGGCGGTTTCGGTGGGTGGAGCCCCACCTCGTTCGGCGGTTCATCGAATTCTTCCGGCGACTCGTCCGGCGGCGGCTGGATGGGCGGCGGGGGCAGGTTCTAGAACGACAAAAGCAGCGGCGGACGCACCCCAAGGGTGCGCCCGCCGCTGACGGAACTTCTCAGGCCCAGCTGGAGCCGACGGCGCTGTCAGTCTGCGCCATGTTGCTGCCGGCGGACTGAACCTTCTGGCCGTGGGAGTTGGCCTGCTCGTAGATCACCTGGAAGTTACGACCCAACTGGGTGATGAACTCCTGGCACGCCACCGAACCGGCGCCACCCCAGAAATCACCGGCAGCCAGCACATCGCGAACGATGGCCTGGTGCTCGGCCTCCAGATTGGCGGCCTGCGCGCGAATGAGAGCGCCGTGGGCGTCCACATCGCCGAACTGGTAGTTGATGGTCATTGAACTTTTTCTCCTTAGCTTGTGAAGTTTGATGGGTTGCAGCGGCTTTCGCCGCGGCGGCGTTAGCTGCTCAGGATCTGCTGCGAGGCCTGCTCTTGCTGCTCGTAGTTGTTGGCGTCGCGGACCAGTCCGTCGCGCACCCCGTGCAGCATGTTCACGATGTTGCGGAAGGCCTGATTCATCTGACCCATGGTGTCCAACGACGTCGCCGAGGCCTGACCACTCCAGCCAGCACCGGTGATGTTCTGCGAGGACGCCCACATCCGGCGGGCCTCGTCTTCCACCGTCTGCGCGTGGGTCTCGAAACGACCCGCCATGGCCCGCATAGCGTGCGGGTCCGTCATGAAACGTGTTGCCATGTTGTCTGTTCTCCTTGTTAAGTGGACCTACTGGACTGAATTACCCGGATTCCTCATACACATTGACTGTTGTAATCGCCGGCCGCGGGGGTGCCGAAGTCGTCGATCACCCGTAAAACAACGACAGTCTTCCCCCCTCTCTCTCAACCGGCCGCCGGAGAATGCGGTATCACGCTGCTCGAGCGTGGCATCTCAAAGCGAGGTTCAGCGTTCTCGGCTTCCCACTCGTTCCATTCGGCCCATTCGTTCCACTCGCCCGTGCCGTCGGCACCTTCGGGACCGAGCGCTTCGGCCGCGGGCATGCTGGCGTCGGAAGCCTCTTCGGACTCCTTGGCCCAGTGGTCATAGTCATCGGGCGGAACAGCCACGCCCCAGCTGAGCGGAACAGACAACCCGCCGAGCATGCCTGATTCAGCCCGCTTCGCCACTACGGCGTCGGGCGGCAAGGGCGGACCTAGAGGCAACAGCACCTTTTCCCCTTCCAGTGCCGATCTCACACACCACGGCTCAGCGGCCATGACAAACCACCGAGCACACCAAATCGTATGCCAACACGCGGCACAATGTCCGTGATTCCCCAATTTCTCTGGTTCTAGTACACACACGCCCAAAAAGTTGGCTTAACCCGTCGTTGCGCGGAGCTGATGCTCCGCCTCGGGGCCGTCCTGTGCAGCTGCGAGCCCGTTCGACCGAGGGCTGCTCGAGTGCCGGAAGGGTATGCCGGACAGGCGATCTCAGGCGCTGCGTCGGTAGTGACACGCGGCGCGCGGTGGCGCAGCGCAGCCGACCCGCGGCAATTGCGGGGGCCGCGCGTCGCAACGAAATGCGTTCGCGCACAATCCTATTGGCGCAAAACGCGTACGGTATCGCGAGAAGCTATCCGATGCCCGTGCGGGGAACCACGCTAGGCCGGTTCTGCACGACGTGCGCGCCGCCGCCGCCGCGGCCCATCATGCCTCCGGGCATACCGCTGCCTGCGCCCCCAGCCCCCATGGGCATCGGCATCATCGGCATACCGCCGGTGCCCCCGGCACCGGCGGCTTGCGCCATTTCGGCGGCATTGGGCACCGCACCGAGCCCGGACATGGCGGAGGTGGCCATGCCTTTGGGCACTGATCCCTCCCAGGTCGGCGGTACCGACATCGCGCCCACCAAGCGGGCTTGGCCCAGTCCGGCGGACATGCCCGTTCCGATTCCGCCGCCGCCGCCCAAGCCGTGCAATCCCGCGGCGGCCGGCGCGGTGTCACCGACGAACTTCGGCACATCAGCGGCCATCGTTGCGCCGGCCAGGCCAGCGGTGCCCGCATTGGCCGTCTGGGCCAACGACATCATCGGCGAGATCAACATGCTCGCCGGCATCGCGCCAAGCTGCGCCACCGACATCACCGACTCCACCGGCACCGCTGAAGCTACGGACTGCACACCCGCCACCAATGGGCCAGCCGCCGATGAGACACCTTGAATCACCGGGCTGACGGCACTCGTTGCGGTGGAGGCGAGCCCGGTGACCGAAGTGCCGATCGACGAAGCCAGTCCCGCCAAGTTGACCGGGGGCGCACTGAAGGGAGTGAGCGCCGCCGCCACGGATGTCGCCCCGCCGTGATAGCCGAGCATTGCCGCGACATCCTGGGCCCACATCTCGACATAGTCGAACTCGGTAGCAGCGATCGCCGGGGTGTTCTGCCCCAGGAAATTCGTCGCGACCAGCGCCATCAGCAAGGCGCGGTTGGCGGCCACTGCAGCGGGATGCACCGTGCCCGCCAGTGCAGTCTCGAACGCCATCGCCGCCGTCCGCGCCTGGCTGGCCGCCAACTCGGCCTGACCGGCCGCCGCGCTCAACCACCCGACATACGGGGTGGCAGCGGCCGCCATCGAGACCGACGCCGGACCCGTCCACGGGCCCCCGGTCAATCCAGTGACCACCGAGTCAAATGACGAGGCTGACGCGCGCAGGTCAGCTGCTAGGCCCTCCCAGGCCTGCGCGGCAATCATCAACGGCCCAGCGCCGGCGCCCGAGAAGATACGGAGCGAGTTGATCTCCGGCGGCAACCACGAAAACTCTGGAATCATCCAAACCCCAAACCAACCAGCCGCTCAAACGGCTCCGACAACGACTCATGTCCGCAACCCGATACACGCGAATACCCACGCTAGAGCAAGCCATACCGTGACACTGCGCTTTCACGGAATGTTCGCCTGGTGAGGTTTCAGCGCACCGAGTCGCCGTACTTACTGACTCCAGTGTAATTGCTGAATCGACATGCCAAAGGCGCGGATATCACGACCCCCCGGTGATACCCGCGCCCGTGGCGAAGTGGGCTATGCCCAGCTCGAACCCACAGCAGAGTCGGTCTGCGCCATGTTGCTGCCGGCGGACTGAACCTTCTGGCCGTGGGAGTTGGCCTGCTCGTAGATCACCTGGAAGTTACGACCCAACTGGGTGATGAACTCCCGGCACGCCACCGAACCGGCGCCACCCCAGAAATCACCGGCAGCCAGCACATCACGAACGATGGCCTGGTGCTCGGCCTCCAGATTGGCCGCCTGCGCGCGAATCAACGCGCCATGGGCATCGACATCACCGAACTGGTAATTGATCGTCATCGCTGCTGTCCCTTCTAGCTGCTCAAGATCTGCTGAGAGGCCTGCTCTTGCTGCTCATAGTTGTTCGCATCCCGGACCAATCCGTCGCGCACCCCGTGCAGCATGTTCACGATGTTGCGAAACGCCTGATTCATCTGCCCCATCGTGTCCAACGACGTCGCCGAGGCCTGACCACTCCAGCCAGCACCCGAAATGTTCTGCGACGACGCCCACATCCGACGCGCCTCATCCTCAACGGTCTGCGCGTGCGTCTCGAAACGACCCGCCATCGCGCGCATCGCGTGCGGATCGGTCATAAACCGAGAAGCCATTTTCCTTTTCCTTTCCTACCGAAAAACTCAACCCCGATACGTGACACGCCACATCGGCGAACCACGGCCAACCCGAAGATCCCGGCCAATCACCCCCCGCTTTATCCCACCCCGATGCGCGGCACCACGCTCGGCCGGTTCTGCACCACGTGGGCACCACCGCCGCCGCGGCCCATCATCCCGCCGGGCATACCGCCACCGGCGCCGCCCATACCCATCGGCATCGGCATCATCGGCATTCCGCCAGCACCGGCGGGAGGCATGGCCGCAGCCTCTGGCGCGGCGCCCAAACCCGACATGGCCGAGGTCAGCATCGCCTTCGGCGTCGAGCCCTGCCAGGTCGGCGGCACCGACATCGCACCCACCAGGTGGGCCTTGCCCAGGTCCGCTGCCATCCCAGCGCCCATCCCGGCGCCGCCCAGCCCCCGCAGGCCGGCAGCAGCGGGAGCGGTGTCGCCCACCAGCTTCGGAACGTCCGCGGCCGCCGCCATGCCCGCGCTGGCCAAGCCGGCGGTACCTGCGTTGGCAGTCTGGGCCAACGACATCATCGGCGAGATCAACATGCTCGCCGGCATCGCGCCGAGTTGCGCCACCGACATGAGCGACTGCACCGGAACCGCCGAGGCGACCGACTGCACGCCGGCCACCAGCGCCGGAGCGCCCGCCGTTACGCCTTGGATCAGTGGACTCACGGCCGCCGTCGCCGTCGTCGCCAACCCGGCGAGTCCGGCATTCACTCCCGACGCCAATCCCGCCAAGCTCAGTGGCGGCGTGCTGAACGGAACCAGGGAGGCGGCCACGGCCGTGGCCCCGCCCTGGTAGCCGAACATCGCCGCGACGTCTTGAGCCCACATTTCGACATAGTCGAACTCGGTGGCCGCGATCGCCGGAGTGTTCTGGCCCAGGAAGTTCGTCGCGATCAGCGCCATCAGCAACGCGCGGTTGGCGGCCACCGCGGCCGGATGCACAGTGCCGGCCAGCGCCGTCTCGAACGCGGAGGCCGCCGCCCGAGCCTGACTGGCCGCCAGTTCCGCCTGACCAGCCGCCGCGCTCAACCACCCGACATAGGGGGTGGCAGCAGCAGCCATCGACATGGAAGCAGGGCCCGTCCACGCCCCACCGGCCAACCCGGTGATCACCGAGTCAAATGAGGCCGCCGACGCCTGCAGGTCAGCGGCTAGGCCTTCCCAAGCCTGCGCCGCGATCATCAACGGCGCCGCACCAGCACCGGAGAAGATCCGTAGCGAATTGATCTCCGGCGGCAAAAAGGAGAACTCTGGAATCATCACACCCCCCGCTTCCACGGTTCCGACAACCACTCGTCCTCTGGGACCACGAACTCACACAAGCCCACGGGCGGATCGTAAGCTAGATCACACTTCGAGGTGTCGGCTTTCGCGAAATCACCTCGACCAATTCGACGCGTGCCGGAGAATACGACCCCTTTGACGCCGCGGGGATCCGCCGAAATTGGACAGCCGTACCCATTCGAGAGTGCCGCCCCGCTCGCCGGTTCGCCGGTCATGGGTGGTCAGGGGGCGTCTTGGGCCGTGCTCTTGAATGCGTTCTGCAACGATTTCGGGAGTCCGTTACCCGACATCAATAGACTCGGGCTCCCGATTCCCGGAACGCACATTTGCCGATATGCGAAACCCCCGAGTTGTCAACAGCGCGCTGTCATGCGAGCAGCGGCAGTGAAAGCGTCAGCAGCCTTTCAGGCGAACCGCCAAATAGTCGGCGACGTTGTCGATGGCCACTCGTTCTTGAGTCATCGCATCGCGCTCACGCACCGTGACCGCGTTGTCCTCGAGTGAATCGAAGTCGACTGTCACGCAATAGGGCGTACCGATTTCATCCTGGCGCCGGTAGCGGCGGCCGATCGCGCCGGCGTCGTCGAAATCGATGTTCCAGTTCTGGCGTAATTCGGCGGCCAAGTCGCGGGCCTTGGGGCTCAGGTCTGCGTGCCGCGACAGCGGCAACACCGCCGCCTTGACTGGCGCCAGCCGCGGATCCAGGCGGAGGACGGTGCGCTTGTCCATGCCGCCCTTGGCATTCGGGGCCTCGTCCTCGGTGTAGGCGTCGATCAAAAAGGCCATGAAGGAGCGGGTGAGGCCGGCCGCCGGTTCGATGACGTAGGGCGTATACCGGGTGTCGTTGACCTGATCGTAGTACGACAGGTCGGTGCCGGAATGTTTTGCGTGCGTTGACAAGTCGAAATCCGTGCGGTTGGCGACGCCTTCCAGCTCACCCCAAGGGTTGCCGGCGAAGCCGAATTTGTACTCGATGTCGACAGTGCGGTCGGAGTAATGCGAGAGCTTGTCTTTGGGGTGTTCGTAAAGGCGCAAGTTGTCCGGGTTGATGCCCAAGTCGATGTACCACTGCTCGCGGGTGTCGATCCAGTACTGGTGCCACTGCGGCGCCGTCGACGGCTCGACGAAGAACTCCATTTCCATCTGCTCGAACTCGCGGGTTCGGAAGATGAAGTTGCCCGGCGTGATTTCGTTGCGGAAACTTTTGCCAATCTGTCCGATGCCGAACGGCGGCTTCTTGCGGGCAGTGGTCACCACGTTGGCGAAATTGACGAAAATGCCCTGTGCGGTTTCCGGCCGTAAATAGTGCAGCCCCTCCTCGGTTTCAATGGGCCCGAGGTAGGTCTTGAGCATCATGTTGAATTCACGCGGCTCAGTCCACTGACCGGGTTCACCGGTCTCCGGGTCACGGATGTCCGCCAGGCCGTTGGGTGGCGGGTGTCCGTGCTTGGCCTCATATGCCTCGATGAGGTGGTCGGCCCGGTAGCGCTTATGGGTGATCAGCGACTCGACCAGTGGGTCGTGGAAGACCTCGACGTGGCCCGAGGCTACCCAGACGTCACGCGGCAGGATGATCGACGAGTCGAGTCCCACGACGTCGTCGCGGCCGGTGACGACCGATCGCCACCACTGCCGCTTGATGTTCTCCTTGAGTTCCACCCCCAGCGGGCCGTAGTCCCACGCCGACTTGGTGCCTCCATAGATCTCACCCGAAGGGAAGACGAAGCCGCGCCGTTTGGCCAGGTTGACGACTGAGTCGATGACGGACGCCACGGGGTAGTCCACTCCCTTTCACGGAATCGAGCGGAGGCGGGCAGCAGCGACCACCGCCTGCAAAACATCAGTCATGGTAGCGATCAATGCCAGGGGTCTTTGACATGCATCAATATGCATGTGACAGTGGAAGTCGGCCGCGGGCCGCTTTCCCCACTCTGGAATTCTCGAGGTGATGACTCCCATATGGTGACGTCTCCTGCGACGCCTGCGCTCAGGCCGACATCGGAACCGAGCATGCCGCATGACGCCGCTTTCGCCGAGCCGGCCCGTCACGAGCACGACGCAGCTGCCTTCACCGCTTTTCCCACCCCGCCCCCGCGCGAGATTCTCGACGCCGCCGGCGAGCTGCTGCGCGCGCTGGCCGCCCCCGTTCGCATCGCGATTGTCCTGCAACTACGCGAGTCGCAGCGCTGCGTGCATGAACTGGTCGACGCGCTGAACGTGCCGCAGCCGTTGGTCAGTCAGCATCTGAAGATCCTCAAAGCCGCGGGCGTGGTCGCCGGGGAGCGGTCGGGTCGCGAAGTGTTGTACCGGCTGGCTGACCATCACCTGGCGCACATCGTCGTCGACGCGGTGGCCCACGCCGGCGAGGACCGCGTATGACCTCCTCTAGTTCGGCGAGCGTGCGTTCCACGCGCCAGCGCGCGGCCATCTCAACACTGCTCGAAACGCTCGATGAGTTCCGGTCGGCTCAGGAATTGCATGACGAACTACGCCAGCGAGGCGAGAACATCGGACTGACCACCGTGTACCGAACGCTGCAGTCGATGGCGGCGGCGGGCACGGTGGACACGCTGCGAACCGACACCGGGGAATCGGTATATCGCCGCTGTTCCGAGCATCATCACCACCACCTGGTGTGCCGTAACTGCGGCTTCACGATTGAGGTGGCCGACCGTGAGGTGGAGGGATGGGCCGCGGAAGTGGCGACCAAACACGGCTTCTCCGACGTCAGCCACACCATCGAGATCTTCGGGTTGTGCTCCGACTGCCGCAGCTAAGTGACGAGCAGGTTTCGTATCCGGGTGCCTGAGTCCAGCACCAGCAGGATCAGCGTGCGCAGTGCATCGTCGGTCAGGCCGGCGCCCGGAAAGTTGTAGCGCAACATCACATCTGCGGTCTTGGCGGCCGTTCTGGTCGCCGTCTTGGTGGTGCCCTTGGCGCGGGGCGCGGGTTTCTCCACCGTGGTCACCGAGCCGAAGTTGGCCTCGCGGGCTTGCTTGGCCAGTTGCTCGCTGACCTGTTCGGTCAGCGGCAGATCCCAGGCCAATATCTGAGTCAGAGACACCAGATCGAGGTCCTCGACGATGGTCACCACCCGCAGCGACGCAAAAGTGCCATCGTGACGGACGGTCAACCCCCCGTCGGGTTCTTCCTCGACGCGCATCACGTCGCTCAATATCGCCGCCAGACGCTCCTGTAGCGATGGCACTACGCACTCCCGAACCGTCGATTACGCGAGGCGTATTCCTCGCAGGCTGCCCACAAGTCGCGGCGGTCGTAGTCGGGCCACAACTTGTCCTGAAATATGTACTCCGCGTAAGCCGACTGCCACAACATGAAATTGCTGGCACGCTGCTCCCCCGACGTCCGTAAGAACAGATCGACGTCGGGGATGTCAGGGCGCTGCATGTGGCGGGCAATCGTCGTCTCGGTGATGCGGTCGGGGTTCAGCCTCCCTGCGGCGGCCTCCCGCGCAATTTCCCTTGCTGCTTCGGCGATTTCGGTGCGCCCGCCGTAGTTGACGCAGTAGTTGATGGTGATGACGTCGTTGTTCTTGGTCATCTGCTCGGCGACCGCCAGTTCGTTGATCACGCTGCGCCACAACCGCGGCCGCGAACCCACCCACCGGATCCGGACACCCATCTCGTTGAGAATGTCGCGGCGGCGGCGCACCACGTCGCGGTTGAAACCCATGAGGAACCGGACCTCTTCGGCCGATCGTTTCCAGTTCTCGGTGGAGAAGGCATAGAGGCTGAGCCACTTGATGCCGAGTTCTACTGCGCCGCACGCGATGTCGATGACCACCGCTTCGCCCATCTTGTGGCCTTCGGTGCGCCGCAAGCCTTGTTGCGTGGCCCAGCGGCCATTGCCGTCCATGACGATCGCGACGTGATTGGGCAGCCGGTCAAGCGGGATCCGCGGTGGCGCGGCCTTGGATGTGTGCTGCGGCGGTCGACGCGGCCCGCCGTCGGGAGCGGGCGGCAACTCCGGGAAGACGACCGGCCACGTCGACTTATCGGGGAAGGTGGGATAGTCGTCGGGCGCCGGGGGCAGCTGCGGGAAGTCGGTGGACTTCAGCTTTCGCTCGGCTCTCCTAGCCACACTCGCTATCCTGCCCGATCCGTGCGGCACGACGTTCGGCGACCGTGCGATCACCCTGATAAGACCGCTCGACGAGGGGCAGCGTTTTGAGTTGGCGTTCCAGATGCCACTGCAGGTGTGCGGCCACCAATCCGCTGACATAGCCGCGATGGGATTGCGGTGACTGCTCGGCGGCTGCCCAGTCACCGTCGTGCAGTGCCGACATCAAGTCCAGCACGCCTTGCGGCGGTGTGGTGGAACCGGCAGGGCGACAATGCGCGCACACACTGCCTCCGGCGGCGATGTGAAACGCCCGGTGCGGACCGGGGTCGGCGCAGCGGGCGCACTCGGTCAACGCCGGCGCCCAGCCGGCGGTACCCATGGCACGCAACAAGTACGCATCCAACAAGAGGTCACGAGGTCGGTGCCCGTCGGCCACCGCCCGCAGCGCACCGACTGTGAGCCGGTGCAGCGCCGGAGCGGGGGCTCGTTCCTCACCGGCGAGCCGTTCGGCCGTCTCCAACATCGCACAGCCGCAGGTGTACTTGCCGTAGTCGCTGACGATGTCGGTGGCGAACGCGTCGATCGAGACGACTTGGGTGACGATGTCCAGATTGCGCCCCGGGTGCAGCTGCGCGTCGATGTGAGCAAACGGCTCCAGCCGCGCACCGAATTTGCTGCGAGTTCGGCGCACGCCCTTGGCCACGGCGCGGACCAACCCGTGGTCGCGCGTCAGCAAGGTAACGATCCGGTCGGCTTCGCCAAGCTTGTGCTGGCGCAGCACAACAGCTCGGTCTCGATACAGCCGCATCACAATAGTTTTGCACCCCGCTGCGACATCTCGCGCATCCGCGCCGATAGTCTCGTACCCCGTGATTGGCGCTTTTGAGTCCGAATCCGGGGCCGTCGACGGCCCCAGCGGCAAGCGCCTGCCCACCCTGACCGACCTGCTCTACCAGCTGGCGACCCGCAAGGTTACCTCCGCTGAGCTGGTCAGACGGTCCCTGCATGCGATCGATGTCAGCCAGTCCACCCTGAACGCGTTCCGGGTGGTCCTCACCGAATCGGCACTGGCCGACGCGGCCAAGGCGGACCGTCGACGGGCCGCCGGTGACACCGCTCCGCTGTTGGGCATTCCGATCGCGGTCAAGGACGACGTCGACGTGGCTGGGGTACCCACCGCGTTCGGCACCGAGGGTCGCGTGCCGCCCGCCACCCAGGACTCCGAGGTGGTGCGCCGCCTCAAGGCGGCCGGTGCGGTGATCGTCGGCAAGACCAACACGTGCGAGCTGGGCCAATGGCCGTTCACCAGCGGCCCCGCCTTCGGGCACACTCTCAACCCCTGGTCGCGGCGGCACACGCCGGGTGGATCATCCGGTGGCAGCGCCGCAGCGGTGGCCGCGGGCTTGGTGACTGCCGCCATCGGCTCCGACGGCGCGGGCAGTGTGCGCATCCCCGCCGCGTGGACCCACTTGGTCGGCATCAAGCCACAACGCGGGCGCATCTCAACCTGGCCGCTCCCGGAGGCATTCAACGGCATCACCGTCAACGGCGTGTTGGCGCGCACAGTCGCCGACGCGGCGCTGGTGCTGGACGCGGCGTCGGGCAATGTCGAAGGCGACTTACATAAACCGCCGCCACTGACCGCCTCGGACTACGTCAGCATCGCGCCCGGTCCACTCAAGATCGCGCTGTCCACCCGCGCTCCCTACACCGCGTTCCGGACGAAGCTGCATCCAGAAATCCTGGCCGCGCTTCGCACGGTTGGTGAGCAGCTGGAACTGCTCGGCCACACCGTGGTGCGGGGCAATCCCGACTATGGCGTGCGGCTGTCCTGGGATTTCCTTGCCCGGTCCACCGCCGGCCTGTGGGAGTGGGGGGAGCGACTCGGCGACGACGTGAACCTGGATCCGCGGACCATGGCGAACATGCGGACCGGCCACCTGCTCGGCCAAGCCATCTTGCGCAGCGCGCGCCGCCACGAAGCCGCCGACCAGCGCCGGGTGGGCTCGATCTTCAACATCGTCGACGTGGTGCTCGCCCCCACTACCGCTCAGCCGCCGCCGCTGGCCCGCGCCTTCGACCGGATGGGTGGGCTGGCCACCGACCGGACCATGATCGCCGCGTGCCCCTATGCCTGGCCGTGGAACGTGCTGGGCTGGCCGTCCATCAACGTGCCGGCCGGGTTCACCTCAGACGGTTTGCCAATTGGCGTGCAACTGATGGGACCGGCAAACAGCGAAGGCATGCTGATCTCGTTGGCAGCCGAGCTCGAGGCACTCAGCGGATGGCCGGCCAAGCAGCCGGAGGTGTGGTGGAACACCGGCGCCAACGCCGCACCGATCCCGCACGTGCCCACGCCACCGACAAATTAACGGTTGTTAGGTGATGTAGGGGCCCAGGGGGCCGGTCGCGTTTGCCGACCATGCCACTGGGTAATGGACCGCGGTGGAACGATCGCCTGATGACACCGCCGACCTCGACGGCGTGGCACTTACTCACTTCGGCTGGCAACAGCTGACCGAAGATCAGCGCGCGGCGATGCGGGCGGTGCTGAATGGGCGCGACGTACTTGCGGTGATGCCGACGGGGTCTGGGAAGTCGGCGATCTACCAGGTGCCCACCCTGCTGATGGATGGTGTGACGCTGGTCGTCTCACCGCTGATTGCGCTGCAACACGACCAGATAGCGGCCATCGACGACTGCGGCGCCGGGAAGGCGGTGGCGGTCAACTCCGGCCTGCGCGCTGCCCAGTTGCGGCGCAACTGGGAAGCCATCGATCGGGGCGACGCAAAGTTCATCTTCATATCGCCCGAGCAGTTGGCCAATGACGAAGTGGTGCAACGGCTCAGTGCGGTCGAGCTGTCGCTGTTGGTGGTTGACGAGGCGCACTGCGTCTCCGCGTGGGGACACGACTTCCGGCCCGACTACCGACGGCTTGCCGACGTATTCCGTCAGCTAGGCGAATCGATCCCGGTCGTCGCGCTTACCGCAACCGCGTCGGTGGTGGTGCGCCGTGACATCGTGGATCGGCTCGGGTTTCACAATCCGTCCATTGTGGTCGGCGGTTTTGACCGGCCCAACCTGTCCTTGACGGTCGAGCGTCACCTGGACGAAGACGACAAGCGCACCGCGGTGCTCGACACAGTGCCCACCCTGCAGGGACCCGGCCTGCTGTATGTGGCCACCCGCAAGGACGCGGAGTTCTACGCCCAGGGCCTGCGAGACAAGGGAATTGCCGCGGCGGCCTACCACGCCGGCATGGCGAAGGCCGACCGCGACCGGGTGCACGAAGGTTTCCGCGACGATGACTACGAGGTAGTGGTGGCGACCTCCGCGTTCGGAATGGGTATCGACAAGCCCAATGTGCGGTTCGTCGTACACGCCTCGATCCCCGATTCGCTGGATAGCTATTACCAGCAAATCGGGCGGGCGGGCCGCGATGGCGAGGACGCGTGCGCGTTGTTGTTATATCGGCCCGAAGACCTCGGCCTGGCTCGGTTCTTCACCACAGGCAGCCCGGACGAGGAGCTTTTGGAAGCGGTGTACAACGCGTTGGACACCCAACGCCCCACCAAACCGAAAGACTTGCGGGCCAAGCTTGATATTCCCGGCCGCAGATTGACCAACGGCATCAACCTGCTCGACGAGTCAGGCGCGATCCGATCCACCCGCAAGGGATTGCTGAGCGGCAAGCTGCCGGCGGCGGAGGCGGTCGCCGAAGCCGTTCACATGGTGGAATTGCGCGAACGGGTAGATCAGAGCCGGATCGAGATGATGCGCGGGTACTCCGAGACCGATTCTTGCCGAAGGATCTTCTTACTCTCCTATTTCGGTGAGTATCTGGCGCAGCCCTGCGGAAACTGTGACTGCTGCGAACAGGCCGCCGAGCTCGGAGACCTCACCGCGGAAGGCCCAGCGATCCCTGTGGACACCGCGGTGCAGCATCGGCAATGGGGGCCGGGCGTCGTGATCGGCGGCGACCGCGAACGCGTTACCGTGTTGTTCGACGAATTCGGTTATCGCACATTGTCGATGGCCGCGGTGCGCGACCACGGGCTGCTGGAGGTGTCGACATCCGCCCACCCCGAAACGGCGTGAGCGCCGGCCCGCGCCGATTTTTCGTTGCTAGAACCCAAGCCGGCCAAGCTGTTTGGGGTCGCGCTGCCAGTTCTTGGCAACTTTCACCCGCAAGTCCAAATAAATCTTGGTGCCCAGCAGTTTCTCGATCTGGGTGCGCGCCGCACTTCCCACTTCCCGTAGTCGCGCACCGCCCTTGCCGATGACGATCCCCTTTTGGCTGTCCCGCTCCACGTACAGCACGGCGTGCACGTCGACCAGGTCGTCTCGCCCCTCGCGCGGCTCGACTTCCTCGATCACCACAGCCAAAGAGTGCGGCAGTTCGTCGCGCACCCCCTCCAGGGCTGCCTCGCGGATGAGCTCGGCCATCAGGACCTCTTCGGGCTCGTCGGTCAGCTCGCCGTCGGGGTAGTAGGCCGGGCCCGCAGGCAACGCCGCGGCCAGCACATCGATCAATACGTCGACCTGCTCGCCGGAAACCGCGGACACCGGCACGATTTCGGCTGATTGCCCGACCAGCTCGCTCACCGCGACCAGCTGAGCGGCCACCTTGTCCCTGGGCACCTTGTCGATTTTGGTGACGATGGCCACCAGGGTGGTCTTGGGGGCGATCGCTCGGATCTGCTCGACGATCCACCGGTCCCCCGGACCGATCGCCTCATCGGCCGGGATGCACAATCCTATGACGTCGACCTCGGCGTAGGTGTCGCGCACCAAGTCGTTGAGCCGCTTGCCGAGCAAGGTGCGCGGGCGGTGCAGGCCCGGGGTGTCAACCAGGACGATCTGAAAGTCCTTGCGGTGAACGATGCCCCGGATGGTGTGTCGGGTGGTCTGCGGCCGCATCGACGTGATGGCGATCTTGGTGCCGACCATCGCGTTGGTCAACGTCGACTTACCGGTGTTGGGGCGACCGACCAAACACACGAAGCCGGAACGGAACTCGGTCTCGGCTGTCATCGTGGGCCACCGTTGCAGCACTGATCAGCCACGGTGCTCGCTGTCCCTGGACGCCTGAGGGCCGTCCACCCCGGCTGAGTCCTCGGGCTCGACCGGGCTGAGCAGCACTGTGCCGATCCGCATCCGGCCGCGATGGTCGCGGCCGCCCTCGGCGTGCAGCCGCAGACCGTGCGACACCACCTCGGCGCCGGGCAGCGGGACTCGGCCCAATTCCAGCGCCAGCAGGCCACCCACCGTGTCGACGTCGAGGTCGTCGTCGAACTCCATGCCGTACAGCTCACCCACGTCTTCGATCGGCAGGCGCGCCGAGACACGGTAGCGATGGTCACCAAGCTCTTCCACCGGCGCCGTTTCCGCTTCGTCGTATTCGTCGGCGATCTCACCGACGATCTCTTCGAGCACGTCTTCAATGCTGACCAGGCCGGCGATGGCGCCGTACTCGTCGACCAGCAGGGCCATGTGGTTGCGGTCGCGCTGCATCTCACGCAGCAACGCATCCAACGGCTTGGAGTCCGGCACGAACACCGCCGGGCGCATGATTTGGGCGACAGTAGTTCCCCGCCCACCGCCGGGCGTGAACAGGGCTTGGCGCACGAGGTCTTTCAGGTACACCACGCCGATGATGTCATCGACGTTCTCACCGATCACCGGGATGCGCGAATGTCCGCTTCTCACCGCGAGATTCACCGCTTGAGCGGCAGACTTGTCGTCTTCGATCCAGATCATCTCGGTGCGCGGCACCATTACCTCCCGCGCGGGGGTGTCACCGAGTTCGAAGACGGACTCGATCATTCGCCGCTCGTCGGCGGCGACCACACCCCGCTGCTGAGCCAGGTCGACGACCTCACGCAACTCGATTTCCGATGCGAACGGACCGTTGCGCAAGCCGCGGCCAGGGGTGAGCGCATTGCCCAAGACCACCAGCAACCGGCTGATCGGCATCAGCAACCAGGAAATCGCTTGCAGCGGAAGCGCAGCCGTGAGCGCGATGGAATACGCGTGCTGGCGGCCAAGCGTGCGGGGGCCGACCCCGATCACCACGAAGCTGATGATCACCATGGTGGCAGCGGCGATGATCAAGCCCCGGTTCGCGCCCAGGTTGTGCATGAAGAAGGCGACCATCAGTGCCGTCGCGGTGACTTCGCAGACGATGCGCACTAACACCACCAAGTTGATGTAGCGGGGCCGGTCGGTCATCACCTTGAGCAGCGAAACGGCGCCGGGCCGCTCCTCGCGCACCAGTTCGTGAACCCGAGCCAGCGATACCGTGCTGACCGCGGCATCGATTGCCGCGAAGAGCCCGCCCAGGCCGATCAGTGCGATCGCTCCGAGCAGCTGGTCGACGCTGTTCACGGTTGGTCGAAATACCTTGACTTGTCCAACAACCGGCGGTCCCGCTCATTCTGACGGTCATTCCGGTAAGCCTCGACTTGATCGGCCACCCACTCCTCGAGCAGCCGGTCCTGCAACGCGAACATCTCTCGTTCCTCGTCCGGCTCGCCGTGGTCGTACCCGAGCAGATGAAGCACACCGTGCACGGTCAGCAGCGCCAGTTCGTGTCCGAGGCTGTGCCCGGCCGCCGCGGCCTGCTGGGCGGCGAACTCCGGACACAGCACGATGTCACCCAGCATGGCCGGCCCGGGTTCGGGGGCGTCGGGACGACCGCCGGGTTCGAGCTCGTCCATCGGGAAGCTCATCACGTCGGTCGGGCCGGGCAGATCCATCCACCTCATGTGGAGGTCGGCCATCGCGGCGGTGTCGAGTAGCACCATTGAGAGCTCGGCGCCGGGGTTGACCTCCATTTTGTCGATGACGAACCGGGCGACGCTGACCAGTTCGGCCTCGGAGACGTCGATACCCGATTCGTTGGAGACTTCGATGCTCATCGCGGTTTCCGGTCGTAATGCACTGACTTCACCGCATCATCATCGACGACCGCGGCTGGCCGAGGCACGCCGAGCCGCCCGATTCATCCCCGCGCCTGGCTCCTCGTACCGCGCGTAGGCATCGACGATTTCGGAGACAAGTCGATGGCGCACGACATCGGCGCTGGTCAGTTCGGCAATGTGAATGTCGTCGATGTCGTCGAGAATGTCCACCGCCGCGCGCAAACCGGACCTGGCGCCACCGGGGAGGTCGACTTGGGTGATGTCGCCGGTGACCACGATCTTCGAGCCGAACCCGAGCCGGGTCAAGAACATCTTCATCTGTTCCGGCGTGGTGTTCTGCGCTTCGTCGAGAACGATGAACGAGTCATTGAGGGTGTTGTGGGTGAGCAGGCAATCTTCGGTGACGTATAAGGAGTCAGCGGCCGCAACCTGGATACACACGGCTTCTTCGGTCCCCGCGGGCTCGATTCGATCGATGAACCGCATCGGCCGGCCGCCGCCCGTCGCGTCGTACTTTGCGACTTTGCGGGCCAGTCGGAAGGGAACGACGCCCGCGGGCAACCGTATGTCCACGATGTGCGCATCTGACCGGTGGTGTACAGCATGGCCGCGCGCCAGTCCCGGCTTGCGTCCCGCCGATGGCCTGGTGCGCTCATATACGACACCACCCATGGATTGGACGAGGAAGACGATGCCGTCTCGCAACCGGTCGGAGACCGTTGTGAACTGGATGCGGCAAGTACGCCCGGTTTGAGTGACCGGGCCGCCGTCGGAGTCCAAGAGACCTTGCAGGACCGCCAGCCGCACCCCGGGTTCATTGAAGAGGTACTGGTCGGGGATGAACTTGGTGTCGGAGCGCGTACCCGCCAAACCCAAGGCGCGCAGGGCACTGGTGACGGGATTGGGCGTCGTGATCTTGTCGCCCGGAGCGGTCCTGCGGTTGAGGATGTAGTCGACCTCAGACTTCCGGCGCACCTGGATTCCGGGAATGAAACGACCCAACGACTCGGCGAGTTCGGGATCGGCTGTTGCAAACGACGGGGTCGTCGAACAGGTGAGGCAGCCATCGCCCAACAGAAGTCCAAGAGCGTAGGGGTCTAGCGGCACCGGACGCTTCTCGAAGTTCACCGGCGCGCTCAATAGCGGCAATTCGTACCGGTGGTAGTGCGCGGCGCGCAGATTGCCGATCATTTCCTTGGTTTGCAGGACGCGCGCCGGCTTCCCGCGGCGGCGGTCGTCGCGGGTATAGACCGACCAGAGGTGATCACCGGAAGCCAGCGTCGAAGAACCGTCCTGCGTGAATACCCGGTAGATCTCTTTGAAGCCTTGCGGGTAGCTGCCCAACACCTCAGTCGGGCACCCATCGGAGCCGATCACGTACTCACCGACTTGGAGTTCACCGATCGGCCGGAACCCATTGGGCGTCAACACATTGGTCGACAACGGTTGTGCCCTACCACGCATGTACGCCAGCGGTGCCACCTCAATTACCCCGGCAGACATCAGCTTTGGGATCAGCTCGGAGTCCATCATGTCGTACAGCGCGTCGTACAACGGGCGCAGGTACGGGTCGATCTTCTCGCTCAGGGTGCCGGGCAGAAAACCAAGGCGCTCACCGGCTTCCACCGCGGGCCGGGTCAAGATGATGCGGCTGACCTGTTTGCTCTGCAGGGCGTTGACCGCCTTGGCCATGGCGAGGTAGGTCTTGCCGGTACCAGCCGGGCCGATGCCGAAGACGACGGTGTTTGTGTCGATCGCGTCGACGTAATGCTTCTGGTTGAGCGTTTTGGGCCGGATGGTTTTGCCGCGTCGCGACAAGATGTCCAGGGTGAGCACCTCGGCGGGTGATTCGTTGCCCGTGCCCACCAACATGGCGACGCTGTGACGCACCGTCTCCGGTGTCATCGGCTGACCGCTGGCCACGATGGCGATCAACTCCGAGATGGCTCGTTCGGCGAGCGCGACGTCGGCGGGCTCACCGGAGCAGGTGACGGTGTTGCCCCGCACGTGCAGATCGGCGTTGAGCGCTTGCTCAAGGGCGCGCAAGTTTTCGTCGGCCGAACCGAGCAAGCCCACGACGAGGTCGGGCGGAACGTCGATGCTGCTGCGAACCTGGGCAGAGGCGGATGCGTCAGCATCGCGGGTTTCGCGGGGCGTCACGTGGCTTCTAATGCCTGCTTTCTGGCGATTCAAACGGTCAGTATCGAATTCTCAGTCTACCGCCGGTCGCCTAGAGCGTCCCAAAGATTCGACGCCCGCAAGGAGAGTCCAGGTCAGCCGTCGCGGCCAAAGTCTCGTTGGGCACTCGCATCGATGCCGCGCGCGTCGAGCGTGAACCCGACGACGCCTCAACGGCGTGTCGCGTCGTCACCTTCACAGTCGGCGCGGGGCTCCCAGCGCGATGTCAGCACGCCCAGCGCGCCCAATGCGACCGCGGCCGCGGTAGAGGTGCGCAACACCGTCGGCCCGAGCCGGACGGTGGCCGCGCCCGCCTCGGTCAACGCGGCGACCTCGTCCGGTGCCAGGCCGCCCTCGGGGCCGACGATCAGTAGCAGCGAATCCGCTTGTGCCACAGCGAGATCGGCGAACCGATGGGTCGCCGACTCATGCAGGGCCAGCACCGTAGCCCCAGCAGCCACCCGCTCCTCGACCAGCCGGGCCAGCACGGCGGTGGACAACACACCCTCGACTGACGGGATGTAGGCCCGCCGGGATTGGCGGGCAGCCGAGCGGGCCACCGCACGCCAGCGGCGTAGTCCCTTGTCCACTCGGGCACCGGTCCAGTTGGCGACGCAGCGCGCGGCCTGCCATGCCAGGAACGCGTCGGCGCCGGCCTCGGTGGCCAGCTCGACGGCGAGCTCGGAGCGTTCGGACTTGGGCAAGGCTTGCACCACGGTGACCGCCGGCCGTACCGGCTCGACGCTCCACCGCTCGAGCACTCGCGCGCGCAGACCGTCGCGCCCGGCGTCCTCCACGGTGCAGCGGGCCAGTCCCCCGGCGCCGTCGCCCAGCACCAGCTCTTCGCCGGGACGTATTCGGCGCACTGTGGCGGCGTGGAAGCCCTCGTCGCCGTCTACCACAGCCAGTGCGCCGGTATCGGGCAGTGCGTCGACGTAGAACAGCGTCGCAACCATGCGCGCGCCTACAACCGCCTAGCGCCCGGTGAAGGTCTCGCGCAGCCGGCTGAACAGCCCGCCGCCCGCACCGCCGTGGGTGGAGCGCACCTCGGCGACGTCGCGGCCGCGCCGGTTCTTCAGCTCGCGCAGCAGTTCGGTGTCGTGGTGATCGAGCCGGGTGGGGATCACCACGTCGACGTGCACGTGCAGGTCGCCGCGGGCGGTGGAGCGCAGCTGCGGCATGCCGCGACCGCGCAAGGTAATCACCGAACCGGGTTGGGTTCCAGGCGGGATGGTGATTTCGCTCATGCCGTCGAGGATGGCGTCGACGGTGACGGTCACTCCCAACGCCGCGTCGACCATCGGCACCGACACCGTGCAGTGCAGGTCGTCGCCTTCGCGTACGAAGATGTCGTGGGCCTGTTCGTGGACCTCCACGTATAGATCACCGGCCGGACCTCCGCCCGGCCCCACCTCGCCCTGAGCGGCGAGCCGGACCCGCATCCCGTCGCCGACGCCGGCCGGAATCTTGACGCTGATGTCGCGGCGCGCTCGCACCCGGCCGTCGCCCATGCACTGGTGGCACGGGTCGGGAATCACCGAGCCCACGCCGCGACAGGTAGGACACGGCCGCGACGTCACCATTTGGCCGAGCAGCGACCGCTGCACGGTCTGCACCTCGCCGCGACCGCCGCAGGTGTCACACGGCATGGGAGCCGAATCGCCGTTGGTGCCCTTGCCCTGGCACCGGTCGCACAGGATCGCGGTGTCGACGGTGACCTGCTTGGTGACGCCGGTCGCGCACTCTTCCAGGTCGAGTCGCATACGCAGCAGCGAGTCCGAGCCCGGCCGCACCCGCCCCACCGGACCGCGGGAAGCCGTGGCTCCGCTGAAGCCGCCGCCGAAGAAAGCTTCGAAGACGTCACCCAAGCCGCCGAAGCCGCCGAAGCCGCCGGCCGAGGCGCCGGCGCTTTCCAGCGGGTCTCCGCCCAGGTCGACGATGCGGCGCTTCTCCGGGTCGCTGAGCACCTCGTAGGCGACGCTGATCTCTTTGAACTTGGCCTGCGCCCCCTCATCGGGGTTGACGTCGGGATGCAATTCGCGCGCTAGCTTGCGGTAGGCGCGTTTGATCTCCGTCTCACTGGCGCCTCTGCTGACGCCGAGCAGCCCGTAGTAATCGCGTGCCACGAGTTACCTTTCTAAGCCTGGGCGGGCCGCGTCGCGCGGCCCGATAAATGCAGCACCGGGTGCGCGGTCATCGAGCACCCAACACTTCGCCGATATACATGGCAACCGCGGCAACACTCGCCATAGTTCCCGGATAGTCCATTCGGGTGGGCCCCACCACGCCCATGCCGCCGTAGACAGTGTCGTTGCTGCCGTAGGCGGTGGTCACCACCGAGGTGCCGGCCATCTGTTCTGCCTCGGTTTCATGCCCGATGCGTACTGTCACTTTGCCAGCCTCTTGTTGGGCCGCCAGCAACCGCAGCACCACCACCTGCTCCTCGAGGGCTTCCAGGATCGAGCGCAACGAGCCGCCGAAGTCGGCGGCGTTGCGGGTCAGGTTGGCGGTCCCGCCCAGCAGCAGGCGCTCCTCGGTGTGCTCGACCAACGATTCCAGCAGCACCGTCGCCGCGCGGCCGACGGCGTCCCCCAGTCTGCCTGCGCCGCTGAGCTGACCGGCGAGATCGGCGACCGCGACCGAGGCCGCGGACAGCTTCTTCCCGTCCAGCGCCTGGCCCAGCATCTCCCGCAACTGGGACAGCTGGTGGTCGTCGATGACATCGCCCAGTTCGACGATGCGCTGGTCAACCCGGCCGGAGTCGGTGATGACGACCATTAGCAGCCGAGCCGGGGTCAGGGCGATGACTTCCAGATGGCGCACGGTCGAACTCGACAAGGTGGGGTACTGCACGACGGCGACCTGCCGGGTCAATTGCGCCAGCAGGCGGACCGCGCGGCGCAGTACGTCGTCAAGGTCCACGCCGGATTCCAGGAAGCTTTGAATCGCCCGTCGCTCGGCCGAAGACAGGGGTTTCACGTCATGGATGCGGTCGACGAATTCGCGGTAGCCCTTCTCGGTGGGCACCCGCCCGGAACTGGTGTGCGGCTGGGTGATATAACCCTCGGCCTCCAGGACCGCCATGTCGTTGCGGATGGTCGCCGACGAGACGCCCAGGTTGTGCCGCTCCACCAACGACTTGGAGCCGATGGGCTCCTTGGTGGCGACGAAGTCTGCGACGATGGCGCGCAGCACCTCGAATCGACGATCGTCGGCAGTTCCCATCGACTATCACCTCCCGCACCACCTGGACCGATTCATTTTACGGTCTCAGCAGAGACTGACAGTTCAGCCGCGTGTTCGGGCGGGCAGGTCCGGGGCGGCTGGCACACCGGTCGATGACTTTTCCAGCTAGCCTGTCCAGCATGGTTTCGTCGAACTCAGGTGACACGTCAAAAGAGATTCGGCAATGATCTTCAAGGGTGTTCGGGAAGGCAAGCCGTACCCGGAACATGGCCTCACCTACCGGGACTGGTCGCAGATTCCGCCGCAGCAAATCCGGCTTGACGAATTGGTCACAACCACCACCGTGCTGGCGCTGGACCGTCTCCTTTCCGAAGACTCGACCTTTTACGGCGACCTGTTTCCGCATGCGGTGAAGTGGCGCGGCGTCACCTATCTCGAAGACGGTCTGCACCGCGCGGTGCGGGCGGCGCTGCGTAACCGGACCGTGTTGCACGCTCGGGTGTTCGACATGGACGTGCCGGTGAACGGGCAGCGGTAGTCGGTCACGTTCGGTCCTCCCCAGGTGTCGAGCTAGGTAAAGCACCCGTAGGAGGACGCCATGGCACGACTCAACGGAATCTCCGATCAGGACGCCGGCTTGGGCGCGAAATTGGCCTTCTATTTCACCAAGCGCCGGTTCAAGCAGATGACCGGACGGGAGAGTCCGACCATGCTCGAACCGCTGCGGATGTATGCGCATCTCCCCCGGCTGTTGCGCGCCTATGGCCGCCTGGAACAGGCGGAAGCCAAACTGGACGTGCTCACTCCGCGGCAACGGGCGCTGGCCGAACTCAAGTCCGCGACGGTGGCCCGCTGCGAGTTCTGCATCGACCTGGGCTCGCAGATTTCGCGGGGGCTGGGGATCACCGACGAGGAGTTGCTGGCCATGTCGGACCACCGGAACGCCGCATGCTTCTCCGACGTGGACAAGCTGATCTTGGACTACGCCGCAGCCATCACCCGCACGCCGGTCGAGGTCAGCGACGAACTCTTCGACGCATTGCGCGAACATTTCGACACGGCTCAACTCGTCGGGTTGACCCACATCATCACGCTGGGCAACCTACGGGCCCGGTTCAACCTTGCGCTGGGCCTCGGGTCGTCGGGGTTGTCGGCCGGCAATGTGTGCGCGCTGCCCGACACCCACCACGCATGACCGCTGACCCGGCGCTCACGAGGCGCTTCGCGGCCTTCCGCCCTCAGCTGGGCGCGGTGGCCTACCGGATGCTGGGTTCGGTCGACGACGCCGAAGACGCTGTCCAGGAGGCGTGGCTGCGCCTGAGCCGTGCCGAACCCGACGCCATCGCCAACCTGGAAGCGTGGCTGACCACGGTGGTGGCGCGGATCTGTCTGAACACACTGCGGGACCGGCGTCTTCGCGGGCGTGAGGAGTTGGTCGCGCGGATCCCCGACCCGTTGGTGGATACCGACGGCGAGTTCGACCCCGAACACCGGGCCATGCTGGCCGACGCGGTAGGCCTGGCGTTGTACGTCGTTCTGGACACGCTGCCGCCGGCCGAGCGACTCGCGTTTGTGCTGCACGACGCCTTCGCCGTCCCGTTCGAACAGATCGCGCCGATCGTGGACCGGTCACCGGAGGCCACTCGGAAGCTGGCCAGCCGCGCCCGGCGACGCATCCAGCAAGCCGAGCCACAACCCGACAGCGACCTGGCGGCGCAACGGGAGGCGGTCGACGCCTTCTTCGCCGCAGGGCGCAGCGGCGACTTTGACCGCCTGGTCGCTGTGCTGCACCCGAATGTGGTGCTGCGCGGCGATTTCGGTTCCGGCGCCGCTATTTTCCGCGCCGAGGGCGCTTCGGAGGTGGCCAAGCTCGCGCGCAGTTACGCGGGCCCGGAACGCGAGATCTACCCGGCGTATGTGAACGGCGCCGCCGGCGCGGTGATCGTCGTGGGCGGGCAGCCCTCAGCGGTCATGGGTTTCGTGGTGCGCGAGGGCCGGGTCGCGGCGATCGATGTGCTGGCCGATCCGTCGCGAATCGCCAAACTCGATCTGAGCGCCCTCGGCGGGTAGCGGTCAGTGACCCGCGGCTTGCAGCAGCTCCATGGCCGAATCGCGCGACAGCACCCAACCGCCCTGGTTGACGAACGTCACGGTCTGGGTGACGGGCGAAGCCAGCTTCGGACCCGACACCGCGACATCGGCAGTGGCGGCGCCGGCAGCGCCGGGCTGGATGTTCGACACGGTGAACGCCAGCGGCAGGTCACCGTTCTTGGCGGCCTTCTTGAGTTCGTGGTCGGCCAGCCGGGCCTCGGTGCCCCCGATGCCGCCCTCCACGAGATTGCCCTTGTTGGTGAAGGACACGTTGGGGTCAGCCAGGCTGTTGAGCAGGCCGGTCAGCTGTCCGGCGGTTGGCAGGTTGGCGGCTGGGGCTGGTACCGGCGCCGGGTCTTGAGGCAGCGGTGTGCCGAACACAACCGGCTGGACCTGGACGGAGGTGGGGCTGGCGAACGCGGCGGAGGTGACACCGGCGGCGGCGGCTCCGATTGCGGCTACCGCGGCCACACCCGTGGCCAGTGATTTGATGGTTCCCATGGTGTATTTCCCCTTCGAGTGACACGGTCACGACGTGTTGCAGTTGTGCAGCTTGTTACTGATGTTTCGTTCGCCTGGCTCGCCACGTTACATGCGAGTGCCTATGAACTTCGCAGCCGAAGCTAAGGGCCAGCTGTGTGGCAGTTGTGTCTTGCTCTAGCCCTCGGCGAGCACTTCCTCGTCGGTCAATGCTGCCACATCCAGGTAGTGGCGTGCGATCAGCGCCAACCGCTCCGGTGTACCGCGGGCCGCTTCGCTTCTGAAGGCGAGTGGCGAAGCCGGCCACGGTATCGGCCTCTTCTTCGCGCCTTCGCCAAGCAAACTAGCCACACCTCGAATACCGGCAGGTATCTTTCCGAAGGTAGTTACCTGCATCGTGTCGCCATAGCGGGACACTGTGGGACACGTCGGTTTCCGCGCCGACCAGTCAAACAAAAGGATGCCCCATCCTTGATCGCGAGCACCTAGGCTGATGTCCTCGCGAATGCATTAACACTCAAGATGAGGGAAGGTGCACATTGTTCGCTGTCACTTACCCCGGTGATACCACGTTCGCGTTTCGCTTCGGCGTTACCTGCGTAGTTCGCCGCGACGGAGCCTTGCTGCTCGATCCTCCGCACCGGGTGCAGTTGACCGACTTGACCAAAATTGAGGTGCAAGCGTTAGAAAGACTGAGTCATGGGCCGGCGACAATCTCAGAAATCTCAAGCAACGAACAACCTGCAGAGGCGGGCGAAATAGCCGCGCTGATCGATGACCTAGCCACGACAGGATGGTTGGCGGTCGCGGTCCGACATGAAGGCCAGCAGTGCTACTCCATACTGCCGTTCGGGGAACCCCCGGAATGGCCGGTTGGACCGGAGCTGCGAAGTCTCGCAATGTCGAAATTCGCGATAGTGCACCGTGACTCAGATGGTTTCGTTATCGAGCATCCGCTGACATGGTGCGATGTGCGCGTTCACGATTGTCGTCTGCTCACGCTACTTGATGGAACGGCCGCAGTTTGCTCTGGCTTGCCGGCCGCCGTCACATCGCGGTTCATCGAAGATTTGCGCTGGTCCGGCATTTTGGTACCTGTCGGCCAAGAGGAGGCGCAATTCGAGACCCTTAGCTGGAGCGCGCCGGATCTGTGGTTTCATCGCCGGAGCACACTAGGTGAACGCACTATTACATGGGAGCATTTCGGTCCGACCAAATGGGCGAAAGGCCGATTCCGGCAACCGCCTGCACGCAGGAAGAGTTACCCAGGCGAGCCGTTCAGGCTGCCGGTTCCCGACCTCGCGGCGAAACGGTTACGAGACCCGACGCTGACGGCCGTTCTCGAAGATCGGGTTTCGACACGGAGTTTCGACGAAGCTCACCCAATAACCGCCGACCAGGTGGGCGAATTGCTCTACCGCGCCGCACGCACGCGGCGAACCCAACCTTCTGGCGACGCCGAACAGCTGTTGTCACGGCCTTACCCCTCCGCGGGTAGCGTCTACGAACTCGAGCTTTATCCGGTGATCCGAAATGTGGCCGGCCTGAGTCCGGGTATGTATCACTACGACTCGTTTGACCATTCGCTGCGTCTGGTAGCTTCGGCAGATTCCACGGCCGTGTCCCAGCTGATCGCACCCGCGGCGGCAACTTTGGCCGGAGGCGCTGAGCCGCAGGCGCTTATCGTCATGGCAGCACGTTGCGGTCGCATAATGTGGACCTATGAGCAGCTCGCCTACGCCACCATTCTGAAGGATGTTGGCGTGCTCATGCAGACGATCTACCTGGCCGCGACTGCGATGGGCATTGGAGCCTGTGCGCAGGGATACGGTGACACTTCCGCATTCGTCGCCGCCACCGGAGTCGACGAACTGCAAGAGTGCAGCGTCGGCAGCATGGTCATCGGTTCGCCGGCCCGCAGTTAATCCTGGGCGAGCACTTCTTCATCGGTCAGAGCAGCGACGTCGAGATAGTGCCGCGCTATGAGGGCCAGTCGATTCGATGTTCCGCGCAGCGCTTCTTTCTGCTCCAGCCGCCCGGTCAAACCGGCCACCGTGCGTGCCGCAAATAAGTCCGCGACCACAACGTGATCTACGTCGAGCCAGTCGCGTACCTGGGCGATAACGGTGGTAGCCAGCACCGAATCACCGCCAAGCGCGAAGAAATCGTCATGCACGCCGACAGAATCAATTCCCAACACCTCGGCGACGATCGCGGCCACAGCGGCTTCGACATCACTGCGTGGCGCGCTGTCTTGGATGTCGGCGGCTTCGGGTTCCAGCAGCGCGACCACGGCGCGGCGGTCGAGTTTGCCGTTGGCGGTCAACGGTATTCGTTCGAAGAACACCACGCGGGTGGGAACCATGTAGCTGGGCAACAACTTTGCGACCGCTGCGGTGATGTCACCGATCTCACCTGGGTCACCCGCTACGGCGGCAACGAGTTTCGGCGCGTTGGCGCCGACGACGACCGCGACGGCGTGCCGCACCCCGGGCACGGCGCGCAGCGCGCTTTCCACCTCGCCCAGCTCTACCCGGTAGCCACGAATCTGCACCTGGTGGTCGGCGCGGCCCAGGAATTCGATGGTGCCATCCGGCCAGTACCTGGCTAGGTCACCCGTTTTGTACCAACGAATCCCGTCGTGCTCGACGAAACGCTCCGCCGTCCGCTTCGGATCGTTGCGGTAGCCCGCCGCCACGTTGGCACCGCCCACCCACAGTTCCCCGGGGACCCAGTCCAGGCAATCTCGGCCGGACGGCGAAACCACCCGACACCGCACGTTGCGCAGCGGAACTCCGAACGGCACGGTCGCCCAGTGTGCTGGTGGTTCGCCCACCACCTCACAGATGGTGCTGTGGATGGCCGTCTCCGTCGCACCCCCCAGTCCGGAGAATCGGCAGCCTGGGACTTGCCGGGCGAGTCTGCGGGCCAAGTCGGCGCCGACCCAGTCACCACCGAGAATTACGGCTCGCAACGATTCGCCGAGCCGTTTGCCGCCGAGCTCCAAGATCATGTCGAGCATGCTGGGCACGCAGTTGAGGATTGAAACGCGATGGTGGCGAAGCAGTTCCACCCACGTGGTGGCGGCTGCCTTCTCCTCGGAATCGACCGCGACCAACGAGCCGCCGACGGAGAACATGCCGAAGATGTCATAAACGGAGAGGTCAAATTCCAGGGCTGATAGCGCCAGCGTCCGATCGGCGCTGCCCACCTGGAACCTGTCGTTCACCGCGTCGATGGTGTTCATCGCCGCGCTGTGTGTAACATCGACGCCTTTCGGCGCACCCGTAGAACCCGACGTGAACATCGTATATGCGGATTCACTCGTCATGGGAAAGATGGCTTGCTGCAACGGTGTTGGATAATTAGCAGCCGCCGCAATGGATACACACGGTATCGACGCACCCATGTCCGCACCCGCGACGGTGAGTGCGGCGACAACATCGGCGGTCTGAAGTATCTTGGCGCGCCGGGCAGCTGGCTGGTCGTAGCCGATCGGCACGTAAGTTGCGCCGGCGGCAAGCACTCCGAGCACCGCCAGAATCTGCAAGCGCCCTTTGGGAAGCTGGACGGCGACCGAGTCACCGTCACCGACGCCCTGGGCCCGCAGCGCTCCGGCGACCGCCAACGCGCAGTTCGCGATTTCCCGGTAGGTCCAGACGCCCGCCTCGTCGCCCACACCCCACACCACTGCCGGCGCCTCCGGGGTAGCCGCGGCGTGGTCGAAGAAGCCTTGGTGCAGGCAGCGTCCGCTGACCGGACCATCGGTGGCGTTGACCGCGGCGCGTACCGTCGCCTGGGCGCTGGGCAAGCACACCGTCGCCTCGGCATCCCAGCCCGCGTCACCTTCGGCGAGCCGTGTTACCGCGTCGGTGAACCGAGCGAACATCGCATCGATCAAACCGTGCGGGAACGCCGATTCACGCACATCCCAGTTGAGCAGGAGCCCACCGCGCAGCTCGGTCACTTGGGCGTCGAGCAGCACCTGCGGTCCCTGCGAGATGATCCACACCGGTTCCCCGAAGGTCTGCATCACCGTGTCGGCGAACAGTTCACCCAGGTCTAGCGCGCTGGTGAAGACGACCGGCGCCAACACCGGCTCCCCTCGATGCCTGCCGAGATCACGCAACACCTCCAGGCCCGAATAGGCTGAGCGCGAGCCACTTTCGTACATGCTGCGCTGGACGGCGCGGGCCCGGTCGGCGACCGACATGCTCTCGGTCACGTCGACCTCGAGCATGATCGAGGACGTGAAGTCGCCGACCACCCGGTCGATGTCTGGATGCACGGATTCCCGATGAAACAACGGCACGTTCAACAGGAATCTGCTGTCGGCCGACCAACCGCCGATGGTGTCGGCGAACACGGCCGCCAACGCCATTGCCGGTGTCACCCCGCGGGCGTGCGCCCCGGCGACCAGGTTCTGCTTGGCTTCCGGGGGCAGCCAGTGGTCGTAACGGACGGTTCGGTGTGGGGCCTGCCGTTCCCCCACCGCAACGGTGGGCAGTTCGGGCGCGCCGGGCAGGTGAGGTAGCCGCTCGCGCCACCACTGTCGGTCTCGCTCCCGCGCCACGCTGTCTTGTTGCCGTTCGGTGCGGTAGCGCCGGTAGCTGTAGCCGGGCGGCGCTACCCGGGCACCTTGGTACAAGTCGGCCAATTCTGAGACCAGCACGCGGTAGCTCATGGCATCACCGGCCAGCATGTCGATGTCCAGGTGCAACCGGCTGCGATTGTCATCGCGGAGCGTCAAGGCGATGTCGATGACCTGTCCGTCCTCGATCGCCAAGCGCTGGTGGGTCTTGCGGTCCCGCAACTCGCTTAGCGCGGACTCGATGCGGTCCGCGGGTTCACCACGCAGATCCAACACGGAGAACACCGGCCTACCCGGCCTGGGCATCGTCTGCTGTGTTCCGTCGGGCAGAAACCGGGTTCGTAGCATCGGGTGCACCGCCACCAGATCGGCCGCCGCCCGTTCCAGCCGAGCCGGATCTATTGGGCCGCAGTCGAACTCCACGTAGAGGTGAGCGGCGACGCCCCCGAGCTCTTGTTCGTCGGAACGCCCAATCCAGTACGCGTGTTGCATCGTGGCCAGCGGGAAGGGGTCGTTCTCGGGGACCGGCTCGACCGGCTCTTCCGGTTGAGCGGCGGCTGCTTGCGCGGGCGCGGATGCGTGCTGCCCGGCACCGAGCATCTCGTACCACGACTCGACCGTCGGAGCGGCCGCGAGTTGGGCGAAGGTGATGTCGGCGCCGCGTTTACGCCATCCCCCGGCAAGCGCCATGATGCGAATAGAGTTGAGGCCCAACTGGATGAGGTCGTCGTGGTCGGCGACGTCGTCGGCGGGGCAGCCGAGTTGGGCCGCGATTGTGGCCCGGATCTGGTCTCTGCTTATCCACTCCTCGCCGAGCGGCTCCATTGCGGTCCTTTCTAGGCCAGGTGTCGATCGAGGTCGGCGGCGACGGCGGCGATGGCGCGCTGCCACAGCTGCGTCAGACGGTCGATGTCGGACGGTGTGAACAGGGCTTCACTCCAGCGCCAATTGCTGATCAACTGGGTGCCCTGCGGTGTGTTCGCCACGAACGCGCTGATGTTCAGGGCGAACCGCAGCGGGAGGTCGGGTTCGGGGGCATTCGGCAGTGCCTCGAGGTACGGGCCGCCGAGCAGTGACCACGCTTGGTCGGTGGCCGCGCCGAGGTCAAGTCGGCCCAGGTAGCTGAACTGGATCTGCGGTTCGGCGGCGTCCTGCAGTTCCGGGAGGCGCTCGACATAATGCAGCAGGCCATAATCCAAGCCGTCGTTGGGCACCTCGCGTAGCTGGGTCACCACGGAGTCGACCAGCGCATGGGCGGCGCCGAGCGTGTTTTCGGCGTGCTCCACGTCGACCGCCGCCGAGCCCACCCCGAACCGCGCGGGAAATGCGCTGGTGAACCATCCCACCGTGTTGGTGGTGTCGGTGTTCAGGACGGCATCGGCGCGCCCATGGCCTTCCAGCGCCACCAGGGTGCCGGCGGCTGGGTCCTCGCCCCGAAGACGACGCCAGCTCGCCATGGCGATAGTGGTTGCAGCCAAAAGGGATTCGCGAACGCCCTCATCTTTGGTCAAGCTGGCCAGCACAGAGGTCGTTACCTCTACCGGTGAGATCAGCTGAGTGACTTGCAGCGTGGACCAGGTGTCCCGGGTCGGGTCCGGGTGGCGGCTGCCCAGCGCGGAATCGGGCGGACAGACCTGTGTCATCCAGTACTCGCGTTGCGACTGAACGTCCGGCGTGGCCGCCCGTTGCCACATCAGCTCGCACCAGCGTCGGTAGGAGGTGAACTCGGGCAACATCTTCGGTGCGACGCCGGCCTGCAGGCAGCGCCACGCTTCGGCGATGTCTCCGAGCATGATGTGCCATGACACCACGTCCACGGTCAGGTGGTGGGTGGTGAGCAGCAGCACATCGCCAGGTTCGGGACCTTGTTCGGTACCGGTGAACCAGACCGCCCGCATCATCGCGCCCGCGTACGGATCCATCTCGTCCATCACCGCTGGCGCGGCATGCCCGATGGCAGCGATCAATTCGTCGTTGTCCGGTGTGCTCAGTTCGACCCGGCTCAGCAGGTCGGCAGCATTGACGACGCCGGGCTCGCGGGTGACCAGACGGGGACCCGCACTGGTATCGACCAAGATCGATCGCAAGGTGTCGTGGCCGTCCAGGAGCATTTGAATCATCGACTCGATGGACGAGCGGTCGATTCCCGACGGCAGCCGAAGCAGCACCGTGTGGGTGAACCGCCGGAAGTTGCCGTGCTCGTAGAGCCAGGACACCATGGGCAGCGGCAACACCTCACCGTATTCGGCGCTCTCAATAGCCGTGTCCGAGTCGACGGCGGAGTCGATCAGCGTAGCCAGCGCACGAATTGTGGGGGCGGCGAACACCATTCGTGGGCTGACCGTGAGCCCGCGCCGGCGAGCTTTGTGGACCAGGGAGATCGCGACAATGCTGTCCAGCCCGAAGGCGAAGAAGTCGTCGTCGAGGTGCGGCACCACTCCGTTGAACTGTTCGGCGAAGAGTTCACACAGCGCGCGTTCGGTGTCGGTCGACGCCGACGCGGGTTGAGCGGCGGTGACCGTGAACAGCGCTTCTTCGCCCAAGCGCTCCAGGGCGTGGCCATCGAGCTTGCCGTTGGCGTTGATCGGCAGCGCGGGCAGGGCCACGATCCGCGCGGGAATCATGTAGGAGGGGAGCCGTTCGCCGAGCGCGCTCCGCAGTGTCGCCGGGTCAGCGTCGGTGCCGGCCTGCCAGACAACGAATCCCACCAAAGTGGTAGCACCGTCGCGTCGCAACACGGCAACGGCCGCGTCGTGTACTTCAGGTCGGCTGCGCAGCGCGGCTTCGATCTCCCCGATCTCGACCCGATAGCCACGAATCTTGACCTGGGTATCGCCGCGCCCCAGATACGCGTAACCGCCGTGCGTGAGCCTGCGCACCAGGTCACCGGTGCGGTACATGCGCCGGCCGGGGCGAAACGGATCGGCCACGAATCGGGCTGACGTCATCCCCGGCTGACCGATGTACCCGCGGGCCTGCTGCCCGCCGGACAGATAGAGCTCACCGACCACGCCGTTGGGCACCATCCGTAGCGCCGAATCGAGAACGTAGCCAATGGTTCCCGTGTTGACCGTGCCGATCGTCGGCGCCGGGTAGCCTTTGACCGCGGCCACCAACGCCTCAACCGTCATCTCGGTGGGCCCGTAGCAGTTGTAGACCGCGGTCGACGGCAGCGCCCGCAACTGTTGCCACAGCACGCTGTTGATGGCTTCGCCGCCGAGGGCAAGCACCGCGAGATCATGGTCGAGTAGGCCGGCGGCCTTGAGCTGTACGAGCATTGACGGGGTGGTGTCGATCATGTCGATCCCGAAGGCGGTCATCCCCTTGACCAGTCGGTCGGCGTCGCGCATCTCCTCAGCGTCGAACAGGTGGATGGCGTGACCGTCCAGCAGGCCGACCATGGGCTGCCAGGATGCGTCGAAGCTGAACGACCACGCGTGCGCTATCCGCAAGGGGCGGCCCAGTTGTGACACGGCCGGCCCGTAGACGCGGTTGCGGTGATCGGCGAAATAACTCAGCACCGCGGCGTTGGAATCGATGACGCCCTTGGGCTCCCCGGTGGACCCGGAGGTGAAGATGACATATGCGGCCTGGTCGGGATGGCGGTGCACGGCCGGCGCCACCCCGGACCGTCGCGCGATGCGTTCGGCGACTGCACTGTCGTCGAGGACCAGGGCGAGACGATCCGAGCCGACCAAGTGCGTGCATGCCGCTTCGGTAATGGCGAGGCCGGGATTGGCTTGCCGCAGAATGGATTCGATGCGCGCCTCGGGCAGCGTGATGTCCACGGGTAGATAGGCGCCGCCCGCGGCCAGCACAGCGAGAATGGCGACGACCGATTGCGTCGAGCGCGGCAGCACCAGGGCAACGACTGTCTCCGGGCCCACTCCTTGGGCGCTGAGCTCTGCCGCCAACCGGGCTGCGGCCGCGTGCAATTCGGCGTAGGTGTATCGCTCGCCGGCGCTGGCGGTGAGCGCATCGGCGTCCGGTGTGGCATTCACCTGCTGTTCGAAGAGCTGCCAGATAGTGTCCTGCGGGGTCGCCTCGCTGACGGTGGCAAGCTCGGCCAACTCGGCGCGCTCCGTCGCGGTGAGGACGTCCAGAGCGTCGGGAGTCGCGTCGCCGATGTCTGGAAGTTGCCGCAGCACGCTCAGCAGCCGCTCGCAGATCTGTGCCGCGGGAAGGTGCTGAAGCATCTCCTGTATCGCCTCGACCACGACCACCAGAGCGTCACCGCTCATGTGCGAGACCACCGTCAACGGGTAATGCGTCAGGCTTTCCATCTCGACCGGACAGAATCGAGCGCCATCGGCGGTGGTGACGGTGCGGATAGCGTCCTCGATGGGGGCGTTCTCGAAGACGAACAGGGTGTCGAACATGGCGCCACGGCCATGCGCGCGCTGCAATTCCGAGAGGCTGAGGTAACCGATGTCCCGCATCGCCGATGACTCTTTTTGCAGTCGCACGCATTGGTCGACCACCGAGGCGGTGCCGCTGACGTGGTGCACGACCGGCACGCTGTTGATGAACAACCCCACCATGCTCTCGACCCCGGGAAGGTGCTCGGGACGCCCCGAGACGACGGTGCCGAAGACGACGTCACGACGGTCGGTCAGTCTGCTGAGCACTACGGCCCAGGCGAACAACACCGCGGTGTTGAGCGTCAGCCCATTGCGGGCGGCCCAGTTGCGCAGCCGCGTCGTGTCGGGCGCCGGCAGTAAGAGATTGGCGTTCTCGGGAACGGCGTTTGGTGCGGTGCCGTCGGCCACCATGAGGGGTCCGGACACATTGCTCAAATACGCGGTCCAGGCGTCGAGCGCCGCCGCGGTGTCTTGCTGAGCCAGCCACGCGATGTAGTCGCGGTACGGCCGCGGCGTCGGCAGGCCGTCGATCGATCCGCCGGCCTGGTACACCGCCAGCATTTCGGTGAAGAAGATGGCGAGCGCCCAGCCGTCCATCAAGATGTGGTGCGCGGTGAAGATCAGCCGCCGCCGAGTCTCGCCGGGCACGTTGAGCAATACCATCCGCAGTGCGGGACCGCGGCTCAGGTCGAAAGGGCGCCGCCGCTCCGATCGCGCGATGGCATCGAATTCGCTTGGTGTGGCGGTGCGTTCGGTCCATGGCAGTTCCACGCGGTCGGGCACGATCTGGACCGGTTTAGGGACGTCGCGATCCCAGAAGGCGGCTCGGAGATTCGGGTGCCGGTCCAGCATCGCAGCGGCGCTGCGGCGGAGCAGTTCGAGATCGACTGGCCCGTCTATGTCGACCCTCAACTGCATGGTGTACAGGTCGATGCTGTCCTCGGCCAGCCGGTACAGGGCAAACAGCCCCTGCTGCAACGGGCTCAGCGCGAGAACGTCTTCGATTTTCGGTGCGGCCGTGGTCACGCGTGCCTCACGAGTGCTTCTCCCAGGATGCGGTCAGCGCGGCCAGTGCATCGGCGTCCAGGCCCGATGCACTCATCGGCTCGGCTTGTGGTGTGGGCGTCGAATCAGCCTCCGCTGCAGCGGAGTCTCCGGCCGCGTCGACCGCCGCCGCCAACTCGGCGATCGTCATGTGCTCGAACACCATGGCGGGGGTCAGCGCCAACCCCTGGGCGGCCGCCCGCGCCGACCATTGCACCGAGATGATGCTGTCGCCGCCGAGAGCGAAGAAATTGTCCTCCCGGTGCACCTCGGTGATGTCGAGCAGCTCCTCCAGCAATGCGATGAGCGCCCGCTCGGTTTCCTCCGAACCCCCGACGACCGGTTCCGATGTTACTGCACGGGCAGGAGTGGCGGGGGTGCGCAGTGTCTCCATGACCTCGACCGGCAGCAGTTGCACTGCGGAGAGCAAACTTTCGGGTGTGGTCGCGAATGCGTCAAGGGCGGCGTTGAGCGCCTGTGCGATGAGCTCGACCGTCTGCGGTTCGTACAGATCGGCGTTGGCCACGATCCGCACGTCCACTTCCGCGTCCGGAGTGACGTTCAGCTCGACGTTGAGGTCAAGCAGTGAGATCTCAAAGTCCATCGGCAGCGGAACAACTGTCGTCGCACCGTTGCCGGTGACGTCGCGCGGCATCAGGGCCCAGTCCTCGCCGCGGAAGTGGATCGAGGTCTGGAACAGCGGGTGGTTTCGCGACGGGGACCGCGGCGGGTTGAGCGCCTCCACGACGCGTTCGATGGGCAACTCTTGGTGCGCCAGCGCGTCCAGGACCGCGTCGCGGCTGATGGTCACCGCGTCGCGCAGGCTGGGATCACCGGAGAGGTTGTTGCGCAGCACGACCACATTCGCGCAGGGGCCGGTCATGTTGGTGGTGGGTGAGTCGACCCGCGCTGCGACCGGGCTGCCGATGGGGATGTCGGTGCCGCCGCCGAGCTTGTGCAGCAGCACGGCTAGCGCGGATTGATACACCATGAACTCCGTCGCGCCGCTTCGTTCGGCGAGCTGGGTAAGGGCTGCGCGCCGATCCGCCGAGACCGTGAAACTGACCACCTCGCCGCGGCGGCCGAGGACCGGGGGGCGGGTGTGGTCGGCAACGATCGGGATTTGATACGGCATGCCCGACAGGGTGTCTCGCCAATGCGCCAGTTCGGCCTCTCCCCACTGGCTGCCCGCGTCGAACGCGGCCTGCTGCCACGCCGCGAAGTCGGCGAACTGCACGGGCAACACGGGCCAGTGCGGCGCCCTACCGGTCAACCGTGCCCCGTAGGCGACGAGGAGGTCGTCGAACAGTACGCCCAGCGAGGCATGATCAGTCACGATGTGATGCACCAGCAGCAACAACACGTGTGAGTCCGGGCCGAGCACCAACAGGGTGGGCCGGATCAGCGAATCGGATTCCAACGTGAACACATACCGACGCAGCTCGGCCACTGTCTCGTCGAGGCGCTCGGCGGGAACTTCTACGACGGCGAGCTCGACCTCTCGGGCCGGATGCACGAATTGGTATGGCACATGTTCGTGTTCGGCGATGTTGGTGCGCAGCGCTTCGTGTCGCGCGACTATGTCGTTGAGCGCCTGGGTCAACGCATTGATGTCTAGCGGGCCGTTGAACCGCAGCCCAAGCGCCATGTTGAAGACGTCGTTGGCGCCCCGCATCCGGTACTGGAACCACATGGCGAACTGCGAGTAGGACAACGGGGGCCGTTCGGGACGAACCACACCGAGCAGCGCCGGGCGACCCGAGTCTTCGGGCGTTCCTTGCGGGCCGGCGGGCAGTTGCTCCACCACTCGTGCCGCCAGTCCGGCCGGGGTGGGGGTGTCGAACACCGCGCGCACGGTCAACTCCACACCGAATTCCGCACGAATCTGGGCAATCAAACGGGCCGCCAGCAATGAATGGCCGCCGAGCCCGAAGAAGGAATCCTCGGCGCCCACCCGCTCCCAGCCGAACAGTCGGGCGAAGATGGCACACATCCGGCGCTCGGTCGCCGTTGCCGGATCGCGGTAGCTGCGAGCCCCGATCGGTGTCGGCTCGGGCAGTGCGCGCTTGTCGAGTTTGCCGCTCACCGTCAGCGGAATGTCCGGGATGACGGCAAAGGCGCTGGGCACCATGTATTCCGGCAGCAACGACGCGGTATGGGCGCGGATTGCCGCGAGGTCTATCGGTGCGACGGCAGTCAGGTTCTCCTCACCGGTCACCGGCACCAGATATGCGGCCAGCATCGGTCCCGCCTCGGTGTCTTCGGTGACCACCAGGCAATGCCGCACCGCCGGATGTGTGGCGATGACGGCCTCCACCTCACCGAGTTCGATGCGGAATCCGCGCACCTTCACCTGTTCGTCGGCCCGGCCTACGAATTCCAGCTCCCCGGAAATGTTGCGGCGCACCAGGTCTCCGGTACGGTACAGCCGCATCCCGGGAGTGAAGGGGTCGGCCACGAATCGCTCCGCGGTCAGCCCCGGACGTCCGAGGTAGCCACGCGCCAGCTGAACCCCACCGAGGTACAACTCACCGATCACCTCCGCGGGCACCGGCTGCAATTCTTCGTCCAAGACATAGGCGTACACATTGCGGTTGGGTAGCCCGATGGGCATCACGCGCGCGCCGTAGGTTCCTTCGACCGTCATGTGCGTCGAGCAGACGACTGCCTCGGTCGGGCCATAGTGATTGCGGAGATTCGCGTCGAAGTAAGTGGCGAACTGATCGGCCACTTCCCCACGCAGCGCTTCGCCGCCCACCGGCACGTGGCGCAGTTGCCGCCACTGTTTGACCTGAGGCAGCAGCAGCAGGGTGCTCAGCATGGAGGGCACCATGTGCAACACAGTGACGCCGTGCCGGCTGATCAGGTCTGCAACGTACGGGATGTCGCTGAACGCGTCGGGTTTGGGGACGACCAGGCGAGCACCGAGTGCCAAGGTGACAAAGATGTCCAGCAGTGACGCGTCGAAGCTCACCGACGACGACTGCAGCAATCGGTCCTCGGCGGTCATGCTCCATTCGGCGATGAAGCTGTCCACATGATCGGCGATGGCCCGGTGCGATACCGCCACGCCCTTCGGTTGACCAGTGGAGCCCGAGGTGTAGATCACGTAGGCGAGATTCTCGGTGCGCAACGGACGCAGCCGTTCGGCGTCGGTCAACCACGCATCGGACAACTGTGCGGCTTCTTGTTCGGCGGTGTCGAGTTCGGACCGACGCAGGACTGCGCGGGGGCGGGCGTCGCCGACGAGATATTCGATCCGCTCGTCCGGATAGGCGGGGTCGATAGGTAGATAGGCCGCCCCGGCTTTGAGTACGGCGAGCATCGCGACGAGGAACTCGATCGATGTGGTCATCTGCAGCCCGATGATGTCCTCGGGGCCGAAGCCCTGTTCAATGAGCCAGCGCGCCAGGCGGTTCGCCCGACGATGCAGTACCTCGTAGCTCAACTCGGCATCGTCGGATACCAGCGCGACCGCATCGGGTGTGGCGGCTGCGGCCGCTTCCAGCACCGCCACCATGGTGGTAGGGGGTGCGGCCACGAGGTCGCCATGTGAGCGCGCCAGCACCTGCTCGCGTTCCCCGGCCCCCAGCATGTCCAGGCTGGCAAGGCGATGTTCGGGCACGTCCAGCGCAGTGTCCAGCAACTGCACGTAGTGGGTCAGCATCTGCTCGACGAGTGCGGTGTCCAGAACATCGATCTGATACTCGAACTCCGCTGTTATTCCCTCGGATTCGAGAACCGCCGCGAGCGCGAGCGGCAGATGAGCGGTGACCGCGCCCAACTCGAGTTGCCGCACGCCGATGCCGTCGAGCGTCAGTCCCAGTGCGCTCTTGCGCATGCTGAACCCGAGCCGGACCAGCTGGTCCATCCCGTCGTGCCCCATGCGTTCGGGATTGACTTCGCGCACCACCCGATCGATGCCGACGGACTGGTGAGCGAAGCCCTCGAGGCAGGTATCGCGAACCGCGCCGACGAACGAGGCGAACGTGTCGTGGGACCGCGCGATGATCCGCAGCAGCAGGGTGTTGCCGAAATAGCCGATGGCACCGTCGGCCGCCGCGCGACGGTCGGTGACGGGCACGGACACCAGAAAATCTGATGCGCCGGTGTAACGGCGCACGAGCACACCATAGGCTGCCAAGAACACCATGAAGGGTGTGGCAGAGCGCTCTCGGGCGAACTCTTCGACGCGGCGGTACAGTTCGGCAGGCAGCACCCGTGTCCGGCGTTCGGCCCGCCGGGAGGGGTGCGCGGCGGCCACACCGGGCAGCTGCAGCGGTTCCGGTGACGGCCGCAACGTGTCGGCCCAATAACCGACGTCACCGATGGTGGGTTCGGCTGCTGTCTCGAGCACTTCGACCGCCACAAACTGCGCGACGTCGGCGTTGAGCTGCCGACCGTTGTATGCCGCGCTCACCTCGTTGAAGAAGACAGCCCAGGAGTCGTCGTCCCAGCAGATATGGTGTGCGACAAGCAATAACACGAAATCGTCAGGCGCACAACGGATCAGGGTGATCCGCAGCGGCAGGTCGTTGACCAGGTTGAACGGGCGGTCGAATTCGGCGCGGGCCAAGGCCTCGATCCGACTGTCTTGCTCGTCGGCGGGCGCCGCTGTCAGATCCTGAAGCTGCCACGTGGCTTCGACGTCGTCGGCGAAAACCTGATACGGCTCACCCTCACTGTCCACACCATAAGTGGTGCGCAGAATGGCGTGCCGCCCGACCACATGGTTCACCGCTGCCCGCAGGCGCGCCTCGTCCAAATTGCCGGTCAGCCGGTAGGCGACGCAGATGTTGAGCGTCGAATCCGTCGGATCCATCGTCTGCAGGAACCACATCCGGCGTTGGCCGGTCGACAGCGGGTAGCGCTCGCCGGCGCGCACCGTCGCCGTCTTTGCGGATTTCGTTGACGCCAAACCGCTCTCGGCGATCCGGCGACGCAACAGTTCCCGACGACGTTCCTGCAACGCCTTGGCATCGTCTGCCATCACTCACTCCACTCCTGGCATAAGAAGATCGTCGGGATCAGATCTGGCTGGTCAGGTAGCCGCCGCGGACAAAGAACTCGTCTCCACCACACTGGTCACCCTGCGCGGTGCGCACCCGGGTGATCACCAGCCCACGGTTGACGCCTCGATACGCATTGGGACCGCACACCACTGCCCCACCGCCCTCTTGCACGATCACTCGCCCGGGCGTGCCGCCGTAACGAGCCTCGGACACCCGCGCGGCAAGCACCTCAATCCGTTCCCCCCGGTAGAAGGTGAACGGGCGCGGATAGGGATCGGACAGGGCCCGCACGAACCGCTCGAGGTCTTCGGCCGGCCAGCTCCAGTCGATCAGACTGTCCCGCTCCGATCGCTTGTGGAAGTAGGTTCGTTCCGACTTATCCTGTGGCCGCCAGATCGCGGTGCCGGATTCCAACGCGCTCAACGCATCCCGCACCGCCCCTGGAATCAGGTCCATGCCGCGCAGCACCAATTCGGTACCCGTGTCAGTGGGGCCGATCGGTAGAGACCGTTGGATCAGGATGTCGCCGGTGTCCAACCCGTCGTCCATCCGGTGCACGGTCAGCCCGAATTCGGACTCGCCACTGATCAACGCCCACAACACCGGGGAGAACCCGGTGAACTTGGGCAACAGCGAGTCGTGCAGATTGAGCGTTCCGTGCGGCGGCAGACTGTAGAGCTCTGGCGGCATCCAGCTGTACCAGCTGTTGACGACGATGACGTCCGGCTCGGCCCGCTTCACCACGTCAATGGTCTCCGCGTCGACCCGCTCGGTGATGTGCAGCGGGATGCCCTGGCTACGTGCCAGTTCCTCGACCGAATCCGACCAGATCGCCTTGTAAGACTGCTCGCCGGCCGGATGAGTCACGGCCAGCACGACATCGTGATCCAGGTCGAGCACCGACTGGGGGGTTTTGCACCCCCAGGTCTGGAAGCCGAACGTCACGACGCGCATCGCAGATTTCCCCTCTCAGGCACCGCCACCGGCCACTCGCCGATGCCGAAAGCGAGTTCAGCGGATTATGTTAGCCTTCGCTAAGTTGCTTGGCTCCGGCGGCTACTCGGAATCCGGCGCGGCCTACTCGGGGTCGGCAGAACAACTTCGGCAGCCGATGCTGCGGTCACCATGCTGGACCCTTGCGAAGATGAACCGTGCAACCCCTGGCCCTATGCCCGAGAGCCGAGGTAGAAACCCTGGACCTGTTCGACCGCCGCGCCATACTGCGCGGACAACCATTCGCCGGCGAGTTCGCGCTGCGACCGCTGGACACAAGTCACGACTTGGACCTCGTGCATCGTTGGATGAATGACCCCGAGGTGGCGCGGTTCTGGCGCAAGGCGTGGCCACTAGATCGACTAGCGACGTACCTGCGCGAACAAGAGTGCAGCACGCACGTTCAGCCGTATTTGGGTGAAGTGGACGGTGTCGCGATGAGCTACTGGGAGCTCTATCGCGCCGACCTTGACCCGCTCGCCCAGTACTATGATGCGCGCCGGCACGACGCCGGCGTTCATCTTTTGCTGGGCCCCACGGTGAGCCGCGGGCGAGGACTGGGCACCGCGCTGTTGCGGGTCGTCTCCTCCTGGCAGCTCGACGCTGATCCGCGCGCCAGTCGGGTGGTCGCCGAACCGGATTTGAGCAACGAGCGGTCGATCAGGGCCTTCCAGCAAGCCGGGTTTCGGCGCATTCGAGACCTCGTACTACCGGACAAGCTGGCCGCGCTGATGGTGCGGGAGCGGCCATCGCACTGATCCCGGGCAATGTCGATTATGTTAGCCTACGCTAAGTTCTTGGCCGGAAAGGTAGGAGTGCATGCCACGCACACTGGGGTGGATCAGGCAATTCCACAAACCGGACTCGCCCGACAACCCTCCACTGCTGGTCTTTCCCCATGCCGGCGCCGGCGCATCTGCCTACCGCCACTTCTCCAAGGCGCTGAGCAAGAACTTCAACGTCATCGTCTTCCAGTACCCCGGTCGCCAAGACCGGGCCGCGGAGGCACCATTGGCGACCCTCCCCGAGATTGCTGAAGGGGCATTCAGCGAGTTCGTGCACTCGGAACACAACCGCGGGGTCCCCATCGTCACCTTCGGACACAGCATGGGCGGCTGGGTAGCCTTCGAGTTCGTTCGTCTCGCCGAGAGCAACGGCGTGGCGGTGCGGCGCCTCAACGTCTCGGCGTCCGTCGCACCCAGCAATGCAACGGCCAAACCACCGCACCCGAAAACCGACGACGACATCCTTAATTACCTCGCGGCGCTGGAAGGCACCGACTCCGATGTGTTCGCCAACCGGGAACTCATGAGACTGGCTCTCCCGGTCATCAAGGCCGACTACCACGCTTCGGACGTGTATTTCCGAGACGAGGACGTCAAGGTCACCACCTCGATTCTGGCAATCGGTGGCGACCAAGATCCCATCGTCACCCTCGGCGACCTCTACGGCTGGGGCAAGCACACCGGCGAAGTCGAGGTCACCATGTTCGACGGCGGGCATTTCTACCTCAACGAACACCTCGACGCGGTCGCGGAGTTGATCGCCTCGGGCGCGCAATGTGAGCAGTCAGCGTGAGCACCTACGGGACCGCTGTACCCACCTCCATCGATCCGATCGTCATATCCGGGATGGCCGTCGAAGCCCCCGGTGGCATCGACACTCCGGCGGCGCTATGGTCGGCGCTCTCTGAATCCAGAGAGCTGGTCTCGCCCTTCCCGCGCGACCGCGGTTGGCCGGTCGACGACCTGTTGTCCAGGTCGGAGCAAGACGGCTGGGGCCGGGTGTGTGACGCCGGCGGATTCATGGACAGCGCAATGGAATTCGATCCATTGTTTTTCGGCATCACTCATCGTGAGGCCGTCGTCATGCATCCCCAGCAACGAGTCGCGATGCGAATCGCCTGGAAAACGTTGGAAAACGCAGGCATCAATCCCGGCGCGGTAGCGGGCACCGACGGCGGCTGCTTCGTCGGAATGTCGATGACCGAGTACGGCTCGCGCACCGCGGTAGCCGACTCCTACACCGGACACCGAACCGTCGGCATGGGACAACTCGGCGGCGCGGGCCGCATCTCGCACTGCCTGGGCCTGACGGGCCCATCCATGGCCGTCGATTCGGCGTGCGCCTCGTCGTTGTCCGCACTGCACCTAGCCGCAACGGCGGTCCAGATGGGTGAATGTGACTGGGCGCTGGCCGGAGCGGTGTGTGTGTTGGGCGCACCGACAGCGTTCTTCGAATTCGCCAGGCTCAACGCCCTGTCCAACGACGGGCATTGTCGCGCCTACGCCGATGACGCCAGCGGCACCCTGTGGGGGGAAGGCGCGGGAATGGTGCTCGTCGAACACGAATCGCGGGCAAAGCAATTGGGCCACCGCATCTACGGGCGCATTCTGGCGATCCGCACCAACCACAACGGCAAAGGCAAGCCGATCCTGGTACCGCGCATCCGTGCACAAGAGGAGCTGGTCCGCAAGACAATCGATGCCGCACAAATCGATCCGGCAGATATCGGCATGATCGAAGGGCACGGCACCGCGACCCTTGCCGGTGACCCAATGGAATTGATCGCCTTGTTCAAGACCTACGGCGCCGGCGGTTCCGAGGCGCTGCTGGGCTCGATCAAGTCCAACGCCGGTCATGCTCAAGCGGCGTCAGGAATGCTGGGATTGATCAAGTTGCTGCTGTCCGGACAGCACGGCCACATTCCGCCAACGCTGTTCTCCGACAACCCGACCAAGAAGTTGGATTGGGACCTGACCGGCCTGCGCCTGGCTACCAAGTTGCACCCGTGGGAACCGAAAGACGGCGTCCGCTACGGGGCGGCGTCGTCCTTCGGGGCCGGAGGCGCGAATGCGCACGCCATTATCGCCATGCCCGCGAGCACCGGGGAGTAAGCACGTGACACCGCTGACCTACCGGCTCCCCAATGGCGCCACCCCCGTTCTGCTCTCGTCCGATACCGCTGAATTGGTGCCGGCCGAGGCCGCCGCCGTGCTGTCATACGCCACCGGTCACCCGGACGTCACGCCCCAGGCGATCGGCGACATGCTGTTTCGCACCCGCATGGCCCGCCGGTATCGAGCGCTGGCCATGGTGACCGACCGCAACGAACTTTTCGGCGCCCTGCAAGCGATCGTCGACAACCGCGAGCACCCTCTGGTCATCCGACCTACGCAACCCGCCTCGGCCCGCCGGCTCGCTTACGTGTTCCCGGGACAGGGCAGCCAACGACCCGGCATGGGGCGCCTCTTCTACGAATCGGTTCCCACGTTCCGGGCGGAGGTGGACCGCTGCGCCGAGGCATTCCGCGGGCAACTGGGCGAGTCGCCGCTCGATTACCTTCTGAACGACCAGCTTTCGGCACAAGACAGTGCTCGCACCGTGCAGCCTGCCCTATTCACCCAGATGGCCGGGCTGGCCGCGCTGTGGCGTTCTTTTGGCATCACACCGACCGTCACCGTCGGGCACAGCCAAGGAGAGATCGCAGCGGCCTACGTGTCCGGGACCATCACACTCGAGGATGCGGTGCGCGTCGTGGGCATCCGAGCACGTGCGGCCGACGAATTGGGCACTGGTGACTACGCGATGGCAGTGGTCGCCGCCGATCGCGACACCTGCGAAGACCTGCTCGCGCGCTGCACGGGCTGGGCGGAACTGTCGGTCGTCAACTCGCCGACCATGACCGGAATCTCAGGCGATCGGGCAGCCGTGCAAGGCATCGTCGATACGCTCACTGAGCGCGGAACCTTCGCCCGAGTCATCGGTGTGCAATATCCCGCCCACACCAGCTTGATCAACCAGCTCGCCGAGCGCGTGCGGGCAACCACGCAGCGCGAGATGCAGAACCCGAAGTTCTTCGACAGCGAGGTCAGTTGTGTGGGAGCCACTCTCGGCAGCCCCATCACTCAAGACCTGGCGGTCGACCAGTATTGGTTCTGGAACCTGCGCAACACCGTTCGCTTCGACAAGGCGATCGCGGGGGCTCTGGCGCTGGGTATCGACACGTTCGTCGAACTGGCAGAGCATCCGACGCTGCAGTTGGCGATCCAGGAAAACGTCGGTGCGACAACCGAAACCGACAGCGATGCCGCGAAGGTCGTGGTCGGCACGTCGTTGCGGACGGCCACCAATCTCGATGAGCTCACCCGCAACCTCGCGACGCTGGCCGTGCAGGACCTGGAGTACCCCTGGTCCGCGTTAGGGACCGGAATCGAGGGGCACCTGCCGTTGCCGTTGCTCGACTTCCCGAACACCCGGTTGAACGAGACGCGGCTATGGATGCCCTATGGCCCAGCCTCGCCCGAGCGGGCCGCCGAGACCGCGAAAGCCCCACCCGCAGCCGCTGTCCCGGCCGTGGCGCCAGTTGCGGCACCGGTGCGACTTCTTGCCGAGCGGTGGGTCCGTCTGTCGCGTCGTTCGCTGGTGCCGCCGCGCGCGATCGGCATCATCGACCACACCGGGGCCTGCGCACAACTGGCCGAGGCGCTATCGGCCGCGGCCGGTGACGTCGGCGCGACCGCGACCGTCATCGACAGCCGAACACGCGACGCCACAACTCATCTCGACACGTATGTCATCCTGCTGCCGCCCTCAGAGCAGCTTAATGAATCCGCCGCCGCAGCCGAGGTAGCGGCGTTCTTCGGTGACCACACCTGGTGGCTTGGCCTGACCGCCGCCGTGACCGACTGCTGGCTCGTCACGGTGGGCGGAGAAGCGGCCGGGCCCGACGACGCGTCGCCAGATCTCGTGCATGCGGCGGCAGCGGCGGGCTTTCGCAGCGTCGGCGCCAAGTATCTGGGTGTGCGGTTCCGTCACCTCGACCTGCCCGCCGGTTCGACGTCACACGACGCTGCGGCCGGGATACTGGCGGCCGTACACACCGCGGCCGAATCCGAACTCGCGCTGCGCAAGGGCGCCATCCACGTCAAGCGCATCGTCGAGGGAGATAGTGCCCTGGCGGAGTCGGGAGCCGAGCTGCGCGCCGCGACACCGCCTGCCCACGTGCTCATCGTCGGAGGTACCGGGAACCTCGGGATGCAATTCTGCGCCCACTTCGCGCAACGCGGGTCTCAGCGCATCACGCTGGTGTCCCGGTCGGGCGAGACGGCCGCGGTCACCGAGCGGCTAAGGCCCATCCGCTCCGCCGCGGCCACGCAGATCAACGTGGCCAGCTGCGACGTAGCCGATCAAGCGGCGGTCCGCCAATTGGCCCAAGATAGCCAGGACGCGCCCGCAGATTTGATCATCCATGCCGCGGTGCAGTATTCGGGCATCGAGCTCGAAGACATCACCCGCGAGCTCGTCGATCAGGCTTTGGCGCCCAAGGTGGTGGGAATCTCCCGGGTGCTCAACGCTTTCCCGCGCACCGACGACTGCCGGGTGGTCCTGTGTTCCTCCATCTCGGCGACGGTCGGCGGTCGTGGCGTCATTGTCTACGCCGCAGCCAACCGAATGCTCGACGCCATGGCGCACCGGCTGCGGGCCGAAGGGCTGGACTGCACTTCGGTGCAGTGGGGGCACTGGAACGTCCATGAGGACGCCGACGGCTCTGCGCTGGCAGCGCTGGCCGGTACCGGTGTCATCGCCATGCGCCCCGCCGACGCGATCGCCGCCGGGTTGACAACACCGTTTCGCAGCAATGCCATTGTCGCGTCGTTCGACTTGGAACGCGCCCGGTCGGTGCTCGAGACCTGTGGCCGCGCAACGCTTCTGTCCCAGCTCAACGCGCCTGCCGTCGAGCCGGCCGTCCCAACCGAGGATGCTGGCCGAGCGCCGGCACCGGTGGCCGACACCCAGGTATCAAAGCGGTTGTTGGGGCTGCTGGCCGGGGCCATCGGGATCGACAGCGTCGACAAGCTGGACCCGACGATCCCCATGGTCGCCATCGGACTGGATTCCTTGCAGGCGTTGGAGTTGCGCCGTCGGGTCAAGCTGGAATTCGACCACGATCTCGAGGTTGCAGACCTGCTCGGCGGGGCGTCGATCGCCGATGTGCTGGCGAAGCTGGGCGCATAGCGTCAGCTTGGGGCCGGTCAGTCCCCTGCCATCGCCTCACGCAGGCTCTTGGGACGCATGTCCGCCCAGTTGTGTTCCACGTAGGCAAGACAATCGGCGCGGGTGCCGGGACCGGTCACCACCCGCCAACCGGCCGGCACCTCGGCGAAGGCCGGCCACAGGCTGTGCTGTTCCTCGTCGTTGATCAAGACGTAGAAACTACCCGCATCGTCGTCAAACGGATTGGTACTCACCGCTTCTCCCTGTCGGCGGGTTGACTTCGGCTGCCGTGACGCCCAATTCGGCGCCAAGGATGCGATCGGACAGCAGCCCCAGGCAGCTCAGATTCGGAAATCCCGGGCCTTCGTTGAGGCCGGATAGATTCGGCAGGACCAACTTCGGGTCGACACCGCGCACCGCCAGACCAGGACCAATGGACTCCTCCAGTCGCTCTCCGGTCAGCGGGCCGCCCAGACCCAGCTCCAACTTATCCAGCGCTTCAGGCGACAACAGCGGCAAGAACCACAGCGGGTCAGCACCGGATCCGTCGATGACAAGGTCGAAGGCGTGCAGCGTCTCGACGGGTTCACCGAAGCGATCGGTGGACACCGTGATCCAGATGCGGTCGTCACGGGCCACCGCGCGAGCCACCCGGCCGCGCAGGTGTCTGATTCGCTCGTCGGCCAGCAACGACTCCTGAACGCGCGCCGAGAAGACCCCGCGGTCGGTTCGAGCGATGCAGTTGCGCCGCTCGGCGAGGGTGAGGCTGCGCCATCCAGCGGGATCGGAGAACAGCGAATTCTCGAAGAAACCCTCACCGCGGGTGAACAGTGTCGCTTGCGGCGAGATCGCCGTGATCGCCGAAACCCGGTGATGGAACAGTTCATTGAGCATCGAGGCGGACGTCTCTCCGCCACCGATCACGGCGACGTTGTCGGCGACGATGCGGTCGTGGCGCCCAGCGCGCTGCCAGAACTGAGCGATGGACAACACTCGAGGATCACCGGAGAGCATCGACCGTTCCGGTTGGCCGGGCCCGGTGAGCATCACCGTTTCGGCCGGCAGGCTCGACTCCGGGGTGCGCAACACCCACTGCGACTCATCGACCGATATCTGAACTACCTGACCGCGAACGACATTGAGCTCCACCACGTCCGCGACCCAGCGCAGATAGCGAGCCCACGTGTCGTGCGTAGGCGCGGGCCTGCCGCGGTCGACCCAGCCGACGAATTGGTCGGTCGCCACCAGATATGACTGCCAGCTGAACCGCATCATCCGCTCGTCGATCTCGCTGTTGCGACCCGGCAGCAACGCTGAACGATAGGGGAAACCGATGTCTTTTTCGGGGCTGGTCCCCAACCGCTGCCGACCATCGGTCCAGCCGCCGCCGGCCCGCCAGTTCGCGGCCACACCGGAGCACTCGAGCGCGACCACATCGGGCACTGCCACGCCCATCTCCCGCAACACCGCGGCCTTGGCGGCTACGGCCACCGCTTTCGCGCCGGCGCCGATGATCGCTACGGTGCCGCTCATCAAGCGCCCGCCGACGACAAGGACGGGTGGAGACGCGTGGGGTAAGCGGGCTCGCATTTCCCGTTCGCCGGCGTTCCGGCGAATGATGCGCCACCCACAACCCCACCTCCGTCTTAGCTCAGGCTGCCCTAACTTTCGTGTACGCTACCCTATGTCCGCGGGGCAGGACACGCTCGCCCCCAGGGAGCTACCAAGTGCCTGTGACTTCTCCTCAGCAACCGCAGCCGTCATCGTTGTCCGGGTTCGTTCCGTTTCCGCCGGACCGGGCCGCTGCCTATGTCGCGGCCGGGTACTGGACCGGCCGGACGGTCGATTCGGTGCTACGCCAGGCCGCGGTCAGCTGGCCACACCGTGTCGCCGTCGTCGACGGGCAGGGCAGCCATACCTACGCCGAACTGGACGAGCTTGCCGATCGAGCCGCCGGGGGTTTCGCCCTGCTTGGGATCACCGCGGGCGACAGGGTGCTGTTGCAGCTACCGAACTCCTGCCGATTCGCCGTCGCATTGTTCGGGCTGCTGCGTGCCGGCGCCATACCGGTGATGTGCCTGCCCGGACACCGGTTCGCCGAACTCAGTCACTTCGCGCAGGTCAGCGACGCAGTGGCGATGGTGGTGGCCGCCACGGCAGGCGGATTCGACTACCGCCCGATGGCCGAGCAACTGACCGCAGCACACCCGCAGCTGCAACGCGTCATCGTCGACGGCGAGCCGGGCCGGTTCCTATCCTGGTCAGCGCTGCCCGTCGGTGACGCGCCCCGGCTGGTCACCGACACCGCCTCGCCGGCGCTGTTGTTGGTCTCCGGCGGCACCACCGGGACACCCAAGCTCATCCCGCGCACCCACGACGACTACGTCTACAACGCCGCGGCCAGTGCCCGGCTGTGCGGCATGTCCAACGACGACGTTTATCTGGTGGTGCTTCCCGCGGCGCACAACTTCCCGCTGGCCTGCCCCGGCATTCTGGGCGCCATGACCGTCGGCGCAACAACGGTCTTCGGCACCGACCCCAGCCCCGAGGCCGCGTTTGCCACCATCGCGCGGCACGGCGTCACCGTCACCGCGTTGGTGCCGGCACTGGCCAAACTCTGGGCGCAAGCCTGCGATTGGGAACCGGTGACGCCAACAACGTTGCGGCTCCTGCAAGTTGGCGGCTCCAAGCTGGAACCTCAGGACGCTCGCCTGGTCCGCTCGGCGCTGACCCCCGGCCTGCAGCAGGTTTTCGGGATGGCCGAGGGCTTGCTCAACTTCACCCGCCTCGACGACCCAGCTGAGGTCATCGAGAACACCCAGGGACGCCCCCTAGCCGACGCCGATGAACTGCGGATCGTCGACGGTGCCGGTGCGCCGGTGGCGCCGGGGGAAGAAGGTGAATTGCTGGTGCGCGGACCGAACACGTTCAACGGCTACTTCCGCGCCGAGCGGGACAACGTACGCTGCTTTACTCCCGACGGCTTCTACCGCAGTGGCGATTTGGTACGCCGCCGGGAGGACGGCTACCTGGTGGTGACGGGCCGGGTCAAAGACGTGATCAGTCGGTGCGGCGAAACGATCTCTGCGCAAGACCTCGAAGAACACCTCGTGAGCCACCCGGCGGTCTTTGCGGCCGCGGCGGTGCCGGTGCCGGATCCAGATTTGGGTGAAAAGGTCTGCGCCGCTGTCGTATTCGGTGGCGCTCAACTGACTCTTGCGGATCTGAACCGCTACCTCGACGAGCGCGGGGTAGCGACCCACGCGCGCCTGGATGTCTTGGTCGCCATGCCGTCGCTACCCACTACCCCGGTGGGCAAGATCGACAAGAAGGCGATCGCGCGGCAGGTCGGGGCGGCCTCGACCGGTCCGCTGGCGTAACAACGGCGCGACGAACCCGCGCGATCGAAGGGCAGTCCGAACGGGGCCCTGCCGGCTAGCCAGCAACGCAATCACCCCTCCCAGATGGTGAGAACCGGCCGATTGCTGTAGCTTCTAGTGGAACAAATAGCAGACGGTAGTGTTCCCTAAGTTCGAACAGGCAGCGGAAGGAGTCGATAGATGGAGTTGGGCCTGTATGGTTGCCTGACAGTCGCCTCCCTCGTGCTGGCCTTGGTGTTTGCCGCATGCGCGTCCGTTTTGGTCAATCGGATGCGCCAACGAGCACCGGCTCCGCTGAGTGAGGAAATAGGCAGCGCAAAAACTGTCATCGCCAAAGTCCGTAAGCGCCAACCTTTGTCAGAAGATGAGTATCTGCTTGCCAAGCAGATCATCGATGACCGTAGCTCCGTGCTGGCCTACTGCATCCCCGGTGCGCTGTTCATGCTGGGGTGCTTTTTCGTATTCGGCAGCCTTGAACACTTACACGGGGCGACGCCGTCGGAGCGGACATTCCTCGGCGTGATCCCCATGTTCACCTCCACCAATCTCGCCCTTCGCCTGCTCAGCAGCGCGAAGTTGAAGAGGCGTCTGCAGACGTTGCGTAAAGCAGAGGTGACAGTGTGAGCCCTCGTCTAGCCGCGAGGACGGTCTTGGAGCGAGCCTGGATGCCACTGGTAGCTATCGTCGCAGTAGGCGCGGGTCTGGTGTGCATGTGGAAGGTGCACCAGCTATCCGAACCGGAGCCGGTCATCGCCGTCAACGGCCCGCAGGCACCTGAGCAGTTCAATCCCAAGCAAATGACGTACGAGGTGTTCGGCAACGCCGGTGCAGGCGGGATGCTCGATTATGTCGACATCGACGGGCACCCCCACCGGGTGGATATCCCGCCCTACCTTGGTCCCACACCGAAACCACTACGCTCACTGTGGTTTCGGGCAGTATCTCGGTACATGTGCGCGGCAGCCAGATCGGGTGCCGAATGCTGGTGAACGGCATAGTCCGTGATGAACAGTCCGCGAGCCACCAGGACGCGGACGTCACCTGCAGAGTGAAATCCGCATGAGCGCGCACCGGGCCGGTCGGCCCTTCCTCGCCCACGCGGTGCGCGTCCTGGCGATACCGATCATCATCTTCTGGGCCCTGCTCGCCGTTACCACGAACACCTTCGAGCCCAAGGTAGAGGACGTCGCAGAAGAACTCGCCGGCCCGATGGTCCCGCACTACGCCCCCTCCCAGCGCTCGATGCTGGCTATCGGCGAGAAGTTCCACGAGTCGACCTCGACCAGCTTGACCATGGTGGTGTTCGAAGCCAACCGACCGTTGGGCGAGGCGGACCACCGGTATTACGACGACTTGATGCGCCGCTTGAAGCGCGACACCAAGCACGTGCAGTACGTCATGGACCTGTGGGGAAAGCCGTTCACCGCGGCGGGGGCGCAGAGCGTCGACGGGAAGGCGACGTATGTGCTGTTGCGTCTCGCCGGCGATATCGGTCAAATCCAAGCCAACCAGTCCGTTGACGCCGTCCGGGAAATCGTCGCGAAGGACACGCCGCCCCCCGGCCTGAAGGTCTACGTCAGCGGTGCCGCTCCGCTCGCGTCGGACACACTGAGCATCGCCAATGCGAGTTTGAACAACGTCACCATCGTGACGATTTTCTTGATCATCGCGATGCTGCTGTTGGTATATCGCTCGATCAGCACCTTGCTAGTCCCGTTGGCCGGCGTGCTCATCGAGATGCTGGTCGCCAAGGGAGTGGTGTCCACCCTCGGGCATCTCGGATACATCGAACTGTCGTCGTTCGCGGTGAACATCGTCATCGCCCTGACCCTCGGAGCCGGGACGGATTACGGCATTTTCTTGATGGGCCGCTATCACGAGGCACGGCTGGCCGGCGAAACACGGGAAGATTCGTTCTACATCGCATACCGAAGCGTCTCGCCAGTCATCATCGGCTCGGGGCTGACGATCGCAGGCGCGTGTTACTGCTTGACATTCGCCCGCCTCAACTACTTCCACACCATGGGGCCGGCCGTCGCCATCACCATGCTGTTCACCATTGCGGCAGCGATGACTCTAGGACCCGCCCTTCTCACGGTGGGCAGCCTCTTCGGGATGTTCGACCCCAGGCAGAAGGTAAAGGCACATCTGTATCGGCGGATCGGAGCAAGCGTCGCCCGCTGGCCGGTACCGATCCTGGCGGCCAGTGCGGCGGTGGTCATGATCGGGGCGATATTCGTTCCGACCTATCAGCAGAACTACGACGATCGTCAGTACCAGCCGGCTGATGCCCCCGCCAATCAGGGCTTTGCCGCCGCAGACCGACACTTCCCGAAAAGCAAATTGTTCTCCGAGATGCTGATGGTCGAAACCGATCACGACATGCGGAACTCCGCGGATTTCATCTCGCTGGATCGAGTGGCCAAGGCGCTCATACGCCTTCAAGGCGTGGCGATGGTACAGAACATGACCAGACCCCTGGGCCGGCCGCTAGAACACGCCACCCTGCCCTATCTGTTCACCACCCAGGGCAGTGGAAGTGGACAACAGCTTCCCTTCAACCGCGAGCAGAACTTCAACACCGATCAGCAGGCAGAAATCCAAGCGCACTCCGTCTCGGTGCTGCGTAAGGAGATCGGCTTCTTCCAGAACTTGTCGGACGAGTTGCACAAGACTGTCCTCACTGTTGAGGATCTGCAACGGGTCACCGATGAGATGAACTCCGAGATCTCCAACGTGGATGACTTCTTCCGGCCGATCAAGAGCTACTTCTACTGGGAGAAGCACTGTTTCGACATCCCCATCTGCTGGACGTTCAGATCATTGTTCGACGCACTCGACAACGTCGACAAGTTGGCCGAGGATATCAACGACGCCAAAGCGTCGCTCGAGGCCATGGACAGGATTGTGCCGCAGATCATCACGCAACTGAAAGCCACGGCCGACGACACCGAAGCCCTGCGGGCGATGCTGATCAATACGTATGGTTCGGCAGATCTGCAATCGACCCAAACCCAACAGACCTTCGACGACCAGATCAATGTCGGGCTCGACTTCGACCGATCCCGCAGCGATGACTTCTTTTACATCCCCAGAGAGGGTTTCGACAACGACGATGTGAAAACCGGTCTGCAACTGATGATGTCGCCCGACGGCAAAGCCGCCCGGTTCATCGTCACGCACGAAGGTGATGCCATGGGTCCCGAAGGGGTGCAACATGTCGAAAGGTTCCCCGCGGCAATCACCACCGCTCTGAAAGAGACGTCATTGGCCGGCGCGCGCGTCTATATCGGCGGCTCCGGCTCGAATAACAAGGACATCAAGCAGTACGCCGCGTCGGATCTGCTCATCGCCGCAATCGCCGCCTTCGTGCTGATCTTCCTCATCATGATGTTCATTACGCGGAGTCTGGTCGCCGCCTTGGTCATTCCCGGCACGGTGGCCTTCTCCTACGCCGGGGCATTCGGGCTGTCCGTACTGATCTGGCAGCACTTATTGGGCCTGCACTTGCACTGGCTGGTTCTGCCACTGACCTTCATCATCCTGGTGGCGGTGGGCTCGGACTACAACCTGCTGCTGATCGCCAGAGTGAAGGACGAGATCCACGCCGGGCTGCACACCGGTCTGATCCGCGCGCTGGGCAGCACGGGTGGCGTAGTGACGTCCGCCGGTTTGGTGTTTGCCTTCACCATGCTCGCGATGCTGACCAGCGATCTGCGCACCATCGGCCAGGTCGGTTCCACGGTGTGTATCGGCTTGCTGCTGGATACGCTGATCGTGCGCTCGTTCGTGGTGCCCTCGATACTCAGCATCATGGGGCCTTGGTTCTGGTGGCCGACCTTGGTGCGGCGGCGGCCGCTCCCCCAGCGCTGACGGTGGCCGGCGGCTAAGCTCGTCGCCGCCGGTGACGGTCGAAAGGTCAAGGCGTCAGCCAACGAAGGGGATGTCGACAATGTCGGTCGAAGAACGCGGAACGGCCAAGCTCTACAACGCTTTGACGACCAAAGGCACCGCCTTCACCGAGGCCGAGCGCCGCGAGTTCGGCCTGCTCGGCTTGCTGCCCACCCGGGTGAAAACGCTCGCCGAACAGGTCGACCACTGTTGGCACGAATTCTCCACCCGCCGCGACGACCTGGACCGGCACATTTACCTGCGCGCGCTGCAGGATCGCAACGAGACGTTGTTCTACCGGGTGCTGCGCGAGCACATCACCGAGACGCTGCCGATCGTCTACACCCCCACGGTTGGCGAGGCATGCCAGCGGTTCAGCGAGATCTATCGGCGGCCACGGGGGTTGTTCGTGTCTTATCCGGACCGCGACCGCCTCAGCGAGGTTCTGTCCAACCGCCCCCAGCGGGAGGTCGACGTGATCGTGGTTACCGACGGCCAACGCATCCTCGGCCTGGGTGACCAAGGCATCGGCGGCATGGGCATCCCGATCGGCAAGCTTTCGCTGTACACCCTCATCGGCGGCATCGATCCGGCCCGCACCCTGCCGATTATTCTCGACGTGGGCACCGACAACGTCGAACTACTCGACGACCCGCTGTACCTCGGGTGGCGCCACCGACGGATCGATGACGACGACTATCACGCCTTCATCGACGAGTTCGTCACCGCTGTGCACGAGCAACAACCCGACGTCCTGCTGCAGTGGGAGGACTTCGCCACCGCGCATGCGCTGCCCATCCTCGCGCGCTACCGCGACAAGCTGCTGACCTTCAACGACGACATTCAGGGCACCGCGGCGGTCACCGTCGGTGCGCTACATGGGGCCGCCAAGGTGGCCGGCCGCCCGTTGTCGCAGCAGCAAGTGGTGATGCTGGGCGCCGGCTCGGCCGGCATCGGCGTGCTGGACATGATCCGCCGCGAGATGATCAATGAGGGCTTGTCTGATGATGCTGCGCGCGAACGCATTTGGGTGGTCGACGTGGTGGGCCTGCTGACCGACGACCGCACCGACCTGTCCGAAGCGCAACGCGAGTTCGCCCAACCCGCCGCCCGGGTGGCGAACTGGGGGCTGTCGGCGCCGGCCCAGTTGGCCGATGTCGTGCACCACCTCGACGTGGGCGTGCTGCTCGGCCTGTCCACCGCGTCGGGGGCGTTCACCGAGGACATCGTGCGGGAGATGGCCGGCAAGGTCGAGCGGCCGATCATCTTTCCGCTGTCCAATCCGACCAGTCGCGCCGAGGCGCACCCGGCCGAGTTGGACGCTTGGACTGACGGGCGGGCGTTGGTCGCCACCGGTTCACCGTTTGCCCCGGTGCGGCGCAACGGCGTGGAACGTCCCGTCGCGCAATGCAATAACGTCTACATCTTCCCCGCGATGGGGCTTGCCGTGACCGCCGCTCAGGCATCGCGAGTCACCGACGAGATGATGCGGGTTGCCGCAGCCACCCTGGGTGACGCGTCGCCGGCGCTGCAGGACCCCGATCAGTCGCTGTTACCGGGGTGGTCTGAGGTTCCGGACATCGCCGTGCGGATCGCCCACGCGATCGCGGTTCAAGCCGTCGCCGACGGCGTCGCACCCAACCGCAGCAGCGAGGAACTGGCGCAACGCATTACTAATGTGCGTTGGATACCGGAATATCCGGGTTCCTGACCCGCGACTTGGATGTTAATGCGGGCCTGAAACCAGGGACTACAACATCTGATGTTGTAGTGATGTTTGTGCGCGTCGGGATGCTAAGTTTGAAATATTGTGCTCTGCCATGTAAGTAGACAGTCACGGCTGCGGTCAACGATCGCCATCGCAGCGGTGTTCTGGCTGCTCGTTGGTGGGGTTGGCGAGTTAGAGCGGCTCGCGCTTCCTGCGCCTGAAGCCGCCCACACCGTTCTCACGTCGTCGAGTGGTGAGTTCGCTGTTAACGGTGATTGCGCGCACGTAGGTGGAGGCTCACTATCGGCGTGCTCGAAAGTCCTCGCGACAGCGGTTCTGCCTCGGTTGGTGCCAGTTCTGTTTTCGTGTGGGCTGCTGGGTGCACTCGCTGGGCTTGCTGGGTTCCTTGCTGAGCGAAGGCAGTGGTACGTGCGGGGCCCGCCGCGTGCGCTGGCCTGTGTCATCGCGGGTCAAGATCTTTTAACCCGTATGTGTATCGCGCGTCGCTGATCGATCAGCGTTAGATGATTTGGCGCTGCAATACCCGGTGATCGGTGAAGTTGGGGGCGGCCGCGCGTCTTAGGGGCGGCTCGCTATTGAGCAAAAGCACGCTTCGACCGATAGCGCATTGCCATCGAATACCTGACGCTCACCAATCCTGTACGAGATCAACTCTTTCGACGCGCCGACGGACCGCCGGATCAGAGGCGGTGGGTCCGCTTCTGCCACACAATCCCCAGCTGCTTGGAGGATTCATGTCTCTATACATCAGCGCGCCGCAGGCTGTTGCCTGCTGCATTTGCCGGGATGTCATATTGGCATGCCCGTGAGTTCAGCTAGGACTGAGATTGCCCCGGCGACCGTCGGGGTGGTTCCGTCGCTCATGAAGCGACATCGGTGATGACTGCGGTGCAGTTCGGTAGGCACATCGCGCACACCTTGAGCGCTCGGCTTACACAGTTAATCGGTCATGCAGCCACCGGGTGTCCGAGATCGGGCTGCCCACGCGTGCCCCACCCACGACAACGATCGGGGAAAAAGTGATCGACTTTGGGGCGCTACCGCCGGAGATCAACTCCGCGAGGATACATTCAGGCCCCGGCTCAGCGCCGATGTTAGCCGCGGCCACCGCCTGGGATGGACTTGTCGATGGCCTCTTTTCCGTGGCGGCCTCATTCAGGTCAGTGATCGCAGATGTGACTGGCGATCCATGGCAGGGAACCGCGGCGACGACGATGCTCGACGCGGCCAAGCCCTACACGGAGTGGTTAACGATGACTGCTGCGCTCGCCCAGCGCGCGGCTGCCCAGGCTAGGTCGGCCGCAGCCGCCTACGAGGCGGCCATCGCGATGACGCTGCCGCCCCCGGTAATAACGGCCAATCGCAACGTCTTTGAGTTGCTGGTTGGCGGCAACCACCTCGCCCAATACACGCCGGCAATAGCCGCGATCGAGGCGAACTACGGCGAAATGTGGGCACAGAACGCCGCCGCCATGTATCGCTATGCGAGCAGCTCAGCGACCGCGACTCGGTTGGAACCTTTCACTATGCCCCCGGTCGAACTCGCCAACGCATCCACGCCCACCACCATGACGAAGCTGAGTGCGTCAACTCTCAAGTGTTTGCCTGCGGTGCCGACCACCTTGCAGCGGCTCGCATCGCCCACAGCATCGTCACCCGATTGGGCATTGGGTTCCTTTGTATCTCAAAATTCTTGGGATCAATTCGGATCCGATCCGTCCATGTCGTCAGTATCGGCGCTGCTACCGCGAATAACCGCGACAGGCCGAAACGGTCTGGATGCCGGTAGCGAAAATGGTCTGGCAGCGGGACGGCCAGTATCAGTGCGGGCGTGGTTCACAGGCAGCCGTACCGCCCGGACCAGGCGCTTCGGCGGACCTGCCGACTGGCGCGTCCAAGCGGCGTTAGACCCCGGGCTCGGCCCAGCGGCCACGGTTGCGAACGTGTCGGTGCCGCAAGCCTGGCTGGCGAAGGCCCATAAGGGACCCACTCAATCGGCGCCATCGACGCCCACCTATACAACCGCCACCCAATCTGCGACACCAATCGGGAAGAAGGCATGAACATGAATAACGACCGAGGATCCGCGCCGTGCGCCGCGAGGCCCAGCTATCGCCGCCATAAGAGAGCAAAACACAGCTGTCTCAACGGGTTTTGTCCCGGCTTTGGTCACGACGTTGGTTCACGCAGCAGTCGTCAACCGCCGCTAGAGATGACAATGAGCAGTGGACAACCAACGCCGACGGTTCAACGAGCACGCCACCCGGTGATCGGGCCCCCACAAGTGAGCGCTCTTTGTTCGAGGATCCATCGTCCACAACGCAGTACGGCGCTGATGATGTACGCCGCTGTGCGCTGCCTGGCGTGTGATGTGGCCGTCGTCGGTACGGAGGGTGCCTTGTGACCGCCAGCGATCGGAGTGCGGCCGTGGACGACACCTGCTGCGATGACACCGAACTCAGGCCGGCGAAAGGCGCTGAGTGGCGGCGAGCGGCGCGTTGGGCACGGCGGCTGGCATGGATCAGCCTGGCCTGTGTGCTCGCCGAGGGCGCGGTCGGTTTCTGGCAAGGCGTCACCGCTGGTTCCATCGCACTGACCGCCTGGGCGCTGGGAAGCGCGCCCGAGGCCTTCTCGAGCCTGATCCTGATATGGCGGTTCAGCGGCTCGCGCACGCTGTCGGACACCGCCGATCTACGAGCACAACGCGGTGTGGCGGTGTCATTTTGGCTCAGCGCCCCATACATCGCCGCCGAATCCATCCATCACTTGCTCAGCGACCACGCGCCCGACACCGCATTGATCGGCATCGTGGTCACCGCTGCCGCGCTGCTGCAGATGCCTATCCTTGGGTGGGGTCAACGCAAACTCGGCGCGCGACTGGGTTCGGCGGCGACTGTTGGCAAAGGCATCCAGAATTACTTGTGCGCCGCGCAGGCCGCCGCCGTTCTGCTGGGCCTGGCAGTCACCGCCCACTGGTCTGGCGGGTGGTGGTTGGACCCGGCGATTGGTCTCGGCATTTCCGGACTCGGGGTATGGCAGGGCGTCCGATCCTGGCGCGGCCAGGGTTGCGCATGCTGAAACACACGGCGTGACCGGTGTCGTCCATAACACGACGCGGCCGGGAACCCCCCGGGGGGGACTCGCAACGCGAGCTTGGCGTCAGAGGCAGCCAGTCATCCATGGCTGTATCGCAATATCTATATGTTAATGTGGAAAGTCGGTACGGTGAAATTGTGTTGATTCAGACGGAACAAACAGGAGGATTTTGATGCTCCCGCAGGCACTATTGGGTAAAGCGGCATCGACGGTGTTCACCGGGCTGGTAGGCGTGAGCGCCTATGAGGTGGTGCGCAAGGCCGTAGGCAAGGCCCCGGTGCATCGGGCCACCGTCGCGGCGGCCGAGCTGGGGCTAAGGGGAACCCGTCGCGCCGAGGTGGCAGCGGAGTCGGCTCGGCTGAAGATCGCCGATGTGGTCGCCGAGGCCCGTGAACGCATCGGAGAAGAGGTACCACCACCGGCGGCCGTTACCGAGATCCACGACCACGACCACTGATAGCCGACATGAGTGTTGCCATGGAGCCCGCCGTGGAGGTCATTTCCGACGCGGCGGGACGCATGCGGGTGCACGTGCCGTGGGTCCGTTCGGATTCACGCCGCGCGGTGGCGGTCGAAGACGCCGTGGACAAGCAGACCGGGATTCGGGCGGTGCACGCCTACCCGCACACCGGGTCGGTAGTCGTGTGGTATTCGCCGAAACGCTGCGATCGCGCTGCAATCCTCGCGGCCATTTCGGCAGCCCGAGAGGTGGCGGCTGAGCTCATTCCCACTCGCACACCCCGCTCGGCTGACATTCGTAACGCCGAGGTGTTGCGCCTAGTGATTGGCGGGGCCGCGCTCGTCCTACTTGGTGTGCGCCGCTACGGTTTCCGGCGTCCGCCATTACTCGGTCCCAACGGTCAGCTAATTGCCACCGGCGCGACTGTCTTCATGGGTTATCCCTTCTTCCGTGGCGCCCTACGTTCGCTTCGTTCCGGGCGCGCCGGCACCGACACGTTGGTGACGGTCGCCACGGTCGCGAGCATGGTGTTGCGGGAGAACGTGGTGGCGCTCACCGTCTTGTGGTTGCTCAACATCGGTGAGTACCTCCAAGACCTGACGCTGCGGCGCACCCGGCGCGCCATCACCGACCTGCTTCGCGGGACCGCCGACACGGCGTGGATTCGGCTTGCCGACGGCAGCGAAGTACAGGTGCCGATGGATACCCTGCGGATCGGCGACGAGGTTGTGGTTCACGATCAGGTCGCGATACCTGTCGACGGTGAGGTGGTCGACGGGGACGCCGTGGTCGATCAGTCCGCGATCACAGGTGAAACTCTGCCGGTCAGCATAGTCGTCGGTTCCGGCGTGCACGCTGGCTCGGTGGTGGTGCGCGGTCGGTTGGTAGTCCGCGCCAGCGCTGTGGGCAACGACACCACTATCGGACGCATTATCACTCGCGTTGAAGAGGCCCAGCACGATCGTGCGCCAATTCAAACGGTCGGTGAGAACTTCTCGCGCCGGTTTGTGCCCCTCTCGTTCATCGTGTCCGCAGCCACGTTGGTGCTCACCGGTGACGTTCGGCGCGCGATGACCATGCTGTTGATTGCGTGCCCGTGTGCGGTGGGATTGTCCACGCCCACCGCGATCAGTGCCGCAATCGGAAATGGGGCGCGCCGCGGCATCCTGATCAAAGGCGGATCCCACCTCGAACAAGCCGGCCGAATTAGCGCCATCGTGTTCGACAAAACCGGCACACTTACCGTGGGGCGGCCCGTCGTCACGAATGTCGTTGCACTGCATAAGGACTGGCAACCCGAAGAGGTTCTCGCTTACGCGGCGAGTTCAGAAATCCACTCTCGTCATCCGCTGGCAGAAGCCGTGATCCGCTCGACCACCGAACGCCACATCAGCATTCCACCCCATGAGCAGTGTGAGGTTCTGGTGGGTTTGGGCATGCGAACCTGGGCCGATGGCCGTGTTCTCCTGCTGGGCAGCCCGTCGCTGCTACGTGCTGAGAAAGTACGGGTCTCGAAGAAGGCGTCAGAGTGGGTGACCAAACTGCGGAGCCAAGCCGAGACACCACTTCTGCTGGCCGTGGATGGCACGCTAGTAGGCTTGATCAGCCTGCGCGACGAGGTTCGGCCCGAAGCACCCGAAGTCCTGAATAGGTTGCGAGACAAAGGGATCCGCCGCATCGTTATGCTCACCGGCGATCATCCGGAGACCGCTGAGGTCGTCGCTCGCGAGGTGGGTATCGACGAGTGGCGCGCCGAGGTGTTGCCCGAAGACAAACTTCAAGTGGTGCGCCAACTTCAGGACGAGGGTCACGTGGTGGGAATGGTCGGCGATGGAGTCAATGATGCCCCGGCGCTGGCAACTGCGGACATCGGAATAGCCATGGGTCTAGCAGGCACCGACGTCGCAGTCGAGACCGCCGACATCGCCCTGGCCAACGACAACTTGCAGCGCCTGCTCGACGTACCCGATTTAGGTGCCCGCGCTGTCAAGGTGATCCGACAGAACTACGGCATGTCCATAGCCGTGAATTCCGCTGGCCTGCTCATGGGTGCCGGGGGCGCCCTTTCGCCAGTGCTTGCGGCGATACTGCACAACGCGTCATCCGTGGCCGTGGTCACCAACAGCTCCCGTCTGATTCGATACCGCCTCGCTAATGGGCAGGGGGCGACCGTTAATGGGCAAGCGCCGATTGAGCTTGCAGACGCGGATCGCAGTGAGGACTCGGTGTCTCTACAACCAGTGAGTGATTAGTCATCTGTTGCCGAATCGCCACGTGTTGTCTCGGCCGCAATGCGCGAAGGCATCGATTTCAGAGCCATCGGCGGCTACAGCGTCGGTCGCGGCGGCTGTGCAGAAGGCGCGTGCAGCGTTGCTGAGAAAGCAGATGCGCGAAGCGGTCATCCTGTTCAGTGCGCAACGGCGAAGGAGAGCCAGAACCTTTTTATGAGCAAAGCGGTTGGCGCGGGCGGAGTCAGGGCGTTGTGCCGGCGTAACGGGGTTGTAGAAGGCTTCGATGCATTCGAAGATCGCTGTCGCGAGCTCGGCGCGGGTGTTCCCGGTACGGCGTGCGGTCGAGGAGCTCAATCTGCATGGAGTCGGAGAACGATTTGATCATCGCGTTGTCGAACGCCGAGGCCACTGAGCCCAGCAGCCCGGCCTCGCGTAGCCGGTGACCGAAAGCCAAGAGGCATATCGAGTTACACGGTCGGAATGAACCACTTGCCAACGGTTTACGCCGCATCCTAGCCATATCCAGGGTGTCGGCGACCAGTTCGGTGCGCAGGTGATCGGCGATCAACCAGCCCACCACCTGGCGGGAGTAAACATCTAGGACGACGGCGGCGTAGACCCAGCCTCGTCGGTGCGGCGCTCGTTGATGTCTTTAACCACAACTGGTCTAGGCGATCGGCCCGGGATCCGCGGTTGACCAGGTCGGGCCACGTCGCCGCAGCGGGTCGGGCCGGGCGCCAGCGGCGGCGGTGAACGCCTTGGACCGTGAACACCGACATGACCGCGATCGACTAAATTGTCATATCGCCACCGCGGTTCCGACAACACGGGCGACGTCGTCGCGGAACTCAAGGGGATAGGGCCTAGGGACACCCACATCCGTCCAGACCACCATTCCGATAAGTCGACTAAGAAGTTCCTCGAGTGCAGCAGACCCAGCGTGTTGTCGCGGCAACGGTTAGCTTGATGCCTTCCAATACACTTCGCCCTTGAGGTCGGTGCCTCGCACTTGCATCCATAGCAATAAGCGCATATCTTAGCGACATGGGCGTCCAGCTTAGTCTGCCCAGAATGGGCTTGGTGAGCGGCGGTCATAGCGATGCACATAACGCGGGCTTGCCTGACGCTGAGCGCCGGGGGTTAGCTGAAGCATTGCTCATCGGTGCGGCGAAAGTGGTGGTGGGGTCACGTCGCAAAGGGCGTTCATCGTAGATCTTTACGGCAGTGGCGGGGCTGATCGGAGCGGCGCGATCAGGAACAGAGCGAGGTTTCGTGACATGTATGACCGGCAACAGCGAGACGCCATGCTATGGAGTTTGTGAAGGCGAAACGTTGCTGTCGGTGATTGCTGGACTGCTGCTGGTGTCTCTCGTCGTGCCGGCTTTACCGGTTGTTTGTGAATATCCCCCAGTGCCGTTCATCCCAGTCGTGTGCGTCGCCCTGGTTGCTAGCGTGCTCAACACTTCTCTTGTGAAAGACCGTGCGCAGTGCATTCAGTTGAGCTGCGTGATCAGACTCTTGGTGACGCGCGCCCACGGCGTCGAACGCCCATCAGCGGCGGACAGCCCTAAATCTGGATCCTGTTTGCATGCTGTGGCTTGAGCCCGTGTCCGGCGCCATTATCGGCGGGTGCATCGGTTTGAGCGTCAGCGGGCCCACAGCCGCGTGGATGAGAAGGAGTAGCCGGACATGGATTTCGTGAGCTATCCGCCGGAGGTCAACTCCACTCGTATGTATACCGGCGCCGGGTCAGTACCATTGTTGGCCGCGGCCGAAGCGTGGGACGCGCTTGCCAACGAACTGCACTTAGCAGCCAATTCGTATCAAGCAGTGGTGTTGGAATTGACTTCGGGTCCCTGGTTGGGGCTGGCGTCCGCGTCGATGAGTGCTTCCGCTGCGTCGTTTGCGGCGTGGTTGCGAGCCACCGCCACTCAGGCAGAAGAAACTTGCGCTCAGGCGAAGTCCGCGGCCGCTGCATACCAGACCGCGTTTTCGGAGACGGTTCCGCCGTCGGTGGTGGCCGCTAATCGCAGTCAGCTGGCGTCATTGGTCGCGACCAATGTGCTCGGAATAAATGCCCAAGCGATCGCAGCGACTGAAGCACAGTACGGGGAGATGTGGGTTCAGGACCTCGCGGCAATGTATGACTACGCAGCCTCGTCAGCTTCATCGACGGTGCTGACACCTTTCAGCGCCCCCCCGCAAACCACTAAACCGGGCGGCCCGGTCGGCTACGACGCGGCCGGCGGGGCCACCGGCTTCGCGGACAGCATGGTTCAACAAGCGTTCTCCGCGGTACCCACGGGGCTGCAAAGCGCGGCTGCCGCCGACGTGGATTCGCTCAGCACACTGGCCGATCTGCTCACCATATTCTTAGCTGTGCCAGCGGTCTATTCCCTTCTCATCGCCGTACCTGCCAATGTGCTCGGGGTGGTTGGATTCCCGGTGACCATCATTGGCACCGGGACTGGCATCCATACCGACGAAATCATTAGCGGCTGGAACGGCGAGGAGCCGTTTCCGAGCAATGAGCCGGCGCCGGTGAAGCCGTTCCCGGCGCCGCTGCTTAACTTGCCGGCGGGCACGGTACCGCCGCGGACCGTCGAGGCCAGTGTGGGTGAGGCCGGCGTCGTGGGCGCTTTGTCCGTGCCGCCTACCTGGGCCGTTGCCACCCCGGCGGTGCGCCCCATTGCCTACACGCTGCCGGGAACCGCTGTCGGTGCCGCTGCCGTCGTCCCGGCAGCAACCGACTCCAGCAGCACGCTCAGTGAGATGGCACTGGCAGGGGCGGCCGGGCGGGTCATGGCCGATACCGTGGGCACCGGCGCGAGAAGAGCGGTGCAAGGCGCACGTGGGGCGGCGCGCGCCGGAACGAGCGCGGGCAAGGTTGCTGAGCCGACCACCGGTGGAAGCGACATAAAGCCACAAGAAATACCCCGCGCGGTGGTAACCGGCGTGGCGGCTGAGCTCCGCGAGTTCGCCAAGCTCCGCGACGAAGGGCTGTTGACTGACGCCGAATACACCGAGCAGAAGAACCGTCTGCTTGGCCGCTGAAACGCTCACCGCCGTCTAACGCACCCGTCGGGTCATCTGGAAAAGGTAAGCATGGCCACAGATTTCGGTATATATCCGCCGGAAATCAACTCCGTTCGCATGTATACCGGTCCAGGACCGGGGTCGATGCTGGCCGCTGCGCAGGCCTGGGACACTTTGGCCGACGTGCTGTATACGGCGGTCAGCGGATATCAGTCGGTGGTGTCCGAACTTGCCGAAGCGGCTTGGACAGGTCAGTCATCCGCCGCCATGAGTGCCGCCGCCGACCGCTATGTCCGATGGCTGAGCACCACCGCCGCACAAGCCGAGCAAACCGCCGCTCAAGCCCGTACGGCCGCCGCCGCTTACGAGGTGGCATTCGCATCGACGGTGCCCCCGCCAGAGGTCGCCGCCAACCGCACCCTACTCGCGGTGCTCGTGGCAACTAACTTTCTGGGTCAAAACACACCGGCGATCGCAGCCACCGAGGCACTCTACGCCGAGATGTGGGAGCAAGACGCTCTAGCGATGTACAACTACGCTGGTTCGTCGGCAGCCGCGGTCGTGCTGACGCCGTTTAGCTTCCCGCAGCCAAACACCGACCCGCGCGGGACGGCCAGCCAAGCTGCCGCAATCAGCCGGATCGCCAGCGGCGTCCCCGGCAATGTGCAGAGTTCCATATCGGTTGTGCCGCAGGCACTGTCTGCGCTGGCGGCACCGACCCAAGGCGAACAACTCAGCCCGCTGGCCAGCTTGATCGCGGTTCTTATCAATGCGCCAGCCGACCTAGCTACTTTGCTCGTTCTCACACCGGCAGATGCGCTGTCGGGATTTGCAGAGTTTCCACCCTCACTTTTCAACACTCTTTCGGGTGTCGTCGACGATGACACCATAAGCGGCCTCGATGGTGAAGAAGCCTGGCCAGGTACCGGACCAGCAGCTGTAGAGCCGTTTCGGGCGACGCTTCCACACATCCCCGTCGGCGCGTCTCCTACGCCGACGATGACAGCGGTCTTGGGTGAGGCAAACACTGTGGGTAGATTGTCGGTGCCGTGGAGCTGGACCGTCGCCGCACCCGAGATGCGTGGGGTCTCGTTTACCACGCCGCTTGCCGCCGCTCCCACTGAGGCGGCGGCGCCGTTGGAGTTGGAGGCGGCCATGGTCGGGCAGGCAATGTCCGGACTGCCATCCCCTGGCGCCCGTGAGAGCGCCATACCCCTGAACCACGCACGCCTATCCGGACACATGGAAGGCGCACCGACCAACGACTGCGTTGAAGCGTCGCCCGCGCCCCGAACGGTCATGACCGGCGTCGCGGCCGCGATCCGTGAGATCGCTCGGCAACGCGCGGAAGGATTGCTCACCGAGGCGGAGTACAACGAGCACAAGAAGCACCTTCTCGAAAGCTGATGAGCACCCGTGGCGGTGCCGCACCGTTCGGCGATGTACGGTGCGATTCCCTTTTTTGAATCGGCGCTTCCTAGCGGGTAGCTTGTATGGCTTGTCCATCGGCAGGGCTGAGGGAAGGTTTGATCTGCTCAGGCGGTCGGACCCCGCCCGCGACCTTTGCATGATTGGTGCCGGGTACTTTCAATGTTGACATCGAATCAGATCAGTTAAACAATGCGTCTTCGACAGTGCACGTTCAGCATCTCCACAAGCAGCTGGTCATGACCAACGACCAGCGGCCCCTCGCGCTGATCACTGCTGCGACCGTGCTGTCCGCCTTAAGCAGCGCCGCATGCGGACCGGGCGGGACCGATCAGAACTCGGCCTTGGTGAGCGATTTGAAAATCAAGATTCCCGAATCAGCTACTGATATCAACGCAGATACGAGTGCACTACAAAGCAACCTCCACTTTCTTCTGCCCAACGACCAATGGCGTCCTTATGCGGCAACGTATTACCCCGGTGAAACGCCTACACAAAGGCCCTTAGCAGAACTCACCGACAGTGCTCCCCCGCCATGCTTCCCCTCCCAGCGCAACGACGCAGCCTTAATCACTCGGACCATCAGCGACATCATCCAATTCCGCAACACCAATATGCACGCACGCCGCGTTATAACCATTATTCCTGACTGTCAGCCGGGTAGAACGTACGTGCAGTGGAGTCTCAGTCGACCCAGTTAAGAATCCGGGTCAACTGGTGTTGTGGTCTTGAACCGGTCGACGCCATCCGCCATGGCTGTGCCAAAACGTCGCCACAACCCGTCGACTGGGCGCAGGATCGCAACCAACCGCAGCATTAGATCAACGGGCGGCTACAGCCATCGCCGTACGCGTCTTCACAACTCATGCAGACCGCGTGCATATCGCTTCTGTCGGGACGGCAATTCCGTCGAGGTGAGCGCTCAGATCGCTCCCGAGACGGCTTTCTCCTGGCCGTGACCGCCGATGCATGGGGTTACGCGACGGCCACGGGCAGGGCGTGTTCGCTGTTACTACCCGGCGCGCCCAGCGCCACCGGTACCTCCTCACGCCTGGCGCCGTTGGTGCTGGCGGCGTCGACGACCATGGGCCGGTGCGCCGCCAACGTTTTGATGTTGTCCGAAGCGAACCCGTTAATGATGCCTATGACTTCTAGCGCGTACGGCGAGCCTGTGGCCAACACGATTAGTGCGCGTTGGATCCAGACCGCCGGGGAACCGAAGAGGCCGCCGGTGACGGCGACCAGTACCGCAGCGATCAAAAGGCCCGGCACCAGCGGTCGCGCGGTGCGGTCGGCGAGCTCTTGGTTGGCATCTTCGAGCGTCTGTTGGGCTTCCATGATGTGCGCAATGCGCGCCAGCGAGTTGTTCGCTGCCGTCGCGGTGACCTCTACCTGCAGCACTCCGTGGCCGTTGGTCGAACCCGCAAACACTTGGTCCCCGGGTCCGGCTACTACCGGCGCTGATTCGCCAGTGATTGCTGAACGATCTAGGACGGTGCGCCCAGCCCGAATGATGCCATCGGTGGCTAGGCGTTGCCCGGCTTTGACGATCATCTGATCACCGACGCGCAGGTCGGTCGCGGCGACTACGGTCTCGATGCCCTCCCGCAATATTGTGGCGTGACGGGGCGCCAACGAGAGCAGTGCGCGCAGACTGCGGTGGGTGCGCGTAGCGGAGTATTCTCCCAAGCCCTCGGTCATCGAGAACAAAAATGCCATTTTCGCGGCATCGCCGATCTGACCGAGTCCGACGGCGCCGAGTGCGGCGGTGGTCATCAGATCGCCGACGCCCATTCGACCCTGGCTCATTCGCTTGACTGAGGAGGGCACGAACGTCGAAGCTCCCACCGCCAGCGCAAGAACCTTCATTGCCAGTGCGACTGGCCTCAACGGAGGGATCCACGCGGCAACCACCGAAGCGGTCAGCAGCGACCCAGACCATGTGGCGCGTCGCACTTTTGCGACCTGCCAAAAACCCTCCGGCTCACGCTCCTGCTCGTCGTCGTCGTCGTAGTAACTGACGTCGCTGCCCGACACCGGAAGAGCCCGCTGCGCATCATCGCGGGAACCCGACAGCGTTCGCGCTGCCCAGTCGATGATGTGCTGCGCTACGCCCGGCTTGCTGGTATCCCCCGAGTCCAGGGCACGCGCGGTCACCGACGCAGCGATCTGCTCGCTGTCAGTGATTGATGACAGGATAGCCGCGGCGTTGCAGCGCGCCGGCGAATACCAGATGACGATTGATGCCGTGCGCGTATAGCCCTGTACGGCCCGCACACCGGTCAACTTGCCGACCGTATCCTCGATTCTGAGGGCCCATACCGAGTCGAATCGACAACCGTCGAAGCGCAAACGCATTCGGCCCGCTGCAGTCGATACAACGGTGACATTGACCCCCGAGTCAGGGGGTTTATTACTGGTAAGCATCATTAACCTCTCTAAAAGTAATATGGGCCGCCGCCGACGGTGAAGCTTCCTGTCGCCAGCGCAGATTTGTCGCCGGTGTGTTAGATGGGGAGTCGGTGACCAATAGACAAAATGCGATCAATTGATCCGCGATTCAATGCAGCGCCGCAACCGCGGCAATTAGAAGATTGGTCGGTGATCACCGGCCGCCGGCACAACACCCGACAACCTGACGCTGACCACTCAGCGACGCGACAAGCAAAACCGCATCAAAACATCTTGACCGGCACACACAGCAGCCGACCCGTGAGGACCCCGCCCTCCCAGCATCGCACCACTGGCCAACGAACCTGCCAGCGCAACCAAAGTCGTTGTCATACCGCCAGCCACCAGCACCGCGGTCGACCGCGGCAACACTATGGCCATCATGGGCTCGTGATGATCTGCTGAGGACCCGTCATCAAAATCCGGGTGATCTAAGTCGAGAACAGACTCAACCCTCGGCGGAATCATCAGCGCGTGCGGTGAATTGGAAGCACCCAGTTCCGAAATAAGCAAATTACTGTGCATGCCGTCGTGTGCGCCGATGACAACTAGCCCAAGCGCCATCCACGCAGCAGTCAGGAAGGTTACCAGGCAGCGAACCTGTGAACTCTCGCCGACGACAGGACTTTTCATGACACTCCGACGCTAGCACCATGAGGCACAATTCTCAGGCGCAGACGATGTAGCTATTCAACTCTTCACCACCCATTCAGCGCAAGCTAACCTGCAAACTCGCCGGCGCATTACCTACTCGCCGGGTTTGATGCACACCTTGTTTCGAGGGAAGGTTGTTCGCATCATGCCGAAGAAGTACGACGACGAGTTCAAGGCCCGGGCGGTGCGGTTGGTTACCGACCATGCCGAGGAGTACGACACCCGTACGGCCTGCATTACCGCGGCGGCCAAGGGGTTAGGGGTGTCCTACGAGTCGCTGCGCCGGTGGTTCAACCAGGCCGAGGTCGACACCGGAGTGCGCGACGGGTTGTCCTCCGATGCCGCACGTGAATTGCGTGAACTCAAGCGCAAGAACCGTGAGCTCGAGGAAACCATCGATATCCTCAAGGCGGCAACAAGTCTCTTCGTGCGGGAGAGCGACCCGCGACACCACTGACCTGTGCGTTCGTCGCCGAGCATCGGGCTCGGTTCGGGGTCGCTCCGATCTGCCGCGTGCTGTCTGAGCACGGCGTCACGATCGCCCCGAGAACCTTCTATGCCTGGCTGGCCCGCCCCCCCCGTTCGGCGCCGGCCCTGTGGGACCCCGTCATCACCGAGGTGCTGGCCGGCTACTACGAGCCCGACGAGCACGGACGCCGCAAGCCCGAATCGCTCTACGGCGCTACAAAGATGTGGGCTCACCTGCAGCATCAGGGCATCGCCGTGGCACGTTGCACCGTGGAGCGGTTGATGCGGGCCCAGCGTTGGCGGGGTGTCACCCGCCGCAAGAAGGTCCGCACTACCGTGGTTGATCCGGCTGCGGCGCGGGCAGCTGATCTGGTCAAGCGCCAGTTCCGGGTGCCCGCCCCCACCGCGCTGCTGGTCGCCGACTTCACCTAAGTCCGCCTGACTAGTGGGGTGTTCGTTTACACCGCGTTCGCTATTGACGCCTACGCCAGGCGGATCGTGGGCTGGACCTGCTCAACCAGCAAGGAAGACCGGTTCGTCCGACAAGCGATCCGTCATGCCGCGCAACTCCGTCTCTATGAAGGGAATCCGTTGTGGGGCGGCACTATTCACCACAGTGATGCCGGGTCACAATACACCTCCGTGCGGTTCGGGGAAACGCTGGCCCTGTCTGGGCTCATTGCCTCGATCGGCACAGTCGGGGATGCCTTCGACAACGCTCTGGCCGAGACGACCATAGGCCTCTACAAGACCGAAGCCGGAGCAATGATCAGAACCTAATAGCTTTGTAGGGCACTGGACGATTCCTGATCAGAACTCGGGGCTAGACCCCCTTCCACAGGCGGGAACGCCGGCTGCTCTGCGACCTTCCGAGTGAGCGGTCGGCCAGCGAGTGTCGACGGAACGCCTGACCGATACCGGGGTCGGCTAGACCTGCCGGGAGAACGGCGAGGTCGGCGTGTCGTGACCGGCTGCTCCTCGGAAGGGGTTGGGGTGGGGAACGTGGTTCGAGCCCGCCTGCACGATCGACACCTCATCGACGGGGAGCCGTTGAGCTCTGACAAAGACTGGGGGTCGTGCGGGTTGCTGGGGTCGCGAACGGCTCAATCGGAGGTCAGGCCATCAGAGCCTTGCTATTAGGGCGCCGCGCGTTCTCACAAAGGGTCACGCACCCAACACATTTCGACAACCAAGGAGGTAAATTTGTCCATGGTCACGTGTGGGATCGACTGGGCCCAGGATCATCATGACGTCGCGCTGGTGGATGCCGACGGTCGGCTGGTCGCCAGACGGCGCATCCCCGAGTCGGTCGCCGGATTCGCCGAACTGACCGCCATGCTGGCCGATGCCGACGACGACCCTGAGGATCCGATCCCGGTCGCGATCGAGACCCCGCGCGGGTTGCTGGTCGCCGTGTTGCGGGCCAGCGGTCGACCGATCTACCCGATCAACCCGATGTCGGTGGCCCGCTATCGGGAACGGACGTCGATGTCGGGCAAGAAGTCTGACCACGGCGATGCGGTCACGCTGGCCAACATCCTGCGTACCGACATCGACCAGCATCGTCGGTTACCCGCCGACACCGAACTGGCGCAATCGATCACCGTGCTGGCCCGTGCCCACCAGGACGCCACCTGGCGGCGTAACCGGGCCGGCAACGAACTGCGGTCGCTGCTGCGGGAATATTTCCCGGGTTTCCTGCACGCCTTCGCCGACCGTCCCGGCGGAATCACCGCACCCGAAGCTCGTGCGGTGCTCGCCATCGCTGCCACCCCGGCCAAGGCGGCGCGGCTGTCAAAGCCGCAGATCACCGCCGCCCTGCGCCGCGCCGGACGCCAACGCGGCCTGACCACGCTCGCGGCGACAATCCACCAGCAGCTGCGGCTGCCGCAGCTGCGACACCCCGCCCCGGTCGAAGACGCCTTCGGTATCCAAGCAGTCGCATTGCTGGCCACCCTCGACGCTGAGTGCGCCAACGTCGACCGGCTGGGCGAGGCCACCGCCGCCACCTTTGCCCAGCACGCCGACCACAGGATCATCACCTCATTTGTGGGGGTCGGCGACCTTACCGGTGCCCGCCTGCTCGCCGAAATCGGCGACGACCGAACACGATTCGCCGACGCCCGAGCATTGAAGGCGTTCGCCGGGTCGGCGCCCGTCACCAAAGCCTCTGGGCGCAGCATCCGCATCACTCACCGGCACGTGAAGAACAACCGACTTGCCGCCGTCGGATTCGTCTGGGCGTTCATCGCGGCCGGCTGCGAAGGACCCACCCGCGCTCACTACCTGACACGCCGCGACCACGGCGACCGCCACCCCGCAGCCCTGCGCCACCTCTACAACCGCATGCTCGGCCAGCTCTACCACTGCCTGCAAACCAGCCAAACCTACGACCCAATCAAGGCATACCGACCACCCCCGACGCACCCCACACGAGCCGCCGCTTGACTGTTAACAAGATCGGAGGTCTGTGGATGGTCCTCGGCGAGGTGACGTAAGCGGGCGCACCTTCCCGGGAATGATCTGAAAGTCCTATTAGGTCTGATCAAGAGCCGGCGTTGGCGCGCTGGTTCGGGAAGGTACGCCCGTGCTCACGGTAGTTCACGGTGAGGAATCATCCAACGACAACAGCGGCAGTGTTGGTGGGTCGTTGCTCGATGACATTGTTCGTGACGGTGCCCGGCAGATGCTCGCGGCCGCGTTGGCCGCCGAGGTGGCCGCCTACATCGACGCTCACGTCGGTGAGGTCGACGAGGCGGGTCACCGTCTGGTGGTGCGCAACGGCTACCACGACGAGCGCGATGTGCTCACCGCAGCCGGCGCGGTCGCTGTTCGGGCGCCGCGGGTCAACGACAAGCGTTTCGACGCCGATACCGGTGAACGGCAACGATTCTCCTCGGCGATCCTGCCGGCGTGGGCGCGCAAGTCGCCGCAGATGACCGAGGTACTGCCGTTGCTGTGTCTGCACGGGCTCTCGACCGGCGACTTCGGTGCGGCGTTAGAGCAGTTCCTCGGGTCGGGGGCGGGATTGTCGGCGGCCTCGATCACCCGGCTGACGGCGCAGTGGCAAGACGAGGCCAAGACCTTCCAGGCGCGAGATCTCTCCGGCACCGACTTCGTGTACCTATGGGTCGACGGCATCCACCTCAAGGTCCGCCTCGAGCAGGAGAAGCTGTGCTTGCTGGTGATGATCGGGGTCCGGGCGGATGGCCGCAAAGAGCTGGTCGCTCTCACCGATGGGTATCGGGAGTCGACCGAGTCGTGGGCCGATCTGCTGCGGGGCTGCAGGCGCCGCGGGATGACCGCGCCGGTGCTGGCCGTCGGCGACGGCGCCCTGGGTTTCTGGAAGGCGCTGCGCGAGGTGTTCCCGAGCGCCCGTGAACAGCGCTGCTGGTTCCACAGGCGGGCTAATGTGCTTGCCGCGCTACCCAAGTCGGCGCACCCCGGTGCGCTGGGTGCGCTGCGTGACATCTACGACGCCGAAGACATCGACAAGGCGCAGCTGGCGATCAAGGCGTTCGAGCTCGACTACGGCGCCAAGTACCCCAAGGCGGTCGCCAAGATCACCGACGACGCCGACCTGCTGCTGGAGTTCTACAAATATCCGGCCGAGCATTGGGTGCATCTGAGAACGACGAATCCAATCGAAAGCACGTTCGCCACAGTACGTTTGAGGACGAAGGTCACCAAAGGCCCCGGCTCACGAGCGGCCGGAATTGCTATGGCCTACAAGCTGATCGACGCCGCACAGGCGCGCTGGCGCGCCGTCAACGCATCCCACCTAGTCGCCCTCGTCCGGACCGGCGCCGTCTTCCACAAAGGCAAACTGCTTGAACGCCCCATCGACATCACACCCGCCGAGCCCAGGGAATCAACAGAAACGGAGGTCGCCTGAAACAACCTCATCCACAGGTCTTGAAAATATCTCCGCCGATCACCTCCGCACCGAACTAGTCGCCGACGCCCTGGACATGGCCCGCCTACGCCGCAAACCCGTTGGCACAGTGGTCCATTCGGACCGTGGGACTCAATACACCTCGTGGCTTTTCGGCCACCGGCTACGCGAGGCCGGCCTGCTGGGCTCCATGGGGCGAGTCGCTTCTGCGTTCGATAACGCGATGATCGAATCGTTCTTCGGCTCTATGCAGATCGAGCTCCTCGACCGCCGCACCTGGAACACCCGCGCCGAGCTCGCCACAGCAATCTTTGAATACATCGAAGCCTTCTACAACCCGGTGCGCCGCCACAGTGCCCTGGACTACCGCAGCCCCATCGACTACGAAAGACACCACACGACCACGAACACGGCCGCGTGAACACCCAACACCAACCGTCCGGGGAACCGGGAACAGGTCAGGTGATCGATTGTTCGGTGAAAAGGGGTGGTGGCTTTGTCGTGTTTTTTGGATACCTTGGCGCCTTTGCGGACTTTGGAGATCAGTTTCTGCTGTGGGTAGAAGTAGTTGGTCAGCCTGGAGTGCAACTGCCAGATCTCGTTGAGTAGCAACAGTTCTGCTGCGGTGTCGTAGCGGTGGTAGCCGACCACGGTGCGCACCACCGCCCAGTTCTTTTGCTCGACGTGACAGCCGTCGTTTTTGTTGCCCGGCCGCGCCCGGGTGAAGGTGATCTGGCGGCCTTGGCACCATCCCAGCAGGTGGTCGTTGATGAATTCTGATCCGTTGTCGGAGTCCACCCCCAGGATCGGGAACGGCATTTTGTGGGTGATGTCATTGAGCGCTGCCAGTACGCATTTGGCGGTCTTGTCGGGCACTGAGCGGTTCTCGGTCCAGCCTGTGGCGATGTCGGTGACGGTCAAGGTGAATGCATGGCCTCCGCCGCGGTTGCCGCCGTCGTGCCAGACCAGGTCGATTTCGACGAACCCGGGTCGAGCGTCGTCCCAGTCGGCCCAGGTGCGCACTGGGATCTGGCTTTTGAGCAGCGATCCCGGCTTGGTACCACAGCGTCCCCGCTGGTATTTGGCTCGCTGATCGGCCAGACGGCGATCGATGGTGGCCGCCGACATCGACACCAGCAGTTCGGCGGTGCCCTCGTCGAGGGTCAGCTCGCCGAAATGGCGCAGCACTGCCACCAGTTCACCGAGCATCGGCGCGAGCCGTTTGCCCGCCGGCATCCCCAGCACCCTCCAGCAGACCGTCAAAGCCGCGATGACCTCAGGCCCGTACTTCACCGGACGTGGACTGCGCGGGGCAACGATTTTGGGCCGCAGCGCGGCTTTAAGCGCCTTGCGCGCGTGGTTTCGGTGCCACCCCGTATTGGCCGTCAACTCGTCAAGAATCCGACTCTTAGCGCCCTTGCTCGCCAGCTGGTAGCGGGTCGCGGCCGCTTCGGTGATTGCTCTGCGCTGCGCCAACGTCAACCCCATCCACTGGGCCTACGCGCGCATTTTCCATGAGGCAACGAACCACCCATTCGCGCGCATTTCTGACGAGTCAACGCGCTGAGTAAGAGATTGCGGCAGGCCGCACGTATGGAGAGGACGACTTCCGGGCTGACCTCGCCGCGGCCGATGCAGACTACGCGGCCGGAAACACGATCAGCGGTGACGAGCTGAGGCCCCGGTACGGATTACCGCCCGTGCCGAGATCGTGGCAATAAAAACCCGTCCTTAGCAGGGACGGGTGGTATGGCGCCATTATGCAACACGCTGGCCCGGTAGGGCGGTGTGGGCTATTATCATGGTGTCTGCGGCAATAGCTGCAGAATGTGAGCCCGAGACCCGGCCGGACGACCGCGGCGCCCGGGCTTCGCGCATATTTGGGTGCGTTTAGACCGTCTGCACGGTAACTAGGGGTCAGATGTGAGATCACCAATGGCGTGGCTATCGCGCGCGGTCGGCTCACCGGACCCACCGAACAGGGCGCCATGGGGAGGAGCGGTGATGACCGAGGCAGCGGAACCGACGGCCGACGCGCCGATCGCCGGGCGTGCCGCCGCCTTACGCGTGGCGGCGGCGGTTGTGGTGGCCGCACCGGCGGTGAGTTTCCGTGTCACCGGCACCATCCTGTCGCCGGCGGTCGCCATGCTGGTGTTCGGTGTCGGGGTGCTGGCGTCGGTAGCGCTGCTGATGTGGGCGGCCGAGGCGGCCCGCGCCGACATTTCGGGCAGTCTCGCTTTGGCGCTGTTGTCACTGGTGGCGATCCTGCCCGAGTACGCGGTTGACATCTTCTTCGCCTACTCCGCGGGCGGCCGACCGGAGTACGCCGCCTATGCCACCGCGAACATGACTGGCGCGAATCGGCTGCTGATCGGGGTGGCGTGGCCCCTGCTGGTGTTTGTCGCGATCTGGGCGCTGCGTCGGCGCGGTCGCGGCGGCGATTCAGGGGAACCGGCGGGCTGGCTGAGGGGCGGCGTTGTGCTGGCCGCCCACCGCCGAATTGAGTTGTGGTTTTTGGCTGCGGCCACCATCTATGCGTTGCTTATTCCGCTGACCGGGCGGCTGGCGTGGTACGACTCGGTGGTTCTCGGTGCTCTGTTCGGCGCCTACCTGTGGCGGATCCGGGGCAGCGCGGAGTCCGAGGAAGAATTGACCGGTGTCGCGGCTACCGTGGCCGCCCAGCCGCGCTTGCGTCGGCGGATTCTGGTCGGGGCGCTGTTCGCCGCTGCAGCGGTGATCATCCTCTCGGCTGCCGAACCGTTCGGCGACTCGCTGGTCGATGCCGGCGGTGAGCTGGGGATCGACCGGTTCCTGCTCGTGCAGTGGCTGGCCCCGATTGCCTCGGAGTCCCCGGAGGTCCTGGTCGCTATCACATTCGCGTTGCGGGCACGCGCCGACGACGGAATGGGTGCCCTGCTAGCCGCCAAGCTCAACCAGTGGACTCTGCTGATCGCGTGCTTGCCCATCGCGTTCTACCTGGGCGGTGGTGAAGCGGCCGGGTTGGCGCTGGACTCGCGCCAAACCGAGGAGTTCGTCCTGACCACCGCCCAGACGGTGCTCGGCGTCGCCATTTTGGCGAACCTGCGCCTCACCGGCGCCAAGGCGCTGCTGCTGCTGGGGCTGTTCGCCGCGCAGTTCGCCCTGCCCGACGAGTCGGCCCGCTACGTCATCTCCGGCGTGTACGTTGTGGTCGCCGTGGTGTATCTGATCGCGCAGCGGCGCGATGTCTTACCGCTACTGGCCGCAGTCCGACGACCGAAAGCCGACGAGGTCACGAGAACGGCATGACCGGGCAGCCCCGCCCACGGTGTTACGGCTCTGGCGCCGGTGTCGCGCCGACCGCTGACGTCACCGGGCCAGCGGCGGTCGGCTGTGTAGCCGCCTCCCGCAACCTGGCAAAACAGTGCAACTGCTGCTGTCGTGGGCTCAGTCCAGTTGGCTGGTGACGCCGCGAAATAGCGGTAGGCGGTTGCGCGCTCTATTCTGTGATCTTCAGCGGTAATCGGCGCTTCAGCGCTAATTGGCGTCAGATCTCGCGGTGAGACACTTCGTTGATGACGAGGGTCGGTCTTTGGGGAAGCAGCGGCGGTCATAACGGGCGGTCATAACGATTGTGCGGGTACGCGATGTGGCTGGAGATATTTTCAAGACCTGTGGATGAGGTTGTTTCAGGCGACCTCCGGTTCTGTTGATTCCCCGGGCTCGGCGGGTGTGATGTCGATGGGGCGTTCAAGCAGTTTGCCTTTGTGGAAGACGGCGCCGGTCCGGACGAGGGCGACTAGGTGGGGTGCGTTGACGGCGCGCCAGCGCGCCTGTGCGGCGTCGATCAGCTTGTAGGCCATAGCAATTCCGGCCGCTCGTGAGCCGGGGCCTTTGGTGACCTTCGTCCTCAAACGTACTGTGGCGAACGTGCTTTCGATTGGATTCGTCGTTCTCAGCGCGTTGACTCGTCAGAAATGCGCGCGAATGGGTGGTTCGTTGCCTCATGGAAAATGCGCGCGTAGGCCCAGTGGATGGGGTTGACGTTGGCGCAGCGCAGAGCAATCACCGAAGCGGCCGCGACCCGCTACCAGCTGGCGAGCAAGGGCGCTAAGAGTCGGATTCTTGACGAGTTGACGGCCAATACGGGGTGGCACCGAAACCACGCGCGCAAGGCGCTTAAAGCCGCGCTGCGGCCCAAAATCGTTGCCCCGCGCAGTCCACGTCCGGTGAAGTACGGGCCTGAGGTCATCGCGGCTTTGACGGTCTGCTGGAGGGTGCTGGGGATGCCGGCGGGCAAACGGCTCGCGCCGATGCTCGGTGAACTGGTGGCAGTGCTGCGCCATTTCGGCGAGCTGACCCTCGACGAGGGCACCGCCGAACTGCTGGTGTCGATGTCGGCGGCCACCATCGATCGCCGTCTGGCCGATCAGCGAGCCAAATACCAGCGGGGACGCTGTGGTACCAAGCCGGGATCGCTGCTCAAAAGCCAGATCCCAGTGCGCACCTGGGCCGACTGGGACGACGCTCGACCCGGGTTCGTCGAAATCGACCTGGTCTGGCACGACGGCGGCAACCGCGGCGGAGGCCATGCATTCACCTTGACCGTCACCGACATCGCCACAGGCTGGACCGAGAACCGCTCAGTGCCCGACAAGACCGCCAAATGCGTACTGGCAGCGCTCAATGACATCACCCACAAAATGCCGTTCCCGATCCTGGGGGTGGACTCCGACAACGGATCAGAATTCATCAACGACCACCTGCTGGGATGGTGCCAAGGCCGCCAGATCACCTTCACCCGGGCGCGGCCGGGCAACAAAAACGACGGCTGTCACGTCGAGCAAAAGAACTGGGCGGTGGTGCGCACCGTGGTCGGCTACCACCGCTACGACACCGCAGCAGAACTGTTGCTACTCAACGAGATCTGGCAGTTGCACTCCAGGCTGACCAACTACTTCTACCCACAGCAGAAACTGATCTCCAAAGTCCGCAAAGGCGCCAATGACCTGTTCCCGATTTCCCGGACACCGAGGTTGAGGCGATGATCGTCTCAAGGGAAGGAGTCCGAGAGAAGATGCCTGCTGCTCATCCGGAGGAGTTTCGCCGTCGTGCGGTGGAGTTGGCCCGGCTGCGAGAGAAACCGATCGCCAAGATCGCCAAGGACCTGGCGATCAGCGAGTCCTGTTTGCGTCGATGGATGGATCTGGCCGACGTTGAGGAGGGCCACAAAGAGGGCCTGACCCGCGACGAGCGGGCTGAGCTGGTCCGGCTGCGCCGAGAAAAGCGGGTGCTGGAGATGGAAGTCGAGATCCTCAAACGGGCCAGCGCCTACTTCGCCCGGGAGAACATCCTCCCAAAATAGGGTTCCGGCTGGTCCACGAGCTGGCTGCGCAGGGCTTCCCTGTCGCGCTGACCGGCCGGATCCTGCAGGTGTCGACGTCAGGCTTCCATGAATGGCGCACCCGGGCGGCCTGCGATCGCGACCGCCACGACGCCGAGCTGGCCAACACCATCACCGCAATTCACACCGCGTCGCGCCACACCTACGGGGTACGCCGTATCTAGGCTGAGCTGCGTCACGGCCACGGGATCCAGGTCGGCCATAAGCGGGTGTGGCGGTGCATGAAACTCGTTAGCGTGCAAGGCGTTCATCGCCGCCGCTGGAGGCGGGAACCGCCGGCGGCCGCATCGTGGCCGGATCTGGTTCAGCGGCAGTTCCGCGCCGAAGGTCCCGACCGGTTGTGGGTCACCGACATCGAGCGCCGTGAGGCGCTGTTCAACCGAACGGAGGTGAGAGACCACCGTCGCCGAGCCATCGCAGTGGCCCGGTAGAAGCTGGGGGCAGCCTGATCTAAAGAGACTTTGGTGAGGGTGGGAAGCAGCCCCGACAACGCCGGGACGGCCTGGTACTGCCAGACGGGTCGGGTCCGGCTAGCGAGACGGGAAGGTGTACGCGAGGAACCAGCGGCTGAACGCCTCTTAAGAGAAGACCACCAGCTCCAACCTGGCGGATGCGGGCTGGGCAGCGACGCGCACCCGCCCTGAGGGCGGGGAACTCGTGGGCCGGTTGATGTCGCCGGTTCGGGAGGTCACGGTGAAGGACTGCGGCGTAGCCGTGACGAGGTCGCAGGGGCATAGCTGGACACCTCACCCGTCAAACGGTTGACAGTGAACACGGGAACCACCGCGCCGGTCCCCGGTCAGATCCGGCAGCCAGCCGGGCTGGAGGGGTAGGCAGTCGTCGGCTGATGCCGGTGTGGTGGGGCGGAGGAGCCGTAGTAGTCCGAGGCCGGGAAAGCCGGTCGCATGGCAAAGGGCTCCAGCGGGTTCGCGGCGAGTACGCAGACTGTGGAGGTCACTTGTGAATACGAGTGCTTTGTGGCCCGACCCGGACACGGCCGAGCTGCGGGTACGCAGGATGCAACGCAAACTGCACCATTGGGCGGTTGATGAAAGCGACCGCTGTTTCGATGATTTGTACAACCTCGTTTATGACCCCGCATTCCTCACCCTCGCGTGGGAGCGGGTGCGGACGAACAAGGGTGCGCGCTCAGCCGGTGCCGATGGGACCGCACCGCGGTCTGTCGGTGCGGCAGAGGCGGTCGGACTGCTTCAGCGGCTCCGCGAGGAACTCAAGGAGCGGATATTCCGGCCGGATCCGGTGCGGGAGGTGATGATCCCGAAGGCGAACGGCAAGCTCCGCCGCCTGGGTATCGCGACCGTCGCCGACCGGGTCGTGCAAGCTTCGCTGAAGCTGGTGCTGGAGCCCATTTTCGAGGCGGACTTTCATCCGTGCGCATATGGGTTCCGGCCGGGCAGGCGAGCCCAGGACGCCATCGCTGAGATCCATCACCTCGCCAGCGGCTCACGGGCCTATCACTGGGTTTTCGAGGGAGACATCACGGCGTGCTTCGATGAAATCTCGCATTCGGCCCTTATGGGCCGGGTGCGGCGACGTGTCGGGGACAAACGCGTTCTGGCCCTGGTGAAGTCGTTCCTCAAAGCCGGGATTCTCTCGAAAGATCTCGGCTACCGGGACACCATCACCGGCACTCCGCAAGGCGGAATCCTCTCACCACTGCTCAGCAATGTCGCCCTGTCCGTTCTCGACGAGCACTTCGCCGCGAAGTGGAAGGCGCTCGGCCCGGAATGGACACGTGCCAAGCATCGACGCGCCGGAGTTCCGACCATGAAAATCGTCCGCTACGCAGACGATTTCTGTGTCATGGTCCACGGCACTCGCGCTGATGCCGAAGCGCTTTGGGACGAGATCGCAGCAGTGCTCGCGCCGATGGGCCTGCGCCTGTCGGTCGAGAAGAGCAGGATCTGCCACGTCGACGAGGGGTTCGAGTTCCTCGGCTTCCGCATCCAACGGCAGATCAAAAGGGGCACGACCAAGCACTACGTCTACACCTGGCCGTCGAAGAAGGCACTTATGTCCATCACCGACAAAGTCAGGAATCTGACGCGGCGACACAAACATCGAACGCTCGCTGATCTGCTGCGCCAACTCAACCCCGTCCTGCGGGGATGGTGCAATTACTTCCAGCACGGGGTGTCCAAACGCACCTTCGACTACCTCGACCACTTCACATGGTGGCGGGTGGTGACTTGGATGCGCAAACGGCACCACGGGCTGGCGTGGGGCGTCTTCCATCGACGGTTCCTGCCCAATTGGCAAATCCGCGAAGGCAAGACGGCGATGTTTCGGCCGCAGAAGGTAGAGGTCACCCGATACCGCTACCGGGGCACGAAAATCATCACCCCTTGGACAGCGAGGCCGACGGACATCACTGCACCAGTGGCCTGAATCCGTGGAGAGCCCGTTGCGGAGAAATTCGCTCGGCGGGTTCGGAGGGCGGGCCGGGGAAACGGATCGGTAGAAATGCCGACACCGCGCCCCGGTCCGACCCCTACACTCAGCACCGCACCTGCGAAGGCTGAATCTACGCCGCGGTCGTGCTCGACGTGTACTCCCGCCGGGTAGTGGGCTGGTCGATCGCCGATCACCTCCGCACCGAACTGGTCGCCGACGCCCTGGACATGGCCCGCCTACGCCGCAAACCCGTTGGCACAGTGGTCCATTCGGACCGTGGGACTCAATACACCTCGTGGCTTTTCGGCCACCGGCTACGCGAGGCCGGCCTGCTGGGCTCCATGGGGCGAGTCGCTTCTGCGTTCGATAACGCGATGATCGAATCGTTCTTCGGCTCTATGCAGATCGAGCTCCTCGACCGCCGCACCTGGAACACCCGCGCCGAGCTCGCCACAGCAATCTTTGAATACATCGAAGCCTTCTACAACCCGGTGCGCCGCCACAGTGCCCTGGACTACCGCAGCCCCATCGACTACGAAAGACACCACACGACCACGAACACGGCCGCGTGAACACCCAACACCAACCGTCCGGGGAACCGGGAACAGGTCATACATCAATTTGGCCATTGACACCGTGGCGGCCACCATGCGCACCCAGGACCTCCCCTTGCAGGCGTTCAATCAGGCAGTGTGGCACTCGAATTCCGACCTATCCGAGTTGGTCCATCATTCCGACCGCTAATCGCAATGCCTCTCCCTGGCCTATACCGACCGCCTCGCCGAACTCAGGATCGCGCCCTCGGTCGGCTCGCGTGGCGACAGTTATGACAACGCCCTTGCCGAGGCCGTCAACGCCGCCTACAAGACCGAGTTGGTCAACCGCGGCAAACCCTGGCGATGCGTCGACGACGTCGAACTATCGACCGCTGGATGGGTGGCCTGGTACAACCAGGAACGCCTGCACGAAGCCCTCGGCTACCAGGCCCCAGCCGAGTACGAGGCCGCCCTGACCGGCACCTCACACCCCGCGAGCCAGCCAACCCCGGCCCTCGCAACCGACTAGGAACAAAACTTGGGGTAGTTCACGGCCGAGTTCGGCGTCTCCCGGCCCAATATCTACCGGCTGTCGGCTCCGGTTGAATTCTGAGCAGCCTGCTCCGGTTGAAAAGTGAGCAGGTTTACGGGGTTGAGTCTGCCTGACGATCGGCTTCCACGGAGGGTAGGGATTCGATCGCGGTGTGTTTGATGCGGTAGCTGGCGCCTTTGAGGGCGATGACGTCGGCGTGGTGCACGATCCGATCGATCATGGCTGAGGCGATGGTGGCTTCGCCGAAGACCTGTCCCCATCGGGAGAACGGCAGGTTGGAGGTCAGGATGATCGACGATTTCTCGTATCGGGTGGAGACCAGTTGGAAGAACAGGTTGGCCGCTTCGGTGTCGAAGGGGATGTAGCCGACCTCGTCGATGACGATGAGCCCGTAGCGGGAGATTTTGCGCAACTCGGCGTCGAGGCGGTTGGTGCGGTGCGCTTCGGCCAGGCGGGTGATCCAGCCGGTGGCCGGGGCGAACGCAACCCGGTGCCCGGTGTGGGCGGCCGCGATTGCCAGGGCCGTGGCCAGATGCGTTTTACCGGTGCCCGGCGGGCCGAGCAGCACGATGTTGCGGGCTTCGGCCAGCCAGCCGCCGGCTTCCAGGCGGGCGATCTGGGCGCGGTCGATGCCGGGTTGGGCGGTGAAGTCGAAGTCGGTGATCGTCTTGATCGCTGGGAATCCGGCATACCGGATGCGTTGACGGGCACCGGATTCAGCACGGGCATTGGACTCCACTGCCAAGACGGCGCCGAGGTAGTCCTCCAGCGACCAGTTCGCTTCACGGCCTTGTTCAGCTAGCCGGTGGTAGTGCGCGGCGATCCGCGGCGCCTTGAGCAGACGAGCTTGGTGGGCGATCAGCTTGTCGGCCTCACCCGGCGCCGAGGGGCTGCGTTTCGTGGTGGCCATCAGGCGACCTCCCCGGTCCCGAAGTGTGCGTCATAAGCACTCAGGTCGGCGATCTCGACATCTACCTGCAGGTGAGCTCCCTTGGCTGGCCGGGTCCGGAACTGCTCGCGCAGCACCGCCGCAGCCGCCAGATGCTGCGGATCGGTGACCAATCCGGCTGTGCCCCAGAGCCGTTCATGATCAGCGACCAGCCGGTCACCACAGCGGACGGTGATCCGATCCAGGCCGGCGGCCACCGTGATCATCCGCCCGATCACCTCCGGGTTCACCGAGTAGGCGTTGCCGCCGACGCCGACGTAGTAGTCGCGACCCAACCGCGTCGTGATCGTCGTCCCGACCGCCGGAGCCACCGGCGGAAGTATGGCCATCGCCGCCCGGTCCGCCGCCAAGGCCTCGGCAGGGACCAGCCGGGTGCTGGCGTGCACGCGGCGGTTGGCGATCGAGATCAACCAGTCCCACAATTGGGCGTTGAAATCGGCTGCGCAGGTGAACATCCTGCCCGGCAGAAACGACGTCTCAAGGTAACCGTTGACCCGCTCGACCAGACCCTTGGTCTCCGGATCATAGGGCCGGGCCTGAATCAAGCGGGTGCCCAGCACACCACAGAACCCGGCCACCCCCTCAGCCAAACGGCCGCGCCGACCGATACCGGCCTCGTTGTCCCACAACAGAGTCCGTGGCACACCACCGATGTTCCCGGCGATCAACTGCCACATCCCGGCCAACAGATCCCCGGTCACCCGTGACGGGATCATCATCGCGGCGATGAACCGCGAGTACGCAGCGACCATCACCAGCACCGGAAACGACCGCAATACCCCAGCGTGATCGGGAACCAGCTGGCCAGGAAACCACAGATCGCACTGCACCTGCTCACCGGGCAGATGCACCAGCCGATCGCACGGATCGACCGGGGTGTACTCCGGGCGGATCCGCGCAACGTTCTCGGCGAACCACGAGTGCCCGCCAGTCCAACCCACCCGCTGCGCGATCACCGTCGTCGGCATCGTCGGAAACTGCCCCAACAGCACCCGCACCGCCATCTCGACCTGGGCCCACCCCGACATCACCGCCGGCTTGCGTTCATAGCGCGGTGGCGCCTCCGAGCGCAGCGCCTTGGCCACGGTGTTCCGCGACAGACCCAGCCGCCGCGCGATCGCAGCCTGCGACAGCTTCTCCGACCGATACAGCCGGCGAATCTCCGCCCAATCCTCCACAGTGATCACTCTCCAATCAGAAGGGTGCTCACTTTTCGACCGGAACTACCTGCTCACTTTTCGACCGGAGCCGACACCGGCACCTGGGGAAAACCCTCAACACCAATTCGGCCGCATCGTGACCGACGCCGAAGAGCTGCTCAGCGCGCGAGCCCAAGGGGCCATTGAGTTAACCAGGGTGCAGCGAGAACAGGCGATCGCCCGCTACGCGGTGCTGCGCCCACATCTGGAGAACGGAACCGCGTGGGCCGACGCCGCCCGACAGGCCGGGGTGGCTGGTGAGCTACCGCGAGTCGGGGTTGGCCGGCCTGGCCCGCCCGGGCACGCTCCGATCGTGGCCGACACCCGTTGCCCGATCAACTGGTGACGCTGATCGAGGGGCTGGCATTACGACGACCTCCGCTCAGCGCAGCCAACATTCACCGCCAGGTGACGAAATTGCACCACAACGTGATTGGCCGGTGCCGTCTTACATCACGGTGTACGCGATCGTCGCCCGGCATCGGCAGCAGCGCACCGGTCAGCGCTGCTGCCGATGCCTATTTTGCGGCCCTGCTTTTCAGCAGTGCACGGCGGTCCTGGTGAAAGTAGGTGTAGGCGGTTGTCAAGGCGCACAGGGCAGTTGCCATCACCAGCATCCAGGTTCCATTCACCACGATGCTGATCAGGCCGCCGACTGCGGCGCCCGCGACGAAGCTGGCCAGCAGCATGAAGTAACCCAGCCAGTCGGACGCCCTGCCGCCGCCGGCGAGGTGTCGTTCGATGCCCTGGCCCATTTTGACCATGGTGCCGGTGACATAGCTCAGCGGGACCGACACCTCACCGTTCTTGACGAACGACGTGTTGAGCGTCCCGGTACCGAAGGCCAGCAACATGGTTGGCGCGAACTCTATGAGGTTCTGCTGCCACCCTTTGTCCAGGACGTCCACCAGGGTGGCCGCGGCCAGGCTGAGTGTGGTCAGCACGGTCGGGCCGTGTGGATGGTCGACCCAGAAGTGTCGCCTGCACAGCGAGGCGACCACCACGCCGACCACGAACGCCACCATGAGCAGCCCGGCGCTCGCCGCCAGCCATGGTTGGCCGGTGAAATACCCAAGTGCGGCGCGCTGGGCGTTGCCGGTCATGAACACCACGAAGTAGCCCGCGGAGTGGGTGAAGGAGATGGCACCGACGACACCGGCCAGTACCGCCAGTACCCACGACAACCGCGCTTCGCTGTTGAATGTCTCGCTCGCCACGCATACATGGTTCCAGACGCCCGCGCCGATCGCAGGACCACGCATAGGGAAAATTCTAAGTTGCGCTTCCGGAGAAACTCATCTTGTGGTGATGCGGGCGATGGACCGCAGCGGAATCGATACCGCGACTATGAAGAAGGCCGCTGCGGCTGGCCTGCTGGATGGTCCGGCCATCAATTTCGCTGCCAACACACTGATCATCGTGGTGACACCGGGCACCCCAGACACCTCACCTCGTTTCAGGATCTGACCCAGCCCGACCTGTCAGTGGTGGTATGCGCGCCGCCGGTACCGTGCGGGGCCGCCACCGCGAAGGTCGAAAAAGCCACTGGTGCACAACTTTGGCCCGTCAGCGAAGAATCCCAGGTCACCGACGTACTGAATAAGGTGGTCACCGGCAGGCCGACGCCGGCGTCGTCTATGTCACCGACGCCCAGGCGGCAGGTAACAAGGTCACCGCGGTGGCCTTCCCGGAAGCCGCCGGCGGTCAACACCTACCCGATCGCTGGGCTCAAGCAATCCACGAAATTCTCAGCTGGCCCATCAATTCTTCGACGCCGTCACCAGCGAGGCCGGACTAAAAGAACTCACTGCCGCCGGCTTCGCCAAGCCGTAAACCCAGCATCTCGGATCGGCCAGCCCAAGGGTTGCCGATTGGTTCGGCGCCGTCCGCGGCGCTGCGGTCTCCGAATGACTGGTGTCGAGCACCCCGGGCGGCCGTACGGCCCGCCCACCCGGGCCCTAGATCCCCTAGGACGCAGGCATACGTAATCCGCCTCGGGCGTTGAGTCAGGCGTAATGGCTTACCAGGTCAACTAGGGATTGAAACGTCCCGGGGAGGGTGCGATAGTGGGGTCGCATTCGCGCAAGCGGCTCTGAGCTTAGCAATCTCATGTTATTGACGGTCAGCAGATGCCGTAGTGCGGCAAAAGTGCGAGTGTGTGATTTCTCGACATAGTTGGCAGCTGTCTCGCGACATAGTTGACACTTCTGCACATCGGGAGGTCAGCCATGTCGAAGGCGCAGCTCGTCATCACTGCCGTGGTCCTCGAAGGACGCAGCAAAAGCGCCGTGGCCCGCGACTACGGCGTCTCCCGACAATGGGTCCAGCAACTGTGCAAACGCTACGAGGCCGAAGGCGACGCCGCCTTCATCTCCCGGTCACGGCGACCCCACCACAGCCCGCAGGCTGTCAACCCCGAGGTCGAGGAGCGCATCGTGCGGCTGCGCAAGACCCTGACCAAACGCGGTCTCGACGCCGGCGCCGACACCATCGCCTCCCGCCTGGCCACCGACCCCAGCCTCACCAACGTGCCTGCCATATCAACGATCTGGCGAATCCTCAAACGCCGAGGTTTCATCACACTGAACCGCCCCGGGATGTCTGGAGACTCCACTTCTTGGGAAGGATGGAGTCATGCCTGGAAGCACGTCGAGGAGGTACCCGCCGGAGCTGCGTGAGCGGGCGGTGCGGATGGTCGCCGAAATCAGCGATCAGCGCGAGTCACAGTGGGCCGCGATCGGCGAGGTCGCCCGATTGCTGGGTGTGGGATCGAGCGAAACGGTGCGCAAGTGGGTGCGCCAGGCCGAGGTCGATGCCGGCGCTCGGCCGGGAACTACCAGCGAAGAGTCGGGCGAGCTCAAACGCCTGCGGCGGGAGAACGCCGAACTGCGCAGGGCCAACGTTATCTTGGGCGGGCTCGACTGTTTGGGGGCGTGATCTGGGTGTTTGTGTCGTGGACGGTGTCCGTGATGTGGGTGTCGGCGATGCGGTTGGCGCGGAGCTGTCCGTGCAGGAGTGCGATCTGGTTTCGTAGTTGACGGTTTTCGTTGTCGAGTTCGCGGATGCGTTCGTGTGCGAGGGTGAGGCGTTGGCGCAGGGAGGCGTCGGAGCCGCGCTCGACTGGGGCAGGTGGTGCCGGCTCGGGCGTCTCCGATATGGCGGTCAGTCGGCGGAGTTGGTCGCGCAGTGCGGGCTGGGCATACAGCCATGAGCGGGAGACGCCGGCGAGGGCGGCGATCTGTGTGATAGTGCGCCGCTGGCCGGTTTCGCCGAGTTCCTGCAGGGCTTGCCGGGCGCGTTGGAGGGTGTCGGCGCGGCGGCGTTGGGCAGCGGCGAGGAGGTAGTGGCTGTTGTCATGGCGCATCGGATGGTTCCTTTCCGCAGCATGTTTCGCTGCCCGCTGCAGCGCACCGGCAGTCGCGTTGGTCGGTTTCGAGGGTGGCGATGATGGTAAGCAGGTTGGTTTCGACGGTGTGGTTCATCTCGGCCAGGCGGGTGTGGCCGTCGGTTTGAGCACGCGAGATCAACGTGCGGGTGTCATCGAGCTGCTTGCGGTGTTGGGGTAGGAATTCGGCGGTCGTGATGAACAGCGGACAAGTCAAACATGCGTTGGCGTGCGGGCACGATTTCTGTAGTGGCAGACCACAATAGCCGTTGGGCAGCGCTATTTTCGCGCGTGCAAGGTTCTGCTTCATCCACTCGCCATCGGCGAGGGGCCCGTCGACGGTGATGTCGACCGGCTCACCGTGGATGTTGATCTTCTGGGCGCGTTCCCACTGCTCTCGTATGGTGGTGTCGGCCAATCGGGCATACACGGCGGTCATGGTGTGGCTGGTGTGGTCGAGCAGGCGTCGGACCACTTCCTGCGGCACCTCATGGTTGATCCATCGTGTGGCCGCCGTGTGCCGGAACTGATGAGCGGTGATATGCGCTGGCTGACCGAGTTCATCTGTGACACCACATGTTTCGAGCCACTGCCCGAGCTGGAGGTGGAACGTCACGGTGGGAATGGGCAGCCGTCCGTCGGGGTTGGCGCTGCTGCGCGGCAGCAACACGGCGGTGGTTGGAAACCGCTGCCGGGTGCGCTCCTGCTGCGTCTGGATCATGGCGGTGAGTTCGTCGTCGATGGGCACCACCGCGTCGCGGCGCATCTTATGGTTGCGGTAGCGCAAATAGACCGCGCCCTGCGGGTCGCGAACCAGACAGTCCAGCGCCAGCCGGGTGGCGTCGCCAATGCGCAGGCCGGTGCGGATGAGGACCTCCACCAGCAGCCGGATCCGCGGGTCGCTGATCCGGTCGAGGTTGGCCGGGCTTTCCAACTGGCCCATGACGAACTCGGGAATCGCCCGCGGTGCCGGTGTCTCGTCACGGCGGGGCTGGTCGCTGGGATACAGCTGCGCCTCGGCCGGCAGCGATGCCCACCGGTGCTGGCGAACGGCATTCAGAAACCCGGTCACACAGCCGATCTCGGCGCTGCGGGTCTTCGGTTGTGGGATCTCAACGGCCAGTCGAGCCAGGTAGGCCTCCAGCGCTGCCCGCTCGAGCGCACCCGGGCCCGACGAGCTCGCTAGTCCGGGCATGAACTGCGACAAACGAACGAGCGCGAGGCGATCACTGCGTAGCTGCCCCAGCCCGACTCCGCACGACATGCGCCACCGGCACCATCGTTTGGCCAGCTCTCGAAGCCAGACTGGGTGCACCGCAGTGAAATCCAGTTTGGCCCCGTCATGGCCGGAAACACCGAGCCGCCGTAGCCGCCACACGTCACGCTGGTATTCGCTGTCCCAGCCGGTCCCGTCGCGCAAATCGAGCACGCACTCGATCGCGTAACCGAGGAACGCGCGCGGGGTGTTGACCGACGCCGCGGCCGGCAGCCCGGCCAGCCAGTCGGCCAGCGGACGATCCAGCAGCGACTCGGCCCCGGTTGCCGACAAGTGGTCCAGCAGCGGCTTGATCGATCGCGGTGTGGTGCGGGTTCGGTTCAGGTCGACGCGGCATTGCAGCGCGTAGCCGATCTCCAGCCGCAACTGCGGCCGCAGCGGCCGCAAGTCGAAGCGATCCTCGCCGTAGCTGGCGCAGTAGGCGATGAACTCCGCCGCCGACGGGCGACCACGCAGCCGCCACCGCCGGTGGTGGGAATGACACCACCCGGCGTCCAGTTCGGCCCACAACATGCACCCCGGGATGGCGCACACCGCTGCCGGCGTGCCGGCCACGTCCGGCTTCCACCGATCCACCACTGGGCGTCCGGCCTTGTCCCAGGCGTGGGAATGCGTGTAGCACAACCGATACCGATGCTGCCCGAAGCCGCAACCGGGCACCAGGCACGATTGCAGCGGCCGGTACCCCATCACCTCTGGATCAGCGGTCGCCGCCCACGCCCGTCGGTCATCCGGGCGACCCGCCTTTCTCCACCGGCCCAGATGGGCCGGGCAGAGCCCGGCGTAGCGACTCGAACGCACACACCCGGGCACCGCGCATGCCGGCGACCCGAGAATCGGATCCGCGACGGCGGGCACCAGCACCTCGACCCGGAACTCCGCACGCACCGCTGCGCCCAAACGCGCAACCCAGCCGGGCTCAATCGGCGGCGCCAGCACCTCGACGCTCACCACGACCCATCCCGGTCCGCCAGCCACCCCGCGGCCACCAACGCGCGGCGGGTGTCCTCGACCTTCAGATGCGCGTACGCGTCACTGGTCGTCGCGATCGACGCGTGCCCCAACAGATGGGCCACCACCTCGACCGGCACCTGGCGGCGCAACAACTCTGTCGCATACGAGTGGCGAAAAGTATGCGGCCCGAACATGATTCCGGTCCGCTCCCGCAATCGGCAGACCAAATCGTAGACGCTGGCATACGTCAACGGATACCCAATAGGACCGGACCACAAGTTGACGAATACGTAATCGCTGTCCAGCTCGCCGTACTCGCCATGCAGATAATCCGCATACAGCCGGATCACCGCGCCCGGCACCGGCACCTGGCGACCCCCGCCCTTGGCTCGGGCACGATTCGTATTCACCCTCGGCACCACCGTCACCAGCCGAGCAGCCGCATCGATGTCGCTGTGCCGCAACCCCAACGCCTCACCAACCCGCAGCCCGGATGCAGCCAGCAGAGAAAACAGGAACCGATCCCGCAGCCGATCACAGGCCGCCACGATCGCCGCGACCAGTTCCGTGTCCAGCGTGTCCGGGATGCGCCGCTGGGCCCGTAACCGGATCCGCCTGCTGCGCTCCGGTCGAGATCCCAGGTGCGCCAGCAGTGGTCGCCACGATCCACCATGTCCCTTATGCCGCTGCCAGGTCGTCAACAGATCACCCAGGTCCACTCCGTGGCGCTGATGGAATTCATAAAACGCCGAGATTGCCGATAGCTTGCGGTTCACCGTGGCCTCCGAGCACATGCTCTCCGCCGTCGGCAGCGCTGACACATTGCCCACTCGCCCCGCCGCGGGTAGTCGCAGCCACGCCACGAACCGGCCCACCTCCTCCAGTCGCACCCGCGACCACACCAGGCCGCCCCGATCGAGGAACTCGAACCAATCCCGCAGATCATGGGCATAGGCCTTGACCGTGTTCGGTGAGCGCTCGATCGCGTGCAGATGCGACAAGAACGCCTCGACCGGCTCCACCACCACCGCATCCTGATCCACCAGCGTCCACGATTCGCGGTCGCCGAACGGCATCACCACCGACTGCACCCGCAGCCCAGGACTCGTCACAGACACCGAAGATAACTGGTCCACAACGCATTTCCCGGCATCTCCGAACGCGTGTCGTCTACATGGTGAACAGCTTCCTCACGGCCTCAGATAACGAACGCTATTTTGAAGACAGCGTCGGCTTTCTTCGCGGCCGAACTCGACCGGCCAACACACTGATCACCCGATTCATCGCCGATCATCAGGGCCACCGCGACGGCCCGGATGGTCTGCGCTGGGGTGTCGAGTCGATCTGCACACAGCTAACCAACCTCGGCGTGCCGATCGCCCCATCCACCTACTACGAGTACGCCCACCGCGAGCCCAGCCGCCGCCAGCGCCGCGATGACGAGCTCAAGAAACACATCACGCGGATCCACGGCGCCAACTACCGCGTCTACGGTGCTCGCAAGGTGTGGCTCACCCTCAACCGCGAGGGCATCGACGTGGCCGGGACTGCCCCCGGTTTAGTTGACTCCTGACCTGTGAGGATTCGTCCTCGCTGGAAGGATCATCACCGTGCCAAAACCGTTTCCCGCAGAGTTCCGTGCCGATGTCATCGCTGTGGCCCGCAAGGGCGAAGCGCCGCTGCGCCAGATCGCGAAGGACTTCGGGATCTCCGAGGCCTGCCTGCATCGCTGGCTCAAGATCGCCGACCGCCAAGACGGCGTGGACCGGCCCGGGTCACCGGGCGTTGCTGATGACGTCGCCGCGCAGCTGCGCGAAGCGCACAAACGAATCAAGCTCCTCGAGCAGGAGGCCGAGGTCATGCGCCGCGCGGTCGGCTACTTGTCCCGGGACGCCAACCCAAAATGATGTACCCGCTGGTCCTCGACCTTGCCGATGACGGATCCCCATCACGGTGACCTGCCGGGTTCTTGGGTTCTCCACCCAAGCCTTTTACAAATGGCGCAAGGCGCCTCTCGCGCAGCGTGATTGGGACGATGCACACCTGATCAACGCTGCCCGTGAGATTCATGCCGATGATCCCGCCTTCGGATATCGATTTATCGCAGACGAGCTTCCCGGTCGCGGAATCGTCGCCGGGGAGAACCGTGTCGCGCGGTTGTGCTCCCAGGAGCGGATTTGGTCGATGGTTGCGTCCAGCAGAGTGGTGTACGAGTCGGAGCTGATCAGCGGTACCGGCGTGTCGTAGCCGAGTGAATGAAGGTCATCGCGTGATTCTTCGAGAGACCGTCCAGAGTCACTCGAGCAAAGGAATCAACGCGATGACCACTGCCCACGATATCGACCTACCGACCGTGTTGGCCGAACGACTCACCACCTGCCACCCCGACGTGCTGCGCGAGTTATTGGCCACATTCATCCATACCCTGATGGGTGCTGAAGCCGATGCTCTGTGCGGTGCCGGATACCGGGAGCGCAGCGCCGAGCGGTCCAATCAGCGAAACGGCTATCGGCAGCGCCAGTTCGACACCCGGGCAGGCACATTGGATCTGGCGATCCCCAAGCTGCGTCAGGGCTCGTACTTCCCGGACTGGCTGCTGGAACGCCGCAAACGCGCCGAGAGGGCACTGACCACGGTGGTGGCCACTTGCTATCTATTGGGCGTGTCGACGCGACGGATGGACAAACTCGTCGAGACCCTCGGTATTACGTCGCTGTCGAAGTCTCAGGTGTCGGTGATGGCCAAAGAACTCGACGCCGCGGTGGAAGCCTTCCGGACCCGACCGCTGGACGCCGGCCCGTACACGTTCATGGCTGCTGACGCCCTGGTCCTTAAAGTGCGCGAGGCTGGCCGGGTGGTCAACGTGCACGCGCTGATCGCTACCGGGGTCAACGCCGAGGGCTACCGCGAAATCCTGGGTATAGACGTCACCACCGCTGAGGACGGGGCCGGCTGGTTGACGTTCCTGCGCTCGCTGACCGCCCGCGGTCTGTGCGGGGTCGCACTGGTCACCTCGGATGCTCATGCCGGGCTCGTCAATGCGATCGGCGCCACTTTGCCAGGAGCGTCGTGGCAGCGGTGTCGCACCCATTACACGACCAATCTGATGGCCGTCACCCCGAAGAGCTCCTGGCCGTGGGTGCGCACCCTGGTGCACTCGGTGTTCGATCAGCCTGACGCTGATTCCGTTGCCGCGCAATATGATCGGGTTATTGACGCACTGGCCGACAAGATGCCCAAGGTTGCCGCGCACTTGGAGGACGCCCGCGCGGACCTGTTGGCGTTCACCGCCTTCCCCAAACAGATCTGGCGCCAGATCTGGTCGAACAATCCCCTATCCGTTAACCGGCTCTCCGGGGACACGGTTCGGGCTGCAGCGTGAGGTTCACGCACAAGCGCTGAGCACGGATGGATGCTGTCTGCATCTCGGTGGGGGAAGGCGGAGCGGCGATGCGGGTACTCAAGAGCGACAGCGGATATGTCCTGGAGGGCGACTGGGACGGGCAGGACGCGGTGAACGCGTTTCTCAACCATTTGGCGGGACGGGGGTTCAGCGCGGCCACGGTGCGGGCCTACGCATTCGACGTCGCCAATTTGAGCCGGTTCCTCGTCCAGCAAGCGGTCGGGCTCGCCGCGGTCGATGCGCCGTTGGTGTTCGACTGGATCGACTGGCAAGGCGTCCGCCGAACGGACCAGCCCACCGGCGGTCACCGCTCGTCGACCCCGCCGGCAGCTTCGACGGTGAACCGCCGGGTCGCGGCAGTGCGCGCGTTATTCGAGTATCTGGTGATGACCGGTGTCTGCACCGACAATCCGGTGCCGTCGCCGCGGCGGGGACAGGGGCTGCGCCAGTCGCAGCGGGGGTTGCTCGGTCATCTGGGTCCCGGGCGTGCACGCAGTGGCGGTAGGTTGGTGCGTCAGCCGCAGCGTCTTCCGGAATCGTTGTCCACCAACGATGTCGACGCGTTCCTGGCGACACTGGCAACGCACCGGGACCGGGCGATGGTGCTGGTGATGCTACTCGGAGGGCTGCGTTCGGCCGAGGCGCGTGGCCTGCTGCTCGCCGACGTCGATATGGGCCGGCGCCGGCTTCGGGTGATCGGCAAGGGCGGCAAGGAACGTCATGTCCCGGTCGATGCGGCGTTCTTCACCGAGCTCGCCGCCTACCTGCGATGGGAGCGGCCGCCGGGGTTGGCGACGCCGCAGTGCTTCGTAGTGCTGCGCGGCCCGACGACCGGTGCACCGGTCAGCGAGGCCGGGCTGCGCAGCCTGTTCCGTCGGCACCGGGAGACCTCTGGCGCCACAAGAGTCCGCCCGCACCGTTTACGGCATACCTACGGCACCGAATTGTCGGCGGCCGGAATCGATCTGCTGGCGTTGCGGGCGTTGATGGGGCATGTCTCGCCGGAGACCACGGCCCGCTACGTGCATTTGTCGATCGAGCAGCTCGCCGCCGAATACGGTGCTGCTCGTGCGACGTTGGCCGGAGCCCGGCAGTGACCACGGTGTTGGTCGGCCAACCCGTAGGCGCCGACGAGGTGGTGGCGGATTATCTCGACCACGTCGCCACCCTGGGTTTGAGCGGGCGGGCGGTACGCGACCGGATTCGGATCGCTCGCGACTTCACCGCACGCCACCGCGACCTGCACGCCTGGATGACGCTGCCGGCAGCCGAGCGGATCGCCGAGATACGGGACACCGGGGCGTGGCCGCTGATCTGTCACACGATCGGCACCGGCCGGTTACGGCTGGACGTCGAGCTGGCCGCGGTCAAACAGTTGACCGGGCTGGGCCGCGCAGTGGAGGACCGGGATCCGAGCGGATTCGCCGCGTTGCGGAATGCGGGAATTCGGTTGGGCTGGAGGAGTTCCTGGGTCGAGACGGTCCTCGGCGAATGTCTGGCGGTAGTGCTGGCACACCACGGCGGAATGGTCGCCGACCTGACCGGCGACGCGCTCGACGACTTCGACGCCGCGCTGTCACGTACCGTGGTGCCGCCATCGTCGCGGCGGGCATACAGGGGGCGGCTGGCCAGCCTGCGGCAGCTGTTGTTCGAGACCGCGGTCATCGACACCGCGCCGAAACGCCGGCGGTGGGCCCGTAGCCTCGAGCAGCGCTTCACCGAGGTGGAGATGCCCGACCCGATCCGTCAGACGTTGCTGCGCTACATCGGCGTGCGCGCGGCGGTGCTGCGGCCCAAATCGGTCGAGTCGCTGATCAACGACCTGCTGCCCTTCGCCGAATACCTCACCGCTCACCATCCCGACGTCATCAGCCTGCGTGAACTCGACCGGAGCTGCATCGAGGGCTACCTGAAATGGAATCGCACCCGGGGCTGGCGTGGTCAGCGCGCCGCCGCGGGCGCCGGGCGCACCGTCTCGGCCGCGGTGGCCCAGTCGGCAGTGCTCAGTCTGCGCAACCTGCTCGACGACATCACCGCCTGGGGCTGGGCGCAGGCCCCACCACGGCGGTTGGTATTCGCCGCCGACGTCCCCAAACTCGACCAGCCGTTGCCACGCGCGCTAGCACCCGATGTGGACGCGGCAGTGATGAACGCCGTTGCCCACCTGCAGGATCCGTTCGCCCGCATCGGCCTGACCGTGCTGCGTGGTGCCGGCCTGCGGGCGGGGGAACTGCTCGACCTCGAACTGGGCAGCATCATCGACTACGGACCGGCCGGAACCTGGCTGAAGGTGCCACTGGGCAAGCTCGCCACCGAACGCATGGTCCCGCTCTCCGCCGCGACCCTCGCCGCGCTCGACGAGTGGGTCGCCCTCCGCGGCACGCACCGGCCGCTGCCGCACCCACGCACCGGCGTGCTCACCGACTTTCTGTTCACCCGGCACGGACGCCGCCTGGGCTACACCCGGCTGCGCAACGGGCTGCTCACCGCCGCTGAATCCGCCGGGTTGCACCGTCCCGACGGCGGCGTCCTGATGGTCACTCCACATCAGTTGCGCCACACCTGGGCCACCGAACTCGCCAACGCCGGGATGAGTCTGCAGGCCTTGATGTCCTTACTCGGGCACGTCACTCCACAAATGACGATCCGCTACGCCACCCTGGCCTCGCCCACCCTGCGCGCGGCCTACGACGAAGCGATGGGCAAGATGCGCCGCCAGTTCACCCTCACCCCGGTCGGCAAACCGATCCTGCCCGACAAGGTCGGCTGGCTGCACAGTGAAATGCTGAAAACCCGCGTTGCACACGGATACTGCGCTCGCCACGAATCCGCGGGCGCGTGCCCTTATGCCAACATCTGCGAAACCTGCGACAACTACGTCACCGCCCCCGAATTCCGCGACACGCTCACCGACCAACTCGCCGACGTCCAGGCCCTCAGAACCGACGCCGAGTGCCGCGGCTGGACCGACGAAGCCGCCCGCCACGACCGCGTCGCCCACGCCCTTACCGACCACCTCCAGCGCCTCGATCGATGAACATCCCACCCCGACGGGTTGACCCGCCCCCGAGGGCCGGATAAAGGAACGACTCAACAAAGAGATCCGCCGCCGCACCGACGTCGTCGGCATCTTTCCCGACCGCAACGCCCTCATCCGCCTGGTCGGTGCTGTCCTGGCCGAACAACACGACGAATGGGCCGAATCGCGCCGCTACCTCGGCCTAGAGCTCCTCAGCAAATCCCGCGCCGACCACACGCCATCAGCAGAACAGGAGGGCAGCCCGGCGGCACTGACCGCCTGAACTATTACCTCGAAGAATCACACGACGACGTCGTACACCACGTCCCTGGACTTGACCTGGTCGATCTTCGCCAAGAAGCGTGGATTGAATCGTCGATCCGGCCCACCTGTCCATGACGATCTTGTGCAGCGTCAGTTCAGCGCCCAAGCCCCAGACCGGCTGTGGCTGGCCGACATCACCGAGCATCCCACGGATGAAGGCAAGCTCTACCTGTGCGCCATCAAGGACGTGTACTCCAACCGGATTGTGGGCTACTCGATCGACTCGAGAATGAAGTCTTCATTAGCGGTGGCCGCCCTGGATCACGCCGTCGCATTGCGATCACCCATCGCGACGATCGTTCATTCCGACAGGGGCAGCCAATTCAGGTCACGAAAGTTCGTCCACGCACTGTCGCACAACGGGTTACACGGGTCGATGGGCCGCGTCGGCGCGTGCGGGCACAACGCCGCCATGGAGTCGTTTTTCGCCCTTCTGCAACGCAACGTGCTCGACCGGCGACGCTGGCCCACCCGGGCCGAACTACGCCTGGCAATCGTGACCTGGATCGAGCGGACCTACCACCGCCGCCGCCGGCAACGCGCACTCGGCAAGCTCACCCCGATAGAGTTCGAACTGCTCCACACACCAGTCGCAACCGCGGCCTGAAATTCACACCCCGCGAGTCAACTAAACTCGGGGCAGTCCCCAATGTCATCGAGCAACGACCCACCAACACTGCCGCTGTTGTCGTTGGATGATTCTTCACCGTGAACTACCGTGAGCACGGGCGTACCTTCCCGAACCAGCGCGCCAACGCCGGCTCTTGATCAGACCTAATAGGACTTTCAGATCATTCCCGGGAAGGTGCGCCCGCTTACGTCACCTCGCCGAGGACCATCCACAGGTTCTGATCAAACGCCAGAGCCCAGCAATAGCGCTACACGCCGAGGGTCTACCACGAGTAGTCAGCAGCCAACGCGACTACTCGACTGAAACAAATTTATCCGAGCCTCACGTGTGGCTGGAGCGATGCGCGGGGCCGTGGGTATCTTCGCAATGCGCAGCGGTGGCGGGCGTACCGGGCTCGCTGACTTCCGATTGCTCAAAGTCAAGCTGCAGCGTGGTGTGCGAGATTCCGTACTCGTGCGAAAGCAAATGCGCCAGGTCGACTCGGGTGGCGTGGTAGTCGCGACCCTCAGCGACGATCACGTGCGCCGATAGCGCCGGTTCGCCCGAGGTGATTTCCCAGACGTGCAAGTCGTGAACCTCGACGACCGCGTCGTGCGCAGCCATCGCCTGACCGATTGCGGTGGGATCGACACCCTGCGGAGCAGCCTCAAGGAAGATTAGGCTCGCCGCACGCACCAACCCGAACCCTGCCCTGACCATCAACGCCACCACAACCAGCGTGGCGATCGCATCAGCACGCTCAAACCCGGTGAAAACTATTATTACCCCCGCCACGGCCGTAGCGATGAACGCGAACAAGTCGTTGAGGATGTGCTGAAAGGCGCCTTCTACATTGAGGCTGGCTCTGTTCGCTCGGCTGATCATCCACGTCGCAGCCACGTTTACGACTACACCCACTAGCGCTGTGACCAGCACCAGCATGCCGGTGACCTGCGGCGGATCGATCAAGCGGCCGACCGCCTCGTAGCCTAGCCACCCCGCAAGCACCAGCAACGTCACACCGTTGGCTTGCGCGGAGAGTATCTCAACGCGCCTCCAACCGTAGGTCATTCGGCCCGCCGCCGGTCGCGCCGCAAGCCGGATCGCCCACAGCGCCAACGCGATTGAGGCCGCATCGGTGAGCATGTGCGCCGCATCAGAGATCAACGCCAACGACCCCGCAATGACCCCGACCACGACCTCGCCCAGCATGAAAGCGGTGATCACGGCCAGCGCTCCGCCTAGCCAGCGCCGGTCAGCATCCGCCGAGGCGTGCCCATGTGTGTGGGAGTGGCCGGCGCTCACGTCTGCGCCTCTGCAGCCTTAACCATCCGACAAACATATGCGTACATTGCGATACATGCAATACCTCTCCGGGGGGAGTCACTGCCACGACGCGAGAGCGAGGCAAATGGAGAGGCGATGTAGTGACAAGCTTCGTCGCTGTGTCAACCGATGAGCGCTTCGAGCAGTCGTTTCATTGTTGTATCAACAACTACTAGTATCAACGCATGGAGCAGAACCCGATCGATTCCTGCGATCTCGTGTGCCTAAATCTGCCCCACGCAGAGTCCCTCCGTGCGTTGTTGCCACCGTCGGATCGCATGGAAGGTGCAGCATCCGGTGCTCGGGCATTGGCTGATCCCACACGGTTGACGATTGCGACGGCACTATGGCACGGCACCGAATTATGCGTGTGCGATATGGCGTGGGTGGTGGGGCAGGCGCAGAACTTGGTGTCTTATCACCTTCGCCAACTGAAGAGCGCAGGGCTTGTGTCGTCACGTCGACAACGACAGCTGGTGTTGTACCGGCTTACCGAGCGGGGTCAAGCCCTCACCGAGGTGGTAGTGGCGGCGACGACCGTCACCGGTGACAAGGAGCCGGGTCATGTCTGATACCTGTTGCAGTCCCGCGAACGACCCCCATGCCGGTGGACCCGAAGCAGGACCCGAGCGAATCTGGCAAGTGCGGGAACTGCGACTGGCGGTACTAGCCGCCGTGCTATTGATTGCCGGATGGCTCGTCGGCCGAGCCGGCCACCACACGCCTGGACTTGCCTTGGAACTGGCCGCCGCCAGCGCTGGCGCGGCCACGTTCATGCCCGGCAGCATCCGCAATCTAGCGCGCGGGCGCGTTGGGGTGGCAACACTGATGACGATCGCCGCAGCCGGTGCGGTGGCACTGGGCCAAGTTACTGAGGCGGCGATGCTGGGCGTATTGTTCTCGATCGCCGAGGGCCTCGAACACTTCGCGGTGTCGCGCACCCGGCGGGGCCTGCGTGCGCTTCTCAGCCTGGTGCCGCCGACAGTGTCGGTAGTGCGCAACGAACACGAAATCTCGGTGGAGCCAAACGATCTGGTGGTCGGCGATGTGATGATCCTGCGCCCAGGAGAGCGCGCTGCGACCGATGGGATGATCACGTCCGGGCGCACCAGCCTAGACGTGTCGGCGATCACCGGCGAGTCAGTTCCGGTAGAAGCCATACCGGGCGACGTGGTGCACGCCGGTGCCATCAACGGGGGCGGGGCGATCGAGGTTGCGGTAACGGCCCGGGCAGACGAGAGCTCGCTGGCCCGCATCGTGCATATCGTCGAAGAGGCACAGGAACGCAAGGGTGCCGGTCAGCGGCTGGCCGACCGCATCGCACGTCCCCTGGTGCCGGCGATCATCGGCCTAGCGGTAACAGTTGCCGGAATTGGCGCTCTACTGGGCGATCCGATGTTGTGGCTTGAACGCGCTTTAGTAGTACTTGTTGCCGCCTCGCCGTGCGCTCTTGCCATCGCCGTGCCGCTGACGGTTGTCGCCGCAGTGGGGGCCGCCAGCCGCCAAGGTGCACTTGTGAAAGGTGGTGCGGCGCTTGAAGAGTTGGGCCGCATCCAAGTCATCGCCCTCGACAAGACCGGAACACTGACCCGCAACGAACCCCAAGTCGTGGAAACGCTGACAGTCACCGGCACGACGACAGCCGAAGCGCTGCAGCTCGCGGCCGCGCTGGAAGCCCGAAGCGAACACCCGCTGGCCCAGGCCATCCTGGCTGCCGCGGGGGCCCATATCGACTCGGCGGAGGACGTCGTTGCGATCGCCGGCCATGGTTTGACTGGACGACTTGATAACACCACGCTGCGGCTGGGCAAGCCTGGCTGGATTCCTGCGGGCCCGCTAACCGACGATGTGGCCCGCCTGCAGCAACAGGGCGCGACGGTCGTGTTGCTCGAACGCGACGGAAACATGCTGGCAGCCATAGCAATCCGCGATGAACTGCGGCCCGAGGCTCGCGAGGCCGTCGACCTGACACGCCGGATAGGCATCGAGCTTGCCATGCTCACTGGAGACAACCGACGTACCGCGGATACTCTGGCCGGTCAATTAGGCATCGAGACGGTGCATTCTGAGCTGGTTCCCGAAGACAAAGCGCGGCTACTAAGCGAGCTTGCACGCGGACGGCCGATCGCCATGGTGGGCGATGGCGTCAACGATGCACCCGCATTGGCCACGGCCGACATCGGAATCGCCATGGGAGCCATGGGAACCGATGTGGCCATCGAAACTGCGGACGTTGCATTGATGGGCCATGATCTTCGCCACCTGCCCCAGGTGTTGGCGCACTCGAGGCGGGCCCGGCGGATCATGGTGCAAAACATCGGCCTGTCGTTAGCCATTATCGCCGCGCTCATCCCCATGGCCGCCCTCGGTGTGTTGAGCCTAGCTGCCGTGGTGTTCATCCATGAATCCGCTGAAGTACTAGTCATCCTCAACGCAATCCGCGCCGCACGGACCCGGCCCCTGCCCGGACTCACACAACTGCCACCGGTAACCTCCGCGACCCACCACGTCACCATCGGTCAACCCCCCGCACCGGCGGCGTCCTGCTGCGGCGGTTCCGTCGCTGCCCGACCACAGGCGCTGAAGTTGGTGCCCACAGAACCTGCACCCCCGTGCGGTGACGACTGCCCGTGTTGCCAACCCGACACCGAACCGTGATGGCCGAACCCCTCTCCCGCGCAAGGCCATACACTTCGCCACTTCCTCGACCAGGAGCCTGAACGCTGTGCACTGCGCTGCGCAGAGGTCAAGTAATCCGAGCAGCGCGGCGACACCCACGTCACTGGGCTCGAGCTATCACTGGCGTGAGCTGCAGGCTTCCACTTCGCTGGGCCGTCGACCAGCTTGGCGCTCCAGCACGGATTTGCGACAGCCGCTCAACGAGCCGAACCCTATCTTCCGAGAATCTTGGGAGCCGAGTGGCTTCGACTGCCATGCCAGCTCGAAAGTCCTCGCGATAGGGGGCATCTGACTGCCTTGCGTGAGTCGTGTAACTGGTATAGCTCATTGCGCCAAGTCGAGCAACCGCATCAGTGTCACACCGGTCTACGACCCCGCAGCATCTGGGGTGCGGTACTGAGGGCAGTAGGAAGCAACCGAAACGCCAAGGACATAGCCGGCCTCGTGTACCGACAGATCGGTATCTCTTGCGAGCGATAAAGCTAGGTTGGTGGGCGTCTGGCCTGCGTCTAGTTCGGCGCACATCCTATGCCCCGTCGCGACCGCGGCCTCGCGGTTCGCGAAGACTACCCCGTGTTTCTTGAGAGCCGCGAGGAACGCATCATCAGATTGATCCGCCGATGCCGGTGTTGCCAAGCGCAGCGCAGTGGCGGAGAGCACGAGCGCGCTGATTGCGAGCAACTTCGCACGATCTGCAGTCGTTTTGGCCATGTCAATCACTTTTCTTGTACGCCCCCGCGAGCAGCAGGGAGCCGTGCTCGGCATTTCGCCGGCCGGGATCTCGCGCTCGCAAATTTGCCGTCTTACTCTCGCGATCAGCCCTGCAACTGGTTGTACACATTCAGCATTTGCACCCTGCGCCCCACTCGTCACAGCGAGGCAAGGATGTTCTGCATAGTGTCAATCTCCTGCTGCTGGCTCGACACTATTGAACGCGCCATTGCGGTCGCCGGAGGAAACTGACCGGATCCGATTTCATTCTGCGCCATACTGATTGCGCCGCGATGGTGCTCAATCATTTGCGACAAAAATAACTTGCTCGCCTCGACGCCCTGCGCGTTTCGAAGTGCTGCCATGTCTCCCTCGGGCATCATTCCACCTCCCGCCGGCATCCCGCCACCATTCGGATTTCCACTTTGACTGGGCGAAGGACCCATACTCGGCATCGCGGTCTGGCCGGGATCCATCCCGGTTGTGGTCGGCATCGCGGACGCGCCCCACTGGCTCAACCAACTCTGCATCTGCTGAATCTCGGGCCCTTGAGCCGCCTTTATCTGGTTGGCAAGGTTCACTACGCGGGGGTCGATCCCTTGCTTGCCCAGCACAATGTCGCTCATCTCGATTGCCTGCTGATGATGTTGAATCATGTGGTGCGCGAACGTCACGTCGTTTGCGTTGTGTGCACCCGCAGCAGACCCCGATGTCGAGACGCCACTGGTCGCCCGGCCCCCTTGGTCGTTCCCCGAATTACTGCACGCGCTCACACTGACTAGCCCGGCTATCGCCAATACAGCGACAGAAAGCACGAAGCTTCTTCTCAACACTGCGGTCCTTTCCTCGGTTGCCGGCGAATTCGTCGGGGCACCAGCACGGCAGAGCCACATCTCGACCCAGTGTTCCCTACTCCCCTGCAGTCCAACCACTGGCCCCACGGAGATTATGTTTAGTGCGCGCCGCCATTTCGGTGGGTCGAGTTGGAGGTAACACGTCATCGCCGGATTTGTTCATGCAAGCGACACCACTCGTCCGATCACGACGAAACGACCTCGCCGATGACATATTCGCGATGGTAGACCCCCAACTCAGCAACAATGCAAACAGCCTATCGATGCTCTTGCGCCGCTACATCACCCGAGGGTCACGTCAGCGGTACCGCCGTCACTGCGGGCACAGTGCGCCGTCGACACGCGGCTAGGGTGCGGCTGCAACCGGTGAGCCCGGGGCGACGACTCGCTCAGATCGGTTATGGGAGAACCGCTGCCACGATGGTGGCGCCGATGGAGGCGTCCGCGTTGTTTCGCGTTTTCGTGCACACATCTGCATTGGAACAGAGGCCTATAGCTGGGCCAAGCTTCCCCCACACCTCGATTTGGGTTGCGGTCAACCTTGACCTGTTCCCGGTTCCCCGGACGGTTGGTGTTGGGTGTTCACGCGGCCGTGTTCGTGGTCGTGTGGTGTCTTTCGTAGTCGATGGGGCTGCGGTAGTCCAGGGCACTGTGGCGGCGCACCGGGTTGTAGAAGGCTTCGATGTATTCAAAGATTGCTGTGGCGAGCTCGGCGCGGGTGTTCCAGGTGCGGCGGTCGAGGAGCTCGATCTGCATAGAGCCGAAGAACGATTCGATCATCGCGTTATCGAACGCAGAAGCGACTCGCCCCATGGAGCCCAGCAGGCCGGCCTCGCGTAGCCGGTGGCCGAAAAGCCACGAGGTGTATTGAGTCCCACGGTCCGAATGGACCACTGTGCCAACGGGTTTGCGGCGTAGGCGGGCCATGTCCAGGGCGTCGGCGACCAGTTCGGTGCGGAGGTGATCTGCGATCGACCAGCCCACTACCCGGCGGGAGTACACGTCGAGCACGACCGCGGCGTATATCCAGCCTTCGCAGGTGCGGTGCTGGGTGTAGGGGTCGGACCGGGGCGCGGTGTCGGCATTTCTACCGATCCGTTTCCCCGGCCCGCCCTCCGAACCCGCCGAGCGAATTTCTCCGCAACGGGCTCTCCACGGATTCAGGCCACTGGTGCAGTGATGTCCGTCGGCCTCGCTGTCCAAGGGGTGATGATTTTCGTGCCCCGGTAGCGGTATCGGGTGACCTCTACCTTCTGCGGCCGAAACATCGCCGTCTTGCCTTCGCGGATTTGCCAATTGGGCAGGAACCGTCGATGGAAGACGCCCCACGCCAGCCCGTGGTGCCGTTTGCGCATCCAAGTCACCACCCGCCACCATGTGAAGTGGTCGAGGTAGTCGAAGGTGCGTTTGGACACCCCGTGCTGGAAGTAATTGCACCATCCCCGCAGGACGGGGTTGAGTTGGCGCAGCAGATCAGCGAGCGTTCGATGTTTGTGTCGCCGCGTCAGATTCCTGACTTTGTCGGTGATGGACATAAGTGCCTTCTTCGACGGCCAGGTGTAGACGTAGTGCTTGGTCGTGCCCCTTTTGATCTGCCGTTGGATGCGGAAGCCGAGGAACTCGAACCCCTCGTCGACGTGGCAGATCCTGCTCTTCTCGACCGACAGGCGCAGGCCCATCGGCGCGAGCACTGCTGCGATCTCGTCCCAAAGCGCTTCGGCATCAGCGCGAGTGCCGTGGACCATGACACAGAAATCGTCTGCGTAGCGGACGATTTTCATGGTCGGAACTCCGGCGCGTCGATGCTTGGCACGTGTCCATTCCGGGCCGAGCGCCTTCCACTTCGCGGCGAAGTGCTCGTCGAGAACGGACAGGGCGACATTGCTGAGCAGTGGTGAGAGGATTCCGCCTTGCGGAGTGCCGGTGATGGTGTCCCGGTAGCCGAGATCTTTCGAGAGAATCCCGGCTTTGAGGAACGACTTCACCAGGGCCAGAACGCGTTTGTCCCCGACACGTCGCCGCACCCGGCCCATAAGGGCCGAATGCGAGATTTCATCGAAGCACGCCGTGATGTCTCCCTCGAAAACCCAGTGATAGGCCCGTGAGCCGCTGGCGAGGTGATGGATCTCAGCGATGGCGTCCTGGGCTCGCCTGCCCGGCCGGAACCCATATGCGCACGGATGAAAGTCCGCCTCGAAAATGGGCTCCAGCACCAGCTTCAGCGAAGCTTGCACGACCCGGTCGGCGACGGTCGCGATACCCAGGCGGCGGAGCTTGCCGTTCGCCTTCGGGATCATCACCTCCCGCACCGGATCCGGCCGGAATATCCGCTCCTTGAGTTCCTCGCGGAGCCGCTGAAGCAGTCCGACCGCCTCTGCCGCACCGACAGACCGCGGTGCGGTCCCATCGGCACCGGCTGAGCGCGCACCCTTGTTCGTCCGCACCCGCTCCCACGCGAGGGTGAGGAATGCGGGGTCATAAACGAGGTTGTACAAATCATCGAAACAGCGGTCGCTTTCATCAACCGCCCAATGGTGCAGTTTGCGTTGCATCCTGCGTACCCGCAGCTCGGCCGTGTCCGGGTCGGGCCACAAAGCACTCGTATTCACAAGTGACCTCCACAGTCTGCGTACTCGCCGCGAACCCGCTGGAGCCCTTTGCCATGCGACCGGCTTTCCCGGCCTCGGACTACTACGGCTCCTCCGCCCCACCACACCGGCATCAGCCGACGACTGCCTACCCCTCCAGCCCGGCTGGCTGCCGGATCTGACCGGGGACCGGCGCGGTGGTTCCCGTGTTCACTGTCAACCGTTTGACGGGTGAGGTGTCCAGCTATGCCCCTGCGACCTCGTCACGGCTACGCCGCAGTCCTTCACCGTGACCTCCCGAACCGGCGACATCAACCGGCCCACGAGTTCCCCGCCCTCAGGGCGGGTGCGCGTCGCTGCCCAGCCCGCATCCGCCAGGTTGGAGCTGGTGGTCTTCTCTTAAGAGGCGTTCAGCCGCTGGTTCCTCGCGTACACCTTCCCGTCTCGCTAGCCGGACCCGACCCGTCTGGCAGTACCAGGCCGTCCCGGCGTTGTCGGGGCTGCTTCCCACCCTCACCAAAGTCTCTTTAGATCAGGCTGCCCCCAGCTTCTACCGGGCCACTGCGATGGCTCGGCGACGGTGGTCTCTCACCTCCGTTCGGTTGAACAGCGCCTCACGGCGCTCGATGTCGGTGACCCACAACCGGTCGGGACCTTCGGCGCGGAACTGCCGCTGAACCAGATCCGGCCACGATGCGGCCGCCGGCGGTTCCCGCCTCCAGCGGCGGCGATGAACGCCCTGCACGCCAACCAGTTTCATGCACCGCCACACCCGCTTATGGCTGACCTCAATCCCATGGCCGTGACGCAGCTCAGCCTGGATACGGCGCACCCCGTAGGTTTGACGCGACGCGGTGTGAATTGCGGTGATGGTGTTGGCCAGCTCGGCGTCGTGGCGGTCGCGATCGCAGGCCGGCCGAGTGCGCCATTCGTAATAGCCGGACGTCGACACCTGCAGGATCCGGCAGGTCAGCGCGACAGGGAAGCCCTGCGCAGCCAGCTCTTGGACCAGCCGGAACCCTATTTTGGGAGGATGTTGTCCCGGGCGAAGTAGGCGCTGGCCCGTTTGAGGATCTCCACTTCCATCTCCAGAACCCGCTTTTCTCGGCGCAGCCGCACCAGTTCAGCGCGCTCATCGCGGGTCAGGCCCTCTTTGTGGCCCTCCTCAACGTCGGCCAGATCCATCCATCGACGCAAACAGGACTCGCTGATCCCCAGATCTTTGGCAACCTTGGCGATCGGCTTCTCCCGCAGACGGGCCAACTCCACCGCACGACGGCGAAACTCCTCCGGATGAGCAGCAGGCATCTTCTCTCGGACTCCTTCCCTTGAGACGATCATCGCCTCAACCTCGGTGTCCGGGAAATCGGGAACAGGTCAACCTTCCGTTATGACCATCGTCCAATTTCATGCCGAACTTAACTGCACCAGTATTCGACGACACCAGCACCTCACTCACTCGAACGAACCATGCATCCGCAGCACCCTCCGATGTTCGCCGTACGCCCGGTGCCAGCTCTACTATCTACGTAAGGAGAAAGTAGGATGTTCGACATCATGTGCTCGGCCCACGAAGGCCAGCGCAACCCGCTACCCGCATTTGGAGGCCCCCGGTGCGCATTCGAGGATTCGGGGAGCTCGAGGCGGTCATTATGGACCGTCTCTGGATCCGCGACCCGGCCGTTCGGACCACAGTGCGTGAGGTGTTCGACGGATTGGCCGGCGAGCGCACCATCGCCTACACAACGGTCATGTCCACAATGGACAACCTCCATAACAAAGGCTGGTTGGCGAGGGAACGCGACGGCAAGGCGTACCGCTATTGGCCAACCCTGTCGCGTGAGGAGCACAGCGCTCGCCTGATGCGGGAGGCCCTTGACGGTGGTGGCCGTACAGATTTGGTGCTTCACCACTTCGTTGAACAGATCGACTCTGAGGAATCTGCGCGGTTGCGTGCCGCACTTCGCCGGCTGGCGGAACGAACGGATTAGCGTTGAGCACCGCCATCTGCCTTCTTGTGTACAGCCTGGCCGTGCTGCTTGCGGGACCACCGCTGGTAAATGCGCTGGCCCGCGATGGTTACGCCCCCCGCTTAGGGGTTGCGGCTTGGCTGGTCGCCATTGGCACCGTACTGCTCACTTGGTCAAACGCTGCAGGAATCATCACAGTCGAAGTGGCCGGCCACTGGGAGTACCCACGCAATGTCGTTGCGTCCTGCTTGGCCGCGTTGCGCGGCGTGGCGGCGGAAAGCGCAGGGAGTGCACTGCAGATTGCATCGTCTGTGGTCATGGCGGCGACAGCGCTGTTAGCCATACTCGCCGCGGGGAGACTGGCCAGAACCGTCTCGCGAATACGCGCCCGCGCACACCAGCACGCAGAGGCCGTGCGTCTTGTCGGTCACCCGACAGCAGACCCGCAAGTTGTAGTCTAGAGGCCGCCGAACCAGCCGCCTGATGTGTCTCGGGTCGCCCACCAGCAATCGTCGTCACCAGCGCTGCGCTTGCCGCACTGGATACCCGCGAGCTCGCGGCGGTGCTTGCGCACGAACGGGCCCATCTCACAGGACGACACTCCTTACGCGACGTCGCTCTTAACGTTGCTTTCAGGGCTATGGCTATCCCACGAGCCCTCGGCCGGTAACGCGACGATCTACGATCAAAACTGTGTGTAGCGGCGCTTGTCTGAAGTTTGAACGCTATCTTCACCAGGCATGACCGCCTCCGTATGAGCGCAGGTGAGTTCGCGCAGTGTTTGTGCGCTTCTCGGGGTTTGTGAACTCGCATCCCCCAGCAGCGGTGAAGGGATAGGTCAGCTGGTCGAGGTAGCCGCTGGGGTAGTCGGGTTTGGCAGCCATGCCGAGTTGATCGGTGCTGAACCGGCGATGCGGGTCGTAGGAGAACGTGCGCAACAGGTGATCCCACATCAACGTGAATAGGCCAAAGTTGACGTCGCCTACGCCGGCCCACTTCAGGTGATGGAAGCGGTGCCCCTCGTTGAGTGCCAGGAGGTATTTGGCCGGCCCGACGCGGTAGTCGGCGTTGGAGTGCTGGAGCAGCAACTGGATCGCGGTGGCGGTGGCCAGCGCTGCGGCAACGTTGACCGGCAGCCCGAGCAGAATCAGCGGGGCAACACCGGCAGCCATTTCGATGCTTTGGTGCAGCGGATGCTTCATCAAACCGTTGAGCCCGTAAAAGCGGGTCACGCTGTGGTGCACAGCGTGAAACCGCCACAGCACCGCGATCTTGTGGCTGGCCAGATGCACCAACGTGATGCCCAGATCGGCGACCAGGATCGCGATCACCAACTGTGTGACGAACGGCCAATGGCTGGGCCAAATCTCGGCGGCGGGCACCACAGCAGCCAACATGGGGATAGCGGCCACACTGGCCACGATGAGGGTTTCGTTGACCGCGGCGTGGATGCGGTCGCGCCAGCTGTCGGCCTGGTCGCGGTTCCACGACTCGTCGTAGGGGATCACCCGTTCAGCCACAAACGACGCGGCGATCCCGACGGTCACAACGAGCAGCAGCAGGTATTTCGGTGCGCCGTAGGCGGTGAGGCCGATGGCGGCGCCGTTGAGGCCAACCAGCATGAAGGGCGCGTATCCATAGCGGATCAGCGTCTGCCTCAGGGCTTTTGGTGGGACGTTGATGGCGGTCATGTCTTGAGTCTCGCCGCGGTACGGCCGGGACGGATTGAACGATTCGGCTACACATCATCGACGATCAGCTGCACGGTGTAGTACAGCGCCGAGGGGGCAAGGCCGAACATGGCGCGACACGTTCGGGTCAGATGGGCGCTGTCGGCGAACCCGGCGGCGTGGGCGGCGGCGGTGAGATCCGCGCCATCGGCGACCGCGCGCAACGCCGTCATCAGTCGCAGCCACAGCACATAGCGCCGCAGCGGCAACCCAACCTGATCGGTGAACAGGTGCGTCAGCCGGGCCGTGGACCAGCCGATACGGCCGGCGACATCACTGGTGCGCACCGGCCCGCCGCCGATCATGTCGCGCATCTGCCGCAGCGCCGCGGTCACCGCAGGATGGCGCGACCCACCTCTCGAGGCCGCGGCGTCATGAAAGTGGGCCACCACGTCGGCCGCGACGATTGGGACCGGTGTCACGGGCAGCTCCAGGTGGGCCAGCAAGCAGGGTTGGGGCCATGCGATGCGGCCGGCGAGGTTCGCGGCGCGGCCCGCCGCGGTGTCGGGGTCAAGGAACACGATCGCCCCTTCCGCGGCGCCGGTTTCGATGCGGTGTGCGGTGTCGGCCGCAACGACCAGGCGGGTGCCACCGTGCGATGCACCTTCGTCGTCAGTCATCGTGATCGCGGTGTCGGCGAGGATGACCTGCACCGCGTGATGAGAGTGGGTGTCGGTGGGGCCTATCGCGCCACTGAACGCCAACACCCCCGGCCGCAGCAGCGCGGTACCCGCCCACCCGGCACGCGGTGACCGGGAAGCGGTCACACACCTGGACACACCGACCACTCCTTCCCGCTGAAGCCGATGCCTTTCGATCAGCGACTATCTACGCTATCATCGGTTTATGCCGATGGATAGTGCGGGGTCAGACACCGTCGAGTCGGGGCGGGAGGGCCTGAAGGGGGCCGTGGCGTTGTTTCACAGCCTGTCGGATCCGACCCGGCTGGCAATCACCCGACGGCTCGCCGGCGGGCAGGCCCGGGTGGTGGATTTGACCCGGGAACTGGGGTTGCCGCAGTCCACCGTCTCCACGCATGTGTCCTGCCTGCGTGACTGCGGCCTGGTGGTGGGCCGGGCCGAGGGCCGGCAGATGTTTTACAGCCTGACCCGGCCCGAGCTGATGGACCTGTTCGCCGCCGCCGAAACGCTGCTAGCCGCCACCGGCAACGCGGTGGCGTTGTGCCCTACTTGCGGCCCACCGCCAGCCAATCTGCCGAGGATGAGACCACGCGATGAGTGACGCATGCGGCTGCGACACCGACGAACCCGGCGTCGGCGGGGCGGCGGAGGCGAGCCCGAAAAGCCCTGGGAGCTACGGGAATTGCAGTTCGCCGCCGCCTCTGGGGTGTTGTTGTTAGCTGCTTTGATCATCCGCCGGACAGGCGACTGCGCCACCTGTCGATCACCGTCTTAGCCGGCGTGTTGGTGGGCCTCTTGCCAGGCTTCGTGGCCGGACCAGGCTGCGATCACGCCACAACGAGGCCCGTGGCGGGGTCGGCCCACCGCCACCTCAGGGCCGTGTTGAGGCCGAGTCCCACCTGACCTGCAGCGGGTCAATCAGTATGAAAGGTGACCACCCGTCCGTATGGCAGGACGATCGTCGATCCCGTTGTGCGACTGGGCCTCCAGTTTTGAATATCGTTGTCTTCGCAGCCAGCCGGACCCTTAAGGCAGCGACCATGCTGAAGATTACATGTTCTCGCGAAACCGCTCCTCAACACGCGCGGCATGACAGAGGATGGATTCCACACTTGATAAGCCGTTGACGCGCTCTCCCTTCTTATTTCGGCGTTGTACGCGCAACCTGGAGACACGGAACGGAACCTTCGCGCCGCGCCTGCCGCGGTGCCCTTTGGCTGCCAACCGGCGGCTTGCGCAAGCAGCAATGCTTTTCCCCTAGTCTCCTACTGATCTACTTAGTAGAATCGTAGGTAGCGTGTCCCCTAAACGGACGAACCCAAGACACGCATCACCTATCACCCCGACGTGGATCGTCGACTTACCCAACAATCGCGCAAAACGATGAGGAGTTATGAGGCCGAAGTTGACTGACAAGAAGCGCGCCGCGCTGAATTGCGTGAAGTCCGTTCGGCGCGGCTTGGACGGCATCATCCGCATGCTTGAGTCGGACGCGTATTGCGTAGATGTGATGAAGCAGATTTCGGCGATCCAGGCCTCGTTGGAACGTGTGGACCGCGTGCTGTTGCACGATCATTTGGAGTGGTACGTGTCGGATGCCGTGCGAAGCGGCGGTGGACAGGCGGCCATTGAAGAATTGGTCGGCGCGGTGAAGTTCACTGCAGCCTTCACGGTCTCGAACGCTCGGTTCATGGGGACTGGGTTGGCAGAGGCGGGAGAATTCGCACCGGCACCGCGTTTGACGACAACGATTTTGACGCTTCCTGGGATTTCGTCGCGGTCGTGCAAGGCAGCTCTTGAAGGTTTTGTGGCGCCCATCGTGGGCGTGGCCGCCGTCGAGGTCGACCTATCCGCAAAAACGATTACCGTCCATCACGACGGCCGAGCACCCGCCCGAGTGCTGGTCGAGACGATCGAGGAACAGGGCTATCACGTTGCGGACGCGTGATCGCTGGCCGTAGGAAAACTGAACGTCATCGCCTCGCGCTGCCGTCGGCGGATTGCACACGAGACGCACCTCCGGCGAGCAGTCCTTCTACGGAAGTGAGCGGTCAGATCTCCTATATCGAGCGCTGCAGCATCACCTGGCCATTGTCGGCCAATACCACTTGCACTGCCGCGATTTGGCCGACCGGCATCGAGATGCTGCCGGTGGGCGCCGCCGCATGGCCGGGTATAGCCACCCAGGTCGCTAGCCGGGTTTGGCTACCATCACGGCCCAAAACGACTAGCGCCACCGCGTCTTGGTGCGCATTCAGCGGCGCCGTGCAGACGAACTTCAACGAGATGAGTGTTCCCCACTGCTGGCTGCTCAGCGTTACCGTAGACGCCAAAAGGCTGGTTCCGACCTGAGCCATCGGCGATGCTGACACCGCCTCCCGCGGCGGTGCTGATGTCGGATACGCCGCTATGCAGACCCACAGGCTGATAACCAGCATGACGGCCGCGGCGGCTGAGGCTGTCCACGTCATCTGGCGAGTACGGCGGCGGCGCCGACGCACCACACTCAACAAACTCGGCAGCACCTGGGGAACCCCGGATGTGCGGCCAGAGCAGTCGATCGCAGCTACCTCGGCGCAGTCGAGCTGCGATAGCAGGGCCGGCATGCCGTTGAGTTCAGTGACGGCACGCCGGCAGGTTTTGCAGTGGGCCATGTGCGCTTCGAATTCACGCCGCTCGGCAGCGGATAGCGACCCTAATACGTAGGCGGCATCCCACATCGATTGACGGTGCTCACCATTGACGAACGCATTCGAGTCCCCGGTCGGTCCGAGTTCGCTTCGCGGGGTCAACATAGCGCTTCCTCGGCGGTCATCATCACGTCGTTCGGACTTAATAATACGTAGATCAATGGCCTAAGCCGTCGCGCAACTTCGGCGCCGAGCCGTAATCGGTATGCCGTAGCCCAAGGCAACCGGGCAGACGACAGCATCGATTGCGACGCAAGCCATTCGTTCGGCGGATCTGAAATTATGGCCAATCCATACTGAAGTCCTTCGTTTGCGAAACGCCGGAACACTGCGCCATGTTCGGTCGATGATTGGTTCATCGCTGCGGCGATTAGAAGCTGCTCTGGCGTCGCGTCCTTGCCCTCACGAGCCGAATGCTGTGGGCTGCTCATGAAGTCGGTGCAACTCCGCACGTGGTGCGACCGTGTGCAGCGTCGCTCATTATCGAATCCGTTGCCGGGGATCGTTGAAAGCCGAGCCAGTAACGACCGCTTAGCGTAAGCGACGATTATTGATTTCTGCCATGCGTGCGTCCGCGTTCCATCGACGACGTGCAGGGTGCCGCCCGTGTGTTTAGTGAACTGCGGGGCGCAACGCCACACGACCGTAGCGCGGTTGGCATCAAGAATTTTCATGACCGCCATTTGCCGGATCACCCTTGTCGGCAACTCCGGGGACTCGATCACCTCCCACTTTGGCAACGAGGCCGACACGTTTCTGGTTCAAATTCAGATTCCGATTGAGGGCCTGGCTGGGCGCAGATGTCAGGCACCACAACACGACGTCATCGCCCCCTTTCCGGGGAGGGTCGAACGCTGAACTCTCGGCGCGCTGGCCACATCGCCGGTGACAGTGAATAGCCAAAACGTGCTGCCGAGACCTTCGCTATGGGCATTGCCGGCCAAGGTCTGGCATCTTCGATTCATCAAGCGGCGTAGGCCACCTGGCGGCCCTACGCTCGGCAGCGCTAGGAACCCGTCTCCGGCGTGCGGGATGTTGCGGACGACGGCGTGCTCCAGCGGTTCGAGTCAGCACCCGGCGGCGGTGATCTCCAGGCGAGGGAGGACCGGTCCCTGCCTATGCGAAAGCAATAGCGTTGTCAGCAACCGCGGTTCGAGCAACGTGACGTTGGCCTGCGGACCGGTCGTTATGCCAACAGCGGCCATACCGCACCAGCGGCAACGCCAAGCACCACGCTGAGTCCAGCGGCCGTGACCGCCACACGCGCTGACCACTTCTCCGCGGGGAAGCGGTCGATTGTCTTGCCTGCAAGGGGCACTTGGAAAGACGGAATGATCCACCGCAAGTAATAGAAAAGGCTGATGAGACTATTGACGAAAACGGCGACCGCCAGCCACGGGAACCCGCCGTCCCACGCCGCGATAGCGGTAGTCAGTTTCCCGACGAAGACGGCGGTCGGCGGGGTCCCGACTAGTCCGAGAAGTGCAACCACCAGCGCGCCAGCCAACCAGGGCCTACCACGGGCGAGCCCGCGGTAGGAGGTGAGGCTGCGGCGGTCAGGCAGTGCGGTGCTGACAGCGAATGCAGCGCAATTCGTCAGGGTGTATCCGGCGAGATAGAACAGCAGCGACGGAAGAGCAAGCTCGCTGCGCCCCAGCACGGTGATCGGCACGAGTAGAAAACCGACTTGACTTACCGTCGACCAGCCCAGCAAGCGGCGCGGGTCCTGCTGCCCGTAGGCCGCCAGATTTCCCAAAGTCATGCTGGCGACAGCGAAGACCGAAATAAGCAATGACCAGTTCGTCGCGGCGGGCAAAATGGTGCTCACCCGATAGATCGCCGCAACAGCACCAACTTTGGGCACGGTCGTCAAGAACATCGCCGCGCTGCCGCTGGTTCCCTGAGCGGCGTCAGGAACCCAGAAGTGGGCGGGCACACCGCCAGCTTCGAACATCAGCCCGCCGATCACCGCTACCACACCGGTCACTACCGCGGGGAACGGTGCACCGCCGAGTGCCGAGGCGAGGTGGTCGTATCGGGTGGATCCGGTGAGACCGTAGAGGATGGTGATCCCGAGTAGCAGCATGATGCTGAACAACGCACCCAGCAAGTAGGTTTTCATCGCCGCCTCCGCGGCATTCGGATGCTGCCGCATCCCAATCAACCCATACAGCGGGATGCCTGCCAGCAGGAATCCGGTGGCTAAGACCAGCATGTCGTCCGCTGCGGCGACAATCACAGTGCCCGTGGTGGAAAACAGAACCAGCGCATAGGTTTCGGCTTCGCGCGCAGAACCGCCGATTTCACCGCCGGCTACCAGCACCACCAGCAGCGCCCCGGTCGCGGCCACGATGCGCGACACCGCGGTGATGTGATCGCCAGCGAAGGTGCCGTCGAAGGCCGCTTGGTCCGAGCCGGCCATGCCTACCGCGGCCGCAACACACGCTGCGGCCAGCACGGTAGCGGTGATACCGCGGGTCCATGAAAGCCGTTGTCGAGGCAGGAATGACCCCGCGATCAACACCACGAGCCCGCCCCCGAAAAGCAGCATCTCGGGCAGCATCAGCAGCGGCCGCATTCCGGTCTCAGTATTCAACGACTACCTCCCGACCAAGCCGATGAGGGCGTGGGCGGTCGGTTCTATCACGTCCAGCAGCGGCCGCGGGAAGATGCCGATGGCGACGGATAAAGCCAAAAGAATTGATGCGGAGGCTAATTGATAGTTATTCACATCGTCGAAGCCCACCGAGTGGCCGCTAATACGGCCGGTGAACACCCGTTGTAGCGCGCGTAGAAATAAAGCGGCGGTGATCAGGATGCCGGGCAAAGCGACTGCGGTGAGAGGGGCCACGGCAATGCTGCCAGTGAATATTTGAAATTCGGCGATGAAGCCGGAGAAGCCGGGCAGGCCCAAAGAGGCGAACGCACCGACGGCAAACAGCGCCGCCAATTTTGGAGCCGGCGCGGCAAGTCCGCCGTAAGCGTCAATGTCATAGCTGCCCGCACGGTCGTAGAACACTCCGGACAGCAGAAACAATGCTGCGGTGATTAGGCCGTGGCTGACCATTTGGGTGACCGCGCCGGTCACCGCAACACCGCGGGCATCCGCGCTGCCGTGTGAGATCAGACCGGCGGCGCCCACCGCAAGCACGATGTAACCCATGTGATTGATCGAGGTGTAGGCAATCATCCGTTTGACGTTGTTCTGCGCCAGGGCGACCAGGGCGCCGTAAAGTACCGACACCAGGCCGACCGCAATGACCACCCACGCCCAGGCACGCCACGCCTGCGGCAGCATCGGCATCGCGATCCGCACGAAACCATAAGTTCCCATCTTCAACAGCACGCCGGCCAGCACCGCCGAGCCGATGGCCGGGGCGTCGGTATGTGCCGGCGGCAGCCAAGTGTGGAACGGAACCGTCGGAGTCTTCACGGCCAGGCCAAGCAGAATCGCCACCAGCACCAGCCCACCGGCCAGCGAGCTGCCGGCAAAAGGCGCAGTGGCCGTTAATGTCACCATGTCGAAAGTGTGGGGGGCAGCAGCGACGTAAAGACCGATGAAACCGATCAGCAGCGCTAGGGACCCAAGAAATGTGTAGAGGAAAAACTTCAGCGCCGACCGCCCCGCCTCACCGTGGCCCCATCCGGCGATCACGAAATACATTGCCACAATTGACAAGTCAAAAAATACAAAGAACAGAATGAGATCAGCGGCGACAAACACCCCCAGACTTACTGTCTGCAAGAAGAGGAACAAAGCCGCCTGCAACCGCGGCCGCTGAGCGGCGTGCAACTCATAGACGGCGCAGGCCAGGAAAATGACCGCGGACATGGCCACCAGCGGCAGTGACAAACCGTCGACACCGATGTGGTAACTGCTGTTCACTCCGGGGATCCAACTGGCCTTCTCTTCGAACGCCAGCGCATTGGCTCGGGGCACCTCAAAACGCGCCCACGCCATAATGATCAGCGCAAGATCGGCTGTTGCCACCACCAACCACAGCCAGCGCGCGGCAGCATCCCCGAGGCGTGGCAGAGCAAGCAGAACCAGCGTGGCCGCCAGCGGCAGAAAAACGATCAAACTGAGCACAGCTACCTCACCGTCACAAGAAGCAGGACACTGGCCACGAGCAGTACGACGGCGACCAGGTAATACTGATGCAACAGCCCGCTCTGCGGTCTGCGGGCCAGCTCAGCGAGCCGCCGCACTCGCGTAGCGACCGCCTCGACCGCCGCATCGATGCCTCGGACGTCGATGCGCGCCGCGCGCTGCGCCAGGCGCACGGCGGCGGTGCCCGCGCCCTCCACCGCCCGATCCAGCACCTGGTCGTCGAAGTGGGCCAAGACGTGAGCCAGCTTGAAGGTCGGACGCACCACCAAGGCGTGCGCGCCGCGTTCCAGGCCCAACCATGCAGCGGCCCAATGTGTTTCGGGCACACCCCAGCGGACCACAATGACCACAACGACCACAGCCAACAGCCCCGAGCCGGCAAGCCCGACGAGAGTCGGTGACGGCGTCTGCGCACTATCCAATAGGCCTGCGAACGCCGTTCCGATCGGCGGCAACGCCAGTACCCCGGCCCCTGCGGCACCGACCGCGAGGATCACCAGCGGAACTTGCCGAAAACCGTTGACAGGCAGAAGATTTCGCTGATGCTTTGCCGGGGGCTGCCTACGCCACAGCACGACCACAATCTTTGCGGCGTAGGCGGCCGACAAGGCCGCCGCAACCAACCCCACCGCGTACAGCGGCGGCGATCGCTCGAGCGCCGCGGCCAACACCGCATCCTTCGTTGCCCACAATGAGAGCGGCGCAAGACCTGCCAGCGTGAGGGCAGCCACGGTGGCACACCAGCCTACCAACGGCCAACGCCGGCCCACCCCCCACAATTCTTCGAGTTGCTTGGTGCCCAGCAGCGACAGCCAGACACCCGCCGCCAAGAACAAGCCGGCTTTCGTGAAAGCATGGGCGATCAGTTGCGCGGCGCCCCCGCCGATCGCCCCTACGCCGGCCGCCATCACCACAAAACCGAGTTGGGCGGCAGTCGAAGCCGCAAGCAACTGCTTGAGGTCGCGCTGCGCCACCGCCACCGCACCCAGAAGCACCGCCGTCCCGCCCCCAACCCAGGCCGTGACCATCGGTGCCCAACCGGTCGCCGCCAGCAGCGGCTCAACCCGTAGCAGCAGATACGCCCCCATCGCGACCATCGCCGCCGAATGCAGCAACGCGCTGACCGGGCTAGGGCCTTCCATAGCGCGGGATAGCCAGAAGGAGAACGGCAACTGAGCCGCCTTACCCAGGGCAGCGACGAGGACTCCTAGGGCGACAAGGTCTCGCCAGCCGCCGCGAGCGGACGGCAGATCGGCCAACGCAAGTCCCGCGGCGCCCGCCAGAGCGGCGCCCGAAGCCACATAGAGCCCGAGGTCAGCGGTGCGGGTGGTCACGAACGCCGTCAGACCGGCCGACACCGGCTCGTGGTCTTTCCAGCGGAACCCGATCAGCGCGTACGACGCCGCCCCCATCACCTCCCAACCCAGCAGTAGCGCAGGCAGCGTCGCAGCTGTTGCGGTCAACATCACCGCCGATGCGAACAGCAGCATCAAACCATGGAATCGGCCGCTGTCGTCGCGGACATCACCGGCCGAGAACACCAGCACCAACAAAGTGACCGCGGCCACGGCGGGAATCACCGCAGCGGACAGGGCATCGACTCGCAATCCGAACTGGGCGCCGTCCACAAAAGCCACCACGGCGGCGGGGCGGGCGACGGCGACCACGACCGAAAGCGCCATGACAACCGCCGCCGCGGAAAGGGAGATACCAGCGGCGAACCGCTCCCCGCGGCAGCCTAGCAACAATGCAACCCCAACCATGGCGGGGACCACGATGAGGAGCCACAGCAACAGCTGCGGCCCTGTGGACATCACCAGATCACCGCGACAGGTCCGCGGCCATGTCGGTCATGTCGGTGCCCCGGTCGCGGTGTAACAACGTCGCTACCGCGAATCCCATCGCCATTTCCACAGTCATCGCGGCGATGATCACCAGCAGCAGCACCTGACCGGTCGGCGTGGGCGCCAGGAAACACCAAAACCCAGCCGCGCCAAGGATGATCGCGTTGATCATCAGTTCCAGGCCCATCATCACCATGACGACCACCTGCTGCGACAGAGCGCCATAGAGTCCGACGCTGAACAACGCCGCTGCCACCAGCAGCACGGTCTGCAGCGTCATCCCCCAACACCTCCGGGCTGCGGATCGCGGGCGGGCCTTTGCTTGAGGTCGTCACCGAAGCGGTCGTAGCGGGTGCGCCGAGTCGCCAGCACCAGCCCGGCGACGATGGTGGCCACCATCACGGGGCTGATCACAATCATGGCCAACATCTTGGGACCCATCAGCTCCTCACCCAAGGCCGCGGTGACATCCGCCGACGGCAGTCCCCGCCGCGAGGGCCAATCAACCATGAGGATGCCGATGGCCAGCAAAACGAAGGTGGCCAGGGCCGCCGCTGCCGAGCGGCGCTTGTCGTGCACCATGCTCATCGGCAATAGCGCGGGATTCATGCCCATGAACATGACCATGTAGACGGCCATGATCGCCATCTCCATCACCATCATCAAGATGATCACGACACCGACGTAGTTCTGCTGCATCAGCAGCACCGCGACACCTACGGCGATGAACGAAACCGCCAGCGCGTATGTCGCGCGCGCCATCGAGTTCACCCAGAAGACAGCCGCGCCCGCGAGCACGGCGAGCACCGCTGTCACCAAGAAAACAGCGTCAACAATCATCAGTCACATCCTCCAGACAGCGACAACGGCCACCACGAGGTCTTGGACGAGGACGGCCGGTAGCAGCACCATCCAGCCCACTTCAAGGAACTTCTCCGGTCGCGATGCCGGGATACGTTGACGCAGCCACACCAACACAGTGAGCAATGCGACGGTTTTGGTTAGGACCCAAAGCCAGTCCGGCAGCAGTGGTCCAGCGCCGCCGCCCAGGAACATCGGCACCGCGAAGGCGGTGCCGGCGGCCAGCAGCGCATACCGGCCGAACTGGAAGAGGAATCGATCGGCTCCCGACAGTTCGGCGGCGACACCACCGGCGATGTCGGCGCCCAGCGCCGGGCTGAATGGGCCCCACACCGAAAAAGCAGCCACGCCAAGGCAATACACGACGAAGGCTACCGGCATCCACACCGCAAACCATAAGCCATGCTGTGCTGAGGCGATCGCGCCGACCCGCAGGCTTTGCGCGCCAATGGCCGGGGCGACCAGCGCGAACATCAGCGGGAGCTCGTATCCCAGACCGTGAGCCAGGAAACGATAACCACCAATGAGGGAATGCACCGAGTTCGGACCCCATCCCGAAAGCCACACCAGCGCCCAGACCATCACATCCATCGCGTTGAACCACACGACGCCAATATCGAGGTCAGACAATGCCCAGCGGCCAAGCGGCACAACGGTGATCATCAACAACGCGACGACGACCAGCCCCGCCACACCGACCTTCCACAGCAGCGTGTCGGCGGCGACGGTGACACGGCGACGTTGCCGCATCAGCCGAGCCGCCTCGTACAGCGGTGTTCTGGCTCCCTTGATATGTGACTGGCCGCCGCTCACGCTTAGTGCTGCGTCGAGGCTGGCCGCATACCAGGCAAGGGCAACCAACAGACCCGCAGCGCCGAAGGCCCACACCCCGCGCACGACAGCAATCGACTCAGCCACAGGGCCCCGTTTCATGTGTCATCGCGGTGTCAATACTCAGACCGGCGATGACTATTCGGGCGGTGGCCATGTCGAGACCGGTCACAAGCTCCGGGAGTGCGTCGATGATCCGGTTACTGTCTATAGCAATCTGAGCGGGAGACAAATTGTTTGATACCAGACCCCGCACGTGCCCGCTCTGGGTGAGCAGCCGGTCGTAGGCATCTCCCGCCAGGAAATCGGGTAATCGCAATGCTTCCAGACGTTTACCGTCAAGTGGACAAAGGTTTCGCAGCGACCATCGCAGCAACCAGGACCGGCGGACGGTGCGGTCAAGTCTTGCCAGCATTGGCTGCGCACGATCCACGTCCGGCTCATCGAGTAGCAGATCGCGTGCCTGCCGCGCGATGGCCGCGGCACGTGCCCACCCTGCCAACGCCAGCACATCAACGATGCGGTCACACTGTCGGGCCGCCACGTGAGTGAGGCAGCTGTCCATTCCCTCGTTGTGCCCCTCAACGCGCTCAACATCGATGACCGATACCTGCGTCGCAGTGATTACGTCGCCTTGCAGCGTGCACCGCAACACCATGCCCGCCGGCCAATGATTCAACACCGGCCCCAGACGCACGTGCAGCTGGTCCATCTCCAAGCCATCTCGGTCCGGACCTCCGGCCGCCAACGCGATCCCGGCGGGCGCCATGTCCATCTCGCCGTGCCCCATGTGCTGATGGGCACCGTGATTCGTGTCGCCGTGGCCACCGTCGGCGCCATGGCTCATCGCCGCGTGGTGATGGTCCATGCCGGCGTCGTGGTCGCCGTGGTCCATGCGTGCGCCGTCGCCGCCATGGTTCATTGCCGCGTGGCCGCTATGGTCCATGCCGGCATGAGGGTCACTGTGGTCCACGTGTGCGTGGTCGCCATGGCTCATTGCCGCGTGATGGCCATGGCTTATGTCAGCGTTGTTATCACCGTTAGGCGGTTCGCGTAAGTCGTCACCATGGCGTCGTTGGTCAATGATTTCTGCTGCGGCGCGATCCAACGCGGATTCGATTCCATCCGCGCCCGCAATGTCAACGCGGACCCTTGGCCCCGGCAGCTGGTCCCAAACCTTAACGATGGCGTGTGTCGTCTCCGGGCCTGGGACGCCGCACACAGCCAAGACGTCGGCATCAGCCGATGACACTGCCACACACCACCCTCGGGAAAGCAGCGCGCGCTCGACCTCGGCACGCAGCTGCCAGTAACCGCTTACCTCGACGAGGATGACATGCCCACGGCGGGCAGCCATGCGGCCCAACAACGCGCTCACGCCCATCGCAAACCACCTTCGCGCCAGGCCCATACGACCGCGACGTACAGCACCGCCAGGAACACGAACATCTCCACGACTGCGGAGACGCCCATCTTGGCGACTACCAGCGCCCAGGGGTACATGAAGAGCATCTCGACGTCGAAGGCCAGAAAGATCAGTGTCGCGACATACCAGCGCGCGTGATAGCGGGACAGCGCATGCTCCTGGGGCCGCCAACCAGATTGAAACGGCAGCGACAACAATGCATCAGTGTCGATAGCCGTAAATCGTTGCAGCGCATAAGCACTCAGCACACCTGTGCACGCGACCAACAGCATCCAAGCCACACCCGCATACATCCAAACCCCCGACAATGCGCTAGTAATCAGGAAATAAAGTATTTACTGGTCATAGATGATCAAACACGACCATCAACGGCGTCTCGAATTGACTGCAGACGCGCGACGATCCAGCCAGTCCAGAGCCATGCCTCGCGGTCCTTTGTTCCGTCACTCGGCGCCCCACCAGCGGGGCACCATGGCGGGGCGCTCCAAGAACCGGGCATCAGGAACCATGCCGCCTCCGGCGCGGCCTTCCAGACTGGCCAACGGCATTCCACCCAGCACGCTCGCCGGCTCTCCCGCTTCGGCTGCTGAGGCGGCGCCGAGTCCGGTACCGGACAGCGCAGCGGCGGGACTCAATGAAGGGGCGGTCGCGGTCCAAGACGGTGGCACCGACAGCGCTCCGATTGACGCCGCTCGACCGGTACCTGCTGACACCGCCGCTGCACCGAGTCCTGCGGTGCTGCTGAGCGAGGACTGGCCAAGGCCGCCGGCCAGACCCGACATGAGCCCGCTGGTTGCGCTCGATGCCGCTGCCGTCTGGCTCAAGGTACTGGCCGCTGGCAGCAGATTGTGCAGCTGGTTGGCGTTCGACAGCAGCGCGCTTGATATCCACCCGGCCGAACTTGTCGCTGAGAGGACGGGATTGAGGGAACTCAGCGTTGACGTCATCGAAGTAGGCGAGGCCAGCTGCTGCAGCGCCGTGGGCACCGACACGACAAATTGTGAAAGCATCGCCTGGGTGTCGGTGCTGGCCGAAGTGGCGGTGGCTTGGCCAACCGCAAGGCCTTGCTGCGCAACCGCTTCTGGGTGTGCTGTTGGCGGCGGGGAATTGAAGGTGCTGAGCTGCGCCGCGGACGCTGAGGCGCCGGCGTAACCATACATGGCGGCGGCATCCTGGGCCCACATCTCGGCGTAGTGGGCTTCGGTGGCCGCGATCGCCGGCGTGTTCTGGCCGAGGATGTTGGTTGCGATCAACGACAACAAAAGGCTGCGGTTGGCCGCGATCGCTGGTGGAGGCACTGTCATCGCGAATGCGGCCTCGAAGGCGCCTGCGGCCGCTCTGGCCTGAGCAGCGGTCTGCTCAGCTTGGGCCGCCGTGGTGCTCATCCACGCGACATAAGGGGCTGCCGCGGCCGCCATCGACGCTGAAGCGGGACCCAGCCAAGATCCGGCCGTCAGCCCGGCGATCACCGACTGATAGGACGCCGCTGTGGAGTGAAGTGCGCCGGCCACCTCGTCCCAGACCGCCGCAGCAGCCAGCATGGGCGGCGAGCCGGGCCCGAAATACATTCTTGCCGAATTGATCTCGGGAGGTAGCGCCCCGAAATCCATCGCCATCCTCCCTTAGCTAGCCACGACAGCGCCGGTGGTGCCGGTGACCGCATAGCCGGCGCTGGTCGCCTGGGCGCCCACAGAATCGTCATCTCGCGCCCAAGCGCGCCCATTGACCGAGCATTCTCTGTCAGCGCGCCCGGTGCACTCCACTGCTGCCAGCGATCCCGGCCGGGTATTCGAAAACATGCGCGTTCCCTTAAACCGCGTAGTTAAGGCTGGTCATCATGCCAGCCTCCTGGTGATAAGTGTTGTGGCAGTGCAGCATCCAAATTCCGGGATTGTCGGCGATCAGGTTGACGCTGAGCTTCTGCCCGGGCAAGACGGCGACAGTGTCTTTGCGAGCACCAGGGGTGCCATCGGACTTGACGACCTGAAACGTGTGACCGTGCAGGTGCATTGGGTGCCACATTTGTGTCGTGTTGGTAAAGGTGAGGGCGGCACGCTGCCCCGCCCGGATGGTCAGGGGCCGGGCATCCGGGAAAGGCTTCCCGTCGATAGACCAGTCATAGTTCATCATCGAGCCGGTCAACTCCACGGACAGTGTGGTGTCTGGTTTGGCTGATCCCAAGTCAACGGCTGGCGTTGCGGTGAAACGGTCGACCGTGCCGAGGCGCCTGTCGAGTTCGGGCGGTCGATAGTCGGCCTCCGGTGGGCTACCGGCAGCGGTAGACAACAGGGCCCTGGCTACCGCATTCTTGCCCTCGGCCAAGGCGACCAGCGGGAACACTCCATCGCCGGCCGTGACGACGACGTCGTACCTTTCGGCCATTCCGATCAGCAACGCATCCACCTGTGTCGGCTGCACTGGGTAGCCGTCGGTGTGAGTGACGGTCATGGTGTGTCCGGCCAGCGCGACCCGGAAGGCGGTGTCGGAGCCAGAGTTGATGAATCGGATTCGGATACGCTGGCCGGGCTTGGCGCTGAGGCTAGTTGGCGCGGCCGCGATGCGACCATTGATCAAGTAATAGGGATAGCTGATGTCGCCGGCGTCGCCGCCCAACGGTCCGCTGGCGGCGACGCCAGGCATGCCCGGCACGCCGGGCATGTCGCCCATGTTGTGCTTACCGGGCCCGCGCAGGTCGTCGTAGAGCTGTTTAGGAGTTTTCCCGACGCCGTCGGTCCAGTCATCGAGAACCACGATCCACTCGGCGTCGTAGCCTCCTGGCTCGGCCGGGTCGTCGACGATCACCGGGAGATACAACCCGTAATCAGCGTCCAACCCGGTATGCGGATGTGCCCAATAAGTGCCGGAATGGGGCAGCGAAAACCGGTAAGTGAAATCCTTACCGGCCTCGACATTTGGCGTCGCAGGCTCCGCGCCATCCATGTCGTTGCGCAGTGCGATCCCGTGCCAGTGCACGGAAGTGGCGTGGTCAAGGCGGTTGGCCAGGGTGACCGCAAGCTCATCACCAACGTTGGCCCGGATCAGCGGGCCTGGGATGCCGGTGCCATAGGCCAGGGTGCGCGCCAACGTGCCGCCCAAGTCCACGGTTGCAGGCTGCGGTGTCAACGATGCCGTGACAACGCGCCCGGTATGTGGCCGTGCCGCCTCGGCAGCCGCGATCGCCGGGCCCATGGCGGCCAGGTTGTTGCCCGCCGGACCGGATGCGCGGCCACATGCGGCCAGCGTCAAACCACCGAAGACTGTGGCGCCGACGAACGCACGCCGGCTCATCTGCACACGATCAATAGACGGTGCGATCACGGAAGCCCCGGCCTTGGTTGCCAAATGTGCCCTCTACGTTGGCTCCTCATGTCAATGCCCACCTTCAATACGGTGAAGCCCGGCAGTACTCGTTGGAGCCGCTCGCCGCCCGCGAAACGGTTGACGGAGGATCGCCGTTCGACGGCGCCGAGTGTTAGCGATGTGATCATGATGAGCATCGCTGGTCGAGCCGACGCGAAACAATGCCACCAGGCCGGCAATCGCCGCGCCCCAGATCGCCAGCATCAGCGCTGCCACCACCAAGCAGTCACTCGCACTGACCGTGGCATCGATCCAGTCTCCCCACCACATCACGATCCGCTACCTTTCCTTCCCAATAAGCCTGCAGCGTTGATGCGGTGAATGGATGTGGGTTCTGTCAAGATTTGCTCAAGATGGCTTTAGCCGGCGGCCGAACAATTGACCGCTCAGCAGAGCCGCCACGATGACACCATGGAGAACATGACTGCTGGACCGACCGGTGGCGCGGGGTGCTATCGAGCCTTGGTGGTCGACGACGAGGCCGCCTTGGCCGGAGTTGTCGCCAGCTACCTGGAGAAGGAAAAATTCGAAGTCAGTGTTGCAGCTAACGGACCGGATGCTCTGAAGCTGGCCCGCGAGCTCGACCCTGACGTCGTCATTCTCGACCTCGCATTGCCGGGCATCGACGGACTTGAGGTGTGCCGGCAGCTGCGTGTTTTCTCCGATGCCTACGTGGTGATGCTTACTGCGCGCGACGCCGAAACCGACACCGTCATCGGGCTTTCCGTGGGCGCGGACGACTACGTCACCAAGCCGTTCAGCCCGCGGGAACTGATGGCGCGCATTCGTGCAATGTTGCGACGGCCCCGCAATGTAGTGATGCACGCTGCTACCACGGCCGGTTCTTCTGTTGACGAATTACCGCCGCGGGAATTCGGGGCGCTGCGAATCAACGTCGCAAGCCGTGAAGTTCATATCGGCCAGCAGCCGGTGTTGTTGACTCGCACGGAGTTTGACGTGTTGGCGGCGTTGTCGTCGCGTCCGGGTGTCGTTTTCAGCCGCCGCCAACTCCTGGAAGCAATTCGGGGGGAGCCGTGGATAGGCAGCGAGCACCTAGTCGATGTGCACGTCGGGCATCTGCGCAGCAAACTTGGTGATGACCCAGCCCAGCCCCGCTATGTAATTACGGTTCGCGGTGTTGGATACCGGATGGGTAGTGGCCGGTGAACACGACACTCAAATACCGACGTCGACCCGATGGCCGTGCGGGTCACCGGGGGGCTGGCATCAGTGTGCGGCTGTTGTTAGCCCAAACGATGGTCCTGGTCGCCGGTGCCGCCACGACGTGGTTGGTTGCAGCAGTCGTGGGCCCACCGTTGTTCGAGGACCATCTCCGCCGCGCCGCAATGGCTTCCATGTCACACGAGCAGTTTCACACTGAACTGGCTTACCGCTCAGCCACCGCGATCTCGGTGGGGGTGGCCCTGGCGGTTTCCGCGTTAACCGCCTTGGCCGTGACATGGTATCTGGGCCGGCGTTTGCAGCGTTCGGTCGCCGATGTGTCAGCGGCGGCAAGCGCGGTCGCGGATGGCTGCTATCACATCCGCGTAGCTACCCCACGTTTGGGTCACGACTTCGATGCACTCGCGGGTGCCTTCAACCAGATGGCCGCTCGTCTGGAATCGGTCGACGCTACCCGTCGCCGAATGATCGGTGATCTCGCCCATGAAATACGCACACCCGTGTCGGTGATTGAGGCCTACCTCGAGGCGCTCGAAGATAAGGTAGAAACTCTTGACCCCGAGACGACGGCGATGCTGCGCGATCAGACTCGCAGGCTGGTTCTGTTCTCTGACGACATCTCTGCCCTCGCCCAAGCCGAAGAGGGCCAGACGATCTCACCCGTGCGCGTGGCTGCCAGCGAGTTGATATCGACGGCGGTGGCAACGGTCGCCGACCGCTACCGAGCCAAGGAAGTAGCGTTGAAGACTCGTGTCAACGCTAACGTGCCACCGCTGTGGGCTGACCCGCAGCGACTGGGACAGGTATTGGGCAATCTGCTCGACAACGCCTTACGCCACACCCCGCGCGGCGGCAGCGTCGAGGTAGCCGCGACAGTCGACGGAGATCAAGTCATCATTTCCGTCACCGACACCGGCGAGGGTATCGCAAGCGCGCACCTGCCCCACGTGTTTGAGCGGTTCTACCGTGTCGACACCGCTCGCGATCGGGACCACGGAGGATCAGGAATCGGTCTCGCCATCGCCAAAGCCCTCGTCGAAGCACACGGTGGCCATATAACCGCCGACAGCCAAGGGCCAGGAACCGGAACCACCTTCACCATCGCGCTACCCGTCCCTGTAAACACGACACGGTCGTGAAAGTCGTTCGCAATCCACCCCACCTGGAAGATCATGCGGCGACTCCCGCGAGGAATCCCCCGCTGCACCAGCCGGCGGCGGCTTCCGCCACCAGTACAGCCTTGGCGCCGCTACATGAGACGTTCTACTATGCTACTAAGTAGAACAGTATCTGTTGCGCTCGCACGCCTGCCTTAGGAGGAACCGATGACCGACACCGCTCCCACCACCACCGGGACACGGACGAACAGGCTTTACCACGCCCTCGCGATCACTGGCATCGCGGTCGGAATCTTCGTCGTCGTCGCCGGCGTGTATTTACTGTTCTTCGCACCCTCTGATTGTTGTGGCGGCATGAAGGCGGCAAAGCAGGACTGCTGCGCGGCAATGAAAGACGACATGAAGAACATGAAGATGCCGATGGGGCCCACCATGCCGTCCATGTCACCAATGCCTAGCATGTCGCCAATGCCCAGCATGCCTCCCAGCAATATGCCCATGCCAACCCCGGGGCGCTGATTCCTGCCAACATCGGACTACACAACATGTGAGTCCGTATGCCAATGCGGTAGTTCGGCGCGTTGGATTCTTACTTAGTGGGAAGCTAAGGAAGTTGCTGCAATTTGGCAGCGGTCAGGGTTGGGTACGGCACGAAGCGCTTGCAGGCTTCGGGGTGTGCTCGGTGGAGGACGTGCATGCCGCGGCGGTCGGAGATGTCTTAGGCCGGCCTTGCTAGCTGGTTCAAGTGGTGGCTGACGGTGCCGTCGCTGAGGTCGAGCACCGCTGCTAATGCTCTAGCCGGCAGTTGGCGTCGGCGTCGAGATTTGCGAGTGCGGCGCGGCGCTCCCGTCGAAGCTCGAGTTCGGCGCAGGATACCCATGATCGCTGCTACGCGCGGCCGGTCAGGTGGTGGCAGTGTCTATCCGTTCGCGTACGGGCACTCTGCACAAGCGGCTTCAGACGACCTGGGCCCGCAACACAGCGGGTCAGTTGCACGCAGGGCGACAACAGAATTCAGATGCCATCGCCATCGACGAACCCGAGCCAGTGATGATTGGGTGTCTGTTCTCTTGTGTTTGTCACTAATGGGGCGGCAACGTGGTAGCCCTGTTCCTCGATGGCTTCGATCAGCCGCCGGCTCGATGCTCGGTGGTCATGATGGATGGTGATCGTTTTCGTTGGCAGGTCGACTCGCACTGCTCCGACACCCGCGATGGGGGTGACGATGCCTTCGAGCGCGGCCTTGCACATTTGCGACGCGATCCCGGGCAGCGACAAGGTCGTGCTCGCCAGCAGCTCGGTGCTGTTGCTTGCTGCACTTTGGCCGCTCGCGGACCCGTCTAGCAGGGTATGCGGGCCGGTTGCGGCGGGGGTGAAGTTGACGACGTCGACCAATTCGTCGATCGCAGACTGTCGTTGACCGTAGAGCACTGCCTCGGAAGGGCAGCCCTCCAGGTGTTTATGCAACGTCACGCGGTTCACGCGTTCCAGCGAGCACTGCACGGTCTGAATCTGTTTCATCACCTCCACGCAGTATGCGTCAGATTGCAGCATCCGGGTGAGCTCATCTAGCTGCCGGCGCACGGTCCCTACGTGATCTAGCACCATATGCTTGTCGGCGATCTTATTCGGGCTCATCGCTTCTCATTTCTTGGATCTCGAATCGAGACATCACTCAAGACGTTTCCTCTCCGAGGGGAATGGCCGATCATCCGCTCAGCGGGTCTGCCGCAGCAGCGTCATTCGCTGCTGGTATTCAGTGTCGTCGATCTCGCCGCGCGCGTAGCGCTCGGCGAGCAGGCCCTCCTCGCGGGGAGCGCCCGGGCCCGGTGAGCCGCTGCCACCGCGCAACGAAAGTAGATGCCGCACGGCCAGCACGACAGCGGCGATTACAAGTGCCCACAGCAGAAACGTTTCGGCCATCCACACCCAATGAGCCCAGCCACCAGCACCGCAATGTCCCATCATCATTCTGATTCCTTTCCCACTTTTTCTCGGCCGTTCTTTCAGACCGTCCGCGAAGTACTAAGCGATCGCTAGGGCGTGCGGGTGGGCATGGGCATACTCGGCATCGGTGACATGCTCGGGGGCATTGGCGACATCGACGGTTTGTTCATCGGCATTTTCGGGTCGTCCATCATCTTCTTCATGTCGGCTTCCATGGACTTACAGCAGTCCTGCTGCGCGGCGTGACCCGAGTTTGGGTGCACGAAGAGCAGATACACGCCGGCGGCGATGACGAAAATGCCGACCGCGATGCCGGTAACGGCCAGTGCTGGGTACAGCCAGCGAGTCGACATCTGACGCGGTGCGGCGGCGGGCGCGGTTTCTGTCATTAATCTCTCCTGTAGCGATGATCGCTTATCTACGGACGTACTTAGTAGACCAGTAGGTCAGCAACAGCGCAAGTCGAAACGCCGCTACCGGCGGGCGAACCTGAAGCGAACGGTGCTGCCGGCGCGGTCCGGCGCTCATCACCGCGGCTTCCACCGTGTTCGCCGCGTCCGAGCCGAAATCCGTTGGCGTGTTCGCCCATTGGTGCCTGGTCGTGGGTAAAGCCGCCGACGATTTACCGGTGCTGGTTTAGCAGGGTCAGCTTCTTCTGATATTCGTGGTGGTCGATCTCGCCGCGCGAATAGCGTCCCGCGAGCAGCGTTTCTGCGCGGCTCGACCCGTCAGTTCCGGCCGACGCCGTACCGGATAATGAAACCAGGTAGCGAATGGTCAAGACGACGGCAGTAGTTAGCAGTGCCCCGAACAACACCATCGCCACGGGCATCAGGAACGAGCTGTCCCAAATGTCGTGGCCGCTGTGCATCATCGGGACACCGCATTGATCTGTTCGACCAAGTAGCCGTGTATGTGGTTGACATCAATCACGACGAAGTCACCAAGCGTAGAGAGGCATTGTGAAGCCCTGAGGTGTTGTTGCGCAACGGTTTCGAGCGGGTCAGCATTCGTTACGGCCCGCACAGCAGGGCGCCCGAGGTCGCCAGTATCACGGTCACGACGGGCCCGGCCGCCAAGACTGCTATCACGCTGCTCAGTGCTGCCCGGGCCCGGCCGATTGCGGGGTCTGCTGATAGCACTGCGAGTCGCTCGGCGCGCGCCAGCACGGCGACATCGGCAGCAGCCAGGGCTCCGGCTGGGGCTGCGCGGCACAGCGTGATCAGTCCAGACAGCAGTGGCGCGCTGCCGTATCGGCGGGCTGAGGCGTCATCGGCGCACATCTCCAATAGCCGCGCCACGTGAGCGGCGCCCTCCCGCATCAGGGTCAGCTTGGGAAAGACTGCGGCCAGCCCGCGCAGCGTGGTGACCACCAGCGAGTGATGCCCAGCGAGGTGAGCGCGCTCGTGAGCAACCACCGCGGTCAGCTCGTGCTCGTCGAGTGCGGCAACTGCAGCGCTGGTCACCACAATCGCCGAGGGCCGGCCCGAGACGCAGTAGGCGGCGGGTTCCGGGGCTTCCACGATCACCACGTCCGGGTCGCCGGTGCGGCGACCGACGAGACGCACTGCCTCGGCGTGCTCCAGGGACCGAGTACGCAATCCCGAGATGGTCCTGGCCAACCGCCCGCCGGCGAGGATGGCCACCAACGCGGCCACCGCCGCGATCGCGCCGAGTGTGACCTGCGGCGACACCCCTACGAAATCACTAAGCACAGTCATCACGCCACGCAGCTGGACCAAACACGACGCCGCAACGCTGCGCGGGTAGTCCCAGCGACGTGCCATCTCGACGACAACGGTCCCTGCGACGGCTACCCAGACAAGAACCACTGTGCCGATCGCGGTCAGCCACGCCGCAACCCCGAAACGGGGGGCATGGCCGCGCCGGGTCAACGCACGTAACAGCGGCGGTCCTGCGACAAGCACCGCCACGCTGTATAACAACAGACAAATGGCGATGCTCACCGCTGGTCCGTCCGTTTCGCCAGCCCGCGCAGCGCGGCGCGCAGTCGCAACGATTCCGCTGGACCGATCTGCTCGACGAAATGGTGCAGCACAAGATCGGGCCGGCCGCCGCCGTCAAGTGCCTCGCGCATCAGTCGCGCGCTGTGCTGCTCACGCGACAAGGTCGGCCAATACCGGTACGCCTTGCCGTCACGTTCTCTGGCCAACCAACCCTTAGTATGCAAGTTGTCCATCGTGGACATCACCGTGGTGTAGGCGATAGTGCGCTCAGCGGCCAAGCCGTCAAACACCTCCCGCACCGTTATCGCGGTGGCGGGGTCGCAGCTCCAAATGCGGTCCATGACAACCGCTTCAAGCTCCCCGAATCCTCGAATCCGCACTCCAGGCCTCCCGCCAGCCGGCACCGCCCAACTTGAGAAAGGCAGAACCCGACTAGATCATACTTAGTCCGTACGTAGATAGTAATGCACAACAACCGACTCACCGCATCGCCCGAGTTCTCGGCACCGACGCCGCCGAAACCGCGCTGGCCGCCGACCTGGCGTCACGGCAGTGAGAAAGCATCAAGATGCGCTGCATCGGCCACCGCCTCCACGCCGACGCCGAACTCGACATCGATCCCGGTTGCTCCCCAGGAGAAAGTCGGAGCGGTGCGTGAGCTCGAAGCACGCAGTGCAAAGGTGATGCTGGTCGGCGATGGCGTCAACGACGCCCCCGCCATGGCCGCCGCCACCGTCGGCGTCGCGATGGGTCGTGCCGGATCCGACCTTGCGCTGGATACTGCCGATGTTGTGATCACCCGAGACGACCTGTCCCCCATTCCGGCGGTCATTGCCTTGTCCCGCCATGCTCGTGGTTTGGTGATCGCCAACTTGATGATTGCGGCAGCCTTCATCACCCACCTGGTCGCCTGGGATCTCATTGGCCACTTGCCGCTGCCACTCGGTGTCGCTGGCCATGAGGGCTCCCCCATCATCGTTGGACTCGACGGCTTACGCCTGCTACGAGACGCCGCCTGGCCTTTCGCTCAACCTGTGGAGGCGACCGGCAGGATGGCCCTGCGCAGGCTGGCCAGCTAACTTCAAACATTCCAGGAGGAACAAGCCGTATGGCGGTTGCCCGGCGTCGCCTTGCCCGTAGCGCGACAGATCTGAGTCATCCACGTTCTTAAGAAATGAGACGAAGGAAATTCTTGGGGGTTGGGCCGGCCCACGCGTTGGGCCGCGACTTGCAGACTGTGTTCAACGGCAGCATTGGGGGTCCAGCACAGCACAAAGCGCTTGCAGGGCTTCAGGGTGTGCCCGGTGGAAGACGTGCATGCCGCGGCGGTCGGAGATGACCAGGCCGGCCTTGCGCAGTTGGGTCAGGTGGTGGCTGACGGTGCCGTCGCTGAGTTCGAGTACTGCTGCCAATTCGCCGCTGATCTCTTCGCCAGCTGATGAGCTGAGTAGGAACGACATGATCTTGACGCGGGCCGGATCGGCTAGGGCTTTGAGTCGCAAGGCAACGGCCAAGGCGTCCTCGTCGCTAATGGGCCCGGCCGCCACGGGCGCGCAGCACACCGGAGCGGAGATGTCGATCACGGGCAGCGATTTGGGCATGCGACTAGTCTGCCAGATATCTTGACATATATCAAAAAGGGGCGAACACTGGGGCGCGGCGCCAGTTTGATATATGTCTCACTAGTCGGAGGTGTCTCGTCATGTCCCGTGTTCAGCTCGCCCTCAACGTCGATGACCTTGAGGCTGCAATCACCTTTTATTCCAAGCTCTTTAACGTCGCGCCCGCGAAACGCAAGCCAGGGTACGCCAATTTCGCAGTCGCGGACCCGCCGCTGAAGTTGGTGCTGCTGGAACACCCCGGCTCCGGCGGCACCCTGAATCATCTTGGCGTGGAAGTCAACTCCAGCGACGCCGTGCATGCCGAGATCGATCGGCTGGCCAATGCCGGAATGTTCACCGACGAGGAGATCGGTACGACATGTTGTTTCGCCACCCAGGACAAGGTCTGGGTGGCTGGCCCGGGCGGGGAACGCTGGGAGGTCTATACCGTGCTGGCTGACTCCGAAACCTTCGGTGCCAGCCCACAACACGCCGGTACCGATCAAGCTGAGTCGGGTGTGTGCTGTGGCGGTCAAACGACCGCCGGTGCGGCATCGTGCTGCTAGCCACCGGGTCGACTGGGGGTGGGCATCCGATGGGGGTGCCCGCCCGGTGTCGAGTTGGCAAGCCCACAACAGTTGTCCGCTGAGGGTTTGTCTTTGATTTCGATATCTGTCAATATCGATCTATGTCGAATCTGGTCCAGGCGCCGGAAGGGGCGTCCTGTGTGGTTGCGCCGCTGATGCGTGAGCCGCTGAATTCCCTTGATGCTGCCGATATGGCGGTGAGGTTTAAAGCCCTAGCCGATCCGGTGCGATTGCAGCTGCTGAGTTCGGTGGCCAGTCACGCTGGCGGTGAGGCGTGCGTCTGCGACATCTCGGTAGGGGTCGAGGTCAGTCAGCCGACGATTTCGCATCATCTCAAGGTGCTGCGGGAAGCGGGTTTACTGACGTGCCAGCGCCGCGCCTCGTGGATGTATTACGCCGTGGTTCCCGAGGTGCTGAACGTGTTGTCAAGGCTGCTTAGCGTTCATGCCGATGCCGCGCCCACGGTTGGGGCACCGGCATGACGGACACAATCACCCCTGACAGTGCGCCGGCGGTGGTGGGCAAACTCTCCGCGTTGGACCGATTTTTGCCGGTATGGATCGGGTTGGCAATGGCCGCCGGGTTGCTGCTGGGTCGCTGGATTCCGGGTCTCAACACCGCGTTGGAGAAAGTACAGGTCGACGGGATCTCGTTGCCAATCGCGCTGGGCTTGCTGATCATGATGTATCCGGTGCTGGCCAAGGTGCGCTACGACCGCCTCGACACTGTCACCGGTGACCGCAAGCTGCTGATCAGCTCTTTGCTGTTGAACTGGGTTCTGGGTCCGGCGTTGATGTTCGCGCTGGCCTGGCTGCTGTTGGCCGATCTGCCCGAGTATCGCACCGGTTTGATCATCGTCGGACTGGCCCGCTGCATCGCCATGGTAATCATCTGGAACGACCTGGCCTGCGGAGATCGCGAAGCCGCCGCCGTCCTGGTGGCGTTGAACTCGATCTTCCAGGTGCTCATGTTCGCGGTGCTCGGCTGGTTCTACCTATCTGTGCTGCCGGGTTGGCTGCGCCTGGCGCAGACCACCATCTCCACCTCGCCGTGGGAGATCGCCAAATCGGTACTGATTTTTCTGGGCATCCCGCTGCTGGCCGGGTATCTGTCCCGGCGGTTCGGAGAAACGACCAAGGGCCGCGACTGGTATGAATCACGGTTCCTACCCAGGGTGGGACCATGGGCCCTGTACGGGCTGCTGTTCACCATCGTCATTCTGTTTGCGCTGCAAGGAAATCAGATCATTAACCGACCCCTAGATGTGGCGCGTATTGCACTGCCGCTGCTGGCCTATTTCGCGATCATGTGGGGCGGCGGCTACCTGCTGGGTGCGGGCCTGCGGCTGGGCTACGAGCGCACCACCACCTTGGCGTTCACCGCCGCGGGCAACAACTTTGAACTGGCCATCGCGGTAGCCATCGCCACCTATGGCGCCACCTCGGGCCAAGCACTGGCCGGAGTCGTCGGCCCGCTGATCGAAGTGCCTGTTCTGGTGGCATTGGTCTATGTGTCGCTATTCCTGGCCCGCCACTACCACCACCGGACAACAGCCGTTACCGGCACTGGGCGATGACCACCGAAGACGACCGACGATGAGCGAGAACACCGCACCTACCGTGCTGTTCGTCTGTGTCAGCAATTCCGGCAAATCTGTGATGGCCCAGGGCCTGATGCGCCAGTGCGCCGAAAACCGCATCCACGCCATCTCAGCGGGCACCCACGCCAAAACCGCCGTCAACGCTCTTTCGGCTCAAGTCCTCGCCGAACTGGGCGTCGATATCAGCGGCCACCGCCCCGTCCAGCTGACCGACACGTTGATCCACCGTGCCGACTTGATCGTTGTTGTCGGAACCCAGGCCCAACTCGATGAGCCCACCGACGGCACACCAATTGAAGTGTGGGACACCGATGAACCCTCCCTGCGTGGTGTGGACGGGATCGAGCGGATGCGGTTGATCCGCGACGACATCGCCGCTCGTGTCCACGATCTCGCCAGCCGCTTCGACGGCCAGGCAGAGCGCCAGCGCGATCAAATCCGATAGACCAACCGTCTCCGCAGTAGATAGCTCGCCGAGCTTTCGCTGTAGAGCTGCCGATTCGGCTAGAGTCACGCACGCTGCACAACCTTGAGCCGTTGCAAGCGGAGCATGAAACTTGACCGCGATGGACGCTGGCGAAACGCTCGAGTCGTTGTCGCCAACGCCTTTCGTCACCGGCTACGCCTGAACCGCCGCAGGCGCAGGCTGTTGCTAACGACGAACACTGAGCTCAACGCCATTGCGGCGCCTGCGATTAAAGGATTCAGCAGCCCCGCGGCCGCCAGTGGTAGTGCCGCAACGTTATAGGCGAACGCCCAGAACAAGTTGCCTTTGATGGTGCGTAACGTGGCGCGAGCCAGGCGGATTGCCTCCGGAGCTGCGCGTAGATCGCCGCGCACCAGAGTTAGATCTGAGGCCTGGATGGCGGCGTCGGTGCCGGTACCCATCGCCAACCCAAGATCGGCTTGGGCCAAAGCGGCTGCGTCGTTGACGCCGTCGCCTACCATCGCCACGACCCGCCCCTCGCCCTGAAGCTTCTTGACGACGCCAACTTTGTCGGCGGGTAGCACGTCGGCCACGACCTCATCGATACCGATCGCGGTTGCGACCGTGTGGGCTGCGCGGTAATTGTCGCCAGTCAGCAGTACCGGGTGAAGGCCGAGCTGCCGAAGTTCGCCGACAGCCGCCGCTGAAGTGTCTTTTACGGTGTCGGAGACGACGATCACCGCACGAATTTGCCCGTCCCAAGCAATCCACACCGGGGTGCGGCCCTGCGACTCGGCTTGGTCGGCGGCGTGCAGTAGTGAGTCGGGGGCCTTGATCGCCCACTCCTCGCTTAGCCAGCTGTACCGGCCGACGAACACGGCGTGACCGTCTACAACACCGGAAACGCCTCGGCCACTATGGTTTTCGAAGCGTTCCACCCCGGCCGGCGGGCTCGCTGCCGCCGCGTAAGCGGCGATTGCCTGCCCGATCGGGTGCTCGGAGGCATGCTCGAGAGCACCCGCCAGTCGCAACGCCTCGGCGTCGGACTCACCGTCGGCCACGAACACCGAGGCGACGGCCATTCGTCCAGTGGTGACCGTGCCGGTTTTGTCCAAGATGATCGTGTCGATACGACGGGTTGATTCAAGAATCTGCGGGCCTTCAATCAAGATGCCGAGTTCGGCGCCCCGCCCGGTACCCACAAGCAAAGCCGTCGGCGTCGCCAGCCCGAGTGCACATGGGCAGGCGATGATCAGCACGGCGACTGCCGCGGTAAAAGCCGCGGTCACTGATGCCCCCGCCACAAGCCAAGCCGCTAAAGTCAACAGTGCGAGCCCGAAAACGATCGGCACGAAAACCGCCGAGACACGATCGGCAAGACGTTGCACCTGCGCCTTACCGTTCTGCGCCTCGGTGACGAGACGACTAATCTGCGCCAGTTGAGTGTCGGATCCCACTCGGGTGGCGCGGACAACGATCCGCCCGCCGGCATTGACGGTGGCACCAACAACGCTGTCGCCGGGTCCGACCTCGACAGGTACGGGTTCGCCGGTAAGCATCGACGCATCCACGGCGGAGGTGCCCGAGACGACGACTCCGTCGGTGGCGATCTTCTCACCGGGCCGCACGACGAATTGGTCCCCCACCGCGAGTTGGCTGATGGGTACCCGCGTTTCGACCGAATCGTCGCCGAGTACGGCCACGTCTTTGGCACCTAGGTCGAGCAGTGCTCGCAAAGCTGCCCCGGACTGTCGCTTCGCGCGGGCTTCGAAGTAACGGCCGGCCAGAATGAAAGCGGTTACGGCCGAAGCGACTTCGAGATAGATGTGTTCGGCGCCCCCGGCGGTGGCGGGCAGCAGGCTGAACGTCATACGCATGCCGGGCATCCCAGCCTGTCCAAAGAACAGCGCCCACAGAGACCACAGGTAGGCTGCGCTCACTCCGACCGAGATCAGCGTGTCCATCGTGGCAGCACCGTGCCGGAGATTCGTCCAGGCGGCGTGGTGAAACGGCCACGCGCCCCACACCACCACAGGCGAAGCCAGGGTCAGCGTTAGCCACTGCCAGTTGTCGAATTGCAGCACCGGGATCATTGATAACAGCATCACCGGCACGGTGAGCACGCTCGACACCACCAGACGTTGACGCCAGCCCGTAGTAACCTCGGTAGCCTCGTCCGGTCCCAACGGGGCAGCGTTCTCGGGGCTGGCCGCCGCAGGTGGTGGGGGAAGCGCGGCGGTATAGCCGGTCGCCTGCACAGTCGCCACCAAGTCTGCCGGCGCCACATCATCATTGAAGGTCACATGCGCTTTTTCGGTGGCGTAGTTGACCGTGGCGCTGACCCCGTCGAGCTTGTTGAGCTTCTTCTCGATCCGCGCGGCGCACGAAGCGCAGGTCATGCCGCCGATCGACAATTCGACGCTGCGGGCGTGACTGCGCCCGGTCACGCGATCGGTAGTCGTCATCTTTCTGTCCTTCCCCAGGCGTAGTGCCCCGCAACGTGCTGCGCTCGGTTTGTCAGGCAGTGCTCAAGTGGTAATCGCCGGCTTCGCTCAAGGCTGCGGCGATCTGCTCGTTGGTAACCGGCGTGTCGCTGGTGATGGTGACGGTCGAGGTGTCCCCGGGTACCAGGTCAACACTCACAGCGCTGACCCCGGGTAGCGCGGTCAGTTCTTCGGTGACCGCCTGCACGCAATGACCGCAAGTCATTCCGGTGACGGAGTAGCTGGCAACAGTGCCGATCATGTCGTTGTCCTTTGGGGGTGTGGTCGGGTCATCTGCGGGGTGCCGTCGCGGACGGCAGCAAGCGCAGCCGGCCGCTGAAGACTCAGCCAATGGCTTGATTGGGATTACTTTGAGGTCCATCAGATCGACTCCTTCTGTAAGTCGTCGCAGGCGTGAACGGGTCACGAACGCACGAGACGCGCGATGGCCGCTGACGCTTCGTTGATCTTTTGCTCTGCCACGTCGCCTCCTGCCCGGACCGCGTGACTGACGCAGTGGGTCAAATGCTCCTCGAGGAGCACCAGGGCCACTGATTCGAGCGCTTTCGTGGTAGCCGAGATCTGGGTAAGCACGTCGATGCAATAGGCGTCGTCCTCGACCATCCGCATCAGACCGCGCACCTGGCCCTCAATGCGGCGCAACCGCTTGCCATAGGCGTCTTTGGCCTCGGTATACCCCGGCGCTGTGGTGTCCATGACTTATCCTCCTCTAAACATACCCATAGGGGGTACCTTTGCGATCGTACCCCCCGGGGGTACCGATGTGTCAAGTGCCCCGCCCTACGGGCGCACTGAGTTGAAAGGGCGTGGTCAACGCCGTGTTGGACTGACCGAGCGTCGCTAAGCCCCTTACTCAGACGATCAACGTCAAGACTTCGCCCGTACGACGCGGTCTGACGTTCAGCGTGAAAAGCTTCGTCCGCAACAGCGCTGACCGTCGGCGAAGGACGAGCCTGAGCAATCGGCGTCGCTGCTCATGGGCGGCCAACGCCTGGCCAAAGAAGCGACTTCCGGGCATGTAAGTGACCTACGTTGTACCGGTACGGGGTATAAGATCTGCGTGTCATGCTTCGAAAACCGATGTGTTGCCTACCCTTAACATTGCTGTGACCTGGGTGTTTATGTCTGCGCGGATAAAATTTGCTCCGCTGATTGTGGTATACCCCCCCGGAGTGCGCTATGATCGGAGCATTGTGAGGGGCGGACTGAGTTGGAACGACACCCGTAGACCGCCACGGCTACGATCTCTGATCGCCGTGGCGGCCGGGGTGTGGCTGCTCGCCGCGGTCGCTCAATGCGGACTTTCGCGGGTGGAGGCCCACGAACCTCACCCGGCCCACGCCTTGTTCTCGTCGCTGGGTGGCGAATTCGCCGTCAACGTCGACCACACTCACATCGCGGCCGGCTCGACCGCCGCCCACCCCGAGCATTTCGTGACGGCCGCACTGCCGAAGCCCGCGACCGCATTGAGCGCGCTTGGCGTCGTCGTTGCGGTTCTCGCCGCTACCGGATCCCTGGCCGGCCTCATTGCGCGAGTGGGCCGCGGCCCGCCCTTCGCGCTCGGCACTGCTTACACCGGTCAAGACCTCCTGACGCGGTTCTGTCTGTCTCGTCGCTGATCGGTCAGCATCAGGCTGTTGTGGTTCCCCACGATGGCCCGTGACTGCTGACCCTTATCAACTGCCGCACTTGGCTTGCGGCGTCGATGGAAGCGACACTTCAAATGAACCATTTGTTAAATCATTCGGTACACGCCCCTACCCCTAGAGTCCGCGCGTTGGAGCTCTCGTCCGAGAGCCGATCCAGCCGGCCGAGCACGATGGTCGGTAACACGCCCGTCCTCTGGATTTCGCAGCCTCTCAGTTCGGCTGATCGCGGCTTCTGGGCCAAACTCGAAGGCTTTAATCCCGGCGGTATGAAAGATCGCCCCGCCCTGCACATGGTGGAACGTGCTCGAGCTCGCGGCGACTTGCGCCCCGGAGCACGGATAGTCGAGTCCACAAGCGGCACTTTGGGTTTGGGGCTCGCCCTGGCCGGGGTGGTCTACCACCATCCGGTTACCCTGGTCACCGACCCCGGTATGGAGCCAATTATTCGGCGCATGCTCACCGCCTACGGAACACAGATTGATGTAGTCACCGAGCCGCATCCAGTAGGTGGCTGGCAAAAGGCACGCACCGACCGGGTAGCCGAGCTGCTGGCCGTTGATCCGCACGCTTGGAATCCCGACCAGTACAACAATCCTGATAACGTCGACGGCTACGAGTCGTTGGCGTTGGAGCTCATCGAGCAGCTTGGCCACATCGATGTTCTGGTGTGCTCGGTAGGCACCGGTGGGCACTCTGCGGGGGTGGCACGGGTCTTGCGCCGGTTCAATCCCGATCTGAAGTTAATCGGCGTGGACACCGTTGGGTCAACGATTTTCGGACAACCGGCTGCCCCGCGGCTGATGCGCGGGCTGGGCTCAAGCATCTACCCCGGCAACGTCGACTATGCCGCGTTCAACGAAGTGCACTGGGTAGCTCCTGCTGAAGCCGTCTGGGCGTGCCGGGCGCTGGCAGCCACCCATTTCACCAGCGGCGGATGGAGCGTTGGCGCGGTCGCACTTGTCGCTGGCTGGGCAGCTCACACCATGCCCGCGGACACGACCATCGCAGCCGTTTTCCCCGACGGTCCGCAGCGCTACTTCGACACGATCTACAACGACGACTACTGCCGCGAGCATGACCTGTTGGATCACAATCCACCACTAGAGCCCGCGGTGGTTAGTGACCCGAGCGCACAGGTGATTAGCTCTTGGACGCGGTGCCGCACTGTTCGCGCGCCCGCGGCGGCGGGGCGCTCTTGAGGTTCGTCACGCAGTTCCGCAGTTTCGACGGGCCGGCGCGGATGCTTATGGTCAACCAGTTCGGCATCAATATGGGCTTCTACATGCTGATGCCGTATCTGGCGGGCTACCTCGCCGGTCCGCTCGGGCTGGCCGCTTGGGCGGTCGGACTGGTCCTCGGAGTGCGCAATTTCTCTCAACAGGGGATGTTCGTTGTTGGCGGCACGCTGGCGGACCGGCTCGGCTACAAACCGTTGATCGTGGCCGGATGCCTGCTGCGCACGGCCGGCTTCGGGCTGCTGGTCGTCGCGCATTCGCTGCCTGCCATTTTGATTGCGTCAGCTGCGACTGGTTTTGCCGGCGCGTTGTTCAACCCCGCGGTGCGAGCTTATCTAGCCGCAGAAGCCGGCGAGCGACGCGTTGAGGCATTCGCCGTGTTCAACATTTTCTACCAATCGGGGATCCTGTTGGGCCCGCTGGTCGGACTGGCTTTGCTAGCGTTCGATTTTCGGGTGACGGCGTTCGGCGCTGCAGTTGTGTTTGCCGTACTCACGGTAGCGCAGCTACTCGCGCTGCCCCAGCACCGCGCGGACTTAAACACTGATAGAACAACCATTCTCGAAGACTGGCGTGTCGTCATCGCCAATAAGTCCTTTTTGATGTTTGCCGCCGCAATGATCGGCTCCTACGTGTTGTCCTTCCAGGTGTATCTCGCCCTACCGTTGCAGGCGTCCATACTCGCACCGGGGTCTCAATCATCCTTGGTAGCAGCAGTATTCGTGGTGTCCGGTGTCGTTGCCGTCGCCGGACAGTTGCGCATTACCCGCTGGTTTGCAGCACGTTGGGGTCCCGGACGCAGTCTGGCCATCGGCCTGACGATTCTGGCCGCGTCCTTCCTGCCGCTGACTATTGTTCCCGACAGCCAACGCTTAGGTGCGGTGGCGGCTGTCGCCGCGCTGCTGGTGTCAGCGGCCATGTTGGCGGTGGGCTCAGCTGCCGTCTTCCCCTTCGAGATGGAGACCGTCGTTGTGCTGGCCGGGGGCCGGCTTGTGGCCACTCATTACGGGTTTTACAACACCATCGTGGGAGCCGGAATTCTCATCGGGAATCTGGCTACCGGTGCGGCCATGAGTGCCGCAAGACGGTTGGGCGCCGGTGAATTGCTCTGGGGTGGACTGGTTCTGGTTGGCGTGATCGCCGCCCTGGCCCTGCACCGCCTAGACCGCGGCAATCACCTCCAAGCTCGCGACCCGGCTGGCATGTCCGATAGCCAGGGTAGTGACAAAGGTGTCCGACCGGACGGCAACGAGCGGCGGTGATAGGTAGGCCAATGGTTGTTGTCGTTAACCTCACCAGCGTCCACCGCGGGCATCGGCCTTTCAACGAGCTTCAGCACGGACGGGTCACCGGTATGGGTGTATACGATCGACTTCATCGGCTTCCTTTCATGGGTTGTGCCAAGACCTCGACGTTGGCGAAATTCGACGACCCGCAGTGGTTCATGGCTTCAGTCGAATCGGTTGGGCGCCGACGTTGACTCGCACGATCAGGTACGGCGGTATGCGGTCGTCGGTTCCGTGATTGAACAGCGGGGTTCGCGGCAACTGGTTGACACTGACATACAAATGTCCGTCCGAGGCCAGGGCCAACGTGTCGGGCCACAGCAGCGTTTTCGCTTGCAACACCGTTGCCCACTGTCCTGTGGGACTGCGGCGTAACACCGCGCCGTGCTCGTAGGCGGTGGCGTAAACGTTTCCGGCCGTGTCTGATTCAAGACCGTCGGAGGCACACTTGTCACCGTGGTCGAGAATGGTCTCGGCGACCAGGGTGTCGCTGAGGTCCCGGTCGCGCAACGCGGCTGTGTCGACACTGTAGAGCCGCCGTGACGAGAGGGGACAGTAGAACAGCCGGGTGCCGTCGGGGCTGATCGCGATCCCGTCGGCGCCCACTTGGTATTGATCACGTACCACACCCTCGACCACGGCGCGGAATTGATTCTGCGCCTGCGTGCTCGGGTGGCCCCGAAGTCGATCCCAGCAATCACCGGTGTCAAGGTCGACGACGATGAGGGCACCCGTGGACTGTGAGTCCGTGATGTAGGCGTAGTGACCGGCAGAGAAATCGAAACGCACATCGTTCAGATAGGTTGTCGGCGTCATTGCCGTGTCGTCGATGGGAAACACCCGGTCGATTTCGTTGCGAGTCAGGTCAACCCGGACGAGCTTGGGTCCGCCACCGCTGACGTACGGCGAGAACGAGGGCGCACCGGTATCCAGTAGCCACAGGTACCCGTCGGGGTCGACGATCACACTCTGGACCGAGATGAGCCGCTCCCGAGGGTCCGGCGCGGGCCACGCGTTCACCTGCGCGCCGGGAAAAGGGACGGCTCGGCCGTTGATGACCTCCGCGACGGTGTAGGCCACGTCGTCACCCCACCGCGGAAAGGAGACGAAGATCCGGCGGTGATCACTGACTGTCACGCCGGTGGGCATCAGGTCGGTGAACTCGGCCACCACTTCGTATTCGGGTTGGGCGTCGCTACCGAGCGGACGCGGCGAAGCGTTGGTCATGACTGCCTCCCCGCCGCCGGCTGCGGCCTAACTGGAACCGACTTGGACAACGACTTTCCCCTTGGCGGAATGGCTTTCGACAGCTGCGTAGGCCTCGTGCAGGTTCGCAAAGGTGTAGGTCCCGGGGTCCAGCCGCGGAACCAATTGACCCGAGTCGGCCATTTCCGTCGCCAGCTGAAGAGCCCGTCCGTGACGCTCGCGGTGCTGTCCGGTGAGCAGTGGCAGCAGAGTGAACACACCAGAGTAGGTCGCTGCCCGGAACGACAGCGGCGCCAAGCTGTGGGTGCCCCAGCCAAGTGCGCTTACGACATGGCCCGTGTAGCGCTTGACCGCGGCGAACGAGTCATCCAATGTCGCCCCACCGACGGTATCGAAGACGACGTCGAAACCGTCGCCCGCCGTATGCTCAGCGACGTACTCGGGCACCGTAGTCGTCGTGTAGTCAATGCCGACTGCGCCGCCCGCGGCGATGATCTCCTGGCTCGCCGGGCTGCCTGTGGCGAACACCTTCGCACCCAGATACCGCGCCAGCTGGACGGCGAGGTGACCTACGCCTCCCGCCCCTCCGTGCACAAGCACCAAGGCACCGTCGCGGATATGTGTGTGACAGACGAGCGCCTCCCACGCGGTGATGAAAGCCAACGGCAGAGCCGCGGACTCGACCATCGACAGCGCCCGGGGCTTCGGCGCCAGCAGCTGGCTATCGACGGCGGCGAATTCGGCGAGCGTTCCCTGAATGCCGCCCACTCCGCCGGTCATCCCGAAAACCTCGTCCCCGGGCCGGTATTCGCCGGCGCCATCGCCGACCGATTCGACCACGCCGGCCATATCGATGCCGAGCACCGCGGGAACAGCGGTTCGCGCGTGTGCCGCCTCGCCCCGCTGAATCTTTGTGTCGAGGGGATTCACCCCGCTGGCCATCACCCGCACCAGCACCTGTCCTGGGCCCGGCGACGGCACCTCCGTCTCGAGGATCTGAAGCGGTGCACCGAATTCGGTGAGAACTGCTGCTCGCATTGGCATTCCTACCTCTCTTGGCTAAATCAGGGGCATCCGTAGGTAAGCCCGCGTTGGCGCGCTATGTCGGAAGAAGGCGTCTCGTACGGCGGGCATGGCGACCTCTCGGCTGCGGTGTGACCAGTGTCAGATATGGATGGTGTACTTCTGGACCGCACGTTCATCCCAGACGAGTCCAGCACCGGGCTGATCCGAGGCGGTGACCATACCCGCCTCTGGCAGCACCGGGTCGGCCAGAATCGGATACGCCCAGTCCACCCACTCGAGCCAGTGGGCCGTGGGAGTTACGCGAAGCAGGTGCGCGGCGAACTCGGGATACAGATGGCTGGACAACTGAACCCCGGCGGCGGCCGCGACCCCGGCGGTTCGCAGCCACCCGGTGACGCCGCCGATCCGCATCAGATCGACCATTGCGTAGTGGACGGCACCGCGATCCAGGAAGTTCAGTAGATCGCGGGCGCCATAAAAGTTCTCGCCGGCCTGCAGTGGAGTGCGGATCTGCTGCGCGAGTTGGGCATAGCCCCGAACGTCGTCGTAAGCGATGGGCTCTTCGAACCAGTAGAGGCCCCGCTCGTCGAGTTCATGGCAACGCCGTATCGCATCACCGGCGCCCAGGGCCTGATTGAAATCGACCATGAGGTCGACCTCGTCACCGATCCCCTGCCGGACGGCATCGATGGCCGCCAAGTCGTCGCGTAGATGCGGGTTGCCCAAACGCATCTTCACCGCGGTGAAGCCGCCCTCGTTGATCAACATCTCGGCTTCGGAGGCGAGCGTGGAAACTTCATGCCGCCACAAGCCGTTGCTGTTGTACGCCCGCACCGGTCCGACCGACCCGCCCAGCAATTGGGCCAACGGCAAACCTGCGGTCTTGGCAAGAGCGTCCCACACAGCCATGTCGACGGCGGACACCGCAATGGTGGTGAGGCCCGATACGCCAACAACATTGAGTGACTTCAGGGCTGAGCTGAAAGCGTCACCGGGTGCGACGTCACGACCGGGCAGGCCGTCGAGCAGGTCGCGGATCACGCCGGTCACCACCGGCAGCGACTTGGCGCGATACGGCGCGATATAACTCGACCCGACGACACCGTCCGCCATCTCCACGTCGACGAGGACCAGCGGCCAGTGCTCGTACCTTCCAATGGCGGCGATGATCGGATGCCGCAACGGAACCACGACGGCACGCACAGACGTGCGCTGCACCGTCATTCGTGGGTGGTTCATAGACAGTCGGCATTCACGACGAGGGTTAGGCGGCCAGCGGTCACGGGTAGCTCCTAGGGGGTGAGCGGGGAACGCCGCGAGGCTAATCGAGCGATCCGGGTGACATGCAAGGGATACTGCTCTCTATTTGAAACCATTGCACCTCACAACAGCGAAGGCGAATCCGCATGACCGTCGCCGCAGACGATCATGCCGGTCGCGCCAAGGCGGTGCAGGTTCTGCTCGTAGGGTTGACCCGCGCGCCCGAGGCACGCCGAAATAACAAAGCCCCCGCGAGGAAGCCACGAGCACAGTCATGACTCACACTTGCCGGACGGGCCAGCACGACGATCACGACGTGTACGCCGCGCTTTGTCCATGCCGAACCCTGCTGGATCTGTTGGCCAACAAGTGGTCGGCGTTGTTGATCGGCCTCCTCGAGCCGGGACCCCTGCGGTTCAGCGGGCTGCGGGATCAGTTGCCCGGCATCAGCTCCAAGATGTTGACCCGCACGCTGCGACGCCTCGAAGCAGCCTCATTGATCACGCGAACCGTCTATGCCGACGTACCACCACGAGTTGAGTACGAGCTGACCGAATTGGGTGCGAGCGCCGCTGTTCCCCTGCGACTGCTGCGCACCTGGGCCGAGGAGAACCTCGATCACGTCGCCGCACTCAATCAGGATTGGGCTGACTGAGACTTCGTCGCGTGGTCCCAAGCGCCTTCGCGATGGCCTTGCTCCGGCAGTGACCCAGCGAGCTCAGATCGCCAAGCCTGTCAACAATGCCATTGACTAATGTCACCATTTGGGATTGACTGCGTTGCATGAACGACGGCGTTCCGGTGCGCGGGTCCCTGCGATCGCGCGCCGCGGTGGCGATGAGCACCCTGCTGCTTCGGCCCATCACCGGACTCATCCCGGTCGAGCGAGCTTGGGGCATCTGGGCGTCCCGCCAGCTGATCGCCGGCCTGATGCGCACGTTCGGGCCCGCCATGGCGGGCAGCCGCATCGATCACGTCGACCGCGTGCTGCCGGACGGACGCCGCGTCGTCGGCGAATGGGTGTACGGCCCGAACGTATCGCCAACCCGCAATGCTGCGGTGTATTACGTCCACGGCAGCGGCTACGCCATGTGTTCGCCGAAGACGCACCGGCGACTGACCTCCTGGTTGTCCTCGCTCACCGGACTACCGGTGTTCTGCGTCGACTACCGACTGGCGCCACAGCACCGCTTCCCCACCGCCGCGCAGGACGTCCGCGCGGGTTGGGACTGGCTGTTGCATGGTTGTGAACTACGTGCGAAAGACATTGTGGTGGCCGGTGATTCGGCAGGCGGGCATCTGTCGGTGGACATGCTGCTGCAACCAGAGGTCGCCGCGAATCCGCCCGCGGCGCTGGTGCTCTTCTCACCCCTGATCGACCTGACGTTCGCATTGTGCGCGGCCCGAGAACTGCACCGGCCGGACCCGGCCATCCGCGCCGCCGCAGCCGCCAAGCTGGTCGCGCTGTACTCAATGGGGGTCGACCCGGCTCACCGTCGGCTCAAGCTCGATGTCGCCGGCGGGTTGCCACTTCCGCCGACCCTCGTTCAGGCCGGCGGCGCAGAAATGCTCGAAGGGGATGCACGCCAACTCGCCGCCGACATTCACGCCGCCGGCGGGGAGTGTGAGCTGCAGATCTGGCCCGACCAATTACACGTGTTCCAGGCCCTGCCGCGTCTGTCACCGGAAGCGTCCGAAGCAATGCAGTATGCCGCGCGGTTCATCGCTAAGGCGCTGGCGGACAACGTCACGGCGACGGAAAAGGCCGGCTGAACCGTGCTGAAGCCGCTGGACAGATTACTGAACAGAGCCAGGACCAGTCATGGCGCGTCGGCCGTGGTCACCGGCGCCGGTAGCGGAATCGGCGCTGCCTTCGCCATCGAGCTCGGCCGTCGCGCAGGCGCGGTGGTCTGTAGCGACATCGACGACCTCGCCGCCCAGCGGACGGTCGACACCATCACCGGGCAAGGCGCCAAAGCCGTTGCCGTGCATTGTGACGTCTCCCAGATCGACGACGTACGCGCCTTGGCTGAACAGGCGCAGTCGTGGTTCGGCGCACCGCCCACCCTGGTGATCAACAACGCGGGCGTGGGCGCGGGCGGGGCGCCGATCGGTCAGATCCCGCTGGACGACTGGATGTGGACGCTCGGAATCAACCTCTGGGGGCCGATCCACGGATGTCACGTGTTCACCCCGATCCTGCGCGAAGCCGAACCGGTCAACGCGCCGCGCGGCATCATCAACGTTGCCTCCGCAGCGGCGTTCGGCTCGGCTCCGGGCATGGCCGCGTACAACGTCAGCAAGGCCGGCGTGCTCTCCCTGTCGGAGACACTCTCGGCCGAATTAGCCGGCAGCGCAGTGAAAGTGACGGCCCTTTGCCCGACCTTCGTCAAGACCAATATCGTCCAATCCGGCCGGATCAGCGAGGGTGCCAGCGAACGGGCGGCCAGGCTGATGCGCTGGACCGGATTTTCCGCGGCCAAAGTCGCCCGGATCTGCCTCGACGCTCACGACCGCGGCGAGCTGTACTGCCTGCCGCAGTTCGACGCCAAGATCGGCTGGAACATCAAACGCCTTGCACCGGCGGCATATACGCGGGCGGCTGGTTTCGTCGCCCGGTCGAACCTGCACTGACAACCAGGAGGGGAACGCGATGGCCATCGAAATGGAAGCCATGCTCGCCAAGATCAAGGATCGCCAATGGGCGCTCGCCGATATCGACTGGGACGCACCGGGTGCGGAAACGATCCGACCCGAATTCCGGCCCAAGCTGAAAGCTTTCATGGCAGATCTGTGCTGGATCGAAAACATCGGGGCCCGCGGATTCGCCGCGCTGGCCAAGAAGGCGCCCAATGCCACGGTGGCGGAGATATACCGATACTTCCATGCCGAGGAGCAACGGCACGCCAATGCCGAGCTGGCTTTGATGAAGCGTTGGGGCATGCTCGATGACGGCGAGCTTCCCGAGCCGAACGTCAACATCCGGTTGGCGATCCAATGGCTGGACACCTACTCCGACAGCATGCCGCTGTCGGTGCTGGGCACCGTCATTCCCATGCTCGAAGTGGCCCTCGACGGGGCGCTGCTCAAGTTCCTGCTGGACACGGTGGAAGACCCGGTCTGCCATCAGGTATTCGAGAAGATCAACAACGACGAATCACGGCACATCGCAGTGGATTTCGCGGTGCTGGACATGATCGGTCACGCCACGGCGCGTCGCCTCGCCATCGAATTCGTCGGCACGGTAGCGACGCCCGGGCTCATCATCGGCGCGCTGATGTACATCCCGCTGCTCAATCGCATCCGTAACGAGATGGCGGCGATGGGCATGGAGGCTGAGCGGCTCTACAGCGCGGTGAAGCGCTTCAAGCAATTGGGTGAGCGCGGCGAGAGCACCCCGCGGGTACCTGCCTATCGAGTCCTCAGACGCCACGCCGCGATGGTCGTCAACCCCCAACACCCCTACCACCTGCTGGCCAATTCCATGGTGTGGCTGTCGGAGCGCTACCCCCGCCCGTTGCTCAAACCGGTGCCCAGCTGGTTCAAGGAACTGACCTACCGGCCGGCGGCGTGACCATGGCGAACGATCACACTTATGCGACCCTGATCGTCGGCGCAGGCTTCACCGGGCTGGGCGCGGCAATCCGGTTGGCCGAGGCCGGCGTCACCGACATCGTGATCCTCGAGCGCGGCGACCGCGTGGGTGGAACCTGGCGCGACACAACGTATCCCGGTGCCAGCTGTGACGTGCCCTCGCTGCTGTACTCCTTCTCGTTCGTCAAGAACCCGACGTGGTCGCGGACGTATTCACCGGCATCGGAGATCTATCAACACCTCGAGGACATGGCGACCAGATTCGACATCCGGCGCCACATCCGCTTCGGTCACGAGGTCAGCGGGCTGAGGTTCGACGAAGACGCCGGCATCTGGACGGCAACGACCAAGAACCGCAAGCGATTCACTGCCCGTACCGTCGTCCTGGCATCCGGCCCCTTGTCGGACGTCAGCTACCCCAACATCCGTGGGCTCCATGATTACCGAGGCCACAAGATCCACAGCGCACGGTGGGACCATGACTACGACTTCACCGACAAACGGGTCGCCGTCATCGGCACCGGCGCGAGCGCCGTCCAGATCGTTCCCGAACTGGTCAAGCACGCCGGCTTCGTCAAAGTCTTCCAGCGCACACCCTGCTGGGTGCTGCCCCGCCTGGATGTCGCGACACCACCGGCGGTGCAAGCGCTGTTCGCCAAAGTGCCGGCCACCCAAGCCCTCGCCCGCCAAGCACTTTTCTGGGGGCATGAGGCCAGTGCCACGGCGTTGGTGTGGAACACCCCGCTGACCTCGGTGGTGGCCCGGCTCGGACAGGCACACCTGCGGGCCCAGGTCAAAGACCCGTGGCTGCGCCGGCAACTGACGCCGGACTTCCGGCCGGGATGTAAACGCATGCTCGTCTCCAGCGACTACTACCCGGCCCTGCAGCGTGACAATTGCAAACTGATCGACTGGCCGATCGCCACGCTGAGCCCGGTCGGCATCCGCACCAGCGACGGCATCGAACACCATCTCGACTGCATCGTGTTCGCCACCGGCTACGACGTGCACCTCACCGGACCGCCTTTCGCTGTCACCGGCCTCGGGGGGCGCTCGCTGGGTGACGAATGGGCACGCGGCGCAACGGCATACAAAAGCATCAGCGCACACGGATACCCCAACCTGTTTTTCATGACCGGACCGAACTCGGGGCCGGGGCACAACTCGCTACTGGTGTATATCGAAGGCCAGTTGGACTACGCGGTGCGCGCGATCACCACCATCTTGACCGAGGACCTGCGCTATCTCGACGTGCGCCAAGACGTGCAACGCCGGCACAACGAAGACCTCCAGCGCCGACTGACCAAGACGACGTGGATGTCGGGCTGCCGCAGCTGGTATCTGACCCCCGACGGGTTCAACGGGTCCATGTATCCCGGGTTCGCAACCCAGTATCTGCGACAGATGCAGGACTTCCGCTACGACCATTACGAGGCGGTGGTACACCACGCCGATGCACGGGCGGTCGCTCCCGCCTGATACGACATATGACATGACATCCGAGCGACCTGGTCGGCCCGAACCGGGCACGATCGCCGGCGTCCTGCTCAATATCAGGCGCGCACCCAAGCGCGTCCGGCGCCAGTCGCGCGACTTCATCGAAACCGCGGTGGCACAGCTTTTCGACGCGGCCGTCCGCCAACCCCACGGCCTGGCGGCGTCCGGGGAATACCGCATCGACGACCTCGCCAGGCTGGCCGGCACCACCACCCGCAATATCCGGGTGTACCGCGACCGGGGCCTGCTGCCACCTCCGCTGCGGGTCGGGCGCATTGCCCTGTTCAACGACACCCACCTGACGCGGCTGCGATTGATCACCTCGATGCTCGATCGGGGTTACAACATCGCGCACGTGCGCGAGATGCTCAGCGCCTGGGAGGAGGGGAAGAACCTGGGCGACGTACTCGGGCTCGAGTCGGCCATTGTCGGCACCTGGACCACCGAGAAGGCACAGACCATGCCGCTGGACGAAGCTCGACGACTCATCGACGACCCGCACGCGTTCGATCGGATGGTCGGGCTACAGGTGATCCGGGTCGAGGGTGACCAGGCCACCATCACCCGGCCGAAATTGGTCGAGGCTTTCAACGAGGTCCGGGGCTACGGAGTGAGCGCCGATAAGCTCATCGACCTGCACGAGCAGATCCTGCCCAAGATCGACGAGATCAGTAACCTGCTGGTGCAAGCGGGATTCGAGCACGTCGGGAACCGGATCAAGCCGGGCGAGGCGCTGCCCGCTGACGCCGAGGTTGCCGAACTGATCACCATGCTGGTCCGGTTCCGTACCCAGGCGGTTGCGACCGTCACCGCCACCCTGGCCGCGTCGATCGAGTCGACCATCGAGTCGCTGGTCAGTCGCGTGCTCGAGGACTACCTGGAACGGTCATCCGAAGCCGGTACCGCGCCTGCCACAGAATCTATTGGCGCTCAATCAGATACGGAGCCAACGTAGAGAGCTTCTCGCACGTCTCCTCGAACTCCCGCTCGGGGTTCGAGGCCTCGATGATGCCGGCCCCAGCGCGCAACCACGTCTGGCCGTCGCGCGCATAGGCCGCCCGCAACGTCAGGGCCGCATCCAATCCGCCGTCGGCCGAGAACATCACGACCGCACCGGAATACAGTCCCCGCGGACTGTCGTCGAGACGCAATATGGCGTCCACGCCGCCCGCTTTCGGAATTCCGGATGCTGTGACGGCGGGAAACAGCGCTTCGAGCGCGTCCATCCGGTCACTTGACGGGTCCAGCCGACCGCTGATCGTCGAGCCCAGATGCTGCACACTGCCCCGTTCGCGTACCGCCATGAAATCGGTGACCGCCGCGGTCCCCGGTTCGGCGATCTCGACCATTTCCTGCAGCGAGGTGCGTACCGAAATGGCATGCTCGACAATTTCTTTGGAGTCCGATTCCAGGTCGTGGCGAGCCTGCTGGTCGTGCACGGCGCCACGCCCCAGGGCGCGGGTGCCGGCCAGCGGCTCGGTGATCACCGTTCCGTCGGGGCGCACGGCCGCGACGAGTTCGGGGCTGTACCCCAGGGCGCGGAACCCGCCGAGGTGCAGCAGAAAAGACCGTACCGGAGTGTTGTGGCGACGCCCAAGCCGGTAGGTCGAGGGAAAGTCGATCTCGAACGGCAGTGTCAGACAACGGGAAAGGATGACCTTGTGATATTCGCCGGCAACGATCTCACCGACGGCCACCGCTACCCGATCCCGGTAGCCGGACGGGTCTGCGCTGAGGTCGACCGGGCTCGGCGACGGCACGTCGGGTAGTCCGTCGGCGAGTAATCGCTCCACCGCTTCGCGCTCTCGGTCCCCGGCGCCGAACAGGCGGACCTCGCTTCGGCTCACCACGATGCGGGTTCGCGGCCAGAACACGCGCGCCAACGGCGTACGCGGCGCCAGCCGCTGCTGCAACCCGTAGCGGTAGACCCCGAACTCGAAAGCCACCCAGCCGAAGAGCTGATCGGTTTCCAGCAAGAGCCGGTCGATAGCCTCACCGAGCACCGGACCCGGCCGCCCCGACCACTGCTGACGCTGAGTCACACCATCGCGAATGACCCGCAACTCGTCGCTATCCAGTTCCACCATCGCCTGCACACCTGCGCCGACAACCCACTGGCCGTCAAACTCATACAGCAGGTACTGCTCGCCAGTCGGCTCGAATAGCACCGCGGCCAGCTCGGCCGCCAGATCAGCCGGCTCGATTTGGCTGGGCATTGGAATGGACAGTGACGCCGTGCCTAAAGAACTCGCCTCGACGCTGGCTTCCATCACAGTAAGTAAATGTAGCCTAACCTACTTCCTGGCGCGCGGCCGGCTTTGGTGTCCGTCGCAAATTGACCGGCCGCCGACCCGACACGTCTTCTCCCAGCAAACTGGCAGGAAACCTCTACCCAATCCACAACGAAGACCGTCTGGCGCCGTGGCCAGGGGTGTTGTGAAATTGCGGCGTTACCAGCATGTTTCCCGTCGGAACAGTATGAAAACTCGGCAAAACCTAACGCGTCTGTGCACATTCCGAGTAGCGGTGCCCGCGGGGCCCAGCTAAGTTCGCAGCGAAATCTCGCAGGACGCTCGGGAGGTGCCATGCTGCATGAGTTCTGGGAGAACTTCACCCACAACTTGTTCAAGCCTCTTCTGTTGTTCTTCTACTTCGGCTTCCTCATCCCGATCCTGAAGGTCCGCTTCGAGTTCCCCTACGTGATCTACCAGGGACTCACCATGTATCTGTTGCTGGCCATCGGCTGGCACGGCGGCGAAGAGCTCTCGAGGATCAAACCCTCGTCGATCGGCACCATCGTCGGCTTCATGATCGCGGGCTTCGTGCTGAATTTCGTCATCGGGGCGATCGCCTACTTCCTGCTGCGATACCTCAGCGCCATGCGCCGGGTCGACCGGGCGACGGTCGCAGGCTATTACGGATCAGATTCGGCGGGCACCTTCGCCACCTGCGTGGCCGTGCTGACCAGTATCGGCATAGCTTTCGACGCCTACATGCCGGTCATGTTGGCCGTCATGGAGATCCCGGGCTGTCTGGTCGCGTTGTATCTGGTCGCGCGCCTGCGCCACCGCGGCATGGACGAAGCCGGATACATGCCCGACGAGCCCGGCTACACCGCGCCCCCCAAGGTGAGCATCGGACCCGGGACGGCCGCCCGCCCCGCTAACGGCCGCAGCCTGGAATCGGAGAACGAGCGCGCGATCGAGCAAGAAATGGAGTTCTCGCTGGAAAAACGAGAGCATCCGGACGCCGCGGACCTGCCGAACCCCGGCAAGAAGCCGTCGCTGTTCTCGCGTGAGTTGTTCCAAGAGGTTTTCCTCAACCCGGGACTCTGCCTGCTCATCGGCGGCATCATCATCGGTCTGATCAGCGGATTGCAGGGCGAGAAGGTGGTGCACGACGACGACACCTTCTTCGTCACCGCCTTCCAGGGCGTGCTTGCGCTGTTCTTGCTCGAGATGGGCATGACCGCCTCCCGGAAGTTGAAAGATCTCCGGACGGCCGGTCGGGGGTTCATCTTCTTCGGCCTGTTGGCGCCCAACCTGTTCGCCGCCCTGGGAATCTTCGTCGCCCACAGCTACGCCCATCTCACCGACAGCACCTTCAAGCCAGGCACCTACGTGCTGTTTGCGGTGTTGTGCGGGGCGGCGTCCTACATCGCCGTTCCCGCCGTGCAGCGACTGGCGATACCCGAGGCCAGCCCGACCTTGCCCTTGGCGGCGTCGCTGGGCCTGACGTTCTCCTACAACGTCACGGTCGGTATCCCGCTGTATATCGAGCTGGCCCGCATGATGGGCCAATGGTTCCACACCGCTTGAACGGTCCTCGCTATCCCAGCAGCGTGCGCACGACGCCGTCGGCCAACAGCCGGCCGCGGTCGGTGAGCACCAGCCTGTCGCCCTCGGACGTCAGCAACCCGTCGGCCACCGCGCCTTCGGCGCGCTGGCGTTCCGCGGCGTTGAGCCGCTGCAGCGGCAACCCTTGGCGCAAGCGGATTCCGAGCAGAACTTCTTCGGTGTGCAGCGCGTCGGCATCCAGCCGTTCGTAACCGGCCACCGGCAGCGCGGCAGCAGTGAGCATCTCGGCATACGTGTTGGGGTGCTTGACATTCCACCATCGGGTGGTGCCGACATGCCCATGGGCACCCGGTCCCGCACCCCACCACTGGCCACCGTCCCAGTAGCCGAGGTTGTGCCGGCACTGCCCGCCCGGGCGGGACCAGTTGGACACCTCGTACCAGTCGAATCCCGCCTGAGTTAGCAGCGCGTCGGCCAATTCGTAGCGTTGCGCCAGCACGTCGTCGTCGGGGGCGGCCAATTCACCACGTCTGACGCGCCGCGCCAACGCGGTGCCCTCCTCGACCACCAGCGCGTAGGCGGACACATGATCGACACCGGATTCGACCGCGGCCGCCACCGAGCGCAGCAAGTCGTCGTCGGACTCCCCCGGGGTGCCGTAGATCAGGTCCAGGCTGACGTGTTCAAACCCTTCGGCCAGCGCCTCGCCCGCCGCGGTCACCGCCCGGCCCGGCGAATGCACCCGGTCCAGGGTCGCCAATACCCGCGGCGCCGACGACTGCATACCGAGCGACACCCGGGTGTATCCGGCCGCCCGAATCGCGGCAAAGAATTCCGGCCACGTCGATTCCGGATTCGCCTCGGTGGTGATCTCGGCGTCGGGCGCCAGCGGAAAGTGGTCACGCACCATGTCGAGCAGGGTGGCCAGCCGCGCCCCGCCCAGCAGCGACGGTGTTCCGCCGCCGACGAAGACCGTATTCACCGTGGGGCCGTGCAGGCGAGCGGCCGCCAGTTCCAGTTCGGTGCGCAGCGCCGACAGCCATGCGTCCGGGTTGACCCCGCCCAGTTCGGCCGGGGTGTAGGTGTTGAAGTCGCAGTAACCGCAGCGGGTGACGCAAAACGGGACATGCAGGTACAACCCGAACGGCGCTCCGGCGGTCGGCAGCACGGCCGGCAGCTCTACCGGTGCCTCACGAACAGTCATGCCAAATCATCCCACGAACACATGGTTGCGGGCGTGCGCACGGAGTTCGCCGGCCTGGTGATTCCCAGCCGATTCCCGGCTTTGCTTACCGGTGCAGCCAGAATTGCCGCCTAGTTTTGCTCACCGTGAGACGAAATCAGACCTGGTCGCGTGGTGGGTCGCTATTCATGGCAGAATGGCAGCGTGACCGCTGTTAGCCCGAACCTGCGCACCGCGCTCGTGGTACGGCGGCATATCGACCTCAAGCGCGTTTGCAGCTGTTGCTGTCTGCCTTGATGTCGTAGACCCAGCCCACCTGTACTTCCGGCTGCCGGATCTGCGCCGCCGGAAGAGAACCGGTGTTGCGCGCGTTCCAGAGGCTGGCAAGGTTCGCGAAGGAGATCACCCGCATGACCACAGCACGTCCCGCCAAGGCGCCCCGCAACGAGGGCCAGTGGGCGCTGGGTAATCGCGAACCGCTCAACCCGAACGAAGAGATGAAGCAGGCCGGCGCGCCGCTGGACGTGCGGGAACGCATCGAGAACGTCTACGCCAAGGGTGGCTTCGACAGCATCGAGAAAAGCGACCTGCGCGGCCGTTTCCGCTGGTGGGGCCTGTACACGCAGCGCGAGCAAGGTTACGACGGCTCGTTCACCGGCGACGAGAACATGGACATGCTCGAAGCCCGGTACTTCATGATGCGGGTGCGCTGCGACGGCGGCGCCCTGTCGGTCGCGGCGCTGCGCACGCTGGGCCAGATCTCGACCGAGTTTGCCCGCGACACCGCCGACATCTCCGACCGGGAAAACCTGCAGTACCACTGGATCGAGGTGGAGAACGTTCCCGAGATCTGGCGGCGGCTCGACGAGGTCGGCCTGCAAACCGCGGAGGCGTGCGGCGACTGCCCGCGGGTGATCTTGGGCTCACCGCTGGCCGGTGAATCGCTCGACGAGGTTCTGGACCCCACCTGGGCCATCGACGAGATCGTCCGCCGCTACATCGGCAAGCCCGACTTCGCCGACCTGCCGCGCAAGTACAAGACCGCGATCTCGGGTCTGCAGGACGTCGTGCACGAGGTCAACGACATCGCGTTCATCGGAGTCAACCATCCCGAGCACGGACCGGGCCTTGACCTGTGGGTGGGCGGTGGCCTGTCCACCAACCCGATGCTGGGCCAGCGGGTCGGTGCCTGGGTGCCGCTCGCGGAGGTGCCCGAGGTGTGGGCCGCGGTGACCTCGATCTTCCGCGACTACGGTTACCGGCGGCTGCGGGCCAAAGCGCGGCTGAAGTTCTTGGTCAAGGACTGGGGCATCGAGAAGTTCCGGGAAGTTCTCGAACAGGAGTACCTCAAGCGCCCGCTCATCGACGGTCCGGCCCCCGAGCCCCTGGCGCACCCGCTGGATCACGTTGGCGTGCAGCGACTCAAGAACGGCCGCAACGCTGTGGGCGCCTCACCGATCGCTGGTCGGGTTTCGGGCACCATCCTCACCGCGGTGGCCGACCTGGCTGAGCGGGCCGGATCGGACCGGATCCGGTTCACCCCTTACCAGAAGCTGGTCATCCTCGACGTCCCCGACGACAAGCTCGACGACGTGCTGGCCGGTCTCGACGAGTTGGGATTGCAGTCGCGTCCGTCGCAATGGCGACGAAACCTGATGGCGTGCACCGGAATCGAGTACTGCAAGTTGTCCTTCGCCGAAACCCGGGTGCGCGCGCAGTCTTTGGCGCCCGAGCTGGAGCGCCGACTGGAAGACATCAACTCCCGCCTGGACGTGCCGATCACCATCAATATCAACGGATGTCCGAATTCGTGTGCCCGAATTCAGATCGCCGACATCGGTTTCAAGGGCCAGATGGTCGACGACGGCAACGGCGGTTCCGTCGAGGGTTTCCAGGTGCATTTGGGCGGCAGCCTCGGGCTCGACAGCGGTTTTGGACGAAAGTTGCGCCAGCACAAGGTCACCAGTGACGAGCTCGGTGACTATATCGAACGGGTGGTGCGCAACTTCGTCAAACACCGCAACGACGGTGAACGATTCGCGCAGTGGGCCATGCGAGCCGAAGAGGACGACTTGCGATGAGGATGCCTGAACCGCAATTACGCGAGCTGGCGCAACGCGGCGCCGCCGAACTGGCCGGTGCCAGCGCCGCCGAGCTGCTGCAGTGGACCGAAGAGACGTTCGGCGGGGTGAACGGGCCGCGCGGCTGGGCGACATGCAATTACATCGTGGCCTCCAACATGCAGGATGCCGTGCTGGTGGATATGGCCGCCAAGGTGCGCCCGGGCGTGCCGGTCCTGTTCCTGGACACCGGATACCACTTCGTGGAAACCATCGGTACCCGTGACGCGGTCGAATCCGTCTACGACATCCGGGTGCTGAATGTCCGTCCGGAACAGTCCGTGGCCGAGCAGGATGACGTGCTCGGGAAGGACCTGTTCGCCCGGGATCCCGGGGAATGCTGCCGCCTGCGCAAGGTGGTCCCGTTGGGCAAGTCGCTGCGCGGCTACTCCGCCTGGGTGACCGGGTTGCGCCGGGTCGAGGCGCCTACGCGCGCCAACGCGCCGCTGGTCAGCTTTGACGAGGCGTTCAAACTGGTGAAGATCAACCCGCTGGCCGCTTGGACTGACCAGGACATGCAGGACTACATCGACAAGCATGATGTGTTGGTCAATCCCCTTGTGCACGAAGGTTATCCGTCGATCGGATGTGCCCCCTGCACGGCCAAGCCCATCGAGGGTGCTGACCCCCGCAGCGGACGCTGGCAGGGGTTGGCCAAGACCGAATGTGGGCTGCACGCGTCGTGACGACCCTCCTGCTGACCGCGCACGGAAGTGCGGATCCCCGGTCGGCGGCCAACGCACGCGCCGTCGCCCGACGATTGACGCGCCTGCGTCCCGACCTCGACGTGCGGCTGGCCTTCTGTGAACTGAACGCGCCGAGTCCTGTCGACGTGCTCTGCTCGTTGCCGACCGGGCGCGAAGCTGTCATCGCGCCGCTGCTGCTCGCCAACGCGTATCACGCCCGCCTCGACATCCCCCGGCAGGTGGCCGAGTGCGGTGTGACGGAACGAGGACTCGTCGTCCGCCAGGCCGACGTGCTCGGTGAAGACGACCGGCTGGTGTCGGTGCTGCGTCAGCGAGTGTGCGAGCTCGGCATCTCGCGCCTCGACGACTCGCTGGGCGTGCTCGTGGTGGCAATCGGCTCGTCGAACCTTGCGGCGAACGCCCGCACCGCCGCCGCGGTCGCGCCGAAGTTGTTGGCGGGCACGCGTTGGGCGGCCGCGACCACCGCGTTCGCCACCCGCGCCGAACCGTCCTTCGCCGAAAGCGTTGCGCAGTTGCGGCGCCGAGGTGCGCGTCGGGTGGTCGTCGCACCGTGGTTCCTGGCGCCGGGACGGTTGCCCGACCGAGTGCAGCGGTTGGCCGACGACGCCGGCATCACCGTGGCCGCGCCGCTAGGGGCTCACCCGTTGGTCGCCGAGACAGTGCTCGATCGCTTCGACCGAGCCCTGGCGCAGCCGATGGCGGCCTGACGGGCCCAAGCCGTGTGACCGGCAGACGACCGGGTACCCGTGGGCCCATGACTGCACAGCCGCCGACCGCCCAGCCGCCGGATCCTGACCCCTCGCGAACGCCCGGTCTGGACGCTGGTGGCGGCGTCCAGCCCGGCGACACTCCACCGGACTCTGGTCAGACGTCCGGGGTCGCCAACCCTCATCCCCCCGCTCGGCGGCGGATCAGTCCGCTGATGATCGTGAGCCTGATCGGCCTGGCGCTGTTCGTGGCACTGTTCGTCGCCGTCGCAGTCGGACTTCTCGCTCACATCCCGTGATCAGGCGGAGGTGAGCGTGCTCGGATCCTTGTCGTCGACACCGTCGTCGCCGGCGTTCTTGGACTCCTTGGGCAACGCCGGGACGCGGGTGGCGCGGACGTAGACGGTGTCGCCTTCACGCAGGGCCAGCGCTTCGGCGTCGCCGCGGGTGATCTGCGCGGAGAACGGGGTGTCGGTGGCCGCGTTGGTCAACTCCACACGCACCTCGAAGCCCAGAGTGACCACGCGGTCGACGGTAGCCCGGACCACGCCGATGGACTCGGCAGTGCCGTCACCGCCGGCGATGGCCATGTCGGGCCGGCGGCCCACCCGAATGTCATGCGGGCGCACCAACGCCCCGTTGAGCGCCGAGACCGCCCCCAAAAACGACATGACGAACGCGTTCGCCGGGGCGTCATACACCTGCGTGGGCGTCCCCACCTGCTCGATGCGGCCCTTATTGAGCACCGCGATGCGATCGGCCACATCCAACGCCTCAGCCTGATCATGGGTGACCAACACCGTGGTCACATGCACCTCGTCATGCAACCGACGCAACCACGCCCGCAAATCCTCACGCACCTTGGCATCCAACGCACCAAAGGGCTCATCGAGCAACAACACCTGCGGATCCACCGCCAACGCCCGCGCCAACGCCATCCGCTGGCGCTGACCACCAGAAAGCTGATTGGGGTAGCGAGTGTGAAAACCGCTGAGCCCCACCACCTCCAACAAATGGTCAACCTTGTCCTTGATCTCAGCTTTGGGCCGCTTGCGGATCTTCAACCCATAAGCCACGTTGTCGCGCACCGTCAAATGCTTGAACGCCGCATAATGCTGAAACACAAACCCGATCCCACGCCGCTGCGGCGGCACCCGCGTCACATCCCGGCCATTGATCGTCACCGTCCCACTATCGGGCTGATCAAGACCGGCGATCGTGCGCAACAACGTCGACTTACCCGACCCACTGGGCCCCAACAACGCCGTCAACGACCCACTGGGCACCACAAAATCCACATGATCCAACGCCACGAAATCGCCATACTGCTTATACGCATCACGCACCGTGATCGCATAGTCATTTGGGCTGGCAGTCATTCCCCTAGCCTCCTTGTCACGCGTGCTTGCTAGCTCGCGCCCGGCGAGCGTCGAGAACCACTTGGACGATCAAAACCACCACCGCGACCACCATCAGCAGGGTTGACAGCGCGTACGCGCCGTATTCGGCCCCGCGGTTATAGCGGTCCGACACCAAGAGCGTCAGCGTTTGCGACTCCCCCGGCAAGTTCGACGACACGATGATCACCGCACCGTATTCCCCCAGGGTGCGCGCCACGGTCAGCACGATGCCGTAGGTCAACCCCCACCGGATGGACGGCAGGGTGACCCGCCAAAAGGTCTGCCACCAACCAGAACCCAGCGTTGCGGCCGCCTGCTCCTGATCGGTGCCGATTTCGTGCAGCACCGGTTCGACCTCGCGGACCACGAACGGCAGGGTGACAAAGATGCTGGCCAGCACGATGCCGGGCAAGCCGAAGATGATCTTCAGACCCAGATCGCGTTCCACAAACCCCAGCGCCCCGGCCGCGCCCCAGAGCAAGACGAGCGCGACACCCACGACCACCGGCGACACCGCGAACGGCAGGTCGATGACCGCTTGCAATACTCCCTTGCCGCGGAACCGGTTACGCGCCAACACCATTGCGGTCGGGATACCGAAGATCACGTTGAGCGGCACCACGATGGCGACCACCAGGAGGGACAAGTTCAGCGCCGATATCGCCGCCGGAGTGCTGACCCAGGCATAGAACTGACCGAAACCAGGGGAGAACGTGCGCCACAAGATGACCAACACCGGAATGACGAGCAGCACACCGATGTAGCCCAATGCGGTGAACCGCAACAGATAGCGGACCCCGGTCGACGACTTCACCGCTCCATCTCCTCGCGCTTGGCCGCCCGCGCGCCGATGAGCCGCAAGATCAGCAGCAGGACAAACGAAATCGACAGCAGCACAACGGATATTGCAGCGGCACCGGTACGGTCGTCGTTTTCGATCAGCGTGCGGATCCACTGCGAAGAAACCTCGGTCTTGCCCGGCACCGCGCCACCGATCAACACCACCGACCCGAACTCGCCGATCGCCCGCGAAAAAGCCAGTCCCGCACCGGACAACAACGCGGGCGTCAGCGACGGCAACACCACCGAGGTGAAGATCTTGGGGCCGTTCGCCCCGAGCGACGCCGCCGCCTCCTCGGTTTCGCGATCGATCTCCAGCAGCACCGGCTGCACCGCGCGCACCACGAACGGCAGCGTGACGAACGCCAGCGCCACCCCCACACCCCATTCGGTGTGCTGCAGGTGCAGACCGACCGGGCTGCTGGCCCCGTACAGCGCCAGCATCACCAGGCTGGCCACGATGGTCGGCAACGCGAACGGCAGGTCGATGATGGCGTCGACGAGTCGTTTGCCGATGAAGTCGTCGCGCACCAGCACCCAGGCGATGAGCAGACCGAAGACCGTGTTGAGCACGGTGACACCGACGGAGATCGTCAGAGTCACCCGCAACGATTCCAGCGCCGCGTGCGAGGTGACAGCCAACCGGAAAGCGTTCCAGCCCCCGCCGATCGACTGCCACGCGATGGCTGCCAGCGGCAACAGCACGATGACCGACAGCCATACAATCGCAACGCCCACCCGAAGTGAAGTGGTGTTGGTCCGACCGGCGAACCGGATGCCGCGGCCAGTCTCGGTCCCGGGTTGCTCACCCTTTGCCTTGACCGCTTCAGGGCCGACGCTGGTGCCCGACAATGACCCGGTCATCCGGTGGCCTGCGTGTAGATCTTGGTGATGCTGCCGGCGCTCTTGTCGAAGAGTTGCGGGTCGACGGTGGCCCAGCCGCCGAGGTCGGCGATGGTCCACAGTTTCAGCGGCACCGGGAACTGGTCCCGGAACTCCCCCGCGACGGCGGGATCGACCGGACGGAATCCGGCCTGGGCCCACAACTTCTGCGCCGGGGCGGTGTACTGGAAGTTCTTGAACGTGACGGCGGCGGCAAGGTGAGGGCTGGTGTTCACCACCGCCAGGGGGTTCTCGATCTTGAAGGTCTGCGGCGGGGTGATGTGCTGCACCGGCTTGCCGGCCCGCTCTGCGGCGATCGCCTCGTTTTCGTAGCTGATCAGCACGTCGCCACTACCCTGGACGAAGACATCGGTGGCCTCTCGTCCTGATCCCGGCCGCAGCTTCACGTGTTCACGCACCAATCGGTTGACGAAATCTATGCCGGCTTGACCGTTGTGGCCGCCTTCGCTCTTGACGGCGTACGGGGCGAGTAGATTCCATTTGGCCGAACCGGAACTCAGCGGGCTGGGCGTGACCACCTCGACCCCCGGCCGCAGCAGGTCGTCCCAGTCCTTGATGTTCTTCGGGTTACCCTTGCGGACCACCAAAGTCACCACCGATCCGAACGGAATGCCTTTGGTGACGTTGGTATCCCAGTCCTTCGAGATCTTGCCTGACTTGACCAGCCGAGTGATGTCGGGTTCGACGGAGAAATTGACCAGGTCGGCCGGCTTTCCCTCGGCGACCCCACGGGACTGGTCACCGGAGGCTCCGAAGGAGGTGATGACTTGCACGCCTTTGCCCTCTTCGGACCCGTTGAACGCCGGGATCACCTTGCTCCAGCCCGGCTCGGCAACCGAGTACGCGACCAGCGTGATCGTGGTGTGGGCACCGGCCAGTCCGCCGCCACCCACGACATCACTGGGCCCGCCGCGACACCCCGCCACAACACCGACGGTCAGCGCGAGCGCGACGGCGAAGCGCCACCGCAACGTGCGTCGGGTGTCGTTAACCATTGATGGCCTTTCGGTGCGGGGTGACGGATTGTCCCCGGTGCTGCGGAAGGCGATGGATCACAAAAGCCGAAAGCTCACCAAGTCCACACCAGACGGGGGATGAGGTTCAGCGACAACAGTGCACGTCGAGCGCGGCGCAGCACACCGTCGCGTGAATACCGTGGGCGAGCGCGATGGCATTGCGCTCGGCAGCAACGGTTCCTGCGTGCATGGCGCGAAGCCTAACAGAATCCATCCGGCTGTCATCTCGAGCGCGCGCCGGCCCGCTCGAGCGCGCAAGCTCAGTGCGCCAGCAACCACGCGGCGATGACCAACGCCACCAGCGCGACCAGGATCAGCGTGACGTGCGAGCGGGGCATCGCTAGCCGGCCCTCTCATCGGAGTTGCGAGCGCGGCGCATCAGCGCGATCCCCTTACCGAGCAGCGCGTCCAGCGCAGTCGCAGCGGCAAAAGCCAAGCCCAGCACCACCGGCATCACCGCGAGCGCCTGCAATACGAACGGGAGCCCGGACAGCCACAGCTCTACGCTGTCCCACCAATTCAAGAACCCGTTCACCGGGCTCACCCTATGCCGCGGGGCAATCGAAACCAATCCGCGCAGTTATGCCAGTTGGCATGCAGGTAACACCTCGGTAGCTGTGGTGGACGGCGGGCAGGTAAACAGATGATGATGTCGGGATGGTCCTGCATGCTGCGCCCGACGACCCGCCCAGCGAGTCTCTTGAGACAACAGAAGATCAGGCGTTGGAGGCCGCACCACCGACCCACGTCGATTTGACGCATCCGGCGCCCATCCCGGCCACACAGTCGTCGCGCAACCCGTTCCCGCCGATCGCCGACTACGCGTTCCTGTCGGACTGGGAGACGACCTGCCTGATCTCGCCGGCCGGGTCGGTGGAATGGATGTGCGTGCCCCGGCCGGACTCCCCCAGCGTGTTCGGCGCGATCCTGGACCGCAGCGCGGGCCATTTCCGGTTAGGCCCGTACGGCGTCTCGGTGCCGTCGGCCCGGCGCTACCTGCCGGGCAGCCTGATCATGGAAACCACCTGGCAAACCCACACCGGTTGGCTGATCGTGCGCGACGCGCTGGTGATGGGCCCCTGGCACGACATCGACCGGCGCTCACGAACCCACCGGCGCACCCCGATGGACTGGGACGCCGAGCACATCCTGCTGCGCACGGTGCGGTGTGTCAGCGGCACCGTCGAATTGATGATGAGCTGCGAACCGGCGTTCGACTACCACCGGGTGGGCGCTACCTGGGAGTACTCGGCGCACGCCTACGGCGAGGCCATCGCCCGCGCCAGCAGAGACCCGGACGCGCACCCGACCCTGCGGCTGACCACCAACCTGCGGATCGGCCTGGAAGGACGCGAAGCCCGGGCCCGCACCCGGATGAAGGAGGGCGACGACGTGTTTGTCGCCCTGAGCTGGACCAAGCACCCGGCGCCACAAACCTACGAAGAAGCCGCGCACAAGATGTGGCAGACCACCGAGTGCTGGCGGCAGTGGATCAACATCGGCAACTTCCCCGACCACCCCTGGCGGGCCTACCTGCAGCGCAGCGCGCTCACCCTCAAAGGATTGACCTACTCCCCGACCGGGGCGCTGCTGGCGGCCAGCACCACGTCGCTACCCGAAACGCCACAGGGCGAACGCAACTGGGACTACCGCTACGCCTGGGTGCGGGATTCGACGTTCGCGCTGTGGGGCCTGTACACCCTGGGCCTGAACCGCGAAGCCGACGATTTCTTCGCGTTCATCGCCGACGTGTCGGGCGCCAACAGCGATGAGCGCCATCCACTGCAGGTGATGTACGGGGTCGGCGGTGAGCGCAGCCTGATCGAGGAGGACCTGCATCACCTATCCGGCTACGACCACGCCCGTCCGGTGCGGATCGGCAACGGCGCGTACAACCAGATGCAGCACGACATCTGGGGCTCGATCCTGGACTCGTTCTACCTGCACGCCAGATCCCGCGAACAGATCCCCGAGACGTTGTGGCCGGTGCTGAAGAAGCAGGTCGAAGAGGCGATCAAGCATTGGCGTGAGCCCGACCGCGGCATCTGGGAGGTGCGCGGGGAACCGCAGCACTTCACGTCGTCGAAGGTGATGTGCTGGGTGGCTTTGGACCGCGGGGCCAAGCTGGCCGAGCGGCAGGGCGAGAAGAGCTACGCCCAGCAATGGCGCGACATCGCCGAGGAGATCAAGGACGACATCCTCAAGCACGGGGTGGACTCGCGGGGGGTGTTCACCCAGCGCTACGGCGACGATGCGTTGGATGCTTCGCTGCTGCTGGTGGTGCTGACGCGGTTCCTGCCGCCCGACGACCCGCGGGTGCGCAACACCGTGCTGGCCATCGCCGACGAACTCACCGAGGACGGCCTGGTGCTGCGCTACCGGGTCGAGGAGACCGACGACGGCTTGTCCGGCGAAGAAGGCACCTTCACGATCTGTTCCTTCTGGTTGGTGTCAGCGCTGGTCGAGATCGGCGAGGTGCGGCGGGCCAAGCGGTTGTGCGAGCGACTGTTGTCCTTCGCCAGCCCGTTGCACCTCTACGCCGAGGAGATCGAGCCACGCACCGGGCGGCACCTGGGCAACTTCCCGCAGGCGTTCACCCACCTGGCGCTGATCAACGCGGTGGTGCACGTGATTCGGGCCGAAGAGGAAGCCGACGGTTCCGGATCTTTCCAGCCCGCCAATCTGCCCGTATAGGACCCTCAGCTCAGCGCGCTGATCTTGTCCATCATGACGTGGGCAAGGTCCACTGCGCTGGTATGCGGATCCCCAGACCCCTGACTCGACGGGTCTTGGGTGCTGAAGAACGAGATCTCTACCTCCACAAGGCAGTTGTTGCGGACGCCGATGGCCCGCGCTTCAGGCCGCTTGCCCGTTGGCGACCCGGACAACTGAACGAAAACCGTTGCCGCAAGTACAGAATTGTCGACGCGCACGTCGGTGACCTCGTCGGTGAAACTCAGGGTGCCACCGTCGATGGTGACGGTGGTGCCGTTGCAGCCGTTCCACTGCTCGGTGAACTTCGCAAAGACGGTGTCTGCGTCCTCGGCGGTGGGCAACGCGACGATGGCTTCGGCGACGCTGATCACCTTCGCCGAAGGTCCTGTGTTCCACCAGGATTCGCGCGCGACGTTCTTGACGTCGCCGGACGAGTAGGCACTTTTGACGGTCATGGTCGAGACGCCGGCACATTCCAGCGGTGAGGCCGCGCCGATTCCGTTTTGCAGCTTCTCCGGTCCGCCGAAGCGCGGCGGTAGCTTGGCGTCACCCTTGAAGGGTTGGTTCAACAGCTTCGTCAGCGCGTCGGAATCCAGCAGCACCGGCTTGATCGCCTCCCCGAGGAGCGGATGCGGCTTGAGGCCCTGCGCCGGACGCGCGGCGCCGCCGATGGCGACGGTGCAGCCGCAGAGCGTCACGACGAGCAGCAGCACCAGCACGGCAAGCCGGCGAGTTCGGGCCAAACCCATTGCTATTTCTTGCCTTTGTCTCCCGCAGCATCGGTGGACAACGCCGCGACAAAGGCCTCCTGCGGCACGTCGACCCGACCGATGGTCTTCATCCGCTTCTTGCCTTCCTTCTGCTTTTCCAGAAGTTTGCGCTTGCGGGTGATGTCACCGCCGTAGCACTTGGACAGCACATCTTTGCGGATAGCCCGGATGTTCTCGCGGGCAATGATTTTCGATCCGATAGCGGCCTGTACCGGAACTTCGAACTGTTGACGCGGGATGAGTTCTTTGAGCTTCGTGGTCATTTTGTTGCCGTAGGCCGAGGCGCCGTCTTTGTGGACGATGGCACTGAACGCGTCAACGGCCTCACCCTGCAACAGGATGTCCACCTTGACCAGTTGCGCTGCCTGCTCGCCGGCTTCCTCGTAGTCCAGGCTGGCGTAACCGCGGGTGCGCGACTTCAGCGAGTCGAAGAAGTCAAAGATGATCTCCCCCAACGGCATTGTGTAGCGCAGCTCCACCCGCTCGGGTGACAGGTAGTCCATGCCGCCCAGCTCGCCGCGGCGCGACTGGCACAGTTCCATGATGGTGCCGATGAATTCGCTCGGCGCGATGATCGTGGTCTTCACCACGGGCTCGTACACGGTGAGGACCTTGCCTTCCGGCCAGTCCGACGGGTTGGTGACGACGATTTCGGTGTCGTCCTCTTTGACCACCCGGTAGACGACGTTCGGGGAGGTCGATATCAGATCCAAACCGAACTCGCGCTCTAACCGTTCGCGGGTGATCTCCATGTGCAGCAGACCCAGAAAGCCGCACCGGAACCCGAATCCCAGCGCCACCGAGGTCTCGGGCTCGTAGGTCAGGGCCGCGTCGTTGAGCTGCAACTTGTCCAGCGCGTCGCGCAGCACCGGGTAATCGGACCCGTCCACCGGATACAAGCCGGAATAGACCATGGGCTTGGGTTCGCGGTATCCGGTGAGCGCCTCGGCGGCGCCATGGCGGGCCGTTGTGACGGTGTCACCCACTTTGGATTGGCGGACGTCTTTCACACCGGTGATCAGGTAGCCCACCTCGCCGACGCCCAACCCCTCACTGGCCTTGGGTTCGGGCGAGACGATGCCGACCTCGAGCAGTTCGTGGGTGGCCCCGGTGGACATCATCGCAATCCGTTCACGTGGGCTGATCTTGCCGTCGACCACGCGGATGTAGGTGACCACGCCGCGGTAGATGTCGTACACGGAGTCGAAGATCATGGCGCGCAGCGGCGCGTCGGCCTGGCCTTGCGGGGGCGGCACCTGTCGGACCACTTCGTCGAGCAGCGCAGCCACGCCCTCGCCGGTCTTGCCGGACACGCGCAGCACGTCGTCGGGCTCGCAGCCGATGATGTGGGCGATCTCACCCGCGTAGCGGTCCGGGTCGGCGGCGGGCAAATCGATCTTGTTGAGCACCGGGATGATGTGCAGGTCGCGGTCCAGCGCGAGGTACAAATTGGCCAGCGTCTGCGCCTCGATGCCTTGGGCGGCATCCACCAGCAGCACCGCGCCCTCGCAGGCCTCGAGCGCGCGCGACACCTCATAGGTGAAGTCGACGTGCCCGGGGGTGTCGATGAGGTGCAACACGTGATCTTCGTCTCGACCATCAACCGAGACCCGCCACGGCAGCCGGACGTTCTGGGCCTTGATGGTGATGCCGCGTTCGCGCTCGATGTCCATTCGGTCCAGGTATTGAGCCCGCATCGAGCGCTCGTCAACTACCCCGGTGAGCTGCAGCATCCGGTCGGCCAGCGTCGACTTGCCGTGGTCGATGTGAGCGATGATGCAGAAATTCCGAATCTTTGCCGGCGGGGTGAAAGTTTTGTCGGCGAAACTGCTGATGGGAATCTCCTGGTTGACGGATCTCGGCCTGGTAACCGGCGCTTGGTGCGTATGTCCAGCGTATCCGCGCGGAGCAGTCGGGACACAATTGTGCGTCCCGGTGCGTCCGCGGCGCGCGTCTATGCTGCCAACATGGCGTCCAGCCGGAAGTCACAGTGGAAGACGGTGCAGCGTTTCGCGGAGAACCTGGTGTTCAACGAGGCTCCGAAGCTGGTCCGTCACGTCCAGAACACCCACACCGTCCTGCGTGAACTGCAACATGCCGTCAAGGTCACGGTGAACGTCATGGCCATGGCCGTGCCGCCCCCGCCGGCCGAGCTCACCGCCGGCCGTCCGGTGACCAAGACCAGCTTCCCGACAGCGCAGCGGGCCCGAAAGGTGGTCTACGCTCCCGACCTCGACGGCCGCGCCGACCCAGGGGAGATCGTGTGGACCTGGGTGGTTTACGAGGACGATCCCACTCGCGGCAAGGACCGCCCGGTGCTGGTGGTGGGGCGAGAGCGCAACGTCCTGCTGGGCCTGATGCTGTCCAGCCAGCAAGACCACGCCGCCGACCGCAACTGGGTCGAAATAGGTTCCGGTGATTGGGATTACGAGGGCCGGACCAGCTGGGTACGGCTGGATCGGGTGCTCGACGTGCCGGAGGAGAGCATCCGGCGCGAGGGCGCCGTCCTGGCGCGGGAGACGTTCAACGTGGTGGCCGCGCGACTGCGCGCCGAGTACTCCTGGCGCTAGTCAGCCGCTCGCTCGGGCGGGTATCAGCGGCGTCGAGTGTGCGCGCATGGCGGCCAGTCGGCCCATTTGCCGCCCTCACGTCCCACCCGACGCCACAAGAGCACGGTCGACGCCGGCCGAACCCCGGGGCGGCTCAGCCCTGGGTGATGTAGGACTGCAGCTGCTGTTGTTCGGCCTCGAGTTCACCCATCCGGGTCTTCACCACGTCGCCGATGCTGACGATGCCGATCAGTTTGTTCTCGTCGAGGACCGGCACGTGGCGCACCCGGTTCTCGGTCATCAACACGCTGATGGCGTCCACGGTGTCGTTTTTCGTGCAGGTGGCGACGTCACTGGTCATGATCTTCGAGACCGGACGCGATAGCACGCTGGCGCCGTGTGTATGCAGCTCCCGCACCACATCTCGTTCGGAGACGATGCCTACCACACCTTCGGCGCCGACCACCACCATGGCGCCGATGTTCTGTTCGGCCAAGCCGGCAAGCAGTTCCCGGACGGTCGCATCCGGGTTGATCGTCACCACCGCCGCACCCTTGTTCCGCAAGACGTCCGCGATCCGCATCAAACCCTCCCGCCCGGGTGGTGACCTAGTTCACACCAGGCTACGGCTATCTCTCGTGGCGCGGAAGCCACCAAACACCACGATCGGCCACTGAGCACCGCTGCGGCTTGCGAAGATAAGCCCATGATCGAGGTCACGTTGCTGGGAACCGGAAGCCCGATCCCCGACGCCAACCGCGCCGGACCGGCGACGCTGGTCCGGGCCGGCGGATAGGTGTTCTTGGTCGACTGCGGACGCGGCGTGCTGCAACGCGCCACCGCCGCCGGCGTGGGTGCGGCGGGACTGTCGGCCCTGCTGCTCACCCACTTACACAGCGATCACATCGCCGAACTCGGCGATCTGCTCATCACCCGCTGGGTGACCGACTTCGCGCCTGACCCCACACCCCTGCCCATCATCGGGCCACCCGGCACCACTGAGGTGGTACAGGCCATGCTCAAGGCTTTCGGGCACGACATCAGCTATCGCATCGCCCACCACGCCGACCTGACCGCCCCACCGCCGATCGACGTGCACGAGTACACCGAGGGACAGGCCTGGGACCGCGACGGCGTGACGATCCGGGTGGCCCCCACCGATCACCGGCCGGTGGCGCCGACCATCGGATTCCGCGTCGAAGCAGCCGGCGCGGCGGTGGTGCTGGCCGGCGACACGGTGCCGTGCGCCACCCTCGACCAATTGGCAGCCGGCGCGGATGCGTTGGTGCACACCGCGATTCGCAAAGACATCCTGAGCCGAGTACCGCAGCAGCGCATCAAAGACGTGTGCGATTACCACTCGTCGGTGCAGGAAGCCGCCGCAACCGCGCAGCGAGCCGGGGTCAGCACGTTGATCCTGACCCATTACGTGCCGCCGCTGGCGCCCGGACAAGAGGAGCAGTGGCGGGCGTTGGCCGCCACCGAGTTCAGTGGCCAGATCGCACTCGGCGACGACTTACTCCGAGTGCAAGTGCGCCCGCGGCAGTAAGGCGCCGGCCACCAGGAGCCAGACCAGTGCCGACGCCCGCGCCACCGGCAGCAGCGGCCCCAGCGGCGGCCATACCAGGACCAGGGCGGTCAGCTCGGCACCCAGGGCAACAGCCAGCCCCGCCCAGGCCACCGGGGCGGGCAACAGCGCCCGGGCCCGTCCGGGCAGGGCGATGGCGGCGACCAGCAGACCCAGCGCGACCAGGTGACCCGGACCGCCGATGAGAAACGCCAGGTAATAGATCGCTCGAATTAGCGCCGCGTCGGTGGTGACGTCGCGCCGCGACAGCGTCCAACCCAGCAGGCCGGTCAGACCCAACGCGCCCGCCGCCAGGGCCCCGCCGACCAGGGCGACCGTCGTCAGCGGCACGCAGACACCGAGCTGGCGCAATCGGGCCGCAGCCGCTGCGGCGAAGACCGCAAGCGGCACCGACGACACGAACACCGAGGTCGCGATGGTCTGCACCGCGACCGGTTCGGCGCGCACATAGCCCACCACCGCAGCCGCCGGGCCGTACGGCAGCGGCAGCATGCCGCCCATTGCGACGCCGACGGCCAGCCCGTCGAACAGCAGGCCGAGGCAGATTGTGATTGAGGCAAGTGTCCACGCCAATCCGTCGGTAGAATGTCGGTTAAACCTGGGACGGGGCGCCCGTATCGCCATACCATCTGATGATCGGGCTCACAATCGGGCAAAGCCAGGTTGTCTTGATGAGAGGTGCCGGATGTCCTACGTAGTGTCGGGGCCGGAGGCAATGCTGGCGAAGGCTGCCGACCTGGCTGGCATCGGCAACTCAATCGCTGAGGTGAACTCCAACATCGCCGCCGACACCACCGAGGTGCCCCCGGCGGCTGCCGACCAGGTTTCGGCGCTGGTGGCCTCCCTGTTCGGAACGCACGCGCAGGAATACCAGGCCATCGGCAGCCAGATGGCGGCCGTGCACGACCAGATCGTGCAGAACCTGATCAGCGGCGCGGGTGCGTACGCCACCTCCGAAGCCGCCAACGCCGCGCAGATCGCCTCCGGGGCGGTCAATGCGCCCGTCCAGTCCTTGCTCGGCCACCAGTAGCCGGCGACCGGCCGCCGAAAGCTCCTATGCGAGCCGGGTGATCTCCACGTCCACGTCGAGGTCGGTAGCCCCTTGCCCGGAGTAGATGCCTTTGAGCGGGGACACGTCCGCGTAGTCGCGGCCGGCCCCCACGCTGACGTACTGCTCGGTGATGTCGGTGTCATTGGTGGGGTCGTAGTACCACCAGCCTCCCGTCCACGCCTGGATCCAGGCGTGGCTGCGCCCTTCAACCGTCTTGCCGACGGCCGCGTCACCGACGGGGTGCAGGTATCCGGAGACGTATCGAGCGGGAATTCCCATGCTGCGCAACAGCATCAGGTTCAAGTGCGCAAAGTCCTGGCAGACACCTTGGCCCTGTTCCAGGGCGTCCAGTCCCGACCAGTTGACTCCGGTGGTGCCCGGTAGGTAGTCCAGTTCGCCGCGGACCCACTGCGCCGCGGCGATGACGGCTTCGCTGGGATCGTGTGCCTTCATGATCCGCTTGCCCACGGCCGCGACCCGTTTACTGGCCGGGGTGTAGGAAGTGGGGCGCAACACCTCGTCGAACCGGTCGATGACCGCGGGCGATTCCAGCTCAGCCCAGCTCGCTTTGGCCGCCGGGGGTTCCGGACGCTCGGTCTCGACCACCGAGGACGACGTGACGGTCAGCTCCAGATGCGGAGCGTGCAGGTCGAACGCTGTGACCGCGGTGCCCCAGTAGTCGACGTAGCGGTAGGAGCGGGTGGCCGGAACGGTCTCGACGCGGTTGAGGATGACGTTTTGTCGAGTGTTCGAGCGCGGGGTCAGGCGGGCTTCGTTGTAGGAGGCGGTCACCGGGGACTGGTAGGCGTACCCGGTTGTATGAACCACCCGCATCCGCCACATCAGGACTCCCCCGGCTTGGTGACCGACAGGCCGCGCTGGCCCACATCTGACCACGCGACCCACGGCGCGACGTGAAAATACTGCACCGCCAGCGCATCTCCGACGGCGTGGCAGGTTTGCTGCAGGCCGGCCAGCCGGGTCTCCAGCGATTCCAGCAAGACGCCGGGTTGCACGAACTCCAGTTCACTGCGCGCCTGCCCGAGCAATCGCTGCGCTTCGGTGGTGGCCCCGATCCGGCTCTGCGGATTGTGCATCAGCTCGTCGAGGTTGTGTTCGGCCAGCTTCAGCGAGTAGTAGACCGAACGCGGGAAGAGCCGGTCGAGCATCATGAACTCCACCACCCGCGCCGCATCCAGCACGCCGCGGTAGGTGCGCAGGTAAGTGTCGTGCGCGCCGGCCGAGCGCAGCAGGGTCACCCACGCCGGTGAGGACGCGCTGTCCCCCACCCGCGACAGCAGCAGCCGCACGGTCATGTCGACCCGCTCGATCGCGCGACCGAGCACCATGAACCGGTACCCGTCGTCGCGGGACAGGGTGGAATCGGCCAGACCGGCGAACATCGCCGCTCGGCCCTCGATGAACGACAGGAATTCGTGCGGGCCCAAGCGCTTGGCGGCCCGTTCCCGTTCGGGCAGCGCGTGGTAGGTGGTGTTGATGCATTCCCAGGTCTCGCTGGAGGTCACTTCACGCGCGGATCTGGCGTTCTCCCGAGCCGCCGAGATCGCGTCGACGATCGAACAACCGCCCTGGGTGTTGGGGTTGAAGGCGACCAGGTCGGTCAACGACCACACGTCGAGCTCGTGGTCGGGCGGTTGAATGCCCAACACCTGCAACAGCAGCCGGGATGCGTGGTCGGGATCGACGCTGGAATCCTCGAGCAGTTGGTGTACGGCGACGTCCAGGATGCGGGCGGTGTCGTCGGCGCGCTCGACGTAGCGGCCGATCCAGAACAGCGCTTCGGCGTTGCGAGCGAGCATCAGCGCATCGCCTGCTGCTGTCGCTGCTTGGGCTGTTCGCCATGCTGCGCGGAGGTCTGGTCCGGCCGGGCGCCGTCAGGGTGGCCGTCGGTCACCGGCAGCGAGCGCACCACCTCCGCGGCACCCAGTTCCCGGGCGCTGGTCGACGTCCGCGGCGCCAACACCCAGGTGTCCTTGGAGCCGCCGCCCTGGCTGGAGTTGACCACCCGGGAACCGTCGACCAGGGCCACCCGGGTCAGCCCGCCGGGCAGCACCCACACGTCGTTGCCGTCGTTGACCGCGAAGGGCCGCAGATCGACGTAGCGCGGCGCCAGTTTGTCCTCGATGCGGGTGGGCACCGTGGACAGTTCCATCATGGGCTGCGCGATCCAGCTGCGCGGGTCGTCGCGGATCTTCTTGCTGACGGTGGCCAGCTCCTTGTCGGAGGCGTCGGGCCCGAACACGATGCCGTAGCCGCCGGAACCCTCGACCGGCTTGATGACCAGCTCGCGGATGCGGTCGAGGACCTCCTCGCGCTCGTCGTCGAGCCAGCACCGCAGTGTCTCCACGTTGGCCAGCAGCGGCTTCTCGCGCAGGTAGTACTCGATCATGGTCGGCACGTAGGTGTAGACGAGTTTGTCGTCGCCGACGCCGTTGCCGATCGCGCTGGAGATGACGACATTGCCGGCGCGGGCGGCGTTGACCAGTCCGGCGACCCCGAGCACCGAGTCGGCGCGAAATTGCAGCGGGTCCAGGAAGGCGTCGTCGATGCGCCGGTAAATGACGTCGACCTGCCGCTCCCCGTCGGTGGTGCGCATGTAGACCTGGTTGTCGCGGCAGAACAGGTCGCGGCCCTCGACCAGCTCGACGCCCATCTGACGGGCCAGCAGCGAGTGCTCGAAGTAGGCGGAGTTGTAGACGCCGGGGGTCAACACCACCACCGTGGGGTCGGCCTCGTTGGTGGCGGCCGAATTGCGCAGGGCCTGCAGCAGGTGTGAGGAGTAATCGTCCACCGCACGCACCCGGTGGGTGGCGAACAGGTTAGGGAAGACACGGGCCATCGTGCGCCGGTTCTCCATGACATAGGACACCCCCGACGGCGAGCGCAGGTTGTCCTCGAGCACCCGGAAATCACCGCGGTCATCCCGGATCAGGTCGATGCCCGCGACGTGGATTCGCACCCCGTTAGGCGGGACGATGCCCACGGCTTGACGGTGGAAGTGTTCGCAGGAGGTGATCAGCCGGCGCGGGATGACGCCGTCGCGCAGGATCTCCTGGTCGCCGTAGATGTCGTCGAGGTACATCTCGAGCGCCTTGACGCGCTGAGTGATCCCGCGCTCCAGCCGGGTCCATTCGGCGGCGGAGATGACTCGCGGCACCAGGTCCAGCGGAAACGGTCGCTCCTGGCCGGACAGGGAGAAGGTGATGCCCTGATCGATGAACGCGCGGCCCAGGGCCTCGGCCCGGGCCTTCAGTTCGGAGACGTCCGATGGCGCCAGCTCGGCGTAGATGCCCTTGTAGGGTCCGCGAACGTTGCCGTGGGCATCAAACATCTCGTCGAAAGCCTTGGAATACACCTCTGACGTGTCGTAACCGTCGAAGATGCGTTCAAAGCGGGCCGGTGTCCGCCGCTTCGCCTCCGCGAGCTGGTTTGCGCGAGTCACCTCTGCCATGCTGCCTCAGTCGCCGAATTCACCTGGCCAGTGGTTCCTCTTTTGGGCGAAAACGTAACCGACTGATAACCTGGGCAACTGCAAACTTGGGCCGTCAGGTCGCAGGGGCGCCGGATGGGGCGCCTGACCGCATGCCGAATCAACACCGAAGGACAAAGGGAACTCACGCGTGGCCAACATCAAGTCGCAGCAAAAGCGCAACCGCACGAACGAGCGCGCCCGACTGCGCAACAAGTCGGTGAAGTCCTCACTGCGGACCGCCATCCGCGCATTCCGCGAGGCCGCCCACGCCGGCGACAAGGACAAGGCCACCGAGCTGCTCGCGTCGACCAACCGCAAACTGGACAAGGCCGCAAGTAAGGGCGTGATCCACAAGAACCAGGCCGCCAACAAGAAGTCGGCCCTGGCCCGGTCCCTGAACAAGCTCAGCTGAGCCCGCTGAGTTCAGTCGGCCACTAGTTCGGCGACCTTGCGGACCGCCGATTCCAGCGCATAGTCCGCGTCCGCGGCCGCCCCTTTCACGTCGGCGTTGAGCGTCGCCACCAGCTTCATCGCGGTCGCCACCGAGTCCCGCGACCAGCGCCGCGCCTGCTTCTGCGCTTTTTGCACCCGCCACGGCGGCATCCCCAGCTGCCCGGCCAGCCGGTACGGGTCGCCGGACAGCGGACCCACCCGGCCGATGGTGTGCACGGCCTCGGCCAGCGCATCGGCCAGTACCACCAGCGGCTCACCGCGCATCATCGCCCAGCGCAGCGCCTCGGCCGCTCCTTCGACATCGCCGGCGACGGCTTTGTCAGCGATATCAAAGCCCTTCACCTCGGCTTTGCCGCTGTGGTAGCGCCGCACCGCGGCGGCGTCGACCTGGCCGCCGGTGTCGGCAACCAGCTGAGAACACGCTGACGCCAGTTCCCGTAAATCGGAGCCGACGGCGTCGAGCAACGCTGTCACCGTCTTGTCGTCGACCTTGACCCGCAGTGCGCGGAATTCCCGGCGGACGAAGTCGGCCCGTTCGCTGGCCTTGGTGATCCGCGCACACGGGTGCACCTGAGCCCCCAGCGACTTCAGTTCAGCAGCCAGCGCTTTGGCCCGCCCGCCGCCGGAATGCACCACCACGAGCACCGTTCCCGCAGGGAGGTCGGCCGCGGCCGAGGCGATCAACGCAGCCGCGTCCTTGCCTGCTTCACCCGCCGCCTCGAGAACCACGATGCGCTCCTCGGCGAACAGCGACGGGCTCAGCAGTTCGGCGAGCTCGTAGGTGCTGACGTCACCAGCGCGCATCCGGCTGACCGGGACGTCGTCGATGGCCGAGCCGCGACTGGCCCGCTTGCGGGCTGCCCGGAGCACCTCGGCCACGGCCCGCTCGATCAGCAGTTCCTCGTCCCCCAGCACCAGGTGCAGCGGCGATACCTCGGTCACCCCACGATGGTGTCACGAGGCTCCGACGAGCCCGGACAGCCACCAGGCCAACCAGCACAGACCAGCGACCGCGCCGCCGGAACGCACCGCCGCGCGAAACCACCGCCACCGCCACATCGCGGCGACGAACACGCTCGTGCACCCGACTACGACGACGCCGGGCATACCTGCGGGGACAGGGACGGTTGTTGCCGGGACAGCGGCGGCCCAGTGCGCGACGTGCACCACCCACCACACTTCCGGTGCGGTGAAGCGGATCAGCAGCTGCGCCGCGGCCGGCCACGGGACCGCCAGCACGGCAGCCGCGCTGCCCAGGACGGTGAGCGGGGCAATCACCACCGCCACCATCAAATTCGCGACGGCGGCGATCACGCTGAACCGGCCCGAGATGGCGGCGACCAGCGGCGCGGTCACCAGTTGTGCGGCCGCCGCGACGGCGAGGGCGTCCGCCACCGGCTTCGGGCAGCCGCGGACGGTCAGGCGCTGGGACCACACCGGCGCGATTACGATCAAGGCGGCGGTCGCCACAACGGACAGGGCGAAGCCCATGTCGACGGCCAGCTGCGGAGCCACGGCCAGCAAAACCAGCACCGACGTTGACAGCGCCGGAATCGCTTGTCTGCGACGGGAAGTGAGGATTCCCGCCAAGCCGATGGCACCCATCACCGCGGCCCGCAACACACTGGCCGTCGGCTGTACCACGATGACGAAAGCCACCAGCACGACCGCCGCCGACACGACCGCGACCCGCGGCCCGACCAGCCGCGCCGAAAACAACACGGCCGCGCACACGATCGTCACGTTGGCACCCGAAACCGCGGTCAGGTGCGTCATCCCGGCGGCACGGAACTCCCGCCCGGTCGCGGTGGTGACCTGAGACGTGTCACCGAGCACCAGAGCAGGCAGCATCGCGGCCTGATCGGGCGGCAAGACCTCCCGGACGACGGCCGCGAACCGGCCGCGGACGGTGTGGGCGACCCGCTGCATGGGTCCGGCGGTGCCGATAACCGGGCGACTCGTCGCGTTGAGGACGGCCACCGTCAGGTCATGGCGGCTCGGTCGCCGGATTTGGGCGCTGAACCGCATCGGCTGCCCCACCATCAGCTCCGCGTATTCCGCAGCGGGACCGAAAACGACGACGCGGCCGGAGCTTTGGTCACCGCGCAGCCTCGCCAGGGTGGCTCGAAACATCAGCCGGCCGCGCCCCAACGGCACCGGACTTTCGCTGGGGATGACCGTGACGGGAGCGACGCTGCCGAACGCGGCGGTGATCGGGTGGCGAGCGACAGCCTGGGTGCGCATGGCGATCGCCACGCCGTAACCGGCGCCCACCACGCCGACGGCCGCCAAGCCGGCGCTGAAGGCGGCCAGTCGCAGCGCAGGGCCCGGCCGGCGCCTCGCATGCCACCACAGCACACCCGAGCCGGTGGCCACCACGACGCAGCAGACAGCCGACATCCTGCCCGTCGACCACACGATCCCGGCGGCGGTGACCGTCCAGCTGGTCAACGCCGCCGGCACCAGGCGTACATCCAGCCGTGGGCGGTCGTCGCAGTGCGGCACGGCTGTCAGACACGCACCAGGGCACGCAACTTGTCCAGGCGCGCGGCGCCGATGCCCTCGACGTCGGCGAGCTGGTCGACGCTGGTGAATCTGCCGTGGGCTTGCCGCCACGCCACGATGGCCGCGGCGGTGACCGGGCCGACCCCGGGCAGCGCGTCCAGCTGTTCCACCGTCGCGGTGTTGAGGTCCACCAACTGCCCCGGTTTCGGCTTCCCCGACGTTCCCGATGTCGCCGGAGACGCCGGTGCCGGACCCGCGGCGCCGGTGCTCACCGAGCTGCCCAGGGTGGGCGGCTGACCCGAAACCGGGGCCAGCCCAACCACGATCTGCTCCCCGTCGCCGAGCTGGCGAGCCATGTTCAAGCCGATGGTGTCGGCACCGTCGGTGGCTCCGCCGGCCGCCTGCAGCGCATCGGCGATCCGGGCGCCGGGCGCCAGGGTGACCAAACCGGGTTTGTGCACCAGACCGACGACGCTGACCACGACCGGCCGGTCCGGACCGCCGCTGGCTGAAGGTCTGGCGCTTATCGACGAAACCGGCTCTACCGCAGGCAGTTTCGCTGACATCACCGGAGCAGGATGACTGCGCAGCAAGGTGAAGACGGTGATCAGCACCGCCAGCGCGGCGATGACCGCCAGCGCGATGGCGCCGGCCCGGCCGGGGTCGGCCCGCAGCCGCGCCGCCCAGCCTTGCGGGCCGGCCGTGTCGGGAAGCCACCGCGGCAGCAGCGAATTCGGGTCGTCCTCGGCGTCGTCGTCATCCTCGCCGGCGGCGGATTCCGCAGCCGTGCCGGTTGCCGGATCGGCGCTGAGCCGGCGATGCAGTCGCTCGCCGGGAAGTTCTGTTCGCATGTGCCGACCGTAGGTTCGGTGACCGTCATATCCGCCCCAGCCGACCGATCGGGGGTGGTCGCCTGTGCAGCAACGACGGGGTGTGGATAACCCGGCCGGCCGGCCGCCAATAGGTTTGATGACCGATCGTGCGGGTAGCCCCGTCGCCATGAGTTTGGCTTTGATTACTGGCGCCTCCAGCGGAATCGGCTTCGAGCTCGCCAAACAATTCGCCTCGCACGGGTATGACTTGGTGATCGCCGCCGAGGACGACGGCATCCAGGAGGCGGCCGAGTCGCTGAAATCGACCGGTGTCAAGGTCCGGCCGGTGCGCGTCGACCTGCGCACCGCCAAGGGCGTCGAAGACCTTTATCGGCAAGCCACCGAATCCGGGCAGGAGCTGGACGCTGTGGCGCTCAACGCCGGCGTGGGCACCGGCGGTGCCTTCGTGGACAGCGACCTGGACGCCGACTTGTCCATCGTCGACCTCAACGTCCGGTCCACCGTGCATCTGGCCAAGCTGGTGTTGCCGGACATGGTGCGACGCAACAGCGGCAAGCTGCTTTTCACGTCGTCGATCGCGTCGACGATGCCCGGTTCGCACCAATCCGTGTATGCCGCGTCGAAATCCTTCGTGCAGTCGCTTGCCCAGGCGTTGCACGACGAACTGCGGCACACCAGCGTCACGGTCACCGCACTGATGCCCGGCCCGACCGAGACCAACTTCTTCCGGCGCGCCGGCATGGCGAACTCGCGGATGGGACGGATGAAGCACAAGGACGATCCCACCGCGGTCGCCAAGCAGGGCTTCGAGGCGCTGATGAACGGTGACCGCAAAGTCGTCGCCGAATCGGTGATGACCAAGGTGATGGGGATCAGCAACCGGTTCCTGCCGGACTCGGTGAAAGCGGCGGCCAACCGGGTGATGTCGGTGCCGGCCGGCAATTAGACAGGATTGGAGGGTGCCATGAGCCTGGAAGCCAACCGAACGTCGGACGCCTCGATCGGCGAGCTGATGGCGCAGCTTTCGTCGCAAACCTCGCGGCTCATCCGTGACGAAATGCGCTTGGCGCAGAAGGAACTTCAGCAGTCCGCCAAGCACGCGGGCGCGGGCGCGGGGCTGTTCGGCGCGGCCGGACTGCTCGCGTTCTTCGGACTGGCCAGCGTGATAGCCGCAGCGATCGCTGCGCTCGCGCTGGTGCTGCCGGTCTGGGCCGCGGCGTTGATCGTCGGTGCGGCGTTGTTCGCCGTGGCCGGTGCGGCGGCACTCATCAGTCGTCGCCAGGCCAAGGAAGTGACCCCGGCCGCACCGCAGACCGCTGCCAACATCAAAAAGGACATCCAAGAAGTGAAAGACGCCCGTCATGACCGGAGCTGAACGCACCCCCGCGAGCGGCGGAGACCAGCGACCCGAAGTCGGCTCCGACGCCAGCATCGACGACATCCAAGCCGATATCGAGCGCACCCGGGACCAGCTCGGTGAAACCGTTCAGGCCCTGTCGGACAAGGTCAACGTCGTCGACCGTGCCCGCGAGACCGCCCGCGAGAAGGCGCAGGCCGCCAAACCGCTGCTGGCGGTAGCGGCCGGTGGGCTGGTGATCGTGGCCGTCGTCTGGTGGCGCCGGCGCCGCCGCTGAAACCCCTATCGCCGGTCGCGCCCGCGTGCCGGAGACCCGGTTGACGCGTGACGCCGCTGGACGCCTAACGTGCAAGGCAGGACTGCCGGCCCCGCCGCGGTGAGGCGCTCACCGGCAGTCACCCCGACATAAGGAGGCTGCCGATGAAGCTGGCGCTGACACCCGACGAAGCCGCGTTCCGCGACGAGCTTCGCACCTTCTACAGCACCAAGATCCCGGACGACATCCGGGAGCGGGTGCGGGAGGGCGGGTCGCTCACCAAGGACCAAATCGTCACCAACCACCGGATCCTCAACGAACACGGGCTGGCGGTACCCAACTGGCCCGTCGAGTGGGGCGGCAAGGACTGGACCCTGGTTCAGCACCAGCTGTGGGCCGACGAGATGCAATTGGCATGCGTGCCTGAGCCGTTGAACTTCAACACCAAGATGGTGGGCCCGGTGATCGCCGAGTTCGGCTCGCAAGAGATCAAGGAGCGCTTTCTGCCTCCGACGGCCAACATCGACATCTGGTGGTGTCAAGGTTTCTCCGAGCCCGAAGCCGGCTCGGACCTCGCCTCGTTGCGGACCACCGCGGTGCGGGACGGCGAAAGCTACGTCGTCAACGGTCAGAAGACCTGGACGACGCTGGGCCAATACGCCGACTGGATCTTCTGCCTGGTGCGCACCGACCCGCAGGCACCCAAGCGCCAGGCCGGAATCTCGTTTCTGCTCATCGACCTGGACACACCGGGCATCACGATGCGCCCGATCAAGCTGATCGACGGCGGCGTCGAGGTCAACGAGGTGTTCTTCGAAGACGTTCGAGTGCCCGCGGACCAGCTTGTGGGACAGGAGAATCAGGGCTGGACCTACGCCAAGTTCCTGCTCGGCAACGAGCGCACCGGCATCGCCGGGGTGGGCCGCACCAAGGTGCGCCTGGCCGAGGTCAAGCGGCACGCCGCCGAAACCGGGCTGCTCAGTGACCCGCTTTTCGCGGCGCGCCTGGCCGAAGCCGAAAACGAGGTGCTGGCACTGGAACTCACTCAGTCGCGGGTGGCGACCAGCTCCTCGGGCGGAAAGCCGAACCCGGCCTCGTCCGTGCTCAAGCTCCGTGGCAGCCAACTGCAACAGATCGCCACCGAGCTGCTGGTCGAGGTCGCCGGTCCCGAAGCGCTGCCGGTCGACGGTGACCAGATCGCCACGCCGGAGTGGGCGCAGACCAGCGCCCCGCATTACCTCAACTACCGCAAGACGTCGATCTACGGCGGCAGTAACGAAGTGCAACGCAACATCATCGCGTCGACGATCCTGGGATTGTGAGGCAGTCATGGACTTTCAGTTGAGCGAAGAGCAGGCGCTGCTCCGTGACACCACCCGCGACCTGCTGTCCCGCAGTTATGACGCGGAGAGCCGCAACAAGATCATCGACACCGAATTGGGTTGGAACCGCGAGGTGTGGAGCCAGCTCGCCGACACCGGCATCCTGGGGCTTGGGTTCGAGCCGGAGGAAGCCGGCCAACTCGAGATCATGGTGGTCCTGAACGAGGTCGGCCGACGGTTGGCGCCAGAGCCGATCCTGCACGGCGCGTTGGCACCCGGCGCAGTGATCGCTGAACAAGGCAACGAAGCCCAGGTGCAGTTGCTGGACGAGGTCGCCGCAGGCCAACGTTTGCTTGCGTTCGCCCACCTGGAGCCGGGCAACCGTACGCTGGGCACCGATGTCACCACCAATGCTGTGCAGCAAGGTGATTCGTGGGCGTTGAGCGGCCGCAAGAACCCGGTGCTCGCCGGGGACAGCGCCCAAACGCTGGTGGTCACCGCGGCGTTGCCCGACGGCGGCACCGGCTTGTTCCTGGTCGATGCCGAAGCAGGTGCCCTCACCCGCCACCCCTACCGGACCTTCGATGGGCAGCGCGGCGCTCAGATCGACTTCGATCAGACACCGGCCGAACCTCTGGGTGAAGCGGTCGACGCTTCACCGGCAATCCGCAACGCGGTCATCAGGATTCAGTCGGCGTTGTGTTCGGAAGCGGTCGGTGCGATGGAAGAAGCGCTGCGCCTGACCACCGACTACCTCAAGACGCGCAAGCAGTTCGGCGTCACGCTCAACAAGTTCCAGACGCTGACGCAGCGCGCCGCCGACATGTATGTGTCGCTGGAGTTGGCGCGCAGCATGAACTTCTACGCCGCGATGTCGATCGCCGACGGCAACCTCGACCCGGTGATCGCATCACGGGCCAAGCTGCAGATCGGCCGCTCGGGCCGGCATATCGGGCAAGAAGCGATTCAGCTGCACGGTGGCATCGGCATGACCGCGGAGTATCCGGTCGGTCACTACACCGCCCGGTTGACCGCGATCGAGCACACGCTTGGTTCGACCGAAGACCACCTCCGGTTCCTCAGCGAGCACATCGACGATCACGACCTGGCCAGGCTCTAGCCATGGCCGAGCTGTCGGACCGAGTTGTCGCGTTCCTGTCCGAGGGCACCCGCACCGGCATGCTGGGGTTCGTCGCATCCGATGGCCGTCCACTGGTCACGCCGGTGTGGTTCGTCGTCGACAACGGCGAGCTGGTCTTCACCACCGGGCGTGACACGTCCAAAGGCCGTGCCATTCAACGGGATCCGCGCATCGTCATCTGCGTCGACGACCCCCATCCGCCGTACTCGTTCGTACAGGTACAGGGGGTGGCGAACGTGACCGATGATCAGCAGGACGTTCTCGACATCGCCACTCGAACCGGTGGGCGGTACATGGGCGCCGACCGTGCCGAGGAGTTCGGCCGCCGCAACGCCGTGCCCGAAGAAGTCGTGGTTCGCCTACGCCCCACCAAGGTCATCGCCGCGTTCGACATCAGCGACTGAATCCACCGCCGGCGCTGGTTCCGGGTCCTCGGGCGCACCGCCGGATTCCGCCCCGTCCGAGGACCTCTCCACCCTGTCCGACGGCGCTGCGTCGGCGTCGGGAAGCTGACTGGCCAGGTACTCAGCGAGGCCGCCGATCGTTGGATAGTCGAACACCGCGGTCGCATTGAGCGTGAACGCGCCACCGAACTGGCTGTGCAACCGGTTACGCAGTTCGACCGCCATCAGTGAATCCGTGCCCAGGTCCAGGAAACGGCTCGTCGCCGCGGGCGGTTGCGCCAGCCGCAGGAAGCCCTGCACTTCACGCTGCAGGAATTCGGTGATGAGACTGGCGCGCTGCGCCACCGGAATCTCCTGCAGTTGCCGAAGCAACTCACTGTCACCGGCTGTCTCGGTGACGGCGCTGGGCAACACCAGGTCCAGTATCGGTGGACGAGAACTGCCCAGTACCTTCGCGGCACGCTGCCAGTTGGCTTTGATCACGGTCGCCTGCGCGGTTCCGTTGGCGACCACCTCGGCGAGCGCGCTCAGCGCAGCCGATGGCTCCAGCGGAATCAGGCCTTGGGCACCGATATTGGCGCGTGCGGCCTCCGATGACGCCATGCCGCCCTTGGCCCAGGGCCCGAAGTTCACGCCTGTCGCGGGCACGCCCCGCGCCTGTCGTGCGGCGACCAGCCCGTCGAGCAGTGCATTGGCAGTCGAGTAGTTGGCCTGGCCGGGTGAACCGAGCAAGCTGGACACCGAGGACGACACGATGAAGAAGTCGAGGTTGTCGTCCTTGGTCAACCGGTCCAGGTAGCAAGCGCCGAACGCCTTGGGCGCCAACGTGTTTCGGAAGCGCTCCACGTTCTGCTGCGACAGCAGCGCGTCGTCGAGCACGCCAGCCAGATGGGCCACCCCGGCAAGCGGCGGCAACTCTGCGCGGATCCGCTCCAGCAGGGTCGCGACCTCGGACTCGTCACCGACATCGGCCGGGAAGGTGTGGATGCGGCACCGGTAGCGCTCGGTGATGTCGTCGATTGCTCGTTGTGCGTCCGCATCGGGCGCGCGCCGGCTGGTCAATACGATGTCACCGGCACCGAGTTGGGCCAGATAGGCCGCCGTGTGCAGGCCGATCGCACCCAGTCCACCGGTGATGAGATAGCTCCGATCACCGCGTGGCTGTAGCGGGTTCGGCATCCGCAGCACGATTTTGCCGATGTGCCGTGCTTGCTGCATCCGGCGAAATGCGGTCTTTGCCTCGGTCAGCGGATAGATCTCGGCGGGCAGCGGCGCCCACTCGCCAGTGGCCAACCCCTCCGACACTTCACCCAGCAGCGCACGGATCCGTTCGGGCTCCTGCAGGGTGGTCACGTCCAGCGCAACGATCTCGTAGGCGATATCGGGACGGGCGGCAGCCATCTGTTCGGGTGTCCAGATGTCGCGCTTGGCGATTTCGGCGAAACGGCCGTGCTGGGCGGTGGCCCGCACTGTCGCTTCGACGAACCCCTCATTGGTCAGGCTGTTGAGCACGACGTCGACGCCCGCACCGTCGGTGTCGGCCAGGATCTGGTCGGCGAAATCGGTGCTGCGCGAGTCGTAGACGTATTGCACGCCCAGCTTGCGCAGCGTCGCACGTTTGTACGTGCTGGCGGTGGCGAAGACCGTGGCACCGTGCTGTTGCGCCATCTGGATGGCGGCCAATCCGACGCCGCCGCTGGCGGCGTGGATGAGCACCCGGTCGCCGGGCTTCAGCTGTGCCCAGTCGAACGCCAGCCGGGCGGTGAGCGCCGCCGCGGGGATCGTGGCCGCGTCCACCGCGCTCACCCCGTCGGGTATCGGCCCCAGCAAATGGGCCGGCACATTGAACCTGCTGGAGAACGCGCCCTGCATGAAGCCATAGACGCGCTGGCCAATCTCGAGTCCGGAGACGCCCTCGCCCAGTTGGGTGACGACGCCGGCGAAGTCACCGCCGATCGGGCCCGGATCACCCGGGTAAAGCCCCAGCACGTTAAGCACGTCCCGGAAGTTCAACCCGGCGGCCTCCACCCGCACCTGCACGTAACCCTCGCCCGGCGGCGGCACTTCGGCCTCGGTCAGCCGTAGGTTGTCTATCGCGCCGCGTTCGGTGGGCGCGAGCACATAATCGGCTGCCCGCGGTACCGCGAGATGACCGCTGCGCGACCATTGCAGCAGCCGGGATGCCAGGAACTTCCCTTGGCGCACTGCGAGTTCCGGTTCGTTCAGCGGAGCGCGCAGAAGTGCGGCCAACGAGTGCACGGCCTCCCCCGACCCGTCGTAATCGACCAGCCGGCAGCGCAGGCCCGGTTCCTCGTTGACGATGGTGCGCCCCAGTCCCCACAACGCCGCCTGCACCGGGTCGACCGATTCGCCCGATTCGGTGGCAACGGCCCGTTCGGTGACGATCCATAAACCGCCGGGAAGCCGCGACGACCCGTCGGCCTGCAGAGTGTGGACGGCGCTGAGCAGCTGGGCGATTTCATCCTCTAGCCGCGCTGCGGACTCAGCGCTCGTTTCTGCTGCCGTCGGTCCCGCGCTGCGCCAGACGATGCCGGAGAACGGCATCCCGCGTTCGTGCGCTTGGGCCAGCAGCCGTCCCAGGGGCTCCGACTCCGTCGAGAGCGACGCCCGATCTATAGAGACGCAGCCGGGCACGTTGGCCGCCAGTTCGTCGAAGCCGGCGATCAGCAAGGTTCCCGTCGCGTTTCCGGCATCGTCATCGGCTGTCGGCAGCGGCACCTCGTGCCAGCCGAGGGTGTACAGCAGCCGGGTGGCGTCGCCGCCGAGTCCCCGCAGCAACGCTTCCCGCGGCGCGCGTTTGACCGTGAACTCGCGGATACCACCCAGGCGGCGGCCGTCCCGATCCACGAAATCCAAGTCGAAGACCTGGGTTTCGTTGTCCAGAGCGTTGGCATGCCACCGCGCGCGGCAATAGAACCGTCGCGGCATCTTCTCCTGCAACTCGACCCGCCCGTACCGCAGCGGCAGGAACAGATCGCTCACCCCCTGTTCGGCCGCGAGCAGCGCCGGGAACGCCGGGAACGCGACGCCGGTGCACAGGTCGAGCAGCACCGGATGCATCGGTTCGGTTCCGAGATGTTCGGCCAGTTCGTCGCCGACGGTGATATCCCCTACCGCCTCGCCCTCGCCGAGCCACAGCGACTTCAACGAACCCGACCAGTTGGGACCCCAGGAGAGCTCCATGTCGGCGAAAGTCTCGAACAGCTGCTGCGGACGCATGCGGTTCATCCGCTCGATAACCGCGTCGATGGGGTCCCCTGGTTCCGCGGCCGGCTCGTCCTCGACGCCGGCGATAACGGTGCCGTCGGCGTTCAACGACCAATCGGCGTCCCGGACGCCGTATGGGCGGCTGTGCACCCGGAAACTCCAACCGCCGTCGTCCAGCGGATGCAGGGTCAACTGCACCTCACGAGAAGCTCTCTCCGGCAGAATGATCGGCTCATAGAAGAAGACGTCTTGGACCCGCCCCGGCGGGCCGACGGCCGCCAGGGCCATCGCCGCATATGTCGCCCCGGGAACGACAACGGTGCCATAGATGACGTGATCGGAAAGCCACGGCTGCGTCTTGACCGAGAGCCGACTGGTGTAGACCGAGTCACCAGAAGCGAGATCCTTGGCGCCACCGAGAATTCCGGAAACGGCGGCACCCTGTCCGTCGACACCCGCGACACCGGACATCTTGGGCCAGAAGCGGCGCCGCTGAAACGGATAGGTGGGCAGTTCGAGCTTGCGGCGGGGTTGGCCGTGCAAGGCGGCGAATTTGGGTCGATGGCCGCTGACATAGGCCCCGGCCAGCGCCTCGGCGACCTGACGCCGGTCGGCAATGCCTTTGCGCAACGAGACGATGGCACGCGGTGAGGCCAGATGTTCGGGCCAGACTTGCACCGCGGCCCCGGTCAGAACTGGTTGTGGACCGATCTCCATCAACACCGAGCAACCCAGGGCCGCGACCGTGCGCACGCTTTCGGAGAACTGCACCGGCTGACGGGAATGACGCCGCCAATATTGCGCGTCCAGCGGGGTCTCCGCGGTGAGTACGGCGCCCGTGCGGTTGCACACCAGCGGCAATGTCGGCATAGCGAACTGCATCCGCGCCGCGTACGACTCGAATTCGTCCAGCACCGGCTCCAGTAACTCGGAGTGGAAAGCGTGGCTGGTTTCCAGCCAGGTGCAGCGAATGCCGTCATTGCCGCACCCAGCGACGATCTGCTCGAGGTCCGCGCCGGGACCGGACAGCACCGTGTTGGGTCCGTTGTAGGCCGCGACCGACACCCGCGGGCACTCGTTGGCGGCCTCCTCGACGTAGGTGGGGTCGGCGAACACCGCGACCATCCGCCCGCCTTCGGGCAGGCTGCCGAACAGCCGGCCGCGCTCGGCCATCAGCCGTGCGCCGTCCTCGATGCTGAACACCCCCGCCACGCACGCCGCGGCGTACTGGCCCACGCTGTGCCCCAGCACCACGTCGGGTTCGATACCCCACGACTGCCACAGCCGGGCCAGGCCCATCTCGACGGCGAACAACGCCGGTTGCGCAAACGACGTGTGGCGCAACAGTTCTCCGGCCTCGCGGTCGGCGGCGAACAGCACCTCGAGCAACGGACGCGGCAGCATCCCGTTGATCGCGTCCGCGCAGCGGGTCACTGTGTCGGCGAAAACCGGCTCAGCGTCGAACAGCTCGCGCGCCATCCCCGGATACTGGCTGCCCTGCCCGGTGAAAAACCACGCCGTGGTCGGCGGGTCGGTGCACTCGCCACGCAGCACGCCCGGTCTGACCCGGTTGTCGGCCAATTCCGCCAGCGCCTCTCGGGCGCTTTGCACCGAATCCACGACCAGTGCGGCCCGATGCTCGAAATGCGAACGGCCGGTTCCGGCCGTGAAACACACATCGGCGATGTCGACTTTCGGGTGGGTGTTCAACCATTCCCCGTAGCGCTCCGCCAACGCCATCAGGGCCTGCGGTGACCGCGCGGACAGCGGCAGCACGCCGACCGGTTCGTCCTGGACGTCGGACTCCGGTGCCGCGGCGGCATCCGGGGAGGGGTCGCCCGTCGAGTATTCGTCGGGGTGCGCCGCTCGTGCCGGCGCCTCCTCGATCAACACGTGCGCGTTCGTGCCGGTGAACCCGAACGAACTGATGCCGGCGCGTCGCAGTTTTCCGTTGGTCTGCCACGGAGTGGCCTTGTCGACGACTCGAACCGGCAGCGAATCCCAGGGGATGTGCGGCGACGGGTTGTCGAAATGCAGGCTCGGCGGCAGCATTTCGTGCTGCAGCGACAACACGACCTTGATGAGACCGGCGACACCCGATGCCGACTCGAGGTGGCCGATGTTGGTCTTCACCGATCCCATCAGCAGCGGCCGGTCCGCGTCGCGGTCCGCACCGTAGATGGCCCCGGCTGCCTGCACCTCGATCGGATCGCCCAGCGGGGTGCCCGTCCCGTGCGCCTCGAGGTAGTCGACGTCGCCGCCGACAAGGCCGGCGCGGGCCAGCGCCGCGCCGATAAGACGTTGCTGCGCACCACCGTTGGGCACGGTCAAACCGCTGGAGGCGCCGTCCTGGTTGACCGCGGTGCTCGGGATCACCGCGCACACGCGGTCACCGTCGCGCGTCGCGTCGCTGAGCCTCTTGAGCACCAAGAACCCGCAACCTTCGCTGCGGACGTACCCGTCGGCGGAGGCGTCGAAGGTCTTGCACCGCCCGACCGGCGACAGCATCCGGGCGCGCGACGCGGCGATGACGGTCACCGGGCTCAGCAGGACGTTGACCCCGCCGGCCAGCGCCAAGTCGCAGTCACCGGAATGCAGGGCCTGGGTGGCCTGGTGGACCGCCACCAACGACGAGCTGCACGCCGTGTCGACCGCGACCGCCGGCCCCTCGAGCCCGAGCGCGAAGGCGACCCGGCCCGAGATGGCGTTCAGCGCGTTGCCGGTGATGAAGTGCGGCTCGATTTTCTCGATCGAGCCGGCGGACAGCAGGTGCGAATACTCGTTGGCACCGACCCCCACGAAGATGCCGCTTCGGCTGCCGCGCAACGACGCCGGGGAATAGCCGGCCCGTTCCAGGCCTTCCCAGACGGTCTCGAGCACCAATCGCTGCTGCGGATCGATCCAGATCGCCTCGCGCGGCGAGATACCGAAGAACTCCGGATCGAATCCGTCGATCTCGTCGAGGAACCCGCCGAAGCGGCTGTAGATCTTGCCCGGAGCTTCTGGATCGGGGTCGTAGAACTCGTCGACGTCGAACCGGTCCTCCGGGATCTCCCGGATCGCATCCACACCCTCGGACAACACGTCCCAGAATGCCTCGAGGTTGGGCGCGCCGGGGAAACGGCACGCCACCGCGATGATGGCGATCGGTTCGTCCGTTCGAGTCGTCACGGTTGCCGGCTGGGTTCCCGAACCGGCCGCCTGCTCACCGAGCCCCAGCACGTCGCCGAGCAGGTAGTCCACCACGTCGGAGAGCCGCGGGTGGTCCATCGCCAGGGTGGCCGGCACCTCCTTGCCCACCGCTTGCTCGATGCGGCGCCGCAATTCGATGGCCATCAGCGAATCCATGCCCAGATCGAAGAATCCGGCGTCGGCCCGGATTTCCGCGGTGTCGACCCGCGTGACCTCTGCCACCGCCTGGCGCAGGAAATCCGCCAGGATCTTTTTGCGTTGCTGCACCGGAGCTTTGGTGAGCTGCTCGACCAGCTGGGTCTTGCCGGACGGCAGAGTTGTCCCGAGCGCCGGCGCCGCCTCGGGCACCTCGCGCTCTACTTCGGCCAGGAACGCCCGCCGCCCCGCCTGCTGATAGAGCGGCAGGAAGCGAGCCCAGTCGATGCGGGCCACCACGCCTTGCGCGGGACCTTGTGCCGCACCGTGCGCCAAAGCAGCCCCCAGCAGATCGGCCATACCCGCCAGCGCATCGGCCGGGGACAGGGTCCGCACCCCGCGCTGGTCGAGGCGGGCGCGAGCCTCCTGGTCGGCCATGCCCGCCGACCAGGGACCGAAATCGACGCTGATCCCGGTGACGCCCTGCTCGCGCAGCCGCCAGGCCAGCCCGTCGAGGAAGGCGTTGGCAGCGCCATAGGCAGTCTGACCGTAACCGCCCCACACCGAAGCGATGGAAGACGTGTTCAGGAAGAAGTCCAGCTGCAGGTCCGCCGCCGCCTCCGTCAGATGCCAAGCACCCCAGACCTTCCCGGCGAACACCCGGTCCACCTCGGTGTCCTCGAGGGTGCGTAGGGGCGTGGTGCCGATCTCACCCGCGGCATGAACGATGCCGGCGATCGGCGGCAGTTCGGCCTGGACCGTGGCGAACAGGCGCGCGACGTCGTGCGCATTTGCGACGTCGGCCGTGATTACGTGGACTTCACAGCCGTGGGCTGTGCGGATGGCATCGATGCGCCGTTGCGCGACGTCACCGGGCGCGCGCCTGCTGGTCAGCACCAGATGGCCGGCGCCGTGTGCGGCCAGGTAGCCGGCGATCTCGAGCCCGACCGATCCCAGCCCTCCGGTCACCAGATACGTTGCGTCGCTTCGCAGTTGCAATGGTGTGGCGATCGGCTGCTCGGCCCGGCGCACCAGCCGCGGGACATAGACCGCGTGCTCGCGCAGCGCGAACTGGTCTTCCCGGGCGGCCGACTCGCGCGGCGCCATGACCTCGGTGATCAATTCCGACCACTCGTCGCCGCTGCCTTCACTGAGATCCGCCAGCCCGCCCCACAGGTGCGGATACTCCAGCGCGGTGGCCCGCCCGAATCCCCAGAGGCAGCTCTGATCCGGCGACACGGTGTCAGCCTCGGTGACTCGCTGCGCGCCGCGCGTCACCAGCCAGATCGCTGTGCGCAGTTCGGCGGCGGCCGCGGCGCGGAAGAGCCGCCGCGTTCCGCCCAGGACCCGGTGCTGCATCCGCAACAACGACTGCATCGACGCTGCGCTGTCCGGGCCCAACGCCGCGACGTGCAGGATCCGCAGCGACGGTTCCTCTGCCACCGCGACGCGCAGCGCCGCGGTGAGTTGTTCCTCGTCGGAGTCCGACATCGGCAACCCGAGGAACCGATGCCGGTGGCCGTGGGCGGTGAGCGTGTCGACCAGTGGCTGCACCGCACCGGCGTCATCGCCGACGAGGAGCCAGGCTGAGGCCTCGCCGGGTTCACCCGCGCCGAGGCCTGCGAACTTGGCCAAATCCCAACGGATCTCGTAGCGGGCGTCCGCGATCGCTTCGGTTTTGCGCTGCTGATTGTGTTGTGCAGCAAGCTTGGTCAGCACAGTCATGGTCTGCTCGTCGGCGTCCGCGCCGTCGAGCAGGGCCGCGAGTTCTTCGATCCGGCCGTCCTCCAGAAGGCGGACGGCTTCGGACCGCGCGGGCGCGTTCTGTTGCTGGTTGGGGCTGACGCGGTTGTCCCGGTACCAGTACTGGCGATGCTGGAACGGATAGGTGGGCAGGTCGAGCTTGTGCGCGGCCCCGCTGACAGCGCCGAAATCGGGCAGGTGGCCGAGGACGTAGGCATCGGCGAGGGCCTCGGTGATCTGCCGGTGGTCGGTGGTGTTGCGGCGCAGTGACGCGATGGCCTTGGGTGCGGTGGCCGGATCGGGCCACGCCCGCAGCGCCGCAGCGGTCAGCACCGGCTGCGGGCCGATTTCCAGCAGCACCTTGCAGCCCAGTTCGGCCAGCGTACGCACGCTTTTGGCGAATTCCACCGGCTGGCGCGCGTGGCGACGCCAGTAGGCGCCATCGAGCTTCACACTGCGGCCCAGCGCGGCACCGGTGCGGTTGCACACCAGAACTCGTTGCGGCGCACCGAAGTTGAACTGATTCGCGTAGGCCTCGAACTCGTCGAGGATCGGGTCCAGCAGCGCCGAGTGGAAGGCGTGACTGGTGTCCAGCCAGTCACAACGCACGCCGTCGGCCGCCAACCGGGCCACCGCCTGGTCCAGATCGTGCGCGGGTCCCGATAGCACGGTGTTGGCGCCGTTGTACGCCGCAACCGACAGGTTGGGATACTCGTCGGTGAGACTTTCGACGCGTTCGGCGCCGGCGAAGACCGCGACCATGCGTCCGCCCGCGGGCAGACTGCCGAAAAGGCGGCCGCGCTCGGCCATCAGCAGCGCGCCGTCCTCAAGGCTCAACACCCCCGCGACGCACGCCGCTGCATACTGGCCGACGCTGTGGCCCAGCACCACGTCGGGTTCGAAGCCCCACGATTGCCAGAGTCGGGCCAAGCCCATCTCCACCGCGAACAAGGCGGGCTGCGCGTAGGAAGTCTGGCGCAGCGTCTCCTCGCTGCCCGGGCTGTCCGCATCGAAGATCACGTCCAGCAGCGGCTTTTCCAGGACGTCGGCGACCACCGCGGCGCAGCGGGTCAGCGTCTCGGCGAACACGGGCTCGGTGTCGAACAACTCGCGGGCCATGCCCGGGTACTGGCTGCCTTGACCGGTGAACAGCCACGCCGTCTTCGGCGCGTCGTCGGATACACCACGCACCAGGCCAGGGGCCGGCCGGTCATCGGCGAGCGCACCGAGCAACTCACTCGCGGATTCCCTGGAATCGACCACCAGCGCGGCCCGGTGCTCGAAGTGCGCCCGTCCCGCTCCGGCGGTGAGGCACACATCCGCCAAGGCGGCTTCCGGGTGCGCGCTCAACCAGGTGCGGTACTGATCGGCGACCTGCACGAGCGCGGCGGGGGTGCGCGCCGACAAAGGCAGCAGGCTGAACCGCCGATTGCCCGGCCGCACGGCCGGAGCCGGTGCCGCCGCGACCGGATCCGCCACCGGAGCTTCTTCGATGATGACGTGGGCATTGGTCCCGGCGAATCCGAACGAGCTGACGCCCGCGATCCGCGGCCGACCGTTGCGTTCCCACTCGGTGGCCTCCTGCACGACCTGCACCGCAAGCCGGTCCCACGGAATGTGCGGCGACGGGTTGCGGAAATGCAGGTGCTGCGGCAGCAGCTGGTTTTCGAGCGAAAGGATGACTTTGATGACGCCCGCGATGCCCGCGGCGGCTTCCAGATGGCCGATGTTCGTCTTCACCGAGCCGATCAGCAGCGGCTGGTTCGCCTCGCGGCCGGCACCGAGCGCCGCGCCGGCGGCCTGCACCTCGATCGGGTCACCCAGCGATGTCCCGGTCCCATGCGCCTCCAGGTACCCGATGTCGCCGGGTGCGAGGCCGGCGCGCTTGAGCGCCTCGGCAATAACACGTTGCTGCGCAACGCCATTGGGCACCGTCAGACCGCCCGAGGCGCCGTCCTGGTTGATTGCGCTGCCCCGGATCACGGCGCGGATGCGGTCGCCGTCTCGGATCGCGTCCGCGAGCCGCTTGACGACAATCACACCGCAGCCCTCGCCCCGCACGTAGCCGTCCGCGGCAGCGTCGAACGTCTTGCACCGGCCGTCGGGGGCGAGCATGTGCGCGTGCGAGAAGGTGATCATGGTCGCCGGGGTGAGCAGCACGTTAGCGCCGCCGGCGAGCGCGAGGTCACATTCGCCCAAGCGCAGCGCCTGGCAGGCCTGGTGGATCGCCACCAACGACGAACTGCACGCCGTGTCCACCGCGACCGCCGGGCCCTGCAGTCCCAACCGGTAGCTGATCCGGCCCGCCGCCGCGGCATTGGACGTCCCGATCGCCATATAGGCCTCGATCTCGGGATACGTCAGTTCGTCGGATGCCATGCCCAGGTAATCGTGGGTGGCCAAGCCGATGAACACACCGGTGTTGGTGTTCGCCAAAGCCGTTGGCGCGGTGCCCGAATGCTCCACCGCCCGCCAGGCCGTCTCCAGCAGGAGCCGGTGCTGCGGGTCCATCAACCGCACCTCGCGCGCCGACATCCCGAAAAACGGCGCGTCGAAACCCGTTACGTCGTCGACGAAACCTGCCCGACGCGTCACGACCTTTCCGGGCGCATCGGGGTCCGGGTCGAAGAATTCGTCGACGTCCCACCGGTCCGGGGGGACCTCCGATATCGCTTCCCGGCCTTCTCGCAGCACCTGCCAGAACTCGTCTGCGTCTGCGGCTCCCGGGAAACGCGCCGCGTAGCCAACTATCGCAAAACCCGATGTGGGCTCCATCGGGTCTTCGACGGATGTCATGCGGTTGTCCTCCCCTATTCCGCTCGGAAGATTTGTGCCCGCCGACCCTAGTGGGCGGGGGCCATCGTTGCTCCGAAGCACATCCTGGGTCGCGCAGCATTGCACGCGTCCAGCACCAGATTGGCGGACTTGCTCCGGGCGTGACGCCTCCAGCAACCGTCGTGGCGAATTTACACAGTGCGGGCCCATTGTCGCAGCCGAATCACCGCGACGCCCAAGATGCGTCCTTGCGCGGCCGCGCGCGCACGCTGCGGTGCGAGTGCCGCCGGAACGGGTGTCCGACGGCGGGCCGCTCGCCAGCACACCACCCGCCGGGCCAGTGACCTGGTGGGCGAGCCCGTATCCTCGGATACCGCCGACGGTGCTCGCCGCAGAGGATATGTTGATGTGGCTATCAGCGGCCGGGACTGCCGCCGAGCAGCGTCCACGGACATTGGGGAGAAATCGTATTGCGAATCGGGCAGATCACAATCGGCTCGCTCGGGGACTGGAAGCCGATGCCGGGGTCGGTCATCTCCTGGCACCCGACGCCGCAGGCCCGGGAGAAGGCCCGCCAAGCACCGGTCAGTCCCGTGCCGGTCAGCTACATGCAGAGCCAACATCTTCGTAACTATCACGAACGGACCGCGGCGGGGCTGAACTTCTCGCGGCAAATCATCGCGACCTGTGAAGTGCCCGGCACGTGCGATGTTTCTGCGATGGATCACGCGGTCAACGCCTATCTGCGCCGGCATGACACGTTCCGCAGCTGGTTCGAACACACCGGTGATGGACAGTTCATCCGGCACAGCATCGAAGACCCCGCTGATATCGAATTCACGGCGATCGACCACGGCAAGATGACCGCTGACGAGATTCGTGCCCATGTGGTGGCGATCCCGAATCCGCTGGAGTGGGCTTGCTTCACCTTCGGGATAGTGCAAAGCGAGAGTCATTTCACGTTCTTCGCCGCAATGGACCATGTTCACGGTGACGCGACGCTGATCGGCACCACGATGCTCGAGGCCAACGGGATGTACGCGGCGTTGAGCGGAGGCGGTGCACCTCTGGCCCTTCCCGATGCCGGCAGCTTCGAGGATTTCTGCACCCGCGAGCGCCAATACACATCGACGTTGACGGTGGATTCGCCTCACGTCCGCGCGTGGATTGACTTCGCCGAGAACAACAATGGCGGCTTCCCGGAATTTCCGTTGCCACTGGGCAACCCGCTGGAGTCCAGTCGCAGCGACATGGTTTCCGAACTCCTGATGAATGCTCAAGAGACGGAGCGATTCGAGGCGGCCTGCACATCGGTCGGCGCCCGCTTCGTCGGCGGCTTGTCGGCCTGCTTCGCCTTGGTAGAGCACGAGTTCACTGGCGCTCTCACGTATTACGGCCTCACTCCCCGAGACTCCCGCAGAGCGTCGGACAACTTCATGACCCAGGGCTGGTTTACCGGCTTACTCCCGATCACCGTGCCGATAGCTGCGGCCTCTTTCGCCGATGCCGCTTGGGCAGCGCAAACCGGATTCGACTCGGGCCTGCACATGGCCAAAGTGCCGTATTACCGCGTCTTGGAATTGGCGCCGTGGCTGAGGTGGCCGCAGCCGAACTTTCCGGTGTTCAACTTCCTGCATGGCGGCGCGGCTCCGCTGAACGCCGTTCTTGCTGCGGCCGACTTGGGCTATGCGAACAACATCGGGATCTATTCTGACGGCAGGTACTCGTATCAGCTGACCATCTACGTATTCCGGTACGCCGAGGGCACGGCAATGGCGATCATGTTTCCGGACAATCCAATTGCCCAGAAATCCGTTGTCCGCTATATGGAAGCGATGAGGTCGGTATGTGCGCGCGTCGCCGCCAGCGGGCATTGGGGACGCGTTGCGTAGCGCGTGATTGTTCCGGGGCTCGTAAGTGACATTGCGCGGTTTGACAGGACGTCGGCGAAGCTCGCCGGCGAGCGCACACGACTGCGCGAAGCGGGGGTGAGGGCGATATGCGACGGCTAACCGACTTTGTGGTGCGGTGGCCCTGGGCAGTCATCGGACTTTGGGTTGCGGTCGCGATCGCGCTACCACTGAGTTGCCCATCGCTGAACGAGATGGCTCAGAAGCATCCGCTGGCGATACTGCCCAGCGACGCTCCGTCGAGCGTCACCGCCCGAAAGATGACCGAAGCGTTTCACGAATCGGGCACCGAGGACCTGCTCTTGGTGGTACTGACCGACGAGAAGGGGCTCGGCCCCGACGACGAAGCCGCGTACCGCAAAGTGGTGGACGCGCTGCGCGCGGACAGCCGCAACGTGGTCATGCTGCAGGATTTCATCAGCACGCCACCCCTGCGTTCGGTGTTGACCAGCAAGGATCACAAGTCGTGGGTGCTACCGGTGGGCGTCGCGGGCGAGTTGGGGACGCCGCGCTCATATGCGGCCTTCAAGACGATCGGTGACACCGTCGCACGCACCGTTGCTGGCACACCCTTGACGGCAAACCTCACCGGCCCCGCAGCAACGGTCGCCGACCTCACCGTCGCCGGCAATCATGATCGGCTGCCCATCGAACTCGCCATCGCCGTCCTGGTGCTCATCGTGTTGCTGCTGGTTTACCGCAGCGCGATCACCATGTTGCTGCCGTTGCTGACGATCGGCTTGTCACTGGTGATCGCGCAGGCGCTGGCGGCCAGTTACTCGCAACTGACCGGCACCGGCGTCTCCAACCAGTCCATCGTTTTTCTGAGCGCCATCATGGCCGGCGCCGGCACGGATTACGCGGTCTTCCTCATCAGCCGCTATCACGACTACCTGAGGTCGGGAGCGGATTGCGACGAGGCGGTCAGACGGGCGATGACGTCCATCGGGAAAGTGATCGCCGCATCGGCCACCACGGTGGGAATCACATTCCTGCTCATCAGCTTCGCCCGAATGGGCGTGTTCAAAACGGTCGGGGCGTCGTCGGCGATCGGGATCGGCGTGGCCTTCCTGGCCGCGCTGACCTTGCTACCGGCAATCCTGGTGCTCGCCGGGCCACGCGGCTGGGTCAAGCCGCGACGCGAACTGACCGCCCGGTTCTGGCGGCGGTCGGGCATACGAATTGTGCGCAGGCCGCGGGCCCATCTGGTGGCCAGCGTGCTGGTGTTGGTTGTGCTGGCCAGCTGCGCCGGGTTGGTGCGCTACAACTATGACGACCGCAAGGCTCTGAAGAGTTCTGCTCCCAGCTCGGTGGGGTATGCCACGCTGGATCGCCACTTCCCCGTGAACCAGTCCATTCCGTCCTACATTCTCATCCAATCGCCGCATGACCTGCGCACCCCGCAGGCCCTCGCCGATTTGGAACAGATGGCGGACCGAGTCAGCCAGCTGCCCAACATCGCCGCCGTCACCGGCGTCACCCGGCCCACCGGAACCGTGCCCGAACAGTTCCGAGCCACCTATCAGGCAGGCGCTGTCGGCAGCTTGCTGGCCAGCGGCTCCGACCTGATCAACGACCACACCAATGACCTCAACCGGCTGACCGACGGCGCCGACACACTGGCCGATAACCTCGGCGCCGTCCGCAGCCAAGTCAGCATGCTGGCCACCAGCATCCAGGGCCTCATCGACGCCTTCTCGTCGATGAAAGCCCAGCACAGTGGTGACACGCTGGTCAGGGAGGTCGACACCGCAGCCAAGCTCGTCGACCACGTCAACTCCCTCGGCAACTCCATGGGCTGGAACTTCTCCACCGTCCGAGACATGTTCGGCTGGATCGGCCCGGTGCTGACGGCGCTGCAGGGCAACCCGGTGTGTGACATCGACGCGTCCTGCAGCGCCACCCGCGGGCAGTTCGAGCGACTGATGGGGGCACGCGACCAAGGAGACCTCGACGCGATCGACGATCTCGTTCGGCAGATGCAGACCTTTTCGGACCGGCAAACCCTGAACGCTTCCATCGACCGACTGCGGGGCGCCCTGACCAACGTCACCAAGGTGATGCATTCCATGGGAATGGACAAACCCGGCGGCCTGCAGTCGAACCTGAACACCCTGCAACAGGGCGCAGACCGATTCGCCGGTGGCAGCCGGCAGATCGCCGACGCCGTGGCTCAACTCGTCGACCAAGTCAAACAGCTCGGCGCCGGGCTCAGTGATTCAGCGGCGTTTCTGTTGTCGCTGAAACGCGACGCGGCACAACCGGCGATGGCCGGGTTCAATATTCCGCCTCAGCTGCTCCATCTACAGGAGTTCCAGAAGGCCGCCAAAGCATTCATCTCCCCGGACGGCCACTCGGTGCGGTACTTGGTGCAGACCAAACTCAATCCATTCGGTACCGAAGCCATGGATCAGATCAACGCGATCAGTGCGACCGCGCGCGGAGCGCAACCGAACACCGCATTGGCGGACGCCACGATATCGATGGCAGGCTTCACCGTCGGCTTGCAGGACACCCGCGACTACTACAACCACGACATCCGGTTCATCATCGCGGTAACCCTCCTCGTGGTCTTGCTGACCTTGATCGCGCTGCTTCGCGCAATCGTCGCCCCGCTGTATCTCGTTGCCTCGGTGGTCATTTCGTTTTTGTCGGCAGTGGGTATCGGCGTCTTGGTATTCCAATACCTACTCGGCCAGCAATTGCACTGGAGCGTGCCGCCGTTGGCGTTCGTGGTGCTGGTCGCGGTGGGCGCCGACTACAACATGCTGCTCGTCTCGCGGATGCGGGACGAGTCACCGCACAGCATGCGTTACGGCATCATCCGCACCCTGGGCTCGACCGGCGGTGTGATCACCGCCGCCGGTCTGATCTTCGTCGCCTCGATGTGTGGTCTGTTGTTCTCCAGCATCAACACCGTGGTCCAAGGCGGGTTCGTGATCGGTGTTGGGATTTTGCTGGATACCTTCCTGGTCCGCACCATCACGGTGCCCGCGATCGCGGCGCTGCTGGGTAGAGCAAACTGGTGGCCGACCCAGGTGGGCGCCCGGAGGTCCGTGCGAAGCCCGGCGATCGAACGCGCCGAGTAGGGAGGGGTTGAGCGCCCGTGCGTGATCTGTGTGAGACTACGAGCAAAGCCGAGGGGTCAGGAGTAGGGATGAAGAAACTACTCGCGGGAGTTACGGCGCTGGTAACCGTCGGCGTCACAGGATGTTTCGGCGTCAGGACAGCGTCGGCCGATGAGACGCCCGCCGGCCCGACGCCGGCCCCCGGTACATCCACCGAGGGGATGGCGTACGCCCTCGGTGGCGCTCACGTGCTGGGTATCCCCTATGACGAGTACATCCGCCGGGAAGGCGCCGAATGGTTCCCGGGCTTGACCCGCGAAATCGTCCGCTATCCCGCCGGGCAGGTACAGGGCCACGTACTGGAACGACTTTTCCCGGGCATCGGCCGAATCGATGAAGCCTTCCCGGGCCTGGGGGTCAACGGCCCCAGCGTCGGCGAGTCGGTCGAAGAGGGAGCGGGCAACCTCGACGCAGCGATCCGCAGGGGCGGTCGCGGTACCGCGATCGGGCTGTCCGAGGGTTCGCTGGTGCTCGAGGAGGAGCAGGCGCGGCTCGCGAACGATCCCACGGCACCGCCGCCGGATCAGTTGAGTTTCGCGACCTTCGGCGACCCGGTTGCCCGGCACGCCTTCGGCCAGAGTTTCCTCACCGCCATGTTCGGCGTCGGCGACGTGGTGCCCGCACTCGACTACCGCATCCCACCTCCGTTCGAAAGCCAGTACGACACCAAGATCTTCGTGTCCGCGTACGACTCGATCGCCGACTTCCCCGACCGCCCGGACAACTGGTTCGCGCTCGCCAACACGCTGGTGGGTCTCGCCACCGGTCACACGGCGGTGGCGTTCACCAATCCGAGCATGGTGCCCCCGGAGAACATCAGAGCAACGGTCAACTCCAGGGGTGCGACGACCACGACGTACCTGATCCCCGAAAGGCACCTGCCGCTCGTCATGCCATTGGCGTACATCGGGATCCCGGAGGACACCCTGAACAAGCTTGACGGGATATTGCTGCCGCGGGTGAATGCGGGCTATTCGCGAAATGACGATCCGGCGACCGCTCCGATCCAAGTGGACCCGGTGCGCGGCTTCGACCCCGCGGCCGTCACCGCACCCGCCACCCAGGCGACGTTCGGCGGCGGAGCCGATCCGTTCTCGCAAATCCTCAACGGTGCCATGTCCGTGTTGAGCCACGGCACGGGCTGAGAAAACGATCCCAAGTCGACGGAGTCGGCGAGTTGGTACGGACGTAATGTGACGCCGGTGAATCAGGGGCCTCGGTCATCCATCCTCTCGATGCTGCATGCACGCGCCACCTTGCGCCCCGCGGACACAGCGTTCACTTTTACCGATTACCAGCACGATCCGGCCGGTGTCCGGGAGAGTCGCACGTGGGCGCAACTGTCTCGCCGAACCCTGAACGTGGCACGCGAGCTGGGTCCTCATGGATCGGCCGGGGACCGGGCGGTGATCCTGGCTCCCCAGTCCCTCGAATACATCGAGGCGTTCCTCGGGTCGATGCAAGCCGGGCTGATCGCCGTCCCGCTCCCCTTGCCGCACCGCGGCTCGAGTCATGAGCGGGTAAGTGCGGTCCTTGCCGATACGTCGCCCTCGGTTGTTCTCACCACATCCGCGGTCGCCGAAGACATCACTGAATATGTCGACCAGGCACGCCTGGACGCCGTTCCCAAGATCGTCGAAATCGATTCCATGAATCTGGACTGTGATGGCGGAACGAGCAGTCGGGCCGCTGACCTGTCCAGCATCGCTTACCTGCAGTACAGCTCGGGCTCCACGAGACTGCCGACCGGGTCGGTGATCTCGCACCGCAACCTACAGGCGAATCACGAGCAGTTGATGCGTGGCTTGTTCGCCGATTTCAACGTGATAGCTCCGCCAAATGGCACCGCTGTGTCCTGGTTGCCGTTTCACCATGACATGGGGTTGGTGTTGGGCGTCTGCGCACCGATCCTGAACGGCTGGCGCGGCGAACTGACAACTCCGATCGCGTTCTTGGAGAAGCCGGCCAGATGGATCCGGATGTTGGCCGAGAATCCTCATGCGTTCTCGGCGGCGCCCAACTTCGCGTTCGACCTCGCCGCCCGCAAGACCACCGACGGCGACCTTGCCGGGCTTGACCTCGGGAAGGTGTTGGGCATCATCAGCGGTGCCGAACGCGTCGAGCCGGGGACCGTGCGCCGCTTCGTTGATCGGTTTTCTCACTTCAATTTCCAAGACCATATGGTGCGCCCGGCCTATGGCTTGGCCGAGGCAACCGTCTTCGTGGCGGCGGGCAGCTGGAGCGAGTCGAACGCGGTGCACTTCGATACCGAAGAGCTGTCCATCGGCCGCGCGCAGCGAGGTACCGCCCGGACCGGCGCCGAGTTGGTCAAATATAAAGTGCCGCAATCACCCTTGCTGCGGATCGTCGACTCGGAGTCACACCGCGAGTGCCCGCACGGCCGGGTCGGTGAGATTTGGATACACGGCGCCAATGTGGCCAACGGCTACTGGGGCAAAGAGCCCCAAGAGCAGCGGTGCTTCGACGCAGCGCTCGTCGGCCCCTCGCCCGGTACGCCCGACGCACCGTGGCTGCGAACTGGCGACCTGGGTTTCATCTTCGAAGGCGACCTGTTCATTGTCGGCCGCATCAAGGATCTGCTGATCATCCGTGGGCGCAATCACTATCCCGAAGACATCGAGGCGACCGTCCAACAGATCACCCGTGGTCGGGTCGCGGCGATCTCGGTTCCGGTGAACAGTACCGAGCAATTGGTCACCGTTATCGAGCTCAAGCAGCGAAGCGATTCCGACGAGGCCACGATGCACTGGCTCACCGGCGTCAAAAGCGATGTCACGTCCGCGATTTCCAATGTGCACGGCTTGACCGTCGGCGAGCTCGTCTTGGTACCCCCAGGGTCGATTCCCATCACGACCAGCGGCAAGATCCGGCGCGCCGCGTGTGTCGAGATGTACCGCCAGGACCAGTTCACTCGGTTGGATGCCTGAGGGCCCATTCGCACGCCGCAAAGGAGCGATCCGATGACCACGACCGGCGCACACCGCCCGTTACGCGTGATCCAGTGGACGACCGGCAACATCGGGCGGCGGTCACTGCACGCGATCATCGGCCGAGACGACATGGAACTGGTCGGCGTGTACGCCCACGGACCGGAGAAAGTCGGCGTGGACGCCGCCGAGTTGGCGGGCTGGCCGGAGCCGACGGGGATACTGGCCACCAACGACATCGACGCGCTGCTCGCCTTGGGGGCTGACGCGTGTTGCTATAACCCGTTGTGGCCCAACATCGATGAGCTGGTTCGGCTGCTGGAATCGGGGGTCAACGTCTGCTCGAGCGCCGCCTGGATCACCGGCGGCAAGCAGAGCCCGCAGGACCGCGAGCGCATCGTCGACGCGTGCCGGCGGGGCGGTGCCACCATCTTCGGCAGCGGTGCACATCCGGGAATGACGAACATGGTCGGCATGGTGCTCAGCGCCTCCTGTGAGCGGGTCGACGAGATCCGCATCACCGAATCGGTGGACTGCTCAACCTACGAATCAGCGGAGACCCAGACGGCGATGGGGTTTTCGCAGGACCCCGACACCCCGGGTCTGGCCGAGAACGTGCGAAGGGAAAGTGAAGTCTTCGCCGAATCGGCGGCGATGATGGCCGACGCGATCGGCGCGAAGCTGGACCGGATGACCTTTGACGTCACCTTCACCGCCGCCACCGCGGACAGTGACCTCGGGTTCATGAAGATCCCGGCCGGCACGGTCGGCAGTGTCTACGGCTATCACCGCGGCTGGGTAGGTGACCGCAACGTCGTCTCGGTCGGATTCAACTGGACCATGGGCAACCACGTCGTGCCACCCAAGCCGCTGGAGCACGGACACGTGATTCAGGTGTTCGGGCTGCCCAACATGCGCACGGTCTTGCATTGCCTGCCGCCCAAGGATTGGACCGAACCGGGCTTCATGGGACTGGGCATGATCTACACCGCCATGCCGGTCACCAACGCGGTTCCGGCGGTGGTCGCCGCCGAACCGGGCATCGTCACACTGGCCGACTTACCGCCGGTGACCGGCCGGGTGGGCCGATAACACCTATGTCGTTGGACACATCCGGGCCACCCGGAGGAACGCTGCCGTGCACTAAGGTTTACGATACTTAGCCGAGCAAAGGTTTCGTTCGCGTCAATTTTTGCTGGCGTGGGAAGCAAGCTCCCCGGCGGGGCGTTACAGGTCCTGTTCGGTGCCCAAGAAGGCGGCAGAAGGCGGTGGCTATGCAGTCGGTTCCCATAGCGCGGGTGCTGAAGAAGGGGTGGATTCCCCTGCTCTTGGTGGTCGTCCTCGCCGTCTCAGGACTCGTTGTCTCTAGGTTGCACAAGATCTTCGGATCCCAAGACCTCAACGCCAACGCCGGCGCCGGAATCGAGATTGTGCAGTTCAATCCCAAGGTTGTCGTCTACGAGGTGTCCGGACCGCCCGGCGCTACCGCCAACATCAACTACTGGGACGAGAACGCCAACACCCATCAGGTCAACAGCGTGCCGCTGCCGTGGTCGACGACGATCTCGACTACGTTGCCGTCGGTGAGCGCCAACATCATGGCGCAAAGTGACAGCAGCCAAATCAGCTGTCGCATCACAGTGGACGGTGTCGTCCGCGAACATCAACAAGCCGACGGCGAAAACGCCCAGACCTTCTGCTTGGTGAAATCTGCATGAGCGAGCTGAATCACAAGAGCCACCTGAATAACGAAGACAGCGCAGACACCGGCCCGATCCTCACGCAGCGGCCCGCCAAACCCGAGCGCGGCCACCGCCCGGTCATTCCCCACACGATCCGCATCTTGGCGGTGCCGATCATTCTGGTCTGGGTCTTCATCACCGTCCTCACCAACGTCATCGTGCCGACGCTGGAAACCGTCAGCGAGCAGCATTCGGCGCCGATGACGCCGTTGGACGCGCCGTCGATGAAGGCGATGATGCGTCTGGGTCAGAACTTCCACGAGTTCGACTCGAACAGCACCGTGATGATCGTGCTGGAGGGTCAGCAGCCCCTCGGTGACCCCGCGCACCGCTACTACGACGAGTTGATTCGGCAACTGCGCCAAGATCCCAAGCACATCCAGCACATTCAGGACTTCTGGGGTGACCGGCTGACCGCCGCAGGAGCGCAGAGTGCCGACGCCAAGGGCGCTTACGTCATGCTCAACCTCGCCGGCAACCAGGGCACGACGCTGGCCAACGATTCCGTCGACGTCGTCCGCAAGGTGATCGAGCACAACCCGCCTCCGCCCGGGGTGAAGGCTTACGTCACCGGGCCCGCGGCGCTCAGCGACGACATGCACTTGATCGGCAACGCCAGCCTGGCCAAGATCACGCTGTTCACCCTCGGTGCCATCGCGATCATGTTGCTGCTGGTGTACCGCTCCATCGTGACCACCATCGTGCAGCTGTTCATGACCTTCGTGGCGCTGGCGTGCGCGCGCGGAGTGGTCGCAGTCCTGGGTTACCACAACGTCTTCGGGCTGACCACATTCGCCGCCAACATCCTCACCATGCTGGCCATCGCGGCCGGGACGGACTACGGCATCTTCCTAGTCGGCCGCTATCAGGAGGCACTGGCAGCCGGTGAAGACCGAGAAACCGCCTACTACACCACATTTCGTGGCGTGGCCCCGGTGGTTCTAGGGTCGGGCCTGACCATCGCCGGGGCCACATATTGCCTGAGCTTCTCGCGGCTGCCCTGGTTCAACACCATGGGCGCGCCGGTTGCGATCGGCATGCTGGTCGTCGTGGCCGCCGGACTCACGCTGGGCCCGGCGGTGGTGTTCGTGGGCAGTCGCTTCCATCTGTTCGAGTCAAAGCGGGCCGCCAAACGGGGTCGGCTCTGGCGTCGCGTCGGCACTGCGGTGGTGCGTTGGCCCGCAGCGGTTTTGGCCGTCAGCGCTGCGGTCGTACTGGTCGGGATGGTTGCCCTGCCGGGCTATAAGACCAGTTACAACGATCGCTACTACCTGCCGACCTCGGCCCCGTCCAACGTCGGGCAGGCCGCCGCGGACCGGCACTTCTCGCAGGCCCGGATGAACCCGGACATGTTGATGGTCGAGGCCGACCACGACATGCGGAACCCGGCCGACATGCTGGTCTTGGACAAAGTCGCGAAGAACGAGATCCGCACCGTCGGGATCGCCATGATTCAAGACATCACCAGACCGCTGGGCATCCCGATTCAGCACAGTTCCATACCGTTTCAAAACAGCATTCAGAGCCAGACGACCATGCAGAACATGGATTTCCTCAAGGACCGCATGTCCGACATCCTCAAGATGGCTGACTCGATGCAGTTCATGATCGAGACGATGCAACGCATGTACCAGGTCACCCAGGGTCTGGCCAACGCCGCCGACGACAGCGCGCGAACGACCGCCGAAACCTCGGAGATCACCGACAACCTGCGCGACCACGTCGCCGATTTCGACGACTTCTGGCGGCCCATCCGTAGTTACTTCTACTGGGAGAAGCACTGCTACGACATCCCGATCTGCTGGTCGATCCGATCCCTGTTCGACGCCTTGGACGGGTTCGACCAGCTGGCCGAGAAATTCCATCAACTTTCGGCTGACATCGGCCGGACGGCGCAGGCCACCCACGAGATGCTGGTGCTGATCCCGCCGATGATCGAAACGATGAAGACCACAAAGGGTCTCACGCTGACGATGCACGCCACCTTCTCGGCGATGATCAATCAGATGGAGGCGATGAGCAATACCGCGGTCGTGATGGGGCAGAGCTTTGATGCGTCCAAGAACGACGATTTCTTCTACCTGCCGCCAGAAGCGTTCGACAACCCTGACTTCCAGACGGGTCTGCGCATGTTCCTGTCACCGGACGGCAAGTCGGCGCGGTTCTTCATCACCCATCAGGGCGATCCCATGACGCCAGAAGGGATTTCGCGAGTCGAGTCGGAGCGGACCGCAGCGCAGGAGGCTTTGAAGCAGTCCTCGCTGTCCGATGCGCGGGTGTACCTCGGCGGCACCGCCGCGACCTTCAAAGATATGGCCGACGGCGAGAAGTATGACCTCATGATCGCGGTGGTTTCGGCGCTGACGCTGATCTTCATGATCATGCTGCTGCTGACCCGCAGTGTGGTGGCCGCGCTGGTGATCGTCGGCACCGCGGCCAGCTCGATCGCCGCCTCGTTCGGGTTGTCCGTGCTCATCTGGCAGGACCTGTTCGGCATCAGGATCCACTGGATTGTGGCGGCGCTGTCGGTCATCATCCTGTTGGCCGTGGGGTCTGACTACAACCTGTTGCTGGTTTCCCGGTTCAAGGAAGAGATCCATCACGGGCTCAAGACGGGGATCATCCGGTCGATGGCGGGCACCGGTGGAGTGGTGACGGCCGCCGGTCTGGTGTTCGCCTTCACCATGGCCGCGATGCTGGGCAGTGAATTGCGGGTGTTGGGCCAGTTCGGGTCCACCGTCTGCATCGGTCTGCTGTTGGACACGTTGATTGTGCGCACCCTGTTGATGCCCTCGATCGCCACGCTGCTGGGTCGGTGGTTCTGGTGGCCGCAGGTGGTGCACCCGCGCGGTGACCACGCCCGGCCGTTGAGTAAGGCCCCGGCCAAAGCCGCTGTCCCGGTTTAGGTTTCGGGTAGCGCCAGGCAGACCGCGACCGCCCCGTCGCCGACGTGCAACGCGAGCACCGGCCCCATCGGGGTGATGATCGCCGGCTCGCACGCCGGTAGCCGCTGCGCCAATTCGGCGGCGACCTCCGTGGCGCCGTCCGGGTTGGCGACGTGGTGCACAGCCAGCGCGGCAGCATTGTCACCGACAATGTCGCACACCCGGTCGATCATGGCGGCCGTCGCATGCTTGGACGTTCGGACGCGTTGCGCCAGAACCAACTTGCCGTCATCGATGCGCAACACCGGCTTGAGCGCCAGCGCGGTACCCAACCACGCCTTCGCGCCACCGATGCGGCCGCTGCGACGCAGGTTGTCCAGGCGGTGCACGACCATCATGGCGTGGCTGCGCCGCACCGCGGCCGCGGCGATGCTGGCGACGGTGTCCAGATCGGCGCCGTTGGCCGCCGCCCGCGCGGCGGTCAGCACGGTGAAACCGGCGCCCATCGCGGCGGACTTGGAATCGATGACACGGATGGCGGGGTCGAGATCGGCGGCGGTCCGCTCGGCGGCACCGTAGGTGCCCGACAGCGCCGAGGAGATGTGCACCGCGACCACTCCGTCACCGCCGCTGTCGGCCAACGCCTGCTGGTAGGCGTTGGCCAGTTCGGCCGGGGTGGCCGCCGCGGTCGTAGCGTTGCGTTTGTGGATGTCGTCGGGGACGTCGTCCACGCCGTCGCGCAAGTCAGCGTCGTCGAGCAGGATGTGCAGCGGCACCTCGCGGATGCTCCACTGGTCGCGCAGGTCGGGCGGCAGGCGCGAGGAGGTGTCGGTGACCACCACGACTGTCATCGGCGCCACTCCTCCTCATCGCTTCGCTCTGCATCGTCGCCGGCGCAAGTCATTAGCGCCACTTCTCCTCATCGCTTCGCTCTGCATCGTCGCCGGTCACTAGGCGCGCGGCTTCTGATTGGGCACCCCTGCTTCGGCCAGAGCTTTGAGCATCAACTCCGCCACCGCCTGATGAGCTTCGAAGTTCCAGTGGATACCGTCGGGATTGCCACGCCCACTCAAAATCTCTTCGCCCACAGCGGCTTTGAGATCCACCAACGGAACATGGTGGCGCTGCGCCCAGTCGGTGATGGCCGCCGCCGTTCCGGCCCGCCCGTGGTGTGCCTTGCCGTAAGTCTCGGCGATATGCACCGACGGCAGCGAAGCCACCATCGGGATGCCGGGCCGGTTGAAATCGATTGCGGCACGGGTTTGCTCGAGGTACTCCACACTCAGATGTGGCGGCAGCGCGGACCGGGCCACCGGCGACAGCCGTGGCTGCACCCAGCCATAACCCTCACGAACCCAGCGCCGCAGCCACGGCGGCCGGACGTAGCGGATGAGCTCGCGCAACGCGGTGGGCAGCACCGACGGCAGCGAGTCCATACCGCTGGTCGCGAAGACGACGGCACCCGCCTTGGGCAGCGCTGCCCAGGACCGCGGATCCTGGGTGGCCGCCCACCACACATCTCGACAGGTCCAGCCGATGCGGCCGATCAGTTCGACGCCCCAACCCAGTTGTGTCGCAACGAGATTGGGCCAGATGCGAGGGTCATCGGCGGGTAGCCCGCCGGTGGGCCCGTAATAGGCCAGGGAGTCGGCGAAAATCAGCAGTACGGGTTTGGTCCCTTGCTCGGCGGGCAGCTCAGAGGACATCGTCGGAGACCTGCGCCGAAGCGTTCCACACGTCCAACCGCCAGCGGATGTCGTCGAATTGCGCATCGGAGTCGTCGGAATAGCCGCTGAGCTGTACCCAGCTGGCGTTGCCCAGGCCACCGAGAACCGGCCAGTTGTCCACCGGCAGCTTCAGCAGCGCCGCCGACAAGGCGGCGATCAAGCCTCCGTGGGCAACCAGCACGATCGGTCGGTCGGGCTCGCTGGCGTCACCCCAATCCGGTTCGGTGGCGACCAACTCGGCCACCACCGGCACGCTGCGCGCGGCCACGTCCACCCGGCTTTCTCCGCCGTGCGGGGCCCAGGTCGCATCTTCGCGCCACGCCACCCGAGCACCGGGCGCCCCGGCGTCGACCTGGTTGTGCGTCAGCCCCTGCCAGTCGCCCAGGTGGGTTTCCCGGAGGCGCGCATCCGCCCGCACCGGCAGGCCGGTTCGCTCGCTGAGCTTGATCGCCGTGTCGTAGGCGCGCCGCAGGTCCGAGGACAAGATCAGCAGCGGTTGCTGCTTGCCGAGTGCCTCTGCCGCGGCGACCGCCTGCGCGCGGCCCACCTCGCTGAGTTCGGTGTCCAGCTGACCCTGCATCCGGCTACCGAGGTTGTAACCGGTTTGGCCGTGCCGGAGCATCACCAGTCGGCGGATTTTCATTCGCCGCCCGCTGACTGTTGTGGGCCCAAGTCGACCTCGATGACCGGGCAGTCGCTCCACAGCCGGTCCAGGGCGTAGAAGTTGCGGTCATCCTGGTGCTGGATGTGCACCACGATGTCGCGGTAGTCCAGCAGAGTCCAGCGGCCCTCGCGGGCGCCCTCCCGCCGTGCCGGTTTGTGACCGGCCTGCCGCATCTTCTCTTCCACCTCGTCGACAATGGCGTTGACCTGCCGCTCGTTGGACGCCGAGGCGATGACGAAGCAATCGGTGATGACCAGCTGGCCCGAGACGTCGATGACGACGACGTCGTTGGCCAGTTTGGCCGAGGCGGCCGCGGCGGCGATCCGGGCCATGTCGATGGCTTCTTGATTGGCGGTCATGCGTTGTTCCCGGCGGGTAGGGATTGGGTGGGGTGAGCGTGTTCGTCCGGACGCTGGCAGTACAGCCGGCGCTTGGAGACGTACTGCACCACGCCGTCGGGCATCAGGTACCACAGTGGTCGCTGCTGCTCGGCGCGGCGGCGGCAGTCGGTGGACGAGATCGCCAAAGCCGGGATCTCGACCAAAGTCAGCGCGTTCTCGGGTAGATCAACCAGGACCCCGGTGACGTGTTCGCGGCGCAGTTCGTAGCCAGGCCGGCTCACACCGATGAATCGCGCCAGATCGAACACCTCCTCCCAGCCCTGCCAGGTCAGGATGGTGGCCAGCGCGTCGGCACCGGTGATGAAGTACAGCTCGGCGTCGGGGTTGAGGGTGTGCAAGTCCCGCAATGTGTCCTTGGTATAGGTGGGACCGCCGCGATCGATGTCGACCCGGCTCACCGAGAAGCGGGGATTGGAGGCGGTGGCGATCACCGTCATCAGATACCTGTCCTCGGCCGCGGAGACGTGGCGCTCCTTCTGCCAGGGCTGTCCGCTGGGTACAAAGACGACCTCGTCGAGGTCGAAAAGGTCGGCCACCTCGCTGGCGGCAACCAAGTGCCCGTAATGGATGGGGTCGAAGGTCCCACCCATCACACCGAGCCTGCGCAGTGGCTTTTGCACGGTTTGCCAGCTTACTTGAGCATGTGTTTACGCTTCGTTTCCCAGCATCAGCGGGCTCGGTCGGGTAGAAGAAGTCTGTGACTGACGTGCCGCTCGGGTCACTGGGCCCGCAGCAATCACTCAAAGAGGCGATGACCCGGCGCTTGTTCACCCGCTCGGTGGTCTCCGGCGAGGTCACGCTGCCCGCCGTACCGAGCATGATCGACGAGTACGTGTCGATGTGCGCAAACCTTTTCGCCACCGTCGGGCGCACGTTCTCCGACGAGGAACTTGCCCACGTTCGCATGGTGCTCGAGGGTCAGCTGGGCGAGGCTTACGCGGCTTCCCCGCGGTCCTCGATCGTCATCTCCTACAACGCTCCCATCGGCCCCACCTTGCACTACCAGGTCGAGCCGCGCTGGTGGACGGTCGAGGCGGCCTACGAGGACTGGATCAGCACCCGCGAGCCGCCGCTGTTCGGGACCGAGCCCGACGCTCGAGTGTGGGCGCTGGCCAACGACGCCGCCGAACCGGGCACCCACCGGGTTCTCGAGATCGGCGCCGGTACCGGCCGCAACGCGCTGGCCCTGGCGCGCCGCGGTCATCCGGTCGACGTGGTCGAGATGACCCCGAAGTTCGCCGACATGATTCGTGCCGACGCCGAGCGCGAGTCACTGGACGTGCGCGTCATCGTGCGGGACGTGTTCGCCACCCGAGACGATCTGCGGCAGGACTACGCGCTGATCGCACTGTCAGAGGTGGTGTCGGACTTCCGTAGCACCCAACAACTGCGTGCGTTGTTCGAACTGGCGGCGCACTGCCTGGCCCCGGGTGCGCGCCTGGTGTTCAACGCGTTTCTCGCCTCGGGCGGCTACGTGCCGGACCAGGCGGCGCGCGAATTCGGGCAGCAGGCGTATACCAGCATTTTCACCAGGCATGAGCTGTCGGCTGCGGTCGCCGGATTGCCTCTCGAGTTGGTTGCCGACGATTCGGTGTACGACTACGAGCGTGCGAACCTGCCCGACGGCGCTTGGCCGCCCACCAGCTGGTACGCCAATTGGGTCAGCGGCTTGGACGTGTTCCCCGTCGAGCGGGAGATGAGCCCAATCGAGATGCGCTGGTTGGTGTTTCAGAAGCGACGCTGAGCACGCGCGTGCTCCCCGACGCGTTCCGGACAATCGAACCAGGTGGTTTCTCATGTGGTGGGGGCCGGTCCGCTGCTGTCAGCGGACAAACCGGAAACCAAAAGCGCGAATCCTTCAGTGGCGGCTAGTCGTTTCCCCAGCAGTGGCTCGTATTGCGGTGAGTTGTAGAACTCGTTGAATTCCTGACGCGACGGAAATTCCAGTATCACTGTCCTGGCACCGGCCGGCTGACCTTCGATCACCTCAGAGTCGTCGTCGACAACCAGGACCTTGCAGGGGATTTGGGAGAGCACTGGCGCCACCTCAGCCATGTACTCCGCTAACAATCCAGGATTGGTGATCGCAGCGTTCACAACGAAATAAACGGACATCGTTACCCGTACCTCTCTCTTTGCGGCTGACCGCCAGACCGACTTCGGTTGCCGTCATGTCGCGACCCGACTCAGCCAAAACTATCGAATCCGACCGGGCGCAGACTGACGATGACCGTTCTGGTATGTCGCTATGCGCTTTTCGCATCAGCGCAAGACCCGAACTGCGCGACGATGAGCTGGTGCAGTCGGCAGCACGAGGAGGTGAATGGCCAATGCCGGGAACCGATCAACCGTTGGTTCGCCAGTTGTCCATTCGCACGGCGACGGCCGATGACCTGCCACGCGTGAATGAGATTGCCGCCCTGGCGGTGAACATGCTGCTGTCCCCCTATTTCACCGTCGAGCAGGTCCGTGCCGCCAATGACGCGAAGATCTATGAGCTGGACGTCGATCTGGTGGCAGCGGGCACGTATTACGTGGGTGAAATCGACGGCGTAGTGGTCGGGGGTAGTGGCTGGAGCACGAGCGGGCAGGTGGACTCAATCGTCGGACGAAAAGCGGAATCCAGCGGCACGGCGGTGATGCGCTCGACCTATATTGACCCTGGCTGGAGTCGACGAGGCATCGCAACGCTACTGGCACGCACCACCGAAACCGCTGCCAGGCTGTCCGGGTTCCGCCGCTTCGAAACGATGTGCACGCCGGTGGCGGCCGCGATGCGCCGCGTGCTGGGCTACCAGGTGATCGCAACCGCGCAAGTTCCCTACGGCCCCGGCTTCCTACTTGACCTGGTGGTGATGCGGAAGGACGCGGCAGGCGCGCCCACGTGAATCCGGGCCGTGACCGCCTACACCGGCAACAACTGATCGATCACCGCGGCCAACTGCTTGGCCGAGCGGCACTCGTGCATCGTGATCACTTCTTCGTAGCGTGGCACTGCGGAGTCACCGCTTCCCCACAGGTGCCTGGGTTCGGGATTGAGCCAGTGCGCATGCCGCGCCGCGGTCACCATGTCTTCGAGCACGTCGGTGGCCGGGTTGCGGTAGTTGGTGCGACCGTCACCCAGAACCAACAGAGAACTGCGCGGCGACAATACGTTCGGGAAAGCCTGTACGAACGAGACGAACGCATTGCCGTAGTCGGAATGGCCGTCACGGGCATACACCCCGGCCTCGCGGGTGATCCGCTGGATCGCCACCGCAAGGTCCGCTTCGGGCCCGAACATGTGGGTCACCTCGTCGGTGGTGTCGATGAAAGCGAAGACGCGAACGCGGGAGAACTGTTGGCGCAGCGCGTGCACCAGCAGCAGGGTGAAGTGGCTGAAACCCGCCACCGATCCCGAAACATCACAAAGGACAACCAGTTCGGGACGCGCCGGGCGCGGCTTCTTGAGGACCACCTCGATGGGGACACCGCCGGTGGACATCGATTTGCGCAGGGTCTTGCGCAAATCGACGGTCCCGGCGCGGGAGCGGCGCCGGCGGGCGGCCAACCGGGTAGCCAGGGTGCGAGCCAACGGCGCCACCACCCGGCGCATCTGCCGCAACTGCTCACCGGAGGCCCGCAAGAACTCGACATTCTCCGAAAGCTGCGGGATGCCGTACATCTGCACGTGGTCGCGGCCGAGTTGCTCCGCGGTGCGCCGCTTGGTCTCGGCGTCGACCATCTTGCGTAGCTGCGCGATCTTCTGCGCGGCAAGGGCTTTGGCGATCTGCTCCTGGCTGGGTGTCGGTTCGTCACCGTACGGAGCGAGCAAACCGGCCAGCAGCTTGCCTTCGAGCTCATCCAGCGCCATCGCTTTGAGCGCCTGGTACGACGAGTACGACGGGCCGCGGCTGGAACTGTACTTACCGTAGGCCTCCACGATGCGGGCGATCATCGCCACCAGCCGCTCATCCATGTCGGCCAGATCTTGGTTGTCGTTGAGCAGGTCGAGCAGCATCTGCCGCATCGCCTCGACGTCGTCGGGCGGCAGTCCCTCGGAGTCCTCGTCGGGAGCTTCGTCGGTCACCACCACGCGCGCCCCCAACGCGGCGGGAAACCACAGGTCGAACATGGCGTCATAGGTGTCGCGGTGATCGGGGCGGCGCAGCACCGCGCAGGCGATGCCTTCGCGCAGCACCTCGCGATCACCCAACCCCAGCGTTGCCATGACGCGTCCGGCGTCCACCGTTTCCGACGGCCCCACCGCAATGCCGCTGCCGCGAAGCGCTTCCACGAACCCGACCAGATGACCGGGCAGCCCGTGCGGGGCCAGCGGCCGGGTGGGGCGGATGCGTCGGGTGGCCATCAGTTCAGCCTTAATTCCCCGGCGGCGCGTTTCTGGTCGGACTGGTGTTTGAGGACGACGCCCAAGGTAGCGGCGACCACGGCGTCGTCGATGGTGTCCAGGCCCAGTGCCAGCAGGGTGCGTCCCCAGTCGATGGTCTCGGCGATCGACGGCACCTTCTTGAGTTGCATACCGCGTAGCACGCCGATGATCCGCACCAGTTCTTCGGCGAGGTGCTCGGGCAGCTCAGGCACGCGGGAGAGCAGGATCCGGCGTTCCAGTTCCGGCGACGGGAAGTCGATGTGCAGGAACAGGCAACGACGCTTGAGCGCCTCGGACAACTCGCGCGTCGCGTTGGAGGTCAGCACTACCAGCGGTGTCCGCTCCGCGGTGATCGTCCCGAGCTCGGGCACGGTGACCGCGAAGTCCGACAGCACCTCGAGTAGCAAGCCCTCGATCTCGATGTCGGCCTTGTCGGTTTCGTCGATGAGCAACACCGTCGGGTCGGTGCGCCGGATGGCGGTCAGCAGTGGACGCTGCAGCAGGAACTCCTCGCTGAACACGTCGGTCTTGGTGGCCTGCCAGTCACCGGAGCCGGCCTGGATCCGCAGGATCTGCTTGGCGTGGTTCCACTCGTATAGGGCGCGCGCTTCGTCGACGCCCTCGTAGCACTGCAGCCGGACCAGCCCGGACCCGGTGGCCTGCGCGATGGCGCGGGCCAGCTCGGTCTTGCCGACCCCGGCGGGACCTTCCACGAGCAGCGGCTTGCCGAGCCGGTCGGCCAGGAACACCGCCGTCGCGGTCGCGGTGTCGGGCAAGTAGCCGGTTTCGGCCAGGCGCCGGGACACGTCGGCGATATCGGCGAACAACGGCACGGACTGTGCGGGCACGCTCATCAGATGTACTCCTAGGTGTCAGGCCGGCCGGGTGTGGCCAGTCACGGGCGAGCCCCACACGATCCACTTGGTCGAGGTCAATTCCGGCAGCCCCATCGGGCCGCGGGCGTGCAGCTTTTGAGTGGAGATCCCGATCTCGGCGCCGAAACCGAACTGCTCGCCGTCGGTAAACGACGTCGACGCGTTCACCATCACCGCGGCCGCGTCGACCTGTTCGGTAAATCGTTGGGCGGCAGCCAGATTGGTGGTGACGATGGCTTCGGTGTGTCCGGTTCCGTACTCGTTGATGTGCGCGATGGCCGCGTCCACGCCGTCGACCACTGCTACCGCGATGTCCATGGACAGGTATTCGCGGCGCAGGTCGGCGTCGTCGGGGTCCAGGTGCACACTCACTCCGGCGTCCTGCAACGCGGTCAGCAGCCGGGGCAGCGCGTGCTCGGCGATAGCCGAGTCGACCAGGAGCGTCTCGGCGGCGTTGCAGACGCTGGGCCGGCGGGTCTTGGAGTTCAGCAGGATGCGTTCGGCGATGTCCAGGTCGGCGGCTTGGTCGATGTAGACGTGGCAGTTGCCGACACCGGTTTCGATGGTCGGGACCTGCGCGTCGCGCACCACCGCATCGATCAGACCCGCTCCCCCGCGCGGAATCGCCACGTCGACCAGACCGCGGGCCTGGATGAGGTGGGTGACGGTGGACCGGTCGGCCGAGGACAGGAGCTGGACGGCGTCGGCGGGAAGTTCCTCGGCAACCAGGGCCTCGCGCAACACCGCGACCAGCGCCGCATTGGACTTCGCCGCCGAGGAGCTGCCGCGCAGCAGCGCCGCATTGCCCGATTTGAGGGTCAGCCCGAAGGCGTCGACGGTGACATTGGGACGGCCTTCGTAGATCATGCCGACCACGCCCAGCGGCACCCGCTGCTGGCGCAGTTGTAAGCCGTTGGGCAGTGTGTAGCCGCGCAGCACCTCTCCGACCGGGTCGGGCAGACCCGCCACCTGCCGCAGCCCGGCGGCGATGCCGTCGACGCGCTGCGGGTTGAGCGCCAGCCGGTCGAGCATCGCGGCGGGCGTGTCGGCGGCCCGCGCGGCATCCAGGTCTAGGGCGTTGGCGGCCAGGATGTCACTGGTGTGCGCCAGCAACGCGTCGGCGGCGGTGTGCAGCGCGCGGTTCTTGACCGCCGTGGGCACCGTAGCCAGCACTCGAGCGGCCACCCGGGCGCGGCGGGCGGCGTCGTGCACCTCCTGGCGCAAGTCAGACTGCTGGGCCGCTGCGCTGCGGGCAGGTGCTTCCAGACTCATTAACCCAGGGTATCGGGCTGGGCACAGCTTCCGGAAATCCGCGACGAGCGGTCGCGAGGCTGCCCCCGATACCGCTGACCCGTCAACTTATCCGCTCACCGCGGCCGCTGCGGCGCACCTTGCTCTGCCGCTCTTCGAGGATGTGGCCAAGGTCTTGCAACAACAACGGTTCCCGCATCACCAGGTGTTCGAGATGGTCGCGCTCGATCACCACCGCGGTCACCTCGTCGAGTGCGTAGGCGCTGGCCAAGTTCGGTTGGCGCGTCAGCGCCGTCACTCCCAGGAAGGATCCTTCGTTCAACGTGCTGATCGGCACCACCGAACCATCGGGTGCGGTAGTGGTCAACCGCACCCGACCGGAGATCAAAAACGTCATCCCCGCCGGCACCTGACCGGCGTATTCGACCACCTCGTCGGTGCCGTATCGCACGATCCGCGCGCGGGGCAGCAGCGATTGCTGGTCGGTCTCGTTGAGCCGCAACGCCGGTGCCACGACTCTGCGCACTGCGTCGCGCACCCGTTCCGGCGTCGAGAAGTCGTCGTCGGCCTCGTCGAGGTGCAAACCTTCGCGGCGCGCGGCGTACCAGATCCAGCGCAGGAAGGTGGCTTTGGCGGCGCCGTCGTCGGCCGGTGAGGTCAACCCGATCGTGGTGCGGTATTCGAGGTTGCCCAGCGGTACCGATTTCGGCTCGGTTCCGGGCTTGAGCTGGGGCAGCGCACTGGCCACCCGGGACAGCAACGAGCAGACCTGGTCGGGCGGGTCGTCGTTGGAGAAAATCGTGGTGATGGCCAACTTGTAGGTGCCCGGCGGGCGGCTGAGGTTGGTGAACGGCGTGCTGGCCAGCACCGCGTTGGGTGTGATGCGCATGCCCCCGCCGGTCGCGATGTGCACGGCGCGCCAGTTCACCTCGACGACTCGCCCTCGCGCTGTGTTGGTGTCCAGCCAATCGTCGATCCGGAAGGGCTGTTCGAACAGCATGAACAAGCCCGAGACGATCTGGCCCACCGAGTTCTGCAGCATCAGGCCGATGACGACGGAGGTCACGCCGACCGCGGTGAAAACACCGGCGATGCGCACACCCCAGATGTAGGACAGGATCACCGCCAGTCCCACTCCGATGACCGCGAACCGTGCCACGTCGAGGAAGATGACGGGCAACCGTTTGCGCCAGGAATCTTGCGGTGCGCTCTCGAAGAGGGTGGCGTTGAGCGCGGACACCAGCAGCACCAGCACCAGGAACCCGAACAGCGTCGTGAGGATGCGCACCACGGTGTCGTGGGCGGGCACCTGGGTCGCCTTGACGATGAGCAGCAACAGCGCGCCCAGCGGCACCATGTAATTGCGTACCAGGCCGACCTGGCGGACCAGGCGGCTGCGCCGGCGGACCAACGTGTGCTGAACTTCGGTCAGCAAGACGATGACGACCGGCAATCCCAGCCCGACCCCGACGGCCCAGTAGAACCACGCCGAGCTGAACATATTCATTGGCGCTCCGACAGTTGCCAGATCTGCTGCTCTGTTCCGTTGACCGAGATGGTTCCGGCCGCGTCGAACCGCCACAGGTCCCGCATCGCCTCGTAGACCTGCGCGGTGACATAGATGCCGGGTTGCGGTGCGCCGCTGTGCATTTGATAGGCCAGGCTGACCGCGCCGCCCCACATGTCATAGGCGAGGCTGGATCGGCCCACCAACCCGGTGATGACGGCGCCGTTGTTGATGCCGACTCGCAGACGCAGATTGTGACCGGTCTGACTGTTGAATCGGTCGATGATGCGGCCCATCTCCAGCGCGAAGTCGACGCTGCGGTGGATGTTGTCCAGACGCGGAGTGGTGATCCCGCAGCTGGCGAGATACCCGTTGTGGAAGGTGCGGATTCGTTCGACACCGAGGGCCTCTGCGGCGGAATCGAACTGGCGGAACAAGTCGTCGACGATACCGATGAGTTCATCGCTGGACATGTTGTTCGAGATCTCGTCCACGCCGACGATGTCGGCGAAGATCACGCTGACATTCTGATGCTTTTGCGCGATGACCTCTTCCCCGTCGCGATACCGCTGAGCGACCGGCTCGGGCATCAGCGCCAGGAGCAATGCGTCTTTTTCCCGACGCTGCTCGTTGAGCAGCTCTTCCTTGATCGCCAGATTGCGGCCCATCTCGTTGAACGCGGCGGTGAGATCGCCGATTTCGTCCCGGGTGGTCACCGGGATGGTGACCTCGTACTCACCGGAACTGAATTTCTGGGTGCCGGCTTGCAGCCGTCGGATCGGCCGCAGCAGCACTTGGGCGAGCAGCATCGACGCCACACAGATGACCAGGATCATCACCGAGACCGCGATCACCAGCGTCTTGCCGAACGAGGCCAGCCGTGCGTAAGCATCCGCGTCGTCGCGCGTGGCCAGAATCGACCAGTGCAGGTCGGAGTTCGGGATGTTCAGCGGCGCATAGGCTTCCAGCTCCCTGTTGCCGAGGTAATCGGTGTCGCTGTCCACGCCGGATTGGCCCCGCAGGGCAGCCCGAAGACCTCGGCTCGGCACCGGCTGCACCAGCGTCGTCCCGCCCAACCGAATGGCGTTGTTGACGATGTCGGGCGGAGTGCCGGCTTGCACCGCTTCGCGCTTGTATTCGTTGGGATCCTGGAGAAAAATCCGCGAATCCGAACGCATCAGGTTGTCCGAGCCGGCCAGATAGGTTTCGGTCGAGGGACCCATGCCGGCGTTTTCCCAGTGCTTGTCGGCGTTCATGATCTTGTTGATCTTCGAGATGGGCACCGGAAGCGCCATCACGCCTTGGATCTTGCCGTTCATCCCGACCGGCGAGACCACCCAGGCCGTCGGCGCGTCGAGTTGCGGTTGATACTGCTGGAAGTCGGTGATCCAGACGAAGTCGACGTCGTTGGAGCGCAACGCTTTCTGGTATGCCTCGCGCAGATTGGTCTCGCGGTACGGGCCGGTGAGGACGTTCGTGCCGAGGTCGGGACCCTTGTTCACGGTGTAGACGACGTTGCCGTCCATGTCGAGCAGGAGCGCGTCGCGATATTCGAACCGGGTGACGACGCTGCGCAAGTAGAAATTGAATTTGGCGTTGGCCGCCGTCCATGCGCTGCCGTCCCCGGCGTCCTCGTGGGCTATCGCGTCGGCGGCCGAGGTGAACGGTGCCGTGTAGTGCGCCTGTAAGTATTTCTCCGCGTTGGTGCTGGGCATCAGTGCGTTGATGTCGAGATCGTCACCCGTGGTCCGACTGATCGGTTTGATCAGCTGATTGTTGTAGTAGTTGACCAGCGCCTGCTGCTGGGCGGGGTCGATCGTAGCGTTGGCCAATTGGGCGAATCCCGCGGTGAACGCTTGGGTTGCCTCCACAACGCTGAAGCCGCTGCTGTAGACGACGAGCGCGTTCGTCATTTCTCGGAACAGCGCCTCGATTTGTTGCTTCTGCGATTCCCGTAATTCAACCAACCGTTCGGATGCCAAGTCGCGCAATGCCGATCGGCCCGAGAGATAACCGATGACGCCTACTAACGCGACCGACATGATGCTGCAGACCAAGAGCGTGACCAAGAGCTTGGACTGGATGCCCACCCGAGGCAGCAACCGGTGCCGGCGCCCACGCTTGAGGGCTTGGGGCGCGACATCCGCCACCGGCTCCGTTGGCTGCCCCGATGTCATCGGTTTCCTTTCGCATACGGGCTGCACGACCGATCTCGCAGCAGACTAGCGGCAATGAGCACCGGAAATGCTGTTTGACAGAAACTGACCTGCGGTCGATACCGACCCGTTGCGGACTGTCGCCGCGAACTGTTGTGTAACCGGCCGGTGATTCATAACCTCAGCGGATGGTGACGCGAGTCTGTGTGGTGGGCAGCGTGAACATGGATCTGACGTTTCAGGTGACGGCCTTACCCCGCCCGGGTGAAACCGTGTTGGCGTCTTCACTGGCTCATGCGCCGGGCGGCAAGGGCGCCAATCAGGCAGTGGCCGCAGCGCGCGCGGGCGCCCAGGTCCAGTTCGTCGGCGCCTTCGGCGACGATGCAGCAGCACAGGTCTTGCGGAATCATCTGCGGGCCAACGGCATCGGTTTAGACGGTGCCGTCGCAGTGGCGGGTCCGAGCGGCACGGCAATCATCATGGTGGACGCCAATGCCGAAAACACCATCGTGGTGGCGCCGGGGGCTAACGCCGAGCTGAGCGTGACCTCAGATTTGGTTACCGGTTGCGAGGTGTTGTTGACCCAGTTGGAGATTGCGGTGCCGACGGCGTTGGCGGCGGCGCAGCAAGCCAGGTCGGCCGGTGCGGTGGTCATGGTCAATGCCTCGCCGGTCGCCCAGGCCCACGCCAAACTGGCGGACTTGGCGGCGGTCGCAGACGTGGTGATCGCCAATGAGGCCGAGGCGGCCCAATGGAGTTGGCGTGCTCCGCACTTCGTTATCACCCTGGGTGCTCGGGGGGCTCGATACACCGGTGTGGACGGTGAGTTCACCGTCCCGGCCCCGGCGGTGAGCGCCGTTGACACAACGGGCGCCGGTGATGTGTTCGCCGGTGTGCTGGCCGCGCACTGGCCGTCCGGCCCGGGATCACCGGAGCAGCGCAAGCACGCCCTGCGGCGGGCCTGCGCCGCCGGGGCGCTGGCGACACTGGTCGCCGGGGCGGGCTCCTGTGCGCCCGATGCCGAGGCGATCGAGGCCGCCCTCTAGTTCAGCTTGTCTGTGGGCCTACCGCAATTAGCGTCTGTCACCACGGACATCGTGGGCGAATGCCAACCCGTCGACAGATCCCGCTTCGCTGCCCGACTGACTGAGCAGCACTCGGCTACGGCTGGGCGACAACAGGATCGACAGGAAGTGGTGTGGCATGCCGGCCACCCATACCAGGCGGTTGACACGCAGCAGGGCGGCACCGATCGCGGTATCGAGCAGTCCGGCGTTGCGCGGACCGGCGATCTCGGCGGTGATCTCGTGGCGCATCCGGTCGACCACCACCCCAGCCTCGGACAACAATTCGTACAACGCCGTGCGCTGCAGCGCCGACGCGGTCAGCGTGTCGGAGAGATGGACCGGTAGCCAAGCCTCGGTGACGATCAGCGGTTCACCGGTCCTGCGTTGCCGGCGCACGCGCACGATGTGAAGCAGTTCGCCTGTGGTATCGAGGGTTTCAGCGACAAGTCGTGGCGGTTGTCGCACACCAAGTTCAAGGACCTCAACCTCGGTCTCGAACTGTGTCTGCCGCAACGTGTCCAAGTAAGAACGGCCGGCGGGGGACGGATCGGAAGGACCGTGTTCCCGCACGAAGGAGCCGACGCCCTGCCTGCGCTCGATGTATCCCAGGTCGGCCAGGTCAGCTAGTGCCCGACGCACTGTGATTCGAGAAACGCCGAACTGCTCGCCCAATGCCGCCTCGGTGGGCAACGCATCTCCGGGCCCCAGGACGCCGCGGTCGATCTCATCGTGCAACACCAGAAAAAGCTGCCGGTGCAGGGGCACGCCGGCCTCCGGCGACACCGCCGGGGTCTTGCCGCTGGCCTCCTGCACGGTGCTCAATGCTCCCACATTGCTCCAGTTGCGCTCGGTCGATATAGTTGTTATATGTATATAACAAGTCGAGGTCAAGCGTGGAGGGGTGATGACACCGATGATCACCCCGTTGTGTCTCGACGACCTAGATGACTTCGACGATGAATTGGATCTGCTGTCCGCGCCGGTCGCCGGCGCCCTGGTTTGAAGGGACGACATGGCCACCACACCGGCCCGCTTGCGGCTGCGGGACTTGCTGGACACGCGCGAGTTGGTCATCGCACCAGGTGTTTTCGACGGTCTCTCCGCGCATCTGACCAAGAGAACCGGTCAGACCGCGGCATACATGACCGGTGCCGGTGTAGCGGCGTCCGGGTTCGGGCTGCCGGACATCGGTTTGGTCACTGCTTCCGAAATGGCCGAGCGGGCACGGGTGCTCGTCGACGCACTCGGCGATGTCCCCTTGATCGCGGACGCCGATACCGGGTACGGCGGGCCGATGAATGTGGTGCGCACAATGCGGTCCTACGATGCTGCCGGCGTGGCCGCAATACAGCTGGAAGATCAGGTCTTCCCCAAACGCTGCGGTCATCTACCCGACAAGCAGGTGGTCGACGCGGCGGTATTCGAACAGACGCTGGCCGCCGCACTCGATGCCAGACCGGACGAAAACCTACTGGTGGTCGCGCGCACCGACGCGCGCGCTCCACTGGGGCTGGACGCGGCGATCGAGCGCGCCAACCGCTACGCCCAAGCGGGTGCGGACATCATATTCGTCGAGGCGCCGCAGGACGCCGCCGAGATCGAACGCATCGCGGCTGAGGTTGACGCTCCCCTGTTGATCAACCTGGTGCTCGGCGGCATGACGCCGATCGAGTCGGCGGCTCGGCTGCAGGACTTGGGCTATGCAATCGCAATCCACCCCGGCAACCTGTTGGCTCAGGCGAGTTTGGCCATGCTGCAACATCTTTGCGAGCTCAACGGCACCGATATCGCCGCTCATCTGCCCAGCAGGCCCGCCGACTTCTTCAACCTGGTCGGAATGGCGGATTGGCTGAAACTCGACAGCACCTATGCAGGTAAGGACGCATCATGGGCATGACCATCATCGAGAAGATCTTCGCGCGCAAAGCGGGGCTGGAAGCAGTGTCACCGGGCGACACCGTCGTCGTCGAGGTTGACATGACCGTGCTCATCGACCTGCAATTCGCCACCCTGTGGATTACCCCCACCCGCATCCATGACCCGGGCAAGCTGGCCGTCGTCATGGACCATGCCGTGCCTGCACCGACCATCAAGGACGCCGCCGGCGGTCGGCAAGCCCGCACCTTCGTTGCCGACTTCGGCATTGAACGCTTCTATGACGTCGGCCGCCATGGCATCTGCCACCAAGTCATCGCCGAGAACGGACTGGCACGACCGGGAGAAATCCTGGCCTGCACCGACTCTCACACGTGCGCCGCGGGTGCCTACAACACCGCCGCGCGGGGCCTGGGACCCGCCGAGGTCTACTCGATCATGTGCACCGGTTCGACCTGGTTTCAGGTCGCACCGACAGTGCGCTATGAGCTGCAGGGCACCAAACCGAACACGGTGAGCGGCAAAGACATCTTCCTGCACATCGCCAACGAATACGGTGACGCGCCGAACCTGAACCTCGAGTACGGCGGACCGGGCCTGGCCAGTATCCCGATGCACGATCGGCGGACCATCGCCACCCAGGGCGCCGAAGTGTCCGCGGACTTCAGCACCTTCGAGCCCGACGACGTCTTGACCGACTTCCTCGGGCAGCGCGGGGTTACCGGCTACTGCGCGGCCACACCGGATGCCGATGCCAACTATCAGGAAGTGCGCGCTATCGACTTGGCGGCACTGGCGCCCTATGTCGCGCGCCCGGGCACGGTGAGCCGCAATGGATCACCCGTCACCGAACTGGGCAGACAAAAGATCGACCAAGCTTTCATCGGCTCCTGCGCCAACGGGCAACTCGAAGACCTCGAGATAGCCGCGGAAGTGCTGCGGGGCAAGGCTGTGGCGCCGGGCGTGCGGCTTCTGGTGACCCCGGCATCCCAGGCGGTGTATCGAGAAGCAATGCGGCGCGGCTACCTGCAAGACATCGCCGACGCTGGTGCCGTGGTCACCAACTCGACTTGTGGCGCCTGCTTCGGCTATCACATGGGTGTGGTCGGTCCTGGGGAGGTATGCATCACGTCCAGCACCCGCAACTTCACCGGCCGGATGGGCAGCACCGAGGCGGAAATCTTCATGGCTTCGCCGGCCACCGTCGCGGCGTCCGCGATCACCGGCTACATCACCGACCCGAGGAGCGTGACGGCATGACTGCATCGTCGCTGAGGTTTCGCGGCAAGGTTTGGGTGTTCGGCGACAGCCTGAACACCGACGCCATGTATCCGGCGTACGCGATGAAGATGGAACCGTCGGAGGCGGCCAAGCACATCTTCTATCAGGTCCGTCCGGGCTGGACCGACGAAGTGTCCCCGGGCGATATCGTCGTGGCCGGAAAGAACTTCGGCCTCGGGTCCTCGCGGCCGGTGGCGGCGCTGTTCGTCGAACTGGGTGTCGCCGGCCTGGTCGCCGAGGAATTCAACTCATTGTTCTTCCGCAATGCGGTGAACTCGGGGCTTCCGGCAATCACGATTCCCCAGGCCACCTCGGTGTTCGGCGAGGGCGACACAGGAACATTCGACTTGGCCGAGGGCACCTGGCGCAATGACACCACCGGCGCGTGCGGGACGGTCCCCAGGCTGCCCGACCTCATCCTCGACATCATCGAAAGCGGCGGCGTACTCCCGCGGTCGGTCGAGCAGGGCTATCTACCCAGCGAACTGGGTGATGTGCTGCGTTCGCCCGCCGTGGCGATCCGCGGCTCGGGTACCGGCGCATGACGGCGATGCTGGGCCGACTCCTGCGCGGCGTCCGAGCCGGCGCGCAGCGAAGTCCGTTGGCCGACATCGCATTCGGGGCACCGGAGTCGATCACGGTCACGAGTGACGCCTTCACCGATGGCGGCGTGATGCCGGCCAGCAGCGCGGGTAAGGGTGTCGGGGACAACGTGTCACCGCCGCTGCGGTGGGACGGCCTGCCATCAGGCACCCGGGCGATCGTCCTGATCGTCGATGACATCGACGTTCCGCTGCCCCGCCCGCTGCTGCATACCGTTGCCGTGCTCGAGCCGACCATCAGCAGCGTGGCCGAGGGTGCGCTGCGACCGGGAACGGCCGGGATACGGTTCCTGCGCGCCGACTTGGGCCACCACGGCTATGCCGGACCGCGCCCGATTCCCGGGCATGGGAAGCACCATTACCGATTCCACCTGTTCGCCGTCGACCAGCCGGTCCCGGACACCACCACAACCGCCAAGGGACTACTGGCCCACCTGCGGGGGCACCTGCTGGCCCGCGGTGTGTTGACCGGTACCTACGAGCGCTAGCCGCCGGCTACTCCTTGGGGATCTCGCGTTCGATCTCATCGAGCCAGATCCGCGCGGACATGTCCGACGGGGCCCGCCAATCTCCCCGCGGTGAAAGCGACCCGCCATGAGAGACCTTGGGCCCGTTCGGCAATGCCGACCGCTTGAACTGACTGAACGAGTAGAACCGCTGCACGAAGACTTGCAGCCAATGCCGGATCTCTGGCAGTGAGTAGGACGGACGATTGCCCTCGGGGAAACCGGGCGGCCAGTTACCACGGTCGGGGTCGCTCCAGGCGTGCCAGGCCAAAAAGGCGATCTTCGCCGGGCCGAATCCGAAGCGCAACACGTGGAACAGCGAAAAGTCCTGCAGCGCATACGGACCGACCTTCGCCTCGCTGCTCTGCAGTTCCTCTTCCTCACCGGCGGGAACGAGCTCCGGAGTGATCTCGGTGTCGACGACCGATTGCAGCACCTCGGTCACCTCGTCCTCGAACTGCCCGGAGGAGATGACCCAGCGAATCAGATGCTGGATGAGTGTCTTGGGCACACCGCCGTTGACGTTGTAGTGCGACATCTGGTCGCCGACACCGTAAGTCGACCAGCCCAGCGCCAACTCCGACAAGTCACCGGTGCCCAGCACGATGCCACCGCGCTGGTTCGCCAACCGGAACAGATAGTCGGTACGCAGGCCGGCCTGCACGTTCTCGAAGGTGACGTCGTAAACCTTCTCGCCCCGGGCAAACGGATGGCCCATCTCCTTGAGCATCCCGTTGGCGGCTTCGCGGATGTCGATCTCTTCGAAGGTGACGCCGAGGGCGCGCGAGAGCCTGATCGCGTTGTTCTTGGTGTGCTCTCCGGTGGCGAACCCGGGCAGCGTGAAGGCCAGGATGTCGCTGCGCGGACGCTCTTCCCGATCCATCGCCTGCGCCGCCACGATCAATGCGTGCGTCGAGTCCAGTCCGCCGGAGACACCGATGACAATCTTCGGATAGTCCAAGGCGCGCATCCGCTGTTCGAGCCCGGCGACCTGGATTCGGTAGGCCTCGTAGCAATCCTGTTCCAGCCGTTCGCGGTTGGCCGGGACGAAGGGGAATCGCTCGATCTCGCGACGCAATCCGACGTCCCCGTCGGGTGGATCGAGCCGGAACTCGATGCGGCGGAATGCGTCTGACGACAGCCGGTGATGACGGCGGTTATCGTCGAAGGTGCCCATGCGCAGCCGCTCGGCGCGCAGCAAGTCGACGTCGACGTCGGCGACCGACTTGCGTTCCCCTTTGGGGAAGCGTTCGGAGTCGGCCAGTTTTACGCCGTTCTCCCAGATCATCGTCTGGCCATCCCAGGACAGGTCGGTGGTCGACTCACCTTCCCCGGCGGCCGCGTACACGTAGGCCGCCAGGCACCGCGCCGACGCCGAGCGAGCCAGCAGGCAGCGATCCTCGGCCCGACCGATGGTGATCGGGCTGCCGGACAGGTTGGCCAGCACCGTCGCACCGGCCAGGGCAGCCTGCGCGCTCGGCGGCACCGGGACGAACATGTCCTCGCAGATTTCGACGTGCAGCACAAAGCCCGGTATGTCCGACGCGCCGAACAACAAGTCGGGACCGAACGGCGCCTCGATGTCACCGATGCGGATGGTGCCGCGCTCCTCGTCGCCCGGCGCGATCTGGCGACGCTCGTAGAACTCGCGATACGTCGGCAGGTAGGACTTGGGCACCACACCCAGCACCACACCGCGGTGAATGACCACGGCGGTGTTGTAGATACGGTTCCGGTGCCGCAACGGGGCGCCGACGACCAGGATGGGTAGCAGGTCGGCGGACTCGGTGGCCAGGTCGGCAATCGCCTCCTCGACGGCGTCGAGCAGGCTGTCTTGCAGCAGGATGTCCTCGATGGAGTAGCCCGACAGCGTCAGCTCGGGAAACACCGCCAGCGCGACGGCCTCGTCGTGACATTCGCGCGCCAACCCCAGCACCGAGGCCGCGTTGGCCGCCGGGTCGGCGATCGTGGTGGTGTGCGTGCACGCCGCCACGCGCACGAAGCCATGTTGGTAAGCGGAATAGAAACTCATCGCACTCCATTGTCGGGTTGCCCGGACCGGGGTCGGGTGACGGGGTGTCAACAAATGCCTACGCTCGGTTAAGTGGAATCCCCCGAACTCGTCGCACTGCTCACCGGTCGCCGGGTCGCCGTATTGACGGGTGCGGGAATTTCCACAGATTCGGGCATACCCGATTACCGCGGACCTGACTCGCCGCCCAGCAATCCCATGACGATTCGGCAGTTCACGGCCGACCCGGTCTTTCGCCAGCGGTACTGGGCGCGCAACCACGTCGGCTGGCGGCACATGGATGACACCCAGCCCAATGCCGGTCACCGGGCGTTGGCGGTGCTGGAGGCGGCCGGGGTGGTCAGCGGGCTGATCACCCAGAATGTCGACCTGCTGCACACCAAGGCCGGCAGCCACAACGTGGTCAACCTGCACGGCACCTACGCGCAAGTGGCGTGTCTGAACTGTGGTTACACCACCAGTCGCGCCGCCTTGGCCGACCAACTGGAATTGCTCAACCCGGGTTTCATCGAGCGCGCTGAGGCCGTCGGCGGATTAGCGGTCGCACCGGACGCCGACGCGGTCGTCGGCGATACCACCTCGTTCCGGTACGCCGACTGCCCGGCGTGTGGCGGCATGCTCAAGCCCGACATCGTCTACTTCGGCGAAAGCGTGCCCAAAGATCGCGTGGCACAGGCTTTCTCACTGGTGGAGCAGGCCGACGCGCTGCTGGTCGCGGGATCGTCGCTGACCGTCTTCTCCGGCTACCGGTTCGTGCGGCACGCCGCGGGCCTGCACCTGCCGATCGCCATCATCAACCGGGGCCCCACCCGTGGCGACGATCTGGCCACCGTCAAGGTGGACGCCGGCTGCTCGGAGATGCTGACGCTGTTGGCCGCGGAACTGACGGGCGTAACCGGCCGGACATCTGTGCCGTAGCGACGCCCGTCAGCCGTTGGGCCGGGTGCTTCGCAATTCGGCGACGAAATGCCGCCCCTGGTTGTCGACCACCTGCCATGAGTAGGGGCCGATGGTCCGGGGGATGCCGAGCATGTGAATGGCCAGTCGGCCGTCGTGCTCACTGCGGATGCCGTCCACCCGCATGCCGTGTGATGTGGTCAATGCCCACATGGTGTGTTCTCCGTGTTTCGCTTCGTGGCGGTCTGGCCGGGGCCAGTTCTGCTGATGCGACAACCTTTTCGGAGGCGACTGTGCGGATCCTCATCGAATTCTTGAAGGAATCCAAATGCGCCGATGAACGGCTCGAAGCGGCCGACAGACACATCGAAAAGCACAGCACCACAATCTCTGCGCGACCGTACGCTTCTGGCCCTGAGGATTCAAAAAGTGCAGGGCATGCGGCGGATGGCGTGGATGAAGTTGCCCGGGACGTAGGCCGGGTCGCCGGCTTCGATCGTCGGAATCTGGTGCAGCAGTTCACCGAAAAGGGCCCGCAATTGTGCACGTGCCACATGGGCGCCCAGGCAGAAGTGCAGTCCGCCGCCGCCGAACCCGACGTGCGGATTGGGGCTGCGACCCAGATCCAACCGCTCCGGGTGGTCGAATGCCTGCTCGTCGCGGTTGCCGGAGGCATAGAACATCACGACCTTCTCCCCCGCTTGGATGGCCTGGCCGCCTAGCTCGAAATCCGTTGCGGCGGTGCGTCGAAAGGTCATGACGGGGGTGGCCCACCGCACGAACTCTTCCACGGCGGTGCCGATGCGCTCGTCGAAGGCCGCTCGCAACCACTCCCGTTCACGCGGGAAGTCGGTGAGCGCCTTGAGTGCATGACTGGCCGTCTGGCGAGTGGTGTCGTTGCCGGCCACCGCAAGCAGGACGAAGAAAGCTGCCACTTCCGCATCCGACAAGCGATCACCGTCGACCTCGGCGGTCACCAGGCTGCTGAACAGGTCCTCGCCTGGGTTTTGCCGCCGCTGCGCGGCCAGCGATCCGGCCACCTGGTGCAGGTAGATCTGGTTTTCCAGCAGCACCTCGAGCGGATTGCGCCCGTTGAGGTAGATGGAGTCGGCCCAGGACACCAGCGCGTCGGCGGCCTCTGCTACCCGCTGACGCTCCGACTCGGGAATCCCCACCATGTCCGACAGCGTGCGGATGGGCAGTTCCTTGGCGCAGTGCTCGACGAAGTCGGCGCCGCTGCCGGCATCGCGCAGCTCTTCGACGATGCTTTTGGCGTTGCTCTGAATCGACTCCTCGATGCGGCGAACCTGTCTGGGCGTAAAGGCGGCGTGGGCCAATTTGCGCAGCTTGGTGTGCCGTGGCGGGTCCATCGCCAGGAACGACTGTGACGCCTCGAGCAACTCCTCGGGAACGTTGGCGAACATGACGCCCTTGCCGGAGAGGAACACATCGCTGTTGCGGCTGACCGCGACGATGTCCTCGCGCCGGGTGACCGCCCAGTAGCCGGGATCGTCGGGGTCGTGCATGAGATTGTCCTCGACCGGAGGCTGCCAGCTGACCGGCCGCTCGGCGCGCAGGATCGCAAACGAGCGGTCCCGTTCGGCAGCGGTCGTGGACCAGAACGCGCTCGAGGACACGTCGACCGCGTCATATGGACGGGCGGTGGGATACATCGTTGTCATCGCGGCGGTCCTCCCTCGACTATGACCTCGGTCACGCAGCACGACCCTATGACTAGACAGCGTGTCTAGTCAATACGTTGACTGGTCGAGTATGCTGCTGCACGCAAGGAGGTGCGATGCCGTCGGTCACCCGCAAGCCCCAAGCCAACCGCCAGCTGCGCCGGGAGCAGATGGAACGCCGGCTGTTGGAAGCCACCGAGCGGCTGATGCGCGACGGCGCCAGCTTCACCGAGTTGAGCGTGGACCGGTTGGCGACCGAGGCCGGTATTTCGCGCGCCAGTTTCTACATCTATTTCGAAGACAAGGGCGACCTGCTGCGCCGTCTCGCCGGCCAGGTTTTCGGCGATCTGACCTCCGGTGCGCAACGGTGGTGGGGGGTGGCCTGGCGACACGATCCAGAGGATCTCCGAGCCGCGATGTCGGCCATCATCGCCAGCTATCGCCGTCATCAACCGGTGCTGGTCGCGCTCAACGAGATGGCCGCCTACGACCCGGTCACCACCGAGACCTATGGACAGCTGTTGACGGCGGTGTCAGAGCGGTTGACCAAGGTCATCGAGGACGGGCAGGCCGACGGGTCGATCCGCCGCCATCTGCCTGCGGCCACCATGGCCAGCGCGCTGACGTGGATGGTGGAGCGGGCCTGCCAGCAGAACCTGCCTGCGAATCCGCCCGAGTATGACGCGGAGCTGGCCACCTCGCTCACCGAAATCGTCTGGGGCGCTTTGTATCTCAAGCCCGCATCCGCTCAGTGAGCCGCTACACGGCCACCAGGTCGTCGGCGTGCACGGCAGGCCGGCGCAGCTCCCCGGGCAACTCGGAGGTGGACCGGCCCATGATGGCCGCCAGCTCGTTCGCGTCGTAGGCGACGACGCCGCGGGCGACCACTGCCGTGTCCGGCCCGACCAATTCGACCACGTCGCCGCCGAAGAAGCGGCCGGAGACAGCGGTGATTCCCGCGGGCAGCAGGGATCGGCGTTGGCGCAGCACGGCGCGCACCGCGCCGTCGTCCAGCGTCAGAGAGCCGGCGGATTCGGCGGCATAACGCACCCAGAACCGGCGTGCCGACATCCGCTCGGGCCGAGCGGCGAACACCGTGCCCACCGACGCGTCGGTGAGCGCGGACGCGGCATTGGTCGCCGGGGCCAGCAGCACCGGCACTCCGGCGTCGGCGGCCAGCAACGCCGACGACATCTTCGACGCCATCCCGCCGGTGCCTAGATGGCTACCGGCTCCTGCGATCACGCCGTCCAGATCGGCCGGCCCGGACACCTCCGGGATGAATCGCGCCCCAGGAGTCTTGCGCGGGTCGGCGTTGTAGAGCCCGTCGATATCGGACAACAGCACCAAGGCGTCGGCGCCCACCAGGTGGGCCACCAGCGCCGAGAGCCGGTCGTTGTCGCCGAACCGAATTTCGTTGGTGGCCACCGTATCGTTCTCGTTGACGATCGCCACCGCGTGCAAGGACCGCAGCCGGTCCAGGGTCCGCTGGGCGTTGTTGTGCTGCACCCGCATCGAGATATCGTGCGCGGTCAACAACACCTGCCCTACCGTGCGGCCGTATCGGGCGAACGCCGCGCTCCACGAATTCACCAGAGCGACTTGACCCACACTGGCCGCCGCCTGCTTGGTCGCCAGATCCTTTGGGCGGCGGGACAATCCGAGCGGTTCGAGACCGGCGGCGATAGCACCGGAGGACACGATGACCACGTCGGAGCCAGCCTTCATCCGTGCCTCGATGGCCTCGGCGAGCTCGGCCAGCCGGTTGACGTCGAACATGCCCGCCGGGGTGGTCAGCGCCGTGGTCCCTACCTTGACCACCAAGCTGCGCGCGGTCCGGACCGCCTCACGGTGCGGGCTGGTCATCAGGATTTTCTGTGGTCGGACCGATGTTGTGGGACCGGCGTTGACGGCGGGCGGCTTTGCGCTCGGCGGCGCCGATTCGATCGGTGCGCTCCAGGCGGGCATCGGTGCCCCGGCCTGACATTGCGACATGAGCGCCCGCAGGGGTCTGCGGTTCCCAGTCGAACGTCATGTCGCCGATGGTCACCGCGCAACCGGGTCGAGCGCCCAGCCGCAGCAGTTCGTCCTCGACGCCCAGCCGGGCCAGCCGATCCGCGAGGTAGCCGACGGCCTCGTCGTTGTCGAAGTCGGTCTGGCCCACCCAGCGCTCGGGTCGTGCGCCGCTGACCACGAAACCACCGTGCCCATCGGACTCGACCGTGAAGCCGCTGTCATCGACCGGGATCGGGCGGATCACCGGCCGGCGCGCCACCACTTGCGGCTGCGTAGCGCGGTATTCCGTGATCATCTGCCACAGCCCGAAGATCAACGGCTGCAGATTTTCCCGGGTGACTGTGGAGACGATGAAGACGGGCCAGCCGCGCTGTGCGATCTCGTCTTGCACGAACTCGGCCAACTCGCGGGCCTCGGGCACGTCGATCTTGTTGAGTACCACCGCGCGCGGGCGCTCGGCGAGGTCGACCAGGGCCGCATCCCCTTGCAGGGTCGGCGTGTAGGCAGCCAGCTCTGCTTCCAGGGCGTCGATGTCAGAGATCGGGTCGCGGCCCGGGTCGTTGGTGGCGCAGTCCACGACGTGCACCAGAACCGCGCAGCGTTCGATGTGCCGCAGGAAGTCCAGGCCCAGACCGCGGCCCTGGGACGCGCCCGGGATGAGGCCGGGCACATCGGCAACCGTGAAGGAATGCTCGCCCGCCGACACCACCCCGAGGTTGGGCGCCAGCGTGGTGAACGGGTAGTCGGCGATCTTCGGCTTGGCCGCGGAAATCACCGAGACCAGCGACGACTTGCCGGCCGACGGGAAGCCGATCAGTCCGACGTCGGCGACGGTCTTGAGTTCCAGGGTTAGGTCGCGCGCTTCACCTTGCTCGCCCAGCAGGGCGAATCCGGGGGCTTTGCGGGCGCGTGAGGCCAGGGCGGCGTTGCCCAGCCCGCCGCGGCCCCCCGCGGCGGCTTCGAAGCGGGTTCCCGCGCCGACCAGGTCGGCGAGGATCCGGCCGTTCTCGTCCAGCACCACGGTGCCGTCGGGCACCTTGACTTCCAGGTCGGCACCGGCGGCGCCGTCGCGGTTGCTGCCCATCCCCTGCTTGCCGGACGGCGCGGTGATGTGCGGACGGAAGTGAAAGTCAAGCAGGGTGTGCACCTGCGGGTCGACGACGAAGATGACGCTGCCGCCGCGGCCACCGTTACCGCCGTCCGGGCCGCCCAGCGGCTTGAACTTCTCGCGGTGGACCGAAGCGCAGCCGTTTCCGCCCGAACCCGCCCGGGTGTGAATGACGACCCGATCAACGAATCGAGGCATCAGAGTTCCCCTTCACCTACGGCCGAATGTCCAGCGCCGGCCGTATGGCGACGCTCAGTCGGCGCTGGGTCCGACGATGCTGACGGTCTTACGTCCTCGCTTGATGCCGAACTCGACCGCACCGGAAGCCTTCGCGAACAGCGTGTCGTCGCCGCCGCGCCCGACGTTCACGCCGGGGTGGAACTTGGTGCCGCGCTGCCGGACGAGGATTTCGCCGGCTTTGACGATCTGGCCGCCGAACCGCTTGACGCCCAGCCGCTGTGCGGCGGAGTCGCGGCCGTTACGCGAGCTGGAAGCGCCCTTTTTGTGTGCCATGTCTCTGGTCTCCGCTCAGTGGTGTCTGTTCTTCGCCGGCCGGCTCGTCACGCGATGTCAGTGACCCTCAGGACCGTCAGCTGCTGACGGTGGCCCTGCCGCTTGTGGTAGCCGGTCTTGTTCTTGAACTTGTGGATACGGATCTTGGGACCCTTGGTGTGCTCGAGGATCTCGCCGGTCACCGCGACGTTGGCCAGGGCAGCGGCGTCGGTGGTGACGTTGGCGCCGTCGACTACCAGCGCCACCGGCAGGGACACCTGCGCACCGGGCTCGGACTCGAGCTTCTCGACCTTGACCACGTCTCCGACGGCGACCTTGTACTGCTTGCCGCCGGTCTTGACGATTGCGTAGGTCGCCATCGTTGCTCCTGCCTAACTCTTCTGGGCCGCTGTTCGGCGCGTGGCGCGCGAACTCCCGCGGTGCGGTGGTGGGTCTTGGGCGCGGGCCTGAGCTGGTTCTTTGGCTGAAACCCGCTGACGCCGGCCGAACTGGGCGGCCTGACGACAACTGTCCAAGGGTACTTGACCAGCGGCTACAGGGTCAAACCGGCCCACAACTGGGGGTTAGTCCGGGTGGATCGGCGGCCCCGCGGGGCGGCCCGCCGCGCGTCGGCGCCGCGGACGGCCGCCGGCCGAGCTGACGGGCACCGCCGAAGCGAGCGGTTCCTGCCCCGCGTCGGTGTCTTCGTCGGCGCCTTGGTCGTCGGCGTGTGCGTGGTCGCTTGCGTCGTCGGACTGCGAGTCGTCGTCTTCGGCGTCGGAGACGGAGTCGAGTTCGTCGATGTCGTCCTCGTCCTCTGCGTCTTCGTCGTCGTCGGCGTCGTCGTCCTCGTCGTCGTCGTCGATGTCCTCGTCTTCGAGTTCGTCGAGGTCCTCGTCCTCGTCGTCGAGTTCGTCGGCGTCGTCGTCTTCGTCTTCGTCGGTGTCGTCGTCCGAGTCGTCTTCGCTGTCCTCGGTGTCGTCGAAGTCGCTGTCTTCGGTGTCCTCGAGGTCGGCCGCGGCCCGCGGTTGGGTCTGCTCGTCGGTCTCGGCGGTGAGTTCCTCGTCGGAGTCACCGGATTCCTCGTCGTCATCCCGATCGGCCGCGGCGGCCATCGCCTTGAACATCGGATGTTCGCCCGGAGCGTGCGCCGGGACCTTGGCGACCACGCCCTTGTCAGCGGGTTCTTCGGCGCGGTTCTTCTTCGACCGCCGGTTGCGGCGATTGCCGGTCTCGGACTTGCGACCGGTCGACGGCGCCGAATCAACCGGGTCGGCGTGCAGCAGGATGCCGCGGCCCCCGCAGTTCGGGCAGGAGGAGGAGAACGCCTCGATCAATCCGGTGCCCAACCGCTTGCGGGTCAGCTGCACCAAGCCCAGCGACGTCACCTCGGAGACCTGGTGGCGGGTGCGGTCCCGGGCCAGCGCCTCGGTGAGCCGGCGCAACACCAGGTCGCGGTTGGATTCGAGCACCATGTCGATGAAGTCGATGACCACGATGCCGCCGATGTCACGCAGCCGCAGCTGACGCACGATCTCCTCGGCCGCCTCGAGGTTGTTCTTGGTGACCGTCTGCTCCAGATTGCCGCCGGCGCCGGTGAACTTCCCGGTGTTGACGTCGATGACCGTCATGGCCTCGGTGCGGTCGATCACCAGCGTGCCGCCCGACGGCAGCCACACTTTCCGGTCCATCGCCTTGGCGAGTTGCTCGTCGATGCGGTGCACCGCGAACACGTCCGGCCCGGTCTGTCCTTCCGGCCCGACCGCAGGCTCGTACTTCGTCAGCTTCGAAACAAGGTCCGGCGCAACAGAATTCACGTAGTCATTGATCGTCGTCCACGCCTCGTCGCCGGACACCACCAGACCGGCGAAGTCCTCGTTGAACAGGTCGCGGATGACCTTGACCAGCACATCGGGCTCTTCGTAGAGCGCCACCGCGGCGCCTGCTGCCTTCTGCTTGATTTCGGCCGCCTTGGCCTCGATCTGCTTCCAGCGTTCCTGTAGCCGCGTGACGTCACCGCGGATGTCGTCCTCTTTGACGCCTTCGGACGCCGTGCGGATGATGACGCCGGCGTCCGACGGCACCACCTCACGCAGGATCTCTTTGAGCCGCTGGCGTTCGGTGTCGGGCAGCTTGCGGCTGATGCCGGTGGACGACGCGCCGGGCACATAGACCAGGTAGCGACCGGCCAGCGAGACCTGCGTGGTCAGCCGGGCGCCCTTGTGCCCGACCGGGTCCTTGCTGACCTGCACGACGACGTAGTCGCCGGGTTTGAGGGCTTGTTCGATCTTGCGGTCGGTACCGCCGAGTCCGGCGGCCTCCCAGTTGACTTCGCCGGCGTACAGGACACCGTTGCGGCCGCGACCGATGTCGACGAATGCCGCTTCCATGGACGGCAACACATTTTGGACGATGCCCAGGTAGATGTTGCCGACCAGCGAGGCCGAGGCTGCCGAGGTGACGAAGTGTTCGACGACGATGCCGTCTTCCAGGACCGCTATCTGGGTGTAGCGCGCACCCGGGTGCGGCGGCTCGGTGCGGACCCGGTCGCGCACCACCATGACCCGTTCGACGGCCTCGCGGCGCGCGAGGAATTCGGCTTCGGTCAGTACCGGCGGGCGGCGCCGGCCGGCGTCACGCCCGTCGCGGCGACGCTGTCGTTTGGCCTCCAGACGAGTCGAGCCGTCGATGCCCTTGATCTCGTTGCCCCCGGAGTCGTCACCGCCTCCGGATTTGCCGTTGCGTGGGGGCCGCTCGTGCACGACGGTGTTAGGCGGGTCATCCGGCGCCGGACCGTCCTCGTTGTCGTCAGCGGAGCCCGTTTTCCGCCGCCGCCGACGGCGACGGCGTCGGCTGCCGGCGTCGGCTGAACCGTTCTCGTCGTCGCCAGTGTCGTCGGAGTCGTCCGAGTCGTCGGAGTCGTCGGAATCTTGGCCATCGGTGGCATCAGAGCCGGCATCAGAGTCGACACCGTCGGCGGCACGCTTTTCACCATCGCCGTTGTCCGTGCCCTGGCCTTCGGACTGGCCATCGGGTCCGCCTTGCTCGCCGCGGCCGCGACCCCGGCCGCGCCGGCCCCGACGCCGCCGCTTGCCGGCCGGCCGGTCGGCCTGTTCGTCGTCGTCGTCGCCGTCCTGGCCCTCTGCGTCGTCACCGGGGTCGTCACCGGAGTCGTCGTCGGAATCGTCGTCGGCCGAGTCGTCGTCGACCGGCGCGGTCACGGGTTGGGGTGCGACGAACAACGGCATGTAGTGCGGCCGCTCGACCGCGGTCTCGAGCATCAGCCGGGATTCCGGCTCGTCCGGCGGATCCGCGGCGGGGCTGGGCGCGGTGTCGGCGTCGGACGAGTCGGAGGGCTGGGCGGCCAGCAGATCCCGGACCCGGACCGCGTCGACGTGGTCGACGCTGGAGTGGGCGCTGCGGATCCGGCCGTCGAGCGCGGTCAGCGCGTCGAGCACCCGTCTGCTGGTGGTGCCCAGCGTCCGGGCCAGCGAGTGGACTCTTAGCCGGTCCGGCAGGTCCTGTCGCTGTGTCGGTTCATTTGCTGAGTCTGATGGTGGGGCACCGTCTACCACGTATTCTCCTCAAGCCCCCGGGCGCGTCGTGTCGACGCGGCCACGCGAGGGCTTCGCTATGTGCCCGGGTCTCTTTCTCCCGAGCTTGTGATGGTCTCGCTCCGAGCGGCTCAGGGCGAACCCACTCGGTGCCGTACTGAATGCCGGCTTGACATGCCGCGTCGCATCCATGAAGTGGCGATGGTCGCGCTTGTCTAAGTCTTCATTCGAGTGTCCGACGCCGGTACGACGACGTTCACCCGCAGTCAGTATCCCACATCAGTTCGCAAGCTCGGTCGCCCCTGACCCGAGCGGCGCCCGAAGCACCCGAGATTGCCAGCCGGGGCGCTACCCGCCTGGGAACCAGAGCGCGATTTCCCGCTCGGCCGATTCCGGTGAGTCCGAGCCGTGCACCAGGTTGAACTGCGTCTCCAACCCGAAGTCGCCCCGGATGGTGCCGGGTGTGGCTTTGTCCACCGGGTCGGTCCCGCCGGCCAGCTGACGAAACGCCGTGATCGCCCGCGGGCCGGTCACGATGGCGGCCACTACCGGGGCGGAGGTGATGAATTCGAGCAGTGATCCGAAGAAGGGCTTGCCTTCGTGTTCGGCGTAATGACGGCTGGCCAGCTCCTCATCGACGGTTCTGAGCTGCAGCGCCGCGATGGTGAGGCCCTTTCGCTCGATACGGCTGATTATCTCGCCAATCAGTTGGCGTTGCACGCCGTCGGGCTTGATCAATACGAGGGTCCGCTCGGTCACGCTGCCCAACATAGAGTGCCGACGGGCTGATGCCCAAAACGCGATCGGTCGTCAGGCGCCGGGCGGCACGCCGCGGTCTTGGCGCCGCCGTACCTCGGCGCGGAAGTAGGCGATGAGCGCCCATAACGCCGTGAACAAGACGCCGATGAACCCCACCCCCGGGTAGACCGCAAAACCGGCCAACAGCAGCAGTTGCGCACCCAGATTCACCCAGATCGCCCACGGCTTGCGCTGCACGCCCGCCAGCAGGATCAGCAGCACGGCCAGGCCGATCAGATACCCCAGCGATGGCCCGCTCAGGCCGCCGCCCACCGCCCCTACCACCGGTATGGCCAGCAGCACCACGATCGCTTCCAGGATCAAGGTGGCGGCCATGACGGCGCCGAAACTCTTCCACGGGTCGGGCGCCGCGGCCTGATCCCCGGGCGCGGGCTGTGGGTGCGGATCGTCGGTCATTGCGGATCCCTGCCGAACAGGCTGCGAGCGGCGCCGGCGGTGACGACGGAGCCGGTGACGACTATCCCGGTACCCGACAAGGCCTCCCCTTCGGCGGCCGCGGCGTCGTCGACCAGCGCGGTAGCGGCGTCTATCGCGTCGCGCAGATTCTCCGTGGTGATCACCCGGTCCGGCCCGAACCGTTCTTGGGCCACCAGCGCCAGCGACTGGACGTCCAGCGCTCGCGGTGACCCGTTGTGGGTGACGACGACTGAGTCGAACACCGGCTCGAGCGCCGCCAGGATGCCGTCCACGTCCTTGTCGGCCAGCACGCTGATGATCCCGACCAAGTAGCGGAAATCGAATTCGTCGGTCAGCGACTGCGCCAAGGCGGCCGCTCCGGCAGGGTTGTGGGCGGCGTCGATGAACACCGTGGGAGCGCTGCGCATACGTTCCAGCCGGCCCGGACTGGCGACGGCGGCGAATCCGGCACGCACCGCTTCGACGTCGAGTTGCCGCTGGGCGCCGGCGCCGAAGAAGGCTTCGACGGCCGCGAGCGCGACGACCGCGTTGTGCGCCTGGTGTTCCCCGTGCAGCGGCAGGTAGATGTCTGAGTAGACCCCGCCCAGGCCCTGCAGCTGCAGCACCTGGCCGCCGATGGCGACTTGGCGCCCCAGGACGGCGAATTCGGAATCTTCGCGGGCGACCGCGGCATCGGCGCGTACCGCTTGAGCCAACAGCACTTCCATGGCCTCGGGCACCTGGCGGGCGATGACCGTGACGGTGTCGGGTGCACCTTCGGCGGCCTGGTGGATGATGCCCGCTTTCTCACCGGCGATGCCGGCGATGTCGTCGCCGAGATATTCGACATGGTCGACGCTGACCGGGGTGATGACGGCCACCGGCGCGTTGATCACGTTGGTGGCGTCCCAGCGCCCGCCCATGCCGACCTCGACGATGGCGACGTCGACGGGCGCGTCGGCGAAGGCGGCGAACGCCATCGCGGTCAGCACCTCGAACTTGCTCATGGCGGGCCCGCCGGCGGCCTGCGACTGCTCGTCGACCATGTGGACGAACGGCTCGATTTCACGGTAGGTCGCGACGTATTGGCCCGGGCTGATCGGTTTCCCGTCGATCGAGATGCGTTCCACCGCCGACTGCAGGTGCGGGCTGGTGGTGCGGCCGGTGCGCTGGTGGAACGTCGTGATCAGCGCGTCGACCATCCGCGCGACGGAGGTCTTGCCGTTGGTCCCGGCGATGTGGATCGAGGGGTAGTTGAGCTGCGGAGACCCGAGCAGGTCCATCAGCGCGCTGATCCGCGTCAGGCTCGGCTCGATCTTGGTCTCGGGCCAGCGCTGGTCCAGCAGGTGTTCCACCTGCAGCAACGAGGCGATCTCGTCGGGCGTAGGCGTCACCTCGACCGCCGGTGGGTCATCGGACCAATCGGATTGCTCGAAACTCATTGCAGCGCCGCCAGTCTGGCGGTGATCCGCTCGTTTTCCTCCTGCGCGAGTCGTTGCCGGTCGCGGATCTTGTTGACCACGGTCTCGGGGGCCTTGGCCAGGAAGTCGGCGTTGGCCAGTTTGGCGGCCGTGGACGCCATCTCCTTTTGCGCGGCGGCCAGATCCTTTTCGAGGCGGCGGCGTTCGGCGGCCACATCGATGGTGCCCGAGGTGTCCAGTTCGACGACGACCGTCGCCCGGCTGAGCCGGACTTCCAATGACACCGAGGGCCGGAAGTCCGCACCGGCGGCGGTGAGCCACGCCAGCGATGTGACCGCGGGCACCTCGGTGTGCAGATCGGCGTCGTCGATACCGGCCAGCCGTGCGGGCACCTTCTGCCGGTCGGCCAGGCCTTGATCGCTGCGGAAGCGACGAATTTCGGTGACCAGCTTCTGCATGTCGGCGATGCGTTGTGCGGCAACCTGATCCAACTCGATGCCAGATGATTGCGGCCACTCGGCGACGACCAGTGATTCTTGCCCGGTCAGCGCCTGCCACAGCGCCTCGGTCAGGAACGGGATGACCGGGTGCAGCAGCCGCAACAGCGTGTCCAGGCCGGCAGCGAGCACGGCGGTGGTGTGGGTGAGCCCGTTGGTGAGTTGTGTTTTGGCCAATTCCACGTACCAGTCGCAGAATTCGTCCCAGGCGAAGTGATAGAGCGCTTCGCAGGCTCGGCTGAACTCGTATCCGTCGAACGCCGAATCGACTTCGGCGCGAACCTCTTCCAGCCGGCCCAGGATCCAGCGATCGGCGTCGGTCAGTTCGGTCAACGGCGGCAACGGCGCCAGGCGAGCACCGTTCATCAGCGCGTACCGCGTGGCGTTGAACAGCTTGGTGCCGAAGTTGCGGGACGCCCGGACGTGGTCCTCACCGACGGCGAGGTCACCGCCGGGGCTGGCGCCGCGGGCCAAGGTGAAGCGCAGTGCATCGGCGCCGAACTTGTCCATCCAGTCCAGGGGATCCACGACGTTGCCCTTGGACTTACTCATCTTGCGCCCGGATTCATCGCGGATGAGCCCGTGCAGGAACACGTCGGTGAACGGCACCTGCGGACCGCGGCGGCCGTCGAGGGTGATCGCGTCGTCGTTGCCGACGAAGGTGCCGAACATCATCATCCGCGCGACCCAGAAGAACAGGATGTCGTAGCCGGTGACCAAAACGCTTGTCGGGTAGAACTTTTCCAGCGCCGTGGTCTTCTCCGGCCAACCCAACGTGGAAAACGGCCACAGCGCAGAGGAAAACCAGGTATCCAACACGTCGGGATCCTGCTCCCACCCCGGCGGTGGGGTCTCGTCCGGGCCGACACAGACCTGCTCGCCATCGGGCCCGTACCAGATGGGAATGCGGTGCCCCCACCACAGTTGTCGGGAGATGCACCAGTCGTGCATGTCGTCGACCCAGCCGAACCAGCGTGGCTCCAGGCTGGCGGGGTGAATGACGGTGTCTCCGTTGCGGACCGCATCGCCGGCGGCCTTGGCCAGCGACTCCACCCGCACCCACCACTGCAGGGAGAGCCGCGGCTCGATCGGCTCGCCGCTGCGTTCGGAGTGCCCCACACTGTGTAGGTAGGGACGCTTCTCCGCCACGACGCGGCCTTGCGCCGCCAGTGCCTCGCGCACCGCGACCCGGGCCTCGAAACGGTCCATGCCGTCGAATTGCGTTCCGGTGTCGGTGATGCGCCCCTTGGTGTCCAAGATCGAGGGCATCGGCAGCTGGTGGCGCATGCCGATCTCGAAGTCGTTCGGATCGTGGGCCGGAGTGACTTTCACCGCGCCGGTGCCGAATTCGGGATCGACGTGTTTGTCGGCGACGATGATCAGTTCCCGGTCCACGAACGGATGCGGCAACGTGGTGCCGACCAGATGGCGGTAGCGCTCGTCGTCGGGATGCACCGCGATAGCGGTGTCGCCGAGCATCGTCTCGACGCGTGTCGTGGCCACCACGATGTGCGGCTCGGCGTCGTCCAGGGAGCCGTACCGGAAGGACACCAGCTCGCCCTCGATGTCGAGGTAGTTGACCTCGAGGTCGGAGATCGCCGTCTCCAGCACCGGCGACCAGTTGACCAGCCGTTCGGCCCGATAGATCAGTCCGGCGTCATAAAGCCTTTTGAAGATTGTCCGCACCGCCCGGGACAGGCCTTCGTCCATGGTGAACCGGTCGCGGCTCCAGTCCACGCCGTCGCCGAGCCGGCGCATCTGGCCACCGATCGCACCGCCGGACTCCCGCTTCCAGTCCCAGACTTTGTCGACGAACAGGTCGCGGCCGAAGTCTTCTTTGGTCTTGCCGTCCACCGCAAGCTGCTTCTCGACCACGCTTTGGGTGGCAATACCGGCGTGGTCCATGCCCGGCTGCCACAGCACCTCGTAGCCCTGCATGCGCTTGCGGCGGGTCAAGGCGTCCATCATGGTGTGCTCCAGCGCGTGCCCCATGTGCAGGCTGCCGGTGACATTCGGCGGCGGCAGCACGATGCAGTAGCCCGGCTTGGCGCTGTTCGGGTCCGCGGTGAAGTAGCCGGCGTCCAGCCACTTCTGGTAGATCGCGTCCTCCATCGCAGCCGGATCCCACGACTTGGGCAGCTGGTCATCGGCGGGTTGGGGGGTTGCGGTCACCGGTCAATTCTAGGAATTGACCGGTGACCGCGTGACATCGCCTAAACGCGCAGGTCAGCGCCGCGCGGTCGGGGTGATCACGGAATGGTGAGGACTTGGCCGGGGTAGATCAGGTCAGGGTTGGGGATGCCACTGGCGTCGGCGATGGCCTGGTATTTGCTGCCGTCGCCGTAGAAGCGTTCGGCGATGGCCCACAGGGTGTCGCCGGATTCGACGGTGTAGGTCTGCGCGGGGGCGGCTTCGGGTGCCGGCTCCGGCGCGGGAGGCATCTGCTCGTCGGCACCGCCGACCGGCCCGGACGCCGGTTCTGGCGCGGCTTCCGCGACGGGTTCCTCGGTGGCGGTGGTCACCTCGGCGGGCGGCGCCTCGGCGGGCGGGGCCTCGGCAGCCGGTGGCGGCGGTACTTCACCCTCGGTGTGCGATGCCCACGCGGCGGTGCCGTCTGCGGCGTAAAGCACGAGGTTGCCGTCGTCTTGTAGGACGAGCCTGACGTTCTTCTTGCCCTTGGTGTCGCTGTGCCAGACCGGTTTGTCCGGGGTGTAGAGGACGAAGTTGCCGTCCCGCTGCACTTCGGCGCGAACGACGTCTTGACCGTTGGTGGCGCTGGCCCAGCGGGGTTCGCCCCGAGCGGACAACACCAGGTTGCCGTCGTCCTGCAGGGTGAGGAAGAAGGCTCCGTTGCTGGAGACCAGAGATTCCCCCCGCGAAAGCTGCTGTCCTTCGGTGAGCGTGTCTGCCATGCGCTGTCCTCTCGGTGATCGGTGCGACCGTCGGCTCAGTTGAGCCGCTCGGTCTGCAGGGATACCCCCGCAGCGGGCAACCGCTGCAGTAATGCGTCACCCATTGCCGCCGCCGGCGTCAGCACACCGCGCAGCTCGGACAGCTTGTCGCCGTCGAACGCCAGGGCCAGGGCGCATTCCCCCAGCAGCACCGCGGTCGCCTTGTAGCCGGGGTCACCGCGCTGCGCCATGCGGGTCACGTAGCGGGCGCCGGTGGTCGTGGTGGTGTAGGTCTCGATCTTGTAATAGCCGCGCTCCCGGGTCGCCTCGCTCGGCCCGCTGCCCGGCTTCGGCATGACGCGGTCGACCAGACCCCGCGGTAGCAGCCGGAAGTAGCGGCTGCCTAGCGCCAACATGGCGTTGCTCACCCCGTTGAAGACCGCTGAAGCGACCGGGGCCACGGGCGAGGAACCCAAACTCATGTGTTCGCTGTAGCGGAATTCTCGGCCGTAAGCCCAGTCCAGCAATGCGTTGCTACGCCGCACGATGCGAGTGTTCGTCGGCGCCATACCGAAGCCTGCCGTCCATACACCGGTCAGCTCGGGCGCGAGCTGACCGCCGCGACGCCACGGCAGATCCGGCTGGGCGCCGAGGTCGGGTTCGGCGGCCCGGTCGGTGCTCAACGTGTAGGGATCGGCGAGCTGACGTCGCGCCTCGGGGTCACGGGAGGCGGTGTCGAGCACTTCGAGCAGGGAGGCGAGAGTGCCGCCGGAGAGCCCGCCGGCCATGGAACGCACGACGAAGTTGGTGTCGGTCAGCTCGCCGGTGCCGTCGCGTCGGGCCGCTTGATACAACGCGTACACGCTCAGGTCCGACGGGACGGAATCGAATCCGCAACTGTGCACGATCCGGGCTCCAGTGTCGGCGGCCTGCTTGTGGAATTGGTCGATGCTGTCGCGGACGAATGGCGGCTCGCCGGTCAAATCGGCATAGTCGGTGCCGGCGGCGGCGCACGCTTCCACTAGGGGCAGGCCGTAGCGGGTGTAGGGCCCAACCGTCGTGACGACGACCTTGGTCCGGGCGGCCATCTCGTGCAGCGTGGCTGGGGCAGCGGCGTCGGCCTCCACCACCGGCCAGGACTGAGCCGACCCGGGCAACGTCTTACGCACGGCGAGCAGGCGCTCACTGGACCGGCCGGCTAGCGCGATTCGCGCGTCTGCAGCCGTCCTGGCCAGGTAGTCGGCGGTGAGCTTCCCGACAAAGCCGGTCGCGCCATACAAGACAACATCGAATTCGCGCGGCGTTGCGGTCACCCGCGCGACGCTACCCCACGGTTGTGGGATGCCGCCGGGACCGGACAGGCCCGCTCAACGACGAAGTGCCGGGCCCGAAGGCCCGGCACTTGTCGTAAGTGGCTGACTATCAGCCGCGTCGGCCGCAGACCGGCCACGCGCCGATGCCCTGCGAGTGCAGCACGTTCTCGGCCACCCGGATCTGCTCCTCCCGGCTGGCACCGGCCGCCGAGCCGGAGCCACCGTTGGCACGCCAGGTGCTCGAGGTGAACTGCAAGCCACCGGCGTAGCCGTTACCGGTGCTGATGCCCCAGTTACCACCCGACTCGCACTGGGCGATGGCGTCCCAGTTGACGCTGTACGCCTTGACCGGCTTCGGCGCCGGAGGCACCTCGGGCGGCGGCGGCTGGTCGGGGTCGAATCCGGCCGGTGCCGGCGCGGGAGCCGGGGGCACGTCCTCGGGCGCATCCGCTGCCGGCGGCGGCGGCATGTTCGGGTCGAACGCGACCAGTTCCGGAGCGTCGGCGGGCGGCGCATCTGGCGCCGGCGCCATGTTCGGGTCAAAGCCCACGGTGTCGGGCGCAGCGTTGGGATCGGCTGGATCCGCGCTGGCGATACCCGACGGCAGAGTCACGAGCGTCCCTGTGATCGCGGCGACAACAAGCGTCTTACGGACGTTCTTCAAACTTTGTTCCTTTCGCGGTGCGCGCGCGCCGAAGCTACCCACCGGAGTGGGTAGGAGTGCATCTGCTTGTGGAAGGTGCTGTTTCAGGACGTGCCGTCTCGGTTCGGCACGACAGCGGAGGGCTTCATCTGCCTGGCGCGGCCGGTGGCCACTGCCTGCGGGGCGGCTAATCGATCGGCCGTCCCACTCCGCTCGCACGCGGGTCCGTGGATTCCTTTTTCGGTTATTTCTTGCCAGCCCCTGGGGCTAAAAGGGACCGTACGATAACGATTTGGATCCGTCATCTTCACCGGCTCACCGATATCGGTTCGATCACGGGCGGATCACGACCCCGCCCCACAATGGTTGCTGCAGGTCAGCTGTGAATTTGCGGTCGACCTCCGAAGGTGCCCATCCGAAGTTAATCGTGAGCCGAATCACGGCGATATTGTGAGCTGGCACACCAGATTGCTGCGTGTGAGTCCGGCGGGACCGGGTAGCCATCGGCGCCGGCACAGCGGTGATCCACTTCATAGCGGCGCATTCGAGCGGCGTCGATCACACCATCCCGGCCAGTGAAGGACGCTGAGACAGTAAGTGGGACAGGGAAGTTGGGTTGGGAGTTCCGACAGCACCGGGCCGGTCTGCTGGTCCGTCGCTGCAAGGGGGCACCGGACAATGGGCGCTCACCCTCGATTTCGCCGGTCAACCGTTCGCTAGAGGTTCGCTAGGGTCGAAATCCGGTGGGCGGCAACGGCAAAGTGCGGGGCCGATTCGCGGGACGGCACATTTGGATCGCTGCACCGTGAGGCGAGCCGAATTCGGCTGCTGCACCAATGAATAACGGATTGTAATGGTATGTCCAATACGGCCGGTGCGCTGAGTGACGATCAGAGAAATGCAGCGAGGCCCGGCATGTGCGCCGACGCAATTTGCCGCAGAGCGACGTGGGCTAGCGGCCGGGCTGTACCGGGGTTCGGAAGTCGTCCGGGGAGTTGATGTTGGCCAGTGGACGAGAATCGGATACCACGATCTGCTGTACGTCCGACGCTTCGATCAGGGCACGCATGGAGCGTTCCCCGGCGCTGACCAACGCCGCGACTCGCTCCGCGAGGTCGACCCGATACACCCCCGCCAAGTAGTGGCTGCGGCCGTCCCACGGCAACACCACTTCCGCGTTGGTCCTGGCCGCCAGGGCAGCCAGCTCATCGATCAATTCGCTTGTCAGATAAGGCATGTCGACAGCGCAGACGAATGCGAACCGGGCGCCGGCAGCGGCGGCCGCGCGCAGTCCACGGCCGGTGGCTGGCAACGGGCCCAGCCCGCGCAACTCGTCGCGCAGCACAGAGACCTGCAGCGCGGGCAACGGTTGCCCGGGGGCGGCTACCACGAAAACGGGTTCGCAGCGCTGCCCGACGACACCGACCACATGCTCGACCATCGTGGTGGTGCCGCCAGGCGCGGGCAGGGTGGCCTTGTCGCGTCGCATGCGCCGGGATTCCCCGCCCGCCAACACAACCCCGGCCAGTGAAACTGCGTCGGGCACGAGTTCAGCCATCCCTTACTCGACTGTCCAGGTGTCACGACCGCGCAGCAGCGACTGCAACGCGCCCGCGTCCGACGGCTTGGCCTCCTGGGCCGCGGCGACCTGAGAACGCGCAGCGTCGTCGTAAGTGGGCCGGTTGACGTGCCGGAAGATACCCAGCACGGTGTGCTCCAAATTCTGATCCGAGAGCCGCGACAACGCGAAAGCGTAGGCCGTGTCGTCGGCGTAGGCGTCGTGCACGACGATCTCCTCGGCGGCCACGTCGGCGGTCTTGGCGACGTCCAGGCCGAATCCCGACTTCACCACGCAGAATTCGTCGTTGGCGCCGAACACAATCGGCTCACCATGACGGACTTTGATCACCCGCTCTTCGGCGCCCTCTTTGCGCAGCGCGTCGAATGAGCCGTCGTTGAAGATCGGGCAGTCCTGCAGGATTTCGACGAGCGCGGCGCCGCGGTGCTCGGCCGCCGCGCGCAGCACCTCGGTCAGCCCGGCGCGGTCGGAGTCCAGAGCGCGGCCGACGAAGGTGGCCTCGGCGCCCAGGGCCAGCGAAACCGGGTTGAACGGGTGGTCCAGCGATCCCATCGGCGTCGACTTGGTGACCTTGCCGACCTCGGAGGTGGGTGAGTACTGACCCTTGGTGAGCCCGTAGATCCGGTTGTTGAACAGCAGGACGGTGATGTTGACGTTGCGGCGCATCGCGTGGATCAGGTGGTTGCCGCCGATGGACAAGGCGTCACCGTCACCGGTGACCACCCATACCGACAAGTCTTCGCGGGCCAGCGCCAGGCCCGTCGCGATTGCCGGTGCGCGACCGTGAATCGAGTGGAAGCCGTAGGTCTCGAGATAGTAGGGGAACCGGCTCGAGCACCCGATGCCGCTGACGAACACGATGTTCTCGCGTCGAAGTCCGAGCTCCGGCAAGAAGTTTCGGATGGTGTTCAAAATGACGTAGTCACCGCAACCCGGGCACCAACGCACTTCCTGATCGCTGGTGTAATCCTTGCCCTTCTGGGGCTGATCGGTGGTGGGCACCAGACCGTTTTTGGTCAAGTTCGCGGTCAATCCCAGGTCTGTGCCCGGTAGGTTGCCGATGAGGCTCGTCATGCGTCAGCTCCCGCTCCAACCGTGGCCGCCGACATCCGGGCGACCATCGTTTTGTCCTGCTCGACTTCGGCCAGTGTCCCGCCCAGCGCGGCCCGAATCACCCGGCCGATTTCGTCGGCCAGGAACGCCAGTCCCTGCACTTTGGTCACCGATTGCACGTTGACCAGGTACTTGCCCCGCAGCAACAGCGCCAGCTGGCCGAGGTTCATTTCCGGTGCCACCACTTGCGGGTAGCGCCGCAGCACGTCGCCCAGGTTCGCCGGGAAGGGGCTCAGGTGGCGCAGGTGGGCGTGGGCAACCTTAATGCCCTTGCGCCGCGCACGCCGGCAGGCTTCACCGATGGGCCCATAGGAGCTTCCCCATCCGATGATCAGCAACTCGGCGTCGGCGGTCGGGTCGTCGACCTCGAGGTCGGGAACCTTGATGCCGTCGATCTTGGCCTGCCGCAACCGAACCATGAGGTCGTGGTTGACGGGCTCATAGGAGATGGCGCCGGAGCCGTTGGCCGCTTCCAGCCCACCGATGCGGTGCTCGAGGCCCGGCGTGCCCGGAACGGCGAACTGGCGGGCCAGCGTTTCGGGGTCACGTGCGTAGGGCTGGAAAGGTTCGTCGGGTTTGGCGAACGTGTGCTTGATCGGTTCCAGGGTGCTGATGTCGGGGATGCGCCACGGCTCGGAGCCGTTGGCGATGGCGCCGTCGGACAACAGCACCACCGGGGTGTGGTAGGAGACGGCGATGCGTACCGCCTCGATGGCCGTCGTGAAGCAGTCCGAGGGCGAGCGCGGCGCGAGCACCGCGACCGGCGACTCCCCGTTGCGGCCATACAGCGCTTGCAGCAGGTCGGCCTGCTCGGTTTTGGTCGGTAATCCCGTTGAGGGACCGCCTCGTTGGACGTCGATGACCAGCAGCGGCAATTCCGTCATGACGCCGAGGCCCAACGCTTCGGCCTTCAGCGACAAGCCCGGGCCGGAGGTGCTGGTGACACCAAGTGCCCCACCGTAAGACGCACCCAACGCCGCGCAGATGCCGCCGATCTCGTCCTCGGCCTGGAAGGTGAGGACGTTGAAGTTCTTGTGCTTGGACAGCTCATGCAGGATGTCCGACGCCGGTGTGATCGGGTAACTGCCCAGCACGACAGGGATGCCGGCCAGCTGGCCGGCGGCGACAATGCCGTAGGCAAGGGCGGTGTTGCCCGAGATCTGCCGGTACTCACCGGCCGGCAGCGACGCCTTGGAAACCTCGTAGGTGGTCCCGAAGGCTTCGGTGGTCTCGCCGTAGTTCCATCCTGCCTTGAGCGCCAGGACGTTGGCCTCGGCGACGTCGGGTTTGCGGGCAAACTTTTCCCGGATGAACTTCTCGCTGGCCTCGATGGGACGCCCGTACATCCACGACAGCAGCCCCAGGGCGAACATGTTCTTGGCGCGCTGACCGTCTTTCTTCGACGCGCCAATGGATTCCACCGCGCCCAACGTCAGGGCGGTCATCGGGACGGCGTGGACGACGTACTCGTCCAGCTCCTCCGAATCGAGTGGGTTGGTGACGTAGCCGACTTTGGTCAGGTTCCGTTTGGTGAATTCGTCGGAGTTCGCGATGACCATTCCGCCCCGCGGCAGATCTCCGATATTGGCCTTCAGTGCCGCCGGGTTCATGGCGACCAGGACGTCGGGCCGGTCCCCGGCGGTCAGGATGTCGTAGTCGGCGATCTGAATCTGGAAGGACGAGACACCGGGCAAGGTGCCTGCGGGCGCCCGGATTTCGGCGGGATAATTCGGCTGAGTCGCCAGGTCGTTACCAAAGAGTGCGGCCTCGGAGGTGAATCGGTCACCGGTGAGCTGCATGCCGTCGCCGGAGTCCCCCGCGAAACGGATGACCACATTTTCCAGACGCTGACGAGCGGACCCGGCAGCTCCGTTCTGAGACTCTGCCCCGGCTCCGTTGCCGTTCGGATCCACGTCTCCGCCCTCCACTGATAACCGGACAGGCACTCCGTGCGTCTTTTAGGTTACGCGCCGTCGGAGTGACTTCCCCAGAAGCTCACGATTTGTGTCACTGCCGGTATCAATTATGGCATTACTTTAAGGATTACCTCGCCGCCTCTGGGCGCCCCCGCTGGCACGGCTAGCCGGCGAAAGGCCACGTCAGCGCCCTGCCGGAGGGCAGAACATCAACAAACTGTAATCTTGGTCACTTCATTTGATCATGGAGTCGTTAGACACACCCACGGTCGCGCGGCGCCTGCTAGAACACGTTCTAATTTGGCGCGCTCCCCGGCCCCCAAGTGGGCGCGGTCAGTGCCGCTAGGCGGTCTTGTCGCGCCGTTCGGAGCGCGACGGCTTGCGCGGCACGATGGTGGGCAGGACGTTGTCCTCCACGGTCTCCTTGGTCACCACGACCTTGGCGACGTCGTCGCGGCTCGGGATGTCGTACATCACCGGCAGCAAGACCTCTTCCATGATCGCCCGCAAGCCTCGGGCACCGGTGCCGCGGTGGATCGCCTGGTCGGCGATGGCTTCCAGCGCGTCGTCGGTGAATTCCAATTCGACGCCGTCCATCTCGAACAGGCGCACGTATTGCTTGACCAGAGCGTTCTTCGGCTCGGACAAGATCTTGACCAACGATTCCTTGTCCAGGTTGGTGACCGATGCGACCACGGGCAGGCGGCCGATGAACTCCGGGATCAAGCCGAACTTGATCAGGTCTTCGGGCATCACTTCGGCGAAGTGGTCGGTGGTGTCGATCTCGGCCTTCGAGCGCACCTCGGCGCCGAAGCCCAAGCCCCGCTTGCCCACTCGCTCGTAGATGATCTTCTCGAGCCCGGCGAAGGCACCGGCGACGATGAACAACACGTTGGTGGTGTCGATCTGGATGAATTCCTGGTGCGGGTGCTTGCGGCCACCCTGCGGCGGAACCGACGCTTGGGTGCCCTCCAGGATTTTCAGCAAGGCCTGCTGTACGCCCTCGCCGGACACGTCGCGGGTGATCGACGGGTTCTCGCTCTTACGCGCGATCTTGTCGACCTCGTCGATGTAGATGATGCCGGTCTCGGCCCGCTTGACGTCGTAGTCGGCGGCCTGGATCAGCTTGAGCAGAATGTTCTCGACGTCCTCGCCGACGTAGCCGGCCTCGGTCAGCGCGGTGGCGTCGGCGATCGCGAACGGCACGTTGAGCATCTTGGCCAGCGTCTGGGCCAGGTAGGTCTTACCGCAGCCGGTGGGCCCGAGCATCAGGATGTTGGACTTGGTCAGCTCGACCGGCTCCGAGCGCGAGTCGCGGCCCTTCTCGCCGGCCTGGATTCGCTTGTAGTGGTTGTAGACAGCGACCGCGAGGGTGCGCTTGGCGGTGTCTTGACCGATGACGTAACCCTCGAGGAATTCGCGAATCTCGACCGGCTTGGGCAGCTCGTCGAGCTTCACGTCGTCGGCGTCGGCAAGTTCCTCTTCGATGATCTCGTTGCAGAGGTCGATGCATTCATCACAGATGTAGACCCCGGGACCTGCGATGAGCTTTTTGACTTGCTTTTGACTCTTGCCACAAAACGAGCACTTCAGCAGGTCACCGCCGTCTCCGATGCGCGCCATGATCCTTTCGGGCCTACTTCCTATTTCGCCGTTAGTCTGATGTGCCGCGTGTAATCCCCGACGCTACCCGCTTGCTCTGGCCCACCGCGACCGTTAGCGCCGAATAGCGTGTTTGGTATTCATGCCGCTCGTGCTGATGAACATATCCCGACGGCGCCCGTCCCTCGTCGAGACGCGCAATCCGTGTCTCTGGCGTGTCGCGGTCGTAACGTCATTGACGTCCGTCTGTCCCCCAGCAATCACCATACAGTGGCCAAATGGCGGTAATGCTGGATTCGCTGCTGATCAGCGACGGCGGCCTGGCCACCGAACTGGAGGCACGTGGAAACGACCTGTCCGACCCGTTGTGGTCGGCGCGGTTGTTGCTCGACGCGCCACAGGAGATCGCCGCCGTGCATGCGGCCTACTTTCGCGCCGGAGCCAGCGTGGCGACTACCGCCAGCTACCAAGCCTCCTTCGACGGGTTGGCAGCACGCGGCGTCGACCGTGACGATGCTGTTGCGCTGCTGCACCGCAGTGTGCGGTTGGCCGGCGACGCTCGCGACGCGGCGGGCCGGGACGGGCTGTGGGTCGCGGCGTCGGTGGGGCCTTACGGGGCCGCGCTCGCCGATGGGTCCGAATACCGCGGCCGCTACGGACTTTCGATCTCCGCGTTGACCGAATGGCACCGGCCGCGCATGGAGGTCTTGGCCGGCGCCGGCGCCGATGTGCTGGCCTTGGAGACGATCCCCGACGTCGACGAAGCCCACGCGCTGGTGACCGTCGTGCGCGAGCTCGGCGTGCCGGCGTGGCTGAGCTACACGATCAGCGGAACCCGGACCCGGGCCGGCCAGCCGCTTGCCGAGGCCTTCGCGGTGGCCGCCGAGGTGCCCGAGATCGTCGCGGTCGGGGTCAACTGCTGCGCACCCGACGACGTACTACCGGCGATCGCTGCGGCGAGCGCCGTCGGCAAGCCGGTGATCGTCTACCCCAACAGTGGTGAGCGTTGGGACGTGCGCCGACGCGCCTGGGTGGGGCCGTCGCGGTTCTCCGCCGGGCTCGCGGCGCAGTGGGTCGCCGCGGGGGCACGCATCGTCGGCGGCTGCTGTCGCGTCGGTCCCGCCGCCATCGCGGAGTTGGCGACGCAGCTCTTACCCTCGTGCGGCGAGCCTGAAGATTCGCCGGACAAGTTCGAGGCGGATTCAAGGTTTGCTTGCAACAGTGGCTGTTGACGCGCTCGACAGTAGCCGATCGAGCATCTTGGCGGGGCTGTCCCAGTCGAATCGCTTTCGTGGCCGGTTGTTGAGTTCGGCAGCAACCTCGTCGAGGTAGGCAGCTGAGTGGATTGATAAGTCGGTGCCCTTCGGAAAGTATTGGCGCAAGAGGCCGTTGGTGTTTTCGTTGCTGCCGCGTTGCCAGGGTGAATGTGGGTCGCAGAAGTAGATGTCGAGGTCAGCGGCAAGGCTGATACGGCCGTGAGCGGCCATTTCGTGGCCTTGATCCCAGGTTAGGGTCTTCCACAGATCTCGTGGCAGGACTTGGATTTTGGCGATCATGGCCTCGGCGACCACATCGGCCTGGCGGCTAGCGGGTAGGTGCAGCAGCTGCACGAATCCAGTGGAGCGCTCGACTAGGGTGCCTATCTGAGAGGCCTGGTTCTTGCCGATGATGAGGTCTCCCTCCCAATGCCCAGGTACGGCGCGGTCGGCGGCCTCGGCGGGGCGCTCGCTGATGTTGACCATGCCCGGAATGCGGCTGCGACCATCTCCTGCGCGAGCTCTCTTACGGGGTCGACGCAGCGCGCGCCCGGTGCGCAGGCAGGTGACCAGATCGCGGCGTAACTCACCGCGTCCTTGCACGTAAAGCGCTCGGTAGATGGTCTCGTGGGACACGTGCATCTCCGGGCTGTCGGGATAGGTCTTGGCTAGCTCGCCGGCGATCTGCTCCGGGCTGTATTTCTTAGTCAACAATGCCTGCACCTTGCCGGCCAACTGCGGGCAGCGGGTCAGCTTGCCGGCCTTCGGGCGGCGCGCCCGTTCCTCGCTCCGGCGTTGAGCGATCCGCGCCGAATACCCCGACGTGGCATCCCACCCGCACTGGCGGGCCCCGAACCGATACTTAGCCCGATAGCGACCGGTCAGACCGCGAGCAGCGCCGTTTCGGTCAATCTCGCGCATGACCGTTGACGGCGCCCGCTTCAATCGATGAGCGATCAAGCGAATCGACTCACCTCGTGAGGTGCCGATCATGATCTGTTCGCGCTCCTCAGGCGACAGCCGCGGACGCTTGCGCCCCTGTGGCGCTTGCAGTTGTGGATTCACGCCACCAAATCTGCAAAACCATCTCCAGCCGCAGCTTCCAGACACGCCGACAGCAACACCGGCATCCTCTGAAGACCATCCCGCAGCGATCAACTCCCAGAACCGACGCCGAGCCGATAACCCCTGCCATTGGCGCGTCACCGAACACTCCTTACTACGAAGTGTTGCAATTACCCCCTGAACCCAAGCGAGTAGACGCCTGCAGGATTGCAGGCTCGGCGACGAGCGGGCGACACCCGTCACCAAACCCGTCAGACGGTCTGGGCGGACAGCTTCCGGTACTCGAGGACGGTGTCGATGATCCCGTAGTCCTTGGCCTCTTCGGCGGTCAGGATCTTGTCGCGGTCGGTGTCCTTGCGGATGACCGAGGGCTCCTTGTTGGTGTGGCGAGCCAGGGTGGTCTCCATCAGCGTGCGCATCCGCTCGATTTCGGCGGCCTGGATCTCCAGGTCGGAGAACTGGCCCTGGATGACCCCGGACAGCGACGGCTGGTGGATGAGCACCCGCGCGTTGGGCAGCGCCATGCGCTTGCCGGGGGTGCCGGCGGCCAGCAGCACCGCGGCCGCCGAGGCAGCCTGGCCCAGGCACACCGTCTGAATGTCGGCGCGCACGTATTGCATGGTGTCGTAGATGGCCATCAGCGAGGTGAAGCCGCCGCCCGGTGAGTTGATGTACATGGTGATGTCGCGGTCGGGATCCAGCGACTCCAGCACCAGCAGCTGCGCCATGATGTCGTTCGCCGACGCGTCGTCGACCTGGACACCGAGGAAGATGATGCGTTCCTCGAACAGCTTGTTGTACGGGTTGGACTCTTTGACGCCGAAGCTGGAGTGCTCGATGAACGACGGCAGGATGTAGCGCGCCTGAGGCTGCATTTCGGGGTTCACTGGGCTTCTCCATTGCTGATGTGTGCGGCGCGGGTGATGATGTGGTCGACGAAGCCGTATTCCAGGGCTTCCTGGGAGGTGAACCACCGGTCGCGGTCGGAATCGGCCTCGATGCGTTCGATCGGCTGGCCGGTGAATTCGGCGTTGAGCCGGAACATTTCCTTCTTGATGACGGCGAACTGCTCGGCCTGGATGGCGATGTCGGCCGCGCTGCCGGTCACGCCGCCCAGCGGCTGGTGCATCAGGATGCGGGCGTGCGGCAAGGCGTAGCGCTTGCCCTTGGTACCGGCTGCCAACAGGAACTCACCCATCGACGCGGCCATGCCCATTGCGTAGGTGGCGACGTCGCAGGGCGCCAGCACCATGGTGTCGTAGATCGCCATCCCGGCGCTGATCGAGCCGCCCGGTGAGTTGATGTACAGCGAGATGTCCTTGTCCGCGTCTTCTGCCGCGAGCAACAGGATCTGTGCGCACAGCCGATTGGCGACCTCGTCGTTCACCTCGGAACCCAGGAAGATGATGCGCTCGGCCAGCAAGCGCTCATAGACCGAGTCCGTGAGGTTGAGGCCCAACGAGTTCGAACGCATGTCAGTCACGACTGGGTTACCTGCTTTCTCGAGTTCTTCTATGCCCGACCCTAACCAACCGAGCCCGGCGTTTCCCGCTCCCGCACCCCGGAAAAGGGCGCGTTCGCTCACAGCGTCACGACTTGGCGTCGTCGGCCTCTTCCGCCTGGGGTTCGGCCGCCTCGTCCGCCGCGTCCAATTCGTCGTCGGCGTCGTCCGAATCCTCGTCGACCTCGTCGACCTCGTCGACCTCGTCGGCGTCATCGAGCGAGTCGGCGAGCTCGTCGGACTCGGCCGAACGGTCGCCGAAGAACTCGCTGACGTCGATCGGGTTGCCATCGGTGTCGGTGACGGTGGCCTTGCGCACCACCGCAGCCACGGCCAGCCCACGACGCACGTCGGCGAACATCGCGGCGAGCTGGTTGTTCTCCTGCAGATAGGCGAACAGCTGCTGCGGCTCGATGCCGTACTGCCGGGAGGTCAGCACCAGCCGCTCGGTCAGGTCTTCTTGGCTCACCTCGAGGTCGAGCTCGTCGGCGATGGCATCCAGCAGCAGCTGACGTTTGACATTGTTCTCCGCGGCGCTGCGCGCCTCGGCGTCGAACTCCGCACGAGAGGAGCCCTGCTGAGCCAACACTTCGGCGAACTTGGCTTCGTCGTGGTCGAGCCCACGCATCGCGGTGTGCAGCGTCTCGTCGATCTGGGACCGGACGATGGCTTCGGGCAACGGCACATCGACCCGCTCGACGAGGGCGTCGAGGGTGGCGTTGCGGATCTGCTCGGCCTGCTGGGTGCGCTTGGCGTTGCGCACCTGGTCGCGCAGGTTTTCCCGCAGCTCCTCGATGGTGTCGAATTCACTGGCCAGCTGGGCGAACTCGTCGTCGGGCTCGGGAAGCTCCCGCTCCTTGATGGACCTGACGGTGACGGTGACCTCGGCCTCGCGACCGGCATGCTCGCCGGTTGCCAGCTTGGCGGTGAACACCTTGGACTCGTCGACGGACAGTCCCACCACCGCGTCGTCCAGGCCTGCGATGAGCCGGCCGGAGCCGACCTCGTGGGACAGCCCCTCGGCCGAAGCCGCCGGCACGTCCTCACCGTCGACCGTCGCCGACAGGTCGATGGAGATGAAGTCACCGGTCTGCACCGGCCGGTCGACTCCGGTCAGGGTGCCAAACCGGGCCCGTAGGGACTGCAACTCGGCGTCGACGTCTTCGTCGGTCACCTCGATGGGATCGACCGAGACCGCCAGTCCGTCCAGATCGGGCAGCTCCAATTTCGGCCGCACGTCGACCTCGGCAAAGAACTCCAGATCCTGGCCGAGTTCCTTCTTTGTCACCTGGATGTTCGGCCGGCCGATCGGCTGCACGTCGGACTCCGTCACCGCCTGTCCGTACCGGCTGGGCAACGCTTCCTCGATGACCTGGTCCAGCAACGCTTCCCGGCCGAATCGCGCCTCGAGCAGCCGCGCCGGCGCCTTGCCGGGCCGGAAGCCGGGCAGCCGCACCTGCTTGGCCAGCTCCTTGTACGCGCGCTGGAAGTCGGGTTCGAGCTCGGTGAAGGGCACCTCCACGTTGATGCGCACCCGGGTCGGGCTCAACTGTTTGACGGTGCTCTTCACGGGTGTGCTCCTCGATGTGATCGTTGCGGTGTCCGGCGCTGATTTGGTCGGGCTGGTCGGGGTGACAGGATTTGAACCTGCGGCCTTCCGCTCCCAAAGCGGATGCGCTACCAAGCTGCGCTACACCCCGCGCTGACCTCGCGATCCTACGGCCCGGTGCCGCCAGCGTCGCACCGACCTAGGACCTCACGGAGCGGTCACGGGGTTGCGTCGATTAGATTTGATCTGCGCCACCACGTACAGTCTCGCTCGACGAACACAGGCGGGCGTAGCTCAATGGTAGAGCCCTAGTCTTCCAAACTAGCTACGCGGGTTCGATTCCCGTCGCCCGCTCGAGCTCACGATTGCTCCCCAGGAAAGGCGCCATGAGCGACGTCGAAATACACGGCTCATGCGCTTCGCGCTTCGCCAGAGTCCGCGACGCGTTCGAGCGCAATTTTGCGCTGCGCAACGAGGTCGGCGCGGCTGTCGCGGTATGGGTCGACGGCGATCTCGTCGTCAATCTGTGGGGTGGATCCGCTGACGCGGCCGGCACCCGGTCATGGCGGGAAAACACGCTGACCACCGTCCTCTCCGGCACCAAGGGCCTGACCGCCACCTGCGTGCATCAGTTGGTCGACCGCGGTGAGCTAGATCTGAATGCCCCGGTGTCGCGGTATTGGCCCGAATTCGGCCAGGCCGGCAAGCAGGACATCACCATCGGCATGGTGATGAGCCACCGCTCGGGTGTCATCGGGCCGAACAAGCGGATGACCTGGCAGCAGGTCGCCGACTGGGACTACGTCTGCGACCAACTGGCGATCGCCGAACCGTGGTGGAAGCCGGGTACCGCCCAGGGCTACCACATGACCACCTTCGGCTTCATCCTCGGCGAGGTGTTCCGCCGCGTCACCGGCCGCACCGTCGGCCAGTATCTGCGCACCGAGATCGCCGAACCGATCGGCGCCGACGTCCACATCGGGCTGTCCCGGTCCGAACAACGCCGCTGTGCGGAGCGGGTGAACAAGCCGCATGCCCGTGACCTGCTGGCCGAGGTCCAAGCTCCCGGCTACCCCACCCGCATCGACGAACACCCCAAGGCGGCGCTGTCCATTTCGATGGGATTCGCCCCCGACGACGAACTCGGCTCACACGACCTGCAGTTGTGGCGGGAGCTGGAGTTCCCCGGGACCAACGGGCAGGTGTCGGCGCTGGGTCTGGCGACGTTCTACAACGCCTTGGCTCAGGAGAAGTTGCTCAGCCCCGAGCACATGGACCTGGTCCGCGTCTCGCAGGGCGGCTTCGACACCGACCTGGTGCTCGGGCCGCGAGTTGCCGACCACGGTTGGGGGCTGGGCTACATGCTCAACCAGCGCGGCACCAACGGCCCCAACCGGCGCATCTTCGGCCACGGCGGGCTCGGCGGCTCGTTCGGGTTCGTCGACCTCGAGCACCGGATCGGCTACGGCTACGTGATGAACCGATTCGACGCCAGCAAGGCCAACGCCGACCCGCGCAGTGTCGCGCTCAGCAACGAGGTCTACGCGGCCCTCGGCGTCGACGTTTCACGCTGACGCTCTCGCCCCGCCGACCCGCGGCAGGGCGAGAGTCGTTCCCCCTATGGATCAGCGGTGGTCGTCATGCCAGCCGGGGCCACCCGGTCCCCCGGGGCCGCCAGGTCCGCCGGGCCCGCCCGGCCCCCATCCCGGTCCGCCCGGTCCGCCTGGGCCGCGGCCGAATTCGGGATGCGGGTTGGGTCCTCCGCCGCGCCAGTTGTCGTGGCACCCGTTCCAGTCCCAGTTGTCGCCCCAGCCCGGGTCCCAGAAGTCACCGGGGCACCACTGCGGGAAAGGTCCCGGCTGGGCCTGCGCCTCAGTCGCGACCCCCAGGCCTGCCAGTCCCAGTCCGACGATCATGGCGAAAGTCGATGCAGCCAAACGCGATGAAATTTTCATAGGTCTTAGATGTACCGGGCGAGCCTGAGCTCAAACTGAAGACGGAGCAAGTGTTCCTGCCAATGTGCTGTCAGAACGCTGGGACCGCCGGAGAAAACGGGTGTCAACGTTGGCAGACCGGGCACCAGAACACGTTGCGGCCGTCCAGCACGTTGGTGCGGATGGTTTCGCCGCAGATCCGGCACGCCTCCCCAGCCCGGCGGTATACGTAGGTGCGGGGCCGTCCCGGCGCGTACGACGGAGCGCCGTGGTCGTGTTCGGGAGCGACGACGATGATCTTGCCGCGACGCAAGCCGACTTTCATCAGCGCCACCAGATCGGTCCATGCGGCGTCGAACTCCGCTTCGGAGATGTGTTGACCGGCGCGGTACGGGTCGATGCGGTGGCGGAACAGCAACTCGTTGCGGTAGACGTTGCCGACGCCGGCGATGACCGTCTGGTCCATCAGGAGGGCACCAATGGGTCTGCGCGACTTCCTGATTCGCGTCCAAGGCCAGGCCGGGTCGGCATCGGCGCGCAGCGGATCAGGGCCCAGCCGGGCCAGCACGGCGTCGACCTGGCTTTCGTCGAGCACTTCACACACCGTCGGGCCGCGCAAGTCGGTGCCGTATCCGGCGCCGACCATGCGCATCCGGACCTGTCCGACCGGTTCTGGAAGGGGTTGGCCCGCAACGTGTTCCCATTCGGTGAAGGCGCCGTAGAGCCCCAGATGCACATGCACGATCGGACCGCCGGCGTAGTGATGGAACAGATGCTTGCCCCAGGCGCTGGTGCGTTTCAGGACGCTGCCGTTGACCACGTCGGCGTCAAACCTGCCCTGCGGACTGGACACGGCGACAGGTTTGCCGGCGTACCGGCGCTGGTGCAGCCTGGCCAGCCGATGCAGCGTATGCCCTTCGGGCACGGAGGGTTCTCGTTTCTGGGCTCAGCCGGGGACGCCGGGCACCGGCGGTGCTTGGTGGGTGCGTTCGTATTCGGCGAGAATGTCGATACGCCGTTGGTGGCGTTCGACATTCGACCACGGGGTGGTCAAGAAGGCGTCGACGATGGCCAGCGCCTCTTCAAGGGTGTGCATGCGTCCGCCGATCCCGATCAGCTGAGCGTTATTGTGCTGGCGCGCCAGCGAGGCGGTCTCCACACTCCACGCCAGGGCGCACCGCGCGCCAGGCACTTTGTTGGCGGCGATCTGCTCGCCATTGCCCGAGCCGCCCAGCACGATGCCCAGGCTGTCGGGATCGGCCACCGTGCGCGTCGCGGCGGCGATGCAGAACGCCGGGTAGTCATCCTCGGCGTCGTAGCCGAACGCGCCGCAATCGATCGGCTCGTGGCCGCCTTGCTCTAGGTGCGCGATGATCTGCTGCTTGAGTTCGAAACCGGCATGGTCAGACCCCAGATAGACGCGCATGCCCGACATTCTGCACGATGCCGGCCGCGACGCCCGCGGGCGCCGGTGCGGCTAGTCGAATTGCGGGCCCTCGGTGCGGGTTCGCTTGAGTTCGAAGAAGTGCGGATAGGACGCGAACGTCACCGAAGCGTCCCACAGCTTGCCCGCCTCTTCACCGCGCGGGATGCGGGAGAGGACCGGCCCGAAGAACGCCACACCGTTGATGTGGATGGTCGGGGTTCCGACGTCGTCGCCGACCGCGTCCATCCCGGCGTGGTGGCTTTCCCGCAGGGCCGCGTCGTAGGCGTCGCTGGTGGCGGCCTCGGCCAATTCGGCCGGCAGGCCCGCGTCGGCGAGGGATCCCTTGATGACGTCCTCGAGGTCCTTGTTGCCCTGGTTGTGGATCCGGGTGCCCATCGCGGTGTAGAGCGGGTCGAGCACTTTGGCGCCGTGCTGTTGTTCGGCGGCGATTGCGACCCGCACCGGACCCCAGGCCTTGGCCAGGTTCTCGCGGTACTGCTCCGGCAGGTCTTCTCGGTGTTCGTTGAGCACCGCAAGGCTCATCACGTGGAATTGCACTTCGATGTCGCGCACCTTCTCGACCTCGAGAATCCAGCGCGAGGTGATCCAGCACCACGGGCACAGCGGGTCGAACCAGAAACCGGCGACAGCTTTCTCGGGCATAGTGCGGTCCTCTCTAGCGAGTCAGGGATAGCCGCTCAACACAACCGTAGCCGCGCGGTAACTGTTCCCCGCCGAGACGCTGTCCTGCCCGGCGCCGTCAGTACGCCTATGTTGGAGCCCGTGGCTCTTCCCAATCTCACCCGGAATCAGGCGGTCGAACGCGCCGGACTGATCACCGTGGACAGCTATCAGATCGACCTCGATGTGACCGACGGCAACGGAGCGCCGGGCGAACGCACTTTCCGGTCCACCACCACGGTGGTGTTCGACGCATTGCCCGGCGCCGACACCGTCATCGACATCGCGGCAGACCGGGTCCGCAGCGCCACACTGAACGGTCACGAGCTCGACGTGTCCGGCTACGACGAGTCCGTCGGGATCGCGCTGCGCGGATTGGCCGAGCACAACACCGTGTTGGTCGACGCCGATTGCCGCTATTCGAATACCGGTGAGGGCCTGCACCGCTTCGTCGACCCGGTGGATGACGAAACCTACCTGTACTCGCAATTCGAAACGGCCGACGCCAAGCGGATGTTCGCCTGCTTCGACCAACCCGATCTCAAGGCCACCTTCGATGTGCGGGTCAAAGCGCCCACACACTGGAAGGTGGTGTCCAACGCCGCCGCCACTTCGGTCTCCGACGGCGTGCACACCTTCGCGACGACTCCGCGGATGAGCACCTACCTGGTGGCGTTGATCGCCGGCCCCTACGCGTTGTGGGAGGACGTCTACCGCGACGAACACGGCGAGATACCGCTGGGCATCTACTGCCGGGCCTCGCTGGCCGAGCACATGGACGCCGAGCGGCTGTTCACTCAGACGAAGCAGGGATTCGGCTTCTACCACAACAACTTCGGCACGCCCTACGCATTCGGCAAGTACGACCAGCTGTTCGTGCCCGAATTCAACGCCGGGGCAATGGAAAACGCCGGCGCGGTGACCTTCCTCGAGGACTACGTGTTCCGCAGCAAGGTGACCCGGGCGTCCTATGAACGACGGGCCGAGACGGTGCTGCACGAGATGGCGCACATGTGGTTCGGCGACCTGGTCACCATGACCTGGTGGGACGACCTGTGGCTCAACGAATCCTTCGCCACTTTCGCGTCGGTGTTGTGCCAGGCCGAGGCCACTGAATTCACCGAAGCCTGGACCACTTTCGCCACCGTCGAGAAGTCGTGGGCATACCGCCAGGACCAGTTGCCGTCCACCCACCCGGTTGCCGCAGACATCCCCGACCTGCACGCGGTGGAGGTCAACTTCGACGGCATCACCTACGCCAAAGGCGCATCGGTGCTCAAGCAACTGGTTGCCTACGTGGGCCTGGAGCACTTCCTGGCCGGCCTGCGTGACTACTTCCAGGCGCACGCTTTCGCCAACGCCACCTTCGACGATCTGGTCGCCGCGCTGGAGAAAGCCTCGGGACGCGACCTGTCCGACTGGGGACAGCAGTGGCTGAAAACCACCGGGCTCAACACCTTGCGGGCCGACTTCGACGTCGACAGCTCCGGCAGGTTCACCAGGTTCACGATCATCCAGAGCGGCGCCGCGCCGGGCGCGGGAGAGACACGGGTACACCGCCTGGCGGTAGGCATCTACGACGACGACGGATCCGGCAAGCTGGTGCGCATCCATCGGGAGGAACTTGACGTCGAGGGTGAGACGACGGAAGTGCCCGGGCTGGTTGGCCTTTCGCGCGGCAAGCTCGTCTTGGTCAACGACGACGACTTGACGTACTGCGCCCTGCGGTTGGACCCCGAGTCGCTGCAGACCGCGTTCGACCGGATCGCCGACATCACCGAGGCGCTGCCGCGGTCGCTGGTGTGGTCGGCAGCGTGGGAGATGACCCGCGAAGCAGAACTGCGCGCCCGCGACTTCGTGGCGCTGGTGTCCAGGGGTGTTCACGCTGAAACCGAGATCGCGGTGTTGCAGCGATTGCTGCTGCAGGCGCAGACGGCGCTGGGTTCCTACGCCGAGCCGGCCTGGGCGCGCGCGCACGGCTGGCCGGCGTTCGCCGACCGGCTGCTGGAGCTGGCGCGCAACGCCGAGCCCGGCTCGGATCACCAGTTGGCCTTCGTCAACTCGCTGTGCTCGTCGGTGCTGTCGGCCCAGCATGTGCAAACCCTCACCGCGCTACTCGACGGGGACCCCGCCGACGTCGGGTTGGCCGGCCTGGAAGTCGACACCGACCTGCGTTGGCGCGTCATCACGGCGCTGGCTACCGCGGGAGCCATCGATGCCGACGGGCCGCAGACCCCGCGCATCGATGCCGAAGCGCAGCGTGACCGCACGGCGGCCGGCAAGCGGCACAGCGCCCAGGCGGCGGCGGCGCGCCCGCAAATCGCGGTCAAGGAGGAGGCGTTCACCACGGTGGTGGAGGACGACACCCTGGCCAATGCGCTGAGCCGCGCGATGATCGCGGGCATCGCGGCGCCGGGGCAGGGTGAGCTGCTCAAGCCGTTCACCGCACGCTATTTCGAAGCGATCCCGGGCGTGTGGGCGCGGCGGTCCAGCGAGGTCGCGCAGTCGGTGGTGATCGGCCTTTATCCGCACTGGGACATCAGCGAGGAGGCCATCGCGGCCGCCGACCGGTTCCTCAGCGCGCCGGAGTCCGAAGTGCCCGCGGCGCTGCGCCGACTGGTGTTGGAGGGCCAGGCCGCGGTGAAGCGGTCGTTCAGGGCCCAACAGTTCGACCGCGCCGGGTAGCGCGCGGCGGGGCGAGCCCGCGACCAGAGCGAGCCTGCGACTAGGCGGGCGAGATCCCGGAGCTCAGCACGCGGATCGCGCTGACCAGGCCGTCGACCAGGTTGCCCTGCTCGAAGGCCGAGGAAGCCGCGGCTACCCCGAGCGGAGCCGCCGACTCGGCACCCCGGCCGCGCACCTGCGAGCCGTAGACCACCTCGATGGCGCTCTGGTTGGGGGACACGGCCAGCAACACGGCGTTGTCGGGAGTCGGCACCTTGGCCAGGATTTCCCGGGCCCGTGACGCGGTGTCCTCGCCCAGGTCGCCCAGGTAGATGGCGAAGCGGGCCTGGGATGTCCGCGAGCCGTACTTCAGGGCGTCGTCGATGGCGACCAGGTCTTTGATCGGAAACGGGTAGCGCACCGAGACGTCCCCGGGCTCGGTGACCCCGGACAGCCGTCCGCTGGTGGTGAGCACCCATCCCCTGGGCAGCTCGGTCGGTTCAATCGTCGCGACTTCACCACGTGCCACTGGCGCCACCTCCCACTGTGAAGTTCGATGCCCCATGCCCGTGTCCGTGTCCGTGGGCGTGGCCGACATCCTCGTCCGTAGCGGCCCACAGGATCGGTGGGTGCGTCCACTGCTCGGACAGTTTGTAGGTTGCCGGGTGGGGGCCCTTGCGCGACCAGATGAGCGCCGCGAGGACAACCACCAGCAGCAACGGGACTCCGATGAAGAAGAGGTGGATCTCCATTAAGCTCACGACGCAAACCGTATCCCACCGGGGGATCAACCGGCGCACCTAGGACACCGCAAGCCCTCTCAGGCCGCGCCTTCACCGAGGTATTGCGCCCATGACGGGTCGAGATCCTTGACGGTCGACAGCAACCGCCAGTGCTGCCCCGTTGGCGGCAGCGGCGTGCGGCGCAAGGTCCAGCCCAGTTCGGTGAGCAGCTTGTCGCCCTTGCGGTGATTGCAGGTCGAGCAGCAGGCCACACAGTTCTCCCACGAGTGGTCACCGCCGCGACTGCGGGGCACCACGTGGTCGACGGTGTCGGCCTTGGCTCCGCAATAGGCGCAACAGAACCGGTCTCGGTGCATGAGCGCCGCCCGGGTCATCGGTACGCGGGCGCGATAGGGCACCCGGACATAAGACCGCAGCTGGATCACCGAGGGCACCGCGATGGAACTGGTCGCCGAGTGGATGATCGGACCGGTCGGGTCGTGGTGCACCACGTCGGCCTTGCCGCAGATCAGCATGACGATGGCGCGCCGCATCGGCAGCGCGGTCAGCGGCTCATAGGTGGAGTTGAGCAGCAGCACGCGGCGCCGGTTCCAGATTGATGCGCCGTCGTGGCGGTTGGGGGGATGTGTTTCGACGCTATGCAGGCATGACGTGGTCGGGGGCCCCATCCCGCCTGCCGCGGCACCGGTACTGCGGTGGCTGCGGCGTTTCTTGCCGTGCGCCATAAATCCTCCGCCGACAGTCCACCATGATTCGCGGCCGACTGCACGCCTAATTGTCCGCCACGCCGTGTCGAACCGGTGAACAGCAGGCGCTCACAACGCCCCGGGTCGCAAATGGCCCACAATGGAGGGGATGGATCAGATGACAGAGTCTTTCTACGATGCGGTCGGCGGCGCCAAGACGTTCGACGCGATCGTGTCGCGTTTCTACCAAGAGGTCGCGCACGACGAGATTTTGCGCCCGTTGTATCCCGAGGAGGAGCTGTCGGGCGCCGAGGAACGCCTGCGGATGTTCCTCGAGCAGTATTGGGGCGGCCCGCGAACCTACTCCGAGCGGCGCGGCCATCCGCGCCTGCGGATGCGGCACGTGCCGTTCCGGATCACGCCCATCGAGCGCGACGCCTGGCTGCGGTGCATGCACACCGCGGTGGCGTCCGTGGACTCCGACACCCTCGACGACGAGCGCCGGCGCCAGTTGCTGCAGTACCTGGAGATGGCCGCGCACTCCCTCGTCAACTCGGCTTTCTGATGGCGGCCGAGGCACCCTGGTGGTCGCACGCGGTCTTCTACCAGGTGTATCCGCGCTCGTTCGCCGACAGCAACGGTGACGGCGTCGGCGACCTGGACGGTCTGGCGGACCGGCTGGACCATCTGGTCGACCTCGGGGTCGACGCCATCTGGATCAACCCCGTCACCGTCTCGCCGATGGCCGACCATGGCTACGACGTCGCCGATCCCCGCGATATCGACCCGCTGTTCGGCGGGATGGCCGCCTTCGAACGGCTGATCGCCGCGGCACACCAGCGCGGCATCAAAGTCACCATGGACGTGGTGCCCAACCACACCAGTTCGGCGCATCCGTGGTTTCAGGCGGCACTGGCCGCCGGCGCCGGCACCGATGCCCGGCAGCGCTACTTCTTCCGCGACGGGCGCGGCGAGCGCGGCGAGTTGCCGCCCAACAACTGGAAGTCGGTGTTCGGCGGGCCGGCCTGGACGCGGGTCGTGGAACCGGACGGCAACCCGGGCCAGTGGTACCTGCACCTGTTCGACAGCGAACAGCCCGACCTCAACTGGGACAACCCCGAGGTTTTCGACGACTTCGAGAAGACGCTGCGGTTCTGGCTGGAACGCGGCGTGGACGGCTTCCGCATCGACGTAGCCCACGGCATGGCCAAGCCCGAGGGGCTGCCGGACGCGCCGGAATCAGACATTTCGGTGTTGCACCACAGCGACGACGACCCGCGCTTCAACCGCCCCCACGTGCACGCGATCCATCGCGACATACGGACGGTCATGGACGACTATCCCGAGGCGGTCACCGTCGGCGAGGTATGGGTTCGCGACAACGCCCAGTGGGCCGAATACGTGCGGCCCGACGAACTGCATCTCGGCTTCAACTTCCGGCTCACACGCACCGATTTCGAGGTCGGCGAAATCCGCGACGCGGTGCAGAACTCGCTCGAAGCCGCCGCTCTGGAAGACGCCACGCCGACCTGGACGCTGTCCAACCACGACGTGGGCCGGGAGGTGACCCGCTACGGCGGCGGCGAGGTCGGGCTAAGCCGGGCCCGCGCCATGGCGATGCTGATGCTGGCCCTGCCGGGCGCGGTGTTCATCTACAACGGCGAGGAACTCGGATTGCCCGATATGGACCTGCCCGACGAAGTGCTGCAAGACCCCACCTGGGAGCGCTCCGGGCACACCGACCGCGGGCGCGATCGGTGCCGGGTTCCGATCCCCTGGTCGGGCGACACTCCCCCGTTCGGCTTCTCCACCAACGCCGACACGTGGTTGCCGATGCCTGCGGACTGGGCGGGTCTGACGGTGGAAAAGCAACGCGCCGACCCCGAATCGACCTTGTCGTTCTTCCGCCGGATGATCGAGATACGCAGTGACCGCAACGAATTCGACGGCACCCAGATCGATTGGCTCGCTGCACCCGCCGACGTCCTGATCTTCCGGCGCCGCGGCGGCGGGCTGGTGTGCGCACTGAATGCCAGCGGCGTCCCGGTGCCGCTGCCACCGGGCGAGCTCATCCTGTGCAGCGCCCCGCTGCGCGATGGCCAGTTGCCGCCCGATGCCGCGGCGTGGTTGGTCTAGCCGGGCGCGCGACGACATGCATTGCGCCGCGCGGTGCTCTATACGTGGTACATGGCACCCTACGCGTGGACAGTGATCGGAGCCGGGCCCGCCGGAATCGCGGCGGTGGGCCGGCTGCTCGATCACGGCGTCCCGGACGAGGCCATCGCCTGGGTTGATCCGGCGTTCGCGGCGGGTGATCTGGGGCAGAAGTGGCGATTAGTCTCCAGCAACACCATCGTCGGCACGTTTCTGGAATACCTCAACGCCTCCAAAGCATTCCGGTTTTCCGAGGCTCCTCCGTTGGCGTTGCGCGAAGTCGATCCCGAGGAGACGTGTGCCCTTGCCCTGGTAGCCGAACCGCTGGTGTGGATCACCGAGCATCTACGGGAGCGGGTACCGGCCTTTGAGGCGACGGCAACCGCGCTGCGCCTGACCAGACGGCAATGGCATATCGAGACCACAGGTCCAGAAATCGTCTCGGACAATGTGATTCTCGCCGTCGGCGCCGTGCCGAAGAAGCTCGACTATCCGTTGCAGGAAATCCCGGTCGAAGTCGCGCTCGATCCCGAGAAGCTTGCCCAGGAGCCGTTGGAAGGGGCGACGGTCGCGGTCTTCGGCTCGTCGCATTCGTCGATGATCGCTTTGCCGCACTTGCTGCGTCACCCCGTCGAGAAGGTGATCAACTTCTACCGCAGCCCGTTGAAATATGCCATCTACCTCGATGATTGGATACTTTTCGACGACACCGGCCTGAAGGGCCGAGCGGCGGTGTGGGCGCGGGAGAACATCGACGGGGTGTATCCGAAGAAGCTGGAACGGTATTCGGTTTCCAGTCCCGAGTTCGAAGAGCAACTGCGAACATGCGATCGCGTGGTCTACACCGTCGGCTTCGAGCGCAGGAAGCTGCCCGAGACGCCGCAGTGGGGCCCGCTGGATTACAACCAACAGAACGGCATCATCGCTCCCGGGCTCTTCGGGCTCGGCATCGCATTCCCGGAATATGCCGAAGACCCTTATGGCTACGGGCAATACCGAGTCGGGCTGAAGAAATTCATCAACTACCTGGATTCGGTTCTGCCGCTGTGGCTCGTCTACGGCACCTGATCGGCTTCGGCTGCCGCCGCCATAAAATCAACCTGATTCGTTGACGAGTAGCGCTCGTCAGCGCAGCACCAGCGCCGGATCACCGCGTCGGCGGTATACCGAGCCGAACTTGGCGTCGATGCGCAGCCACGCCGGCAGGATCCGGACCCGGATCATCTCCTCGGCGCCGATCGCCTCCGGTGACTGCGGCAGAAAGCCCATGGCCGTCAGAGCGAATACGCAGCGCATCGGCAACCCGACGGTGAAGTCGGCCGAGCTGACCTGAATGACCTCCTGGTCCAGCAGGGAGACCGGCGGACCGTGCGCGCCGCTGTGCTGCTTGGCCAGTTGCGCACCGGTCTGCGACAGCTCCAGGATCACCCGGGCGGGGACGTCGTCGAGGTGGGTGAACCCCGATTCCGGCGGCAGAGCGCCCCGCCAGGCCGAGTCCATCGAATAGCCGGGATCGACGTAGCCCGATGCGGTGTCCATGGCGGCCAGTCCGCGCGCCAATGCGTCCGCGCCGACCGACATATCGGCGGGCTGCATTGTGCCGGAGACCACCCGGCTGGCCAGCACATCGAAACCCGTTGCCACCCAAGCGCTCAGCAGCCCAGATGAGCGAGACCGCAACCGGATCACCGCGGCGTCGTCGAGCCTTAAGGCACGATCGACGAATGCGGCCAGGTCCGCGCGGTGAGCTGCCGGCGCGTCCGGGCCCAGCCACAGTCCGCGCTCGGTCGCCCCCGCTATTCCCGCAGCCACCGTTGCAAGTATTCCCGGTGGTGTGGGGCCAACCGCACCAGCCGCTGCTCGTCGATGTGGAAGGCGGCCAGTTGGGACTCGGCGATGACCGCAGGCTTGGAGTCGGGCGCGGCGTTGACTGACCGGACCTCGTACCCGAGGGTGAAGTCCACCGCCCGCAGGCGTTTCACCCAGATGGTGACCTGCAGCGGCGAATCCATCAGGCGCAGTTGGCCTTTATAGGTGACTCTGACGTCGGCGATCAGCAGCCCGATGGTGATGATGTCCGAGGCGAACGCGTCCTTGAGGAACGGCACCCGAGCCTCTTCCAGGATGGTGACCATGGTGGCGTGGTTGACGTGCTGGTACATGTCGATGTCCGACCAGCGCACCGGCACCTGCGCGACGAAACCTGTGCTCACCCGGAGGATCCCCGTCCACTAGTACGCGTCATTCGGCGGATCTGCCGCGCCGCGACCGACAGCGTCGCCAAGTCCATGGCACCGCTTTCCCGTATTTCGCTCAGGGTGCGGCGAGCCCGGTCGACACGGGATGCGCTGATGTGCTCCCACTCTGCGATCTTTTCTTCGCCGCTCTCGTCAGGCTCGCCCACGGCCAGCACATCGAAGCACAACGACCGCAGCGAGGCGTAGATGTCGTCGCGAATCGCCAACCGCGCCAACGAATGCCACCGGTCGTTGCGGGGCAGTTCGGATACCGCAGTCAGCAGCGCGTCGGTGCCGAGCCGGTCCATCAGCGCGAAATAGGTGTCGGCGACTTCGGCGGTGTCGGTGTCGGTGATGTCGGCGATGTCGATGATGTCCAGCAGGCTGTAGCGGTAGAGCCCGCTCGCCACCCGGTAGGCCAGGTCGTGCGGGGCACCCAGCGAGGTGAACTCCGCGACTTCCCTTTCCACGATGGCTTTGTCGTCACCGCGCAACCACTCCCCCATCCGCGGTGTCAACGCCTTCACTTTGGCGGCGAACCGGTTGATCTCGGCGCCGACAGCCAGCGGCTGAGGACGGTAGTTGAGCAGCCATCGCCCGGCGCGGTCGATCAGCCGACGAGTGTCCAAGGTCAACCGATCCGACAGTGCCACAGGCAGATTCGCGGCCCGGACGCGCCGCCAGATGTGCCCGACGCCGAAGATGGCGTCGGTTGCGGCGTAGGTGCGGACCGCGTCGACCGCGCTGACGCCGACGTCTTCGGTGATCCGGAACGCATAGCTGATGCCCGCGGTATCCACCAGATCGTTGATCAGCATGGTGGTCACGATTTCCCGGCGCAGTTGGTGTGAGCGGATTTCCGGGGTGAACCGTTCCCGCAGCGGCGCCGGGAAATAGCGCGGCAGCCGCGCGGCGAAGACGTCTTGGTCGGGCAGCTCGGTGCGCAACACATCGTCTTTGAGCGCCAGCTTCACGTGCGCCATCAGGGTGGCCAGTTCGGGTGAGGTGAGACCGAGGCCGATGTCACAACGCCGCTCGATTTCCTTCTCCGACGGCAGCGCCTCCAATTCGCGGTTGACGCCCCGCTCGGACACCAGGTAGTCAATTTGCCTGGCGTGCACCGGCAACAGGCTTGGCGCGTTGGCGCGGCTGGTACCCATCAAGTCGTTCTGGTCCTCGTTGTCGGTGAGGACCAGATGGGCCACTTCGTCGGTCATCGACTCCAGCAGCGCGCTGCGCTCCTCGGGATCGACCTTGCCGGCGGTGACCAGCGAGTCGATGAGGATCTTGATGTTGACTTCGTGGTCGGAGCAGTCGACGCCGGCGGAGTTGTCCAGCGCGTCGGTGTTGATCCGTCCGCCCGACAAGTCGAATTCGACGCGGCCCCGCGCCGTCACCCCGAGGTTGCCGCCCTCACCGATCACCTTGACGCGCAACTGATTCGCGTTCACCCGCACCGGGTCGTTGGCGCGGTCACCCACGTCGGCGTCGGATTCGGATTCGGCCTTGATGTAGGTGCCGATGCCGCCGTTGAACAGCAGGTCCACCGGCGCCAGCAGGATGGCCTTGATCAGGTTGGGTGGGGCCATTTCGGTGACGTCACTGTCGATGCCCAGCGCGGCGCGGACTTCCGCACTGACCGGAACGGTTTTCTGCTCACGGCTGTAGACGCCGCCGCCCTGGCTGATCAGCGACTTGTCATAGTCGTCCCAGCTGGAGCGGGGCAGGTCGAACATGCGCCGGCGCTCAGCCCAGGACGACGCCGGATCGGGATCGGGGTCGAGGAAGATGTGCCGATGGTCGAAGGCGGCGATCAGCCTGATGTGCTTGCTCAGCAGCATCCCGTTGCCGAAGACGTCGCCGCTCATGTCACCGACTCCGACCACGGTGAAATCTTGGCTTTGGGTGTCGACACCGATTTCCCGGAAGTGGCGCTTGACCGCTTCCCACGCGCCGCGGGCGGTGATGCCCATGGCCTTGTGGTCGTAGCCCACCGATCCGCCGGAGGCGAAAGCGTCGCCGAGCCAGAATCCGTAGGACTTGGCGACGTCGTTGGCGATGTCGGAGAAGGTGGCGGTGCCCTTGTCGGCGGCCACCACCAGGTACGCGTCGTCACCGTCGCGGCGCACCACTTCCGGCGGCGCGCTGACGTTTCGGGTGGCGTGGTCGACGTTGTCGGTCACGTCGAGTAGGCCCGAGATGAACAGCTGGTAGCACGCGACGCCTTCGGCGCGGGTGGCGTCGCGGTCGACGGCGGCGTCACCGGTGGGCAGCGGCGGACGCTTGACGACGAATCCGCCTTTTGCTCCGACCGGAACGATGACCGCGTTCTTGACCGCCTGCGCCTTGACCAAACCGAGGATCTCGGTGCGGAAATCGTCGCGGCGGTCCGACCACCGCAACCCACCGCGGGCGACGTGGCCGAACCGCAGATGCACCCCTTCGACGCGGGGCGAATACACGAAGATCTCGAATTTCGGCCGGGGCAGCGGCAGTTCGTCGATCAGCTGCGCATTGAGTTTGACGGCCAACACATCTCGACTGCGAGCCGAACCCGCGCGCGTCACGAAGTAGTTGGTCCGCAGGGTGGCCTGTACCAGTGAGGCGAACGCACGCAGGATGCGGTCGGTGTCCAGGCCCACCACCGCGTCGATGTCGGCGGCCACCGCTGCGGCGGCCGCCTGGGCGTCGCGGCTCGCCGGGGATCCCGACGGTCGCGGGTCGAACAGCGCTTCGAACAACGTGACCAGGGAGCAGGCGGTGGAGGGATGCTCGTTGAGCACCGACTCGATGTGGGACTGGCTGTAGGGGAAGTTGGCCTGCCGCAGATATTTCGCGTAGGCGCGCAGCAACACCACCTGCTGCCAGTTCAACCCGGCCCGCATGACCAGTTCGTTGAACCGGTCGATCTCGACGCGGCCCTGCCAGATCGCGGTGACCGCATCGGCGAATCGTTTTGCGGTGGCTTCCCTTTCGGCTGTGGTCTGGGCCAGCGGCATGGTGGGATGTGGCGAGATCTTGAACTGGTAGATCCACACCGGCAACCCGTCGGGCCGCGTCACGGTGAACGGTCTCTCTTCGAGCACCACGACGCCCATGCTCTGCAGCATCGGCAGCAGTTGGCTCAGGGAGGCGGTGCGTCCCCCCAGGAACCAGGTGAGTTGGGCGGCGCGTTCTGCACCACCGTCGGAGAACACCAGCTTGACCGAGTCGTCGCTGAGCTCTTCGATGATCTTGATGTCGTCGATGGCGTCGGCCGGGCTGACCACCTGCTTGTAGGCCTCAGGGAAGGCCGCGGCGTAGTGCTCGGCGTCGGCGTGCGTGATCGAAGCGCTTGCAGCTTCACCGATCAGCCGGTCGGCCCAGGTGCGCGCCGCTTCACTGAGCAGCGCCTGGATGCGTAGCCGGTTGGCTTCGGAGACGTCGACCGCGCCGGGCGCAGCGGCCGTATCATCGGTGGGCAGCCGCACCATGAAATGCATGAGCGCCCAGGGTGATTCGCTGACCCGGGCGGTGAATTCCAGTCGCGTGCCGCCGAATTCGCGGACCAGGATGTCCTCGATTTGCAGGCGCACCGCGGTGGTGTAACGATCGCGTGGCAGGTAGACCAGACACGAGACGAAGAACTGCAGCCGGTCGGCGCGCAGGAACAGCAGAGCGCGTCGTTGCGATCCCATATCCACGACGGCTTTGGCCATCGTCAGCAGTCGCTCGGCGCTGAGCGTGAACAGCTCGGGGCGCGGCATGGTTTGGATGACGTCGAGCAGGAGCTGGCCGGGGTGGCTGGGGTCGCTGCCGGCCATGGTGAGCGCCTGACGAACCCGTTGGGAAATGGTGGGGATTTCCAGGACGTCGGCGTTCATGGCCGCGACGGTGAACAGCCCGACGAAGCGGTGCTCGAACACGCCGTCGTCGACGTTCTCGCGCACGGCGATGGCATACGGGTAGGCGCCGTAGCGCAGGTAGCTGCCAACCGCGGCCTGGGCCAACACCAGCAGCTTGTTGTCGTCGGTCAGCCGGGGGCGGGTGCCCGAGCGGGCCCGCAGCACGCCGAAGCCGGTGGACCCGTCGCCGGAGACCTGGCCGTCATGCACCCGGCAGCGCTGGTAGCCCAGCAGCAGGAAGTTGCCGTTGCCCAGCCAGCGCAGCAGCGCGGCCACCTCTTCCCGATCCGGGGCGGCGTAGTGGCCGTCGGCGTTGGTGTCGACGTCGGCGGCCACTTCGGCCAGGGTGGCGATCAGCGCTGTCGCGTCGGTGGCCACCCGCTCGACGTCGGCGAGGACCTTGGGCAGCAGTCGTTCGACCTCGGCCAGCGCCTTGCGGTCGACCGACGCGGACAGTTGGACGTGGATCCAGGCCTCACCGACGTAGGGGGACGTGTCGTCGGGTTTCGGGCCGATGCTGATCAGGTCGCCCGCGCGATCGCGACGGACCTCGAAGACGGGCGTCATGATCGCGGTGTAGGCCACGCCGAGTCGGTGCAGCAGGACCGTGACCGAGTCCATCAGCATGCCGCCGTGCTCCGTGACCACCTGGAGCGCCGGCCCGAACCCGCCCGGGTCGTCGGCCAGGTAGACGGCCACAGCGCTTTCTCCGGCCGGTCGGTGCTGACCGAGCCGATAGTGCGCGGACAACAAGGCCGGTGTCACCAGTGAGGCGGGCGCCCCGGAGTCAGCTTCCTGGTCGTTCTGCGGTCCTCGATAGCTGTCGAAATAGGCCTTCGAGACCCACTCCGGGATATCGGAGTTCTCGGTGGTCCACGCGTTGACCTCTTGTTTGGCCCCGGGATCGATCGTCATGCCGTTCGCTCCCAACTCGCGACAGATAGTAGGCCGGATCGGTTCCGCTCCTGCGCGGCCGTTCCGGCCGCGTCATTGCGGAGCGGGTCCAATTCGCCCCGCTCGGGAAGCGGGGGCAGAGCTGACATTAGTCGCGAGTCAGCCTGCGGTGGGTCACTCGATGCGGACGGGCGGCTTCGATACCGAGCCGTTGCACTTTGTTCTCCTCGTAAGCACCGAAGTTGCCTTCGAACCAGAACCACTTGGCTTCGTTGTCGTCGTCGCCCTCCCACGCCAAGATGTGCGTGCAGGTGCGGTCGAGGAACCAGCGGTCGTGCGAGATCACCACCGCACAGCCGGGGAAGTTGACCAGGGCGTTTTCCAGCGAGCTCAGCGTCTCGACGTCGAGGTCGTTGGTCGGTTCGTCCAGCAGGATCAGGTTGCCGCCCTGCTTGAGGGTGAGCGCCAGGTTCAACCGGTTGCGTTCACCGCCGGACAGCACACCTGCGGGCTTCTGCTGGTCGGGTCCCTTGAACCCGAACGCCGACACGTAGGCGCGCGACGGCACTTCGGTCTGACCTACCTCGATGTAGTCCAGGCCGTCGGAGACCACTTCCCACACGGTCTTCTTGGGGTCGATGCCGGACCGGGTCTGGTCGACGTAGCTGAGTTTGACGGTTTCACCGACCTTGACGGTGCCGCTGTCGGGCTCCTCGAGACCGACGATGGTCTTGAACAGCGTCGTCTTGCCCACGCCGTTGGGGCCGATGACACCGACGATGCCGTTGCGGGGCAGGGTGAAGGACAGGTCCTTGATCAGCGTGCGCCCGTCGAAGCCCTTGTCGAGGTGCTCGACCTCGACCACCACCGAGCCCAGCCGCGGTCCCACCGGAATCTGGATCTCCTCGAAGTCGAGCTTGCGACTCTTCTCCGCTTCGGCCGCCATCTCCTCGTAGCGCTGCAGCCGGGCCTTGCTCTTGGCCTGGCGCGCTTTCGCGCCGGACCGGACCCAGGCCAGCTCGTCTTGCAACCGCTTTTGCAGCTTGGCGTCCTTGCGACCCTGCACCGCGATGCGTTCGGCCTTCTTCTCCAGGTAGGTGGAGTAGTTGCCTTCGTAGGGGTAGGCGCGGCCGCGGTCAAGTTCCAGGATCCACTGGGCGACGTTGTCCAGGAAGTACCGGTCGTGGGTGACCGCCAGGATGGCGCCGGCGTAGCTGGCCAGGTGCTGCTCGAGCCACTGGACGCTTTCGGCGTCGAGGTGGTTGGTCGGCTCGTCCAACAGCAGCAGGTCGGGTTTGGACAGCAACAGTTTGCACAGCGCGACCCGGCGACGTTCGCCACCGGACAGGTTGGTGACCGGCTCGTCGGGCGGCGGGCAGCGCAGCGCGTCCATGGCCTGCTCCAGCTGGGAGTCCAGATCCCAGGCGTCGGCGTGGTCCAAGTCCTCTTGCAGCCGGCCCATCTCCTCCATCAGCTCGTCGGAGTAGTCGGTGGCCATCAACTCGGCGACCTCGTTGAAGCGGTCGAGCTTGACTTTGATCTCGCCCAGGCCTTCTTCCACGTTGCCGCGGACGGTTTTCTCCTCGTTGAGCGGAGGCTCCTGTTGGAGAATGCCGACCGTGGCCCCGGTGGCCAGGAACGCATCGCCATTGTTGGGCTTGTCCAGCCCGGCCATGATCCGCAAGACGCTCGACTTGCCCGCCCCGTTTGGGCCGACGACACCGATTTTGGCGCCGGGGTAAAAGCTCAACGTGACATCGTCGAGGATCACCTTGTCGCCGTGCGCCTTGCGGACCTTCTTCATCGTGTAGATGAACTCAGCCATGCCGCAGTAGTGCCTTTCTGGTCTTTCGGAATTATCTCGCCGACCATCCTAGGCACCGCCAGCAGCGTCAAGCCGATAAAGGCAGCCCACCCACGCCAGCAGCGGCCCCGCCGGTGTCGGCGTCTGCGGCGGCGTCCGGCGCGGTGACCGCGTACTCGTCACCGATAACGGCGCCGGCGACCACTGTGGCGGCGGCCTCGTCGGCGTTGGGACCGGTGTGTGTCGGCTTGTCGACGATCCGCACGAAGACGCGCGACACATCGGGTCCCACGGCGGTCGCTCGCATCTCCAGCGAGGACCGGCGGTTGCCGTCGCGGTCCTCGTACTCGCTGGTGTAGACGTGACCGACCACGATTACCGGTGAGCCCTTGCCCAGGGCGGCGCCCACGCCGCTGACCAGCCGGCCCCAGCAGTTGACGGTGACGAACAACGAGTTGCCCGGTTCCCACCCGCCGTCGCTGGTTCGCCGGCGCGAATTGCTGGCCACCCGAAACTTGACGACCTCTTGGTCACCGACCTGCCGGCGTTGCAAGTCGTTGACGATGTGACCGACCACGGTCAGCGGTGTTTCGAACATTGATTCACGGTCCTTTCCCAGATGTGTCAGTTAGCGCTCGTGTTGAGGGCCATTGAGCCCCGCAGCGCCGACACACCGCGCCGACGAGGGACGGCTAGGGGTGGCATTTGTGGAAAAGGTCGTGACTGTGGAGAGAAGGGCCGGGCGGCTGCCCTAGGAGCGGCGCGGCGTTTCGCGGCGCGCCAGTTCGGCCAGCATCGCGTTGTAGGCGGCGAGGTCACTGTCGTCGTCGCGGTCGGCCGCGCGGTCCAAACGCCGCGCAGTGCGCTGGTCGCTGCGCGCCCATTGCACCAACAGCGCCAGAATCACGATTACCAGCGGCACTTCACCAGCCGCCCAGGCGATGCCGCCGCCCAATCGTTGATCGCCGAGTAGATCGGTGTGCCATCCCAGGCCCAAGGAGCGGTAGTAATTGGCGCCTAACACGGTTCGGGTGCCCATCAGCAGCACGCCGAAGAAGGCGTGCAGCGGCAACGACGCGAACACCACCGCGACCTTGGCTAGCGGCGGGATGGGCCGCGGGGTGGGGTCGGCCCCGATGATGACCCAGTAGAACAGGTAGCCGCTGAGCAGGAAGTGCAGGTTCATGGCCAGGTGTCCGGCGTGGCTGCCCGCGGCGGCGTCGAAGATTCCGCCGAGATAAAGCCCGTAGAAACCGCCGACGAACAGGATGGTGGCCACGATCGGGTTGGTCAGGACACGTGAGACCCGGCTGTGCAGTGCGGCCAACAGCCATTCCCGCATGCCCGGCGGCTCGCCGCGTCCGGCGGCGGGCAGCGCCCGTAGCGCCAGGGTGACTGGCGCGCCCAACACCAGCAGGATCGGGATCAGCATCGACAAGCCCATATGGGCAACCATGTGCATGCTGAACATGGCCGGCATGTATCGCCCGACGCCCGAAGAGGTCACGAACAGCAAGCTCGTACAGCCCAGCAGCCAAGCCAACGTGCGGCCCGGCGGCCAGCTGTCGCCGCGGCGACGCAACCGCCGTACCGCCGCCACATACAGCGCGGCGGCGACAATGGCCGTAGTGCCGAAGATCAGATCGAACCGCCAGTCGAACAGCACGCGCGTCACCGTGGGCGGTCCGTCGAAGTCGTAGCCGATCTCGGCCTCCGCGATCGAAGGAAGGCGGGTCGGGGGTGGCGGCGGCGCGGTGCGGCCCAAACCGACCGCGACCCCGAAGGTGAGGCCGAAGGCGGCAGCCTCGGCAACGGCCAGACGAACCAACGCGCGGCGCGAACCCGGATCCGCTTGCAGCGCAGCGACACCCGCGCGCCGTTGCCGCCAGCCCAACACACCGAGCACGCCCAGCGCGAGCACCTTGGCCAGAACCAGGCGCCCGTATCCGGTAGTCACCAGCTGCGCTGGCAGCACACGCACCGCCCCGTTGACGACACCGCTGAGCGCCATCGCCAGCCAGCACCACAGGGCCAGGGCGGAAAAACGCTGTGCGGCAAGGCCGGTATGCGCGCCGCCGCGCATTGCGTGGCCCAGGAGAGCCAACAGGCCACCGGCCCACAGGCTGGCGGCGACGAGGTGGATCAGCAGGCTGTTGGTGGCCAGGTCGTGAGCACCACCGGCCGACGAGTGACCGGTCAGGCCCAATGGGATCAGCGTGATCAGGGAGCCGGCCAGCAGCAGCGGTGTCCACGACCAGCGCAGCACCGGCCAGCTCGCCAGCGTCACCAGCCCGGCCAGCACAGCGGTCCAGCGCCAGGCGTCCGCGGTGCTGACCAAGCCGGTCAACGACCACAGTGTGATCGGGTTGAGCTGTTGAGCCAGCGGTCGACCCGACACGTCCGAAATGGTCAGCGGCACAAGCAGTGCGGCGCAGACGGTCCACGTCAACGACGCCATGGTGCCCAGTCGAAGCGCGCGGTACCCGTCGGCGTCGAGGACCCCGTTGGGCTGCGGCGGCACCATGAACGCTGCGAACAGAAAGGAGCCGACGGCCAGTACCGCGGCAATCTCACCCACCGCACGCACAAACGGCAATCCCAGGGTGGTCGCCGGGCCCGGATTCGGTAGCCCGGTGGCGGTGAGCGTCTCGGCGAGCGACAGCGCGGCGATCCCGGCGGCGGTGCATCCGGCCAGCACCGCGACGCCGACGAGCAACGCCGGTATTGCGACGGCGGGGCGGTTGGGCACGCTACCGGGCTGCGGCTTGTCTCGCATGTCGCGCCTGGGACTCGCGGGCGAAGAACTGGTTGCGCGCGATCTGTTCGACGTAGGTGCAGTCGCGCAGGATGCTGCGCAACTCGCGGCGGAAGGCAATTCGGCGCTCGACCAGATCGGCGGCCGGTGCGATCAGATCCTGATCGGCCACTACCTGGCGGGCGGTCGCGAACAGTAGGGTCGACACCGACTCACTGCTGCGAACCCTGCCTTGGGCCACGTATTGACGTCCGACACCGAGCGCCGAATTCGTGAGCTCCTTCTGGTCGACGTCGGCGGGCGCATCACGCAATACGTCGGCGACGATTTCGTAGGCTTCGAAGAAGACCCGCAACATTGCATCCGACATCAGCGGTCGCTTGGCGTACAGCAGCGCGTCGATCTCCTCGCCGCCGGCGGCCACGTGAGATTCCCAATCGTGTTGCCATTCCATCTCTTCGGCGATGTGGGCCCGGAATGCGGCCGAGTCGGCGAAATAGAAGTCGAACTTGAGCAGATCGCGCAGTCGCATCGCCTGATCCCAGAACGCCGCGACGCGGTCCCCCTCGCTGTGGCGGGCGTGGGCGAGCGCCAGTTCCACGATGGAGGTCTCCAGGAACGCATGGATCACCGAGTTCCGGTAGAACGCCGCGGCATGTTCGTGCTCGGGTGCGATGTACCACACGGGCTCTCGACCGCTATCGACGCACGTGACTGGGTGTCCGTTGGACAACGCATCGACGGCGGCGCGCACCCCGTCGCGTGAGCGTAGCCGCAGCGCGCTGGTCGACATCGGCGTCTGCTTGCGATCCAGATAGTCCAGCGAATCCTGCAGCGTGTGGTGCAACTGGTCCAGCGTCAACGCCAGTCCACGAGTGGTCAGCAACAACGCCGACACCAGACCCGTCGCCGTGATCGGCGTGGCTTGCAAGATCCGCCACGCCACCTCGAAGGACATCTTCTGCAGGGCAAGACGTTTGGCATCTTGATCCTGCGCCAGCGGGCCTTGCGGTGGCCCCAGATACTGGCGCATGGACACCGCTTCGGGGAAGCGGACATAGATCTTGCCGTAGTTGCGCTCTCCCTGCGCTTTGATGAAGTTGTAGAGCCAGCCGAAACCCTCGGGGGTTTTTTCGGCACCGCGCGCGTAGGCCGCGTATTCGGCGATCTCGTGCAGTTGGTCAAAGCAGATGGCGACGCCTTGCAGCAGGATGTCGTCACTGCGGCCGTCCAGATAGGCGTCGGCCACGTAGCTCATCAATCCGAGCTTGGGGGGCAACATCTTTCCGGTGCGCGACCGGGTGCCCTCGATGGACCAGCTGAGGTTGAACCGCTTCTCCACGACGTAGCCGACGTACTCTTTGAGCACGTACTTGTAGACCGGGTCGTCGCCGATATTGCGCCGGATGAAGATCATGCCGGACCGCCGCAACAGCGGTCCCATCACGCCGAAGGACAGGTTGATGCCGCCGAACATGTGTACCGGCGGTAACCGGTTCTCCTGCATTGCCACCGGCACGACCGCCCCGTCGATATAGGACCGGTGGGAGAACAACAGGACAGCCGGATGCGCTTCGAGCGCGGTCCGCATGGCGGCGATCTGGTACTCGTCGTAGTCGATCTGGGGATCAAATCCGCGGCTGACCAGTTTGCCCAGGACGGAGATGACGTCCACTGAGGCCTGGCTCCAGCCCGTCGCCAACTCGTCGAGCATCTTGCCGGCTTCCTCGACCGTCGCGCCGGGAATCTTCTTCAGTCCGGCACGAAATCGGGCCGACGCCATGATCTCCGGCTTCACCAAGCGCGGCGACTTGTATTGCGGACCCAGGATTCGGTACTCCGAGCGTGCCAGCGCGAGCACTGCTCGGCGGATCACGAATTGCGCGAAGTCGACCTGTTCGTCGCCCACGGTGGTGTCGCGCCACTGCTTGCGCAATTCGGACACCTTGGCTGACTCGCCGGCCAAGACCCGAGCGCGCCACGGCTCGGTGCGCAAAATGCGTTGTTGCTGGCGGTGATTGGGATGATACGGATCGCGTCCGGGCAACAGGGCGGTCACCTTCGCTACCTTGCCGCGATCCGCAGACGGCAACCAGAACACTTGCACCGGAACCACGGAGCGGTCTTCGGCGGCATCGGAACCGATCTCGAGCTGCTCCACGAGCTCGGTCAGGGCCGCAGACGGCGCATCGCGGGCCGGCAGCTCCAACAGATCAAATTGGATCTCGGGGTGTCGCGAGCGCTGCTCCCCCAGCCATTCTCGAATCAATTCCGACTCGACCGGTGTTCCCATGCTGGCCAGTACCAACGTGTCTTCGGCGATCAGGACTGCGCTGGCGTCGGCGGCCGGCTTGGTCACGGCCGCCCTCTGGGCCTCGACGCTTCCGTCGCGGCGGGCGGGTCCTCCTTGGGGTGGTGCGCCTCGCCGTCACGCAGAGAAATCTTGGACGCGTTCGGATTCGCCGTTGCGGCGGCCTTTTTGGCTGGCGCTTTCTTGGCTGGGGCCTTCTTGGCGGCGGCTTTCTTCGCCGCCTTCTTGGCCGGACTTTTGGCAGCGGCCTTGGTGGTGGTGGTGGTGGTGCTCGGCTGCGCCTTTTTTGCGGGCGCCTTGGCAGCCGTCTTCTTCGCCGCAGGCTTGTCGCTGCCGCTCTTGGCCCTCTTGGCGGCCTTCTTCTGCGCGTACAGGCTAACCTCGGGCAGTTCGTCGACGGGCCAGTGCCGCAAGGTGTCCAGATATAGTTGGCGCACTTCGGCGATGCGGTCCGGCAGGGTGTCCAGGGTCCAGTCCTCGACGGAAATCGGCGGGAAAACGGCCACGTCGACCCGGCCGGGATTGATGGTGGTCGAGTTGCGGGAGGCGACGAACTCGGCGTTGCGAATCACGATGGGAACAATGGGTATACCCACCGCCATTGCGATGCGGAACGGCCCCTTCTTGAAGGGGCCCACCTCGGTGGTGTCCAACCGCGTGCCTTCGGGGGCCATCATGATCGATAAGCCGTTCTTGGCGCGCTCTTCGACGGTGTGCAGCGTCTCCACCGCCGCGACCGGGTCGTCACGGTCGATGAATACGCCGTCGAGCAACTTGCCGAGCGGACCCATGATCGGGTCGCGTTCCAGTTCCTTCTTGGCCACAGCCACCCAGTTGTCGCGGATCAGCGAACCCGCGATGATCGGGTCAACCTGGTTGCGGTGGTTGAAGATGAACACCGCAGGGCGCTGCGCGGTGAGGTTCTCCCGGCCGATGACGTTGAGCTGCACACCGCTGGTCGCGAGCACCAACTGCGAGAAGGTCGAGGTGAAGAAGTTCACCCCGCGGCGGCGATTGCGGGTCAGCAGGCCGATGCCCACCGCGCCCGCCCCGACCGGGAACATGGAACCGAAGCCGGCAAGTGTCCGCAGCTGCCGCTGCAGGCCTACCCCGCCGCGGCTGTTGAACTTCAATATCGGCCAGCCGCGGCGTCGGGCCACTGCGGCCATCTTGCCTTCTGGGTTGGTCGGCCGCGGGTTGCCGACCAGATACATCAACGCGACGTCCTCGTCACCATCGGCGTAGAAGTAGCTGTCTTTGAGGTCGATGTCATGTTCGGCCGCAAACCGTTGCACCGCAGCGGCTTTGCCCGGTCCCCACAGGATGGGTTTGACCACCGCACCGGTGAGCAGACCGTCCTCGTTGACCTCGAACTTGTTGGTGAGCATGTTGTCGATGCCCAGGAAACGGGCTACCGGTTCGACCTGGATGGTCAGCGCTGACGAGCTGAGCACCACGGTGTGGCCGCGAGCGACGTGCGCACGCACCAGCTCGCGCATCTCCGGGTAGATCCGCGACTCGATGCGCTGGGCGAACAAGCGCTCGCCGATCTCCTGCAAGTCGGTGAGTTGCCTTCCGCGCAGGGCATGGGCGGCTTTACCGATGAGGTCTTCGAATTCGATGCGCCCCAGCGTGTGGTTGAGCCCCGCCTGCACCATGCTGAGCAACTCGCCGACGCCGATGTCGCGGCGGCGCAGCCGTTCCTGCGTGAGGATGACGGCGGTAAATCCGGCGACCAACGTGCCGTCGAGGTCGAAAAATGCGCCGATTTTCGGGCCTTCGGGACTGGCCATGATCTCAGCCACTGAGCCGGGCAGCCGCAGGTCCCGCGCCGGTGGTGTTCCGCGCTCGTCGTGGGAAACGCTCATGAGCCCGACACCGATCGCGACGCCGAACCGGTGGGGGCGGCGAAGGAGGCGGGCACCGCTCGGGGCGCCGGTTCCCCGGCGAGCGCAAGGATTTCGTCGAATCCCTCGAGCAGGCACCGGGCGAACAATTCGTCGTTGCGTACCGAGGCCCGGTCGTAGCGCACGGTGATGGTGCACCAACCGCCGCGCGATATCAGCACCACCATCATCGCCACACCCGGTAATGGTCCAATCCCGTATTGGCGCAATATCTTTGCGCCCGCGATGTAAGTGTCGCCCGGATAGACCGGGACATTGCTGGCCTGCACATCCGAACCGATCACCGAGCCGCTGATCCCTTCCAACACCGCGGTGGGCAACACGCTGAGCACCGGCGCCATGGCACCGACCACGTTCATGGCAGGTTCGTCACGACGCTGTGTCATCTGCGCGCGGATTTTCTTCATGCGCGACACGGGGTCGATGGTGCCTACCGGGGCGGCGAGATTGACTCCGGTGAAACGGTTTCCGCCGGCCCCGTCGGCATCGGCCCGCAGGTTCACCGGCACCGCCATGGGCAGTGTGCTGATCGGCACGCCGAGCGCCTCGTGGTAGCGGCGCAGCGCGCCGCACAACCCGGCCAAGTAGGCATCGTTGATGGACCCGCCCCCGGCCTTCGCGGCCTTGTGTAGTTCGGAGAGCCGGATGTCGATGGCCTCGGTGCGGCTGGTCAAACTGCGCCGACGAAGAAGCGGCGACGGCTCGGCGGCCCGGTTCATCACCCGCACACTCGACATCGCGTATCCCACCAACCCCGACACCGTGGATGCCGGCTCCAACACCGCACGTCCGGCAACGGTTACCGCCCCCGACAGTGCCCCCAGCGCGCTGTTGACGAGCGCGACGGGCAACCGGTTGAGGCCCTGGCGCATCAAGTCGTTGGGAGTTAGATCCCGCGGAATAGGTTGCGGAGCAACAGGTTTGGCGGGCGGATCGCGCTCCAAGTCGTAGATTTCGGCGAACATCTCGACGCCACCGACGCCGTCGGTCACCGCGTGGCTCACGTGCAACAACGTCGCCGCCTTGCCGTCTTCCAGACCCTCGACCAGCGTGGCCGTCCACAGCGGGCGCGAGATGTCCAGCGGCGACTGCAGAATCACTTCGGCGAGGTCGAATACCTCGCGCAGCGTGCCCGCTCCGGAGACGCGCAGCCGGCGCACATGGAAATCCAGATTGAAGTCGGGGTCGACCACCCAGCGCGGCGCGGCCGTCGGCAGCGTCGGCACGACCACCTTCTGCCGCAGCCGCAGCACCCGCCGCGAGGCGTTTTCGAATCGGGTCCGGAAGCGGTCCCAATCCGGTGTGCTGTCGAGGACTTCCAGCGCCATAATCCCCGACCGGGTCCGCGGATTCGCCTCGCCCCGGTGCATCAGATAGTCGACGGGGCCCAGTTCGTCGGACAGCCCTGCGGCCTCGGCGGGCTCAGCCATCAGACCGTCCTCCCGTGAGCCGGGTAACTCGACACGCCAACCCTTCCACCGTCGATCAAGCCTCCTGCTTCAGCCCGCCACCCGATTGCCAACACAACGCTAGTCCGGTTAGTGCAGTGGTGAAAGCAGTAGTCGCCTGAGTCACCCGCCACGCTGTTGCGGGTGTCGCGGTTGCAGGGGTAGTGGAATTAGCTGGCCGGTGATGCCGACAGTGCCAGCGATTCCAGCAGCGCATGTTCGCGCCGGCCGTAGACGACCCCCAGGAAGTCCGACACCGCGTCGGCGGCCAGCCGGGACCGGACCGTCGGCGTGATGTCGAACGCGTGGTGGGCATTGGCCAGTTCGGCGTAGGCCACCGTCGCTGCGCCGGCGTCCTTGAGCGCCGCACAGAAGGATCGGGACTGACCGCTGGGAACCAATTCGTCCTTCTCGCCGTGCAGAACGAAGAACGGTGGCGCGTCGCGGTGCACATACGAGATCGGGGATGCCGCCGCGAACCGCTCGGGCTGGTCGGCGTAGCGGGCTTTCATCACGAAGTGCTCCAGGAACGGCAACATCATCTCGTGCATGTTGTCGAAGTCGGTGAAGTCGTAGACCCCGTAATAGGGCGCGACGGCCTGCACTGTGGTGTCAGCGCGCTCGAAGCCGGGCTGGAAGGCGGGGTCGTTGGGTGTCAGCGCGGCCAGGGACGCGAGGTGCGCTCCCGCCGAGCCGCCGGTGATTGCGACGAAATCCGGGTCACCGCCGTAGTCAGCGATGTTCTCGCGCACCCAGGCGATGGCCCGCTTGACGTCGATCAGGTGCGCCGGGAACGCGCAGCGCGGACTCTTGCTGTAGTTGATCGAGACGCAGATCCAGCCGAGTTCGACCATCTTGCTCATCAGTGTGTAGGCCTGCGGGCGCTTGCCGTTGACCGCCCACGCGCCACCGGGTACCTGGATGAGGACCGGAGCTCGGCTTCCGGGTGACAAGTCGGGACGGCGCCAGATGTCCAGCAGGTTGTCGCGGCCGGCCGGGCCGTAGGAGATGTCGGACGTCTTGGCCGCGTAGCGGCGATGCGGCCCGGGCTTGGGCTTGGGAAGCAGACCGCCGCGGCGTGCCCGCACAGCCGGGTTGGCGGTCGGGTGCATCACCTGGTCGCGGAAGTCGGCGCCGAAGGATTGCGTGAGGGCGGCGCTGAGCGCCTGGTCTGCGCGCTGAGCTGCCCAGGTGGTACCGACCTTGTTGATCGCCGCCGGTGACACCCGGGTCAACGCATGCCCGGTCACCACGTGCGGAGGGAACTCGGTGGCCAGCCAGCCTGCGACCCAGCCGACGGCAAACGGCGAGCCTCGTAGCAGCAGGGCGCCGGCCCGGTAGGTGTCTTTGACGTCAGCGGCGAGCTGCGCCCCCTGCCGGAGGGCTTCGGCGCCCGCCCGCGAGCACCGCGAAGTCACACTGGCCATGCACATTCGAAAGCCCACCCCTCGACGTCAGGCACACGCATCGTTGCGGTAAACGGCCGATTGCCGGCCGGTGTTGCACGTGTGTCGAGGCTCACACCATAACCCATTCTTGAGGCGGTCAAACACTTTTCGCGCGCGTTGCGCCGGCTGAACCGAACTTCCTGCGGCGTTGGATACACTGACCTGCACATTGCCTCCGTAGCTCAGGTGGATAGAGCAAGGGCCTTCTAATCCCTAGGTCGCACGTTCGAGTCGTGCCGGGGGCACTTTGGTGGGTGTATGACTTCGGTTGATGTCTGACATTTCTGCTTCGGGTGATCATCGCCAACCTCCGACGAGCTGGTCGGGCTTGCCCACCGAGCTGACACGGCGGAGCGGTCCGCGAGGTGCGGGTGTCACGTCGCAACCGGATTGGCGATTCTCGATCTTCCATGGTCGAAAGTGGATAGGATTTGTTTGCTGAATACAGCAAGGTGAGCGCGTGGCAAGAGGCAACATGACGATGAAGGTGACAATCTTCGCCGCCTTCTCTGTCTGCGCTGTTTCGACAACGGTTCTCGGCACAGTCGCTGGATTTTCCGCGCGCGCAGACGATTCGGGGAGCGCGTTGTACAGCGGCGTCAACCGGCTCCGCCAGTCGTGCGGCCTTCTCGGCGACGACCCGCGTTTGACAGAAGCAGCGCAACGGCACGCCAACGACATGCTGAAGAACGGTGTGGACGGCCATATCGGTTCGGACGGCTCGTCACCGCAGGCGCGTATCGCGGATGCGGGCTACACCAGGACTGGCCACACAGGTGAGATCGTCTACTGGGGCACTGGATCCGCCGCAACTCCGAGCGCAGCCCTCGACGCGTGGATGGGAAGTCCACCACACCGAACGATCATGTTGAACTGCGTGTTCACCGCAGGCGGCTTTGCCACCGCCAGGGACGGCAACAAGATGACCGCCGTCGTTGACTTCGGGGGTCCTTAAAACCCACGCCGGGCCAAGCTGTCCCCTCACCACCGCCCTCCGCAGAAGTCATCAGCCCGGTGACATTTATTTTGCCCGCCTCCGAGCGACACTTTCGGTTGTCGCTCGGAGGCGGGCAACTTACAACCCCTCCGGGCAGAGACTCCTGTGGCTCAAGTGACCTGAGGTGCAGAGCCGGCGCCGGTCCGCAACTCACGCGGGAAGTGGGACCAGCCTTCTGCTCACCAACCTCGGCATCGCGATCCGCGGGGTGAACCGGGTGAACAGCCGCGCCACGAACGGCGCGGCGAACAGCATTACCACTACCCGGATCACCTGGGACGCCATCACGAACGTCACGTTGGAGCCCGACCCCGCGGCGGTGCCGAGGACCGCGTAGATGCCGCCCGGGCTGGTCGACAGGTAGCCGTCGAGCATGCTCAGCCCGGCCACCTTGGCCAGGACCACACCGAGACCGGCCGCCGCGACATTGATCACCATGATCAGCGCGAACGCGCCGGGCAGGATCCGTCGCACAGCACGCAGCGACTCGCGATCGAACGCGAACACCGTCTGCCAGACGATCATCACGATCCCGGCTTGAACCAGCACCATCGGAACCGTCAGGTTGCCCGCCAGCCCGGAGAATTCCAGCATGATCGTGATCGCCATCGGGATCAGCAGCCCTGCTCCGGGCAGTCGCACATAGCGGCCGACCGCCGCGCCGACCACCACAATGGCCGCAAGCAGCAGCAGCCCGGAATAGGAGGTCTGCGAACGGGTTTCGCCGACCTGCGATCCACTGCCCTGGGTGCCGTGGTAGACGACTGTCGCAACCACTGGCATGGCCGCCGTGACCAGCGCGACGCGCAGGTATTGCACCGCGGCGACGACACGGTCGTCGGCGCCCAGGTCGCGCGCGATGGCGACCAGCCCGGTCGAGCCGCCGGCCACCAGCGCCAGTCCCCCGGTCAATGGGGTGACGTCGCGGTGCATGCCGAGCAGCGCGCCGCCCGCCACGCTGATGATCAGGGTCCCGACGGCGACCGCGATGACGATCGGCCAGTTGGAGCCCAGCGCGCCGAAGGAGATCTCGCGCGCCATCAGCCCGGTGTAGACGCCGATCACACCCTGGGCCGCCAGCCCTGCTGTCGACACCGTCTTCGGCGCAAACCGGGCCAACGACCAGGTGAGAACACCGCAGGCAAGGGCGATGACGATGAGCTGGTACGCGTTCATGGTGTGGTCCCTGTTCTGATGGCGCCGGCCGCGATCGCGGGTTCGGCGGTGATTGGCCTAGGGCTCGGGCGCTGCATGCACTAGAGCGTCCAACAGCCGCCTTGGCGAATCCTTGGTAAGCGCCTCAGTAGCCCGCGGCCGCCTTGGCCACCACGGCGTCGATTTCTTCGGCAAGCAGGAACCCGTTGGCGGCAAGTGATTCGGCGGCCGCGCGAACCGCAACGGCGTAGTCCTCGCGTGTCGACCATCTTTCGGTGACCGACGGCCGCCCCGGCGGGAAAGCCAACTTGCTGCCGATCCGCTCGTAAAGGACGTCGGGCAACTCGTCGACGTGCTTCCTGGAGTTCCACCCGGTGTAGGTGGCCAGCGGCGCGGCGATGGCGGGCAGGCGAATGCCGGCCACTTCGTTGCCGTCCGCGTCGACCGCCGAAACCAGGTCGACGTAGGTTTCGCCGAGTTGGACCGGCCAGCGACCGATGCCGCGGTCGGCGTCGGGGCCAAGGTCGACACGGCGCGCGTAGCGCAGCGACGCGGGGTCCGGCGCCGCGGCGTGGGCGAAAGCCGACAGCACCTCCTTGCGGGAGACGGCGGTGCCGTTGCCGGTCCGCGGGACCTGGCTGGCCGGCGGTTCGACGCCGTCGCTGACCCACTGGTCGAGCGCGATCAGCAGGGCCCGGTTCACGGGCGTGACGTCCAGGCGGTGCACCGGGTTGGCGGCCGGCAGCGCGTCTTTGATGGGGCTGCTGCCGAAGTGGTCGGCGCCCGCGATCAGGTAGGTGCGGACGTCGGGGTCTTCGGGCAGGTCTTGGCCGGTGTCAGGGTCTACGTGCAGCAGTGCACCGTCGCCATGCCAGTACTCGGACGCGCTGTTGGTGAAGATCGTCTTGGGCACACCGCCGAGTTCGCGCTGCCGGGCCAGCAGGTCCGCGTGCCCGAACGGGGCGAGATTGCCGAAGCCGTTGGTCTGGGTGACCGACGGCTGTGCGTAGCGGTGGTTGAACTCGCCGGTCGCGGCACCGGCGAAGTCGCTGAACACCCCGTCAAAAACCGGCATGCCGGACTCGTCGACATTCAAACCCTCGTAGAGGAAGTGGCGCAGCAGGCGACCCGACTGGGAGACGCCGTAGGCGAAGGTGTGGTCGATGCCGTCAGCCCGCAGATGCGAGACGATGTCGCGGATCGCGAGCAAGCCGCAGCCGACAACGGGTGCCAGCGAGGTCCGGTACACCAGCTCATAGGTGTGGAAGGGCTGGAACCCGCCGTCGACCGTGACGTGCGTCTGGTCGGTGAACCGCCAGGATTCCCGGGGAATCGTGGTGGGCTCAGCGTCCGGAGAGGTGCGCACCGTCAGGACGGCCTCGGCGTCGTTGACGTCAACCGTCGGGTAGTCGGTGAACGTGAACAGCGCCTGGGCGCCGGGCACGGACTCGATTTCGGGAGCCGAAAAGCTCAGCGCGTGAACCTCATTGGCGCTGTCCGAGCGCCATTCCAGGCGCAGGAAGCCGGCCGGCACGTCGGCCTGGGGGGCGGTCAACCCCAGGGTCGCCGGTCCGCGTTGCACGTCCCACTGCCAGCCGCACGAGGCGATCGTCCACCCACGCTCGAGCAAGAAGCCGTTCTTGAACCACGGCGCATAAGTGGGGACGCCACGGTTGGGGACGACGAACAGCAGTTTGCCGTTGCCGCCACCGACCGGGCGAAGCAGACGCAGGTCAGCGTCGTAGCGAACGAGCCCGTCGGCGTCGCGAGGCGCGTGCTCGAGGTCGACGATGCGGTTGTTCGCGGGACTGTCGGGGTCGACGGCGAAGTTGACGGTCGCCTCTACCCACTCGTAGCGGCTGTCAGTGTGCGAATACACCTTGTGCGTGTGAACTGACTCGACGGTCATTTGTCGGTCCCCCTTGGCGGTGAGTGTCGGCCGGTGTCGACCTGTTCGGTAACTCGCTCAAGGTTTTCGTGACCGCCTCAAGGCATCCTTGACGCATTCTTGGCGGATTCTTGGAGGACCCGCCGCGGCGGCCGCAGGCCCGGCGCTCAGCCGTGTTGCTGACGCAATGCGTTGACGCAAATCGCGTGTGCGAGGTTGTTTCGCGATGGCGCGCCGTAAACGCGGGCCGCCGGCACCCGCCGCGGTGACTGGTACCGCACATCGGCTCGTGGGCTGGAGTGCGGCTCGTCGCCGACGGACAGGTGTAGCCGCAGGATCCGACCGCCGAGTTGGACGAAGGCGCCGGGCCGCCATGTCACAGGCTCCCAGGGGGCGAGTCTGGTCCAGCCCTGCTGCGCGGTTTCGCGCAGGAAGACGCCGTTGGTGGAATTGCGGTCGACGACCACGACCGCTCCGTCGACGATCCGGACTTCTACGTGGGCGCGGGACATTTCGCCCGTGTGGTCATCGATGCGGATCGGGCGAAGTCCGCGTTTGGCGGCATCCGATCCGTGCGGATCACGGCCGATCACGCAGTCTCGGTCGAGTTCGAATCGAGAACTGTCGTCTAGCACAACCCATCGCTTGGGCAGTGACTTCTCGACCGTCTTTGCGGTGGAGAAGTTGTCGTCACCCGCAGGCGACACCGGCGCGACGGGAACGGCCGGCGCCTGCCGCGGTGCCGACGTGGCCTGCGTCGACCACACGACGGCGCCGTGCCCCGGCACGGTTCCTTCGGCGAGCTTGTACACGCCGCTCTCAACAGCCGGGGGCTGCGCCCGCTGACCCACTTCGTCGACGGTGATGACCGCCGCCACCGCGGGTACGGGCACGGATCGGTGCAACAGGCGGCCGCGGCCGTGCAACACCGTTTGCCGGACGCCGTCGTCGAACGCGACGGTGACACTGCCGCACAGCAAGACCTCGAGACCGGCCGCGGTGGGGATGATGATGCCGACGTCGACCAGGGTGCGCGTCCAGGTTGTTTCCCGAGCGACTTGCAAGAATGCGCTGACCATTTGCTGGGCGTCGGTGCGCCGCACCATTTCGGTCAGCGCCGCCATCTGCTGTGCGGCGACGGATTGGGCGGTCAGCGGCGAACGCTCGCGGTGCGCGACGACGATGACCGCACCGTTGACGTTGGACACCAGGTGCTGACCGGGGATGACCTCGATCTCGCGCGGAGGCAGGACCGGCACCGGACCGCTGGGCAGCGGTTCCTCGACTGGGGCCGGCACCTCGGCCTCGCGGGCCGCCTCCGCCTGGGCCTCGGGTGCTTCGCTGATGCCGATGCGCGAGTGCAACCAGCGCAGTGGGCGCGGGGCCCACCAGTTGAGGTCGCCGGCCAGGCGCAGAAACGCCGGTACCACGACGCCGCGAATGATCGTCGCGTCGATGACGACGGCCAGCGCCGTCCCGATGCCGAACATCTTCATGAACGACAGGCCGTTGGCGAAGGAGATGAACGTGATGGTCAACAGCAGCGCGGCGCTGGTGACGATCCGCCCGACCCGGCCCAACCCGATGACGGTCGACGCGGTGTTCGACAAACCCGAGTCGCGGGCTTCCTTGATCCGGCTGAGCAGGAATATCTCGTAGTCCACCGACAGGCTGAATGCGATGGCGCAGAGCAGCACGACCATGGACAGGTTCAGCGGCGCAGGAGTGATTCCCAGGACCGAGGCCAGATGCCCTTCCTGGAAGATCCAGACCATGATGCCCAGAACCGCGCTCAGGACAAGGAGATTCAGCAGCAGCGCCTTCACCGGTACCACGACGCTGCCGGTGAACAGGAACAGCAAAATGAACGTGGAAACCGCGATCAGGCCGATCGCCAACGGCAGCTTCTCGGCGATCGCGGCGCGACTGTCCAGCAGCGTGGCGGTCGGTCCGCCGACTTCGATCTGGTGGTTGGTGATCTTCGCCCGGATGTCACGCACCAGGTGTTGGGCAGTGTCCGAGTCCGCCTGAACCGACAGGTAGACGACCGCATAGCTGGCCCCCGACACTGCCGGCGGCTGTCCTTCCGCCTGGCCATGCTGGTAGCGGCCGACGGGGCCGGTGACCAGCACGACGCCGTCCATGCGCGACACCTCCGGCGCCAGGGTCTGCAGCGCGCCGGCGTCGTTGCGGGTGACCAGCGTGATGGCTTGGGAGGGGTCCAGCGTGAAGTCCCGTTGCAGCGATTCGGCCACCAGACGCGCACTGGAGTCCGTCGGCAGCGCGCGCTCGTCGGGCGTGGCGAATTCGACTTTGAGGAACGGAATCCCGAGCCCCAACAGCATCGCCACCACCGGCAGCGCGAACAGCGTGGGACGACGTGTGACCACCTCGGCGAAACGTCGCCAGAACATGGAATCGGCTGAGGGCGCGACCTTTCGGCGGATGATGGACAGGGAGTCGACGCGCTTGCCGAGCAGAGCCAGCAGTGCGGGCAGGACGACGATCGCGCTGAACGCCGACAGCAGGACGGTGGCGGTCGCGGCCAGCCCGACCGACCGCAGGAAGTAGGTGGGGAACACCAGGAGGCTGGTCATCGCGAGCGTGACAGTCGCCGCGCTGAACAGAATGGTGCGGCCGGCGGTGATGACGGTGGCGACGATGGCCTGCTGGTGATCTCTGCCGTTGGTCAACTCCTCGCGGAATCGCGACACCATCAGCAGGCCGAAGTCGATGGACAAGCCGAGACCGAACGCGGTCGTCACCGTCAGGGCGTGCACAGAGACGTCGGTGATGGTCGTCATGAGCAGCAACACCGACAGGGTGGAGACGATCGAGACGACGCCCACCACCACCGGTAGCACCGCGGCGACGAGGCCTCCGAAGACGATGACCAGGACGGCAAGGGAGATGGGCACCGCGATGCTCTCGCTGGTCTTGAGGTCCTGTTTGACCTTGTCCCGGATCTCCTGCTGAACGCCGAGGGCGCCGCCGGCGCGCACGGTGACATTGGTGTCGTGCGGCAGGCTGGCGATGATCCGCTTGGCCGTGTCTGCGGCCTCGTCCGCGGTTCCGCCGACGTGCACGAGCACCAGGCCCGAGCGGCCGTCCTTGCTGCGTAAGTCCCCGGCGCCCTCGTCGCCGAAGGTCCTGGTGACCTTGGCTTTCGGTTCGGCCGCGATGGCCCGCAGTACCTGGTCCCGGACCGCTGCGGCCTCGTTGCTGTCGACGGTGCCCTCGCGGGGGAGCAACTGAATGACCAAGTTGGAGGTCGTGCCGAAATGCTGGTCCAGGAATTCGTCGGCCTGCGACGATTCCGACTTCGGATCGGTGTTGCCGCCCGTCCCGAGCTTGTCGGACACGGAGCCGCCGAGCACGACGCTGATGCCGAGCAGGACCAGAACCGCCGCCAGCACCAACTTGGGGCGACGCACGGAGTTTTCGGCCAAACGCCTCAACATGTCAGCTGCCTTTCCCCCGGTGATCGTCGCACCTCAGGAGTGTGTCGGGAAGGGCTTGACGCTTTCTAAACGCCGTCGGGCGGCGGCGAGGGTCCGGGTGAGGAGCTCAGTTCAGCGGCTCACCGGCCAGCCACAGGCGTACCAGGCAGCGCCGCTGCGCCACCTCGGTGGCGTCGACGAACCCACGCCGGTTGTGCAGCGTCACGTGGTTGTCGGCGAACAAGACGTCACCGGGCGTCAGCGTGAACTCGACGAAGTTGGCCGGGTCGTTGAGGGCACGGTCGAACGCGTCGAGTGCCTGTCGCTGCCGGTCGGTGAGCGGTTTGCCGCCGCGGTAGTGGCCCAGTTCGATGTGCAGGCGGTTGTAGCGGATCTTCACGCCCTCGTTGGTGTCGGTGAAGATCGAGCCGACGGTGATGGGGTCCTCGCCCAGTTCGGTCTCGTGCGAGCGGTCGAAGCAGAACTCGCCGTAGAGCTCGTCGACCAAATCGGGGTGTGCCTGCAGCAGCGTGTTGTACGCGGTGTGGCCGCTGATCATCACCGATTCCCCGCCGGATACCGACTTGCGCAGGCACAGCAGGCCCAGGACGTCGGGAAGGCTGCCGGCGTAGGCGCACGCCGAGTCGGTGTGAAAGATCAGTTCGGAGTTGGTCTTCGAGCCGCGGGCCTCCGCGACCGACTGGCCGGTGTCCTGGACGAGGTAGACGCGATCGCCCTGCCGGTTCTGCGGCTGCGGGGCACCGAGGTATGTGCCCAGGCCCCAGTACAGCATCGACGCTTCCTCGTCGGTCCAGTCCTGCAAGGGCAGGCCGCGCAGCACGCAGAAGCCGGGACCCAGGCCCAGGCAGTGGCGGATGCCGCGGGCGATCTCGGTGAGTGCGGGCTCTTGGAAGTCGGAGGCCTCGATGGTGTCGAGCCGCCGGCCGCGGCGGCGCAGCCGGTCGCGGATCCGCAGGCAAGCGGCGGCCTGTTGCGGCTCTACCGCGATCATGTAGTCGTATTCGCCCAGGCTGGCGCTGTCCCAGACAGTGGGTCCGGCCATTGACTGCCGCTGGGCAGCCGGCATCGTGTGCGTCGCTTTCTTGACCGAAGTGGACATTTGTGCTCATCCCCTCTCGACGTGGCTTGATTTCTATGAAGTTTCAATGCCAGGTCTTGGAAAGTTCTTGGCGTCATGACAGGGGGTTTGGCGAGGTTGCGAAGCGCGCTCATGGGAGGTGCGACGGCGGTCTTGACGGCACCTGGCCGTGGCCATAATGTCAAGTACCTGATATTCGACGTCGAACGAGGTGAGCCGTGTATTCGCCAGAGCTAGCCCGCCCCTTCGCACCGCACCGCCAACGCACGTATGTCTGGCTTCTGTCGATCGTCGGGGCGGTGTTCGTGTTCATGACGATCGCCGAGGCCACCGGATTGTTGCCGCCCACCCGCACGGTCGACGTGGCGGCGAACGTCATCTTCGGCGTTCCGGTGATTGTGCTGCCGCTCATCTTGTTCTGGAAGGCCCGCGGCGAGCAACGCTCACGGCTGGCGTTGGCCGCCGAGCTCACCTTGATCTACGTGCCGCTGACCATCGGCAGCCAGCTGACGTACGAATTGCCTTTCCTCATCGGTCACCCGTTCCATCTCTGGGAGCCGACCAGCGACCCGGGATGGCGATGGTTGTGGTGGCAGTACGGCCTGGCCGACACCCGCTATCGCAGCGACAACAACTGGATATTCGGCCTGGAATTCGGAGCGGTAGTGGTTGGGCTGGTGCTGGGCGTCGTGTGGCTGCGTCTGCTCCGCAAAGACCTGCCCGACGAGTCGCGCATCAAGTGCCTGTGGCTGACATTCTTCGGCATCACGGTGCTGTTGGCCGGCACCGTCGTCTACTACGTGTCGGAGATCCGCGCCTTGTTCGGCGACGTCGAGCAAGGCGCTTACGGGCTGTGGTTCAAGTTCGTCGGAGAGAACGTGCCGTACATGATCTTGCCGTTCTTCGTCCTCTACGCCATATATCTGCAAGTGGACTTCCTGACTCGACGGGCCGGTGCCCAAGCCGGGTCGGCGGCCGCCAGTGCCGCCACTCCCCGACCGGCCGAGCCGCTACCGGCTTAGGTACTCGCGCAGCGACTCGGCGATCCGTTCGGCCGCCCAGCGAGTGGCGGCAAGCATTTGGTTCGGCGGACGTGGGGCGGGGATCAACGTCGCGACGACCGCAATGCCCGACGACGACCCGAACGGGATGCCCATCGCCACACAGCTGTGGTCGACGGCCACTTGACCGGCATCCACTAGGGGCACCGTTGTCGCGAGATGGTCGTGCGCGCGCCGTTGCGCCGTTTCCGGCGGAACATGAGCGCCGGCCTTCGCGACGAATCGGGCCGGCGAGCGGGCATCGACGGTGTCGAGATAGACAGGGCCGTCACCGAGGTCCGCGGACAGACTCACCGCGGCTCCGGTGATGGTGGCCAGCTCGGCCATCGGTCTGCGGGCCGCAATGCGCAGCCTCGACGCGGGGGTTACCGAGGCGCCGAGGCGTAACAAGCTCGTGCCCAACGCATAGCGCGATCCTTCGCGCCGAACCGCTCCGGTCTCGACCAGCTGCCGCAGCAGGCGATGCACCGTGGGGTGGGGAATGGCCGAGGCCGCGCTGAGGTCTACCAGCCGTACCGGCTGCAGTTCGGCGACAAGGTCGAGAAGAATGAACGCACTCTCGATGACACTCCGGGCCTTTCCGGGCGCGGCGCTACGATCGGGCTCCTTGAAGGTCATGACCCTGGCCTGCCTTTCCCGATGGCGAGCTACGGGTTCGACAGTAGTCTCCGAGGTGTTCGCCCTTGCGCCGCATCGATTTTCAGTGGGCCTGCCGTAGGTACCCGCAGACTTCGGACAGCTCGGGCAGCGCTACGCCGTTTGCCGAGAGCAAGCCTGCTTGTCCCAGGACTTGGGCCTGGTCCCAGTAGAGCGTTTCGCTGGCCATCAGGGCGCCGCGAAACTTCACCACCACGACGAACGGAACCTCCAGTAGCGCGCCCGTCGGTGGCACGCCAGGAAGAAGGTGCGGCATCTCGCGGTCGTGGGTGAGCCGCATGATGCACTCGTCGACCAAGACGTCGTCGCCGAGTGATCGCGCCACGAACTCGAGGGCGATGTCGCGCGGTTGAGCTGGAATGAAGACCTCGGCGTAGTAGTCGCGCAACGCATCACGGCCCGACGCTCCGCTCATCGTCGGAAGATGCATGACGCGTGCGTCGGGAACCATCGTCGAGACCGTGAGGTCGGCGTCTCGGAGTTCGAATTCGTAGCTGGTGTGCCGCTCCCACATAGCGACCATCGCGTCGTGGTCCATCGCAGGTGTGCTGACTTCGGTCATGTAACCGAACGGTAGAAAGACCGGTGGCGGCATCACCAACCGATGTTCGGTGAGTGAACAATCGTCCCGCACGGGGCCGATCGGCGGCTAACGCGATGGGCCGTCAACGCGTTCTGGATACTTGTCCGATGGCGCACACCGACTTCGTCCTCTACCGCACAGCTGACCGCGTCGCACTCATCACCGTCAATGACCCAGACCGGCGCAACGCGGTCACCGACGTGATGTCGGAACAATTGCGCGCCGCCGTGCAGCAGGCACAAGATGATCCCGGCGTGCACGCCGTCGTGATCACCGGAGCGGGTAAGGCTTTCTGCGCCGGCGCCGACCTCAGCGCCTTGGGGGCTGCCGGTGGCGGTGGCGCGGAATCGGGGTTGCAGCGGCTGTACGACGGGTTCATGGCGGTCGGTAACTGCACTTTGCCAACCATCGCCGCGGTCAACGGCGCGGCCGTCGGCGCCGGTCTGAATCTGGCGTTGGCCGCCGACGTGCGGATCGCCGGGCCCGCGGCGATGTTCGACGCGCGGTTCCAGAAGTTGGGCATTCACCCCGGTGGGGGTGCCACCTGGATGCTGCAGCGCGGGGTCGGACCGCAAGTCGCAAGGGCCGCACTGCTGTTCGGGATGCGCTTCGATGCCGAAGCCGCTGTGCGACATGGGTTGGCATTGCAGGTTGCCGACGATCCCGTGGCCGCGGCCCTGGAACTGGCGGCCGGCCCCGCGGCCGCGCCCCGCGAAGTGGTGTTGGCCACCAAGGCGACCATGCGCGCCACCGCCAGCCCGGGCGCCCTGGACAACGAGCAGCACGAGTTTGCGAAGAACACCGAACTCGGGCCGCAGGCCACTTCGATCCAATCTCCGGAATTCGCGGCCCGATTGGCCGCGGCTCAACGTAGGTAGTGCCGCGCGCTCGAGTCAGTCCTCGGACTGGGGCCACCCGACCGGATAAATCCGATGGATACCGCGCAGCCCTTTGAGCTCCACTTCGCGCGGCGGGCCCAGCGTCATGTCAGGTGCCCCGTCGACCGCTTCGCGAACGGGCTCGCTGACCAGAATCTCGCCCCCGTCTGCCTGTGCGGCCACCCGCGCGGCCATCGCGACGTTGCGCCCGAACAGATCGTCTCCTCGCCTGACCGAGCTCCCCATGTGCAGTCCGATGCGTACCCGAATACCGTTCCACCGCTCGGGATCTTCCAGCAGCGCACGTTGTACGGCGATGCCGCAGCGCACGGCTCGCCCCGGGTCGGCGAAGGCGATCATGAAGCCGTCGCCCTGGGTCTTCACCACGTGCCCGCCGTGAGCCTCGACGTGCTTGTTGATCAATTTGTTGTGCCGCTCGAGCAACTTCACCCAGCCCCGGTCGCCCAGCTCTTCGTTGAGTTCGGTGGAACCTTCGATGTCGGAAAAGACGATCACGACGTCGCCGTCCGCGGTCAGCCGCGCGAGGTTGGGACGTTCGACCTGAGCCCAGCCGGCGAGGTCTTCGATCGAGTTACGCACCGTCGCGCCGATGCCCTTGTTGAGCAGGGAATCCGCGGTGCGCCAAACGGTTCGAAGCGCAACTGGGGCCGGCCCGGGTCGGCGCCGCCGACGAGGCTTGTCCTGGCGCAGACGCTCGATGGTTACTCGCGCACCGGACAGTTGACGCCGCGACACGATGAGCACGATTCCGGTGGCTACCAGGCCGGCGAATTCGGCGGCGGCGACGAGGGCCCAGACGACGGCCGCGCTCACGGGTTGGTGGTTGCCGCCGGTGGAATCGATTCACCGGCGCGCCGCAGCATCATCTCAGCGTGCCTGAGCACCGGCGAGTCGACCATCTGACCTTCGAAGGCGAAGACGCCGCGCTCACTGCGAGCGGCAACGAGAACCCTTCGCGCCCAAGCGAGCTTCTCGTCGCTGGGCCGATAGGCTTTGCGCACCAAGTCGACTTGGCTGGGGTGAATGCACACCGTGACGTCGAAGCCCACCGCCGCGGCGTCGATCGCCTCTTCCTGCAACCCTTCGATGTCGCGGATGTCCAAGTGCACGGCATCGAGAGCGAGCCGGCCGAACGAGGACGCTGCCAACAGGACCGTCGATCGGACGTGGCGGGCCACGTCGCGGTATGTGCCGTCGGCGCGGCGGCTGGAGCTGCCGCCCAAAGTGGCGACCAGATCTTCGGCGCCCCACATCATCGCCACGGTGTTCTCAGCGGCCGCAATCTCGGTGGCGAACAACGCCCCGCGCGGTGTTTCCACCAAAGCGATCACGTCGCGCGGCGCCAACGCCCGCACCTGCTCGGCTGACTCCGTCTTGGGCAGCATCACCGTCGTGTAGGCGGTGTGCGCAAACGCCTCGAGATCTTGAGCGTGCTCGGGCGTGCCAGCGGCGTTGATCCGCACCACGGTGCGGGCAGGGTCCAATGGGGTTGCCTGAAGTGCTTGCCGCGCAGCCGATTTCTCCGCTTGGGCCACTCCGTCTTCGAGATCGAGGATCACCACATCGGCGGCGGCCGCGGCCTTGGCGAAGCGTTCGGGCCGGTCGGCCGGACAGAACAGCCATCCCGGGCCGGCGCCACGCAAACTCATCGGACCGCTTCCTGGCTGGGCCGCTTTTGCACCAGCGTCGTGCGCACCGCGCGCGCCACCACGTCACCATGCTGATTGCGGCCGGTGTGTTGCAGGGTGACGATGCCTTCACCCGGGCGGCTTTTCGATTCACGCTTGTCGGTGCAGACGGTCTCGGCATACAACGTGTCGCCGTGGAACACCGGCTTGGGGAACGACACCTCCGAGAAACCGAGGTTGGCGACAATGGTCCCCAGCGTCAACTGCGCGACCGACAGCCCGACCAAGGTCGACAGGGTGAACATCGAATTGACCAAACGCTCCCCGCGGAAGCCCGGTTGCTCGGCGGCCCAGGCCGCGTCGAGATGCAGCGATTGGGTGTTCATCGTCAGCGTCGTGAACAACACGTTGTCGGCCTCGGTCACGGTGCGGCCGGGCCGGTGCAAGTACGTCGTACCGACCTCGAATTCTTCAAACCACAAGCCGCGCTGGACAATCGACTTGTCGGTCACGACAGACCCAGCGATCGCGCGATGAGCATGAGCTGCACCTCGGTGGTCCCCTCCCCGATCTCGAGGATCTTGCTGTCCCGGTAGTGACGGGCCACCGGATACTCGTTCATGAAGCCGTAGCCGCCGTGGATCTGGGTGGCGTCGCGCGCGTTGTCCATCGCCGCTTCCGATGCGATCATCTTCGCGATCGCGGCTTCCTTCTTGAACGGTTTGCCGGCCAACATTTTGGCCGCGGCCTCGTAATAGGCGGTACGGGCCACGTGGGCGCGGGCCTCCATGCGTGCGATTTTGAAGCTGATCGCCTGGTAGCGGCCGATCGGCTGGCCGAACGACTGGCGCTCCTTGGCGTACTTGACACTTTCGTCCACACAGCCCTGCGCGGCGCCGGTGGCCAGCGCCGCGATGGCGATGCGGCCCTCGTCCAAGATGGACAAGAAGTTTCCATAGCCGCTGCCGCGCGCGCCGAGCAGATTCTCCTCGGGAACGCGGGCATCGTCGAAGGACAGCGGGTGGGTGTCAGACGCGTTCCACCCGACCTTGTTGTAGACCGGTTCCACGACGAATCCCGGTGTGCCGCTGGGCACGATGATCGTGGAGATCTCCTTCTTTCCATCACCTATGGTGCCGGTGACCGCGGTGACGGTGACCAGCGAGGTGATGTCGGTGCCCGAGTTGGTGATGAATTGCTTGCTGCCGTTGATCACCCATTCGCCGTTGTCCAGGCGGGCGGTGGTGCGGGTGCTGCCGGCATCCGAGCCTGCCCCCGGCTCGGTGAGCCCGAAGCCGGCCAAGGCCCGCCCGGCCACCAGATCCGGTAGCCACTTTTGTTTCTGCTCCTCGCTGCCGAACCGGTAGATCGGCATCGCACCGAGACTGGCGCCGGCCTCGAGCGTGATGGCCACCGATTGGTCCACCTTGCCCAATTCCTCGAGCGCGAGCGACAGCGCGAAGTAGTCGCCGCCCATGCCCCCGTATTCCTCTGGGAACGGCAGGCCGAACAGTCCCATTTCACCCATCTTCGCCACGACCTCGTACGGGAAGCTGTGCTCCTCATCGTGTTTGGCCGATACCGGCGCGACCACGGTGCGCGCGAACTCAGCGACGGTGTTGCGCAGATCTTCGTATTCCTTGGGCAGCGTGCCCGCCGTGATGGTTGTCGTCATGATCAGTCCTTGCTTTCTGCTGCGGAGTCTTCGGCCGGGGTGAGCCGGGCCAGCACCTGGTCGACCGTCACTTGATCACCGACGGACACCAGCACTTCGACGTGTCCCGAAACCGGTGCGGTGAGCGAATGTTCCATCTTCATGGCCTCGACGACCACCACGACGTCGCCCTCGGCGACCTGCGCGCCGGAGTCGGCTGGTACGGCTATGACGTTGCCGGGCATCGGGCTGACGACCTCGGCCTCCCGCGTGCCCACGGCGCGATGGATCCTGTTCGCCTCGGCCTCACGCAAGTGCCAGGTGCCGCGCTCGTCGGCGATCCACAAATGCCGGTGATCTTCTGCGCAGTGGTATTCGCGACGCAGGCCGTTCAGCGTTGCGGTCAGCTGTCCCGCCGCGACTTGCACGCTCGCAGAGAGCGTTTCGCCCTCACCGACCTGTACTGTCGCGGCTTCGGGAAGTCCCCACACCGACACGGTCTGGGCGCACAGCGGCGTCTGCATCGCGGTGCGGACCGGCGCGGTGACTCCACCCACCCGCCATCCGCTGGGCGTTGCCCATGGGTCGGCCCAGGTGTTGTCAGTGGCCCGGCGGGCCAGGGCCCATTGCCGGTAGAGCGCCCCGGCGGCCAGCACGTCGTCGGGCGCGGCCTGGGGCGCGAAGTCGGCCAATCGTTCGTCCAGCAACGCGGTGTCCAGATCCCCGGCTTGCACCCGCGCATCGGCGAGCAGAAATCGCAAGAACTCGACGTTGGTCTGGACGCCCAGCACCGCGGTTCGCGCCAGCGCCTGGTCAAGCCGAGCCAACGCCTGCTCGCGGTCGACGCCGTGTGCGATGACCTTGCTCAGCATCGGGTCGTAGTCACTGCCGACTGTCGTGCCCGCCAGCAGCGAGGAGTCCACCCGCACACCGGGACCGGTGGGTTCGAGCACCTGCAGAACGCGTCCGCCGGTGGGGAGGAATCCCCGACCCGGATCCTCGGCGTACACCCGCGCCTCGATCGCGTGACCGGTGAGTTCGACGTCGTCCTGCGCGAATCCCAGCTTCTCCCCGGCGGCCACCCGCAGCTGCCACTCCACCAGGTCCAGCCCGGTCACGGCTTCGGTGACCGGGTGTTCGACCTGCAGCCGGGTGTTCATCTCCATGAAGAAGAATTCGTCGGGCCGCTCGGCGGAGACGATGAATTCCACCGTGCCGGCACCGACGTAGTCGACGCTGCGGGCCGTGTTGCACGCCGCCAGCCCTATCCGGTCGCGGGTCTGGGGATCCAGCAGCGGTGAGGGCGCCTCCTCGATGACTTTCTGGTGGCGCCGCTGCAAACTGCACTCGCGTTCGCCCAGATGGACCACGTTGCCGTGTGTATCGGCCAGTACCTGCACCTCGATGTGTCTGGGGCGCAATACGAATCGCTCCAGGAACAGGGTGTCGTCTCCGAATGAGGAGGCCGCTTCGCGCCGGGCGCTGACCAGCGCCTCACGCAGGCGGGCCGGATCGTGCACCAGTCGCATGCCCTTACCGCCGCCCCCGGCCGAGGGTTTGATGAGCACGGGGTAACCGATTTCTTCGGCGGCCGCGGCCAGGTCGTCGTCGGTCAGCCCGGATTTGGCGACTCCAGGCACCACCGGCACGTCGAAGGCGGCGACGGCGTTCTTGGCGGTGATCTTGTCGCCCATCACCTCGATGGCGCGGGTGGGCGGACCGAGGAACACCACCCCCGCGCGCTCACACGCAGCGGCGAAATGGGCGTTCTCCGACAAGAACCCATAACCGGGGTGGATCGCCTGCGCTCCGGTGCGCAGCGCCGCGTCGACGACCTTGTCGATGGCGAGGTAACTGTCGCGCGCCGCGGCCGGCCCCAGCCGCACGGCGGTGTCGGCCTCGACCACATGGCGCGCGGCGGCGTCGGCATCGCTGTAGACCGCCACCGACCGGATACCCAGCCGGCGCAGCGTGCGGATGACGCGGACAGCGATCTCGCCGCGGTTGGCCACTAATACCGTGTCGAACATGGCCTCACATCCTGAACACGCCGTAGGAGACCGGCGCTAGCGGCGCATGCGCGCACGCCGAAAGTGCAAGTCCGACAACCGTCCTGGTGTCCGCAGGGTCGATGATGCCGTCGTCCCACAACCGCGCGGTGGAGTAGTACGGGTTGCCCTGGTCCTCGTACTGCTCGCGGATCGGCGCCTTGAACGCGTCTTCCTCCTCGGCCGACCACGGTGTGCCGGCGGCGCTGAGCTGCTCGCCGCGCACCGTCGCCAAGACCGAGGCCGCCTGTTCCCCACCCATCACCGAGATCCGCGCGTTGGGCCACATGAACAAAAAGCGCGGCGAGTAGGCCCGCCCACACATCGAATAGTTGCCCGCGCCGTAGGATCCGCCGATCACCACGGTCAGTTTGGGCACCCGCGCGCACGCCACGGCGGTCACCATTTTGGCGCCATGCTTGGCGATGCCGCCGGCCTCGTAGTCGCGGCCGACCATGAATCCGGCGATGTTCTGCAGGAACAGCAGCGGGATATTGCGTTTGTCGCACAGCTCGATGAAATGTGCGCCCTTGAGCGCGGATTCGCCGAAGAGGACGCCGTTGTTGGCGACAATTCCGACCGGATGACCGTGGATGCGCGCGAACGCGGTCACCAGGGTCTTGCCGTACAGGGCTTTGAACTCGCTGAATTCGCCGCCGTCGACGAGTCGCACGATCACCTCGTGCACGTCGTAGGGCACGCGCGGAGCCGGCGGCACGACGTCGTACAGCTCGGTCTGCGCGTGCGTGGGCTCCACCGATCGTGTCACCTCCCACTGTGCGGGCGGGCGCGGGCCGAAGGTGGCGGCGATGTCGCGGACGATCCGCAGGGCGTGCTCGTCGTCATCGGCGAGGTGGTCGGTGACACCGGAGACCCGCGAATGCAGGTCGCCGCCGCCGAGATCTTCGGCCGACACGATTTCGCCGGTGGCCGCCTTCACCAGCGGCGGTCCGCCGAGGAAGATGGTGCCCTGTTCGCGGACGATGACGGCCTCGTCGCTCATGGCCGGCACGTACGCCCCACCCGCGGTGCAGGAGCCCAGGACCGCGGCCACTTGCGGAATTCCCTTGGCGCTCATGGTCGCCTGGTTGTAGAAGATCCGCCCGAAGTGTTCGCGGTCGGGGAACACCTCGTCCTGGCGGGGCAAGAACGCGCCGCCGGAGTCGACGAGGTAGATGCAGGGCAGCAGGTTCTGCAACGCCACCTCTTGGGCCCGCAGATGCTTCTTGACCGTCATCGGGTAATAGGTCCCGCCCTTGACCGTCGCGTCGTTGGCGACCACGACGCACTCGCGCCCGGACACCCGGCCGATGCCGGTGATGATTCCCGCGCCCGGTGACTCGTCGCCGTACATGCCGCCGGCAGCTAACGGCGACAACTCCAGGAAGGGGCTACCCGGATCGAGCAGGCGGTTGACCCGCTCCCGGGGCAGCAACTTACCGCGGCTGACGTGACGCTCCCGCGCGCGCTGGTTGCCGCCCTGTGCGGCGACGGCGAGCTTGTCGTTCAGTTCCGCCACCAGGCGGCGATGCTCGTCGGCGAACGACGGCGCGATGGTCGTCACCGGCTTACCAGGTCGTCAAGGGCAAGCGGCGGTTGGGTTTTGGCGATGACCTCCTCGACCGAGACGTCCGGCGCGGTTTCGATGAGGTGCAGGCCGTCGTCGCAGACGTCGATCACCGCAAGCTCGGTGACGATGCGGTTGACGCAACCGACACCGGTCAGCGGCAGCGTGCAGCGCTCCAAGATCTTCGGGCTGCCGTCTTTGGCGGCGTGCTCCATCATCACGATGACCTTGCGGGCGCCGTGCACCAGATCCATGGCCCCGCCCATGCCCTTGACCATCTTGCCCGGGATCATCCAGTTGGCGAGGTCCCCGGTGACCGAAACCTGCATGGCGCCAAGCACTGCCACGTCGAGGTGCCCGCCGCGGATGATGCCGAACGACGTCGAGGAGCCGAAGAACGCCGCACCGGGCAGCGTCGTGACGGTTTCCTTGCCCGCGTTGATCAGGTCGGCGTCGACTTTGTCCGGAAGCGGGTATGGCCCGACACCGAGGATGCCGTTCTCCGAGTGCAAAACGACGTGGACGCCGGCGGGAATGTGGTTGGGGATCAAGGTGGGCATGCCAATGCCGAGGTTGACGTATTGGCCGTCCTCGAACTCCGTTGCCACCCGCGCGGCCATGTCATCGCGACTCCAGCTCATCTCCGCACCGTCTCTTTCTCAATTCGCTTGGTGGGATTGGGCACATGCACCACCCGCTGGACGAAAACCCCAGGGGTGTGCACCGTCGCGGGATCGATTTCACCGGGCTCGACGAGCTCTTCGACCTCGGCGATCGTGATTCTTCCCGCCGGGGCGCATTCCGGGTTGAAATTGCCGGCGGCATAGCGGTACACCAGGTTGCCGTGCCGGTCGCCCTTCCAGGCATGGACCAGCGCGAAGTCGGTTCGGATGCCACGCTCCAGCACATAGGTGACGCCGTCGAACTCGCGTGTCTCCTTCGGTGGCGACATCATCGCGACCCCGCCCGACGCGTCGTAGCGCCAGGGCAATCCACCGTCAGCGATCTGCGTCCCCACTCCGGCCGGGGTGTAGAACGCCGGAATGCCCATCCCGCCGGCGCGTAACCGCTCGGCCAGCGTTCCCTGCGGGGTGAGTTCGACCTCGAGTTCACCGGACAGGAATTGGCGGGCGAATTCCTTGTTCTCCCCGACGTAGGAGGATACGGTGCGGCGAATTCGCTTGTGCTGCAGAAGGACACCGAGTCCGATGCCGTCGACGCCGCAATTGTTGGACACTGTCTCCAAGTCGGTGACGCCGCTTTCGGCCACCGCCGCAATCAGGGCCTCCGGGATGCCGCACAACCCGAACCCTCCGACAGCCAAAGACGCGCCGTCGGCGATGTCGGCGACCGCCTCCGCAGCGGTAGCCACCACTTTGTCCATGACAGTAGCGCCTCTCGACAATTTCAGTTAATGTTCATTAACTGGGCCCGAGAATACCATTCTGGGCACGGTGCGTCCAGCGCCGAAAGCCCTCTCAGCAGCGCCAACATGCTAAGTTAGTGGCCATTAACCGACCTGTCCAGGAGGCGGCATGACAGCGTCCATCCCGGACGGGCAGGCCAGCCAGCCCGAAACGCCAAATCGCCGCAGCCAGTTGAAGTCTGACCGCCGGCTACAACTTCTGGCGGCGGCCGAGCGGCTGTTTGCCGATCGGGGGTTCCTCGCGGTGCGGTTGGAGGACATCGGCGCAGCCGCGGGCGTCAGTGGCCCGGCGATCTACCGGCACTTCCCGAACAAAGAGTCGCTGCTCGTCGAGTTACTGGTGGGCATCAGCGCTCGGCTTCTCGCCGGGGCTCGTGCCGTCACAGCGCGGAGTCCGGATTCGGCCACCGCACTCGACGGGCTGATCGACTTTCACCTCGACTTCGCCCTCAACGAGCCGAACCTCATCCGCATTCAAGATCGCGATCTCGCGCACCTGCCCGCGCCCGCCAAGCGGCAGGTACGCAAAGCGCAGCGGCAATACGTCGAGGTTTGGGTGGGTGTGCTGGGTGAGCTGCACCCGGATCAACCGGAGAGCGATGCCCGGCTGATGGCGCATGCCGTCTTCGGCCTGTTGAACTCCACGCCCCACAGCGTCAAGGCTGCCGACCCGCAGCGATCGCGCGCCGTCATGCGCGCGATGACGATCGCCGCGTTGAGTGCCGCCGATCACTGACGCGTGAAGTCGCGTCAGTCGCGCTGGCAAGATGGTTGTCGACGACGATCGCAAGCACAGCCCAAAGCACGGCGGTCCGACTACACCCGACATCCGAAATGCTCGGCAATGCTTCCGCGAGCTGCCCGGGTACCCTGCAATTCATGAGGTGGACATGAGCGATCCACGTGGCCACGAGCGGTACGGTCCGCCTCAGCCGGCACCGACCTGGTCCCAAGGACCGGTGTATCCGCCGACCGACCCGGCGTATGCCGACCAGGCACCGTATGCGGCCACCTACGGCGGCAGCTATTCACCCTGGGCGCCGAACGAAGCCAATTCCACCCAGCAGTTGCCCCCGTATTGGCAGCAAGGACAGGCCGTCACCGGTGAACCGCCCGAAGCCGGGGCACCGCCACCGGAAGGGCCTCGAACGCCGCGGTGGTTGTGGTTCGTCGCCGGTGCAGCAGTGCTGTTGGTCATTGCCCTGGTGATCGCACTGGTCGTCGCCAACATCTCCACCAAGAGCCAGACCGCTGTCGAGCCCCTGCCGCCGATGCCCACGCCGAGCACGAGCGCTCCGATGCCGACGAAGAGGACCTCGCCGACCAGCCCCAGCCTCACCCCGTCGCCCACCACCACCACCGAATCGGGCGTTCCCGCGCCCACTGCCACGACCGGCCAGGGCGCCATGCAGACCGTTGTCTACACCGTCTCCGGTGACGGCCGCGCCATCAGTGTCAGCTACATGGATTCGGGCAACGTCGTCCAGACCGAGTTCAATGTGGCATTGCCCTGGAGTAAAGAGGTCAGCCTGGCCAGGTCGACCACCAGCCCGCCCAGTGTCACCATCATCAACATCGGCCACAACGTCACCTGCTCGGTCACCGTGGGCGGCGTGCAGGTACGTCAGCGCACCGGAGTCGGTCTGACCATCTGCGACGCCCCGCTCTAAGACGGTTCGGTCACCACCGCATCGCCATGGCGCGGCACGCGCACGGCCAGCATTGTCAGCAGGCCGACCGACAGCACCACGCAAATGCCGGCCAAGCCGGCGCGTACCGCGTTGAAGACGTCGACGAACACCGAGAACAACCACGGTCCGAGGAACGCCACCGCTCGGCCGGTCATGGTGTACAGGCCGAAGGCCATGCCTTCTTTGCCGTGCTGCGCCATGCGCAGCAACAGGGCGCGCGCCGATGACTGCGACGGCCCGATGAACAGGCACAGCAGCAATCCGCACACCCAGAAGGCCAGGGCGCCGGACAGCGTCATCAGGGTGAACGCCGCGGCGAGGATTGCGGCCAGCGACGCGATGATGACGGGCTTGGAGCCGACGCGGTGATCGACGAACCCGCCGGCCACTGCGCCCAGTGCGGCGACGGTGCTGGCTGCCACGCCGAACATCAGCACGTCGCCTTGGCTGAGGCCGTACACACTCACGCCCAGCACCGCGCCGAAGGAGAATATCGCCGAGAGCCCGTCGCGGAAGATGGCGCTAGCCAACAGGAAGTAGACGAGGTTGCGGTCGCGGCGCCATTCGGCGGCGACGTCCGCCCGTAACTTGCGGTAGCCGCCCAGCATGCTGGTCGGGTGCGACGACTCACCGGTGTTCGGCAGCCGATGGGCGACGAAGAGCAGCGGTAGGGCCAGTATCGCGAGCCACGCCGCGGCCAGCAGCATCGCGACCCGAACGTTGAGTCCGTCGCGCACGGGAATGTGCAACAGGCCGCGGACCTCACCGGTGCCGGATATGAAGCCCAGGTACACCAGGATCAGCAACGAGACGCTGCCCAGGTAACCCGCCGCCCAGCCCAGGCCGGAAATCCGGCCGGCGGTGTCGGGGGTCGAGAGCTGACGCAGCATCGCGTTGTAGGGAACGCTGGACAAATCGCCGCAGGCGGCCGTCGCTGCCAGCAGTGCCAGCCCCGCCCATAGATAGCCGGGGCTGTCCCGAATGAAGAACATGCCGCAGGTCAGCGCAACCGCGAGGCCGGTCAGTGTGCTCAAGGCCACCCGTCGCCGGTGCGGGGACTCGACCCAGACTCCCAGGGCCGGCGCCAGGATCGCGATCGTCAGCCCCGCGACCGCACCGGCCCGGCCCAGCCAACTTGCCGGGGAGGTACCGCCGGGCAGGCCTTCCCCGACGCTGCTGGTCAGGTAGACCGAGAAGACGAATGTCGCCACGATCGCGTTGAGGCCGGTCGAGCCGGAGTCCCATAGCGCCCAGGCGGCTACCCGCGAGCGCTTGAGAGTGACCGGCTCGCGCCCAGCCTGTAATTTTGCAGCCCCGTACTCGAACTTCTGCTGCTGATTTACCGGTTCGGTGACGTGGTGTTCAGCTGAATCCGACTCCGGCTGACTCATGCCCGGCACTTTATGCGGTTTGGTAGCGACCCGCTGCGCCCGGCTGCGCCGCGCTTGCGATCGCTACGATGCCCTTTGGTAGCGACCCGCTGCGCCCGGCTTCGGCATCGGCGGCGACCCGCTGCGCCCGGCTTCGCCGCGCTTGCGATCGCCGCGGCCGCGCTTGCGATCGCTACGATGCGGTTTGGTAGCGACCCGCTGCACCCGGCTGCGCCGCGCTTGCGATCGCTACGATTGCCGCATGCCGATCCCCGCTCCCAGTCCTGACGCGCGCGCGGTTGTCACCGGAGCTTCGCAGAACATCGGTGAAGCGCTCGCTACCGAACTCGCCGCGCGCGGCTACAGCCTGATCATCACCGCACGGCGCGAAAACCTGCTGAACGAGTTGGCCGGCCGCCTGTCCGACAAGTACCGCGTCACCGTGGACGTTCGACCGGCCGACCTCGCCGATCCGTCAGACCGCGCCAAACTGTGTGAGGAATTGGCCTCCCGGCCCATCTCCATCCTGTGCGCCAACGCCGGCACCGCGACGTTCGGCCCGGTGTCCGGACTCGACCCGGCGGGCGAGAAGGCTCAGGTGCAGCTGAATGCGCTTGGCGTGCACGACCTTACGTTGGCGGTCTTGCCCGGAATGGTCAAGCGCGGAGCCGGCGGCATCTTGATATCGGGCTCGGCGGCGGGCAATTCACCCATCCCCTACAACGCGACCTATGCCGCGACCAAGGCCTTCGCGAACACCTTCAGCGAATCGTTGCGTGGTGAGTTGAAGAATTCCGGTGTGCATGTGACGCTGCTGGCGCCCGGGCCCGTGCGCACCGAGATACCCGAGGGTGACGAAGCGTCGCTGGTCGAAAAGCTCGTGCCGGAGTTCTTATGGATCTCCACCGAGCACACCGCGCAAGTATCGCTGGATGCGTTGGAGCGCAACAAGATGCGCGTCGTTCCGGGGTTGACTTCCAAGGCGATGTCGGTGGCAAGCGGTTACGCGCCGCGCGCCATCGTTGCCCCGATCGTCGGCGCCTTCTACAAGAAACTCGGCGGCGGTTAGACCCGCGTCATCTACGGCGGCGACGCCCAGTACCGAAGATGCTGCGGGTTATCTCGCGCACGCCGGTGTTGATGGCGCTTTTCACCGTCGGGTTCTTCAGCACCTGTTCCCACACCGGGGGGCCCTGCGGCTCCGCGGGCGCGGGCATGGGCGGCAGTTGCAGATCGTCACCGGGCAGTGGATCGTACTGGCCGCGCGGCATCGGCGCTTCCGGTGCCGGCGCGGGTTGGTCCGGCTCAGCCTGCGGGGCAGGCGAGTACTTCTCGTGCAGCATCTCGTAGGCCGACGGCCGGTCGATGGTCTGGCCGTATCGCGCGTGTAGCGGGCTGGCTTGGGCGGCGGCACCGATCGCCTCGGTGCCGATGGCTGCCATCAGGGACCGCGGCACCCGGATGCGGGTCCAGGCAACCGGTGTCGGCGCACCGTTTTCCGACAGCACGGTGACGACGGCCTCGCCGATGCCCAGCGACGTCAAGGCCGACTCCAGGTCGTACACATCGGTTTTCGGGTAGGTACGGACCGTTCTAGTGAGCGCCTTCTGGTCGTCGGGAGTGAACGCGCGCAGCGCATGCTGGATGCGCGCGCCCAGCTGCGACAGCACCTCCTTGGGCAGATCGGTGGGCAGCTGGGTACAGAAAAACACCCCGACGCCTTTGGATCGGATCAGCTTGACCGTCTGCTCCACTTGCTCGAGGAAGGCTTTCGAGGCATCGGTGAACAGTAGGTGCGCCTCGTCGAAGAAGAAAACCAGTTTGGGCTTGTCCACGTCACCCACCTCGGGCAGGAAGGTGAACAGGTCCGCGAGCACCCACATCAGGAAGGTGGAGAACATCACCGGGCGCAACGACTGGCTGCCGAATTCAAGCAGCGTGATGACGCCGCGGCCGGCACCGTCGACACGCATCAGATCCTGCGGGTCGAGTTCGGGCTCCCCGAAGAAGGTATCGGCGCCCTCGGCTTCGAGATTGACCAACGCCCGTAGGATGACGCCGGCGGTCGTCGGTGACACTGCCCCAAGCGATTTCAGCTCAGCCTTGCCCTCGGCGCTGAGCAGGTGACTGATGACCTCGCGCAAGTCCTTCAAGTCGAGTAACGCATACCCGTTCTGATCGGCCCAGTGGAAGATCAAGCCGAGCGTCGACTCTTGAGTGGCGTTGAGGCCCAGCACCTTTGACAGCAGGATTGGCCCGAAGCTGGAAATGGTGGCCCGCACCGGGACGCCGGCTCCGTCGGTGCCCAGCGACAAGAACTCCACGGGGTAGGCCGTCGGCTCCCAGGCATCACCCGTGTCCTTGGCACGGGCCAGAATCTTCTCGTCGCCTTGGCCCGGGCGCGCCAAACCGGACAGATCACCTTTGACGTCGGCCATTAACACCGGCACCCCGGCCGCGCTGAGCTGTTCGGCGATCAGCTGCAGTGTCTTGGTTTTGCCCGTTCCAGTGGCACCGGCGACCAGTCCGTGCCGGTTGATCGTGGCCAGCGGGATGCGGATCGGCGCGGCGGTGTCGGATTGACCGTCGATGACGACGGTGCCCAACTCCAAGGCCTGGCCTTCGACGGCATAACCCGCCGAGATTCGCTGCGCCGCCGATTCGGTGCTCATCGTGCCTTCCCCCGGTTGTGAGCCGTCCAGTAGGGCAACCCTCACCCTACTTGTCAGGGGGAAAGGCGCTCGATCCTCGCGCGGCCTTTACGCTGAGCGCTGTGCGCGATGAATTGGTGTGGATCGACTGCGAGATGACCGGGCTCAACCTGGGCTCGGACAAGCTGATCGAGATCGCTGCCCTGGTCACCGATGCCGACCTGAACATCCTGGGCGACGGCGTCGACGTGGTGATCCATGCCGAAGACGCAGCGCTATCCGACATGATCGACGTCGTCACCGAGATGCATACGCGCTCGGGGCTGATCGAGGAAGTGAAGGCGTCGACGGTAGACCTGGCAACCGCGGAGAAAATGGTGCTCGACTACATCAGTGAGCACGTCAAGCAACCCAAGACCGCGCCGCTGGCGGGCAATTCGATTGCCACCGACCGTTCGTTCATCGCCCGCGACATGCCGCAACTCGACTCGTTCCTGCACTACCGCATGATCGACGTCAGCTCCATCAAGGAGCTGTGCCGGCGCTGGTATCCGCGGATCTACTTCGGCCAGCCACCTAAGGGACTCGCGCACCGGGCGCTGGCTGACATTCGCGAGTCGATCCGCGAGTTGCAGTACTACCGGCGCACCGCGTTCGTCGCCCCGCCCGGCCCCTCTACCAGCGAAATCGCCGCGGTGGTCGAGGGTCTTGAGGAAGGCGCGGGGGTCTCGGGTGATGTCGATTCGGCCGACGAGCGTCCGAACAGTTAGTATCGACGTCGCCGCTCGTTAGCCCGCGCCGGGCCGGCTGGCGGTCGTGGTGGGTGTAGTTCAGTTGGTAGAGCGTCAGGTTGTGATCCTGAATGTCGCGGGTTCGAGTCCCGTCACTCACCCCACTCGATGAGGCCCCGTCCTCGTCGTCGTCCGCGTCGAGATTGCCGCCGCGGTAGTACTTGGCGCCGCTGCCACGGCCCGTGCGGCAATCTCAATGCAAAATCTTGTGATCGGTAGCGATCGCATCGCTGTCTAGTTGCCCAACACGCCGAACCAGGCCAGAAGGCAACACGGGAAGGACAGCACACGTATGACCACCGCTAAGATCAAGCGCGCACTCGCCGGGGCGTTGTTATCAGGCGGGGTCGCGGCCGCCGCAGTGGGACTCGGCGCAGGTGCCGCACAGGCCTATACCTATCCGATCGGTGTCTGCAACGGCATGGCGTGTAGCTACGAATGGTGCCCGGGCATGCCGCTGCCGACGGCTTTCGGCACTCCCAACTGGGACATGGGCGTCTGCCACCACTTCATGATCGGCACGATGAACGACAACTCACCGGCGTGGGTCAGCAATGGCGGCGTCAACAGGCAAGTCGCTGCCATGCTTATCGAGGGTGACCCCGGCCCCTGCCCGGGGTGCGTTAGCTAACCCGTCACTCGAACCCGACGAGCGTGATACGCGACGCTTCGTCCATCTGCACATGGAACGGCCGACTCTCGTCGGAATGCGCGGTCAGCCAGCGGTCGAGCACGAATTTTACTGTGGGCAAACTGGTATGGACCATCAGCGCGGGACGGATGTCGGTCGCCGGATCGACGCCCACGCGGGCGCCGACGTGCTCGATGAACTTGAGCTGATCGTCTTTACCGACCAGCGTTGACTTGCTCAGCAAATGAGGCGCCGCCGACCGATGGACGTCCGACAAGGTCTATTCCGGCGCCTACCGGGCCTGGGCGCTCACGCCCCGACGAATTTATTCTGTACATGCCCGACTATCCGGCGTTGAGCTCGCTGCTGCGCGTCTGATTCTGATGGGTCAGTCGTTGGCGTTACCCGCGCGCCACTGGTCCCACGGGATGTTCCAGTCCCCCAGACCCTCGGTGCCGGGCAGCGTGCCGCCCACGGTGTTCATTATCTCGACGATGTCGCCGCGCTTGATGTGGTCGTAGAACCACTGCGCATTGCTTGGGCTCACGTTCAGACAACCGTGGCTGGTGTTGGTGTGCCCCTGCGCGCCCACCGACCAGGGCGCGGAGTGCACGAAGACTCCGCTGTAGGAGATCTGCGTCGCCCAATCTACGTCGGTGCGGTAGCCGTTGGGTGAGTTGACCGGCACCCCGTACGTCGACGAGTCCATGATGATGTGCTTGAACCGCGCGCCCACCGTGTAGATGCCGTTGGCCGTCGGGGTGCTGTCCTTGCCCATCGATGTGGGCATCGTCTTGACGACTTCACCGTTGACCCGCACGGTCAGGATCTTGGTGGTGTCGTCGGCTGTGGCGATCACCTCGTCGCCGATGGTGAAGTGGGTCTTGACGTTGTCCTCACCGAACATGCCGTCGCCCAGGTCGACGCCGTAGGTGTTGACCGCGACGTCGATGTTGGTTCCCGGCTTCCAGAAATGCTCGGGGCGCCAACGGACTTCGCGGTTGTTCAGCCAGTAGAACGCGCCTTCGACGGGCGGGTTGGTGGTGATTTTGACGGCCTTCTCGGCGGCCAGGCGGTTGGCGATGTTCTCGTCGAACCGGATCGCCACCGGTTGACCGACCCCGACGACCTCACCGTCACCGGGCACCACATAAGGCATCGTCAAGTGCGCGGGCGAGCTGGTCTGGAAGGTCATCTGGCGAGTCGCCGCACCACCGAGTCCGAGCGCCTTCGCGTTCAGGGTGTAGCGGCGGTTGTAGCCGAGTTGTTCGGTGGTCTGCCAACGCAGGCCGTCGGGGCTGAGTTGGCCGCCGATTGACCGGCCGTTGTCGTTGACCATGGTGACCGAGGCAAGGACGCCGTCGGCGACCGTCACCGTCACCGGTGCATCCACAGTGACACCGACGGCGCCGTCGGCCACCGAGGCCGTCAGCTTGGGAACCAGCAGGTCCGCGAAGGGCGTGCCCTTGTCAGAGATGACCTTCGCCGGCGCTGCGGTGCCGCCTCCACTGCTGCAGGCGACAGCGAACAGAGCTACCGGGATGATGACCGCAGCCAGCCACGATCGACGTCTGAGCAAAGGCGCCATCAAGTGACCTTTCACATAATTCGCGTATCTCGGTCACCACTGACCCTGGATTGTTTCCAGCATTGTAGTGCGTGTCCGGGACAGCTTGTGGCATTCTCGGCCGGTTGGTCCGGCTGGCTGAGGCAAGTCGGCCGGGCCCGAACGTAGGAATTCGCTCTGCGGCAGGAAGCCTGTTATTGTCGCCTACGCGGTCTTGGCCGTCCAAGGCGCCGTTAGCTCAGTTGGTAGAGCAGCTGACTCTTAATCAGCGGGTCCGGGGTTCGAAACCCTGACGGCGCACTTTCAAAGCACATTTGTGCCCGCGCAGGCGGGCCGCCTTCGCGCTACGGTTCACCCTATCCCCTGGTAGTCCCGCACTCGCGTCCCGAAGTAGGGGAGCTGGTGGGCGCCAGGAACCTCATCCCGGCCATCAGGAGTCGGGCGATGCGACGCCATCATCGGCGCCATCAACCAAGACGGCTCCATTCCGCGCGGCACCATCCGTGGTTGGCTGCCCGAAACCATCGCCGATTGGAACGCGGCGCGGCCCGGCCGCGGACACCGCAGCGATCTCGCAAGCTCGACGTAACAATCACGCGAAAGGTGCCCCGGCAGCCGCCATCATGACTTGAGAGTCCAAGCAGGACAGGCCGGCCCGCGCTACCTAGTACTGTCCCGTTCACGGAAACACCGCGCGTGGACCGAAACCCCTTACAGCAGACGAATTCTGATTCGTCTTTGCCTTGCTCGCCACGTACCACCCGGTCGCCGGGAATCGGCTGGCGGATCATGTTCTAGGCTTTGCGAGATATGGGTGATCCGGACCAGGAACGAGTCGGCAGATGGTCACGCCGGAATCGTTGGCGTTGGGTTTTGATGGGTTTCACGGTGATCCTTCTCGCGGCGTCCATCACCTTCTGGGCGTTACACGACGGTCACGGCTCCACTCCGCAAGGTGATTGCGCTGTCATAGAACAGCTTGGGCATGAGTGGGCCGCGATGAAGAAATCCATCACTGCGCTGTCCAACGGAGCCGGTGAGACGAAAGATCTTATTGCTATTGCTGATCAGGAATCCGCGATGAGTTCGAAGATCCGCGCCGCGGAATCGTCGGTGTCCGCTCAGACGCTGAAAGAACAGCTCATCCGTTGGGCCGACGGCGCAGCGTTGTCGGCCCAGGTGCAACGTGCTGCCGCCACTTCGTCGTCTGGCCAGAATGGGCAGACCTCTACGAACAGTACGGACGCCGATGCGGTACGTGCCGGGACGATGACGTACTCCGCGACGGCGGCACTGCATCAAGCCTGCCCCAACCTCCCCGTTTCGTGACGAGCGGCGACGGCGTTGATGTTGCTTACGGTTGTGTTGATGTTCTCAAGGCCGCGTTACTGGTGTTTGTCGGTGCGCGAACGCGATCGTCGTCCGCGTTTGAGGCAGTCGAGGGCGAGCGGTCAGTTCACCTTTGGCGGCGGTGTTCCTACTTGGGGAATCAACCTCCCCCGACCATCTATCCCGCGCGTGAGCCTCTCAGCGCTCGCCGCGCAGCAAGGTCCAAGACATAGCCGATGACGCCGATGACGACGATGACCGCGACAACCTGACCATAGGCCAACTGGTCGCGGGCGTTGAGGATCTGGTAGCCCAAACCCGAACGCACACCGAGCATCTCGGCGGGCACCAGCACCACCCAGGCGATACCCAGCGCGACCCGCAGACCCGTTTGCAGGTGACCCCGAATCGCCGGCAGCACAATGACGGTGAGCTGCTCGATGCGGCTGGCGCCGAACGACCGGGCCACCTGCAGGTAGCCGGGGTCTACCGCGTGCACGCCTGCGGCGGTGTTGATCAGGATCGGCCACACCGACGCCGCGGCGATCAGGAAGATGACCGGCTCGTTGCCAATCCCGAATAATGCCACCGATATCGGCGCCCACGACAGCGGCGAGATCATCCGCAGGAACTGGACAACGGGGCGGGTGGCGCGGTCGGCGACGTCGTTCGTCCCGATGAGGAGCCCCGCGGGGATGCCGATGACGGCACCGACGAGTAAGCCAATCAGCAACCGCCACAGGCTGACTCCGGTGTCGGGCAGCAGCACACCCCGGTTGTACAGGTCGGCCAACGCTTTGACCACCTGCACCGGTGTGGTTTCCCGCAACAACGACTGCGCGGGAGCCAGCACCGCGGTGCCCAACCACCACAACCCCAGTGCCGCCGCGATGGCCAGCGTGGGTGGCCACCAGCGTTGCACGAGTGACCATCTGGCGGCCGTCGGTGCCCCCGGCTGCCCGGGCGCTGGCAATCCGGTCGTGGCGCTGGTCTGTTCAAGAGTCATCGCGGTTGTACCTGTTCGGTGCGAGTGAGGTCGGACGGAATGCCGAAGGTTTGCGGGCCACCGTGGGCGGTCAAGGCGCTGCGCACGAAGCTGTCGACCACCAACTCCGAGTGCACGGCGGCGGGGTCCAGCCGGTCCAGGAAGTTGCGGTCGCCGTCGACGACGGTGTCATGCATCGCCTCCACCAGTCGTTGGGTGAAGCTCGGGAACGGGAAGGGTTGATACCCGAGTCGCTGTGGTTGCCAATCGGGATGCAGGAATCGGTAGTCCTGAGGTCGGTAGGTGAGCGCGGTCTTGATCGCCGGCAGCGGTTGCGGCAGGTAGGACCCTTTCGACAGGGTCGCGGCGGCCACCGGCCGGTCGGTGTTGATGCGTTGCTGGGCGCCGACGATCGAATTGACCAGCGAGGCGGCGGCTTCCGGGCGGTGCTCGATGAGGTCGTCGTGGGCCAACACCACGCAGCAGGCGTGGTCGCGCCACACATCACCCAGGAAGGTGTGGATGCGCCCGATCTTGCGCACCTGAGCCATGGCGTTGAACGGGTCGGCCACCACGTATCCGCTGATCGACCGGTTCGCCAACGCCGGCACCATGTCTGACGGGCTCATGACGATCAGTTCGACGGTGCGGGCGCTACGCGAGGCGCTGCGGCGCACCACCGGCACCAGATCGTGGGCGCGTAGCAGTTGCTGAAGGATGATGTTGTGGATCGACCACCAGAACGGGATGGCCACCTGCGTTCCGGCCAGCTGCCCGAGATCGGTGATGTTCGGCGCAACCGTCAGTGCCGACCCGTTGGTGTGATTCCAGCTCAGCACCCGCACCGGGCTCTTGAGCAGAAAGCGCAGCTGGATGGCCGTCGGCATCAGCATGTGCACCGCGTCGACCTGTCGGGTGACGAAGGCTTCGGCCAGCGATGCCCAGCTGCGGAACAGCACGGGCTTGGCCGGACTGACCACGCCGCGCTGGTAGAGGCCGTCGGCGTGGGCGATGAGCAGCGGCGCGGCGTCGGTGATCGGTAGATAGCCGACCCGCAGTTGGCCGCTGGTGTTGGTGCGGTCGACGCTGGCCGCACGCGCCAGGTCGGCGACCCCGGCCAAACCGCCGGCGGCGGCGACGGCGACCGTACCGGCGAGCAAGGACCGCCGGCTGACCAGACCACCGGTCATTGTTCGACCAGGCGATATTGGTCGAGGATCTGCTGGCGGAGTTCCTCGTTGCCGCTGCGGACTTCGGCGGTGAGCGCCGGTTGCCATTCGCGCCGGATCCGCCCGTCGGGACCGAGCAGCACGACGCGGCTGGCCAGCAACAACGCCTCGTCGACGTCGTGGGTGACCAGGACGACCGTGATACCCAGTTCCGCCGCCAGATTCGCCAGCCAAGACTGCAGATCAGCGCGAATGGCGGGGTCCAGGGCACTGAACGGCTCATCCAAAAGCAGCAGCCGGGGGCGGGTGGCAACGGCACGGATGATCGCGACGCGTTGGGCCTGCCCACCGGAGAGCTGGTCGGGATAGCGATCGGCGACGCGTTCGAGATCGAAATGGCGCAGCAGTTCTTCGGCGTACTCGCGCTGAAACGACTTCTTGTGTGCGGCGAAACGCCCGGCGAGCATGACGTTTTCCCCGGCGGTCAACCACGGCATGAGCAGCGCCTGTTGGAAGACGACGCCGGTGTGTGGCCGGGCCACCCCGTTGCCGCTGGACCATTCCACGGTCCCCGACGTCAACTTCTCCAGGCCGGCGATCACCCGCAGCAGGGTTGATTTGCCGCTACCGCTGCGGCCCAGGATCGCCAGGAAGTCGCCCTCCTCGACAGTCAGGGTGATATCGCTCAAGGCGTGGCTATCGCCGTCGAAACTCTTGTAGCCACCGACGATCTGTACGGTGCCGGCTCCCACGTGAGCAGTCCTTTCGAGGGTCACTGGACGGGCAGCCCGAGGAATCCTCAAAGGCGCCGCGCATCCCAGACGGTTGAGGCAACGCTGCCATTGCACCGGCGCGTCTGTCGAACGCGCCGATTGGTCCGCTGCGGCGATCCCGGAACCGGCGGCGCCGCATGCGCGAGCGTCCCGTGCGCACCGTTGCGATCGCCCCAACCGGGTGAATGGATGCTAGCTTGCGACGAACTGACTTGCAGTGCAGGAAGTTTTGCTGCCGGTCGCCGGAGAGGCGACTGAGCAAGTGGGGGCGCTACTGCAGCGACGGCGGCGTGGGCCCTCGCGGCCGGAACAGAATCGGATCGGGCTGATCGGAAGGTTGCACCCGGTGTGCGGTCAGGGCTTCGAGTGTGCGGCTAGGGCGCAGTTTTGGCGATTTTCCCGCCGTAGGTGCACGGCCGAAGCCGCTGATGCACTCTCGACGGCCGCCCGGCTCAGCGGTTTCTGACCCGGTGGACGACCACCACGACGACGAGTGCTCCCACCCCGGCCAGAGACACCGTCACGGCGGGCTTCTTGACGAATTCGATCAGTCGGGCCTTGACGTCGTCGGCCAGACGACGGGGGTTGGCGCGCACAGCCAGCGAATCAACGGTCGCGGCCAGCTGGTCGCGGGCGACGTCGATCTCCTTCTTGATGGTCTCGGGATCGCGGTCCGCCACGTGTCTACCCTCCAAGTCGCCCACACACTGGGTGCTCATTCACCTACCCGCACTACCCTAAATCAGCCGGTGCAAGGCCTAACGCTCCGGTGAACAGAAAGGACGCACCTTGACCGAGACCACACGGTTGTCCCCCGGGGACAAAGCTCCTGCCTTCAGCCTCCTCGACGCCGACGGCAACAAGGTGTCGCTGGCCGACTACCAGGGGCGCCGCGTCATCGTGTACTTCTACCCCGCGGCGTCAACCCCCGGATGCACCAAGCAGGCCTGCGATTTCCGCGACAACCTGCACGAACTCAACGACGCGGGCCTCGACGTCGTCGGCATCTCTCCCGACAAGCCGGAGAAACTGGCCAAGTTCCGCGACGCCGAAGGCCTGACCTTCCCGCTGTTGTCCGACCCTGACCGCAAAGTGCTCACGGCCTACGGCGCCTACGGCGAGAAGAAGATGTACGGCAAGACGGTGCAGGGCGTGATCCGCTCGACGTTCGTCGTCGACGAGAAGGGCAAGATCGCCGCCGCGCAGTACAACGTCAAGGCCACCGGGCATGTCGCGAAGCTGCGCCGGGACCTATCGGTCTAGCCGTGACCGGTAAGGCGGGCGATTCGGCGATGGATCCCGACGATCCTGAGCAGTACATCCGCAACCTCGAACAGCGGGCCGGCCAGCCCCTCGGACCCTCGTCCCAGCCGCCGAACCCCGACAACGACTCACTGGTGCGGTGGTTGCGAGGCGCCGCCGGTTATCTGAACACACCCTCGAGACGGCGGGTAATGGTCTTCGCCGCCGCGGCCGTGGTCGCCATCGCGTTGTTCGTGGCGTACTCGCACCACAACACCACCGTGCACGGCAACCTCGTGATGATCAATAGCGGCGCCAAGGACACCATCGACTGCAACGACGGCAGCGTCAAGCTCGACGGCGACAACAACACCTACACCATCACCGGTCGCTGCCGCAGGCTCGAGGTCTTCGGTAGCGCCAATCACGTCACCGTCGACAGCGCGGACAGCATCGACATCTTCGGCGACGACAACGAGGTGACGTACCACTCCGGCTATCCGAGGATCAACAAGACCGGAAACAACGACACCGTCTTTCAGCGCCCGAACAGCCGCTGACGCGCGCGGGCGTCAGGCCAGACTCGCCAGCAGCAGCGCCTCGGCGATCGCGGCACGCTCCAAAACACCCAGGTGCAAGCTCTCGTTGATGCTGTGTGCCTGGGTGTTCGGGTCCTCCACCCCCGTGACCAGAATTTTGGCCTGCGGGAATGCGGCGGCGAACTCGGCGATGAAGGGAATCGATCCGCCCATGCCCATATCGATCGGCGCTACGCCCCATGCTTCGCGGAAGGCCTCCCGGGCGGCGTCATAGACAGCCCCGCTCGCCTCGACGGCGTAGGGCTGACCGAGTTCACCGCGGGTGATGGTCACTTCCGCACCCCACGGCACGTGCCTTCGCAAGTGATCTTCCAGCGCAGCCAGATGCGCGGCAGCGTCGCCGCCGGGAGCCACGCGCATGCTGATCTTGGCGCGCGCCCGCGGAATCAACGTATTCGACGACGCCGCAACCGAAGTCGTGTCGATACCGATCACGGTGATGGCCGGTTTGGCCCACAACCGCTGCGGCACCGAACCGGATCCAATCTCGGACACGCCGTCGAGCAGGCCGGAATCGGCGCGTACCCGTTCGGGCGGGTATTCGGGAAAGTTGAGGTTGGCGATGTCGGTCTCGTGTAGGCCGGCCACGGCCACATTGCCGTCGTCGTCGTGCAAGCTGGCCAGCAACCGCACCAGGACGCTGAGCGCGTCGGGAACGACGCCGCCCCACAAGCCGGAGTGCAGACCGTGGTCCAGCGTGGCCACCTCGACCACGCAGTCGGCCAATCCGCGCAGCGACACCGTCAAGGCCGGAACGTCGCTACTCCAGTTGTCGGAGTCGGCGATGACGATCACGTCGGCGGCCAGCGCGTCGCGGTGCGCCGCAAGCAACCGGCCCAGGGTTGGTGACCCGGATTCTTCCTCGCCTTCGACGAACACCGTCACCCCCACCGGCGGTCGGCCGCCATGGGCGCGAAACGCCGCCAGATGCGTTGCGATGCCGGCCTTGTCGTCGGCGGTCCCCCGCCCGTAGAGCCGTCCGTTGCGTTCGGTCGGCTCGAACGGCTCCGATTGCCACTGACCGCGATCACCCTCGGGCTGGACGTCGTGGTGGGCGTACAACAGCACGGTGGGGCCCCCCGGCGGCGCGGGGTGATGGGCGATGACCGCCGGAGCGCCACCTTCGCTGACTATCCGTACGTCATCAAAACCGGCCTGGGACAACAGCTCTGCCACCGACCGGGCGCTGCGCTGCACCTCCGCGCGTCGAGCCGGGTCGGCCCATACCGATTCGATGCGCACCAGGTCCTCGAGGTCGCGCCGCACCGACGGCAGCACCTCACGTACCCGCTCAACCAGTTCCGTCATGGCTTCGAGGCTAACGAACGGGTGCCCTTAAGCTGGCCGTGTGCCGAGCGACGGTCCTGATCCGACGACACCGCTGTGGCGGGCCGCGCAGCTGTTTCGGCTGCTCAGCTGTCTGTACGCGCTCGGCTTTCACATCGCCATCAGCTCCGATTTGCACCGGCCCGGTCTCGGTTGGGCGCTGTTCGCCGTGTTGATCGGGTGGAGCGCGGCCTGCGCCGTCGCCTACCTGCGGGGCTTCGGGCGGCGACCGGGGTGGGTGATCGCCGAAGTGATCGTCGTGGTGCTGCTGATGGCGTCCACCAACGTCGTCGCCTCGGGGCCGTGGGCGCTGAACAACCAGACCTGGCCGACCACGTTGTGGGCCAGCAACGCCACCATCTCCGCTGCGCTGCAGTTCGGCCCGACCGGTGGCATGTTGACCGGCATCGTGGTCACCGCCACCCATGAAGCCGTCCGCGGCTACGTCAACGTCAACCTCGGGCGCAACGCCACCATCATCGTCGAGTTGGCGGTCGGACTGGCGATTGGGCTGGCGGCCCGCACCGCACGACGCGCCCACAGCGAATTGCAGCGGGCGGCCCAACTATCGGCCGCCGTCGAACAGCGCGAGCGCCTCTCCCGGCAAGTGCACGACGGCGTCATCCAGGTACTGGCCCTCGTCGCCAAGCGCGGCTATGAAATCGGCGGCGACACAGCGGAATTGGCGAGGCTGGCCGGTGAACAGGAACGCGCCTTGCGCAGCTGGCTCACCTCCACCGACATGGAGGTCGACGACGACGCCGCCACCACATTGGACCTGCGCACCTTGCTGCGCCGCCGGGAAACTGATCGGGTGTCCATGAGCCTGCCGGGGACCCCGGTGCTGTTGCCCCGCGCGGTGGCCGCCGAACTGGACGCTGCGGTCGGCAATGCCCTGGACAACGTACGGTTGCACGCCGGACCGGACGCCCGCGCGTTCGTGTTGCTGGAAGACCTCGGCGAATCGGTCGCGGTGAGCGTCCGCGACGACGGTGTCGGTATCGCCGCCGGGCGGCTGGACGAAGCCGCTAGCCAAGGACGCCTGGGCGTTTCCCAGTCCATTGTGGGACGGTTGACATCGCTGGGCGGTAGCGCCGAGGTGCACAGCGACGTCGGCGAGGGAACCGAATGGGAACTGCGGGTGCCGCGGAGGACAACATGACGCAGGACGCCGCACCGACGGTGATGGTGGTCGACGACCATCCGATTTGGCGCGACGCGGTGGCCCGCGACCTGGCCGATGACGGGTTCGAAGTGGTGGCCACCGCCGAGGGCGTGGCCGCGGCGCGCCGCCGGGCGGCCGTGGTCAAGCCCGACGTCGTGGTGATGGACATGCGACTCGCCGACGGCGACGGGGTGGCGGCCACCAGGGAAGTGCTCGACGTGTCGCCGTCCTCCCGAGTGCTGGTGTTGTCGGCTTCCGACGAACGCGACGACGTCCTCGAGGCCGTCAAAGCCGGCGCGACCGGCTACCTGGTCAAGAGCGCATCGAAGTCCGAACTGGCCGACGCCGTGCGAGCCACCGCGGCAGGCCGCGCGGTCTTCACCCCGAGTCTGGCCGGGCTGGTGCTCGGTGAGTATCGGCGCATCGCCCAGACCCCCAACGCGGGGCCGGCGACACCGAGTCTGACCGAACGAGAGACCGAAGTGTTGCGGTACGTGGCAAAAGGCTTGTCCGCCAAGCAAATTGCCGACAAGCTTTCGCTGAGCCACCGGACGGTGGAAAACCACGTGCAAGCGACGTTTCGGAAGCTGCAAGTCGCCAATCGGGTGGAGTTGACCCGCTACGCCATCGAACACGGGCTCGACCAATGAGCCGGCTCAGACCCTGCCGTTGAGGATCAGGTTCCAGTACATCGCGGGCAGGGCGAAGCGGTCGAACGCCCACGCGCTGCGCCGCGGTTTGAGGGGGTCCACAAAGGACGGCAGGGAGGACGTCACCGCGCCCGAGCGGTCGAACTCCCCGGCGATCAGGCGGTGCGCGTCAGTCGCTATCGGCGCCACCGTGTAGCCGTCGTAATCGGTGAACTCCCCTGCGCTGCGGGCGGCCAGCAGATTGTCCACCAGGATGGCCACCTGTCGTCGCAGCGCCCCGCCGGACGGGTCGGTGTCGACGGCGGCACCGTCACCGATCGCCCACACGTCGGCGTGGGTGCGGTGGCGAAATGTCTTGGGGTCGATGTCGACCAGCCCGTGTGCCTGGTCACCGGTGAGGCCGGACTCGGCGATCCATCCGGGTCCTCGAAACGGCGGCACCAGGTGGAGCATGTCGTACGTCAAGTCTGCCGGGGCGCCGCCGGTCACGGTGATGCGGCGCTGGGCGGCATCCACGGCACTGACCGCGGCGCCCTGCAGCACTGCGACGTTGAGATCGGTCAGCATGCGGCCCAGTCGCTCGTCCAGGTCTGGTACACCCAGGAAACCTGCCCGGTCGACGACGAGGGTCATACTCACGTCACGTTGGTTGCGCTTCCAGTAGGCGGCGGCCAGGAACAGCGGTTTGACCGTGGTGCCTGTGCAGCTGACCGGGGGGCGCGGCACGGTGAACACGGCGTGTTGGCCGCTGCGCATCGATTGGACGAGTTGCCAGGTCTTTTCGGCGCGGTCGAGGTAGTTGCTCGCCACCGCTGGACTGTCGGCTGCGGCGTCGACGTCGGGCAGCGCGTCGTCGTCCGGAACCAGGCCGGCGCAGACGACGAGGTCGCGGTAGCGGTAGGTCGCGCCGGAGGCGCAGCGCACGGTGTGCTGCGCCGCGTCGACGGCGACCGCGGAATCCCGCAGCCAACGGCACTTCCGTGGGGTCACCGACCGCTGGGTACGCTCGGCACTGCGCATCGATGCCTGACCGCCGCCGACGTACGAGAGCAGCGGTCGGTAGGTGTGCACCTCCTGCGGTTCGATGACGGCGACGTTGGTGATTCCGCGCTTGATCAGGCGCGCGGCCGTGCTGATTCCGGCGTTGCCGCCACCGATCACGAGCACATCGAACAGCCCGTCGGTGCGCGGGGTTGCTGCGGACATCCTCAGAGCGTTACCCGGAAGACGCGGTCGTCAATCTGGGGCGGCAGCATCCGCGGCCGATTGGGTAGTCCTACTCATCCATTTTCCGGCGTTGCTCGGCAAGGTGGCACCATGACCGAATCGCACCGTGCTGTCATCAGTCGACTTTCCGAAGAATTCGAGGCGTTGTCGCGTCAAATGTCGCGCGTGTCGGGCGAACTCACTCAGCTTGACCGCCTGTTTTCACAACAGCAGCCGGCCCCGCCTGCCGCCGCTCCCGCGCCCAGCCCGCCACCGCCACCGCCACCGCCACCGTACTTCGAGCAACACTGGCCTTACTGGACACCGCCGGCCGCCTATGCACCGCCGCGGTTCCCCGCTCCCGTCGAGCGACCCGCTCCCCCACCGGTCCAGCCGCCACCATCGACGCCGCGCGCTGCCCCGACGAACGACACCCCGTCCGGCTGGATCGGCAAACTGCTCGCCGTCGCCGGGGTGGCCGTGACGCTCATCGGCGTGGTGTTGCTGCTCGTCTTGGCCGCGCAGGCCGGACTGCTTCGTCCCGAGATCCGGGTAACCGGCGGCGTCGTGCTGTCCACGGCACTGATCGGCATGGCCGCCCGGTTGCGCCGGCGACCGGGTGGACGCATCGGCGCAATTGCCATGGCCGCCACGGGGATTGCCGCGGCGTATCTCGACGTCCTTGCCTTGACCACCATTTACCACTGGGTGTCGGCACCCGTGGGGCTCATACTCGCCGCGATAGTCGGCGGCGCCGGGCTGACGCTGGCCAGGCGGTGGGACTCTCAGGAGTTGGGGCTGCTGGTGCTGGTACCGCTGATCGCGTTGGCGCCAGTCGTCACCAAGGGCGTCGACCTGTTGTTGGTCTCCTTCATGCTGGCGCTGTCGGCCGCTGCTCTGCCGGTTCAGCTGGGCAAGGACTGGATCTGGATGCATGCCGCGCGGATCGCGGCGACGACGCTGCCGATGCTAGCGGCTCTGGTGGCGCTCAGCCGCCACGACAACCCATGGCTGGTGGGCGGAGCATGTGGAGTTGCCGCCGTCCTGGCCATCGTCAGCGGTCTGATCCTGTTGCCTTCCACCGAGAATGCCGCGGCGCTGGCGTTACTGACTGCGATCGGCACGGTACCGGTCTTGGCAGCCGGAATCTCGGTCGATCGGGCATTGTCCGCGGTCCTCGCGGCGGCGCTGGCCGCCGGCATGCTGGCCGTCGTCCTGGTCGGGGACCTGCCGCGAATCGTCGTTCAGGTCTGGTCCGGGCTGTCGGCGATCTCGGCGCTGATTGCCGTCACGGTTGCTTTCGACGGCCACGTCGCGGGCCCGGTGTTGTTGGCTCTGGCCGTCATCATTGCCATCGTCGGCCAGCGTTCCAGCGAATCGCGCTGGGCAGCAGCAGGATTGGGCGTTGTAGGTGTTGGCTTCTGCTACGGCTACACCCCGCCCACAGCCCTCATGGCGGCGACCGTGTTGCCCACGCCAGTGGCGGTATCGACCCTGGCCTCCAGCGTGCTCGTCATCGCGTTCGCGATTCTGATGGCACGTGCCTGGCTCGGCGCGGGCCATCGCAGCCCCGACGCGGTCAAGACCGTCGGCGCGGTGGCGGGCGCGCTGGTGATCTACGCCGTCACGGCCTTCACCGTGACCGCCGGTGTACTTGTCGGCGGCACCAGCGGCGGCTTCTTGGCCGGCCATATGGCGGCGACGATCTGCTGGATCGCGATGGCGGCCGCGCTATTCCGCTACGCGCAGCGCCCGACCAGGCGGGTCAACCGCACGGCGCCGATCACCGCCGGGTTGGCGCTGACCGGGGCCGCCACGGCCAAGCTGTTCTTGTTCGACCTGGCGACGCTGGACGGGATATTCCGCGTGGCGGTGTTCATCGTGGTTGGGCTGGTGCTGTTGAGCATGGGCGCCGGCTACGCCCGCAGCCTCGCCCAGCAGAGCCCCGCCAAGTAACCCGCGAGCAGACGCAGAATCGCACCAAAACGTGCCGTGCCGTGCGATTCTGCGTCTGCTCGCGGATATGGGTGACCTAGGTGCTTTCGAGGATCGCGACCGCGGCCGCGGTGTCGCCTTCGTGGGTGAGCGACACGTGGATCGTCACGTTCGCCAAATGCTCAGCGACGGCCCCGCTCAACCGAACTCGGGGCCGGCCCCACATGTCGGTGACCACCTCGATGTCGCGGTGGATGTCCTCAGGCAGCACCGGCCGCTGCGCGAACCGCGACCCCGACCACGCCTTGATCACCGCTTCCTTGGCGGCCCACCGGGCCGCCAGATGCCGCGCCGCCGACGAGCTCTTGTCCGAGGCGTCGCGGCGTTCACCGGGGGTGAACGTCTCGGCGAACACGGTGCCGGGTTGGTCTACCTGCTCCGCGAAATCAGGTATGGAGACAACATCGATCCCCACGCCGACGATGCCCATGGCTGGCCAGGCTAGCTGACGACCGAGCCGGGCGGGCAATCCGGCGACATCATCGGACCGAGACGTCGTAGACGTCGCCGTCGCCGAGACGCGCGTTCGGATTGAGCAGCATGGCTGCCTCCTGCCGCTTCTCCGACGCGTCGTGGTCGAAGCGACGGTCCGGTGGCCGCTGGTACATCGGCGGTCCGCCGGCGATGGCCTTGACCAACCGGCGCTGACCGGCCAGCAAGCGCGCCTCGGCCCGACGCTGGTAGTCCTCGCGCTGGCCGGCGTCCAGTGAGGCGATGAACGCCTGCGGGTGCACCAGCGCCACGAGCCCGGACACGTGACCGAATCCCAGGCTGGTCACCAACCCGGCCTTGAGCGGGAACTTGTCGCCGAGCCGCAACGTGTCCCGGACCCACACGAAGTGGGCCGACCCGGCGAGCTCGTCGTCGACGCAATCCAAGCTGCGGTTGGGCGGGATGACACCGTCGCGCAGCATCTGGCACAGGCCCATCATCTGGAAGACCGCCGCGCCGCCCTTGGCGTGCCCGGTGAGGCTCTTCTGCGACACGATGAACAACGGCGCGCCCTGGGAGCGGCCCATCGAGTCGGCCAGCCGCTCGTGCAGCTCGGTCTCGTTGGGATCGTTGGCCAGCGTGGAGGTGTCGTGCTTGGAGATCACCGCGACGTCGTCGGGGGTGACGCCCACCTTGGCCAGCGCGCGCGCCAGCGGAGAATCCTTGCCGCCGCGGCCCGCGCCCAATGCGCCGAGTCCGGGCGCCGGGATGGAGGTGTGCACACCGTCGGCGAAGGACTGCGCGTAGGCCACCACCGCGAGCACCGGCAACCCCATCTTGAGCGCCAGGTCACCGCGGGCCAGCAGGATGGTCCCGCCGCCCTGTGCTTCGACGAAGCCCAGGCGCCGGCGGTCGTTGGGGCGGGAGAACTTCGAGTCGTGAATACCCCGGCCGCGCATCATGCCGGTGTCGGCGGTGGCGGCCATGTCACCGAAGCCGATGATGGCCTCGAGCGTCAGGTCGTCCAGCCCGCCGGTCACCACCAATTCGGCCTTGCCCAGCCGGATCTTGTCCACGCCCTCCTCGACCGATACCGCCGCGGTGGCGCAAGCCGCCACCGGGTGGATCATCGAGCCGTAACTACCGACGTAGGACTGAATAACATGCGCGGCAACAACATTCGGCAGCACTTCCTGCAAGATGTCGTTCGGCTTGTTCCGGCCCAGCAAGTTGCCGTGGTACATGGTCTGCATCGAGGTCATGCCACCCATACCGGTGCCCTGAGTGCTGGCGACCAAACTGGGGTGCACGTAGCGCATGACTTCAGCTGGGCTGAACCCGGCCGTCAGGAACGCGTCGACGGTCGCGACGATGTTCCACAGCGCCACCCGGTCGATCGAGTTGGCCATGTCCGGGCTGATGCCCCACACCGTGGGGTCGAACCCGGTGGGAATCTGGGCGCCGACGACGCGCGACAGCTTGGTCTTGCGCGGAACCCGAATCTCGGTGCCCGCCTTGCGGATCACCTGCCAGTCGGTCGACTCGGGCAGCGGCCGCACGACGGTGTGCTCGGGGTCGAACTCGGCGAACGCGCGGGCGTCGGCCTCCGACGAGACCACGAAGCTGAAGTCCTTGTCCAAGAAGACCGACACCAGCAACGGTGAGGCGTGGTCGGGGTCGATCGCGCCGTCGTCGACGAATTCCCGGATGCCGGTGCGTTCCAGGACGGCGTCGTGGTAGCGGTCCACCAGTTCGGCCTCGTCGACCAGGTCACCGGATTGCGTGTCGTACCAACCCGGTTGGGGGTCGTCCTCCCAGCGGATCAGCCCGGTGGTCCAGGCCAACTCCAACACGCCGGCCGCCGAGAGTTCGTTCTCGACCTCCATCTCGAAGCGGGTGCGCGACGAGCCGTACGGGCCGATCTCGGCGCCGCCCACGATCACCACCAGATCGGCCGGGTCGACGTCGAGGTCATCCCAGTGCGGAGGCGGCGCGGGGTTGAATCCCCTTGGCGGAGAGGGTAATGCGGCGATGGTCCCGGCGGCCGGGGCGTCGTCGTCGCCCGCGGGCGCTTCGGCCGACATCTCCTCGCGCGCCTTGGCGGCCAATTCCGCCATGTCCAGTTTCGCGTCGCCCAGCCCGCCGGTCAGGTCCGCCTTGATCGGCGCACTGGCCGCGGCCACCTTCGACTCCACATCGCACAGCCCCAACAGCATGGCGGCCATCTCGTCGGTGGAGTAGGTGGTGACGCCTGCCTCCTCGACCGCGGAGACGATGGCGTCGTTGTGACCCATCAGGCCGGTGCCGCGGGTCCAGCCGATCAGCGCGTGCGCCAGGCTCACCCGCGCCGCCCACGCCGACTCCGCGTGCCAGCGACTCACCAGGGCGTCCAGCGCCGACTTGGCTTCACCGTAAGCGCCGTCACCGCCGAACATTCCGCGGTTGGGCGAACCGGGCAGCACCACATGCAGCCGCGACGCGATATCGCGCTCTGCGCCGATCTTCGACAGACCGCCGATGAGCCGTTGTACCGCCCACAGCAGGACTTTCATCTCCATCTCGGAGCGAGACCCGGCTTCGGACAGGTCGCCGGCGACGCGGGGCGCCGCGAACGGGAACAGCAACGTGGGGGTTTGCGCGTCCTTGATGTGGATGGATTGCGGCCCGAGGCTTTCGGACTGCTCGTTGCCGACCCATTCGACCAGGGCGTCGATGTCGGAGTAGGAGGCCATGTTGGCCGCCACCACCCACAGCGCGGCACCGTAACGGGCGTTGTCGCGGTAAAGGTTGCGGTAGAACGCAAGTCGTTCCTCGTCGAGCCTGGACGTGGTGGCGATGACGGTGGCCCCGCCGTCGAGCAACCGGGCGACCACTGCTGCGGCGATCGACCCCTTCGAAGCGCCGGTCACGACGGCCACTTCGCTGCGGTAGGGACCCGGATCCGGGTTCTCGGCGCCCGCGGCGATCCGGCCGTACAGCGACGCGTGGATCTGGCGGCCGGAGGCCAGCGACTTGCCCTGCCACCAGGTGGCCTGAGTGGCCACCACGTGGCCCGCGCCCTCGAACCGTTGCGAGAGCCGCACCCAGTCGGCGTCGATGTCACCTTCGTCGGCCAACCACAGCTTCGCCAGGTCTTCTCGCGCGCTGGCCCAGCGGTCGTCGAAGACGACAGCCTTCTTTCCGTCGAACACCGGGGCCACCAAACGCGGCCAGTCCGAACCCAATTCGGCGCTGACCAGATCGATGAGCTCGGCGTCGGTAGCCGCCTGCGGCGCGGTCACCGTGTCGTCGAAGCCCAACTGGCCCAGCACCAGACGCGCCGCCGAGGCGAGCACACCGTCGCGACCGGTGATCTGGTCGGTGAATTCGCTCAGTGCGGCGGCGTCAACCGTCGCACCGCCACCACCGGCGGCCGACGGCAATGCCACCGAGATTCCGTGCCGTGCCGCGACCGCGGCGACGGCCGCGTCGATCACCTTGTCGACCGTCGCAGCGTCGGCCAGTGCACCCTCGTGCAGGTGGCCCATGGCACCGCCGCGAACGCTGGTGCCCTCGCGGGTGCCCAGCGCAACTTCCACCGTGACGTGTTTGGCCCAGCCGTCACCGAGTTCCCACGTCTTCTTGACCCGTTCGGCGATGGCGCCGGGTCGCTTACCGGAGGGCCCGAAGACGGTCCGCAGCTGATCGTTGATGGCGTCGGAAAGCACTGGGCCAAAAGGCTTGTACGTGCGGGCCAGCTTCGTCACCTGAGAACGCAGCCCGGCCAGGTCGGCCTCGGCGGCACCGTCGATCGCGCCCAGGTTCAGCTCAGAGCCCAGGTCGACCAGTAACTGGTTGCGTCGCGACGACGCACCATCAGTGATGGACTCGATCGAGTCCAGCGACTCAATCTGGTCGATGCGCATCTTGGCCGAGATGGCGATCAACGCCAGGGTGGCGTCGGCGGCGTCGAACGAGATGTCCTCCGGTCTCGGAGCCCCTGACGGGGCTGCGGCGGGAGCCGGGGCGACGGCTGTCGCGGCGTCGGGGCTGGCGCCGCCGGTCGACGCGGCAGCGTCGGACGCCACGGGCTCGGAGTCCACGTCCGGCTCTGGCTCCGGGTCGGTGTCGTTGGCGAACAGAACCGCGGCGTCCCGCTCGGCGTTGAGCACTTCCACTGTGCTGTAGGCGTATTCGGGTAACTTGAGGGTGTTGGTGGCCAGGCCCGAAACGGTCGGCGAGGACTTGACGCCGATCTCGACGAACCGCTCCACACCCAGACCGCCTGCCGCCTCTTCGGTGAACAGCAGGTCCTGGGTTTCGATCCAGCGGACCGGGCTGGCGAATTGCCACGCCAGCAGCTCGATCAGCACGATGCGCGCCATCTCGGTGCGACGCTCGGTGAGCCAGGTGTCGTAGTCGGCGAGGATCTCGTCGAGCGGCTCGGCGGGCACCAGGTCCCGGATCTCCTGAATGAAATCGCGGTCCAGGGTGAACGGGCGCGGCACCAGGTTGGGGATGTAGCGGCCGATGATCACGTCGGGGTTCTTGTCCCGCGGCATCACCCGGTCCAGCGAGCGCCGGAACTCCGCCACGCCGACCCGCAGCACACGGGAGTGGAACGGCACGTCGATGCCGGGCACGAGGATGAAGGACCGACGGCCACCGGAAAGCTCACGGCGCCTCTCCACCTCGGCTTCCAGCGCTTCCAGGCCGCGCACGGTTCCGGCGATCGCGTACTGCGAGCCGCGCAGGTTGAAGTTCACGATCTCCAGGAATTCACCTGTGCGCTCGGCAATTTCAGCGACGAACGCGGGCACCTCGTCGTCGGGTAGGTCGATCTGCGAGGGCCGAATAGCCGCCAGTCGGTAGTTGGAGCGGCCCAGCTCGTCGCGCGGCACAATGTCGTGCATCTTGGACCCACGGTGAAACACCGTCTCCAGCAACGCTTCCAGCTCGTAGATTCCGGTCACGCAGGCCAGGGCGGTGTACTCGCCGACCGAGTGGCCGCAGGCGATCGCACCCTCGACGAACGCACCTTGCTCACGCATTTCGGCGACTTGGGCCGCGGCCACGGTCGCCATGGCGACCTGGGTGAACTGCGTCAGGTACAGCACACCGTCGGGGTGGTGGTAGTGCACGCCGCTGGCGATGATGCTGGTCGGGTTGTCGCGGACGACGTTGAGCACCGAGAAGCCCAAGGTGTCGCGAGTGAACTTGTCCGCCTTGTCCCACACGTTGCGCGCGGCTTTGGACCGGGCTCGAACCTCCATGCCCATGCCCTTGTGCTGGATGCCTTGACCGGGGAACGCGTAGACGGTCTTCGGCGCGGCCAGCCGGGCCGTGGCCGACATCACCAGGTCCGAACCGATGCGGGCGGCCACCTCCAAAACCTCTGCGCCCTGGTCGATCCCGACGCGATCGACGCGGAAGTCGACCTCGTCACCGGGGCGCACCATGCCCAGGAAGCGTGCGGTCCAGCCGATCAGCCGGGCCGGCGGCCGGGCTTGGCCGTCGGTGGCGGTGACCGCGTGCTGGCCGGCGGCCGATAGCCACATGCCGTGCACAATCGGCGATTCCAGGCCGGCCAGCAGGGCGGCGGCCCGATCGGTGTGGATGGGGTTGTGGTCACCGGAGACCACCGCGAACGGGCGCATGTCCACCGGGGCGGTGATCGTGACGTCGCGACGGCGGCGTCGCGGGGTGTCGGTCGCGTTCTGCGACACCGCACCACCGGCGCGGGCCGGGTCGGTCAATTCGGCGGTCCCGGTGCGCCCGAGAATGGCGAAGCGCTCCTCGAGGGTGGCAAACACCGCACCGTCGGCGGAGTCGCTCAAGGTGACCGAGACCGGCACCACGCGCCCCATGTCGGTGTCGACGGCGCGGGCAGCCGTTGCGCTGACGGTCAATTGGGCCGCGGTTCGCGGCAACTGGCCGACCAGTCGGGCGGCGTGGTCCAGGTGCACCAGGCTCAGCAGGCCCTCCACGACGGGCTCGCCGGAGTCGGTGACCGCTGAACCGATCGCGGCGAAGACTGCGGGCCAGCACAACCCGACAAGCGCGTCGGGCACGGTGGTGAGGCTGGGCGCCAGGGGTTCACCGAACGTGGCGGTGACGCCGGTGTGGTCGGCGACCAGTTCCGGATCCCACTCGACCGCTGCCGTCGCGGTTCCGTCCTGCACCGGCGGCAGCGCCTCGGGACCGTCGACACCGGCGGCGATCGCCAGCACCGAACGCATCGCCGCGGCGGCGTCCTGCGTGGAGACCACCGGTGTACCACCGTCGATGGTGTTGGCGGGCAACATGAATCGGATGTCGATCCAAGTTCCCGACAGCGGCACGCTCAGCACGACGTTCTCGCCGTCGAGCTGCAGGCGCGCACCGGTGGATGAGTGTGTGGCGCGACGGTTGTCGGGTCCGTCGTGCACCAGCCAGTCGGTCGGGTCGGCGATGCGGTGCACGGGGTTGGTCACGGTGCGCCCGGCCCACAACACATCTGGTGCGTCGAGTACCAGGGCCAGCGGTCCGGTGATGTCGGGGCGGCCCACCCGTCGCGACGTGACGTGTTTGGGTTCGGCTCCGCTGCGCAGTACTTCGTCGATGGCGGCCTGCTCGAAGCGGTCCAGCAATTCGCCGACGGGCTCGTCCATCCGGGTGATACCGGCGACGGCGCCGGTACCGGGAATGATGCACACCTGATCGGCGTCGTAGCGGGCGTCGTGCGCCTGCCACAGCGAGTCGCTGCGCCACCAGCGGCGCACGTCCTTGTCGATGACCGGGACGAAATTGACCGGCTTGCCCAGGGTCTTGCACAGCGTCACGAAGAACGGTACGTCGGCCGGATGCAGTTGCACCGTGTCGGCGTCGGGGTAGTGCGCAAGCAGGGTGGCAATGGCGTCGTCGGGGCGCTCCAACAGCTGCGGGTCGTCGAACAACGTGTCGATGCGCCCGAAATCCTGTGGGTGCAAACGGGCTTCGGCTCGCTTGAGCATCTGCTCGAAGCGGTCGCGCCAGGTCTCGGCCAGCCAGGGGCTGTCGGGTGAGGCGGTGTCTGCCGTCGAGTCCCCGGCACCGATGGCCAGTTCGACGTAGCGCTGCAGCCATTGCAGGTACGTCATCTCGGCGACGTCACCGAAGTAGGGCTTGGCGGTCTTGGCCATCGCGGCGATGATCTCGTCGCGGCGCTCGGCGACCGCGTCGGCGTCACCGGCGACTTCGTCGAGCAGTCGGCCGCATCGCGACGCCGAGTTGTCGATCTCATGGATGTCGGCGCCGAGCTGGCTGCGGCTGGATGCCATGCCGCCCTGAGCTTTTCCGGCGCTGATCCACCCGTCGGTACCTTGGGTCTCCACCAGCATCTGCTTGACCGACGGCGAGGTGGTCGACTCTTTGGTCGCCATGGCCGCGGTGCCGACCAGGATCCCGTCGATGGGCATCAGGGGGAAGCCGTAGGCCTGCGCCCATCGCCCGGACAAGTACTCCGCGGCGCGCTCGGGAGTGCCGATGCCGCCGCCGACGCACACGGTGATGTTCGGGCGCCGACGAATTTCGGAATAGGTGGCCAGCAGCAGGTCGTCGAGGTCCTCCCAGGAGTGGTGGCCGCCGGCGCGTCCACCTTCGACGTGCATGATCACCGGCTTGGTGGACACTTCTGTGGCGATGCGGATGACCGAGCGGATCTGCTCGACGGTGCCGGGCTTGAACACCACGTGACTGATGCCGACGTCGTTGAGCTCGTGAATCAGCTCGACAGCCTCTTCGAGATCCGGGATGCCGGCGCTCACCACCAGCCCGTCGATGGCCGCACCGGACTGGCGGGCCTTCTGCACCAGCCGCTTACCGCCCACTTGCAGCTTCCACAGGTAGGGATCGAGAAACAGCGCGTTGAACTGATAGGTGCGTCCCGGCTCGAGCAGCTGCGACAGCTCCTCGACCCGGCCAGCAAAGATCTCCTCGGTGACCTGCCCACCGCCGGCCAGCTCTGCCCAGTGCCCGGCGTTGGCGGCAGCGGCGACGATCTTGGCGTCGACGGTGGTCGGGGTCATGCCCGCCAACAGGATCGGCGAGCGTCCGGTCAGCTGGGTGAACTTGGTCGACAGCTTGATCCGGCCGTCTGGCAGGCAGATGACGCTGGGTGCGTAGGTGGACCAGGCCCGGTCCACCTCGGGGGTGGCGCCGACGGTGAAGAGGTTGCGCTGACCGCCGCGGGTGGCAGCGGGCACGATGCCGATGCCCAGGCCGCGCACGACCGGCGCGGTCAACCGGGTCAGGATGTCGCCGGGACCGAGGTCGAGGATCCAGCGTGCGCCGGCCTCGTGTACGCGGGTGATCTCGTCCACCCAGTCGACCTTGTCGACCAGGATCGCGTTGGCCAGGTCGCGTGCCGCCGCCACGTTGAGGCCGACCTTTTCCGCCCAGCGTCCGACGATGTCGATGCCGTCGGCCAGTCGCGGCGTGTGGAAGCCGACCTCGACTTGCACCGGTTCGAAGGACGGCGAGAAGACGTCACCGCCGCGGACCTTGTTTTTGCGGTCGGCTTCTTCCTTCTCCGAGATCTGCCGGCAGTACAGCTCGAAGCGAGACAGTTGTTCCGGTGTCCCGGTGATCACCACCGAACGCCGGCCGTTGCGGATGGACAGGACCGGTGGCAGCACGGTGCGGACGTCTTGGGAGAACTCGTCGAGCAGCTGGCTGATACGGCCGGGGTCGGCGTTGGTCACCGACACCATCGGCGGTCGGTCGCCCAGGACGGAGATGCCGCGGCGCCGGGCCACCAACGTTCCGGCCGCACCGATCAGCTGGGCGATGGCCAGCAGCTCGACGTCGCGGGCGCCGGCGGCTTTGAGCGCCTCGACGGCGAGCACCCCTTGGGAATGCCCGGCGACGGCGACCGGCGGTGAGGCGGAGAGGTCCATGCCTTGGCGCGCCAGCGCCCGCCCGGCCGCGATCTGGGTGAGCAGGACGCCGGGGATCGAGACCGCGGCCGACGTCAGGTGTTTGTCCGACGCAATGGGGTCTTCTGCCGCGAGCGCGCGCACCCAGCGCAGCGGCTCGAAGCCGATGGGACGCACCACCACGAGCTCTTTCGCGATCGGTTCGAGCAGCAGTTCCACCTCGCCGACCAGCGTCGCCAACTCCGATTCGATACCCGCCCCGGAGACCAGCTCTTCAAGGGTCTCGAGCCAGGCGCTGCCTTGGCCGCCGAACGCGACAGCGTAGGGCTCACCGGACGTCAGACGATCAACCAGAGCATGAGCGCCGTGCGGACCTCCACCGTTGCGGTCAGCGGACACCCGGTCGTGCTCGTAGATCGTCACCGTATATCTCCCTGTGCGTCTTCAATGCGTCTGTGCGTATCGGTTCGTTCAGCCAATCTCGCGCCCCGCGGCCGGAGCGTCTCGGCTCGCCAGGCGGGAGCCAGTCGATTCCGCGTCGAATCGCAGCCGAAAATTCGTCTGACCGGTGTGTTGTCGGGCGGCCGTCTCGTGGATCGAGCGGCGCCGCGGACTGCATCGGCCCTACTAAGAGTGTCATAAGAATGAGTCCAGATTTTGGACGTGGAATGGTTACTGGCGAGTTCTACGCGTGGGTAACCGGGTCCGGCGTAACACCCGGCTGAACCGCTGGCGCGGACCCGCTGAACAAACGGCCTGCATGTAGGTGGTTACGGTCGAGTAGCTATAACAGTGCAGATCAAAGCAGTATTGTTACCAAATCGTTATCTCATTTTTTTGGGCCCCGCCGGCGTCCGAGTGGCGGACTGGCCGCGCGCTTCCGATTTTGTCGCCGCCAGCAACGTCGCGCGAAGAGCGAACGAGTGTTTGCTGGGGCCACGCCTCAGCGGTCGCTGCAGCCGTCGCTTAGACCCACTGTCCGAATTGCGGCTTGAGAATCTCGTTGACGTCCACTCCGACGCCGCCCACCTTGCGCTTGTCAATCTCGACTTGGTGCAGGTGGGCGGCCGGGTGGGTGTATCCCTTGGGCGAGCCCCAGTTGTGCTGCCAGAAGAATGAGCACAAGCCGTCGTGCAAGGCCCAGTCAATGGTCTTGGAGTTGGCATACAACCCAGTCCGTTGGTGCCCGATCACCGACTCCCAGGACCGCAAATATGGAACGATCTGGTTCTTGTACTGGTCGAGAGTCGGATCGTCGTCGATTGAGGCGTAGATTGGCGCGCCGGCCGGGCCACCGGCTTGAGCATGCAGTTCTGCACCACGCTTGGCGTGCTGCAGGCCCGCGGGGCCGCCGCCCAGCCAGTCGGAGGTGCTGCCCTTGCCATATTGGTAACAAGACACGATCTTCATGCCGCCGCCATTGAGGTCGCGGGCTTCGGAAATCTGTATCGGCTTACCGAGCATCCAGGCCCCATCGGGACGTCGGTCAGACACATACCGGATTGCTCCAACGGCGCCCGCGGCCTTGATCTGACTGGCCGGAATGACACCCGCCGCATAGTCCAGCAAAATCCCTAGCGATCCCGCCGATGCGGGCGCCGCGCACGCCGACGCGGCCGCGACGCCAAGGCCTAGCAGCCCCGGAGTCGCCGCCGCGAATTTGAGTAGGTCGCGTCGCGAGACCGGCACAGGCACAGGGTAAGGCAGAAACCTCTGCAGTCCCGATTACCTCATCGGTCCCATTGGTATCACCTTGGTAACGCCAGGTTTGACGTCGCCGCGGCCCGTATCTTGCTGTCACTATAAAGTTAGTAAAGTTACGGTCGGCCCTCGAATCGGGCCAGGTGCTCACTGCGACACGGGAGATCTGATGGATCACGACCAACTCATCGACCTCACCCGGCGCGCTTTGAAGTTGGCGCGTGACAAGACGACCGACCTGGCTCCTGCCCAGCACATGGTCGACGCGAGGGACTACACCTCCGTCGAGAGGCACCAACTCGACACCGCGATGGTGATGGCCAGCCCGCAACTGGTTGGTTATGTCTCCGAGCTGCCCAGCCCGGGAACCTATTGCACCAAGACGGTGATGGGACGCTCGGTTCTGCTGACGCGGACGTCGGATGGTTCAGTCCGGGCGTTCGAGAACATCTGCCTGCACCGGCAGGCGCAGGTGGCGACGGGGTGTGGCAGCGCACGGCGCTTCACCTGCCCCTATCACGCCTGGACTTATGACAACACCGGGCGACTGGTCAGCCTGCCGGGCCGCGAAGGCTTTCCCGACGTCACGCCCAAGTCCGACGGCCTGACCGAGCTCCCGGCCGCCGAATACGCCGGATTCCTCTGGGTCGCACTCGAACCCGGTGCCTCCCTCGACGTAGCGGCACACTTGGGTCCCCTGGCCGAAGAGCTGGATTCGTGGGGCATTGGCCGGTGGTCGCCGCTGGGTGAGAAGGTGCTCGACTGTCCCATCAACTGGAAGCTGGCGGTCGACACCTTCGCGGAAAATTACCATTTCGCCACCGTGCACCGGCAGACGTTCGCAACGATCGCCCGCAGCAACTGCACGGTGTTCGACGCACATGGACCGCACCACCGGTTGATCTTCCCGCTCAACGGAATACTGGATCTCGACGAGGTTCCCGAGCAACAGTGGAACCCCTTGCAGAACATGGTGGTGATCTACGCCTTGTTCCCCAACATCGTGTTGTCGGTGACCATCGCCAACGGTGAGCTCTTTCGCATCTATCCCGGCGACCGACCCGGTAGGTCCATCACCGTCCACCAGAATTCGACGCCGCTGGATGTTTCGGATGAATCGGTCGCGGCCGGGGCCCAATCCGTTTTCGAATACGCCCACGCCACCGTGCGTGACGAGGATTACCGACTGGTGCAATCATTGCAAGCCAATTTGGAGTCAGGTGCCCGCGACCGACTGGTCTTCGGCCGCAACGAACCTGGGCTGCAGCATCGCCACATCAGCTGGGCTCAGGCGATCGAGAAGGGGATGACTGCTGCGGCGTCAGTGGGTGCCGGCTGACTCCTGATTGGAGACCACCGCGATGAGGTCGTCCAAAAGCGTTCCGAGGTAACCTTCTTGCGCGGCGCGCACCGTGGTCAGCAATCCGACCGCTTCGCTGCGACGTCCGGCGGCCAGCAGCTGCACCAGCAGTCCCGCCGTCATCGACAGGTCGCGGTCAACCGGTTCCATGTTCGCCACGGTGGTGTTCAACACCTCCACCAGCTCCCAGTCCCGGTACAGCGCCAGTGACCGCTCGTTGAACGCGAATGCGGTCACCGGTTGCCCACCCAGTGTCCCGGTGTAGCGATAGGGACCTTCCATGTATTCGATCGGCAGACCGTGAGCCGGTGCTGGCACCAGCGGCTCGCCCACGATATCGAGTTCTAATGTCGGACAGGTGATTCGGTGTCGGTCGGGCAGATAGCGGGCCGATGAGGGCGGACGGATCAACGTCCGGACGGTATTCGGCCATCGGACGTAGCTGCTTATCGTCACCTCGACATCTTCTGCGCACTGTGCTGGCACGGCGGAGTCTGGATAGCTCGTCGTGGCGCCGGAAAACGGTTGCAACGCATTGCCATCGGCGCGGTGGAACTGTCGCCATATGCTCATATCGACGCCGTTGTCGAAATTGATCGTGCGCCATTCGTGCGACCTGGTCCGGGGCGGCTCGCCGGTTCCACCGCCGGCGTACAGCGGGAACCACTGTCGGTCGACATGCCCGGCGGTGCCACTCACCTGTTCTGCACGGTCTGCCCAACGCAGCGTTCCGGTCATCGCCATGCCGGTTTGAAAATAGGAGTAGGTGTCGTCTTGGCCAAAGCAGGTGATTTTGCCGTTGTACGTTGCCGCGCCCAACGGCGTCGGCGCCCGTGTCGGCGTGACGGTCAGATCCAGTTCCATCGGTTGGCCGGCCTGGTCCTCGCCCACCAGCGTGACGCGGTAGGTATACGGGATCAAGTCCTCGTTCCCGTCGCGGCAGGTGACCCAGGAGGCGGTGCCCACCGGGCTGCGGTAGGTGAGATCAAGATGACCGGCGGCTGCCGACATCTTCGGCTCGGCTCCCGGCTGCATGCTGTGCGGCGGCATGTCGTAATCGGTATAGGTGCCGTACTCCCCGCTGTCCAGATCGAACAGCGCGAAAGTGTAGAAGTCGGCAACCACCGATCCCCCGGGTCGGTTCCTGTTGAAGATGGTCAGGAAGGCGAACGACCGCCCAGTGTCGGCTGCGTCCAACTGGCCGGCGATGAACCACGTATCCGACTCCTGGTCGGGGTGATTGCCTTCAGCAGCCGGGAAATCCAGCGAGTCGTCACCGGGTACCAGGTGGAACGGATAAGTGCGCCAATCGCTGGTCATTTCACGCCTTGCCTTGGGGAAGGTTGTCACTCAAGGGACGGCTTCCTTTGTCGCCAGACCGCGCGATCTCATCAAGCGCGCTTTCTTCGCTATGTTAGCATCAATAGCGAAATTCCGGTCGAATGCTTGCCTTTCAGAGAGTGCCCCGATGGCGGAAAATCCTGATCACTGTTCCTATGCAGAATTGTTCATCGGAGGCCGCTGGCGCAAACCCGCCGCCGCCGAGCGAATTACCGTCATTTCCCCGCACACCGAAGAGCCGATCGGACAAGTCCCGGCGGCCGGGGACGAGGACGTCGACGCCGCGGTCACCGCTGCGCGCCGCGCCTTCGACGACGGTCCGTGGCCACGGTTAGCCCTGGCCGAACGGATGGGCAAGGTCGCGGACCTCGCCGCAATCTATGGACGTCACATCGACGGCATGGCCGACCTCATCACCGCCGAAATGGGCTCGCCGCGCAGCTTCAGCCGACTCGGTCAGGCGGCCGGCGCGGCGTCGATGATGCACCTGGCCCTGGCCGCCGCGCGCGACTTCCCCTGGGTGGAGCGCCGGCAAGGCGTGCTCGGAGAAGCCCACCTGCGCCGCGCCCCGGTGGGTGTGGTGGGCGCCATCGTGCCATGGAACGTGCCGCAGTGCCTGATCATGCCCAAGCTCATCCCTGCACTGATCGCCGGCTGCACGGTGATCGTCAAGCCGGCACCCGAAACCCCTTTCGACGCTTTATGGTTGGCGGAGCTGGTGGAACAGGCGGGATTCCCCGAAGGGGTGGTGTCGGTGATCACCGGCGGCCCGTCGGTCGGCGAGGCGCTGGTGCGGCACCGGGGAATCGACAAGATCGCGTTCACCGGATCCAGCGCAACCGGGCGTCGCATCGCCGCCGTGTGCGGGGAGCAGCTAAAACGGGTGAGTCTGGAACTGGGCGGCAAGTCGGCGGCGATCATCCTCGACGATGCCGACATCACCAAGACGGTGACCGGACTGAAGACGGCAAGCCTGATGAACAACGGGCAGGCCTGCGTTGCGCAGACGCGCATCCTGGTCAGCGGACGGCGGCACGACGAAGTCGTGGACGCGTTGGCGACGATGATGAGCTCTCTGCGCGTCGGTGACCCGTCCGACGACGCCACCGACATCGGACCGCTGGTGGCACAGCGTCAACAGCAGCGTGTGCAGGATTACATCCGCTCGGGCCAGAAGGAAGGCGCCCGCCTGGTCATCGGCGGTGAGGACAGCCCCGCCGAACGCGGTTGGTACGTGCTGCCAACGCTTTTCACCGACGCGACCAACGACATGCGGATAGCGCGCGAGGAGATTTTCGGTCCGGTCCTGACCGTGTTGACCTACGAGGACGAGGACGAAGCCGTCCGGATCGCCAACGACAGCGACTACGGATTGGCGGGTTCGGTGTGGACCGCTGACACCGCCCACGGCCTCGAGATTGCCGCGAAGGTCCGCACCGGCACTTATGGCATAAACATGTACATGCTCGACATCAGCACTCCGTTCGGGGGGTTCAAGCAATCCGGCCTCGGGCGCGAATTCGGACCGGAGGGCCTGGACGAATACGTGGAGCTGCAGTCGGTGCTGTGCAACGGAAAGCTGCCGCCGTTATGAAACTCAGCTAGCACCAGTAAGGATCACGGCCAAGCCGCGCGAGCAGCCTCGCCTGCACATCCGCCTCGCTGTTCACCGCAACCGCAGCATTGAAGATGAGCGACGCGCTCAAGGTTTGCGGATCCGTCGGTAAGCGGGCGTAGAAGAATTGGCACCACGCCGGATCGAGCCGGTCATCGGCGCCTACCGCGCGAGCGAGGTCCCAGGTATGGATCAAGACGTCGCGGGTGAGATTTGGTAGCACCGCGGAAGCATCCAGTTGTGCTGCCCTGCGGGATCGCAACGCGACCTGTAACGAGTCATATGTCAATTGCCACCGAAGGTGCGGAACATCCCGCGGCCGGTCGGGTTTGAGCGCCAAGGGCCGCAACAGCAAGACGTCGTGAAAGCCGATCACATGCTCGAGCACTCCGCGGGCATCCCACGCGTCGCAAGGTGAGCGACGATCCCACTTGCCATCCGCCGCAGCAACGGCCGCGCCGAACCGCCTGCACACCGCCAGATGCAGTTCGCCCGCATCATCCATTGCCGCCGCTCACCGAGTCGCAGGCAGCTGCAGGGTGAGATCGACCGGGCAACACAACGCGCCGTGCTGATTGGTCACGTCGATGTGGACGTCGACCAGGTAGCGCGGCGGATCCACCGAGGTGTCACACCGCTTGGCCACGGCGCGCCCCCGACCCACCATGGTGTCCCCGGCATAGATCGATCCGGCCAACCGCATCGAGCGGCGCACCACGCGGCTGCTCGGGCCGGCCCAATCGGTCGCGACACGGTCGGCGAACCCAGCCAAGTGCATGGTGTTGACGAAAATGGTGGGGTTGCCCTGGCTTTGCGCGTAGACGGGATCGAAATGTCCGGGAAAGTAATCCCAGGTGGCGCCGGCGTTTTCCACCACCCGCTGATAGGTGATGTCATCGACGACCTCCGGCAGATCCACCGGAACATCGAGCTCGTCCCACGTCAGATCCGTCATGACGGCACCCCAGGGGTGAAGCGGAACAACGTATTTCGGTTGATGGCCACGACCGTGCCGTCTTGGCGGCGGTAGGTCTCCTGGGTTTGGACGAAGTGACCGACGCCTAGCCGGCTGCGCTTTTCCGGCGAGACCGAAAGCAGCTCTTCGACTACGGTCAACCGGTCACCCTCGACGATGGGATCAAAGAACTCGGCTTCGTTGGACGCATTGATGAACGTGGTTCCCGGCAGCGGCACCCGCAGAGCGATCGAGGCCACCGGCGGCCGCCCGGCGGGCTCCCACGGTGGTGGCACCAGCCATCCCATCAGCAGGGCGGGCGGTGCGACCAAGCCGCCCCACGTTTGCGAAGCGAACTCGTCATCCCAGTAGGACCTATTGCCGTCGCGCACCATTGCGGCGAACAACTGGATGCGCGCGCCGCTGACGACCGTGCCGGCGGTTCGCGGTTCGCTCGCGGCGCCGACCATGCGCAACGCATCTTCGTAGGTGCCGAAGGCCAGCTGGTAGGCCAGCTGCCCGGCGTCATCGTTCACCGGATCTCTCACATGACGAGCGGGTGCCGACTGGGCACCGAATCCCATTGCAGCGCGCGAGAAGTGAAGTACCAGCCGCCCCGCTCGTAGATCAGCTCGTCGGTGAATGTTCCGGTGGCTCGCAGGGTCGTGTCGCCATACATGGCGGCGAACAACACCGCGACGCAGCGCTGGGTGGCGTTGACGCCGTCGACGTGAATCTCATGGTCGACGGTAATAAGACGCTGTCCGTCGCCGCCGTCGAAGGCCGCCCGCAAATCGGTGAACGACTCGCCGTCACGGGTGTAGCTGGCGCCCGAATGGCGGAAGGTCGCGATCCAGGCGTCTCGCTTGCCCTCGGAATAGGCCCGATTGTGTCTTGCGCTCAGATCCAGAATGCCGGCACGTCCGGTCGCGGCGTGCAGCATCTGTTCTTCCTGATACGACAACGTCATTTGTATTCTCCCACCTGACATCTGAAGGAACAGTAACTCACCGGTTAAGTACGTATCCGTGGCTCTCACGATCCCATGTGCTGGCGGTCAGGCCGCGAGCGCGCAGCAAGTCTTTCCGTATCCGCCCGATGCCGTTCTTCGGGAGTTCATCGACCGTATCGACGAATCGCGGCACACAGAAGTAAGGCATGCGGGCCGCGCAGAAATCAAGCAATTCCGCGCAATTCATTGCCGCGCCGGGCTTTAACGTGACGACCAGCAAGATGTCGTCCTCGCCCAGATCGCTGGGCACCGCAACCGCAGCGGCTTCGGACACCGCCGGAAAATCCAGCACGACGCTTTCAACTTCTACCGACGAGATGTTCTCCCCGCGCCTGCGCAGTGAATCTTTGACGCGATCGACATACGTGAGGTTGCCCTCCTGGTCGAGGCTGCCCAGATCACCGGTGCGAAACCATTCGGGGTGGCGTTGCACAGCCAACCGGGTCCCCGCGCTGACGTACCCCTCGCTCATCACGTGCGGGTGTCGCGGCCGACACGTGATCTCCCCTACCGTTCCCGGCGGCACCGGGACACCGTTTTCGCCGACGATCCGGACGTCGAAGTTCGGGTTGATGCGGCCGGATGCCCCTGGCACACCATCGTCTGAGACGCCTTGCACGGCAATGGGAAACGCTTCGGTCATGCCATACATGGTGACGATTTTGCAGTCGTACCGCTGCTCGATGGCGTGATAGGCATTGGCGGCTATCGGCGCGGCGGAGATGAACCGCAGCGGGAGGTCGGCGTCACGCGGATCGGCGGGAAGGTTGTGCAGCATCGACACCATCGCACCGGCGCCGACGAAGCCGACGGCGTGGTGCGCACGTACGTCGTCCCACACTTGCGTCGGATGAAAGGCGCCGGCCATAACCGTGGTGCCGCCTACCAACATCGGGGCCAGCACGCTGGGCGCCGCACTCAAGTGGAACAACGGCATCGCGGTCCACAGCGTTTCGCCGGCACCGAACTCCCATGCCGCGGTGGCCGTTGCGGCGACGGTGAACAGGTACTGCCACGTCGTGGCAACCGCTTTGGAGGGGCCGGTGGTGCCGGAGGTGTAGAACAACGCGCCCACGTCGTCGACGTCACCGGGACTGTCGCACGGGTCGGCACCGCGCAGTAAGGCCGTGCGCAGCGAATCACCCGCCACCACAACATCGGTGACGGTGTCGAGGTGTCCGGCCACTTCGTCGACTCGATCGCGTCGCTGCCCGTCGGCGAGAATGACCTTGGCTCGGGACAGCCGTAGGGTGTGCAGCAGAAATTCGCCCTTGTTCGCGACGTTGACCGCCGCGCTCACCGCCCCGATCCGCGCCGCGCCCAGCCAGAAATACACCCACTCCGGACACGTCGCGGTGAACAGCGCCACCGAGTCACCCACGCCAACGCCCAACTCTCGCAGCATGTTCGCCGCGGCGCAGGAGCGGGCACGCATCTGCTCGAAAGTCACGTCGGTACCGTCGATCGACATCATCACCCGATCGGGGTACTGCTCGGCGCGGCGATCGAGCACGGCCGGCACGGTGAACCGATCGACACCGAAATCGACGGCTCCGGGCGGCGCACCTCGGTCAGGGCGCATCAGCTTTCCGATCGGGTCGCCGTCAGGCTCCGGCGGCCGCCGGGTCGGGCTCGCCGTCGGCGGTGTACCCGAAGTCGTTGGGCGAGGGTTCGGTTCCCGGGTAGAACCGGTGCGCCCAGCGCCGCAACGCCGCATAGTCGTGCGCCTCTTCGGGCGCCAGATTCGGCTTCTCCAGGTACTTCATGTTCTCCCAGGTGAAGAAGTCCTGCTTGATGACTTCTTGCTGCAACGCCAGGAATTTCGCGGCACGACCCGTCGGCTGGTCGCCGGTGTCGCCGGGCTCGCGGATGGAGGCCTGGGTGTAGAAGTAGTCGGTGTAATCCTCGTCGACCGGCGTCTGGCCGGTGACCTGACAGGTGGCCACCAAGTCGCTGGGGAAGCGGACGATGCCCAGGCCCAGCGAGTAGTTGTCATAGATGATCTTGGCGTCGACCGGACCGTTCGGCGTCAGCCAGGTCTTGGCCCTGCCGCCGCCGAAGTGGGCGTTGACGGTGGCGTGCAGGTGGTAACCCGAGACTTCGAACGACGCCGTGTTGGCGGGGTTCGCCGCCTTGTGCACGTACTGCACGTGGTAGGGGTCAGCGGCGTTTTCGATGATCATCTGCGCGTGCACCTTGACCCGGTTGACCATGCGGGTGTGCGGGTGCAGCGGGTAGTACTCATTGGTTTCCAGTTCGGGCAGCACCGGCGGCTGCCAGTACGGCGCGCGGCCGTGCCGCTCGTGCCACACCAGGATGAAGCCGTACCACTCGGTGACCGGGTAGGTACGGATCCGGACGTTCGTCTTACAGCCGATCTTGCTGTACGGGATCACAGCGTTGGTGCCATCACCGCGCCACTGCCAGCCATGCCAGGGACAGACGATGTGTTCGCCCTCCACGGTTCCGCCGACGCCCATGTTGGCGCCCAGGTGTTGACAGTAGGCGTCCAGTACCTGCGCCTTGCCCGACGAGGTGCGGAAGAGGACCAACTCCTCACCGAAGTAGTGCACTCGCTTGACGTCGCCGGGCTTGAGGTCCGACGAGAAGCCGACGATGAACCACCCGGTGGGGAACCGGTACGTCGATAGCGCGATGCCGCTCGGCCCGAACTCGCGTTCGGACGGATCTCCGCTTGCCTGTGCAGCCGAGTCCGAGATTGTGTCCGTCACTTAGCTCTCCGTTTCCCCTGCGGCAAGGGCAGCAGGGCCGCCTTCACTCACCCGCGGGTTCGACGACTAGTTCTATTTTTACTATTTTAGACATACAACGTCAACGCGGTGCCGACCGCGGCGCTCGAGGCGCCGGGCCGCCGGCCGGTTATCCGCAGCGGCGAGGTCCGTGGATCGCTAGCAGACTGGTTGTGCTGCAACGGATAACGGGCAGTCAGCGCACTCAGTCGGTGAGCCGCAGGGCGGCCCTAGGGCACTGTTCCACGGCCGCCCGCACGTCGATCTCCCGGTCTGGCGGCACCGGGCCGTCGGCGATTTGCACCACGTCCTGATCACCCAGTTCGAAGATGTCGGCGGCCAGTGACTCACAGAATCCGTTGGCTTCGCACATGTTCTCGTCCACGACTACGCGCATCGGACGTCCCCTTACTTCCTTGACAGGCCTGCCGGACGGGTGCCGATCACCTCGTCGGCGGCGAGGCGTGCGACTTCTTCCTCGCTCAGCCCACACTGATTGCGCAGCACTTCCTCATTGTGCTCCCCCAGCGTGGGCGGGGGACGCAACAACCACTCGCGCTGGCCGGAAAGTAGCGCGAACGGCGGGGTGGGATAGAGATTCTGTCCGGTGCGCGGATGGTCCAACGACTCGAAGAATCCGCGGTCACGCAACTGCGGGTTCTCGGTCACCAACGATGGTGAGACGACCGGCGCGGCGGGAACGCCCGCGCCGGCCAGACGTTCCACCGTCGCATCAAGGGGCTGCCCGGCGAACCAGTCCCGCAGCCCGGCATCGATGTCGTCAGCGCGGTGCCGACGTCCGGCCACGGTGGACAGCGCCTCATCGCACCAAAATGGGGTCCCCATGGTCTCGACGAGAGCCCGCCATTGCCGATCGTCGCGCACGCTGACTGCGATCCACTCGTCGTCTCCGGCGCACCGATAAATGTTCTGCAGCGCGCCGCCGTGACCCCGATTGCCCCGTCGGCTCAGCGTCTTGCCGAACACCTCGTGCTCGATCGGTTGGATGGCGGTGGTGTTGAGGACCGTTTCGACCATCGGCAACTCGACCTGTTGGCCCTCTCCGGAGCGGTCGGCATACGCCAGCGCGGCCAGCACCGCGAAGGCGGCGTGCACACCGGCCAGCGGATCGCAGGCTCCCCGCGGCGTGACCGGCGGCGTTTCGGGCAGTCCGGTCACCCAGGTCAACCCGCCGATCTGTTCCATGGTCGGCGCGAAACCGACGCGCTCGCGCCACGGCCCCTCCAGCCCGAAGGCAGGCATCCGCGCGACCACCAGTTTCGGGTTCACCTCCAGCAGCACGTCGGCGGTAAGCCCGAAGTGGTCCATCACGCGCGGGGAGAAGTTCTCGATGACCACGTCGGCTTCGGCGACCAGGGTGGTGAAGAGCCGACGGCCGTCCTCCGAACCCAGATCCAGTGTCACCGAACGCTTGTTGGTGTTCATGGCATGGAACACCCAGCCGTACTCCCACCAGTCGTCCACGTCGGTGCGCATCCCGCCCGAGTAGCGGATGCCGTCGGGACGCTGGATCGATTCCACCTTGACGACATCGGCGCCGAACGCGCCGAGCAGGTGCGTGGCGGCGGGCCCGGCCCAGAACGCGGTCAGGTCGACGATGCGGACACCCTGCAGCGGTAGCCCGTCGGCGGTCGACGCAGGACCGGGTCCTGCTGCCGTGCTGGGTTTGTCGTCGGTGGTGGCGACCTCACGCAGTGGTGCCGGCGCGCACCGCGACATGAGCCACGGCGGGCGCGGCTGGTGAAATCCCGCTGGGTTGCCGACGAAGACGTGGCGTTCGGTCATGTAGTCCATGTCGCGGATGGTTGCGCCGGTGCCCAGCGGTGCGATGGGCAACCGGAACAGTTGCCCTAACCCGACGATCTCCTCGACCGTCCGTTCGGCCAGCCACGGGCCGATCGATTCGCGGATGAGATCGCGATAGTCCCAGCGACCGATTTGAAAGCGTAGTTGCGGAATATCTTCCAGCTCAGGGCATTCCACCATCGCCAGGAAATCCAGCCATTGTTGGCCGGTGACCATCGTGATGCCGACATAGCCGTCCTTGGCCGGTTCTATCGAGGGTACTTCCAAGGTGCGCCGCACCGGCGGCACTTGCAGCAGCGCGGAATGCAGCCATTCGCTGCTTTGCATCAACGTGATGGCCTCGAGCATGGACAAGTCGAGATGTTCACCGGGACCGCCGCGCGCGACGCGGCGGCGCACCGCCAGCGCTCCGAAGGCAGCGAACACACCACCCATGTACTCACCCAGGTCGCCGCCGATGGCGATCGGTGGCCCCGCCGGGTCACCGCGGAATCCCGGTGATCCCGCCCACGCCTGCAAAGTGAACTCGGTGGCGGCCCGGTCGGCGAACGGCCCGGTCCAGCCGAAATCGGAGATGGTGACCACGACGGCGTGCCGTGAGTCGGTCAGCAGCTGGCGTGGATCAATGCCCAGAGCCGGCGCCTGAGATCGCCCAGCGGTCACCACGACGACGTCGGCCGCCGCGAGTTCGGCGCGGTACTGATCCGAATGTGGCGTCACGGCAAGGCAGGTCTTGCCGGCGTTGAGGTAGTCGAACAGCGGGGCGTTGGTTCCGTCCGGTATCGGCGAACAGGTGGCGGAGTAACTGCGCAGCGGATCACCGTGCGGGGGTTCGATTTTGCGCACCTGCGCGCCGGCGTCGACGAGCAGCTTGCCGCAGTAACTTCCGGCGATGCGGTCACTGATCTCGACGACGCGCAATTCGTCGAGGGGTGCTGGCCGGCCGTCTGGCCCGTGACTCACGCGGCTATTTATACCATTACTGCTAAAATAGCTAAGCCAGACGAGTTCGCGGGCCTGCGACCGTGCGCTCTGCCTACTGCCGTAGCTTGCGAGGATCGGATGACAGCCCTGGGACTTGGACCCGACGCCCGCCGCCGCCTGTCGGCGCCGAGGATTGCTGAGATCGTAGCCGATGAGCTGCGTCGCCAGATCATCGACGGCGAGTTGGCCGACGGCGATCTGCTGCCCCGCCAGGAGGTGCTGGTCGAACAGTTCAAGGTCAGCCTGGTGTCGCTTCGGGAAGCGCTGCGCATTTTGGAGACCGAGGGTCTGGTTTCGGTCCGGCGCGGCAACCGCGGCGGCGCGGTCGTGCACGCGCCCGCCAAAACCAGCGCCGCTTACATGCTCGGCCTGCTGCTGCAAAGCGAGTCCGTCGCCGTCAGCGACCTGGGCGCGGCGTTGCAGGAGCTCGAGCCGGCCTGCGCCGCCCTGGCGGCGCAACGGCCCGACCGCGCCGACACCCTGGTGCCAGAACTCAAACAGGTCAACGACGCCATGGCGGAGAACCTCGACGACGGTGCCTCCTTCACCGAAATCGGCCGTCAATTCCACGATCTCATCGTCCGCGGCTGCGGAAACCACACAATCATCGCGGTGGTCGGCAGCCTGGAAACCTTGTGGACCAGCCACGAGCAGCGATGGGCCGACGAAAGCTCGGCGCGCGGCACCTACCCGTCCCTGGCCAAGCGCCGGGCGGTGCTCAACACGCACGTCAAGCTGGCCGAGACGATCGCCGAAGGCGACGTCGACCGGGCCCGGCGCATAGCCGGCCGCCACCTCGCCGACACCCAGACCTATGTGCTGTCCGGCCGGGCCGAGCAACGCATCTATGCGCTGTCCCCCCAAGCCCTGTCCCGCACCCGCGACATTCGCCGCACGTAGGGCTATCTTTGACAACGGCGAGAACGGCTCTGGTCACCGGCGGCAGCGGTGGGATCGGAAAAGCGTGCGGCGCCAAGCTCAGTGAGCTCGGTTACGACGTCGTCCTGGTGGCACGACGCGAAGCCCCATTGCGGGAGTGTGCTGCACAGATCGGCGCCCGTTACCTTGTTGCCGACGCCTCCGAACCGAGTGAATTCGCCACTGCCATCGGCACGCTCGACAAGATCGACCTGGTGGTCCACGCGGCGGGCACCCTCGGCGGAACTTATGCGCGCAAGCAGACCTTCGAACAGTGGCGGGCAATCATCTCGGCGAACCTCGATTCCTGCTTCGTGGTGACATCGGCTGTCCTGCCCCGCATGCAGCCGGGTTCACGGCTGGTGTTCATCTCCTCCTCGGCGGCGCACGAGCCGATGATGGCACGCACCGCCTACTCCGCGTCCAAAGCCGGGATGAACGCGTTCGCCCGCGCCTTGGCGCTTGAAGTCGACCGCGACGGGATCAGCGTGCACCTCGTCACCCCGGGCCCGGTGGAAACCGAGATGCTGCAAGACGTTCCCTTCGAGATGTACGCGATCAGGGTGGCTGATGTCGCCGAGGCGGTCGCGTGGCTGGATACCGTGGACCCGTCGGTCGACCTGCCCGAGATCCGGCTGAGCGCCGTCGAACGAGGCCCCTTCGCTCGTCCGCCGGTGGTGCCTACCGAGGTTCGCCGACGCGCGGCGCGGCAGGGAACGCCTTGATCACCGCCTCACCGAATTGGACCAGGGACTGCGGCGCTGCGAAGTCGGAGAACCACACATAGAACCGCTGCACCCCGAGCGCGGCGAGACCGCCGAAGTGCTCGATCAACTCGCCGGCGTCCCCACAGACCAGTCCCGCTCCCAGGTAACCGAATCGCCTGGTGCTGAGTTCCCGCACGGCCGCGGGGTCATCGCCCGATCGGACGAACCCCACCATCTGCTGCACGGAGATTCGCGCTTTTCCCGTTGCGGGCGCCAGGCGAGGCAGCCGGTCCAGATGGTTGGCCTGCAGGTTCCACCAATCGGCATATCTGGCAACCAGTTCCATCATCCGACGCCCGCTGCCCCCGAGGATCAGCGGGATCGGATGCGTTGGCTGCGGGCGCTGCCCCTGCTCGCCGTCAGACCAGTATTCGGTGATCAGGGCCAGGTGGCGCTCCAGTTGCTCGACCCGGGCGGCCGCGTCCTGCTGACCGATGTCGAATCTGGCGAACTCGGCCGGCCACGACCCCGACCCGAGCCCTAACTCGAACCTGCCGCCCGACGCTTCGGACAGGGTGACGGCTTGCTTGGCCAGCACCGCGGGATGGCGAAACGCATCGCAGAGCACCAGATGGCCGATCTTCAATCGCTCCGTTTTGGCCGCCACCCACGTCGCGATGGCCATTGCCTCCCAGATGTTTTCCTTCGGTTGCCCGGGCGCTTCCAGGTGATCGATGAACGCGACACCGTCGAAGCCGCTGGCCTCGGCATGACAGGCGCGCTCGACCAGGTCGGCTACCGGCAGCCGTAGTTGGGGCAGGAACAGATACCACTCGACCATTCCCACCACCCATGCGTCTTGAGATTGCACCCGCGTCGCTAGTTTACTATTTTTATTATGTTAGGGGTCTTATGGATGTCGTTCTGACTTCGGAGCAGCTCGCGCTGCGCGACACCGTGCGCGACATCCTGCGTGCCGAGTGTCCGCCCGATGCCGCGCGCCAGGCCATGTCCGATCCAGAGCGGTGGCGGACCCTGTGGAAGACAATCGTGGACCTCGGGTGGACGGAACTGGCGGCGCCGGACGAGGCGGGCGAGTACGGGCCGGTCGAATTGGTCATCGTGCTCGAGGAATGCGGTGCTGCCATCGCGCCGGTTCCGTTGTTGAGCAGCATCGGACTGGCCGCCGGCGTGCTGCGATATTGCGGTTCGGCCTGCCATGACGTTCTGGCGGAGATCGCCGGTGGCGCGGTGGCCACCCTGGTCGCCCATTCTCCTGGCCAGCGGCTTCCCGGGGCCCCGATGACCCTGCGCGGCGGACGCTTGAGCGGACATGCCGTCGCGGTGCCCAACGCGGGTCGTGCCGAACTTTTTGTCACGCTGGCCACTTCACCGGACGGGTTGGTCGTCGCGGTGGCACGCGGCGGCGACGGCGTCACCGTGCGTGCCGGTGAATCTGCAGACCCGGCCCGACCGGGAGCCCCCGTCGACATGGACACCGAACCCGTCGCCAGCGCTCCCGTCGAAAGCATCGAGGCGGCGTTGACCGCACCGCTGGTGGCCGCCGCCGCCGACTTGGTCGGGGTCGCCAGCGCCGCCCTGCACCGCGCGGTCGAGCACGCGAAGACCCGCCGTCAGTTCGGCACGCCGATCGGCGCGTTTCAAGGCATCAAGCATGCGCTGGCCGACAACTACGTCAGCGTGGAACGGGCCCGCAGCCTCACCTACGCCGCCGCGGACGCGTACGACTGGACGGCGGCCGCCCTGGCGAAGGCCGCCGCCGGCGAAGCCGCGGTGAACTGTGCACGCACGGCCGTCCAAGTGCACGGGGCGCTCGGCCAGACTTGGGAACACGACGCGCATCTCTACATGCGGCACGCGTGGCAAGGAGCCGCCCTGCTGGGCGACAGCCGGGCGCTGTACCACGAAGTGGGCCGCCGGTTCGCTGGAGCCGCGACATGAGCGCGGTGGTCGAGGAATTCACGGCATGGCTGGCGGAGTTTCTGCCGCGCGACTACTACGCGGAGTACCGCCGCTACCGGTGGGATATCGGCCTGCGGCGCGACTATCAGCGGGCGGCCTTCGAATCGGGCTGGCTGCAACCGACGTGGTCACGCGAACACGGCGGTCGATCGCTGGGCTTGCGTGACGCAATGGAGATTCGCATCGAGGCGGCGCTGCGCTCCGCGCCCAAACTGCCGAACATCGCCGGCCCTAATGTCGCGGCGCCAGGCATCCGCCAGTTCGGCACACCCACTCAGATCGATCGCCTGCTGGTGCCGTTGTTGCGCGGCGATGAATGGTGGGCGCTGGGTATGTCCGAGCCGGAAGCGGGTTCGGACTTCGCCGGCTTGCGCACCCGCGCCGATCGCGACGGTGACGTGTTCCGCGTCAACGGGCACAAGATCTGGACCACCCAGGCTCACGAATCCCGTTGGTGCACCTTGTATGCCCGCACCGACCCCGATGCTCCGAAACATCGCGGCATCTCCTGCCTCATCCTGGATCTGCATTCGCCGGGTGTGAAGATCGAACCCATCCGGATGGCGTCCATTTCCGACGAGACCTTCTGCGAAGTGTTTCTGGACGATGTCGAGGTGCCTGTGGAAAACCTCCTGGGGCCCTGCCACGGCGGCTGGAACGTCGCGTTGTCGTCGTTGCACCATGAGCGTCAAATGATTTGGATCATGAACTGGGTCGAGATAAAACGCGGACTGGACTCGATCCAGGGCACGCCCGACGAAGACATCTACACCGAACTGGGTTCGCTGATCGCCGACGCCGAAGCGCTACGAGCCACCGGTTATCGCGCCTTGGGCAACGAGCTGGCCGGACGTCGCAACCCCGAGGCCGACATTCTCAAACTCCTGGGTTCGCTTACCCTGCAGCGGGTTTGGGAACTCAGCGCGGCCGCGGCGGGGCCCGCTTCCACCAGCGATCCAGACTTGCTGTTCGAACGTCAAGATGCACTGGCCGCAACGATCTACGGCGGAACGTCGGAGGTCCAGCGCAACATCATCGGCGAGCGACTGCTCGGGCTGCCGAAGGGATGACGATGGATTACGACCTCGGCGATGACGCCGGTGAACTGCGAACTCACTTGCGCGAATTGATATCGGCGAACATTCCCGCCGACTTCCTCGGTGCCTGCACCGACGATCCGCAAGACCTGGCCACCACCGAATCGTTCTGCAAGCTACTGGCGAGCGAGGGCTTGCTGGCCCTGGCGTGGCCCAAAGAGCACGGCGGCGGCGGCGGTTCGGTATGGCAGCAGACCGTGCTGCGGGAAGAGATGTGGGCGCACCACGAGCCGCGTGGTCCGCAGTACATGGGCATCAACTGGGTGGGTCCGGCCTTGATGCGCTACGGAACAACCGAACAGAAGGCCAAGCACCTGTCGGCCATCGCCGCCGGTGAAGTGGTGTGGTGCCAAGGGTTCTCCGAACCGGAGGCAGGAACGGATCTGGGCTCGTTGCGCACCCGCGCTGTCCCCGACGGCGATGGTTGGCGCATCACCGGTCAGAAGGTGTGGACGTCCTACGCGCGGATGGCGTCGTGGTGTGTGCTGGCCGCGTGCACGCACCCGGATGCGCCAAAACCGAAGCGACTCAGCCTGTTTCTGATCCCGATGGACCGTCCCGGCTTCACCGTGCGGCCCATACCTTCCATGCTCGGGCCTCATCACCTCAACGAGATGTTTCTTGATGACGTGCCGGCGTACCCGGAGGACGTCCTGGGCGAACTCGGTGACGGCTGGCGCGTGATGCGCGAGGCGTTGGCGTTCGAACGCGTCGGCATTGCCCGTTATGCCCGGTGTGAATCTTTACTGCACCGCATGCGTACCGAACTCGGTGACGACTGGGACGCGCTGCCCGAATCGATCCGTGCCCGTTGGGTTCGGGCATTGGTCGACTTGCGGGTAGCCCGACTGATGGCTTATCGCGCCGTGTCGCTGCAGGACGACAGTTCGGCGGGTGCGGCGGCCAGTGCCGCGCGCATCGCCACGACGACCTGCGACCAGCAGGTCGCGGAGTTGCTGTTCGACGTGCTGGGCCCCCGGGCCTTGGACAGCGGCACCTCGGCGTCGCTGCATGGCGCCATCGAAGACCATTGGCGGTACGCCCAGGCCGCGACCGTCGCCTCGGGCACCATTGAAGTGCAACGCATGTTGGTGGCACGCGAAGTCTTGGGAGAGCACCGGTGAATACCGAACTACCGCAAGACATCATCGACTTCGCCGCCGTCGCCGCCAAGCGGCTGCAGCGGCTGGGCGGACCGGCCGCGGCGCTGCGCGCGGAGACCGACGACGGCGTGCGGCAGGCAGCCAATGATGCCCTGCGTGACCTCGGCGCCCTCGAGCTCGACGTCCGCGAGGAGCCCGACGACCTGCTCGCTGCGGCGGTGCTGTGTCGAGCAGCCGGCGCCGCGGCGCTTCCCTATCCCCTGGTCGAGGAATTGCTGGCCGTCGACGGTGCGCGGCTGGCTCTGGTGGATCCGCAGGCACCGCGAATCGACCACGGCGACCTGCCCGGTCGTTGGCTCGCCGCCGATCTCGACGGCAACCGCTACGACGCCCAACCGGCGGCGCGGACCGCCGCGAAATTGGGACCGTTTCTGGTTCCGGCCACGTTGAGCGGGCCGCACGGCGCGGTCGCGGCCGCCGACGTTAGTCTTCATCTCGTGCTGGGATCATGGCGGATTCTGGGGGCAGTGCGGCAGTCACTGCACATCGTGACCGAGCACGTGCTCGCCCGGATACAGTTCGGCAAGCCGCTGGCGGACTTCCAGGCCGTCCGGTTCGCCGTCGCCGATGCGTCCGTCGCGGTACGGGGTTTAGAGGAACTCGCGAAGTTCACCCTGTCGCGCACCAACGTCGTTCCCAAATCTGCCTATTCAGCAGATGCGCTGGTATTGCGACTCAAAGCCGCCGACACCGCGCGGCAGGTGCTGCGCACCGCACATCAGCTGCTCGGCGCGTTGGGTTTCTGTGACGAATCCGATGTGAGCGTCCTGGACCGGCACACCCAACCGCTCATCAGATTGCCGCTGAGCGCCGAGGCGCTGAGCCTGCGCTTGATCAGCGATGTGCGCGACGGCCAGCTCGAGACGCTGTTCAATGGACCCATACCGGCATGACCACCAATCCCGTCGCGACCGGGGTAGCGGCCAATCCGCTCGACGAGGGGATTCCGTTTGGTCTCAAGCTCCAAGAGCTCGCCGAGCAACGAAGCGACCAGCCGGGATTGACCACGGTCGCCCTCGACGGCACCGACCACACTCTGACCTTCGGTGAACTCGACGCGCGCGCCAATCAATGGGGCAGGGCGCTAGCTGCCAACGGCGCCGAGACCGGATCGCTGGTCGCCATCGCGATTCCGAACTCGGAGCACCTGGTGCTGACGGCGTTGGGCTGCTGGAAGATTGGCGCGATTCCGGTCCCAATGCACTGGGATCTACCGGAATGGGAACGCGACCGGGTGCGTGCGGTGATCAACCCCGTGGTGGTCGTCGACGAGGAGCGTCGGTGGGAGCTGGATGCACGTGCGCGCGGCGAGTCCGAAAGTCCGCTTCCCCCAGCGGTATCCCCGATGGCCAACGGGATCTGCAGCAGCGGATCGACCGGTGTGCCCAAGGTGATCCTCAACCTGGCGCCGTCGCTGTGGACGCCTCAGCACGGCGAGCCCTTCTTGGCCAACTGGACGCCGGTGCCCCAGCCGCAGACCATTCTGGTGCCCGCGCCGATGTACCACACCAACGGATTTGCCACCCTGCCCTTCATGCTGGGCGGTGACCACCTCGTGGTGCTCGAGAAGTTCGATGCGGCTCTGGTGGTCGACACCATTGAGCGGTATCGGATCACCAATTTCACGGCTACACCCACAATGCTCAAGCGCATCGCCGCCCTACCTGACATCCGCCAGCGCGACCTGTCCAGCATCGTGTTCATCCTGCAGGGCGCCGCGGTCATGCCGCCGACGCTGCTGCAGACCTGGTTCGAACTGCTCAGCCCGCAACAGATCGTGACGGCCTACGGCATGACGGAAAACCTCGGCCTGACCGCCCTGCGCGGGGATGAATGGTTGACCCATCCCGGCAGCGTGGGCCGGGGCTTCCGAGACACCGAAATCCGCATCCTGGGCGCCGACAAACGTCCGCTGGGCCCCGGCGAGGAGGGCGACGTCTACTTGCGCGCGCCGATGAGCGCCGGTTACCGCTATCTGGGCGGCGCCCCACCGCTACCGGAAACCGAAGACGGCTTCCGCTCCGCCGGTGACATCGGCCACCTAGACGCCGACGGCTACCTCTACATCACCGACCGCCGCGCGGACATGATCGTCTCCGGCGGTGCGAATGTCTTTCCCGCAGAAGTCGAATCAGCGCTGGCCGGTCATCCTGACATCGCCGACGTGGTGGTCATCGGATTGTCGGATCCGCATTGGGGCCGGCGCGTGCACGCAGTGGTGCAAGCTTGCGCGCCGCTGACCGAGCAACAGGTGATCGAGTACGCCAAGGGTCGCTTGGCGCCGTACAAGGTGCCCAAGACAGTGGAATTCGTCGATCAGATTCCACGCACCGCGGCCACCAAGGTCAATCGCTCGGCCATGATCGCCGCCCGCGGCGGGTGAAGTGGTAGTGGTGTCCCGAGTGGGCACCGAGGGTTCCGACCGAGCGGTCAGGGCGAGATTTCGGCGATGACGCCGCCGCGGCGGCACACTGGAAGCCGCCGATGCACAACCGGTACCGCGCCGGAGGCGTCCTAGCCGCGGGGTGCCCGGTCGCCTCGTTTGGTGTGCGCGAATCCGTCGGCGATCGAGGCGGCCAGCTCGAGGAACGCTTGGCGAGTTCGGCTGGCCATCAAGTCCATGACGATCTCCGACCCCTGAGCCAGGTGATCGTCGAAGGGGATGACGTGCACGGCGCGGATGCGGGTGAGGAACTGCGCGGCCAACTTGTCCATATCCACCGACGCCTTACCCGGCCGGGCGGCGCTGATGACCACCGTCGCGTTGGGCACCAGATGCGCGCGGCCATGGTGCTCGAGCCAGTCCAGCGTTGCGAATGCGCTGCGGGCGGCGTCGATGGCCGGTGATGCGACCAGCACAATGGCATCCGCCTCGTCCAGCACACTTTCCATGGCCGAGTGCACCAGTCCGGTCCCGCAGTCGGTGAGGATGAGGTTGTAGAACCGCTGCAGCAGCCGGATCACGACGCGGTAGTCGGCGTCGGAGAAAGCCTCCGAGGTGGCCGGATCACGTTCCGACGCCAGGATTTCCAGGCGACTCGTGCTCTGCGAAGTGTGCCGGCGGATATCGGAGTAGCGAAAGATGTTGTCGTCCAACAACAAATCGCGCACCGTGGAGCGGCTCTGGTCGGGCCCGCGTTGCGCCAGCGTGCCGAAGTCGGGGTTGGCGTCAACGGCGATCACACGGTCACCGCGGATGGCCGCGAACGTGGAGCCCAGTCCCACGGTCGTCGTGGTCTTGCCGACTCCACCTTTCATCGACAACACGGCGATGCTGTAGTCACCGCGGACCGGTTGGCTTACCCGGGCCACCAGCCTTTGCCGGGTGTTCTCCTGTTCGGATTCCTTGGGAGTCAACCCGGTGACACGGTGTACGACCTTGCGCCATCCGCTTTGCGGCAGGGGCCTGGCGCGGCGCACCAACCCCAGGTCGGTATGCGACGGCATCCGGGGCTCGTGGACACCCGGATACGGAGGTGGGGCACTCGGGGCCGCGTTGGTGAATGGAGTTGCCACGGGCGCAGATATTGGCCCCGGCGGCAGCAGCCGGGGGTCCGGTCGGGTGGGTGGCGCCGGCGGTGGTTGCCAATGGGCGGCCGGCGGTGCAGGCGTGGGAGGCGGCGGGGCCGCCGGACGCTCGGGCACAGGCGGGATCGGCACCACGGCGGTGCCTTCGGTCATGGGGCCCGGACGCACCGGCTGAGGCTGGGGTTGAGGCGGGGCCGCCTGGGAGGCGGGGATTTGAGCTGTCGCAATGGGATTCGCGGTAGGCACAGGCGGCAGGTCCATGACTCGAGTACCGGCTGCCATCGGACCCGGATGCGCCGGCTGAGCCGGCGGCTGATCGGCACCAGGCGCGGCCGGGGGTTCCTGCGCTGCCTCGGGCTCCTGAGCCTGCTTTTCCTCCTGCGCCAGCTTGGCCTGAATCTGCGCCACCGGAATCGGATTCGTGTCCGCATCGCTGCTGCGTTTGAAGCCCGAAGCAGGCTTGGGCGCGTCGGCGTCGCTCACTATCGCGTTCTCGAAGTCAGCTGGCGGGTGGACATCCCCAGCACGCTTTCCAGGGCGGCGCGCATGTCGCTGGCCTCGATACGCATCAACTCTGTTTCGTCGAGGTCTTCGACGCTCACGTCCAGGCGCTCGCTTAGCCGATACTCGCGTTCTTCCTCGGCAGCTTCGATGACGTTCCGCACGAACCGTCCGTTGCCCACCAGGTCGATGTCGCGGCGCAGGGTGCCCGATTCGTCGACCGACTGCCCCTCGTACAGGGTGGTGCACGCCGAGATGAGTTCGTCACAGGCCTCGTCGGACAGCTCGGAGTCCCGCATCTTGGCGATCAACCGACCGATATCCCCCAGTTCGGCCGGGTTATAGGACCCGAACCGAATCCGCTTGGTGAAGCGGGAGGCGATTCCTTCGTTGGCGGCCAAGAAGCGGTCGATCTCCGCGTCATATCCGGCGATGATCACCACCAGCCGGTCGCGGTCGTTCTCCATCCGGGCCAGTAGGGTGTCGACGGCCTCGCGGCCGAACGCATCTCCACCGGACAATCCGCTTTGAATCAGCGTGTAGGCCTCGTCGATGAACAACACCCCGTCCATCGCCGAATCGATGAGAGCCGACGTCTTGATCGCGGTGCTGCCGAGATGTTCGCCGACGAAGTCGCTTCGCTTGGCCTCGATGACCGCAGGCGTTTTCAGAAGCCCCAGCCCGCAGTAGACCTGCGCAACGACGCGGGCGATGGTGGTCTTACCCGTTCCGGGCGGGCCGGTGAACGCCAAGTGCAGGCTGCGTGATGCGGTGTTGAGGCCCTTGCCTTCTCGAACTTTGGCCAGCATCGCCGCCGACCTGAGCTTGGCCACCTGAAGCTTGACGTCGGACAGACCGATCTGGCGGTCCAGTTCCACCTGCGCGGCGCGCAGATACTCGTTGCCCCGCTCGGTCAGGCTCTCGGCGTCCATGTCCTGGGCATTGCGGGCCGTGCTGGGATCCCACTTGTTGGTGCGGGATTCGATGACTTCCTTGCTGCTGATGATGAGCCGGTATTTGGGGTCGTGCAGCGCTGCGGCATTCGCTTCGAAGCCAGGCTCTTCGCTGTAGATCCGCTCGAAGATGATTCGCGCCTCGGGTTCTTTGCCCATCTCCCGCAGCGTCAGGCCCTTGCAGAATTCCGCTGCCCGGCGTGCCGCTGGAATCGGTCCCTCGATCGCTTGATCGAGCCGGCGAATGCCTTCACCGAACAACCCCATCTGCGCGCACGCCGAACCCACCATGAGATGGGCCCCGGCAGCGATGTATTCGTCGGTGAAGGACGCCGAATCGGCCAGCGCGGTCAGCACATCGGGCCAGCGCTGGGTGGTGAAGTGCAGCACCGCCCGGACGTACGCGCAGATCTCGTTTGCACCCGAATCGCCATCGGGCATGGACCGTCGCATGATGTCGAGTTCGTCGAGGACCCGCTCGGCCTCGTCGTAGTCCTTGCCCTCGATCAAGCTGGCCGCGTACGCCAGCCATACCTCGGTAAGGGTGCTCAATGTGTAGTCGAGGTACAAGCCGGTCTGGAACCGGCCGCTCAGGGCGTGCCGGGGCAGTCCCAGCCGGCGCTGTTCGCGGTTCAGGTTCTCCTTGCTGGTACGCCACAGGTGGTAGATCACCTCGCTGCTGGTGTCACCGGCCGCCGCGCGTCCCAGCCACGCGTCACTCATCTGGGGGTCGTGCTCAGTCGCGCGTTTGAAGGCCAGCGCCGCGTATTGCACGTCGCGATCGGTTTCCAGCCCGTCGATGGGGATCCCCAGTGACAACACGCCGGCGTCGAACACCCGCTGCGCATCCCTGGTGCCGCTCATCGAATCGGTGTCCTTACTTTCGTGCCCACTTCACGTGCGTCGGCGACGCTCGTGCCACGATGAATCCGCACCCGAGTCCCGCGAAGCGAGCACGTAGCGTCCTTCCCCCACGTCCTGGCGGTAGAACGTATTGTACCGATCTGCCGAGTCGCATTTCCTCGCCGAATTTCCCCGCGGCTTGGCACTAATGTCTAAGCAGTCGTCTACGCAGTGGGTCGAAGCCGGGGAGGTGAGGCCGGATGCCACCACAGCAACCCGTTCGGTCCCGCACCGGGACCATCGCCGTCGTCACCACCGAGCGCGGGCTGCCGACAGCGCTGCGGATCGACCGGAGTGAATTGGCCAGGCCCCCGCACGAGCTGGCCGCCGAGATCCTCGCGCTATGTAGGTTGTCGGCGCTGCGCGCGCAGGTCGCTTATCGAAAGGGTCTGGTGGACAAGGGCATAGCGCCCTCGGTGATCCGGGAGCTCGGCCTGCCCACCGACGAGGACCTCGCCACGGCCGAAGCAGAGTTATTCGGTGAAGACGACGACGACGAACCTCCGGCCACATGGATGAGGTCGCTGTGACGAGCTTGGCGCAGTCGGTGATCGCACGGGCGATCAAGCAGCGTGACCTGCTGCAGTCGATGACCGAGCAGTCGAAATCGATTACAGCGCGGGTGACCAGCCGCGACCGGGCGGTCAGCGCCGAAGTCGACGGGCTGGGCCAGCTGACCGGATTATGGCTGGGCCCTCCTGCCAGCAGTCTGGACCCCGACGCCTTGGCGCAGCTGATCGTCGACACCGCCCACGCCGCGGCGCGCGTAGCCGCGGAACGGTACAGCTTCCTGCTCCAGGAATTCACTACCCGAATGGACGAACTGCAGAAGGCTCCGCTGACCCGGTCAGACGGCACCACAGTCCACCCGGAGTAGCCGCCCCACGGAATTGGGCCTACTGCCGGCTCCGAGGTGAATCGCGCGTTTGGCAACGGTCTGCTTAAATTCGTGCAGTTTTTAGCCGAGGGCGGCGCTTAAGGTTGAACGATCAGCGTTAGCTACAGGTCAGCGGGATATTTGGGGGAAGAAGCCGAACATGACTTTCGAAATGCAACCCGAGTTCATGCAGGGACTCACGGCCGCACAAGAGGCCGCGTCCACCGCGATCACCAGTGCTTTCAGCGCGGTGACTCCGGCCCAGCTGAGTTCATTCTCGATGGCCCTGGGTCCGATCGCCGTAGCGAACATGATCCCGGCGATGTACGAATCCACGGCCAACAACGTCACCAGCGGGATGCTCACCGCGACCAATCATGCGTTGCTGGGTGGCGCGACGCACATCTCGCAAGCCGCCTACCTCGCCGCGGATTCCGCGACTGACGTCTAGGACCACAAGATGGGCACCGCCGACCCTGCCCCGCAGGCGGGGTTACCCGGCCAGGTCGATCCATTTCCCGACTTCGATCACCAGCCGGTCGTCAATCAGATCGAGAATGACCTGCAAGCCTGGCTCAATCGGCCGGTGCAGGACATCCTGAACCAGTTCAATCTCGGGCAGTTGCCCTCCGGGGGCCCAGAGTTGGCGCTACCCGGGCTCCCCGGCGAAGATATCCCGGCCCAGCTAACCGGGGCGCCGGGCGGGATGGGCAGCAACTTCGCCAGCGGGTTGCTCAAACCGGTCACCGACATGCTCGGCACGCTGGGACCCGGCCTCTTCCAGGGGATGAATCCGACGCAGATGTTCGACGGCGTCTCCCAGGCGTTTCAGTCTGCGGCGGGTGGGCTGCAACAAGCACTCGGCCAGATGATGGGCGGCATGGGCGGCCAGGGTTGGGCCGGTGCCGGTGCCGGTGCGGCCGCCGCCAAGACCGGAGAGACGCTGGCAAATGGCGCCGCCGTCGGCGCGCAAGGTACGGCCTTGGGCGGTGAATACACCGCGGCGGCAGCCAACGTCGCGCAGGGTCAGGCACGGCTGCTCGAAATCCTCACGCAGTGCCAACACGAACTCGAGGCGCTGGCGGCGGGGCTGCCCTGGACCGCAGCCAACATGGTCGAATCTGCGTCCCGAGCCAGCGCCCTGGCCACCGAATGCATCACCGAACTGGAGAGCACCCTGACCAGTCAGGCGGCCACCACCACCGCGACCGGCGCGCCGGTCGCGATCACCCAGGGCCCCCAGATGGCCATGGGAATGCTAGGCCCGATGATGTCGGTGGGGATGAGCATGATCGGCCCCGCGCTGCAGGTGGGCATGATGCCGCTGACCATGGGCGTGCAGGCAGGCACGCAAGCTCTGCAGGCGGGCATGCAAGCGGGCACCAGTTTGGCGTCCGGGTTGGGGCAGGCAGCGCAGGGGGCTGCCGGCGCCGGCTCGCCGGCTGCTGCGCTGGGCCATGCGGGCCGAATGGTCAGCGCGGCGCATCCCAGCGGCGGTGGCCACGGCGGCGGTGGCGGGCCGGGTGCCACCACACCGGCCCGGGCGACACCGTCCTCGCCGATGGTGCAAAACGAGAGCAATGCCGGCGCCGCCATGGCCCGGGCCGCGGCGGCGCGACCGTCTATCGGCGCTGCCGGGATAGGCGGCGCGGGGATGATGGCTCCGGGCGCCGCCGGCTACGGGGCGCACGGCGGCAAAGCGGGTGCCAGCGGCAGCCACACGTCCGCGTCGTTCCTGCACACCACCGACCAAGGCGGCGAGATTGTGGGTGATCTCGGCACCGCTACCCCACCGGTGATCGGTGAAGCCGTACCCAACCCCGATGACGACCCCGACATCAAACTTCGGATATAGAAGGAAGCACCGCAATGGCTGAACACAACCGCCTGTCAATCCGGCCCGACGAGGTCACCGAGGTCACCAGGCAACTCGACGAACTCGCCAACCGCATGCAGCGCGTGCTGGAAACCGAGGCGCCCAACCTCAACGTGATCGCATCGGGCCACGACGAGGTCTCACAACGGGTCGCCCACACCCTCAACGAGGTGCATGGCTCCTTCACGAAAGCATCCGACTTGGGCGCCAACGAGCTTCACGAGGTGTCGGCCACGTTGCGTTCGCACTCTGGACGCATCGCGGAAGCCGACCTCGCCGACTGACACACCGAACCGAACAGTCGCATGGGGGCGACTTCGGCCTGGACTGAGAGAAGGGGGGCCAAGGCATGGGATTCACCAATGTGGTGTGGGAATCGCGCAGCACCGAACAGCTGGCGCGGGATTTGACCGAGGGCCCGGGCCCGTCTTCGGTGGGCGAAGCCGGCGCGGCGTGGATTCGAGTCGCCAACGAGTTCGCGAAAATCTCGCAGGATTACGACCAGATCATCGAGCGCTTCCGCGTGACGTGGCAGAGCAGCACGTCAGAAGCCGTGGTGCGCAAACTCGAAACGTTCGGCAAGTGGCTGCAAGCGGCCAGCCTAAGCGCCGCGGCCAACGGGCGTAAGGCCGAAGAGGCGGCCGTGGCCAACACCGTCGCCATCCTGTCCATGCCCAGCGTCTCTGAAGCCATCGAAGCCAAAGCGGCGCAAGACATGATGGCATCGCTGTCGGCCTACAACGGCGCTATCCTGCAAGGCAGCTTCGCTGAATTCGACGAAGCCGCTTCCGCCCAGCAGACGGACGCCGCAGCGGTAATGCACCGCTACGAGGACGCTGTCGCCGATCTGGCGCAACCCTGGGAGCAGCCCGTTGCCCCGCAAGTGACGAACAGTGGAGCACTCAAAACGGAGAAGGACGGCAAAGGCGGCGGCTCAGGTGGCGGCGGAGGTGCCGGAGGTGCTGCGCCGCGCCAACTTTCGCCGATGATGGCGACTCCGGTGAAGTCGAGCGGTGAGTCGAAGCCATTGAAGAAGGTGAGCTTTGCCAGCGACGCCTCGGGCAGCAACGGATTCGGTCGCGGCGCTGGCGGTTATGCACCGATGGCCGGTCATCGGCGCGACGAGGGCGGCCGCGCCTACGAGTCGTTCCGCGAAGCCGAAACGCTGGAGGGCGGCGGTGAAGCGGGTGCCGGGCTGTCAGAAGCCGGCCATTCCTGGTTGCCGGCCGCACAGCAAAGCGATGCGCCTTTCCTGGTGTCGAACGTGAGCTGGGGTCCGAACACAGCGCTCTTCGACGACCTGGCCAGACCTGAACCGCAGCACGTCGACGGCTTCGCCGAAGAACCGGAGCGCACCTTGCAGCAGGTCTCTGATCGTTGGGTCTCGCCGCCGGTGATCGGCGCCGACCAGGAGGTGTCATTGTGACCTCCGCTCTGACAATGGATTACACGCTGACCGACGACGAGCTTCAGATCATCGGAATGCGCGTCGGCATCCAAGACTTCCCCGTGGTGCTGGGTGTGAGACCCCGGTACGGCACCGTCGACGCGCTCACGACGGCATTTGACCGGGCTACCCGTAGCTTGGTTTCGCGAGGTCTGATCACCGACGGCGCGATCGAACCCGAGCTGGTACCGCTACTGCACGCGTTGCACCGTCCGCACCGAGAGCTGGCCATGCGGCTGGTCACGCCGGACGGGATGGCCCGGGTGACGATCGTGCGCCGCGGTGACCTCGAGGTGGTCGCGCGGCGACTGGGCAATGACATAACGCTGCGGGTGCTCGATGGCCCCGCAGATCTCAGCGCGGTCACCCGTGCGTTGCTCGGTGAACTGCCGCGGGCCCAAGCTGTGCAGTTCGCTCCAGTACCCGCGCCGTTGGAAGCGGTCGGCAGCTACCTGGTCGGTACCCATGATGCGGCCCAAATGGCCGATCGGATAAGGGCTTTGGGCGCCGAGCCGCGAACAGCGATGACGCTGGGTGCGGCGCTGGCAGCCCGCGTCGCCTTCGCCGAGATCGTTTACTACGCGCTGTTGAGCGACGAGGACCGCATCACGCGGCAGCCCGCCGCGGTCGGGGTGTTCTACACCAAGCACGGCCGCATTGTGGGCGCGCCCAGTGTCTCACCCAGCGGGCAGCTGTGGACCACGCTGAAGCCCGGCTCAGACCATGCCCTGGGCCAAGCGGTCAATCAGCTCGTCGAGTTATCCGCGGAACGATGGGAGAGGCGCTAAGTAACAGTTGAAGAACCAGCTAAGCATTCCAAATAGGCACTCTCCGAAGGTATTCCGGAGAACTACCAGATAGGAGATGGAGATGGGTCAAGTTGCCCTGTCACCGGAACAGGCACAACAGACGCTGAGCAACATCGAGGAGCAAGTCCGCCAGGTGAAGTCCCGCCAGCAGGACATGCGGATGCGCGCCCAAGAGATGGTCGAAAGCTCGTGGCACGGGGGGCAGGCCAAGCGCTTCGGCGAGGCCATGCAGGCGCACGATGAGGACCTGACCGCGGTCGGCAATGAACTGGACCACGTCGTCGCGGAGGCTCGGGACAAGGCCAAGCAAATCGAGCAACAGGCACTGTGAGAAGGAGGAATTGACTATGGCTAATAGCAGCGACATCCTGTACAACTTCGCCGAAAACCACGATGGCCTGGACCACATTCAGCGAGTCGTCACTGACATCCAGACGATCGCCGAAGACGTTCGTAAGGTCTTCCAGGGAATTTCGGATCTGTGGGAAGGCGCGACGCCCGAAGCTCTTCAGGCGGCTCACCTCCGAATCAACCAGAAACTCGAGGACTTCCTGCACGCCATTCAGGCCACTGGCGCAAGCGCCAGCGACCAGCAAGACGAAATGCAGGCACTGGACTCCAGTCTCGCGGGCGGTTTCTGATCTCACTGGCGAGGGGCCCGGACTCACCGGTTTCGGAGGGTCCGGGCCTTCGCTATTGAGCGTCGAGTGTGCAGATCCCGACGCCACGCGCCCAAAAAGCGTCGTGATAAGCACTTTCGGCGAACTTGCTTCAGGACTGTTCGCGCGGACGCAGCCGTCCGAAATTCTGCGCCACGGAGCCGGCGAGTTCCAGGTAGGCCTGCCTCGTCGCGGGATTGAGCCGGCCGAAATCCACGTCGGCGCCCTCGGCAAGGTGAGGGTCAAAAGGGATCAAATGGATTGAGCGACAGCGAGTCTGGAAGTGGTCGTAAACCTTGTCCAGCTTGAGCGCGGCCGATCCCGGACGAGAGGCGCTGAGCACCACATGCGCTTCCCGCACCAAGCCCGAATGCCCGTGCTGCATCAGCCAGTCCAACGTTGCCGAGGCGCTGCGCGCGGCGTCGATGGCCGGGGAACTCACCAGCACGATCGTGTGCGCCAGATCCAGGATGGCCGACATCGCCGAATGCATGATCCCGGTGCCGCAGTCGGTCAGGATGATGTTGTAGAAATGCCGCAAGATGTCCACCGTACGCCGGTAGTCATCCGCGCCGAAGATCTCCGATACAGCCGGATCCTGTTCGCTGGCAAGCACTTCCAGACGACTGGTCGCCATCAGCGTGTGATTGCGGACGTCGGCGTAGCGGTTGATATTCGGATCTGAGAGCAGGTCACGGACGGTCGAACGAGTCGAGTAGTCACCGACCCGCTCCCCCAACGTGCCGCGGTCGGGGTTGGCATCGACTGCGATCACCCGGTCGTGCCGGACGGTCGCCAAGGCCGAGCCCAAACCAAAAGTGGTGGTTGTCTTTCCGACACCGCCCTTGATGGACAGCACCGCGATACGGAAGTCACCGACGATCGGCTGCCGGATCTCGGCGAGCAGATGTTCCTGCCGACGTTCCTTGCGCGAGGCGCCGGGGTTCACATGCCCCGACGTCGCTTTGTGCACCGCACGACGCCAGCCCGACGGCGGCGCGAACCGATCGGGATTGGCGATCTCGGCTTCCTCAATTGGCGGCGGCACCCGGAAGGGCTGGTACGTCGGGGGCGGTCCGCCGGCGGGCGGCTGCGGTGGTGTCGGGTGGGGGCGCGCCTGCTGGTCGGTGCGCATTGCAGGTGGCTGCTGCTGCGCTTGCGGCGCGACCCGCCGACCGGGCGCCGGCCACCAAGGCGGAGGCGGGAAGGCAGTGGGCGGCAACGGTGGTGGCAACGGCGGCAGCGCGCCCGGACGCGGCCGGGCGGGCGGTTGGCTGGGCGGTCCGTAATTCGGCGCGTGCGGCGGCATCGCTTGCGCCGCCGGCGATTCCTGCGGTGGCGGTGCTGGTGCGGGCGGCGGTGGCGGCGCGTACGGCGCGACCGGCTCTTCCGAACCGACATGCTCGAACTGCGCGGTGACCATTGGACCCGCCATCTGCCAGGGCGGAAGGGCTGGACGACGGGCGGTCGCCCCCTTGGAGCGCTCCTCACGTGGGGGCTCGACCTCCGTAGGCGGTGACGGATCTTTGCCCGGTTCCGAGGACGCCTCGACAGGTTGATCAATCGCCGGCTCGGGCGGTGACTCCAGATCTTCCGAATGTGGAACCGACGGTGTCTCAACGGCTTCGGCTGGACTCTCCGAGATCCACTCGGTGGACTCACTCGCCAGCTCGTCAGCGTCGGCAGGACTATCCGACGTCCACGCGGCCGCAGCCTCATTGTCGTTGCTCGCAACCTCGGACGGTTGCTCCATCGGTTCCGCCGATGCCCGAGCCCGTCTAGCCGCCATCTGCTCGAGAAGGGCGGCAGCCCGCATCTCGATTTCGTCAAGCTCGCCCGCCGGCGCGGGTTCGGGTAGCGCTGCGTCCTGCGCGGGTGGCTCTAATGATCCCGGGTCCGCCTCGCGCGACGGCTCCGGAATTTCTACGGGCTCGGCCAACCATCCCGGAGGCGACGGTTCGGTTAGCGGCTCAGGCTCGACCGTCGCCGCACCGGGTGACTCAACCTCGGCGGGTGTCTCCGGCTCCTCGAACCGCCATTCCGGCTCGACCGTGGACTCCGCCTGAGCGGGCGCCTCAACATCCGGCGAATGGTGCTCTTCTGCACCTAGTTCCGTAACCGGTGGGTCGACCTGCCACTCCGGCTCGAGCAGCGACCCGAGGCTCGGCTCGGCCTCCACCGGTGAGGCAACCTCCGCAATGGCCTCCGCCTCCTCGAACCGCCACTCCGCCTCGGGCGTCAATTCAGGGCCAGCCTCCACCTCGACCGGGGGCTCGACCCGGTCCACTGGCAAATCATCCGCCGAAACCTCTTGGTCGGCAGCTAGTTCCGTAACCGGTGACTCGACCTGCCACTCCGGCTCGGGCGTCGACGCGAGGTTCGGCTCGGCCTCGACCGGCGAGGCAACCTCCGCAATGGCCTCCGCCTCCTCGAACCGCCACTCCGGCTCGGGCGTCAACACGGGGCCGGGCTCCGCCTCGACCGGGGGCTCGACCCGGTCCACTGGCAAATCATCCGCCGAAACCTCTTGTGCGGCGGCTAGTTCCGTAACCGGTGGGTCGACCCGCGACTCAGGCTCGGGCATCAACTCCGGACCAGACTCCGCCTCAACCGACACCACCTCACCCGGTGAGTCAGCCTCGACCGATGCTTCAACGTCTGACGAAGCAGGTTCCGCCACAGGGAAATCCGCCGCCAGCTCCGCAAAACGCCACTCGGGCTCGGGCGTTGACTGCGGAGCATACTCCGCCTGAGTCGTCCCCTCGGTCGGTGGCTCGACCTCCGCCGGCGCCTCCGTCTCCGGCTCTGCCGCAACTTCAGACACTTCCTCTGGCAGCGGCAAGTCAACCTCGGGAGCCGAATGAGTCGTCTGCTCGTGAGCGATGTATGACGAAACGCTGTCGTCCGCTGACCCGGACACTGAATCCTCAGCTATTTCATGGACAGCCGAAGGGTCGGGCGCAGATGGATGTATCTCATGCGGGTCGGTGGCCACGGGCGGAGCAGTGGGCTGCGGCGATGGCTTCGCATGGGCATCCTCCGGCCGGTTCTCAGGGGCGACAAACGCCGCACGAAGGCGCGACGGCAGTGGGACGCGCGGTGGCGCGCCGGGCGACTCCGCGGCTCGCGGTGCGGGCGGATCCAAGTTCTGCAGACGCTTGACGCGGTCGTATCCCACCGCTACCCGTCTGGGTCGAATCTGCCCGGTGACCTCCGGTGCCGACTCCGGGGTGTCGTGCGATTCGGCCCGCGGTTCTACCGCGCTGTTCTGCGCCGCGGCGGACTCCGTAGAGCCGCCATCAGATGCGGATGGATGCGGCTCGGTGACTTCTTCATCAGGCTTCTCATGGGAAACCGGCGTCGCGTCGTCATGCCGCTTTCCCCGGCCAAGGTGGACCCGCCGCCGCTTCGTTTCGGCGGGTAACCAGGGCGGACGAGCCAGCGATCCACGCTCGCCATCGGCCGGTGTGTGCTTCGGCATCGCCCTCCCTTCCAGGTCGCCGAGTGCGCTTGACGCCGTCTTCAATGGTACGTAGCGCCAAACGCTTAATTTCCAGTCGAATCCTGCAGCAGGTCGGCCTCAGCGGCATCGGACGTACGGGCCTCCCGTCGTCGTCTGGCCACCGAAAATGCCCCCGCCACGCCCGCCAGCGCGATGGCACCGGCGGTGGTCGAGAGCACGATGATGCGGGCGCGCTGGCTGCGCGGATCGACATGCGGACGTCCGGCGATCCGGGCTCCGGCATCGGGGTTGGACACCTGGTCGGCCGGCGGTAGGCGGTAGGTCAGGGCGGCGACCGGGTCGATTACGCCATATCCGGTCGCTTCGTTGGGTCCCGCGCCCGGCGTGTGGGCGGTCCGCTTGATCAGATCCATCACCTGACCGGCGGTCAACTCGGGGAATCGGGATCGGATCAGGGCCACCACGCCGGATACGAAGGGGGCGGCAAAGCTGGTGCCGTTGATGGGCGCCAGCCCCTGTTGGCTCATGACGGCGTTGATCAGGCCAGGACCGTTCGAATCGAGTGAGGTGATGCGCTCCCCAGGCGCGGCGACGCCGACCCACGGTCCGTGCAGGCTGAAGTCGGCGGGCTCTCCGGCGGCCGTCAGCGCGCCGACGGTCAATACGTAGTCGTTGAACCAGGCGGGGCTGGCGATGGTCCGTACCGACTCCCAACCGCTTCGCAGCGGCATGTTCGGGTCAGGCATGGCGTTCTGTGTCTTGCACAGCCCCTGGTTGTTGAAGTTTCCCGCCGCGGCCACCACCACGACGTTGTGTTCGAAGGCGTAGCGAACCGCCCGCCCCAGTTGCGCATCGTCGAGTCCGGCCCCGACCGGGCTGCATGCCACCTCGGATAGGTTGATCACGGTGGCGCCCATGCCGACCGCGCGAGTGATCGCGTACGCCAGCGTCAGGGTGTTGCCGTATCCCGGCGACGTCGCATTGGGGTCGTTGTTCTGTACCGAGCCGCCCTCTTTGACGCCGTACACGGTGCTGTTCTGTCGGATCGAGAGAATGGACGCCTCCGGCGCTACGCCAGCGAAACCGTCGGCCTGGCTGGGCGCGCCGGCGATGATGCCGGCAACCAACGTTCCGTGGGCGTCGCAGTCCTGCAGACCGTCGGTGTTCGACACGTAGTCACCGCCGCCTTCCAACGCCGGAAGCCGGGGGTTGCGGTTGACGCCGGTGTCGATGACCGCGACTTTTTGTCCGGCTCCCCGCGAGAACCGCCACGCATTCGGGTAACCGAGCATCGCTTCGGCGCTCGTCTGCAAAGTGAAATCGCTTTGCGGTAACACCCCGGTCGGAACACCACAGATCGCCTTGAGATCGGTCGGCTCGATGGGGCCCAGCGGCCCGTTCGGCGGAGGACCGGGTTCAACGACCGGTGGCCCAATCGCCCCGGCTTGAGCTGGCGAGAACATCACCCCCAACAGGAATGCAGCCAGTAACGCAGCAACCCGTCGGCCACCGTTCATGACAGGCCCAGTCGCTGGTACACGCCGAGGACCCACAGTGCCAGCGGTAGCAGCGACCCGACGGCCACGTACTCGCAGTAGGCAAGCAGCGTCGCCAGGCGCCCAGACGCCCGACCTCCAGCTTGAGCCAACCCCGCCGTCGCAGCGCCAATCGCGACGGCGAGCAGGATTCCCAGGGCAGCCACCGGCATCGGGTTGACCCCGCGCTGAGCCAGCACGCAAGTGCCCACCACAATCGCGAGGCCCGGCACCGCCACCGCGCCACGCTCAAACCAGGTGTCGAGCCTCCTGGTTTGGATCGCCAAGACGGCGGCGCAGGCCAACGCCAGGGCGAACAGCGGCCACCGCACGGGAGCGCGACCACCGAGGAGCAGCGTGACACTGACCGCCACGGCTGCGGCCAACCCGGACAACAGGGCTGCCCGCGTAATGGCCGCCGACTTCGCCTTGGCCCAAACGGCTTCCGCGGTCGGCATCGCCACGCCCGAATGGTCTTCGTGTTTCTTGCTCGCCGTTGGCTGGAACGGATTATCGAAATCCCAACCGTCGCGCTTGGGTTCAGCCTGGACGGTCGGTGTCTTGAATCGCCCGAGCCGAGCGGTCAGTCTCGGTACCAGGAGCGAGAGCAACGTCGCGAACACCGCCAGGCTCACGAATACCACGTCGGCGCGCAGGTGCAACCCACGGCACAGGATCGCGACCCCTACCAGACCGAACAGCAGCGCGCTGGCTAGATACGCCCAGTGTCCAGTTCCGATCACCCAGTCGTAGACGAGACACAGCACCAACACCGCACCGCACGCGGCGGCCAGGCCGTAGTCGCCGTAGCCCGCGAGGACCGTGCACGCGTTCCCGGCGGTAAGCGGGATCGCCGCCCATCCCAGCCACGCGGCGACGTCGTCAAGCCGATACGACCGGTGGGCCATCGCAGCACCGCCGACAAGCGTCAACACGACCGCACCGGCAAGCCCGACGATCACCCAGTGGTTCGTAGCCTCGGCCCGGCCTACCACGCAGTACACCATCGCGAGCGCGGCCAGGTGGACCGCGACGAATGCCATCCAGCGCGCCGAGACCGCGCCCCAGGCGGCGTGTGCCGCCTTGTTCAGCCGTCCCACGGCGTCGACCACGTCGTCGTACAGGGTCGGCGGCGACAACGCCCGCTCAGCTGACAGGCGCAGCAGTTCGCCACTGGTTATTTCGGCCTCGCGCAGCGTTTGGTCCGGCCGCAGGACAGTACCGGTGTCGAATCGGCTGAGCACCCAGAAACTGCGCCGGTCGTCCTTGCTCGACGCGTCGTCGTCAACGCCGGTGTGGCGGGAGCGGACGAGCCGGGCCAGATCCGCGATGAATCCCGAGACCGGGACATCCAGCGGCAGCGCGATGTCCAACTGCGTCCGGCCGCCGAACACCGACACCCGAATCTGCTCGGGCGCCGGCGACACCACATGCGTGCGGCGAAGTTCGCTGACCCCTGTCACAGGTCCGCCATCTTCGAAAGCTGGATCACTCCGCTCTTTGCGGTGCGGGAGATCAACATCCCTCGCCCAGGGGGCATCTCGGTCGCCTTATAACCGAAGAACGCACCTTCGTCCTTGGTTCCGCTCATCACCAGCGCATTGCACGATAAGTCTTTCAGGCGCCCCATGAACTGGTCCATCATGGCGCGCTGAGCGCCGCCGATTCGACGGGTGACGATGACCCGCAAGCCGATATCGCGTGCCTGCGGAAGGTATTCGACCAGGGGCCCGAGCGGATGGGTCAGGGAACCGCCGGCGATCAGGTCGTAGTCGTCGATCATGACGAACAAGTCAGGACCCGACCACCACGACCGGTCCTTGAGCTGTTGCTGAGTGATATCGCTGGGCGGCAACCGATCCCGCAATGACGCGGCCAGTGCGGTCATCAACTCGGTGCACGACTGCGATCCGGTGGCATAGCCCCCTAAGTATTCGTTGGCCACGACGCCGAGCATGGAGCGACGGAAGTCGATCAGAATGATCTTGCATTCTTCGGGTGTCGCGTTCTCCATCAAGCCGGCAGCAATATTGCGCAGCAGTCCCGTTTTGCCGCATTCCGCCTCACCGATCGCCAGCAGATGCGGTTGGGCGTCGAAATCCATTACCACCGGCATCAGTTCGGCTTCGTTGATGCCAATTGCGAACCGTGACTTACTGAGCATCCCGGCCGACCGCGCCGCGCGCACCACGGCGGCGCGGTCCAACCTGTGCGGCAACATCCGCACCCGCGGGGACTGCCGTTTGCCGTAATGAGCCCGCACCGCCTCCACCGACGCGGCCACGCCCTCGGGCAGATCTTCCACGCCAGAACTGGAATCCAACCGCGGCAAGGCGATCAGCAAGTGCAGGCGCTGATGCGTCATCCCTCGCCCGGGCCGACCGACCGGCACCAGCTCGGCGAACTTGCGGCCCACGTCGCTGTCGAGCGAATCACCCAGCTTCAACTCGATGCGGGTGCCGAGCATGTCCTTGACCGCGGGGCGCATCTCCATCCACCGCGACGCCGATACAACCAAGTGCACGCCGTAGGAAAGACCTTGAATGGCAAGCGCATTCAGCGTCTGCTCCAAGACCTCGAAATCGCTGCGGATCGAAGCCCAGCCGTCGATCACCAGGAAGACGTCGCCGAACTTGTCTCGGCTCAACGGATCCTGTGCGGCGACCTCGGGAGGCAACGTCGCCAGGTGCGCCTTTCGCTGGCGGAAGTCGCGCATCGACTCGATGCCCAGATCACGGAACCGCAGCTCGCGGGATCGCAGGACGCCGGACACTTCGGCCACGGTGCGCCGGATGGCGTCGGCGTCCATGCGGCCGGCCACTCCCCCGACGTGCGGAAGGTTGGCCAGGCTGGACAGGGTGCCGCCGCCGAAATCCAGACAGAAGAACTGCACCTGCTCGGGGGTGTGCGTGGCCGCCGCCGACATGATCAGGGTCCGCAGGGCCGTCGATTTGCCCGACTGCGGTCCGCCGACCACGGCGACATTGCCTTGTGCGCCGGACAAATCGACCATCAGCACGTCCCGGCGCTGATCGTAGGGTCGGTCCACGACACCCATCGGCAACAACAATCGACCGTCCAGATTCTCCCGAGCGTTCCAGGTCGGATCGGGCAACAGTTGGTTGATCGCCGGGCTTTTGTCCAGCGGCGGCAGCCACACTTCGTGAGCCGGTCGGCCGTGGCCTCGGAGACGTGACACCACCACATCGAGCAACGTCGTCTTCGTCGGCGAGGGAGCGCTTTGTGCCACCACATCTTCGGTGGCCTTGGCCGTCGCGACCTCGTCCCTCTTCACCGGGGTGGCGGTGAACAATTTGGGGGCCAGCGCACCGAGTTGCTTGTTTCTGCCGCTCTGCGCCGCCCGGCGAGGCCGCACGTACTCCCCTGACACGTACGACGTGTTGAACCGGATCGGTTCACTGGCATCGCATTTGAGGAACGCCGAACCCGGCACGCTGGGCAGGTGGTAGGCATCGGGTACGCCCAGCACGCTGCGCGACTCGCCGGCGGAGAACGTCTTGAGCCCAATGCGGTAGGACAGGTGGGAGTCCAGCCCGCGCAACTTGCCTTCCTCCAGGCGCTGGGACGCGAGCAGCAAGTGAACGTGCAGCGACCGGCCCAGACGACCGATCATCACGAATAATTCCGCGAAATCCGGCTTCTGCGAAAGTAATTCGGAGAACTCGTCGACGATGATGAACAACGCCGGGAGTGGGTCGAGTTCGGCGCCGTTGGCGCGGGCGCGCTCGTACTCGTTGACGTTGGGGAAATTGCCGGCCGCCCGCAGCAGTTCTTGACGCCGGTTCAGCTCACCGGCCAGTGCGTCGCGCATGCGGTCCACCAGAATCAGCTCGTCTTCGAGGTTGGTGATGATCGCCGCGATGTGCGGGACTCCCTCGAGTCCCAGAAACGTTGCACCACCTTTGAAGTCGACCAGCACCATGTTCAACACATCCGGCGAGTGCGACGTCACCATCGACAGGACCAGCGTGCGCAGGAACTCCGACTTGCCGGAGCCGGTGGCGCCGATGCAAAGGCCGTGCGGACCCATGCCGGACTCCGCGGATTCCTTGATGTCCAGCTCGAGCGGCTGACCGTTGGGCGTGTACCCGATCGGCACCCGCAACCGTTCCCGCGGCGAACGCTTCCGCCACACTTGCTCGGGAACGATCTCGGCGGCGTCGGGAATTTTCAACAACGCCATCAACCCCGGGTCGGTTGCGCGTGAGTCGGCTTCCAGGCTGACGAAGTGCGCGGCACTGGCCAGGCGGTAGCGGCCGATGCGGCGAGCGGTCGCCTCGGCCTCGGCGACGGTGATGGTGTCCGGGGTAGCGAACCGCTCGACACCGACGGCGGTCCGCGCCCCCACGTCGTCGCCTTCCACCACCAGCCGCAGGCCGCGTCGGGTCGCCGCCGCGTCGGATCCGGTGAGGTCCAACAGCGTCAGGCTGTCCAATCCGGCGTCGGTGACCAGCCGCTCGACTCCGGTGATGTAGCCGTCGTCGATCACCACGACCAACTGTTTGAGACCCTTTGTCGGTTCGGCGTTGCGACTGAACCGGCCGCGCTCACCCAGGTCCGTGGCCAGCGACCGCTCCAGCAGTTCCAGGCTAAGGAACAGCAGACGCATCGAACCCATTCCGTCGCGGGCGGTGGGATGCTGGGCTTGCGGCAACCACTTCACCCAGCTCCAGTTCTCCCCGTCGGGATTGGCGGTCACCACCGCCACCTGCACATGGTCGGGTCCATGAAAGGTGCACAGCTCGAGCACCATCGACCGCACCAACTGGCGCGCCAACTTGCGGTCACCCTCGAAGGTGATCGCCGGAAAGGCCCGCAGTGACACCGCGGTAGGCAGGGCGTGTACGACGGAATGCGTCTTGACAAAGCGCCGCAACGCCACCGTCGAGACCGGTTCCAGATCTTCGGGCGGCCCGGTCTCGGGCGCCAACAGGCGGGTGGCCAGTCGGTGAGTCCCGATGCCCACCCGGACATGACAGAAGTCGTTGTCGCTGGGGCGCCTTTCCCACATCCGGCGGGTGCCCACCACGTCGGCCAGCGCCCGCGGGTCGGGGTGGCTCCATTCCAGCGCTGTGCGCTGGCCTTCGCCGGTCATGTCGGCGTCGTCGCGCAAGTTCGCCAGGTAGCTGAAGTAGTCCTTGCGTTCCTCGTTGAGCTCGGCGGCCGCCTTACCGGACCTGCCGCCACCGCCCATGAACATGCCGGCCATTGACATGACCATCATCATCGGGAAGATCAGAAACATCGGGTTGCGCGTCAGATCCCGTCCTCCGACGGTCACCATCAAGGCGATCATCCCGATGACCGCAACGATCATCACGAACGGCATCAACTTCATCAACAAGTTGCCCGGAATCACCCGCGGCACCTCAGGTGGCGGTTGCAGGTTGACTTCACCGCCCGGCATCCGCGGCGGCGATACCCGCAGGCGGCGCACAAAACCCTGCGTACTCAACCGCTCATTCCCCGCAACTCCAAACAGGCGACTAATTGGGCCTGGATGCCTGGGTAATGTCACCAGCGAATGACACAACCCGCAGGAGGCCGACAGCGTTGACTCTACCGCCGTCGCTATCGGAATTAGACGCCGAATCCGAGGCCGAGCCCGTACTCAGCCGCGTCACGTTGGTCGTCGGCGGCTTGCGCCTTGACGTCGGTCTGCCGGCCAACACCAGCATCGCCGCCTTCATCGACGACGTCATCGACATCGCCAACGAGCAACTCGCGACACATCCGGCGGCCGAGCAGGGCCTCGACGGAGTCGTGTTCGACACCACGGAGGGCAAATGGACCCTGGCTCGACTCGGTGATGAAGCAATCGATCCCACCCGGTCACTGACCGAGGCGGGCATCTTCGACGGGGAACTGCTGACCATCCGCGAGATCGACCAGCCCCTGCGCCCGATGCTGTTCGACGACCTGGAGATCGATTCGGCAGACAGCTCAGAACCAAACGCTTCGGGTGAAACCCGCAGTCACCGTTGGCCTTTGCGGGATGCACGTCAAATCACCTGTTCGATTGTGGGTTTGGTCGCCACCGTGAGCGCCGCGTTCCTGCTACCCCGGCATGCCACCGAGATGTACGTGCCCGCAACCGTACTCGGTGTCGGGGTGGTGGCCGTGATCATCGCGTGCGTGATAGCGCACCGGACGGCGGGTGCGCGCCGCTCGGAATGGGTCGCCGCGACAGCCATGCCACTGATCTTCGGCGGCTCGCTATATGTCGTGCCGGACGCTTTCGGCACGAAGTCGCTGCCGATGGCGTTTGGCCTGACGGGCTTGGCGTCGTTGCTCGTGCTGCTGGTGACCGGCCGCGGTCGAGCCTTGCACACGGCTGTGATCGCGCTGGCGGTGTTCGGCGGCATCGCCGCGACGGTCGAGCTGCTGTGGCATCCGCCGGAACGCGCCGTCGGAGCGGTACTGGCAACCGTGTCGGTGATGATCGTCTATCTGTCTCCGCGCGTGACGATTCTGCTGGCGAAGTTGCCCGTGCCCCGGGTCCCGACGGCGGGCGAACCGCTCGACGACATCGAAACCCAAGGCGGCACCACTGTCGAGGGCGTGAACGCCGTTGGTAAGCAGGTCATCCCTACCGAGGAAGGCATGATCGTGCGCGTTCGTCGGGCAAGCCAGTACCTGACAGGCATGCTGGTGGCGGCCGCGATCACCGCAACGGTGGGTTGCTTCCTGGCGTTCGATGTCAGCGGTGGATTCTATTGGCAGGGCGCGGCTTTCGCGATCGCGGTAGCCACGGTGCTGTGCCTGCGCGGCCGCAGCCATCATGATCTGGTGCAGTCGGCCACTTTGATCGCGGCCGGGTTGGCCATCGCGGTGTTGTCCATCGCCAAGATGGCGGTGGGACTGGACGATTGGGAGTTCTACGCGACGCTGGCGCTGGTAGTCCTGATGCTCTTGGCCATCGCATGCGGCGTCATTGCCACGCGACTGGAGTTCTCTCCGGTGATGCGCCGGCAGGTCGAGATCCTGGAGTACATCGCGATCGTGACGGTTTTTCCGCTGTGCTGCTGGATTGTGCGCCTTTACGCGGTGTTTCGTGAGCTGCGGCTTTGAGGCCAGCGGTCAGGATTTGGGTGGTTCCACTTTGGATCCGCGCGGATCAGCGCCCATCCCGTCGTGCGCGACCAACGCCGCTTCCTGGGACAGCTCCGGCCCCGCAGGCAATAAGGACAGCACCGGCCACGGAGCGAATTGCGGGATGTCTGCGTCCAGGCGCGGATCGTGCACGCCGGTGACGCCCAGCGCTGCGGCGGTGGGCAGATCCTTGATGTGGTAACGCACCCCGGTATCTGATACGTAGAACAGCTGTCCCATCGCCCGGCTGTCGGCTTCGCCGCCGGTGGCTTGGACATACTCGCCGGTGCCTGGTTTGAGATACACCGAGTCGACGCCGGGCCCGTTGCCGTCGCCGGTGGCCAGATTGACCGGCTGCGCCCCGTCAGGCAGCGGAAGGCGGTGCCCCACCAACAATCGGATCGTCGCTTGTGCTGCGCTGTTACCGCGTTCCCAAGCCATGCACACGACCCGATCCGGCTCGGCGTTGACGACTTGTGGCGACACGCTCGGGTAGTGATCGACCGGCAAACTGTGCACGATGGGGACTCGGCTGACCAGTGAGGGCGACACCTCGCGAGATCCTTGCGCCGCAGCGTCATTGGGGTTGCTGTAGCGGATGATGTCGGCAGTGGCCGAGGAGACCGGTTGCAGCCCGTTGGGCAGCACCACGTAGAGCTGTTCACCCCGGGAGTCGACGGTCTTGACGATCGAGCCGACGGGGTAGGCCGAGAAGATCGGGTTGACGGCACCTGCCGCATCGATGGTCACCGAACGGATCGGAGGGACCAGTGGCAGCGCGTTGAGCAGTGCGGCCGAGACCGGACGTGGCTGCGCATTCTGCAGATGCAAAGCATCCACGACCGCCGCGTCGGCGGGATCGATCAGCGCCCGCTTTCCGTCGTAGACCAGATAGACCGAATCACCCGACCGCACCAGCAGCATTTGCGCCGGACCCGCGGCCCGGATGTCGTCGTTCAAGACCAAATCACCGGCTATGACCGTGGTCTGGACGCTGGCCACTCCGATGCTCTTGGTGACGTCGGGCGTCGCGACGGTGTCACACACTGTCCAGCCCGACGTGCGCATGTCGGCGCCTGCACGAATGCTGGTCGGTGCGCCGATGATTCCGATCATCGGGCCGCGCGGCATCTGATTGAGCCACTTGTCGCTGACCGCCTTGGGGGTATCGGGCTTACCGGTGATCATCCGGGCAGAAGTGAGATTGAGCACCGGATGCAACTGATCGCCGATACGCACGTACAGGCCGCCGTTGGAGCTGCTGAGCAGGATCTGCGCGTTACCGATGTTGGGCGACGGCTTGAAGAAGGCAAGCACGCCGCATGCCCCAGTGATGAGGACGGCTATCACCAAGCCGACCAACAGCGACCGGATCTGCCCACGCATCGGGTCGTGAATCATCCGGGAATCAGCGCGAATCAGTGCGTGTTCGAGCCGCCGGATCAAGAACCGATAGCCATTGACTTGCGCACGCGTGGTCACTTGCGCCGGCATCACCACCCCCCATCAGCGTCGGGCAAGCACCGAGCTTCGGTAGCGTATAACAGCGTCTCGGGCAAAAGGCGCACGAATTTGCCGTCCCGGCTGTGGTAGGAATCGGACTGTGCCGCGCCGTCCAGCGAAGTCCCCGATCCGGGGCGCACCATCGGAGCCGAACGCGTTGCGGTCGACGATGGATATCCGCGCGCAGCGCCTGCTGCCGCTGGTCGACTTGCTGGTCCTGCAACTGCTCGTCGCCGTCGGCACCCTCATCGCGCCGCTGTGGGACTTTCCCGGTTGGCAGGGCAGCGCGGCGGGACTCGCGGTGGCCCTGATCTTGGTGATCCCGGTGCGAGGCATGACGCTGCCGCGGCTGATCGCTCTGCGCGTGGGTTTTTGGAGACAACGCCGCAAACGAACCCGAACGAAGACGTTCGCCGACCCCTTCGACGTACCCATGGCAGACGGCGCACTCATCGGTTTCCGTTGGGATGGAAGCACTTTGATGTCGTTGCTGCAGATCGAAGAGAATCCGCAGGCGATGACGATCATGGAGCCCGGCGTGACGGTGTCCGGGGAGACCGTGCCCGTGCAGGCTCTGGTGGAATGTCTTCGGCAGTTCGACATCACGTTGGATTCGATCGACGTCGTCAGTCAGGGCGCGCGCTCCCAAGGCCACAGTCAGGTGGCCGCGGTCTACGACGCGGTGCTGGGTCCACTGCCGGCCATCGCCCAGCGCAACGTGTGGATCGCAGTGCGCTTCGACCCGTCCCGGTGTGCGGACGCGGTGCGCCGCCGCGGCGGCGGGCGCGACGGCATCCTGCGCGCAGCGACCACGGCGACCCGCCGGGTCGCCAACCGGCTCACCGAGGGCGGCTTGCGTACCCGGGTCCTGACAGCGAGCGAGATCGGCCAGGCAACAAACCAGCTGACCGATGGGGTGGACTTCACCACCGTCGAGGAGACCTGGCGGACCTGCCGCGAAGGCCGCTTCCGGTTGCGCAGCTTCGCAATCAAACCGGGCATGTTGACGACCGCGGGACTGGGACTGCTGTGGACCATCCCCAGCTACTCCACTACGGTGTGCCTGACGTTGCGCCGCGACCGTCCGCGCGGACCGATCCAGATTCGCGGGTTGGCCCGCTTCGACACCCATGGGCGGGCCCGGATTCATCTGCGCGGTCTCACCCACCTGCGTGGACAGCAATACTCCGCGTTGGCCGCCACGCTGCCCGTGCCGCCTCCGTCTCGACCAGTGGACCATTGGGCGTTTACCACCGCTGATGCCCAGGGCGACAAGGCTTTGCAGCACCTCGAGGTGCCGGCGTCTGGTTGTGGGCAGGTCATCGGTGCCGACGACCACGGGCGCGCGGTGGCGTTGTCGTTGTTCGGGCCGCAGATCCGCCGGGTGGAGATTGCCGGCACATTGCACCTGGCCCAACAGGTGGTGCTGCGGTCCCTGGCCCTTGGGGCCCATGTGCTCGTCCACAGTCGCCGGCCAAACATGTGGCGCACCATGGTCGACGAGGTGGAAGACCATGACCTGTTGTGGGTGACCGATTTCAACCGGGGGTCCATGCAGGCCGGATCGGACCGCAATTACTCGGTCGAGATGTTCGACGGCGTCGCCGAGCAATCGGTGCGAGTCGGCGTGACCGCTATCGTCGTCGTCCCGCCGAACTCGCCCACCACCGCCAACGCCGATGTCGCGCTGGAGCTGCTCGACGTCGACACCGACACCGTCAAAGTAAGCACGCGCGCCGGATCGTCGGTGGTCACCATGGTCGCCACGGACGAGGAAATGCGCTATCTGAAGGCGTCCTTCGCGGCTGAAAAGTAGAGCTCATCGGTGCTCATTTGGCGGGATGGGGTGCGCTAGCGTGAGACCAGGTCACCCCGTTCGGGGCGGTTCAAAGGAGTGATCATGTCCTACCCGTCCAATTTTCCGGGCAGCTACCCGGTAGAACAGCCCAGCGGCTACGGCAGCTATGCGCAGTGGTCGGCGGAGTCCGAAGATGGCCCACGTGTGTCGCATCGCCACTTGACCGTGGTCGTCGTGCTCTTGGGGTTGTGTTCTTATCTGGTCAGCTTCGGACCGATGCTCAACATGCCGGGGCTGGGGTGGGAGGTCAGGTTCGCCGTCCTGGCGAGTTTGCTTGCGGCATTTGCGCTTTGGGCCAAGCAGCCGCCGGCAGGGATCGTCGTGGCCGCGCTCGCCGCGCTGGGCTTTCTTGATGCGCTCGCCAGTCTCATTACCGCCCCAGACGGTAGCCAACCCGGTTGGGCGCTCTGGGTCATCGTGGTAGTCAACGCGTTACAAGCACTTGTTGCGATCGCGGCACTGCGGGCAAAGCCGGTTGTCGTCGACGAGCAGAAGGCGTGGTACGCGGCGTACGCCGAGCAGTATGCGCAGGTTGCCGCGCAGTATTACGGTCAGTACCACGAGGCCGCGCCCGAATCGGAATACCAGAGCGGAGCCGCTCAAGCCCAACAGGTGCAGCAAGTATCGGCACCGGAGCCAAGGCGGGTGGCGGCCCCCCCGGAGGCCAGTTATGCCGATTTCGTCGGCGACCAGTCGTCCGCGCAGCCCGGTGGTCAAGCAGCACAGATGCATAACGCGCAGCCGTCGGCGGGCCTGCCCAATGTCGGCCAGTCTGCCGGTCCCGCGCAGCAGCAGACCGCGGCCGGCCAGCCCGAGTACCGGACGTCTAGCTGACCGACAGCTGTTCGATCAGCGTCGTAATCGCCCCGGCGACATCGTCGGGAATCGGACGTTCGGCCTCGGCGTCGGCCAGCAGGGCCGGCGGTAGGCCCGCGGCGGCGGCGGCCTCCTCGATGCTGAGTTCGGCGCGGTTCCGCGCGCCGTAGAGCCGCTGACCCAGGGTTGCGTTGGGCGATCGCGCGGCCTGCCTCATCACATCGTTGTAGGCGCGGCGCACGGTGCTCAAAGCCAAGACCACCGACGGCGTTCCCTTCGCGTTGCGGGCCGCGCTGGCCGCCACGTTCTCCAGCTTGCGCAGGTCGGCGAGGATTTTCGTGACCCTCGGTGTGAACGACGGGTCGGAGGGCTCAGGCAGATCTTCCGTGGCTGCGCTGATGGTATGCATAGCCACTTCGACGGCCTCGGCCATCAACGGGGCCCGGACAGTGTCGGTCAATACTTCGGTGGCCTCGTCGACGACGGGCACCTGAGGGGCTGCCCCCGGGACGGTGATGGGCGCGACGGCTGACCCGCTGCGGATGCGGGCGATGGTCCCCGGCGACCATTGCAACGCTTTCTCGAGTTTGGCCAGGGTGCCGCGCCGCGGCCAACTGCGCCCCTTTTCGAAGGCGATCAGGGTGCCGGCGTTGATGATCTTGTCCTTGGCCAAGCCACGCTGCGTGATCTCGAGTTCGTTGCGGCGCGCCGCGACGGCCTGCCCCGCGCGCGCTACGCCCGGGTCGATTTCGGATTCCCACCACTCGTCCTCGTCGGGCTCGGGTAGGTCGATTACCCCGGTCGCTTCGCTGGAGGTGTCGCGTGCGTGGCTGGGCGTGAATGTGACGGGCAAGCCCTCCGGGTTGGCCAGATGGACGGTCGTGGGGTCGGAAACCAGCACCGACTTGCGCCGGACGCCGTCGACATACATCCCGTTCGTGCTGGTGTCGATGGCGTGCCAACCTTCCAGGTGTGGCTCGAGGCGCAGGTGCCAGCGTGAGATCCGCTCATCGGCAAGCCGGACGGTCGCCGAGGCGTCTCGGCCTATGATGGCAACCCCGGCCCGCGGGTCCAGAGTGTGAGTCTCATCGCCAAGTCGAACCATTAGCGCGGGCGGCGAACCAGTCGCCGCCTGGTCAGACGTCACTGCGCTTCTCCCCCGGCTTGGACCCCGAAACTGTCGGGCACGTCGCTACAGCCTTCCTCCGCACTGCGTCCGTCGATGCTACATCTTTCCCACTCCACGCCAGCGTCCGACGCCCAACGCTGGGCTGAGCAGGGGCAAAATCGCGACGCGGTGACCGGCTAACCGCGATTTCTCCCCACAAGGCGCCTTGAAGAGTAATAATCCGACCAGACATCCGCCACAACTCTCTTGTAGTACATGTGTTGAACATAGCAAGGAGTCAGCAAAAGATGTAGCAGCTACGGTTTAGCTGTTGCAGACGTGCTAGTTTTGTGGTTATGTCGTCGCATCGGCGGCGCAAACGCGCCCGACGAGGAGGGAAAGCGATGACCGCAGCACTATTGCCGCTGTCCAGACCGCTGGACGAATACGTTCCGATGTGCACCGTCGATCCAGAACGGTGGACGACTACCGAGCCTGACGACGAAGCCAAGGCGTTATGCCAGATGTGTCCCCGGCGGGCGTTGTGCGCACGCGAGGCCTACCAGGATCCGAACGTGGAGGGCCTGTGGGCGGGAGTCGTGATCCCGGAATCGGGGCGCCCGCGCGAGTTCGCCCTGCGCCGACTGCGGGCACTGGCCGAACGGGGCGGCTACCCGGTGGCCCCACGTCGTCGCGGCCGGCCCCGCGGTAGCCGCAACTAGTGCATATTTGTGTGGCCGTAACGCCGTAAACTATCCGGACAGCTACGGAGATTCAGCAGTGGGGGAAGTCGTGAGCGGTTTTGGCGGCGTGTCCGGCGACTCCGGTGACGTCGACATCGACCAGTTGCTGTCTGGTTTCGATGATTTCCGCTCCGCGGTGGCGCGGTCCGCGCAGCAAATGGCGATCGAGACCACGGATGCATGGTCGAAGAATGACCTGGTTCATGTGTGGGTCAACGCACGCGGCGTCGTAGTGCAGGTCGAATTCGACGACACACTTCTGGCCGATGCCACGGGTACCCAAGCCGGCGCTGCGGTCGTGGAAGCCGCGCAGTTGGCAGCGGCCAAGATGCGCGCCAGGACTGATTCCTTCCAGGCAGGCTTGTGGCAGCAGGTGTCTCAATTCGGGGTTCCGCCGCTGACCGACGTGGCGGAATTCAAGGACCTGCAACCGGAAGTGCCGTTGTCAGCGCCTGATTCACGGGAACGTCATGCCGCCGCAGCAGCACTGGACACCCAAGCCACCGACGGCTTCGCCAATCACGATCCCCAGGATTGGCGCCTCACAATCCGCGATTAGAGAACCCGAGGCCGGCTCGTCGAGCAGGTGAGGAGAGAAAGCATGGCAGAACAATTCGAATACGACGACGGCACCGCGCGAGCGGCCGCCAGCCAGTTCGACGAACTAGGAAGCTCGCTCACGTCGTTGATCAACGGTTTGCACGCGGAATTGTCCGGCGACTCGCCGTGGTCCCACGACAAGATCGGATCGGCCTTCGCCTCGAAGTTCGATCCAGACCGTTCGCAGGTGATCACCAACGCGGGTGATTACGCCAAGGCCGTGGAAAGCGTCGCGCCCGCGCTCACCGACGCGTCCAACAGCATCATTGCTCAGGACGGCGGCGTCGCTGGCTAGCCGCGCCTGGGTTCGGAGTCGTCACCCGGTATTTGGCGCGTGATCCGTGGGCATTGAAATCCCCGGCTGGCTGCGGTGGGTGGGTGACCTCATCGGTGAGCCGTTTCCCGAGGGCGACGAGACCGCGTGTCGACGCCAGGCCGACCGCTGGCGTGACTATGCCGACCAATTGGAGCGCCACAAAGACGGGCTGACTGCCGCTACGCGGACCACCCTGGAGGGATTCATCTCCGGGGAGATCCACAACAAGCTTGACCAGCGACTCAAACCTTTCGTCGATGGTCCGGGTTCGATCGACACGATTGCCGGGCAGTTGCGCCAGTTGGCCGAGGCCGTCGACAACGTCGCCACCGAGATCGAGTTCGCGAAGGAAATGTTCATCGCGAATCTCGTTGCGCTGGCAGCGACTTTGGCCGCACTTGCCGCATCGGCGTGGATCAACTGGGGCGCGCCGGTCGAGGCGGCCGCAGCCGTCGCGGTCGCCGAGGCCGCGATCAGCCAGATCATTCGCGCTGCCGTCGCCAAAGTGGCCGAAGAGGCAGTAGCCCGAGTCATCGCCCAAATCGTCACACGCGCCCTGATGAGCGCGGCCATCAACGCGGGCATCTCGGCAGGGCTGAACGCGGGCATCCAGAGTCAGCAGATGCTGCAAGGCAATCGACGCGGGTTCGACTCGGAGTCGTTCTGGAATGACGTTGAGGGAGGGGCTGTTTCCGGCGCCGTCATGGGGCCCATTCTGCGCGGCGCTCACGATGTCGACGCGGGTTCGGCATTAGCGAACCGCGCCAAGAACTTCGGCGCGTCGTTCGTCGGTAACGCCGGTGGGACGCTGGCTGCTCAACAGGCCCTGACCGGCCACATGAACTTCGCCGACGCCGCCGGCGCCGGCCTGGTCTTCGGTGGTGTCGACGGGCTGCAGCGTCCGGCCGTGCACCCCACCGGCGCCCCGGAGATCACCGCTCTTACCGGGGACCGCCCGGTCGGGCCGGTGGTGAATCCTGAACCCGCAACCCAACATTCGCCGACGCCCCCGGTTGAAACTACCCCGGCGCCCGCAGGGCGCGCGTCGGAATTCACCGGACCGGCGGCGCCGAATGTGGACGTTCCCTTCAATCTCGGGTCGCGCGGGCAGGATGCGGCACCGTTAGCGCCCAGCGCTCTGCTCGGCACCGATCCCGGCATCCCGCCGCACACCGCCACGCCTGCGGGCGCTCACGCCGGTGTGCTCGACGCGCCGTCGACGGGATCACCGTCAGCGGGTACCCCAGCCGTGCCCGCGGGTCACGCTTCCGCTGCGCCCACCGGTCATGCCTCGGCCCCATCGGGCAGTCCGCCGGCCCCGGTTGCGCGGGCCGGCGTCGCGGAGTCCGGTGCCGCCTCCGCCGGGCACCCTGCCGGTGCGCCAGCCGCCCGGATCTCCGACGCGCCGGCCGGGGCCGGCGCCAGGGATGTCGCCGATACCCTGCGCACCTCGACCGGCACCGAGCCCGCAACGCACCCGGTGCGCGACGCAGGAGTGCCGGCCCGAGACAGCCATCTACCGCGTGATCCTCAATCCTCAACCAGCGCAACACCATTGCGTGACAGCCAGCCACCACGTGAGGTACCGCCACCGCGTGACGCCCCACCGGTGCGTGACACGCAGGCGCCGCGGGACGGGCAGCAACCACGGCGGGATGGTGCACCGCCGCGCGATGGGCAAGTACCGCGAGACGGGCAGTTGTCGGCCAGACGCGACGAACATCACCCGGTCATTGACCGGGTCAGCCGAGCCGAATCCGCGTCGGATCACGCCAGAGATGCTGGCAAGAAGCATGATTCGGGCTCAACTGCCGAGGCATCGCTCCTTGAGGACGCGACGACTGTGTCACCAGTCGTCACACACATGTCACCGGACGGCGGTCACAGCGCGGCACGCCCGACGGCACCTGACCTATCCCGCGCTGGCGGACCGGACCGGTCGAGCGGGCCACACGATCCGACGATCCGACGGCCGGGCTCCGACGGATACCACGGCGGCGACGACATGCCGCCACCACCCGCTCCCGGGCCCCTCGACCCCGCGGGTTTCGACAATCCGGCGGACCACCGAGTCTACGGACCGAAACAACTTGCGCCCGTGGAGGACCCAGCACACCAAAGCGCCGTACGGGAAGCCCTGACTAATCAGGATGGCAGCTATGCCACCTGGGCTGACCCGCGCACCCATCCCTATGGTGAGCTCATCAACGATGGCGGACCAAGTGTCGCCGGGCGAGCCAACAATTGCCTGGATACCTCGCTAGCGGCTTTGGCGTCCTTCCACGGCCACCCGACGGTCGCGGCACCACGATACGAAGCAAACCGTCTCGGCGAGGCTGGCGGTTTGGCGAGAGCGAAGGCCTGGCTGGGCGACGGGCTGCATCAATACCAGGGCATGTCGATACCCAAACAGTTTGCAGCGCTGCACGAGCGCATCAAGCAAATGGGTCCGGGCTCGTCGGCGCTGGTGGTCAACGGCTGGCAGAAGTTCGACGGTAGCGGCAAGCCGTTGTTCAAGCCGGACGGGACGCCCGAACTCGATGGTGCCCACGCCACCGTCATCGTCTACCCGCGGGATGCTTCGGGCCCCGTGTGGTGGGATCCCCAGCAAAACCGGACTTTCGATCAGCCGCCGCCGCGGTTCGTCGACAAGTCGGCGTACCTGCACTTCACCGCTATCGCACCCGACCATTTCGGGCCGATCACCCCACGGCAAGGAGGCCACCATGGCGCAACTGGACACCCCGGACCAAGCGCTGGCTTACCTGGCTCAGATCGATCCGAACACCTCCTACGAAGTAGTGCCGTTCGAGATGGGTTGGATCTGCTCGCCGATCCTGACACCGGAGGAAGCCACGGGCAGCGAGGCGGTGGGCTCGACGAAACTCGTGATCGATTCGCAAACCGGGGTCGTGACGGAGTTTCCGAGCTGGTCGACCGACTTGGTGGCGGAGGACTACGTCGAGGCGAAGCGGAGCGGGCAACCGCCGCCGGCCCGGCAGATTTATCCCTACCAATGGAGCATCACGATCCGACGCGTTCGGGAGGATTCCCGGAGCATCGGGTATCAGATGACCGCGGTTTCGTTGACCAACCCGCCGGAACCCACTCGGGATCACCCCCTGACCATCGACAAGCAGACGCTGCTGAACGACCCGCCGGACACGCTGTCGAGCGTGGCGAGGGCCCACGTGGTCCAGCTAGCTCAGCAGAATCAGGGCGAGTGGCCGGAGGAGACCACGACGGAGTTTTAGAACCACCAGTCGGGCCGCGCGACGCTGGCGACCTTGGCCCGCATTCAGAGGATCCCGGTCACCACCACGTAGATCCCGGTGACCGGGGGCGCCACGTGCCATCGCATCCGGACAGCGAGCACTCCCGAGGCATCGCCAATGAAGCGTTGTGGAAACGGATTCCGCCGGTACGTCCCGACGAATTACGTCATCACCTGGGCGACAGCACGTTTGGAGAACAGCGTGCCAAGGACAATGTCACGTGGTGGCGGGAACTCACGGGTGAAGAGCAGCGAGCGTTAATCGACACCTACTCCCGCGAAATCGGTAACGCCGAAGGTGTTCCCGCGTGGGCGCGCACCGAAGCCAACGATCACCAACTATCTCAGCTGCGCGACGAATTGCACTCCCGTCGAGGCGCGGGCGAGCGCCTCACTCGCACAGACATCAAAGAACTCGCTCGATACGACAACATCCGCAGAGCACTCGACAACGCCAGGGCCGAACTTGTACCTCGCGGCGGTGAGGTGCACATCCTCGCGTTTGACCCCTATACCTTCCACGGAGACGGTCGAATTGTGGTCAGCGTCGGGCACGACCCACACCACGCAGAGTCGGTGTCTTGGCACGTACCGGGAATAACAACTACAATCGCCAGCCTCCCAGGCAACCTGACCAACGCACTAAATCATTGGGAGTCGGTGCGAAGAGAAAACCCAAGCATCACGGCGGCGTCGATTGCCTGGATCGGTTATGACGCGCCGAGCGGTATCGGGCTATTGCGAACACCATTCCATGGGCTGGCACGAGTCGGCGGCGCCATTCTGCACGACGATATTGCGGCGTTCAACGCCGCCGTCGACGCAATAGCGTCGTCGGGCGATCACTTTCGCGACAACCACATCTTCGGTCATTCCTATGGATCAACCGCGACCAGCTACGCCGGGCGTGACGGCCGGTTGGCTGGACACGTTCGCAGCGTGACTTTGCTGGGCTCCCCGGGCGCCGCCAAGCAGCACCACGCCAGCGACTTCGGGATCGGCGACCGTGTCTTTGTCGCCTCATCGTCGCGCGACCCGGTTACCGCGACTGGAGGCCGCACGCCCGCTTCGCGGGGACGGTTTTTCGGGATCGGACTCGGCATCGACCCGGCAATGCGATCGTTCGGCGCGCAACGGATCACGGCCGAGTTTCCCCGTCATATGGACACCGCGGAAACCAAGGCCACGCACACGGCTTACTACCACATCGATCCCAGGCTGGGAGTGCGCACCGAGTCATTGGCGAACTTCGGCCGCATCGCCGCGGGGCACTTCGACCAGGTACACGTGGAGGCGCACCGGACCGAGCGGCCGTTGTGGAAATTGGGGTGGCGCACAGACGAACCCGCTCAGGGCCGCCCTCTTAAGCTCGAGCCGACCAACGGTGAAGCTTATTCAGTCGAACGCCGAATCTGGGACCCCGGTTGGCATTCCGATCATTCCGACGCCGGTGCCGTTGAGCACCAGAGCCGTGTCGAACACCGGCCGCAACACGGCGCGGTGCACGATAACGGCCGCTGCGCCCACGAAGTGACCAACTTCCTGTCCGAACGCTACGGTCGCGACGTCGCGCTTCAGGCGAAACCAGGTCCGACGGGTGTGCCGGCCCGACATCTGTTTGAAGCGTGGGGATCGGGGTCGCTGTTCGCCACCTACGCCGATATTCACGACACGCTCTTACACCACGGTGACGGGTCGGCAGCGCTGCTGGCTTCGCGGTGGTCGAGAGGTCCGCAACAGGGCGGGCACGCCTACATCGCAGTCAACGAAGGCGGTGTCGTGCACCTCTACGAGCGAGTCGGCGACCAATTCGAACGGTCGGGGTGGCCACCGTCATGGGGTCAGGGCGCGGTCGACAGGACCGCGGTGGGTTACCTCGACCGCCGCGGGCGACCCATCGACCCTCTCGATGGTCGGCCGGACGAGCTGCGCGCCGCCGAGGAAGTCGGCAATGTCGCCGGCAACGAGACGAGCGACGATGCGCCCGCTGTTGCTTCCCTGCAACGCGACTACAATGCCAACGGCCACACGATACCCACCGACCAACTCGTCCACCCTCAATCCGGGTTGCTCGATCACAGGTTGCTCGACAGCGCCGCCGTCAACCCGACCCGAGTCAGCGATGCCTTGGCACCCGGCGTGCCCAGCAGGCATCCGGAAGTGCAGGATATGGTCGCCAACAGCTACGACCCGCACGCTGGCCTCGGCGAAGAGGCCTGGAACAGTCACTACTGGCCTACCGGCAAGCGCGATGGGCACGGGAATCCAGAACTGGTGTGGCCCGACCCAGACGTGCATCCGCAGGGCTTCGACACACCCGAGTCGCGCACCCCAGTCGTCCTCAATCCAGGCCAATTCTTCGATCGGTTCGGGCCCGGATTCGGCGTATTCGGCTCGCCGACCGGCACACCCTTCCCCAATCGCGGGTTGCCGCCGCATAGCTTAGAGGCGGGTTTTCACCGATACGAGGTACTCAGACCCCTTCCGGTCTGGGAAGGCCCAATCGCACCTGCGATGGGACAGCCGGGCGGCGGCACCCAGTACTACTTCCCGCGCCCAATTGTTGATCTGGTCAATGCCGGTTACCTGAGGGAGATCCCGCTATGAATCTGGCTGAACTGGCTCGCGTGCTGGCGACTATCGGCATATCCCCACAAGTATTGGCGTTGGGCGGTCACGCCGATTATTCGTGGTGCGTCGAGCAGGCGTCCGATGGCTCCTGGGAGGTCTACTGGCTGGAACGAGGCAACAAGAACAGCCTCACACGGCTAGCCACCGAAGCCGACGCTTGTTATCAATTGCTGGGGCGGCTCGCTTACAGCCAGCTCCTGGCGGGTGCTATTCAGCCGACATGAAAGTCATGCGTCCAGTCGACCTGAAGGGGCAATCCCAGTGAGGATCAGCGCCGCCGAGGCGATCGCCATCGCGACCGATTACATCCGCCAGGCTGGATTCGGTTATCCCACTTCAGAATTGGCTGCCGACCGATTCGAGTCCGGGTGGTCGGTGTATGCGCCGGTACACGTCGACACCAGTGATCCGGCGTCGTTCTTGGACATGCCGGTGGGGCGGGCCGTATTTCTGGTCGGCGACAGCGGACGTGTCGAGCAGGTCTCGTCATCGACGCCCCCGCTGCAGGCCCGCCAGCGCTTCGCCGAGGACGAGCGGGCCCTGGCTCATAGAGCGACCACCACGGACCCGGGTGCGTTCATGACTGAATTCGTCGACTCGTTCAACCAGGCATCGGTCGGGCAGCCAGTCGCCAACGGATTCGCAGTGCTCGACGGTGCTCCCCCACCGGATCGGGAGGGGGCGCGCCGCGATGAAGAAATCGGTGAACAAGCATCGGCAATGCTGGAGCCGATCACCCAAGAATTGGCATTGCTGGGCCCACCAGGGTGGCAGGAGTTCACTGCTATCTTTGCGTTGACGGTGCGGGCCGGAAGTGCCGAGTGCACATTCTCCACCAGCGACGGATGGCGGCCAATCACCGTTCCTCAGTCGGTCATGGATCTGGTTCGGGCCCAGCGCGAGATGAGCGCAAAGATGTCGGCTGGTCCTTGGTGGCGGCTGATGCTGACGGTTACCAACCAAGGACAGCTGCGGGCCGACTACGACTATGGCGACCAGCCTTTCCCCGACCATCAACTGCAGCCGCCGGAAAACTATCGCGATGACATCGCCGCCTACCCGCGGCGCGGCCTACCGGTGTGGCTGGCCGGATATCTGGCCGGGCCCGCCGCTCAAGGCCGCACACCAGCACAGGCGTCGGCGGCGGCCTCGGCTGATCAGGCCGCCGGCCGCCGAAGCACGAAAACCGATGAGCTCGAGCCCCTCCCGCACACCTGGGCTCGCTGGGCGGCGCTGGCTGCGGTGTACACAGGAGCCCGCTCGCAGTGGGGGCCACGGATCAACCCCGGGATCGCGTGGTACGAATCCGACGCACGCAGCGGATCGACCCTCTATTTGTTGCCCGGGGATCGGGCGGTCCTATCCGGGGGTCGCTGGAACTCGCCACGGCTGGTTGCGGCCTATCAGCATGGACAGCCGCTGCCCGACCTGTACTGCGGTGCGCCGGCCTGGGTCAACGACTCGGTACTCAACACTCGTAACCAGAACGGCCTGCTCACCTTCTGCTATTGGTGGTCCGAAGGTCATTGGTGGCGAGGTGCGACTGACACCTTCGACGAGCTCGACGACCCGTTGCCAATCATTTGGACAACCCAAGAAACGGTCGACGCCATGACCGCCGTCGTCGGCCCACAGGCAATGGATGCGTGTCAACACTTGCTGGCTGCAGCCGAGAACCGCCGCGTCACAAGAGGTGACCTAGCCACGGTTTTCAGTGATTTCGGTGACCCAGATCTCGACACCGCGCTCAACCAGCTCAGTCTCGCCGGCCTGGCTCGATGAATTCGGCCACCGATACCGCACTTACCGTCGCCGAGTTGGTCATCAGCGCGCCGTTCGTGCTGTTCTTCGGCATCCCGTTCGGCACAGTCACTGGCAGTGTCGCCATGGATCAACAACAACGCCAGCCAAACCGGCTCGATGCCTTTCAACGCACCGCGGCACTGGTGGTCCCGCCGCTAGTCCTCTTCGGGGCTTACATTGCCGCAGTAGTGCTCACTAGCCGGGCCACGGGCCCGACCTTCCAGTATCCGCTGATCGCAATACCGCTGGGTTTTGCGGGGTGGTACGTCGCTCTCGTCGGCCTCACCGAATGGGTGCAGAACACGCGCATCGCCGGACCGTTCATCGAAAGCCACCAAGACGCGCTGCGCCGCAAATTTCACACCGCAGCTAGCGACGTCCCACTGATCGTCGATGCGGCCCAAGCGGTCGCCGCGGTGGCCGAACACATCCGCTACACCGGGATCGATTATCCGACAACGGATTTGGTGGCAGAGCGGTTTGAGGCCGGCTGGTCGGTGTACGCCCCGGTACAGGTCGACACCAGCAATGCGGCGGCGTTTGCTGAGCTGCCGGTGGGTCGGGCTGTGTTCCTGATCGGCGAGAGCGGACGCATCGAACAAACCTCGTCTTCAACGCCACTGCAAGAAGCACGGCAACGGTTCATCGTCCAGGAACGCGCACTTGGCCGGGGCGATCATCCACCCGCCGCGCCACGTTGAGCCTTGTTAATACCGCAGTATTCAGCTCCCCATTCGAACTGTGTCAGTGATTTAGACGTTGCGACGTTGTCGACCGCCGAAGCTTCCGACTCTCTCTCGCCCTGTTCGCTGAACCTGACCTCGACACGGCGCTCAACCAACTCAGCTTCGCCGGCCTGACTTCATGAGCACCACCCTGAACAGCGCTCTCACCATCGGCGGATTCATTCTCAGCGGAGCCGTCTTCGTCTTTCTTATTCCGTGGGGGCTGTACATGGCGGGGGTGTCAGTGGCCGACGAAACCCAGAATCAACCGCCGCCCCGGCGCTCGTCGTCCGTCATACGAGTTGCCGCGCTGGTTATTCCGCCGATCTTGCTGGTTGCGATCTACGTGGTGGCGTTGGCCGTGGCCTGGCTGAGCTCCGGTGTCACGTTCTACTACCCGCTGATTGCCTTGGTGGTTGGGTTCGCGGCCTGGTACGCGGCCGTCCTTGACCTCACCGCGTGGTACCGCCGACGCCGGTAGGCGTGGTGCAAGGCCCCGAAATTTGCGCGATTTACTGGTGGTGAAGTGCTTTATCCTGGCAGGGACGTACCGTTGGCGCACTCGGAGGGGCGCACGTGCCGACGGCATGGGACGGGAGGGAAGTGCGATGTCTGTCGAGGAACCGCCTTCATTGGGGTCATTGAGCGATTCGACGCGGCAGTTGCAACAGTGGGGTCGTGAGGTACCCCAAGACATTCTGAAAGTTAACCACGGAGCGTTGAATCGCTGGTTCCTCGCTGCTGGGCAACTAGTCGACGCGGTTAACTTGCAAGTCGCCGCAGCGAGCAATTTGCGAATCAACGAGGGAGTCGTCGGCAGTTTCCAATCTGCCCGGGTAACTGCCCGCAATCTGAACGAATCCGCTGACGCTATTCGACAAAGACTCGCCGAGTACGCGGCCTTCGCTACAGCTCTTCAGGAGTTTTCCCGTGCAGCCTACAGCGCGATACAGAATGCCGACCGATAATAGGTGGTACCTACGTTCGATGTAACGGTGAAACATGTCGAATGATCCGCCCAACCTAGAGTGGACGGTGCACGATGATCAATACTTCGGTGACCTAGGCCCGGATAACCATGAGCTTCCTCACCTTATCAATTCGTACATCGGCAGCAACCTCTTCCACGATCTGAGTAATCTCGAAGGTACCCGATTAGCAGGGCAAACCAGCAAAGCTGCGCCGCTTGAGCACATCAACACCTTCTTCGAAGGCTATAACGGGCTCAAGGACGCCGCTGACGATGTTGCCGTCGGGCACCACAATCACTGGCAAAGTATCAGTGCTGCTTTGCATGCGGCCCACAATGCTTTCAACGAAGCGATTTCAGCGACTCAGGCCGGCTTGACTGGCGCTACCGCGTCGGCGATGTTCCAAAAAGCCCAAGAATCGCTGAACTACCTTGGTTCTTTGGCCGACGCGGCCGCGCGGATGGATCCGCTTGTCGATACATTCTCGCGCGACATAAAAGAAACGAAGGACTGGTTCATTTCGACGAAAGCCCAATTGGATACCGACGCGAAGGCCAGAGCCGCATATATGGGCACGACGGAAGATGAGGCAAGAAAAGACCTTCTCGCCGCTACCTACGATCGTGAGGCCCAGCGGACAATCCATACCTTCTACAACCCGCCCATCGAGTGGATCAGTCAACGACACCCCGACATGTCCGCGGGCCCCCCACAACTCGCCGGAAGTCCCGCAGGGTCTGGAGCTCCGTCGGCCGGTGGTGGCCCTCCCCCTGGGGGACTGAAGCCCGGCGGCTTGGGCGCACCGGAGATGCCGTCTCCAGTTGGCCTGGGCGCGATGAACCCCGCCGCGGCTGCGCCCGGTACGCCCACATCGCCGGCCAACGCGCTCCAAGGTATGGGTGATGCCGCAAAGGGCGCCGGAGATGCGGCCAATAAGGCCGGCCAGCAGGCCCAGAATGCGGCGGGCCAGGCTGGGAACGCGGCGAACCAAGCGTTGGGGCAGCTTCCGAAGGGGGGACAGAACGGAGCAGGGGGTCTACCCGAAGGGGTGCTGGGTTTGGGGCCTCAAGGCCTCAAGGGGGCAACCAGCCCGTCGGGGTCGGGCGCGCGAGCTGGCGGCGTGGGCGGTACCGGTGCACGGTCGCCCGTTGTCGGCAAACCGTCCGCACAGTTGACGCAGGCCAGCAAAGCGACCACCGCTGCTCCGGTGTCGCGTTCTAGTGTCTCAACCGGCTCAGGAGGGTCGGGCGCCGGGGCGCCGGTGGCCGGGCAGCGGGGCGCCCAAGGCGCAGACAAAGAACACAAAGTAGGCAAGGCGTTGCGCAACACCAAGCATGGTCAAGAGGTCATCGGTGAGACCGAAGGTGTCGTCCCCGTGGTCGGCGATGAACGGAGGGAAGACCACGGACCCAACCGTCCTAGCTGACCGGACGACATCGCAACATGAAACGAGCGGCGTTGAGTCGAATAGGACAGATCGATCTGGTCGACGTCCAGGCGATCAGTGACAGTCTGGGCCGCGACTTCCTCCCCCACCCGTTCGTGGTGTCGCAACCGTCGCGGTTTGACAGCTACCAGGAGTACGAGGACTACTTGGCTGCCATTCACGGACGGCTCGCAGGCGGTGATCTGGTCAACTTCGATCAGTGGGTTACTTCCTACGTGCATGCCGACATTCGCGTGGAATGTGTGGTGAGTATCGTCGGCGCGCCCCGAGGCCGCCTGCTGGCGCATCGCCGCGGGCCGTTGGGATTTCTAGCCGTACAGAACTCCGAGGACCACGTGGTCGACGTGTACGCGGTGTCCCCCTACGACCTGGGTCTGGCGATCGCCGGTTCGCTCGCGCTCACCAATGCGGGGACAACTCCGAGGATCGTCATCCCTGGATTGGTACGCCGACCACATGGTGCTAGTGCGGAGGAAGATTTGGCGGTGTTGCGCCGCGAAAGTAACGCGGGACCCGTGTCGATACCCCGGTCACACGTGGCGCGGTACGCCCGGATCCAAAGTCGTTGGCAGCCGGCACGGGATTGGGGATTCGACCGCACTAAGAAGACCGTTGCATATGTCTGCATCAAGGATGACGGCGACTATATCTATGCGCCGGGATTCGACTACCTGACACCGATGACCTTGTCCAGTCTTCATAACAGGCTCGATGAGATGATCGCCGAGGATGTCACCCGGTTACGCGACTCGCGAGATGTCTAACGGCACGGCGGTTTAATCGGGCGGGCGCAGGGACATGACGGCGTCATGGTCGTAGTCGATCTCGATCAGCCCGGTGCCGACTTTATAGAGCGAGATTTTTCCGGGTATTTCCCAGAGGGTTTGGCAGCTTGTCGTGTCAATGGCTAGTAGAGACGGCTCGTCGACGGAGAGTCTCTTTATGATCACTATGTTGCCGTCGGAGCCGACATAGTCAGGCCCTAAGTCCATGGTGCAGGTCGAGCCAGGTTGCCCGGTGAGCAGATCCCATTGCTGCCAACCCTGCTCCAGACCGTAACCGCTACCTTGGGTCCTGACGTAAAGTTTGGTGCCGATCGTCCTGAAGTCGTCGACCAAACCTCGTGAAGGTATGGTAGCGATGAGTTTGGCTGCGGCATCATAGATCTGGAAGTTTCCGCCGACCACCAAAGTCAACATCGCGGCGTTTTGGCGGGGATAGCCACGCTCGGGCTGTTGGCGACCGACCTGGTGGCCGGTGGTGTCATACATCAGGGTGCCGGTGGTCTTGCCCGCATCGAACTGGTAAGCGAACCCGCCGTTGTAGACCTCCACCTCTTCCAGTCGAGTGCCCGCGGGCGGGGTGGGAGTCAGATCTTTGCCATCGACAACGGAGAACACCCGATTTCCGCGCCCGTCGTCGGGTACCCCTAAGGGTTGCACCGCGAGGGTCAGCGATGGGACATCCGGGTCATACAATGCTGGGGTAAGAAGCCCGCCACTGCCAGGCAGAAACCAGGTCAGCTCGGCGTGCGGGCCGATACCGTGGATGCCCTCACCGTGCTTGGCTGCCACTACGTAACCCGGCCCATACCTATAGCCCACCACCTCGACTCGCATGCCGCCGATAGTCGACAGGTCAGGATTCAACGTGTTTGGACCGTGATAGGTCACGACACCGCGATCCAAGTTGATCACCCAAGCGCCGGGCGGTGGAGCAGTGTCGCCTTCGCCTGCGACCCGGCTGGTACAAATGGCCACTGCCGGGCCGTTGCTATGGCAGTCTGCGTCTGTTCCGGAGAACCCAGGTAAGGCCAACGGCGGGAATAGTCTTGCACCTGTGTCGGCGTCGAGCGCGTACAGCCAGCCGGTCGGATTACGGCACTTCCCTTGACAGCCTTCCACGGTGATGAAGTACGCCTTGTTGCCGTTGCGCGCGAAGAGATTACCGATCTTTACCCCTGGGGGCAAGCCGATGTCCTTGCCCGAAAGTTGCCAGCCCGGAACCGGCTGGCGATTGAGCGGAAACGACACGAGTAGGTCTTTGGGAGTGCCGATGGGCGGGGGCGCCGGCGGCGCGACGGCGTCGTGGCGGGTCTTGTGGGAGCGTCCCCAGAGCACCGCGACGACACCTCCGGCGACCACGGCGATCACGACGACGGTTGCCGCACCGAGCCACCACCAACGTCGCCGCCGCGATCGGCGCGGCGGCGCCTCCGACTGGTCGCCGTGTTCTACCCATCGAAATCCGTCCGGTGGCAATGACGAACCGGACGCCATCACCATCCACCCAACTGCGCTTCCACTCTCACTACGTTAGTCAGGGAACCGGCGCGGCAGCGATCCGACAGACCAGCAACTCGCCGTGACGCACTCCTAGGACGAACTGCACACCCACGTCATTGACGAAGTGCGTGTTCAATGTCCACAGCGAGTCGTGGCGGTCGAACGCGCCGGTGGAGACGACGTGCATGTCCTTTCCGAGTGGCTCATGGTTCCTCACGGCATTCACTTCGGCCGTGACGGTGCCAACATTGTCCTTACACGTCAGTGCCTCGAGGTTTGCCAAGTGCCGGGCGTTGCGTTCGCGAACCCATGCTCGCACCGTGGTATTGGCCGCTTCGTAGGCCTGCGCGTCGGTCATCGAGTCGGTTACCGCCATGGGCCGAAAGCTCGGCCCATCTCCCCGGTCTCGGCCGAGCACCGCCACCACCAACACCGCGATCGAAAGGCCTGCCGCAAACGCCCAGACCGACAACGAGAGTCGACTACGCGGGCGAGGTTCAGCGTTGGCCATCACAGACCTTCAGATTTTCGTTCTCGTTGGCTAATGTCATTGTCTCGAAGAAGAACCCCCCGCGGTCCTGGGCTTGTTCGACTTCTTGCTTCATATGTTCATCGATCGGCCGAATCCGCACCGCCACCTTCAGCCATACGGTCGAGCCGTCGTCGCGGAACTGCGTCAACGCATCTGGAAAAACCAAACCCTGGTCCTGCCCGTAGTAGGCAATCGTGTTGATCCAATCGACGAGTGACTGGGTGGGGTGAGCGCAAGCCAGCTCGCGCATCCGCGCGGCGTCGCCGGCGTCCTCGGCCCGATACCACTGCTCGACCACTTCGTAGGCTCTCTGCGCTTTCGCCGGCGCCGGAGCTGCCACTGCGGTGAGGCGGGGCGGGTCCGACCATCGCCAGTCCACCGCGAATATGGTTGCGGCAGCTGCCAAACAGCTCACCGTGATGGCCGCCAGCACCCGCTGCGGCCACCGGCGCTGCGGCCGCGCAGACGCAGACTCCACGGTGCGCGCCGACAGAGTTCCGTCGGCATCGCAATCAACCACCAGCAGACGCCACTGTGCCGCGTTGGCAACGGCCCGACGGTGGTATTGGCCGAGTACCTCCGCCACACCCGCCGGCACCGACACCGGCACCGGTTCACCCGCTGCCGCGGTCACCGAAGCCGTGACGACCGATGCACTCGGCTCGAACTCGACGTGCAGCCGCTTCCATCCCGATGGCACCTGCGCGAGCAGTGTGGTCACAGCCTCTTCGATCAGCTGACGATCACCGGCGGCGGCTTCGGATTTCACTACTTGACCCTATCGAACCACCGGCCCGGCGGATGCCAACACTTTGTCGCCGTCGGCCGTGCGTTCGATGAGCGTAATGTCTTGACGCCCGGACTGATTGAGTACCCACACCATCCGTTCGATGTCGAACTTACTGCGCGGAACCACGATTCGACATGGTAGATCGGTCAGCACCTGCCCTTCCCGCACCGGTATCGGATCGAGCTTGACTCCGTAAAACGATCGCGCCCCTATTTCGAGGGTGCTGGGCTTGATGCCTGCGGTGATGACGACCTGGGAGACGCAGTCCCAGTGCACCAGCGTTTTCCGGAATGTCAGACCATTGCAGTCACCGATGAAGAGCGTCGAGGTGGACAGATGAAAAGTCAACGCTCCCATCGCCACTGCGATGATGAAAATCCTCGCGCCACGTCCGGACAGCAGATGGGCACTACCGGCAGCCCAGATCGCGCCGACAGCGACCGCGATAATCAGCAACAGCCGAAGGCCGGAGAGGAATACGGTGATGCGGTAGCGCACCTGCCGCATGGCGCTGAACAACCCCGCGGCCCCACCAGCAGCCGCTACCCCACCAACTGACAAAGCGATCCAGGCCGGCGCACCCGCCGCGTCGGAGAACAGGAAACCGATCGCCACAGCGACGGCGATCGCTCCGAATGCGGTCAGCAGGAACAGCTTCTTCGCCCGTGCCGACGATTTCCGCCAACTGGCAATGGCTTGTTCGCGAGATATCGGCTGCAACGGATACGTCATGACGATCACCCCGCTCCCCGGCCCTCAACGCCGTGTCACACCATACCGGCACCAGCAGCGGATTTTCGGCGCTAATAAGCCTGCCCACAGGCTTGGTCAAACGACATAGGCTCACAACATGACCGAGCCGCACCCCGCCCTCATCGAAACCGAAGACGGTGGGCGAGAACAATGTTGGCCGCTACCCACCGACGAACGCAGCCTGCTCGACCTGATCCGCCTCTGCTTCAACGAATACTGGGACGAGATCTGGTTCGGCATCCTCATCGAGGGTGCCGCTTGGGAGGTCGCGGCGCCGAACCCGCCCAAGCGCATCTCCAGCTACGACGGGTATGCGACCATCGACTTCGGCCGCTGGCACTTCCACCTGTGCATCGGCGAGCATCGGGAAAGCGGACCCGAACTCGGCCGGATCCGCAGGTGCGCGCGCGCCGAGCTTTACCGCCGAATTGGCATTGACGACCATCCCACGTCCTGGGGAGTCCGCCTGCACAACGGCCGTGACGAACAGATGATGACGATCCTGCTGCCCAACCCGTTTCTGACCAATGTTCAGCAGCTGCGCGAGCAGCCCGCCTGGGAGCAGCTGGAACTCTGGAACCGCCTGCGAGCTACTTTCCTGGGGCTGGAGCCGGATCCGCTCGACCGCGCCGGCAAAGGCTTTCAGCACGGCTGAGCGAGGGTGGCAGCAGGAACGGTAACCTCGTTCTCGGGGCGCTGTGGCGGCGCACCAGAGGAGGAGAAACCGCCGATGGCCAGCGACGAACCAGAAGTCACTCGCGCCGACCGGTTCATCAAGACGGCGGTCGAGATCCTGGGCGAGACCGGGCGCACCGATTTCACGGTGCAAGAAGTCGTGGCCCGCTCCAAGACGTCGCTGCGCGCCTTTTATCAGCATTTCAGCAGCAAAGATGAGCTATTGCTGGCGCTCTTCGACCGGACCATTGCGCACTCGGCTCAGATGTGGCGCGCCGAGACGCACGGACTGGACAGCACGGCGGCCCTCAAGCTCGTCATCGACCGCGTCAGTCAACAGCCCGAATCCAGCACTCAGGACAGCCTCAACCGGGCCCTGAGCCTCTACAACCAACATCTGGCCGAGACGCGGCCACGCGAGTACGCCAGGGTGCTGTCGCCTTTGCACCAATTGATCCGCGACATCGTGGGCCAAGGCATCACCGAAGGAGTATTTCGGCCGGGACTCGATGTCGGTGCCGCCGCCGCGATCGTCATGCAGACCGTCGTTGGCGCGCAGCGATTGCATTGGCTGGGTAGCGAATTGAACGGAACACCGATCGATGCGGGACAGCTGTACGACTTCTGCAGTCGCGCCCTGGGCATTCAAGACAACGACGAAGTGATCGACGCCCCGTCGCTGGCCGAGCTGTTCGCGCAGATCGGCATGCGCCCGGGCACCCGCGACGGCGAGTTCGCGATGACGCTGCCAGTCAGCCCACAAGTGGTCAACACCTCCGGCGCCCTGCAAGGCGGTTTGATCGCCACGCTCGTCGACGTGGCGGGTGGGCAGTTCGGGCTGGAACACCTGCAGCCGGGCACCACCATGACGACGTCCGACCTCTTCGTTCGCTACCTGCGCCCGATCCGGCAGGGGTCGGCGTTCGCGGTGCCTCGCATGCTGCGTTCCGGTCGGCGCGCAATGGTCATGCAGGTCGACATCTACGGTGACGTCGACGACGAGCTACTCGCAACCGCGACGGTGAACTTCGCCGTGATCAACGGAACCACACCGCAACTCCCCGACTGGCCCACGGCATAACCGGCCGGCGGTGCACCCGCCACCCGCACAGTGGTAACGTCATTACCGTCTATCGAGATCCAGACTTCTGCAAGGAGATCGCCATGCCGTCTCGCGAGCTTCCGTTTCCCGTGTTCGACGCCGACAACCACATGTACGAACCGCAGGAGGCGCTGACCAAGTTCCTCCCGGACAAGCGCAAGAACGTGATCGACTATGTGCAGGTCCGCGGTCGCACCAAGATCGTCGTGCGGGGCCACATCAGCGAGTACATCCCCAACCCCACGTTCGAGGTGGTGGCGCGGCCCGGCGCTCAGGAGGACTACTTCCGGCACGGCTCGCAGGGTAAGAGCTACCGCGAGATTCTGGGCGAGCCGATGAAGGCCATCCCCGCTTTCCGGGAACCGGGTGCACGCCTCGAGGTCATGGACGAGCTCGGCATCGACTACGCCTTGATGTTCCCCACGCTGGCCAGCCTGGTCGAAGAGCGGATGAAGGACGACCCGGAGATGACGCATGACGTCATTCACGCGCTCAACCAGTGGATGTATGAGCAGTGGTCGTTCAACTACGAAGGGCGCATCTTCGCTACCCCGGTGATCACGTTGCCGATCGTCGAGCGCGCGCTCGAAGAACTCGAATGGTGCCTCGAACGCGGTGCCCGCACCGTGCTGGTTCGCCCGGCGCCAGTACCCGGTTACCGCGGCAGCCGGTCGTTCGGTCTCGAGGAGTTCGACCCGTTCTGGCAAGCCTGCATGCGCGCCGAAATCCCGGTTTCGATGCACGCCTCCGACAGTGGCTACTCCGAACTCATCAACGTGTGGGAGCCCGGAGACGAGTTCCTGCCGTTCAAGCCCACCGCCTTCCGGAGCCTGGCCATGGGCCATCGGCCCATCGAGGACGCCTTCGGCGCCCTCATCTGCCACGGGGCACTGTCGCGCAATCCCGACCTGCGGATCTTGTCCATCGAAAACGGTGCCGACTGGGTGCCGCATCTGTTCAAGGGACTCAAAGGCGTCTACAAGAAGATGCCGCAGGCTTTCAGCGAAGACCCGATCGAGACGTTCAAGCGGTGCATTTACGTCAGCCCGTTCTGGGAAGACCAGTTCACCGACATCGTCAAGATGGTCGGCACCGACCGCGTCGTCTTCGGCTCCGACTGGCCGCACCCCGAGGGCCTCAAGGACCCGATCTCCTTCGTCGACGAGCTCTCCGATTTCGAGCAGGAGGACGTCGAAAAGATCATGGGCGGAAACCTGATGAAGCTCATGAAGGTGGAGGCGCCGGCGAAGAAGCCAGTGTCGGCCTGAACAGAGCCGAATGGCGCTTGCAGGGTGGCCCGTACGACCAGGTCTTCACCCGCATCAGAGACTGAGACGAGGCTTGGAATCCCGCGCTGATCCGCGCGCATTTCCCCTAATCAGGCGGCCCCGATCTGCTATACAGAGGGCGACCGTTTGTCTACCGGTGCCTATCAGCATCCGGGGTCTTTCACGCAGTCAGTTGGGGGTTGCGCCATGAACGTGGGTCCAGCAGAAGTCTTCGCCGCCCCGCTCCTGTTGAGCAGCCGACTGGCATCCGAACTCGACGAACCTCGTAGCGCCCTGCGGGCAAAGACCGAACGCAGCGGCTCGGCGGTGGTGATCCGGGCGGACGGCGAGATCGACGCGGCCAACGAGACCACCTGGCAGAGCCTGCTCACCGAGACGGCCGCTGTTGCGAGCGCGCCCGGACCCTTGGTCATCGACGTCAACGGCGTCGACTTCATGGGTTGCTGCGCGCTGGCCGCCCTGGCAGACGAGGCCGAACGCTGCCAGCAGCGCGGCATCCAACTGCGCCTCGTCAGCCAAAATCCCGGCGTCACCCGCATCATCGAAGCGTGTGCGCTCGACGAGATCCTGCCCGTACACGCCACGACCGAAGCTGCGCTCTCGGCGGCTTGACTCGCACGGGTGTAAGGCAGGCTCTTTTCCAAACCCACGTCCGTGGGGCACGCTAATACTGCGCGTTGACAATCTGGCCGCTGTTGCGTGCGCATTGGCGCACCCGGCCGCTTTGTCAATCGGTCCGCGGGAGGTACGGCCACATGGCGGCCGAAAGGGACTGGGACAGCGAGGTGGGCGCGGCTGAGGACGTGCGCCGCATCTTCGAGAACATCCCTGCCATGGTGGTCGGTTTAGCAGGGCCCGATCACCACTTCATCGCGGCCAATGCCGCGTACCGGGCATTCAGCGCGACATTCAAGAATGTGGGGCAACCCGCGCGGGAGGTGTATCCCGAGCTGGAAAGCCAGCAGATATACGACATGTTCGACCGGGTCTACCAAACGGGCGAGCCGCAATCTGGAAAAGAGTGGCGCATCCAGGCCGACTATGACGGTACGGGAATGCAGGAGCGCTACTTCGACTTCTTGGTCACGCCGCGTCGCCGCCCCGACGGGTCCATCGAAGGTGTCCAGCTCATTTTCGACGACGTCACCACCCGAGTGCGGGCGCGCCTTGCCGCCGAAGCGCGGGTCGAAGAACTCTCCGCGCGTTATCGAAACGTCCGGGATTCGGCGACGGTCATGCAGCAAGCGTTGCTGGCGTCTTCGGTCCCCGTCGTTCCCGGAGCCGACATCGCCGCCCAGTACCTTGTCGCGGCCGAAGACACCGCGGCCGGCGGTGACTGGTTCGACGCGTTGGCGCTCGGGGAGCGCTTGGTGCTCATAGTCGGAGACGTGGTCGGCCATGGCGTGGAGGCCGCCGCGGTGATGTCTCAACTGCGCACCGCGTTGCGGATGCAGATCTCGGCCGGCCACACGATCGGCGAAGCCCTTGAGGCAGTGGACCGCTTCCACGACCAGGTGCCCGGATCAAAGTCGGCCACGATCTGTGTCGGCTCCCTCGAGTTGGCGACGGGCGAGTTGCAATACTGCACCGCGGGCCACCCACCGCCCTTGTTGGTGACCGCGGATTCCGGCTCCCGATACGTCGAGCCATCCGGCGCCGGTCCCCTGGGTAGCGGCACGGGCTTTCCGGTCCGCATTGAAATGCTCAACATCGGCGACGCAATCCTGCTCTACAGCGACGGCCTGATCGAACGTCCGGGTCGACCGCTGGGCGCCAGCACCGCCGAATTCGCCGATCTGGCAGCCAATATCGCTGCGGGCACCGGCGGCTTCGTCATAGACGCGCCGGCCCGGCCAATCGATCGGCTGTGTTCGGAGACGCTCGAATTGCTGTTGCGCGCCACCGGATACAACGACGACGTCACCTTGCTGGCGGCGCAGCGGCGCACACCCACACCGGCACTGAACATCACGGTGGACGCGACAATCCACGCGGCGCGCGCGATTCGCGCCCAGTTCCGCGGCTGGCTTGCCGACATCGGCGCCGAACCCGACGACATCTCCGACATCGTGCACGCCATTTCCGAGTTCGTCGAGAACGCGGTCGAACACGGCTATCGAACCGACGTTCCCGACGGGATCACCGTCGAGGCGACACTGACCGGCGAAGGCAAGTTGCGGGCGTCGGTGGCCGACCGCGGCCAATGGAAGGACTATCGGGACGGCGAGCGGGGGCGCGGACGCGGACTCGCGATGGCCGAAGCCTTGGTCACCGACTCCCACGTCATCCACGACGCCGGCGGCACGACTGCCACACTCACCCACCGCCTTTCGCGCCCGGCTCGATTCGTCACCGACGCAGCGGTCGGCCGGGCCCCCCGTCCACGGACCGTCGACAGTGAATTCGTTTCTCTGGTCACCAAACCCGGGCACATCGTCGTGCGAGGCGAGGTCGATTCCACCACCGCATCCACCCTGGACCGCCAAATCGCCGTCGAAAGCCGTTCTGGCATAGCGTCATTGACTGTGGACCTCACCGCCGTCACCCACTTAGGCTCGGCAGGTGTCAGCGCACTGGCCGCCGCACGCGACCGGGCACGCAAACAGGGTGGTGAGTGCGTATTGATCGCACCGCCGGGCAGCGCCGCACACCACGTTCTGTCGCTGGTACAAATCCCGGTGATCGGCGGCGACTCTCAGGACATTCTCGTCGAAGACTGAGGACTAACTTCCCTGGCCGTGCCGCACCTGATTGAACGGCACGCCGCGGTCGGCGGCGTATTCCCTGGGAAAGTTCAGCACCCGCTCACCGATGACGTTGCGAGCCATTTCCGTTGTACCGCCTCCGATCGCCACGGACTGCCGGGACAGGTACCGGAAGCCCGTCTGCAGACCTTCGCCGGATTCGCCGACGACGCCGGCGGCTCCGGCGATGGCCAGCGCGGTGTCCACCTCGAAAGTCACCGTCTCGGCGTGGAAGAGCCTGATCAGGGTGCCGGCGGCGGGGGGCAGTGCACCGCTTCTGACGCTGCGAGACACGTGGTCGATCAGCTGCTCGGCAACCGCTCTGCGCACCAGCGCCCGGCCCGCCATTTCCTTGATCCGGTCGCTATCGGACTGACCGGTCTTGCGGGCTAGGTCGGCGTAGTCGACGGGTATGGTGTGGCCGCCCTCGCTGCCCGAGCCACTGGCGAATTCCGAGCCTTGCCCGACCGCGCGCCGCTCGTGGTACAGCTGCCGCGATGCGACCGCCCAGCCGTTGTCCACTTCCCCCACCACGGCGTCATCGCCGACGTCCACCTCGTCGAGGAACTCTTCGCAGAACTCGCTGGATCCATTGACTTGGGTGATACGACGCAGCGTGATGCCGGGATGGTTGATGGGCACCAGGAACATCGTGAGGCCGTCGTGTTTGGGCACGTCCCACCGGGTGCGGGCCAGGCATAGTCCGTAGTCGGCGGCGAAGGCGCTCGTGCTCCACGTCTTGGCGCCGTTGATCACCCAACGATCGCCGCGGCGTTCGGCGCGGGTGATGACACCGGCCAAGTCCGACCCGCCGCTGGGTTCGCTCAACAGTTGCACCAACACTTCGTCGCCGCGCAGCGCTGCGGCGATGTGTTGCTTTTTCTGGGCTTCGCTGCCGGTATCCAGCAGAGTGGCACAACAGATGGTGAACGTCGGGGTGTTGAGGATCAACGGCATTTCATAGTTGATCGTCTCGACGTCGAAGGCCCGCTGGTATTCGTAATCCAGGCCCAGGCCGCCGTATTCGCGTGGGAAACAGATTCCCGCGAACCCGCCTTCGTACAGGCGCTTTTGCAGCTCACGGGCCCGCAGCCAAGACCGTTCATCGTCACGCGGCGCAGCCGGCGGCGACTCGGGATCAATGCGGGGCATGTTGTCGGCCAACCACGCGCGGGCTCTTGCGACGAATTCAGCGACGGATTCGGTCATCGGGCCGCCGCCTCGTACACCCGCACGTTGTGTTCTTCAGGAGTGCCGAACATGGCGCGGTACAAGGTAACCCGCCTCAGGTAGAGGTGCAGGTCGTGTTCCCACGTGACGCCGATGCCTCCGTGCATCTGGATGCACCGCTGCACGATGGGACCCGCCGATTCGCCGACGTAGGACTTGGCAATGCTGGCTGACAGGCTGGCGTCCGGCGCGCCGGCGGCGATGTCTGCGACCGCCGCGGTGGTCGTCGCACGGCACGCCTCGACCCACATCTTCATGTCGGCGAACCCGTGTTTGAGCGCTTGATAGGACGCCAACGGTCGGCCGAAAGAGTGCCGGTCCAACGCCCACCGCACGGTGAAATCGAAGACCGTCCCCAAGACGCCGACCACTTCGGCGCACTGCAGCACCTGGGCGATCTGGCTCTGCCGCTCGATGAGCGCCGCGGTCTCAGCGTCGTCACCCACCACCGCCGATTCCGGCACCACCACACCGTCGAAATGCACCCGCGCATACTGCTTGACCAAGTCGATCGATTGCCGGGGAACCACCGAAACGCCGGGTGCGTCCGTCGGTACCAGGAATTGGCGCACGCGCTCCCCGCACCGCGCCACCACCAGCAGCACCGCACTTTGCGCGCCGGCCTCGACGAACTCCTTGGTTCCGTCGATGACGTAGCCGGAGTCGGTCGCCGTCGCCGAGACCTGGGGGTTCATCGGCGCCCATCCGCGGCCCGGTTCGGAGACGGCCCACGATGCCACCGTCTCACCCGATATGAGTGAGTCGATCAGCTCGGCGTGGGCTTGGCGGTCGGCGCAGCCCACCAACGCCGAAAGCACGGTGCTCACCGGGTACAGCGGACCGGGAGCCACCGTGTTGCCGAGTTGTTCGGCAACCATGGCCAGGTCGGCTAGCCCATTGTCCGAGACGCTGCCGCCACCCAGCTCTTCTGGCACCAGCAAACCGGTCCATCCGAGCTCTGCCGCTCGCCGCCACCATGCCGGGTCGAAGGACACCCCGGCGGCATGCAGTTCCCGGACATGACGCAGCGACGCTTCTTTGTGGAGAAACGCTTGGGTAGTGGAGGTAAAGAGTATCTTTTCGGGAGAGTCGACAGCGGTCATGATGCCGGCCGGACGTCCCTTGACCATCCCTCGCTGCCGCGGAGGAAGTCGGGGGCAAAGTGTGGTTGGCTGATCATCCGCCTGATCGGTCCCTCGTCGGAGTTCGCTGGCGACTCTGATGTTAGCAATGGGCGATACCGTAAGAGATACCGGAGTTCAGTCGATAATGATGGTGACGGGCTGTAACCGCGATGACTGAGATAAATGACGACTCGGTCAGATCTAACGCCGACGCGTTGGCGTTGGCCGAAGAGGCCGAGGCCGAAGCCGCCGAGGCCGAAGCGCTGGCCGCCGCCGCACGCGCCAAAGCCCGCGCCGCCCGGTTGCGGCGGGCAGCCCTCGGCGCCTCCGAAGAGCCCGGTGACTACGACGAAGACGAAGACTACTACGACGACGGCGACGAGCAGTACGAAGACTATTACGAGGAATATTCCGAGGACTATCCCGAAGACGCCGACGAGGAGTACTACGAAGCCGAGGAAGAAGCCGAAGCCGGAGCGGAGGCATCGGGCGGACGGATCCGCCACGCGGTTCGCGGCGTACCTTGGTCGATCGTCGCGCAACTCGCAGCGGTGTTCTTGATCCTTGGATTCGCCGGTCTCAGTGCGTACTTCGTCTGGAAACACGACGAAGCCAATGAGCGACAGCAGCGGGCCGCCGCGTTCGCTGCCGGGGCCAAACAGGGCGTCGTCAATATGACTTCCCTCGATTTCAACAAAGCCAAGGAAGACGTCCAGCGGGTGATCGACAGCTCCACCGGGGAGTTCCGCGACGACTTCCAGGCGCGGGCAGCCGACTTCACCAAGGTGGTCGAGCAGTCCAAAGTGGTCACCGAAGGAACCGTGAACGCCACCGCCGTCGAGTCCATGGACGGGCGCACCGCATTGGTGTTGGTTTCGGCCACCTCGCGGGTGACCAATTCTCCGAATACGAAAGACGAACCACGTGTCTGGCGGCTCAGGGTCACCGTGACCGAAGAGAGTGGGCAATACAAGATGTCGAAAGTTGAGTTCGTACCGTGAGCGACGACGCACGTAGATTCGACACCGCAGAAACGGCAGATACCCCAGAAACCGCAGGTATCGATCCTCTCACTGGGGTGAAGGTAAGCCACCCTCCTGTCGAGGAGGCCGGGGCTGACGCCGATGACCAGACCGTCGTGTTCTATTCGGATGCCGACTTCGCCGACGATGTCGAGGAAGATCCGGACTCCGCAGCCGAACCGGCCCGTAACTGGCGACGCGACCTGTGGCGCAAGAAGATCAATGTCCGGCCGATACCGCTCATTCTGGTTGTGCTGCTGCTGATTTCCAGCGGCGTGGCGGCGTGGCTGTATGTGAGCCAGTACCGACCGGCCAAGCAGACCGATCCTGACGTCGAGCGCGCTGCCGTCACCGCGGCTTCGGACGGAACCGTCGCGCTGCTGTCGTATTCACCGGATTCACTGGACAAAGATTTCGCCAACGCGAAATCGCATCTTGCCGGTGACTTCCTGTCCTATTACGAGCAGTTCACCCAGCAGACGGTTGCCCCGGCGGCCAAACAGAAGTCGCTGAAGACCAGCGCTCATGTGATGCGCGCTGCGGTGTCGGAGTTGCGCGCCAATTCGGCGGTGGTGTTGCTGTTCGTCGATCAGAGCACTACCAGCAAGGACAACCCCGAACCGTCGGTGGCGGCCAGCAGCGTGCTGGTGGACCTGTCGCTCATCGACGGAAAGTGGCTCATCACCAAGTTCACTCCGCTGTAGCGACGGACCACGTCACAGGGCGAACGCGCGGCGTAGTGTCTGCGCGTGCAGAGCTTGATTCTCCTGTGAGACAACCCATTCGGGCACAGTCACATCGAACCCGTGGAAAGTCGCCGCAAACACGTGCAGTTCGGTGTGAACATAGGCGTGTAAGAGCCGATTGGCGTAGTCGATCGCCTCGTCGCGGCACGGATCGATCTCCGCGCAGCTGATGAACGTCGGCGGTAGGCCCTCCAGGTTGGCGCGGTGGGCCGGAACGTGCTGACCGGACGCGCTGCCGTGGCCGAGGTAATGGCCCCACGCCCGGCTCACCGCCGGGCCGTTGAGGCCGGGTGTTCGTTGGAATTCGCGCCGCGACGGCGTCGCATCGGAATCAAGCATCGGCTGATGCAGGATCTGCACCAGAATCTGCGGGCCTTCCTCGTCGAACATGCGTTGGGCCAAACCGGCAACCAATGCCGCGCCGGCATCGCGTCCCATCAACGCGACACGGCTCGGGTCGGCGCGCAACTCGTCGGCGTGTGTCAGCACGTGGCGCAGACTCGCTTCGACGTCGGCAAGCGCTGCGGGACAAACATTCTCGGGCGCCAGCCGATAGTCCACCGACACCACCAGGCAGTCGGCCGCGCGGGCCAGGTTCACGCATTGTGCATGATCGGTGTCCAAGTTTCCGGTCACAAACCCGCCGCCATGGGCATAGATGACCAGCGGCAGCCCGGACGCCGTGCCCGCGCGATAAAGGCGGAGGTGCAGCGGTTGGCCGTCGGGACCCGGGATGGACACCGAATCGACTGTGACACCGGCGTGGTCGACGGCCGCCGCGCGCTCGGCGGCAAGCCGGTGTGTGTGTTCGCGCTCGGCCGGCAGCGTGTCGGTGCTGAATTCGACCAAGCCCAGTTCGGCGGCGCTATCTCTCAGCTGCGGGTCCAACCGGCTAAGCCCTTGTGGGCGCGCGAGATTCGTCTGTGTCATGCCCTCGTGTCTTCCTCCGGTTCGGTTGGGAAATCCTCTTCAAGGTAGACCTGCGACTCCATGTGATGAAAGATGCGGTAGCCGTCGCTGTGCTGCTTCAACAGCCAGGTGATCCAGCTGGTGCCCGCGTGGACGCTGTCGGACTCTGCGCCGGTGAATCGCCATCGACTCAATAAGACGCACCGTGCCACCCCGTCGGCCAGGATGTCGGCCGACCACAGGCGCGATGACACCGATGCCTGCGTAAGGCGGCCGGCGAGCCGGGCCCAGTGCCGGTCGAGTTCGTCGGCGCCCGTCAGCGGCAGCGCGTATTCGTCGCCCAGGTAAAGCGGTGACGGGCTTCGGCGCTCCCACAACTCAGCCACACCCGCCAGATCGAGCGCCGACCACTTCTCGTCGTATTGGGTGATCAGTGCCTTAATCCGCGACGTCACCGTCGGCCGGCCGTTCTCCGGGGAGGGCCTTGACGGTCGGGGGCAGCCCGTAGAGTGCGGTCGCGTTGCCGTACATGATCCGCTCCCGTTGGTCGCGCGGGAACCGGTTGAGGGCATACGTTGGCGCGTCGTAGCTCCAGTGCGGGTAGTCGGTCGAGAACATGAGATTGTCGCCCATGTCCATCAGTTCCAAGTACTCCCGGAACTGCACCGTGTCAGTATCTTCCAGCGGCTGGGTGGTGAACCGAACGTGTTCTCGCACATACTCCGACGGGGGCCGACGCACGTGCGGCAAGTCACCGCGACGGGCCTCCCAGATGCGGTCCATCCGAGACATCACCGGCATCGCCCAGGTGAAGCCGCCCTCGATGAACACGATCCGCAGATCCGGGTGTCGGTCGAAGGCGCCGTCGAACACCAGGCTCATCAGATGTGACACGTACAGCAGCGGCCAGGAGGCGAAGAAGTCATGCCAATGCGCCGGATTGCCAACTGGGTACAGGGGAATCAACTCGAACGGTGTCTGGCCCATCAAGTGAGTGGCCACCGGTAAGCCATTGCGCGCCGCGGCGGCATAGATCGGGTCGAAATGCGGGTTGCCAAAAGGGATTCCGCGAGTCTGCGGTGTCATCAGCACCTGGGACATATACGGGTGTCCGGCCCAGCGCTGCACTTCACGCGCCGCCAGGTCCGGGGTCTGCGCGCTGACGCTGATCGACCCCCGCCAGCGGCCGTGCGTGTTGTGCTTGTCCAGCCAGACGTCGGCGAGCCAGTCGTTGTAGGTCGACTTGAGCACATGCTCGGCCTGCGGTAGCTGGGCGTCACACATCGGCTCCAGCGACGCGATGCTGACCCAGGCGTCGACCAGTAACTGCTTGGCGGCGAAATCCGGGTCGCTACCGGCCAATCCGCCGTCGGGAGGAGCGGCGTCCAATCGCAGCGACATCGTCTTATACGAGTCGGGCGTGTCGTAGAAGTGCGGCACCGGTGTGACCGCATTGCCGGTCGGCCAGATTTTGTCGACCCAGTCGGCGGGGGCGTAGGACTTGAGGACCTCGGTCGACACCGGCAGCGGATGGACATCGGTGTCGACCACGGTCACCGCTATCTCTTGCTGTTGCCCCCCAGCGGACTCAACCCGTTCGATCGTTGTCATCGTGCACTTCTTTCCACCGGCGAGGTGAGCTGATAAAGCTCATTCGCATTTTCCCACAGCACCTTGTCGCGCTGCGCGTCGTCGAGGCCCGCGACCATTACGTCGGGCGTCGTCGTCGACCAATGTGGATAGCTCGACCCATACATCACCAATGCGGACTTGTCCGAGAAGTCCATCCAGCGTTGCCTCTGCCCGGTGTCGACCGGACCATCGAACGCAGACGAGCAGAACCGGACGTGACCGGGCAGGTATTCACTGGGGTAACGGTCCACCCATGGCGTCTGATCTCGCATCGACAACCAGAAGGTGTCCAGCCGCCACATCAGTGGGGTGAGGATGTCATAGCCGCCGTCGGCGAAGACGAACTTCAAGTCGGGGTGCCGGCCGAAGACGCCCTCGACGATGAGGGTGGCCAGGTGCACGAAATAGTTCAGCGGCATGAAGGCCGCATACCCGGGATAGGTGTGCGCGTGCCCGGCGAAGGTGGGTGCATGGTCGACGCCGTTGCCGCCGTTGATGTGCACCGCGACCGGTAATCCGTGCGCGGCGGCCGCCTCCCAGATCGGCTCGAACATCGGCTTGCCGTACGGCTCACGGGACTGCAGAGGCACGCCGACCTGCACTAACTTCGGATGGCCGGCCAGCCGCTCGATCTCGGCAACCGCACCCCTGGGGTCTTCCGGATTGACTCTGATGGTGCCCCGGAAGCGGTCGGTGCCGTCGGGCTCCAGCCACCGGTCGAGCAGCCAGTCATTGACCGCCGCGCAGATTCGGCTGTTCAGCAGGTAGTCGGCGATGTTGCCCCGGGTCAGCGGGTTGAGGATCGCGTACTGCACACCGGCCTCGTCGAACAGGTGCCGAGCCACCGTCTGCGGGTCCGATCCCGGATAGTGGTCGCCATAGAGGTCCTCGCGGTAGTCCCCACCGGGCGCCTGATACCACTGCTGTTCGACATCGGGAATCGACCGCAACTTGTGGGTGGCGGGGAGATATCGCCGTATCTCGGCGTTGTAGCGAAAGTGCGGCTGGACGTTGGCGTCGATGATCATGCGGTCACGTACACCTGACCGTCGGCGACGTCGACTTGGTAGGTCCGGATGCGACGTTTCGGGTCGGCCACGTTGCGGCCGGTGGTGACGTCGAATTCCCAGTTATGCCAAGGACATCGGACAATTTGGCCGTCCCGCACGCGGCGCAGCCGGCCGGGCGTGTCCGGGTCGGATTCGTTGGTGCCACCGAGCAGGCCCTGGCACAGCGGCGCACCCTCGTGCGAGCAGTAGTTGACGATCGCATAGAACTCGCCCCGCACGTTGTACACGCCCACGCCGAATTTCCCGATGTCCACAAGTTTCATCCGCCCGGGCGGTAGCTCTTCCAGGGCGCATACAAGTCGGCGTTGAGCCACCGAAGAATCACCGCCTCCTGCCCCATCCGGTCGCCACTCAAGTCGTTGGGCTACGTTGCTATTTATATTATGATAGCGATATTCCACCCCCAGGAGGAGCGCTGATGACGCTCGGCACTGAACCAACCGGTCAGCCCGTCACCCTCGACACCACCGGTGAAACCAGTCCGTACCCATTCTTCGAATACATGCGACGCACCGATCCGGTGTGGCATGGCGCGCTGATGGACCACGAGCAAATGCCCGAGGAATTGCGGCCGAATGACGAGTGGGTCCTGTTCGGCTACGACGGCGTGTTTCAAGCCTTCCGCGACGACCGCGTCTTCACCTCGGCCGGTTACGACAAGACGATCGGCCTGGTGATGGGCCACACCATCTTGGCGATGGGCGGTAAGGAGCATCACGACCATCGCAGCCTGGTCGCCAAGGCGTTCCGGGCCACCGCCCTGGAGCGCTGGGAACCGTCGGTCATTGGTCCGGTGTGCGACCAACTGATCGACGAAATAAAGAACGACGGGCACGCCGACCTCGTCAAGGCACTGACATTCGAATTCCCCACCCGGATCATCTCGGTGCTGCTCGGCCTACCGCCGGAGGATCTCGACTTGTTCCGCCGGCTGTCGCTGGACTTGATCTCCATCCCGACTGACATCATGGCCGGGCTCACCGCGGCGACGGAGTTGCACGGCTACTTTCTCAACCAGGTCGAGCAGCGCCGCCGCAAGCGCACCAACGACATCATCGGTGATCTGGTGGCCGCCGAGATCGACGGGGAGAAGCTCACCGACGAGGCCATCATTTCGTTCCTGCGCCTGCTGCTGCCCGCCGGACTGGAAACCACTTACCGCTCCTCAGGCAACTTGCTGTATCTGCTGCTGACCCATCCCGAGCAGCTGGCCATGGTCACCCAGGACCGTTCGCTGATTCCGATGGCCATCGAAGAAGGCTTGCGGGTGGAGACCCCGTTGACCATGGTCATGCGTACCACCACCGAAGACGTCGAAGTGGGCGGGAAGGTGATCCCGGCCGATGCGCAGGTCGATTTGTGCATGGGCTCGGCGAACCGCGACGAGAGCCGCTGGCCGAACCCCGACGCCTTCGACATTCGCCGGGAGCGGCACTCGCACATCGCTTTCGCCGGCGGAATTCACATGTGCCTTGGTATGCACCTTGCCCGACTCGAGACTCGGGTCATGCTGAACAGCCTGTTCGACCGTCTCGAGCATCTGGCGTTCGTCCCCGACGACGGCACCGGTGAGGAATCCAGGATCGTGGGGCTCACCTTCCGGTCGCCGAACAAACTCCCTGTGACGTTCACGCCTGCTGCATGAGAAGCCGGGCAGCGATCCTGCATGATGTCGGCGGCCCGTGGTCCGTCGAGGAATTCGAGTTGGACGCTCCCCGCGCCGACGAGGTCCTGGTGCGAATCGCCGCCGCCGGTCTGTGCCACTCCGACGACCACATTCTCAAGGGTGACATGTCGGCGCCCAACGAGTTGCTGAAATCGCTTGGCCTGCCCACCATGTTCCCCTTGATCGGTGGCCACGAGGGGTCCGGCATCGTGCGCGAAGTCGGTCCTGGCGTAACCGATTTCGCGCCCGGGGACCATGTTGTGATGTCTTTTGTCGCGGTGTGCGGCAAGTGCCGGTGGTGCGCGACCGGCATGGAGTACATCTGTGACGCGGGCATAGGCACCATGACGCCAGGGATGCCCACCGACGGCACGTTCCGCCACCACACCGCCGCCGGTCGACCGTTGGGACACATCGCCAAGGTCGGGGCGTTTGCCGAACATACTGTGGTGTCGGTGAATTCAATCGTGAAGATCGACCCGCAGCTACCGCTGGCAGCGAGTGCGCTGCTGTCGTGTGCAATTCCGACGGGTTACGGTTCGGTGGCTAATCGCAGCGGCATGCGGGCGGGTGACACCGTCGTTGTCATCGGCGCCGGCGGAATCGGCACGGGCGCGATCCAAGGGGCCCGGATCAACGGCGCCGCGCAGATCGTGGCTGTCGATCCCGTTGAGTTCAAACAGAAATCAGCCCACCTGTTCGGTGCGACGCACAGCGCGGCGAGCATCGCCGAAGCCATGGACCTGGTGCGCGACCTCACCTACGGTGTGATGGCCGACGCCGTGGTGGTCTCTCCGTCGCTGATCACCCCGGAGGACGTCCGCGACGCGGTCAAGCTCACCCGCAAGGGCGGCACCTGTGTGCTGACCGGCATGACGTCGCAGTTGACCCACAAAGTCAAGATCGACCTACAAGAGTTCATCTTGATGAACAAGACCCTGGCGGGCACCATTTTTGGCTCGTGCAACGCCCGCTCGGACATCGCCCGGTTAGCCAAGCTTTATCAGACCGGACAGCTTCAGCTCGACGAGATGATCACCAAGCGCTACCGCCTCGACGAGGTCAATGACGCCTATGCCGACCTGCTGAACGGTGAAATCGTGCGGGGCATCATCGATTTCGGTATCGGCTAGGCCTTCTTCGCGTTCTCCCGTTGCTCGCGAAGCTCTTTGATCTTCTTGAGCCGCAGCAACCGCTCCACTTGGCCGTAGGCGTCGATCGGGCTGTGCAACGCCAGGCCTCCGTCGGCATGTACCACCTGGCCGGTCACCCAGGGCATCTCGAGTACCCCGACGATCGCGTCGGCCACGTCGGCGGCCTCCCCCAGGCGACCGAGCGCTGTGCGCCTCGACAGGCCGTCGACCCAGCCGGGCCAGGCTTCTGGGTTGGGCAGCATCGGGGTTCTGGTGACGCCGGGTCCGACGGCGTTGACCCGGATGCCGTGCGTGCCCCATTCCACGGCCGCAACCTTGACCAGCATGTCGACTCCGGCTTTTGACACGCAGTAGGCGCCCATGTCCCGGTCGGCGACAGTGCCGCTGATGCTGGACACCGCAACGATGGATCCGCCCACCTGGGCGTCGACCATCGCTTGGGCGGCAGCGCGGATCGTCAGCCAGGTGCCGGTGAGGTTTACCGCCAACACCCGTTCCCATTCTTTTGGGGAAAGTTTGAGCAACAGCCCGGACGATCCGATGCCGGCGGAGGTGACCACCCGGGTAGGCACTCCGTGCTCGCGCACAGTCTGTTGCATCGCCGCTGAGACCGCGTCGGGATCGCTGACATCGCAGTCGATGTCGGCGCCGGACAAGTCCCACGCCACCACGTCATGACCCGCTTGGCGCAGCAGTTCGACGGCTTTCAATCCGATCCCGGACGCGCCACCGGTCACCAGTGCAGTCTCGGCGCTCATTGCGCCGGTCCGATCAACTCGACCAGCACCCCGTCGGGGGCGGTGATGACCGCCATCGGCACCGTCTTTCCGGCGGGCGCGGGCATCGTGATGCGCCGCACCCCGTCGGTGAAGCCCCAGGCCGCCAACGCCGACAGCGCAGTATCGACTTCGCGCTGCAGCGAGAGCAGAAAGAAACCGTGGCGCGGCCCCGCAGCGGCCTGTTCGGCCTGCTCAGCGCCCGGCAGCTGGACCAATTCAACGATCCCGCAGTCCGGCTCCTTTGGGTCACCCAGGAAGACGGACCTGAGCTCATTGCCCTTGGCGCCGAATAGCTCTGGCCAGTCACCGGTGAAGGTGTGGTCGAACAGTTCGGAGAACCCCAGGCCATCGCGCCAGAATCGCAGCGACCGCTCCACATCTGCAGTGCAGATCGCTGCGTGATGAACACCAAGCACAACTTCCCCTTCCGCGCCCGTTGATCGAGCACCGCGGTATCAGGTAGTCAGCTTAGCTAACGTCCGATCCCACAATTCGGATGCCAGGCGCGCATCGTAAGCGGCGCGGTTCGCTTTGGCAATCTTGTGTCCCGAGTAGTACTGGCCGGAAACCCATTCGGTGCCGCATTTCGTCGAGGCCAGCCAGACCAGTTGGTCGGCGCCCTCGTCAGCAGTAGAGGTGAACCGCGAGGTCACCGGCACGTGATTTTTCATGAACACGAGAAATCGTGACCCGGACGCCTCCCCGAAGTTGGAGTTCACGTATCCCGGGTGAAATGTTGCGGCCGACAGTCCGTCGGCGTGGTAGCGGCGATGCAATTCCATGGTGAACATGACGATCGCCAATTTGGTCCGCGCGTAAGCAAGGCTGGGCCGGCATTTCGCCGTATTTTCCAGATCGGCAACGCGCACCCGCGGAAGCAGGCGCTGCGACGAACTGGTCGTGTTGAGGACAGAAGCGTGAGAATTGAGAAGCACGTCCAGCAATAGTGTGGTGAGCAGGAAAGGCGCCAGGTAGTTGACCTGGTAGGTCTTCTCGTGGCCGTCGGGGGTCAGTTGGACGTCGTGGCACATGCCACCGGCGTTGTTGGCCAACACATCGATGCGCGGGTACTCCGAACGTATCTTGTCCGCCACCGCGCGCACTTGGGTCAGGTCGGCGAAGTCGGCGGTGAAGTAATCGGCGCCCAATTCCGTGGCGATCGCGGTCGTCTTACGTTGCGAGCGCCCGATTATGACGACGTTTTCCCCATTTCGGCTGAGCCGGCGCGCCGCAGCGGCACCGATGCCGTCACTGGCACCCGTGATGACAATCGTCCTACGCGTCATATCGATGGCATCCTTTGGCATTGACTGACGGTCCTGGAGTACTGACAGCGTAAACGCAAATATTGCTTAGCACGACAACGAATAGCGAACCGGCAAGTGCTTGAGGCCACCGACAAAGGTCGTGGCGACCCACTGTGGGTCACCGGCAAGCTCGATCGATTTCAGCCGGGGCAGCAATTCGGTGAAGAAGCTCGTGACTTCCATGCGCGCCAGCGCCGCACCCATGCAGAAGTGCACGCCGTATCCGAACGCCAAGTGCTTGTTCGGCTCGCGACCGACGTCGAAGGCGAACGGGTCGGGGAAGACGTCCTCGTCGCGGTTGGCCGACACATACGACAACAGCAACGATTCGCCTGCCGCGATTGAGGTTTCGCGCACGACGGTGTCTTGGGCGGCGGTTCGCATGAAGTGCTTGACCGGTGTCACCCAGCGAATCATCTCCTCGGTGGCGCGCGGCATGAGGCTCAGATCGCAGCGCAGGCGCCGGCACTGGTCGGGATTCTCGATCAAGGCATGCAGGCCGCCGGAGATCGTGGCGCTGGTGGTGTCATGGCCCGCGGTGGCGACGATGAGGTAGTAGGACACCGTTTCCAGGTCGGACAACGGCTCACCGTCGATACGGGCGTTGGCGATGGCTGAGGCGAGGTCTTCGGTGGGATGTTGGCGCCGCGTCGCGGTCACGTGGTTGAAATAGGCGAACATGTCCAGCAGCGCGGGCAATTGGTCTTCGTTGGTGGTGCCACGCTTGTACTCGTTGTCATCGCTGCCGAACAATTCCTGAGTGAGCTTGAGCATGCGGGGGAAGTCGGATTCGGGCAGTCCCAACAGCGACATGATGACGTAAAGCGGGTAATTGACCGCGACTTGTTGTGCGAAGTCGCATTCGGGGCCCACCGCCAACATCTTGTCGACATAGCTTTTGGCCAGTTCGTCGATGCGTAGCTTCATCGCTCGCATCGCCTTCGGGCGGAACCAGTCCGCGCCGATCGCCCGTACCACCCGGTGTTGTGGGTCATCCAGGTGGATGAGGGTGCGCACCCCGGCCGCGGCCTGCAGCTCGTCGCCTTCGATGGTCGCCAGCACCGGGCGCGGCCAATTGGTGAACAGCATGTTGTCGCGTTCGATGTCCATCACATCGGCGTACTTGGTGATCGCCCAGAACGGCCGATAGTTCGGCACGTCGACCCACGCCACCGGCGCCGCCGCGCGCAGGCGTGTCAGCGCGGCGTGCAGCCGCGGTTCGTCGGTGTAGGCCTGCGGGTCGGCCAGCAGTTTGGCGGCCTCGTCCATCGTGCGCGCGCTCATCGGTGAAAATCTTTGAGCGCGGCGCTTATACAGGCCTGTGAGGCGGCGTAGAAAATGGGCTGCACCCGATCGACGGTGCCCTCGCAGCGAGCTCGCAAGGCGGCGCTCACCTCTTGGACCGGGCCGACGACCGCGAAGGCCGCGAGCATTTCGTCGTCGATCAGCGCGCCCATGGTGTCCCACTCCCCGAGTTTGGACAGACGGTTGAGTTCGCTGTGCAGTTCCCCCCAACCGTGTAGGTCGAGCACCGGGCGGTAGGCGGGTGTTGATGCGTAGAACGCGATCTGCTTGCGGGTTGCGGTCATGGCGGCGGCCAGGTCGTCGTCGTTTTGACCGGTCGCGACCATCACCTCCGCCGACACCTCGAAGTCAGCCGCGTTGCGGCCGCAGCGCTGCAGGCCCCGTCGCAACGCCGGAAGGGTCACTTCGGTGAGGTAACGCTGGGAGACCATCGGGTGGCCCAGGTGGCCGTCGGCGATCTCGCCGCACATCTCGGTCATCAACTCCCCCACAGCGGCGACGAACACCTTGGGCGCACCGTGCGGCTGCTGCTCAGGGGTGAACATCGGCGTCATGATCTTGTGGGTGTAAAACTCGCCTTCGAACCGCAGCTTGGTGCCGTCACGCCACGCGGACCAGATCGCCTGCAGGGCGGACACGAATTCCCGCATGCGCCGGGCAGGATGGCTCCACGGCATGCTGAACCGCTTCTCTATATGCGCCTGTATCTGGGTGCCCAGGCCCAAGATGAAGCGGCCGTTCGAGTAGGTCTGTAGATCCCAGCCCAGATTGGCGACGACCATCGGGTTGCGCGCGAAGGCGACTGCGATGTTGGTGCCCAGGTCTATTCGCGACGTGTGCTCGGCCGCCAACAGCAGCGGGAGGAAGGGGTCGTGACTAGTTTCGGCGGTCCAGCCGCCGTCATAGCCATCCTGTTCGAGCGACACCGCGGCGTCGGCCGCACGGGCGAGTTGATTGGGGATACCCCCGTCGATTTTGAGGCGGGGGGCGCTACCCATGCGGGCAACTTTACAGTAAGCAATCCAGTATGTAAGACAGACGCATGACGAAAGCCGAGGACTGGGCGCAGACGCTTGCCGACCTGGACCGGCGCCGCGAACAAGCCCGTGCCATGGGGGGAACCGAGCGGCTCGAGAAGCATCGTGGCAAGGGCAAGCTCGACGCGCGTGCCCGCGTTCAGCGCCTGCTCGATCCCGGCTCGTTCCGGGAATTCGGCACCCTGGTCGGTGGCGACATCGCGGCCGACGCGATCGTCACGGGCTCCGGCCGCATCAACGGCGTGCCGGTCATGGTCGGCGCCGAAGACTTCACCACCCTGGCCGGGACCATCGCACCCGGCAGTAATTCCAAGCGCTACCGCACCGCCGAGCTGGCGCTGCGCGACAAGATTCCGTTGGTGATGTTGCTCGAAGGCGCCGGATTTCGCCCCACCGGAGCACATTACGGCCGGACGCCGACCGATCTGCTGGCGCAGGCACGGTGTTCAGGACGGGTCCCCACGGTCACCGCCGTGCTGGGTCCCTCGGCCGGGCACGGAGCGCTGGTCGCCCCGGTGTGCGATTTCACCGTCATGAGCCGCCATGGGGCGATCTTCACCGCCGGGCCGCCGGTGGTCAAAGAGTCGACGGGAGAAGAAATTTCGAAGGAGGATCTGGGCGGACCCGACGTCGCGCTCACCAGCGGCGTGATCCACAACGTCGCAGCGGACGACGAAGAAGCGCTCGATACCGTCCGACGCTATCTGTCGTATTTCCCGCCGAGCGCTTGGTCGTATCCGGCCGCGCTGCCCGCCGACCAGACTGCCGAACCGCGTTCCACGCCGGAGCTATTGGAGATCGTTTCGCGCGACAACCGTCGCGTTTACGATATGCGCGCGGTGCTCGACGTGGTGTTCGACCGTCCGGACTGGTTTGAGGTGCAGCCGCAGTTCGGCCGGGCGATCATCTGCGCACTGGCGCATCTGGGGGGACACCCGGTCGCGGTGGTGGCCAACCAACCGCACGTGCTGGCCGGCTCCATCGACGCCGACGCTGCCGACAAGGCCGCGCACTTCATCATGGTCGCCGACTCCTTTCACCTTCCCATCGTCTTCCTTGCCGATAACCCGGGCATGCTCCCGGGCAGCCGGTCAGAGCGTCAGGGCGTATTACGCAGCGGCGCTAGGATGTTCGCTGCCCAAACTGCGGCCACGACGGTGAAATTGCACCTGACGTTGCGCAAGGCCTACGGCTTCGGCTCCATGGTCATGTCGCTGATCAGCTTCGACGACCAGGTGGCCACCTTCGCCTATCCCGGAGCGACCATGGGTGCCATGGGCGCCTCGGCGCTGAGCCGTGCGTCGCACGCGGACGAAGATCTGTCGGCCAAACTGCGCAACGCCGAACTGCAAGCGTCGTACCGATCGGCCGAGCACATGGGATTCGACGAGCTGATCGACCCGCGGGAGACCCGCGACGCGCTCCTGGCGTCCCTGCAGCGCGGGCTGTCCAGTCGGCAGGCCGCCGCCGAGCCGGTGACCCGCACCCTGATCATGCCCTGACCTTTTCCTGCCGCGAGCGTGCGTGTCTGTACAGCGACACGCCGCTGGCACTGGCATTCTGCGCACGCTCGCGGGCTAGCCGGCGCCTCGATAAGCCGCGATGACGGGGGCCAACTCGTCCGGCGTCGCGCCGTGCAGAATCACCGCGTCGGCGCCGTAGCCGAACTCCTGACGGATGCGCTGCACACATTGCTGCGCCGATCCGGTTGCCGAAGGCTCCAGCCATGCGTCGGGGATCAACGTCGCGATGTGCTCGATCTGCTCGGCCGTTGCCTTGTGATCTATCCCGCCGCCTATCGACGTCACCACCGGATCCTGGCGAAACCGTTGCAGCACAGCGGGATCCCAGTCATTGGTCTGCACCATCAAATCGCCGTAGCCCTGCAGATAGGTGGCCAGCCGAGCGACCGTCTTCTTCAGCCGCAAGTGTTCGGGCAGGTGGTCGCCGACCGTGGCAAAGCACGACCATACCCGCACGCTGTCCGGGTCGCGGCCCGCCTGCTCCGCGGCGGACTTGACGGTCTTGACGCAGCGCTGCAGCGTCTCAGGAGTGAAGTAGGTATGCAGGACCACATCGTCGAACACCCGCCCGCCCAGCGCCAGCGTGTTCGGTCCGAAAGCCACCAGGGCCAGCCGGATATCTTCGTTGAAATCGCGGTCCAAGAACAAAACCGGGTAGGTGCCCATCGGGCCGTCGTGGTTGAGAATCACCTCCCCGTGCCACAGCCGGCGCATGACGTGCGCCCAATCCTCCATCTGGGCGGTGGTGACCGCAGGGATGCCGAAGGCCCCGTAGATAGCGGCGATGCCACGACCGATGCCCAGGGTGAAGCGTCCGCCGGAAAGCCGATGCATGGTGGTCGCCCAGGACGCGGTGATCAGCGGGTGGCGCGTGTTGTGATTGGTTGCCGCGGTGGCGATTTGCATGCGCCCCGTGACCGCGCAGGCCGCGCCCACCAGCGAGGAGGCCTCCTTGACATTCCAGCGTTCGGAGATGAACGCGGTGCCGAACCCCAGCTCTTCGCCGCGGCGGGCCTCGTCCAGCAGCGTCGCCGGGCCTTCTCCCCCGGCTCCGGCCAACAAGTAGTAGCCCAACTCGTCAAGCGGTTGCTCGCGGATCGGCACTAGCGCAGCACCGTCTGCTCGACAACGTCGCGCAAGAACCGTTCGGTGATGCGCTGCACTCGGCGCGAGAACACATGCCCGACATGGCTTCCGTCATACCAATGCAGCTGGCCCTGCCATCGTTGCTGCAACGCGATAGCGGGCTCCCGCATGGCCATTCGATCGTGCCAGGCGCCCACGATGAGCCGGCGTTCAGGCGGCGGGGCCGGGTCCACGGCCAGTGGGTCGATCACTGACGTCAACTTCGCGACGACTGGCGATGCCAGCAGTTCCCGGAACTCACCGCGCGACGGGCCCCAGCGCGTCAAGTGCCGGGCGATCATCGCGTTGAGGCCGAGTATGGGTGTGTACAACGCGACCGCGTCGACTGCCGGTTCGAAGTGGGAAACCAGCGCGGCGACCGGACTGCCCATCGAAATGCCCGCTATCACAACGGCGCTGGCCTTCGGAGCAACCCACTGCACCACCGCCCGCACTTCCGAGACCGCGCGCATCATCCCCGCGACGTTGCCCAGCGGATCCATGTCCGGGTATGCGGGCCACTGCCCGCGGCGGATACCGTGTCCAGGCTGGACCGGCATCGCGACGTTGAACCCAAGCCTCCGGTGCAGACGCCCGATGCGAGATAGCACCATGTCTTCGGATCCGCCTTGACCGGCACCATGCACCCAGATCAGCCACGGCCGCGGCCCGTCACGGTGACGGCATATGTGCACGACTGCCCTGGCCGGCCCACTGAGCCCTTCGGCCGCCAACGTCGTCGGCAGCCGCGGATGGTGTTCGAAGGTGACCTGCTCGTAAGCCAGGCCCGCAATGCGACGCCGCCGTAACCGACTGACCCGCAACGGTTCCGGATCGGCATGCGCACGTTCGATACCCAATGTCGACAGTTCGTCCGCCGCGGGTGCGCAGGTCTCCAACGCCCGCAACACCCCGGGTCCCCCACTCAGCAGGGAGAAGCCGCTCAACACCAGCTCGTCGAGCATGACCTCGCCGAATTGACGCACTCCGCGAACGGAGACGGGCGCCCATCCGGTCGATTCGTGCAGACCCGAGACGGTGCGCGGCACCACCATCGCTAGTTCACGGGCGACGTCGCGTCCGAGGCCGATGGCGCGGGTCGCCGAGAACATGTGCACCACCTGCTTGTGTCTGAGTTTCCTTGGCCCGCGCAGCGGCCGATTTGCAGAAATCTATACTGTAACCAATTAAGTATCAACGAGCGCCGGAGTGGTCATGTCGCTGCTCGCCGCGATCCCCCAGACCGACGAGCTTTCCACCGTACGAAAGGCGCCATGACCGACGCGGCACCCGAAGTCCAGCGTGAGCCCCGAGGCGGCTTTCCCGACGTCAGACCCGTCGACGCTCCGCCCGGGCTGGGCCAATTCGCGGAAGCGCTGCGCCGCCTGCAAGACCTCACCGTCTCTACCAACCCGGACGCCCAGGCGTGGGCCGCCGCCACCGAGCACGTTGAAAACGCCTGCGCCATGCTGGAATCTCACCAGGTAGCCGAGATCGACGTCCCGGCCGGCAGGGTCCTCGAGTTGCCCGGCTTGGGTCATCCGTTGATGCCGCCGTGGACGATCGCCGACGCCAACGCCGATGGTGTCACGATGCGCGGCCACTTCACCCGATCACACGTGGGTGGAAACCATGCCGTGCACGGCGGCATGATCCCGTTGTTCTATGACTGGTTGTTCGGCATGGTGGTCACCACGGCGGGCATTCGCCCCACCCGCACCGCTTACCTGCATGTCGACTACCGCAAGATCACCCCGATCGACGAGCCGTTGACCGCGCATGGTCGAATCAGCCAGACCGAGGGGCGGAAGGTGTTCATCGCCGCGACCATGACGAGCAACGACGGTGCGCTGCTCACCGAGGCCAACGGCCTCATGGTGCGCTTACTGCCCCACCAACCGTGACGGAGCGCGAATGCCGGCTACAGCAACACAATTTACGGTTCCAGAGGTAGCGGCGGCGGTCGCAGCCGCCATCGGAGAAAGAGACTTCATCATCCAGGGCGACCGCCGGTACACCTACCGGCAGATCCTGGAACGGTCGCACCGGCTGGCCGCATACCTGCATTCCCAAGGGCTGGGCTGCCATACCGAGCGATCCCGACTGGCCGGACACGAGGTCGGACAGGATCTGCTCGGCCTGTACGCCTACAACGGCAATGAGTTCGTCGAGGCACTCTTCGGGGCCTTTCAGGCCCGGGTTGCACCGTTCAACGTCAACTTTCGCTACGTCAGGAATGAACTGCAATACCTGCTGGCGGATTCGGGGGCGACCGCTTTGCTCTACCACGCGGCGTTCGCCCCGCGAGTCGCCGAGGTCTTACCCGATCTTCCGCAGCTGCGGGTGCTGATCCAGATCGCCGACGACTCCGGCAACGAGTTGCTGAACGGCGCAGTTGATTACGAAGTGGCGCTGGCATCCAGCGCGCCGGAACCCCCATCGGTTCAGCCCTCGCCGGACGACTTGTACGTGTTGTACACCGGCGGTACCACCGGGATGCCCAAAGGCGTGTTGTGGCGACAGCACGACATCTTCATGACGTCCTTCGGTGGCCGCGATCTCTACAGTGGCCAGCCCGCCGCCTCGGTCGAGGAGATCGTGGCCCGCACGAGCGCGGGCCCCGGCACGAAACTGATGGTGCTGCCGCCGCTGATCCATGGCGCCGCACAGTGGACGGTGATGACGGCGATGACCACCGGACAGTCGGTGGTCTTCGCTTCGGTGGTCGATCATCTCGACGCCGAGGAGGTGGTGCGCACCATCGAACGAGAGCGCGTCGCGGTGGTGACGGTGGTCGGTGACGCGATAGCGCGTCCGCTGATCACCGCCATAGAGAAGGGTACGGCCGACGTGTCGTCGTTGGCCGTCGTCGCCAACGGGGGCGCACTGTTGACGCCCTACGTGAAGCAGCGTCTGATCGACGTCTTGCCCAATGCCGTTGTGGTCGACGGGGTGGGGTCCTCGGAGACCGGCGCGCAGATGCACCACCTGTCGACCTCCACAGCGGTGTCAACCGGAACGTTCAATGCCGGGCCGGACACGTTTGTCGCCGCCGAAGACCTGTCGACGACCTTGCCCCCAGGGCACGACGGCATCGGCTGGCTGGCTCAACGCGGCTATGTTCCGTTGGGCTACAAGGGCGATGCGGCCAAGACCGCTGCGACTTTCCCCGTCATCGACGGTGTGCGGTACGCCGTCCCGGGCGACCGGGCCCGCCACCGCGCCGACGGGTCCATCGAATTGTTGGGTCGTGACTCCGTGACGATCAACTCCGGTGGTGAAAAGATTTTCGCCGAAGAAGTCGAGACGGCGATCGCCTCGCACCCGGCGGTGGCCGACGTGGTGGTCGCCGGACGCCCCAGCGAGCGTTGGGGCCAGGAGGTGGTGGCCGTCGTGGCGCTCAGTGACGGTGCGCAGGCCGATGCTGACGCGTTGGTCGCACACGCCGCAAAGTCGTTGGCACGCTATAAACTTCCGAAGGCGATCGTGTTCCGCTCCGTCATCGAGCGCAGCCCGTCGGGCAAGGCGGACTACCGATGGGCCCGCGAGCAGGCGCAGGCCGGCTGACGCCGCCCGGTTGAGCACCTCGGTTCATACCCGCGGCGGTCCCAGCAGCTCGCAGCCGTATCGGGCTGCCAGAGCAGGGATTTCGCGCTCCGGAGTTCCCTCGACCTGGTAGACGAGTTGCTCAAACCCACCAGGAGTGATGACGACGAGCAGCCGACCCTCACCAGGCGCTACGTTTCGCCAGCTGTGCGGGGTATTCCTGGGTACCGTCACGCGGGTTCCCGTCGGAGCGTCGATGATGTCGTCGCCTATGGCGATCCGGTATCGGCCGACGAGGACGTGAAAATGTTCCTCTTCATTGCGGTGCAGGTGAGTCGGTACGGCACAACCGGGCTCATGCACTGCTTCGATGACGGCATAAGCTCCGTGCGTATCTCGGCTATCGACGCGGACCGTCTGCACTTCACCTTCAGTGCCCTTCCACCACTTGGTCTTGGGATCCACGTCAGCTCCCGCCATGTTTTCGTCGTTAACCGTACAAAGTTATCACCGGATACAGCCAGCGTCGACCGCCCGCCCAGCCGGGGCGCCCGCCCCGAAGACTGACTTGTATACAGTAATTCTTACCGTAAACTGGTTTGCCAACGGTTCATGCGCAAGGCGATCAAAGGTGTGGAGACCGGGTGACCGGGAAATTTGGCGGTGCCGCCGACGCGGTCGACCTGCGTGACCCGTACCCGTACTTTGCCCGAAAACGGCTGCAGGCCGGTGTCTTCTGCGGCACCGTGATGGATTACGCCAAGACACCGGCCTCGATGCGCCCCAAGCGTGAATACTCGGCAATGTCGTTCGACGCGGTGAACACCGTCTTCCGAGACGGCCGAATATTCAGCTCCAAGCCCTATGACACGACCATCGGACTATTCATGGGGCCCACCATTCTGGCGATGGAGGGCACGCAGCATCGCGCTCATCGCAACCTGGTGTCCGCTGCCTTCAAGTCCAAGGCATTGGCGCGGTGGGAACCAAGTGTCGTGCGACCCATCTGCGCTGCGCTGATCGAGAAATTCCTCGACACCGGACGGGCTGACTTGGTCCGAGACTTCACGTTCGAGTTCCCGACCCGAGTGATCGCCCGATTGCTTGGGCTGCCCGACGAAGACCTGGCGATGTTCCGCACGCGCGCGGTGCAGTTGATCAGCTACACCATCAACCATCAGCTCGCCTTCGAAGCCTCCGCGGCGCTGAAAGAGTACTTTCTCGAACAGATCGAACAGCGCCGAACCCGTCCTACCGAGGACATCATCGGAGACTTGGTGGCCGCGGAGATCGACGGTGAAAAACTCAGCGATGAAGCCATTTACTCGTTCCTGCGACTGCTGTTGCCCGCTGGGCTCGAGACCACCTACCGATCCTCGGGAAACCTGTTGTTCTTGCTACTCACTCACCCAGACCAGTGGGCCGCGGTGCAAGCAGACCCGGGCCTGATTGCGCAGGCCATCGAGGAAGGCCTACGCTTCGAGACCCCGTTGACGACGGTGCAACGGTTCACCACCCAGGACACCGAGTTGGCGGGTGTCCCCATTCCGGCGCGTTCGGTGATCGGCGTCTGTATGGGTTCGGCGAACCGCGACGAGCGCCGTTGGGAGCGCGCGGAACGCTTCGACATCTTCCGCAAGCACACCCCGCACATCTCGTTCGCCGCCGGGGAGCACACCTGCCTGGGTCTGCACCTGGCTCGACTGGAGACACGCGTTGCGCTGGAATGCCTACTCGACAGATTGACCGACATAACGTTGGTCACCGACGACGATCCGCACATCCACGGTCAACCATTCCGCTCTCCGACGGCGCTACCGGTGACATTCCAGGCGAAGAGATCATGATTGCGTGACTGACGCGCCGCCGCTAGTCGAGTGTGCGTTCAGGGTTTCCAGTGTTTGGCTATGGCGGGCAATTCGCGAGTTTCCCGCCCTGGCTGCACGCTGAGAGCCAGCATTACCCGCTCGGACGCCCTGCGCATCATCAGGCCCGCTTGGCAGGCGCCGAGTAGTTGGGTTTGCCGAGGCCCAAGACGTACTGCGCGATCATGTTGCGGAAAACTTCCAACGTGCCACCGTAGATGCCCACCAGGGGGGCGAATCGGTAGACGTACTCCGCAGCGCCGTTATCGGCGGCGCCCTCGGCGCCGAACGGCAACGCGGACGCGGCCCCGAGCAGATCCATCAAGTCCGGGGAGATGTCCCGCATCGTCTGTGCGATGGCAACGCGGCCGAAGATGCTGGGCGCCGAGAGAGCCGCCTCCATCCGGGCGACGCTACGGCCCAAACGGTATGCCACCGACCGGTCCTCGATCGGGCGGCGGCCCTGCGAATCCGGATGTGTGACGCGCGCGGCGGCCTGGTCGACCGCCAAGGTCATGGACCCGGCCTGGTGCATCATGATCGAGGTGTCCTGCAACCCGTCGGGTGCGGCCGCCACCGCGCCGTGCTCGACGTTGAGCGGCTCACGAAGCACGGTCCATCCCGCGTTCACCTCGCCCAACCGATACTTGTCGTCGACGCGCACATCGCTGTAGTAGACGATGTTCGTGCGGTCGCCGTCCACGGTTCGGATGCCGTGGATCTGGATACCCGGCGAATCGAGCGGGACCAGAAACATGGTCAGGCTGTTGTGTTTCGGCGCGTTGGGGTCGGTGTTGGTGATGAGGAATACGTATTGGCAGTTGTGGGCGCCCGTAGTGAACATCTTCGAGCCGTTGATCAGCCAACTGTCGCCGTCGCGCACCGCGCGGGTCTTGCAGGTTGCGATATCCGAACCGCCCTCGGGTTCGGTGTAACCCAGGCAAAGTCGTATGTGTCCGCTGAACACTCCCTGCAGCACAACGTCTTTGATCGCGGGCGAGGCGAATCTGGCCACCGAGCGCGCCACCATGGCGGTGGTGCCCCAGGTCACCCATGGCACCTGCGCCCGGCGCTTCTCCAGCTCCCAGATGCGTCGGCGAACTCGGGTGAATCCGCCTTCGGATTCGGACTTCCACTCCCCTTCCAGATAGCCTGCGGCACCCAACTTCAAGTGCAGATCCTCGTTGAAGTTGTCACCGGTCTCGCGGTCGTGGCGTAACACTTCTTCGGTGACATGGGTGGCCAGAAAACTGCGCGCCTCGTCCTGGAATGCCTTGTCCGCGTCGGACAATTCGACTCGGGAGAAATCCATCGCTTGGCCCCTAAATTCGGGCCGCCGCGAGAGCGCTTTCCCGAGCGGTCACTATGTCGGCGATCCGCTGTGCTGTGGTGCCGGGATCACCGCCGGCTAGCGGCCAGCCACGGGCGCGGACCAGGTATGCCGTCGCGGCGGCTTCGGCCGAAACACCAAGACCACCCTGGATGTGGACGGCCATGGTGGCGGCTCGCGTTGCTTCCTCCGCCATGAACACGAAGGCCGACGGCGCCAGCTCGGGCCGTTCGTCGGGTTCGTTCTCCAGGAACCACGCAGCGCGGCGCACGAGGTTGCGTCCGCCTTGCACGGTGATGGCCATGTTGGCCAGTGGATGGGAGATGCCCTGCAGCGTCGAGATGGGCACACCGAGCGTGTAGCGGTTCTTGGCGAACTCTGCGGCGATGGTCATCGTCTCCTCCACGAGACCTACCAACGCGGCTGCGGTGAGCAGCCGCCATTCGTCAAGCGCGCGAGAGTAAGTCGCCAAGGCCTCCGGACCCTCGCCCAATACCGTCCGCGAGCCGGCGGCGTCCGGGTCCACCCAAGCCATGGGCAGTCGGCCGATGTTGTCCACTTTGGCGGGCCGGGTGTCGAAGCTGAGCCCGGCGATCTGATCACCATCGCGGATGATTACGTGGTCGGCGATCGACCCGGTGGGCACCAACCGAACGCCGGGCCCGGGGTCGATGCGGGCGTCCAGCCCGGCGATCTGTTCTCCATTGGCCACGGCCGAGATGCGCTCGCGGGATGCGCCCAGTCGGTGCAACAGGCGCGCGGCACAGACGTGGTCGATCCAGGGAACCGGAGCCAACGACCGGCCGATCTCTTCGGCCACCAAGGTCAAGTCGACCAATGTCGCACCATCACCGCCGGCGGATTCGGGCAGCGCCATCGTTGTGGCGCCCATGGCGCACAAGCGCTCCCACAGGTTCTTGTCGAACCCGGAAAGCTCTGCGGCGCGAACCGTTTCGATGGGGCAGTGGGTCTTGAAGAATTGCTGATAGGCGCCTTGCACCGCGACGTGGTCCTCCGAGAGGCTGTAGTCCAACCTGCGCAATTCGAAGCGGTCCATGATCAGTGCTCCTGTTCGAAGAAGAATTCCTGGGCGTTGTTGTACAGATAGTCGTCGAGCACCTCAGCGGGTAAGTCGAGCGCCTGAGCCTCGGGCACCACGCGGTGCATGGTCAACACCGGCCAGTCGGAGGCGAAGATGACCTTGTTCCTGCCGCGGGTACGCATGTAGTGCAGCAGGCTGTCCGGCAATCGCTTGGGCGACCACGCCGACGTCATGATGCGCAGGTTGGCGTACTTGAGCAACAATCGGATCGCCACCTCCCACCACGGATCCGCACCGTGGATCATGCACAGCCGCAACTCTGGGAAGCGTACGCATACCCGATCCAGATGCATCGGATGCTGTACCTCCCCGGGAATGGGTGGGCCGGGGATGCCGGTGTTGATACACAGTGGCAGGCCCAATTCCGCGCACTTGGCGTACAACGGGTAGTACACGGCGTCGCTGGGCGGATATTGACCGTCACCCCAAAAGCTCGGCCCCACAACGGAATAGGCGACGGGCAGATCGTTGACGATCGCACTGAGTTCGCGCAGCGGCCGCACCGGACGCAGCAGGTTCACTCCCCCCATCGCGAGCGCGAACCGGTCCGGCTTGGCTTCGACGAACTTGCGCGCGGTGGTCGAGGGATTGGCCAGGGAGTCCATCAGGATGGCCTTCTGCACGCCGTGCGCGTCCATCTCGTCGAGCAACTCGGACAAGTCGACGGGGGCGAACATCGAGTCAGGGCCTTTGAAGTAGTCGTCTTTGACCTTGCGCATCCAAGTGGGTTGCACGTCGGTCTCTCCGAAGTGCACGTTGACCAGGCAGTCGATTACTTTCTGCGTCATACGTATTCCTTGACGAATGCCTTGGGCGCGGTGAAATGCGCCGATCGACTTTTGGTCGACGGCGTGAAAGTGCTTGCCCTGGTACCAGCCCACCGTCATGGTCCGGTCTTTCACGATGGTCCACTCAGTCACGGTTAGGCGGCTGCTGTGACCGTGACACCCAGAAGATTCAAGGCGTTGTCCCGCATCACCTTGCGGATGTCGGACTCGCTGAAACCGGTCAGCTCTTCGACGAACGACACCGGTGACTCGAGGCCTTCGCCGTGCGGCCAGTCCGAACCGAACAGGATCCTGTCGACACCGATCATGTCGGCCAGCGCGCGAAGGTCGTCCTCGTAATACGGCGCAATCCACACGTTGTTCTGCAACTGCTCGACCGGGTCCTGGGGAAATAGGCGGGGGTGGTTGTTGGCCACCTTTTTCAGGCGTTTGGCCAACCGGTAGACGAAGTACGACCCGTTCTCGATGCTGACGACCTTGAGCTTCGGATGGCGGGTGAAGACACCGTCGACGATCATCGACGCCATCGTGTCGTGAATCGCACGATCGTCAACCAGGACCTGGTCCAAGGGATTCGAGGCGCCGAACGCTTCGAACGTCGCCTTGCCGCCCCACATTGCCGCCACTTGCAGATAGCCACTGTCACTCAAGTGAAAGCCCACCGGCACACCCGCTTCCGCCAGTCGCGCCCACACCGGATCGTGGCTTGCATCTCCCAACGATCGCGGTTTGACCACCCCTGGCACGGGTGCGGGCCGCACCAGGACGAGCTTGGCGCCTCGGCTCAACACAAAATCGACCTCGTCAAGGGCCTGCACCGGGTCGGCCAACGAGATCATCGGTGCTCCGATGATGCGATGGTCGGGCCGATCGAATCCCCAGTCCTCGTCCAGCCACAAGTTGAAGGCGTGCACCGACGCCATGGTGGCGTCGATATCGTGCTTGAGCGCTTCTTCGACGCCGCAGCCGAAAGTGGGCAGCATGAACACTGTCTCGATACCTTGAGTGTCCATGACGGCTATACGGGCGTCCCGGTTCTGATACTCCGGATGGTCGGCCAGGCGTTCGACCCGCATGAGCGACGCCGGATCGACACCGTCGGGAATCTCGCCGCGGAACAGCAGATCCAGACACCCCGGCACGATGATCGGGTCGAAGGTCGGGTTGGGGATGAAGCGGTTGACCCGGTCACCGATGATCACCTGAGTGTGCCTGCCGTCGCTGACCATCTGGACACCGCGCCGCCGAAACCTCCTGTCCAAGTGCCGGGTGAAGGCATCCAGCGGCTCGTAGTAGTGGTTGTCGACGTCAATGGCTTGGTACCCCAAGGTGCGCATGATGATCCTTCCCGCCCGTGTCCGCCGGCAAACGCTAAGTGTCGTTTGAAGTGAGGGCAGGGAACTGTGGTGGCCGCTTCTGCAAGAAGCTCACGATTCCCTCGATGACGTCCGGTCGTGGCATCGCCTCATGCAGCAGGACCTCGGCGCGGGCGGTGGCTTCCACCACGTCACGTGTGGCATCGGCGTAAACCTGCCGCTTGATTACGGCCAGTGCCGAGGGCGAGCAGTTCCGGGCCATGTCCTCGGCGTATTGCAGCGCCCGAGGCAGCAGATCTTCCGGCGGCACAACCTCTTTGACGAGACCTAGCTTCGCCGCCTCGTCGGCCAGAAACGTCCGACCGCTCAACAACAAGTCGAGGGCCACACCCCATCCGGTCAACCGGGGCAGGATCCAGGAGATACCGAATTCGGCGATCAGTCCGCGGCGCGCGAACACGGCGGCGAACTTGGCGCCGGCGGCGGCGAACCGCACGTCGCACATCAGGGCTTGGGTCAGACCGATCCCCACACAAGAACCGTTGATCGCTGCGATGACCGGCTTGCGGAGCATGGTCACGAAGTGCGGCGGGCGTTCTCCGACCAGATCGGCCAGGTTGGTCCTGCCCGCCTTTTTCATCGTTTCGTCGTATCCGGCCGCCGATTCCGGCGCACCCAGGTAGGCCCCCGCGCAGAAGCCCCGCCCCCGGCCGGTTATGACGATCACTCGAACGGCCGGATCGGCTTCGGCGCGGTCGATCGCCGCGTAGAAGCCGGCAGCGATATCGGGGCCCCAGGCATTGAGTCTGTCCGGGCGATTGAACGTCAGGACGGCGACCCCGCTGGCTGTGGCGTCGTAGAGTACCGCGTCGTCGGCATCGGCGGTGCTCAATACGACCTCCTCACCAACCAGATTCCGGGCCCACTCAGTACGCATACTGTATACCTATCGGTACTGCATTCCACAACGGCCGCCGCCGCGGCGTGCAGGCGGTCGTGGCCGGCGAATTCCGGGTCGTGGGAAGCATGTCCACCGTCGTGGCGCGGGCGGCTCGCGCAAAGCGAGGGCGCACGCCAGCGTGGCGTGCGCCCTCTTCATGGGAGTTTGCTAGCGGGACACTCGATTACGGGTGACCAGCTTCACGATGGCCAGCAAGATGACCGCGCCGAGCAGACATGTCAGGAACGAGAACAGCAATCCGCCGCCGGCTACGTCGACGCCGAAGCCGCGGAGCAGGAATCCTCCGATCAATCCTCCGACGATGCCGACCACGATGTTGAGAACCAGACCCATCTGGGCGTCCGTTTTCATGATCTTGCTGCCGATCCAGCCGGCCAGGCCGCCGATGATGATCCAGCCGATGATACCTAGGGTGAGCATTTCCAGTCCTTTCCTGAAGTCCCGGCACGCGAAGTTTCGCGCGCCGTGATGAATACCGGTATGCCCGCCGAATGCTGCCCGTAATCGTGCTTACCGGCGTCAGCCCGAGGCGCTGATGAGCCCGAGGCGTCGATAGGCCGACTGGATCTGCGTCTTGGCCTCGGCCGGTAACTCCGCCTGCGGTGGGCGCGAGTGCGGGTAGTCGCCGATCGGCAACCCCAGCAGGGACGCGCAATACTTGAAGGCGCCGCCCCAGTGGGTGAAATACTCCGGACGGCCGGGGTAGCAGGTCCACCATGACCCGAGATCCAGATCGAACTGGTCGAGGCCTGACTCGCGCCCGTAGTCCATGGCTTCGAGCAACTTGTCGTTGTAGACCAACTCCCAGTATTCGGAGAACAGCCGCCGCTGCGGCGTCTCGAACAGGTAACCGGCGGTGCCCAGTTGCGCCGGACATACGATTCCGGCCCGCAGCCATCCGGCGCGGTACACGGTCCTGTCGCACTCCCAAACCACGAGATCCGGCGCGAGTTGGTGCAATCGCCTACTGCTCTCCGGCCGGAAAGCTCCCTCTTTGGTAGCGCATACGGCGGGCACTTCGTGGTAGATGCGGGCGCTCTCGCTCGGAGTCAGGACGTAGCCCGACGACGGTGAATTGAACATGCCCAGTGCAATATCGGTGCGCGCGGCGATGTAAGAGAAGAATCTCAGCACTCCTTCGCCGCCGTGCGTCTCCATCATCGGGGTTTGCAGGTAAGCAATATCGGCGCCGGCCTGCTGGGCGTGCAGCGTCAATTCCAGACAGTCCTTGGCCGTCATCGCCGAGGTACATGCTTGGACGACGACGTCGGGGTTGGCGCGCCGGCCTTCCTCGATCGCCACCTCGAGCAGGCGCTTGCGTTCGTCCATGGTGAGCGCCCAGAACTCGGCAATTCCGCTGGTGCACCACAACATTGGATGCCCGAGATCACCGACACAGTAGCGGATCAAGGTTCGGTAGGCGTCCCAGTCGATTTCGTCTCCGTCGGCACCGCAGAACGGTGTGTACAGCGAGTCGCCTATGCCCCGCAAGGCATTACGCGCCCACGCCCGCGCCTCCCCGGCTGTCGCCATGATGCCTCCTTCTGGCCGGTCTCAGGTGAAGTCCGAACCGCCGTCGACGTTGATGTTGGCTCCGGTCATGTAGGAGTTGCGCCGGGACACCAGGAAAGCCGCGACGGGGCCGATCTCTTCGGGCAGACCGGCACGCGGCATCTGGGCGGGATGCCCGAAATGTTCATCGATGGCTTCCATCAGCCGGTAGGGATCGTTGCCGTCGACGCCTACCGAGTTTGCCCAGCCGATCAATGACTCCGACGCGATGCTGCCCGGTGACACCACGTTGACCAAGATCTCGTCCTTGGCCAACAGCAGCGACAAATTCTTGGAGACACTGGTCACTATTGCCTTTGCAGCGGTGTAAGCGGGCAACATGACGCTTTGCCGTTGCGTCGAATGCGCCGAGAAGTTGACGATTCGCGCCCATTGCGCCTTGCGCAGCAAGGGAAGAGCCGAACGCACGCAGCGCACCATGCCCAACACTCCGTCGTCGACGGTCTGACGCCACTGCTCGTCGGTCAGGTCTTCAAAGCTGCCGGCAGCACCCGGTCCGACCGTGTTGACCAGCACGTTGAGTTCGCCGTGCCAGCGCTCACCCACTTCGGCGAACACCTTCTCGACCGACACCGCGTCGCGGATGTCGGCGGCGATTCCGAATGCCTCCGGGCTGCCGCGATCGGTGAGGTCTGACACCGCGGTGTCAAGAGCATCCGGTGAACGACCGACGATTGCTACTCGGGCACCATCGTCGGCAAGGCAACGGGCCGTGGCTAATCTCATGCCACGGCTGCCGCCGACGACCACTGCGGTGGCGTTCGCCAGACCAAGGTCCATGGCCTAGTCTGTCGCTGACCCGATGGCTTGAGCCCGGTCGTGTTTCGCCCGCGCAGCGGTGGATACCAAAAAGCCTACGATAGGTATTACAGTAGCAGACGAAAAACCCTAGGCGGGGCGGATGTTGATGGAGGTGCCCGACCGTGGCAAAGCAGGCTACCGCGGAGAAGCGTCAGCGACGCGAACGCGGATCCATCAACCCCGATGACATCATCAGTGGGGCCTTTGAACTCGCCGAGCAAGTGTCCATCGACAACTTGAGCATGCCACTCTTGGGCAAACATCTTGGCGTCGGAGTCACCAGCATCTACTGGTACTTCCGCAAGAAAGACGATCTGCTCAATGCGATGACCGATCGCGCGTTGAGTAAGTACGTGTTCGCCACCCCCTATGTGGAGGCCAGCGATTGGCGAGAGACGTTGCGCAACCACGCTCGCTCCATGCGAAAGACGTTCATGGCTAACCCCATTCTGTGTGACCTGATTCTGATTCGTGCGGCGCTGAGCCCGAAGGCGGCGCGCTTGGGCGCACAAGAGATGGAGCGCGCGATCGCCAACTTGGTGGAGGCCGGCTTGTCGGCCGAGGAGGCGTTCGACACTTACTCTGCGGTCTCCGTGCACGTGCGCGGATCGGTAGTGCTGCACCGGCTTTACGAGAAAAACCTCTCCGCTGACAGCGAACCGCGCGGGATCGAGGACGCCATGGCCATTGATCCGCAGACCACTCCGCTGATCGCCCAGGTGACCGGGAAGGGACACCGCATCGCGACCCCTGACGAGACGAACTTCGAGTTCGGTTTGGAATGCATCCTCGACCATGCCAGTCGGTTGATCGAGACAGGCGGCAAATCGGCTGCGAAAGCCAAGACGACGCTGACTCGGCAGCGCAAGGCCACCAAGGCGACTACATCGCGGGCGCGAAAAGCGGCCCCGTCGCGGTAGGCCCGGTGTCCTTAGGGGCCGGTAGACGCTGTGCGCCTAGGGCACTCGCGTCCAGGGTTGACAGTTCTGCGACTCGAAAGCTTTCACTGCGGTATTGATGTTCGCATACATCGGACCGACGGAGGTATTCGTCTGTAACACATGGTCCTTGCTCGCATCCGGGGTGCTGTAAGTGAACCAGGAACACATTGAGTCCTGGGTCGGTACGTCGTTTATCCAGACCGTCCAATTCGAGCCCGACCCGCCCGTGTGATACAGCCCAGGCGCGATGTCAGGCCCGACGAGGAAAACACCGTTGCCGGGAATTTCGTCCATGGGGTCAGCAACGGCCGACGGGGCGAAAGTAACGGCCACTACGGACGCCACCAACGTGGCCGCTGCGGGAAGCTTTCGGGACATCTCTCCTCGTTCTGTGCTGTCCCCCTTGACATGGCAGCCTATGCCGAGGCGTAGGCGGGAAACAACAGCTAGTCGGGCCTCGGACGGCCGGCATCGACGACCACCCCGCGCGCAACGAGGTGGTCGATCAATGGAACCGCACTGGCCGCCAGATGTTCAGACATCGCTGTGCGAGCGAGTTGCTCGTCGTGCTTGCTCAATGCAGACAACACCCGGCGATGATCCTTGACCGCCTGGTCCGGCCAGTGCTCGATGGTCGGAAAGACCGATTCCGGCGCGTAGCGGGTGATCTGCGACATCAGCTGAGCCAGCTTCGGCGAGTCGGCCGCGATGTTGATCGCCCGGTGGAAGTCGTGGTTGAGGCGCACGGTGCGCTCGTCATCGTCTGCGGCGTAGGCTTTTTCGAGTTGAGCCTGGATATCGGTGAGTCGTCGCAGTTGCTCATCGCTGATATTGATCGCGGCGCGGGCAGCAAGCTCACCGCCGACGTGAGCCTGCACATTGGCGACGTCGGCAAGATCGCGCTGGGTCACCGGCAACACGACAAAGCCGCGGCGGGGTTGTTGGGCGATCAACCCTTCGGCACGAAGGGCGAACAACGCTTCTCGCACCGGCGTCACACTGATTCCCAATTCGGCGGCCAGTTGGTCCAACCGGATGTATTGGCCCGCAACATAAGTGCCTTCGAAGATCCTTCGGCGCACGAACCGGGCCACGTCCTCGGACAGTTGTGGCCGGGCCGCGAAGTCGGGAACGCTCATGGCCCTACACCTGGTACTCGGCGAGCAATCGCTTGCTGATGATGGACTTTTGGATTTCACTGGTGCCCTCGCCGATGAGCAGAAACGGCGCATCCCGCATCAGGCGCTCGATCTCGTATTCCTTGGAATACCCATAGCCGCCATGAATCCGGAAGCTCTGCTGGGTCACTTCCGAACAGTATTCGCTGGCAAGATATTTCGCCATCCCGGCGGCGACGTCGTTGCGTTCACCGGAGTCTTTGAGCCGCGCCGCGTTGACCATCATCAGATGCGCGGCTTCCACCTTCGTCGCCATCTCGGCCAGCTGGAACGCGATGGCCTGGTGTTCGGCGATCGGCTTGCCGAAGGTCTGCCGTTGCTGGGCATAGCGCACCGCCAACTCGAAGGCTCGAAGGCCCACACCGCAGGCTCGCGCCGACACATTGACCCGGCCGACCTCAATTCCGTCCATCATCTGGAAGAACCCTTGCCCCGGCGTTCCACCGAGGATGTCGTCGGCGCTGGCGCGGTAACCGTCGAAGATGAACTCCGTCGTCTCGATGCCCTTGTAGCCAAGCTTGTCGATCTTGCCCGGAATCACCAGACCGGGAGCCACCTCCCCGAAGCCGACCGGCTTCTCGACGAGGAAGGCGGTCAAATTTCGGTGCGGCTTGTCCGACCCTTCGTCGGTGCGCACCAGCACCGCCACCAGCGTCGAGGTGGCCCCGTTGGTCAGCCACATCTTCTGGCCGTTGATGACGTAGGTACCGTCGGATTCGCGTTGGGCGCGGGTGCGGATGGCGGCCACATCGGAGCCCAGCTCGGGTTCGGACATCGAGAAAGCACCACGTGACTCCCCAGCCGCCATCGCGGGTAGAAAGCGTCGCTTTTGTTCGTCCGTGCCGTGCTGGCGCAGCATGTAGGCCACGATGAAGTGGGTGTTGAGCACACCCGAGACGCTCATCCAGCCGCGGGCGAGTTGTTCGACGCACAAGGCGTAGGTCAGCAGCGACTCGCCCAGGCCGCCGTATTCCTGCGGAATCATCAATCCGAACAACCCCATCTCGCGCATCTGGTCGACGATGTCTTGCGGGTAGGTGTCGGAGCGCTCCAACTGTGGTGCGTTAGGGATGATCTCCTTCTCGACGAACTGGCGTACCGTCGCGATGATTTCTGTCTGGAACTCGGTCAGGCCAAGTGTCTGGGCAAGTTTGGTCATGCGCTGTCCCCTTTTTCAGCTCATCAGGCGATCGTGTTCGCGCTCGTCAACCGAGCGATGTCCGACGCCGTGAGCCCCAAGTACTGGTTGAGGATATCGGCGGTGTCCTGCCCCAGGGCAGGAGCTGGGGCGCTGCGCGGGTGCTCACCGTCGAACGCGGCGGGCAGCCCGGCAGCCAGATAGTCACCGACGCCGGGTTGGTTCAGCACCGAAAATAGTTTGCTGTCAGTAACTTTCGGGTCCTGAGCCACCTGCGCGAAAGTACGGTATCGCTCGAACAGGACGGTGGTATTCGACAGCGCAGCTGTGATCTCGTCGGCGTCGTGATCGGTGAACCACGTTGCGAACAAGCCGGAGAGCACGTCGCGGTAGCGGTACCGGTCACCCTCGGCGGCGAAATCTACTTCCAGCGCCTGGGCCAAGGCGGCCACCGCCGAGCCAGTGCCGGTCACTTCCACCAGATCGCGGAAGTGCCGTCCGGTCAGGGTGACCACCATGAACCTGACCGCGTCGCGACTGGTGAAATCCTGGCCGTACTGGCCATAGATGGCGTTGCCCAAGCGCTGACGTTGCGTTCCGTTCACCTGTGGCTCGGTCAACAGGCCAAGGTTTCCCGCGGTTGCCAACGCGACATCTTCCAACGCCAGGCTGATGCGCGCTCCGGCACCCGAGTGGTCTCGGCGCCGGATCGCGGCGACCACCGCCAGCGCGGCGTACAGACCGCAACACACGTCCCAGGCCGGCAACACGTGGTTCACCGGTCCGGCGTGCTGGACCGGGCCCGTCACGAGCGGGAAACCGGTGGCCGCATTGACGGTGTAGTCGACCCCGGTGGAGCCGTCCGAACGTCCGAGTAACTGCACGTGAATCACGTCAGAACGCTTGGCGCTCAACAGGGCGTGGTCGAGCCAGGGCAGCGCGGTGTTGGTGACGACGATGCCGTCACCTTCGGTGATCAGCCGCTGCACCAGATCCTGACCTTCCGACGAGCGCAGGTCGATGGTGGCCGAACGCTTTCCCTTGTTCAGCCCGGTCCAGTAGATCGAGGTTCCACTCGCTGCCAGCGGCCATCGCTGGACGTCGGAGGCACCACCGATTGGGTCGACCCGGATGACCTGTGCGCCAAGCTGGCTCAAGGTCATGCCGCACAGCGGTGCGGCGACGAAGCTGGATACCTCGACAACGGTGACGCCGTCCAGCGGCAGCATGGGCTCGCTCACGCCGGGGTGACCCGCTCGAAGACCGCGGCTAGCCCCTGCCCGCCGCCGATGCACATCGTCTCCAGCCCGTACCGGGCCTGGCGGCGATTGAGCTCTCGCGCCAAGCTGGCCAGCATGCGTCCGCCGGTCGCTCCGACAGGATGGCCCAAGGAGATACCGGAGCCGTGAACGTTGGTCCGGTCGTGGTCGGCGGCGCCGAATCCCCACTCCCGCATCACCGCGAGGGCTTGGGCGGCGAACGCCTCATTCAGCTCGATCAGATCCATGTCGCTCAAGGCGAGACCGGCTTTGGCGAGTGCGACTTCGGTCGCGGGCACCGGTCCGATGCCCATGATCTTGGGTGCTACGCCCGCCAGTGCCCAGGACACCAGCCGCACCAATGGTGTCAACCCGTACGCGGCGGCCGTTTCCGGCGTGGTAACGATACACATTGCGGCGGCGTCGTTTTGGCCACTGGCGTTGCCGGCGGTGACGGTAGCCTCTGGATCATCGTTGAGTAGAACCGGTTTGAGCTTTCCCAGCGATTCCAGCGTGGTGTCGCCGCGCGGATGTTCGTCGGTGTCGACGACGTCTTCCCCGTTCCGCGTGGTTACCGCTACGGGGATGATCTCTTCAGCCAGGATGCCGTCTTTTTGCGCGGCCACCGCCCGTTGGTGGGATCGCACCGCCAGTTCGTCTTGTTCCCGGCGTGAGATCCGGTACTCGCGGCGCAGGTTCTCCGCTGTTTCGAGCATGCCGCCGGGCACGGGGTGGTGGCGCCCACCGGCGGTCGTGCGTCCGCGCGCCAGTCCGTCGTGCACGCGTACGCCCGAACGTGCGGCGCCCCAGCGCATATCGGTGGAATAGAAAGCGACGTTGCTCATGCTTTCGCAGCCTCCGGCGATGACGACGTCGTGGTGGCCGGCGCTGACCTGCATGCACGCCTGAATCACCGCCTGCAGACCCGACCCGCAGCGACGGTCGACCTGCATGCCGGGCACGGTGACCGGCAGGCCGGCATCCAACGCCACCACCCGCCCGATCGCCGGCGCCTCGCTGCTGGGATAGCAGTGCCCGAGGATGACGTCGTGCACTGCCTCGGCGGGCAGTCCGGTTCTTTCCAGGAGCCCCTTCAGCGCGGCGACGGCGAGGTCGACGGCGCTGCAGGACTTGAACATTCCACCGTAGCGGCCGATTGGTGTCCGCACCGGCTCGCAGATGACCGCCTCGCGCATGGATCAGCCGGCCTAGATGTGCCGGCCGCCGGTGACGTCCATGACAGTCCCGGTCATATAGGACGACAGGTCGGACGCGAGAAACAGTGCGACGCTGGCCACTTCACTGGGCTCACCGGCACGGCCCATCGGGATCTCGGCGACTTTGGCATCCCAGATGCGTTGCGGCATGGCTTCGGTCATCGCCGAACGAATCAGCCCAGGAGCGATGGCGTTGACCCGAATCCCCAGGTAAGCAAGCTCTTTGGCGGCGGCTTTGGTCATGCCGACGATTCCGGCCTTGGCCGCCGAGTAGTTGGTCTGACCGATCATGCCGACCTTGCCCGAGACCGATGACATGTTGACGATCGCGCCGCGCTTGTTTTCCCGCATGATCGCCGCGGCCAGCCGGGTGCCGTTCCAGGTTCCCTTCAGATGCACGTCGACGACTTGGTCGAACTGTTCCTCGGTCATTTTGCGCATGGTCGCATCGCGGGTGATTCCGGCGTTGTTGACCATGATGTCCAGATCGCCGAACCGGTCGACGGCGGTCTGGATGAGTGTCTGCACCTCGTCGGCTTGAGTCACATTACAGCGCACCGCCAGGGCGACCTCGTCACCGCCGAGCTGCTTGGCCGCGGCCTGCGTCGCCTCGAGATTGAGGTCGCCCAGCACCACCCGAGCGCCTTCGGCGACGAATCTTTCGGCGATGGCCAGCCCCAGCCCTTGTGCACCGCCGGTGATCACCGCGGTTTGACCGTTCAGCAACGACACCTGTATCACGCACCCCTCACTGTCATGGGCCCAGCCGGGCGGGCCGCCGAATATCGTATTTCATATAGGATCCTGGCGCAGGCGCGGCCCAGCACCGGGAGATTTGTGGAGGAGCACTCTTTGATGACTACCGCTGAGGTAACCGAGGTCCCCGACGAGGATTTCCAAGAGATCCTGGCCCAGACCCGGCACTTCGTGCGCACCACCGTGGTCCCGCGTGAGCAGGAGATTCTCGCCGAGGACCGGGTGCCCGATGACTTGCGTGACCACGCCAAGAAGATGGGGTTGTTCGGATACGCAATCCCGCAGCAGTGGGGTGGACTGGGCCTGAATCTGGTGCAGGACGTCGAGCTGGCCATGGAGTTGGGTTACACCTCCCTGGCGGTGCGGTCGATGTTCGGCACCAACAACGGCATCGCCGGGCAGGTGCTTGTCGGCTTCGGCACCGACGAGCAGAAAGCCCGCTGGCTGGAAGCCATGGCGTCAGGCGACGTGGTCGCCTCCTTCGCCCTCACCGAACCCGGCGCCGGCTCCAACCCCGCCGGACTCCGCACCAAAGCCGTTCGCACCGGCGACGATTGGGTCATCTCGGGTCAGAAGCGCTTCATCACCAACGCTCCCGTCGCCGACCTGTTCGTCGTCTTCGCGCGCACCCGGCCCGCAGACGACCGGGGCTCGGGTATCGCCGTGTTCTTGGTGCCCGCTGACGCTGCCGGCGTGGACGTGAGCGCCAAAGACGCCAAGATGGGACAGGAAGGTGCCTGGACGGCCGACGTGAACTTCACCGACGTACGCGTGGACAACACCGCGCTGATCGGCGGCAGTGAAGATATCGGGTATCGGGCGGCTTTGACTTCCCTGGCCCGCGGGCGAATCCATATCGCCGCGGTTGCGGTGGGCGCCGCCCAGCGCGCGCTCGATGAATCCGTCGCCTATGCGGCAACCGCGACGCAGGGCGGGGTACCGATCGGCAGCTTCCAATTGGTGCAGGCGATGCTCGCCGACCAGCAGACCCAGGTCATGGCCGGCCGCGCCCTGGTCCGGGAGGCCGCACGACTGTGGGTCACCAACGAGGACCGGCGGATCGCACCCTCGGCGGCAAAGCTGTTCTGTACCGAAATGGCCGGCAAAGTAGCCGATCTCGCGGTGCAGGTCCATGGTGGTAGCGGCTACATGCGGGGCGTTCCGGTCGAACGGATCTACCGCGACGTTCGACTGCTGCGCCTGTACGAGGGCACCAGCGAGATCCAGCAGCTGATAATCGGTTCGAATCTGGTCAAGGCCGCGCAGCGCTCACTCTGACAGTCGGCGGCCCGACATTGCTACCAGCCGAGACCGATGTACGCATGATGGCGGATGTTTCGCGGCGCCGGGCTTTGCATCCTGGCTAACATGAAAGAACTCGATCCTCGAGCGGGTATGCCGCGACTGGACTGGAGCGATGCGGGCATGAACGAGGCTTTGCCGAGTGGCACCGTCACGTTGCTCCTGGCTGACGTGGAAGGTTCCACGCAGTTGTGGCAGTCCCAACCCGATGCGATGACCACGGCCATCGCAAATTTGGATCGGACACTGGCCGACCTGGTGAGCGCCCACTGCGGCATCCGGCCGGTGGAGCAAGGGGAAGGTGACAGCTTCGTCATCGCCTTCGACCGAGCCTCCAATGCCGCAGCCTGTGCCCTGAGCCTGCAGCGTGCGCCGCTGGCGCCGTTGCGGCTACGGATTGGACTACACACCGGTGAAGTGCAGTTGCGCGACGACAACAACTACGTCGGTCCGGCGATCAACCGAACCGCCCGACTGCGGGAACTCGCGCACGGTGGCCAGACGGTGCTTTCGGGCACCACCAGCGACCTCATCGCCGACACCCTTCCGGACGATGTGTGGCTGACCGAGTTAGGCACACACCGCCTTCGCGACCTGCCTCGACCCGAACGTGTCGTCCAACTGTGCCATCGGGATCTCTGTAATGACTTCCCGCCACTGCGAGTACGGGAAACTGTTGCCGCGCACCACCTTCCCGCACAGCTGACCAGTTTCGTGGGCCGCCACGACGAATTGGCGGAAGTCCGAAGCCTTCTGCAGGACAACCGGTTGGTCACCCTGACCGGCGCCGGGGGCGTCGGCAAGACGCGGTTGGCCGTGCAGGTTGCGGCGACTGTCGCGGAAAGCTACGACGACGGTACCTGGTACGTCGATCTGGCCCCGCTCACCGACCCCGATCTGGTGCCCATCACGGTGGCTCGCGCGCTCGGCCTACCGGATCAGCAGGGACGTGCGCCGCTTGCTGCACTGCTGCAGTTCATCGGAGGTCGACGGTTGCTCCTGGTGCTGGACAACTGCGAGCATCTGCTGGACGCGAGTGCCGCATTGACCGCATCGCTGTTGAGTTCGTGCTCGCGGTTGACCCTGATGACCACCAGTCGCGAGCCGATCGGGGTCGCAGGTGAAGTGACGTGGCGCGTGCCGTCGTTGTCCCTGGCCGATGATGCAGTGCGAATGTTTGGCGACCGCGCCAGCCAGGCCCGGCCGGGATGGTGCCTCAGCCAGGATTCCACGGCTACGGTGGCCGAGATTTGTCGCCGCCTCGACGGCGTGCCGCTGGCCATCGAATTGGCAGCCGCGCGGGTGCGGGCCTTGTCACCAGAAGAGATTCTCGCCGGGCTGCAGGACAGATTCCGGCTGCTCACCGGCGGATCTCGTATGGCGGTGCGTCGCCAGCAGACGTTGCAGGCCTCGGTCGACTGGTCTCACGCCTTACTGACCGAGCCGGAGCGGGTGGTATTTCGCAGACTGGCCGTTTTCCAAGGTGGATTTGACCTGCAGGCATGCCAGGAGGTGGTCTGTGGTGACGGCCTTGCCCGCGCTCAAGTATTCGATGTGCTGGCGCTGCTCGTCGACAAGTCACTGGTGACCGCCGAAACAACCGGCGGCGCAACGCGATACCGATTGCTGGAGACGATGCGCCAGTACGCGCAAGAAAAACTCGGTGCCTCCGCCGAAGCTGCCGTTGTCCGCCAGTGGCATTGTGACTACTACACCGCACTCGCCGCGGCGGCGGATGCGCCCACCACATCCGATCTCGTATTGCTGCTCGACCGGGCGGAAAGAGAGTTGGACAATCTGCGGGCCGCATTCGCCTGGAGCCGGGAGATCGTTGACACCGACAACGCTCTGCAACTCGCCACGTCCCTGCAACCGCTGTGGCTTACCCGAGGGCTTGTCAAAGAAGGATCCGACTGGCTCCGGATTGCCTTGGCAGAGGCTGAAGGGGGTCAAGCCGCGCCCGCGGCCGTGGCTCGAGCCCTGGCGGACAAGGCATATCTGGACAACATGCGCGACGCTGAAAATCTCGCACGAGCAGAGCGTGCCCTCGCGATTGCCCGGGAGCTCGACGATCCGGCACTGTTGGCGCGCGCCTTGACCACTTGCGGCCGGTTGGCTGCCTGGACCGCAGACCTCGCGCTGCCCTACTTGGCGGAAGCGGAGGAATTGGCTCGAGCCATCGGCGACAGAAGGAGATTGGGCCAGGTCCTCTACAGTCAGGCCCTGAATGCGGTGATCGGTACCGGAGATCTGGACACGGCGCTGCGCGCAGGCACGGAAGGACGCGACCTCGCTGAGGCGATCGGAGACCGGAATTACTCCCTGGGTTGCCAATACTGTTTGGGCGCGGCCCAAATGGCGCGCGGTGATGTGACCGGAACAGAGAAGCTGCAGCGACGCCTGATGGTCCAGGCGGACGCCGAGCACGACTTGATCTGGCAAGTGAGCACCCGCTCGTCGCTATGCCATGCGCTGGCGAATACCGGACGAGCGGACGAGGCTCGCGCCGTCGGGCTCGAGGCGCTTGACGGAGCAGCCGAGCTCGGTCGGTACATGGAGGGCGTGGTGCTTTCCGCGCTGGCGTTCGCTGCCCTGGCGGGGGGTGATGTCGACGCAGCGGCCGAAGCCAACGAATCAGCACGGGAGCGGTGGGACGATTTGCTGTCCCGGCTGGCGACGACGGCCAACAAGCCTGGTGCCCAAGTCGCTCTCATCATCGGCGATCTGGTGACAGCGCGACGCCTCGCCGACCACGATGTCGCCGCCGGACACGGCTGGTTCACCGTGCACGCCTTGAGTGTCCGCGCGCGGGTGGCAATGGCCCAGGACCAACTTGGACGCGCCGAACAAGACGCCCACGACGCGCTGGCAGGTGCCGCAGAAATGGGTGCGCACCTGTTCGTCCCCGACTTGCTGGAATGCCTCGCCGTATTGGCCGGCGAAGCCGACAGCCACTTGGAAGCGGCGCGTCTATTCGGCGCAGCACACGCAATGCGGCAGCGAACCAATATCGTGCGCTTCAAGATTTACGACACCCAGCACGCCGCATCGGTAGATCTCGTCCGTACTGCGCTAGGAAAGGCCAATTTTGACGGGGCTTTCATTGCCGGCTCGGAGTTGTCCACCAGCGATGCGATCGCCTACGCCCAACGCGGTCGCGGTGAACGCAAACGTCCTACTCGCGGCTGGGATTCGTTGACCCCAACCGAGCTCGACGTCGTTCGACTGGTGCGCGAGGGTCTAGGCAACAAAGACATCGCCGTCCGGCTGTTCGTCTCCCCGCGCACGGTACAAACCCACCTGACGCACGTCTTCAGCAAGCTCGGGCTCACCTCGCGCCTGCAGCTTGCTCAGGAGGCAGCCCGTCACGACTGAGCGGGATCAGCCGAGCAACTCCAGCGTCCCAAGCTCACGAATCGCCTGGCATCCTCGGCGCAGCATGGTCAGCACCATGTCGTCGCCCCGCTCGGTGGAAGCTGCGAAGGCGAATCCCAGCGCGGAGATCAACAGCGCCTGCGGCATACCCAATCGGTAATCGCGCCAACAGGTCTCGATGTCGTAGCCGGTCACCCCGTGCTCGCACAATGCCCGGTGATAGTCGGCCACCAGATCTTCTTCGATGGCGGCGCGCAGTGCGGAGTCCAGGCTGGTTGCGGTGAAGTAGGCCAAATCCCTTGCCGGCAGGCCTATTCCCAGCGTCTGCCAGTCGACCACAGCGACCCGCGTGCCGTCGGGATCGAACAGCAGATTGTCCAGCCGGTAGTCGCCGTGCAACAAGGAGAACCGATCGGGCTCGACGCGCAGCCACGGCGCAATCAAACCCATTGCATCACCGAATGTTTGGTGGTCTTCAGCGCTCATCCGGCCACCAAGCTTTTCCAGCGTGATGTCACAGCTCATCTTGGCCACTTCACCCAGGCCCGTGGCCGAAGCCGCGTCCGGTAGCGGAAATGCGATACCGGGAAGGCTGAGCCACGACGGGTCACACCAGCTCGGTCCGTGTAAGCCCGCCAGGGCAACGACCGCCAACCGCGCCTGCTGCCCACCGCAGCCAGCCAGCTGATCTCCCTGTACCGCGGGTGCTTGATCAGCGAGCAGCAGGGCGAAATCCATTGCATCGTCGCCAATTTCACAGTAGAAGCACTGCGGTGCTGGAACCCGAACCCGGTCGGCCACGGAGGTGTAGAACGCGCATTCACTGCGGTAACCGATGGCGACCCGGTCACGCACCGTGTCATCCTGCGCGGGCAGCTTGATGACGAAGGTGTCCGGCAGTTCGCCCGGGGCGGTGTCGTACGTGACGGACACCCGATAGGTGGCCCCGGTTTGTCCGGTGCCGATGGCGACGACCTCGACCTGGGCTACCTCTACCGGCTTGCCCTGGCCGCTCAGGACGCGCGCCAGCCATTCCGGCGTCACATCGCGGGGGTACCGGGGAATCGAAACCAGGGCAGTCACGGCGCGCCTCCACCAGCAGCTAGTACGGCCAACTCACCGACTGTAAGCGATACGGCACGGGCTTCGGCCGAGGGCAGCTATTCGGCGAGGATGCGCCACTCGGCGGCCTCGTGCTGCTGGCGCCAAAACTCACTGAAACGGCCACCGGCGCTGAGCAATTCATCGATGGAGCCGTCTTCGACCACTCGGCCGTTGTCGACGAAGAGAACCCGGTCGGCATGCCGGATGCTCGCCAACCGGTGCGCGACGATCACCCGGGTGTGTGCCTGCGGGTCGGCGGTGAGCGCGTCCACCACGGCGACCTCGTTCTCGTTGTCCAAGGCACTTGTCGCCTCGTCCACCAGCAGTATCGGAGCACCTTTGAGCAGGGCTCGTGCAATGCTGACCCGCTGCCGTTCACCCCCGGACAGCGCTGACCCGGCTTCGCCCACAACCGTGTCCGCTCCGTCGGGGAGCCGGGCGGTGAGCTCGTCGACTCGTGCTAATCGGATGGCGCGCGCGAAGCGTTCCTCGTCCGCCCGGGGGTCACCGGCAAAGACGTTGTCCTTGATCGTTCCGTGGAAGAGGTAGGGGTGCTGGAACACGACGCTGGTGGCCTCTCGTCGTGCGTTTGCATCCAGCGTGGCTACATCGATCCCGTCGATGAGTACCCGACCACTCGTCGGCTGGTGCAGTCCAGCGATCAACGCCAGGATGGTGCTCTTGCCGGACCCCGAAGGCCCGACGATGGCGGTCGCACTGCCCGGCCGCAGAGTGAAGCTGACGCCGTCGAGGACCGGGGTATTGCCGGCGTAACTGAAAGTGACGTCGTCGAATTCGATGCTCGGGGCAGTCCCCCCGTCGTGGAGTGCGGTGGACCCGGCGCTCATTGCGGGTGCGGTCAGCACCGAGTGAATCCGGTCGAGCGTCGCACGAGTGCTTTCCAACGCCGGCGCCAATTCACTGACGGTAGTGAATGGCTCCAGGTAGCGGGCCATCACAACGATCAACGCGATGGCCTGCGGCACAGTAAGGGTGCCGCCCACGGTCAGGGCGGCGGTGGCTCCGGCGAGCCCAATGAGAGCCAGCTGGCTGGCAATGCTGAACAACAACTGTCCGGGAATCTGCATCCCCAGTAGCCGCAACGTCGCTCCGTGCTGGGCGGCCAGAGCATTGCCGACCATGCTGCGCGCCGGCTCGACGCGGCGTGCGGCGCGCAACGCCTGCTGGGTCCGGGCGAACTCGATAATCCGTTCGGTGAGGGCGGAGTTGGCGTCGGCCGCCGCCGCGTCAGCACGTCGCGACAGTCGCACCGAGGCCCACAACGCGCCCAGTAACAACGGCACGCCCGCCAGCGCGGCGGCACCCAACTGCCACGAGATGGGCAACAACGCCAGCGCGATGACGGCCGGCAGCGCAACCGCCGTGATCAGCGGCGTGAGCAGGTTGACCACCAGACCGACGAGTTCGGGCCCGGTAGCGGCAATCGCCTGCCGCGCCGTTGCGGTGTTGTCGGCGCTGAACCAGTCCAGGCGGACGTCAGGAAGCCGGTCGGCGACGTCGTGCTGAGTGTGGTCGAGGACGGCGAATCCCAGGTCGAATCCTATTCGCGCGGTAGTGGTGTCAATGATCCAGCCGATTACCGTCGCGACGGTGAGCCAGCCCAGCCACGCCAACGCGCGTTGCGGAGTGTCGCTGAACAACGCCCCGATCAGCGGAACGAGCAACACGGTGGCCACCGCTCGCACTACCACGGACCCGAAGGCCAGTGCGGCAAAGCTGATGACCTTGGTCCGGCGATCGACCGGCACCAGGCTTATCCAGGTGCGGATCATCGTGCAGCGTCCTGACCCGCGCTCGCGGCCACCGCCTGGCGCTCGCCGGTCTGCTGCCCCATTTGCCAGAGCCGGCGGTAGCGTCCTTCGGCGGCGAGCAACTCGTCGTGGGTGCCCCGTTCGACGATCCGGCCGTGGTCGAGCACGACGATCTGGCTGGCCTCGGTCACGGTGTGCAGCCGATGCGCGATCACCAGCACGGTGCGGTCCCGGGTTAGCCGGTTCAGGGCTTGCTGTACCAGGTATTCCGATTCCGGGTCGGCATAGGCGGTCGCCTCATCGAGGATCAGGACCGGCGTGTCGGCAAGGATGGCGCGGGCGATGGTGAGCCGTTGGCGCTCCCCACCGGATAGCGCGGCGTTGGCGCCCAGGACGGTGTCGTATCCCCGCGGCATGCGCAGTATCCGTTCGTGAATCTGCGCCTCCCGGGCCGCGGCCTGGATCTGTTCCGTGGTGGCGTCGGGAACCGCCAAGGCGATGTTCTCGGCGACGGTGCCCTGCACCAGCTGGGTTTCTTGCAGGACGAAACCGACGCTGCGGTACAGCTCATCGGCGGTCAAAGAACGAATGTCTTGTCCGTCAATGCGGATGGCGCCTTGGTCGACGTCATGGAATCGGGCCAGCAGCGCGGCAAGCGTGGACTTTCCCGACCCGGACGGGCCGACCAGCGCGGTGACCGTGCCCGGCCGCAACTGCAGTGACACGTCATGGATCACCGGGACGTCGGGACGGTAACCGAAGGTGACCCGGTCGAACACCACCGTCCCCGACGAGTCCGATGCGGTGACTTGTCCTTGCTGCTGCACCTCGAGTTCTGGCTCCGTGAGGGCAACTTGGAGGCGGCGGGCGGCCAGCGTCCCCCCGCGAATACCACCGACGCCGTAGGCGATGCCGAGCAACCTGGTGCCAAAGGTGGTACCCAGCAACAGGAATGGCAGGAGGTTGACCGGATCCATGCGATGGGTCACGACGAGCAGAGTTCCGGTGGCGGCGATGAGCCACAGAAATGTCGACGGCCGGGTGGCCAGATCCATCATGGTCTTCTTGCCGGCCAGCGGGCGTTGCCAGGCGACGAGGAACCCGATGTACTCGTCGAGGCGTCGCCGGAAGCTCGACGCGGCGGCACCGCCGAAAACCCGGATCACCGGCTGGCCTTCGAGATACGCACCGGCTTCGTTGTTCATCTTTTCGGCCCATTTCTGGGACTGAGCGATACGGGGGCCGGACTGAATCATGAGCGCCGACGATGTCACCAGGTACACCAGTACCGGCCCGAACAGTACGAGTGCCACCCGCCAATCGACGATGAACAAGTAGACCAGCACCGCCACCGGCGCCACGACCGCATTGACGGCGTCCGGCACGGCATGGGTGACCAGATAGTGCAGTGACAGCGTGTCGTCTTGCACCAGCGCCTTGATAGACCCCGAGCCTCGGGCGGTGAACCAGCCGAGTGGCAACCGGGATAGCTTGCCCAACAACCTTGATCGCAGACCGCGTGCGAATCTGGCGTCGACCACGTGTAACCAGAGGGTGAGCGCGGCTCCGAGCAGGGTGCCCAATCCCGGTAGCGAGATGGCCGCGACGCCCACGTCCCAGAGTTGGGACTCGTCGGCACCCGAGATGAGCAACCGAGCCAATTCGACGAGCAGCACGAACGGCGCCAGCTGCACCAGTGTGACGATGGCCTGCAAGACGCCGGAGACGATCAGGGCTGAACGAAGCGGCGCCAGCAACTGGCCGGCGGCCTGAGCGCGCCACCTGCCCCGGGGAGCTGGGGCAGCCACGTCGCTGAGCGCGGCCGTCACCGATTCCGGTTGGGGCGCAACGGCTTCGGGATCGCCACTAGGGGCGGTCGCTGCGACGGTTCCGGCTACTTGCGGCTCATCACCGCGGCGAGTGCCCATCTCCCGTCCGGCGCTCCAATACGCCTGCGCGTGCACCTCGGACTTGGGGAATCCGAACGCCTCACGCAGCCGCTTGCGCACCTGCTTGAGAGTGGTGGCCTCTGGCGTCGCCCAGGCATACCAGTTCGACCAGTCCCGCGTCTCGATAGCCTCGGCCAGCGACTTCTCATCCCGACGGCGAACCCAATGCACCTGCAACCGAGGATGTTCCGCGATGGGAATCAAGGTGTCGTGGTAGTCGTGTTGTTCGAGATACATCTCGATGGGCACGTCGTCCGGAACCGTCCCGATGATCCCGTTCATCCCCGGAATCGACGCGGAGTCGCCGACCAACAGGTAGCCGGCCGGCTGGTCCTCGGGTGCGTCGAATCGGGATGACCCCATCAGCGACATGACGGCGATGGTGGCGCCCGGTTGCACCGTGCGGGCCCATGTCGAGGCCGGCCCGGCCGGATCGTGCAGCACGACGTCGACCGCGAAGCGGCCGGCCGCCGCGTCTGCCTCTGAAATGGTGTAGGCGCGCTGGAATTCCGTCTTGGACCCGTCGGGATCGGGGAACCAGAACCGCAGCCACGCGGCAGGTTCGGCTTCAGCATCCTCGAACAGCGTCGGCGACTGCATGCGGATCCGCACGAAATGTGGCGCAATCATTACGGTTTCGAGCACCGTCGCGGTATGGTCGCGCGCACCGAAGCCGCGCAGCATCGCCCCCTGAAAACCGCGTGCCATCAACGATCCTCTCCCGCGGCGGTGTACCCCGCCACGACTTCTCCGATCGCGCGGCCCGGCACCATCTCGACCGTCGGCCGCCTGGACGCGTCGTGACAGCGGCGGTCTGGCAGCACACCTAGGACTAGTAAGTTACCCACCACAAACTAAGGGTTGCCTTACCATAGGTCAACTTCCGCCGCCTGACCGAGTTACAGGCCTTTACGTGCCTCACGCACAGCTCTGATTGCCGCCTCGTCCCCCTCGAGGTCCACTCGGGAGTCCCGCCCGACGGCGAAAAGGAGCAATTCCTCGGGCGCGCCGGTCACGGTGACCGCTGGGCCGCGGCCGGCGGTGAGCAGCGTCTTGCCCTCCGTCGTGCGCAGGGCGACGCGGCCGGGAACCTTCGCCAACGTCAGTCGACCCATGAGCGGCACCGTCCGACGCAGTCGTGCGGTCAAATTCGGGTCGAGTTCGCGCGGCTCCCAACCCGCCCCGGCACGGCGTACGTCTTCGTGGTGGATGAACATCTCGGCGACGTTGGCCACCGAGTCGAGCAATTTGAACGGCGAGTAGGACGGTGGACCGGATGCGATTTTGCCGACCAGTTCCTCCCATTCCGTCTGTTGCGCCACTTGGTTCTGCACCTTCTCGGTGTGGTCGGCGAAGAACGGAATGAGGATGCCGGGCGCGGCGTCGAGGCGGTATTCCCGGATGACCAAGTGGGCTGCCAAGTCACGCGTCGTCCACCCTTCACACAAGGTGGGCGCCTCTGGCCCGGCGGCAAGGATGGTCTCCACTAGGGCAGCGCGCTCCTGTTGTGCGATGGACATCTGGTCTCCTTCGGCTGAGAACCGGTCAAAGGCGGGGCGGGCTAACCGACGCCATAGCATGACGCTACCGATTCTTCCGACGCTGTCGCGATCGAATGTTTCGAACGTACGTGCGATGGCTATCCGGCCTGGCATGACCAACGATGTGCGGCAAGCCCCGCAGGAGAACCCCGAGAAGGACCCCGACCAGTGGGTGACCGGCGAAGAGCCGATGACCGGTCCGCAACGCAGCTACGTGCGCACGCTGGCCCAAGAGGCCGGTCGAGACCTACCCGACAACCTCACCAAAGCCGAGGCGTCGCGACTGATCGAGGAGTTGCAGCAAGAAACCGGCCGGGGCGCGGGCTAGAGTCTGCGCCCGCCCGCCACCGTGCGCGAGGGGGGACTCGAACCCCCACGTCCTAAGACACTGGAACCTAAATCCAGCGCGTATACCAATTCCGCCACTCGCGCATGAGCGCCTCACAGACTACCGCGCGGTACCGTCTTGGTGTGTCCACTACGCATCGTCGCAGGCCGGCGCTGATCGCTCTGGTGATCATCGCCGCCTGTGGGTGCCTGGCCCTGGGGTGGTGGCAGTGGACACGCTTTCAATCGACGTCGGGGAGCTACCAGAACCTGGGCTATGCGCTGCAATGGCCGCTGTTCGCCTGGTTCTGCGTCTATGCGTATCGCAATTTCGTCCGCTACGAGGACGCGCCGCCGCAACCGCAAAGCGCCACGGTGCCAACCGAAATACCCGCCGGACTCCTCCCCGAGCGAGCAGAACCCAGGCAACCGCCGGCGGACGATCCCGCTCTGCGTGAATACAACGCGTACCTGGCCGAACTCGCCAAACACGATGCCCAGAAACAGAACAGGACCACCGCATGACCGGACCCGAGACTCCTGAAGCGCCGCAGACGGCGTCCGTTTTTCCTGTCGAAAAGATCCGTACGGCGCTGACCGCCTATCGAATCATGGCGTGGGCGACGGGCCTGTGGCTCATCGCCCTGTGCGGAGAACTGGTCTCGCACTTCGTCTTCCACCGCGAGATCCGCTGGATCGAAGTCGTGCACGGCTGGGTGTACTTCATCTACGTACTCGCCGCTTTCAACCTCGCCGTCAAGGTCCGCTGGCCGATCGGCAAGACGGTCGGCGTCTTGCTCGCCGGGACCGTGCCGCTGCTGGGCATCATCGTCGAGCACTTCCAAAGCCGGGACGTCAAAGCCCGCTTCGACCTCTAAGTAGGCGCCAACCCACGCAGCGCCGGCAGCAGCATCGCCAGCGCACGACCACGATGAGATACCTCGTCCTTCTCGGCGGGGCTCAGCTGCGCCGCCGTGCGATCCTCCCCGTCCGGGATGAAGACCGGGTCGTAGCCGAAGCCGCCTTCTCCGCGCGGTTCCCTGGCAATTCGACCCGGCCACTCACCGCGCACCACCACCTCACCCGACGCGGATACCAAGGCGCAGGCCGACACGAAGGCCGCTGCGCGCCGCTCGTCAGGCACGTCGCGCAGTTGCGCGAGTAGCAATGCGGTGTTGGCGGCATCCTCGCCATGGGTCCCCGACCACCGCGCCGACAGCACGCCTGGCATGCCGTTCAGAGCGGCGACTTCCAGACCCGAGTCGTCGGCGACACTGGCCAGACCGGTCGCGGCGAACGCGTCGCGGGCCTTGGCCAAGGCGTTGTCTTCGAACGTTGCACCGGTCTCCGGCGCTTCGTCGAAAGCGGGAACATCGTCGAGCGACACCAGGGTCAGACCGGACAATCCGGCACCGTCGAGCACGCGGCGTAACTCGGCCAGCTTCTTGAGGTTGCGGCTGGCCACCAGCACCCGGGTCAGCTTCCGAACGCCTTGGGCTGCGACGCTCCCTCGGGCAGCACACCCGGATACGGAAGGGCCAACGCGTCGCGTTGCGCGGCGAACAACGTGTCGCATGCGTTCAACGCCATGTCGAGGAGCTTGTCCAGCGTGGAGCGCGGAAAGGTCGCTCCCTCACCGGTGCCCTGGACTTCCACCAATGTTCCGGTGTCGGTGGCGACCACATTCATGTCCACCTCGGCGCGCGAGTCCTCCTCGTACGGAAGGTCGGCGCGCACCCTGCCGTCGACCACGCCGACGCTCACCGCCGCGATGGCACACGACAATGGCCGGGGATCGGACAACTTCCCCGCTGCCCCGAGGTAGGTCACCGCATCGGCCAGCGCCACGTAGGCGCCCGTGATGGCCGCGGTCCGGGTGCCGCCGTCAGCCTGTAAGACGTCGCAGTCCACGGCAATTGTGTTCTCTCCCAACGCCCCCAAATCGATGCAGGCCCGCAGCGATCGGCCGACCAGACGGCTGATCTCCTGGGTGCGGCCGCTGGGCCGCCCTTTGATCGATTCACGGTCGGAACGGGTATGGGTGGCCGACGGCAACATCGCGTACTCGGCGGTCAACCAGCCCAGGCCCGATCCCTTGCGCCACCGGGGTACCCCTTCGGTGACGCTGGCAGTGCACATGACCTTGGTACGGCCGAACTCGACAAGCACCGAACCCGCGGGATAGTCAGTGAAACCTCGGGTGATCACCACCGGGCGAAGCTCGTCGTCGAGGCGACCGTCTTCTCTTTTGGACACGACGCCAACCCTAGCGACCGCACGCTGACCATTGACGACTTGCTCGAAATCTTCTTGCGCTCGGCTCCGACAGGTGATATATAAAACCTATGCCGCATGGCATAGATTAACTCAACCCCACGACACTAAGATTGGAGAGTTGGAGGTGGCGACCATGTTGATGCGAACCGACCCGTTCCGTGACCTCGATCGCTTCACTCAGCAAGTGTTCGGGACTGCGGCCCGCCCGGCGGCCATGCCGATGGATGCCTGGCGCGAAGGCGAGGAGTTCATCGTCGAGTTCGATCTGCCTGGCATGAACGAGAATTCGCTGGATCTGGACATCGAGCGCAACGTGGTGACGGTGCGCGCCGAGCGTCCCGCGGTTGACCCGAGCCGAGAGATGCTGGCCGCCGAACGCCCGCGCGGTGTCTTCAGTCGCCAGTTGGTGCTCGGCGACAATCTCGACACCGAGAAGATCGACGCGTCTTACGACGGCGGCGTCCTGCGGCTGCGCATCCCGGTGGCCGAGAAGGCGAAGCCGCGCAAGATTTCGATTGCCCGGAACGGACACAAGGCAATCGACGCCTGACTGGCCGGTGCGCCCGGCGAGGTGGTCGGAGATGACGCGCGTGTGCACGGTGGCGGCAGCACCAGCGACGATCGATGCTGCGGGGCTGTTCGATCTGGACCCCGACACAGCGGACCTGCTCGCTGAGATCGACGCCGTCTTGTGCGCGGCGCTCGTCCCTTCCCGCCGGCCACCGGCACCGCCGGCCATCGGCTGCGCCGTGGCGGGGCCGCGGTTGGCCGATCGGTCGAGCGCTGCACTGGTGCGGCCGCGACGCGTACCAGCGCAGCGCGTCCGAGCGGTTCAACGCAGTCCTCCGCGGCGAGTGACCAACGAAGAGGAAAACGAAATGGAAGGCAGGTGATGACATCACGGCTGGCCTAGCCGAGTGACCCGCACCCCGGTCGAGACCTAGGGCGCCAGATCCTCACAGAGACGCGCCGTTGCCTAGACAGGCGACTCCGGGGGCGGGCACCCGGCGCACCAACGCGAAGAACCCCGCTCAGCCCCGATGCACTTCGAAAGTCTCGTCGCACACCACAGCGTGCACGGGACCGTCGAACTCCGCCTTAGCTTCACTGATCACATCTTCGCGCGATGTCCACGGCGGGATGTGGGTGAGAAGCAACTCTCGAACCCCGGCCTGCGCCGCGGCGCGACCGGCCTCCGTGCCGGACAAATGCAGGTTGGGCGGATGCTTGGCCGAATGCGTCCACGACGCCTCACACAGGAAGACGTCCGCGCCGCGCGCCAGTTCGACCAGCTGGTCACACGAGCCGGTGTCACCGCTGTACACCAAGGTCGCTCCACTGGGGTCGGTGATCCGCAGACCGAAGGACTCCGTCGGGTGAGCCACGATGCGCGGCAACACGGTGAGTGCGCCCACGGTCACCGGCTCACCATCCACCCAGTGATGAACGTCGAAGATGTCCGAGCAGTCGTCGATCTCGCCGCCGAACGGCGAGGACGCCGCGCCTAACCGAGACCACGTGTCGCTGGGGCCGTACAACAACGCCTTACCTTGCGGCCGCGACGGGTGATAGCGCCGCCAGACGAAGAGTCCCGGCAAGTCCAGGCAGTGGTCGGCATGCAGATGTGACAACAGCACCTGCACGGCTGAGGGGTCAGCGTGCCGTTGGAGTGCGCCGAGCACACCGCCGCCGAAGTCGATGACAATAGGCGGGGTGTCAGGTGCCCTGAGCAGATACCCCGACGCAGGCGAATCCGGACCCACCACGCTGCCCGAGCAGCCGAGTACGGTAATTCGCACGGACACTACTGTGCCATGCCCGATAGCACGATGGAGAAAACATCGCCGCTTTTACTGGCACATTCATCGGCATACCTACTAGACGTTGGAGTGACGCACGGGTTCAACGCCAGTGATGGCCGGGCCGAGGAACCGTGAAGCCAAAAACGTGAATGAATCCGGGTCTCCGGTGGCTTCGAAAATCCGGGTCGCGGGTGCCGCGTCGTGGGGACGCAGCAGGTCTGCTTCGGTGAGCACCCGGACCACTTGTTTGGCGGTCTCTTCAGCACTGGAAACCAGCGTGACGTGGTCGCCCATCACCAGTTGGATCAGGCCGGAAAGCAACGGATAGTGCGTGCATCCCAACACCAGCGTGTCGACCTCGGCCCGCTGTAGCGGCTCGAGATAGCCCTCGGCCAGACCGAGCACCTGGCGTCCGCTGGTGACCCCGCGCTCGACGAAGTCCACGAATCGGGGGCAGGCCACCGCGGTGATCTGGGTGTCGCGGGCGGCGGCGAACGCGTCCTGATACGCATGTGACGCGATGGTCGCGCGGGTACCGATCACCCCAATGCGGCCGTTGCGGGTAGTCGCGACGGCCCGACGCACGGCGGGCAGGATCACTTCGACGACGGGCACGTCGTAGCGTTCCCGCGCATCGCGCAGGCACGCCGCAGACGCCGAATTGCAGGCGATCACCAACACCTTCACGCCTCGACTGACCAGATCGTCCCCTATAGCCAAGGCGTGCGCCCGGATATCGGAGATGGCCAGCGGGCCGTACGGGCCGTTGGCGGTGTCGCCGACGTAGACGATGTCCTCGTCGGGCAGTTGGTCGATGATGGCCCGAGCGACGGTCAATCCCCCGACCCCGGAATCGAAGACTCCGACGGGTGCCAGCGGCGACGTCATAGCGTGCGGGGCAGTGATCGGGGTGATTTTTTCCGTTCCCGGGCTTTGCGTTCCGGGGCGGACAGTAGGTACGCCGCCACCACTCCGGCCAGCGCACCGCACAAATGGCCTTGCCATGACACCCCGCCGCATCTGCCCAGGACCGGCAAAGCGCCCCACAGGACACCGCCGTAAACAAACAACACGACCAGCCCGATGACGATGTCGCGCAACCTGCGGACGAAGAATCCGAAGACCACCAGGAAGGCCAGCCAGCCGAAGATCAGTCCCGACGCCCCGATGTGGTCGGTGGGACCACAGCTACTGCCGACGTTGCCGATCAGCCAGGTTCCGAACCCGCCCAGGATCCACACGATCGCCGTGGCCCAGACGAAACGTGCCAGACCGGCCAGCGTCATCAGGAAGCCGAGCACCAGCATCGGGATCGTGTTGGCGATCAGGTGCTGCCAGTTGGCGTGCAGCACCGGCGCGAAGACGATTCCCCAGAGTCCGTCGGTGGTCAGTGGCCTGATGCCGTTGCGGTCGAGCCGGCCGCCGCTCAACTGGTCGATCAGTTCCACCAGATAGAGCAATGCCACAAACGTGAGGATCGTGGTTCCGCCGACCACCCATCGCGGCCGCTTCCCCACCGGGGTCGCCGGTGTTCGCGAGTGCCCTGTCGGGCCGGTCATGCCCATACCTGCCCTTTCGGCCTCTTCGGCGTCATCCAGGCTACCGGCAACGACGCCGGTGGAAGAGACCTCCATCGGCGTCGGCGGCGACGAACGCGCTCAACCGCCCGCGACGGCGGGCAGGATGGTGACCGAGTCACCGTCGGCTATCGCGGTGTCCAAGCCGCCGGAGAATCGGACGTCCTCGTCGTTGACGTAGATGTTGACGAAGCGGTGCAGCTTGCCGGGAGAAGACTTGTCGACGAGGCGCTCGGAGATACCCGAGTAGTTGGCCTCCAAGTCCGAGATGACCGCTCCGAGCGTCTCACCGCTCGCCGAGACGCGCTTCTGACCTCCGGTGTGCGGCCGCAGGATGGTCGGGATGGACACGGTGACGCTCATGCGGGCCTTTCGGGGACTGGTCAGTATTGATCGACGATAGTGACTGGTTCTTCGGTCACGGCACCGCCGATGATGCGGTAGCTGCGCAGCTGGTGGCGGACGGGGTCGCGGGTGGAGACCAGCACGTAGTGGGCATCGGGTTCGGCGGCCAGGTCGACGTCGGTGCGGCTTGGGTAGGCCGCGGCGGCGGTGTGCGAGTGATAGATGACCACAGGCACCTCTGCGGCGCCTTCCATCGCGCGCCAGACTCGCAGATGTTCCGTGGAATCGAACCGGTAGAACGTCGGTGAGCGTTCGGCGTTGCGCATCGGAATGTGGCGTTCCGGTCGGTCCGAGCCGTCGGGTCCGGCCAGTACTCCGCACGCTTCGTCGGGATGGTCGCGGCGCGCATGGGCGATCATGGCGTCGACCAGATCGGCACGGATGACCAACACTTCACCCGCCCACTTTCCCGAAGGCTCCGGGCAGCACGTCGCGGTAAGTCGGAATGCCGGCCACCGACTCGGCGGCGATGACACCGCCCAGCACCGCCCGTGCCAGGCAGTCGGCCGCAGCCGCCCCGACGGCGGTGATGAGTTCGGTGTCCGGAAACATGGCGGCGGGCAGGTCCGTCGGTGGGGGCACCTCGACCGCACCGGTGGCCAGCGCGAAGACGGTGTCGCCGTCCAAGGGGGTGTGGGCGGGCCGGATGGTGCGCGCCAGCCCGTCGTGGGCCGCGATGGCCACCCGCCGGCACCCCGCCGGACCCAGGGTGGCGTCCGTGGCGACCACTGCGATCGTCGTATTGAGCGTGCTGAATTTGGTCGGTAATCCGGCCAACGCTTCGATCTCCGCTTCCGGCGGCACCTGCAGCCCGAGCTCCTCGCCGAGGCCGGCCATCCATGGCAGGCCGGTCACCGGATCGACGACGTTGCCTGCGGAGTTGACTACGACCACCGCGCCGACGGTGACGCCCGACGTCAACGTCGTCGACGCCGTCCCGACGCCGCCTTTCAGCACCCCCGCGCGCGCCCCCACACCCGCTCCAACGGTCCCGACCGCGACACCGGTGTTCTCGGCTGCATCGGCCGCTGCACACGCGGCATAGCCGAACTCAGCCGTCGGCCGGCAGCCCCAACCGCCGACGGGCAGGTCGAAGATCACCGCGCCGGGCACGATCGGCACCACCCCGTCGCCCATCGCGACACCACGCTCGTGTTCCTCGAGCCAGCGCATGACGCCGTCCGCGGCGGCCAGGCCATAGGCGCTGCCACCGGCGAGCAGCACGGCGTCGACGTACCGCACGCTGTTGGACGGGTCCAGCAGATCGGTTTCCCGCGTTCCGGGCGCACCGCCCCGGCAGTCCACGGCGCCCACGGTTCCCGGCGGCGCGAGCACGACCGTGACACCACATGCCCAGCCCGCACCCAGCGTGGCATCGTCGTCGAGCCGCTGGTAGTGACCGACGCGGACGCCGCCCACGTCGGCGATGGAACTCATCGCGGCGACCTCACGAGGGTCGGCGCCCCATCAGGACCAGCACCAGATACTCCTGCAGGACGGTGAGCCATTGGTACACGTCGAAGTGTGCGGCCAGGGGGTGGTCGGCGGGCAGTCGCTGGGGGCCCTGCGGGCCGACGTCGAGCATGACGCCCAGCGTCAACCGCAGGTCGTTGACCGCAGCGATCCAGGAGTTGGCGGCCTCCTCGGTCAGCTCGAACCGGCCGCCGTTGTCCGGCACTGTGTCGAGAACCTGTTGAGCGGCAACGCGTTTAGCGTCGATGATTTCCGGCTCGTGCAAGCTGCGCAGCGCGGCGTTGAGGGTCTCGGAGGCGTCGCGGGCCAACGGGTCCTTCTCGTCGGGCCGGTAGAAATCGGGCAGCAACCGACTCAACGTCGGGTCGCCCGGACGGTCCGAATGTCCGGTCTTGATACCGGTGATCTCTTCCAGTTCGTCGGACGGCGCGGACGCCTCGCGGTCATCGAGCAGACCGATCATCGCCCCGACCAGATTCTTCAGCAGCGCCGCTTCATGCGGCGCCAGCGACGACCGAAAGCGGGGACCGTTGCGGGTCTCGACGCGCTTCCATTTGCGCACAGCGAATCGCCGGTACCTTCGACTTCACCGGTCCTGCTGCATCGTCGCCCACAATCCGGCGGCATGCAGCTTGGACACGTCGACTTCCATGGACTCGCGGCTACCCGAGGAGACCACGGCCTTTCCTTCGTTGTGCACCTGCAACATCAGCTTGGTGGCATGCGGCTCGCTGTAGCCGAAAAGCTTCTGGAACACGTAGGTGACGTAGGTCATCAGGTTCACCGGGTCGTCCCACACGATGGTGACCCAAGGACTGGCCGTGACCTCGACCGGCGCGGATTCTCGTTGTTCAGTCGAGCCCGGCTTGGCGGGCGCTGCCGCAACAACCATGGCCCCAGGATAGCGAGCCCGGCCACGATACGAACCGTTACGGTTGCGGGGTGAATGACTCGGCCTTGGTTGGGCTGCTGACTGACAAGTACGAGTTGACCATGCTGGCGGCGGCGTTGCGCGACGGCTCCGCCGAACGCCGAACCACGTTCGAGGTGTTCGCGCGGCGACTGCCGCACGGTCGTCGCTACGGGGTGGTCTGCGGCACGGGTCGGCTACTGGAGGTGCTGCAGCAGTTCAGCTTTGACGACGAGGCCTGCGACCTGCTCGCCGAATTCCTGGATCCGGACACGGTCAGCTATCTGCGCGACTTCCGGTTCGCTGGTGACATCGACGGATACGCCGAGGGTGAGCTGTATTTCCCGGGGTCGCCCGTGCTGTCGGTGCGCGGCAGCTTCGCCGAATGCGTGGTGATCGAGACCCTGGTGCTGTCGATCTTCAATCACGACTCGGCCATCGCGTCGGCCGCTGCCCGCATGGTCAGTGCGGCCGAAGACCGGCCGCTGATCGACATGGGATCGCGACGCACCCATGAACACGCCGCCGTGGCGTCGGCCCGCGCGGCCTATATCGCCGGTTTCGCCGCCTCGTCCAACTTGGAGGCGCAGCGGCGCTACGGAGTCCCCACTGTCGGCACCGCCGCGCATGCGTTCACCATGCTGCACACCCGCGATGACGGTGCCCTGGACAAGACCGAATTGGACGCGTTTCGGGCGCAGGTGGACGCGCTGGGCGCCGACACCACGCTGCTGGTGGACACCTACGACGTGACGGCCGGAGTGGCCAACGCGGTGGCCGCGGCCGGCACCGCACTGGGGGCGGTGCGCATCGACTCGGGCGAGCTGGGTGTCCTGGCCCGGCAGACCCGCGACCAACTCGACCGGCTGGGCGCCACTCAGACCCGCATCGTGGTCTCCGGCGACCTCGACGAATTCAGCATCGCCGCCTTGCGGGCCGAGCCGGTAGACAGCTATGGAGTGGGCACCGCCCTGGTCACCGGCTCGGGCGCGCCGGCGGCCAACATGGTCTACAAATTGGTCGAAGTGGACGGCATCCCCGTGCAAAAACGCAGCAGCCACAAGGAATCTCGCGGCGGCAGCAAGCAGGCGCTGCGACTGGCGCGTCCTACCGGCACCATCACCGAGGAGATCGTGCATCCCGCCGGCCATCCGCCTGCCCTCGACGAGCCTTCTCGGGTGTTGACCACAGCGCTGGTCCGCGAGGGGCAGGTCGTCACCGACACCGGCAGCTCTGCCCTGGCCGCCGCGCGGGAGCTGGTGACCTCCGGACTGCGCAGCTTGCCCTGGGAGGGCCTGAAACTGTCGGCCGGCGACCCGGCGATTCCCACCCGGACAATCACCGCCTGAGCTATACCGTCGACCTACCGCGCGACCCGACGACTCGAGGAGCCCCCACGCCCAATCCGTCCGTGTCCGAGCTGCTCGCCGTCGCCGTCGCGGCGCTCGGCGGTAGTGAGCGACGCGGTCAGCAGGAGATGGCGACCGCGGTCGCGGCAGCCTTCGAGTCGGGCCAACACCTCGTCGTCCAGGCCGGCACCGGCACCGGCAAGTCGCTGGCGTACCTGGTCCCGGCGATGCTGCAGGCGGTGACCGACGATGAGCCGGTCGTCGTATCGACGGCCACGATCGCGCTACAGCGCCAGCTCGTCGATCGCGACCTGCCCCGCCTGGCCGATTCGCTTGCCGCTGCACTGCCCCGCCGTCCCGAATTCGCACTGTTGAAAGGGCGGCGAAACTACCTGTGCCTGAACAAGATTCATAACGGCGGCGCATCCGGCGAGTCCGGCGCCGCCGACGAGCGACCGCAAGAGGAATTGTTCAATCCGATGGCGGTCACCGGGTTGGGTCGCGACGTGCAACGGCTCACCGAGTGGGCATCGACCACCGATTCCGGCGATCGTGACGACCTGAAACCCGGTGTGCCCGACCGATCCTGGGCGCAGGTCAGCGTCTCGGCGCGCGAATGCATCGGCGTGGCTCGTTGTCCGTTCGGCACCGAGTGCTTCTCCGAACGGGCCCGCATGCGCGCCGGGGCGGTCGACATCGTGGTCACCAACCACGCACTGCTGGCTATCGACGCCGTCGCGGACTCGGCGGTGCTGCCCGAGCACTCGCTGTTGGTGGTCGACGAAGCCCACGAATTGGCCGACCGGGTCACCTCCGTCGCGACCGCGGAACTGACCTCGGCCGGCCTGGGCCTCGCTTCCCGCCGCGTCACCCGGTTGGTCGATCCGGAGATCACCGAACGCCTCGAGGCGGCATCGGCGATCTTCACCTCCGCCATCCACGACGCGCCACCGGGCCGCATCGACCGCCTCGACGACGAGCTGGCGACGTACCTGACCGCGCTGCGTGATGCCGCCAGTGCGGCGCGTTCGGCAATCGAGACCACCGGCGACGCCAAGACCGCTTCGGCCCGCGCGGAAGCCGGCGCGGCGTTGACCGAGATCTCCGATACCGCCACGCGCATCCTGACGTCGTTCGCGCCCGCGATTCCCGACCGGACCGAAGTGGTGTGGCTGGACCGGGAGGACACGCGCGTCGCGTTGCGGGTGGCCCCGCTGTCGGTGTCGAATCTGCTTGCCCAACACTTGTTTTCGCGCGCTACGACGGTGCTGACGTCAGCGACGCTGACGGTCGGCGGGTCGTTCGACGCGATGGCGTCGGCGTGGGGGCTAACCGGCCCCGACGGCGGTGACGAGCCGGGCGGGCAAACCTGGAAGGGCATCGACGTCGGCTCCCCCTTCCACCACGCCACATCGGGCATCCTGTACGTCGCCGCCCACCTGCCGCCGCCCGGCCGCGACGGCGCCGGTTCGGCCGAGCAGCTCACCGAGATCGCCGAACTCGTCACCGCCGCCGGCGGGCGCACCCTGGGGTTGTTCTCCTCGATGCGGGCCGCCCGAGCCGCCGCCGAGGCGATGCGTGAACGCCTCACCACCCCGGTGCTGTGCCAGGGCGACGACACCACCTCCGCGCTCGTCGAACAATTCACCGACGACCCGGAGACCTCGTTGTTCGGCACACTGTCACTGTGGCAAGGCGTCGACGTGCCGGGACCGTCGCTGTCTCTGGTGCTCATCGACCGCATCCCCTTCCCGCGCCCCGACGATCCCTTGCTGAGCGCTCGCCAGCGCGCGGTGGCCGCCCGGGGCGGCAACGGCTTCATGACGGTCGCGGCCAGCCATGCGGCACTGCTGCTGGCGCAGGGCTCGGGTCGGCTGTTGCGCCGCGTCAGCGACCGCGGCGTGGTGGCGGTACTCGACTCCCGGATGGTCACCGCCCGATACGGCAGCTATCTGCGCGCCTCACTGCCGCCGTTTTGGCACACCACCAACGCCGCGCAGGTGCGCGGGGCGTTGCAGCGGCTGGCGGAGGCTCACCTCAAGCCAGGGTGACCAGTCCTAATTCGTTGCTGTTGGCCAGCATCGGATGGCGGGGCAGCACACGCACCGTGTATCCGAGCGCACCCGCCAGTGGTAGCGGTGTCGTGGTCGAGAACACCTGATTCCCGCCTTCGGCGCTGCCGGTATAAGACATCTCGACGGTGGTCGGGTCGACCAGTACATCGCTTGCGTCGACTCGGCCCAGCACCGCTTGCACGGTCACTTCGTCCGGGCTCAGGCCGGCCAGCTGCACCGTCGCGGTCAGCGTCAGCTTCGACCCGAGCAGCGGGGTGTCGGGCAGACCGGTGCTGTCGACGTCGGTGATGTCGATCTTCGGCCAGGCCGCTTCGGCCCGCCGTCGGTAGGCGGCCAGTTCGCGGGCCGGCTCGAACTCATCACCGGGATGCTCGCCGTCGACCGGCGCTTTGACGGTGTTGCGCAGCGACTGCGCCGCCGGTGTGTAGTAGTGCTCGACGTAGTCGCGGACCATCCGCGAGGCCAGGACCTTCGGGCCCAACGTCTGCAACGTGTGCCGCACCATCTCGATCCAGCGCGGCGGCACGCCGTGTTCGTCGCGTTCGTAGAACTTCGGCGCCACCGCCTGCTCCAGCAGGTTGTACAGCGCGGTGGCTTCCAGCTCGTCGCGGCGGCTTTCGTCGGCCAGCCCGTCGGCAGACGGTATCTCCCAACCGTTTTCGCCGTCGTACCACTCGTCCCACCAGCCATCGCGGATCGACAAGTTCAATCCGCCGTTCAGCGCGCTCTTCATCCCGGAAGTACCACACGCCTCCAGCGGGCGCAGCGGGTTGTTCAGCCACACATCGCAACCCCAATACAGCAGCCGGGCCATCGACATGTCGTAGTTCGGCAGAAAAGCGATGCGATGGCGCACTTCTGGCCGGTCGGCGAACCGCACCACCTGCTGAATCAGCGCCTTGCCGCCGTCGTCGGCCGGATGCGATTTACCCGCGACGATCAACTGAATCGGTCGCTCCGGGTCGAGCAGCAACTTCTCCAACCGATGCGGGTCGCGCAGCATGAGCGTCAATCGCTTGTACGTCGGCACCCGGCGGGCGAAGCCGACCGTCAGCACGTCGGGATCGAAAGCCTTTGCGATCCATTCTAATTCGGCGTCCGAGGCACCACGCTCCAAGCAGGACTGGCGCAAGCGCCGCCGGACGTCCTCGACGAGCAGCGTCCGCAGCTGGGATCGGATCCACCACAGATGTCCGGGGTCGACCTGCTGGAGGCGTAGCCATACGGCGGGCTCACTGAACGAGTCCGACCCGGCCAACTCGCGGCCCAGCTCCAGCCATTGCGGGGCGGCCCAGGTGCGGGCGTGCACGCCGTTCGTGATCGACCCGATCGGCACTTCGGCGGGGTCGAAGCCGGGCCACAGTTCATTGAACATGGCGCGGCTGACCCGGCCATGCAGCAGCGAGACGCCGTTGGCGCGCTGCGCCAGCCGCAGCCCCATGTGCGCCATGTTGAACTTGGTCACATCGTCTTCGGCGCCCAGGGCCAGTACGCGCTTGGTCGGCACGCCCGGCAGTAACCGGGACACCGTCTCGACGGTGTCGTCGAAATAGCGTTGCACCATGTCCAACGGGAACCGGTCGATTCCCGCGGGCACCGGGGTATGGGTGGTGAACACGGTGCTGGAGCGCACGACCGTCAACGCGGTGTCGAAGTCCAGTGCCGAATTGGTCATCAGCTCGCGGATGCGTTCCACACCCAGGAAACCGGCGTGGCCTTCGTTCATGTGGAAGACCTCCGGCGCAGGCAACCCCTCGATGGCGGTGAACGCCCGGATCGCCCGTACCCCGCCGACGCCGGCCAAGATCTCCTGCTGGATGCGGTGTTCCTGGTCACCGCCGTACAAGCGGTCGGTGACGCCGCGCAGCTCGTGTTCGTTCTCAGGGACATCGGAGTCCAGCAGCAGCAACGGCACCCTGCCGACTTGCGCCACCCAGATCCGCGCCCGTAACCGAGCGGAATCCGGCAAGGCCAGCTCCACCAGCACCGGATCACCGCCGGGTTCGGTCAGCAGCCGCAACGGCAAGCCTTGCGGGTCCAGCGAGGGATACGTTTCCTGTTGCCAGCCGTCGGCGGTGAGCGACTGCCGGAAGTACCCCGAGCGGTAGTACAGACCCACCGCGATCAGCGGCAACCCGAGGTCGGAGGCCGACTTCAGGTGGTCGCCGGCCAGGATGCCCAAGCCGCCGGAATAGTTGGGCAGCACTTCGGCGACACCGAATTCCATCGAGAAGTACGCGATGCCGGTCGGCATCGAGACACCGGCTGCTTCTTGCTGCTGGTACCACAGCGGCCGGGTCAAGTAGTCGTTCAAGTCGGCGGCGAGCTCGTCGAGCCGGCGGCAGAAGTCTTCGTCGAGCGCCAATTCGTCGAGTCGGGCGGGTTTGACCGCACCCAGCAGCGCCACCGGGTCGTTGCCGCAACTCGACCAGAGGGCGGGGTCGATGCTGGCGAACAGGTCTTGGGTGGGTTTTTCCCAGGACCATCGCAGGTTGGTTGACAGCTGGTCCAGCGCGGCTAGACGGTCAGGCAGGTGAGCACGGACGGTAAAGCGACGGAGGGCCTTCACGCATCTTTACCTTACTAACGATTTCGCCAAATGCAGGGTTAGGTCCGTGACAGCTTTGGCTGCCCGGGTGTGGTCCGACCCTAGGGTGGGTATGGCCGCAAAGAGACGAGCAGACAACGACACACGAAAACATCCCGAGACGGCGCTGTCCGGGGTAGTGAAAACCCAGGAACGGAGTATGTGTGCCCGGTCGTGTCGAGATCGATAACGTCCAGCCCGTCGTCTCCTGCGGCGCGTATCCCGCGAAAGCGGTGGTCGGCGAGGTTGTGCCGGTCAGCGCCGCGGTGTGGCGAGAAGGTCATGAGGCGGTTGCCGCGACGCTGGTCGTGCGCTACCTCGGCCCGCGATACCCGCAAGGTGCCGACGTCCGCCGAATCAAGGCGGTGCAGGCCCCGGAGGCGACCCGGACGGCCGCGACGGCGGGAGCCGGTGCGGTCGAAACGCAGCGGGTCAAACCGCAACTGTTGCCGATGACGATGGGCGATGAGCCGTATGTGTTTCACGGCTTTTTCACCCCGGACGCCGTCGGGTTGTGGACATTCCGAGTCGACGGCTGGGGTGACCCGATTCACAGTTGGCGTCACGGCCTGACGGCCAAGCTGGACGCCGGTCAGGGCGAGGCGGAGTTGTCGAACGACTTGCTGGTCGGCGCGGCGCTCTTCGAGCGGGCGGCCACCGGGGTGCCTCGCCAGCAGCGGCATCCGCTGTTGGAGACCGCGAAGGCGTTGCGCACGCCCGGCGACCCGACCACCCGCACGGCGCTGGCCCTGTCACCGGAGATCGAAGAACTGCTCGCCGTTTATCCGTTGCGGGATATCGTCACGCGCGGTGAACAGTACGGGGTGTGGGTCGATCGACCCGCGGCCCGGTTCGGTTCCTGGTATGAGTTCTTCCCGCGGTCGACCGGCGGCTGGGACGCCGATGGCAACCCGGTGCACGGCACCTTCGCCACCGCCACCGCGGCGTTGCCCCGCATCGCCGACATGGGATTCGACGTGGTGTACCTGCCGCCGATCCACCCGATCGGCAAGGTGCACCGCAAGGGCCGCAACAACAATCCGACGGCCGCGCCGGGAGACGTCGGGTCGCCGTGGGCAATCGGCAGTGACGAAGGTGGGCACGACGCCGTGCACCCCGACCTTGGCACCATCGACGATTTCGACAAGTTCGTCGCCGCGACCCGCGACCTGGGCATGGAAGTGGCCCTGGATCTGGCACTGCAGTGTGCACCGGATCACCCATGGGCCCGCGACCATCGCCAGTGGTTCACCGAATTGCCCGACGGGACAATCGCTTACGCGGAAAACCCGCCGAAGAAGTACCAGGACATCTATCCGCTGAACTTCGACAACGATCCCGCCGGGCTCTACGACGAAGTGCTCCGGGTGGTGCGCCACTGGATGGACCACGGCGTCAAGATCTTCCGCGTCGACAACCCGCACACCAAGCCACCGGACTTCTGGGCATGGTTGATCGGCCAAGTAAAAGCCATCGACCCCGACGTGTTGTTCCTCTCCGAGGCCTTCACCCCGCCCGCCCGCCAGTACGGGCTGGCCAAACTCGGCTTCACGCAGTCCTACAGTTATTTCACCTGGCGCACCGCCAAGTGGGAACTGACCGAGTTCGGCAACGACATCGCCGCGCTGGCCGACTTCCGCAGGCCGAATCTGTTCGTCAACACCCCGGACATCCTGCACGCGATACTGCAGCACAACGGTCCGGGCATGTTCGCCATCCGCGCCGTGCTGGCGGCGACCATGGGTCCGGCGTGGGGGGTGTACTCGGGTTACGAGCTGTTCGAACATCGCGCGGTGCGCGAAGGCAGCGAGGAGTACCTTGACTCCGAGAAGTACGAACTGCGTCCCCGCGACTTCGAGGGCGCACTGGCCGAGGGCCGCTCGTTGGAGCCGTTCATCAAGCGGCTCAACGAGATACGCCGGCTCCATCCGGCTCTGCAGCAGTTGCGCAACATCCACTTCCACACCATCGACAACGACGCGCTGCTGGCCTACAGCAAGTTCGATCCGACGACCGGTGACTGCGTGTTGGTGGTGGTGACGCTCAACGCCTTCGGGCCCGAGGAAGCAACGCTGTGGCTGGACATGGCCGCGCTGGGCATGGAGCCCTATGAACGGTTCTGGGTGCGTGATGAGTTGACCGGCGAGGAATACCAGTGGGGCCAGGGCAATTACGTGCGCCTTGACCCCGGGCGAGCCGTCGCTCACATCATCAACATGCCGCTGATACCGACCGAATCCCGACTCACGCTGCTGCGTAGGAGGTGAGGGTAGATGAGCCCGACCGATCAACTAGCCGAAATGCACCTGGCGCCGGAGCCCGGTGAGGTGGCGCGCCTGACCGCGGGTGCGCATCACAACCCGCACGGCATCCTGGGCGCCCACGAATACGGGGACCACACGGTCATCCGGGCGTTCCGTCCGCATGCGGCCAGCGTCGTCGCACTCGTCGGCGATCAGCAGTACCCGATGCAGCACATCGACTCCGGCCTGTTCGCCGTGGCGCTGCCCTTCGTCGACCTCATCGACTACCGACTGCAGGTGACCTACGAGGGCTCTGAGCCCTACACCGTCGCCGACGCGTACCGGTTCCTGCCCACCTTGGGTGAGGTCGACCTGCACCTGTTCGCCGAGGGCCGCCACGAGCGGCTCTGGGAGGTGCTCGGCGCCCACCCCCGCTCGTTCAAGACCGCCGACGGTGTGGTGAGCGGAGTTTCGTTCGCGGTGTGGGCACCGAATGCCAAGGGCGTCAGCCTGATCGGTGATTTCAACGGGTGGAACGGCACCGAATCGCCGATGCGGGTACTGGGGTCCTCGGGAGTGTGGGAGCTGTTCTGGCCCAACTTTCCGCCCAACGGCCTCTACAAGTTCCGGGTGCACGGCGCCGACGGCGTCATCTCGGACCGGGCCGACCCCTTCGCCTTCGCGACCGAGGTGCCGCCGCAGACGGCGTCGCGCGTGACGGTGAGCGAATACACCTGGAATGACGCCGACTGGCTGGAGCAGCGCGCCCAGCGCAATCCGGTGTTCGAGCCGATGAGCACCTACGAGGTGCACCTAGGCTCCTGGCGGCCGGGCCTGAGCTACCGCCAACTTGCCGATGAACTCACCGAATACGTTGTCTCCCAGGGCTTTACCCATGTCGAGCTGTTGCCCGTTGCCGAGCACCCCTTCGGGGGATCGTGGGGCTATCAGGTCACGTCGTACTATGCCCCCTCGGCCCGTTTCGGCACTCCTGACGAATTCCGGACGCTGGTCGACGCCCTGCACCAGGCCGGCATCGGTGTGATCGTGGACTGGGTGCCGGCGCACTTCCCGAAGGACGCCTGGGCCCTGGGTCGGTTCGACGGCACCCCGCTCTACGAGCACTCCGATCCCAAACGCGGTGAGCAGCTCGACTGGGGCACCTACGTTTTCGACTTCGGCCGGCCAGAGGTGCGAAACTTCCTGGTAGCCAATGCGTTGTACTGGCTCGAGCAATTCCACATCGACGGCCTGCGGGTGGATGCCGTGGCATCGATGTTGTACCTGGATTACTCGCGCCCGGAAGGCGGTTGGACGCCGAACATCTACGGCGGCCGGGAGAACCTCGAGGCCGTGCAGTTCCTGCAGGAGATGAATGCCACGGCACACAAAGCCGCGCCGGGCATCGTCACCATCGCCGAGGAATCGACGTCGTGGCCCGGGGTGACCCGGCCGACAAGCCTTGGCGGGCTAGGTTTTTCGATGAAGTGGAACATGGGTTGGATGCACGACACGCTCGACTACATGAGCCGCGACCCGATTCACCGCAGCTATCACCACGGTGGCATCACCTTCTCCATGCTGTACGCGTTCAGCGAAAACTATGTGCTGCCGATCAGCCACGACGAGGTGGTGCACGGCAAGGGCACGCTGTGGGGCCGGATGCCCGGCAGCAACCACACCAAGGCGGCGGGGCTGCGCAGTCTGCTCGCCTACCAATGGGCCCACCCGGGCAAGCAGTTGCTGTTCATGGGTCAAGAATTCGGACAGCGCGCCGAGTGGTCGGAAGAACGCGGCCTGGATTGGTGGCAACTCGACGAGCAGGGCTTCTCCAACGGCGTCCAGCGTCTGGTCCGTGACATCAACGAGATCTATCGCCAGCGCCCGGCGCTGTGGAGCCAGGACACCATTCCCGATGGTTATTCGTGGATCGACGCCAACGACTCCGCCAACAACGTCTTGAGCTTCCTGCGCTATGGCAGCGATGGCTCGGTGATGGCGTGCGTGTTCAACTTCTCCGGCGCCGAGCACAGCAACTACCGCCTGGGACTGCCGCAAGCCGGTCGCTGGCGCGAGGTGCTCAACACCGACGCGACCATCTACAACGGCGCCGGTATCGGCAACCTGGGTGGCGTGGAGGCCACCGAGGAACCCTGGCACGGGCGCCCAGCGTCGGCGGTGATGGTGCTTCCGCCCACCTCGGCGTTGTGGTTCGAGCCCGAGTAGCCCTTAGACCCGATCAGTACAGCGCGTTAGCCAGGTTGCGCCTACCGGCGACCACTTCGGGGTCGGCGGGGTCGAACAGCTCGAAGAGCTCGATCAGGCGGGTGCGCACCCGGGTGCGCTCGTCGCCGGATGTGCGCCGCACCAAGGCGGTCAGGCGCTCGAACGCCGCGGTGACGTCCTGCTGAAGGATCTGGACGTCGGCGGCCGCAAACGCGGCTTCGATGTCGCCTGGCGCTGCGTCGGCGACCGCAACGGCGTCGGGGCGCTGTGCGGTGGCACGCTGCAGGAAGTCGATCTGCCGGATGGCCGCCTTCGCTTCGACGCTGGCCGGGTCGGCGTCCAAGATGGCCTGGTACGACGCGCGCGCTGCGGCGAAGTCGCCGGCCTCGAGTTCCTGGCGTGCTTGCTGCAGCGCCGGGTCGGCCTCGGCGTCGTCGTCGGCACCCGCCGGGCCACGCAACTTGCCGGCCGTGGCCGACAACAGGGAGTCGACCCAGCGGCGCAACTGATCGGCCGGCTGCGGACCTTGAAAGCTCGAAATGGGTTGCGCCGCCGCCAGAGCCACCACGGTCGGGACGGCCTGCACACCGAAGATCTGGGCCACTCGCGGCGAGGAGTCGACATTCACCGACGCCAGCGACCACTTGCCGTTGTCTTCGGCTACAAGCCCGGTCAGCGTGTCCAGCAGGTCGACACACACGTCGCTGCGCGGTGACCACAGCAAGACAACGACGGGCACCTCGTCGGAGCGGGCTATCACCTGATCTTCGAAGTTGGCCTCGGTGACCTCAATGACTGGGGCGCCACCGGGCCCGACGGCTCCGGCGGGTGCCCCGCCGCCAGCGCCGCTTGCCGTAGCTTTCTGCTGAGCTCGTTGCTTGAGACCGGACAGGTCGACCGCACCAGCCAACGCCGGCCCGATCGGAGGTCGAGGACGCGTCACGTAACCAAGTCTGTCACGCCACGGCAGTCCGCGTTAACCCGCCCGAGGCCGGCTTCGGCAGCTCCAAGGTGTCAATATGAATAAAATCACAACGGCCGCTAGGGCCGCTCCTTCGCACGCTCCAGCAAACTTTTTCCGGTTGCTATCCCGCGCGCAGAATCAGCGCGTCACCCTGGCCACCGGCCCCGCACAGCGCCGCAACGCCGTAGCCCGATCCACGTCGCGCCAATTCAAGCGCCACATGCAGCGTGATCCGTGCACCGGACATCCCGATCGGGTGCCCGACCGCGATCGCACCGCCGTTGACATTCACGACCTCGGGATTCACGCCGAGTTCCTTGGTCGAGGCAAGCGCCACCGCGGCGAACGCCTCGTTGATTTCGATGACGTCCAGCTGGTCCACCGAGATGCCTTCGCGCTCAACCGCTTTCTTGATCGCGTTTGCCGGCTGCGATTGCAGCGTGGAGTCCGGTCCGGCGACCACGCCGTGCGCGCCGATTTCCACCAGCCACGTCAGCCCCATCTCCTGGGCCTTCTCCTTGCGCATCACCACGACCGCAGCCGCGCCGTCGGAGATCTGGGACGCCGAGCCGGCAGTGATGGTGCCGTCCTTGCGGAATGCCGGTTTCAGGCCGGCCAGTGAGTCGGCAGTCGTGTTGGCCCGGATGCCCTCATCCTCGGTGAATTGCAGAGGATCGCCTTTGCGCTGCGGGATGGTCACCGGCACGACTTCGTCGGTGAACACGCCGTCCTTCCATGCCGCAGCCGCTTTCTGGTGCGACCGGGCGGCGTATTCGTCTTGTTCCTGACGGGTGAATTGGTCTACGTCGTTGCGCTGCTCGGTCAGCGCGCCCATGGGCTGGTCGGTGAACACGTCGTGCAAACCGTCGTAGGCCATGTGGTCCAGGACGGTGACGTCGCCGTACTTGTAACCCGAGCGGCTGTCCATCAGCAGGTGCGGCGCTTTGGTCATCGACTCCTGGCCGCCGGCCACCACCACGTCGAACTCCCCGGCCCGGATGAGCTGGTCCGCAAGAGCGATGGCGTCGATCCCGGACAGACACATCTTGTTGATGGTCAGCGCGGGCACGTCCCAGCCGATGCCGGCCGCAACCGCCGCCTGACGCGCCGGCATCTGGCCCGCCCCGGCGGTCAGCACCTGGCCCATGATCACGTACTCGACCAGCGACGCCGGCGCCTCTTCGTTGGGGAACGCCTTCTCTAAAGCGCCTTTGATGGCGATCGCACCGAGATCACTGGCGCTGAAGTCCTTCAGCGAACCCATCAACTTGCCGATTGGAGTGCGAGCTCCAGCAACGATCACCGACGTCGTCATGACTACCTCCTAAGCGCACGGGCAGAGCTGATCCGGGCAACCCGGAGAAGCAAATTCTTTCCCTTGAGGTTACCGTTGTGAGATGACCACCGATCAAGTTGACGCCCGTCAGGTCCTGGCCACCACTTTGGTAACCGGGCTCGACCACGTCGGCATCGCCGTCGCCGACCTCGACGCCGCGATCGAGTGGTACCACGACCACCTCGGCATGATTCTGGTGCATGAGGAGGTCAACGACGACCAAGGCATCCGCGAGGCGATGCTGGCGGTCCCCGGTTCCACCGCACAGATTCAGCTGATGGCTCCGCTCGACGAGTCTTCGACGATCGCCAAGTTCCTCGACAAGCGAGGCCCCGGCATTCAGCAACTGGCGTGCCGCGTCAGCGACCTCGACGCCCTCTGTGAGCGCCTGCGCGCCCAGGGCGTGCGGCTGGTCTATGACGCCGCCCGTCGCGGTACGGCAAACTCGCGGATCAACTTCATCCACCCGAAAGACGGCGGTGGTGTGCTGATCGAATTGGTGGAACCGGCCGCCTGAGGCGGCAGTCTGGTCAAGACCACTTCCGGGTAGGGCCGCGATTGGCGCGGTTGGCCCAGCACGGCGTGTGCCAATGGCGCCGGTCCTCGGGTCCCGATTCTGGGCTGGGCTTCGCATCGGCGGGCCAGACCACCACATGCGCAGTCCCGGAACGGATTTCGTGATCACAGCCGGGGCAGCGATAGGTCTTGACGGCTCGGGCCGCAGCGACCGGGCTGACCTCGTACTCGTAACCGTCGGCCCCTAGCTCGATTCGGCGCGACACCGAGCGCAGCGACAACGGCCGGTGCTCCGATCGCCGCCGCCGAGCCATCTCTCCAGTCTAGTGACGCCGCTTCAGAACAGCCGGTACTCGTCGCTGTCCATCCCCCGCATCATGTCGTAATCCAATGTGAGACAACGGATACCGCGGTCAGTGGCCAGGGTACGGGCTTGCGGTTTGATCTGCTGTGCGGCGAACACCCCTTTCACCGGCGCCAGCACGCTGTCCCGGTTGAGCAATTCGAGATAGCGGGTGAGCTGCTCGACGCCGTCGATCTCACCGCGTCGCTTGATCTCCACGGCCACCGAGCCGCCGTTCTCGTCGCGGCACAACAGATCGACCGGCCCGATCGCGGTCATGTACTCGCGGCGGACCAGGGTGTAGCCGTCACCCAACAGCTGGACGTGCTCGGCGAGCAGCGCCTGCAGGTGGGCCTCCACGCCGTCCTTGACCAGCCCCGGATCCACTCCAAGATCGTGGCTGGAGTCGTGCTCGATCTCCTCGACGGTGATGCGCAACTGCTCGCCGGCCTTGTTGGTCACCACCCACACGGGCGCTTCACCGCTGGTTTCCTCGGTCAGCCAGCAAGGTGGACTCATCCAGTTGAGCGGCTTGTAGGCGCGGTCGTCGGCGTGGACGCTGACCGACCCGTCGGCTTTGAACAGCAATAGCCTGCGTGCGGAGGACAGGTGGGCGGTGAGCCGGCCGACGTAATCAACAGTGCATTGGGCGATTACTAGACGCACCCGACATACCTTAGAGCGTCTGCCACGAATTAGGCTGACGCCAGCATGTCACCCAAGAAGTCGGTCGCGCAGCGCTTGGGCCGGGTGCTCGAGGCGCTCACCCGGCAAAGCGGTCGGCCCGACACGCCTGCGTACGGGTCGTGGCTGTTGGGACGGGTCTCGGAAAGCCAGCACCGGCGCCGCATTCGGATCCAGACCATCCTGACGGCCTTCATCCTGGGCGCCAATCTCATCGGCATCGGTGTCGCGGTGCTGCTACTGACCCTGGCTTTTCCGTCGCCCAGTGTCTTCAGCGACGCGCCGCGGTGGATCACCTTCGGCGTCTCGCCGGCCTACATCGCCGTCGCGTTGGCACTGGGGACATTTTGGATCACCCGGCGCACGGTGACCGCTTTACGGTGGGCGATCGAAGAACGGAAGCCCAACGCAGCCGACGAACGCAACACGTTCCTGGCCCCGTTCTACTTGGCGGCCGGGGTGTTGACGCTGTGGGGCGTCGGGGCCGCGCTGCTCACGACGCTCTACGCGCAGGCCAACACCACCTTCATCCCGATCGTGGGCTTTGTGGTGAGCTTCTGCGGGATCTTGGTGTCCACCGCCTGCTACCTGTTCACCGAGTTCGCGCTGCGTCCGGTGGCCGCACAGGCGCTCGAGGCCGGACATGCGCCCCGACGGCTGGCGCCGGGGATCATGGGCCGGACGCTGACGGTGTGGCTGCTGGGCTCCGGTGTGCCGGTCCTGGGCATCGCGCTGACCGCGTTCTTCACGCTGACGCTGGGGAACCTGACCAAGACTCAGTTCGCGGTGGCGGTGCTGTTCTTGTCGAGCGCCACATTGATCTTCGGGTTCCTCCTGATGTGGATTCTCGCCTGGTTGATCGCCACGCCGGTGCGGGTGGTCCGGGCGGCGCTGCAGCGTGTCGAGAAGGGTGATCTGCGCGGCGATCTGGTGGTCTTCGACGGGACCGAACTCGGGGAATTGCAACGCGGCTTCAACGCGATGGTCTCCGGGTTGCGGGAGCGCGAACGCGTGCGGGACCTGTTCGGCCGCCACGTGGGACGTGAGGTCGCCTTGGCGGCCGAACGGGAGCGTCCGAAATTGGGCGGGGAAGAACGGCACGTGGCGGTGGTGTTCATCGACATCATCGGCTCCACGGAATTGGTGACCCGTCAACGTCCTGCTGAAGTCGTCAAGGTGCTCAACCGGTTCTTCACGGTCATCGTCGAAGAGGTCGACCGCCATTGCGGCCTGGTCAACAAGTTCGAAGGTGACGCCTCGTTGGCCATCTTCGGGGCCCCGAACCGGCTGGAGAAGCCGGAAGACGCGGCGCTGGGCGCCGCCCGCGCCATCGCCGACCGGCTCGCCAAGGAGATGACCGAATGCCAGGCCGGCATCGGCGTGGCCGCAGGTCAGGTGGTGGCCGGCAACGTCGGCGCCAAGGAGCGCTTCGAATACACGGTGATCGGCGAGCCGGTCAACGAAGCGGCCCGGCTCTGTGAGTTGGCGAAGAACTACGACGGCCGACTGCTCGCCTCCTCAGAGGCCCTGGACGGCGCCGGCGACGAAGAGCGTCAACGCTGGCGCCTGGGAGAAACCGTGACGCTGCGTGGTCACGAGGAACCCACCCGGCTGGCCTTGCCCGTGGAGCACGCCGAGCACATCGGCTGAGCGCCGCGAACACATTGATGTCGCTTTTCCGCCAGTCATGTCGTCGGGCAGGTGTAATTGTCGAAGGGTGTACGACGACTTCGAGCGCTGCTACCGAGCGGTTCAGGCCAAGGACGCCCGGTTCGACGGCTGGTTCGTGATCGCGGTCCTGACCACCCGCATCTACTGTCGGCCCAGTTGTCCAGTGCGGCCGCCCTTCGCCCGCAACGTACGGTTCCTGCCGACCGCAGCCGCCGCGCAGCGGGAGGGCTTCCGAGCGTGCAAACGCTGCCGGCCGGACGCGTCACCGGGCTCACCCGAATGGAATGTGCGGGGTGACGTCGTAGCCCGCGCCATGCGGCTCATCGCCGACGGAACGGTGGACCGCGACGGTGTGACCGGCCTGGCCGCCCACCTGGGCTACACCACACGCCAGTTGGAGCGGTTGCTGCAAGCCGAAGTTGGCGCCGGCCCCCTGGCCTTGGCGCGCGCGCAGCGCATGCAGACCGCGCGGGTGCTCATCGAGACCACCGACTTGCCGTTTGGCGATGTTGCCTTCGCGGCGGGCTTTTCCAGCATCCGCCAGTTCAACGACACCGTGCGACTGGTGTGCGACAGCACTCCCACGGCCCTGCGCAAACGAGCCACGACACGATTCGGATCCCACGGTGCGCATTCCCCGGGGACGCTGTCGTTGCGGTTGCCGGTGCGTGCGCCCTTCGCCTACGAGGGCCTGTTCGGTCACCTGGCCGCTAGCGCGGTGCCCGGCTGCGAAGAGGTCCGCGACGGCGCGTACCGACGCACGCTGCGGCTGGCTTCGGGCACCGGACTGGTCACGTTGACACCGGCCTCCGACCATGTGCGTTGCCTGCTGGTACTCGACGATCTGCGCGACCTCGCGGCCGCTACCGCCCGCTGCCGGCGATTGCTGGATCTCGACGCCGATCCCGAAGCGGTGGTCGAGGCGCTCAGCCGCGACCCCGACCTGGCGCCGGTAGTGGCCAAGGCGCCCGGGCAGCGCATTCCCCGGACCGTCGACGAGGCCGAACTCGCCGTGCGAGCAGTGCTGGGCCAGCAGGTGTCGACCAAGGCCGCCCGCACGCATGCGGCTCGCCTCGTCCTGGCCTACGGCCAGCCCGTGCGCGATCCCGCCGGCGGGCTGACCCACACCTTCCCCTCTGTCGAGCAGTTGGCCGAGATCGATCCGGTGCACCTCGCGGTGCCCAAGGCGCGACAGCGGACGTTGAGCGCGCTGGTCGGCGCCGTCGCCGACGGCACCGTCGAACTGCACCCCGGATGCGACTGGGACCGTGCGCGCAGTCAATTGCTTTTCTTGCCGGGCATCGGACCATGGACGGCAGAGGTGATCGCGATGCGTGGCCTCGGCGATCCGGACGCGTTCCCGGCCAGCGATCTCGGCCTCAAATCGGCGGCCGAACAGCTGGGCCTGCCGCCTAGCGAACGGGCATTGATCGAGCACAGCGCCCGCTGGCGACCGTGGCGCTCCTATGCCACCCAACACCTTTGGACCACCCTCGATCATCCGGTGAACCAATGGCCGCCACAGCAGCCATCGAAGGAGATTGCATGATCCACTTCCGCACGATCGACAGCCCCATCGGCCTACTTACCCTGGCCGGCCATGGTTCGGTTCTGACGAACCTACGAATGGTCGATCAGACCTATGAGCCCAGCCGCGCCGGCTGGACCCTCAAGGAGGACGCTTTTGCCGACGCGGTCGAACAACTGACCGCCTATTTCGCCGGTGAGCGCACAATCTTCGAGTTGGAGCTGGACCTGAAAGGAACGGACTTCCAGCAGCGAGTCTGGAAAGCGCTGATGACCATTCCATATGGAGAAACGCGATCGTACGGTCAGATTGCGCAACAAATCGGTGCGCCCGGTTCTGCGCGCGCGGTCGGTTTGGCCAACGGCCACAATCCCATTTCGATCATCGTGCCGTGCCATCGAGTAATCGGGGCAAGCGGAAAGTTGACCGGATACGGCGGCGGACTCGAGCGTAAACAAACGCTGCTCGACTTAGAGAAAAAGCGCGCGTCGACGACTCTGACGCTGTTCGATTGACGATCCCGGAAAATACAAAATCGCCCCCTTATGCAGGGGGCGATTTTGTGTATGTTCGGCGGTGTCCTACTTTTCCACCCGATCAGGGCAGTATCATCGGCGCTGACAGGCTTAGCTTCCGGGTTCGGGATGGGACCGGGCGTTTCCCTGTCGCTGTGACCGCCGTAACTCTATTTAAATGTATTGATGGGGGGTGTGGTGTCGCACGACAAATGTCGTGGGATCTGAATAGTGGTTGCGATATGTGTTGTAAGTTTTCGGCCGGTTAGTGCCAGTTCCCTGCACTCATTGCTGAGCTTCCAGGTCTGGCCTATCGATCCCGTGGTCTGCGGGGGGCCTTATCCCTCTAAAAGGGTGAGAAGCCTCATCTTGGAGAAGGTTTCCCGCTTAGATGCTTTCAGCGGTTATCCTGTCCGAACGTGGCTATCCAGCGGTGCCCCTGGTGGGACAACTGGTATACCAGAGGTTCGTCCGTCCCGGTCCTCTCGTACTAGGGACAGGTTTCCTCAAGCTTCTGACGCGCGCGGCGGATAGAGACCGAACTGTCTCACGACGTTCTAAACCCAGCTCGCGTGCCGCTTTAATGGGCGAACAGCCCAACCCTTGGGACCTGCTCCAGCCCCAGGATGCGACGAGCCGACATCGAGGTGCCAAACCATCCCGTCGATATGGACTCTTGGGGAAGATCAGCCTGTTATCCCCGGGGTACCTTTTATCCGTTGAGCGACACCCCTTCCACTCGGGGGTGCCGGATCACTAATCCCGACTTTCGTCCCTGCTTGACTTGTAAGTCTCGCAGTCAAGCTCCCTTGTGCATTTACACTCAACACCTGATTGCCGTCCAGGTTGAGGGAACCTTTGGGCGCCTCCGTTACATTTTAGGAGGCAACCGCCCCAGTTAAACTACCCACCAGGCACTGTCCGTGAACCGGATATACGGTTCGACGTTAGATGTCCAATACGATCAGAGTGGTATTTCAACAACGACTCCACTCGAACTGGCGTCCGAGTTTCACAGTCTCCCACCTATCCTACACAAACCGTACCGAACAGCAATACCAAGCTATAGTGAAGGTCCCGGGGTCTTTTCGTCCTGCCGCGCGTAACGAGCATCTTTACTCGTAGTGCAATTTCGCCGAGTCTATGGTTGAGACAGTTGAGAAGTCGTTACGCCATTCGTGCAGGTCGGAACTTACCCGACAAGGAATTTCGCTACCTTAGGATGGTTATAGTTACCACCGCCGTTTACTGGGGCTTAAATTCTCCGCTTCACCTTGCGGTTAACGGGTCCTCTTAACCTTCCAGCACCGGGCAGGCGTCAGTCCGTATACATCGTCTTGCGACTTCGCACGGACCTGTGTTTTTAGTAAACAGTCGCTTCTCACTGGTTTCTGCGACCGAATCCCGCTCCCACCGCAAGGGTGTTTACGATATTTCGGTCCCCCTTCTCCCGAAGTTACGGGGGTATTTTGCCGAGTTCCTTAACCATAGTTATCTCGTACGCCTTGGTATTCTCTACCTGACCACCTGTGTTGGTTTGGGGTACGGGCCGTGTGTGTGCTCGCTAGAGGCTTTTCTTGGCAGCAGAGGATGACCGAATTCGCCTCAATCGGCTATGCATCACCTCTCAGGAATGTGAGCGACGGATTTGCCTATCGCTCTCCCTACGGGCTTGCCCCAGTATTACCACTGACTGGTACGGCTGCCTTCCTGCGTCACCCCATCGCTTGACTACTACCAGCGAAGGTCCCACGCAGCCCCAGACCTTCACGCTCCCGAAGGAGAATGATCGATCCGGTTTTGGGTGGTTAGTACCGCTGATTCATCACGGGCGCCCACACACGGGTACGGGAATATCAACCCGTTGTCCATCGACTACGCCTGTCGGCCTCGCCTTAGGTCCCGACTCACCCTGGGCGGACTGGCCTGGCCCAGGAACCCTTGGTCTTTCGGCGGGCAAGGTTCTCACTTGCCTAATCGCTACTCATGCCTGCATTCTCACTCCCCCACCCTCCACCACCGGTCACCCGGAGGCTTCGCTGAGTGAGGGACGCTCCCCTACCCACATCCACATACGTGAATGTGCCGCGGCTTCGGCGGTGTGCTTGAGCCCCGCTACATTATCGGCGCACAATCACTTGACCAGTGAGCTATTACGCACTCTTTCAAGGGTGGCTGCTTCTAAGCCAACCTCCTGGTTGTCTCTGCGACTGCACATCCTTTTCCACTTAGCACACGCTTTGGGGCCTTAGCCGGCGATCTGGGCTGTTTCCCTTTCGACGTACGGAGCTTATCCCCCGCCGTCTCACTGCCACGCTTGACACCACGGCATTCGGAGTTTGGCTGACGTCAGTAACCTAGTAGGGCCCATCGGCCATCCAGTAGCTCTACCTCCGCGGTGAACCACGCAACGCTGCACCTAAATGCATTTCGGGGAGAACCAGCTATCACGGAGTTTGATTGGCCTTTCACCCCTACCCACAGCTCATCCCCTCAGTCTTCAACCTAAGTGGGTTCGGGCCTCCACGCGGTCTTACCCGCGCTTCACCCTGGCCATGGGTAGATCACTCCGCTTCGGGTCCAGAACATGCCACTACACCCCTTGCGGGGATACGCCCTATTCAGACTCGCTTTCGCTACGGCTACCCCACACGGGTTAACCTCGCGACATGTCCCTGACTCGCAGGCTCATTCTTCAAAAGGCACGCCATCACCCCACAAGGAGGCTCTGACGGATTGTAGGCACACGGTTTCAGGTACTCTTTCACTCCCCTCTCGGGGTACTTTTCACCATTCCCTCACGGTACTAATCCGCTATCGGTCATCGAGAAGTATTTAGGCTTACCGGGTGGTCCCGGCAGATTCACAGCAAATTCCACGGGCTCGCTGCTACTCGGGAGATTGATCCAGGCAGGTGCCGAGTTTTCGCGTACCGGGCTCTCACCGTCTATGGCAGACCATCCCAGGCCATTTCCGCTAACTACGACACTTTTTTACTGCCCCTCAGCCAGGTAGAGCTGAGAAGATCATTCCCACAACCCCGCACACACAACCCCTACCCGGTTACACATGCATGCGGTTTAGCCATTTTCCGCGTTCGCTCGCCACTACTAGCGGAATCACAATTGTTTTCTCTTCCTACGGGTACTGAGATGTTTCACTTCCCCGCGTTCCCCCCCGTACCCTATATATTCAGGTACGGGTAACACGACATCACTCGTGCTGGGTTTCCCCATTCGGAAATCCTCGGATCCACGCTCGGTTGACAGCTCCCCGAGGCATATCGCAGCCTCCCACGTCCTTCATCGGCTCTCGATGCCAAGGCATCCACCATGTGCCCTTAAACACTTACAAACACAAAAACCAAAGAATAAAAATTGCACAAAAGAACACGCCACCGTTGCCGGCAGCGCATCCAGTTGATGCTCGCAACCACTATCCAGTTCTCAAACACCACACCCCACCACCAAGATGGAGGGACAACACTTCGCGCTAGCGCCCGAGTGTTGTCTCAGGACCCAATAGTGTGTCTGGCTTGCTTGTTGTTGTGCACCCAGCTCTCGCCCACTACAGACGAGAACTCCGCACGGCTTGCACCCCACCAATTGGAGTGCTTTTCGTGGTGCTCCTTAGAAAGGAGGTGATCCAGCCGCACCTTCCGGTACGGCTACCTTGTTACGACTTCGTCCCAATCGCCGATCCCACCTTCGACAGCTCCCTCCCAAAGGGTTAGGCCACTGGCTTCGGGTGTTACCGACTTTCATGACGTGACGGGCGGTGTGTACAAGGCCCGGGAACGTATTCACCGCAGCGTTGCTGATCTGCGATTACTAGCGACTCCGACTTCACGGGGTCGAGTTGCAGACCCCGATCCGAACTGAGACCGGCTTTAAAAGGATTCGCTTAACCTCGCGGCATCGCAGCCCTTTGTACCGGCCATTGTAGCATGTGTGAAGCCCTGGACATAAGGGGCATGATGACTTGACGTCATCCCCACCTTCCTCCGAGTTGACCCCGGCAGTCTCTCACGAGTCCCCGGCATTACCCGCTGGCAACATGAGACAAGGGTTGCGCTCGTTGCGGGACTTAACCCAACATCTCACGACACGAGCTGACGACAGCCATGCACCACCTGCACACAGGCCACAAGGGAACGCCTATCTCTAGACGCGTCCTGTGCATGTCAAACCCAGGTAAGGTTCTTCGCGTTGCATCGAATTAATCCACATGCTCCGCCGCTTGTGCGGGCCCCCGTCAATTCCTTTGAGTTTTAGCCTTGCGGCCGTACTCCCCAGGCGGGGTACTTAATGCGTTAGCTACGGCACGGATCCCAAGGAAGGAAACCCACACCTAGTACCCACCGTTTACGGCGTGGACTACCAGGGTATCTAATCCTGTTCGCTCCCCACGCTTTCGCTCCTCAGCGTCAGTTACTGCCCAGAGACCCGCCTTCGCCACCGGTGTTCCTCCTGATATCTGCGCATTCCACCGCTACACCAGGAATTCCAGTCTCCCCTGCAGTACTCCAGTCTGCCCGTATCGCCCGCACGCCGAGGGTTAAGCCCCCGGTTTTCACGAACAACGCGACAAACCACCTACGAGCTCTTTACGCCCAGTAATTCCGGACAACGCTCGCACCCTACGTATTACCGCGGCTGCTGGCACGTAGTTGGCCGGTGCTTCTTCTGCAGGTACCGTCACTTGCGCTTCGTCCCTGCTGAAAGAGGTTTACAACCCGAAGGCCGTCATCCCCCACGCGGCGTCGCTGCATCAGGCTTGCGCCCATTGTGCAATATTCCCCACTGCTGCCTCCCGTAGGAGTCTGGGCCGTATCTCAGTCCCAGTGTGGCCGGACACCCTCTCAGGCCGGCTACCCGTCGTCGCCTTGGTAGGCCGTCACCCCACCAACAAGCTGATAGGCCGCGGGCCCATCCCACACCGCAAAAGCTTTCCACCATAAGACATGCATCTCATGGTCCTATCCGGTATTAGACCCAGTTTCCCAGGCTTATCCCGAAGTGCAGGGTAGATCACCCACGTGTTACTCACCCGTTCGCCACTCGAGTACCCCCGAAGGGGCCTTTCCGTTCGACTTGCATGTGTTAAGCACGCCGCCAGCGTTCGTCCTGAGCCAGGATCAAACTCTCCAAACAAAAACCCCTCGATAACGAGGTGAATTTACAATCAGAGAAAATCTGACCTAACAAAAGACACCAAAACTGGCATCTCAATAAATTGCGACTACACCCACACACGGGGGGTGTGAGATGTAGTCAAAAAAACAACAACAAACAAAACACCAAACACACTATTGAGTTCTCAAACAACACGCTTGCTTTTGTTTCGCCCCGCTTTGGGGCAACCCTGCCAGCTTAATATGAAACCGGCGTGGGAGTCAAGCCCCGGTTTTCGGTCTCCCTTGCGGGGTGACCGCGCCTGTCGGGCGTTGACACCAACATACACTCTCAAACCCTTGTGGCCCAACTTGATCCGGCTTCCGGAGAAGCGTGCCAGGTGGGAGAGGTAGCAGACCCGATTCGCAGAACCCGTAGCGGGTTCGGCGCGCCGCCGAGAACAGCGACGACAAGCTACTCAACGGCATGCTCGCGCGGCTTGTTCCCGGTGCGCGGGCCTGGGCTGCTAGCTGACTCTTTCGATCTCAGCGCCGAGGCTGGCCAGGTTCTCCACGAACAACGGATAACCGCGATCGATGTGAAAGACGTCGTGCACTTCGGTGTCACCATCGGCGACCAGTCCCGCCAGGACCAAACCGGCGCCGGCCCGGATGTCCGAGCACCACACGGGAGCGCTCGACAGCTGAGGAAGGCCCCGCACCACGGCGTGGTGACCGTCGGTGCGCGCGTCGGCCCCGAGGCGGATCATCTCTTCGACAAACCGGAAGCGTGCCTCGAACACGTTCTCGGTGATCATCGACATACCGTCGGCGATGGACGCCAGGGCGATGGCCATCGGCTGCAGGTCGGTCGGGAAGCCCGGGAACGGCAGTGTGGCCACGTTGACGGCCTTCGGCCGTTCGTACTGGGCCACTCGGAAGCTGGTGTCGGTCTGCGTCACGGTGGCGCCCGCGTCGTGCAACTTGTGCAGGACCAGTTGCAGATGCGCCGGGTCCACGCCGGTCACCGTGATGTCCCCGCGGGTCATCGCGGCGGCGATACCCCAGGTGGCGGCCACGATCCGGTCGCCGATGACGCGGTGTTCGGTCGGATGCAGCCGCGGCACACCGGTGATGGTCATCGTCGGCGAACCCGCACCTTCGACTTGGGCGCCCATCTGGTTGAGCATCGTGCAGAGGTCGACGACGTCGGGCTCTCGCGCGGCGTTGTGGATGGTGGTGACGCCCTCGGCCACCACGGCTGCCATCAAGATGTTCTCTGTGGCCCCCACGGACGGAAACTCCAGCTGAATCTCCGCGCCCCGCAAGGTCTCTGCTTGAGCGACCACACAGCCGTGCTCGATGTTGCATTGCGCACCCAGCTGACGCAGCCCCGCTTGGTGCATGTCCAGTGGCCGCGATCCGATGGCGTCTCCGCCGGGAAGCGCGACCTTGGCCCGTTTGCACCGGCCCACCAGAGGCCCCAGCACGCAGACCGATGCGCGGAACTGTCGCACGGCGGCGAAATCGGCGTCGTACTTGGGTTCGTCCGGCGAGGTGATGCGTGCGACATCACCGTCGAGTTCGACGGTGGCGCCCAAACCGCGGAGCACCTCCGCCATCAGCGGCACATCCAGGATGTCGGGGCAGTTGGTGATGGTGCTGGTGCCTTCGGCCAATAAGGTCGCGGCCATCAGTTTCAGCACGCTGTTTTTGGCGCCCCCAACAGCGACTTCGCCCGACAACCGGTTGCCACCGGTCACCACGAAACGCTCCGCCACCTGCGTCAGTCTAGTGAAGCCGGTTGGGGTTGTCAGTCAGCCAACGCCCAACGAGACCACCTGCGCCGGTACCGTTTCCTCATGGCGATCCACCTGACCCGCATCTATACCCGCACCGGCGACGACGGCAGCACGGGATTGAGCGATTTCTCACGGGTGTCGAAGACCGATGCCCGCCTGGTGGCCTACGCAGATTGTGACGAAGCCAATGCCGCCATCGGGGTGGCCGTCGCCGTCGGGCAGCCCGCCGAGAATGTGGCCGAGGTGTTGCGGCAGATTCAAAACGACTTGTTCGACGCCGGCGCCGATCTCTCCACACCGCTGGTGGAAAACCCTCCGCATCCTCCACTGCGGATCACTCAGCCTTATATCGACCGGCTCGAAGGTTGGTGTGATTTCTTCAACGAGGACCTGCCCGCACTGAAATCGTTTGTGTTGCCGGGTGGTTCGCCGCTTTCCGCGCTGCTGCATGTCGCCCGCACCGTGGTCCGGCGCGCCGAGCGGTCGGCGTGGGCCGCGGTCGAGAGCCATCCAGAATCAGTGAGCGTGCTGCCGGCGAAATACTTGAACCGGCTGTCGGATCTACTGTTCATCCTGACACGGGTCGCCAATCCGCAGGGCGATGTGCTCTGGCGACCCGGCGGCGGCCGCTAGACGCTGCGGCGACGGGCGCGCGGCGACGGGCGTGACTCCAACCAGGACTGGAAGGCCGTCAAAGCGCCTCGGTCCAAAGCGATTTCGTAGCCCGACCGGCGTTCCTGCGTCGAATCACGAAGTTCCAGCACGACGATCTCGTCGGTCATGATGTCAAACTCGTCACCCCGCGGCGCGCGCTTGGCGACGACCTCTGCACCTCGTCTGCTGAGCCGTCGATCCGGCCATAGCCGCAGACTCGACAGCCGATAAAACGCCGCCTCGCCGCCGCGATACCGGATGACGCCGTGGCGCCAACCGTGACCGCCGACGGCGGGCAAGTCCCGCATGATCGCCGCCGTTCCGCCCTGACGCAGTTTCCACAATCGATAGCTCAGGGCGAGGACGGCCATCCCCAACACGACGATGAGCACGGCCATGCCGACCACGGGCGCGCTCATCGACGGAGTCAGTCGATCGCGCCGACGGCGCGCAATCTGCCGCGCCCCCGGGCGGCAACTTTGGGGTCGTCGGACTCGGAATCCTGCCGGGCGGCGCTCTCGTCGATCTCCGACTCGAACTCGGCGGCTTCCGCGAGGATGATGACACCCTCCTCGGTCACCGACATGAAGCCGCCCTCGATCGCGACGCGCAGCGTGTCGTCACCTTCTCGCTCCACGCGGACCATGGCGTCATCCACCAACTGCGCTACCAGCGGAATGTGGTGGGGCAGTACGCCGATTTCGCCGGCGGTGGTGCGGGTGAAGACGAATGTCGCCTCGCCCGACCAGATCTTGCGGTCGACGGCAACAATCTCGACGTTCATATCCGCCATGTCACACCACCTTTCGACTGCGCAAGACGCCTACAGCTTCGCGCCGAGGCTCTCGGCCTTCTTGGCCAAGTCGTCCAGACCACCGATCAGGAAGAACGCCTGCTCGGGCACGTGGTCGAACTCGCCCTTGGTCAACCGATCGAAGGCCTCGATGGTCTCCTTCAACGGCACCGTCGATCCCGGCTGACCGGTGAACTGCTCGGCCGCCATCATGTTCTGCGACAGGAACCGCTCGATGCGGCGGGCCCGCTGCACGAGCTGCTTGTCCTCTTCGGACAACTCATCGATACCAAGAATGGCGATGATGTCCTGGAGGTCCTTGTAGCGCTGCAGGATTCGGATGACCTCCTGGGCCACTGCGTAGTGCTCGTCGCCCACGACGCCGGGGTCGAGGATGGTCGAGCTGGACGCCAGCGGATCCACGGCGGGAAAGATGCCCTTGGAGAACACGTTTCGGGACAGTTCCGTGGTCGCGTCGAGGTGCGCGAACGTGGTGGCCGGTGCCGGGTCGGTGTAGTCGTCGGCGGGCACGTAGACAGCCTGCATCGAGGTAATCGACTTGCCTCGGGTGGAGGTGATGCGCTCCTGCAGTTCACCCATCTCGTCGGCCAGCGTGGGCTGGTAACCCACGGCCGAGGGCATCCGACCCAGCAGCGTCGACACCTCCGAGCCGGCCTGGGTGAACCGGAAGATGTTGTCGATGAACAACAACACGTCCTGGCCCGCCTCGTCACGGAACCACTCGGCCATGGTCAGCGCCGACAGCGCGACCCGCATACGGGTGCCGGGCGGCTCATCCATCTGACCGAACACCAGCGCGGTGTCCTTGAGCACGTCGGCTTCCTGCAGTTCGACCCACAGGTCGTTGCCCTCACGGGTGCGCTCACCCACACCGGCGAAAACCGAAGTACCACCGAAGTTGCGGGCGATACGGTTGATCATCTCCTGAATCAACACCGTCTTGCCCACGCCGGCGCCACCGAACAGGGCGATCTTGCCGCCACGCACGTACGGCGTCAGCAAGTCGACCACCTTGAGCCCGGTCTCGAGCATCTCGGTCCGGGGCTCCAGGTCTTCGAAGGACGGCGGCTTACGGTGAATCGACCAGTGGTCGAAGTCATCCCCGTAGCCCTCTTTGTCCAGGCAATGACCCAAGGCGTTGAACACGTGACCCTTGACGCCCTCGCCCACCGGCACCGCGATCGACTCGCCGGTATCGATGACCTCTACGCCGCGCACCAGACCGTCGGTGGGCTGCATGGAGATGGTCCGCACCAGGTTGTCACCCAGGTGCTGAGCCACCTCCAAGGTGAGGGTCTTGGCGAGCGACTCGAAGCCGATCTTGGCGTGGCAGGCGTTGAACAACTCGGGGATCGAACCCCGTGGGAACTCCACGTCGACGACCGGACCGGTGATGCGAACCACGCGCCCGTTGGTGTCGGACTTCTTGGTCGAGTTTTCCGTCTTTTCGTCTGTTGCAGTCATTTCTTTCGCTTCCTCGTAGGTCTACTGAGCGGCGTCCGCGAGCGCGTTTGCGCCACCGACGATCTCGCTGATCTCTTGGGTGATCTGGGCCTGCCGCTCCCGGTTTGCCTGCAGGGTCAGGTCCTTGATGAGGTCGTCGGCATTGTCGGTGGCCGACTTCATCGCACGTTGGCGCGAGGCCAATTCCGAGGCCGCCGACTCGAGCAGCGCGGCGTATACGCGGGTGGTCAGATACCGCGGCAGCAGCGCCTCGAACAGCGCCGTCGCACCCGGCTCGAATGAGTACAACGTGTGTACGTCGGTGTCCTCCTCCTCGACGTACTCCACCACGAGCGGAGCGATCCGGTGTGCCACCGCAGACTGCGACATCATCGACTTGAACTCGGAATAGACGATGTGCAGTTCGTCGACGCCCTGTACATCGCTATCCGACTGCTCGTCGTCATCGTCACCGGCGCCCTTCATGAAGGCGTCGACCAACGTCGACCCGATTTCCGAGGCGTTCTCGTACTTGGGTTGTTCGGAGAAACCCGACCACGACTCCACGATGTCCCAGTTGCGGAACGAGAAGTAGTTCTGCGCTTTGCGGCCCACCGTGAACAACACCGGCTCTTTGCCTTCCTCCCTCAGCAGGGAGAACAGCTCCTCGGCACGCCGGAACATGCTGGAGTTGTACGCGCCGCACAAGCCACGATCGGAGGAGACCACCAGGACGCCGGCCCGCTGGGGATTGCTCCGCTCGACGAGCAACGGGTGGTCCAACGCGGCTTCGGCGGACAACGTAGTGAGCATCGCGGTGATCTGAAAGGCGTACGGCCGTGCGGCTTCCAGCCGAGCCTGCGCCTTTCCGATGCGCGACGTCGCAATCAGCTCCTGCGCCTTGGTGATCTTTTTGATCGATCCGGCCGAACGGATGCGACCGCGCAGTTCACGAAGTGTGGCAGCCATCGTTAGCTACTTCTTGTCCTTCTTGTTGTCTTTCTTGTCCTTCTTTTCGCTGGACTCCTGCTGGTCCTTGGGCTTGTCCTTCTTGACTTGCACCGACTCTTTCTCGAGATCTTCTTCGTCCATGGCCTCGACATGCTCGTCGGGCACGACGGACTCACCACTGGAAGAGGCGAAGCCTTCCTTGAAGTGCTGGATGGTCTCGACGAGTTGTTTTTCGTTCTCCTCGCTCAGCTTTCCGCTCTTGCCGATCTCCTGGAGCAGCTTCTCCTTCGAGGCCCGGATGTGGTCGAGCAGTTCGGACTCGAAACGCCGGACGTCTTCGACGGGGACGGAGTCCAGGTGACCGCCGGTGCCGAGGAAGATCGAGACGACCTGCTCCTCCACCGGCAGCGGCTGATACTGCGGCTGCTTGAGCAACTCCACCAGACGCTCACCGCGAGCCAACTGCTTCTTGGATGTCTCGTCCAGGTCGGAAGCGAAGGCGGCGAACGACTCCAGCTCGCGATATTGGGACAGATCCAGACGCAGGGAACCTGCCACTTCCTTCATGGCCTTGATCTGCGCCGCACCGCCGACTCGCGACACCGAGGCACCCACGTTGATGGCCGGCCGCACACCCTGGTTGAACAGGTCGCTCTCCAGGAAGCACTGCCCGTCGGTGATCGAGATGACGTTGGTCGGAATGTACGCCGAGATGTCGTTCGCTTTGGTCTCGATGACCGGCAGGCCGGTCAGCGAACCGCCACCCAGATCGTCGGAAAGCTTCGCGCAGCGCTCCAACAGCCGGGAGTGCAGGTAGAACACATCGCCCGGGAACGCCTCACGGCCGGGCGGGCGGCGCAGCAGCAGCGAGATGGCGCGGTAGGCGTCGGCGTGCTTGGTCAGGTCGTCGAAGACGATCAGGACGTGCTTGCCCTCGTACATCCAGTGCTGGGCAATCGCCGAACCGGTGTACGGCGCAAGCCATTTGAAGCCCGCGGAATCCGAAGCGGGGGCTGCGACGATGGTGGTGTAGTCCATCGCGCCGCCCTCTTCGAGCGCCTGGCGCACGGCGGCGATCGTGGTGCCCTTCTGCCCGATGGCCACGTATACGCAGCGCACCTGCTTTTTCTCGTCGCCGCTCTCCCAGTTCTGCCGCTGGTTGAGGATCGTGTCGACGCACACCGCGGTCTTGCCGGTCTTGCGGTCACCGATGATGAGCTGGCGCTGCCCCCGGCCGATAGGGGTCATGGCGTCGACGGCCTTGATGCCGGTCTGCAGCGGTTCCTTCACGCCTTGGCGCTGCACCACTGACGGGGCCTGCAGCTCCAGGGCACGGCGGCTGCCGGTTTCGATGTCACCGCCGCCGTCGATGGGGTGGCCCAGGGGGTCGACCACCCGGCCCAGGTAGCCGTCACCGACCGGAACCGAGAGCACCTCGCCGGTGCGCTTCACTTGCTGGCCCTCTTCGAGTTGCTCGAAATCACCCAGAATGACGGCGCCGATGCTGTGTTCGTCGAGGTTGAGGGCGACACCGAGGACACCGCCGGTGAACTCGAGCAGCTCCTGGGTCATCACCGAGGGCAATCCCTCGACGTGCGCAATACCGTCACCCGCGTCGACGATGGTGCCGACTTCCTCCCGGGCGGAGTCAGACGTGAAGGAATCTACGTACTCTTCGATCGCGCTCTGAATGTCGTCAGCGGAGATTGTCAACTCAGCCATAGCTTTTCGTCTTCCTACTTCGTTTTGTGCTGATCAGATTGTGTTAGTCGGGCAGTTGAGCCTCGGCAGCGGCCAATCGAGATGAGAGCGAGCCGTCGATCACCTCGTCACCCACCGAAATCATCAGCCCACCGAGCAGGTCTGGATTGATCTGGAGTTGCACGGCCACCGGGTGTCCGTAGATGCGGCTCAGCACCTCACTAACCCGATCGCGCTGGGCATCGCTGAGTTCAGCCGCGGCCGTGACTTGCGCGACGACTTCCCCGCGTCGTGCCACAGCTACTTCGGCCAAGAACTGCACGGCTTCGTCGGCGGGCTGCTGACCTCTCAACAGCTCGATCGTTTGAGACAACAGCGCACGCGTAACCGGGTTGACGCTGTCGCCGGCATTTTCGAGGACGTTGTGCAGCAAGCTCACTCGACCCTCGGCCGGCGTCGAGTGATCCCCCAGCAGGATGGCAAGCCGCGGCTGGGAGTCAACAATGCGGGAGAACCGGAAAAGCTGGTCCTCGACCTCGTCGACCTTGTCGTTGCGTGAGGCGACCTCCAGCAGCGCTTGGCGCGACACATGTTCGATCGCGTCGACCAGGTCGGAGTTGGCCGACCAGCGCTGCGAAACGGCTGCCCGCAGCACCTCGAGCGTGGGGTCAGCGACCTTGTCGGATACCAACCGCTCGAGCAACTTGACCCGTGGTCCCGAATCTTCGGAAGGGACGGTGAGATAACGGGTTACAACGACTTCACGGTCCAGGATTTTGGCCACCGACACCAGCTCATCGGCGAGTTTGGTCAGGCCGTCGTCATCGAGATCCTTGGCTATGGTGTCGAATCGATCGACCAATTCGCCCAATGCCAGCCGACTGGCCGAACGCATCTTGGCCAGCACCGGATACTCGACTTGCACCGCCTCGGGCGCCATCTCGTCAAGCTCGTCGAGGAAGCGATCAACGGTGGCCGACCGCTGCTCCTCGTCGGCTACGTAGTTGGTGATCAATTCCCTTGCCTGACGGACCGATTCGTGGCCGAGCTCCAAGCGCAGCTGACGGATCAGCTGCACCCGCAACAGCTCGACCTGGCGCGATCCCTGCTGTTGGATGCGTTGCGCGTCGGCTTCGGCCTGGGTCTGCATCTGCTCGGCAATGCGTTCGGCATCGGCCTTGGCCTCTTCGACGACGCGCTCGGCTTCCTTCTTGGCCTGCTCCACCGCCTGGCTGTGCGCGGTGGTCGACTGCTCGAGCCGCTTGGCAGCCTGCTGGGACTCTTCCAGTTCCTTGCGGACCGTCTCTTGGCGATCGGCCATCATCCGGCGCACCGGCGGTACGACGTAGCGCCAGACCAGAAACACGATGGCCGCGAACCCCACCAGCTGTCCGATAAATGTCGACATTGTGCGCTACCTCGTCACAGCGGAGGTGGTGACATCAACGCCGAGGATGCGACTGGCCAGCGTTGACGACAGGTTCCCGACGTTGGCACGCAGGTCCATCTCCACGGCGTCGCGCTCCCGCTTCAATTGTTCGTTGGCCGTCTGCAATATCGCTGCCACCTGCTGCTCGGCACGGGCGCGGGCTTCCTCGATCGCCTTACGACCCTCTGTCCGGGCGTTGTCGCGATAGGAGCCCGCTTGCACCCGGGCCTCTTTCATGGCTTCTTCGTAATCTGCCTGGGCGGCGGCGAACTGCTCGGCCGACTTCTTGTTGTCGGACTGCGTTTTGGCGACCATGGCATCGCGTTCCCGCAACACCCGCATGATCGGCGGCACCACCCACGTGCCGATAACGCCAAGTACCACCAGGAAGATGGCCAGCACGAAGAAGAACGTGCCGTTGGGAACGAGGAAGTTGTTGCCGCCTTCCCCCGCCGCCTGATTGGCAGCCAGAACAAGCAAGCCCGGGTCACCCATCACGGCGAATTACTTGACCGGCGTAGCGAATACGAACAGCGCCATAAACGCCAGGTTGATGAAGTAGGCCGCCTCGACCAGACCGACGGTGATGAAGAACGGTGTGAAAAGCCGTCCCTGCGCCTCGGGCTGACGGGCGACACCGGCGATAAGCGCGTTACCGGCGACACCGTCACCGATACCAGCGCCGATCGCGCCACCCGCCATGATCAGTCCACCGCCGATGAGGGCGCCGGCAGCGATAGTGGGGTCCATTTTTCTTATCCTCCTTGATAACTCTGGTAACGGTTTACCAGGATTCGGTCGCGGTACGGGTGGGTCCTTTAGTGGTGCTCGTCCTCTAACTCCATGGACTGACTGAAGTACAGGATGGTCAGCAGCGCGAAGATGAAGGCCTGGATCGCGCCGACGAACAAGTCGAAAGACTTCCAGATCGCGTTGGGCAACCACATGATGTACGGCGGGAACAGCGCGATCAGGGCGACCAGGATGCCGCCGGCGAAGATGTTGCCGAATAGACGCAGTGACAACGAGATCGGCTTGGCAAGCTCTTCGACGATGTTGATCGGCGCCAGAATCGCGACGTGACCCTTGAGCACCCGGTAGGGGTGTCCGAGGATGCCGCGGCGCCATATTCCGGCCACGTGGTAGCAGACGAACACGAAGAGGGCCAGCGCGAGCACGTAGTTGATGTCGGCCGCCGCCGACTTGAGCAGCTCGGTGGTCTGCCCCTCCTTGTCGGTGTACTGCAGCGGCAGAACCGACAGCCAATTCGAGATCAGGATGAACACGAAGATGGTTACTGCCAGCGGCAACACGAATGGGGCGATCCGCATCCCGATGGCGCTTTCGACCTGGTTGCGCATCTGGATGGTGATCGCCTCGAAGAACAGTTGGACGCCGCCGGGCACATCTCTGGAGGTGACCTTCGAGCGCAGGTAGAAGGCCATCGCGATCACGATCAACCCGGCGATCGCCGTCGAGAGCACCGTGTCGGTGTTGACGGTCAGACCGAGCCACTTGGCGGTGTTGTGCTGGCCAACCTCGATCTGGGCTGCCAGGAATGACTCAGTCATCGCTGGTGCTCCTACCTTCCGTCCCCTCAGATCCCGTCAGTACTGCGCTGTCCCCCACGCCCGCCGGCTCCCCGGTGCGCAACTTCTTCCACACCGGTAATGCGGTCGACGCAACGAGCAATACCTGAAAGAGCGCCAAACCAAACACCACGCCCAAACCTGCGGGCCGGAATATGAACGCGATGATCAGCGCGATGATGGTGATCATCGCGACCCGCGACGCCGAGTTAAGCGCCATCGACCTCTTCAGCGGGTGTTCTTTCGCCGTAATCGACTCCACCGAACGCCGCACCAAGAGAGCGTTTAGCAAACCTAAAAGTAATCCGATACCGAAAAACACCCCGACCATCACGTGACCGGCGAAGCCGGCGACAAGCATCGCCGCTGCGGTCAGTGCAAGGCAGATGACAAAGAGGCGAACCGGGCGGAAAGCAACAGAGGGAAACACCAACGGCGCATCCTGCGCTGGTGTCGTCACCGCAGCACCTCAATCCCAGGTTGATGGAGCGGGAACCAGCCGACCGACTGATCGGTGGTCCGCCGAGCGTATCGCAAGGTCGCGATGGACTTACCCAAGGGGTAGCTCCCTGTGTCGGTCGTCGATCGGCTCGGTCGGAAACCCTTCCGACGGGCCGGCTGGCCGGCAACCCGCGTGGTTCATTTCGGGGTTCTACCTGCACCGTACCACAAGGTCAGCGCTACTACTACTGGCTGTCGTAGACCGTTTTTAGTCGGGGTCGAAGTAGTCGTCGCGGCGGCGCAGCAGCGGGATCACCGTCGTGACGCCCGCAATCAAGATGGCCGCCAGCATCACGGCCGCGGTGTGGCGCGGATCGAAGAAGATGGTGCTCGCTGCGCCGAACGCGACAATGCCGACCCACAAATAGATGATCAATACGACTCGGCGGTGGGAGTGCCCGATTTGCAGCAGCCGATGATGCAGATGCATTTTGTCGGGACTAAACGCGCTGCGGCCCGCGCGGGTGCGTCGCACGATTGCCAGCAGCAAATCGAGCATCGGCACAAACATCACCGCGACCACCAGCAGGAACGGCGATAGCAGAGCAAACACATCTCGGGCGCCGTAGGCGTTCTGCGAGATGGGGCCGGCGGCGGTGGTGGACGCGGCGGCCAGCATCAAACCGATCAGCATGGAGCCGGAGTCGCCCATGAAGATCTTGGCCCGGTGGAAGTTGTGCGGCAGAAAGCCCAAGCAGGCGCCCGCGAGCACCACCGAGATCAGCGCCGGCGGGTAGTACAGGACGTCACCGCCGTGGTCGCGCAGTAGGCCGACCGAGAACATGCAGATGGCCAAAGCGGTGATCAGGCCCAGCCCCGCGGCCAGCCCGTCGAGGCCGTCGACGAAATTCATCGCGTTGACGATCGAGACCGTCAGCGCCAGCGTCAGCAGGATCGACGAGGCCTGATCCAAAACGATGGTGCCCACCCCGCCCACCGGGATGTAGAGAACGCTCCACGCGACCCCCATGGTGACCAGCACGCTGGCTGCGGTGATCTGACCGGCGAATTTCGTCAACGCATCCAGGCCCCACCGGTCGTCGATCAAGCCGATGCCCATGATCACCGCACCCGCCACGAGCACCGCGGGCATTCCGGTGGAGTAGACGAACCCGCGGTTGAGAGCGGGCAGCTGCGAAGCCAGGAATATCGCGGACCCGACCCCGAGGAACATGGCCAGGCCGCCCATTCGGGGCGTCGGCGTGATGTGGACGTCGCGTTCCCGTGGATACGCCACAGCTCCCAACCGGGTCGCCAGAATGCGCACCGGACCGGTCGCGAAGTAGGTGATGATGGCGGCGGTCAGCCCGACGAGCGCGAGCTCGCGCAGAGGGACACCGGCGCTGCGATAGGAAAGCGCGAGCAAACCACCGGCAAGGCTGGTTATGTCGCTGGACACCACGAGACCGTACTGCACCAACCTGAGCTGGCGTTCAGGCGCTCAAGCTCACGGGGTCCACGCCGAGGACGGCCGCGATCCGGTCGACCGGGACGGGACCCTCGCGCAGGATGCGAGGGGCGGCTCCGGTGAGGTCGACGATGGTGGATGCGGCCTGCTGCGCGGACGGTCCCGCGTCGAGGTAGACCTCGACGCGATCGCCGAGTTGGCGTCGGGCCTCGTCGGCATCGACCGCGGGCGGCTGGCCGGAGACGTTGGCGCTGGAGACGGCCATGGGGCCGACCTCACGCAGCAGTTCGATGGCAACGGGATGCAAGGGCATCCGCAGCATCACGGTGCCGTGGGCGTTGCCCAGATCCCACTGCAGCGACGGCGCCTGCACCACAACCAGGCTCAGTGCGCCGGGCCAGAACGCCCGGATGAGGTCGCGCGCCCCGTCGGGCATCGCGTAGACCAGCCCCTCGATCGTGTGCCAGGAACCCACCAGCACGCCCACCGGCATGTCGCGGCCACGCCCCTTGGCCGCCAGCAACTCCCCCACCGCGGTGCTGTCGAAGGCGTCAGCGCCGATGCCGTAGACCGTGTCGGTCGGCATGACGACCAGGCGACCGCTCTTGACGGCTTGCGCCGCGGCGGCGATGCCTCGCGCACGCTGCTCGGAGTCGGCGCAGTCGAAGGTTTCAGTGCTCATTGGCGCCGCTCCTCCTCATCGCTTCGCTCTGCATCGTCACCGGCGCGGGTCATTGGCGCCGCTCCTCCTCATCGCTTCGCTCTGCATCGTCACCGGCGCGGGTCATTGGCGCCGCTCCTCCTCATCACTTAACCTGCGTGCGGTGACGAAGCGTGGCCGTCCGGTCAGATCTTTGCGCGCCACGACGTCATCGAAAAGGCCTGTGCCGGTAACGCATTCAACCGTCGCCGCCGACGTGGAGTCGTCATGCTCGACGGCGAACAGACCACCCGGACGCAGCAGGCGTCCGGCGAGACCGACAACCGCGGGTATCACCGTCATACCGTCCGGCCCGCCGAACACGGCATGCGGTGGATCATGTTGCGCGACTTCGGCTTCCAGCGCAGCATCGTCGGGAACGTAGGGCGGATTGGCAACGACCAGGTCCACACCGCCGTCCAGTTCTGCCAGCAGGTCCGGTTGAGTGACGTCGGCGCGTATCAGCTCGACGCGGCTGCTCGCGGCGTTGCGCCGCGCGTACCGCAACGCGGCATCGGAGTCGTCGACGCCGAGAATGCGCGCCGCGCGAAAGTGCTGGGCCAGGGCGATGGCCAACGCGCCTGAGCCGGTGCACAGGTCGACGATCACGGGTTGGGGCGCAAGGCGCTGCCCGATGGCCCACTCCAGCATCGCCTCCGTCTCCGGACGCGGGACGAACACCCCCGGGCCCACCTCCAGGACCACTGGCCCGAACGCCGCGCTTCCGATCAGATGCTGCAAGGGGATCCGCTGCGACCGTGCGGTGACCACATCGTGGTACTGAGCGAAGAATTCGTCATCGGGAGAGTCGAGCAAGGACAGCCGGCCGCGGTCGGTGCCGGCCAGAAAAGCGGCCAGTTCCTCGGCATCGAAACGCGCGGAATCGATTCCAGCCTCGGCGAGCACCGTTGTCGCGGTATCGATGGCGCGCCGCAGGGTGGTCATGAGTGTTGGAGCCGGGACTGCTTGTCAGCGGCGCTCAGGGCGTCGAACAGCGCATCGAGGTCGCCGTCGAGGACCTGATCGAGGTTGTGGGCCTTAAAACCGATCCGGTGGTCGGTGATGCGGTTCTCCGGGAAGTTGTACGTGCGGATGCGTTCGCTGCGGTCCACGGTGCGGATTTGGCTGGCCCGGTCCGCGGACGCGTCGGCCGACGCCTGCTCCTCGGCCAAGGCCTGCAGGCGGGCGGCCAGGACCTGCAGTGCCCGGGTCTTGTTTTGCAGCTGGGACCGCTCGTTTTGGCAGGTGACGACGATTCCGGTGGGCAGGTGGGTGATGCGCACCGCGGAGTCGGTAGTGTTGACGCCCTGGCCGCCTTTGCCGGACGACCGGTAGACGTCGATCCGCAGATCGGATTCGTCGATCTGCACCTCCCCTACTTCCTCGGGTTCGGGGTAGACGAGCACGCCCGCCGCCGAAGTGTGCACGCGCCCTTGGGATTCCGTCACCGGGACGCGTTGCACGCGGTGTACCCCGCCTTCGAATTTCATTCGCGACCACACGCCCTCGGCGGAATCGCCCTTGCTGGCGATGGTCAGCGTCGCATCCTTATAGCCGCCCAGGTCCGAGATGGTCTCGTCCAGAACGGTCACCGACCAGCCATGACGCTCGGCGTAGCGGATGTACATGCGGGCCAGGTCCGCGGCGAACAACGCGGACTCCTCACCACCCTCGCCGGATTTGACCTCGAGCACGATGTCGTCGGCGTCGTGCGGGTCGCGGGGCGCGAGCATGTCGGTGAGTTGGGTGTCGAGTTCGGCGACCCGGCCCTCCAACTCGGTCACCTCTTCGGCGAACGAGTCGTCGTCGTGGGCGAACTCGCGGGCGGTCTCCAGATCCTCGCGGGCGGCAACCAATTTGCGATACGTGGCGACGATCGGCGCCAGCCGGGCGAACCGGCGACCGGCTTTACGGGCCTCGTCGGGCTTGCTGTGCAGTTCGGGATCGGCCAACGCCCGCTCCAGCGCGGCGTGTTCGGCGAGCAGGACGTCAATCGTCTGCACCGGCTGCGTCATGTCCCACCTCCTGCCACCTACCGCGAATTTCTACCGCAAACATGAACCGACGCCCGGCCTGTGCACTTGGCGCACAGTTCGGGCGTCGGTAAACCAGCTACTTCTCGGCCGCTTCAGCCTTGTCGGCGCCGACCTTGCGCTTGCCGTAACGCTTTTCGAAACGGGCCACCCGGCCGCCGCTGTCCAGGATCTTCTGCTTGCCGGTGTAGAACGGGTGGCACTGCGAGCAAACCTCGACCACAATGCGGCCGCCCGGCTTGGTGCTGCGCGTCTGGAAGGAGTTCCCGCACCCACAGACCACGGTGGTCTCCTCGTAGGCGGGATGAATGTCAGATTTCATGCTGTCCTCTTCGATCGTTGGCCGCTCGTGCCCCCGGTATGCGATGCGGCGGTCAGGCCTGAACCGAGAACCTGGGTGGGTTCTGGGGTGGTCGAGCCTCGATTATGCCAGGTCAACCACCTTCTACCCAAACACCGTGATGTGCGCTGGCATTCCCGCCGGCCATAGGTCTCAGCTGTCACTGCCGGCTCTGCTCGGACCCACCTGGCTTTTTGCCCACCTCCGCGCGACAACCGCAGTTGTCGCTGTGAGGTGGGCACAAGCACACATGCCCGGACAGAGACCGCTGTGGCGGATGTGACGACGGTTAGTCGTTGTCCATCGATCCCGGTGTCGTCTTGGACACCTGCACCAGGAATTCGTAGTTGGTCTTGGTCTTGCGCAGCTGCGACATGAGCAGATCGATGGCCTGATGCGAATCCAGGCCGGACAGCACCCGGCGCAGTTTGTGCACGATTCCGAATTCGTCGGGCGAGAGCAGCAGCTCGTCCTTGCGGGTTCCGGACGGGTTGACGTCGACGGCGGGAAAGACCCGACGCTCGGCGATCTTGCGGTCCAGCTTGAGCTCTGCGTTACCGGTGCCCTTGAACTCTTCGAAGATCACCGTGTCACCGGTGGAACCGGTCTCCACCATCGCGGTGGCGATGATGGTCAGCGATCCGCCTTCTTCGATGTTGCGGGCGGCGCCCAGGAAGCGCTTGGGCGGGTACAGCGCGGTCGAATCGACACCACCGGACAGGATGCGGCCCGATGCCGGCGACGCGTTGTTGTACGCGCGGCCCAGTCGGGTGATCGAGTCCAGCAGCACCACGACGTCCTTGCCCTGCTCCACGAGCCGCTTGGCGCGCTCGATGGCCAGCTCGGCGGCCTGGGTGTGGTCTGACGGCGGCCGGTCGAACGTGGACGAGATGACCTCACCCTTGACCGAGCGCTGCATGTCGGTGACCTCTTCCGGCCGCTCGTCGACGAGCACGACCATGAGGTGGCATTCCGGGTTGTTCCTGGTGATCGCGTTGGCGATGTCCTGCAGGATCGTCGTCTTACCGGCCTTGGGCGGCGACACGATCAGCGCGCGCTGACCCTTACCGATCGGCATGATCAGGTCGATGACCCGCGTGGTCAACCGGTCCGGGGTGGTTTCCAGACGCAGCCGCTGGTTGGGGTACAGCGGAGTCAGCTTGCCGAATTCGGGCCGCTTCTTGGCGTCTTCGATGGATCCGCCGTTGATGCTGTCCAGGCGAACCAGCGGGTTGAACTTCTGCCGCGGGTTCTTGTCGCCTGTTTCTCCTTCTCGGGGCACGCGGACGGCACCGGTCACCGCGTCGCCGCGGCGCAGACCGTTCTTGCGCACCATGTTCATCGACACGTAGACGTCGTGCGGGCCGGCCAGGTAGCCGGAGGTGCGCACGAATGCGTAGTTGTCCAGAACGTCGAGGATGCCCGCTACCGGCTGGACGACATCGTCCTCGCGCAGTTCGCTTTCGCCGCCGCCTTCACCGGTGCGTTCGCCGCGCCGGCGCCGGTCGCGGAAGCGGCGACCGCGCCGGCCCTGACGTCCGTCACCGTCGTCGTCGCCACCGCGGTTCTGCTGGCCCCCGCCTTGCTGGTCACCGTTTTGGTCGCCGCCCGCCTCTGCCGGACGTTCCTCCGTCTTGGTGTCTGACTGGGCCTTCGAGCCGTCAGCGGTCCCGTTCGAGGCTGGGCTGTCGCTGGTGGTGGGGCTTGCCGATCCCGCCTCGCGGGCGGCGCCCCGGCGTTCGCGGCGTCGCGGTTCGGCCGGTGCCTCGGTCTCCTGCTCCGCCTTGGCCGGCGCGTCGGCGTTTACCGAAGCGTCAGCTTTCTGGGTTTCTTGGGCCACCCCGTTGTCGGGAATTTGGGTCCCGTTGGCGGCGGGCGGGGCCGCGGTGTCTTGGAGTGGAGCAGTCGCGGTCTGGGCGGTGGACGTGCCGTTGGCCTGTCCCCTGATCTCCTTGATCGCGGCGATGAGTTCGTTCTTGCGCATACCAGAGGTGCCCTTTACGCCGGACTGGCTAGCCAGCGCCCGAAGTTCGGGCAGCACCATGGCGGCCAGTGATCCTGTCGGCGCACCGGTTTTGACGACTGGGGTGTCTGTGATCACGGAGTCCGACTGCTTGTCTGCGTCGGTGCTTTCGCCAGCCGTGAAGAGGTCCGTATCAGTCACGGATTTCCTTTCTTCCCCTGCTGATCAGGTCATGCGGGGGGTTCGTTGCAATCAGCCAAATTGGTGAGTGCACCCAATAGTCGACTCTGCGACGGTGATCGCCCGGATCGTCACCGGAGACGGGGAACCTCGTCCACGAGAAGAATTGGTGGTTGTCCTAGCGGCAAGGCAGTATGGATGCAGATGCAGATGCTGCAATTGCTGGACGGGTCCGAGGATAGCCCGCTTCCTGGCCGGAAGCAAGCAACGCTCCCGCGGCGCCGTGCATCAACTGTTGGGTGTGGCTCCGGGGCCCCAGCGAACTCCTTCGCCTGCGGTCATCGCGGTGATCGTGAAACCTTGTGTGGCCCCGTAATGCAGCGCTTCAGCGGGCAATTCCGGCTCTGTTGTCAGTGCGATGAGCGAGGGACCTGCCCCGGAAAGCGTTGCCGCAATGTTATGACGCCGTAGTAGCCGCAAATATTCCGCCGACGCCGGCATGGCCGGGGCGCGTTGGGGCTGATGAAGCACATCTTCGGTCGCTGCCATCAACAGGTCGGGCCGCTCGGTGAGGGCGACCACCAGCAGGGCGGCCCGGCTGAGGTTGAACCGCGCGTCTTCATGGCTGACCTCGGTAGGCAGCAGCACCCGGGTCTCCGCGGTCGACGAACGCTCCTGCGGAATCGCCGAGAACAGACGGATGTCGGGATGCAGGCGCAGCGGCGCCGCGAAGTAGCCCGGGCGCCCCGCGCTGTGGTCGGTCCAGGAGACGACGGCGCCGCCCAGCACGGCCGCCGCCGCATTGTCCGGGTGTCCCTCGAATTCGCTCGCCAACTGGATCATCGCGGGGATACTCAACGGTGCGAAATCCGTTTGTGCGACAAGACCATTCACCGCCGCTATACCGCCCACTACGGCCGCTGCCGAGGAGCCAAGACCGCGCGAGTGCGGTATGGCGTTACGGCAGCGCACCGCCAGGCCCGCGGCGCTGACGCCGACCGCCTGCAAACCCCGCTGGACCGCGCGCACCACCAGGTGCTCGGGGCCCAGCGACACTTCGTCGGCGCCCTCCCCGTCCACCACCACGACAAGACCGGAATCGATTGTCTCGACGATGATTTCGTCACACAGGTGGAATGCCAGCCCGATGCTGTCAAAGCCCGGCCCGAGATTGGCACTGGACGCCTCCACCACGGCATGGGCGACCAGTCCGGGCGGCAGGACGGGAACCGATGACTGGCGCGTCACGGCATCCGGCTCCGCCGCGCTGGCGACCACTAAGCCAGTCCCAACTTCTCCACGACCAGGACGGGGTCAACCGGGACCGGCGACACCGTCGGCATGTCCTTGAGTGCGGTGTCGGGATCCTTGAGGCCGTTGCCGGTGACCGTGCACACCACGGTCGAGCCGCGCGCCACCCAGCCGTCGTCGATGGCCTTGAGCAGGCCGGCGATGCTGGCCGCGGATGCGGGCTCGACGAAGACGCCTTCGGTGCTGGCCACCAAGTGGTATGCGGCCAGGATCTCCTCGTCGGTGGCGGCCAGGAAGCGCCCGTTGGATTGTTGTTGGGCCGCGACCGCCGCGGTCCAGGACGCGGGTGCGCCGATGCGGATCGCGGTGGCGATCGTCTCCGGGTTGCGCACCGGCTCACCGTGGACCAGGGGCGCCGCACCGGCGGCTTGGGTGCCCAACATGCGGGGCAGCTGGTCGATCAAGCCGTCGTCGCGGTACTCGGTGTAGCCCTTCCAATAGGCAGTGATGTTGCCGGCGTTGCCGACTGGCAGGGCGTGCACGTCCGGGGCGGTCCCCAGCGCGTCGACGATCTCGAACGCCGCGGTCTTCTGCCCTTCGATCCGCACCGGGTTGACCGAGTTGACCAGCGAGATGGTCGGGAAGTCGGCGGTCATCTTGCGGGCCAATTCCAGGCAGTCGTCGAAGTTGCCGTCGATCTGAATGATTCTGGCGCCGTGCATCACCGCCTGCGCCAGTTTGCCCATCGCTATTTTGCCTTGCGGGATCAGCACGGCGCAGGTGATGCCGGCGCGCGCGGCGTACGCCGCCGCCGAGGCCGAGGTGTTGCCGGTCGACGCGCACAGCACCGCCTGTTGGCCGCGCGCCACGGCATCGGTAACCGCCATGGTCATGCCCCGGTCCTTGAAGGAGCCGGTGGGGTTGAGCCCTTCGACCTTTAGATGGATTGTGCACCCGGTCTGTTCGGACAGTCTCGGCGCCGGGATGAGCGGGGTGCCGCCTTCTAGCAGGGTGACCGGGGTCCAGTCGTCACCTACCGGCAGCCGGTCCCGGTATGCCGCGATCAAACCCGGCCACGGACGGTGAGTGGCCGTTCGCGGGGTGGTCATAAACCGGTTCCTTCCAGTCGGAGCACGCTGGTCACGCCCTGGACGACGTCCAGGTCAGCGAGCGCCTCAACGGTTTCGGAGAGCGCGGCATCGGTCGCCGAGTGGGTGACGACGACGATGCGGGCACCGATCCGCCGCCCGCCTTCGTCGGCCACGCCTTCCTGGCGGACCTCGGCGATGCTCACCTCACGCTTGCCGAACTCTGCTGCCACAGCAGACAACACACCGGGCTTGTCCGCGACGTTCATGCTGACGTAGTAGCGGGTGGCAATGAAACCCATTGACGCCACTGGGAGTTGAGCGTACTTGGACTCGCGCGGGCCCCGGCTGCCCAGCACCCGGTTACGCGCGGCCATCACCAGGTCCCCGGTCACCGCGGACGCAGTGGGCGCACCGCCGGCGCCCTGTCCGTAGAACATCAACCGACCGGCGGCCTGCGCCTCGACCACTACGGCGTTGAAAGCGCCGTTGACCGTCGCCAGCGGATGGGTCAGTGGGACCAGGGCAGGATAGACGCGCGCCGAAACCCGTTGCTGGCCTTCGTCAGTGGTGATGCGCTCACAGATGGACAGCAGCTTGATGGTGCAACCCAAGGCACGCGCCGACTCGAAGTCGGCCGGGGTGATCTTGGTGATCCCTTCGCGGTACACGTCGTCGGCGGTGACGCGGGTATGGAAGGCGATGGACGCCAGGATCGCGGCCTTGGCCGCCGCGTCGTAGCCCTCGACGTCGGCGGTCGGGTCGGCTTCGGCATAGCCCAGGGCGCTGGCGTCGGCCAGGGCGCTGTGATAGTCGGCGCCGGTGCTGTCCATCGCGGAGAGGATGTAGTTGGTGGTGCCGTTGACGATGCCGGCCACCCGCAGCACCGTGTCCCCGGCCAGGGACTGGGTCAGCGGCCGGATCACCGGGATGGCACCGGCCACGGCCGCCTCGAAATACAGGTCCACGACGGCGTTTTCAGCGGCCTGGGCCAATTCGCCGGTGGAAATAGAGAGCAGAGCCTTGTTGGCGGTGACGACGGACTTGCCGTGCTCGATCGCGGTGAGGATCGCTTTGCGGGCCGGTTCTACCGGCCCCATGAGCTCGACGACGATGTCGACGTCGTCGCGCGAGACGAGTTCATCGACGTTGTCGGTGAGCAACTCGATGGGCACACCACGGTCAGCGGCCACCCGCCGCACCGCGACGCCGCGCAGCACCAGTGGAGCACCGATGCGGCCGGCGAGGTCCTCGGCACTTTCCTCGATGATCCGGACAACTTCGCTGCCGACGTTGCCCAAGCCGAGTACCGCTACGCCGATGGGCTTTTCGTCATCGGACATGGGTCACCTCACTTCCAAACTCAGCAGGTCGTCGACCGTCTCGCGACGCAGCACCAGACGGGCCTTGCCCGCGCGCACCGCTACCACGGCGGGACGGCCGATCATGTTGTAACGGCTGGAAAGCGAGTAGCAGTAGGCTCCGGTCGCGGCCACCGCGACCAGGTCGCCCGGCTCGATGTCGTCAGGGACCCATGCGTCACGCACGATGACATCACCGCTCTCACAATGCTTTCCGACCAGTCGGGCCTGCGTCGCCGGGGCGTCGCTGACTCGTGAGACCAGCCGCACGTCGTATTGCGCGGCATAGAGTGCGGTGCGGATGTTGTCACTCATGCCACCGTCGACGCTGACGTAGCGGCGATTCGCCGAAGCGCTGACGTCGACGTCCTTGACGGTGCCGACTTCATACAACGTGATGGTGCCGGGCCCGGCGATGGCGCGGCCGGGCTCGACCACCAGCCTGGGCGTGGGCAGCCCGGCGGCGGCCGATTCGTGATGCACGATGGCGCTGAGCTTGGCGGCCAGTTCGTTCATCGGTGGAGGGTCGTCGGCGGCCAGGTATGAGATGCCCAAGCCACCGCCGAGATCGACCGTGGAGATCTGCGCTGTCTTGTCGACACCGAACTCTTCGACGATCTGTTGCAGCAGACCGATGACGCGGTGTGCGGCGATCTCGAACCCGGCCACGTCGAAGATCTGGGAGCCGATGTGGCTGTGCAACCCGACCAGTCGCAAGTTGTCGGTGGCAAAAACACGCCGGACCGCGGCCATTGCCGCGCCGCTGGCCACCGAGAGTCCGAATTTCTGGTCTTCGTGCGCGGTGGAGATGAATTCGTGGGTGTGCGCCTCGACGCCCACGGTCAGGCGAACGTAGACATCCTGGACCACTCCGGCCTCGCCGGCGATGGTGTCGAGTCGCTCGATCTCGGTCATGGAATCCACAACGATGTGGCTGATGCCGGCTTTCACCGCCGCGGTCAGCTCGGCCACCGATTTGTTGTTGCCGTGCAACGCGATTCGCTCTGGCGGGAACTTGGCGTGCAGCGCCACCGCGAGCTCACCGCCGCTGCACACATCCAGCGAAAGACCCTCCTCGTCGATCCAGCGCGCCACCTCACTGCAGAGGAAGGCCTTGGCCGCGTAGTGGACGTTGGCCCCACCGCCGAACGCCGCCGCGGTCTCTTGGCAACGGGAGCGGAAGTCGTCTTCGTCGATGACGAACAGCGGGGTGCCGTACTCCTGGGCGAGGTAGGTCAGCGGCACCCCGGCGATCGCCGCAACTCCGGTTTCGTCGCGAACCACGTTGCGCGGCCACACGTTCGGCGCCAACCGCAGCAGCTCTTCGGGGGACTGCGGACGAGGCGGACTACTGGGATGCCGGGTCTCTTCGGCGTGCCGGGGACCGGCGGGGTGGACGTTCACATTCTCTCCGGGGCGGTGACGCCGAGTATTGCCAGCCCATTGGCGATCACTTGGCGGGCGGCTTGGCATAGCGCCAGGCGCGCGGTGTGCAGGTCGGTCGGCTGCTCGTCACCTTGGGGCAGTACCCGGCACGAGTCGTAGAACCGATGGTAGTCACCGGCCAGATCTTCCAGGTAGCGGCAGACGCGGTGCGGTTCCCGCAGCGTTGCCGCCGTCTTGAGCACCCGCGGGAATTCCCCAATGCTACGCAGCAACGTGCCTTCTTTGTCGTGGCTGAGCAGTTCGAGGTGAGTGGTGTCGGCGATGAGTCCCAGTTCGGCGGCGTTGCGGGCGAGCGCCGAGAGTCGGGCGTGGGCGTACTGCACGTAGTAGACGGGATTCTCATTCGACGCCGACGACCACAGCGCCAGGTCGATGTCGATCGCGGTGTCCACCGACGACCGGATGAGGCTGTAACGCGCCGCGTCGACACCGATCGCCTCGACCAGGTCGTCCAAGGTGATGACGGTGCCCGCCCGCTTGCTCATCTTGATCGGCTGGCCGTCGCGCACCAGGTGCACCATCTGACCGATCAGGACCTCCACGGTGGCCGGGTCCTCGCCGAATGCCGCCGCCGCGGCCTTGAGCCTGGCGATATAGCCGTGATGGTCCGCGCCGAGCATGTAGATGCAGAGGTCGAAGCCGCGCTGACGCTTGTCCAGGTAGTAGGCGAGGTCACCGGCGATATAGGCCGGCTTGCCGTCGCTCTTGACGACGACGCGGTCTTTGTCGTCACCAAATGCACTGGTACGCAACCAGGTTGCGCCGTCCTTCTCGTAGATGTTGCCGGTTTCACGCAACCTGCTGATGGCCTCGTCGACGCGGCCGCTGGTATGCATCGAGTCTTCGTGGGTGTAGACGTCGAAGTCGGTGCCGAACTCGTGCAACGACTCTTTGATGTGGCTGAACATGAGGTCGACGCCGATTTCGCGGAAGGTCTCGCGCATTTCGTCGTCGGGCAGGCTCAGGGCGTCAGGTGACTTCTGCAACACCTGAGCGGCGATGTCGTTGATGTAAGTGCCCGCGTAGCCGTCTTCCGGCGTGGGCTTTCCCTTGGCCGCAGCGACCAGTGACATGGCGAACCGGTCAATCTGGGCGCCGTGGTCGTTGAAGTAGTACTCCCGCACCACGTCGGCGCCCTGCGTGGACAGCAGTCGCCCCAGGGCGTCGCCGACGGCGGCCCACCGCGTGCCGCCGATGTGGATGGGTCCGGTCGGGTTGGCCGAGACGAATTCCAGATTGATCTTCTGGCCCGCCAGCAGCTGCGAGTGGCCATAGCCGTTGCCGGCGTCGATGACGTTAGTGACGATCTTGGCCTGCGCTGACGCCTCGAGGCGCAGATTGATGAAGCCGGGACCGGCCACCTCCGCCGAGGCGATGCCGTCGGCCTGGGCCAGGGCATCGGCCAGCCATCCGGCCAATTCACGCGGGTTGGCACCGACCTTCTTGCCCAATTGCAGTGCCAGGTTGCTGGCATAGTCGCCATGTTCGGGGTTACGGGGCCGTTCGACCACGACGGTCTGCGGCAACGCGGACACGTCAAGGCCGTGCTCGGCCAGCACCGCGGCGGCGGCGGTCCTGAGCAGCTCGGCCAGGTCGGCGGGGGTCACGAGCGTCCATCCTATTGGCTAAGGCGCTTGCGCCCCGAATCCATCGCGGTGACAACGGACTCACCGGGATGCGTTAGTCTGTCCGTGCTTGTTCAAGCCCCACGGCGCAACGTGTTTTGAGTGCGCCCCCGTAGCTCAGGGGATAGAGCGTCTGCCTCCGGAGCAGAAGGCCGCAGGTTCGAATCCTGCCGGGGGCACTGTAACTAGCAGACACGAACGACCTGCTAGACGGTGCTTTTGAAGATTGCTACTTCGGCCATCCAAAGCGGTCTATCTATCCGCTACCCATGCTCGTCAAAAAACGAGGAGTAATACGCGACGTAGCGTTGCTGCCTACTGAATCCACTCCACCACTGCAATCAACCACTGCCGGCGGCTCCCAGCCGCTCAGCCACACGCTCTTCGAGCGACCGAAGGTCGTAGTAGTCGCGCCAGCGCGAAATCAATCCATCTCCATTGACTTCAAAGACTGCGGACATTTCAACGTCGAACGTCTCGCCCGCCATCTCAAACACGTCAACCCGCTCCACCATCACGACGCCACCACTAACCAGGAAGTGTTTTACATCGGCCGTCGTGGTAGGCACTAGGTCCATCAACGACCTCATCTCGGTCTCGATTGCCTCTTTGCCCCTGAACGTCCCGCGCGGACCATCGGTATACACGGCGTCGTCGCTGAAAAACGCGATCATCTCGTCGACATCGGACCGGGGCCAAGTATCGATGAACTTACGAATGACCGACTCCGGTGAATCTTCCACCCTCAACTCCTTCACGTAGTGAAAACTCCGCGCGGATCGCACACAAGGGGAAGTCCTACGCCGCGAGCTTTGATCGCTTCCACCGAGCATCAGCGCCGAATACCTACAACGTAGCCAACGTGTGCCGGCCTTCAAGTCGGCGTGCTCGGGAAAGTGCTCAGCCGGTCGGAGTCCTCACCGGGAACGCCCTGCCGTTGATGCCTTGCCGCGTTTAGCGGCGGTCGCGTCCACCGGTCCCGAGAGGTCTCCGGTGAGGTAGTGCTGCAGCACTGGACCCAAAGTGTTGGCCAGTGTCTCGCCGTCGAGTTCGGTGACCGCGGGCAGCTCTAGTATGTACCGGCAGTAAGCCACGCCCAGGACCTGCGAGCTGACCATCGCGGCGCGCCGGCGGGCCAACTGTCCCCGGCCGGCGATCCCTTGGACGAACTTGAGCAGCTGACGTTCGAAAATCAGCCGAAACTGCTCTGCTGCAGCACTATTCGTTCCGGCCGAACGCAGCAGCAAGGTGATGAACTCATCAGATAGTGCACCTTCCCAGCGCGAGATGACGTGATGGGCCAGAACGTTGCCGATGTTGTCGGCCGGTAGTGCCGACGGATCGGGTAGTTGCAGGTCGACGTCGACCGCGGCGGCGAATAGCCCTTGCTTATTTCCGTAGTAGCGCATCACCATCGATGGGTCGATGCCGGCCGCCGCGGCCACGGCTCTGATGGTCGTGGCTTCATACCCGCGGCTGGCCAGCATCTGTCGCGCTGCGGTGAGGATCGCGGTTCGCGTGTTCTCAGACCGTTGTGTGAAAGCCATGCGAACAAATGTAGGCCAACACCGTTGGCATTGTTGCCGGTTCCGCCGATAGCTCTATGCGGCCGAGGCAGCCAGGATTTCGTTCAACGCGTTGAAAGCGCGCCACGCCTTGTCGATAGCGAATTCCGATACCTGCAAAACGACCGCACGAATCTGTTCTTCTCCTGCACCGTTGTTCAACGCGAGGCGCACATGTAGGCGCAGCGAGTCCTCCAGGGTGCTGTTGAGCACGTCGGTGGCGATGGTTGCCAATGCCCGCTCTCGCACAGTGAGTTCCGAACGCCCCCACCGGGAGTTGAACTGGTCGCGGTAGAACGTGGCGAAGCGGTCATCGAGATGGGCGATCGCCAGGACGGTGTCTTCGTCGAGCTCGACCGGTGAGTTTTCAGCCGGCGACGACGAAGCGGATCCCTGCGGCTGCTCAATGTTGGCGAGCGCCATCAGCGCCTCAGCCGCGGTCGGGTATCCCACGTAGGGAGCAAGATGCCGGACTGCCTCGCGCAGCGCGGGCATGTCGACCCCTTGAGACACGGCCATCTGCGCATGGGTCTGCAGCGGGAAGCCGAGGCAGTGCGTGCACAGGTCGGCGGCGAGGAAGACGAATGCCTTCTCTCGCATCGTGAGTTCTGGCAGCCCCCAGGCGTGTTGGCCGACTTCGACGGCCATCGTCGCGAAGTCGGCGTCGAGGTCGGCGACGGCGTCTTGATTGGTCAGTTTCATCGAGCAACTCCGTTAACTGGTTGGGCGGCCGCACCGAACTTCTTCGGCAGGCCGAACAGGCGAACACGCATGGCATCGAAGAGTCGGTCGGGGGCCCATCCGGCCAAGAAGGCCAGCAGTCGGCCATCCTTGCCGACGACGTAGCGCGTGCGTGGCCGCTTCTTTCTCGCTGCGTGCAGCACCGCCCGGGCGACGACATCGGGATCGCTGCCCGAACTCGCGCGCTCGATCGCCTTTCGGGTCATCGCTTGGTAGGTCTCGCCGTACAACTCGAGGTCGGCGGGGGTCATCTTGCTCATCACCCGTTCTGCGTCCTCCTTGACTTTCTTCACCGCGTCCGTTTGGATCGTGGCCGGCTCAATGAGGACGACATGAATTCCCCACGGCCGCAACTCCATCCGCAGCGATTCGGTGATCGACGCGAAGGCCCACTTCGATGAGACCAACGGTGCGCCAAAGGGCAAGCTGAGCCGGTCACCAATCGATCCGACATTCACCACGCGGCCCGCGCACGCGCGGATCAGAGGCAAGAACGCCTGGGTGACCGCGACTTGCCCAAACACATTCACCTCGTAGATGTGGCGCAGGTCCGCGAGGGGTACGGCTTCGACCGGCCAGGTCATCCCGATGCCGGCGTTATTGACTAGCACGGCCACTCCGGCGTCGCCTACTGAGTCGGCCACCTCGGCGGCCGCCGTGCGGATCGACGCCTCATCGGTGACGTCCAGGATCACCGGTGTCAATTGGCCGCCGTTTCGGCTGGCTTCCTGCACGAGAGCCTGTCCATGTTGTCTGCGCCGTACGCCGGCGAAGACGTGATAACCCTCGCCTGCCAGGCGCAAGGCGCATGCTCGGCCTATCCCGCTGGAGGTGCCTGTCACCACCGCCGCCGGCCGCCGAGCCGGTTTGAGTGTGGGTTTCATCCTCGCTGAAGTGCTCATGCCAACAAATGTAGACCAACATGTGTTGGCCATCAAGTGTTGGCAATTGCACTTCGGCCGCCAGCTGCCGCGGCTCATAGAACCAAGGCCAAACGCCTTTATCAGCCAAAAGGGTTGGCCGACGTTTCGCTGATTCCCTGTGACTCGGTCGGGCCACCGTGAATCAAATTGCGCCCCAGTCAATTTCATACACCTTGAAATACCAGGCGGCTGGTTGATCTGTGACGGATCGATTCGGATGGATGAGAAGGACGCTTAGGCCAACCCTCACGCTGCCCCGCCCTACACCTGTGCGTCGAGTTGTTGAAGGAATCGCGCGGCTCGTCGGTAAGAAGGACCGTTCAAGATAAGGCGGCAGCGCCAGGCCTTTCTTCGCCCGACGCCCAACGCGAAGTCTGGGATGGGCTCACAGTCAGCCCCAGGATCGTCGCCGGCGACACGGCTGTCCACGCAGTCCCAGCCGTGACCGTCTTCCTGGTTCGCCCGCTTCATCGGAGGTGTGACGGCGACCCTTCTTCGTTTTCGTGGCCGCGAAATCACTCCCAACGCCCCGCGCTGCGCTGCGCCCGACCACCACATCACCGCGCTTTGAACCGACGGGGTGCCTAGCTCGTGAATTAGACGCAATGTGAGTTGAAACGACAGCCACGGCTGCCACTTCGCGTCGCTGCGTCTGAGAGTTGCCTATGAGCGAGCTGGAAAAGGGCATTGATCTGGGATTACGCAAGTTAGGCTGTGCGTTGTTGCGGATACGCAACTAATCCCGTCCCTTGAGGGGGAACCATGAAGCCGTACGCACTCTGCTTGACTCTTGCGCTATCATTCGCCCTTTTCATCGCTGGAGCACCGCTAGCCAACGCCGAGGTCCACCCCGCGGACGGGGTGTTCACCTATACAGATGACGACGGCACCCAAGGGACCTGGACGATCAGAACCACGTGCGCGCCGCAGTGCGTCGCCCATGTGACGACCGGGCCCGGGCAGAGTTTTGCCGCGCCCCTGATCAACGGCCGGCACACCGTCACACGGACCGTTCCGCAGGGGGTGAAGTGTCCGCTGTACGCATTCGCCGACTCGCTATGGGGCGGCGGCACCTATCCGGCCACCATCGACCAATCGTGGAGTCCGCAGACGCTGACCGGCGACGTCAACTACCTGCAGAGCTCAGCGCCGTGCAGTATCGCCGACCTGCATGACACCTTCAGGCTCTCCAGAATCGGCTAACGAGCCACCTCGAGACCTTTGCAGCGTGCGTCTGCACGTCTGAGGAAGGCGGCCGCCTAGGACATTGCCGGCTTCGCCAGCACGAACCCTCTCAATAGCAGCAATCCCCGCGTAAGATTCGCCAGAAATCTGCAAGATCGATCTTTGCTGAGCGACGACGTTGTGGCAAGGCACCGCACCGCCGAGGAGGGGACTGCACACCATGGGCATGCGGGACATGATCCGGGGCGAGTTCGTCGACATCATCGAATGGCTCGACGATACGAACACGACCTTGGCGTGGCGGTTCCCGCGCTACGACAACGAGATCAAAAACGGCGCGCAGCTGATCGTCCGCGAAGGCCAGCGCGCCATGTTTGTCTATCGCGGCCAGTTGGCCGATCAGTTCAACCCCGGTCACTACACGCTGACCAGTGAGAACATGCCGATCTTGGGCACGCTGCAAGGTTGGAAGTACGGATTCAACAGCCCCTTCCGGTCCGAGGTGTACTACGTCAACACCCGTCCCTATCCCGATTTGCGTTGGGGCACACCGCAACCCGTCACCGTTCGGGACCCAGATTTCAAGATGGTGCAAGTCCGGGCCAACGGCACCACAGTCGTCAGAGTCACCGACCCCACCGCGTTCCTGCGTCAGGTCCTCGGCACCCAAAGCGTCGTCGACATGGAGCAGATCACCGAGTTGATCCGGCGCAACATCGCCCTGGCGTTCAACGACATGGTGATGGGCAGCGGCCTCGGCGCGATCGATCTGCAGGGCCGCCAGGTCGAGTTGTCGGACAAGCTGCGCGAGTTCGTCGCCCAGCGTGTACAGGCGTTCGGTCTGGGGATCGACGCCGTCACCATGACGATCTCGCTGCCCGAAGAGATCCAGCAGGCGATGACCCGCGGTGTGGCGCGTGGCCTCGAGGAGAGCAGCTTTCTCAATAACGTCGGCGACCTCGACCGCTACACCCAAGCACGACGAGCCGACGCGATGTTGGCCGCGGCGCAGAACGAGGGCGGGGGTGCCGCCGGATCGGCGATCCAGGCCGGCCTGGGTGTGGCACTGGGCAGTCAGATGGCCAACGCGGCCCAGGGCGGTTACGGCCAACCTCAGCAATTCGGCAACCAGCAGCCGCCGATGCAAGGGGCGCCACCTCCGTTGCCGCCGCAGCAACTGTTCCATTTCGAGCAGGCCGGCCAGCCCGCCGGTCCTTACCCGGTCAATGCACTGCGGCAATTCGTTTCCAGCGGTCAATTGACTCGCGACACCGTGGTGTGGACCGAGGGGATGCCCAACTGGGCCCCCGCGTCGACCGTGCCCGCGCTGCAACCGTTGTTCAGCGCGCCGCCCCCGTTGCCGGGCACGCCGCCGCCGCTCCCGCCGCAGCAATGAGCTACCCGCCAGGGGATCCCGGATGGGGCCCGGGGCGTTCCCAGCCTCCGCCGTTGCCTCCCCGCCCGACCGGCCCACCGCCGCTGCCTCGGCCGCCAGCCGGCCCGCCGCCCCTGCCGCGACGGCAACCAGGTCCGCCACCGTTACCCCGACCGCCCGGCCCACCGCCGCTGCCCCGAGCGCAGGCGGGTCCCCCATCGGCTGCCCCGCCTCCCCCGCTGCGTCCCTACGCGGAACCGCCGAGCGCGCCCGCGATGTTTCACCAGACCGAGCGCACCCGCACCTACCCGTGCACATCATGCGGCGGACAGCTCAACTTCGACATCGCCAGCCAGAAATTGCGCTGCCCCAGTTGTGGGAATTACTACGACATCACCGCGCCGAATACCCCGGTCCGTTCGCGCGAATTACACAGCGCCATGCGGCAACTGCGAGAGCTACAACAACGCCAGGCCGGGCCGAACGTCACCGGCATGCGCGAGGTTGCATGTCAAAACTGCGGCGGCACAACCGAATTCGTCGGCAGTCTGACAGCCACCAAATGCCCCTACTGCGCCACCCCCATCCAACGCGACGACGTGCACAACGCGCCGGCTCGGCTGCCGGTGGACGGACTGGTGCCTTTTCGCATCGATGAGAAACAAGCTCGTCAGCTCATCGAGAAGTGGATCACCAAGCGCTGGTTCGCACCCACCGACTTCAAGAAGTACCGCGAGATCGGCGCCTTCTCCAGCCTGTACACCGCGTACTTCACCTATGACGCCAACACCCAAACGGTCTACGACGGTGAACGCGGCGAAGATCACCGCGTTCGAGTCGGTACCGACAATGACGGCAACGCAATATACGAAACTCAAACACGTTGGTACCGGGTGTCGGGTCAGGTCAGCAACGACTTCGCCGACCTGCCGGTCCTGGCCAATGACAGCGAAAACCTCAATCGCAAGCGGATCAAGACACTCGAGCCCTGGCCGGTCGAGCAGGCCAGGACCTATTCGCCGGAATTCGTAGCCGGTCACCTGTGTCGCACCTACGACAAAGACGCCGAGCAGGCGCTGCCCGAAGCCAAACAGGAGATGGAGAGCGCCGTCGAACGGACGGTGCGTTCCGACATCGGTGGGGACCGCCAGCGGGTCCACAGCCTGCGGACGTCGTGGAATTACCTCGGTTTCAAGCACATCCTGCTGCCGATCTGGCTACTGACCGTGCTCTACAGCAACCGGCCGTTCCAGGTCTGTATCAACGGCCTCACCGGCGAGGTGGCCGGCGAGCGGCCCTGGAGCAAGGTGAAGTTGGCGATCGCGATCGCCATTGCACTGCTGGTCGTGATCGCGGCCATCTCGATCTACTTCTACTTCCATTCCCACGGGCATCATTCGACTAGATCGCCGCACCGCAACATTCATAGGAAGTAGCCGTGGAAATCGTCCTCGGGGTCGTCCTCGTGCTCGCTTTCGTGGTCGGTCTGACGGTCGCCGTCATCGCGATGGTCCATCACACTCAGCAGCGAGCCATCACTCGGGACAATCAGCTGATCCCCGGCCGCCCGACCCGTGCTCCGCGTGCCTGGGCCCGATCGCACGACCCGGAAGCTCGGCTGCACCGCCGGTTACGCGATGCGTTGAGGGCCCTACACGCCGTGGACGCCCTCGATACGGGCTCAACCGTTGTGCTTCGGGCCGATCTGGAACAGACCGCGTTCGAGGTCGATGACCACCTGGTCGCGATTTCCCAGCTGTCACCAGTGCACAAAGGGGAATTGCTCGGATCGATCACGGCAACCGTCGACGCCATCGAAGCTGCCGTCGCGCGGTATGCGACCGCGGCGACCGGGCCGGACACGTCCGCTCTCGAGGCCGACCTGGCAACCGTGCAGAACCAGTTCGACATCACCAAGGAACTGCAAAGAAGGCTCGTGGACTGATCGCGACCAATCACGGTGGTGGTTCAAGGAGTCTCCAAGAAACTTTCAAGGTCGTCCCCCCAAGCTTCTCTGCAACACCCCGCTTCGGCGGGAGGAGACGCATACCAGGGAGGGACTGCCATGCCGAACCGTCCACACCGCCACCTGCGGCCCGTACGGGATGTCACCGCACCGAAGCTGCAATTCCGCACGATCCACGGCCACCGCCGCGCCTTCCGTATCGCGGGGACTGGCCCGGTCGTGGTGCTGCTGCACGGCGTCGGTGACAACTCCACGACCTGGCAGCCCGTGCATGCCAAGCTCGCTCAGCGATTCACCGTCATCGCTCCCGACCTGCTGGGCCACGGTGAGTCGGACAAGCCGCGCGCCGACTACTCCTTGGCGTCGTTCGCCAACGGCCTGCGCGACCTGCTCACCGTGCTGGAGATCGACCGCGTCACCTTGGTCGGGCATTCTCTGGGCGGCGGTGTGGCGGCTCAATTCGCCTACCAGTACCCGGAATTCGTTGAGCGCGTCGTGCTGGTGAGCGCCGGCGGGGTGACCAAGGACGTCAGCATCGCACTGCGCCTGGCGGCGATGCCGTTGGGCGCCGAGGCGCTGTCAATGTTGCGGGTACCGGGCGCCGTCTCGGCACTGGATCTCGCCAGCCGCGCCGTCGGAAACGTCGTCGGCTCCACCCGGTTCACCCGCGATGTGGCCAGCTTGCCGCGTCTGGTCCGCGGGTTGAGCAAGCCCGGCGCCGTGGCCGCCTTCGCACGCACGCTGCGCGGCGTGGTCGACACCCACGGCCAGTTCGTCACGATGCTCGATCGCAGCTACCTGATGCACGGCCTTCCGGTGCAGATCATCTGGGGCGAGGACGACCTGATCATCCCGGTGAGCCACGCTCGGCTGGCCCACGAGCAGATTCCCGGTTCGCGTTTGGAGATCCTGGAGAATTCCGGGCACATGCCGCACGGCGATCACCCGGACCGCTTCGTGCAGATCGTGCACCAATTCATCGACTCGACCGAACCGTATGAGTACGACCCGCAGATGGTGCGGACGGCGCTGCAGACCGGCGAGCGTCAGTACTTGGACGATGCGGCGGCCGACAGCGACCTTGCTTAGTGGATGACGTGGGATCGGTGACGCGCGCAACTATCAGGAACAGCCTCCCGGGGCCAACGGGCACGGCATTATGTCCTCATGGCCGTCCCGCAGCGCCCTGACTTGGTGCCGGCCACTGCCGGGAAGCCCAGGTCGCTATATCCGGTGCTGCGCTGGGTCGCGGTGGTAGGTGCCGCAGCCGGTGCCATCCTCTATTCCAACTGGGTCCTCGAGATCGTTTTCACCCGCACGTTGCCCGACCCAGACCACTACATCAGTGAGCTCGCCGCTGCGGACCAGCCGTACGGCGAGTGGTTCCGGGCCGGTGATCTGGGTGCGGCGGGTGTCCTTGTCGTCGCGGCCGCCGCTGCCCTGGTGGGCGTGCGGGGTAGCCAGTGGAGTAGCAGGGGATGGTGGGCAGTCGGGGTATTCGCCGGGGCCACGGTCTTGGACAACACGGTGTGGAAGTTGGTGTGCGCGCCTAGTTCGAATCCCGCCTGTGCGGCCCGCGAGTCCTCCGGAGCTGTGCCGATAGGCCACCAGCTGCATTGGTTCAGCAGTGGAATCGTCCTGGTAGCCGCCGTCGCGTCGTTGCTTGCTTTCGTCATAGCCGACGTACGTGAGGGCGCCCCGGCCCGGGTGCAACGCGTCGGGCTCTTCATGTTGGCGGCGCTGATCACAACAGCGATATTGACCGGCGTGGCGATCATCATCGACAGCGCCGACGTCATCGGCGTGGTGGGAGTCGCCCAGCGCGCGGAGTTGGCCGCGTTCGCCGGTTGGCTGGTCTATGTTGCGCTGCGCACCGCGCGCGTCCGAGTCGACGCCAACCCATGACTGACCGCCTCGATGTCGAGATCGGCGGATATCGGGTGCACATCCTCGTCGACGGGAACAGCGGTCCCGTCGTGGTGTTGTGCAGCGGACTAGGGGGGCGGGCGGTGCACTGGAGTGACACGGTTGCCGCCCTTGCCCATGACCACATCGTCGTGCGATTCGACCGGCCGGGCAGGCCGACGTCCACCAACCGAGCATCGGCCGGTCGCACGGTCCGAGGTGAGGCGGACCGGATCGCCGCCGTGCTGGACGCCGTGCACCGGCCGGATGCGGTGGTGGTGGGGCATTCGGTGGGCGGCTTCTACGCCGAAGGATTCGCCCGCCTCTACCCACACCGCACCCGCGCGCTGCTGCTCCTCGATTCGAGCATCGCTCCCGACCACCGGCGGCTCCCCGCACTGCCGACGCGAGCCAAGCTCACCGCGGCCGCGGCGGCCGCCACACTGGTCGACAAGCTGCACCTGCAGACTCCATTGGGCCGCGCCGGGCTGGCGCTGATCCAGCGCCGACGTCCCGGTGGGCTCGACGCCAGGATGCGCGTTGAAATCCGCGCCAGCGCGGCCGAACCCGGATTGGTGAGCGCGCTGCTCACCGAATACGCCGGTTACCACGAACTGGCTGCCGAATTGTGCGAGCTGCGGGCGGTGCACCCGCTACCGCCGGTGCCACGCATGGTGGCCACCGCTCACACGGGTTGGCGCACCCGTCGCTGGCGCACCGAGCAGATCCGACTGGCCCACGCACTCGGTGCCGAACACATCACCATCGCTCCCGCCGGGCATTTCGTCATGATCGAAAAGCCGGCCAGAACCGCCGACCTCATCCGCAGCATCGGTGGAAAATATTCGGTTAATCGCATGTTTAATAGTCGGTGTCTTTAGCCTATCTTTGAATGAGCGATTGCCGCTTGGTCGTTTGGCATGGGGTCGAGGGAGATAGCTATGTCATTTGTCATTGCGCCAGAGGTGGTACAGGCTGCGGCCACGGATTTGGCGGGCATCCGTTCGGCGATACTCGAAGCCTCGCAATCCATTGCGGCTTCGACCACCGCTGTAGCTCCGGCGGCCGCGGACGAAATCTCCGAAGCCATCGCCGCCATGTTCGGCGGGCTGGGTCAGGAATTCCAAGTGCTCAGCGCCCAGGCGCAGGCGTTCCACGCCGAGTTCGTCAAAGTACTGAATTCGGGTGTGGGCGCCTACGTGCAAACCGAGATCGCCAACGCCGAACAGGCTCTCGCGAACGCCTTCGCGCCGCCGGCAGCGAGTGTCGCGCCGGCGGCTTCCGTTTTGGACGGCCTGCTCGGGGGCGGCGGCGGCGTGTTGGGGACCGGCGGCGGATTGCTGGGCGGCACTGGCGGCGGATTGCTCGGCGGGTTGCTGGGCGGCACCGGCGGCGGATTGCTCGACACCGGCGCCCTGGGCGGCATTCTTGGCGGCTTGACGAACGGCAGTGCGCTTTCCGGGCTGACCAGTCAACTCGGGCAGCTTGGCGCCGGCTTGCAAGGTCTGCTGGGTGGCACCAACCTGCTGCCTGCGTTGCAAGGTCTCCTGCCCGGTTTGTTCGGCACCGGCGCCCCACCGGACTTCTTCGCCGCCGTCGCCGCGCCGTATCAAGCACTGTTCAACAACACGATCGCCAATCTGCAGAACCTGGGCAACGCCTTTGCGGCGAATCCGTTCCCGTTCTTGCATCAGTTCATCAGCAACCAGAGCGGCTATGGGCAGATAATCGCCTCCTCCTTCTCGCAATTCGCCGCGACCGGCGCCGTCAACGACCTGCTGCCCATCTTCTCCATCCCCGGCCGAATCGGGCAGAACGCACTCAACGTGTTCCGGACACTGACCGACTTCTCCTACTCGGTTGGCGTCAGTACGGCGAATGGCGCGGTGAGCATCGGGCCGGCATTCTTCGGCCTACCCATAGCGTTGGGTATCGACGCGATCGGTTCGCCGATCACCACTGCGAACGCCATGGCTTCCAGCGCGGCGGCGTTCATGAGTGCCGTGCAGCACGGGGACGGGTTCGGGGCTGCGGTTGCGGCCCTCACCGCTCCTGCCGTCGTCGCCAACGGGTTCTTGAACGGGCAGGTGACGCTCGCCCTGTCGGTGCCCCCGATCAATCTGCCCGTCCTCGGCACGCTCGGGTCCATCACGGTGCCCCTGTCGGCCAACGTCCCGTTCGGCGGAATCCTGACGCCACTATCCAGCCCCACCATCAACGTCGGACCAGTCGTTTTGGGCGGCGTACAAGTGTTCCCGCAGCTACTGGCCGTTCCGCTCGGCGGTACGCCGACTGGCGGGATACTGCCCGGAATGCTGCTCTACCTGCCTCAGCAGCTGGCGCAGGCCATTGGCGCCCCGCCGCTGATCCCGCCGCTGCTCGCGGTACTACCGGGGATCACGCTGCCGCTGACATTGCCGGTGTTATAGGCGCAACGCCGCCACGGGCATTTCCACACTGCCGCGACAGGGGCCGCTAAGGATGTCGGTGTGCCAGGTGCCGCGCAAGGTCCCGTCGGCCTGCGGCGTATAGAAGGCCCAGGACTGGGCGGGTGCCCAGGCTTTTGGGACTCCGTCGCCCATGAAGCAGTCCCACTGAAAGTCGAAGTGTTCCACCCATTTCGACCCGTCCCATACATAGTGTGAGGGCTGCGGCAACGTCGGGTTCTCGGGCGTCGGTCCGTTGGTGGCAGTGGCTATGCATTGGCTCGACGCGCACGTCGTCGTGAAGACGTAGTCGGCGCTGAACGTGGGTTCGGCTTGGCCGGCGGCCTTACTGGTGCCCGTCTTGTCGACGGCGTATCTCACCAGCGAGTATTTGCCGTTCCACGCCGGCGTCACCGCGTGTCCCGTCCCAGCGGGTGTTGCGAGCAGGGCAGCAACCAGTCCGGCTACAGCAACGGTGAAAGATGGTCGCACCACCACCATGGTGGGAGACCCACGACGCGAGCCGGTCTCGGCTCCATCACGAACTTCCTGCGCCCGTGACACGTGGTGCCTGCTGCCGAGCGCAGAAGCTATCGCCCGTCCAGAAGGAACAAGGCGTAGGCGGCGATGGATTGGGCGTCGGCGATCACCCCAGAACGCATCATCTGCTCGACCTCATCGCGAGAGAACCAGTCGCTGCGCATGTCCTGCTCCTCGTGTTCATGCTCGGAGTCGCCCTCGGAAATCCCGGTGGCCAGAAACACCCATCCGCGCTGGCTGCTCATGCCCGGCGCCACGTCGAGCTGACCGAGCGCCTCGAACGTCGTCGCCCGCAGTCCGGTTTCCTCGCGCAGCTCGCGCCGCGCCAGCTCGACTGGTTCGGCGTCCGCCAGATCCGGAGCCGTGCCTTGCGGGAACTCCCAGCGCCGCGCGCCGACGGGATACCGGAACTGCTCGACCAGCCGGAAACGCCGACCGTCGTAGGGCATTACCAGCGCATATGTCGGCTTGTCCACGACGGCATAGATGCCGGGGCTGCCGTCGGGTCGTCGGATGTCGTCTTCTCGGAGCACCATCCACGGGTTTCGATAGACCTCACGGGACGCGACGGGTTCGATGAAGGGCACGCCGACAGTATCGATGCGGCGACCCGGAAGGCGACGATGAGGTGGGAAAGGAGCTCAAGACATGACGCTGAGGTTCGACGAGATCTGTATCGATGCGGGCGATCCGAGCGCCCTGGGGCAGTGGTGGTCCCGTGCGCTGGGTTGGCCGCACGACGTCGACGCCGACGGTGACGTTCGGCTGACCGCACCTGCCGGGGCAGGGCCGAACTGGCTTTTCCTCCAAGTCGATGACGAGCGAATAGTCAAGAATCGCATACACTTTGACTTCCGCCCCGACGACCAGGACGCCGAAGTCGAGCGGTTGCTGCAGTTGGGCGCGCGTCACGTCGATATCGGGCAGGGTGAGCAGAGTTGGGTGGTGCTGGCCGATCCGGAGGGCAACGAGTTCTGCGTGCTGGCGGCGGACTAGGGCATGACACCGGCTCGGCGCGACAAGCTGGTCTTGGTTGCGCTTCTGGTGCTCGCGGCAACGCTCCGGCTGATCGGTCTGCCGGGACGCGGGGAATGGGACGACGATCAGGGCATCGAGATGCTGGCGATGCTGTCGTGGGTTCGCGACGGCCAGATCCCAGCGCTGGGGCCGGTGAGCTCGACCCTCACGGTCCATCACGGTGTCGGCTTCTACTGGATCCTGGCGCCGGCGGCATTTCTCACCGACGCCCACCCGGTGGCAGCCGCTGTCACCCTGGCGCTCTTGGGCATCGCCGGGGTCGCAGCGGTGTGGTGGCTCGGCGCTACCGTCGGCGGCCCCCTCGCCGGTCACCTCGCCGCGCTGCTGATGGCGCTCAGCCCGTCGGCGATCACCGCGTCGACTTTCGTCTGGAACGCCAACATCGTTGCGCCTGGAGCGGCGCTGGCAGCCGCCGCCGCGTGGCATGCGTGGCGGACCCAGCACGCCCGCTGGTGGCTGCTGTCGGCGGCCGGCGCGGTGGTAACGCTCAACGGACATCTGCTGGCGGCGCTCGCGGTGCCGTCGTTCGTGGTGTTGCTCGTCGCCGATGTGCTGCGGCGCGATCGCGCGCAGCGGGTGCGGATGCTGGTGCCGATACTGGGTGCGACGGTGATCATGGCGGTCGGATACCTGTCCGCCTTGAGTCACGAGTTCGGTGGTATCGCCGCTTATTTCAGCGCCGAGGAGCACGGTGGACCGGCGATGCTGACTCGGCTGCGCATCATCGGTCTTCGGGTGTTGGCCTGGCCGCTGACCGGTTTCGCGGAGAAGCCGACAGTGCAGTCCGTGGCGGCGGCCTTGCTCACCGTGCTGGCGTTGGGCTTCGCATGTTTCGCCGGGCCCGGAACCACGCGGCAATTCGGCTGGTGGACAACCGCGACGGCAATATGGGCGGTGCTGGCGTTGAGTGTCATCGCGCCCACCCTTGCCATCCCCTTCGTCGGACTGCCGACCGACCAGTATCACACCTGGTTGGACCCAATCCTGTTCGCGGCCATCGGCGTTGCCGGTGGGCGCCTCTGCGCGCCAGGCATGGCGCTGACTCGCAAAGCCGCCGGTGGTGTACTCGTCGGCGGCTGCGTTGCCTTGACGGTCACCTGCCTGCCACCACTGGCATCGCCCGACGGAGGGTGGCCTCGCGCCGCCGAAACGGCCACCCGCATCCGCGCCCTTACCGGTGATCACTCGATCGCCGTGACAGGGGTCGAAAAGTCCGGCGCTGCAATCGAATTGCCACTGCGCCGGCAATGGGTTCCGATCGCCCCGCCGGCGACGGCGGATTTTCTCGTTGTCACCTGCGACCCGTTGTTCTTCCACAGCACGGTTCTCACCTGCGGCGGACCGGCCGAGGCGGCGTACGCCCGCTGGATCGGGTTTCCGACTGCGCGGGTGGTGAGTCGCTTCGCCGATGGGCCGCGGCGCGTGATCAGCCTGTTCGCGAGTCATTGACCCCGAGCGGCGCGCGTGTGAGTTTGCTACGTTATTTCGCAGCAATCGGGTGACAGCTCTCGGGGAGCAATTGATGGGCAACGGGCTGCAGCGATGACATCTCAGCGCGCTTTTCCGGTGATTGCCCGACGACCACTACCAAGACATGGCGTCCGACCTGAGCGCCCAACTGTGCAGCAAACTCTGGTGGCGCTGGTACTGGCTCTTGCAGTTACGTCCGTGTTATTCGGCTCCGCTAGCTGCTCGAGTGAGAAGAAAGCGGTGCAGCGCGAGGTGGTGTTGCAGTCCGCGAATGCACCGGGCGCGCACCCGTGGACCAGTGACCTCACCACCGTCACCCTGCCCACCGAAGAGGCAACCGGAGTGGTTGCGCCGTCGACTGGCGATGAGACTCCCCTCGATGTGACCGGCACGCAGCCGGAGCTCTACGGCGGCGTGCCCGGCACCCAGGTTTTGGATCGGGACCGGTTGTTGTCGGACCTCGACGGGGACCCGCCGATGGCCGCCGCGTGGCGCAGCGCGGCCGGAACCTCAGACGTCGACGGGTATGTGCACTCCCTGACACCGGTGGTTCTGCTCCACGACACGCGGGTGACCGACTCCTATTACCAAAACGGCGCCGCGACGCGGTTCCAATCGGTATTGCAGGCCGGCACGCCAGTTCTGGTAGACGACAGGGGCGTTCCGCGCGTGCGAGGCACCTCGGGCAGCCCCCTGAGCGAGCCGGAGCGCGACGTTGCTCCCGCCTTCACCGGCAAGGCGTGGAAGACGTTCTCGCAGGAGTCAGTGGTTGCCGTGCAGCCCGCGCCAGCACCCGCCAAGCAGATGCAGCTGCTCACCGTGGTGCCGGTCGGAGAGTCTGCGGCCGATCCGTTCCAGCCCGACATCGTCGTGGGCCAAACGGTCCCCGTTCAGTCCACCAGAACGGCTCCCCCACCGCCCAAGGGCTCGCTACCCCTTGCGCCCTTGCCGACCAGAGCACAGCCCAAGCCGACGAGCGGCTCCCCGCCGACCGGTCGGCCGCTGCCGACGGCCACCCCGTTACCGACTGCAACGCCGCTGCCGACCGCGACTCCCCAACCGACGGGCGAGCCGTGGCCCACGGGAAGACCCCGTCCCACGGGAACACCGGCACCGACCGGCACGCCTTGGCCGACCGGAACCCCGATGCCGACCGGCACGACCTGGCCAACCGGAACCCCTATGCCGACCGGCACACCGATGCCGACCGGCACGCCTTGGCCGACGGGCGTCCCGGAGCCCACCGGGACGCCAGAACCCACGGGTGTGCCGGAACCCACCGGCGTACCGCAACCCACGGGCGTGCCCAAGCCCACCGGCGCCCCGCAACCCACCGGTGCGCCGAGGCCCACCGGCGCCGCGCAACCCACCGCCGTCCCGCAACCTACGGCCCCACCGAAGCCGACCGGCGTCCCGCAACCGACCGGCATGCCGAGACAGACCGGCCCGAGACCGACGTAGCACCGATACCGCCTCGCGACGGGTTGCCGTCAGAAGTCGGCGGCCACCTCGGCCGCTCGCCGCAACTGTTCGATGTCCGACGACGTGGGAATCAGCTGCACCTCGTCGGTGCCGATTTCGGCGAACTTCCGCAACACCGCGGCGAGTTCTTCCTGACTGCCGGCCCAGCCGGTCGTCGGCGCCATCGCGTCGACATACTCGGCCGGAATCCAGTTCATGTAGCGCCGCAAGTGCCGGTGCACCTGCGCCCGGGCGTCCTCCGATGACAACGCGAACCAGAACGATGTCGCGAGATGGGGCGCGGACTTGCCGGCCTGTGCCCACGCGCTGCGCGCCACGTCGAACAACTCGTTCTGCTTGGCCACGTCCAAGTCCAGCGTGGTGCCGGCCAGCCCCTCGGCCCACCCGGCGGCGCTGCGGACGGTCTTGGGCCCGATCGTGCCGACCAGTAAGGGCGGTCCACCGGCTTGCACCGGCGCGGGCCCGACCGGCCGCACGGAATCGGTGACCTTCTCCCCTGCCCACACCCGCTTCATCACCGCGACCCGGTCGGCCATGCCACGCATCGTCTGGCTTTCGGGATCCGCACCGACGGCTTGATAGTCCTCGTGCCTGCCGCCCACCCCGACACCGACCGTCAGACGCCCCTGACACAGCATGTCTCCGCTGGCCAGAGCCTTCGCCAGCATGACCGGATCGTGCAGTTGCGGGACCAGCACCGTGGTCACCAGCCGAACCCGCTCCGTCCACGCGGCCAGCGCGCCGAGCAACGTCAGGCTGTCCGGATTGTCGAACGCGATCCGCTCCCCCCAGCACAGCGACGAGAACGGGCCTTCGTCGATCGCCTGCGCCCAGTCCCTGAGCACCGTCGCATCGAGATCGGGTTCCATCACCGGCATCGTCATCCCTATTTGCACGTAGGCGATTCTGGCAGCATGGCTAAGTGGCCTTAACCAACACGTCCATCGCGCACGTCCGGTTGACCGTGACCGACATCGAGAGGTCCCGGCAGTTCTACGAGAGCGTGTTCGGCTGGCCGGTGCTGTTCGAGATCCCCGAAAACGCGAATGAAGCGACGCGCAGCCAACTGGCGTTCTTGTTCGGCGGCGTCGTGTACGACCTCGGGGGCGCCTTGCTGGGTCTGCGGCCGGTCGCCAACGACAGGTTCGACGAGAATCGCACCGGCCTGGACCACATCGCCTTCCGCCTGACCAATAGGGCCGAACTAGACTCGGCGGCAGCACATCTGGACGAACTTGGCATCCGGCACGAGCCGGTCAAAGACATTGGGCCGTCTTACATATTGGAGTTTCGCGACCCGGACAATATTGCTCTGGAGCTCACCGCGCCGAAGTGACGTGTCGGCGAGGGTGCGCAGAATGACCGGTGTGGCGGCGTGTCGGCGTACCGACACGCACGCTCGCGGGAGAGGAAGGAAGCCATGACGATCAGTTTCAACCACACCATCGTCGCGTCCCACGACAAACGGCAAGCAGCGGAGTTTCTCACCGAATTGTTCGGCCTGCCCAGCCCGACGGAGTTCGGTCCGTTCATGGTTGTCGCGCTCGAGCACGGCGCCTCGCTCGATTACGCCGAGGTGCCCGAAGGTGAGGAGATCCGGCCCCAGCATTACGCGTTCCTGGTCTCCGAGGAGGACTTCGACGCCATCTACGGTTCGCGCGGCTTGCCACACTGGGCCGACCCACGCGGTCAGCGACCCGGCGAGATCAACCAAAGGGACGGCGGGCGCGGCGTGTATTTCCAAGACCCGGCCGGGCATTACCTCGAGATACTGACGCGACCGTACGGATCGGGCGGTTAGCTGCGCGCGGCGCCGTGCCGCTTGCTCTCCTGATCCCGGTAGTCGTCGGCCAGTCGGGCGACATGCCGGGGCAAAGAGCCGGTGGCGACATCGGCCAGCGTGGTTTCTTCCAACACCGAGCGCATGCTGGCCCGCAATGCCCGCCAGACGTCGGTCAAGGACACCGTCGGCCCGGAGTAGGGCAGGTCGCCAAGTCCGATGTCCCGCACGCTGGCCAGCGGGCCGTCGATGCTGCGCAGCACGTCGGCGATGCTGATTTCGGTTGCGGGACGCGCCAGTTCATATCCGCCGTCGCGGCCGCGGTGACTGCGCACCAGCCGGTCGGCGCGCAGATTGCTCAGGATGTCGACGAGAAATTGCGGCGGTATGCCCTGGGCCTGGGCCAAGTCGTCGGTCTTGACCAAAGCGCCGCTGTCGACCGCGGCCAGCTGGATCATGGCCCGCACGGCATACTCCGCCTTGGCCGACATCCGCATGTTCACCGATTGTGCCACCCGTCCCTGCGGAGTCGCCGGGTCGCCGCTAGTGCCGCGAGCCCAGCAGGTCGATGATGGCCTGCGCCTGCTCGTCGAGGCTGCGTTCCGGGGTGATCCGCAAATCCGGGTTCTTCGGGCGCTGATACGGGCTGTCGATTCCGGTGAAGTGGGTGATCTCGCCCGCTCGCGCTTTGGCGTACAAGCCCTTGGGGTCACGCCGCTCGCACTCCACCAGCGGGGTGTCGCAGAACACCTCGAAAAACTCAAATCCCGCGTCGGCGTGCACTTTCCGCGCCATCTCGCGGTGTTCGGCCAGCGGGCTGATGGCCGGTACCAGCACGATCTGCCCGGAGTCGGCGAGCAACGTGGCGACGTGCGCCAGTCGGCGCAGGTTCTCGGCGCGGTCGGCCATGCTGAACCCCAGATCCGCGTTCAGGCCATGCCGCAGGTTGTCACCGTCGAGAACGTAAGCAGGGGTGCCGCTTTGCAGCAGCTTCTGCTCGACCAGCATGGCCACCGACGACTTGCCGGCGCCCGAAAGCCCGGTCAGCCATACCGTTCTCCCCCGGCAGGCCCGGTCCTGCGCGGTGACCAAGGACTTGTGGCGCACCGTGTTCGGACTCGCCGTGCGGGCCGACCCGTCACGCAACACCATGCCGGCCGCCACCGTGTTGTTGGTGTTGGGGTCGATCAGGATGAACGACCCGGTGCTGGCGTTGCGGGTGTACTCGTCGAGCAGCAGCGGCACCTGAGTGCGCAGGGAGATCCGGCCAAGCTCGTTGAGCTTCAGTGCGGTTGCCGTCTTGTCGCGGTGCAAGGTGTTCACGTCGAGGCGGTAGTCCAGCGCGGTGACCCGCGCCCGGGTGGTCCGCGTGGTGTGCTTGATGACGTAGTCGCGCCCGGGCTCCAGCGCCGAGGCATCCGCCATCCAGCACACCGTCGCGTCGAACTCCTGCGCGATACGGGGTTGGTTGTTGGCGCGAGCGATCATGTCACCGCGCGAGATGTCGATCTGGTCGGCCAGACTTATCGAGACGGCCATCGGCGGAAACGCTTCCGTCACAGGCCCATTGGGGCCCTCGATCGCGGTGATCCGCGTGGTCTTGCCGACCGGCAGCACCACCACCTCGTCGCCGGGCCGCATGACCCCGCTGGCCACGGTGCCGGCGTAGGAACGGTGGTCCTGGTGATCCAGGGTGTGCGGCCGGATGACGTACTGCACCGGGAAGCGCACGTCGACCAGGTTGCGGTCACCGGCGATGTAGACCTCTTCCAGATGCGACAACAGCGCGGGCCCCTCGTACCACGGCGCTCGGTCGGATTTGGTGACGACGTTGTCGCCGTTGAGGGCGGAGATCGGAATGGAGGTCACGTCCTGCACGTCAAGACGCGCGGCGAACGCGTGGAACTCGTCGCGGATCAATTCGAACTTCTCTTGATCCCAATCGATGAGGTCCATCTTATTGACCGCGAGCACCAGATGCCGGATGCCCAACAGGGAGGCGAGGAAGGCGTGCCGACGGGACTGCTCGAGCAGGCCGTGGCGCGCGTCGACCAGCACGATCACCAGTTGGGCGGTGGAGGCCCCGGTGACCATGTTGCGGGTGTACTGGATGTGGCCCGGGGTGTCGGCGATGATGAATTTCCGCTTGGGCGTAGCGAAGTAGCGGTACGCGACATCGATGGTGATGCCTTGTTCGCGTTCGGCGCGCAGGCCGTCGGTGACCAACGCCAGGTCGGTGTAGTCGTGGCCGCGTTCCTTGGACGTGCGTTCCACCGAGGCCCACTGGTCCTCCATGACCGCCTTGGAGTCGTAGAGCAGGCGCCCGATCAGCGTGGACTTGCCGTCGTCGACCGAACCGGCCGTGGCGATGCGCAGCAGCGTGGTGGGGGTGGACATCAGAAGTAACCCTGCCGTTTGCGGTCTTCCATACCGGCTTCGGAGATCCGGTCGTCGGCGCGGGTGGCGCCGCGTTCGGTCAGCCGGGACACCGCGGTCTCGGCGATCACCTCCGACACGGTGGCGGCCTCCGATTCGACACAGCCGGTGCAGGTGACGTCACCGACGGTGCGGAACCTAACAGAAGTCTCGAACACGCGCTCGTCGGCGCGCGGCTGCAGGTACCGGTGCACCGCGAGCAGCATGCCGTCGCGCTGAAAAACCTTGCGCCGGTGCGCGAAATAGATCGAGGGCAGGGTGACCTTCTCCGCCCCGATGTAGGACCAGATGTCGAACTCGGTCCAATTGGACAACGGGAAGACCCTGATGTGCTCGCCCTTGTGGTGCCGCCCGTTGTACAGGTTCCACAGCTCGGGACGTTGCGCCTTGGGATCCCACTGCCCGAACTCGTCGCGGAAGCTGAACACCCGCTCCTTGGCCCGCGCCTTCTCCTCGTCGCGACGGGCTCCGCCGAACGCCGCGTCGAACTTGTTCTCCCGGATGGCCCGCAGCAGCGTCACCGTCTGGATCGGATTACGCGAGGGAATGGTCTCGACCACTCGGCCGGCGTCGATGTCGTCTTGCACCGACGCCACCACCAACCGCACCCCGTGCTCGGCGACGAGTTGATCACGGGTCGCGATGACCTCGTCGAAGTTGTGGCCGGTGTCGACATGCATCACGGGGAACGGCAACCGGCCGGGGCGAAACGCCTTCAGCGCCAGGTGCAACATGACGATCGAGTCCTTGCCGCCGGAGAACAGCAGCACCGGCCGCTCGAATTCGGCGGCGACCTCGCGGATGATGTGGATCGCCTCCGCCTCCAGCGAGCGCAAATGGCTCAATTCGTACTGGCCGGCGGCGGGGGCCGCCTTCACAGCGTTCGTCATCGTCGACTTCCTACTTAAGTTGGTAGAAATGATCAAGTTTGTTTGATTTACCAAGTATGAAACCAGCCGGTTCTGCCGATGTCAACGGTTCCGGATCGGATTCGGCGGCCGGCCTTCCGGCGCTGCGGCCGGTGCGAAACCATGAGCGGATGTCGACTCAACCCGAATCAGCCAGCGGCCGCGACGTCATCGCGGCGTTCCTCCCGCAGTCCCCGTTCGTCACCAAATTGGGTGTCGTGGTCGAGCAATTGGGCGACGAGGAAGTTCGGCTGCGGCTGCCGTGGGATCCGACGAACGCCACCGTCGCGGACATGGTGCACGGCGGGGCGATTGCGACGCTGGCCGATCTGGCCGTCATGGCGGCGGCTTGGTGCGGCCGAGAGGCTCCGCCGCAATTGCGCGGGGTGACGGTGTCGTTGGCGCTCGACTTCATGGCACCGGCCCGGGCCACCGACGTGATCGCCGTCGGCCGGGCGCTGCGGCGCGGCCGCTCGTTGGTCAACTGCGAAGCCGAGATCTTTGATGCCGAAGGCACCCTGCTCGCCAAGGCCCTGGCGACCTACAAGGTCGGCTGAGACCCCGCTACGGCGAGACCTCGTTCAGTTGGCCGCTGGCGACGTCGAAGATGAAGCCGCGCAACGACACATGCTTGGTCACAAACGGGCTGTTCTCGATACGCCGCAACGATTGCCGGACGTCTTCCTCCAGATCGGGGAAGGCTTCGGCCGCCCAGGGTGGCTTGACGCCGGTTTCCCGCTGGATGTCGCGCTTGAAGTCGTCGTCGGTGAAGGTGAGCATGCCGCAGTCGGTGTGATGGATCAGAATGATCTCTTCGGTCCCAAGCAGCCGCTGACTGATGGCCAGCGACCGAATCACGTCATCGGTGACCACCCCACCCGCGTTGCGGATGACGTGGGCTTCGCCTTCGTTGATACCCAGCACCCGGTAGACGTCCAGCCGCGCGTCCATGCACGCCACCACCGCGACGTGCTTGCTGGGCGGCAGGGGTAGCGGACCGTTGAAGGCGCTTGCGTACTTGGCGTTGTTGGCCAGGTAGTCGTCGGTAACCGTCACGCAAGCCTCCTCGGGTATGGGATTTGCTGGGCAGACTGACGTCGCGGTGGATCCTAGCAATCGAACGGTTCGATATCACTGGTCAAAATCAGCCCGAGAGCAACGGCCGGGGAGGAAGTACGTCGTTGCCGCCGGTGGCTCGCTACCCTGTCCAAGTGCGATGTGGTGGGCGGGCATGACTCGCTTTCTGGCGCGCCGGTTGCTCAACTACCTCATCTTGTTGGCGCTCGCCTCATTCTTGACCTACCTGCTGACCTCGGTCGCATTCTCGCCGCTGGAAAGCCTGATGCAGCGCAGCCCGCGCCCTCCGCAGGCCGCGATCGACGCCAAGGCGCACGATCTGGGCTTGGACAAGCCCATTCCGATCCGCTACGCCAACTGGGTTTCCCACGCCGTCCGCGGTGACTTCGGCAAGACCATCACCGGCCAGCCGGTCGGTACAGAGCTGGGCCGCCGCATCGGGGTGAGCCTGCGGCTGCTGGTCATCGGGTCGGTGGTCGGCACGGTGCTGGGCGTGGCGCTCGGCGCGTGGGGCGCCATCCGTCAGTACCGACTCAGTGACCGCGTCGTCACCGTGCTGGCGTTGCTCCTGCTCAGCACGCCCACCTTCGTCATCGCTAACCTGTTGATCCTGAGCGCCCTGCGGGTCAATTGGACCCTGGGCGTTCAGCTCTTCGACTACACCGGCGAGACCTCGCCGGGCGTGACCGGCGGAACGTGGGACAACCTGGGCGACCGCCTGCAGCATCTGGTCTTGCCCTCGCTCACCTTGGCGCTCGCCGCCGCCGCCGGGTTCAGCCGGTATCAGCGCAACGCGATGCTCGATGTCTTGGGCCAGGACTTCATTCGTACCGCCCGGGCAAAGGGACTGACCCGACGACGCGCCCTGATCAAGCACGGGTTGCGCACCGCGCTGATCCCCATGGCCACGTTGTTCGCCTACAGCGTGGCCGGGCTGGTCACCGGAGCGGTCTTCGTGGAGAAGATCTTCGGCTGGCACGGCATGGGTGAATGGGCGGTGCGGGGCATCGCGACTCAGGACACCAACATCGTCGCGGCAATCACCCTGTTCTCCGGAGCGGTCGTCTTGCTGGCCGGCCTGCTCTCCGATGTCATCTACGCCGCCCTCGATCCGCGGGTGCGGGTGACATGACCGCCGTGACGCCCTCCGACACAGCAGAATTCGCCTCGCGACGCACCCTGGTGTTGCGGCGGTTCGCGCGCAACCGCTTGGCGGTGGCCGCCTTGGCGGCCCTGGTGCTGTTGTTCATCGGCTGTTACGCGCTGCCCGGGCTGTTGCCGTATTCCTATCAGGACCTGGACTTCGATGCGCTGCTGCAGCCGCCGAACACCCGACACTGGTTGGGCACCAACGCATTGGGCCAGGACCTGTTGGCGCAGATCCTGCGCGGCATGCAGAAGTCGATGTTGATCGGTGTGTGCGTCGCGTTCGTCTCCACCGGCATCGCCGCCACGGTCGGGTCCGTCGCCGGATACTTCGGGGGTTGGCGGGACCGGGCGCTGATGTGGCTGGTGGATCTGCTGCTGGTGGTGCCGTCGTTCATCTTGATCGCCATCGTCACGCCGCGCACCAAGAATTCGTCGAACATCTTGTCATTGGTGCTGCTGTTGGCCGGCTTTGGTTGGATGATCAGCTCGCGGATGGTGCGCGGCATGACAATGAGCCTTCGGGAACGCGAATTCATTCGCGCGGCACGGTTCATGGGTGTGTCCAGCCGACGGATCATCGTCGGCCACGTGGTGCCCAATGTGGCATCGATCCTCATCATCGACGCCGCGCTGAACATCGCGTCCGCCATCCTGGCCGAAACGGGCCTGGGCTTCCTGGGTTTCGGCGTCCAACCCCCAGACGTGTCGTTGGGGACTTTGATCGCCGACGGCACCCAGTCCGCCACCACCTTCCCCTGGGTGTTCTTGTTCCCGGCCGGGGTGTTGGTGCTGATTCTGGTGTGCGCGAACCTGACCGGTGACGGCTTGCGCGACGCGCTGGACCCCGGCAGCCGGACTTTGCGGCGGGGTGATCGATGAGTGCGTTGCTCGAGGTGACCGATCTGGCCGTCACCTTCCCGACCGACGCCGAGCCGGTGACGGCGGTCCGCGGCATCAGCTACCAGGTGAATCCCGGTGAAGTGGTGGCGATGGTGGGCGAGTCGGGTTCGGGCAAGTCCGCGGCGGCGATGGCGGTGGTGGGCCTGTTGCCCGAGTATGCGCAGGTGCGCGGATCGGTGCGGCTGCACGGGACCGAACTGGTCGGGCTGGCCGACGGCGCGCTGTCGCGTTTTCGCGGCAAGGCGATCGGCACGGTGTTTCAGGACCCGATGTCCGCACTCACCCCGGTCTACACCGTCGGCGACCAGATCGCCGAGGCGATCGAAGTGCACCAGCCCCGGGTCGGCAAGAAGGCGGCCCGTGCCCGCGCGGTGGAACTGCTTGACCTGGTGGGCATTTCGCAGCCGGAGCGACGCGCGCGGGCGTTTCCGCATGAGCTCTCCGGCGGGGAACGGCAACGCGTGGTGATCGCCATCGCGATCGCCAACGATCCCGACCTGTTGATCTGCGACGAACCCACCACCGCCCTGGATGTGACCGTACAGGCGCAGATCCTCGACGTGCTCAAGACCGCACGCGATGTCACCGGCGCCGGGGTGCTGATCATCACCCACGATCTGGGCGTGGTCGCCGAGTTCGCCGACCGGGCGCTGGTGATGTATGCCGGCCGGGTGGTCGAATCGGCAGGCGTGCACGATCTTTACCGCGACCGGCAAATGCCCTACACGGTAGGGCTGTTGGGCTCGGTTCCCCGCTTGGACGCCGCGCAGGGCACCCGGCTGGTTCCCATCCCCGGTGCGCCGCCGGCGTTGACGGGACTGAAACCGGAATGCCCGTTCGCTCCACGCTGTCCGCTGGCGATCGACGAATGCCGCGCCGACGAACCGGCGTTGCTGGAGGTCGGCGTGGGACACCGAGCCGCCTGCATCCGCACCGAGCACGTCGTGGGCCGCAGCGCCGCCGACATCTATGGCGTGAATACCGAGACGAATGAGTCGGCACCCAGCGACGGCTCCGTCGTCGTGCGAGTGCGCGATCTGGTCAAGACTTACCCACTGACCAAAGGCGTTGTCCTGCGCCGCAACATCGGTGAGGTGCGAGCGGTCGACGGTATCAGCTTCGAACTGCAGCAGGGCCGCACCTTGGGGATCGTCGGTGAATCCGGATCGGGTAAGTCGACAACGTTGCATCAGATTCTGGAGCTTGCTGCGCCACAATCGGGTTCGATCGAAGTGCTCGGCACTGACGTGACGGATCTGACCAAGGCGAGCCGACGCGCATTGCGGCGCGATATCCAGGTCGTGTTCCAGGATCCGGTGGCGTCCCTGGACCCGCGACTGCCCGTTTTCGACCTGGTCGCCGAGCCGTTGCAGGCCAACGGATTCAGCAAGAGCGATATCCAGGCGCGGGTGGGCGAACTGTTGGGCATCGTAGGGTTGCGCCGCGCCGATGCCAGCCGGTACCCGGCCGAATTCTCCGGCGGGCAGAAGCAACGCATCGGTATCGCGCGGGCACTGGCGCTGCAACCCAAGATTCTGGCGCTGGACGAGCCGGTGTCGGCGTTGGACGTTTCCATCCAGGCAGGCATCATCAACCTGCTGCTCGACCTGCAGGAGCGTTTCTCGCTGTCGTATCTGTTTGTCTCACATGACCTTTCGGTGGTCAAGCATCTCGCCCACCGGGTGGTGGTGATGCTGCGCGGAACGGTGGTCGAGCAGGGCGACAGCCAGCAGGTGTTCAGCAATCCGCAACATGAGTACACGCGCCGGTTGCTGGGTGCGGTGCCACAACCCGAGGCGGGACTTCGTGGCTAGCCGCGCCCGCGCCGTCCTGGGTGTGCTGGTTGCCGTCCTGATGCTGTCGGGGTGCTCGGCCGGTAGCCAGATCGCCCCGTCCACGGGTACCGGTGAGATCGGCACCAGCAGTGACATCAACCCGCGCAACCCCGCCACCCTGCAGGACGGCGGCAACCTGCGGCTTGCGCTCAGCGAATTCCCGTCCAACTTCAACATTCTGCACATCGACGGCAACAGCGCGGAAACCTCGGCGATGCTCAAAGCGACCTTGCCGAGCGCATTCATCATCGGCGCGGACGGTTCCACGACGGTGAACACCGACTACTTCACCAGCGTGGAACTCACCGGCACCAACCCGCAGGTCATCACCTACACGATCAACCCGAAAGCGACGTGGTCGGACGGAACGCCGATCACCTGGCGCGACATCGCCAGTCAGATCCATGCCACCAGTGGCGCCGACAAGGCCTTCGAGATCGCGGCCAGCAACGGCGCCGAGCGCGTGGCGTCGGTGACCCGGGGTGTCGACGATCGGCAGGCCGTCATGACCTTCGCCAAGCCCTACGCCGAATGGCGCGGCATGTTCGCCGGAAACGGCATGCTGCTGCCCGCCAGCGTGACCGCCACACCCGAGGCGTTCAACACCGGGTGGCTGAACGGGCCGGGCGCATCGGCCGGGCCGTTCATCGTGACCAAACTGGACCGGGCAACGCAGCGAATCACGTTGCACCGCAACCCGGACTGGTGGGGTAAGCGCCCTCGACTGGACTCGATCACCTTCCTGGTGCTCGACCCCGCGGCGTCGTTGCCGGCATTGCAGAACAACGCGATCGACGCCACCGGTGTCGGTTCCCTCGACCAACTGATCATCGCCGAGCGCACCAAGGGCATCTCCATCCGGCGGGCGCCGGCGCCGACCTGGACTCACTTCACCATGAACGGCGCCAACGGTTCGATTCTGGCCGACCCGCAACTGCGGCTGGCGGTCTGCGCGGGGATCGACCGACGAACCATCGCCAAAGTAGCGCTGCACGGTCTCACCGGTGACCCGGCGCCGTTGAACAACCATGTCTACGTCGCCGGACAAAAGGGATACCAGGACAACAGCACCCCCTACGACCCCGAGCGGGCCAATCGCGAGCTCGACCGGTTGGGTTGGCGGCGCAACGGCGAGTTCCGGGAGCGCAACGGTCAGCAACTCGTCGTCCGCCTGCTGTTCTACGAATCACCGAACGCCAAGGTGTTCACGCAGATCGCGCAACACAGCCTGGCCGAGATCGGGGTCAAACTCGACCTGCAAGCACGTTCTGGCAGTGGCTTTTTCAGCAACTACGTCAACGTCGGCGCGTTCGATATCGCACTGTTCAGCTGGCAAGGTGACGCGTTCCCGCTGTCCGGGCTCACCCAGATCTACGCATCGGACGGTGAAAGCAACTTCGGCAAGATCGGCAGCCCGGAGATAGACGCCGCTATTCAGCGGACTCTGGAAGAACTCGACCCCGGGAAGGCCCGAGACCTGGCCAACGAGGTCGACAAACTGTTGTGGGCGCAGGGATTCAGCCTGCCGCTGACCCAGTCCCCCGGCACCACCGCTGTGCGCAGCACGTTGGCCAATTTCGGCGCGCGCGGCCTGGCTGACTTGGATTACACCGCTATCGGGTTCATGCGCGATTGATCGCGCGCCGCCGCAGGACTGGGCACCACCGCGGGAGTGGGCGACGCCACAGCACCGGTAATCTCGGCAGCGCGTGTTCGGCTCGCGCCAGTACGTCGAGCGCATTCCAGAGCAGGCGAATGGTCAGTGGTGGTGCCAGCGCATCGAGTTCGGTTACTTTCTCAGGGAGCGCGTCGATATCGCCGCGGGAGACGGCAGCGGCGATCTGCAGCGCGGCGGGCTCGCGGAAGTCGAGCGCACTGTGCGCCATGGTGGGCAGGATCAGCAGCGTCGCACCCGGGACCAACGACGCCACCCGCTCGGCCACTGCCGGGGGTGTGACGAGGTCGCGGCCACCGGCCACCACCACCGTGGGCCATCCGAATTTTGGGAGCTCGTGCACCAGGTCGTACGGTTCGGCCTCGAATTGGTCAGTCGCATCGAGGGTTTCGCTCATGGCGACGGCGGGGTCGAGGGGCAGACCGTCGGGTTCGGCGGCATAGTCAAGCTCGCGGATTGCGATGCGGTTGACCAGGTCGGGCTCGTGGCGGTACGGCACCGTGCGGGTGACGATGTAGCTGACTTTGGACAGCGCACGCCACAGCAGCGTCCGGCCGGCGAGCAGCAGATCGAGATGGCGCTCGAGTAGTTCTGGGCCGCCATAGCCGTAGACCGTCGCGGCGACCTGGCCGTCCGACGGGGTCATCATCCCTATCTCGACCAGGTGCCGGACCTTGGGAGCCAGCCTGGCGGTTTCGGCGCTGTCCCCCTTGAGCAATGCCGCGCGAATGGCGTCGCGCACGAGCGCGATGTCGTGGCGAGACAGCACGGGCCCATCGAGGATCATGGCGTGCACCAGGTGGGGGTGGCGGACGCCGAGGACGGCCGCCAGGTAGGTGCCGTAGGAGATGCCGTAGATGATGGCCGAGTCGACATGGGCGTCGGCCAGGACCGCGGCGATGTCGTCGACCGCCTGGTTGATGGTGATGGCCTCGGGTGGCAGGTCGGCGCCCGAGTCATCGTGCCGCGACATTCCCACGCCGCGGTGTTCGACCATGATGACGTCGAGGCCGGCGGCAGCGGCTCGCCGGCGAAATGCCCTGTAGGCGAGTATCGAGGCCATTCCCGGTCCGCCGGGGATGATGACCAGCGGGTGCGCGGACTTGCGGCCGGTGCGCACGTAGTAGACGTCGAATTCCTCGTTGCTATCCGGCGATACCGGGCGACGCACCGCTCGAACCCCCGGCAGCTTGGCCAATCTCTGCTGCGTTGGCCGCCGCATCACGTTCATGGTCATCGCTGTGGGTCCGCCATAGGTCCATTCTGCCCAGGCGGTTTCGCGCCGGCACCCTCGGTGGGTGACGCGGTGTTGTTTAGGAGGTCAAGTCGATTCGCTGCGCCCCCTTCACACCGTCGTAGCGGGACGGACTGCAGGTCAGCACAATCACCTGCCCATGTGCCGCAATGGTGTCGAACACTTCACCCATCTTGGCCAACCGGTCAGGGTCGGTGAAGCCCAGTGCGTCGTCGACCAGCACCGGCACGGTGTCCTCCTTGGCGACGAGGGCCGCGCAAGCCAGTCGCGCCAGAATGCCCAGTTGTTCTTTGGCTCCACCGGACAGGGATTCGTATGGCACCGTGACGTTGTCTATGGTGCGGCTGCAGATGCGTAGGTCGCTGTCGACGTCGATTTCGAAGGTGGGCCCGAACACCGGGCGGCCGAGCCGTTGCAGTTCGGCGCGGTAGGGCTCGACGTAACGCTGACGTGTGGTGTCGCGGTGGCGCCCCATCACCGTTCGCAGCAATTGGGCGGCGTGCGCTCTGCGCCCGACGCTGGCGTGGTGGCTGAGCGCGTGTTCGCGTTCGGTTTCGGCGGCGTCGAGTTTGCCTTTGCGGCCTTCGCTGCCGATCACCGACAGTTCGATACTGACCTCGCGCAGCGCGCGCACGGCGGCGTCGTGTCGATCGCCCAGCGCCTGAGCCACTTTGGTCGCTTCGGTGAGTTCGGCTGTTATCGCCTGGGGTTCTCGGGCGTTCAGGGCTGCGGTCAGTTCTGCTACCCGGCGTTCGGCGTGCTGCACCGCCTGTAATTCGGCGTCGGCCTTGCGTGCCAGCTCCTCGTCGCTGAGCGCGGCCTGTTCTTGAGCTAATCGCGCTTTCGCCGCCTCCACCGCGGTGCGCTGCGTAAGTACTGTGTTCTGCAGAACCGTTGACTTGGTTGTTGTTTCGGCAAGTCGCTGACTGGCCGCCGCCGCGCTGTGCCGCGTGGTCTCGCAATTTGTCTGTGCGGCTTTGCGAGCCGTCTCGGCCGCATCGAGTTCGGCGCGGGCGGTGGCAGCGTCGGTGGTGATCGATTCCGTGGAGTGTGCGGCCTGTAGTTGCGCGAGTTTGGCTTTGAGTTGGCCGACTTGCTCGTCGCCGCATACGCCCGCCAGGGTGGCGGCCAGCTGGTCACGAGTGCTTGTTAATTCCCGGCGCCGCTGATTCAGCGATCGCGCTGCGGGGAGATTCGCAACGGCGGCGGCCATGAGAACGCGCTGCAGTTGTTCTTGTGCGGCAACGTGTTCGGTTTGGATGTCGAGCGCCGTGGCGCCTGGTGTGATGCGGGCAGTCAGGATGCCGGGGATTCGCACCTCGGTGGGACCGGTAGCCGGGGCGGACCAGGTTTGCCCGGCCGGCACCGATACGCAGTCGTCGCCAACGGCCAGTTCGAGGTCAGCTTCAGCGGTGAACTCCACTACCGCGGAAAGCAACTGAAGCTGGCAGCCGGTGCGATCCACGGCAGCGGCGGCGTCTTCAATGCGACGGAGCAGGTCGTCGGTGAGGGAGTTGGCGGATAGTTCTGCGTCCACTTCTTCGCGGCGTCGCTGGATCTCGTCGATTCTGGCTAGCCGGGTGCTCAATCGGCCAGCTTCGTCGCGGGCGGCCACCTGGTCCAGAATGCGCCGGGCTGATTCGGCGCACTGTTGGGCGACGGTCAAGCGACGCTCGGCTTGCTCGACGGCGGCCTCGCATGCTTGGGCTTCGGTCCTTGCGGTGGCCAGTTCGGCCGCGGCTTGTTGGGCTTCTTGCTCCACGGCGGCGAGAGTGGTTGCGCCGGCGTGGATTTCGGTGCGTAACGCTTCGCGCGTGGACATTGCGGTCTGCGAGGTGGCACTGGTTGCGGCCGCGGCGGCAGCGATGAGTTTCGCTTCGTGCAGTTGCTTGTTGAGTGCGTCGATGTGGGCTGCCGCTGCTTGTGCGGCGGCAAGCCGCGGAGTGGCCTCACGCAGTTGCTGGGACAGGCTGGCCACCTGCTGGGTGAGATCGGCGTGCCGACCAATGCGATCGTCGACTTCAGCGACGGCCGCCGCGCACTCGGCCACCGCCTTTTCGGCGGCGGTCAGTCGGTTGATCGCGGCGGCCCATTCCCCTGTCGGGCGCCCAGTGGCCGTGAAGTAGCGCGCGTACTCACCGTCGATGCGCTCGATGAGCAACGGCTCGGTGCCCGAGAGCGTGGCATTGTCACCGGCAGCGATGTCGAGTGCTCGTGACAAGGCATCGCAGCAGGAAAGGTCGACGGCGGCGGTGGACGCCGCCTGCAGTACCCGTTGAGCGCGCCACAGTTCGGCGTCCACCGTCTCGGCGAGCATCGCGCGGACCCGTTCGTGGGCTTCGTCGCCGGTCAACTGCTCACGGCGCGGAGCCAGCACCGTCAACGCCGTCTCACACTTCTTGTGGAAACGCTTGCGATAGAGGAAACGATAAGGGCCGGTGCTGATTTCGGCGGTTACTTCGGAGCCGGCATCGGCGTTGGTCGGCTTGACCTGCTTGACTTCCTTCTTGGTCGACCGGTCCTTGAATTCCAGCAGGAGGTCTAGAGCCTCGATCATGGACGACTTGCCGATCTCGTTGGCGCCGCACACAACGACTACGCCTTGTTCGGGGAACTGGATATCCCGGTGTGCGACGCCGCGGTAATTGCTCAGGGTGAGCCGGTGCAGTTTCATGCCACGCCCCGATCGGAGAGTCGCAGCAGAAGAGCCAGCGCGGCTTGCGCGTTGAGCGCCGACTCGGCGTCGCCGGTACGCGCCGTTTCGACCAATTCGTCGACCGCGGCGGCGGCGAAGCCACCCAGGCCGAGGTCGCTGAATTCGCCGTCCGCGGGCATGACCGCCAAGTCGGTGTGGCGCTCCCAGATGCCGAGCCAGGCGAATAGTCGCGCGTACCTGTCCAGGCACGCGTCGAGAGCGGCGCGGTCGGTGACCGTCAAGGTACCGGTCAGCGCGAGCCGCACGACGGTGCGTTCTTTATCCGTCAGTTGATCCAGATTCATGTCCAGGTCGGCGATTTCACGGTTGGTTTCCACGTGCCGGTGCAGGGTGAGGAAGCGCCAGCGGCCGATATGGCGGGCTTCGACGGTTGTTGGGCGCCGGGGGTCGCTCTCGTCGATGTCGACCACCAGGACGTGACCCGGATCGGACTCGATGTCGTCGAAATTGGTGACTTCCGGCGAGCCGGCATACCAGATGCGGCCGCTGTTTCCGACCTGGGTGAGTGAGTGCTTATCTCCTAGCGCTACATAGTGAATCGCACCGGCTGCTATGGCCGCGTCGACGGATGCCAGGCCGATGAGCGACGGCTTGTCCGGGTCTGGGTCGAGCACATCGACGCCACCGTGCGCGACGAGCACTCGAGTGACATCGTCTGCGCCCAGGTCTTTCAATACTTCGGCGACCAGATCGGCGGTGGGCGCCTTGGACCGCCACGGCGCCGCGACGATTTCCAGTCCCGGCCGAACCTCGTGTATGCCGGCGCGGTCGAGCACCACAACGTTGTCGGGGCGCTCGGCTGTGAACAAAGGGCAGGTGTAGACCGACGAAGCGTCCAGCGGGTCATGGTTGCCGGGCAACAGATATACCGGTATGCCGATGGCGCGCATGGCTTCTAGCGACTGACCGATGACCTGCGGCGCGAGCTGGTTGTGCTCGAACACGTCGCCCGAGACGACGACGAATTCCGCGCCCACCTCTGCTGCCACCGCTCCCAACGCTGCGACTGCGTCACGGCGAGCCGCCGAATAGCGAGGCTGGGCGTCACCGGCAAGGAAGTGTCGGGTCATGCCCAGTTGCCAATCGGCGGTATGCAGGAATTTCACGCCGGTGACCCCCTTTCCGAAACGTCGTGTCTTTCAAGGCAACGCGAGCATAAAAGGGGGCACCGACAACTCCGGGGACCTGACCCGGCACGTCTACGAGTGGGACAATCCCTTAAGTCACCTTTGAAACAGCGATCACTCTGGCCTCAAGGCGGCGTATTTTGTCGGTGGTGCGACGTATGGTTCGAACATGCGTTCGGATCGGGAGAGTGTGGTCGGGGTGCTGGACCGGCTCGATGCTGTCACCGACGACCTGCTGGACCTGTCGTGTGCGGAGCTGACGATTCCGGAGTTGATGCGGGTGGCGCTGCGCCTGGAGCGAGTCGCGCGCCGACTGCCCGCAGCACAGCACGCGGTGCTCAATCTGCTTGCCGAACAAGCCGATCCAGCCCAGCTGGGCGGCCGACTGCCCTCGGTCTTGGCCAACCGACTGCACCTCACCCGCGCCGAAGCCAACCGCCGCCTGGCAGAAGCCGCCGACCTCGGCGAGCGCCACACCCTGACCGGACAAACCCTGGCGCCCTACCTCAGCGCCACCGCCCAAGCCCAACGCGCCGGCCACATCGGCGACGGACACGTGCGGGTCATCCGCGACTTCGTCAAACACCTGCCCGCCCACGTGGACATCGAGACCCAGGAGAAAGCCGAAGAACATCTCGCGAAGTTGGCGGCCCAGTATCGGCCAGACCAGTTGGCCAAACTCGCCGAGCGGTTGATGGACTGCCTACATCCCGACGGGAATTACACCGACGACGACCGCGCCCGCCGGCGCGGGCTGAGCCTAGGTAAGCAGGACGTCGACGGCATGTCGCGGCTGACCGGCTACCTGACCCCCGAAGCCCGCGCCACCCTAGAAGCGGTACTGGCCAAGCTGGCCGCACCGGGCATGTGCAACCCCGACGACGACACCCCGTGTGTCGGGGGGACGCCGTCGGAAGACGCGGTCCGCCACGATCTGCGCTCGGCCGCCCAACGCAACCACGACGGGATGCTGGCGGCGTGCCGGGCGCTGCTGTGCAGCGGTGAGCTCGGCCAGCACAACGGCCTACCCGCCTCCATCATCGTCACCACCACCCTGAAAGACCTCGAAGCCGCCGCGGGCAAAGGCTTGACCGGCGGGGGCACCCTGCTGCCCATGTCCGACGTCATCCGGATGTCCCGCCACGCCCATCACTACCTGGCCATCTTCGACCGCGGCAACGCCCTGGCGCTGTATCACACCAAACGCCTAGCCTCCCCCGCCCAGCGCATCGTGCTGTACGCCAAAGACCGCGGCTGCACCGCACCCGGCTGCGACGTCACCGGCTACTACTGCGAAGTCCACCACGTCATCCCCTACGCCCAGACCCGCACCACCGACATCAACCAACTCACCCTGGCCTGCGGCGGCCACCACCCCCTCGCCGAACAGGGCTACACCACCCGCACCAACACCCAAGGCGACACCGAATGGATCCCCCCACCACACCTGGACCACGGCCAACCCCGCACCAACACCTACCACCAACTTGTCTAATGCGTGCAGGGAATCAGGTCTGCAGCCATGATTCCTAGGTGATGACCGGTCAAGGCTCGACCTTCCACTGTCGCCTGCTGGCTGACTCCGGGGTGGCTTGCCGGCCGGTCACCACCGCCTCAGGCAAGGAGTGGCTGAAGAGAGGCCTGCGTAGCCGAAAGTTGGTGTGCCCTCCTTGCTTCCAAATTGAGTTCATGAAGAAGGGTTGGTGCTCTTTCGGTGACGACAAATACTCACCTCCGCCGGGTAGTGATTGCCGTTGATCCTCACAAGGGGTCATGGACCGCTGCCGCTGTCGATGCCGCTTTGGTTCCTTTGGCCACCATTCGCGTCCCAGTTAGCCGCGATGGTTACCGGACGCTGCGGCGTTTTGCTCGTCGATGGCCCCACGCAGACTGGGCTATCGAAGGAGCCCCTGGTCTCGGGGCGCCGCTGACCACGCGGCTGCACGCAGAGGGCATCGAGGTCCTTGACGTGCCAGCCAAGCTCGCTGCACGGGTCCGGCTGCTGTCGAGCGGCCACGGCCGCAAAAATGACAATGCCGACGCACTATCAGTGGGTATCGCGGCGCTCACATCGCACGCGCTCAACAGCGCCCAGAACACCGCGGAGACCACGGCACTGCGTGCGATCGTCGAGCATCGCGATGACCTGGTCAAGGTTCGCACTCAGACCATCAACCGACTCCACGTCGTACTGACAAAGCTGGTTCTCGCCGGCGCCGGGCGCAACCTGACCGCAGACCAGGCTGCTGGACTCCTGCGCGCTGCTCGACCTCGCCACCCCGCCTCGAAAGCGTTGCGTAACCTGGCGCTCGATCTGATCAGCGAGGTGCGTCAGCTCGATCGCCGGATCACCAAAGCCACCAATGACATTGATGGCGCAGTCACCGCCACCGGCACCAACCTGACTCAACTAGCAGGCATCGGAGCCCTCACCGCAGGCAAAATCCTCGCGCGGGTTGGAGACATTACCCGTTTCCGCTCGGCGGCCGCCTTCGCCAGCTACACCGGCACCGCTCCCATCGAAGCCTCCTCCGGCGATGTGGTCCGCCACCGGCTATCCCGGGCAGGCGACCGCCAGCTCAACTACTGCCTGCACGTCATGGCGTTGACCCAGATCCGGCGCCCATCCCCAGGCAAGACCTACTACCTGCGCAAACGTTCGGAAGGAAAAAGCCGCAAAGAAGCCATGCGCTGCCTCAAACGGCGCCTATCTGACGTTGTCTACCGCCAATTACAGCGCGAAGCTCCCAGATTCAGGGCTGACCCGGCGGGACACATGGGGGCGGCTCAGAAGTCCCGCGCGGCCGGCTAAAACCCCAACACCGACGCTTCGGACTAAGTCACTCAACCGGGCCAGCTAACAACCACCATATAACCGAACCACCACACCATTGACACAGAGAGGCGCCACCCCGAGAAACTCTTGATGGACGGAGACGACGATGAGGATGCGACATAACGGCCGCGGTTGCACCGTGGATTAACGTGGGGCCGATGGAAGAGCACCGGACTCTCGTGCTGATGAGGCATGCCAAGTCGGCATACCCGGACGGCGTTGGGGACCATGCCCGACCGTTGGCAGGGCGAGGGATCCGGGAGGCCGGCCTGGCCGGCGAGTGGCTGCGCGTCAACCTGCCGCCGATCGACGGCGTGCTGTGCTCCACCGCCACCCGCACCCGGGAGACGCTGGCGCGCACCGGCATTCAGGCTCCGGTGCGCTATACCGACCGACTCTACGGCGCGACCCCTGGTCTCGTGATCGAAGAGATCAACCAAGTCGCCGACGACGTGTCAACATTGCTCGTCGTCGGACACGAGCCGACCACATCCTCCCTGGCGCTCATCCTGTGCGGCCGCGACGGGTCGAACCTGGAAGCGGCAGAACGGATATCGCAGAAGTTCCCGACATCGGGCCTTGCGGTGTTACGCGTGCCGGGGCGCTGGCAAGACGTTGAGCCCGACGGTGCGGCGCTCATCGACTTTCACGTGCCGCGCTAGGCGTTGGTGGCCAGCGTCAATTCCATCAACTTGATCGCCTGCCCACACGCGTCGATACCGGGCGCCTGAGGGTTGACCCACCAGCCGACCACGCCCGCCGCATCGCTGGCGACGCCGCAGGACCCGTTGGGATCGTTCGGCCGCATCACGATCGAGTCGATGCCCTGAATCTGGCGGTTCTCCACCTGATACTTCAGGTTCTCAGCCACCTTGCGCTCGTTGCCGAGGCTGCCCTGTTCGAACCAGAACCGGCTGATGTCGATCAGACCGGCCGGGTTCGCCGCTTGCCACCGGCAAATCGCGCCGACGAAGGTGCTTTGAATGTCCTGCGGGTCGGCGCCGACGGTCTTGGCCAGCACGTCGGTGGTCAACACCTCACATTCCTTGAGCAGGTTGGGATACTGCTTCTCGGAATTGTCATTGCGCGGGACACCGCCCCCACCGGCCTTGACCGCGGTGCCGGAAACCGACCTCGAACAACCGGTCAACATCACCAGCACTGCCATCAATGCGGCGATCGCGACCAGAACGGGCCGCCCTGTTTCGCGCCTCATTTTGAATTCGCAATCGATTGACGGGCCAATTCTTTGGCGATATCGCACGGCGGCGGGAACGGCTTCTGACTGAAGCTGATCGACCATTCAATGAAGTCGTCCTGCAACTGAATCCCGACCTCACACAGCGAATCACCCAAGGTGGGCTCGTTGCCGACGGCGATGAAACCACCATGACCGTTGATGTTGATGTCCTCGACACTCGCCCGCGACAGCTCCTCGGTCTTACGTTCGCGGCCTATCGGACTGCCGCGATACCAAGAGAAGGAGAAGTGCGGGCCCAAGATGCCCCCGCCGGCCAGCCACTGGCAACCGACCGAGTTCTTGGCCGTATTGATCAGCCCGGTGATCCTGGTCAGCTGCGTGACCGTCTCGTCGCTGACACCACCGCACTGCGGGAACATCGGCCCGTGCCGGCCCTCTGAGCCGCCAGCCGTCGACGAAGCAGTCGCCCCGGGCTTGTTGTCGCCGGAATTGGAGCACCCTGCGACGGCCGGGCTGAACGCCACCAACGCCGACACCGCCACAGCCAGCGTCGTCACACTACGCCGCACCGCTACCTCTTCCATTGCTGGTCACACGATGCACTGTAGCGGCAGCCTTCCCCCTCAACCACCGACACGCCACCTGAGCAGGCATTTCAGGCATGCGGACCTACCCGGCGCGCCTGCCGAGCTACCGGCGACTGACCCGGCCGCGGTGTGCGACAGTTACCCAATGCTCCTGGCCCTGCTGCGCCAGTACATCCGGCCATACCGATGGCTGGTCGCGGTGCTGTTGGTGCTGCAGCTCATCAGTACCTTGGCGTCGCTCTACCTGCCCACGGTCAACGCGGCGATCATCGACCAAGGCGTCGCCAAGGGCGACACCCAGACCATCACCCGCCTGGGTGTGCTGATGCTCGCGGTCACCGGACTACAGGTGCTCTGCGCCGTGGGCGCCACCTACTTCGGCGCGCGCACCGGCACCGGCTTCGGCCGCGACCTGCGCGCCGCCATGTTCGAACACGTCATCACCTTCTCCGAACAGGAGACCGCCCGCTTCGGCGCGCCGACCTTGCTGACCCGGACCACCAACGACGTCCGCCAGATCGTGTTCCTGGTGCAGACGACGGCCACGGTCTTGGTCACCGCGCCCATCATGTGCGTCGGCGGGGTCGTCATGGCCATCCACCAAGAAGCGGCGCTCACCTGGCTGCTGCTGGTCAGCGTGCCCGTCATGGGCTTGGCCAACTACTGGGTCATGTCGCACATGCTGCCCCTGTTCCGCAACATGCAGCGGCTGATCGACGGCATCAACCGGGTGCTGCGCGACCAACTCTCCGGTGTCCGCGTGGTCCGCGCCTTCACCCGGGAACGGTTCGAGCAGGAGAAGTTCGCCAACGCCAACACCGCGCTGTCGAACACCGCCCTGGCCGCCGGCAACTGGCAAGCGCTGATGCTGCCGGTGACCACCCTGACCATCAACGTCTCCAGCGTGGCGCTGATCTGGTTCGGCGGGCTGCGCATCGATCGCGGCCAGATGCAGGTGGGCTCGTTGATCGCCTTCCTGTCCTACTTCGCCCAGATCCTGATGGCGGTGCTGATGGCGACCATGACGCTGGTGGTGCTGCCCCGCGCCTCCGTCTGCGCCGACCGCATCACCGAAGTGCTGCACACGCCCGCCGCGGTCACCAGCCCGGCCGAACCAAGATTTCCCCCCGGCGGACTCAACGGCGTCATCGAGTTGCACGCGGTGACGTTCACCTATCCCGGCGCCGATTCCCCGGTGCTACAGAACATTTCCTTCACTGCGCGACCGGGCACCACAACGGCGGTCGTGGGCAGCACCGGCTCGGGCAAGTCGACACTGGTGTCACTGATCTGCCGCCTCTACGACGCCACCGACGGCGCCGTCCTGATCGACGGCATCGACGTCCGTGACTACCACACCGAGCGGCTGTGGTCGGCGATCGGGCTCATCCCCCAGCGCGGCTTCTTGTTCTCCGGCACTGTGGCCGACAACCTGCGCTACGGCAAGCCCGACGCCACCGACGAGGAGATGTGGGAAGCGTTGGCGGTGGCTGCGGCCGACGACTTCGTGCGGGCCCACGGGTTGCAGATGCGCATTGCCCAGGGCGGCGTCAACGTCTCCGGCGGCCAGCGCCAGCGCCTGGCGATCGCCCGCGCCGTCATCCGGCGGCCGCCCATCTATCTGTTCGACGACGCGTTCTCGGCGCTGGATGTGCACACCGACGCCCGGGTGCGCGCCTCGTTGCGCGCTGTCGCCAGGGACGCCACCGTCGTGGTTGTCACGCAACGTGTTTCGACCGCCGCGCAAGCCGATCAGGTGATCGTCGTCGACAACGGCGAACTCGTCGGTGCGGGCACTCACGAAACGCTGCTCGCCGAGTGCCCGACCTACGCCGAGTTCGCCGCCTCACAATCGGTGGGCGTAGGCGTCGGAGGCGCCCGGTGAGCGCCCCCATGAACGCCCGGGCCCGCGGGGCGGCTCCGGCGCCGCCGCACATGCGGTCACGCGATTTCCGGGGTTCGGCGGCCAGGCTCGTCAAACGGCTTGCGCCGCAACGCCGGTTGAGCTTGGCCGTCATCACCCTCGGCGTCACCGGCACCGCGATCGGGGTGGTCGTGCCGCGGATACTCGGCCACGCCACCGACCTGTTGTTCAACGGCGTGGTCGGCCGTCAATTACCGGCCGGCATCACCAAGGCACAAGCCGTCGCGGCCGCTCGCGCCCGCGGCGACAACGCCTTCGCCGACTTGTTGTCCGGGATGAATGTGGTGCCCGGCCGCGGTGTGGACTTCGACGGGGTGCTGCGGACGCTGGCTCTGGCGCTGCTGCTGTATGTCGTTGCGGCAGGTCTTATTTGGGCGCAGGCGCGGCTACTCAACCTCACCGTGCAGAGAACCATCACCGCGCTGCGTGCCGACGTCGAGGACAAGCTGCACCGGCTTCCGCTGTCGTCGTTCGACCGGCGCCAACGCGGTGAGCTGCTCAGCCGGGTCACCAATGACATCGACAACATGCAGTCGTCGCTGTCGATGACGATCAGCCAACTCGTCACCGCGGTTCTCACCGTGTTCTCCGTACTGGCCATGATGCTGTGGATCTCGCCGCTGCTCGCCCTGATCACCGTGCTGACGGTGCCGCTGTCGCTGCTGGTGACGCGCGCGATCACGCGCCGCTCCCAGCCGCTGTTCGCCGCGCACTGGGCCAGCACCGGTCGGCTCAACGCCCACATCGAAGAGACGTACAGCGGTTTCACCGTGGTCAAGACTTTCGGCCACCAGGCGGCCGCGCGAGATCAGTTCCGCGAACTCAACGACGACGTCTACCACGCCAGCTTCGGCGCGCAGTTCTTCTCCGGCCTGGTGGCGCCGGCGACGTCGTTCATCGGCAACCTCGGCTACGTCGCGGTGGCCGTGCTGGGCGGACTGCAAGTGGCCACCGGGCAGATCACCCTCGGCAGCATCCAGGCGTTCATCCAGTACGTTCGCCAGTTCAATACGCCGCTGGGTCAGGTCGCCGGGATGTACAACACCTTGCAGTCCGGAGTGGCCAGTGCCGAGCGGGTCTTCGATCTGCTCGACGAGCCCGAAGAGTCACCGGACCCCCCGCCGGCTCCACAGCAAGACCGAGAGACTGCCGGGCGCGTCGAGTTCGTGCACGTGACTTTCGGATATCACCGCGACCACCCGGTCATCCATGACCTGTCCCTGGTGGCCGAACCGGGCAGCACGGTGGCGATCGTGGGCCCGACCGGCGCGGGAAAGACGACGCTGGTCAATCTGCTCATGCGGTTCTACGACGTCGACTCCGGCCGCATCCTGCTCGACGGCGTCGATATCGCATCGCTGAGCAGACACGCGGTGCGCTCCCGAATCGGCATGGTGCTGCAAGACACTTGGCTGTTCGACGGCACCATCGAAGAGAACATCGCCTACGGACGACCCGACGCCAGTCACGACGAGATCGTGCAAGCCGCCAAGGCCGCCTATGTCGACCGATTCGTGCACAGCCTGCCCGCCGGGTATCAGACGCGGATCAGCGGCGACGGCGGCAACGTCAGCGCCGGGGAGAAGCAACTCATCACGATCGCGCGGGCATTCCTGGCTCGCCCGCAGTTGCTGATCCTCGATGAAGCCACCAGTTCGGTCGACACCCGCACCGAGGCACTGATTCAGCGTGCGATGTGCGAATTGCGCCGGGACCGGACGAGTTTCATTATCGCGCACCGGCTTTCAACAATCCACGAGGCCGACCGCATCCTGGTGGTGCAGGCCGGCAGAATCGTCGAGCAGGGCAGCCACACCGAGCTGCTGGCCCGTCGCGGCGCCTACTACGAGATGACCCGTGCCTAGCGCGCCGGACCAGGCACCAAGAATCCTTCAAGGATCGTTCAAGGGAACCGCCCGAACCTGAGCTTGTCCACCGACAAGCGACAAAACAAAGGATCAGGGCAATGTTCTCTCCCCGCATCACCGCAACCATCACCACCGCACTCGGCGCGGCCGCCATCGGCCTTGCCGTCGCGTCCGCCGGTTCTGCTGGGGCCAGCACCACCGACGACGCGTTCATCGCCCGGATGAAGGCCGTCGGCGTCACGTTCTCCTCAACCGAGGCCGCCGCCCGCGATGGCCGCCACGTCTGCAGCGAATTGGCCAGCGGCAAGTCCGGAACCCAGGTCGCCACGGAGGTGCTCAACCAGACCGATCTGACCTCCAAGCAGGCCGCCTACCTGGTGGTCAACGCGACCAACGCGTACTGCCCGGAGTACGCCAGCCAGCTGACCTGACCATCCCACCAAGCGTGCGGGGATCCCGATATCGGGATCCCCGCATTGCGTCGCGGAGTGCCCCCGATCGACACCGGAGGGCTCACTAAGCTCGGGATTCGTCGACCAACCTAAGGAGATGTCGATGAAGCTTCGAACCCTCCTCACCAGCCTGGCCGCCGCCTTTGCTGTGGTTGTCGCCGTCGGCGGTTGCGGCACCCCCGGGCCGACGGCCACCAAGTCGTCCGGCGCCACCACCAGCGCCACCAGCGGCGAGGCGGCGACGTTGCTCAAGCAGGCCGCCGACGTCATGCGCAAGGTCACCGGAATGCACGTCAGCCTCACTGTGCAGGGCGACGTCGCCAACCTTCGGGTGACCAAACTCGACGGCGACATCTCCAGCACACCGCAGACCGTTGCCACCGGCGTCGCGACGGTGCTCGTCGGCAGCAAGAGCGAGGACGCGAAATTCGTCTTCGTCGACGGCCATCTCTACTCCGATCTCGGACAACCCGGCTCCTACACCGACTTCGGCAACGGCGCCTCCATTTACAACGTGTCCGTCCTGCTCGACCCCAACAAGGGACTGGCCAACCTGCTCACCAACCTCAAGAACGGATCCGTGGCGGGCAGCCAGCAGGTGAACGGCGTCGCCACCACCAAGATCACCGGAGACTCGTCCGCTGACGACATTGCGACGCTCGCCGGTTCGCGCCTGACCGACCAGAGCGTCACCACGGTGCCCACCACCATATGGACCGCTTCGGACGGTTCCTCGCACCTTGTCCAGATCCAGATCGTCCCCAGCGCAGACACTTCGGTGACGCTGACGATGTCCGATTGGGGCAAGCAGGTCACCGCCACCAAACCGGTCTAGCTGGCACACGGAAAGGACTTACCAATGACGACGATGACGACCCGCCGGCGCTTGGCGATGTCCGTCGCCCGCCTGGCCTGCGTCACCGTGCTTGCCGTCGCGCCGGCTCCCGCGGCCCATGCCGCGGACAACTATGGCGCAATCGCCTACTCGGGCAACGGATCCTGGGGCCGGTCCTACGCCTACCCGACCCGGGCGGCCGCCGAAGCAACTGCCGTCAAGTCGTGCGGGTACTCCGACTGCAAAGTGCTGACCACCTTCACCGCGTGTGGCGCCGTCGCGGCCAAAGATCACGACTACAAGGGCGGCACCGGCGCCGACCTGAGCGCCGCCATGAAGGACGCGTTGAGCAAGCTCAGTGGCGGTTACATCGACACCTGGGCGTGCAACTGAGAGTCGCGTCAACTGACGCCCGCCCGCACGGTTGCTACCCAATTCGCGCGGTTGCCCCCACAATGATCGACAATGGCAAAGACCACAGGGCACCAAAGCCGACGCTTTGCTGGCACCTGGGCACCCGACGCCGCGGAGGACCCGAATGTCTAGTAGCGCGATGGTGGACAAACGTCTGCAATTCGGACTGCTCGGACCGCTGGAAATGACCATCGACGGACACTTCGTGCCCCTGGGCACCCCCAAACAGCGGGCGGTGCTGGCCATGCTGGTCATCAACCGCAATCGACCGGTCGGGGTCGATGCGCTCATCACCGCGCTATGGGAGGAATGGCCGCCGGCGGGCGCACGAGCCAGCATCCACTCCTACGTGTCCAATCTCCGTAAGCTGCTCGGCGGCGGGGGAATTGACCCCCGCGTCGTGCTGGCTGCCGCGCCGCCGGGATACCGGCTCAGCATCGCCGACGAAACGTGCGACCTCGGCCGGTTCATCGCGGCCAAGAATGCGGGCACGCACGCGGCCGCCGCCGGCCGGTTCGACGAAGCCAGCAGGCACCTGTCGGCAGCGCTGCGGGAATGGCGCGGCCCGGTACTGGATGATCTGCGCGATTTTCAATTCGTCAACTCTTTCGCCACCGCCCTCGTCGAGGACAAGATCCTGGTCCACACCGCCAAAGCCGAAGCCGAGATCGCCTGCGGACGAGCGTCCGGCGTCATCACCGAACTAGAAGCGCTGACCGTCGAGCACCCCTACCGCGAACCGTTGTGGGCGCAGTTGATCACCGCCTACTACCTCACCGACCGCCAGTCCGACGCGTTGAACGCCTATCGGCGCGTCAAGACCACGCTGGCCGAAGACCTGGGCATCGATCCCGGCCCCACGTTGCGCACTCTGAACGAACGGATCTTGCGGCAGGAACCGTTGGATGCCAAGCACAACGCGAAAGTCACCGCCGTCGGAACGGTCACCGCACTAGACCTGCGCACCATGGCGCCCGGCCAGAAGGTCGTCGCCTACCTGCATGACATCGCCACCGGCAGGGGCTACGCGCTGGCGCAGGCGTCGACGCGCATCGGGCGCCTCAGTGACAACGACATCGTCCTGGACAGCCCCAACGTCAGCCGCCACCACGCCGTCATCGTCGACACCGGGACCAACTACATCATCAACGACCTCCGCTCTTCCAACGGTGTCCATGTGCAGCATCAGCGCATCCGCGCGGCGGCCACCCTCAACGACGGCGACCATATCCGCATCTGTGACCACGAATTCACTTTTCGGATCACCGCCGAGGCGCAAGGCTGATCCGGCACCCAAGCGACGCACCGCAATTCAGCCACCCGACGGTGCGGCTGCGGTACTGCTCAGCCGACGGCGCGCGGTCGACTCAGTCGGTTGCTGTGCGGGACCGGATCCGGCGAATATGGTGCGGCCATATTGGCAAGCGCTTACCGTCACGGTTACGGTCATGGTTGCTGGACCCGGTCGTTGCCTTCGATGCGATAGTTTGCGGCGATTGATAGTGTCGGCGGATTCGGGTTGGTATGAGGAGGGTCAACGATGAGTGAGGGGCCGGACTCGCGAGTGGGGTCGATGTTTGGCCCTTACCACCTCAAACGGCTCCTGGGTCGCGGCGGGATGGGCGAGGTCTACGAGGCCGAACACACCGTCAAGGAGTGGACCGTCGCGGTCAAGCTGATGACCGCGGAGTTCAGCAAGGACCCGGTGTTTCGGGAGCGGATGAAGCGCGAGGCGCGCATTGCTGGCCGCCTGCAGGAGCCGCACGTGGTGCCGATCCACGACTACGGCGAAATCGACGGACAGATGTACCTCGAGATGCGCCTGGTCGAGGGCACCGACCTCGACAGCGTCCTCAAGCGGTACGGCCCGCTCACCCCGCCCCGCGCGGTCGCCATCATCACCCAGATCGCGTCGGCGTTGGACGCCGCACACGCCGCCGGCGTCATGCACCGCGACGTCAAGCCACCCAACGTCCTGGTCACCCGCGACGACTTCGCGTACCTGGTGGACTTCGGGATCGCCAGCGCCACCACCGACGAGAAGCTGACCCAATTGGGCACTGCGGTCGGAACGTGGAAATACATGGCGCCCGAACGCTTTTCGAACGACGAGGTGACCTACCGGGCCGACATCTACGCGTTGGCCTGCGTGCTGTACGAGTGCCTGACCGGCAGCCCGCCCTTCCGCGCCGACAGCGCAACGACGTTGGTCACCGCGCACCTGATGGACCCCGTCCCACAAGTCAGCGCGGCCCGGGCGGGCATCCCCAAGGCGTTCGACGGGGTCATCGCTCGGGGCATGGCGAAGAAACCCGAAGAGCGCTTCGCCAGCGCCGGCGACTTCGCGCGGGCCGCCCATAAAGCGCTCAGCGACCCGGACCAGGATCACGCCGAGGACATCCTGCGCCGCAGCCAGGAATCCACCCTGCCCGGAACCGCTGTGGCCGCCCCGCCGCAACTGGCCCATTCAGGCGGCACCCCGCCCCCTGCCGGGCCATCACCTCCGCAACCGGGTTACGGCGGCGACCCGCTCAGTTCCGGTCCGCTCCAGCGTCAGGCACCGGCGGGTCAGCCGGCGTGGGCCAGCGGCCCCGTACCGAGTCAGCCGACGCAGACCCCGCAGTTCTATCAAGGCAGCGGCTGGGGTGGCCCGCCGCCGGGCGGCCCGCCCGGGTGGAACCAGGGCAACCAACCCGCTCCCAAGCGCAACCCCTGGCCCATCGTGGCCGGCGCGGCGGCGCTGGTCATCGTGCTGGTCGCCGCCGGCATCGGCATCTGGCTGGCCACCAAAGGCGGCGGTGGCGACAACGACGGCAAGGACACCACCACCCCGGTGCCCACGCCGAGTTCGACCACATCCAGCACGCCGTCCTCCACGACTCCTGCCGGTGACCCGCAGAGCCGCCTGCTCAGCAGCCTGCCGGCGGGCTACCCCGCCGGCACCTGCAAACCCACCACCCCCAAACCCGACAGCGTCTGGACCGGTGCGTTGGCGATGCTGGACTGCGGGCAGAACACGAATCAGGGCGGCCCGACCCGTGCGGTGTACGGACTGTTCCCCGACGTCGACACGTTGCGGCAAGCCTTCAAGGACGACATCGCCGCCGTCGACCTGCTGGACTGTCCGGGCAGCGGAAAATCCCCGCAGGGCTGGCACTACGACAAACAACCCACCGTCACCGTCGGCCAACTCGCCTGCGGCACATACAAAGGTCACCCGAACGTGATCTGGAGCAACGAGACCAAGCTGACGCTCAGCGACACCTTCGGTGACCCCGTCACCTTGGAAGACCTGCACACCTGGTGGGGTAAGTACGGCTGATCTCGCGGCGTCACACACAGTGAAATCACTTGGCACGCTCGGCAATTGAGACCGTGCCAGACGGTGCCGATCCCGGCGATGCGGATGGCCAACCGTTGGTGATGCGGCTATCTGGGGAGGGTTAGCGGTGAGCGAGGCACGCGACTCGCGGGTGGGGTCGATGTTCGGCCCATATCTCCTCAAGCGACCGCTGGGCCGCGGCGGCATGGGCGAGGTCTACGAGGCCGAACACACCGTCAAGGGCTGGACGGTCGCGGTCAAACTGATGTCCCGAGAGTTCAGCAACGACCCGGTATTCCGGGAACGGATGAAGCGCGAGGCCCGCATCGCCGGTCGGCTGCAAGAACCGCATGTGGTGCCCATCCACGACTACGGCGAAATCGACGGACAGATGTTCTTGGAGATGCGCCTGGTCGAGGGCACCGACCTGGACAACACGCTCAAGCGATCCGGTCCGCTGAGCGCGCCGCGCGCGGTGGCAATCCTCAGCCAGATCGCGTCGGCGCTGGACGCCGCACACGCCGCCGGCGTGATGCATCGCGACGTCAAACCTCCCAACATTCTCGTCACCCGCGACGACTTCGCTTACCTGGTCGATTTCGGCATCGCCAGCGCCACCGCCGATGAAAGACTGACCCAGCTGGGCACCGCGGTCGGCACCTGGAAATACATGGCGCCCGAACGGTTTTCGAACGACGAGGTGACCTTCCGGGCTGACATCTACTCGTTGGCCTGCGTTTTGTACGAGTGCTTGACCGGATCCCCGCCATATCCGTCGGAAAGCGCGGGCGTCCTAATCAGCGCGCATATGATGAATCCCATCCCGCGGCCTAGCAGCGCCCGCTCGGGGATCCCCACCGGATTGGATGAGGTGGTTGCGCGCGGGATGGCCAAACGCCCCGCGGATCGCTATGCCAGCGCCGGGGACCTGGCGCGCGCGGCGCATCAGGCACTCAGCGATCCGGACCGCAACCAGGCCGCGAAGATCCTGCGGCGCAGTCAAGAAGCCGTCCTGCCGCCCCCGCCCGCCGAACCGGCCACCCTGCAACACCCGCGCCCCCCGCAGGGCACCCCACCAAGCGCGGCACCACCCTTTCGGTCTGGACCGGTGTCCTCGCCACCGGGCTATCCCGGTGTGCCGTCCGGCCCGCCGTCACCACCGCACTTCGGCGGGCCACCGGCCTGGAACCAGGGCTTTACCCCACCGCCGCGATCGCGGAACCCATGGCTGATCGTCACCGTCGTTGCCGCGCTGGTGCTGGTGCTCATCCTCGGAGCGATCGGAATCTGGGCGGTCACCAAGGACGACGGCAGCACCACCGCGAGCGGTCGCAAGAGCACCACCACGACGACGAGACCGACGACCAGGTCGACCACCACCACGACCACGACGCTGCCCACGTCGGCCGCGTCGGCCGCCCAAGCTCGGCTGCTGAGCATGGTGCCGTCGGGCTACCCCGCCGGCAGCTGCAAACCCGACACCCGCACCATGCCCGGCGCGCTGACCTCGATCTCCTGCGGGCAGAACACCGAGGTCAACGGTCCCCGCGTTTCGGCCTACGGCTTGTACGCCGATGTGCCGGCGCTGAAAAAGGCGTTCGCGAACTTCACCGGCACCTTCACCCTCGCCGGCTGCCCGGGCGGGAAGGCGTCACCGGGTACCTGGTGGCACACCCAAGATCCGAACACGGTTCTGGGCCAGCTTGCGTGCGGAACCTACAAAGGCGATGAGCCGCAAGTGATGTGGAGCAACGAGCAGACGCTGGTGTACGCCCTGGTCGCAGGAAGCCCACAGGGACCGACCCTCGATCAGCTCTATAAATGGTGGGCTAAGCATTCGTGAGCACCGACGACCCGACCGATCCGGTGCGGCTGGAGTTGCGCGCTGACGGCCGGTCCTGGCGCCCCACCGCCAACCGCGCTTGGACCATCGGCCGGGCCAGCCAATCCGACACCTGTCTGGACAACCCGAGAGTGTCGCGCAACCACGCGGTGCTCGAGCCGTCCCCGGACGGGTGGACGCTGGTCAATCGCAGCAGCAACGGCATGTTCGTCGACGGCCAGCGGGTGGAGCGTCTACCCATCCGCGGTCCGATCCAGGTGCTGCTGGGTTCGGTGTCGTCGGGGCAGGTGGTCGAGATAATCCCGGTCGGCGACTCGGTGACACCGGCGCCCTCACCCGACGGGCAGGTCGAGACGACGGCCTCGCGCTCGCCGTCGGCGGTGCACGCCATCGACCAGGTGGTGGTCATGATCGGTCGCGCACCCGACAACCATGTGGTGCTCAACGACCTGCTGGTGTCGCGCCGGCACGCCATCCTGCGGCGCCGGGACGACCAGTGGGAACTCGTCGACAACCACAGCGCCAACGGCACCTATGTCAACGGCAACCGGATCAGCCGGGCGGTCATCGGACCGCACGACATTGTCGGCATCGGCCACCAACTGCTGCACCTGTCCGGCGACCGGCTCGTCGAATACGTCGACACCGGCGATGTGTCCTACGAGGCGGCCAACCTGCGGGTGGTCTCGAAAACCGGCCGCGTGCTGCTCTCCGACGTGAGTTTCGTTCTGCCGCAACGCAGTTTGTTGGCAGTGGTGGGCCCCAGCGGTGCGGGCAAGTCGACCCTGCTAGGCGCGTTGACCGGCTTCCGGCCGGCCGGCAGCGGCACCGTGCGCTACGACGACCGCGACCTCTACGACAACTACGCCGAGTTGCGGCACCGGATCGGGTTCGTGCCGCAGGACGACATCCTGCATGCCCCGCTGACCGTGCGCCGGGCGCTCAATTATGCTGCGCGTCTGCGCTTTCCGCAGGACGTCTCGGCCAGTGAACGCAAGCAGCGCATCGAGGAAGTGCTCACCGAACTCGGGCTAGCCACCCAGGCCGATCAGCGCATCGACAGTTTGTCCGGCGGACAGCGCAAGCGCACCAGCGTCGCGCTCGAGTTACTGACCAAGCCCTCGCTGTTGTTCTTGGACGAACCCACCTCCGGGCTGGACCCCGGCTATGAGAAGTCGGTGATGCAGACCTTGCGCACCCTGGCCGATGACGGCCGCTCGGTGGTGGTGGTGACCCACAACGTCGCCCACCTGAACATGTGCGACCGCTTGCTCATCCTGGCTCCCGGCGGCCGGTTGGCTTATTTCGGTCCGCCGCAGCAGGCGCTCAGTTACCTCAACTGCGGCGACTTCGCCGATTTGTTCATTCTTCTCGAACATGACACGACCACCGACTGGACCGCAAAGTTCAACGCCTCACCGCTGCGCGCGGCCAGCACTGCCCGCCTGAAGGAGCGTCCCGCGCAACAAGGTCCGGGACCGGCGACCAAACCGGTGGCACAGCAGAGCGCATTCGCCCAATTCGCCATCTTGTCCCGGCGGTATCTGGCGGTCATCGCCGCCGACCGGCAATACTCGGTGTTCTTGCTGGTGCTGCCGCTGCTGCTCAGCCTGTTCGCCCATGCGGTTCCTGGTAAGGCGGGGCTATCGCTGACCAAGGCGATCGAGCAGCAGTCGACACAACCTTCGCAATTGTTGGTGCTGCTGATCATCGGTGGTGCCCTGATGGGCTGTGCGGCATCCATCCGCGAAATCGTCAAGGAACAGGCGATCTATCGCCGCGAACACGGCATCGGCCTGTCCGGCGGCGCTTATCTGGCTTCCAAACTGGTGGTCCTCACCGTGCTGACCACCGGCCAGGGACTGATCCTCGGTTTCCTCGGCCCGGCCTTTCTGCCTCCTCCCGACCAGTCGGTGGTAGTGCCCTGGCCGACCCTCGAAATAGCCGTCGCCGTGGTCGCGGTCACCGTCGTCTCGATGATCATCGGACTGCTGATCTCGGCCTGGATCGGCAATGCCGACCGCGGCATGCCACTGCTGGTGCTGGTGGTCATGGCCGAGCTCGTGCTGTGCGGCGGCATGTTCGGGGTCAGGGGCCGCATTCCGCTCGAGCAGCTGGCGTGGTTGTCCCCGTCGCGGTGGGCGTTTGCGATGAGCGCGTCCACCGTCGACCTCAACGACTTACGCAGGACCATCCCGGGCGGAGAACAAGATCCGTTGTGGGACTACAAGGTCAGCAGCTGGGTGTGGGCCGCGGTGGCATGTGCGGTGCAGGCGCTGGTTCTGATGCTGCTGATCGCGCTGCGCCTGCGCCAGCTCGACCCGCAACGCAAAGCGCGTATCTGAGGTTCGGCGTCATCAGCGACGACCGAAACGTCGCGGGAATTGCTGAATGTTGTTGATAGTGTCGGCGGCACTGCGGGTTGATTGGGAGGATCAGCGATGAGCGACGCGCAAACCTCGCGCGTGGGGTCGACGTTCGGGCCCTACCGCCTGACACGGTTGCTGGGTCGCGGCGGCATGGGCGAGGTCTACGAGGCCGAGCACACCGTCAAAGAGTGGACCGTGGCGCTCAAACTGATGTCCACCGAGTTCAGCAAGGACCCGATCTTCCGGGAGCGGATGAAGCGCGAGGCTCGCATCGCCGGTCGGCTGCAAGAACCTCACGTGGTACCGATCCACGACTACGGCGAATTCGACGGCCAACTGTTCCTGGAGATGCGATTGGTCGAGGGCACCGACCTGGACAGCGTGCTCAAGCGGTTCGGTCCGCTGACGCCACCGCGCGCGGTTGCCATCGTCACCCAGATCGCCTCGGCGTTGGACGCCGCCCACGCCGCCGGGGTGATGCACCGCGACGTCAAACCGCAGAACATTCTGGTCACCCGCGAGGATTTCGCGTATCTGGTGGACTTCGGCATCGCCAGCGCCACCACCGACGAGAAGCTGACGCAGTTGGGCACCGCGGTCGGCACGTGGAAATACATGGCGCCAGAACGGTTTTCGAACGACGAAGTCACCTACCGCGCCGACATCTATGCGTTGGGCTGCGTGCTGCACGAGTGCTTGACCGGAGCTCCGCCATACCGCGCGGACAGCGCTGGAACGCTGGTCACCGCGCACCTGATGGACCCGATTCCGCGCCCCAGCGCGGCGCGCGCCGGCATTCCCAAAGCTTTCGACGCCGTCATCGCCCGCGCCATGGCCAAGAAGCCCGAGGACCGCTACGCCAGCGCCGGTGATCTGGCCCTGGCCGCCCACGAGGCGCTCAGCGATCCCGACCAGGATCACGCGGCCGACATCCTGCGCCGCAGCCAGGAGGCGACGGTCAACCAGCCCCCAACCGATGGTCCCAACGCCACCCTGCCGGCCACTGCGCTGGCGCCTCCCCCGCGACAAACTCCGATCACCCCGCCGCCGGCGCCGCGGGTGCAGCAACCGCCGTTTGCCGGCGCGGTCGGTTCCGGGCGCTCCGGCCCGGCCGGGCCGTCGGGGCCGATTCCGCAGCAGCCGCCCGCGCCCGGTGGCCAGCCGGGGTGGACCCCGCCGAGCGGCCCCGTCCCCATGCCTGGCCAACCCATCGGTGCTCCGCCGTACTACCAGGGACCCGGCTGGGGTGGTACGCCGCCACAGCAACCCGGCGGTCCCCCGCATTGGGGCCAAGGGCATCCGCTGCCACCGGCCCGCAAGCGCAACCCGTGGCCGGCAGTCGCGGCCGTCGTCATCGTGTTGGTACTAATCGTGGGCGGGGTCGGTATCTGGCTGGTCACCCGGCCCGACCCGAAGCCGCCGCCCAAGCCCATCGCCGAGGACCGGTTGAGTTCGCTGCTGTTGTCGCCGCCGGAAGTGAACTCGGTGATGGGTTCGTCGAACATGCAACCCGGCAAACCGATTACGTCGATGGATGCCTCGACCGTCACAGTGTCCTTGCCCGACTGCCAGGGCGTGCTGTACACCAGCCAGACTCCGGCCTACGCCGGGTCGGGTTACACCGGCATCAGTGGGCTGGTGTCCTCCGAACCGGGCGACAACTACGACCACTGGGTCAATCAAGCCGCGGTCGCCTTCCCCTCAGCCGACAAGGCCCGCGCGTACCTGCAGACCTCGGCGTCCCGGTGGAAGAACTGCGCCGGCAAGACGGTCACCGTCACCAACAAGGGCAAGACCTATCGGTGGAGCTTTGCTGACGTCAAAGGCAGTCCGCCCAAGATCACCGTGGTGGACACCCAGGAGGGCGCCGACGGCTGGGAGTGTCAGCGGGCGATGAGTGTGGCCAACAATGTCATCGTGGACGTCAATGCGTGCGGCTATCACGTCATCGACCAGGGTTCACAGATCGCCGACAAGATCGTCGCCAAGGTCAACAAGGGCTGACCGGCTAGACCCGGCGGTCAGCTTTGCAGATCGGGCCCTTGCGCACGCAGGTCGTCGACCGCTGACATGGCGCCGCGCAATTTGGCCAGCCATTCCTCGGCGTGCTCGCCCACCAGCTTGACCGACCAGGCCAGGGCATCGGCGCGCGAACGCGCGACGCCGGCATCGACGAGGGTGTCCAGGACCTGGCGTTCCGGTTGCTTTAACCGCGTCATGACCGGAACGGCGATGTGGGTGAACAGGATTCGCTTGACGCCGCCTTCGGACGGAACGTCGACGCCCCAGGAAACGGTGCGGCCGTAGCGGGCTTGCGCTTCGTCAGCGATGTTCATCCGCTCGCTGCGCGTCTCTTCGCGGAACCGTGAGGCTCTGCCTTCGGCGTGGGCGGAGCTTGCTTCTCCCGCGGCGTCCGAGTCGGGCAACTTGCCGATGACGGTGATTTCCTCCCGGTCGACGATGACGGCGGGATCACCGTCGAACCACTCGTCCGGGAGGCGTCCGGCGAACCATTCGGCCGCGCCGCTGGCATCGGGTTGCTGCGCCTGCTGCCACCCTCCCGAGCGGCCGTACCGGCGTCCATGCATGTGCTGGCGTGTCATGATTACATGATTACACCGTTACACGCCTAACAAAAGACCGTTCACTGTGGGTGAAATGGTGACCGGATCGGCAAGGCTCCCGGGGATTGCCAAAACCGTTGCTCGCATACTGGTGGCGTTGTATTTTGTTAGCGAAGCAGGCCCGGAAGTGACCAAATCGAAGTGCCGGGGAACGGGGTGAGAGCCGGCCGCGTCGACCCGCATCTGACGGAGTCAGTACGCCCCCTCAGAGTCCTCCGGGCCTGCCCTATGTCGCTTGCCGCCCTTGCGAAGTGCCTTCACCGCGCCGAACGCGGAAGACTTTGGTCTCACCCTTGATGCCTTTGAACCGCCGGCCGCCGGCGAAGGACCAGCCGTAGCCGGCGCCATCGCCCACGTGCTCCCACACCGAATCCGCTGCGAGCACGGTGCCCGGTCGTGCCACCGCGGTGACCCGGCTCGCGACGTTCACCGGACTGCCGAACCAGTCGCCGGCTCGACAGACCGCCATGCCGCAGGCCACTCCGGCGCGAAGCCGGGGGAAGTCGTTGTCGGTGTCGACGACTTCGACCAACTTGAGCACGGTGTCCAGCAACGCCACCGGGTCCGGACTGACCAGCATCACCGCGTCCCCGATCGTCTTGATGAATCGCACCGGCGGGTCGGTCAAATCGCGGGCGAGATCGGCCAGCCGATTGGCGAGCTGGCCGAGTTCTTCGGGCGACACCAGCTCACCCAGCTTCGTGAAACCGACCAGGTCGGCGAACGCGACACTGACCTGACGCGCTCCCGGCAGTGGCTTTCCGGCGGCTCGCTCGCCGGCATTGACCGCTTCGGTTTCCATCATGTGCCGCAGCTGCAGCATCAGCATGTCTTGGATCATCGGGCCGAGCAGCGGCGCGATCTCGCTGACCAGCGCCTTGGATGCCTGGCGATCTGCAGCTCGGTCAGTCCGGGACGCATGATCGCCGACAACGCGGTGTAACGCATGACCTCGGCCGCCTTCGCCAAGCCCTCGGCCAAGGTGCGCACCACCTGCACCACCTGGTCGGCGTCCAGCCCCGCGTCGACGAAATGCTGTGCGCGCGCGGCGGTCTCACCATCGGCGCGCATGTGGACGGCGGCGTCCGGGTCCTCTACCCGGACCAGCCCGATGGCGCGCTGCACGCGCTGCAGCAGTTCGAGGTCGACGCCGTGGCGTTCGCTGATCTCGCGGGTCGAGACATACGTGCCGTCATCGCCGATCAAATGGCGCGTAGCCAACAGCAGCGGCGGATTGGTGGCGCGGATCTCCTCAGCGGTGATGCCCTGCTCGAGCAGCCACCTCACGAGTTCGGCTCGCTCGGCGCGCGCGTTGCCGTCCAGTCCGTCGAGTAACCCGTCGATGTCGGCCGTCCCGTCCACGTGGTCCAGGTTCGCACACCGGCCGTGCCCGCGCGGCGATGGAACCAAACAGCTTGCCGGGCAATTACGTTGGGTTGATGGCCCGGTTCAGGACACCGGCGGCCGGCGATGCGCCCACGGCCTGGCCTGCTCGATCTGCGCGGACAGGGACAGCAGCGTCGCCTCGTCGTAGGGCCGGCCGACGAGTTGCACCGCCATGGGCAACCCGTCGTCGTCGAAGTCCCACGGCACGACCGCGGCGGGTTGTCCGGTCATGTTCCACACCTGCAGATACGGCACGCGCTGACCGACCAACAGCAACGTCGACAGGGCGCCGCAGCGCTGGTAGGCGCCGATGCGGGACGGCCCGGCCGCCGTGGCCGGGGTGATGACGACGTCGACGTCGTCGAAGATCGATTGGATCCGGGCGCTCACGGCGGGCTCGGCGGCACGCACGGCCGCCATGCGCCGATCGGAGAAGACCGAACCCATGCGGGCCATGTTGCGGGTGCGGGGTTCCAGGCGTTCCGGGTGGGCCTGCCCGTCCGCCTCGTCGCTGATGCCGCGCAGATAGCGCGGCAGGAAGTTGGCATAGATCTGCGCGGTCGGGTACTGCGGATCGCGCACGACGACCTCGTGACCGAGTTCGCGCAGTAGCGCGCCGGCCTGGTGCACGGCCGTCAATTGAGCATTGCCGCACTTGATGGGAAACGGTGTCGGGGTCTTGGTGCTCAACGCGATTCGCAGCCGCCCCGGATCGCGTTGGGCCGCCGCGACGAACTCTCCCTCCGCTCCGGGCAGCGTCGTAGTCGCATCGAGGAAGAGCGCGGCATCCACCACCGACCGCGCGATCGGCCCGTTGACGCTCAGCCCGTACCAGGCATCGTCGTGCGGCTCCAACGAAACCCGATCCCGTTGCGGCTTCAGCCCGAACAGCCCACACCAGGCTGACGGAATGCGGATGGAGCCGCCACCGTCGGACCCCAACGCCAGGGCCGCCAACCCCGCCGCGACCGCGGCAGCGCTACCGCCGCTACTGCCGCCCGGGGTGCGGCCCGGATGCCACGGATTACGGGTCGCGCCGAACGTCAGCGACTCGGTGTAGGGCATCATCATCAGCTCGGGCACATTGGTTTTGCCGATGATGACCGCACCGGCCGCGCGCAACCGGCGGACCACCGCGGCGTCGGCCGTGACGGCCGGACCATGCCCGCCGCTGCCGTAGGTCGTCACCTCGCCGGCGATGTCGACGTCGTCCTTGATGGCGATCGGGACGCCGAGCAGCGGCCGGCGCTCACCGGCGTCGAGGCGCTGCTGGGCCTCCTCGGCCTGTTGGCGGGCGCCGTCGTAGAGCACGACGCGGTAGGCGCGCAGCTCGCTGTCCAACCGCTCGATGCGTTCCAGATAGACCTCGAGCAACATCGGTGCGGTGATTTCGCCCTCGGCCAGCAGTTCCGCCTGTGCGGCGGCACCGACGAAGGCCAGCTCGCTAGCGTCCACCGCCGCAGCGTATCGGGTCCGGGCTCGGCTACCGTGACGCTATGTCCTGCGTGTTCTGTGCGATCGCCGCCGGTGCGGCACCGGCCATCCGGGTCTTCGAAGACGACGGCTATCTGGCGATCCTCGACATCCGCCCGTTCACCCGGGGCCACACGCTGGTGATACCGAAACGGCACACCGTGGACCTCACCGACACACCGGCGCAGACGCTGGCCGACATGATCACCATCGGCCAACGTGTCGCGCGCGCGGCCCGCTCGACGGAACTGGCCGACGCCACCAACATCGGCATCAACGACGGCCGCGCGGCCTTTCAGACGGTCAACCACATTCACTTGCACGTGCTGCCCCGGCGCAACGGCGACAAGCTGACGGTCGCCAAGGGCCTGCTGGTGCGCCGGGATCCGGACCGGGAAGCCACCGGCCAGTTGCTGCGCGACGCGCTGGCCCGCATCGACGCCAATCCGTAAGACTGAGTGGATGAGCAATCTGAATCGGTTCGAGCAATGGGTCGGTATCCCGCTGTTGCGGCTGCACGACACGCTGTATCAGAAGACCAATGGCCGCGTCGGGCACAAATTTCCCGGCGTGCCGCCCAGCCTGCTGCTACATACCGTCGGCGCCAAAACCGGCCAGCCTCGCACCACTTCGCTGACCTACGCCCGCGACGGCGACGCCTACCTGATCGTCGCGTCCAACGGCGGGGATGACCGCTACCCGGGCTGGTACCACAACCTGCGCAAGCATCCGGACTGCGAGATCAACGTCGGCCCGCAGCGCCTGGCGGTCCGTGCCCGGCGCGTCACCGCAGAGGATGCCGACTACGCGCGCCTTTGGCAGGTCGTCAACAAGAACAACTTCGACCGCTACAGCAACTATCAGCGCCGGACGTCGCGGCCCATCCCGATCTTTGCGTTGACGCCTCGGTAAGCCAGCCACGACGGGCGCGCGCAGCTTATCCTGCTACCGCGCGGTGCAGCACCGCAGCGCGCCAACCGCTGGAGCAACCTTGACACCCTGGACGGGAAATCCCTGGCAACGCTTCGGGCTGCGCGCGCCCGTCGGTTGGCTGGTCGCCGGGCTGTACGGTGCCGGGTTGCTCGTGGTGGCCGCCGCACCGATCTTCTGCGGTGCGGATGGACGGCGGCCCGTCGACGAAGTGGTCACGGTGCTCGGCTTGCTCTTCGCCGCGGCATGTGCCGGTTATGCGGCTCGCTGTGCGGTCGACCGGCGCCGGCAGCTCGGCTGGCTGGCATTGCTGACGGCGCTGCTGGGCTGGGCGGCCGGCGAGGTCATCTGGGCGGTCTATGACGTGCGCCCTGAAATGGATCACGCCAGGCACCCGGCGGCCGGCGAAGTGGTGCTGCTGCTCTACCCGGTCGGCGCGATGGCGGCGCTGGTGTTGTTGTCCAACTTGTCTCGGCACAGTCCTCGTCGGGTGGTACTGGACGGGCTGATCGTCGCGACGTCGCTGTTCGTGGTGTCGTGGGTGTTCGTCTTGGACAAACAACTGCGCGAAGACAGCGGTGCACAACCCGCGACGCTGGTCCAGGTGTTCGCCGACGTGGTGTTGTTGACGACGGCGATTCTGATGTTGTCGCGGGTACGTCCGGGCGACCTGCCGAGCCGAAGCCTGGTTTCCGGGGGAGTCACCGCCGTCGCCGTCGCCGACATCGTGCTGGTGTTCCAGACCGGTGTGGGCAGCTATCACCTCGGCGATTTCGCCGACTCCGGCCGAGTGGCGGGCCTGGGCATGTTCGCGCTGGCCGCGCTGTCCAGCGTCCACGAGTCGCCCACCCGGTCCTCCTGGGAACACATCGTGTTCCGCAGCCGCCTCTGGCTGCCCTACTTGCCGCTGGTGCTGGCCTGTGCCGTCGGGCTGGGCCAGGCGGTCGGTCACACGCTGCACGGCCCGTTGCCGGCCGCGCTGGGCATCATGGCGGCAGCAGTGCTGGCCCGACAGTTCGTCGTGCTCGTCGAGAATCAGGAGCTGTTGAGCGAAGTCGCGCGAGAAGCCTTCCGGGACAGCTTGACCGGTCTGGCCAATCGCGCTCACTTCCTGCATCGACTGGAAGAGGCCGTCGCCGAGCAACGCCAGAACACCGCGCCGATCGCGGTGTTGTGTCTGGATTTGGACAATTTCAAGTCGGTCAACGACGCTTTGGGGCATCCCGCCGGCGACGAACTTCTCATCAGGGTCGCCGGACGTCTCACCGCCGCGGTCGGTGACACCGGCATCGTCGCCCGCCTCGGCGGTGACGAATTCGCCGTGCTGCTGCAAGGTTCCGTCGAGCAATCACAAGCCGCCGCCCACCGGGTGCTCGACGCCTTCACCGCCGCGATCGTCATCGATGGGGTGCCGCTCAACATCCGCCCCAGCATCGGCTTCACCGTGGCCGCCGTCGCGTCGGGCTGCACGGTCGACGAGCTGCTGCGGCACGCCGACCTGGCCATGTACGCCGCCAAACGCGAAGGGGGACAATGCATTCGTAGCTTCGTGCCGGATGCGCCGTTCCCGTATGCCTTGCCGCAGCCGGCCGGCGGGGCGACGACTCTGAGCGGTAACCTGCTGCCGGTCAGCGGTTCTCACACCGCGGCGGCGCTCACCCGAACCCTAGCCCCCCTGGCGGGGGTGACCACGTCCGCCGGTGGGAGAACGACCGAACCGGCCGCCGGCGTGCGGTGGCCCCCGATGACGATCCGGCTGGCGATCGCCGCGCTGGGCCTCGGCGTCCTGGCCTTCACCGCGTCGAGCGTCCTCAACGACCATGCCCGGTATGAAGGGTTTTTCGTCGACATCCTCTACCCGATCTTGAACGCAGCGGCGGCCGCACTGGTGGCCGTTCGCGCCGGCCGCGTTGCCGCCGACCGGTTGGCGTGGAGCGTCATCGCGGCCGCGCTGGCCATTTCGGCGCTGGGTGACGTCGTCTACACCCTGTGGGTGCCGGACGGCCAGTCACCGTCCGCGGCCGACCCGCTGTATCTGGCGTTCTACCCATTGGCCTACGTCGGCTTGCTGCTGCTGATGCGGGCGCGCCTGCACGGGGTGCCCGCCCCGATCCAGCTCGATTCGCTGGTGTGCGGGTTGACGATGGCGGCGGTGGCCGCCGCCGTGGCGGCCGGACCGGTGCACGCGGCGGCAATGCGGGCACCGGCAACAGTTCTGGTGGGTCTGGTCTACCCCTGGGGCGATCTGGTGCTGCTGGCGCTGGCCGCGGGGATGCTGCCCATCCTGGGCTGGCGCCACGAACTGCGGTGGGGCGTACTGTCTTTCGCGTTCATCTTGGTCGCGGTCGCCGACGCACGGTATCTGTTCGAGACATCCGCCGGTGACTATCGGGCCGGGACCCTACTCGATGTCGGGTGGCCGCTGTCCGCACTGCTGGTGGCGATGGCCAGCTGGGCGCCGCGGTCCGCGATTGCCCAGCCCACCAAACGAGGGCTCGGCGCGTACGCCACGCCGGTCGCGTGCACCGTGGTAGCGCTTGGCGTCACGGTCGTGGGCCCGAGCTCCCGGCTGGCCGGCACGCTGGCGGCGTTGAGCCTGATCGCCGTTGCGGCACGCTTTTCGGTGACCTTCCGCGACGTCAGCGTCTTGGCCGAAAGCCACAAACACGCCATGACCGACGAGTTGACCGCGCTGCCCAATCGGCGCTCGCTGGCCACCGCACTGACAGCAGCGACCAGCAATGCGCCGGTGGGGCCGTCGTTGTCTTCCCGAACACCATCGCGGCGGGCGCTGTTGCTGCTGGAGCTGTACGAATTCCAGGAGATCAGCGACTCGATAGGCCACCACTACAGCGACGAATTGTTGTGTCATATCGCAAAACGGCTGTCCGACAACGTCCGTCGCGAAGATTTCCTGGCGCGCCCAGGTGATGACGCGTTCGCGATAGTGCTGACCGAAGGGGCCGACCTGGTCGCCGCACGCGCGCAGGCCGGGCGACTCCTCGAGGCGCTGAGTGAACCGTTCGCCCTGGACCCGATCACCGTGCAGGTCGATGCGCGCATCGCCATCGCGTTGTGCCCCGACCACTGCGATCACCCGCAGGAGTTACTGAGTCGGGCCGAAACCGCGTTGCCCCATGCCAAGTCGGTGAGCAGCAAGATCGCGGTGTACGACTCGACCTTCGAGTTGTACCGCGACAACGACCCCAACCTCATCGAGGAACTGCGCGCCGCGCTGTCCAGCGGTGATGAGCTGACGTGTCACTACCAGCCCAAGATCAACGCGCGCGACGGCAGCGTGCACAGCGTCGAGGCGCTGTTGCGCTGGCACCACCCCACCCGCGGCTTGCTGCTGCCCGAGGAATTCCTGCCTGCCGCCGAACGCGCCGGACTCATGCGCAAGGTCGCCTACCGCACGATGAGCCTGGTGCTGGCCGAAGCCGAATCATGGCGAGCTGACGGCATGCCGCTGACGGTGGCGGTGAACCTGTCGACGACGAATCTGCTCGACCTCGATCTGGTCGGCACCATCGAGCGGTTGCTGCGCGACCACGGCCTGCCCGCCAATACGCTGATCATCGAGATCACCGAGAGCACGTTGGTCGACTCGGTGCGCTCGCGCAACACCGTGGCGGCGTTGCAGCGCTTGGGAGTTCGCATTTCGCTCGACGACTACGGCACCGGCTGGTCGTCGCTGGCGCGCCTGCAGGATGTTTCGGTCGACGAACTCAAACTCGACCGCATATTCGTCGGACGGCTGGCTCGAGACCCCCGCTCGGTCGCGATCGTGCGGTCCACGGTGGCGCTGGCGCGCAGCCTGGGCGCCGACCTGGTGGCCGAAGGCGTCGAAGACGAGGTGACGTTGAGCAAGCTGCGACAGTACGGCTGCACCATCACCCAAGGCTTCGTGCACAGCCCGCCGCTGCCGGCCAAGGACTTACGCGAATGGGTCGCCAACCGTTGCGCGCCGGCCCCCGGGCGTCAGGCACCGCAGGCGGTGTCCGAGTGAGGGCGGCTCAGAACAGCTCCTTGGCCAGCAACTCGAGCGTGGCAATGCGCGCGGGCGCGGTCGCGGGGTCGGCGCCGCGGTGCGCCGAGGCCACCGGATGCACCATGACCTCGTCGACGCCGAACCTTGCGGCCAGCTCGTGCAGCTGTTCGGCGGCCTCGGCGGGTGAGCCGACGACGGCGCGCCGCAGACCGCCCTCGACGATGCGCTGCTGCTCCGGGGTCAGCTGGTCACCGTCGACCTCCTCCACCAGCTGCACCGGCCCCAGCGGTTGTCCGGTGCGCAACCGCGCCATCATGTGCAGGTTGGGCAGCATCAACGCCGTTGCCTCTTCTCGTGTTTCGGCCACGGCGGCGTTCACCGTCAAGAAGGTCACCGGCTCGGCGGCCAGCTTGCTCGGCTGAAATTCCGATCGGTACACCGCGAGCGCCTCTTCGGTGCCCCGGCCGGAGAAGTGATGAGCGAATACATAGGGCAACCCCTTGGCCGCGGCCAGATGCGCCGAATACATCGAGGAACCGAGCAGCCACAGTCGCGGCTCGCTGCTCGCCGCCGGCGTGGCTTTCAAGGTGTAATTCCCCGAGCGCAGCGGTACCCGCACGCCGCGGGCACCCATCAGGGCCGCCACGTCGTCGAGGTATTCCGGGAAGTGCTCGATGTCGCGGTCGTCGCGGCCGCCGCGCAGCGCATAGGACGTCACCGGGTCCGAACCGGGCGCGCGGCCGATGCCCAGGTCAATGCGGCCCGGTGCGGCCGCCTCCAGCAGGGCGAATTGTTCGGCCACCGCCAGCGGGGCATGGTTGGGCAGCATGACCCCACCCGAACCCAGGCGCACCTGGGAGGTCTGCGCGGCCAGGTAAGCGATCAGCACCGGCGGGCTGGTAGCTCCCACCGATGGCATGTTGTGGTGTTCGGCGACCCAGTACCGGGTGAAGCCCAGGCGGTCGGCGGTCTGCGCCAGCGCCACCGTGGCCGCCAGTGCATCGCTGGTCGACTGGTCGCTGCGCACGGGCACCAGATCAAGAACGGAAAGTCGCACGTTGGCGTCAACGCATCTGGCCGGGCGAACGTTCCCGGGCGGCCTTCGGGCTTCGTCAGTAGTTCATCGGCGTGATCGAGTTGACGATCAACTCGAACTGCTCCTGGGAGATCGGCGCACCGCCCGGGATGTTGTCGGTAGCCAGGAATTGAGTGCGCTCGGTGTAGGCGTGGAACCGCTTGAAGTAGTTCGCGAACCCGAGTCCGTGGTCGTCACCGGCGATCTTGAGTTCGCCGGCGAGGACGTACGCACCGAGCAGCGCGACGCTGGTGCCTTGCCCGGCCAGCGGCGAACAGCAGTACGCCGCGTCGCCCACCAGCGCCACCCGCCCGATCGACCAGTGGTCCATCACGATCTGTGACATCTCGTCGAAATAGAAATCCGGCGCAGATCGCATGTAACGCAGCAACTCCGGACGCACCCAGCCGTCGTCGGCCATCCGCCGTTCCACTTCGGCGAACTGGGCCTCGGTGTCGCGGTAGTCGATCCGCAAATCGGGGTCCATGAAGCCCAGCATGGCGCGGGCTTCGGTGTTGTCGCGGGCACTGTAGACACCGGCCATGCTGTAGTCCCCGTAGTGCCACATCTGCCAGTGGTCCAGATGCAGGAAGTTGGGAACGGTGAAGATGGCCGCGTAGGTGCCCAGTCTCTTGACGAAGCGCTCCTCGGGCCCGAACACCAGGCTGCGCACATTGGAGTGCAGGCCGTCGGCGCCGATCACCAAGTCGAAGCTGCGCGGCGGCGCGTTCTGGAACGTCACGTCGACGGCGGGCCCTCGGTTGGTCAACGTGGCGATGCTGTCGTCGAAGAGGAATTGGGTGTTGGTTTGGGTTGCGCCGTAGAGCAATTCGACGAGATCGTCGCGCAGCAACTCGATGTCGGGGCTGTCGATCGGACCGCCCGTCGGCGTGGATTCGGTGTCGCGTGACAGCTCGTTGCCGTCACGGTCGACGACCGAGGCCCCGCGGATGCCGGTCCTGCGCTCCTGCGCGGCAGCCAGTAAGCCCATGCGGTCCAGCACCGTCAGCGCCGGCCCGCGCACGTCGATCGCCTGACCACCGGGCCGCAGCCCCGGGTGACGCTCCACCACTGTGACCGAATAGCCATGCCGGCCAAGCCAATACGCCAGCGCCGTACCGGCGACGCTGGCGCCGGACACCAAAACGTCTCTCACTTGATCCCTGCCAGCTTCTTCGCGTTACTGAAAACGTCGTCGAGCATTACCGGAGTCAACCTACCGGTGAACATATTCTGTTGGCTCGGGTGGTAGCAGCCCAGCAAACGCACCCCGGAGGCGAGCGGGGCGACGACTCCGTGGCCGAACCGCGGCTTGGGCAGCCCGGCCGCCGGCGGCAGCCGTAGCGCCACCTGCCAGCCGAATCCGCCCAGGGCGACGATCACCCGCACGTGTTCGGCGATCAGGCCCCACTCGGCCTCGAGCCAGGGCGAGCACGTGACCCGCTCCTGCGGTGTCGGCGCGTTGGCCGGCGGGGCGCAGCGCACCGGTGCGGTGATCCGAACCTGATTGGCCCGCAAACCATCGGCAGCGTGCACGCTGGTGGGCTGGTTGACCAGCCCGGCGCGATGCAGTGCCGCATAGAGCTGATCGCCCGAGCGGTCCCCGGTGAACATGCGCCCGGTGCGGTTGGCGCCGTGCGCGGCGGGAGCCAGGCCGACGATCAACAGTCGCGGCCGGTCCGATCCCCAGCCTGGCACCGGCCGTCCCCAATACGGTTGGTCGAGGAAGGCACGGCGTTTGACCACCGCGACCTCCTCGCGCCAGGTGACCAGCCGCGGGCAGGCCCGGCAGACGCTGACCGCCGCGTCGAGTTCCGGGATCGAGCCGACCGCGCCGGCCAGCGCCGTGACTGCGGCCGCGTCGGCGGCCACCGGTGTCTGCGGCGTCGCCAGATCACCCGGCCACCCGGTGCCGGGCGCAACCGGCGAACCGAACTCCTGACCGGTGGCGGGATGCTTGAGCACAGCAACATCCTGCCCGCCGGGGAAAATTCGGTGGTTCGGGTTGCCGGTTTGGCGTTAGATTCAGCCGCGATCCCCATGAGCAACAGCAGCCGCGGCCCGGCGTTTCTGGTCCTTTTCGCCACCCTGATGGCGTGCGCGGGCGACGGCATCTCGATAGTCGCGTTCCCGTGGCTGGTGTTGCAGCGCCAGGGCAGCGCGGGGCAGGCGTCGATCGTGGCCGGCGCGACGACGCTGCCGCTGTTGTTTTCCACACTGGTCGCCGGCACGGCGGTCGACTACTTCGGTCGTCGCCGGGTGTCCATGGTCGCCGACGCGCTCTCCGGGACGGCGGTTGCGGCCGTTCCGCTGGTGGCGTGGACGTGGGGCGCCGACGCCGTGAACGTCGCGGTGCTGGCCGCGTTGGGCGCCTGCTCGGCCGCTTTCGACCCGGCGGGCATCACCGCTCGGCAATCGATGCTGCCCGAAGCGGCGGCCCGGGCCGGCTGGTCACTGGACTCGGTCAACAGCAGCTACGAGGCGATCCTCAATTTGGGATTTGTGGTGGGTCCGGGCATCGGCGGCTTGATGATCGCCACGGTCGGCGGGATCACCACGATGTGGCTCACCGCGTCGGCGTTCGGACTGTCCATCCTGGCGATCGCCGCGCTGCGTCTCGAGGGAGTGGGCAAGCCGCACCGCACGACTCGGCCCGAGGGCTTGGTGTCCGGTGTCACCGAGGGCCTGCGCTTCGTGTGGAGCCTGCGGGTGCTGCGGGTGCTGGCGCTGACCGACCTCTGCGTCACCGCGCTGTATCTGCCCATGGAAAGCGTGTTGTTTCCCAAGTACTTCACCGACCGTCACCAACCGGCTCAGCTGGGCTCGGTGCTGATGGCCCTGTCCATCGGCGGGCTGATCGGCGCGCTGGGCTACGCGATGGTGGCGAAGTTCTTGGCCCGGCGCACGATCATGCTGACCGCGGTGCTCACCCTGGGGGCGGCGACCACGGTGATCGCGCTGCTGCCCCCGCTGCCGATCATTTTGCTGCTGTGCGCGCTGATCGGGTTGGTGTACGGGCCCATCCAGCCGATCTACAACTACGTCATGCAGACCCGGGCGCCGCATTATCTGCGCGGCCGGGTGGTGGGCGTGATGACGTCGCTGGCGTATGCCGCCGGACCGCTGGGATTGCTGCTGGCCGGTCCGCTGACCGAAGCCGCGGGGCTGAAGGCGACGTTCTTCGCGCTGGCGCTGCCGATTCTGCTGGCCGGGCTGGTCTGCGTGCGGCTGCCGTCGCTACGGGAGTTGGACCGCGAGCCGGAGTTCGCCGCCGAAGCCGGGCCGTAAGATCGGCCCGTGAGCGATGGGGTGCTGGCGGCGCTGATTGCCGAGCTGCCCGAGGGAACGGTCGTCACCGATCCCGCGGTGACCGAGGGTTATCGCCAAGACCGCGCACTCGACCCGTCGGCGGGCAAACCACTGGCCGTGGTGCGACCTCGGTGCACCGAAGAGGTGCAGACCGTGCTGCGCTGGGCGGCCGCCCACCGGGTGCCGGTGGTGACCCGCGGCGCCGGCAGCGGCTTGTCGGGCGGGGCGACCGCCGTTGACAACGGAATCGTGCTGTCCACGGAGAAGATGCGCGACATCACCATCGACCCGGTCACCCGCACCGCGGTCTGTCAGCCCGGGCTGTTCAACGCCGAAGTCAAGAAAGCCGCGGCCGAATACGGGCTGTGGTATCCGCCCGATCCGTCGTCCTACGAGATCTGCAGCATCGGCGGCAACATCGCGACCAACGCCGGCGGACTGTGCTGTGTGAAGTACGGCGTCACCACCGATTACGTGCTGGGCATGCAGGTGGTGTTGGCCGACGGCACCGCGGTACGGCTGGGCGGCCCGCGCATCAAGGACGTCGCCGGGCTCAGCCTGACCAAGCTGTTCGTCGGCAGCGAGGGCACGCTGGGCGTCGTCACCGAAGTCACGCTGCGGCTGATGCCCGCCCAGAACGCGTTGAGTGTCGTGGTCGCGAGCTTCAGTTCGGTCTCCTCGGCGATCGACGCGGTACTCGGGGTCACCGCGCGGCTGCGCCCGGCGATGCTGGAGTTCATGGACTCGGTGGCGATCAACGCCGTCGAAGACACCCTGCGCATGGACCTGGACCGGTCCGCGGCCGCGATGCTGGTGGCCGGCTCCGACGAACGTGGGCCGGCGGGCACCCAGGACGCCGAGGTAATGGCGGCCGTATTCGCCGAAAACGGTGCAACTGAAGTCTTTTCGACCGACGATCCCGACGAGGGCGAAGCATTCGTGGCCGCGCGCCGGTTCTGCATTCCGGCCGTGGAGAGCAAGGGATCGCTGTTGCTCGAAGACGTCGGGGTGCCGCTGCCCGCGTTGGGTCAACTGGTCACCGGGATCGCGCGCATCGCCGCCGAGCGGGACCTGATGATCTCGGTGATCGCCCACGCCGGCGACGGAAACACCCACCCGTTGCTGGTCTTCGACCCCGCCGACGCCGCGATGGCCGAACGCGCCCAATTGGCGTACGGCGAGATCATGGACTTGGCGGTCGGACTGGGCGGGACGATCACCGGTGAGCACGGGGTGGGGCGGTTGAAGCGGCCCTGGCTGCCCGGCTATCTGGGGCCCGAGGTGATGGACCTCAACCGGCGGATCAAGCAGGCGCTGGACCCGTTGGGAATTCTGAACCCGGGCGCGGGTATCTGAGTTCTGCTGCTGCGGTTGTTCGCCGGTCCTGCTGCTCTCGACCTTTTGCGCCGACTGTGCGCTGAGGGCTTCCAGTGAGCGTCCAGGGCGCGATTTCGGCGTGTTCGTCGCCGCTTGTGCACTCTCGGCGCCCTCAACGCACACTCGAAGCAGTCACCCGGTTGACACTCAGCGCCAACTGTCGTACCAATGAGACATGTCAGTGACATTGTCTCAGCCGGTCGAATTCCAACTCGCCACCGCCGAGACGTGGCCCAACCCGTGGCCGATGTACCGGGCGCTGCGGGACCACGACCCGGTGCACCATGTCGTGCCGCCGGGCCGTCCCGACCAGGACTACTACGTGCTGTCTCGGCATGCCGACATCTGGGCCGCAGCGCGTGACCACGAGACGTTCTCCTCCGCCCAGGGCCTGACGGTCAACTACGGCGACCTGGAAATGATCGGCCTGCAAGACAATCCGCCGATGGTGATGCAGGACCCGCCAGTGCACACCGAGTTCCGCAAGCTGGTGGCCCGCGGATTCACCCCCCGCCAGGTCGAAGCGGTCGAGCCCAAGGTGCGGGCTTTCGTCGTCGACCGACTGGAAAGGCTGCGCGCCAACGGCGGCGGCGACATCGTCACCGAGTTGTTCAAACCCCTGCCGTCGATGGTGGTCGCGCACTATCTCGGTGTCCCCGAGGAAGACCGTGCCCAGTTCGACGGGTGGACCGACGCGATCGTGGCGGCCAACACCGGCGACGGCGGCATCGCGGGCGCGCTGGAAACCGTCGGGGACGCGGTCGGATCGATGATGGGCTACTTCACCAGCCTGATCGAGCGCCGGCGCAGCGAACCCGAAGACGACACCATCTCCCATCTGGTCGCCGCCGGCGTCGGCGTCGACGGTGACATCGCCGGAACACTGTCAGTGCTGGCGTTCACCTTCACCATGGTCACCGGCGGCAACGACACCACCACCGGCATGCTCGGCGGCTCCATGCCGTTGCTGCACCAGCGCCCCGATCAGCGCCGGCTCCTGGCCGACGACCCGGGATTGATCCGGGACGCGGTCGACGAACTGTTGCGGCTCACCTCGCCGGTGCAAGGCCTGGCCCGCACCACCACCCGCGACGTGACGATCGGCGACACCACCATTCCGGCCGGGCGCAAGGTGCTGCTGCTGTATGGATCGGCCAACCGCGACGAACGCCAATACGGCTCGGACGCAGCCGAACTGAATGTGACCCGCCGCCCCCGCAACATCTTGACCTTCAGCCACGGCGCGCACCACTGCCTGGGCGCGGCGGCCGCGCGAATGCAGTCCCGCGTGGCATTGACCGAGTTGTTCGCCCGCTGCCCCGACTTCGAGATCGACGAGGCCGGCATCGTCTGGTCGGGCGGCAGCTACGTCCGGCGCCCGTTGTCGGTGCCGTTCCGCGTGAAATCCTGATGGCCGGCGACTGGCTGGGCGCGCGGCGCATCGAGGTAGCCGCCGACCGGATCCTCGACGCCGCCGAACGGCTCTACACCGAGCGCGACCCGGCTTCCATCGGCATGAACGAGATCGCCAGCGCCGCAGGGTGTTCCCGGGCGACGCTGTACCGCTACTTCGAGAATCGCGAGGCGCTGCGCACCGCCTACGTGCACCGCGAGACCTACCGGCTCAGCGACGCCCTCAAGCAGCAAGTGTCGGGCGTCAGCGATCCGCGGGAGCGCCTCATCCTCAGCATCACCACCACGCTGCGGATCGTCCGGCAGACGCCCGCCTTGGCGTCGTGGTTCGACACCACCCGACCCCCCATCGGTGGCCAGATGGCCGGGCAGTCCGAAGTGATCGCCGCGTTGGCCGCCGCCTTCCTGGACTCGCTGGGCTCCGACGATCCGAACACCGTCGAGCGCCGGGCGCGGTGGGTGGTGCGAATCATCGCGTCGCTGTTGATGTTTCCGGGTCAGGATGAAGCCGACGAGCGCGCGATGCTCGAGGAGTTCGTCGTTCCCATCGTGACTCCTGCCGCGGCTCGCCGGTAGGCGGACGACGGTACCGCGGCGGCCGCGGCGATCTCCCCCGCGCGCACCGCCACGTTGGACAGCAACGAGGACGCCAGCCCGTGTGTGTGTTCGACCGCGCCGTTGAGATAGATGTCTCCGGGTGCCTGCGGCTTGGCGACCAACCGGTAATCCCGCGTGACGGCGGGTCGCCCGTCGCCGCCGAACTCGTAGTAGTCGGCCAGGTCGCCGAGGAAGTGCCGAACGTCCAGCGGTGCGTAGCCCGTCGCGTACACCACCGCATCGCAGTGCAGAGTGCTGCGCGACTGATCGATCAGGTGGGCGACCGTCAGGCGCACCCCGTCGTTATCTTCTTCGGCCGCAACGACTTCGGAGGCGTTGTGCATGAACAGCCGCCGCTGCCCGGACACGCGTTCGGCATACTCGCGCGCATGCAGGTCGTCGATCAGGTGCGCATCGACCGCCGAGTAGTTGGTTGACCGGTGGTAGTCCAGCAGCCGCTGGCGCAGCGGCGCGTCAGCGGTGTAGAAGTCGTCCACCGCCGCCGGGTCGAAAATCCGGTTTGCATAAGGGCTGTCGTCGGCCACGCTGTATCCGTACCGGGCATACACCGCATGCACCTCGGCGTGCGGATAAGTGCGGTGCAGATAAGCGGCCACTTCCGCCGCGCTTTGACCGGCCCCGACCACCGCGAACCGTTGTGGGGACGCAGGGTTGAGCGCGGCGAGGCTGCCCAGTAGCGAGCAGCTGTGCCACTGACGGGTGGTTTCGGTCACGCCGTCGGGCAGCACGCAGTGCAGGCCGGTACCCAACACGATTGCCGCCGCTCGGATTTCGGGCCCGGGTTCGGTGTGGACCACGAACCCCTGGTCGTCGGAGGAGATCTGGACGACACGGCGGCCGTAGCGAACGTCGGCGGCGACTCGCTTGGCGGCCCACTCGAGGTAGTCGTGAAACTCCACCCTGCTGGGAAACAGCGTGTGGCGACCGATGAACTCGACCAGCCGCCCCCGTTCGCTGAGATAGTTGACAAACGTGAAGTCGCTGTTGGCGTTTCGCAACGTCACCAGGTCTTTGAGGAAGGGCACCTGCATGCGGGCGCCCGGCAACAGCATTCCCCGGTGCCAGCCGAACTCCGATTGGGCTTCGACGAAGACGGCCGGCGCGTCCTGTTCGGCCAGCGCAATCGCCAGCGCGAGGTTGGAGGGCCCAAACCCGATACCGAGCAGGTCGGTGTGTTCAGGAAGTGACATAAGCACGCGTCAACCGCCCGAGATAGCCCTCGCGCACCATGGTTCGGTTAATCAACACGACGAAGTCGGCCATGTCGAAGTCGGGATCGTAGGAGGGTTCGCCACAGATCACCCCGCCGATCCACAGCGATCCCTGCACCATCGGCGGGATGCGTATCCGACCGGGGTCGGGCAACTCCGTCAGGCTCAACCCGTTGACCCGCACCGGGTTACGGGGCACCACCCGGTATTGCGGTGGCGCAGCGTGCGCACCGAAGGCCACGTCGAGAACCCGTCGCACCAGGGCTCCCCGGAATTCGCCCGCTTCCATCCGCACCGACAGGCACCCGGCTCCCCATTCGTAGCCCGTCAATTCCTGATAGCGAAGAATGCCCGCCCAGAGCAGGCCCATCACCGCGCCATTGCGGTGTTCGGGGTGCACGCTGGCCCGTCCCAGCTCAACCAGGCTGGGCCGCAACTCGTTCAAGCCGCCGATGTCGAAGATGGTGTCGGCGAATATCCCGCCGGCGGCGCGAGCACCTTCGGGTGGTAGCAGCCGGTAGCAACCGACGATCTGTCCGCTGGTCTCGTCGCGGGCCAGCAGGTGCTCGCTGTGCGGGTCGAACTGGTCGACGTCGATCATCTGCCCGGTCAGCGGCCCGCGGATCGCTTGTGGCAGCGCTGCTCCCATCTCCTCGGCGAAAGTCAGGTAACGCAACCGCTGAGCAGCCTCGATATCTGCCGGGTCGGTGGAGATCAGGACGCTATAACGGCCGGTGTCGGTCGCGGGAATCAGCATCGCATCGCCAAGCATGGTATTGCCGAGGTTACCCAGCGCCGACATCAGCAAATCCGATTTCAGGCCTCGGGCGAGGTGCGCCTGGCTCCGACCGCGATCAACACCGCCGTACCCACCGCGGCGACGCTGGCGGCGATCGCCGCTGCCAGCAGCGCGGCCTGCATACCGTCGGCGCTGGCTTGACGGGCCACCCGGGCAATCGCCGGCAGCGCGGGCCGCAAATCCCCGGGCAGGAACTCGAGGACCCGTAACCCCGCACCGGCGGAGAGCCGGTCGATGAGTTGCTGTATCGGTCGTGGGTCGCCACCAGGCAGGGCGGCCAACCCGTGGGCGGCGCTGCCGGCCGCGTGTCGGCTGAACAGTGCGCCAAGGCCGGCGACACCGGCCAGGATGCCGACCTGACGAGCTGTGCTCACCGCGCCCGTCGCCATCCCGGCGTCGGTGACCGGAACGAACTGCAGGGCAACATCGGACGTCAGCGCGAACAGGCCGCCCAACCCCAGGCCCGCTACCACGCAGCCACCGATGAAGTGCGTCCAACCGGTGTGCTCGGTGACACCGGTCAGCAGCCACAGCCCGGCTGCGATCAGACCGACCCCACCGGGAATCGACATCCACGCCGGGAAGTAACGCGACCCGATCATGGCCAACGGGGCGCCGAGCACGCACGCGACGGTCAACGGCAACGCCCGCACCCCGGACTGGAATGGGCTATATCCCAGCGTGTTCATGAAGTACAGCGCCAGGTAGTTGGTGGAGGCGATCAACGTCCCCGCGGCCGCGAACGCCGCCAGCGACACTCCGGCGAACCCCGGTCTGCGCACCACCCGCAGGTCGAGCATGGGCGCCTCGACCCGCGATTCCCACCACACGAACAGCACCGCGGCCGCGACACAGAACGCGCTGAGCGTCAGAATCGTCGTGCTGGTCCACCCCAGATGGTTGCCTTCGATGAGGACGAACACACCTGCGAACAGCGTGGCCGACAATACGGCGGTGCCGACCAGGTCGAGCGGGCGGTTCTGCGGCGCATGCGATTCGGTGACGAACCCCACGACGATGGCCAGGGCAGCGATCCCGGTCGGCACGTTGATCAAGAAGATGGACTCCCAGCCGAAGGCGCCGACCAGGGCACCGCCGAGCAGCGGTCCGACGGCGGCGCCGGCTCCCATGACCGCGCCGTAGATCGCAATCGCGACTCCCCTGCTGCGCTGCTCGGGGAACGCCGCGGCCACCATGGGCAGCGATACGCCCAGCAAGATGGAGCCGCCAGCACCTTGCAGGGCCCGCGACGCGTTCAGCATTTCGATGCTGCCGGCCAGCGCGCAGCCCGCCGAGGCCAAGGTGAAGACGGTGATCCCGATCAGGTACAGACGCCGCCGGCCGAGTCGGTCGCCCAACGTCGCGGCGGTCAGCAACAGCGCCGCCATAGGCAGCGCGTACGCGTCGACCACCCATTGCAGCCCGCTGAGTTCGGCGTCCAGTGAGGCCTGGATATTGGCCAGCGCGGCCGAGACGATCGTCATGTCCAGCAGCAACATGAACACCGCCAGGCATACCGCGGTCAGCGTCAGGCGCGGATGTAGCTGACCGGCCCGAGTCGTGGAGATCACCTAGTCGGTCCGGACCCGGGTGAAGCGGTGCAACAACCAGGCCAGGGGAATGGTGATCACCACGGTGGCGATGAACAGGTACAGCATGGGGCCGGTGTACACGTGCGCCCGGACCACGTAAACCATGGCGAACTCCATCGTCACCAGATGGATCAGGAAGATCTCGTAGGAGATCTCACCCAGCCACACCATGGGCCGACTGGCCAGCGCCCGCGCATACCACCCTTGGGGCGTGGTGCCGCCGTCCAAGGCCAGCGGTGCCACCGCCAGGGTGGCGATCACGGCATAGAAGCAGGTCTTGACCAGCGCTTCCATCATGGACGCCGGCGACGTGGTGGGCGCCCCGGCTATCGGGGTGGCGGCGATGAAGTAGCTGATCACCGCCAGCGGTATGGCCACGAACGCATAGCAGCGCACTCCCATCGCCTGCAGCACGGTCAGCAGCATGCCGCCGAGAAACCAGGCCAGATAGGTCGGCAGCCACAGCCGCGCGCCGTCGGGGAACAGATGGTCGGTGTGCACCAGGACCAACCAGCCCGGGCTGATCAGCGTCATCGCGGCCAGCGCAGCGACCACCAACCGCGGCTGCCATTGCCGCCGGGACAGCAACACCAGCAGCAGGTAGGCCAACAACGGCAGGATCACATAGAACGAGGCCTCCACCGCCAGGCTCCACATCTGGGTGAGGCCTTGGTGCAGATATTTCCCGAGATAGCCGTCGGTGTAGATCTGCGTCAGGGTCAGGTTGCGAACCAGCCCCAACCAGCTGTGGCCGGGATTGGGGCCAGCTTCGCGGAAGTGGTACAGCACGTAGGCGAACAGCACGGTGACGACATAGGCGGGCATGATGCGCCGAACCCGGTGCCGCGCATAGCGACTCAACGACGGCGGCGGCGCCCCGGTGGCGGCCGATTTCACCCAGGGGCGGAAGAGCAGGAATCCGGACAGGACGAAGAAGATCGGCACACCGATCTCCATCCGGGCGCCCACCAGTCCCCAGTAGCCGTGGGTGTACTTGCCGGTGGTGTAGGCGGCATGGGTGCCGACCACCAGCAGGGCGGCCACGGCGCGAACACCGGTCAGTGCGGCGACCCGATCCACGTGGGAGGTCTGTTCGAGTCCCCCTTGGGCGTCCTGTTCCTCCGACAGCGTCATCCGGCGTGTTTCCGGCGGGACTTGCCGCTGTCGCGGCCACGGGTCTTGTCGGATCTGCGGTCTAGTTGCAGATCGATCAGCACACCCGAGATTCGGGTGTGTTCAAGCTTTTTCATGGTTGCACGGGGAAGCTTGGCCGGCAGTTCGACCAGCGAGAAGTCCGGCCCGATGGTGATGTGACCGAAGTCGCTGCGGTGCAGTCCGCCCTCGTTGGCGATGGCGCCGACGATGGCGCCGGGCCCGATCTTGTGCCGTTTCCCGACGGCGATCCGATAGGTGCTGAGATCGGTTCTGGTCCTTGGCTTGTCGTGACGGTCCCGACGATCCTCGCGGCTGCGTTCCGCGCGCCGCTCCGGCGGCGGTTCGGGCGAAAGGAGAAACGCCTCGCCGTCGCGGGACTGCAGCGCCAGCGCCGCGGCGATATCGGCCAACGGCACATCGTGTTCGCGTTCGTAGTCTTGCACCAGCTTGCGGAAAAGATCGATACCCGGTCGGCCCAGCGCGTCGGTGATGGAGTCGGCGAACTTGGCGACCCGCTGCGCGTTGACGTCTTCGACGGTAGGCAGTTCGGTCTCGGTGAGGGTCTGCCGGGTGGCCTTTTCGATCGCCTTGAGCAGGTGGCGTTCGCGCGGTGAGACGAACAACAACGCCGTGCCCGATCGCCCGGCCCGGCCGGTGCGCCCGATGCGGTGCACGTAGGACTCGGTGTCGTGCGGGATGTCGTAGTTGAGCACATGCGAGATGCGTTCGACGTCGAGTCCTCGGGCGGCGACATCGGTGGCGACCAGGATGTCGATGCCTTTGGCGCCGCCGTCGCGCAGCGCGGTGATGGTCCGCTCCCGCTGCGCCTGTGGAATGTCACCGTTGATGGCTGCGGCGGAAAACCCTCGGGCGCGCAGTCTTTCGGCGACTTCCTCGGTGGCCTGTTTGGTCCGCACGAAGATGATCATCGCCTCGAACGGTTCGGTTTCCAGTATCCGGGTGAGCGCGTCCATCTTGCGGGGACCCGCGACTTGGATGTAGCGCTGTGAAATGTTGTCCGCGGTCGCGGTTTTCGCTTTGGAGGTGACCTCGAGCGGATCGTGCAGATACTTGGTGGTCAGCTTGCGGATGGCCGCGGGCATGGTCGCCGAGAACAGCGCCACCTGTTTGTATTCCGGGGTGTCGGCCAGGATCCGCTCGACGTCTTCGGCGAAGCCCATGGTGAGCATTTCGTCGGCCTCGTCGAGCACGAGATAGTCGACTCGCGACAGGTCCAGCGTTCCGCGTTCGAGGTGGTCGATGACGCGCCCGGGCGTCCCGACCACCACCTGGGCGCCGCGGCGCAGTCCGGCCAGTTGCACGGCGTACGACGATCCGCCGTAGATCGGCAGCACGTTGAGCTGGCGCAGGTGGGCCCCATAGCGGCTGAACGCCTCGGCGACCTGCAATGCCAGCTCCCGGGTGGGCGCCAGGATCAGGGCCTGGGTCGCCTTGCTCGAGGTGTCGAGCTTGGACAGGATCGGGATCGCGAACGCCGCCGTCTTGCCGGTTCCGGTCTGGGCCAGCCCGACCACGTCGGTGCCTGCCATCAGCGCCGGGATGGTGGCGGCTTGGATACCCGTCGGCGATTCGTAGCCGACGTCGCCGATCGCCTGCAGAACCTTCGGATGAATCTGCAGGTCGGCGAAGGTGGTAGGGGGTGTCTCGGGATGGGCCATTTGACGTTGAGCTTAGTAGTGGGACGCACGGCGGGTGGGGCGGGCGCGCCTGCCACACCGGCGCAACGGATAACGGTACGGTGCTGCGATGTGTGGTCGCTTCCCCGCCGTTTGGCGCCTCTGACCGGCGTGGCCGCTGCTGTTCTGGTGGCCGCGACGTCAGCGGCCTGCGGCTCCGGTGACTCCACCGTCGCCAAGACGCCGCAGGCCACCACGCGCACCACGCCGCCAGCGCCCAGCGCACCAGACGCCGCCAACCCGCCACCTCAAGCCGCCGGCCCGCCACCCAGCAGCGCTGCGCCCGCCGACCCCTGTGCGGTCAACCTCGCCTCGCCGGCGATCGCGCGCGCCGTGTCGGAACTGCCGCGCGATCCGCGTAGTTCCCAGCCGTGGAACCCCGAGCCGCTGGCCGGAAACTACAACCAGTGCGCCCAGCTGTCGGCCGTCGTAATCAAGGCCAACACCAACGGTGACAACCCGACCACCCGCGCGGTGATGTTCCACCTCGGCCAGTACATCCCACAGGGCGTGCCCGACACGTACGGGTTCAACGGCATCGACACCACGCAGTGCACCGGGGACACGGTCGCGCTGACCTACTCCAGCGGGCTGCGCGGCTTGGGCAGCGTGGTGAAGTTCCGGTGGAACGGCAGCGCGGTCGAGCTGATCAGTAACGGCTCGGGTCGCTGAAACCCGGTCTGATCTGTCGGACCCCTCCCCTACAGTTGCTGCTGTGTTCGTCACCGACGACTGCATCGTTTACAGCGCATCGGATCTCGCCGCCGCGGCCCGCTGCGAGTACGCGCTGCTCAGGGATTTCGACGCCAAGCTGGGCCGGGGTTCCGCCGTCGTCGGCGACGACGCGCTACTGGTGCGAACAGCTCGGCTCGGCACCGAGCATGAGCGGCGCCGGCTGGACCGATTGCGCGAGCAGTACGGCGACGGTGTCGTGGTCATCGGTCGCCCGGCGTACACCCTGGCGGGCTTGACGGCCGCCGCCGCGGCCACGCAGCGGGCCATCGCCGACGGCGCGCCGGTGGTGTATCAGGCCGCGATGTTCGATGGCCGCTTCGTCGGGTTCGCCGACTTCCTGGTCCGCGACGGCGCGCGGTACCGGGTGACCGACACCAAGCTCGCCCGCTCGGCCAAGGTGACCGCGCTGCTGCAACTGGCGGCCTATGCCGACGCGCTGGCGGCCGCCGACGTGCCCGTTGCCGACGAGGCCGAGCTGGAACTCGGCGACGGCACGGTGATGCGCTACCGCGTCGACGATCTCATCCCGGTCTACCGGTCGCAGCGGGTGCTGCTGCAGCGGTTGCTCGACGAGCACTATGCCTCGGGTGCGGCGGTGCGCTGGGACGACGAACACGTGCAGGCCTGCTTTCACTGCCCGCTGTGCACCGAGCAACTGCGCGCCGCCGACGACCTGCTGCTGGTCGCCGGGCTGCGAGTTCAGCAGCGCGACAAGCTGATCGAGGCCGGCATCACCACGATCGGCGCGCTGGCCGAGTTTCGCGGCTCGGATCCGGATCTGCCGTCGGGCACGCTGGTCAAGCTGACCGCGCAGGCCAGACTGCAAGTGCGACAACGGCAGACCGGCACTCCCCAGTTTGAGATCGCCAACCCCCAGCCGCTGGCCTTGTTACCGGAGCCGAACCCCGGCGACCTGTTCTTCGACTTCGAAGGCGACCCGCTGTGGACCGCCGACGGGAAACACTGGGGGCTGGAATACCTATTCGGCGTGCTCGAGGCGGGGCCGGCCGGACGCTTCCGCCCACTGTGGGCGCATGACCGGGTCGAGGAACGCAAGGCGCTCGCCGATTTCCTGACCCTGGTGGCCAAGCGCCGAAAGCGCCACCCCAACATGCACATCTACCACTATGCGCCCTACGAGAGGTCGACGCTGCTGCGGCTGGCCGGACGCTACGGCGTGGGTGAGGACGAGGTCGACGATTTGCTGCGCAACGGTGTGCTGGTCGACCTGTACCCGTTGGTGCGCAAGAGCATTCGGGTGGGCGCGGAGTCGTTCAGCCTGAAGGCGCTGGAGCCGTTGTACATGGGCAGCCAGCTGCGCTCGGGAGACGTCACCACCGCCGCGGACTCGATCAACTCCTACGCCCGGTACTGCGAGCTGCGCGCCGACGGCCGCGCCGACGAAGCCGAGACCGTGCTCAAGGAGATCGAGGACTACAACCACTACGACTGTCTGTCGACCCGCAAACTGCGCGACTGGTTGTTGATCCGGGCCTGGGAAGCCGGCGTGACACCGGTTGGCTTCCAACCGGTTCCCGAGGGCGACACCATCGAGGACGACGACCAGGTGGCTGCGACATTGTCGGCGTTCACCGGTGATGGCGCCGCCGACACGCGCAGCGCCGAGCAGACCGCCGTTGCCTTGATCGCCGCTGCCCGCGGGTTCCACCGGCGCGAGGACAAACCGTTCTGGTGGACGCACTTTGACCGGCTGAACTATCCGGTCGACGAATGGTCGGACACCACCGACGTTTTCATCGCCAGTGAGGCTTGCGTCGACGTTGACTGGCATACGCCCCCGCGTGCGCGCAAGCCGCGCCGGCAGGTGCGGCTGACCGGTGAGCTGGCCCGGGGTGACCTCAAGACGGACGTTTTCGCGCTCTACGATCCACCGGCGCCGCCGGGCATGACCGACGATCCGGATCGGCGCGCGGCCGCTCGCGCGCAGATCGTCGACGTCAACGACCCCAGCCTGCCGACCGAAGTCGTGATCGTGGAGCGAACCGGCAGTGACGGCAACGAATTCGAGCAGCTGCCGTTCGCGCTGACTCCCGGGCCGCCGGTGGCGACGACGGCGTTGCGCGCTTCCATCGAAGCCACCGCCGCCGCGGTGGCCGGCGGACTGCCGCAACTGCCGCGCACCGCCGTCGTCGACGTGCTGCTGCGACGCTCGCCGCGCACCCGCAGTGGCACAGGACTTCCCCATGGCGGTGACTGCGTCGCCGACATCACCTCGGCCACACTGGATTTGGATTCGTCTTATCTGGCGGTGCACGGGCCACCGGGAACCGGGAAGACCTACACGGCCGCCCGGGTGATGCACCGATTGGTCAGCGAGCAGCACTGGCGCATCGGCGTGGTCGCGCAATCACACGCCACGGTGGAAAACCTGTTGGACTGTGTGATCGACGCCGGCGTGGACCCGGCGCGGGTGGCCAAGAAACCGTATGCCCACCATGGGCCACGTTGGCAGCAGATCGACAGCAACGAATACCCAGCCTTCATCGCCAATACGGCGGGGTGCGTGATCGGTGGCACGGCTTGGGATTTCGCAAACGGCAACCGGGTGCCGCCGGGCAGCTTGGATCTGCTGGTCATCGACGAGGCGGGCCAATTCTCGTTGGCCAACACGATCGCCGTCGCGCCGGCGGCGGCGAACCTGATGCTGCTCGGAGACCCCCAGCAACTGCCGCAGGTCAGTCAGGGCACGCACCCCGAACCGGTCGACACTTCGGCGCTGGACTGGCTGGTCGACGGCCAACGCACGCTGCCCGATACGCGCGGCTACTTCCTGGACCGCTCCTATCGCATGCATCCTGCGGTGTGCACGGCCGTATCGGCGTTGTCCTATGAAGGCAGGCTGCAATCCCACGTCGAGCGCACCACCGCGCGTGGTCTGGCCGGTTACGAGCCCGGGGTGCGGCTGCTCAATGTGCGCCACCAAGGCAATTCGGTGGAAAGCCCGGAAGAGGCCGACGCGATAGTCGCCGAAATCACGCGATTGCTGGGCCGGACGTGGACCGACGAACACGGCGCGCGCCCGTTGCGCGCCGCCGATGTGCTGGTGTTGGCGCCCTACAACGCCCAGGTGGCGCTGCTTCGTCAGCGACTGGGCTCGGCGAAGCTGGGCGGAGTCCGAGTGGGCACCGTCGACAAATTCCAGGGCGCGCAGGCGCCGGTCGTCTTCATCTCCATGACCGCTTCGTCGGTCGAGGAAGTGCCACGCGGAATGTCGTTCCTGCTCAACAGGAACCGGCTCAATGTCGCGATCAGCCGAGCGCAGTACGCGGCGATCATCGTGCGCTCGGAGGTGCTCACCCAGTACCTGCCCACCACGCCCGCCGGGTTGGTGGAGCTGGGCACCTTCCTGTCGCTGACCTATTCGGAGTGGCGACCGTAGCTGGCCGGGCGGTCGGGGCCGGGTCGGCGGGAGTGGTCGGCGACGGGCCGCGCACGGCGACCGTCGAGATGCGAGCCGTTGTAGCCCGCGCCGACGGGCGCCCACCGGTCAGCAGGCTCGCCGCGCCACTGCTGGGTCCCCCGCGGCGGCCGGCCGTGGGTCATCGGCGGCGCGGCTACCTGCGGCTCGGGGCGCAGCACGTACTCGACGTAGGCATCGTCGTCATAGCCTTCGTCGTCGTAGTCGTCGTAGTCGTCCTCGTCGAAGTCGTCGCCGGCGTAATCGAGGTCGTCGTCGTAGCCACCCCGGCGGACGAAGAGCGAGCGCACGACGCTGAGCATGAACAGCGCGGTGACGATCCCCAGTAACGAGATGAACGCCGGGAGCAACATCGATTGCGACATCGCCGTCGAGAACGGCTCGCGCAGGAAGCCAGGCAGTCGCACGGCGCCGCTGAAGTCGGAGTCGGCGGCATTGCTCGGCGTCGGCGGCATCTCGTCGCTGATCTGCGCCGTCATGAACGCGGCCATACCCGCGCTGCCCAACACCGCCCCCAGCTGGCGGGTGGCGTTGAAGACACCCGAGCTGGCCCCGGCCAGCTCCGGCGGCAGGTGCCGGGTCGCGGTGGCCGCAAGCGGCGACCACACGAACGCCATGCCCACCCCCGAGGCCATCAACGGCAACACCAGCCGCCAGATCGGGGTGTCGGGGTCCAGCTCGATCGACATCCACGTCATCGAGATCGCCAGCATGGAAAAGCCGAACCCGATCACCGGCACCGGATGCGCCCGGTCGACGATCCGGCCGACGAAGGGGGCCAGCACACCACTGGTGATGGCCATCGGCGCGATCAGCACCGCGGAGCGGGTGGGCGACAATCCGCACACGGCCTGGATGTAGAAGATCAGCGGCAACATCATCGCCGTGGTCGCGAACGCGGTGATGGCCACACCGATGCTGGACAGGCTGAAATCCGGGTCACGAAAGATCCGCAGCGGGATCAACGGCTCGTCGCGGTTGATCGACTGCCAGTAGACGAACGCCGACATGAACCCGACGCCCGCCACCAACACCGCCCAGATCCACGGCGCCCACTCAGCCGACTGGCCTTCCTGCAACGCGAACACGATCCCGAACATGCCGATCCCCGACAGCGCGACGCCGATCAGGTCGAAGCGGTGTGCGTGCACGGGCAGGACCGGCAGCAGCCAGACCGCTACCACCAGCCCGATGACCCCCACCGGAACATTGACAAAGAAGATCCACTGCCAGCCCAACGTGTCGACCAGCACACCGCCGGCCAGCGGCGCCACCAGGCTCGCGACGCCCGCGGTGGCGCCCCACATGCTCAACGCCGTCCCCCGGCGCCGGGCGGGAAAGATCCGGGTGATCATCGACAACGTCTGCGGAGTCAGCACCCCGGCGCCCACCCCTTGCACCACCCGCGCGGCGATCAGCATGGCGGCGCTGCCGGACAGACCGCACCACACCGATGCGGCGGTGAACAGGACGAGGCCCACCAGGTACAGGTTCTTGGGCCCGTACCGGTCGCCAAGCCGGCCGGCAACCAACAGCACGACCGCAAAACCAAGCAGGTATGCGCTGGTCACCCACACCACCGTGGCGTAGCCGATGTGCATTTCGGCCATGATGGTCGGGTTGGCGATCGCGACGATGGTCGAGTCGACCATGATCATGAAGAAGCCGACGATCATCGCCCACAGCGCGTGCCACGGGTTGCCCAGGTATCTGTCGCCGGTCAGCGGGTTCGTCGCCGTAGTCATCTACACCCCGTTTCTGCTCCCGAGCAGGCTTTGGGTTGCGCAGGAATCCAGCTCGCCATTATTCCCCGTGCACATAATCGGCACTGACGCGAGGGGATGCCCGCGGAACGGGTACGGGATACCCAACGTGGGGGTTCGCGTCCCGTCCGCCTCCGGCCGGGCGGACGCTAGCCTGAAAGAACGCCATCGGCGAGAAGGGGCACCATGAGCGCTTGGCGACGCAAGAAGCAGCTGGATCAGCAGCCAATGGAGGGCACCGGCCGGGGCAAGTTGTCCAGCCGGGCGCTGGCCCAGGTCCTGGAGCGAAGTTCGCATATTCAGGGACCGGCCGCGGAGGCTTACGTGACGCGGCTGCGTCGCTCGCAGCCGGAAGCCAGTCCGGCGCAGATCGCGGCCAAGCTCGAGAAACGCTTCGTGCACGCGGTGACGGTCAGCGGCGCGGCCGTCGGGGCCACCGCGACGTTGCCCGGCATCGGCACGCTGGCCGCGTTGTCCGCCGCCGCCGGGGAGACCGCCGTCTTCCTGGAAGCCACCGCGGTGTTCGTGTTGGCGCTGGCGTCGGTGTACGGCATCCCGCTGGACAACCGGGAACGCCGTCGCGCCCTGGTGCTGGCGGTCCTGGTCGGCGACAACAGTAAGGGTGCGGTCGCCGAACTGGTCGGGTCCGGCCGCACCAAGGGCGGCTGGGTGTCGGAAAGCATGGCATCGCTGCCGCTGCCGGCGCTGTCGAAGTTCAACCAGCGGATGCTCAAGTACTTCGTCAAGCGATTCGCCCTCAAGCGCGGCGCGCTGATGTTCGGCAAGCTGATGCCAGTCGGCATCGGCGCGATCATCGGAGCGATCGGCAACCGGATGGTGGGCAAGAGGCTTGTCCGCAACGCCCGTTCGGCGTTCGGCCCCCCGCCGGCGCGCTGGCCCGTGACCCTGCACCTGCTGCCGCCCATTCAGGACGCTAGCTAGGGGTCTTGCGACTCGCTGGCGTATCGCTGGCAAAGCGATAGCCTTTATGGGGCGACGGTCGGAAGCCCACCGGCCTGCCGGAATGGTCAAGAACCTCGCCGAGCGGGGTGTATGAAGTCGCAGGCGTCGCGGATGCGCTTGCTGGACAAAGGAATCGAGGCGAACAGCGGCCGTGGCCAACATAAGTTCACCATTCGGGCAAAACGAATGGCTGGTCGAGGAGATGTATCGCAAGTTCCGCGACGACCCCTCGTCGGTCGACCCCAGCTGGCACGAGTTCCTGGTTGACTACAACCCCGAGCCGGCCTCCGAGCCCGCCACAGCACCGGCCGCCAAGGCGGCCCCCAAGCCGGCCCCAGCGGCCAGTGGCGACGGGTCCGCGCAGCCCGCGACCAAGCCGGCCGCGCCGCCCGCCCAGATACCCGCCGCCAAGCCGGCCGCGAAGGCCGAGCCCGCCAAGGCCGCCGCCGCCAATGGATCGGCCGCCGCGGCCCCGAAGGCCCCGACTCCCCCGCCGGCCGAGGGAGACGACGTGCAGGTGCTGCGCGGCGCCGCCGCCGCGGTCGTCAAGAACATGTCCGCGTCGCTGGATGTGCCGACGGCCACCAGCGTGCGAGCCATCCCGGCCAAGCTGCTGATCGACAACCGGATCGTCATCAACAACCAGCTCAAGCGCAACCGCGGCGGCAAGATCTCCTTCACCCACTTGCTCGGCTATGCGCTGGTGCAGGCGGTCAAGAAGTTCCCGAACATGAACCGCCACTACGCCGAGGTGGACGGCAAGCCCACCGCGGTCACCCCAGCCCACACCAACCTGGGCCTGGCCATCGACCTGCAGGGCAAAGACGGCAAGCGGTCCCTGGTGGTGGCCGGCATCAAGCGCTGCGAAACCATGCGGTTCGCCGAATTCGTTTCAGCCTACGAAGACATCGTCCGCCGGGCGCGCGACGGAAAGCTGACCGCCGAGGACTTCTCCGGCGTCACGATCTCGCTGACCAACCCCGGCACCATCGGCACCGTGCACTCGGTGCCGCGGCTGATGGCCGGCCAGGGCGCCATCATCGGCGTCGGCGCCATGGAATACCCCGCCGAATTCCAGGGCGCCAGCGAAGAGCGCATCGCCGAGCTGGGCATCGGCAAATTGATCACCCTGACATCCACATATGACCACCGCATCATTCAGGGCGCGGAATCCGGTGACTTCCTGCGCACCGTCCACGAGATGCTGCTGGCCGACGAGTTCTGGGACGAGATCTTCCGCGAGCTGAGCATCCCGTACCTGCCGGTGCGCTGGAGCACCGACAACCCGGACTCGATCGTCGACAAGAACGCCCGGGTCATGGAGTTGATCGCGGCCTACCGCAACCGCGGTCACCTGATGGCCGACATCGACCCGCTGCGTCTGGACGGCACCCGGTTCCGCAGCCACCCGGACCTCGAGGTGCTCACCCACGGGCTCACGCTGTGGGACTTGGACCGGGTGTTCAAGGTCAGCGGCTTCGCCGGTGCGGAGTACAAGAAGTTGCGCGACGTGCTGGGTTTGCTGCGCGACGCCTACTGCCGCCACATCGGGGTGGAGTACACCCACATCCTCGAGCCCGAACAGCAGCAGTGGCTGCAGCAGCGGATTGAGACCAAGCACGTCAAACCGACTGTGGCCCAACAGAAGTACATCCTGAGCAAGCTCAACGCCGCCGAGGCGTTCGAGACGTTCCTGCAGACGAAATACGTTGGGCAGAAACGCTTTTCACTGGAAGGTGCGGAGAGCGTCATCCCGATGATGGACGCCGCGATCGACCAGTGCGCCGAACACGGCCTGGACGAAGTGGTGATCGGCATGCCGCACCGCGGCCGGCTCAACGTGCTGGCCAACATCGTCGGCAAGCCCTACTCGCAGATCTTCAGCGAGTTCGAGGGCAACCTGAACCCGTCGCAGGCGCACGGCTCCGGCGACGTCAAATACCACCTGGGCGCCACCGGGGTGTACCTACAGATGTTCGGCGACAACGACATCAAGGTGTCGCTGACGGCCAACCCGTCGCACCTGGAAGCGGTCGACCCGGTGCTCGAAGGCCTGGTCCGCGCCAAGCAGGACCTGTTGGAACTGGCCGACAGCGAGGGCGACGGCGACGACGAACGGCCCTTCTCGGTGGTGCCGATGATGCTGCACGGTGACGCCGCGTTCGCCGGGCAGGGTGTGGTGGCCGAGACGCTGAACCTGGCGCTGCTGCCCGGTTACCGCGTCGGCGGCACCATCCACCTCATCGTCAACAACCAGATCGGCTTCACCACCGCCCCGGAATACTCGCGATCCAGCGAATACTGCACCGACGTGGCCAAAATGGTCGGCGCGCCCATCTTCCACGTCAACGGCGACGACCCGGAAGCCTGCGAGTGGGTGGCGCGGCTGGCCGTGGACTTCCGGCAGAAGTTCAAGAAGGACGTCATCATCGACATGCTGTGCTACCGGCGCCGCGGTCACAACGAAGGCGACGACCCGTCGATGACCAACCCCGCCATGTACGACGTCGTCGACGTCAAGCGCGGCGTGCGCAAGAGCTACACCGAAGCCCTGATCGGTCGTGGCGACATCTCGATCAAGGAAGCCGAAGACGCGCTGCGCGACTACCAGGGCCAGCTGGAGCGGGTGTTCAACGAGGTCCGCGACCTGGAAAAACACGGTGTGCAGCCCAGCGAATCGGTGGAGGCCGACCAGATCGTTCCCGCCGGGCTGGCCACCGCGGTCGACAAACAACTGCTCGCCCGCATCGGCGATGCGTTCCTGTCCCTCCCCGAAGGCTTCACCGCGCACCCGCGCGTCCAGCCGGTGCTGGAGAAGCGCCGCGAGATGGCCTACGAGGGCAAGATCGACTGGGCGTTCGCCGAGCTGCTGGCGCTGGGCTCGCTGGTCGCCGAGGGCAAACTGGTGCGGCTATCGGGTCAAGACACCCGCCGCGGCACCTTCTCGCAACGGCATTCGGTGATCATCGACCGCAGCACCGGCCAGGAATTCACCCCGCTGCAGCTGCTGGCGACCAACAAGGACGGCAGCCCGACCGGCGGCCGGTTCCTGGTCTACGACTCACCGCTGTCGGAGTACGCCGCCGTCGGTTTCGAGTACGGCTACACCGTGGGCAACCCGGACGCGTTGGTGCTGTGGGAGGCGCAGTTCGGTGACTTCGTCAACGGCGCGCAGTCGATCATCGACGAATTCATCAGCTCCGGTGAGGCCAAGTGGGGCCAGTTGTCCTCGGTGGTGTTGTTGTTGCCGCACGGGCATGAAGGCCAGGGCCCCGACCACACGTCGGGCCGCATCGAGCGGTTCCTGCAGCTGTGGGCCGAAGGATCGATGACGATCTCGATGCCGTCGACCCCCTCGAACTACTTCCACCTGTTGCGCCGCCACGCCCTCGACGGCGTGCAGCGCCCGCTGATCGTGTTCACCCCGAAGTCGATGCTGCGCAACAAGGCCGCGGTCAGCGACATCAGGGACTTCACCGAGCTGAAGTTCCGGTCGGTGCTGGAGGAGCCGACGTATGAGGACGGCGACGGAGACCGCAGCAACGTGACTCGGATTCTGCTGACCGCCGGCAAGATCTACTACGAGCTGGCGGCCCGCAAAGCCAAGGAGAAGCGCAACGACATCGCCATCGTGCGCATCGAGCAGCTGGCTCCGCTGCCCCGGCGTCGGCTCCAGGACACCCTGGACCGATACGAGAACGCCAAGCAGTTTTTCTGGGTGCAGGAAGAGCCGGCCAACCAGGGGGCATGGCCGCGGTTCGGCCTGGAGCTGCCCGAGCTGCTGCCCGACAAGCTGAGCGGGATCAAGCGGATCTCGCGGCGGGCGATGTCTGCGCCGTCGTCGGGATCGTCGAAGGTGCACGCCGTCGAGCAGCAGGAGATCCTCGACACGGCTTTCGCCTAGCTCCCCCTTTTTGCCGCGAGCGTGCGTGTCTGTACGACGACACGCCGCGTGGGGTGGCAATCTGCGCACGCTCGCCGGCTAGGCACGGGTCGTCCTGAAACCAGCCACCCGCCGGTACTGGTAACCACCGGTACCGGCTAGCCTCGACCCTGAGCTGACACAAGGGAGAACGTTCATGCAGGGGTTCGCCGGAAAGGTAGCCGTCATCACCGGCGCCGGATCAGGTATCGGACAGGCGCTGGCTCTCGAGCTGGGCCGATCGGGCGCAAAGCTGGCGATCAGCGACGTCAACATGGACGGACTCGCCGAAACTGAGGCCAAACTCAAGGCGATCGGCGCGGAGGTCAAGGCCGACCGCCTCGACGTCACCGAACGCGAGGCCTTCCTCGCCTACGCCGACGCGGTCAACGCGCACTTCGGCAAGGTCAACCAGATCTACAACAACGCCGGCATCGGGCACACCGGCGACATCGAGATCTGCGAGTTCAAGGACATGGACCGGGTGATGGACGTCGACTTCGGCGGCGTGCTCAACGGCACCAAAGCGTTTCTGCCCTACATCATCGCTTCCGGGGACGGCCACGTCATCAACATCTCCAGCGTGTTCGGGCTGTTCTCCTGCTCCGGCCAGGCGGCCTACAACGCCGCGAAGTTCGCCGTTCGCGGCCTCACCGAGGCGCTGCGCCAGGAGATGATCATGGCCGGCCACCCGGTCGGGGTCACCACAGTGCACCCCGGGGGTATCAAGACCGCCATTGCCCGCAACGCCACCGCCGCCGAGGGCCTGGACGCCGAGCAACTGGCCAAGCTGTTCGACAAGCGAGCCGCGCACACCAGCCCGGAAAAGGCCGCCAAGGTCATCCTGAATGCGGTGCGCAAGAACAAGGCTCGGGTGCTGGTCGGGCCGGACGCCAAGGTCCTCGACATCGTCGTGCGGCTCACCGGATCGGGTTACCAACGCCTGTTCATGCCGGTCCTCAGCCAACTGATCCCCGCCCCGCACCGGTAGGTGCTAGCGGCCCAGCGGATGTTCGGCCAGCCAGGCGCCCGCTACCGCTTGCGGGTCGGCACCACCGGCCACCTTGCGCCGCATCTCCACCAGCGCAGCAGTGTCGAGCACGCCGGCGACTTCGTTGATGGCCAGCAGCTGCCGATCGGTCAGCGCGTTGCGCCGATACAGCGGCACCACGTTCTCGGCTTGGATCAGCGCCGGTTTGCCGTCAGCCAGCACCTGCACGTCGGCGGGTACGTCGGGATCGGCCGTCGTCGACCACGCCGCGGTGACCTCGCCCGCCCGTAACGCTGCGAAAAGGGCTGCAGCATCCGGGAATTCGCGCGGGGCGGGCGGCCGGCAGGAACCGACCGCCGCGGGCGGGTGCAAGCCGCTGACCACGCCCACCACCAGCCCGCCGCAGTGACCCGGTAGCAGGCTGAGATCGCTGCCGCCCCATGCCTTGGCGGTGGCATGGGTAATCGCCAGGGCCGGCTTGTCCTCGGCCGCGGTGGTGTAATCGCCGGCAGCAATGCCTTCAGGCAGGGCCGCGTTCATCGCGCGGTAGACGTCTTTATCCGACAACGCGGTGGCACCGGGCTGCAGCCTGCGCAACACCCGGCCCGTGAACGCGGGGACGACGGTGAAGGCGCCCGAGTCCAGCTTGGCCATCGGGTCCGCGGCCGATTCGGCGTGCGCGGCAAAACCGTAGGAGCGCAGCGCGGCGACGTACAGTCCGGCCAGCAGTCTCGACTCAGTTTTCGAACCCGAGCCCACCACCAACTGCGGGTGGCCGCCGGAGTGGCTGCCGCAACCCGCCAGCGCCAGCACAACCGCCAGCAGCAGCGCGCTCAGCCTGGTGTGTCTCACCCCGAAGTCGACGGCCTAGATCAGGCCTAGTTCTTTGACTGCCTTGCGCTCGTCGGCCAACTCGGCCGTGGACGCGTCGATGCGGCCGCGGGAGAACTCGTCGATCTCCAGCCCCTGCACGATCGACCAGTTGCCGTCCTTGGTGGTGACCGGGAAGGAGGACACGATCCCCTCCGGCACGCCGTAGGAACCGTCGGAGAACACCGCCATCGACACCCAGTTGCCGTCCGGGCTTCCCAGCAGCCAGTCGCGGGCCGCGTCGACGGTCGCCGACGCTGCCGAGGCCGCCGAGGAGGCACCGCGCGCGTCGATGATGGCCGCGCCACGCTTGGCCACGGTGGGGATGAAGTCGTTCTCGATCCAGTTCTGGTCGTTGACCACCTCGGCCGCGTTCTTGCCGCCGATTTCGGCGTGGAAGATGTCGGGGTACTGGGTGGCCGAGTGGTTGCCCCAGATGGTCACCTTCTTGATGTCGGTGACGGCGGCGCCGGTCTTCTTGGCCAGCTGGGAGATGGCCCGGTTGTGGTCCAGGCGGGTCAGTGCGGAGAACCGCTCCTTGGGGATGTCGGGAGCATTGCTCAGCGCGATCAGCGCGTTGGTGTTGGCCGGGTTGCCGGTCACGCCGATGCGCACGTCGTCGGCGGCCACCTCGTTGAGCGCCTTGCCCTGAGCGGTGAAGATGGCGCCGTTGGCTTCCAGCAGGTCACCGCGTTCCATGCCCTTGCTGCGCGGGCGGGCACCGACCAGCAGCGCCAGGTTCACCCCGTCGAAGATCTTGTTGGCGTCCGCGCCGATCTCCACGCCGGCCAACAGCGGGAAGGCGCAGTCGTCGAGTTCCATGACGACACCCTCGAGCGCCTTGAGCGCCGGCTCGATTTCGAGCAGACGCAGCTCGATCGGACGGTCGGGGCCCAGCAACGAACCGCTGGCCAGGCGGAACAACAGGCTGTAGCCGATCTGGCCGGCGGCGCCGGTGACGGCGACCTTGAGTGGACTAGCGCTCACGTCGGGGTGCTCCTAAGGAGGTCATGCGGTATGAGGTTCGGGGTCGAAACTAGCGCACCGGCGTAGGCGGACGTGCGCCGGTCCACTACCCCGGCCGTTGGTCTGCCCGTTGCTGGGAATTAGCTGATGACGGGCCGCTTCCGTTCGTCTCTGTCGCGACAAGACGCGTAGCATGGACCCCCGCCGGTCTGACCTGCGCCTGCGATCGGAGGTGAACATGTTCCCAGGATTCGATGCGTTGCCGGAAGCCTTGCGGCCCGTTGCCCGGTCGCGTCCGCAGCATGTTCATCCCGTTCCGAATCCGCCCATTCAGACCATGGTCGACTGCGGTGTTTATGTCGACGGCCATCGGCTGCCCGGCAAGTTCAGTCACACCGACGCACTGAAGAAGGTTCGCGAAGTAGCGCAGAGCGGCCAGCAGGCGTTTGTGTGGATCGGGCTGCACGAACCCGACGAAAGCCAGATGCAGCATGTGGCCGACGATTTCGGGCTGCACCCGCTGGCCGTTGAGGACGCGGTGCAAGCACACCAGCGGCCGAAAGTGGAACGCTACGACGAGACATTGTTCTTGGTGCTCAAGACGGTCAATTATGTGCCGCACGACTCGGTGGTGCTGGCCCGAGAGATCGTCGAGACCGGCGAGATCATGATCTTCGTCGGCAGCGACTTCGTCGTCACCGTGCGCCACGGCGAACACGGCGGCCTGTCCGAGGTGCGCAAGCGGATGGACGCCAACCCCGAGCACCTGCGACTGGGCCCGTACGCGGTGATGCACGCCATCGCCGACGATGTGGTGGACCACTACCTCGGCGTCACCACCCTGATGGAATCCGACATCGACAACATCGAAGAGGTTGCGTTCGCGCCGGGCCGCAAGATCGACGTCGAACCGATCTACATGCTCAAGCGCGAGGTCGTCGAGCTACGCCGGTGCGTGGCGCCGCTGTCGGGTGCGTTCCAGCGCATGCAGACCGAGAGCAAGGACCTGATCTCGAAGGAAGTCCGGCGTTATCTGCGCGACGTGGCCGACCACCAGACCCAGGCCGCTGAACAGATCGCCAGCTACGACGACATGCTCAACTCGCTGGTGCAGGCCGCGCTGGCCCGCGTCGGCATGCAGCAGAACATGGACATGCGCAAGATCTCGGCCTGGGCCGGTATCATCGCCGTCCCCACCATGATCGCCGGAATCTACGGCATGAACTTCCGTTACATGCCCGAACTGGAGTCGAAGTGGGGCTACCCGACGGTGATCGCCGCGATGGTCATCGTGTGCCTGCTCCTGTATGGCATGTTCCGCCGCCAGAATTGGCTGTGAATCCGCGGCTTCCGGTGTGAACCCAGGGCGGCATTGCGGCCGTTTGACCGACGTGACCGCAACCCGGGCGCCGCGGATGCACACTCGACGCGACGGTCATTTTGGTTGCGCGGCAGGGCGATTGGGGTCCAGCACGTCGACGCCGTCGTTGGCCCAGGCTTGCCGCATGGCATCGGCGCCTTTGAGCCGCACCCACGCCGCCTCGGTGGCGGTGATGGGCGTGGCGGTCAGGAAACGCACCGGATCGCGCGGCGGCTCCAACGGCAACTCGGGAATGTCGCTGGCGCCCAACAGAACGGCGGTGAACGGCGCGCCCGCCCACAATGGGGACCCGAGGTCGATCAGCGCTTCGGCCACCAACACCACCCCTTCGACCGCCGGCGTTGCGGCCAGCACAGCCAAGCTGCGCGCCAGCCCGGTGACCGGCCCGGGATCACGCAGCGAGAGCACCACCTCAGCCCGCGGCCCCCGAAGTCCCTCGGTCACCATCTCGGTCGGATCGAGCATCGGATGACGCGAACACCCCAGCGACGCGTAGTGCACCAATCCGCCGGACCGAAAGCGCAGCACATCGATGGTCTCGGTACCCAGAAACGTCACGCTGGCCGAGTCCGGCTCGGCATCGAAGTGCTCGCGCAGGTGGGCGCGCACCCGGTCCACGGTCACGACGGCACGGTGAGGTTGGCGCCGGAGTCGGCGTCGAAGACAGCCAGTTTGGTGGTGTCGCAAGCCAATTCGATCGTCTGACCGATAGCCGCCTTGGATTCGGCGAGCACCCTTGCCACGAACTGGTTTTCGGTGACCTCCCCTTGGGCCTCCAACTCGTCGAGTTGCGCGGCGTGCACGGCCGGGCCCGACGTGGTGAAGTACACGTACTTATCCGAACCCAGCGACTCCACCATGTCGACGCTGACCTCGAACGTCAGCGCTCTGATGCGCTGGTAGCCGTCGATCAACGTGGCGTCTTGGATGTGTTCGGGCCGCACCCCGACGATGACATTGTGCGGTTTGGGGTGCCGGGCGATGAGGTCCTGCAGCTGCGGGGTCAGCGTCACCTCCCCGAACGGCAGCGCCAGCCCCATCGACGTCAACGTCGCGGGAAAGAAGTTCATCGCCGGCGAACCGATGAAGCCCGCGACGAACAGATTCGCCGGGTGTTCGTAGAGCTCCTGGGGCGTGCCGATCTGTTGGGCCACCCCGCCGTGCATCACCACCACCCGGTCGCCCAGCGTCATTGCCTCGGTCTGGTCGTGGGTGACGTAGACGGTCGTGGTGCCCAATCTGCGCTGTAGCCGGGCGATTTCGCCGCGCATCTGCACCCGCAGTTTGGCATCCAGGTTGGACAGCGGCTCGTCCATGAGGAAAGCCTTGGGTTGACGCACGATGGCCCGGCCCATGGCCACCCGCTGTCGCTGCCCACCGGACAGCTGGGATGGTTTGCGGTCCAACAATTCCGACAGGTCCAGTATCTTCGCGGTCTCCGCCACCTTCTGCGCGATGTCGGCCTTCTTCATCTTCGCCAGGGTCAACGGGAAGGCGATGTTCTGCCGCACCGTCATGTGCGGATACAGCGCGTAAGACTGGAACACCATCGCGATGTCACGATCTTTGGGCGCCTTGTCGTTGACCCGCTCACCGCCGATGCGCAATTCTCCCGACGAGATGTCTTCCAGTCCGGCAATCATGTTCAGCGTGGTGGTCTTGCCGCAGCCCGAAGGCCCCACCAGGATCAGGAACTCACCGTCGGCGAGGGTGATGTTGAGGTCCCTTACCGCAGTCGCGCCGTCGGGGTAACTCTTCGTGACATGCTCCAGCACAATTTCGGCCATCGCTATCCCTTCACCGCACCCGAGGTCAAACCGGCGACGATACGTCGTTGAAATATCAGCACAAAGATGATGATGGGGATGGTGATCACCACCGCACCGGCCGCGATCGAACCGGTGGGTTCCTCGAATTGAGAAGTGCCGGTGAAGTTCGCGATCGCCACCGGCGCGGTGATCGCCGCCTTCGTCGCGGTCAGCGACAGGGCGAGCAGCAGGTCGTTCCACGCGAAGATGAACACCAGAATCGCAGCGGTCACCACTCCGGGCGCGGCCAGCGGAACGATCACCTTCCGGAAGGCTTGGCCCGGGGTGGCGCCGTCCATCTTGGCCGCCTTCTCCAGGTCCCACGGGATCTCCCGGAAGAACGCCGACAAGGTGTAGATGGCAAGCGGCAGTGCGAAAGTGATGTAGGGCAGGATGAGCCCCGGCCAGGTGTCGAAGAGGCCGACAGCGCGTTCGATGTTGAACAGCGGGGTTACCAGGGAGATCGCCGGGAACATGGAGATCAGCAGGGTGGCCCCGATCAGCACCCGCTTGCCCGGAAATTCCAGGCGGGCAACGGCGTAGGCGGCCATCGCACCGATCACCACCGCGATCAGGGTGGTGGTCAATCCGATACCGATGGAGTTGACCAGCGCGGAGCCGAACACGTCGCTGCGAAAGATGCCGCGGTAGTTGTCCAAGGTTACCGTCGCGGGAATCAGCTTGCCGTCCTTGACCATTGACGACGGTTTGAGCGACAGGCTCAGGATCCACAGCACCGGCAACAACGCATACGCGACGACCAGCACGTCGATGACGGTCCATATGGCGGCGCGCCGCGCGCCTAGCGGATCAGCGGCCATCGAGTGCTCCGCCGGGCGCCGCCGCCCCGAACAGCTTGATGAAGACCACCGCGATCAGCGCCACACAGCCGAAGATCAGCACGCTGATCGCCGACCCGAGGCCCAGGTTGAAGCCCTTGAACAGGTTGTTGTAGCCCAGGATCGACACCGAATCGGTGTTGTTCTCCCCCGCGGTCAGCACGTAGATGTTGTCGAAGATGCGGAACGCGTCGAGCGTGCGAAACAGCAACGCCACCACCACCGCGGGCTTGATGATCGGCAGGATGACCTTGGTCAGCCGACGCCAGGCACCCGCGCCGTCCATCTGCGCGGCCTTCAGCAGATCCTCGGGCACCAGGGCCAGTCCGGCCAACAGCAGCAGCGACATGAACGGTGTCGTCTTCCACACTTCGGCCAGCACCACAACACCCAACGACGGAATCTGTTGGGTCAGCGGCGCCTGGGTGAGAAATGAGGCGTGCGGCAGCAGGTTGGCCAGGTACCCGGTCCCCGGCGTCCAGGCGTAGTACCAGCTGTAGGACGCGGCGACCGTGACAATCCCGTAGGGGATCAGCACCGCGGTTCGCACCAGCCCCCGGCCGAGCACCGTGCGGTGCATCACCAGCGCCAGCGCCAGGCCCACCACGAACTCGATCGTCACCGACACCACCGTGATGGACAGGGTCACCAAAAGCGCTGTCCACCAGTACCGGTCGGTCAGAATCGTCGCGTAATTACCCAGGCCGACGAAGGCGGTGTCGTCCGGGGTGGCCAGGCTGCTGCGCTGCAGGCTCAGCCACACCGCATATCCGATGGGATAGGCGGTCACCGCGAGCATCAAGGACGCGGCCGGCGCAACCAACAGCAACGCCAGCCGTCGTTCGGCAACCGAGGTCACGGCAGCAGGCCCTTGCCGTCGATTGCCTTCTGCACCTGGACGGCAAGCTCGTCAGCGGTGCGGTCGGGGTCGATGCCGGTGACCGGACTCAGCGCTGCCGACAACCGCAGGGACACCGCCTGATAGGCCGGAGTCGCCGGCCGCACCGCGGCGTCGGTCAATTGCTGACGAATGATGTTGTACATCGGATACTTCGCCTGGAATTGCGAGTCGGAGTACAGCGAGGCCCGCACGGACGGCAGACCTCCCTCGATCGACACGTACTTCTGGTTCTGCAGGCTACGCAGGCACCTGACCGCGTCGAACGCCTCCGCTCGGTGCCGGGTGGTGCTGGCCACCGCCAGGTTCAACCCGCCGATCGTCACCTTGGCCGAGCGCCCCGGCACCACCGCCGGATAACGCGCGAAACCGAACACCTGCCGGCTGGCTTGATAGGCGATGCGGAACTGCTCGTCGCTGGGGACGAAGGTGCCGACGCTGTTGACGCTGCCGGCCAACTCCGGCAGCCGGTTCAGCGGCAGAAACGGCACGCCGCCCTTCACCGCGTTCTCCAGCATGGAGGCAAACACGTAGGGCCAGTTGACTTCCAGAGCGGCCTTGCCCTGTTCGAACGCCAACCGGGCGGTTCCCTCTTCGGCGCGCGACATCGACGGATCGGCGCCGGGGGCGGTGGCCACCGATTTGAGCACCCGCAACGCGGTGACGGTGGCGGCCCGGTGCGCCGGGGTGTCGGTCAAGGTCACCTGCTTGCCATCGTCGGAAAGGACCTGTCCGCCGACGCTGCTCAGTACGGTGTTGAACCACACCACCAGACCCTCGCCCTGGTTGGCCTGCGCGGCGATCCAGCTGGGCTGACCGGCGGCGTGCAGTTTGGCCGCCTCGGCCACCATCGCGTCCCAATTGTCCGGCGGCTGCGGCACCAGATCCGGCCGATACCAGAGCAATTGGGTATTCGTCGTGACCGGCGCGGCGAACACCTTGCCTGCCCAGGTGGCCGTCTTCAGTGGACCGGGCAGTGTGTCGTTGGTGGCGTCGGACTCGGCCAGCCCCGCGGGATCATCCGACAGCGGCAGCACCCACCCGGCCTGAGCGAACTCCGCGGTCCACACCACGTCGATGCCCATCAGGTCCAGGTTGCGATCGTGAGCGGTCAGCCGCCGGGCCAGCTGCAGTCGCTGTTGATCGGGTGAGCGGGGCAGACTGACGTGCTGGATGGCGTAGCGCCCGCCGGCCTGCTCGGTGCAACGCTGCGCCACGGCGGTGAAGGTCGAGCCATCGGTGGCCGGGGTGTAGAAGCTGAGCATCATGCCGGTGTTGGCCGACCCGCACGCCGAAACGCCGGAGGCAATGACGGTCATGGCCACAACGGCCGCTGTCATGTGCCGTATGCGAGCGCGTCTGACCAACCTGGTGTCGGCCTCAGATAGCCAGGCGCGCCAGCAGATCCCGCGCCTTCTCCGCGTTTTGCGGGTCGCACAGAACGTCGTAGCGGCCGGCCACCAGTTGCAGGGTGGAACTGAAATCGCGAGTGCCGCGGGCCATCGCATACGGGACGGCAGACGTGATGAGACCGAAGAAAACTCCGGCGACCAGGCCGGTGATCAACGCGCCCCAAAGATTGGGACTGAAGAAGCCGAGCACCAACCCGATGAACAACCCCAGCCACGCGCCGCTGAGCACACCGCCGCCCAGCACCTTGGCCCAGGTGAGCCGGCCGGTGACGCGTTCGACCTGCATGAGGTCGACGCCGACGATGGTCACCTGCTGGACCGGGAACTCCTGGTCAGAGAGGTAGTCGACGGCGCGTTGCGCCTCTGCATAGGTGGGATACGACCCGACCGGCCAGCCTTTGGGCGGGGTCGGCAATCCGGGTGGCACATTGCGCCGGCCCGCGCCTGCGGAAGGGGGCGTCGCGCCGGGCACCTGGCCGGGCTGAAATGGGCTAGTCATCGGTCTTCATTCTCCTCTTGCCGGTGCCATCGTTTCATCTATGGCAAGTCCGCGCACATAACGCCGGCCCGCGAGGTAGCCGAAACAGGGGTGAAGCACGCTAGGTTGATCACCATGACAGCTCCCGGCGAGCCCTCCGGCGAAGGCGCGAAGGCCCCCCACGACGGCCCGGCTTACTCGGCCGGATCCAACGAGCCGACCCAGCAGGCGCCGTGGGCTGCACCGTCGGGCACTCCCGCAGCCGAGCCGGCCGCCGACTACCCGCCGGCCTATCCGCCCGGCTATTCCCCCGACTACGGCGCCGGCTACCCGCCGCCCAGCCCCGGAGTCGGCTACCCGCCACCGGGCCCGCAGCCGACTCCGGGCTACCAGCCCTATCCCCCCATGCCGCCGCCGTACGGGAGCTCCCCGGGTGGCTACGGCGCGCCCTCGTATCCGAGCGGGTATCCGGGCGGCTACCCCGGCGCCGGCTATCCGCCGCCGCCGGATTACTCGACCGCGTACGGCGCGGCCCAACCCGGCACCAACAACCTGGCCATCGCGTCGCTGGTCACGTCGTTCGCCGGCTTCTTCTGCTGCATCATCGGTTCCATCGCGGCCATCGTGCTCGGCGTCATGGCGCTCAACCAGATCAAGCAGACCCGCGAAAGCGGCTACGGCATGGCGGTGGCGGGCATCGCGATCGGTGCCGCCGGGCTGCTGTTGATCATGGTGATCGGGATCATCAACGTGGCGTCCAGTTAGCACCTGACGTATCTGACGGGTGAACCTGGCCCCGCTGCCAACCCAGTGCCGGCTGCCTAGGCTCTCACTCATGGGATCGGTCAACAGGGTGTACGTCGCGCGCCTGTCGCGGATGATGGTGCTCGGCCCACTGGGAGAATCCTTCGGGCGGGTGCGCGACGTGGTCATCAGCATCAGCATCGTCCGGCAGCAACCCCGCGTGCTTGGGCTGGTCGTCGACTTGGCAACCCGTCGCAGCATCTTCATCCCGATCCTGCGGGTCGCCGCGATCGAACCCAAGGCGGTGACACTGAAGACCGGCAACGTGTCCCTGCGCCACTTCGAACAGCGCCCGGGTGAAGTGCTGGCGCTGGGGCAGGTGCTGGACACCCCGGTGAAAGTGACCGACCCCGCGCTGCCCGAACTGGCCAACGTCGAGGTGGTGATCACCGACCTGGGCATCGAACAAACCCGCACCCGCGACTGGATCGTGACCAGGGTGGCCGTGCGCACTCATCGCCGCCTGGGCCGGCGCGGTCCGGTGCACATCGTGGACTGGCACAACGTGCACGGGCTGACACCTTCCGCCCTGGCGATGCCGGGGCAAGCGGTGGCGCAGCTGCTGGACCAGTTCGAAGGGCGCCGGGCCGTCGACGTCGCCGATGCCATCCGCGGACTACCGTCCAAGCGCCGCCTCGAGGTGTTCAAGGCCCTCGACGACGAACGGCTCGCCGACATCTTGCAGGAGCTGCCCGAGGTCGACCAGGCCGAAGCGCTGTCGCAGCTGGGCACCGAACGTGCCGCCGACGTGCTCGAGGAGATGGATCCCGACGACGCGGCCGACCTGCTCGGCGTGCTGAACCCGACCGACGCCGAGATGCTGCTGACCGAGATGGACCCTGACGACTCCGACCCGGTGCGACGGCTGCTCAAGCACTCCCCTGACACCGCGGGCGGGCTGATGACCTCCAACCCGGTGGTGCTCACCCCCGACACCGCGGTGGCCGAGGCGCTGGCCCGGGTGCGCGACCCGGACCTGACTCCGGCGCTGTCCTCGATGGTGTTCGTCGCGCGTCCGCCGACGGCCACGCCCACCGGGCATTACCTTGGGTGCGTGCAGCTGCAGCGGTTGCTGCGCGAGCCGCCGGCCGAACTGGTCGGCGGCATCGTCGATACCGATCTGTTCACCTTGACGCCGGAGACTCCGCTGGGCGCCGTGACCCGCTACTTCGCCGCCTACAACCTGGTGTGCGGGCCGGTGGTCGACGACCAGAACCATCTGTTGGGAGCGGTAACCGTGGACGACCTGCTCGATCATCTGTTGCCGCATGACTGGCGCGCCGACGTCCAACAGCTCGACCCGGCCGGCAGGCCCGCCCGGACCGGAGGAACTTCGTGAGCAGCTCCCCCACTCCGCGGCGGCTGTACACCCCGCGGACCTCACGCGGCTTCTCCCTGCGGTTGGATCCCGACACCGTCGGGCAGTTCACCGAATCCATCGCGCGGTTCTTCGGCACCGGCCGGTACCTGTTGCTGCAGACCATGGTGGTGCTGGCTTGGATCGCGGTGAATCTCTTTGCGGTGCAATGGCGTTGGGACCCGTACCCGTTCATTCTGCTCAACCTGGCTTTTTCCACCCAGGCCGCTTATGCCGCGCCGCTGATCCTGCTCGCCCAGAACCGCCAGGAGAACCGCGACCGCGTCGCGCTGGAAGAGGATCGCCGCCGGGCCGCGCAAACCAAGGCCGACACCGAGTACCTGGCGCGCGAGTTGGCCGCCTTGCGGCTGGCCATCGGTGAGGTGCCCACCCGGGACTACCTGCGCCACGAACTGGACAGCTTGCGGCAGCTGCTGGCCGAACCGCAGCCCAAGACAGCAGAGTCCACGCCACTGCGGGTGAGCGAAGCAGCCGAGCGGCGCGCCAAGCGGTCAAGCTGAGAATTAGAGTTCCGCCATTGCGCTACTGCCGTGACGCGAGTTATGTATGGTGATCTAGTTCACCAAACTGAGACAACGTCGTTTCCTGACGGCTCATATTGAGGACGGTCGAGTGCGCATAGGGGGACGCTGGGGTGCTCACCCGGCCGTCGCGAAGGTGCGGCAGCGTGCGTACGCGGCACGGACACCGGTCTTTGGCGTAGCCGTCATCACTCCGTTGATTTTCGCCGGCGCGGTCGGCGGGGCACCGCCGGCTTTCCCCGGGAAAACTCCGGTGCGCACCGCGATCACCCCGGTAGCCGCGGTGGCCCCGTCGCCGCACACCGACCTGTCCGGGCCGGTGGTCATCTCCACCGAGCGTCCGCCCACCAGCTTCCACGTCGCGGCCGCGAGCAGTTCGGCGCCGCCGCCCCCGATGATCGTCAATGCCCCTGGCGCACTTGGAATCCCGATCATGGCCCTGTCGGCCTACCGCAACGCCGAGCAGAAGATGGCCGCCGCCGAACCGGGCTGCGGCGTCAGCTGGAACCTGTTGGCCGGCATCGGCCGCATCGAGTCGGGTCACGCCGGCGGCGGAGCGGTCGATGCGCGCGGCACCGCGGTCAACCCGATCTACGGTCCGTCACTGGACGGGACGCTGCCCGGCAACGAAGTGATCGTCCAGGGCAATGTCGGCAACCGCGTCACCTACGCCCGCGCCATGGGACCCATGCAGTTCCTGCCCGGCACCTGGGCGCGCTACGCGGTCGACGGTGACGGCGACGGTGTGCCCGACCCGCAGAACCTGTTCGACTCCACGCTGGCGGCCGCCCGCTACCTGTGCAGCGGCGGGCTCAACCTGCGCGACCCGGCACAGGTGACGGCGGCGATCCTGCGCTACAACAACTCCATGCCCTACGCCCAGAACGTGCTGGGCTGGGCCGCCGCGTATGCCACCGGTGTGGTCCCGGTCGACCTGCCGCCGATCACCGGTCCGCCGCCACCGATCGGCGACGCCCACCTCGAGCATCCGGAGGGCCTGGGCCCCGGCTTGCCGATGAACGTCAACGGACTCGGCAGCAACGACCCGATGACCCACATTCCGTTGATCGACTTCGGGCCCCCGCAGCTGATCAGTCAGACACCGGCGTGGCAGCAACCCATGTGGCCGTGGATGGCGCCCGCACCCGCACTGCAGGCGCCCGCACCGGTGGCGACGCCAGGCTGCACGCTGATCTGCATCGGCGCGCAGAACGCGCCGGAATCCGCGCCGCCAGGTGTCGGACCCGTCCCCGCAGGCGGAATCGTCATCGCCCCACCGGCTCCCGCGGCGCCACCGCCGTCGGATCCGCTGGCCCCGCCCGTCGCTCCGGCGCCGGCCGCGCCTGCCCTGCCGGTGCCGCCAGCCGGTCCCGCAGCAGCCAACCCTGCGGCAGGGCCCAACGCCTCGCCAGCGCCCAAGCCGGCCGGACCGCCGCAAAGCCCGGCGCCCAAGCCGCCGCAGGGCAATGAGCCGGTGTTCACACCCGTCAGCTGACCCGCCGGGAACCGCCTACACTCGGCGGTGATGTCCGGAACTCAACAAGACCTGATCGCGGCTATTCGTGCCGCGCTGGCGAAAGTGATCGACCCCGAACTGCGGCGGCCCATCACCGAGCTCGGCATGGTCAAAAGCATTGATGTCAATCCCGACGGCAGCGTGCACGTCGGGGTCTACCTGACCACCGCCGCGTGTCCGAAGAAGACGGAGATCAGCGAACGGGTCACCCAAGCGGTCACCGATGTACCCGGCACGGGAGCCGTCCAGGTGAGCCTGGACGTGATGAACGACGAGCAACGCACCGAGCTGCGCAAGCAGTTGCGGGGAGATGCCGCCGAACCCGTCATCCCGTTCGCCCAGCCCAGCTCGCTGACTCGGGTGTACGCGGTCGCCTCGGGTAAGGGCGGTGTCGGCAAGTCCACCGTGACCGTCAACCTGGCCGCGGCGATGGCCGCCCGCGGCCTGTCCGTCGGGGTGCTCGACGCCGACATCCACGGCCACTCCATCCCGCGCATGATGGGCACCACCGACCGGCCCACCCAGGTCGAGTCGATGATCCTGCCGCCCATCGCCCACGAGGTGAAGGTCATCTCGATCGCCCAGTTCACCCAGGGCAACACCCCGGTGGTGTGGCGCGGACCCATGCTGCACCGGGCCTTGCAGCAGTTCTTGGCCGACGTCTACTGGGGTGACCTGGACGTGCTGCTGCTCGACCTGCCGCCGGGAACCGGCGACATCGCCATCTCGGTGGCCCAGCTGATCCCGAACGCCGAGATCTTGGTGGTGACCACCCCGCAGCTGGCCGCCGCCGAGGTGGCCGAGCGGGCCGGCAGCATCGCGCTGCAGACCCGCCAGCGCATCGTTGGCGTGGTCGAGAACATGTCGGGCCTGATCCTGCCCGACGGCAGCACCATGCAGGTGTTCGGTGAGGGCGGTGGCAAGCAGGTCGCCGAGCGGCTGTCCCGGGCGGTCGGCGCCGATGTGCCGCTGCTGGGTCAGATTCCGCTGGATCCGGCACTGGTGGCGGCCGGGGATACCGGTGTGCCGCTGGTCCTCAGCGCCCCCGACTCGGCGGTGGGCAAGGAGTTGCGCAGCGTGGCCGACGCCTTGTCGGCGCGGCGCCGGGGGCTGGCGGGCATGTCGCTGGGCCTCGACCCGTCGCGGCGCTAGCTCAGCGGGTCGCCACGATCAGAACTGGCGCTCAGGTCGCGTCGGAGTCGAACGGGGTCCGTTCCTGCACCGCGGGCGGCTGAGTCGGCTCGGCGGCCTGCGGTGGCGGCTCCGGGGCAGGGGTTGTCCCGTTGGCTGCGGGCCGGTCGAAGTTGCCGGTGAAGATGGAGTCGTCGCCGTCGAGTAGGTGCTTGGTCAGCGCCGCGCGCGGTGTCATGCCGCGCAGCTTCTGCAGCTCGCCGAGCTGCCCGCGCAGCTCGTCGAATTCTGGTCCCATGTCTTCGCGCAGCTGGCTGCTCACACCGCTGAGGTAGTCGCGCGCCTGCCGCAAGGCGCTCGCGGTCCAGCGAATGGCCCCGGGCAGCCGCTCCGGGCCGAGCACCACCAGCCCGACCACGACGAGGACGAGCATCTCCCCCCAGCCGATATTGGCGAACATCAGGTCCTACGGTGATGACCCGCTGCGCCCGGCTGCGCCGCGCTTGCGATCATCACGGTCCTATGGTGATGACCCGCTGCGCCCGGCTGCGCCGCGCTTGCGATCATCACGAGCTGGTGTCGGGGTCGGGTTTGACCGTCAGCGTGACGTGCCGGCCGTCGCGGACCACCTCGACGGGCGCGTCCTGCCCGATGGGCAACTGACGCACGGCGACGACGAACTCGTCGGAGTCGGCGACGCCGCGGTTGCCGACCTTGACGATCACGTCGTTCTCCAGGATGCCGCCCTTCTGCGCGGGGCTGCCGGCCTTGACGTTGGCGACTTGAGCGCCCGAGGCGATCGCGTTGCTCACCGAGCGGGTGCTGATGCCCAGCGTCGGGTGCACGATCTTGCCGTCCTTGATCAGGGTCTGCGCGACGAACTTCATCTCGTTGACCGGGATCGCGAAGCCCAGGCCGCTGGCGCTGTCGGACAGCGATTTACCGGCGGTGTTGATGCCGATGACCTGAGAGTCCATGTCGATGAGCGGACCACCGGAGTTGCCGTGGTTGATCGAGGCGTCGGTCTGAATGCCGTCGATGACGGTGTCGGTGTCCGAACCCTCCCCGGACAGCGGCACCGGGCGGTGCATTGCGCTCACGATGCCGTGGGTCACCGTACTGCGCAGACCCAGCGGCGCACCCGCCGCGAGCACCTCGTCGCCGACCCGCACCTTGTCGGAGTCACCCAGGCGGGCCACGGTCAGGTTGTTGACGTTGTCGACCTTGAGCACCGCCAGGTCGGTCTTGGGGTCGCGACCCACCAGGCTGGCCGGCACTTCCTTGCCGTCGTTGAAGACGACGGTCGTCTTGAATTGGCTGGGGTTGTTGGCGGCTTCGGAGATGACGTGGTTGTTGGTGACGATGTAGCCGCGGCCGTCGATGATGACCCCGGATCCCTGCATGCCCTCTTGGTCGCTCTTGGACTCGATGGTCACCACGGAGTCGGCGATCGCCGAGGCCACCTTGGTGAACCGGCCCGCCGGACCCTCACCGTTGCCGTTGGTGGACAGCGTCACCTTCGAGGTGGTGAACGCCTCGACGACTTCGGCGGTTTTGCGTCCGATGAGCCCGCCGATGGCACCGATCAGCAATGCGGTGACCAGCAGGATGCCCAGGGCGACGTAGGAGACTTTGCCGCCGAACAACACGTCGCGCACACCGAGCTTGCCGCTGTGGCCCAGCGCGGTCTGCGGCGGCGGGGCGGCGACTGCCGGCTTGCCCAGCGCTGCCGCGGCCCCGGGGTCGCGCCATGGGTCGTCGCCGTCGTCGGGCTGGCCGTTCTCTTTCTCGGCGGCCAACGCGCCGGCATCGATGGGATGGCGCTGCAGCGACTCCGTGCCGTCGAACGGACGCCCGAAAGCCTCCTCGAGCACCGGGTCGGCCGGCTGCGTGTGGGGCTGGTATTCGACCTGCTCCTGGTATTTCCGCGGGCGCACGCGCTCGGCCACGAAGGATCCCTGCAGGCCGGAGGGTCGGCCGAACGCCTGACGCGCTGCGGGGTCCACCGGTGGCCGGGAGATGGGGCGCGGCGCCAGCCGCTGGCCGCCGTCTTGGCCGCTGTTATTGCCTTGGTCGGAGCTCACGTCACCCTCTTCTGAATCCTCTGGCTAAGCGTTCGAGACGGGGCCATATGTGCAGCGAAATACCGGCGCGACCCTAACAACGCACGTCCGTGTTCACCCTAGTATCCACGGATCGCAGTGACTCGGCAGAAACCCTAGCGGCGCTTCCGCTGATCACGGGCATCGCGCCCGGATCGCGAGGCAGCGTCATCGGGCGGAAAGTGCGGTATCTCGGAGAGCAACCCGAGCAGGTCGCTGGGAATGCGAATGGGCTGTGAGTCTCGCAGCGCGGCCCGCGCGCGGCTGTGGTCGTCGACCTCGGCCGCGCACTGCGGGCACAGCGAAAGGTGATGCGCCGCGCGCAGGTGGGCATTCATCCGCAACTCGCCGTCGACGAAGGCGGCGATGGCCTCGGTGGACAGGTGCTCGGTGGACGCGAACTGGCGCGGTGCGCCGACCGGTGCGTCACTCTGGGAGGCGAATTGAGCCGGGAGCCAGGAGAACGCGCGCCGAAACACATCTCCCCGGTCGGACATCATCAGCTCCTCTCGCTGCCTCGATAATCTCGAATGTAGCGCGGTGACGGGGCCGATAACCATGTTCAGGCACTGAATCCCGTGGATTTGGAACCGGTTGGCAACCACACAGTGGCCAAACCGATGGGCCTTACTTGACCGACCCGGAGTGCAGCGAGCCTTCGGCGTGCTCGGGGTGTGCGGCCAGATAGTCGCGCAGCGCCTGGCGTCCCCGGTGGATGCGGCTGCGCACGGTGCCCAGCTTGACGCCCAGCGTGGCGCCGATTTCCTCATATGACAGGCCTTCGATGTCACACAGGACAACCGCGGCGCGAAATTCCGGCGGCAGTGAGTCCAAGGCGGCCTGCAGGTCCGGCCCGAGGCGCGAGTCGTGGTAGATCTGCTCGGGGTTCGGGTCGTCGGCGGGCACTCGGTCGTAGTCCTCGGGCAACGCTTCCATCCGGATACGGGCCCGGCGGCGGACCATGTCGAGGAACAGGTTGGTGGTGATGCGGTGCAACCAGCCCTCGAACGTGCCGGGCTGGTAATTCTGTACCGACCGGAAGACCCTGATGAAGGTTTCCTGGGTCAGGTCCTCGGCGTCGTGCTGGTTGCCGGAAAGTCGGTAGGCCAGCCGGTACACCCGGTCGGCGTGCTGACGCACCAGCTCGTCCCACGACGGCATGGCTGCCTTGTCCCCGGTCGCATCGAATACCGCGGTACCGAGCAACTCGTCGGTGGACTCGGCCCACTCGTCGTCGCGGACCTGCTGGGGATGAGACATGGTGCTCGGGCTCAAGGTTGTACTCGTCGGATCCTCCACAATTCCCCTGCCGTCAAGCGTCGGCAGTTCGTCAGTGACGGCAACGCGAAGCTGCCATTCGGTATTCCCAGCCCAGCGTCCACCGCGTTCCATGTGGCTACCGTCGCGCACCGGCGTATGGGCGGTATAGGAACAAACTGAGGTTTGGCTGAGAAACCGGATCGTTACCTGGGTTATCCAGCGGATATGGCGGTGACGTGACGTTCGTCGCCTCGCCCTGCGGCGGGCGTGTCTCCATGGCGCCGCCGGGCGCCCACGGCCAGTTTCGCGCGCCTGCCCGCCCGCGCCGCCGATTCGACATACGCTGCGGACATGTCCAGCAGCGACGACACCCCGGGCCAGGACACCCGCACCCCGGCCGAGTCCCTCTCCGCGCACGCCGAGGGGTCGATATCCGAGGACGCCATCCTGGCGAGCGCCCGGGAGCGGGCCGCGGACATCGGCGCCGGCGCGATCACTCCCGCGGTGGGCGCCCTGCTCAGCTTGCTGGCCAAGCTCAGCGGCGGCAAGGCCGTCGCCGAGGTGGGAACCGGCGTCGGCGTCAGCGGCCTGTGGTTGTTGTCCGGTATGAGCGACGACGGGGTGCTCACCACTATCGACATCGAGCCCGAGCACGTGCGCCTCGCCAAGCAGGCGTTCTCCGAGGCGGGCGTAGGGCCGTCGCGTACCAGGCTGATCAGCGGCCGCGCCCAAGAGGTGTTGACGCGGCTGGCCGACGACTCTTATGACCTGGTGTTCATCGACGCCGACCCGATCGATCAGCCCGAATACGTCGTTGAGGGCGTGCGCCTGTTGCGCTCCGGCGGAGTCATCGTGGTGCATCGCGCCGGACTCGGGGGCCGCGCCGGTGATCCGTCCGCCCGCGACCCCGAGGTGACCGCGGTCCGCGAGGCCGCCCGGCTCATCGCCGAAGACGAACGCCTCACCCCGGCTCTGGTGCCGTTGGGTGACGGCGTGCTGGCCGCGGTGCGCGACTAGCTCTCCTTCTCTCCCCCTGTTCTCTCCCCCTTTTTCGGCGAGTGTGCGGCTGGCTTCACGCTGGGCGCCCACGGTGCGGCTGGCCGCACGCTCGCCGGGCGTGGCATCCGGCGCACCCCTTGACGCACGACTGAACGGGTGTTTAGTGTACTGAACATGCGTTCAGCCGACATGACCGCGGTGGCCCGCATCCGGGATGCGGCCATCGACCAGTTCGGCCAGCACGGGTTCGGCATCGGCCTGCGCGCCATCGCCGAAGCGGCCGGCGTGAGCGCGGCCCTGGTGATCCACCACTTCGGCTCCAAGGACGGTTTGCGCAAAGCCTGCGACGATTACATCGCCGAGGAGATCCGCACCACCAAGACCGAAACGATCAAATCCAACGACCCGGCCACCTGGTTCGCCCAATTGGCGGAAATCGAGTCGTATGCGCCGATGATGGCGTACCTGGTTCGCAGCATGGTGACCGGTGGCGAGCTAGCGAACATGTTGTGGCGCCGGATGATTGACAACACCGAAGAATACCTGGACGAGGGCGTGCGCGCGGGCACGGTAAAGCCCAGCCGCGACCCGCGCGCTCGGGCACGCTATCTCGGCATCACCGGCGGCGGGGGCTTCCTGCTCTATCTGCAGATGCATGAAACACCAACCGACCTTCGGGCGGTGCTACGTGATTACGCCCGCGAGATGGTGCTGCCCGCGCTGGAGATCTACACCGAAGGACTGATGGTCGATCGCACCATGTACGACGCATTCCTGGCCGCCGACGATCAAGGAGGATCCCATGCCAGTTGACAATGTTACGCCCATCGAAATCGACGGGCTGACAAAGCGTTTCGGCGCGGCCCGGGCGCTGAACGGACTTGACATGACGGTACGCGAGGGAGAGGTGCACGGGTTCCTCGGGCCCAACGGCGCGGGCAAGTCGACCACCATCCGCATCCTGCTGGGCGTGGTGAAGGCCGACGGCGGAACCGTCCGGTTACTGGGCGCAGACCCTTGGACTCACGCGGTGGAGCTGCACCGCCAGATCGCTTACGTGCCAGGAGATGTGACGCTCTGGCCGTCGCTGACCGGCGGTGAAACCATTGACCTGCTGGCCCGCATGCGCGGTGGGATCGACAACAAGCGCCGGGCGGAGCTGATCGAGCGGTTCGAGCTCGACCCGCACAAGAAGGTGCGCACCTATTCAAAAGGCAACCGGCAGAAGGTATCTCTGGTGTCCGCGTTCTCGTCGCAGGCCCGCCTGCTGTTGCTGGACGAACCGAGCAGCGGCTTGGACCCCTTGATGGAGAACGTGTTTCAGCAGTGCGTCGCCGAAGCACGCGACCGTGGCGTCACCGTCCTGCTGTCCAGCCATATCCTGGCCGAAACCGAGGCGCTGTGTGAGCGGGTGACCATCATCCAGGCCGGCAGAACCGTCGAGAGCGGGTCGCTGGAGTCCATGCGCCATCTCAGCCGGACCTCGATCAAAGCCGAACTGATCGGCGATCCCGGCGACGTCACCCGCATCAAAGGCGTCGAGGACGTCAGTGTCGAGGGCAGCACACTGCGCGCCCAGGTCGACAGCGAAAGCCTCGGGGAACTGATTCGGGTTCTCGGCGACGCGGGAGTTAGTAGCTTGGTCAGCCAGCCTCCGTCGCTGGAAGAACTCTTCCTGCGGCACTACAGCACCAAGGGCTCGGCCGGGCACAACGCCAAGGAGGTGTCGACCCTATGAGCACCGCACTGCTGGAGCGCCCCGGCCACGCGGCACCGCCGCGCCGGGCATCGAATTTCGTTGGCACCCTTGGTCTGCTGCGACTCTACCTACGCCGGGACCGGGTGGTGTTGCCGCTGTGGGTGCTGCTGCTGTCGGTGCCACTGGCGACGGTCTACATCGGCAGCATCGACAAGGTCTACCCCACCCAGGCGGCTCGGGCTGGATTCGCCGCCTCGATCATGGCCAGTCCCGCCCAACGTGCGCTCTACGGCCAGGTGTACAACGACAGCCTCGGCGCCGTCGGCATCTGGAAAGCCGGCATGTTTCACCTGCTCATCGCGGTCGCCGTCATCTTGACCGTCATTCGCCACACCCGGGCGGATGAGGAATCCGGTCGCGCCGAACTGATCGACTCGACGGTGGTCGGCAGGTACGCCAGCCTCACCGCCGCGCTGCTACTGTCCTTCGCCGCATCGGTCGCGACGGGAGTGATCGGAGCGGCCGGACTACTCACGACCGATGTACCGCGTTCGGGCTCACTGGCTTTCGGCGCAGCGCTGACCGCCTCCGGCCTGGTCTTCACCGCGGTAGCCGCAGTCGCCGCACAGTTGTCGCCGAGCGCCCGGTTCGCGCGGGGCTTCGCCTTCGCGGTGCTGGGCACAGCGTTCACCCTGCGCGCCGTCGGTGACGCCGGCGCCGGGGCACTGTCCTGGTTGTCTCCGCTGGGCTGGTCACTGCAGGTGCGGCCGTATGCCGGTGATCATTGGTGGGTATTACTGCTGCATTTGGCGACCACCCTCGTGGTCACCGCGGTGGCCTACCGATTGCTCGCCGGCCGCGACGTCGGCGCTGGGCTCATCGCCGAACGATCCGGACGGGGCACCGCCGGGCCGGCGTTGAGCAACGTGTTCGGTCTGGCATGGCGGCTGGATCGCGGCGCGCTGGTGGTGTGGACGGTTGGCTTGAGTCTGTACGGGTTGTTGATCGGCAGCGTGGCACACGGCATCGGTGCGGAGCTGGGCACCGGGCCGGGTGCGCGCGACATCGTGGCGCGGCTGGGTGGCACCGGCGCCATGGAGCAGGGGTTCATCACGGTGGGCTTCACCATGCTGGGCATGGTTGCGGCCGCGTTCGCGGTTTCCTTGACGCTGCGACTGCACCAGGAGGAGACCGGCCTGCGAGCCGAGACGCTGCTGGCCGGAGCGGTCTCCCGAACCCGTTGGCTGGCAAGTCATTTGCTGATGGCACTGACCGGGTCCGCGGCGGCGATCCTGCTGTCGGGGTTCGCGGCCGGGCTGGCCTACGGTGTGGCCGACGGTGACGTCGGCGGCAAGTTGGCAACCGTGCTGGCCACCGCGGCGGTACAGCTGCCGGCCGTATGGCTGTTGTCGGCGGTGACGCTCGCCTTGTTCGGGCTGGTCCCGAGATTCACCCCGATAGCCTGGGGCCTGCTGGTCGGGTTCATCGCCTTGTACTTGCTGGGCTCCCTGTCTGGGTTCCCGCAGTGGCTGCTTGATCTCGAGCCGTTCGCGCATACGCCCCGCGTCGGCGCCGATGACTTCACCATGGTGCCGCTGCTGTGGCTCTCGGTCGTCGATGCGCTGTTGATCGGCTTGGGCCTGTTGGCTTTTCAACGACGGGACCTGCGGTCATGAACACCGGCCTGCGGACGTTGGTATCGACGGTGTTCGGGCTCGTGGTGCTCGGACTGCTGTTGTTCTATCCGGCGGGCACGACGCACTACTGGCAGGGGTGGGTCTTCATCGTGGTGTTCACCGTGGTGACGATCGTGCCGAGCCTGTATCTGGCCCGCACCAACCCGGCCGCCCTGCAGCGGCGCATGCGCGCCGGGCCGGTGGCCGAAGGCCGGACGGTGCAGAAAATCATCATCGTCGTCGCGATGGCTTCCTTCTTCGCGCAGATGGTGCTCAGCGCGCTGGATTATCGGTTCGGTTGGTCATCGGTTCCGGCTCCGGTGTGTGTGGTCGGTGATGTTCTGGTGGCGGTCGGACTCGGCGCGGCCATGCTGGTGGTCATCCAGAACGCCTATGCTGCGGCCACCGTCACGGTGGAGTCGGGACAACAGGTCGTCTCCAGCGGCTTCTACCGGTTCGTCAGGCATCCCATGTACGTCGGCAACGTCATCCTGATGTGTGGCATACCGCTGGCGCTGGGTTCCTACTGGGGTTTGGTGCTACTGGTCCCGGGAGTGCTCGCCATGGTGATCCGGATTCTCGACGAGGAGAAGTTGCTCACCCAAGACCTACCCGGCTACCGCGACTACACACAGCGGGTGCGCTATCGATTGGTGCCTTACGTCTGGTAGCGCGCGGCCGGCACGTTCTAAGGTAGCGGCGTGGCGCGAGATCCCGCACCCGTCCTCGACCGGCCGTGGCGGCGTCGGGGCCGACTTCGCTATGCGGCCGACCGGGTGCGGCGGGCCGTCAAGCCGCCCGTCACCGTCACCGACCCGCCGGCGGACCTGCTGGTGGACCGCGACGTCGAGGTGCCCACGCGTGACGGAACACTGTTGCGCATCAACGTGTTTCGGCCACAGGACAGTGCTGCTCGACCAGTTGTTCTCAGTATCCATCCTTACGGCAAGGACAATCTGCCAACTCGTCGGCGCAAGAAGTGGACGTTCTCGCCGCAATATCGGATGCTGCGTCAGCCCAGACCGGTGAGCTTTTCGGCTTATACGAGCTGGGAGGCACCCGACCCGGCGTGGTGGTCCGCGCAGGGCTTCGTTGTGGTCAATGCCGACGCACGCGGCTGCGGCCACTCCGACGGCACCGGCAACCTGCTCTCGCTGCAGGAGGCGCAGGACACCTACGACCTGGTGCAGTGGCTGGCCGAGCAGCCGTACAGCGACGGCCGCATCGTCATGCTCGGGGTGTCGTATCTAGCCATCAGCCAGTACGCGGTTGCTGCGTTGCAGCCGCCGGCGCTGCGGGCGATCTGCCCGTGGGAAGGGTTCACCGATGCCTACCGCGATCTGACGTTTCCCGGTGGTATCCGGGAGAACGGGTTCACTAAGCTGTGGTCGCGCAACGTATCTCGCGCCACCCGGCAGAGCTACGCCCTGGGCCCGATGCAGGATGCCCACCCGCTGCGCGACGGCTTCTGGCGCTCGCTGGTGCCCGACCTTTCGGCCATCAAGGTGCCCATGTTGGTCTGTGGCAGCTTCTCGGACAACAACCTGCACAGCCGCGGCTCCATCCGCGCGTTCACCCATGGCGGCTCGGACTACGCCCGGCTCTATACGCATCGCGGCGGCAAATGGGAGACGTTCTACTCCGGCGCCGCGCTGGCCGAGCAACTGAAGTTCTTCCGCGGCGTGCTCGACGGCGTGGCGCAACATCGCAGCGTACGCCTGGAGGTGCGAGAAGACCGCGACACGGTCGTCGCGGTGCGCGAAGAAAGCGAATGGCCGCTTGCCCGGACCCGGTGGCGCCCAATGTATGTGGCCGGGGCCGGCGTTCTGTCGCCCGATCCCGCTACCCGAGCCGGCAGCATCACATTCGAAACCCATTCGCGTGCAGCGACATTCAGCTGGACCTGCACCGAAGACGTCGAGCTGACCGGACCCATGGCGGCGCGGCTGTGGGTGCAACTCGACGGGTGCGACGACGCGAACCTGTTCGTCGGCGTGGAGAAGTGGCGCGACGGCCGCCACGTGGAGTTCGAGGGCTCCTACGGCTACGGCCGGGACCGAGTGACCACCGGCTGGCAACGGGTCTCGCTGCGCGCGTTGGACCCTGAGCTCTCCCAGCCCTTCGAGCCGGTGCCGACGTGTGACCGTCGCCGACCGGCCACCCCGGGTGAGGTGACCGCGGTCGATGTTGCACTGGGCCCGTCGGCGACGCTGTTTCGCGCCGGCGAGCAGCTGCGGCTGGTGGTGGCCGGACGTTGGCTCGCGCCCCGCAACCCCCTCTACGGCCAGTTCCCGGCGGCCTACGCCGACTCACCGCGGGGGTTGGTGACGCTGCGCTGGGGTCCGCGCTACGACGCGCACCTGCTGGTGCCGCAGATCCCCGAGTAGGTGGCGGTCGGCCGGCTAAATCCAGACGCCCTTGCCGACCGCGACGACCCCGCCCGTGCTGATCGCGAAGCGTTCCCGGTCCTTCTCCAGGTCGACGCCGACCATCTCACCGGGCCCGACGACGACGTTCTTGTCCAGAATCGCGTGCCGGACCACCGCACCGCGACCGACCCGGGCGCCGGGCATGATGACACTGCCTTCCACGATGGCGCCGTCGTCGACCACGACGTTGGACGACAGCACCGAATTGCGCACCGACGCCGCCGAGATGATGCTGCCGGCGCCCACCACCGATTCCTGCGCGGAGCCGCCGTTGACGAATTTCGCCGGTGCCAGGTTTTCCGACTCACCGCGGATGGGCCAGCGCTTGTTGTACAGGTTGAACACCGGATGCACCGACACCAGATCCATGTGGGCGTCGTAGAAGGCGTCCAGGGTCCCGACGTCACGCCAGTAGGCCCGGTCGCGGTCGGTGGCACCGGGCACTTCGTTGTCGTTGAAGTCGTACACCGCGGCCATCCCGTCGGACACCAACCGCGGGATGATGTCACCGCCCATGTCGTGGTCGGAATGGTCGTCGTCGGCGTCGGCGCGGATGGCGTCGATCAGCACCTTGGTGGTGAAGATGTAGTTGCCCATCGAGACGAACGTGGAATCGGGGTCATCGGGGGTTCCCGGCGGATTCCTCGGCTTCTCGACGAACGCGCGGATCCGCCCGGAGGGATCGGCGTCGATGCATCCGAAGGCGCTGGCTTCGCTACGCGGCACCCGGATCCCGGCCACGGTGGCGCCGGCGCCGCTGTCGATGTGGAACCGGACCATTTGCTCGGGATCCATCCGGTACACGTGATCGGCGCCGAAAACGACTATGTAGTCAGGGTCTTCGTCGTAAATGAGGTTCAGCGACTGATAGATCGCGTCCGCGGAGCCGGTGTACCAGCGCGGACCGAGGCGCTGCTGGGCGGGGACCGGGGTGATGTACTCCCCGGCCAGGCCCGACAACCGCCAATTCTGCGAAATGTGGCGGTCGAGTGAATGCGACTTGTATTGCGTCAGAACGCAGATCCGCAGGTAACGGGCATTGACCAGATTCGACAGCACGAAGTCGATGAGGCGATAGGCGCCGCCGAAGGGAACGGCGGGTTTGGCCCGGTCCGCGGTCAGCGGATAGAGCCGTTTACCCTCGCCGCCGGCCAAGACAATGCCCAGCACGTGTGGCGCTTCCCTCATGGCTTCAAACCTATCGGCCGCTGAGAACTGCTGCCAGGGGAAACCCCTGTTGCGCCGTTCTGACGGGGTGTCTGTCAACGAATTTGGCTTAATTCGACGACTCGACGGGATTCATTATTGTCCCGCCTCTGACCGGCCGGCGCGCGCCCCCCGGTGCGGGGCTGGATTGCGACGGGACTATGTCGATCGTTCGGCTCTCCCCCGCAAGCGGGGGGCCCCCGCATCGCCCCGCGGAGCGGGGCGCATCGTCACCGACAGATTCGATTGTTCGGCTCTCCCCCGCAAGCGGGGGGACCCCCGCATCGCCCCGCGGAGCGGGGCGCATCGTCACCGACAGATTCGATTGTTCGGCTCCTCATCGCCCCGCGGCGCGGGGCGCATCGTCGCCGACAGATTCGATTGTTCGGCTCCTCATCGCCCCGCGGCGCGGGGCGCATCGTCGCCGAACTAGCGTGCGGGTATGCGCGTGGCGATGATGACCCGGGAGTACCCACCTGAGGTCTACGGCGGAGCCGGGGTACACGTCACCGAACTGGTGTCGCAGCTGCGCCGTCTGTGCACCGTGGACGTGCATTGCATGGGTGCGCCGCGTCCTGGCGCATTCACCTACAAGCCCGACCCCCGGCTGCATAACGCCAACCCGGCGCTGTCCACCCTGTCCTCAGATCTCCTGATGGCCAACGCCGCGAGCGGGGCCACCGTGGTGCATTCCCACACCTGGTACACCGGCATGGCCGGCCATCTCGCCTCGCTGTTGCACGGCATCCCCCATGTGCTGACCGCGCACTCCCTGGAGCCCAGGCGGCCGTGGAAGGCCGAGCAGCTCGGCGGCGGATACCGGATATCGACCTGGGTGGAGCGCACGGCGGTGCTGGCCGCCGATGCCGTCATCGCGGTCAGTTCCGGCATGCGCGACGACATCTTGCGCGTGTACCCGGAGCTGGATCCCAGCGCGGTTCACGTGATCCGCAACGGCATCGACACCGACGTATGGCATCCGGCCGGCCCGGCCAGCACCGGTTCCATCTTGGCCGAGTTGGGCGTCGATCCAGACCGGCCCATCGTGGCGTTCGTCGGTCGGATCACCCGGCAAAAAGGCGTCCCGCACTTGCTGGCCGCTGCCCACCACTTCGACCCGGACGCGCAACTGGTGCTGTGCGCCGGCGCACCCGACACCCCCGAGATCGCCGCCGAAGTCGAGGCCGCGGTCGCCGAACTGTCCCGAATCCGCACCGGCGTGTTCTGGGTCAGGGAGATGCTGCCGACCGATGAACTACGCGAAATACTCTCAGCGGCATCGGTTTTCGTGTGTCCATCGATATATGAGCCGCTGGGCATCGTGAACTTGGAGGCAATGGCGTGCGGAACGGCGGTGGTGGCCTCCGACGTCGGCGGCATACCGGAGGTCGTTGCCGACTCGGTCACCGGCACAGTGGTGCACTACGACGCGCACGACCCGGCCGGCTATCAAGCCGGGTTGGCACAGGCCGTCAACGCCTTGATCGCCGACCCCGCGCAGGCGCAGCGCTACGGCCAGGCTGGACGCCGGCGTTGTATCGAAGAATTCAACTGGACGCACATCGCCGAGCAGACGCTCGACATCTATCGCAAGGTGTGCGCGTAACGCCCTAGCTGGTGACGCCCTTCAGCTCGTCGCCCAGAGCGGCGGCTTCGTCGGGGGTCAGCTCGACCACGAGGCGACCGCCGCCCTCGAGTGGTACTCGCATTACGATGCCACGCCCCTCCTTGGTTGCTTCCAGTGGACCGTCGCCGGTCCGGGGCTTCATCGCCGCCATCGAGTGCTCCCTCCAAATTCGAGCTGGCCCGCGGTCACGGACCTGGCCGGCGCCGAGCATGCCCCGCCAGTGGATTTCCAGCCATACCCGACATTGAACTGCCAAATCACCCCTCTATTGTTCCCTATCCGGGCCGCTAGGTGCACAAGACCCGGTTCACGAGCCTTACTGAGGTGTGGCGGGGCAATGACGACGACTCATTGCGGCCCGTCACGGCCGCACGGAGGGCACCCAGCACGTCTCGACGTGGTCGTCGACCATTCCGGTCGCCTGCATCAGCGCGTAGGCCGTGGTGGGACCGACGAAACGGAATCCGCGACGTTTCAATTCACGGGCCATCGCCTTGGATTCGTCAGTCGCCGAGGGGATTTGGGACAAGTCCGGGTAGCGCGGGCGCGGCGGCGGGGCGAACGACCACAGCAGCTGGGACAGGTCGTCGGGCGAGCCGAGCTCTTCGGCGGCTCGCGCGTTGGCGATGGTGGCTTCGATCTTGGCGCGGTTGCGCACGATCCCGTCGTCAGCCAGCAGCCGTTGCACGTCGGCGTCGGTGTAGCGGGCGATCTTCTCCACGTCGAACCCGGAGAAGGCGCGGCGGAAGTTCTCCCGCTTGCGCAAGATGATCAGCCACGACAGCCCGCTCTGGAAGGCTTCCAGGCTCATCCGCTCGAACAACGCCACCCCGTCGTGCACGGGTTGGCCCCACTCGTGGTCGTGGTAGTTGCGGTACAGGTCGGCGTCGGGCCCGGGTCGAACCTCTGCCCAGCCGCACCGGACCAGGCCGTCCTCGCTCACGTGGGACCGGATCGCTCTTGGGCAACCGCCTCAGCGTCCGGGACGGCCTCTAACTCGTCGGCATCCTCCGGGGAGCCCGGCGACGAGGAGGCCTGGATGGCGGCCAGCTGGCCGCGCAGCGTCTCGATCTCGCGGCCCAGTCGATCCAGCACCCAGTCCACTTCGCTGGTCTTGTAACCCCGCAGCACCTGGGTGAACTTGACCGCGTCGACGTCGGCGCCGGTGACCCCGTAGGCCGGCAAAACCGTCGCGGTGGTTGCCCGGGGCAGCGGCGGCAGTTGCTCACCGCGGCCGAACAGCAGGCTGGCCACGCCGAACAGCACGATCGCCACCAGGATCAGCACCACCAGGTAGAGCAATACCAACGCCACGCGATCGATATTGCCCTATGCCGCCGACAACGATCAGCGTGGGCGCACCACGTTCATCGGTGGGCGGTCCGCCAACGACACCGGCGACGTGTGTTGGGTGTAGCTATCACCGGCGGGAAAGAACTGGGTGAGCCCGACGCCGGAGTCCGGGATTCCGCACCGCGACAGCAGGGTGGCGATGACCTGGCGGCTCATGGCGCCCAGCTCGGCCAGGGGACGGTTGCGGTGCGCCCGAACACCAAGGTTGACCTGCGCAATCGCCTCCAGCCCCAGGCGGTCGAAGGTATCGACCAGCAAGCCGATTTCCACGCCGTAACCCGGTGCGAACGGCAGCGACGTCAGCAGCTCTCGGGTGGCCGCGTACTCGCCCCCCAGCGGCTGCAGCACACAACCCAGCTCTGGCCGCAGCGCCGCTAACAGCGGCCGCGCGACCAGTTCGGTGACTCGTCCCCCGCCGGTGTCCCCTGCCCCGCCACTGACATCGCTGACGTTGAGCGGTCGGCGATAGAAGCTCTTGACCAGGTGCACGCCCTCGCCGGTGAGCAGCGGGCCGACCAGCCACGGCACGAACATCGGATGCGGGTCGATCAGATCTGAGTCCACGAAAACCACGATGTCGCCGCTGGTCGCCGCCAGGGAACGCCATAGTGCCTCGCCCTTGCCCGGGCGAACCGGCAGGTCGGGCACGGCTTGCTCCCGGCTGACGACGCGGGCGCCGGCGGCGATGGCGCGGATCTCGGTGTCATCGGTGGAACCGGAGTCCAGCACGATCAGTTCGTCGACCAGGTTGTCGACCAGCGGGGAGATGCTGTCGATGACCGACTCGATGGTTTCTTCTTCGTTGAGGGCCGGTAGTACGACCGAGATGGTGCGGCCGGCCTTGGCGGCGATCAATTCCTCGGTGGTCCACCGGGGACGACTCCAGGTGCGGTCGGACCACCGGGTGTCCCCGGGCCGGGCCGCGAGCTCGCCGGCGACGAGATCGGTCATGCCAGTCCCCTCACCGTGCGCGCCGGCGGCCGCGTTCCCTGTATCGAGGCGACCATCTCCAGCACCCGTCGGGTCGGCAACACCTGGTGCACGCGGAACATGCGGGCACCGGCGGCGGCCGCCAAAGCGGTGGCCGCCAGAGTCCCCTCCAGCCGTTCGGTCAGCTCCACTCCCAGAGTCTCCCCGACGAAGTCCTTGTTGCTCAACGCCATCAGCACCGGCCAGCCGGTCTCGACGAGTTCGTCCACATGGCGCAACAGCTGCAGGCCGTGGAAGGTGTTCTTGCCGAAGTCGTGGGCCGGGTCGATCAGCACCCGATCGCGGGCTACTCCGGCCGCGACGGCCCGCTCGGCGGCGGCGGTGACCTGCTCGATCACGTCGTCCACCACGGCGCGGGTAGTCGTACCGTAACTCACCCGGAAGGGGCGGGTGCGCGGCAGCGCACCGCCGGTGTGGGCGCACACCAGGCCCGCGCCGCATTCGGCGGCCACCTCGGCGATCGCCGGGTCGATGCCGCCCCAGGTGTCGTTGATCAGGTCCGCCCCGGCCGCGCACGCGACGCGGGCAACCTCCGAGCGCCAGGTGTCCACGCTGATCAGCTGGTCGGGATAGGCGTCGCGCAGCCATGCGATGAACGGCACCAGCCGGGCGATCTCGGTCTTGGCGTCCACGGTGTCACCGGGACCGGCCTTGACGCCGCCGACGTCGATCACGTCGGCGCCATCGGCGATCGCCTGGTGGGCGGCGTCGCGGGCGGCCTGGTCGGTGAAGGTCGCACCCTTGTCGAAGAACGAGTCCGGGGTGCGGTTGACGATCGCCATGATCAGCGCGCGATCGGCTGCTACCGGGCGGCCGCACAGCATTGACTGCACGCCTCCATAGTGCCTGGTCGTCGGCGACGCCCGTCACCGCGAGTGGAACGCCACTGCGATTTTCGGCTTGAGTTCTCGCTGTGGTTCCGCTCGCGGCCAATGAAGCGGCCAGACGCTAGCCCTGCGGCCGCTTGCCCGCCGACACTTCGTCGGGGTACTCGTCGTAGAAGGGCACGTAGCCCTCCTTGCGCCCGGCCAGCACGTACAGCGGGTCCTTTACGTCGGGCCCGTAGGCCTGCTCACGCAGCTCGACCTTGCGGCTCTTGAACGTCGACGTGTGTTCCAACGTCTCGACCACCCGCACGAACAGCGGCAGCGCGTAGGAGGGCAGCTCCTGATACACCGCCTTGGCCAGGGACTTGCCGTCGAACTCCGCGCCCTCGCGCAGCTTGATCGCGGCCATGCCGGCGCGCCCGCCCGTGTTCGGCACCTCGACGCCGTAGACGGTGCATTCCTCGACATTGCGGTCCGACGCCACGGCCGCTTCCACCTGCGTGGTGGCCACGTTCTCACCCTTCCAGCGGAAGGTGTCGCCGAGCCGGTCGACGAACGCGGCGTGGAACAACCCCTGCGGGCTCATCACGTCGCCGGTGTTGAACCAGGTGTCACCGTCCTTGAAAGCGTTGCGCACCAACTTCTTTTCGGTGGCTTCCTTGTCGGTGTAGCCGTCGAACGGCTGCAGCCGGTTGACCGGGCTGAGCAACAGGCCGGGCTGGCCGGAAGGCACCCGCTGCACCCGACCGGACTCGTCACGCAGCGGTTCGCCGGTGTCGGGGTCATAGGCCACGTACGCCAGCGGCATCGGCGAGATGCCGGTGCTGCGCGGCACGTTGAAGACGTTGATGAACGCGGTGGTGCCTTCGCTCGCGGCGTAGAACTCACAGACCCGCGGAATATTGAACCGCTCGGTGAACTCATTCCAGATCTCGGGCCGCAGCCCGTTGCCGGCGATCACGCGGATCTTGTGGGCGCGGTCGGTCGGCTTGGGCGGCTGGTTGAGCAGATACCGGCAGACTTCACCGATGTAGATGAACGCGGTGGCCTGGTAGGCGATCACCTCGTCCCAGAACCGCGACGCCGAGAAGGACTTGCCCAGCGCCAGCGTGGCCCCGGAGTTGACCACCGACGACACCGCAACCGTCAGCGCGTTGTTGTGGTACAACGGCAGGCAGCAGTAGAGCGTGTCGTTGCTGTTCAGCCGCAATCCCAGCCCGCCGAAGGCGCCGAGGGCCTTCAGCCACCGGTAGTGCGTCATCACGCTCGCCTTGGGATATCCGGTGGTGCCGGAGGTGAAGATGTAGAACGCGGTGTCCTTGGCCCGCACCTGAGACGCGGCGGCCGGGTTGGTGGCCGGCGCGGTGGCGGCAAAGCGCTCCAAATCTTCAATGGTCAGCACTTCACCGGCCGAGCCGCCGGATTCGCTGACCGCGCTGACCAGGTCGGACTCGGCGACCAGCACCTTGGCATTCAGCAGGCCCAGGCTGTGGGCCAAGACGTCGCCGCGCTGGTGGTAGTTGAGCATGCCGGCGATGGCCCCGCACTTGACGACGGCCAGCATCGTCAACACCGCATGCGGGGAGTTGCGCAGCATGACCCCGACGACGTCGCCGGGGCCCACGCCGCGCGCGGCCAGCACCGCCGCGTACCGGTTGGCCGTCGCGTTGGCGTCGCGGTAGGTGATCTGCTGGTCGCCGAACTTGAGGAAGACCCGGTCGGCGTAGCGGGCCGCGCGCTCCTGGAACACCGTGCCGATCGACGTCTTCGAGCTGGGCCGGGGCAACAACCCGGTCAGCAGCCCCCGGGCGATCGTCGGTGTATCGGCCAGCAGGCCCGGTACTTGTGCTGCCAGGTGAGTGAGCTTGACGCGCGTGCCGCCGTGATCGGCCACGTGACCCCTCGATTCGTTCTGACCCGAGCCGTCGACGGCTAAGCGGGTGCGCACTGTTGTAGCGCCTCGGCGACCTTATCGACCACCACCAGTCGATCGACCGCGGCCTGCGTGATGTAGCCGCTATCGACCAATCCGTAAACCCAAGCGCGCAGGCCGTCGTAGTGGCCCCAGGGATCAAGCAACACAATGGGCTTCTCATGGACCCCCAGATAGCCCTCGGTCCACACGTTGAGCAGTTCGTCGAGGGTGCCGATCCCGCCTGGCAGCGTCAGGAATGCGTCGGCGCGGTCTTCCATGACCTGCTTGCGCTCCCACATGGCGTCGGTGACGATCAGCTCGTCGGCCTCGTGGTCGGCCAGTTCCCGGTGCAGCAACATTTTGGGAATGACGCCGACGGTCCAGCCGCCGCGCGCCCGCGCCGCCGAGGCCACCGCCCCCATCGCCGACACGTGGCCACCGCCCCACACCAGCGTCCAGCCGCGCTCGGCGATCGCCTCGCCCACCGCTGCGGCGACCTCCAGCAGCTCCGGGTGCGTCGGTCCGGCCGCGCAATACACCGCAACCGCCCACTTGCCGGGCGCAGCGCTTCGCTCAGGCATACACCGAAAGGTAAACCAACCCCGCACCCCCGGGCGACGTTCGGGGTTAGCGCCCGCCGGGGTGGACGCCGCAATATGATCCGGCCGTGCGCTGGGTGATTACGCCGGAAGAATCCGTCCTTCGGCAGGCGCAGGCCGCGCTGGCAGACACCGAGCGCTGCGGGGCGCTGCTCGTCGGGTCCGACGGAGTCGGCAAGACCGCGCTGGCCCAGACCCTGTGCGCCCAGACGGACAAGACGGTCCGCTGGGTCACCGGCACGCCGGCGCAACGATTCGTCCCGTTCGGCGCATTCCGCCACCTGGTCGACGTCACTGACATCGGGCGGCCCGCGGCGTTGTTGCGCGCGGCGCGCGATTCGCTGACCCGCGACGAGCCCGATTTGCTGTTGGTGGTCGACGACGCACACAACTTGGACGGCCTTTCCGCGGCGCTGGTGTACCAGTTGGCGCTGACGCGCGCGGCGCGGTTGCTGGTCATCGCCGGGTCGACGGCAACATTGCCCGACGCCGTCGCCGCGTTGCGCTCTGACGATCTGCTGGTCCCGGTCGACGTGGTGCCGCTGGATCGCGGACCGACGGTGGCGCTGGTGGAGACCGCGCTGGGCGCATCGCTGGATCTGGCGGTGGCCGACGAAGTGTTCGGGCGCAGCCAGGGCAACCCGCTGTATCTGCGGCACCTGGTCAGCGAAGGCGGGCTCAAGCACCAGAACGCCCTGCCTCTTGCGGGCGTCATCGACGACTACCTGAGCGGGTTGCCTGCGCCGGCGCGCGTGGTGCTCGATTACCTGGCCATCACCGAACCGCTGGCCCGCGCCGACCTTTCGGCCCTGGCCGGTGAGCAGGCCGTGTCCGACGCGGAGGTCAGCGGCGCGGTGCGTCCGGGCTACCAGGACGACCTCTTCGCCGCTCACCCGCTCTACACCGAGCGGGCCCGGGCTGCACTGACGCCCGAGGGGGCGCGGGTGCTGCGCACCGCGGTGGTCACCCAGCTTTCCAAGCACCGTGGCGACCACGTCAGTGACCGGCTGCGCCTGTCGGTGCTGGCCGTCGACAGCGACAATCCCGAGCCGGTGGAGGTTGCGGTGGCGGCGGCCGAGGAGGCGCTGCGGCTGGGTGACCTGCCCCTTGCCGAGCGGTTGGCGCGGGCCGCGCTGGACCGCTCGGGAGCACTGGCGGCGCGGCTGCCGTTGGCCCACGCCCTGGGCTGGCAGGGCCGGGGCCGGGAAGCCGGCGCGGTGCTGGCCGAAGTGGACCCCGCCGAGTTGTCCGAGACCGAGTTGATGGCCTGGGCGGTGCCGCGGGCCGCCAACCAGTTCTGGATGCTCGACGAGCCTGAGCGGGCCACCGCGTTCCTGCAGACCACCCGGAACCGCATCTCCGATCCGACGGCACGCAGCGCGTTGGACGCGTTGACCGCGACCTTTGCGATGAACTCGGGCAACCTGCAGCGCGCCGTCGCGTTGGCCACCGAAGTGCTTTCCGACCCGTCGGATTCCGGGATGGGCACGCCCTGGGCGGCCAGTGCGGCCGCGTTGTGCTCGGCGCGGATGGGCCGCTGGTCGGATGTCGACCGGCTGGCCGAGCGAGCGGCGGCTACCGAGCATCCCGGGTTGCTGCGCTTCACGGTGGGCTTGGGTCAGATCACCGCGTTGCTGATGTCCGGTGACGTCGAGGCGGCCCAGGCGCTGGCCCAGCGGTTCACCGATTTCGCCGAATCCCAACAGCCCGGCCGAGCGATCGGTGAGGTGCTGTTAGCCGATGTGTTGCTCGTCAAGGGCGAGTTCTCCGCCGCCGCGCAGCTTTTGGAGCCGGCCGCGGCGACGCTGGAGCGCACCGGATACTCGTGGGGTCCGCTGTCGTTGATGTTGTTGGCCACCGCACGGGCCCAGCAGGGTGACATTCCCGGCTCGGCAAAAGCGTTGCGGCGCGCGGAAACTCGTCATGGCACCAAGTCGGGCTTGTTCGCACCAGAGCTGGGATTGGCGCGGGCCTGGACCAAGGCGGCGGCGCGCGACAAGACGGCTGCCATTACTGCCGCACGCGAGGCGGCGCGCGCCGCCGAACGCGCGGGACAGTTAGGAGTTGCGCTGCGCGCCCACCACGACGCCGTCCGGCTCGGTGACGTCCGCGCGGTGCTGCCGATCAGCCAGCTGGTGAGCCAGATTCATTGCGCCACTGGCCAGTTGGCCCTCCGCCATGCCCAAGCACTGGCCGACGCGGACGCCGACGCCTTGGCGACGGTCGCCGAGCAACTCGCGGCGGCCGGGATGGCGGCCGCGGCGGCCGACGCGGCCCGCGCCGCCCAGGAATTGCGCTAGCTGCTCAGGTAGCGGCGCAGCATGTCCGCCGCCGCGGTGATCCGCTCCACCGGGACCCGCTCGTCGCGCCGGTGTGCGAGATTCGGATCGCCGGGACCGTAGTTGACCGCCGGAATGCCCAGGGCCGCAAAGCGCGACACGTCGGTCCAGCCGTACTTCGCCCGGAACTGCCCGCCGGTGGCTTCCACCAGCGCCTTGGCGGCGGGTTGGGACAGGCCGGGCAGCGCCCCGGCAGCGGCATCGACCTGTTCGATGTGCACGTCGAGTCCGTCCAGCACGTCGTGCACGTGTTGTAGGGCCTCGGTCAGCGAACGATCGGGCGCGAAGCGGTAGTTGACCGTCACCGACGCCGCGTCGGGAATCACGTTGCCCGCCACGCCGCCGTCGACGCGTACCGCCGACAGACCCTCGCGGTACACACAGCCGTCGATGTCGACGCTGCGCGCCTGGTAGCTCGCCAGCCGGTCCAGCACGGCGCCCAGCTTGTGAATGGCGTTGTCGCCCAACCAGGATCGCGCCGAATGCGCCCGTGTTCCGGTCGTGCTGACTACCAGCCGCAGCGTGCCCTGGCAGCCGGCTTCGATCCAGCCCGCGGTGGGTTCACCCAGAATCGCCACGTCGGCGGCCAGCCAATCGGGCAATTCCCGCTCGATGCGGCCCAATCCGTTTGCCGCCGAATCGATTTCCTCGCAGTCGTAGAACACCAGGGTCAGATCGTGTGCCGGTTCGGCCACGGTGGCGGCCAGGTGCAGAAAGACGGCGTCACCGGCTTTCATGTCGGCGGTGCCGCAGCCGTGCAGTTCGCCGCCCTCGAGGCGGCTGGGCAGGTTGTCGGCCACCGGGACGGTGTCCAGATGCCCGGCCAGCAACACCCGCGTCGGCCGGTTGCGGTGGGTGCGGGCCAGCACCGCGTTGCCGTTGCGGATGATCTCGAAGCCGGAGGTCTGCGCGCGCAGTGCCGCGGCGACCTCGTCGGCGATACGGGCCTCGTCTCGCGACTCGCTGGGGATGTCGACCAGTGCCGCGGTCAACTCGATGGGATCCCCGCGTAAGTCCAGCACCGGATCAGGGTATCTCCCGGTCACGAGCAGACACAGAATCGCACGTGCGCACCCTTGCCGATGCGATTCTGCGTCTGCTCGGCGGCCACAGTAACCTTGTCGACCGTGACTGGAGCTGCAGGCATCGGCCTGGCGACCCTCGCCGCGGACGGATCGGTTCTCGACACCTGGTTTCCCGCACCGGAACTGACCGAGTCGGGCACCAGTGCGACCACCCGCCTCTCCGGAGACGACGTCCCGGGCGAACTTGCCGCCCTGGTGGGCCGCGACGACGACCGCAACACCGAGACCGTCGTGGTCCGCACGGTGATCGGATCGCTGGACGATGCGGCCGCCGACGCGTACGACGCCTACCTCCGGCTGCACCTGCTCTCGCACCGCCTGGTGGCCCCGCACGGGCTGAACGCCGGCGGCTTTTTCGGAATATTGACCAATGTGGTGTGGACCGACCGCGGACCGTGCGCCGTCGACGGCTTCGAAGCGGTGCGCGCCAAGCTGCGCCGCCATGGGCCGGTGACGGTGTACGGCGTCGACAAGTTTCCCCGGATGGTCGACTACGTCGTGCCCTCCGGGGTCCGCATCGCCGACGCGGACCGGGTGCGCCTCGGCGCCCACCTGGCGCCCGGCACCACCGTGATGCACGAGGGCTTCGTCAACTTCAATGCCGGCACCCTGGGCGCCTCGATGGTCGAGGGCCGCATCTCGGCCGGCGTCGTGGTGGGCGACGGCTCCGACGTCGGCGGCGGTGCTTCGATCATGGGCACCCTGTCCGGCGGGGGCGAGCAGGTCATCTCGATCGGCAAGCGCTGTCTGCTCGGCGCCAACGCCGGAATCGGCATCTCGCTGGGTGACGACTGCGTGGTCGAGGCGGGCTTGTACGTCACCGCCGGCACCAAGGTCACCACGCCCGACGGCGGCTCGGTCAAGGCCCGCGACCTCTCGGGCAGCAGTAACCTGCTGTTTCGCCGCAACTCGGTCAGCGGGGCGGTCGAGGTGGTGTCACGCGCCGGCCAGGGCATCGCCCTCAACGAGGACCTGCACGCCCACAACTAGCCCGATCAAGCGTCCGCGGACAGTGCGGTCCCGTTGGTCTCCGGCAGTAGATACGTGCACACCAGGCTGATCAAGCCCAAGGCGGCCAGCATCACCCCGATGGCCCAGCTGCCGTAGGTGACCAGCAGCGTGCCGGCGATCAGCGGGGGAACTGCGCCGCCCAACACCCCGGCGGTGTTGAGCGCCAGCGCCGAGCCGCTGTACCGGTAGCGGGTCGCGAAGAGCTCCGGGATGAACGCTGCCGTCGGCCCCGAGCCGATGCCTGCTAGCGACGACATGCCGACGATGGCCACCGCGTACAGGGCGGGCTCGCCGGTGTCCATCAACGGGATCACCACGAACGACCACGGCAGGCAGCCCAGCCAACCCACCAGCATCATCCGTCGGCGCCCCACTCGATCACTCAGCGTGGCCGAAAGCGCAACGCAGGTGATGCTGGCCAATCCGCCCAGCGCGGAGACGGTCCAGATGAAGCCACGCGAGTAGCCCAGGTGCGAGTGGGCGTAGATGGCCAGGAACGTGCTGGAGGTGTACGCGAACCCGAACCCGCCCAGGATGCTGCCGCCGGCCAGGACGATCTCCCGGCGCTGTAGCCGAAGCACCTCGGCAATCGGCGTCTTCGGTATCAGGTCGCGAGCTTTCTCCTGGGCGAAAACCGGCGTCTCGTTGATGTTGAGCCGCACGTACAACGCGATCGCGATCAGGGCCGCGCTGATCAAGAACGGGATGCGCCAGCCCCACTGCAGGAACGCCGGGCTGTTCTCCCCGATCGTGGAGCTGACGCCGAGGAAGGTCAGACTGCTCAACACGGCCGCGGTGCCGCCACCGAGCAAGGTGAACATGCCGTAGCGGCCGCGTTTGCCGGCCGGGGCGTACTCGGCACTCAGCAGCGCCGACCCGGCCCATTCCCCGCCCACGGCGAATCCCTGCAGCAGGCGCAGCGCCACCAGGATCAGCGGGGCCGCCATGCCGATGACCGCCGTACTGGGGACCAGACCCACGGTGACCGTCGACACGGCCATGATGAGCAGCGTGGCCACCAAAGTCTTCTTGCGTCCGAGCCGATCGCCGAAGTAGCCGAAGACGGCGGCACCGAGCGGACGGGACAAAAACGCCGTGGCGAACGTCCCCATCGAGGCGATGGTCGCCACGGCCGGGCTCAGATGCGGGAAGAACACGAACGGAAACACCAGCGCGGCGGCGGTCCCGTAGATGAGGAAGTCGTAGTACTCGATCGCCGAGCCGACCAGACACGCGGCCGCGATCCGCTTCATCGGGGTGGCGGGGGCGTCCTTGACGGTGGCAGCCACGTGGTGGCGCTGTTTCCCCTGCACTTGCACAGCGACGACGGTATGTGAAATTCCAGGGCCTTTCACGTCGAAACGCCTGGCAATTTCCTGCGTGTCGCTGAACTGCGCCGCGCAGGCGATCATCGATAACGAAACGGTCTCAGCGCAGTTGCATTGTGGTGCACGGTGTTACCGATTTCTCGCCGGCGCGGGTTCACCCTTGCGACAGCAACTGCTTCTTGAGCACCTTGCCCAGCGCGTTGCGCGGCAGCGAATCGACGATGCGCACCTCGCGTGGCCGCTTGTGGACCGAAAGTTGTTGCGCAACAAAGTTGATCAAGTCCTGTGGGTTAACAGCCGGTGAACCGACGACGTACGCGACGATGCGCTGCCCCAGGTCCTCGTCGGGCACGCCGACGACGGCGGCCTCCGCCACCTCGGGATGTCCCAACAGCACGGTCTCGATTTCCCCTGCCCCGATGCGATATCCGCCGGACTTGATCAAGTCGACCGACTCTCGTCCGACGATGCGGTGCATGCCGCCGCTGTCGACGACGGCGACGTCGCCGGTGCGGTACCAGCCGTCGGGGTCGAAGGCCTCAGCGGTGGCGTCCGGCCGGTTCAAGTAGCCGTCGAACAAGGTGGGGCCACGCACCTGCAGTTTGCCGACGGTCTCCCCGTCCGCCGGGACCGCATGCCCGTCGTCGTCGACCAGCCGGGTTTGCACACCCGTCAGCGGCAGACCCACCCAGCCGGGGCGGCGTTCGCCGTCGGCCCGAGTGGACAAGGTGATCAAAGATTCCGAGGCACCGTAGCGTTCGATGGGCCGGTGCCCGGTGAGTCGGGTGAGCCCGTCGAAGACCGGTACCGGCAGCGCCGCGCTTCCCGACACCAGCAGGCGTGCCGGGCGCAGCGCCTCGGCGGCAGCCTGATCAGCGACCACGCGTGACCACACGGTGGGCACCCCGAAGTACAGCGTGCCGTTCGCGGCCGCATAGCCGGCGGGTGTGGGTTTGCCGGTGTGCACAAAGCGATTGCCCACCCGCAGCGACCCGAGCAGGCCCAGCACCAGGCCGTGGATGTGATACAGGGGCAGGCCGTGCACCAGGACGTCGTCGGCCGTCCACTGCCAGGCCTCGGCCAGCGCATCCAGGTCGGCGGCGATCGCGCGCCGGCTGACCTGCACCCCCTTGGGCGGTCCAGTGGTGCCCGAGGTGTACACGATCATGGCCAGCGCATCGGGTGACGGCTCGGGATAGTGATGCCAGGACCGGGCGTGTAGCCGCACCGGGATGTGGGGCAGGCCCTCGGACTCGTTCTCGGGGGGCGCTGCCCCGAGCCAGGCCTGTGCCCCCGAGTCGGCGAGCATGTGCCGTCGTTCGGCGACCCCGACGTCGGCCGGCACCGGGACAACCGGCACCCCGGCGATCAGACAGCCGGTGACGGCCAGCACGGTGGCCGCGGTCGGGGTGGCCAGCACGGCGACCCGCTGTGCACCGCCGACCCGCTCGGCCACCGAGGTGGCGGCGCCCACCAGGTCGCTGCGGCTGAGCACGGCGCCGTCGATGCGGACCGCGTCGGGAATGTCGGTGGCGGTAACGGCCGAGGGATTCAGGGAAGCCAGCAGCACGTCAGCGAGGGTACTGCTCGTCCCAGATCTTCATCAGCGTGGCCAGGATTTCTTCACCGCGCCCCAGTCCGGCCAGATGGCTCTCCTCGGGGAGGTGGAACAGTTGGGCGTCCGGCAGCCGGGATACCACGTGCTCGCCGTGGGCGAACGGGATGATGTGGTCGTGGTCCCCGTGCCACCACCGCACCGGCACTTCCACCTCGTCGAGACGAAATCCCCAGTCCCGGGCGAAGAGCATGATGTCGTTGAACGGCGCCGCCAGTTGCTTGCGGCTGCCGTTGAGCAGGTCGTCGAGGAACATGGCTTTGAATTCGGGGCGGGTCAGCAGGTGGCGGTCGGCTTGGGGCGAGACGGCGGCATAGGCGTACAGGGCGGGGGAGGCGACCGGCCGGATCGATTGCACCAGCAGGCTGGCGCCGATGCGCAGTGGATTACCGCCGAATCGCAGCAACGGCGCCACCAGCAGGCCCAGTCTCATTGCGCCCCCGCTGATCGCGTCGGGACCCTGCGTCGGCGCCACCCCGCCCAGCACGGCGACGGCCACCACGCGATCGGGCAGGCCGGCGGCGCAGGCCAGGGCGTAGGGCCCGCCCCCGGACAAGCCGACCACGGCCATCTTCTCGATGCCCAGCGTGTCGGCGATGGTGCGCAGGTCCTCGGCGAACGCCGCGATCGTTTCGTATCGGTGTGGGGTGGACGAGCCGATACCGGGACGGTCGATGCCGATCAGGCGGACGTTGTGTTCCTCGGCGTAGACGCGGGCTTCGGTCGGAATCTGCCGGCGCGCGCCGGGGGTGCCGTGCAACCAGAACACCGGCCGGCCTTGCGGAGCGCCGAACTCGGCGAAGCCGATCTGCCGGTCTTCTCCGACGGCGATGTTTCCTTCGAGCTTGGGGCGGGCGATCGCAGCGACCATGCCGTGCAGCCTTCCATGTGGCAACGCGTCGGTAAACCCATCGGGTCAGGTGTTCAGCACCCGCTCGCCGATGACGCGTTGGTCTCGCAGTGCTGCGATTTCCTGCCCGGAAAGGCCCAGGCCGCGCAAGATCTCGTCGTTGTGCTGGCCCAGCGTGGGTGGTGGCGTGCGGTGGTGCCGTTGCGGCCCCGCACTGATGCGAAACGGCCAGCCCGGGTAGCGGCGCGGCCCGGTGACCGGATGGTCGAACAGCTCGTAGAATCCCCGGGCGTCGAGTTGGGTGATGTCGTACATCTGGTCACCGGTCATCAATTTCTCGGCCGGAATCCCTTGTGCGCGTAGCGTTGTCACGATGTGGTCGGGAGTCCCCGTGCGGGTCCAGGCGGTGACGAGTTCGTCGAACATGTCGTGATCCAGCATGCCGTTGTCCGGGACGGACACCGCCACCCAGGCGTCGTCGATGCTGGTCGGGTACACGCCCTGCAGGTAGCCGCGACGGCGGTTGCCTTCCCGGGGCCGCACCACCCCGTTCATGGTGTACTCGATCACCGGTTCGGCGGTCACGCAGGCGGCGACCTCGATCTGGGCGACCTCGATCAGCCGGCCTTCGCCGGTGCGCCGCCGCTGCTCGAGCGCGGCCAGCAACGCGACGCCGGCGTGTACGCCGACGATGGGGTCGGCGGGCCCCTGCAGGTTGCACGGCGGGCCGTCCGGGTAGCCGGTGACCGCGGACATGCCGGAGGTCTGCTCGATGTTGAGCGCCCAGCCCACGTAGTCGCGCCACGGGCCCTCGAGGCCGAAGCCGGGCATGCGAACCATGATCACGCCCGGGTTGAGCGCCACCAGCGACTCATAGCCCAACTCGAAGTGTTCGACCACTCGCGGCGAGAAGTTCTCCACCACCACGTCGGCCCGGGCGGCGAGCCGGTGGGCGATCTGGCGGCCGTGCGGGGAGGTCAAGTCCAGCGTGAGGTCGCGCTTGTTGAGGTTGGTGGCCTGCCAGATGGCGCTGCGCTCGTACCAGTCGTCGCCCTCGAACGGGAACGCGCCGGAGTAGCGGTGCCCGTCGGGGCGTTGGATGGACTCCACCTTGATGATGTCGGCGCCGAAGGCGCCGAGGTAGCAGGTGAGATACGCCCCGGCCCAGAAGGTGCTGAGGTCGAGCACGCGCAGACCGGCGAATGGCAGTGCGCCAGAATCGTTTTCGCCGGTTGCCGGCGAAGTGGGCGGTGCTGCGGGCGGATCGGAGAACCGATACGGCTTGCCGGGTTGCCGGAATCCGCGAGCTTCGGTGAAGAAGCCTCGTTTGGCGTATTGCGGGCAGTCCAGCACACTGGCGCCGTCGTTGACCGGCGCGGCCGGGATGCGCATCGCCTGGCTGAGCTCGACGATCTCCGCGACGGTCCGCTCGGCGAGTACCGGCTCGGCTCGGGCGAAGAACTCCGCGCGTTGCGGGCCGCCCATCATGATGTCGATCTGTTTGTCGCCGTATTCGGTCAGGCCGAGCATGGCGCAGACGTCGAGCCAGTGCTGACCGGTCAGGCAGTTGATGCCGACCCAGCCGTCGGCGGCGCGCACCACGCCCAGCATCGGTGATGAGCGCACGTTGGGCGGAAAGCCCAGACTGCGCATGCGTTCGGACATCAGCATCGGATAGGGCAGGGTTGACAGCAGCGTCTCGAACTCGGAGACGTCGACCGAGATGACGCGGCCGGTCGGCTGTTGTCGCACCGCGGTCAGCGCGCCCAGCGCGCCGTAAGCCCCCGCGACGTACTCGGCGATGCGGGCACCGGCTTGCACGGGCGGGCGCTGCGGGTCGCGCAGGCTGACCCAGCCCGACACCGCTTGCAGGGTCAGCGGGGTTGCGTGCCGGTCCCGCCACGGCCCGGACTGTCCGAACGCAGAGATCCTCAGCAGCACCAGGTTTGGGTTCAGCCGCGCCAACGCATCGACACCCAGCCCCCAGCCCTCCAAGGTGCCCGGCGCCCGATCTTCCACCAGCAGATCCGCGTGAGCGATGACCTCGCGGGCCGCCGCTATGCCATCCGGCTGGGTGAGATCGGCTGTGATGACGTGCTTTCCGGCGTTGAGGTACTCGAACAATCCGCTGTGCCCCGGGTCGCTCTCGTCGCCCGGGAACGGGCCCCAGCGGCGCAGCGGATCCCCGCCGGGCGGTTCGACTTTGGTGACGGTGGCGCCGAGGTCGACGAAAAGCTTCGTCGCATAGGGGCCGGAAATCTCGGTGGCCAGTTCGACGACGCGGATCCCTGCGAGGGGTTCCGGCATCAGGGGATCCCGATGGCCTGAGGCTCCATGTACTGGTGCACGCCGGCGATCCCGCCACCTTCCCGGCCGAATCCACTGAGCTTGAAGCCGCCGAACGGCGCGTCACCGGGGCTGGTGCCGTTGACCGCGACCTGTCCGGTCCGGATGCGCCGGGCCACCCCGACGGCCCGGTCCACGTCGGTCCCCCACACCGCCCCGGACAGGCCGTAGCGGGAGTTGTTCGCGATGGCCACCGCCTCGTCGTCGTCCCGATAGCGCAGCACCGTCAGGACGGGTCCGAACACTTCCTCTTGAGCGATCGCGGAGTCCGGATCGACGTCGGTGAGAATCGTTGGCTCGAAATAGAATCCGACATCGCCACGGCGGTCGCCTCCGGTCGCCAGCTGGGCGCCGTCGTGCACCGCCGTGGCGACGAGCCGCTGCACCCGCTCCAGCTGCGCCGCACTGATCAGCGGGCCCATCTGCACGTCGGGGTCGGCGGGGTCGCCGACCTTCACCTCACGGGCCAGCGCCACCAGTCGCTCCACCACGTCGTCGTGCAGACTGTCGGGCAGCAGCAGCCGGCTGTGCAGGATGCAGGCTTGCCCGGCATGCAGCGAGCAGCAGTCGAACAGCATCTGCTGCAGCAGGTCGTCGGTCACCGTGGTGTCGTCGAGCAGGATGCGCGCGGATTTTCCGCCGCATTCCAGCAAGATTCGCTTCATGCTTTGGCCGGCCGCCGACATGACCTGACATCCGACGGCGGAGCTGCCGGTGAAGCTGACCATGTCGATGCGCGGATCGGTGGTCAGCAACTTGGCCGCTGCCAGGCCCGACGGTGTGACGACGTTGACCACTCCAGGCGGAATGTCGGTGTGCTCGTCGATGATTCGCGCCAGAGCCAACCCGGCCACCGGCGTCAACGGTGATGGCTTGAGGACGACGGTGTTGCCGGCGGCCAACGCGTTGTTGACCTTCATGACGTTGAGGGTGTGCGGGAAGTTCCACGGCGTCAGGATCGACACCACACCAAGGGGTTCGTGGCGCAGCAGCGTGGTGCCGGCGCCGATTCCGGTGACCGGCTTGTCGGAAAGTTTCGCGGCCAACTGGGCCGCGTGCATGGACATGTAGCCGGCGCCGTCGACTTGCATCACGCGCTCGTTGGCGATGCAGCCCCACTCCGCCTGCGACAGCGCGAAAAACTCGTCGTTGTGTTCGAGCAGTGCCGCGCCGAGCTGGTTGAGACACTCCCCTCGTTGTGCGCCGGTCATGGCGCGCCATGGCCCCTCGTCGAAGGCCCGCCGCGCGGCGCCGATGGCCTCGCTGACCTGGCCGACGCTCGCGTCCGGTGCGGTGGCGATGGTCTGTTCGGTGGCCGGGGAGATGTCGTCGTAGCGACCGTCCTCCGGCTCCACCCAGCGCCCGTCGATGTAGAGCCCGTTGGTGTCGATCAGTTTTGTGGGCTGCGGCTCGGCCATCTGCTTCCTCACCCGAACGTCGGTCATCTAGTCACTTGGTGTACACCCGTTGGACCCAGGCGTCAATCATCGCCGCCAGCAATTGCGGCCATTGACATAGCTGTACGCACAGGAGTAGACACTCTTCACAAGACACATCAGGCCAATGTGTCGGATCGAGGGAGGCGAGCCGTGCGCACCACCTTTCCGCTGCACTCCCCCGACTTCTATGCGGGCGATCCCTACCCGGCCTACCGCGAATTGCGTGCCACCTCACCGGTCTGCTGGAACGACGTGACCAACTTCTGGGCGCTGCTGAAGTACGAGGACGTCCGGTTCGTGTCGAGCAACCCCGCCTTGTTCTCTTCCACCCAGGGCATCACCATTCCCGACCCCCAGCTACCGAATCCGGTGCAGGAGGGCGGTTTGATCTTCACCGACCCGCCGCGACACCGCCAACTGCGCAAGCTCATCAACTCGGGCTTCACCCGCCGGCACGTCGCCATTCTGGAGCCCAAGATCCGCGACATCGTGCGCGGCATCCTGGCCGACATCGAGCCCGGTACCGTCCACGAGTTCGCCGAAGAGATCGCCGCCCCGCTGCCCACCCGCATCATCGCCCAACTGCTGGGCGCGCCGCCCGATGACTGGGAGCAGTTCCGGGCCTGGTCGGATGCCATGACCGGTTCGGCCGATCCCGAGATCGAACTCGACACGCTGGTGGCCGCCGGCCAACTCTACGAGTACTTCCACCAGCTGATCTCCGACCGGCGCGCGCAAGCCCGCGACGACATGCTCTCGATTCTGGTCAACGCCGAGATCGACGGATTGCGCCTCAGCGACGAAGAATTGGTCAACTTCGCGTTTCTGCTCCTCGTCGCCGGCAACGAGACCACCCGCAATCTGATTGCGCTCGGCACGCTCGCGTTGATCGAACACCCCGACCAACTGCGCATGTTGATCGACGACCCGGCACTGATTCCCGGTGCGGTAGAAGAGATGCTGCGCTGGAACAGTCCGGTGGTGCACATGGCGCGCACCGCGACCGCCGACGTGGAAATCCGCGGAAAACGCATCCGCGCCGGTGAGGTGGTGGTCATGCTGTACGGGTCGGCCAACCGCGACGAGGACGTCTTCGGCAGCGACGCCGAGGAATTCGACATCACCCGTCATCCCAACCCGCACATCGCCTTTGGGTGCGGTGAACATTCCTGCCTGGGTGCGCAACTGGCACGGCTGGAAGCCGGCCTGCTGTTCGACGAGCTGTTGCGCCGCTTCCCCAGAATCGAACTCGTGGGCGAGGTGAGCCGGATGCGCGCCACCATGGTGCCCGGTGTCAAGCGGATGCCGGTACGGCTGGGCGTCTAGACATGCACCTGGAATACACCCCCGAGCAGGAACGGCTGCGCGCCGAAATGCGCGCCACCCTCGCACAAGTCATGACGCCGGAACGCACGGCGGCGATCGGCGACCAGATCGAAGGCGGACCGGCGGTGCGTGAGTGCGTGCGCGCCTTGGCCGCGGCCAATCTGCTTGGCGTCGGCTGGCCCAAAGAGTTCGGCGGACGCGGGTTTTCCGCGATCGAGCAATTCATCTTCGCCGAAGAAGCGCGCCGGGCCAACGCGCCGGTACCACTGGTGACCCTCAACACCGTCGGGCCCACCCTGATGCAGTGCGGCAGCGAGGAGCAAAAGCAGCAATTCCTGCCCGCGATCTTGGACGGCAGCGTCGAATTCGCGATCGGGTATTCCGAGCCCGGCGCGGGCAGCGACTTGGCGTCCCTGCGCACCACTGCGGTCCGCGACGGCGACGGCTATCTGATCAACGGCCAGAAGATGTTCACCAGCGGCGCCGCTTACGCCGACTACATCTGGCTGGCCGCGCGTACCGACCCCAACGCCAAAAAGCACAAGGGCATTTCCATCTTCATCGTGCCCACCACCTCGCCGGGGTTCTCCTGGCAGCCGCTGCACACCATGCCGGGCATTTCCACCTTCTACACCTTCTACGACAACGTGCGGGTCCCGGCCAGCGCGCTGGTCGGTGAAGAGAACCAAGGCTGGCAACTGATCACCACCCAGCTCAACTTCGAACGCGCGGCCCTGGGGAATCTCGGCGCGCTCGAGCCGCTGTTCGAGAAGACAGTGCAGTGGGCGGCGACCACCGAACGCGACGGCGGCCGCGTCATCGACCAGCCCTGGGTGCAACTGGCGCTGGCCCGCGTCGAGGCGCAGGTGGCCGCGTACAAGCTGATCAATCTGCGGGTGAACGCGGCGATGACCAAAGGCGTGCTGAACATGGGCGAAGCGTCGGCGGCCAAGGTCTTCGGCACCGAGTTGACCCAGCAAGTGGCGCGCGAGCTGCTGGAAGTCCTGGACGGCAACGGGATTCGCCGCGGCGCCGACGCTCCCCTGCGCGGCGCGCTGGAAACGGCCTATCGACAAGCGGTGATCAACACCTTCGGTGGCGGCGCCAACGAGATACAGCGCGACATCATCGCCATGGCCGGTCTGCTCATGCCCAGGGCGCCGCGCGACCTGCTTGCCACGGCGACAGAACAAGGAGGACAACCCAAGTGACCGACTCAGAGGTCCACGCCAAAGTGCAAGCGCTCGTCGGACAACCTACCGGCGGCACCGGAAAGCCCTCGGTGGCACCCGATCCGGTCAATCAACCGATGATCCGGCACTGGGCGCACGCGCTGGACGACATGAATCCGGTCTACCTCGACCCCGACTTCGCGGCCACCTCACGGTTCGGCGGCATCGTGTCACCGCCGGTGATGTTGCAGACCTGGACGATGCCCGCGCCCAGGCTGGAAGGCATCGGGGAACGCGGCGGCGCGCCGATCGAGATCAAATCCAATCCCACGGCGTTCCTCGACGATGCCGGTTACACCAGCACGGTGGCCACCAACTCCGAGTTCGAGATCGAGCGCTATCCCCGGCTGGGCGATGTCATCAGCGCGACCACGGTCTACGAATCGGTGTCGGAGGAGAAGACGACGGCGCTGGGGACGGGCTTCTTCCTGACCTGGCTGACCACCTACGTCGATCAGCACGGAGAAGTGTTGGGACGGCAACGGTTCCGCGTGCTGCGATTCAGGCCGGGCAACTGATGGCCACCCGGCTGGCGCCGGCGATCAGCCCGGACACCGAGTTCTTCTGGAACGGGCTGCGCGAGCACAAGCTGCTGATCCAGCGCTGCAGCGGATGCGGCGCCCTGCGCAACCCGCCGCGGCCGATGTGCCCCAACTGCCGCTCCCTGAACTGGGAGACCATCGAATCGTCAGGCCGGGGATCGGTCTACAGCTACGTGGTGCCGCACCAGCCGCGCTTCCCCTTCTTCGACTACCCCTACATCGTGGCCCTGGTGGAGCTGGAGGAAGGTGTGCGGTTGGTGTCGAACCTGTGCGACGTCGACCCGGCCGACGTCACGGTGGGCATGCCGGTCGAGGTTTTCTACCAGGACTTCGACAACGACCTGGTGCTGCACCAATTCCGGCCGGCGACTGGGTGAGGCGCGATGGACTTCACATTCACCGAAGAGCAGGAGACCATCGCCAAGCTGGCCCGCGACGTCTTCGAGCGGCGCGCCACCCCGCAACATCTGGCTGAACTGGAAGCCGATCTGCGCTACGACGCGGCACTGTGGCACGAGCTCGCCGCCATGGACTTGTTGGGCACCGCCTTACCGGAGTCGGTGGGCGGTAGCGGTGGCGGTTTCGTGGAACTGGCCGTGCTGCTGGCCGAGGTCGGCTGGAGCGTCGCGCCGGTACCGGCCTACGCGACGCTGGTGTTGGGCGCCGATCCGATCGCACGGCACGGGACCCCAGAGCAGCAGCAGCGTTTCCTGCCCGATGTGGTTGCCGGACAACGTATCCTGACCGCTGGCCTGACCGAACCCGGCCGCTCCGACCCCGTCGCACCGGCGACCACCGCCCGGCGCGACGGCGCGCACTGGCGCCTCGACGGAGCCAAGGAGCTGGTACCCGCGGCGCAACTGGCCGACACCGCGCTCATTCCGGCCGTCACCGACGACGGCACCGTCGGGCTGTTCTTGCTGGAGCTGGACAACCCCGGCGTCGAAGTCCGCCCGGTCGACACCACCAACCGCGAACCGCACGCCGACGTGTTCCTCGACGGCGCAACCGTTTCCAGCCAGGACCGGCTCGCGGGTGATGTCGCCTCCCTCTACACCCGGGCGTTGATCGGCTTGTGCGCCATCCAACTTGGCGTTGCCGACCGCGCCCTGCACATCGCGGCCGACTACACCACCGGGCGCGAACAGTTCGGCCGCCCGATCGGCAGCTTTCAGGCGGTGCAACAGCGGATGGCCGACGCCTTCATCGACGTCGAAGCCATCCGCTGGACCACCTGGCATGCGGCGTGGCTGGCCGCGCAAGGCCGGCCCGCCGACCGAGCCGCCCGGATCGCCAAGTTCTGGGCCGCCGAGGCCGGTGCTCGCGTCGCCGCCACCGCACAACATGTGCACGGCGGCATCGGGATAGACATCACCTATCCGCTGCACCGCTATTTCCTGTGGGCCAAGCACAACGAACTCACCCTGGGCCCCGCCACTCTCCAGCTTGCCCGGCTCGGCAGCACCTACCCGGAAGGACTCCAATGACGACGACCGCGGCCCGCGCCACCACGTTGAAGTGGAGTGACATCGACGTCGGCGACGAGGTGAGCGCCCTGGAGATTCCGGTCACCACCACGGTGATCGTGGCCGGTGCCATCGCCTCGCGTGACTTCATGCCGGTGCACCACGACCGCGACTACGCCAACAAGCAGGGCTCACCCAACTTGTTCATGAACATCTTGACCACCAATGGACTGTGCACGCGGTTCCTCACCGACTGGGCGGGTCCGGAGGCGATGGTCAAGAAGCTTTCGATTCGCCTGGGCGTACCCAGCTTTCCGGACGATCCGCTGCGCTTCACCGGCAGCGTCACCGGCAAATCCGAAGGCAGCGAAGGAGAGAACTTCGTCGAAGTCGCCTTCAAGGCCACCAACAGCCTCGGTGATCACGTGTCGGGCACCGCGGTGCTCAGTCTGCTGGACGGATCCGGCGCATGACGTCCACGCTGCCCGGCGCCACCGCCATCGTGGGTATCGGTCAAACCGAATTCTCCAAGGAATCCGGCCGCAGCGAATTGCAATTGGCCTGTGAAGCGGTCAGTTCCGCGCTCGATGATGCCGGCGTGGCGCCCGGCGAGATCGACGGCATGGTGACCTTCACCATGGACTCCAGCGACGAAATCGACGTCGCGCGCAACGTCGGCATCGGCGACCTGAACTTCTTCAGCCGGGTCCCGCACGGCGGCGGCGCGGCGGCCGGCACCGTCGTGCACGCCGCCATGGCCGTCGCGACCGGGGTGGCCGACGTGGTGGTGTGCTATCGCGCGTTTAACGAACGCTCCGGGATGCGGTTCGGCGGGAGCGGGCGCACCAGCAGCGAAACCCCGTTGTTCATGGCGCATTACGCACCCTTCGGTTTGCTCACACCGGCCGCCTGGGTGGCGTTGCATGCCCAGCGCTACATGTCTACCTACGGAGTCACCAATGAAGACTTCGGCCGGATCGCCGTGGTCGACCGGGCGCATGCGGCCCGCAATCCCGACGCCTGGTTCTACCAGCGTCCCATCACACTGGAAGATCACCAGAACTCCCGCTGGATCATCGAACCCGTGCTGCGCCTGCTGGACTGCTGCCAGGAAAGTGACGGCGGGGTGGCGCTGGTGGTCACCAGCGCCGAACGCGCCCGTGACCTTCGCCAGCCTCCGGCCATGATCACCGCGGCCGCACAAGGCGCGGCCTCCGAGGGCGAGATGATGACCAGCTACTACCGCGAGGACATCACCGGGCTGCCCGAGATGGGTGTGGTTGCCGACCGGTTGTGGCGCGACTCGGGCCTCAAACCTTCCGATATCCAAACCGCGTTCATCTACGACCATTTCACGCCGTTCGTCTTCACTCAGCTCGAGGAGTTGGGCTTCTGTGGTCGCGGCGAGGCCAAGGACTTCGCCACGGTGGAACGGCTTTCACTCGGCGGCGAATTGCCGATCAACACCAACGGCGGGTTGCTCGGTGAGGCTTACATCCACGGCATGAACGGCATCACCGAGGGCGTCCGGCAGGTGCGGGGCACCTCATACAACCAGGTGGACAACGTCGAGCATGTGCTGGTCACCTCGGGTACCGGTGTGCCCACCAGCGGGCTGATCCTGGCGCCGGCCGGATAGCGAGGACCGCCATGCCAAAGCTTGCGCTGCTGACCGCTTACGGCGGACCCATCGAGTTGGCCGAATTCCCGCTGACCCAAACTGCGCCCGGGACGGCGGCGCTCAAACTGCGCATGGCCGGAATCTGCGGCTCGGACCTACACATCTTCCGCGGCGAGCTGCCGTTACCGTGTCCGTACGCCATGGGCCACGAAATGGTCGGCGAGATAGCCGAACTCGGCGAAGGTTTGACTACCGACGCGACCGGCGCGCCCCTGGCGGTCGGTGACCGGGTTGTCACGCCGTACTTTTGGACCTGCGGCCAATGTCACGCGTGTGCGCGGGGCAGGTCTCATGCCTGCCAGAACCTGATGGCCGGTGAATTCCGCACCCAGGACCAGCCACCGCACTTCGTCGCCGCGTACGGCGAGTATTACTACACCACCCGCCGCCAGCCGCTGTACAAAGTGCCCGACGACCTGTCCGACGAAGCGGTCACTCCACTCAATTGCGCACTGGCCCAGGTATTGTTCGCCTTACGCGATGTTCGGCTCGGTGACACGGTGGTGATCCAGGGCGCGGGTGGGTTGGGCATCAATGCCGCCGCCGTGGCACGCACTGCCGGAGCCGCCGAGGTCATCGTCATCGACAAGATCGCCGCGCGGCTCGACGTCGCCGCGGACTTCGGTGCCACCCATTGCATTGACGCCAGTGGCCTTTCGGCCGCCGAGGTCGCCGAGTCGGTCCGCGCCCGCACCGACGGAATCGGCGCCGACTGGGTCCTCGAAGTGGTCGGTATTCCCGGCGTCATTCCCGACGGGCTCGGATTGCTGAACAACGGTGGCACCCTGCTAGAGGTCGGGAACGTCGGGATGGGCCGTACCTTCGAACTCGATCCCAGCATCCTGGTCTACGGGAACAAGTCGATCCGCGGTGTCATGCTCTACGACCCGGTCACCTTGGCGATTGGGTTGAAGTTTCTGCAGCACACCGAATTCCCGTTTCACCGGCTGATGCCCGAGCCGTTTCATCTGGCCGACGTCAACGACGCCTTCGCCTCGGCGGGGGCCGGACTGGTGCCCCGAGGAGCGCTGGTGCCCTGATGACTCAAGCCACTGTCACCGACACCCGCGAACTCATCATCTCCTCGGCCTACGCATGCTTCCGCAAGCACGGGTTGCAGAAGACGACGATTGTCGACATCGCCAAGATGGCCAACGTTTCCCGCAGTACCGTCTACGAATACTTCCGGGACAAGGCGTCGGTCCTGGAGGCCTGCGCCGAGCATGCGTCCGAGCAGTTCTACCGAGAGATGTCCAAGGCGATGGATCGCGGCGGCTCGCTGGAGGAAAAGCTGGCGCGTGCAGCGGTTTTCGTCACCCAGGCGCGGCGGGCCATAGCTTCGGAGAAGTACTTCGACGAAGAGGCGATCAGCTTGTTGCTGACCAAAGACGCCGCCGTGCTGCTGCGAGAATGTGTCGACTTCTTCGCGCCCTACCTGTCGGCGGCCAAGCTGACCGGCGAGGTCCGCAAGGATCTCAACATCGAGGCCGCCGGTGAGTGGTTCGCGCGAATCTTGTTCTCGTTGTTCAGCACACCGTCGTCGTCGATGAACATGGACGACCCTGAAGTAGTGGCCGACTTTGTGCGGGCGCATGTGGTGCGGGGGTTCGCCGCCGAGCGGCCTACCCGCGGGGTGTCGAAGGTGCGCTGACGGCGTCGAGTGTGCGGTGAGGGCTTCGAGTGTGCGGTGAGGGCGGGTTATCGGCCGATTCCCCGCCACAGCTTCACACTCGACGCCAGGAGTTCACCCTCGGCGTCGAGCGTGCGCTGAGGGCGCCGAGCGTGCGGCAACGGCGTCGAGTGTGCAGTGACGGCGCGTCAACGGCCGATTTCCCGCCACAGCTTCACACTCGACGCCAGGAATTCACGCTCGGCGTCGAGGGTGCGCCCTCGGCGTCCAGCGTGCGCTGAGGGCGCCGAGTGTGCGGCCACGGCTTCGAGTGTGCACTGACGGCGCGTCAACGGCCGATTCCCCGCCACAGCTTCACACTCGACGCCAGGAGTTCACCCTCGACGAGACAGCGCGCGCAGGAAGAAGCCCAAGTTGGCCGGACGCTCGGCCAACCGCCGCATGAAGTAGCCGTACCACTGCGTCCCGAACGGCACATACACCCGCACCTGGTTGCCGGCCGCGGCCAACCGCCGCTGCTCGTCGTCACGGATGCCATAGAGCATCTGGTACTCGAAATGCTCAGTCGAGCGCCCTGCTTCACGCGCCGACGGCGCGACGGCATCGATCACGACGGGGTCGTGCGACGCCACCATCGGGTAGCCGTCGCCGGACATCAGCACCCGCAGACACCGCAGGTACGACTCGGTGACCTCGGCGCGGTCCTGGTAGGCCACGGCTTCCGGTTCCTCGTAAGCGCCCTTACACAGCCGCACCCGTGCTCCCGCCGCCGCCAAGTCCTGGCAGTCACCCAGCGTGCGACGCAGATAGGCCTGCACGACGCTGCCCAGCCAGGGAAAGTCGACCCGCAGATCACCCGAGATCGACAGCGTCGACTCGGTAGTGGTGTGGTCCTCGGCGTCCACGGTCACCCACACCCCGACCCGCTGAGCCCGTTCACAGATCGTCCGAGCGTGGTCCAGCGCGACCTTGTCGCCGTCGCGTTCCAGCGCCTGTCCCAGGGCGGAAAGCTTCAGCGACACCTCCAGCGGCCGCACCCCGTCGCCCGCTGCGTCGGCCCGGCGGCCCAAAGCATCGAGCAGTCGCAGGTAGGCCGCCATGGTTGCCGCCGCGCCGTCGGCGTCGGTGACGTTCTCACCGAGATAGTCGATGCTGATGTAGCGCCCCGAATCCCGCAGCAGCGCAACAACGTTCAGGACGTCGTCCACCGTCTCCCCGGGCACGAACCTGCGCACCACCCGACCGGTCACCCGGGATCGCTGGACCCCGCGCCGCAACGTCTCCGACCGGCTGGCCGCCAGCAGCGCCGGGCGCACGGTGTGTCCGAACAACCCGCTCATCAGTCGGCCGCCATGTGCGGGTAGGCGTGGTCGGTGGCCGGCACGAACGTCTCCTTGATGGTGCGCGCCGACGTCCACCGCAACAGGTTCAGCGGCGATCCGGCTCTGTCGTTGGTGCCCGACCCGCGGGAGCCACCGAACGGTTGGCGCCCGACGACGGCTCCGGTCGGCTTGTCGTTGACGTAGAAGTTGCCCGCCGCGAACCGCAACCTATGCTGCGCAGTCAGCACCGCTTCGCGGTCGTCGGCGATCACCGCCCCGGTCAGCGCATAGCGGGATCCGGTGTCGATGACGTCGAGGATCCGCTCGTAGTCGGCGTCGGGATAGACGTGTACCGCCAGCAGCGGCCCGAAGTATTCGGTGGCGAACGCTTCGTCGGTCGGGTCGTCGGACAACAGCACGGTCGGGCGCACGAAATAGCCTTCGCTGTCGTCATATTCACCACCGACCGCGATGGTCACCCCGGCCGTACTCTTGGCCCGCTCGATGGCGTCAACATTTTTGGTGAAGGCCCGTCGGTCGATCAGGGCGCCGCCGAAGTTGGTCAGGTCGGCCACGTCGCCGTAGGTCAACTCGGCTGTGGCGCCCAAGAATTCGTCACCCATGCGTTGCCACACCGAATGCGGGATGAATGCCCGCGACGCCGCCGAGCACTTCTGGCCCTGGTAGTCGAACGCGCCTCGAATCAACGCAGCAGTCAACACATCCGGGCACGCAGAGGTATGCGCGACCACGAAGTCTTTGCCGCCGGTCTCACCGACCAGCCGCGGGTAACTGTGGTAGCGGCCGATATTCGCGCCGACCTGCTGCCACAAGTGTTGGAAGGTTGCCGTTGACCCGGTGAAGTGGATGCCGGCAAGCCGCGGATCGGCCAGTGCTACTTCGGACACCGCGAAACCGTTGCCGGTAACCAGGTTGATCACTCCCGGTGGCAGACCGGCCGCCTCGAGTAACTGCATGGTCAGGTAGGCCGCCAGCGTCTGGGTGATGGACGGCTTCCACACCACGGTGTTGCCCAGCAGCGCCGGTGCGGTGGGCAGGTTGCCGGCGATCGAGGTGAAGTTGAACGGCGTGATCGCGTAGACGAAGCCGTCCAGCGGCCGGTAGTCGGTACGGTTCCACTCCCCCGGTCCACTGATCGGCTGCTGCGCCAACAGCTGACGGGCGAACGCGACGTTGAACCGCCAGAAATCGATCAACTCACAAGGTGCGTCGATCTCGGCCTGGTACACCGATTTCGATTGCCCCAGCATCGACGCGGCGGCGATCTTCTCTCGCCACGGCCCGGCCAGCAGATCGGCGGCCCGCAAGAACACCGCCGCGCGTTCGTCGAAAGGCATTGCCGCCCAATCCCTCTTGGCGGCCATGGCGGCCTCGATCGCGGCCACGGCATCGGCCTGCAGCGCATTGGTCAGCGTGCCCAGCGTGGCGGCGTGCCGGTGCGGTTGCACGACATCGATGCGCTCGCCCTCCCCCATGCGATGGCGCCCGGCGATGACATGCGGCAGGTCGATCGGTTCGTTGGCCAGCGCACGAAGTTGCGCTTGCAATCGGCGGCGCTCCGGGGATCCGGGTGCGTAGTCCTGGACCGGCTCGTTGGCCGGCAGTGGAACTTGAGTGACGGCATCCATGCAGCTCAGGATCCCCGGCGACGGCCCCCCGGGTATTAGCCAATCGGACAACATCACCCCGGAGTGCTAGTAAGATCGAACAATGCGAGCGGCTGCGGTGGAACTGGGTCAGCTGTTGCTCGCACTGGACGCGACGATGGTCAGCGTGCGGGCGGCGCCGCGGGGCCTGGACCTGCCGGTAGCCTCGGCCGCGCTGATCGATTCCGACGACGTGCGCCTCGGGCTGGCGACTGCGGCCAACTCAGCCGATGTGTTCTTCCTGCTGGGCATCACCGACGATCAGGCACTGCGCTGGCTGGGCGAACAGGCCGACCCGCCGGTCGCCATCTTCGTCAAGGAACCCACGTCGAACCTGGTGGACCGGGCGGTTGCGGCCGGCTCGGCGGTGGTGGCCGTGGAGCCACGGGCCCGTTGGGAGCGCGTCTACCGGCTGGTCGACCACGTCTTGGAGCACCACGTCGACCCCGCCGCCGACGACGCGGGCACCGACCTGTTCGGCCTCGCGCAATCGCTCGCCGAGCGCATCCATGGCATGGTCAGCATCGAAGACGCCCAAAGCCACGTGCTGGCCTATTCGGCGTCCAACGAAGAAGCCGACGACCTGCGGCGGCTGTCCATCCTGGGCCGCGCCGGCCCGCCCGAGCACCTGGCCTGGATCGGCCAATGGGGCATCTTCGACGCGCTGCGCGCCGGTAGCCAGGTGGTACGCGTCGCCGAGCGCCCCGAGCTGGGCTTGCGCCCGCGCCTGGCGATCGGAATCCACCAGCCGCCCGCCGGGGCCCGCCGTCCGCCGGTGTTCGTCGGCACCATCTGGGTGCAGGAGGGTTCGCAGCCGCTGGCCCAGGACGCCGAGGACATGTTGCGGGGTGCGGCGGTGCTGGCCGAACGGATCATGTCACGGCTTTCCGCGCGCCCGTCCGGCCAGGCCCGCCGGGTGCAGCAGCTGCTGGGCCTGATCGACGGTGACCACACAGAAGTGAGCGTCCTCGCCCGCGAACTCGGCCTGCCCGCCGGCGGGGACGCCGCGGTGATCGGCTGGGAGTCGGTCCTTCCCAGCGACCGAAACGTCCGGCTTGCCGATGTTATCGCCCTGGGCGCCAATGCGTTTCGTCGCGACGCGCAAGTCGCGGCGGGTGGGACACGCATCTATGTGTTGCTGCCGCAGATCGCGACGACCCGGTCGGTCACCTCCTGGGCGCGGGGCACCATCAGCGCCTTGCGCGCGGAGTTGGACGTGCAACTGCGCGCGGTCGTGGCCGCGCCCGTCGCGGGCCTGGCCGGTGTGGCTGCCGCACGCGCCGAGGTGGACCGGGTCCTGGACAGCGCCGCACGCCACCCCGACTCGCTCGGGCCGGTCGCCTCGCTGACCGAAGCGCGGACCACGGTGTTGCTGGATGAGATCGTCAGCCGGATCGGCGCCGACCCGCGACTGGTGGATCCACGCATCCGCGACCTGCGTGAGTCGGATCCGCAGCTGGCCGAGACCCTGCGGGTCTACCTGGACAGCTTCGGCGATATCGCCGCCGCCGCGCACGGGCTGCAGGTGCATCCCAATACCGTGCGGTACCGGGTACGACGCATCGAGAAACTATTGTCGACGTCGCTGAGCGATCCCGATGTGCGGCTGCTGTTTTCGCTCGGGCTGAGGGCAACCTAGCCGCTACGCCACCGCCCCCGTCGGGCGCCGGTAAGGTGTTTGCCACTCGATCGCGCGTGGGAGGTGTTGATGACGGAGCAACCGCCTAACTATCCACCGCCACCTGGCGGTTATGGCTATCTGCCGCCATCGCCGCCGCCACCGCCCAGTGGCTACGGTTATCCCCCACCGGGCGGTTACGCCTACCCACCGAGCTATTCGCAGGGCACGAATCCCCTGGCCATCGCCTCCCTGGTGTCCTCGGTGGCGGGGCTGCTGTGCCTGGGCATCGGACCGCTTCTCGGGTTGATCTTCGGCATCATCTCGCTGAATCAGATCCGGCAAACCGGTCAAGCCGGGCGTGGGCTGGCCATCGCCGGCATCGTGATCAGCGGCGTGCTCATCGCGTTGTTTGCGGTGCTCTTGATCGTCAGCGTCATCCTGGCGGCCAACGACGACCAGCACCGCCAACACCGGCGCCACCGCACCGATCACCGCACCATCAGCCACACCGTCGTCGAACAGCCGCCCCGGTTGGGACTGATCGCCTGCCGTTGAGCCGCAACGAGTCTCATCGCACCGCGATGCGGCGTGCAGCGCACCGGCCGCGCGGCAAGAGTTTGGCTCAGGGTGAAGGTAACCGGAAGTGTTGCAGCGGTTTTGCCGCCGGTTAGGCTTCCTGGGTGGCAGATACTCCGTCGTCGTACTTGGTGCTGGCCTCCCAGCGCAGCGGCAGCACGTTGCTGGTCGAATCGCTGCGTGCCACCGGCGTGGCGGGCGAGCCTCAAGAGTTCTTCCAGTACCTGCCGACCACCAGCCAATCCCCGCAGCCGCGGGAGTGGTTCGCCGACGTCGACGACGAGTCGATCCTCGAGCTGCTGGACCCGTTGGACGAAGGTAAGCCGGACCTGGCCCCGGCCGAGATCTGGCGCGACTACATCCGCACGGTCGGTCGGACACCCAACGGCGTGTGGGGCGGCAAGCTGATGTGGAACCAGACTCCCCTGCTGCTGAACCGCGCGGCTCAACTGCCGGATCGATCCGGCGACGGCCTGCTGTCGGCGATCCGTGATGTGGTGGGCGAAGACCCGCTGCTCATTCACATTCACCGGCCCGACGTCGTGTCGCAGGCGGTGTCTTTTTGGCGCGCGGTGCAGACCCGCGTGTGGCGAGGCCGGCCCGATCCGGTGCGCGACGCCCGTGCCGTCTATCACGCCGGTGCGATCGCCCATGTCGTCAACATGCTGCGGGACCAGGAGCGCGGCTGGCAGAACTGGTTCGCCGAAGAAAACGTCAAGCCGATCGAAATCTCCTATCCGGTGTTGTGGCGCAACCTGACTGAGGTGGTAGGCGACATTCTCGAGCAGCTGGGGCTCGACCGGCGACTGGCACCGGAGCCGGTGCTGCAGCGCCAGGCCGATCAACGCTCCGACGAATGGGTAGACCGCTATCGAGTGGACGCCGAAAGAGAGGGACTACCGACATGACGACAACCGAGGCGCTGCACGTCGACGAGCTGCGGCTGCTGGAAGCCGAAGCGGTCCACATCATCCGCGAGGTCGTCGCCGAGCTGGAACGGCCGGTGCTGCTGTTCTCCGCCGGCAAAGACTCCATCGTCCTGCTTCGCTTGGCGGAGAAGGCATTTCGGCCGATGCCACTGCCGTTCCCAGTGATGCACGTCGACACCGGCCACAACTTCCCCGAGGTGATCGAGTTCCGTGACCGCCGCGTCACCGGTGAGGGACACAAGCTCATCGTCGCGTCGGTGCAGGAATCCATCGACAAAGGCCGGGTTCCCGACCCCGGCCCCAACGCCTCTCGCAACCGCGCCCAGACCCGCACCCTGCTCGACGCGCTGGAGGAAGGCGGATTCGACGCGGCCTTCGGCGGCGCCCGCCGCGACGAGGAGCGCGCGCGAGCCAAGGAACGGATTCTGAGCTTCCGCGACGAGTTCGGGCAGTGGGATCCACGCGCGCAGCGACCGGAACCGTGGTCGCTGTACAACGGCCGCATCAAGCGGGGCGAGCAGGTCCGCGTGTTCCCGCTGAGCAACTGGACCGAGCTCGACGTCTGGCGCTACATCGAACTGGAAGACCTTGAAATACCGTCGATTTACTACGCGCATGAGCGTGAGGTGTTCGAACGAGACGGCATCCTGCTCGCCGTCTCCGACTACGCCAGCCCGACCGACGGGGAGACCGCGGCCGTGGAATGGGTGCGGTACCGCACCGTCGGCGACCTGACCATCACCGGCGCCGTGCGGTCCAAAGCGACCGATATCACCGGCGTCATCACCGAGATCTCCGCGGCGACGGTGTCCGAGCGCGGGGAGACCCGCGCCGATGACCGCACGTCGGCCGCTGCGATGGAAGACCGCAAGCGAGAGGGCTACTTCTGATGACCACTACCGAAAACTCAGAGGCAACCGAGAACTTCCAGCCGGCCAAGGGCATCACGCGACAACTGCTGCGCATCACCACCGCCGGCTCGGTGGACGACGGCAAGAGCACGTTGATCGGTCGACTCCTGCACGACACCGACAGCCTGCCGCTGGACCATCTGGAAGCCGTCACCGACGAAGAAGGCGTGGCCGACCTGGCCGCGCTGTCTGACGGCCTGCGCGCCGAACGCGAGCAGGGCATCACCATCGACGTCGCCTACCGCTTCTTTTCCACCGCCACGCGCAGCTACATCCTCGCCGACACCCCCGGTCACGAGCGCTACACCCGCAACATGTTCACCGGCGCGTCCAACGCGCATGTGGCGATCCTGCTGGTCGACGCCCGCGCCGGCGTGCTGCGCCAGACCCGCAGGCACGCGCGGATCGCCAAGCTGCTGGGCATCAAACATTACGTCGCGAAACATTACGTCGCGACGGTCAACAAGATCGACCTGGTGGACTTCGACGAAGCCACCTTCCGCGACGTGGAAGACCAGCTGCAGCAGATGGCGGACCGCCTGGGCATCGTGAAGGTCACGGTGATCCCGATCGCGGCCAAGCACGGGGACAACGTTGTGCACCGCTCCGAGCGCACCCCCTGGTATGACGGCCCTACCTTGCTGGAGTACCTGGAGAACGTGGAATTGGCCGCACCCCAAGCCGAGGCGTCGCGGCTGCGGCTGCCGGTGCAGTGGGTGTCGCGCCCGACCGCCGAGGTGCGCCGTCGCTACACGGGACGGCTGGCGGCGGGCACGCTCAGTGTCGGTGACCCGGTGGTGTCGTTGCCGGCCGGCACCCGGTCGACGGTCACCGCGCTGGACACCCTCGACGAGGAGCGTACGACAGCCGTTGCGCCGCTGTCGGTTTCGATTGAATTGGCCGACGACATCGACGTGGGCCGCGGTGACGTGCTGATCAGCGGGGCCGAGGACGCCGTCGCGCCGGTGCTGGCCCGCGAGATCCACGCCAACGTCTGCTGGTTCGTCGACGCACCACTGCGCGCCGGTGACCGGCTGGCACTCAAGCAGACCACCAAGACCGTCCGCGCGACCGTACAGGAGCTGCACTCGCGGCTCGACCCCGAAACCCTCGACGAGGTGGACCAGCCAGTCGAGTTGTCGCTCAACGACATCGGCACCGTCACACTGCGGACCAGTTCGGTCGTCGTCGCCGATCCCTATGTCGACAACCGCGACAGCGGCGCGTTCATCCTGATCGACGAGACCACCAACGACACCGTCGGCGCTGGCACCATCATCGAGGGGCGCGAAGTCAAGCCGGGCACGCACGCCCGCACCGACATCCGTTGGCACCCATCGGCTTTGGATCGCAACCACCGGTGGCGGGCCACCGGGCAAGCCGGCGCGACGATCTGGTTCACCGGCCTGCCCGCATCCGGCAAATCGACCGTCGCGGTCGCGGTGGAACGGGCATTGGTGGAATCCGGCAGGGTCGCCTACCTGCTCGACGGTGACAATCTGCGGCACGGGCTGTCCGACGACTTGGGCTTCTCCCCCGGTGACCGCACCGAAAACATCCGCCGAGTAGGGCATTTGACGCGCCTGCTGGCCGACGCCGGAGTGGTCGCGCTGGCGTCGCTGGTGTCACCGCTGAAGTCCGACCGCGAAACCGCCCGTGCGCTCAATGACGCCGCCAAACTGCCGTTCATCGAGGTCCACGTCGCCACGTCGCTGCAAGAGTGTGAAAGGCGCGACCCCAAGGGCCTTTACGCGCGCGCCCGCAAGGGCGAGCTGACCGGGTTGACCGGAGTCGACGCGCCCTATGAGCCCCCGGAAAACCCCGACCTGGTGCTCGACACCACCGACGCCAACATCGACGAACTCGTCGCCCAGGTGATCGATCTGCTCGACGAACGCAGCCCGCGCCCTGCCCAGGAGCCCTAGATTCAGGGCGATCTAATCACTTGGCGTGGCGGCGTGGGCCGCGACAATTCTGTGCATGAATAGTGTTGGGCCGCAGCGGCGCAATCTGCGCTCGCGGGTCACCTCGGTGTCGGTCGATTGGTGGGCGACCCTGGCGGCCGGCGTCATCACCGCGCTGGCGGTCGCCGACGTCCTGCCCCGGATACCGTGGTGATGGCCGTGACCACAGTGCACGCCGGCAGCGACGAAACGGAGAGCCAAGGCGCCTTCGCCAGCACCCGGCCACTTCAGTACGTGCCGGGCATCCTGCTGCTGATCGCCGTCGGGTTGCTGGGCAAGTACGCCCAGATCTGGTGGAACGCCCTGGCCCGCCACCAACACTGGACGGTGCCCGACATCGAGTACGTGTTGTGGGCGATCCTGATCGGGCTGCTCATCACCAACACGATCGGCCTGCACTCGATCTTCCGGCCCGGGGTGGCGACTTACGAATTCTGGCTCAAGGCCGGCATCGTCGTGCTCGGGTCCCGCTTCGTGCTCGGCGATGTCGCCAAATTGGGCGGCATCAGCCTGATTCAGATCCTCATCGACATGACGGTCGCGGGAGCCATCATCTTGGTCGCCGCACGCGCCTTCGGCCTGTCGGGCAAGCTGGGCTCGCTGCTGGCGATCGGCACTTCCATCTGCGGCGTGTCGGCCATCGTCGCCGCAAAGGGCGCCATCCGGGCCCGTAACTCCGATGTCAGCTATGCCATCGCGGCAATCCTGGCGCTGGGCGCGGTAGCGCTGTTCGCACTGCCGCCGCTGGGTCACGCAATCGGTCTCTCGGACAACGAATTCGGGTTGTGGGCCGGGTTGTCGGTCGACAACACCGCCGAAACCACGGCGACGGGCTATCTGTTCTCCGATCACGCCGGGAAGGTCGCGGTGCTGGTCAAGTCGGTCCGCAACGCGTTGATCGGTTTCGTGGTACTCGGTTTCGCGTTGTACTGGGCCGCGCGCGGGCAGGCCGACGAGGTTGCGCCCGGTGTGCCGGCCAAGGCCGCTTTCATCTGGGCCAAGTTCCCCAAGTTCGTCCTGGGATTCCTGGCTGTCTCGGCGATCGCCACCGCCGGCTGGTTGAGCAAGGGCCAAATCGCCAATCTGGCCAACGTCTCCAAATGGGCGTTCCTGCTCACCTTCGCCGGTGTCGGACTCAACACCGACATCCGGCAGATCGCCCGCACTGGTTGGCGCCCGCTGGTCGTCGCCGTCATCGGACTGACCGTCGTGGCGTTGGTGTCGCTGGGGGTTGTCCTGCTCACCTCACGCGGACTGCACTGGGGCATCGGAGCGCACGCCAAGTAGGCGGTCGCCGCCCGACCACCGGCCGGGTGAGCGGGACAGCCGCCGGTAACCTAGCGCGCATGCCTATCCGGACCGGCCAGTAGGCAACCGACCTTCTATGTGGATCACCATCCTGGTGATGGCCGTCGCTGTCAGCCTCGAACCCTTCCGGATCGGCATGACGGCGTTGCTGCTGAACAGGCCCCGCCCGATGTTGCAGCTGCTGGCCTTCCTGTGCGGGGGCTTCGCGATGGGTATCGGCGTGGGTCTGGCGATTCTGTTCGTCTTCCGGCAGTGGCTGGACAAGGGGCCGCTCGATACCCATCAGTTGTCGTTACCCCGGGTGCAGATACTGATCGGCGGGCTGGCGGTGCTGGTCGCCGCCGTCCTGGCGCTGCGGACCGTCCTGGGCCGCCATTCACCGTCTGACGAGGAGCGCCGAACGCAGCCGCCCAAGGTGGCCAGATGGGCCCAGCAGCTGGTGCAAGGCGGTTCGCTGTGGGTTGCCGCGGTAGCCGGTCTGGGCATCGCGCTGCCGTCGGTGGATTACCTGGCCGCGTTGGCCGTCATCCTGGCTTCGGGCGCCACGGCGACGAAACAAGTGGCGGCGCTGGTGCTGTTCAATGTGGCAGCCTTCGCGCTGCTCGAAATCCCGCTGCTGGCATACCTGTTCGCCCCCAACAAGACCCATACCGCTGTGCAAGCGCTGAACGACTGGATCCGGTCGCGACGCCGGATCGAGGTCGCCACCTTGCTCGCCGGCGTGGGCGCCGTGCTGCTTGCCGTGGGGCTGGCCGGCTTGTGCTGACCCGCTACGCCAGGCGCTGGGCGGCGGCCACCGGACGCGACGCGTAGATCTGGGCCAGGAATTGCTCGACGGCCACCGCGGCGTGCGCCGCGCGGGCCGACCCGAAGATGTCGAAAGCGTGCTGGGCGTAGGGCAGTTCGGCGTAGACGACGGGCTGCCGGCTCACCTGCCGCAGGCGCGCGGTGAAGCTGCGGGCCTGCTCGACGGGAATCAACGAGTCGTTGGTGCCGTGCAGCACGAAGAACGGCGGCGCGTCTTCGGAGATGTGGGTGATCGGTGAGGCGTTGCGGAACGGCTCCGCGGTCTCCGCACGCCGCAACTTGAAGACGTTCTTGGCCAGCACCGCACCCAGCAACGGATGCATGGAGCTGTCGTTGCGGGTGAAGTCGTAGACACCGTAGAAGGGCACGGCGGCCTGGACGCGGGTGTCGGCTTCTTCGAAGCCCGGCTGAAACTGCGGGTCGTTGGGAGTCAGCGCGGCCAGCGAGGACAAGTGTCCGCCGGCCGAGCCGCCGGTGATCGCGATCCAGTCCGGGTCGCCGCCGTATTCGGCGATGTGTTCTTTGGTCCAGGCGATCGCGCGTTTGACGTCGACGATGTGGTCGGGCCAGGTGGACCGCGGGCTGAGGCGGTAGTTGATGGCCACACAAACCCAGCCCAGCTCGGCCAGATGGCTCATCAGGGGATGCGCCTGGCCACGCTTGTTCCCGACCATCCACGCCCCACCAGGGACCTGCAGCAGCACCGGAGCCCGGCCGCCGCGATCAAGGTCGGGGCGGCGCCAGATGTCGAGCTCGTTGCGCGAACCGCACTCCCCGTAACTGATGTCCCCGTCGTGCGCGTAATCGCGATAGATGCGCAGCATGCGCGCCACGCCCGGCTTCTTGGCGGTTGCGCCCTCGGGCGCCGGCCGCTTCCACAGCTCACCACCGTCTTTGCGGCGATCCGGCCCCAACCCGGCGTCCAGCGCCGCGGTCAGTGGCCCGTCGGCCGACCGACCGATGTGCCGCAACCCCAGCAACCCCACCCAAGACACCGCCGACACCAGCCAGGACACGCGCAGCACCCGCGGCGACAACCGCCGAGACACCGCAACCAGCGCCGCGAACTGGGCGCCGAGGGTCTGCATCGGCAGCTCGGAGGCGAACAGGCCGTAAGCGAAGGCGTACAGCGACCCGTAGCCACTCTTGGAAAGCGGGCGGTAACCGTTGGCGGTGAACGCCAAACCCAACACGGACCCCAACACGGCCGCTATTCGCTTCACAGCTGTCCTTCCCGTCCCTGACTGTCAATGAATCTAACTTCTTAGTCGGTGGGCACTTGAAGACCGGGGCCGTCAGCCGGTTTCGCCGGCTTCTCCCGCGCCTCCGGCGTCGCGGGTTTCCTGTGGCTCCTCGAGGACCTGGTAGGCCGGGTTGACCATGGCCACCGGCCCGTCGTGGTTCTGGCGGGCTTTACCGGTGACGCGTACCCGCTGGCCCGGCGCGATGTCTGACCCGCCCCGGCCGGGGTGGAAGGTGATCTCCAGGTCGCCGCTGTCGTCGCCGACGACGACCCAACGCGACGTGCGCCCGCCTTTGGTGACGTCCTCGATCTGGTTGACCCGCCCTTCCACGGTGGCGCGGTGGCCGGGGATGAGGCTGGCCACGGTGATCACCGATGGCGGCCGCTCGGGATGCTCGTAGGCGTCGACGTCGCGGTCTTCTGACTGCGTCACCCAATCTTCGAGCTTGTCCAGTTCTCGGGCGATCCGCTGCTCGAAGCGTTCCGGATAAGCCTCTTTGATCCGCGACTGCACGTCGTAGGGCACGATCGTCGCCGCGGCGTCCGGTATCAGGCTGACCGCCCGCGCGATCTTGTCGGCCGTGCGGTCGTGCAGGAGTCGTCCCAGCAGCGGCGCGTAGGTGCGACGCGGCAGCAGCACCGTCACGTTGGTGTCGGGGTGTTCTTTCGCCGCCGTCGCGACCAGCACCTGGGCCGACCGGGTGACGCGTCGATCCGGGCAGTCCACTACCCGCAGCGGCGTCTCGAGTCCGAAGTGGTCCCAGCGCTTTCGGATCTGCGCGGCATGGATGGCGTCGACCATGAAGTGCACCGCGATCAGCTCGTCGGCCCGCAATCCTTTCCCGTAGCGCAACGCCTCGATCACCGCGAGGTCCACCGAGTTCACGAAGATGTACACCCGGTGCCGCGCGTATTTCACCAACTCCGGACGGTCGGTGCGGAACATCTCGAGAATGGCCGCCTCCGCGCGGTATTCGCGGTTGAGCCGCATCAGCATGAGGACCAGCAGCGGGAAGACCACGACGACCAGCCACGCGCCTTCGGTGAACTTGGCCACCGCGAAGATGCCCACCACGACCGTCGAAAGAATCCCGGCGGACAGGTTGATGGCGAGCCGGTGTCGCCAGCCCGGCTCCCGGTGTGTCAGATGGTGTTTGGTCATCCCGTAGCCGGCCATGGAGAATCCGGTGAATACGCCGATGGCGTAGAACGGGACCAGCGCATTGACCGAGCCGCCGGTGGTGATCACCAGCGCGACCGACAGCGCGGTGAGCGCGATGATGCCGTTGGAGAACACCAGCCGATGCCCCCGCTTCATCAGCTGCCGCGGCAAGAAGCGGTCCTCGGCGACGAAACTGGCCAGCGCCGGGAAGCCGTTGAAGCTGGTGTTGGCGCCGGTGAACAAGATTGCCGCAGTAGCGGCTTGAACGAGGAAGAAGAAGATGTCCCCGGTCAGCCCGCCGCCGAAGACCGCCCGGCCGATCTGGGAGAGCACCGAGGGATATTCGGACAGGTAGGGGGTGGCGTGGGTGGCGTAGGCCAGGTAGGCCACCCCGGCCAACAAAAAGCCCAGAGTGCAGGCCATCGCGGTGAGCACGCGACTGGCGTTGCGGCCCTCCGGTTTCCGGAAGACGTCGACGGTGTTGGAGATCGCCTCCACGCCGGTCAACGACGAGCCACCGTTGGCGAAAGCGCGCAGTAACACCAGGATCGTCGCACCCATCACCAGCCCGTTGCCCTGATGTACGGGCACGGTTCCGGCCAGATGCTGCGCATCGTAGGTGGGCAATCCCCACACCAGGTGGCGGACAACCCCGACGACGATGGTCAGGCCGACCATGATCACGAAGAGGTAGGTGGCCGCCGCGAACGGCTTCCCGGCTTCCTTCAGCCCGCGCAGGTTCAAGTAGCAGATGACGACCACCACGCCGACGGTGATTTCCAGGCTGAACGGGCCCAACCGCGGAATCGCCGACACCACCGCGACCGTCCCGGCCGCCGACTGCACCGCCACGGTCACCACATAGTCGATCAGCAGTGCCGCGGCGGCGATCTGTGCGACTTTGGGGCCGAAGTTGTCCCGGGCGACGATGTAGGAACCGCCGGCACGGGTGTATGCCATCACCACCTGCCGATAGGACGCGGCGACCAACACCAGGATCAGCAAGATCACCCCGGTGATGGGCAGCAGCAACGCGAAGGCCGCCAGCCCGGCATGGGGCAGTAGCTCGATCAGGATCTGTTCGGGACCATACGCGGTCGACGAGATGGCGTCGGGTGAAAGCGCGCCCAGCGCAACCGGATTGGACAGTCGCTCGGCCGCCAGGTCCTCGGTGATCAGCGGCTTGCCCAGAAACACTCGCTTGAGGATGTCGCCCAGGGTCAGGGGGATACGCGGCTTGCCCGCCGAAGTGGTCACGACCACACATTGTGCCGGTCGACCCTGGCCGCCGGCGGGTAGCCGGGCCAGCGAGCGTCGGGTGTTAGCTGAGCCGGCGCGCCGCGGCGTCGATGCGTTCGTCGGTGGCCGTCAGCGCCACCCGTACATGCCGACCGCCACGCGGGCCGTAGAAGTCGCCCGGAGCGACCAAAATGCCGCGTTCGGCGAACCAGGCGACCGTGTCGTGGCAGCCCTGGCCGCGGCTGGCCCAGAGGTAGAGCCCGGCCTCGGAATGGTCGACGGTGAAACCCGCCGAGCGCAGGGCAGGCAACAGCGCGGCCCGCCGCCGCGCGTACCGCTCGCGCTGCATCTTCTCGTGGTCGTCGTCGTCCAGGGCGGCGACCATGGCGGCCTGCACCGGAGTGGGCACCATCATGCCGGCGTGCTTACGCACCGCCAGCAATTCAGCAACCAGGCCCGCGTCGCCGGTGACGAAGCCGGCTCGGTAGCCGGCCAGCGACGAAGTCTTGGACAGCGAATGCACCGCCAGCAGTCCGGTGTGGTCGCCGCCGCACACCGACGGGTGGAGCACCGAGTACGGCTGCGCGTCCCACGCCAAACCGAGGTAGCACTCGTCGGAGGCCACCAGCACGCCCCGGTCGCGCGCCCAGTCGACGACCTTGCGCAGATGGTCCAGGCCCAACACCCGCCCGGTCGGGTTGCTCGGCGAGTTGAGATACACCAAGGCCGGGGTCCGCGGTCCCAGCTGGGTCAACGAGTCGGCTTGCAGCACGGTGGCGCCGGCCAGCCGCGCACCGACGTCGTAGGTCGGGTACGCCAATTCGGGCACCACGACCGCGTCGGCGGGCCCGATGCCCAGCAGTGTCGGCAGCCAGGCGATGAGCTCCTTGGTGCCGATGACGGGCAACACCGCCGCTTCGGCCAACCCGGTGATCCCGTAGCGGCGGGCCAGCGCGGCGACCGCCGATTCCCGCAGCTGCAGGGTCCCGGCGGTGGCGGGATAGCCGGGTGCAGCACTGGCGGCGGCCAGCGCCTCCTGGATGACCGGCGCGACCGGATCGGCGGGCGTGCCGACGGACAGGTCGACGATGCCGTCCGGGTGGGCACCGGCCACCGCTTTGGCGTCGGCGAGGGTGTCCCACGGGAAAACCGGCAGGGACGCCGACACCGGCCGGCGCCGCCGAGGGTGCTGGGGCCCGCTCAGTCTTCTTCGCCCTGCGGGGGCAGGTCCTTGACCACTTGCGGGTCGTTCTCGGTCATCCCCACCTTGGCCGCACCGCCCGGCGATCCGAGCTCCTCGAAGAAGTCGGCGTTGATCTGCGTGTACTGGCTCCACTGCTCGGGCACGTCGTCTTCGTAGTAGATCGCTTCGACCGGGCACACCGGTTCGCAAGCGCCGCAGTCCACGCACTCATCGGGGTGGATGTAGAGCATCCGGGCACCCTCGTAGATGCAGTCGACCGGGCACTCCTCAATGCATGCCTTGTCCTTGATGTCGACGCAAGGCTGCGCGATCGTGTACGTCACGGACGTCTCCTCAACGTGTCCTCTGGGTACTGCTCACTGTGGGCTGCTGGTGCGTCACAAGGGCTTCCGGAGCCCCGGTAGATGACGCGTTCGGTTACTGATACTAGACGTAGCACATACACGTCAACCATCAGGCACGCCCGGGACCGCGGTCGCTGCGGCCGGTGCGGCCGGTGCGGCCGGCTCCAGGAATTCACCGTCGAGCTCCGGTGTCCTATTTCGGTATCGGTGAAACCGCCAAAAAAGCGCTCTGACCTGCGAAGAGTTACGCTGCAGGGGGGTATTGCGATATCCATTGCGATAGAAGGAAGCCCGGGGGGCCTGGTAGCCTGAGTCGCAGACGGCAACCGCTGGGCAGATGTCGTCGCCGTCCTTTCGGTCGGTGCATTAGTTGGGGAAGGTGTCCACTCATGGCAAGGCTGTCGTTGGCAAAATTCGCCGCCGCTGTTGGCGGTTTGGGCGTGGCGTTGACCGCTGCGACCGGTATCGCGTCCGCAGATCCGCTGGACGCGGTCATTAACACGAACTGCAGTTACCCGCAGGTGATTGCCGCGCTCAACGCGACGAACCCGGGAGCTGCGGCGCAGTTCAATGGGTCGCCGATCGCGCAGAACTACCTGCAGCGGTTCCTGGCGTCGCCGCCGCCGCAGCGCGCGCAGATGGCGGCGCAGCTGCAGGCGATGCCGGGCGCTTCGCAGTACATCGGCGTGGTTGAGTCCGTCGCCGGTGTCTGCAACCAGTACTGAGTCCGCTCAGTAAGCAGCTGATTAGTCCCGACACTCCGGGCCGAGCTTCGGCCCGGAGTGTCGGCGTTTCTGCAGAGAAGTCAGGCCGCGAGCGGGGCGTAGGTGGTGGTGCGCTGCCGGGCCGGGCGGCCGATGCCTTCGGCGATGGCGGCCAGTTCGGCCGCCGTTTTGGCCGATCCATGCTCGGAGCCGGCCATCCGCGAGATCGTCTCCTCCATCAGCGTGCCGCCCAAATCGTTGGCGCCGCCGTTGAGCATGACCTGCGTGCGCTCCACGCCAAGCTTCACCCAGCTGGTCTGGATGTGAGAGATCCTGCCGTGCAGCATGATTCGCGCCAAGGCGTGCACCGCGCGGTTGTCGCGGTGCGTGGGCCCGGGCCGCGCGGCACCGGCCAGATACAACGGTGAATTGTGGTGCACGAACGGCAGCGGCACGAACTCGGTGAATCCGCCGGTGCGGTCCTGAATCTCGCGCAACACGTTGAGATGGGCTACCCAATGCCGCGGGCTGTCGACGTGGCCGTACATCATCGTCGATGACGAACGGAGCCCCACTTCGTGGGCGGTGGTGACGATTTCGATCCACAGCGATGTCGGCAACTTGCCCTTGGTGAGCACCCAACGCACCTCGTCGTCGAGGATCTCCGCGGCGGTGCCCGGAATGGTGTCCAGGCCGGCCTCGCGCAGGCCGATCAACCACTCGCGAATGCTCAACCCGCTCTTGGTGACACCGTTGGCGATCTCCATCGGGGAGAACGCATGCACATGCATCGACGGCACCCGGGCCTTGACCGCGCGGACCAGATCGGCGTAGCCGGTGACCGGCAACTCCGGGTCGATGCCGCCTTGCATACATACTTCGGTGGCACCGGCGACGTGGGCTTCCCATGCCCGTTCGGCTACCTCGGCGGTCGACAGCGAATAGGCGTCGGCGTCGCCTTTGCGCTGAGCGAAGGCGCAGAACCGGCAGCCGGTGTAGCAGATGTTGGTGAAGTTGATGTTGCGGTTGACCACGAAGGTCACGTCGTCGCCGACCACTTCCCGGCGCAGCGAATCCGCAAGCGCAGCAACCGCTTCCAGGGCGGGACCGTCGGCGGTGGCCAACGCCAGGTATTCGTCGTCGGTGCAGGCGGCCGGGTCCCGTTCGGCTGACCGCAGCGCGGCCAGCACGTCGGTGTCGATGCGTTCAGGAGCGCGGCGCGCCAGTTCGTGCACGTGCGACCGGATGGAATCCCAGTCGCCGAACGCGCTGTCGAGATCGCTGCGGGCACCGGTGTTGCGACCCTCGGTGTCGATCGCGGCATTGAGGTCCACTCGGCCCAGCGATGACACGTCGTCGGGCTCCTGCCAGGGCATGCCCACCGGATTGACGTCGCGGGCCAAGCCGGTGGCCGGATCGGCCAGCGCGACAACGTGTCCCCGCACCCGCGGATCGATCCACGCCGCACCGGCCTGGACGTACTTGGGCTGGGCGGTCAGCCGCTGCACCAACTCGTAGCCGGCTTCGGCGGTGACCGCGGCCAGGTCGTCCAGCGCCGGCCAAGGCCGTTCCGGATTGACATGGTCGGGGGTCAGCGGTGATACGCCACCCCAGTCGTCGACACCGGCGCGCAGCAGGGCCAGGCACTCGTCACGAGAGACCAGGTTCGGCGGCGCCTGAATGCGCATAGCCGGGCCCAGGACCAGGCGGGCGACGGCCACCGTGGCGAGGTAGTCCTCGATCCCAGCGTCGGGCACGGCGGCCATGGCGGTGTGCTGTTTGGCCCGAAAGTTCTGCACGATCACTTCCTGGATGTGCCCGAACTCTTTGTGCACCTTGCGGATTGCGTGCAATGTCTCGGCTCGTTCGACCAGTGTCTCGCCGATGCCGACCAGCAGGCCAGTGGTGAACGGAATGGACAACCGGCCGGCGTCGGTGAGGGTGCGCAGCCGCACGGCGGGGTCTTTGTCCGGGCTGCCGTAGTGCGCCAGCCCCTTGGTTTCGAACAGCCGCCGTGACGTCGTCTCGAGCATCATGCCCATCGACGGCGCCACCGGCTTGAGCCGCGACATCTCCGCCCAGCTCATCACCCCGGGATTCAAGTGCGGCAACAACCCCGTCTCTTCCAGCACGCGAATCGCCATGGCCCGCACATAGGACAACGTGGAGTCGTATCCGCGCTCACCGAGCCACTCGCGCGCCTCGGGCCAGCGGTCCTCGGGACGATCTCCGAGCGTGAACAGCGCTTCCTTGCAACCGAGTTCGGCACCGCGACGGGCGATGTCGAGGATTTCGTCGGGCTCCAGGTACATGCCGGACCCCTGGGCGCGCAGCTTGCCCGGCACGGTGACGAAGGTGCAGTAATGGCAGTTGTCGCGGCACAGGTGGGTGACCGGGATGAAGACCTTGCGCGAATAGGTGATCGGTAGTCGGCCCTGCGGCCCGCGGACCCCGGCGGATTCCAGGCCGGCGTCGCGCACCCGGGCTGCGCTGGCGCACAGGTCAGTCAGATCGGCGCCGCGGGCGGTCAACGCGATGGCCGCCTCGTCGACGTTGAGTACGACACCATCGCGCGCCCGCCGCAGCACCCGCCGTAACGCCGATGCGCTGGTCCGTGTCGGAACGACGGGGCTGGGCAGAGTCGTGGGCTGCTGGCCCGGTGGCTCCGGCGTCTGCTCCGGTGTTAAAGGCACGTTCGTTTAACTTCCCCACACGCGAATTTCATCCGCACGTCCCACCATGTGAAACCGCAGAACTTCGGTGCCATACGCGCAACAGTAGCCCCAGGCGGGTGCAAGCACGCGGTCGAGGTTCGCCCGGCATGTGATTGCTCGAGACGGCCGCCTCGAGGCACCGATCCCGCTACCATCCCTTGCAAGTTGGTGTGTTTTCGCGGAAGGAACCTCGCATGTCGAACTTGCTGGCGGCGCCGCAGGCGCTGGTGGCGGCGGCGGCGGACGTAGCCGGCATCGGATCGGACATCAACGCGGCCAGCGCGGCAGCGGCGATGCCCACCACCGGCATCGCCGCGGCGGCCGCGGACGACGTCTCCACCCAAGTCGCCGCCCTGTTCTCCAAGTTCGGCCAGGGCTATCAGCAGCTCAGCTCGCAACTGGCGACCTTCCATACGCAGTTCACCGAGGCCCTGCGGACGTCCGCCAACGCCTACGCCGCAGCGGAGGCCAGTGCCGCACAAACCTTGGCGAGCGCGGCGAACGGGCCCGCTCACCAACTGCTGGAAGGTCCCCTGCTCGGTGGGGGCGCCGTCGTGTCCGACGCGGTGGGCCGCGTGCAAAGTGCCGTGGCCGGCGTGTTCGGCACCAACGTGACCGGGGCTCCCGCGGCTGCAGCCACCAGCGCGCTGAGCCTGGCGGCCACCGGCGGAAACATCGGCCGGGCCGCGTCGAGCGCGCTGTCGGCGGCCGCTGCGGCGGTGGCGGCACCGGCGGCCGTCATACCGGTGTCGGTGGCCACCGCCATCGAGGAGGCATACCTGGCCGTCGAGCCGTATGTGCAGTACGGCTTCAATCTCGCCTCGTACGCCGCGGGCTGGCTGCCCTGGGTGGGCATACTGGCGCCGCAGATCAACTTCTTCTACTACCTGTTCGAACCGATGGTGCAGAGCGCCCTGTTCAACACGCTGGACTGGCTGGACGGCACCATCAGCTTCGCGCAGGGGCTGAACAATTTCTGGTCGGCCACCTCAGCGTCGGTCAACCAGTTCATCTACAACGAGTGGTACTGGATACGCGGCTTCTTGCCGCCGCTGCCACCGCTGCCGCCGCTTTAACAGCAGTCAGCCGCCGCTCCTGCGCAGCCAGAGCACCCAGGCCGGCGGCGCCACACCGAGGACCAGCAAGAGCAACGCTCCGTAAGCCATCAGTCCTTGGCCGCCCAGGATGACATCGTCGCCGGGACCACCCAGGCTCATCACCGCCACGGTCAACAGCCACGCCCACAACGGCAACGCCGATATCCGCGGTGACTTGGTCCACCCCTGGGCGGCCCAGACCAGGGCGGCGTTGACCAGGCCGCTGATCAATGCGCTCACCGGGAAGGGCACCGACCCGATGTAAGCGGGCAACAACAACGCCCCCGCTAGCGCAGAAAGAACTCCGTCGACGACCAACAGAGCCAGGACAACGAACCGAAGTGCGGGCTGCGTCGCGTCGGTGTCGTCGACGGAGACGACACGGGATTGAGTGTCGGTCAGGTTGGGACGCTGTCGACTTGGGAGAGAATAGAGCCGATCACCCACTGGAAGCTGTCGAGACGGTCTTGCCAGTGCTGCAGGTTGGGGTCCAGGTCGGGGTCCATGCGAATTCCTTCCGTGACGGCCTATTTGGCAGCCTACGTGCCGAACTCGGCGAAGCCCAGACCGGCCAGCAGATCGGTTTCCCAGCCCCGCTCGTCGCGTTCGCCCGGGGCGCCCTCGACCAGAACGTAGTGCTCCTCGGCCAGGATCGGCAGCGCGACGTTGTTGGACAGCGCGCCCGCCCGGCCGGTCGGCCCGACCACCACTTGGGTGGCGTGCGCGCGTAGGGCGGCGACCTTGGCGGCGTGTGCGTGGGCGTCGGCGCCGATGACGGCGTTGATGCGGTCATCGGGGTAGGCGAAGGAGACTTCCTCCGCCGGCAGCAGCACCCACTCGGGTCGCAGGTCTGCCGCGGTCAGCCGTTGCCCGGCGGACACCAGTGAACTCAGGCCGAGAACCGTCCAATAGAACTTGGGCACCTCCCACGGTTCACCCGGGTAAGCACCGCCTGCCGCTGCAGCCACCGCAGCGGTGGTAACGATGTGGGTGTGCACGTGATCGGGATGCCCGTATCCCCCGTTGGGGTCGTAGGTCACCACCACATGTGGGCGCAGCTGACGAATGATGTCGGCCAGCGCACCGACGGTCTCCGATTCCTCGGCGTCGATGAACCTGGTCCGGCCGCGCCGCGGGGTGCCGGCCATTCCGGAGTCACGCCAGCGGCCTGCGCCGCCCAGATAGGTGGGGCCACCGGTGATGCCGAGCGCGTGCAGCGCGGTAGTGAGCTCGCTGATGCGGTAGCCGCCGAGCTGATCGGCCTGATCGACGGCGAGCTGGGCCCACCGTTCGCCGATGACCTCGCCCTCCTCCCCCAGCGTGCAGGTCACCACCTGCACCTGCGCTCCGCGCGCGGTGTAGTGCGCGATGGTGGCGCCGTTGCTCAGACTCTCGTCGTCGGGGTGCGCATGGACGAACAGCAGCCGCGGCGTCTCAGGCATGGACGCACCCTACCCGCCGCGCAATACTGCGCGGAAAGCCAAGATAGGAACGGCGACGGCTACTATCGAAAAATGACGCAGCTCACCCAGAACACGGCCAGGAGCCGTCGGCGCGGCGAAGTGCTCGAACGGGCCCTTTTCGCCGCTACCCTGGCCGAACTGGCGAAGGTCGGCTACGGCGGTCTGACGATGGAGGGCATCGCAGCCCGCGCGCAGACCGGCAAAGCCGCCTTATACCGGCGCTGGGCCAGCAAACATGATCTGGTGCTGGCGGCGCTGCATCATGCGGTGCCGCCGCTACCCGAGCCGCGGCCCGGTCGTTCGGCGCGGGAGAACCTGCTGGCGGTGTTCACCACGCACCGGGATGTGCTGGCGGGCAAGACGGACTTTCCCGGCCTGGAGATCATCGGCCAGGTCATTCACGAGCCCGAACTGCGCGCCATCTTCGCCGACGCCGTGGTGTGCCCGCGGCTCAAGATCGTCGAATCGATCCTGCAAGCCGCGGTGCGCGACGGCGACCTGGATGCGGCGACGCTCACCCCGCTGAGCCCGCTGATCGGTCCGGCGCTGATCAATCAGCACTTCATGCTGTTCGGCACACCACCGAGCCGCAAGGAGATCGCGCTCATCGTCGACACGGTCATTCCACCGAAACGACTGCAACAGAGCTGATCTAGGCGCTGACTAGAGCGTCCCGACGGTGTCGACGGTGCCGCCAGTGCCGCCACCGACCGTGATGCCGCCCGGGCCGATGTTGACGCTCCCGGTCAACACGGCGTTGAGATTGGCATTGATGTTGGCGCCCAGCTGAGTGAGGTAGGCGGGCAGCCCGCCGTTGAGCGTCAGCTGGATGGGGACCAGGAAGTTGCTGATGAACGACGCGTCCATCAGGAACTTGTTCTCCAGGGCGCCCAGGAAGCCACCGGCGGTGATCGCCCCGAACAGGTCTCCCTCGAGGGGCGGGACGATCAGGCTTTCGGTGATCGCTTTCAGCGGCGTCGTGAAACCGGTCAAGGAAGCGCCGAGCAGACCGTCGGCCACGCCCTGGACCCCGCCCACGACGCCGTTCACCATGCCGATCGCGTTGTCGATCGCCCCGTTGAGCGGACCGACCACACCGACCAGCGCCGCGCGCAGCGCTTCTTCGTTGGCCACCAGGTTGCCGTTGAACGCCAGCTGGCTGTTCACCAGCGCGTCCAAGCCGGCCGGTCCCAGACCCAGCTGCGTCAACAGCGACGCGTCCAGACCGGGGAGCCCGCCCACGGCGGCGTTGAGCGACAACAGCTGCTCGGCCGCGCCCAGCAGCCCGCCGCCCGTGATGCCGCCCGCGAACGCCGGGTTGAACAGCAAGCTGGTGGTCAGGCCGGGAACGTTGAGGCCCAGCGCGCCGTTGAGCACATTCACGGGCGTGCCGAGCAACAGGTTCGCGGCGTTGATCGCGTAGCCCCCAGCGCCCGTCAGCGCGGCGGGCCCGAGCAGCGCGGATACCAAGGCTTGCTCGTTGGCGACCAGAGCGGAACTGAGCGCGAGCTCGTTGGTGGCCAGCCCGCCCAGGATGCCGTTCTGCAGCACGTTCAACTGCGCGACGCCGTTGGTCGGTATCGCCGCCACGGTGTTGACCAACGCGGAGAACGGGCCGAAGTTGCCGGCTAATGCAGCCGTCAGAGCCGTGTTGACCTGCGCACCGAAGCCGGGCAGGGCCCCGGTGAAGCTGGCGACCAGGCCGGGCAGGTCGACGCCCAGGGCCAGGCCGGGGATGCCGGGCAAGCCGCCCGTCAAAGCCGCGCTGAGCTGTCCGCCCAGACCGTTGAGCGCGGCGTTGAAGTTCCCGATCAGCGTTCCGCCGGTCGGCAGGAGTGCGGCGAGGTTCGGTAAGCCACCGGACAGGGCGGCACTGAGCTGCCCGCCGAGCCCGTTGAGGGCGGCAGTGACGTTGCCCGCCAGGCCGGCGAGGCCGGGCAGGCCACCACCGAACGCACCGGACAAGGCGGCGGACAGCTGGGCGCCCAAGCCGTTGAGGCTGGCACCGAAGTTGCCCGCCAAGGCCGCGAGTGCCGGTAAGCCGCCACCCAGGGCGGCGGAGAGCTGGGCACCCAAGCCGTTGAGGGTGGCGCCGAAGTTGCCGGTCAGCGCGGCTCCGGTCTGAATCAGTCCGGACACGTCGGGCAGACCGGCGAGCGCACCGCTCACCTGGGCGCCGAGGTTGTTCACCGCCGCGTTGAAGCCGGCGGCCAGGGACTGACCGGTTTGCACCAGCCCGGACAGGTTGGGCAGCCCGCCGGCGAAGCTGCCCGACAAGGCGCCGTTCAGATTCGCAGCCAGGCTGGAGAAGTCGGGCAGCGCAAGGCTTCCCGACAAGACGGTGCTCAGCTGGCTACCGAGCCCGGACAGAGCGGCGTTGAAGTTACCCGCCAAGCCGTTGAGGGCCGCACTGAGCTGCAGCCCCGCGCCTGGGCCGCCCACCACCAGGCTGCTGGCGAAGCTCGTCGGAACCTGCGCGCCGATGACGGTGTTGATGACCTGCTCACCGGTGCCGACCACCAGATTGGCGGCGTTGAAGCCGCCGGTGAGAACGCTGCCCACCGCACTGTTGATGCCGCCTGCGGCCTGCACCAAGGCGTTCTGGCCACCCACCAGAGCGCCGTTGAACGCAAGCTCGGCATTGACCACGTTGGTGGCGAAGTTCGCGCCCGCCTGCCCGAAGACGTCCAGCGCGGCCCCCACCGGTCCACTTGCCAGCGCGGCCTGCACGTTGAGGGCCTCGGCACTGGCATAAGCCTGCGCGCCGGCGCTCATCGCCTGTACGAACTCCTCATGGAACAGGGCCGCCTGCGCGCTGAGCGCCTGATATGCCTGACCATGGGCCCCGAACAGCGCGGCGATGCTCGCCGACACCTCGTCGAGGCCAGCGGGGATCACCGCGGTCGTCGCGGTGGCAATCGCATTACTGGCCGAACTGATCGACGTGCCGATGCCCGCCAAATCAGTTGCGGCCGCCGCAACGAACGGCGTGTCTGCAAATAAAAAGGACATCTGTGCCCTCCCCGCCACTTTTGTGTACCGTCCCCAGCCCGATCGGACGCTTGAGCGGAGCGTATCGAAGTTTCTGCATTTCGTATGGGGTTTTTGACACAATCCGTCGGTAACAATTCGCCACAGGGACAATCAGTTTGGTCGGTTGTAACCCTGGATTGTTATGTTTAGGTTTGCATCATGGTCCTGTCTTGACCCACTGGCCCGCGTCACCGACAATGCCGACCGGTACGGCGCCGGACAGACTGACGTTCTGCACGCTCGGGCCGGCCGCGACGATCGTGGTGTCCTGCAGGATCGGCAGCACCGTGGACATGTTCCACAGCCGCGGTTCCACGGCGGTGATGACGTCGTTGATGTTCTTGGTGCCGTTGAGCGCGGCGTCGATGTTCGACTGGATGCTGCGATCACAGATGCCGGTGAGGTTTGACGGCGCCTTGACCAGCGCATTCGGGTCGGGCGGCCGGCTCGGGGCGGTCGGCGTCGGGGTATCGGGTCCGGCCGAGGGCGTCAGCCCGGTGGGACCGGAGCTCTGCGTCGTCGGGGCACCGGGCGGCGGCACCTCGGTGGCCTGCAACGCCGGACAGCTGAACCGCGACGACAACGACGTCGCCAGATTGCCGCCGGCTTGGTGCCACCCCACCAGCGCGTCGACCTGATGGTTGTTCAGTGCGTCGCGGAAGAGCACGACGGGGTCCAGCGCCAGCACACTGGCGGCGATTCCGACGTTGCGCAGCTGGTCGGCGGCGGTGTTGGCGACCGCCACCGCGGTCGGATCGTTGGCGGCCACGCCGATCACCAGCGCCAGCTGCTTGCCGTCCTTGCTGATCCGGCCGCGCACTTCCGGTGGCCCGGTGTTGATCGGTGTGGTCGTCGAACCAGGCGACGTCGGGGAGGCCGACGTGCTGCTCTCCACTTGGAAACCGGCGCCGGCGAGCAGAGCCAGTGCGGCCGTGGTGCTCATCGCCGGCGGCGCGGTCGGCACGTAGCCGGGGTCGCTGGGTGAGCGGATTTGTGCCTGGTCCAGGGTGACGGTGTTGTCGCTGCCTGCGCCGACGGCGGCGAGCAGATCGACATCGAGCAGGCCCAAAATCGCCTTGCGCACTTGGGAATCCGCCAATTTGGGCTCGTTGGCCCGCAGCGTGAGCTGCATGACCCGCGGCGTGACGATCCGGGCGGTGCGGACGTCGGGGATCGCGGAAAGCTGCGCGAAGGCGGCCGAACCGCCGTGTACCTGGGCCACCTGGGTGTCGCCGTTGCGGACCGAATCAGCAAGTGCCGCAGGCGCTCCGGCGCGACGGAACTGGATGAGCGCGGGTTTGGCCGGCGGACCCCAGTAACGATCGTTGCGGGCGATCAGGATCTCGTCGCGCTGGGGATCGATGTTCTCCACCCGGAACTGGCCGCCGGTGACGGGCAGCGCGCGGGCCAACCCGGCGGCGAACCCGCCCGGCACGTCTTTGACGATGTGGGCGGGCAGGATGTCGCTGAACAGCTCCCGCCAGGCCGGGTACGGCTGGGAGAAGGTGACGACGGCATGCTTGCCGCCTTCAAGCGACTGGACGCCGGTGATCAGGTCATAACCGGCCGGATCCACGACCCCGGGCTGGCTGACCATCTGGCGCCACAGGTACCAGAAGTCGTCGGCCGCGATGGGGGCGTTGTCGGTCCACTGCGCCTCGGGCCGGATCTTGTAGGTCACCGTGAACGGGTTTTCACTGGTCACGTCGGCCGACACCAGCAGTGTCGGGTCCATTTCCCACCGCGAGCCGGTCGACGAGTTCGGGTCTGGCACCGGGCGGAAAGCGCTGGGCAACACCAGAGCGCTGATCGCGGCGTTCACCGGCGACAGATCCGAAAGCAGGTGCGGGTTGAATCCGGCGCCGATCGAGTCGATACCCATGATGATCTGGGTCGGGTGCTGCGGCGGCGGCAGCGTGCTGTGGGGCGTGTCGGTGCTCTGCGGCGCCGGGGGCGGACTGACGGTGCAGGCCGACAGCGCCAGCCCGACCAGTGCGATCAGCACGCCGACCGTCACCAGGATGTGACGGGCTTGGTGCAGCACGAGGATCAGGTTAACGAGGGGACGCTCGCGCGCCAGCGGCACGTTATCCCCGGGCCTTGGCGCGCGCCCGGCTGCGGGCACGCGAAGTGGCGTCCAGTTCGACCTTGCGAACGCGCACGATCTCCGGGGTCACCTCGACGCATTCGTCCTCGGCGCAGAACTCCATCGCCTGCTCGAGGTCCAGGACCAACGGGCGCGCCAGCGTCTCCATGACGTCGGCGGTCGATGACCGCATGTTGGTCAGCTTCTTCTCGCGGGTGACGTTGACGTCGAGATCCTCGGCCCGCGGGTTGATGCCGACGACCTGCCCCTCGTAGGTGTCCTGCCCGGGCTCGACGAAGAACTGGCCGCGATCGGCCAGCTGGATCATCGCGAACGGTGTGACGCTGCCGCTGCGGTCGGACACCAGCGACCCGGTGTGGCGGGCCCGGATCTCCCCCGCCCACGGGCGGTAGCCGTCGAACACCGCGTTGGCGATGCCGGTGCCGCGGGTCAGCGTGAGGAAGTCGGTGCGGAACCCGATCAGCCCGCGGCTGGGCACGATGAAGTCCATCCGCACCCAGCCCGCCGCGTGGTTGGTCATCTCCTCCATGCGTCCCTTACGAGCGGCCATGAGCTGGGTGATGGCGCCGACGAACTCCTCCGGGCAGTCGATCGTCAACGCCTCGAACGGCTCATGCAGCTTGCCGTCGATGGTCTTGGTGACCACCTGCGGCTTCCCGACGGTCAGCTCGAAACCCTCGCGGCGCATCTGCTCGACGAGCACGGCCAGCGCCAGCTCACCCCGGCCCTGAACCTCCCAGGCGTCGGGGCGCCCGATGTCGACCACCCGGATGGAGACGTTGCCGACCAGCTCCTGATCGAGCCGGTTGCGGACCATGCGGGCGGTCAACTTGTGCCCGGACACCTTTCCGGCCAGCGGGGAGGTGTTGGTGCCGATGGTCACCGCGATGGCCGGCTCGTCGACGGTGATGCGCGGCAGCGCATGGGCATGGTCGGGATCGGCCAGCGTGTCGCCGATCATGATCTCGGGCAGGCCGGCGACGGCGACGATGTCGCCGGCGATCGCCTGGTCGGTGGGGCTGCGCTCGACGCCCTCGGTGGCCAGCAGCTCGGTGATCTTGGCGCTGGTAATAACCGGCAGCCCGTCCACCTCACGCATCCAGGCGACCTGCTGGCCCTTGCGGATGCGGCCGTTGTAGATGCGGATGAGCGCCAGCCGGCCCAGGAACGCCGATGCGTCGAGGTTGGTGACCAGCGCCTGCAGCGGCGCCTCCGGGTCGCCCTTGGGCGCCGGTACGTGCTCGAGCAGCACTTCGAACAGGGGGTCCAGGTTGGTGCCGTCGGGAACCTCGCCGTCGGCGGGTGCCTCGGTGCTGGCGATGCCCGCCCGCCCGGAGGCGTACAGGGTGGGCAGTCCCAGCGCGTGTTCGGCCGCCGCGGCGGCCTCGTCGTCGAGGTCGGAGGCCACGTCGAGCAGCAGGTCGTGGCTGGCCTCGACCACTTCGGCGATGCGGGCGTCGGGCCGGTCGGTCTTGTTGACCACCAGGATCACCGGCAGATGCGCGGCCAGTGCCTTGCGCAGCACGAACCGGGTCTGCGGCAACGGGCCTTCGGACGCGTCGACCAACAGCAGCACCCCGTCGACCATGGACAGGCCGCGCTCCACCTCGCCGCCGAAGTCGGCGTGGCCGGGGGTGTCTATGACATTGATAACAGTGACGGAGCCGTCCGGGTGATGGCGGTGCACGGCGGTGTTCTTGGCCAGGATGGTGATGCCTTTTTCCCGCTCCAGGTCCCCGCTGTCCATCACGCGGTCCTGCAGGTCACCGCGTTCGTGCAGCGCACCGGACTGCCGCAGCATCGCGTCCACCAGCGTCGTCTTGCCGTGGTCGACGTGGGCGACGATGGCTACATTCCGGAATTGCACGTCGGTGATTGTGGCAGCGGGCGCTGCAGATGGCGAACTGGGCAGCTCAGCGGGTGCGTCTCACCAGCCGCGGCGGCGCGGCGCCGAGCCGACCAATTGGTTGTTGTCCGCCACATCCCGGCTGCGGTAGACGATGTAGGGCCGGAACAGGTAGGCGATGGGCGCGCTGAACGCGTGCACCAGCCGGGTGAACGGCCACAGGGCGAACAACAGCAGCGCGATGAAGACGTGGATCTGGTAGTACTCCGCCGCCTGAGCCATCAGATCCCCGCGCGGATCGAGAATCCAGATCGAGCGGAACCAGACCGACACCTTCTGCCGGTAGTCGTGCAATTCGCCGAAGTGCGTGGCGCCCATCAGCGTGCAGCACATCCCGGCCACCAGGGCACAGACCAGCACCGGGTACATCAGCTTGTCGTTGCCGGTGGTGGCCCGCAGCACCGGCGCGGTGGTGCGCCGGCGATAGATCAACAGCCCGATGCCGGCGATGGTGGCCGCGCCGGCCGGCACCCCCAGCAGCAGCGCCTGCAGGTGATAGAGGTGATCGCTCATGCCCAGCGCCCGAGTCCACGGCTCCGGGATGAGCAGACCGATGACGTGGCCCATGATGACCATCAGGCTGCCGAAGTGGAACAGTGGGCTGCCGATGGACAGCAGCCGGGATTCATAGAGCTGCGAAGAGCGGGTGGTCCAGCCGAATTTGTCGTACCGGTAGCGCCACCAGGTGCCGACCACCGCGATCGCCAACACGACATAGGGTGCGTCGTCCCAGAAGATCTCGACCAGATTCATGTCAGCCTCCCTGGGTGCGCCTGGGCGGCACGGTCAACGTGAAAGGTTGCAGCCCAACGGATTCTGCTGGGGGGCCGGCCTCGGCCAGGCGTTGTGCGCGACGTGCCTCCTGATCGGTTGCGCTGGGCAGGGTTTGGCAGACCGCAGCGACGGTGTGCTGGTAGGGCGAATTGGTCTCGGCCAGGGCCGCCCGCAGCACGTCGATGGGAACCCGATGCTCGGCGAGCAACCGGCGGCCCGACTCGGGGTCGACGGTGGCGGCGAATTCGAGCACGACAGCCAGATGATCGGGCGCCTCGCCGCGCGGCGGCTCGACCCCCGCGTCGCGATAAGCGGTGGCAAACGTGAGCATCTCCCGGCCCCGGTTGCGCGTGTCGCCGGCCGTCCAGTACGTCAGGTACATGGTGGTGCGCCGGCGCAGGTCGAACGTCTCGACGTACTGCGTCGCCGCGGCCATCGGGTGCAGCGCGCGCAGCGTCGCGGCCGTCTGATCGAGCAGCGCGGCCGAGGTGCCGTTCAGGTTCGCCAGCAGGGCGTCGACGGTATCCAATCGGTGCGTCAGACCCTCGTCGGGATAGGCGAGCAGTAAGGATGCGCACTGCCACACCAGCCGGTCGTGCATCGTGCGTTGCCTGGCACGGGAGAGCAACTTCATTGCTTCTGCTCTTCGGGGAACATCCCGGCGGCCACTTGGCGGCCGTCCCAGTTCAGCAGATTCACCCGGGAACCGTTGCGCGGCTGCTCGGTTCGTTTGACCGCGTGAAACGTCTCCACCGCGACCGGCACCGGGGCGTCTTCGTACATGCCCGGACCGCCGTCACCGGACAGTGAGCAGCCCATCTCTTCCAGATCACGGGCCTGGGCCCCGAACGCGGTCGGAATGACATACCGCTCTTCGTATTTGGCGATGGCAAGTAGCCGGTACATGTCGTAGATGTCCTGCTCGGTCATGCCGACGGCATGCGGGATGTGCGGCTGGGTCTCCCGACCCAGGTTCATATCGCGCATGTAAGAGCGCATGGCGGCCAGGCGCCGTAACACACCGGCGACCACCTCGGTGTCCCCCGCGGTGAACAATTCGGCCAGGTACTTCAACGGAATCCGCAGCGCCTCGAGGGCGCCGAACAGGTTGCCGACATCTTCCCCGTCGTGGCCGTCGCGACTGACCGCGTCGACCACCGGCGACAGCGGCGGGATGTACCAGACCATCGGCATGGTGCGGTACTCCGGATGCAGCGGGAGCGCCACCCGGTAGGTGTTGATCAGGGCATACACCGGTGAGCGCTGCGCGGCCTCGATCCAGTCATCGGAGATGCCTTCGGCGCGGGCCGCGGCGATCACCTCAGGATCGTTGGGATCCAACAGGATTCGACGCTGAGCCTCGTAGAGGTCGGTGTCGCGTTCCACCGACGCCGCCTCGAGCACCCGGTCGGCGTCGTAGAGCACCAGGCCCAGATAGCGCAACCGCCCGACGCAGGTCTCCGAGCAGATGGTCGGCAGCCCGATCTCCATGCGCGGATAACACAGGGTGCACTTCTCGGCCTTGCCGGTCTTGTGGTTGAAATACACCTTCTTGTAGGGGCATCCCGACACGCACATGCGCCACCCGCGGCACCGGTCCTGGTCGACCAGCACGATGCCGTCCTCGCTGCGCTTGTACATCGCTCCGGACGGGCACGACGCCACGCACGACGGGTTGAGGCAGTGCTCGCAGATCCGCGGCAGGTAGAACATGAACGTCTCTTCGAGTCGCAGGACGACCTCGTCACTCACTTTTTTCAGGATCGGGTCCTCGGCCAGGATCTCCGGTGATCCGGCGAGGTTGTCGTCCCAGTTCGGTCCCCAGGACACCTTCATCGGCTTGCCGCTGATCAGGCTTCGCGGTGCGGCCGTCGGGAAGGTGTCACCGGCCGGTGCGGTCGTTAAGTTCTCGTAGTCGTAGGTCCACGGCTCGTAGTACTGGTCGATCGTGGGTAGCTTCGGGTTGGCGAAGATGCGCAGCAACTTGGCGAACCGGCCGCCGTCGCGCAACCGCAGTCTGCCTTTGGCGTCGCGGATCCACCCGCCGCGCCATCGGTCCTGGTCCTCGTACGTGCGCGGATATCCTTGCCCGGGACGGGTTTCGACGTTGTTGAACCAGACGTATTCGGTGCCCGCGCGGTTGGTCCACGCCTGCTTGCAGGTGACCGAGCAGGTGTGGCAGCCGATGCATTTGTCGAGGTTCATCACCATCGCCAACTGAGCCATTACCTTCATCGGTCAGTACCGCACTTCCTGGCTGCGGCGACGCACCACGGTCACCTCGTCGCGCTGGTTGCCGGTGGGGCCCAGGTAGTTGAACGCGAATGCGTGCTGCGCGTAGCCACCGGCCAAGTGACTGGGCTTGATGCGCACCCGGGTCAGCGCGTTGTGGTTGCCGCCGCGCTTGCCGTTGGTCTCCGTGCGCGGCGTGTCCACCGTGCGCTCCTGCACGTGGTAGACGAACACCACACCGTCGGGCATCCGGTGCGAGACGATCGCCCGGCAGACGTAGATGCCGTTGGTGTTGACCGCTTCCACCCAATCGTTGTCGCGCACACCGATTTTCGCCGCATCTCCCGGGCTCATCCACATGGTCGGACCGCCGCGGGACAGCGACAACATGTACAGGTTGTCCTGATACGTGGAGTGGAAGGACCACTTGGAGTGCGGCGTCAAATACCGCACGGTAAGCCCTATTCCGTCTTCCGATCGGGACCCGAGTTCTGGCTGCCCGAACAGCCGCGTCATGTCCAGTGGCGGGCGGAACACCGGCAGGTGCTCGCCCAACTCCTCCACCCAGTCGTGGGCCAGGTAGAAGTGCATGCGCCCGGTCAGCGTGTGAAACGGCTTGAGGTTCTCGATGTTGATGGTGAACGGCGCGTAGCGGCGGCCGCCGGTTTCGCTGCCCGACCATTCCGGGCTGGTGATCACCGGTACGGGCCGCGCCTGGGTGTCGGCGTAGTCGATGCGGCGATCTTCACTGCCCTCGGCCAGGTGCGCCAACCGCTGACCGGTGCGTTTTTCCAGCTCGCGGAAGCCCTCGACGGCGAGGCGGCCGTTGGTGGTGCCGGACAACAGCAGCAAGACGTCAGCCATCCGCTGGGCGGTGGTGACGGCCGGACGTCCCGCTGCCACACCGGAACTCATCACCCCGAACTTCGCAGACAGCTCCTCGACCTCGCGGAACGGATGCACCGTGATGCCTTTGGTGGTGATCCCGAACCGGTCGACCAGCGGTCCCAGGCTCCGCCACTTGTCGTAGACCGCGCCGTAATCGCGCTCCACGACGGTCAACGTGCCCATCGTGCGCCCCGGTACCGGCGTAGCACCGGTGCTCAACCAGTCCTGCTCGGTCCCGTCGGGATAGGCCATCGCATCGGCGGTGTCGTGCTGCAGGGCGGTGAGCACGACGTCGCTGCGAGTACCCAAGTGGCGCTTGGCCATTGCGCTGAAGGCACGGGCAATGGCACCGAACGCGTCGAAATCCGACCGGGTTTCCCAAGGCGGGTCGGTGGCGGCGCTGAACGCGTGGACGTACGGGTGCATGTCGGTGCTGGAGATGTCGGCCTTCTCATACCAGGTCGCCGCCGGCAGCACGACATCGGACACCAATGTCGTCGAGGTCATCCGGAAGTCGATCGACATCATCAAATCGAGCTTGCCTTCGGGGATGTCGCCGCCGTGCGCCGGCTGCGCCTGGATGTTGGCATCGGTGCCCAGCAGGTGGCGCAGGAAGTACTCACCGCCCTTGCCCGACGAGCCGATCAGGTTGGCACGCCATACCGTGAGCACCCGGGGCCAGTTGACGGGGTTGTCGGGATCGGTGACCGAAAGCTTGAGTTTGCGCGCGCCGAGTTGCTCGGCGACATACTCCGCGACATCGCGGCCCGCGGCCCGCGCCTCGTCGGCCACGTCCAGGCTGGACCGGTCGAACTGCGGATAGAACGGGCTCCAGCCCATGGCGGTGGCAGAGGCCAGCACGTCCATCGTGTGCTTGCCCGCGAACCTGCCGCGGCCGATCGGGCTGGCCAGTTTATCCGCGCCGTACCCGTCGTAGCGCCACTGGTCGGTGTGGGCGTACCAGTAGGAGGCGCCGGGCACCTGCCGGGGCGGGCGCACCCAGTCGGTGGCCATCGCCATCGTCTGAAACCCGGTGAGCGGACGAACTTTTTCCTGGCCGACGTAGTGTGCCCAGCCACCGCCGTTGCGTCCCATCGACCCGGTCAACATCAGCAGCGCCAGCACGGCGCGGTAGATGGCATCGCCGTGAAACCACTGACAGATTCCACTGCCCATGATGATCATCGACCGGCCGCCGGATTCTTCTGCGCTACGGGCGAATTCCCTGGCGACCCGGATCGTCTGGCCCGCCGACACGCCAGTGATCGGCTCTTGCCACGCCGGGGTGTTCTGCTGGGTCGGATCGTCGTAACCGGTGGGCCAATCACCGGGTAACCCCGGCCGAGCCACCGCGTATTGGGCCAGCAACAAGTCGAACACGGTGCACACCAGGTGCTCGCCGACCCGACGCACCGGGACGCCGCGCAGCACGGTGGCGCCCTCGCCGTTGAGCGTGTCGAAGCTGGGTAGTGCGACCAGTGCGGTGCTCCGGTCGCCGTTCGTGGCGTGCGCGGACATCATGCTCAGGGCCGGCACCAGGTTGCCCAGATCAAGGTTCCACTTCCCCAGGCCGTCCTCGCCGTAGCGGAAGCCCAGCGAACCGTGCGGCACCACAACGGCATTCGTCGCTTCGTCCCAGATGGCAGGCTTGACAGCCGCGTTCTCGACCGCTTCGCCGATGTCGGCCGCGGTGAGGTTCTTCCCCGGCACCAGCAAGTCACCGCGCTGCTCGAGCTTGATCAGAAACGGCAGGTCGGTGTAGCGGCGCGCGAAGTCGACAAAGAACGGAACTTGTTTGCGCACATAGCATTCGGTGAGGATGACGTGGCCCATCGCCATGGCCAGCGCCCCGTCGGTCCCGGCGGCACACGGCATCCACTCGTCGGCGAACTTGGTGTTGTCGGCGTAGTCGGGGCTGACGGTCACCACTTTGGTGCCGCGGTAGCGAGCCTCGGCCATCCAATGCGCGTCGGGGGTGCGGGTGATCGGGACGTTGGAGCCCCACATCATCAGATACGCTGCGTCCCACCAGTCTCCGGATTCCGGGACATCGGTTTGGTCGCCGAACACCTGCGGCGAGGCCACCGGAAGGTCGGCGTACCAGTCGTAGAACGACGTCATGGCACCGCCGATGAGCTCGAAGAACCGCGACCCGGCGGCATAGGACACCATCGACATCGCCGGGATCGGGGAGAATCCGGCGACGCGGTCGGGGCCGTAGGTCTTGATGGTGTGCACGTGTGCGGCCGCGATGAGTTCGGTGGCCTCGGCCCAACTCACCCGGACCAGCCCGCCCTTGCCGCGGGCCTGCTGGTAGCGGCGCCGCCGCTGCGGGTCGGCCTGAATGTCCGCCCACGCCAACACCGGATCACCCAGGCGCTCCTTGGCCTCGCGGTACATCTCCACCAGGACACCGCGCGCATACGGGTAGCGCACGCGGGTGGGCGAATAGCTGTACCAGGAGAACGACGCGCCGCGGGGACAGCCGCGCGGCTCGTATTCGGGCCGGTCCGGGCCGACACTCGGGTAATCGGTCTGCTGCGTTTCCCAGGTGATGATGCCGTCTTTGACGTAGATCTTCCACGAGCACGATCCGGTGCAGTTGACGCCGTGCGTGGACCGGACCACCTTGTCGTGGCTCCACCGGTCGCGGTAGAAGACGTCGCCTTCGCGCCCGCCGCGCCGGGTCACCGTGCGCAGGTCGGCCGACATCTCCCCGGGAGTGAAGAAGCGACCGCTGCGCTCCAGCAGTTCCTCGAGGTGTCCGCCGACATGTGGGGTGAGAGTCAAGATGTGGTCCTCCTACGTGTTAACGGCATGCCTCGAGATCGGGTTCAGGCACCCCGCGCGTAGGTCTCGACAAATTAATTGCCATACGTCAACAGTTGACGCCTGCTACCTTCAGTGGCCCTGGAGGTTTTCTGCAAATGGGCTGTGGTTTCGGCCCGGCGATCGCTTAGAGCGCTCGGGCCAGGTCGGGTAGCCAGCCGCGGTCCGCCGGCACCCAGTCGACGTCATGCAGTTGGGCGGCGGTGACCCAGCGCAGCGCCTGGTGGTCGCGTGGGCGGGGCTCACCGCGCAGCAGCCGAACGTGGTAGGCGCGCAACGTCATGGAGTCGTTCAGTACGACGTCCTCGCCCAGGCGCTCGCCCACTGCCACGTCGGTGGCGTGGAGGTCCAATTCCTCGGCCAACTCACGGGCCAGCGCGGCCGGTTCGGTCTCCCCCGGGGTGACCTTGCCGCCGGGCAGTTCCCAACGGCCGGCCAGCTCCGGGGGCGCGAGCCGCTGCGCCACCAAGACCTTGGCACCGGCGATGATGGCCCCGGCTACGACGATCTGGGTGGCCATGGCCCGTGACGCTACAAGACCCCTAGAAGTCGGCTTCGGGCGAACGGCCGGTACTGGGCTGACCGGAGGCGAACGAGCAGGGGCACCACTGGCCCACCCCGCCGTGACCCGAGCAGGTCCCGCTGCGGTGCTGGCTGTGCGAATGGGAGCCGTCCTGGCAGACGGCCGAAACGTCGGTGTCAGAGTTGTTCGGCCGTGGGACGCAGGTGCCGCTGGAGTTTTCGTAGCTGCCCGACGGGCACGCCGAGGTGGTAGCTATGCTCCCGGGCCCGGGTGCTGCGACAGCAGCAGCGGGTGCGCCCACGGCGAGGCCGCCGGCGGCCACCACAGCGATGATCCAAGACCGAAACATCAAGTCCCCCAGCACTTCATTCGTATTGTCCAGCTGATCAGCCGGACCCCCAGTCGGGAAGGCTAACCGACCAGACCTGCTGCCCGGGTCAGTTTGCGAATATTCGCCGGCCGGTGGCGGTACGGTTGCAACCATGGCTGTGTTAACGGACGAGCAAGTAGACGCCGCACTGCCCGACCTCGATGGCTGGGAGCGTGCCGACGGCGCCCTGCGCCGATCGGTCAAGTTTCCGACGTTTTTGGCCGGCATCGACGCCGTGCGCCGCATCGGTGAGCATGCGGAAGCCAAAGATCACCATCCCGATATCGATATCCGCTGGCGCACAGTCATTTTCGCGCTGGTGACGCATTCCGAGGGCGGCATCACGCAAAAAGACGTCGACATGGCACGCGATATCGACGGGATCGTCGGCGGCTAGCGCGCCACCCGCCGCGTCGTGGCGATCCAACCCAGCGTCGCCAGCGTCGCCACCACATAGACCAGACCGGCCCAGGCCAGGTACCACGGCCGGCTGATCTGCCAGATCGTCGGCTGGGCGAAACTGAGCAACCAGGGCACGCCGATGAGGGTCAGCGCCAGCCAGCCCCAGCCCAGGACGCGCGCGCCGAGTTGTTCGCGCAGCGGCCCGTGCAGCAACCAGATCATCAGCGGTATCAACCAGACCCAGTGGTGCGTCCACGAAATGGGCGACAGCAACAGGCCGAAGAGTTCCACCACCAGCAGCCGACCCAGCACGTCAGTTCCGTCCAGCGCCCGCCAGGCCGCCACGGCCAATACCGCCGTCACCGCGATTGCCGCCACCACCAGCGGGCCCAAGCCCGCGTCGTGACCCAGGATCCGCGAAATCGCGCCTCGCCAAGACTGATTGAACGACGTGGCGATCGGCCCGACGCGGTGCGCATCGCCGAGCAGGTCGGTGAAGTAGTGGCGGGCCTGGTCGCCGACGACCAGCCACGACACGCCGATGGTCGCTACGAAGACGGCGGCACTGAACGCGGCGGCCGCCCAGCGGCGCGCTCCGGCGAAATAGACCGCGGCGATCGCCGGCGTCAGTTTGATGCCGGCCGCCACGCCGACGAGAAAACCCGAGACCCACCACCGCATCGTGTAGACCGCCCACAACACCGCCAGCATCAGCAGCACGTTGACCTGTCCGTAGTCGAACGTGCTGCGCATCGGCTCGATCCAAATAGCGACGGCCGTCCAGACCATGGCGCTGCGCTGTCCGGACCCGGCGGGTACGCCCAGCAACCGCTGGCTGAAGCGCACGGATGCGTACAGCGCGGCCATCGTGACCAGCTGCCACAGGAAGGCCAGTAGGCCGAAGGGCAGTAGGTGCAGCGGGTAGAAGACGACGGCCGCAAACGGCGGATAGGTGAAGGGCAGCGGAAAGTCCGGCGTCTGGTCGGCGTAGACGTAGTCGTAGAGCGTGCCGGGATGGTCCAAAGCCGCCGCGCCTCCGACATAGACGTGCAGGTCGACGAAGTTGGCGCCGTGCGGCGTCAGGTATGTCCAGGCCAACCGCGCCGCGATGCTGGCCAGCAACAGTAGCGCTGCGGCCGTCCGCCAAGCCTGGGTCGGGCGTGCCGCCGGGGCGGCTGAAGTCGTGTCTATCTGCCCGACTTTAGCGAGCACCGCGCGCGCCGAGCTTCGATCACGGTCCGGACACGAATCCCAGGTGGCCGGTCACCGCCGTCGCTCGTATCAATAACGATCACATAAATGCCACACGTGTCACTTGAGTCACTCCTGTACCGCGATAGCTTCGGCACTCAGGTCCTGTGGGGGGCCTGTCATCGACAACCAGGGAGAGTCATGCCAACCATTTGGACTTACGTTCGAGCCGCCGCTGTATTGGTCGGTTCGTCCGCCGCACTACTCACCGGCGGTATCGCGCACGCCGACCCGGCGCCCGCGCCACCGGGAACCGACATTCCTCAGCAGTTGATCGCCTCGGCGGCCAACGCGCCGCAGATCCTGCAGAACCTCGCCACCGCGCTGGGCGCCACGCCCCCGCTCAGCGGGGCGCAGCGGGCGCCGGACCCCGCCCCCGCCTCTCTCGGTGGGCTGTCCCTGCCCGGACTGACCCCGGCCGCACCGGCCGCGACGGCTCCCGCTCCGGCGTCGGTGCCGTCCATTCCGGGCGTCAACACCCCGATCCCAGGCCTCACACCGGCGGCGGCCGCACCTGCCACCCCCGCCCCGGCCGTGAACCCCGCCATTCCTGGGGTCACCACACCCATCCCGGGGATCACCGCACCGGCGGCTCCCGCGGCTCCGGCCGCACCGGCGGCTCCGGCGGCCTCGCTTCCGGGGTTGGCGTCGGCGATTCCGGGACTGGCCGCGCCCGCGGCTCCGGCCGCTCCGGCGGCTCCGGCGGCCTCGCTTCCGGGGTTGGCGTCGGCGATTCCTGGGCTGGCTCAGGCTGGTCTGCCGGGGCTTTCCGGCGCCATTCCGGGCGTGCCGGCCGCTGCCGCACCGGCCGCACCGGCCGCACCGGCTGCTCCGTCGCAACCGCAGACGCTGCTCGCCGCCATTCCCTGAGCTCGCTAACCAACGCTGACAACTACTGAAACCGGGAGAATTCACCGTGGCAAACGCTTGGAGTCCGTCCAAAGGTTTGGCCGCAGTCGTCGTCACAGCGGCTGCCGCGTTCGGGCTGTGCCCGGGCGCGGCAGCCGACCCGGCGACGCCGCCGCCCAACCCCGCCCAACAACTGCCGGGACTGCCAGCGTTGACCGAATTGAGCCCGATCATCCAGCAAGCGGCCAGCAACCCCGGTCAGGCGACCCAGTTGCTGATGGCCGCGGCGCAAGCCTTCACCCACAACCCGACGGCGCCCACCGAGGCCAAGAACGTTGCTTCGTCGGTGAACCACTTCGTGGCCGATCCGGCCAACCCCACAGCACACCGGCCCGGCCCGCCGCCGGCCGCGGCGACACCGCCGGACGCAGGGGCCGTTCCGCACCTCCCGCCGGCCGGCGTGGAGCCCGGCACGCTGGCCCACATACCGACCGGAGTCGACCCGGTGCATGCCGCGGGTCCAGGACCGGTCACCGAGCCGCAAGCTGTGCCACCGGTCGCCCCGCCGCCGGCACCCGCCGCCGAACCCGTTTCGGCGCCGGCCCCGGCCGCACCGCCAGCCGCACCGCAAGCCGCACCGGCCCCGGCGCCTGCCCCGGCACCACAAGCCGCACCGGCCCCAGCGCCTGCCCCGGCACCGCAGGCCGCCCCGGGACCCGAAGCCGCGCCGGCTCCCGCACCCGCAGCGGCCCCCGGCTTCGGCCCCGACGCGCCGCCCACCCAGGACTTCATGTACCCCTCGATCGGCACTAACTGCCTTGCCGACGGCGCGAGCGCACTGGCCACCGCCCTGTCAGTGGCCGGGCCGGCCACCATCCCGACCCCGGGGCCCGGGCCCGGGCAGACCGCTTATGTCTTCACCGCGGTCGGCACGCCCGGACCGGCCGAGGTGCAGAAGTTGCCGCTCAACGTCACCTGGGTCAACCTGACCACCGGTAAGTCCGGCACTGCCACGCTCAAACCGCGCACCGACATCAACGGCGAGGGACCGACGACGTTGACCGCCATCGTGGACACGGGTTCGGGCAGCATCATGTCGACCATCTTCGGCCAAGTCACCACCAAAGACCGGCAGTGCCAGTTCATGCCGACCATCGGCTCGACGGTGGTGCCCTGAGTTCTTCCGGCGCGAGCGTGCGCGGTTGTACGCGTGTTGCGGCGTGTCGCTGTGCAGACACGCACGCTCGCGGCAGGACGGGGACTAGTACGCCATGAACAGGATGGCGTCGCGGTCGTACTCCAAGCCCGGATGAGCGTCGGCGAGGTGGGCCTGGGTCAACTCGACCAACTCGTCCTCGTCCTTGCCGGTGATGGCTTCCCCGCACGGACACGTGATGTGGGTCTTCACGTTGCCGCCTTTCTTTGCACTTTCTCGGGCACTTTCTTGGCCGCTTCTTTCATCTGCTTCTTGTACGACCGCACTTTCCCCAGGGATTGCGCGTCGACGATGTCGGCGACGGACAGGTGCGTGCCGGGCTTGCCGAACTCACCGGCGGCCTCCTGCCAGCCCGACGGCGTCACCCCGTACTGCTTGCCCAGCAGTGCCAGGAAGATGCGGGCCTTCTGCTCGCCGAAGCCGGGCAAGCCTTTGAGGCGACGCAGCAACTCCTTGCCGTCCGGCTCTCCAGCGGTCCAAATGGCGGCCGCATCGCCGTTGTAGCGGTCGACGATGATCTGTGCGAGCGCCTGGATCCGCTTGGCCATGGCGGCTGGAAAGCGATGTATCGCAGGCCTTTCCGAGCACAACGCGGCGAACTTGTCCGGGTCGTAGTCGGCGATGTCGGCGGCGTCGAAGCCGCCCATCCGGTCGGCGATCTTCTTCGGCCCGGCCAGGCTCATGCGCTCTTCGATCACCTTCGGTCCGCGAAACGCCTTCTCCAAGGGAATCTGCTGATCAAGCACCATCCCGACAAGCAGGGCGAAGGGATTTTCGGCCAGGAGCCTGTCGGCCTCAGATTCTTGAGCTAGCCACAGCTTCAATGTCAACGACCTTTCTTCACCTTCCGCTCCATACCCTAGAACCGCTTACCGTTCGATGGGACGCCACCCACAGTTATCGTGGCCAGGTGGTGAACGAGGCCAGATTGGCGCAGCTGCTGGCCCGCGATGAACTGCATCAACTCGTCACCGCCTATTGTCGGGCCGTCGACCGCGCTGACTATGCAGCACTGCGCCGCCTGTATCACCCCGATGCGGTCGATTCGCACGGCTCATTCTCGACCGGTGGCGTCGAAGAGTTCATCGCCCAACTCCAGGCCGCAGAACCCTATGTGCGTGTCTCCCAACACAACATCACCACGACGAACTTCGTGATCGACACCGACACCGCCCGCGGCGAAATCTACTGCCTGGTGTTCCACACCTTCGCCGGTGCCGAACACGACGTCGACGTCATCATCGGCGGCCGGTACCTCGACGAGTACACCCGGCACGACGGCCAGTGGAAGTTCCGGAACCGCACCATCGTGGCCGATTGGGCATACCAGAACGACCCGTCGCAGGTGAGCTTCGCACACCCCAGCACCCGCGGGAGCCTGCGCGGCAGACCGGGCCAGGCCGACCCTTCGGTCAGCTTTTTCACCGCGGCACACGGCTAATGCCCTGTGTGCCAAGCCGTTTGGACTAGCCGCTCTTGCGGCGAAACTCCCGGCGGTTCTCCACTGGACCGTGGGCCCGCGACTGCTTGCCGCCACCGGCCTTGTGCTCAGATTTCCCCGACGAGTTGGCCGTCTTGCGTTCCAGCGCCTCCCGGAACTTGCGTTTGGTGTCGTCCTCTGGTGCGGCGTCTTCCGGGGACTTCGATTCGGCCATACCAGCAGCCTAACGCTTACCCGGCGGCAGGCCGTACACGTGCGAGATCGGCAGCGTCAGCACCACGCGCCGATCGGTGACCATCGCCTGCCGGTATTCGTCCCAGTCCGGATGTTCGCCAGCGATGTTGCGGTACAAGGCAATCAACGCCTCGACGGTGTCGTCGTCGGGCGCGGCCGCGGGAGGCGTGAGTTCGGCGGTTCCCTCGGCTACGGCGTAGGACCAGCCGTCGTCGGCGTCGACCAAGATCGACGCGCGCGGGTCGCGCCGCAGGTTGCGGGTCTTGGCGCGCGGTTCGGTAATCGAAACTTGCAGCTGCACCTTCTGCGGGTCGAAGTAATACGACACGTTCGACAACTGGGGGCGGCCATCCCGCTTAATGGTGGCCAGCACTCCCAGCGAGTTGCAACTGATGACGGCTAGCAGTTTGTCGTCGAAGACGTGGCGGCCCATGTCGAAAGCCTACGTCGCCGTTGCGGCATTCTCCGGTGGCCTGATGGAATCAGCACCATGACGAAGTACGCGGTGTTTCTGCGCGGCGTCAATGTCGGGGGGGTCAATCTCAAGATGGCCGAGGTGGCCGCTGCTTTGACCGACGCCGGCTTTGCCGCCGTGCGCACCGTCCTGGCCACCGGCAACGTCGTCCTCGAGTCGTCGTCTAGTGTCACGGCGGTGCGCAAGAAAGCCGAGGCCGCGTTGCGGGACAGGTTCGGCTACGACGCCTGGGTGCTGGCCTACGACCTGGACACCGTTCGGGACATCGACGCCGCCTACCCCTTCGACCGCGAAGTCGACGGCTACCAGTCCTACGTCACCTTCGTCTCCGACGAAGCGGTGCTCGACGAGCTTGCCGCACTGACCGGAGGGCCCGACGAGAAGATCGGCCGTGGCCAGGGCGTCATCTACTGGCAGGTCCCCAAGGGCAGCACGCTGGACAGCACCATCGGCCAGACCATGGGAAAGAAGCGGTACAAGTCGTCGACCACCACCCGGAACCTGCGCACCCTGGCCAAGGTGCTGAAATGACCCCCGACGGCGATTCCGCGCGACAGCGGGTCAGCCTCACCGGCGTCTCGGAGACGGCGCTGCTGACGCTCAACGCCCGCGCCACCGAGGCCCGCCGCCCGGACTCGGTGCTCGACGATCCGCTGGCGGTCGCCCTGGTCGACTCGATCGACTTCGACTTCGCCAAGTTCGGGCCCACCCACCAGGACATCGCGCTGCGGGCGCGGGCCTTCGACGCCCAAACCCAGGCGTACCTGGTGACCCATCCCAAGGCCACCGTCGTGGCGCTGGCCGAAGGCCTGCAAACCAGCTTCTGGCGGCTGCAGGCCGCACTCCCGGGTAGCGAATTCCGTTGGCTGACAGTGGATTTGCCGCCGATCATCGATATCCGCAGCCGGTTGCTGCCGACGTCACCACGGGTGTCGGTGTGCGCGCAGTCGGCGTTGGACTACACCTGGATGGACTGCGTGGACCCGGCGCAGGGAGTGTTCGTCAGCGCCGAGGGACTGCTGATGTACCTGCAGCCCGAGCAGGCGCTGGGCCTGATCGCCGCGTGCGCGCAGCGGTTCCCCGGCGGGCGGATGCTCTTCGATCTGCCGCCACGCTGGTTCAGCGCCTGGAGCCGGCTCGGCATGATGCGGACCTCGCTGCGCTACAAGGTGCCGACCATGCCGTTCAGCCTGTCCGTCGCGCAGGCCGCCGATCTGGTCAACACGGTGCCCGGCGTCAGCGCGGTCCGCGACGTCCATCTGCCGCCGGCCCGCGGCCGGTTGGTCAACGCCGCCCTCTCAACCGTTTATCGGCTGCCGGTGTTGGACCCGCTGCGGCCGTGCTTGACGCTGCTGGAGTTCAGTCGTCCGGAACGTTCGTGAGGTAGCGCATCGCGTCGGACTTGGTCAGGCCCAGCGCTTTGGCGACATCCACGTACTCCTTCGCCGCGGCCGCCATCGCGGCGTCGGTGGGATCGAAGCGGGAGATGAAGGTGCCGAAGCGGCCCCGGGTCTCCACGACGGCCGCTGACTCGAGCTCGCGGTAGGCGCGGGCCACGGTGTTGGCGGCCACGCCGAGCTGACCAGCCAGTTCCCGCACCGTCGGCAGGCGCGTGCCCGGCGGCAGCGAGCCGGCCCGCACTCCGTCGATCACCTGCGTTCTGAGCTGGTCGAACAGCGGTTTGCCCGCCTTGACGTCGACCTTCAATAAATCGCGCAGCTCCACACAACCAGTATTGCCCAAGCCCGGCTATGTTTGTGGGATGCGCGTGGCGGTGCTCAGCGGCGCGGGAATCTCCGCGGAAAGCGGCGTACCCACCTTCCGCGACGACAAGAACGGATTGTGGGCCCGCTTCGACCCCTACGAGCTGTCCAGCACCCAAGGGTGGGAGCGCAATCCCGAGCGCGTCTGGGGCTGGTACCTGTGGCGCCACTACCTGGTCGGCGACGTCCAACCGAACGCCGGTCACCGGGCGATCGCGGACTGGCAGGACGAGGCCGACGTCACCGTCATCACCCAGAATGTGGACGATCTGCACGAACGCGCGGGCAGTTATCCGGTGCATCACCTGCATGGCAACCTGTTCGAATTCCGTTGTGCGCGTTGCGGTGTCTCCTACACCGATCCGCTGCCGGTGATGACCGAGCCCGCGATCGAAGTGGACCCGCCGGTCTGCCGGTGCGGCGGCCTGATCCGCCCGGACATCGTCTGGTTCGGCGAGGCGCTGCCGCAGGGGCCGTGGGGCCAGGCGGTTGAGGCGACGCAGGCCGCCGATGTGATGGTCGTGGTCGGGACGTCGGCGATCGTCTATCCGGCGGCCGGGCTTCCGGAGCTGGCCTTGGCATCGGGCACGGCGGTGATCGAGGTCAACCCGGAGCCGACACCGCTGACCAGCAGTGTCACGCTCAGCATCCGCGAGTCGGCGAGCATCGCGTTGCCGGGGCTGCTCGAGCGGCTGCCCGCGCTGCTCAAGTAGCTGCGCCAGAGCTAACTCGGCGCGCCCGCCCGAGCACCAACTCCGACACCGGCCACGGCAGCCAACCGGGCATCGTCAGCTCGCGCCGCGACGTCTGCACCGAGAACCCGGCCTCGACGATCGCCTGCTCGGTCTCGCGGTGGGTGTGGCAGTTACCGAACAACCTCGGCCAAAACGTCGCGTCGACGAACCGTTGCAGCCCGCCCGCCGCACCGGGGCTGGCCACATGCTCGAGGTAGTGCAGCTGCCCACCCGGGCGCAGCAGGGAATACAGGCGCCGCAACACCGCATCGGGCTCGCCGACCGAGCACAACACCAGCGAGCACACCACCGCGTCGAAGGGTTCGCGGTCACCGAACTGCTCGGCCGTCTGACCCACCACTTCGATGGGGACCGGAGCCTCCGCGGCTGCCGCCTGGGCGCGGGCAGCCAGCCGCGGCTCGGGCTCCACGGCCACGACCTCCTGAACCGTGGGGGGATAGAGGGCGAAGTTGGTGCCGGTGCCGGCGCCGACTTCCAGCACCCGGCCCGACAAGCCGGTCAGGTTCTCTCGCCGCAGCTTCCGGATGGCCTGGGCTTCGTGGGCCGCGACCAGCGGCCAGATCCGGGCGAAAAACGGGTGGTCGACGGTGCACGCCGTCGTCATAGTCCCGGTTCCCCGGAAGCCCGCCGCACCACCCAGTCCACCAGCTGCGCGGAGGTCGCGTCCGAACCGACCAGGCCCGCGACCATATGGCCACACAACACCGCGCCCAGCACGCGGTCGGCGAAGGCCTCCACGTCGCCGAAGGGCAGGTGCGGCTTGGCGATCAACAAGGCCGCCACACCGTGCGCGGCGGTCCACAACTCCAGCGCAATGGTGGTCGGGTCGTCGCTGCGGTACCTACCTTCGTCCATCAACGTCCGCACCGACGCGCACATGTGCCGGAACGCCGAGCTGTCCAGGGCCATATCGACATTGCTGCCCGGCCGCAGCTCCCCCATGGTCGCCAGCCGGTACAGTTCCGGAGTCTGCAGCGCGAACCGCACGTAGGCCAGGCCCTGTGCGCGCAGCACGTCCACCGTCGAGGACTGCCCCATGGCGGCCTGTTCCATCTCTTGATCGAGCCGGCTCAGATACCGCGCGCACACGGCATCGAGCAACGCGTCTTTGTCCTGGAAATGCAGGTAGATCGACGGCGAGGTGACACCGACGCGCTGGGCCACCGAGCGGATGGACACCGCCCGCACCTGGCCGGTCTCCAGCAGCAACTCCATCGCGGCGTCCAGGATCTCGTGTCGGAGCCGATCCCCCGAGCCACGCGGGGCACGCTGGCGGCGCAGGCCGCCCACCGACACGTCAACCATCGCGCGTCACCCGGGCCGGCAGCTCCCGCTGATCGCGCACACCCTCCAGCCGCACGGTCTCGGCCTCATCGCCCGGATAGCGATCCGGCCCGGCGCGACGGTCCTCGAAGGCGCCCGCCTCACTGATCCCGAATCGCTCGTGCAACCAAACCAGCGGCTTGGGGGCCCACCAGTTCCAGCGGCCCATCACGTGCATGAACGCCGGCACCAACACCATGCGGACCAGGGTCGCGTCGGCGAACACCGCAAGCGTCAGGCCCAGGCCGAACATCCGCATGAAGGAGACGTGCGCGGCGATCAGGGCGGCGAACGACATGGACATCACCAGCGCGGCGGCGGTGATGACGCGGCCGGTGCGGGCCAGGCCGAGCGCCACGCTTTCGTCGTTGGCGGCGTGGGCCGCCGCCGCGCGCGGCTTGGCGGGCCGGGCGGCGCCCGAGGACAACCAGTACTCGCGGATCCGGGAGACCAGGAACACTTCGTAGTCCATGGACAAGCCGAACGCGATGCAGAACAGCAGCACCGGCATGTTGGCGACCAGCGTGCCGCTCGGCGTCGTGCCCAGCGCGCCCCAATGACCGTCCTGGAAGATCCACACCAGCGCGCCGAAGGCCGCCGTCAACGACAGCACGTTGCACACCAGCGCCTTGACCGGTAGCACTACGCTGCCGGTCAGCAGGAACAGCAGCACGAACGTGATGCCGGCCATCAGTCCCAGTACCAGCGGCAGCCGGTTGGTCACCGCGTCGACACTGTCGCGGTTGATCTGCGCGACGCCGGCCAACTCGACGGACCGGCCGGCCGGCCCCGCCACCTCGTGCAGCCGCTTGAGTTGGGCGTCCGAGGCCTTGGAGAACAGCGGCGCGGTGCTGCTCACGGTGAGAAATGCACTCCCGTCAGCCATTCCGGTGGCCGCCGCCGGCGGACCCATCAGGTGTCCGTCCTTGAACGTCCCGCCGGGGGCCGCTACCGAGGACACGTCAGGCAGCCGGGACAAGTCTTCGGCGTAGTTGTCCAGGTCGGGCGGGTTGAGGCCGCGGGCGTCGGGAATGACCACCGGAATAGCCGTCGCGGAATCGTTGGCGAAGTTGGTGCGCAGCTGGTCACCGACCTGATGCGCCGACGCCGTTTTCGGCAGCACGCGGTCGTCCGGGAAGCCCCACTTCACCCTTAAGAACGGCAACCCGAGCAGCAGTAGGAGCGCCACCACGGCCACCCCCACCGGGAACCAGTGCCGCATCACGTACTTGGTCGAGCGATACCAGAACAGTTCCTCGACCGGCTTGTGCATCGGCTCGCTGCGCCGCAATATCCGCCGCACCAATCGGCGCACGTCCAGCGAGTCCAGCCGGCGGCCGAGCAGCACGATGGCGGCCGGGGTGATGACGATGGAGGCGGTGGCGACGAACGCCACGGTCGCCACACCGGCGTAAGCGAAGGACTTGAGGAAGTACATGGGGAACAACGCGGTCGCCGACATCGACAGCGCGACGGTGACCGCGGAGAACAGCACGGTGCGACCGGAGGTCGCCATGGTCCGGACCAAGGCCTCGTCGCGGTCGGCGCCCTCGGCAAGTTCGTCGCGATAGCGACTGACGATCAGCAGCGTGTAGTCGATGGCCAGGGCCAGGCCCAGCGCGGTACTCAGATTGAGCGCGAAGATCGACACTTCGGTGGTGAAGGTGACCAGCCGTAACACCGACATGGAACCGACGACGGCCAGCGCGCCCAGGGCCATCGGCAAGGCCGCCGCCAGCAGGCCGCCGAACACCCACACCAACACCAGGAAGCTCAGCGGGATCGCGATCATCTCCATGACCAGCAGGTCTTCCTGGTTCTGCTTGTTGATCTGCGCATACTCCATTGCCGAGCCGCCGGCTCGGACGGTGACGCCGTCGCGGTCGTGGACAAACGCGTCGGCCAGCGTCTTGGCGTTCTTTTGCGCGTCGTTCTCGCCACCCTTGAGATTGGCGATTATCAATCCCGACTTGCCGTCGGTGCTGACCAAACCTGCCGCCGCCTGCGGCTGCGCGGTCCAGGGCGAGGCGACGTTGTACACCAACGGCGACCGTTGCAGTTGGTCCACGATGTCGGTGCCCACCTTGCGGGACTGTTCGCTGTTGGCGCCCGCCGGCGAGGTGACCAGGATCAGCATCTGCTGACCGCTTTGGCCGAACTTGTCGGTCAGCAGGCTGATCGCGTGCGCCGACTCGGAGTCGGGATCTTGAAATCCGCCGGGAGACAGACTGTTGGCGACCGGGATGCCGAAAATGGCGGCGGCGATGAAGACCAGGAGGGCTATGCCGATGATTCGCCGCGGCGCCGCGATGGCCAGTCGAGCGATCCGTTGCAGCATGGTGCGTCCCTCCACCCGCAGGCGCCGGGTCCCGGACCGGCACCATATCCGCGGTAACTTATCAGCGCTAACTTACAGGTGTCAAACAACGCCTGGCCTAGACACGGACCCCCGTCAGCGATGGTTCAACAGCGGCCGAAATGGGTAACCTTGCGCGACCGCGAGGCAACCTACTGACCGGTAAGAATTGCCACCAAATTGCGAACCGCGGCTCACCGAATCCTTAATGGTGGCTCTTAGGCTCAATGTCATGTGGATCGACGACTCAAGTGCCGACGTCATCAAGGCTGACTTCGAGGCTCTCTACCACGGCGACATGCTGGTGGAAGGTGAGACCTCCGAGCAGTTCGAAGACTGGCAACCGCTCCAGACAGCAAGCTGAGGTAAATCATGGGCGTGTTAGCGCGGCTCCTCATGGCCGAACCGGACATCACCCGATGGTTCCGTCGATAATTAGAGGTTTCCTCCCGGTGTCAGCCCCCCGCAATTGCGGGGGGCTTTCCGTTTTCCGGGGCTAATTCAGCGTGGGGCCATCCGAATGGCGCCGTCCAGCCGGATCACTTCACCGTTGAGCATCGGGTTTTCGATGATGTGCACCGCCAGCGCGCCGTACTCGTCCGGATCTCCCAGCCGCGCCGGGTGCGGAACCTGCTTGCCCAACGACTTCTGCGCCTCCTCGGGCAGCGATCCCAGCAGCGGGGTCTTGAACAATCCCGGCGCAATGGTCACCACACGGATGAGTTCGCGCGACAGGTCGCGGGCAATCGGAAGCGTCATGCCCACGACGCCGCCCTTGGACGCCGAGTAGGCGGCCTGTCCGATCTGACCGTCGAACGCGGCGACCGACGCGGTGTTGATGATCACGCCGCGCTCTTCACCCAGCGGTTCGGTCTTGGCAATCCGCTCGGCCGCCAGCCGCAGCACGTTGAACGTGCCGATCAGGTTGACCTCGATGACCTTCTTGAACCCGTCCAGCGGGAACGGGCCGTCCTTGGACAGCGTCTTGATGGCGTTGCCGATACCGGCGCAGTTGACGTTGATGCGCACCGGACCCAGCGCCTCCGCGGTGTCCAGCGCCTTGGCGACGGCAGCCTCGTCGGTAACGTTGGTCTGCGCGAAGTGCGCGCGCTCCCCCAACTGCGCAACCGCCTCTTCACCGCGCAGGTCCAGTACGACGACCTGAGCGCCCGCGTCCAATAGCCGCTTCGTCGTGGCCAGCCCCAGGCCCGAAGCCCCTCCGGTGACGACCGCTACCGCGTCCCTGATTTCCATGCCAATCCTTCCCTCGACAATGAGCCCGACCTACTGGTTGGTTGGGGACTATACCCAGTCGTCCAGGACGGCCTGCGCATCAGTCAGCGGCGCCGCCGGCGGCCGCGGCTCGCCGGGTGCCGTGCGGGAGAACCGCGGCGCGGGCATGGGCTGCAGCCCACCGTTCACCTCGTAGAACGTGTTTCGTTCGGTGATGTGCGGCTCGTTCTCCACCTCGCCGAACGCCAGAATCGGCGTGACGCAGGCATCGGAGTCGGCGAACACCTTCACCCAGTGGTCGCGGTCGTGTTTGGCGAATGTCTCGGTCAGCACCGCGCGCAGTTCCGGCCAGCGAGTGAGGTCGTTCTGCGGCGGCAGGTCGGCGCCGTCCAAGCCCAGCCCGGTCAGCATGGCCGCATAGAACTGGGGCTCGATGGCGCCGACCGCCACGTAGCGCCCGTCGGCGCATTCGTAGGTGTCGTAGTACGGGGCGCCGCCGTCGAGCATGTTGGTGCCGCGCACGTCGGTCCAGATGCCCGATGCCCGCATCGCCCACATCATCTGGACCAGCACGCTGGATCCGTCGATCATCGCGGCGTCCACCACCTGTCCCTGGCCCGAACTCTGCCGCTCCCACAGCGCGGACAGGATGCCGAGCAGCAGGAACATCGAGCCGCCCCCGAAATCACCGACCAGGTTCAGCGGTGGGACGGGCCGTTCGTTGGCCCGGCCGATGGAGTGCAGGATGCCGTTGAGCGAGATGTAGTTGATGTCGTGTCCGGCTTGCTGGCTGCGCGGCCCGGTCTGGCCCCACCCAGTCATCCGGGCGTACACCAGCCGTTCGTTGACCTTCGCGCAGTCCTCGGGTCCCAAGCCCAAGCGTTCGGTGACGCCGGGACGAAAGCCTTCGATCAGCACGTCGGCTTTGGCAACCAGCCGGAGTACCGTGTCGCGGCCCTCTTCGGACTTGAGGTCGACGGTCAGAATGCGCCGGTTGCGCAGCATGGCGTCCTTGGCCACACCGCCCGGACCGGTGGAGGGCCGATCGATGCGCACCACGTCGGCGCCCAGATCTCCCAAGATCATTGCCGCGTGCGGGCCCGGCCCGATGCCGGCCAGTTCGACAACACGTAATCCGTTCAGCGGTCCCGCCATGGTGTATGACCTTTCGTCTGCTTTGACGTCGTTGGCATCTTCGCAGCCGCCGCCGAAGCCCGCGCACCGCCCTCTGGCTTAGGGTGAAGCTCATGCCGGATTCTGGGATCGACACCCTCGCAGCGGTTGCCGGTCTTCGCGTCGAGTTGGCCGACGGTGTGCTGTCGGTGACGATCGACCGCCCCGAGAGCCTCAATTCGTTGACGACGGAGGTGCTGGCCGGAATCGCCGACGCGATGGAGTGGGCGGCAACCGATCCCGGCGTCAAGCTGGTGCGGCTGGGCGGCGCGGGCCGCGGCTTCAGCTCCGGGGCGGGCATGAGCGCCGACGACATCGCCCGGGGCGGGCCCCGGACGGCCACCATCACCGAGATCAACCGGACGGTGCGGGCCATCACCGCGCTGCCGCACCCGGTGGTCGCGGTGGTGCAGGGCGCGACGGCCGGTGTCGGCGTTTCGCTGGCGCTGGCGTGTGACCTCGTATTGGCTTCGGAGAACGCGTTTTTCATGCTGGCGTTCACCAAGATCGGGTTGATGCCCGACGGCGGGGCGTCGACGTTGGTGGCAGCGGCGGTCGGGCGCATCCGGGCGATGCAGATGGCGCTGTTACCCGAGCGGTTGCCCGCCGCTGAAGCCCTGTCCTGGGGTTTGGTCAGTGCGGTGTACCCCGCCGCGGAGTTCGAGGCCGAGGTCGACCGGGTCATTGCCCGCTTGCTGGGCGGGCCGGCGGTGGCGTTCGCCAAGACCAAAGCCGCGATCAACGCCGCGACGCTCACCGAGCTGGAAGCCACGCTGGAGCGTGAGTTCGACGGACAGTCCGCGTTGTTGGCCGCCCACGACTTCCGCGAAGGCGCCAGGGCTTTTCAGGAGCGCCGCTCCCCCGCCTTCACCGATTCGTAAAGCCCACTACTTTTCATCCGCGCCAAAGCGGCAATCCTGTATCTCGTGACGAGCGAGGAACAATCAGGACCCGATTCGGACGGACAGCTGCGGTGCGCGGTGACCGGGGCAACCGGCTACATCGGCGGCCGGCTGGTGCCGCGCCTGCTGGATGCGGGACACGCGGTGCGCGCTTTGGCACGGACGCCGGAGAAGTTGGACGATGTGCCGTGGCGCCCGCGGGTCGAGGTGGCCAAAGCTGACCTGACCGATGTCGGGTCGCTGGTGTCGGCGTTCGACGGCGTCGACGTCGTCTACTACTTGGTGCATTCGATGGGCGGGTCGAAAGATTTCGTCACCGAGGAGGAGAAGACCGCCCGCAATGTGGTGACGGCCGCGCAGCGCACCGGGGTGCGCCGCATCGTCTACCTCAGCGGATTGCATCCAGAAGACACCGAACTCTCCGAGCATCTCAAGTCGCGGACGGCAGTCGGCGACGTGTTGATCGAATCCGGCATCGAGACGGTGGTGTTGCAGGCCGGTGTGGTGGTCGGATCGGGGTCGGCATCGTTCGAGATGATCCGCCACCTCACCGACCGCTTGCCGGTGATGACCACACCGAAGTGGGTGCACAACAAGATTCAGCCGATCGCGGTGCGCGACGTGCTGTACTACCTGGTCGCGGCGGCGACCGCTGAGGTGCCGTCGTCGCGGACGTGGGATATCGGCGGCCCGGACGTGCTGCAATACGGCGACATGATGCGCGTTTACGCCGAGGTAGCGGGTCTGCGCAGACGTCGCATGCTGGTGCTCCCGTTGCTCACCCCGACCATCGCGAGCCTCTGGGTGGGCAACGTGACGCCCATCCCGGGCGGTTTGGCCCGGCCGCTGGTCGAATCGCTGGAGGTCGACGCGGTGATGCACAACTCCGACATCGACACCATCATCAAGCCGCCGCCGGACGGATTGACTCCCTATCGGCGCGCCGTCGAACTGGCCTTACACCGGGCCCGCGACGGTGTCGCCGACACGACGTGGGAACCGTTGGATAAGGAGCCGGCCGAAGCATTGCCCAGCGATCCGGACTGGGCGGGTGAAGTCGTCTACACCGATACGCAAACCGCGGTGTCCGATACCGATCCCGATGACGTGCAAAAAACGGCGGCGGCCGTCGATGGCCGGTGGTTCTCGTTCCCCTTCGGCCCGGGCCGCCGCGGCCGCAAGTGGAGCATCGTCCACCAGGAACCGGGGACCAGGCTACGGCTGCAGTCAGAGACTCGCGCCCCCGTACAGGCTTGGCTGGACATCAGCGTCGAACCGCGCCAGGGCGGCGGCAGCACCTACCACCAGCGGGCCATCGTCTTCCCGCGCGGGATCGGCGGCCGGATGTACTGGTACGCGCTACGCCCGGTGCATGCCGCCGCGCTACGGGCGCTGGCGCGCAAGGTTGCCGGACCGGATAACTAGACGCCGAAAATCGGCGGCAGGACCAGCACCATGATCAGGCCCCACACGAAGTGGGTCAGCATCGGCGCGAGCACTCCGCCGGTGGCCCGGCGCTCCAGCGCGCACACCGCACCCAGGATGATGCCGGCGAAGCCCAGCATGGGGTTACCGCTGGCCAGGGTCGCTCCGACATACAGCACGGTCGAGATGGCCACTGGGTAGTGGCGGCCCAGCGCGGTATAGAGGGCGCCGCGGAAGAACATCTCCTCGGCGATGCCGTTGATCAGCGTGATGGCGACGATCCCCAGGAACGATCCGTGGTGTTCGTATTGCAGCACGCGGGTGATCAGGGCGGCGATGGGCGGGATCTCCCGGACGATCAGGCCGCCTACGACGAAAGCGCCGCCGAGCAGCAGACCGACCCCGGTGCCGGTGATGACCGGGCGTTGGTTGCGGCCGCGCCAGCAGATGCCGCCCAGATGCAGTGGTCCCGACACGACCGAGCCGATGACCCAGACGCCCGCCAGCGCCAGGGTCAGCCAGTAGAAAATCGGGTCGCCGGGACGTTGCCGCAGCGACAGACCCAAGATCGCGGCTCCGACCACCAGCGTGATCGTCACCACCACGCGCCGCCGGCGCACCACCCCCGGTGGTTCGTGATGCGGCACAGCCACGTTGACGAGCGCACGACGAATTTCCTGCAGTGCACTGGTGCGCTGCGGGGTGGTCGTCTGGCTCATGCAGGCCGAACTTTCGGAGTCAACGTGACAAGAATATCCAGGCCGGTTCGCAGCGCACCGGCGACCGGGCCCGGAACCAGATTGACCAAGCCCAGCGTCGGCCGAGCGATGCGCGGCACCACCGTTCGGGCCAGCCGCCGGATGCGCAACGCGTCGCCCCCGGCCCAGTCCGGATCGGTGTCGGCCAGGTAATGCGGATCGGGCAGGGCGTTGACCGGCCGTGCGCCCTGGCGGGTGCCCTTCAGCGCCAACCGGATGGCGTCGTCGGTCCTGACCAGCCCGCCCGGCGGGTCGGGCACCAAGTCGCGTAACCGGCTGGCCGAGGCGACCATCGGATGATCGAGCGACTCGACCAGGTCCTCGGCCAGGCCCTGGGGCACCGGCAGGATCAGTCCGGTGATGCATGACGCCAGTGAGGTGTCGATCCCCACCACCGGCAACGCCGCCCGCCACCGGCCCGAGATGCGGGCATACGCCTTGATCAGGTCGCGGTAGGACGTCGTCTCGGGCCCGGCGATGTCGTAAGCACCCGCGGGTACTTGGTCGGGGTCGGCCGCGGCGACGAGGTAGTGCAGCACGTCGCGGATGGAGATCGGGTCGAGCGGGTTGTCCATCCAGTTCGGGGCGGGAATGAGCGGGAACCGGTCACCGACGTAACGCAGCATCTCGAAGGACGTCGACCCCGCGCCGATGATGATCGCCGCCCCCAGCCACACCAGCTCGGGGCCGTTCTCGATGGTCAGGGCCTGGGCCACCTCGGCCCGGCTGGCCAGGTGCTCGGACAGCGCCTCGTCCTCGGGGACGAAGCCGCCGAGGTAGACGATGCGCCGCACGCCGGCGTCGCGCGCCGCGATGGCCACGTTGGTGGCCGACTTGTTGTCGGACTCGCGGAAGTCGGCCTGCCCGATCCCGTGCACCAGGTAATAGATGACGTCGATCGATCCGTCGGCCAGGGCCGCACGCACCGACTCCGGGTCCGAGGCGTCCAGCTTGACCGCTACCACGTCCTTCGACCAGCCGAACCGTTTGAGGCGGGCCGGGGTCCGGGTCGCGGCCAGTACCTCGTGTCCGTCTGCTAACAGGGCCGTGACCAGGCGAGAACCGACATAACCGGTGGCACCTGTCACCAGAATCCGCATGTTGTGAACCTATCCGTCGACGCTTCGGGCACTTGCACGGCCGAAAGCGCGCCTGCGACCGTCTCTCGGGTTAGGTACCCCGCCCGCTGGGGATTGCAACGAAGCGGTTGAACCGATCCGGCGCCGCGGCCGTGACCCGGATTATGTTCGAACTTCCGATCCGGAGCGCTCCTGAGGTGGTAGGGCGAGGTTTATGTATTACCTGCTGATCCTGGCGGTCGCCGTCGAGCGCCTCGCCGAGCTGGTGGTAGCCCAGCGCAACGCGCGCTGGTCGTTCCGGCAAGGTGGCAAAGAATTCGGCCGGCGCCACTACGGCGTCATGGTGGTTCTGCACTCCGCGCTGCTGGTGGGCTGCGCCGTCGAACCATGGGCGTTGCATCGCCCGTTCATCCCGTGGCTGGGTTGGCCGATGGTGGCGCTGTTGGCGCTGTGCCAGGGACTGCGTTGGTGGTGCATCACGTCGCTGGGCAAGCGCTGGAACACCCGGGTGATCGTGTTGCCGCACGCGCCGCTGGTGGTCCGCGGGCCCTACCGCTTCATGCACCACCCGAACTATGTTGCAGTGGTGGTCGAAGGGTTCGCGCTGCCGATGGTGCACACCGCGTGGCTGACGGCCGTCACGTTCACGGTGGCCAATGCGATCCTGCTCAGTGTGCGTCTACGGGTGGAGAATTCGGTCCTCGGTTACACATGAGCACCTTTGACACCGCCTGCTGATCGTCGGCGGTGGACCCGGTGGCCTGGCCACCGCGTTGCACGCGCGCCGCCACGGCTTGTCGGTGGTGATCGCCGAGCCTCGGGAGAACCCGGACAAGGCGTGCGGTGAAGGCTTGATGCCCGGCGGGCTGTCCGAGCTGACGTCGCTGGGCGTGGACCCGGCGGGAATGCCGTTTCGCGGCATCGCCTACGTCAGCGGACACCGTCGGGCCGAAGCGCGATTCCGCACCGGCCCGGGCCGCGGGGTGCGACGAACCACGCTGCACGCCGCGCTGGCGGCGCGGGCCAAAGAGCAGGACACCGAATGGATCCGAACCCGGGTCACCGCGGTCGACCAAGACGCGCACGGGGTGACGGCTGGAGGGGTGCGGGCGCGCTGGCTGGTGGGCGCCGACGGCCTGCACTCGCCGGTCCGGCGCGCAGTGGGCATCAAAGCCACCGCCGGCACCCCGCGCCGCCATGGCCTGCGCTGGCATTACCGGGTGCCGGCGTGGTCGAAGTTCGTCGAAGTGCATTGGTCCCGGTGGGGCGAGGCATACGTGACGCCGGTAGAGCCGGATCTGGTCGGGGTGGCGATCCTGTCGAATCGGCGACCAGCCCTGGACTGGTTCCCCACCTTGGCCCCCCACCTGCGCGGCGGGCAGCGGGGACCGGCGCGCGGTTGCGGCCCACTGCGCCAAGTGGTTTCGCGGCGCGTCGCCGGGCGAGTGCTGTTGGTGGGCGACTCCGCCGGGTATGAGGACGCGCTGACCGGCGAAGGGATCAGCCTGGCCGTCAAGCAGGCCGCGGCGGCCGTCCGGGCCATCGTCGACGACGCACCGCAGTCCTACGAGGCGGCCTGGCATCGGGTCACCCGGGATTACCGGCTGCTCACCCGAGGCCTGGTGTTGGCCAGCACGCCGCGCGCGACCCGGCGGGCCATCGTCCCGGCCGCCACGCTGCTGCCCCCCGTGTTCCGCTGGGGCGTCAACATCCTGGCCAGCTGACGCGCTAGCGGGCCTTCCAAACCGGCTCACGCTTCTCGGCGAACGCCAACGGCCCCTCTTTGGCGTCCTCGGACCGCATCAGGGTGCTCATCTCGCGCATGGTGCGCTGCCAACTCACTTCTTCGTCGGCGATGACGCCCCCGTCGACTCCGTACGCGATTCGTTTGCTGGCCTGCACCGACAACGGCGCGTTCACCGTGATCCGCGCGGCCAGGCCCAGCGCGGCGTCCAGCACCGAGCCTTCCTTGACCACCTGGTTGACCAGGCCCCATTCCCACGCATCGGCGGCAGTCAGCGGCTCGCCGGTCAGCAACAGTTCCATCGCCACCTTGCGCGGCAACTGGTTGACGATCCGGAACACGCCACCGGCGGCCGCGATCAACCCGCGCTTGACCTCCGGCAAGCCGAACTGGGCCCGCTCGTGGGCCACCACCAAATCGCTGGCCAGCGCCAACTCGGTGCCGCCGCCCAGCGCGGTGCCGTTGACGGCGGAGATGGTCGGCTTGTCGATGAAGTGGTGCACGTATCCGGCGAAACCCCACTGCGGGCGTTCGGGATGGTAGATGTTCTCCCGCCGCGAGATCGCCTTGAGGTCCGCACCCGCGCAGAACGACTTGTCGCCGGCGCCGGTGAGGACGACCGCGCGCACATCGGGGTCGTGCTGGGCTTCTTCCAGCGCGTCCCCGACGCCGATGCTGACGGCGCCGTTGACGGCGTTACGGGCCTGCGGCCGGTTGATGGTGATGACCATGACGTTGCCGCGGCGCTCGACCAGCGCTGCCGGTTGAGCGCCGTCGTCAACGTCTGTCACAGCAGTTCCAAAATGGTGGCGTTGGCCTGACCACCACCCTCGCACATGGTCTGCAGGCCGTAACGAATTCCCTTGTCCCGCATGTGGTACAGCAACGTGGTCATCAGCCGCGCCCCCGACCCGCCGAGCGGGTGGCCGAGCGCGATCGCACCGCCGTTGGGGTTCAGCTTCTTCTCGTCGGCGCCGATGTCGCGCAGCCACGCCAGCGGCACCGGTGCGAACGCCTCGTTGACCTCGTAGGCGCCGATGTCGTCGATGGACAGACCAGAGCGCTTGAGCACTTTCTGCGTTGCCGGGATGGGCGCGGTCAGCATGATCACCGGGTCGGCCCCGGCCAGCGTCGCGGTGTGCACCTTGGCGATCGGCTTCATCCCCAGCGACTTCGCCTTCTCGTCCGACATGAACAGCAGCGCGGCCGACCCGTCGGAAATCTGCGAGGAATTGCCGGCGTGGATCACGCCGTCCTCCTTGAACGCCGGCTTCAGCGACGCCATCTTCTCCATCGGGGTGCCCCGGCGAATGCCCTCGTCCTTGAGCACGACGTTGCCGTCGGAGTCCTTGATACCGACGATCTGGTCGTCGAAAGCCCCGGAATCCTGTGCCGCGCCTGCTTTTTCGTGCGAGCCCAGGGAGAACTCGTCCAGTGCGACGCGATCGAATCCCCACCGCTCGGCGATCATCTCCGCGCCCAGGCCCTGGTTGGGGATCTTGCCCTCATACCGGCTCAGGAACGTCTCGGGATAGGGCCGCCCGCCATTGGCCAGCGAGGCGCCCATGGGCGTGCGCGACATCGACTCCACTCCACCGGCGACGACCACGTCGTAGTGCCCGGCGATCACACCCGCGGCGGCGAAGTGCACCGACTGCTGGCTGGATCCGCACTGACGGTCGACGGTCACGCCCGGCACGGTCTCGGGCCACCCGGCGGCCAGCAGCGCGGTGCGGCCGATGTCGAGGGCCTGCTCGCCGGCCTGCATGACGCAACCCCAGATGACGTCGTCGACGATCTCGGGGTCGATGCCGGCCCGCTGGGCCAATCCGTTGAGCACCTGCGCCGACAGCTCAGCCGGGTGGACTCCGGATAACCCTCCGTTGCGCTTACCGATCGGGGAACGCACTGCCTCGACGATGACGGCTTCAGCCATGACTTGTCTCCTTTGACACGTGTAAGTCATTCGATTGTCAACCAACACGTCGCGGGCCGCAGGGGCGGGGTGGGACTTAGCTATGAAACCTATGGTTCTGCCGCGCCGGCGGGCTCGCCGAGCGTGGGGCCGGCCTAGCGAGGCCAGGGCGCCGTTCGCGCTTGACTCTCCCCTTACCGGAAATCTCAGAATGAGCCGGTGACTACGGCATTGTCGATCGGCGACTTCTCCCGGATGACGCAGTTGTCCGTCAAGACCCTGCGCCACTACCACGACGTGGGACTGCTGCAGCCCCATCGCGTCGACCCGGTTACCGGCTACCGGTACTACGCCTCCGATCAGGTTCCGACCGCTCAGGTCATACGGCGGCTACGCGACCTGGGTATGCCGGTGGCTGACGTGCGCGCCGTGCTGGTCTGCGCCCCGGCCGACCGCAACGCACTGATCAGCGCCCACCTGGAACGACTCGAGAACCAACTGGCCGCAACGCGTAGCGCCGTGGAATCGCTGCGGGCGATCCTTGCTCCCCCGGCCCCCACTCGCGCATCGAACACCGCACCGTCGCCGACGCGCCGGCCGCCGCGATCACCGCCACCGTCGATCGCGACGATCTGCTGTCCTGGTGGGAAGGGGCGGTCGAAGAATTGCGAGCCACGGTGCAGGCCGACCGTCAGCTGACGCCGACCGGGCCGCTCGGTGCGTTGTTCGACTTCGACATCTTCGCCGCCGACCGGGGCGGCAGCACCGTTTTCATCCCGGTGAACGGCGAGGTGCGGCCGACCGGACGGGTGGTGCCGATCATCGTCCCGGCGGCGGAATTAGCCGTCATCACTCACCGCGGTCCGCACGACGACGTCGACCTCGACTACAGCGCACTCGGCGAGTACGCGACCGGTCACCAGATCAGCATCGACGCTCCGCTGCGCGAGTATTACGACCGGTTCTTCTGGGACACAGCGGATTCCACGCATTGGGTCACCACCCTGTGCTGGCCGATCTTTCGGGCCGACGCGTGAACACGCTGCAGGGCCGGCGCGCGGTCGTCACGGGCGGCACCAAAGGGACCGGCGCCGCGGTGACAGCCCTGCTGCGGTCCCGAGGAGCACACGTCACCGCGGTGGCCCGTCATCGCGGTTCGGAGGCAGACGAATTCATCGCCGCGGACCTCGCCTCGCCGGCTGGAGTGCAGCAGGTGGCCGCTGCAATCCATGACCGTGGCGGACTGGACATCCTGGTGCATGTCGCGGGCGGATCCGGCGCGCCCTCGGGCGGCTTCGCCGCGCTCGACGAACAAGACTGGGCCGACGAGCTCAACCTCAACCTGCTGGCCGCGGTTCGCTTGGACCGTGCGCTGCTACCGATGATGATCGAGGCGGGTTCGGGGGCGGTCGTGCACATCGGCTCGATCCAGAGCCGGATGCCGCTGTTCGACGGAACCCTGGGCTATGCCGCGGCCAAGGCCGCGCTGCGCGCGTACAGCAAGGGCTTGTCCAACGAGCTTGCGCCCAAAGGCGTTCGAGTCAACTCGGTGTCGCCGGGGTTCATTCAGACCGACGCCGCCGAAGACCTCATCGACCGGATCGCCGCCGCCGGCGACGGCGACCGCGACGCCGCCCTGCAGTCACTGATGTCCGCGCTGGGCGGCATCCCGCTGGGTCGGCCCGCCCGGCCCGCCGAGGTCGCTGAGGTCGTCGGCTTTCTGGTCTCGGATGCCGCGGCCGCGGTGGTCGGTGCCGACATCGTCGTCGACGGCGGCACCGTGCCGACGCTCTGAATGTCGTTATCCCGCAGGATAACCCACCGACTTGATCTCGGTGTACTGGTCGAATCCCGCGACACCGTTCTGCCGCCCCACGCCGCTGTCCTTGTATCCGCCGAACGGGGTGTCCGCGCCGTACGGAGCGCCGCCGTTGACGCCGATGAAGCCGGCCTTGATTCGGCGGGCCACCGCCAGGGAGTGCTCCAGCGAACCCGACATGACGTTGCCGGCCAATCCGTATTTGCTGTCGTTGGCGATGCGAATGGCGTCTTCCTCGTCGTCGAACGGGATGACCGAGAGCACCGGGCCGAAGATCTCCTCCTGGGCGATGGTCATGGAGTTGTCGACGTCGGTGAAAAGCGTTGGTCTGACGAAGAATCCTTTGTCGAAACCGGTTTCGGCATCAGGTCCGCCCACCAGCGCCGTGGCACCCTCTTCGACGCCCTTGCGGATGTAGCCCATCACCCGGTCTCGCTGCTTCTCCGAAATCACTGGGCCGCAGAGGGTTCCGGGATCCTGCGGGTCACCACAGGTGACGTTCTCGTAGATGCTCTTGAGGATCGCCACCCCCTCGTCGTAACGCGACCGCGGTAGCAGCATCCGCGTCGGGTTCGCGCAGCCCTGCCCAGCATGCATGCACGGCGCGATGCCGATCGCGCAGGCCAACCCGAAGTCGGCGTCCTCCAAGACGATGGTGGCCGATTTGCCGCCCAGCTCCAGGAACAGCCGTTTCATGGTCGCCGCGCCCTTTTCCATGATCCGCTTGCCGACCACCGTCGAGCCGGTGAAGGAGATGAGGTCGACTTTCGGTGACAGCGTGAGCTCTTCGCCGACGAAGTGATCCGATGCGGTGACGACGTTGACCACGCCGGCGGGGATGTCGGTCTTCTCGGCGATCAGCCGGCCCAGCCGGGTGGCGTTGAACGGCGTGTTGGGCGCGGGCTTGAGCACCACGGTGTTGCCGGTCCCCAATGCCTGGCCAAGCTTGTTGATGGTGACTTCGAAGGGGAAGTTCCACGGCACGATCGCACCGACCACGCCGACGGGCTCCCGCCAGACCTTGATGGTGGTGTTGGCCCCGGTGAGGCTGATGACCCGGTCGCCGAGGTCGGTTTCCCAGGCGTACTCGTCGATCAGTCTCGCCGGGTACTTCAGCCCGTCTTGCAGCGGGGCATCCAGCTGCGGCCCGAAGGTGATGGCGCGCGGCGAGCCGACCTCGAGGATGAGCTCCTCGCGCAGCTCCTCCTTCTCCTCCTCGATAGCGTCGTGCAGCTGCAGCAAACAGCGCTTGCGTAGCTCCTTGTTGGTCGACCAGTCGGTCTCGTCGAAGGCCCGTCGGGCCGCGTCGATGGCCCGGTGCATGTCCTCCTTGGAAGCGTCGGCCACCTCCCCGAGCGATTCCTCGGTCGCGGGGTTGATGTTGGTGAAGGTGCCGGCCTGGCCGTCGACGAGCTTGCCGTCGATCATCATCTTCGGCTCGAACCGGACCTTTACAGTGTTAGTCATATCTGTTCAGCTCTCTTTCGACGAAGCGCTGGTTAGAGCGCCGGGACGGGAAATGACACCCCCAGGCGGGCCACCCTGTAGTGAGCCTTACTGGAAACTAGCCGATTGGCAAGGTGCAACTTCACCGGCGCGCCTATTGAGGGTCGAAAAGGACCGGTACCGACGTCGGTGACCGGAAGACCTGACCGCGGATGTGCGGGTCGTCGCCGTCGGGATCCAGCCGCAGGTTGGGCAGCCGGTCGAGCAGCAAGTTGACGGCGGTGCGCATTTCCAGCCGGGCCAGATGCATGCCCAAGCAGACGTGCACGCCATGCCCCCAACCCAGGTGCGCTCTGGGCGTCCGGAAGATGTCGAAGCGGTCCGGATCGGGGTACCGGTCCTCCTGCCGGTTGGCGGCTCCCAGCATCGGCATCACCGTCGAACCCGCCGGTATCGGCACCCCGCCCAGTTCGGTGTCCCGAGTGGCAACCCGGGTGATGGTGAGCAACGGCGGTTCCCACCGCACGCCCTCTTCGATGGCCTGCGGCAGCAGCGACCTATCCGCGCGGACGGCATCCAGTTGCGCGGGATTGGACAGCAGTGCCAGCAGCAGACTCCCGAGCGAGCGGTACGTCGTCTCCACCCCGGCGGGCAGCAGCAAGCGAAGAAACGAGTAGATCTCCTCGTCCTCGAGTTGGTGTCCGTCGATTTCGGCTTCGGCCAACGCGCTGATCAAGTCCTCCCTCGGCTCCTCGCGGCGCGCGGCGAGGATGGGGGCGAAGTATGCGCAGAGGGCGGCCGAGGCCGCCAGGCCGCGCTCGGGATTGAGGATCCAACTCAGCAATGATATCGACCAGCGCTGGAACTGCGGGTAGTCCTGTTCCGGCAGCCCCAGCAGGCCGGCGATGATCTGGCTGGGGTAGTCGAAGGTGAACTCCTTGACCAGGTCGGCTTTGCCGGTGGCGGCGAACCGGTCGATGAGGGCATTGCCCACCCGGCCGACCAGCTCCGTCTCCCAACGCGCCAAGGCTTTCTGCGAGAAGGCTTTCGACACCAGTGACCGCAGCCGGCCGTGCACGGGTTCGTCCATGCCGAGCATCACGCGTTCACCCAGCACCGGCCCGAACGCGGCGATGACGGCCGCCGACGAGAACGTCTCGTTGTCGCGCAGCATCTGCTGGGCTTCCTCGTGGCGGTACACGATGAACACCGGTTTGGATTCCTCGTGCGGCATGCCGGAGACGTCGAGGCGTTGAATGGGCTCTTCGCGGCGCAGCCGGGCCAGTTCGGTGTACGGGTCGCGAACGTCGCCGGATACCGCATCGTCGAAGGCGCCGAAGTCCGCCAGATCGTCGAAAAGTTGTGCCATATTTCAGTCCCCTTCGGTCTTTGGCGCGAACCGCAACGCGCCCTGCCTCGGTATCCCCAACACGATTCGAGACATGTGATGCATGGCCGCGGCAGGAAGAATCCTGTTGCAGGCCAGTAACATTGCGGCATCCGGACCCGCAGTTCGTCGGCGGAACGGCTTGCCGTCGTCGAGCGCCTTGAGCAGACTGTCGGGAAACCGCTCGGGCGGGCGGGCGAGTTTCATCGCGAACCGCCCGCGGGTGTTCATGGTGCGGTGCAGTCGGGCGTACGGGCCGTCGAAGTCGCGGTCGTCGGTGGTGCCGGCGTCGGTGATGATGTCGGTGTCGTATGTGCCGGTCACCAGCACCGTGACGCCCAGACCGAAGGGCGCGATCTCGCATGCCATGGACTCACCCCACCGCTCCAGGGCTCCCTTGGCCGCCGAGTACGGCGCCGTGGCCGGTTGACCACGCACCCCGGCCGCGCTGGAGATCAGCACGATGCGGCCCCGGCCCGCGGCCCGCATCGACGGTAAGAGCGCCTGGGTAAGCGCGACGGGGCCCAAAACGTGAGTGGTGAACATCTTCTGCCACAAGGCCATATCGGCTTCTTCCACCATGCCGGCAGCCGAGATCCCCGCGTTGTGCACCAGCGCGTACGGCGCGCCGACGGCATCTTCGATCGTCTTGGCGGCTGACGAGATCGACGGCGCATCGGTGAGGTCGAGTTGCACCGGGATCAGGCGGTCACTGTCCTCGCCTGCCCCGGTCGCCTGGCGTAGCAGTGCCAGCGCGGGTTCGGGGGTCCGCATGGCCGCGACCACCCGCCATCCTTCGCGATACAGGCGCACGGTCGAGGCGAACCCCAGTCCGCGCGACGCGCCGGTGATGACCGCGGTGCGTAACTCAACCATGCGTGTCCGCGTCGTGATCCTTGATGGCACAAGGCCCTTGACCCGGGGGCGGCGGGTCGATGTGCGGCCGCCCGTCGGGCTGCCCGCTCATCCACGTCGACCAGATGCCGACCGAATACGGGCCTTGGGCGCCGGCCGCTTCGTAAAAGCCCTGCGGGTCATAGACTTTGGCTTCCAGGTAGGGCCATGGGCAGGCCACCGAGGTCGCGGCCTTAATGGCCTTGATCGCAGCGAACCAAGCGCCGTAAGCGAAGTAGGACACGTTGATGATGGCGAACATCACCAGGAAGGTGCCGAGCACCGGCCGGCTCGGGAAGACTCTGGCCTTCGCGGCCAGCTTTTCGGCCACCGACTTGCCGGTGTCGTCGCGGTAGCACAGGATCGCGGCGGGAACCATCACGAACGTCACCGAGAACGACTCCCAGATGAGCGGGAACTGGAAGGTGGTGCCGGTGAACACCGATCCCCACGGGATCACCTGGGAATAGATGTACATGCCCCAGTGGATCAGGATATTTTCCAGCATGGCATCGAAGACGAAGCCGATCGCACAGGTCAGTACGCCCAGGCTGAGCAGCGGATGCCGCGACACGAAATGCTGCGGTCCGTGCTTGGCCTGCAGCTTGCGCAGAATCCAGATCGCCGGGAAATACGGGCCGAAATAGAACATCACATAACCGAATACGACAAACGGTTCCACCGTCGGCGACAGCGACACCAAGGGCCACGACTCCGGCCAGTGGATCAGGTCGGGGTTGTACACCGCGAACGGGGCCCAGTTCATGATCGGGTCCTGCCACACGATCAGCGTGGTGCACAAGAACATCAGCATGACCGGGCTGCCGGGATTACGGCGCCAGCCCCTGATGAAGACGATCAACAGCACGATCAGCGCCACGACCGTGGCGGCATCCAGGAAGGTGATGTAGTCCAGCCCGAACGTGAACTTCACCGGACGCGGGCGGCCCTGCACATTCGGGTTGGCGACGCGCGGGTCGAGGGCGGTGCGGCAGTTGGCGATGAAGAACAGCGCGAACGCGGCCAACGCGGCACCGGCGATCCAGCCGCCCCAGCTGCGTTGACCGCGCGTGCCGGCCCGACGCGGCTCGTCAGCGGGCAGCGACGTTTCGGTTGTCACAGGCCGTCCTCTCCGAAGCGATCGACCAGATCGGAGTTGACGCCGTCGGGATCCAGCCTGCGCGCCACCAGGTATCCGGCGCCCATCCAGGCCCGTCGGGTCCACTTGCCGAACGACACTCGAGTGCCCGGCGCGCCCGCCGCGGCGGGCATCATCTTGACCCGCTCCAAAGCCTCTTTGACTCCGCGCGGGCTCAGCGGATGCGCATCGCTGAACGCGCGCACCAGTGTTGCGGCGACGTCATGGTTGACCGGGGGCACACAGTATTCGGGACGGCGCCCGCCGTACTTCTTCGCGTACCGGTCCAGGAAGTCCTGCCCGACTCGATTGGACTCGTCGTACTGATCGACTCCGATCCAGCCCAGAAACGCGTTCCACATGATCGGGTTGACCCACGCGTTCTGGAAGGCCGTGGTGGTGAATCGCGGCGGGTCCCAATCGACAGCCTGCAACGCCGGGTTGATGAACACGATGCCGAATCCGAAACCCAGGTGCACGATTGCCTCGGCCTTCGCCTCGTGCAGGGTCTGCACCGCGTCGTTGATGTCTTGCGCGGTCTGCGCAATGGCCGCTTCGGCGACGATGCGAATGTCCTTGTGGCGGCACGCCGTTCGCAGATGCTTCAGGTAGCTCTCGCCGATCAGGTTCTGCTCGACGAGAACTCCGATCTGGGTGAGCCCCCGTTTGGCCATCAAGTCGGCGATGAAGATCGGCTCGTCGGTCATCGATCCTTGCGGGAAGGCGAATGTCCATTCGCCCAACCAGTCGTCGGTGCCGGTGACGCTGATGGCCGGTACCTTGAACCGCTCTTCGATGGCCTCGCGGGTGGGCACACAGTTGTCGGTGATGTGCGGGCCGAAGATGACCAGACAGCCCTCCTCGACGAGTTCGCCGAACGCGTCGATGACTGCCTTGACCGATCCCTTGGGCAGTCCCTCCACCTCGCGGTAGATCATCTCTACCGGGCGATCGATGACGCCCCGCTCGACGGCTTCGGCGAAGACCAGGTCGAAGCATTGGGCGAAGTCGGCGCGCATCTCGGCTGGAAAAGCCGGTGGCAGTGTGAAATCCATCAGGTAGCCGACCTTGATCGGCGCCGCGGTGCTTTCGTATGACATTCGGCCTTCCAAACCTAAGATTTGTTCGTAGCGCTAGTTATTCTTTTCTCGGCGTCATTCATCCCGATCCTCCGTCTCGGCCAGATAGATGCCGATCATCTCGTTGAGGCCCCGGCTCACCGCCACATCGTCGGTGAGCGGTCCGGCGATGGCGGCCCTGGCCGCATCCGCGATGCTCAAGCCCTCGGCGACCAGCCTGCCCGCGGCGATCAGCACGCGAGTCGATGCGACCTCGCGCAGTCCACCGGTCTCCAAACGGCGGATGGCCTGCCCCAGCCGCACCAGCCGGGATGCGATGGCAGCCGTGACGCCCGCCTCGTGCGCCACGATCCCCTGCTCGACATCGGCTGGGGGAAAACCGAATTCGATGGCAACCATCCGCTGGCGGGTCGAATCCTTGAGGTCCTTGAGCACGCTTTGATAGCCGGGGTTATAGGACACCACCAGCCCGAATCCGGGTGCGGCAGCCAGCGTGACGCCCAGACGCTCGATGGGCAACTGACGCCGGTGGTCGGCCAGCGGGTGCAGAACCACGGTGGTGTCCTGCCGAGCTTCCACCACTTCGTCGAGATAACAGATCGCGCCGTCCCGTACCGCCCGGGTCAGGGGGCCGTCGACCCATACCGTCTCGTCGCCGCGCAGGAGATACCGACCGACCAGGTCCGCTGTGGTGAGGTCGTCATGGCAGGCGACGGTGATCAGGGGCCGGCCGAGGTCATGTGCCATCGCCTCGACGAAGCGGGTCTTGCCGCAACCCGTCGGCCCCTTGAGCACGAGGGCCAGGCCTTGGCGGAAGGCCGCCTTGAACACGGCCTCTTCATTACCCACCGATTGGTAGTAGGGCCGCGTCGGCTCCACCTCAGCGGTCACGCCGTTGTGTCCAACCAACCCGGGCTCGTTGGCCATAACGTCCCTTCTGCCACGGTTGCCCGGAGCCTAACCGGAACAGATGTTTGTTTCAAGCACTCGACCACCAGGCGCCGACGCCTTCCGGCGGACTTCGGCTGAGCGCAACGCCGACCGGAACAGCGGTCCGATCACACCGGCCAGTTGATCGGGGCGCGCGACAGTCGCATGGGCGGTGCTGCCGAACACTTTCCGCAGCGCGGCTACGTCGGTTCCCGCGCCGATCGTCAGGCACACGCACCCGGTGCCCCGGCGCCGGGCCTCGGTCAGTGCCCGGCGCGTGTCCGCCGCGCCGTAACCACGCTCGTATCCGTGGTCGTAGGCAAGGCCGTCGGACAGCACCACCATCAGCCGCCGCGAAGTGCCACCGCGGGCTTGCAGGACTGCCGACCCGTGCCGGATCGCGGCGCCGAGGCGGGAATAGGCGCCGGGTTCCAAACTGTTCAGCCGCCTCATGACTCGCGCGTCGAGGGGATCGTGGAACCGCTTGACCGCCACCAGGCTCACCGCTTTGCGGCCTTGGGAATAATAGCCGTAGAGCGCCACCCGGTCTCCTAGATCATGCAGCCCGACAAGAAGATTGGCCACAGCAACGCGCTGTTGTTGGTGCACCGTGCAGCCCAGTGTTCCGGGCTGCGCCGTCGAGCCGGACACATCGAGGAGGAGCAGCACCGACAGATCGCGCCGACGCCGCAAGCTGTCCAGGTACACCGCCTCATCGGGCACGCAACCGGCCCGCACCTCCACGCGGGCCTGCACCGCCGCGTCGATGTCGACGTCGTCGCCCTGCGACTGACGGCGACGCCGGTGCAATCCCATGCCCAGCCGCGACAGCGGACGCCGCAGCCCGATAGCGGCATCGATCGCCGGATTTGCCGTCGCGGTGATGGTCGGCTCGAGTTCGCGCACGGTGCACCACTGCGGCCGATAGCGCTTGGCGGCCACGTCCCATTCCGGGTACCGCACGCCATCGGGTTGGGCTCGGTGATCGTCGATGTCCTCGGCGGATCTCGAGGCTAGTGACGACACGACGTGCGGACCGCGCGCCGTGGATTCGACTCGATGCGTCGGGCTGTCGGCGCCCGGCGGTCCCCCGCCGCTGCCCGTCTTACGCGCCGCAGACAACATCTTCTGCAACAACTTGCCGATGAATCCGCCGCCCCCAACCGGGCTGGTGAACACATCAGGGTCGTCGGACTCGTCCACCTCGCCGTCGTCGAGCTCCTCCAGCTCCCGCTTCCCGGCGCTGCGGGGGAGGTGTTGCGGATGCGCTGGATCGTTGGCTTCGGCGACTTGGGCGCACGCGGCCAGGACTTTCGCCGCTCGGATGACCCCGAATGCCCTTGGCGGATCGTCGATCACCGCAGTTCTGCTGGCGATCATCAGCGACGCGGCAGGCGAGTCGCTGCGCCTTGCGATCTCGCGATTGCCCAACTCTGCCAAGACCGGCGGCAGCAGATCGCGGTTGGCCACCAACGCGCGGTGTCCTTCGGCCGCCAGATAGCGGCTGGCCAACCGACGACGGTGGACCAGCCGGCGCACGATATCTGCCTCCAGGCTGCCGGCCGCAATCAACGACGCCTGGACTACGACCGCCTCGAGTGTGGTGTACAAGCCGTTGGAAGCATCGACATAGATGGTGTGCCCGTCGGTCCAAGCCGGCTCCCCCGGGCTGAGTTCGGCGACCGCCACCGGCCGGCCCGCCAGTGCGCAAGCAAGCATGCCGAGGGACTGTTCGCCAAGAGCGTCGGTTCCCACTGTCGACCTCCGATACCACCGGCGATCTCCTGGCCACTGTTTGACCAAAAATCTGTTCCAACGTAAAGTTCGCCATGGCCGCAGTCAATCGAGTCGAGCAGGAAACGTGGATTTCTCCTACCCGGCGGAAGTGGAACAATTCCGCGATGAACTGCGTGCGTGGTTGGCGGCCAATCTCACCGAAGAGTTGATTGCCGCGCGCCGGCCGGCCGGCCGCAGTGACGAAGTGTTCGAACGGCTGCGGGCGTGGAACGCGACGATGGCCGATGCCGGCTGGGCGGCCGTGTCCTGGCCTAGGGAGTACGGCGGACGCGGAGCCACGGTCCTCGAACAGCTCGTCTACACCGAGGAAACGACGCGTGCTCGGGCACCCCTGCCGCTCAACGTAATTGGTATGAACAACATCGCTCCCGCGATCATGCAGTACGGCACCGAAGAGCAGAAGACTACCCTGCTGCCGCGCATGATGCGCGCCGACGACATCTGGTGCCAAGGCATGTCCGAGCCGGAAGCCGGGTCCGATCTCGCCGCATTGCGGACACGCGCGGTGCGTGACAACGGTGACTTCGTCATCAACGGGCAGAAGATCTGGACCTCACTGGGGCACCGGGCGCATTGGTGCCAGCTCTATGTGCGCACCGATCCGGACGCCCCCAAGCACAAAGGCATCTCTTGTCTGATCGTCGACATGCGCTTGCCGGGCATCGAGGTGCGGCCGCTGGTCACGCTCAACGGCGAGGCCGATTTCGCCGAGGTGTTCTTCCACGATGTGCATGTCCCGGCCGACGCCCTGCTCGGCCCGCTCAACAAAGGCTGGCAGGTCGCCACCACCACGTTGAGCCATGAGCGCGCCGGTGCCGCTCGGCTGTATGCCGAAATGCAGGTGCGGTTGGAAGAACTGGTCGCCGACTTCGCCGACGCGAATGCGCTCGATGATCCCCTGACCCTACGGCGCCTGGGCGAAATCGGGCTGCGCATCAAATATCTGGAAGTTCTGTGTCAGCGCTCGATTTCGGCGACACTGCACGGTGGTGACGCGCTGGGCTCGGCGAGCCTGGCCAAGACGGTTTGGGGTGAGGTGGGACAGAGCCTGGCGGCGCTGGCCTTCGACGTGCTGGGTACCGGCGGGACGGACCGCCGGTGGGCCGATTACCGCCTGACCTCCCGATCCCTGACGATCGCCGGTGGCACTACCCAGATCAACAAGAACATCACCGCCCAGCGAGTGTTGGGACTGCCGCGCCAATGAACCTGGAACTCACCGACGAACAACTGGCGCTGCGCGACACGGTACGCCGCTTCCTTGCCGAACGAGCATCGATCTCGGCGCACGTGCGGCCCCTGCTCGACGATCCGACCGGCACCACCGAGGCAATTTGGCGTGGCCTGGCCGACCTGGGCGCGACCGGGCTGTTGGTGCCGGCCGAATTCGGGGGCGCCGGCATGACGATGGTGGAAGCCGGCGTTGTCGCCGAAGAACTCGGTGTCGCGCTGCATCCCGGGCCGTGGTTGTCCTGCGCCGTCGCCGCGGTGCGGGCGTTGACCCGGCTCGGCGCCCACGATGCGGGGGCTGAGCTGCTCACCGGCATCGCCGAAGGCACCACCATCGCGAGCTTCGCCCCCGACGCCGGCCACAGCGTGTCGGCGGTGCCGCGAAACGGTGACGTCGTGCTCAAAGGTGAGCTTCCCGTGGTGCCCGATGCGGCAGCGGCCAATGTGCTCTTGCTCCTTGCCGAAGACCGCGACGGCGCTGGACTCTTCGCGGTACCTACCGACGCCCCCGGCGTCGTGGTGCGACCCGAACGCGGAATCGATCCGACCCGCAAGCGGTTTCGTGTGGAGTTGGCCGATGTCCCGGCGCAGCGGCTGGCCACCCCGTCGCCGGATGCGGTGCGGGCCGTTGTCGACGACATCCTGGTCGCGATGGCCGCCGACGCGCTCGGCGCGGCGCAGGCCGTCATGCACCTCGCCCTCGACTACGCCAAGATGCGTAAGCAATTCGGACAGGTCATCGGCTCGTTTCAAGCGGTGCAGCACCTGTGTGTCGACATGTACGAGACGGTCGAGTTGGCCCGCAGCGGCGTCATTCACGCGCTGTGGGCCGCCGACTGCGCCGCCGACGCCGAGGAGCGGCACCTGGCGGCGGTGCGCGTCAAGGCTTTCGCCGGACAGCTGGCCACCGTCGGTGATACCGCGATCCAGGTGTTCGGCGGCATCGGCTACACCTGGGAGCACGACGCTCATCTCTACCTCAAGCGCCTGTTGAGCTGGAGCACCTATCTGGGCGGATCGGATTCCTACCTCGTCGAACTCGGTGCACTGCTGGCACAAACCAAAGTGGTTGACCGGTGATCGATTTCACCGGCCCGGTCACTGCCGCTCTACAATTGGCTCCACCACGCTTTCTAGCAGCGCATTCGCCCCGGACGGTTTGATAACCTTCACCAAAGGTTTGGTTCATCCACAGGACGGATTCGCATGGCGCCCACACTGCAGTCCGCCAGGTGCTATGACTGAGAGCGCGACCGAAGCCGGAACGCGCCGAACCGAGATTCTCGAGACAGCGGCGTCGCTGATCGCTTCGTCGGGCCTGCGGACCTCGTTGCAGGAGATCGCCGACGCCGCAGGCATTCTGCCGGGCAGCCTCTATCACCATTTCGAGTCCAAAGAAGCGATCCTGGTCGAGCTGATCCGCCGGTACCAGGCTGACTTGAATCGCATCGGGTTGAACGCTCAAGCCAGACTGGATGAACCGGACTCGCGACCGACAGCCGACCAGATCGCCGAGTTGGGGGCGGCTATCGCCAACTGCGCCGTGCGACACCGGGCCGCCTTGCAGATGTCGTTCTACGAGGGTCCCAGCGCCGACCCCGAGTTGATGAACCTGACCCAGCAGCGGCCCACGGCGATTTACGAAGCGATGCTGCAAACGCTGCGCGCCGCCAGGTGGAGTGGCTACGTCAAACCCGAGCTCGACCTTCCTACCTTGGCCGACCGCATCTGTCAGACCATGCTGCAGGTGGGGCTCGACGTCATCCGGCACAACTCGTCGGCCGATCAGGTTGCGGCGTTGATGTGCCGGATCACGTTGCAGGGCTTAACATCTGATCCACCTACTGACGCCGCGCTGGACGCGTCGGACGCGCTGGCCGCCGCCAGCGAGGTCATCGCCTCATGGGCCGACGACAGCGAGGCCAACCCCAGCGACAAAGCCGCCCACTTGCGGGCGGTGGCCCGAACCGAGTTCGGCCGCAAGGGATACGAGGTCACGACCATTCGCGATATCGCGTCTGCCGCCGGCCTGGGAACCGGGACGGTGTATCGGGTGATCGGTTCCAAAGACCAGCTACTTGCTTCGATCATGCGGTCGTTCGGCCAGAAGGTCGAAGCGGGATGGATCGCGGTGCTGCGCTCGACCGCCTCCCCTGTCGAGAAATTGGACGCCCTGAGCTGGGTGAATGCCAATGCGCTGGACCAATTCTCCGACGAGTTCCGTATCCAGCTCGCCTGGATGCGGCAGTCGCCGCCCAACACCGCAAACCCCGGGTGGTTGTACACGACCCGGCTGCGTCAGATGAAATCGCTGCTCTCCGAAGGGATCAAGTCCGGCGAGATCAGCATCGACACCCCGTCCACCGCAATGTTGGCCCGGTGCATCATCGGTATGCAGTGGGTACCGGAGAACATTCTGCGCGCCGTCGGAACGCGACAATCGTTGGTGCTCACCCGCGACACGGTGTTGCGCGGAGTCGCGGTCCGCGGCGCGTAGCGTCGAAGCATGGCGCACATCATCATCATTGGCGGCCACGGCAAGGTCGCGCTGCAGTTGGCCCGGATATTGACTGGCCGCGGAGACCAGGTGAGTTCGGTCTTCCGCAACCCCGACCACGCCGACGATGTTGCCGCCACCGGCGCCAAGCCCGTACCAGCCGACGTCGAGACTCTTGGCACCGACGCCTTGGCCGAGTTGCTGCACGGCCACGATGCGGTGGTCTTCTCGGCCGGCGCGGGCGGGGGCAACCCGGCGCGCACCTACGCCGTCGACCGGGACGCCGCGATCCGGGTGATCGATGCCGCAGCCCAGGCCGGTGTCCGCCGCTTCGTCATGGTTTCCTACTTCGGCGCCGGCCCCGACCATGGCGTGCCCAAAGACGATCCGTTCTACGCCTATGCCGAGGCCAAGGCGGCTGCGGATGCCCATCTGCGGGCCAGCGACCTGGCTTGGACCATTCTCGGTCCCGGCCGGTTGACGCTGGAACCGGCGACCGGGCGTATCGCCGTCGGCAAGGCCAAAGGCGATGTCTCGCGGGCAGACGTCGCGCTCGTCGTGGCCGCCGCCTTGGCCGACGACTCCACCATCGGTCGAACCATCGACTTCAACGGCGGTGACGTCCCGATCGCGACCGCGTTGGCGCGCTGACCGGCCGAGATCACACCCGCAGCAGAGCACGCCGCCGGCGAGGGCAATCGAATCAGAACCAAGGTCCGACGTAGTCCCCACTCGGAGCGAAGACCAATTGGGAGTCTTGGCCTACATAACAGAACTGTCCTTCTTTGCTGAAGCATGATTGATCCCGATTCGGATTCTTAGGGTCAATCAGGATCCAATCACGGCTGACGCGCTGGATTGGCATCACCTTCCATCCGGATGAGACCTTTTGCCAGGTAGTGATGTCGATAACCGGCCTGTCCGAATCGTTATCGATGTAGAGATACTTTCCGGCGAAATGCACTTGCTTGATGTGCAAGTTCTTCACGTCGTCGCCGGTACGTTCGAATAGAACACGGTTATTTGTCAAATCGAGAACTCTAATGTAATCCGTACCCCATTCCATGAGGTCGTTATCCCACAACGCTAAGTTGAACTCGCTTGCTATCTCTTTAATCTTGGCGTCGCGAAAGTCGAAGTAACCGTACCTGTAGGGGAACGTGTTCCCGACGGTCACCACCATCCCGTCGGTAGACATCGGGACACCACCACTCATGGTGCTGCCGACGTTCTCGCCGACTTGACCGCCGTCTCTAGCTCTGAAAAACACCTCACCGCCCGAGCCGTCTTCTCGGAACTTGCCAAATCCGGCGAAGTTATGCCAGCAGTTGCCGGCGCGGTTGTTATCAGTGCACGTGAATGTCGACTGCAGTGTGGTGCCGTCAAAGCCAATTAAGCCATTAGATGTCTTTGCGTAGAACCCGTAATTAGAAGGAGCAAGCTGTTGCACCGATACCTCTGGCGGCCACGGCGCTAGCTGCGGCGGCGCCGACGCAAAAGGGTCGAAGGCGACAATCGAGCTCGATCGCCGTTCCGGGGTTAACCCGTTCGACGGTGTCGACACCGTCATCACATAGAACACACGAATATGATCCTGATCGCCGCCGACCGTGCACCCATACCCGACCAACTTTTGTCCGGCCGATATAGTCGGCAACGGGACTGGTATATATTGCCCAGTTTTTGGATTGAGGATCTCGCCGGTCTTATCGAATTTCAGGTCGTCGCCAGCGGTGTACGCACCACCGCACCCGCTGTAGGTCGTCCCAGGGCCAAGCCTGCTGCCTTTGGGAACGCGAATGGTTTTTGGGACCGCAGGCGATGTAGGAGCTGCTGATCGCGGAGGAAGACCGCCCGATGAAGCATTACTCGATGGAGACGTAGCCGTCGTGTGCTTTTGGGTCGTACAGGCCATCGTTCCGAGCCCCAGAAAGAGGCACGCAGCCACGACAACCGCAATACTTCGTAGCGACTGGAACTTGAATACCATATGATTGCGGACCTTTCGATAGGGGTCAGGCTGCTTCACTCGGCGACTTGTTGGACTAGCGGCTCGCAAGCCAAGCAGGCTTTTTGGTTATGTCCGTTGAGGTCGAACCAATTAGTACGATTTCTCCAAACCGCTCCGACCTTCCGAATAAGCCGAAGCGGCGCACATTGCCGAGAGACAGGCACGCAATGGCCGAACTGGTGCACAGCGGTGACCTGTACTCATGATGATGGCGGGTTGTTACGTCATGGTGTAGAAGTCCGAGATCGTGTGCACAATCGAGTGCTTCGCCGACCGCGCTAGCGATTTTCGGGACTTGCTACGGGTGCAGACCACCGGACCGTGAGCGCATCGTTGCGTGGCAATCGCGGGTGCCGGGCCAGATACACATCCCCCATCCCGCCCGATCCCAACCGGCGCACATCCTGTACCTGGGCGGATCTCTGATGATTGGCTAGCAGCACTTGTGGGATGTTACCTAGCTGGCACGACAACGGAGCGGCCTTGGGCAAATGCCGGTGCCGAACCCCACTTCGACACCATCCTGCCCGCCCCGAAACGGCTGTTGGCTCACCCCTTGCGCCGATGCCACCTCCGCTCCCACCGCGCCGACATGGCCTGCCCTGCCAGTGTTGTCCGCGCCGGTCGAGTCGGAAGCGGTTCGGGTGACGCGCACCTGCTCGTCGGGCATGGGTAGGACCGGGTCCTAGTTCACACGCAACTCGTTGGGGGGTTGCTGGCAGATAGCGACGCAGGCCCCTTCCGGAGCGAAACGCGTTGCTGTGCCTTCCGCACTGACCGGCCGAGATCACCGCCCGGTCCGGCCGATTACATGAACAGGTGCGAATACACCGTGCGATCTGCACCTTGGCCATAGAATCGGCGCGTGGTATGGCGAGCACCTTCTCCGCGGATCCAGGAGCTGATCCGCAAGGGTGCCCTGATGGCGCTCAACGCCAACTCGGAATGGGTTGGCGAGATTGATCGCGTCACGCTGGCCGCCGGCCAATCGATCGCCGCGGACGCCACCCTGGCGGCGGCGGCGGCCCGTACCCATCGCGAGAAGTTGGTCGACTTCGCCTCGACCATGCTGCGCAACCCCGGCGCAATGCAGCGCTGGACCGAGATCGCCTTCGACCTGACCTCCGACCCCGAAGAATTGCGCGCACTGCTCGCGGTGCCTTTCCAGTCGGCCGGCGAGTTCCTCGACCGCACCCTTACCGGCATCTCCGCCCACATGCAAAGCGAGCATGCCGAACTCGCCCAGGACATCGCCGCCGAACGGCGCAAGATAGTCGAACTGCTCGTCGCGGGCGCACCGATCAGTCGCGATCACGCCGAAGCACGACTGGACTACGCGCTGGATCGGTTGCACACCGCCGCCATCGTCTGGTGTGACCAACCCGACGAAGACCCAAGCCGCCTGGACCGCGCCGTCGAAGCGTTCACCGAAGCGGTTGGCTGCGCACGGCCGCTCAAGGTGGTCCCGAGTGCCGCGACTCGTTGGGTATGGGTGAAAGACATTGCCGCTCTTGATGTCCAGCAGCTCAGCGAGGTGCTCGGCAAAGCCGCCGACGCGCGTGTTGCGATCGGCCCCACCGCGCGGGGCATCGAAGGGTTCCGGCGCAGCCATCTCGATGCGCTGACCACCCAACGCATGGTGACTCGGCTCCAGTCCCCGCAGCGGGTCGCCTTCTTCGCTGACGTGCGGATGGTCGCGCTGCTCACCGAAAACCAAGACGGCGCCGACGATTTCATCAAGACCACGCTCGGCGACTTCGAGTCCGCCAGCCCGACACTGCACACCACGGTGCTGACCTACATCAACGCCGAATGCAACGCCTCGCGCGCGGCCAAGCTGCTCTACACCCACCGCAACACGCTGTTGAATCGGCTGGAGACCGCGCAACGGCTGCTTCCCCGGCCCCTCGAACAAACGCTCGTCGAGGTTGCCGTCGCGATCAAAGCGTTGCAGTGGCGGGGCAATCAGGGCAACGACTCCGAGAACTCCGGCGCCACATCGCAGCACCATGGCCCGGTGCCGACCGGCCGGGCCGCGGAGTAATCTGTTCGACGCAGCTGGTCTGCTGTCGCCGCACGGCGTCAGCATCGAGCGAAGCATGCCAACCATGCCTCGCAAGAGGGAACCCGGTGAAACTCCGGGACTGTCCCGCAGCGGTGTGCAGGAACGACCGCCGTCTTAAAGCACTGGTCGCACGACTGGGAAGCGACGGCCATTAGGAGCACCACCCGGTGCGCGCCTGCGAGTCCGAAGACCTGCCGGCTGTGCCGGGCGCGCCGCGTCCGGCGGCTCATCGCCTCGTGGAATGGGCGTTTGGCCGTAGTTGTTGCGCTGGCATGTCAGGGGCCACCGCAGCAGGCTCGGCTGCGCGTCCGCGGGCGGTGACCACCCCGTCGAATCAAGGATGAACGCCTCGTGACCGCAAAACCATTTTCCGCCACCATCACCGGCTCTCCCCGCATCGGCCCGCGCCGCGAACTCAAACGCGCAACCGAGGGCTACTGGGCCGGGCGCACCAGCCGATCCGACCTGGAGTCCGTCGCCGCCACTTTGCGCCGCGACAGCTGGTCAGACCTGGCCGCCGCCGGATTGGACTCGGTGCCGATCAACACCTTCTCCTACTACGACCAGATGCTCGACACCGCCGTCATGCTCGGCGCCCTGCCGGCCCGGGTCAACCAGGTCCCCGACGAACTGGACCGCTACTTCGCGGCCGCGCGCGGCACCAGCGAGATCTCCCCGCTGGAGATGACGAAATGGTTCGACACCAACTACCACTATCTGGTTCCCGAGATCGGGCCCTCGACCAAGTTCGCACTGCACCCCGACAAGGTGCTGTCGGAACTCAAAGAGGCGCAGGAACAGGGAATTCCCGCCCGCCCGGTGCTCATCGGGCCGGTCACCTTCCTGCTGCTGAGCAAGGCGGTGGAAGGCGGTGCTGCCCCCATCGACCGCTTGGAAGAACTGCTGCCGATCTATGCCGAACTGCTGTCCCTGCTCGCCGACAGCGGCGCGGCATGGGTCCAGCTCGACGAACCGGCGCTGGTCACCGACATCTCCGCCGATGCACCCGCGTTGGCCGAGCGGATGTACACCGCGCTGGGATCGCTGCGCAACCGGCCGGCCCTGTATGTGGCCACCTACTTCGGCGACCCGGGCGCGGGCCTGGCCGCGCTGGCCCGCACACCGGTGGAGGCAATCGGGGTCGACCTGGTGGCCGGCGCCGATACCGCGATCGCAGGGGTTCCCGAATTGGCCAGTAAGACGCTGGTCGCCGGCATCGTCGACGGACGCAACATCTGGCGGACGGATTTGGAGGCGGCTCTGGGCAAGCTCGCGACGCTGCTCGGTTCGGCGGCCAACGTCGCCGTGTCGACATCGTGCTCGACGCTGCACGTCCCGTATTCACTCGAGCCGGAAACCGAGTTGGATGACAACCTGCGCAGCTGGCTGGCTTTCGGCGCCGAGAAGGTGACCGAGGTGGTGACCCTGGCGCGGGCACTACGGGATGGCCGCGATGCGGTCGCCGACGAGATCGCGGCGTCCAATGCGGCCGTGGCCTCCCGCAAGCGCGACCCACGCCTGCACAACGGCCAGGTCCGGGCTCGCATCGCCTCCATCGCCGCTTCCGGCGCCCACCGCGGCGACTCGGCGAAGCGCCGCGCCAGCCAGGAGGCGCGGCTGCACCTGCCGCCGTTGCCCACCACGACAATCGGCTCGTACCCGCAGACATCGGCAATCCGCAAGGCGCGCGCGGCTTTTCGGGCCGGTGAGATCGACGAGGCGGAATACGAGCGGCGGATGAAGGCCGAGATCGCCGACGTCATCAAGTTGCAGGAAGAGCTCGGCCTGGACGTGCTGGTGCACGGCGAGCCGGAGCGCAACGACATGGTGCAGTACTTCGCCGAGCAATTGCAGGGCTTCTTCGCCACCCAGAACGGCTGGGTGCAGTCCTACGGCAGCCGGTGCGTGCGTCCGCCCATCCTCTACGGCGACGTGGTTCGCACTCACCCCATGACCGTCGACTGGATCAAATACGCGCAGTCGCTGACCGACAAGCCGGTCAAGGGCATGCTCACCGGACCGGTCACCATCCTGGCGTGGTCATTCGTGCGCGACGACCAGCCGTTGGCCGACACCGCCAACCAGGTGGCGTTGGCCATTCGCGACGAAACCGTGGATCTGCAGTCCGCGGGCATCGCGGTGATTCAGGTCGACGAACCCGCGTTGCGTGAGCTGCTGCCGCTGCGTCGCGCCGACCAGGAAGACTACTTGCGGTGGGCCGTCGGCGCGTTTCGGCTGGCGACCTCTGGCGTCGCCGATTCGACGCAGATCCACACCCACCTGTGTTACTCCGAATTCGGTGAGGTGATCGGCGCCATCGCTGATCTCGACGCCGACGTCACCTCCATCGAGGCGGCCCGGTCGCACATGGAGGTGCTCGACGACCTGAATGCCGTCGGCTTCGCCAACAGCGTGGGCCCGGGCGTCTACGACATCCACTCGCCGCGGGTGCCCAGTACCGGCGAGATGGCCGAGTCGCTGCGGGCGGCGTTGAGAGCCGTTCCGCAGGAACGGCTTTGGGTCAACCCCGACTGTGGCCTGAAGACCCGCAACGTCGACGAGGTGATCGCGTCGTTGAAGAACATGGTGGCCGCCGCGCAGGAGGTCCGGGCGCAGGTCTAGCTGTAGTGCCCAGGGTCGTTGGTTGAGATGTGACGACACGCTGTAGCGGTCGTTGATGGGTGAAGGTCTCCTGTCGTGGAGTGGAGCTGCTACCACTGCACCCACAACGAACAGGAGACCTTCGTGGTCCACGCTAACGCTGTTTTGACGCCTCGGGGTCGGTTGATGCTGGCTCGTCGTGTCGTTGATGAGGGATGGCCGATCGTGCGGGCCGCTGAACATTTCCATGTGTCGTGGCCGACCGCTAAACGTTGGGCGGTGCGGTATGCGGCGATGGGCGAGGCCGGGATGACCGATCGCTCTAGCCGACCCCATCACAGCCCTAACCGCACACCGCCGCCGGTCGTGCGCCGCATCGTGGAGCTGCGGTGGCGACATCGCCTCTCACCGCTGGCGATCGCGTCGCGGTTGTCGATGCCGGCCTCCACAGTGCACGCCGTTCTGGTGCGGTGCCGACTGAATCGCCTGTCGTACATCGATCTTCGCACTGGAGAGGTCATTCGTCGCTATGAACACGATCGCCCCGGTGCGCTCCTCCACGTCGATGTGAAGAAATTGGGCAACATCCCCGACGGCGGCGGCTGGCGATTTGTGGGACGAGCGCAAGGATGGCAGAACCGACGTTCGATGCCCGACACCAAACGCAGTCGTTACCGCAACGAATTGATGGGGCATGGCTTCGTGCACACCGTAATCGATGACCACTCGCGGGTGGCCTACGCCGAAATCCACGACGACGAAACTGCGGCCACCGCGATCGCGGTGTTGCGCCGCGCTGTGGGCTGGTTCGCCGTGCGCGGAGTGACGGTGCAACGTGTGCTCTCCGACAATGGCTCGTGCTACCGCTCCCATGCCTGGCGCCACGCCTGTGCTGAGCTGCACATCGTGCCTAAACGGACCCGCCCCTACCGGCCTCAGACCAACGGCAAAATCGAGCGCTTTCACCGCACCATGACCGCCGAATGGGCCTTCGCCCGTCACTACCCCAACGAACGCACCCGCCGCTCAGCTCTACCGGCGTGGCTACACACCTACAATCACCACCGGCATTTTCTGGGGTTAGCTGCCCTGTTGTGTGACGTTGCGTAAACCGGCGACACGGCCCGGTTCTGCAACAGATCTCCCGGGGTGTGGTGCTCGTGGCTGGTAGTGGTAAAGCTGCCTGCTGCGAGAGGAGATCAGGGTGCGGGCGTTTCTGGTGAGGTTGCCGTCCGGGGCGAGGTACTGGACGGTGCTGGATGAGGATTTGGCGGTGGTGGCCGAAGCGGATGCGTTCTTGCGGCATGTCCGATTCGGCCGTGACGGTTCGGAGTTGACCACAAGGTCATATGCGGGCGCCATCGCATTGTTTCTGCGCTGGTGTGTTCGCACCGGCCGGCATTGGCATGACGGGGTGGCGGCGCTGGGGCTGTTCATCACCTGGCTGCGTCACGCGGGGCCGCAGTCCAGCGGTGTCGAGGTCGTGGCGGGTGGGCAGGTGCTGGCTGGTCCGGGCGTTGAGCCGGTGCGTGGGGCGCGGCGGATCAACGGTGTGCTGACCGCGGTGCGGGGCTTCGTCGCTCACGCGGTGGCATCCGGTCAGGCGCCTGGCGAGCTGATGCCGTTGATCTATGAGCTGGCCGACGAGCGTGACCTGCCCGCGCAGGCCCGCGGTGAGGAACATCGGATGGCCTGGCGGATGCGGGCGCGGCATCGGTTGCACGAGCCAGAGGCGATGGTGGACCGGGCCAGCGATGCCGAGATCGTGGCGCTGCTGCGGGCCTGCCAGTCGGCGCGGGACAGGCTGATCGTGCTGTTGATGGCCAGGGCCGGGCTGCGGCGCGGCGAGTTGTGTGGCCTACGGCGCTCGGACGTTCACCTGTTGGCCGACTCACGTCTGCTGGGCTGTGAAATCCCGCGAGCGCACCTGCATGTGGTGCGGCGGGAGAATCCGAACGGCGCGTGGGCCAAATCGCGTCGCCAACGCGTGGTGCCGCTGGATTTTCTGGCGGTTCAGCTGTTCGATGTCTACGAGTTCGAGCGGTTTGCGGTGCCGCGGGCGGCTGAGTCGGATTTGTTGTTGGTCAACCTGTTTCGCGAGCCGATCGGCGCACCGATGCGCCCGGATACGATTAATGAATTGATCACCGCCTGCGCGCGGCGGGCCAGAATCGAGCATATGACGCCGCATCGGCTGCGGCATGCGTTCGGCAGTAACCTTGCCGACGCCGGTGCCGGTCTGGACGAGATCGCCGCCCTGCTGGGGCATGCGGCGATGAGTTCGTCGCAGGTCTATCTGCATCCCGACCCGGCCCGGTTGCGTGAGGCCGTCGACCGGGTCCGCAGTCCCCGCGAGCTTGCCGGGACGGACGGGTGAGCGCCGTGACGATGCCGACGGCTGCGATCGTCGCCGGCAGAGTGCACGTGTTCGCCGATCCAGCAGGAATCGACCGGCACGCTGCGTCGATCACCGTGGTGATCGATCCCGCGTTCCTCGCCGAAGCCGGCTGGGACGCGGCGCGAAAGGTGCTGTCGTTCGCACCGGAGCATCCGCTGCTGGGACGCCCGGTCTGCCGCGCGTCGGGCTGTTTGACATCCGCGCCGGCAGCGACGCGGATCTGCGCCTCGTGCCGGCGTCGGCTTGCCGAACACGGGCTCGGTGACGACGAGATCGCCTCGCTTCCGCCGCGGGGTCGCGAACGAATGGGGCGCGGGCCGGATGCTTGTGTCGTCGACGGTTGTCGACGCGAGTGGGAATCGGCGAGTTCCGGGCTGTGTCACGCCCACGCAGAACAGCTGCGCGCCTTGCCGGTTGCCGATGTCGACGAGTTCCGTGCTCACCGGCAAACCAGGCCGCTTCCGCCGTGTCCGCCGTGCGCGGTGGCCGCCTGCACTCGCCAGCGGCGCCATCCCGACGGTCTGTACTGTGAGGCGCACCAGCAGCGGCTGCGCACCGTCCGCGCACGTGACCCACATTTAGATGAAATCGTCTGGCGGGCAACCGAACCAGCGATCGGTCGCGGCGGCGAGGTTAGTCTGCGGGGCCTGACGCCGCTGGTGGTCGCTGAATTGCTGGTGGGCTTGCAGCAGCGCTGCCGGATCAACGCGGTCAAGACCGACGAGGCCGTGCTGCGCGCGTTCTGTAACGACTTGCTGGGCCAGCAGGTGGGGTCGATCGCCGACTATGTCATCGGTGACGGCCGGGGCCTGGAGTTCACCGGGCTGGTCAACTGCCTGATCGGTCATGCTCGGCGCGCCTTGTCGAGCCCGGAAACCGAAGTCGCCCAGGACGAATGGGACCTGGCGGTGTTTGGGCATCACGGCACGGTGTCGTTTACCGGCATCAGCCAGTCCTGGCTGCGGGAGGCCGCCAAGCGGTGGGCCGCCGATGACCTGCCGAAACGACGTGTCCGAGCCGGGCGGCGCACCAGCGCCGGCCTGGCCGTGCGCCACTACATCGGCTGCCTGGTGCGGTTGTCAGAGTCGCTGCGCATGCGCGAGGACCGCGGCGAACACCCAGCGGCGTTGGGACGCACCGATATGGAGGCGTTCCTGCACCGGCTGGCCTACCTTGAATCGGTCGGTCAGATCAGTGGCGATGCCCGGATCCGGGCCTGCCGCGAGGTTCGTGCCGTGCTCACCCGCATCCGGGCGATGGGGCTGACGCGGCCCGGCGGCATCGCCGCCGGGCTGGGCGAGGACTTTGTGATTGGGCAGGCGGACGTGCCTGTCGAACCCGAACCGGGCGAACCCAACCGGGACCTGCCGCCGGAAATCATGAAGCAGTTATGCGAACACCTGGATGAACTGACCTCATCAGAGATGCGCACCGCGGTCGAGTTGGCCATCGACACCGGCCGCCGTCCCGAAGAGATCTGCGAGCTGGACTTCGACTGCCTGACCCGAGACGACGACGGACAGCCCGTGCTGATCTACGACAACCATAAGGCCAACCGGCTCGCACGACGCCTGCCGATCAGCGAGCAGACCGCCGCCGTAATACTCGCCCAGCAGCAACAAGTCCGGAACCGCTACCCAAACACTCCGATCGGCGAGCTCAAGCTGCTGCCCACCGACCGGCGCAACCCCGGCGGACGCCGCGCGATCACCGGCTTTTCTCTCGCGTTCGCCCACCGCACCTGGGTCGACCGACTGCCGGTGCTGCGCAACGCCGATGGTGTCGAATATGACAAGAGCAAGGTGGTGCTCTACGCCTACCGGCACAGTTACGCCCAACGCCACGCTGACGCCGGCGTCCCCATCGAGGTGTTGCGTGAGCTGATGTCGCACCGCAAACTCGACACCACCAGCTGCTACTACCGCATCGGCGAAACCCGCCGCCGTGAAGCCGTCGATCGCGTCACCGCGATGCAGTTCGACCGGCATGGCAACCGCATCTGGCGGCAAGCCCAAGCATTGTTGGACTCCGAACACGCCCGTCGCGCCGTCGGCGAGGTCGCGGTTCCATTCGGTGTCTGCGCCGAACCGTCCAACGTCAAGGCCGGCGGCGGTGCCTGTCCGTTCCGGTTCCGCTGCGCTGGATGCGACCACTTCCGCACCGACGTCTCCTATCTGCCCGACCTGCGCGCCTACCTCGACGACCTGCTGCGCACCCGGGAACGCCTGCTCGCCACCACCGACCTCGATGACTGGGCCCGCGTCGAGGCGATGCCCTCCGAGGAGGAAATCCGCCGCATCCGCCGCCTGATCGACCAGATCAGAAACGGGCTCGGCGAACTCGAACCCGAACAGCGACAACAACTTCAACAAGCCGTCACCGTCGTGCGCCGACACCGCAGCGTCATGCTCGGCATGCCTCGCACCCGCCAAATCCTGCCCGACCTGCGCCCAGAGAGAACCCCATGACCACCAACACCACCCATGCCCTCGACGCGATGATCGACGGACGACGAGCCGACTCCACCAGACGCCGCCAACGCGTCCTTTCCGCCCTCGAGGTCGCCATCAAAGACGGCGCAGAACTCAGCGCCACCAGCATCGCTCAACGCGCCGGAGTCGACCGCACCTTCCTATACCGCCACCGCGACCTGCTCGAACGCATCCACGCCGCTGCAACCCAGCCACCAGACAAATCCGAGATCGGTCACCAGGTCACCCGTGCCTCACTGCAGGCCGACTTGCTCGCCGCCCAGCACCGCTGCACCCGCATGGCCGCACGCACCCAACAACTCGAGATCCGTCTGTCTGAACTGCTCGGCGAACAAGCATGGCGCGCAAGCGGACTCGGCGCGCCAACCGACATCGAGCAACTTCAGCAACGCATCGTCACGCTCGAACAACAAATCGTCGAGCTACGGCTGCAACTCGAAGAACGCGACCAAGACCTCACCGCCGCCCGCGCCGCCAACCGCGAACTTATGGCCCAGCTCAACCTCTCCCAGCCGACCGGCTGACAAATGAGTCCTTGCACCACACCTGTTGCGCACCATATTCTTCAGCAGCCAGCCGCGCGAACTGCGGAAACACCGGGACACTACCGCGACTCAGGCCGCGAGCCCAAGAGAACCGTCCACACTCCGCAATCGGCAAGACCCCACCCATCACACGGTTGACCAACCTGCCTGAGCAGTACATCTAGCCGGGCGTCGAGTGTGCGTCCACGGCCTCCAGCGAGCGGTCAGGGCGGGGGTTTCGTCGAAACGCCGCCCTGGCTACCCAACCGAAGCCCAGGACGCACACTCGACGCCAAAGCGGCCGGGCTCAGGTTCGGCGGGCCTCGTCACTCGACAGCACCTGCACCGGCACGTCGTCGGCCCAGGGCTGCCGGGTCACCATGTCGGCGACTTTGACCACGCCGCGCTCGAATTCGCCGGTCGCCGCGTCCACCAGACGATACTGCTGGGTCTGCTTGTGGATCGGCTGCGCGTCGAGCATCACGATGCGCACCTCGCCGGGTTCGAAGTGACAGCGCTTCTGCAGGGCGGCGACCAACTGCTCGTTGGTCATGTGCCCGTCACCGAAGTTCCAGCCGATCGCGGTGCTGCAGATGCGTTCTCCGTCGGTCAGGACGTACTCGTCCTCGTCGTGACCTGCCATTGCGCGGTGCGCCAGCGTGAACAGCGCACGGCCGTGAGTGTTGAAGGAGCGGAACGCATATCCCATGTACATCGGGATCTGCGCTTTCTCCTTGCTGCCGTAGAACTTCTCGAGTTGCGCGGCGGGCATGCTCGCGATCGCGACGATCCCGTTGGCGATCTTGGCGTCGGCGGACGGCTTGATGCACCACAGCGAGGTGTCCCAGTTGCCCGCGTAGTAGCGCATGCCGGGCAGGAAGGAAACCTTGCGCGGGAAGAGGTTTCCGATCGCGACGGTTCCGGCCACGACGGCGAGCAGCACGAGGGGCAGTGGTGTGGTCAAGTTACTCAGCCCGACGTTGGCTTGGCCGACGAACAGCGCCAGCACGCTGAACATCATGAACACATTCCATTCCAGCGGCACGCCCATCGGGATGGCCGACAGGATGCCGAAGTGGAAGCACAGCATCACGAAGGCCGCGATCGCGGTGGGCCAGCCGCCGTGACTGAAGAACAACACCAGCGGCACCAATCCCTCGATGGCCGTGCTGAAGTGCGCCAGCACCCGCGATGGCCGTCCGGGCCGCAGGTCGTCGGGGAAATGCTCGAAGAACGCCCGCTTGATGAACCGGGGTCGCAGCACCGGGTTGTTGCTCATCATCGTGGAGATGACGAACGGGAAGTGCTTGTTGAGCTTGGAGGTGGCCGCGCCCAACCAGATCACCAGGCACACCAATTTCGCTCCGATGATCATGTCCACCCCGTAACCGGTGAACAAGAAGGCGACGGTGAACGACGCGTACACCTCACCGCGGGCGGCCAGAAAGATGACCTTGTCGCGCAGACCCAGTACCGCCAGCACCCCGAGCACCGCCCAGATCTGCCAGGCCGGCAGCACCCCGACCGTCGTCCCCAACGCCGGGACCGGGCCCGTGCCGTCGGAGAAAATGGCGATCGTCAGCAGCACCAGAAGTGCGCCGTACAGCAGCGCGTCGACCGGGGTCCGCGCGTCGCCCTGCGTCAGCGGTATCCGATTCGGCCACGGCGGCAGCCGAATGGTCCCCGGCCGCAGCCAGTACAGGATCGAGCCCATCGGCGGGAAGAACCGGTTGTTCAGTGGCCCGAACCCGCAGCCGAGGCCAACGACCTCGAACAGCATGGTGTACAGCACCACCTTCTCGAACACGATCGGCTCGGCGTACCAGTGCGCGACGTTGGTGAAGCCGTCGATTCCCTTGGTAGTCAGCGCGATCAACCACGCGACGAGGATGTAGAGGAGGATCTTGATGACGTAGAACAGGTGCAGCAGCACCGGTGTGCCGAAGCCCACCTCCGCCCAATGCCGGGCCATCGGGATGATCTTCTCGGCGCGGGTGCCCTTGTTCCACTCCTCGAAGTCGATCTCCGGAGTCTCCTGCTTCAGAAATCCCATGGTTTGACAGATTAGAACGTGTTCTAGCCGCGCGGTATGGGCATTTTTGTCAGGCGCCGCCCCCGGGGCTACCGTGAAGATCAGTCGGCGTCGTGGCCGGGTGGACGTAGGGAGATCACCATCGTGAACAAACTTCGATCCGGCGTTCTGGTCACGGTCACTTTGCTCATCGGCCTGGTCTTGGGCAGCGGTGTCGCGGCGGCCGACCCCCCGGCGGCAGGCGATTCCTGCACGGTGTTCCATGCAACCACCGAGGATGCCCACGGCCGGACGATGTGGTGCAACCCGACGATGACCGGTGAGCACACCTTGGTGTGGCAATACGGCGGGCCGGAATAGCCGCCCATTTCCACGCTTTGCTGGTGTGCCGGATCCGCAGTTAAGACCGGGGCTGCTTTAACGCCATTTCTTGGCGGCGGGCGTGCGACAATATGGCCCGTAAGGCTATGACGACGTAGGAAGCCGGTGCAAAGCCGGCGCGGTCCCGCCACTGTATTCGGGGAGCGACCCTCATAAGCCACGGCCATTTGGCTGGAAGGCGAGGCGAGCGGCGATCCGAGAGCCAGGAGACTCGCGTCATAGCGTCCTGCTACCCCGGGGCGGTGCACCCCGAGAGAGCTAGTCCGCCATGACGCTGCCTGTCGTATCGAGCGGCCCCGCCGCCACCCCTTTTTGGATCGCATCACCACCGGAAGTGCACTCAGCGTTGCTGAGCAGCGGGGCCGGTCCGGGTCCGTTGCTGGCCGCCGCGGCGGCGTGGCATTCGCTCAGCGTTGAGTATGCCGAGACCGCGCACGAATTGACCGCGGTGTTGGCCGCGGTGCAGGCCGGCACGTGGGCCGGTCCGACCGCGACGGCATACGTCGCCGCCCACACGCCGTACCTGGCGTGGCTGACCCAAGCCAGTGCTGACAGCGCGGCGATGGCCGCGCAGCAGGAGGTTACGGCCGCCGCCTACACCACTGCCCTGGCCGCGATGCCGACGCTGGCGGAGTTGGCCGCCAATCACGCCACGCACGCGGTGTTGGTCGCGACCAACTTCTTCGGCATCAACACCATCCCCATCGCGCTCAACGAGGCCGACTATGTGCGGATGTGGATTCAGGCCGCCACCGTGATGAGCACGTATCAGGCGGTCTCGACCGCGGCCCTGGCCTCCTCGCCGCAGACCTTCCCGGCGCCGGAAATCGTGAAAGCCAATGCGCAGCAGGTCGCCGCCGCCGAGGCGACGGAGTTACCTCCCGACCGGCAGAACGAATTCCTGCAATGGCTGCAGGATCTGGGCTATCTGGACTTCTACGACAACTACATTCAGCCGTTGATCAATGCGCTTTCCGAGCTGCCGTATTTCCAAGCGCTGTTTTCTGGATTCGACCCCTACTTGGTGATCCTCGGTAATCCGCTGAGTTACCTGAGTCCATTCAACATCGCCTTCGCTCTGGGCTATCCGATGGACTTCGGCACCTATGCCGCCCTGCTGTCGCAGATGTTCGCTTTCGTCGCTTTGGATCTCACCGCGGCGTTTGCTTCGGGCGATCCTGCGACCATCGGTCTCACCATTTTGTTCACCACGGTCGAAGTCATCGGCACGGTCATCACCGACACCATTGCGCTGCTGAAGACGTTGCTCGAGCAGACCGCGGTGCTACTCACGGTGCTGGTTCCCCTGCTGACTTCCCCCCTGGTGCCATTGGCGGCCGGTGTGGTGCTGGCGCCGATCGGCATCAAGGGCCTGGCAATGCTGGCGCCCATGCCGCCAGCGCCATTCCCCGCCCCGCCGCCCGCCGCGCCGCCCCTCGTCGCCCTTGCCCCCGGTATCCCGACGACGACGGCACCGGCACCCGCTCCCGCCCCGGCGAGCGCTTCCGCACCGGCGCCCGCACCGCCCCCGCCGCCGACCGCCGCACCGCCGCCGGTCACCGGCTCCGGATTGCCGGTGGGGATGGAGAGCTTCGGCTACCTGGTCGGCGACTTGGATCTGACCGCCAAGAGCGCCGCGGGAACCGACGCCCGCAAGAAAGCACCGGAGCCCGACACTGCGGAGGTGCCGGCGGTTGCAGCGACGCCCCGCGAGCAGCCGCGAGTCGATCGGCGCCGAAAGGCCAAGGCCAACAAACTCGGTCGCGGCTACGAGTACGCAGACCTGGAGCCAGACTCGGACGACGACGGGGACCATGTTTCTTCGGGCTTCGTCGGCGTCTCGCGAAAGACTGGCACCGCGTCGGGCCTGAAGACATTGACCGGCAACGGGTTCGACGACGGACCCCACATGCCGATGATGCCGAGCACCTGGGACGCCGATCCGCCCGAAACCCGTTGACTCACCGTATCTTCCCTCACCGGAAGATACCGCGCGGAATCGGCGGCGACTTGGCGAGCACCAGCGGATCGACGATCGGGTTCAACGCGCCCAGTGTGCCCGCAGCCATGCCCGCGAGGCCCTCAACCACCGACAGAAATCGCCGCTGTTCGGTGTCGCCGAGCACACCGTCGGCCAGTTCGGCGAACTTGGCCAGGTACTGCTCGCGCCGAAAAGGCTTGGCGCCCAACGGGTGAGCATCGGCCACTGCCAGCTCGTCGACGATCACCGCACCCCCTTTCAGGGTGACCTCCGCGCGGGCGCCGAACGCCTTCTCGGCGGGATCGCTGGAGTGGTAGCGCCGGGTCCACTCGGGGTCTTCCCGGGTTGAGATGTTGTGCCACAACGCGACTGTGTCGGGGCGATGTGCCCGCTCGGCGGTGTAAGAGCGTTCGTGGTGCCAGCAGCCGTCCTGCAGCGCGACCGCGAAGATGTACATCACCGAGTGGTCCAGCGTCTCTCGGGATGCGTCGGGGTCGAACTTCTGCGGATCGTTGGATCCGGTGCCGATGACGTAGTGCGTGTGATGGCTGGTGTGCAGCACGATCGTTTCGATCTGGTTCAGGTCACCGATCCGCTCGCGCATCCGTCGGGCCAGGTCGATAAGGGCCTGGCTCTGGTATTCCGCCGAATGCTCCTTGGTGTAGCTGTCCAGGATGGCGCGTTTGGGTTCGCCCGGTTCGGGCAACGGCACGCGGTAGGTGTGGCCGGGGCCGGCCAGCAGCCAGGCGATCACTCCGTCCTCGCCTTCCCAGATGGGCGCGGGCGCACCTTCACCGCGCATGGCACGATCGACCGCCTCGATGGCGACCTTGCCGGCCCAGGCGGGCGCGAACGCCTTCCAGCTGGAGATTAGCCCCTTGCGGGACTGCCGGGTGGCCGTCGTCAGGTGCAGCGCCTGACCGATCGCCGAATAGATCGTCTCCTGGCCCAGTCGCAGCATGGCACCCAGGCCGGCCGCCACCGCCGGACCTAGGTGGGCGATGTGGTCAATTCTGTGCTCGTGCAAGCAGATTCCCTTGACCAAGTCGATCTGTATTTCGTAAGCGGTTGCCAGGCCTCGGATCAGGTCCGCGCCGCTCACACCGAGGTGCTGGGCAACGGCCACCAGAGGGGGGATGTTGTCGCCGGGGTGGGAATAGTCGGCGGCCAGGAAGGTGTCGTGGAAATCCAACTCGCGTACCGCGACGCCGTTGGCCCACGCCGCCCATTCCGGTGCGTAGTCGCCGGAGACACCGAACACCGTGGCACCCCGATTGCCGTAGGGGTGGGCAAGCGCCTGCGCACGCGCGACGGCTACCGGGCGGCGCAGGACGGCGGCCGCGGCAACCGCGGCGTCGTCGATGATGCGGTTGATGATCATCGACTCGGTCTCGGGCGGCACCGGCACCGGATCGGCGGCGACCTCGGCGATCTTCCATGCCAGGTGTTCAGTGCGCGGAAAGTCGTCGGCGCTGCGCCGTGCTCGTACTTCGTGGATGCGCATAAGCCGCAGACTACGCAGCCGCACTGTACGCATGAACCGCTTGAGCGAAAGGGTGGCGGTCGACCACCCACTGCTCGATAGTGCCTTTGGTGTCCGGTGTTGCGCCTGTCGTCGTTAGTCTCATCAGTGGATTGGCCGTAGCGGTCATCACGGCACCGGTCGGCGTCTCGGGGGCCGTCTTTCTGCTGCCTATTCAGTTCAGTGTTCTGCAGGTGCCCAGCCCCTCGGTGACTCCGACGAACCTGCTGTTCAACGTCTTGTCCGTGCCCGGCGCGTTGGCCCGCTATCGGCGTCGCGCACCGCTTCGTAGCCCGTTGACCGGGCTGCTGCTGGCCGGCACGGTGCCAGGCGTCGTGGTCGGCGCGCTGGTTCGCGTGCTGCTGTTACCGGGGCCTCGGGTGTTTCGCCTGTTCGCCGCCGCACTACTGCTGCCGTTGGGGCTTTGGCTCTGCCGGCGCGGATGGAAACCCCTGTCCGGCGGGCTGTCTCACGCCCAGCCATTGTCAAGGGAAGCAATCGGCTTACTCGCTCTCGGCGTCGGGCTGATAGGCGGCATCTATGGAATCGGCGGCGGCTCACTGCTGAGTCCGATCCTGGTCGGCAGGGGCATGGACGTGCGCCTGGTGGCGCCGGCCGCCTTGACATCGACTTTCGTTACCTCGGTGGCCGGTGCCGCGACTTACACCGCGCTGATCGCGGCGAACCCCACACTCGACATTGCGCCGGACTGGACCATCGGAGTCGCCGCGGGTGTCGGGGGTTTGCTCGGCGGCTACGTGGGTGCGTCTTTGCAGCCGCGACTACCCGAGCGCGCACTGCGGACGCTGCTGGGTGTCAGTGCGATCGCCACAGCAGCCCTTTACCTGATCCAATCATTGTGACCGGCAACGCTTTCCGCATTTCCGAGGTGGACACCGTTCACCCGGCTCCGGAAGCTTAGTCGATCGGATGACCTTCTGTCTCGGCGAGGTGTTGTGCTTGTTCGCCACCTGTTGTCGGCAGCTTGGCGTCCTCCCAGGCGCCATAGCCGCCCAGCAGGTCGGAGACGTCTTCGAACCCAGACGCTCGTAAGACGCTGGCGGCGACCATAGAACGGGTACCGCTGGCGCAGTAGACGACAACAGGAGCCGCCGCGTCGATATCGGAGAGCGACTGCGTCAGGGCCGGTAACGGGATGGTCCGCGCACCGGGTATCACGCCGTCCTCCACCTCCCCGAGTCCGCGCACATCGACGATCTGCAGCCGAGGTTCGACGTCCCGTAGGCCGGCCAACTGATGAACGCTCAACCGGGAAGCGGTCTGTACGAGGTCTTTCCTCTGCACCACAACGTCTGCCAGGTTCCGCAGTTGTCCGACGACGCGGTCGAAGCCGACCCGGGACAGCCGGATCTTGGACTCGCGGGCGGACACCGGGTCACCGACCAGGACGATGTCGCGGTCCGGTTCGAGCACATTGCCGGCCCATTCGGCGAAGCGTCCTTGCAAGCTGGTGTTGACCGCACCCCGCAGATGGCCGTAGGCGTAGTCTCCCGGTCCCCGAGTGTCCAGCAGTACGGCGCCTTCCTCGGCGCGCTGCAACACGTCATCGACGTCGAGTAAGGGCGGGGCATCGTCGTCGAGGAGTGGGTGCGCCTCCGTGTTGCGCGTCGATGCGTATTCGAAGTACGGCGGCTGCACCGATTGGCCTTCGGTCACCGCGGCAACGAATGCGTCGACGTCTGACTTCTGCAACGCGTAATTCTTCTCCCTCTGCTCACCAACGGTCGAACTGGTCTCGCTCGACAATTGCTTGCCGCAGGAAGAGCCGGCGCCATGCGCGGGGAAAACCCGTGTTGCATCAGGCAATTTCAGCAACTTGTCATGCAACGAGTGATACAGCGATCGAGCCAGCTCGTCAGCCGATATGCCCGATGAGGAGCAGAGGTCAGGGCGTCCGACGTCACCGACGAACAGTGTGTCACCGGTGAGAACTCCGTAGGGAACTTCGTCGCCAGGATGCTCGTAGACCACGATGCAGATCGACTCGGGAGTGTGCCCCGGCGTCGACAAGATCTCGAACGTCACTTCGCCCAACGAGATTCGCTGACCATCGTGCAACGGCTCGATCGCGAATTCGACATCGGCGTCTGCGCCGAACGAGATCACCGCGTCGGTGGCTTCCGCCAGTTCCAGATGACCGCTGAGGAAGTCGGCGTGAATGTGGGTCTCGATGACCCGTTCGATGCGCAGCCCGTGTTCTGCTGCTTCTTGCAGATAGATGTCGATATCTCGGCGGGGGTCAACCACGACCGCGCGACCGGTGCTTTCGTCGCCGATCAGGTAGGAAGCCTGTGACAAGCAGCTCAGATAATGCTGTGTGAAGATCACCGGATACTCCTCCTCAGCGTCCCTACGGTTTTGGTTTCCTGACCGACTGTCCGTCTAAACAGCGTGGTCGCGCTGTTCGGTTGCGGCGAGCCAAGCGACGCAACGGGTCGTCGGAATTCCAGCCGACGCGAATGACTTGAGGGGCTCGCCAACCAGCGCTGATGTGCTGCACGACGATCGAGACGTGCACCGGGGCCGACCGCGAGACGGCAGGTCGGTGGCTCGAATCGGGCCGAGTTTAACTCGGTGCAGTCGCCATAACGCTTGGGCGGTGATTCATCTGGGCATCACACGGCACCTACCGCCCTAATTGTATTGACCCGCCAATCAACCGGATTGAACAAACGATCAAATCACCCAACCGGATGCTGCACACCGCGCGACAGGTGTAGCTTGCTGCTGGGGCAGCACGGGGTCAGACGAGGAGCAACGCGTGTCCGATGTCGATTACTGCGTGGTCGGAGCGGGATTCGCCGGCTTGACCGCCGCACTGCGTCTCAAACAAGCGGGCCGCTCGGTGGCCCTCCTCGAAGCTCGCGACAGAGTCGGCGGTCGCACGTACACCCTGACCCGCGACGACGGTGCCTGGATCGACCGTGGCGGCGCGTGGATAGGTCCCGGACAGGATCGGATCTATGCCTTGATGCACGAGTTCGGCGTGCCGGAATACAAGCAGCACAACGACGGCGACGCGATGATGATCGTGGACGGCAAGAAACATCGCTACGGCGGGAAACTGCCGTGGACGATGAGTCCATGGGCGGTCGCGAATCTGGGCCTCGCGCTGCTGGCCGTCGAGAAGATGTGCAAAACCATTCCACGCGAAAACCCCTGGGAGGCAGCCGATGCCGCCGAGTGGGACCGGATCAGTCTCGGTGCGTGGATAGAGGGCAACGTGATGTCCAAGCCGGCCCGCGACATGCTGGACATGGCGCTGGGTGGCCTGTACACCTGCGCTGCCTCCGAAGTGTCGTTGCTGTGGGCGCTTTTGCAGATGGCCTCCGGCGGAGGTCCCGGCTTCTGCATCACCGGCAAAGGCGGGTCACAGGATGCCCGCCCGGTCGGCGGCATGGGTGCGATCTACCGTCCCATGGCCGCGCAACTCGGTGCGGCACTGCATTTGCAGCAGCCGGTCCGACGCATCACGCAAGACGCTGACGGCGTCACCGTTGCGTCCGAGGGCATGACGGTGCGCGCCGAGCGGGTGATCGTGGCCATCCCGATGGCCATCGCCGGCTCCATCGACTACCAACCCTTGCTGCCGGCGGATCGGTCACTGCTGCACCAACGCATGCCCGGCGGTGCGGTGATCAAGACCTCGGTGGTCTACGACGAGCCTTTCTGGCGTGCCGACGGGCTGTCCGGTCAGTCCGCCGCGGCGGGCACGCCGGTCACCATCACGATCGACGCCTGTACCGACACCGCAGACCCCGGAATCATGTGTGCCATCACCGAAGGACCCGCCGCGCGGGAACTGACGAAACTCGACGAAGCCGCGAGAAAGGCGATCGTCGTCGGCGAACTGGTCGACCGCTTCGGGGAAAAGGCGAACGCGGTCGTGGAGTATCACGAGCAGAATTGGACCATCGAACGCTACTCAGGCGGCGGGATGATCAGTCACGCCTCGACCGGTGTGCTGACCGAGTACGGTCCGTCGCTGCGGCCGCCCTGCGGACGGATCCACTGGGCCGGCACCGAGACCTCGACCACCATGTGTGGGTGGATTGACGGGGCCATCCGCTCCGGAGAGCGGGCCGCCGCCGAAGTGCTGGCGGCCCGCTCCACCGCAGGGTTCACCCAGGCCGCGTTGAGCTAGGCCCAGCTGGAGCCGACGGCGCTGTCGGTCTGCGCCATGTTGCTGCCGGCGGACTGGACCTTCTGGCCGTGGGAGTTGGCCTGCTCGTAGATCACCTGGAAGTTGCGACCCAACTGGGTGATGAACTCCTGGCACGCCACCGAACCGGCGCCACCCCAGAAATCACCGGCAGCCAGCACATCGCGAACGATGGCCTGGTGCTCGGCCTCCAGATTGGCCGCCTGCGCGCGAATCAACGCGCCATGGGCATCGACATCACCGAACTGGTAATTGATCGTCATCGCTGCTGTCCCTTCTAGCTGCTCAAGATCTGCTGAGAGGCCTGCTCTTGCTGCTCATAGTTGTTCGCATCCCGGACCAGTCCGTCGCGCACCCCGTGCAGCATGTTCACGATGTTGCGAAACGCCTGATTCATCTGCCCCATCGTGTCCAACGACGTCGCCGAGGCCTGACCACTCCAGCCAGCACCCGAAATGTTCTGCGACGACGCCCACATCCGACGCGCCTCATCCTCAACGGTCTGCGCGTGCGTCTCGAAACGACCCGCCATTGCGCGCATCGCGTGGGGGTCGGTCATAAACCGTGCCATTACTGATTCCTTTCAAAAGACTTCAAATTCGTTGTGCCAGAACGTGAATACTTCGACTCATCACCTCCACGCTGTGACCCCCTAACCGACCCCAGTTCGCGGAATTACGCTCGGCCGCTGTTGCACCACGTGTGAGCCGCCACCGCCGCGGCCCATCATTCCGCCGGGCATGCCGCCACCGGCGCCGCCCATTCCCGTCGGCATCGGCATCATTGGCATGCCGCCTGCCGGGGCCGCGGCTGGTGCCACGGGAGTGGGCGTGGCGCCCAGTCCCTGCATGGCCACACTGGCCGTTCCCTTGGGCACGGAACCCTCCCAGGTAGGGGGCACCGACATCGCACCCACCAGCCGAGCCTGCCCGAGTCCGGCCGACATGCCACCCAGGCCACCGGCCCCGCCGATCCCGTTCACCGCAGGAGCGGTCTGCCCCACCAAGTTCGGCACGTCCGCGGCGGCGGCCACGCCCGCATTGGCCAGGCCCGCGGTACCCGCATTGGCGGTCTGCGCCAACGAGGTCAACGGCGAGATCAACATGCTGGCCGGGTAAGCCGCGACCTGCGCGACCGACGCCAACGACTGCACCGGCACCGCCGACGCCAGCGACTGCACCTGTGATACCAGGGCCGGAGCTACCGAAGTCACGCTCTGAATGGCTGGGCTCACCGCGCCGGAGACCGCCGTAGCCAACCCCGACAGACTCAACGGCGGCGCGCTGAACGGCGTCAGCGCCGCGGCAACCGATGTCGCGCCGGAGTGATAGCCCACCATCGCGGCCACATCCTGCGCCCACATCTCGACGTAGTCGAATTCGTTGGCGGCGATGGCCGGAGCGTTCTGGCCCAGGAAGTTGGTCGCGACGAGCGACACCAGCGACATCCTGTTGGCCGTGACCGCCGCGGGGTGCACCGTGCCGGCCAACGCGGTTTCGAAAGCCATAGCCGCGGCTCGCGCCTGACTGGCCGCCGACTGCGCCTGGCTCGCCGCCGCGCTCAACCACCCCACGTACGGGACGGCGGTGGCCGCCATCGCCGTCGATGCCGGACCGGTCCACGAACCGCCGGTCAGCCCCGTGATCACCGAGTCGAACGACGACGCCGAGGCTTGCAAGTCCTGGGCCAGGCCTTCCCACGCCGCAGCCGCCAGCAACAACGGACTCGAGCCTGCGCCACCGAAGATCCGCGCCGAGTTGATCTCAGGTGGTAACCACGAGAAGTCCATGATCATGGGCATTCCAATCCCGCCGCGCTAACGGCTCTGAGCACTCGAACGGCCCGGCGTAATCCGCCGGTCACGCACATCACGGGCGGATCGTAAAACCAATCACGGCTTGGATTGCTTTGCTATGTAAAACTCCCAGGTTTCACCCAGGAATTCGACAGGAATCGCTCGGTGGAGCTGCGGCTTGCCTGTCGGTGGTCGGCGATACTATTCGAACATGCGTTCGAGTACGCGGGAGGAGATCGCCGCCGCCTATGAGGCGTTGCGCGAGGCGGTCACTGGTGTGCTCGACCTGACGTATGACGTGCTGACGACCCCGGAGCGGCTGACGTATCTGGCCCGGCAGGAAGAGGTGGTGCGCCGGTTGCCGGCCGCGCGGCATCAGTTGATCAACCAGCTCGCCGAGCAGGCCAGCGAGGCAGAACTGGGCGGCCGATTACCCAAGGCGTTGGCGGCGCGGCTACGTATTACCCCCGGAGAAGCCAGCAGACGCGTGGCCGAGGCCGCAGAACTGGGCGAACGGCGCGCCTTGACCGGTGAACCGTTGGCGCCGCAGCTGACCGCCACCGCCCACGGGCAGCGCGCCGGCCTGATTGGTGAGGGTCATGTGCGGGTGATCCGGGATTTCGTCAAGCACCTGCCCGCCCACGTGGACGTGGAGACGCAAGAGAAGGCCGAGGAACATCTGGCGCGGCTGGCCGGTCAGTACCGGCCCGACCAGTTGGCCAAACTCGCCGAACGGCTGATGGACTGCCTACATCCGGACGGCGACTACACCGACGACGACCGCGCCCGCCGGCGCGGGGTCACGCTGGGTAAGCAGGACGTCGATGGCATGTCGCGGCTGACGGGCTATTTGACCCCTGAAGCGCGCGCCACCCTAGAAGCGGTACTGGCCAAGCTGGCCGCCCCGGGCATGTGCAACCCCGACGACGACACCCCGTGTGTGGCGGTGGCGCCGTCGGAAGAGGCGGTTCGGCACGATCTGCGCTCGACGGCCCAGCGCAACCACGACGGGATGCTGGCGGCGTGTCGGGCGCTGCTGTGCAGCGGCGATCTCGGCCAGCACAACGGACTACCGGCCTCCATCATCGTCACCACCACCCTGCGCGAGTTAGAGGCAGCCGCGGGGAAAGCGTTGACCGGCGGGGGCACCCTGCTGCCCATGTCCGACGTCATCCGGCTGTCCCGCCACGCCCACCACTACCTAGCCATCTTCGACCGCGGCAACGCCCTAGCGCTGTACCACACCAAACGCCTCGCCTCCCCCGCCCAACGCATCGTGCTGTACGCCAAAGACCGCGGCTGCACCGCACCAGGCTGCGACGTCACCGGCTACTACTGCGAAGTCCACCACGTCATCCCCTACGCGCAGACCCGCACCACCGACATCAACCAACTCACCCTGGCCTGCGGCGGCCACCACCCCCTCGCCGAACAGGGCTACACCACCCGCACCAACACCCGAGCCGACACCGAATGGATCCCCCCACCACACCTGGACCACGGCCAACCCCGCACCAACACCTACCACCAACTTGTCTAATGCGTGCAGGGAATCAGGTCTGCAGCCATGATTCCTAGGTGATGACCGGTCAAGGCTCGACCTTCCACTGTCGCCTGCTGGCTGACTCCGGGGTGGCTTGCCGGCCGGTCACCACCGCCTCAGGCAAGGAGTGGCTGAAGAGAGGCCTGCGTAGCCGAAAGTTGGTGTGCCCTCCTTGCTTCCAAATTGAGTTCATGAAGAAGGGTTGGTGCTCTTTCGGTGACGACAAATACTCACCTCCGCCGGGTAGTGATTGCCGTTGATCCTCACAAGGGGTCATGGACCGCTGCCGCTGTCGATGCCGCTTTGGTTCCTTTGGCCACCATTCGCGTCCCAGTTAGCCGCGATGGTTACCGGACGCTGCGGCGTTTTGCTCGTCGATGGCCCCACGCAGACTGGGCTATCGAAGGAGCCCCTGGTCTCGGGGCGCCGCTGACCACGCGGCTGCACGCAGAGGGCATCGAGGTCCTTGACGTGCCAGCCAAGCTCGCTGCACGGGTCCGGCTGCTGTCGAGCGGCCACGGCCGCAAAAATGACAATGCCGACGCACTATCAGTGGGTATCGCGGCGCTCACATCGCACGCGCTCAACAGCGCCCAGAACACCGCGGAGACCACGGCACTGCGTGCGATCGTCGAGCATCGCGATGACCTGGTCAAGGTTCGCACTCAGACCATCAACCGACTCCACGTCGTACTGACAAAGCTGGTTCTCGCCGGCGCCGGGCGCAACCTGACCGCAGACCAGGCTGCTGGACTCCTGCGCGCTGCTCGACCTCGCCACCCCGCCTCGAAAGCGTTGCGTAACCTGGCGCTCGATCTGATCAGCGAGGTGCGTCAGCTCGATCGCCGGATCACCAAAGCCACCAATGACATTGATGGCGCAGTCACCGCCACCGGCACCAACCTGACTCAACTAGCAGGCATCGGAGCCCTCACCGCAGGCAAAATCCTCGCGCGGGTTGGAGACATTACCCGTTTCCGCTCGGCGGCCGCCTTCGCCAGCTACACCGGCACCGCTCCCATCGAAGCCTCCTCCGGCGATGTGGTCCGCCACCGGCTATCCCGGGCAGGCGACCGCCAGCTCAACTACTGCCTGCACGTCATGGCGTTGACCCAGATCCGGCGCCCATCCCCAGGCAAGACCTACTACCTGCGCAAACGTTCGGAAGGAAAAAGCCGCAAAGAAGCCATGCGCTGCCTCAAACGGCGCCTATCTGACGTTGTCTACCGCCAATTACAGCGCGAAGCTCCCAGATTCAGGGCTGACCCGGCGGGACACATGGGGGCGGCTCAGAAGTCCCGCGCGGCCGGCTAAAACCCCAACACCGACGCTTCGGACTAAGTCACTCAACCGGGCCAGCTAACAACCACCATATAACCGAACCACCACACCATTGACACAGAGAGGCGCCACCCCGAGAGACTTCTGGTGGCAGAAGATGACCCATAGGGCCGAGCAGCTAGCTCGCTTGTTTGGCGGGCGGGCGGTAGAAGATGAGCAACTGACCCAGGGCGCCGGCCAGACCGAGGCCCACTGAGAGGAGCAGACCCTCCCAGTCTTTGAGCCAGAGGTCTCTCCCGAAGATCAGATAATCCAGGCTGAGCTTGCCGGGTCCCAGCGTGGCCACCACGACGGCGGTCACCGCCAGCACGAGGTTGTACTCCCAACCCTCTTTGACGATGAAGAATCCGTTGGCGCGGTGCACGGTCCAGGCGGCGACCAGCATGAGGGAGACGAAACCCGCGGCCGGAATCGGGGTGAGCAGCCCGGCCGCCAGCCCCAACCCCGCAGCGGTTTCGGTGGTCGCGGCGACGGCGGCGTGGAACTTGCCCGGCTTCATCCCGATGCTTTCGAACCAGCGCGCGGTCCCCGGTATCCGACCGCCGCCGAAGAATTTGTTGAGGCCATGCGCGGCGAGTGTCAGGCCCAGCACCAGCCGCAGGATCAGCAATGCGACGTCATACGGAGTCATACGTTCAAAACTAGATCATTGGGTACCGCTCAAAACAGGACCGGCGAGCCGCTGACTCCGCTGATCCGTATGGGAACATTGCGGCGTTCTGCGTTTGCCCGACCAGCATCAGGACTGCTCAACTCAGAGGGGGTGCAAATGGCTCGCACCGCGCGAGGCCGCGCGTCCCTCCCAAACTTCCCGCATGACACCGTCGTGTTGCTGGACGGCCAGGTACAGCTGCCGCGCGAGATCCTCGGCAACAAGGGCCACGGCATCGACATGATGCGCAGACACAATCTGCCGGTGCCACCCGCATTTTGCATCACCACCGACGTGGGCGGCCGCTACCTCGCCGATCCCGGCGAGACGATCGACGCGATCTGGAACGACGTACGAGACCGGTTGAGCTGGCTGGAAGACCAAACATCACGCACCTTCGGTCACGGGCCCCGCCCCCTGCTCGTCAGCGTCCGTTCCGGCGCGACCCAGTCGATGCCCGGCATGATGGACACCATCCTTGACCTCGGTATCAACGACGCCGTCGAACAGGCGCTGGCCGAGACCCACCCCGGCGACTTCGCCCGGGACACCAGGCAACGGTTCATCCGCATGTACCAGCGGATCGTCGGCGGACCAGTGCCCGCTGAGCCGTACGACCAACTGCGCTCGGCGATCGAGGCGGTGTTCTCCTCGTGGAATTCGCCCCGCGCGGTCGCTTACCGCGCTCATTACGGGCTCGACGATCGGGGCGGCACGGCGGTCGTGGTGCAGGCCATGGTGTTCGGCAACCACACCGAGAAGTCCGGCGCGGGCGTGCTGTCTTCGCGCAACCCGATCTCGGGTGCTGACGAACCGTTCGGTGAGTGGCTGCCCGGAGGCCAGGGCGACGACGTGGTTTCGGGCTTGGTCGACGTGGAGCCGATCACCGCGCTGCGCGATGAGCAGCCGGGAGTCTACGACGAACTGATGGACGCCGCCCGCAGCCTCGAACGACTCGTCGGCGACGTCCAGGAGATCGAGTTCACCGTCGAAGACGGCCGACTCTGGCTGTTGCAGACCCGGGCGGCCGAGCGGTCGGCGCAAGCCGCGGTGCGCTTGGCGCTACAACTGCGCCGCGAAGGCCTGATCGACGACGCCGAAACGCTGCGCCGCGTAAGCCCAACACACGTCGAAGCCGTCCTCCAGCCCTGCTTGCAGCCCGAAAAACGTTTGGCCGCACCGTTGTTGGCCCGGGGGATGCCGGCCTGTCCCGGGGTGGCAACCGGAACCGCCTACACCGATGTCGACGAAGCGCTGGCCGCCGTTGATCGGGGAGAACGGGTCATCCTGGTGCGCGACCACACCCGACCTGAAGACGTGCTGGGCATGCTGGCCGCACAGGGCATCGTCACCGAGGTCGGCGGCGCGGCCAGCCACGCGGCGGTAGTGAGCCGGGAACTCGGGCGGGTGGCCGTGGTCGGTTGTGGGCACGGAGTTGCGGCCGACCTGGCCGGAAAGCTCATCACCGTCGACGGCTACGAAGGCGAAGTGCGCCAAGGCGATTTGACGCCGTGCGCCTGGTCGGAGAGCGACACGCCCGAACTGCAAGAACTGGCCGACATCGCATTGCGCATCAGCCCTTTGCGGGCCCACCCCGACGGCGACTACCCCAAGCTGGAAGATCCCTCCGACGCCGCGGTGACCGCGGCCATGAAGGCCGGCCACACCGACGTCGTGTCGGCCGCTCCCCTGATCAGCATGCTCAATGCGCTTCGGCTGCAATCGGTTCCGTGACAGAGCTGAGCGTACTGCAGGCAGTTCGGCTGAAAGGCCGGGTGGGCCTCGCAGACCTGGCGCAGACGTTGGCGCCCTCCGGGGCACCGGAGGCCGAGGTACGCCAGGCGGTCCAAGAGCTCACCGCGACCGGCCTGCTGGTCGGAGACAACATGTTGCGGATCAGCCCGGACGGTCGCGCCCGGCTCAACGCATTGCTCGCAGCGGAGCGTGCGGGCATCGACGCGACCGTGATGACCGATGTCTACCACCGCTTCAGTGCAGTCAATCAGGATTTCAAGGCGCTGATCACCGACTGGCAACTCAAGGGCGGCCCGGGCGGGCAGCCCAACACCCACGACGACGCCGAGTACGACGCCGCAGTCCTGGCGCGACTGGACGACGTGCACCGGCGCGTGTTACCCCTGGTGGCGTCCGGGGCTGTCGAACTGCCGCGCCTGGGCGGATACGCGACGAAACTCGATGCGGCACTAGAGAAAGTGAACGCCGGTGATCTCGCGTGGCTCACCAGACCGTTGATCGACTCCTATCACACCGTGTGGTTCGAACTGCACGAGGAGCTGATCCTGGCGATCGGACTGACGCGTGAAGAGGCGGCGAGAGCCGGTGAGGGGCACTAACATTCGTTGAGCGCGGCGTCCAACAGATCGATGTAGGTGTCGATATCGCTGACGGCCGATGCCGCCGCGTGCACGCTGATCGCGACGGTATCGCCGATGCCATGCACGCCGTGGGTCAGGCCCATCACCGGCGACAGCGCGGGGTAGCCCGCTGTCAGCACTACCGGCGCACCGTCGAAACGCAGATCGGCCGCTCCGCGGTTGACACTGGACACCACGGTGTTACCGGCCACCTGCGTGGGCCGGACGCCCGGATCGAACTTCCCCACGCCCCAACGCAGCAACGGCGCGGGCACCGCTGCGAATGCTCGATCACCGCAGCGCGCGGCGCGATGGGCCATACGCCGACGCCCGTTGGCAAGGTCGGCGGTGATGCGCTGCACCCTTTCGGCGAAGTTCAGCCGTGGATACAGTCCGACGGCGACGTTGCCGAAGTGGTTATGCGCTTCCGGCACACCAGGTTTGGCCATCGGCACCTCGGCACCCAACGTTTCGGCGCCGGCACCGAGCAGCCGCCACAACGCGGTGGACACCGCCGCCAGGGCCCCGACCGTCACCGTTGGGCCCGGCAGCTCGGAGCGCCGCCGCACCAGGGTCCGCACCGATCGCACACCTTCGGGCCGGGAATTGATCGCCAGTAGCGGCCGCGCCCCCACTCCAGTCGCGAGCACGCCGGCGTCGATGTCGCGGACCAATTGCCGATGGGCATGGGCCGCGGCAATGGCACGCGTCGGCAGGAAACCCGATCGCCGCCTCACCCGCGGCACACCCGCCTCCCGACCGAAAAGCCAAGCCGCCATGGCCGAGGCCCGCGCGCCGTCACCCAGCGCATGCGGAAGTTGCAGCACGGCCACCGTGCCCGGTCCGTCGACGCCCGCAATCCCATATACCGGAGTGAATACATGCAATTGCCAAGGGATTTCGCGGAGGTCGAGCTGGTGATCGGCCAGGGTGACCACAGCCGCCAGACAACCCTGCCAACTGGCGTCCGCCAACTCATGGCGAAGGATCTGCCCGCGATGCGCCGCCGCCGGCACCCACCGCGGATAGGTCCACCCGCACCCGTCGTCGACCCGCATATTCAGTTCCGGGCACGCCCAGGCCCGCTGGCAGGTCCGGTGCAGAGCCGCGTCGAGGTCGGACGGTTGCCCGTCGAAGGCGTACAGCAGGAATTGGTCGTTGGGGATCTTGGCCGACATCCAGAAGAACTGCGCATCGACGGCAGCCATCGGGCGCCCGCAAGTCATCGCCACGCGCTAGCCGGGCGATCCGATGAACTCCAGCACCAGATCGGCGACCCGGTCCGGCTGTTCCAGCTGCAGGAAGTGCCCGGCTTGGGAGACTATGGCCACCTCGCTGCCGGCGGGCAGTACCCGCTGCGTCCAGTGAGTGAATGCCGGTGTGGCGCAACCATCGTCGTACCCATGCAGGTAGAGGGTGGGCAGCTTGGGCGCCTCGGTCCACATCCGGTGCAGTTCGGCGTACTGCTGCGGCGGACGGGTGTTGCGGATCGTCGCGCGATACGGGCCCAACGCCGCCCGCCAACTCTCGGCGGTGCCGATCGCCGCATCGACGTGGCGCAGATCTTCGTCGGCGTGATAGCCCGGCGACCACTGCCGCCACAACCGCGGTACCACCCACGCCGCGGACCGCTCCGGCAGCCAAGGCAACTGGAAGTAGCTGATGTACCAGCTTCGCACCATCTGACGCGGTAGCTCACGGGCCAGCCGGCCCCGGTCCGGCACCCGGCCCAGCGGCCGGAAGGCCGCCGCCGGTGGCACCGACATGATGACCGCCCTGGCGAACGGGCTGTCCGGCATGGCCGCCAGACCGGTACCGGAGATGGCTCCCCAGTCGTGACCGATCACCACGTCCTGCTCGGTGCCTCCGGCGGCCGCGCGCACCCGCAGGGCGTCGTCCATCAGTGCCCCGATGTGATAGCTGCCGTCGACCGGGATCGCCGACGGCGCATACCCGCGCATGAACGGCGCTACCACCCGCCAACCGGCGTCGACCAGCCGCGGCGCGACCTTGCGCCACCCATATGCGGTGTCGGGAAAACCGTGCAGACACAACGCAATTGGCGCATCGGCGGGACCCCAGGTGAGGGCCTTCAGATCCCCGTTCGGGCCCTTCACGTCGATCCAGCCTGGTTGCGACATCTTCACTCCTTCTACCGCCTCGGGTCCGCCAAATCCAACGTAACCGTCGGATCGGGGGACAAGAAGACCGTCGATCGGGGGACACGTCATTCATCCGCCGGTGTAGCCGCTCGGTCGACAGACTTCCATCCGTCGCCGCCCCAAACTATTTCCCAGGGACATTAAAGGGAGGACCAGGGACGATGAGTTTTGCGGCGATGCCACCAGAAGTCAACTCCGCACGCATGTACGCCGGCCCCGGCGCCGGCTCGATGCTGACCGCCGCGGCCGCGTGGGACGCGCTGGCCGTCGACCTCAACTCCACCGCCCTCTCCTTTCATTCGGTCATCTCCGGGCTGATCGCCGGCCCGTGGCTGGGACCGTCCGCGGCGGCGATGACAGCCGCCGCACTCCCCTACGCCGCATGGCTGAGCGCTACCGCCGAGCAGGCCGAGCAGGCGGCCGGCCAGGCCAAGGCGGCCGCCTCGGCTTACGAGGCGGCCTACGCGATGACCGTTCCCCCGGCCCTGGTCGCGGCCAACCGCACCCAGCTGGGCGCGCTGGTCGCGACAAACGTGCTGGGCCAGAACACCCCGGCGATCGCGGCCACCGAAGCGCAATACGGCGAGATGTGGGCCCAGGACGCCACAGCGATGTACGGCTACGCGGCCAGCTCCGCGGCCGCCACCGCATTGACCCCGTTCACCGAGCCACCCCCACCGGTCAGCCCGGCCGGCTTGCTCACCCAGGCCGCGACGCTGGCCCAAACCGCCGGCAATTGCGCGGCGACCGAGATCATCAACGCGCTCAACCAGCTCACCTCCGCGGTGCCCGGCGCGCTGGCCGGCATCGTCGACCCGATCACCCAGTCCGTGCTTCCGGCCTGGATCCAGGACTTGAACACCGTGATGAGCATCTTCGGCACCCCGTTCTTCGCCTCCACATCGCTGGCCGGGTTGGGCATGTCGATGATGTCGACCATCAAGGGCCTGTTCCCTGCGGCCGCCGCGGTCGCCAGCCAGGCCGCCGCCGCCGCGGGGCAGGCCGCCGCCCACGCGCTGAGCGCCCCTGCCAGTGTCGCCGGCGCGGTTTCGGCGGGCCTGGGCAAGGCGGCGTCGGTCGGAACGCTGTCCGTGCCGCAAGCCTGGGCCGGCGCCGCCCCGGCCATGACGACCGCCGCCGCGGCGCCGCTGTCCGGTACTGCCGTGAGCGCCGTCGCCGCCGACACCCTGGGCTCGGCAGCGAATCCGGGCTTGCTCGGCGGGTTGCCGCTGGGTCAAATGGAGGCGCGGGGCATCACCACATCGGATTCCCGGGTGGAATTCCGCCCGCTGCGGGTGTTGCCCGAAGCGATCGCCTGATCAGGCGTTGGCGGCCGCCTTCTCCAGGTCGGCGATGACGATCTTGCGCATGCCGTGCATCGCCTGGGTGGCCGCCGCGGCCCGGGCCGGGTCCGGGTCGCCGACCAACTCATAGAGCCGGTCGGGCACGATCTGCCAACTCAGGCCGAACCGGTCCTTCAACCAGCCGCACTGCGACTCTTCACCGCCGTCGGCGGTCAACCGGTCCCAGTAGTAGTCCACTTCTTCCTGGTCTTTGCAGTGCACCGTGAAAGACACCGCCTCATCGAAGGAGAACACCGGCCCGCCGTTGATCCCGATGAAGCGGGTGCCGTCCAGCACAAAGGTGCCAAACAGCACCGCACCGGGCTCGCCCGGCCCCGCTTCGGTGGCACGGGCGAGATTCTCGATCTTCGAGTTGGGAAACACCGACGTGTAGAACTCCGCCGCTTGCTCCAAGTTGTCGTCGAACCACAGCGAGGGCGTGATCGATGGCATGGCCGTCTCCTAAACGTTGGTCAACAGGGTCTCGCAGGGATAGACCTCCGTGCTTGCCAGAACTCATCGGACCCACCGCGCAAGTCGATAGCCGACCTAGGTAACGTCGGTTGGGAGTCAGCCGAGGAGACGCGCGTGAGCACCGTGAGCAGCAGCCCCCAGACGGTCGAGTTTTCCGGTGCCGACGCCCTCACGCTGGTCGCCGACGAGTGGAACCGCGGCACCGGAACCGGGCCGACCATCTTGATGCTGCACGGCGGCGGCCAGAATCGATTCTCCTGGAAGGCCACCGGGCAGATCCTCGCCGACGGCGGCTACCACGTCGTCGCGCTCGACACCCGCGGCCACGGCGACAGCGACCGCGCACCCAACGCGGACTACGCCATCGAGAAGTTGACCGACGACGTGTTGCACGTCCAGGAGGCGATCGGTCGTCCGGTCGTGCTGATCGGCGCCAGCATGGGTGGACTGACCGGCATCCTGGCCGCCGAAAGCGCCGGCCCACAGCGGGTCACCGGCCTGGTGCTGGTCGACGTGGTACCCCGCTACGAAAAGGACGGCAGCGCGCGCATCCGTGACTTCATGTTCAGCGGTCTGCACGGATTCGGCTCGCTGGAAGAGGCCGCCGACGCCGTCGCCGCGTACTTGCCGCACCGCACCAAGCCGCGCAGCCCCGAGGGCTTGAAGAAGAATCTGCGCCTGCGCGACGGACGCTGGTACTGGCACTGGGACCCGGCGATGATGAGCAAGCCCGACGACGATCCCGACCTGCGCACGGAAAGATTCGAGCAGGCCGCTGTCAACCTGAAGATTCCCATCCTGCTGATCCGCGGCAAGCTGTCCGACGTAGTCAGCCCCGAAGGCGTGCAGGACTTCCTGGCCAAGGTGCCCGGCGCGGAATTCGCCGAGTTGTCCAACGCCGGGCATACCGCGGCCGGTGACGACAACGATGCGTTCAGCGACGTCGTCGTGGACTTCGTCAGACGGATCAGTTAGCGGGCTTCTCCGCGTGTCCGCCGAACTGCTTACGCATCGCCGACAACGCCTTGTTGGCGAAGTCGTCGAGGTCTCGTGAGGCAAAACGGGACTGCAACGCGGTGGTGAGCACCGGCGACGGCACGCCCTCGTCGATCGCCGCGATGGAGGTCCACCGGCCCTCGCCGGAGTCGGAGACCCGCCCGGAGAACTCCTTCAGGTCCGGGGATTCGTGCAGCGCGCTGGCGGTCAGATCCAGCAACCAGGAACCGATGACGCTGCCGCGGCGCCACACCTCGGCGACGTCGGGAATGTCGAAGTTGTACTGGTAGCACTCGGGGTAGGTCAGCGGCGCGGTTTCGGCGTCGCCCTGTTGGATGCGGGTGCCGATGTCGGCGTTGCGCAGGATATTCAGTCCCTCCGCCAGCGAGGCCATCATGCCGTACTCGATGCCGTTGTGAATCATCTTGACGAAGTGACCCGCCCCGGACTGTCCGCAGTGCAAGTACCCCTTCTCCGCCTGCGACACTTCGCCGTCCCGGCCGGGTGTCCGCGGTGCCGCGTCCACGCCGGGCGCCACCGAGGCGAAGATGGGCTCGGCCTGGGCCACCGCTTCGGCGTCCCCGCCGATCATCAGGCAGTAGCCGCGCTCCCGGCCCCACACGCCGCCGCTGGTGCCGCAGTCAAGAAGGTGAATTCCGTTGTCCGACAGAGTCTTTGCGTGCTTGATGTCGTCGCGGTAGTAGGTGTTGCCGCCGTCGATGACGATGTCGCCGGACTCCAGCGTCTTGGCCAGTTCGTCGATCACCCCGGTGGTGATGGTCCCCGCCGGCACCATCACCCAGACCACCCGTGGGGCACTGAGCTTGTCCCGCAGCTCTTCCAGCGAGTGCGCGCCGGTGATGTTCTGTTCGCCCTCCATCGCCTTGATCGCGTCCGGATTGTGGTCGTAGACGACGCACTCATGTCCGTCGTCGACCACGCGGCGCGCGATGTTCGCGCCCATCCGGCCCAGCCCGATCATCCCTAGCTGCATACTCCCGGCTCCTTCAGTCAGTCTTTTTCGCGGTCCGCGGCATCCACGGTTCTTGCCAACAGAGGTGACTCGGCAGCAGCTCCTTTGCGGCTTCCGGCCCCCACGTGCCCCGGTCGTATGGGTGAATCTCACTGGGCTCGTCAAGTAGCGGCTGCAGTATTCGCCAGGTCTGCTCGACGCTGTCTTCTCGGGCGAAAAGCTGGTGATCGCCGGTTAACCCGGCGTGGAAAAGTTGTTCATAGGGCCGCAACGGCTCACCGAGGTCCTCGGCGAAGCAGGAATCCAGGTGGATGTCTTCCCACGAGTCGCCGAGCTGGGCCGACATCTGCAGACGCATCCCCGGGTCGGGGTCGATGCGGATGACGATTTGGTTTGGGCTGGCCGGTCGCCGCTCGGGCAGGAAGGACAAGGCCGGTACGCGATGCAGGAAGAGGCGCACCTCGGTGACCTTCTCGGGTAATGCCTTGCCCGCCCGGAGGTAAATCGGCACCCCGGCCCAACGCCAGTTGTCGATCTCGGCTCGCAACGCGACGAAGGTCTCCGTCTGAGAATCCTTTGCCACCCCTTCGACGTCGGTGTAGCCGCGGTACTGGCCGCGCACGCAGTGCTTGGGGTGCAGCGCCGGCATGGAGCGGAAGACTTCGGTCTTCTTGTCGTTGAGATCGTCGGCGCTGGGTCCGACCGGCGGCTCCATGGCAACCAGGGCCAGCACTTGAAGCAGATGGTTCTGGACGACGTCGCGCAGGGTCCCGACCGCGTCGTAGAACTTGCCCCGGTCGTCCACACCGAAGTTCTCCGCCATGGTGATGTGGATGGCCGAAATGGTGTCGCGATCCCACAATTTGGCCAGAGCCCGGTTGGCGAACCGCAGGTATTCCATCTCGATGACGGGCTGCTTGCCCAGGAAATGATCCACCAGCAGGATCTGGTCTTCGCTGAGTACCGCACGCATCCGGGCCTTGAGTTCGCGGGCGGACTCTAGATCGTGGCCGAACGGCTTCTCCACCGCGACCCGCGAGCCCTCCAGCAGCCCGGCCTTGTCGAGGCTTTCCACGATCGGGGCGAACAAGGCCGGTGGCATCTCGAGGTAGTACAGCGGCCGGTCGCAGGAGCCGATCTGTTTGGCCAACCGCTCGTAAAGCTCACTGTCGGTGACGTCGCCCGACAGGTAGGAAAACCGACCGGCGAGGCGGTCGAAGGTCGCGTCGTCGATCGTCTCTTCAGCCTCGGCAATGGCCTCCCGACCCAGCTCGACGACCTGCTCGACGGACAGGTCATCGCTAGCTACGCCTACGATCGGGCAGTCCAGCAGCTTGCGGCTTTCCAGCCGGTACAACGCTCGAAATGTCATCTTGCGGGCGAGATCTCCGATGATTCCGAAGATGACAAATACATCTGAGGCGTTACGCTCGCCGTCGGCCAAACCCCACCTCCAGGACGGTCTACACGACAGTCACCAAATCGGCGCTTATAGATTTGCTTCCCCGCGGCGGCCGAATTCAACCCTAAACATCGCCCATCGGCCCGACAAGGGCAGGCCAGCGCCGTATTGACAGGATGTCTGCCATGGGAGACGCCATGCACATCACCGTTTACGTCCTGGCCGGGCTTGCTGTCGTCGAGGCCGGTGGACTGGTGGTGCTGTGGCGGCTCCTCGTCGGCGCCCGTCAAGAGGTCGAGGAACTGCGGCAGCGATCCGACACCCGCAACCGGCTGCTCTCCGGCGGGCGTGAAGCGGTCAAGACGGTGTGGAACACCGCCAACCTGGTCCGCAAAGAAGGCTTCGGCGCGGTGGTGCGCAGTTCGATCGAAGACCTTGCCGATTGGGCGGAGGTCGAGCGGCCGGACTTGGCCAAGGTGACCCCGGATGGCCGGGTGGTGATTCTGTTCTCCGACATCGAGGAGTCGACGGCTCTCAACGAGCGCATCGGTGACCGGGCTTGGGTGAAACTGATCGCCGCACACGACAAGCTGGTACACAAACTGGCTCAAGAGCGCTCCGGGCACGTGGTGAAAAGCCAGGGCGACGGGTTCATGATCGCCTTCTCGCGCGCCGAGGAAGCTGTCCGATGCGGCATCGAAATGCAGCATGCGATCTTCCAGGACGGAAAACGTAAGCGGCACCAGGAGATTCGGGTGCGGATCGGTATTCACATGGGCCGCTCGGTGCGCCGCGGCGACGACTTGTTCGGCCGCAACGTCGCGATGGCCGCGCGGGTGGCCGGCCAAGCCGGCGGCGGGGAGATTCTGGTCAGCGAAACGGTGCGCGACGCCGTGCGCGACTGCGACGACATCGGATTCGATGACGGACGCGAAGTGGAGTTGAAGGGCTTCTCCGGCAGCTACCGGTTGTTCGCGGTCGACGTCGGGCCCGACCCGGACTGATCACCCGCCTCGGCCAGCCGTTGATGCAGTCGGGCCCGAATGTCGTCGGCGGTGTAGGCGCGGCGTTTGCGTTGGTCGCGCACCACCAGCGCGCCACCGGCGACAACGCCGGCCGCACCGGCCAACCCGACCCATTTCCAGATGCTGCCCATGACCACAGGCTAAGCCCGACCCAGCTGGGCTGACGGAGTAGCTGCGCGCTGCGCCCGTGAAATGTGGCACGGTTAGCGACCATGTTGACCCTCGACCAAGCGCTGAACGAAACCAGGACCGGTGATCTCTGGCTGTTTCGCGGCGGTTCTGGACCCGACCGGGCCATCCAGACGCTGACCAACGCCCCCGTCAATCACGTCGGGATGACGGTGGCGATCGACGACTTGCCACCCCTGATCTGGCATGCCGAACTCGGGGACAAGCTGGTGGACCTGTGGACCGGCACCAACCATCGCGGCGTGCAGCTCAACGATCTGCGCGAAGCGGTGCTGCGGTGGACGCAGCGTTATCACCAGCGTTGCTGGCTGCGCCAGCTGACCCCGTATGCCACTCGGGAACAAGAAGACGAGCTACTGCGGGTGATCGCGCGGATGAACGGGACGGCGTTTCCCACCAGCGTGCGGTTGACCGGCCGGTGGCTGCGCGGCCGGTTGCCGACGATCAGCGACTGGACCCGCGGACTGCCGTGGGTCGACAAGAAGGTGCACCAACGCACCCAGCAGCGCCGAGAGCAACAACGCAAGATGGGCCTGGAAACGGCATACTGCGCCGAAACGGTGGCGATCAGTTACGAGGAGATGGGCCTACTCGTCACCGACAAAGACGCGAATTGGTTTGACCCAGGCAAGTTTTGGAGCGGCGACACACTGCCGTTGGCGCCGGGCTACCAATTGGGCGGTGAGATCGAGGTGTCGGTGAGTGAGCTCGCCTAGTCAGCCGATCTCCACTCGCGTGGTGACGGGAGTCGGATTGCGCGTCAGATCGAGAATCGGGCAGTGCGCATCGACCGCCTCTTGCAATTGCCGGTAGCGTTCCGGCGTCTCCGGCCCGCGCACCTTGACCACGACGCGCACCTCCTGGAAGCCGGCGCGCACCGCGTCGTCGAATCCGAAGAAGCCTTGCACATCCAGATCACCTTCGGCGTACCCGCTGAGCTCGTCGACCGCGATGCCGAGCTTCTCTGCCCAGACCCGCCAGGTCACGATCTGGCACGACAACAGCGAGGCCAGGTAGTACTCGACGGGATTGGGAGCTTTGCCTGCTCCGCCGAGGGCGGGCGGTTCGTCGACCTCGACGCGGTATTGGCCGAGGCTGGCGGTGCTGGCCACCGCGTCGTGCGCGGCGGCGGAGGCTGTGAAGACGACGCGGGCGTTGGCACGGTCGGCGCTGATGGCGTTGCGGTTGGCGGCGATGACGCTGCCGAGGTGGGTGGTCGAGGTGGTCACGGCCTGTCTCCTTCCCTCGTGTTCCCTCGTGGCGAGGGTAGGGAGCCGCGGAGGCGCTGAGCGACCCTCTTGCTCAGCGTGAACCGAAGGTGCACCTGGCATTTATGAGCTATCCCACATCAATTGCAGGACGTGATCGCGGTCATTGGCGATCGCGATTGTGACGTACTCGGCAAACATCAATTCGGCTAATTACTCATAGCTAGAAGCCGGCACCACGCATCACCCGTTGCAGAAAGACAGAAAGCGATATCGCCATTGATATCGCTTTCTGAGATCAGATGTCGGTTTTGTTTTGGGGAAATGGTTAAGCGGGATCACCGGCCGGGTCGGGTTCGGGCGCGGGGGCCGGCGGCGGCGGTTCCACCGCATCGGCCAGAACGACGGGTGCGTCGGGCGCGGGCACGTCGCCGTCCACCTGTTCAGGCTCCATCGGCAGATACATGTGATGGGTGAATTGCGGCTGGTAGGCACCGCCACCGCCAATGTGCACGCCGCCGCCTTCACCGCTGGAGACGGGAGTGCCGTCGGGCAAGGTTGCCGCGGTGTGACCACCGTTCCAACCGATTACCAGGGCGTTGGGCGCGGTTCCCGGTCGAAAGCCGCGCGCGGCCAATGCAGACTCTTCGTTGCCCGTGTCGAACCTGCTACCAAAGACGGGACGGTCACTTGCCGCATTCGCGACCCAGGAAACCAGTCCCGAGCAATCCGTACCAGCGGGAGAATTGCCACCCGGAATATACGGCGTTCCGGAGACTTGATTAACCAGCGTTAACAGTGTTGCAAGAACGATCATGGGCACGGACGCTACCCAGAACATATGTAGCGAATCAAAATTTGTGGCGTTTCTCACGCTTCGCACAGCAAATGGCTGACGTCTTAGTACGTCAGTCTAATAACGCGACGGCATCTGCTCGAATACGAATTCGGCACCTATCCATCAGCAAACGGCTGATTCAGCCAGCGGGCAGGGTGCGTCGCGCCTGCCACAAGACGCCGGGGACGGTGTTCGCCAGATCCGGACGACTTCTGGCGAAGCGGCGGATCGCCCGAATGAACGACCAAACCTGGCGTGGGGTCGGGACTTTGGGCACCCATGCCAACTCCCAGTGAATCCCGTTGACGGGATCGTCGAAGAACACCGCGTAGTAGCCGGGCCAGTACTGCGGATAGTCCGCCGGTTCATCGGTGACGGGGACACCACACCGGATCAGGAAATCGCGATGAAAGCGGTCGACTTCGGTGCGACTGCGGGCCCAAAGCGCAATGTGATTGATGCCGACCGCCTGGTCGCGGTGTGTCAGCTTCCCACCGGCGCGGGCTGGTTGGATGCCAATGTAACTGTGCGGATTGACATTTCGCGTCATGTAGTAGATCGACTGGTACTCCATGTTCAGCGACGAGAAGCTGCTGTAGCCCAGCCAGCCGAACAACGCGTCGTAGAACGCGATGGACTCGTCGTAGTCCATGACCGCGAACTCGACGTGACTCACTCCGCGCCAGCGCATCTTTGCCTCCTCGCGATTCCTACTACGGAAAGTAGTACACGAGCGCTCGGGGTGCCAGGCTGTGCGGCCGAACCCGACCATGCGCGTCGAGTGCTAGTTAGAATCCGAGGAGTCTCGTCGCGACGTGCAGGGGGATGTCATGGTGGTGAAAGCCATAGCGTTGCTGGCCCTTCTCATCGGGTTGGCCGCGCCGGCCTCTGCCGACTCCACCGACGACGCCTTCATCACCAACCTCAACACCTCGGGCATGAATTACGGCGCACCCGACAAGGCGATTCAGGTCGCGAAAACGGTGGTCTGCGGCACGCTCAGCACCAACCCCAACACCAGCAACGCGGACCTGATCACCAAGGTCACCGACGCCACCAGCTGGCCGCCGAAGAATGCCGCCTACTTCACCGGCGCCGCCATCCAGGCCTACTGCCCGCAGTACGGCTCGCTCACGCCGCCCTCGTTGCCCAGCAGAGGTCCTGGTGCCCCGACGTCACCCAGCGTCCCGGCACCACCGACGACACCATCGGTGCAGTCAGCGGCTTACCAGCAGCGCTGAGCCGGTCGATGTCGCCAACTCAGCGGCTCACGCACCGAATTTGGCGCGTGCCTCCGCAGTCATCGGCGTGAAGAGGTTGACCAGGTTTCCATCCGGGTCGCGAAACAGCAGGGCACGGTTACCCCACGGCATCGTCGTCGGCTCGGTCACGACCTCGGCCAGGCGTCCGCGGAGCCGCTGGTATTCGGCGTCCACGTCCGCGACGATGAACTCCACGATGGCGCTCCGGTTGGCGGCCGGCTGGGCGGATCCCGCTCCGAACAGCGGCACGGTCTTGTCGCTGCCGATGGCCAGTGTTCCCACCGGCGTGGGGATCTCGGCGAACAGTTCGTTGCCCCATAGTGCCGAGATTTCGGTGACCATCTCGTAGAAGGCGACGAGCCGATGGACATCTGCGGTGATGATCCGGGTGGATACGAATTTCATAGTCAGGCGATGCTAGGCATCCCCTCCGACAACACCGCAGCGACGAGAACGACCGTGCCGGTTGGCTAGACGTTGAAGCGGAACTCCACCACGTCGCCGTCACCCCAGTCCGGATCCGACCGCGAGCGCTACCGTGCTTCGTCTAGAGGCGTCAATCGCATTACGGGGATCGTCCGCGCCTCACCACTTCGCCTGTCGTGCAACGCGAAAACGTTGCTGAGCCGATCAGTGGCGAGCTCGTACAGGCGGTCTCGGTCGGCGCCGACGGCTTCTCTTGCGAGGAACGAACCGCCCCGAGGTCCGATGTGCAACTGACACTCGGGGTGAGCGCGCAGGTTGTGATACCACGCGGGATGGCGGGTACCTCCGTAGTTCGACGCAATGAGTATCACGTCATCACCGTCGGTGAAGTAGGCAAGTGGAACTTCTCGATGTTCCCCGCTACGAGCACCCACCGACGTCAACACCACCATCGGCAAATTAGCGCTCAACTTCAACCGCCCCCTAGTGGCTTCGATCAACGGCGCCTCGAAGCGGTTGATCTTCGGCCAGACGTGAGTCATCGCAGCCTTGCTCAGGACGATGGGACCACCTAGCCACCACCACATTCGTCGTCGCCACTGCCCACGACTCTGCAGATCAACCCGCTTGATTCCTTGGATTGTGTCCCGCCGCTCCATCGGCTGATTTTAGAGCCAGGCTGCTGGGCGGTCGCGGCGTTTCACAACTGGTGAATCAGGCGAAAGCTTCAGCCAGTCAGTGCCCGACGGCTTTTCCTAGACGTGGAACCGAAACTCCACCACGTGCGTCAACTGCGGTTGACCCGGACGGCCTCTCGGATCAACGCCTTGAACGCGTCCGCATCCAACTCGTCATCCTCGCGCAGATCAATGGAACGTCCGACTGGCGCCTCGAGGCTGGCATTGAACAGACCGTCCGGGTCGTCTACCCGCGCGCCCTTCGCGAAGTTGACCTTGACCTTGCCCTTGTACATCTCCAGCGTGCAAATTAGGCCGTCCAGTGAGAACGCCGGCACGCCATCAGGGTTGGACGGCGTGCGCCACTTGATCTCCTCGACGACGTCGGGTTCGGCTTGCTTGATCAACGACCGGATCTCATCGACTCGATGAAGGCGCCAATCCTCGCTCACAGTGCCAATGTAAGTGCGACTCTCGGTCGCGACTACCCCCGCGTACACGTTGAACCGGAACTCCACCACGTCCCCGTCAGTCAGCCGTGCTCGCGCCTGTGTAGGAGTCGATTATCTGCTGAGCCACGACTCTGACCGGCGTATTGCTGTCCTGGGACTGCCTGACCATCAGCTCGAAAGCGCGCACCGCGTTCAACGAGAACTGATTCATGATGATGCCCTTGGCCTGACCGATGAGGTCGCGGCTGGCGAGCGCAGATCGAAACTCGTTCGTCCTGCTGGCCGCCGCCAAGGCGGTTGCGGCGTGGGTGGCCAGGATCGCTCCGAGCGCTTGACCCTCGGGATCGACGGCATTCGCCACGCGACTGCACAGGTTGAGCGCCCCAGCGCCACCTCTGTGACTGAAGAGCTGGAATGACATGACGCCCAGAACGCCTGCCTCAATCGAGGCGGCCGCGAACGCAGGCCACCGCTCTTCGGTGCGGAGGTCCGCGCATCGAACGACGGAGTCTTGGACAGCCGCGATCAAGCAGGGTCCTTCGCCCAGTCGCATCTGCGTCGCGTCGAGTTTCGTGACCACGCCATCGGTGGGAGCCACCGAACGAAAACCCTTGCCGTCCACCAACATCACATCGGCGTAGTCAACACCGCGGATGAGCGCAACGGCCGAGGCAGTAACCCTGGCAAGAGTGCTGTCGATCTCGGTGTCGGCGATGATGTTGCGCGCCAACTCGGCCATGGCCGTTCGAATAGAAGATTCATACCCGGCGTCCGATGCCATGACAGGCTCTCTCCGGACGGCTTTAGAAACGGCTGACTTGCCTCGCCCTGCTAGAACCCTACGCCGCCGCGCTCTCTCCGGCATGCTGATGGGCGCGCATCGGCTGGTCACGACCTCCCTTCTTCGGTTGCCTCAGACGTTGAAGCGGAACTCGACCACGTCCCCGTCGGCCATCACGTAGTCCTTGCCCTCCATCCGCACCTTGCCGGCCGCCTTGGCCGCCGCCATGGATCCGGCGGCGATCAGGTCGTCATACGACACGATCTCGGCCTTGATGAAGCCCTTTTCGAAGTCGGTATGGATCACCCCGGCGGCCTTGGGGGCGGTGTCACCCTGGTGAATGGTCCAGGCCCGCGCCTCCTTGGGGCCCGCGGTGAGGAACGTCTGCAGTTTGAGGGTGTGGAAGCCGGCCCGGGCCAGCGCGTCGAGTCCGCGCTCGGTCTGCCCGATCGACTCCAGTAGCTCGGCGGCCGATTCGTCGTCGAGTTCGATCAGTTCCGACTCGATCGCGGCGTCCAGGAACACCGCGTCGGCCGGCGCGACCAGCGCACGCAACTCGGTGATGCGGGTGGGGTCGGTGAGCACCGACTCGTCGGCGTTGAACACGTACAGGAAGGGTTTGGTGGTCAGCAGATTCAATTCCCGGAGCAGTGCGGCGTCCACCCCCGCCCCGAACAGCGTCTTGCCGCTGTCGAGCACGTCCTGGGCAGCCACGGCCGCGTCGTACAGCGGCCTCCGTTCCTTGTTGTTGCGCGCTTCTTTCTCCAGCCGGGGAATGGCCCGCTCCAGCGTCTGCAGGTCGGCCAGGATCAACTCCGTTTCGACGACCTCGATGTCGGAGCCGGGGTCGACCCGTCCGGCCACATGCGTGACGTCGTCGTCGGCGAAGACCCGCACCACCTGGCAGATCGCGTCGCACTCCCGGATGTGGGCCAGGAACTTGTTGCCCAGCCCGGCCCCTTCGGAGGCGCCCTGCACGAGGCCCGCGATGTCGACGAACGTCACCGGGGCCGGGACGACTCGTGCCGAGGAGAACATCTCGGCCAGCTTGTCCAGCCGCGGATCGGGCAACGAGACCACACCCTCGTTCGGCTCGATCGTCGCGAACGGATAGTTGGCCGCCACCACATTGTTCCGGGTCAGCGCGTTGAACAGAGTCGACTTACCGACGTTGGGCAGACCGACGATTCCCAGGCTCAGGCTCACGAGGAATCAAGTTTATTTCAGGCGCGCCCACCGAGGATGTCCAGCTATATACGGGCCTTTAGGCCGACAGCCGGTACGGTCAACATGTGTCAGCGCAGCGGGCGGGCTCAGCGGTGGAACCAAGCCACCGCTCGATCATCCCGAATATCGCAGGTGTGCCGTGGTGGACGGCTGTCCTGATTGCCGTCACCGGGACGGCCATCGGCTATGGAATCGACGCCGGTCACAAGGAATTGACCCACGTCTTCGCCGGCTGCTACATCGCCGGCTGTGTGGCCGCGGTGCTGGCGGTACGGCAGGCCGGCGTCTTCACCGCCGTCATCCAGCCGCCGCTGATCCTGTTCTGCACGGTGCCCGGCGCTTATTGGCTGTTCCACGGCGGCAAGGTCGACAAATTCAAAGACCTGCTGATCAACTGCGGCTATCCACTGATCGAACGGTTCCCGCTGATGCTGGGTACCGCAGGCGTCGTTCTGCTGATCGGCCTGGTCCGGTGGTACTTCGGTATGTCGCACCGGCGGTCCCCAGCGGCCGAGGAGGAGACCGCCAAGGACGCCCGGACCGGCCGCGCCGAGCGCACGCCGTTCCTGACCGGACTGATCGCCAAAATCCGCTCGGTGCTGGCCACCGAGGTCGACGGGGAGGAAGCCGACCCCGGCAGCGGCACCCAACCCGCCCACTCGCGCAACCGCTCGGCGCGCACCAGTCGGACGGCGCGCAGCAATCGCTCTACACAACGCTCCAGCCGCACCCGGTCCCGGCACGGCCGCCCGCCGCTGGACGACGAGCGCGAACCGTCGCCCGAGCGGCCGCGGCGCACCAGCCGCAGGACGGCGGCCGGCGACTTCGACCGGCCCGAATTCGACCCCAATGACGCACCGCAACGCGCGGCGCGGCCGCGGCGCCGGCCCCGCCCGCAGGGGGAACCGGACCTGCGCGCCCAGCCGCCGCGAGAGACGCGCCGCGACCCCTACGCGCGCCGCGGCGCCTACGAACGGCCCGCTCCGCGCAGCAGCCGCTTCGACCCGTACGACTCCTACGATGCGCCGGAGCCGGCGGGCCGCTCGGAGTCTTACAACCGCTACGAGCGCCGACGCGGCGGTTACGAGCCCTATGAGCCGCACGAGGCCTACCCGCCCCGGCGCCGGCGTCCCACACCCAACGGCTCGGGCACGAATGGCTCAAGCACGAATGGCTCGGGCACCAACGGCTCGACGCATCATCCGATTTCGCAGGTCCGTTACCGTGCCGGCGCAGGCCGCACCGAGCCGCGAAGCGAAACGCGAGGCGAACCGCGCGACGAGCCGCGCGCTGAGCGGCGGAGTCGGTCGCGAGCACCCCGCAGACCCCAGGCCGAGTCCTGGGAGTACGACATCTAGGACGTTCAGCGCCGAATTTCGCGAGGCAGCGCGAAGACCAGCGTCTCGTTCGCCGTCGTCACCGGTTGCACCACGTCGTAGCCATAGTCGGCCAGGCGCTCCAGCACGCCACGGACCAGCACCTCCGGCACCGATGCGCCCGAAGTGACGCCCACCGTGGTGACCCCCTCGAGCCACGCCGGGTCGATGTCGTCGGCCCAGTCGACCAGGTGCGCGGCACGCGATCCGGCGCCCAGCGCCACCTCGACCAGCCGCACCGAGTTCGACGAGTTGCGGGATCCGACCACGATCACCAGCTCACACTCCGGCGCCATCGCCTTGACGGCGACCTGCCGGTTCTGCGTCGCGTAGCAGATGTCGTCGCTGGGCGGATCTTTGAGCTTCGGGAAGCGTTGGCGCAGCCGCTCGACGATTTCCATGGTCTCGTCGACGGACAGCGTGGTCTGCGACAGCCAGATCACCTTGTTCTCATCCCGGACCGTCACCTGGTCGACGGCTGCAACACCGTCGACCAACTGCACGTGCTCGGGAGCCTCTCCGGCCGTGCCCACCACTTCCTCATGGCCCTCATGACCGATCAGCAAGATGTCGTAATCGGCCCGGGCGAAGCGACGTGCCTCGTTGTGCACCTTGGTGACCAGCGGGCAGGTGGCGTCGATGGTCTTGAGGTTGCGCGCGGCGGCCGCGGCGTGCACGGTCGGCGCGACGCCATGCGCGGAGAACACCACGATGGCTCCCTCGGGCACCTCATCGGTCTCCTCGACGAACACCGCACCGGCCTGCGCCAGGGTGTCCACCACGTGGCGGTTGTGCACGATCTCGTGACGCACGTAAACCGGGGCGCCGTGCTTTTCCAGAGCGCGCTCGACGGTCTCGACGGCCCGGTCCACGCCCGCGCAGTAGCCGCGCGGCTCGGCCAGCAGCACTCGTTTGCCGGCGGGGAGATCGGCAACCGAGCTGGACGCACCCGGAATCCCCATGTCGATAGTCGGCCCCATGGCATTCAGGGTACGTTCTGCCGACGCCGGTCTGCCATTTCGCGGCTGTCCGGGCGCCATTCCGGGATGGTCAGCTTGGAGTTAGCCGCCGGTTGAGGCAGTCTTGGTCGCATGGCTACTGCACCGTATGGGGTTCGGCTGCTGGTCGGCGCGGCGACAGTCGCCGTCGAGGAGACGATGAAGCTACCGCGTTCCATCCTGATGTATCCGATGACCGTGGCCAGTACGGCAGCGCACATTGTGATGCGGTTCCAGCAGAACCTTGCCGAGCTGGTGATCAAGGGCGACAGCACGCTCGAGTCGCTGTTCCCGCCCAAGGACGAGCAGCCCGAGTGGGCAACCTTCGACGAGGACATCGAAGGCGTTGCGACCGGCCCCGGCGACGTCCCCGGCGACAGCCCGGATAGCGAGCGCCGCACCGAGGGACGCTTCGCGTTGTACTCGGTCGCCGACCCGGCCGGCTTCGATCCGGCCGATCGGTCCACCACGCCGTCATCGGGCGAGGACCAGTCGACGGTGCCGGCGCCGGCCGTGGTGAGCGAATTGGATTACGGGACGTTGACCCTGGCCCAGCTGCGCGCCCGGTTGCAGTCGCTGGATGTCGCCGAACTCGAAGCCCTGCTGGCCTACGAGCAGGCCACCAAGGCGCGCGCCCCGTTCCAGACGCTGATCGCCAACAGGATCACCCGCGCGACCGCGAAGTGACCCGAGGTTCTGAACCGAATTCGGCCGAGAATCCCTTCCCGGTCCGCGCGGTCGCCATCCGCGTCGCGGGCTGGATCGAGAAGCTGGGCACGGTCTGGGTAGAAGGGCAATTGGCCCAGATTTCCACCCGCCCGGACGCCAAGACGGTGTTCATGGTGCTGCGCGACCCCGCCGCCGACATGTCGCTGACCGTGACGTGTTCGCGGGATCTGCTGTTGGCTGCGCCGGTCAAATTGGCCGAGGGCGTGCAGGTAGTGGTCTGCGGCAAACCGTCCTTCTACACCGGGCGCGGCACATTTTCGTTGCGGCTCAGCCAGATCCGCGCCGTGGGTGTCGGTGAGCTGCTGGCCAGGATCGACCGGTTGCGCCGGTTACTCGACGCCGAGGGCCTGTTCGACGCACGCCTCAAGCGCCCAATCCCTTTCCTGCCCAACACCATTGGCTTGATCACCGGACGAGCCAGTGCCGCCGAGCGAGACGTGACGACGGTGGTCGCGGCCCGCTGGCCCGCCGCGCGGTTCGCCCTGCGCAACACCGCCGTGCAGGGACCCAACGCGGTCCCCCAAATCGTCGAGGCCCTGCGTGAACTCGACCGCGACCCCGAGGTCGACGTGATCGTCATCGCCCGCGGCGGCGGCAGCGTCGAGGACCTGCTGCCGTTCTCCGACGAGACGCTGTGCCGGGCCATCTCGGCCTGCCGCACACCGGTGATCAGCGCGGTCGGCCACGAACCGGACAACCCACTGTGTGATCTGGTGGCCGACCTGCGAGCGGCCACCCCCACCGACGCGGCCAAGAAGCTGGTCCCCGACACCGCCGCCGAGCAGCGGCTGATCGACGACTTGCGGCGACGCAGCGCCCAGGCGCTGCGGCACTGGGTCGCCCGCGAAGAACGGGCACTGACGGCGCTGCGCAGCCGCCCGGTGTTGGCCGATCCGATGACAATGGTGAGCACACGCGCAGAAGAGGTCGGACGGGCCCGCCTGGCCCTGCGCCGCGACATCACCCGGCTGATCACCGTGGAGACCGATCGCGTCGGCCACCTGGCCGCGCGGCTGGCGACCCTGGGCCCGGCGGCCACCCTGGCCCGCGGGTATGCCGTCGTGCAAACGGTCTCCGAGGACGGCCAAGCGCAGGTGTTGCGATCGATCCAGGATGCGCCGGCCGGCACCCGGTTGCGGGTGCGGGTCGCCGACGGTGCCGTGGCAGCACTCAGCGAAGGACGTACCGATGGCTCGAGATGACCGCAGCGACAACGACAAGAGTGGTTCGACTACACCTATTAGTCAGCTCGGCTACGAACAATGCCGAGACGAACTGATCGAAGTCGTGCGGCTGCTGGAACAGGGCGGATTGGACCTCGATGCGTCGCTGAAGTTATGGGAAAGAGGCGAGCAACTCGCCAAAAGGTGCGAACAACACTTAGCTGGGGCCCGGCAGCGAGTGACCGACGCGTTGGCCGCCGGAGAGGCCGCGCCGGACTGACGCACCCCGTTCTTGACCGATTCCAGACGGTGACTTGTATTCCAAACTGGAACACGTTTCAGTTATGCTCCCCGGCATGGGTGATGCAGCACTGACAACCGACCTTGGCAACGTCCTGGTCACCGGCGGCTCAGGCTTCGTCGGCGCGAACCTGGTGACCACCTTGCTCGACCGCGGACACCAGGTCCGGTCCTTCGACCGAGCCCCGTCTCCCCTGCCCCAGCATCCGAGGTTGCAAGTGCTCGAGGGCGACATCACCGACAAGGGTGTATGCGCCGCCGCCGTGGACGGCATCGACACGATCATCCACACCGCCGCCATCATCGAATTGATGGGCGGCGCGGCGGTGACCCAGGAGTACCGGCAGCGCAGCTTCGCCGTCAACGTCGGCGGGACCGAGAACTTGGTGCACGCGGGCCGGCAGGCCGGCGTCAAGAGGTTCGTCTACACCTCGTCCAACAGCGTGGTGATGGGCGGGAAGAACATTTTCGGCGGCGATGAGACATTGCCCTATACCGACCGCTTCAACGACCTCTACACCGAGACCAAGGTCACCGCCGAGCGATTCGTGCTGTCGCAGAACGGGGTTGACGGCATGCTCACCTGCGCCATCCGGCCCAGCGGCATCTGGGGCACCGGCGACCAGACCATGTTCCGCAAGCTGTTCGAAAGCGTGATCAAGGGCCACGTCAAGGTGCTGGTCGGCCCCAAGTCCGCCAAACTGGACAACTCTTACGTGCACAACCTCATTCACGGTTTCATCCTGGCCGGCCAACACCTGGTCCCCGGGGGAACCGCACCCGGTGAGGCCTACTTCATCAACGACGCCGACCCGATCAACATGTTCGAGTTCGCCCGCCCCGTGGTAGAGGCTTGCGGCGAAAAATGGCCGCGGATAAGGGTTTCCGGACCGGCGGTGCACTGGGTGATGACGGGCTGGCAGCGGCTGCACTTTCGGTTCGGGTTCCCGGCGCCGCTGCTGGAACCGCTGGCTGTCGAGCGCTTGTATCTGGACAACTACTTCTCGGTGGATAAGGCGCGCCGGGATCTCGGTTACGAACCGTTGTTCACCACCGAGCAGGCGATGAAGGAATGTCTGCCCTACTACGTCGACCTGTTCCACCGGATGAAGAACGAAGCGCAGGCGGCCAAGCGGGCGGGCAAGCGCGCCACTGACACTGGCAAGGCCGCCAGCGGCACGAAATAGCAAGCCCTCAGCGGAAACTCACCATCTCATCGCCCCAGGCGCCGCGGATGCGGGCGTCGACGTCGTGCTTGATGGTGTCGCGTTTGTCGATGACCAGGCAGGCACGGTCGGCTGCGGCGTATCGCGGCCAGCGCGGTTCACCGGGTGGGCCCTCGGGCTCACCGTGTACCGCGAAGTTGATCCACCGCGTTTGCATCCGCGCGGACACCGCCATCGCGGTCTTGGCACCACCCAGCTTCAACGTCACATCGTGGGGCCCACCGAGATTGCCCCACACATAAGGCAATTCGGTGGCATGTGCGGCCCCGACCAGCAGCAGTTTGAACAACGGCGTCGCATAGTCGAACCGGTACATGTACACCGGCGCCACCGCGCTGTGACCGTCGGCCAGCCACACCGAGGGCAACCGGAAACCGATGTCGGTGGCCATGCTGACTGTGCGCGACTTCTGCCGGCCCGAATATGCCGACCCGATCTCCTGCACGCTGGGCAACTGCAGATCCGGTTGTTCGGCGCCGATCTGGTCGAACATCGACGTGATGGCGTTTGGGGTGATCGGCATCAGCGGTGATCGCATCAACCGGAAGAGCGCCGCCTCGTGCTTGTTGGTGCCGATGATCAGCGGGATCGGCAGGAGCCGGCCTTCCTGCGCCAGCTTGACGGGCTGGCCGTGCAGCAGGTCTCCGTCGACGATGGGGACGAAAGCCAAAGTGCCCGGGTTGCTGACGGGCACCTCGTTGAAGACCTCGTTGGTCGCGGCGACGAGCGCCGCCGTCGGCACCTCCGCCACTTTCCGCGCCTCGGCGGCACCGATTCCCAACTTGTCCAGCACGGCCAAGGTGACCCGGCGCCCCCGGTCCCGGTCGTACACCGACGTGGCCGGTGAGCTTTGGGCGATCGCGCGCACGAACAGTCCTTCGGCCGCAGGGCAGGCGAGCAGCGTGGTGACCAGCCCGGCACCGGCGGATTCCCCGAATACGGTGACATTGGCCGGATTACCGCCGAATGCCGCGATGTTGTCGCGGACCCACGCCAACCCCGCCAACACGTCGCGCAGCCCGATGTTGGAGTCGAACGGCCGCTGCCAGGTGCTGAACGACGACAGGTCCAGAAAACCCAGCGCGCCGATGCGGTAGTTGAGCGTGACGACGATGACGTCTCCGTTGCTCACCAACGCGCGGGCGTCGTAGAGCGGTTGACTGGCCGACCCCAGCACGTAGGCGCCCCCGTGCAGCCAGACCATCACCGGCTTGCCCGCACCGGGCTCGACGCCGGCCGGCGCCCAGACGTTCAGCCGCAAACAGTCCTCGCCCAGCGGGGCCCCCAGTTCGAGCGGCATCCTGGGCACCACTGCCTGGGGGCAGGCCGGCCCGAACTCGGTGGCGTCGACGACCTCAGCCGACCGCTCCGGTGGCTCCGGCGCCCGAAACCGCAGGTCGCCGACGGGTGCGGCCGCGAACCGAATGCCTTTCCAGACCTTCACAGAGCCGTCCTGGCAACCGCGGACGGGTCCGTAGGTCGTTTCGACCACAGTCATACTTTTCCTCCTGCGAAGCGGTGGCACTCCCCGCTCGCGCATGAACCCAAGGGCACCTGTTAACAGCTAAGGTTACGGAGCGCGCTTCACACCGACGCGGAGGACGGTCTCGGTTCCGGCATGAACACCGAATTCACGCTCACCCAGAAACGCGCGCTGGCGATCGCCACGCTCTTCGCGGTGGCGTTCGGCGCCTACTTCCTGCGCGACTACTTCGTTCTCATCGTGGTGGCCGCGGTCGGGGCGTATCTGTTCACGCCGCTGTTCGACTGGTTCCACAAGCGCCTCAATACCGGCTGGTCGGCGGCCTGCACGGTGGTGTCGGCGCTGACGATCGTCGCCATCCCGGTCGCACTGGTCATCACGTTGGCGATATTCCAGATCGCCCGGATGGTCGACTCCGTCGCTGGATGGGTCAAATCCACCGGTCCCAACGGCATCGGCGACAAGGCTCTGCAACTCGTCAACGACCTGCTGGCCCGGGTGCCGTTCGTGCATGTCACGGTGACCGCCGACACGCTGCGCAAGGCGATGGTCACCGCTGCGCAGACGGCCGGTCACTGGTTACTGGGTGTGCTGCAGCACACCGCGGGAAGCCTGGCGGGCGTCATCACCTCGGCGATCATCTTCCTGTACGTCTTCGTCGCGCTGCTGACCAACCGGGAGAAGTTGCGCACCCTGCTCGGCCAACTGAACCCGCTCGGTGAGGAAGTCACCGACCTGTACCTGCGCAAGATGGGTTCGATGGTGCGCGGCACGGTGAACGGCCAGTTCGTCATCGCGTTCTGCCAAGGTGTCGCCGGCGCCGCGTCGATCTATATCGCGGGCTTTCACCACGGCTTCTTCATCTTCGCCATCGTGCTGACCGCGTTGTCGATCATTCCGTTGGGCGGCGGGATCGTGACCATCCCGTTCGGCATCGGGATGATCTTCTTCGGCAACATCGCCGGCGGCATCTTCGTCGTGGCCTGGCATCTGGTGGTGGTCACCAACATCGACAACTTCCTGCGCCCCATCCTGGTGGCGCGCGACGCCAGGTTGAACTCGGCGCTGATGTTGCTCTCGGTGTTCGCCGGCATCGCCATGTTCGGCCCGTGGGGCATCATCATCGGTCCGGTGTTGATGATCCTGATCGTCACCACCCTGGACGTCTACCTGGCGGTGTACAAGGGCGTCGAGCTCAAACCCATAGAGGACGTGCCGGTGCGTCGAAACTGGTTCTCGCGCAAAAAGACTCAAGCTAAGGAGAGTCAGCCAACCGCTCAGTGAGGAACTCGACGACCCGCTTGCGGGCTTCGTAGGCGGGCTGGCCGTCGACCTCTCGCACTTCGTCGGTGAGCACCGAGTGGGCCATCCGGCCGAACCCGTGCTCGTTGCCCGGGTTGGAGTCGATCTCGATGACTTCGAACGCATCTCCGAGGCGGCGCTTGAGCGTGGCGAACCGTTCGGCCGGCGCCAACTTGTCCGCGCTGAACCGTAATCCCAACGCGCACAAGCCATCGTTGGCGCACCGGTCGACGACGACGTTGAGCTCCACTTCGCTCATGCCCGGGTCGCGGCGCTGCGCCGGGGTGAAAGGGAACGGAACCGACGGTTGGCTGAGCACCGGCGCCAGCACGCTGTCGTCGACCGCGGCGGCCAGTGCGAACCCGCCGGTGAAGCACTGGCCGATGACGCCGACGCCCTTGCCCGGAGTGGAGGCGTTGAGGTCGCGGGCCAACGCGCGCAGGTAAGCCGCGACAGGCCGCTGCTTGTCGGTGGCCAGTGCGGCGAATTCTCGTGCCACACACACGCGGGTGATCTCGGCCACGGTGTAGCCGACGGACACGGGCCGGCCCGGCTCGCCGAACAGCGACGGAATGGCCACGGTGAACCCGTTGTCGACGAGGTGATTACCCAGACCGAGCACACCCGGGTGGATGCCGGGCAGTTCCGGGATGAGCACCACCCCGGGGCCCGAACCGTTGCGGTAAACGTCGTGGGTGTATCCGGCCGCGGTGAAGGGTGTTGCGGTCCAACCGGTCAGATCTGCTTCGGGTCCGCTCACGCTTGCGTTCCTTCTATCGGCTAGGTAGCGGCGGCTGGGATTGGGTCGCCGCCGCCAGCGTACGAAACTGATCGGTGCTGCCGGCGCCGGTGATCGCGATCTGAGTGGGCCCGGCCGGGCTGGCCAGCCTCGTGGTCCACACCGGTTCGACCGCGCCCTTGTCGTCGGAGCCTTCATAGACCACCCAGTTGGTGCCGGACACGTCCACGGTGCCGCTGGGGAACATGCCGGGATGGATCGAACCGACCAACTTGTCCTCGTCGGCGTTGCTCTGGGTCAGGCTCAGATACATGCCCGTGGGGCTGATGTAGCCCACCACCGAGGTGACGGCGTTGAGCCGCTGACCGGCCGCGCTGTCGGTGCGACCGTTTTCGATGTTGCCGCGACTGCCGGAGTTGGGCTGCCAGCCGGCGGGAAGTTTGGGTAACCGGATCGGGAACCCGAGTGAGGCCGCATCGGCCCGCAACGCCGTCGCCGCGTCGTAGGACGGGATGGTGCCTCGGTTGGTGCCACCCGGCTGCAAGGAACACATTCCCACCAGGCCCGCCAGCAGGATGCACCCGATCACCAGCGGTCCCAGCGACCAGAACATGTCCCGACCGTCCTGCAGCAACCGTGGTTTGGCCGGCTTGGGCGTCGGCTGCGGCTCTGCGGTCACTCCCCAAGTATCCCAGCTCCAGTCGAGGGTTTCGCTTCTGGGAGAATCCCCACCATGACTGCTGAGGGTCGGCCACCCCGAAAGGAAGCGCCTGACCGCAACCTGGCCTTGGAGCTGGTGCGGGTCACCGAGGCCGGTGCCATGGCCGCGGGCCGCTGGGTCGGCCGCGGCGACAAGGAGGGCGGTGACGGCGCGGCGGTCGACGCCATCCGTGAGCTGGTCAATTCGGTGTCGATGCGAGGCGTGGTGGTGATCGGCGAGGGCGAGAAAGACGACGCGCCGATGCTGTACAACGGCGAAGAAGTCGGCAACGGCGACGGCCCGGAATGCGACTTCGCCGTCGACCCGATCGACGGCACCACGCTGATGAGCAAGGGCATGCCCAACGCCATCTCGGTGCTGGCGGTGGCCGATCGCGGCTCGATGTTCGACCCGTCGGCGGTGTTCTACATGAACAAGATCGTCGTCGGACCCGACGCCGCGCACGTCCTGGACATCACCGCCCCGATCGCCGAAAACGTGCGGGCGGTCGCCCGCGTCAAGGAGTTGTCGGTGCGGGACATGACGGTGTGCATCCTGGACCGGCCGCGGCACGCCCAGCTCATCGAGGACGTCCGGGCCACCGGCGCCCGCATCCGGCTGATCACCGACGGTGACGTCGCCGGTGCCATCTCGGCCTGCCGGCCGGGCTCGGGCACCGACATGCTGGCCGGTATCGGCGGCACCCCGGAAGGCATCATCACCGCGGCGGCGATCCGCTGCATGGGTGGCGCCATCCAGGCCCAGCTCGCACCCAAGGACGAGGCCGAACGCCGCAAGGCCCTCGACGCCGGCCACGACGTCGACCGGGTGCTGACCACCGAGGACCTGGTGTCCGGCGAGAACGTCTTCTTCTGCGCCACCGGAGTCACCGACGGCGACTTGCTCAAAGGCGTTCGTTACCAACCCGGCGGCTGCACCACCCAATCGATCGTCATGCGTTCCAAGTCGGGCACCGTCCGGATGATCGAGGCCTACCACCGGCTTTCGAAGCTCACCGAGTACTCCGCCATCGACTTCACCGGCGACAGCACTGCCGCCTATCCCCTGCCCTGACAACACCACATAGCAAGGAACTCACCGATGGCCGCTGACGCCGGCGAGAACGACACCGAATACCGCATCGAGCACGACACCATGGGCGAGGTCCGGGTGCCGGCAAAAGCCTTGTGGCGCGCCCAGACTCAGCGTGCGGTGGAGAACTTCCCGATTTCCGGCCGCGGCTTGGAGCGCACTCAGATCCGTGCGCTGGGACTGCTCAAAGGTGCTTGCGCACAAGTCAACAAGGACCTCGGGTTGCTGGACGCGGAGAAGGCCGACGCGATCATGGCCGCAGCGGCTGAAATCGCCGACGGGCAACACGACGACCAATTCCCCATCGACGTGTTTCAGACCGGCTCGGGCACCAGTTCCAACATGAACACCAACGAGGTGATCGCGTCCATCGCCGCCCGCAACGGGGTCAAGGTGCACCCCAACGACGACGTCAACATGTCGCAGTCGTCCAACGACACCTTTCCCACCGCCACCCACATCGCGGCCACCGAAGCCGCGGTGGTGCACCTGATTCCGGCTCTCGAGCAGCTGCACGAAGCGTTGTCGGACAAGGCGCTGGAGTGGCAGACGGTGGTGAAGTCGGGCCGCACCCACCTGATGGATGCCGTACCGGTGACCCTCGGTCAGGAATTCAGCGGCTATGCCCGCCAGGTGGAGGCCGGCATCGAGCGCGTGCGCGGTTGCCTGCCCCGGCTGGGCGAGCTGGCCATCGGCGGCACCGCGGTGGGCACCGGACTCAACGCCCCGGAGAACTTCGGCGTCAAGGTGGTCTCGGTGCTGGTCGACCGGACCGGCCTGTCGGAATTGCGCACGGCGGCAAACTCTTTCGAAGCCCAGGCGGCGCGCGACGGATTGGTCGAGGCATCCGGTGCGTTGCGCACCATCGCGGTGTCGCTGACCAAGATCGCCAACGACGTCCGCTGGATGGGATCCGGACCGCTCACCGGCCTGGCCGAGATCCAGCTGCCGGACCTGCAACCGGGCAGCTCGATCATGCCGGGCAAGGTGAACCCCGTTCTGCCCGAAGCGGTTACCCAGGTAGCAGCCCAGGTGATCGGTAACGATGCGGCGGTCGCGTGGGGCGGCGCCAGCGGCGCGTTCGAGCTCAATGTCTACATCCCGATGATGGCGCGCAACATCTTGGAGTCGTTCAAGCTGCTGACCAACGTGTCCCGGCTCTTCGCCGAACGCTGCATCGTCGGGTTGGTGGCCAATGTGGACCGGCTGCGCGAGCTGGCCGAATCGTCGCCGTCCATCGTGACGCCGCTGAACTCGGCGATCGGTTACGAAGAGGCCGCCGCGGTGGCCAAACAGGCGCTCAAGGAACGAAAGACCATCCGCCAAGCCGTGATCGATCGCGGATTGATCGGCGACAAGCTGTCGATCGAGGAGTTGGACAAACGCCTCGACGTGCTGGCCATGGCACGAGTGGCCCAGGATTAAGCCAGAAGCGAGGTTAGTTCAGCAATGACGGTTCCCCCCGGCGGCCCGTACGGCCAGGATCCCTACGGAGCCAATCCGTATGGGCAGCAACCTTATTGGGGTGGTCAACCGCCAAGCGGCCCCTACCCCCAGTACCCGCAAAGTGGCCCGTACCCGAACCCGCAGGGCGGCATGGATCCCTACGCGACGGGCGGTTACCCACCCCAGCAGTACGGCCCACCCGGACAGCAGCCTCCCCCGGGCTGGCCGGGCGGCCCGTACGGACCCGGGCAGCCCCCGAAGCCGCCGAGCAACAAGACGCCGTGGCTGATCGTCGCCGGTATCGCGATCGTCGGCGTGATCGCGCTGGTGGTGGTGCTGGCGATCGCGTTGAGTGGCGACAACAACTCCAACAACGCCACTACCTCGGAGACGACCAGCGCGCCGACATCCGAGCCCGGTGGCACCCAGCAGACCGCCACCGACTGCACGCCCAACGTGTCCGGCGGTGACAAGCCGACCGGCGCCACGATCACCGCCGGCAAGCTGTCGTTTCCGGCCAGCGCGGCACCCGGTTGGGCGCCGTTCTCCGACGACCAGAACCCCAACCTGATCGGGGCCGTGGGCGTGGGCGCCGAGGTGCCCGGCGCCAACCAGTGGATGATGCAGGTCGAGGTCGCGGTGACGAATTTCGTCACCAGCATGGACATCGGCGCCCAAGCGTCCAAGTTGATCCAGTGCGTGGCCAACGGACCCGGTTACTCGCAGTCACAGCCCAGCTTGGGCCCCGCCAAGACGTCGTCGCTGACCGTCGACGGCGTCAAGGCCGCCCGGGTGGACGCCGACATCGCGATCGGGGACACCGCACGCGGGGTCCGCGGTGACTCGGTGACCATCATCGCGGTGGCCACCAAGCCGGTGACGGTGTTCTTGGGCGCGACGCCCATCGGCGACGCCGCCTCGCAGGGCATTGTCAACCAGGTGATCGCGGGGCTGAAGGTAGCCAAGTAGGTGCTCAGTCGACGCCGGCCGGCGTCAGGACGTGCGTAGGCTCCGAACGCCCGCGCAGCACCGTGGAATAGCACTCGGCCCAACGCTCACGTTCGGCGTCGTCGGCGCAGTCGATGGCAGCGGCCGCGCACAGGATGCGTTGGTCGGAGGTCTTGGCGAGGTCGGCCAGGCGGGCGGCCTCGTTGACCGCGTTGCCGATCACCGTGTACTCGTAACGGTTTTCGGCTCCGATGTTGCCGGCGAAGACGCGTCCCGCCGAGACGCCGATGCCGAAGTCGACGACGGGAAGCCGGCTCAGCTTCATCCGCAGCGCCCGTGCGGTTGCCAGCGCCGCCGACGCCGGTTGGTCAGCGCGCAGCGGCGCGCCGAAGACGACCAACGCGGCGTCACCTTCGAATTTGTTGATCAGGCCCTGGTATTCGTCAACGGTCTCCACCACGATGCAGAAGAAGTCGTTGAGCACGTCGGCAACCTCTTGAGGCGGGCGGCTTTCCGCCAGTTGGGTGGAGCCGACCAGATCTATGAACAGGACCGCCGCCTCCACCACGTCGCCGGACAGCGTGGCACCCTCTTCCACGGCGCGGCGAGCCACATCGGCACCGACGTGGCGACCGAACAGGTCGCGCAGCCGGTCGCGCTCGGCAAGCCCGGCGACCATGCGGTTGAATCCCGTTTGCAGGCGGCCGATTTGGGACCGCTCGTAGACCCCGACATAGGTGCCGATGTGCCCGTGCTCCACCTCGGCCATCGCGTCCGCCACGTCACCGACCGGGTCGGAAATGGAGCGCGACGTCAAGATCATCATCGGTAGGCCCAGTACCAGCGCTGCCATGGACACCACCAGAACCGGTACATCCAGCGATGTCGACTTGTCGAAAATCCAACCGTAAGAACGCAGCACGACGAAGATGACGATCACACCGATGGGCAGCGCGCTGCACAGAAACCACATCAGCACGAGCCGCGCGAACACACCCGGCACCGCCAGGCGCGGCTCGCACCCACGGGTGGCGACGGTCATGATCGGCCGCAGGGTGCGCTGGGCGAGCAGCAAGCCCGTTCCGGCGGCGGCGGCACCGCCGAGCACCACACCCAACAGGACGGGGATCAGCAGCGCGGCGCCGCGGTAGAGACTGGTCAGCAGCAGGATGGCCCCGCAGATCGCCCACGCCCCGGACAGGATGATCGATTGGCGACCGGCCAATTTGATTGCCGCGTCGCGTTGTTCGACGCTCGGCTCTTCTCCGGCCACGTACCAACGCAGCGTCGGCGCCAGGCTCAGCACTCCGGCCACCGCCACGAACAATGTTCCCGCCAGCACCAGTACCACCAACAAGGTGGTGTTCTCTTCGGCGAAGTCGACATTGGCGGCCGCGGACGTCTGACCGCGCAGCGGAATGAGGATGGCGGAGGCCTCGATGACAGCGAGCAGATAACCCACGGCCAGGTCGACACCGTACTGAATCGACAATTTCACGGCCGACTTAGGCTGCTCGTTACGAGACAGGCCTGCCTTGCTCACGCTAACAAGGTAACTGCTGTGTCAGGCGCCGTTATTCGGTCCACCCGAGTTTTGCCCGGGAATGTCGGTGATGGGGAAATTGGGCATCGGCTTGGGCGAGGGCGTGTTGGGCAGCCGCGGGATGTCGCTGGGTGCGATGTCGTGCAGTTGGTTGACCGGTGGACCGTTCTCCCGGCTGCCGTAGCTGCTGCCGGGTGCGCGTTGGCCGAGCAGTTCGGTCACCGTCACCAGGCGGTAGCCGTTGGCTTTGAGCACCGGGATGAACTGGTAGACCAGGTCGACGGTGCTGCTGTAGGTGTCGTGGAACAACACCACCGAGCCCGGTTTGATCTGGGCCATCAGCACCTGCCGGGTGGCCGCGGTGTTGGAGTCGTTGGCCCAGTCGAAAGGGATGACGTCCCAGAGTATTTCGGCTTGGCCGAACTTCGCGGCGGTCTGGTGCACGGCGTCGTTGGACAGACCGCCGGCCGGGCGGTACAGCTTGGGTGTCTGGCCGGTGGCCGCGGTGATCGCGTCGTTGGCCCGGGAGAACTGACCGGCGATGTCTTGGGCAGGGATCGTGGTCATGTTCGGGTGTTCCCAGGTATGGCTGCCGATTTCCATGCCCGCCTCGGCGATGCGCTTGGCGCCCGCGGGGTTCGCCGCCACCTTGTTGCCGATGAGGAAGAACGTCGCCTTGGCGTCGTTGTCCTTGAGTATTTGCAGTAGCCGGTCGGTGAAGGGACCAGGCCCGTCGTCGAAGGTCAGCGCAACGCACTTGACCATCGAACAGTCGAGGTTGTCGGCGCGGGTGACGTGCCCGGTCAAGCCGCCGATCACCAGCACCGCGCCGGCTGCCACGACACCGAAGACCGTGCGCCAGTAGCGCCAGGCTTGGTTGTCGGGGTGTTTCGGCACCACCGAAGCTTACCCGGCGGCCAGTGCGCGCTCAGGCACTCGAGTGTGCGGTCACGGCGGGGATCGGTCGATATTTCCGCCCACGACACCCACTCGACGCCGCCGACGCACGCTCGGCGCGGGACGCTCAAGCGGGGCCGCTCAGTGCGGCCCGGTGATCTCTTCCAGCATCTCGGTGACCAGCGCCGCGATGGGTGAACGTTCGCTGCGCAACAAGGTGATGTGGGCGAACAGCGGGTGGCCCTTGAGCTTTTCGATCACCGCGGCCACCCCGTCGTGCCGGCCGACGCGCAGGTTGTCGCGCTGGGCGATGTCGTGGGTCAGCACCACCCGCGACCCGGTGCCCAGCCGCGACAGCACGGTGAGCAGCACGTTGCGCTCCAGCGATTGCGCCTCGTCGACGATCACGAATGAGTCGTGCAGCGAGCGGCCCCGGATGTGGGTCAACGGCAGCACCTCGAGCATCCCCCGCGACAGCACCTCGTCGAGCACGGCCGGGCTGGCCAGACCCTCGAGCGTGTCGAACACCGCCTGGGCCCACGGGCCCATCTTGTCGCTCTCGCTGCCGGGCAGGTAGCCGAGTTCCTGGCCGCCGACGGCGTACAGGGGGCGGAAGACCACAACCTTGCGCTGGGTGCGGCGTTCCAGCACCGCTTCCAGTCCGGCGCACAGGGCCAACGCCGACTTGCCGGTGCCGGCTTTGCCGCCCAGCGACACGATGCCCACCGATTCGTCGAGCAGCAGTTCCAGGGCGACCCGCTGTTCGGCCGACCGGCCCCGCAGCCCGAACACCTCACGGTCCCCGCGCACCAGCTGCACCCGCTTGTGCGGAGTCACCCGGCCCAGCGCGTGCGAGCTGCCGCCGAGTAAGCGAATCCCGGTGTGGCAGGGCAGATCCCGGGCTTCGGCCAGGTCGATCTCCCCGTCGGCGAACAGCGCGTCGATGTCCTCGGCGGCCGTCTCGATCTCCTGCATGCCCGACCAGCCCGAGGCGACGACGTCCTGGGCGTGGTACTCATCGGCGGCCAGGCCGACGGCCGCCGCCTTGACCCGCAGCGGAATGTCCTTGCTGACCAACGTGACTCGTTTGCCCTCGGCGGCCAGGTTGGCCGCGCAGCTGAGAATCCGCGAGTCGTTGCTGTCGGTGCGGAAGCCGGCAGGCAGGACCGACGGGTCGGTGTGGTTGAGCTCGACGTGCATCGAACCACCCTGGGTGCCAACCGGAATGGGTTGATCCAACCGTCCGTGCTCCAGCCGGAGGTCGTCGAACAACCGCAACGCCTGACGGGCGAACCAGCCCAACTCGTGGTGGTGGCGCTTGGCTTCGAGTTCGCTGATCACCACCAGCGGAACCACCACCTCGTGCTCAGCGAACCGGCTGCAGGCCCAAGGGTCGGACAGCAGTACGGAGGTGTCGAGCACATACGTCCGGATATCGGTCAAGGGGCGCTCCTCGAGCTCACGGCGCTCGGGCGGACCCACACGAGCATGTCGGCGGGAGATGCAGCACCAGGACCGGGGCCGGTCCTGCCGTTGGTATGACGGAAGGTGCCGCCCTGGCTGAGCTTGTCGCTGGCCATCGAATGCGACGCTACTCCGGTGACAACACCCCCGCAGCGCAGGCGCGCCGTGGACTTCGGCAGCTAGGTCGCCAGGAACTGCTTGAGTTGCGGTTCGTCGGTCAGGCCCCACCCGGCGATCCGGTCGGTGATCACCTGTTGCAGGTGCTCCGGGCCGAAAATCCCAGCCGCTGCCACGTTTTCCACCTTGTCGGCGTAGGCGTCGATGTCGGCGCCCACCACCTCGAGATCGGCCGCGCGGGCGGCGATCGCCGCGATCGTCTCGTCGCGGGTGTAGCGCAGGCAGTACGCGACGAGGTTGGCGAAGAACAACTCATGGCGCGCCTCGTCCCGGGCGATCCGGTCGATCAATCCGGCCAGAATCGGCTCTTCGATCTGCGCGGCGAGGTTCTGGCAGAACACGGCCATGGAGCGCTCGTAGAGCGCCATGTACACCAGCGTCTCGACCTGAGAGTAGGTGTCGGCGCGGTAGCCCTTGATCACGTGCTGCACGCGGACGTCTTCATTGGCCACCGGGTCGACCTCGCGGGTCACCACCAGGTACTCGCGCAGCGCGATGGCGTGCAGGTGCTCCTCGGCGGTCCACCGGCCCAGCCAGCGGCCCCAGTACTCCTCGAGGATGAAGTGCTCGACCAGTTCCCGGTGACGTCCGGCGAGGTTGTCCTTGAGGATCAGCAGGATTTCGCAGGCGTCGGTGATGACCCTGGGCAGTGTGGCCTGGGACGGGTCCCAGTCGCGTCCGCCGAGGAACGCGAAGTTCTCACCGCGGTCGAACGGGACGTAGTCATGGGCGAACCAGAGGTCTTCGGTGCCGAGGTGGCGGTGCCAGTTCTCCTCCACCACGGGTTCGAGTTCGAGGATCAGCGCGTTAGGTACAGGTTTCTGTGCCATGAAGTAACTGTAACCCGCGTACACAGGTTAAATGAAATCGGCACGCGGTCCGTGTCGCGACTAAATCAGCGGCCGACGAGGCTCCAGTCCTCGAGGCCCTCATAGAGCGGAAACTCCCTCGCCAGCCGGGTGACCCGCTCCCGCAGACCGGCGATGTCCGCGGACTGTCCGGCGGCCAGCGCGGTGGCGATGACGTCGGCGACCTCGCTGAATTCCGCGTCACTGAAGCCGCGGGTGGCCAGGGCAGGTGTCCCGATCCGCAGGCCAGAGGTGACCATCGGCGGTCGCGGGTCGTTGGGGACCGCGTTGCGGTTGACCGTGATGCCGACCTCGTGCAGCAGATCCTCGGCGGCCTGGCCGTCCAGCGGGGAGTTGCGCAGGTCGACCAGCACCAGGTGCACGTCGGTGCCACCGCTGACCACTGACACCCCGGCCTTCGCGACGTCGTCGGCCAGCAGGCGGTCGGCGATGATGCGTGCACCGGACAGGGTGCGTTGCTGTCGATCGGCAAATTCCGGTGTGCCGGCGATCTTCAGCGCGACGGCCTTGCCGGCGATGATGTGCATCAGCGGCCCGCCCTGCTGACCGGGGAACACCGCCGAGTTGATCGCCTTGGCGTACTCCTGCTTACCCAGGATCATTCCGGAACGACCGCCGCCGAGCGTTTTGTGGATCGTGGTGGACACGACATCGGCGTGGGGCACCGGCGACGGGTGCAAACCGGCGGCGACCAAGCCGGCGAAATGGGCCATGTCCACCCACAATTTGGCGTTCACCTCGTCGGCGATGGACCGGAACGCGGCGAAGTCCAGGATGCGCGGATAAGCCGACCAGCCGGCGATGAGCACCTTGGGACGGAATTCGAGTGCTTGGGCCCGCACTGCATCCATGTCGACCAGATGCGTCGTCGGGTCGACGCCGTAGAAGCCGGTCTCGTACAGCTTGCCGGAGAAGTTCAGCCGCATGCCGTGGGTCAGGTGACCGCCGTTGGCCAGGTCCAGGCCCAGCAGCCGCTCGCCCGGCGACATCAGCGCGTGCAGCACCGCCGCGTTGGCCTGGGCGCCCGAATGCGGCTGCACGTTGGCGAAGTCCGCGCCGAACAACGCCTTGGCCCGGTCCCGGGCGATGTTCTCCACCACGTCGACGTATTCGCAGCCGCCGTAATAGCGCCGCCCGGGTAGCCCCTCGGCGTACTTGTTGGTCAGCACGCTGCCCTGGGCCTGCAGCACCGAGCGGGGGACGAAGTTCTCCGAAGCGATCATCTCGAGGGTGTCGCGTTGGCGGCCGAGCTCCTTGCCCAGCAGTTCGGCGATGTCGGGGTCGACCTCGGCGAGCGGGGCGGACATCACGGAAGCCGTTGCGGTGGCAGAAGTGCGGGCGTCAGGTGCGGCAGTCACGAAGGCCAGTTTATCGGCCGTGCGGCAGCGGATTGCCGCCGCTGCGTAGCAGAAACAAGCCGGCGCGCCTCTGGTGCCTCAGCGGTCACAGCGGCCCCCTCTCGGGGCATCTGTGATTTCGCCCACCTCGGCGCGACAACCAGCGACAAGGCGCGCAAACCGCGTCACCTGGCACATCAACAGGGGCACTTTCCCGGCCGGGCCGCGTTCGGCGGCGCCATTTCGTCGGCCCCACCGCCACGCCGGCAGGTATTGCTGTAAGACTGGGCACCATGCCCCGGCTTAGCGAGCCGAGCCCGTATGTCGAGTTCGACCGAAAGCAGTGGCGCGCGCTGCGCATGTCCACCCCACTGGCCCTCACCGAGGAGGAACTGGTCGGGCTGCGTGGTCTGGGCGAGCAGATCGACCTGCTGGAGGTCGAAGAGGTCTACTTGCCGCTGGCCCGGCTCATTCACTTGCAGGTCGCCGCCCGTCAGGGGCTGTTCGCCGCCACCGCAGAATTCCTCGGGGAGCCGCAACAAAACCCGGACCGGCCGGTGCCGTTCATCATCGGCGTGGCCGGCAGCGTCGCGGTCGGCAAATCGACCACCGCCCGGGTGCTGCAAGCGCTGTTGGCCCGCTGGGATCACCACCCCCGAGTCGACTTGGTCACCACCGACGGGTTCCTGTATCCCAACGCCGACCTGGAACAGCGAAACCTGATGCACCGCAAGGGTTTCCCCGAAAGCTACAACCGCAGGGCGCTACTGCGGTTCGTCACCTCGGTGAAATCCGGGTCCGAGTACGCCTGCGCGCCGGTGTACTCGCACCTGCACTACGACATCATTCCCGGCGCCAAGCATGTGGTCCGTCACCCCGACATCCTCATCTTGGAGGGGCTCAACGTCCTGCAGACCGGTCCCACCTTGATGGTGTCGGACCTGTTCGACTTCTCGCTCTACGTCGACGCGCGCATCGAGGACATCGAGCAGTGGTACGTGTCGAGGTTTCTGGCCATGCGTTCGACCGCCTTCGCCGATCCGGAATCGCACTTCCACCACTACTCGGCCCTCAACGACACCAAAGCCGTCGCCGCGGCGCGAGAGATCTGGCGGTCCATCAACCGGCCGAACCTGGTCGAGAACATCCTGCCCACCCGGCCCCGGGCCACCCTGGTGTTACGCAAGGACGCCGACCACTCCATCAACCGGTTACGCCTGCGCAAGTTGTAACTGGCCGCAACAGGCCAATGCGGGGCAGCACACCGCTAGGTAAAGCGGTGGCGCCCCGCACCGGCGGGAAAGGAGTCACGCCGCCAGGCGGCGCACTCCCAGGTATTGCAGGCCGGCGAACACCGCTGTGTAGACGCCGGTGGCCAGGGTGGCCGCCACCCCGGTCGCGGTCATGGGCACCACCTCGGCGGCGACGATGGCGGCCAGCGTGTAGACGATGTTGGCCACCACGACGCCGATCCCGGCGCGGCGCAGGTTCGGCAACGCGGCCAACCCGAACACCACCAAGCCGTAAAGGACGAAGAAGGCGCCCATGCTGTACTCCTGACCGGACGTCAAACCGGTCAGCGACGAAATCGGGTCGGCGGCGACGGCGACGAGCAGGCCCATCAGGCCCGTCAAAGTCGCGTCGGCCCGCATGGCCAGACGCAACAGCGAATCCGTCGAGTCGTAGAGCGGCCGGGTAGCTGAGCCTGGGATAGCGGTCATGTCATGCTCCTCACGGTGGCGGTTGTCGATCAGCTTTGAGCGTGCCGTCAAAGCACTGCCAGATCGACGCGTGGCACTGCCAGTTACTGCCACGAGAGCTAAGACCAGCGGGTTCAGCCCGCTATTCCCAAGCGCGAGCGCTGGACTAGACCGCGACGGCCTCGACAATGCTGAGCGGACATGCCGTCGGGACCACCCGCGTCATGCGGAATCCGGCGCGGGACAGCAGTTGCCCGTACTCGGCGGCGGTGCGCTCACGTGCGTCCAGAGCGAGCAGCATCTCCAGATCGAGCCAGTTGCCGACGTAATCCCGGTTGTGTTTGGGCACCACGAATTCGACGAGCAGCACGTGGCTGCCCACCGTGGCCGCGCGACGGACGTTGTTCAAGATCCGCATGGCGTCGTCGTCGGCCCAGTCGTGAATCACGTGCTTGAGCACGTACGCGTCCCCACCCGCAGGAACCGATTCGAAGAAGGAACCCTCGGCGATTTCGGTTCGGTCCTGCACCCCCTGCTCGGCAAGGACGGCTGGCGCCCCGGCCACCACCTGGGGTTGGTCGAACAAGATGCCGCGCGCCCCCGGGGTCGCGGCCAGGATGGCGCTGAGCAGCCGACCGTGCCCGCCGCCGACATCGACGATTTTCGAGTAGGGGCTGAAGTCGTAGGCGGCGACGACCGGTCCGATCGAAATTTCGGATCCGCTCGTCATCGCCTCGTTGAATATCTCGCCGAGTTCGCGCTCGGACGCCAGGTAATCGAAGAGCGGCTGTCCCCGCAGTTCTGGAATGACGGGCCGGCCGGAACGGATCGCGTCGGCCAGGTGGCTCCAGTGCTCGCGGTGCTGCGGCGAACCCAGCCAGCGGGCCCACCCGGCAACCGATACCTCCGCGTCGCGGCGCAGCGTGTCCGCGAGTGGTGTGAGGTCGTAGCGGCCATCGCGGCGTTGACGGAAGAAGCCCCGGCTGATCAACGCCCGAAGTAGCCGCCGCAACGCACCGGCGTCGGCGTTGACGGCGGCGGCCAGCTCGTCGGCGGACAACGGCCCGTTGGCCAGGGCATCGGCGATGCCGAGTTCGGTCGCCACGGCGATCGCCTGGGCGGCCCAGGATTCGATCATCATCTCCATCACGGCAAGCGGAGGCGGCACCGTGCGGCGATGGAGGCGGGCGAGGTGGTGTCGGGCAATCTCTAGTGCCCGCACAACTTTGGCGGGCGGAACCTTGGCAGCCATAGGGTGGTGAGCTTAGTCGGATGGCCCGACGGCCCGGCTCCTCGTTGCGCCGATTCCGCGCGCAGCGTCTGCAACTATTCGCTGGGGACCCGCACCCGGCCGCGCAGATCGGCGGCGATCAACCGGGCGGCGGCATTCTGCCAGTTGTGCAGCGAACGCTGCGGCACCTCGGTGACCAACCACTGCCAGGCCTGCCGCGCTGTCGGGTCCAGACCGGCCGCGGTGGCGTTCTGGGCGTAGGCGCGTACACCGACCACGTAGGGGAAGTACAAGGAGTTGTAGTAGCGCCACTGTTCGGTGGTGCCGAAGTCACCGCAGTCGCGAGGCTTGAGGCGGGCGATGCCGTCGGCGAGGACGGCCTTGAGTTCGTTGGCCCGCTCCAGCGGGTGATCGGGCGCGCCCCGCGCCGCCAGCCGCTCGTCGATGACGGGCAGCGCGGTCAGCGGGCTGGCGACCAGCTTGGTCAAGTCGCCGTAGTGGCCCAGCGCCCGGCGCGTGAGCCGGACGAAATCCTCGTCGTCGACGTCTTCGAGCGGGTTGACCGACCGCAGCGGCAGGGCGGCCCCGGTATTGCGCAGGGCCGCCCGGTCGGCGCGCAGCGCAGGTGAGCGCGAGAACGCCAACCGGTCCAGGATCCCGGCCAGCGGGTCGGCCAGCACCTGCACCGCGATCGCGACGGCCAGGCTGGTGAACAGCAGTACGGTCAGCGCCGTCTGCGCGGACGGCTCGTCGCGGGTGACCGCCAGACCGACCAGCGCCTGACCACCGAACAGCAGCGCGACCGCGGCCGACCCGGCGAAGGAGCGCAGCATGTCGGCCCGCAACGCCTGACCCTCGTCGAACGCATCCCACAACGCCACCGCCACGCCCAGCAGCAGCACGTCGACTCCCGTCGAGGCCAGGGCGAGCCAGCTGGGCACCAGCCCCAGCGGAATGATCAGGATGGCGTTGCCCAACGCGAAGAACAGCGTGGCCACCACGACGACGCCGATGACGGGCCTGGGCTGCGCGGGCCGCAACAACGCCGCGACCATCGCGGCGAGCGTGGAGACCGAGATGACCGCGAACATCAGCAGGTGGCCGGCGCGCAACGGCCCGTCGACACTGCCTGCCAGGTGCGCACCGAACACGGTCAACGCCGCGACGCCCGCCACGAACACCAGCTGGTGGGTGCGCGCCCGGGCGCTGTCGCAGGGGCGGGACAGCTCGACGAGCACGGCGAACCAGGCAACGCTGGGGATGGTGACCAGGTAGATCTCGACCTGGCTGAGTAACTGGGCATGCGCCGCGCTGGTGGTCCGCACGGCGTCCAGCGCGACCACCAGGGCGAAGCCGGACAGCCCGATCGCCGCCAAGACCAGCACCGGCTTACGCGGGTCGCGGGCCAGCAGATACAGCCCGAGCCAACCGCTGAGCGTGAACACCACCGCCGACAGCGCAGCCATGGTTCCAGTGTGTCACTTGGCCGACGGAGCTTACTTGCCGTATCGGCGATGGCGCATGCTGTAGTCGCGCAGCGCCCGCAGGAAGTCGACATGCCGGAAGGCCGGCCAGTGCGCCTCGGTGAACCACATCTCCGAGTACGCGCTCTGCCACAACAGGAAGCCCGACAGGCGTTGCTCGCCCGACGTGCGGATCACCAGGTCGGGGTCGGGTTGTCCGGAGGTGTACAGGTTCTCCGAAATGCCTTCGACGGTGACCGCGTCGATGAGTTCCTCGGCCGTGGCGCCGTCGGCCAGCGCCTTGCCCAGTAGCGCGCGCACCGCGCCGACGATCTCTTGGCGGCCGCCGTAGCCGACCGCGACGTTGACGTGGAATGACGCGTTCTGCGGGGTGGAGTCGACGGCGCCGCGCAACCGGCGGGCCGGTTCGTCGCCGAGCAGTTCCAGGTCTCCTACGGTGCGCACGCTCCACCGGTTGGCGGGGGCGCAGATTTCCTCGACGACGTCGGTGATGATCTCGATCAGCGCGGACAACTCGTCGGGATCGCGTTGCAGGTTCTCGGTGGAAAGCAGGTAGACGGTTGTCATTTCGATGCCGGCTTCCTGGCACCAGCGCAGCATTTCGGCGATCTTGGCCGCCCCCATGCGGTAGCCGTAGCTGACGTCGTCGTATCCCGCGCTGCGCGCCCAGCGCCGGTTGCCGTCGCACAACACCGCAATGTGGCGGGGAAGTTCGGACTTGGAGGCGGCTAACCCCTGCCGCAGCCGCAGCTCGTAAAGCCGATACAACGGTTCTTTGAGCCGCGGCGGGATTATCTCCACGACCATTCACCCTACTGTGATCCACGCCCGGTTTCCCGGCCGAAATTTGGGCAATATCACGCCATGTCCATCAGCTTGCACACAGCCATTCCCGCTAATCTTGGGCACTAGAAATCAGCCCGCAACCCAACCCGTTGCATCCGGAGGCACCAGTTAATGAGCAGCCAGACCAGCACGCTTAGCAGCGCACCGGCCGAGTCGGACGGATCCGCACCGTCGAACGCTGCCCATCAGATCGCCGAGGGCGTCGCCCGCGTCCTGACGAAGCCGCGGTTCCGCGGGTGGATTCACGTCTACTCCGCCGCCGCCGCGGTGGCCGCAGGTGCCTCGCTGGTCGCGGTGTCCTGGGCCCTGGACTCCACCAAGGCCGGACTCGGGACGCTGCTGTACACCTTCGCCACGATCATCATGTTCACGGTCAGCGCGACCTACCACCGGGTCAATTGGAAGTCCGAGACCGCGCGCAAGTGGATGAAGCGGGCGGATCACTCGATGATCTTCGTGTTCATCGCCGGCAGCTACACGCCGTTCGCGTTGCTGGCGCTGCCCGGCCACGACGGGCACGTGGTGTTGTCGGTCGTCTGGGGCGGGGCGGCGGCAGGCATCCTGCTCAAGATGCTGTGGCCGTCGGCGCCGCGCTGGGTCGGGGTGCCGCTCTACATCCTGCTGGGTTGGGTGGCGGTGTGGTACACCAGCACGATCCTGCACAACGCCGGGGTGACCGCGATGGTGCTGCTGTTCGTCGGCGGCGCGCTCTACAGCATCGGCGGCATCCTCTATGCCTTGCGCTGGCCCGACCCGTGGCCGACGACCTTCGGTTACCACGAGTTCTTCCACGCCTGCACGGCGGTAGCGGCGATCTGCCACTACATCGCCATGTGGTTCGTGGTGTTCTGACGGCTCGTCACACCGGCCCCATCAGCCTCTCCGCCGGGAGGCTTCTGAAGTGCCCACCTCTGAGCGACAACCGACCTTGTCGCTGATAGGCGGGCACACAAAGCACCGTCATCTCCAGGGACCGCTGTGACGGATGTGACGGAAGAGCCCCCTACAGTTGCGTGACGTCGGTCTGTGACCAATAGGCCTTCATCGCGGTGACCTTGCCCTGGTCGTCGAAGACCATGGTCTCGATGGGTTCGATCCGCATCTTGTGATCGCCGGCGGTGATCGTCAGCCGGAAGTGAAAAGCCGCCTCGTTGCCGGAGACCCGCAGCGTCACCAACTCGCACTTGCGCTCGACGCCGGTGACCGCGGAGTAGAAGCCGGCGATGGCGCGGCTGCCGATGTGCACCTCTCCCCCGACGGGATCCTCCAGCGTGGCGTCCTCGGCGTAGAAGGCGGCCAATTCGTCCGGGCTGCCGTTGGTCACCGCGTCGATGTAGCGGTGAACCGTGTCGGTGATCGCTTGGGTCCTCGCGGCGGCATTCGGCATGTGACGCACGCTACTACGCGGGCACGTCCAGGGCGGTCGCGAGTTGCTCCGCGGTGGTCACCGGCAGGTCGCAGACCCTGCCCCGGCAGACGTAGGCGGCATCGGCCCCGGCCACCCGGTCCCTCCCGGCCAGCAGCGTCGACGAGTCGAGCTCGCCGCCCACCACGATCGCCCCACCCGGCGCCAGCCGGCGCGCGGCGGCCAACAACGGCGACTGCGACGCGTCACCGGCCACCGCGATCTGCAGCGGTCCACGCACCGCGGCTTCGGCGACGGCCAGCCAGTGTCCGGCCGAGCGCGGCGCGCGGGCCAGCAGCACCGAATGCGCGTGCAACGTCTCCCCGGCCAGCCGCAGATAGCGCTCGGCGCGGTCCTCGTCGACCAGGTGGGCGGCCGTCAGCAAGGCTTCGGCGATCGACGAGGCACCCGACGGCGTCGCCCCGTCCATCGGATCGGCGGGCCGCAGCACCAACTGCTCGGCGTCGTCGGCGGTGTCGAACCAGCGGCCCGGGTTGTCGGCGTCGCCGAAATGCTGCACCGCGGTGTCCAGCAACCCGGTTGCCGCATCGAGCCAGCCCGCGTCGGCGGTGAGCTGATAGAGCGTCAACAGCCCGGTGGCCAGCATCGCGTGGTCCTCGAGGATGGCGGCGCTGTCCCCGACCACTCCGCCCAGGCTGGCCCGCCGCAGCCGGCCGTCGACGACATGCGCGTCCAGCAGCGCGCCGGCACACCGCTGCGCGGCCACAGCCAGCCCCGGCTCACCCAGGGCCACGCCGGCCTCGGCGAGCGCGGTGATCGCCAACCCGTTCCACGCCGTGACGACCTTGTCGTCGCGTCCGGGCTGAACGCGGGTGCGCCGGGCGGCCAGCAGCTGCGCGCGGACGCGCTCCAGGCGAGCCGGGTCGTCGGGCTCGGTGAGCAACTGCAGCACCGACGTCCCGTGTTCGAAGGTGCCGGTCCGGGTGACGTTGAAAACCGTTGCCGCCCAACGTCCGTCATCGACACCGAGCACTTCGCTCAATTGCGCCGGCGTCCACACATATGTCGAGCCCTCGCGACCGGCGGCATCGGCGTCCAGCGATGAGGTGAACAGGTCGCCGTCGGCCAGTTCGTCGAGCAGGAATTGGGCGGTCTGTGCGGTGACCCGCCGCGCCAGCGCATCTGTGGTGCGCCGGGCCCAATGCGCGTAGGCGCGCAGCAGCAGGGCGTTGTCGTACAGCATCTTCTCGAAATGCGGTACCACCCAAGCATTGTCGACGCTGTAGCGGGCGAAGCCGCCGGCGAGTTGGTCGTAGATGCCGCCGCGGGCCATGGCGGCGCCGGTGCGGGTGACCGCGTCGAGCGCCGCTGGCGAACCGGTGCGCTCGTAGTGGCGCAACAGCGCCTCGAGCAACGCCGACGGGGGAAACTTGGGCGCCGTGCCGAATCCGCCGCGGGCGGTGTCTTGGTCGCGCAGCACGGCGGCGACGGCGTGGTCGCATAGTTCTGCCGCCACCTCGGGGCCGCCGCCGGGCAGTCCGGCGGCCATCGAGCGCAATTCGCCGGCGATGTGGTCCGAGGCTTCCTCAACTTCCTCGCGGCGCTGCAGCCAGGTGTCGGAGACCGCCGAGAGTAGTTGCAAGAATTGCTCTTTGGGGTAGTAGGTGCCGCAGTAGAAGGGGCGGCCGTCGGGGGTGAGGAAGCATGTCATCGGCCAACCGCCGTGCCCGGTGAGCGCGACGGTGGCGTTCATGTACACCGAATCGATGTCCGGCCTCTCCTCGCGGTCCACCTTGATGCAGACGAACCCCGCGTTCATGGCCGCGGCGACCTCGTCGTCGGCGAACGATTCGTGGGCCATGACGTGACACCAGTGGCATGCCGCGTACCCGATGGACAGCAGGATCGGCAGATCCCGCGCGGCCGCGTCGGCCAACGCCTGGGGTGTCCACTGCTGCCAATGCACCGGGTTGTCGGCGTGCTGGCGAAGATACGGGCTGGTGGCCAGTCCGAGGGTGTTGCTGCCGGCGGCGTCAGCCGGGCTCATCGGCGCGTCCGGGGGGTCGAGCCGGTCCGCTGCGGCCGGAGCCGGGACCCTCATCTTCGGGGTCGACGACGTCGGTGCCTTCGTCGGCGGCCTGGTCGGGTTCGGGGTGCTGGCGATCGAACGATTCCGGCACCTTCTTGAGTTGGCGGTTCATCGAGCGCAGCAGAAGCAGCGTCGCGATCACCAACACGATGACTACCAGCAGCCCCAGCGGACTGGCCTTGCCGAAATCCGGGCCGGTGTTACGCGGTTCGTCAGCAATCACGCTGAGCAGAAGGTGGTTCATTGGCCGGGCTCGATCCCGGCGAACAGGTCGGTTTCGGGCAGTTGGATCGGCACGCGGGAACGAGCCAGCTCGAATTCCTCGGTGGGCCACAGCCGCTCCTGCCAGGACAGCGGTGCGGCGAAGAATTCGGCGTTCGGGTCGATCTGGGTGGCGTGCGCGCGCAGCGCGTCGTCGCGTTGGCTGAAGTACGCCGAGCACTCGACGCGCGTGGTGACGCGCCGCTCGAAGAAGTCGTGGTCGGGAGGCCAGCGCTCGAGCCACTTGCCGAACGGGCCCTCCTGGCCGTGCTTGGCGAATTCGTCCTGCAGCAACTGCATCCGTGCCCGCAGGAAGCCGTGGACGTAGTAGAGCTTGGACACGGTCCACGGGGCACCGGCGTCCGGGAAGCGGCGGTAGTCGCCGGCCGCTTCGTAGGCGGCGACCGAAACCTCGTGGCAGCGGATGTGGTCGGGGTGTGGATACCCGCCGTTCTCGTCGTAAGTGATCATCACGTGCGGCTGAAACTCGCGGACCACGCGCACCAGCGCCTCGCTGGACTCTTCCAGCGGCACCAGCGCGAAACACCCTTCCGGGAGGGGCGGTGGCGGGTCGCCCTTGGGCAATCCGGAGTCGACGAATCCCAGCCAGGTGTGCTCGACGCCGAGGATCTCGGCCGCCTTGGCCATCTCGTCGCGGCGGATCTCCGCCATGTGCTCCAAGACGTCGGGCAGGTCCATCGCCGGGTTGAGGATGTCCCCGCGTTCGCCGCCGGTCAGCGTCACCACCATGACGCGATGACCCTCGTCGGCGTACCGCGCCAGGGTCGCAGCCCCCTTGCTGGACTCGTCATCGGGGTGGGCATGCACCGCCATCAACCGCAGTTTGCTCACGTGCTCCCTTTGTCTGTTTTGCTGCCGTCCCCGAGCCTATGGGTCGCCCCTATAATTCCAGTTCTCAGATACCCCGCAATTACCCAGGCATGACAGAAGACATGACGCACAGTCCCCTCGAGCGGCCCGAGGCCCGCTACGGGCGCACGCGGATGTCGGCTGCTTCGCGGCGCGGCGTCCTCATCGTGCTCGGGGTACTGATCGTCGGCGGCGCTCTTCTGGTGGCCGTCGTCGGCTATCAGCGGACCGCCACCGAGCCGGTCTCGGGCACGCTGGCCGGTTACCAGCTGATCGACGACGAGACGGCGTCGGTGACCATCACGGTGACCCGCTCGGATCCGTCGCGCCCGGTGGCCTGCATCGTGCGGGTGCGGTCCAAAGACGGCAGCGAGACCGGTCGCCGGGAGGTGCTGGTGGCGCCGGCGAGTCAGCGCACCGTTCAGGTGACGACGACGGTGAAATCCAGCAAGCCGCCTGCGGTGGCGGACATCTATGGCTGCGGCACGGACGTTCCTGGCTACCTGCGCTCCCCCTGAGCCCGCTAACAAACGCCGAGCAGGGGATATGCTGTCATCCCGAGTTTGCGCGGTGGTAACATAGATGAATGCACGGTCCTGATCGGGACCGTGTATTGCTGCATTAGAGGCCGTGAGCAGGACGAAGTGGCAGCACCTGAGGGTGGGGGCCCACATATTCCCGACAACGGGATCACATACTTGCGCGAATCCGCGACACCAACAGAACAAGGAGCACGACGAGATGACGGATACTCAGGTGACCTGGTTGACACAGGAGTCACATGACCGGCTCAAGGCCGAGCTCGACCAGCTGATCGCCAATCGTCCGGTCATCGCCGCCGAAATCAACGACCGCCGCGAAGAAGGCGACCTGCGGGAAAACGGTGGCTACCACGCCGCCCGCGAGGAGCAAGGCCAGCAGGAAGCCCGGATCCGCCAGCTGCAGGATCTGCTCAACAACGCCAAGGTCGGCGAGGCGCCCAAGCAGTCCGGGGTCGCGCTGCCCGGTTCGGTGGTGAAGGTCTACTACAACGGCGACGAGTCCGACACCGAGACGTTCCTGATCGCGACCCGCCAAGAGGGCGTGAACGACGGCAAGCTCGAGGTCTACTCCCCCAACTCACCGCTGGGCGGCGCTTTGATCGACGCCAAGGTGGGCGAGACGCGCAGCTACACGGTGCCCAGCGGCAACACCGTTTCGGTGACCCTGGTCAGCGCCGAGCCGTATCACCCGTAATCCTCCCGGGCCGCGACTGGGAAGCTGACGACGGCGTGTCCCGTCGGCTGATGCACGGTCGGGGAGGGCGCGGCTAAGCCAGCGCCTGTTCCAGGTCGGCGAGCAGGTCGGCGACATCCTCGATGCCGACCGACAGCCGCACCAGGTCCTCGGGCACCTCGAGCTGGGAACCGGCGGTCGACAAGTGCGTCATGGCGCTGGGATGCTCGATCAGCGATTCCACCCCACCCAGCGATTCGGCCAGGATGAACAGTTGCGTTCTGGCGCAAAGCTTTTCGGCGGCGCTGCGGCCGCCGCGCATCCGCACCGAGACCATGCCGCCGAAGCTGCTCATCTGCCGCGCGGCGACGTCATGGCCGGGGTGCGCGGGCAGACCCGGATACAGCACCGTGCTCACCGCCGCGTGTCCGTCCAGGAATTCGGCTACCGCAGCGGCGTTTTCGCTGTGCCGCTGCATCCGCAGCACCAGCGTCTTCAGGCCGCGCAGCGTCAGGTATGCGTCGAACGGCCCGGGCACCGCGCCAGCCCCGTTCTGCAGGAACGCGAACGCCTGGTCCAACTCTTCGTCGTTGGTGATCAGCGCACCGCCCACCACGTCGGAGTGACCGCCGATGTACTTGGTGGTGGAGTGCAGCACGATGTCGGCGCCCAAGGTCAGCGGCTGCTGCGCCGCAGGGGATGCAAACGTGTTGTCCACCAACACCTTTGCCGAGGTATCGGCGCCCAGCTGCGCGATACCCGCGATGTCGGCGATGGACAGCAGCGGGTTGGTCGGGGTTTCGACCCAGATCAGCCGGGTGCTCGGCGTGATGGCGGCCCGCACCGCATCCAGGTCGGCGAGCGACACCGCGGTGTAGTCCACACCCCACCCGGTGAAGACCTTGTCGATCAACCGGAAGGTGCCGCCGTAGGCGTCGTCGGGAATGACCACGTGATCGCCGGGCCGCAAGATGGCCCGCAACGCACAGTCGGTGGCGCCCATGCCGGAACTGAAGGCGCGTCCGTACCTGCCCTCCTCGACCGCGGCCAGCGCGGTCTCCAAGGCGGCACGGGTGGGGTTGCCGGTGCGCGCGTATTCGTAGCCGCCGCGCAACCCTCCGACGCCGTCTTGGGCGAAGGTGCTGCTGGCATAGATCGGCGCGTTGACCGCGCCGGTGGCCGGGTCGGGGCGAAAACCGGCGTGGATGGCTCGGGTGGCGAGTCCGGTGAATTGCTCGGTGGGGTCTGACGCGCTCATCGACAGCCAGCCTAATAGCGAACGCCGCCCCGGCCGAGTGCACGGCCGGGGCGGCGCTTTGCTGAGTCAGAGCGGCAAGCAGACCGTCGTCATGATCTTGTCCGCCAAGGTTTGCCGTTTGGCGTCCCAGAGCGGAAACAGGAATCCGATGTAGCAGATGATCGCGTCGACGACGTGGGCCAGCTGGCGCACGACGGACATGCCGAATCCCAGCGGCTCGCCGGTGGTTTCGCTGACCACTTTGAACTTCAGCACCGACTTGCCGATGCTCGACCCGGTGGTGCCCTGCCGGTAGCCGAAGTTCCAGACCAGATAGGCGATGCCGAGCAGGGTCAGCAGCCACTGCGCCAGCTGCCCGATCACCGACGGTTGAGGGCTGCAGTACTGGCTGACTTCGTACGGGCCGACGGAGGTCACGCAGTTCGAAACCTGTGTGGCCAGCATGATCCCGTAGCCGATGCCGATCAGGGCGGCATACGGGGCCCAGTCGATCAGGGCCGCCAGCACCCGGGTGAGCCACGGCGTGTAGGACTCCGTCGGCAGGCTGCGGATCGCCGGTCCGGGCGGTGGGGGCGCGTATCCGCCCGAGGACGGCGGGGGCGGCGGGTAGGAGCCGCCGGGCGGCGGAGGCGGCGGCGGGACCGCACCGCCGCTGGGCGGAAAGGAGGGGGATCCGCTTGCACCGGACGGCGGCTGGGGCGGCGGGGGGTAGGACCCGCCGGGCGGCGGCTGATCGGTCATCGACAACCTTTCAATCAGGGTTAGCTGAACTAGGCCGCATTACAGTACCGAAGGCCTGCCGAGCGCGTCACGTGTCCCGATTACCGTCGTCGCGGCGCCTCGGACAGGAATCCCAACAGGTCGTAGCGGGTGATGACGCCGACCGGTTTGCCCTCTTCGACGACCATCAACGCGTCCCAGTCGCGCAGCGCCTTTCCGGCCGCGCTGACCAGTTCTCCGGCGCCGATCATCGGCAGCGGCGGGCTCATGTGTTGTGATACGGCGTCGGCCAATTTGGCGCGACCTTCGAAGACCGCGGAGAGCAACTCGCGTTCCGACACGCTGCCGGCGACCTCACCGGCCATTACCGGCGGCTCCGCGCCGACCACCGGCATCTGCGACACCCCGTATTCGCGCAGGATGCCGATGGCGTCGCGCACGGTCTCCGCGGGATGGGTGTGCACCAGATCCGGCAGAGCTCCGGACTTGCGCCGCAACACATCTCCGACGCTGGATTCCTCGGTGGAGCCGTCGAGTCGGGTGCGCAAGAATCCGTAGGACGACATCCAGGCGTCGTTGAAGATCTTGGACATGTAGCCGCGCCCGCCGTCGGGTAGCAGTACGACGACCACCGCGTCAGGCCCGGCTTCCTCGGCCACCTTGATCGCGGCGACCACGGCCATTCCGCACGACCCGCCGACCAGCATGGCTTCCTCGCGGGCCAGTCGTCGGGTCATCTCGAACGAGTCGGAATCGGACACCGCGATGATCTCGTCGGGTACCGACGGGTCGTAGGCCGCCGGCCAGAAGTCTTCACCGACCCCTTCCACCAGATAGGGGCGGCCGGTGCCGCCCGAGTACACCGAACCTTCCGGGTCGGCGCCGATGATGCGTACGGCTCCGCCGGAAACCTCTTTGAGGTAGCGGCCCGCGCCGGTGATGGTGCCGCCGGTGCCGATGCCGGCGACGAAGTGGGTGATCTTGCCGTCGGTGTCGGCCCAGATCTCCGGGCCGGTGCTGGCGTAGTGGCTGGCCGGGCCCTGCGGGTTGGCGTACTGGTCAGGCTTCCAAGCCCCGTCGATCTCGGTGACCAGCCGGTCGGACACGCTGTAGTAACTGTCCGGATCGCTGGGCGGTACCGCCGTCGGGCACACCACTACCTCCGCGCCATAGGCGCGCAACACATTTCGTTTGTCCTCGCTGACCTTGTCCGGGCAGACGAACACGCACTTGTAGCCGCGGCGCTGGGCGACCAGCGCCAAGCCGACGCCGGTGTTGCCGGAGGTGGGCTCGACGATGGTGCCACCGGGGCGCAATTGGCCGCTGGCCTCGGCGGCTTCGATCATCCGCTCGGCGATGCGGTCCTTGGAGCTGCCACCCGGGTTGAGGTACTCGACTTTCGCGGCGACGATGCCCGCCCCCTCGGGGACGACGGAGGTCAGCCGAACCAGGGGCGTGCCGCCGATGAGGTCACTGATGTGCTGGGCGATCCGCATGCATTCATCGTCTCAGGCGCTACCAAGCCGCGCACACCCCGCTCAGGACTAACCGGTGGCCTCGCGGATGTACTCACCGATCTGACGCAGCGAACGGATGGCCTCGGGCAGCATCGGCGCGGCGACCTGGAAGTCGTGCACCTGTCCGGGCCAGACGCGCACCTCGGCCGGTACCCCGGCTGCGGCCAGTCGGCGAGCGGCCAACTGCGCGTCGTGCAACAGGACCTCCGAACCCGACACGTGGATCAGCGTCCGCGGCAGCCCCGGCCGGATGTGCTCCAACGGCTCGTAAATCTTTTCCGGTTCGCCGTTCACCTTATTTTTTGCGGCGGCGCTAGCAACCAACTCACCCAGAGCGTCGAACGCCCGGGCAGAAAACATCGCGTCGCTTTTTATGTTGGGATGGGCTTGCTTGTCTTCCTTTGCCAGTTGCAGCAAGGGCGAGATTGCCACCAATGCGGCCGGCTCTTCACCTTGGTCCTGTAACCGCTGCGCCAGCGCCAATGCGAGATATCCGCCGGCGGAGTCACCCGCCAACACAATTTGCTCTGGGTCATAACCCAGCTCCCGCAGCCAGCGGTAGCCGTCGTGGCAGTCGTCCAAAGCCATGCCGATCGAATGCTTGGGCATCAACCGGTAGTTGACTACCAATACCGGCGCGTCAGCAAACTTCGAGAGCAACTCGACCAGTCGACCGTGCGAGTTTGCTCCACAGGTCAGGAACGCACCGCCGTGCAGGTAGAGAACCACTCGCCGGGTGCCGTCCGCGGGCAGTACACCAGCCGCGCGCACCAACTGCGCCGCTGCGTGCGGCAGCTTGACGGTGGCTCGCACGCCGGTGGTGGCGGGCAGCAGGACTTTGGCGGCGTGATCGATCAGACCCCACGGATAGGGCAGGTGCGGGACGTAGCTGCCGACCGAAAGAACCGGTCGTATGGTGAATCGCGAAGCCAGCGTAGCTAACCGCGCAGCAACGCTGGGCCCAGACTCGACGACCTCGACTGGGGCGCCGTCACTGATGGCGAATCTGCGTGACTCAAGTCTACGAGCCTTGAGCGCATCGCGCGGACGAATGGCAACTCTGGGCGAGCCGGATACCTTACTGGGTGCAGTCATGCTCAACACTTCCTACGCCTTTGTAGTCCGATACAGCATGTGACGAAGTGGCTGAGCGTTCAGTTCACCCGTCACACCGAAGTGTTCAGCCGCCTCGCGAACTTAGCTTGACAGTCCTATTGCGTTTCAACGTTCGCAGAATCCGTTTCGATACCACATTTGATCCACACCGTAACTCCTTTGTTTCTCAGCTACCCACGAAATGGGAACAACCGTCCTAAACTGTTTTCTGTGAGCATGCGCGTGCCACGGCGTTCGACGATCGCCCTGGCCACCGCGGGTGCGCTCGCCTCGACGGGGACGGCCTATCTGGGCGCACGCAACCTGCTGGTGGGTCAGGCGACGCACACGCGCACCGTCATCCCGAAGGCCTGGGATGTTCCGCCCCGCGCCGACGGCGTGTACTGCCCCGGCGGCGGCCCAGTTCAGCGGTGGCTGCGGGGACTGCCGTTCGACTTGCACCTGATGGTCTTCGGCGACTCGACGGCCACCGGATACGGATGCATGAGTGCCGAGGAAGTGCCCGGGGTGTTGCTCGCCCGCGCGCTCGCCGAGCAAGCCGGCATCCGGGTCCGGCTGAGCACCAAAGCCATCGTGGGTGCCACATCCAAAGGCGTTGTCGGGCAAGTCGATGCGATGTTCGTGGCCGGGCCGCCGCCGGACGCGGCGGTGATCATGATCGGCGCCAACGACATCACCGCGCTCAACGGTATCGGCCCCTCGGCGCAGCGGCTGGGCTCGGTGGTGCGCAGGCTGCGCACGCACGGCGCGGTGGTCGTGGTCGGCACCTGCCCAGATCTGGGCGTGATCCCGGTGATTCCCCAGCCGCTGCGGTCGCTCGCGCACACCCGGGGCGCACAGCTGGCCCGGGCCCAGACGGCCGCCGTCCGGGCCGCCGGCGGGGTACCGGTACCGCTGGGACATCTGCTGGCGCCCAAGTTCCGGGCCATGCCCGAGGTGATGTTCTCCGCCGACCAGTACCACCCCTCGGCTGCGGCCTACGCTTTGGCGGCCGAGGAGCTGCTGCCCGCGCTGCGCGACGCGCTGCGTGAGAAGCTCGGAATCTCTATGCAGGAGAACATCATTCGGCCTAGCGCGGCTGCGCTCGACGGCGGGCACACTTGGCGCATTGCGGTTCCGCGGCTGTGGCGGCGCCCCGCGCACCCGATGCCCGCACCCGTCGCGGCACCAGCGGTTGGGTGAAGACTAGATTTATCAGCGTCTAGTCCAAGCCGGGCCCCGGTGATCCAGTTCTGAGGCGAGCCCGCATCGCAACCTAGGAGCCCCTCATGCCCGAAGCCGTCATCGTCTCGACTGCCCGCTCACCGATCGGCCGCGCCATGAAGGGGTCGCTGGTCAACATGCGCCCGGACGACCTGGCCACCCAGATGGTGCGCGCCGCCCTGGACAAGGTGCCCGCGCTGAACCCGCATCAGATCGACGACCTCATTCTGGGCTGCGGCCAACCGGGTGGTGAGTCCGGTTTCAACCTGGCCCGCGTGGTCGCCGTCGAACTCGGTTACGACTTCCTGCCCGGCACCACCGTCAACCGGTACTGCTCGTCGTCGCTGCAGACCACGCGCATGGCGTTCCACGCGATCAAGGCCGGCGAAGGCGACGCGTTCATCTCCGCGGGGGTGGAAACGGTGTCGCGGTTCGGTAAGGGCACCGCCGACTCCTGGCCGGACACCAAGAACCAGCTGTTCGACGAGGCGCAGGAACGCTCGACCTCCGCGTCGGCCGGCGCCGACGAATGGCACGACCCGCGCGCCGACGGCAACCTCCCCGACGTGTACATCGCGATGGGCCAGACCGCCGAGAACGTCGCCCTGCTGACCGGCATCAGCCGCGAAGACCAGGACCACTGGGGCGTGCGCAGCCAGAACCGGGCCGAAGAGGCGATCAAGAACGGCTTCTTCGAGCGCGAGATCACCCCGGTCACGCTGCCCGACGGCAACACCGTCAGCACCGACGACGGCCCGCGCGCGGGCACCACTTACGAGAAGATCGCCGACCTCAAGCCGGTGTTCCGGCCCAACGGGACGGTCACCGCGGGCAACGCCTGTCCGCTCAACGACGGTGCCGCCGCGGTGGTCATCACCAGCGACACCAAGGCCAAGGAGCTGGGCCTGACCCCGCTGGCGCGCATCGTGTCCACCGGGGTCAGCGGCTTGTCGCCGGAGATCATGGGGTTGGGCCCGATCGAGGCGTCCAAGAAGGCGCTGGAACGAGCCGGCATGTCGGTCGGTGACATCGACCTGTTCGAGATCAACGAGGCGTTCGCGGTGCAGGTGCTGGGCTCGGCGCGCGAGCTGGGCATTGACGAGGACAAGCTGAACGTGTCCGGCGGCGCGATTGCGCTGGGCCACCCGTTCGGGATGACCGGTGCCCGCATCCTGACCACGCTGCTGAACAACCTGCAGACCCACGACAAGACGTTCGGTCTGGAGACCATGTGTGTCGGCGGCGGCCAGGGCATGGCGATGATCATCGAGCGGCTCAGCTAACCGGGGCGCTCAGTGTGCGTCCTGGGCGCTCAGTGAGCGCCCAGGACGGCGACCCGCCGAGCAGGGCCGCCGCCAGCGCACACTCGACGCACGGGCAGCAGGCATAGAGAAAGCCGGCACGCTGATCAGCGTGCCGGCTTTGCCCGTTAGGAGTCGCGCTAGTCGTTCTGTAGGTAGCTGAGCAGCCGCAGGATCTCGAGGTAGAGCCAGACCAGGGTCACGGTCAGGCCCAGCGCGATACCCCAAGCGGCCTTCTCCGGCGCGCCCGCGCGGATCATCTGGTCGGCCGCGTCGAAGTCGATCAGGAAGCTGAACGCGGCGATGCCGATGCAGACCAGCGAGAAGATGATGCCCAGCGGGCCGGGGCTGCGCAGGCCGAGGCCTTCACCGCCGCCGACGTGGAACATGGCAAGCACGAAGTTGCCGAGCATCAGCACCAGCACGCCGAACATGGCCGCCACCAGCATGCGGGTGAACCGCGGGGTGACCCGGATGGCTCCGGTCTTGTAGACGACGAGCATGCCGAAGAAGACGCCCAGCGTGCCCAGGACGGCCTCGCCGATCAGGGCGCCGGCATTGGCCGAGCCGACCGTGAAGTTGGCCAGGACGAAGGACACCGCGCCGAGGAACAGGCCTTCCAGGCCGGCGTAGCTCAGCACGATCACCGGGTTGTCCTGCTTGCGACCGAACGTGGCGATCAGCACCAGAACCAGCCCGCCCAGCGCGCCGACCAGGGTCAGCGGCATGGCCAGGCCGATGTTTTGGGCGACCAGGAAGTACGACACGATCGCGGTCGCCGTCAACGCGGCCAGCGTCACGCCGGTCTTGGTGACCACGTCGTCGATGGTCAGAGGCCGCGAGGCCTTGGCCTCCTGATAGGGCGCATAGGGGTTGTAGCCCTGCATCTGGGCCGGTCCCGCGCCGAATTGGGCATATCCGCCCTGCTGCTTAGGCAGTGACCGAAATACCGGGTTGCTTGTCTCCCGCACCGTCGGATCCTCTCTGGGGAATGTGGTTCGAGGTGTGCGAACTAATTACTTAACGATCAGCCGCCCGCCTATGGTTCCCAGCCGAGCTGGTGTCTTCGGGCTTCTCAGGAGTCTTATACCGTCGTCTGGATCACGATAAACCTTAGCCCCGCGGGCACCGCTGAGCGAGTAACGATCTAGATTGCAGGTCAAACTCATGACCCGGCTTGACGACGGATTCCGGCGAGGGGAGCTAGCGCGTGACTGAAGCGGTGACTGGGGAATCCGACGAGGTCCTGACCCGCGTCGACGGAGACGTCGGCTACGTGACGCTCAACCGCCCCAAGGCGATCAACTCGCTGAACCAGACCATGGTCGACACGTTGAGCACCGTGCTGATCCGGTGGGAGCGCGACGACGCCGTACGCGCGGTGGTGCTCTCCGGCGCTGGGGAACGCGGACTGTGCGCGGGCGGAGACGTGGTGGCGGTCTACCACAGCGCGCGCAAAGACGGGGTCGAGGCGCGTCGGTTCTGGCGGGACGAGTATCTGCTCAACGGGCTCATCGGCCGGTTCACCAAGCCGTATGTGGCGTTGATGGACGGCATCGTGATGGGCGGCGGAGTGGGTGTCAGCGCGCACGCGAACACCCGAGTGGTCACCGACACCTCCAAGATCGCCATGCCCGAGGTCGGCATCGGGTTCATCCCCGATGTGGGTGGCGTCTACCTGCTGTCGCGGGCGCCGGGCAAGCTCGGCCTGCACGCCGCGCTGACCGGTGCCCCGTTCTCCGGCGCCGACGCGATCGCGCTGGGATTCGCCGACCACTACGTGCCGCACAGCGACCTCGATGCCTTCGCCGCGGCGATCGCTTCCGACGGCGTGGAAGGCGCGTTGGCTCACCACGCCGTCGAACCGCCGCCCAGTGAGCTTGCGACGCAACGGGAATGGATCGACGAGTGTTACTCGGGTGAGACCGTGATCGACGTCGTCGCCGCGCTGCGCGGACACGACTCGCAAGAGGCCAACGACGCGGCGAACCTGATTGCCACCCGCTCCCCCATCGCCGTGTCGGTGACGTTCGAGGCGCTACGACGCGCAGCCGACTTGCAAACGCTGGAAGACGTTCTGGTGCAGGACTACCGGGTGTCGTCGGCGTCACTGCGCTCCCACGACCTGGTCGAGGGCATCCGCGCGCAGCTCATCGACAAAGACCGCAAACCCAAGTGGAAACCGGCGGCGCTCACCCAGGTCACCGTGGCCGACGTCGCGGAGTACTTCGCGCCGGTCGACGACGACCTGACGTTCTAGGAAGGTAGGCCATGAGCTACGAGACCATTCTGGTCGAGCGCGACGAGCGGGTCGGCATCATCACCTTGAACCGGCCCAAGGCACTGAACGCGCTCAACAGTCAGGTGATGGTCGAAGTAACAAGCGCGGCAACGGAATTGGACGAGGACGCGGGCATCGGCGCGATCGTGCTGACCGGATCGGAGAAGGCGTTCGCCGCCGGAGCCGACATCAAGGAGATGTCCGCGCTGACGTTCGCCGACGCGTACGGCGCCGACTTCTTCGCCACCTGGGGCAAGCTGGCCGCGGTGCGCACCCCGACCATCGCCGCGGTGGCCGGGTACGCGCTGGGCGGCGGCTGCGAGGTGGCCATGATGTGCGACCTGATCATCGCCGCCGACACCGCGAAGTTCGGGCAGCCCGAGATCAAACTGGGCGTGCTGCCGGGCATGGGCGGCTCGCAGCGCCTGACGCGGGCGATCGGCAAGGCCAAGGCCATGGACCTGATCCTGACCGGGCGCACCATCGATGCCGCCGAGGCCGAACGAAGCGGTCTGGTCTCCCGCGTGGTGCCGGCCGAGGACCTGCTCAGCGAGGCAAAAGCCGTCGCCACCACCATTTCGCAGATGTCGCGTTCGGCGGCCCGGATGGCCAAAGAAGCCGTCAATCGGGCTTTCGAATCGACCCTGGCCGAAGGCCTGCTCTACGAACGACGGCTGTTCCAATCGACATTCGCGACCGACGACCAATCCGAAGGGATGGCGGCGTTCGTCGAGAAACGCCCGCCCAACTTCACCCACCGATGAGCGATTCCGCTTCGGCGACCGCCCTGCAGACCGACCGCGGATCCGCTGCGGCGGCACCGGAAGGCACCGCCGGCTTGTCGATCGAACAGCGGCGGGCGCGCAGCCCCTGGTGGGTGCGTCACTACACCTTCTTCGGCACCGCGACCGCGCTGGTCTTCGTGTGGCTGTCGCTGACCCCGTCGCTGCTGCCGCGCGGCCCGCTGTACCAGGGACTGGTCAGCGGCTGCTCCGGCGCCATCGGCTACGGCCTGGGTGTGTTCAGCGTGTGGCTGGTGCGCTACATGCGCTCGCAGAATTGCAGTCCCCCGCCGCCGCGCTGGGTATGGGTGCCGCTGATCGTGGTCGGCGTCATCGGCCAGGTGCTGATGGCGATCTGGTTCCACCTCTGGCAAGACCAGGTGCGCGACCTGATGGGCGTCGAGCACCTGCACTGGTACGACTACCCGTTGGCCGCCATCGTGTCGTTCCTCATCCTGTTCACGCTGGTGGAAATCGGCCAGGCCATTCGGTGGCTGTTCGGATTCCTGGTGCGCCAGGTGGACCGAGTCGCGCCCTTTCGCGTCTCCGCGGCGATCGTCTTCATCCTGCTGGTGACGCTGACGATCACGCTGCTCAACGGGGTGGTGCTCAAGTTCGCGATGCACTCGATGAACAGCACCTTCGCGTCGGTCAACGAAGAGATGGATCCCGACAGCGCACCACCCAAAACCCCGCTGCGCTCCGGTGGCCCGCAGTCGCTGGTGTCCTGGGAGTCACTGGGGCATCAGGGCCGCATCTTCGTCGAAAGCGGCCCCAGCGTCGCTCAACTCACCAAGTTCAACGGAAGCCCGGCCACCCAACCCATCCGCGCCTACGCCGGCCTGGACTCGGCGACCAGCATCACCGCCACCGCCGAACTGGCCGCGCGCGAACTTCAGCGCACCGGCGGGCTCAACCGTGCGGTCGTGGCGGTGGCGACGACCACCGGCACCGGCTGGATCAACGAGGCCGAAGCCTCGGCACTGGAGTACATGTACAACGGCGACACCGCGATCGTGAGCATGCAGTACTCGTTCCTGCCGAGCTGGTTGTCGTTTCTGGTGGACAAGGAGAACGCGCGGCACGCCGGTCAGGCCCTCTTCGAAGCGGTCGACGCGCTGATCCGCCAGATGCCGGAGTTCAAGCGGCCCAAGCTGGTGGTGTTCGGGGAAAGCTTGGGCTCCTTCGGCGGTGAGGCGCCGTTCATGAGCCTGAACAATGTCCTAGCCCGCACCGACGGCGCGTTGTTCAGCGGGCCGACGTTCAACAACACCATCTGGACCGACCTGACCTCCACCCGCGATGCCGGTTCACCGCAGTGGCTGCCGATCTATCAGGACGGCCGCAACGTCCGGTTCGCCGCGCGCCCTGAGGATTTGGACCGGGGCGGCCCAGCATGGAGCGCGCCGCGGGTGGTGTATCTGCAACACGCCTCGGACCCGATCGCCTGGTGGACCCCGGACCTGTTGTTCAGCGAACCGGATTGGCTGCGCGAGAAGCGGGGTTATGACGTTCTGCCGCAGACACATTGGATCCCGGTGGTGACGTTCCTACAGGTTTCGGCCGACATGGCCGTGGCCGTGGACGTGCCCGCCGGACACGGGCACCACTACGTCGCGGATGTGGCCGACGGCTGGGCCGCGGTGTTGTCCCCGCAGGGGTGGACACACGAAAAGACCGAGCGGTTGCGGCCGCTGCTGCATTCCGACGAGAAGCCGCTCGGCTCACCGGGTGACAGCGGCTGAGCTGAGGCTCAGTTCAGCCAGCACGCCGGTGGCGACCAGCGCGTGATAGCCGCCGATCACGTCGGTGGCGCGGTGTAGGCCCAGATCGAGCAACGCGGCCGCCGCGAGGCTGGAGGTGTAGCCCTCCGAACACAGGATCACCCACTCGACGTCGTCCCCGACGGCCTGTGGCAGGCGGGCGTCACTGGTCGGGTCGCAGCGCCACTCCAAGACGTTGCGTTCGATGACCAGGGCGCCGGGCACCTCTCCCTCGCGGGCGCGCTGGGCTTGCGGCCGGATGTCGACCAACAGCGCGCCGCGGCGCAGCGCTTCGGGCAGGTCTGCGGCGGGCAGGCGGCGATAGCGGCTGCGGGCGGCGTCGAGCACCCGGTCAATGCGGCTCATCACGGCCCTTCGGGTTGGTTGGTCAGTTCGGTGCGCTGTCGGCGCAACGTGGCGCGCGCGGTGACCTCGTAGTACGACATCGCGGTCAGCGGCGGGGAATAGGCGTGCACGCTCAGCGTCGGCTCCACCACCGGCGCGGCCGCCGTGGCCGGTTCCTCGATCGGCCGGGGGGCCCACACCACGTCGTGCACCCACCCGAGCGGGAACCCGGCCTGGTCGCCGGCGTCGAGCCTGCGGCGCCGCAACCGCCTACCGTCCCAACGGTATTCGTTGAGCGACCCGGACAACACGGTCAGCGCGCCGATCGAGCCGCCATGGTCGTGCAACTCGGTGGAGTGGCCCGGCACCCAGCTGATCAGCCAGATGTCCAGCTCGTCGTCACCGTGGATGCGGGTGAACCAGCGCTGCGTCTCGGGGACACCGCCCGGGGGCAACAGGTGGTCGCACCGCCCGCTGAGCACGTCGTCGGCGGCCTGGTCGGTGGCGTGCAGCAGATCGGGCACGCGCAGGCGAGTGGGTCCGGAGGAGGGACTGCTCAGTGGGCTCAGTGGGCGCAGCGCGACCGATCGTGGCGCCACGGAGATGGGCATGGCCATGGAAGAACTCCAAGGTGTGGAAACGGATGGGGCAAGCGGCGGCGCGTCAGGGCCGACAACACTCGCAAAATCCGAAGCGCTCCATCACGCTCGCCAGTCTTGCATAGATTGGGAGGGGTGCGCCGGTGTCGTCGTCGCCCCGTGTGGTGGGGCTTGTTGTTGGTCGTTGCTTGTTTGTCCGCGTGCGGTCACGGCGGCGGAGGCGGCAAGCCGAACTCCTCGTCGGCGTCGCCGAGCCGATCGGCAGGAGCGGCGGGTTCGCTGCCGCCCGGTGCGATCGGCGTCTCCCCCACCGGTGTGACGACGAAAGTGGACGTTCCCGCCGACTCGACCGAAGAAGAGTATTTCCAGGCCTGCCATGCCGCCAAGGTGTGGATGGACGGCCAGCCGGGCTCCGGCCAAGGGGTGATCGAGCCCTACCTGGGGATGGTGCAGGCGTCCCCGTCCGGCGTTGCCGGCACCTGGAACGTCCGGTGGTCGGATTTGAGCCCGGCCCGGCAGTCCGCGGTCATTGTGGCGGCGTCGGCGGCGGCCAACGGCGAATGCGGGTAGGGCGCCAGCAATTGCGATCAGGGCTGCACAAAAGTGTCGACCAGTGCGGTGGGCGGTGCTGCGGGCAAGCACAATGAGGAGATGTCGGTAGCGGTACCCCTGCGCCCGCGAGGGGCGTCGGGGACTCGGGTGGCACTGGCGCTCGGCAGCGGCGGGGCCCGCGGGTACGCCCACATCGGCGTCATCCAAACGCTGCAGGAGCGCGGCTACGACATCGTCGGGATCGCCGGGTCGTCGATGGGAGCGCTGGTCGGCGGGGTGCAAGCCGCCGGTCGGCTCGTGGAGCTCGCCGAGTGGGCGACGTCGCTGACGCAGCGGACCATCTTGCGGCTGCTGGATCCCTCGTTGACGGCGGCGGGAGTGTTGCGGGCCGAGAAGATTCTGGACGCCGTGCGCGACATTCTGGGGCCGGTCACCATCGAGGAATTGCCGATCCCATACACGGCAGTGGCCACCGACCTGCTGGCCGGTAAATCGGTGTGGTTTCAGCGCGGTCCCCTCGACGTGGCGATCCGCGCGTCCATCGCCATACCCGGCGTCATCGCGCCCACCGAGGTGGACGGACGGCTGCTGGCCGACGGCGGCATTCTGGATCCGCTACCGATGGCACCGATCGCGGCGGCCAACGCCGACCTGACCATCGCGGTGAGCCTGAACGGCAGCGAAGCCGGGGCCACCCGCGACGCGGAAGCCGGTGTGACCGCCGAGTGGCTCAGCCGCATGATGCGCAGCACCACAGCGTTGTTCGACACCAACGCCGCCAAGGCACTGCTGGACCGGCCGACGGCACGGGCGTTGCTGAGCCGGTTCGGCGCGACCGTGCCGGAGGACGAGTCAGAGGACGATTCGGCAGACATCGAGGACTCCCAGGACGCGGTCGTCTCCGAGGAGGAGGCTCCCGAACTGCCCAAGCTGGGCAGCTTCGACGTCATGAATCGCACGATCGACATCGCCCAGTCGGCGCTGGCGCGCCACACGCTGGCGACCTATCCGCCCGACCTGCTGATCGAGGTGCCGCGCACCACTTGCCGCAGCCTGGAATTCCACCGGGCCGTGGAGGTCATCGAAGCAGGCCGTGAACTGGCCGCCCGGGCGTTGGACGCGTTCGAGAGCGGCGCGCCCGACGAGCCCGGCCAGACGGCGATCGAAGGCGCCTGACTCAGACGCCCAAAAACGTTGCCAGGGCGGCTGCTTCGCGCCGGCCTTGCGCGCGGCCCGCCGTTGCCGAACCGATGCGGCAGCGGGGGTCCAGGGGGTTGGAGCCGAATGCGGCCAACGAGTCCTCGTCGGCGAAGACGGCGAAGGTGGCGCCGCCGAACGCGGCGATCTCGCCTGCGGGCCCGGGGCCGAACGGCGATGGCGCATCGGCTGCGCCGGGCACCAGCAGCACCGCCTGGTCGCAGTCGTCGGCAACACCGAGGTTGACCGAGCTGTTGACACCGCCGTCCATGTAGCGGCGGTGGGCGATGGTCACCGGCGGCCAGGCCCCGGGGACCGCGCAGCTGGCCGCGACCGCATCGACCAGAGGAACACCCGAATCCCGGTCGAACACAACGAATTCCCCGGTGGCGGTGTCGATCGCGGTGATGCGCAGGACCCGCTGCGGCCAGTCGTGCGACGGCAGGCGCTGGGCGATCACGTCGCGGCGCAGGGCCTCGGAAACTGTCTCGGTCGCCAGTGCCACCGCCCCGATGCGTTGCAGTTGCGTGGCCTTGTCCCGCGTCTCACCCGGCGCGGTGTGCAACGCCGTCAGGAACAGGTCGGTGATGGCGTCTATGTCGACCCCGGGGTCGATTTCGGCCGACGTCTCGGCCAGTTGCCGGTCGAAAAGCTCGCCGAGCGAACAGCCGCTGCTGATCTGCGCCGCCACCGCCGAACCGGCCGACGTTCCCACCAGCACCTCGGATTCCAGCAGCAACCTCGCCGCCGCTGGTGATTCGTCGGCGATGCCGCGCAGAACCCCTGTCTCCCAGGCTATTCCGGCGATTCCGCCGCCGGCCAGCACAAGCGCACGTCTGGTTGCCACGGTCTCTTACTCTGCCAGCCGGTGTCAGGCGGTCGCCGCCGGGTGCTGCGCCTCGTGCACCGGAGTGCTCAGATCGGCTCGGCGGAGCTGATGGCGCGGCGGGTCAGGCAGTACCAGGTCGCGGGTGAGGTGCAGCTGGGCGTCGACGTGGACGAGCTCACCGGGCTCGAGCAACGTCCAGCGCGGGTCGTCGTTCATCGGTTCGGTAGCGAACACGACCGAGGGCCGCGCGCACAGGTGCTGTGACTGCGCACGAATCCGCTTGGTGCGCAGATGAAACTCGGGTGCCGTTTGCTCGCGTTGATCCAGGAGGTAGAGCTTGTTGGCCTCGGGATAGCGCAGCGCCCACATGTCGGTGGCCGTGCTGAGCAGGATGTTGACCGCGTACACCGCAACGTTGTCGGCGAGCCATTTGGCCGCATCGACGAAGCCGGCGGTCTGGTCACCGTCACGTGCCCGGATCGAACCGGTGATCAAAGCGAAGACCCGCTCGGAATCGGTTTGGCCCAACACCAGATCATCGGTGCCGAGCTCACGCAACCGGGCATCGAGCACGTCCAGTCCCTCGACGACACCGTTGTGCGCGAAGATCCGGGCGTCCTGCAGGAATGGGTGGGTGTTGTGGACGTCGAGGGCACCCGTCGTCGCGTAACGCACATGGGCGATGAACGTGGTGCCGGTGAGCTGGTGGGCCTCGGTGGCGAAGTCCGCGTCGCGCCAGGCCGCTATCGGTTCCTTGTGCAGCTGGGGTTTGCCGTGTTCGTCGAACACCCCCAGTCCCGTGCCGTCGGGGTTGCGCCGGCTTTGTTGGGCCAGGCTGTCGGGAGCGTCAAGCAGCCAGAAGGTCGCGGTGATGACGTCGGCGCCGGCGTGCAGGCCAAAGAGTCGACACATGGGCTCGACGTTAGCTCTAGTCGCGGACCTCGATCACTTCGTACACGTCGTCGGCGTAGCGGGCGCGGATCGTCTTCTTGTCGTACTTGCCGACGCTGGTGCGCGGGATCTCGTCGGTGAACGCCCACCGTTCCGGTAGCCACCAGCGAACCACCTTGTCCGACAGAAACTTCCGCAGGTCGCTGGCACTGATCGACGCGTTCTCGGCGAGCACGACGACGGCCAGTGGGCGCTCCTGCCAGCGTTCGTCGGGCACCCCTACGACTGCGGCTTCGACCACGTCCGGATGCGCGATGAGGCTGTTCTCCAACTCCACCGACGAGATCCATTCGCCGCCGGATTTGATGACGTCTTTGGCGCGGTCGGTCAGCGTGACGAAGCCGTGTTCGTCGATGCGTCCGACATCGCCGGTGCGCAACCATCCGGCGTCGAATTTGGATTCGTCATGCCCGCGGTAGTACGAGGCGGCGATCCATGGGCCGCGGACCTCCACCTCGCCGACCGCCTCGCCGTCGTTGGGCAGCACCTGACCCTGGTCGTCGACGATGCGCATCTCCACGCCGCACACCGGTTGGCCCTGGGTGCCGCGGAAGGCCCAGTGTTTGTCTTCCGGGCTGCCCAGCGGCGGCCAGGCCATGGTCGCCAACGGCGATGTCTCGGTCATGCCCCACAGCTGTCGGATCTGAACGCCGTGGTTGTCTTCGAAGGCGCGCATCAAGGACACCGGCACGGCCGATCCACCGCAGGCGACCAGGCGCAGTGAGGACATGTCGTGGTCGGGGTCCTTGTCCAGGTGGTGCAGGACGTCGTTCCAGATGGTGGGCACCGCACCGGCCACCGTCGGGCGCAGGGATTCCACCATGTCGATCAGCGACCGGGCGTCCAGGTGGCGGTCGGGCAGTACCAGATCCGCTCCCGCCATCAGCGCCGCGTACGGCAGGCCCCAGGCGTTGGCGTGGAACATCGGCACGATGGGCAGCACCCGATCGCTGGCACCGATGCCGATGCCGTTGGTGGTGCAAGCCGCCATCGTGTGCAGGAAGCTCGAACGGTGGCTGTAGACAACCCCTTTGGGGTTGCCGGTGGTGCCGCTGGTGTAACACATGGCGGCCGCGGACTTCTCGTCGATCACCGGCCAGTCGAATTCGGTCGGCTCACCGTCGAGCACCTCGGCGTAGCGCAGCACGGTCTTACCCGATTCCTCCAGCGCCGCGGTGTCGCCCTCCCCCACCGCGATCACGGTATGGACGGTGTCCAGCTTGCCCAGCACCGGCGCAAGCAGTTGCGCCAGCGAAACATCGACGAGCAGAACGCGGTCCTCGGCCTCGCCGGCGACATAGGCGATCTGTTCGGGAAACAACCGGATGTTGAGGGTGTGCAGCACCGCACCCATCGACGGCGCGGCGAGGTAGGCCGTCAGGTGCTCGGCGTTGTTCCACATGAAGGTGGCTACGCGCTCGTCACCGGTTATCCCCAGACGCCGCAACCCATTTGCCAGCTGAGCGGCCTGTGCGCCGATCTCGCGGTAGGTGCTGTGCCGGTAACCGTCACCGGTGGCCGTGGTGACCGTGCGAGCCCCGTGCACACCACAGCCATGCCGCATGATCGCCGCCACCGTCAACGGGTAGTCCTGCATCGTGCTGTACATCGACGTACCGCCTTTGTGGGTTCACCGCGCAGCACCACCTCACCCTGGGAGTGGGGCGAATGCTTTCGCCGCGCCAAGTCGTGGGAACCCGGACCGAACCGGGCCCACGCCAGTCTATGTCCGCTTCTTCTCAGGCGAAGGCGGGCTGGTGTTGCACCAGCTCAGGCGAGAAGAGGTCGGCCGATCTGCCGGCCGGTAGCGCCGGCTGGGCAGCGCCAGCGATGTCGGCCACCGGCGCGATGGTGACGGTTCCGGTGTAGTCGGCGACGTACAAGTACCGGCCGTCCGGGCTTTCCGCCACGCAGGACGGCTGCGCGGCCACCGTAACGGCGCCGATGATGTCCTGGGTCAGGGTGGACAGCATGGTCAGGCTGTCGTCGGTGATCAGGTAGGCACGGGTCCCGTCCTGGCTGAGGCTCAGGCCGGTGAGCACCCCCCCGATCTCGGAGTATTTGCAGGTGTTGAGGACCTTGTTGGTGCGGGTGTCGACGACGTCGAGGACTGCGCCGAAGTCGGGTCCGCAGCTGGCCACATAGGCGGTCCCGCCGTTGGGGCTGATCGCAATGTCGCGCACCAGCAGACCGATGTCGATGGTGGCGAGCACGCGCAAGGCCGGGGGCGCCTGGCGCCGCCGGCGCCAACGCGAATGCCCGTCTGCGACGCCGGTGTTGATGACGATGATCCGCCCACCGAAGGGCCCGTTGGCACCGACATAGAGGCGCGCACCGTCGGGGCTGACGCGCACGCACTCCGCGGTGACGTCGGGCGCCGAGGCCAGGTCGAGGCTCTGGACGGCGCCGGTCATGGTGTTCACGACGGCGACATCCGCGCCGCGAGCACCATTGCGCGTGACGTAGACGTGGTTGCCGTCGGGACTCACGGCAAAGTCGCGGACGTTGAGCGCCAGCGGATGCGTCTTGGTGACGGTGTTGGTCATCAGGTCGACGACCTGAATGGAGTCGTATGCCGGCGACGCGCAACTCACGAAGGCGCGGTCGGCCGCTGCGGCCGCCAGCGCGAGCGCCCGCGGTTCGGTGACCGCCCCGACGGTGTCGACCACGCGGCCGGTGTCGGAGTCGATGATCGAGATGGTGTCGTCGCGGTAGTTGGTGACGAGCACTCGGCGGCCATCGGCACTGAGCGCAATACCGCTGATCGGACCGCGGCCCACCGAGATCTGCACGGCGATCGGCAGGTCGGGTGCGTCGTCGAAGCCCACGACCTGGACATTGTGGCCGTTCACATCGCTCATGTTGGCACCGCCTCTGCTGTTTATCGGGACCGGATTTCGGTCGAATTAGCGTCTTGGACGCGCGTTTAGGCGAGTTTAGTGGCCGAATTCGGCAGCAAATGACGCCAATTTTCTGGTTGTTGCGTAGGTCACTTGCGCCCCTTAACCAATGCTCAGGTCAGAACTTTGAAGTCCCCGTCTCAACCTCGCCGCGGCAACAGCAGCAGGTGCGCTGAGCAGCGCATTCCTCGTTCGTCCGGATTCTTCGGCGGGCCGGCCGAGGCAGAATTAAAATAAGAGTCTCTTATAAAGTTCTGCCGAAAGAGAAGATTGTCACATTCGACCTGGAAGGCGTGTCGGCGGCTGCGCCGCACCGGCAACGATGACATATTCACCAAGCCCGCCAGGGGAATCCCCCACCGGAAGGACCCACATGGACGACCCGCGCCCGCCGTTCCCCCCGTATGACCTGCAGACCGCCCTGCAGAAGGTGCAGGCGGCCGAAGACGCGTGGAACACCAGGGACCCGCACAAGGTCAGCCTCGCCTACACCAGCGACAGCGTGTGGCGCAATCGTGACACCTTCGTCACCGGTCGCGAGCGGATCGTCGAATTCCTCACTGCCAAATGGGAACGAGAACTCGACTATGCGCTGCGCAAGAGCTTGTGGGACTTCCATGGCAACCGCATCGCCGTGCGGTTCCAATACGAGTGCCACGACGCCACCGGCCAGTGCTGGCGCAGTTACGGCAACGAGTTGTGGGAGTTCGACGACAACGGATTGATGCGGCGGCGGGAGGCCAGCATCAACGACGTCCGCATCGACGAATCCGAGCGCCGGTATTTCGGCCCGCGTCCCGACACCGAGCGCGGCCCGGACCACGACATCCCGCTGCGCTGATCAGCTGAACTGGGTGTGCGGCCGCGGCAGCGCGGCGCCGTCGACCATGATGTCCAGCTTCTCGTTGTAGAAGGCCACCAGCCCGGCGATGGGGGCGACCGCGGGCAGCGGGTAGTGGTAGCTCCAGGCCAGGTCCGCATGCAGCGTCGTTCCTGCCCGCACTGACCAGTAGCTCGACGTCACACCTTTGTACGGGCACAGCGTTTGCGTCGAGCTCGCTTCCAGGTGTTCGAAGGCGACGTCCGCTGGATCGATGTAATACCTTGTCGGAAGACCGGTTTCGAACAGCAGAACCGGCGAATGGGTGTCGGCGAGCACGACACCATCGAGTTCCACTCGCACGTGCCGATGCGAGCGCAGCGCGTCGACCCGCGAGTACGGGTTGCGGGGATGACCGTAGATCTGTTCGTCTTCTTCGAACCACCGCAACGGGTTCCAGTCGAATCGCACCGTTGCGGCCAGGGGGCTGTCACTGTCGGCGTCGAAAACCCTTGCCGCCGATGGGTGTGTCTGTCGGGGGCCGACCAGGGAATACAGCCGGGACGGGCCGAACTGCACTCGCTGGAAGTGGTTCTCGTCGTGCAGGAATTCCGTGCGTACATCGGCCAGCGGTACGTAATAGGCTGGATAGTAAGGGATTTCCCATACATATCGGGCCCCGGTGGTGTCGAATACCAGGTCGTGTCCAGGTAACCACGCACCCGGCGGGGCGCGGGCTCGATGCGGCCGCGAGTGGCGGCGGCCTGCGGGTAGTCCGTTGTCATGGTCGGACTACTGGTTCTTCGAGGCCAGACCGGCGGGCGCGTGTGAGATCGCTTTGCGGATCGCGTCGGCCAGCGCCAGGGCGCTCTCCTCGGTCAATTCCAGCGCGACGCGCGCGGACGGGCCCAGCTCGGGGTTGATGACGTCGATGTTGACGGTGTGGGTGTACGGGGCGTGGACCGCATGGTCGACGTACACGGTCGCGCGGTTGGCGTCGAACCATCCGGTGGCGCCTTTGCCGCTGCCGTCGATCGAGAGGTGTTCGGACAGATGAGTGCACATGGGTTGGGAGTTCCTAGCCTTTCAGATGGGTCGCGAAGAATTCGTCGATGCGGCGCCAGCCGTCCACCGCCGCCTCGGGGCGGTACGCCGGACGGTCGACGGAGAAGAAGGCATGGCCGGCGCCCTCGTAAGACTTGAATTCGTGCGCCTTACCCAGCCTGGTCAATTCCTCGGCCAAGGTGGCCACCGCGGGCGGCGCGGGGAACGGGTCGTCGACACCGAAGAGCCCGAGCAGCGGGCAGCTCAAATCGGGCGCCAGATGCAGGATCGGTTTGATGGCGCGGGGCACTCGTTCGGGTGGGTCCTCGACGACGAAGCCGCCGTAGCAGTCCACCGCGGCATCGAATGGCAACGAGCAGGCGGCCAGGAAGGCGTGTCGCCCGCCCGAACAGTGCCCGATGACGCCGAATTTCCCAGTTGCGCCGGGCAACGATCGCAGGTGTTCCACCGCGCCGGCGACGTCGCCGACCAGTCGTTCGTCGGGTACTCCACCGGCCGCCCGCGCCGCGGCCGCCGCGTCGTCGGGATCAGCGCCCGGGGCCTCCCGGGAGTAGAGGTTGGGGGCCAGCACGTGATAGCCGCTGTCGGCCAGGCGCCGGACGAATTCCTTTGTCTCCCGGTCATATCCGGGCATGTGGTGGATCCAGACGATCCCGCCGCGAGACCCCTCCGCCAGCGGGATGGCTCGGTAGGCCTCGATCTCGTCGCTGCCATGGCCGGTGATGGTGATGGTTTCTGCGCGAATGGCGTCTGGGCTGATTGCGGTCATCGCGATGCTCCTCGTTTCGCGGGCGCCCGAGGGCTGGTTCGGGCCGACCCATCGGGAACCAAAGTATCCGAAACAGGGTGCTGTGGTGGGCCAGCAAACCGAGTAGCCTTCGACCCGTGGCGCTTCGACGGGACAGCCCTATCCGCGGTCGCAAACTACGGCTGGATGAAGCGCTCCTCGAGCGTGGCCTGATGACCCCGGTCGGGTATCAATTCCTGCTGCACCTTGCGCCGCGCATCGACAAAGCAGTGATCCCTCGGACCAGGGGGCGGCTGAGCTGCGCCGGTCTCGACAAAGTCGGCCTAGTTACCTCGACCGGGGCCAAATCGGGCCAGCCGCGCAGTCAACCGCTGGCATTGATCGAGGTGCCCGAGGGCCTGCTGGCGATCGGATCCAACTATGGGCGGCCTCAACATCCGGCGTGGAGCGCCAACCTGCTTGCCCACCCCGACTGCACCGTGGAGTTCAAGGGTCCGCCGCAGCGGTACCGGGCCGAGCTGCTCACCGGCCAGCGGCGCGCCGCCGCGTGGGACACCGCCGTCGACTACTACGCCGGCTATGAGCGCTACCGCGCCAGCTGCGCGCCCCGGGAGATCAGGGTCTTTCTGCTGCGCCCCACCTCGGCGAAACCGCGTGCCTAGCCGACTTTGATCGGGATGGTCGCCGATTCCGTCTTGGCCGGCAGCTTGGTGGTGTCGATGACCAGGAACTCGCCATTGTCCTGGCTGCCGTTGGGCAGCACTTTGGGCTTGAGGGAAAACGGCGGGGTGTCCGATGCCAGTCCCGCGAGCCCGAAATCGCTGTCGTTGGCGAGGATTAACGTGTCACCGCCGTCGGGGGTGATCATGCCTTCGATCTTGTCGTGCCCGAAGAAGTCACCGTCGCCCGACAGCGAACGCAGCAGAGCGCCGACGTCCAATTTGAGCGTCTTGGCGGCCGCGGTGACCCCGATGATCTTCAGTTTGACGACGGCGTCGGCATCGGTGCTGCCGCCGACCAATGTTTCGATCGGGGCGCCGTTGATGAGCAGCCCGCCGCCTTCGGCCTGGTAGGACGCGTTCGGCACGGTCGCGCGGGGACCGATGTCGGTGGCCGAGCTGACGTCGGCGAGGTAGACCTTCTTGTTGCCGCCCGGTGCAAACTTGTTGTCGCGCTCGTCGACCAGAAACGTGGTGGCGTTCAACGCGGTGATGTCCGATACCGACACGTTGGATTCCTGCGGATTGGCCAGCGGATACAGGTATTCGTGCACGTTGTCCCGGTTGACCAGGCTGACGGTCACGATGCGCACGACGGGGACGTTCGTCGCCGGGCCATTGAGTCCCGGGGTTTGCAGCGCCGACTGCATGATGCCCACCAGCGTGGTGCCATCCGGGGTGACCGTCAGCCCCTCCAGACCGCGGTTGGGGATGCGCAGCGACAGCTCGCGCGGCAGCGTCCCGTCGAACGGCGAAAGTCGTTCCAGCTCTTGACCGTTGGCGTCGAAGTGAATGATGTAGGGACCGTATTCGTCGGCGACCCAGAAGGTGCCGTCGGGCCTGGCGACCAGGCCTTCGGGGTCTACGCCGTAGTCCGAGGACGGCAGCGGCGCCCCGGTGAGGTCGACGAGCGCCTCGCCGGTGGTGCCGCGCCCTTCGACCAGCCCCACCAACGGTGAACCGTCGGGGCCGTGCAGCGTGATGGTCCGTTCCACCGTCGCGACGCCGTCGGAGAGCTTGAGTTTGGCGATCTGCGGATGAAAGTCCGGTACCGGCAACACCTTTTCGTTGGGGGTGCGCCCGTCGACGTTGGGTCCCCGATCGGTCAAGCCGTAGATCTCGTCGCTGCTGCCGGGCACCGCGGCGATCCCCGAACCGTGCGCGGCGGCCTTGACGGCGACGCTGCCGATGGTGGTCAGGGGCAGTTGGTTTTCGGCGTAGAGCTTGACGGCCCGGCTGAGGGTGACCGGAAGTTGATCGGTTCCGGTGAACCCGGCGTCGGGGGTGTAGACCACCGCACCGTTGGGTCCGTACGTGATGCGGCCGTGCGCAGGTTTACCGAAGGCAACCGGTGTTACACCGCCCGTCGCGGCCAGCAACTGCGCCGGCCCGACCGTCAGCGCCGCCCCGGACGCCGTCCGCAGCGCCAGGGTGCCCGAATATGCGGCCTGAGGTCCGGACGTGCTGCTCGACGAGCAGCCCGAAACCACCAGAGCCGCGACGGCCGCGACCCACCATCTGTGTGTCATACGCATCGTTTAGCAAGCGAAGTTGTCACGCTGGTGTACGGCAGCCAGCGAAAAACCCGTGCTCGCAACGTTTATCGGCGCTTATCGCGCACCTTGTACGTCGAGGGCCAGGATTTCCGCGATTCGTCGCCGGTCAGGGGAGTCCCCATCCCCCCGACTTTGACATTGTAGGCCTCCTTGCCTGGGCCGACTTCGCGGTTGGCGTGCTCCTGGGCGAGGTAGTACAGCTCGTCGATGGTGGCCTCGTCGTAGGCGACGAAGGAGGTCTCCCGTTCCAGGTCGTCGATGCCCACCAGCATCCGGTCGGGCAGGTACCGCGACGCCAGGGCAGCCAGGCCCAGCAGCGTGAACGGGATGACCCAGTAGCAGACGAACGACAGTGGGGTCTTGGTGTCCAGGATCGTGGCGTCGCCCTGAACGAGCGGCGGGATCGCCGATGACACCGTCATGCCGGCGAACGCAGCGACCCAGACCCAGGTCAAGGTCTTGGTCACGCGCTGGAAGAGCGCCGTCTTGACGATGTCGGGTGGATGCTCGGCGGCGGCGAACTCGCGCACGAATGGCTTGTCGATCAAGACGCCGACGAAGGCGACCAGGAAGATCCCCAGGTTGCTCAGCGGCTGTATCCAGCGTTCCATGAACGATTCGCTGAGCGCGAAGGTCAGCACCGTCAGCACCACAAACGTTGCGACGCCGCCGATTTCGAGCGTTCTGCCCGGCTTGCCGGTGGCGCGCCCGACCGCGAACGCCGCCAGGGAGATCAGCAGCGCAATCCCCACGGCGGTGGCGAACGGGACGTTTCCGACCAATATCCAATAGACGATCCACGGCGCGAAACCAAAGAGCATGCCCACGAGGGGTCAGTCTATGACCGGGCGGGTGGCGTTACGTCAGCGGATGTATGTGTAACGGTTGGGGGGGTTGGGCCGCCCGGTGCTGCACCGAGTGTGCGTCCAGGGCGGCTGGTCACCGGGGTACGCGCTCTGTGTGCACACTCGACGCCACCACCACACGCTCGACGCCGAGTGTGCGCTCATGGAGCGGTCGGCGGTCGGGCGTGCGTCCAGGGCGTCGAGTGTGCGGCCACGGCGGCTGATCACCGGGATACGCGCCCTACGTACACACTCGACGCCACCACCGCACCCTCGACGCCGAGTGTGCGCTCATGGAGCGGTCGGCGGTCGAGCGTGCGTCCAGGGCTTCCGGCGTGCACCCACGGCGGCCGATCACCGGAAATGCCGCCCTACGTACACACTCGACGCCACCACCGCACCTTCGATGTCGAGCGGCCGCGCCCAAAGCCGTGCGACATCTGGCGAACTTATTCATCAGACGATGATTTCCTGCTACGCTGGCAGTAATTCAGCAAGCGATGATTTATGGGAGGCGGGCTCGGATGTTTACCGCAGACGTAATCGTGGTGGGTGCCGGACCGACCGGTTTCATGCTGGCGTGCGAACTCGCGATGCGCGGTATCGACGTGCAACTGCTCGACGAGCGCAGCGGGATACCGAACATCACGCGAGCGTTCGGCGTGCATGCCCGCACGCTGGAACTGCTCGACGCACGAGGGCTGGCCGATGCGCTACTGGCCCGTGGCCTTCCGGTGGACCAGGTGGCACCTGCCCCCGGCGCGGTGCTCGATCTCCGCGAGCTCCCGACTCGCTATCGGATGGTGCTGATGGCACCGCAGAGCCTCACCGAACAGGTGTTGAGCGCTCGCGCGGCAGAACTCGGCGTCCAAATCAACTATGGCGCAAAGGTTGTCGGATTAGAGCAGGACGACGACGGCGTCGCGGTCCAATTAGCCGACGGCACCCAACGCCGCGCGCGCTACGTCGTCGGCTGCGACGGCGCACACAGCGCCGTGCGCGAACTAACCGGGATCGACTTCACCGGCAAACAGTACGAGACCCACATCTTGCTGGCCGACGTACGGCTGGCGCAGCCCCCGGCCGGCGGGCTCTCCGCGGAAAACAGCGCCGACGGCGTGGTGCTCATGGTGCCGTTCGGCGACGGCTGGTTCCGTGCGATCGCATGGGACCGGACGCGCGAACACGTGCCGCTCTCCGAGCCCGTCACCCTCGCCGAGATCAAGGGCGCGTTCCTGCGGATCGCGAAAACCGATTTCGGCATGACCGAGCTGCGATGGAGTTCGCGCTTTCTCTCCGAGCGGCGGCAGGCCAGGCGCTACCGCGTGGGACGGGTGTTCATCGCGGGGGACGCGGCACACGTGCATTCGCCGCTGGGCGCGCAGGGCATGAACACCGGCATCCAGGATGCGATGAATCTGGGCTGGAAGCTTGCGGCGGCGATCAACGGAACGGCCCCGGACTGGCTGCTCGACAGCTACCAAAGCGAGCGGCATCGCGTCGGCGCGCACGTGCTGAAGCTGACCGACGCTTTCAACCAGCTGGTGCTGGGCCGCAGCCCGTTGCGCCGGGGAATTCGGCGCGTCGCCATCACGCTGCTGCTGAAATTCGCGGTTTCCCGCCGGTTCGTGCTGGGCCGGATAAGCGGTATCGGCATCGGTTACCGGCGCCCGCGCGGCGCCCATCCGCTGACGGGTCAGCGGATGCCCGACGTGCCGTGTTCAAGTGGTCGGCTCTACGAGTTGATGCGCGGCGGCGGCTTCGTCTTGGCGACGACCGACCGACACCTCGATCCGGGCCGCGACGGCGTCACGGTGGCGGTGCATGCCGACCCAACACTTCCCCCAGCGGTGCTGGTCAGGCCGGACGGCTACGTCGCGTGGGCCGGTGCGGCGAACGACGTCTGGCCGGCGCTCGACCGCTGGTGCGGGAAGGCGCCGGTGAACCGACGCTGACGCCGGCCGACGTGCTCGAAGCGCAGCCAGCCGCCACAAATCTTAGCGGGCCGGTTCGGGCACGTGTGTGATGATCGTGAATTGGGACGAGCTGCGCCCGCGACCTGGTGGCGGGGTGCGTTCTCGTCCATGTGCGTTGTCGTTAAGGAGTGGTGATGAAATTCAAGCCCTTGACCGCCCAAGACCTGCGATTGAACGAGCAAGCTGGGGCGGTGGCCGCCAGTGTGCTCAACCTTCCGGTCGAGGCGGCCGCACGCTGCGAGCAGCAGTCGACGACATCGATCCAGATGTATCCCTCTGGCGGCGGCGAGGTGTACTCCCGACGTGTGTCGAATGGGACCGGTTTGCCGAAGCGCTTCATCCTCGCTGTGACCCGGGATCATGTTCACGCGCTGGAAGACAAGCAGCGTCGTGGTGAGCTGGTCGGTGGTGCTGTGCTGAAAAGTTGGGAGCGCAATGGCTTTCGCGCTCAACTGGGCAATGCCGGCATGGGCGCTGGGCCGCCCGGCGACCGGCAGTTACTCATGCTCTGGTTGCCCATAGACGCAGCCAGCAGCGAGATTGCGCAGCCGGGTCGCCCAGCAACGGGCCGCGGCGGGTCAGCGGGCTCCTGGCGTGCCACACAGCTTCGTCCTAGCGAAAGACGGACCTAGCCGGCGCGTCGTTGATGCACTCGGGGCGACGGTGATCGGGTCGTCACAGGATCACCCGAAAGTCACTATCGGCAACAACGCCAAGATTCGAATCGCCCCTGGCGCAAACGTGAGAATTGGCGGCCAGCGGATCCAGGACTTGGCCGCGTCGCCTGCGGCCACATCTTCTGCCGCTCAACGGTTACAGGAGCTTGAGACACTTCGCGCCGGCGGGCTGGTCACCCAGGCTGAGTACGAAAGCAAGCGTCAGCAGATCATCGCCGAACTGTAGCCGCGCCGAGCGTCTGTGCCCCCAGTCGGACTCGAACCGACACTTGACGGATTTAGTGCTCTACCTGGTGATTTGTAGTTAGCGGTCGGCGATGGCTTTGCTTGAAAAATGCGCCTCGAGCTGCGCAGAGAGTGACGATTGAGATTGGTTGTTGTTGGCTGCCGTCGAGTGGTCTGCGGACTGTCTGCGGACTGGAATGCTTGCGTACCTGGGCGCAGAGAGGCTTGTTCAGCGATGCCTTATTCGTAGAACCTCGGCCGCTTGGCGACTCCGGAAACTCCGAAATTCGAGTACTTAGCGTGTGGCTAGTCTTCGGCCCTGAGGTAATGGGCGGTTAATTCTCAACCGTGGAATCGCAGAACTCAAGCTGCCCGCCTGACCCGAGAAAAGCCGCACGACCGGTTCCGGCACTGCGCTACCTCACCCAATCAGTTTGCCGGTCTCCCCTCGTTTGGCCTCTCGCATGAGAGATTACAACCGCTTGTTTTGAGCTCTTAATGGTCGGGGGGGAACTCGCGCAACGCTGTCCTGAAAATGCGGTGCGCTTCTGCTGAGGCTTCAGCGGCAGCGCTGTCATCGCCCATCTCTCTCAACGCTGATGCAAGCACGTCCAGGGTCGCCGCAAGAGTGGTCACGTATTGATCGTCTTTCGCCACAAGTTTGCGATATTCGCTCACCGCTAGACGCGCGGAATCCACAGCTCGTCCGAACTCTCCAATCGCCACGAGTCGAGAACTGAGGACGCCCAGGCAATTTGCGTATAAGTCGGGGTCTGTTGATGAGACGAGGCGTGCAATATCAACCGCTTTCTGTGCTGCCTCAGCCGACTCCGGATGACGCTCGGCCCCTCTAAGTATCAGGCTAAGATTTAGCAGGGCTCGCGCAGAATGAGAGCGCCGCCACTCGGGTGAGCCTCCCTCAAGACGAACGTGAGCTGCGACGGCAGCCTGTGCTGACTGTAGAGCGGTGTCAATTTCACCCGCCCGAAAGCTACTGAGCGCCAGGTTATTCAACGCCGCGGCGAGTAGCTCCGCTTGTTTTGGTGATTCAGGAAGGTCGCTAAGCAAGTCGGCCGCCTCGCCTGCACGCTGTGCTGCTTGTTCGTGCATCTCAAGGGCACCGTACTGGGCGCTGGCGTTGTTAAGTGCTGAGGCGAGTGCCAATTGGGAGCCCGGCTCACCGTCAAGATCAACGACGTCACGCCTATAATGCAGAGCATCTTCGGCGGTCGAGAGGGCGATGTTTGATCGTCCGAGCTCCCCGTACACCGCGGCCAAGCTTTCAAGAGCTGTGGCAAGGGCGGGCAAATCTGCCGGATCATCGGCGGCATGCGGCCGCAGAATGTCCACCGCTTCTTTGAGCAACGTCTCGGCGTCGTCCTGCCGATGTGCAACGCGGAGGTGATTTCCCAGATTGTTTAACGACTTCGCCAGTCCCACATTGTTGCGGCGATTCGCATCGTTTTTGACATAGGAACGCCAGACCGTAGTCGAGTCCTGCGCTGCTCGAACCGCGCGGGTCACGTCACCAGACTGCATATAGATATGCGCTAGCAAATCAAGCATCGTCGCCACACCCTGACCGCCTCGGCGGTGCGGATCGCGCTCCGGCTGGTACCACACGTCAAGTCGTAGGTGGGGACGCCAGCGCGGCATCAATGTAGACAAACTATGCTCTACTTCCAGCGCAGCAGCTTTGAGATCGCCGGCTTGCGTCAGAAGAATCGCCTGCATAGAAGAGATTTGGGCCTCGAGCTCTCGCACGCTCGCCGAAGGATTCGATACGGCGGTCAATACCTTCAGGGCTTCCCGTAGCGCGGCTCTCGCGCCGCGCGGGTCCTGCCGGGACTTCTCGACGTCGGACAAAGTCACGAGAGCAAGCGCATGGCCAATCACAGCTGCTTCTCGAATCGACGACCCGGCAGGCAGCGCACGCTGGTCGACTAGTGCCGCGCGGTAGAGATCTGCGGCCTCAAGGAGCTCAGCTCTTGCCTCTTCGAGCTTGCCAGCCTCAAGGAGCGCCTTGCCGTACTCGTGCAGCGCCCGGGCCAAAGAAATTTGCTGTCCTGAAGATTGCGCGGGGGTGCGCCGCAATTCGGCTACCGTGACCGCAATGGGCCGCACAGGTTCATGCTCCGCGAACAAGGTTTCGGGCACCAGAATCGGCGCGCCCCATTCGCCGACGGGCTCAGCACGTCCAAAAAAGCGCATCCATTCTGCATATTGGTTATCGGAGGTGGCGGCACTGAGCGCGGTGTCGATGCGCTCGTCCACAGTGCTTCCGACTAACTGGCGGCAGAATGCAAGATAGTCGAGGTGCAATTGTCTGGAGCTCAACGCATCGTCACGCGACATCAGTAGTTCCTCGCGCTCCGCGATCTCGGCGTCATTGTGCAGCAGCGAGATTCGCGGATTCTTGACGGTTGTCCTTAAGGGGACGGCCGGCTCGGTTAGGAATCGTTCCACAGTGCGCACAGTATGTTTCTCTGCTTCGGTGTAGATGTGCTCCGCCGCGTCGGCTGACCTGCTCACTCGGCTGATGAGAACGTATAGACCCAACGGCGTCTGCTCATCGAGAGGCCGATTCAGCGGTGCCAGCGACCGCAGCACCTCTCGTGTGCCATCAAGTTGTTCATCAGTCTTTAGTGTCAAGACGACTATGTCCTCAGCTAGAACCCTGGTCGTTATGGCGTTTGTTGTCGTAATACCGGTTCGCGAATCAATCAAGAGGAGGTCAGGCGCGACGCTCTCGGAGATCGCTTCTTTCAACTCCAGTAGCGCCGCCGCCGCCCCGTTAGCTTTTCCACTCAACGGGCCCTCCTGAATTTGGCGCATCGCTTGCAGATACCGGCGGGACGGCTTCTCACTCGCGGCAATGAGGTCGAGCGATCCCCCGGGCACGAATGGGGAGTCGAGCGTGATTGGCTGCATTAGGGAGTCAATTGCCGGTCGCTGCGGCGAAGTCATCCACTCGATTACCCCTGGACCGCTGAGAGTTTCCGACGGAAACTTATAGGGCAGTCCGGGCGCCTCCAGATCGAGGTCGACCAGCACAACTCGTAGACCTAGTCGCGCCAACAGAACGCCGACATTTGCGACTAGCAGGGTGCGGCCAGTTCCTCCCTTGTATGAGTAAAAGCTGACGGTGCGTGTCATCTACGCCGCGTCGAGGCCGAAGCTCAGGTCGAGGCGAGCAAGCTGCGCGCGCTCCTTATCAGGGGGTATGACGGAGGAATCGGGAGCCGGCGAGCTAGCGCGCAGACTTTCGAGTTGGTCCCCGATCCTCGCGCGAAGCTCGTCGTCCTGGTTGACGAGCCGGCAACGCACCAACAGATCGGTCAGCAACTTTTCTGCGACCAAACGCCGGGCGGGGCCAGCCCTCGCTACCTGCTTCAAGATCACCTCAACGGCGCGTCTGTCGTAATTGGCGACGTCGGTGTCGGGAAACCTCCGCAAGGTCTGCTCGGCAGCTTGCACCCTATAGCGATCCAATGCATCCCAGTCCGCAAATCGGCGGTCGACTGGATACCAGCCATGGCGGCGGACCGCTACATCCACGTCGTCGGGGGTTGCGTCTTCGCGTTGACGGCCTCGCGTCGTAAACCTGATGAGCGAGATGCGGTCATGGTCTTCAACAAGCACAGATTCCCCTGCCGGCGTCATCGCCAGCAGAGTGTAGACATCGCCGTTATGGTCCATCGTATTCAATTATGTCCATGCCACGGTCCTCCCACGCCAGCAAGGCGTCATAGGCCTTCGCTTTGGCTAGGTCAGTGGGATCGGTCAGCAGATCGTCCTTCCACTGCCACCACAGTTCGTCGTGCTCCTCCCATAAGTCCTTACTGACGCGAAGCATCGCGAGCTGGTTGAGCGCGAGGGGGCCAACCGTGACGACCTCCATATAGGTGAGAGCGCCGCAGACCAGTTCTGCTCGTTCCTCTTGCGAGAGGCCCAGGGCGCGGTCACCATGATGGGCTAACGCCACCTCAGACCGGGCTGGCCACCCGCCGACCTCCTGATAAGCCCGAGTCGCGTCGACGATCGCCATGTCGTCGGTATAAGTCTGCGCCGTGTCGGATGGAAACACAGCGGTGTCGTCCTGCGCTAGCGTCGCAGCGTCGACGATCAAGCAGTAGTCGCCGTATCTTTCAGCGCCCAATGTCCCGGGGTTGGGCGCGCAGTACACAAACCGTCGACCGTCCTGCCAGAGATCCTCGAAGGCCTGCCGGCGAGGCGACCAGGGCTGAGCCTCGAACGCTGCGAGTCCCGCCGCCGTGTCACCACCGGCTTGAGCGATGAAGAGTGCACGTCTATCCAGGATTGCCTGCGTGTCGTCGAAGCACAGCACCTTTTCGGCGTCGACGTTGGTGCTCGGCAGAGCCTCTTCGAGCTGCAGAGCGAACGCGTCAAGCTGCGGATAATTCGCGAGCACGGCCTGAGCTTGCGTCATATACGTTCCGGCGTTGGCTGCGCCCGCTTCACCGACGTGCACGCTCACCGCTACGGTCTCCTAAGGCAACGAAAGTCCACAGTCAATTGGTTGGCTCCCCTCCATCTCGCTCGACGCTGGCGCTGCTGAATTCGTTCAGCCGAAGAGCGCTGCTTGTCTGATTCGTAATCAGCAACGGCACCGCCATGCCGTCGTGAAGTTTCGGCGATGAGCTACGGGAGGGTCAACATCCTGACTCGGAGAAACTCGCTTCTGTCGAACAGCCACGTCCGGGTGTCGCGCGGTTTCCGTCGCTCCTGCGCAAAGAGGCCCCGTCGACGATCACCCGGACCGAATCACTGCCGATGATGTCCCAGCTGTTGCTGCCAAAAGGGCTCTTCAAGCGCCGGTCGCGCCACCCTGCAGCGGAGCTCGGCCCTCAGGTCCTCGATGCGTTCCCCGTTCTCGCCTGCCTAGTCACCGCACAGTTGCTGGGAAGTTCACGATACTAGGTTGAGGAAACAACAAAACCGGCATCATCCTCCTATAGGCTCGGTCAATTCCAGTTATATCGGGTTCCGCTAGAGCGGAGGATCAGAGTTGCCGTATGCCTGAGCCATGGTTATCTGCCGACGACATCGCCACCCACCTGGGCGTCACGAAGGACACGGTCTATTCATGGATCTCCGACAAGGCGATGCCCGCCCACAAGGTTGGGCGTCTCTGGAAGTTCCAGGCGAGCGAGGTCGACGGGTGGGTCCGCAACGGCGGAGCAGCCATATCTGACGAGCCGCTCCCGACCGAGTAAGACGGGCTGCTGATCGCGGGTAAACGGAATGTCAGACGCTGGCGATACCCTGATCGACTTTATTCACGAACTGAAGGAGGTGCACACGATGGCGGATACGCCCGCCGCATCGCGCTACGCGCTGTCGTTCACCAGCGGTGCCCTCCTCATGCGAGAAGCTCTCATCGCCGCCCCGATCTACCTCCGCGAGCACGACTGGGCCAAGGTCCGCCAGCTCATCGAAGAGGACAACCTCCTTCAGGCCCGCACAGTGTCTACCGGGCACAGACGCGCACGCGAGGTGGCCCAGCGCCTCGCCGTCCTGACCGAGAGCGAACTTGAGCTGCTTGTCGACTCGACGACATCGGAGCGCGGTCACTTATTGTGGGCCGCCGCTTGCCGGCGCTATGACCTGATCGGCGAGTTCGCCGAGGAGGTGCTTCGCGAGCGCTTCCTCCTGCTGACTCCCACGCTCGATCACGACGACTTCGACAGCTTCATCCGGAGCAAGACGCTCTGGCACGAGGAAGTCGCCGGTCTGAAGGGCTCCACCCGGCGCAAGCTGCGCTCCAACGTCTTTCGCATGCTCGTCGAGGCGGGCCTGCTGACCGAAGACGGCCGCATCCTGCAGGCAGTGCTGTCGACCCGTGTCGCCGACGCGTTATCCGCCTGCACGCCGAGCGACATCCGCTTCTTCCCGACGGGAGGTGGGATGCTGTGAACCGTAACGACCTGACCAAGCAAGAAGAGCACCTATTCGCGGTGCTCAGCGGGAAGCGGTTCCTGCAGATGGAGGGCCTCAGCAACGAGGTTCCGTTCTTTATCTACCCGTACGCGCCGGAGGACGCCCTCGCGGTCGCGCAGGCCAAGAAGCGGATCAGGAACAGGCTGAGTCAGAAGGGAATCAGCGTTCGCGAGGTCAACCTCTACGACCTATCTGTCGAGATCCTCATGGAGCGCGGCGTTTGGGAGCGCGTCCTGGCCGCGGAGCCCGACCAGGATAAGGAAGACTTCCGCGAGCTCCTCCAGGGCATGCTGGATCCGCAGCTTCACATCGCGTCGGCGATCCGCTCCAAGATCGCCGACGGTGAGTTCGACATCTTCTTCCTCACCGGGATCGGCGAGGTATTCCCATACATCCGGTCACACAACGTGTTGAACAACCTGCAGAGCGTCGTGACCGGCAAGCCCATGCTCATGTTCTTCCCTGGCCGCTACGAGCAGTCCGACACCCTCGGATCCTCACTCGTTCTGTTCGGGCGGCTCAAGGACGACCAGTACTACCGAGCCAAGAACATTTTGGAACAGGAAGCGTGAATCCGATGCTGCTCAACGAGATCTTCGCGAAGGACGTGCAACGCCCCATCGAGGGCGTCATCAAGGCCGACGACGCCGCGCACCTGGGCACCGAGGTGGCCGAGTACGTCCTGACCAATGAGGCGGCCAAAGGCCTTGAACTGCTTCTTGAGGCTTACACGAACTACACCAACGCCAACGGTGTGTGGATCTCCGGATTCTTCGGATCCGGTAAGTCGCACCTGTTGAAGATGCTCGCCCATCTCCTCGGCGACGTCGAAGGCCAGGAGTTCGACCGTGCAGAGGTCGCGGAAAGCTTCCGCGCCAAGGCAACTGGCGCCTTCCTGCCCGCCCTGCTGACGAAAGCCGAACGCATCCCAGCCAAGAGCCTGCTGTTCAACATCGACCAGAAGGCGACGCTGATCACCAAAGACCAGACCGACGCCTTGCTGAAAGTGTTCGTCAAGGTCTTCGACGAGAGCCGTGGCTACTACGGCAACCAAGGCCACATCGCGCGCTTCGAGCGTGACCTCGACAACCGCGGCCAGTACGAAGCGTTCAAGCAGACATACAAACAGATCTCGGGCCGCGACTGGACCCAAGGCCGCGAGGAGGGCGTGCTCGAAGAACCCAACGTGGCCAAGGCCTACGCCGATATCACCGGTCAAACGCAAGGCTCGCCTACCAACATCCTCACCAAGTACCGCAACGAATATTCCGTCTCCATCGAGGACTTCGCCGACGAGGTCAAGGCTTGGCTGGACAAGCAGCCCAAGGATTTTCGGCTCAACTTCTTCGTCGACGAGGTCGGCCAGTTCATCGGCTCGAACACGCACTTGATGCTCAACCTCCAGACGATCGCCGAGAGCCTCAACAGCAAGTGCCAGGGCCGCTCGTGGGTGTTCGTGACCTCGCAGGAGGACATGGACAAGGTCGTCGGAGACCGCACCAGGCAGCAAGGCAACGATTTCTCTAAGATCCAGGCCCGCTTCGCGACCCGCGTGAAGCTGACTAGCGCAGACGTCGAGGAAGTCATCCGGAAGCGTCTGCTGGAGAAGAACGAGACCGGGGCTGCTGCCCTCAGTGCGATCTTCGCCGAGGAGTCGGCGAACTTCAAGACGCTGTTCGACTTCGTCGACGGCGCCAAGACTTACCGCAACTACACCGACGAAGCTCACTTCGTCGGCACCTATCCCTTTGTCAGCTACCAGTTTCCGCTATTCCAAGCAGCAATTGAAGGCATCTCCGACCACAACGTCTTTGAGGGCCGCAACCGCTCGGTCGGCGAGCGGTCGATGCTCGGCGTGGTACAGCAGGTCGCCAAGGACATCGGTGACGTAGAGGTCGGACGCCTGGCGACCTTCGACCACATGTTTGCCGGCATCCGGGCATCGCTGAAGTCCGCCGCCCAGCGCTCCATCGACGTCGCCGAGCGCAACCTCGACAACCCATTGGCCATCCGGTTGCTCAAGGCGCTTTTTCTCGTCAAGTACGTCGAGAGCTTCAAGGCCACGCCGCGCAACCTCACTGTGCTTGTGTACGACCGCTTCGGCCTTGACCTGCCGGCGTTGTCCGTGGCTGTCAAGGAAGCGCTGATCCTGCTGGAGACGCAGACCTACATCCAGCGCAACGGCAACATCTACGAGTACCTGACCAACGAAGAGCAAGTCATAGAAGAAGAGATCAAGAACGTCGACATCGACGCCTCCGAAGTGAGCGCACGACTGTTCAAGATCCTGTCCGCCGACGTCATCAAAACCAACAGATTCCGCTACGCCAAGAACGGCCAAGACTTCCCATTCGGCTTCAAGCTCGACGACCAGGTCCACGGAGCCCAACGCGAACTCTCGATTCACTTCATCACCCCGGAGTACCCATATACGCCGGACGAAATCCGCATGCACAGCGCCGGGAAGGACGAGCTGCGCGTCATCCTCGAACCAGACGAGCGCGTGCTGTCGGATCTGCGCCTGCTCATCAAGACCGAGAAGTACACGAAGCGCAAACAGACCACATCGCTCACGGCGATCGAGGATCAGATCCTTCGGTCGAAGGCCGCACAAAACGTCGCCCGCGAGAAAGAACTTATCGAGCGCGTCGGCCGCGCCGTAGGCAAGGCTGCACTGGTCATCAACGCCACGGACGTGTCTTCGAGCTCGCAGGACGCGCTCGCCCGAGTGTCTGATGGTTTCCAGGATTTGGTCAGCCGCACCTACACCCAGCTCAAGCTGCTCGGCGATGTCACCTACAGCGAGCAGCAGGTGGCCGGGGCTGCCACCCCCGACAGTGGTCTCTTCGCCGCCGAGGGATGGACGAAGCTCTCCACCCCGGGCGATGAAGTGCTGTCGTTCATTCTGCGCAAGCAAACACTGGGCGAACAGGTCACCGTCAAGACGATTGTCGACAACTTCCAGACAAAGCCCTACGGCTGGGACCTTGCCTCCATCGAAGTGTTCGTGGCCTACCTGATCGGCGCCTCAAAGGTGACGCTGACAGTGGACGGCAACATCCTCAAACGAAGCGAGGTCGCTGGCGCGCTGCGTAATACACAAAAGCACTCGCACGCTGTCGTCGCTCCGCAAAAAACATTCGACGACCGCAAAGTCACAGCATTCCGGAAGTTCTGCACCGACTTCTTCGATGAAGCCACCGCACCCAAAGATCCGCTGGAGCTCGCCCGCCACGGCGCCGACAAGCTCAAGGGCAAGCTTGATGAACTCAAGGCCACCGTCGCTGGCTCGAAGTACCCGTTTGTTGAGCAGCTCAACGGCCCCATCAGTCTGCTCGAACAGACGGAGGGCAAGACCGACGACTGGTATCTCACCGACTTCAACATTGGCGACGACCTACTCGACGCCAAGGAAAGCGTCATCGACCCTATCCAGTCGTTCCTCAACGGCGCGCAACGAACGATCTACGACGAGGCCGTGGCACTACTCGCCATGCACGGCAGCAACCTGGGCTACCTGCCGAACCGCAGTGACGAGGCCGTTCAGAACGCACTCGCCGACCCGAATGCCTTCCGGGGCAACAGGATGGCACAGCTCAAGCAGGCCACCGATCAACTGCGCCGCCAGATCGACGAAATCGTCAAAGCCAACAGGGCGACTGTCATCACCGCAATCGAGGACCGCAAGACTGAACTTATCGCCAGCGCCTTCTACGAGAAGGCCACGGCAGAAACTCAACATGGCGTTGTCCAGAAGATCGACCAAGTGCTATCCCGAGTCGGCGAAGAGGGCCAGGTGGCCCTCATCCTGCAGATCGGCGCGGAGTTTGAAGACAAGGTCTACCCGTCGCTACTCGACCAGCTTGCTGACTCCCAGCAGGGCGGTGGTGATACGCCGCGAAAGCAAACAATTTCTATAAGAACCGTGACTGTGTCTGGAGCTCCTGGAGTTCTCGAAACGCCCACTGACGTGGAGAACTACCTCAAGGCCCTTCGCGCTACGTTGCTCCAGATCCTGAAGGACAACAGGATTTCGCTCTAATGGAAACCGCACCGCTAAAGTCCTTCGCCACATGGGCGCGCACCGCTCTTATTCGCGAAGTCACCGCGCGCATCGCCGTAGTGCTCGGACCGGCGTCACCGGAGAGAGTCGAGCAGCCCAAAGCTGTTGCAGCCCTGGAGCAGGCGGTCAACACGGCCGGCGGTGGCGACAAGGGCCGTTCGGCGGTGGCAGATCGGGTCGCCTACACCTGGTTTAACCGGATCATCGCTCTGCGGTTCATGGATTCCAACGGGTGCACCGGAATTGGAGTCGTCTCACCCCCAGTGGGGGTTGGCGCTGGCCAGCCGGAGATCCTAGCCGAGGCCAAGCGCGGCAACATTGATTCTGAGGTGGTCAGTCAGAAGACGCGCGACGCAATCACGGGGCTGCTCAACGGAACCCGCCGCAGCGACGACCCACAGGGCGAGGCCTACGCGCTGTTGCTCACCGAGTACTGCCGCCGCTGGAACCGCGCTATGCCTTTCATGTTCGAGCGCGAGGGCGACTTCACCGAGTTGCTCATCCCGGCCAACCTGCTCGCAGACGACTCAGTGCTGAACCGAGCGGTGCACGTTCTGACAAAGGACGTGTGCCAGGACGTCGAGGTGATTGGCTGGCTTTACCAGTTCTACATCTCGGAGCGAAAAGCCGAAGTCTTCGCTGGCATCAAGAAGGGGAGGAAGGTCGACGCATCCGGAATTCCCGCTGCCACAGAACTTTTTACGCCACACTGGATAGTGCGCTACCTGGTGGAGAACTCACTCGGGCGGCTATGGATGCTCAACCGCCCTACGTCTCGGCTTGTCGACCAGATGGAGTACTACATCGAACCCGTCGATGAGGAGACCGACTTCCTCAGAATCACCAGCCCCGAGGAACTCACGGTCATCGACCCGGCTTGTGGATCCGGGCACATGCTTACATATGCCTTCGATCTGCTCTACGCGATGTATGAGGAAGAGGGCTACTCGCCGTCGGAGATCCCCGGACTGATTCTGACCAATAACCTCTACGGCACCGAGATCGACCCGCGAGCCGGCGCGCTGGCCGCCTTCGCCGTGACCATGAAGGCCCGTGCAAAGCAGCGGACGTTCTTCAGCAAGCGGGTCGAACCCAACATCTGCGCAATCGAGCCGATTTCGTTCCGTCCCGATGAGCTTGATTTCTTGGTGACACCCGGCGGCGACGGCCTTGCTGAAGTCGTCTTCTGGAATCAGTTCACGAAGGCTGAGACGCTCGGCTCGCTTATTCGCCCCAATGACGCCGTGACCGCGCGCCTCGCGCGCCACCTGGAGACGCTCCACGACGGCGGAGACCTGCTCAAGGCAGACGTGATCGAGCGGGCCAAGCGGGTCCTCGCCCAGGCTGAGTACCTTACGCGGCGCTATTCTGTAATGGTTGCGAATCCTCCCTACATGGGATCTCGGAACATGCAGGCTTCATTAAAGCTCGAGCTTGAAAAGGCGTATCCTGACGGGAAGTCCGATCTCTACGCCGCGTTTATTTTTCGCGGTCTGGACTTACTCGACTCGGGCGGCGTTCTGGCCATGATCACGATGCAATCATGGATGTTCCTAAAGAGTTATGAGAATCTCCGACGACATATACTGTCTAGCGGACGCATCTCTTCGATGCTTCACTTAGGCGCGAGGGCATTTCAAACTATCGGTGGCGAGGTTGTTTCCACCACCACGTTCACAATAAGCAAGGGCCCGAATCATAATCGTGGAGTTTTTGTTCGGCTAGTGGACCTGAGCTCACAGTTGACTAAGAGTGACGGAGCGAAGCATGCGATTGGCCTCAGATCGGCGAGCCCGCGGGTGCATTACTTGTCCGGCATCGATTTCGACCACTTCCCGGGAAGCATCATCGCTTACTGGCTCCCCAAGTCCTTGAGAGACTTATTTGTCAAATGCAAGGCACTTCGGGAAATCGCGGACCCGCGTAAAGGGCTCGATACTGGTAACAACGACCGCTTTATTCGCTATTGGTGGGAAGTTGGATCTCAGCACTCGAGCTACGATCGAACTGATCTCAAATCTGCGGAAGAAAGTGGGGCTAAATGGTTCCCGTATAACAAGGGTGGAGATTCTAGAAAGTGGTATGGAAATCACTTGTTCGTTGTGAACTGGGCGCACAATGGTTTGGAAATTAGGGAATTTGGGACAGAAGCCGGCGGCACGCCTCGCTCAGCGATTCGCAACCCATCCTACTATTTCTCCCCTTCCATCTCTTGGTCTGACGTTGGAGGACTGGCCTTCCGTTCATACCCACAAGGCTTTATTCATGACAATAAGGGGCCGTCGGTCTTTTCGGCAGATGCTCGGATTACTGCGTCGCTGTTGGCTTATCTAAACTCACCCCTCGCGGCCGAACTGCTATCGGCGATAGCTCCCACGATGAGCACGCAAGTTGGCGATGTAGCCATCCTGCCCGCGCGACAGGCGGATACCTTTACTGACTTGACTAATACCCTCGTTGAAGTGTCTCGCTCCGACTGGGACTCCTTCGAAACTTCCTGGAACTTTAAAGCATTCCCGCTTGTGTGCGGTGTGCGCGAGGCGGCGCTTAGCGCGTTGGTAGCTGAGCATCTGCGTAGGTGGGAGCAATTCTCTCGTAAGCAGCAAGCGCTTGAAAGTAAGAGCAACGAGCTAGTCGCTGCTCTCTATGGAGTGATGGGTGAGATTGATACAGAAGTGACGTTGGATCGAGTCTCGCTTGGACGAAACGCCGCGTTCATATACGGCCCCGGGCTATCCGAAGGAGAGTGTTCAAAACGGTCAACGTGTGAACTGATCAAGGAACTGATCTCCTACGCCGTGGGTTGCATGTTCGGCCGCTACAGCCTCGACGAGCCCGGGCTGATCCTCGCTGACCGGAGCACGACGTTGCAGGACTACCTCACTAAGGTGCCGGCGCCTACCTTCACACCGGACGCGGACAACGTCTTACCCGTCGTGGACGGCGACTGGTTTGAGGACGACATCGTCGCGGGATTCCGCCGCTTCCTCCGAGTTGCTTTCGGGGAGCAGCACTTCGAGGAAAATCTTCGGTTCGTCGCCGACTCGCTCGGGGTGAAGGACATACGCGACTACTTCCTCAAGTCCTTTTACAAGGACCACGTCCAGCGCTACAAGAAGCGCCCCATCTACTGGCTCTTCTCAAGCCCCAAGGGTTCTTTCAACGCGCTCATCTACATGCACCGCTACACGCCATCGACGGTCTCGACGGTTCTAAACGAGTACCTGCGCGAGTTCAACGCCAAGCTGGAATCCAGCCTCCAGCATCAGGAGCGCCTTGCTGCGGGCGGTGGCACTTCTCGTCAACAGGCGGCGGCGCAGAAGGAAGCGGATCGGCTGCGCAAGGTACTGCTGGAGCTTGATGAGTACGAGCACGACGTTCTTTACCCGTTGGCGTCGCAGCAGATTTCGATCGATCTGGACGACGGTGTGAAGGTGAACTATCCGAAGTTCGGCGCTGCTCTGAAGAAGATTCCCGGCCTGGAAGCAAGCGAATGAGCGAAATCGGTACAGTCCGACCGCATCTGGAGCGCCGCTTCGAGGACTACCGCGTCGTGTTCTGGCACGACCCCAAGGGTCAATACGCAGGGGACCTAGACAATCTTGAGCTGTCGGGCGTGCAGACGATCCGAGTTGCCAACAATGAATACGGCGTCAAGAACCGCTTACTGCACGATGAGCCCACGAGCAAGTTCCTCGTCTATCGCTCGGGACTGATTCCTGCCGGCGTAGGGAACTGGTTGTTGGATCTGGAATTGGCTTACGGAGTCTTCACAGCAGACCGCACGTCGTTGGTCGCTCAAGATCTCGGGCTCACCGCCGAGGGCATCGACGAGGTCGTCCGATCCCACGACAAGTTCTTCAACGCCACCAAGCGAGTCCAGAGTTTAAAGGCGCTCCTGACCCCCGAGGACGATGCGGACAAGCTTCGAGCGAAGATCACCGCCGTGGTGCTCGGGCAGCGTGAGCACAGTCTTCTAGAGATCACTCGCGCATTGCTGATTGAGAACGCCAAGGGGCAGCGAACCAAGTACGACGCACTCGTCGACTACGGGTTGGACGAATTCTACTGGCGTGGTGTTGCTTCCATCTACGGTTACCAGTCTTCGTCACCAAGTGTCGATGACTTTGTGCTGTGGATCTTCCGTAAGGCGGCTGAGGGATTCAAATCGGATCGACCCGGCGGCCTCCAAAACATTCAGCTTGACTTTGACAGCCTCCGGAACAACAGGCGCAGCCAGGAAGCTTTCGTCACCCTAGCCAAACGTGCGGCCCGAGACCTCGACTATGCCTCGTCTATTGAAGATGTCAGCTTCCGCGACCTCGTATCTATCGACATCTTCGAGGAGACCGATCAGAAGATCATCAGTGATCTGGCTCGCGCGGTGGCCGAGCAGACCATTTCGGCGCGCGATGTCGCGGAAGTTGTACGGGCACGGCAGAGCAGCGTATGGATCGACGGCTATCGCCAGCTGTATATCGCGATCGCGAGTGCATCAGAGTTGCTGACCGACCTGGCGTCTCTCGACCTCACGGCGCCGTCGTTCGACGATGCGCTTGAACGCTACCGACGGGAGTGGTTCCGCATCGACCAACTCTACCGCCAGTTCACGTTCGCCTACCGAAATTATGAAGGCCCTCACCCGCTTGGACCATTGCGCGAGCAGGTCGAGAAGAGATACACCAACAAGTTCGTCTACGAACTCGGCAACGCCTGGCAACAGCAGGTTGACGCAGCGGACAAGTGGACCTCAGCCGTACTGCGTCCGCAGACCTCCTTCTATGCCGACTACATCGAGCCATTGGTGCGCGATGGCGACAAGAAGGCCGTTGTCATCGTCTCCGATGCGCTTCGGTACGAAGCGGCCGAGGAACTCCGCTCACGCATCCGTAAGGAGGATCGTTTCGACGCCTCACTTGACGCGGTCTTGGGCGTGCTGCCGAGCTACACGCAACTCGGAATGGCAGCGCTGCTTCCGCATTCGACGTTGAAGCACGCACCAGATGCGAAGGCGGTCCTGGTGGATGACCAGCCCACGAATGGAACCGCCTTCCGCCGCAAAATCCTTGAAAGCGTGGGCGGTTCAGCGATCCAGGCCGAGGACTTCAAGGCCCTGAGCGCAGACGAGCGCCGGGAACTTTACAAGGCCAATCGGGTCCTATACGTCTACCACAACCGCATCGACGCCACCGGAGACAAGCCGGGCACGGAGCGTCAGGTCTTTGAGTCGGTCGAGGACACGCTGCGCGACATTGTCGACCTCGTGAAAAAGCTCGCCAGCGCCAACGCCACAAACATCTTCATCACGGCCGACCATGGATTCCTGTTCCAAGACGAAGCCCTCGCTGACTCGTTCTTTCTCTCGACACAGCCCCACGGCGATGACATCAAGGCCATCAACCGTCGCTTCGTGCTCGGGCACGGCCTGAAGGTCGATACTGCCTTCACTACGTTCAACTCCGTGCAGCTTGGGCTCGACAGTGATCTGGAGGTACAGATCCCTAAGTCAATCCATCGTCTCCGCCTCGCCGGCGGTGGCTCGCGATTCGTCCACGGTGGCGCCACACTTCAGGAAATCGTCGTGCCGGTTCTCGCTGTCAACAAGAAGCGCAGGAGCGACACTCGTCTCGTCAACGTCGAGGTGTGGCCGGAGTCCGACAAGATCACCACAGGGCAGGTTGTTGTTCGCTTGTTCCAGTCCGAGCCGGTGAGTGAGAAGGTACAGCCGCGTAGGGTTCGTGCGGGCCTCTACGCTGGCGAGGCATTGATCTCCAACCAGATCGAGATGACCTTCGACCAGATGTCGTCCGACAAGCGTGATCGCTACCAGAGCGCTCACATGCTGCTGAGCCAGGACGCCAACGACTACAACAACCGCGCGGTCGAGTTCCGGCTGGAAGAGCGCATCCCCAACACCAACCAGTGGCGCATCTACGCCAAGGCGATGTACACGCTCAAGCGTTCCTTCGCCACGGACTTCGACTTCTAAAGGAGTGCAGTAATGGGCGAAGTCAGTGAGATCAGCGAAGTGGTGACCGATGAAGCGGGTCGCGATATGCCGCCGACTCCGACGGCACTCGACCATAAGATCAACCAGCACTTCGCAGGCGTGGTCGTCCGCAAAGACTTAGTCAAGGCGGTCAAGGGTAACGCTATCGTGCCCACGTACGTGTTGGAGTACCTGCTTGGTCAGTACGCCGCCTCCGACGACGAAGCCACCATCCAGGCGGGCATCGACGCAGTCCGCCAAATCCTGGCTGATCACTACGTTCATCGGAATCAGTCCGAGCTGGTGAAATCAACGATCCGCGAGCGGGGCCGCCACAAGATCATCGACAAGGTCACCGTCACCCTCAATGACAAGGACGACGTTTATGAGGCCACGTTTGCCAACCTCGGCATCAAACAGGTTGTCGTCGATCCAGCCACGATCACGGCCCACCCGAAGCTCCTCGTCGGCGGCGTGTGGTGCATCTGCGATATCGAGTACTTCCACACCGACAACCCACGCACCGTGCCGTGGATCCTCGGTTCGATCAAGCCAATTCAGCTGTCCAACTTCGACTTCGCAGGCTACGTCGCTGCGCGCAAAGAGTTTTCGACTGACGAATGGATCGATCTGCTGATCCAGTCGATCGGGTTCAACCCAGAGTTGTTCGGCCGTCGCGCGAAGCTTATCCAGCTTGTTCGCCTCATTCCTTTCGTCGAGCGCAACTACAACCTCGTCGAGCTCGGGCCGAAGGGCACCGGCAAGTCTCACATCTTCTCGGAGTTCTCGCCTCACGGCATGCTCATCTCCGGCGGAGAAGTCACTGTTCCCAAGCTTTTCGTCAACAACTCCAACGGCCGCATCGGACTAGTCGGCTACTGGGACGTTGTTGCCTTCGACGAGTTCGCGGGCAAAAAGAAGCGCGCCGACAAGGCGCTCGTGGACATCATGAAGAACTACATGGCGAACAAGACGTTCTCCCGCGGTGTTGAGACTCTCGGCGCCGAAGCATCAATGGTGTTCGTCGGCAACACTTCTCACAACGTCCCGTTCATGCTCAAGCACTCCGACCTTTTCGACGAGCTGCCCGAGAGCTACCACGACTCGGCCTACCTCGATAGACTGCACTTCTACATCCCCGGATGGGAAGTCGACACCATCCGCGGCGAGATGTTCTCCAACGGTTACGGATTCGTAGTGGACTACATCGCCGAAGTCCTCAAGTCCATGCGCAACACGGACTACTCCGACCGCTATCAGCAGCACTTCACTCTTGGTTCCGACATCTCCACCCGTGACCGCGACGGCATCCACAAGACGTTCTCCGGCCTGATGAAGATTCTCTACCCAGCAGGGGAAGCGACGAAAGAGGAGATCGAGGAGATCCTCCGGTTCGCGATCGAGGGCCGCAAGCGCGTTAAGGACCAGATCTTGCGCATCGACACCACGATGGCGGACGTGAAGTTCGGCTACCTCGACGAAGGCGGCGAATGGCATGCAGTTACCACGCTCGAAGAGGACGAGTACCCCGCTTATTACCACCCTCACCAGTCTGAGGACACGACTACCGACGATTCCTCGGCAGATGAAACGACCAAGCCCGAGATCTCCACGGCCACGGCGCCTTCAGGGCCAGCTCCGCTCTATGAAGGGCATCGTGAGTTCCAGGAGAATCAGCGCGGCGTTTCCTACGAGGCGCTGCTGCTCCCGTACCTCCGTGGTGCAAGCGAGATCACCATCGTCGACCCCTACATCCGCGCCCCGCACCAGGGGCGCAACCTCGTCGACCTGCTCGCGCTGCTGGCCTCAGCGAAAGACCCCGCCGAAGAGATCTCGGTGACGTTGATAACCAAGGAAGACAAACCCGAGTACGAACAACAGCAACTGTTGATGCTCAAGGCCATTCAAGACGGCGCGGCATCGGTTGGGATTAAGTTCAGCGTCCAGTGGGACAGCAGCATTCACGACCGTTCTATCCGCACTGACACCGGTTGGAAGATCCTGCTGGGACGAGGCCTGGACATCTTCCAAAAGGGATCCGGTAGCCAGTTCGACATCGGCGCCCGCCGGCAGGAGTTCAGGCAGGTCGTCGCTTTCGGGGTCACCTACATCCGCGACGCCTCACTGGTTTTGTCATGACGGACCTACGCGTCAACGGCGTTCGCCACAGGCCAGTGCTCGGCAGTCAGGCGGACGGCCCCACGACAGACCGGCTGCGCACAATCGTCCAGGACTCACACCTCAACTTCCTGATCGGCGCTGGTACCCCCTGCCCCTTTTTCGGGCTCCTTGGCAACATCGAAGAGGCACTCACTGACCTTGTAGACGCCGATGCCAGTGCTGAAGCCAAGGAGGTCGTTCGCGCGTCGATCCAGGCCTACTTCTTCGAGGAGGTCTTGGCCCCGAACCTCAAGGTAATTGAGCGCACAGCTGAAACCGAGACGGTCCTGACTTCATACGCACGCTTCCTGAGGACCATCAACCGGATTCTTCTCAAGCGCCACAGCTCGGTCCTTGCCAAGCAGGCCAACATCTTCACCACGAACGTCGACATGCTGTTCGAGGTCGCCTTCGAGCAGCTGGGGATTGACTTCAGCGACGGTTTCAGCGGGAAGATACGCCCCCGCTTCGATCTAGGAGACTTCAGCACTTTGCGGTTCCGGATGGCCAGCCGGTTCGAGCAGCGGTCCGAAGTTCCGGTCTTCAACCTTGTGAAGCTCCATGGCTCGGCGGGCTGGCTGCAGGAGCAACGGTCACCGACAAAGGTGGAAATCCTGTTCGATCACGGCCTGAGTCTCGTGTCTGAGGTTCAGACCGCGCTTGTCGCCGCGAGGGACGACCTGATTCCGATCGCTAGAGCCGATTCAGTCGACGCGCCCGCACTGCTCGCGAGAGTCCCTGACGGTGCAGCGCCCAACTCCATCACGGCTTTCAGGGCGGCGTACGACAGGCTTGGCATCGTCAATCCAGACAAGCAAAAGTTCGCCACGACTGTGCTCAACGAGACCTACTACGAACTAATCCGCCGTTTTGCGAATGAATTGGAGAAGGAGAATAGTGTCCTCTTCGTCCATGGATTCTCGTTTCGTGACGAGCATCTTCGGGACGTGGTAGTCAGGGCAGCCCGGGCAAACCCGACGCTTCTTGTGATCGTCTTCTGCTACTCACGCAACGGCCTAGAAGACTACCAGGAGCTCATTCCCGAGCATGACATCAAGAACGGCAACATACAGTTCGTGGCACCTTCAGAGCCGGCGGATGGGGACGAGCGCAAGGCTTCTTTGGATGTGGTCACCGACGACTACTTCGCACCCATCGTCGCCGACAAGTTCCCCGAGCCCGATCAGCGAATCGAACTCGACATCCGCCTCCCCAACGAAGAGTGGAACGGTGTTTGAGCGTGAGCTACTGGAGCAAGACACGGTCTTCCGTGTGGGCAGAGTCGTGTCGGTCGAAGGGCGGCGGGTTCGTGTAGCCGTCGACAAGCTCAAGAACAGCTCCCACCTGCTATTCCAGGGTGGCATCGTCCGGAACGTCGGTGTCGGCAGTTACCTCAAAATTGTCAAAGGCTTCTCCGAGCTGATCGCCAAGGTCGACGGCGAGGTCATTAGCGAGGACCGAGCCGCATCGACGGTCTACCGACGGGGCGTGGAACCTATGTCACGTCAGCTCGACGTGAGTCTCATCGGCTACATCGAAGGCCGACGGTTCACGCGCGGTGTCCGCGAGATGCCGCTTCTCGACAACGAGTGCTTCATCCTCACGGAGAAGGAATTCGGCCGGATCCACACCTTCGTGGGCGACGCTGACACACCAATCGAGATCGGGATCCTTGCGATGGAGCCCACTCAATCCGTATCCGTCGGAGTGAATGCCATCTTCGCGAGCCACATCGGGATCTTTGGAAACACCGGCAGCGGAAAGTCGTACACGCTGGCGAAGCTGTACCACGAACTCTTCGAAACGTATTCCCAATACGAAACTTTCAGACAGCGGTCCAAGTTCGTCCTCATCGACTTCAACGGCGAGTATCTCGACCGCAATGAGGACGGCGGTGATTCTCGCTCATCTTCCGTCGTGACTGGATCACTCAACAAGCGGGAATACGCCCTGAGCACTCGAATTTCCACGGGCGCGCGGCTACCGCTTCCTTCCGTTGCTGTGGAGGACATCAGCTTCTGGACGGTGCTTCTTAATGCAACCGAGAAGACCCAGGCGCCTTTCCTGGCGCGTGTTTTGACGAGCGATTACTGGGAACGGACGCTGGCTGAGCCAGACGACTTGCTCGGTGCGATCGGCGAAATGGTGTTGCGCGCCACCAAAAGCAATGATACCTCGCTGGATCGGCAGACGGTTCTCAATCTACTCACAGAGATACAAACGTGCCTGGGTGCGGCATCTGCCCAGGAGTTGACAGACCTGATTGACGACTTCCAGCAGAACCTGCACTACAACGCGACGATGCGAAAGTTCTACTGGGGCGAGTGGACCAATTACATCGATCCTGATCACCCGACGTGGGAGTCGCTCACTAAGGGAAAAGTCATTGCCCTTCCGATCGACTTCGCAACGATCGAGCCGGGAATCGACCTGATCCGATTCAAGATCGTCCTCCAGTATTACAGCGACATCATCAGCGGCTTCTCGAACCGCGAGCACCTTGCTCCGCTGATCAAGCGGCTTGAGACTCGCGTGCCCGACATCAAGAAACTCATCATCGCTACCGACGATGAGCCGTTCGACGAGCCGCTGATCGTCGTGTCCCTGCGTGACGTGAACCTGGCAATGCGCAAAATCATCCCGATGCTGCTTTGCAAGCACCTCTACGACCGCAAGAAGGAAACGGATCCGAGGAACCAGCAGTATCTCAATCTGATCATCGACGAGGCTCACAACATCCTGTCCTTGGAGTCCTCACGCGAGAGCGAGGCCTGGAGGGACTACAGGCTCGAAACGTTCGAGGAGATCGTCAAGGAAGGTCGAAAGTTCGGGGTCTTCTTGACTCTGGCAAGCCAGCGGCCGCACGACATCTCGCCGACGATTATCTCCCAGCTTCACAACTACTTCCTGCATCGTCTGGTCAATGACCTCGACATCGACGCGATCAAGAAAGCTGTTGCCTTCCTCGATCGGGTTTCGTTCGAATCGCTTCCAATCCTGCCGACCGGGGTATGCGTGCTCTCCGGGGTGTCAGCGCAGGTTCCCGTCGTAGTAAAGGTCGCGGAGCTTCCGGCGGCGTTTGAGCCGAACAGTCGGACCATGTCGGTTACAACCGAGTGGTTGAAGCCGTTGCCTCCGCCCGACAAAGATGACGACGGTTGGGAGTCCGACACAGATTTCACGTGGGAGGACGAGCCCCCTTTCTGATGCGGTCACGGCTATTCGTCTGTCAGAGACATCCGTTCACGTCCGACCTTGCAGCACCGCTGGAAGGTCGCTTGGACAGGAGGGTGTGCGTTGTCAACGTGTCCTGAGCACACCGATTTCGATCGAGCGATTGCGGATGCACTGGCGTCGGGCCGCGACGAGTTGAGGCGGCTCGACGAGCTGGGTGAGGAAGCGATCAGCTCGTACACCATCACGCCTCTGATGGCCGACGGCGTGGGTCAGGTGCAGCAAGAGATATCGAGGGCGACGGACGGCTTCGCCAAAAGGATTCGTGCTCATCTCGCGGAACAGCGCGAAGTGCTATCGACTTTCAACGTGGCATTCTTCGGGCGCACTGGCGCCGGAAAGAGCACGCTACTGTCGGCCTTCGGCCAGCTGGACGGAAGTGGTGTCTCGCCAGGCGATAGCGACTGGACAACCGAAGTGCAGTCGATCTCGTGGCGGGGATGCCGCCTATACGACACACCAGGCATCAATGGTTGGGGTGGCCGCAAGAGCAGAAGTGAGCTCGAAGCCACTGCGCGCCGTGCCGTCGAGATCTCCGACGTCGTGCTGCTGTGCTTTGACAGCCAAAGCCAGCAAGCCAGCGAGTTCTCCAAGGTCGCCGACTGGGTCCGTCACTTTGGAAAACCGACCATCGCAGTGCTCAACATTCGGAACCTTCGTTGGCGGCATCCAGCAAGAGTGGCGAATCGAACGGCCCGCCAGAACATCTCGGTCCCTGTCAGACAGCACGCCGACAATATCCGCACCGAACTGGCTGGGATCGGCCTACCGGATACCCCAGTCGTGGCAATTCACAGCAGGCGAGCCCTTTTCGCCAGGGCGAGTACTCCGTATCACGGTCCCGCCGAACGGGATTTCGACCACGAGCGCGAGCAGTACGGTGTCGATTACCTCGCGCACTGGTCCAACTTCGGCATCCTCGAGGCACTCCTCACCGCCGGAATCGCCGCAGGAGGAGCTCAGCTGCGCCTCACGTTGCTGCGAGAGGGCATGCGCGCAATCCTCCACGACGAAGCCAGGTCGCTCGAGGCTCTCGTGGCGCGACTCGATGAGCGGTTCGCCGAAGTCGATAGGGCTGTGTCCCGGCACCTCGACGTACTCGGCTACCTTGAGCCCGACGAACGCGGCACCTACCTCCAGGATGACCAATGGTCCGGCGATCTGCTCAGCATGGCCGAGACTGCCCGACGTGCGCCGTACCGATCTCCGGCGGATGGAGCTTTCAGCCGGTACGTCCGATCGCTGCTAAAGCCGCAGTTGTCCGTTCCTCGCAGCACCGCGATCCGACGGTTCAAGGACCTGGAGCACAATTCCTTCAATGAGCGCAAGGACATCGATTAGGAGACCTTTGCCGCTGAGGTATTCGATGAGGCTGAGATCGATTTGGCCGTTGAAAGCGTTTGGACCGCCTCGGCGAGCTTCCTAGAGCGCGAATTATCCATGGCTGCATCAGAATTGCACCATCACCAGATTGCGAGCGAGCGCGAACTAGCCGATCTGACTGGGAGCGCAGGGTCCGCAGCGAGTCACTTCGAGACCGCTTTTCGCGCTGGCGGGTTGCTGTCCGGCATCATTGCCATCGGTGGAACGGTCGCCCTGGCAAATGCGTGGAACCCCATTGGGTGGGCGACTGGGATCGTAGTCGCTGGTGTCGGAGTCGCGGGATCGTTGCTGGGAATGATCGGTGGCCATCACGGCGAGACTGCCGAAAAGCAGCGCGCAGAAGCGCGTTCGAAGGCTGGCTATGCCGGGAAGACCGCGATCCAGAACACATTCGATGCCATCGAGAAGGAGTTCGCGCGGCAAACCCGCGCCGTGGCTTGGCGTGCGGCAGCCCCCAACGTCAAGGCGCTGTTGCGTGAAGTGACCGTAATCTCGCGGCTTCGGCAACAAGCCGCGACAATCGTTACCCAGCTAGACGCCAAGGCCGAGAGCATTTCGGTATCACCAGCGGTCGATCTCCTCGACGCCGCGGAGCGAGCGCTGCTGATTTCCCAAGGGGCCAACCGTGGCGACAAGCGTGATGCCGAGCGACTCCTGTTGGGCGAGGACTGGTTTGAGGCCGCGACGGCACCTGATGACATCCGCAGCACCGATCGAGTGCTTTTGCCTCCACATGCCATGCGCGGCACGACGCCGACGTCGTCCGATTACGCGGTGCGCTCACCGGCGCACTGGCAATTTCGGATACATCACGTATCGCCAGCTGGAAGCAGCAACTTACTGACTTTGCCGACAACGACGAATCCCTGAAGTCCGCAGTGTTGGCTGCCTCCGCCGACCCCCAGACCGGGGCCGCCATAGCGGTCGCCGGCGACTTCAGCTCGGGAAAGTCGTCCTTCATCAAGCGCTTGCTCGTCGAGTTCGGTGGCAATGTACCCGAAGCGCTTCACATCCGCGCCGACCCCACGACCAACGACACCCATCGTTATGCGCTTGGTCATGTCGACCTCATCGACACCCCCGGCTTCCAAAGCGGTCGAACCGGACACGACGACAAAGCCATCTCGGCCACGACCCGGGCCGCGCTTGTGATCGTGCTCCTCCACGTGAACCTGTTGATCGGCGACACAGCACGGCTCGAAGGCATCGTGAAAGGCACCGATTCGGCGCCGGGCAAGTGGCCACGCATGTTATTCCTCATCAACCGATGCGACGAACTCGGCGTCGACCCACTGCACTCGATCGACGAGTTCTTCAACAGGCGGGATCGCAAGGCGAGCGAGCTCTGCGCGGCGCTGCAGGCGCGAGGAATTGACATCGACACACATCACATCCACGGTGTGGCGGCGGACCCGTTTGGCACGGTCGGAGATCACTTGCCGACAACTCGGGCCAACTACGACGACAACCGCGCCTGGGACGGAATCGACGTACTTGTCGAGGCACTGCGTTCGTTGTCACCGGACGACCTCGCGCACGCCAATACCCTGGCGACGCTCGACAACGCGGTCGCCCAGCTTCTGCGCCTGCGCTCGGATACCAGCATCGAGTCGGAAGGACACCGCGCCGACGCCGACCGACAGTCACTTCTGATAAGAGCACTCAACGAGTGCCTCGACGACGCCAAGTACCTCTCGCACACGCTCGAACACACCCTGACTGAGAAGGTGTCCCGGCACACCGCCAAGGCCGCCGCACGTATTCGACAAGTCCACCGAGAAGACGAGGTCGGCCTGAGCAAGGCGATCGAATCGTGGAAGAGCGAGGAGCTCCAGGCCGACGTGGAACAGTTCATCTCAGCCGCCGCCGACGACATCGACGAATGGACAGCGACTCACAAATCGGCAATCAACCGGGAACTGGCCGCTATGAACTTCGATGGACACCTGGACATGCCGATGCCCGACGGCGACGCGCCTCAGGACACCATTGCGACTATGACGAGGACAGGCGGCGCCATTACCGACGGTGCACAGAAGCTCGTCGCCGCGGCAGGCACCCGCGATGTCGCTTACAAAGTCGGAAAGACCTTCGGCCACAAGTTCAAACCGTGGGGCGCCGTCAAGGCGGGAAAAGCGGTAGGCCGGGCAGGAGTTGTACTCCAATTCGCGGCGGTCGCGTGGGACGCCGCCAGTTGGATACGAACCGAGCAGAAGCGATCGTCGTGGGACGACACCCTGGATTCCGCCGTCAAGCAAGTGGAAGAAGCCGGTGCGAAGCAGGCCGAGGAGTGGCTCTATGGCGACGACGGTCCTGTTGGTTATCTCTTTGGTCGGCGCCAGGAGCTCGGGGCGCTCCGTGACGACCACATCGCGGAACAGAAGCAGGCCGAGGAGAAAGTAGTGCGCGCGGCGCAACGACTCGACTCCATCATGTTGCTAGTGAATGCGTTTGACGACCTACGAAAGGACGACCTGTGATTGTGAGCTCGATCGACGCAGCAGCGGCCAGGTCCTGGCTCGATGCAATCCCAGGCAGTCAACTCGGCGCCGAGGCCGACCGTCAATGGCAGCGGTTCGTGAGCATTGGGGTACCCGTCGTCACGGTGTACGGATCCTACGACACCGGCAAGAGCTCGCTGTTGCGCCGATTGATTGTCGACTCGGGGGCTGTCGTGCCCGAATGGCTGACCATCAGCGCTCGTCACGAGACATTTGAAGTCAACGAAGTACAAGCAGCGGGATGTCTGCTCCGCGATACCCCCGGGTTCGTTACCGGAGCAAGCGATGCTCGCGGTGACATGAACACGCAATTGGCTAATGCTGCTGTCGATTTGACCGACGTGGCCATCATCGCCGTCACCCCACAATTGGCGACGGCGGAGTTCCCCGCTCTGCAAGAGCTCGTGTGCCGCGGCTGGGCTCCAGGCTCACTGTGGTTTGTCATCTCCCGATTCGACGAAGCCGGCGTCGACCCCGAATCCGACCCCGACGGTTATCGCGAGCTCGCAGAACGAAAGACCCACGAGCTGCGGCGCGCGCTCGGATTGGACCACACTGTTCCCGTCTTCGTCGTGTCCCAAGATTTCGCGCAGATGGCGGGCTCGGAACGTAACCCTGACCCGGCGCTATGGGACGAGTCCAGAGAATGGGACGGGATCAGCGAGTTAAGCGCAGCGCTTGACGCGGTCGGATGGGGGAATGCGTCGTCGCTTCGTGATGCTGCCGCACAGCGTTTTTGGCGGCAGGAAGTCACACACGCTGTTGAGGCTCTGCGGGCAGAAGTCGTGAAATACCTGGACCACGAGCACTTCTCGGATGAGGGTCGTCGGTTGCGCGAGTCATGGTTGGCACAACTCGATGCGCTGGAGCAATCGGCCGAGGCCTACTTGCGGGGACGGATCTCAGAGACAGTCGGGCAAGCAGTCGATGACGAGCGCGACGCCGCCTCCTTCCAACGGGCATTGAAGAGCACCGTCGACGTCTGGTACGGACTGCAAGAGCGCGCTGTCGAGAAGTTGCTGCGAAGTGTCGACGACACCATCGCTCTGGAGCGCCAGCGCCCGTCATGGCAGAAGCTGGAAGAACTTGCCGAGTCGATCAGGGGCGAGACCACCCAGAAGCCGTCGCAAACCGAGCGGCCCGAGGTCATCACACCGTCGGTCAAGCGCGTGTCTGAGGCTTCGCTGACAGCCCTCAGGGAATACGAAAAGTTCGCAGCGCTCAAGAAGCCGTCCGGATCCCCAGCGGTTTCGGCATTAGGCGCCAGTCGGAAAGTCGCGGTCGCGACGGCCGTCATGCCGGTCGTCACTGAGCTCGCCTCGATCGCTGAACGCTTCTACAGGGACAGAGCCAACGCCCAGGATGCCGATCGACAGCGACGCAGCCTTGCAGCTGAGCTCGACCGCGTGGGAGAACACACTGCAAGTATCGCTTTACAGGAGTTCACGCCCATCGCGGATGCGGCGCGGCAGGCGATCATTGAGGCCACCGCCGAACGCATCGCGCTGAGGGAGGGGCTCGAAAGGCTGGTAGCCGAATTGCGGGCGCTCGTCGCCTCCGGTGAGGACTTACTGGGCATCGCAACAGCCGACAAGAAGTGACCTCCGGATAGAGGGAGTCGAAGTGCAGCGCGTAATTGTGGAGGGGCCGGCGTGGTGCGCGCCTGGGTTAGCTACGCGCCGCGGTGTGTACCCGTTGGCTGTAGAGCAGCCGGTGCTCAACAGAGTCAGCTTGCTAGTGCCAGGGGTGACGTCTGTGACCACCATCGCGCGCTACTACTCGTTCTATTGGGCGTTAGCTGAGTTTGCAGGGCCGCGCGAATTAGATCCATCAGCGTGCCGCGAGCTCGTGAGAAATGCTGAAGTTGCGCTGGCCTGGGCATCCGCGTTGGATCCTGACTCGGGCAATCTGACCGGAGCTGCAAGGATGCACGGCGCTGACGCCGTCATTCGCCTCCTTAAACAGGGCCGTGCCGAACACCTCGCCAAAGTCGGAGCCGGCTCCTACTCGGATCGGGCGTGGGGATTTTGGTCACAGTATGGCGGATCCAGCGTGGTGCTCAAGATCGCCGCGACCGAGGGCAATGCGATTAGACCCGGTGCGCGCGCGTGCCCATCGGCAATCAAGCAGATGTACGAGCAGCTACTACACCAATGTGCCCAGCGACCTCCAGACGCCCACGACATCGCCAACTACATAGCTCTCACAGACATGAGCGAAGCATCTCCCGACGTCGAGCCGCTTCGCGAATTGCTGAGTGCGACGGTCCATGGCGTTCACGACCCCAATCACTGGCTGCCGTCGGATGTCATGCGCAGGTCTACCCTGCGGATCCTCGCGCGATCGGCTCAGGTCAGCCCCAATCCGAGGGGATGGCAATTCACGCTGGCGGATGGCATCGCCTATATAACGACTCAGTGTTCGTGCAAGAGCGACGACAAGCGGAAGCATGGCGAGGGATGCTACTTCGGCGTCATTCCGTTGGAGCTTGGCGTCGCTTCTGGTCTGCGCTAGTCGCAGAAGTGCTGCGGGCAGCCGAGCCCGTGAGTCGCGATGAGCTTCACGACTGGGTACGGGATCAGGTCGGCTCTAGCAGCCTTTCGGATTTCGTCGATGGACTGCCCCCGGTCCAAGCCGCTGGTCATCCGACTCCCGCCGAGGACCAGGTCAGCGCGGCCTACACCGGTGTCGAGGCCTGGATCGGTGTGCTCCTCCTTGGGGCGTTGCGCCTCGAGTACCTCGACGGCGAAGTCTTATCCGCGTTTCTAGGCGGCTCTGCGCATCGTCGGGTCTATCTAGATCCCCACTGGGTCTACGGGCAATACACTGAGTACCGGTCTCGCTCACTCGGCGACTTCGCGTGCGCGCTTGTTGACGACATGCTCGCTCAGTCGCATCGAGTGGCGCTACGCAAGATGCGGATTGAAAGCAACGGCCAAATGATACTGCCGACAAAACTTCACGAGCGAGAGGGTCGCTGGTTCGCCGAAGGCGCAGAAGGCGCGGGGAACATCGGCGTGCGAGCGGATCAAGTGGGTCAAATCTGCGAACAACTCGGCATGTTCGCTGAGTCGGATGGCCATCCCTCAGTGAGTGCCGCCGGCCGAAAATTCTTAGGGCTGCCCAAATGACGCACGTCCGCTTCGACTTTCAATCACCCCTAGCATTGATCCGTCAATGGCAGCAGCGTGCCGATGGCGCCAGGCTACTCGAAGTCCTTATCACCGGGTACACGCTGGACCTTGTTTTCTTCGAGAAGCGCTGCGTATCAATGGCGCGCGGACTCGGCGCGCGCATCACGGTCTTGGCTGATGCCCACGAGGCAATTCATGACCCCGCCGACGTCCGTCTCGCCGGTACTTCTTACCAGCACGCAAATGTCAGCTGCCGTAGCGCATTCCATCCGAAACTTGCTGTCCTGGTTGGCGAGGACGACGTATGGATTGCGATTGGATCGGGGAATCCGACTACCTCCGGCTGGGGCCACAATGACGAGCTTTGGTTAGTGCTGCGATCGAGTCGTCACAGCGGACCTGCCGCACTGAATGAGCTGGCTGAGTGGCTTCGCGCTCTGCATCTCTACGTCGCGATGCCATCTTGGATCGCGTCAACAGTCTCAGAAGTTGCGGATATGATTGCACCGGAAGTCACTGACGATTCTCTGCCCGCGTTGCGAATAATTGGCAACCTCGATCGCCCCCTCATCGACCAGGTGCCGTCCGGGCGGGTGAACTCGCTTACGTTGACTGCGCCGTTCTTCGACCGAGCCTCGGCCGCAGTCGGCGAACTCGTCGCTCGGTTCGATCCCGATGAATTGATCGTCGGCCTCCAGCCCACCTTGAGCAGCTATTCGGGACCTAGCTTGGCCGAGGCTACAGCGCGGGTGGCGCGCACCGAGTTCCGCGACCTGCCAGAGACCGACAGCCGTTTGAGCCACGGCAAGTTAGTGGAGTGGACTGTCGACGGAAAGGCGACAGCGATGGTGGGAAGTCCCAACCTGAGCTATGCGGCGCTGCTGGCCGCTACCGCCCGAGGTGGTAACTGCGAACTCGCAGCCGTCTTCCCCGTCGACCAATCGCTCTTGCCTGAGGGCACAAATGTTGCGCTAGAAGCCCTTCGTTCGCGCTCGACCATACCGACGGAGCCGCAATCCCGTGCGACGCCGCCAGTAACCCTGCTGGGTGCCCGACGCGAAGCGCTCGGCATCACTGTCGAGCTGCTCGCGGGTTCGGTCGCCGCCATCGTGATCGAAACATCTCCGAACGGAGGTCCGGGGACGTGGCAACAATGTCACGTCTTCCGACCGAGCACGCATGATCCACACGAAGTTCTAACTGCTCAATTTCAGGTGCCCGAGCAGATGGGCGCTGCCGTGCGTGCGGCCGTCGATGACGACTCGGGGCGATTCATCACCCCGGCGGTGTTCCTTACGGACACGACGCGATGTCTTCCACGACAGGTTGATTCGTCCGCACCACGGCTTCGCCAGCAGTTCGGCGACGTCTTTAGTGACGAGAAGCTGCAAAAGCGCTTTGAAACAGATCTTCTCCGGCTTCTCGCCGAAAACGCGGCCCACCGCACCAAGGCGCCATCATCTCCCGCCGCGCGTCGGCAGCCAGTGCCCACTTCCGGAAGCGACCGATGGACCTTGTGGTTACAGGGCGCAGAAGCAACTATTGGCCCGAACTTCACGGCCTCACTGTTTCCCTTCACATCCCTAACGAAGTCTCCTGCGCCTGCACGACTGCAACAATGGGACGTCGACTTGGGTGGCGCAACTGAAGACATTCCCGAAGACGAGGACCCGGAAGAGTTCGAGCCAGAAGCCGACGGAGATGGCCTAGCGGGGCGCCCGGCTCCGGTCGTTCCTCCTTCAATGCACTCAAAGATGCGCAGCTTTGCGATCAAGCTTGCGAAGAAGTCGCGGGAGCAGCCGCGTCCCAGTCTCGAACTCCGGATGCTTGTCGTTCAACTCATCTTGGACCTACTTGCCGCGGGCGTATGGGGACCCGGTGACGAAACGTGGAGGACGCCCTTGGCTGACGCTCTCGCCGCGCTTCCGCCAAGCAACGATGAGGCGGTACCCGGCCGCGCTCTTGACTTTATGGGCTCTCTCGCGGCGGTCGGGCTTGCTTTGTTGGGCCAGGATGCATCTTTTTACGGGGGCCGTGAGCACGATATGACCTTTCGCCGTGCATGGGACGCCATTTCTTTGCATGCGGCACTGGCCGAACCTGACCTAAGCGAGCAGTACCTCTATCAGCCTGCGCAGGGTTACAGCCGAGTGGCGGGCCTTGCCGGTGTCGAGGTGATGATTACCCGGGCACGCGACGATGTTGAGGATCCAACCACAGGAGTCCGAGGAGCGGTCGGCGACTTCGCAGCCGAAAAGGGTTGGCAGGCACACCTCGACGACGGCTGTTGGCGGGTATCAGCGCGACGAGCTGCTCCGCGAGTCGTGGCTGGCAGGATTGCGACGGTCCTCGGCGAGTTTTCAACAAGGTGCGCAATCTTCGTTGAGACAGATCGAGGGAAGTGCGCGGTTCTCCGCGACGGGCAGACATTCGCTCTCGCCGAAAACCGATGCTGGAAGGTCTTTCGATTGTCGTTCGCCTCAAGCTCTCCCTCTTCGCAGCTCAATGATGAACCCGTTCGGGGTCAATCGTTTCCACTGAAGACTCCGCCTCCGACGGTGACAGAGATCGCAGATCAGGTAGGCGTCGAACTCGAACGACTACAGCACTTCTTCTAACGCGAGGTTCATCGCTGATTAACGTGCGGCGCCGCATGTTGACCCCTGGCGGCACGAACTGCTAATAGCTGGAAGCTTTCTTGTCGCTGCATTTCGTTCACCAATACCTGTCGGTGCCCTTCGCAACCTGATCAAGGTCGACGATCGGGACTCGCCACTGGCGGCCCACTCGATAGGCGACGAGCTGTTGATCAGCGATAAAACGCCGCAGGGTCTTTGGGCTTACAGAGAGATAGGACGCCCCGCATGCCAATACCGATGTACTGCGTTGTCGTATGAACCTTGTCGCAGTGTGCGCATTCGATCTTCACCATGCTTGCCAATTTTGGACTGTAATCAAGATAAGCACTGGCACCCGGCCGAAACCCCATGTCATGCCCTTGACCAGCGAGAATATCATTCAAGACGCGGGGTGCAGCCCGTAGTCGATCGCTTCGGCCGCCGCATGTCACCCACACAGCAAGAACCCGAACATCGTCCAAGATTCTGAGGCTTGCATCGGCTGTCGACAGCTGTGATCGAGCCCGTGCAGTATGCATAGAGTAGCCGCGATCGGCATTTCCCAGCTCATAGCGCAAAACGCATCCACCGGACTGATTATTCTTGCTAGGGGGATGCGGCGCTGTTGCCTGAGTGTCCGAGTCACAACCTCAGGGGTACTCCCCCAGGCAAAGCCTGACTGCATCATTAGGGGTGACATGGGCCTCTGTGCAGCGCCTGTTCCGCCAAGCAGCTCGTGTGGCCATGACAACCCTCAGCCACGAGCTGTGTTTACGTCGACCATGGCGGAGGACCGGGGAGTCACCTCAGAAGCAGCTCGGGACGGGTGGCGTAGTTCAGTAACCCGTGTCCATAGAGCGATTCGAGGGCTCAGGAACGGGGATCGTGACGCACTGTCCGCACAGTAGTTTCCGTTCATAGCTTTTTCTGTTCCGCGATCCACTCTAGGGCGTGCTCAGCACAGCGATGGATGTCACCGTAATACCAAAAGCCATAGGCTTTTTGGTCGCAGCCCGATACCTCGCAATACCTCGCCTCGAGTGCGCCGGTCGATCTATGTTCCGCCTTCGGCGGGCCTAGAGGGGAGGAAGGGACATCCTGTCGTACATCGGGGATGTCACCGAACTTAGTTCCCGGCTGTGAAGTTGAGTGCCGATTCTGCACGGGTTCTATATTCCTTATCACAGTGTCACGGTCGCCGTGTTCGCCCTGGCGACGAGGTGATTCAGACTGTGACATACGTTGTGATAGTTCGGATTGCATTGTCACATTGTCTTCCGGTGCTGTGACGGTATGACAGTCGAATTGCGAGTTGTCACGCCTGTCGGCTCCGGTTGAATTCTGAGCAGCCTGCTCCGGTTGAAAAGTGAGCAGGTTTACGGGGTTGAGTCTGCCTGACGATCGGCTTCCACGGAGGGTAGGGATTCGATCGCGGTGTGTTTGATGCGGTAGCTGGCGCCTTTGAGGGCGATGACGTCGGCGTGGTGCACGATCCGATCGATCATGGCTGAGGCGATGGTGGCTTCGCCGAAGACCTGTCCCCATCGGGAGAACGGCAGGTTGGAGGTCAGGATGATCGACGATTTCTCGTATCGGGTGGAGACCAGTTGGAAGAACAGGTTGGCCGCTTCGGTGTCGAAGGGGATGTAGCCGACCTCGTCGATGACGATGAGCCCGTAGCGGGAGATTTTGCGCAACTCGGCGTCGAGGCGGTTGGTGCGGTGCGCTTCGGCCAGGCGGGTGATCCAGCCGGTGGCCGGGGCGAACGCAACCCGGTGCCCGGTGTGGGCGGCCGCGATTGCCAGGGCCGTGGCCAGATGCGTTTTACCGGTGCCCGGCGGGCCGAGCAGCACGATGTTGCGGGCTTCGGCCAGCCAGCCGCCGGCTTCCAGGCGGGCGATCTGGGCGCGGTCGATGCCGGGTTGGGCGGTGAAGTCGAAGTCGGTGATCGTCTTGATCGCTGGGAATCCGGCATACCGGATGCGTTGACGGGCACCGGATTCAGCACGGGCATTGGACTCCACTGCCAAGACGGCGCCGAGGTAGTCCTCCAGCGACCAGTTCGCTTCACGGCCTTGTTCAGCTAGCCGGTGGTAGTGCGCGGCGATCCGCGGCGCCTTGAGCAGACGAGCTTGGTGGGCGATCAGCTTGTCGGCCTCACCCGGCGCCGAGGGGCTGCGTTTCGTGGTGGCCATCAGGCGACCTCCCCGGTCCCGAAGTGTGCGTCATAAGCACTCAGGTCGGCGATCTCGACATCTACCTGCAGGTGAGCTCCCTTGGCTGGCCGGGTCCGGAACTGCTCGCGCAGCACCGCCGCAGCCGCCAGATGCTGCGGATCGGTGACCAATCCGGCTGTGCCCCAGAGCCGTTCATGATCAGCGACCAGCCGGTCACCACAGCGGACGGTGATCCGATCCAGGCCGGCGGCCACCGTGATCATCCGCCCGATCACCTCCGGGTTCACCGAGTAGGCGTTGCCGCCGACGCCGACGTAGTAGTCGCGACCCAACCGCGTCGTGATCGTCGTCCCGACCGCCGGAGCCACCGGCGGAAGTATGGCCATCGCCGCCCGGTCCGCCGCCAAGGCCTCGGCAGGGACCAGCCGGGTGCTGGCGTGCACGCGGCGGTTGGCGATCGAGATCAACCAGTCCCACAATTGGGCGTTGAAATCGGCTGCGCAGGTGAACATCCTGCCCGGCAGAAACGACGTCTCAAGGTAACCGTTGACCCGCTCGACCAGACCCTTGGTCTCCGGATCATAGGGCCGGGCCTGAATCAAGCGGGTGCCCAGCACACCACAGAACCCGGCCACCCCCTCAGCCAAACGGCCGCGCCGACCGATACCGGCCTCGTTGTCCCACAACAGAGTCCGTGGCACACCACCGATGTTCCCGGCGATCAACTGCCACATCCCGGCCAACAGATCCCCGGTCACCCGTGACGGGATCATCATCGCGGCGATGAACCGCGAGTACGCAGCGACCATCACCAGCACCGGAAACGACCGCAATACCCCAGCGTGATCGGGAACCAGCTGGCCAGGAAACCACAGATCGCACTGCACCTGCTCACCGGGCAGATGCACCAGCCGATCGCACGGATCGACCGGGGTGTACTCCGGGCGGATCCGCGCAACGTTCTCGGCGAACCACGAGTGCCCGCCAGTCCAACCCACCCGCTGCGCGATCACCGTCGTCGGCATCGTCGGAAACTGCCCCAACAGCACCCGCACCGCCATCTCGACCTGGGCCCACCCCGACATCACCGCCGGCTTGCGTTCATAGCGCGGTGGCGCCTCCGAGCGCAGCGCCTTGGCCACGGTGTTCCGCGACAGACCCAGCCGCCGCGCGATCGCAGCCTGCGACAGCTTCTCCGACCGATACAGCCGGCGAATCTCCGCCCAATCCTCCACAGTGATCACTCTCCAATCAGAAGGGTGCTCACTTTTCGACCGGAACTACCTGCTCACTTTTCGACCGGAGCCGACACACGCCTCGTTAACAGGCCTGAAGTGGCCGTTTCATAGGACTGTGACTGCGTGACAGGGACAAACACACCAGGAGACAGTCGTTCGATTAGACCCTCCTGAGCTAGTCGGCACAGCGTTTGGCGTGCTGCATCTGGCTTAATGTTCAGCTTCTCAACAACATCCGCCGTTCTAGTCAGCGGACGCGAGTTGACGAAACGCAGCACAAGACGCTTGGTGGGCCCATGCTGGCTCTCGTTCGCTCGTTGTGCGGCCTCTAGGCCGTTGCCGTCTGCGCTCCACTTGCCGTCATCGAACAGCAACGCGTAACGAGCTTCGGGTACTTCTCGGCCTGTAACTTGAAGTGTGGCTGTGCGACCTCCACGCTGTCGGTCGAGAACCATCACGAAGTCTGCGGCACCGGCAATTCCTTGCGTACCAGAGATAGCGTCGAGGAAGTCAACTGCTTCTGCTTTACGGGTGCGGTGTACCGCAAGTACCGTACTTCCCGGCGCTGCAAGAGATTTCAACTTGCGCGTAAAACTGTAATCGGCTGTGTACGCTTCGTCTCTTGCTCTGCGTTGTGGCTTGACGGTCACAAGCGCGTCCAGTATTACAAGTGGATTCGCGCCGACGTGAGCGTCAACGAATTGTTCGGCCTGCTGCAGCGCGCAATCAGGCTCAATCCAGAAGGTGATCCCGCCAGGTATCGGTTAGTCACCCAGTAACTGCCGGCACCGACTCTGCAGACGCCGCCAACCGTCTTCCAACGCGAGATACAGCACAGGTCGCTGGTTGACTGGTACGCCTAGCACTTCCCCGCCATCGGCGACGGCCAAGCCAATAGCGAGGACAAGCCAGCTCTTACCCGCTTTCGGCGGCGCCGCAAGAATTCCCAATCCTTCAGGCAAGATGCCAGGAACGGACCACTCCAACGGCGAGAGTGTTTCGGCATCGAGTTGGTCGCCTGTTACTAATCCGGAGAGGCTCATGCGATACCACCGCGTGCCGTCTTGGCCTTCCGTTCGGCGACCCTGTTCTGTAGGTCGTCAAGGTCGTCGAAAACATGGAAGCCACCGCCGAGAAATTCCCCCCGGCGCCGGTTCCGGACCGTTTGAGTCCGCACTGCGAGCAAGTCCCTTTTCTTCGTCCGTTCAGCATCAGGGCCTCGACCTCTCATCCTGAAGGCTTCCGATATAACGCCCATAGCTTCAGAACCCGCTGGTTGTCGCGGCGTATTCGGCGGCGTCGATGATGCTTTGTCCCAGGGCGATTGCCTCGGTCGGGCTGAGCGCCGCCCAGTCGTCGTTATGAATGAAGTTGACGTTGCCTGCCAGATCTACGGCGACGTAGCCATGCCCGCCGTCGATGTCGAAGTGCCCGCCAAAATAGACGAAAACGGCCTTAGATTGCGCGAACGATTCCTCAAGGCTCCGGTACTCGGCGCTCACTGGACACCGCCCACAGCTGTCTTGGACTCTTGCGTCGCCAGCCAATCGAGGCAATCCGTACGCCGATACCGCACGCGGCGACCAACTTTGAAGCTCTTAGGACCGATGCCAGACGCCCGATACCACCGAAGTGTGCCCTTCGGAAGGCCGAGCAGCTCCGAAGCTTCGGGGATGCCAAGTAGTTCAGTATGACTCATGTGTCTACGCCTCAAATCTTCGTCTGTGAGCCGATAGAAATTCGCTGACAACCGAGTCTTCCCGGTGCCCATAAAGGGTTTTAGGGGGCGTCATTAGGTCCCGTAAATGTACGGAACTCTAGTGTAACCCCGATCATTTCTACGCCTGACCTGCGACTATGCGCTCAAATCACTGCTGCGGCACGGGCTGCGGTGTCCATCGCAGTGGCCAAGTTGTCGAAGTCATCTGGCAGCATGTGCGAGTAGACGTTCATGGTGGTCGTAACGTTTCTGTGCCCCAGTAGCTTTGACACCGTGACTATGGAAGCTCCCGATGCCAGCGCCAACGATCCCGCTGTGTACCGCAACGTCTTTGGGGTAATTCCTGTCAGTCCCGCCGCAACTGCCGCCTGATCGAATCGCCACCGGAACCAACCGAGGGTCAATGGCCCGCCATCGCGGCCAGGAAACAGATACTCGGAGCCCTCGCGGTTCCCGACCACCTCGATGAGAGCGTCGGCCAGAGTCTGGGTCAGGATTGGCACTATCCGCACTTGATGTGTCTTCGTGTCGCCCTCAACATGACCCATCCGAGCCACCCGAGTGACGGAGCGTGCGACGCGAATACGCCGGCGTGTCAGATCAACATCACGGACGCGCAGAGCCGCCATCTCGCCAAACCGCATGCCGCCGTATGCAAGTAGCAGGATTGCCGGACGGATCTCCGGAACTGCCTCTGCAAGCCGAGAGACCTCTTCGTGGCTAAGTGCTATGTCCTCTCGTGTCCGCTTCCGTGGTAACTCGATACCATCGGCAGGGTTAACTGCCATGTATCGAGCACGCACGGCATACCCCAGCACCTGGTCAACCACCTGAAACGCCTGAATGACTCGCCCGGGCGACAGACCGCCCTCTCCGGCACTACCTACGGCACGGTGGCGAGCAGCCGGATCCGTGGCTAGCCAAGTCACCCAAGCTTGGATATCTGCGTGCTGAAGGTCACGCAGCTTCGTCTCCGCCCACCTCGGCAGGACGATTACATCCAGCAGACTTCGGTAGCCCGCGATTGTCTTCGGCTTGAGCTTGTTTGCACCCGATCGGTTCCGGAACCACTCCTCCGCCACTACGCCGAAGGTGATCGCGGTGCGCGTTGGATCGGCATACGTCCCCCTGTTGATGTCGGCGGACACCTGACTGATGTGCGCCTGAGCTTGCGCCTTACGATCGAACGACTTCGCGCGTTCATGACAGTCCCCGCCGACCCATCGCGCCATCCACCGCTTGCCCTGCCCGTGCCGCTCGGTCGCGACCAAAGTGCCAACTTCCCCATGCCTGGGATCTGTACACCAAGAACTCGCACCCGGTGTGTCAGCGGGCCAAGGCACCTGCTCACCGCGTCGTGCGGAGCGATGCCACCGATCCTCTACTCCTCCGCGTATTCCACGCTTCATCGCATTGACGATACTCGTGCGGACTGACTGCGGACTAGACTTCGCGTGTCGTCCGATAGTCGTATGCGTTTTATGGCTTCACCAGTAGATTCTTGGTGCCCCCAGTCGGACTCGAACCGACACTTGACGGATTTTAAGTCCGCTGCCTCTGCCAATTGGGCTATGGGGGCTCGGCGGCGAATCTAGCGTGCGATTGCCGGGCCGATGACGCGGTGTCCCGCGAAAACACTAAGGTGCGCGACGGCCGGTCATTGAGTAGGATCGCGCGCCGCGCGGGTGAATACTGTGCAGCCCCGCCGTCGGACATATGACACATCTATATCGCCCGCCAGAGGCTTGTTAAAAGAACGGTCGCCTCCGTTAAGAGACCGTAAACGTCCGTCACCCTACTGCTTTCCGCCAGGACTGTGGAGCCATGGGTAGTTAGCGTTACGCCAACGCACAGGGGCCGTTATGCAAACACTCAGAGTCGACCCGGGGACTGGTCGACATGTTTCCACACACAAGGAGCAATGAATGTCATTCCTGACAGCAGTGCCGGCAGAGTTGGCCGCCGCGGCAGCGCAACTCGGAGCGATCGGGAGTGCACTGGCAGCGCAGAACGCAGGCGCCGCCGCCCCGACTACCGCTATCGCCCCCGCAGCCGCCGACCAGGTCTCGATCATCCAGTCCGGCATCTTCACCGCATACGGCGCTCTCTATCAGCAGATCGCGGCCGAAGCTCAGGCGATTCAAGAGCAGTTCGTGCAAACCCTGGGTATGAGCAGCGGGACCTATGAGTCCAGCGAGGCGGCCAACGCGGCTGCCACCACGTTGACGTCGAACGCGACGTCCGCGGCCGCCACCGCCGCCGCCAACCCGGTCGAAGACTTCATGAACCAGATCAGCACATTGCTCGGCGGTCCGGTGACCAGCATCGGCGGCCAACCGTTCAGCCTGTCCGGCAACATGGCCAACATCGCGAACTACGAGATCGGTAACTTCGCTTCCGCCTCCTCGAACCTGCTGGGTCTGACCAGCGGTGGCCTGTTCCCCGATGGTTTCGGCGTGCCCGAAGACCTGGCCGAAGCGGCGGCTGCCGCCGGAGGCGGCGCAGCGACGGAGGCCGGTGCGGTTGCCGGCGTCGGTGGGGCCGCTGCACCGGTTGCGGCCGGCGTCGGCGAGGCGACGCTGGTCGGCGGGCTGGCCGTGCCGCCCAGCTGGGCCACCCCGGCCACGCTGGTGTCGGCCACCACACCCAGCGCGCTGTCCGGGGCCGGTTGGACCGCCGCAGCGCCGACGGCCGCGCCCGGAGCGTTCTACCCCGGCATGCCGGGCATGGCCTCGGCCGCGCGCAACAGCGCCGGTTTCGGTGCGCCGCGCTACGGCGTCAAGCCCATCGTCATGCCGAAGCCGGTGAGCGTCTAACCCCCGCACTTTGACAGCAAATAACAAAACAAAGCCAACAGAAAAGGGATAGAAATGTCTTTCGCAGGATTCCCTCCCGAAATCAACTCCGCGCTCATGTACGCCGGTGCGGGCGCGGGACCGCTCATGGCCGCGGCGACGGCATGGAGCAATCTGGCCTCCGAGTTGAGCACGACCGCCGCGCAATACGAGTCGATCATCACCTCGCTGACCACCGAACAGTGGACCGGCGCCGGCTCGACCGCAGCCGCGTCCGCGGCGCAGCCCTACGTGGCGTGGCTGAGCAATACCGCGGCGGCTGCCGAGCAGGCAGCGGCCCAGGCCACGGCATCGGCGGCCGCGTACGAGGCGGCCTTCACCGCCACCGTCCCGCCCGCGGTGATCGCCGCTAACCGGTCTTTGCTGGCGGCGCTCGTCGCGACCAACTTCCTCGGTATCAACACTCCGGCGATCATGGCCACCGAGGCCCAGTACGCCGAAATGTGGGTCCAAGACGTCATCGCGATGACTAATTACCAAGCTTCTTCGGCGGTCGCCGCGGTGCTCGAACCGTTGACCCCCGCCGCGCCGACCACCAACCCCGGCGGTGCCGGTGCTCAAGCCGCCGCGGTGAGCGCGGCCGCGGCGGTCCAGCCCGCGGCCGGGTTGGGCGACATCATCTCGGGCTTGCAAAGCGAGCTGAGCAACCTGGGGCTCGGGACATCGTCCATCGGTACCGGGCTGTTCAACTCGCTGCCGGTGCCCGTGCAGGACCTGCTGACCGGCATCGACGGCTTCCTTGGAACACCGCTGATTTTTAACGGCATTCAGCAGGTGGGTGTGACGGCGTCGTGGTTCATGTTCGCCGCCATCCCCAACGGGATCTTCGCCGCCCACACCATCGACGCCAACATCGCGGCGGCGGCGGAGGCGGCAGGGGCAGCGGCTCCCGCGGCAGTGGCGGCCGAAGGCGCAGCCGCCGGCCTCGCCAGCCAGGTCGGGGCCGCGGGTACCGCCGCCAGCCTGGGCGAAGCGTCCCTGGTGGGCAGCTTATCGGTCCCTGCCAGCTGGTCTGCGGCTGCGCCCGCAGCAGCAAACGTCGGCACGGCACTTGCCGGCAGCGGCTGGACCGTCCCGGAGGAAGCGGCGTCGTCGGGAGTCATGGGTGGCATGCCTGGCATGGCCGCCGCCGCCAAGGGCGCCGGCGCGTCCGCCGGACCCCGCTACGGCTTCAAGCCGACCGTCATGCCCAAACAGGTCGTCGTGTGACCCCGGCAGCGGAAGAAAAAAGGGGGGACATGTCACTCGTTTGAGGCCAGCAATTAACCACCGCGCCGTAATGTATCCGCGATACGGCTACCACCGTAGTGAATCAACTGCTAGAACATTTACAACAGCAGACCCAAGATAAGGAGATAGGAAGCATGGCCGGACGCTTTATGACCGACCCGTACGCGATGCGGGACATGGCGGGCCGTTTTGAGACGCACGCCCAGACCGTCGAGGACGAGGCCCGCCGCATGTGGGCGTCCTCGCAGAACATCTCCGGCGCAGGCTGGAGCGGCCAGGCCGAGGCGACCTCGCTGGACACCATGGGCCAGATGAACCAGGCCTTCCGCAACATTGTCAACATGCTGCACGGAGTGCGCGACGGACTGATCCGGGACGCCAACAACTACGAGCAGCAAGAGCAGGCCTCCCAGCAAATCCTCAGCAGCTAGCCCCGACAACCGCAGCTGCCTAACAGCTACCTATTCAGGAGGACAAGACAATGACAATCAACTACCAGTTCGGCGATGTGGACGCCCACGGTGCTCTCATTCGCGCGCAGGCCGCCAACCTGGAGGCCGAGCACCAGGCCATCGTTCGCGATGTGCTGGCTGCCGGTGACTTCTGGGGCGGCGCCGGTTCGGTGGCTTGCCAGGAGTTCATCACCCAGTTGGGTCGCAACTTCCAGGTGATCTACGAGCAGGCCAACTCCCACGGCCAGAAGGTTCAGTCCGCCGGCAGCAACATGGCGCAGACCGACAGCGCCGTCGGCTCCAGCTGGGCCTGACACTTAAAACGCAGAGGGGCCGCACACCGACCGGTGTGCGGCCCTTTTGTTTGCCGCGGACACCGGTCGTTGCCGGCGTCGGTTTGCTGGTGCGGCCCACCCGACCTCGCGTGGATCGGCTTTGCTCGATTGACACGCCGCGCCGATAGAATGCATATGAAGTCCATAGCGCACGCCGTTCGTCGCCAGTCGTGGAGCCGACTGGCATTTGAGATTCCTATGAGGTACGTGACGACCGCATATGCGGTTGAAAGAATCAGTGACCATGACTGCATTGTCGGGATATGCGCGCAGCCAACGTCCCCGCCAGGCCATTTTGGGGCAGCTGCCCCGCATCAACCGCGCTGACGGGTCGCCAATCCGGGTATTGCTAGTCGATGACGAGCCTGCACTGACCAATCTGGTCAAGATGGCGCTGCACTACGAAGGCTGGGACGTCGAGATCGCCCACAACGGCCGCGAGGCCATCGCCAAGTTCGACCGGATCAACCCCGACGTGCTGGTACTCGACATCATGCTGCCCGACGTCGACGGGTTACAGATTCTGCAGCGGGTCCGGGAGGCCGACGCCTACACGCCCACGCTGTTCCTGACCGCCCGCGACTCCGTGATGGACCGGGTGACCGGTCTGACCGCGGGCGCCGACGACTACATGACCAAGCCGTTCAGCCTCGAGGAACTGGTGGCCCGGCTGCGCGGGCTGCTGCGCCGCTCCAGCCACCTGGCCCCACCCGCCGACGAATCGCTGAAAGTCGGAGATCTCAAGCTCGACGCCGCCAGCCGGGAAGTCACCCGCGGCGGCACACCCATCTCGCTGTCGTCGACGGAGTTCGAACTGCTGCGCTTCCTGATGCGCAACCCGCGGCGCGCGCTGAGCCGCACCGAGATCCTCGACCGCGTCTGGAACTACGACTTCGCCGGCCGCACCAGCATCGTTGACTTGTACATTTCTTACTTGAGGAAGAAAATCGACGCCGACCGGGAGCCGATGATCCACACGGTTCGCGGGATTGGGTACATGCTTCGACCACCGGAATGAGCTTGGCGTGACAGGGGACCGAAACACCCCGAGGTGGCTGCCCCGCTCGCTACGCCAGCAGTTGCTCATCGGCGTGTTAGCCGTGGTCACCGTCGTACTGGTAGCCGTGGGTGCGGTCTCCGTGCTCAGTCTGCGCGGTTACGTGACGGCGATGAATGACGCCGAGGTCGCCGAATCCATGCATGCGTTCAGCCATGCCTATGCCAGATACCGCAACGGCGAGCACACGTCGCTGCATCCGGGCGATCCCCCGGTGGCTCAAGCCTTGCTGGAGTTCACCGGCCAGACGCCGGGCAACCTGATCGCGGTGCTGCGCGACGGCGTGGTGATCGGCTCGGCCGTCTTCTCCGAGGACGAACCGCAGCCCGCGCCACCCGACGTCATCCGCGCGATCGAGGCCCAGTCGTGGACCGACGGGCCCTCGCGCATCGAGACGCTGGGCAGCCTGGGACCGCACCAGGTGGACAGCCGCGCCGCCGGATCCGACCGGCTGATCGTCGGCGTTTCGCTCACGCTGGCCGATCAGATCATCGCCCGCAAACAAATCACCACCACAGCGCTGGTGGCCACCGCACTGGTGATTACCGAGCACTCACCATCTGGGTGGTCGGGCTCGCGCTTCGTCCGCTGCGCCGGGTGGCCGCCACCGCCGCCGAAGTCGCCGCGATGCCACTTACCGGCGACGACCACCAGATCAGTGTGCGTGTGCGGCCCGAAGACACCGACCCGGACAACGAAGTCGGGATCGTCGGGCACACCCTGAACCGGTTGCTGGACAACGTCGACAGCGCGCTGGCACACCGCGTCGAATCCGACATGCGGATGCGGCAATTCATCACCGACGCCAGCCACGAGTTGCGCACACCGTTGGCGGCGATTCAGGGCTACGCCGAACTGACCCGACAAGACAGTTCTGACCTTCCCCCCACCACCGAGTACGCGCTGGCCCGCATCGAGTCCGAAACCCGCCGGATGGCGTCGCTGGTCGACGAACTCCTGCTGCTGTCCCGCCTGGGCGAGGGCGAGGACCTGCAAACCGAGGATCTCGACCTGACCGACCTGGTCATCAACGCGGTCAACGACGCCGCCGTCGCGGCGCCCACCCACCAATGGGTCAAGGAACTACCCGAAGGTCCGGTGTGGGTCAACGGCGACCACGCGCGCCTGCATCAACTGCTGAGCAACCTGCTGACCAACGCCTGCGTGCACACCCCGCCCGGCGTCACGGTGACCACCGGCATCACCTGCCACCACCGCGACGGCGAGGAGCCCTATGTCGAATTGACGGTGGCCGACGACGGGCCCGACATCGACCCCGACGTGCTGCCCCACCTGTTCGAGCGGTTCGTCCGGGCCAGCAAGGCGCCGTCCAACGGGTCCGGTCACGGGCTGGGCCTGGCCATCGTCAGCTCGATCGTCAAAGCGCACCACGGTACGGTCACCGCCGAATCGGCCGACGGCCGCACGGTGTTTCGGGTGCGGCTGCCGATGATCGCCCAGCCGGTCGCCTAGCACCGGTTTTCCGCACCGCAAAGATCGCGACAGCAGCCGTAAAGAAAGCGTAAAGGCTCCTGGCCCTGCTGCTTTGACCGCGCTTAGCTCGCTCTGGCCCTCCACACGGGCCAGACGTGACGTTGCGCGGGAACGGAGTTCAGGGATGTCCGTGGTGGCCTATCTGGCGCTGACCGTGGCGAGCTTCGCCGCGCTGGGCGCCTTGCTGAAGTGGGAATTGTGAGCGCGGCCAACAGTGTCGGGCTGGGCCTGGCCGTCCTCATCGCTTTGTTGCTGGCGGCCGCCCTGCTCCGTCCGGAGAAGTTCTGATGAGCTCGACGACGGCGACCTTGCTGTTCGTGGGGCTGCTCGTCGCCGCACTGGCGGCGGTACACGTACCGCTGGGCGACTACATGTATCGCGTGTACAGCGCCGAAAAGCATAGCCGCTCAGAGCGTTTCATTTACCGGCTGATCGGCGCCGACCCCGGCGCCGAGCAGACCTGGGCAGCGTATGCGCGCAGTGTGCTGGCGTTCTCCATGGTCAGCGTGCTCGCGTTGTTCGGCTTGCAGCTGGTGCAGGGCAAGCTACCGCTGCACCTGGCCGAGCCGGCAACGCCTATGACCCCCGCCCTGGCGTGGAACACCGCCGTCAGCTTCGTCACCAACACCAACTGGCAGGCCTATTCCGGTGAATCGGCTCAGGGCCATTTGGTGCAGATGGCCGGGCTGGCGGTGCAGAACTTCGTCTCCGCCGCGGTGGGCATGGCCGTGGCCGTCGCGCTGGTGCGCGGGTTCGCCCGCCACCGCACCGGAGAGCTCGGCAATTTCTGGGTGGATCTGACCCGCGGCACGCTGCGGATCCTGCTGCCCATCTCGGTGCTCGCCGCGATCGTGCTGCTCGCCGGCGGCGTCATCCAGAACTTCCACCTCAACGACCAGGTCGTGACCACGCTGGCCGGTACACCGCAGACCATCCCCGGTGGTCCGGTCGCCAGCCAGGAGGCGATCAAACTGTTGGGCACCAACGGCGGCGGCTTCTACAACGCCAACTCCGCGCACCCGTTCGAGAACCCGACGGCGTGGACCAACTGGGTCGAGATCTTTCTCATCCTGATGATCGGGTTCTCCCTGCCGCGCACGTTCGGCCGCATGGTGGGTAGCCGCAAGCAGGGCTACGCGATCGCCGCGGTCGTCAGCATCCTGGCCGCCGCCAGCCTCGCGGTGATGATGCTGGTCCAGTTACAGCACCACGGCACCGTCCCGACCGCGGTGGGCAGCGCCGCCGAAGGCGTCGAGCAGCGCTTCGGCGTGGGTGAGTCGGCCGTCTTCGCCGACGCGACGACCCTGACGTCGACGGGCGCGGTCGATTCCACGCACGACTCCTACACCAGCCTCGGGGGCCTGGTGACGATGTTCAACATGCAGCTCGGTGAAATCGCGCCGGGTGGTACGGGTTCGGGGCTGTACGGGATTTTGATCCTGGCGGTCATTACGGTGTTCGTCGCCGGGTTGATGGTCGGGCGGACTCCGGAGTACCTGGGCAAGAAGATCACCCCGCGTGAAATGAAGCTTGCCGCAAGCTATTTCCTGGTGACACCGCTCATCGTGTTGGTGGGCACCGCTTCGGCCATCGCGCTGCAGGGCGAGCGGGCCGGCATGGCGAACACCGGGCCGCACGGCCTGTCGGAGGTGCTCTACGCCTTCACCTCCGCGGCCAACAACAACGGATCGGCGTTCGCCGGCTTGTCGGCCAACACCGTTTGGTATAACACCGCGCTGGGCTTGGCGATGTTGTTCGGCCGCTTCCTGCCGATGATTCTGGTGCTCGCGCTGGCCGGTTGCCTGGCGCGCCAGGGCGCCACGCCCGAGTCCAGCGGCACCCTGCCCACCCACCGGCCGCAGTTCGTCGGCCTGGTCGTCGGGGTCACGGTGATTCTCGTCGCCCTCACCTTTTTGCCCGCGCTGGCGCTCGGGCCGCTCGCGGAAGGGATCCACTGAACAGTGTTGACGACAACCGAACCCGCCGCCGCGCAGCACACCAGCCGCCGGCCGCACGAGCCGTTGCGGGCCGGCCTGCTGGATCCCACGATGCTGGTCAAGTCATTGCCCGACGCGCTGCGCAAACTCGACCCGCGCACCTTGTGGCGCAACCCGGTGATGTTCATCGTCGAAGTCGGCGCCGTGTGGTCGACGGTGCTGGCCGTCGGCGACCACACCTGGTTCAGCTGGCTGACGGTGTTCTGGCTTTGGCTGACAGTGCTTTTCGCCAACCTGGCCGAAGCGGTCGCCGAAGGCCGCGGTAAGGCGCAGGCCGATACGCTGCGCAAGTCGAAGGCCGACACCGTCGCCCACCGGCTGAGAAACTGGGCGCCCGGTAGCTCCGATGATGCCGAAGACGTCGCGGCGCCGCTATTGCAACAGGGTGACATCGTGGTGGTCAGCGCCGGTGAAGTCATTCCCGGTGACGGTGACGTGGTGGAAGGCATTGCCTCGGTTGACGAGTCGGCCATCACGGGCGAATCTGCCCCGGTGATCCGCGAATCCGGCGGCGACCGTTCGTCGGTGACCGGCGGCACCACCGTGCTGTCGGATCGCATCGTCGTCAAGATCACCCAGAAACCCGGTGAGAGCTTCGTGGACCGGATGATCGCGTTGGTCGAGGGCGCCAACCGGCAAAAGACGCCCAACGAGATCGCGCTCAACATCCTGCTCGCCGCGCTGACCATTATCTTCGTCTTCGCGGTCGCCACCTTGCAGCCGCTGGCCATCTATGCCAAGGCCGACAATCCCGGGGTGCCGGACACCCCGGCCCTGAACGGCGACGGCATCAGCGGCATCGTCTTGGTCGCGCTGCTGGTCTGTTTGATTCCCACCACGATCGGCGCGTTACTCTCGGCGATCGGCATCGCCGGCATGGACCGGCTGGTGCAACGCAACGTGCTGGCCATGTCCGGGCGCGCGGTCGAGGCCGCCGGTGACGTCAACACGTTGCTGTTGGACAAGACCGGGACCATCACACTGGGCAATCGTCAAGCCTCCGAGTTCATTCCGGTCCGCGGCACCACCATCGAAGACCTCGCCGACGCCGCCCAGCTGTCCAGCCTGGCCGACGAAACCCCCGAAGGCCGGTCCGTCGTCGTCTACGCCAAGGACGCGTTCGGACTGCGCGGGCGAACCCCTGGTGAACTGGCCAACGCCTCCTGGGTGGAATTCAGTGCGACGACGCGGATGTCCGGCGTTGACGTCGAGGATCGGCAGCTGCGCAAGGGCGCGGCCAGTTCGGTGGCCGAGTGGGTCCGCAGTCACGGCGGCGACGTCCCGGCCGAACTGGGCCAGATCGTCGACGGCATCTCGGCCGCCGGCGGTACACCGCTGGTCGTCGGGCAGATCGCCGGCGCCGGCGACTCCCAAGTGTTGGGTGTCATCCACCTCAAAGACGTGGTCAAACAGGGCATGCGGGACCGATTCGACGCCATGCGCGTGATGGGCATCCGCACCGTGATGATCACCGGCGATAATCCGTTGACCGCCAAGGCCATTGCCGAAGAAGCCGGAGTCGACGACTTTCTCGCCGAAGCCACACCCGAAGACAAGCTGATGCTGATCAAGCGCGAACAGCAGGGCGGGCGGCTGGTCGCGATGACCGGCGACGGCACCAATGACGCGCCCGCGCTGGCCCAGGCCGACGTCGGCGTGGCGATGAACACGGGCACCGCCGCAGCCAAAGAGGCCGGCAACATGGTGGATCTAGACTCCGACCCCACCAAACTCATCGAGATCGTCGAGATCGGCAAGCAGTTGCTGATCACCCGCGGAGCGTTGACGACCTTCTCGATTGCCAATGACATCGCCAAGTACTTCGCGATCATCCCGGCGATGTTCGTGACGCTGTTCCCTGGGCTGGACCTGCTCAACGTCATGCGGCTGCACAGCCCGCAATCGGCGATCCTGTCAGCGGTCATCTTCAACGCCGTAGTCATCGTCGCGCTGATTCCGTTGGCGCTGCGCGGTGTTCGATACACCCCCAACCGAGCCTCGAAGTTGTTGAGCCGCAACCTATATCGGTACGGATTGGGCGGGATCGTCGCGCCCTTCGTCGGCATCAAGCTCATCGACCTGCTGGTGCAACTACTTCCCGGGATGGCCTGAGATGAACATTGCGAACACCCTGCGTCAGCATTGGGCAGCGCTGCGCGCGTTGCTGGTCTTCACCGTGCTGCTGGGTCTGGGCTATCCCCTGCTGATTTGGCTGGTGGCCTGGATTCCCGGGCTACACGACAAGGCGGAAGGCTCGATCCTCACCGCGGGTGGTAAGCCGGTCGGCAGCAAGCTGATCGGCCAACTGTTCAGCGATGCCGCGGGTGACCCGTTGCCGCGGTATTTCCAGCCCCGACCGTCGGCGGCGGGCGCCGGCTATGACCCGTTGTCGAGCGGCGGCAGCAACTTGGGGCCGGAAAGCGTCGTCGACACTCCCGCCGATCCGGCCAAACTGGCCGCCGGCGCCAGCGCCACCGACGCCGGGTTCAAGCCCAGCCTGCTGACTTTGGTGTGCTCGCGCAGTGCGGCGGTCGCGCGATTCGAGGGCTTGGGTGACGGGTCGCGGCCGTTCTGCACCGGCGGTGGCGTCGGCGCGGTGCTTTCGGTGATCGGCCCGCGCGATGCGCGCGGCACCGTCGTGCGACCCAGCCGGGTGGTCAGCGTCAACGAGCCGTGTCAGAGCATCAAGCAGCCGTTTCTGGACTTCTACCAAGGCGTTCGCGTCGAATGCGCGGTGTTCGGCGAGGACTACTCCAACGGTCTGATCGTGCCCGTTCGCGGGGCCGCCCCGGCCGATCCGCGGGTGCCGGCCGACGCGGTCACGGCCAGCGGCAGCGGCTTGGACCCCGACATTTCTGCCGCCTATGCCGACCTCCAGGTAGCTCGAGTGGCCGCGGCGCGGCACGTGACGCCCGGGCAGATACAAGACGTGGTGCGCCAATACCGCGCCGGGCGCGCGCTAGGGATCTTCGGTGAGCCGACGGTCAACGTCGTGCAACTCAACCTGGCACTTGACCGCAGGTACCCGGCCACCGCCTAGCGGTGGATGATTGTTGACGTGAGCCTTGGCGACCAGAACCCCAAACGGGGCGAACTGCGCATCTACCTGGGTGCGGCACCAGGCGTCGGCAAGACCTACGCGATGCTCGGAGAAGCGCACCGGCGCATAGACCGCGGCACCGACGTTTTGGCCGCCGTCGTCGAAACCCACGGCCGAGCGAAAACCGCTGAATTGCTTGACGGCATCGAAGTGGTTGCGCCCCGCTACGTCGACTACCGCGGCGGCAGCTTCCCCGAACTCGACGTGCCGGCGGTGCTGCAGCGTCATCCGCAGGTGGTGCTGGTCGACGAACTGGCGCACACCAATACACCGGGCAGCAAGAATCCGAAGCGGTGGCAGGACGTCGAGGAATTGCTCGACGCCGGGATCACCGTCATCTCCACCGTCAACATCCAGCACCTGGAAAGCCTCAACGACGTCGTCGCCCAGATCACCGGCATCGAGCAGAAAGAGACGATTCCCGACTCCATCGTGCGCCAGGCCGCGCAGGTCGAGCTCATCGATATCACCCCGGAGGCGTTGCGCCGCAGACTGTCTCATGGCAACGTCTATCCACCCGACAAGATCGACGCCGCGCTGTCCAACTACTTTCGCCGCGGAAACCTCACGGCGTTAAGGGAATTGGCGTTGCTGTGGTTGGCCGATCAGGTCGATACCGCGCTGGCCAAATACCGGGCGGAGAACAAGATCACCGATATGTGGGAGGCGCGCGAGCGAGTCGTCGTGGCCGTCACCGGTGGGCCCGAATCGGAAACCTTGGTGCGACGGGCTTCACGCATCGCGTCGAAGTCCAGCGCCGAGTTGATGGTCGTGCATGTGCTACGCGGGGATGGGCTGGCCGGGCTGTCCGAGGACCGGATGAGCAAGCTGCGCGAATTGGCCAACAGTCTCGACGCGTCGCTGCACACCGTGCTCGGCGACGACGTACCGCGGGCGCTGCTGGATTTCGCCCGGGAGATCAACGCCACTCAACTGGTGATCGGCACCTCACGCCGGCCCCGCTGGGCGCGCATCTTCGAAGAAGGCATCGGCCCGGCCATTGTCGAGCGGTCCGGCAAGATCGACGTGCACATGGTGACGCACGAGGAAGCCAAGGGCGGCATTCGGGGCGCGGCGGTCTCACCGCGGGAGCGGCGCGTCGCTTCCTGGCTGGCCGCCGTCATCGTCCCGTCGCTGATCTGCGCCGTCACGGTCGGGGTGCTGGACCGGTATCTGGACAACGGCGGCGAAAGCGCGTTGTTCTTCGTCGGGGTGCTGGTCGTCGGGCTGCTGGGAGGCGTTGCGCCGGCGATACTTTCGGCCGTGCTGTCGAGCCTGCTCTTGAATTACTTCTTGACCGCGCCGCGCCACACGTTCACCATCGCCGAACCCGACGCCGCCGTCACCGAGGTGGTGATGCTGCTGATCGCGGTCGCGGTCGCGGTGCTGGTCGACGGCGCGGCCAACCGCGCTCGCGAGGCCCGGCTCGCCTCGCAGGAAGCCGAACTGCTGACGCTGTTCGCCGGTTCGGTGCTGCGCGGCGCCGATCTCGAGACGCTGCTGGAGCGGGTGCGCGAAACCTACGCCCAGCGCACGGTCAGCATGCTGCGCGAACGCGCCGACGACGACCGCCGGCGCAGTGAGCTGGTTGCCGCGGTGGGCGCACAGCCCTGCACCAGCGTCGATTCCGCCGACACCGCAATCGAAGTCGGCGACGACGAATTCTGGATGCTGATGGCCGGCCGGCAGTTGTCGGCGCGCGACCGGCGGGTGCTCGGTGCGGTGGCCAAGCAGGCGGCCGGTTTGATCCGCCAGCGCGAGCTGGCCGAAGAGGCCAGCCGGGCGGAGGCGATCGGGCGCGCCGACGAACTGCGGCGCTCGCTGCTGTCGGCGGTCAGCCACGACCTGCGCACTCCGCTGGCCGCGGCAAAGGTCGCGGTGTCCAGCTTGCGCGCCGCAGACGTCGCCTTCTCCCCCGAAGACACCGCCGAATTGTTGGCCACCATCGAAGAATCCATCGACCAGCTGACCGCGCTGGTGGGTAACCTGCTGGACTCCTCCCGCCTGGCCGCCGGCGTGGTCCGCCCCGAACTGAACCGGGTGTACCTGGAAGAGGTGGTGCAGCGGGCGTTGATCAGTATCGGCAAAGGGGCCACCGGGTTCTACCGATCCGCCATCGACCGGGTCAAGGTCGACGTCGGCGATGCCGTCGTGCTGGCCGACGCGGGCCTGCTGGAGCGGGTGCTGGCCAACCTGATCGACAACGCGCTGCGCTACGCGCCCGACTGCGTGGTGCGGGTCAACGCCGGCCGCGTGGGTAGCCGGGTGTTGATCAATGTCATCGACGAGGGCCCCGGGATTCCACACGGCACCGAGGACCAGCTTTTCGAATCTTTCCAACGCCTGGGCGACCACGACAACACCACCGGCGTGGGCCTCGGGATGTCGGTGGCGCGCGGTTTCGTCGAGGCGATGGGCGGGACCATCAGCGCCGGGGACACTCCCGGCGGCGGCCTGACCGTCGTAGTGGATTTCCCGGCGCCATGACTCGGGTCCTGGTGATCGATGACGAGCCGCACATCCTGCGCGCGTTGAAGATCAACCTGACCGTGCGCGGTTATGAGGTGATCACCGCGTCCAGCGGCGCGGGTGCGTTGCGCGCGGCCGCCGAACATCCGCCGGACGTGGTGATCCTGGACCTGGGGTTGCCAGACATGTCCGGCATCGACGTGCTGGGTGGTCTGCGCGGCTGGCTGTCCGCGCCGGTGATCGTGTTGTCGGCACGCACGGATTCCTCGGACAAGGTGCAGGCCTTGGACGCCGGTGCCGACGACTACGTGACGAAACCGTTTGGCATGGACGAATTTCTGGCGCGGTTGCGTGCGGCGGTGCGCCGGACGGCCGCGGCCTCCGAAGTCGATCAGCCGGTGATCGAAACCGAGGCGTTCACCGTGGATTTGGCCGCCAAGAAGGTCACCAAGGACGGCGAGGAAGTGCATCTGACTCCGACGGAATGGGGCATGCTCGAGGTGCTGGTGCGCAACCGCGGCAAGCTGGTTGGGCGCGAGGAGTTGCTCAAGGAGGTGTGGGGGCCCAGCTATGCGACCGAAACCCATTACCTACGTGTGTATTTGGCGCAGCTGCGGCGCAAGCTCGAGGCAGACCCGTCCCATCCGAAACATCTGCTGACCGAATCGGGGATGGGTTACCGGTTCGAGGCGTGAGTCACAGCCGTCACACGCGTTCGGCGTTCCGGGCAGTGTTCTTTTTACCCGCCTCACAGCGACAACTGCTGCTTGTCGGACCCGCGTGCCACAGTTCGGCGATGACCAAGAAATTGCATGGGACTGAGCTTCGTTACGTGCTCACAATGCACCTGGCCGTGCACGGGCCGGCGAGCATCGCCGAACTGATCGACGTCCTGACCTGGCACGGCTTCGGTGTCGAGGGCAGGCCGTCCAAGGCGGTGTCCGACGCGTTGCGGTGGGAGATAGGGCGCGGCCGGGTGCGGCGCCTGAGGCGAGGGCGGTACGGGCCGGCGGATATGCCGCGTTCCACCGAATACCGGATCCACCAACGGGTGTTGGCTCTGCGCGCCGCCGCGAAGTTGATGCTCCTATAGATGGCAAGTGGTTGGTGGGTGGGCGTGGGGTTGTTGGCGTAGGTGTTTGGTGTGGGTCCAGACTTCGCGGGCGATGTGGCGTTTAAGGCAGCGCATGATTTCGGGTTTGGTTTTGCCTTCGGTGGTGCGTCGGGCGACGTAGGCGCGGGTGGGGTGGTGGTATTTCATCCGGACGATGACGATGCGGTGCAAGGCGGCGTTGGCTTGGCGGTGTCCGGCCCGGTTGAGCCGGTAGCGCACGGTCTTTCCGCTGGATGCTGGGATGGGGCAGACGCCACAGAGTTTGGCGAAGGCCGCTTCACTGTGCAGTCGTGCGGGGTTGTCGCCGAGTGCCAGGAGTAGTTGGGAGGCATTGTCTGGGCCGATGCCGATGGTGGCCGTCAGCCGGGGGGCAAGTTGATCGACGAGGCGGCCCAGGAGTTGTTCGTGTGCGGTGATCTCGGCGTGCAGGTTGTGCCAACGTTGGGCGATGGCCCGCAGGCTGTATTTGGCGGCCGCGGTGACCGAGGTCAGCTGGCCAGGACGCAGGGCCGCGCACCGGCGTAGCAGTGCCGTGTCGGGCAAGGGCTGCAGCGTTTCGCGCAACTCGGCCGGTGCGGTGATCAGGACGGCTTTGAGTGACTGCATCGCCGCGGTACGCGCTTTGACCGCAGCGTCTTTGGCGACTTTGAGGTGCCGAATCATTTCCACGGCGCCGTCGGCGGTTTTGGGGATCGCCTCGGCGTGGCCGGCCAGCACCGCGCGGGCGGCGTTTTCGGCGTCAAATAGGTCCGACTTGCCCCGCCGGTGGCGGTCTTGGCGGTTGGGCCGCGCCACTTCGATTACCTCGTGGCCATGACGACGCACCGCAGAGGCCAGCCCACGGCCATAGGAACCGGTGCCCTCGATGCCAAAGCGCAGCACTGTGCCGAACTGAGCGGCCCACTCGATTAACGCCCGGTATCCCTCACGATCGGCGCCAAAGCTGGCCGTTGCCAACAGCGCACCACCCACATCTACTACCGCAGCGGCATAGAACGTCTTTATGGGTGTCGACACCGACCACGACTCGACTCGGCGGTGGCATCGTTGGCATGCTTGTCATTGCGACCTTTCAGCGAGGGTTGCGACGCTGGCCGGTCGGGTCGGTTGCGTCCAGCAGAGTGGTGTACGAGTCGGAGCTGATCAGCGGTACCGGCGTGTCGTAGCCGAGTGAATGAAGGTCATCGCGTGATTCTTCGAGAGACCGTCCAGAGTCACTCGAGCAAAGGAATCAACGCGATGACCACTGCCCACGATATCGACCTACCGACCGTGTTGGCCGAACGACTCACCACCTGCCACCCCGACGTGCTGCGCGAGTTATTGGCCACATTCATCCATACCCTGATGGGTGCTGAAGCCGATGCTCTGTGCGGTGCCGGATACCGGGAGCGCAGCGCCGAGCGGTCCAATCAGCGAAACGGCTATCGGCAGCGCCAGTTCGACACCCGGGCAGGCACATTGGATCTGGCGATCCCCAAGCTGCGTCAGGGCTCGTACTTCCCGGACTGGCTGCTGGAACGCCGCAAACGCGCCGAGAGGGCACTGACCACGGTGGTGGCCACTTGCTATCTATTGGGCGTGTCGACGCGACGGATGGACAAACTCGTCGAGACCCTCGGTATTACGTCGCTGTCGAAGTCTCAGGTGTCGGTGATGGCCAAAGAACTCGACGCCGCGGTGGAAGCCTTCCGGACCCGACCGCTGGACGCCGGCCCGTACACGTTCATGGCTGCTGACGCCCTGGTCCTTAAAGTGCGCGAGGCTGGCCGGGTGGTCAACGTGCACGCGCTGATCGCTACCGGGGTCAACGCCGAGGGCTACCGCGAAATCCTGGGTATAGACGTCACCACCGCTGAGGACGGGGCCGGCTGGTTGACGTTCCTGCGCTCGCTGACCGCCCGCGGTCTGTGCGGGGTCGCACTGGTCACCTCGGATGCTCATGCCGGGCTCGTCAATGCGATCGGCGCCACTTTGCCAGGAGCGTCGTGGCAGCGGTGTCGCACCCATTACACGACCAATCTGATGGCCGTCACCCCGAAGAGCTCCTGGCCGTGGGTGCGCACCCTGGTGCACTCGGTGTTCGATCAGCCTGACGCTGATTCCGTTGCCGCGCAATATGATCGGGTTATTGACGCACTGGCCGACAAGATGCCCAAGGTTGCCGCGCACTTGGAGGACGCCCGCGCGGACCTGTTGGCGTTCACCGCCTTCCCCAAACAGATCTGGCGCCAGATCTGGTCGAACAATCCCCTATCCGTTAACCGGCTCTCCGGGGACACGGTTCGGGCTGCAGCGTGAGGTTCACGCACAAGCGCTGAGCACGGATGGATGCTGTCTGCATCTCGGTGGGGGAAGGCGGAGCGGCGATGCGGGTACTCAAGAGCGACAGCGGATATGTCCTGGAGGGCGACTGGGACGGGCAGGACGCGGTGAACGCGTTTCTCAACCATTTGGCGGGACGGGGGTTCAGCGCGGCCACGGTGCGGGCCTACGCATTCGACGTCGCCAATTTGAGCCGGTTCCTCGTCCAGCAAGCGGTCGGGCTCGCCGCGGTCGATGCGCCGTTGGTGTTCGACTGGATCGACTGGCAAGGCGTCCGCCGAACGGACCAGCCCACCGGCGGTCACCGCTCGTCGACCCCGCCGGCAGCTTCGACGGTGAACCGCCGGGTCGCGGCAGTGCGCGCGTTATTCGAGTATCTGGTGATGACCGGTGTCTGCACCGACAATCCGGTGCCGTCGCCGCGGCGGGGACAGGGGCTGCGCCAGTCGCAGCGGGGGTTGCTCGGTCATCTGGGTCCCGGGCGTGCACGCAGTGGCGGTAGGTTGGTGCGTCAGCCGCAGCGTCTTCCGGAATCGTTGTCCACCAACGATGTCGACGCGTTCCTGGCGACACTGGCAACGCACCGGGACCGGGCGATGGTGCTGGTGATGCTACTCGGAGGGCTGCGTTCGGCCGAGGCGCGTGGCCTGCTGCTCGCCGACGTCGATATGGGCCGGCGCCGGCTTCGGGTGATCGGCAAGGGCGGCAAGGAACGTCATGTCCCGGTCGATGCGGCGTTCTTCACCGAGCTCGCCGCCTACCTGCGATGGGAGCGGCCGCCGGGGTTGGCGACGCCGCAGTGCTTCGTAGTGCTGCGCGGCCCGACGACCGGTGCACCGGTCAGCGAGGCCGGGCTGCGCAGCCTGTTCCGTCGGCACCGGGAGACCTCTGGCGCCACAAGAGTCCGCCCGCACCGTTTACGGCATACCTACGGCACCGAATTGTCGGCGGCCGGAATCGATCTGCTGGCGTTGCGGGCGTTGATGGGGCATGTCTCGCCGGAGACCACGGCCCGCTACGTGCATTTGTCGATCGAGCAGCTCGCCGCCGAATACGGTGCTGCTCGTGCGACGTTGGCCGGAGCCCGGCAGTGACCACGGTGTTGGTCGGCCAACCCGTAGGCGCCGACGAGGTGGTGGCGGATTATCTCGACCACGTCGCCACCCTGGGTTTGAGCGGGCGGGCGGTACGCGACCGGATTCGGATCGCTCGCGACTTCACCGCACGCCACCGCGACCTGCACGCCTGGATGACGCTGCCGGCAGCCGAGCGGATCGCCGAGATACGGGACACCGGGGCGTGGCCGCTGATCTGTCACACGATCGGCACCGGCCGGTTACGGCTGGACGTCGAGCTGGCCGCGGTCAAACAGTTGACCGGGCTGGGCCGCGCAGTGGAGGACCGGGATCCGAGCGGATTCGCCGCGTTGCGGAATGCGGGAATTCGGTTGGGCTGGAGGAGTTCCTGGGTCGAGACGGTCCTCGGCGAATGTCTGGCGGTAGTGCTGGCACACCACGGCGGAATGGTCGCCGACCTGACCGGCGACGCGCTCGACGACTTCGACGCCGCGCTGTCACGTACCGTGGTGCCGCCATCGTCGCGGCGGGCATACAGGGGGCGGCTGGCCAGCCTGCGGCAGCTGTTGTTCGAGACCGCGGTCATCGACACCGCGCCGAAACGCCGGCGGTGGGCCCGTAGCCTCGAGCAGCGCTTCACCGAGGTGGAGATGCCCGACCCGATCCGTCAGACGTTGCTGCGCTACATCGGCGTGCGCGCGGCGGTGCTGCGGCCCAAATCGGTCGAGTCGCTGATCAACGACCTGCTGCCCTTCGCCGAATACCTCACCGCTCACCATCCCGACGTCATCAGCCTGCGTGAACTCGACCGGAGCTGCATCGAGGGCTACCTGAAATGGAATCGCACCCGGGGCTGGCGTGGTCAGCGCGCCGCCGCGGGCGCCGGGCGCACCGTCTCGGCCGCGGTGGCCCAGTCGGCAGTGCTCAGTCTGCGCAACCTGCTCGACGACATCACCGCCTGGGGCTGGGCGCAGGCCCCACCACGGCGGTTGGTATTCGCCGCCGACGTCCCCAAACTCGACCAGCCGTTGCCACGCGCGCTAGCACCCGATGTGGACGCGGCAGTGATGAACGCCGTTGCCCACCTGCAGGATCCGTTCGCCCGCATCGGCCTGACCGTGCTGCGTGGTGCCGGCCTGCGGGCGGGGGAACTGCTCGACCTCGAACTGGGCAGCATCATCGACTACGGACCGGCCGGAACCTGGCTGAAGGTGCCACTGGGCAAGCTCGCCACCGAACGCATGGTCCCGCTCTCCGCCGCGACCCTCGCCGCGCTCGACGAGTGGGTCGCCCTCCGCGGCACGCACCGGCCGCTGCCGCACCCACGCACCGGCGTGCTCACCGACTTTCTGTTCACCCGGCACGGACGCCGCCTGGGCTACACCCGGCTGCGCAACGGGCTGCTCACCGCCGCTGAATCCGCCGGGTTGCACCGTCCCGACGGCGGCGTCCTGATGGTCACTCCACATCAGTTGCGCCACACCTGGGCCACCGAACTCGCCAACGCCGGGATGAGTCTGCAGGCCTTGATGTCCTTACTCGGGCACGTCACTCCACAAATGACGATCCGCTACGCCACCCTGGCCTCGCCCACCCTGCGCGCGGCCTACGACGAAGCGATGGGCAAGATGCGCCGCCAGTTCACCCTCACCCCGGTCGGCAAACCGATCCTGCCCGACAAGGTCGGCTGGCTGCACAGTGAAATGCTGAAAACCCGCGTTGCACACGGATACTGCGCTCGCCACGAATCCGCGGGCGCGTGCCCTTATGCCAACATCTGCGAAACCTGCGACAACTACGTCACCGCCCCCGAATTCCGCGACACGCTCACCGACCAACTCGCCGACGTCCAGGCCCTCAGAACCGACGCCGAGTGCCGCGGCTGGACCGACGAAGCCGCCCGCCACGACCGCGTCGCCCACGCCCTTACCGACCACCTCCAGCGCCTCGATCGATGAACATCCCACCCCGACGGGTTGACCCGCCCCCGAGGGCCGGATAAAGGAACGACTCAACAAAGAGATCCGCCGCCGCACCGACGTCGTCGGCATCTTTCCCGACCGCAACGCCCTCATCCGCCTGGTCGGTGCTGTCCTGGCCGAACAACACGACGAATGGGCCGAATCGCGCCGCTACCTCGGCCTAGAGCTCCTCAGCAAATCCCGCGCCGACCACACGCCATCAGCAGAACAGGAGGGCAGCCCGGCGGCACTGACCGCCTGAACTATTACCTCGAAGAATCACACGACGACGTCGTACACCACGTCCCTGGACTTGACCGTCGGGCCGGACAAGACTGTGATGGGACCTGAGTTCAGGTCAGGCTCCTATGAGGTCACCGCCCGCCCGGCCAGCACCAAGGGCGTGGCGTGCCCGACAGGCGACAAATCAATTTCAGGACACCCAAAACCGGGGTCAGTCGCTAGTGAGGGTCAACCCGCCAGACAGCCACCACCATCTTCACAGTCGCTGTGAGGCGGGCAAAAAGAGCACCACCCGGGTCAGAGGCGCATGTGGCAGATGTGACTCAGTCAGCGATCGACCACACGATGCCGTCGAGAATGTCGTGTTCGCTGACGGTCAGCTCGTCGATGCCGGCGCGCTCGTGCAGTTCGCGGGCCAGTTCCTCGACCACGATCGCGCCGCCGCCGATCACGTCGACGCGGCCTTCGTGCATTGGCGGCAACGCGGCGCGCTGCCGGCGCGGCATTGCGATCAATTCCTCACAGACCGTCAGCAGCCGAGCGCGCGGCACCCGCGAAAGGTGAATCGCCGCAGCGTCATAGGCGGTCATTCGGTGAGCAAGCGCCGACAGTGTGGTCATGGTCCCGGCCAGTCCCACCCAGGTACGCGCCTGCTCGACCGGCACCGCCCGCAGCGCGGGCGCCAACCGCTCCCGTACCACCCGGCGGGCGTCGGCCACCTCCTCGGCCGTGGGCGGGTCGGAGTGCAAACAGCGTTCGGTCAAGCGGACACAGCCGATGTCGGCCGAATAACTGGCCACCACCCCGGCCGACCCGCCGAGCACTATCTCGGTGGAGCCGCCGCCCAAATCGACAACGACGAAAGGGGCGCCGGCACTGTCCAATTCCGACACTGCGCCCCGAAATGACAACTCAGCCTCCTGCGCGCCGCTGATCACCTCGGCGACCGCGCCCGGGATCACCGCACCCAGCACCTCGGCGGTCATCGCGAAGAAGTCGTCGCGGTTGGCGACATCACGCGCGGCCGAGGTCGCCACCATCCGCACCCGGGAAACCTGGTGTGCGCGCAGCAGATCGGCATAGTCGACCAACGCCGCGCGCGTGCGCGCGATCGCCTCCGGCGCGAATTCGCCCGTTGCGTCGACACCCTGACCCAACCGCACGATCCGCGTCTCGCGGTGCACGTCGCGCAGTTCTGCACCGGCCGGGTCGGCGATGAGCAACCGAATCGAGTTGGTACCGCAATCAATGGCGCCGACCCTCATCGCCATTGCTCGACCACCAATACCGGCGCCATGGCCGGCTCGTCCGCCAGCAGTCCCAATGCCTCATCCCCCAACGGGTTCACCCCGCGTCCTTTGGCCAGCGAGTGGGCGATCAGCACGTGCAGGCATTTCACCCGATCCGGCATGCCGCCGCCGGAGAACGTGGTGCCCAGTGGCTCGATGGCATCGCGCTCGGCCAGATACGACTCGTGAGCCCGCCGGTACGCGGCGGCCAGTTCGGGATCCTGGTGCAGCCGCTCGGTCATCTCGCGCATGAGTCCGGTGGTCTCCAGTCTGCTGGCGGCCGCGGTGAGCAGCGGATGTGTCAGGTAGTACAACGTCGGAAACGGCGTTCCGTCAGGCAGTTTCGGTGCCGTCTTCACCACTCCGGGTTCGCCGTTGGGACAACGGTAAGCGATGGCCAGCACACCGCGCGGCTCACGGCCGAGCTGGCGTGCCACGGCTTGGACGTCGGCCGGGTCAACCACCGGGCGTGGTCGGGTTCGGCGTGGCCGGCGGTGCGAGCTCCGCGGGTGCCGGCGCGGCGGGCGGCAGATGTGGATTGTCGGCGATGGTGTGCCACAGCGAGGTGTACCACGGTTCGTTCTTCGCCGGCGCCGCCGACTCAGTGCCCGGTTGGGTCGGCGTTGCCGCCGAGGGCGGCAGCTGCACCTGAAACGGGATGTCGCCGGGCTTGACGAAGCCCAGGCGTTCCCGGGCCTGCGCCGCGATGTAAGCCGGGTCCCCCAGCTGACCCTTGCGCTGCTCCAGGTCGGCGATCTGCTTGCGCAGCGCGGACTCGGTCGCGGTGAGCTGTTCCATCTCGGTGCGCTGGGCGAAGTAGGTCCGCACCGGCCCGGCGATGGTCAACGTCAGCACGCAGATGACCGCGGCCAGCACCGCGGCCCGGCGGGCGGTGAAACCCAGCCGCTGGTCAGATCGCTGCTCCACCGACTCGGCGAACGACCGCCGGATCGGTTCGACGACATGCTCTTGCAGCGAGCGGGTGCTCTCGCCTCTGGTCTGCGCGGCCGTCGGTGCGGCCTTGGCCGAACTGGTGGGCCGGGAAGCCTTGGCGGCCCGGCGGCCCCGAGCCGAATCACCGGCCTTCCCCGGCCGCGAGGCCGGAGAGCGGCGCTTGGGATCGGCCCTGGCGCACAACCTATTTCGGCTCCGGTGTGTAGCGCGGGAAGGCCAGGTCACCGGCGTAGCGGGCGGCGTCGCCCAAGGCGTCCTCGATGCGCAGCAGCTGGTTGTATTTGGCGACGCGTTCGCTGCGAGCCGGCGCGCCCGTCTTGATCTGTCCGCTGCCCACCGCCACCGCCAGATCGGCGATCGTGGTGTCCTCCGTCTCGCCGCTGCGGTGACTCATCATGGTGCGATACCCGCTGTGGTGGGCCAGGGCGACCGCGTCGAGCGTCTCGGTCAGCGTCCCGATCTGATTCACCTTGACCAGCAACGCATTCGCCACACCGCGCACGATGCCCTCTTCGAGGCGCTCGGGGTTGGTGACGAACACGTCGTCGCCCACGATCTGCACCCGATCTCCGATCGAAGACGTCAGCGCCGCCCAACCGTCCCAATCGTCTTCCGACAGCGGGTCTTCGATGGACACCAGCGGATAGGCCCCCAGCAGGCCGGCGTAGAACTCCGACATCTGCTCGGCGGTACGGGTGGTGCCCTCGAACCGGTAACCGGTGCCGTCGGTGTAGAACTCGGTGGCTGCCGCGTCCAGCGCCAGCGCGACGTCGGCCCCGGGCTTGAAGCCGGCCGATTCGATGGCCCGAGTGATCAGATCCAGCGCCGCGGTGGTGCCGGGAACGTCCGGGGCGAAGCCGCCCTCGTCACCGAGCCCGGTCGACAGGCCCTCCTTCTTCAGCACCGCCTTGAGCGCGTGGTAGACCTCCGCCCCCCAGCGCAGCGCTTCGGCGAAGCTGGGAGCGCCGATCGGGGCCACCATGAACTCTTGGATGTCGACGGCGGTGTCGGCGTGCGCTCCGCCGTTGAGGATGTTCATCATCGGCACCGGCAGGATGTGCGCGTTGGGCCCGCCGACATAACGGAACAGCGGCAACTCCGCGGAGTCCGCGGCCGCCTTGGCCACCGCCAACGAGACGCCCAGGATGGCGTTGCCGCCCAGCCGCGACTTGTCCGGGGTGCCGTCGAGGTCGACCAGCGCCTGGTCGACCAGTCGCTGGTCGTCGGCGTTGATGCCGATGACGGCCGGCCCGATCTCGTCGAGAACGGCCTGTACCGCCTTCTTGACGCCCTTGCCGCCGTACCGCTCGCCGCCGTCGCGAAGCTCGACGGCCTCGTGCTCACCGGTCGAGGCGCCCGACGGCACCGCGGCGCGGGCATAGGTCCCGTCGCTCAGAGCCACCTCGACCTCGACGGTCGGGTTGCCGCGGGAGTCGAGAATCTCGCGAGCCGCAACCTGCTCGATAATCGGCACTGAGTTCTCCTTTGCGCACTTGTCAGGTCCCCGGGCAGCCTTCAGCGTAAAGCCTGGGTCAGCGCTCCATCCTTCTACAGCGGATGACCCGCCGCGTAGGCGGTGGCCCAGTCGCGCACGGCACGCAGGTAAACACCGGAGTTGTTGTAGGCGCGCAGCGCGGTGATCCAGCCGCGGGGCGTCGCAAGATCTTTTCCGCGCCAACACAAGTAGCCCGCCGCCGACAGTGCGGCATCGTCGATGTTGTCCGGGCTGACTTTGCCGTCGTTGTCGGCGTCCACCCCGTACAACCGCCAGGTCTCGGAGATGAACTGCATGGGCCCCATCGCCCGTTCCACGCCGCCGTCGCCGTCCATGTTGCCCGAATCGTTGTCCACAATGCGCAGCGTGCCGCCGGTGCCGTCGAGCCGGACACCCCTGATCGGCGGCGTCACGTCGCCGTTGGGCGCGATCGTGGCGCCGCGGTAGGTGCCGTGGTGGCTTTCCACCTGACCGATGCCGGCCAGGGTGGTCCAGGCGATGTGACATTTGGGGTTCTCGACTTCGGCGACGCGCGCGGCGTAGGCGTAGGCCTCCAGCGCGATCACCGGGATCTCCAGCGCCGCCGCGCGCTGCTCGGCCCATTGCCGCAGCTGGTCGGCGGGACGTCCGGTGGCGTAGGTGTCGACCGGTGGGACGCGATCGCCGGGCGGCGGCGGTACGCCCTCGGGGATGAACAGGCTGAGCTGCCAGGTGCAGCTGGACGCCAACAGCATCGCGGTCGCCCCTATCACGGCGAACGCGCGCAACCAGCGTCTTGGCGTCACAACTCTCCCCTGTACGTACCCCTCTTTGCGGGTGCGGAGTACCCACGCAATCAGGCCATCGTCCCATGTGTTGTGCGCCCCACCCTGTCGCACCGGCGCTCAGCACACAAAAATGTCGCCGGTCGCCGCGGGTGACCATTAGCCGTCACTGGTGTTGGCTACCGGGGTTCTGGCTGTCTAGCCAGGCAAACTGCATGGCGTGCAAACTCGGGGGAGATTTCTCCACAAGTAGGCCCTATGAGTCGTCGCAAATCTCGATCGCGGTTACAGCAACGGGTGTTCGGCCGCCGAGTCGACTTCCCCGGCCGGCCAGTGCGCGCGCCATTCCTCTGCGGTGACAGTGCCCAGCGGGGCGACGTCGAGCTCGTCGGCCACGCTGGCGCCGCGGCGGGCGGCGGCGATCGCCTTCTCGACACCGCGCACGGTGTCCACGAAATCCAAGACCGCTGCACGCAGCGAATTTTCGGCGTCAACCTCGGCAGACAGCGTGATGGTGGTGATGTCGTCGGGAATCAATTCGGCGGGCAACCCGGCTTTTTCCACCCGCTGAATCACCTTCTGCGCCAAGGCTAATGCGGGTTGACCGGTGTGCACGTCGTCGAGCACGGAGTTGCGGGGCTTTTCGGCCGCTTTGCGTTCTTCCCACTGCGCCAGCTGGTCCTCCAACGAAATCTGTTCTCCGGCAAGCACTCCCGGCACCCGGTTGCCCAGCTTGCGGATCAGCGTATCGGCGACGTCGTCGATGGTGAACGGAAGCTGCGACGCGTCTTCGGCGATGCGGGCGTGAAAGAGCACCTGCAGCAACAGGTCACCCAATTCTTCGCGCACCTGCTCGACGTTGCCGCTGTGCACCGCGTCCAGCAGTTCGTAGGTTTCCTCCAGCAAATACCTGCGTAGCGAGTCGTGGGTTTGCTCGCTCTCCCACGGCCCGGCGGTGCGCAATTTGTCCATCATCGCCACCGCGTCGACCAGTCGCTCCCCGCGCGGGCGCTCCGGCGCCGAGATCAGCCGCGCTCCGGCGGCCAGTCGCGCGGTGACCGCGGGGTGCTTGGGGTCGGAGGACAACAGCACCGGCGCGTCGTCACCGCTGTGCACCGGGTGGGCTGCGGGCAGCGACCAGGGCACCGCGACCGGCATCTCCTCGGTGTACTGCACCTCACCGGTGAGCAATTCGATGGCCTCGACCGGGACCAGGGAAGGACGCCGGGGGTCGACCAGGACGACAATCATCAGCGCCGCTCCTGGCTGGCCGCGGCCGGGTCGGGGCTTGTCATACCAATATCTTGCTGCGGCTTGCCCGCGAGTGCGGTCACCAAGTCGGCCACCATCTGCACCAACTCGACGTCGCGGATGCGCGAGGCGCCGATCCCGCCGGTGCGCGGAATGGGCACCTGCACGGTGGCCGTCGTGGCGCGATAACTGGCACCGGGATACATCCGCTTGAGCCGCACCTGAGCCGAATCGGGCAGCGTCAACGGCGACAACCGGACCGTCGCCGCCGATGAGGCCGTCACCTCGGTGATGCCCGACTCCCGGCACAACAGCCGCATCCGAGCGACCGCCACCAGCCGCAGGGCAGGTTCGGGCAGCGGCCCGTAGCGGTCGATCAGCTCTTCGACGACGGAGCCGACGGCCGCGTCGTCCGGAGCCGCCGCCAGCCGCCGGTATGCCTCCAGCCGCAGCCGGTCACTGGCGATGTAGTCGGGCGGCAGGTGCGCGTCGACCGGCAGATCGATGCGCACGTCCTTGGGTTCTTCGGCGGTGGTCACGGTCTGGCCGTCGGCGGCTGCCCGGTACGCCTCGACCGCCTCACCCACCAGCCGCACATACAGGTCGAATCCGACCCCGGCGACATGCCCGGACTGCTCGACGCCCAGCACATTGCCGGCGCCCCGGATCTCTAGGTCTTTGAGCGCGACCGCCATGCCCGCGCCGAGCTCGTTGTTCTGGGCGATCGTCGCGAGCCGGTCATAAGCCGTCTCGGTCAGCGGCGCGTTCTGCGGATACAAGAAGTAGGCGTAGCCGCGTTCCCGGCTGCGGCCGACCCGGCCGCGCAGCTGGTGCAGCTGGGACAAGCCGAAGGTGTCGGCACGCTCGACGATCAGGGTGTTGGCGTTGGAGATGTCCAGGCCGGTTTCCACGATCGTGGTGCACACCAGGATGTCGTATTCGCGGTTCCAGAACCCCTGAACGGTGCGTTCCAGCCGCTCCTCGGGCATCTGCCCGTGCGCGACCACGACGCGGGCTTCGGGCACCAGCTCACGGACGTGGGCGGCGGCCCGGTCGATGGAGCTGACCCGGTTGTGCACGTAGAAGGCCTGCCCGTCGCGCAGCAACTCCCGCCGCAGGGCGGCGGCGATCTGCTTGTCCTCGTATGGTCCGACGTAGGTCAGCACCGGGTAGCGCTCTTCGGGCGGAGTCAGGATGGTCGACATCTCCCGGATGCCGGCCAGGCTCATCTCCAGGGTGCGCGGAATCGGGGTGGCGCTCATGGTCAGCACGTCGACGTGGGTGCGCAGCGACTTGATGTGCTCTTTGTGCTCGACGCCGAAGCGCTGCTCCTCGTCGACGACGACCAGGCCCAGATCCTTCCACCGCACGCCGGTCTGCAGCAGCCGATGGGTGCCGATGACGATGTCCACCGATCCGTCGGCCATGCCGTCGACGACCTTGCGGGATTCGGCGGGGTCGGTGAAGCGGGACAGACCCTTGACGGTCACCGGGAAACCGGCCATCCGGTCGGTGAACGTCTGCAGATGCTGGTCGGCCAGCAGGGTCGTGGGCACCAGCACCGCAACCTGTTTGCCGTCTTGGACGGCCTTGAACGCCGCCCGCACCGCGATCTCGGTCTTGCCGTAGCCGACGTCGCCGCAGATCACCCGGTCCATCGGGATCGGCTTTTCCATGTCGGCCTTGACCTCGGTGATCGCGGTCAGCTGGTCGACGGTTTCGGTGAACCCGAACGCGTCTTCCATCTCGGCCTGCCACGGGGTGTCCGGGCTGAACGCGTGGCCGGGGCTGGCCTGCCGCTTGGCGTAGAGCGCCACCAGCTCACCGGCGATCTCGCGCACCGCGCGGCGCGCTTTGGTCTTGGTGTTGGCCCAGTCGCTCCCGCCCAATTTGCTCAACGCGGGCGCCTGCCCGCCGACATACCGCGACAGCTGATCCAGTGAATCCATCGGGACGTACAGCTTGTCGGCCTGTTGTCCGCGCTTGCTGGACGCGTATTCCAGCACCAGGTATTCGCGGCGGGCGCCGCCGACGGTGCGTTCCACCATCTCGACGAACCGGCCGATGCCGTGCTGGTCGTGCACGACCAGGTCACCGGCGGTGAGCGCGAGCGGGTCGACGGTGTTGCGCCGCTTGGCCGCCAGCCGCTTGCCCTCGACGGCCGTGGCCCGGCTGCCGGTCAGGTCGGTTTCGGTGATGACGACGAGGTTGGCGCCCGGGATGACGACACCGTCGTGCAGCGGGCCTTTGAGCACGCCGACGATGCCCGGCTTGAGGGCGAGGTCGGGCGGCTCCAGCATGGCGGCGGGCGTTTCGCATTCGGCCAGCCGCTCGACCACGCGATGCGCGGTCCCGGTGCCCGGCGCGACGACCGCGGCGTACCCGCCCGTCGCGACGTGGGCGCGCAGCATCGCGAAGATGCCGTCGATGTCGTGCTGATGACCGCGCGCCGACGGGGCGGCCCGCACCTCGAGCTCGATCGCCGACTCGTCGGACAGCTGGCTCAGCGTCCACCAGGGGTGACCCGAACCCGCGGCCGCCTCCTGCACGTCGTCGAGTTCGGCGAACCCGGCGCCCCCGAGCTGATTGACGTCGATGGGCGCGTCGGTGCCCAGGGCGGCCACCGACCACGACGCTTCGAGGAACTCCCGGCCGGTCTTGATCAGGTCGGCCGCGCGTCTGCGGACCTTCTCCGGGTCACACAACAGCACCGGGGTGCCGTCGGCCAGCTGATCGGTGAGCAGCGCGTGATCGTCAGGCCGCAGCACCGGCAACAACGCCTCCATGCCGTCGACCGGGATGCCCTCGGCCAGCTTGGCCAGCATGTCGCTGACGGTGCCGGTGACCGTGTTCTCGGTGGTGGGATGCTGCGCGGCCAACTGCGCCGCCCGCGCCCGAACGTCCTCGGTGAGCAGCAGTTCACGGCAGGCCACGGCGACCAGGGCGTCGACGTCCAGCTCGGGGATGGAGCGCTGGTCGGCGACCGCGAACATCCGCATCTCGCTGACTTCATCCCCCCAGAACTCCACCCGCACCGGGTGCTCGGCGGTGGGCGGGAAGATGTCCAGAATGCCGCCGCGAACCGCGAATTCGCCGCGCCGGCCGACCATGTCCACCCGCGTGTAGGCCAGCTCCACCAACCGGGTGACCACGTCTTCGAACGGCACCTCGTCACCGATGGTCAGCGTCAGCGGTTCTTCGTCGCCCAGTCGTGGCGTCATGGGCTGCAGCAGGGAACGCACCGCGGTGACCACCACACGCAACGGCGCACCCAGCCGGGCGTCGTCCGGGTGGGCGAGCCGGCGCAGCACCATCAGGCGGGCGCCGACGGTGTCGACGCCGGGCGAGAGCCGCTCGTGCGGCAGCGTCTCCCAGGACGGGAAAGCCGCCACGGCGTCGCCGAAGACGCCGCGCAGCTCAGCGGTCAGGTCGTCGGCCTCACGGCCGGTGGCGGTGACCACCAGCAGCGGACCCTGCTGCGCCAGCGCGCTGGCGACGAACAGGCGCGCGCTGGCGGGTCCCACCAGCGTCAGGTTCTCGGGCCGATCGGAGGCACGCTCGATGAGCTGTTGGAAGGTTGGCGCAGTCAGCGCCAATTCGACGAGCCCCGCGATCGGGGTATCTGGGCACGCAGTCCCCGGTGCGGTCATGATGCCGCCATTCTAGGGCGCAGAAGTTCGTCAAGAATGGGCCCGGCGGCGTCACGGACTCGTTAAGGCAGGCAGCGCAGGGTTGCGGCGGGGCGCAGCTTGGAAGCATGACACTGCTGGAAATGCTGCCTTCGATCCGCCATGTCGCGCCGCGACGGTTCGACCCGGCGATCTGGCCGATGACCACCCGCACCGACGAGGAGGGCCGGTTGTGCGTCGGCGGCGTGGCGCTGGCTGACCTCGCCGACGAGTTCCATACCCCGACCTACGTGATCGACGAGACCGACTTTCGTCGTCGCGCCCGGGGGTACCGCAAGCCGCTGCGCGACGCGGAGGTGGTCTATGCCGGGAAGTCGCTGTTGACCACCGCGGTGGCCCGCTGGGCGCGCGAAGAAGGGCTGGGCGTGGACGTGTGCTCGCCCGGTGAGCTGGCCACCGCGCTGGCCGGCGGGGTGGACCCCAGCCGCATCATCCTGCACGGCAACGCCAAGACACCGGAGGAATTGCGCGCTGCGGTGACTGTCGGTGTCGGGCGGATCGTCGTCGACTCCTGCATGGAGATCGCCTACCTGGCCGGCCTGGCGCGCCGGCGCCAACGGGTGCTGGTCCGGGTCACCCCGGATATCGATGTGCACGGGCACCGGGCGGTCACCACCGGCATCAGCGACCAGAAGTTCGGTCTCACCCTGGCCCACGACCAGGCCGCCGATGCGGTCAAGCGGGTGCTCGCCCACCCGATCCTCGACCTGATCGGCCTGCACTGCCACATCGGCTCGCAGGTCAGCGACCCGGGTCTGTACGCCGAGGCGATTCACCGGCTGATCGCGGCCATGGCCGACATCCGCGCCCACCACGGCGTGATCCTGACCGAGCTGAACATCGGCGGCGGTCACGCCGTCCCGTACGCCCAGGGCGATGCCTCGCTGGACGTCGCGGCGCTGGCCGCCGCCGTCGAAGACGCACTCGACGAGGCCTGCGCGGCCGAGCATTTCCCGCGGCCCGCGCTCGTCGTAGAACCCGGCCGGGCCATCAGCGCCCGCGCCGGCGTCACGCTCTACCGGGTGTGTTCGGTCAAGTCGCAGCCGGGCGGGCGGACGTTCGTCGCGGTCGACGGCGGAATGAGCGACAACCCGCGGGTGTCGCTGTACGGCGCGCGGTACACGGTGGCGCTGGCCAACCGGCATTCTGCCGGGCCCAGACAGCGGGTGACGGTGGCCGGTCGGCACTGCGAGGCCGGCGATGAGATCGCCCGCGATATCGAACTGCCGGCCGACGTGCATCCCGGCGACCTGCTCGCGGTGGCGGGCACCGGCGCCTACCACCACAGCATGGCGTCGAACTACAACATGGTCGGCCGGCCCCCGCTGGTGGCGGTCAAAGACGGCCGGATCCGCCAGTTGGTGCGGCGGGAGACCATCGCCGACCTATTGGCGCGCGACTGCGGGCCTCACCAGGGCATGGTGGCCCAGGAATAGAAGGCGCCGTCGCCGACGTCGTGCACGCCGTAGGAGTCCCAGTAGTAGTCGTGGCAGACGCCGCCGTCCCACGGGACCGGCCGGCCCGCCGGATTGGGGTCGCCGGGGCACCACGTGGTGCACGCTTGCAGGCGCGGGCAGTTTCCCTGCTCGGCCTGAGCGGGTGCGGCAAGCCACAGGCCTCCCAGCACCGACAAAGTTGACGCTAGACCAGCGATAACTGCTTTCATGGCCGCTCCTTCGTTACTGGCTGCCACGGTTGTGGCGGTCGTCAACAAGTGGACCGAGCGCGCGTTGCTACCGATCCCAATATTCGGTTATTCGTCTTGCAGTTGTGGATCGGCTTCCAGATGGGTCAGTCCGTTCCACATCAGGTTGACCAGGTGCGCGGCGACTACTTCTTTCTTGGGTTCGCGGGTGTTCAGCCACCACTGCGCGGTCATGGACACCGAACCGACCAGCGCTTGGGCGTACAGCGGAGCCAGGTCGGGGTCCAGGCCGCGGCGGGCGAAGTCGCCGGCGAGAATGGAGCTCACCTGACTGACGGCGTCGTTGAGCAGGCTGGAGTAGGTGCCCGAACTGATCGAGGCCGGCGAGTCGCGGATCATGATGCGGAAGCCGTCGGTGCGCTCTTCGACATAGGTGAGCAGCGCCAACGCGACCCGCTCGACGCGCACCCGCGATCGGTTGTTCGTCAGCGACGAGGTGATGCCGTCCAGCAGCGCCGACATTTCCCGGTCGACGACAACGGCGTACAGGCCTTCCTTGCCGCCGAAATGCTCGTAGACGACCGGCTTGGACACGTTGGCGCGTTGGGCGATCTCTTCGATCGAGGTTCCGTCGTAGCCACGTTCGGCGAACAAGGTGCGCGCGATGCCGATCAGTTGGTGGCGCCGCTCGCTGCCGGTCATTCGGGCGCGGGGCGCGCGCACTTCTTTCTCTGGCTCCTTGTCCGGTATGGCCACGTCAGTAAGGGTATCGGCCGGTCGGGCCCACTGGGAGTGGACGGCGTCGACTGTGCGGTGGTGGCGCCAGAATCGCGGGTTTTCCGCCCTGCCCCGCACATTCGGATGCGCAGGTTCACGCTCGGTGAAGCGCGCGTGCTCCCAGGGCCGCTCCTGCCCCAGCCGTCACATCAGCCTCTCGGCCGGGCGAGACACTTTTTGCCCACCTCACAGCGACAATCGAGCGACAACCTCGAAGGCGGCAGCGCCGCGCCGCGCGTTGTCGCTGTGAGGCGGGCAAATCGAACACCCTTGGGGTTAGGGGCCAATGTGGTGGATGTGACAGCGAAGCTGGCATCCGACAACGGCCGGCATCGTCGGCCGACTCAACCCCACGCGCGGCCTCCTCCTCCGCCCGCAAGCGGCCGGCATCGTCGGCCGACTCAACCCCACGCGCGGCCTCCTCCTCCGCCCGCAAGCGGGCGGCATCGTCGGCCGACTAAAGTCACATGGTGGCGCGACAGCGCCCTTGGTACGCAATCCGTCGTGGTGTAATCGGCAGCACTTCTGATTTTGGTTCAGACAGTTCAGGTTCGAGTCCTGGCGACGGAGCCCTAATTGCACCGGCTCCGGCGAGCAGACACAACGTTCGCCGACGAGACCGTGAGGAGAGGTATGACGTTTCGTGGTGACACCGCGGTCCTGGTCTTAGCGGCAGGTCCCGGCACCCGGATGCGGTCTGACACCCCGAAGGTGCTGCACACCCTGGGCGGACGCAGCATGCTCTCGCACTCGCTGCACTCGATGACCAAGCTCGCACCGCAACACCTCGTCGTCGTGCTGGGCCACGACCACCAGCGCATCGAACCGCTGGTCGGCGAACTGGCCAACCATTTGGGACGCACCATCGACGTCGCGCTGCAAGATCAACCGCGCGGCACCGGGGACGCGGTGTTGTGCGGCCTGCGGGCGCTACCCGAGGACTACGCCGGCATCGTGGTCGTCGCCGCGGGAGACACTCCGCTGCTGGATGCCGACACGCTGGCCGACCTGATCGCCACCCACAACGCGACCCACCCCACCGGCAAGGCCGCGGTCACCGTGCTGACCACCACGCTGAACGACCCGCACGGCTACGGCCGCATCCTGCGCACCCAGGACAACGAAGTGATGGCGATCGTCGAGCAGACCGACGCCACCGCCTCCCAGCGCGAGATCCGGGAAGTCAACACCGGTGTCTACGCCTTCGACATCGCCGCTCTGCGTTCGGCGCTGAGCCGCCTGAGCTCCAACAACGCCCAGCAGGAGCTCTACCTCACCGACGTCATCGCCATCCTGCGCCGCGACGGAATGACCGTGAGCGCCCGCCACATCGACGACAGCGCCCTGGTCGCCGGCGTCAACAACCGCGTACAGCTGGCCGAACTGGGTGCCGAGCTCAACCGCCGCATCGTCGCCGCCCACCAGATGGCCGGGGTCACCGTCATCGATCCCGCCTCCACCTGGATAGACGTCGACGTGACGATCGGGCGCGACACCGTCATCCACCCCGGAACCCAGTTGCTGGGCCGCACCCAGATCGGCGGGCGCTGCTCCATCGGGCCCGACACCACGCTGAACGACGTCACCGTCGGCGACAGCGCCACGGTCTGCCGCACCCACGGCGCGTCGTCGTCCATCGGCGCCGGCGCCACAGTCGGCCCGTTCACCTACCTGCGACCCGGAACGGAGCTGGGCGTCGAGGGGAAGCTGGGCGCATTCGTCGAGACCAAGAACGCCGTCATCGGCACCGGCACCAAGGTCCCGCACCTGACCTACGTCGGGGACGCCGACATCGGCGAGCACAGCAATATCGGCGCATCCAGCGTGTTCGTCAACTACGACGGCACGACCAAAAGCCGCACCACCATCGGATCCCACGTGCGCACCGGCTCGGACACCATGTTCGTCGCCCCGGTCACCGTCGGCGACGGCGCCTACACCGGCGCCGGCACGGTGGTGCGTGAGGACGTCCCACCCGGAGCGCTGGCCGTATCGGCAGGCCCGCAACGCAACATCGAAGGATGGGTGCAGCGCAAACGGCCGGGCACCGCGGCCGCTCAAGCCGCTGAACAGGCTCGCACCCGCGAAACCGAACAGCAACCGTGACGTCGATTTCCGGCTACCCGGCAGCACAGCAAGGCTCTTCGCTTACCATGGGGCGTTCCAATTCCCATCCCGAAACGGCGAGGGCAGCGCGTTGAGCCACGACTGGACCGATAACCGCAAGAACCTGATGCTCTTCAGCGGCCGCGCCCACCCGGAGCTGGCCGAGCAGGTAGCCAAAGAACTCGACGTGCACGTCACCGCGCAGACCGCGCGGGAGTTCGCCAACGGCGAGATCTTCGTGCGCTTCGACGAATCGGTGCGCGGCTGCGACGCCTTCGTCCTGCAGTCCGCGCCCGCACCGGTCAACCGCTGGCTGATGGAACAGCTGATCATGATCGATGCGCTCAAGCGCGGCAGCGCCAAGCGGATCACCGCGGTCATGCCGTTCTACCCCTATGCGCGACAGGACAAGAAGCACCGCGGCCGCGAGCCGATCTCGGCCCGGCTGGTCGCCGACCTGCTGAAGACGGCAGGGGCCGACCGCATCGTCACCGTCGACCTGCACACCGACCAGATTCAGGGCTTCTTCGACGGACCCGTGGACCACATGCGCGGCCAGAACCTGCTGACCGGCTACATTCGGGACAACTACCCCGACAGCAACATGGTGGTGGTCTCCCCCGACTCCGGGCGGGTGCGCATCGCCGAGAAGTGGGCCGATTCGCTGGGCGGCGTCCCGCTGGCGTTCATCCACAAGACCCGCGACCCGCGGGTGCCCAACCAGGTGGTCTCCAACCGCGTGGTCGGTGAGGTGCAGGGCCGCACCTGCGTCCTGATCGACGACATGATCGACACCGGCGGCACCATTGCCGGTGCGGTGCAGTTGTTGCATCACGACGGCGCCAAGGACGTCATCATCGCGGCCACTCACGGTGTGCTGTCCGACCCGGCCGCCCAACGACTGGCCGCCTGCGGCGCGCGCGAGGTGATCGTCACCAACACTCTGCCGATCGGCGAGGAGAAGCGCTTCCCGCAACTGACGGTGTTGTCGATTGCACCGCTGTTAGCCAGCACCATCCGCGCCGTCTTCGAAAACGGTTCCGTGACAGGACTATTCGACGGAGACGCCTAGATGGTTTCTGGCACCGGCGACGCCGTCATCTACCACAACCCCAAGTGCAGCACCTCTCGTAAGACGCTGGACCTGTTGCGCGACAACGGGTTAGAGCCGACGATCGTGCAGTATCTGAAGACCCCACCCTCGCGCGACGACCTGGTGCGCATGATTCGCGAGGCGGGAATCGACGTGCGCACCGCGGTCCGTAAACGCGAACCGCTCTACGCCGAACTCAACCTCGCCGACGCCACCGACGACCAATTGCTCGACGCGATGGCCGAGCATCCGATCCTGATCGAGCGGCCGTTCGTCGTCACGTCGAAGGGCACCCGGCTGGCTCGGCCCATCGACTCCGTGCGTGAGATCTTGTGAGGCCGCTGGCTTTCCGGATTTGTGCGGCCGCCGTTGCGCTGGCCGCCCTGACGGCGGCGTGCGGGCCCAAGACGACGGACTATTCGTCGGTGCTGGCGCCGACGACGACCACCACCAGCGCCGCGGCGACGACGACGGGCAAAGCCGTTCCGTTGTCGCAGTATCTGGAAAGCGTTGGCGTCGCCGGTGATCCGGTGCCACCGACCGGACTACCCGACCTCACGGTGTCCATCCCGACACCGCCGGGCTGGGCGCCGCATGGCGATCCGAAGGCCCATCCGAACGCGGTGATGCTGGCCAAGGGCGACAACCTTCCGGCGGCCATGCTGGTGGTGTTCAAATTGCGCGGGACCTTCGATCCGGCCGAAGCGATCAAGCACGCCAACGCCGACCTGCCCGAAGGCTTTCACCAACTCGACGCCTCGAACGCAGACTTCAACGGCTTTCCCTCGTCGATGATCCAGGGCAGCTACGACGCCCGCACCGGGCGTATGCACAGCTGGAATCGCATCGTGCTGGCGACCGGCTCACCGCCCACCAGCCAGCGCTACATGGTGCAGTTGACCATCACCAGCATGGCCAACGAAGCCGTCAAGCAGAGCGATGACGTGGAAGCGATCATCCGCGGATTCGTTGTCGCCAAGAAGTGACGACTCGTTCAGCTGAGCCGAGACGCTTGCTGAACCAGCTGCACGCGTGAGGCGATACCGAGTTTGGCGTAGACGTGGGTGAGATGGCTCTGGACGGTACGCGGTGAAATGAACAGCCGTGCGCCGATTTCCTTGTTGCTCAACCCTTCGATGACCAGACGAACCACGTCGCGCTCCATGGGTGTCAGCGACGCCCAGCCGGTGGTAGGCCGCTTGCGCTCGCCGCGGCCACGTTGGGCATAGGCGATCGCTTCTTCGGTCGACAGGGCGGCGCCCTCGGCCCAGGCAGCTTCGAAAGCGTCCTGCCCCACGGTGTCACGAATATGCGCAAGAGCGCTGTCATAGCCAGGCTGGTACATCGGAAAGCGGACTTGCCCAGTGCGTTGACGCATTGCGTCCGCCGCGCCACACAGTCGGGCCGCGTATGAAGTATTGCCCGCGTGGGCCGCTAGGCGAGCCAAGCATTCCAGCGTGTCGGGCACCCGTAGATAGCCTTGAGTCCTCGCTGCGACGGCGAGAGCGTCATGCGCATCGCGCTCGGCCTGCTCCGGATCACCTTGTGCCATCGCGATGTGTGCGCGCACCGTGAGCGCAACCAACTGTTGCCAACCCGGAACCATCGCGACGTTCTCGTCAGCCCAGCGGCGCGCGGTGGTCAAATCGCCACAAGCCAACGCGGCCTCGGCAATTGGGCTGACGCTTCGGGTCAGCATCTCCCGCAGCGGATTCGTGCATTTCCAGGCGGCTTCGCAGAAGCGCAGCCCCGCGCCGCCGTCACCATCGGCCAAGCACGCGGTGGCCAAGACCGCCAACGCGGTGTCCTCGGCGACCCCACCAAGCGCGTCCACGGCCCGCAATGCCGAGTCGACTGCCGCATAAGCGTCAGAGGCCTTCCCTTGATAAGCGAGAACGATGCCGTGGACCACATGGCCGTAGACGATCATCATCAAGTCCTTTGCCGCCTCAGCTTCTCGGGCCACGGCGCAAGCAATCTCACCAGCTTCTGTTAGGTGGCCCTGCATCATCACGGCCAGGCCCAGCCACGCCCGGGCGTTGCGCGAGAAGAACCGGTCGCCGAGGGCATCTGCCAGGTCACGGGCTCGTTCGGCAGTGGCACGAGCTGGCAACGGTTCAGCCGCAAAGGTATACGCGGTCGCCTGGTGGCTGACGATCTGGCACTCGCTCCACTGGTCGCCGCTGGCGCGCACCAACCCGATGGCCTCCGCGAAATAGGGTTCAGCCAAGTCGGCGCTGTATATCGCGCTCATCCCACACGCTATGAGGGCCCGTGCGACGAGGTCCGTGTTACCGAGCCGACGAGCGACGGCCAGCGCCTGTTCCTGCCGGCCCATGTCTGAGGGGATTGTTCCGAATGCGGCAAGGATGCCGCGATAGGCCACCGCGCCCACCCATACCTCCGGCGCGATTTGTGAGTTGCTTCCGTCGGCCAGAACGGCGTCCAGACCGGCCAAGGCTTCCATGATGCGCCCGCCTCGAATCCACAACGGACGCAACGACAAAATGAGCCGCAAGGCTGTCTCGAGGTCTGCGCTCTCCCTACTCCACGCGAATGCCGCCCGTAGATTGTCCATTTCACGTTGCGCCCAACGCAACAGCACGTCGTCGGCGGCGTGTCCCGAAGCTTCCAACGCGGCGGCCGTGTCCGCGTAGTAGTCGCGATGGCGGGTGCGTACCTCGTCGGCTTCGCCGGATTCGCCCAGCTTTTCCTGGGCGTACTGCCGCACCGTCTCCAACATCCCATATCGCATCCCGGTGTCGGTGCTCGTTTCCGAAGCGACCACCAGAGACTTGTCGACCAACAGGCTCAATTGGTCCAGCAGCTGATAACTTTCGAGTTCGCTGCCCGCGCCGACGGCTTGGGCCGCGGCAAGGTCGAACCCGCCGGCGAAAACTGCCAACCGGCGGAACAAGACCCGCTCGGGATCGGTGAGCAGCGCGTGCGACCAATCCACCGAGGCTCGCAGTGTCTGTTGCCGGCGCACCGAGGTACGCGCGCCGCCGGTGAGCAACCGGAACCGGTCGTGCAGGCTCTCCAGTATCTGGTGCAGCGACAACGCCCGAACGCGTGCCGCGGCAAGCTCGATCGCCAACGGCATCCCATCCAGACGCCTACAGATCTCTTCGACCACCGGCCGATTACTTTCGGTGACAACGAAATCCGGACGGATTCGCCGGGCGCGGTCAGTGAACAGCTCGACTGCCTCATCGGCAACCGACAAGGACGGCACGCGCCAACTCAATTCACCGGTCACCCCCAGCGGCTCTCGGCTCGTGGCGATGATCGTCAGGTGCGGGCAGCGCCGAAGCAGCTCCTCAACCAGCAACACGCAGGCATCGAGCAGGTGCTCACAATTGTCCAGCAGCAGTAGGGCTTTCTTTTGACCGAAGAACCGCGTCAGCAGTTCCATCGTGGACCGACCTGGCTGGTCGGGCAGGCCCAGCGTGCGCGCGACGGTCACCGGTACCACCTCGGGAATGGTGATTGGCGCCAAGTCGACGCACCACACCCCATCGGCGAACTCAGCCGACCGTTCGGAGGCAACCTCGACGGCGAGCCGCGTCTTGCCCGCCCCGCCGGCGCCGGTGAGGGTCACCAACCTGTGCGGCGCGATGACTTCCCAAAGCTCGGCCATCTCGCGTTGTCGCCCAATAAAACTCGTCAGCTGCACCGGAAGGTTGTGCGAGACGGCGGCACCGCGGACCCGCAGCGGCGGGAACTCGTTGCGCAGGCCGGGATGGCACAGCTGCACCACCCGCTCCGGACGAGCCACCCCGCGTAACGGATAGCTGCCCAGCTCGATCAACCACACACCGTCGGGGAGCCGGTCGGCGACCAGCGATTCGGTCACGCCCGACAGCACGGTTTGGCCGCCGTGGGCGAGATCTCGCAGTCGCGCGGTGCGGTTGATGGTGGGACCGGCGTAATTGGCGTCGTCGCGCAGCTGTATCTCACCGGTATGCACCCCGATGCGCAACCGAATCGGCTCGAGCGGGGCCTGCTGCAAAGCCAGCGCGCATGCCACCGCGTCGCTCGCTCGGGCAAAGGCGGCCACGAAGCTGTCGCCCTCGCCCTGCTCGAGCGGTCGCACCCCGTCGTGGGCGCCGACGCTGTCGTTAACGATCCGGTTCAGCTGGGCCAGCGCGGTACTCATCTGGTCCGGTTCGGTTTCCCACAGCCCCGTGGAACCTTCCACATCTGCCAATAGCAGCGTCACTGTTCCGGTTGGCAGCAACTCACTCATGCCCAACTCGCTCCAGGTCAGCGCCGTGATCTCCGCGTGTTGGCTCATGTTATGCAGCATTGCGGCTCGCATCGAGCAAAACATCCGCCGTGACGCGCAGATCGCCGCGAGGGGGCCGGGAAAGTTACGCGCCACATGGCGCAGATCTACGCGTTGCGGCGGATGGTCTTGCCGGTCGGCCGCCGGATAGTCGACGCCATGACCACGCTCGCCGATTTGCCGTGTATCGACTACGACCACCTCACCGATCCCGCCGAAGCGCACCGGCTCATCGCCGATGCGCGCGCCCAGGCGCCCATCGCCATGGGGCCGTACGGGCCACAGGTGCTGACTTATGACCTGGCCCGCTGCGTCTTGCGGGACCCGCGGTTCGTCACCGCGCCGGCTCTGGGGCTCGCCGCCAGAGGCGTCACCTCGGGTCCGCTGTGGGACCGGGGCGCCAACAACATCCTGGGTCTGGACGGCGCCACCCACCATCGACTGCGCCGGCTGGTGTCGAAGGCCTTCTCGCCCCGCGCCGCCGAACGACTGCGCTCCCTGATCGTCGACGTCATCACCGATCTGGTCGAACCGCTCACCACCGCTGGGCGCTGCGACGTCGTCACCGATATCGCCCGCTCCTACCCCACCCCGATCATTTGCGCGCTCCTGGGCGCACCTGCGCAGGATTGGAAGTTGTTCTCCCAGTGGAGCGACGACATCAAGAAGGTCTTCGAGCCCAATGCCGCCGAGGATGCCCCGCTGATACTGGCGGCGTGGGCCGAACTCGACGCCTACCTCGAGGAGCTGATCGCCCGCCGGCGGGCCTGTCTCACCGACGATTTGATCTCCGACCTCATCCGCGCCGAAGATGACGGCGACCGTCTCACCCATGACGAACTGCTGATGCTGTCCGCAACCCTGCTCGGGGCCGGGACCGACACCACCCGAAACCAGCTCGCCGCGGCGGTGCAGGCGTTGGCCGCACACCCCTGCCAGTGGACGGCGCTGGCCCAGCATCCTGAGTTGGCGGCCGACGCGGTGCACGAGCTGATGCGTTATCACCCAATCACTTTCGGTGTCCCGCGCCAGGCCGCCGAAGATGTCGAACTAGCCGGTGTGCGCATCCCGGCCGGCACCCTGGTGTTGGCCAACACCGCCGCGGCCAACCGTGACCCCGAGGTCTACGACGAACCCGATCGGCTCGACATCGGCCGGCTCGGTCCGCCGGCCATCCTCAGCTTCGGCGGCGGCGTGCACTACTGCCTCGGTGCGCATCTGGCCCGGGTGGAACTGATCGAAGCCCTGCGGGTCATCACCGCGCGCCTGCCCAACGCCCGCCAGGTCGGGCCCGGTCCATGGCCGAGCATGGCGGGCATAACCGGACCCCTCAGCGTGCCCCTGGAGTTCGACATCGTTAACTAGAAGCCATGACTGGCTGGACCGCCGCAGATCTCCCGTCGTTCGCCGGGCGCACCGTCATCATCACCGGAGCCAACAGCGGCCTCGGCGCGGTGACGGCCCGCGAGCTGGCCGGCAGGGGCGCGCGCATCGTGATGGCCGTCCGCAATCCGGACAAGGGCGAGGCGGTCGCGCGCGAGCTGCCCGGCGAGGTCGAGGTGCGTCGGCTCGACCTGCAAGACCTTTCGTCGGTGCGGGAGTTCGCCGACGGCGTCGAACACGCCGACATTCTGATCAACAACGCCGGCATCATGGCCGCCCCATATGCCGTGACCGCCGACGGCTTCGAAAGCCAGATCGGCACCAACCATCTCGGCCATTTCGCGCTGACCAACCTGGTGCTGCCCAAGCTGACCGACCGGGTCGTCACCGTCTCGTCGATGGCGCACTGGCCCGGCCGCATCGACCTGGCTGACCTCAACTGGCAGCACCGGCGCTATTCGGCTTGGCTTGCCTACAGCCAATCGAAACTGGCCAACCTGCTGTTCACCAGCGAGTTGCAGCGCCGACTGGACGCCGCCGGTTCGCGGCTGCGCGCCCTGGCGGCACACCCGGGCTACTCCCACACCAACCTGCAGGGCGCCTCGGGCCGCAAGTTCAGCGACGCGGTCATCTCGACGGCCACCCGGGTGGTGGCCACCAACGCCGACTACGGCGCGCGGCAGACGTTGTACGCGGTCGCGCAGGATTTGCCGGGCGACACGTTCGTCGGCCCGCGCTTCGGGTACCTGGGCCGCACGCAGCCGATTGCCCGCAGCCCGCGGGCCAAAGATGAGAAGACGGCTGCCGTGCTGTGGGAGCTGTCCGAGCAGCTCACCGGCACCAAGTTCCCGCTGTAGTCGATGAGGCCGACTGTGCGCGTAGGGCTTCGGCTGTGCGCGCAGGGCGGCAATTCCGCCGAAAGTGCGCCCGGAACGCTCAGTGGAAACCGTGACTGCACACTCGGCAGTCGGCAGCCCGTCGCTGGGGCGCATGTGCCCACTGCGGCGACCGGATTTCGCCTCGACGGCCCAGATGCGTTAGCCTGGCCGGGCGTCACGGCGAGGGTAGCCGGCTGATCAGGCCGACACCGTTATCGACGGAGACCGGCATCACTGTCGCGATCCTGGCCGTGCCCTACACACAGGAGCGACAAATGGCTAAATCCGAAGCAGGCAACCAGCTCAGCGTCTCGGTACGCAGCGAGACCGGCAAGGGCGCGTCCCGCCGAGCCCGGCGCGAGGGCAAGATCCCCGCCGTTCTCTACGGCCACGGTGCAGACCCGCAACACCTGGAACTTCCGGCCCACGACTTCGCAGCGGTGCTGCGCCACTCGGGCACCAACGCGGTGCTGACGCTGAACATCGCCGGCAAAGAGCAACTGGCGCTGACCAAGTCGCTGGAGATTCACCCGATTCGCCGCACCATCCAGCACGCCGACCTGTTGGTGGTGCGCCGGGGCGAGAAGGTCACCGTCGAGGTGACCGTGGTCGTCGAGGGTGAACCGCAATCGGGCACCCTGGTCACCCAGGAGACGAACGCCATCGAGATCGAAGCCGAGGCGCTGTCGATCCCCGAGCAGTTGACGATATCGATCGAGGGCGCCGAGGAAGGCACCCAGTTCACCGCCGGCCAGATCGAACTGCCGCGCGGGGTCACCCTGATCTCCGACCCGGAGACGCTGGTGGTCAACGTGGTGACCGCGCCCACCGCCGAGGACCTCGAGGGCGAGGCCGCAGCGGAAGAAGCCGAGACCGAAGAGGCCGAAGAGGCCGGCGCGCCCGAAGAGACCGAGTAGGCGGATCGCGACGTGGCCGAACCGCTGCTGGTGGTCGGCCTGGGCAACCCCGGGGAGAACTACGCCCGCACCCGGCACAACCTCGGCTTCCTGGTCGCCGACCTGCTGGCGGGCCGGCTGGGCGCAAAGTTCAAGGCGCACAAGCGATCCGGCGCCGAAGTCGTCACCGGGCGGCTGGCCGGGCACTCAGTGGTGTTGGCCAAGCCGCGCTGCTACATGAACGAGTCGGGCCGCCAAGTCGGACCACTGGCCAAGTTCTACTCGGTGTCACCGGGCGACGTCATCGTCATCCATGACGAACTCGACCTGGAGTTCGGGCGGATCCGGCTCAAGCTCGGCGGCGGCGAAGGCGGCCACAACGGCGTGCGCTCGGTGGCCGCCGCGTTGGGCACCAAGGACTTTCAGCGGGTACGCATCGGCATCGGCCGGCCACCGGGCCGCAAGGACCCCGCGACGTTCGTCTTGGAGAACTTTGCCGCGGCCGAGCGTCCCGAGGTGCCGACCATCTGCGAACAGGCCGCCGACGCCACCGAGCTACTCATCCAGCTCGGGTTGGAGGCGGCGCAGAACCGCGTCCACGCCTGGTAGCGCAGACCCGGGCCGCGAGACCGGACTACGTAACCAGCGTGACCGACGTCGACCGGCGCAGCTTGCCCGACGGCGTCTTCGGAATGGTTCCCGGGCCCAGGACGACGACATTGCGGGGCCGAACGTCGACCTCCTTGAGCACCTCGTGGGCCACCTGGTGCTCGATGCGACGCACCTCGGCCGGGTCCTCGTGCGCGTTGGACTCCACCGCGACGGCGAAGGTCTCGCGGGTGTGCCCGGCATCCAGGCGCACTGCCACCGCGCATCCCGGACGCACACCGCTCACCCGGCCCGCAGCGCGCTCGATGTCGGTCGGGTAGATGTTGCGTCCGGCCATGATGATGACGTCCTTGACCCGCCCGCACACGACGATGTGGCCGTTGTCCATCTGGTAGCCCAGGTCGCCGGTGTCGTACCAGCCGTGCCGGTCCTGCGCCGAGATGAACCCGCCCATGGTCAGGTAACCGGGGCTCACCGATTCACCGCGCAGCTCGATGACGCCGACCCCGCGCTTGGGCAGCACGTTGCCGTCCTCGTCGACAATGCGTGCTTCGATGCCCTGCAGCAGCGGCCCCAGCGAGGCCAGCCGGCGGGTGTTGCCCTTGGTGGCCGGCACCGCGCGCCGCAGCGCCGCCATCAAGTCGGCGTCGACCTCGTCGACCACCAGACCGGCGCCGCATTCGGAGAAGGCCACGGCGAGCGTGATCTCGGCCATCCCGTACGCCGGCAGAATCGCCTCGGGCTTCAATCCGAACGGCGCGCCCGCGTCGCAGAGGTCCTCGACGTCGGACGGCTCGACGGGCTCGGCGCCCGACAGCGCGAAGCGCAGCGTGGACAGGTCGAATTGGCCCGGCTTGGCTTGCTTGCGCAGCCGCTTGGCGAACAGCGAGTAGGCGAAGTTGGGGGCCGCCGTCATGGTGCCCTGGTACTTGTCGATCAGCTTGGCCCACAACAGCGTGTCGCGCATGAAGTCCATCGGCGTGACTTTGACCAGCTCACCGCCGAAGTACATCGGCACGGTCATGAAGCCGATCATGCCCATGTCGTGGAACAGCGGCAGCCAGCTGACCATGACGTCGGTCTCTTCGTTGTACTCCGCGCTGATGTACATCGCCTCGAGGTTGGCGAACAGGTTGCGGTGCGTGATCTGGACGGCCTTCGGGGAGCCGGTCGACCCGCTGGTCAACTGCATCAGGGCCAGGTCGTCTTCGCCTGCCTCGATGGGGTCGATCGGGTCCGAAGCCAGCAGTTGCTCGACGGTCACGACCTTGACGCCGCGCTCCTCGAGGACGGGGGCGGCGGCCATGAACGGCTCAGAGATGACGACCGCCTTGGCTTCGATCATGTCGATGACGGTGGTGGTGTCTTCGGCCCACACGGCCAAGTCGGTGCGGGGGGTGGGCTGGTGCAGCATGGTCAGGCTGGCGCCGCGCATCCACAGGCCCTGAGCGGTCGGAGCGATTTCGACCGGCGCGCCGGCCAGCACGCCGACCGCGTCGCCGTGGCCGACATCGATGGCCGCCAACCCACCGGCGATTTGACGCGCGCGCTCGTGCACCTCACCCCAGGTGTGCCGGACGGGAGTCTCCGGTTCGCCGGTCACCATGCCCTTGGTGGACTCGCGAGCGTTGCGGAACATCTTCTCGGTAAACCTGCTCAAAGCAACCTCCTCGATGTCGGCCCCAAGGGCCGAACTTTCATGTTCCGCCTGCTGAATGCCACTGTGGAGCAGGCGCGCGCATACATTTGGGGAGCAATTAGGTCTCGTTTCGGTGATGAGGCAACGGCCCGACGCTGCGTCGCGCCGGGCGAGAATTCCGCGCCTACTTGCACACCGCTACTCGTCACCGCGGATTATCTTAAGCAACTCTTAAAGAAGTGCAAAACGCTCACGCCATTTGAGGGAAATTTCACAAAGCCGTCATGCTTCCGTCATCGGAGCCGGTACCACCCGTGCACCCGGCACCGGTCCACTGGCGACCCGCACGGTGCGGCACACGCCCGCCCCGGACAGTTGGGTGCCGACGTCGACCGCCTGCGCCCCCGAAGTGCACAGGAACGCGCACGTCGGTCCCGATCCCGACACGATGCCGGCCAGCGCACCAGCCTCCACCCCGGCGCGCAGCGCCCGCCGCAGCGATGGGTCCAGGCTGACCGCGGCCGCCTGCAACTCGTTGCCCAGCAGCGGCGCCAGCTGATGCGGGTCACCGGCGGCCAAGGCGGCCAGCACCGGCCCGGGCTCGGCCAACCGGGGCGGATCGCCGGTGTCGCGCAGCCGATCCAACTCGCTGAACACCGCCGGCGTCGACAGCCCACCCTCGGCGAAGGCCAGCACCCAATGAAAGGTGTTGCGGGACAAGACCGTAGCCAATTCCTCGCCACGGCCGGTGCCCAGCGCGGTTCCGCCGTGCAGCGCAAACGGCACATCGCTGCCCAGCTGCGCGGCCATCAGACGCAGATCGCGGCGGGGCAGGCTCAGTTCCCACAACGAGTTCATCGCCACCAGCACGGCCGCCGCGTCGGCGCTGCCGCCCGCCATACCGCCCGCGACCGGGATGGTCTTGTCGATCAGGATCGACACATCCGGTGCCCGACCGACGTGGTCGGCCAACAACTCAGCGGCCCGCCAAGCCAGGTTGCGTTCGTCGGTGGGCAGCTCGTCGGCGCCCTCCCCGACGATCTGCAGCGACAGCACATCGGCATTGCGCACGGTCACCTCGTCGACCAGTGACACAGCCTGGAACACCGTCGTCAGCTCGTGGTAGCCGTCCTCGCGGCGGTCCCCCACGCCCAGGTAGAGGTTCACCTTGCCCGGCACGCGCACCGTCACCGAACCGGTGGGCACCCACAGTTCGGCGGTGTTGCCTTCAGACGCGGACACGCCCAGCAGACTATCTCTGCCGACGACGGGGACCCAGCATCGTCAGCTCGCGGACGCGTGTCCTGACATGGGCGGCAGGTCGGCGTCGGACCGCTGCAGCAACCGGACGAAGTCCTCGATGGACAGCGTCTCGCCGCGACGTGCCGGGTCGATGCTGGCCGCGAGCAAGCGATTGGCCGACGCGTTCCCCGAGCCGGCCCACTCCGCGAAGGCGTTGCGCGAGGTCTTGCGCCGCTGCGCGAACGCGATGTCCACCAACTCGAACACCTGCTTGCGGAACGCATCATCGGTGGGCCACGGCGAACTCTGATAGCGGTCGATGCGCACCAGCCCGGAGTAGACCCGCGGAATCGGCCAGAACACCGTCGGCGGCACCGTGCCGCACCGGTGCACCCGGCCGAAGAAGCGCACCTTGACGCTGGGCACGCCGTATTCCTTGCCGCCCGGTTCGGCGGCCAGGCGTTCGGCGACCTCGGCCTGCACCATCACGGTCACGGCGCGGATGGACGGGAATTCGGCCAGCAGATGCAGCAGGGCGGGCACCGCGACGTTGTAAGGCAGGTTGGCCACCACCGCGGTCGGTTCGGCGGCCAGATCGCTGCGGCGCAGCGTCAGGATGTCGTGGTTGACCACGGTGAGCCGCTGGGCTTCGCTGTGCGAGTGTTCGGCCACGGTCTGGGGCAACCGCGCGGCCAGCACCGGGTCGATTTCGACGGCGCTGACCGCAGCGCCGCGGTCCAGCAACGCCAGGGTCAGCGATCCCAGGCCCGGTCCGACCTCCAAGACCTCATCGGACCGGCCGACGCCGGCCAGCGTGACGATTCGGCGGACGGTGTTGGCGTCGTGTACGAAGTTCTGTCCCAACGATTTCCGTGGCCGGAGATCGAGTTCTTTGGCCAGTCGCCTGATCTCGGTGCGTCCGAGCAGTCGAATGGTCAGTTCGCACCCGCCCGGCCGCTGCACACCGGCCAGGCACCCCACCCTTGACGGGACCGGGTCACTTCGGCAACCGCGATCTGCTCTTCACGGGTGGCCATGTCGGCGCGCGGCGCGTAGCGCAGGCCACCGTTGGCCTCCCAGGTGCCCTGGTCGAATTGCACACCGCCGTAGTACCCGTTTCCGGTGTTGATCGCCCAGTTCCCGCCGGCTTCACAGCCCGCGATGGCGTCCCAGATGGCGCCGTCGCTCACCGGCGGCACTTCGGTGCCGGGTTTGGTGCCCACCCGCACCACCGCTTCGCGGGCCGGGGCGACCACGACGTTGGCGATCGGCAGGCGGCCGGTCTCGACACCGTTGGTCTCCGCGACGGCGAAGGTGACGTCCTGGGTGCCCGGCGCTCCCGGGTCTTCGACGATCTCGCGGCTCATGTTCATGTCCGGGTCCTCGATGCGGCGCGCGGACGGCGGCAGCGGCATGCGCTCGGTCACCGTCTGAATCCGGTTGCGGGTGACCTCGATCTGCATGCCGTCGACGATCGGGGCCGTCGCGTTGGGATTGACGTGGTCACCGCCCATCAGCGGCGCACCGGCGGCGACCAGCAGCCCGGCGACGTTCGGCGCGGCCAGGTGCACCGTGCGGACCACACCGCCGTCGTTGATCTGCACCGTCTTGGCGCTCACCACCGGCAGCGCCATCCCGGCCAGGGGCACCCGGCTGCCGCGCGAGGCCGCCGCGGGGGCGGTGTCGGTCATGGACAGCTGGGCCAGCGCCTCGTCGACGGTGGAAGCCGTCGTCCAGACCTGCTTGGCGCTTTGGCCGTCGAGCGAAATCTGCAGCGGCCGACTGCGGCGCAACACGATCTTGGCGGCGTCGTGCACCACCACGTCACCGGCCGGGTACAGGTCGTCGCGCTCGTCGACGGAGAAGCCGTTCTCCTGCACGATGTCGATGACCCGCGACTTCATGGTCGTCACGCGCAGTTCGGTGCCGTCGATGGCCAGCGTCACGGTCTTGACCGCGGACACCGCGTAGCTGCCGGCAAAAGCCAGCACGGTGAGCAGGGCGCCAACAATCAGGCGCAATATCGGTGATTCAGTTCGATGAAGTTTGGCTACTAGATTCAATGTCCGTTTATCCCCAACGTAAGCAACAACTCAAACCCAACGACCTTCTCAGCTGCGAATGACGAATTGGGCCCGCAGGCCCACCCGTTCGATCACAAGACGGTAACGAACCGGTCAATGCTGAGCAACTCCGGCGTCACGCTGCTAGTCGCCGTTGGGTACCAGACGGCCCCGGATCACCCCAGCCGGTACACCCGTTGAGCGTTGCTCGTGGTGGCCTCGGCCAATTCCTCGGCCGGGCGATTGACCAGATTAGCCAGCGCCCGCACGGTGTAGGGCAGGCAATAGGGTTCGTTCGCTGCGCCGCGGTAGGGGTGCGGGGTCAGAAAAGGTGCGTCGGTTTCCACCAGAAGCTGCTCCATCGGGATCAGCGGGGCGGCTTCGCGTAGGTCTCGAGCGTTACGGAAGCTCACCGTCCCGGACAGGCTCAACATCCAGCCGGCCGCCACACACTTGCGCGCCATCGCGCTGTCGGATGAGAAGCAGTGAAAGATCACCGTCTCGGGCGGGCCCTCGGCGCGCAGCACATCGAGCACCTCCCGATCGGCCTGCCGGTTGTGAATCATCAGCGGCTTGCCGATGCGCTTGGCCAGGTCAATGTGCCAGGCGAAAGCCTCACGCTGGGCCTGCGGTGCCGCGCAGCCCTCGAGCCGCCCCGGCCAATACATGTCCATGCCGGTTTCCCCGACCGCCACCACGCGCGGGTGGGCCGCCAGCTGCTCGATCTCGGCGCGCGCGGCACCGGTCAGCGCGTCGGCGCGGGTGGGATGCAACGCCACCGCGGCGTACACGCGCGGATCCCACTCGGCCGCCCTGGTCACCCAGCGCGCCGACTCCAGGTCGTCGGCGATGGTGACCAGCGCGCTCACCCCGACGGCCGCGGCCCGGTCGGCGATGGCAGTGACGTCGGCCGCATCGGTCGCGCCGCAGGCGTCCAAGTGCGTGTGCGCATCGATCAACGGCGCCAACGGCTCCGGCGCAGGCGGCGCTTCTCGCTTTCCGGGGCGGCTGGAGCTCACGCGCACACAATAGGTGCACCGCAATTAGGGTGGTCTCTCGATGACGCCACAGCAGTCCTACTACGTCACCACGGCGATCGCGTATCCCAACGGCGCGCCGCACATGGGTCACGCCTACGAGTACGTCGCCACCGACGCGATCGCGCGGTTCAAGCGACTCGACGGTTTCGACGTCCGCTTCTTGACCGGCACCGATGAGCACGGGCTGAAGGTCGCTCAGGCCGCGACCGCGGCCGGGGTGCCGACCGCCGACCTGGCCCGGCGCAACTCCGATGTCTTCCAGCGCCTGCAGGAGCGGCTCAACAGCTCCTTCGACCGGTTCATCCGCACCACCGATTCCGACCACCACGAGGCGTCGAAGGAACTGTGGCGCCGCATGGAAGCCGCGGGTGACATTTATCTCGCCAACTACGCGGGCTGGTACTCGGTGCGCGACGAACGGTTCTTCGTCGAATCGGAGACCCAGCTGCTCGAGGACGGCACCCGGATCGCGGTGGAAACGCAGACACCGGTGACCTGGACCGAAGAGCAGACGTATTTCTTCCGGCTTTCGGCGTATGCCGACAAGCTGCTCGCCCACTACCAGGCCAACCCCGGCTTCATCGCGCCCGACACCCGGCGCAACGAAGTCGTCAGCTTCGTCTCCGGGGGCCTGGACGACCTGTCCATCTCCCGCACGTCGTTCGACTGGGGCGTGCAGGTCCCCGGGCACCCCGAGCACATCATGTATGTCTGGGTGGACGCGCTGACCAACTATCTGACCGGGGCCGGCTATCCCGACACCGACTCGGCGTTGTTCCGCCGCTACTGGCCGGCCGACCTGCACATGATCGGCAAGGACATCATCCGGTTCCACGCCGTGTACTGGCCGGCGTTCCTGATGTCGGCCGGAGTCGAGCTGCCCCGCCGGGTGTTCGCGCACGGCTTTCTGCATAACCGCGGCGAGAAGATGAGCAAGTCGGTGGGCAACACCGTCGACCCAATGGCGCTGGTCGAGACCTTCGGGGTCGACCAGATCCGCTACTTCCTGTTGCGCGAGATCCCGTTCGGCCAGGACGGCAGTTACAGCGAAGAGGGCATCATCACCCGGATCAATACCGACCTGGCCAACGAACTGGGCAACCTGGCCCAGCGCTCGTTGTCGATGATCGCCAAGAACCTCGACGGGGTGGTGCCGCGGCCCGGTGACTTCACCGCAGCCGACACCGAATTACTCACCACGGCCGACGGGCTGCTGGAGCGGGTGCGTGCGCAGTTCGACGCCCAGGCCATGCATCTGGCGCTCGAGTCCATCTGGTTGATGCTCGGGGACGCCAACAAATACTTCTCCGCTCAGCAGCCCTGGGTGCTGCGCAAGAGTGAGTCCGAAGCCGATCAGGTCCGATTCCGCACCACGCTGTACGTCACCTGCGAGGTGGTCCGCATCGCGGCGCTGCTGGTGCAACCGGTGATGCCGGAGTCGGCAGGCAAGCTGCTCGACCTGCTCGGCCAAGCAAATGACCAGCGGTCATTTACGGCGGTCGGCCATCGACTCACCCCGGGAACCGCGCTGCCGCCGCCCACCGGGGTTTTCCCGCGGTACCAGGTACCTGAGTAAGCTCAATCGTCTGAATTGGCAATGGAATTCGAAGCGCCTTCGCCCGGCGCCGCCGCAGCCGCGCAGGTCAGCGACGGCGCGCTGCGCACCCCCGCAGCGGCGCTAACGACCAGCAAAGCTGGCATATCTTCTGCCATAGGACATAATCGGCTGGTGGACCGACGACGGAACCGGCAACTGACCCAATCGCCGATGACCACCCTCAAGCAGTTGCCGGCACTGGTTGTGCTGGAACGCATCCCGGTCCCTGTGCTGGCCATCGGGCACGACGGCAGCATCTTGTTCACCAACACCGCTTTTGCCCAGATGGTCGGGTGCGAGCCGGAAGAAGTGTTGTCGCTGCGGTTCGAGGAAATCTTCCACCAGACACCGGACTCGGAATCGTCGCTGCTGTCCTTCGTCCATGCGCTGGCGAACATGGTCGTGGAGCTGTCCCACAAAGACGGCTCGGTGGTGCGGGCGCTGATGAGCAGATCGGCCGTAATGCGCGCCGACGACAACTTCGCCCTGGCGGCCTTCCAAGACCTGACCGAACAGTTGTGGGAAGACGAACGCTGATCCGCGCTTTCAAGCAGTTCAGACTTTTAGTATCGATTCAGCGCACATAACGCACAAATAGTACGATCGCTTGGTGATCAAGACTCGCGAAGACCTGGCGGCATATCTGGCGGCGGACCTGCGAGCCCAGGGGCTGGATCGCTGGCGCCACCGCTACCGAGTCACCCAGCGGCCCATGTATTTCCAGCGCCTGTTGCGCAAGTCGGAGTATTGGACGAATGCGGCCCGCACCCCGGCCGGGCGCCTGGTTGCTGGTTATCTGCAGCTGCGGACCAAGTTTCTGGGCGAGCGACTCGGCTATGTCATTCCGCGCAACGTCTTCGGACCGGGGCTGTCGATCGCCCACGTCGGCCCCGTCCACGTGCACTACCGCGCCCGCATCGGCGCCAATTGCCGCATCCACCAGCATGTGTCGATCGGGGAAGGACGCCCCGGTCAATATCCGAGCATCGGCGACGACGTCTATATCTACCCGGGCGCCATGGTGCTCGGTGCCGACGTCGGCAGCCGAGTCGGGATCCGCGCGGGCGCCATCGTGGTCAAGTCGGTTCCCGACGATGTCGAGGTCGCGGGCATTCCGGCCCGGATCGTCAGGGACAGTCGGCCGAGCGCCGCGATCGCCCAGGCCTAGCCGGTCGGCGCGGCCGGCCGGGCGTGGCGCATCGCTTCCCGGGCCAGAAATTGCCGGAAGTACGGCAAGGACGCCTCGGTCACGATGCCGGGTAGCAGCAGCGTCCACAACTGCAGTAATCGGCCGCTGAGGTCCTGATTCTGGATCTCGCTGCCCGGCGCCCCGGACATCGCCGTCAGCAGTAACCGCGTGCCGAACAACGCGCCGATGATCGACTCGCTGAGCACTTCGGGATCGACATCGTCGCGCAGATCTCCCTCGGCGATCGCCCGGCGGGCCTCGGCTGCCATCTCCCCCACGCAGCTGACACTGGATCGCGCGGCCGCTTCGTTGAAGCCGCTCAGCGCAGCGGCCAGTTGCTCGGCCGCCCGCACGGTCTTGTCCGAGTTGAGCACGCTGGCGAAGGCGAAGGTGCCGTGAATCATGTTCTCGAGCGCGGGCGAGGCCGACACACACACGTTGCGAAACGCTCGCAGCATGACGTCGGCGCCTTCGTTGATGATGTCGGAGGCCAGCGCTTCCTTGGAATCAAAGTGATGGTAGAGCGCGCCCTTGGTCATACCCGTGCGCTCGATGATGGTGCCCCACGCCGCGGCGGCGTAGCCGACTTCGCTGAATACGTCGACCGCCGCGTCCAGGATCTTCCGCCGGGTTGCCTCAGATCGGACCTGGCGCGCCATCGCTTACGTTCCTCCGCACTGCTTCCGAGCCGCGCAGGTGACCAGCCCGCGCTCATAATTCCTGGTCAGCCGGTAAAGCCTAACAGCCGCAGGAGGAACGCCCGCGACCGTCGCCCGCCGGGCCCGGTCAGTCCGGGATGGCTGTCGACGTGGTGCGGATGGCCAGTGCCGTGCGCCGCCTGATGAACTGCTGGAAGTAATCGATGCGGTCGGGTTGCAAGATCCCGGCCAGCACCAGCACCCAGTTCTTCTCCAGATCGAGCAGGAACTGCTCGGGTTTGTCCAGTTCGCTGGTTTGCCGCAGACCCATGTACATCGACACGATCAAGCGCCCGACGTCCTCGGGGTCACAGCGTTCGGCGATGTCGCCTTCGTCGATAGCCCGTCGGGCGACATACGCCAGCCCCTCGACCCACCCGTCCAGCAGGGTCCGCTGCAGCCCTTCGGTGCGGCCGACCGTCCCGAGCAGATGCATCGCGGCCCGGGCCACGTCGTGCGTCGCTTCCCGCAGGGCGATCAGGTAACAGAAGTCGATCAAGGTTTCCAGCCCGGAAAGCTGCCTGGCCAGCAGCTCCTTGACCGCCACGCCCGCATCGGCGGTGTGTTGCTCGATGATCGCCACCGCCAACGCATGCTTGGAACGGAAGTGGAAGTACATCGCGCCCTTGGTCAGTTGGGCTTCCGCCAAGATGTCGTCCAGGCCGACGTCGTGGTAGGCGTGGCGGGCGAACTGGTGCGCCGCAGCACGGAGAATGTGCCGCCGGGTGGTATCGGCTCGGCCGTCGGCCGAGTCGGTGCTGGTCGGATCCGAAGGACTCATGGCTGCCGCAACCGAAGATCGACACTTCGACTTGTCGGGCTGATCGCTGTCACGTTCGCGATGCCTTCCTCGAGCAGGGCGGCCAATTCGTTACATCATGAGCCCTCACCGGCGCTTCTCAGGTGGCATTTGCGCCGTTTCTGAGGTTATCAGTCCGTAGACGATGTGCAGCACTTCCACGCTCAAGCTCAAGAGTGGGATGTGACGATACTCTCGTTTAGCTTCCAGCATGGTGCACATGCCAAAAGTATGTAATACTCCTCTTCGTGTGATTGGCAGTTTGTACGTGATCGTCGTCTGTCGGGTCTAGGGGGAAGCACATGTCGTTCGTGACTGCACAACCGGAGGTGCTCGCCGCCTCGGCCAACACCTTGCAGGGCATCGGCTGCAACGTCGAGGCGGGAAACGCCGCCGCGGCAGTTCCCACCACCGCCCTGGCGCCCGCCGCAGCGGACGAAGTGTCCGCACTGACCGCCATGCAGTTCGCTGCCCACGGCCAGATGTATGCGGCGGTGAGCGCCCAAGCAGCGGCGATTCACCAGATGTTCGTCGACGTCATGCGGGTCAGCGCCGGGTCCTACGCCGCCACCGAAGCGGCCAACGCCGCAGGGGCGATGTAACGGCGACCGAGGCGACGGGGGGCTGGAACCATGGATTTTGGGGCGTTACCACCGGAGATCAACTCGGCGCGGATGTACACCGGCGCGGGCGCAGAACCGTTGCTGACCGCGTCGGCGGCCTGGGATGAGTTGGCCACCGAATTGCACGCAGCGGCCTCGGCGTATTCGTCGGCGATCGCCAGCTTGACCAGCGGGCCCTGGCTCGGGTCGGCCGCGATCTCCGCAGCGGCGGCGGCCACGCCGTATGCCGCGTGGATGAGGGCGACGGCCGAACAGGCCGAGCAGGCCGCCGCCCAGGCCAAGGCCGCGGTGGCGGCATACGAGACCGCCTACGCCGCGACCGTGCCACCGCTGGTCGTCACGGCCAACCGGACCTTGCTGTCATTGCTGGTCGCAACCAACTTCTTCGGTCAGAACTCCCCGGCCATCGCCGCCACCGAAGCCCATTACAGCGAGATGTGGGCCCAGGACGCCGCCGCCATGTTCGGCTACGCCGGCAGCTCTTCGGCGGCGTCGACGCTGACGCCGTTCGAGGCTCCGCCGCAGGTCACCGAACCGGCGGCGGTGGCCGCTCAAGCCACCGCGGTCTCCGAAGCGACGGGTGAATCGGGGGCGACGCAAACCACGCTGGCATCGCTGGTCAACTCGGTGCCCACGGCCCTGCAGAACATGGCTACGCCGACGGCCGCCAGCGCCAGCCCGCTGCCCTCCGGGCTGGGCACGCTGCCCACCGGCTCCACCACCGACATGGCGAACCTGATCATGTTGAGCACCACGCCGATCTATGGGCTGTCCGGATTGCTCAGCATCGCCCAGAGCCTGCAGGGTATGGCCAGCACCGCAGCCCAGCAGGTGACGGCAGACGTGGCCGGTGTGGCCGCAGACGCGGCCGGAGCCGCCGAAGCCGCGACCGAAGGACTCGGCGGCGGGGTGTTGAGCAGCCTGGGACAAGCCGCCCGGCTCGGCTCACTGTCCGTGCCTGCTACCTGGACCAGCGTGATCCCGACCTCGCACTTCGGCGCCCTCAGCTCGGCGCTGCCCGGCGGCAGTCTCAACGGCGGCGTGGGAACCGTGCCGCCAAGTCTGCTGGGCGGGCTGCCGCGCACGGCCGCAGCGTCCGGACCTGCGCCCGGTCCGCGGTACGGCCTGGTGCCGACGGTGATGGCTCAGCCGCCGTCGGCCGGCTACGGGGACTTCTAAGCGCCTACCGGAAGCGACGAAGGGGGATCCGTGGCATGACGCAACATACCAATCGTTATAGCAGAACGTTTGATTCATTCAGTAAGTACGCTTTATTGCCGATAGAAGGGGAACCGATTATGGAGGGGTTGCGCACGACAGGCTCAGCCCGGGCTTCGAGGGGTGCCCGGTCATGAAGGTCGTACTCTTCTGCGGCGGCTACGGCATGCGAATGCGCAGCGCGGATGGGGACCTGGTGCCCAAGCCGCTGCAAATGGTCGGGCCCCGGCCGCTGCTGTGGCACGTCATGCGGTACTACGCCCACTACGGGCACACCGAGTTCATCCTGTGCCTGGGTTATGGCCAGGGGATGATCAAGGACTTCTTCCTCAACTATCGGGAGACGGAGTCGAACAACTTCGTCATGCGCGGCGGTCACGTCGAGTTACTCGACTCGGACATGTCGGAGTGGACCATCACTTTCGTCGACACCGGCTTGGAGTCACCGATCGGCGAACGGCTGCGGCGGGTGCGCAACCACCTGGGCGACGACCCGTACTTCCTGGCCAACTATGCCGACGTGCTGACCGACGCGCCCCTGGACACGATGATCGAGCGGTTCCACGCTCAGGGCGCCGCGGCGTCCATGCTCGTCGTGCCACCGCAGTCGTCATTTCACTGCGTCGATGTCAGCACCGGCGGTGACATCAAGGAGATCGCGCCGATCGCCAAGTTCCCGATCTGGGTGAACGGTGGCTACTTCGTGCTCAGCCAGGAAGTCATCGACCTGATTCCCGAAAACGGTGACCTGGTGGGCGATGCCTGCATGACGCTGGCCGGAACCGGGCGCCTGCTGGGCTACGAACACGACGGCTTCTGGAAACCGGCCGACACCTTCAAGGAACGCGCCGAACTCGACGCCGACTACAACCGGGGCATCCGTCCCTGGGCGGTCTGGGAGACGGCTCAAGCCACGGGTCGGTCGGCATGATGGAGTTCGCGTCCCGCATCGATTCGGTTGCGGCCATCGGTGCCCATTGTGACGACATCCTCATCGGTGCCGGCGCCATGTTGATGGAGATGGCCCGGAGCAATCCGAATCTTGTTGTGCACGCGCTGGTCTTGACCGGCGCCGGCAGCGAGCGGGAACCCGAGGAGAAGAACGCGTTCGCCACGTTCCTGCCCCGCACCGACGTTCGGCTCACGGTCGCCGACCTGCCTGATAGCCGCCTGCCCGAGCACTGGGGAGCGGTGAAGCAACGACTCGCCGCGTTCCGTCGCGAGTGCGAGCCGGGTTTGGTGCTCGGTCCCCAGCGCAACGACTACCACCAGGATCACCGCCTGATCGCCGAGCTCATTCCGACCGAGTTCCGTGCGCACCTCGTCCTGGGTTACGAAATCCTCAAGTGGGAGTCCGACCTACCCAATACTTCTGTCTACGTGCCGGTTTCGAAGGAAGCGGCATACCGCAAGGCCAGACTGCTGGGCCAGTGCTATCCCTCCCAGGCGGGACGGGACTGGTTCGACGAGGAATCTTTCCTCGGCCTGATGCGGGTGCGAGGGGTGCAAAGCCGCGCCCACTACGCCGAGGCATTTGTTTTGGAGAAAGCAGTGCTTGACCCCTTCTCCGCGCGGGGCCGCTGGAGAGGATCGGTATGAAGTACACACCCACCAACATCGCCGGCGTGACGATCATCGACATCGAACCGCACCGGGACCACCGCGGCTTCTTCTCCCGCATCTTCTGCGCCGACGAATTCAGCGAGCGCGGACTGATCTCTGATGTGTCGCAGACCAGTATCTGCATGAACCACACGCGGGGCACGGTGCGCGGTCTACACCGGCAACTTCCGCCGCATGCGGAGGCCAAGTTGGTGCGCTGCATCCGCGGCGCGATCGCCGACGTCGCCGTCGATGTCCGCCCGGAGTCACCCACCTACGGCAAGCATGTGATGGTGGAACTGAGTGCGGAGAACCACCGCGGATTGTTCATCCCTCCCTACATCGCGCACGGGTTTCAGACCCTGACCGACGACACCGAGGTGCTGTATCAGATCAGCGGTCCCTACGTTCCGGACAGTGAGCAGAACTTCCGTTGGAACGAACCGGAATTCGGCATCGCCTGGCCGCTACCGGTCACGGTCATCTCGGAGAAGGACGCCAGCTGGCCGCTGTTGGATTCGGGCTTGACCGCAGCCGAAAGCGCCCAGCCATGAGCCGCCCGCGCGAGAAGCGCACGGGGTAGGTCGAAATGACCCAGCACACGGTACCCACCAGCGCGGTGCGCATGGTCGTCAGTGGGAGCATCGTCGAACGCTGCGAAACCGACGAAGTGCTGTCGATCATCGAATCCCGGCTGGCGACACAGTCTTCGCACGGATTGGCCGTCGGTTCGGTGAACCTCGACCACCTGCATCATTTCCGGTCGGTGAGCGCGGCGCCGAACGGCCAGTTGGAGTGGCTGTTGCTGGCCGACGGCATGCCCATCGCCTGGCGGGGCCAGCTGTTGACGGCCAAGCCCTGGCCCCGGGTCACCGGTGCCGACCTGCTGCCGGCCGTCTTGGCGCTGGCCGAACAGCGCGGTTATCGGGTCGGTTTCCTGGGCGGCAGCGTCGAGACTCACGCGTTGCTCAGTACCGAACTGCCACACCGCTTTCCCGCGCTGGTGGTCTCCGGGATGTGGGCGCCGAGTCCATCGGACCTGGAATCGCGTGCTGATACCCTCGTCTCGGCGATCCGCGCCGCGCACACCGACGTCCTCATCGTCAGTCTCGGCAAGCCACGCCAGGAGCAGTGGGTCGACCAGCACGGATACGCGACGGGCGCGCAGGTGTTCCTGCCCTGTGGCGGCGCGATCGACTTCCTGGCGGGCAAGACGCGCCGCGCGCCTCAGTGGATGCAGCGCGTTGGGCTGGAATGGCTCTACCGCCTGACGCACGAGCCGCGGCGCCTGGCCCGCCGGTACCTGGTGCAGGGTCCGGTGGCATTCTTGCGTGCCGGTCGCGCCCAACTGATCTGTTATCCGGGCGTCTACTACGCCGGCACCGCGCGGGGTCACCTCGAAACTTCCGGTGCTGCGGGGCGGCCGGCATGACGACCACACTTCGCGCCGAAGACGGTACACCGCAGGGCCCGCAGAGTGGGCCGATGGTGCTTACCCCGCATCCGCCGGGGATACCGCAGCTCAACGTCAATTCCCGTTGGCAGCAACGGTACTCGCGGCGCTTACTGCTCACCGATTCGGTGATCGTGTGTGCTGCGGTGACGCTGGCGCAATACGTCCGATTCGGTGACGAGCCGACCACGTCGGGATACCCGGGTCCGGTCATGACGCTGTTCTCGTGTCTGTTTGCGCTGCTGTGGCTTTCGTCGATCTCGATTTTCCACACCCGATCGACGCGCATCATCGGCACCGGCATCGACGAGTACCGGCGCATCGCCAGCGCCTCCTTTTCCACCTTCGGGGTCATCGCGATGGTCACCCTGCTCGCCAAGATCGACTTGGCCCGCGGCTATCTGGCGGTGGCACTGCCCGTCGGCACCTGCGGTTTGCTGGTCAGCCGCCACTTGTGGCGCAAGCAGGTGTGGCGGATGCGTGCTCGCGGCCAATACCAGACCATGGTGTTGGCGGTCGGTGACCGGCGCGGAGTCTCCAATCTCGCCCAGGAACTCATCCGCAACCCGAAGGACGGCTACGTCGTCGTCGCCGTCTGCATTCCCGGGTACGGCCCGCCTCGCGGCGAAATACTTACCGTGGCAGGACAAGACATCCCCATCCTGGGTGACGAGAACGCGGCGGTAGCCGCGATTGCAGCGTGTGGCGCCGACACCGTGGCGGTCACCCGCAGCGAGCACTTCGGGGTGCAGGACATCCGAGGGCTGATGTGGCAGCTCGAGACGATGGATGTCGATCTGGTGGTGTCCCCCGGCGTCATGGATGTCGCCGGCGCCCGGCTGACCGTGCGCCCCATCGCCGGATTTCCGCTGTTGCATGTCGAAAAACCGCAATACGAAGGGGCGCAACGCTTTCAGAAGCGGGCCTTCGACTTCTGTTTTGCGCTGGCCGCGCTCGTCCTGACGTCCCCGCTGCTGCTGGCCGCCGCCCTGTGGATCAAGCTGACCAGCAAAGGCCCGGTGTTCTACCGCGCCGAACGCATCGGCCTGGACGGCGAGCCCTTCACCATGCTCAAGTTCCGGACCATGGTGGTCGGCGCAGATCAGCAGGTCGACCGGCTGCTGCCGCTCAATCAGGGCGCCGGCGGCATGCTGTTCAAGATTCACCGGGATCCGCGGGTGACACCCGTCGGCAGAATACTGCGCCGGTTCAGCGTCGACGAGTTGCCGCAATTCATCAACGTCTTGAAGCGGGACATGAGCGTCGTCGGGCCCCGGCCGCCGTTGCGGCGGGAAGTGGAGAACTACGACGGTGAGGTGAAGCGGCGGTTGTTGGTGAAGCCGGGCATCACCGGGTTGTGGCAAGTCAGCGGGCGCTCGGACCTGTCCTGGGAGGACTCGGTGCGGCTCGATCTGTCCTACGTCGACAACTGGTCGATGGCAGGGGATTTGGTGATCATCGCCCGCACGCTGAAGGCGGTTTTGGCCAGCGACGGGGCATATTAGATGACCGGGATCACCGAACCCACGGCCGCGACGGGCCCGGTCGACTCGCCGTCGGTGCCGCAGTCCCGCATCGCGCACGCGTTCTCGGTGCAATTGCTCTGCCGGGCAGTGGGAATGCTCGCCTCGGTGGTCGCGGTCGCGATGACGGCCCGCTATCTGGGCCCGGGACGCTACGGCCAGTTGTCCATCGCGGCCGCCTTCATCGGAATGTGGGCCAGCCTCTCCGACCTGGGTTTGAGTTCGGTGATCGTGCGCCGGGTCACGTCCGGGACGGGGCAGATCGAGCGCCTGGTCCGCGTCAATAGCGGCCTGTCCCTGATGTACTGCGTTCCGCTGGTGACCGCCGCCGCGGTTTCCGGGCTGCTCGTCTACCGGGACGCCGACATTCGGGTGATGTTGGTGGTTTTGTCGGGTCAACTGCTCATGCTGACCATGGCGACGCGGTTTGAGCCGGTGTTCTTGTCCACCGTCCGATTCACCGCGGTAGCCGTGTCCGACGTCGCCGGCCGCGTCGGGTCGCTGGCCATGATCAGCTGGCTGGTAGCAACGGAAGCCGACGTCATCTGGTTCGCGGTGGCACAACTTATTCCACCGGCCCTGCAACTGGTGATTCAAGGCACCGCTGCGGCGCGACACATCTCGCTGCGGCCGGTATTCGCGCCGCGCGAAGCGCTTGATCTGCTCCGGGAAAGCCTGCCGCTGGCGGGCGCGGCGGTGGTCGGGATCCTGTACTGGCGGGCAGACGAAGTGATCCTGTCCCTGCTGAGCACCCATTCCGAGGTCGGCGTCTACGGTTTGGCCTACACCATCGCGTTCAACACCGAGGCGCTGTCGGTGTTCTTCCTCCGGTCCACCTTGTCCACGGCGACCACGTTGTTCTCCCGGGACACAACGGCTTTCGTCGCGTTCCTGCGCCGCTGCGTCGAACTGATGTATTTCCTCGCTGTTCCCATCGCCGTCATCGGGGTACTGCTGGCCGGCCCGCTGATCGAATTGTTCGGTGACCAGGATTTCGTCGGTCGCGGCGCGCCCACATTGGGTCTGCTGTTCGTCGCCGCGGCACTGCGCTTCGTCACCGCAACCCTGGGGCAGGGCTTGTTCGCGTGTGGTCAGCAGCGGTTCTTCTTCCAGCTGTTCGTGGTGACACTGGGGGTCAACGTCGCGCTGAACCTGTTGCTGGACAGCAAGTTCGGTGCTGTCGGAGCCGGTATCACCTTGGTGGGCACCGAACTGCTGGGCATGGTGTTCGCCAGCTGGCGGCTGCGGCAGCAATGTGACTACCGGACACCGGTGAAGTTCGTGGTGCGGACGCTGGTGCCCACGGCAGTCAGTGTCGCGGTGACCCTCCTGCTGCCTGGTCACCAGGTGGTCTTGACCTTGGGCGCCGCCGCTTGCGCCTACCTGATCACCAATCTGGCGGTGGGGCCGGTCAAGTGGTCGACGTTGACGTCTCTTTTCGGCAGGCAGGTGACGGCATGACATCCGAACTCGACCGGGCCTATCTGAAGCGACCCAGCGGCCCGGTGCCGCTGCGGTCCGAGCGGCCGCTGTCCGCACTCATCGTCACCTACAAAAGCCACGAGCTGGTGGAAAAGTGTCTGGCCAGCCTTGCCGAGCACGCACCCGAGTTGCCGGTGTACGTCTACGAGAACAGTGGTGACGAGTATCCCGGCCGCGAGAAGCTGGCCGCCCGCTACCCGTATGTGCATTGGGTGCTGGGTTCGGTGAATCTCGGCTTCGGCGCTGCCTTCAACGCCTTGGTGGAGCACACCCCCGCCGACACGGACTTGCTGCTGCTGAACGCCGACGCACGGCTGCAGGGGCCGTTGACCCGTACCCGGGAGCTGCTGCGCGAAGCCGATGTGGCCGCGGTGTCCCCGCTGGTGCGCGACGACGGGGCGCCGGGCCCCCAGCGGTGGGACATCGCCACGCGCCGCCGGACGCTGACCCGGGCGCTGGTAGCCGCGGCCGGCTACTCCGACGCCCTGCGCGGCACCCCGGTTTCGCACCTGTACGCCAGCCAGCCGGCCGAATCCCAGCCGATCGAAGGCTATCTGGCCGGGATCTGCCTGGCCATCAACCGTGCGGCGTGGAATCAGATCGGCGGCTTCGACGAAGAGTTCTTCCTCTACGGCGAGGAAACCGACTGGCAAGAGCGGGCCAGTGCGGCGGGCTGGCGGGTGCTGCTGGCCGACGAACTCGAAGTGGAACACGGTAACCCGACGGCAGCCAAAGCCACCGCGGAACCGGGCGCCACCCACGGTGCCGAGGTTTCCTCGCCCGAACGCCGCCGCAACCGTGACCTGTTGCGGGCCAACATCGCGTTGCTGCTGGAACGCCGGGACAGCGTCCACCACGCCGACGTATACCTGGCCGGCACCACGCTGTTGGAGCGGGTGCAGCGATCCAAGCGGGAGGCACGCAAGCGCGCCATCGCCGACCGCCGCACCGACAAGCCGTCCATCGTGATCACCACGAACCGCCTGGTCTACGGCGGTGCGGAACGTCAAAAAGCGTTGCTGGCCGCCGAATTGGACCGCCGGGGCTATTCGGTGACCCTGGTCTGCATGCAACGGTTCGGCCCCTTGATCAGGGAGATCCCGCACCGGGTGCGGGTGGTCCGCCAACCGTGGTGGGCGCCCGCGCTGGACCTGCCCGCCGGCCCTGCGGTACTGATCAGCGGCGACACCAACACCGAGACCGGGTTCGCCACCTTGTGGCGGGCCGGCGCCCGCGACCGGCGCTGGTTGGTCGCTGCGCATGTGCCGCCGGAGCCGGATCGCCCGATCTACTCGCGTCCGCTGACGGCGGCCATGCGCCGCGCAGACGGCTTCATCGTGCTGGCACAGCGTCATTGGGACATGCTGACTTCCCAGCATCGGCTGGCCGGACGGCCGTTCACCGCACCCAACGGTGTTCTCGTCAACGGTGCGCCGCCGCAGCGGACCCGGACGCCGGGCGAGCCGCCGCACCTGGTGATGCTGTCCCGGATCGTCGAACACAAGAACCCGCACCTGCTGATCGAAGCCCTGGCCGGGCTCACCGAAATGCCCTGGCGGCTCTCGGTCTTCGGTGACGGGCCGGATCGGCAACGGCTGGAGGCGCTCACCCCGCCGGAGCTGAGGGACCGAGTGCAGTGGCGCGGCTGGTCAGCCGGCCCGGGGCCCGCGCTGGCCGACGCCGATCTGCTGTGCGTACCCAGCCGCTCCGAAGCGTTCCCGCTGGTGATCCTCGAAGCGATGGCACGGGCGGTTCCCGTTGCCGCCTCGGCGGTGTGCGCCGTGCCGGAGATGCTGGACTTCGGTGCCGCCGGGTACCTGGTCGATTCGGTGTCGGTGTCCGGCTGGCGCGATCGACTGGCCAAGATCTTGGCCCAGCCCTCGGCGCTGCCCGCTGTCGGGCAGCTGGGCTTCCGGCGGCTGTGCACGCACTACACGGTGGAGGCGATGGCCGACGCCTACCTCGACGCGATCGGTGCGGTGTCGGGGATCCGTTCGAACACAACAGAATCGAGAGTCAGATGAAATGCCGCTTGTGCGACTCGGAACGCATGCTCAGCGTCCTGGATCTGGGCGCCACCCCCCCGTGCGAGAAGATCCTTTCCGCTGACGAACTCGACCTGCCCGAACAGACCTTCCCGCTGCACCTGCGGCTGTGCCAGGACTGCCTGCTGCTGCAGATACCGGCGCTGATCACGCCCGAGGACACGTTCACCGAATACGCCTACTACTCTTCGTATTCGGACACGTGGGTGCAGCACGCGCAGGACTTCGTGGATAAAGCCGCCGCGCGCCTTCGGCTCGGACCTGATTCGTTCATGGTCGAAGTTGCCAGCAACGACGGGTATCTGCTGCAGCATGCGGTCACCAAGGGCATCCCCTGCCTGGGCATCGAGCCGTCATTGAACGTCGGCGCCGCGGCCCGCGATCGCGGTGTACCGACGGTCTCAGAGTTCCTGGACCGCGACGTGGCACGCCGCATCCGCAGCGAGCACCGCCCGGCGAACCTGGTGGTCGCCAACAACGTCTACGCACACATCCCCGACCTGCGGGGCTTCACGTCCTCGTTGCGTGACCTGCTGGCCGACGACGGCTGGCTGAGCATCGAGGTGCACCATGCGCTGAACCTGGTGTGCCTGGGCCAGTTCGACACCATCTACCACGAGCACTTCCAGTACTACACGCTGTTCTCCGCGACCTATGCCCTCGCCCAAGCGGGCCTGGCGGTCGTCGATGTGGAACTCCTGCCGACCCATGGCGGGTCCCTACGCATCTGGGCTCGGCCCGTGCAGTCCGCCCAAGCGCCGACCGAGCGGGTCGCGAAAGTGCTCGCCATCGAAGAAGCCGCGGGCCTACACCGCCCCGAGGGATATCTACAATTGCGCAGTCGCACCGAAGCGATCCGACATGACCTGCTGCGATTTCTGTTGCAGTGCCGCGCCGAGGGCAAGCGGGTGGTCGGTTACGGCGCACCCGGTAAGGGCAACACGCTGCTCAACTACTGCGGCATCCGCACCGACCTACTCGAGTACACCGTGGACCGCAATCCCTACAAGCACGGCCACTTCACGCCGGGTGCCCGGATTCCCATCCATGACCCGGGCCTCATCGCCAAGGACCGTCCCGACGTGATCCTCGTGCTGCCCTGGAACCTGGAAACCGAACTGACCGAACAACTCAGCTATGTCGCCGAATGGGGCGCCCAGCTGGTCTTCCCACTCCCGACCCTGCACATGGCGACCGGCCTGCACTCGCGCAGTGCGGCGCTGCGGTGATGACATGAGTACCTGCCGAGGGTGTGACAGCACGGACTTGCACCGGGTACTCGACCTGGGCACCGTGCCTGCGGCCGACAACTTCCCGTTGCTGACCCAACCGGTGAGCCCGGACGAATCAGCGCATGCACTGGCCATGGACCTGTGCACGCGTTGCGGGCTGGCCCAGCTCGCCAGCGACGACACCCACACCGCCGAACCGCGCGGTATCGAACCGCAGGCCTTGCGGGACCAGGCCGCCGACGCCGTTCGGCGTGTTTGCGCCGCGGGCTGGTTACGCGGAGACACGGTCCGCGAATTCGGCAGTCCGCACGGCGGCACCTGGTTGCCGCTGCTGGCCGAACGCGGATACTCCGAAGCCGAAGTGGCCGATGTCGTGCTCGACTCGTTCGGCGTCATGCACGAGCCGGACCAACGCGGCGGCTTCCAGCTGCGGGCCAAAGTGACCGACCCCGATGGTGTGTTGCTGATCCAGTTTCCGTCGCTGCTGACGATGGTCAGCCAAGGCCAGTGGAACGCGTTGCGGCACGGGCACTTTGCCTACTATTCGCTGACCGCGCTGACCGCCCTGCTCGACACGGTCGGCATGAGCGTGGCCACGGCGTGGGAGTTCGATCTGTACGGTGGCACCTTTTTGGTGGCCGCGGTGCACGGCAGCGTCGAACCCGACGAGCAGGCCAAGGACATCTTGCAACGCGAAGCGGACTTCGGTGTGACCGATCCCGCTGTCCTGGCCCGCCTGCAGCTCTCGGTCGAGGCCCACGTCAACGACTTGCGCAAGTGGCTTGTGACGCAGGCGGACAACGGGCGCCGGGTGTACGGGTACGGCGCGGGCTCGCGGGTGCCCGCGCTGTTCAACATCGCGGGCGTGGACGCGAACCTGGTGACAGCCGTCGCCGACGCATCACCGGCCAAGCAGGGACGCAGGATCCCTGGCACCGACGTCGGCATCATCTCCCCGGAAGAACTGCTGGCCGCCGATCCCGATCGGGTACTGCTGACCCTTCCCGACCTCTACGACGAGGTGTTGCGGCAGTACCCGCAGCTGGATGGACGCTGGTGGGTCGATCCCGGATCGAACGGACCGCGACTATGAATCCGCTTCGCATCCTGTGGCTTTCGCCGTGGTTGCGGCCCCTGGCGCGGGTACAGGTGGAGGCGTTGCGCCGCCGCGGCGTCGAGGTGCTGTTGGTGACCTCCGATCAGCACCCCGAGTCCGGGCCCGCGCGCGATTTCGAACTGGTGCTCGATCCGCGGTTCCGGACGGCCGCGACCTGGCCACCCACCTTCGAGGTCTGGCGCCGGGTGCGCAACTTCTCACCGCACCTGGTGATCACCGAACTGGTCCGGGATCCCCGCTGGATCGCCCTGGCCGGCACCGCGCCCCGGATACAGCTGATCCACGATGACCGGCCCCACGACATCGCCGAACGGCACCAGGCCTACGAGCACGCTGTGTTCGACCGCTGGGGAGCCCGCTCGCGAGCCACCGTGACCTACAGTCGATACGTCGCGAACGCCGTCGCCGCCCGCCGCGACGTGGCCGGGACGACGGTGCACGTGGTGCCGCTGACCAGCGACCTGGACGCGAGTCTGGTTGCGGCCCCGGCCGCGTCGCACCATCGCCGTGACTTCGTGATGATCGGCCGGCTCAACCCTTACAAGAACATCGACGTCGTACTGCGGGCCTGGCAAGTGCATGTCGCGGGCAGCGGCTGGCGCGGCGACGACCTGATACTCGTCGGCGACGGCCCGATCGGCGAACGCGAGCTGCCCAAACACGTGCAGTGGCGCAGCGGCAGCTATCGCTACGCCGACGTCGTCGAAACCATCTGGTCGGCAAAGGGATCGGTGGCCCATTACCGCCGCGCATCACAAAGCGGTGTGCAGGTGCTGTCCATGCAACTGGGCGTGATGCCGATCGTGTCGGCCGAAGGCGGACTGCCCGAATACCAGCCCCCGGAGTTTCCGCCGGTCGATGTCGACAACAGCGCCGGGCTGGCGCGAGCTTTCGACGTGCTCGCCGACCCGGCCACCGCCGCGCGGCACGGCAGCGCCGCGGCGCGGCACTACGAGCGGCGCTACGGCGTCGACCGTACCGCGAACCAACTCCTGGACGTGATCGACCGAACGCTCGCACCCCAGCCCGTCGCGCAGAGAGTCAGGTGAGCCATGTCGACCAAACAGCGCCTGCTGCACAGCGATGCGGCCAACTGGGCGGCACGATACGTCACCGTGCGAAACGTCGGTCGCTACTTCGGCCGCCCCGCGATGACCGCGGCCACCGAACTGCTGTGGCAGCGCCGACGCCCCCATGATCTCGCCCTTACGGTGGCCGATCACTTCACCCCCACCGGCGCAACCGCCGTCGACATCGGCGCGAGCTGGGGCCTGTTCACCTATCACCTGGCACGCCGCGTCGGAAAGCCGGGCCGCGTCTACAGTTTCGAGCCGCACCCGGACAACGCGGTGATGCTGCGCCGGCTCGCCGCGGCCCGGGCCGGCGTCCGCTTCCGGCAGGCGGCCGTCTCCGACGCCGCCGGATACGCGGAACTGTCCGTACCGCAACACCACAACCGGCAGGTGACCGCGCAGGCCAGCCTTGCGCACGGATTCGACGGGCAAGGGGTTGACGTGCGGCAGGTGAAAGTTCCCACCGTGCGCCTCGACGACGAATTAGGGCCCGACATCAACGTCGACTTCGTCAAGATCGATGTCGAGGGTCACGAGTTGTCCGTCCTGCGCGGCGGCGCTTCACTATTGCGCCGCTGCCGGCCCGCAATGCTGATCGAAATCGAGCAACGTCACCTCGACGGGCCCATCCAAGAGGTGTTTGATTCGATCCAGGACCTGGGCTACCACCTGTTCTACGTCACCGAGACGGCGTTGCGCCCGATAGCGGAGTTCGACGTGGAGCGCGACCAGATGTCCATGGTGACCTCGGGCCAATTCCATCCCTTCGCCATGCCGACGGGCTACGTGCACGACTTCTGCGCGGTCCGAACGCCTTCCATGCTGGGCGGCGTAGGCCGCGCCCACACCACAACGCGCCCGCCCGGCGCCTAGAGAGGTACATTCCGATGGATTTCCGCACCTTTGTCCGGACGCTCCTGCACCACTGGAAGCTTTTTGTCGGTGCGCTGCTGGCCTGTCTGGCCGGGGCGGCAGCGCTGACCGCGTTTCAGACCAAGAGCTACGAATCTGCGGCCACCGTGCTGATTTCGTTCTCCGGGGAGACCGACCTGGCCCAGGTGTATCAGGGCACACAGGCCGCGCAGGAGCGGCTGTCTTCCTACGCCGCGATCGCCGGTGGTCATGCCGTAGCCGAACGCGCGGTCGCCCAGTACCACTTGCCGGTCAGCCCGGACGCGCTGGCCAATCAGACCCGGGTGCAGTTCACGCCGAAATCGACCCTGTTCACCATCACCGTCACCGACACCGATCCCAATCGCGCTGCGACGCTGGCCAAAGCGGTCGCCGACGAGTTCACCGTGATGGTCGGCACGCTCGGCGTCACGCCTAAGCCGCCGGTCGCACCGGCGCCGCAGACCCCGGCCCCCTCCTCCGTGCCGTCCGCGGCTCAAGACGGGGACCAACCGACCACCCAACCGGTGGCCGGTGACGCGACCAACGCACCGGCTGAGGCGCCGCAACCGGTCACGCCGGTGTCCTCGCCGGCCACCCCGGTGGCGCGCGCGACAGTCGTGGAGCAACCCGGTGTGCCCGACCACCCGGTCAAGCCGGTGCCGGTGCGCAACATGGCGATGGGCCTGGTCGCGGGTCTGCTGCTGGGCACCGGTGTGGCGTTGACCCGGGAGGCGGCCGACCGCACGGTGCGCGATCGCGCGAAGCTCGAGCATTTGTCGGGCTTGCCCACCTTGGCGGAGCTGCCCGGAAAGCGCGGCAACGCACCGCGGTTCGGAACCGACATCTCCTTCGACGACGCGGTCCGCGGACTGCGCGCCCGGCTGTTGCGCGCCATGGGGCCCGGTGGCGGCCGAGTCCTGCTGACGGCGCCGTTCGGCGGTGAGGGCACCACCACCACCGCGCTGAATCTGTCCCGGGCGTTCGCCGAACTCGGCGAAGATGTCCTGCTGGTCGAGGGCGACACCCGCAGACCGGTGATCGCCGGCTTGTTGAAGGTCGACTCTGGTGAAGGGTTGGCCAACGCGCTGGCCAACCCCGACATCGCCACCGAAGCGGTCAAGCCGACGCCGATTTCCAAGCTGTTCATCCTGGCCGCACGCGCCGCCCGTCGGGAGACCCTGCCGTGCAGCGCCTATCTGCCCGAGGTGCTGGACAAGGTGTTGCAGGATTTGGCGGACGCCTTCGACCGAACGGTCGTCGACGGTCCGCCGGTGCTCGCCACGGCCGACTCCGGCCTGCTGGGCGGGGCGGTACCGGCCACCGTGCTGGTCCTGCGCGCAGGCCGCACCACCGAAGACGAACTCAACGACGCGTTGACCGCGTTGCGCGCCGCCGGCGCGAACGTGGTGGGCACGGTGCTGACCGACGCGCGAATCGCCCGTCACGCCAAGGCCGCGACCCGCACCTACCGGTCGAAGGTCAGCAAACCGGCGTGACTCGATACCTGCGCACCCGCCACCGCCTCGTGCTGGGCGCGGCCGTTTTGGCTGCGTTTCTGTTCGCCTGCTTCATCTTCGGTGTGCTGTCGGTGCGCAACACCACCCAGGGCATCGCCCTGATCGGCGCGACGTTCTGCTTGATCATGTACTGGGCCAAGCCGGAGCTGATGATCGGGTTGGCGCTGTTCGTCGGGTTCGCGGCGTTGCCGCAGGGTCTGCACATCGGCAAGGTGGTCGGGCCGGTGTCCATCTACGCCTCACACGTGGTGCTGATTCTGGCGATCTGTTTCGTCCTGCCCACCGTTCGGCTGCGCATGGCCGACTATCTGTTGCCGGGCATGTTCGTCTTCACCACGCTTTACTTTGCCGCCCAGGGCATTTCGGCCGGACACGCCGTCTCGGCCGCGCTGCGCGAGGCGACGTTTCTGCTGGAGATGGTCGCCGGGTTCGTTCTGGCGCTGACGATCGTCTACGGCAGCTACGTGAAGCTGTCCATCCACGCGATCGCTGTGACGCTGTGGTTTTCGGCGGGTATGGCGGTTCTCAGCTCGTCGGGCGGCGTCCGGTTGGCCGGTCGGCTGGAAAGCCTGCAAGCGGATACCGGCGATTCGGCCAACCGGGTGATCACCTCAGCCCTGATACCGGCCATCGCGGTGCTGACCGCGTTGGTGGCCGCCCAGATAGTCGGCCGAGTCCCGCCCGCTGCGTACCTGTGGTTGGGCTTGCCCGCCTTGATCATCTCGGTGCTGGCGTTCTCCCGGAACACGCTCATTTCGGTCGGCGTTGCGGCCGTGGTCGCCTTCTTCGCCAGCATGGGGTGGTCCGCCGTGCGCCGGGCCGCCCGCTTGGCGATCACCGGAGCGGGCATCTTGGCGGTGACGGTGCCCGGCGCGCTGTTCCTGTTGCACGACTCGTCGGCGGGTGACTGGCTGGCGGGTCAGGTGTCCGGGTTCAGTCACCGTGTCCTGGGCGGTGTTTCGAGCAGCGCACTGGCCGCGGACGCGTCGACGCAGGCCCGCCTGGCCGAAGACGGCCACCTCAACAGCGCCATCGCGCAGGCACCGGTGTTCGGCCACGGACTTGGCTACGCCTATCAACTGCCGTTCGGAGACGATCCCGACGAGTTCACCGAAACCCTGGGCACCACCTACGCGCACAACTTCTATCTGTGGTGGCTGGCCAAGTCCGGCGCCGTCGGCATGGCGGCGTTTGCGGTATTTGCGCTGACGCCGTTGGTGCGGGCGCTGCGCAGCGCGTCGAAGCCGGCCAAGACGGCCGCGGCGGTCAGCACCGGGCTACTGGTCATGTGCATCATCGACCCGTTGCCCGAAGACCCGGCCAACGCCATGACACTGGGCATGGCGCTGGGGGCCGCTCTGGCGTTCGCCAAGCTGTCGCGCGTCGACCGCGACGAGCATGAGGCGATCCCCGAGGAGTCACCTGTCGGGGCGGTCCAGTGACCGGACAGCGAAATCCGTTGCGGGTGACCGTGGTCGGCCCGGCGCCGGCCGCAGCAGCCAGCCGCGGTGGCATGGCGACGGTGATCGCGTTGATGGCCGCCCACCCCGACCGGCGATTTCGCCTCACCATGGTGCCCACCTACATCGAGGGCCCGCTGTGGTATCGGCTCACCGTCGGCGTCACCGGCATGCTGCGCGCCACCTGGCTGGTGCTGCGCGGTCACACCGACGTGCTGCACATCCATCTTGCGCACGGCGGCAGTGTGATTCGCAAAGCACTGCCCATGGCGGCCGCACGGATGGCCGGGGTATACACCGTGGTGCACGCGCACAGTTATGACTTCGGCGGCTGGTTCGACCGGCTGCGGCCGCTGGCGCAGCGGGTGGTCCGACGGCTGTTGCTTGCCGATCAGTGGTTGGTGCTGGGCGAGCGTCACGTCACCGAGTATGCGAGCCGACTGCGGTTGCCCGCCAACAGCGTCGACGTGCTGCACAACGCCGTCGCGATCCCGGACACCGCGGTGGCGCAGCGTCCGGCGCAGCGGGTTCATGCCGTGTCCCTGGGCAGGCTCGGCGCACGCAAGGGCAGCTACGACGTGATCAGCGCCGTCGCCGCCCTCGACGCCGGCGTTCGGGCCCGGCTGCGGGTGACGCTCGCCGGTGACGGGGAGGTCAGCGAGGTACGCGCGGCGGTGGCCGCCACCGGGCTGTCGGAGACCATTCACGTGGCCGGCTGGTTGGACCCGGCGGCTCGGGACGAACTGCTCTGCGCCGCACACGTTTTCCTGCTGCCGAGCCGAGACGAGGGCCTACCCCTGGCGCTGTTGGAGGCGATGGCCCACGGCCTGGCGCCGGTGACGACGCTGGTGGGCAGCATCGGCGAGGCGATCACGGACCGAGTGACCGGCCTGGTGGTCCCACCCGGTCGCCCCGACCGAATAGCCGCGGCGCTCACCGAACTGGTCGACGACGGACCGTTGCGGGCCCGCCTGGGCGCCGCCGCGCGCACGCGCGCCGCGGACTTCGGGCTGGCCTGTTGGTATGAGCGGCTGGCGCGGGTTTGGACCGCACCCGGTGGTGAGCGCGCCGGACGACGTCAGCGGTTGTTGACGACCGTCTGCGCGTCACGCGGAACATCAAGCGTGGCAACCGGATAGAACCCCGATTCATCGCGGCCGTCCCGGGCCAGCTGCATGGGCGGGTAGTTCACCGGGTGTGAGCCGTTGGGCTTGTGCTGTTGCCAGTCGACCCCGGCCCGCAACGTGTAATGGCCCGGCGGCAAGCCCTTGAGGTCCACTCGAACCGTTTCGGTGGCCGAGGCGGGTGTCGGCTGCTCACTGCTGCGGTCGCCGTTGGTGTCGGCGACCAGAGTCTTGAGGTTCACCGAGGCAGGCAGGGTGCGAACCATTCGTCCGCTGAAATTGACCAGTCGGTAGCCCGGCGCCCATTTCTCCGTCGCGGCGGCCGAGCCGTAGTTGGTCCAGGTGACAGCAATCGTCGCCACTTGGTCTTGCAGCGCTTGCGAGCCCGGCCGCGCCTCGACCGAATACCGGTATCCGGCAGTGGCATTGGCCTGCGCCCACAGCACGTACAGTTTGGGGTCCATCGGTGAGGTCGCCGACTCGTCCGGAAAGTTGACGCTCGACGTCATCGACACGTGATACCGGATGACGTCGTGAAGTCCCTTTTCGTAATAGTCCTGCGGGCTTGTGCCACTGGGCAAGTCGCACCACTCGGTGATCACCGGCGCCACCGCCAGGCGCTGGCGGAGCGCGGCGATCAGCGGATCCCTGGTCTGCACATAGTGAGACGTGTTGATCTCGGCCCAGGTCGGCAGCGGCGAGTAAACGCCCAGACAATCCGAGCGGACGCCGACCGGTGCGACCGACTTCTTCGTCACGTCGTCGGCAAGCAGTTCGCGCATGATCTCCGGGTTGTTGGGCGTCACCACCAGCTGCGTGTGCGGGAACGCGTCGACGTTGGCGGCGACCAAGCGCCGAATGGAGGCGGTGGTGATGTTCTGATCGCGGAACTGGCTGTAATACCCCAGGGCCGCGGTGCTTTCGTCGGGACCGGGGCCCGGTGCGCCCAGCGCGTCGCGCAGATAGGCGACGTGATTTTCGCTGAAGTCGCCGTACCCGGAGAACTCGAACACGCTGAGCCGTTCGTCGCCGTCATAGCGGCGACCCAACGCGGCCAGCAGCTGCGAGAAGTCGTCGAGGTAAGTCGGGTCGTTGAAATTCGGCACCACTTGGGTCACCCCGGCCGACGGACCGTTCGCCGGCCCCGGATAGCTGGTGCTGGTGCCCGGACGCGCCCGCTCCCAGTCCGGGATCGCCATGTTGGTGTTGTTGGGATAGGAGGCGTTGCAGCAGGAGTTGAAGGCGTAAATCCGCAACGTCAAGCGCATTCCGCGTTCGGCCAACTTGGCCAGTGTGTCGTCGATGGCGCTGAAGTCGTATTTGCGGTCGTCGGGCGCGTCGGGCGGCAAGGTGGCCGGATCGGTCGGCTGCAACTGCCGCCAGGAGACCCGCACGCTGGCGTCGTAGGAGGCGGGCCAGGCCGGATAGCGTTGCTGAGCCGGCTGACCCTGTGGGAACAGCGGCTGCAACAGGTCTTCGTATTGGCCGCGTAGCGGATTGGCGATTTCCTGCGCCGCCGCCGGTATCGCCGGACTGGCCATCGCGGTCAGCGGACCGGCGGTGTCGTGGCTGCTGTGGCATGCGGCGAGCACCAGCACGATGCACGCGACGCACGCGACAAGGACCAGCGCCTTCTTCTTAATCGTTCGAACCATTCTCAAATGTCAGATAGCGCCGAGCGTCAGCGCCTCGCGGTCGGCGAGGAACGGCATCGGCATCCAGCGAGCGGACAGCAGCGCCTCCATGGCGTTGCCGGGAACCGGCCGGGACAACAGGAATCCCTGCGCCCGATGACATCCGTGTTGCATCAAGGTCAGTGCGGCGGTAGGCGTTTCGACACCTTCGGCGACCAGTTGCAGTCCGAACGCCTCGGCCAGACCGATGATGGCCCGCACGATCGCCAGGTCGCCGGCGTTGGTGCCCAGGTCGCGCACGAATCCGGTGTCGATCTTGAGCATGTCGACGGGAAGGGACTTCAGATGCGACAGCACGGCGTAGCCGGTGCCGAAGTCGTCGATCGCGATCTGAACCCCCACCTCCTTCAGCTCGGCCAGCGTCTTTCGGGTGGTCTCGATGTCGTGCACCACTGCGCGCTCGGTGACCTCCAGACACACCGATCCGCCGTCGATGCCGAACTCCTCGATGGTGTCGGCGACACTGCGGACGAACCCACGCGTAATCAGTTGCACCGGTGACACATTGATGCGCAGGATCGCGCTCTGACCGACGCCGTTGGCGCGCCAACGGCTGAACTCCGAACAGGCCGCGCGCATCACCCACCGGCCGAGTTCCCCGGCCAGGTTCGTCGATTCCGCCACCCCGATGAAGGAGTCCGGCAGCAACAGCCCCCAGATCGGGTGGCGCCACCGGACTAGCGCCTCGGCCGCCACGATCGCCCCGGTCCACAAGTCGACCTCGGGCAGGTAGTGCAGCAACAGCGCTTCGCTGTCGATGTCGCCCTGCAGGTGCAGTTCGATGTCGTTGCGGAAGGCGCTCTTCAACGACATGTCGTCGGTGGACAGCGCGACCTGATTGCCGCCGGCCCGCTTGGCGGTGAGCACCGCCTCGTCGGCGCGGCGCAGCAGGTCGGTGCTGTTGTCGCGCCCCGGCATGCCCACGGCCAGGCCGATGCTGACCGTGCGAGTGATCTGGTGACCGCCGATGGCCAGTCGCTCCCGCAGCATGGCGCCGAGCCGACGCGCGAAAGCTTCTGCGGCAGCGGCCGACATGGTCTGCTCGGGAATCACGACGAACTCGTCACCGCCGAGGCGGGCGATCATGCTCTGGCTGCCCGCACACACCCGCAGCCGCTGAGCGAACACGCGGATGAACCAGTCGCCGGCGGTGTGGCCCATGTAGTCGTTGATGGACTTGAGCCGGTCGAGGTCCATGTAGAGCACCGCGACGGGCCCGGGGTTGCCGGCCGACAGCCGGTCGGACAGGTGCGCGACCAACGCCCGGCGGTTGTACAACCCCGTCAGGTCGTCGTGCTCGGCGAGGTAGCGCAGTTTCTCCTCGGCGGCGATACGCGCTTGCAGTTGGGCGAACAGCGCCGCGACGGCCTCGAGGGTATTGATCTGCTCTTGCTTCCACTTTCGCGCGCCGAACTTCACGAACCCCAGCACGCCGGTGGTCATCTCCCCGGACACCAGCGGCGCGGCGGCCACCGACGGCGACGCCGCCTGCTTGGTGCCGCCGATCAGCCGTTGCAGGGCGCGGGCGCCACCTTGGTCGGGCCGGATCACGACCGGCTTCCTGCCGTGTTCGCACTGCGCGAGAACCGGGTCAGCGCTGGTGAAGTGGACAACGGCCTGGGGGTCCGGATCGGGGACGTCGGTCCGCGGCGGCCATTCGGCGACCAGCACCGAGGCGCGGATGTCGTGGTCGTGATGTCGCAAGAAGCTGGCGTCCAAGTCGAACTGCTCGACCAGTTGCGCGAGAACCCGTTGGCTGACCTGGGTCGCCGTAGACGCCGTGGCCTCCATGAGCTGGGTGGCTACCGAGGTCACGACGAGGTCTAGGCTGCGCGGCAACGGAGACCTCCGGTGTGTACACGTGTCCAAAGCGGGCAACGGCCCAATTATGGTTCCTGGCCGAGTCAGCGAACAGACTTAAAAGCCGCTCTCTCCGGCGCAGGTCACGCACTGATAGTTAGACGAGACTAACATGCGCCCGTGCGCGCAGCCGGGGCCGCAAGGCGGTGCGACACGCAATTGCACCGCAGAACCGCATAGGAGGCGCAGCAAATGCCAGTCGCCCGCTCGGCCAAACGAATGCTCGCCCCCGCGGCCAGAGCCGTCGCGCCAAAGCTCTTCTGGCGGCGCAAATACCGCATCCTGCAACGTCTGGGCGAGGCACGCCCGGACGTGCAATTGGTGCGATCGCTGTGCGATCCCAACCGGGTCTCGGTGGACATCGGCGCCGACGTGGGCGAATTCTCCATCGCGATGCTGTCCGCCTCGCGTTCGGTGGTGGCGTTCGAGCCGCGCCCCGCCCAGGCCCGGGACCTGGCGGCAATGTTCACCGCGGTCGGCGCGCCGGTGCGCGTGGAATCGGTGGCGCTGTCCGACCAGCCCGGCGTGACGACGATGCGGGTGTACGAATCCGACCCGGGCCGCAGCACGATCGACAACGACAACGTGCTCAGCGATGCCGGCGGCGGATCGGTCGCCACCATCGAGGTGGCGGTGCGGCGTCTGGACGATCTGCGCCTGGACGGCGTGGGGCTGATCAAGATCGACGTGGAAGGTCACGAGCTCGCCGTCCTGCGCGGCGCCACCGAAACGCTCACCCGTAACCGGCCTGCCATCGTGGTGGAAGCCGAAGAGCGCCACCATCGCAACGCCGTGGCCGACATCACCGCACTGCTGGGCGACCTGGGTTACGCCGGCTACTTCGACATCGGCGACGAGCGCCGGCCGGTCGAGGAGTTCGACGCCGCCCGCCACCAGGACCCGGCGAACATCGCCGGGGCGCAAGACGACTGGGCTGCGCGCGGGGTGTACGTCAACAACTTCGTCTTCCTGCCGAACCGCGCTTGACCGGTCGCGGCGCAATTGAGCGTGAGACAGCTCACAATCGCCACCCGTATTGTCACGCCTGGCAGTTCAGCGGTGTCTGAAGGGCATAACTGGCAACCGCAAGAACAGGAGACACCGATGTCTGACCTTTCCGAGCTGGCCACCTCCCGGCCCCACGTCGTCGTGGTCGGCGGTGGGTACGCCGGCACCGTCGCCGCCAATCACCTGCGGATGCGCGACGACGTGGACATCACCCTGGTCAACTCCCGCCCGGTCTTCGTGGAACGCATCCGCCTGCACCAGTTGGCCGCAGGCACCGGTACCGCCACCGTCGACTACGACACGCTGCTCGGCGCGGGTGTGCAACTGGTCGTCGACACCGTCGAGCGCATCGACGCCGCTGATCGCAAAGTGGTGCTCAGTTCGGGCACCCAGCTGACCTACGACTACCTCATCTACGCGGTCGGCAGCACCGCAGGCGCGCCCTCGGTGCCCGGGGCGGCCGAATACGCCCACTCCGTGGCGGACCTGGAGAGCACCAAACGGCTGCGTTACCTGCTGGCCGATCAACGCCCCGACGCGCCGGTCACCGTGGTCGGCGGCGGCCTCACCGGCATCGAGGCGGCATCCGAACTGGCCGAGCAAGGCCGCCGGGTCACCCTGGTCTGCGGCGACGTCCTGGGTCCGTCGTTGAGCCAGCGGGGCCGCCGCTCGGTGGCCAAGGCGCTGCGCAAGCTGGGCGTGCAGGTGCTGGAATCCCTGGCGGTGCGCGAGGTGCGCTGGGACTCGGTGGTGCTCAGCGACGGCACCGTGCTGCCCAGCGCTGCCACGGTATGGACGGCCGGTTTCGGCGTGCCGGACCTGGCGGTGCGCAGCGGTCTTCGCACCGACGCCCTGGGCCGGCTGCTCACGGACGAAACGCTGACCAGCCTCAGTGACGACCGGATCGTCGCCGCCGGTGACGCGGCCGCGCCGTCGGGCCAGCCGCTGCGCATGAGCTGCCAGGCGGCCGGGCCGCTGGGCGCCCAAGCCGCCAACACCGTGCTCAGCCGCGTCGCCGGAGAGGCGCCCGCGGTGCTCAGCCAGGCCTTCGTCGGGCAGTGCATCAGCCTGGGCCGCACCCGCGCCACCCTGCAGCTCTCGCACACCGACGACAGCCCGATCAATCTGGCACTGGGCGGACGCAGCATTTCCAACCTCAAGGAGGCCATCTGCAAGGGCACCGTGTGGTCGATCCGCCGGGAGGCGGCCAAGCCCGGGTCGTACTTCTGGCTCAAGGGCGGCAACCGGTCCGCGCGGCTGGCGGCCGACGAACAGGTCGCGGTGCGATGACCTCGGTCGCCGAGGAACACGCGCAGCGTTTCACCCTGCTGCGCCCGCTGTTGTTCACCATCGCCTACGAAATACTCGGCTCCACAACCGAAGCCGACGACGTGCTGCAAGACAGCTACTTGCGGTGGGCGGCCGTCGACCTGGCCGGCGTGCGCGATACCAAGTCCTATCTCGCGCAGCTGGTCACTCGACAGGCGCTCAACGCGCTGCGGGCCGACGCCCGCCGCCGCGAGGAGTACGTCGGACCGTGGCTGCCCGAGCCGTTGCTGCTCGACGAGCAGGACGCCTCGGCCGACGTTGTTCTGGCCGAATCGGTGTCGATGGCGATGCTGGTACTGCTGGAAACGCTGACCCCGGACGAGCGGGCGGTGTTCGTGCTGCGCGAGGTGTTCGGCTTCGACTACGGCGAGATCGCCGAGGCGGTGGGCAAACCGGTGCCGACGGTGCGACAGGTGGCCCACCGCGCCCGCGAACACGTCCAGGCGCGGCGCAAGAGGTTCGGCGACGTCGATCCGCAACGCAACGCGCAGATCACCGCGCAGTTTCTGGCCACCGCCGCCAGCGGCGACGTGGACGCGCTGATGGAGATGCTCGCACCGGACGCCACCTGGACCGCCGACAGCGGCGGCAAGGCGAGCGCGGCGCGTAAGCCCGTGGTCGGTGCGCTGCGGGTGGCTCGGGCCATCGCCGGACTGATGCGCAAAGCCGAAGGGCGCCTGCGCGTGCAGATGGTGACCTGCAACAGCGCCCCGGCGGTGTTGTTCTACCTCGGCGAGCACCTCGAGGGTGTGATCACCCTCGAGATCGCCGACGACAAGATCACCAACTTCTACGTCACGCGCAACCCGGACAAGCTGACGGCGCTGGCCAACGCGCGGGTGATCAGCCGCGGCTGAGCCGGCTCATGCTGCGAAAGCCCGCGGTTCTGTCAAGCTAGGGCGGTGCGAATCGACCGGCTCGGCGATCTCGGCGCGGCCCCGCAGGTGCTGCGCGCCGTCGGTCGCGCCGCCCGCCGGCTGCGCCTGCCCCCGCCCGCGGCGCTGACCGGCGAATGGTTCGGGTCGCTGGCGGTGATCGCCCCCAGCGTGTCCGTGCGGCCGGTGCACCCGGACGCAGCCTTCGCCGTCGGGCCGGGCGGCCCCGACCAGACCCACACCGGCGCGGTGGGCGGCGGCTGGGTCGGTTACCTCTCCTACCCCGACGCCGGCGCCGACGGGCGGCCCCATCGCATCCCCGAAGCCGCCGGCGGGTGGACCGATTGCGTGCTGCGCCGCGACCGCAACGGCCAGTGGTGGTACGAGAGCCTGACCGATGCGCCCATGACGGACTGGCTGGCCGACGCCGTGTCCGCGGTCCCTGCGACCCGGTCCGCGCCGACCTGCCACATCGACTGGGCCCCCGCCGACCAGGAGACCCACCGCGCCGGGGTGCTGGCCTGCCTGGAAGCCATCCGCGCCGGCGAGGTGTACCAGGCGTGCGTGTGCACCCAGTTCACCGGGACGCTCACCGGCTCCCCGCTGGACTTCTTCGTCGAAGGCGTCGCCCGCACCGCGCCGGCCCGGGCCGCCTATGTCGCCGGGCAGTGGGGCGCCGTGGCCTCGCTGTCCCCGGAGCTTTTCCTGCGCCGCCGCGGGACCGAGGTCACCTCCAGCCCGATCAAGGGCACGCTGCCGCTGGACGCGTGGCCGTCGGCGCTGCGGGCCTCCCCCAAGGAGGTGGCCGAGAACATCATGATCGTCGACCTGGTCCGCAATGACCTGGGGCGAGTGGCGATCACCGGGTCGGTGACGGTGCCCGAGCTGCTGGTGGTGCGGCGCGCTCCGGGCGTGTGGCATCTGGTGTCGACGGTGTGCGCGCAGGTGCCGGTCGAAACACCGACGTCGGCGTTGCTGGACGCCGCGTTTCCCCCGGCATCGGTGACCGGAACACCCAAACTGCGAGCCCGCCAACTGATTTCGCAATGGGAACATCACCGACGCGGAATATACTGCGGCACAGTGGGTTTGGTGTCTCCGATCGCCGGTTGTGAGCTCAATGTGGCTATTCGCAGCGTCGAATTCGATGCGGCCGGCAACGCCGTGCTGGGTGTCGGTGGCGGCATCACCGCCGATTCCGACCCCGCCGCCGAATGGGCAGAATGCCTGCACAAGGCCGCCCCAATCGTCGGATTGCCGGTTCCCGCGGCCGCCACCCGAGTGGGTTAGTCAGCAAACTGACCGCAGCGCAGCGGTCGGCGGAGTTTCCGATAACGCCGACATAACGAGTCGGCGACGCCTAGACTCCAGCCATCGATCCATGTCGTTCGTGGGTCAAATCGATACAAGGGGATCCGTCATGAGAATCGCTGTTGCCGGCGCTGCGGCCGCGGCCGTATTGGGTGGAGCGCTCGCAGTTGCGCCGTTGACGGTGTCTACCCCTACCCGGATCGCCGGCGGGACCTGCAACGCAGGTCAGCAATGCGATCGTCTCTCCTCGGTTCTGATGCCGAACCCGACGCAAGCGGGCAAGCCCGCCTCCACAGCCCCGGCGATCGGACCGGACCAGATCTCTCGGGCTGCCGCGCAGCCCAATCCCGCGCCGCCGCCCGCGGCGCCGGCCGCGGCCGTCCTGCCACCGGCGACCGGGTCCGCCAGGCCGGCCAGCCCCGGAATCGCCGCGCTGCCCAATGCCGGTTCGGCCGGTCCGCCCAGCGCGGCGTTGGCGCCGGCGCCCGGTGTACCGGACGTCGGCATCCCCGGTCTCGGTATCCCCGGCGTCGGAGTTCCGGGTCTGGGCGTCCCCGGCCTCGGCCTGCCTGACCTCGGCAGCCTGGCCAGCGGCGCGAACGCGGTGAACACGGCGTACTCGGTCGTCAACGGAGTTCTGGGCATCGGCAATACGGTCGCCGGCGTCGCGAGCACCAGTGCGCTGGCCGTCACCTATGTCGTCCTGGCCTACAACGCTTTGCAGCAATCGGGAATCCTGCCGGCCGCCAACGGGACAGCCAGCACGATCGGCAACATGCTGCTGCCCGGTCTGGGCCTGCCCGCGGCTGGACTGCCCGCCCTGAGCCTGCCCGGCCTGCCGAGCATCCCGGGCATCTCGCCGGCCGGTCTGATCGGTCTGGCGTCGGCGGGCGGGGTCCCGGGTCTGAGCCTTCCGGGGCTGCCGGGAGTGTCGCCGGCGAGCTTGGCGTCGCTGGCCGCAACCGGTCTGCCGGGTCTTCCCGGTGTGTCGCCGACCGACATGCTGGCCCTGGCGGCCGGTGGTGTGCCACAGCTGGCGGCCGTCCTGCCCGCGCTGCAAGGTGGTCTCCCGGCGGGGCTGGCGGGCGTGAACCCAGCGATGGTGGCGGCGTTGCTGCCCGCGTTGGCCGGCGGTGTACCGGGAGGCCTGCCGGCGCTGCCGGGGGTTGATCCCGCCGCCGTCGCCGCGGTGCTGCCCGCACTGGCCGGCGGAGTTCCGGCGGGGCTGCCGCCGCTGCCCGGCGGTGTTCCGGCGGGGCTGCCGCCGCTGCCCGGGATCGATCCCGCCACGGTGGCCGCGATGGCGGCCGCAGCCGGCATACCGACAAGCCTGCCGGCGGGTCTGCCGCCGCTACCGGCGGGTCTGCCGCCGTTGCCGGCGCTGCCGGCTCCCCCGCCGCTGCCGCCGGCGCCGCACCTGTGCCTGCCGGGATCGGTCATCCCCATCTGCACCCCCTGACCTGATCCGTCAGGGAGCGGGGAGTTCCGCCTCTCGGCGGGCCAGCAACACCGCGTCGTAGAGCTGGCGCGAGCGCACCCCGTCGTTGGCCGCCGCCACCTCGCTGCAGGCGTCCTTGACGCGGATCCCGGCGGCGACCAGCTTCTCCACCTCGCCGACCAGCGAGGGCACGTCGGCTTGTGGGATGGCCCCGGCCAGCACCACGGTGATCTCCCCGAGCACCCCGCCGGACGCCCAGTCCGACAGTTCCTCGAGCGACCCGCGCCGCACTTCTTCGTGGACCTTGGTCAACTCGCGGCAGACGGCGGCCCGGCGTTGGCCGCCGAGTTCCGCCACGGCGTCGCGCAGGCATGCCGCCAAGCGACGCGGCGATTCGAAGAACACGCAGGTGCGCTGCTCGTCGGCCAGCGAAGCCAGCCAGCTTCGGCGCGCCGATCCGCGGCGCGGCGCGAACCCTTCGAAGCAGAACTTCTCCGACGGCAACCCAGAGAGCACCAGCGCGGTCGTCACTGCCGAGGGCCCGGGTAGACACGTCACCGCCAGCCCGGCCTCTACGCACGCCGCCACCAGCCGATAGCCCGGGTCACTGATCACCGGCATGCCGGCATCGCTGACCACCAGCACCGTCGCACCGGCTGATATCGCCTCGACCAGCGAACCCACCCGCAGCGCCTCCACCCGGTCGAAAAGGCTGACCACCCGGCCCCCGATCGGGACGTCGAGCGTCTTGGCCAGGTTCCGGATCCGGCGGGTGTCCTCGGCGGCCACCACGTCGGCGCGGGCGAGCGCGTCGAGCAGGCGCGGCGAGGCGTCCGACGGCTGACCCAAAGGGGTCGCGGCGAGCAACAGGCGCCCAGAAGTCATGAGGGACAGCCTACGATCGACGAGATGACCGCCCCGCCTCGAGAAGCCGCCGTACTCGGCGAGCAGCGCGAGGTACCCGTCGTCAGCCCCGGACCGCTGCTGCCCGTCGCCGACTTCGGGCCGACCGACCGGCTGCGCGGCTGGATCGCGACAGCGGTCATCACGGTGCTGGCCGCGGTGACCCGGTTCTTGAATCTGGGCTCACCGACCGACAACGGCACCCCGATTTTCGACGAGAAGCACTACGCGCCGCAGGCCTGGCAGGTCCTGAACAACCACGGCATCGAAGACAACCCGGGGTTCGGCCTGGTGGTGCACCCACCCATCGGCAAGCAACTGATCGCCACCGGCGAGGCGCTGTTCGGCTACACCGGGATCGGCTGGCGATTCACCGGGGCGCTGCTGGGCATGGTCCTGGTGGCCCTGGTGATGCGGATTGTGCGGCGGATCAGCCGCTCGACCTTGGTCGGCACGATCGCCGGGCTGCTGATCATCTGTGACGGCGTCAGTTTCGTGGCCGCGCGGACGGCCCTGTTGGACGGGTTCCTGACCTTCTTCATCGTTGCGGCGTTCGGGGCGCTGATCGTCGACCGTGACCAGGTTCGCCGGCGGATGCACATCGCGGCGGTGGAGAACCGCATCGCCGAGACGGTGTGGGGGCCGCGACTGGGAGTGCGGTGGTGGCGGTTCGGCGCGGGAGTGCTGCTCGGGCTGGCCTGCGGCACCAAGTGGTCCGGACTGTATTTCGTGGTGTTCTTCGGCGCCATGTCGTTGGCCTTCGACGTGGCGGCGCGCCGCGCGTATCAGGTGCCGCGACCGTGGCTGGGGGTGGTGCGCCGCGACCTGGGTCCCACCGCGTATGCGCTGATGCTGATCCCGTTCGGCGTTTACCTGGCCAGCTATGCGGGCTGGTTCGCGTCCGAGACGGCGATCGACCGCCACCAGGTAGGCCAGACCATCGGCCCGCAGTCGGTGGTGCCGCTGCCCGACGCCATCCGCTCGCTGTGGTACTACACCGCCAAGGCCTTCCACTTCCATGCGAGCCTGACCAACTCGGCCGGCAACTACCACCCGTGGGAGTCCAAGCCGTGGAGTTGGCCGATGTCGTTGCGGCCGGTGCTGTACGCGATCGACCAGAACAATGTGTCGGGCTGCGGCGCGCAGTCGTGCGTCAAGGCCGAGATGCTGGTGGGCACCCCGGCGATGTGGTGGATCGCGGTGCCCGTGTTGATCTATGCGCTATGGCGCGCGTTCGTGCGACGCGACTGGCGCTATGCGGTGGTGCTGGTCGGGTACTGCGCCGGCTGGCTGCCGTGGTTCGCCGAGATCGACCGGCAGATGTACTTCTTCTACGCGGCGACCATGGCGCCCTTCCTGGTGATGGGCATCGCGCTGATCCTGGGCGACATCTTGCACCAGCCCCGGCAGGGCCGGGAGCGACGCACGCTGGGGCTGATTTTGGTGAGCTGCTACGTGGCGTTGGTGGTGACCAATTTCGCGTGGTTGTTCCCGGTGCTCACCGGGCTGCCGATCTCGCAGCAGACCTGGAACATGGAGATCTGGTTGCCCAGCTGGCGTTGACGAGTCGGCGTTTGCGCCGAGATTGCCGCTATGGCTGTGCCTGATGCGCTATCCACAACCCACACGGCAATCTGGACGCACAGCGGCCGCCACTAGCAGCATCATCGGCGCGTGACGGTGTTCCTCGGGAGCGAAGCACTGACAAGTGGCGCGCTGACCCGCGGCCAATTGCGCTGGAACTACCGGCGCATCCACCGCGACGTGTACCTACCCAAGGACGCCGCACGGACGCTATGGATCAACGTCTGCGCCGCATGGTTGTGGTCGGGCCGGCGCGGTGTCATCGCGGGCCGCGCGGCCGCCGCACTGCACGGCGCGAAGTGGGTCGATGACTTCACCCCCATCGAGTTGATCGGCCAGTTCCATCACCCACCGCCAGGCGTCATCGTGCGACGGGAGCGGATCAGCGAGCAAGAAATCGTCGACCTCGGGGGGACTGCCCGTCACCAATCCGGTCCGCACGGCGTTCGACTTGGCACGTCACCTTCCCCGCGGCTCGGCCGTCGCCACTCTCGACGCGCTGTCCGCCGCGACCGGCCTGACAGCCGGCGATGTGGCAGGGGTGGTCGCGCGCCACCGGGGTGCCCGCAATGTACGGCGATGTCGGCGTGCCTTGTCGCTGATGGACGGCGGGGCCCAATCGCCGAAAGAGACCTGGCTGCGGCTTCTCGTCATCGACGCCGGGTTGCCGCGTCCGGTCACCCAGATCAGAGTCACCGACGGGTATCTCGTGGCGTTCCTCGATATGGGGTGGGAGGGACCGAAGGTGGCGCTGGAATACGACGGCGATCAGCATCGCAGCGACCGTCGGCAGTATGTCAAAGATCTGCGCCGCGGCGACATGGTTGCCCAGCAGGGTTGGCACGTCATCAGAGTGATCAAAGAAGACCATCCGATGTTCGTCATCCAACGCGCCCGCGCTGCACTGGCTCGCCGCAGCGCGCCGAGATTGCCGCCACGGCCGTAAACCAGCTCCGGCGCACAACCCCCACGGCGATCTCGGCGTCAGGGCAGCGGATCACGCGCCACCGGGCACGACATGCAGCGCGGGCCGCCGCGACCCGTCCCCAACTCAGACCCGGAGATGGTGAGTACTTCGATGCCCGCATCCTGCAGTCGCGCATTGGTCTGGGTGTTGCGTTCATACGCCACGACCACACCGGGCGCCAAGGCCAACGTATTGTTCCCGTCGTCCCACTGTTCGCGTTCTGCCACAACGGGATCCAGCCCGGTATGGATGACGCGCAGCTTGTCGATTCCCATCGCCTGCGCGGCCGCCTCCAGGAACGGCGTCTCTTCACTGATGGTCACCCCGTCCGGGGTGCGCGCAATGGTGAACGCGGACAACGTCTCCACCACGTTGGCGTACATCACCACGGTGTCGGTGTCGACCATCGTGCACACCGTGTCCAGATGCATCTGCGCGCGGCGCTGCGCTATCGGCACGGCCAGCACGGTCTGGGCCAGGTTGTCGTCGAAGAGGCTGCGCGCCAACGCTTCCGCGCCAGCTGGGCTGGTCCGCTCCCCCACCCCGACCGCGAGCACACCGGGCGCCAGCAGCAACACATCACCACCCTCGACCGGGGCCGTACGAGATTCGTAGGCCCGCCGCACTCCGGTGAACCGCGGGTGATGGGCGTAGATGAGGTCACTCAGCGACGCCTCACGCACCCGCGCCCGCATCGCCAGCGAGGGAATCACCACCCGCGGCCCGATCCAGATCGACGAGTCCCGGGTGAACACCAGGTTGGGCAGCGGCTCGATGACGAAGTCGGCCCCGTGATGCATGCGCAGCACCAACGACACCGCTGAGCGAATATCGGGCGGCAGTTCGTTGAACGTCATACCCGCGGTCAGCACCTGCGCCAGCCGAACCGGATCCAACCCGCGCAGGTACGCCGAAAGCTCTTGCGCCAACGGCAATCCCAGCCGTCGAGCGTCCACCGCCGCCGCGACGCCCTGCATGCGGGCCGCCCCACTGTGATGCAACGCCTCGGTGAGCAAATCAGAAAGCAGCAACACTTCCACACCGCGCAACCGCAGCAGCTCGACGAACTGGTCGTGCTCGTCCTGCGCGCGCGAGACCCACGGCAACCCGTCGAACAGCAGCTGGTCGTTGTTGCGAGGGGTGAGTCGGCGCAGCTCGGCACCCGGGCGGTGCAGGATGGCAACCCGTAAGGTGCCCACCTCGGAATCGGTGCTCAACCGGATAGGACTCACAGCTCAAACCGTAGCGGCTGCCTGAAACGCACCCGCTTCATCGAACGGGTGTGCGATAAACTGGGTGTCGTGGCGACAGCGGTTCAGGGCTCGCTATTCGAGCACAACGAGCGCAGAGAGCTCGGTGACGGCGCCTTCATCGACATCCGATCGGGCTGGCTGACCGATTGCGACACCCTGTTCGACGAGCTGTTGACCTGCGTGCCGTGGCGGGCCGAACGCCGGCACATGTACGACCGCGTCGTCGACGTGCCCCGGCTGGTGAGTTTCCACGACCTCAGCGTCGAAGAACCGCCGCACCCGAAGATCGCGCGGCTGCGCCGCCGGCTCAACGACATCTACGGCGGCGAGCTGGGCGAGCCGTTCACCACCGTCGGGCTGTGCTGTTATCGCGACGGCTCCGACAGCGTCGCCTGGCACGGCGACACCATCGGCCGCAGCAGCTCGCACGACACCATGGTGGCCATCGTCAGCCTCGGCGCCACTCGCACCTTCGCCATGCGGCGTCGCGGCGGCGGGCGGTCGTTGCGTTTCCCGATGGCACACGGCGATCTGCTGGTGATGGGCGGCTCGTGCCAGCGCACCTGGGAGCATTCGGTGCCTAAGACGTCTACATCCGCGGGACCGCGCATCAGCATTCAGTTCCGGCCGCGCGACGTGCGTTAGGTGCGGATTGCCGCGACGGCCTTGACCAGGAGGTCGCGGGCGCGTTGGGTGTCGACTTTGGCCAGAGGCTGATTGGGGACCACCAGCGGATTGGCGATGACGATCACCTGGAAATCGCCGAATTGCGCGGAGTAGTCGTACAACTCCCCGGTGCGCGCCGAGCCGTCCATGAGCGCCTGCAGCACCCGGTGCACGCCCTGGGTTTGGGTGCCGTCGATGTGCGGGGCGTCGATCACCTCGAGACCGCCGCGCAGTTGGGCGCCGACGAACGCCACCTTCTCGCAGTCCTTGCCCGGCTCGTTGAACGGCAACGCTTGTGAAGTCTCCACCGCGATCACGACGAACCGATTGCCGTTGCCCTCGGCCGAGACAGCGGACATGTTGCCCTGCAAGCCCGGGGGCATATCCGGCCCTACCGCCGTCTTGGCGCAGTTCGGTGGGTCGAAGGTCAGCCCCTCGGGCAGCTTGCGGGCGGCGAAGAACTGCGGGTCGATGGCCCGGGGCGCGACGTCGGTAACCTTGAACTCCGGCCCGAAGCTGTTCTTCACCTCGACGACCTTGGCGATGTCTGCGTTGGTGGAGGCACTTTTGGCGCCCGACGAGCAGCCGAGGAGTAGGCACACAGATCCGACCGCGAGCACCGCCTTCAACACCGTGGCAACCCTACCTGTGCTCAGCTGCGTAACGTGGCAACCGTTTTGACCAGCAGGTCGGCGGCGAACTGCGGGGGCAGCGGCGGCAGCATGGACCCCGGATCGGTGGTCACCGTGGTGAACGCGTAGTAGCCGCCCAGGTACGCCACGAAGGTGACTGTGCGCGAATCGATTTGGGCGCCGGATTCGACGCTGGTGCGAATCTCGGCGATCATGCCCACGGTGTCCGCGTCGTCGATGTGCGGGGCATCGAGAAGGCTCACTTTGGCCGTCGTGTGTCCGTCGGACATGGTCCACTCGCCGCAGTCGGCCACCACCTTGTGGTCCAAGGTCACCGGACCAGAGGGCACGGCGACCACCACGGCGTCGACGATTCCGCCTGAGCCGGAGCCGGAGATGCCTTGCGCCGACTGGTCGCGTCCGCCGCCCGGGTCGGCCAGGGTGGCGCACTGCGGCGGCTTGTCGCCGACCACCGCCGCGCCGGCGTCCAGGTTCCACACCGCCCGCGGTGTCAGGCCGCTGGGGATGCCCCTGGTCACCTCATAGCCGGGCGGCAGGTCGCGCGACACCCGTTTGATGTTGTCGGGTCTGACCGTGGTGGTGCGAACCGAGGTCGACGTCGTGGTGGGCACCGGGGCGGGTGCGGGTGGGTGAGCGCATGCGGCGATCGGCAAGGCCACCAAGGCCATCCAGAACGGCCGCACCCAGTGTTGATAACACGGCACCGGCGCGGGGCCGGGGACCCTGGCCGCGCGTCAGCCGACCGCCTCCATCACCTGCCGCGCGGCATGCCGGATCTGGTCGGTCATCTGACGACTGAGGCTCAGTTGCCGAGGCACGTCGATGACGGTGGTGATCACGCCGATGTCCTCACGCTGCCAGACCGCGCCGTGCCGATCCATGATGGCGCGCATCGGCGCGTTGTCCGAAAGCATCCGCGCGGAGAACCGTTCGACGCCGTCGACGCGCGCGGCCACGGCCAGGGCGTCGATGAGGAAGGTTCCGATGCCGCGGTGCTGGTAGGCGTCGGCGACGGTGAAGGCGATCTCGGCCACCGTCGGGTCGGCCTCGTCGCGGACGAAGCGCGCGTCGGCCACCGGGTCTCCCCGGTCGGTCATCACCCACACGAAGTGGTCGACGTAATCGACCTCGGCGAGGTAGTGCATGAGCCGCTCGGTGGGCACCCGCGCCGACATGAACCGCCGGTAGAGGGTCTCGCTGGAGAAGTGCACGTGCCCGTGCACGGTGCGTTCGCGGTCGCCGGGCAGCACCGGGCGCAGCGTCAATTCGGTGCCGTCGCGCAGGCGAACCGGAATCGGCGTGACGAAGGCGGCCAACCGCTGACGGACCGTGAGCAGCAGCCGATGCATGATGCCGGGGATGTGCACCATCCGGGCCAGAGCGTCGTTGTCGCCGATCCACCCGGTCAGCGGCTCGATCGTGGTGACCGTCGCCGTGCGCGGGATGTTGCGCAGCAGCGCGATCTCTCCGACGATCGTGCCCGGTAGGGCTTGCTCGACGATCACCACGCCGTCCTCGCCGACGTGCGTGATCTCGGCGCGACCCGAGGAGATGAGCAGGAACGACACCGCCTGCTCACCCTGTTGCATGAGCACCTGGCCCGCGGTGGACCGCAGCGGCGCGACGCTGGCCGCCAGCGGCAGCAGGTCTTCGACGGGGCAGCCGGCGAAGATGTCCATTCGCGCGAGTTCTTCGACTCGTGCGCCGGTCAGTTCGGCCACTGCGGCCTTGCTGGGAGTCGCGTTGCCGGCATTCGCATGGACCCGCCGCCCCCGTTATGTGTTCGCGGTCTGATTCGCCTCAGGGTATGGCGTCGGCCGCTGCCCCGGCAAGGACAGGCATTAACCTGCCGCAATGGCTACCGAACCGGATCCGATCGAGCTGACCCGCGCGCTGCTGAACCAGCCCGCGGTGCTGCGGCACGGCTTTCTCGACGTGTTGGGCGAGTCGACGAGTGCGCCGGTGCCGACATTCGCGCAGCGCGCGATGAACAGTCCGTTCGTCGCGACGGTCTACGAACGGTTGTGGCGGCCGACATCCTTTTATGTGGCCAGCGGCGTCACCACCGGCGCAGAACAGCGCCGTGCCGCCGCGGCGCTGCGTCTGGACGGCGCGCACCGGTTGCTCGACGTGGCCTGCGGGCCGGGCAATTTCACCAAGCCGCTGGCCGCGCAGCTGTCGGCCGACGGGTTGGCGGTGGGGTTCGACATCTCCGAACCGATGCTGGTGCGCGCCGTGGCGGACAACAGTGCACCACGTACCTGCTATGTCCGCGGCGACGCGCGCGCGTTGCCGTTCGGAGACCAGACCTTCGATGCCGTGTGCTGCTTCGGCGCCCTCTATCTGATGCCCGAGCCGTTCGGGGTGGCCCGGGAAATGCTGCGCGTGCTGCGACCGGGTGGCCGGATAGCAATCCTGACCAGTTACTCCGGGCAAACCCCGCCCGTGCGAACGGCGCTGAACCTGACGGCTCGCGCGATCGGGCTCACCATGTTCGACCGGCACGCCTTCGTCGACTTGTTCGCTGCGCAAGGCTTGGTCGAGATCGATCAGCAGACCCAGCGCGCGCTGCAGTTCGTCACCGCGGCCAAGCCATGACCGGTTAGGAGGCCGCCTGGTAAACGCCGAGCAGCCGCACCACCGGCGTGCCCGCTTCGTACTCCACCACCCGCGCCCGGCCGTCGTCGGCGGATTCCTCGGTGAGCGTGATGATCACCGGCCGGCCACTGCGCTGCGACATCTGCGTGGAGTCGACCCGGAAGAGTTGGTATTCACCGTCGTGCGGGATGGCCAGCGAGAAGCCCGGTTGGACGGCTTCGGCGGGGAACTTCTGCAAGTAGTACTTGGTGCTCATGTGCTGCACAGTAAGAGCCGCCGGTAACGGTTTCGCCATCGCCGCGCAGGTCTTAGCGAATGTTCAGGTGATTTTTGGCGCTTCATCAGCCTGCGCGCCGGATTGGCTTTGCTGGCAGCGTGTTCCGGCTAGGTCGCGGGCGCGGAGAGAACTTCGACGACGTCGCGCAGCGGCTCGGGAGTCGTCGCCAACTCACCGACGAAGGGATGCGAGAGTTCCATGACCAGAAACAGGTTGGCCGCGACCAATACGCCGACGGTGGTGACCATCGCGTAGTGCATGCGGGGTTCCTCGACGCCGTAGATGACCGAGCAGGCCAGCACCAGCCCGCTGGTGAGCATGATGACCATCCACAGCGACCAGGACGGACCGACGGCGGTCTGCGCCTGCAGAACCCGTTCGGTACGCGCCTGACTCACCTTGTCGAGGTTGGTGAACGACCTATTCAGGAACGTCTTCTGCGTCTCGGTCTGCGGCTGGATGGATTCGTAGGTGGCGTAAAGACGTTGCATGGCTTTGTCCGCGTCGGGATAGGAGCGCCCATTGGCGGCGACGGGCCACTCCGCGAGGGCTGCGCGCTCGTAGTCGAGCAGGGCCTGCCGGACCCGCTGGTTGTCTGCCTTGTCGAAGACGGTGGCGTCGTTGGCCAGTTGCACCGCCGCGGCGGCCTCGTTGCGCGCCTGGCCGTCCTCGGTGTTGATCTGACTCCACATCGCCGAGACGACGAACCCGATGAAGAACGCGTACACGAACCCGACCACGCCGTAGGCGAAACGGGTGACGTCGTTGTGTGTGCTGTCGGCGAGTTTGGGGAATCTGCGCCGGACCGCCCGTTGGATGAGCACCGCACCACCGGCGATGACGACGATCAGCGCGAGCAGCAGCAGCCACGCGGGCACATTGCTGACGATCCAAACACTCACCGGCTACCTCGTCTCGAGCTGCGTGCCTGCCTGCCAGGGATTTTCGACTCGAGAAGTATTTCACCAGTACCGTCTCGGTCATGATCGAACGCATGGCAGTTCCGCGGTGAGTGTCGCGGGTTTGGTCCTCGGCATCATCGGCACCGTCCTCGCCGTGGTGTCGCTCACGTGGCAAGTCGCCACGTTCTGGCGGCAGCGCCCGCGACCGAGATTGACACCCGTTGCCGGTTTCCTGACGCCCGACGGTCTGGTGACCAACGACGCCGGCACCGACACCCATGAGGCGCTGTTCGGGACGGCGCAGGAGGTGCCGCCAGGTCAATTCATCGTCGGCGTCAAGGTCGTCAATCCCTCGCGAGCGCCGTTGCACATCGCCGGGTGGGCGGTGCGGGCTGACCCCGGCAAGACGTCGCTGGTGCCCGTCGACGACCCCATCGAGGGCAACGAGGTTCCCTACGACATACCGCCCGGCGGCAGTGCCATCTTCCTCACGAAGCTGCAGGATGCACACCGATTCGCCAATGGAATCGAACGCGCCGAAGGCCAGGCACCCGACATTGTGCTGACGGTGTCGTGCGGTAGCAAAACGTACGCCACGAAACCGCTGGCACCGTCGTTGTTCTCGATCGGCGCCCAGGCAGCTGACCGCTTCGACAGTGAGCCGTCGACGAACCACTGAAGAGCCCTAGACCGACGAGTTTTGTAAGTCTAGACTTACGGTTAGTGGCTACTTACGAAACGGCGGACCCCTGGGCCGCCCTGGCGGACGGCACGCGGCGAACGATCTTCAAGCGTCTCGCCGGTGGGCCCATGGCGGTCGGCGAACTCGCCGAGGGGCTTCCGGTGAGTAGGCCCGCTGTTTCTCAACACCTCAAAGTCCTCAAGTGCGCGGGCCTGGTGCAAGACCGTGCGGCCGGCACGCGCCGCGTCTACCAAGTGGATCCGGACGGCTTGGCGGCTTTGCGGGCGGAACTGGATGTGTTCTGGGACAGAGCTTTAGGCGCGTTTCAGGCGATTGCCGATCAGGAGGGAGAAGGGTAGTGCCACCACGAGTCGAACCAATACGGAAGACGATTACCGTCAACGTTCCCGTTGAGCGAGCGTTCGAACTCTTCATCGACAGGTTCGACGCGATCAAGCCTCGCGAGCACAACCTGCTGCCGGCGCCGATCGCCAAGACCGTCTTCGAACCGTACGTCGGAGGGCACATCTACGACCAAGGTGTGGACGGCAGTCGGTGCGACTGGTCGCGTGTGCTGCTTTACGAGCCACCCGTGCGGGTGGTGTTCTCCTGGGACATCGGTCCGACGTGGCAGTTGGAGCCCGATCCGGCCAAGACGAGCGAGGTTGAGGTGCGTTTCGTCGCGGAATCCGAGACGACCACCCGCGTCGAGTTGGAGCACCGACACATCGACCGACACGGCAGCGGTTGGGAGAACGTTGCGAAAGGCGTTGACGGGGATGCGGGTTGGCCGTTGTATCTGCGTCGGTACGTCGAATTGTTGGAGGCGTCGTGATGACCGCGGAGTTGCTGGACTTGGCACAGGACGAGCGGGCTGACCTTGCGGAGTTCCTTGCCGCACTTTCGCCGCAGGACTGGCACGCCGCCAGCCTGTGCCGGGGGTGGACGGTGAAAGACGTTGTGGCACATGTGGTCAGCTACGACGAACTCGGGGTGTTCGGCTTGGCCAAACGGTTCGCCAAGGGGCGGGTGGTGCGCGCCAACGAGGTTGGCGTCAAGGAGTTCGCCTCGTTGTCGCCTGACGACCTGCTCGCGTTCCTGCGAGCGCACCTTCGCCCGCAAGGACTGACCGCTGGCTTCGGCGGGATGATCGGCCTGGTCGACGGGACCATCCACCACCAGGACATCCGGCGCGCGCTCGGCCGTCCGCGCACGATTCCCGTCGAACGCCTGCGACGAATACTGCCGTCCTTACCGGGCAACCCCCGGCTCGGGGCTGGCCGACGCATCAAAGGCTTACGGCTTGTTGCGACTGACCTCGACTGGCAGCACGGCGACGGCCCGGAAGTTCAGGGCACCGGGGAAGCGCTGATGATGGCGATAACGGGAAGACCGGCCGCGCTTGGCGAACTTTCCGGGCCGGGCCAGCCGACGTTGGCCGCGCGTCTGTAGCGGTTTGGATTAAAGCCAGCCGGTGCGGGCGGCGGCGACCGGCTCGGCGGGTGCCGGCGCCAATTCGCCGTCACGCACGCCGTCGAGCATCCGTTTGACCGCGGCGACGATTTCCGGGGCTGCGGCGGCGAGTCCGGCCTCGTCGGCTTTGGTGACCTCATCGGCACCGACGCCCGCTCGGGCCAGTACCGCGGCCGGGTCGGCCAGTTGCTGCGCCAGCCAGCCCACCGGATCGGCGGACAGTTCCTCGACGAAGTGGCGTGGCCCGGGTTCCCAGCCGTTGAACCGGGGGTGGTGATGGGCGCGGTCCAGCGTCCCGGGTGGGCTTTGCGTGTTGCCGAACAGGTCGACCCGCCACAGGGACGGGCGAAGGTGATCGGAATGCCGGCGTAGATCGACCCCTGGGGCGCGGCCCGATCGACGAGCCGAAGTTCCAGGCGGACTCCCCTTTCCGGGGTTTCCTGACCGGTCAGCGGGCTCGGGTCGACGAAGAACATGTCCCCGACGACCACACCGAGCGATTCGAATCCGAAAGCTGCGAGCATGGCGTGCCTTTCTTGTTGCGCCTACTCCAGGGTAGTCCGCCAACCGTCGCAGAAGTCGCTGACGACTGTCATTGACGACCGTCAATGAATGCGCGTACCGTGCGTGCATGGAGTCAGCCCACGTCGCAGCGCCCACCGGGGGCGTGCGGGAGGCGCGGCGACTGGAAACGCGGGCACGCTTGTTGGACGCCGCGCTGGCCGAAATCTCGCGGCGGGGCGTCGGCGCCGCGGATGTCAGCGCCATCGCTGCCGCGGCGGGCGTGGTGCGCGGGACGTTCTACTTCCACTTCCCGACCAAGGAGCACGTGCTCGTCGAGGTGGAGCGGGACGAAGAGAACCGGATCATCAGCGAAATCGCCGACAGCACGGGCGACTTGGCGTCGGTGTTGTCCCGAGTGGTACAGCACGTGCTCGACGCCGAACGTCGGCTGGGCGCAGTGGTGTTCCGCGACATGCTCGGATTGCACTTCTCCTCGACCCGTCCGGTCGAGGACGAACTGGCCCAGCACCCGCTCGCCGGGTTCTTAGTGGGAGTGATCAGCCGGGCGCAGGACGCGGGGCAAGTGCCCTCGCACGCTGACCCCGCCGAGCTTGCGGTCTTCTTCCTGACCGGCCTGTTCGCGTTGCTGGCCACCGGGGCCCACGATTCCGAGCTGTTAAGCCGTTATGTGACAACAATTGTCAAGGGAATGGAGATCCGATGAGTCGCACGGGTATCGAGGGCTACCGGGACTTTCTGGCCCAGCGCGACGGTGAAGCCGATCTGCTCAACCGCCGGCTGGCCAACCGTGAGCGGTTTTTCTCCGAGTTGGAAGCCAGCCCGGTTCGCTCTGCTCATCCGGCCGACCGGGTGGTGTTCCTGCGGAACCTGCGCCGCCGCAAGCCCGAACCCTGGCTGGACAAGAAGATGCTGTTCCTGCTGGCCACCGCCAAGCTCAATCAGGCCGAACGGTTCGGTGTCGGACTGGGCGAGACCTACGGGCGCAACAGCGACGAGAACCTGCCGCCGGAGAACGTGTACCTGGAACTCGAAGAGCATTATCACACAAGGCTTTTGGCGTACGCGCTCGACATCTTCGACCTGACCTTCCAAGTGGTTCCGCCACCGTTTGTGATGCGCCAGTTCGTCAAGACGGGCGTGTTCCTGCCCGAACGGCTCAGTTTCATGTTCGTCGGAGCCGCGGAGATGGCCGGCTGCATCATGTTCGACGAGTTACGTCGGGTCGGTAGCGAATTGTTCGCCGACGAGCCCGAGGTCGCCGCACGCATCGCACTGCTCTACAGCGAAATACTCACCGACGAGATCGGCCATGTGGGCTACTGCGCGTCCCGTTGTACGTCGCCAGAACGGGCGATCATGCGCCGCATCTATCCGCTCATCGGACGGCTGTTCGCTCGTCAGACGGTCGAGATCAGTCTCTTGGTGGACCCGAAGGCGTTGCACGCACGCCTCGACCGGCCCTTCGACGTCGAGGAACTGACCGCAGGGTTGGACAACGAGACGTATCTGGTCACCCATCCTTGAATCCTGGCGTGGGTCAGGTGAATGCCGGTGCAACAAAGCGCTGCACCAGCTCGTATTCACTATGGCTGTCGCCGATTGGCCACAAGGCCAGTGCCATGACGACGCGGACGATCCACTCGGCCGCCTCTGCATCGTCCTCCGTTATGCCGGTGAGGTCTGCGGCGAGACGACCCAGTACCGGGGACGACGGAAGCAGACTCAGATCACGACCGGCGCTCAACCCCATCATCATCCGGCGGATGGGGTCCGATCGGATGTGCTCCAGCGCCACCGTTATCGCCTTGACCACTCGGTCCGCGCCGCTGAGGTCGCTCACCGCGCGTCGAACCGAGGCAACGATGCGCGCCGCCAGGCGCAGCAGAACCGCGTCACGGATCTGGGCTTTGCCCCCGGCGTAACGGTAGACAGTCGCGCGCGAACAGTGCACTCGTGCCGCCAAGGCGTCCATGTCGAGGGCGTCTAGACCGTCGCGCACGACGAGATCGGTTGCGGCCTCGTAGATGCGTTCGGCGGCCGCGGTCCGCCGCTCGCCACCCAGCAGCCAATCGTCTCGAGCCATCGATTCCTCTCAAATCTACGGCTCATCTTGTCTCAGTTGTGAGACAAAAGCACTAACAAATTTCAGGGATATTGCACGTGGGCGTGGCGGGAATGAGATGGCCGGCGGTGTACGGGCAGGGTGCGCGTTTCAACTTCTTCCGAACCGGTTGACGCGCGTGTCAGCGCCGCTCAGCGTGGACCCGTGACGTCGCGCACTGGGCACCTTGGCAGCGAGTTATTCGACGATGCGCACATACAAGACCCCTATCCCCTGTACCGGCGGATGTTGGACACCGCACCGGTGCATCAGATTGCTGATTCGGGGTTTTATGCGGTGTGCAGCTGGGACGCGGTAAGCGATGCCATAGCTCGACCGCATGACTTCTCCTCGAACCTGACCGCGACCATGACGTATCAGCCCGGCGGCACCGTGGGCGCATTCGAGATGGAAGGGCTCGGTGGAAAGAGCCACGTGCTGGCCACCGCCGACGATCCCGCCCATGCGGTGCACCGCAAAGCCATACTCCCGCAATTGGCAGCCAAGCGGATCCGGGCGTTCGAGCCGTTCATCGCTGACACCGCCGATCGCCTGTGGAACGAGCAGCTGAAGCACGGGCGCATCGAATGGATGAGCGGCATGGCGAACCGATTGCCGATGATGATCGTCGGGCGGATCATCGGCGTCCCGGATAGGGACATCGACAGGCTCGTGCAATGGGGGTACGCAGCGACCCAAGTGGTCGAGGGACTGGTCAGCCAAGACCAACTCAACGCGGCGGGCATGGCCGTCATGGAACTGGCCGCCTACATCACCGATCAGTTTCAACAAGCGGCGCGCGACCCGCAGGACAACTTGCTCGGCGACCTGGCCACTGCCTGCGCGTCGGGCGAGCTGGACGAACAAACCGCTCAGGCGATGATGATCATCCTGTTCAGCGCGGGTGGCGAGTCCACCGCATCATTGATCGGTTCTGCCGCTTACCTTTTGGCGTCCCGGCCCGAGGTTCAGCAGCAGGTCCGCAACCAGCCGGAGCTGTTCGGGGCATTCCTCGAGGAGGTGCTGCGCTTCGAGCCGCCCTTTCGGGGACATTACCGGCACGTCGTCAGCGACACCACACTGTTCGGGGTGGACCTGGAAGCAGGCTCGCGGCTGTTGCTGTTGTGGGGCGCGGCCAATCGCGATCCGTCGCACTTCGACGATCCCGACGAGTTTCGACTGAACCGTCGTGGCGGCAAGGGGCATATCACCTTCGGCAAGGGCGCCCACTTTTGCGTCGGAGCCGCGCTGGCCCGGTTGGAGGCGCAGGTCGTGATCGGTCAACTGCTCGAGCGCACTTCGCAGATCGAGGCCGTCGACGTCGGGCGGTGGTTACCGAGCCTGCTCGTGCGCCGGCTCGAACGCCTGGAATTGGCGTGCGGATAGGGCCGGGCGGGAGTGCGCGTGCTTCGACGCCGCGGTCTAGGCGAGGCTGACCTGCTTGGTGAAGCTAGGGATCGAACCCACGGCCACAGGTATGTCGTCCGATGCAAGTGACGCAACGTGATTGGACGCGGCGCACCGCCAGCGCGTGGGCTTTTGTCAATGATCTTGGCTTCGGCCCTGCGACGCGCCGAATAGACCATTCCGGTGCGGCCGATAGCCCTCAGGTCATCGTTCGCTGACGCGGCTATCCGTTTGCAGATCTTCCCGAAGACTGTTGCGAGCGTTTTGGTTTCGGCATTGCTGCGTGACATTTCGGCGGGCCGGAGACCGCCGATAACCCAGGGTGTGCAATCTCGCGGGGCGCTGAAAGTAGGCACCATAAAAGGTTCTTCAGTCGCTCTCTGTAAGCGCTGACGCGCCGCCTTACGACCAAAAATTCCCGCCCGGTAAGAGTAACTGTGGCTAACGGCGTCTGTGGGCGGCCGGCCAGCATGTTTCCGTATTTTTGTGCGATATCGACCGGTAAACTGGCTAGGTTATGAGGACTCTGTTCGTGAAGGAATCGGTGTGACGGATCAGATCCTGCAAGCCGATCTGGATGCCTTGGGTCGCTTGAAGCCGCAACTCGACGAGTTGGCCGGTGAAGTCAAGGCCGGTGTGGCCGAGGAGATTCCGGCTGGCGGAGTGGTGGACGCCGGGGCAGTGCCGTCGCTGGCCGCCGCCCAGGAGATGTCGACCCGGGCATTACCGATCGTGAGACTGGCGGTCGCGGGTCGTTTCATGAAGATGGCCGAGATGATCGACTATGCACGCTCGGGATTCCTCACCGCCGACAACCAGCTGCTAGAGGTACTGAATAAGGTCCCCACTTTGCAGCCTCTACCACCTGGCAGGTAGTGGGCAGCGGTGACACCAACTAAGCAGTTGGTCCTCAACACCGATCCGAACAAGGTGCTCGAACTGATCGACGGATGGACCCGCACTGGAGACGTGCTCGAACAGCAGGCCGAGACCTACACCCGACTCGTCGATCGTCCCGGTGGTTCCTTATGGGACGGGGCAACCGCCGACGCCGCACGAAACCGAGCCGCCCAGGATTTTCGAGCGATCACGGCCACCCGTGACACCGTTGATGCCCGTGCCGCCCAAATTCGTCAGGCGGTCGCATCGAACTTGATGCCGCCGTTAGCCAACGCCAAGCAGATCATCACCAATGCCGAGTCGCACCCAGGCGTCACAGTCAACGCAGACTTGTCAATCACCTACACCGCACCCGAAGGTACTAGCAAGGAAACCGCCGATGCCAACGCCAAGACCGTCGCAGCGGCCGAGGCCGAACTCAAAGCCGAAGCGAACAAATGGTGGGCCGCTGAAAACGACGTCGCCGCCCAGATTCGGGACGCAGAAAGTGCAGTCAGTAAAGACCTCAACTTCGGGGCAGCGCTCTACAACGTCAGAAGAGCATTCGCCCTGAAACCCGGGGAGGTACGCAACCTCGGCCCGATCGCCGGTACCGGCTCAGGCACCGGCCGGATCGGTGTCGGTGCGGTCGATCTAGGAGAGATCATCGTGCTTCCAGACGGCACAGCGGTCGCGATCGGTGGTGATGGGTGGAAAGGAGGCTGGCTGGGAGATCTGGGCGTTCCCGATCATTACCCGTCGGTGGGGATGGTTCCTAGCCCAGAATCGCTGGGGCAGCTGGGTCCTGTTCAGCTTTCCCAGTTACTCGGCCTCGGTGAGGGTAGCGGAAAGGAACTATTCGCCCAATACCCAGGAAGGGGTGACACATTGCCCGCAGGCACCATCCAGGTCAACGGCAAGACCTATGTGATGGTCGCTGGCACCACCGCCCTCAAACCGACTGGCGGTACGTGGTTCGTCGAAGCCAAACCCGGCGAAATCGGCTGGACGGAAATCCCCCACTCATACCAACCCGGCAACTATGCCAACGGCGGACAATCCCAAATCAGCGGCTACCAAGGCAAAGACGGCAAGGTCTACATCGCGGCCGACTCCTTCGACCGCACCCACGGCGTCACCCTCTACCGCGCCGACCCCGACACCTTCACCGACCGCTCGACTTGGCAACCATATGTGCAAAACCCCAGCGGGAGCGGAAGTTGGGGCGCACCCGGACAAACTGGCACCGTTCTTAGCGACACCCCGTTCGGCGAGCTAAGCTTCCGCGAAGTGGACGGCAGAGCAGTATTGTCCGGATTCAACGCCAACCACGGCCCAGACGGGGCCGTGGAGATACGGGTCGCGAACGACCCGACGAAGATCTTCGATGCAGGCGTTCCGAAGACAGTTGTTGCACAGGCGGGAATCTCGAATGCCCCAAACTTCTTGCCCCAGAACTATGGTGGCTACATCGTGCCCGGATCCACTCTCGACGACATGCGCGTCTTGGTCAGCCAATGGTACGTCCCTACGGGCCCTGACGGACTTCCGACTGGGCCCGGGACGTACAACGTTCAGGAATTCGCGGTTAACGCCAATCGGTAACCCAAGGCGTGCTTGGTTCATTATCGCCGGGCGATCGGGAAGGGGCGAAGGGGACAATGACCGCTTTGCGGGAGACAGTAGGCGTCATCGCTGCATTTGCAGGCCTATTCGCTGGAGGATGCCGACCGGCCTCTCATGCGAACTCACTCAACTTTCCTGACCTCAGCGCATACACGCCAGTAAACATCCAGGACTACGAGATTCCCTTCACGACGCCAGGGCACGATCCGATTCCGATGTTCTACTTCCTCACCCCCGACGCTATTTCCTGCAAATTCAGCAGTGACCCACCCGCCGCAGGCTGCACGGGCAACAACTTCCCCGGGATCTCACCGGCGACCACAAACCCATCCGCCGGAATTAACGGTGTCAACTCGATCAGGACCGATATCGGCTTGAGACAGACCAACACACCAATCGCATCTGCAAATGGACCCCCATTCAAGACGTTGCCGCCTTTTCACTCCATCACCGTCGACGGGGTGATCTGCGGCGTCGACGACGCCCGAACCACCGCATGTAAAGACCCGCAAGGGCGGGCGTTTGTGCTCTCCCCGAAAGGATCCGGCTGGATGCAGCTTTGACTCGATGCGGGGGTCGTCCCTCTCCACGGAGTTCGCCAAACTTCTTCCTGCACGGGCCCACCAACGCCACCTTTGCATCGACCAAAATTACTTGCGCAGGCGAGGAAAATACCGGTTGTGACGACAATACTTATCGTCGATACGAACATCATCGCTAGTTCCCCGAGACTGAACAGCGTCGCCTGGTCGTCGATGATCAGAAACGCGGGAGACTGGGCAACCCGAATCGTCGTGCCAGAAGTCGTCGTGATGGAAACCGTAAATGTGGTTCGGCGACGTTGGCACGCAGAGATTGACCGGCTCGTCCGTCTCCCACTCGGACAATTTGGACTGGCCGATGCACAAGCCGCGATGGTGGCCGTCATCAACCAAGAATCGGACGGCTACGAGGAATGGTTGCTGGCGCGTTTGGAAGAGTTAGGCATTGAGATACAGCCGGTGCCCGCCGTCCACCACATGGAGATCGCACGTCGAGCTTCAGCCGGGCGCACACCATTCACAAGAAACAAAGAGGGGAAGACTAAAGATGGATACCGAGATACCTTGATCTGGTTGACCGTCCTGGCTGTGGCCAAAGAAAACCCAGGGGACACGGTCTGGCTGATCAGCGAAAATCACACCGACTTCGGGCCCAAGCCTGGCGACTGGACCGGACCGAACACCGGAGGAAGAGAGGACTGTCCGATTCACTTCGCCGACGACCTCATGGACGAACTCGACGCCGAGGGACTCGACGATAGGGTCCATTACGTCGTTAGCGCTGAACTTATGGAACAACATCTGGCATCGCAGTTCGCCCCTATAGCCGATTCCGATCTCGACCAACTGGTGGCGGCAATCGACATGACCACATTGGCGGGCAAGCTGATGTACCTGTCGCTTGGACGCTATCTGGATCCTCTCGCAGCTGCGCTACCTGCCGGGGTGCTAGCCGGTGAAATCATCGGTGCCCACGAACAACAGGACGGATGGACGTTCAGCGAAGGTGCCCGCAGGGGCGACGAAGGATGGACAGCACAATTTGCGGTAGACACCGAGGTCGACATCGAGATTGCCGGAGCGCCTTGGCTCGGTGGCGAACACACAAAAATCCTACGTATGATCGGGCGAGTAGCGGTATCACCCGAGGGTGCCATTCTGGACATGACTGTGGACGGCGCAGAAGCACTTCCCGACGATCCAGAGCGGGCGCGACGCGCCAGACGCAGAGAACTGGATGTTGGTTTTGGCTCGGCCGCTGCTGAGGCGCTCAATGCAGACCTCATGACAAGGATTGCCGCCCAATACAACGGCCCTAACGTGATGAGCGAGATCCTTAAGTCACAGAACTCAGACCTCATGACAAGGATTGCCGCCCAATACAACGGCCCTAACGTGATGAGCGAGATCCTTAAGTCACAGAACTCAGACCTCATGACAAGGATTGCCGCCCAATACAACGGCCCTAACGTGATGAGCGAGATCCTTAAGGCGCAGAACTCAGACCTCATGACAAGGATTGCCGCCCAATACAACGGCCCTAACGTGATGAGCGAGATCCTTAAGGCGCAGAACACAGGAAGCGTCCGGCCGGACGGTGAATCGGCGGATGAGGACGCCGACGCCGACCATGCAATCCAAGGGAATCCGGACGCCGAAGGAAACCCAGGACTATAGCGATCAATCGCAATGGGCAGGTACGACATTCGAGAGTCTCAGAAATTGTGCCGTAATCGCCGCCTGGACCGACGGGTCTTCGTGGGGGTGTTCAACCACTTTTCTTTGGAGGACGCTCGAAAACGCGGGAGCCCGGGATCGGCGAGGCTTGGGCGAAGGCCATAGCAGCGTGCCAGACGTGTGGCATCAAACCGCGGAGATCGCTTGGTATTGCCATGTCTGTGTGGTTCACCAGTCCAAGACGGCGGTAGCCGCGAGTCGCGACCAGCAGCTGCGATCCCGAACTCGAACTCGCGGCCGCCGCTGAGGCCCTACCCCCGTTTGAGAAGCCACGACCGAGAACCTGTCGTTGACGGTGATCTAGGAGCGTCTGGGTCGACCTCGACCGCCGGGCATCTGGCGCTGCCGGTGATTGGCTATGTACGTACCCACGAAAACACCCGCTGTTTCGAACGGTCGATTTATGCCGGTCGGGAGCGCGTGCGAGTTGAACGACTCGATGTAACCGCTGCGATTCGTCGTGCAGTAACAGCGCGCTGTTCAGTTAAGTTTCTGCTATGACGGAGCCGCCTCCCAGTGATGAAAAGCCAGCTGAGTATCCTGACCAACTGCCGGTTAGCGAGCCATCCGAAACCCACAGGAGCGACGCGCAGTCAGAGCTGTGGAAATCTTCCCAAGACGAGCCGGGGATGCTCAACCAAAGCGACGCTGACCGACCGGACACAGTCCAGTTAGTCACCGGCGAACCGCCGTCGAACGCGCGCGAGCATTTGCAAGATGAAGTGCCGCAGGCGTCGGCCTCCGGTCATCCGCCGGTGATATTCCCCTTGACTTCCGTACCACCTGGGGAATCCAAAACTTCACCATCAGAGGGGCGCGGGAAACGTGACAAGTTCGAACCGCGGCAATGGCACTGGTGGCTGAGTGTTGTCCTCGGCCCACTGGTCACAATCATCAGTGTTGTTGTCGCTGTCACGGCCCTACTGATCAATCACAGTGACAACGAACGTGCCCTAGCAGCCACCAAGCTTCCTTCCGTAAACGGGTCCCCAGGTCAGCCCGTCTCAGACATAGCCGACCAGTGCTCGGACTCCCCCAGCAACATCGCTGGGTGGGGACCAGATAGACCCATGGTCGGCCGCGACACATTCCTGCCGTGGGCGGGGTTCAACTCCAATCGCTTCAGCCCCGAACTAGGCGGCGACGAGCGAAATATGTTCGGAGGCCGGGAAGTCAACAGTAGTCAGCTGTGGAGTAACAACCTTCGCGTCGAGGCGAATAAGACGTACGTCGTGCGGATCTACATACACAACAACGCTGCGGACAGCGCTCAAACTGTCGCGACGGGCACCCGCGTACGCATTTCGCTGCCATCCTGCAAGGGTAGGAGAGTCGCCTTTAACGGCTTCATTTACTCGCCCGACGCGTTTCCCATTCAGGTCTGGGGTGGCGTGAACATGACAGCCGACAGCCCTTTTCGAGTGAGTTATGTTGTCGATAGCGCGAGGTTGGAAGGCAACTTCACATTACACGGCGACGGTGACCGCGTTGTCGGCACCGACTTTCTTGCTGAACCGGGACAACTCGTCGGTCAGCCTCTGCGTGACGGCAACGTCCGTGGCGGACTAGCCAACGCGATGTACTTCTCCATCCTTGTCCGAGTGTCGATGGAATAATTCGGTTCGGGCGTGTCTCGAATGAGACTCAGTGCCCCGCATCCGGTGCTTGGCGTTATCGTCAGCCTCCACTTGCCCGTCTGTCGGTTCCGGCATTGGCTCCTGGTACCGACCGCTGATTAGAGGCGGCAGTTGAATATTCGGCTCCTCGTCTTTGATGGCCTGAATGATTAAGAACCTTGGTGGGCAAGTCAATGAACAATTCCTTCGCGTCCAGATGGAGAACCATTTTCCTCGTATCGAGTACGTCTTGCCGGAGAGATTCGGCAGTGTTGACGAGGTCGCCCGGGTGCGAAGGGAATCTTTCTCGGCGCTTGAGATTAACTATCTAAATGAGAACGCCGCAAAGTGTGGATATACCCGAATCGGAAACGCGTGGGTCTATCAGGGTGGTCGGTAGTGGCTGCCATTGACGACCTGAACCGTGTCATGGGCCCCACGCTTACCAGCGTGGGATTCCAACTCGACGAGGTCGACGACGCTGTCACCTACGGTGAGCGACCGGCCTGGGCCGTTTACTACCGAGGCAGCGACTCAAAACTGCCGGTCAGCGCGCGAGGGCGGGATCGACTTCATGCTGGCCCCACTCGATGCGCCGAACGAGTTTGGGCTCTCGAACGCGTCAGGGATGGCGCTTTATGCTGGCGCTCAGTGATGTCGATGACGGATTGGAGACGCCGTCTCTGGATGCATGGCCCGATATTTGATGGGCATGGCGCAAAGCGCTGTTCGACGCACACTTCGTGGCCGCTAACCAAGCACTATTGCCGCGGAACTAAATGGGTCACTAAGGAATCTTCGACGACGTCTAACCGGCTTCTGTCTTTCATTCGATGACCTTAGCCAATGCCATGCGTCGATCGGTCCTTGCCGGAGTGTTGGCGTGTGAAGTGCTGTATGCTACCGGTCTGCCTGTAGCTCGGACAGCGCATTGAGTGACCAATCAGCAACACCGTTGATGTAACTCATGTCAGGATTCGGGCTCTCGGATGCCTTTTCCGCTTCAGTAAATCTTTTTCGAAGCTGTTGAAGGCTCGTGTTCGCCGATGGCGCTCCCAACGAGATTTCATGACACCCAAATGACACGTTGTCTAATTCGGTTCGTAGCGACTCCCAGTCTGCTAAGCGTTGATCTCGATCAAGCGGCGCTATTGTATACCCCTGCTTCACGATAGTGATGGTTTTGCGTAGCGATATAATAGCCGCAAAACATGTTGCTCTCATTTGACGCCTGCTATTATCTTGATCGAGTTTTGTAGGAATGTAAACCCCAAAGAATGTGCCAATAACAATTCCAGCGATTGCGATTACTGATTGGGCTGCGCTCAATAAGAAAGTATAGACTTGCAATTTCTCTTCTGTCGTGGTTTTAGCAGTACGTCCGCGAAGCCGCGACACGCTGAGGCGGAAAACCAACCAGATTCCCACCAGGACGATTCCGCCTACACCGCTTGCGATGAGGAGACTCCATAACAACATCACCACGACACTCCCTCATGAGCTTTTCACTTCTGATTCGGACCCAGGATAGTCAATTCGAATGGGGTCGCGGTCTTCCATCCGTTTTCGGTGCTTACACCTACGGTGAGATACGGCTCGGTCCATAAGGCTCCTTTGGCCCAGTCGTGGTTATACTCCTGACTCAGTTGATCTTTGTCGCAGAACTGAACGTCAAACTTAATATAGACATTCGCGTGTGGATTATAATTTCCTACATTCAGCGGATGATTTGGGCCAATATCTTCCGAGCTCCTCTGCCATTTTCCGTCTGTGGTGTCGGCAGCAAACCAGGTCGTCCCTGGAACCACCGTTGCGCAGCGTGGAAGTGAAAGCAACGTCATCAACACATTGTCCTGTTCGACCGTGCCGGTGTTTTCATACGTCATTTTTACGGTAACTGTTTCACCCGGCTTGATGTCTCGATTGCCTCCGTATTCACTGCTTCCCGCAGCGGCTAACCAAGCCCCGACCGTGAAACGCGGTTGATCGGTAACAAAGTCCACAGTCAACCACCCCTCGCACCGACTTTCGCTTGGCACCACCCCGTCTAATTCATCGCATCCCACCAGAGCGCCCGAATCACTGACCAGTTCGCCTATGTCGATTTGCCGACCATTCGATTTTCCCTGGGAATGCAGGATTGCTGTGCCAGGTACAAAACGAATGGCAACCGCGTCGTCGGGTCCCGGGAGTGTCAGTATCGAAGACTGCCAGACCGCCGGTGGAGAAGCATTGGATGCTCGCACGAATGCCGACCCGGCAGCGGAACCCTTCACCGTGGACGGCAGAAGGACTTGAACCCGTGTGTCGATCGCCGAAGCCAGTCCCGGAGAAGCTGAATTCTCAAAAAAGACTTCAGCCGTGTAGCGGTGGTCAGGTGCAATTCTAATTCGATTGGAAAAATACGCATTCGGGTCATCAGCGGCCTTGAAACGGAAAAAGTTTCGTTCATCACCCATGTCGGGGTTATCTGTGATGGAGTTTAAGGTGACGTACTCGCTTGGAGTCTGCATGGTGAAGGTTCTTCTAGAAGGTCCCCACGCGCCTTGCGCTTGGTACGGGGGGTCTGGATCGCCGGCGGGATAGCCGGTTTGCCATCGTGGGTATATCCCGCGGTGCGGAAAAGGTGTACCCAGATGTTACGGGGGATTAAAGCTCGTTCGGGGTACTCAGCTGACGACCAGGCTTCCGCTACTACGCCCGGGTAGGCTTTAAGATCGAGCGTCCGGCCGTAATGCAGATCCAATAGCAGCGCTGGTCCTTTGTTGCGCCCCAGGGTTGAAATCGCGGCGCTGAATGTTTCCGCATCGATTGGGCGATCGAATCGGTAATAACCTCTATCATCCTCATAGAGACCATCTATCCAGTAATTTTGCCGAAACCATTTGCAGTTGTCGCCATGTGTTGCCCCCTTTCAAGAGACTGGATTTACCTGTGGTATGTTTTTTTAAGGTGGCGGCGCGTGGTTTGGGTCATAGACGACAAAGATGAAGGAGCGCGAACCGTGGCGTCGGTTTTGACGATTGCCGCGGGCCTTACCGAACAGGCTTCGATTATTGTCGATATATCGACTTCGGATAGCATCCAGCGCCGCCCGATCTTATGACCAGGGAACCGGCCAGACCGCAAACCATCAGCCAACCACCGCGGGCTGCATGGTATTTCCGCGGCTGCCTGTTGGAGGTTTTTCAGCATGGGCTCCATTACTCAGTCCTCTGGGTTCAAAAATTTCGTAGATGATCAAATGGTAAACCCAATTTCTTGAAAGAACGTGGGAGCATTTGACACACACTTGAAAGTTACTTGACACAGACTTTTCACCGATTAGGCAGAAAATTGACGCGAATAGTAAAGGACCTGGTCAGCACCGTTCGAACTAATCAGAAAAATTCTTGTTCGCCCACCGCGAAATGGCACTCCTCGCGTAAGTGGGTTTTTGCGCCGCGCCACCACTGACCAGGGCCCGCCAGAGGAACATGGGCCCGCGACCCATCAGTCAATGAGCAACGCGAGGTTACCGGCTCAATGGCGTAATGCTTATATATCGAGGGCGAAGATGAAGACTGAACGGGGGTTAGCCCGTGGCACCCTTCTCTTCTGCCTCATTTGATTCCCTCGGTTTGAGTGCGTTGCCAATCACGTCCGCCACGACCCTTGATGAACTACGATCTAGGTGCCCGTATCGATCGGAAGTAGTCTGGATTGATTCGTGCCCTAGGTGCCGCTGAATGGTTGTCAGGGGAACCCCAGCCTGAATCAGCCAGGAGGCGTTGGTGTGCCTCAGGTCATGGGGTCTGGGACGCTTCGTCAGACCTGCGTTCCCGGCCCTGACCAACGCGGGGGTCCAGCAGTTGGTGTGGAAGTTCTGCGGTCGCACCGGGTCAGCAGGCGACCCGCGCCAGCCCCTTCCTGAATTGGTGAACAGCCATTCTCCGTCGAGATTGAGCTTAGAAAGGGTACTGGGTGCGACGTCAATTGTGCGGACGCTGCGCCTCGTTTTCGGCGGACCCAGCTGGTAACCCTGGCCGGGCACATAGCGCCAGGCACGCTGAATTCGGACCGTACTTTCGGCCGTATCGATATCACCCGGCTTAAGCGCTGTGGCTTCACCGAAGCGGGCACCGCTGGCCACCAGAAACTCGACAAGAGGCTGCCAATGCCGTCCGACACAAGAGTTCAAGAGACTGAACTCGTCGTGCGTGAGAAAAGTCATTTCGGCAGGCTCCTCGCGGGGGAGTCTGTTGCCATCACAGGGATTGGCGGTCAGGTGCCGAGCCCTCACTGCAGCATTAAGGGCACCGGCAAGGAAGCCGTGCTTATTTGCTTTCGTCTTGGCCGCCCCAGTGAGGCTATTAAGCCACCGGGCGACGTCCATGTTGGTCAAGGCCGACAGCGGAAGCGAGCCGATCTCGCTGATGGCAACGTCGTTAACTATGTACCGCCGGTACCGCAATCTGGTGGCATCGTTGACTCCCGTCAGGTGGTCCACGTAGTGCGTACACCAGGTAGCCACAGTGAACCCGCAGGCACCTTCCGCCTGGATGGCCCAGACTTCGAGCGCCTTGGCGGGACTGGTCCGATTGGCCAATTCTTGAAACCTCAGAGCCTCCGAGTGATCGTTGAACGACGAGGAAGTCTGCTTGCCGTTAAGCACATAAAGCACCGCGGTGTAGGTACTGCCGTCTCTACGCTGCCGGACTCGAATGCTTGCCACAGCCACACATTACCCGCGGTCTTGACGCGAGTCTTGACGTATAGCGGAGAGTAGGAACAAATAAACATCCTGGCCTGCTCAAACTCTGTGGAGCTAAGGGGATTCGAACCCCTGACCTACTCGATGCGAACGAGTCGCGCTACCAACTGCGCCATAGCCCCTGACCGCTAGCAGGCTACCAGTCGCGGCACCGATGGCCGAACTGCGCGCCCTACTGACCCACAGCGCGCGCCAAGTCGCGTGACCACCCGTAGTTGCGCATCGACGCCGCGTCGTCGAGGTGCTCGAAGATGGGGTCCTCGTCGTCGATCTCCAGCACCACCGCGCCCGGCCGCCGCAACCGCGACGGCACCACGTCGTACTCGTGGTCGTGGGCGTTCTCCACGCCCAGCTGCGCCCGCGCCATGCGATGCATCCGGCGCCGACGCACCTTCTCCTCGATCCGGGTCTGCCGGCGCAGGTACGCCAGGTAGAGCACCGTCACCGTGGTGGCGGCCCCGCACAGCCACCAGGCCAGCGGCGTCACTTCGAACGCGGTGACAGCCGAGCCGATCAGGACGACCGCCATCGCCAACAGCACCTTCTTGCGGTAGGCGTATTTGCGGGCGCTGATTGCCGCCGCCTTCTTGCTGTCGAAACGTTTGCGCCGGTTGACCCCGGTGGCGTAGCGCACGGGCTCGTCGTCTTCGTCTTCGCCGGGCTCCAGCCCGGAGTCGTCCTCGACGTACTCATATTCGTCGTCGGCGAGCTCGGGCTCAACCTCGGTGACGGGCTCGGCGTCGGTCTCGCCGTCGGCCTCTGTGTCCTGGACGGCGAGCAGCGCGGGCTCGGCGGCCCGGGCACTGGCCCCAGCAGGCAGCGCACCGGCGTCTTCGATGACGTCGACGTCCAGATAATCGGGTTCGTCAGCTTCAGTCGCCTTGTCCACCTTGGCCATTGCCATGACCACGGGACGGGCGGCCGGCACCGCGTCGGTGTCCGCCTCGGCGTTCTCGTGGTCTTCGTCCGCGTCGGCGTAGGCACCGTCGACCGGTTCGTCGCGCTCCCACTCCTCGTCGGGCTGCCAGTCCGGGTCGCTGCGATGACCGGCCGCGGGACGACTGCGCTTGAGCAGGCGGGCCCCGGCTTCCCCGTTGAGAACCCGGGTCGCCAACGCCACATCGCTGGTGCGCCGGACCGCTTCTCGTTTGCTGATCAGCATGGGCACCAGCACGAACAGCCAGAGCACCACGAGCGAGATCCATAACAATGACTGCGGGATGCTTGGCATGACCTGCTCCTTTCCCCGCGAGGCACACCCTGGGCCAGCGCGGCCGGGTCATATTGACCAGCGCAATTACACACCTGTAATTTGCCTAGTTCAAGCATCACACGCCACATATGTCACGGTAGCCACACTTTTATTGCGGTTTTCTCACGACCGGGCGTGGTGGTGGCCCGCAGGGACCCGCCAACGGACCCACCAAAGCCCCGCCAAAACGCCGAAATTGCCGTCATGGTCGCGGTTGGGGCGCCCCGCACAGCCCCAGCGGCAATCTCGCCGGCCAAACGAACCCGCGAACTCACGGCCAGCGCGCGCGCCCCGCGCGGACCAGCGTCGAGGCCACCGACCCGTAGACCTCTTCGACCGTCAGGGCCACCAACAGGTGGTCGCGCCAGGCCTTGTCGACCTCGAGGTAGCGGCGCAGCAGCCCCTCTTCGCGGAAGCCGACCTTTGCCAGCACCGCGCGGCTGGCCTTGTTCTCCGGTCGCACGGTCGCCTCGACGCGATGCAGCATGACCGGACCGAAGCAGTGGTCCAGCCCCAACGCCAAGGCCGCGGTCGCCACCCCGCGGCCGGTGGCCGAACTGGGCACCCAATAGCCGATCCATGCCGAGCGCAGCGCCCCGTGCACGACGTTGCCGATGGTCAACTGGCCGCAGAACTGTCCGTTGAGCTCGATGACATACGGCAGCATGCGGCCCTTGCGCGCTTCGGACCGCAACCCCGAACACAGCGCCGGCCAGGCGGCCACCGAGTGGCGCATCGTCCAGTCACCGTCGGTGCTGGGCTCCCAGGGCTCCAGGTGCTTGCGGTCGGCCAGCCGGATCCGGCTCCACTGCGTGCCGTCGCGCATCCGCACCGCACGCAGGCGCACCACCCCGGCCGCCACTCGCAGCGACCCGACACTCATCGGCCAGCCCGGATGGCGGGCATTGGAGCGCAGCAGGTTCAACTGTCGTCGCGCTCAACCGTGCTGAGCCAGGAAGGCCACGTCGACGATTTCACCGGTGCGGATCTGCTCGGCTCCACTGGGAATGACCACCAGACAGTTCGCCTCGGCGAGGGTGGCCAGCAGATGCGACGACGCCCCGGGCGCTCCCCCGAGCGCCTGCACCAGGTACTCGCCGCTTTCCTGATCGCGCATCAGCTGACCGCGCAGATAGCCCTTGCGCCCGGCCACCGAGGTGATCGGCGACAGCGTGCGGGCCTGCACGATTCGGCGCATCGGCTGTCGCTTACCCAGCGCCAGCCGGATCAACGGCCGCACCATGACCTCGAACACCACCAGCGCGCTCACCGGATTGGCGGGCAACAGAAACGTCGGAACCCGGTCGCGGCCCAGCTGCCCGAACCCCTGCACGGACCCGGGGTGCATGGCGACGCGCACCACCTCCATGTCGCCCAGCTCGGAGAGCACCGACCGCACCGCCTCGGCCGCGGCCCCGCCGACCCCACCGGCGATCACCACCACCTCGGCCCGGTTCAGCTGACCTTCCACGATCTCGCCGAGCTCCGTGGGGTTGTTCGGCACGATGCCGACCCGGTTCACCTCGGCGCCCGCATCGCGGCCCGCGGCGGCCAGGGCGTAGGAGTTGACGTCGTAGACCTGCCCGTTGCCGGGGGTGCGCGAGATGTCGACCAGTTCACCGCCGACGGCCATCACCGACAGCCGCGGCCGCGGATGCACCAAAACCCGTTCCCGGCCCACCGCCGCCAGCAGCCCGACCTGGGCGGCGCCGATGATGGTGCCGGCGCGCACCGCGACGTCACCGGGCTGCACGTCGTCACCGACGCGCCGCACATAGGCGCCCGAGGGCGCGCCGCGCAGAATCCGCACCCGGTTCATGCCGCCGTCGGTCCAGCGCAACGGCAGCACTGCATCGGCCAGCGTCGGCAGCGGGGCGCCGGTCTGGACGCGGGCGGCCTGGCGTGGCTGCAGCCTGCTGGGGGTGCGGGCACCGGCGTCGATGGTGCCCATGACCGGAAGGGTGACCACGTCACGGCCCTCGAAGGCGCTCTCGTCACCGAACACCTCGGCGCCGTTGTGGTCACCGACCCCGAGGACATCGACGCTGCGCACCGCGTAGCCGTCGATGGCGGCCTGGTCGAAACCGGGCAGCGGACGCTCGGTCACCACCTCTTCGGCGCACAGCAATCCCTGCGCCTCGGCGATGGCAACACGTATCGGCCTCGGGGCTACCGCGGCTGCCGATATCCGGGCTTGCTGTTCCTCCACAGAACGCACAGCGCGCCTTTCCGTCGAGCCATGTGGAGCGAACTGGGCCGGTCGTACCTCCGGCTACCGCTCGGTCAGGCCCAATCGCGCCACCAACCACCGCCGCAATTCCGGGCCGTAGTCGTCACGATCCAATGCAAAGTCAACCGCAGCCTTGAGGTAGCCGCCGGGATTTCCCAAGTCGTGTCGGGATCCGCGATGTACGACGACATGCACCGGGTGGCCCTCGGAGATCAGCAGCGCGATGGCATCGGTCAGCTGCACTTCCCCGCCGGCGCCGCGGTCGATGCGGCGCAACGCGTTGAATATGGCCCGGTCCAGGACGTAGCGACCGGCCGCCGCGAACAGCGACGGGGCGTCTTCGGGCTTGGGTTTCTCGACCATGCCGTTGACCTTCAGCACGTCGGGAATGTCAGTGTCGGGGACCGGCTCGACGTCGAAGACGCCGTAAGCGCTGATCTCTTCCGGCGTGACCTCGATGGCGCACAGCACCGACCCACCCAGGCTCGCCCGCACCCGCGACATCGTCTCCAGTACTCCGGTCGGCAGGACCAGGTCGTCGGGCAGCAACACCGACACGGCGTCCTCGTCGTCGGACAGGGTGGGCTCGACACAGCCGATCGCATGTCCGAGGCCCAGCGGCTCGGCCTGCACCACCGACTCGACCTTGATCAGCTCCGGGGCGCGGCGCACCTTGGCCAGCATCGCCTTCTTGCCCCGCGCCTCCAGCGTGCCCTCGAGGACCAGGTCTTCGACGAAGTGCGCGACGACGCCGTCCTTGCCTTCGGAGGTGACGATCACCAGGCGTTCGGCGCCGGCGCTGGCCGCTTCGGCGGCGACCAGTTCAATGCCCGGAGTGTCAACGACGGGCAGCAGCTCTTTGGGCACCGTTTTGGTCGCGGGCAGGAAGCGCGTACCCAGCCCCGCGGCGGGGACGATCGCCGTGCGAGGGATGGGAACTAGGGGCCGCGACATCGTTCACACCATAGCCTTAGGAATCACTTGAGTTGCGGTGGCGGCGGGAAAGCCGGGGCTGTCATGGTTGAGGGCGTGGCAACGACGAGCAAGTCCGCATTGCGCGAGACGCTGCAAGCGGCCCGCCGTCGCGTTGCTGACGACGTGCGGGCCGCCGAGGCGTCGCTGCTCTGCGGTCACTTGGATCGGCTGGCCAACAGCGGCGACACCGTCTGCGCCTACGTGCCGGTGGGAGCCGAGCCCGGATCGCTGGACATGCTCGACGTGTTGCTGCAGCGTGCGGGACGGGTGCTGTTGCCGGTAGCCCGCACCGGAGCGGACAACACCGCGTTGCCGTTGCGGTGGGGCGAGTACCAAAGCGGCCGGCTGGTCACCGCGCGCTGGGGACTCCTGGAGCCGGCGCAGCCCTGGCTGCCGGAGTCGGCCCTTGCCGAGGCGAACCTGGTGCTGCTGCCCGCGCTCGCGGTCGACCGCCGCGGCGTGCGCCTGGGCCGAGGCCGCGGCTTCTACGACCGCTCTCTGACGCACCGCAATCCGGACGCGCCTCTGGTGGCGATCGTGCGCGATGAGGAAGTGGTGGACGAACTGCCGTCGGAACCGCACGATGTACTGGTATCCCATGCGCTCACACCGAACCGTGGACTTATTGGGCTGCTGAGCGGGGAATGACCGTCTAGACGGTATGGAGGCTGACTCGAGGCCGAAGGCCTCGGGCTGCAATCGGACGTGGGTTGCCGGTGTCGGGTGAACACTCGCACGGGTAGAGCCACAGTTGCAGATCAGGAGGCCTCCGGTGAGTTTCAACGGTACGAGTGTCGGGTTGGACGTGCACGCGCTTTCGGTGGTTGCTCATGCCGTCGACAGACGGGTCGAGTCGAACGGGCGCGGTTGTGTCCTGATCACGGTGAGATCTTGGATTGGTTGCACCGGTTGCGAGGCCCGGTGCGAGTGGCCTATGAGGCCGGGCCAACGGGGTTTGGTCTGGCACGAGCTCTAGCGGATGCCCAGATCGACTGCGTGGTCGCCGCGCCATCGAAGCTGATCCGCCCGGCCGGGGATCGGGTCAAGACCGATGCTCGTGATGCTGCGCATCTGACCAGGTTGCTGCGGTTGGATGAGATCACTGCGGTTACGGTGCCCGACGTTGAGGTCGAGGCGGTGCGAGATTTGGTTCGTGCTCGCGAGGACGCCCGTGCGGATCTGATGCGTGTTCGGCACCGGTTGTCGAAGCTGTTGCTGCGCCAAGGCCGGGTCTACTCAGGTGGTCAGGCCTGGACCGGAGTGCACGAAACGTGGCTTAGGCGCCAACGATTCGACGATGTCCACACCGCGGCGGCGTTTGATCATCACTTTGACGCGGTGCTCACCGCTACCGCGGCCAGGAACCGTCTCGACGAGCAGATCGTCATGGTCGCGGCCTCACCGCGCTGGGCCGATCCGGTCAACCGGCTGGGCTGCCTACGCGGGATCTCGGCGTTGACTGGTCTGGCCTTAGCCGTAGAAATCGGGGACTGGACCCGATTCACCGGTGCCTCGATCGGCGCCTACGTCGGTCTGGTGCCCACCGAGTACTCCTCGGGGACTTCACGGGTCCAGGGTTCGATCACCAAGGCTGGCAACGCCCACGTCCGCAGACTGCTGATCGAATCGGCCTGGCACCACCGCGCCGGCTACCGCACCCCCGGTCCGACGATGCGGGCCCGATGGGCCAAGGTCGACCCAGCGCTCAAGGACCGCGGGCACGCCGGAAACCGCCGTTTACATCAGCAGTGGTGCCGGTTCAATGAGCGCAAGAAGCCCCACGTCGTGGCCAACGTCGCGGTCGCTCGTCAACTGGCCGGTTGGTGTTGGTCGCTGGCCACGCTGACATAAGCGCAGCCGCCCGAAGCTTGATCGGAGTCAGCCGGTCGGCGGTGAGGTAGGCGAACTGGACCTGCGTTACAGCTATGAGCAACAACAGCATTCGACCAATGCTGATGTGACGCCCGCCCCTAGAAAGCAGCCACCGTTCGCGCCGAACCATCGTCTTGCGGTACCCAACCCGCGTATATCAGTCTGACACCACCGTCGTTGACCAACGACCGCCGCGACGCCCGACTGACCCCGATCAAACGAAAGCCGCCCCGGCCCATACCGGGGCGGCTTTCACCTGCCTATTGACAAACAGTGCCTACATATCAGTTGTACTGCTCAGGCAGGTTGGTCAACCGTGTGATGGGTGGGGTCTTGCCGATTGCGGAGTGTTGCCGGTGGTGATTGTAGGTGTGTAGCCACGCCGGTAGAGCTGAGCGGCGGGTGCGTTCGTTGGGGTAGTGACGGGCGAAGGCCCATTCGGCGGTCATGGTGCGGTGAAAGCGCTCGATTTTGCCGTTGGTCTGAGGCCGGTAGGGGCGGGTCCGTTTAGGCACGATGTGCAGCTCAGCACAGGCGTGGCGCCAGGCATGGGAGCGGTAGCACGAGCCATTGTCGGAGAGCACACGTTGCACCGTCACTCCGCGCACGGCGAACCAGCCCACAGCGCGGCGCAACACCGCGATCGCGGTGGCCGCAGTTTCGTCGTCGTGGATTTCGGCGTAGGCCACCCGCGAGTGGTCATCGATTACGGTGTGCACGAAGCCATGCCCCATCAATTCGTTGCGGTAACGACTGCGTTTGGTGTCGGGCATCGAACGTCGGTTCTGCCATCCTTGCGCTCGTCCCACAAATCGCCAGCCGCCGCCGTCGGGGATGTTGCCCAATTTCTTCACATCGACGTGGAGGAGCGCACCGGGGCGATCGTGTTCATAGCGACGAATGACCTCTCCAGTGCGAAGATCGATGTACGACAGGCGATTCAGTCGGCACCGCACCAGAACGGCGTGCACTGTGGAGGCCGGCATCGACAACCGCGACGCGATCGCCAGCGGTGAGAGGCGATGTCGCCACCGCAGCTCCACGATGCGGCGCACGACCGGCGGCGGTGTGCGGTTAGGGCTGTGATGGGGTCGGCTAGAGCGATCGGTCATCCCGGCCTCGCCCATCGCCGCATACCGCACCGCCCAACGTTTAGCGGTCGGCCACGACACATGGAAATGTTCAGCGGCCCGCACGATCGGCCATCCCTCATCAACGACACGACGAGCCAGCATCAACCGACCCCGAGGCGTCAAAACAGCGTTAGCGTGGACCACGAAGGTCTCCTGTTCGTTGTGGGTGCAGTGGTAGCAGCTCCACTCCACGACAGGAGACCTTCACCCATCAACGACCGCTACAGCGTGTCGTCACATCTCAACCAACGACCCTGGGCACTACATCTAGTCGTGGCGGTTCTAGCACTTGAGACGGTAGAGTGCTAATTCAGGTTGAGACCATCCGGAGGTTTTTGTGCCGACTTACAGCTACCAGTGCACGGAGTGCGGCGACCGCTTCGACATTGTGCAGGCCTTCACCGACGATGCGTTGACCACGTGCGAGAAGTGCTCCGGTCGGCTGCGCAAGCTGTTCAACTCGGTCGGCGTCGTGTTTAAGGGCAGCGGCTTCTACCGCACCGACAGCCGCGAGGCAGCCAAGAAAGAGACGACGCCGGCCAACGGTTCGGCGAGCAGCGACTCCGGGTCCAGCAACGGGTCGAGCGAGAAGTCCGACAAGAAGTCGACGTCGAGCGAAAAATCCAGCGCCACCTCCTCCACCCCGTCTTCCACACCGTCCAAGACGCCCGCCGCCAGCTAGCGGTTATCCACAACCCGCTCGCTACCGGACGGCACCGGCGCCGCCGCGCGCCTACGGTTGCCGCGTGGGCGAATCGCTCAACCCGACACTGCTCAGCCGGCTAGCTACGGCACTGCGCCCGGACTGGACGCGTACCGTGCTGGCCCGGCGGATAGCCGCGGGCGGGCTGGTCGTGCTGGCCGGCGTGGCGGGGCTGCGCTCGGATCCCGACGACGACCGCGCCGACGTGGTGGTGGCCGCGCGGGACCTCAGCCCCGGCACGGCGTTGAGCGCCGAGGATGTGAAACTGGAAAAGCGTTTGCCTGCAACGCTTCCCGACGGGTCACGGACCGACGTAGGCATGGTCGTCGGCGCGACGTTGGCCAGCCCGACGCGCCGCGGTGAGGTCCTGACCGATGTCCGGTTGTTGAGCAGTCGGCTGGCCGAGGCAGCGGTCGGAGCCGGAGCCCGGATCGTGCCGCTGCATCTGGCCGATGACGCGCTGATCGACCTGGTTCGGGTCGGTGATGTCGTCGACGTGCTGGCCGCCCCGAGCAGCGACGCGCAACCGGGCGGCCAGGCGGTCGCGAAGGTCATCGCGACCGACGCCGTCGTGATCCTGGTGTCGGCCAAACAGAAGGCCTCGGCCGCCGACGCCGAGCGCGTAATCTTGGTTGCGCTGCCGGCCCGCGTGGCGAACACGGTGGCGGGTTCGGCGCTGGGTCAGGCGGTGACCCTCACCTTGCACTGAGTCCCTGGCCGCCCTTTCTGCGCGATCGACAGCGAACGCTGTTCCGTCCAGGAAAGGGCATTCCATGCTCAAAGGGTTCAAAGAGTTTCTCTCGCGGGGCAATATCGTCGACCTGTCGGTCGCCGTGGTCATCGGTACGGCCTTCACCGCACTGGTCACGCAATTCACTGACAGCATCATCAAGCCGTTGGTCAACCGGGTCGGCGTCAACCAGCATTCCAATGTCGGCATCTTGAAGATCGGCATCGGCGGCGGTCAGACCATCGACCTGAACAACGTCTTGTCCGCCGCGATCAACTTCATCCTCATCGCGGCGGTGGTGTACTTCCTGGTCGTCATGCCCTACAGCAGGCTGCGCAAGAAGGGTGAGGTGGAGCAGGCCGACGACGCGCAGACCGTGCTGCTCACCGAAATCCGCGACCTGCTGGCGCAGACCAACGGCGACTCGTCCGGTAAGCACGAGGCCGCGGAAACTGTTCCGGTCAGCCCGCCGCCCAACTACGGTCCCCGCGCGGAGACCTAAGTCGCCTAGATCTCGAGGCTGGACAGCTGCCCGATGATGTGGGCGGCCAACGGGTTCAGCGTCGCCATGCCGTCGCGCACGGCGTAGCGGGAACCGGCCAGGTTCACCACCAGCGTGCTTCCGGACACTCCCGCCAGCCCGCGCGACAATCCGGCGTCGGTGATTCCGGCGGATAGCCCCGAGGCGCGGATGGCTTCGGCAATACCCAGGATCTCCCGGTCGAGGATGTCGCGGGTGGCTTCGGGGGTGACGTCGCGGGGAGTCACCCCGGTGCCGCCGACCGAGACCACCAAGTCGACCCCGCCAATCACCGCGGTGTTCAACGCGTTTCGGATCTCGACCTCGTCGGCCTCGACCGCGACCACACCGTCGACGACGAAACCCGCCTCGGTGAGCAACTCGGTGACCAACGGTCCACTGTGGTCCTCGTCCCCGTGCGCGGTGCGGTCATCGACGACGACGACCAGTGCCCGGCCGACTACCAACTCCGCACCCTGATCCATGGGTGCCACCGTATATCCGAGCTCCGACAGTTGTGCGTCGGCCTTGTTCACTGCTCCGCCTTACCTAGCGTGACCTGCACCGTCCGGCTACCGCCCGCCGGATCCAGGAAGGTCAGCGCTACCTTGTCGCCCGGCGCCTTGGATCGCACGGCTGCGACCAGGGCGTCGGCACTGTTGATTGGCCGTTCGTCGACCTTGGTGACCACAACACCCTTGGGCACACCGGCGTTGGCCGCCGCGCCGTTCGGGACCAGTTCGACCACCTTGGCACCCGGGATGCCCTTGTCGGTCGTTACCTGCACACCCAGCGAGGCGTGGCTTGCCTTGCCGGTGCTGATCAGTTCGTCGGCGATGCGTTTGGCCTGGTCGACCGGAATGGCGAAGCCCAGGCCGATCGAGCCGCTCTGCGCGTCCCCGGAGTCAGCGCCCAGCGTCGCGATGGCCGAGTTGATCCCGATCAGTTGGCCATTCATGTTCACCAGCGCTCCGCCCGAATTACCCGGGTTGATGGCGGCGTCGGTCTGGATCGCGTCGAGCACGGTGTTCTGATTGCCCGCCTCCCCGGTCGTGGAGACCGGTCGGTTGAGCGCGCTGACGATCCCGGTGGTCACGGTGCCCGCCAAACCCAGCGGTGAGCCGATCGCCAACACCGGTTGCCCCACACGCAAGTCCGATGACGAGCCCAACGCGATCGGGGTGAGCCCGGAGACGCCTTGCACCTTCACCACCGCGATATCGCTGGTCGGGTCGGCCGCAACGACGGTGAACGGCGCGGTACGGCCGTCGAAGAAGGTCACTGTCGTCTTGGGCGGCGGCGCGCCGGCCGGCGGTTTGGCCGCCGCGGCGACGACGTGGTTGTTGCTCAGAATCAGCCCGTCGGCCGAGAGGATGACGCCCGAGCCTTCTTCGGACTGGCGGCCGAGGTCGGTTTCCAGCATCACCACACTGGGCACCACCTTGGCCGCGACCTGCTCGACGGAGCCGGGCGGCATGTTGGCCGCCGGAACGCTCGGCGCGCCGCCCGACGCGACGCTCGTGCCATGACCGACGCCACCCTGATGACCCATCTCGATCACCGTCGCCGCCGCGCCACCGATGCCCGCGGACACCACCGCGATGGCCAGCGCGCCCACCGTCAACAAGCCTGCCCGCGACCGCCTTTGACGAACCTGCGGGGGCGGTCCCATCGGCGGCAGCATGCCGGGAATGGGGCCTGGTCCGGTTGCGCCGGGGATCGGGTGTGCACCGGTTCCACCGGGAATCGGACCGGCCCCGGTGCTACCGGGTATCGGCCCGGCCCCGGTACCACTGAACGACTCGAAGGGCTGGCGGTACTGCTGGGTTGGCGGCTGTTGGTAGCGCCAATCGAACTGCTGGTTGTAGTTCTGGTGCCCCTGGGAGTAAGCAGGGGGCACGGGCTGATTGGACGCGGAATATCCCGGCTGCTGCGGCGGTGGCGAATACCTCGGGTGATTCGTCATGTCGCTAGTCGCTCTTCTCTACTTGACGTGGCATGCGCGGCGGCTTGCATGGCTTGGTTTTCAACACTAACTGCACAACCACCTTGCGCGCGCGGACTAAGAATCCACTGAGATAACGTTCTCCGAACCCCGTGAGTCAGCATTCTCGCTGGTGCGATCTGCGGGTGCAGCACCGGGCTGTGCACCGCCGGTTTCCGACGGGGTCGACGGGTAGTCGGCCGTCGGCAGTCGCCGGCCGGGCAGCAGCACATAGATCGATGTGCCCGGCGGTTGGCCACCCGGGACCGTGTCGTCGACGCGCAGCGAGCCACCGTGGTTGAGGACCACCTGTTTGACGATGGCCAAGCCCAGGCCCGAACCGGGCATCGCCCGTGCCGACGTCGAGCGGTAGAACCGCTCGAAAACCAGGCGGCGTTCCTGCGCGGGTATGCCCGGTCCGTGGTCGGACACGACCAACTCCGCATGTGAATGGTCGAGCTGGGTCAACCGCACACCCACGTGGCCGCCCGGCGGGCTCCATTTCGCCGCGTTGTCCATCAAGTTCAGCGTGGCGCGCGTCAACATCGCCGGATCGCCGTAGACCTGCCAAGGAATCACCTCGACATCAAAGCGAATGTCGTTGCGGCGCCGACGAACTCGCTCCAGGCTGCGGTCAACGACCTCGGCCATGTCGACCGGCTCGTGCACCACCGCCCCCGCATCACCGCGAGTGAGGTCCACCAGGTCGCCTACCAGAGTGGACAATTCCTCGATCTGGGCCAGGACGTCGGCGCGCAGGTCGACCATCTCCTGCTCGGGCAATCGCGGCGCCCCCGGCGCCATCGACGCCATCAGCAACTCGACATTGGTGCGCAGCGAGGTCAGCGGGGTCCGCAATTCGTGTCCGGCGTCGGTGACCAGCCGGGCCTGACGCTCCCGCGACTCCGCCAGCGCCCGCAACATCAGGTTGAAAGACTCTGTCAGCCTTGCCAACTCGTCGCTACCGAAGACGGGAATGGGTCTCAGGTCATCGGTTCGGGCCACCCGCTCGGCCGCGGCGGTCAGCCGAGCGACCGGGCGCAGTCCCGCCCGCGTGACCATTCCGCCGGCCACCGCGGCGACCGCCACACCGATGCCACCAACCATCAGCAGCACGAAGCGCAACTTGCTCATCACCGCTTCGGTGGGCCGCAGACTCTTGGAGATCAGCAGGGAACTGCCGTTGGGCAAGTGGATCGCCAGCACCCGCTGATCGGACACGGTGCGCCGCGACATGAACAGCTCGCCGCGAATCACGTCCTTCTCCGGTGTGCCCACCGGCAGGTGCTGGCCGGGCTGGTTGGCCGTGTAGATCGAGTGGCCCGGATTCACCAGCATCGCGTTGACGTCCGAATATGCCGTGCCCTCAATGGCTTTGCCCGGGTCGGCGGCCAACGAGCCGCTGGCGATGAGCAATTGGGCGCGGCTTTGCAGCTGGTTGTCGATGTCGCTGTACAAGGCGGCCGAAATCACCGCGTAGACGGCCACCGACATCAGGACGACGACCATCGCCACCATGGACATCGCCAGCAGCATCACCCGCCACCGCAGCGACAACGAGCTCGTGGCCCGCAGCGGCGCGCGATGTCGTCGGTGGAGCCGAATCATCAGGGCGGTGTTTCGCGTAGCACGTAACCCACCCCGCGCACGGTGTGGATCAGCCGCGGCTCGCCGTCGGCCTCGGTCTTGCGGCGCAGGTACCCGACGTAGACCTCCAGCGCGTTGCCGGAGGTGGGAAAGTCGAATCCCCACACCTCTTCCAGGATGCGGCTGCGGGTCAACACCCGTCGCGGGTTGGCGATCAGCATTTCCAACAACGCGAACTCGGTGCGGGTCAGGCTGATCCGACGTTGTCCGCGGGTCACTTCGCGGGTGACCGGGTCCAGGCTCAGGTCGGAGAAGTTCATCGCGACCGACTCGGCGGTGTCGTCGGGTTTGGTGCGGCGCAGTAACGCCCGCATCCGGGCCAGCAACTCTTCCAGGGCGAACGGCTTGGGCAGGTAATCGTCGGCTCCGGCGTCCAGGCCGGCGACCCGTTCGGAGACCGAGTCTCGGGCGGTCAGGACCAGGATCGGCAGGTCGTCGCCCGTGCTACGAAGCTGGCGGCAAACCTCGAGGCCGTCCAGTCGCGGCATCATGACGTCCAGCACCAGGGCGTCCGGCCGGTCGCTGGCGATCATGTCGAGCGCCTCGAGCCCGTCGTGGGCCAGATCGACGGAGTAGCCATTGAAGGAAAGCGACCGGCGCAGCGATTCGCGCACGGCGCGATCATCGTCGACGACAAGTATGCGCACGCAGACCAGTGTCGTATGAACGCCTGAGACAGGCCTGAGAGACGCGCCGTTGTCTGCCACATCCGCCTCACCGGCCCCGCCGGGATCGGGTGCTGTTTTTGCCCGCCTCCGAGCGACAGACGGTGTTGTCGCTGTGAGGCGGGCAAATTGTGTGGTGCGACCTAGCGCTTGTCGAGATCGATGAGGCCGAGGCGGGCGGCTTTCAGCAGCCGACGCGGCACTTTGTGCTTCTGGCCCGCCACGTTGACGCCCACGAGGCCGGTCTCGGTGGCCTTCCACTGCGAGCGTCGCTTCCGGGTGTTCGCGCGCGACATCCTGCGCTTTGGTACGGCCATGGTCGGGCCTACTCCTCAGTTGGGGTTTCGTTCGGGCGTGTCGCGCGGCGTGGCCGGGAGGCCGAACGGCGACGAATGGCTTCAACGATAGTCGGTGACCTGCTGGTCGCCAAAATGACCGGCTCAACGCTCGACCTCCTGGGCCCGTCCGATGCAGGCTGGTATCACGCCACTGCACTGCTGCGGCTATGCTGACCTACCGGTTGGTTGGTCGGTTGCCGGCCACCGGTGATCCCAATGAAGGGAGGACGCATTGGCTCCTGCTTCTGGTGCCGTGCGTATCGCCAACTGCTCCGGTTTTTATGGTGACCGGCTCTCAGCCATGCGCGAGATGCTCACCGGCGGTGACGTCGACTACCTCACCGGTGACTATCTCGCCGAACTGACCATGCTGATTCTGGGCCGCGACCGGATGAAGAACCCGGACCGCGGCTATGCCAAGACCTTCTTGACCCAGCTCGAGGACTGCCTGGGTGAGGCACACGACCGTGGGGTGCGCATCGTCGCCAACGCCGGTGGACTCAACCCCGCCGGGCTGGCCGACGCGGTCCGCGCCCTGGCCGAGAAGCTGGGCATCCCAGCACGCGTCGCCCATGTGGAAGGCGACGACCTGCAGCCCCGAGCGGCGGAGTTGGGCTTGGGCTCGCCCCTGACCGCCAACGCCTATCTGGGCGGCTGGGGTATCGCCGAGTGCCTCAACGCCGGCGCCGACGTGGTCGTCACCGGGCGGGTCACCGACGCCTCGGTGATCGTCGGGTCGGCTGCCGCGCATTTCGGCTGGGGCCGCACCGACTACGACCAACTCGCCGGGGCGGTGGTGGCCGGGCACGTCATCGAATGTGGCGTTCAAGCCACCGGCGGCAACTACTCCTTCTTCACCGAAGTGCCTGACCTGACCTATGCCGGTTTCCCGCTGGCCGAAGTCCACGCCGACGGCTCCTCGGTGATCACCAAGCATCCCGGCACCGGCGGTCTGGTCAGCGTCGACACCGTCACCGCGCAGTTGCTTTATGAGATCACCGGCGCCCGGTACGCCAACCCGGATGTGACGGCCCGGATGGACACCATCGAGTTGTCCAGCGACGGACCCGACCGGGTACGCATCAGCGGTGTGCGTGGCGAGCCGCCCCCGCCCACCCTGAAGGTGTCGCTGAACAGCATCGGCGGATTCCGCAACACCATGACCTTCGTGCTGACCGGATTGGACATCGAGGCCAAAGCCGACTTGGTGCGCCGGCAACTGGAATCCAGCCTGACCGTCAAGCCCGCCGAACTGGAGTGGACGCTGGCCCGCACCGACCACGTCGACGCCGACACCGAAGAGGCCGCCAGCGCCCTGCTGCGCTGCGTGGTGCGCGATCCCGACCCGGCCAACGTGGGACGTCAGTTTTCTTCGGCCGTAGTCGAATTAGCGCTGGCAAGCTACCCGGGTTTCACCGTCACCGCCCCACCCGGTGAGGGGCAGGTGTACGGCGTCTTCACGCCGGGCTACGTCGACGCCCGTGAAGTCCCGCACATCGCTGTACACGCCGACGGCACCCGCACCGATATCCCATGCGCCACAGACACATTGGAACTCGCGCCCGCTGACTCGACGGCGCTGCCCGAACCGCTGCCCGCCGGCCCTACCCAGCGTGCGCCGCTGGGCCTCATCGCGGGCGCGCGCAGCGGAGACAAAGGCGGAGCCGCCAACGTGGGGCTCTGGGTGCGCACCGACGAGCAGTGGCGTTGGCTGGCCAACACTTTGACCGTCGAGCTGCTCAAGGAACTGCTGCCGGAGGCAGCCGGGTTGGAAGTCACCCGCCACGTGCTGCCCAACCTGCGGGCGGTGAACTTCGTCATCGAGGGCATCCTCGGTCAAGGCGTCGCCTATCAGGCGCGTTTCGACCCGCAAGCCAAGGGGCTGGGCGAATGGTTGCGCAGCCGCCACGTCGACATTCCGGAAAGGCTGCTATGAACCTCTGGGATACACCGGAGCGCGAACAGCTGCGAAAGACGGTGCGTTCCTTCGCCGAACGTGAGATTCTGCCGCACATCGACGAGTGGGAACGCAGCGGCGAGCTGCCCCGCGACCTGCACCGCCGTGCCGGTGACGCGGGCCTGCTGGGCGCGAACTTCCCTGAGTCGGTCGGTGGTGGCGGCGGCGACGGCGCCGACGCGGTGATCATCTGCGAGGAGATGCACCAGGCCGGTGCGCCCGGTGGGGTGTTCGCGTCGCTGTTCACCTGCGGTATTGCGGTGCCGCACATGATCGCATCGGGCGACGAACGGCTGATCGAGGAGTTCGTACGTCCGACGCTGGCCGGCGAGAAGATCGGCTCGCTGGCCATCACCGAACCCGGCGGCGGTTCGGACGTCGGGCATCTGCGGACCAGCGCGGTCCGAGACGGCGACCACTACGTGATCAACGGCGCCAAGACCTACATCACCTCCGGGGTGCGCGCCGACTATGTGGTCACCGCCGTGCGCACCGGCGGGCCTGGGGCCGCGGGTGTTTCGCTGGTGGTGGTCGAGAAGGGCACACCGGGCTTCGAGGTCACCCGCAAACTCGACAAGATGGGCTGGCGGTCCTCCGACACCGCCGAGTTGTCCTACACCGACGTACGCGTTCCCGTGGCGAATCTGGTAGGCGCGGAGAACAGCGGCTTCGCCCAGATCGCACAGGCTTTCGTCTCCGAGCGGATCGGCCTTGCCGCGCAAGCGTATTCGAGCGCGCAACGGTGCCTGGACATCACCGTCCAGTGGTGTCGCGACCGGGAGACGTTCGGACGCCCACTGATCTCGCGGCAGGCGGTGCAGAACACGCTGGCCGAGATGGCCCGACGCATCGACGTGGCCCGCGTCTACTCCCGGCACGTGGTGGAACGTCAACTGGCCGGCGAGACCAACCTGATCGCCGAGGTCTGTTTCGCCAAGAACACCGCTGTCGAGGCCGGCGAATGGGTGGCCAACCAGGGTGTCCAATTGTTCGGCGGCATGGGCTATATGGCCGAATCGGAAATCGAACGCCAATACCGGGATATGAGGATCATCGGCATCGGCGGCGGGACGACCGAGATCCTGACCGCGCTGGCCGCCAAACTCCTGGGATTCCAATCATGACCGTCCTGCAGTCCACCCTTGACCCCGATGCCGACGCCTTCTCCGACGCCGCGGCGGTGGCGACCTCGCGGCTCGACGAGATCAACGCCGAACTCGCCAAAGCCCTGGCCGGCGGCGGACCCAAATATGTGGACCGTCATCACGCCCGCGGCAAGCTGACTCCCCGCGAACGGATCGAGTTGCTGGTCGACCCTGACTCCCCGTTCCTCGAACTGTGCCCCTTGGCCGCCTGGGGCAGCAGCTTTCAAGTCGGCGCCAGCCTGGTGACCGGTATCGGCTCGGTGGCCGGGGTGGAATGCATGGTGGTGGCCAATGACCCCACGGTCAAAGGCGGGACCAGCAACCCGTGGACGCTGCGAAAGATTCTGCGGGCCAACCAGATCGCCTTTGAAAACCGGCTGCCGGTGATCTCCCTGGTGGAGTCGGGCGGCGCCGATCTGCCCACCCAGAAGGAAGTCTTCATCCCCGGCGGGCGGATGTTCCGCGACCTGACCCGCCTCTCGGCGGCCGGAATTCCCACCATCGCGTTGGTCTTCGGCAACTCCACCGCCGGCGGGGCCTACGTGCCCGGCATGTCCGATCACGTGGTGATGATCAAGGAACGCTCCAAGGTGTTCCTGGCCGGTCCGCCGCTGGTGAAGATGGCCACCGGTGAGGAATCCGACGACGAGTCGCTGGGCGGTGCCGAAATGCACGCCCGCATCAGCGGTTTGGCCGACTACTTCGCCGTCGACGAACTCGACGCCATCCGCATCGGGCGGCGCATTGTCGCCCGGCTCAACTGGCACAAGCAGGGACCACCGCCACGACCGGTGACCGAGCCGTTGTTCGACACCGAGGAACTGATCGGCATCGTCCCGTCGGATCTGCGGGTCCCGTTCGACCCCCGCGAGGTAATCGCCCGCATCGTCGACGGCTCCGACTTCGACGAGTTCAAGCCGATGTACGGCTCGTCCCTGGTGACCGGTTGGGCGCAGCTGCATGGCTACCCGATCGGCATCTTGGCCAATGCCCGCGGCGTGTTGTTCAGCGAGGAGTCGCAGAAAGCCACCCAATTCATTCAGCTGGCCAACCGCTCCAACACGCCACTGTTGTTCTTGCACAACACCACCGGCTACATGGTGGGTAAGGACTACGAAGAAGGCGGGATGATCAAGCACGGCTCGATGATGATCAACGCCGTGTCCAACTCGACCGTGCCGCACATCTCGTTGCTGATCGGCGCCTCCTACGGCGCCGGCCATTACGGCATGTGTGGACGCGCCTACGACCCCCGCTTCCTGTTCGCTTGGCCCAGCGCCAAGTCCGCGGTGATGGGCGGCGCCCAGCTCTCCGGTGTGCTGTCGATCGTGGCTCGTGCCGCCGCCCAAGCCCGCGGTCAGCAAGTCGACGAGGAAGCCGACGCCGCCATGCGCGCCGCCGTCGAAGGCCAGATCGAAGCCGAATCGCTGCCGCTGGTGTTGTCGGGAATGCTCTATGACGACGGGGTGATCGACCCGCGCGACACCCGCACCGTGCTGGGAATGTGTCTGTCCGCCATCGCCAATGGCCCGATCAAGGGGACGTCGAACTTCGGCGTCTTCCGGATGTGAGCCCCATGGGAATCAGTCGAGTCCTGGTCGCCAACCGCGGCGAGATCGCCCGGCGAGTCTTCGCCACCTGTCGCCGGATGGGCTTGGGCACCGTCGCCGTCTACACCGACCCCGACGCCGGCGCGCCGCACGTCGCCGAAGCCGACGCCCGGGTCCGGCTGGCCGAGACCAACGGCTACCTCAACGCCGACGCCGTCATCGCCGCCGCCCGCGCCGCCGGCGCCGACGCCGTCCACCCCGGCTACGGATTCCTATCCGAGAACGCCGAATTCGCCGCCGCGGTACAGTCCGCCGGACTGACCTGGGTCGGCCCGCCGGTGGACGCGGTCCGGGCGATGGGTTCGAAGATCGAAGCCAAGAAGATGATGGCCGCCGCCGGAGTGCCGGTGCTGGACGAACTCGATCCCGACAGCGTCACCGAAGCCCAACTGCCGGTGCTGGTGAAAGCATCCGCCGGCGGCGGCGGCCGGGGCATGCGCGTGGTCCGCGAATTGTCCGCGCTGGCAGGCGAAGTCGAAGCCGCGCGCCGCGAAGCACAGTCTGCGTTCGGTGATCCCACCGTGTTCTGCGAGCGCTACCTGCCGACCGGCCACCACGTCGAGGTGCAGGTCATGGCCGACACCCATGGCACCGTCTGGGCGGTCGGCGAGCGGGAGTGCAGCATCCAGCGCCGCCACCAGAAGATCATCGAAGAGGCTCCCTCGCCGTTGGTGGAACGCATCCCGGGCATGCGCGATCGATTGTTCGACGCGGCCCGGCTGGCCGCCGGCGCCATCGGATACACCGGTGCGGGCACCGTGGAATTCCTCGCCGACGACGACGGCGAGTTCTACTTTCTGGAGATGAATACCCGACTGCAGGTCGAGCACCCGGTCACCGAGGAAACCACCGGACTCGACCTGGTGGAACTGCAACTCGAGGTCGCCGACGGTGGCCGCCTCGACGCTGAACCCCCCGCCGCTCAAGGACATTCGATCGAGGCACGCCTGTACGCCGAGGATCCGGCACAGGGTTGGCAGCCGCAAGCCGGTACCGTGCACCGCATCGACGTGCCGTTGGTGCGCGCGCAATTCGAGACGCTGCAACGCCGAACCGGTATCCGCTTGGACTCCGGCATACAAGACGGCTCGACGGTGTCGATCCACTACGACCCGATGCTCGCCAAGGTCATCTCGTATGCGCCCAGCCGCCGGCAATCGGCGCTGGTGCTCGCCGACGCGCTGGCCCGCGCCCACCTGCACGGCCTGCGCACCAACCGCGAACTGCTGGTCCGCGTGCTGCGGCATCCGGCGTTCCTCGACGGCGCCACCGACACCGCGTTCTTCGACACCCATGGCCTGACGGAACTCTCGGCGCCGCTGGCCGACTCGGCGACCGTCCGCCTGTCGGCGCTGGCCGCCGCGCTGGCCGACGCCGCCCACAACCGGGCGCACGCCACGGTGCTCGGCTCGCTGCCCAGCGGCTGGCGCAATTTGGCGTCCGGCTACCAGGTCAAGACCTACCGCGACGACGCAGACACCGAACACCGCATCGAATATCGCTTCACCAGAACGGGATTGGCGCTTCCTGGCGACGAAACCGTGCAGTTGGTCTCGGCGACGGCCGAGCAGGTGGTGCTGGCCGACGGTGACGGCGTGGATCACAGCTTCACCGTCGCCCGCTACGGCCACGACATCTACGTCGACTCCGCGCGCGGGCCCGTGCACCTGGTTGCACTGCCCCGCTTCCCCGAGCCCGGATCGGCCGTCGAGCAGGGATCGTTGGTGGCCCCCATGCCGGGCAACGTCATTCGCCTCGGCGCCGACGTCGGCGACACCGTGACCGCCGGTCAACCGCTGATCTGGCTGGAGGCGATGAAGATGGAACACACCATCACCGCGCCGGACGACGGCGTGCTGACCCAGCTCAACGTCAAAGCCGGCCAGCAAGTCGAAGTCGGCGCTGTCCTGGCCCGAGTCGAAGCCCCAGAAGGAGAATGACATGACCGACACCAGCTTCATCGAAAGCGAGGACCGCCAGGCGCTGCGTAAAGCGGTGTCCGAGTGGGTGTCCAGCTACGGCCACGAGTACTACCTGAAAAAGGCTCGCGCCCAAGAGCACACCACCGAATTGTGGTCGGAGGCAGGCAAGCTCGGCTTCCTCGGGGTGAACCTGCCCGAGGAGTACGGCGGCGGCGGCGCGGGCATGTACGAGCTGGCGTTGGTCATGGAGGAGATGGCGGCCGCGGGTTCGGCGCTGCTGCTCATGGTGGTCTCCCCCGCCATCAACGGCACCATCATCAGCAAGTTCGGCACCGAAGAACAGAAGAAGCGCTGGCTGCCCGGCATCGCGGACGGCACCTTGACCATGGCCTTCGCCATCACCGAACCGGACGCGGGATCGAATTCGCACAAGATCACCACGACCGCCCGCCGCGACGGTGACGACTGGATCCTCAAGGGCCAGAAGGTCTACATCTCCGGCGTCGACCAGGCGCAGGCAGTGCTGGTGGTGGCCCGCACCGAAGAGGCCAAAACCGGCAAGCTGCGCCCGGCGTTGTTCGTGGTGCCTACCGACGCTCCCGGCTTCAACTACACCGCGATCGAGATGGAGCTGATCAGTCCCGAGCGCCAATTCCAGGTCTTCCTCGACGACGTCCGGCTGCCGTCAGACGCGCTCGTCGGCGCGCAGGACGCCGCGATCGCCCAGCTGTTCGCGGGCCTGAATCCCGAGCGCATCATGGGCGCGGCCAGCGCGGTCGGCATGGGCCGGTTCGCGCTGCGCAAGGCCGTCGACTACACCAAGACCCGCCAGGTGTGGGGCACCCCGATCGGCGCGCACCAAGGCCTGTCGCACCCGCTGGCGCAGTGCCACATCGAAGTCGAGCTGGCCAAGCTGATGACCCAGAAGGCCGCCACCCTGTACGACCACGGCGACGACATGGGCGCCGCCGAGGCCGCGAACATGGCCAAGTACGCGGCCGCCGAGGCGTCCACCCGCGCGGTCGACCAGGCCGTGCAATCCATGGGCGGCAACGGACTGACCAAGGAGTACGGCGTGGCCGCGATGATGACCTCGGCCCGACTGGCGCGCATCGCACCGGTCAGCCGCGAGATGGTGCTGAACTTCGTGGCGCAGACCTCACTCGGCCTGCCGCGCAGTTACTGATCCTGATGGAGAAACTCGTCGAGTACGCCGGCCCCGATGCGACCGGCGGGCCGGTGGCGCGCCTCACCCTCAACTCCCCGCACAACCGCAACGCCCTGTCCACCGCGCTCGTCGAGCAATTGCACCAGGGCTTGCGCGACGCCGCGACCGACCCGGCCGTGCGGGTGGTGGTTCTCGGCCATACCGGTGGCACCTTCTGTGCCGGCGCGGACCTGAGCGAAGCCGGCAGCGGGTCGCCAGCATCGCCATATGACCGTGGCGATCGCGAGGGCGGCGCAGCCGGGCGAAGCGGGTCGCCACCATCGCAATATGACCTAGCGGTGGCCCGGGCCCGGGAGATGACCGCGCTGCTGCGCGCCATCGTCTCCTCGCCGCGACCGGTGGTCGGTGCCATCAACGGTCACGTGCGCGCCGGCGGATTCGGCCTCGTCGGCGCCTGCGACATCGTGGTGGCCGGCCCGCGCAGCACCTTCGCGCTGACCGAGGCCCGGATCGGCGTCGCGCCGGCGATCATCTCGCTGACGTTGCTGCCGAAGCTCTCGGCACGCGCCGCGGCGCGCTACTACCTCACCGGCGAGACGTTCGGCGCCAGCGAAGCCGCCGAGATCGGTTTGATCACCATGGCCGCCGAGGACGTCGACGCCGCGGTGGCCGGGCTCGTCGCCGACGTGGGTCGCGGCTCCCCGCAAGGCCTGGCCGCGTCCAAAGCACTGACCACCGCCGCCGTGCTGCGCGAGTTCGACCGCGACGCCGAGCGGCTGACCGAGGAGTCCGCGCGGCTGTTCGTCTCCGACGAAGCCCGCGAAGGCATGCTGGCGTTCTTACAAAAACGGCCGCCGAACTGGGTTTAGTCGACCTGATACGGGGCACCGGGACCGGCGGGCCGACCGTGAAGGTTGCAGTTTAGACAATGCCCCTTGCAGCAAAATTGTTAAGTCGTACGCTCGTGTGTGATGAGCAATTCAGCGCAACGTGACGCGAAGGACACACGCGACGCATCGTCACGTGCGGCCGACACCGATCGCATCCAGATTGCGCAATTGCTGGCTTACGCCGCGGAGCAGGGTCGCCTGCAGCTCAACGAGTACGAGGACCGGCTGACCAAGGCCTACGCGGCCACCACCTACCAGGAGCTGGACGACTTGCGGGCCGACCTGCCCGGGACCGCGGTCAGCCCCCGCCGCGGCGGCACCTGCAACCCGGCGCCGTCGACACTGCTGCTCGCGCTGATGAGCGGCTTCGAGCGCCGGGGCCGGTGGAACGTGCCCAAGAAACTCACCACCTTCACCCTGTGGGGCAACGGCGTGGTGGACCTGCGCTACGCCGACTTCACCTCGACCGAAGTGGATATCCGCGCCTACTCGATCATGGGCGCGCAGACCATCCTGTTGCCCCCCGAAGTCAACGTGGAGATCAACGGTCGCGCCGTGATGGGCGGGTTCGACCGCGAGGTCGTGGGCGAAGGCACCCAAGGTGCGCCCAAGGTGAAGATCCGCGGCTTCTCACTGTTCGGGGGCGTCGGGGTCAAACGCAAAGCGCGCAAATCCCGCCCTTAATCCACAACTGCGCACCGGTGTGAGTGGCCCGCCGCTGCGGGTTGTGCCAGGCTCCGCGGCAAGTTCCTCCTCGGCGCGAAGGCGAGCGCTATGGCAGAAGAGTTGCGGGCGGCCCCGGACGTGCTGTCCCAGGTGGGTGTTCAACTGGCCAACCACGGTGAGACCTTGCTGGCGTTACAGCGGTTTTGCCGCGAGGCCGCCGATGCGGCGCGGCCCGGCTGGGTCGGCTCGTCGGCCGGCGCCTTAGCCGGACTGCTGGAGCGGTGGGGCGCGACCGCCATCGCCCACATCGGGCGCTTCGGTGAACACGCCTGCGGCATGCATCTGGCGGCGACCGGCCTCACCGAAATGGATCAGCGCAACGCCGCATCGCTGATGTCGCCTTCCGCCGGGCCGACGCGATGACGGTGACGCTTGCCGACATCGAACGCTGGGATCCGGCAGCGATCAGGACGGTGTTCGACGTCGCCATCCAACGTGCCCACGGCACCCGCACCGCGTCGGCGGCACTGACCGAGACCATGCGGCTGCTCAACTTCGGCGGCGACACCGCCGACGCGGCGCACGAGGCGGCACAGCGCACCACGCTGGTGCTCGACGCCCACGCCGACGCCTGCCAAGCCGTCGGTCGAGCCGCCGAGCAGGCGGCCGACGAAGTCGCCGCCATCAGATCGCGGCTGCACGCCATCCGCGACACCGCCCGCGAGCACCACCTGGTGATCAACGACGCGACCGGTGTGGCGTTGCCCCCGCCCGACTTCGCGTCATATGCCCCCGGCGAACAACAACGCATCTTCGACGCGGCCGTGCGGCTTTCCGACAGCATCAAGCGCCTGCTGGCCGACGCCGAGCAAGCCGACGAGGACCTGGCGGCCGCCCTGCGCGGCGCCGACGGTGACCTGTCCGGTGAGCAGGTCGAAACCCAACTCGCGCACCGGCCGCCGCAGATGCCGCAGCCACCGCCACCGGGCAGCGACCCCGAGCAGGTGAGCAGGTGGTGGCACGCGTTGACACCGGGCCAGCAGGACCGGGCCGAAGAGTGGTCCGGTGACGCGCTGCGCAACCTCGACGGCATCCCGACCGACATCCGTACCGAGCTCAACGTGGCGGCCCTGCACCGCGAATTGGCCCGGCTGCAACAAGGTTGGTACGACCGTCGCGGGATCTGGCACACCGACACCGACAAGCTCAACGACTTGCGGGCACTGCAGGACGCGCTCAGCGCGCACCCCGACGCCGGCCTCGTTCTGCTGGACACCTCCGGAAACCCGCGAAAAGTGTTGGCGGCGCTCGCGGTTGGTGACGTCGACAACGCCGAACGCGTCGGTGTCACGGTGGGCGGGCTGAACACGCGGGTCAGCTCGAGCGTCGGCGGCATGGTGCGCGAAGCTCAAGCGCAGCGAGACAAGGCCAGCGATCTACGCCGCTACGCCGGAACGCCGAACTATGACGCGGTGGCGTCCATCGCATGGCTGGGCTATGACGCACCCGACAGCGTGAAGGATGTAACGCATGACTGGTTGGCCCGCGATGCCGCGACACCGTTGACCGGCTTCTACCGCGGGCTGGCCGCGGTCACCAACGTCTCCGATCAACACATCGCCGCGTTCGGCCACTCGTACGGGTCGCTGGTCACCAGCCTGGCGCTGCAGCACGGCGCGCCGGTGAGCGACGTCGTCTTCTACGGTTCCCCGGGCACCGAGCTGACCAGCGCCGCGCAGTTGGGTGTGCCACCTGGGCACGCCTACTACATGATCGGCGTCAACGATGATGTCGCAGAACTCCTCCCGCATTTCGGCGCGTTCGGCGCCGCGCCGCAGGACGTCACCGGCATGACGCGGTTGTCGACCGCTACCGCAGTTGCCCCCGGCGGGGCTCATGGCGACGGCCAACTACACGAACGGGCTTACGGCCATTCCGAATACGCCCGCATGGGCAGCAATGGACAACTACGCACGAGTGGATACAACCTGGCCGCGGTGTTGGCCGGGCTGCCCGACGACCTCATCGCGACACCGCGGCAACAACGATGAAGCGCGCCCTCACCGCACTGCTCGTCGGGACCGCCGTACTACTCACCGGTTGCCTGAAATCGTTGGACCCGTACGCCAATCCGGGTCGCACCGAACTGGACCGGCTGCAGAAGATCGTCAATGCCCGGCCTGATCTGGAAGTGGTGCAACAGCAACTCGCCGCCCTCGATACCTCGGTTCGCGCCGCCGTCGCGAAATACGCACCAGCAACCAGATTTTCCAGCACCAAGGTCACCCACCCAACCAACGGGTGCCAAGATCCGTTCCACCGCAGCATCGGTCGTCAAGAGCGCAGCGACCACTTCTTCGGCGAGCCCGCACCAACCGACCAACAATGGCAGCAGATCGTCGCCGAGTTGGCACCGGTGTTCTCGGAGGCGGGCTTTCGGCCTGCCGAACCGGCCGGTGCCAACGACTCGCAACTCAATGACGGCGCGCTGGTCACTCTGGTCAACCACGGCAACCTGATCGACTACAACTACGACACCGGCTGTCACCTGCCGGCCGCGTGGCGCACCGCGCCGCCCCCACCCGAACTGCGACCGGGCAACGACCCGAGCGTGCATTACCCGTATCTGTACGAATCTCCGGGTGGCAGAAGCGTGGACGCGCTATAGGACCGCCGAACGGTGTCGCCCGCGCTACGGGGTGAAGAGCTCGGCCGGCAGTGGTTTGGCGAAGTGCCAACCCTGTGCGGCGTCGCAGCCAAGAGCGCGCAACCGGGCCGCTTGGCTCGGTGTCTCGACCTGCTCAGCGGTGACGGTAAGGCCAAGTGTGTGCGCCAGGTCGATCATCGCTCGGGTGATCTGTTCGTCCGCGAGCCGATCCTGGATGTTGCCACCAAGGTTCTTGATGAACTCGCCGGCGAGTTTGACCACGTCGACCGGCAGGTCGCGTAGGTAGGCCAAGCTGGAGAATCCGGTCCCGAAATCGTCGATGGCGATCGGCAGGCCCATCGCGGACAGTTGCTGCAGCCGGGTCACCGACGTTTCGTCCTTGCCCAGCACCGCGTTTTCGGTGAGTTCGAGTTGCAGCGTGTGCGGCGGCAGGCCGCAGTGGGCAAGGGCGGTCTTGACCACCGAGATGAAGCCTGGATCGCAGATGTTTCGCACCGAGACGTTCACGCTGACGAAGGGCAACGGTTCGGCGGTCTGGTTTCTGCGCCACCTTTCCACCTGCCGGCACGCTTCTTCGATGACGAACGTCGTCAGCGGCACGATCATGCCGTTTCGCTCAGCGAGATTGATGAACCGGTTGGGCAGCAGCGTGCCCAGCGTGGGGTGAGCCCACCGCAGCAAAGCTTCGGCGCCGATAATGCAGTCGTCGCTCAGCCGCACGATAGGCTGGTACACCAGAAAGAATTCGCCGCGATCCAGTGCCCGGTGCATCGGTGAGTTCTCATGAGTGCGGTCGTAGAGTGCCCACCGGTTTCGGCCCGCCTGCTTGGCGCGCGCCAGCGTTACGTCGGCCCCTTTCATCAGGTCAACCTGCGACATCTCCGCAACCGCTTGTTCGATGACGCCGACGCTGGCGGTCACGGTAATTGGTTGCCCGTCAATGTCGAACGGCGACTCCAGCACACGCAGAACCGAGTCAGCGAGTTCGGTGACCTCATCCGGGCTACCGGGTTGCGGTATCAGAAACACGAACTCATCACCACCCAGACGCGCGACGAGCTGATCCGGGCGCTGCAGGCACAACGCCAATCGGTTGGCGACCATCACCAGAAGCTTGTCGCCGATGTCGTGGCCGAGGGTGTCGTTGACGTCCTTGAAACCATCGAGGTCGATATAGCAAATGCCGACCCGGGCTTGCGGGTCGTCGAATTCCGCGCCGAGGCGGTCGAAGAACTGGATGCGATTGGGCAGCCCGGTCAGCGGATCGTGCAGTGCCTGATGGCGCAACTGTTGTTCCAGCTCGCGGCGGTCGGTCACGTCGCCGAACACGGCCAGGGTGTAGATGGGTACGCCATTGCCGTCTCGGATCAGTGAGACGTTGACCGTGTTCCAAATGGTGTGGCCGTCGCGATGCAGGTGAGGTTTCTCCAAACTCACCATCTCGACGTCACCGCGCATCAAGGCCGCGTACTGATCCCACACTTCGGCGGTGTCGTCGGGATGCGTGAGGTCGGTGACGTTGAAGGTCCTGATGAATTCTTCGGTCTCATAGCCGAACATGCGGGCGAAGGCGGCGTTGACCAACAGGATCTTGCCGGTGATGTCGGAGACGCCGACGCCGACACCGGCCTGCGCGAACACCGCGCGCAGTAATGCCGCGTCACGGCCAGTGGCTCCCCCGGCGAGAATCGACTCGATCGCGCCGTCGTCGACCACCGCGTCAGGACTGGCCTCCGCGAGCAGGCCGCCGACGTCGCCTTCACCGCCCATGTCGTCGCGATCCTCCATTCCGATGACGGCTCGGTTTCGCCGATCGACCAGAGCAATCGGCAGTGATTCGTCAATTTACCCATGCACAGTGGCGAAGATGCGGTCAATGAACCGAACTCACCCCAAATTTCACAAAGGATGTGGCACGTCGGCGTCAGGCGTCGGGCTTATACAGGACGGTTGCGGCTACACTGATCGCACCTTCGAAATGCTCATACATCAGTACCAAGTCGGCGATGGCGGATGAAGTGGAGGACGTTTCAATGCAACACGTCATGCGTCTGCGCGACGCGGGCCAGGAAGCGGCGAGCAAACACGCTTTCTTCGACTGGCTGTCCAGCGACCGTGTGCCGGCAGCAGATCGGCTGGCCATTGGACCGGCCGGTGCCCTGTTCATCATGCAATTTCGGGACATGAACCGGTGGGTGCTGCGGTTTCCCGAGCCGCGCTCGGAGTACGAATGGGTCATCAACCTCGGCACCCTCGAGGACGAGAAGCACTCCAAGATATTCCTCGAGGATTGGCACAAGCTCGAACTGGACACTCGGTTGGGGTGGCGCACCAGCGACATGCTGTGGTGGCTGTTCCTGTCACCGGACCAGGAGACGTTCCGCCGCAGCGGAATTGAGTTCATCCGGCTGGCAGTCGACGACGGCGACGACGCGCTGGTGCGGTTCGGACATTCCGAGGCCGGTGAGGCCACCGGTCACGTCATGCTCAGCAACACCGCCCGAGTCGCTGCCGAGTTGTCCGCGCGAACCGGAATCGAATACCGCTATTTCGGCCCCTACCACCTGAACTTGGAAACCGGACACGTCGGCAACACCGAAGGCATCTTCGAGACGGTGGTGCTCGACCCCGGGCGCCGCGAGCGCGCGAGTGAGGCGTGCCAGCGGATGTTCGGCATCTTCGACGACGTCTTCGACGGATTCCTGCACTACGCGAACACCTATCTCGACACCGGCACCGTCCCGAGTCGCCCGCAACTTCCCGCAGTGGCCCGCGACGATTGGACCGCGCCCTCGCTGGTGATCGAGCCGCGCGACGACGGTGACATCCAGCTGCTTCGGCACATCGAGGAGCGCAAGGAGAGGCTGCGCGCCCACCCGTTCTACGACTGGTTGCGCAGCGCTGAACACAGCCCCGCAGAAAAATTGCGGATGTTCATCCCCATGTGGGTGATGGACATTCTGGGCTACCGCGACCTGACGAAGTACGCACTGACTTTCACCGAGCCGGCCAGCGCCGAGGAGCAGGCGGTCAACGCTTGGGCGTCGCGACTCTCCCAACACAGCAGGCTGTTCCTGTCGGATTGGGAGGCGCTTGGGCTTGATAGCGTGCTCGACCACACGGCCAGCGGCGCGCTGGAGTGGCTTTTCTTCGACCCCGACATGGATCTGCATCGCGAGAACATGATCGAGTTCGCCAAAATCGCGCTGCGCCATCCCGATCCGGTATTGCGTTGGTGGATGCTGGTAGCGCTGGAGTCCACAGGTGAGGAATTCTTCACTCAAACGCGACCACTCGCGCTAGCCGCGGAAGCCGAAACCGGTGGGCGCCTGGACTATCTTGCCGGCCGGCACGACCCGCCGGAGGCTACCGGCACCGACTCGGGCTTCATCACCATCAGCGCCCCGGCGCCGCTGCGCGAGAGCCAGTTGGAGCTGGCCAAGGACATCACGAATCATGTGTTCGACTCGATGGAACGCCAGCTATGGCGGTCCTACGCCATAGCTCGAGCAGGCAAGTACGCCCGCTAGGCGGCGCATGCGTTGAGCCGCTACCGCCGCCGCGAACGTAGGTAGTCACCCACGACCGCGGCGCCCAGCCCGTCGAGATCGGGCTCGACCACGCGGCCCTCCACCCGCCGCGCAACCTGATCGATGAACCGGGCCAGACCGGGATCGTTGCCCAGCCGGAAAATCGTTATCTGAGCGCCCAATCGGGCCATCTCGTCGAATCCGCGCACGGTGTGTCCGATGGTGCGCGGATGCGGCGGGTAGTCGAAGAACACCGCCGATGACCCGTCGCCTCGGACATCTTCCAAGTGCGCGGTGGGCTCCCCATCGGTAACCACCAGCACCACGGGCTGGGCGTTGGGATGCCGGCGCAAATGCCGGCCCGCCAGGGCAAGCGCGTGGTGCAGGTTGGTGCCTTGTTCGTAGACGCCCTCCAGGCCGGTGAGCTCAGCGGCGGTCACCGTGCGGGCGTAGCGCCCAAAGGCGATGATCTCCAATGCATCCGAGCGGAAGCGGGTGGACACCAGGTGATTGAGCGCCAGCGCCGTTCGTTTCATCGGCAGCCAGCGGTTCTCCATCACCATGGAAAACGAGGTGTCCACCAACAGCGCCACCGCCGCCTGGGTGCGGGTTTCGGTCTCGGAGACCTCGACGTCCTCCACGGTGATCCGCAGCGGCGTGATGCTCCCACCCGATCTCGCCGTACCCGATTGGCGCAGTACGGCATTGGTCAAGGTGCGCGAAATGTGCCACGGTTCGGTATCACCGAACTGCCACGGCCGTGTCGCACCGGTCAGCTCCCCCGCGGCTCCGGCACGCCGGTGGTCGCGCTCCCCGCGGCGGCCGGAAAGCTGTTGGGCGACATCACGTAACGCCGTCTCACCGAGCCTGCGCATGGCCTTGGGCGACAACCGCCACTGGCCGTCGGAGCTGCGATCCAAGAAGCCCTGGTTGAGCAGTGAACGCTCCAACTCGGCCAGCGTGCGGGCGTCGACCGCGGCCTGGTCACCGAGTTGGCGCGCCAGCGCGTCCAAGTCGACATCGTCCATCGAGGCGCCGGGATAGCTCTGCGACAGCTGCTCGGCGAGTTGCTCGAGTTCGGCGATGTCGGCCAGCGCCTGAGCGCCCTCGCCCATGCCGAACGGATTGTCCCCGGAGAATTCCTCCGAGCCGGACCAGTCCTCGCCCGGCCGCGCGGCCTGTAGGTGCGCGTCCAACCGGTTCAGTGCCTGCATCAGCGACGGGGAGCCGAATGCCTGCTGCGCCAGGGCATCCAGCTCGTCGCGCTGCTCCTGGCTCAGGCTGTTGCGGAAACGCTGTGCGGCCGCGGCGCGCTTGGCCAGCGAGTCCAGCAGTTCGTCCACATTGCGCGGGTTCTCCGGGAAGAACTCGCCGTGCTTGTCCATGAAGTCGTCGAAGTCTTGCTGGGTGTCCTCGCCGCGGCCGTGCTTGTCCAGCAAATTGTTCAGATCGTCGAGCATGTCAGTGACGCGCTGGCGATCCTCGTCGGTGGCGTTCTCCAGCGCCTGCTTCATCCCGGCGAAGCGTTGGTCGAGCATCTCCCGGCCCAGCAGATCCCTGATCTGGTCGTACTTCTGGCGCGCTTCGGGACTGCGCCAGTTGTACTCGGAGAGCTCCTGCACGGCTTTGGCCGGCGACGGCGGCAACGACTCGAGCTGCAACTCCGAGAAGCGGGCGTCGTCGTCGAGCGCGCGGGCCAGTTCTTTGCGCTCGGCCAGCACCGCCTCGTCGAGCAGCTTTTTGATGTCCTGCAGCGTGCCGTCTAAGTTGTTGCGTCGCAACAACTCCCGTCGGCGACGGTTCACCTCCGAGGCCAGCCGGTCAGCGCCGGACATGTTCTTGGTGCCGCGCCGCAGCAGTTCGGAGAGCGCCCGGCGCGGCGAGGTGCCCGCCATGACGTCCTCGCCGATCTGTTCCAGCGCCTCGCGCAGGTCTACCGGCGGCGCCAGTGGGTCGGGTCCGCCGGTGTACGCCGAGTAGCGCGAGTCGTGGCGTCTAGCCATAGACGGTTTGGCCCTCCCCGGATACCTTGTCGACTCGCTTGGCCAGGTACAACGCTTCCAACGCCAATTCCAGTGCCGCGGCGCGTTCCCCCTCGGACTCGGCGTTGAGCTTGCGCGCGATCTGGTCCACGACCGGCAGCCCGGGAACCGCGGCCAGCACGTCCTTGGCCGATACCCGCTCCCCCGTCGTCACCGCGGCGCCCTTCTCGACCGCGGCCACCAGCGAGCCGACGTCGATGCCGCCGAGCACCCGCGACGCGGTATCGGCGGTGGCGCGCCGCAACAGGTGCTGCAGCACGGCCTGCTCGCGGCCTTCCTCGCCGGACTCGAATTCCAGCTTGCCGCGCAGCACATCGATCACGGTGCCCAGGTCCACCACGCGGGCCACCGGGTCGGTCTCGCCGAGGATGGCGCCGCGGTGGCGGGCCGCGGCGGCGACGGTCTCGGCCGCGGCGATCGCGAAGCGGGCCGAGACCCCGGAGCGCTGGTCGATCGAACTCGACTCCCGCAGATAGCGCGCGAAGCGGGCGATCACTTGCATCAGGTAGTCGGGCACCTGGGCGCTCAGGTGCGCCTCCTGAATGATCACGCCCACCTCCGCGTCGAGTTCCAGCGGGTAGTGGGTGCGGATCTCGGCGCCGAACCGGTCCTTGAGCGGGGTGATGATGCGGCCGCGGTTGGTGTAGTCCTCGGGGTTGGCGCTGGCTACCACCAACACGTCCAGCGGCAGCCGCAGCGTGTAGCCGCGGACCTGAATGTCGCGCTCCTCCATGACGTTGAGCATCGACACCTGGATGCGTTCGGCGAGGTCGGGCAGCTCGTTGACCGCCACGATGCCGCGGTGTGCCCGCGGGATCAGTCCGTAGGCGATGGTCTCGGGGTCACCGAGGCTGCGGCCTTCGGCCACCTTGATGGGGTCGATGTCGCCGACCAAGTCGGCCACGCTGGTGTCGGGGGTGGCCAGCTTCTCGGTGTAGCGCTCGCTGCGGTGTTTCCATGCCACGGGCAGGTCGTCGCCGTGGGTGGCGGCCCGCCGGATCGACTCCGGGGTGATGGGCCGGTAGGGGTGTTCGCCGAGCTCAGAGCCGGCGATGACGGGCGTCCACTCATCGAGCAGTCCGGTCAGCGCGCGCAGCAGGCGGGTCTTGCCCTGGCCGCGTTCGCCCAGCAGGACGATGTCGTGGCCGGCGATCAGAGCGCGTTCCAGCTGGGGTAATACGGTGTCCTCGAAGCCTAGGATGCCCGGCCATACGTCGTCGCCTTCGGCCAGTGCGGTCAGCAGGTTCTCGCGGATCTCCTGCTTGACCCCCCGTTCCCGGTGGCCGCTGGCACGCAGCTCGCCGAGCGTGCGAGGCAGATTGCTTGGTGAAGTCACCACTCCACGCTACGCGTTGTGAAGTGGTGTCTCTCGGTGAATTTTCAGTGGGCGAAGTGACGGGCTCCGGTGAGGTACAACGTAATGCCCGCTCGGGTGGCCGCCGCGGTCACTTCGTCGTCGCGCACCGAGCCGCCGGGATGGACGATTGCCTTGACCCCGCCGGCGGTCAACGTATCGAGGCCGTCGGGGAACGGGAAGAACGCGTCGGAGGCCGCGACGGCGCCGCGGACCCGTTCGCCGCCACGCTCAACGGCCAGCCGGGCGGCGTCGACCCGGTTGACCTGACCCATGCCCACCCCGACGGTGGCGCCGTCGGCGACCACGACGATCGCGTTGGACTTCACCGCGCGGCAGGCGCGCCAGGCGAAGACTAGATCGGTCAGGGTCGCCGGGTCCGCGGGTTCGCCGGTAGCCAGGGTCCAGTTGACCGGGTTGTCGCCATGCGCGTCGAGTTGGTCGCGTTGCTGCATGAGCAGGCCGCCGCTGATCGGCTTGATCTCGATGCCACCGAGTTGCGGCTCGGAGGCCACCAGGACGCGGATGTTCTTCTTGCGGGTCAGCAGGTCCAGCGCGCCGGGCGCATAGGCGGGCGCCACGATCACTTCGGTGAAGATGGTGCTGACATATTCGGCCATCTCGACGCTGACTTCGGCGTTGGCGGCGATGACTCCGCCGAAGGCGCTGAGCGGGTCGCATTCGTGGGCCTTGCGATGCGCGTCGGCGACGGAGACCTCGGAGATGGCGATGCCGCACGGGTTGGCGTGCTTGATGATGGCCACGCAGGTCTGTTCGTGGTCGAACGCCGCGCGCCAGGCCGCGTCCGCGTCGGTGAAGTTGTTGTAGGACATCTCTTTTCCGTGCAGCTGCTCGGCCTGCGCCAGGCCGGGCCACGCGGCGGGGTCGCTGTACAGCGCTGCCTGCTGATGCGGGTTCTCGCCGTAGCGCAGCGTCGCCGAGCGGCGCCAGTTGCGGCCGAACCAGTGCGGGAATTCCGTCGCCGGTTGCTCCGGCGCCAGCGTGGACTGCATCCAGGTGGCCACGGCGATGTCGTATTCGGCGGTGTGCTGAAACGCCAGCGACGCCAAGCGTTTCCGTTCGGCGAGGGTGAAGCCGCCGCCGCGTACCGCGGCCAGCACCCCGTCGTAGCCGCGCGGGTCGGTGACCACCGCCACGCTGGGATGGTTCTTGGCCGCCGCCCGCACCATCGAGGGCCCGCCGATGTCGATCTGCTCGACGCATTCGTCCTCGGATGCGCCGGATTCGACGGTCTCGGTGAATGGATACAGGTTGACCACAACGAGTTCGAACGCCGCGATGCCGAGTTCGTCCAGGGCCGCGGCGTGCTCGGGCTTGCGCAGGTCGGCCAGCAGCCCGGCATGCACATGCGGGTGCAGTGTCTTGACCCGGCCGTCGAGCACTTCCGGGAAACCGGTGACCTCTTCGACCGGTGTCACCGGGATGCCTTTGCTCGCAATGGTTTTGGCTGTGGACCCGGTGGACACGATGTCAACGCCGGCGGCCGCCAGGCCCCGCGCCAGGTCGACCAGGCCGGTCTTGTCGTAGACGCTGATCAATGCGCGGCGGATCGGCTTCTTCGAGTCGTCGGTGCTCATCCCAGTGTTGCCTTTCGTCCTGTCAAGGTCACTCCGCCGGTCGCGATCGCGGCCACCACGTCGACCAGAAGCCGTCGTTCGGTGACCTTGATGCGCTCATGCAATGTCGCCACGTCGTCGCCGTCCAGCACTGGGACGGCTTGCTGGGCCAGTATCGGACCGGTGTCGGTGCCGGCATCCACCAGGTGGACCGTACAACCGGTGACCTTCACACCGTAGGCCAGCGCGTCGGCCACTCCGTGCGCACCCGGGAACGCCGGCAGCAGCGCCGGGTGTGTGTTGAGGATCCGCCCGTAGTACCGCGAGAGAAACTGAGCGCCAAGGATTTTCATAAATCCAGCCGAAACGACGAGATCCGGCTGGTGCGCGGCGGTGGCGTCGGTGAGCGCGGCGTCCCAGGCCTCGCGGCTCGGGTGGTCGCCGAGCCGGACGGTGAAGGCGGGTATCGACGCCTTGGCGGCTATTTCGGTGGCCGGGCAGTCGCGATCCACACCGACGGCCACGACGCGGGCGGGATAGCTTCCGACCGCAGCCTCGATCAGCGAATTGAGCAGTGAACCGGTGCCTGACGCCAGCACCACCAGTCGCGCCGGTGCACTTGGGGGTACACGGAGCGGTTCCTGCACACGGTGAGCCTAGTCGGACGACGATGCCGGCTTACCGGCCGGAGGAGGAGTCCGACGATTCAGGGCAGTCGGACGACGATGCCGGCTTACCGGCCGGAGGAGGAGTCCGACGATTCAGGGCAGTCGGACGACGATGCCGGCTTACCGGCCGGAGGAGGAGTCCGACGATTCAGGGCAGTCGGACGACGATGCCGGCTTACCGGCCGGAGGAGGAGTCCGACGATTCAGGGCAGTCGGACGACGATGCCGGCTTACCGGCCGGAGGAGGAGTCCGACGATTCAGGGCAGTCGGACGACGATGCCGGCTTACCGGCCGGAGGAGGAGTCCGACGATTCAGGGCAGTCGGACGACGATGCCGGCCCCACGGCCGGAGGAGGTCTTGCCCGTTGCGCGTGTCGAGTGTGCGTTCTTGGCGTCGACTGTGCGTGCTGGGCGGTAATACGCGGGTTAGGCCGCCGCTGGCTCACACTCGACGCCCTAACCGCACACTCGGCGCCGTGCGCTCACACTCGACGCCGTGCGCTCACACTCGGCGCCCCAGCGGCCCAAGGAGGAGGTCGAGTGTGCGTTCTTGGCGTCGACTGTGCGGCTAGGGCGGCGATACGCCGGTTAGGCCGCCGCTGGCGCACACTCGACGCCCTAACCGCACACTCGGCGCCGTGCGCTCACACTAGAAGCCCTGGCCACACACTCGACGCCCCAGCCGCCGAAGGAGGAGCTCGAGTGTGCGTTCTTGGCACCGACTGTGCGTGCTGGGCGGTGATACGCCGGTTAGGCCGCCACTGGCGCACACTCGACGCCCTAACCGCACACTCGACGCCGTTGGCTCACACTCGACGCCCTAACCGCACACTCGCGGCCTAGGCCTCACTTTCGCGCCGACCCGTCGCTTCGTCGTCAACAGACACGTCGGCCCCATCAGAGCCGACGCGCTCATCGACGCCCGACGAGCCGTCGACTTCGTCCACCTCGCCAACCCCGTCGACGTCGTCCACCTCGTCGACCTCGCCCATCTCGTCGTCGAAGTCGTCGTCGACCGGCGGTGGCGGGGCAGGTCGCCGGCGTCGGGGCCGTCGCCTGATCCCACCGGCGATCACCACCGTGAACGCCCCGACCACGGCGAACCAGAACAGCGCACCCAAGAACATCGCGCCGACATCGACGCCGACGTTGCCGAAATTGCCCAGCTTGCCGCCGCCGGCGTACCCGAGCAGCGCCATCACCAACGCGGCGGCCACCGCGGCGACGATCACCTTGGCCATGGCCGGCACGAACGGCAGCGGCCGCCGCGCACACTGCTGCCCGAGCGCCACCCCGGAGGCCGCGCCGATGATCAGCAATGCCACCCACACCGGGGCCAGCGGCGGTCTGGGGGCGGCGGCCAGAATGGGCAGAGCCGGGATGTCACCACCGAAGACGGTGAACGAACTGAACGTCGCGAAGCCGATATGGGCGCTGGAGCCGACCGCGACGGCCGACGCGCCGACGATCACGTTGGGCGCATACAACGCCGAGAGCGCCGTCAGGTTGAACTGACCCCAAATGGAATCGGTGATCCCGTACAGGTCTTGCATGGTCGACCAGTGCACGACCAGCGACACCGCGGTCGCTGCCGCAGAAAGCCCCAGCAACGCCAACACGCCCGCCGCGGCGGCGCGCACCGAATCCTCCAACCAGTTGGGCAACGGTGAGGCATACAACGCGCGCCGACCCAGCTGTGACCACACTCCGAACGCGGCGCCGATCGCGTGCACGACGAGCACGCTGGTGAAAGCCCGCAGCGCACTGGGGGTTTGCAGCTCGGTGAGGACCGACGACGCGTCATGGATGACCGCCAGCGCGATGGCCGTCATCAGCAGCGGCCCACCCAGCGCGGACGCCGCTATCCACCGCACCACCAGCCATGACGAGTACGGCGAGGTGGCGCGCGCGGTGGTTCGCGCGGTACCCCACACCATCAGCAGCACGGGCAGCAGCGGCATGACGCCCAGCTCACGGCCGCCGATCGAGATCGGCACCTGGTGCACGCCCAGCCACATGCTGGCGATGGCGCCCAACGCGCCGGTCATGTCGCTGTTGGCGATCAGCAGCTGCAGCAGCGTGATCGCGGCGATGACGACCAGCGCCACGACGGCGGGCGCAAAAGCGACCCGGACAAGGTCACGCGCCTGGCGAGCGCCCGTTGCTCGACTGTCCCCGCTTTTTGCCGACACCCTTCTCACTCTTCGCGCACGTGCTCGGCTAGGCGCGAGAGCGCCCGGTTAGACCGGAGCCGGTCCAGACGACGGCTGCTGGCCCTGGCCCTGGCCCTGGCCATAGGACTGTTGCTGGCCGCCACCCTGATTGGAGTAGTTGACCGGAGCGGAGCCGCCCTGCGAGCCGCTTCCGGCGTTGACCTGCGGCGGCGGGCTGAAGCTGGGGAAACCGGTGGGCGGGGTGGACGGTCCCTGGTGCTGGGACGGCTGGGCGGTTTGGGTCTGGGCATTGAAGCCGCCCGACGGCGGGTTCTGGCTGCCCGAATATCCCCCGTACTGCGAGCCGTAGCCGGACTGCTGGGGCGCCTGCTGCGGAGAAGACTGCTGATGCCCGCCGGTCTGCTGCTGTGCACCCGGCTGACCGTAGTAGCCGCCACCCTGCTGACCGCCGTACTGGCCGTACTGCCCGTACTGGCCGTATTGGCCGCCATACGGGTCGAACTTGGGCCGCGGGGTCGGCGCGGTGATCACCCCGGCCTCGAGAAGCAGCGCAGCCACCGACGCGACGGCCTGAAAAACGATGAACACCAGCACCAGCCACAGCGCCCAGCCGTAGGAGAAGGCGTTGGGCTTGTTGAAGATCGCGCTGATCACAAGCAGCAGGGACAGCACGCTGAGCACCGCGACGATCGGCGTGTACACCTTCGTCTTGGGCAGCAGGCTCACCCCGGCCAGCAGCGCGGCCAGCACCGCGACCGTGACCGCCAGCCCGGTGTCACCGGTGACCTCGCCGCCGCCGGCTCCCAGATCCGAGCTGACCGTGAACAAGGGTCCGAAGCTCGCCAGGTACGCCGCCAGACCCAGCGCCACCGCCGCGATGTTCAGGTACAGCGGCAGCTTGCTCGGCCCATCATCGGTCTTCGCGAAAGAAGGTGTGGACCCTCCGTAGGAGCCAGCGGGTTGTCCGGACGGATATCCGGGACTACCGGGCGAGTAGGTCATGACTCCTCCTGTTGCTTCCGGTGCCGCGCGGCCCCACTGTCGTAGTGCGACGCTGTGTACCTGTTGCGGGATTCGACCAACCACGCTAGCGCACCTTCGCCCGCCGGTGCGGGGGCGACCTGCCCCCCGGCGAGCGGCGTCGGCGCGCACCGATTGGTTCCCGGCTGTTCCATGTCGGGGGGTAGGTTGCCCGGCCCAGGTAGAACACGTTCTAATTCAGGCATGGACTACGGGCTCGTTCTATTCACCAGCGACCGCGGCATCTCGCCGGCCGCGGCCGCCAAGCTGGCCGACGATCACGGCTTTCACACGTTCTACGTGCCAGAACACACTCACATCCCGATCAAGCGGGAGGCCGCGCACCCGACGACGGGCGACGCGTCGCTGCCCGACGACCGTTACATGCGCACGCTAGACCCATGGGTAAGTCTGGGCGCGGCGTGCGCGGTGACGTCGCGGGTGCGGCTGTCGACGGCCGTCGCGCTGCCCGTCGAACACGATCCGATCACGCTGGCCAAGAGCATCGCCACCCTGGACCATCTGTCCGGCGGCCGGGTCAGCCTCGGCGTGGGATTCGGCTGGAACACCGACGAGCTCACCGACCACGGGGTGCCGCCGGGGCGCCGCCGCACCATGCTGCGCGAGTACCTCGAGGCGATGCGGGCGCTGTGGACGCAGGAGGAAGCCGAATACGACGGCGAATTCGTCAAGTTCGGGCCCAGCTGGGCCTATCCCAAGCCGGTGCAGTCGCACGTGCCGGTTCTGGTGGGCGCCGCGGGCACCGAGAAGAACTTCAAGTGGATCGCACGCAGCGCGGACGGCTGGATCACCACTCCGCGTGACTTCGAGATCGACGAGCCGGTGAAGTTGCTGCAGGACACCTGGGCCGCGGCAGGCCGCGACGGCGCCCCGCAGATTGTGGCCCTGGATTTCAAGCCGGTGCCCGAAAAGCTGGCCCGGTGGGCCGATCTGGGTGTCACCGAGGTGCTGTTCGGCCTGCCCGACAAGTCCGAAGACGAGGTCGCGGCCTACGTGGAGCGGCTCGCCGGCAAGCTCGCCGCGATGGTGTGACCGCGCTAGGGAAAGCAGCGGTTGCCGTAGTCGAATGAGCGCACTCGCACCCTCGCGCCCAGCGGATCGCCGTCGGTCAGCAGGGCGATCAACTCGTCGTCCTCGGTGGTCGACAAGAACCGGCTCCCGTCGTCGAGCCTGCCGATGATGATCCCGGTGGGCCGCCCGTCGTCGCGCCGGACCGTATAGGTCTCGACGGTGCCGGGGCCGTCGGCGTTCTCGGTCACCGGCACGGTTGGTCCGCTGTCGATGCGGCTCTGCAGTTCGGCGTTGCGTTCGGGCTGCCACGCCGTCGGGGCGGTCGAGTAGACGCCGACCGAGTACTTGCTCAGGATGCCGCCGTTGGCGCCGACCAGACCGAAGTGTCCGGGCGCGCGGCGCATCCGGGTGACCGTCTCGGCGACGGCGTGCATCGAGTAGTTGTTGCCCGCCCCACCGAAGAACGGCAGCCCGCCGGTCACGGTCAGGCCGCGGGGGTCGTCGGGCGCGATGCCCAGGCCGTCGCAGATGTTGAACACCGGCACCGGAAAGCAGCTGTAGAGGTCGAAGGTGGCGACGTCCTCGACGCCGATGCCGGCCATGTCCAGCGCCTCGGTCGCGGCCAGCACGGCCGACGGCGCGTGACCGAGGTCCGGGCGTTCCAGCAGGCTCTGCTCCTCCAGGTCGACGTGCCCGTGCAGGAACACCCACTTGTCCGACGGCACACCCAGGCGCCGCGCTGTGCCCACTGACATCAGCAACGCGGCTGCGCCCTGGTTGACCTGGTCGCGGGCCACCATCAGCCGCGGATAGGGGTTGGAGATCATCCGGTTGCGCTCGGTCACGGTGATCAGTTCCTCGACCGTGCGCTCGACCGGCGCCGCGGCGAACGGGTTGCCGGCAGCAACCTTGCTGAAGGGCGCGAACAACTCCCCCATGCGCCGCAGATAGTCGGCGGGCCCCAGGCCGGTGCCGGCTCGCCGCGCGTTCTCCAGCAGCCCGTATTGCGTCGGCGCGTCGATGAGACCGTGCACCACGGTGTAGCGCGAGATGAGCCCGTCGATGCCCTGCCCGCGGTCCTCCAGGTCACCCTCGACGGTCTCGGTGAAGTCGGGCTTGGCCTCGGCGCGCGCGAAGTAGCGCAGGGTCGACGTCGCGTCGGATCCGAAGATCAGTGCGGCCCCGCAGCGGCCCGCAGCGATCTGCCCGGCCAGCTCATTGATCAGGTGCTGCGGGCCCTGACCGCCGACCACCTCCAAGATCGCCCGCGCCGGGTTGGCGCCGAGCCGGTTGGCCACCGAGCGCGGATAGTTGTTGGACCGTCCCAGCGGAGCCGTCGCCACCGGCCCGGAGATCTCGAATTGCCGGACCCCGGCCACGGTGTCGATCACCGCAGCCACCGACGCGAACTCGGCGTCGCAGTCTTCCAGCGCGGCGCGGGCGGCGGCCGCCGCCAGCTCGACCGGAGACATCGCCCGGTACCCGGGATCGTCGATGCGCTCAGCGGCTTGGCCGACGCCGACGACGACGGGTGTGTTCGGGTCGATGTGCATAGCGAGCGCTACAGGCCCTGCAGGATCTCCCGGGCCAGCGCGGCCGTCTCCGAGGGCGTCTTGCCCACCTTGACACCCGCGGCTTCCAGAGCTTCCTTCTTCGCGGCCGCCGTTCCCGAGGACCCGGACACGATGGCGCCGGCGTGGCCCATCGTTTTGCCTTCGGGCGCGGTGAATCCCGCGACGTAGCCGACGACCGGCTTGGTCACGTTGGCCTTGATGAACTCCGCGGCGCGCTCCTCGGCGTCACCGCCGATCTCGCCGATCATCACGATGAGCTTGGTGTCGGGGTCCTTCTCGAACGCCTCGATGGCGTCGATGTGGGTGGTGCCGATCACCGGGTCACCGCCGATGCCGATCGAGGTGGAGAATCCGAAATCGCGCAGTTCGTACATCATCTGGTAGGTCAGGGTGCCCGACTTCGACACCAGCCCGACCGGTCCCGGGCCGCTGATGTTGGCGGGCGTGATCCCGGCCAGCGCCTCGCCCGGCGTGATGATGCCAGGGCAGTTGGGACCGATGATGCGCGTCTTCTGTCCTTTGTCGACGTTGTAGGCCCACGCGTACGCGCTGTCCTGCACCGGGATGCCTTCGGTGATGACGACCAGCAGCGGGATCTCGGCGTCAATGGCTTCGATGATGGCGTCTTTGGCGAATTTCGGCGGCACGAAGACGACCGACACATTGGCGCCGGTCTCTTTGATCGCTTCCGCGACGGTGCCGAACACCGGCAATTCGACGTCCTTACCGACGGGGTCGACGTGCGAGACCGTGGTGCCTGCCTTGCGGGCGTTGACTCCGCCCACGACCTGAGTGCCGGCTTTGAGCATCAGCGCGGTGTGCTTGGTGCCCTCACCGCCGGTGATGCCCTGGACGATGACCTTCGAGTCCTTGTTCAGAAAGATCGACATCTGTTGGCTCCTCTTACTTGTTCGCCAGCTCGGCGGCTTTGTCTGCGCCGGCGTCCATGGTCTCGGCCTGAATCACCAGCGGGTGGTTGGCCTGGGCCAGGATGCGGCGTCCTTCGTCGACGTTGTTGCCGTCGAGCCGGACGACGAGGGGCTTGTTGGCTTCTTCACCGAGCATGTTGAGGGCGGTCACGATGCCGTTGGCGACGGCGTCGCAGGAGGTGATGCCGCCGAAGACGTTGACGAAGACGCTTTTGACCTGCGTGTCATTGAGGATGACGTCCAGGCCGGCGGCCATCACCTCGGCCGAGGCGCCGCCGCCGATGTCGAGGAAGTTGGCCGGCTTGACCCCGCCGTGCTTCTCACCGGCGTAGGCGACGACGTCCAGCGTCGACATCACCAGGCCGGCGCCGTTGCCGATGATCCCGACCTGGCCGTCGAGCTTGACGTAGTTGAGGTCGTGCTCTTTGGCCTTGAGCTCCAGCGGGTCGGTGGCCGCGCGGTCCTCGAACTCGGCGTGGCCCGGCTGACGGAAGTCGGCGTTGGCGTCCAGGGTGACTTTGCCGTCCAGCGCCAGGATCTTGTCGTCGGGCGTCCGCACCAGCGGGTTGACCTCCACCAAGGTGGCGTCCTCGCCGATGAACACCTCCCACAATTTCTGGATGGTCACCGCGGCGGCGTCGAGCACCTCGGCCGGCAGATGGCCCTGTTCGGCGATGGACCGCGCGAACTCGAGGTCGACGCCCTTGACCGCGTCGACCGGGACCTTGGCCAGCCGGTCGGGTTTGGTCGCGGCCACCTCTTCGATCTCCATGCCGCCTTCCACCGAGCACATCGCCAGGTAGGTGCGGTTGGCGCGGTCCAGCAGGAAGGAGAGGTAGTACTCCTCGGCGATGTCGCTGGCCTCGGCCACCAGCAGCTTCTTGACGATGTGACCCTTGATGTCCAGGCCCAGGATGTTCTTGGCGTGCTCGTAGGCGTCGTCGGCGGTGGCGGCGTACTTCACCCCGCCGGCCTTGCCTCGCCCACCCGTCTTGACTTGAGCCTTGACCATCACCGGACGACCGATCTCCGTGGCGATGGCCTTGGCGTCCTCCGCGCTGTCGGTCACCCGCCCCTGGTTGCCGGGCACGCCGTACTTGGCGAACAATTCCTTGGCTTGGTACTCGAAGAGATCCATGGGCTCACTGTCTTCGCTCGGATTACTGCAGGCCTATAGGGAGGCGGTGCTAGATTCAGCCACTCGCACGGACGAACTGTATCGACATGCAAAATGGGGGTTGCGCCCGCATCCAGGCGTGTGGCCCAGGTCACCGGCCGGTCCACCCAGCCAGACAGGTGATAGAAATCACAATCGCGGTTAGATCGCTGAACTTAGGTTGCCAGGCTCATCTCTTTGCGGATACCGTCTCAAGGTCCAGATAACAGTATGGTTACGATTCGAGGACATTAAAGGTTGTCCCAGCACCGATTCGCCCGGTCTGTCGCTGTTGAAGCGGCTCGCGCAACCCGCGATCGTTGGCTGAACCCTCCCCGAAACGAAGTCACCGAGATCATCCCGCTGGATGGGTTCGACGAACTCGACCAGCTGGAACTGTCCGAACTCGACGAGCTCGACTTCGGGGATTCCCAGTTCGACATCGAAGAGCAGGTTCTGCGGGCTCCCGAACTCGACGACCTCAGTGACGCCGACGACCCGACACCGCTGACGCTCGACGCGCCGACTCAGGTGCTCGCGGTGGTCACCGTCGAGACCCACTACGACGACTTCGACGACGTTGATGACTTCGGCGACTTCGATTACGACCGGGCGCCCGGTCGGTCGCTGGTCGACGTCATCGCGGTCCCCCGGCGCGGTGGCCAACACCGCAAGCAGCCAACCAGCGCGGCCAAGGGCCGTCTGCTCATCTCGTCGATGGCGGCGGGCGCGGCGGCCGCGGCCGTCCACACCGCGACCGAGCATTCCGAGAGCCCGAAGATCGAGACCGTCCTGACGGCGAACACCTCGGCGCTCAACGGCGGGACGGGCAGCAACGAACCGCGCGGCGTGCAGATCGTCGCCGCCCACCCGGCCGCCGACGTCGCGATCCACAACCAAGAACTCGCCCGCGGCAACGCATTTGCCGAAGAGCGCGCCGAGCGTGAAGCGCGACTGCAGCAGCCGCTCTACGTCATGCCGACCAAAGGCATCTTCACCTCGAACTTCGGCTACCGGTGGGGTGTGCTGCACGCCGGCATCGACCTGGCCAACTCGATCGGAACCCCGATCTACGCCGTGTCCGACGGCGTGGTGATCGACGCCGGCCCCACCGCCGGTTACGGCATGTGGGTCAAGTTGCTGCACGCCGACGGGACGGTCACCCTCTACGGCCACGTCAACACCACCATGGTCAATGTCGGGCAGCGCGTGATGGCCGGCGACCAGATCGCCACCATGGGCAACCGCGGCTTTTCCACCGGCCCGCACCTGCACTTCGAGGTGCTGCTCAACGGCACCGAGCGCATCGACCCTGTGCCATGGCTTGCCAAGCGGGGACTCAGCGTTGGCAGCTACGCCGGCTGACCGGTGACCGCGCCGAGCGACCCCCCTGCGCGCGAGAACACCTCCGAGCCCACCTCGGCCTCCGAGCCCACCTCGACACCCTCGGAAGCACGGACCCGCATCATCCGGCGCGCACCCACCGGGCCGCTGCCGCCGATCGCTGACACCGCGACCACACAAATGCCCACTCGGGCATCGGCTTTACCGCCTACCACGCGGGTGCCGCAGCTCCCGCCGCTGCCCAGCGTGCTCCATGACGAGCCGCGCGCCGCCACGGCCGTCGCCGCCTGCGCGGTCGGCATCGTCAGCGGGTGGAGCACATCGGTGGTGGCCACCGACCTGATCGCCGGGTGGTGGCGCAGCGACCGGTTATTTTGTGTGGCGGTCGGATTCCTTGCCCTGGTCTTCGCCATAGCGACCATCTCCGGCGTGATCGCCTTGTTGTTGCACCGCCCGATCGGGCGCTATCTGATCGTGGCGGGCGCGGTGGTGGCGCTGCTGACCTACGGCGGGGTGTTCATCGCGGGCGCGCGTGTGGCCTGGCTGGTGTACCTGCTGCCGGTGCTGCCGATTGCCAGCGTGGCCTTGGCATTGCATCCGCAGACCAACCGCTGGGTATCGCAGGAGTCTTAGCCGGCGCTGGTCACAGCTTGCTGACCGGAGCGTGGTTGTGCATCAACTTCACCCGTCCGGCGCTGCCGAAGTCGATCAGCGACATCGCCGACTCCCCCACCCCGGACACTTCCTCGACGCGGCCCAGGCCGTACTTGTCGTGCGTCACCCGATCACCGGGTGACAGCACCAACATGGGACGCTTGCTGGCCCCCGAGCGCGTCGGGGCCACCCGCGGTGTGCCGAACCGCCCGGCGCCACTGACCGGCGCGCTGAACGACGGCTTCGGCGCGGTGCGCCGCCACTCGATCAACTCTTGCGGGATCTCCAGCAGGAACCGCGATTCCGGGTTGAGCATCGGCTGGCCCCAGGAGGAGCGGACGATGGCCCTGGTCAGATACAGCCGTTGTCGGGCCCGGGTGATGCCGACGTAAGCCAGCCGCCGCTCCTCGGAGAGCTCCAGCGGATCGTCGAGCGCCCGCATGTGCGGGAACATGCCGTCCTCCCAGCCGGTCACGAACACGACGGGGAACTCCAACCCCTTGGCGGTGTGCAGCGTCATGAGCGTCACCACGCCGGAGCCGTGCTCGGGAATGTCGTCGGTGTCGGCGACCAGCGACACCCGCTCCAGGAAGGCGGCCAGGGTTCCGGTGTCCGGGACGTCCTCGTCGACCGGGGCGTCCTGCGTCTCCGCGAGCGCGGCCGCGATGTTGGCTTGGTCGGTGCTGAATTCGTGTGCGACGCTGACCAATTCGTTGAGGTTGTCCAGCCGCGCCAGCTCCTGCGGATCGGTCGACGACTCCAGTTCTCGGCGGTACCCGCTGCGTTCGAGTACCGCCTCGACCAGTTCACCCAAGTCGTCGTCGAGGCGCCCGCGCAGTTCGTCGAGGATCTCGACGAAGCCCGCAATCGCCTTCTCCGCGCGGCTGTTGAGCATCGGCACTTTGCCTTCGGCGGCAGCCTGCAGCGCGTCGGCGAAGCTGGCCCCGGTGTTCTCGGCGTACACCGCCACGCACGCCTCGGCCCGATCGCCGATGCCGCGCCGCGGCGTGTTGAGGATGCGCCGCATGCTGACCGCGTCGCCGGGGTTGTCCAGCACGCGCAGGTAGGCGACGATGTCGCGGATCTCCTTGCGCTCGTAGAAGCGCACTCCCCCAACGACTTTGTACGGAATACCGGCGCGGATGAACACTTCTTCCAGCGACCGCGACGAGTTGTTGGTGCGGTAGAACACCGCCACGTCGTTGTAGGTGATCTCGCCGCGTTCGGCTAACGCGTCGATCTCTTCGGCCACGAACCTGGCCTCGTCGTGCTCGTTGTCGGCGACGTAACCGACGATCAGTTCACCCTTGCCGGCGTCGGTCCACAGCCGTTTCTCCCGGCGTCCGGCGTTGCGGGCGATCACCGAGTTGGCCGCGGACAGGATGTTTTGCGTCGAGCGGTAGTTCTGCTCGAGCAAAATCGTTGTGGCGTCGGGATAGTCGCGTTCGAAGTCTTCGATGTTGCGGATGGTGGCGCCGCGGAAAGCGTAGATCGACTGGTCGGCGTCCCCGACGACGCACAGTTCGGCCGGCGGGACGTCGTCGGAGGATTCTCCGGACCCATGTCCGACTAATTCGCGTACCAGCATGTACTGGGCGTGGTTGGTGTCCTGATACTCGTCGACCAGCACATGGCGGAAGCGGCGCCGGTAGTACTGCGCGATCTCCGGGAAGTTCTGCAGCACGGCCACGGTTTCGCCGATGAGGTCGTCGAAGTCCAGCGCGTTGGCCGCCCGCAGCCTGCGCTGGTACTCGGCGAAGACGGAGGCCACCGTGCGGGCCAGCTCGTCGGAGTCGTCGGTCAAGTCGGCCAGCGCCTGATGCGGGTCGATCAGCTCGTTCTTCAGGTTGGAGATCGCGTTGGCCAGCAGTCGCGGCGAGAACCGCTTGATGTCCAGGCCCATGTCCCGGCCGATCATCTGCAGCAACCGCCGCGAATCGTCGGCGTCATAGATCGAGAAGTTGGAGTTGAGGCCCTCGATCAGCGACGCCTGGTTGCGCAGGATGCGCACGCAGCTGGAATGGAACGTCGACACCCACATGTAGCGGGCGCGGTTGCCGACCAGGCTGACCACGCGTTCACGCATCTCGGCGGCGGCCTTGTTGGTGAAGGTGATGGCCAGGATCTGGCCGACGCCCACTCCGCGCGCCGCGATCAGATACGCGATGCGCCGGGTCAGCACGGCCGTCTTGCCCGATCCGGCGCCGGCGACGATCAGCAGCGGCGATCCTTGATGGACGACCGCCTGGCGCTGTTGCGGATTGAGGCCTTCGAGCAGTTGGTCTGCGTCGGACCTGGCTTCGGTTGCGTGCACACTCATGTCTGTCCAAACTTACCGCTGCGCACCGACGACAGGGCCGCGGTTGGCCACGTTGCCCGCGGCGTGGTGCGGAACTTCCCCGTCACAGCGGTCGCTTGCAGCGCCGCGGGAGGTCGTGCCCCATGTGCCCGCCGGGCAGCGACACCACCGCGCCGCACACGGCCGCGAGCTGGACCGATTTCTCCGAGTTTTTTGCGCGGGCACAGCCGTCGGTGGCACACTCGTTTCGTGCTCAACACGCAGCCCCGATTTTTCTACGGGTACCGACCAGCGGTGCCCGTGGTCTAGCTGCTTTCGCAGAGCCCCGTGGTCCGCTTCCGGATACGGGGCTCGTCTCTTGTGTGAGGCCCGAACCGGATGAGACCAGACCCCCCACCTCACGAGAACGCGGAGTTAGCAGAGATGAACACTGAGACCCTCGAAGGCCAAGAACTCGGCATCGACGAATTGCGTGCGGAGATCGACCGGTTGGACGCCGAAATCCTGGCTGCCGTGAAGCGACGCGCGGAAGTCTCCCGGGCCATCGGCAAGGTTCGGATGGCCTCCGGCGGCACCCGGCTGGTGCACAGCCGCGAGATGAAAGTCATCGAGCGCTACAGCGAGCTGGGTCCGGAAGGCAAGGATCTGGCGATGCTGCTGTTGCGGTTGGGCCGGGGCCGGCTCGGCCACTGATCTGGGTAACGGCCGGGGCCCACGCCCGAGCCGACGCACCGGCACAGGATTAGGGTCGAACCATGACCTCCGTGCGATCAATCCCTGACATCACCGCCACCCCGGCGTGGGACGCCCTGCGCAGGCATCACGAACAGATCGGGGAAACCCACCTGCGGCAGTTCTTCGACGACGATCCAGAGCGCGGACGCGAACTCACGGTCACCGTCGGTGACCTCTACATCGACTACAGCAAACACCGCATCACCCGTGAGACCATCGGCCTTCTCGTCGATCTGGCCCGGGCCGCCGAGTTGGAGCAGCACCGCGACGCCATGTTCGCCGGCGAGCACATCAACACCTCCGAGGACCGCGCGGTGCTGCACACCGCGCTGCGGTTGCCGCGCGATGTGCAGTTGGACGTCGACGGGACCAACGTCGTCAAGGAAGTCCACGAGGTGCTCGACGCGATGGGCGACTTCACCGACCGCCTGCGCAGCGGCGAATGGACCGGCGCCACCGGGGAGCGCATCAAGACCGTCGTCAACATCGGCATCGGCGGGTCCGACCTGGGCCCGGTGATGGTGTACCAGGCGCTGCGCCACTACGCCGATGCGGGCATCTCAGCACGCTTTGTCTCCAACGTCGATCCCGCCGACCTGGTCGCGACCTTAGCCGACTTGGACCCTGCCACAACGCTTTTCATCGTCGCCTCGAAGACGTTCTCCACCCTGGAGACGTTGACCAACGCGACGGCAGCCCGCCGCTGGCTGACCGATGCCCTCGGTGACAATGCGGTGGCCAAGCACTTCGTCGCGGTATCGACCAACCGGCGACTGGTCGACGAGTTCGGCATCAACACCGACAACATGTTCGGGTTCTGGGACTGGGTCGGCGGGCGGTATTCGGTCGATTCGGCCATCGGGCTGTCGGTGATGGCCGTCATCGGACGAGAAGCCTTCGCCGACTTCCTGTCTGGTTTTCACATCGTCGACGAGCACTTCAAGAACACTCCGCTGGAGTCCAACGCGCCTGTGCTGCTCGGCCTTATCGGCCTGTGGTATTCCAACTTCTTCGACGCGCAATCACGCGCGGTGTTGCCGTATTCGAACGACCTGGCCCGCTTCGCCGCCTATCTGCAGCAGCTGACCATGGAGTCCAATGGCAAGTCGACCCGCGCCGACGGCTCCCCGGTCGTCACCGACACCGGCGAAATCTTCTGGGGCGAACCGGGAACCAACGGCCAGCACGCCTTCTACCAATTGCTGCACCAGGGAACACGTTTGGTGCCGGCCGATTTCATCGCGTTCAGCCAGCCGCTGGACGACCTGCCGACCGCAGAGGGAACCGGCAGCATGCACGACTTGCTGATGAGCAACTTCTTCGCCCAAACTCAAGTGTTGGCGTTCGGCAAGACCGCCGAGGAGATCGCCGCCGAGGACACCCCGGAAGATGTCGTGCCGCACAAGGTGATGCCCGGAAACCGGCCCACCACTTCGATTCTGGCCAACCGGCTGACGCCGTCGGTGCTCGGGCAGTTGGTCGCCCTCTACGAACATCAGGTGTTCACCGAGGGCGTCATCTGGGGCATCGACTCGTTCGACCAGTGGGGCGTGGAACTGGGTAAGACTCAGGCCAAGGCGTTGCTGCCGGTGATCACCAGCGACGACGCGCCGGAGCAGCAGTCGGACAGCTCCACCGACGCGCTGGTGCGCCGCTACCGCACCGAACGAGGCCGCGCCAGTTAGCCATCGGCGGCGAGCGTGCGCAGTTGCACGCTCTTGGCCGGCGTGTCGCGTACCGACACGCACGCTCGCGTCCCAGGGAGTGGGGGGCCTAGGAGAACCGCTTGGTCAGCGGTGGGGGCAGCATGCGCACCAGCTGCACCAGCGGCGCCCACGGCCACCACGGCACCGCGGCCCGGCCGGGCTCGCGTTCGATGGCGTCGACGAGCGCCTTGACGCCAGTCTCGTTGTCCACCATCAGCATTGTGTTGGCAGTCCTGGCCGTCATCTCCGACTCGATATAGCCGGGCTCGATGGTCGAGACCCTGATGGGGCCTTTGCCGTATTCGGCGTGCAGGGATTGACCCAGTGAGCTCAGACCGGCTTTGCTTGCGGCATAGGCGGCTTTGACGCCCGGCACTCCCTTGTGGCCGAGCACCGAGGAGATGAGCACCAAGTGCCCCGAGCCGCTTTGGTGGAACATTTCCAGCGCGGTTTCGATCTGCACCAGAGCCGACACCAGATTGGTCTCGATGGTGGCCTTGTTGGCCCACAACTTGCCCGAGCCCAGCCGGGCGCCCTTGCCGATGCCGGCGTTGACGATGACCCGGTCGATGCCACCGAGTTCGTCCCTGAGTTCGCCGAACACCTTTGGCACTTGCTCGTGGTCGTTGACGTCCAGCGCGGCGATCGCGATGCGGATCGACGGGTTACTCTGCGCCAATTCGGCTTTGAGCTCTTCCAGCCGGTCGGTGCGGCGGGCGCACAGCGCCAGGTCACGGCCTTTGGCGGCGAACGCGCGGGCCATGCCGGCGCCCAGCCCGGAACTTGCGCCGGTGATCAGGATTTTCTGGCGAATCACCCCGGCAGCATATCGACTACTTGAGTAGTCGCGACATGCGCCGGTCGGCCAGCACTTTCCCGCCGGTCTGGCAGGTGGGGCAGTACTGAAAAGACTTGTCAGCAAATGACACTTCGCGCACCGTGTCACCGCAGACCGGGCAGGGCAGCCCGGTGCGGGCGTGGACTCGCAGCCCGGAACGCTTCTCGCCTTTCAGGGTGGCGGCCCCCTGACCGACGGACCGGCTGACCGCGTCGGTGAGCACCGTGATCATCGCGTCGTGCAGGGTCAGCAGCTGTTTTTCGGTCAGCTTCCCTGCCGTGGCGAACGGCGAGATGCGCGCGACATGCAAGATCTCGTCGCTGTAGGCGTTACCGATGCCGGCGATCACCTTCTGATCGGTGATGACGGTCTTGATGCGGCCGGTGTTGCCGGCCAGAATCTGGGCCAGGTCGTCGGGCCCCAGTTCCAGCGCGTCGGGTCCGAGCGCGGCGATTTGCGGGACCAGGAGCGGATCGGTGACCAGCCAGACCGCCAGCCGCTTCTGCGTCCCAGCTTCGGTCAGGTCGAAGCCCGGGGCATCGCCGGGAGTGCCGAGGTGCACGCGCAGCGCGATCGGCCCCTTGCCCGGGCGCAGCGGCGCGGCCGCCAGCTTGTCCGACCAGCGCAGCCAACCCGCCCGCGACAGGTGGGTGATCAGCCACAACTCACCGGCTTGCAGACCCAGGTACTTACCCCACCGCTGCGCCCCGACGACGGTCTGGCCGTGCAGGGCGTGGACCGGCGGATCGAAGGTCTTCAGCACCGACAGGGCGGTGACATCGACGCGGCCGACGGTCAGGCCGACGGCGTGGCGCCGCAGGTGGTCGACCAGCGCTTCGACCTCGGGGAGTTCGGGCACCTATTCAGTCTGCCGATCCCAGCGCGGCCCGGCTAGACCGGCCGCCTATTGCAGCGGCGTCGCGTTGCGCGCTTCGGCCGCGGCGTACTGAGCCGCGCCGCCCGTCATGGCCTGGACGAACTGCTGATGGAACGATGCAGCCTGGGCGCTGAGCTCCTGATAGGCCTGCGCGTGCGCGCCGAACAGTGCCGCAATGACGGCCGAGACCTCGTCGCCGCCGGGAGCTACTACCGCGCTGGTGGGGAAGGCGGCCGAGGAGTTGGCCGCGCTGAGGCTCGAACCAATGCTCGCCAGATCGTTGGCCGCGGCAGCCACGTGGTCAGGGACTGCGTTCATCCACGACATTGGGAACCTTCCGACAGTGCGATAGGCCCCCACTACCGCCAGTTGCAATAGGCACTGTTGTACCGAAATGAATACTAGCCCGTAGCGGACGATGGTTCATGCACTTGTTCTGCACAGGTCCGTCTTTACAGACCGCCGACACTCTCAACCAGGCAGGCGCAGGAGATAGGTATCCATAATCCAGCCGTGCCGGTCGCGCGCCTCAGCGCGCAGCGCGGCTATGCGGGCGCCCACCTCACCGACCGTGCCGGACACCAGCAGTTCGTCCTCGGTACCCAGATAGGCGCCCCACCAGATCAGCGTGTCGGGCGGGCACGTCTGAAACGAGCAGTCGGCATCGAGCATCACCACCGCCGAACCCGAGAGGCCCTGGGCCCGCAATTGTCTGCCGGTGGTGATCAGCACCGGTTCGCCCACGTCGTTGAGCGGAATGCGATGCCGCGCCGTCAGTGCCTGCACCGCGGTGATCCCCGGAATGACGTCGTAGCTGAACTCCACCTCGGCGGCCACCGCCGCCAAGATGCGCAGCGTGCTGTCATACAGCGACGGGTCACCCCAGGCCAGAAAGGCACCCACTCCTTCTTCGCCGAGCTCGGAGGAAATGGCCGCCGCCCACACCCGGGCCCGCGCCGCATGCCAGTCGGACACCGCTTGCCGGTATTCGCCGTCGGTGGACCGCTGCGGATCGGGTAACTCGACGAACCGGTACCCCGGCTCCCGGATGAACCGCGCGCAGATGTGCTGGCGCAGCGCTACCAGGTCGCTTTTAGCCGCACCCTTGTCCATCGCGAAGAACACCTGGGTGTCGTTGAGCGCCTCGATCGCCTGGACTGTCACGTAGTCGGGGTCGCCAGCGCCGATGCCGATGACGTGGATGTGCCGGCCCATGCGGCCCAACCTAATTGAGATCGCAAAAGCTCTATGCGGAACCGCGGGTACTGGATACCATGAGTCTTACCCTCGTGTGATCTCCCTAACTGCTGAAGGGACACCAGCGATGACCACTGCGGTGCGACCAAGCGGGCCCAGTCGTGAAGAGTTCTCCGATCGCCTGCTCAAGGGCTCGCTCAAGAAGTCCTATGCGCCCGTGGTCGACATCGACTGGGACGCTCCCCTGGATCCCGACAAGTTCTTCCTGCCGCCCCGGCTGGTGTCCTTGTATGGCACGCCGATGTGGGACGAGATGACTCGTGAGCAGCAGATCGAACTGTCCCGCCAGGAGTTGGTCAACACGCTGTCGGCCGGCATCTGGTTCGAGAACATGCTCAACCAGGCGCTGTTGCGGACCATCCTGCACGAGGACCCGACCAGCCGCTCAACGCATTACAAGCTGACCGAGCTCGGCGACGAGACGCGGCACATGGTCATGTTCGGCAAGGCCATCGAGCGCATCGGCGCCAAGCCGGTCCGCCCCAAGCGATTCCACCGGATGATCATCAATGCGCTCCCGCTGGCGTTTCAGCGCGGCTCGATGCTGTGGGTGGCCGCCCTGATCGGCGAAGAGATCTTCGACTCCCTGCAACGGCAGATGATGGACGATCCTGAGCTGCAGCCAATGATCCAGCGGCTGATGCGGATTCACGTCACGGAGGAAGCCCGCCACATCCAGTTCGCCCGCGACGGTGCCCGCAAACGGGTGGCCGAGATGCCGCGGGTCAATCGGTGGTTCATGGCCAACATCAACGGGCTGGGCGGCTACTTCTTCAACTATCTGTTCAGCAACCCGATCCCCTATGCCCGCGCCGGTCTGGATCCCAAGCGGGCACGGCACATCGCCCGCACCAGCGCGCACCGACGCGACGTGCAGGTGGCCGGCTTCGCCCCGCTGGCGGCGTTTTTGACGGAGGTGGGATTGCTGGGCCCCATTGCGCGCCGCGGCTGGAAGCGCAGCAGGTTTCTATGACGCCACCGCGCGGCCCGGCACAGTCGCGCATCGTCGTCCTCGGCGCTGCCCTGGATGCCGGTGAGGCGCTGCGGACAGCCGGCATCACCGAGTTCGACGTCCTCGGCAAGGACGTCGCCAGTTCGGTTTTCGCCGACGACACCGACACCTGGACCCTCACCACAGCCGACGGAGAAACGGTCGAGGCGCGTGTCGTCATCGCCGCGGCGCCGCTGGTTCCGTGGACGCCGAATATCCCTGGCCGCAATACTTTTGCGGGCCAGACATGCCACGCCGCGTCCTGGAACCCCGACTTCGATCCAGCCGGCAAGCACGTCGCCGTGATCGGCACCGATTCGGCCGCCGGCCACCGCCTTGGCTCGCTGAGCCGGTCGGCCGCGTCGGTCACCGTGTTCGCGCACCCGCCGCGCCGATTCGTCGCCGATATGCCGTCCTGGTCCACCCGCGTCAAGCACCGAATCCTCAGGCGCACCGCGGCGGCCGTACCCCCCGGCGAACAGTCGTTGGTGGGGACGGCGATCGAGGCGCTCACCCCCTCAGGCATCCGCACCCGCGACGGCGTCGAGCACCGCGCCGACGCCATCATCTATGGCACCGGGTATCGCGTGGGCGCCCAGACCGCCCTGGTCGGCGCCCGCGGATTGAGCATCCACCAGGCGTGGCACGACGGGATGGAGCCGTTCTTCGGCGTGGCGGTGCACGGCTTCCCCAACTACTTCTTCGTCACCGGTCCCGACTCCGAGGCGCAGACCCGCTACGTCGTCGAGTGCTTAAAGCTCATGGCGCGCACAACCAGCAGCCGCATCGAAGTGCGCCGCAGCAGCGAACAGGTGTTCAACGAGCGGGCTCAACTCCGGCCCGCCCAGCCCCCAGCGCTCGCGTCCGCGTTCGACCTGTCGTCCAGCGCCCCTGAGTTCGACGACACCTACGAGGGCGCCGCCACCCTCGAATTGGCGGGGGCCCGGCTGCCGGTGAACGTGCGCCTGACTGGCCGCCTGGAGCCGATCGACGGCAATTACCACTGGCAGGGCACGGTTTTCGACCGGTTGCCGGCCGAGTCGCTCAAACAAACACGCGCGGCCACGCTGTCGATCGGCACGCACAGTGCGCCGGCTCGCATCGTGGAAGAAACGCCGTGGGGCACCCATTCGGTCGCCGGAGTCGGAGCGCCGCCGTACGCCCGCTGAACGGCGGCAGCCACTTCGTCCGTTGGCCGACAGTGCTTGGCGCGTCACGCGATGTTGACCGAGCGCTGGAAGTGGGTATCACCCCGAAATGGCTTGCTCGAGGGCAGGCGACAGGAGAGTTGTGTCGTCGCGCCCCGCGCGTGCGCTCGACTAAACAGGGCAATTCCCCCAAGATGGAAATCTCTGCCGCCGAAGGGGGCGGCATCGGTGAAGCAGTGCCGGCAGGAGTCGAGGAGCGGGAGATGCAACTTCCGGACGACACGAGGGAACAAACTTGCCGGCTGAACGCACTCCTGCGGCCGCCCGCGCCACGGCGAAGGCGGCGCCGGTGAGCGCGGTGGCCAAGTCGCAGAGTTCGCTCGCCATCTCCACACGCACCGAGAATTCGGTGGTACTGCTGACGGCCGAGGGTGTGCTGGAACCCAGCAACTCCGCCGAACTGCGCGACGCCATCATGAAGGCGACGGTCGACCTGCCGTCGGCGGTCATCGTCGACGTCAGCTCGCTTCAGGTTCCCGACCAGACGGCGTGGCTGGTGTTGCTGGGCGCCCGCTGGCACGTCGACACCCGCCCCGACGTGCCGATCATGTTGGTCAGCAACAACCGCGTGGCGCGCGAGGCGATCACCGGCAAGGGCGTTGCCCGCTTCATGCCCGTCTACCCGACCGAGAAGGCCGCGGTCAAAGCCGTCGACCGGCTCTCCCGGCGCAAGGTCCGGCACGCCCAGGCCAAGCTGCCGGCCAATCTCACGAGCCTGCGCGAGTCCCGCCAACTGGTTCGCGAGTGGCTGACCAACTGGTCGAAGCCCGGCCTGATCCCCGTCGCGCTGGTGGTGGTCAACGTCTTCATCGAAAACGTGCTCGAGCACACCGGCAGTGAGCCGGTGATGCGGGTCGAATGCGACGGGCCCACCGCCACCATCGCGGTCGCCGACGCCAGCACCGCCCCCGCCGTGCCCTTGGCATCGCCGCCCAAGGGCATCGACGTCTCGGGTCTGGCGATCGTCGACGCGCTGTCCCGCGCCTGGGGTAGCACGCCCACCGCGTCGGGCAAGACGGTCTGGGCCGTCATCGGACCGGAGAACCAGCTGTAGTCTCAAGCGATGCGGTTCAGCTACGCCGAGGCGATGACCGACTTTCGCTACTACATCCCGCTGGCCCAAGCGGCCGAGGCGGCCGGCTATCACGGCATGACGATTCCCGACAGCATTGCCTACCCGTTCGAGTCGGATTCGAAGTATTCGTACACCCCCGACGGCAACCGTGAATTCCTCGACGGCAAGGCGTTCATCGAAACCTTTGTTCTGACAGCCGCTTTGGGCGCGGTGACGACGAAGTTGCGGTTCAACTTCTTCGTCCTCAAGTTACCCATCCGGCCGCCGGCCCTGGTGGCCAAGCAAGTGGGGTCGTTGGCCGCGCTGATCGGCAACCGGGTGGGCTTCGGCGTGGGCACCAGCCCATGGCCGGAGGACTACGAGCTGCTCGGTGTCCCATTCGCCAAGCGCGGCAAGCGGATCGACGAGTGCATCGAGATCATCAAAGGTCTGACCACCGGCGACTACTTCGAATTCCACGGGGAGTTCTACGACATCCCCAAGACGAAGATGACGCCGGCTCCCACCGAGCCGATCCCGGTTCTGATCGGCGGCCATGCCGATGCCGCGCTACGGCGCGCGGCCCGCAATGACGGCTGGATGCACGGCGGCGGGGATCCGCAGGAACTCGACCGGCTCATCGCCCGGCTCAAGCAATTTCGCGAAGAAGAAGGCCGGACCGGGCCCTTCGAGATCCATGTCATCTCGGTGGACGGCTTCACCGTCGACGGCGTCAAACGTCTGGAAGACAAGGGCGTCACCGATGTCATCGTCGGCTTCCGCATCCCTTACATCATGGGCCAGGACACCGAATCGCTGGAGACCAAGATCCGTAACTTGGAGATGTTCGCCGAGAACGTGATCGCGAAAGTGTAAGCGCCGGGCGGCGGATGTGCGCACGCTCGGAGCCGTGGACGCTCACTGGGTCAACGGCCGTCACAGTTGATCCCACACCGGCGGGCGCTTTTCCCGATGGGCCTGGGCGGCCTCGGTCGGGTTGTTGGTGAAGCCGGTGAGGATCTGAGTGCGGTTCTCGATCTCGATCGCATGCCGCAGACTGGGCGCATCCAGAGCCGCGTTGAGGCCAATCTTGGTCTGCCACACGCCAAAGGCGTTGTTATCGGCGATCTCTCGCGCCTTGGCCCGCGCGGCCGCGATCAGGTCATCGGGTGCGACGACTTCGTGCACCAGCTTGATCCGGTACGCCTCGGCGGCGTCGATGATGCGACCGGTCAGCATCAGCTCCCGCGCCACACCGGCGCCGACGATCTTGGGCAGCAGATAACTGGTGCCCATATCCATCGATGAGTAGCCGGCCTTGATGAACACCGAGCCGAACCTGGCGTTGTCCGAACCGATCCGGATGTCGCAGTGCAAAGCGAACGCCAGCCCGCCGCCGACGGCGACGCCGTTGACCGCCGCGATCACCGGGATGGGCAGTTCGTACATCCGGACGTACAGATCGGCCAGTCGCACCTGGGCGTCGTAATTGGTTTTGAACGCGGGCTGTGCGGCTTGGTGTCGACCCACGCCTCGCCGGTACCGCTGAGGTCCGCGCCGGCGCAGAAGCCGCGCCCGGCTCCGGTGAGGATCGCGGCGCGATACACCCCCGCACTCAGCGCGTCCAAGGCGGCGTCCATCCCGCGGATCAACGATCCGTCGATGGCGTTCAACACCCGGGGCCGGTTGAGGGTGACCAAGGCGATGTCGTCGTCGAGAGCTTCCAGTTGCACTGCGTTGTCTTGGGAGGCCATACCGCACCGTAAGTGACTCAGCAGATTTCCAGGGACCCGGCCTACCGTGGACGCATGGCACGCAGTGCAGACGACAGCTGGGACCTGGCGACCAGCGTGGGAGCCACCGCCACCATGGTCGCCGCCGCCCGGGCCGCCGCAACCCGGCGGCCGCACCCGGTGATCACCGATGAGTTCGCCGAGCCACTGGTGCGTGCGGTGGGCCTGGACGTGTTCACCCGCGCGGCCGCCGGTGAAGTGGATCTCGACGAGATCGGCAACGAGGTCGGGTTTCCGCGGATCGTCGACACCTTCGCCGCCCGCGCACTGTTCTTCGACCGCTACTTCGCCGAGGCCGGTGCCGCGGGCGTGCGTCAGGTGGTGATCGTGGCTTCCGGGCTCGATGCCCGCCCCTACCGGCTGCCCTGGCCGGCGGGCACGGTCGTCTACGAAATCGACCAGCCCGAGGTGATCGCATTCAAGGCGGCGACGGTCGCCGAGCTCGGTGCCGTCGCCCCCACGCAGCATCGCACCGTGGGTATCGACCTGCGCGAGGATTGGCCCGCCGCGCTGCGGGCGGCCGGCTTCGACGCCACCCAGCCGACCGCGTGGCTGGCTGAAGGGGTACTCATCGGCTTCCTGCCGCCGGCGGCCGAAGTTCGGCTGTTGGACAACGTCGTTGAGCTCAGTGCCGCCGGCAGCCGGTTCGCCGCCGACTACGGAACGCTCAACGACAACTCCCCCGAGTCGCAAGAACTGTCGCGGCGGATGACCCGCGGCTGGCAGGCTCAGGGACTCGACATGGACATCGCCGGCTTGACCTACCCCGGCGAGCACACCGATGTCGCCGCGCGCCTGGCCGCACACGGTTGGCAGGCTTCGACGTTTGAGCACGCCGAGCTGATCACCACTGCCGGACTACCCGAAGTGGTCGGCGCCGACCAGCAGGGCCCGGCCCCCCGGCTGAAGTTCGTCAAAGCCGTTCGAGCCTAGATCACAACCGTCACAGCGGTCCCTGACCCGGGCTGTGTTCGAGGTGCCCGCCTCACAGCGACAACCGCGTTGTCGCTCGGAGCCGGGCACAAAGAGCACCACCGGCAGCGGCGACCCGTGGGGCCGATGTGACGAAAGGCGTTCAGGAGCTGCGGGCCAGCCACTCGGCTTGCATCACCAGCAAGCCGTACAACTCCGGCTGCGGTGTGTCCGGATCGAGTTCGCGGTACCGCTGGTGCACGTTGACGACGACGCGTTCGGCGTCCAACCAGGACGCGTACTCGCCGAGGTCGATGGTGTCCACCGCCTCGGCGAACGACAGTCCCTTCTGGTATGCGGCGTCTGCTTGCTCGCAGATATGCACGAAATAGCCACGCACAGCGCGGATTCCGTCCGGGTCGGTGACCGGACCGTGGCCGGGAACCACGATGGGCGCAGCCAACGCGATCATCGCGTCGCACGCCGCAATCCAATTCGCGATCGGCCCGGCCCACACGATCGGCGTGCAGCCGGCGAACAACAGATCCCGGGCGAACAGCACACCGGCATCGGGGACGTGCACGACCGAATCGGCGGCGGTGTGCGCCGGACCGAGGTTATACAAGTCGACCCGCCGTCCGCCGACCTCGAGGTTAAGTTCGCGGTCGAACGTCCGATCGGCGTTGCGTACGGTGATGCCGTCGAAATTGAAGTGGCCGAAACGTTCTCGCACATATCGAGTCGCCAGCGGGCCAAGGTCGGCGGTCTGAAGCCGGGTGAGCGCCGCCACGCCGTGTCCGTGCTCGATCTCGTGCGCGGTGCCTTCGGCGGCGATTATCCGCACCGAGGAGTCCAGCAATTGATTGCCGTGCGTGTGGTCGCCGTTGGAGTGGGTGATCAGCGCGTCGGTGATGGGCGCCGCAGCGGTGATCGGCCGCATCGCATCCAGCATTTCGCGGGTCAACGCCAAGTCGAACAGCGTGTCCACCAACAGCGAAGCCCCGTCCCCGGCGATCAGGCCGGCGTTGCTCCAGCCGTATCCGCCATCGGGCAGGGTCCACGCCCACACCCGGTCAGCGACTTGGTGCAGTCCCCGGGTGTACGGGACTCGGGCCGGCGCGGGATTGGATGGCCGTTGAGCGGGCGGGGCGTCCGGGTTCGGCCGCGGTGCCAACGGGATCGGCGGACTGGTCGCCCGGACGGTCTGCCGCGTCTGGCCCAAGCCGTCCACGTGCAGCGTCACAACGTCGCCGTCGGTCAGCCAACCCGGGAAGGATTCCGGCTTCGTCAAGTGCTCGACGAGGGTGCAGGTAGGCACCGTCCCCGAACCGAACACGTCACCCGGTTGCAGCATCACTCCCCGCGAGGCGTAGGAGATGACTTCGCCGAACGACCAATCCATCGTCGCGGTCGAGCCCGATCCGATCACGGTGTCGTTGACCAGCGCGGTCACGTGCAGGCTCAGCTTGTCGTCGCGGCGGTACGGTTCCAACTCATCTGCGGTGACCAGGTACGGCCCCAGGGTGACACCGCTGTCCTTGCCCTTGGCCTGCCCGATCCGCAGCTGACCCTCTAGCGCCTGCAGATCGCGTGCCGACCAGTCGTTGAAGATGGTGTAGCCGATGATCGACTGTTCGGCTTGTTCGACCGAAAGGTCCTTACCGCCGGTCCCGATCACCGCCGCGATCTCCAATTCGAAGTCCTGCCAGACGCTTCCGGGAGCCATGGGCGCATCGTCATACGGGCCGAGAACCGTGGCGGGACAAGCGAAGTAGAACGCGGGAATGCGGTACCACGCGTCGGCAAGTACCCGGCCACCGCCCATGGCTTCCTGGCAATTGCGCATGTGGTCCAAGAAGGACAGGGCGTCGCGGATGGACGGCGGGCGAGGGATGGGCGCCGCCAGTGAAACATCATCGACGCCGACCACCTCTGCAGGTAAACGCAACGCTTCGTCACCGGCCGCCTGCAAGCCTTGGGCGCCGCGCGAGATCAGGTCGAGCAGCGTCAGTTCCGGTGGCAGTCCGAAGATTTCGCTTCCGACGAGCACACCGGCCCGCAGACCGTCCGTGCCGCGGTAGGTCACCCACTTCATTCCCGCACCACCTCACTGGGGTCCTTGTCCGGCCGCAGCCCCCGCCAACTCGGCTGCCGCAGCCGGTCATCGGGTGTCCACTCGCTGTAGCGCACCTCCCCCACCAGAACCGGCTCGACGAAGGTGACGCCCTTGGCGTCGCGGGTGGGAAGCCTGGTGCGGAACGGAGATTGGTTGGTTTGCAACGGAGCGAGTGTTTTCTTGAGCTCGGCCAGGTCCCGTTCGCTGAAGCCGGTGCCTACGCGACCGGCGAATCGCATGCCGTCCGGACCTGGTATCCCGAGCACCAGCGACCCTATCCCGCTGGTTCGGCCGCCTTCACCGGCTCGCCAGCCGCAGATGACGACTTCTTGGGTGTTCCAATGCTTGTCCTTGATCCACGACGCCGAGCGCCGGCCGGGCTGATAGCTGGAGTCACGCTTCTTGGCCACGACGCCTTCCCATCCTTGCCGGCCCGAATACTCCAGCGCTTGGGCGCCGTCGCCGGGCAGCAGGTCGGGCACAATGAGGTCGACACCACTGGCCAGGGTCTCGAGCAATCGCCGCCGGTCCTGATACTTCGCCCGTAACAGCGAGCGACCGTCCAGATACAGCACGTCGAATGCCCAGAATTCGATGCGCGTGGCGCGAACCCGGTTCTGCATTTGGTGAAAGTTCGGCACGCCGGATTCGTCGAGTGCGACGACCTCACCGTCGAGCACCACATGGTGATCGGCGAGATCGGCTGCCAAAGCCCTTAATTGGGGATACTCGGAGGTGACGTCACGGCCGCTGCGAGAGCGCAGCCGGAGGCTGCCGTGATCGGCGTCCACCAGAAGCCGGTACCCGTCCCACTTGCCTTCGAAGGCCCATTGACCCGACTTGAGCCCGGCCACCGAACCGTGGGAGGCGAACATCGGTGCCAGCGAGTCGAATTCGAAGACCTTCTGGTCTTTCATGCGGTGGGCCAGCCACTGATTGCCCTTGGTTTGAATCAGCGCGTAGCGCCCCGAGATGCGATTGCCGTGCAGCGTCACGATGACCTCGTCGTCGAGGAACTTCTCCGCCTCGTACGTGCCGGCGTCCCAGATGATCACCTTGCCCGCGCCGTATTCTCCCTTGGGGATGTTGCCTTCGAACGAGGCGTATTCCAGGGGATGGTCCTCGGTGTGCACCGCAAGGTGGTTGACCGAGGTGCTCTCCGGCAGGTTCTTCGGCACCGCCCAGGAGACCAGCACCCCGTCGCGCTCCAGCCGGAAGTCGTAATGCAGCCGCCGGGCATGGTGTTCCTGTATGACGAAGGTGTTGTTCTGTCCGACAGCGGGTTTCGTGCCTGGTACCGGTTCGGGCGTCTTGGACGCATCGCGCATGCTGCGGTAGGTGGTCAGCCGGTCGGGCACGGGCGCATCGACGTCCAGCGCAGCCAGCAGGTCACCGTCGCGGGCCACCCGTTCCAGCACCTCGTCGTAGCGCAGGTGGCGCAGCTCAGGGTCTTCCAGTTCTTCCCAGGTGCGCGGCGCCGCCACCGTCGGATGCTCCCGCCCCCGCAGCGAGTAGGGTGCGATCGTGGTCTTGGCGCCGTTGTTCTGGCTCCAGTCGAGGAAGATCTTGCCCGCCCGCAGGCTCTTTGTCATGGTCGACGTGACCAGTTTGGGCATCGCCTTTTCCAGTTGCTGCGCAACGCGTTTGGCCAACACCGTGGCACCGGCACTGCTCACCGGCTCCTCCAGGGGAGTGTAGAGATGCAACCCCTTGCTACCGCTGGTCAGCGGATAGGTGGTCAAGCCGATGTCGGTGATCAGGTCTCGGACCGCGTGTGCCACCTGGCACAGCTGCGCCATCGTCACGCCTTCGCCGGGATCCAAGTCGAACACCAAACGCGTTGCGGGACCGGGCTTGAGCTCCTCGGCGCCCTTGCGCGTCCACTCAGCGACGAATCGCCACTGCGGCACGTGCACCTCGAGTGCGGCCTGCTGCGCGATCCATGCGAGGCCCGCTTCACTGTCGATGATCGGGTAGGTCGTGGTGCCGGATTTGTGCGTGACGCTGGCGCGCGGCAGCCAATCCGGCGCCGAGGACGCCAGTTGCTTCTCGAAGAACGACAGTCCATCGACGCCGTTGGGCCAACGCTTGCGGGTTGCCGCCCGCCCCGCGATGTGGGGCACCATCACCTCGGCGATGCTGGTGTAGTAGTCGAAGATGTCTTGCTTCGTCGTGCCGGTGGCCGGATACAGCACCTTATCGGCGTTGGTGAGCTTCACCCGCTGCTGCGCCGCCGAGGCCATATTGTCAACGTAACCTGTCTTGATGGCGCGTGGGCTGGTGGTCGGTGAAGCCCTGATCGACATCGTCGAAGGGCCAACGACCGCCGAGCACATCGGCGGCAGCCCGCTCAATGTCGCCGTCGGGTTGAGCCGGCTGGGCCGCGATGTCGACTTCTTGACCCGCATCGGCGCCGACGCCCATGGCCGGCGCATCCGCGACTTCGTCGAAGCGTCGGGCGCGCGGCTCATAGCCGGATCTGACGTGCCCGCCCGCACCGCGACCGCGGTGGCGACCATCGATGCGAACGGCAAGGCCAGCTACGCGTTCGACGTGGACTGGCAGCTGTCGGGCATCCCGCCGGTGCCGCCGCCGATTCTCGCGCACACCGGATCAATCGCGGCCGTGCTCGAGCCCGGGTGTCTGGCGGTCGCCGCCCTGCTCGACGCCTACCGGGTATCGGCCACGATCACCTTCGACCCCAATGTGCGTCCCGACGTGATCGTCGACCCCGACCTGGCCCGAGAACGCATCGATCACCTCGTCGAGCGCAGCGACATCGTCAAAGCCAGCGACGAGGACCTGCGCTGGCTCAACCCCGAGCGCGACGCGGAGCACACCGCCCGCACCTGGCTGGCCTCCGGGCCGGCAATCGTGGTGCTGACGTTGGGTGAACGCGGCTCGGTGGCCTTCTGCGCCGCCGGCGAAGTCCGCGTGCCGGCCAGGCCGGTATCGGTGGTGGACACCGTCGGCGCCGGAGACGCTTTCCTGGTCGGTTTGCTCGACGCACTCTGGGCTCAGGGCGTGCTGGGCGGCGACCGCCGCGCCCGGTTGCGCCGTATCGGCCTCGACGCGCTGAGAGCCGCGCTGGACACCGCGACGCTGGCCGCGGCGCTCACCGTGCAGCGCGCCGGCGCCGACTTGCCCGACCGGGCGGCGCTGGACGCGGCCCGGTCCCGCTGAGGATCGCCGAACCGGCTGCGGCCGTGCGGCCGCAGCGATTACCGGGCCGGCCATGCGGGTATCCGTGACGCACGTCGAAGGAGGATGTGCCATGGCTGGTGCGGACAAGGCGAGGAACAAGTTTCAGAAGGTCGGCGGCATGGCCAAGGAGGCCATGGGCCGCGCCACCCGAAATCGCCGTCTGGAAATGGAAGGCCGAAACGACCAGCGGCGAGCCGATTTCAAGGACGCCGGCGAAAAGCTCAAGGACGCGTTCCGGCCGAGGACTTCGCGGCGCCGCACGGTCCGGTGAGCTTGGGCGCCGCGCTCGCCGCGCGGCGCTAGACGGTATGGAGGCTGACTCGAGGCCGAAGGCCTCGGGCTGCAATCGGACGTGGGTTGCCGGTGTCGGGTGAACACTCGCACGGGTAGAGCCACAGTTGCAGATCAGGAGGCCTCCGGTGAGTTTCAACGGTACGAGTGTCGGGTTGGACGTGCACGCGCTTTCGGTGGTTGCTCATGCCGTCGATGAACAGACGGGTCGAGTCGAACGGGCGCGGTTGTGTCCTGATCACGGTGAGATCTTGGATTGGTTGCACCGGTTGCGAGGCCCGGTGCGAGTGGCCTATGAGGCCGGGCCAACGGGGTTTGGTCTGGCACGAGCTCTAGCGGATGCCCAGATCGACTGCGTGGTCGCCGCGCCATCGAAGCTGATCCGCCCGGCCGGGGATCGGGTCAAGACCGATGCTCGTGATGCTGCGCATCTGACCAGGTTGCTGCGGTTGGATGAGATCACTGCGGTTACGGTGCCCGACGTTGAGGTCGAGGCGGTGCGAGATTTGGTTCGTGCTCGCGAGGACGCCCGTGCGGATCTGATGCGTGTTCGGCACCGGTTGTCGAAGCTGTTGCTGCGCCAAGGCCGGGTCTACTCAGGTGGTCAGGCCTGGACCGGAGTGCACGAAACGTGGCTTAGGCGCCAACGATTCGACGATGTCCACACCGCGGCGGCGTTTGATCATCACTTTGACGCGGTGCTCACCGCTACCGCGGCCAGGAACCGTCTCGACGAGCAGATCGTCATGGTCGCGGCCTCACCGCGCTGGGCCGATCCGGTCAACCGGCTGGGCTGCCTACGCGGGATCTCGGCGTTGACTGGTCTGGCCTTAGCCGTAGAAATCGGGGACTGGACCCGATTCACCGGTGCCTCGATCGGCGCCTACGTCGGTCTGGTGCCCACCGAGTACTCCTCGGGGACTTCACGGGTCCAGGGTTCGATCACCAAGGCTGGCAACGCCCACGTCCGCAGACTGCTGATCGAATCGGCCTGGCACCACCGCGCCGGCTACCGCACCCCCGGTCCGACGATGCGGGCCCGATGGGCCAAGGTCGACCCAGCGCTCAAGGACCGCGGGCACGCCGGAAACCGCCGTTTACATCAGCAGTGGTGCCGGTTCAATGAGCGCAAGAAGCCCCACGTCGTGGCCAACGTCGCGGTCGCTCGTCAACTGGCCGGTTGGTGTTGGTCGCTGGCCACGCTGACATAAGCGCAGCCGCCCGAAGCTTGATCGGAGTCAGCCGGTCGGCGGTGAGGTAGGCGAACTGGACCTGCGTTACAGCTATGAGCAACAACAGCATTCGACCAATGCTGATGTGACGCCCGCCCCTAGAAAGCAGCCACCGTTCGCGCCGAACCATCGTCTTGCGGTACCCAACCCGCGTATATCAGTCTGACACCACCGTCGTTGACCAACGACCGCCGCGACGCCCGACTGACCCCGATCAAACGAAAGCCGCCCCGGCCCATACCGGGGCGGCTTTCACCTGCCTATTGACAAACAGTGCCTACATATCAGCTGTTAACCCACCGACGGTGTGGGCATACTGACTGCATGCGCTCCATCTGGAAGGGTTCGATCGCCTTCGGGCTCGTCAATGTGCCGGTCAAGGTCTACAGCGCGACCCAAGACCATGACATCAAGTTCCACCAGGTGCATGCCAAGGACAACGGGCGCATCCGGTACCAACGCATTTGCGAGGTCGACGGCGAAGTCGTGGAATTTCGTGACATCGCGCGGGCCTACGAATCCGACGACGGCCAATCGGTGATCATCACCGACGAGGACATCGCCACCCTGCCCGAAGAGCGCAGCCGCGAGATCGAAGTTCTCGAGTTCGTCCCTGCCAGCGATGTCGACCCGATGATGTTCGACCGCAGTTACTTCTTGGAGCCCGATTCCAAATCCTCCAAATCCTATGTGCTGCTGGCGAAGACGCTCGCCGAGACCGACCGGATGGCGATCGTGCACTTCACGCTGCGCAACAAGACCCGGCTGGCGGCGTTGCGCGTCAAGGACTTCGGCAAGCGCGACGTGATGGTGGTGCACACACTGCTCTGGCCCGACGAGATCCGTGACCCCGATTTCCCGGTGCTGGACAAAGAAGTCGACATCAAGCCCGCCGAACTCAAGATGGCCGGTCAGGTCGTGGAATCGATGGCCGAGGACTTCAACCCCGACCGCTACCACGACACCTACCAGGAACAGCTGCAGGAACTGGTAGAGGCCAAACTGCAAGGCGGCGAAGCGTTTACGGTCGAAGATCAACCGAAGGAGCTGGACGAGACCGAAGACGTGTCGGACCTGCTGGCCAAGTTGGAGGCCAGCGTCAAAGCGCGCTCAGGAGACGGTCAGGAACCGGCCAAGAAGGCCGCGGCGAAGAAGGCACCGGCCAAGAAGGCAGCAGCGAAAACAGGGGCCAAAAAGGCGACGAAGAAAGCAACCGCCAAGAAGGCACCGGCCAAGCAGACGGCGAAAGCGGCGTCAAAGTAAATCGACGGGCGTAAGCTCGTCGTGCTGCCGACCCTGAGTCTTCACCAGGAGGTTCCGTGAAGTTCACTGGATCAAATGTCGCGTTGAGCCTGTTATTCGTGTGCGCAATGGTGTTGACGGCCTGCGGAGGCAATTCCAATACGACGGCATCGTCGACCTCCAGTAGCCCGGTGGTCCCGGTGAACTGCGGGGGTAAGAAGAAGATTCTGGCCGCAGGCTCGACGGCTCAGAAGAACGCGATGGAACAGTTCGTCTACGCCTACATCCATGCTTGCCCAGGCCACACTCTGGACTACAACGCCAACGGTTCGGGCGCGGGCATGAAGTCGTTCCTGGGCAATCAGACCGACCTCGCGGGTTCGGACTCGCCGATGGACGCAGCAAAAGGTGAGCCGGAGCGGGCGCAGGAGCGCTGCGGGTCACCGGCGTGGGACATCCCCGTCGTCTTCGGCCCGATCGCAGTCACCTACAACATCAACGGGGTGACCTCGCTCAGCCTGGATGGTCCCACGGCCGCGAAGATCTTCAACGGCGCCATCACCAAATGGGACGATCCGGCCATCAAGGCGCTCAACTCGGGCACCAACCTGCCGCCCACCCCGATTCACGTCGTGTTCCGCGGTGATCAGTCCGGCACCACGGACAACTTCCAGAAGTACCTGGAATCGGCGTCCAACGGTGCGTGGGGCAAAGGCGTGGGCCAAACGTTCAACGGTGGCGTCGGCGAGGGCGCCACCGGCAACGACGGCACCTCCCAAGCCATGAAGCGAACCGACGGATCGATTACCTACAACGAATGGTCCTTTGCCGTCGGTCACCAATTGAACATGGCACAAATAATTACCTCGGCGGGTCCGCAGCCGGTCTCCATTACCGCCGAATCGGTAGGCAAGACGATCGCCGGGGCGGCGTTCAAGGGCGACGGCAATGACCTGGTGGTGGACACATCGACGTTCTATCGACCGACCCAAGCTGGCGCTTACCCGATCGTGTTGGTGACCTACGAGATCGTTTGCTCGAAGTATCCGGATTCCCCCACCGGGCAAGCGGTAAAGGCATTCATGCAAGCCACAATTGGTGACGGCCAAATTGGTTTGGACGAGTACGGCTACATTCCGCTGCCCAGTTCGTTCCGTGGCAAATTGCTGCCGGTGGTGAACGCCATCGCGTGATTGGCGGTGAGCCTCGCCGTGGCCTGAACGCGACACTTGCCCCACCGGTCCCCACAGATCGATGTCTTACGCCGAATCGCAAAGGCGCTCAGCGCTTTTGGCGTCTGCCGCACTGTGGTACACCGCCCGTCGTTACCTAGTCGTGATTAGAAGTTCACTGTGAGTCGGCCGATTTTGTTGTGTGCCTGCTCTCCAAGGATTTACCGTGTGTTAACCACCAGTTCCGACGGGGCGGCACTGATGGCGAGAGATATGGAAGACCAAGGCTGATTCGCCCCGCGGCATCGGGTGGTCAGCGAAGGGAGCGTCGGCGGTGACCAACACCGGGACGAATTCGCGGGTGGGGTCGCGCTTCGGGCCTTACGAGCTGGTGCGACTGATCGGCCGAGGCGGCATGGGCGAGGTGTACGAGGCTGAGGACACCCGCAAGCACCGTGTGGTGGCGTTGAAGCTCATCTCCTCGCAGTTCTCCGACAACCCGGTCTTCCGCGCGCGCATGCAACGCGAGGCAGACACCGCCGGACGGCTGACCGAACCGCACATCGTCCCGATCCATGACTACGGCGACATCGACGGCCAGTTCTTCGTCGAGATGCGACTGATCGACGGCGTCTCGTTGCGGTCCATGCTGACCCAGTACGGTCCGCTCACCCCGGCTCGCGCGGTGGCCGTCGTGCGGCAGATCGCCGCGGCGTTGGACGCCGCGCACGCCAGCGGCGTCACCCACCGCGACGTCAAGCCGGAAAACATCTTGATCGCAGCCGGCGACTTCGCCTACTTGGTGGACTTCGGCATCGCCCGCGCCGCCCACGATCCGGAGCTGACCCAGAGCGGGATGGCCGTCGGCACCTACAACTACATGGCCCCGGAACGGTTCACCAACGACGAGGTGACCTACCGCGCCGATATCTACGCGTTGGCCTGCGTGTTGGGCGAATGCTTGACCGGGTCGCCGCCTTATCGGGCCGACAGCGTGGAACGGTTGATCGCCTCGCACCTGATGGAGCCGCCGCCGCGCCCGAGTGTGCTTCGGCCCGGGCGGGTCCCGGAAGCCTTGGATCGAGTGATCGCCAAGGGCATGGCCAAGAACCCGCAGGAGCGTTACATGACCGCCGGCGACCTGGCGATGGCCGCCCATGAAGCGCTCACCACCCCCGAACAGCGCCAGGAAGCCACCATCCTTCGCCAAGGTGACAACGCGACCCTGATCGCGCCCATCCCGGAGCAGAACTTCGGCGTCGGCTCCGGCAGCTACGGAATCCGCAACACAGGAGCCTCGGGTTCGCATCCGCAGACCGAGCGGGCTATGGCTCCGCCGCCGCAGTACCGGACCGGTGACGAGACCATGGCCCAGCCGGTGCCGCCCAACAACGGCGGCTGGGCCAACACGTCCAACCCGTCCGACCAGTGGACCCAGGCCGCGCCCGTCGCGAATGCGGGCGGCTGGGTCAGCCAACCGGGAGTGGCGACCGGAATCGCACCCGTAGGACCGCGCCCGGGTGGATCGCCCCCCTTCGCCCAGCCTGCGCAGCAACGCCCGCCTGCTCCGCCGCCCAAGAAGCGCAAGAAGCGCAAGAAGCTGATCATCGGTGCCATCGCGGCGGTGGTGGTGCTCGTCGCCGCGATCGGCATCACCGCGCTGCTGCTCAACAAGTCCTCCGGTGATGACGGCCCGAAGGCCGACCCCTCCGGACAGACCGTGTTGCCCTTCACCGGCCTGAACTTCCGCCTCTCCCCCGGCGGGGTCGCGGTGGACAACAACGGCACCGTCTACGTCACCAACCAGGGCATGTACGGCAAGGTCGTCGCGCTGGCAACAGGACACAGCCCGACGGTCAAGCCGTTCAACGGACTCTACGAACCGCAGGGCATAGCGGTGGACAGCTCCGGCAAGCTCTACGTCTCCGACTTCAACAACCGCGTGGTCGCGTTGGGGGCGGGGTCCAACAACCAGGTCGAGCTGCCGTTCAACGGGCTCAACTACCCCGAGGGTGTGGCCGTGGACGCTCAGGGCGATGTGTTCGTCGCCGACCGGGGCAACAACAGGGTGCTCGAGGTGGCATCGGGCGCCGACGCCCAGACCGTCCTGCCGTTCAACGGCCTGAAGAATCCCGACGGGGTGGCGGTGGACAGCAACGGCAACATCTACGTCACCGACACCGACAACAACCGGGTGCTGATGCTCGACGCCGGGACCAGCAACCAGACCGTGCTGCCGTTCACCGGTCTCACCGCGCCGTGGGGTATCGCCGTGGACGGCGCGGGCAATGTCTACGTCACCGAACACGACAACAACGTGGTCGTGAAGTTGCCGGCCGGAGCGACGGCCTCGGTCGAGCTGCCGTTCAACGGCCTGAACACACCGTTGTCCGTGGCGGTCGACAAGAACAGCAATGTCTACGTCGCCGACCGCGGTAACGGCCGGGTGCTCAAGATCCCGCAGGGCAAGTAATCCCAGCGGTCATCCGGCTCCGTAGAGCAGCCCGCGAATCGACATCAGGAGCAGGGTGAAGACCTGCCGGGCGGCCAGGAAGCGGATGAGCGCGGCGAACAGGTTGATCGCGGCGACCATGATGATCAGGGTCAGCGCCGCGCCCCAGACCCGTAGGAACCCGGCGTGTTCGGGATTTGTGAGTTCGGTGTAGATCAGCAGCGGCAGGGAAGCCATGTTGCCGTTGAAGATGTCGGTGTTGATGGAGCGGCTGTAGCCGACCAGCACCAGAACGGGCGCGGTTTCGCCGATGATGCGCGCGACCGACAGCAGCACGCCGGAGACGATGCCCGGCGTCGCGATCGGTACGACGATGCGCACGATGGTCTTCCACTTCGGCACACCCAATGCGTAACTGGCTTCCCGCAGTTCGTCGGGCACCAGCCTGAGCATCTCCTCGGTGGAACGCACGACGACCGGCAACATCAGCAGCACCAACGCCAACGAGACGGCGAACGCGCTCTGCTGGAATCCCAACGTGGCGATCCACAGGCTGAAGATGAACAGCGCCGCGACGATCGACGGCACGCCCGCGAGCACGTCGACCATGAAGGTGGTCGTGCGCGCCAACCGGCTGGCTCCGTATTCGACGAGGTACACCGCGGTCATCAAGCCCAGCGGCACCGCAATGACCGCGGACACCCCGGCCTGCACCAAAGTGCCGTAGAGCGCGTGATAGATGCCGCCGGCGAATTCCTCGGGCAGAACACCGCGCAGCGAGTGCGTCCACCAGTCCAGCCGCGTCACGGCATACCACCCGCGCGCGATCACCACCCCCAGCAACCAGAAGAGCGGCACCAGCGCCACGGCGAACGAGGCAAAGAAAAACGTTGTGGCAGCACCGTTTTTGATGCGCCGCCACGGGCTCAGGGTGCGAAACACCGCCGCCTTCACCGGCTGATCCAGCGCGTCGGCGCCCAGCGGGCTCAGTTGCTGACTCATCCGTTGACTTTCCCGCCGGCGATGGCGCGCGCGGCGGCATTGACCACGAACGTCAGGACGAACAACGCGAACCCGGCCGAGATGTAGGCCCCGGTGGGCAAGGGTTCACTGAATTCGGATGCCGCCGAGGCGATCTTGGACGCGAAGGTGTAGCCGCCGTCGAACAGTGACCAGTTCCCCGGCTTGGCCGCCGAACGCAGAATGATCAGCACCGCAACGGTTTCCCCCAGGGCGCGGCCCAAACCGAGCATCGAGGCCGCGACGACACCGCTGCGGCCGAACGGCAGCACGGTCATGCGCACTACCTCCCATTTGGTGGCGCCGAGCGCCTGCGCCGCTTCTATCTGCATCAGCGGGGTCTGGCGGAACACTTCCCGGGACACCGAGGAGATGATCGGCAGAATCATCACGGCCAGCACGATGCCGGCGGTGAATATCGTGCCGCCACCGGCCAACGACACGTTGCCCTGCTTGAACAGAAACAACCAGGACAGGTTGCGGTTGAGGGCCTGGGCCAACGGCTCGAGTTGCGGCGCCAGTACGAAGATTCCCCACAACCCGTAGATGATCGACGGCACCGCGGCAAGCAGGTCCACCATCGCGCCGAACGGACGCGACAACCTCTTCGGCGCGTATTGGGTGATGAAGATCGCGATCCCGACCGCGATGGGCACCGCCACGACCAGGGCGCTGACCGAGCTGAGCACCGTGACCATGAACAAATCCCGGATACCGAACGACAGCTTCTCGTCGTCGGCGGTATTGAAGTCAGCGCTGGTGAAGAAGTTCGCGTGGTTGGCACGCAGTGACGGAATGGCGCGGATCAACAGGAAAACGGCGATCAGCACGATCGCGACGACCATCGTCGAACCGGCGGCAGAAGCCAGCAGCTTGAACAACCGGTCCCCTCGACGCGCTGCGCGCGCGTCGACCGCCACTAGCTCAGGTGTTGCTAGCGGGGCTTTGACCACGTCGACCTCAGATCAGGCGATGGCGTTGACCGCGGTCGACAACCTCGACTTGAAGGAGTCCGGGATGGGGATGTAGCCGTTGTCTGCCAATCCGTTTTGACCGCCGCCAATCGTTGACTGCAGGAACGCCTTCACCGCGGTGCCGACCTGCGCATCGGGATACTTCGAACAGACGATCTCGTAGGTTGCCAGGACAATCGGGTACGAGCCGGCCTGAGCCGGGCGGTAGAACGACACGGTGTCGAGCACCAGGTCGTTGCCTTGACCCGAAATGGTGGCTCCCGCAATGGTCTTGCCCACCGAGTCGGCACTGATCGCGACCGCATCCGGGCCCGCCGACGTGACGATCTTGGCCATGTTCAGCTTTTGCCCTTGCGCGAACGACCACTCGTTGTAGGTGATCGAGCCTTCGGTGTTCTTGATGGCCGCCGACGTGCCGTCGTTGCCCTTCGCGCCCTCGCCGACACCGCCCTTGAACGCCTTGCCCGCGCCCTTGCCCCAAGCACCGTCGGACGCCGCGTCCAGGTAGCGCTGGAAGTTGTCGGTGGTCCCCGATTCGTCGCTGCGGAAGACGACGTGGATGGGCGTCGCGGGCAGGTTCGCGCCCGCGTTGAGCCCCTGGATCGCCGGATCGTTCCAGGTCGTGATGGCGCCGTTGAAGATCTTTGCCAGAGTCGGACCGTCCAGATTCAGCGAGGTGACGCCGGCGATGTTGTAGGTGACGGCGATCGGTCCGAACACCACCGGCAGGTTCCACGCCGGCGCCCCGCCGCAGCGCTGCTGGGCGGCGCCGGCCTCAGCCTGACTGAGCGGTGAGTCCGAGCCGCCGAAATCTGTTTGATTGCCGTTGAATTCGCTGATGCCGGCGCCGGATCCGTTGCCGGTGTAGTTCAGCGTTTGCCCGGGGCACGCCTGCTCGAACGCCTTGACGAAGCGGGTCATCGCGTTCGCCTGCGCGGTCGACCCACTGGCTTTGAGCGTCTTCTTGCCGCCGCAACTGACGTTGCCAGAGGACTGCCCGCTCGACGCGCCGCCCCCACTTGCGTTGTTGTCACTGCCACACGCGGACAAAACCATTGCGCTAGAAGCCAGAACTCCCAGCGCGGCGCCAAATCGGTTGAGTTTCAATTCAGTTCCTAACGGTAGAGATGAAACACCGTTGCCGCCACTCGTAAGCCGCGGCCCCGCAGATCCCGTCGCTTTCTTCCCAGCCCTTCGGCTACATTAACAACAAGTAACCTCCGATGAAACAGTTGCTGCTACCGTGGTCGGCCCATGTCGCCCGGTCATTTCCTGCGACTGCCGAGAATTGAAACAGATCTTGGCGACCACACCTAGAGGCACCTGGTGCTGACTTGATGAACTCGGCGGGTCGGTTACATTTCCGCGCCTGTGTGCGAAACTAGAACCTGTTACAGAAATGCCCGCCTTCCGAGACGGCGCGGTTCGTCGCGGTCTCGCCCGATAACTGAAACGAGACCGACGTGATCCTCGACAGGTTCCGCCTCGACGACAAGGTCGCCGTCATCACCGGCGGTGGTCGCGGCCTGGGCGCCGCCATCGCTTTGGCTTTTGCCGAGGCAGGTGCGGATGTCGTCATCGCTTCGCGCACGCAGGCTCAGCTCGAAGAGGTCGCCGAGCAGGTGCGCGCGACCGGCCGTCGCGCCCATGTCATCGCCGCCGACCTCGCACATCCGGAGTCGACTGCGGAGCTCGCCGGTCAAGCCGTCGCAGCGTTCGGCAAACTAGACATCGTCGTGAACAACGTCGGCGGCACCATGCCGAACACGTTGTTGACCACCTCGACCAAGGACCTCAAAGACGCGTTCACCTTCAATGTCGCCACCGCGCATGCGCTGACCGTGGCGGCGGTGCCGTTGATGCTCGAGCACTCCGGCGGCGGCAGCATCATCAACATCACCTCCACCATGGGCCGGCTTGCCGGGCGTGGTTTCGCCGCCTACGGCACCGCCAAGGCGGCGCTGTCTCACTACACCCGGTTGACCGCGTTGGACCTGTGTCCCCGCGTCCGGGTCAACGCCATCGCACCGGGTTCGATCCTGACTTCCGCGCTCGACGTGGTGGCCTCCAACGACGACCTGCGCGCGCCGATGGAAAAGGCCACGCCGCTGCGCCGCCTGGGAGATCCCGTCGACATCGCCGCTGCCGCAGTCTATTTGGCGTCACCCGCCGGAAGTTTCCTGACCGGCAAGACTTTGGAGGTCGACGGCGGCCTCACCTTCCCGAATCTGGACATACCCGTCCCCGATCTGTGAGGAGCCAGCCATGGCCATACCCGTCGTGCAACTCGGCACCGGCAACGTGGGCATCCACTCGCTGCGGGCGCTGATCACCAACCCCGACTTCGAACTCACCGGCGTGTGGGTGTCCTCGGCGGCCAAGGCGGGCAAGGACGCCGCCGAACTGGCTGGTCTCAGCGACGCCACCGGGGTTTTGGCCAGCACCGATCTGGATGCCGTCCTGGCGAGCGGGCCGCAGTGCGCGGTCTACAACGCGATGGCCGACAATCGGCTGCCTGAAGCGCTGGAGGACTACCGCCGCGTACTGGCCGCCGGGGTCAATGTGGTCGGCAGTGGCCCGGTCTTTCTGCAGTATCCGTGGCAGGTGGTACCCGAGGAGCTGATCAAGCCACTGGAAGAGGCTGCGCGCGAAGGTAACTCGAGCTTGTACGTCAGCGGCATCGACCCCGGCTTCGCCAATGATCTGCTGCCGTTGGCGTTGGCGGGCACGTGTCAGAGCATCGAGCAGCTGCGCTGCATGGAGATCGTCGACTACGCGACCTACGACAGCGCCGTGGTCATGTTCGACGTGATGGGCTTCGGCAAGCCGATGGACGATGTGCCGATGTTGCTGCAGCCCGGTGTGTTGAGCCTGGCCTGGGGATCGGTGGTCCGCCAACTGGCTGCGGGCCTGGGCATCGCGCTGGACAAGGTCACCGAGAACTTCGTGCGGGTGCCGGCGCCCGAGGCGTTCGACATCGCGTCGGGTCACATCCCCGAGGGCAGTGCCGCCGCCCTACGGTTCGAGGTGCAAGGGTTGGTCGACGGTCGGCCCGCAGTGGTGTTGGAGCACGTCACCCGGCTGCGCGAGGACCTGTGTCCGGACTGGCCGCAGCCGGCCCAGCCGGGAGGTTCCTACCGGGTCGAAGTCACCGGTGAACCCTCCTACGCGATGGACATCTGCCTGAGCAGTCGGCGCGGCGATCACAACCACGCCGGTCTGGTCGCCACCGCGATGCGCGTCGTCAACGCGATTCCGGCCGTGGTCGCCGCCGAACCGGGTATCCGGACGACGCTCGAGCTACCGCTGGTCACCGGCCGAGGGCTCTACCGCGCCGGTTAGTACGCGCATGTGTCGGTATCTGTGCGAATTGTGACCGCCGTGCAGTACCCGATCGGAGCTACCGCGTCCCAGACTTGAGTCATGGCGAAGCGACGAGTGCTGATCACAGGAGCATCCAAGGGCATCGGCCGTGCGGTGGCCGATCGGCTGGCCGCCGAAGGTCATGAACCGATCGGACTGGCGCGCAGCGCGCCGCACGATTTCCCGGGACCGTTCTATCCGGTGGACCTGGCCGACCGGGCGGCAACCGCCGAGACGCTCGCCGCGATTGCCGAGGCCGGCCCCGTGGACGCGGTGGTCAACAACGTCGGTTTCGCCCGGTTCGGCCGGATCGGTTCGATCGACCTCGACGACCTGTTCCTCACCTACGACATGAATGTGCGCACCGCCGTGCAGGTGGTGCAAGCGGTGTTGCCGGGCATGGTCGCCGCCGGGTGGGGCCGGATCGTGAACCTCAGTAGCCTGACCACCCTGGGCACCGCCGAACGCACCCCGTACGCCGCCGCCAAGGCCGCGCTCGAGACATGTACGCGCATCTGGGCCGGTGAACTGGCGTCCACGGGGGTGACCGTCAACGCCGTCGCGCCGGGACCGATCGAGACCGAGATGTACCGGGAGCGCAGCCCGGCCGGATCCGAACGTGAAGCTCGCATGCTGACGGCCATACCGATGCGTCGGGTCGGCACTCCAGCGGAGATCGCCCACGTCATCTGCTCGCTGTTGCACGAAGACGCCGGTTACCTGACCGGTCAGATCGTGCGAGTCGACGGCGGAGGAAGCATCAGCGCCGCGTAGATGGGTTAACGATCCACATTCGGGTACTTGTCTCGCCGGTGGCCGCGGCCGGAAGGTTTCGGTTACCCTCACTTTTCGATTCGACTACTCGGATAGAGGTTGGGACTCGTTTGGCGCAGGACACTGAAGTCGCTCGCAGCGCGAGCTGGTATCTGCTGGGCCCTGCCTTCGTGGCGGCGATCGCCTACGTCGACCCCGGCAACGTCGCGGCCAACGTCAGCTCCGGCACCCAATTCGGCTACCTGCTGCTGTGGGTCATTGTCGCGGCCAACGTGATGGCCGGTCTGGTGCAATACCTGTCGGCCAAGCTGGGCCTGGTGACCGGCAACTCGCTGCCCGAAGCCATCGGCCAACGAATGGGCCGGCCGGCCCGGCTCGCCTATTGGGCGCAGGCCGAAATCGTCGCCATGTCAACCGATGTCGCAGAGGTGATCGGCGGCGCCATCGCATTACGGATCCTGTTTCACCTGCCGCTGCCGGTCGGCGGCCTCATCACCGGCGCGGTGTCGATGCTGCTGTTGTCGGTGCAGGATCGGCGCGGCCAGCGCCTCTTCGAACGCGTCATCACCGGCTTGCTGCTGGTGATCGCCGTCGGCTTCACCGCCAGTTTCTTTGTCGCAACGCCGCCCCCGGATGCCGTCCTGGGTGGCCTCGTCCCGCGCTTCGAGGGCAGCGAAAGCATCTTGCTGGCCGCGGCGATCCTGGGGGCCACCGTCATGCCGCACGCGGTGTACCTGCATTCCGGCCTCGCCCGCGACCGCCACGGACAGCCTGCGCCGGGGCCACAGCGCCGGCGCCTGCTGCACATCACCCGCTGGGATGTCGGCCTGGCCATGGTGCTGGCCGGCGGGGTGAACGCCGCGATGCTGCTGGTCGCCGCGTTGCACATGCGGGGCCGCGGGGACGTCGCAACGATCGATGGCGCTTATGCCGCCGTGCACGACACCTTGGGCGCCACCATCGCGATCATGTTCGCCATCGGCTTGCTGGCCTCCGGTCTGGCGTCCTCGTCGGTGGGCGCCTATGCCGGCGCCATGATCATGTCGGGTCTGCTGCACTGGTCGGTGCCGATGGTGGTGCGCCGCCTGGTCACGCTGATCCCAGCCATCTCGCTGCTGGCTTTGGGGTTCGACCCCACCCGCACGTTGGTCCTCTCCCAAGTGGTGCTGTCCTTCGGAATACCGTTTGCGGTACTGCCGCTGGTCCGGCTCACGAGCAACCGGGAAGTGATGGGCAGCGACACCAACCACCGCGCCACCACCGCGATCGGTTGGGTGGTCGCGGTGATGATCAGCCTGCTCAATGCGGTGCTGATCTATCTGACCGTCGCCGGCTAGGCTGGCGCGCCGCTGAGCCGGTACGGCAGGATGGCAGTGTCGTCGTTGGTCGAGGTGCGCGGGGAGTCAGCTTGCTGCAGATCAATTCGCGCCGGCGCGCCTAGATGCCGGCGCGTCGGCACGCCTACTTCGCGTATGGGTCCAACCTGTGTGCGCAGCAGATGGCCAAGCGCTGTCCCGACGCCGGTGATCCGCGTCCGGCGGTGCTGCCCGATCACGACTGGCTGATCAATCAGCGCGGTGTGGCAACTGTCGAGCCGTTTGCCGGCAGCCAGGTGCACGGAGTGCTCTGGCAACTTTCCGAGCACGACCTGACCAAGCTGGACAGCGCCGAAGGGGTGCCGGTGCGCTACCGGCGCGACCGACTCACCGTCCGCACCGCCGACGGCCCGTTGCCGGCGTGGGTGTACATCGACCACCGAGTGACGCCCGGGCCGCCCCGCCCCAACTATCTGACGCGCGTCATCGACGGGGCGCTTGAGCATGGGCTACCGAAACCGTGGATCGACTTCCTGCACCGCTGGGACCCCGCGCGCTGGCCGGGTCAGCCGTCGCCGCCGACGACGGAGCAAGGGCCGCAATCACTTTCGGCGCTGCTGCAGGAACCTGGGGTAGTCGAGGAGTGCCAGTTACGTTCCCGCTTCGGGTTTCTGGCCATCCATGGCGGCGGGCTGGAACAGATGACCGACGTCATCGCCCGGTGCGCCGCCGATTCCGCGGATGCCAGCGTGTACCTGCTGCGTCATCCCGACCGCTACCCTCATCACCTGCCGTCGGCACGTTTCGATCCCGCGGAATCGCCGCGGCTCGCGGAGTTTCTCGATCACGTCGACGTGGTCGTCTCGCTGCACGGGTACGGCCGAATTGGACGCAGCACCCAGTTGTTGGCCGGAGGCCGCAATCGCGCGCTGGCCACCCACCTGGCCCGACACATCCAGGTGCCCGGCTACCAGGTGGTCACCGATCTCGAAGCCATCCCACCAGAGCTGCGCGGTCTGCATCCCGACAACCCGGTGAATCGCGCGCGGGGCGGTGGCGCCCAGTTGGAACTGTCGGTTCGGGTCAGGGGGCTCAGCCCGCGCAGCCCGTTGCCCGGAGCCGATGGGTTGTCGCCCGTCACTGCTGATTTGGTGCGGGGACTAGCCGATGCGGCCCGGGCGTGGCACTTGTCGTCAAGGTAACTAAACGGAGGTCATTGGTGGTCAGGGATTTTCGCTTCAGTTTGAGCGTGCGCTTCTTCAAGTCGCGCGAGGCGTTGGTGGAGATTGCGAAGCGGGCAGATGGACTGGGCTTCGACATCCTCTGTGTGCCCGACCATTTGGGCGCGGCGGCGCCGTTTCCGACCCTGACCGCGGTCGCCATGGTCACCGAAAAGCTCCGGTTGAGCATGTATGTGCTCAACGCCGCCTTCTACAAGCCGGCGCTGCTCAGCCGTGACATCGGAGCGCTGGAGCTGCTCAGCGAGGAGCGCCTCGAGGTCGGCTTGGGAACCGGTTATGTCCGAGAGGAGTTCGAAGCCGCCGAACTGCCCTACCCCAGCGCCGGCGCGCGGGTCGATTACCTCGAACACATGACGACTTACCTCAAAGAGCATCATCCGCGGCTGCCGCTGATGATCGCCGGCAACGGCGACCGGGTGTTGACCTTGGCCGCCCGGCACGCCGACACCGTCGGCCTGACCGGCGCCCGGGTTCGCGACGTCGAAGATCCGCTGGCCGAGCGCATCGACTTTGTCCGGAACGCCGCGGGCGACCGGTTCGACGCGCTCGAACTCGACATGGTGATCACTGCGGTGCCACGGCCCGGGGAGAGCCTGCCGAACTTGTCGTTGACCCGCCGCAACGCCCCCGACCTGTCCGACGAGGAACTGCTGGCCATGCCGTCGGTGCTCAGCGGGTCACCTAGCGAGATGGCCGACAAGCTGGCGGGATTCCGGGAAAAGTACGGAGTCACCCACTTCACGGTGCAGGACAACCACATCGACAACTTCGCGAACGTGATCGCCGAACTGCGTTAAGCCCTAGCCCCGGTAAGCTCAGCCCGTCCGCCCTCGTAGCTCAGGGGATAGAGCACGGCTCTCCTAAAGCCGGTGTCGCAGGTTCGAATCCTGCCGGGGGCACCACTTGAACAGGTAAAACGAGTTTCTGTGCAAGATGCGTGCAACTGATCCTCGTTATGGCACCGACGAAGTCGAGTGGGTCTCGGTTTCGCCAACGCTTTCGTTTCTGATGCGCAACACGCTGTGGTGCCCCAAGGGGGTGGTACGCGCCGCCGCCAGGGGTCGCGTGGACAAGGAAAGCGGTGATGCGTTCACAGCTGGCCGAGCTCCTCCAGCAACTCCTCGGCGGTCACCGCTCCGTACATGAACTCGGACCCGTCGAGAGATTGCGTGCCGGGAATGAACGCATCCATGAGGTACACGCGAGGCCTGAACCCCCTCTTGGCGTCTCCCTCAAGCAGCCCAAGGGAAGTAAGCTTCCCGGTGTCATGGGACAGGGCGCGATCGCCTACGCCCGCGTACATTTCCGCCAGTTCTGGTGTCAACCGGCGAAGTCTCGCACGCGGCGTCCAGGCGTCCTCCGGCAGGCTCAACAGTAACGTTCGTCGCCGCTTCGACGTTTCACCCTGCGACTGGTTCTGGAACACCTCATGGACATAGTTGACCCATGCCACTCGGCGCTGTTCCCATTGCACAAGTGCGATTTGCTCCCGAAGTTGATCGACGAACCCTTCGGCCGCGTACTCGATGAACCCGACGACGTCACCGTGGCGCGACGCCGCGTCAAGCTTCGCGTAATACTTTGTGCGCGTGCGGTTGTAATGATCTGACAATAGGCTGCTCGACACCCAGGGGACCAACCCCGAATGCGCGAGGATCGCGCATTCGAGTGCACGCGCGGTCCGACCATTGCCGTCGCCGAACGGGTGAATCCACGCGATGTACAGGTGGCCGAGCACCGCCGCGTAGAACGCCTGGAAGAATCGCTTGTCCGCGTCGAGCTTCCGGTCGTACACGTGCATAAGCATCTCGTTGACCCAAACGCACAGCTTCTCAACTAGGTACGGAACATCCTCGGGGGGCGCCGCCCGATAGACGCTGCCGACCAGCAACGGGCGCGTCGTGTATTCGCCGGGTATGACATGGTCTTCGTCCGGGATGCCCTGCAGGATCTCGCGGTTTTGCGCCCTCAACCACGAAGGGGTCAACTGCCACCCCTGCGAGTTGCGCGCTTCGACGTCGATGCGCTGCAAGACCCGCTCCATGTTCTCGACTTCACGTTGGAGATATTCCTGCGACGGCGGCAGCTTCTTGCGGTCCGCCAAGATTTCGGCGACCTCGGTCTCGGTCAAGGTGTTGCCTTCGATTGCGGTGGTCGCCGAGACGCCCTTGATGAGATAGACCCGTGCAAGCTCAGCAGCCAGCGCCGGCTGCAGCGGTGTGCCCGTCAGGTGCTGGCATTTGGAGAACGCCTCGCCCAGTCTGACGCTTAGAACGTTGAACTGGCCGCCGCGAAAATCGAAGCTGATCCAAGGATGACTTTCCTGATATTTACGTGTCTCCACCAGCCAAATCTATAATCTTGGCCCATATTTGTCCACGTTGACGCCGGCGTTTGCGCCGAGGTTCGCGCCGAGCGTAGTGTCGTCAGGGACGCCCTGCGTCGGCCGCCCTCGCGCGGTGCACAGGAAAGGAAGTTTGTCGAATGGATACGCCGACGTCGGCGGCGCGCGACGCGCTGTTGAACTCAATCGCAGAGTCCGCAGAGGGCACAAAGATGCCGCGCGGCTTGGCACAGCTGGCCTACGCGTACGCGTGCGTAGTGTCGCCGGGATCCGCGGGCGAAGTCCCGTCAGACGAGGGAAGTAGGTGAACGTGACTGCATCGTCTGCCCAATGGTCGGTGGCGGTCCGCGAGCCGAACGATCGCGGCAACGTTGCCGCGGGCTACATCGTGGTGGTGCTCGAACAGGACTCCGAGGCGAATGCCCGCAACACCTACGCCGACTGCAAGCGGGTCGCGCCCAGCCTGGACTATCAATCTGTCGAGTTGCGGTGCGGCGACACGGTCGTCGAACGCTGGCCTGATGGGATGCGGTGATCAATATGGAGGGCATTCAATTGTTTGGTCGCGGCAGCCTGATGGATTTCAGCAATCTCCTCTCCACTGCTCTCGACGCAACCGCGCGGAATGTTGCAGAGCGCCTTCGAAACTGGAATGCCGACAGCCTTTTGGATACGCCGGCGGAAACGGTCATCGCCCAGCTCGTCGAGGAGGGCTCGGTCCGGTGCCCACGTCTGCTCACCGATCAGGCGTGGCAGCAACCCGATGCACGTGAGGTCGACAAGCAGATAATCGAGTTCGGAGAACCGGTCACCCGCCGTGTGAAACGACTCGTGCTCGTGGTTCCCTTTGAGGGTGAAATGGACGTGTTCACCCTCCGGGCTGACACGTCATCTACGAATCCGCCTCGGGTGCTGAGGTTAGATCCTCAGGAGCTGCATCTTGCCGTCGACGACCCACCCAGTGACGGCGCTGCGGTACGGGCGATGTTCGAGGAGCAGATCGCCAATATCGAAAGGTACCTCGGCTGGTCGCGCCAACAGATCGACGCGCACAACAAACGCATTCGTGACCAGGTGCCGAGGATGGTGGAGGTACGCCGGGAGGAAATGCGCGCTACGCGGAGGCTCCAGGCTGACACAGGTTATCCGACCAGCCGCCCCACCGGCAGCGACACCTAACCCATCGCACCTGCCGGTTGCCGGGAAACGAAAACGCCACACCGGGGCTAGGGGGACGCCTGGATATCGACGCTAGGGACACCGGCCCAAGCCGGTCATGTCGGTGAACTGGCCGGGACTGCCCTCCACGACGCAGCCGACGCCGTGGCTTTCGAGCAACTCGACCAGATCAGCGGCCGGCGTGCCGGGCAGCAACACTGCAAGCTCGGCGCCCTTCACGTAGCGGCCGTAGTCCAGGACCTGCCCGAGCGCTAGTCGTACGCTCATCCGCTCAGCAATGCCCTTCGCCTCATACAGCACGCCGTCGGTGATGTCGGCGGTGTCGGTGAACAGGACACCGGTAGGTGTCGTGATCTTGTAGCGCTTCACTTCTCGGCCATGCGATTTCAGATACTCCCGGAAGCGTGCGGTGAGCGCGGCCTCCTTCTGCACCGCGGTACCACTGGCAGTGCGCTCGAACTCGGTGCGCTCAGCTTTTATGTCCGCCTCCGGGACGGCGTCGACCGACACCGCCTCGACAGTCGATGCTGCGACAAATCCTCCGATCACGCTGAGCTGCCCGACGTCGCGAAGAACCTGCCCGACCGGCCGAAGCCGAAAGACAAACACATCGCGGGGCAGGCCGTCCCTGCCTGGCGCCTTCTTCGTGACGTGCCCGGTATCGGCGTCGATCTCAAACTCTCCGACATAACGGTGGACCCGAGTGCCGGTACCCGGTTTATTTCCTACCGCGACCAACAGCCTCAGCGCCCGGTTCTGCTCCTTGTGGTCAACTATGGCCTTATTGCCGCTTACGAGCCGCTGATCGCCGTTGGCACCCTCACCCGTGTAAAAGAACAGCTCACGGTTGGCGTCCCAACCGTCGAAGTCATAGCCGGACTCGCCGGCCTTGTCGTGATCGGAGTAGATGACGACGTCTTCGGTCAACGGAACGATGCCGCGGTATCTGTGATCGCCGCCGCACCTTGCGGAAATTTCTTCTCGGGTGTTGTCCTCGCCGGGAGCAATCGTCCACGTCGTTGAAGCCATGGGCGTGATCGTAGGCCGGCCGCTTGCCGTCATACGGCGGCCGACACGCCGTGCCGACGGTTTTCAGCTCCGGAGAGCGACGAGAAACCTGCGCCGGGATTGCAAGTTTAGATTGGCACAATCGCACCTCCGAAGCTGTTGCTGCTCAACCGTTTTGGTATTGCCGAACGTCGTGTTCGGGGTATTCTTCACAAATATTCGGAGAAAAATGCGATAGATAAATCGGACGCGATCGTCCCGGGCGGCGCTGCCCTTCCAAAAAAAGCGGGGCCGTGCTGGTCAGCGGACACCGAGCACGCGCCCGTAGTGCTGCGAGTGCTCGATGGGCAGGGCGGCGACAGTCATGCGCTCGATGAAGTCAGCCTCGGCGCGGCGGCGGGCCTCCGCGGCTGCCGCGGTAATCGTGGGCGACGAGGCGGTCCGGGCCTCGACGACCTGGGGGGCCGGCCGCGGATGCGGCAGCGGGTCGCCGGCGCGGTGAAAGCACGCGGCGCAGCGGCCGTCGTATCCGCCAAAACCGCAGACCGGGCACGGCGGCAAGGCGTGGGTGCGGCTGCGTTCATCGCGAGCTCGACTTTCGACGGCAGCCAATTCGGTGGCGACCCGTTCGGCTCGGCGCCGGGCGACGACGAGCTCGCTCCACCATGACCACGGTCCCGGTGCGGCATAGAGGCTGACAGTGTGGTGCATGGGTTTAGTCCTTTCGTGAGGTGCGGGGTCGGGGCGGCGGGCTGATGCGGTAGCCGACGGACTCGCCCCGCAGGTAGCCGTCCATTCGGGCGCTTGCGGCGGCGAGGCGTTCGTCGTTGACCCGCGCGCCGAACAAAAAGTCGACCGCTTGGGCGCCGGCACCGACTTCGCCGTTGGCGCGCATTTCTGCGTGGCGGGCGTCGATAGCGTGGCGGCGCGCGCGGGCGGCGGCGACCGGCGCGCCGAGCCGGGTGGCGAGGTCGCGGCGGCGTTGCTGGTCGGCTTCGATTGCGGCAGCTCGCTGCTCGATCAGTTTCCGGCACACGGAGGCGTGCACGACGCGCAGTCCGGTCTCGGGGGCGATCGTCACATGATCGGCGCAGCGGGCGGCTAACACGGTTACGGGCTGGTCGAGCTCGGCCGCAAGGGTGACCAACGGAACGTTTTGAGCCGCAGTCTCTTTCATCATGTGTTTAGTCCTTCCTCTGGTGCGGTTTCTTAGGGCTGTGGCGGCCGTGCAGCCGCGAACAGGGTCGAGGTGGGGTGCAGGGCCCGCGCGCGTGCCGCGGTAACGTGCTGGCCGCCGTGATCGCGTGCGGCGTGATAGCGGCCGCAGCCCGGGAACAGGGCGCGGTGCCGGTCGGCGTCGGTGGCGCATAACTGGCAGACGACGAGAGCGCCGGGCACGTCGGGCGGCCCGAATACGACGACGGTGGCGCGGCGGCCGAACCGTCTCTGGCACGCGGCGCAGCTTAGGTGCCCGCCGGCGGAGCGGGTGGTCGGCTGAGTGATTGTCGGCGGCGGCTCAGGGATGCTGGCGGGTTCGGGCGCCGCGTGGTCGACGAGATGATCGACCGGCGGCGTGAGGTCGACCAGCTCGGCGTCCGGCTCAGGCACTGTGTCAGCGGTCGGCGCGGGGTCGAAGCGAGGCGGGGCCTTGCCGGCAGCGCACAGCGCGCAGGTGTCGCCGTCGGTCACCAGTCCTCTACGGCAGCGGCAGAGTCGGGCCAATTCACCGATCGGGCGGGCGCGTTTCTTGGCGCGCCGCCGGGCGGTCGGGCCGGGCCGGGGGCCGGCGGGTGATTTCACGGGGTCGTCTCCTGTCTATCGGTGTCGTCGGGGGCGCGGCGGTGCCAGCCGCACGCTTGTCCGGGCTGGCCGACAGGCATACGGCAGCGGCCGCCGCGCAGCGTGCGCCGGCCGCACCGGAGTGGGGCGAGCTCGACGCGGGTTTGCCAGAGCGCCGGCAGCGGGCCGGGCTGCTCGTGCGGGGCGTCGGCGCAGCCGGCGTCGAACACCGCAGCCGGGTCGCCGATACCGTCCTTCTCGGCGAGCAGCAGCAGGACCGTCCCGTCGGGGCGCACGGCGGTCACCGCGGCGTAGTCGGAAGCACCGGCGTCGCACAAACACACCGAACGGTCGTCATCGACCAGCGCCGTCGTCACGCGCGGGCTCACGGCGACCACCTCCAATTCTCATTTCTCATTCGCACTCCCTCTCGCCTCCGGGGAGAGGGAGGGAGTGAGAATTTTGAGCGCGAGTGATGAATCGGCGTGCGAATCGGGTGAGAAATTCTCATGCTGTATCGGTCTCGCTGCTGTCGAGGGTCGGCCCGAGGTAGCGGTATCGAGGTCGCTTATCCGTGCCGATGTTGACAAGCGCACTCCTGTTTATCAGTGTGTTTGCGGCTCGGTAGGCGGTCGCTTGGTTCATCCCGGACTCGACTGCGAGCTTGACGAGCTGGGACCGCGTGAGCCCTTCGATGCCGCACGATTTCTCAGCGAGATTCGCAAGCGTTTCGCACGAACCAGTGAGAGTTTCCGTGAACTTCTCATCGGCGAGTGAGAAAACGACCAGCGACTTTCGGAATTGCTCGTCAACGCCGGGCATGAGCGCTTCGGAGACGGTGTGCGGGACGAGCCGGTACTGAAATGTTTTGCCACTCGGCGCGTCCTTATGCTTCTCGACCTTGATTTCGACCCGAAATGCGTCAGGGGCGGTGAGGCGGAGGTCAGACCAGACCGCGCCGTCCCAAGCCGTCGATCCGCGCGGGGTCGAACCGTTGCGGCCGGTGTGGTGAATCCCCCAGACGGTGCAGCCGGCGGCGGCGCGTATCCGCTCGGCCGCCGCCACGGCGACGCCTTGCTCGGTGGCGCTGTTTTCTTCGAGCGCGAGGGTGCAGCGGGCGCGGGTGTCGATCACCAGCAGACCCGCGCCGACCTCGCGAGCCATCGCGACCGCATCGTCGACTTCGACGACCGCGCCGAGTTGGATCGGCATCGGCAAGATCAGCAGCCAGCCATCGACGCGGCCGGGGTCGACGCCGTGGTGTTCACACCACGCCAGGATGCGGGCACGCAACCCGGTGGCACCTTCGGCGGCGACGTAGACCACCCTCGTGCGGTCGCGGATCCGGTGACCTTCCCAACTGTTCTGCCCGGATGCCAGCGCGCAAGCGATATCGACGGCGACGAAACTCTTGTAGGTGCCGGGGCCGCCGGAGAGTTGGGCGAGGGTGTTCTGATAGAGCAGCCCGTCGACCAGGGGCCGCACCGGCGGCAGCACCGCGAGGTCGGCGACCGAGAGCAACTGAGAGCGGAACGTCGGACGGCTTGGCGTGTCCCGGCCGGCGTCGAGGCAGACGGCGGACACGTTGTTCTGGTCGGGCATGGACCGGCCGTCTTCGTCGACCCAGACAGGCTCGGGATAGTCGCGGCCGTACGGGATATCGGGAATCAGGCGGCCCTCCCGCATAGCGCCGCGGCAACGTCAGCAGGGACCAGCGGAAGCAAGCCGTGCTCGGTCAGGTGTCCGATCGCGTGGCGCCACCCTTCAAGCTGGTGAGGGGTCAGTGGCGGCCGTGAGGCGAGGACACAGCGCATCGGGTCTCGGTGGTTGTGATGCCCGCAGGGCAGCGGCTCGCACCGGGCGGCGGCGACACGTCGAGCCTGCCAGCCCCGCGCCGCGGGCGTGTATCCCTGTGGTCGGTTAGCCTCCGCCATATCCGCTGTCCTTTGTTTCGCGGCATCGGCTGGTGGATTCGATAGTGGTGGTGGCGTCCCGGGCGGTCAGTTCGGGACGCTCCGCTTTTCTCGTTGATGGCATGTATGGCAACGGTTTTCAGGCAGCGCCGCCGACGGGCCGCATCAGGGCGTCGAGGTCGTCGGCGCGAACCTTTAACAGCCGCGGCCCGACCCGAACGGCGTTGAGCCGGCCGGCGGAAATGTAGCGACGAACGCTGCGGTAAGAGACGCCAAGACGGTCGGCGGCTTCCTGAATGCCGATCAGCTCGGGGCGTGCAGCGGAGGGTTCGGTCTTTCTGGGCACGGTGGAACCTTCCGGTTCCTGAGCGGCCCTGCGGTTACCTCAGATTCGTCATTCCATGACGGGCAACAACAACCTTGTAATTCTGAACCGTAGATTACGAGTGTCCGGTTACGCAATACCGCGGCCGGTTCCGCCCCCGGTGTCGGGTCGCAGAATGCGGACCGGGCGGCCCGGTGACGCGCCCGCGAGGTCAGCGTGCAGATCGCGCACCCACGCAGTTTCGTCGACGTGAGTGCACACCAGCCGTAACCATGCGAACTCTGGCGGGTAATCGGCGAGCCAGCCGACCCAATCGGAGGTTTCCGCCGGCGCGCCCGGACCCTCCCAACCGGGCATCTCGGCCCACTCGCCCGTCAGGGCCGATCGCTCGACGTTGCGGGCCAAGCCGTAGCGGCCCGAGACACGGTTGGCGGGCGCGCGGAACTTTGGACCGTCCGGGGTTTGCCATATCTGCAACAGCAGGCAACCCTTTGCGCGGCAACGGTATTCGAGCAGCACCGCGCCCCGGTGCGGTCTGGTCATCCTGCGACCGCCAGCTTCGACAGGCGGCGCGCGATTTCGGCGTCGCGGCCCTCGCCGACGTGCTGATACCGCAACGCCATTTGCGGCGTTGTGTGCCCGAGCCGATGCATCAGCTCGGCAGTCGTCGCACCCGACTGCGCCGCGAGCACCGCGCCGACGTGCCGCAGGTCGTGCACCCGAAAGCGTGGTTTGCCAATCGCGGCGCGCGCTTTCTCCCAATGCGCCCGGTAGCGGTCAGGCCTCAAGTGAGTGCCGCCGGCGTCGGCGAAGAGCAGCGCCTCACCGCCGCGGCCGACGTGCTCGCGCAGGTGCGCCGCCAAGATGGGCCGCAGGTGCGGCGGCACGGTCACGTCGCGCGACCCGGCCGCGGTTTTCGGTTCGCCGACGGTGAATCGGCCGGCGCGGTAGGTGACGGCGCGGCGAATGTGAAGCACGCTGTGGTCGGCGCTCACGTCACGCCGGCGCAGCTCCGAGGTCTCCCCCCAGCGCAGCCCGCACCACGCGGCGAGCAGCACACTCGCGCACAGTTCGGCCGGCATCGCCGCGGCCAGGGCGTCGAGCTGGACGGGCGTGAGCACGTCGATCGAGCGGCGCCGCTTGGTCTGCATCGCCGCCCGGATACGGCACGGGTTGGCGTCGAGCAACTCGTCGGCGACCGCGGTCGCGCAGATTGCGTGCAGCAGGGCGTAGGCGTGAGCGTTGCGGGTCGGGTGCTTGGTGCCGAGCCCGGCGTGCCACTCGCGCACTCGCGCCGGCGTGAGAGCGGTCAGTTTCGCGTCGCCGAGCTCGGGCAGGATCAGCCGCTCAAGCATCGACTCGTACAGCGACTGAGTGCGGGTCCGCAGGGCGCGCTGCTCTATCCACCTGTCGGCGTAGCGGCGTAGCGTCACACCGTCGGAGCGTTCGACGGCGCCCCACGTGCCGAGGTCGATCTTGCGGCGTTCGGCGGCGAGCCAGCCCTCCGCGTCGTGCTCGCTGGCGTATGTTCGCGGCGCCTTGTGCAACTTGGCATCGGGGCCGACGTAGGCGGCCTGCCAGCGCCCTGACGGCAGTTGCCGCAGCCGCCCGAATCCCCGCCGTTTCCGCGCCATATCCCCCGCCATTCCGTGCAAGATTCATGCAACTTGAGTGTCCCAACGTGTCCGAAAGTGACTATAACTGCCGGAACGGCGGAGCGGGCTTATATGCAGGTCAAGCGGACAAATCAGCAGGTCGGCGATTCGGTCGGCCCGCAGGTTCTGTCAGGTTCGAATCCTGCCGGGGGCACTTTCCGGTGAGTATGACTTCCGCTTACGGGGTGACGGCGTGGAACTGCGCTCGATGCGCGCGCCCGACCGGGCGTGCGCTAGCTCGTCGCCTTGGCGATCGTCTCCCAGATGTCCATGTCCTCGGCGATGTCGTGGGCTCCGACCTGAACCTGCGGTCCGTAGCGGAAGATCAGACCGGTCGCACCCGATTCCATCCACGACTGCAGACGCTTGGCGATCCGCCGGTGCGAGCCGATCAGGAATGCCGTGTCGACGTAGTCGTCGGGGACGGCGGCGAGCGCCTCGTTGCGGCGGCCCGCGGCCACGAGCTCGGCGAGCCGGTCGCAAAGGCCGGTGAACCCGAGCGCCTCGGTTTGCAGCCGCATGTACTCCGACCACTCCACGACGTAGGCGCGGAAGAGGTCGATACCGGCCGCGACGTCATCGCAGACGAGGAGGTCGACGATCGCCCAGACATCGAATTCGGCACGCCTCTTGCCGTCCGTGCGGCGCGCAAAACCGGCGTCGAGTTGCCGCTGAAAGGTCGGCATCATTCCCGGTGCGAAACCCCATGGGAACCATCCGTCGGCGATTTCCGCGGTCAACTCGAGCATTTGCGGGCCGACGGCGGCCAGGTGCACCTCCGGCTCGAAGCCGGACTCGACAGGCATGGCCCACGGCAAGACACCCAGCGCGCCGGAGCCGCTGTAGGGAAGGCTGGTCTCCGAACTCTGGCACCGTACGGGATTGGCGAGGCGTGCGCGTGACTGCTCCCAGTACAGTTCGGTGCTCTCTATCGCGTTGCCGCTCGTGTCCCGCGCACCCTGGCTCGCGAAAGCCTGACGCAGGACGCCGACATAATCGCGCATTCGGCGCACGGGTTTTCCCCAGGGCCGGCCATGCCAGCCCTCTGCGATGCTGGGAAACCCTGCGCCGACACCGGCGATCACCCGGCCGCCACCTGCCATCGCGTCGATGGTCGCCAGACCCTGTGCCAGCACGGTTGCCGGACGCGCGGTCACCGTCGCGACGTGCGTGCCGAGCCGAATCTTCGAAGTGTGGGCCGCGATATAGGCCAGCGGCGTCAGCGCGTCCGAACCCGCGCCCTCAGCGGTGAAGACCGCGTCGAACCCCAGTTGCTCGCAGCGAGTGATGCGCTCCAGCGGGACGGTGAATTGCCGACTCTGCCAGGGCACCTCGCACGCGATCTTCATCAGAGCTGCGTCACATTCCCTGCTACGCAGGCCGAATGCGCCGCCGGACCGGGCAATGCCGATCGCGGTGGACCGACAAGTGACTTAGCCTCATATCTCCCAACCTGCCGTGCTCAGATGTTGTTATCCAGGCCGTGTTACTCCTAGCCTCGAATCGCGGCGCGCCAGGGCGCTTGAGGCCAGGCGCAAGTCGGGCGGCCGCCTCTATCGGAAGAGTTGCGTGGCACCGGCCCAGAATTGCCACTGTTATAGTAAAGACAGTTAACTTAGGCACATTGGAAGGCCGTCAATGCCGGTCACTGCACGTCGGTTCCCGTTCGCCGACTACCCGAAAGGGTGGTTTCAGGTCGCCTACAGCCGGGACGTCGAAGCCGGTGACGTCGTCGGGCTGTATTACTTCGGCCGGCGCCTGGTGTGTTACCGCGGCTCCTCGGGCACCGCGTACGTCCTGGATGCGTATTGCCCCCACCTGGGCGCCGACATCGGCGTCGGTGGATCGGTGCGCGAGGACTGTGTGGTGTGCCCGTTCCACGGCTGGAAGTTCGACGGGCACGGCGCCAACGTCGAAATCCCTTATACCAAGCGCCCTAATCCCACCGCGAAGTTGAGGGCATGGCCCACGGTCGAGCGCGCCGGGATCATCTTCGTCTGGCACTCCCCCAGCGGTTCCGCACCGGAGTGGGAGCTGCCCAAGATTCCCGAAAGCGACGACGCCGCTTTCACGTTCTACGCGCCCGAAGACGCCAAGTGGACTTTCCGGTCCCATCCACAGGAAGTGTTCGAAAACACCGTCGACATCGCACACTTCGCGACGGTGCACGGGGTGTCGGCCTTCGGCGCGCTCGACGTATCGGAGGACGGGCATCTGTTTCGCGCGGTCGCCGAGGTCAACTTCGAGACCCCGCGCGGCCCGGTGTCCGGCGCGGTCGACTCCGAACTGTTCGGCATGGGGGTCGACGTGGTACGGCATCGCGGACTGGGCCGGTCCTGCACCATCCTGACCGTCACGCCGATCGACGGCGAGTACGTCGAGGCCCGCTACACCTTCTTCGTCGCCATCGATCCCGACACCGGCGAAATGACCAGAATGGGAAAGGGTTTCGCCCGCGACTTCTGCAAGCAGATCGAGCAGGACATCCCGATCTGGGAGAACAAGGTCTACCGCGATCGCCCCAAGTTGGCGCAGGGCGAGGGCGCGATCATGGAGTTTCGCACCTGGGCGCAACAGTCGTACGACGCCGAAGTGCCGGCCCCGAATTGACCGCACACGTGCACCGCAGCAGGCGCGTCGCCGTCGCACTCGCCGTAGTGGCCACGGTGGCAACCGCCTGTGGCGGACCACCGAAGAACACCACCACGTCGACGTCGGCGCCGACCTCACCACCACCGACCTCGGTAGCCACCACGACCACGACCACGACCACCGTCGCCGACTCCGGCATGGCCAACGGCCAGAGCTACCGGGTGACAACGGCCTCGATCACCGGCGCGACCGATGATCGCCGCGGCCAATGGAACGCCCGCTTCGGCCAGATTTCCGGCGGCGACGCCGCGGTGATCGACGCTTTCAACAACGCCAGCACCGCGTCAGCACGCGACCAACTCGACCAAGCCCGCACCGAGGCGAGTCCGGACGCCGAGTGGACTTTCGAATCGACTCCGACCGTCAGCTTCCGCGCGGTCGCGGTTGCCCAAGTCATCGTCGGTGTCTACTCAGCCAAACACGCCGCGCACCCGAGCAATTACGTGAGCACCGTCGTCATCGATGCCCGCACCGCCCAGCCCATCACCCTGGCCACGCTGTTCGCCAATCAACAGAGCGGCCTCAACCGGCTCTCCGAGCAAACCAAACTCATCTTCCCGCGGGTCTACGGCGGCGGTCCGGACCTGATGCCCGACGAACCGGGAAACCAGCCGGTGGCTGCAAACTTCGCCAACTGGATCCCGACCTCGGCGGGCCTGGAACTGCATTTCGCCGACTACCAATTCGGGCATGGCTTGGCGGTTATCACCGTGCCGTGGTCGGCACTGGCCGACGTGTTGGCGCCCAATATGGGGGCACTCACCCACGACTGAGGCGCACCCGAATCGGTGCCGATGACCCGGCGCGGTGCCGTGCGAACTGCCAGTTCATGGTTGACACACACCAAAAGTCGCGCTGCCGCAGATGAAGTGGCCGTAGGTGTTCACCACACCCGCCCGGTGGGATAAATGTTTGTTACACCCCGCTGGCGGTAATGATCCAACGGAGGTGGGCGTATCGGCCGGCCTATACGTCCACTCAGGTCCCGTCGGTTCAGCCCGAGAGCCGACGGGACCGCCTTATATATGGCCGGTTCAGCAACTCTTCCGAAGAGAGCTGAACCGGCGGAGTACCGTGCCGCGTATGGACGGCGCGGCTAGCGTGTGGATTCTCGGCGGCTACCAGAGCGATTTCGCCCGCAACCTGGCCAGAGAGGACCGCGATTTCGCGGCTCTGACCGAAGAAGTCGTCAATGCGACGCTGGCCTCGGCGCGCGTGTCCGCCTCCGACATCGGCGTCATCCACGTCGCCAATGCCTTCGGGGAGATGTTCGCCGGCCAAGGCCATCTGGGGGCCATGCCGGCCACCGTGTGCGACGGCCTCTGGGACACCCCGGCCGCACGGCACGAAGCGGCGTGCGCGTCGGGCAGCGTCGCGGTCCTGGCGGCGATGGCCGACCTGCGCGCCGGTTTTTACGACAGCGCGCTGGTCGTCGGCGTCGAACTGGAAAAGACCGTCCCGGGTGACGTCGCCGCCCAGCATCTGGGGGCGGCGGCCTGGACCGGGCACGAAGGAGGGCAGGCGCGGTACCTGTGGCCCTCGATGTTCTCCGACGTCGCCGACGAATACGACCGCCGCTACGGCTTGGACGACACCCACCTGCGGGCCATCGCCCAGACCAACTTCGCCAATGCGCGGCGCAACCCCAACGCTCAAACCCGCGGCTGGACCGTCCCCGACCCGATCACCGACGACGACGCGACCAACCCGGTCACCGAAGGCCGCCTGCGCCGGTTCGACTGCAGCCAGATGACCGATGGCGGCGCCGGTGTCGTCCTGGTCAACGACGCCTACTTGCGGGCACACCCCGGCGCGCGCCCGGTGGGCCGTATCGACGGGTGGGGTCACCGCACCGTCGGCCTGGGTTTACGCCAGAAGCTGACCCGCAGTGCCGAGGACCCGTATGTGCTGCCCCACGTCCGTGCAGCCGTTCTGGACGCGTTACGCCGCGCGCGGGTCACCCTGGACGACGTGGACGGGTTCGAGGTGCACGACTGCTTCACCCCCAGCGAGTACCTGGCCATCGACCACATCGGGCTCACCGGCCCGGGCGAATCATGGAAGGCCATCGAAAACGGCGAGATCGAGATCGGCGGCCCGTTGCCGATCAACCCCAGCGGCGGGCTGATCGGCGGCGGGCACCCGGTCGGCGCCTCGGGTGTGCGCATGCTGCTGGACGCGGCCAAGCAAGTCAGCGGCACCGCGGGCGACTACCAGGTCGAGGACGCGCAGACTTTCGGCACGCTCAATTTCGGTGGCAGTACCGCCACCACCGTGAGTTTCGTCGTCACCACAACCGAAGGCGCATGACCACATGGACGTCGAAATCGTCGGCAAATTCCTGTCGACCCTGCCCGAGGACGACCACCACCCCTACCGGACCGGTCCGTGGCGACCACAGACCACCGAGTGGGATGCCGACGACCTGACCGTCGTCGCGGGTGACATCCCGCGCGACTTGGACGGCATCTACCTGCGCAACACCGAAAACCCGCTGCACCCCGCGTTCAAGACCTACCACCCGTTCGACGGCGACGGCATGATTCACGTCGTCGGATTCCGCGACGGAAAAGCGTTCTACCGCAACCGCTTCGTCCGCACCGACGGATTCCTCGCCGAGAACGAAGCGGGTGAGCCGCTGTGGCCGGGTCTGGCCGAGCCGGTGCAATTCGCCAAGCGGGAAACGGGTTGGGGCGCAAGGACCCTGATGAAGGACGCGTCGAGCACCGACGTCGTCGTCCACCGCGGTATCGCGTTGACCAGCTTCTACCAATGTGGCGATCTCTACCGGCTGGACCCCTACTCGGCCAACACGCTGGGCAAAGAGAGCTGGAACGGCCGCTTCCCGGTCGACTGGGGAGTCTCGGCACATCCCAAGGTAGACAACCAAACCGGTGAGCTGTTGTTCTTCAGCTACAGCAAGCAAGACCCGTACCTGCGCTACGGAGTCGTGGACGAAAACAACGACCTGGCCCACCACGTCGACATCCCGCTGCCCGGACCGCGTCTGCCGCACGACATGGCATTCACCGAGAACTACGCGATCCTCAACGACTTTCCGCTGTTCTGGGATCCGCGCCTGCTGGAACACGATGTGCACCTGCCGCGCTTCTACCCCGACCTCCCGTCGCGGTTCGCGGTGATCCCGCGGCGTGGCTCGACCGCCGACATTCGCTGGTTCGAGGCCGACCCGACGTTCGTGCTGCACTTCACCAACGCCTATGAGGACGGCGACGAGATTGTGCTCGACGGCTTCTTCGAAGCAGATCCCCAGCCGCTGGACACCGGTGGCGGCAAGTGGGACAAGCTGTTTCGATTCTTGGCCTTGGACCGTCTGCAAGCCCGGCTGCATCGCTGGCGGCTCAACCTGGTCACCGGAGCGGTGAAGGAAGAACGGCTGTCGGAAGCGATCACCGAATTCGGCACCATCAACGCCGACTACGCGGCCCGCGCCTACCGCTACGCCTATGCCGCCACCGGCAAGCCGGGCTGGTTCCTGTTCGACGGCCTGGTCAAGCACGACTTACTGACCGGCGGACAGGAGCACTACTCGTTGGGCGAGGGCGTCTACGGCAGCGAGACCGCGATGGCTCCCCGGGTCGGCGGTAGCGCCGAAGACGACGGCTATCTGGTCACTCTCACCACCGACATGAACGACGACGCCTCCTACTGTCTGGTCTTCGACGCGGCTCGGCTGCTGGACGGGCCGGTGTGCAAACTGCAATTGCCCGAACGCATTTCCAGCGGCACGCATTCGACATGGGTGCCGGGTGGCCAGTTGCGCCGCTGGAACAGCGCGGAATCAGCGGCCGGCGCGGTCGGGCTGTGATTTCCGCGAGCCGGTAATTTTGCAGGCAAATCACGACTTGGGTTCAGGGGGTAATTGCAACACTTCGTAGTAAGGAGTGTTCGGTGACGCGCCAATGGCAGGGGTTATCGGCTCGGCGTCGGTTCTGGGAGTTGATCGCTGCGGGATGGTCTTCAGAGGATGCCGGTGTTGCTGTCGGCGTGTCTGGAAGCTGCGGCTGGAGATGGTTTTGCAGATTTGGTGGCGTGAATCCACAACTGCAAGCGCCACAGGGGCGCAAGCGTCCGCGGCTGTCGCCTGAGGAGCGCGAACAGATCATGATCGGCACCTCACGAGGTGAGTCGATTCGCTTGATCGCTCATCGATTGAAGCGGGCGCCGTCAACGGTCATGCGCGAGATTGACCGAAACGGCGCTGCTCGCGGTCTGACCGGTCGCTATCGGGCTAAGTATCGGTTCGGGGCCCGCCAGTGCGGGTGGGATGCCACGTCGGGGTATTCGGCGCGGATCGCTCAACGCCGGAGCGAGGAACGGGCGCGCCGCCCGAAGGCCGGCAAGCTGACCCGCTGCCCGCAGTTGGCCGGCAAGGTGCAGGCATTGTTGACTAAGAAATACAGCCCGGAGCAGATCGCCGGCGAGCTAGCCAAGACCTATCCCGACAGCCCGGAGATGCACGTGTCCCACGAGACCATCTACCGAGCGCTTTACGTGCAAGGACGCGGTGAGTTACGCCGCGATCTGGTCACCTGCCTGCGCACCGGGCGCGCGCTGCGTCGACCCCGTAAGAGAGCTCGCGCAGGAGATGGTCGCAGCCGCATTCCGGGCATGGTCAACATCAGCGAGCGCCCCGCCGAGGCCGCCGACCGCGCCGTACCTGGGCATTGGGAGGGAGACCTCGTGCGCCACGAGGCGCTGTGTGACCGAGCGGAGGTGAGAGACCTGCGCCGTTGTGCTGTCGCAGCAGCGTAACGAAGCTGGGGGCAGCCTGGACCGGGAGACGCCGGCGAGGGTGGTAAGCAGCCCCGACAACGACGGGACAGGCCGGCACTACCGGATGGCCTGGGTCCGGCAAGCATGAGGAGAAGGTGTACGCGAGGAACCAGTGTTTTAACGCCTCTCAAGTCTCCCGCCAGCTCTAACCCGGTGGATTCGGGCTGGTCTGCGATGCGCACCAACACCACTGGCGTCTCGGTGTTGGGAACTCCGGCTGCGGTTTAGGTCGCTGCCGCTGGAGGCCACGGTGAATGCCTGCGGCGTAGCCGTGGCGATATCGCAGGGGCATAGCTGGGCACCTCCCTCCTCGAGCGGTCAGCAGTGAACGTGGGAACCATCGCGAGGCTCCCGTGTCGTCGTCCTCAGCCGAGGGCGCCGAATCCGGGTTGACGCGTCGTCTGTCGATGGCCACGCGGTGGGGCGGAGGGGCCGTAGTAGTCCGAGCGGGGGAAAGCCTCGTGCATGGCGAAGGGCCCCAGCGGAATTGATGCAGCGAACACGACACGAACGGAGGCACTGGTGAATACCGGTGAGCTGTCATGGCCCGATCCCGATCAGGCGGCATGGCAGGTACGACAGATGCAACGCAAGCTGCACCACTGGGCGGTCGAAGATTCCGACCGCCGCTTTGATGATGTGTTCAACCTCGTCCACCACCCGGACTTTCTCACCGTCGCGTGGGAACGGGTGCGGGGCAACAAGGGCGCACGCTCAGCCGGTGTCGACCGGCTGACTCCTGCGTCCATAACCGGAGATGCCGAGACGGTGGCGTTCCTGAGCCACGTTCGAACCGAACTGAAGGCACGGACATTTGCTCCACTTCCGGTGCGGGAGATACTCATTCCCAAACCAGGGAGCAGCAAACTCAGGCGGCTCGGTATTCCCACGGCGATGGACCGCACGGTTCAAGCGTCGTTGCTGTTGGTGTTGGAGCCGATCTTCGAGGCGGATTTCGAGCCGGTCAGTTACGGTTTCCGTCCCCGACGTCGCGCTCAGGACGCGATCGCCGAGATACATGCTTTGGGGACCCGGAACTATCACTGGGTCTTCGAGGCTGACATCGCGGCGTGTTTCGACGAACTGGCTCACTCCGCCATCATGGAACGAGTACGCACGCGGATCGTCGACAAGCGGGTCCTGGCCCTGATCAAGGCATTCCTGAAGGCGGGCATCATGTCTGGCGACGGAACGGTCAGGGAATCTGATACCGGCACACCCCAGGGTGGCATACTCTCACCGCTGCTGGCCAACATCGCTCTGACGGTGTTGGACGCACATTTCCGTGTGAAATGGGATGCCCATCGGACATCTCAGCGGCGAGATGCCCATCGCAAACGTGGCGGGGCCACCTATCGGATCGTCCGCTATGCCGACGATTTCGTGATCATGGTGGCCGGAACCAAAGCGCACGCGGACGCATTATGGGACGAAGTCGCGGATGTCATTGCCCCACTGGGGCTACGGCTATCCGTGGAGAAGACCCAGGTATGCCACCTCGACGAGGGGTTCGACTTTCTCGGATTCCGCATCCAGCGGCGCCGCAAGAAGGGCACGAACAAGGCAGCTGTCTACACCTACCCGTCGAAGAAGGCGCTGCTTTCGATCATGACGAAGGTGCGGGCGCTGACCAAGAAGGCACGTCATCATGGCCTTGCTGATCTCCTCGGACGCCTCAACCCGGTGCTCCGAGGATGGTGTGCGTATTTCCGTCACGGTGTGTCGAAGGCAACCTTCGGATACCTCGATTCCTTTGCCTGGCATCGGGTCACCCAGTGGCTGCTCAAACGGCACAAGCGGATCACGTGGGCGGAGCTCTACCGGCGGTTCCTGACCGGAAGGCCAGGCAATCGTCCGCAAGAGAATGGGATCGTCATGTTCGATACCACCACCGTTCCGATCACTCGGTATCGGTGGCGGGCGAGCAACATCCCCACACCGTGGACCAGCACAGCGGCGACCTCGGTCCCCGCATAACGGTGGCAGTCCGTGGAGCGCCGGATGCGACGAGAGTCGCACGTCCGGTGCGGAGGGCGGGCCGGGGAAACGGGCCAGGAGCAATCCCGGCACCGCGCCCCGGTCCGACCCCTACATCATCGGCAAGAACCAGGCCTCTCAGATAGGCACCCTAGTCGAGCGCTCCACTGGATTCGTGCAGCTGCTGCACCTACCCGCTAGCCGCCAGGCCGATGTGGTCGCCGAGGCCATGATCGCCAAAATCCAAGTCCTGCCACGAGATCTGTGGAAGACCCTAACCTGGGATCAAGGCCACGAAATGGCCGCTCACGGCCGTATCAGCCTTGCCGCTGACCTCGACATCTACTTCTGCGACCCACATTCACCCTGGCAACGCGGCAGCAACGAAAACACCAACGGCCTCTTGCGCCAATACTTTCCGAAGGGCACCGACTTATCAATCCACTCAGCTGCCTACCTCGACGAGGTTGCTGCCGAACTCAACAACCGGCCACGAAAGCGATTCGACTGGGACAGCCCCGCCAAGATGCTCGATCGGCTACTGTCGAGCGCGTCAACAGCCACTGTTGCAAGCAAACCTTGAATCCGCCCGAGTAGCGGCCTGCGAAAATACAGGCTCGACGGATTGGAGGCGACCAAAATGCCGCGGCGGATAACGCATTGGCCCGACCACCTGGCGCAGATCGGTTCCATCCGCTTTGCCCGTCGCTCGTCGAACTTCCTGGAGACCGTGCGGTTTTACCGCGAATTGGTCGGGCTGCCGCTGTATGAGACGTTCGAGGAGAGCTACGGCAGCAACGGCGCCATCTTCGGCCTACCCAGCTCCCACCTGACCATGGAGATCGTCGAGGCCCAGGAGCCCGTCGCGGTCGACCCCCACGAACAGCTGTGCCTGTACTTCCCGGATCGGCAGACCCAGCAGGCGGCGCTGGCGCGGCTACGCGAGGCCGCCGCTCAGCTCGTGCCCCAGCACCCCTACTGGGAGGCGATGGGAGCCGTCACGTTTCGCGATCCCGATGGCCGCGAAGTTGTGTTCGCCCCGTTCGTGTACGGAGCCGACGAACCCGGCGACAGCTCGGCGTCGGGCAAGCACGAATTCCCCTCGGCCTGAACCCCTCAGCGCCTGCCGCCGGCTAATGCCGCAGCCAAGGCCCAGAGCGAGCACACCAGCGCGCAGGCGGCACTTGCCGCACCGACGTAGAGCCCGTACTCGGCCAGCACCGGCGGTTTGACGTTGACCTGGTAGTACCACACCGTCAGCGCGCCGATCAGCAGCGAAACGACCAGCGCCGCAACCGAAGAAACGCGCACCGACAACCCGCGGCCCACCATGGCACCGGCCACGATGAGCGACGACGACAACAGCACAATGAGTTGACCGGCGCCGAAGCCCCGCGGTAACTCCAGACTGCCGTGGGTGCCGCCGATGGCGTTGGCCCAGCCACCGCCGTTGACGTGCGTCGTCAACCAGGGCAGCCAGGTGCTGACCGCCAGGATCAGCGCGCACAGCGCCACGAGCCAGCCAGGGCGCAGGCGGCGACTCATAGCTGCGAGGTTAATAGGGCGGTGCCCCCGCCGCGCGCTCGGCACGCGCAGCAGCCAGGACGACTAGCCCCCGTCCAGCGACGACAGGTTGAAGACGACGCCGGTAGGGTCGGTGGCGGCCGCCAGCCGCCCATAGGGAGTGTCCTCGGCGCCCCGAAGCACCGCGCCGCCGTGCTCGGTGATCACCTGCAGCGTCTTGTCCACATCGTGGGCACCGAAGAAGATGCTCCACTGCGAGGGAACTTCCGCGCCGAGCATCGCCGCCCCGTCCATCACGCCGAGCAGTTGTTCATCGCCGAACCATGCTGTGGTGTAGCGGAATTCGTCGGTGTCACCCACCTGCTCGGTGCGCCAGTCGAAGACGGCGCGGTAGAAGTCGACGGCGGCGCGGTAGTCGCGCGTGGTCAGCTGGTGCCACACCGGGGCGCCGGCCTCACCGATGATTTCGTAGCCGCGGTGTTCCAGCGGCTGCCACATGCCGAAATCGGCACCCGACGGGTCGGTGGCCACGGCCATTAGGCCCTTGGCCGGTACCTCCATGGGATTCACGCATACCGAACCACCGGCGGGGGCCACCTTGGCTGCGGTTGCCTCGATGTCGGCGGTGTGGAAGTACGTGGCCCACTTGTCCGGATATCCGAACTCCGGCCGGTTGGCCATCAGGCCCGCGACGGGGTGCCCGTCCTTGGCGGCGTTGACGTAGCCGCCGTACTCGGGCCCGGCGGACTCGAACGTCCACCCGAACACGGTGCCGTAGAAGTCTTGAGCGCGGTCGAGATCCGATGTCGTCAGGTCGATCCAGCAGGGAGCGCCCAGCGGCGCGCCGGTACGGATGGGCACGATGACCTCCTCGTGTAGTCGGCCCCCGAGCGGGGTTCAGCTATACCGACTCACCACCAGGGGAAAACTCATCGCCTCACCCGGACGGCTTGCGCTCCGAACCGGCGAACACCGCGAGGAAGTTCTGCAACGACTCCCGAATGTCGGTCTTCAGCGCCGCCGCGACCACCATGCCGATGGGCCCGAACAGCGCCGGCCCGCCGAGGTGCACGTCGAAGCTGACCACCGAGCCGTCGCCCTTGGGGGCGACCTTGGCCATCAGCTTCACCTTCACCCCGCCGACACCGTCACCGTTGAGCGTCATGCCTTCCGGCGGCTTGTACCGCACCACCGTCCACTTGATGCGGTTGGGCATGCCCTTGACCTCGACATAGGACTCGACGACCGTGCCCTTCTCGATGACATCGGGCAGCGGGCTGCGCCAGACCTTGTGGATGGTCAGCCACTCCTTGTACCGCGACAGGTCGGAGGCATGATTCCACGCCTCCTCAGGAGGCAGCGGGACGTCGATGGATCCAGAAAGTTTCGCCATGTGCTCAGTTCTGTTGTTCGCCGGTGTCGACGACTTTCCTGGCCTGTTCCTGCACCTTGTGAATGGTGTCGGTGTACTTGCCTTGCGTCTTCTCGTCGACGAACTCGCCGGCCTTGGTGATTGCGGTTTCGACCTTGTCGGCGTTCTGCGACAGCAGGTCCTTGGCTTTGTCCACGAATCCCATGCGGGTACCGTCCTTCCCCCGGGTCCCACTCCAGCGGAACCCTTCTGTGCTGGTGAAACCTTACTCAGTGGTGCTATTCGCGCCACAACCGCGGTTGCACGCCCAGCAGCCTGGCCCGTATCCACCAGGTGGCCTCGATCAAGGCGGCCCCCAGGACGCCGATTCCCACCGCGGTCGAGGTCACAGTCACATTCGACGGGTCAAGGAAGAACTTCTCCCGCGCCAGCGGCAGGCTGAAGATCAACACATAGGCCAGGGCGGAAGCGACGACCAGGCCCACCCGCCACCACTGATAGGGGCGCGCCACCACCGCGAGCACCCACAGCGCGGTCATCAGCAAGGTGATCAGCGCGGCGGTCGAAGCCTGGTCCTGCTCGACCCAGGTCGCGTGGCGGCCGTGGTAGGCGGCCAAGTAGGAGGCGAACGTGGCCACGCCGACGATCAGTCCGGACGGCAGCGCGGAGGTCAGCACGCGCCGCACGAAGCCGGGATAGGCGCGCTCGTTGTTGGGGGCCAGCGACAGGATGAACGACGGGATGCCGATGGTGAACCAGGCGGCGATCGTCACGTGGATGGGCTGAAACGGGTAGAGCAGCGGGTCGGCGCCCAACGGCTTGGCCAGCAAGCATTCCAGACCCACCAGCAGGGCCAGCAGCGCCGAATACACCGTCTTGGTCAGGAACAAGTTGGCGACGCGCTCGATGTTGCCGATGACTCGCCGCCCCTCCCCGACGACGTACGGCAAGGTGGCGAACTTGTTGTCCAGCAACACGATCTGCGCTACCGCCCGCGAGGCGGGGCTGCCCGCGCCCATCGCGACACCGATGTCGGCGTCCTTGAGGGCCAGCACGTCGTTCACGCCGTCGCCGGTCATGGCCACGTGGTGGCCGTGTGATTGCAGTGCGTGCACGATGGCCCGCTTCTGGTCGGGCCGGACCCGGCCGAAGGTGGTGTAGTTGTCCAGCGCGTCGGCCAGTTCGGTTTGCTCCGTGGGTAGCCGGCGGGCATCGAGGGTGTGACCGTGCAGGCCGAGTTTGTCCGCGACCGCGCCAACCGACACCGCGTTGTCACCGGAGATGACCTTGACCGCAACGCCTTGTGCGGCAAAGTAATCGATGGTGTCGCGGGCATCGGGCCGCACCTTCTGCTCGAGGACCACCAGTGCGACCGGGGTGACGTTGCCGGGCGCATCGGGGTGGTCGACGACCATTTCGCTTGCGCCCAACAGCAATACGCGCAGGCCCTGCGCGCCGATCCGCTCGGCTTGTGCGGCCGCGGCGGAGCCCGGGTCGAGCAGCACGTCCGGTGCGCCGATCACCCAGTCGCCGTGGTCACCGAACGACACGCCGCTCCACTTGGTCGCGGACTTGAAAGGCCTGGTGGCCGTGGGGGTCCAGCCCGGCGTCGAGTCGTAGACCTCGGCGATGGCCTGCATGCTGGCGTTGGGGCGGGTGTCCGCGGCGGCCAGTGCGGCAAGGACGTCGGCCACCTGCACATCAGGCTGCAGGCGTTCGACGTCGGCCACCCGCATGCCGCTTTCGGTCAAGGTGCCCGTCTTGTCCGCGCAGACCACGTCGACGCGGGCCAGTCCCTCGATGGCCGGCAATTCCTGGACCAGGCAGCGGCGTTGACCGAGGCGGATGACGCCGACGGCGAAGGCGATCGACGTCATCAGTACCAGGCCTTCGGGCACCATGGGCACCAAAGCCCCCACCATGCGCAGCACCGACTCTCGCCAACCTGCTTTGGTGGTGAACAGTTGGGTGTAGATGGTGAGCAGGCCGGCGGGGATCAACAGGTAGGTGACGAACTGCAGGATCTTGTTGATGCCGTTGCGCAGTTCGGATTTCACCAGGGTGAACTTGCTGGCCTCGGCGGCGAGTTTGGCCGCGTAGGCCTGGCTGCCGACCTTGGTGGCGCGGTAGGCGCCGGTGCCCGCGACGACGAAACTGCCCGACATCACCGCGTCGCCGGCGTCTTTGGCGACCGGGTCGGCCTCGCCGGTCAACAGGGATTCGTCGACCTCGAGGTTTTCTTCCTCCACGACCTCGCCGTCCACCACGATCTGATCGCCGGGTCCGAGTTCGATGATGTCGTCGAGCACCACCTCCTCCGGAGGCAGCATTCGTGTCCCGGATTCCCTGCGTATCAGCGGCTTTGCTTGGCCGACGATGGCCAGCTTGTCCAAGGTTTGTTTGGCCCGGATTTCCTGAACCATGCCGATGATGCTGTTGGCGATGATGAGCAGGCCGAAGAGCCCGTTGATGACCGAGCCCGTCGCGACGACGATGACGAACAGCACACCCAGGATTGCGTTGATCCGGGTGAAGACGTTGGCCCGCACGATGTGGGCAATGCTGCGCGTGGCGCGGTCGGGGACATCATTGGTCTTGCCCTCGGAGACCCGTTGCGCAACTTCGGCTTCGGTCAGCCCGGCGGTCATCGGGTGAATGTTCCGAGCTTGTTGTCGTCGTAATACCCGAGGTTGAGCGTGGCGCCGGAGAAGGTCGCTTTGGAAATCGTTCCCGGCGGCGCGTTCTCCGAGGACAAGCCGAAGGTGAACGTGTCACCGTCCCAGTGGGTCAGGTCGAAGGTGCGGTTCTTCGGGCCGAGGGTCAATTGCAGCCGGCCGTCACGCTCGGTGACGGTGGCGGGCCCCCAGTAGTCGTTGGCGTAGACGCCGACGTAGTCGGCAAGCGGTCGCGGCGGCGCCGGGTTGGCCGGGGGTTGCTTGCCGACCAGGGAGCCCTCCGGGGCGTTCATCGGCGCGAAGGCGTTGCGGTACAGCGCCGCCCAGTCTTCGCGCACCTGCCCGTATTGCACCAGGTCCATGAACTCGGCGGTCAGTGTCTCCGGTACCCCGATGGGGGCGGCGTTGGTCAGCGCGATGATGGCCAGGTCTTCCGACGGTAGCGCCACGAAATTGGTTGCCGCACCAAGCCCGAACGCGCCGGAGTGGCTGTACTGGGTGCGGCCCGAGGAGGTCACCGACACGTTGAAGCCGTGGCCGTAGAAGACGGGCCGGTCTTTCGGCGACGTCGGCGGGCTCGACACGATCTGCGGTGTGTAGGCGGGTAGCAGTGCTTCGGGCGCCGCGATCCGCTGGCCGTTGTAGGTGCCGTTAGCCAGCACCATGGTCAGCCAGCGTGCCATGTCGTTGATCGACGAACTGACCCCACCCGCGGGCGATTGGGCGTCGGGATCGCGCTGGAAGCGTGCCTCCCACTTGTCGCCGACCTTGACATGGTTGACCGCGTGGTCGGGCCGGGCGATGAAGTCGGCAAACTTCGAGCTGGTCGACGTCATGCCCAGCGGGCGGTAGAGCACCTCGTCGGACAGGTCCTCCCAGGACTTGCCGGCCGCGGCGGCGACCGCTTCTGCCGCTGCGGTGACGCCGAAATTGGTGTAGGCGTAGGTGATTCGGAATGGCGCCAGCGGTAGTTGTTTGAGGCGGTCCAACACTTGCCTGCGGTCGTAGCCCAGGTCTTCCAACGGGTCACCGGCGTGATCGGGCAGCCCGGAGCGGTGGGAGTACAGGTCGGCGACGGTGACATGGGTGCCGACGTAGGGATCGCTGAGCGCGAACCAGGGCAACTTGTCGACGACGGGAGTGTCCCAGGTGATGGCGTGGTCGGTCACCTGGTGTGCGATCACCGTGGCGCCCACGGATTTGGACACCGACGCCAACTGGAAGACGGTGTCCGGGTTCACCTTGTTGTCCGCGTTGTCGCCCTTGGTCACATCTTTGACGCCGAACCCTCTGGCGTACACCGTTTTTCCGCCGTGCACGATGGCGACCGCCATGCCCGGGATGCCGCTGGTCTTCATCAGGTCCGCGACGAGGCCGTCGACCTTGCCGATGGCGTCGTCGATGCGGCTCGCCGGAATGTCCACCGCGGAGACCTCACCGGGCGGCAGTTTCGCCGACGACGTCGGCGGATTGGCAACCGGTCGCGCGGGACCGCAGGCCGCGAGGGCCAGCACCAGGGCCGCTGTGGCGGCTTTGGCCGCACGTTTGGTCATGGCCGCACCCTAGCCTGGCGCGCTAGCGAATCAGAGCCGCCACCACGGGTGGAACCGCAGCGGCGCCGTCGGGTCGATGCGCTGACCCGGCATGGGCACGGCCACCTGCACGCCGACGGGGTCGGCCGCCTCCAGCACCCGCTCGATCGGCTCGGCCCAGGGGTGCGGGGCCAGCCGGAAGGTGCCCCAGTGCACCGGCACCAGCAGCCCCGACCGTGCATCGGTGACGTCCAGGTGCGCCCGCACCGCTTCCTCGGGGTTCATGTGGATGTCCGGCCACGCCGTGTTGTAAGCGCCGACGGGCATCAGGGTCACATCGAAGGGCCCATGGTCGGCGCCGATCTGCGCGAAGCTTTTGGTGTAGCCGGTGTCGCCGCCGAAGTAGGCCCGATGGCTGGGGCCGACAAACGCCCACGATGCCCACAAGGTGTTGTTGCGGGTCAGAAAGCGTCCGGAGAAGTGCCGCGCCGGCACACAGACGATGGTCAGCTGATCGACCTGACCGCTCTGATTCCAGTCGAGTTCGACGATCCGGTGCTCGGGCACACCCCAGGCCCGCAGGTGGGCGCCCACGCCGAGCGGCACGAAGAACGGGGCCCGTTGCATGCGGACCAGCGCCGCGACGGTGTCGATGTCGAGGTGGTCGTAGTGGTCGTGGCTGATGACCACGGCGTCGATGGCCGGGAGCCCTTCGAGCTGGACCGGTGGCGGGTGCAGCCGTTGCGGGCCGACGATGTCCGACGGCGAGCATCGGTTACTCCAGACCGGGTCGGTCAGGATGCGGTAACCGTCGATCTCCAGCAGCGCCGTGGAGTGGCCGAACCAGCTGACCGCCAGTGGGCTCGGCTCGCCCTGGTAGATCTCCGGGGCGGCCAGGGGAATCGGTGCCGCCGGCCGGCTGGCGCTGCGCGTCCCCACGAACTCCGACGCGATCAGCCGCAGCTGCTCGGCATCCATGTTGAACATCGATGCTGGGTCGATGTTCTCGAAGACACCGTCGCGATAGTTGGGTGAGCCCTCGGCGACCGCCCGGATGGCCGCCGGGTCGGCGCCCAGCGCTGAGGGCGCACCGTGCAGCGCCCGCAGCACCCAGCTACCGGCCGCCAACGAGGCCGTGCCGGCCGCCAGTCGGAGCGCTCGGCGCGTCATGAGTTTTATGCCCCCTGGAATCGCGGCGGCCGCTTCTCGATGCGGGCGACCTGTGCCTCGATGACATCCTGGCTGCCCCAGGCCTTGTCGAATAGCTCTTTGTGGACCGGCCAGGCTTCCTCGATGGAGCCGTCGTCGTTGAGCACCCGCTTGGCGTGCTGGAGGGCCAGCGGTGCCAGGCCGGCGATCTCGGCGGCCCAGGCCTGCGCATCGGCCAGCGTTCCGATCCGGTTGGCCATCCCGGTTTGCAGCGCCACGTCGGCGGTCAGTTTCTCCGCGGTGAGCAGCATCGCCCGGGCCCGGCCGTGGCCGACCAGCGAGCTCAGGCGGCGGATGCTCCAGTTGTCCAGCGCCAGCCCGTACTTCGACGTCGGGAACTGGAAGAAGGCATCCGGCGAGACCACCCGCAGGTCACACTGCATGGCCAGCTGCAGGCCGGCGCCGATCGCCGGGCCGTTGATGGCGCCGACGATGGGGATCGGCGCGGCGTCCAGGACCTTGTGCAGCTCGACGAGCCGGTCGGGGTAGTCCGCGGCGAACGCGTCGCCGCTGAGGTCCGCACCCGCGCAGAAGACGCTGCCCTGGCCGGTGAGCACGATGGCGCGGATCTCGCCGTCGCCGGCTTTCAACACGGCTTCACGCAGGTCCTCGACCAGCTGGGAGTTGAGCGCGTTGCGCCGCTCGGGCCGCTGCAACTCAATGGTCAGCACGGCTTCGGTCTGGGTGACACCGATCATGGGGGCCAGGATATATAGCCTCGTTGGGTGAGTCGTATCACGACCGACCAACTGCGGGACGCGGTGCTCGACGAAGGGTCCTTTCTCAGCTGGGATAACGAGCCGCTTGCGCTGCCGATCTCGGAGTCCTACGCGCGGGATCTGGCCGGCGCCCGGGCGGCCAGCGGGCTGGACGAAGCGGTGCTGACCGGCGAGGGCCGGGTGTTCGGGCGCCGGGTCGCGGTGGTGGTCTGCGAGTTCAGCTTCCTGGGCGGTTCGATCGGGGTGGCGGCCGCGGAACGGATCACCGCGGCCGTGCAGCGGGCCACCGCCGAACGGCTGCCGCTGCTGGCCTCGCCCAGCTCCGGCGGTACCCGCATGCAAGAGGGCACCGTCGCGTTCCTGCAGATGGTGAAGATCGCCGCGGCCGTCCGACTGCACAAGCAGGCGCATCTGCCCTATCTGGTGTATCTGCGCAACCCGACCACCGGCGGGGTGTTCGCATCGTGGGGCTCGCTGGGCCACCTCACGGTGGCCGAACCGGGAGCCTTGATCGGCTTTCTGGGCCCCCGGGTCTATGAGTTGCTCTACGGCGAACCGTTCCCGGCCGGCGTGCAGACCGCGGAGAACCTGCAGCGGTACGGGGTGATCGACGGCGTGGTCGCGTTGGAGGGGCTGCGACCGATGGTGGACCGGGCGCTGCGCGTCATCGCCGACGAGCCCGGCCCGCCGCCGGTGCCGCAGCCACCGGAACCGGTGCCCGATGTGCCCGCCTGGGATTCGGTGGTGGCGTCGCGGCGCCCCGACCGGCCCGGTATCGCGCATCTGCTGCGCTACGGCGCCACCGACCGAGTGTTGTTGTCCGACACCGGTATCGGTGAAGCCGCGACGACGCTGCTGGCGCTGGCCCGCTTCGCCGGTCAGCCGGCCGTGGTCCTCGGCCAGCAACGCGTGGTCGGCGGGATCGTCGGGCCGGCGTCGCTGCGCGAGGCGCGGCGCGGCATGGCGCTGGCCGCCGAGCTGCGCCTGCCGCTGGTGCTGGTGATCGACACCGCCGGGCCGGCGCTGTCCGCCGAGGCCGAACAGGGCGGCCTGGCCGGCCAGATCGCCCAATGTCTAGCCGAGCTGGTCACGTTGGACACCCCGACGGTCTCGGTGTTACTGGGCCAGGGCAGCGGCGGACCCGCCCTGGCCATGGTGCCCGCCGACCGGGTGCTGGCCGCGCTGCACGGGTGGTTGGCGCCGTTGCCGCCGGAGGGCGCCAGCGCGATCGTCTTCCGCGACGTCGATCATGCGCCGGAACTCGCTGCAGCGCAGGGCATTCGGTCGTCGGATCTGTTGCGCGCGGGAATCGTCGACGCCGTGGTGCCCGAGCATCCCGACGCCGCCGACGAGCCGGTCGAGTTCTCACAGCGATTGGCGAACGCGATAGCGACCGAGGTGCACGCGCTGCGCGCGATGCCGACGGCCGACAGGTTGGCCGCGCGGCTGGGCCGCTATCGGCGCATCGGGTTGCCCGGCGACAGTTGAGTTTCGGCGCCTTCCACCCCGAGGTAGCGCGCAATGGTGGGGCCGACCGACTCGACGACTTCCTCGGGTGCCATGTCAGCGATCGGCGGTAGCGCAAGCACGTAGCGGCACAACGCAAGTCCGAGAATCTGGGTGGCGATCAACCCGGCGCGCCGCGGCGCCTCGGCGGCGGGCACCAACGTAGCGACCAACGGCTGCAGCTGGACGCCGAAAATCTCCCGCATCCGTTGCGCGGCTTGGGCGTTGGTAGCACTGGAGCGCAGCAGAATCACCGGCGCGTCGTCGCCCTCCCAGCGTTTCAGGAAGTGGCGAACCATCGCGTGGCCAAGTCGGGCGGGATCTACGCCGGCAAACTCGGGCAACTGCAGGTCGAATTCGGCGGCGGCGGCGAACAGTCGGCCCTTGTTGCCGTAATAGCGCATCACCATCGCCGGGTCCACGCCGGCGTCGGCGGCGATCGACCGAATGGTCGCGCCGTCAAAGCCGACCGTCCCGAACTGCCGTCGCGCCGCGGCCAGGATGACTGCCTTGGTTTCCGTTGACGACCGGCGCATGTCAACAAGTGTAGGCCAACAAGCGTTGACAAGCACGTGTCGGCGCGCCACGATGGACTCATGTCAACAACTGTTGACATGAGTCGGCCGTAGGAAAGGAGCAAGCTATGAACGACACCGAGGTGCTGGTCGTCGGCGCCGGACCGACCGGCCTCACGCTGACCACCGCCTTACTCGCACGCGGGGTGGACGCGATACTCGTCGACAAGCTGCCGGCGGGCGCCAGCACTTCGCGAGCCGCCGCCGTCAACGCCCGCACCCTAGAAGTGCTCGAAGACCTCGACGTGTCCTGGCGACTGGTGAAAAACGGACTCATCGCGCCGCGGTTCTCCATGCGGCAACGGGCCAGCACACTGATCCCCATCGACTTCAGCGCGTTGCCGACGAAGTACCCCTACACGTTGATGATCTCCCAGGCCGACACCGAACAGATCCTGGCGCAGCGCCTCAGCGAGATGGGTGGCCAGGCCATCCGGCCCAAAACCGTCACGGCACTCGCCGAGCACGCGCACGGCGTCACGGCCACCTTCGACGACGGCCAGACACTGACCGCCGATTACATTGTCGGCGCCGACGGCATGCACAGCACGGTGCGCGAGCACGCCGGCATCGGTTTCGCCGGCGGCGAGTTCGCCGAGTGCTTCGCGCTCGCCGATGTCCGGGTAACCGGTGCGGCGCCGCGCGAGGAAGTCATCCTCTTCTATGGGCGCGACGGCCTGACCGTGCTGGCGCCGCTGCCCGGCGGCATCTACCGCATCGTGGCGCCGGCCGCGGACGCTCCGCGGGAGCCGACCGCCGAGTTCGCCCAGCACCTGCTGGACACCCGCGGTTACGGGCCCGGTCGCACGGTGGTGACCGAACTGCTCTGGGGATCGCGGTTCCGGATCCAGCACCGCGTGGCCGACCGCTACCGAAACGGCCGGCTGATCCTGGCCGGCGACGCCGCCCACGTGCACAGTCCCGCCGGCGGCCAGGGCATGAACCTGGGCATCACCGACGCGATCGGGCTGGCGAACGCGCTCACCGACGTCCTTCGCGGGGATTCCGAAGCGGTATTGGACGCCTACGGCGCGACGCAGCGGGCGCGCGCACAGCAGGTGCTCACGTTGACCGGGCGGTTGACCCGCATTTCGACACTGCCCCGGCCGTTGCGTCCGATCCGCAACTCCGCCCTGCGGGTGGCCGCACAGATCCCTGCCGTGCGGCGCCAATTGGCCTGGCGGCTCAGCGGACTGGTCTACCGCTGACAGCGCCGCCGTTTCCTGGCGAGCACGAGACTGCGCCGGTGGGCGACCCGGCGGTGATCCTCCCACCGCCTCCGCCCACAATCAGGCAAGATGGGCGGCATGGACACTGGCGTCAACTCACCTCGGGTCTTGGTGGTCGACGACGACTCCGATGTGCTCGCCTCACTGGAGCGCGGCCTGCGCCTGTCCGGATTCGAGGTGTCGACCGCGGTCGACGGCGCCGAGGCGCTGCGCAGCGCCACCGAGACCCGCCCGGATGCGATCGTGCTGGACATCAACATGCCCGTGCTGGACGGCGTCAGCGTCGTCACGGCGTTGCGGGCGATGGACAACGACGTCCCGGTGTGTGTGCTCAGCGCGCGCAGCTCCGTCGACGACCGAGTGGCGGGCCTGGAGGCCGGCGCCGACGACTACCTGGTCAAGCCGTTCGTGCTGGCCGAGCTGGTGGCCCGGGTCAAGGCGCTGCTGCGCCGCCGCGGCGCCACCGCGACGTCCTCGTCGGAGACCATCACGGTAGGCCCGCTGGAAGTGGACATCCCCGGCCGTCGCGCCCGGGTCAACGGCGTCGACGTCGACCTGACCAAGCGGGAGTTCGACCTGCTGGCGGTGCTCGCCGAGCACAAGACCGCGGTGCTGTCCCGCGCCCAGCTGCTGGAACTGGTGTGGGGTTACGACTTCGCCGCCGACACCAACGTCGTCGACGTGTTCATCGGCTACCTGCGGCGCAAGCTGGAGGCCAACGGCGGGCCGCGGTTGCTGCACACCGTCCGTGGCGTCGGATTCGTGCTGAGGATGCAGTAGTAGTGCAGTGACGGCGATGAACCTTCTATCGCGCATGTTCGCCCGCACGCCCTCCCTGCGGACCCGGGTGGTGGTCGCGACCGCCATCGGCGCCGCCATCCCGGTACTGATCGTCGGCATCGTGGTGTGGGTCGGGATCACCTTGGACCGCAAGGAGCGGCTGGACCGACGCCTGGACGAGGCGGCGGGCTTCGCGATTCCTTTCGTTCCGCGCGGCCTGGACGAGATCCCGCGCTCGCCCAACGACCGAGACGCCCTGATCACCGTGCGTCGCGGCAACGTGGTGAAGTCGAACTCCGACATCACGCTGCCCAAACTGCACGCCGACTACGCCGACACCTACGTCAACGGGGTGCGCTACCGGGTGCGCACGGTGGAGATCCCGGCGCCCGAACCGACCTCGATGGCGGTGGGTGCCACCTATGACGCCACCATCGCCGAGACCAACAACCTGCACCGGCGGGTGTTGCTGATCTGTACCTTCGCCATCGGCGCGTCGGCCGTGTTCGCGTGGCTGCTGGCCGCCTTCGCGGTGCGACCGTTCAAACAACTCGCCGAGCAGACCCGGTCGATCGACGCCGGTGACGAAGCGCCGCGCGTCGAGGTGCACGGTGCCAGTGAGGCCGTCGAGATCGCCGAGGCCATGCGGGGCATGCTGCAGCGCATCTGGAACGAGCAGGTCCGCACCAAAGAGGCGCTGGCGTCGGCGCGCGACTTCGCCGCGGTGTCCTCGCACGAGTTGCGCACGCCGCTGACGGCGATGCGCACCAACCTGGAGGTGCTGTCCACCCTCGACTTGCCCGAAGACCAGCGCAAAGAGGTGCTCAACGACGTCATCCGCACGCAGTCGCGCATCGAGGCCACGCTGAGCGCCCTGGAGCGGCTCGCCCAGGGCGAACTGTCCACCTCCGACGACCACGTGCCGGTCGACATCACCGACCTGCTGGACCGCGCCGCGCACGACGCCACCCGGATCTATCCCGCCACCGACGTCTCGCTGGTGCCCTCGCCGACGTGCATCATCGTCGGCATGCCGGCCGGACTGCGCCTGACCGTGGACAACGCCATCGCCAACGCCGTCAAGCACGGCGGCGCCACCAAGGTCCAACTGTCGGCGGTCAGCTCCCGAGCCGGCGTGGAGATCGCCGTCGACGACAACGGCACCGGCGTCCCCGAAGAGGAGCGGCAGGTGGTCTTCGAGCGCTTCTCCCGCGGGTCGACGGCGTCGCATTCCGGTTCTGGTCTGGGTTTGGCGCTGGTCGCCCAACAGGCGCAACTGCACGGCGGAACCGCTTCGCTGGAGAACAGCCCGCTGGGCGGGGCCCGACTGGTATTGCGGCTACCCGGCCCGAGTTAACCCTGCCCGCTGATGCTGCCGCGTTTGCGGCGCGCGCTCTTGGACCAGGGTGTGAAGAACGCGCGTGCGGCCGAATCCTCGTCGGTGAACCACACTTGGGCGATCACCCGTTCGTACGTCGAATCGTCCGGGGTGTAGTACAGCCGGGTGTCCGAGCGGCCCTTCACCAGCCATCCGGGCGGCCCGCTTCCGTCGGCTTCGGCGCGCGCGGAGCCTGGCCCGTACGGCGCGAAGGGTGTGGTCGGCATCTTCGTCGTGCGCGGCTCTCGACGCATCCGAGTCTTCTGCCTCGGGCGGTCTCTGGTGCCGGGAATTCTGCTGGTCGGCGCATCCCTGACCGGAAGCCGTTTCGTTGCAGCGTCTTTGCCGGCCGGAACCTTCTTACCCGGCACCTTCTTCGCGGGCGGCCTCTTGCCCGGCGGGACTCTCTTGGCAGGCAGCTTCGTCGTCGGCGGCTCTTTGGCGACGGCTTTCTTCCTGGGCGCCGCCACGGCTTTCGCGGGCGCCGGCTTCTTCCGCGCGGGCGCAGGCTTGTGCGGCGGACGCTTCGCGACGGGCTTCACCACCGATGCCGGCACCCGCTGGGCGACCGGCCGCACCATCAACGCCACCGTCAGCACCATGCCCAGCAGGAACGACAGCATCGCCAGCCACCAGTGCACGTGCATCACGGCGCCCCGAGCTGGGTGGGCAGCACTTCGGTGGGCGAGTCGTCAGCCACCGTCATGTCCGCCGTGGTGGCGCCTGCCGACATCCTGTTGAACACCACCGTGACGATGCCCCAGGCCACGCCCGATCCGGCCGCGAAGGCGACCAGGTAGCACAACCACTGCAGCAGGAAGTCCACGCGTCAGCCCACCAGGATCTCGACGCGGCGGTTGCGGGCGCGCCCGTCAGCGGTGTCGTTGCTGGCGATGGGATTGGTCGATCCCAGGCCCTTGGTCGTCACGTGATCGGCAGCGACGCCGTGGCTGGACAGAAAGTCGGCGACGACGGTGGCGCGCTGAGCGCTCAGCGGGATATTGATGCCCTCGGTGCCGCTGTTGTCGGTGTAGCCGTTGAGCGTCACCCGCGCGCCGGGACACGCCTTGAGCTTGTCGGCGACCTGGGTCAAGATCTGGCTGTTCTCCGGGGTGAGGCTCACCCCGTCGTTGCCGAACACGATCGCCCCGCCGCTGGTGACGGCGTTGATCGCGGCCTGCAGGTCGCTGCAGTTGGCGGGCGCGGCCGCCGGCGGCGGCGGTGGCGGTGGCGGTGGCGTAGGTGCCGCTGCGGGAGGCGGTGCCGGCGCGGGCGGCGGAGCAGGTGCGGGGGGCGGTGGAGACGAGGGCGACGGCGAGGGCTGGCCGGCGACCTGAATGTTGTTCACCACGTTGAGTCCGGGCCACGCCGTCGCGGCCGCGCGCCCAATGGCGTCCTTTTGCTCCGCGGTGGCTCCGGTCCCCGTCAACGTGACGGTGTCCTTTTCCACCTTGAGGTTGAAGTCGGTGATCGGCACGCTCGCGGTGAAAACCGGTTGTGCGTTGGAAAAGTCGAGCGCGCGCACGATCGGGTCGATGCGGATCTGGTCGATGACGTTGGTATCCGTGGTCAACAGGTCCTTGAGCGACTTCATCAGCGACGCCTTGGCGGTGTCGTCGGGGAAGTCGCCGATCAACGTGACGCTGTTGCCGCTGCGGCTGATGGACAGCAGCGCCAACGACAATCCGGGCTTGGTTGGCGTCGCGCTGCTCGGCGCAAGGGTGGGCAGCGAGCCCGTCGGTCCGGTGACGTCCAGCGGCCGCTCATAGGCGCCGTATCCGATGGCCGCCAGCAAAAACGGGATCACCGCCAACGCGACGAACCAGGTGTGGCCGAGCGGGTGGCGCTCGAATCTCGGGGGCCGGCGCGCGTCGGCGATGGGCGCCGACGTTTCGCTGACTTTCGGCTCCAATCCGACCATTGCTCCTCCCTCCCCTTGTTCGAGCAGCAGCAGACCGTGTTGCAGGCGATAAGCAGCCTACCGAGTCAAGACCACCTGACCGGTGTTCTCGGGCACACTGGAGCGATGGGTAACGGAGAGAAACCATCGGACAACGACACCTTGGCGCATATCCGCGACCTCGTCGCCCAGGAAAAGGAGCTGCGCGCTCAGGTACAACAGGGCGACATCAGTACCGACGAGGAGCACGCCCAGCTGCGCCGCCTCGAAGCCGAACTCGATCAGTGTTGGGACTTGCTGCGGCAGCGGCGCGCACTGCGCGAGACCGGCGGTGACCCGCGTGAGGCGCAGGTCCGCCCGGCCGACGAAGTCGAGGGTTACCTCAACTGACCTCGGGTGGCTAACGATTACGACGTCATCGTCGTAGGGGGCGGCCACAACGGCCTGATCGCGGCGGCCTACCTCGCCCGGGCCGGGCTTCGGGTGCGGTTGCTCGAGCGCCTGGCCCACACCGGCGGCGCCGCAGTGTCGGCGCAGCCCTTCGAGGGCGTCGACGTTCGCCTCTCCCGCTATTCCTATCTGGTCAGTCTGCTGCCGCGACGCATCGTCGACGACCTCGGCGCCGCGGTGCGGCTGGCCCGACGGCCGTATTCCTCCTACACCCCCGATCCACAGACGGGTGGCAGCCGAGGTCTGCTGATCGGCGCCGACGGTTCACAGACCTTCGCCGCGGTGGACGCGGCCGGCGACCAGCGCGGGTTCACCGAGTTCTACCGACGTTGCCGGCTGGTCACCGAACGGCTCTGGCCGACGCTGCTCGAGCCGCTGCGCACCCGCGCACAAGCCCGGCGCCACGTGCTGGGCGCCGGCGACCCTGCTGCGGCGGCAGCGTGGCGGGCCATGATCGAGGAGCCGATCGGGCACGCCATCACCGAGTCGGTCCGCAGCGATCTGGTGCGCGGGGTGATCGCCACCGACGCGCTGATCGGCACCTTCGCTCGATTGAACGATCCGTCGCTGCTGGCGAACGTTTGCTTCCTGTATCACGTGCTCGGCCAGGGCACCGGGGCGTGGAACGTCCCCGTCGGGGGCATGGGCGCGGTGACCTCCGCACTGGCCGCTGCTGCCGTCGCTCACGGTGCCGAAATCACCACCGGCGCAGAGGTTTTCGCTATCACACCGAGCGGGGAGGTCGCTTTCCGCCGCGACGGCCGGCAACACCGGGCGCGCAGCCGGTTCGTGCTCTGCGGCGTCAGCCCCACGGTCCTTGCCGGCCTGCTGGGCGAGGCGGCGCCGGCTTCGGCGCCGGGCGCCCAGGTCAAGGTCAACATGGTGGTCCGGCGGTTGCCCAGGTTGCGCGACGGTGCCGTGACACCCGAGCAGGCCTTCGCCGGAACCTTGCACGTCAACGAGACCTGGTCGCAACTGGACGACGCCTACCTGCGGGCCGCCGGCGGACGGGTCCCCGAGCCGTTGCCGTGCGAGGCGTACTGCCATTCGCTGACCGACCCCAGCATCCTGTCTGCCGACCTGCGCGACGCCGGTGCGCACACCATGACGGTGTTCGGCTTGCACACACCGCACTCGGTCTTCGGCGATGCCGAGGGGCTAGCCGACCAACTGACCGAAGCGGTGCTCGCGTCGCTGAATTCGGTGCTGGCCGAACCCATTCAGAACGTCCTGATGACCGATGCGCGGGAACGGCCGTGCATCGAGACGACAACCACTGCCGACTTGCAGCGCACCTTGCAGATGACCGCGGGCCATATCTTCCACGGCTCGTTGTCCTGGCCGTTCGCCGAGGACGGGGACCCGCTGGACACCCCGGCCCGGCGCTGGGGAGTGGCCACCGAGCACGAGCGGATCATGGTGTGCGGGTCGGGCGCCCGCCGCGGGGGTGCGGTCTCGGGCATCGGCGGCCACAACGCCGCCATGGCGGTGCTGGAGTCGCTGTAATACCTTCTGGCCGCCAGGACTTTTGGCCGCCGAGGGTGCGCAGTTGTACGCCAATTACGGCGTGTCGGCGTACAGACACGCACGCTCGCGGGAGAGGTTAACGCCCGTCGATCGTGACGTAGTCGCGCTCGGTGTAGCCGGTGTAGATCTGGCGCGGCCGGCCGATCTTGCTGTCGCCCTCGTCGTGCATCTCGCGCCAGTGCGCGATCCACCCGGGCAGCCGGCCCAGCGCGAACAGCACGGTGAACATCCGGACCGGGAAACCGAGTGCCCGGTAGATCAGCCCGGTGTAGAAGTCGACGTTCGGGTAGAGCTTGCGCTCGACGAAGTAGTCGTCGGTCAGCGCCGCCTCTTCGAGTTCCTTGGCGATGTCGAGCAGCGGGTCTCCCCCGAGCTTGGCCAGGATCTTGTCGGCCTGCTCTTTGACGATGCGGGCGCGCGGGTCGTAGTTCTTGTAGACGCGGTGGCCGAAGCCCATCAGCTTCACCCCGGCCTCGCGGTTCTTCACCTTGCGCACGAATTCGCCGACGTCGTCCCCGCTGTCGCGGATTTGCTCGAGCATTTCCAGCACGGCCTGGTTGGCGCCGCCGTGCAGCGGTCCCCACAGCGCGTTGATGCCGCCGGAGATGGAGGTGAACAGGTTGGCCCGCGACGAGCCAACCAGGCGCACGGTCGAGGTCGAGCAGTTCTGCTCGTGGTCGGCGTGCAGGATGAACAGCATGTCCAGCGCGCGGACCACCTCGGGGTCGGCCTGGTACGGCTCGGCCGGGAAGCCGAAGGTCATCCGCAGGAAGTTCTCCACCAGGGTCAGCGAGTTGTCCGGGTAGAGGAACGGCTGGCCTACCGACTTCTTGTAGGCGTAGGCGGCGATGGTGGGCAGCTTGGCCAGCAGCCGGATGGTGGACAGTTCGACCTGGTTGTTGTCCATCGGGTCCAGGGCGTCCTGGTAGTAGGCCGACAGCGCGTTGACCACGCTGGACAACACCGGCATCGGGTGGGCGTTGCGCGGGAAGCCGTCGAAGAACCGCTTGAGGTCCTCGTGCAACATCGTGTGCCGCTGGATGCGCTCGGTGAACTCGGCCAGTTGGTCGGTGGAGGGCAGCTCGCCGTAGATCAGCAGGTAGCACACCTCGATGAAGGTGGACTTTTCGGCGAGCTGGTCGATCGGGTAGCCGCGGTAGCGCAGGATGCCGGCGTCGCCGTCGATGTAGGTGATGGCGCTCTTGCACGCGGCGGTGTTGACGAAGCCGTTGTCGAAGGTGGTGTAACCGGTCTTGGACAACAGTGAACCCAGCGCAATGCCGTCAGCACCTTCGGTGGCGTTGACGACCTGCAGGTCGATCTCGCCCCCCGGGTACTTGAGAGATGCGGTGTCGTCGTTGTCTGCCACGAGAACCCCTTTGCGCTCTGGCTTGGATGGCTGCCCCAGTCGGTGCGTCATAGCTGAAGGTAGTCGTTATTCCCCAGGCGTGCCTGCCCGGGGTCGGGTCTGCAGGTCGGCCGCTCAGTTGTCCGTTGCTCGGGGGCCGGTTTCGCGCCGGGCGACGGCTCTGGGGGCCTGGTAACGCAGGAATGCGGGCGCCGCCAGCGCGGCGATCAGCACCCCGACCACCACCAGCGCGCCTCCCCCGGCCGCCGCGGCCGTCGTCCCGATCGCGGCCGCCGCGGCGCCGTGCAGCGTGTCGGCCAGGCGCGGTCCGCCGCCGACGACGACGGCGAACACCCCTTGCAGGCGACCGACCAGCTCATCGGAGGCGGCTTGCTGCAGGATGGTCTGCCGGAAGGCGGCCGACACCATATCGGCGGCACCGCCGGCAGCCAGGAACGCCAACGCCGCCCACAGCATCACCCCGGCCCGGCCGTGCGCCCAGCCACTGGCCAAACCGAAGCCGACCATCGACAGGCCCCACACCACGATCGCGACGATGATGGTCAGGCCCTGGCGCCGGATGCGCGGCAGCCAGCCGGAGAACACCCCACCGGCCACCGCCCCGACCGACATCGCCGCGGCCAGCAACGCCATCGCCGAGCCGCCCTCGATGGGACCGCCGAAGCTCTGGTGCGCCAGCTGCGGGAACAACGCCCGCGGCATGCCCAGGATCATCGCTATGAGATCCACCACGAACGACATCAGCACCACGGTGTTGCCGGCCAGGTAGCGGAAGCCCTCGAGCACCGCGCCCACGCCCCACCGGGCCCGCGCGGCGTCGCCGGTGTCCAGCGCCGGCATCGGCGCCAGCCGGAAGGTCGCCCAGATCGGCGCCAGGCACGTCACGGTGTCGAGCAGATACAACGTCGACAGGTCGACCCACTTGAGCAGTAGACCTGCCAGCAGCGGACCGGCGATGGCCCCGAACTGAGCGACCGTCATGTTCAGCGAGTTCGCCGGCGCCAGTTGAGGTCCCGGCAACATACGGGGAATGGCCGCCGAGCGGGCCGGCGAATTGACCGCGAAGAAGCTTTGCTGCAGCGCCAGCAGACACAGCACCACCCACACGTTGTTCAGCGACAGCGCGGCCTGCAGCCACAACAGCAGCGACGACGCCGCCAGCCCGCAGGATGCGACCACCAGCAACAACCGCCGATCCATCGCGTCGGCCCAGGCTCCGCCCAGCAGACCGAACACCACCAGCGGCACCAGCGCGAAGAATCCGGCCAGCCCGACATACGCCGAGTTCTGGGTCAGTGCATAGATCTGCCCGGCACCGCGAAGATAGTCAGGTTGGCGCCGATGACCGTCGGTATGCCGGCCAGCCACAGCCGCCGGAACTCCGGTGTGCGCAGCGGCGTGGTGTCAGCCAGAAGCCGCGATGTGCCGATTGTTCCGCCCCTTTCGCCTCGACCCGCGCGCCTTTTCAGCGCGGTGTCAAGGCTGCAGGCGCTCGATTGTTCCGCCGCTGACGCGAATCCGGTTGTGTACCCGGTTTTCGCGGCCCTGCCAGAATTCCACCACCTCGGCAGCGATGAGGTACCCACCCCAGTCCGGTGGCACCGGAACGTGATCCAGATGAGAAAAGCGCGCCGTCACTTCGGCGAGCTGGTCGAGCAACGCCGCGCGCGAGGCGATCGGTTGCGACTGGTGCGACGCCCACGCGCCCAACTGCGAGCCGCGGGGCCGTTTGGACCAGTACTCCTGGGTGACGACCCGGTCGACTCGCCGCACCGGGCCACGGATGTGCACCTGCCGGCCCAGCGCGTACCACGGGAACGTCGCGCTGGCATAGGGTGTGGCCGCGAGTTCGACGCCCTTGGCCGAGTCGTAGTTGGTGAAAAAGGTGACCCCGGCTTCGTCGACGTCCTTGCACAACACCGTTCGACTGACCGGCTTCCCCGCCGCGACGGTGGCCAGCACCATCGCGTTGGGCTCGGCGACGCCGGCGCGTTCGGCGTCCTCGAGCCACCTGCGGAACAACGCCAGCCAACCCTCGGCAAGCCAATCCACATCGAGGTCGGGACTGCCGTCTTTCTCGACGGATCCGTACTCCACTCGCATCCCGGCCAGGTGCTGCTCGTGTGGTCCTGCCATTGCCCCAACGCTACCCGCCGGTTAGTTACCGGCCGGTAGCGACGGCTCCGGGATGGGGTGCGAGAATCCCCCCATGACTGTGGTCCCCGAGGATTTCGTCCCAGGTTTGGAAGGCGTCGTGGCCTTCACCACCAAGATCGCCGAACCCGACAAAGACGGTGGCGCGTTGCGCTACCGGGGGGTCGACATCGAGGACCTGGTTGGCCGGGGGGTCACGTTCGGCAACGTGTGGGCGCTGTTGGTCGACGGGGATTTCGGTCGCGGCTTGCCGCCGGCCGAACCGTTCCCGCTGCCGATCCACACCGGTGACGTTCGGGTCGACGTGCAGGCGGGATTGGCCATGCTGGCGCCCATCTGGGGCTACAAGCCGTTGCTGGACACCAATGAGCCCACGGCCCGCGACCAGCTTGCCCGCGCGTCGGTGATGGCACTGTCTTATGTCGCGCAGTCCGGACGCGGCATCTACCAGCCGGCGGTTCCTCAGCGCGTCATCGACGAATGCCCGACCGTCACAGCGCGTTTCATGACCCGCTGGCGGGGCGAGCCGGATCCCCGGCACATCGAGGCGATCGACGCGTACTGGGTGTCGGCCGCTGAGCACGGCATGAACGCGTCGACCTTCACCGCTCGGGTGATCGCCTCGACCGGCGCCGACGTGGCCGCCGCGCTGTCGGGGGCGATCGGCGCGATGAGCGGTCCCCTGCACGGGGGAGCCCCAGCCCGAGTGTTGCCGATGATCGAAGAAGTCGAGCGCACCGGCGACGCCCGCGGCCTGGTGAAGGGCATCCTGGACCGCAAGGAAAAGCTGATGGGCTTCGGGCACCGGGTGTATCGCGCGGAGGATCCTCGCGCCCGGGTTTTGCGGGCGACCGCCAAGAGGCTGGGCGCGCCGCGCTACGAGGTCGCGGTCGCGCTGGAGCAGGCGGCCCTGGCCGAGCTGCGAGAGCGGCGTCCGGACCGCCCGATCGAGACGAACGTCGAGTTCTGGGCCGCGGTCATTCTGGACTTCGCCGAGGTGCCGGCCAGCATGATGCCGGCCATGTTCACCTGCGGGCGCACGGCGGGGTGGTGTGCGCACATCCTCGAGCAGAAGAGGCTGGGCAAGTTGGTGCGCCCGTCGGCCATCTACGTCGGGCCCGGCCCGCGCAGCCCGGAGTCGGTCGAAGGCTGGGACCAGGTACGCACCAGCGCCTAGGGTGCGATGAGTTTTGTCGCTTCTCCCGGTCAGTCTTGGTGAGCCCCGGACGGGCGACCAATCACCACTAAGGAGTGATCACCATGGCCATCACCGTTGAACCCGCGTTGTCCCCCCACCTCGTCGTCGACGACGCCGCCGCGGCGATCGATTTTTATGTCAAAGCGTTTGACGCCGTCGAGCTGGGCCGCGTGCCCGGCCCTCAGGGCAAGTTGGTCCACGCCGCGCTGCGCATCAACGGCTTCATGGTGATGCTCAACGACGACTTCCCCGAAATGTGTGGCGGCAAGTCGATGACGCCGAAGGCGTTGGGCGGCACGCCGGTCACCATCCACCTCACCGTCACCGACGTCGACGCGAAGTTCCAGCGCGCCGTCGACGCCGGTGCGACCGTCGTGCTCCCGCTCGACGACCAGATGTGGGGCGACCGCTACGGAGTGGTGCAGGACCCCTTCGGTCACCAGTGGTCGCTGGGCCAACCGGTGCGCGAGGTCAGCATGGAAGAGCTGCAGGCCGCCATGTCCGCGCAATCCGGATAGTTAGGACGAGGCACGCAGCCGGGCCAGCAGGCGGCGCCCCAGCGGCGTCGCCTGCTGTGGCGCGGTCGCGGCCACGGCAAGCATGTCGCCGATGTCGGTGAACTTCTTGCGGGGTCGGTGTTCCCTGCTGCCGCTGGCGATTTCGGCCGCGTCGATGGCCTGCCATCCCCCGGAGTCGACGACTTCGGGCTGTCGGGTGCCTATGAGGTGGTCGAGCGCCGACGGTTTGGCCACCGGGTCGGTCAGTTGGCCCGCGTTGAAGTCGTCGACCAGGGCGGCGACGGTTTGCAGCGAGCACGACTTGTTGGTGCCGATGAAGCCGGTCGGTCCGCGCTTGATCCAGCCCGCGACGTACGCGCCGGTGACCGGTCGCTGGGTGCTCGGATCCACAACGCGCCCAGCGTCATTGGGCACGACGGCGGCCGCCTCGTCGAACGGCAGATCCCGAAGAGCCTTGCCGCGGTAGCCGATTGACGTCAGAACCAGGCCGGCGTCCAGTCGGTGCACGTCGTCGGTGCCGGTGACGGTGAACTCCACTGCGCTGGCCCGGTCCTGACCCAGAACGCGCCGGGGTGTGAGTTGATAGGCCAACCGGATGCGCGGACGGGTCGCGGGTGCTGACCCGTCGCCCAGCGTGCTCAAGATCTCGAGCTTTCGTTTCACCAGCGGATCGGAAGCGGTTGCCAGCGCGTCGATCACCCGCCGCCGGTCAGCGGCATCGAGCACGACATCGGATGAGCAGGTGAGTCCGATCAACTCCGGCAGGGTGAACGCGGAGTGCGCGGGTCCGCGGCGGGCCGCGATCACCACCTCTCGGACCGCCGACTTGCGGAAGGCCCGCAGCGCATGGTCGGCGATGTCGGTGCGCGCCAGGGCGTCCGGATCGGCGGTCAGTAGCCGGGCCACGTCGAGCGCGACGTTGCCGTTGCCGACGATGACGACGCGCTCGTGGCTGAGATCCACTGGCAATCCGGCGAAGTCGGGATGCCCGTTGATCCAGGCGACCAGTTCGGTCGCGGTGCCGGTGCCCGGCAGACCCATTCCGTCGATGTCGAGGCGACGGTCGTCGGGCGCACCGACGGCATACAGCACGGCGTGGTGGTGCGCCATCAATTCGGCGTGGCTGAGATGCTTGCCGACTTCGACGTTGAGGTAGAAGCGGAACCGGCGGTGTCGGCTCACCCGGTCGAACAGTCGGGTGACCCGTTTGGTGTTCTGGTGGTCGGGGGCCACCCCCGCCCGCACCAGACCGTAGGGCGTAGGCAACTTCTCAAAGACGTTGACCCGCACGCCCTGTTGCGTCAGCAATTCGTCGGCGGCATACATCGCCGCCGGACCGGAACCGACGATGGCCACCGTCAGCGGTTGGCGACGCGCCCGCACCTGCGGCGCCGGCAGCACCGGCGCCAGTTTCGATGTCGGCGGCAGCTTCACGTCGGCGGGCCGCTCGGGATAGAACGACGCGTTGATCTCCACGAACGGCAGCTGCTTGGTGTCCAGCCGACTGTCCGGCGCGATGGCGCCCACCGGGCAGGCGCTGACACAGGCGCCGCAGTCCACGCACGCCGCCGGATCGATGTACAACATCTCCGACGTTGCGAATCCCGGCTCGTCCGGCGAGGGGTGGATGCAATTGACGGGGCACGCGAAGACGCAGGACCCGTCGTTGCAACACGACTGCGTGATGACGTGCGGCATAAACGATTACGCGGCGGGGACGGTCAGGTGCTGGCGCTGCGGCTCGCTGCGGTAGCGCGACGGTTTGCCGTTGATCTTGCAGATCCGCCACATCAGCCGCGCCGACCGGGTCTGCATCAACCCGGTGTCGTGGGCCAGCATCCGGACGTCGGCGAACATGTCCCGCAACCACTTTCGTGACTCCGGTGACCGGAAGAAGAGTTCCTTCTTGACCTCGCGCGGAATGTCGAACTCGCGCCAGAACTGCTTGGGCGGCACCGTGATGGCGTTGCACAGCAGCCGCATGGTCACCGGGAAGAACAGCGAGGTCAAGAACCGCTGCCGCCGGTTCAACTGCGGCAACCGCCTGCGCAGGAATTCGTGCGCGAACGAGATGTGCCGGGCTTCCTCGGCCACATGGATGGCCATCACCCGTTCCATGATGGGGTGCAGCGACTTCCCTTCGCGCAGCACGTTTTTCTGCGTGTGGTCGATCGGCTCCTCACCAGCGAGCACCCCGATGAAGAACGCCACAGGCAGCGGGCCGGCCACCAACGGCACCAGCGGGGAGATCCAGCGCAGCATCCGCGGCATTCCCGGCACATCGGCGCCCACGCGGTTGACCATCTCCTGGAACATCATCGTGTGGTTGCACTCTTCAACCGATTCGTGCAGGCAGTACCGATACTCCGGGGAGCCGTTGGGCACCCAGAACGTGTAGTTCATCAGCCCGCGAATCAAGATGGACTCGAAGTGCAGGCCCACCTTGGCCACATTGGCCTGGCGCCACATTCCGATCTCGATCTGGCGTTCCCGCGGCTGCGCCTGATACCAGGGATGCCGTCCCAGCGGGTCGGTCGCCGGCAGAATCCACCGCGGATCGTTGTCGGTGACCGCGAATTCCGGGGAGTCCCAGTCGATATCGGTGTACGGGTTGAAGTTTCGCCGCACCGACCCCTCGGACAGGGTGGCCAGCATCTCCACATACTCCGCGTCGTCGCGCACTTCCATATTGCTGCGCCAACGCCGAACCATTTGCGTCCTTGCCATGAGCTGCCTCCAGACGAGGTTTTACATCGGACGGGTAAAGAACACGGTACCGGCGGTACTGGGAATTATCCAGGGTCGCCGGCGGCGCTGTGGCCCAACCCGCAGTCAGCGTCAGCCTGTGACCGAGCTCACAGCACCGGCCCGTCCAGCTGAGCCGCAGGTTCGCTCACTACCCTTGACTGCCATGGCTGACCAGCTCGAGATTCCCGAAGACCTCAAACCGCGCGACGGCCGTTTCGGATCGGGTCCGTCCAAAGTGCGCCCGGAGCAACTGCAGGCCCTGAGCACCACCGCGGCGGCGCTGTTCGGTACCTCGCACCGGCAGGCGCCAGTCAAGAACCTGGTCGGCCGGGTGCGGTCGGGGTTGGCCGAGCTGTTCTCGGTGCCCGACGGGTACGAGGTCATCCTCGGTAACGGCGGCGCGACGGCATTCTGGGACGCCGCGGCGTTCGGCTTGATCGACCAGCGGTCTTTGCACCTGGCCTACGGGGAGTTCAGCTCGAAATTCGCGTCCGCGGTCGCCAAGAACCCGTTCGTCGGGGATCCCATCATCGTCAAGGCCGAACCGGGCAGCGCCCCGGAGCCGCAGGCGGACCCGTCCGTCGACGTGATCGCGTGGGCCCACAACGAGACGTCGACGGGCGTTTCCGTGCCGGTGCGCCGTCCGGCGGATTCCGGTTCGGCTCTGGTGGTCATCGACGCCACCTCCGGCGCCGGCGGGCTGCCTGTCGACATCGCCGAGACCGACGCCTATTACTTCGCGCCGCAGAAGAACTTCGCCAGCGACGGCGGCTTGTGGCTGGCCATCATGAGCCCGGCCGCACTGGCGCGGGTGGAGGCGATCGCGGGCTCCGGCCGCTGGGTGCCCGACTTCCTGTCGCTGCCGATCGCCATCGAGAACAGCGTGAAAAATCAGACCTACAACACCCCGGCGATCGGCACCCTGGTGCTGCTGGCCGAACAGATCGACTGGCTGCTGGGCAACGGCGGGCTGGACTGGGCGGTCAAGCGCACCGCCGACTCCTCGCAGCGCCTCTACTCCTGGGCCCAGGAGCGTCCGTACACGACGCCGTTCGTCAAGGACACCGCGCTGCGCTCCCAGGTGGTGGGCACGATCGACTTCGCCGACGACGTCGATGCCTCCGCCGTCGCCAAGACACTGCGGGCAAACGGCATCGTCGACACCGAGCCCTACCGCAAGCTGGGCCGCAACCAGCTGCGGGTGGCGATGTTCCCCGCGGTGGAGCCCGATGACGTCAGCGCGCTGACCCAGTGCATCGACTGGGTGGTCGAGCGGCTCTAGCGAAGCCGGGGCCAGCCCCCGCGTGTCAGCGGGGTTAACGGCGATTGTCGGTCTAGAGTGCGCACTTATCGGCTCCAGTGGTGACCTGCACGGAGCCTGCGAGGAGAAGCCATGCGGGAGCTCAAGGTGGTTGGCCTCGACGCCAACAGCAAATACCTCATCTGCGAGGACGCTGACACCGCTGAGCAGTTCAAAGTGCCCGCAAACGACCGATTGCGGTCCATTGTGAGTGGGGACAAGCCGATGCCCGAACAGCCGCCGCTGGACATTCAGGTCACCAACATGCTGAGCCCGAAAGAGATTCAGGCCCGCATCCGCGCCGGGGCGTCGGTGGAGCAGGTGGCCGCCGCGTCCGGCACCGACATCGCCCGGGTTGAGCGGTTCGCCCATCCGGTGCTGCTGGAACGCTCGCGCGCCGCCGAGCTGGCGTCGGCGTCCCACCCGGTCCTGGCCGACGGCCCCGCGGTGCTCACCCTGCTGGAGACGGTCACCACCGCCCTGGTCGCCCGCGGCCTCAACCCCGACCGCCTCAACTGGGACGCATGGCGCAACGAAGACGGCCGCTGGACAGTCCAGCTCGGGTGGCAGGCCGGCCGTTCGGACAACGTCGCCCATTTCCGTTTCACGCCCGGTGCGCACGGCGGCACCACCACCGCGATCGACGACGCCGCCAGCGAGTTGATCGACCCGGAGTTCAAATCTCCGCTGCGGCCGCTGGCGCCGGTGGCCCACATCGCCTTCGACGAGCCGGCCCAACCGGCGCCCGCCCAGCCCGAACCAGCCGCCAGCAGTCGCCGGGGCAAGCCGGCCATTCCGGCCTGGGAAGACGTGCTGCTCGGGGTCCGTTCCGGCGGCCAGCGCTAGCCGCCGCCAACCGCGGTCAGGCCGAGCACTGTCACCCACCCACCGGCCACCCCGACGGCCGCGCCCAGAACGAACCAGCGCAGCACCGGGGTGTAGCGCCACCCCCACAGCGTCGGCGCCAGCCCGCCGGCCGCCAGGATATTGAGACCGATCGCCAGCAGCGGATGCACGCGGATCAGGCCCAGGCTCAACACCACGACGCTGGCACCGGTGATGGCGGCGACGAAACCGGCCACCGCCAAACCCGTTCCCCAGGGGACGGACTCGTCATTCACGGCCCGAGCCTAGCCCGCTCGTAGAAGGCCAGAGCCGCTGCCGTCGCGACGTTGAGCGAGTCGGTGCCCCGCGACATCGGGATGCGGACCCGCATGTCGGCGCTGCGCAGAGCCGCCGGGGTCAGGCCGGGACCTTCCGCGCCGACCAGCAAGCCGACCCGTTCTTGGTGCACCGCGGCCATCGCCTCGGGCAGCGGCAGCGCGTCGGCGCGGGGCGTCAGCGCCAATAGGCGGATGCCGGCCCGTTGCAGCGTCGCCAGGTCGGCGGGCCAATCGGTGGCCCGGGCATAGGGCACCAGGAGCGCATGCCCCATCGAGACCCGCACGGCGCGACGGTAGAGGGGGTCAGCGCAGCCGCTGCCGAAGAGCACCGCGTCCACGGCCAGACCCGCCGCATTGCGGAAGATCGAGCCCAGGTTCTCGTGGTCGTTGACGCCTTCGAGCACCGCGATGGTCCTCGCGTTTTCGACGACTTCGGCGATGGATTGCTCTGGCACGCGCCTGGCGGCGGCCAGCACACCGCGGTTGAGGTGAAACCCGACGACCTGAGCCATGACCTCGGCCGAGGCGCGATAGTAGGGCGCCGCACACCCAGGCAGGTCGTCTTTGAGCTCTTGCAACCGGCGATCGGTGCCGAGCAGTGCGTGCGGGGCGAAACGAGACGCGAGCATCCGCTGCACCACCAGCACACCCTCGGCGATCACCAGACCTTTGCCGGTCGGCAGGTCGGGGCGGCGGTCAACGCTGTTGAGGTCACGAAAGTCGTCGACGCGGGGATCGTCGGGATCGGTGACATCCTGCACATCGACGTCCGGAACGGAGTCAGGTGCGGTCACGGGCTTTCGTCGACCAACGCCGACATCAGGTCGGCGGCGGTGCGCAGGGTGTCTCGCTGCTCGCTGTTCAATGTCGCCAGCCGCTCAGCCAGCCACTCCTGACGAGCGCGGCGGGCCGCCTTGACCAATTCGGCACCGCGCTCGGAGACCGACACCAGCACCTGCCGGCCATCGACGGGGTGCGGAGTGCGATCCACGAAGCCCTCGTCGGCCAGAGAGGCGATGACCCGCGTCATCGACGGCGGGCGAACCCGTTCGCGAATCGCCAAGGCACCCGGCGTCATCGCGCCTTCGTTGGCCAACGTCGTCAGCGCCGACAGCTGGGAGAGCGACACCGGCGCGGACGGGTTTCGGAACCTCAACTGCCGGGCCAACCGCATGACTGCCAGTGACAAGTCAGCGGCCAGTCGCGCATCGCTGTCCGGCACAGCGCGAGGTTACATCGGAACGTTAGCGCGGGTCATTAGAAACGCGAAGGAAAGTCGCTTGACGTCACGGCTGCCTCGTTGGTCACATCCGTCGCTGCGGGAGTCGACCCGCTTTTTGCCCACCTCCGAGCGACAACCCGCGCCTTCGTCGGGTGCCACCGCGGTTTGTCGCTGTGAGGCGGGCAAGTCGACCACCACTTCGGGGCGGAGGCTAGGTTAAAACGCAATGAGCACCGAACCTGTCCGCGGCCCCGAGCCGCCGCCGTTGCCGCCCGTGCTACTCGAGGTGTGGCCGGTGATTGTGGTGGGCGCGCTGGGGTGGCTGGCCGCGGCGGCAGTGGCTTTCTTGGTGCCGAGCCTGCACACCTGGCGCCCGCTCGCCGTGGCCGGACTGGGGGTGTCCGCGCTGGGCACCAGCATCTTCATGTGGCAGCTGGCAGCGGCCCGTCGTGGGTCGCGCGGCGCGCAGTCCGGCCTCGAAGCTTATCTAGACCGCAAATAACCGACGCCTATTCGGGAGGACCGATGGTAGCCCCACTGCTGCAAGCCCAAATCGACATCAATGCCCCCGCGGCGAAGGTGTGGGCGCTGATATCGGATTTCCGGCGGATGCCCCAGTGGAGTCCGCAATGTCGTTTGATGAAGCCCCTGGGCCCGGTGCGTCAAGGCACCCGCACGCTGAACCTCAATCGGCGCAACCGCCTGGTCTGGCCGACCACGTCCACGATCGTCGAGGTTATCCCGGAGAAGAAGCTGGCGTTTCGCGTCAACACCAACGGCACCATCTGGACCTATGAGCTGGAAGAGAACGGTCAGACCACCCGGGTGACCGAGACCCGGCACGCCGAAAACGGCGTCAAAGCCTTGTCGAACATGACGGTCAACGCGCTGTTCGGCGGAACGACGAACTTCGAAAGCGAATTGGTCGAGGGCATGAACGCCTCATTGGCCAAGATCAAAGCCGCTGCGGAAAGCGCCTAATCCGCGGTTTCGGCCGGCTTTTCCTGCACGTCGAGCACGCCGTCGTCGAACGGCTCGAACGCGGGTGATCCGCTACCGGCAGGCGCCGGCGTGTCCGAGTGCGCGCCGCACCCGTAGAACTTGTCGACGACATGGCCGTCGGCCGACAACTCGTTGCCGCACACCCCGAACATCGAACCGAGCGACCCGGCCAGGGGCAGGAAGAAACCGCAGTCGCGACAGACCCGTTTGGTCGACCGCGCCATCGGTGAGCCGGGACCGAAGTCGCCGTCATGCCAGCGTTCGGCCGCTTCGGCCCGCCCCAGTGCGCTCATCACCCACCGTCGGCCCAGTCCGACCTCCGCGGCCACCTCGTCGACCTGCGGGTCGCCGCTCGCGGTGTACCCGGGCACCAGGCGCGGATCATCCTTCGCCGGCGCCAGCAGATCTCCGGGACTCAGGTCGCCGGGCCGCACCCGCTGATCCCACGGCACCCAGTTGGGCGCCAGCAGCGCGGTGGGTCCGGGGATCAGGACGACTTCACTGATGGTGGCGTGATCGGCACCGGGGTAGCTCGCTACGACGACGGCCCACTGCCAGCCCTGATAGCCGGGCAGCCGCGCCAGGAAGCGGTGGGTGGCGGTGTTGGGATCCTCGTAACTGACGCCGAGATACTCCCCCACCGTCTCGGCGCCGCTGTGTTCGGCGACCGCCGCTCTGGCCTGGTCGGCCGCACCTGTGAGCACCGCCGCCAACTCCTCGGGCCATTCGGCCACGGTTGCCGCAGCGGAATCCTCGATGGGTCCGGTCACGCTCTCCCCTTTCTGCACTGCGTATCAATACTGCCGGAAGACACGGTGCGCCAGCACAGCCGGTTGGCTCCACGCGGCGTCGGCATAGGCCAGAATTGAACCGTGTCTGGACGGCGGCGTGATCATCCGGGGCGCACGGTGCCACCCGAGGGCCAGCGCGACCATCCGGGTATGGCGAACTATCCCGCCGACGACTCCGATTACCGCCGGTCGCGCCGCCCGCCGCCGATGCCCAGCGCCAACCGATATCTTCCCCCGCTCGGCGAGCAACACCAACGCGGCCGTAGCGGTCCGCCGCCACCGCCCCGGGGCGCCAGCAACGGCGAACGGATCACCGTCACCCGGGCCGCGGCCATGCGCAGCCGCGAGATGGGTTCGCGGATGTACTCGATGGTGCAGCGGGCCGCCACCGCCGACGGCGCGGACAAGTCCGGCCTGACGGCGCTGACCTGGCCGGTCGTGGCGAACTTCGCCGTCGACTCCGCGATGGCCGTCGCGCTGGCCAACACCCTGTTCTTCGCGGCGGCCAGCGGGGAGAGCAAGTCCAAAGTCGCTCTCTACCTGCTGATTACCATCGCGCCGTTCGCCGTCATCGCCCCGCTGATCGGCCCGGCGCTGGACAAGCTGCAACACGGTCGCCGGGTCGCTCTGGCATTGTCCTTCGCGCTGCGCACCGTGTTGGCGCTAGTGCTGATCATGAACTACGACGGTGCCTCCGGCAGCTTCCCGTCCTGGGTCCTGTACCCGTGCGCGCTGGCCATGATGGTGTTCTCCAAATCGTTCAGCGTGCTGCGCAGCGCGGTGACACCCAGGGTCATGCCGCCCACCATCGACCTGGTGCGGGTCAACTCCCGGCTGACCATGTTCGGTCTGCTCGGGGGCACCATCGCCGGGGGCGCGGTCGCGGCCGGTGTCGAATTCGGCTGCACCCATCTGTTCAAGCTGCCCGGAGCGCTGTTCGTCGTCGTGGGCATCACCATCGCCGGTGCCCTGCTGTCCATGCGGATACCGCGCTGGGTCGAGGTGACCACCGGCGAGGTGCCGGCGACCTTGAGCTATCACCGAGACAGCGGACCGCTGCGCCGAAGCTGGCCCGACGAAGCCAAGAAGGTCGGGGGTACGCTGCGACAGCCGTTGGGCCGCAACATCATCACCTCGCTGTGGGGCAACTGCACCATCAAGGTGATGGTGGGCTTCCTGTTCCTGTATCCGGCGTTTGTGGCCAAGGCGCACGACGCCGACGGCTGGGTGCAACTGGCCATGCTGGGCATCATCGGTGCGGCGGCGGGTATCGGAAACTTCGCCGGCAACTTCGCCAGCGCGCGACTGCAATTGGGCAGGCCGGCCGTCCTGGTGGTGCGGTGCACCGTGGTGGTGACCGCGTCCGCATTGGCCGCCGCGGTGGCCGGCAACCTGGTCGTGGCCGCCGTCGCCACCCTGATCACCTCCGGATCGAGCGCCATCGCCAAGGCCTCGCTGGACGCCTCCTTGCAAGACGACCTGCCGGAGGAGTCGCGCGCCTCGGCGTTCGGGCGTTCGGAGTCGACGTTGCAGCTGGCGTGGGTCCTGGGTGGCGCGGTCGGGGTGTTGGTGTACACGGAATTGTGGGTGGGTTTCACCGCCGTGAGCGCCCTGCTAATCCTCGGGTTGGCCCAGACCATCGTCAGCTTCCGGGGTAACTCGTTGATCCCGGGCCTGGGCGGCAACCGGCCCGTCATGGTCGAGCAGGAGGGCACGCGCCGCACCGCTGCGGTGGTGCCCGAGTGAACCGGGCGAAGAAGCCGGTTGTCACCTGGCTGGTGGTGGCCGTGGTGGTGGTGCTGGCGATCGGGACCGGGGTCGGCACCTGGATGCTGGTCCGTCAACCCGGTCCGCGCCCGCCGGTCATCAGCGCCTACTCGCACGGGCATCTGGCGCGGGTGGGGCCCTACCTGTACTGCAACGCGCTGAACCTCAACGACTGCCAGGAGCCGCAGGCCCAGGGCGAGTTGCCGGTCAGCGAGCGTTACCCGGTGCAATTGTCTGTGCCCGAAGCCATCTCGCGCGCACCCTGGCGGCTGCTGCAGGTCTACGAGGATCCCGCAAACACCACCGCGACCCTGTTCCGGCCGGACACCCGCCTGGCGGTGACGATCCCGACGGTCGATCCGCACCGCGGCAAGATGACCGGCCTGGTGGTGCAGTTGCTGACCTTGGTGGTGGACCCCTCCGGTGACCTACGCGACGTCCCGCACGCGGAATGGTCCCTGCGCCTCACCTATTGAGGTCGTCCTAGGCGCCGTGACCGGCTGGGACACGCTCGCCTTCGACCGGCGGGCCCGGCGCAGTGCCCTCACCGAACGGCCTGCCGCCCAGCTCTTCTCGTCCGTGTGGGGTCAACCAGCCGGACAGATCCGGCCCCTTGGGCACGATGCGGGTCGGGTTGATGTCGGCCTGCACGATGTAGTAGTGCTGCTTGATCTGCACGAAATCGATGGTGTCGCCGAAGCCGGGAGTCTGGAACAGATCGCGGGCGTAACCCCACAGCACCGGCATCTCGCTGAGCTTGGAGCGGTTGCATTTGAAATGGCCGTTATACACCGGATCGAAGCGGGCCAACGTGGTGAACAGCCGCACATCGGCTTCGGTGATGGTGTCGCCCACCAGGTATCGCTGCTGGGCCAAGCGGTCGCTCACCCAATCCAACGCGGTGAACAACCGGTCGTAGGCGGCGTCGTAGGCCTCCTGGGAGCCGGCGAAGCCGCAGCGGTAAACCCCGTTGTTGATCTCGGTGTAGATCTTGGTGCTCACCTCGTCGATCTCGTCGCGCAGCCGCTCGGGGTAGAGCTGCGGAGCGCCGTCGCGATGGTATGCGGTCCACTCGGTGGAGAAGTCCAGGGTGATCTGCGGGAAGTCGTTGGTGACCACGGCACCGGTGGGTACGTCGACGATGGCCGGGACGGTGATGCCCTTGTCGTAGTCGGGGAACCGCTTGAAGAAGGCATCCTGCAGTCGCGGGATTTTCAGCACCGGGTCCACGCCACCGGGGTCCAGGTCGAAGGTCCAACTGCGCTCGTCATGGGTGGGTCCGCAAAACCCAATGGAGAGAACGGGTTCCAGCCCAAGCAGCCGGCGCACGATGATGGTGCGGTTCGCCCAGGGACACGCGCGGGCGACGATGAGCCGGTAGCGGCCCGGTTCCACCGGGTAGCCGTCGCGTCCGTCAGCGGTGATGCGGGTGGTGATGTAATTGGTGTCGCGGTTGAATTCGCCGGTTCCGGCAACGTAGGACCCCATCAGCGCCGCCTCACCGACTCGCCGCGGGTTGCGAGGATTCCGCAATGAACCGCCGGGCCAGATTCGTCTGGGTGGACGCGCCGGGTTCCCACGGCGCAATCCACGGTCCGGTGCCTTCCGACTGATCCATTATTCCGCCTTCCAACCAGGTGTAGCGACCGTCCAATACGTCGTTGGTGACGCGGACGTCGGCGCTGTCGGTGTTGGTCCACAACGCGTCGAACAGCGCTTCGACGCGCAATGTCGCTTGCTGGCAGAACAATTCGGCCAACTCGTAGGCCTGTTTACCGATCTCGGGGTTGGCGGCGCGCTGAGCTTCGGCCCGTACGCATGCCGCCGACATGGCGAACAGTTCGGCACCGATGTCGACGATCCGGCCCAGGAATCCCTGCTTCTGTTCCAACTTGGCCTGCCAGCGCGCCATCCCGTAGAAGGTGTTGCGGGCCAGCTTGCGACTGGAGCGTTCGACGAACCGCAAATGCGGCGCCAGCGGGCCGAAATCCCCGTACGCCCTCGGTCGCTGCCCCTCACCAAAGACCAACTTGGGCAACCACTTCGCGTAGAAGCCGCTCGCGCCGACGGCGGCGGTGGCCTTCTGCCGCAGGTCGGCGTCCGGCTTCGCCAGATCACCGGCGGCCATCAGGTGTGCGTCGACGGCTTCGCGAGCGATGAGCAGGCGCATGATCTCACTCGATCCCTCGAAGATGCGGTTGATGCGCAGGTCACGCAGCGACTGCTCCACCGGCGCGGCGCGCTCTCCCCGCGCCGCCAGCGAGTCGGCGGTCTCATAGCCGCGACCGCCCCGGATCTGCATCAGATCGTCGGCGATGACGCAGGCCATCTCACTGGACCACAACTTGGCCAACGCCGCCTCGATGCGAATGTCGTTGCGGTCTTCATCGGCCATCTGACCGGACAATTCGACCACCGCGTCGAGGGCATAGGTGGTCGCGGCCATGAACCCGATTTTGCGGGCCACCGCTTCGTGTTTGCCGATCGGCTTGCCCCATTGCACCCGCTCACCCGACCACTCGCGGGCGATCTTCAGCGACCATTTAACCGAACCGGTCGCCATTGCCGGCAGGGCCAACCGGCCGACGTTGAGTGTGGTCAGCGCGATCCGCAGCCCGTCGCCTTCGCGACCGATCAGGTTTTCGGCGGGAACGCGCACTCGGTGCATCCGGGTGACGCCGTTCTCGATGCCGCGCAATCCCATGAAGCTGTTGCGCCGCTCCACGGTGATCCCCGGTGAATCCGCCTCTACCACAAAGGCACTGATGCCACCCCGCTGCCCGTCGCTGCGCGGCACGCGCGCCATGACCACCAGCAGTTCGGCGACGACCCCGTTGGTGGTCCAAAGCTTCACACCCTCGAGTTCGTAGGCGGCACCGCCGTCGACGGGTGTCGCCGTGGAGCCCAGCCGCGCCGGGTCGGAGCCGACGTCGGGTTCGGTGAGCAGGAAGGCGGACACGGCACCGGCGGCGCAGCGCGGCAAGAACTTCCGCTTCTGCTCTTCGTTGCCCGCCAGCTTCAACGGCTCGGGCACACCGATCGACTGATGGGCCGACAGCAGCGCGCCCAGGCTGGGATGCACCGTCGACACCATCATCAAGGCCCGGTTGTAGGCGACCTGCGACATGTTCAGGCCGCCGTACTCCGACGGGATCTTCATGCCGAAGCAGCCCAGTGCGGCCAGACCTTTCACGTACTCGTCGGGAATCTTGGCGTCGCGCTCGATGACACTGCCGTCCACCGTGGTCAAGAATTCCCGCAGCTTCTCCAGGAACGCCGCGGTGCGTTGCTCGTCGGCGTCGGCCGGCCGGGGAAAGGGATGGATGAGTTCCAGGCCGAAGCGTCCCAAAAACAGTTCTTTGGCGAACGACGGCTTCTCCCAGCCGCTTTCGCGGGATTCTTCGGCGACGGCCCGGGCCTGCTCTTCGCTGACCTGCGTTTGCTGTGCCATCGCCGCCTCCTCGCTAACGAATCACAATGAGGCTGGAGTACCCATTTTCACCTGGCGGCCACGGGCCGCGACCGCCGGCGCGCCGATGAGCACGGCACCTCAGGCGTCGAGCTCGCGCGCCACCGCCCGGACGACTTCGGAAACGCGTCGAGCCGTCTTGCGATCCGGATAGCGACCCTTGCGCAGCTCTGGCTGCACCGCGCTCTCGAGCAAGGTGATCATGTCCTCGACCATGCCGTGCAACTCGTCGGGGCTGTGCTTGTGCTCGGCCGGCGCCGTCTCCCGCCGGGTGCGCGACAGGCTAGGTGGCGGGTCGATCAGCTTGAGGCTCAAGGCCTGCGGTCCGCGCCGCCCCGAAGCGACGCCGAACTCCACCCGCTGACCGGCTTTGAGCCCCTCGACGCCCGCGGGCAACGCCGAGGAACGCACGTAGACGTCCTCGCCGTCCTCCTGGGAGAGGAAGCCGAACCCCTTGTCGGAGTCGTACCACTTCACCTTGCCGGTCGGCACTGGTCTCACCTGCTTGTCTGACTGGTCACTGGGATTAACACGAAAGACGCGTCCAGCCTGCGCAGGACGCGATGACGTTGACAGATCCTACTCGGGCGGATCCCCGGCCAGCACCCCCTGTTGACCGCCACTGGGTAGGCTGGCACTACCGCTGGAGGAGATATGCGCCTGATCCTGAACGTCATCTGGCTGGTCTTCGGTGGGCTCTGGTTGGCCCTCGGATACCTGCTGGCGGCGCTTGTCTGCTTCCTACTGATCATCACCATCCCGTTCGGGTTCGCCGCGCTACGGATCGCCTCCTACGCGCTGTGGCCGTTCGGCCGCACCATCGTCGACAAACCCCGCGCCGGGACGGGCGCATTGATCGGCAACGTCATCTGGGTGCTGCTGTGCGGGCTGTGGCTCGCCATCGGGCACGTGCTGACCGCCACGGCGATGGCGGTCACCATCATCGGTATCCCGCTCGCGCTGGCAAACCTGAAACTGATCCCGGTCTCGCTGTTGCCGTTGGGCAAGGAGATAGTGCCCGCCGGCCCGGCCGGCACGCGACTCGAGCGGGTGCCGGCATGACGCTGACCGCGTTGGGGGTCCCCTCGGTGCGCCGGAGCCGGCCGGTTCCGGCAAACGTCGGCGGCGCACCCGCACCCACCACCGGACCGTTGGTCGACACGTTCGGCAGGGCCGCCACCGATCTGCGGGTCTCGCTGACCGACCGCTGCAATCTGCGCTGTACCTACTGCATGCCCGCCGAGGGCCTCGACTGGCTGCCCGGTGAGCAACTGTTGCGGGCCGACGAGCTGGCCCGGCTGCTGCGTATCGCGGTCACCCGGTTGGGCATCACCAGTGTGCGGTTCACCGGCGGGGAGCCGCTGGTGGCCCGCCACCTCGACACGGTGATCGCCGTGGCGGCCGGCCTTCAGCCCCGCCCCGAGATCTCGCTGACCACTAACGGGGTGAGCTTGGCGCGCCGGGCCGCCGCTTTGGCCCAAGCCGGCCTGAACCGGGTCAACGTGTCGCTGGACAGCGTCGACCGCGCCCACTTCGCCGCCATCACCCGGCGCGACCGGCTCACCGATGTGCTCGACGGCTTGGCCGCCGCCAAGCAAGCCGGCCTGGCGCCGGTGAAGGTCAACGCCGTCCTGGATCCCGTCACCGGCCGCGAGGACGTCGTCGAGCTGCTGCGGTTCTGCCTCACCCATGGCTACCAGCTGCGCGTCATCGAGCAGATGCCGCTGGACGCCGGGCACCGCTGGCGCCGCGACGCCGCGCTCAGCGCCGACGATGTGCTGGCGGCGCTGCGGCCGCACTTTCGGCTGCGGCCCGACCCGGCGCCGCGCGGTTCGGCGCCCGCCGAGCTGTGGCTTGTCGACACCGGCCCCGACACCCCGTCCGGGAAGTTCGGGGTGATCGCTTCGGTCTCACACGCCTTCTGCTCCACGTGCGACCGCACCCGGCTCACCGCCGACGGCCAGATCCGCAGCTGCTTGTTCGCCACCGAGGAGACCGATCTGCGCGCCCTGCTGCGCAGCGGCGCCAGCGACGACGCGATCGAGGCGGCGTGGCGCGCCGCCATGTGGGCCAAACCCGCCGGGCATGGCATCAACGATCCCGACTTCCACCAGCCTGAGCGCCCGATGAGTGCGATCGGTGGCTAGCCCCGCGGTGCGCCCGGCCGGCGAGTCCGGCCCGTTGCGGGTGACGGTGCGCTATTTCGCCGCCGCCCGCGCGGCTGCGGGCTGCGAGTCCGAGATCGTGACGCTCCCAGCCGGCACCTCGGTGGCCGGGCTGGTGGAGATCCTGGCTGTGCGCAGCGACCGGCTGTCCACGGTGTTGCGCCGATGCTCATACCTGCGGGACGGAATTGCCGTCCGAGATGACACCACGGTGTTATCCGCCGGCGACACCGTTGACGTACTCCCGCCGTTCGCCGGCGGATGAAACTGTGAAATATCTCACGTAACGGATCGATAACGACACGGCCACACCCTGATTGCGGGCTGTTATGAGCTGGGGAAACGCGAGCCGCTGCAGGCGTTTCCGTTGTGGCTGTGAGGGAAACGCCGACTTTTGGCAGACGTGACGCGACCGGCTGAACCCGCTACCGTCTGCGATGGCTCGTCACACCGAACCCAAGCGACAAGCCTCCCTCCTCTACAGCACGCCGAGCTCCATCCGGTAGATGAGGGATCCCGACCCACGGATGGAGGCGGGGGACCCACCAGGTCCACCGAGACCAGACGGGGCCCACACGGGCTCCTTGGGGTGAAGCCGGCGTCACTGACGACACCGGCCGGGTGACCTCTCAAACCCGAACCCGACAGCTGACCTCGTAGGCGTGTACACGAGAGGAATTTCATAACGCCAATGAGTGGACGTCACCGCAAGCCCACTACTTCAAGCGTCAGCGTCGCCAAGATCGCCTTCACCGGTGCAGTACTCGGTGGCGGCAGCATCGCCATGGCCGGTCAGGCGGCCGCGGCAACCGACACCGAATGGGACCAGGTTGCCCGTTGTGAGTCGGGTGGAAACTGGTCGATCAACACCGGCAACGGTTTCTACGGCGGCGTCCAGTTCGCCGCTGGCACTTGGGCCTCCCACGGCGGTGGCGAGTTCGCCCCGTCGGCCCAGCTAGCCACCAAGGACCAGCAGATCGCCATCGCCGAGCGGGTGCTGGCCACCCAGGGCCGTGGCGCGTGGCCGGTGTGTGGCACGAGCCTTTCCGGGCCATCGCCGCGCAACGTGCTCCCCAAGCCGGCCGACTTCAACGAGCCGCTGGACGCTCCCGGGCTGAACGGTGAGCTGGCAGCACCGGACGCGCCGCCGCCGGCGGAAGCGCCCGCGCCGGCTGAGCCCGCCCCTGCCGTCGAATTGGCCAGCAACGACCTGCCGGCTCCCGACGCAATGCCGCCCGCCCCGCCGGCCGAACTGCCGGCGCCCCCCGCCGACGCCCCGCCGCCGGCCGACCAGGTGCCGGCGCCACCGGCGGGTGAGCAGCCTGCTCCCGCTCCTGCTCCCGTAGTCGTCGAGGCCGGCGTGCAGGCACCCGAGCAGGCTCCGCAGCCCGCGGACGTGCCGCCGGCTCCCGGTGATGTCACCGAGGCGCCCGCCGAGGTCCACGACGCATCGACCGTCGGCTACACCGCCAAGCTGTGGCAGGCGATCCGCGCTCAGGACGTCAGCGGCAACGACGCGCTCGACGCGCTCGCGGTTCGGTAACGGGCGTTCAAGAACCATCAGTACGCAGGCCCCCGCAAGCGGTGCAGCACACCGCTGTTTGCGGGGGTCTGCGTGCTGATCAGCTGATCAGGCCGAGCCAACCCATTCTTCGGTTCCGTCCTCGAAGAACTGGTGCTTCCACACCGGCAGCCGCTCCTTGATGGTGTCGACCAAGCGCGCGCAGGTAGCAAACGCGGCGTGGCGATGGTCGGCAGCGACCGCGGCCACCAGGGCGGCTTCCCCGATGTGCAATGCGCCGACGCGGTGACTGGCCGCCACGGCACGCACCCCGGTCGCCGACTCGGCCACCTCTGCGACCACTTCAGCAAAGACTTGCCCCGCCGACGGGTGCGCGGAGTACTCCAGTCGCCGCACGCCGCGTCCGCCGTCGTGGTCGCGGATCACCCCGACGAAACCGACGACGGCCCCGGCAGACTGGTGGCTGACCAGTTCCTCATGTTCGGCCAGAGATATCGGCTGCTCGGTGACCTCGGCCCGCACGACGACCGTCATCGCTGGTGGTCTTGGCCGGCCAACTGATCGAGCGCATGGTTTAGGACGTTTTCCAGCACGCCCAGCCCGTCGCGAACCCCGCCGGGCGAACCGGGCAGATTGATCACGAGCGTGCGCCCGGCCACCCCGCACACCCCGCGGGAGAGGATCGACGTCGGCACCTTGGGCAGACCGGAGCGGCGGATCTCGTCGGCCAGGCCCGGGATGATGAAGTCCAGCACGGCCACGGTCTGTTCCGGAGTGCTGTCGGTGGGCGAGATTCCGGTGCCGCCGGAGGTGATGATCACGTCGACTTCCTCGTCGAGCGCGTCGTGCAACGCTTCGCCGACCGGGTTTCCGTCGGCCACCACCACGGGCTCACCCGAGGCGATCCCGCGTTGCTGCAGCCATTCGACGATGATCGGGCCGCATTCGTCGGTATAGACACCGGCCGACGCGCGGGTGGAGGAAATGATCACTCGTGCAGATCGGCTCATGGTCGTGTCCAACTTCCGCTACGCCCGCCTTCTTTGCGGAGCACCCGAATGTCGTCGATGCGCGCGCTCCGGTCGACGGCTTTGATCATGTCGTAGAGGGTGAGGCCCGCCACGCTGACGGCGGTCAGGGCTTCCATTTCGACACCGGTGCGGTCGGTGCTGCGCACGGTCGCGGTGATCTCGATGTCCGTTTCCCCGACGGTGAAGTCGACGTCGACTCCGGTCAGGGCGAGTTGATGGCACAACGGGATGAGGTCACTGGTGTGTTTGGCGGCCAGGATGGCGGCGACCCGCGCGGTGGCCAGTGCATCGCCCTTGGGCAAGCCGCCGCGGGAGATCAGCGCCACCACCTCAGCGGATGTGCGCAGCGCCCCCGCGGCGACGGCGGTGCGTCGGGTGGTCACCTTCTCGGTGACGTCGACCATGTGCGCCGCCCCCTGCTCATCCAGGTGTGACAGCGCGTTCACCGGGGCGTCGGGGGAAACCCCGCTAGCCCCGGCTGAGCTGGTCATCGCACGGGCCTACCAGTTGACGTCCGTCACTGGATGGACGTAGGGGAGGGTATCGGCGTCCACCGGGAACGCCACCTCACCGAACGGCGACAACGCGCCCGTGCGGTCGGTCACCAGTTCGCTCACCGCGTGGTCGTCCGGGTCTGTGGTCGGCCAGCCGTTGTCTACATACCTGGGTTTGCGTGCCTTGCCGTCTGTGTCAGCCACGGGGTCCATTCTGACAGGTCGCACACCCGGCCGCGGCGCAAGGCTGCCGGTGCGGCCTACGCTGATCAGCAATGACCGAACAAACCCCGGATATTCCGCTGGGGTCGTGGCTGGCCGACTTGTCCGACGAGCGGCTGATTCGGCTGCTCGAACTGCGGCCCGATCTGGCCCAACCCCCACCTGGCAGCATCGCCGCGCTCGCCGCGCGCGCGCAGGCTCGTCAGTCGGTCAAGGCTGCCACCGATGAGCTGGACTTTCTGCGCCTGGCCGTCATCGATGCCCTACTGGTTCTGCAGGCCGACGTCGAGCCGGTGGCCGTCACCAAACTGCTGGCGCTGCTGGGTGAGCACGCGCCCGAAGCCGACATCGTCGGCGCCCTGGACGACTTGAAAGCGCGGGCTTTGGCCTGGGGTGACACCGCGGTACGGGTGCCCGCCGACGCCGCCACGGCGCTGCCCTGGCATCCCGGCCAAGTCACCCTGGAAGACCGGGTGCGCAGCGGCGAGGAGATCGCCGCGTTGATCGACGGCCTCGACGAAGCGCAGCGCGACGTCCTGGAACGGCTGCTGGAAGGGTCCCCGATGGGCCGCACCCGCGACGCGGCACCCGGCGCGCCAGCGGACCGGCCGGTGCCGCGTCTGCTCGCGACCGGACTGCTGCGCCGCATCGATGCCGAGACGGTGATCTTGCCCCGCCATGTCGGGCAGGTGCTGCGTGGGGAGCGGCCCGGTCCGATGCAGCTGACCGCGCCGGACCCGGTGGTGGTCACCACCACCCCCGCAGACGCCGATGCGGTGGCCGCCGGTGCGGTCATCGACCTGCTGCGCGACGTCGACGTGCTGCTGGAGAATCTCGGCACCACCCCGGTTGCCGAACTGCGCAGCGGCGGGCTGGGGGTGCGGGAGGTCAAGCGCCTGGCCAAGGCGAGCGGCATGGACGAGCCGCGGCTGGGCCTGATCCTCGAGCTTGCTTCCGCTTCCGGCCTGATCGCCAGCGGCGTGCCCGAGCCCGTCCCCGCCTACGGGGACGGGCCGTACTGGGCGCCGACGGCGACCGCCGACCGGTTCACCTCGCTGTCCGCCGCCGAACGTTGGCACCTGCTGGCCTGCACCTGGCTGGATCTGCCCGGCCGCCCGGCGCTGATCGGCACCCGCGGTCCCGACGGCAAACCCTATGGCGCACTGTCGGATTCGTTGTTTTCCACGGCCGCCCCGCTGGATCGCCGACTGTTGCTGGACATGCTGGCCGAGTTGCCCCCCGGGGCTGGCGTCGACGTCACCAGCGCATCCGAGGCCTTGCTCTGGCGTCGCCCGCGCTGGGCCCGGCGGTTGCAGCCGGGGCCCGTCGCAGATCTGCTGGGTGAGGGCCACGCGTTGGGGCTGATCGGTCGCGGGGCCATCAGCACCGCAGGCCGCGCCCTGCTGGACCACCACGACGACGCCGCCGCCACCGCGATCAACGCGATGAGCAAAGCGCTGCCCAAACCGATCGACCACTTCTTGGTGCAGGCTGACCTGACCATCGTCGTGCCCGGCCCGCTGGAACGGGATCTGGCCGAGGAGTTGAGCACCGTCGCCACCGTGGAGTCGGCGGGGACCGCGATGGTGTACCGGGTCAGCGAGGCCTCCATCCGGCACGCCCTCGATATCGGCAAAACCCGCGACTGGATGCACGCGTTCTTTGCAGGGCATTCGAAAACGCCTGTACCGCAGGGGCTTAGCTACCTCATCGACGATGTGGCCCGGCGGCACGGTCAGCTGCGGATCGGCATGGCCACCTCGTTCGTGCGCTGCGAGGACCCCGCGTTGCTGGCCCAGGCCATCTCGGCGCCCGCAGCCGAGGAATTGCAGCTGCGCGCACTGGCGCCGACGGTGGCGGTTTCGCCCGCGCCGATTGGCGAAGTGCTCGCGGCGCTGCGCAGTGCGGGCTTCGCACCGGCGGCAGAAGACTCCACCGGCGCCATCGTGGACGTGCGGACCCGGGGCGCCCGGGTGGCCGCGCCGCAGCGGCGCTCCCCCTACCGCCCGCCGCCGCGGCCCAGCACCGACACCCTCAACGCGGTGGTGGCGGTTCTGCGCAAAGTGACTGCCGCCCCGTTCGGCAACATCCGTGTCGACCCGGCCGTCGCGATGGCGCTACTGCAGCGCGCGGCCAGAGACCAGGAGACCGTGTTGATCGGGTACCTCGACGCCGCCGGGGTCGCCACCCAACGGGTGGTCTCTCCGATCATCATCCGCGGTGGCCAATTGACGGCCTACGACTCGGGCTCCGGGCGGCTGCGCGAGTTCGCCATCCATCGCATCACGTCGGTGGTGTCGGCCGACGCAGGATAATGGACTCATGACCCCCGGCGACGATGCAGAGGGAGCGATGAGGAGGAGCGGCGCCATTGACTGACGGACCGTTGATTGTGCAGTCCGATAAGACGGTGCTGCTGGAAGTCGACCATGACTTGGCCGACGCCGCACGCGCCGCCATCGCGCCGTTCGCGGAGCTGGAACGCGCGCCCGAGCACGTGCACACCTACCGCATCACCCCGCTGGCGTTGTGGAACGCCCGCGCCGCCGGCCACGACGCCGAGCAGGTCGTCGACGCGCTGGTCAGCTTCTCCCGCTACGCGGTTCCCCAGCCGCTGCTGGTCGACATCGTCGACACCATGGCGCGCTACGGCCGCCTGCAACTGGTGAAGAATCCCGCACACGGGTTGACGCTGGTCAGCCTGGATCGCGCCGTGCTCGAGGAGGTGCTGCGCAACAAGAAGATCGCCCCGATGCTGGGCGCCCGCATCGACGACGACACCGTCGTCGTGCACCCCAGCGAGCGGGGCCGGGTCAAGCAGATGTTGCTGAAGATCGGTTGGCCCGCCGAGGATCTTGCCGGTTACGTCGACGGCGAAGCGCACCAGATCGACCTGCAACCCGACGGCTGGGAGCTGCGCGACTATCAGCAGATGGCCGCGGACTCGTTCTGGGCGGGCGGCTCGGGCGTGGTCGTCCTGCCCTGTGGCGCCGGGAAGACGTTGGTGGGGGCGGCGGCGATGGCCAAAGCCAGTGCGACGACGCTGATCCTGGTCACCAATGTGGTGGCGGCCCGGCAGTGGAAGCGTGAGCTGGTCGCCCGCACGTCGCTGACCGAGGATGAGATCGGCGAATATTCCGGAGAGCGCAAGGAGATCCGTCCGGTCACCATCTCGACCTACCAGATGGTCACCCGTCGCACCAAAGGCGAGTACCGGCATCTGGAACTGTTCGACAGCCGCGACTGGGGGCTGATCATCTACGACGAGGTGCACCTGCTGCCGGCGCCGGTGTTCCGGATGACCGCCGACCTGCAGTCCAGACGGCGCCTGGGGCTGACCGCCACCTTGATCCGCGAAGACGGCCGCGAAGGCGACGTGTTCTCCCTCATCGGCCCCAAACGCTACGACGCGCCGTGGAAAGACATTGAGGCACAAGGCTGGATCGCGCCTGCCGAGTGCGTCGAGGTCCGGGTCACCATGACCGACAACGAACGCATGATGTACGCCACCGCCGAACCCGAGGAGCGCTACCGGCTGTGCTCGACGGTGCACACGAAAATTGCTGTGGTCAAATCGATTCTGGCCAAGCATCCCGGTGAGCAGACCTTGGTGATCGGCGCCTACCTCGACCAACTCGAGGAACTGGGCACCGAACTGAACGCTCCGGTGATCCAGGGCTCGACCAGGACCAAGGAACGCGAAGCGCTGTTCGACGGCTTCCGCCGCGGCGAGATCTCCACCCTGGTGGTCTCCAAGGTGGCCAACTTCTCCATCGACTTGCCGGAAGCCTCTGTGGCGGTGCAGGTTTCGGGGACGTTCGGCTCGCGGCAGGAGGAGGCGCAGCGGTTGGGCCGGCTGTTGCGGCCCAAGGCCGACGGTGGGGGCGCGATCTTCTACTCGGTGGTGGCGCGCGACAGTTTGGACGCCGAATACGCCGCGCACCGGCAGCGGTTCCTGGCCGAGCAGGGCTACGGCTACATCATCCGCGACGCCGACGACCTGCTGGGTCCGGCGATCTAAGCGGCCACACGCTGGATTTACAGCGACAGGATGGTCGCCGACGCCGTGCCCGGGGCGCCGTAGACCTGGGCGAGCCCGACGCGCGGGTTGCCGGGCACCTGCCGCTCGCCCGCCTCGCCGCGCAGCTGGCGCACCAACTCGTGCACCTGGCGCAATCCCGATGCGCCGATCGGTTCACCGTTGGCGATGAGCCCGCCGTCGGTGTTGATCGGCAGCGATCCGCTGATCTCGGTGGCGCCGTCGGCAACCAATTTCTCTTGTTCGCCGTCGGCGCACAGCCCCGTCTCGGCCATGTGGATGACCTCCGCGCCCGCGTCGGTGTCCTGCAGCTGGGCCAGGTCGACATCCTCGGGTCCGATGCCGGCGGCTTCATAGGCGGCCTGGGCCGCGTAGACGGTGGGGGAAGAGTCCTCGTCCAACGGGGCGAACGTGGCGTGCACTTCGTATGCGCCGTACCGCCGGGTGCGAATTTCGCTGGCGCGCACAAACACCGGTTTGTCGGTGTACTTGTGCGCCATGTCGGCGCGGCACATCACTACCGCCGCGGCGCCCTCATCGGGGGCGCAGAACATGTACTGCGTCAGCGGGTAGTTCAGCACCGCCGAGTTGAGGATCTCGTCTTCACCTAAGGTCTTGCGGCGAAACGCATTCGGGTTCATCGAACCGTTGCGGTAGTTCTTGGCGGCGACTTTGGCCAAGGTGGCTTGCGAGATGTTGTGGTCGTGCAGGTACTTGTTGGCTTTCATGCCGAAGAACTTGGTGGTTACGAACTGACCGTTCTGCGCATACCACTGCGGTAGCGCCAGCTTCGCCGGATCGTCGGTGAACGCGCCGCGAGGATGCTTGTCCAGTCCGATGGCGATCCCGATGTCGTACTTACCCAAGCGAATTGTGTCGGCGGTCTGTTGGATCGCGCTGGCCGCGGTGGCGCAGGCATTGAAGACGTTGGTGAAGGTGATGCCGGTCAGCCCCACCAAGCGGGTCACCGCATCGGGGTTGGAAACCTCGTGGCTGCCACCGAAGCCGAACTGGATGTCCTTCCATGCCACGCCGGCGTCGGCCAGCGCGGTCTGAATCGCCTCGGCGCCCATCTGCATCGCGGTTTTTTCGAACCTGCCGAAGGGATGGAGCCCCACACCGATGATGGCTACGTCGTTGGTCATCTGACGGTCCTCCTGGGTAGATGGTGGCGACCGGTTTCACCCGGCTGCGCCGCCGCGCTCACGACCGCCACTAGACCGGCTGGAATGCGAACGTGACGATCTCGTCGCCGTCGGCGTCGGTAGCGAACGGGACCATGGTCAGCTCGACCTCTTGCCCGAATTGCAGCATGGCCGGGTCGTTTTCGGTCAACCGGCCTTCCACCCGAATGACGTCACCGAGCTGGATCAGCCCGACACCGAACGGCACGAAATCCTTGCCCGTGGGACCGGCGAAGGGAGCTCCCGGGGGGAACCCCTGCGTGGTCCAGGCCACCAGGGTGCCCCGGCGGGGCAACAACACCTCACTCATGTCCGAGCCGCTGCAGCGTGGGCACAGCTCCTGCATCGGGAAGGTGGTCGCGCCGCAACCGCTGCATTGGCTGCCGATGAGCTGGGGATTTTCGTCCGGCCACGTTGAGATGTCGGGGGCCAGTGCCTTCTGCATCGGGAAGATCCTCCGTCGTCCGCCATGACGTAATGCGGCTCACCAAACCGTACAACAGCATTGGAGAAAAATGGAAATCTCATTCTCGTCGGTCGTGCTGACTGCCATGGGTGCCGTCGCGGGTGTCCGAAGCTCTACGATTTGGCCATGTCGCTTGAGGTGGGCCAGGTTTTTGCCGGGTACACGATCTTGCGGGTGCTCGGTGCCGGTGGCATGGGCAAGGTGTATCTGGCCACACACCCGCGGTTACCGCGCGAGGACGCACTCAAGGTGCTGCCCGCCGAATTCACCGACGACGCCGAATACCGGGCCCGGTTCACCCGCGAAGCCGACCTGGCCGCCAGCCTGTCCCACCCCCACATCGTGTCCATCCACGACCGCGGCGAACACGACGGACAGTTCTGGATCTCCATGGACTACGTCGCAGGCACCGACGCCGCCCGACTCCTGGCCGAGCGCTACCAAGCCGGCATGCCCGCCGACGAAGTCGCCGCCATCGTCACCGCGGTGGCCTCCGCCCTGGACTACGCCCACCACCGCGGCCTGCTGCACCGCGACGTCAAACCAGCCAACATCTTGCTCACCGACCCCGACGCCCACGCCCGCCGCATCTACCTGGCCGACTTCGGCGTGGCCCGCCGCATCGACGACTCAGCCAAACTCACCGCCACCAACGTCGCCGTAGGCACCGTGGCCTACGCCGCCCCCGAACAACTACGCGGCCACACCATCGACGGCCGCGCCGACCAATACGCCCTGGCCTGCAGCGCCTTCGAACTGCTGACCGGCACCCCGCCCTACACCGACCCCAACCCCACCGTCGTCATCGCCCAACACGTCAGCGCCCCACCACCTTCCATCGCCGCCCGCCGACCCGAACTCGCCCACCTCGACCCCATCTTCACCACCGCACTCGCCAAAGATCCCAACGACCGCTACCCCACCTGCACCGACTTCGCCACCCAACTCACCACCCACCTCGACCCCCACCGGCGTGATCTGGCGCTCGGCCTGCACGCCAAGGAAACCCAGCCCGCGATACCCATCACCACACTCGACCAACCCGCGGCCGTGACGCGATCGCGACGCCCAGCCGTCGTCATCGGCGCACTCGCCGCCGCCGCGTTGCTGATCATCGCCGGGGTCATCACCGGAGTCACGCTCACCCAGTCGCGGCACCGAGCCGGCACCGCCAGCACGCCCACCGCGCCCAGCGCGCCCGCCACGGTGCCTCACAAGACCGCGCCGCCGAGCACCAGCGGGCCGTTCACCGGTACCTACCGCGCCGACTTCGGTCCCGTCACCAATCTCGACGGCGACCAAGGTGCCAACGCCGTATCGTCATCGGGCACTTATGGGGTGCGCTCGATGTGTGGCGGGGCCGGGTGCATCGCGACGGCCTCGCGCCTGCGCGGCGAACGGGCCTTCGCGTCGTCGTTGGTGTTCGACCAAGTCGGGGAACGCTGGTTGGCCGTCGGCCTGACCACCAGCCCGTGCCGGGATTCCGCCGGCGAGATCTGGGAGGTCTTTTCCCTGCAACCCCATCCCGACGGCACGCTCACCGGGGAACACACCAGGACCGCTCGCAACAACTGCCAGGAGAAGCGCACGGTTACCTTCACCCGCACCGGAGACCTCGACATCACCCTTCCCGACCCGGCGACCCTGCCACCGCGGGTGGTGTCCCCGGCCGAGGCGCTGCACGGCCGCTATCAGTTGACCCGGACGTTCGCCAACGGCGGCCCGCAACCGTTGGGAAACTCCGCCATCACGACCAACTGTTTGCGCACCGGTGAGCGGTGCATGAGTTACTTCCACTCCAAATCCGGTGATGTGCCACTGGTTTTCGCGGCCGGGGCGTGGACGTGGGACGACTCGACCAACGGTCAGTGCCCGGACGGCAGCCCGGCCAGCCTGAAAGCCACCGCGCAGTTTCCGCTGCCTGCGCCGGTGCAAGACCCGGTGCCGACGTTGACCGGACACGGCCACTGGACACAGACCGGGGCGTGCGCGGTGAGCCTCGATTTCGACGAAACATTCACGCGCACAAGCGACTAGCCGCGGTCCCCGCGCGCCTACCGATCACAACTTTGTCGCTGGCCTGAGTTGGCCGTCGGCGTTTAGCATTCACGCCATGTTGCTTCAGCCGGGCCAGGTTTTTGCCGGGTACACGATCTTGCGGGTGCTCGGTGCCGGTGGCATGGGCAAGGTGTATCTGGCCACGCACCCGCGGTTACCGCGCGAGGACGCGCTCAAGGTGCTGCCCGCCGAATTCACCGACGACGCCGAATACCGGGCCCGGTTCACCCGCGAAGCCGACCTGGCCGCCAGCCTGTCCCACCCCCACATCGTGTCCATCCACGACCGCGGCGAACACGACGGACAGTTCTGGATCTCCATGGACTACGTCGCAGGCACCGACGCCGCCCGACTCCTGGCCGAGCGCTACCAAGCCGGCATGCCCGCCGACGAAGTCGCCGCCATCGTCACCGCGGTGGCCTCCGCCCTGGACTACGCCCACCACCGCGGCCTGCTGCACCGCGACGTCAAACCAGCCAACATCTTGCTCACCGACCCCGACGCCCACGCCCGCCGCATCTACCTGGCCGACTTCGGCGTGGCCCGCCGCATCGACGACTCAGCCAAACTCACCGCCACCAACGTCGCCGTAGGCACCGTGGCCTACGCCGCCCCCGAACAACTACGCGGCCACACCATCGACGGCCGCGCCGACCAATACGCCCTGGCCTGCAGCGCCTTCGAACTGCTGACCGGCACCCCGCCCTACACCGACCCCAACCCCACCGTCGTCATCGCCCAACACGTCAGCGCCCCACCACCTTCCATCGCCACCCGCCGACCCGAACTCGCCCACCTCGACCCCATCTTCACCACCGCACTGGCCAAAGACCCCAACGACCGCTACCCCACCTGCACCGACTTCGCCACCCAACTCACCACACACCTCTATGAGGACACCCGCATCACTCAACCGGCGATCGCGATCACCGCGCCCGTCCAGCGCGCACCGCATCGCAAGCGGTTGACGCAGCGACCCGCCGTCGTGATCGCTGCACTGGTTGCCGTCGCGTTGGTGGTCATCGGCGCTGTCTTCGCCGGCGTCCGGCTCAATCAGTCGCACGATCGTGCGACCCCTGCCCCACCGACGGTGACCACCACCGCCGCCCCTCCACCCACCAGTACCGCTGTCGCGGCACCCGCCACGCCCCCGCCCCCGCCACTGCCGGCGTTCACCGGCACCTACGCCGTCGAGTTCGGCCCGCTTACCGATCTCGACGGCAATCCGGGTGGTAACGGCAAATCAATAACGCTCACCTACGGCCTGCGCTCGGCCTGCGGCAGCACCGGGTGCGTCGCCACGGCGGCCCGCCGCGACGGCGATCCGACGCTGGCGGCCACGACGGTGTTCGACCAGATCGACGGAAACTGGGTCGCCGTATCCCTGAGTTCCGACCAGTGCCAGGGGACCCGCGCCGAGTTCTGGCAAGTCTTCGTGGTGCACCCCGCGCCCGACGGCACCCTCACCGGCGAATTCAGCCGCACCAGCGGGAGCACCTGCCGGGACAAACGGACCGTCACCTTCACCCGCACCGGTGATGTCGACGTCAACACGGTCGCCGATCCGGCCGGCGCGCCACCCCGGGTGACGTCGCCGGCCGCCGCACTGCACGGCCACTACCGCGTCGTCAGGTCGTTCAGCTCCGAACAGCCCAGGCAGACCGGTGAGTCCAACGTCGTCACCCAGTGCCTGCGCACCGGAGAACGCTGCATGAGCTACTTCCACGGACGCGCCGGAGACTCACCACTGCTCTTCGCCAATGGGATCTGGACGCTGGACACCGAACAGGACTACCGCTGCCCGGCCGGTGGCACAACGCATTTCAGTGTCATCGCCCAGTTCCCGTTGCCCGCTTCGGCCGACGATCCGATAACCTCGCTGATCGGGCACGGCCACCAGGAACAAACGGGGGCCTGCGCTGTGAACACCGGCTTCGAGCAGACGTTCACTCGCATCGGTGATTAGCGTGCGGCGCTGATCACCTCGACAGAAGGAGACGACCATTCCCGTCACTGTGATACTCGAACTCAAGATCAAGCCGGACTCGGTGGCAGCGGCCCGCGACCTGATGGGCCGCGCGCTGCAGGACACCCGCGCATTCGACGGGAATCTGCGCACCGACGTGCTCGTCGACGACACCGACGAGGGCCACTGGCTGATCTACGAAGTGTGGGAAAGCGTCGAGCACGACGAGGCCTATCGCAAGTTCCGCGCCGGGGAGGGTCGCCTGACCGAGCTGCCGCCTTTGCTCGCCGCGCCGCCCGCCAAGACGCGCTACATCGCCACCGACATCTGAGCGCTTAGGTCCGCGCCCTGGGCTCACGTTCAGCGTCGAGTGTGAACCCACGGCATCGAGCGTGAGCCCACGGCGTCGACTGTGAGCCCACGGCCCAGAGTGTGAGCCCCACGGCGTCGAGTGTGAACCCACGGCGTCGAGCGTGAGCCCACGGCGCAGAGTGTGAACCCACGGCGTCGAGTGTGACCTCACGGCGTCGAGTGTGAGCCCACGGCGCAGAATCGGCGAAATCCCCGCCCTGACAACACAATCAAAACCGTGGGCTCACACTCGACGCAAATCAGCACACCCGACACGCGATCCGCACACTCGACGGCCGATCAGCACCACCGCGATCAGCTCAACGCGGGAATGACCTCGCGTTCGAACAACTCGATGCCGGAACGGTCGTAGGCCGCCTCGGGGAAATAGCAGATCGCGTACTCGCAGCCCAGGTCCCGCACCTTGGCGATCCGCTCGATGATCTGCTCGGTGGTGCCGGTCGCCGACTCCGGTCCGCTGCCCCCGGCGATCATCGCATCCGCCACCGCCTCTGGGACGTATCCGACCATCCGGTCGCGCACGCGCTGCAGTCGATCCTGCACGTCTTCCTCCGACGTGCCGACCAGCGCGGTGAAGTTCGCCGAGCGCACGATCGCGTCGAAGTCGGTGCCCACGTCGCGGCAGTGCCCCGCTAGCACCTCGGATTTATGTGCGAACGCCGCAGGCTCCGGCGTGAAGTTGGTGTACTGGGCGTACTGCGCCGCTATCCGCAGCGTCACCTTCTCCCCACCTCCGGCGATCCACAACGGAATCCCATTGTCCTGCAACGGTCTTGGCTCGACGATCGCCCCGTCCACCTGATAGTGCTTGCCGCCGAAGGAGACCTTGCCGTCGCGCCAGGCGTCGCGCATGATCTGCACGCCCTCGTCCAGCCGGCCCAGCCGCACCCCCGCCGACGGGAAGCCGTAACCGTAAGCGCGCCATTCGTGTTCGTACCAACCGCCACCGATACCCATCTGTACACGACCGCCGGAGATGATGTCGGTCGTCGCCGCCACCTTCGCCAGGTACACCGGATTGCGGTAACTCATCGCCGTGCACATCTGGCCCAGCTTGATCCGTGAGGTGGTGGCAGCGTAAGCCGCCATCAACGTCCACGCCTCATGGGTGGCTTGATCCGTCGGCAGCGGGACGGTGTGGAAATGGTCGTAGACCCACAACGAATCCCATGCGCTGCGGTCGGCATAGGTGGCCAGATCGCGCATCACCGCCCACTGCCGCTCGGGTTCGATGCCGACGAGATCCATTCGCCAGCCCTGGGGGATGAAAAGACCAAAGCGCATAGCCGCACTCTAACCGCGGCTCCTACGCCGAACGCCAAAAGCCCCCGAAACCACGCTGTTTCGGGGGCCTTCGCGTCTGCGCGGGGCAGATCTAGGTCAGCGAATCCGGAGGCAGGAACCGGTCGCCGTACTTCTGCGCCAACTCTTTGGCGCGGGCGACAAAGGCTTCCTTGCCGGTCCCGCCCGGACCCTCGTAGCCGACGATGTACTGGGCGCTACCACCGGTCCACGGCGGATAGCCGATGCCCATGATGGACCCGATGTTGGCGTCGGCGGTCGACGTCAGCACGCCCTCGTCCAGGCACTTCTGCGTCTCGAGCGCCTCGGCGAACAGCATCCGGTCGATCATGTCCTGCAACGGCGGCTCCGAGCTGCCCGACTTGAAGGTCTCCCGCAGACCGGGCCACAACCCGGACCGCTTGCCCTCGGGGTACTCGTAGAAGCCGGCGCCCTTGAGCCGTCCGGACCGTCCCAGCTCGATCATCTTCTCGACGACGGCTTCAGCCGGGTGCGGCTCGTAGGTGCCGCCGGCATCCTCGACGCCCTTGCGGGTGGCCAGGGCGATCTTGTGCATCAGCTCCAGGTTGAGCTCGTCGGACAGCTGCAGCGGGGGCGCGGGGTACCCGGCCTGCGACCCGGCCTGCTCGATGCTGGCCGGCTCCACGCCCTCGCCGAGCATCGCCAGCGCCTCGTTGACGAAGGTGCCGATGACTCGGGAGGTGAAGAAGCCGCGGCTGTCGTTGACGACGATCGGGGTCTTGCCGATGGCCAGGGTGTAGTCGAACACCCGGGCCAGCGCCTCGTCAGATGTCTTCTCGCCCTTGATGATTTCGACCAGCGGCATCTTGTCGACCGGGGAGAAGAAGTGAATTCCGATGAAGTCCTCTTGCCGCTTGACGCCGGTCGCCAGACCGGTGATCGGCAGCGTCGAGGTGTTGGACCCCAACACCGCGTTGGGCTCGACGATGTCTTCGATTTCCTGGAACACCTTGTGCTTGAGGTCCTGGTTCTCGAAGACCGCTTCGACGACGAAGTCCACGCCCTTGAGGTCGGCGGGGTCGGCCGTCGGGGTGATGCGGTCCAGCAGCGCCTTGGACTTCTCCTCGGTGGTGCGGCCCCGCTCGAGCGCCTTGGCTTCCAGCTTCTCCGAGTAGCCCTTACCCTTCTGAGCCGCCTCCATGCTGACGTCCTTGAGCACGACGTCGTAGCCGGCCTTGGCCGAGACATAGGCGATGCCGGCGCCCATCATGCCCGCGCCGAGCACACCGATCTTGTTGATCGGCGTCTTGCCGATCCCGTCCGGACGCGATTCGCCGGAGTTGATGGCCTGCAGGTCGAAGAAGAACGCTTGGATCATGTTCTTGGCGACCTGGCCGGTGACCAGTTCGGTGAAGTAGCGGCTCTCGATGCGGCTGGCGGTGTCGAAGTCGACCTGCGCACCCTCGACCGCAGCGGCCAGGATGGCCTTCGGCGCCGGCATCGGCGCGCCCTTGATCTGCTTGCGCAGCAGCGACGGGAATGACGGCAGGATGCTGGCCAGCGACGGCGACGACGGGGTGCCGCCGGGCATCTTGTAGCCCTTCTTGTCCCACGGCTGCTCATGAGCGTCCGGGTTGGCCTTGATCCACGCCTTTGCCGCCGGGACCAGCTCCTCGACCGTGGGCAGCAGCTCGTCGATCAGGCCCAGCTCCTTGGCCTTGGCCGGCTTGAAGCGCGTCCCCTGCGACAGGATGTTGACGAACGCGTTCTGGATGCCGAACATGCGCACCGTGCGGGTGACGCCACCCGCGCCGGGCAGCAGTCCCAACGTCGCCTCGGGGAAACCGAACTGCGAGCCCTTGACGTCGGCCGCGATGCGGTGGTGACAGGCCAGCGCGATCTCCAGGCCGCCGCCGAGCGCAGCGCCGTTGAGGGCGGCCACCACCGGCTTGCCCAGCGTCTCGAGGGTGCGCAACTGCTTCTTGACGTTCTCGACCAGGTCGAAAGCCTCACCGGCGTTCTCCGGGCCGATCTGGATCATGCTCTTGACGTCGCCGCCGGCGAAGAAGGTCTTCTTCGCGCTGGTGATCACCACGCCGGTGATCGAATCCTTCTCGGCGACAAGGCGATCCACGGCCTTGCCCATCGACTCGATGTAGGCCTCGTTCATGACGTTGGCCGAGCCGGACGGGTCGTCCAGCGTCAGCGTGACGATGCCGTCGTCGTCCTTGTCCCACTGAATGGTGTTGTCGGTCATGCGGTCACACCCTCTCGATGATCGTCGCGACGCCCATGCCGCCGCCGATGCACAGCGTGACCACCGCGCGTCGGGCGTTGCGGCGCTCCAGCTCGTCGACCATGGTGCCCAGGATCATGGCGCCGGTGGCGCCCAGCGGGTGGCCCATCGCGATGGCGCCGCCGTTGACGTTGAGCTTCTCGTCGGGGATGTTCAGGTCCTTCTGGAACTTGAGCACCACGGACGCGAAGGCCTCGTTGAGCTCGAACAGGTCGATGTCGTCGACGGTCAGTCCCGCGCGGTCGAGCACCTTCTGGGTGGCCGGCGTCGGGCCGGTCAGCATGATCGTCGGCTCGGCACCGGTGGTGGCGGTGGCCACGATGCGCGCCCGCGGCGTCAGGCCCTGCGACTTGCCGGCGGCTTCGTTGCCGATCAGCACCAGCGCGGCGCCGTCGACGATGCCGGAGCTGTTGCCGCCGGTGTGCACATGGTTGACCTTCTCGACCCAGTGGTACTTCTGCAGCGCCACGTCGTCGAAGCCGCCGAGCGCGGCCAGCCCCTCGAAGGCCGGCTTCAACTTGGCCAGGCCCTCCATGGTGGTGTCCGGGCGCATGTGTTCGTCGTGGTCGAGGATCAGCAGGCCGTTCTGGTCGCGCACCGGCACGACGGACTTGGCGAAGTACCCGCCCGACCACGCCTCGGCGGCCTTCTGCTGGCTACGCAGCGCGTAGGCGTCGACGTCGTCGCGGGAGAAGCCCTCGATGGTGGCGATCAGGTCCGCGCCGATGCCCTGCGGCACGAAGCCGACGTCGTAGTTGGTGACCGGGTCCAGCGCCATGGCGCCCCCGTCCGAGCCCATCGGCACCCGGCTCATGGACTCCACACCACCGGCCAGTACCAGGTCGTCCCAGCCCGAGCGCACCTTTTGCGCGGCGGTGTTGACGGCCTCGAGGCCAGAGGCGCAGAAGCGGTTGAGCTGCACGCCGCCGACCGTGTCGGGCATGCCGGCGGCCAGCACCGCGGCACGGGCGATGTCCCCGCCCTGGTCACCGACCGGCGAAACGACGCCCAGGATGACGTCACTGATCAAGTTCTCGTCCAGGTCGGGAAAGCGCTTGCGCAACTCGTCGATGAGGCCGACAACCAGGCTCAGGGGTTTGACCTCGTGCAGCGAACCGTTGCGTTGCTTGCCACGGGGAGTGCGGATGGCCTCGTATACAAAGGCTTCTTCGGACATGTCGATTTCCTGTTCACAAATGTGGGGTTCGGATCCGTATTCAAGGGTAGGTCCGGTACGAGCACACTAACAGCAGCCCCGGCCAACCTGTTGGTTGGCTACCGTTTGCCCAGCTCAGCGGCCCCGAAGACGCAACGGTCGGCTGTTAGCAACTTGTCGCCGGCGGCGCCACTGGCCCAGGTGACCAAGCCGTAAGCTCGTCTGCCATGACGGTGTCGCGCCTGCAGCCCTACGCGACGACGATCTTCGCCGAGACGTCGGCGCTGGCCGCCCGGATCGGCGCGGTGAACCTCGGGCAGGGCTTCCCCGACGAGGACGGACCGCCGGCCATGCTCCGGGCGGCCCAGGAGGCCATCGCCGACGGCGTCAACCAATATCCCCCGGGTTTGGGCATCGCTCCGCTGCGCCAGGCCATTGCCGCGCAACGCCGGCGCGCGTTCGGCGTCGAGTACGACCCGGACACCGAAGTGCTGGTGACCGTCGGCGCGACCGAGGCCATCGCCGCGGCGGTGCTGGGGTTGGTCGAGCCGGGCTCGGAGGTGGTGCTGATCGAGCCGTTTTACGACTCCTACTCACCGGTGGTCGCGATGGCCGGCGCACAGCGGGTGATCGTGCCGCTGGTTCCCGACGGCCGCGGCTTCGCCCTGGACGCCGACGCGCTGCGCGGTGCGCTGACGCCGCAGACCCGGGCGCTGATCGTCAACACCCCGCATAACCCGACGGGCGCGGTGTTGAGCGCATCCGAGCTGGCGGCCATCGCCGAGATCGCGGTGGCCGCGGACTTATTGGTGATCACCGACGAGGTGTATGAGCACTTGGTTTATGACGGGCACCGACACCTGCCGCTGGCGACGTTCGAGGGCATGGCCGAGCGAACGGTGACCATCTCGAGTGCCGCCAAAATGTTCAACTGCACCGGCTGGAAGATCGGGTGGGCTTGTGGGCCAGCACATCTCATCGCCGGGTTACGCGCGGCCAAACAATACCTCAGCTACGTGGGCGGGGCGCCCTTTCAGCCGGCGGTCGCGCTGGCGCTGCAGACTCAGGACGCCTGGGTGTCCGAACTGCGCAACACCCTGCAGAAGCGGCGCGATCGGCTCGCGTCGGGATTGACCGACATCGGCTTTGCGGTGCACGACAGCCACGGCACCTATTTCCTGTGCGCCGATCCGCGTCCGCTCGGTTACGACGACAGCACCGCGTTCTGCGCAGCGCTTCCCGAGAAAGTCGGCGTGGCGGCCATCCCGATGTCGGCGTTCTGTGACACCGCCGTACCGCAGTCCAGCGTGTGGAATCACTTGGTGCGGTTCACCTTCTGCAAACGCGACGAGACGCTCGACGAGGCGATCCGGCGGTTGGCGGCGCTGCGCGACGACCCTAGGTAGCAGGTCCCAGCACGCGTCGGCGCAGTCCGTCGGTGGCGGCCTCCAAGATTCTCTTGCGAGCCTTGTTCACCCAGAATTCGGGCAGCGGCGCGTTCGGTTCGACCGTGAGGGTGAACCGCACCCGAGTCTTGTCGTCGCCTTCGCGGATCAAGTTGTACTCGCCGTGCTGGCCGCGTTGCTGCGCGGTCTTTTGCGCATCCCAGACCACCCAGTCAGGGCCCCAGTGGTATTCGACCAATTCCGTGTCGATGATCCCGGTGACCTTGATGGTGACTTTGACGTGGAACGGGCGTCCATCGGGATGGGTGTCGATGACTTGACATTTCTTGTGCACCGACGACCAGGACGGCACCGCGTCCATGTCGGCCAGCGCCTCCACTATGACCTCGGGAGGCGCTTCAATGACGATCTCGCGGGACGCTTGGACGGCCATTGGTACCAAGTTAACCCCGGGACCGCCGCAGTTGCAGGCAGGCCGCGCCTAACGGCTACCGATTCACTGGGCCGGCAGTCGGTACATCCGGATCATCGTCGGCGGGGGGTTCCGGGTCGCGCCATTCCTCTGCGCGGGTCGGCCGGTTTCCCTGCATGTAGCCCTGCAATTCGTGCTTGAGTTCCTCGTCAACCCGGGGATTGAGCTTCGAGTTTCCGCGCTCCATCTACCTTGCCTTTCTCACGTCCCTCAACGAGTCGGTTTCAGCGGGTCGTGACCTATGGTCATCAACCGGTGCCGCCAGTCCTCGGAGCCAGCGGTCGGCTCCATCTCGTCACTGCGTTCGGCGTGGATTCGGTCGACGACCTTGCGCATGATCCGCTCGTCTTCCTCATCGAGGTCGACGCGTCGCTTTTGCAGGACCTTCAACACCCCCCGCCCCGTCTTCGTCCCGGCCCGATCGGGAAGTTCCTCGGCGCCTTCTTCGGCGGACCGCGTGCGCAGCCAGTCGGACAGCTCACGCGAGGACATGTTCACCACCCGGTGGAATTCCTCCCACAGCGCCGGATCCACCTCGACATGCCTGCTCACCGAACCGCCTCCCCTAGCGCACTTGAGCTGTCGGCTACCCGGGGAATGGAAGGGTTAATCCGATACGGCAGAACCGCCGTCTTGCTCGACCCACTTGCGCAAACCTTCGGTGGCCGCGTCCAGGACCGCCTGACTGGTCCGCTTGACGATGAAACCGGGGATAGGGCCCGACGGTTCTACGGTGATGTCGAACCGTACCCGCGATTTGTCCAGACCCTCGGGTTTGACGGTGTATTCGATGTGCTGTCCGTGTTGCTGAAAGGTCTTCTCGGCATCCCAGCACACCCAATTCGGTCCCCAGTGGTATTCCAAGATCTCGTTGTCGACGATGCCGAGGATTTTGACGGTGGCCTTCACGTGATGCGGCCGACCGTCGGGATAACAATCGAGGACTTCCACTCGCTTGTGCACCGGAGACAATTGGGGCAAGGCGCCGACGTCTTGCAGCGCCTCCATGATTTTCTCCGGCGGCGCATTGATCACAATTTCTCGCGATGCTTGGACGGCCATCACAGCCAAGCTAGCAATGCCGCACTCGGCGTGTACATGCTTGGGCCGAATACGTTGTCACCAGCCAACTTCGGTAAGCGGTGTGGTGGCAGCCGGTGGCCGGCCGACCGGCCCGGACGGGGTGCGAGAGAACCGCGGTGCGGGTGCGGCCTGCTCGACACCATGGGCGGTGATCACCGTTGATCGCGCGATCAGATGCCCGTCCGCGGCGGCTTCGGTCCACGTCAGTACCGGCGTGACGCACGCATCGGTGCCGGCGAAGACCTCGACCCATTCGTCTCTGGTCCGGCTGGCGAACCGTTCGGTGAAGATGTCGCGCATGCGCGAATACGACGCCACGTCAAGCTGATTGGGTATCTGTTCGGAGTCCAGCCCCAGTCCGGTGAGCAACGCCGCGAAGAACTGCGGCTCGATGGCGCCGACCGCCAGGTACTTGCCGTCGGCGGTTTCATAGCAGCGGTAGAACGGGGCACCGCCGTCGAGCAAGAAGGATTCGCGCCGGTCCCGCAGCGCGCCAGTGGACTTCATCGTCCACATCATCTGTGCCAGCACACTCACGCCGTCCACCATCGCGGCGTCGATGACCTGGCCCTTGCCCGAGCGCTCTCGCTCGTACAGGGCGGCCGTGATGCCCAGCAGCACCAGCATGGAACCGCCGCCGAAGTCGGCGACCAGATTCAGCGGCGGCAGCGGTGGCCGGTCGGCGTAACCGAGCGCGGACAGCGCACCGGTCTGCGACAGGTAGTTGATGTCATGGCCCGCGGTGGCCGCCAACGGCCCGTGCTGTCCCCATCCGGTGATGCGGGCGAAGATCAAGCGCGGGTTGACTGCCGCGCAGTCGTGCGGACCGATGCCCAATCGCTCGCACGTCCCGGGCCGGAAGCAGTCCAGCAGCACGTCGGCCTTGGCCGCGAGATCGAGCAGCGCCTGCGGCTGCGCCTTGACGTCCAAGTCGACGATCCGCTTGCCCCGGTGCAGCAAGTCGCGATCCTCCGACGGCATCGGGGCTGATCGGGGGCGGCGCACCCGCACCACGTCGGCACCCAGGTCGGCCAGCATCATTCCCGCATGTGGGCCGGGCCCGATGCCGCCGAGTTCGATGACCTTCACCCCGGTCAGGGGCCCCCCGCTCGGCACGGCGACTAGTGACCCTTCTTCACCTTCAGCACCCGCTCCCGCAACGCCTTGCTGGCGGAGTCGATGGTTCCTTTGACGGCCCGCTTGAGCACGAAGCCGGGCAACGGCACGTTCGGGTCGATGCTGATCTCCATCTTGACCAAGGTGTTGTCCCCCTTGGGAACCAAGGTGTACTTGCCCTCTTGCGACTTCTGCTGGCCGGAACTGACCAGCGTCCAGGTCACCTCGTTGTCGCCCCAGGTGTAGGCCACCACCTGTTCGTCGGTGATCCCCGCCGTGCGGACCTTCATCCTGACTTCGCTGGGCCGCCCGTCGTCACCTGTGGTGAGGATTTCGGCGCTTTGATGCGGCTCTGACCAGTCGGGCATCGCCTCGAAATCAGCGATGACATCCAGGATCTCCTCGGGACTGGCTTCGATGACGATGTCGCGCGACTCTTTGATTGCCATGGCCCGCACCATAGCGAAACAGCGTCCCAGCCGGAATAGGTTTGAGGCGTACCGTCATGATCGTGACCGATGCTGCGTCTGCGCTGGCCGAACCCGTGTACACCGTCGGCGACTACCTGCTCGACCGCCTCGTGGAACTGGGCGTCTCGGAGATCTTCGGGGTACCCGGGGACTACAACTTGGCCTTCCTCGACCACATCGTCGCCCACCCGCACCTGCGGTGGGTAGGCAGTGCCAACGAGCTCAACGCCGGCTATGCCGCCGACGGCTATGGGCGGCTGCGCGGAATGTCGGCTGTGGTAACAACTTTCGGTGTCGGTGAACTGTCGGCGGCCAATGCCATCGCCGGCAGTTACGCCGAGCATGTGCCGGTGGTGCACATCGTGGGCGGCCCGTCCAAAGACGCTCAAGGCACCCGGCGCGCACTACACCATTCGCTGGGCGATGGAGACTTCGAACACTTCTTCCGCATCAGCCGCGAAATCACCTGCGCGCAAACCAATCTCATGCCCGCGACGGCGTGCAGGGAAATCGACCGGGTGCTCTCGGAGGTCCGAGAGCAAAAGCGGCCCGGCTACATCCTGCTGTCCAGCGACGTAGCGCGCTTCCCCACCGAACCGCCCGAGTCCCCACTGCCGCGCTACACCGGCGGCACCAGCCCGCGCGCGCTGGCGCTGTTCACCCAGGCCGCCACCGAACTCATCGGTGAGCATCAGTTGACGGTGCTCGCCGACTTGTTGGTCCATCGCCTGCACGCCGTCAAGGAGTTGGAGGCGTTGCTGACCGCCGACGTGGTACCGCACGCCACCCTGATGTGGGGTAAGAGCCTGCTCGACGAGAGCTCACCCAACTTTCTGGGCATCTATGCCGGGGCGGCCAGCGCCGAACACGTCCGTGCCGCGATCGAACAGGCGGCCGTACTGGTGACGGCCGGCGTGGTGTTCACCGACATGGTCAGCGGCTTCTTCAGCCAACACATCGACGCCTCCCGCACCATCGACATCGGGCAGTACCAAAGCACCGTGGGCGACCAGGTGTTCGCGCCGCTGGAAATGGGCGCCGCGCTGGGGGCGCTGGCGACCATCCTGACCCGGCGCAACGTCACTTCACCACCCGTGACGCCGCCACCTGCCGAGCCGGCGCCGCCGACGCCGGCGCGTGACGCGCAACTGACCCAGCAGATGTTGTGGGACCGGCTCTGCGCCGCGCTGACGCCCGGCAACATCGTGCTCGCCGATCAGGGCACCTCGTTCTACGGCATGGCCGACCACCGGCTGCCGCAGGGGGTGACGTTCATCGGCCAACCGCTCTGGGGCTCAATCGGTTACACCCTTCCGGCCGCGGTCGGCGCCGCGGTGGCGCACCCGGACCGCCGAGCGGTGTTGCTCATCGGTGACGGCGCCGCGCAACTGACCGTGCAAGAACTCGGCATCTTCTACCGGGAACGGCTGTCCCCGGTGATCGTGGTGGTCAACAACGACGGCTACACGGTGGAACGGGCGATTCACGGAGAAGCCGCTGCCTACAACGACATTGTCCGCTGGAGATGGACCGACGTGCCCGCCGCGCTGGGGGTGACCGAACACGATGCGTTCCGGGCGCACACCTATGGAGAACTCGACGACGCGTTGACCGCCGCCGCGCAACGGCAGGACCGCATGGTGTTCGTCGAAGTCGTGCTGCCTCGTCTGGAAGTCCCGGCACTGCTCGGCCAGCTGGTGGGGTCGTTGTCACCCCCGCCCAACAGCCCGCGTTAGCAGTCAGATCACCGGGTCGACCTTGGCCATCTTGAGCTGGTCCCCGTCGCGGGACATGGTGACGACGAGCCGGAACTTTCGCGGGCTCTCCTTGGCGCCGGCAGAGTTCGTCACCTCGGAGGTCGAGGCGACCAGCACGACCGCGGATTCACTGGTCATCGTGTTCAGGTCCACCACGGCGGCCTGCACCGTGCCCTGCTCGATCACCTTCGATTCCGCCACCGTCTTGGTGAATTCGCCTGCATTTCTTGCGAACTCCTCACGGAAGGTGCCGGTTGAGTCCTCGAGAATGCGCCGCACACTTTGCTCGGGATGGTTGGCGTCCAAGGACGTCAATCGCACGACGCCCTGCCGGGCCGCCGCGGCGAACTCGGCCGCCAGCTGACGCTGGTGGTTCGCGGTCTGGTGAACGCGCGTCATCTGCACGCTGGCCCCCACGAAGGCAAGCAGCAGGCCGACGCACACCACAGCGGCCACCGTCGGCAGTCTGCGACGGCTGAGCGGGGTTGGTTGCTCGTCGTCGGGACTGGCGTCGGCGCCGGCAACCCGTTCGGCAGCGCGGCGCAACCGAATTGCCCTAGCCCGGGCATCGAGGGCGACTTCGGCAAGCACCTGCGCTTTGGCGGCCTCTGTCTGCGCGCGGTCGGCCAACGACCGCATCTCCTCGGCGGTGCCGGCGGTTTCGTCATCGTTCACAGCGCCGTCCGATCCGTGTTCGGTGCCGACATGATCGCCCGGATGGTGCGCCGGCAGCGTCCGCAGTCCGCTCCGGCACCACAAGCGGCCGCGACCTCCTTGGTCGTGGAGGCCCCGGCCGAGATGGCGTCCGCCACGGTCTGGCTGGTGATTCCGTTACACAGGCACACGAACATCGAACGATCCGCTTATTCCACCGGCTCGATCCGCATCATTTCCAGGAAGCGGCCGACGAAGACCGGCGGATAAGCGCCCACACCTGCTCCGGTCAGCCAGGGCGCCGCAGCGTCGGGATGGTCGATCCATCGCCGGGCACCGTCCTCGTCCGGGAACTCCTGCAAGATCAGAACTTCGTCGGCGTTGTCGAAAGCCTGGAACACCCACGTCTTGCGAATGCCGGCCGCGGTGAATCTGTCCATCGCATACCGCACTTCGGCGGTCAGCGTGGAGATGTTGTCGACCGAGGCGAACGCGGCCACGACGACGCCGGGGGCCCGGGAAGAGGAAGCCGGTGTGACGATGAACCTCTCGACGATCTCACCGGCGAAGACGGCGGGGATGTCGTCGACGCCCACCGCGTCGAACCAGTCGAAGAAGACCCGCGAGCGAAGCAATTCGACGATCGGCTCCCGGCTATGCACACCGATCATCACCAGCACGCGGCCGTAGTCGTGCGTTGATCCGTAGACCAGGACGTGGTGGGCGCCGATGTCGGCCAGTGCCTTCTTGTTCCGCTCGAGCAGTGGCCACACTCGGGTCGGGTCGGCGACGCGATAGTCCGAGGCGATCACCATCGAGTGCATGTCGTTGCTCATCGGCACAGCCCTTACAGCCGGTCAGATCGGATTGAACGACGAAATCAGCCACTTGTGATCGGCTTTCGTCAGCTTGACCTCGACACTGCTGGAGGTCAACGTCGGCTCTGGTCGGTCCTTGCTCTGGGTGGTTTGGTTGACGAACAGCAGCACGACCGCCGAGTCCGGATGGAATTCCGAAAGCGCGGCGCGCAGCACCACAGCGGTGGTCTTGACGGATCTCATCTTGGCGGCCGGAGCAACGATCTGCTGGGTGAACTGGTCGTAGTAGGACAAGAAGTCGCCGGTCAAACGCGATCTGGCCGAGGAGAAGTCGCGGTCGAGGGTCTCCGGCGAGTACGACAGGACGGCGACCGTTCCCTCGCTGGCGGCCGCGATGGCAACTTTGGCGGCCGCGGCGTCGACTTTACGATCCGGCAGGTAGGTGAAGTACAGCAGCGAACCGAGCAGCGCAAGGGACCCGACGACCGACAAAGTCACCAGGGCGATGAGGACTCGTCCGGACGACAACGCTTTGGCGCGCGCGGCAAGACGGGTGCGCAGACCGGGACGCCGGTCGTCGTCGCTGCGTTCGGCGGATTCGCCCGCGGCCCCCTCGTCAGCTGCCGCGGAATCTTCGGCTGGCGCCGTCGGGTCGGCTACTTCGGTTTCGTCGACGGTCGACGCATCTTCTGCGCTCACGGCACGAACTCGACTTTTGACATCTTGAGCTGGCCGCCGTCTCGGGTCATCGTCACGATCAGCCGATAATTACGCGGATCCTGTTTGGCGCCAGCAGAATTGGTCACCTCGGAGGTCGACGCGACGTACACGACCGCGGAATCGCGCGTCAGCGTATCCAGATCTACCGCCGCGAGTTGCACAGTGCCTTGCTCGACGACCTTGGACTCTTCCACCACCTTGCCGAATTCGTCTGCCGTCTTGAGTAAGTCGTCCCGGAATGAACCGGTGGAGTTGTCGACGATGCGCTGGATGTCGTTTTTGGCGTTCTGAAAGTTCAGGGACGTCAGCGTGACAACGCCTTGGCGCGCTGCAGCGGAGAATTCGGCGACCAGTTGGCGCCGCCGAACGGCGTCTTCGTGATGCTTGATCATGTAGACGCTGCCCGACACCGCGGCGATGATGATCAGCGCGGCAATGCCGGTGAGCACAGTGGACCAGTTGGGGCGTCGGCGCCGGCCGGCAAGCCTGCGCACCTGTGGGCCGGGCTCCTGCGCTGCTTGCGCGGTGTCGTCCCCGGCGTCGCTGTGGTCCCCGCTGTCTTGGTCACTTTCGGCGTCGGTGTCGAGGTCGGTTTCGGTGGCCGTCCCGCTCGGCACCTCGGTGATCTCGACATCCGCAGTTTCTGCTGCGCCTTCGGCGCGTTCGAGGTCTGGTGTCGCTATACCCGAGGCGGCGGAGGCTTCTTGAGTGGTCTGGATTTCTGCTGTGGCCGCGCTCTTTTCGGCCGCTGGGCCTTTTTCCACGCCAAGGTCAGGTTCTGCGGCGAGGTCCTTTTCGGCGGCTTCGGCACGATCGGCCTTGCGGCGTAGGGCGAGAGCGCGAGCCCGGGCCCGCGCCGCGGCGGCGAGGGCTTCGGCTTCAGCAGCCTCCGCCTCGGCCTCTTCGGCCAACGCCCGAATGTCTGCTGCCGTGCCGGAGTCGTCGTCCGGGCTCACCGGCAGGGGTTTCGTTTCAGCAGCGTTCGGGCGGACATCGGGACTCACAACTCGGCGGCCCAGGAAAGCGGCTGCTCGTGACTCAATGTGAAACTCCTCTGCCCCTTGCCCGTCCTTTTGTTCTTCTGCCGATTTATGCGCCGACTCGTGGATGACACCGTGGTCACCGTTGCGCCACCCTACCCGGCAGGAGCGATAACGCCACGATCACGTGCGACGCTCGACTCCCCCCGAATCAACGGCCGCGGAGAACCACGTTATCACTTATCGCCGTGAAACCGTCGTCGTTGCAGGTCATGGACGCGGTAAAGTCGGGACAAGCTGTGAGAGTGTCGTTCTTCATTCCAGAGAACGCTGTCGACCGTTTACCGCAACCGGTCCTTGACCACCTTGCCGGTGGCATTGAGCGGCAGGGCGTCGAGGAACTGCACCGAGCGCGGCACCTTGAAATTCGCCATCCGATCGCGGCACCAGTGGATGAGTTCTTGTGCCTCCACGGCGCCGTTGCGGACGACGAACGCCTTAGCCACTTGGCCCAACCGCTCGTCGGGGACACCGATCACCGCCGCTTGCGCCACGGCTGGGTGGCTCAGCAGGAAACCCTCGATCTCGGCCGGGTAGGCGTTGAAGCCCCCGACGATGAACATGTCCTTCTTGCGGCCGACCACACGCAACCGTCCGGCGGTGTCGAGGTTGCCCAGGTCTCCGGTATGCAGCCAGCCATCGGCATCTATCGCCTCAGCGGTCGCGACCGGGTCGTCGAGGTACCCCTTCATGACGTTGTATCCGCGAACCAAAACTTCACCGTCGTCGGCGATCGCTACCTCGACCCCCTCGCACGGCAACCCCGCGGTGGTGGCCACATCCTCGAAGGAGTCACCGGGGCGAGACAGGGTGACGTTGCCGGCCTCGGTGAGCCCGTAACCGGTCATCAGTGTTCGGAACGGCAGTTCGCTATGGATGCGCCGCACCAATTCGACGGGAATGTCCGCGGCCCCCGTCACGCCGGCCCGCAACGTCGACAATTTCGACTTGTCGCAAACCGTCAGTAACGAGTGGTACAGCGTCGGCGGCCCGGGCAGCATCGTGATGCGTTCGCGCGCAATCAGGTCCACCACCGTGTCGACATCGAAGACTCCGACGGGCACCATCGTCGCGCCGCGCAGGAAGGACGCGACCAGTCCCGCTTTGAGCCCGAAGGTGTGGAAGTAAGGGTTGATCATCAAGTAGCGGTCACCCTCGCGCAGATCCGCCAGCGTCGCCCACTCTTCGTACATCCGCAGCGTCTGGCGATGGTTCATCATCGCGCCCTTGGGACGGCCGGTGGTGCCGGAGGTGAAGATGATGTCCGACGTGTCCGTGCCGCTCACCGCCCGCTCGAAAGGCGAACCGCTGGAAAGAAAGTCCGATTTCAGGTCGATGACGGGTATGCCCGCGGGTGCGGTGTAATCCTGGCCCAGAAACCCTTGCTGGACCAACACCGCCTTCGCGTTACTGCGACCGATGATGTCGCCGGCTTCTTCGGTCTTGAACCGGGTATTGACCGGCACCAACACGCCACCGGCGGTGAGCAGCCCGAACGCCGCGATGACCCACTCCGCGCAGTTGGGTCCCCAAATCGCCACCCGGTCACCCACACCGATACCGAGCTGGGCGAATGCCCCTGCCGCACAGCGTATCCGGTGAACCAGCTCAGTGAAGCTCAAGCGCAGCGAGCCGTCGACCATCGCTTCCGCGTCGCCGAAACGGTCCGCTGCGCTCGAGACCATCTCGGGGATGGTCTGCCAAATCAAACTGGCCGGTTCCTCCTCATCGCGCTTCGCGCTCTGCATCGTCATCGGCCGTCAAACTGGCCGGTTCGCTGACCCGCGTCACACCGTGACGAGCCGACCGAGGTTGCCGCCCATGATCTTCGCCTGGTCGTCGAGGGGCAGGTGCGACAGTGCGTTGATGTAGTAGGTCGGTTCCGCGAGCCCCTCCGGGTGCGGCCAGTCCGAGCCGTACAGCACCTGGTCGACCCCGACGAGGTTGATCAGATCGTCGATGCCCTCCTCGAAGAACGGGCTGACGTAGATCCGGTTCTTCACCATCTCGACGGGGTCGCTCGGGAAGGCTTCCGGTGCCTTGCGGAACACCTCGGCCAGGCCGTCCAGCAGCGGGGTCATCCACTTGGATCCGGCCTCGACGATGGCGACTTTCAGCTTGGGGTGGCGGTAGAGGGCGCCGTGGATCACCCACGAGCCGACCGCGTCCTGGATCGGTCGCCACTCGTTGAGGATGTTCATCGCGTTGGTCTGGAACGGCAGCATCTCCTGGTCGGCACCGTCCCACTCGGAGGTGTACCGGGAGTAGCCGCTGTCGCTGGAGTGCATGCCGACCAGCAGGTCGTGCTCGACGACTCGCTCCCAGAACGGGTCGAACTCGGGCAGCGCGAACGACCGCGGGCCGCGGAATCCGGGGACCGGCGCCGGGCGGATCAGGATGGCGCGGGCGCCACGCTTGACCACCCATTCCAGCTCCTCGATCGCCTTCTCCACGATCGGCAAGGTGATGACCGGGGTGGTGAAGATGCGGTTCTGGTAATTGAAGCCCCAGACCTCGTCGAGCCACTGGTTCAGCGCATGGATCAGGACGTGGATGGCGACCGGGTCGTCGCGCAGCCGCTCCTCGATCAAGCTGGCCAACGTCGGGAACATCAGAGTGCGGTCCAGGCCCAGCTCGTTCATCTTCTCCAGGCGCGGGCCGGGCTCGAAGAACGCCGGGATCGCGCGCATCGGCTCGCCGAACAGTTCGCGTTTGCTCTTGCCGTCCGGGTTGCCGTATTTGAAGTACTCCTCCCAGGCCCCCGGCCGGGCGACCACCTCGAACGTGGGGTTGGGGATGTAGTTGCTGATCACGCCGCGCAGCGCGATCTTGGTGCGCCCGTTGATCTGTACGTACTGGACGAAGTCCTTGTACTCCTTGGGCAAGAACTTGGTGAGCGCCTCCGGCGGCTCGTAGAGATGGTTGTCCGCGTCAAAGAGCGGAAACGGGACGTCCTCCCGATGCGACAGCTGCCCCATGAAATCCTCCTTCGCAATTTCCGAGAATACTATTCTCTTGAGGCGACGGGCCGCAACAAGCACCCGAGAAGGTGCGCTCTGCACCTGACGTGCCTCAGCACTTGACGTTGATTTTGAAAGTCGCGGTCATCGGCTCGTTCGGTTTCTCCGAGTTGGAGCCGTGGGCAGTGCCGGTGATGGTGAACGTGTCATTGCTGAACTGAGTCTTGGCATCGGTTCCGTCGCCTTGGGAGAACATGCCGGTGAAGCCGCCCACATTGCGGATGCGCACTGATCTCGTGTTGGGCGCCTGCGCCTGTTGGTCGACGATGACGGTGGCTCCGGCGAACTTGGTGCCGATGTCGATAGTTCGGACCCACTCCAGTTGAGAGCACTTGACCTGCGACGTCCTCGACTCGGCCTGGTTGACGATCACCGACGCCGTGCTGGCGATCTGCGCTTGCGACGGCGCGCCACCGCCGCACGCGGCGAGGATCAACGTCAGCACCGCGGCGGTCGCGGCCATACCTCGGTCCCGCACTCGGCCACCTCATAGTCATCCGCGGTTGTCGGGTTCGCGAGAACGCTCAGCAGCCATGGACTCTGGGTTGGAACTGTATTGGTGATGTTATTCTCCCGGAAAGAGAATGCCAATATCGGCTGGCCCCGAGGAACTCAGACTCAATGGTCGACTTGGAATTCGATGACGGGCTGGCAGTGCTCACCATCGACCGCCCCCAGGCGCGCAACGCGATCGCCCTGGACACGATGGCGCAGCTGGAGCAGGCACTCGACGCGGCAGCCGGCGCAAGAGCACTCGTCGTCACGGGCGCGGGAGAGCGTGCGTTCGTCTCGGGGGGCGATCTCAAGGAGCTCAGCGCGCTGCGCACCGAACACCAAGCCGCGGCGATGGCCCAGCGAATGCGCGCCATCTGTGATCGGCTGGCGAGCTTCCCCGCTCCGGTGGTCGCCGCACTCAACGGGCACGCTTTCGGCGGCGGAGCCGAGGTCGCCGTCGCTGCTGACATCAGGATCGCCGCCGACGACATCAAGATCGCGTTCAATCAGGTGCAGCTCGAGATCATGCCGGCCTGGGGTGGCGCCGAGCGACTGGCCGCGCTGGTCGGGAAGGGCCGGGCGCTGTTGTTGGCCGGCACGGGCACCGCGCTCGACGCCGCCGAGGCCCAGCGGATGGGCCTGGTCGACCTGGTCTTGCCCCGCTCCGTCTTCGGCTCAGCCGAGCTGGGCTGGCGATCGGTGGCCCGCTCGCTGGCCCGGCGCCCGGCAACCGAATTAAAGCGCGTGATCAGCGGAGTTTCCGCTGAGGAAGCGATAGCATCCTTTGCACGGCTGTGGGTTGCCGACGCCCACTGGGAGGCCGCAGAGCGGGTGATGAACCGCACTGCCAGTGCGCGCCCGGCAACGGGAGGAGCGCCATGATGACCGTCAGGAAGACGCTGGGCATTGGCTTAGCGACGTCGCTGGCCGGGGCGGGCTTGCTGATCGGTGGCGGGCGGGCGCAGGCCGACCCCGAGTTTCACCAAGTCACCTATACCGTCTCGGTGCAAAACGCGACCTACGCCGACATCTATTACCAGGACCAGGACCCCACGGTCTTCTCCGACTACAGCCACAACCCGTACTCGTTCACCCCGAATATCAAGACCGATATCGCGCCGGGCAGGCCATGGGTGCAGCAGGTGCCGCTAGTGAACCCCGATCAGTGGGCGATGGTCACGGTCAGCAGCGGTCGGGAGCCGGGCACCCCCAACTTTCACTGCGACCTGGCGGTGGACGGACGTGTGGTGGTGTCCAGGGACGGCCCCAAGGGTGTGCTCTGCTCGTTGCGGACCTGGTGAACCGGCGGCACGTCCGCGATCGGCGGGGGCTCACCTTCCAGGCGGCGCAGGTAATCTTCCACCAGCTCAATCGTTTCCGCGTGCCCGCCGGAGACGCCGATGGCCTGCTCGAGCACCAGAAACCGCGACACGCTGCTCATCAGCACCGTCCAGACCGCGGCGGGCAAGCCGTCGGTGTCCGCGTTGTAGCGCTGCAGCGCGGTCGTCACCACCTGGCGTTGCTCGTCGCGAAACCGCTCGGCGTAGAAGGCAATCTCCGCGCGCATCTCTTTACGGTGATTGGCCAGCGCCATGAACTCCATCGAGATCCGGGCGAAGCCGGGGTCGGTGCCGAATCGCCACAGCGCCCACAACGGTTGCGGGGACTCCAACAACCGGGCCTGCACGCGCAGACCTTCCTCGGCGCGGCGCCGGAAGACGGCAAGGAAAAGCTCTTCCATCGTGCGGAAGTAGTAGTGCACCAGCTGCGGCTTGAGTCCGGCCTTGCTCGCCAGTCGACGGGACGTCACTGCGGCATAGCCCTCGTCAAGCATCAACCGTTCGGCCGCGTCGAGCAGCAGGCCCCGGTTCTTCGCGTCCGGCGTCCCGATCCTGCGCGCCGATGTCATGCCCAGACTCCGTACTTTCGACCGTCAACGCCCTCATGCCGATGGTAGCCAGATCGCCGCGGTAACCCGCCTCGCCGACCTGAGCGCCTTCTTGACCCTGACATTACCGCCATGCTAAGCAAGTGCTCAGCTTAGTAAGAACTCGGATGGCTCGCGGCGTCAACTCGCAACGGCAAGGCATGAATTCGGGCACTATCCGAACAATTCCGGGTTAGGTCTGGCATCGGGAGGTACGCACATGACCACCGCATACGATTCGATCGACTTCTTCACCGATCCGTCTCTGGTGCCGGATCCGCATCCCTACTTCGACTATCTGCGTAGCCAGAGCCCGGTATTGCGGCTGCCGCATTACGGGGTGGTCGCGGTCACCGGTTACGACGAGGCCACCGCCGTCTACAAAGACACCGACTCCTTCTCGAACTGCGTCGCGCTGGGTGGCCCCTTCCCCCCGTTGCCGTTTCAGCCCGACGGCGACGACATCAACGCTCAAATCGACGAGCATCGCGAGAAGTTCCCGATGTACGAGCACATGGTCACCATGGACCCGCCGGACCACAGCCGTGCCCGCTCGATACTGAGCCGGCTGCTGACACCGAGTCGCCTCAAGCAGAACGAGGAGTTCATGTGGCGCCTCGCTGATCGCCAACTCGACGAGTTCCTCGACAACGGGCAGTGCGAGTTCATCAGTGAATACGCCAAACCCTTTGCCACGCTGGTGATCGCCGACCTGCTCGGCGTCCCGGAAGCCGACCGCAATGACTTCCGCGTCGTCCTGGGTGCCGATCGCCCGGGCCGCGTCGGAGCGCTCGATCATCAGTCGGTGGGGGTCAATCCGCTGGAGTGGCTGGACGAAAAGTTCTGCGCCTACATCGAGGACCGGCGCAGCAACCCGCGCGAGGACGTCCTGACTTCGCTGGCGACGGCCAAGTACCCGGACGGCTCCACACCAGAGGTCATCGAGGTCGTCCGGTCGGCCACCTTCTTGTTCGCCGCCGGGCAGGAAACCACCGCCAAGCTCCTCACCGCCGCGATGCGAGTGCTGGGTGACCGACCGGATCTGCAGCAACGGTTGCGGGACAACCGCAACCTCATCCCCAACTTCATCGAGGAGTCACTGCGGATGGACAGCCCGGTCAAGAGCGACTCCCGCCTGGCCCGCAAGTCGGCCACGCTCGGTGGTGTCGACATCCCCGCCGGCACCGTGGTGATGGTGCTGCCCGGTGCGGCCAACCGCGATCCACGCCGGTTCGACGATCCGCACGAATTTCGTATCGATCGGCCGAATGTGCGTGAGCACATGGCTTTTGCCCGCGGTGTGCATTCCTGTCCGGGGGGACCGCTGGCGCGGGTGGAGGGGCGGGTCTCCTTGGAACGCATCCTGGATCGGATGGGCGACATCACCATCAACGAAAGCAAACACGGACCGGCGCACGACCGCCGGTACATCTACGAGCCGACGTATATCCTGCGCGGTCTCACCGAATTGCACATCACCTTCACGCCGCAAGCAGCGCCCTAGGCCCTAAGCCAGAGCCATTCCGGCGAAGTAGCTGCCGAGCATCCCTGCGGCCATCAGTAGCACCCACGCGTCGGTGAGCCGGGTCAACAGCGCGGGTGCCTGTCTCACCTCCATGAACTCGCGAAAGATGATGCGCACCTTGACAAGTGCGATCACAATCACGCCGGACGTGACCACCGCGCTGGGCCGCAGCGGTTCGGCTCGATCTGCGACGGAGCGATCAATCCACAGGTAAGTCAGGGTGAGTGCGGACAGCACCGACCAGACGAGCAACAACCTGCCGTTGAACTTGCTCTTCACCGATCACCTCACCACATAGAGCAGCGCGAAGATGAGCACCCACAGATAGTCGACGGTGTGCCAGTAGGTGGCACAGGTTTCGACCAGTTCCTGCGATCCCGGTGATCTGGGTGCCGGATCTCGCAGTTGATAGACGACGATGCCGAGCACGACGAAACCGATCAGCAGGTGAATGAAGTGGATGCCGGTCAGAAAGTAGTAGTAGGTGAAGAAGTCGTTGCTAGTGAAGCCGTTTCCCGATCGGATTTGCTTGACCCACTCGAACACCTTGCTGACCAGGAAGACCGAACCGAAGAACGCGGTGCCAACGACGTCCCTGCGCGCCTGCCGGTAGGCGCCGGCGCGCGCGGCCTGCACACATCGCGCCATGGCCCACGAACTCAGCAGTAACACAATGGTGTTGAACGCTCCGATGCGCATGTCCAGGTGCGCCTGCGAGCGCAGGAAGAGGTCGGGGCTCTGGGTGCGGTAGAACAGGTAGAACCCGAAGTAGCCGGTGAAGACAAGGGTTTCGAACAAGACGAACGCCCACATGTCGGGCTGTCCGGGCACGAATCTGTCGGGCCTACTGGGTTGATCATCAACCTTGGCCGGCCCGGTCCTGTGGTCGGTCACCGGACCACACCTGTTGCCGTCAAGGGCACTGCGCCCGCACCGAAGTCCTCGCGCTGGATCAGGCGACGCAGCAGGAAGATGAAAACGCCTGTGTAGATACCGAATACCACCATGTCCAGCCACCACGCGATTTGGCCGTTCCAGGCCAATACCCCGCGCCGGAAGATCCAGGCGGGTGACACCACGATTTCGGTGAGGCCGTTGCACAGGTTGAGATAGCCGAACCACTTCGGGAACACCCGGTTCTTGTCGAGGAGGATGGCCAGCATCCATACCAGCGAGCCGATCAGGAACACCCCCATCGTTCCCACGAACGACAGGAAAGCGAAGTCGTAGATCCAGCAGATCAGCCGGGGGTCGCGGTCGGGTCTGATGGCTGCGACGGTGAGCGCGATGCACATCAACAGCATGCCGGGAATCGCGCTCAACGAATACAGGATCAGGTAGGTATACGCGAACGCAGGGCTCACCGACATGCGCCGCATCGAATAGGCGATCAATGCGTTACTCATCGTCGTCATGCCGGTGATGACGAACATGATCGCGAACCCGAGCAGGATCCCAAAGTGGTTGTCGGCGAACCAGTGCAGGATCCTCGCCGTGTCCCACGCGGGACTTGGGGGCGGCTGGGTGCGGGTGAGCACGAAGAACACCACAGCGAAGAGGTTGTAGAAGACCACGAGTGTCCACCAGGCAAGCCACAGTTCGCGCTTGGGTCGAGCGTCCGCACGCTCGGTCAGCGGTGGGTGTGGGTGCGCAACCGCTGAATCCATCAGCGCCGAACCTCGTCGTGTTCTTGGTGAATGGCCCGGCCCACAACGACTCCTGTCACGACGATCCACACGCCGATGGCTGTGTTCTTCAGCCAGAACGACAACGTTCCATCCCATGCCAGGGGACCGGACAACGCCAGACCGACGAATGCGGCCGGGACCAGCGCCCCCGCGATCACCAGATTGAAATGTGCCACCCACCGGCTCAGCACCGGTCGGGAGCGATCGTCGAAATAGATTGCGAGCGCGAGTATTACGCTCTGCGCGATCAAGAACGGGACCTGACTGGTGAAGGTGATCCAGGCGAAGTCGTTGTAGAGCTGGGTCAGGGCCGGCTCACGTTCCGGGCGGAAAGCGGCCAGCAGCCAGCACACGTTGGCGATCAGGAACAGGGTGGGGCCGCCGGCCACGCAACCGAGCATGCAGTAGGAGAAGATGGGCGTCCGATGCGACATTCGACGGATCTGCATCACGAGCAGGATGAGGATCGGGATCAGACACACGCCGAACCAGTTGAACAGAATCATGCTGTAACGGATGCGCGGAAGATTGTGCGGATCCCGGTAGAACGCGGCCACCTGTTCTGCAGACAGGCTTGGTGACAGGGGCGGGGTGAACCCGGGGAACAACAAGAACGCGCAGACCCAGATGAGGGCCGCCAGCGGCAACGTCCACAACAGGATCAGCTCACCGTCGGCCCGCCTGTGCCCGACTTCGGGCGCCTGGATGTCGCTTTCATCGACGTCGGGCATCGTGGCTCCTTCGCTGCGACGGCTTCGGCACGCGTAGTCGCCGAAGCTAGCCGATCGGCTAGCCGAGGGTCAAGACGTTCGTCTACCCTCGTCGTGTGGCATCACCGCAACAGTCGGTCTCCCAGGGCGCAGTGCAGGCCGTCCAGCACAGCGCCGCCCGCACTCGGGTCCTCGACGCGGCATGGGAGTTGTTCGCCCAGCACGGGGTCAGCGGTACCTCGCTGCAGATGATCGCCGACGCCGTCGGCATCACCAAAGCCGCTGTCTATCACCAATTCCGGACCAAGGATCACATCGTCATCGCAGTGACCGAACGCGAGCTGGCCCGGCTGTCGCCGGCCCTGGAAGCAGCGGAGACCCATGGTGACGAATCGCAAGCCCGGGACGCGCTGTTGGTGAGCGTGATCGAGATGGCGGTTCGCGACCGCCGGTTGGTGCGCACGCTGCAGTTCGATCCCGTCGTGGTCAGGCTGCTGGCCGAACACGAACCATTTCAGCGGTTCATGGCGCGCCTGTATCGGGTCTTGCTGGACGACAGCGACGAGGACAACCGGATTGCCGGAGCGATGTTCTCGGGTGCGGTCAGCAGCGCCGTCATGCACCCCCTGGTGGCCGACATCGACGACGAAACGTTGCGAACTCGGCTCACCGAGTTAACTCGGCGCCTGCTTGGCCTGCCGCAGCACGGTTAAGTGTCGCCGCGCTCCCAAATCTGTTTCCCGTCATGGGCATTGCAGATCAAAAACAGCCCGTCGGGCGCTTGGGCCACGTAATACTCCGGGAAATCTATGCAGTCGGAATTTTCGATTTTGACTCCCGCCATGGGCGGCGAACGGAACCACCTGGGCTCGTATCGCCTCGGCGAGCCGCAAAACATCAGTCGCCCCGGCTGGGTGCCGAAGGAGAGGTTGTAATCGGCCGTCGCGAAGACGTAGTAGGTCGTGTTCTCGCACGGGGCACCCAGGACCTGATGGGCGGCGATTCCGGGCGTACAGTCCGGGTAATCGCACGCCGTCGGACTGGCGCCCGAGGGAGGCGCCGCATAAACCGTGATGCCGAGCAACGCGGCAATCACTGCCACGAAAAAACGCACTCCATTACTCTTGCACAATTGGAAGGAAAACTCATTCGTTCTGCGCAGATGCTTAATCGACTTGATGGGATGGGTGACCGGGACTGCTGTAGGGGGTGACTATGCCGTCGCAGGAACCCGAACCGTCACTGGCGCAAGCTGAACAAGAAGTCGCCTCGGCCCAAGCACGTGCCGAGGCGGCGCGTGCGCGTGCGGCCGATTTGCGCCGACGCGCCCAGGAGCTGCTCGCCGAGCCCGGCGAGACGACCGATGACTCGACAGACGCACCTGAGCTCGGGGACTGCGCCGCACCGGAGTTGCCCTCGGACACTTCACGGCGGCGTCGTCGCGTCAAGTTGCGGTTACCCCGGCCCCGGCGCCCGGGTCGAAAAGCGCTGGCGCTGAGCGCCGCAGCCGCCGTGGTCTGCGGTGCGCTGGCCGCCAGCGGCTATGTGCTGCACTACCACCGCACCGCCGAACAGCAGCGGCAGCGCACTGCCGAGATCGCCGCGGTTGCCCGCCAGAATGCCGTGACGCTGATGGCGATCGACGCCAACAAGGCCAGGGAAGATATCCAGCACGTCATCGACATCAGCACGGGCCAGTTCAAGCTCGGGATGCTGCTAGCCGCGGAGGATATGGTCAAACAAGTGCAGCAGTCCAAGGTCAGCACCAAGGTCACCGTCGAAGGCGTCGCGGTCCAGTCCGCGACGGACAATTCCGCGGTGGTCCTCGTGGCGGCGAAGGCCGAGGCCAGCGGTCCGGACCGCAAGCCGCCGCCGCATCAGTGGCGCATTGTCATGACACTGCAACAAGAAAACGGGCAGCTGAAGATCGCGGCCATCGAGGCACTGCCATGACGGTTGACAACGATCCGGAGTTCACCGAGCTCACCGACGGCGATGCACTGCGCACAGGTTCGGCGTGGCGCGTACGCGGGCGGCGCCTAGGCGGTGCGGTCCGGCGCGGGCTGCGACGGTGTGTGGCTCGGTGGCGCCCGATTCTGTTGGTCTTGCTGGTGGTTGCCACGCTGGGGTGGGCAGGTGGCTTGTACTACTACGACTACCGTCCCGACCAACAAACCGACGCTGCCGTCGCACGCGAGGTCATCAAAGCTGCGTCCGACGGCGCCGTCGCGTTGCTCTCCTACTCCCCCGACAGCCTGAGCCGCGATGTGCAGAGCGCGAAGTCGCGCATTACACCCGGATTCGAAGCGATGTACGAGCGCTTCATTGAACAGGTCGTCACGCCGGCCAGCCAGCGCGGACAGCTCACCACCACGGTGCACGTCATTCGTGCGGCCGTGGCGGAGTTGCAGCCGAAATCCGCTGTTGTACTTCTGTTTATCGGGCAGAAGCTGGTAAGCAAATTGAAACCTGAACCGGTCAACACCACGAGTAGCGTTCGGGTCGAACTGACCAAGGTCAATAACACGTGGCTGATCAATACGTTCGACAGCACTCACGCCTAACAGCCTTGTTCTCCTACCTCAAACATCTGGCTGAGCGCTTTTGGTGGTGTTAGTGTTTGCCTTTAGCGCGCCAAGGAGTACCGATGTTTGCAATGACGCATTCTCATTCGAAAGCGAAGTCCGCCACGAGATTTACCCACGTGGCACTGGCTTGTATCGCGATGGGCGCCTTGGCTGCCGCACCGCCGGCGCGGGCGTCCGCCGATATCTCGTTGAACGGCCGCTACGATGCCACCTCGCTGGGCAATTGGGCCAAGACCAACGAGTCTTTCCACGATGAGGCGACGGTGCGCAGCGTGTGGACGATCACGTCGTCGTGTCGCGACGCACAGGAATGCAGTGGCACGGTGAGCAGCGACCAGGGTTGGAGCGCACCCATAGTCATGCACGACGGGTTGCAGTGGAAGGTCGAACACGATGTCCCCAACTGGGAGACGTGTCCGGACGGAACCCCGTTCACCGGCCACCAGACCTTTTTGTTCGTGCCCGTGGACAACGACGGAAATGTCAAGACCGGTGCGCCGACGCTGGCCGGCACGGACAAGACGATAGGGCCCAGTGGCGCCTGCCGGGTCAACAAGTGGCTGGTTGTCGACATGCCATTTCGGCTCGACAGAATCAGCTGACGCAGCGAATCCGCTGAAGGCTACGCGCGCAGCATGTCCTGCCACGTCTTGGGGGGCTTGACCAGATCCGACTGCCGGTAGGTCTGGCCGTCAGGTGCCAGGTAGCGGCCCGTGCTGGGATCGTAGTGGGCGATCGCTACCGATGGGCCGGCCGCAGCGCCGCCAGAGACATTGCCGCCGAAGCCACTTGGGGCAGCGCGCGGACCCGGGCCCGACGGCACCGGCTCTCCGGACGGAACGTCGAGCGGCGCAATCGGTTCCACTCCCGGAGGTGTCGGTTCCATGACGTTCAAGTTCGACAGTTGCGGCGGCGGCGCCTGACCGCCGGCCGGCGGCGGCATCGGTGTGCCCTCGACCGGTCCGAAGATCCGGTCGCGGAAGAAGTTGACGCGGTCGTCGGGCGGAATGCCCTGGGCGATCAAGTTCGGGTCCAGCGGGTAGGTGCCGGTAACGTGCTGCCGTATCGCCAGCGGTTCGAAAGGCTTGTCGCTGTCGCAGATCTCGACGGTCGGCGCCCGCTTACCGGGGTGACCCATGCAGGGATAGTTGCGAGCACCGCGCACGCCGAGCGGGGAATCCTGCGGCAGTTTGCAGTACAACCCCTCCGGGGTGTCCACGGTGCGGGTGTCGGCCGGGGATCGCCATTGGTTGGGCGGCAGGAAGCCAACGGTGCAGCCCGGCGGATCGTCTGCGGTGGCGGCGAAGTCGCCAACGGCATAACCGGTCCGGTTGTTCTTGAACGGTGCGAACGACTGGATGGCGGCGGTGAAGGGTGGCAGCAGCACCAGCACCTGCTCGATTGACGCGTGATAAGTGACCCCGATCTGGCCGACCGTGGTGAGGTTGGCCAGCAGGACCGGCAGTGTCGGCTTGATCTGCTCCATCAACCGCGAGGCTTCGTCGAACGCCCCCGGTCCCTTGTGCAGCAGACTGCGGAACTGCGAGTCATCCTCGCGCAGTTGTCCGGTTACCCCGGCCAAGCTTCGTGCCCACAGTCTGACCGCGTCGGCGGTCCGTGCTTGCGAGTCGAGCACCGGCCCGGTGTGATCGGTCAAGGTCTGCGCGCGATCGGCGACGCCGTTGAGGTCCCCGGAAAGCTGCGAGGCCGAATCGAACAACGATTGAAAGTCGTACCCCGCTCCGTTGAACGCCTTGAAGGATTCATCGAGCAACGTGTTGAGCTTGCCGGTCGGGATACTGTTGATCAACCTGCTGGTCTGATCGAGCACCGGGCCGATGGGCTGCGGAATCACCGTGTCGCTCATGGCGATAACCGAGCCGTCACGCAAGTAGGGGGGCGCATCGGTTCGCGGCCGCAAATCCACGTACTGCTCGCCGACCGCGGAGATGCTGCGCACCTCGGCTTTCAGATCCGCCGGAATCTTCGGCGAATTGTCCAGCCGCATGGTGGCTTTCGCCCCGTTGGGCGTCAAGTCGATCCCGGTCACCTTGCCGACCTGGACGCCGCGGTAGGTCACGTTGCTGAAGCGGTACAGACCACCGGTGGCCGGCAGCTCCAGCGTGACTGTCATTTTCCCGATGCCCAGCAGAGTCGGCGCCTGCACGTAATTCAGCACCATCACGGCCATTCCGGTGAGGCCCACGATGGCGAAGATCGCCAGTTGGATACGGATGAAGCGGGTCAGCATTATTGCCCCCCATCCGAGGGCTCGGTGAGCACGGGCGTCGCACCCGGAACCGGGGAACCGGGATCGATCCCGGGCGCCACCGCGGGTTGGGGTCCCGGTGCCATGACAGGCCCCGGCGCGGGGGCGGGCCCCGGCGCGTAGGCCGGCGGGGGTCCCGGCAACGGACGTCCCCCGTTGGGTACCGGTGCCAGTGGTTCACCCACCGGCGGCGGCACCCCGGGTCCCCCTTCGGGGTACTGATATTGCAACCACTGCGGATCGCCCGGCGCGGGCACCAGATCTGCCCCCAACCGTCCCCAATGGGTGCCCAGCAACAGACCTTTGCGCAATCGGGCGTTGGTCAGGTCGATCTTGAAGAAGCCGTTGAAAAAGTCGCCGCGGACCGCCCGGTCGATGACGTTCTGGGTGAATGGGAACGTCGGCGCGTAGGCCAGCACCGTATCGAGATCCGGACCGACGTCGGCAAGCGCCTTGATGGTGGGCTCGAGGTTCTTCAGGTTCCGCACCAGGTCGTCGCCGGCGTCATTGACCAGCCTGGTTGCGGTATCGCTGAAGGTGCCGAGCTTGTCCAGCGCAGTGATGATGCGGGGACGCTCCGTGATCAGCACTTCCAACGCCGGCGGAATCTTGTTGAGCGCCTGGGAAATCACGTCGCGCTGGCCCGCGAGTGTTCCGGCGAACCTGTTCAGCGCCTGGATCGAGGCGACCAGGTTGTCGCGCTGGCGATCGAAGGTGCCCACGAAGCTGTCCAGCCGCTCCAGCAGCTGCCGGACGTCGCCGGCGCGACCGGACAGGGTGGCGTTGAAATTGTGGATCACGTCGCCGATTTGGGTGAATCCACCCGAATTGACGATGACCGACAGCGACGAGAGGGTCTGCTCGGTGGACGGATACGTCGATGACCTCTTCAGCGGGATGGTGGCACCCGGTGAGAGCCGCCCGCCGGCTTGCTGGCCGGGTGGCACGTTGAGCTCCAGGTGCATGGAACCCAACAAACTGGTCTGGCCCACGCTGGCAACGACGTTCGCCGGTACCACGACACCAGGGTTCACCGAGAAATCCACCAACGCGTGCCAGTCGCGCACCGTCATCTTGCTGATGCTGCCGACGACGACGTCGTCGATCAGCACCGGCGCATTCGATTCCAGCGTCCCGACATTGGCGATCTCGGCGTGATAGATACGCGCGTCGGGCCCGCGGCCCACCGCACCCGGCAGAGGCAGCGAGTTCAATCCGTTGAACGCGCAACCGCTGACGCCCAACATGACGGCCACACATAACGCGGACACCCGCCGCGTCAGACGCAACGCGGTCACGGTTGCCCCCCTTCTGCCGGGAGCAGACCCGGAATGGGTGCCGGCGCGGGCGCCGGTGATTCTCCCGGCCGCGTGGGCGCCGGCGGCTGAGGCATCGCCGCACCCGGGATCCGCGCCGGCGGGGGCGGGGGTGGCGGTGCCGGCGGCACGTCGCCGGGCAGGCCGGTATAAGCCGACACCGCTGGGGGCATCTCCGGCGGCCCGGGCTTGGGGCCCTCCCCGCCGGGCGCCAGACGCGGCTCGCTGTAGACGATGTTCTGCGGGTCGGCCGACGGCGCGAGCAGGGGGTTCAGCGGGATGGGCAGATAGTTGAAGTTGAACAGCAGCAGCGGGTTGAACACGCGCAGTGCGGGACCGGCATACAAGGCGCAGAGCTTGCCCGTCTCAACCGCGGTGACGTTTTCGACGGCCCCCATTTGTGCGCAGTACAAGTTGACCGAGTTGGCCGTGTTGGACACCGAGAATCCGCCGCGGATGACGCCCATGTCGGGTTCGTAGTCGTTATAGCCGTTCGCGAGCGCGTTCGGGGTGACGTGCAGGATGTTCTGCAGCGACATCTTGTTGTCGACCAAGATCTGAGTGAGGTCGGCCAGCCGAGTGATCTGTTCCGATGTTTGGTCACGGGTTCCTTCGATGAACCGCTGCACTTCACCGACCGCCTGCGACAGATTCGTCAGTGCCGCATCCAGATCCGACCTGTTCTCGTCGAGCACGCTGGTGAGGGTGGCGAGCCGGTCGTTGAACACCACCAGCTGCTCGCTGCTGTTGCGCAACACCGACACGAAGGTCTGCAGGTTCTTGATGACCTCGACGATGTTTCCACTGCCGCTGGCCAACGTTCTTGCCAGACCGGACAGCTGAGCCAGGGTCTGCCGCAGTTTCTCCCCGTTGCCCTCACCCAGCGCGTTAGCAGCGCTGTCGATGAAGCGCCCCACCGACGTCGAGACCTCCGTGGCAGGCGCCCCCGGCTTCGGGCCCAGATCCGTTGCCAGGCGCATCAGTTGGTTCTTCACCTCGTCCCACTCCATGGGGACCGCCGTGCGGCTCAGCGGTATCACCGCGCCGTCGGCCATGGTGGGTCCGCTGGTCCGGTAGGCCGGGGCGAGTTGCACATAGCGGGCAGCGACCAGGTTCTGTGCCACCAGCACCGCTTTGGCGTTCGCCGAGATCGGCACACCGTGATCGATGTGCATGACCACCTTGGTCTGCGTCCCCTCGGGGCGAATGGCGCTGATCGTACCGACTTTGATGCCCGCTACCCGCACATCGTCGCCCGGGTAGATCGCGGTGGCGGTGGTGAAATACGCGGTGATGGTCTTCGGTCCGAAGAAGGTGTTACGGATGGCCGTTATCGCCCCGACGATCAGGACGCCGGCCAGCAGGAAAGCCAGGAGGCGTCTGAGCTTCGTACGCGGAACGTTTTGGAGCGGCGTCATCGCGAGCCACCCGGAATACCGTTGTAGGGGAACGGAATCAGAGCGCGCGGCCCGGCATTGTCTGGTGGCGCCCCGGGTGCTCCGTTGGCCCGGAAACCGAAGTAGTAGTCCCAGAACGGCTGGAACAGCTGGGCCACCAGAAAGTTCGGGACGAAAGCGGTGTAGTAGTAGCCCTCCGAAACCGTTTCGCCCAACGTGATCTGGAATTTCGCCAAACCGGGCAGCGCTTTGGTGATGTTGTCCCGGTTCTTCTCCAGCATCGCGGTCACCGAATTCAGCTTGGCCAAGGTCGGCGCGAGTTTGGCCTCGTTGTCGTGGACCACGCCCTCGAGTTGCTTGGCCACTGCAGAGGTATTGGCAAGCAGCTGCACGATTTCCTGCCTGCGCTGCACCAGTACGCTCAGCAAGTCGTTGGCGTTGAGAATCAGGGTGTTCACCTGGTCACTGCGCTGGGCCAGGATTTTCGTGACATCGGCTGCGCCCTTGAGTAGTTCGCTCAGCGACTTGTTGCGGTTGTTGAGCGCCTGGGACAGGCGAGTCACGCCCTCGAAGGTCGGACCCAGTTGCGGCGCAATCTGATCCAGCGTCGCCGCCAAGGTGTCCAGAGACTGATTGAGCGAATCGGTGTTGGTGCCGGCGACATCACCGGCGAGATCGCTGACGGCGTCGCTCAGCGAGTACGGCGAAGACGTCCGTTTCAGCGGGATGAGATCCAGGGGACGCATCCTGCCTGCACCGGCGGATTCCACGTCAAGCACCCGCTGGCCCAATAGCGAACCGGTTCTGATGTGTGCGGTGGAGTTCGAGCCCAGCTCTACTGTCCCCTTGACCGTGAACGTCACCAGCGCATCGCCTTTGTCGAGGGCCACGCTGGACACCGAGCCGACTTTGACCCCTGAGATCAAGACGTCGTTGCCGGTCGACAAGCCGCCGGCTTCGGCGAACCGTGCCTGATAACGAACCATGGTGGCCCGCTCGATGAGTTGGTCCGGCGACAACCCGACGGTGATGAGCAGGGCCATCAGCATGACCCCGACGAATCCCGCCTTGATGAGTCTGGCACCGCGGTACTTATTCATTGACGTCCTTGGGCTCCGCGCACCTGCCACCCATCTGTTTGAAGATGGGCACTACGACAGTGCGGTATTGGAGGTCAGAGACGCGCAGGCTCAACTCGCAGAGGTAGTACGGGATCCAGCTCCCGTAGGAGCCGAGCCGGACCAGTTTCTTGTAGTTGTGCGGCAGCCGCTGCAGCGAGGTGTCCAGCTTGTCCTGGTCGCTTTGGAGTATCGGCGCGAGCCGGTTGAGCTGATCGACCGTGCCGGCCAGGGGTCTGCGCGCTCTGTTGAGTAGATCGGCAATCGAGGCGGTGCCGTTGTCCAGCGCGTCGATCGCGGTCCCGATGGTGCGACGCTCGTCGGAGAATGCGGTGACCACCTTTTGCAGCCGATCCAGCGCGCCGGAGAATTTGTCGCCGTCCTTGTCCAGCGTCGCCAACACGGTATTGAGATTGTCGATCAACTGTTCCACGGTGTCGTTGTTGTCGGCCAACGTGTTCGAGAACGATGAGGTCTTCGACATCAGTGACTGCAGGGTTCCGCCTTCACCCTGGAAAACCTGCAACAACGCCGCGGTCAGCTCGTTGACGTCTTTCGGATTGAGGCCTTGGATAACGGGTTTCAGGCCGCCCAGCAGCAGGTCGAGGTCCAGGGCGGGAGCCGTCCGATCGACCGGGATCTGTCCCTGCGCCGGCAGTATCTTGGTCGACCCTGGACCGTTGAGCAGCTCGAGGTAGCGGTCGCCGACCAGGTTGAGGTATCGGACCGCGGCACGGGTACCGGTGGTGAGCACGACGGTGTTGTCGACATCGAAGTCCACCAACACCTTCTTGTCCGAGCGCAGCGTGACGCTGTTCACGGTGCCCACCCGGATGCCGGCGACTCGGACGGTCTGCCCCTCTTTGAGGCGCGAGGCGTCGGCGAAAACCGCCGAATACCCTGTGGTGGAACCGGTTCGGTACTGGCCGAAGACGAAGAACAGCGACACCGTCAGCAGCACCATGACCAGCGCGAAAACGCCGAACTTGATCATCATCCCGCGCGACCCGCTCATCCGGGTTGCCCGATCTGCATCGAGTTGCGTGGCGGGCCGTCGATCGGTCCGTACAGCAGCTGCTTGAGGGCGTCGGAGTTGATCAGAACGTGCGGGTTGCCGTACGCCCACGGATTGGCCACGACATCGGTGACGACATACGGCGGAGCGACGTTGAACGGTACGTCGGGCAGGGTCTCGCAGTGCGGCCCACCGGTGGCGGCCACTTTGGGCAGATTGGTCGGGTACCGGTAGCGTTCGGCGCCCAGTTCGAGACCGACCAGAACGGTGACGCCCGGGTCCGGCAACGGTTGCCCTTTGGTGTTCACCAAGGCTCCGGCAAGACCGCACCACAGCGCCTGGTGGTATTCGCTGAGCAGATCGGTGGTGGGCGCCAGGAGATGCATGACGTTGGCCAACGCTTGCCGGTTTCCGCCCACCACTTCGTTGCCCGTGTCGGCCAGACCGATTGCGCTGATCAGAAATTCGTCCAGGCTGTGCTGTTCATCGACGAGCGTCTTGCTGATTCGGATCGCATTGTTGGCCGTCTCCATCAGATTCGGCGCCGCGTCGGCGTAGGCGTTGCTGACCGCGGGCAGCGTCTCGAGGTCGTGGCTCAACGCCGGCAGAACGGCAAGTTGCTTGCCCAAGAACGCGTTGAGATCGGACAAGCCCTGACCGATCTTGTTGCCGCGGTCATTGACCGCGGTGGCGATCGCGCCCAATGTCTCGTTCAGCTTGGCGGGATCAATCGACGACAACACCGAAGTCAATTGCTCGAATACCGTGTTGATCTCCACGGTGACGTCTTTGTTCTGCAGCACCGCATTGGGTTTGAGAGGCTGCGGTGAGGGAGTGGCGGGCGGCACCAGTTCGACGAATTTGGCGCCGAACACCGTCGTCGACGCGATGTCGACATGCACGTTCGACGGAATCAGGCGCATCTGCGCAGGTTGCATCGCGAGGTTCAGCACGGCTTTACCGTCCGGGCGGGACTGGATCGATTCGACCTTGCCCACCACGACCCCGCGCATCTTGACTTTGGCCTCGGGATTCATCACCAGTCCGGCGCGCGGGGAAACGACGGTGATCGGCACGCTCGTGGTGAAGTCGCCCCGGAACAGGCCCAGCGCAACGGCAATGATCGACCCGATGACCAGGATCGTTGCCAGACCCGCCAGGGGTCGTGCGTAGGAGCGCTTCACTGTCCCTTTCCCATCCCGCTAACCCGAGAGGTTGAAGTTGCCGTTGGAGCCGTAGATCGAAAGCGAGACGAGCAAAGTCACCGACACCACGACGATCAGGGAGGTGCGCACCGCATTACCGGTCGCGACGCCCACTCCCGCGGGCCCGCCCGCCGCGAAGTAGCCGTAATAGGTATGGATCAGCAAGATCGTCAGGGCCATCAAGATTGCTTGCAGGAACGACCACAACAAGTCGATCGGGTTGAGGAACGTCGTGAAGTAGTGGTTGTACAAGCCGCTTGACTGGCCGAACAGGACGACGGTCGTGAACTGGCTGGCAAGGAACGACAGGACGACGGCGATGCTGTACAACGGGGTGATCGCCAACATGCCGGCGGCGATCCGGGTGCTCACCAGGTACGAAACCGGCCGGATAGCCATCGATTCCAGCGCGTCGATCTCCTCGTTGATGCGCATGGCGCCCAATTGAGCGGTGACGCCCGCACCGAAGGTGGCCGCCAGTCCGATCCCGGCGACGATGGGCGCGGCAATCCGCACGTTGATGAAGGCGGCCAGGAATCCGGTCAGCGCCTCGATACCGATGTTCCCCAACGAGCTGTAGCCCTGCACGGCCAATGTGCCGCCGGTGGCGAGCGTCAAGAAGCCCACGATCACCAGGGTTCCGCCGATCATCGCCAAAGTCCCGGCGCCCATGCTGATCTCGGCGATGAGACGCACGACCTCCCGCCCGTAATGCGTGACGGCGAACGGGATTCCGCCGAGCGCCTTGCCGTAGAACAATGTGTGATCACCGATGCGCCCCATCAGGGCAACCGGCTTGTCGAATTGGCGCCACAGTCGCGGATAGACGGCTCTCAGCGTCACAGCGTTTTCGACACCTCCCCTGACCCGATCGGACTTACTTGGTCGACATGCGGATGCCGATAGCGGTGACGACGACATTCACCACGAACAGCGACATGAACGCGTACACCACGGTCTCGTTGACGGCGTTCCCGACCGCCTTCGCGCCGCCCCCGGACACCGTCAGCCCGCGGTAACAGGCGACCAACCCGGCGATCAAGCCGAAAAGCGCTGCCTTGGTGCAGGAAATGATCACTTCGGGCACCCCGGTCAACAAGGTGATGCCCGCCGCGAACGCACCCGGATTGACGTCTTGCACGAACACCGAAAAGATGTAGCCGCCCAGGATCCCGATGATGACCACCAGGCTGTTCAGCAGCAGCGCCACCAGCCCCGAGGCCAACATGCGCGGTGTCACCAGGCGCTGAACCGGGTTGATACCCAACACTTCCATCGCGTCGATCTCTTCACGGATGGTCCGGGAGCCCAAGTCCGCGCACATGGCCGTGGCGCCGGCACCGGCGACGATCAACACGGTGACCAGCGGGCCCACCTGCGTGACGGCACCGAACGCGGCACCGGCACCGGACAGGTCAGCGGCCCCCAGCTCGCGCAGCAAGATGTTGAGGGTGAAGCTGACCAGGACGGTGAACGGAATGGCCACCAGCAGGGTGGGCAGCATGGCCACCCGCGCGACGAACCACGACTGTTCGAGGAACTCGCGTCCCTGGAAGGGTCGGCGGAACAAGAACTTGATGGCATCTGCCGACATGGCGAACAGACCCCCGACTGCCTCCATGGGTTTGGAACCCCGGCCCAGGCTGATGCCTGCTGACCAGCGGTCGGCTCCCTTACTCACCATGGACGCGAATTCCTCCCGCGCGCATACCCAACGCTTCGCCACCAACTGCACTGCAACCGTCTAGGCATGTCCTCCTCACGCCAGACCTCCGTTCTGTTGCGTGAGTTGGCGCTTCCCGACCGTGTTGGCCGCCCGAGCCGCCAAGTCGTGAAGCGTTTGGCGATTATGACGCAGATCACGTCCCCGGGGAATGAAAAACGCATAACCGTTATCCCGACGGTGCGTCGGCCGGTGACGGCCGGACGTGAAGCGAGGTTTCGGCAACTCCGACATCGTGGGACCTAGGTGACCGCGCCGGCCGTCTTGAGCTCGATGATCCGATCCCAGTCGAGCCCGAGGTCCAGCAAAATGTCGTCGGTCTGCTCGGCGAATCCCGGGGCCGGACCGCTCTGCGGCGCGGTGACGTCGAACTGCACGGGATTAGCGACCAGTTCCAGTTCGCCGGCCGCCACGATGTACTCATTGGCCCGGATCTGCGCGTCCTCGGCCGCTTGCAAGGTGTCCTGCACCGGGGCCCACGGCCCAGCGAGCGTCGCAAACCGCTCGCTCCATTCGGCGAGCGTGCGGGTCGCGATGACCTTGCTCAGAATCTCCACCGCCTCAGCGGTATTGGCGGCGATGCTGTCCACGGTGGCGAACCGCGGGTCATCGGCCAACTCGGGGAGGTCGACGTGGCGGCACACATCGGCCCAGAATTTGGTCGGCTGCATCATCACCAAGGAGATGTAGCGTTCGTCAGAAGTCGCATACACCCCCACCAGCGGGTTGATCGGTGACCCGTGTATGCCGGGCGGCGGTGCTTGCATCAACTGACCCAAGTGGTTGGTCAACGCCACCGTGTGACCCAGCGACCACAGTCCGCTGCCCAACAACGACACGTCGACCACGGACGGCTCACCGGTGCGTTCGCGCTTGAGCAGCGCCGCCGCGATGCCCCCGGCGAGATTGGTGCCAGAGATGGTGTCGCCGTAGGCGGGCCCAGGTGGGTTGATCATCCCCGAGTAGCCCATCGGTGTGATGGTGGCCGCCGTTCCGGCGCGGCACCAGAACGCCGTCATGTCGTAACCGCCCTTGGTGGCTTCCTGACCGCGGGGCCCCAGCGCGCTGCCGCGCGCGTAGATGATCGACGGGTTCACCGCGCGGATGTCGTCGACGTCGATGCCGAACTTCTGGCGCGCGTCGGGCAGGAAGCTGGTCAGAAAGACATCGGACCGGCGGGCCAGTTCGTAGAGCACTTCCCTGCCCTCGGGAACGGACATGTCCAACCCGATGCTGCGCTTGCCGCGGTTGGCGTGCTCGATGTTGGGGTTCGGATCACCTTCCACGCGCAACATGCCGGTCTGCCGCAATCCGCGCTGAGGGTCACCGGTCACCGCATGCTCAACCTTGATGACATCGGCGCCCCACTCGACCAGCACTGCGCCGGCCGACGGGACGAAGCCGTACATCGCGACTTCCAGAACTCGGATGCCCTCTAATGGCTTCACGCTGGTGCCCCTAACACTGGAACCGCATATGTCTTGAGTTCCAAGAACTCTTCGAGTCCGGCGGCTCCCATCTCGCGTCCCACCCCGGACTGCTTGAAGCCGCCGAACGGGCTGTCCGCGCCGAAGTAGTTGCCGCCGTTGATGGAGAAGGATCCGGCGCGGATGCGCCGTGCCACTGCCAGCGCCCGGTCCTGGTCGCGACTGAACACCGCACCGGCCAAGCCGTAGATCGAGTTGTTGGCGATGCGCACCGCGTCGTCGTCATCGTCGTACGCGATGACGACGAGCACCGGTCCGAACACCTCCTCTTGCGCGATCTCGCTGTCGGGATCCACATTCGTCAGCAAGGTGGGTGCATAGAAGTAGCCCGGGTCCACCCGCTTACCGCCGGTGACCAGCGTGGCCCCGGCGGCGACGGCGCGCTGCACCATGCCGTCGACCTTGTCGCGTTGACGTTCGTTGATGAGCGGGCCCATATAAATTTTCGGGTCCGCCGGGTCGCCGTGGCGCACCTTGGCGAAGTTCTCCGCGATGAGCTCGACAATTTCGTCGTGGTGTTTCTTGGGTACCAGCAGCCGCGACGTCAAGGCACAACCCTGGCCCGCATGGGTGACCATGCTGAACGCCGCGAACATGCCGGCGCCGGCGAAGTCGGCGTCGTCGAGCATGATGACCGCCGACTTGCCGCCCAGCTCCAGGAACACGCGCTTGACGGTCTGGCTGGCTGCCGCCATGATCTTGCGCCCGACGGCAGTCGAGCCGGTGAAGGTGACGACGTCGACGTCCGGGCTGGTGGTGAGCGCGGCTCCGACTTCGGGATCCGAGGAACTCAAGACGTTCACCACGCCGGCGGGAATGTCGGTGTGCTTAGCGATCAACTCGCCCAACGCCAGCGTGACCAGAGGTGTGTCGGGAGCACCTTTGAGCACCACCGTGCAGCCGGCGGCCAGCGCCGGAGCCAGCTTGGCCAGCGCGAGTTGGTTCGGGTAGTTGTAGGCGATGATGGCGGCCACCACCCCGGCCGCTTCTTTTTCCACCCACCGGTGGTGGCGCATGCCGCGAGATTCTTTCTCGCCCAGGTCTTCGGAGAACTCGAAGTTGCCGAGCAAGTCGGCATAGAAACCCACGATGGCGATCGGCTCGTCCAGCTGGGCGCCGTGCGTCAATGCGCGGGTGGCACCGACTTCGGCGATGGTGAGCGCACGCAACTCCTCGGCATGTTCCGTCAACGCCTGGTGCAGCTGGTTCAGACAACGAATCCGGAACGCGACGTCGGTCGGCCAGGTCGTCGCATCGAACGCGCGCCGGGCCGCAGCGATCGCGGCCTGCGCCTCCTCGGCGCCCGCGTCGGGGGCGTTCCCCACCACCTCGCCGGTCGCGGGGTTGATCGATGCGAAAGTCGTCCCGCATGTCGTCAGCCGACCGTCGATCAGAAGTCGCCGATCGGCCTGCGACGGCGCACCGGCACCGCCCCCGACCGGTCGTGAGACGGTCTCCGCCGTCGACTGCGCTGGCATGGTCAAGGCCCCCTGATCTGCAGCTGATGTGGTGCCGATCACGATAATTTCATTCTCATCCCCGGCGAATCCTACATTCGAAGGCTGAGAATTCAAGAAAGTTCGAGGGCTCGATCCCACCGTCGACCAGCTAAGCAATCGCTTAGCGCTAGAGAGACTATCGGTCTTGTCGCAGGCTGCGCCGGGTTTGGGAACTGGTTGCACCCCGTTCAATCCGGAGAGTAATATTCTCCTAATTTGTAAGGGAGATTCTTTGTGATTGAGACGGACAGGCTTTCACCGGAGGTTATGCAGTGAAGACTGCCGTCGTCACCGGTGGCGGTTCCGGCATCGGGCTGGCTATTGTGCGCCGTCTGCGAGCCGATGGCCTGAACGTGGCCACCATGGACCTGCGGCCGTGCGACGACGATCTCGGATTCACTGCCGATGTCACCGACCGTGCCCAGGTGGACACGGCCTTGTCGGCCATTCGCGACCGACTGGGACCGGTGACGGTTCTGGTCAACGCCGCGGGCCTCGACGGATTCAAGCGCTTCACCAACATCGCCTTCGAGGAGTGGCAGCGCGTCATCGACGTCAACCTCAACGGGGTCTTCCACACGATTCAGGCGGTCCTGCCCGACATGCTGGAGGCCGGGTGGGGACGGATCGTCAACATCTCTTCGTCCAGCACCCACTCGGGCACCTCTTACATGTCGCACTACGTGGCGGCCAAGTCCGCGGTCAACGGATTGACGAAGTCGCTGGCACTGGAATATGGGCCCAGCGGTATCACTGTCAATGCCGTGCCGCCCGGTTTCATCGACACGCCGATGCTGCGCAATGCCGCGGCTCAGGGCTTCCTGGGCGACATCGAACAGAACATCGCGCGAACGCCGGTGCGCCGCATGGGCAAGCCAGAAGACATCGCCGCCGCGTGCGCCTTCCTCATCTCCGAAGAAGCCGGCTACATCACCGGGCAGATTCTGGGTGTCAACGGCGGCCGGAACACCTAAGTAGTAAGGAGGCACTGTGAAGGTCTGGGTCGATGCGGAACGCTGTCAGGGCCACACCCTGTGTTCGATGATTGCTCCGGACTCCTTTGCGCTCAGTGACATCGACGGCAGCGCCTCGGCGGTCAGCGAGGTGGTACCCGAAGACCAGCTGGACCAGGTGCGCGAAGCCGCCCAATCCTGCCCGGAGCAGGCCATCATCCTGACCGACTGAAGATCAAGGGAGACAGCACGTTGAGTGTGGACGACGTCGTCAGTGACAGCGACCGCAAGAAGAACCGCTACCACTTCGATCGGCACTCCCCGGAATACCGCGCCCAGTTCAAAAAGGTCACCGAGGAGATGCACGCCAAGTGTCCGATGGCGTGGAGCGACACCTACGGCGGCCACTGGGTCGCCGCGGGCAGTCACGAAGTCTTCGAACTCGCCCGCTGCCCAGTCGTCTCCAACGACCACGACATCCACGGGGAACGCCGTGGCTACAAAGGGATTTCGATTCCTACGGCCAGCCGCGTCAGCGTCGTCCGCGGCGGCATCCTGGAGATGGACGACCCCGAACACCGCATCTACCGCACCGTGCTCAACCCGTACCTGTCCCCGGCCGCAGTCAAGCGCTGGGAACCGTTCATCGACGAGGTGACCCGCGCCTGCCTGGACGAGAAGATCGAGGGCGGCACCATCGACTTCGTCGACGACCTGGCCAACATCGTGCCCGCGGTACTGACGCTGGCGATGCTGGGCATCCCGTTGAAGAAGTGGAACATGTACAGCGAGCCCGTCCACGCCGCGGTGTACACCCCCGAACACTCCCCCGACATCGAGCGCGTCACCGAGATGCACCGGCAGATGGGCCTCGACATGGTCAACACCATGATCGAGATTCGCAACAACCCGCGACCGGGGATCGTCAATGCTCTGCTGCAGATGCGCATCGACGGTGAGCCGGCTCCCGATCTGGAAATACTCGGCAATCTAGGTCTGGTCATCGGCGGCGGTTTCGACACCACAACCGCGCTGACCGCCCATGCGCTGGAGTGGCTCTCGGACAATCCCGAGGAGCGCCGGCGTCTGCACCAACACCTCGATACCCTGCTCGATCCGGCCACCGAGGAGTTCCTGCGCTACTTCACCCCCGCGCCCGGCGACGGCAGGACCTTTGCCGACGATGTGGAACTGGACGGTACCCAGTTCAAGGAGGGCGAGCGGCTGTGGATTTCCTGGGCCATGGCCAACCGGGACCCGTCGGTGTTCCACGACCCCGACGAGATCGTTCTGGACCGAAAAGGCAATCGGCACTTCAGTTTCGGGATCGGCGTGCATCGCTGCATCGGCTCCAACGTGGCCCGTACCGTGTTCAAGTCCATGCTCACGGCGGTGCTCGATCGGATGCCCGACTACACCTGTGTGCCCGGCGGTGCGGTGCATTACGAGACCATCGGGGTCATCCAGGGCATGCGCAAGCTGCCCGCGACCTTCACCCCGGGCCCTCGCGTCGGCGCGGGCCTGGACGCGACACTCGACAAGCTGCAACGCATCTGCGACGAGCAGGAATTGGCCAGGCCGGTCACCGAGCGCCGCGAAGCCGCGGTCATCGACTAGGCCCCGGTCGCCGAGCAGACGCAGAATCGCATTACACAGCGAGATATCGTGCGATTCTGCGTCTGCTCGCGAGAGGAAATCAGCCGCGCGGGAGACCCAGCACCCGTTGGGCGATGATGTTGCGCTGAATCTCCGAGGTGCCGCCGGCGATGGTGCCCGAGAAGCTACGGGCGTACCGCTCGAACCAGCTGGCGAAGTAATGGTCCAGGTTCATGTGCGCGTAAGGTCCGGTCAGCGCCGGCTGAATGAGCCCGTCGGGACCGGCCGCCGCCAAAGCCTGCTCGCTGGCGCGTAATTCGGCTTCGGAGCCGAGCAGCTTGAGCACCGAGATCGCGGCCACGTCGTCTTCACCGCGGGCCGCACGCGCCAAAGCCACCGAACCCAGCAGTCGCAAGGCCTGTTTGTCCATGATGGTGGTCGCGTAGTGGTCGCGCTCCAGCGCCGTCCTGGGCTGGAAGTCGTCGATCATGTTGTCCAGCCGGTCGGCGAAGCCGAGCCACATCATGGTGCGCTCATGCCCCAGTGACCCGTTGGCCACCCGCCAGCCCTGATTGAGCTCACCGACCAGGTTCTCCTTGGGCACCCTCACGTCGGTGAAGAACACCTCATTGAAGTCCAGGTCATCGGCAGAACAGATGGACGGAAAGGGCCGCCGCACAACGCCTTCGGTGGCGGTGGGGATCAGCAGCACACTGATGCCCTTGTGCTTGGGCGCGTCGGGATCGGTGCGCACAAAGGTCAGCAGGACGTCGGCGTCATGGGCACCCGAGGTCCAGACTTTCTGCCCGTTGACCACGAAGTGGTCGCCGTCTAGGACCGCCCGGGTACGCAGCGACGCCAGATCCGATCCGGCGCTGGGCTCGCTCATGCCCAGGGAGGCGGTCATCTCGGCCCGCAGGATGGGCACCGCCCAGCGCTGCTTCTGCTCGTCACTGCCGAACGACAATAGCGATGCGGCAACGATATTCACACCTTGGGGATTGAAGCTGTGATAGATCCTGCGCCGGCATAGCTCTTCCAGATGGACGAATTGCTGAACCACTGTCGCGTTGCGTCCGCCGAATTCGGGCGGCTGACCGGGCAGCAGCCAACCATTGTCGAACAGCAACCGCTGCCAGCGGCGCGCCCACTGCGGCATATGGGAGACCGAACGGGGCCGCTCGAGGGTTTCGCTTGGCGGAGGCAGATTCTCGTCGAGAAATGCCGAGAACTCGGCCCGGAACTCCTCGACATCGGAATCAAAAGTCAGCTGCACGGTACTCCTCGGCGATCTGCGCTCGATGCTGCGCCGCGCCGCCGAGCATCAGCTCACCCGCTTTGGCGCGCTTGAGCGCAAATTGCAGATCGTTCTCCCAGGTGAACCCCATGGCACCGTGCAGTTGCAGGCCATGGCGGAAGACCAGCGACTGGCATTCTCCCGCAGCAGCTTTGGCCATCGCGGCGGCCAACCTGCGGCGCGGATCGTCGGCGGCGATGGTCAACGCTGCGAAGTATGCCAATGCGCGGGCCCGTTGCACGGCGACGTGCATGTCGGCGGCCTTGTGCTGAACCGCTTGAAAGGAACCGATAGGCACACCGAACTGCTGACGGCTGCGCACGTGCTCGAGGACCAGATCGAGGATGCGCTGGCACGCCCCCACCATCGTCAGCGCCATACCGGTCAACGCCATGTGACGTGCCCGATCGGCGTCGACGGTGAGCCGGGCACCGTCGGGTACCCGAACCTCGCGGAAGGACAGGTCGGCGACATGCAGCACCGGGTCGAACACCGATTCACGCCGGGCCGACACCTGACCTGCCTCGACGAGGAACACACCCGCCTCGGTGACCACCGCCAACTGATCGACCCGATCACCGTCGAGGACATGGCGTGCCGTGCCGTCGAGCACCCAGCCGTCGGGGTCGCGGTGCGCCGACACACCTCCGTAGACTGCGGTGCCCGACTGGTGCGCGTCGAACCGGTCCCCTGCCAGCGGAGCGAACTGGCTCATGGTCGCCAGAAACGGGGTGGGGTCGGTGGCATGACCCAGTTCCTCTAGCACGATGGCCAACTCGACCGCGTCGGCCTGGTCGTTGAGCTCGGTCCAGCCCTGGTCCACATAGCACTTCCACAGCGGCGTCGGGTCGGTTCCGTCCTCGGCGACGCTGCGCACCAAAGAGGGCGGGCACTGCTTGGCGACCACGTCCTGCACCGTCTGCTGCCACAGGCGCTGATCAGCATCGAACTCCAACAGCATCCGCGCCGCCTCCTGTCCTCACCGGCTATGCGAGAATAACATTCTCTGATCTGCAAGTAGTAATCTCACTATCTGGTTATGAAGTGCAGCCCGATCATGGCGGAGGTCGCAAATGCCGGATGCCGCAACGACCCTGCTCGAGATCGAGGCGATCAAGCAGTTGAAAGCCCGGTACTGCCGTTACCTGGACACCAAACGCTGGGATGACTGGCGTCAGCTGTTCACCGACGACTTCGTCAGCGACACCACCCCGGCCGGCGGGAAACAGATCACCGGCGCCGACGAATTCGTGGCGTTCGTCCGCTCCTCCCTGGGCAAGGCCTCCCAACCCACCGCCCATCAAGTGCATGCGCCGGAGATCACGCTGACCTCGCCGACCACCGCGACGGGGATCTGGGCGCTCGAGGACGTGGTGCGGTTGGGTCCCGCCGTCAACCTCAACGGCCGTGGCCACTACCACGAGACCTACCAGAAAGTGGACGGCCAGTGGCTGATCAAATCCTCCACCCTGACCCGGTTGCGTGAAGACGTCTTCAATCTGCTTGTGAGCGTGCACATCTCACCGCGCATGCGCTCAGCCGGGGTGGCGCTGGCACGCAGGTTCGGCAAGTGAGCACTCAAGTGAGTCGAACCGTGCTCGTCACCGGCGCCTTCGGGCAGGTCGGCAGGCGCTGTGCGGAGCTGTTGCTGCGCCGCGGCCACACCGTCATCGCGATGGACCTGCCCGGAGCCGCCGCGGACGCGGCCGTTGCGGCCCTGAGGGCCGATTCGCCGCCGGGCGAACTCGTTGCGGCCTACACCGATCTGCTCGATGCCGATGCGGTTGGGAAGGTGGTGCACCGACACCGGCCGACGGAGATCGTGCACCTCGCGGCGATCGTCGCGCCGCCCTCGTACCGCAACCCCGTGCTGGCCCGCCGGGTCAACGTCGAGGGCACCCAGACCCTGGTAGCGGCCGCGCAGCGGTTGACCGATCCGCCGCTGTTCGTGTTCGCCTCGAGCGCTGCGGTCTATGGCTCCCGCAACCCGCACCGGCACCCCGAACGGATCACCGCCGACACGCCGGTCAACCCCATCGACCAGTACGGCCAGGACAAGGTCCTCGCCGAAGCCGTGGTCACCGAAAGCGCTCTGCCGCATACTGTTCTGCGTCTGGCGGCGATCGTCTCACCCGACGGTGCTGCCACATTCGATGCCGACTACCTGCTCCTGGTACGCGCGACACCGATCGACAACCGCATGCACGCGACCGACGCCCGCGACGTCGCGCTGGCCTTCGCCAACGCGGTGGAGCGCCGTGACGCCGTCAACGGCAAGGTGCTGGTGATCGCCGGCAACGGCAGCTGCCTGCGCCTCATGGGTGACCTGCAAGACGACGTCATGGCCGCGATCGGGATCGGCCGCCTCGGACCCGCCATGGGCTTGCCCGGTGACCCCGACGACGATCGCGGGTGGGCCTTCACCGGCTGGTTCGACACCACGGAATCACAAGCGCTGCTTGATTATCAGCAACACGACTGGGCCGATACCGTCGCCTGGGTGGCCGAATCGATGGGCCGGCGCCGGATCGCACTCCGAGCCTTTGGGCCGGTCATCCGTCCGGCGCTGCGAGCTGTCTTCGCACTGCAGCGCCGGAGGGAACACCGCGGTCCGTACGCCTACCCGTGGACGTTTCTGCGCGCCAAGTACGGACCCGACATGCTTGTGGAGATGGTCAGCAAATGAAAAAGCTCGTCATCGGCGCCAGCGGCTTCCTCGGCTCACACGTCACCCGACAACTGGTCGCGGCCGGCGAGGATGTGCGGGTCATGATCCGAAAGACCAGTTCGACAAAGGGATTCGAGGACTTACCCGTCGAACGCTGCTACGGCGACATCTTCGACGATGCCGCCCTGCGCAACGCCATGGCCGGATGTGACGTCGTCTACTACTGCGTGGTCGACGCCCGGATGTGGCTGCGCGACCCGGCGCCGCTGTTTGCCACCAATGTCGAGGGCCTACGTCATGTCCTCGACGCGGCGCTGGGCGCCGACCTCCGGAAATTCGTCTTCACCAGCAGCACCGGGACCCTCGCGATCAGCGACCACCGGCCGGTCACCGAGGAAGATCCGCACAACTGGAACGACGGCGGCCCTTACATTGAATCCCGGGTTGCCGCCGAGAACCTGGTGCTGCAGTACGCCCATGAGCGGGGACTGCCTGCGGTCGCGATGTGCATCTCGACCACCTACGGGCCCGGGGACTGGGCACCGACGCCGCACGGCGGACTCCTGGCGCGCGTTGCCAACGGCCGCTTTCCCTTTTACCTGGGTTTCTCCTCGGAAGTAGTCGGCATCGAGGACGCTGCCCGGGCAATGCTTCTGGCGGCCGACAAGGGCCGCGACGGTCACCGCTACATCGTCTCGGACCGGTATGTGAGCAGCCGCGAGTTGCACGAGATTGCCGCCCGCGCCGTCGGACGGCGACCACCCCGCATTCCGATTCCGATGACCGTCCTGCGCGGCGCCGCCCGGGTCAACGACCTCGCCGCCGCGGTGCTCGACCGCGACCTACCGTTTGCCTATGTCGGTGCCCGCATGGCGGAGCTGATGTCGCCGCTGGATCACAGCAAGGCCGAACGGGAACTCGGGTGGCGACCCGAACCCGTCGCCGAATCCATCCGCAAGGCTGCGCAGTTCTTCGCCGCCCGATCAGCTGAGTAGATCCTGGGCGGGATGGTCCCAGTGGTCGAGGTTCACCGCCTCGGCGAGGGAACGACGCCGCAGGGGGCCGTGCTTGCCCTTCGGCCAGCCCACGACGATGTGTCCGGCCAGCATCCACTCGCCGGGCACGCCGACGGCGTCGCGCAGCAATTGCTCGCCGCCATAGGACGCCCAGCTGGTCATGCAGGCACCAAGGCCCTGAGCACGGGCCGCCAGCAAGAAGTTCTGCATGGCCGGAAAGATCGACCCGCCCAGCAGGAGTTGGGAGGCGGTCGGGTAATGAATCTGCGCAAACAGCACTGAGGTGAATTCCCCTGCCCTGTCGTGCAATTCGTAGGTCGCTCGGTTGTTCTGGGCGCGGCGGCTGTTGTCTTCGGGGGCGGGCCGGCTCATTCCGTAAACCGGTTCGATGACCTGCAGGGCTTGGGCCGCGGCTTTGGCGACGACGGCCCGCTGCGCCGGCGAGCGCAGCACGACGAAGCGCCAGCCTTGTGCGTTGGCGCCCGAAGGCGCCCACCGGGCCGCGTCCAGGCACCGTTTCAGCGTGGCGTCATCGACCGGCTCGTCGGTGAACCGGCGGATGGTGCGGGCGGTCGACATGACTTCCCAGACGTCGTCGCTTGGACCGGTCATGGTGGCAGCGTGACACCGTTCCGTTTCTCTGTAAAGTCGGCGGCCGCGGCGTCGCTGCCCCGCCGGGCGTGGAAGCCGCTGTCGCGCTGGGTCTTTCAGTCAGCTTTCGACCGGGTCCGGCAACGTTCGGCCAGGACTGCCGCCAGCCGGCGCGGTTCGCTGTACATGAGGTCGTGGCAGGTATCGAGGCAGATCATCGTGTCGACGCCACCCAGTGCGGCGATGCAGCGTTGCTGCTGCGCCGGCGAGAGCGCCCGGTCCCGCAGGGTCATGATCCAGGTCCGCGGGACTTCGCTGGGCAGACCGCGACGGTCGACTCGCTCGATGATCACCGCCGCGCTCTCCGGATACAGTCGGGACCGAGCGAACTTGCGCCGTTCGGCCGGCATGGAATTCCAGAACGCCCACCGGGCCGCACTGCTGGGCATGGCGACCGATCTGCCGGACCGGTCGAGCCTCTGTATCCAGGGTCCCGCCCGGGCCAACGGTGCGAGCGGCCCTCGGAGAGTCTCCACTACCGCCGATCCCTGCGGAGGCACGAATGCCGCGGCGAGGATCATCTCGCGCACCCTGGCGGCACCCAACCGAGCGACGATGCCGGGAACCACCAGACCGCCCATCGAATGCCCGACGACGACGACCTCACCGAACGACGCCTGCTCGACCTCGGCGACCGCCGAGGCGACCCACTCCCCGAGCGTCGCTCTTGGCTCGGCATTGCGGCCGCGGCCGGGCAGGTCCACTGCCAACACCCGCAATCTTGGCTCCTGCCAGGACAATTCGCTGACGACCAAGTCCCAGCAGTCACCGGCGTGCGCACCACCGTGCACCAGAACGAGATCGGGCAGTGTCACCCAGAACCCTTCCGTAACACAATCCGACAGGCGACGAGTGCCGGTATTATAGGGCGTAGATATTTCACATTTGTAAACATGTGCTCACACGCGTTCGCCGGTCACTGCTCGAGAGAAGGGAGTCGCTAACATGACGGCACGACAACGACGTCGCGTCGCACTGGCAGTCGGGAGTGTGGTCACTGCGGTTGGCATGGCGTTCACGCCGACGGCTTCCGCCTATTCCCATCCCTATACATCGGCGATCACCAATGCGCCGGCCCATCTGCAGACCCACGAGCCTACGAATCTGCCCCCCTTGCTCACCCACTACGGCGCGATCGCCTACAGCCACGACGGCTCGCTGGGCATCGCCCGGCGCTCCAAGTCGAAACTGCTGGCACAGCAACAGGCGCTGCAGCGGTGCGGTGCGCAGACCTGCACCGTAGTCACTACCTTCACCAAATGCGGCGCAGTCGCCCATGATGGTGTGACTTACCACGGGGGCGCAGGGCTGACGCCCAGCGCCGCCGAAGCGCACGCCGTGTCCCTACTCGGCGGCGGACGGATCGTCCTCTCGATCTGCAATTAGGCGCTACCGCCTGCAGACCCGGCCGCACTTTTGCTGCCGCACAGACTGATTCGCCGCTCATCGAATTGGCCTGCGGCTGTGCGCCGGTTGGACCCTAAGCTGCTCGCTAGTGGGTTCATCACGAAGGAGTACGGCATTGGACAGCGAGACATATGAGCGTGGCCGCCAGATTCGCTCGGAGGTCCTCGGGAAGGACTACGTCGACAAGGCACTCGCCGAAGCCGATGACTTCACCGCGCCCCTGCAAGATCTCGTCACCGAGTACTGCTGGGGCGCGGTGTGGGGGCGCGACGGCCTGACCCGCAAGACCCGCAGCATGCTGAACCTGGCCATGACCTCGGTACTCAACCGGCCACACGAACTGCGGACGCACATCAGGGCCGCGTTGACCAACGGCGTCACGCGCGAGGAGATCCGCGAGGTCTTCCTGCAGGTGGCCGTCTACGCCGGCGTGCCGGCCGCGGTCGACAGCTTTCGCGCCGCCGGTGAGATCTTCGCCGAACTCGGCGACCCATAGCCCGGGCAACTCCACCTCATCGCCCGAACCTCCCCACACGCCACCGGGCGACGCAATCCAGTGACTTACACCAGGACCAGAGAATGTTATTATCCGCAATGAAGAACTAGACTTACGCCAACCGGCGAAAACAGCCGTTACCAGGACAGATGACTAACCGAAATGCTTACCGGAAATCCGTTGATGGGCCCACAGGCGAAATGTTAGGTTGTCTATCATATGGCCGGCTTGGGGTCATGAATGCTGCCGCGGCTGAAGGGTGGCTCTGGTGATCGAACACGCCGACGGGGCGCGCACGCCACTCATCGACGCCAGCGTGCACATCTTCTTCCCATCCAACAAAGACCTGCGCTCCTTCCTTCGCGAGCCGTTCAAGAGCCGCGGTTTCCCGGACTACGAAATGGACTGGTACGGCGCGCCCGGCGGCGAGTATGCCCCGAACACCAAGGGGCCCGACCGCCAATATCCGGGCTCAGATCCCGAATTCGTTGCCAGCGAACTGTTCTCCAATCGCGGCGTCGACGTCGCGATCCTGCACCCCATGGGACGCGGCATCATGCCCGACCGGCACCTGGGCAGTGCGTTGCATGCCGCCCACAACGAGATGATGGTGTCGCGGTGGCTGGAATCCGACGAATTCGGTGACCGGTTCCGCGGCACCATCCGAGTGAATCCCGACGACATCGCCGGCGCCCTGCGCGAGATCGACAAGTGGCGCGATCATCCGCGCGTGGTCCAGATCGGTGTCCCGCTGCAATCCCGGGAGCTCTACGGCAAACCCCAGTTCTGGCCGCTGTGGGAGGCGGCGGCGCAGGCCCGCCTGCCGGTCGCCGCTCACATCGAGGTCGGGTCGGGAATCGCCTATCCCCCGACGCCGAACGGCAACACACGCACCTACGAGCAGTACGTCAGCTTCATGGCGCTGAACTACGTGTATCACCTGATGAACATGATCGCCGAAGGCGTGTTCGAGCGCTTCGAGGACTTGAAGTTCGTCTGGGCCGACGGCGCGGCCGACTTCGTGACTCCCTTCATCTGGCGGATGGACACCTTCGGCCGGCCGCACCTGGAACAGACACCGTGGGCGCCGCGCATCCCCAGCGACTACCTGCCCGGCCACGTGTATTTCGTGCAGGGCAGCCTCGACGGTCCCGGCGACACCGAGTTCGCCGGGGAGTGGTTCGGCTTCACCGGCAAGGACGACATGGTGATGTTCGGCTCCAGCTATCCGCACTGGCAGTGCGGTGATGTCAGCAAATTGCCCTCGGCCCTGGACCCGGAGCAGCGCGAGAAGCTGTGCTGGCGCAACGCGGCCGAGCTCTACGGCATAGACATCGCCGTGGAGTCGGGCGCACAGTAGACAAAGGCAGGCCGAGGAGGTCGAAATGACGCTGACCCACATATCGGAACGTGTTACGCCCACCGAGCGCATCGCTGTGCGGTGCGTCGACTCAGACGTCCACCCCGTTCCCAAGCGCGGCGAGATCATCCAGTACATCCCGGAGCCGTGGCGCAGCAAGTACTTCCTCACCCGCAACGTGGGTGAGCAGATCTACTACGACGCCCCCGACTACGCACACGCCTACGCGATGCGGGTAGACACCTTCCCCCCGGACGGCGAGTTCCCCGGCAGTGATCCCGACATGGCGTTTCGTCAGCTGATCATGGAGGCCGGTTCGGACATCGCGATCCTGGAACCCGCGGCTTATCCGGCCCGCATTCCAGAAGCTCAGCACGCGATGTCAGTCGCCTTGAACGACTGGCAGGCCAACCACTGGCTGGACAGCCACAACAACTGGCACCAGCGGTGGCGCGGTTCGATCTGCGCCGCCATCGAAGACCCCGAGGCCACCGTGCGGGAGATCGAACGTTGGGCCGGGCACCCCTACATGGCGCAGATCCTGATCAAGGCCGAGCCGCGCCCGCCATGGGGCAACCCGAAATACGACCCGATCTGGGCGGCGGCGACCAAGCACGACATCACCGTCAGCTGCCACCTGTCCCGCAGCCAGTTCGACGAGCTGCCGACACCGCCGGTGGGCTTCCCCAGCTACAACCACGACTTCATGGTGACGTACTCGCTACTGGCCGCCAATCAGGTGATGAGCCTGGTCTTCGACGGTGTGTTCGACCGGTTCCCGACACTGCGCATCGTGTTCGTCGAGCACGCGTTCACCTGGATCCTGCCGCTGATGTGGCGCATGGATGCGATCTATGAGGCGCGTAAATCCTGGATGGAGATCAAGCGCAAGCCTTCGGAGTACGTCAAAGACCACATCAAGTTCACCACCCAGCCGCTGGACTACCCCGAAGACAAGACGGAGTTGACCCGCGCGATGGAGTGGATGGAGTGCGACAAGATCCTGCTGTACTCCTCGGATTATCCGCACTGGACCTTCGACGACCCGCGCTGGCTGGTCAAGCATCTACCCAAGGCCGCCCGGGAAGCGGTGATGTTCCGCAACGGCATCGCGACCTACAAGCTGCCGGAGACCGTGCCGGTCCTCGAAGGCCAAGTCCGGGTTCACTGAGTTGACCGAAGAAGCCAAGCGGCCCCGCCTCGCCCAGGGTCGCGAGCATGTCGTTGCGACGGTCGACGAAATCCCGCCTGGGGCACACAAATTGGTGCCGATCGGACGCCACGGCGTGGGCGTCTACAACGTCAACGGCACCTTCTACGCCATAGCCAACTACTGCCCGCACCAAGGCGGACCACTGTGTTCGGGGCGCGCCCGCGGCCGCACCATCGTCGACGAGAGCGCCCCGGGCGATGCGGTGATGGTGCGAGATCTCGAATACATCTACTGCCCATGGCATCAATGGGGTTTCGAGCTGGCGACCGGCACCACCGCGGTCAAGCCGGAGTGGAGTATCCGTACCTATCCCGTTCGGGTGATCGGCAACGACGTTCTGGTGATGGCGTGACACTACAGGAGAATCGCGTGTCTTCGATCGAGGTGAACGGCGGCAACGTTGTCTACGAGATCCTGGGCGAGTCCGGGGATTTGATCGTCGCGACGCCGGGCGGGCGATTCAGCAAGGACATCCCCGGGCTGCGCCCCCTTGCCGAGGCCCTCGTCGACGGCGGTTACCGCGTGCTGTTGTGGGACCGGCCTAACTGCGGCGCCTCAGACGTGCAGTTCTACGGCCAAAGCGAGTCGCACATGCGCGCCGAGACCTTGCATGGCCTGCTCGCCGCACTCGGTGTCGACAAATGCATTCTGGCCGGCGGGTCCGGCGGTGCCCGCGACTCCATGCTCACCACGATGCTCTACCCCGAACTGGTGGAGAAGCTGGTGGTGTGGAACATCGTCGGCGGCATCTACGGCACGTTCGTACTGGGCTCCTTCTACATCGTCCCCAGCATCCTCGCGGCCCGCGGAGCCGGCATGGACGGTGTGATCAAGGTGGCCGAGTGGCGCGAACGCATCGAAGAAAACCCCGCCAACAAACAACGATTCCTGGACTTCGACAAGGACGAGTTCCTCAAGGTGATGTTGCGCTGGCTGAACGCCTTCGTCTCCAAACCGGGCCAGACCATTCCGGGGGTGGAGGACGAGATGTTCGACCGGATCAAGGTTCCGACGCTGATCATTCGCGGCGGGGAGAATGACTGGGATCATCCCAAACGCACCTCGTTGGAGGTTAGCTGCCTGATCAAGGGCTCCAAACTGATCGACCCGCCCTGGCCCGAGGACGCCTGGGAGCGCGCCAGCGAAGAACGCGCGGCCGGCAAAGTCAAGCATTTCAACATGTTCGACACCTGGGTGCAGGCCGCGCCCGCGATTCTGGAGTTCTTGGGCTGATGCGTTCACACCGTGCGGATGTGCACCTCGCAGTTGAGCGAGGCTTCCAACGCCGTATGGATTCGGCTTTCTGGAACCCGTTCGAGGTCTTCTTCGCGCAGCGTCACATAGACGATGTCGAAGCCGTCATCGCCCGGCTTGCGCAGGATTTCACCGGTGAGTCCGAACCCGGCCAGCACACCGCGCGCATCGTCGTCGGTCCCCCTGCTGACGAACGTGATGACTCCCGCAACAGGATCGGCAAAAGCTCTGCGACACAGCTCAACTGCGGTCGCCTTGGCCGATTCGGCGTTGTCACCGGCGATCAGCAGTTCTACCTCGCGACGCCCCGGCGGCCGAGACGCAAGATCGTTTTCGACCATGCCGGCGCCGGCCGCGGCGACCAACCCGAGGAGGGCGGACATGCCCTCGCGTAACTGCTCAGCGGTAAGCGCACCGGACGGGTCGACGTTGACTCGCACCACCGCTGTCCGCATGCGGGACAGCGTAGTCGGGCAGGAGCGGGGCCGATGATGGAAGCCACCGACATCGCAGTGCGGACGATCACCTGGTCTGACTGCCCGCCGAGGCTGATCCACGACGGCCCCCACCGCGAAGATCTGGCGGCATATACCGACCAAGGCGGCTATCTGGCGCTCCGCGATGCCGACGAATTGCTGAGCGAGGTCGAAGCCGGCGGACTCGTCGGCCGTGGCGGTGCTGCGTTTCCGCTCGGCTTGAAGCTTCGGGCGGTCCGCGACAACGGGCGCAGCGCCGGCGGCACCGTCGTCATCGCCAACGGCGAAGAGGGAGAACCGGCTTCCATAAAGGACCGATGGCTGCTGCGCAACCGTCCGCACCTGGTGCTGGATGGTTTGCGGCTGGCGGCGGCGGTGGTGGGTGCCGAACATGCGTACGTGTACGTCTCAGATCCCGAGGCAGCACGCAGTGTCCAAGCCGCTGTCGGTGAAGTCGACTCAACCAGGTTGGGCGACCTGCGTGTCGAGGTGTGGACGGTAGCGCCGGGGTATGTGGCCGGAGAGGAGACCGCCGCCGTCCATGCGATCAACGGCGGACCGGCCAAGCCGACCGACAAGCCGCCGCGCCCATTCGAAGCCGGTGTGGGCGGTCGACCCACGCTGGTGAGCAACGTCGAGACCCTGGCCAATGTGCCGTACCTACAACGCCACGGTGCGACGGCATTTCGCACGCAGGGAACCGTGCTGTCGCCAGGGACGTTTCTGGCCACCATCACCGGCGCGAACCGGGCACCCGTCCTCTACGAACTTCCGCACGGCTTGCCGTTCGCCGAGTTGCTTGCACTACACGGGGTTTCGACCGACCAGGTGCGCGGTGTGCTGATGGGCGGTTACTTCGCCGGCTTGCTCAACCGCAGCGTGCTGGACACCACCCTGGACCACGAGACGATGCGCAAGATCGGTAGCGGCCTGGGCTGCGGCGCCATCTCGGTGATCACCGATGATTGCCCGGTGGCGGTGGCGGCCTCGGTGCTGGCCTACTTCGATCGCGAGAACGCCGGGCAGTGCGGGTCCTGCTTCAACGGCACCGCGGCAATGGCCGCCGTTGCCGCTGCGTTGCGCGACTTCGCCGCCACGACCGAAGATCTGGAGCGAATGCGCCGCTGGTCGGTGGTGTTACGGGGGCGAGGCGCGTGCGCGACGCTTGACGCCGCCACCAATGTGGCGGCGACCCTGCTCGACCAGTTTCCCGATGAGGTGGCCGAACACCTCGACGGTGGCTGTCGGGATTGCGGTGCCGGCGCATTCCGGACCGATCGTCCCTATGAGGCAGTGGCGGTGAGCTGACCATGAAGATCCGTTTGGACCGCACCGTCTGTGACGGCTTCGGGTTGTGCGCCAAGCATGCGCCCGACTACTTTTCGCTGGACGACTGGGGATACGCGTCTCTCGTCGGCGACGGCACCGTGCCGCAGCAGGACCGTGACGCCGTGATGCGGGCCCTGCTGGACTGTCCGGTGCATGCCATCACCGAACTGGGTGACCGCCGACCCGAGGTCGTGCACCCCTCACCCGGCAGTTCGGAAGACGCTGCGGACAACCTGAAAACAGAGTCCAACGAAGCACAATGGGGCTTCACCCGTTGACCCAGCGGTGTGACGGGCTGACAGCCCTGGTGACCGGGACCAGCAGGGGTCTGGGTAAGGCCATCGCCCAGCGACTGGCCGGCGAGGGAGCCACGGTCGCCCTCACCGCCCGCACGATGGAGCCCGACCCCAAATATCAAGGCTCACTGCAGGAAACGCTGGAAGAGATCACCCGCGTCGGCGGCTCGGCCACCGCGATCCCGGCCGACTTGTCCAAACCCGAAGAGCGCGAACGCCTTTTCGCCACAGTCGTCGACCGTATCGGCGCACCGGACATATTGGTCAACAACGCCGCCGTCACATTCCTGCGCCCCTTGGCCGAGTTCCCGGACCGTCGGGTACGGCTGATGACGGAGATGCACGTGCTGGCGCCGCTGCACCTGATCCAACTGGCCATCCCCGCCATGCGTGAGCGGCGCCGCGGGTGGGTGCTCAACGTGACCTCGGTCGGCGGCGACCTGCCGGATGGGCCGCCCTTCGCCGAGTTCGACCGCAGCGCGGGCTTCGGTGTCTACGGGACGGTCAAGGCCGCGCTGAATCGGTTGACGAAAAGCCTTGCGGCCGAACTGTATGACGACGGCATCGCGGTCAACGCGGCCGCGCCGTCCCATCCCGTCGCGACGCCCGGCGCGGGCACCCTCGATCTGGCGAAGACCGACACCGAAGACATCGAGTTGATCACGCAGACCGCACTCGAACTGTGCACCGGTGACCCGAAGTCGTTGACCGGCCGCATCGCGCACACCCAACCGTTCCTGCGCGAGATCGGCTGGTTGACCTGACCGACCTCGACCCTGATCAGTTGTGCGGCCGCCTCTCCCAGCTTCGCATCACGGGTCTTCGCCCGTTGACCGGCGGCGCATCCAGCCTCACCTATATCGCTCAGGCAGCGGGACAACCGGTGGTGGTCAAGGTGGCCCCTGCCGGGCTCCCGCCCACCGGGCACCGCGATGTGTTGCGCCAGTGCCGCGTCATCAAGGCCCTGCGACCGACCGCGGTGCCGGTGCCGGAGGTGGTTTGGGAGGACGCCGGACGGCCACCGGAAGAACCACCGCTGTTCGTGATGTCGCTGGTGGTCGGCAGTTCCTTCGAGCCATTGTTCGACTTCGACTGCGCCGAAAGCAACGACGTTGTGGCCGAGCGGTTTTTGAACGCCGCGGCCGTCATGGCGGCACTGCACCGGATCGAGCCGGCCGCCGTCGGGCTGGGCACCGAACCGGTGATCGACACGTACGCGGAGATACAGCGCTGGTGCAAGACGTTGGACACGGTGGACCCGACGCTGGTGCCGGGCTGGCGACAGGTCGCCACCGCCTTACAGACATCGGTGCCCGCGCCGGCGCCCGCCGCCATCGTCCACGGCGATTTCCGACTGGGCAATCTGTTGGCCGTCGACGACCGGATCAGCGGGGTGATCGACTGGGAGATCTGGTCAGTGGGCGACCCGCGCGCCGACGTGGGATGGTTCCTCATCAACAGCGACCCGCAGACCTATCGCCGCGCCACACCGTATACCGGCAAGACGCCCCACCCCGACGAACTGGCCGCCACATACCAAGCCGCAGTCGGGCGTTCGGTACCCGACCTGGGCTGGTTCCAGGCATTGGCGTGCTTCAAGTCGGCGGCTACCTGGTCGCTGATCGTCAAGCACAACCGTCGCCGCCGCCGTCCGGATCCCGACTTGGAAGCAATGTCGGAGGTGTTGGGGCATTTGCTGTCCCGCGCCCGGCTGTTGCTCGGCTAAGCGCGCGGAATACCCGCGAGCTGCGCGGCGTACTTCTGCTCCGCCGCCTCGCGCTGGCGCAGCAGATGCTCCGAGGGGAACATGTCCGGGGCAGGTTTGCGGTCCTTGAGCAACAGGCGGGCCAACGTGGTCTTGTGGACCTCCGTCGGCCCGTCGGCCAGACCAAGCACGAACGACTCCACCAGGTGCTGCACAAAGGGCATTTCATGGGTGGTGCCCAGCGAGCCGTGCAGCTGCAGCGCGCGCGCCGAGACGTCGTGCAAGACCTTCTGCATCATGGCCTTGACTGCCGAGATGTCGGCGCGGACCGCTTTGTAGTCGTTGTGCTGGTCGATCTTCCATGCGGTTTGCAGCGTCAGCAGCCGGAATGCTTCGATCTCCATCCACGAGTCGGCAATCATCTCCTGGACCAGTTGCTTGTCACCGAGCAGCTGCCCTTGGGTGTGCCGGGAGACCGCCCGCTCGCACAGCATGTCGAAGATCCGGCGCACCAGACCGACCGTGCGCATTGCGTGATGGATGCGTCCACCGCCCAGCCTGGTCTGCGCCACCACGAACGCACCTCCGCGCGGACCGAGCATGTGGTCGGCGGGCACTCGCACGTTCTCGTAGCGCACGTAGCACTCCCGGCCGCCGCCGAGGGGCTGATAACCCAGCCCGACCTCACGCAGGATGTTGATACCCGGTGTCTCCGCGGGGATGACGAACATCGAATGCCGCTCATACGGCGGCGCTTCGGGGTCGGTGACGGCCATGACGATCAGGAACGACGCCAGCTGCGCGAAGGACGAGAACCACTTCTCGCCGTTGATGATCCATTCGTCGCCGTCCGGTACGGCGCTGGTGGTGAACACCTTGGGGTCGGCCCCGCCCTGCGGCTCGGTCATCGAGAAGCAGGACACGATCCGGTTGTCGAGCAGCGGCTCGAGGTAGCGCTTCTTCAGTTCCGGCGTGCCGTAGTGCGCCAGGATCTCGCTGTTGCCGGAATCGGGTGCCTGCGAACCGAATACGATGGGCGCGCATTCGCTGCGCCCGAGAATTTCGTTGAGCAACGCCAGCTTCAGCTGGCCGTAACCCGGGCCGCCCAAGTGGCGTCCGAGGTGGGTGGCCCACAGGCCGCGGTCTTTGACGATCCGTTGCAGCGGCGGGATCAGCGCCTGGCGCACCGGGTCATTGAGATCGTGGGATTCCTTGACCAGTAGGTCCACCGGCTCGCATTCGGAGCGGACGAACTCTTCAACCCAGGCCAGTTGCGTCGCCCACTGCGGGTCGGTGGAAAAGTCCCACGCCACGGTCGATCCTTCCTCTGGGGCGCTCAGCCTGTTATGACGACCACTTCTGGCGCCGCGCCGCGGCCTCCTCGGTCGCGTGACTGATCACCTGGTTGCGGTTTTCCAATTCCAGTGCCGCAGCCAGCCCGGCGGCGTCGGTGTTGACCTGCACCGCCCGCTTGGTCAGCTGCACCCCCAGCGGCGCCAAATCGGCTATGGCGCCCGCTAATTCCAGCGCCCGGTCGAGCAGTTGCTCGGGTTCGAGCAGCTGGCTTACCAGGCCACGGCGGTCCGCCTCCTCGGCCGCGACGGTGCGCCCGGTGAGCATCCAGTCCGCCGCAACGCTGGTGCCGACGATGCGCGGCAGGTGATAGCTCATGCCCATTTCGGCGCCGGAAAGCCCCAGCAGAATGGCGGCGTTCCCGAACGTCGCTGCAGTCGAGCAAATGCGGATATCCGCGGCCAGGCATAACGCCAATCCGGCACCGACACACGGCCCGTTGACCGCCGCGATCACCGGCTGCGGCAGATTCCGGATGGCTTGCGGTATCGACGCCATCGCCTCTTGAAAGCGCATCCGGTCGATGGCGGGGTCGGTCGCCTCCAACATGCCGGCTCCGAAGTCCCGCACGTCGATGCCGGAACAGAACCCGCGCCCGGTGCCGGTCAGGACGACAGCGTGGACGGACACATCGGTGGCCAGAGCCGCCAGCAAATCCTTGAACTCCGCCACCATCGCGTGGTTGATGGCGTTCAACCGCTCAGGACGATTGAGCCGGACCACAGCTATGCCGGGGCGCGGCTTCTGGTGAACCAACGTCTCCGTCATTTTCTGTATGTCCCTACCCGAAGGTGATAACGTGATTCTCTGAATCGCATAATGAGCCTACCAACTCGCAGTTGAGGCCAGATTGCGCGGAGGTGACGTGTCAGCAGCCCCTGGACGCCCGCTGCCCCTGATCACCAGTGACAACGAGTTCTTCTGGACTTCGGGCGCCGACGGCCGGTTGCGGTTCCAGGAATGCCAGGACTGTCAGGCACTGATCCACCCGCCAGCGCCGGTGTGCCGGTACTGCCGCTCCCGCGACATCGGCGTGCGGGCGGTGTCCGGATCGGCGACCCTGACCGGGTTCACCGTCAACCATCGCTTCAGCCTGCCCGGGATGCCCGCGCCGTATGTCATCGCACAGGTGGCCATCGTCGAGGATCCACGGATCCGGTTGACGACGAACATCGTCGAGTGCGAGCCGGACGAGCTGGAAATCGGCCAACCCGTCGAAGTCGCGTTCGAGCACGTCGACGATGTGTGGTTACCGCTCTTTCGCCCCGCCGCCGACACTGCGCCTGCGCCCCTGCCGGTCGATGAGATTTCACCGGAGCGCTTCGGCGAGTACGTCCGGCCCATGCTTACCACCGACAAATTCGAAGACAAGGTGGCGCTGACCGGCATCGGCATGTCGCCGATCGGGCGGCGGTTGATGCAACCGCCGCTGTCGTTGACGGTGCAAGCGTGCGAGGCGGCAATCGCCGACGCGGGGCTGACATTCGACGATATCGACGGCTTGTCCACCTATCCCGGCGGCGGCAATCTCGGCGGATTCGGCGAGGGCGGCGTCACCGCGCTGGAGGCAGCGTTGGGCATTCGGCCGACGTGGCACAACGGTGGCATGGAAACGTTCGGCCCCGGCGGCTCAGTCATCGCGGCCATGCTCGCTGTCGCCGGCGGTTTGGCGCGCCACGTGCTGTGCTTCCGCACGCTGTGGGAAGCCACCTACAACGAGCTGATGAAACAGGGCAAGATCAGCGCCTCCATGGGCCGCACCGCCAGTTGGCAGTTTCCGTTCGGCGCCACGTCGGCCGCCCACACGCTGGCGATCAACGCCCAGCGCCACTTTCACCGCTACGGAACCACCAAGGAGACGCTCGGCTGGATCGCCCTCAACCAGCGAGCCAACGCCGAACTGAACCCCACCGCCGTCTACCGGTCCCCGATGACCATGGCGGATTACCTGGATGCCCGGCCGATCACCACACCCTTCGGCCTCTACGACTGCGACGTGCCGTGCGACGGCGCTATCGCCGTCGTCGTCTCCGCCGTGGACGCCGCCCGTGACCTGGCCAAGCCGCCCGTGCTGGTGGAGGCGGTCGGAACGCAGATCATCGAGCGGATCGACTGGGACCAAAGCACTTTGACGCACGAACCGCAGGTGCTGGGGCAGGCCGCACACGTGTGGACGCGAACCTCATTGCGTCCCACTGATGTCGACGTCGCCGAACTCTATGACGGGTTCACCATGAACTGCCTGTCGTGGATCGAGGCGCTGGGATTCTGCGGCATCGGCGAGGCCAAAGAATTCCTGGACGGCGGCAAGAACATCGCCCGCGACGGCCAATTGCCGCTCAACACCCATGGCGGTCAGCTCTCCCACGGCCGCACCCACGGCATGGGTCTTCTGCATGAGGCCATCACGCAACTGCGTGGTGAGGCCGGTGCGCGCCAAGTCGCCGATGCCCGGGTGGGTGTGGTCAGTAGCGGCGGGCTGACGCCCAGTGGTGTGCTCCTGTTGCGGGCCGACGCATGAGTGCGCCGGCCGTGCGCCCGCGGGTGGTGATCGTCGACGGCGTGCCGATGTCGGGCCTGATCGCCGAGGCCGAACAACCCCGAGCGGTGATCGTCGCTTTGCATGGCGGCGGCACCATGTCGAACTATTTCGACTGTCCGGGCCACCCGGAGTTGTCGTTGCTGCGGTTGGGCGCGTCGTCGAAATTCACCGTCGTCGCCCTCGACCGGCCCGGCCACGGCAGTTCGGCGGCATACGCAGCGGCGATGGACCATCCAGAGCAACGCGTCGAGTTGGCCTTCGGCGCGGTGAACCGCATCCTGGATCAGCGTCCGCGCGGGGCGGGACTGTTCCTGCTGGGTCATTCCGGCGGCTGCGAGCTGGCACTGCGCATGGCGACCAGCCCGCACGCCGTCGACCTGCTCGGGCTCGAATTGGGCGGGACGGGTCGGCGTTATCACCCGGCCGCCAAAGAAGTCATGAATGCCGCCAGCCGGATGGATCGCCCGCCCGGGGTGCGCGAATTGCTGTGGGAGCCAATGCACCTCTATCCGCCAGACGTGGTGCGCGGGCTCACCCGGGCTCCGGGCGCCCCGCCGTATGAACGCGCTATGGCGCTGAACTGGCCGCATCAGGACTTCCCGTCGCTCGCGCCGGCGGTACGGGTACCGGTGCGGTTCACCGTGGGTGAGCACGATCAGGTGTTTCGCGCGGACCCCACGGCGCTGACCGAGATCGCCGAAATGTTCACCGCCGCAGCGAGCTTCACCAGCAACCTGCAACCCGATGCGGGGCATAACCTCAGCCTGGGCCACAGCGCCGCCGACTACCACCGCAAGGTCTGTGCTTTCGCCGACACCTGCGCCACGGGTCGTTCCGCGGCTGACGATCGCGAGGCGGGTTGATGCGCGTCGGATTCATCGGGCTGGGCAGCCAAGGCGCGCCCATGGCGCGACGCATCGTCGACGCCGGCTACCCCACGACGCTGTGGGCGCGCCGGCCGGCAACGCTTGAGCCCTTCACCGCCACCGATGCGATCCTCGCCGACTCGCCGGCCGACCTCGCCGCCGCCAGCGACCTGGTCTGCCTGTGCGTGGTCGGTGACTCCGATGTGGACGAAGTCACCGCCGGGCCGCAGGGAGTACTGGCGGGAATCAAACGGGGCGGCGTCATCGCGGTACACAGCACCGTCCACCCCCGTACCTGCCGGGAGCTCGCGAACAAGGCCGCGGCTGTGGATGTTTCGGTGCTCGATGCACCGGTGAGCGGCGGCGGCCCGGCCGCTGCCGAAGGCCGACTACTCGTCATGGTGGGCGGTGACGCGCAGGTCGTTTCCTGCTGCCGTCCCGTCTTCGAAACCTTTGCGGACTCGGTGGTGCACTTGGGCGAGCTGGGTTCGGGGCTGACCACCAAACTGCTCAACAATCTGCTGTTCACCGCCAACCTGGGCACCGCTGCCAGCACACTCTCGCTGGCCGATGCGCTCGGAGTGGCGCCCGACGGGCTCGGCGAAGTCGTGTCCCGCAGCAGCGGCAACAGCTTCGCCCTCAACGCGATTCGCGGGATCGGCGGCCTGGACCGGTTGGCCGGACATGCCGGTGCGCTGCTGCGCAAAGACCTTCGCCTGCTCGTCGATCTCGCAGACGACGCCGCAGTCCAAGCCGGTGCGGTGCTCGATGCGGCCGACGCCGCGCTCGCCTTCATGGGACATAGCCGATGAAGCTCTGTTCGATGCGTCATGAAGCAGCTACCGTTACCCCAACAGTCAGCCTTTCCGTTATGGCCGGCTCCAGGCTTTCGCCCGTCGTCGAGGAGGATGCTCAATGACCGAAACGAAGGTGGTCTTCGACCCGTTTTCGCAAGATTTCTTCAACGGTGCGTGGGACACCTATCGGCGCATGCAGGAGGAGACGCCGGTCTATTACAGCGAGGAGTACGACTTCTACGCGCTGACCCGCCATGCGGATGTCGCTGCTGGGCTGAAGAACTTCGAGACTTATTCTTCGGCGTTCGGCATCGATCTGTCGATGGTGCGAACGGGTAAGCCGCCCGAACAACGCGCGATCATCTTCATGGACCCGCCAGACCATCGCCACATGCGCAGCCTGCTGAACAAGGTCTTCACGCCCCGGGCCATCCAGTCCCAGCGGGAGATGGTCATCGAGAAGATCGAAAAGTACCTCAGCAAGGTCGATCCGGACCGGTTCGACGTGGTGCAGGAATTCTCTGCGCCGTTCCCGGTCGAAGTGATCACCACCATGCTCGGGGTTCCCGAAGAGCATGCGCAGCAGGTGCGCATATGGATCGACGAGTCACTGCACCGCGAACCCGGTCAGGTCGAGGTGGGCGAAAAAGGCATGCAAGCCAACATCGCCACCGGAATGTTCTACTACGAACTGCTGCAGCAGCGCCGCGCCGAGCCGCGCAACGATTTGTTCACCAAACTGATCGAGGCCGAAATCGAACGCGAGGACGGCCAGACGACCAAGCTGGACGACATCGAAATCGCCGGATTCGCAACCTTATTGGGCGGCGCCGGTGCGGAGACGGTGACCAAGCTCATCGGCAACGCGCCGGTGGTGTTCGCGCGCTTCCCCGAGCAGTGGCAAAAGCTGCTCGACGACCGCAGCAAGATCCCGGCGGCCGTCGAAGAGCTCCTGCGCTACGAGGCGCCGTCCCAGTATCAGGTCAGGTGTTCGACGAAAGACGTGGAACTGCACGGCGTTACGATTCCGGCCGGTAAGCCGGTGTTCCTCATCAACGGCGCCGCCAACCGGGATCCCGCCGCCTGGACCGATCCCGACGAATTCAACATCGACCGCGATCGGCATGAAGCGCTGAACCTGAGCTTCGGCTACGGGATCCACAGCTGCCTGGGCGCCGCGCTGGCCCGCATGGAAAGCGTGCTCGCGCTGGAGAAGCTGCTCGACTTCATGCCGCGCTACGAGGTGGACTGGGCGGGCTGCAACCGCGTCCAGATGCAAAACGTCGCGGGGTGGAAGAACGTACCGGTGCGGGTGCTGCGATGAAAGTGCACGTGGATTGGGACCTGTGCGAAAGCAACGGCGTGTGTATGGGCATCGCCCCGGAGGTGTTCGAACTCGGGGATGACGACATGCTGACCGTCTTACAGCCCGACGTCGCGCCGGAGAACGAGGAGCTGGTGCGCGATGCGGTGCGTCAATGTCCCCGGCAGGCCATTTCGATCACCGAGTAGCCCGGTCAGCCCTCCCGGATCGCCTGCTCGGGACAGCATTCGATGGCTTCCCGCGCCGCAGCCTCGTACTCGGTGGGCACATCGGCCCTGACCGCTTCGGCGTAGCCGTCGTCGGTCAGGGTGAAGACCTCCGGGCACAACGTCAGGCACATGCCATGACCGCGGCAGCACTGGTCATCGACCCAGACCCTCATGCCGGCGTGAACTCCAGATGCAGTTCCGTCAGGCCGCGCAGGATGTAGGTCGGAACGTATTGGTAGCGGCGGTCATTCGCCGGACCATGCACACTCTCGTTGATCCTGATGTCCGATGTTCGGTCCAGGAGACGTTCAACGGCCACCCGCGTTTCGGCGCGCGCCAGCGGCGCACCCGGGCAGCTGTGAATTCCCCGGCCGAAGGAAAGGTGCTGCCGCGCGTTCTTGCGTGCGGGATCGAACGAGTCAGGGTCGGTGAACCTGCGGGGGTCACGGTTGGCCGCCGCCTGCAAGATCATCAACGTGGTGCCCGCCGGGAGGTCCACTCCACCCACCGTGGTCGGCACGCGCGACAGCCGGAAATCACCTTTGACCGGGCTTTCGATGCGCAGCGCCTCTTCGATGAAATTCGGGATGAGGCTGCGGTCCTTGCGCAATTGGCCCTGGATGTCGGGACGCTCGGCCATGGTCTGTAACGCCGCGCCCAGCAATCGCACCGTGGTCTCCTGGCCGGCGGAGAAGACGTTGCACGCCACCCGGGCCACGTCTTCCACCTCGGGGATGGACCCGTCCGGAAAGGTTGCCGTGGCCAGACCGGTCAACACGTCCTCGCGCGGTTCCCGCCGGCGCTCACGCACATAGTCGGCGAAGGTCCCGTACAGGAATTCCAGTGGGTTGTGCGCCAGCGTCTCCTTGCCGGTGCCTCCCACCCCGCCGCCGGAGTGCCGCCGGATGTTCTTGACGAATTGATCGCGATCTTCCTCGGGCACCCCCAGCAAATCCGCAATGACCAGCAGCGTGAAGGGCCCGGCGAACCCCTTGATGAATTCGCCTTCCCCCGGCGCCAGGAAGTCATCGAGGACCTGGTCGGCGAGCGCCCACATGGCGTCCTCGTTCTCTTTGAGGCGCTTGGGGGTGATCAGTCGCATCAGTAGCGAGCGGTGGTTGGTATGCGTCGGCGGGTCCAGGGTGGGCAACTGGTCGCTGAACGGCAACTTGTCCCGGTGCTGCTCGATCAGCTCAGTGATGTCGTCGCCCTCTAGGGGCACCGGAAATCCGGGAAACGGGCCGGTCACCGAGATGCACGAGGAGAACGTCTCGGCGTCGTTCAACACGCCGACGGCTTCTTCCCAACCGGTCACCATGGTGACGCCGTAATGGCTTTCGCGGGTGACGGGGCACTGCTGGCGGAGGGCCTCGTAGTAGGGATATGGGTTTTCGACGAGGCGGCCATCTCGGAAGAAGTCCATCTCGGCGAACTCGTTCACCATCCCAAGCTCCAATCTCAACAGTGAGAATGTGCCTCTCACATATGAGTATCAGATTTCCATAGCGGCTGGCTGCCGTCAACGCGTCGGTCAGGCAGGCAACAGGTCTGCCGCGACCGACGGGCAGGCCATCAGGCCACTGCGGAAGGGTTCGACCAGACCGACCGGGCTCGCCGCACATCCGGCCGCGGCCAGCGCCTGCGCCTTGAACTTCTGGGCCGCCATGCTCAATCGGTGCTGGACCAGCCCGACGCTGTCGTCCAGTTCGGCCGGCCAGGTATTGCCCCACAACGTGACTTCCGTGACGCCGTGGTCGAGCGCCTGCAGCACGCCACGACGCACCCGCGGGTCACATCCGAACAGATCCGCCGCGGCCGCCAGGGCCTGCGGGCGGTGCCGCGTGTCCACGGTGGCCAACGCGAAATCGAGGTCCAGCGCGCTGACCCCGAGAATGTGCAGCGGGCGGTCGTCGGGGCGGTTGGTCAGGTGGTCGGCGAGTAGCACGGTGACGTCCCAGCCCGCCATGGCCCGATCGAACAGCCAGCCGCCGGCGAACATGACGACATCGACAACGCTGGACGCCACGACGTCGAGCCGGTATCTCATGTCGTCCGGTGCGGGGAAAAGTCGCGCGCCAGTGTCTCCGCGTACTCCTTGAACACTTCGGTCAGCGGTATCGAAGGATCGAGCAACCATGTCATTTCCATTCCGTGAATGAAGGCGAGGATCTCCACTGCCTTGACGGCGGGGTCTATATCAGTGCGGTACCGGCCGGCCGCCTGTCCGCGGCGGATACCGTCGGCCACGATTTCGACCGCATCGCGCTGCCGGGCCACCAGACGGTCGTGCAGCACCGCGTCGGGGGCGATGTTCTCCACGAGCAGCACGGTGAAGGTGCCGACCAGCTCGGGGGCCCGGGTGAAGCGGTCGGCGACCTGAGCGATTTCGCCGAGCAGATCGCCGCCGCGATCGGAATGGGCGTCGTCGTCGCGGTCGCGGGCGTCGAGCACCGCATGCAGCAGCTGCTCTTTGGATTCGAAGTGATGCAGTAGGCCGGCCGGCGTGACCCCCGCTTCGCGGGCGATCTGGGCGAGCGTGGTGTTCCGCCAGCCGTTGCGCGACAGCAGCCGCTGCGCGACCGTGAGGATGCGCTGCTTGCGGTCCTCGCCCTTGGCCAGAAGCGAGTCGTAGGGCCGTACGTCAGGCAACCGGTTTCCTCGTCACATCATTGGGCCGAACCAACCTAGTGAATAAACAGTAGGTTGGTTGAGCGGCGGAGGCAAGGGGCTGTGCAGCCGGCGTCAGACGACCAATTCGACCAGGGTGGCGTTGGCCGTGCCGCCGCCTTCGCACATGGTTTGCAGGCCGTAGCGAATGCCGTGGTCGCGCATGTGGTTGACCATGCGGGTCATCAGCACCGCGCCGGACGCGCCCAGCGGGTGGCCGAGTGCGATGGCACCGCCCAGCGGATTGAGACGGCTGGGATCGGCTCCGGTTTCGGCCAGCCACGCCAGCGGCACCGGCGCGAAGGCCTCGTTGACTTCGAACACTCCGATCTCGTCCACGCCGACGCCCGACTTGGCCAGCACCTTTTCGGTCGCCGGGATGGGGCCGGTCAGCATCAGCACGGGGTCGGCCCCGGTGACCGCGCCGGCGCGATACCGAACGATGGGCACCAGATTCAGCTCGAGCGCCAATTCGGATGTGGTCACCAACAGCGCGGCGGCGCCGTCGGAGATTTGCGAGGAGTTGCCGGCGTGGATGACACCGTCCTCGGTGAACGCGGGCTTCAGTGCGGCCAGCTTTTCGACGCTGGTGCCGCGGCGCACACCCTCGTCGGTGGTGATCACGGTTGCGGCGTCGACGAACACGGGCACGATCTGTTCGGTGAAGGCGCCGCTGTCCTGGGCCGCGGCCGCCAGCTCGTGGGACCGCGCGGCGTACTCGTCGAGTTGGCTGCGGGAGAAACCCCATTTCGTGGCGATCATCTCCGCGGACAGGCCCTGGTTGAACGAGAAACCGTCATAGCGGTCAAGGACTTTCGGCCCATACGGCATCCCGGTGGCCCGCGCCGCTCCGAGCGGCACCCGACTCATCACCTCGACGCCACCGGCCACCACGACGTCTTGCTGACCGGACATCACCGCCTGTACCGCGAAGTCGAGGGCCTGCTGGCTGGAACCACACGCCCGGTTGACCGTGGTGCCGGGGATGCTTTCCGGCCAGCCGGCGGCCAGGACGGCGTAGCGGGCGATGTTGGAGGACTGGTCACCGACCTGCGAGACACAGCCCCAGATCACGTCGTCGATGATCTCGGGTGCGATCGCGGCGCGCTCCAGCAGTTCGTTGAGGACGACCGCGGACAGATCCGCCGCATGCATCGACGACAAACCGCCGTTGCGCTTACCTACCGCGGTACGCACCGCTTCGACGATGACTGTTTCACGCATCGCTCCAGTAAACGACGGCTCGCGTAGCGGACTGCACGCGGTCCGGCGCTTCAGTAACTGCGCGGCAGTTTCAGCGCGTGCGATCCGAGGAAATTGAGGATCATCTCCTGGCTGATCGGCGCGATCTTCATCAGCCGCGCTTCGCGGAAGTAGCGCGCGACGTGATACTCCTCGGCGTAGCCCATGCCCCCGTGGGTCTGCAATGCCCGGTCGGCGGCGGTGAAGCCCGCGTCGGCGCACAGGTACTTGGCCGTATTGGCTTCTCTCCCACAGGGTTTGCCGTTGTCATAGAGCCAGGTGGCCTTGCGCAACATCAGCTCGGCGGCATCGAGTCGGGCCAGTGAATCGGCGAGCGGGAACTGGATGCCCTGGTTCATGCCGATCGGGCGACCGAACACTTCCCGGTCGTTGGCGTACTGCACCGCCTTGTCCAGTGCCACGCGGCCGATACCGAGCGCCTCGGCGGCGATCAGCATCCGCTCGGGGTTCAGGCCGTCGAGGATGTACTGGAAACCCTTGCCCTCCTCGCCGATTCGGTCTTCGACCGGCACCTCGAGATTGTCGATGAACAACTCGTTGGAGCTGACGGCGTTGCGGCCCATCTTGTTGATCGGGCGGATGTCGACGCGGCTGCGGTCGAGATCGGTGAGGAACAGGGTCATCCCGTCGGTCTTCTTGGTCACCTCGTCATAGCTCTGGGTGCGCGTCAACAGCAGGATCTTGTCCGATTCCATGGCTTTGGAGATCCAGACCTTGCGGCCGTTGACGACGTAGCGGTCACCGTCGCGCTTGGCGAAGGTGGTTATGCGCGAAGTATCGAGTCCCGCACCGGGTTCGGTGACGCCGAAGCACACGTGCACATCACCCGCCGCGACGGGCGGCAACGTGCGCGCCTTCAGTTCGTCGGAGCCGTGTACCACCACCGGTTGCATCCCGAAGATGGACAGATGAATCGAGCTGGCGGCGTTCATCCCGCCGCCGGATTTGGCGACCTCTTCGAGCAGCAGCGTGGCTTCGGTGATGCCGAGCCCGTGTCCGCCGTACTCGGTGGGAATCGTCATGCCCAGCCAGCCGCCGTCGGCTATGGCGCGGTAGAACTCGGTCGGGAACTCGTGCGCCTGGTCCTTGGCCATCCAGTAGTGGTCGTCGAACCTGCGCGCCAACTCCGCGACTGATCGGCGAATCAGCTCCTGGTCTTCGGTGAGCTCAAACTCCACTGGCCACCCTCCTCTCAGCGCGAGCAGACGCAGAATCGCATGATTGCCCTTCGGGCCATGCGATTCTGCGTCTGCTCGCCGGGCGCGCTAGCGCCTCAGTCCTTGTTGCCGGTGAGCTCTTTCGCGCTGGCGGCGAATTCCGCGAACGACGAACCCGACCTGGTGTCCTTGTGGTGGCTGAGTGCCCGGATCGATACGTCGTGTCCTTCGGCGGCCTTGCGCAGTGCGCCGACCGTCGCCTGCTCCGGCGTGATGTGGGTGAACGGGTCGAACGAGTACCAGCGCATCGCGTTCTGGTGGGTGATCTTGTGGATCTCGTCGTCGGGCACGTTGTTGAGCGTCAGCACGTCCCACAGTTCTTCGGGGGCACCCGGCCACATCGAGTCGCTGTGCGGGTAGTCGGCTTCCCAGCAGATGTTGTCGATGCCGATCATGTTGCGCAGCGCCACACCCACCTTGTCACTGATGAAGCAGGTCAGGAAGTGGTCGCGGAAGACTTCGCTGGGCAGCTTGCCCTTGAAGTCCTGGTGTGTCCACGTGGAGTGCATCTCGTAGGTGCGGTCGGCGCGCTCGAGGAAGTAGGGAATCCAACCGGTCCCACCCTCGGACAGCGCGATCTTCAGGTCCGGGTATTCCTTGATCGGCCGTGACCACAGCAGGTCCGCGGCGGCCTGCACGATGTTCATCGGCTGCAGCGTGATCATCACGTCCATCGGCGCGTCGGGCGCGGTGATCGCCAGCCGGCCCGAGGACCCGATGTGCACGTTCATCACAGTGTCGGTGTCGCACAACGCTTCCCACAGTGGGTTCCAGTATTCGTTGTGGAAGCTGGGGTAACCCATCGCGGCCGGGTTCTCGGTGAAGGTCAGCGCGTGCACGCCCTTCTTGGCGACCCGGCGCACCTCGGCGGCACACGCCTCGGCATCCCAGATCACCGGTATCGCCATGGGGATGAACCGCGCCGGGTAGGCACCGCACCACTCTTCGATGTGCCAATCGTTGTACGCCTGCACCAACGCGATGGAGAAGTCGTGGTCCTCCGTGGCGAACAGTCGACCGGCGAAACCCGGGAAGGACGGGAAGCAGATCGACGCAAGGATGCCGCCGGCGTTCATGTCCTTGATTCGCTCGTCGACGTTGTAGCAGCCCGGCCGGATCTCGTCCAGACCCGTGGGCTCGATGCCGTACTCCTCCTTGGGCCGGCCCGCGACCGCGTTGAGCGCGACGTTCGGGATGACCGTGTCGCGGAACTTCCACATGTCCGAGCCATCGGGGTTGTGCACCAGCCGCGGTGCGTCATCGAGGTATTTCGACGGCAGGTGATTCTTGAACATGTTCGGCGGCTCGACAGTATGGTCGTCGACGCTGATCAGGATCATGTCCTCTTTGTTCATGACCGTTCCTTTCGCTTTGACCCCTCGGGTCTCTTGGCCTCTCGCGACCCGCCGCGCCGGCCCGGAAAACACACGGGCAACCCGCCTCATGTGCCACGCCCGCTACTGTGAAAACTATCTTCTCGCGAAGTGAGAATCAACATCCCCAGCGTGTACCTGGCCCCGCCATTGCGCAACCCAACCGGTCAGCCGGTCGGCCGCTCTGCGCATCGCGGTGCACCGCTCTGCGTGAGCATTGACCGGACGAGCGAATCGTGCAAGTCTGTTAGTTGGAAATGAGAATCTGATTCTCGCTCACCGAGAGGACAACGCAGGATGCGCCTGCCGCCGCTGCCCGCGGACCAGTGGGATGAGTCGGTCCAACAGGCGCTTTCCGGCATGTTGCCCGAAGAGCGCCGTAATCCCCGGGATGCCTCCAATGTGCTGGCGACGATGGTCAACCACCCCGCCCTGACCAAGGCGTTCCTCAAGTTCAACCTCCACCTGCTGTACTCCTCGACGCTGCCGCCGCGCCTGCGCGAACTCGCCATCCTGCGTGTCGCGCATCGCCGGGACTGCACCTACGAATGGACCCACCACGTCGATCTGGCCAAACGAGAAGGCATCACCGACGAGGAGATCGACGCGGTGCGTCAGCCGGGCGGGGCGCACAACCTGTTCGACGAGTTCGAGCGCACGGTGATCAGCGGTGTCGATGAACTAGACGAGAAGTCGGAGTTGTCCGACCAGACCTGGGCCACCCTCGGCGAGCGGCTCGATGACCGGCAGCGGATGGACTACGTCTTCACGGTCGGCTCCTACACCATGCTGGCCATGGCCCTCAACACTTTTGGCGTTCAGGTCGAAGCAGACCACGAAGGAAGGTGAAAACGTTGGCCCACTTCCCGAAGCCAGCCGCCGGAAGCTGGACAGAGAATTATCCCGAACTCGGGACCGCGCCCGTCGATTACACCGACTCGATCGACCCGGTGTTCTTCGAAGCCGAGCGCGACGCCATCTTCCGCCGCACCTGGCTCAATGTCGGTCGCGTCGAAAGACTGCCGCGCACCGGCAGCTACTTCACCAAGGAGTTGCCCTCGGCCGGACGTGGCATGTCGGTGATCATCGTCAAGACCAAGGACGGATCGGTGAAGGCGTTCCACAACGTCTGCCGCCACCGCGGAAACAAGTTGGTGTGGAACGACTTTCCGCACCAGGAGACCTCCGGCATCTGCCGGCAGTTCACCTGCAAGTACCACGCCTGGCGCTACAACCTCGACGGTGAACTGACCTTCATTCAGCAGGAAGAGGAGTTCTTCGACGTCGACAAGAGCGACTACGGCCTGGTGGGCGTGCGCTGCGAGGTGTGGGAGGGCTTCATCTTCGTCAACTTCGACCCGGCCGCCCAGCCGCTGGTCGACTATCTCGGGCCGCTCGCCAAGGGCATCGAGGGCTACCCGTTCGGCGAGATGACCGAGGTGTATTCCTACCGGGCCGACGTCGGCAGCAACTGGAAGCTGTTCATCGACGCGTTCGCCGAGTTCTACCACGCGCCGGTACTGCACCAGGGGCAGTACACCAAGGAAGAAGCCGCCAAGATCATGAAGTACGGCTTCGAGGCACTGCACTACGAGCTCGCCAGCCCGCACGGCATGATCTCCACGTGGGGTGGCCAGGCGCCGCCGGCAGACATGAACATGGTCAAGCCGATGGATCAGGTGCTCCGCAGCGGGCTGTTCGGACCCTGGGACAAGCCGGACGTCATCGCGAACCTGGAACAGCTGCCGCCGGGAGTCAACCCGAAGAAGGTCAAGCAGTGGGGCATCGACTCGTGGCACTTCTTCCCGAACTTCATGCTGCTGATCTGGGAACCCGGGTGGTTCTTGACCTATCACTATTGGCCGACGGCCGTGGACAAGCACATCTTCGAAACGAGCCTGTATTTCGTGCCGCCCAAGAACGCGCGGGAACGCTTGGCCCAGGAGTTGGCCGCGGTGACGTTCAAGGAATATGCATTGCAGGACGCCAACACGTTGGAAGCGACCCAGACGATGATCGGCACCAGGGTCGTCAGCGACTTCCCGCTGTGCGACCAGGAAATCCTTCTCCGTCATCTACACAAGGTGACCGGGGACTTCGTGAAGGAGTACGCGCACAATGGCGCTACCCGCTGAATTCGCCGCACTCGAACCGTATCTGGGCTGGGACCTGGCCACCGAACCGGAGCGGTACGCCAAGCGGCTGGCCTCCACGATGGCCGAAATGCAAGAGTTCTACGACGTCGCGTTCCCGCTCCTCAACGACGTCATCGCTTACTGTGACAAGTACCCACTAGACGATCTGCCCGAGGACGCACGCACGCTCATGCACATCATGCAGTCGCTGGTCATGGTCTCGTTTCCGATAGAGGCGTGGAAACAGCCGCGCGTCCCCGACAGCGGTGCCGCCTGGGTGGAATTGGTCAGGGAGCCGGTGATCTAACCGGTGCTGACGCTCAAGGCGGCAGGGCTGCTCGACGTCGATGCCGGCGAGATCGTCCGGCCGGGTGTCCTTCGCATCGACGGTGACCGCATCGCCGGTGTCGGCGGCGAAACCGACGGCGAAATCATCGATTTGGGCGACCAGGTGCTGCTGCCCGGATTGATGGACATGGAAGTCAATCTGCTGATGGGCGGGCGCGGAGAGAAGCCAGGCCTGTCCCAGGTCCAGGACGATCCGCCGACGCGGATGCTGCGCGCGGTCGGCAATGCCCGCCGCACCTTGCGCGCCGGTTTCACGACGGTGCGCAACCTGGGCCTGTTCGTCAAGACCGGTGGATACCTGCTCGACGTCGCGCTGGGCAACGCCATCGACGCGGGCTGGATCGACGGCCCGCGGATAGTGCCGGCGGGCCACGCCATCACGCCCACCGGCGGCCACTTGGACCCCACGATGTTCGCGGCGTTCGCACCGCACGTGCTGGATCTGACGGTCGAGGAAGGCATCGCCAACGGCGTCGACGAGATTCGCCGGGCGGTGCGCTACCAGATCAAGCACGGCGCTCAGTTGATCAAGGTGTGTTGCTCGGGCGGTGTCATGTCGCTGACGGGTCCCCCTGGTGCACAACACTATTCCGACGATGAGCTGCGGGCCATCGTCGACGAGGCGCACCGGCGCGGACTTCGGGTCGCCGCGCACACCCACGGCGCCGATGCCGTCAAGCATGCGGTCGCGGCCGGGATCGACTGCATCGAACACGGTTTCCTGGTCGACGACGAAGCGATCGCGATGATGGTCGAGCACGGCACGTTCCTGGTGTCGACGCGGCGACTGGCCGAGGGTATGGATGTCTCGCACGCTCCCCCGGCGTTGCAGGCCAAGGCCGCCGAGATGTTCCCGAAGTCGCGCACCTCGATACTGGCAGCCTACGAAGCCGGTGTGAAGATCGCCGTGGGCACCGATGCTCCCGCGATACCGCATGGCCGCAACGCCGACGAGCTTGTCACCCTTGCTGATTGGGGTCTTCCGCCGCTTGCGGTGTTACGGGCGGCCACGGTCACTGCCGCCGAATTGATCAACGTCACCGACCGGGGACGCCTGGCGGCAGGCCAGCTGGCCGACGTCATCGCCGTCCCGGGAAATCCATTGGATGACATCACGGTTACCCGCGACGTCAGCTTCGTCATGAAAGGCGGCAAGGTCTATGCCAACCAGAACTGACGACCTGGTGGAAATACAGCAACTTTTGGCCCGGTACGCCGTCACCATCACTCAGCAAGACATCGAAGGACTGGTCGGGGTCTTCACACCGGACGGCACCTACAGTGCCTTCGGCGACACCTACACCCTGGACAGGTTCCCCGAACTCGTGGCCGCCGCTCCCAAAGGCCTGTTCCTCACCGGAACCGCGCTGGTGGAACTCGATGGTGATGCCGCCAGCGGCACCCAACCGCTGTGCTTCATCGAACACTCCGCGCACGACATGCGAATCGGTTACTACCGCGACACCTACCTGCGAACTGCCGAAGGTTGGCGACTGAAAACCCGTGCCATGACCTTCATCCGGCGCAGCGGCGTACACGATTCCGGGCGTCCGCACGCCATCGGCCGCCCGGCCCCGTGAACGTCGAGCAGTTCCGGGCAGACCTACGAGCCTGGCTCGACGGCGCTGACCTGGCCCCGGGACCCGACCACTCGCTGCAAGCCCAACTTGGGCAACTCGCCCGGGTGCACGCCGCACTCTACGACGCCGGCTGGATGCGCTACGGCTGGCCGGAGAGAGTCGGCGGGTTGGGTGGTCCCCCACTGCTGCGCGCGATCGTCGGCGAAGAGGTGGTCGGCCGCCGGCTCGCCGAACCGGGCCCGTATTCGATGGTCGAAGTGCTCGCTCCCACCATGATCGACTACGCGCCCGCCGAACTCGCCGCCGAGATGGTCCCGCGACTGCTGTGCGGTCGCGAGCAATGGTGTCAGGGATTCTCCGAGCCCGGATCCGGCAGCGACCTGGCATCGCTGACCACTCGCGCCGTGCCCGACGGCGACAACTGGATCGTCAACGGCCAGAAAGTCTGGACCAGCTTCGCGCAGTTCGCCACTCGCTGCGTTCTGCTCACCCGGACCGCGCCCGGCCACGACGGGATCACGGCGTTCTTCGTCGACCTGGACACCCCGGGCATCACGATCCGACCGCTGCGCACCATGCACGGGGTCGACGAATTCTGCGAGGTCTATTACGACGACGTGGTGATACCGTCCGACCGGATGCTCGGTCAGCCCGGCGATGGCTGGCGGCTGGCGATGGATCTGCTGCCCTACGAACGCTCGACCTGCTTCTGGCAGCGCATCGCCTACCTGTATGCCCGATTCGACCAGCTCATTGCCGACGCCCGCGACGAGGACGACTTGTCGCTCGGCGCAGCCTATTTGGCGTTGCACACGGTGCGCTGCCGATCGCGGGCCACCCAGCACCGGCTGGCCGGCGGGGCACGGCTGGGGCCCGAGACCTCGATCGACAAAGTGCTGCTGGCCACCGCCGAACAGCGACTCTACGACAGCGTGCACGACCTGCTTCCCGGGACGCTGGAACTCGACGACACCGAGTGGCGATCGGAATATCTGTACTCGCGGGCGGCCACCATCTACGGCGGCACCGCCGAGATTCAGCGCAATATCATCGCGCGTCGACTGCTGGATCTGGGGAAGGAGTAGCGGCATGGACGAGTCGCTGCGCCTGCTGGCCGAATCGCTGCGCTCCACCATGGTCGGCGTCTCGGGTAGCAAGCTCGACGCGGCGCTGGCCGATCTGGGCTGGTTGGACATGCTCGACGAAATACCTACGGCCGCAGTCCCGTTGGTGTTCGGGCTGCTCGGGGAGACCGGTGCGCATGCGCCCATTGTCAACGATGTGGTGCTGAGCGCCGCCGGGCGGCCCGCGGGGGGCGCCGTTGCCCTGCCCTATGCCGGCGGGTCATGGGTGGTCTGGGAACGCAGCGATCCGAGCGGTTCCACCCTGGATGACTTGCCGATACGACGGGCGCCCGCCGGTGAACCGGTACCGCTGGCCGCCGGGCGTCGCGCGCTGGGCTGGTGGCTGCTGGGCACCAGCAGGGCGATGCTGAACCTGGCCCGCCGGCACGCGTTGGATCGCGTTCAGTTCGGACGACCGATCGCGTCCTTCCAGGCGATCCGGCATCGACTGGCCGAGACACTCGTCGCGATCGGAGGGGCCGAAGCGACATTGCAGGCCGCGCAGGACGACGAGGACCTCACCTGCTTACTGGCCAAGGCGGCGGCCGGTCAGGCGGCGTTGACCGCCGCTCGCCACTGCCAGCAGGTGCTGGGTGGGATCGGCTTCACCGCCGAGCACGCGCTGCACCACCACATCAAGCGCGCCCTGGTCCTCGACGGCCTGCTCGGCAGCTCCCGTGAGCTCACCAGCCAAGCGGGAAAGACGTTGCGCGACAAGGGCTTTGCCCCTCGGCTAGCGCAGCTCTAACCGCCTCGAGTGTGCACCCGACGGATGATCTAGCGACTGTCGTCGGCGCCGAGCCGGACGAGGGGCAAGAATACCGCGTCCACAATCTCCTCGATGGCTTCATCGGTCAGGGGTGCCAGGGTGAACAGTACGTCGTGGCGAAGCAGATCGGTGGGCAGCTGTGCAACTCGGCCGGTGATCTGGTCGGGCCGGATCTCGCCACGGGCGACAGCGCGGGCGATGAGTTTGTCCATGGTGGCGCCGGGCTCGCCTTCAAGCGTGTTGCGCAGTTCGGCGATGTTGGTGCCGGTGTCACGGTAGAAACCACCGAGCCGGGTCATGACGGTGACCGCAAGGTGGCCGCGTTGACCGTTCGCCTGCCGCAGCAGATCGATGACGTCACCGCGCAGACTGCCGGTGTCCGGCACTGTGAGTGGATCCTTCGTCATTGCGGCAACCAACGCGGCGTGCACCAGTTCCGGCTTTCCCGGCCAGCGCCGATACAGCACCGCGCGACTGGTGCAGGCCCGAGCGGCGACACCATCGACGGTGAAGTTGTCGTAGCCGCGCTCATTCAGTTCATCCCAGGCCGCGGCCAGGAGCGCGTTTTCTAGCGCGCGACCGCGGCGACGCTGCGGAGCGGCGTCAGGCGTAAGAGACATTGCGTTTCCTAATTCCGACCGTTACCCTTCGTTGGATACACAATGGATCCTATCTCCGAGAGGGCATGTCGAATGCGCATTCTGGTCTCCGGCGCGAGCATGGCCGGGCTGTCCGCGGGCATCAACCTAGGCAACGCCCGTCATGACGTCACCATTGTCGAACGCGCACAACACCTTCGAGTCAACGGATCACCGATCGACATCCGCGGCGAGTCGCTCGCAGTTGCCCGACAGATGGGCATCCTCGATGAGATCCGGATTCGGCAGGTCGACATGACAAAGCGCAGTTGCTTCGTCGACGGCAACGGCGACCGGGTGGCCGAACTACCGCTTGCCGAGATCAACGACACGGCTGACGACACCGAAATCCCCCGAGAAGACCTGGCGCACGTGCTGCGCAATGCCCTCAACCCGTCCGTGGCGTTGAAGTTCGGCGAGTCCATCACCGAACTCCACGATGACGGTCGCGGCGTCGACGTACTGTTTGCCTCTGGCGAGCAAGCGCGCTACGACCTCGTGGTGGGCGCCGATGGCCTGCACTCCGCCACCCGCCGGCTTGTTTTCGGCCCCGAGAGCCAATTCCTGCGTCATCTCGGCTTCTACACCGCTCTGGCGAATTTGCCGCACTATCGTGCGACCGGTGCCGCCAATCCGATCTACAACTTTCCGGGGCACTTGGCCGGCATTGTCACCTTTCGCGACGTGGCCCTGGCGGTGCTGACCTTCCGCTCATCCTGGATCGACTACGACTACCAGGATCTCGATGCGCAAAAGCGCATCCTCACCAACGAGTTCGGCGGACACGGCCAGTGGCAAGTACCCGCACTGCTCGACGCGGTATGCCGCGACCCGCAACTGTACTTCGACTCGGTGAGTCAAATCGACATGCCATCGTGGCATCGCGGACGGGTCGTCCTGGTGGGCGACGCCGCCCACTGCGCATCCCCGATGTCCGGACGCGGAACCAGCCTGGCCATCACCGGAACATGGCTGCTGGCAAAAGCATTGTCCGACAACGGCGGCGACCTGGACGCAGCGTTCGCCCAATATGAGCGTGATCAGCGCCCGCACGTCACCTACGCCCAGGGCACGGCCGGTGCGGGCGGGGACCTATTGGTTCCCGCCACTGCGGAGGCTATCGACGCACGCAATCGCGAGCTGGCTCGAGCCGGTTGAGTTCCACCCCTCGCGGGTCCGGTCACCCACACCCGGGGGAACTAGTTGCGGGGTAGTCCGAGCACTCGTTCGGCGATGATGTTGCGCTGGATTTCGGAGGTACCGCCGGCGATGGTGCCGGCGAAGCTGCGAGCGTACCGGTCGAACCAGCTGCCGTAGTGGCTGTCCAGATTCAACGGAGCAAACGGCGCGGTGAACGCCGGATGCACCAGCCCGTCCGGGCCCGCGGCATGCAGCGCGTCTTCGCAGGCCCGCTGAACGGCTTCGGACCCCAGCAATTTCAGCACCGACTGCGCGGGCACATCCTCTTCCCCGCGGGCTGCGCGGGCCAATGCGGCAGTGCCGAGCAGGCGCATGGCCTGGGTGTCCATCACCAACGTGGCGTAGCGATCCCGCTCGAGCGCTCCCGATGGGGTGAAATCGACTGTCAGGTAATGCAGTAAGTCGGCGTAGTCCTTCCACAGCATGGCGCGTTCGTGGCCCAGGGACCCGGTGGCGACGTGCCAGCCTCGATTGAGCGGGCCCACCAGGTTCTCGGCCGGCACCTGCACATCGGTGAAGAAGACCTCGTTGAAATCGACATCGTCGCGACCACATACCGACGCAAACGGCCGTCGTACCACACCGGGGGTGTCCGTCGGAATCAGTAACGCACTGATGCCCTTGTGTTTTGGCGCGTCGGGATCGGTGCGCACGAAGGTCAGCAGCACATCGGCGTCATGCGCTCCCGAGGTCCACACCTTTTGCCCGTTGACCACGAAGTGATCACCGGCATGCACCGCACGGGTTTTCAACGACGCCAAGTCCGAACCGGCACCGGGTTCGCTCATCCCCAGCGACGCGGTCAGCTCGGCGCGCAGAATCGGCACCGCCCAACGCTGTTTCTGCTCCGGGGTTCCGAACGTCAACAACGAGGCCGCGATGATGCCGACGCCTTGGGGATTGAACGTCAGGTAGATCCGCCGGCGCGCCAACTCCTCGAGGTGGACGTACTGCTGCAGCAGCGAAGCGTTACGACCGCCGAACTCTGGCGGATTGCCCGGCAGCAGCCAGCCGTTGTCGAACAACTTGCGCTGCCAGCGACCCGCCCAGTCGGGAATGTGGGAACACGATCGCGGTCGCTCGAACCCGTCGGCCTCGGCCGGCAGCTGCTGATCGAGAAAAGCGATGAATTCGGCGCGGAAAGCCTCGACGTCGGCGTCAAAAGTCAGCTGCATGGAACTCTCGACGCTCCGCTCTCTTGATCGCGCTTCCCAAACACACGTGTAAGAGAATAGTATTCTCGCCGTGAGAAAGTTACAATCTCCAACACATCGTCCGTGAGGAGGTCGAGCGCAGCGATGGCACGGCGTTCTCCGGTACAGTCCAACCATGTTCTCCCCTCGCGGCAATCGACCGAGCCGCCCGTGACCACTCCGAGCGAAGAGCCGGCCTGGAAGCAGCGTGCCGTCGAGCGGTCCATCAAGACCGCGAAACTTCGGGCCGCGCAGCGGGTTCAGCGGTTCCTGGACGCGGCCCAGGCGATCATCATCGAGAAGGGCAGCACGGACTTTACCGTCCAAGAGGTCGTGGACCGCTCGCGCCAGTCGCTGCGCAGCTTCTACCTGCAGTTCGACGGCAAACACGAATTACTGCTGGCGCTGTTCGAGGATGCGCTGAGCCGCTCGGCCGACCAGATCCGCGCCGCCACCGAAAGCCACACCGATCCGCTCGAGCGGCTCAAGGTTGCCGTCGAGTTGCTGTACGAGGCTTCACGTCCGGACCCCACCGCCAAGCGGCCCCTGTTCACCGACTTCGCGCCGCGGCTGCTGGTCACGCACCCGGCCGAAGTGAAAGTCGCGCACGCTCCGCTGGTGGCGTTGCTCACAGAACTCATGGAAGCAGCCGGCGAGACCGGCCTACTGCGGCCCGAAATCAACCCCAAACGGGTGGCGGCCATGACCATGCAGACGGTGATGTTCATCGCACAGTCCAGCGGCGGGTCCGACGATGCCACCGTGCATCCCATCACCGCCGACGAGGTGTGGGACTTCTGCTCACGCGGATTCGCTGCCACTCCGAACTGACCCCGTCCGAACGCATATTTCCCTCATTCCCCTCACTCACATCAGTGCGCATATCGCACGGCATTGAGCGATGCGTACGAGAACGCTATTCTCCGTTACTAAGAACCTCGAATGGCTGAAATGTATCTCTCGTTGACACTCTTGATGGTCATGACAGAGTCTGGTTCCGGCGGAAGGCGATAACCCGTGACAGTCAGCGCAGCCAACGACGTCTACTTCGACCCGTATGACGTCGAGCTCAACGCCGACCCGTATCCGATGTTCCGGCGGCTGCGCGAAGAAGCGCCGCTGTACTACAACTCCGAACACGACTTCTATGCACTGAGCCGCTTCGCCGACGTCAACCGCGGCATCGTCGACTACGAGACTTTCAGCTCCGCCAAGGGCGCGATCCTCGAACTGATCAAGGCCAACATCGACATCCCACCCGGTGTGCTGCTGTTCGAAGACCCGCCGCTGCACGACGTGCATCGCAAACTGTTGTCGCGGATGTTCACCCCGCGCAAGATCAACGAACTCGAGCCCAAGATCCGCGAATTCTGCGCTCGCAGTTTGGATCCCCTGGTCGGCACCGACCGGTTCGACTTCGTCGGCGACCTCGGCGCACAGATGCCCATGCGGGTGATCGGCATGTTGCTCGGCATCCCCGAGGAATTCCAGGAGGCCGCCCGGGATCGGGCCAATGCCAATCTGCGCACCGAGGCGGGAAAGCCGATGAATGCCTCGGACGAAAACATCATGAACGGGGAGTTCTTCGGCCAATTCATCGATTGGCGCGCCGAACATCCGTCCAACGACATCATGACCGAACTCCTCAACGCCGAGTTCCAGGACGAAACGGGAACGGTTCGCCGGCTCACCCGCGACGAACTGCTCATCTACATCAGCGTGGTGTCCGGGGCCGGCAACGAGACCACCACCCGCCTCATCGGTTGGGCCGGAAAGGTATTGGCCGAGCACCCCGATCAGCGCCGTGCCCTGGTCGAGGACAAGTCGTTGATCCCCCAGGCCATCGAAGAGTTGCTGCGTTACGAACCGCCGGCGCCGCATGTCGCGCGATACGTGACCCGCGACGTCTCCTACTACGGCCAGACGGTTCCCGCGGGCAGCGTCATGATGATGCTGATCGGCGCGGCCAACCACGACCACCGCCAATTCCCGCCCGACGGTGAGGTTTTCGACATCCGGCGCGAGGTGCGCCAGCACCTGACCTTCAGCGTGGGCACCCATTACTGCCTGGGTTCGGCGTTGGCCCGCTTGGAGGGGCGGATCGCGCTGGAAGAGATTCTGAAACGCTTCCCCGAGTGGGAGGTCGACCTGACCAACGCCAAGCTGTCCCCGACGTCGACCGTGCGGGGCTGGGAGACCATGCCGGCTGTATTGAGCTGAGCGGAGAGATGAGGAAGCGATGACTGGACGGGTAGAGGGCAAAGTCGCATTCATCACCGGGGCGGCGCGCGGGCAGGGCCGCAGCCATGCGGTGCGATTGGCGCAGGAAGGCGCGGACATCATCGCCGTCGACGTCTGCAAGCCGATCGTGCAGAACACCACCATCCCGGCGTCCACGCCCGAGGACTTGGCGGAGACCGCCGACTTGGTCAAAGGCTTGAATCGCAGAATCTATACGGCCGAAGTCGACGTGCGCGACTTCGACGCACTCAAGTCCGCGGTGGATACCGGCGTGGAGCAGTTGGGCCGGCTGGACATCATCGTGGCGAACGCGGGCATCGGCAATGGCGGTGACACCCTGGAGAGGACCAGCGAGTACGACTGGCAGGAAATGATCGACGTGAACCTGTCGGGCGTGTGGAAGACGGTGAAAGCCGGTGTGCCACACATCAAAGCGGGCGGCAACGGCGGATCGATCATATTGACCAGCTCGGTCGGCGGCATCAAGGCCTACCCGCACTGCGGCAGTTACGTTGCGGCCAAGCACGGGGTGGTGGGCATCATGCGCTCGTTCGCAGTGGAGTTGGGCCAGTACATGATTCGCGTGAACTCGGTGCACCCCACGCACGTGAGCACCGCGATGATCATGAACGAAGGAACGTGGAAGTTGTTCCGCCCCGATCTGGAGAATCCGGGACCCGACGACATGGCCCCGATCTGTCAGATGTTTCACACGCTGCCGGTTCCGTGGGTGGACGCCGAGGACATCAGCAATGCGGTGCTGTTCTTCGCTTCCGACGAGTCCCGGTACGTCACCGGTGTCACCCTGCCTGTCGACGCGGGTAGCTGCCTGAAATAAAGTCCCGTCCCATGGACGGATTCCTGTCTAGTTTTGACGGTCGCGGGGCGGTCATCACCGGCGGTGCCAGCGGCATCGGGTTGGCCACCGCTGCGGAGTTCGCTCGCCGGGGAGCCAGTGTCGTGCTGGCCGACATCGACCAGGCGAGCCTCGAGCAAGCGGTGGCGCGGCTGCGCGCCGACGGATTCACCGCGCACGGCGTGCGGTGCGATGTCCGTCATCTCGACGAGGTCGTCCACCTGGCCGACGAGGCGTTCGAGTTGCTCGGCCACGTCGATGTGGTCTTCAGCAATGCCGGCGTCGTCATCGCGGGCCCGCTGACCGAGATGACCCACGACGACTGGCGTTGGGTGATCGACATCGACCTGTGGGGCAACATCCACGCGGTCGAGGCGTTCTTGCCCAAGCTGCTCGAGCAGGGCACCGGTGGCCACATCGCCTTCACCGCCTCTTTCGCCGGGCTGGTACCGAATGTCGGCCTGGGCACCTACGGTGTGGCGAAATACGGCGTTGTCGGCCTTGCCGAGACACTGGCGCGCGAGGTGAAAGCCAATGGGATCGGGGTGTCGGTGTTGTGCCCGATGGTTATCGAGACCCCGTTGGTGTCCAACTCCGAACGCATCCGCAGCGCGGGCCCCGAAGCAGCCTCGACCGCCGAGGCGACGGGAGCCGTCGGCTCACTGCCCAGCCAAGACGACAGCATGACGGTGGACGACGTTGCGCGACTGACCGCCGACGCCATTGTGGCCAACCGGCTCTACGTACTGCCGCACTCCGCCGCGCGCCAGTCGATCCGTCGCCGGTTCGAGCGCATCGACCGCACCTTCGACGAACAAGCCGCCGAGGGCTGGAAGCACTAAGGCGGCCCGAGGCGGTAGTGCCCGGTGTGCGGGTCGTGATACCAGCCGCCCGCGGCATGGGTGCCGCCGTCCACGTGGATCGTCTGCCCAGTAAGGTAAGTGGACATGTCTGAGGCGAGAAACACTGCGGTACCGGCGATTTCGTCGACGTGTCCGGGGCGGCCCAGCGGGACGACGGCGCCTACCGCGGCCAGCCCCGCCTCGCCACTGAGCGCCGCCAATCCCTCGGTCAGGGTGATGTCGGGCGCTATGGCGTTGATCCGGATGCCGTGCGGCGCCAGCTCGAGGGCAGCGGTCTTGGTGTAGTTGATGACGCCGGCTTTGGCCGCGGCATAGGCGGCGTAACCCGGCGCAGCGCGTACCCCCTCGATCGACGTCAGGTTGATGATGCTGCCGGGCCGGTTGGCGGTGACCAGTTGCCGAGCCACCCGCTGCGTGCAGAGCAGCACATGACGCAGGTTCGCCCGATACAGTGCGTCCCAGCCGTTTTCGCTGGTCTCGAGCAACGGGGCGGAGAATACACCGCCGGCGTTGTTGACCAGGATCGTCGGCATCCCGAGTTCGGCGGTGGTGCGCTGCAGGGCGGCATCGACTTGGTCGCTGTCTCGGACATCGGTGGTGATTCCCAGAACCCCGAGCGCGGCGGCAGCCTGCGCGCAGGTCTCAGGGTTACGTTCCCAGATGGCCACCGCGGCGCCGAAGGCCGCCAGGCCGGCCGCGATCCCGCGCCCGATCCCAGATCCGCCGCCGGTCACCACCGCGACGCGGTCGGTCAGCAGGATGTGGGACGGGTCGATCGGCATGGGGTGAACCTTCAGCTCGGCGTCCGCAGAGCCGGAGCGTGGCCGATGACACCCTCGGCTTCCAGCTCACTGATCTCGGCCTCGGTGAGGCCCAGCTCGGTCAGGAGTTCGCGATTGTGCTGTCCCAGCAGGGGCGCGGGCTGGGAATGAAACCGGGATGGCCCGCCAGAGAACCGCATCGGCACGGTGCTGAGCCTAGCCGGGCCGTTGACCGGATGATCGAGCACTTCGAAGAAACCGCGCGCGTGGAGCTGAGTGAGCTCGGTCTGCCGGTGTGGTTGCAGCACTTTGGCAACTGGCACACCGGCATCCCACAGCGTCGCGACGATCTCGTCACCGCTGCGGTGCGCACACCAGGCGGCCAACTGTTCGTCGATGTCATCCTCGTGCAAGCGTCGCCCGGCTGCGGTGGCAAGGGCGGGGTCACCGGCCCACGCGGGTGCGCCGAGCGCACTCGCCAGGGCCAGCCACTGGTCGTCGGTGGCCGTAGCGATAGCCACCCAACTGTCCAGACGGCCGAATTCGTCCACATCCGCGGTGCGATAGAGGTTTTGCGGTACCGCCGTCGGCCCGCGGTTACCCGCCCGCTGCAGCAGCGCACCATAGGCCGAGTATTCGATGACCTGCTCGGCGGCAATGTTGAGCGCCGCGTCCACCATGGCCGCCTCCACCAGAACCCCCGCACCGGTGCGGCGCCGGTGCTCGAGCGCCAGCAGCAGCGCGTTGACGGCATGTATGCCGGCGTTGGGATCACCGATCGAGTACGGCTCGTACGGTGGCCGGTCCGGGTAGCCGGTCAGCCAGCTGACCCCCGCCGCGGACTCGATGACATAGGCGAAGGCCGGGTTGTCCCGCCATGGCCCGTCGAGGCCGAAGCCAGGCATGCGCAACATCACGGCGTCCGGCCGAATCGACTGTACCGCAGCGAAATCCAGGCCGATCTGGTCGAGCACGCGTGGGGTGAAGTTCTCCGCTATGACGTCACAGGACGCGATGAGCCGATGCAGCAGCTCGCGCCCACGCGGCTTCTGCAGGTCCAGCGTCAGGCCCTTCTTGTTGGTGTTGAGCGCGCAGAACACCGGTGACTTCTCCCACCACTGTGCTTCGGTGACCGGCACTCCGGCGATCAGTCGCGTGCCGTCGGGGCGTCGCGCCGATTCCAGATGAATCACTTCGGCGCCCAGCATGGCCAGGAAGTGCGTGCAGCACGGCCCCGCCCAGAAGGTCGTCATGTCCAACACCCGTAGTCCCGCAAACGGAAGCTGCGCCACCGCTTCCGAAGGCTCCGAAGCCTTGGGCTTCGGGCGGATTCGCAGGGTGGCGGCTTGATGCAGCGCCGTGTGTTCGCCCAACTTCGGCGGCCACCCGGGCGCCCCCAGCCGCGCGGGTTGCATTCGGTACGGGTGGGTGGGTTGCTGAAAGCCGTCGCGCGGATTGTTGGTGAACGAACCACGTGCCACAAAGTGATCGAGCCCGGTGATGTTCGCGCCGTTGGCAACCGGAGCGTTGGGGATGCGAAATGCCGTTGCCAGCTCGCGGATTTCGTCGACCGGGTGGCTTTGCACCCACTGGTAGATGTCATCGGCGTAAACGTTGGCCAACTCGGTGATCGACAGCGGTGAGTCCTCGTCGATCCACTCGGGATGACCGGTCATCGCGCACAGGTCGAACCACTGTTGCGCGGTCCCGCAGCCCAAGTCGACCAGACCGTCCTGCGCCTGCGCCACGCCCGGCACCGTGAGGCGGCGGGCATCACGCCACGGCCTGCCCAGCATCTCGAAGTATGTGACGGGGTAATACGTCAGGCACAGGATCTGTGTTTCCAGCATCGACAGATCGACCAATTCGCCTGCGCCGGCGCGGTAACGCGACGCGAGCGTAGCAGCGCTCGCGTAGGCACCGGCCAGGTACTCCCCCACCTGGCCGCCGATGTACACCGGCGCGCGGTCGGGCACACCTCTGCCCAGCCCGACGATTCCGCCCGACCACGCTTGCAGGGTGAACTCGGTCGCCGCACGGTCACACCAGGCCCCGCGTAACCCGAACGGTGTGATCGCGGTGACGGTGAGATGGGGGTGACGACGGCAGATCGCGTCGGGCGTAAAGTGTTGGAATTCGGCAACTTCGGAGCCTCGGGACCACACCACTGCGTCGGCGCCGGCCAACAGCTTGTCGACCAACTCGATGTCGTCACCGACGGCTGGGTCGGCGACGACGCTGTGTTTGGAGCCGGCCAGGAAGTTGAACAGCGCGCCGTCGACGCCGGGCCGGATGGCCGCACCCGAGGCCGACCAGTAACGCAGCGGGTCCCCGGCTGGCGGCTCGACTTTGATCACGTCGGCGCCGCCGTCGGCGAGCAGCTTGGTGCAGTAGGCACCGGCTATGCCGGTGGACAGGTCGACGACGATGTAGCCGGCCAGCGGCGGTTCAGCGTGCGCTTCCTGCACTCACGCCTGCCAGAACGGGCTGGTGGTCAGCACCTCCGCGCCGTCTGCGGTGATCATCACGGCTTCCCGCCCGAACACCGCGCCGATTCCCGATTCCCAGACGTAGCCGGTCACGGCCAGCACCATGCCGGGCTCCAGGCGTTCTGCGGCAGCGGTTTCCGGTAACTGTGCGGCGACGACGGGCGGGTCGAAGCCCATACCGAGACCGCGCGCCACGGGCATCGGCGGTGCCGGCTCCCCGGCGCCCTGGTAGGCGGCGAGCAGGTCGGCAGCGCTGGCGCCCGGCTGGCACGCCTGAATCAGCTTGTCCCACAGTCTGTCCCAGCGCCGGTACAGATCGGCGGCGGCGGTGTCTCCCGCCGGCCAGGTACGGCCTACCTCGGCGATGTAGCCGCCGGCGAGGACGCCGGCGGAGAAGGCCACCAGGTCACCCGCCTGAACGCGGCCATCGCCGGTGGCGCGCCGCCACGGGTGATCGGGTGCTGTCACCCATGCGACATCCTGATTCGACGGAGTGCTCACCCCACCAGCAGCGAGCGCCTCCAGCAGCACCCCGGCCAGGACTTGCTCACTCACACCGGGCCGCAGGTGGGCTACCGCGGCGGCCAACCCCGACTCGGCCACCGCTATCGCCTCGCGCAGGGCGTCGATCTCCGCTGCGGTCTTGATCCGCCGCGCTGCCCGCATGGCGACTTCACCGTCGACCAGTTCGGCGTTGGGGAACGCGGTCGGCAGCAGCTGCGCGAAAATCGGTGACAGCGCGTCGGTTCCGACGCGCCGGGCGGTCTCGGCGCCTTCGATGTTCTTCAGCACCGCGATGGTGTTCTTCGGGTTCCAGGTGATGCCGTAGAGACGTTCGTGGGGAATGTCGTCGGGCACTCCTTCATCCCAGGTGCTGAGCAGATGGACCGCACCGGTGGCGCGCACCAATACGCAGGCCGGACCGAATGGTCGCGTCCCGGCGACCCACAGCTGGGGCGCACCCGCAACGTAGCGCACGTTGGCCTGCCGGCCGAGCACCAGTACGTCGAGGTCGTGTGCCGCCATCTGGGCCAGCGCCCGTTGTCTGCGCCCGCTGCGCAGCACCCGATCGTCGGGCAGGACCTCAGTGGACATAGGGGTCATAGGGGTAGTTCGTCAACCGTTCCCAGCCATCCTCGGTAATCACCAACACCTCTTCACTGCGGTATCCGCCCGTGCCGTCTTCCCACACCACGGGTTCCAGCACCAGCACCATGCCCGGCTGCAGCACGAACCGTTCGTCGAACTCTTCACCCAGATCGGTTCCGATCATGGGCATTTCAGCGGCGTTGACTCCGATGCCATGACCCAGGTAGAAGTGCGGCAGCCAGGGCCGGGTGCCGCCGTTGGCCGCGATCGCCGCGCGGCCCAGGTCCCCGGCGGTGGCGCCGGCGCGGGCCACGCCCAGCACGGCGGTCATGATCTCGTACCACCTGTCGAACTGAGCCTGCTGACGCGGCGTCGGATCCTGCCCGACAATCCAGGTTCGCCCGAAGTCCGAACAGTAACCGTGGTAGGTGATGCTGACGTCGGTCCACAGCACGTCACCCGCGGCCAATTCCCGTTCGGTGGTCAGCAGCGGCAGCGCCAGATCGCCGTGGGTGGTCCACACGCCGTCGGCCTTGCTCTGCGGCATCACCTGCCAAATCGGCTCCAACATGCTGGCGGTGGCACCCAATTCGAAGGCGCGGCGCACAAAGCTGGCCGACAAATCGATCTGGCGGATACCCGGGGCAAGTGCCTGATGCACGTCGACCATCGCCTCGTCGGTGATCCGAATGGCGTTGCGCATGCACGCCAGTTCGTCCTGCGTCTTGACGACCTTGGCGGCGCTGACGATGGCGGCGGCATCGGCCGGAGTGCCGTTGGGAAACAACAGCTTGGCCGTACGCGTCATGGCACCGGTGTATTCGTCGACGGCCACGCTCGCGCCGGCCGGTATCAAGTCCGACAACAAGCTGGCGAAATGCGCTACTCCCTCCTCGAATTCTAGATACACCGGGCCGTGCAGATGGTCGGCGGGCAACTCTGATTCGTCGGCGGCGCCTTCCCGAAACGGCAGGAACAGATGCGGCCAGTCGTCGTCGGCGAGCACGACGGCGACGGGTCGCTCCACGTGTGACAGTCCGGCGTCACCCAACGGCCAGCTGGTGCCGGTGGCGTAGACGACGGCGTTGTTGCCCAACAGGATCATCGCGTCGACGCCGCGTTCGGTCATCGCCGCGCGTAACCTGGCCCCGGTCTCTCGTCGCATCCTGGTCAGGTCGGGCGTCGGGGGAATCGCCAATCCGGCGGCGCTGCCGCGGGGTGGCGCGAACGTCGTCACCGTTACAAGCCCAGGAACGCAGTGATGTTGCCGCTGACGATCTTTGCCGCGTTCGCCGACCCGACGGCGTCCACGACGGCGGCCAGCGACTTCTCCGAATACCCGTAGGTGCTCTCGTTGTGCGGGTAGTCCGAAGACCACATGACTTTGTCCACTCCGATGCGGTCGATCAGCTCCAGCCCCAGCGGATCGACCATGAACGATGCGCTCATGTGCGTGTCCCAGTAGTACCGCACGTCGTGCTGCAGCGGCCGATTGAACATGTGCTGGTAGGAGGCCACCAAATGCTCGGCGTCCTGCAAAGCCCATGGCACCCAGCTGATTCCGCCCTCGAACCAGCCGATCCGCAGCTGCGGGTGTGCGTCCAAGATGCCGCCGAAGATGTACTTGGAGAACGTCTCCCGGAAACCGTCGATGTTGATCATCATGCCCACCACGACGCTGTTGAACTCGCACGGGCTCTTGGGCGGAGTTTCACCGATGTGATGGGTGACGGGCAGGCCGGAGGCTTCGATCTCATCCCAGACTGCGCTCATCGTGGTGCTCGCGTAGTCGATCGGGTTGCCGTCGTCGTCTTTGCCCGGATTCAGCGGCATCAGAAAGGTCTTGAGTCCCAGCGACTTCAGCTCGTCCAGCGTCCGCCGGGTGCCCTGCGGATCCCACCAGTTGATCAGTCCCGCACCGTAGAAATGACCGCCGGAGCGCTCCTGCAATTCGGCGATGTATTCGTTGTAGATGCGGAACGCCAATTCGCGCAGCTTTTTGTCGGGGTAGTGGAACAGGGCCAGGATCGCGTTGGGGAACGCCAACTCTTTGTCGACGCCGTCGTCGTGCAATTCCTGGATGCGCGCCTCGATGTTGGTGCTCGCGGCACCGGGCAGGTCGTCGTACTGCATGAGCACCGCGCTGAAGTCGCCGGGCAGGAATGACTGGCCCTTCCGGCCGACCTGGTAGGCGCCGTCTTCGTACCAGATGCGCGGTGCCTTGTCCTTCAGGTCGTCTGGGAACCGTTCGTAGAAGATGTCGTCCGCCAGTGAGATGTGGTTGTCGGCGGAGAAGACCACCGTCCCTTCCGGCAGACCGACATCGCGGCCAAGGGCGTGACCGCGGCGATTCTTCGGTGCACCAAAGCCTTCCGGCGGGTAGAGCGAAATGGTGCTGGTCTGCGTTGACATGACGGGCCCTCCATTGGGTTCGGTGGTTTGTGAAGTGCTCACCAGGTGACCGGCAGTTCGTACACGCCGTAGGCAAGGCGGTCGTGCTTGAACGGGATGTCGGTGACCGGGACGGCTAGCGCCAGTGTGGGAACCCGGCGCAACAGCGTGCGGTAGACGATCTGCAGCTCGGCCCGAGCGAGCTGCTGGCCGACGCACTGGTGGCGTCCGTAACCGAACGCGACGTTGCGCTCGGCTCCCGAGCGGTGCAGGTACAACCGCTCGGGTTCGGTGAAAGCGTGGGCATCCCAGTTGGCCGGGGCCAGATCGATGATGATGCCGTCGCCCGCGCGGATGGTTTCTCCGGAGATGTGGATTTCTTCTAAGGCGACGCGGCGCTGGCCATTCTGGATGATGCTGAGGTAGCGGAGCAGCTCCTCGACCGCGTTGGCGACGATCTTGGGGTCCTCGGCGTCGCGCAGTACGGCGGCTTGGTCGGGGTTTTCCAGCAGCGCAAGCACTCCCAGACCGATCATGTTCGCGGTGGTTTCGTGCCCGGCGATCAGCAGGCCGGTGCCTAACTGGGCGGCTTCCTTGACGCTGAGTTCGCCGGCCTTGACCCGTTCGGCCAGGTCCGACACGGCGTCCTCGGAAGGATTGGCCATCTTCTCCTCGACCAGCTGGCACAGGTACTTGTGCAGGCTCATGGCGCCTTTGACGGTGTCCTCACCGGTCGCATAGCGCGCCAGCCCCACATTGGCGTGGTGCTGGAACATCTCGGCGTCCTGATATGGCACGCCGAGCAATTGGCTGATCACCAACGACGGGACCGGCAGCGCCAGCGCGGTGACGATGTCGGCCGGTTTCGGCCCGGCCAGCATCGCGTCGATGTGGTCGTCGGTGATCTTCTGAATGCCCGGACGCAGACCTTCGACGCGCTTGAATGTGAACGGCTTGGACAACATTCGCCGGAACCGGGTGTGTTCCTCACCGTCTGCGGTGAACACCGATCGCGGTCGCTTGTGCACCGTGGACAACATGCCTGCGTTCCAGTGCGGGAACCCGGGCACCCGGTCGTCGACGCTGACGCGGGAGTCGCTGAACAGCTCGCGGCACTCCTCGTATCCGGTGATCAGCCACGGTGTGCTGCCATCCCAGATCCGCACCCGGGACAGCGGTTTCTGTGCGGCCAGCGCCATCACATCCGGTGGCGGCGCGAAGGGACACCCGGGCGCCCGGGCCATGGGATATTCGGGAACCGCCGCAGCAGTCTCGGCCGTGCTGGCCAGCGTGTCGGACACGGTCACTCCTCGATATGGATTGCCAGAGCCGGGCAGAAGGCGGCGGCTTTGCGGGCAGCCTCATGTTGTTCGGCGGGCGGATGCGGCGTGAGCAGCACGACGACGCCGTCTTCATCGCGTTGGTCGAACACCTCCGGGGCGTTCATGACGCAATTGCCCGACGAGGCGCAGATGTCCTGGTCCACAGTGACTTTCATTTTGAATCAGTCTTCGCTCGGAGTTACCGGGGCCAGCCACAGGCCCACGATCGCGTCGATGAGCCCGGTTGCAGCGGCCCGCCAGGACGGGCGCGGTGTCGACGTACCGTCGGCAAGCGCGCGTTCCAGATCCGCACAGGTGTGCATCAACAGGTTGCGGGCCATGATGTTTCGTTCGAAGCGAACCTCGAGCGGCAAGTCGGGCAGGCAGCGGTTGATGCCGTCGACAACCTGGACCAGTGAGGGCGAGCTGAGAGCGCCCTTGACGATGATGTTGTAGTACGCCGGATCGGTCATCGCCTGGGCGGCGAATCGGGCGTACCAGGTGGGATTGCCCAAGTCGGCCAGGTGATCGGTGAGCGGGCGGACCAGGCAGGCCACCCACGCCCGCATGTCGGCCCGATCGCCGGACGACATCAGGTCGGTCACCATGTGATCGCGCAGTTCCTCCACGGGGCCGCGATGCTTTTCCTCGATCGCGCGCACCAGGTCGGCTTTGGTGCCGAAGTGATAGCCCACCGCCGCGTTGTTGCCCTGGCCCGCGGCCTCGCTGACCTGCCTGTTGGACACGGCGAACACCCCGTGCTCGGCGAACAGTCGCTCGGCCGCCACCAGGATCGCTTCCTGAGTGGAACTGGCTCGCTCGCTACGAACGGCGCGGCCGATCGAAGTCATGTGGCTAGTCAACCGCGCACCGCGGCATTAAGTCAAGCGATTGATTTAAAGTCGGCTCATCGTGCGAAATCGGCCGGCCGGAACTTTCCTTCGGCGAGCTTGCGCTCGATCTCCTCCAAACTTCTGCCGGTGAGGTCGGGCATCCGGACGAACATGAACAGCCAAGCACCGACGTTGAAGAGGGCATAGAGCCACATCGACGGCCCCACTCCGATGGCGTTGATGGTGGAAAGCAGCGTCAAGGTGATGACGACGTTGGTGCCCCACATGGCCGCCGACTGCGCGGCGGCGCCGGCCGGTCGCACCGCCAGCGGATAGGTCTCGGAGCCGGTGAGCCATCCCATCAGTTGCAGGCCGCCGGCGTTGAACAGCATGAACACGATGAGGCAGGCCACGATGAACGGCACCGAGTCGCGGCCGCTGTTGCCGGTGACGAACAGCAGTCCCAGCACGAACAGGCTCGCCGCCGCACCGGGAATCATGATCAGGGTGAGCCGGCGTCGCCCCACCTTGTCGATGACAACGAGGCCGACCAGCTGGCCAGCAGATAACTGAAGCCCAGCCCGACCGAGACCCGCAGCGCCACCGCGGTGTCAAACCCGTTGTCGGTCAAGATGGTTGGTGAGTAGTAGATGATCATCTCGATGCCGCTGAGTTGGGTGAAAACGGCGATGCCGCAGCCGAGTACCAGTGCCGGACGTACCCACCGCTCGCGCAGCCCGGACCAGCCGCGGGTCGTGGCCGTCTGTTCCTCGAGGGCCAATTGCGCCATCTCGTCGAGTTCTTCGGAGACGTCATACCCAGGCGGACGGGTTCGTTCCAGCATGCGCCGCGCCGCGTCCCGATCACCGCGCTTGACCAGCCACCGCGGGCTTTCGGGCAAGCGCAACAGTAAGCCCAGCATCACCGCACCGGGTACGGCGGCGATTCCGATGGACCAGCGCCAGGGAATCGATTCGGACGCCCCGACAATGGTCGCGATCAGAATGCCGACCCCGATGGCGATCTGGAAACACAGCACCAGTCGGCCCCGGTATTTTTTCGGAGCCAACTCGGCGACGTAGATGGGCGCGGTCTGCGTTGCCCCGCCCACGGCGAAACCCAACACCACCCGGCCCACCGACAGCAGCACCGGGTTCGGCGACAGTGCGCACCACAGGGCACCGACCACGAAGACCGCGGCGAGCAACACCAGCGTCGTTTTGCGGCCATGCGTGTCAGAGAGACGACTGCACACCAGGGCGCCGATGACCGCGCCCAGCAGAATGCTGGCGGCAATCACCTGTTTCCAGCCCGCGGCGATGCCGAAGTCTTTCGTGATGCGCAGCAGGGCACCGGAGATGATCCCGGTGTCGTAGCCGTACAGTGCGCCGGAGATAGCCGGCACCAGCGCGACCAGCAACACCGACCCGGTCAACTGGCCGCGCGCGCCCCGGGTCACCTCGCTCTTGGAAGTAGTCAACTCAGCCGCCCCCCAGTGCCAACGAACGAACTGCGCGGGTACCCGCTCCAGCGCAGCGCAACCGGCGAAGGGCCGACGCCGATCGGACCGGGGGCTATCCCTGCTGCCTGCGGGAGCGGATCACCTTGCCCGCGACCGTGCCCCCGTCCACCGGCAACACGATCCCGGTGACGTAGCGCGACCGCTCGCTGGCCAAATACAGGGCCGCCTCGGCGACGTCGTCCGGAGTGCCCTCGCGCTTCAGCGGTCGATCGTCACGCATCGTCTGGCGAGTTCTGGCCTCATAGGCGGCGAGTTCGTCGGGATCCATACCCGTCACCCCGCTCGCCAATATCGCTGTCGGAATGTTCCCGGGAGCGATCGCATTGACACGAATCTCCCAGTGCGCCAATTCGATTGCGGCCGACTTGGTGAACTGGATGATCGCCGCTTTGGACGCTCGGTACGTCATCACCCCGCCGCCGGCCTGAATGCCGCCGATCGAGGTCAGGTTGATGATCGATCCTCCGCCGTGGTCGGCCATGTGTCGGGCGGCATCGCGGGTGCCGGCCATCACGCCCAGGACATTGACCGCCATGACGCGGTGGAAGTCGGCCAAGTCGTCGTCGAGGAAGCGCCGGTGCATCGTCCCCGAGACGCCGGCGTTGTTTACCATGACGTTCAGCCCACCAAACCTGTCGACCGCGGTGGCGACCAGCGCTCCCACCTGTTCGGGATCGGAGACGTCGGCCCGCTGGAACAACGTATCGGGACCCAGCGCGGCGGCGAGGTCTGCGCCGAGGTCGTCGCGAACATCGCCGATCACGACCCGAGCACCCTCGGCGAGGAACCGCTCGACCAGGCCGCGGCCGATACCTGAGGCGCCACCGGTGACGACGGCAACCTTGCCCGCCAGATCGTTGACCACACGACGAGTTAATCGGCGCCAGGCTGGTTAAGTCAAGCAGTTGATTTAAGTCATTGCTCCGCGCGGTGGGTAAGGTCAGACCTCGACCCCTACTCGCGGCGGTATGCGTGACCGATACTGATTGGGCACTACGTTTGCGGGGTCGGCGCGCAGAGTGCACGACCCTGGAACGTCTGACGTCCCTGGCGCAGTCCGGCCAAAGCCAGGTCCTCGTGCTGCGCGGCGAGGCCGGCATCGGCAAGACGGCGTTACTCGACTTCCTGAGCGAGCGCACCTCGGGCTTCCGCATGTCACGAGTGGCGGGCGTGGAATCCGAGATGGAGCTCGCCTTCGCCGCGTTGCAGCAACTGTGCGCGCCCCTGCTCGACTGCATCGCCAGGCTGCCGGATCCCCAACGCGACGCCCTGGACATCGCGTTCGGTCGTCGCGCCGGTCCCGGCGCCGGACCGGTTCCTGGTCGGGCTGGCCGTGCTGAGCCTGATCAGCGCGGCCGCCGAATGCCAGCCGCTGCTCTTCCTGGTCGACGACGCACAGTGGATCGACCGGGTATCGGCCCAAACACTGGCTTTTGTGGCGCGCCGTCTGGTCGCCGAGCCGGTGGCGATGATTTTTGCGGTACGCGACGGGCTCGACGACGAACTGGCCGGGTTACCGGAGCTGCGGGTGTCCGGCCTCGCCGCTGGGGATGCGCGGGCGCTGCTGGATTCGGTGATCCTCGGCCGGTTGGACAGCCAGGTGCGCGAGCGCATCGTCGCCGAGACACGCGGCAACCCGCTGGCGCTGCTGGAACTGCCCAAAGGCCTGACGGTCGAAGAACTCGCCGGCGGCTTCGGGCGCCCGGACGCACGGCCGCTGACCGGACAGATCGAGCAGACCTTTGTGCGGCGGATCCAGGCGCTGTCGTCCCCCACCCAACAGCTGCTGCTCACCGCCGCCGCCGAACCGGTGGGTGACGCGGCGCTGCTGATGCGGGCCGCTGCCACACTCGGCCTTCCCCCCGACGCCGCGGCCGGCGCCGAAGCGGCGGGTTTGATCGAGGTGGGCACTCGGGTTCGGTTCCGTCATCCACTGGTGCGTTCAGCGGCCTATCGGGCGGCGGGTCTGATGGAACGCCGCCGGGCCCATCGCGCCTTGGCCGAGGCCACCGACGGTGATGCGGACCCGGACCGGCGCGCCTGGCATCTGGCCCTGGCGTCCTCGGGACCGGACGAGTCCCTGGCCGAACGGCTCGAGCGCTCCGCGCAGCGCGCGCAGGCCAGAGGCGGTGTCGCCGCGGCAGCGGCCTTCCTGGAGCGGGCTACCGCCCTGACCGGGGACCCGGTACGCCGGGGTGCCCGCGCCTTGGCGGCTGCCCAGGCCAAACGGGCGGCGGCGGCCTTCGACGCCGCCGAAGAGCTGCTGACGATCGCCGACTCGGCGGTGCTCGATGAGTTGCAGCGCGCCCGGCTCGTCCAACTGCGCGCTCAGATCGCCTTCGCGCGCAGCCGCAGCGGCGACTCGGACGCGCCGACGGTTTCCGACGCCGCCGTCGGCCTCCTCGACGCCGCGAAGCGACTGGAAACCCTCGACGATGCGCAGGCCCGCGAAACCTATTTGGAGGCAGTGGGTGCGGCGATGTTCGGCGGCCGGTTGTGCCCGCACGGCGGCATGCAGATGACGGCGAGGACCGCCCGGCAGGCCCCCACCGGACCCAGACCCGCGCGGCCGGTCGATGTGCTGCTCGACGGCATCACCCTGCGGGTCACCGAGGGGCTCGCGGCGAGCGTGCGGCCATTGCGCGAGGCGTTGCAGCTGATCTGTGCCGCGGCCGAACGCACCGACGGTGACATCATGCGGTGGTTCTGGCAGGCCTTCCCGATCGTTCAGGAATCCGCCGTGCACGAGGTATGGGACGACCACACCTGGCACCAGCTTGCTGACCACGCGGTGCGGCTGGCCCGTGATGCCGGCGCACTGGCCGTACTTCCGCACGCCTTGGTCTACCGCGCCGGCGCCTACGTTCAGGCCGGTGAGTTCGCGGCGGCGGCGGTCTTGCTCGAAGAGGCCAATGCCATCACGGCTGCGACCGGCTACGCACCGGTGAAGTACCACTCGGTGCTGCTTGCCGCCCTGCGTGGGGTGGAGGCCGAGGCGGCAATGCTGATCGAGACCGCGTCCGCTGACGGAGTCGCTCGTGGTGAAGGCCGGGTCATCGGTCTGACCCGGTATGCGTCGGCCGTCTTGTACAACGGACTGAGCCGATACGACGAGGCCTTCGCCGCTGCCCGGCAAGGTTGTGAAAACGAGGATCTCGGCCTGTTCGGCTGGTGCCTCATCGAGCTGGTGGAAGCCGGGGTGCGCGCCGGCGAGCGCGACGCCGCCCTGGTAGCGCTGAGCCGACTCGAAGAGCGCGCCGATGCGGCTGGAACAGATTGGGCGGCAGGTGTATTGGCCCGATCCAGGGCGTTGCTGGCCGACGACACGGTGGCCGAAACCTACTATCGGGAGGCCATCGAGCGACTGGAGCGCACCCGGATCGTCGTTCACCTCGCTCGGACCCGCCTGATCTACGGTGAATGGCTGCGCCGGTGTAACCGCCGAGTCGACGCCCGCGCACAGTTGCACACCGCTCACGAGATGTTCGGGCGGATGGGAGCCGACGCCTTCGCCGAACGCGCCCGCCGCGAACTGTTGGTCACCGGCCAGAAGGTCAGCAAACGAACGGCGGGCAATGGCGGGACGGCTGGCGCACTGACTGCGCAGGAGGCGCAGATCGCCAAGCTGGCCGGTGACGGGCTGACCAACCCCGAGATCGCGGCGCAGTTGTTCATCAGCACGCACACCGTCGAATGGCACCTGCGCAAGGTGTTCACCAAGCTCGGCATCAAGTCACGCCGGCAACTGCGCGGTGCGACGAACTGACGTTGCCCCCGGGGTGGACTACGGACTTTCAAGGGTCCGAATTGCCGGTGACCCGACGATGCTGAACACATCAGGTCACAGGACGTTTGGAAAGGCGAGGAACATGAAGATTCTGGTGATCGGCGGCACGGGTCTGATCGGCTCACAGGTAGTCACAATGCTCACTGAGGCGGGACACGAAGCCATTCCCGCCTCACCAAGCACCGGGGTCAACACCGTCACGGGTGAGGGCGTCGCCGATGCGGTGGTAGGGGTGGACACCGTCGTCGATGTGTCCAACTCGCCGTCGTTCGCCGACGACGATGTCATGCACTTCTTCACCACCTCGACCAAGAACCTGCTCGAGGCCGAAGCGTCTGCCGGTGTGCGGCACCACGTCGCGCTGTCGATCGTCGGCACCGACCGGGTACCCGAAAGTGGCTACCTGCGGGCCAAGGACGCCCAGGAGAAGCTGATTCGTGAGTCCGGTCAGCCCTATTCGATCGTGCGGGCGACCCAGTTCTTCGAATTCGTCAAGGGCATCGCCGACTCGGCGAGCGATGGCGACACGGTGCGCCTGTCGCACGATGCGGCCATCCAGCCCATCGCCGCCAGGGACGTCGCCATCGCCGTCACGAAGGCAGCCAGCGGACAGCCACTCAACGGGGTTACCAACATTGCCGGTCCGGAGAAGTTCGGCATGGACGACTTCGTTCGAATCGGGTTGGCCGCCCACGGCGATTCCCGTGAGGTGGTCACCGACCCCACGGCCGGCTACTTCGGCACCGTGCTCGACGACCGCTCCATCGTGCCCATCGAGGGTGAAGAGGTGACGATCTGCCAGACCCGTTTCAGTGACTGGGCCGCCGACCACTTACCCAGTGGTGCCCGCTAGGAGGCGGGCATGGAACTGCTTGACCACACCGCCGTGATCACCGGCGGAACGGCGGGCATTGGACTGGAGTCGGCGCGGTTGCTTGCCAGCGAAGGAGCCAGGATCATCGTCTCCGGTCGCGACCCGGCCAGGGGCGCGGAAGCGGCCACGGCCATCGGTGCCGGCGCCCGGTTCATCGCAACGGACATGGCAGATGCCGAGTCGGTGAGATCGCTTGTGCAGCAATGCGGGCAGGTCGACATCATCGTCAACAACGCCGCCAGCTTTCCTGCCGCGCTGACCGTGGACCAGGACATGGCAATCTTCGAGTCGATGTTCGACACCAACGTCCGCGGCGCCTACTTCTTGGTCGCCGGCCTAGTGCCAGGAATGCTGCGGCGTGGTCGCGGCAGCATCGTCAACATCACCACCATGGTGGCGTCCAAGGGCGTCGCGGGCGCCTCGGGCTACAGCGCATCCAAGGCCGCCCTGGAATCGCTCACTCGCAGTTGGGCTGCCGAATTCGGACCGAGCGGGGTGCGGGTGAATAGCGTCGCCCCGGGACCCACCCGCACCGCAGGTGTCGCCGCGCAATGGGGTGACACCAATGAAGAGCTCGGCAAGGCGTTGCCGTTGGTCCGCACCGCTTTTGCGGCCGAGATCGCCGAAGCCGTGTTGTTTCTCAGTTCGCCCCGGGCCAGCTTCATCACCGGTTGCACGTTGGCTGTCGACGGAGGGGGCAGCGCGGTCTGACTCGGGACCCGGCCGACTACGCACGGTCGGTCCGCCGAACGGCCTCTTGCGCCAGCTGGACCCGAGATGTGTAGCCCAGTTTCGTGTAGACGTGGGTCAGGTGGGCTTGCACAGTGCGTGGGGAGATGAAAAGCCGTTCGGCGATGTCCTTATTCGGCAACCCTTCGCTCACCAGACGTGCGACGTCGAGCTCGGCCGGCGTCAGCGCCTCCCATCCGCTGGCCGGCCGTTTTCGCTCGCTACGTCCGCGCAGTGCGTAGTTGATGACGTCCTCAGTCGAAAGATGCGCACCCTCGGCATACGCGGCTGCGAAGGCTTCGTCACCGAGTTCGTCGCGACACGCATCCAACGCCGTTTGGGTGGTTCTCTCGTGTACCGGGAAGCGGAATTCACCGGTGCGGTGGCGAACTGCATCCGCGGCGCCCAAGAACCGGGCCGCAGCAAGGTGTCCGTCCGAGTCGATCACCAGGCTCGCCAGGCATTCCAACGCCGCGGCCAGGCCGAGCCGAGCCTCGGTCCCGGCAGCGAGGACCAGTGCCCGATGCACGTCGCGGCGGGCCGCTTCCTTGTCGCCCCTGGCAGCGGCGACATATGACCGAATTGTCAACGCCCACAGAAGGTGCCACCCTGCCAGGGTGTGGACGGACTGGTCGGCCAAACTCTGGGCTGCGGTTAGGTCGCCGTAGGCGTGCGCACATAATGCGACGGCACTGACCGCCACCGTGCCGCGATGAACGGCAGGGTGCTGCCAAACGCTCGCACTGATGTTACGGGCGGTGGCCACATCGTCTTCGGCCACCGCCGCCATCGCCACCACGGTGGCGGCGGTGCGTTCCAACACCACGTCAAGTTCGGCGCCCGCCGCGATGGCCGCGCGCCCCACTTGTTGCGCGGCGGACACCTGGCCGGAATACACCAAAGCGCACCCCTGACTGACCAGACACAGCATCATGCCGACGACGTCGTTTTCGGCTTGGCACGCGTTGATAACCGCACGAAAGGTCGCAATAGCACCGGCTAGTTGGGCACGAAACATCTGCGCCATCCCGATGCTCCAGCGGCACAGATGAAGGTTCGGCCAATCACCCAGGGCTTCGGCGAGTTCGGCTCCTTCGCCGCCCAGCGCGCTGGCCGCAGTCGCGTCGCCCGCCATCGCGGCGAGGTAGGCTTGTCGGCCCAGCACTTGGCTCAAGCACCAATTGTCACCGGTCGATCGAACAAGCCCCAGCGCTTCGTCGAAAAAGCCGGCGGCGGAAGCAAAATCGAGGGCGGCAGCACAACCACGCGCAGTCAGTGCGCGTGCCAGCAGCGCCGGGTCGTCGAGATCGCGAGCTATTGTGACCGCGCGTTCGGCCAGGTTCGTGGCTTGCGCGGCAACCGTATAGGAGTCGAGCACCGCCTTGTCGGCCAGCGCCCGCGCGACGATCGCTCGCTGCCCAGGATCGTGCGAGTCGGATCCGAGCCGATCGGCGTCACCGAGAATGGTGTCAAACCACATCAGCCCTTCCCGCAGCCGACCGCGGCCCTGCCACAGCGGCTGCAGCGCTGATGTCAGGCGCAGCGCCAGTGCGTAGTTCTGCTGTTCACAGCTGTAAGCCAAAGCGGCCCGCACATTGTCCAAGTTGACTTCGACGTCGGCGACGCAGCCTCGAAAGTCGTTGCGCAGCAGAGTATCCAACCGGGTGGTCAAAGTGGTGTAGTACTCGCGGTGACGCGCCCGGACGGCATCGAGTTGGCCGCTCTCGCGTAGCTTCTCCACGGCGTACTCACGGATCGTCTCCAGCATCCGATAGCGCGTACGGTCGGCTCCGCTGTCCGCCAGCACCAGTGACTTGTCCACCAGCAACGTCAGCTGATCCAGCACTTGGTAGCGCTGCACAACGGTGCTCCCGCACACCGCCAGGGCGGCGTCCAGGTCGAAACTGCCCACGAACACGGCAAGCTCGCGGAACAACACGCTTTCGGTCTCGGTGAGCAGCGAATACGACCAGTCCACCGACGCCCGTAAAGTCTGCTGGCGGCGCACTGCCGTGCGGGCACCGCCGGTCAGCAGCTCGAAACGATCGCGCAGGCTATCGCGAATCTCGACGGCGGACAGCGCACGGATCCGGGCGGCGGCGAGCTCGATGGCCAGCGGCATCCCGTCCAGGCGCCGGCATATTTCGGTGATGGCCTCGACGTTGTGGTCGGTGACGGTGAAGTCCGGCCGCACTTGACACGCGCGGTCGGTGAACAACGCGACGGCTTCGTTTTCCAGCGGAAGCGACGGGACTTGCCAGTTCACTTCGGCGGCGGTACGTAACGGTTCGCGACTGGTGGCAAGCAACCTCAGCCCGGGGGACCGGCTCAATAGTGCGTCGACCACCGCCGCGGCCGCGCCCAGCAGATGCTCACAGTTGTCCAGCACGATCAGCACCTCGCCGTCGGCGAGGCGCGCGGCGAGGCAGTCGATGGCGGGGCGTCCGGGTTGGTCGTGCAACCCCACTGTCGCGGCGACGGCACCGGCAACGAGGTCCGGATCGCTGATCGGGGCCAGATCGACGAAGTAGACAGGCCGGCGGAATTCGGTCGCGAGGTCCGAAGCCAGCTGTACCGCCAGTCGAGTCTTGCCGACACCGCCGGCGCCCGTCAACGTCACCAACCGGTGAACTCCGAGAAGTGTTCGCAGCTCGCTCAATTCGGCGGCGCGCCCGACAAAGCTAGTCAGCGACAACGGAAGTGGTTGCTTGATCAGGCTCTGCGCCGAACGCAGCGGCGGAAAAGCGACCCGCAAATCGGGGTGACACAACTGCAGGATGCGCTCGCGACGCGCTATGTTGCGCAGCTCATGGCTACCCAGGTCGGCCAGCCAGGCCCCGGCCGGGAGGTGGTCCACCACGAGTTGCTCCGTCGCTGCGGTCAGCAGGATTTGACCCCCGTGTCCCAGGTCCCGGACGCGAGCTGTTCGATTGATCGTGGGGCCGATGTAGTTGGCGTCATCGCGCAGCTGTATCTCGCCGCTGTGGATCCCGATGCGCAGGCGGATGGGTGCGAGCGGTGCGCGTTGCAGGTCTAACGCGCATGCTATGGCGTCGCTGGCTCGGGTGAATGCGATGACGAAGCTGTCACCCTCGCCCTGTTCGACCGGGCGCACACCGTTGTGTGCACGGGTGAGCCGCACCAAGGAAGCGTCCAGCCGGGCCACGGCGGACCCCATTGTTTCCGGTCGTGTTTGCCACAATCCGGTCGACCCTTCGATGTCGGCCAGCAGCAACGTCACGGTTCCGGTTGGTAATCCGGTCATGCCCGGCTCGCTCCGGTACACCGACATCGTGCGCTCGCCGGGATCGGGTTCACCCATGCATGCCAGCATGCGTCGCGCCAGCGCGGCATCGCATCAGCATAAATGCGTAGACACCGCCAAGCGACGACTTGAGCGCAAATTACGCGATCACACCAATGCTGCCCGGCAGACCAAAGCGGCATAGTCGACGAACCGACATCTCGAGGGGAAATGCCATGACACAACAACTTCGCGGCAGCGGGCCCGCCGTTGACGCTGTGATTGCGGGTAACTGGGATCGGCGCTTCGCCGGGCTCGCCGACGCCTTTGCCGAAGAACTCACCAGCGGGGGTGAACTCGGTGCATCCATCGCCGTGGACATCGACGGCGAAATGGTCGTCGACATGTGGGGCGGCTATGCCGATCAGGCTCGCTCCAAGCAATGGGACCAGGACACCATCGTCAACGTCTTCTCCAGCACCAAGAACCTCACCGCTTTAGCGGCGCTGATCCTGATTGATCGCGGCATGCTGGATCCCTACGCGCCGGTCGCCAGGTATTGGCCGGAATTCGCCGCTAACGGAAAGCAGCACATTGAAGTGCGGCACGTGCTCAGCCACACCTCCGGTATTTCCGGGTGGGAGATGCCGTTCGTCATCGAGGACGTGTACGACTGGGCGAAGTCGACCTCGCGGCTCGCCGCTCAGCAACCCTGGTGGGAGCCCGGAACCGCGTCCGGCTACCACGTGCTCACCAGCGGCCACCTGATCGGGGAGCTGATCCGCCGGATCAGCGGCATGGCGTTGAAGGAATTCGTGCGCACCGAAATCGCAGAGCCACTGGGCGTGGACGTGCAAATCGGCGCGCGGCCCGAAGACGACAGCCGCATCGCCGAGTTGGTGCCGCCACCACCGCTGGACGTGCCACTCGACCTGGTACCTGAGGACCAACCGATGCGGAAGACCTTCGCGCTTCTGAGCCCGAATTCCGAAGCGGCGCTGATCGCGCAGTCCACCGCTTGGCGGCGCGCGGACATCGGATCGGCCAACGGCCACGCCAACGCACGTTCCTTGGCGCGCTCGTTATCGCCGATCTCACTGGGGGGCAGCGGACTTGGACGCGGCTTGCTCCGCCCGGAGACGATCGACCTGATCTTCGAGGAACAGGCGAACGGGATCGACTTGGTGCTTGGCATGCCCGCACGCTGGGGCATCGGCTACGCGCTGCCAAACCCGGAAGCGGTACCTGACATTCCCAACGGAAGAATCTGCTACTGGGGCGGCTGGGGCGGCTCCGTGGTGATCATGGACCTCGAGCGCCGCATGACGTTCGCCTACGCCATGAACAAGATGGGTCAAGTCACCTCCGCGGGATCAGACCGCACAGTGAAATACACCCGATTGGTGTATGAAGCCGCGCAGGCAACCTCCTAGCCGGCGAAGAAGTCGAGCAGCAACCCATTGACCACCGAGGGCTGCTCGATCTGCGGGCAATGCCCGGCACGGTCAACAACGACCGAACGCCCGCCTGGGATCGCTGCGGCGATCTGTGCCGCCCAACCCGCCGGCAGCAACTTGTCGTTGCCGCCCTCCACGACCAGGGTCGGCACTTTGATCCGCTCGTACGCCCGTGCACTGGACGGGGCAGCGGGCGGGGCGGCACCGGGACGCCGAAACCGCGCTGCTGCCACCGCCTCCCAAGCGCCCGGCGCGACACTTGACTCGAAGCGGCGACGCACATACTCCTCGTCAGCGGGGTACCCGGCGTCGTAGAACAACGCCTCGACGATGCTACGCATCCCCGTCAGAGATGCGTCGTATTGCTGCAGCGCCTCGAAGTGCCGGTTCTGTTGAATCTCCCCGCCGCCACAAATGATCACCATGCTGCGCACCGGCAGCAACGGCTGTGCAGATGTCGCGTCGGTGAGCAGATTGATTGCCCCCATGGAATTTCCGACGAAGTGGGCCGTGCCGACGCCAAGTAGCTCGCAGAACCGCGCGACGTGCCGAATCCGCATCGCTCGGCTGGCGACGAAGTCGATCACCTTCGCCGATTGACCGAACCCGAGTTGGTCGGGCGCCAACACCCGATAGCGCTCGGCGAGCGCGTCGATGTTGCGTTCCCAGCCAAGCTCGGCGCTGGCGCCAAATTCACCGCCATGCAACAACACCACCGGGTCGCCATGTCCAGCCTCCAGATAGCTGGTCACCAAGCCGTCGACGAGAACGGTCTTGCGGTCGATCATTTGAGGGCGATGGGATTGACCGGCGATCCGACGGCGCCGGTGATTCTCAGCGGCGGTGCGACGAGTTGAAACTCGTAGACACCGTCGGCCGCGCAGTCGTCGGCCAACGCGGTGAGATCCCAGTACTCGCCGAGCATCAACCCCATATCGCGCAAGCACAGCAGGTGCAGAGGTAAGAAAGCACCGTCGACATCGGGCACCAGATCTTCCACCTGCAAATTGTCGGAAGCAACCGCCGCGACTTCATGGTCGTGCAGCCACGACGCGCACCGCCAGTGCAGTCCGGAGAAGGGCTCCGTCTTGTTGCCGGTCTGCAGAAATCTCGTCCACCAGCCTGTGCGGATCAGCACTATGTCCCCGCGCTCGATGGTCACGCCCTGCGCCCGAACCACATCGTCCAATTCATCCGGGGTGATCGGGTTGCCTTGTTCGAGAAACACATTGGCTCCCCGATGACGGACGAGATCGAGCAGCACTCCTCGCGAGGTGATGCCCTTGGCGTCGACCTTGTCGATGCCGCAGTGGTATGCGCCCAGGCTCGTCACTGACCCAGCCGGATACCCGTTGTAGAGCTTGTCTTCGTAATAGACGTGCGACAGCGCATCCCACTGGGTGGCCGCCTGCACCGGCATGATGATCATGTCTTCGTTGAAGCGGAAAAGGTTGTCGACGAGGTAGCCACCTATCTGCTTGGCCGTCGGGTTCTGCGCCCAGCCTGGCCCGTATTGGGCCAGCGTATTCACGTCGCCACCGTCCACCGTCATCACCAGGATGGGATTGTGCCGGAACTGAAAAGCGCCCTGCGGACCCGAGGATCCGAAATCGACCCCCAGCGGGAAGACTTTGCCGTGCCGCACCAGGCTCGCGGCTTGCTGCACTTTCTCGGCGGTGATGAAATTCAGCGTGCCGAGTTCGTCGTCGTCACCCCACCGTCCCCAATTACTGAGATCTTTTGCAATGCGGCGGAACTCGGTCATGCTGGCCATGGCTACCCTTCCTCGAGTTCACGGGCGATCGCCGCACCCAAGTTTCCGCCGTCTACCCATACGACTTGGCCCGAAATGTAACCGGCGGCATCGCTATTGAGGAACGACAGGACCGCCGCCTGCTCGGCGGCATCCGATACCCGGCCCAGGGGTTTGGGTATGTCGTCGAGGAAGCCTTGCCCGTAGGCGGTGCGCAACTGGTCCAGAATCGGTGTCTCGGTGACACCCGGCCCGGTGCAGTTGATTCGAATGCCACGTGCACCCAGGGCGGTGGTCATTTGCATGCTGTACAGGATGATGGCTTCCTTGGACAATTGGTAGCCCGTCCCCACGGCTTCGGGGTGGCGCCGGCACCAGTCGATGCCGTCTTGCATGGTGGTGGTGCGCAACAGCGGCGCCACCTCCTGCAGATGCTCCCGGTACTGTGCCGCAGCCAGCGAGGACACGCTGACGATGGCCGACCCCGCCGACATCTTCGGAATCAGCGCCTCGGTGAGTTGACGCAAGCCCAAAAAGTTGACCGTGACGACCAGTAAGGGATCACCGATGCCCGACGACACGCCGGCCACGTTGAACAACGCGTCGATGGGGCCCTCGAGAGCAGCCACGGCGTCCTCGATCGAGGCCGGGTCGGCGAGGTCAATCTCGTGGAAGTCGTTCAACCCCAACGCTGGCGGGCGTCGATCCAGACCGATGACCTGCGCACCGAGCTCGGTGAGCTGGCGCACCAGCTGCGCGCCGATGCCTGAGGCACATCCGGTTACTACGGCACGGCGACCGTCGTAGCGCCACCGCGCGTCACAGCCATCCAACGGGCTGCCTCGGCAGGTCTTCGCGTGTCACTTACCTTGCTGCTCTTTCAATCGCTGCGCCGCCTGAACCCGGCCTTCGTTGATCTCGGCCATGGCCTCCGGGATCTCACTAGCGGTGAACTTACCTCCGCGACCGGTCGGCAGACCGCCGAACGAGTAGTGTTCGTCGAATGGTGGTGCGGTCGATTCGGGTCGGCGAGCTTCGACTTTCTCGATGACGGGCGCCAACCGCGTTTTCTTCTCGGCCACCGCTTTTTCGTCGCGTTCGATGAACTCGGGCAGCACCTCTTTACCCATCAATTCGATGGATTCCATGGTGCCCTCGTGGCTGCGCGGGTTGAGCAACAGGATGATTTCGTCGACACCGCTTTCCTCATAGCCGCGCAGAAATTCGCGCACCGTGGCCGGTGAGCCGATGGCGCCGCGGCCCGGGCCGTACGCCAGCGTCGGGTCCTTCTCCACCTCTTCCAGGTAGCGGTCCCAAACCCCGGTCCGCCCTGGGGTGTGCACACCGGTCATGTAGTAGTGCATGATGCCGAACGAGAAGAACCCGCCGCCTTTGCCAAGCCGATCGAGGGCCTGTTCGTCGGTCTTGGCGACCATCATCGACAAGTCCCCACCGATGGCCAGGATGTTCGGGTTGATTTGCGGCGTGACCGGAACCCCACTCTCCTCGAATTCCTTGTAGTAGCCGTTGACCCGCTCGGTGAGGGGTCCGGGGCCGGTATAGGCGAAACTCAATGCGCCGATGCACTTTTGCGCCGCCATCTGTACGCTGGCCGGCCGCGTGCACGCTACCCACACCGGTGGATGCGGCTTCTGCATGGGCTTGGGGATGACGTTTCGGGCCGGCATCTCGACGTGATTGCCCTTGAAACCGGAGAACGGCTCCTCGATCATGCAACGGATCGCCACCTCGAGCGCTTCCTCCCACTGCGCGCGTTTGTCCGCGGGATCGATATTGAAACCGCCCAATTCACCCACCGACGACGATTCTCCGGTGCCGAACTCCACACGACCGTTGGACAGCAGGTCAAGGGTGGCGATGCGCTCGGCCACTCGGGCGGGATGGTTCACCGCCGGCGGCAGGTGCATGATGCCGAATCCGAGCCGGATGTTCTTGGTCCGCTGACTTGCCGCAGCCAGGAAGATCTCCGGCGCGGTGGAATGGCAGTATTCCTCGAGGAAGTGGTGCTCGGTGAGCCAGACGGTGGAGAACCCTGCCCGGTCGGCGGCCTCGACCTCGTCCAGGCACTCCTGCAGTAATGCCCGTTCGTCGTCGGGCTGCCAGGGTCGCGGCAGGGCGAACTCGTAGAACAGCGAAATCTTCATTGCTACCTCCTAGGAGAATCAAGGGTCCGTGTAGCGCCGTGAGCGGCAAGGTGTTTGGCCGCGACGAAACCGAAGGTCATCGCTGGACCGATGGTTGCCCCGGCGCCCGCGTAGCTGCGGCCCATCACCGCCGCCGACGTGTTACCCACCGCGTAGAGTCCGGGCACGACGGTGTCGTCGGCCCGCAGCACCCGGGCATATTCGTCGGTGCGCAGACCGCCCGAAGTGCCCAGGTCACCCAGGACGATTCGGAAGGCGTAGTACGGCGGGTCACCCAACGGATACAGGTTGGGGTTGGGCAGGGTCGGGTCACCGTAGTAGTTGTCGTAGACGCTGTCGCCGCGATTGAAGTCATCGTCGTGACCGCTGCGCGCCAACTCGTTGAAGCGCGAGGCGGTTTGGCGCAACGCGGCGGCCGGAACGCCGATCTTGGCCGCCAGTTCATCCCAGCTCGTGGCGGCTTTGACCACCCCCGACTCGAGCCAGGCCGGCGGTATCTTGCGGCCGGTCGGCACCGGGGCTCCGGGGACTTTCGGGATGGGCAGGTGCCCACCGATCACATATCGGTTGAAGGAGCGGTGATCGGTGATCAGCCAGCACGGGATGTGCGTGACACCGCACTTCTGGCCATCGATCATCGCGTGGCCGAAGTCCATGTACGGCGCCGCCTCGTTGACGAAGCGCTTGCCCGCACCGTTGACGATGAATTGAGCTGGCATCATCCGCTCGTTGAGCATGAATTGCATGCGGCCGTCGGGCCATTGCATGGCGGGGAACCACCACGCCTCGTCGAGCAGGTCGGCGGCCGCACCGACTTGCTGGCCGGCCCGGATGCCGTCGCCCATGGCCGCCGGATTGCCGAAGCTCCAGTCCTGCTCCACCGCAGGCTGGTGTTCTTTGCGCCAAGCCAAGTCGTGGTCGAATCCGCCGGTGGCCAGGACAACCCCGCACCGCGCCCCGATCCGCTCGACACCGCCGCCCCGATGGACCACTGCCCCCGTCACGGAACCTCCTGTATCCGTCAGCAGTTCGGCCATCGGGGCATCCAGCCACAGCGGGATGCCGCGGTCGCGCATGGCCAGTCGCAACCGCGCCGCCAGGGACTGGCCGATCGCCGCCATGCGCTCGTTGAACACTCTGGCGCGGACCATTCGGGTGATCAGCTTGAGCAGCACGCCTTTGCCGGACCAGGATTGCCGGATGCGGTAGAACGATCGCAACTCTTTGGGACCCAGCCAGATTCCCTTGGGCGCCAGGGCTAAGGGCTGCAGCAGTGTCTGTTCGTCGGCACCGAGTTCGCGCAAATCGATGGGCGGCACATTGATCGTGCTCCCGAGCGCGGATCCACCGGGCAACTCCGGATAGTAGTCGGCATAACCCGGCTTCCAGACGAATTCCAGCCAGGGCGAGAGCTGTTCCAAGAACTCCAGCATCTGCGGGGCCGACGTGACGTACTGCCGAATTCGCGCCTCGCTGACCAGCCCCTCGGTGATGTGCCGCAGGTATTCGACAACGCCCTCGGGCGAGGGCGCATAACCTTCCCGGCGCTGAGCGGGTGCACCTGGCACCCAGATCCCGCCACCGGAGAGGGCGGTGGAACCGCCGAAGTGACTGGACTTTTCCACCACCAAGGTCTGCAGACCGGCGTGGTCAGCGGTCAGGGCGGCCGTCATGCCACCGCCGCCCGACCCGACGACCAGCACGTCGACAACGTGGTCGAAGGTGCCCGTTCCGGCGGCGGTCATGTGCTTGTCGCCGTTCTGATGGCGAAGCCGGCGATCAGTTCCGGAGCGTTCTTGTAATAGCGCACCGTGGTCCGGTAAGGACCTGCGGTGGTCAGGGCCCCGAAAGCCGCCACCCAGGTGCGTATCTCGTGCGCCGAGGTGCCTCCTTCATGAGTGATGAACGAATTCGACCACTGGTCAAGATCGTCCAGGTGGCCTCCGTCGATCAACTCCAGGAATCGTTGGTCCCAGGCAGGGTTGAGTGGCTGCAGGTCGCTGTCTCCCCCGGCGAAGCGCTTGGCCGCCTCGACGACGGCGGTCTGCCGAACCTGCCGCTGCTCGACGGTCATCGCTCGACCGTGCACGATGCGTTCGACGACCGCGGGGGCCGCTGTGGCGAGGGTGGGCACCGGCGGACTGTGCGAGAGCCCACCGGAGCCGACGACGAGCACCCGCTTATCCAGGCGAGCCACGAAGTTGCCGACGGCGACACCCAATGCCCGGCAACGATGTAACGGGCCCAGCGGAGTCGCGATGGCGTTGATGAACACCGGTAGCACCGGAAGCGCCGTCGCCGATCCGAACAACTTCTCCAGCGGTTGGACGGTGCCGTGGTCGACGTCCATGCTCGCCGACACCGCGACGTCCACACCGTCGGTGAGTACGGCCTTGGCGCAGTCTTCGGCGATGTCCTCCGGCACGTCCAACGGTCCGGCGTGCGTCCCGTAGTCACCGACACCGTTGGCTCGCAACCCGATACAGAACGGTGGCATGGCTTTGTAGAAGAACCCGTTGTAGTGGTCCGGGGAGAAGATGACGACGAGTTCCGGATCATAGGCGGTGACGAATTCGCGCGCTTGGGCAATGGCGGTGTCGATCTCGTCAAGCAGGGCCTGCGACGGCCCCGCTAGATTCAGCAGTGGGCTGTGGGACATACAGCACAGTGCCAGCGTCATTTCCGACTTCACCTCCTCCCGGCTTGAGGTCGAGGGTGTCCAGCAGCGCACTACTCAGTTCCGGTGCCAGCGCCGCGATGCAGGCGCCGGCGATGCAGCGGTCCGGCCGCAGGAACACCACCGATTCGGTGTGTGCGTCGAACCAGGCTTTCACCGCCCCGGATCGATCACCCACGATCACCACGTCCGGATCGTCGTGTCCGGTCCAGTGCAACTGCGTCAACGGCCGTAACGCAACAAAGCGCGCGCCCAGCGCCTGCCAAGCCTCGAACGCCTCGGCGCCGAGAATCTTGCGGGGATTGTTGTTCCAGCACAACACCGCGAACCAGGTGCCCAGCACGTCGTCGAGCAGCACGTTCTGTTGCTCGCGAGTATCTACCCGCGGCTGCACGAACAACGTGCCCACTGGCGACCCCGGACTGCGCGGCTCGGGGTGCGCGACGGCGCCGCGTTCGTAGCGCGGCATCGGCTTGAACCGCATTTCGAGCACATACCGCTTGAGCGACGGGACAATTGAGCCGGATCGCACGATGAGGTCGCGGGCCCGGGCGACCGTGCGGTTGGTCGGTGATATGACGCGACCCACCATTGTGGACAGGTCGATCATCGCCCGGGCGTGCTTGCGCCGCTCCACGTCATAGGTGTCCAGCAGCCCATCGCCGGCCTGACCTTTCACCACCGCCGCCAGCTTCCAACCCAGGTTCGCGGCGTCGCGGATGCCGCTGTTGTAGCCCTGCCCCTGCCACACCGGCATCAGATGCGCGGCATCACCGGCCAGCAGCAATCTGCCGCTGCGGAAGGCACCGGCGATGCGGGAATGGTGGGTGTAGACCCGGCGCCGGATCACTTCGACCCGGTCCGGGTGCGGCACCATCCGCGCGAGCATCTGCCGGAGAAACGCTGGGTCCTCGGCTTGCTCGTCGGACTCGTCGGCGTGAATCATGAATTCGAACCGGCGGATTCCGTGGGCGATCGAGATGGAGGCATACGGACGTTGCGGGTCGGCGCCGACCTCGCTGTTCGGGTGGCCCAGTGGGTCGTTGGCGATGTCGACGACCAGCCACCGCGTCGGTGAGGTGGTGCCGTCGAACGAGACCCCCATCATCGCGCGGGTACGGCTGCGCCCACCGTCGCAGCCGACGACGTAGTGCGCCTGCACCGCAACTGGATCCGCGCCACCGAGTTCGACGGTCACCGCGTCCGCGCCCTGCTCGCAAGAGATCATCGGACGCTCCCACCACACTGCGACGTGGTAGAATCTGCTCAGCCCGCCCAGCAATTCCGCGTCGACCAGCGGTTGCACAAAGCCGTTGCGCTTAGGCCACCCGAAACGTGCATCAGGAGGCGCCATCTCGGCGAGTATGCGACGCTTGGCGTCGAAGAACCGCAGGATCTGGTTGGGCACGGTGTGCGGCAGGACGCGGTCCACCACGCCGATCGACTGAAAGGTGCGCAACGCCTCGTCGTCCAGGCCGACCCCGCGGGGATAGTCGATCAGCGTCGACCGCTCTTCGACCACCAGGGTCCGCACTCCCTGTAGGCCAAGGATATTGGCCAAGGTCAGCCCGACCGGTCCGGCGCCGACCACCACGACGTCGAAATCAACCTCGGCCGCGACCATCAACGCCCCAGCAAGAAGTCGATGTGCAATTGATTGAACGTCTTGGGGTCCTCGTACTGCGGCCAGTGACCACAACCGGTCATGACCTCGAACCGGGCACCGGGAATCATCGACGCGATCCGGCGGCCCTCCGGCACGTCGGCCGTGGGATCGTCACTGGTCCACAGCACCAGTGTCGGCGCAGTGACGGCGCCGTATTCGTTTGGCCCCAACAAGTTTCGGGCGCGTATCTCGGGGTCCTGCAGCGCCATGATGTCGCGCATCGCGCCGACGAATCCGGGTTGGCGGTAGATCCGCTGGCGGCTGGCGACCAGATCGTCGTAGTCCTTCGACTTGTCGGCCATCAACCACTTGATGCGCGCCTGCACGGTGTCCCAAGACGGATTTTCCGCAGCCGCCATGGACAATTCGATGATTCGTTTCATCACCGCCGGATCGGCCTGCGACCCGCCCGCGGTGTTGAGGACCAGTCGGTCGATGACATCGGGGTGGTCGACGGCCGCCCGCGCGGCCACCCAGCCACCGAGCGACTCACCACTCAGCTTGATCTTCTCCGCCCCGATACTGCGCACGACGGCCATCAAATGCTCCACATAGTGCGGGATTTCGAGCGGGTGACCCGGCTTGTCGGTGTAACCGTGGCCCAACATGTCGATCGACCAGGTCCAGAAATGTTCGGCGTGCGCGGCCAGATTGCGGACATAGGCTTCGGCGTGGCCGCCGGATCCGTGCAACAGCACCAGCACCGGCCGGCCGGGATCACCGGCCCGTAGATATCGGGTCCGCACTCCCTCGGCGTCGAGGTAGCCCTGGGTGAAGGCGACGCCTTGCAGATCGCTCCACACGCTCTCGAACTCGGCCACGGTGCCTTTCCTACCGGAAATCAGGTTCTCGTCTTTGCGATATTTGGTGTGCTAATATCGCACAACAATGTGCATTATATACAGAGCTTTGCTCTCCCGAGAAGGCCTGTCAAGGCCGTGACGGGTTCCGGGACGGGCTCACAGACGCTGGCCAGAGGACTGACTGCGTTGCAATTGGTAGCCGCGTCCCCCCGCGGCCTGACCATGCAAGAGGTCGCCGACCAGGTCGGAGTGCACCGCACCATCGCCTACCGGCTGCTCGCGACGTTGACTCAGTTCCGCCTGGTGTCCAAAGGCGAAGACGGGCGCTATCGACCGGCTGCGGCGCTGGCCGTGCTGGGCGCGTCGTTCGACCACAATGTGCGGCAGTTGAGCCTGCCGACGCTGCGCACCTTGGCCGACACCCTGGGCACCACGGTTTCGCTGCTCGTTGCCGAAGGCGACGAGCAGGTGGCCGTTGCAGTCATCGTGCCCACTCAGGTCGCTTACCAGCTCGCCTTCCATGAGGGCAGCCGATATCCCTTGGACCGGGGTGCGGCCGGGATCGCCTTGCTGGCGAGCATGCCCCCGCGGCCTGGGGAACGGGACCTGGTGGCCGTCGCCCGTGAGCGGGGCTGGGTCACCACCCACGGCGAGATCGAGCCCAATACGTACGGATTGGCGGTGCCGGTACCTCGACCCGCCCCGTCACCGCCCACCTGCATCAACCTCATCTCGCACCGAGAAGACGTGGTGCTGCGCGGCAGGGACGCGGTGGTCACCGCCGCCAAGCAACTTTCCGCGGTGCTGAGCTGAAGGGGATTCGAGGGCATGTCTTGGGATCAGGAGTACGACGTCGTGGTGCTGGGCAGCGGCGGTGCGGGCCTGACCGCCGCACTGACCGCGGCGGTGTCCGGCGCTTCGGTGCAGGTGTTCGAGCGTGCGTCGACGGTCGGTGGCACCACTGCGGTCTCCGGTGGCATCGTGTGGATCCCCGCTCACGACCGGTCGGCCGAGCGGAACCTGCCGGTGGACGATGCGCTGAGATATCTGCGCGCGCAGTCTTTCGGTTCCATGGATGACGACTTGGTCGAGACGTTCGTGCGTACCGGCCCGGTGATGCTCGACTTCGTGGAAACCCACAGCGGACTGCGCTTTGAGATCGCCGAAGGTTTCCCCGACTATCAGCCAGAGCTGCCCGGGGGGCAGCCGGCGGGTGGCCGCTCGTTGAGCGCTGCCCCGTTCGACCTGAGCCAGCTCGGCGACTGGGCCGGCCGCATCACCTCGTTTCCCGCCGATTGGTCCAACGTCGGTTTCGACGCCGAAACCCGGGCGCGCCTGCACGCCGACGCCGCGCGCGCCGGTGAGCTGTGCGTGGCCGGCACGGCACTGATCGCCGGCCTGCTGAAGGGGTTGCTCGACGTCGGTGTGACGCCGTGCACCGGCGCCCGCGCCACCGGTTTGATCGTTGAGTCCGGGCGGGTCACCGGGGTGCGCATCACCCGCGCCGGGGAGCACAGCAGCGTGCGCGCCCGCCGCGGCGTCGTCCTGGCCACCGGCGGCTTCGAGTGGGATCCGTCCCTGGTGCAGTCCTTTCTGCGCGGGCCGATGCACGGCGCGGTGTCCCCGCCGAACAACACCGGCGACGGATTGCGCATGGCGATGGCCCAGGGTGCCGATCTGGCCAACATGGGCGAGGCCTGGTGGGTGCCGATCGTGCAGATCCCCGACGACACCATCGACGGCCGGCAGCGCAGCCGCAGTGTGCGGCTGGAACGGACCCGCCCGCGCAGCATCATGGTCAACCGCGCCGGCCGCCGGTTCGTCAACGAGGCCTGCGATTACAACTCGATGGCGGGCGCTTTTCACTATCTCGACCCGCGCGGCGGTTACGTCAACGATTGCGGCTGGATCGTGTTCGACTCAATTCATTTCCAGCGCTACGGGTTCTTGGGTGTCAACCCCGGGGAGCCGGTGCCGCAGTGGTTCTGCGAGTCGACCGACCTGGCCGAACTGGCCGCCAAAACCGGTATCGACCCCGACGGGCTGCGGCGCACGATCGAGCAGTTTAACCGCAACGTCGCTGCGGGTGCCGATCCCGACTTCGGACGCGGGTCAAGTGCGTACGACGGTTACTGGGGAGACGACCGCGCGACCACGGTGGCCGGGAAGACGCTGGGTCCCATCGACACCGCCCCCTTTTACGCGGTGCCGGTGCGGGTGGGCGCAATGGGCACCAAGGGCGGTCCGCGCACCGATCACGACGGCCGTGTTCTGCATGTGCGCGGTGAACCCATCCCGGGGCTGTTCGCCGCGGGCAACACGATGGCGGGCGTCACCGGCCGTGCCTATGGTGGTGCGGGCGGAACAATCGGGCCCGCAATGGTTTTCGGGTACCGCGCCGGTTACGCCGCGGCTACCGGCTCGTCGGTCAAGGTCAGCGCTTGAGCGGCAATTCCACACACACGTGGGTGCCCGCAGGCACGTCGAGGAAGACAAATCTGCCGCCGGCCGCCTCGACGCGGGCTCGATGGGACGCCAACCCGATGTGTCCTTCCTCTAACCGGCGGGCCATGGTGTCACCGGTGATGCCGACACCGTCGTCGGCCACATCCACGATGCACGTTTCATCGGTGATCCCGAGGGCGACCGACGCGGTGGTGGCCCGGGAGTGGTGGACCACGTTGGAGAGCAATTCCCGAATCACGCCGAACATGATGGAGTCGACTTCGTTGCGAGTCGGATAATCGATGTCGGTGGTCACCTTGATCCCGGACCGTTTCTCGGTGAATCCAGCCAATTGCTGCACCGCGGGCCCCAGCCCGACCTGCTCGAGAACCGCCGGGTGCAGCTCGAATGTGGCCTGCCGCAACCGTTCCGAAGCTCCCTGCAGCCCGGCCAGTGCGCGGCCCACCCGTTCGTCGCCCGGGCAGGACGTATCCAACTCGATGAGCTCTTGACGCGCGGCCAGCACGTCTTGCAATGGGCCGTCATGAATGGACTCCGAAATGCGGCGCTGCAGATCCTCCGAGGCCGTCATGGTCTGCGCCAGCAGCTCTTCGCGCAGCGCGCTCAGGCCGGCGACCGAGCGGGCATGCCGCTCTTCGATCCGCACCACCACCAACGCCGTACCGCACAGGAACGCATAGAGCAGGAACCGGAAGACGGCTTCCGGCCAGCCGATCGCCCGCACCATGACCGGGTCTTGGATCACCGCGACGGCGAAGCCGACCAGGGTGAAGGCCAACACCACCGCGGCCCGGCGCGTCGACACGTCCAGCCCCACCAGCACCGGCAACAGGGTCATGATGAGCAGCGGATAGATGCCGTCGGTGGACAGCAACTGAAAGCCGGTCAGCGCCACCACGTCGATGGCGGTGAAGGCGAAAGGTTCGTAGCGACGCATGGCCGCGACCGGACCCAGTCCCAGTTTTTGCCGCAACGGCGAAAAGGCCAATAACAGCGCGCATAACGCCGTGACGCCGTAAAGCACAATGAGCACCATTTGCTGCGGCCATTCGGAGCGCCGCGTGCCGATCATCATGGCCGCCGCCATGAGCACCGCGACGCCGACGCGCAACACCGAAGCGATGCGGTAGGAACGCAACTGGTGCACCCGACGGACTCGATCCAGTTCCGCGTCGCTGGTCAACACACCGAACACCGTACTCAACACATCCCCGAAACGGGCGGCTTGGCACACCACGCCGGAGGCTGCGGTGATTCGACCGTGCCGGTCAACATTCTTTTGGCGATGTCGGCAATTGCGGACGAATCTTTGCCGCCACGGGCTAAGCTCGTCGCCATGTTCGGCGCTGCAGCAATATGACTACGCCCGAGAAAGTGCGTGTAGTAGTCGGCGATGATCATCCGCTATTTCGTGAGGGCGTTGTTCGGGCCCTTTCACTGAGCGGCTCGGTGAATGTCGTCGGCGAGGCCGATGACGGCGCGGCGGCTCTCGAGTTGATCAAGGCTCACTCACCGGACGTGGCTTTGCTGGACTACCGAATGCCCCGAATGGACGGTGCTCAGGTAGCGGCTGCCGTGCGCAACTGCGACCTGCCGACGCGGGTGTTGTTGATTTCCGCGCACGACGAATCGGCGATCGTGTACCAGGCGCTGCAGCAGGGCGCCGCCGGTTTCCTGCTGAAAGATTCGACCAGAACCGAGATCGTCAAGGCGGTGCTGGACTGCGCCAAGGGACGTGATGTGGTGGCGCCCTCTTTGGTGGGCGGGCTGGCCGGAGAGATCCGCCAGCGCGCGGCGCCTAGCGCCCCGGTCCTCAGCGCCCGAGAGCGCGAGGTGCTCAATCGTATTGCCCGCGGACAGTCGATCCCGGCGATCGCCGCGGAACTGTTCGTGGCGCCCTCGACCGTCAAGACGCACGTGCAACGGCTATACGAGAAGCTCGGCGTCAGTGACCGCGCCGCCGCGGTCGCCGAGTCGATGCGCCAAGGGTTGCTCGACTAGCCGTACCGGGCTGCCGGGTTCGGTGTGCACCAAGATAGACGGCCGCTCGCGCGCGACCAGGGGCACGTGTCAGGGCACGGCCACGGCCACGGGCCGTGGTCAAGACCGCGCACCCCGCATCCATGCTGAAACTTCTCGGCCCAACGAAATGACCACACCGGGCGACCCTCGGCCATTTCCCCGACCAACGAATACCGGCTCGCCCGTTGTGGTCACAAAGCTGAGATTAGGGACGATCAGTGGCGCGAACCTCCACCGATCGGGCTGAAGTCAGGAGGACATCGGTCATCCGATCGGGGGACAAAGCATCGCAGAGAATCGCGAGGATTCAGTGAGTCAGGGGAAGTTCGACGCACACGTGGGTGCCTGCGCTGGTGTCCAAGAAGGCGAACACACCGCCGGCGGCGTCCACTCGGGCTCGGTGCGACGCCAGACCGATGTGGCCTTCACCGAGGCGACGTGCCATGGTGTCCACCTCGATTCCAATCCCGTTGTCGCACACGTGGAAGACGCAGCGGTCGCCACTGACCTCGAGCGACACCGACACCCGTGTGGCACGCGAATGCCGGACCACATTGGACAACAGCTCACGAATGACGCCGAACGCGATGGGATCGACCGGGTCACGAACCGGATAGTCGATGTCGGTAGTCACCTCGATGCCCGAGCGCTGCGCGGTAGCGACGGCCAACTGCGCTACCGCAGCGCCCAGGCCGACCTGTTCGAGGACGGCAGGATGCAGCTCAAAGGTGGCTTGCCGCAGGCGTTCTGACGCGCTTTGCAGGCCGGTCAGCGCGCGCGCGATCCGCTCATCGTCGGGATCAGCGGTTTGCAACTCGACGACCTCTTGCCGAACGGCCAACACATCTTGCAGCGGACCATCGTGGATGGCTTCGGAGATACGGCGTTGCAAGTCTTCCGACGCCGACATCGTTTGAGCCAGCAATTCCTCTCGCAAGGCGCTCAGGCCGGCGATCGTGCGCACGTGCCGAACTTCGACGTGGACCGCAACCAGGGCCATGGCGCACAGGAAGGCGTAGAACACCGACAAGAAGATGGTGTCGGGCCATTCGATGACGCGCCGGAACACGGTGTCTTGTACCCCGGCAATCACGAAACCGATGAGGGTGAGGGCCAGCACCACCGCCGCCCGTCGCTCCGACTCGTCGAGGCCCACCAGCACGGGCAACAGGATCATGACGAGCAGGGGGTAAATCGCATCGGTGGACAGCAATTGCAAGCCCACCAGGACCACCACGTCAATGATGGTGAACGCGAAGGGTTCCAAGCGGCCCACCCCGCCGAACCGGCCGCTGCCGACACGGTCGAAGGGGACGAACGCCAGAATCAGCGCGCTCAGGGTGGCGAACCCGTAGAGGCCAGCGAGGGCCCCGTTGTAATCCCCAGTCCGACTCGGGACCGCTGACCACCATGGCACCGACCATGAACGCCCAGACACCGATCCGCATGACCGCGACGATGCGGTAGGACCGCAACCGGTGCGTGTTGCGGACCCGCTCGAGTTCTGCGTCCTTGGCGACTTTGTCGGCGCTCACCACCGGACAACCGTACTGAAGGCAGCTGAGTTCACGCACTGACGGTGATGCCGCGGTCACCGGAGAGCGCACGAGCCAGCGGAGAACACAACACCGCCCCGAACAGACGCACCGCCACCGTGGTGATGGTCATCAGGGGGCACCAGTGCCGCGATGAGCCCCGGTGTCTGTCGGCTGACGGCCACTAATGCGGATGATTCGCCTGTCCCCCGATCGACGGATGCTGACTGCCCATCCTCGGTGGGTGATGCCGCCGATCACCTACCCGCGGTGAACTGAATCGGAAGGCTAGTCGGTCCGCTCATACCGAGCATCGGTTTCCACGGTGCGGGCCCCACGCGTCGCGCGTCGGGCATCCGGCGGGCGAGTATTGCCAGGGCATCGGCCAACTCGAGCCGGGCCAGATTCGCCCCCAGGCAGTAGTGCGCGCCGCCGCCGAAGCTCAAGATCGCGGGCGGGTCGTCTCGGGTGATGTCGAATCGCCCGGGATCGGGATATATTGCCGGATCACGATTGGCTGCAAAGGTATTGACCAGAATGAACGTTCCCGCCGGGAAGGTGTAGTCGCCGAGGGTGACGTCGTTGGTAACGGTGCGAAGCGTGCTACAGACCGCGGGTGAATGACGCATGCTCTCCTCGACGGCGCGCATGGCCAAGTCGGGGTTGTCGCGCAGCAGCGCCCACTGCTGCGGATGCTCGCACATGATGTACATGGAGGCGGCCAGTTGGTTGCGAGTGGTGTCCGTGCCGGCCGTCAGAATGCTGAAGGCCAGCATGCGCACTTCCCCCACGTTCAGCCGGTCGCCATGGTCCTCGGCCCGAATGAGCTCAGAGAGCAAGTCGTCGGTCAGTCGGCTGCGCCGTTGCCGGATCATGTCATCGATGTAGCTGTCGAACTCGTCCCACGCCCGCAGAACGACGTCCTGTTCCTTGGTGAGATCGACATCGAAGCTGACGATCTTGAAGATGTCTTCAGCCCAAGCCGAGAACCGCTCCCAGTCTTCGCGGGGTGCACCGAAAAGCGCGCAGATGATCGGAATCGGATAGGGCCGGGCGATATCACGCACAATGTCGCACCGCCCTTTGTCGGTGACACGCTCGACGATTTCATTGACGACCGCGGCAATCGTGTCATGAAGTCGCGCGGTCGATCGCGGCGTGAAAGCTTGGGACACCAATCCGCGCAGCCGACGGTGCTCATCTCCTTCCATGCACAGAATGCTGCGAATCACCCTGTCCCACAACGGACCCGAGGTCACGCCGTGAGCTGTCAGGTGGATCCCTGGCGGGATCACAAATCGAGGGTCGCGAAGCATCGCCCGGGCCAGTTCGTAGCCGAGCACCTCTGGCCCCAACGGCCCCAGAGCAAGCGGTGCCTGTTCCCGGGCCTGTTGTATTCGGGGGTAGACCTCCGCCGGTGTTTCAGCGATGCCATAGGTCAGTGTGGGGAGGTCGGCGTCGAAGACGCTCGGTTCGGAATAGACGGTCATCGCGTTCCTCATCGGCCCAGGACAGTCGTTGCGTCAGGGCAGGTTGGTGTCCAGTAGGGTCAGCGCCAGGTTCATCACCGATAGGTCGATCTCCTCGAGGTGAGATCCGTCCCCTTCGAAGTGCTGCTGGAAACGCACAGTCGCGCCGTACTGCCCGGCCACAGCGTGCGCATCCGACGCCTGGGGCACCCGGATCACCACGGTGTAAACCCCGTCGCCGTGATTGGCGAGGAATTCCTGCACCGACGCGGCCACCGCAGCGGTTGATCCCGGGAGCGGACTGATCAACTCGATACCCCGGTGCCAATCGAGGTGCACCCGCAATCCCATTTCGGTCAATTCCAGGCTCTCGAAGGCGAACCCGAGTCGGGTGAACATCTCGGCCACGGTGGTGTGCCGCTGCGGTTCGACCGCGAATACGACGTGGTGAAGCTGTGGCGGTCCCTGCGGTGGCTGCGACCTCTCGTTCAATGCCGGCTACCTCCGGTGCGAAGTTGGTCGCAGCACTCCACGCGGAAGCAGCAGCGGTAGGTCGTTGTAGGTGGCGATGCCCGGTGGCGCTGAGACGACGGCAGGGATCGCCGTGATTGCGGGCATGGCAGTGATCGTGAGACCGAGACTGATGTAGTCATCCAACGTTTCACCCGCAAAGTCTGGCGGCGGGGCGAAACTCAGCGTCGTCTTGATCGTCGGGCTACCTTGCACCTCAACGGTGTAGCCCATGTCGAGATCCCAATCCGGTTTCAGTGTTTGGCCTTTGCGCCAGCGTCCGCGGATTTCGATCACTTCCCGGCCGTATAGAATTCCCTTCCACCGGACATCGATGCCGGCGACGCAATTTTTCGCGATTGTCCAGTCCCCTGGCAATTGCAGATCCACCGTGGTCCTGGCGTACTCTGCCTCGCAGCGGACCTCTTCCAGCTCTACGCCGAGAGCCTGGGCAATCAGTAAGACGCCGTCACCGAAAATGCCGGAGCCCTGCCGCGTTATCGCGGGGAGGTCCGGGTGGTCGATGGGATACCCGAAGCCCATGGGGATTTCGGTGGCCGGCGAGTTGTAGATCGTCGTATCGACGGACTCCATCACCGACACCTTGTCGACTCGATCGGAAAGCCCTGCTGACACGATGGCGAAAAGCTGGATGAAACCCGGGTTGATGCCGCTGCCGAAGATCGTCGAGCCGCCCCGATCGCATGCCTGCGCGATGCGATCGCGACCGTCCCCCAAGAAGTGGCCGGTGATGAATCCGGCAGTCGCCACCACGTTGACGCCTGCGGTGAGGATGCGTACCAGCTCGTCGACACTGGGGAACATCGGGTTGTAGACCACGCAGTCCGGCTTGAGTGCAAGTAACGCGCCGACGTCGTCGGTGGCCGTCACGCCCAGCGGCGCCATCCCGCACAACTCGCCTACGTCACGACCGACCTTCTGTTTCGACCATGCGTAACAGCCGACGAGTTCCAGGGTGGAATTGGTGACGATCGCGCGTACCGAACTCTTGCCGACGTTGCCGGTCGTCCACTGGATTACGCGCAGCGGTTTGCGCGTCAAGGGTGCGCGCCGTGTTGTTGCGCCGCCTGGCGGGCGAGCCGCTGGTCGTGGATTCTGACCAGCTCACGGAAGCCCAGTCGGTGATATTTGGGCGTCGGCTGAATCCCCCACACGTCTTGCGCCGTGGCTTTGCCGGCCGCACCCTCAGGGGGACCGAACATGGGATACGGGACTTGGCATTCCAACGTGTCATTGGAGTAGCGGACCTTCAATAGTTCGCTACAGATCTCGGTGAGGCTCAGGGTCGGGTAGCCGTAGTAGATCGCCATGAAGGGCAGCGTGAAGGCGCCTTCGATGACCAGCGCGACCAGGCACACCAGCACGGCGCGCTTGATCCACTTGTGCATGCGCGCGTAATACGCCGTCGTACCGGGCGGCAGCTCGTCGGCCGGCCCGTGTTCTGCTGTGGTCGATGCAGTGGTCACAGTTGTGCTCCTATGGCGTTCAGTCCGAGAAGATTTCGCGATTGACTGTGTGCAGATACGGGATAGCCAGGAAGGGCGTGATGTAGAAGATGTCGTAGAGCCACCAGCCGACGACCGGAAACACGACGCCGGCGTAGCGCACGTCGGCGTACATCGTCATGTTGAACACGTATGCGGTCCAGATGACCGTCCCCATCCAACAGGTGATGACCATCCACTGATGACCCCACCGCTTCATCTGCAGGAACCCGATCGCCGCGGCGACCCGCATGGAGAACACCGTGAGGATCAGCCCTGCCACATAAGCCTTCTCACCGGGACCGGCGGCGCCGCCGACCCACAGCTCGTTGTAATGCCAGAAGTAGCCGGCGTCGAACATGTTGCCCCAGCCGATCATCAACACCCGGTTGATCAGCGTGTGATTGGCGACCAGGTCTAGTGCCCAGCCCAGACTGTTGAGCATCCCGTCGACCAACACCAGATAACCGATCAGCGTCACGATCATGGGCCGCACCGACAGGCCGGCGCGCAGGGCCTGACGCTGTAACCACACACCGCGCATGAAAACCGGGAATCCGATGATCCCGGGCGCCCACATGCCCATCAAGGCGGCGCCAGTGATCATCCACTTGTCGGCGCGACGCTGGGCACCGCGGGATTCGTCGTGGTGCTCGTCGAGGCCGACCGAGCCGCCTTCGGAACGTCGGTGCAGCAACGGCACATTCACAGGTCCCACCAACCTCGGGCAAATGACATGTAGAGCTGCACCAGGAACATCGTCAGCAGGTAGCCGTAAATGAAGATCTGAAAGACGATGAGCGCTCGCTTGCGTTTGCGTTCCTGTTGGTCCATGTCTCGATCCCTTCCTACTGAGTGGCGAGCAGGCTCGCGGCCGCTACCTCACGAAGCCCGTCGTGGACCGCACCGTCGGATGTCAGGGGCGCAAGGATGCAGGCTTCGGCTGCCTCCATTTCGGATGCCCCCGCCGCGATCAGCTGCGCGGCTGTGACGAGCGCCCGTGTCGAGGGCGGCTCGAAGTGGAACACGTCATCGGCGGTGCGGATTGCGTTGGCGCACTGGACAAGGCGGGAAGCAACCGTTGCATCGACGCCTGCTTCGCTCACGACCACCTGAGCCTCCCGCTCGGGTGGCAAATACTGCATCGGTAGGGTGGCGAACCGCTGCCGGAACGAGGGCTTGAGCTCCTTGAGTGAGCTTCGATATGCCGGGTTGTAGGAACATACCAGCATGAACGAATCAGGCGCTGTGACAACCTCTCCCGCGCGATCCAGGTAGAGAACTCGCCGGTGGTCGGTCAACGAGTGCAGGATCGCCAGTGAGTCATGACGTGCCTCCACGACCTCGTCCAGATAGCAGATCGCCCCGGTTTTGACCGCTTTGGTCAGCGGACCGTCTGTCCATACCACGTCGCCGCCGGTCACCATGAACCGTCCGACCAGGTCCGAGCTGGTCAGGTCGTCATGACAGCTGATCGTGATGACGGGTCGTTCCAGAAGCAAACCAATGTGTTCGACGAGCCGAGTCTTGCCGCACCCTGTGGGCCCGGTGAGCATCACCGGAATGCGTCGGTGGTAGGCGTGCTCGAACAGCTGAACTTCGTTGCCGTTGGCGATGTAAAGGTCGGTCGTCATGCGGCAACCAGTTCCCGGTGCACGTGCGCGAGGACACGCGGAAGCTCCTCGACGCGTCGAATCCGTTGGGAGCGGCGCGGCCCGAAGACCTCGGGCAGCGGGTCGACCCGGGTCGGGCCTACACCGAGGTAGTACACCGAAACACCCGCCTCGTTGGCTTCTTCGACGGCGTGCGCTACGTCGGCCCACGCGTAACGGCCTTCGTAGCCCTCATCCGACATCAAGCCATCACCGATCACCAGGAGCAATCGGCGCTCTGATGGCTGCCGCAGCAGGCGGCTCGTCAGATGGCGCACCGGCGCACCCAGCCTCGTGTAGCCGCCCGTCGCCAGGCCCAGCTCGCCGGGGGCAACGAAGCGCCGGTCGTCGAAGTCCTTCAGACAGTGCACCTCGACGTGGTGGCGGGTGTTTCCGGTGAACGTGAAAATCCCGTGTCGTTCCCGTGCCTGTGTCATCGCGCGCGACAGCGCATCGGCGCAAGCCAATTCCAGGCGGAAGATCCGGCCACCGTGTACCCCCAGCGATGAACTGGCATCCAGCAGCAGCGCCGTCGTCACATCACGCCCGCTCGGTAGTAGTGCCCGGAAGACGCGCGGTTCTTTCGCCGCACCGGTCAACACGTCGAGGTGATGGCTGACGTAGGAGTCGACGTCCAGCTCGGAGCCGTCTTCGAGAGGACCGACCATGGCCCGATGGGTGTGCTCTTCGAACCATTTCTGCAACGGTGTTGAGCTGACTCGAGACTCGGGGCTGTGCCGCTGTCGCCGGTGTTCCACGACCGCCACATGGTCGGGCAGGAAGCTGTTGGTCCACTGGTTCCATTCTGGGTAGGGAACCCCTTGCCGACGGTTGGGGGTGAAGTCCGAATCGTTGTCTTCAGGTCTGCTCGGCGGCGGCAGGTTGGGATTGCGCACGCCACCGTCTCCGCCGACGGGCACGGAGTACGGCCGGGGGCGGCGCTGCTGTGTGCTGGTCCAGGGCATCCTGCCGAAACGGCGAATGGTGCTGATCAGTCCGCGAGGCACCGAAAATGCCGACGGCAGGCTACCCAGTAGCGGATGCGGTAGCAACGTTTCCGGTGTCCGGGCCAATTCGATTGCCCGGTCGAGCATTGACGTGGCATCCATGTCTGGGTCGGCGGTAGCCAAGTCGGGCAGTACCCGGTGCATCTCCGGCAACAGACCGGGCCACTCCCGGGTTACCCAGCCCAGGGCCACGCCGGCTTCGACGAGGGTCAGTGCGCAAAGCTCGCGAGGTGACAGTTCCGTCAAGCGGTATTGGGCAAGGCGGTCTTTGGACGGTGAGCACTGCAGCGCCACACCGCATGTCAGAGTGCGACGCGTCCAATAGTGCGGCGCGGGATACGGAACAAGCACGATCGAAAGGCTCGCACTCAAGCCAAAACCGCGCTGGAGACCCGTGATCAGACGCGCACCTTGCCGATGGCGACCACTCAACGCGACCGCCGTCAAGGCGCAGCTGCGTTCAAGCAGCAACGGCGACGTGTCTGACAGCTCAGCCAACGTGATTCCCCGGCGCCGTAGCGCGGCCTGCACGTCCCTCGTCTAGAACGTTCCGATGTTGGAGAACATCCAGTACCAGAAGGCGATGATGAGGCACGTACCGCCCCATGCGGCGACATACCGGCCAATCTCCCAGAGCCAGAGCATCACTGGACCTCCTTGTCTCGTACCTGTCGCAGCGTTGCGGTTGGGCTGTCGCTGCGGTCAGCAGGCGCTTGCGAGGCACCACCCGACGCTCTTGCCGCACGGAAGGCTCGACCATTGGTGACATGGTGTGCTCTTTTGTAACTTACCTACTGACTAAAGTCAATGAAGGCTGCGCCCGCCGGCTGCGTTCACCGGTAATTGTCCGTTGTCATACCCCTATACAGCGGAAGACGCGGTACCGTCCGGTGTGTAATCCGACCTTGGTCAATGAGTAGAGTCATCAACGTGACTGAACGTTTGTCGGGCCGGGTCGCCCTTGTTACGGGAGCAGCGCGCGGCCAGGGTCGCGCCCACGCCGTCCGGCTGGCAAGCGAAGGCGCTGACATCATCGCCGTCGATCTGGCCGGGCCGCTTCCGGATCGGGTCCCCTATGAACCCGCCACGCGCGACGACTTGGCCGAGACAGCGCGCCTCGTCCGGGCGCTAGGTCGTCGCACGGTGGCGGCGGTATCCGACATTCGCCATCTCGATGAGCTTGCCGCGGCGGTAGGCGCTGCCGTGGGCGAGCTCGGTCGATTGGATGTCATCGTCGCCAACGCCGGAATCTGTATCCCCGAACCGTGGCACACCATCAGCGAGAAGTCGTTTCGCGACGTCATCGATACCAATGTCGTGGGCACCTGGAACACGGTCATGGCCGGTGTGCCGCACATGATCGACGGCGGACGTGGCGGTTCGGTCATCTTGATCAGTTCCATGGCCGGCCTCAAAATGCAGCCTTACATGGTGCACTACACCGCAAGCAAGCACGCGGTGACGGGCATGGCCCGTGCTTTCGCCGCCGAGTTGGGACCCCACCACATTCGGGTCAACAGTGTGCACCCGGGGCCCGTACTGACCGAAATGGGTGGCGGAACCATGGTCAACGCGATGGCTGCGGCCATCGAGACCAACCCCACGCTCAATGGAATGGTCACCCCGTTCCTGCCGCAGTGGGTCGTCTATCCCGAAGACGTCGCGGAGGCCGTGTGCTGGCTGGCATGCGATGAGTCGCGGTTCATAACCGCCGCACTGCTTCCTGTTGACGGCGGCATGGCGCAATTCTGATCGCCTCAGTCGGAGAAGACTTCTCGGTTGACCGTGTGCAGGTAGGGAATGGCGAGAAAGGGGGTGATGTAGAAGATGTCGTAAAGCCACCAGCCGACGACCGGAAACACCACGCCCGCGAAGCGCACATCGGCGAACATCGTCATGTTGAACACGTAGCCGATCCAGATCACCACGCCCATCCAGCAGGTGATGACCATCCACTGGTGACCCCACCGCTTCATCTGCAGAAACCCGATCGCCGCGGCGATTCGCATGGTGAACACAGTCAGGATGAGCCCTATTTCCCAGCCCTTTTCGCCGGGTCCGGCGGCGCCGCCGATCCAAAGCTCGTTGTAGTGCCAGAAGTAGCCGGCGTCGAACATGGCGCCCCAACCGTTGAGCAACACCCGGGCGAGGATGGTGTGATTCGCGACCATATCCAGTGCCCAGCCCACGGTGTTGATCGCGGCGTCGATGATGACCAGATAGCCCAACAGGGTGACAAGCATCGGCCGGACCGACAGACCCTTGTGGTGAGCCCTGCGCAGCAACCAAACTCCGCGCAGGAACAACGGCAGGCCCAGGACGCCCAGTGCCGCCGTACCGATGAGCATGCTGCCGGCAATCAACCACCTGTCAGCACGGCGCTGAGCGAGTTGCGATTCCTCGATCTGCTCGTCGAACCCGGACTCGCTGCCAGTGTGGCGCTTCAACGTTGGCAAGTTCAAACTGCCCCCAATCGGCAACTTTTCGACCACGTCGGAAGTTGAATCACGGAACCGAGATCGGCTCCGTCGTGCTGACTATAGTCAGTGAAGCGATGCGTCGCTAGGTTGCTGCTGCTACCAATCCGGGTCAGTCACTTCCTGGCTACTTGCGACCCGAAGCCTCCATACCGCGCAGTGTCCTGGTCACATAGTCGTCGAGCATCGCGTCGCGGGTAGGCCATGCGTTGGTGGTGATCAGCAGGGCATACAGGCCCAGCAGAAAGAACACCGCACTGTTCATCGGATTGACCTGGGAATCGATGTCACCGCGCCGCTGACCGCGCTCGATCCCCTCGGCCACAGCCACAATCAGCGGATGATCCCGACCGTCTTCGGTTGGTGGTCGGGTCTGCGAAAAGTGCAGGGCCAAAAAGTCTTTGAAGAGCACGTCACCCAGGCGGCGCTCCAGCCCCAGCACCAGACGAACTGCTTCTTGAAGCGTTTCGGCGAGATCGGGTTGGGATTCCAGGAATCGGCTTATTTGCTTTGCGATGCGCTCCTCCTCGCGTCGCTCCAGCTCCAGCAGCACATGTTGCTTGGTCGGGAAATGGAAGAAAAACGTGCCGTGCGCAACCCCCGCCGCATTGACGATCGCGCCTACATCCGCCTCGGTGATACCCGATCGCTTGAATTCGGCAATAGCCGCACCCATCAACCGCTCCCGGGTCTGTAAGCGCTTGCTCTCACGCGTAGTCAGGTTCTCCGCCATAGTCAGGTCAGTTCCTTGTTCGTCATGAGCACAAATGCCAGGAGTGTGGCTTATTCGACTGTAGTGTGCGCCAAGCTGATCTTTCCTTCCGACGCGACGAGTGCGCCGGTCGCGTCGTGCCGAGATCATATCCGGCTGACTTGACTCAATTATTGGCGGTGCCAACCTTCAGGTGAGCGGCGCTTTGACACTGTACCGCCTGATAAACGAGGGCGTTGCGCAGGCCGCCCGCACCCATATATTGACGCGAGTCAGTAACAGACGTTAGATAAGACGTCGTGACGCAAGTCCCTTTCTGATTGGGGTGGCATGGCACTCGAACAGTTCCGGCTGGATGGCCAGGTCGCGATCGTCACCGGCGCGGGAAAAGGCGTCGGTCAGGGCATCGCGAGAGTGCTGGGAGAGGCCGGCGCAACGGTCGTCGGTACGGCCCGCACCGAATCCGACGTCGTGGGCACGATCGCCGACATAGAGAAAGCCGGGGGCAACGGCCTGGCCCTGGTCGCCGACGCGATGAGTCGTGCGGACAGCACCCGCGTAGTGGAGACCACGATGGAGCGCTTCGCCCGCATCGACATTCTGGTCAACAACGTCGGCGGATCAACGTATGCACGGTTTCTCGACATCACCGACGAAGATTTCCGACACACCTTCGACTGGTGCGTCACGTCGGCATTCATCATGGGCCAGTTGGTGGCGCCGCACATGCTCAGCGCCGGACACGGCTCGATCATCAACATATCGTCGGGGTCCGCCAGGTTCGGCATTCGCGCGCTCACCGCCTATTGCGTGGCCAAGGGCGGGTTGGAAGCGCTGACCCGCGCCATGGCACAGGAGTTGGCGCCGAAGATTCGCGTCAATGCGATTGCTCTCGGATCCTTCGCCACTGACGGCTTGCAAAGCAGCTTGGACTTGATGCCGGGATCGCTGGAGAAGATGAAGGAAGCCACTCCTTTGCATCGGCTCGGTGACGTCGAAGACCTCGGACGCCTCTGCGTATACCTGTCCACGCGCGACTGTTACGCGACCAACGCGACATTCCACGTCGACGGTGGCATCGACTCGAATAATTCACCACTGCCGATTCCCGACTACTGAGCCGGTGGACTAGCCATGCGTCGAGTCGTGCAGTTCTCCACCGGAAACGTTGGGCAGCACTCCCTGCGAGCAATCATCGGCCGGCCGGATCTGGAGTTGGTGGGTGTCCACGCGGCAAGCCGAGAGAAGATCGGTCGGGACGCCGCCGAACTGTGCGGACTGAGCACACCGACCGGCATCATCGCCACCGATGACATCGACACACTGATCGCGCTCGAGCCCGACTGCGTGGTCTACACCGCACAAGGCGAGACGCGCCCGGTGGAAACCATCGGGCAGATGTCGAGATTCCTTGCCGCCGGAATCAACATCGCCGCAACGTCGATGGTGTGGCTGGTGACCCCCCGGCAGGCAGAGGATTGGCTGCGGGTACCGCTGGAGCAAGCCTGTGCGGCAGGCAACGCCTCCCTCTACGTCAACGGGATCGATCCCGGATACTCCGGTGACACCGAAGTGCACTCCGCGCTGAGTCTGGTTACCCGCGCAACGTCGATCACCGTTCAAGAGATCTTCGACTACGGCAATTATGACGACTACGAATTCACCGGCAAGTCAATGGGTTTCGGCATGACACCGGACGCCGATACACCAATGCTCTTCTTGCCCGGCGTCATCACAACCATGTGGGGCGGCCCGATACGCAACCTGGCTGAGCAACTTGGCATCGAACTCGACGAAATTCGTCAACGCACCGAACCGTGGTACACCGACGAACGCATCGAGTGCAAGATGGCGACGGTAGAGCCCGGACAGATGGCCGCGGCACGGTTCGCCGTCGAAGGTGTGCGTGACGGTGCGCCGGTGATCACGATGGAACACATCAATCGGCTCACCGCCGCCGCCGCCCCAGACTGGGAGTATCCGCCGGACAACCAGCCCGGTGTGCATCGCGTCGTCGTGGAAGGTGACCCCCGCGTCGAGATCAACACGCACGTCTGCCACCCGGCGTTCGACGTGACCGAAGCGGGATGCATGTCCACCGCTGCGCGAGTGGTCAATGCCATCGATTGGATCTGCCGTGCGCCAGCAGGATTGCTCGCCGTGGAGGACATCCCGCAGGCAGCCGTCATCCGCGGATTGATGTGGTGAACCGCTACGCAGTGACGGTGTCGTCGAAGTACCGTAGGAGGACCCAATGACTGGCAATGCCGTAGCCGACAAGAAGTACCGCGTTATCCAGTGGGGCATCGGCAATGTCGGAACGATTGCCCTGCGTCATTTCGCCCACAATCCCGCCTACGAGGTGGTCGGCGTCCTTTGTAATCGTCCGGAGAAGGTGGGCAAGGATGCCGGTGAACTGGCCGGGGTTGCGCCGATCGGTGTCCTGGCCACCAACGACAAGGCGGCCATCGAGGCACTCGACGCCGATTGTGTGTTCTACGCACCACTTTGGTCTGACCCTGATGAGGTCTGTCGTCTGCTGCGCGGCGGCAAGAACGTCGTCGCGTCGGGTGGCGCCTGGTGGTATCGGACCGAACACAGCAGAGCCGACATCGACAAGATCGACGCCGCCTGCCATGAGGGCGGTACCTCGTTTCACGCCGGCGGTGTCAATCCCGGGTTCGCCGGTGACCTGCTGGTGCTGACCCTGGCGCGCATCGTCAGCCGGATCGACACCATCCAGATATACGAGGTGGTGAACTTCGGCAAGGACACCTTGAAGTATCTGCACGAGATGGGAATGGGAAGTGACCCAGAAGAATTCCTGGCCGGTCCGAACCTGCTCGGTAACGCCTGGCCCCTGTTCGCGCAGTCGATGGCCATGGTGGTCGACGGGCTGGGCAAGACTGTCGACAAGTACACCACGGACGTCGAGTTGGGCACAGCCATCCGTGACATTCCGTTCGAAGGCGGGCCCACCAGCGACATGCCCGGGTTCAAAGGTGTGATCAGCAAGGGCACCGTCGCCTCGCAGCATCACAAGTGGACGACGTGGGTGGACGGCAAACCTTTCATAACCTTCCACGAGATGTACACCATGGACTCTTACGATGCGATTGAGCCGCAACCGGATTGGGGCGGGCACTATCACTATCGGATCGTGATCGAGGGCGACGAACCCACCGAACTGATCTTGCAAGCGCCGCCCGATCCAGACGGCAATTACAAGAAGCCCGGCTACACCTGGACCGCTATGGGTCCCGCCAACGCCATTCCCGCCGTTTGCGACGCACCACCGGGTTTCCTCACTCACAAGGAGTTGGGGCTGGTCTCCCTGCGCGGCGTCGTACGCCAATAAGGTCGCGCTGCTGTGCCGGACAACACTCAATCCCCCGACGGAGGGGACAGCAGCCGCTCGGCGGCCGTATAGGGGTTCTCCTGGCCGTCTACCACCGCCTCGGCCAACCGATCCAGGTCGGTGCGGGCACGTAGCTGGGTGTGGGCCAGCGACAGGATCTGCGCCCGGGCGCGGGCGAGCCGGCGGGCGCGGTTGTCGGTGCGGTGATGCGCGTCTACGGCGGCGACCAACTCGGTCACACCCTCGCCGCGCGCGGCGATCAGGCTGACGATCGGAGCCGCGGTCTCGGCGCGCAAGTCCCGCACCGTCTGTTCGGCACCGTCGCGGTCGGCCTTGTTGACCGCAACGATGTCGGCGACTTCCAGCAACCCTGCCTTGGCGGCCTGCACGGCATCACCGGCACCGGGGTTCAGGATGACGATTGTCGGGTCTGCCACCGCGGCGATCTCGATTTCGGATTGTCCGACGCCGACGGTTTCCAGCAGGACCAAGTCGTATCCGATGGCGCCGAGAAGTCGGATTGCCGCCGGCACCGCAGCGGCGAGCCCGCCGAGATGTCCACGGCTGGCCACCGACCGGATCAACACGTCGGGGTCGTTGATGTGGGCGGTCATTCGGATGCGGTCACCGAGGATCGCGCCGCCGCTGAACGGCGACGAGGGATCCACCGCCAGCACCGCCACCCGGCATGCCCGCTCCCGGTAGGCGCCGACCAACGCGGCGACCGTCGTCGACTTGCCGGCACCCGGCGGTCCGGTGATCCCAAGCACGCGTGCCGCCATAACCCCATCGGCACCGATGACGGCCAGCACCTCGTCGCGGCGCTCGCCTTCGACCAGGCTGAGCAGCCGACCCGCTGCCCGCTGCGACCCGTTGCGCGCGCCGGCAATGAGGTCGGCGATGGTCATGTCACGGGGCCGGGACCTCGATGACCGTCGCGGAGCCCATGCCGCCACCCGCGCACATCGCGGCGACACCGACTCCTCCACCGCGGCGGCGCAGTTCATGCACCAGCGTCACCAGCATCCGGGCGCCGGTCGCCGCGACCGGGTGCCCCAGCGAGCAACCGCTGCCGCTGACATTGACCCGGTCGGGATCCAGCTCGAGCAATTTGATGGTGGCCACGCACATCGAGGCGAACGCCTCGTTGATCTCGAACAGGTCGACGTCGGTGATCGAAAGGCCCGCTCGCTTCAGGGCTTTCGGGATGGCATCGACGGGCGCCAAGCCGGTCAGCGCCGGGTCGACGCCCACGGATGCCCATGAACGCACGGTCGCCAATGCCGGCAGGCCCAGCCTGTCGCTGGCGATGGTCAGCACCGCTGCCCCGTCGTTGGCGCCACAGGCGTTGCCCGCGGTGATGGAAAAGCCTTCTATCTCCGGATGCAACGGCTTGAGCGCGGCCAGTTTCTCCATGCTGGTGTCGCGGCGTGGATGCTCGTCCACCGCGAACACACCGTGCGGCGTCTCAATGGGAACGATCTCTTCCTTGAAGCGGCCTTCGTCGATCGCGGCGATCGCATGTTGATGCGAACGCAGCGCCCATGCGTCCATTTCCTCCCGGCTGACACCGGCTTTGACCGCGGCGTTCCAGCCCACGGTGATGGACATGTCCATATTCGGGGCGTCGGGCCGGTCGGGGTGCGTCGGGGGGAACCAGTCGACCCACTCGCCGTCGACGTTCATCTTCGACCGCGGTGAGGTGGACGCCGAGTTCACCCCGCCGGCGATGACGAGTTCGTCCATCCCCGCCCGGATGCTGGCCGCCGCGCTCTGCACCGCCGCCTGTCCCGCCGCACAGTGCCGATTGTTGGCCAGCCCGGGTACCTGGTTCAGGCCTGCGGTGATAGCCGCGTGGCGGGCCACCACTCCGCCGCCGTACATGCCTTCGCCCAGGATCACATCGTCGACCGAATCGGCGTCGAGGTCTGTCGCGGCTTCACTCACCAGATGGTGCGCCAAATCAAATGCGCTGGTGTCGCGCAACGTCCCTTTCCGGGCGGTCCCGATGGGGGTGCGCAGGGCGGACACGATCACGGCTTCAGGCACGGGTATCTCCACTTCGGTGTGCGGGGCCCGAGAGCCATCCGCGCAGACATGAGAACACTATTCTCTCAGGTAGAGAGTACGAGTTGCAAGGACAGCCGGTGGCGGCGGCTTCCTAGACTGCTGCTGTGACGCAACGGGAGGGGACCATCGCGGTCCCGGGCGGCAATGTCTGGTACCGGCGGGTCGGACCCCGGAGTCCTGGCACCGGTCTGCCGCTGCTCGTCGTGCATGGCGGCCCCGGGCTCCCTCACGACTATTTGAACGCGCTGCAACGCTTGGCCGACGAACGTGAAGTCATCTACTGGGATCAGCTGGGCTGCGGAAAATCCGACCGGCCATCCGACGCCCGCCTTTGGACGATGCAACGCTCGGTCGCCGAGATGGACGCCGTCGTGCGGGGGCTGGCCTTGCACCGCTTCCACCTCTTCGGCAACTCCTGGGGCGGGATGCTGGCCCAGCAGTACGTCCTGGACGTGCCGTCACCCGTCGCGAGTTTCGTCATCTCCAACAGCACAGCGTCGATACCGTTGTTCGCCGAGAACGTGGCGCGATTGAAATTGGAGTTGGATGCGGCGACCCAGGCCGCCATCGACCGCCACGAGGCTGCCGGCACAACCCATTCCGCGGAGTACCAGGCCGCGATCAAGACGTGGAATGAGACCTACCTGTGCCGCAAGCGGCCCTGGCCTGCCGAACTTCAGGACGCTTTCCGCAACATGGGCATCGAAATATTCGAGACGATGTTCGGGCCGAGCGACTTTCGCATCACCGGGACGGTGCGAGATTGGGATGTGGTAGCGCGCTTGAGTGAAATCACGATTCCCACACTGCTTTTGGCGGGCCGGTACGACGAATGCTCTCCCGAGGAGATGCGCGACATGCAGCAGCGCATCGCGGGGTCGCGGTTCGAGTTGTTCGAGTCGAGTTCGCACATGCCCTTCATCGAAGAACCGGACCGATTCGATCGTGTGATGCGGGAGTTCTTACGCGGCCACGATTGAGCCGCTAATTCTTGCCCGAATTCAGCTTGCTGACGATGGAGCGGAAATCGTCGGTGGTGAAGGACTGATGTTCGGCGGACAACGCGTAGTCCAAGCTGGCCAGCACGGCCCGTTCCAAGTGAATGTTGAGCAGCCGCTTGGTGCTTTCGACGGCCTGTTGCGGCAGCGTCATGATGCGTTGGGCGCAGACGGTGGCCTCGGCCAGCGGGTCGGCGGCGACGTGGTTGGCCAGACCGAGTTCGACGGCGCGCGCGGCGCCGATCTTGGTGCCTGTCAACGCATATTCCTTGGCCAGCATCAGACTGATGTGCAGCGGCCAAGTCAGTGGTCCGCCATCGGCGGCCACCAGACCCACTTGTACGTGCGGGTCTGCGAGGAAGGCGTCTTCGGCGATGTAGACGATGTCACTCAACGCGACCAGGCTGCAGCCCAAACCAACGGCCGGTCCGTTGACCGCGGCGATGACCGGGATCCGGCAGCGAGCCATGCCCAGCACAATCTCGCGGCCATCCCTGATCGTCTTGGCGCGCAATTCCGCGTCTTGCGCCAATTCGGCAAGATAGGCGAAATCGCCGCCGGCCGAGAACGCCCGGCCGCTGCCGGTCAGCACCGCCGCGCGGGCGGTGGGATCATCGGACAGTCGCTGCCACAACCGCGCAAGTCCGACGTGCAGGTTGTCGTTGACCGCGTTGAGGTCGTCGGGGCGGTTCAGCGTGATGATCCGCAGTCCGCCGTCGGCGCGCACGTCGATTTCCCTTGGCATGTCATACATGTCAGACTCCCAATCCCAAGATCCGCGAAGCGATGATGTTCTTCTGTATCTGCGAGGTTCCGCCCATCACGCTCTGCGCGCGGCTGTACAGGTAGGCATTGAGGAGTTCGGGATCGCGGGTACCGCCGACACCCAGCGCCGCATGCCCGACAGACTGCTCGACCCAGGTCATCAACAGCTTGTCCAGTGAGCCTTCTGGCCCGTGCGAGACGCCGTCGAGTTGTTCGGACAACCGCCGCCGCACGTGATGAGTGAGCATCTCGGCCTGTATTGCCGCCCACGCGACGTCTTCGTCTGCCTCTGTGCCATTGCGCTGCAACAGATTTCGTACCAGCTTGGTGTAGCGGGCCGCATAACCGAGGGTGGACGGCTCACGTTCGTGCCCGACGACGGTCATGGCCACCGCCCAGCCGTCACCCGGTGCGCCGACCATCCGGTCTGCGGGGACCGTGGCGCCGTCGAAGAAGACCTGGCCGAATTCATTGGTGACACCGTTGATCATGCGCAGCGGATGCTGCTGCACCCCCGGTTGTTTCATGGCGATGATGAACGCGGACAGCCCGCGGTGCCGCTTGGCGTGCGGATCGGTGCGGGCCAGCAGCAGACACCAGTCGGCGACATCGGAGTAGCTGGTCCAGATCTTGTGCCCGTGCACCACGTAGTGGTCACCGTCGCGGGTGGCGGTGGTGGTCAGCGACGCCAGATCCGAGCCGGCACCGGGCTCGCTGAAGCCTTGGCACCAGCGTTCGCTGCCGTCGATGATGCCGGGCAGAAACCGCTGTCGCAGTTCGTCACTGGCGTGCCTGCCGATTCCGTACACCAGGTAGCCGACGCTGGGCCGCGGCGGCGCCCCGGCCCGGGCCAACTCTTCGTCGACGATGACGTCGTACACCGGCGGCAGTTCCTGACCGCCGTATTCACGGGGCCAGGACAGCCCGAAGAAGCCTTCCCGGTGCAGCGCCTGGTGCCAGTGCGCCTGCCGCGCCCAGTAGTCGTCACCCGATCCGGTGAATTCGTTGGCGTGCAGGGAAAGCCACGATCGCAACCGTTCCCGGAAGGCGGCCTCCGGTGGCGAATCACGAAAGTCCAAAGTTGATCTCCTTCAGCGATACCGGCCACAGCTCGGTCGACGTCAAGGCGCGGCGCAGGTAAACGTGCACCAGGCAGTCCCAGGTGTTGCCGATGCCCCCATGCACCTGGATCGCCGTCTCGCACACGGTGCGAGCGGCGCGCGCGCAATAGACTTTGGACACCTGGGCAGCCCGTATGGCTTGCTCCGGATCGAGTTCGTCGACAGCCCACGCCGCATGGCGCAGGATGCTGATCGAACCCTCGATCAGCGCAAGGCTTTCGGCGAGCAGGTGCGCAACGGCCTGATAGGAGCCGATCTGTTTGCCATATTGCTCACGGATCTTGGCGTAGTCACAGGCAACGGCGTGGGCACCGCGCGCACAACCCACCAGATCGGCCGCCGTGGCGACCAGCGCCAGCGCTTGCCAGCGCCGGGCGACCTCGGTGGACACCTCACCAAGAGGCGTCGGCGTACCGATGATCCTGGCACTGGCCCGGGTCAGGTCGGCACCGCCGGAGCCGGCGTCGAGGTCGGCACGGCCCACCGTCGTACCGGAAAGCGACAGGGCCCGTGGGTATCCGCGGGTGTCGAAAGCAAGGTCGTCGGACACAATGGTCACGCCGCGGCCGTCGACGTCGAGGTGACGGGCCAACTCGTCGGCCAGCACCGGCCCCAGGAACGGTGTGTCCACCAGCCGGCGACCGAATTCCTCGGCGACGATGGCCACTTCGACACCGGATGCGCCGTCTGATCGCAGTGCCCGCCAACCCGTGGCTCGAAGTTGCTTGTCCAGCCGGGCAATTCGGCTCTCGTCGGCGAGGTCAGACACCGCCGCCGGACCCAGATCGTCGGCCAGCTTGGCGGCGGCGTCCCGAAGCTGCTGTTGCTCAGTGGTTAGACGGACATCCATACAGCTCCTTGAGCACTCGGCGCAGCACTTTGCCCGACGGCAAGCGGGGAATGTCGGGCACGAACACCACCCGGCTCAGGCGTTTGTAGGACGCCAGCCTGGCTTCCACCCGAGCCGCCAGTTCGGCGGCCTCGACCGATGCCTGCGTGGCGACGGCGGCCACCACGGCTTCCCCGTTGGCGCCGTCGGGGACACCGAAGACCGCGCAATCGCGGACGGCCGGGTGCCCGTGCAGCACGGTTTCGATCTCGGCGGGTGCCACTTGAAAGCCGCGCACCTTGATCATCTCTTTGAGCCGGTCGGTGATGCGCAGACAACCGTTGCGGTCCAGCCATCCGACGTCCCCGGTCCGGTACCAGCCCTGCTGCATGGCCTCGGCGGTGGCTTCGGCCGGCAAGTAACCGGCCATCAGGGACGCCGATCGCGCCTGGATCTCGCCGACTTCGCCGGCGGCCACGGGCCGGCCGGTGTCCAGCGACACGATGCGCAGCTGCACTCCCGGCACCGCCGGGCCCACGGTGTCCAACCGGGACCCGACCAACGGATTGCACGCGATCACCGGCAGCTCCGTGGTGCCGTATGCCGGAACCCAACCGATGCCCGTGCGCCGGGTCACCGTCTCGGCGATGCTCGCGGTGACCGGCGTGGCACCCCACATGATGAAGCGCAGCGACGACAGGTCATACGACTCCAGATCGGGGTGCGCAGCGATGGCCAGAGCTATCGGGGCCACCGCCATTTCCACGGTGATGCGGTCGGTTTCGATGTGCCGCAGCATCCGGCCGATGTCGAAGCGCGGATGCAGCCGCAGCCAGGCCCGCGAGCGCAGTGCGGTGAGGATGTTGAGCAGGCCGAGGATGTGCGAGGGCGGTGTGGCGACCTGAATGCGGTCGCGAGCGGTCAGGTGCAGCGCGTCGCGCCACTGGCGCACCGCGACATCCAGCGACGAGTGGGTGTGGCGAACCGCCTTCGGCAGCCCGGTGGTACCGGAGCTGAACACCAGCAGGGCGTCGTCGTGCGCCGCTGGCGGACCGGACGTGGCGTGCACCGGTGTGATGGGTTCGTCGAGGTCCAGCATCGGCATCATGCCGGCGAGGACGGGATGATCGCCGATCGCGTGAGCGGGATCGGTCACCCCCAGCGCGTGGTCCACCTCGTCGGGTTTCCAGGCGGGGCTGATCAGGACCGCGGCGGCGCCGAGACGCCAGATCGCCAGCACCGCGGCCACGAATTCCGGCCGGTTGGAGGACATCACCGCGATGCGCTGTCCCGGCCCGGCCCCCCGGTCAGACAACGACGTGGCCAGCCCGGAGGCCAGCGCGTCGAGCTCCGGCAGGCTGAACTGCCGTTCTTCGAACGCGAGCGCGGCCGGCTCGGTCACGTCCCGTTCCTCTCCGAGCTTGTGAGAAGGTGCTGAGAAGATCCTATCGGTTGATGAGAATAGTATTCTCTATACTGAAGAACGCAAGTACAGGTGATCCGAGAGGGCGGTCATGACCGATGGCGGCATGGTGACGATTCACCTCGACCGCAAGAAAGTCACGGTCCCGCTGGTTCCGGGCGAGACGCTGCTGGAAAGCGCCCGGCGGGCAGGACTGGATCCACCGTTCAACTGCGAGGCCGGCAACTGCGGGACCTGCATGGCGCGCCTCGTCGAGGGCACCGCCACCATGCGGGTCAACGACGCGCTCGAAGACGACGAAGTGGCCGAGGGCTACATTCTGACCTGCCAGGGCGTACCCGATCAGGCGCCGATCACCGTGCGCTACGAATAGCCAGAGGAGAGGCGGCGAGCATGGCCAAAGGGATCATCTATGTCGAGAGTTTTCCTAGTTCGCCCGACCGCGACGAGGAATACAACACCTGGTACAACGAGGTCCATCTGAAGGAACTCGTCGCCCTGGACGGCATCGTGTCGGCCCGCCGCCTGCGTCCGGTGGACGGTGACGGACCCTACGTGGCCCTCTATGAGGTCGAAGCCGACGACCTGCCGTCGGTGCTGCAGAACATGCTCGACAATGCCGGTCAATTACACATGTCCGACGCCTTGCAATTCGATCCGCCGCCGGTGATGCGGCTTCTCGAGGTGACCACCGAGTACCACCCCGGCGGGTAGCTCATTCTCGCGCGGCGTCATCCAACGCCGGCGGCGGCCGATACTCAGGCTGGTAGCCGGAGATGTGGATCGGGCTTCCGACCAGGCGTAGATCCCCCGCTGACACAACGACTTCCGGCGTGGCTTGCAACGCTTCGGGCAGGGTCCGCACCGCGGCGGCCGGAACCCCGAGCGGGCGTAGCCGAGCTTCCCAATTCGCCGCCGTGTCGGTCGCCAGCATCGCTGTCACCACGCCAAGCACTTCGTCGCGGCGTGCCACGCGCTCGGCCATCGTTTCGAAGCCGCCGATGCCGGCTTCGGTGGCGAACGACTTCCAGAAGCCGTCATGGGTGATGAACAGCGCCAGATATCCCTCCGAGGTCGGGAAGAGTTGCGCGGGAACGTAGTACGAGTGCGCTCCGAATGGCCGCCGGTGCGGCTCGATGCCGTCGTTGAGGTACGCAGACGCGTGATAGTTCAATTGGGACAGCATCACGTCGCGCAGTGACACGTCGACCTGTCCACCCGTCCCCGAAATGATCTTGGCCAAAAGCCCCAGTGCCGCGCACATTCCGGTGGAGTTGTCCGCCGAAGAGTAGCCGGGAAGCGTCGGCGGACCGTCGGGATCGCCGGTCAGGGCGGCGACACCGAAGGCCGCCTGGATCACGTAGTCGAAGGCCGGGTCGTCACCGGCATGCAGACCGAAGCCGGTGATGGCTACACAGACGATCCGCTCGTTGTACTGCCGCAGCGTCTGATAGGAGAGCCCCAACCGGTGAATGGCCGACGGTTTCAGGTTCACCAGAAGCGCATGCGATCGGCTCACCAGCTGGTGCAGATTCTCCTGTCCGGCTGCGGAATTCAGGTCCAGGCAGACGCTCGACTTGTTGCGGTTGAGACTGCCGAAGTAACTGCTGCCGACCCCGCGCGAGATTTCCCCGCCGAGCGGTTCGATCTTGACGACTTCGGCGCCCAAATCGGCGAGCAGCATGGTGGCATACGGCCCGGCCAGCATGGTGCCGACCTCGAGAATGCGTATTCCGGCCAGCGGACCGGTGGGTGTCACCGCAACTCCGTCGCCAACGCGGCGATCATTTCGCGGGTGCGGCGCTTCGAGGCGATCAGTTCGTCGCGATTGTCGCCGATGGGCAGCAGCCGTACCGAGAGGTCCGTCAGCCCGGCGTCGGCGAATCGACGGAAACGCGCCAGAATCGCCTTCTCGTCACCGGCCGCGCAGATGTCGCCGACGTCGCGGGCGTCGCCGTAACCCAGCAACCGCTGGTAGTTCGGGGAGACTTCGGCCTCGCCGAGGATGCGATTGGCGCGCTCCCGCGCGGCATCGACTTCGCCTGCCGCACAAAGGCATACCGGTATGCCGGCGACGATGCGTGGCGCGGGGCGTCCGGCATTGTCGGCGGCCTTGGTGATGCGTGGGACGACGTGCTCGGCCACGGCGCGTTCGTCGGCCATCCACAACACGGTGCCGTCGGCCCGCTCGCCGGCGATGGTCAGCATGACCGGTCCGAGCGCGGCGATCAGCACCGGCAGTGGCGCAACCGGTGCCAGGTCCAGCGGGTTGTGGACGCGGAAGGTCTCGTTTTCCACGTCGACCGGTCCGGGATTGGCGAAGGCGGCGGTCAGCACTTCGAGGTAGTCCCGGGTGTACGCGGCCGGCCGCTCGTAAGGAATGCCGAGCATGTCGTCGACGATCCAGTGATGCGATGGCCCGACGCCGAGAACCAGGCGGCCACCGGTGGCCGCGTGCGCGGACAGGGCTTGACGCGCCAATGCAATCGGGTGCTGAGCTTGCAGCGGAACCACCGCGGTGCCCAGCTCGATCCGGCTGGTGCGCGTGGCCATCAAGGCTACGGCGAGCATCGCGTCGAAGTCGTTGGGGATCTGGGGGATCCAGGCGGTGTCCAGCCCGGCCGTCTCCGCCCAGTCGATGTCGGCGAGCATCCGACTGACCTTGCGGGCGGAGTCGCCGCGCTCAGGTCCGATCATCACTCCGAGGCGCATGGGTTCTCCTCGATCGGTTGCGCGGTACCGGTCAGCGCGCGGATGTCGCGCACCAGGGTGTCCAGCGATGTCCCAGTGGGGAATACGGCGGCGGCACCGGCGTCCAGCAACTTGGGCACGTCGGCGTGCGGAATCGTTCCGCCGACCACGACGGCGATGTCGGCCGCATCGGCGGCCCGTAACGCCTCGATGGTGCGCACGGTGAGCGCCAGGTGCGCACCGGACAGAATGCTCAAGCCGACCACGGCCACGTCCTCTTGCACGGCGATCGAGGCGATGTCCTCGATGCGCTGCCGAATACCGGTGTAGATGACCTCGAAGCCGGCGTCGCGCAACGTGCGTGCCACGATCTTGGCGCCGCGGTCATGTCCGTCGAGTCCGGGTTTGGCAATCAGGACGCGGGTCGCCATCGTCAGAACACCACCGGCTGCACGAACTCACCCCAGACCGCCTTGAGGGCGGAGACCATCTCGCCGACCGTGCAGTAGGCGTTGGCGCAGTCGATGAGCTTGTGCATCAGGTTGTCGGTGCCTTCGGCGGCGCGGGACAACTCGGCCAAAGTGGATTGCACTGCACCACTGTCTCGTTCGGCTTTGATTTTGGTGAGTCGTTTCAGCTGCAAGTCGCGCCCTTCGGCGTCGAGTTCGTAGGTGACGATATCGGGTTCGGGCTCTTCGGAGACGAACCGGTTCACCCCGACGACCGGACGGGTGCCGCCTTCGACCTCCTGATGGATGCGGAAGGCTTCATCGGCAATCAGGCCCTGCAAGTACCCGTCTTCGATGGCGCGGACCATGCCGCCGTGCTGCTCGAGGTCGGCCATGATCTCGACGATGCGGGCTTCGGTGGCGTCGGTGAGCGCTTCGACGAAGTACGACCCGCCCAGGGGGTCGGCCACGTTGGCCACGCCGGTCTCGTACGCCAGGATCTGTTGGGTGCGCAGCGCCAGGGTGGTCGACTCTTCGGTGGGCAATGCGAAGGGCTCATCCCAGGCCGCGGTGAACATCGACTGGACGCCGCCCAACACCGCCGCCATTGCTTCGTAGGCGACCCGAACGACGTTGTTGTGGGCTTGCGGGGCATACAGCGACGCGCCGCCGCACACGCAGCCGAAGCGGAACATCGACGCCTTGTCTTTGGTGGATCCGTAGCGTTCCCGCACGATCGTGGCCCAACGCCGCCGCCCCGCACGGTATTTGGCGATCTCCTCGAAGAAGTCGCCGTGGGTGTAGAAGAAGAACGAGATCTGCGGCGCGAATTCGTCGATGGTCATCCGGCCGCGTTCGACCACCGTGTCGCAGTAGGTGACGCCGTCGGCCAGGGTGAATGCCATCTCCTGGACCGCAGTGGCTCCGGCATCGCGAAAGTGCGCCCCTGCCACCGAGATCGCGTTGAATCTGGGCACTTCGGCCGCGCAGAACTCGATGGTGTCGGCGATGAGCCGCAATGACGGTTCCGGCGGCCAGATCCAGGTGCCGCGCGAGGCGTATTCCTTGAGGATGTCGTTCTGGATGGTGCCGGTGAGTTTGGCGCGCGGGATTCCTTTGCGCTCGGCGGCCGCGACATAGAAGGCCAGCAGGATCGCCGCGGTACCGTTGATCGTCATGCTCGTGCTGATCTTGTCCAGCGGGATTCCGTCGAACAGGATCTCAGCGTCGGCCAACGTGTCCACCGCGACACCAACCCGCCCGACCTCTTCACCGAAGTCGGGATCGTCGGAGTCGTAGCCGCACTGGGTAGGCAGGTCCAGCGCCACCGAAAGCCCGGTTCCGCCTTGGTCCAACAGGTAGCGATAGCGACGGTTGGACTCCTCGGCGGTCCCGAACCCCGAATATTGCCGGAACGTCCACAGCTTGCCGCGGTAGCCGGACGCGAAGTTGCCCCGGGTGAACGGGAACTGCCCAGGGGGCGGCGGTTCCGCGCTCCTGTCTTCCGGCCCGTATACCGGCGCGAGCGGAATGCCGGACGGGGTCTGGGCTGCGTTATCCATCAGTGCATAACGTACTTGCAAAAAAAGAGAATGCCAATACCATACGCTGAGCTGGCGAAACAGCCAAAATCACCACCTGCGGGCGGCGCCGCTCAAGCCGCTCAGGTCACCCGGCAGAGGATCTCTCCATGGGGCACGGCCAGCCACCCGTCGGCGGCGGCCGTCCAGTCCCGCCACGCCGCCGCGACGTCCTGCAGATCTGTCTCCGTCGCCAGGCCGGAGTCGACCAGCTGCCGAGAAAGATCGGACTGCACGATGCGGTCGGCCCACATACCGCCCCACCACTGCCGGTCCTGCTCGGTCGCGAAGCACCAGAGGCTGCCGGTCGGCGTCACGTCATCGAAGCCGGCCTGCAACGCCCAGGACAGCAACCGCCGGCCCGCGTCGGGTTCACCACCGTTGGTGCGATGCGCCCGTTGGTACAGGTCGAGCCAACGGTCGAGCGCCGGAAGCTGCGGGTACCAGATGAAGCCCGCGTAGTCGGCATCGCGAGCCGCGACCACCCCACCCGGCGCGCACACCCGCTTCATCTCCCGCAGCGCTTGCACCGGGTCGGCGACATGCTGCAGCACCTGATGAGCGTGGACGATGTCGAAGGTGTCGTCAGGGAAGTCCAGCGAATGCACGTCGGAGGTCACGAACGAAATGTTGGACACGCCCTGCCGTTCGGCTTCCGCCCGTGCCAGAGCAAGAGCGTCGTCGGCTTGTTCCACGGCCGTGACGACTCCCGGCGCGATTCGGGCCGCCAAGTCGACCGTGATGGTGCCTGGGCCGCAACCGATGTCGAGCAGCGACAAACCCGGCTGCAGGTGCGGCAACAGGTAGGCGGCCGAGTTGTTCGCGGTGCGCTGCCGGTGGCTGCGCAACACCGACTCGTGGTGGCCATGGGTATAGACGGCGCGGCGTTCGCTCATGAGACGCCAGCCTACCGCGCTTTTCAGGATATGAGATATGCATCTCGCATTCTGAGATCAGTTGACTGGGACATCGAGGATCGCGCGGTCGACCGCGGCACCGGGTCCGTCGAAATGCCACCACTCTCCGGAGTAGACCGACAGCCCGCCGTACTTCATGGCGTCGCGCAGCCGCGCCCGGTTGCCCTGCGCTTCGGGGCTCACGTTCTGGGTGGCGAATGCTGTTGCGCGCGGGGAGAAGTCGTCGAAGTCTGTGCCCATGTCGGCCAGGCACAAGCCGGACACGTGACGCTCGGCCGGGCATTGTGGCAGCATGCTGGTGAAGGTGACGTCGACCGAGCGACCGGACTCGTGACTGTGTGCGTACTGACCGGGCCGGGCCACCCACGCGGGATTGGGCACGATCTTGAACATCTTGACCTGAACGTCGTGTGGGCGGTAGCAGTCCCAGAACACCAGCACGTGCCCTTGCGGTCGCAATGCCGCCGCGGCCGCGGCAAGCCCCGGCGCCAGATCTTGATGCACCAGGCAGCGGGCGTCGGCGGGATACAACTGCGTGTGCGTGAAGTTGTTGGTCGTCGCGTATCGCAGATCGATGAGGGCGTCGGGAACCACGGTTCGCGCGTCGACGAATCCGGCTGCGCGTGCGGCGTCGCTTACCGGCGGTACGTCCGCGCTGGCCGCAGCGGCGCCCGCGCCGAAAGGTGCGAGCAGGGCTACCGACACGACGAACCGGCTCAACAGGCGCACGCCTCAATTGTCACCGGGAGTCGGGCCGGAGAACGGGATTGGCGCGGCCGCTCAGGAAGGTTCGACGCTGGGTTCGGGAGTCGGCGCTTCACCGAATCGGGCCAGTACCAATGTTCCCAGGACCGCGACGGCGAAGCCTGCGACCACCATCCAGCCCAGACCCGCGCGGGTGAGGTCGCCGAACCACACCACGCCGATGAAGGCGGGCGCGATCGTCTCACCGACGACCATCCCGGCCACCGCAGTGGTCACCGACCCCCGTTGCAGAGCCGAGGTCAGCAGCAGGAACCCGGCGGCCCCGCCGGCGGCGGCCGCGTACAACGCCGGATGGGTGTAGAAGGCACCTTTGCGCGGATCGAAGGATTCGATCAGGCGCACACCGATCTCGACCACGCCGAAGCCGCTGCCGGCACACAGACCCAGGACGAGCGCTCGCGAGCGGTCACCGAGCCGGCCGGCACCCGCGCCGATGAGGAAGATCGCCGCATCGACGGCCAGCAGACCCCACTTGAGTCCGTGCGGTCCGTGCCGCGTGCCTTCGGGTCCGGCCGCAATGGCCAGCATGGTCAGGCCGGCGCAGACGACGCCGACGGCCGTCCATTCGGCCGGTGACAGCCGCGCCGACAGCATCCAGGCGGCCACGATGGCGGTGACGGCGATGGACGCGGCCAGCGCGGCCCCGACTACGTAGATGGGCACCAGGCGCAGTGCCGCCACCTGCAGCGCAAATCCGACGCCGTCCAAAGCCAGGCCCACGATGTAGCGCCATTGCCGCAGGGCGCGTATCAACAGCACCGCATCGACACCGGAGCCGCTGCCGGCTTCCACCGATCGGGTCGCCGCGGCCTGCAGCACCGACGCCGTTCCGTAACACACCGAGCAACCCAGGGCGAGGAGCAAACCGATCAGCACACATCGACCATACGGAGGCGACGGCGAGCGCCGGTGTCAGCGGACCCGATCGGTGGCGGTCTGCATGATGGTCGCGGCGATCCGGTCGGCCGGTTCGATGCCCAGCACGCCCACCGAGATCAAGACCGAGGATTTCGCCCGGTACAGATGGCTCCAGCCCTCGTCGGTGATGCGCACGGTGCCAGCATCGGGCCGATCGATCGTGAAGTCGTAATTGCTGTCGTGCAAAGCCGTACAGGCTTGCAACGCGGACTCCAGCTGGCCCAGCGCACCGCGCGCGGTGGTCGCGTCCGGGTAGATCGCGACCGCCTGGCTCACGGTTTGGATCATGGCGGGCCCGCCGGGTTTGAGGTCGTCGGTGATGCCGTGGTAACCGGCGCTGCGGAATTCCGACCAGCCGGCACCGAAGGTGAGATCGCTGATTCCCGCGGCACGGCACGGGCCTGGGGCGGTCAAGTCGGCCGGCGGCGGGTGACGCAGGTCGGCGTGGGAGTGGGCGGTCAGACCTTCGTGGTTGGCGATGCGCCGTACCTCTTCGACGCTGACGATCAACGAATCGGCATGTGTTCCCGCGACCGGGGGCTGCTTCGCGGCGGTGCCGTGGTGCGAGCAGGCGGCGATGGCACAGCTGACAACGAGGGCCGACCCGAGGGTCCGGGGGGAAATGGCGCTGCGCGTGGTTGCTTTCATCGTTGCTTCGGCAGCCTAGGGCGCAGGAACGGCCCGACAAGCCGAACCAGGTCGGGCACATAGCCTCTACATAGATTGGCCACCCGGCGGATGGCTTTGCCCTGCCTGGGAATTGGCTGGGTGAATTGCCGCTTGGGCACGGCGGCGTTCCCTTCGTGATAAAGATGGCCCCATGGGGGCGTACGTGCTGACGCAGCCGCAGCTGATGGCAGCGGCGGCAGCGGATATGGCGACACTGGGAACGACGATCAATCAGGCCGCTTCCGCCGCGGCAGCCCGGACGACCAGCGCGGTGGCGGCAGCCGCCGACGAGGTGTCTGACGCGATAGCCGCCCTGTTCAGCGGGTACGCCCGGGAGTGCCAGGCCGTCATCGGCCAGGCGGCAGCGTTCCACGGCGACTTCGTCCAAGCACTTGCCGCGGCCGGCAACGCCTACACCAGTGCCGAGGCCGCGGGGGTTACTGCGCTCGCCTCGCCGAACACCATCGCCCCGGCGCTGGCGAACACGGTCACGTTCGTCTTGGACGGCAGCGGAACACCCATACCGCCGGCAGACTTCATCACCAACGTCGTGGACAAGTACGTGCTCCCACATTTCCCTGCCGGCCTGGTGCAGGGCTTGGCGATGCCAGCCGGGGAATATCCCGATAGCGGTGTCAAAGATCTGCTGCAGAGCGTTTCGATCTCTCGCGGCGTGCAAATCTTGAACACCCAGATTCAGCAGCAACTCGCCGCGGGCAACGTCCTCAACATTGTGGGTTACTCGCAAGGCGCCAATATCGCTTCGCTGGAAATGCAGTTGCTGGATCCCACCGGCACGCCCAGCTCGCTGCCGATCAACTTTGTGCTGCTTGGCAATTCGATGACTCCCAATGGCGGCTGGGACGCACGCTTTCCGGGTCTGAGCCTGCCGACGCTGGGGTTCTCCACCCTGGGCGCGGCCCCGAGCAACAGCTTCAACACTTTGTCGTATGCCCTGGAATACGACGGCTGGGCCGACTTCCCGCGCTATCCGATCAATATCGTCTCCGACCTCAACGCGTTGGCGGGCATGGTCACGGTGCACACCGGTTATGCCGATTTGACGCCGGCGCAGATCGCGTCAGCCATCCAATTGCCCACGCAGGGGCCGAGCTTGACCACCTACTACATGATCCCGACGGAGAACCTGCCGTTGCTCGATCCGCTGCGGGCCATCCCGTTCGTAGGAACTCCGACCGCAGACTTCCTCAATCCGATTCTCAAGCCAATCGTCAACTGGGGCTACGGAGATCCGAACTTCGGCTGGTCCACCGGACCGGCCGACGTGCCCACCCCGTTCGGATTCCTACCGCCACTGAGCGACACCGTCGCACTGGGGCCCGCTTTGGCCAGCGGCTTCCAACAAGGAATAACCGCTGCGGCCACCGACCTCTTGGCGGGCGGGCCGCCCGCATTGCCGTCGCTGCACGACATTTCGGCTGCGTTGACGTCGTTGACCTCCGGAACGGGCGGCTTCACCCTGCCCACCGGCCCGCCGTCGATCACCGACCTCATCACCGGCTTAGAGACGGCGAACACGCAGATCGTCGGCACCGCCACCGCTGATCTGTCGACGGCTTACGCGACGCTATTGCCGACCGCGGATATCGCGACCGCGCTCGCGGTCTCGTTGCCGTCCTATGACGTCAACCTGTTCCTGAGCGGGATAGGCCAGATGGTGACCGGCCAGCCGATCGAGGGGCTGATCAACGCATTCGGGCTGCCGATTGCGGCCAACATGGGCTTGGTGCCCCTCACCGCAGGCCTGGAACTGACCGTCCTCGCCGAGGCGATCGATACCATCTTCACCGGGACGCCGTTTCCGAGTCCGTGAGCTGGGCACCCGGAGGTCAGTCTCGGTCCGACCATCTGAATACTGCGCGACAGGCGACCAGCCCGCCGATACTCCACGCCGTGAGCACGAGGAATATCCGCCAGTGCTCCCAACTACCGGCCGGTTCGAAGGCGGCCATTTCCGATGGCAACAGGACCGAGCGGAAACCCTGCGCCATCCATTTGACCGGGAAGACCGATCCCAGCGTCAACATCCACGTCGGTAGCGCGGTGATGGGAACGTAAGTGCCGGACAGAAATTGCAAGCCGATGGCCGGAGCATTGGTTATCGCCGCGGCCGACACCGCGTTACTTGCGAAGTTGCTGACGAAGATGCCCAACAACGAACAACTGACGACGCCGAGCACGAACACCCAGGAGAACGTGAACCACCCGAAAACGCTGGACGGCAACCGCAATTTGAAGACGAACACCCCCACCGCCAGCAGTACTACGGCCTCGGCGAGGCTGGCGATGGCAACCAGCGAGATCTTGCCGATGAAATAGGACGACGCGGTGGTCGGCGTCCCCCGAAACCGCCGCAAAGCGCCGGTGTCGCGGTCATAAGCGATGCTGATGCCGAGATTGATGAATGACGTCGAAAGGATGCCGTAAGCAAGGATGCTCGCCGAGAGAACGGCGCCGATGCTGGTATCGCTATGCGGCAGTTTGGTGGAGAAGATGGAGCCCAGCAGGATGCTGATCACCGCCGGCATGGAAAACGTCAGAGCCAACTGCTCGGGCCGGCGCACGAACATCTTGACTTCCGGAATGATTCGCGACAGTCCGATCCGCAGCGGGGACGGCAGGGCCGGCTGCTGATCCGCGGAGCGGTGTCGGGGCGGTGCGGCGCTGGGGGTGTGAACGCTGCCCGTCATGCCATCCCGATCAACTGCAGATAGGCGTCTTCCAGCGTGGGTCGGGTTACGGTCAGCCCGGCCAGTTCTGCCCCGCTATCGGAACGCTGCCTGATCAAATCGGTTGGGCGATCGGTCTTTTCCACGTGCACCTCGTCTCCCTCGATCCACCGGACCGTCGCGGCGGAACTGACATATCCGGTCAGTCGGATCGGTGAGTCGACGGCCACCACCCTGCCGCCCACGATCACCGCGACGCGGTCTGCCAGCGCGGCGGCTTCCTCGAGGTAGTGCGTGGTCAGCAGGATCGTCGTGCCGTCGGCTGACAGCAGCTTGATCAGGTCCCAGAATTGCCTTCTGGCTTCCGGATCGAACCCGGTTGTCGGTTCGTCCAGGAAGAGCAATTCGGGCATGCCGATGATGCCCAAAGCGACGTCGAGGCGACGACGCTGCCCGCCGGATAGCGTCCGCACTCGCGAACCCGCGACCGACCCCAGGCCGACGAGTTCGAGTACCTCTGCGGGAACCCGGGCCTTGCCATAGCATTTCGCGAACATCCGCACGGTTTCTGACACCGTCAGCATCCCGGCGTCGCTGGCCTCTTGCAGGACGATGCCGATTCGGGCCCGCCAACTGCGGCCGGCCACTCCGGGATCTTCACCCAGCACCCGCACCTGCCCGGCGTCGCGTTTCCGGTGTCCCTCGAGTATCTCGATGGTGGTCGACTTGCCCGCCCCGTTGGGGCCGAGGATGGCGAAGATCTCGCCGTAACCGACGTCGAGATCCAGATCGCGGACCGCGGCGACGCGCCCGTAGGTCTTCGACAATCCACGGACATGTACCGCACCCGGCCGCCGCGTAGATGCCATGTCAGCCGCCCGTCTTTTGTGCCGGATCTGCCTCCAGAGCGGCCAATAGCTCGCGCAACTCTGCTTCGGAGAGCCCCTCGATGAGTCGATCGACATCCTCGTCGGGCTCGCCGTGGCCTCCGGGAGCCGCAGCCGCGGTCGCCCCGGTCGGCTCGAGCTCGGCCAGAATCCGAACGGCCAACGAGTTGACACTTACGCCGCGCAGCAATTCCAGCACCGGCAGGTCGATTCCGAATCCCGCGTTGACCCGGCCCCGGAAATCCATCGCCATCATCGAGTCCAGGCCGATGTCGTCGAGGTTGTCGTCACACCCGATGTCGTCGGCCGCAAGATCGAAGACGGCGGCGACGATCTGCCGCACCTGGTCGGTGACCACGTCGAGCCGGTCCTCCTCCGGGCAGCCGGCCAGCAAGTCGAGGATCGACGAAGACGAATCACTTTGAGCGAGTGCGGTCTCGGCCTTTCCGAGTTCGGCGAACATGGGCGGCAGCTGGGTACCGAGTCCGACACTGCGTGCTCGCGCCCAGTCGGCGCCGATGGCGATAACATGCGGGGTCTTCTGATTGATCAGGCGATCCAGTATCTGAGCGCCGGCGGCCGGCGTGATCAGCTCGATCCCCCGTTGGGCGTAAACCTGCTCTAGGTGGAGCTCCTCGACCATGCCGACCGACCACGGCCCCCACCCGATGGTGAGCGCCGGCAGGCCCTGGGCCTGTCGATAGTGCGCGAAGGCGTCGAGGAATGCGTTGGCGGCGGCGTAGTTCCCTTGACCCGGCGAGGCGATGACTGAGCCCGCCGACCCGAACATGACGAAGAATTCCAAGTCGTGCTTGTGAAACACGTTGTGCAGCACCCGAGTACCGGTGACCTTGGGCGCCATCACTTTGGCGAAATTGCTTTCGCTCATGTTCACCAGAAGTTGGTCGTCGACCGATCCCGCGGCGTGGATGACGCCGCGCACCGGTCTACCTCCCGCCCGGTAGTGATCCCTCAACCACGTTTCCACCCGCGCCTCGTCGGTGATGTCGACACTGGCCGTGTGAACTTGAGCGCCGAAGTGTTCGACCCTGCGGATCATGTCGATGACTGCGTGGCGCGGGTCGTCGTGGCGCAATTGCGCCCACACGTTCCGCGGCGGGATTGCGGTTCGGCTCAGCAGTGCGATGTGACGGGCACCGCGCTCGGCGAGGTAGGTGGCCACAGCGCGCCCCAGGGCGCCCGCTCCACCGGTGACCACGTACGTCGCGTCCGGGGTGAGTTTGGTGGGGAACGGCCTGGTCAAATTCGAGCTGGGGCGAAGGCGCGGAACGAAGGTTCCCTCGCCGCGCAGGGCGATCTGGTCTTCTGACCCGTTGGCGAGAAGCTGCTCGCAGACGCGCGCCGCTGTCTGGTGGGGCTCGTCGGCGTCGTCGATGTCGATCAGCGCGCCCCACTGGTTGACGAATTCCTGATGTCCGATGACCCGGCCCAGTCCCCAGATCGCCGCTTGGTCAACGGCAAGCGCTTCGCTGCCGAGCACCGGTTGGGCGTTGGCGGTGATCACGTAGAGGCGCGGCGCGACGGCCCCGGCCTGCGCCAGGGCCTTGACGAGATGCAGGATCGGGAACACGCCGATCCGGTGGGTGGTCTCGGCCGCATCGGCGGCGATGTCCAGCGGCCAGCAGTTGACCACACCCGCCAGGCCGCCTTCCTTCTCCTGGTGCGCTGCGAGCAACTGGTGTAGCTGGTCAGGCTGCTGCGGGTCTACCGCATACCCACCTTCGGATTCGGCCAAGGCGCCTGCGGATTGGCGGGTGACGGTGTGGACCCGGTGGCCCTGGCAGCGCAACTGCTCGGCGATCCTCGGCCCTACACCAGTGGCGTCGACGAAGATCAACCAAGACAAGCCTTCCGGCAAGGGCGCGCAGTCTGCTTGGTCGTGTCCGACGTCGGTGGTCGCCACCCACGCGAGCTCATAGAGATCTTTGTCGAGGCGGTCAGGGGACAGCCGCGATGAGGCGGCAAGTGATCGCACCGTGAAACCGGTCAAGACGGCGAGCAGTTCGCCGCCCTCACCCGTGACCGTGATGTCACTTTCGATCTCATCTGCGCCGGCCGAGACGACACGCAGGCGAGCGGTCATGTTCTTCTCGGGCGCACCGTAGATGGCGGTGCGCCGAATTCGGGTGGGAAGATAGGGACTCTCGCTGGTGTCCGCGCCGGAAACTGGTGCGGCGAACAGGGTTTGGAGTGCTGCGTCCAGGAGGGCCGGGTGGAATCGGTACTTGTCGAGTTCGTCGGTGAGCGGTGTGGGCACGGCGATCTGCGCGGTTGCCCAGCCCTGTCCTGACGTGATCCCGGTGATGGTCTGGAAAGCCTCACCGTAGGCGAACCCGAGCGCTTCGGTCCGGGCGTAGAACTCGTCAGCGTCATTGGATGTGCCGTGTTCGGCCTCCGATGGGATCTCGGCAGTTGCCCGCCTCAACGTGTTGAGCTCGGCGGTCGCCACGATCGTCCATTTGAGATCACCGTTCGCTGTCGCGGTGAAGGCCGCGAATTCCAGCGTGCCGGTGTCGGGGTTGAGGGTGGTCCGGAGAATGGGATCACACGTCGGGTCGAGAATGACCGCGCGCCGTAGCACCAGGTTGTCCACGCTGTAGTCGGTGCGACCGTAAGCCTCGTTGGCCGCCGCCAAGGCGATTTCGATGAACGCGGCGCCCGGCAGCAGCACACTTCCCTGAACCTGGTGATCGATCAGGAAGGGCGCGGCGGTGGTGCTCAGCTCCGCCTCCCACGTTGGATGCACTGCGCTCACCGGTTGTCCCAGCAGCGGATGCACCGGTTGGTAGTGCAGGTCTTCGGCCGCCTCCTGGGGTTCGTTCCAGAAGCGTTTGTACTGCCACGAGTACGGCGGAAGCTTGACAAGCCGAGACGAGCGCGGGGGGTACAGGGCGTCCCATGCGAGTGGGTAGCCATGACAATGCAGCGCCCCAACGCAGTTCATCAGTGTTCGACCGTCGTCGTCATTGCGTCGCTGCGACGCCAGCACGACCGCGTCGACGTTCTGGTCGGCGGCGAGCTCTGCGATCGACGCCGCGAGCACCGGATGCGGACCCAGCTCGACGAAGTGCGTGTAGCCGTCGTCCAGCATGCTCCGCAGCGCGGGTTCGAAAAGTACCGTGGCGCGGGTGTTCTGCCACCAGTAGGCGGCGCCGGACCGGTACTCATCGAGCCGATCGCCGGTCACGGTGGAGTACAGCGGAACCGTCGCGTTGCCGGCGGGGAGGTCCGCCAACGCTGCGCACAGCTCGTCTTTCACCGCGTCCATGTAATGGGTGTGATACGGCACCTTCCCGTTGAGGAATCGAGCGAAGACTCCCGCGTCGGTCAGCCGGCGGGCGATGCCGTCGAGCAGGTCACCGTCACCGGCCAGGGTCAAGGCCGACGGGCTGTTGATGGCGGCGATAGATACCCCCGGCCCGATTAGTCCCTCATCGCCGAGTGTCTGGCGCAACGATTCGGCGTTGCATCCCACCGCCAGCATGCGACCCAGTCCACTGGTGCGTTGTTGCAGACGACTTCGGTGGTAGATCACTCTGGTCGCTTCCTCGAAGGTGAGGACACCGGCGAGATATTGGGCGGCGACTTCGCCGGCGCTGTGTCCGATCACGGCGTCGGGTTCGACCCCGAAATGTTTGAGCTGCTCGGCCAGTGCGACCTGGATGGCGAAGTTCGCCGGCTGCGCTACGGCCGTTTCACCCATCCGAGTGCGGGTTTCATCGGCGCAGAGTTCCTCGAGCAACGACCAACCGGTGTGACGGGATAGTTCGCGATCGGTCCGGCGCATGCTGTGGGTGAACACCGGATACACATCCAGCAGTCCTCGGCACATCTTCCACCACTGGGGACCCATGCCGGTACAGACGAACGCGAGCTTGGGCGCCGAAGAACAGGCACGGCTGGCGGCGATGTTCTGCTCACCGCAGCCGAGTGCCTGCAGTTGATCCCGCGCTTCGGCCACGCTTTGCACGGTCACAGCGCGGCGGAAGGTCAGTTGGGAGCGTCGTTGAGTGAGTGTGTAACCGAGATCCGACAGGGCGAGATCGGGGTGCGCGCTCAGGTGCTCGGCCAGCTGTCGAGCCGTGGCCACCAGCGCTTCTTCGCTGCGGGCCGAGATCGGCAGCACGGCCAAGGGGGTCTGATCGCGTTGGGACGGGGCGGTATTCGGCGTCGGGGGCCCGGCGAGTACGACGTGCGCGTTGGTACCGCCGAAGCCGAAGGAGTTGACCCCCGCGATGCGCCGCGGGCACTCGGGGAACGGGCGAGGGGTGCGCGGGATATCGATGTTCAGCTCGGAAAGCGGGACCGGACTGCTGCGTAGATGCAGGTTCGCTGGAATTCGTCCATGTTTGAGCACCAACGCCGTCTTGATCAGTCCAGCCACCCCCGCGCCCGCTTCGAGGTGGCCGATGTTGGTCTTGACCGATCCGATCAGCAGTGGATCGGAAGCCGGCCGGTCGGCCCCCAACGCCTGGGCCAAAGCGCGCATCTCGACTGGGTCGCCTACCGGGGTTCCGGTCCCGTGCGCCTCGACATATCGGATGTCGTTGGCGTTCACGCCCGCTCGCCGCAGCGCCATGGTGACCGCTGCCTGTTGCGCCTGCTCGCTAGGCACGGTGATGCTGCCGGTATGGCCGTCCTGCGACACCGCTGTGCCGAGAATTTGCGCGTAAATCTCGTCGCGGTCCCGCAGTGCGTGCTCGAGGGGCTTGATGACGACGACCGCACCACCTTCACCTCGGGCGTAGCCGTCCGCGGACTGGTCGAAGGCTTTACAGCGCCCGTCGCGACTGAGGAACCCGCTCTTGGATTCGGCGATGGCCGTGTTGGGCCCCACCATGATGTTGACGCCGCCGGCAAGCGCCAATTCACATTCGCCATTCCAGATGCTCTGTGCGGCAAGGTGAACGGCGACCAAAGAACTGGAGCAGGCCGTGTCGACGGTCATACTGGGACCGCGGAAGTCGAATGCAAACGAGATCCGGTTGGCCAGCATCGTCATCATCATTCCGGTGGCGGAATGGGTCTTGAACTGGTAGCGGCTGGTGCGGCCCTGGTTCTGCAACAGTTGGTAGTCAAGAGTGAAGCCGCCGACGAAGACGCCGACTGCTGTCCCGGCCAAGTGATCCGCGGCTATTCCCCCGTCTTCCAATGCTTCCCACGTGGTCAGCAGCAGCAGACGCTGTTGTGGGTCGAGCAGGTTCGCCTCGCGTGGGGAGATGCCGAAGAACGCAGCATCGAATTGGTCGATCTCGGTGAGGAACCCGCCGCGACGGGTGACCATCTTTCCGACCTTCGCGGGATTGGGGTCGTGGAATTTGGCCGCGTTCCAGCGGTTCTCGGGAACCACCCTGGTGGCGTCGACACCGCTGCACAATAGGTCCCAGAAACTTTCCGGGGTGTTGGCATCCCCCGGAAAGCGACATCCGATCCCGACGATCGCCAACGGCTCGCGATGGTGTTGTTCGGTCAGCATGTTCGTCCCTTTGCCTTCACGACCAGTCGAGAGTGCCCATCAGACCGCCGCTTGGTTGTTGGTTGGTGATGTACCGCTTACTACGCGAGTGGCCGATCGACTACCCCTGATCTCCGACGGCCAGCGCGGGCGCGGTTCGAACAATCCATTCTTGGCTGATCGGGTTGTTCGGTTGTTCTTGTCGGTACGTCGACCGAAGTTGTCGCAGATAGGAGTCCGCTTGCCACGCTTGCACTTGCCGCACGACATGGTCATCGGCGAAGCTGCGCGACTTCTCAGTGCAGACCGTGTCGACCAACTGGCCAGCCAACTGGTGCAGCAAGCGGACGTTGGCGTCGAATTGGGCAGTGAAGTCCGAAGCCTTTCCCATCATCGCGGTATGCAGCGTCACCATGAAGTTCAATGGGGTGTAGAGATCAACGAACTTCGCGCAGGGCTGCCCGCTGTCCACCGCGGCCCACTCTCCGAAGAAGTTCTGCATGCGGACGCTGAGTTTGATCAAGCCCTCCAGGTGCGGCACGATCTCGGGGTCGTCGGCGACAGTGACGAACCGGCCGTTGCTGTAGACGAAGCCCAGGAACCCCCAGTAGAAGGCGATGTCCCAGATGACTTTCGCCGACATCACCGCCGGCGATCCCATCAGCGCATATTGGTGGCAATACACGGCGAGCCACATGTCGGTCAGGGACCGGAACAGCGAGTCGTTGATCTCAGACCTGGTGGTGACGTCCTGACCGTCGAGGTCACGAGTGATCATGTCGGTGATGAGGCCGTTGCCGATCGCGATGAGGTCCAGTCCCGAGGAGTACAGCGGATCCAAGAAGACTCCGGAATCCCCGGTGAGGCACCACCGTTGGCGACCGTCGTAAACCTTCGTGGCGCTGTGACTGTAGTTCTTCATCACCCGGAAGTCTTTGATCAGGTGCGCGTGCTCGGCCAACGTTGCGGCACACTGCGGCTCGTGCTCTGCAAGCCACGACCGCGCTTTGGCAAGGGTGTTGAAGCGGTCGAACGAGTGGAATTGCGGGTCGGCGACGATACCGACGCTGGTGGATCCCGAGGCCAGTCGGATCAACCACACCCAATACCCTTCACCCATCAAGTGATTGGTGGACATGGCTCGGTCGCCTTCGACGATGCGCTCTTGCCAATCGGCGTCGTCGCTCCATCGACCGATGTCGAGCTCGGCCGCGACACGCAACCACACCGCGTTGCAGTTGTGGTCGTTGCTCCGCTTCAAGTTCAGTTGCCGGGGTAGCGCCCGGTTTCGCCCCGATGCATCAACCACCCACCGGGTCGTGCTGTGTGAAGTGGTGTCACCGGTCTGGATGGTGATCGTGTGCGCGCCGCCGGTGCCGAAATCGACGGATCGTACTCGGCCCGCGGCAAATTCGACACCGTCGTTGCGGCAACGTCGAGTCAGTTCGTTCTCCAGTCTGCCCCGGTCGATCTGGTAGGTGACCTGCGGAATGAATCTGGAGCTGCCGAGTTCGACGCGCTGCCCGATGTCATCGTTCCCGTTGTGCGAGAAGAACATTCGCAACCCCATTTTGCGCAACTGGGAAGTATGCAAATGGTCGGCCAGGCCGATGCGGTCCCGCAGGTAGTGCGCGGAGATTTCCACTGTCGACTCGCCGACCGTGTGGGTGATCTCGGGCACCGGGTGCGGGGTCGGCTCGACGATCAGAATCCGCGTCCGCGGACGTGCGCTGCGAAGTTCGCGCGCCAGCGTGAGGGCCGCCACTCCCCCGCCCACGATGGTGACGTCATAGTCCGGCGCGGCATTCTCGGCGTCGGACAGGTGGGTCTTGATTCGCCGCGCCAGAGCCTCCCGCGCTTGCGGGCTCAGGCGCGACAGTTGCGCTCGTGCGTCCACAAGTCAACCTCCCACGCGCGAGATAAGCTAAGTTGCTTAATAGTTAAGAAAGTTACACTAAATCGGGCTTCTGGCAAGCGGAGACCGAAGTCCGAGCGTGCGGCCTCCGCTCAGAAGATTCGACGCGAGAAGTGCTGGGGAGGGCGGGGCCGGATGAGACTTGACCACCCACCGACGCCCAGGGCCGCCTCGTACCCCTGCGGCGGTCACCCCCGGCGGCTGCACCGGCCCGGCGGGCCAGTCGGCACCATCACATCGACGTTGAGGACTTGAGCCGTGCCCGCAGCCATTTCCATACATTTCTTTTTGGAGCTGACCGTCATCCTCGCGACCTGTCGTTTGGTCGGGCTGGTGGCAAAACGCTTCGGACAACCTCAAGTCGTCGGCGAAATGATTGCCGGTGTACTGCTCGGTCCTTCCCTTTTGGGCAGCATCGCGCCCGGCTTACAACACCATCTCTTCCCGCCGGGCCACACCAACATCGTGTTGTACACGGTGGCCCAAATCGGCCTCGTGCTGTACATGTTTCTCGTCGGACTCAATTTCGATGTGAACTTGATCAAACACCGTGCCGGCACTGCCGCCGCCGTTTCAGCAGCGGGCATCGTGGTTCCTCTGCTTCTGGGGGCGCTTATCGCCGTCCCGCTCTTGGCCAGCGGAATTTTCTTCACAAAAAGCGTCACGCTCGTGATGGCAATGATGTTTCTGGGCGCATCGATCGCAACGACCGCTTTCCCCATGCTGGCCCGGATCATCTTCGAGACGAAATTGTCCGGAACGCCGCTGGGCACCCTGGCCCTGGCCTGCGGTGCCGCCGATGACGCGCTGTCGTGGTGCATCCTGGCCACCGTCCTGGCCATTCACCGCGGCAGCCCGACCGTGGCGGCGACGGCGATAATCGGCGGGCTTGTCTACACCGTGCTCTCGCTCACGCTGGGACGAAAGGCATTTCGCGGCCTCGGCACGATATCGGAACGCCGCAACACCGTAACCCCCTCGATGCTCTGCACCGTCCTCGTCTTGCTCATGGCGTGCGCCTGGTTCACCGACACCACCGGTATCTACGCCATCTTCGGCGCCTTCATTCTCGGTGTCGCCATGCCGTCCGGTTTCTTCGCCGAGCACGTCACCGTTACCCTCGAACCGCTGGTCACCACATTTCTGCTGCCGTTGTTCTTCGTCTATTCCGGGTTGAACACCCAGATCGGATTACTGAACAGTCCAAAACTGTGGGCGGTGACAATCGGAATACTTGTCGTGTCGATTGCAGGAAAAGGTGTCGCGTGCAGCCTGGCTGCGCGATTGCGAAAAGTCCCGCTGCGGGAATCGATCGCGTTGGGATCTTTGATGAACGCTCGTGGTCTGATCGAACTCATTCTGCTGAATATCGGACTCGAAGCGGGAATCATCACCCCGACGCTGTTCACCATTTTGGTGTTGGTAGCCATTGTCACCACGCTGATGGCCACGCCGATTTTCGAATTCGTATACGGCCGGCACCGGTCGGGAAGCGATCAAGTGCAACCAAAACGTTCGACGATCTCGTGGTGGCCAGGGGCGGGATCGAACCGCCGACCTTCCGCTTTTCAGGCGGAGTTCTGGCCTACACCAATGTGTTTCAGCCGGTCAGACCAGAAGCGCAACCGGCATTCGGACGTGTTGGATCAGTCGGTCTGGCTCGTTGGCCCCATGTTGGCCCCATGAGATAACCCAATCTGCGTGGCAAGCCGATCGGGTTACTTGGTCGGTAGAAGCGGACTTGGGCGAAGTCTTAGTGCGATGGTTTTCGCTTACCGAACAGAGCGCGGCGGTCCCGGCGGATCTCATAGAGACGCCAACTGAACTATCGACCGCAACTGAAAGGCTGGATGCAGTCCAATTTGCTTGCGTGTGGTCCGATGGGCACCACCGCGCGCATCCCAATCTAGAGCAGTTTCACCGGCGCTGGCTCAAGCACTAGGCCCCACGGCGTGGTGACGTTGAGGAGCGGTTCGGGCGGCGGGTCGGTGAGCGCGATGGGGTCTCCGGCCAAGCTCGCGGTGCCGCGCCCCTCGAAGAGTGCGACGCAAGCGTTGCCGTCCAGGCGGGACGGGAACCGGACGGCGCCGGCGCCTCGGTCAAAAAGGTCCGCGGCGATCGTCTGCGTGATGGCGCGGCGACTGGTGGTGATCTCGCGCAGATCGAGGTGCTGCAGGTCGTGCTCGAGCAGCAGTTCGACGTGGCGATCCTCGATCTCCTGGCGTGTGGGCACGTCGGTGAGATCGATCAAGGGGCCATCGAGCTTCAGGACTGTGGGAACGAGGGCGTGCTGTATGCGCCACTGCGCAGTGACCGGCTTCTCAGTGAAGTCTTGGGCAGCCTCAGGTCCGTAGCGCTCAACATGGCGGCGCAGCGCGCCGAGGTTCGGCCGGAAGTCGGCTAGCACCTCGCGAAGACACGTTTCCGCCAAGTCAGCACAATAGAGCGTGCGGAACCGGCGGTAGACGTCGTCGAAACGGTGACTGAACTGGTACAGCTCCAGCGGAGTGAAGCCGAGCGGGTCAGCGTAATAGCCGACCCGCCACAGGGTTCGCCCCTGCTCGGGCGCCGCGATCACGACTGGAAGCTGGCGACCTGCCGTGCAGCCCGGACAACCATCGCGAACTCCGCGGTGTCGACCGCCGCACCGAGCACCTCGATCGGCGCGCGATCGTCCAAGCGCGTGTTGGTGCCAAACAGCCACGCCCGCGCCGTCTTGTCGTCGTAAGCATCGACGAGCATCCTGACGACCTTGTAGCCCTCACGTAACCGGCGCTCGGTCGCGCCGTGAGGTTCCGGGCCGCCCTTGCGCGCGTAGCGGCCGATTTGCTTGGCGTCAGCCAAGCCCGCCATCGCCGCCGCGACGCGCTGGCCGACGGCCTCTTGCAGATACGCGGCGATCTCGCGGATCGAAAGCGTCGCTGCCTCATCATCAAGCCGCTGCGCCGCAGAGACGGTCAAGACTGGCATATCGCACCTCCACGTTGATCTACCTGAGACGCTACCACATAAACACCTGAGAACACACCCTGAAGCTACACCTGATAGCCACCAGGCCTGGCCTACGGTTCGCGGTTGGAGCCGTTGAATCAGCATGTTCGCGCAAAAATGCCGCCAACGACGCCGCTCACTGGCCACGATTCGACCTCTAAGGTATGAGCTAACCGGTCACCGTCTCCTCCAGTGCGCACGGTCTCATAGCTGCACGTCAGCGAGGTTCAGCCGTTCCCGCTGTGACGCTCCGTCCCTCTTGTTCGCATCGGTTCCACCGTGTTCTGTGGCCAAATCCGTGGCCATTCCAACAGCCATAAGTGGGCCCATGCGCAACCCGCGGCGCGAGCCGTCGCGGGTGACACGATTACAGATAAGCCGCGAACGTCACCACGAGAAGATCGGCGAGCGCGTCCGAGCCACCTAGGCGTAGAGACTCATCCACCGTGCGATGGTCGGCTCCATGCGCTCGGGCACGAGCGAATCCGCGTCCCGTTGATCCCGCCGTACGTTCCTGTCGGGGTCGCTGAGCAACCAGATGGTTCGCGCCGATGTCTCCATCGCCGAACGGCATAGTTGCATTATGGACGACGCGTAGAGGTTCCTCGTCGTCGTCCGTTGATCTACGAGCAACGCGGCCGCGTACAGGTTCTCCGTGGCGCTCATCATCGGAATCAAACACTCCTCGGTGACCGCTGTCCGTTATAACCGGATCTGGGGCATTCTCAATGAAGGCGAGGTCAACGCACTATCTGAACGATATCGTGATAGCATCGCTCTGTGGCGCAGATTCTCATCCGTCAACTTGAGGACGACACCAAGGCCAAATTGCAGCGACTAGCCCGTCAACACGGTCGCAGCACCGAGGAGGAGGTGCGCGAGATCTTACGGAACGCAGTCCGGCACGTCGATAATCCGCCTGGGCGGCTCGGGTCTCGTATCGCGTCACGCTTCAAAGGCGTGGGCCTGACCGAGGACATACCCGAACTGCGGGGACAGCCCGTCCAGCCGGCACAGTTCAACGAATCATGATCGTGCTGGACACCAATGTGCTCTCCGCGTTGATGCGGGACACACCCGATCCGGCCGTCGTGGAATGGCTCGATAATCAGCCCACCGAATCAATCTGGACGACATCGGTAACAGTATTCGAGATACGCACTGGTATTGAACTTTTGACGCCAAGCCGCCGACGCAAGCGGCTCGACGAGATCTTTTCTCAACTCCTCGACGAAGACCTTGATGGTCGTGTGCAATCCTTCGACCTGACGGCTGCGTTTGCCGCTGGGACCATCGCCGCCACCCAACAACGAGGTGGGCGTGCGGTGGAAATTCGTGATGTGCAGATCGCCGGCATCGCCGCGTCCCGGCACGCAACTGTGGCTACCCGCAATACTCGCCACTTCGACGGAACGGGCGTCGACCTGGTCAACCCCTGGGACTGACGTCGTGCCCCAGATTCATTGAGAATGCCCCAGATCCAGTGATAACGGACAACCGCCGCATCCCCCGCCGGCACTAAGGGATACGCCTCCTTAAAAGCGGCGTCGTCGCCGACAAACGGGCTCCCCGGCTCAGGATGGTGCGGGTGCAGTCCCCACTGCCGCAATTCCGCGCACGCTTGGCACGGTTGCCGATGCGGTCCAGCACGCCGTTCGTCGCCAAATTGACCAGTGCTTCTATCATCTGCTGATCCGGCTGCATAACGAGTCTCCTATTACAACACCAAACACGCCCTGGCTGCGCGGTACGTTCACAATGCACCTGTCCAACGACAAGTCCGGGGTGTTCAAGGGCGCGCCGGCCATTGAGTAACAATTGCGACGTTGCATTTCGTAAGGCGGACGCCCGCGTTGGAGTCTGGGACCTAAGGGGACAATCGGCTTCCCACGCAGCGACTTCCACGTCAGGCAGCGGATTATCGAAGGTGTCGGAAACTGAGAGATTCTGTAGCTGGCCGAATTGACGCGGTGTGTTTGTTGAAGCTTGCATATCGGGCGGCGGTGGCTCGTCCCAAGCCTTCGCCATCAACGTCGGATCGTCGAGGTCTCGGCAAGCGTCGGCTGCTCGGCGGAGCTGTTCCGCTGTCATCCGTTCTGCAGGCTTGTGCCGCGGTGCCTTATCGGACATTGGTGACCCTGAAGATCTCTGATCGTAAGCGGATGGGCGTAGGTTGAACTCTATCTTGGTGGTCAATTCGTCACGGTGCCAGTTCTCCCCAGTTGCGTCCAGCAGAGTGGTGTACGAGCCGGTGATGACCGGCGTGTCGTAGCCGGATGAATGAAGGTCATCGCGTGATTCTTCGAGGGACCGACCAAAGTCACTCGAGCAAAGGAATCAACGCGATGACCATTGCCCACGATATCGACCTGTCTGCCGTGCTGGCCGAACGACTCACCACCACGCACCCTGATGTGCTGCGCGAGTTGTTGGCCGCCTTCATTCACGCCCTGATGGGCGCCGAAGCCGACGCGGTGTGCGGTGCCGGCTACGGCCAGCGCAGCAGCGAGCGCACCAATTCCCGCAACGGGTATCGGCACCGCGAGTTTGACACCCGCGCAGGCACATTGGATCTGGCGATTCCCAAGCTAAGGCAAGGTTCGTACTTCCCGGACTGGCTGCTGGAACGGCGCAAACGCGCCGAGCGGGCCCTGACCACGGTGGTGGCTACCTGCTACCTGCTGGGCGTTTCGACGCGGCGGATGGACAAACTCGTCGAGACTCTGGGCATCACCAGCTTGTCGAAGTCCCAGGTCAGCGTGATGGCCAAAGAGCTCGACGCCGCGGTCGAGGCGTTCCGGACCCGGCCACTGGATGCAGGCCCGTACACGTTCATGGCTGCTGACGCCCTGGTGCTCAAGGTTCGCGAAGCAGGCCGGGTGGTCAACGTGCACGCGCTGATCGCCACCGGGGTCAACGCCGAGGGCTACCGCGAAATCCTGGGCATCGACGTCACCACCGCCGAGGACGGGGCCGGCTGGCTGACCTTCCTGCGGTCGCTGACCGCCCGCGGCCTATCAGGGGTCCGTCTGGTCACTTCCGACGCCCACGCCGGTCTGGTGGCCGCGATCGGCGCCACCCTGCCTGGGGCATCGTGGCAACGGTGTCGCACCCACTACGCCACCAACCTGATGGCCATCACTCCGAAATCATCGTGGCCGTGGGTACGCACACTACTGCATTCGGTCTTCGATCAACCTGACGCCGGTTCCGTTGCAGCCCAATATGACCGCATCATCGACGCACTGGCCGACAAGCTCCCCAAGGTCGCCGACCACCTCGAAGACGCCCGCGCCGACCTGCTCGCCTTCACCGCCTTCCCCAAACAAATTTGGCGGCAGATCTGGTCCAACAACCCACTATCCGTTAACCGGCTCTCCGGGGACACGGTTCGGGCTGCAGCGTGAGGTTCACGCACAAGCGCTGAGCACGGATGGATGCTGTCTGCATCTCGGTGGGGGAAGGCGGAGCGGCGATGCGGGTACTCAAGAGCGACAGCGGATATGTCCTGGAGGGCGACTGGGACGGGCAGGACGCGGTGAACGCGTTTCTCAACCATTTGGCGGGACGGGGGTTCAGCGCGGCCACGGTGCGGGCCTACGCATTCGACGTCGCCAATTTGAGCCGGTTCCTCGTCCAGCAAGCGGTCGGGCTCGCCGCGGTCGATGCGCCGTTGGTGTTCGACTGGATCGACTGGCAAGGCGTCCGCCGAACGGACCAGCCCACCGGCGGTCACCGCTCGTCGACCCCGCCGGCAGCTTCGACGGTGAACCGCCGGGTCGCGGCAGTGCGCGCGTTATTCGAGTATCTGGTGATGACCGGTGTCTGCACCGACAATCCGGTGCCGTCGCCGCGGCGGGGACAGGGGCTGCGCCAGTCGCAGCGGGGGTTGCTCGGTCATCTGGGTCCCGGGCGTGCACGCAGTGGCGGTAGGTTGGTGCGTCAGCCGCAGCGTCTTCCGGAATCGTTGTCCACCAACGATGTCGACGCGTTCCTGGCGACACTGGCAACGCACCGGGACCGGGCGATGGTGCTGGTGATGCTACTCGGAGGGCTGCGTTCGGCCGAGGCGCGTGGCCTGCTGCTCGCCGACGTCGATATGGGCCGGCGCCGGCTTCGGGTGATCGGCAAGGGCGGCAAGGAACGTCATGTCCCGGTCGATGCGGCGTTCTTCACCGAGCTCGCCGCCTACCTGCGATGGGAGCGGCCGCCGGGGTTGGCGACGCCGCAGTGCTTCGTAGTGCTGCGCGGCCCGACGACCGGTGCACCGGTCAGCGAGGCCGGGCTGCGCAGCCTGTTCCGTCGGCACCGGGAGACCTCTGGCGCCACAAGAGTCCGCCCGCACCGTTTACGGCATACCTACGGCACCGAATTGTCGGCGGCCGGAATCGATCTGCTGGCGTTGCGGGCGTTGATGGGGCATGTCTCGCCGGAGACCACGGCCCGCTACGTGCATTTGTCGATCGAGCAGCTCGCCGCCGAATACGGTGCTGCTCGTGCGACGTTGGCCGGAGCCCGGCAGTGACCACGGTGTTGGTCGGCCAACCCGTAGGCGCCGACGAGGTGGTGGCGGATTATCTCGACCACGTCGCCACCCTGGGTTTGAGCGGGCGGGCGGTACGCGACCGGATTCGGATCGCTCGCGACTTCACCGCACGCCACCGCGACCTGCACGCCTGGATGACGCTGCCGGCAGCCGAGCGGATCGCCGAGATACGGGACACCGGGGCGTGGCCGCTGATCTGTCACACGATCGGCACCGGCCGGTTACGGCTGGACGTCGAGCTGGCCGCGGTCAAACAGTTGACCGGGCTGGGCCGCGCAGTGGAGGACCGGGATCCGAGCGGATTCGCCGCGTTGCGGAATGCGGGAATTCGGTTGGGCTGGAGGAGTTCCTGGGTCGAGACGGTCCTCGGCGAATGTCTGGCGGTAGTGCTGGCACACCACGGCGGAATGGTCGCCGACCTGACCGGCGACGCGCTCGACGACTTCGACGCCGCGCTGTCACGTACCGTGGTGCCGCCATCGTCGCGGCGGGCATACAGGGGGCGGCTGGCCAGCCTGCGGCAGCTGTTGTTCGAGACCGCGGTCATCGACACCGCGCCGAAACGCCGGCGGTGGGCCCGTAGCCTCGAGCAGCGCTTCACCGAGGTGGAGATGCCCGACCCGATCCGTCAGACGTTGCTGCGCTACATCGGCGTGCGCGCGGCGGTGCTGCGGCCCAAATCGGTCGAGTCGCTGATCAACGACCTGCTGCCCTTCGCCGAATACCTCACCGCTCACCATCCCGACGTCATCAGCCTGCGTGAACTCGACCGGAGCTGCATCGAGGGCTACCTGAAATGGAATCGCACCCGGGGCTGGCGTGGTCAGCGCGCCGCCGCGGGCGCCGGGCGCACCGTCTCGGCCGCGGTGGCCCAGTCGGCAGTGCTCAGTCTGCGCAACCTGCTCGACGACATCACCGCCTGGGGCTGGGCGCAGGCCCCACCACGGCGGTTGGTATTCGCCGCCGACGTCCCCAAACTCGACCAGCCGTTGCCACGCGCGCTAGCACCCGATGTGGACGCGGCAGTGATGAACGCCGTTGCCCACCTGCAGGATCCGTTCGCCCGCATCGGCCTGACCGTGCTGCGTGGTGCCGGCCTGCGGGCGGGGGAACTGCTCGACCTCGAACTGGGCAGCATCATCGACTACGGACCGGCCGGAACCTGGCTGAAGGTGCCACTGGGCAAGCTCGCCACCGAACGCATGGTCCCGCTCTCCGCCGCGACCCTCGCCGCGCTCGACGAGTGGGTCGCCCTCCGCGGCACGCACCGGCCGCTGCCGCACCCACGCACCGGCGTGCTCACCGACTTTCTGTTCACCCGGCACGGACGCCGCCTGGGCTACACCCGGCTGCGCAACGGGCTGCTCACCGCCGCTGAATCCGCCGGGTTGCACCGTCCCGACGGCGGCGTCCTGATGGTCACTCCACATCAGTTGCGCCACACCTGGGCCACCGAACTCGCCAACGCCGGGATGAGTCTGCAGGCCTTGATGTCCTTACTCGGGCACGTCACTCCACAAATGACGATCCGCTACGCCACCCTGGCCTCGCCCACCCTGCGCGCGGCCTACGACGAAGCGATGGGCAAGATGCGCCGCCAGTTCACCCTCACCCCGGTCGGCAAACCGATCCTGCCCGACAAGGTCGGCTGGCTGCACAGTGAAATGCTGAAAACCCGCGTTGCACACGGATACTGCGCTCGCCACGAATCCGCGGGCGCGTGCCCTTATGCCAACATCTGCGAAACCTGCGACAACTACGTCACCGCCCCCGAATTCCGCGACACGCTCACCGACCAACTCGCCGACGTCCAGGCCCTCAGAACCGACGCCGAGTGCCGCGGCTGGACCGACGAAGCCGCCCGCCACGACCGCGTCGCCCACGCCCTTACCGACCACCTCCAGCGCCTCGATCGATGAACATCCCACCCCGACGGGTTGACCCGCCCCCGAGGGCCGGATAAAAGAACGACTCAACAAGGAAATCCGCCGGCGCACCGACGTCGTCGGAATCTTCCCCGACCGCAACGCCCTAATCCGCCTCGTCGGCGCGGTGCTGGCCGAACAACACGACGAATGGGCCGAATCCCGCCGCTACCTCGGCCTCGACGTCCTCAGCAAATCCCGCGCCGACCACACGCCATCAACAGAACAGGAGGACACCCCGGCGGCACTGACCGCCTAAACCACCAAGTCGAAGAATCACACGACGACGTCGTACACCACGTCCCTGGACTTGACCTTCTCCCCTGCCGCGTAACACTCGGAAAGATGGCAAACGACATGTGCCACAGTCGGGAGCAGGCGGAGCAGGTCAAGGCTAGGTTGGCCGAGTGGCTGGCGCCACCAATGGTCGGGACGACGGCACTGACTGAGCGGCACCGCCCGCAGACCGCCGGCATCAAGCGAATGGCTCGGCCGTATAACCACGCGCTGACCGTCGCATATCTCTGCCCCACCTGTGAGAATTGAGCTGACAAGGCAGCTAGAGACGGATAGGTCCCTTTGTGAGCACCGATGGCCGCGAGCCTGACGACGAGGCCGGCGCGGAGTTCCTGAACGGCTTCGTCGATAGGTTGATTCTCGGGGGCGGGCGTGTGGACATGGGCCGCCGGCGCTCCGAACCAGTTGCGCCACCATAGCATGTAGTACAACTATGTAGTACATTATTGGTATGAGTGAAGTACCTCTCCGAATGCTCAACCAAGAGACGGCAAAGGTCTTGGCCCGCGTCAAGCGTGGCGAAGAGATCACGCTTACTGAGCGCGGGGAAGTCATCGCCCGAATAATCCCCGCTACCGCCGGCCCACTGGATGCGTTGATCACTGCCGGCAGAGTGCAACCGGCGACGCTGGCCGGCCCAGCCCCGCGGCCGACCGTTCCGATGCACGACAATCTCGACGCCGGCGCGCTATTGCAACGTCTGCGCGCCGAGGAAAGGTATTAGCCGGTGATCTACCTGGATACCTCGGCTCTGGTCAAGCTGATCCGGATCGAAGTCGAATCTGATGCTCTAGCTGACTGGCTCGATGAACGCACCGAAACACGTTGGATAACATCTGCCTTGGCTGAAGTGGAGCTCCCCAGAGCCATCCGCGCAGTCGCCCCAAATGGCTTATCTGCTGTCCCCTCTGTGCTGGCCAGACTGGATCGGTTCGAAATCGACCAGGTCATCCGCGCCACCGCGGCCGCCTACCCCGATCCGGCGCTGCGCTCGCTCGATGCGATACACCTGGCCACCGCTCAAATCGCCGCATCCACAGCACCATTGACCGCCATGGTCGCCTATGACAGTCGACTCAGCGACGCCGCCCGTGCCCTCGGGATAACGATTGTCACACCTGGAAGAAACTCATGAACGGCTCAGGAGGAGAACACATGTCAGCACGTTTCTATGATGAGACCGTTTTTCAAGCGTGGCAGCGCGGTGTAGAGATCGCCGGTCCCCGATGGTTCGCCGACGGCCAGACTTCCCCGGACAGCGCGACCAGCAAGTGGGATCTCTCGCCGAGGGTCGACGAGATCCGATCAGCTATCGGATGGCTGTCCTCGGGCGAAGCGATGTTCCTTGCGGCGATGGTGAGCTTTTACAACTCTGAGCCCGGCGGCGAACTCTTGCGATCACTTGGCGCAAATGGCCTCAGCGACATTGCTGCCAGCCTCGACGAATCACGCCGACAAGTCATCGCCGACCTGCCCCTTGCCTACGCCGGCTGGTGAAAACCTCGCCGGCCGTCACTCCCACGGCTTCCCGCTACAACCCGCCGCAAAGGACAACCCATGGCTGACCTGCCAACTCGTCCCGAACTATTCGAGAACGCCCGCGCCTGCATCGACGAAGTGAGATCAGCGCTCAGCGCGGCGCGCGACTGGCTGCGCTCGGACTGGCAGCTCCTGGGCACACCACTGACTAAGGAGGCCGGCCAAGCTCGGGTGGCCATTTTGGAATCGATCGGCGAGGCCAAGGACCTCATCGACGCGATGAAGCGCACTGCAGCCTCGATGAAGCGGCGCAGCACGGCGTTGCGAGCGCGCGGCAGAAACGCCAGGCGACCGCGCTGTCTGGTGCGCCGCGCAGCGCGATGAACCGCCCGCCTTGCCCGCCGCGACCCGTTGCCGACCTGGTGGCCGGATGTGAACGGGCGCTGGCTCGAAGATGGTGGAAGATGGTGACCGCAAGACATCGTGCGTTGCGTGGTGGACCGCCCGTCACGCCTCAATCACGAACTTTGCGACTGGGCGCGCGCACCAACACTTCATGCTCGGCATCATGGGTGGCCGCTTCAGGCGCCAGGCGTGTTCGGCAGCCGACCGTCATACCCGCCGACGAGCGGTCGCCCGGCCACGATGTGCGCGACTCGGGCGACCGGTCCCAATCACCAAGCAAACGTCCTCTCCCGAGGCTTCGGGGTGCGTCATCCGCTTGCCCCGCATGTCGACATCCGTTGCTGCGCGGCTAGCGGCCACGCCAGTCAAATGTCGATTCCCGCTGCGGTGCCTACCTCAAAATCCCGGCAATCCCGGCAGGGTGAAACCACCGCCCGCGCCGGTGGAAGCGCCGCTCCCAGCGCCGCCCGGACCGGTCAAACCGCCCGACGTGCCAGTACCGAAGCCGCCGCCATTGTCGTTGAAAGCACCGGACCCGCCGGTCGACGCCCTGCCCCCACCGATCGGGGTGGACACTCCACCAGACCCGCCGCCCCCAACTGTGATCCCTGGGTCTGGCTCATCCGCCCAGGCAGCGCCCGCGCTGGCTATCGGGATGAGCCCGGCGGCCAAAGCTGCACCTGCGGCCATGCCGAGCTTGATCGTGATACCGCGGCGTCGTGTCTTGCAAGTCATGTTCCCCTCCGAATTCATGGATCATTAGATGATCGCGTTATGATCGGCGCACTTGTCGTGCGTTGCACAGTCACTTAGGTGGTAATGGGGCTCACCTCCATTCCCACAACTGGATTCCCACAACTGGTGATAGCAATGCCACCAGCTGTATGAACTTTGGCTATGCAATGCAGCTTAGCTACTACAGAAAGTGAGCGTCAAGCCAATTGGGCTACCTTGTTTGCAAAGTGATTCATATTCATAAATTCAGTGTTTCAGTAGACACTGACTTCCACACCTACAATCGTATATTGCAGCAGTTCAACAACCATGTACTGGTGTACTGACATGCGCCAATTCGCGTCTGCGTACTTACTGATATCGAGCACAACGTGAATCATTCAGGCCAGAGTCTGACTTGATTACGATTATCAGAGTTTCAAGGTGCCAGCAAACTAGACTTACTCGGTTGGTGCCCGATATCTGCAGAAACCTTTCTTCCTAGAATTCAGTATCGCTGTTGGCCAAAAATCGCTCCCTGCGTAGTCCGATCAGCAGTCACACCTCGCCGCGTGCACCTAGACCGTCCCCAACACAGGGCCTCAGCAGACGCCCGCCGGCAACTCATCGCCGACGACGCGCGAGGGGTGCCGCGCCTCACCTTGGGCCCAAGTGCAGGACCCCTCATTGATCCGCGTACTGATATGCAGATCTACTGAAACGCACCCGAAGAGGGGATCGCCGCAATGAGCACCGGCCGCAGCCGCATCGAATCGAGCGCCGCACCGTCCCACAGAAACACCGCGGCTGCCACCCCGCCCTCACCTACAGGCACCGGGCCGACCGAACGCCTCATGACCATCCGGTAGACAGGCGACCAACGAACACGCCGAACCGTCGACCTATCACTTGGCACACACCCGGGTCTTGACATCTGGCAGCGAGATGCCGCCGACCGCCTCGGACTCGCAGGATGCAGGCGGAAATAACCGGATTCTTCTCTGGACAAGCTCGACGCAATCCACGCCGTCCTGCATCGCTTCCCCGTGTACAAGCCGATCATCGCCGCGGTCAACGGCACTTGCGTGGCGGGCGGATTCGAGATGTTGAGCTCCACCGACATCCGAGTGGCCGTGCCCGACGCACGATTCGCGGTGATGGAGCCGAAGCGCGGTCTTTTCGCAGTGTCTTGCCCGTGAGGACACTCGCGGCGGCAAGGGCACCGCCGATCGTGACGTAATGACTTAGGGCCGGTCCACGCGGCAGAGGTGTGAGGTGTTGACGACGGGGTGGGTTCTACTCAACGTCGCAACACCGACGGATCACTCGAGACTAACAGGGCAGCGAATAGATCGGCGGGGCAACGGTCTTGGAGGACTATGCGGGGGCGATGGTTGAGTTCGTGTTCGACGGCCAACAACTGCTCCGGCGGGTGGCTGATGAGGGTGACGCCCTTCGGGAAGTAGTCGCGCAGCAGTCCGTTGGTGTTCTCGTTCGTGCCGCGTTGCCAGGGTGATCTGGAGTCGCAGAAGTAGACGGGCGCGCCGAGCTTGTCGGTGGTGGCAAGGTGGCGCGCCATCTCGGTGCCCTGGTCCCAGGTGATCGACCGCATCAGCGTGGGTGGCAGATCCTTCATGCGGGCCACCAAGGCCGCGTGCAGGGAGTCGGCGTCACTGCGAGGCAGATGCACCAACCGCAGCATCCGGGTCTGGCGTTCGACCAGAGTGCCGATCGCCGAGAGGTGGTTATTACCGATGATGTAGGGGTCGGACCGGGGCGCGGTGCCGGGATTGCTCCTGGCCCGTTTCCCCGGCCCGCCCTCCGCACCGGACGTGCGACTCTCGTCGCATCCGGCGCTCCACGGACTGCCACCGTTATGCGGGGACCGAGGTCGCCGCTGTGCTGGTCCACGGTGTGGGGATGTTGCTCGCCCGCCACCGATACCGAGTGATCGGAACGGTGGTGGTATCGAACATGACGATCCCATTCTCTTGCGGACGATTGCCTGGCCTTCCGGTCAGGAACCGCCGGTAGAGCTCCGCCCACGTGATCCGCTTGTGCCGTTTGAGCAGCCACTGGGTGACCCGATGCCAGGCAAAGGAATCGAGGTATCCGAAGGTTGCCTTCGACACACCGTGACGGAAATACGCACACCATCCTCGGAGCACCGGGTTGAGGCGTCCGAGGAGATCAGCAAGGCCATGATGACGTGCCTTCTTGGTCAGCGCCCGCACCTTCGTCATGATCGAAAGCAGCGCCTTCTTCGACGGGTAGGTGTAGACAGCTGCCTTGTTCGTGCCCTTCTTGCGGCGCCGCTGGATGCGGAATCCGAGAAAGTCGAACCCCTCGTCGAGGTGGCATACCTGGGTCTTCTCCACGGATAGCCGTAGCCCCAGTGGGGCAATGACATCCGCGACTTCGTCCCATAATGCGTCCGCGTGCGCTTTGGTTCCGGCCACCATGATCACGAAATCGTCGGCATAGCGGACGATCCGATAGGTGGCCCCGCCACGTTTGCGATGGGCATCTCGCCGCTGAGATGTCCGATGGGCATCCCATTTCACACGGAAATGTGCGTCCAACACCGTCAGAGCGATGTTGGCCAGCAGCGGTGAGAGTATGCCACCCTGGGGTGTGCCGGTATCAGATTCCCTGACCGTTCCGTCGCCAGACATGATGCCCGCCTTCAGGAATGCCTTGATCAGGGCCAGGACCCGCTTGTCGACGATCCGCGTGCGTACTCGTTCCATGATGGCGGAGTGAGCCAGTTCGTCGAAACACGCCGCGATGTCAGCCTCGAAGACCCAGTGATAGTTCCGGGTCCCCAAAGCATGTATCTCGGCGATCGCGTCCTGAGCGCGACGTCGGGGACGGAAACCGTAACTGACCGGCTCGAAATCCGCCTCGAAGATCGGCTCCAACACCAACAGCAACGACGCTTGAACCGTGCGGTCCATCGCCGTGGGAATACCGAGCCGCCTGAGTTTGCTGCTCCCTGGTTTGGGAATGAGTATCTCCCGCACCGGAAGTGGAGCAAATGTCCGTGCCTTCAGTTCGGTTCGAACGTGGCTCAGGAACGCCACCGTCTCGGCATCTCCGGTTATGGACGCAGGAGTCAGCCGGTCGACACCGGCTGAGCGTGCGCCCTTGTTGCCCCGCACCCGTTCCCACGCGACGGTGAGAAAGTCCGGGTGGTGGACGAGGTTGAACACATCATCAAAGCGGCGGTCGGAATCTTCGACCGCCCAGTGGTGCAGCTTGCGTTGCATCTGTCGTACCTGCCATGCCGCCTGATCGGGATCGGGCCATGACAGCTCACCGGTATTCACCAGTGCCTCCGTTCGTGTCGTGTTCGCTGCATCAATTCCGCTGGGGCCCTTCGCCATGCACGAGGCTTTCCCCCGCTCGGACTACTACGGCCCCTCCGCCCCACCGCGTGGCCATCGACAGACGACGCGTCAACCCGGATTCGGCGCCCTCGGCTGAGGACGACGACACGGGAGCCTCGCGATGGTTCCCACGTTCACTGCTGACCGCTCGAGGAGGGAGGTGCCCAGCTATGCCCCTGCGATATCGCCACGGCTACGCCGCAGGCATTCACCGTGGCCTCCAGCGGCAGCGACCTAAACCGCAGCCGGAGTTCCCAACACCGAGACGCCAGTGGTGTTGGTGCGCATCGCAGACCAGCCCGAATCCACCGGGTTAGAGCTGGCGGGAGACTTGAGAGGCGTTAAAACACTGGTTCCTCGCGTACACCTTCTCCTCATGCTTGCCGGACCCAGGCCATCCGGTAGTGCCGGCCTGTCCCGTCGTTGTCGGGGCTGCTTACCACCCTCGCCGGCGTCTCCCGGTCCAGGCTGCCCCCAGCTTCGTTACGCTGCTGCGACAGCACAACGGCGCAGGTCTCTCACCTCCGCTCGGTCACACAGCGCCTCGTGGCGCACAAGGTCGCCTTCCCAGTGGCCGGCTTCAGACCGGTCGACAGCCGAGAAGGACCGGTCGTGGATGGTGAGCATCGGCTGCTGGAACCGCGGCCGCCGGCAACTCTGGCGGTGATGCGCTCGGCGGTGATCTCGACCGGTGCGCAGCGGTGAGCGTCGGTGCGGCGCTAATCGCGAGGGCCGCATGAAACGTGAATTCGGTTGATAGACAGCTTGATAGATGCTTTCGTGGCATAACCACATCGATGAATCATCGGGGAAGCGGTGGCGGAGGTGACGGCTGATCTGTTGGGGGCTCCAACGCTGAAGAAGCAGCTCGGCGACCGCGTTACCGAGCTGGTCGTTGGTGTCGACCCGACGGCGGTGGTGACGTGCTCGTCGCGCGGTGGCTCGCCGGTGGGCATCGAAGGGCTGATATCCGCGGCCGGCTGGTGCGTTGCGCCGTAGCTCCCTCGAAATCGTCGACGGCGCTCGACCGAGTCGGGTGGCGATCGTCCGCACCCTCAGCCCTGAGTGATGCAGATCGGCGATCTCGATGCGCTCGTCCTGGGACAGGTATCGCGTGCTGATCTGGCGGACCGCTAGTCGATCTAGCGGCGGGACGAACCCGACCGCGACGCCGTTGCGGTAGGTCTTGTAACCGCGTGTCCAGTTCGTCGCAGCGGACCGGGACACACCGACTTCGCGGGCCGCGGCCCGCACGCTCCACCCGCGAGCCCGCAACTCCATGAACCGCTGACGCTTGGCCGACTGCGGACGACGTCCCGGCCCCTTCTTCACCCGACGCGACGATGCCAACACAACCTCCAGAATCTAGAGAAGTGTTGCGACCGCACCTAGAAACCACCGCGTCGACACGGGGTCAGTTTTCAGACGACGCCGACAACTGTGGCGTTTGCCCTGGGCTCGTTTCCGGTCGTAGAAGGCACGCGATGCTGGACTGGTGCGGAGACTGTTGTGGGCAGCCATGTAGCAGGCTCGGAGTAAGCGCCGGTCATACCTGCGTGGACGTTTCAGGTTGCCCGTGACGCGCCCGGAATCGTGTGGCACTGGTGAAAGACCAGCGATGCCCGCAAGCCTATCCACGGTCTCGTAGTTAGCTAGATCGCCGTTAATCGCGGCCACGAATTCCGCCTCCTAGCAACGGGCCGAATCCGGGCATCGCTGATTTGACTCATGGTGCCGCCCACCCGGATCCAGTCATCGTCATTCATGCGCCCCGAACGCATATCCGCAAGTTTGACCCTCGCTTCGGCCGCCAGCAGCCGCATCACAATTTCGGACTTACTCATTTCCAACGAGAAGATGACACTGGCCATCCGATGTCTGAGCGAACACGATCGCATGAAATCCAGTGCTAGAACGGACTTTTCCAACGCCCGGACGAGCCGCAACGGTAACCATGGTTCCTGGCTGAAGCCCGCAGGTGATCTCATCGAGATCAGCGAATCCGGTCGGCACGCCCCGCGCCAGACCGCCATTGGTAGCGATCGTGTCCAACTCGTCGAGTGTCGGAGTCAGCAAGTCCTCTAACGCGACAGTGTCCTCGCTAGGTCGTGTCCCTGCCGCGGTGTAAAAGAATCCGGACGTAGGTTCCCTCGAAGACCGGCCAGTCTGATGGAAGGAGCCTACGTCCGTGTCGAAGAGGGTATCGCCTGTGCAGCGGTTGCAGGCAGAAATTGATGGTGTGTTCGCCGGCGGCGAGGACCTGGCGGGCGCGATCGAGGAAGTAGCCCGGCTTGGTGCCCGGTTGCTGCTGCAGACCGCCATCGAGGCCGAAGTGGCCGCGTTTTTGGGCCGGGACCGCTACCAGCGGACCGCGAGCTGTGCGGACGCCCGCGCCGGGATGCGCAACGGATACTGCCCGACCACGGTGAAGACCACCGCGGGACCGGTGACGCTGGCACGGCCGAAGATGCGCGGCACCACCGAGCGGTTCGCCTCCCAGCTGTTCGGCAAGGGAGTAACCAAGACCAACGCATTGGAGGCATTGGTGATCGCCGGGTTCGTGCGCGGGTTGTCGGTCCGCGACGTGGAGGCCACCCTGGTCGAAGCGCTCGGCGAGGCCGCCGCGGTGTCGAAGTCGACGGTGTCGCGCATCTGCGAGGACATCAACGGCTCAGTTCGAGCAGTGGAGCGCTCGCCGCCTCGACGACGTCGAGCTCGATTACCTGTTCCTGGACGGGTCGCACTTTAAATACCACGCAGGCGCCTCAGCCGAGCCGGTACTGGCCGCGTGGGGTATCGACACCGACGGCAAACCGGTGTTCGTCGGGCTTGAGGCGGCCTCCTCGGAATCCGGTGCGGCCTGGGAAGGGTTCTTGCGCGGGCTCGGCGAACGCGGCCTGGCGTGCCCACTGCTGGTGATCAGCGACGGCGCACCCGGGCTGATCGGCGCGGTCGAGACCACCATGGGCGCGGCGTTGCGGCAGCGGTGTCTTATTCATCGCGCCAGAAACATCCTGGCCAAGGTGCCCAAGAATGCCCAAGCTGACGTCAAAGCCGATTATTGGGCGGTCTTCGACCTACCAGCCGATGTCGAACCCGGCATCGCCGCGGTCAAACTCGCCCAAAACAGGACCGACGCGTTCGCCAAGCGCTGGCGCGACTCCTACCCGGCCGCAGTGCGGGCCCTGCTCGATGACCGCGACTCGCTGACCGTCTACCTGCGGTTTCCCCGTGAGCATTGGCCCAGGGCCCGACACTCCAACTTCATCGAACGCACCTTCGGCGAAACACGGCGCAGAGTCAAGGTGATCGGCCGCCTGCCCGGCGAGTACTCCTGCCTCACACTGGTGTGGGCCGTACTCGACCGCGCCAGCGCCGGATGGCGCGGGTTCACCATGACCCCGGCCGGGCTGCGGCTGCTGGCCGACCTACGCAGATCGCTGCACGACCCACCGACCGAACTGCCGCAAAGGAATCCGCAAAATCACACCGAAACTGGCCTGGTGCCAACCGAGCCTGTCAGCGCTACCGCATAGACTCATGAACGCAAGCGAACGATCGATCTGCGCGACGAGTTGGGCAACCCGGTCGATCCCGGTTCTCACTGCTAATTTCCTTTCGTCGTTTGTCTCATTCGGTCCAGATTCGGGCCGAATGCTGCGTTGTTGTTGGTGTTCATGGTCGGGCGGGTGGTGCGATTAGGTGTTCTGGACCGGATGCGACAAGCTGCTGTCGGCGTTTCATGGCGCCGTAGTGAACAAGGTCTCCTCCGGCAGCGGCAGTTGGATGGCCAGGCCTTTGCGTTGGCCACGGTTGACGTGGACGGCGTTGAGCTCTCCGCGGCGGATTCGATCCAGGACGGTCTGTTTGGCCACGCCGAGTCGGCGGGCAGCCTGCTCGAGCCCAACCCATCCGTCGGGTGTGTCTGGGGTGATATTGGCGCGTAGCTCGGGGTCGATGCGGATCCGCCACGGGTCGCCAGGGCGATGTTGCTCGCCGTGGATGAAGCCGCTTGCCAGCCACCGGTAGAGAGTGGCGCGGGAGGTGCCCCAGCAGCGTCTCGGCTTCGGCGATACTGACCATGCGTACATCGTCGCCGACGGGTACGACAGGCTCGGTCGGCCCGGCGATACCGTGTTTGCGGCGCAGGCTGCCAACCCGGTCGCGGGTGAACGCCAGCCCGGTCGCAGTCATCACGCCCTGCCGTGCGAGCAGACGCGCGATCGTCGCGTCGTCGTAGTGGGCTGCCAGCCGCCGAATGCGCTCCAGCGTGTCGGCCTCGGTACGGATCGCGCTATCGACGGCGCGCTGAAACAACTCACCAAGCTGCGGTCAATCCACGAGCGACCGGCGAGCGTCCAAACCCGCCGACAGGCGGGCCACTGGGAGGGTGACCTCGTGCGCCACGAGGCGCTGTGTGACCGAGCGGAGGTGAGAGACCTGCGCCGTTGTGCTGTCGCAGCAGCGTAACGAAGCTGGGGGCAGCCTGGACCGGGAGACGCCGGCGAGGGTGGTAAGCAGCCCCGACAACGACGGGACAGGCCGGCACTACCGGATGGCCTGGGTCCGGCAAGCATGAGGAGAAGGTGTACGCGAGGAACCAGTGTTTTAACGCCTCTCAAGTCTCCCGCCAGCTCTAACCCGGTGGATTCGGGCTGGTCTGCGATGCGCACCAACACCACTGGCGTCTCGGTGTTGGGAACTCCGGCTGCGGTTTAGGTCGCTGCCGCTGGAGGCCACGGTGAATGCCTGCGGCGTAGCCGTGGCGATATCGCAGGGGCATAGCTGGGCACCTCCCTCCTCGAGCGGTCAGCAGTGAACGTGGGAACCATCGCGAGGCTCCCGTGTCGTCGTCCTCAGCCGAGGGCGCCGAATCCGGGTTGACGCGTCGTCTGTCGATGGCCACGCGGTGGGGCGGAGGGGCCGTAGTAGTCCGAGCGGGGGAAAGCCTCGTGCATGGCGAAGGGCCCCAGCGGAATTGATGCAGCGAACACGACACGAACGGAGGCACTGGTGAATACCGGTGAGCTGTCATGGCCCGATCCCGATCAGGCGGCATGGCAGGTACGACAGATGCAACGCAAGCTGCACCACTGGGCGGTCGAAGATTCCGACCGCCGCTTTGATGATGTGTTCAACCTCGTCCACCACCCGGACTTTCTCACCGTCGCGTGGGAACGGGTGCGGGGCAACAAGGGCGCACGCTCAGCCGGTGTCGACCGGCTGACTCCTGCGTCCATAACCGGAGATGCCGAGACGGTGGCGTTCCTGAGCCACGTTCGAACCGAACTGAAGGCACGGACATTTGCTCCACTTCCGGTGCGGGAGATACTCATTCCCAAACCAGGGAGCAGCAAACTCAGGCGGCTCGGTATTCCCACGGCGATGGACCGCACGGTTCAAGCGTCGTTGCTGTTGGTGTTGGAGCCGATCTTCGAGGCGGATTTCGAGCCGGTCAGTTACGGTTTCCGTCCCCGACGTCGCGCTCAGGACGCGATCGCCGAGATACATGCTTTGGGGACCCGGAACTATCACTGGGTCTTCGAGGCTGACATCGCGGCGTGTTTCGACGAACTGGCTCACTCCGCCATCATGGAACGAGTACGCACGCGGATCGTCGACAAGCGGGTCCTGGCCCTGATCAAGGCATTCCTGAAGGCGGGCATCATGTCTGGCGACGGAACGGTCAGGGAATCTGATACCGGCACACCCCAGGGTGGCATACTCTCACCGCTGCTGGCCAACATCGCTCTGACGGTGTTGGACGCACATTTCCGTGTGAAATGGGATGCCCATCGGACATCTCAGCGGCGAGATGCCCATCGCAAACGTGGCGGGGCCACCTATCGGATCGTCCGCTATGCCGACGATTTCGTGATCATGGTGGCCGGAACCAAAGCGCACGCGGACGCATTATGGGACGAAGTCGCGGATGTCATTGCCCCACTGGGGCTACGGCTATCCGTGGAGAAGACCCAGGTATGCCACCTCGACGAGGGGTTCGACTTTCTCGGATTCCGCATCCAGCGGCGCCGCAAGAAGGGCACGAACAAGGCAGCTGTCTACACCTACCCGTCGAAGAAGGCGCTGCTTTCGATCATGACGAAGGTGCGGGCGCTGACCAAGAAGGCACGTCATCATGGCCTTGCTGATCTCCTCGGACGCCTCAACCCGGTGCTCCGAGGATGGTGTGCGTATTTCCGTCACGGTGTGTCGAAGGCAACCTTCGGATACCTCGATTCCTTTGCCTGGCATCGGGTCACCCAGTGGCTGCTCAAACGGCACAAGCGGATCACGTGGGCGGAGCTCTACCGGCGGTTCCTGACCGGAAGGCCAGGCAATCGTCCGCAAGAGAATGGGATCGTCATGTTCGATACCACCACCGTTCCGATCACTCGGTATCGGTGGCGGGCGAGCAACATCCCCACACCGTGGACCAGCACAGCGGCGACCTCGGTCCCCGCATAACGGTGGCAGTCCGTGGAGCGCCGGATGCGACGAGAGTCGCACGTCCGGTGCGGAGGGCGGGCCGGGGAAACGGGCCAGGAGCAATCCCGGCACCGCGCCCCGGTCCGACCCCTACATCGTCGGCGCCCAGCAGCGGTCGGCGGTCGCAACGCTGGTGGAACGAAAGATGCGTCTAACACTGCTGATTCGACTGCCGAATGGACATTCGGCACAGCATGTCGGGGATGCCCTGATCGCAACGTTCACCCAAATGCCGGTCAAACTGCGCCGGACCCTGACTTGGGACCAGGGCAACGAGATGTTTCATCACAAACGTATCGAGGCGGCGACAGGGCTGAAGATCTACTTCGCCGACCCACACTCACCTTGGCAACGCGGAAGTAATGAGAACGCCAATGGGCTTGTACGCCAATACTTACCAAAGGGCACCGACCTCAGCATCTGGGACGACGGCCAACTCCGGCAGATCGCCGATGAACTCAACGACCGCCCACGACTGTGCCTCAAGGACAACACCCCGACCGAACTTCTGCGACGATGGGAGCGTCAGTACACACTTCACTGATTCGCAACGATGAGTGGAATCCGCCCGGGCACCAGTGGCCGGTTACACCAGTCGGTCATCTCGGCGACTACCTTGTCGGTGATCCGCGAGATCGTGTCCTTGGATACCGTGGCGCCGTAGACGTCGGCGAAGTGGGCAGCGACCTCACCGGTGGTCAATCCCTTTGCCGTGAGTGACAATACGATCTCGTCGATACCCGTCAGCCGACGCTGACGCTTCTTGACAATCTGCGGCTCGAAGCTGCTGTTGGTGTCGCGAGGCACTTCGATCTCGACGGCGCCGATCTCGGTGAGCACCGTCTTGGCCCTGGTGTCGTTGCGGGAGTTCCCGCTGCCGCGCCCGGCAGGGTCGTGCTTGTCATAGCCCAGGTGCTCGGCCATCTCGGCATCCAGCGCGGTCTCCAGCACGTTCTTGGTCAACTGATTCAGCAGCCCGTTCGGGCCGACCAGCTCGACACCCTGTTCTTTTGCCTGCGCCAGCAGCTGCTCAGCGAGCTGCCGTTGATCCAGTTCCATCGCCACAGGATCGAGTGTTTCTGACATCGTCAGTCCTTCCCGCCAAGCTCACGCTCGGCGTGACAGACCAAGATCAGATCCACCGTTGTTCAGACAGTCCCGCCAGCCTTTACGCATGACGTAGTCGAGCCAAGTACCGGCGAACTGGGAGGTGAGCACGGCTGCGATTACCTGTGTGGTGTAGAACTTTGAGCTGATGATGCCGGCGTCGAAGGCGACATTGGCCAAAACGATGCCGGGGCCACCGCGGGCGTTGGTGGTGATCGCAAGGTTGATCAGGTCAAGTCCCCGGAAACCCGCGAACCGCCCGGCGAGCGATACCGACATCACTTTGATCGCGCAGGTGCCGACAATGAAGATGACGATCATCCATACCGAGACGCCGCGGATGAGATCCAGCTTCAGGCCGACGATCGCGAAGTAGATGGGAATGAAGAAGGCGAAGGAGACTTTGCCGATTGCCTCGAGCGCGTCGGCGAAGATCCTGCGCTTCCTATGCGCGACGGCAAAACCTGCGAGGAACGCCGCGAAGACGAGGTTGACGTCGAGGGCTCCGACAACTGCGCAGTATGCCAGCAGGACCGCTATGGGGTAGCCGGTGGGCGACTGCCGCGCAAAGACATTCCAGCGAGAAGTGTTGATGCGCTTGATGACGCGTGGAACAAGCTTGAGCCCGAGGATGAAGTAGGCCACCGTTGCGAAAAGGTGCCAGAACATCTGCCACGGATGCAGAGTCGTCTTGCCTGAACCGTGTGTCCAGGATTTTCAGGTCGGCGAAGATTTTTGACACCGCCGGCACCGAGGTGACAGCGACCCCGACCGCAAGGATGACGTGGCTTCATCGCCCCCACTGCCCGCACGAAATACCCGCCGGAGCGAGAACCCTCCTGGTCCGCAAGCTCATTGACGGCGCGCAAAACCTGAGCGGTGGCCTCGTGGCTCACGGCCCGGATTCGCGGGATCCTCCCGCCGTCTCCCGGCTGATTCGGGCCCAGCGGTTTTGTAATCGCTACAAGCGCACCAGGCCGCGCAGCGGCACAAGCCCGAGCTCCTTATGGGTGAGGAATCCAGGCGGGGCGTCACAAACGGCTGGAATCGCGTTCGCGGGGCCCATCGCGGTCCAGGTGTAGCCCGGCTTCGGGTAGTTGCCCTGCGCATCCGGAGGCGCTTGGAGGATCAGCTCGGTGGGTTCGTCGCCCTCGATCACGATGCGATAGTGATAGTGACCGCCCCAATCAGGCTGCGGCTCAATGGCATTGTATTCGTCCATCGTGTACATCTCGTGGAATGTGATGAAGGTCTTGTTGTCCACCCAAGTCGTCCACTTGTGATGCTGTGAGGCGACTGTTCCCTTCTTGATCACGCCCTTAAAGCCTGGCATGTCGCTGGTCGGCCCCCCTTCGTACCGGATGTCGCGCGTGGCCGTCCCTAACTCTACATCCGTTGTGTACTTGTCGACCGTCTTGCCGAATCCGTCCGCCACCATGGCCATCGACTGGGCGAACAACGGCCATGCGTTCCCCAGGAGATTCGGTCCGGCCAGAAACTCTTCGGGATCGCTCCCCATCCCCATCTCGTGCAGGTACTTCAAAGTGTCCTTGCCGAAATTCACCACCTCGTAGATGTGGATAGCGTCGATCCGGCTGACGATTCGGGCCAGCGTCAGCACGAGCAGGTCTCCGGCAAAGCCAGGATTGATACCACCTGCGTGGAACGAAGTACCGCCCTCGTGACACGCTGCGTCGATCTTGTCGATATCCGCCTTGCTGTGTTCGGTTCGATACCACCATGCGCCACCCGAGGCGACGACGTTCTTGCCCCCGCGCAGCAGACGGCAGACCTCTTCGGGATCGGACCAAAGTGGCGCATAGAACACGCAATCGGCGTCAAGCGCTTCGATGGCTTCCTTGTCGGTGGTCGCAAGCACACCGATCGGCGCGGCGCCGACGAGCTCACCGGCATCCTTGCCAACTTTTTCCGGACGATTACAGAGCACGCCGACCACCTCGTACGCAGGGTTACCGACGAAATGGCGAAGCGCCACCGTTCCGACGTTGCCGACGCCCCACTGGCCCGACCTGGACCGGAGCAGATGTCGAGATGGTTCCTGGAGCCGCACTCCCCGTAACTGATATCGCCGTCATGCGCGTAGTCACGGTAGATCCGCAGCATTCGTCCCACGCCAGGTTTCTTCGCGGTCGCACCTGCGGGCGCGGGCCGCTTCCATAGATCGCCCGACTCGGTGCGACGCTCGGGACCCAGGCCGGCATCGAGCGCAGCGGTCAGCGGTTCGTCGGCCTTTCGCCCGACGTGGCGCAAGCCCAGCAGCCCCAGCCACCGCCGCCAGCGCCGTGACCTGGACGCCGAGCGATTGCATTGGAAGTTCCGACGCGAAAACCGAGCCGTACGGGCGCTTAGTCAGCGCCCGGTAACCATTGGCGGTGAATGCGAAACCCAACACGGACACCAACACGGCTGCCAGTCGCTTCACAGCTGTCCTTTCCGTCGACCGCGGGCATGACGTACACCGCCCACTAGTTAACGAATCTAACTGCCCGGCTTTCGGCCATTTACACCCCTCGGGTCAGCCCGATATCCGGCCAAAAGATTACGTTTCGCTGCGTTGCCCGGATTCCCCGGAGTCCCCGGGCCTGCCGGCCTTCGCGGGGTCCTCGATCACGTGATATGTCGGGTCGATCATCGAAATGGGCCCGCGACCGCGGCGATCACCGTCACCGCATCGGCGACCACCCCGCCGGCCGGCTCAGGCATCACCGGATCGGGGTCCACCGCGCGCAACCAGACCGTGAACATTGACCGCACCGCCTCGGCCCGCTCGGCGAAGCGACGCAGCCAGCCCCGCACCGTCTCCACCGGACGGGCCAAGTCGGCCGCGATCCGGCGAAACCCCACCCGCCGCCGCAACGCCTTGGCAGCCAGCGCCGACACGATCACCGCCGCAGTGTCGGCACGGCGCAGCAACGCGGTCACGGGCAACAACACATGCGTCACCCCGCAGCCGGTGCATCGCGACCGGCGAGGACACAACCGCACCGACCCGTCCCGACCGCGCAGCTGTCGCGGCCTGGCCCACCCCCAACGCGCCAGCACGCTGCTGCATGCCGGGCAGCTCAACTCGCCCGCCGCCAGCCTGCGCTCGACCACATCGACATCTGCCTCTACCGTGACCACTGCGCCTCCAAGCGCGAAGACGGCCCTCCCGCAGACTCCGCCCAGAGACATCGGGAGGGCCGCCGCCCACAACGACGTGATCACCGTGCCGCCCCGACACCACAAAGACCAAACGCAGAAACGACCGGCCGACGAACTGATCACCGTCAGTGCCGGATCGCTACCCCCAAGTGCTCAACCTGAATGCCCCCGAACACGGTGCGCCGGGTTGGATGAACACGGCGCCTACCGAGCCGAAGCGGGCCCAGTCGGCGAGGGCGTGACTGGTCAGTTCGGGTCCGTTGTCCATTCGGATGTGTTCGGGCTTGCGGCCAGTGGTCATGATCAGTTCGTCGAGCAGTCCGGTGGTCTGATCGGCGTTCCACGACCGACGTGGCCGTGTCGCCAACGCCTCGCGGGTGAACTCGTCGATGACGTTGAGGAAACGCAGCTGGCGGCCGTCGACGGTGAGGTCGTGCTGGTAGTCCAGCGCCCACACGTGATCGGGGCGGGCCGCCGCCATGCGCCGGTGCGCCGCACTGTGGCCCAGGCGCAGCCGCTTGCGGGTCTTCGACGGACGTTGCAGCCGTTCGTCTTTCCACAATCGGTGCGTGCGTTTGGGATTGACCACGAGGCCTTCTGACTTGGCGATGGCGTGCGCCTTGCGCCAGCCCCACCGCGGATGGCTGATGGCGATCTCCCGCAGTCAGGCGCGCAGCCGCTGTTCGACGCCATCGGGTCGTTGCGGCCCATACTGCTGCACCGAGCGGTGTTGGCCGACCACCCGGCAGGCACGCCGCTGCGAGACCCCGAACCGCTCGACGAGCATCACCACCGCTCGCCGCCGACGGTCGGGGCTCACCAGTTTCCCCGGCTCATCTCCTTGAGCATGTCGATGTCGAGGGCCTGCTCGGCGACCAGCTTCTTGAGCCGCTGATTCTCCCGCTCAAGCTCCTTGAGCCGTTTGGTGTCTTCGGCTTTCATCCCGCCGTACTGATTTCGCCAGCGATGCCAGGTCTGCTCACTGACCTCCAGATGCCGGCAGACCTCCCCGAGGTCTTTGCCCTCACCGAGCAGCCGTTCACCCTCACGAAGCTTGCGGACCACCTGCTCCGGTGTATGCCGTCGACGTGCCATGAATCGAGTCCTCCTCGCCCCAATTCTGGGGCATCGGACTCCCACAGGAACTTGATCAACCAGGGGGTAACTGGTAGCCCGAGCCGGCCTGTTCGCACAGCGACACCAAGGTCGCGTACGCCGGTGCCATCCGGGCAGCAGAAATGGCACACCACGCCGCTGTGCGACTAGGTGCGACTAGGTGCATAGCACTGCGGTCTGACGGGCGTGCCAAGTGGTTGACGTGTATGTGCAACGTCTAGTATCAGTAATCAAACGCTTTGTCTGGAAGCGGTCCAGAACCGCCGCGACAATGCGAACGGCAGCCCACACGGGGCATTACATGGAGGACACCTTGAGGAGACGTCCGTGACGTACACAATTGCCGAACCCTGCGTCGACATCAAGGACAAGGCATGCATTGAGGAGTGCCCGGTCGACTGCATCTACGAGGGTGCTCGGATGCTCTACATCCACCCCGATGAATGCGTCGACTGTGGGGCTTGTGAACCGGTCTGCCCTGTCGAAGCGATCTACTACGAAGACGATGTGCCCGAACAGTGGAGCCAGTACACGCAGATCAACGCCGACTTTTTCGTTGAGCTGGGGTCGCCGGGTGGTGCGGCCAAGGTCGGCATGACCGAGAACGATCCCCAAGTGGTGAAGGATCTGCCACCGCAGGGCGAAGGCGACTGAGCGCGCCGGTGCTGCAGAAGCCCGGGATGGGCCGACTGGGGGTACCACCCGCTCGCAGGGGAGTGTCGGCCTCCCTGCCGGATTTCCCTTGGGACACGTCGGCCGAGGCGGAGGCGCTGGCCGGGTCCCATCCGGACGGCATCGTCGACTTGTCCATCGGCACTCCGGTAGATCCGGTTGCGCCGGTGATCCGAGAGGCGTTGGCGGCCGCCAGTTCCGCGCCGGGCTATCCGGCAACCGCCGGTACTGCGCGGCTGCGTGAAGCGGCAGTGGCTGCCCTTGACCGCCGCTTCGGCATCACCGGGCTGACCAAGGCGGCCGTGCTGCCGGTGATCGGTAGCAAAGAACTCATCGCCTGGCTACCGACCCTGCTGGGCCTGGGCCCAGCGGATGTGGTCGTGGCGCCGGAACTGGCGTATCCGACGTATGACGTCGGCGCCCGGCTGGCGGGAGCGCAGGTGCTGCTCGCGGACTCGCTGACCCAGTTGGGCCCGCAATCGGTGACACTGGTGTATCTGAACTCCCCGAGCAACCCGACCGGGCGCGTGCTGGGCGCCGAACACCTGCGCAAGGTGGTGGGGTGGTCGCGCGATCGTGGCGTTGTGGTGGCTTCCGACGAGTGCTACCTGGGATTGGGCTGGGATGCCGAGCCATTGTCGGTGCTGCATCCGTCCATCTGCGATGGCGACCACACCGGGCTGCTAGCGCTGCACTCGCTCTCGAAGAGCTCGTCGCTCGCGGGATACCGGGCCGGTTTCGTCGCCGGTGATCCCGCCCTGGTCGTCGAACTGCTGGCAGTACGCAGACATGCCAGGAATGATGGTGCCGACGCCGGTGCAGGCTGCCATGGTGGCCGCGCTGGACGACGACGATCACGAAAAGCTGCAGCGCGAGCGGTACGCGCGGCGGCGGGCGGCCCTGTTGCCGGCGCTGCGCTCAGCCGGTTTTGCTATCGACTATTCGGAAGCAGGACTCTACTTGTGGGCCACCCGCGGTGAGCCATGCCGGGACAGCATCCGTGGTTGGCCACGCGCGGCATCCTGGTGGCGCCCGGCGAGTTCTACGGCCCGCGCGGTGCACAGCATGTGCGGGTTGCGCTGACCGCCACTGACGAGCGCGTCGCCGCCGCGGCCGGCCGCCTCGCTTAGCTTGCGCACCCGCGTGGAGGGGGCGGGCGGCAGAATGCATCGAAGGCGTTGCCAAGTGCTTCCTTAGCGCTCAACCTCGGGTAAAGAATGTGGTCGTGACAACTTCGACTGGCAAGCAGCGTATCCCGGCGACTGTCGGGGACATAGCCAAGCGCGTCTTTCTGGGAAAGCCGCTGATTACCGAGAACCTGACATCCGAGAAGTTGTCGAATCCCGTTGCGCTTGGGGCACTTTCACCGGACGCAATCTCATCGACCGCATACGGCCCGGAGCAGATCTTGATCGAACTGCTGCCCCAGGCCGGGCTGGCGGCGTTGGCGCGCGGGAGAATTTCGGACCCCGGGTCGCGCAGGTCGCGGCCGCTGCACTGTTGATCGACTATGTGGTCACGGTGGCAGTGCAGTCGGCGGCTGGAACGGTGGCGGTGGTGTCGGCGATCCCGGTGTTGGGTCCCTACAGCCTAGCCATCACGGTTGGCGTGGTGCTTGTCATCTGCTACCTGAACCTGCGTGGCTTAAAGGAAGCGGGAATGCCGTTCGCGGTGGCGACCTACTCCTTCATCGCCATGATCAGTCTGACGATCGTGGTGGGTGTCATTCGCGAAATATTTTGGGAATTACCGGTGTACGACCCGCATCACCTGGCCGGAACGGTGCCGGTACAGCAGGGCAACGGCTTGGTGATGGGCGCCACGATCCTGACCTTGCTGCGTTCGTTCGCCAACGGGGGTTCGTCATTGACCGGGGTTGAGGCGATTTCCAAATACAGTCGACGTCTTCCGAAAGCCGCAGGGCGTCAACGCACGTCGAGTGCTCACCGCGATGGCCTGCATTCTCGGGTTCTTGCTGGCCGGTGTCGCCTATCTCGCGTACGTCACTCATGCAACGCCGTATGTCACTGAATATCCATCGGTCTTGTCGCGGGTCGGTCGTGCGGTCTTCGGCAACGGACCAATCGGCGATATCTTCTTCGTCCTCGTCCGTGATCGAGCGCCGGTTCGCGCTGCCCGAGGTGTCGCTGGCCGAAGTCGCGGTGGCGGTCTCCGGTGGCCGGTTGTTGGCGTCGGGCTGGCCCGGGGAGTGGGTGCAACACGAGTCGACCCTGCCGCCAAGGCAGATGAGGCCGTAATCCTGTGCGCTGTCGTGTGTTTAAAAGACAGCAAAGGAGGCGGCCGGTGGTGGTCGGCGATGATGAGGCGAGGGTGCGGGCCGAGCGGGCCCGGGTGATCGGATTGTTCCGGTACCAGTTGATCCGGGAGGCCGCCGAGCCGGCGCACTCCACCAAGGAGCGGGGAAAGATAGTGCGCGAGTTGGCGTCGCGCGAGCACACCGACCCGTTTGGGCGGCGGGTGCGGATCTCGCGGCAGACCATCGATCGGTGGATTAGGGACTGGCGTGCCGGCGGGTTCGATGCGCTGGTGCCCAGCCCGCGCCAATGCACGCCGCGCACCCCGGCCGAAGTGCTGGAGCTGGCGGTGGCGCTGCGTCGGGAGAACCCCGCCCGCACCGCCGCGGCGATCCGCCGGATCCTGCTCACCCAGTTGGGCTGGGCGCCCGATGAGCGGACCCTGCAACGCAACTTCCACCGGTTGGGGCTGACCGCCGGCACCGGTTGCGGGTCGGCGCCGGTGTTCGGCCGGTTCGAGGCTGAGCACCCCAACGACCTGTGGACCGGGGATGCGCTGCACGGCATCGCGATCGCGGCCCGTAAAACCTATTTATTCGCGTTCTTGGATGATCATTCCCGGCTGCTGCCCGGCTATCGGTGGGGGTATGCCGAGGACACCGTGCGGCTGGCCGCCGCACTGCGCCCGGCGCTGGCTTCGCGCGGCGTCCCCAAGGCCGTGTATGTCGATAACGGATCGGCCTATATAGACACGTGGTTGTTGAGGGCGTGCGCGAAACTCGGTGTGCGCCTGGTGCATTCGACACCGCATCGGCCGGAAGGGCGAGGGAAGATAGAGAGGTTTTTCAGGACCGTGCGTGAGCAGTTCCTGGTCGAGATCACCGGCGAGCCCGACGTCGCCGGACGCCACCACGTCGCCGATCTGGCCGAATTGAACCGGCTCTTTGCGGCCTGGGTCGAAACTGTCTACCACCGCACCGTCCATTCCGAAACCGGGCAGACCCCGCTGGCCCGCTGGTGCGCGTCTGGCCCGGTCGGCCTGCCCGCCCCGGAGGCGCTCACCGAGGCGTTTTTGTGGGAGGAGCACCGCCGCGTCACCAAGACGGCGACCGTCTCGTTGCACGGCAACAGCTACGAGGTCGACCCCGCACTGGTTGGGCGCAAGGTGGAGCTGGTATTCGACCCGTTCGATTTGACCCGCATCGAGGTGCGTCTGGCCGGCGTGCCGATGGGGCTAGCGATCCCGCACCACATCGGGCGGCACTCGCACCCCAAGGCCAAACCCGAAACCCCGTCGATACCACCGAAACCCACTGGTGTCGACTACGCGCGGCTGATCGAGACCGCGCATCAGACCGAACTGGCCCGCGGCGTCAACTACGCCGCCCTGACTGGGGCCGACCAGATCCCCGGCCAGCTCGACCTACTCACCGGCGAAGAGGCCCAACCCCGATGATGGACAACCTGATCTCCTACTACGGTTTCTCGCGCACGCCGTTCGGCCGCGACCTGGCCCCCGGCATGCTGCACCGCCACAGCGCCCACAACGAAGCCCTCGCCCGCATCGGCTGGTGCATCGCCGAACGCCGCATCGGCGTGATCACCGGCGAGGTGTCCGTGTAAAGGTTCAAGACATGTTGGACGGCAGGGGTTCTAGAGATCCTTGACGGGTTCAGCAGATCTTTGACGGTCTGGTTTGATGCTCGTTCTGTGAGCGATGAGACGGCCGGTGATTCCGCCGATTGGGTGACTGAGCACAGATATCGTGCGGTCCTGCAGGTCCTCGACGGAGTTCCCAAAAGCCAGGTGGCACGGGAGTGCGGGGCGTCGCGGCAGTCCGTGCACTCATGGGTCATCCGGTATGAGGCCTTCGGCTTGCCGGGATTGGCCGATCGGTCGCGTCGGCCGTTGACGTCGCCGAACGAGCTGTCGCCGACGGTGGTGGCGATGGTCTGCGAACTGCGCCGAACATATCCGCGCTGGGGTGCTCAACGCATCGCTCACGAGCTGGTACTTCGTGGCGTGGACGCGCCGCCGTCGCGGTCGAGCGTCTACCGAATCTTGGTGCGTCATGGCCTGATCACCGCGCAGCAGCAGAACCACAAGCGCAAGTACCGGCGCTGGCAGCGCGACGCCCCGATGCAGCTGTGGCAGATCGACATCATGGGCGGGGTGTTCCTCGCCGATGGTCGTGAGTGCAAGTTGGTCACCGGCATCGATGACCATGCACGGTTCGTCGTGATGGCCACTGTCGTTGCCCAGCCGGGGGCACGCGCGGTCTGCGCGGCATTCACCGCGGCCATGGCCGCCTACGGCGTGCCCTCAGAAGTGTTGACCGACAACGGGAAGCAGTTCACGGGCCGGTTCACCAAGCCGTATCCGGCTGAGGTGCTGTTCGAACGGATCTGTCGGGAGAACGGCATCACCACGCGGCTGACGAAACCCCGATCACCGACGACGACCGGCAAGATCGAACGTTTTCACAAGACGCTGCGCCGCGAGCTCCTGGATTCCGCAGGCCCCTTCGTAAGCATCGAAGCCGCCCAGCAGGCGATCGATGCCTGGGTGCACGGTTACAACCACAGCCGTCCTTTTCTGGGGTTAGCTGCCCTGTTGTGTGACGTTGCGTAAACCGGCGACACGGCCCGGTTCTGCAACAGATCTCCCGGGGTGTGGTGCTCGTGGCTGGTAGTGGTAAAGCTGCCTGCTGCGAGAGGAGATCAGGGTGCGGGCGTTTCTGGTGAGGTTGCCGTCCGGGGCGAGGTACTGGACGGTGCTGGATGAGGATTTGGCGGTGGTGGCCGAAGCGGATGCGTTCTTGCGGCATGTCCGATTCGGCCGTGACGGTTCGGAGTTGACCACAAGGTCATATGCGGGCGCCATCGCATTGTTTCTGCGCTGGTGTGTTCGCACCGGCCGGCATTGGCATGACGGGGTGGCGGCGCTGGGGCTGTTCATCACCTGGCTGCGTCACGCGGGGCCGCAGTCCAGCGGTGTCGAGGTCGTGGCGGGTGGGCAGGTGCTGGCTGGTCCGGGCGTTGAGCCGGTGCGTGGGGCGCGGCGGATCAACGGTGTGCTGACCGCGGTGCGGGGCTTCGTCGCTCACGCGGTGGCATCCGGTCAGGCGCCTGGCGAGCTGATGCCGTTGATCTATGAGCTGGCCGACGAGCGTGACCTGCCCGCGCAGGCCCGCGGTGAGGAACATCGGATGGCCTGGCGGATGCGGGCGCGGCATCGGTTGCACGAGCCAGAGGCGATGGTGGACCGGGCCAGCGATGCCGAGATCGTGGCGCTGCTGCGGGCCTGCCAGTCGGCGCGGGACAGGCTGATCGTGCTGTTGATGGCCAGGGCCGGGCTGCGGCGCGGCGAGTTGTGTGGCCTACGGCGCTCGGACGTTCACCTGTTGGCCGACTCACGTCTGCTGGGCTGTGAAATCCCGCGAGCGCACCTGCATGTGGTGCGGCGGGAGAATCCGAACGGCGCGTGGGCCAAATCGCGTCGCCAACGCGTGGTGCCGCTGGATTTTCTGGCGGTTCAGCTGTTCGATGTCTACGAGTTCGAGCGGTTTGCGGTGCCGCGGGCGGCTGAGTCGGATTTGTTGTTGGTCAACCTGTTTCGCGAGCCGATCGGCGCACCGATGCGCCCGGATACGATTAATGAATTGATCACCGCCTGCGCGCGGCGGGCCAGAATCGAGCATATGACGCCGCATCGGCTGCGGCATGCGTTCGGCAGTAACCTTGCCGACGCCGGTGCCGGTCTGGACGAGATCGCCGCCCTGCTGGGGCATGCGGCGATGAGTTCGTCGCAGGTCTATCTGCATCCCGACCCGGCCCGGTTGCGTGAGGCCGTCGACCGGGTCCGCAGTCCCCGCGAGCTTGCCGGGACGGACGGGTGAGCGCCGTGACGATGCCGACGGCTGCGATCGTCGCCGGCAGAGTGCACGTGTTCGCCGATCCAGCAGGAATCGACCGGCACGCTGCGTCGATCACCGTGGTGATCGATCCCGCGTTCCTCGCCGAAGCCGGCTGGGACGCGGCGCGAAAGGTGCTGTCGTTCGCACCGGAGCATCCGCTGCTGGGACGCCCGGTCTGCCGCGCGTCGGGCTGTTTGACATCCGCGCCGGCAGCGACGCGGATCTGCGCCTCGTGCCGGCGTCGGCTTGCCGAACACGGGCTCGGTGACGACGAGATCGCCTCGCTTCCGCCGCGGGGTCGCGAACGAATGGGGCGCGGGCCGGATGCTTGTGTCGTCGACGGTTGTCGACGCGAGTGGGAATCGGCGAGTTCCGGGCTGTGTCACGCCCACGCAGAACAGCTGCGCGCCTTGCCGGTTGCCGATGTCGACGAGTTCCGTGCTCACCGGCAAACCAGGCCGCTTCCGCCGTGTCCGCCGTGCGCGGTGGCCGCCTGCACTCGCCAGCGGCGCCATCCCGACGGTCTGTACTGTGAGGCGCACCAGCAGCGGCTGCGCACCGTCCGCGCACGTGACCCACATTTAGATGAAATCGTCTGGCGGGCAACCGAACCAGCGATCGGTCGCGGCGGCGAGGTTAGTCTGCGGGGCCTGACGCCGCTGGTGGTCGCTGAATTGCTGGTGGGCTTGCAGCAGCGCTGCCGGATCAACGCGGTCAAGACCGACGAGGCCGTGCTGCGCGCGTTCTGTAACGACTTGCTGGGCCAGCAGGTGGGGTCGATCGCCGACTATGTCATCGGTGACGGCCGGGGCCTGGAGTTCACCGGGCTGGTCAACTGCCTGATCGGTCATGCTCGGCGCGCCTTGTCGAGCCCGGAAACCGAAGTCGCCCAGGACGAATGGGACCTGGCGGTGTTTGGGCATCACGGCACGGTGTCGTTTACCGGCATCAGCCAGTCCTGGCTGCGGGAGGCCGCCAAGCGGTGGGCCGCCGATGACCTGCCGAAACGACGTGTCCGAGCCGGGCGGCGCACCAGCGCCGGCCTGGCCGTGCGCCACTACATCGGCTGCCTGGTGCGGTTGTCAGAGTCGCTGCGCATGCGCGAGGACCGCGGCGAACACCCAGCGGCGTTGGGACGCACCGATATGGAGGCGTTCCTGCACCGGCTGGCCTACCTTGAATCGGTCGGTCAGATCAGTGGCGATGCCCGGATCCGGGCCTGCCGCGAGGTTCGTGCCGTGCTCACCCGCATCCGGGCGATGGGGCTGACGCGGCCCGGCGGCATCGCCGCCGGGCTGGGCGAGGACTTTGTGATTGGGCAGGCGGACGTGCCTGTCGAACCCGAACCGGGCGAACCCAACCGGGACCTGCCGCCGGAAATCATGAAGCAGTTATGCGAACACCTGGATGAACTGACCTCATCAGAGATGCGCACCGCGGTCGAGTTGGCCATCGACACCGGCCGCCGTCCCGAAGAGATCTGCGAGCTGGACTTCGACTGCCTGACCCGAGACGACGACGGACAGCCCGTGCTGATCTACGACAACCATAAGGCCAACCGGCTCGCACGACGCCTGCCGATCAGCGAGCAGACCGCCGCCGTAATACTCGCCCAGCAGCAACAAGTCCGGAACCGCTACCCAAACACTCCGATCGGCGAGCTCAAGCTGCTGCCCACCGACCGGCGCAACCCCGGCGGACGCCGCGCGATCACCGGCTTTTCTCTCGCGTTCGCCCACCGCACCTGGGTCGACCGACTGCCGGTGCTGCGCAACGCCGATGGTGTCGAATATGACAAGAGCAAGGTGGTGCTCTACGCCTACCGGCACAGTTACGCCCAACGCCACGCTGACGCCGGCGTCCCCATCGAGGTGTTGCGTGAGCTGATGTCGCACCGCAAACTCGACACCACCAGCTGCTACTACCGCATCGGCGAAACCCGCCGCCGTGAAGCCGTCGATCGCGTCACCGCGATGCAGTTCGACCGGCATGGCAACCGCATCTGGCGGCAAGCCCAAGCATTGTTGGACTCCGAACACGCCCGTCGCGCCGTCGGCGAGGTCGCGGTTCCATTCGGTGTCTGCGCCGAACCGTCCAACGTCAAGGCCGGCGGCGGTGCCTGTCCGTTCCGGTTCCGCTGCGCTGGATGCGACCACTTCCGCACCGACGTCTCCTATCTGCCCGACCTGCGCGCCTACCTCGACGACCTGCTGCGCACCCGGGAACGCCTGCTCGCCACCACCGACCTCGATGACTGGGCCCGCGTCGAGGCGATGCCCTCCGAGGAGGAAATCCGCCGCATCCGCCGCCTGATCGACCAGATCAGAAACGGGCTCGGCGAACTCGAACCCGAACAGCGACAACAACTTCAACAAGCCGTCACCGTCGTGCGCCGACACCGCAGCGTCATGCTCGGCATGCCTCGCACCCGCCAAATCCTGCCCGACCTGCGCCCAGAGAGAACCCCATGACCACCAACACCACCCATGCCCTCGACGCGATGATCGACGGACGACGAGCCGACTCCACCAGACGCCGCCAACGCGTCCTTTCCGCCCTCGAGGTCGCCATCAAAGACGGCGCAGAACTCAGCGCCACCAGCATCGCTCAACGCGCCGGAGTCGACCGCACCTTCCTATACCGCCACCGCGACCTGCTCGAACGCATCCACGCCGCTGCAACCCAGCCACCAGACAAATCCGAGATCGGTCACCAGGTCACCCGTGCCTCACTGCAGGCCGACTTGCTCGCCGCCCAGCACCGCTGCACCCGCATGGCCGCACGCACCCAACAACTCGAGATCCGTCTGTCTGAACTGCTCGGCGAACAAGCATGGCGCGCAAGCGGACTCGGCGCGCCAACCGACATCGAGCAACTTCAGCAACGCATCGTCACGCTCGAACAACAAATCGTCGAGCTACGGCTGCAACTCGAAGAACGCGACCAAGACCTCACCGCCGCCCGCGCCGCCAACCGCGAACTTATGGCCCAGCTCAACCTCTCCCAGCCGACCGGCTGACAAATGAGTCCTTGCACCACACCTGTTGCGCACCATATTCTTCAGCAGCCAGCCGCGCGAACTGCGGAAACACCGGGACACTACCGCGACTCAGGCCGCGAGCCCAAGAGAAACGCCGCCACCAGTCGCTGGGGATGGCGACGCCGGCAACGGTGTTCCGTCCAGCGCCCATCGACGTGATACCGCCGCTGCCCGTAGCCACCGAACCGCTGGTCCCCAACACCGTCGACGTCATCGTTCCGCCTCGTACCCGCCAACACCTCGCGCCGGTGACAGAGCACGCGTTGGGCGCGACCGTGCACGCCGTCGAGTGGGAGGCAGTGCTGACGCCCCGAGCGCGGCTGCTGCTTCCAGCTGATCAGCAGTTCAAGTTCACCGCCGCGCTGGCCCGACGCGAGGTCACGGTGTGGGCCAGCGACCGCAGCATCCACATCGTGCTCGACGGCGCGGTCATCCGGACGCGACCATCGCGACTGTCCGAACACGACCTGCGCGATCTGCTGCGCCGCGGTGCACGCATCGCCGGACCAGAGCCCGCACGTGGCGCTGTCACCGTCGACATGCTGACCACCAGCGCAGTCATCGAAGTCGCGCGCACCGTCTCCCGCGATGGCTGCATCGGCCTTGGTGGCCACAAGGTGCTGCTGGAGTCGACGTTGGTCGGCCAGCGCGTCACCGTCCGCTTCGAGGGCACCCTGATGCACATCGTGGCCAACCGCCGACTCGTCAAGACGCTGCCCGCGCCGATACCGGCGGATCAGCGCGCAGCACTGCGTGGAGCACGCCCCAGCGCCGAGCCCTTGCCGCCACCGGCGCCCCCACACCAGGCCATGCGACGCGTGGCGGCCAATGGGACGGTGACCGTCGCCGGCCAACGACTACGGATAGGACGCAGTTACCAAGGGCAAACGGTCGCTATTGCCATTGAGGACACCGTCTTTCGCGTCGTAATCGACGGCAACGAGATCTGCACTCATGCGAGAAATCCCGACAGCGATATCACCATCTTCAAGGCTTACCCACGCCGCCACAGCATCTAGCCGTGCTCGCGACTTGCCCAGGGCGAATCCGTCAAAGATGTCTTGAAGCAACAATGCCAAGCATGTCCTGAAACCGCACATTGACACGAGGTCGGAGTAGGCAAGACGTATCTGGCAACAGCATTGGGACACATGGTAATTCGCCGACGCAACTCCGTACTGTTCGCCCGATCCGACAAGCTGTTCACCCGGCTGCGCGCCGCCCGCCTGGACAACACCGTCGACGCCGAGATCCGCCGACTCACCACCATCGACGTCCTCATTATCGACGACTTTGCGCTCAGACCCCTCGGCGCCACAGAGACCAGCGACTTCTACGAAATCATCGTCGAACGCCACCGCGCCAAAACGACCATCGTGACCTCCAACCGAGAACCCTCCGAATGGTTGACCATGACCGCCGACACCCTGCTGGCCCAATCAGCGATCGACCGACTCACGGCCACCGCCCACACCCTCGTCATCGAAGGACCGTCCTACCGTCAACGCACCCGACCCAGCCAGCTTGACCCAGACCACGACGACGAGCTTCCTCAATAACGCGCCACGGTGGTCCCATCCCCCTGGCAATCAGGTGGCCCCATCACCCTGGCAAGCGACACTTCTAAATGGCCATTGACAGAGGCCTTGCTGCTCAAAGAGCAAGCCCGCATCGTCCTAAGACGCTGCGGATCCGGTCCGGTGTCATCCGCTGTTCCCGCAAGATACTTCGTCACGACGAGCCGGTGATGATCATCAAAATGGATTATCGGTTGGTCGCACCCATCACCGGCACGGTGACCGCTGCGCGGAGAACCGCTTTTCGGCAACATCTTCAACAGCGGCGGTCTGCGGATCTCAGCCAATCGTCCACTGACAACAACTCCTTTCTCCTCTCGGCCCAAGCCGAGAATCGGTCGAAGGGGTCAAAATCTGCGTCGACACGGGGTCAGTTTTCAGGCGTCGCCGAGTGCCGATCGCGATACCAAGGCCCAGCCACTTGCGCAGGTATTCCGCATTCGAGATGGCCGCCCATCTACCGGAAGCGGCACTACTGGTGTCTACGGGCTCCGGCATTGTTCGGATCCTAGAGGCGCGGTTCCTTGGGCAGGCCGAGCAGTTTCTCGCCGATGATATTGCGCTGCACCTGTGAACTGCCCGCATAAATCGTGGCGGCTCGCGCCGCCAATGCCGACTCAACCCACGCGAGCGACGAATTCGGTGTTCCGACATCCGCAGTCGCCAAGGCGCCGTTCGTTCCCGTGCCCGACAGCGTCAACACGTCCGTCTCGAGGATCTCCATCGCCAGTTCGGTCTCGCGTTGGAAGAACTCGCTCCAGAGGATCTTGGTCATCGCGGCCTCGGGACCTGGATACTCACCGTGTAAGAAGCGCGTCAACGCCTGATACCCACGACACCGCATAATCTCGACGCGACCATAGCACCAAGCGAGCTGCTCACGGATATGCGGGTCGTTAGTCTTACCTCGTTCTTTCGCCAGCTCGAAGAGCCGGTCGATCTCAGCTTGGAAGCGAATCGCGTCGGTGGTGACACTTGTTCCACGCTCGAAACCCAGCAGCGTCATGGCCACCGACCATCCTGCGTTCACTTCCCCGACAACGTTGTCTGCAGCGGTTCGGGCGTCGGTGAAGAACACCTCGTTGAACATCGACTGGCCCACTATATTCTTGATGGGTCGAACCTCCACGCCGGGCTGATCCATCGGCACGAGCAGAAATGAGATCCCCCGGTGCTTGGGAGCATCCATGTCGGTGCGGCACAGTGCGAAGATCCAGTTGGCGAGGTGTCCCACTGAAGTCCAGATCTTGGACCCGTTGATGACCCATTCGTCGCCATCAAGAACCGCTCTCGTCCGCAGGCTGGCCAGATCCGATCCCGCGTCGGGTTCGGAAAACCCCTGGCACCACCGATCATCACCGGACAGAATTCGCGGCAAGAACCAATTCTTCTGGTCCTCGGTGCCGCAGACGACAAGCGTGTTGCCAAGCAGCTGAATCCCGAACATGTCGTTCTCAGTTCCGGCGGGTACCCCGGCGCGAGCAAACTCCTCGGCCAGCACGACTTGGTGGAGTGGGGTCAGTCCCGCTCCGCCATATCGCTTTGGCCACAACACGGCGAGTAGGCCGTTGTCCGCGAGCGTCTTCCGCCACTCTCGGATGAACTCCTTCCGCCGGGTTTGATCCAACGCCCCGATTCCAGCGAAGTCGGCAGGGACGTTCGCGGTGATGAAGTCGCGCACTCGTGACCTGAACGCCTCAGCTGACGGGGGATAAGACAGGTCCATATCGAATCGTCGTCCCTTATCTGTGTTGAGGACCCGCGTAAAGGTGGATCCATTGGGTTATTTTTTGCGTGTTTTGCTTCGTTTTCGACCGCTTGAAGGCGGTGGACCGCGGTCGGGGTCAAGGCGGAGCGCCCGCAGCGTAGCGAGGACGAACGACCTTGAGACCGACGAGGATCCGCCGCATACTTGGCCGCCGGGGAACAGGAAAAGACGGTGTGGTTCAAGTCATCTGCTGCCCTCCGGTGCATAAATGTGGGGCGAAAGACGCGCGTCGCGTGTGCCGGCGCCCAGCCTTATCTGAGTCCACGGACGATATCCGGCAACTTGATGATCGATGGGGTGCCCGACGTGCGGGCAACGAAGGCGCGGCCGCTCAATCTTTCCGGGAAGTCCACCCAACAGCGGAGTGGCGACAGGAACCACACGGGCGCTGGCCGCAGGCATCAGGTGATTAGCATCAGGTGATTAATGGGCATGGCAGGCGCGCAACGCATCATTTAAGAGGCCACCTCCTGGCGTTCGGGGACTGGCAGCGCCAGGGCGCCATCTTCGAACGCACGCAGCGGGTGATAGCATCGGCGCAGAATTTTGCGTTCCACCGCCAGGGTGGGGATTCTTGCCGTTGTGGCCGTCGCGCTTGGCTGCCAGCTTGTGGTAGTAACCGTAATCAAGGGAACGGCGCCGGCTCGCGCACTCGGCTGCCTCAAACGCCGCCCAGCGCAGCTCGGGTGAGCCCTCTCGCGACAGGTGCCCTGGTGAGCGTTTGGTATCAGAGGAGTACACGGTGACATCCAGCCCAGCAAACCGCACCAGCCGATGGGAACTGCTGAATCGGCGGACATCACCGACCTCGGACCAGATGATCGCCGCGCACAACCAACCGATGCCGTAATGGCGCTGCATTGCCTGACACCCGGCTTGGCGTCGGGCGAAGTTGACTAATTGGCTTGGCAGCGGGTCGATCTCGGTGCTTAGCTGATCGATGCGCCGTAGCGCAGTGTCAACGCACCGCCGGCCCGCCGCCGACAAGTCGACGCTGTCCAGCGCCGCGCGGCCTGCGCCGGATAACAGCGCCCGAATCGGTGGACAGCCCTGATGGAACAGCTGGACATGGATGCGCTGCTGCCAGGCCCGCCGCTCGTCCATCAACGTGTAGTACAACCGGCCCAGCGTGCGGATCTCCAGCATGTGTGCGGGTAGGATCCACGACTCGGGGAACCGGTCCTCGAACAACAGCGTACGCAGCAACCGAGTATCGGCGCGGTCGGTCTTGGCGCGCTTCTTGGGCTCCGGTAAGACGGCAATCTCGGCCGCATCCCCCAGGTGCGCGCAGATCCCAGCAGCGGCCAGCTCCTCGCACACATACCGCCACCCCGGGCAGCCCTCCAGCGCGAACTGGCCGTCCCCATCGCTGCAGTGCTCAGCCAGCCAGTTCCGCAACGCTTTCCGGGTCGCCGGACCGATCTGACCCCAGCGCAACAAGCCGTCATAATCGACGTAATCGAATGTGATCTGCTGTCGCCGCACGTCGAAACCGCCTACCATCGTCATCGGGACCTCCTCGAGCTCCTGAAAAATTCCTCTAACGCCTATATCAACGAGCGTCTGAGCTGAGGGGGTCCCCATCCACATGTCATCTTTCTCTGTTCGTGCCGACGAAGTATGTGGCGGTGTTTAGAGCCCGATGCGGTCAGCGACCTCGAGCCATTGCTCGCGTACTGAGCCCAGCAGTACCCGGTCGGCTTTCGCCCGCCGGTAGTAGAGGTGTGCGTCGTGCTCCCAGGTGAACCCGATCCCGCCGTGAATCTGCACATTCCACGATGCGGTGAAGTCAAATCCGGCCGCGGCGGTTGCCACGGCAATGGGGGCCGCCTTGGCGAGGTCAGCGCTCTCCTCCGCTGCCAGATGAGCCGCGTAGAGAGTGACTGCACGAGCACTGTCCAGTTCGATTGCCATCTCGGCGCATCGGTGCTTGATCGCCTGGAAGGAGCCGATGGGCCGATTGAACTGGTGACGCACCTTGGCGTATTCGACGGACATGGTCATAGCGCCCTCGGTGCCACCAACCATCTCCGCTGCGAGTAACGTCTTCGCGACATCTAACGCACGGCGTATGGGCGCGACGCCGTGCGCGCCAGCCAAGGGAACCGCAGAGACGGCGTCGAAGGTCAGGGTGGCCAGCGGTCGGGTGATGTCCAGGGTCTCGACGCGTGTACGGGTGAGGCCGACGGCGTTACCGTCAACGAGGTACAATGCCGGCTCAGCGGAGTCACCGGGCGGCAGAGCGAGCACCAGCAGGGTGTCCGCACTATGGCCGTCGATCACATGAATCTTGGTCCCAGACAGCGTGACGGCGTCGCCATTTGTCGCCGCTCGCATGGCTACAGCACCGAAGCCGTCAACGCAACCCGGTTCATTGATAGCAGTCGTGACTGTACGAGCGCCCGCGGCTATCTCTGGAAGCAGTTCTCTCTTCTGCTCCTGGCTGGCCGCGATCAAGATCGGCGCGACACCGAGCGCGACGGTCGCGAACAGCGGGCACGGCACGATGCCGCGTCCAAGCTCCTCGATGGCGACAGCAGCCTCGATCATCGTTGCTGCCGCACCGCCGTACTCCTCCGGTACGAGCAGACTCGGCAGCCCCAGTTCCCGACTCATGCGAGACCAAAGGTCGATGTCATATCCCGGCGCAGTTGTTACCGCCTGGCGAACCTTGGCCAGCGGTGACAGTTCGGTAACGAACTGCTGTATAGTCTGGCGGAAATCGTCCTGTTCTGGACTGAGCATGAAATCCATGACATGGCACCTCATCTTCTCTTCAAACAGTTGTTGTCGCGAAAAGAAATAGGGACGGCCTTACCGTCGCCTGGATCGACCAATCCACACACCGAAGCGCTCATCAATTCCGCGTAAGCACTGTCTCACCGGCCTTGGCATCTTCCGCCGTCCCCATCCGCTCGCTTTACGGTTCTTCTGTGGCTATGCGCCGGACACTGCTCGGAATGGCCGCCGTCGCGCTGTTAAGCCGATATTCAAGGAGCATTCATTTGTTTTCGGCCCCTTGATCGAACAGGTGATCTCGGAAGCGCTGTCGGAGTTCGTTTTTCATGACCTTGGCCATGGCGTTCTTCGGTAGCTCGTCCACTACGACCATGTGGCGCGGGCATTTGTAGTCGGCGAGGTGCTGGCGGCAGAACTGGTTGATCCGCTCCGCGGTGAGTTCGCCTTCGCCGCCGCTGAACCCGGGCTTGGGCGCGATCACCGCTAGGAGATCCTCACCGAGGTCCGAATGCGGCACCGCGATGACTGCGGCCTCGAGCACCTCGGGCATCTCGAGCAGCACGCGCTCGACCTCGATGGCGAAGATGTTGTAGCCGCCGCGCAGGATCATGTCTTTTTTGCGCTCGGTCAGATAGACGTAGCCATCGTCAGCGACATAACCCACGTCGCCGGTGTGCAACAGTCCACCGCTCCAAAGTTCCGCGGTGGGCTGCTCCCCCTTGTAGTAGCTGCGCCGAGCTATCTTCGACTTAAAGCAGATCTCGCCGACCTTGCCTGGGGGGAGTGGGTTATCGTAGTCATCAACGACGACAACCTCGCATCCTACGGGCCTGCCAACCGAGCCCGGCCGGGCAAGGATGTCATCTGGGTCGGGACCGAGGATGCAGGCCGCGCCGGCACCGGCCTCGGTGAGGCTGTAAGCGTTCAGCATCTTCGCTCCGGGCCACACCTGCCGCATTTTGCGCACGGTGTCGGGCTGGATCGGCGCCGCCCCGAAAAACACGAGCTGCAGCGAGCTGTAGTCGTGATCACCCACCGTGGGGTGCTTCATGGCCAAATTCAGCATTGTCGGCACACCCATGATCGACGTGGCGCGGTAGCGCTCGATCGCCGCGAGCAACTGCTCGGGATCAAAACGCGGCAACACGATCTGCGTGACCCCGGCACGAATGCTTAGCAGCATCAGGCCATGGCAGCCCGTGAAACCGAACAAGGGCACCGCATGAAGCAGGCTCTCGCCGAACATCGCGCCGAGAAGCTGCCCGAGGCTCGCCTGGCCGGGCTCGTCGGCGAGGTTGCCCTCGGGCACCAGCACGCCCCTGGGCATCCCGGTGGTGCCGGACGTATAGAGCAGATCCGCCGGGTCGTCGGCGCTCAGGGAAGGCTCGAGGAGCGGCACGTCCGCAGAGCCCGCGCCCACCACGTCGCCCAGGGGGGTGAATCCATCCAGCGCCTCGCTGCCGGTCACGAAGAAGTGCTCAAGTTGGAAGCTACCGGGACGGCCGCCGATCTCGACAGATTCGCCTTCGGCAAGCGCAACCAGAACCTCCCGGTGGGCGAGACCGGTGATCACCGCCACGGCGTCGCTGTGCTCAAGCACGAACAGCTTTTCCGGCGCTGCCCACCGGGTATTGAGCGGCACCGGCACGGCACCAAGTTTGTGGATGCCGAAATACACTGCATTGAAATGCATCGCTTGGTCGTTGGCGAGCAGCATCGCCACCTTGTGACCGCGGCTCACCCCAGCGGCGTGCAATTGCTGGGCGACCCGGCTGCTGGCAGCGTCGAGCTCGCGGAAAGTGGCCGCGCCGTCCTCGGCGATGACGGCGGTCTTGTCCGGTCGGTCCTCTACCGCTTGGCGCAGCAGGTCGATCACGGCCATGGCATGGTCCTCCTCAACGTACGTACGTGTTCAGCCGAGCGCTTGAAGCACGAGGCCGATCTCGTCGTTGGCCTGCGTTGGAGTCTGGTATCCCTCTCGGTCGCAGATCGCCTCAAGGTTGTCCTGGACCGCTTCGATATCGAGCGTCGGCGATGAGAAGCCCTTCGTCACACTGATGAAGATCTCGGCCACTCGCCCGCCCCCAACGGAGAAGATCCTCGACGTGAGATCGCAGGATTCATGGCAGAGATACGCGACGACCGGGGCGACCAGTGCCGGGTCCAGCTTCTTGGCGATCGGCCCGAGGAGTTCCTCGGTCATCCGGGTCCGCGCCATCGGCGCGATCGCGTTCACCTTGATGTTGTACTTCGCGCCTTCCTGGGCGAGCACCCGTGTGAAGCCGATGACCCCCATCTTCGCGGCCCCGTAGTTGGTCTGACCGAAGTTGCCGAAAATCCCGGCGGCGGAGGAGGTGTTGACGATCCGGCCGTAGCCCTGCTCGCGCATCCTGAGGAACGCCGGCTGGGTCACCCAGATGGTGCCGTAGAGATGGACATCGATCACCGGATCGAGTAGCTCCGGCGTGAGATTGTGGAAGGACTTGTCGCGCAGGATGCCCGCGTTGTTGACGACGATGTCGACCCGCCCGAAGGCGTCGAGAGCCGCCTGCACGATGGCCGCCCCACCTTCTCGGGTCGCCACGCTGTGACCATCGGCGACCGCGATACCGCCGGCGGCTTCGATCTCCTGAGCGACGGCCTCCGCCGCGGTCAGGTCCGCGCCGACGCCGGCGACGCTGCCGCCGAGATCGTTCACCAACACGCGCGCGCCGCGTGATGCAAGCAGCATCGCATGCTCCTTGCCGAGACCGTTTCCCGCCCCGGTCACGATGGCGACCCTCCCGTCGAAGCTAAGCTCAGCCACGCGATTTCCCTTCCATGCTGTCGCCCCGCAGGGCGATTTCTCTCTTATCGGATGTGTTGAATGACGTCACCGCCCGGCCTGCAGGATGTGGATGACACAGACCGAGCCCGCGCCCATCATGTGAGCAAGCCCGGTTCGAGCGCCTTCGACCTGCAGCGGGCCCGCCTCGCCCCGCAGCTGCCGTGTCACATCCCAGATCTGGGCCAGGCCGGTCGGCCCACCGGGATGACCGCGCCCGATCAGCCCGCCGTCGGTCGAGAACGGGATACGACCACCCAGGCTGGTCGCGCCCTCGGAGACGAGCTTGTCCCCCTCCCCAGCCGCGCACACCCCGAGCAGCTCGTAATACATCAGTTCCTCGATGGGGAATGCGTCGTGCACGTGGGCGAGGTCGAGGTCGGCCGGCCCGACACCGGCCTCGTCGTAGGCGGCCTTTGCCGTGGCCGCGGTGAGCTCGCCCGGACCGACGACCGCACCCATGAAAATGTGGCCGTCAACGAACTGCTCGGACTGCTGCTGGCTGGCGACCACCTTCACCAGCGGGCGTGAACCGGCCACGCGCTCTGCCGCCTCGCGGCTCGCGACGATCGCGGCCGCAGCCCCAGAGCCAGCGGCGCAGGCCATCTTCGAAGTGTGCGGGTAGGAAATCATGCGCGAGGCGAGGATCTCTTCGACGGTGACCTCATGGTCGGCCCGACGTTGCGCGTAGGGATTCAGCCGCGCATGGTTCCAATTCTTTGCCGCGATGGCGGCGAAGGTCTCGACCGTCGTGCCCACTTCGTGCATGCGACGTGTCGCCCACATGGCGAAAAACGCCGCCGGGAGGATCACCTGGCCAATGCCGGGCTTGCTGCCCCCGATAGCTCGAGTGGCGCGATTGAGGTCGTCAAACCCTAGCGCCATCGCGATATCGACGCTCCCCCCCGCCACCACCTGGACCGCCTCATGGAAGGCGCACGATCCGGTGGCCGACGCGTTCTCGACGTGGGTGATCGGGATGCCGGTAAGCCCGAGATCCTTCGCAAGGGTGACACCCGTGAGCAGACCGGCGCCGATGTAGCCGTTGTAGAGGTAGCCGACTTCATCGAAGCCGATGCCGGCGTCACCGAGCGCGTTGACACCGGCCCCGAAGCCCAAGTCGGCCGCGTTGGCGTCCGGCTGGCCGAACGGGGCCATCCCCACGCCGATCACATAGACGTCGCGGGCCATCACCGAGATGCCCCCCGTCGAGTAGGGCAAAAGCGGAACGAGCACAGCTCAGTGCCATCGGCATCGGTCATGAGGGGGTAGACCTCAAGCTGCATGGGCATGCCGATCTCCCAGTCGCCCATCTCGCCACGCAGGATGGATTGCACGCGCACGCCCTCCGGTAGGTCAACTTGGCCGACACCGTGCCCGTCGCCTGTGGAGCCGAACCGGGACTTGCCCATCCACGCCGACTCGACGTAGGTCCAGGCGTACAGTTCGCCGGTTGGTGACAGCAGGACATCCTCGACCGGGCCGCCCGTCAACGGACAGCGGCGGCGGCGGGGGAAGAAGTACTTGTCGGCAGCAGGGCTATAGGAACCGATCAACCGCGGCTGCTCATCGCCGTTGGGCATCGTGAAGTAGCCGTCCTCAAGTGGTCGACGCATCGTGTGTCGTCTCCTCCGGGTCGTGCGGTCAATGACTGGCCTCGCCGCCGCTTGGAGCGTTGCGCCATCGCGGATCTTTGAAGCGTGCCGAGATAGTGGCACCGGCGACGGCAACTAAGCTGGAGCAGTGTTGGTACTCGCAGTGCCGAATCGACTCCAGCGCAAAAATTCCGCGTTTTTACGCACTGGCGCCGATCTCGTCGAAGTCAGGCCGAACCGGCCAGCACCCTCGCGTCCTCGTCCGCGAAGGTGTCCTCCAGCTGCAGTGGCGAGTAGTCGAGGTCGATTTCCTCGGGCGGTCGCCCGCGGGCGCTGCTGATCGTGCTGAACCGGCGCATCCCCTTGTCGGTGGCATAGGTCCTCATCTCGTCGATTGACAGATTGAAGGGTATGTCGTCGCCATACAGTGCAGAACCCTCGTCGATCAGGCGCTGCCCCAGCGGAATGAGTTCGTTCATGCGCGTTTCGAACACCGTCCAATTGGTGTCGTCGGCAGCGACGTGGCGCCGGCAGGTGAAAGTGCCCCATGCCATGTGGCGTCGCTCGTCGTCGCCGATGTGCCGAATCAGCTGCTGCATGCCGGGAAGAATGCCGTGCTCCACGCAGATCTTGTGCCAGGCGTAGTAGCCGGTCAGCGCCAACATGCCCTCGATGATGTGGTTGTACGTCACCGAAGCGCGAACCTGGGCAGCCGGCGAGGGATCCACATAGAGCGTGTTGAGCGATTCGTGAAGTTCCTCGTCGAACAACTGCCGGTATGCCGGAGTTTGATCGAGGAAACTATGTAAGTCGTCGCGCACCCCGACGGCATCGAGCCACAAGCGGAACGCCTGGGTGTGTTTGGCTTCCTCGAACGCAAACTGCGTCAAGTACATCTCGTCGCCGAGCCGGCCTTCGGCCCGCATTGCGGCCATGAACGGCTGGATGTCCTGGGTGACTGCTTCCTCTCCGGCAATGAAGCCCGCGCACAATCGGGTGACGTACACGCGTTCGCGGTCGGAAAGCGCCTCCCAATCGGCGCTGTCGCGGGAGAAGTCGATATTGGCGGGGTCCCAGAGTTTGGCGATGCCGCCAGCGAACAGCCTGAGTGGCACGCTTTCCCAGTTCAGCCCGCCGGCACCCAGCGAATGGTAACGTGTGGTTGCCATGTAACCTCCTTAATTATTCGGCTGCATTGCCGGGTCTAGCGAACCTTGGTCGCTAGACGAATTCCACGATGTTGTAGTCACCGGCGGTGTAACATGCCCGAAGCACTTTCTTGTCGTATTTACCGACGCTGGTTCGCGGGATTTCGGGGACGAAGGCCCAGCGCTCCGGGATCCACCACGTAGCGACTTTGCCGTCTAAGAAGGCACGTAGCTCATCTGGCGTGATATCGGCGCCGGGTTTGACCACCACTAGAGCGAGTGGACGCTCCTGCCACTTCTCGTCGGGCACACCGATGACCGCGGCTTCATGTACCCCGGAATGGGCGATCAGCAAATTCTCCAATTCGACCGACGAAATCCACTCCCCGCCGGACTTGATGACGTCTTTGGCACGGTCGGTCAGCGTCAAGAAGCCATGCTCGTCGACGTGGCCGACATCGCCAGTGCGCAGCCACCCCTGGTCGAACTTGTCGGCGTCGTCGTCGCGAAAATAAGAGCCAGTTACCCACGGCCCGCGGGCTTGGATCTCGCCGACCGCTTCTCCGTTGCACGGCAGGGTGCGATCCTGGTCGTTGCGCAGCCGGATTTCCACGCCGCATATCGGGCGGCCCTGGGTGGCACGCAGCGCCCACTGTTGGTCTTCGTCGAGCCCAGTCGGCGGTTTGGCCACCGTGGCCAGCGGCGAGGTTTCGGTCATTCCCCACGCCTGCACGATCGGTACGCCGTGGTCGCGTTCGAAGCCGCGCATCAGTGACACCGGTACCGCCGATCCGCCGCACGCGACCAGACGCAGCGACGAGATGTCATGACCGGGCTCGCAGCCCAGGAAGTGCCGGACGTCATTCCAGATTGTGGGCACCGCACCGGCCACGGTCGGGCGGGTGTCCTCGATGATGGCCACCAGCGCTCCAGGTTGTAGCCATCGGTGCGGGAGTACCAGTTCGGCCCCCGCCATCAGCGCGGCATAGATAAGGCCCCACGCATTGGCTTGAAACATCGGCACGATAGCCAAGATGCGGTCGGCTTCAGCGATGCCCAACCCGTTGCCAGTGCAGACGGCCAGTGAATGCAGGTAGGTGGATCGGTGGCTGTAGACCACGCCCTTGGGGTTTCCGGTGGTGCCGCTGGTGTAGCACATCGCCGAGGCCGACGTCTCATCGAGTTCAGGCCAGTCGAACTCGGTGGGATGTGTCGAGATCAGGTCTTCGTACGAAACGACGGCCTTGCCGGCCGCCCGTAGCGGCTCGGGATCGCCCTCACCGACCGCAATCACCGTGTGCACCGACGATATGGCCGGCAAAGAACGCGCAAGTAGCGGCGCTAACGACATGTCGACGATGACGATGTTGTCGTCGGCGTGGTTGGCGATGTAGCCAAGCTGCTCGGCGGTAAGACGAATATTGAGCGTGTGCAACACCGCGCCCATCGACGGCACCGCACAATAGGCCTCCAAGTGTTCCTGGTTGCTCCACTGGAAGGTAGCCACACGCTGATCGCCGGTGACGCCAAGGTCATGCAGCGCATTAGCTAACTGACCGACCCGCCGGCCGACCTCGCCGTAGGTCGCGGCCCGGTAGCCCGACTCGGTCGGTGTGACGACGCGGCGGTCGGCGTGAATGGAGTTGGCATGCTTGACGATCGATGTCACAGAAAGCGGAACGTCTTGCATAGTGCTTTGCATAGCGTGGATCCCTTGCCCGTCATTCCCGGATACTGACGGCCGTCGACCGGGCAACTGGCTGCTCCCGAATACCCCGGACAGACGGTATTACCAATCTTTTACAAAGATCGACCAATTGTCAATAGTCCGGCGTGCCTCACTGAGTTTGAGCGCGTGGCCGGCGGTGGTGCCTCACCTATTTTGAGCGCGTGGCCCGGAAGGCCTGCCCGATGTGGAAGGCAAGATCGACATGGCTGCGAGGCGGCAGGTAGCGAACAAACTGCGAGGTCAGTACCGCAAGGCGTTGAAGGCGGACAAGAGCAAGATTTTGGATCGGGTGGTGTCCACCACGGGGATGGGCCGCTCGACGGCTCGGCGGATGCTGACCGGCCCGAGGCTGCCGGACCCGGCCGAGCAGGTTGACAGGCGTACGTTGCGGCCGCGGGGCTTCAGCGACGACGCCAGGGCACTGCTGGAGTATGTGTGGGCCTTGATGGGCATGCCGTGCGGCAAGTACCTGGTGGTCATGGTGGGTCTGTGGCTGCCGCTGCTGGCTGAATCCGGTGATCTTGACAGGCCGTTCGCCACCGAGGCGGCATCAGCGGAGCTGAAGGCGATGAGCGCGGCCACCCTGGACCGCTACCTGAAACCGGCCCTGGGACAGGATGCGCATCAAGGGCATCTCGACGACCAAACCGTCGCCGCTGCTGCGTAACTCGATCGCCATCCGTACCTGCGCCGATGAGGCACCTGAGGCCCCGAGGGTGATCGAGGCCGATACCGTGGCGCACTGCGGCCCGACATTGATCGGCGAGTTCGCCCGCACGCTGACGATGACCGACCTGGTGATCGGCTGGACCGAGAACTTCTCGATCCGCAACAACGCCTCGAAGTGGATCACGGCCGGCATCGACGAGCTGCAACAGCGGTTCCCGTTCGATCTGGTGATTTTCGCTTTGGACTGCGGCGGTGAGTTCATCAATCACGAGGTCGCCGCCTGGCTGCAGACCCGCGACATCGCCCAGACCCACTCGCGGCCGTACCAGAAGAACGACCAAGCGCACGTGGAGTCAAAAAACAACCACGTGGTGCGCAAACACGCGTTCTACTGGCGCTACGACACCTCCGAGGAGCTGGAGCTGCTCAACCGGCTGTGGAAGCTGGTGTCGCTGCGGTGCAACTTCTTCACCCCGACGAAAAAGCCCATCGGCTACAGCACCACCGCGGCCAGTCGCCGCACGCGCATCTACGACACGCCGGCCACGCCGTGGCAACGTCTGCAGGAATCGGGAATACTTGATGCGCAACAGCTTTCGCATGTGTCCGCCCGAATCGAGGGCATCAACCCGGCCGATTTGACCCGGCAGATCAACACCATCCAAATGCAGCTACTGGACCTGGCCAAGACCAAGACCGACGCCCTTGCCGCCGCCCGCCACATCGACCTGGAAGCATTGCAACCGTCAATCGACCGATTGGCCAAGGCGAAGTAGTGCAAGCCCCCACGCGCTCACCATGCGTGAGGCACCAGCCCACGCTTCGCGCTCACTTTTTGGTGAGGCACCTCGATCGCCACCACCATGCCCTTCCCGATCCTGGGCTTTCGATAACGGCAGCGAGTTCATCAACCACCACCTGCTGGCTTGGTGCGAGCGGCGCCAGATCACCTTCACCCGCTCGCGGCCCGGAAACAAAAACGACGGCTGCCACGTCGAGCAGAAGAACTGGGCGATCGTGCGCACCGTGGTCGGCTACCACCGTTACGACACAAAGGCACTGTTGCTCAACAAGATCTGGTCCCTGCAATCGAAACTGAGGATGGGGACTGTCTGAACAGCGGTGGATCTGACCTTGGTCTGACACGCCGAGCGTGAGCTTGGCGGGAAGGACTGATGATGTCCGAAACACTCGAGCCCATGGCTACCGAGGTGGATCAAAAGCAGCTCGCTGAACAACTATTGGCCCAGGCCAAGGAGCAGGGCGTGGAGCTGGTCGGCCCGAACGGGCTACTCAACCAGATCACCAAGAATGTATTGGAGACCGCGCTGGACGCAGAGATGGCCGAGCACCTCGGCTATGACAAGCACGACCCGGTCGGACGTGGCAGCGGCAACGCCCGCAACGGCACCCGGGCCAAGACGGTGTTCACCGAGATCGGACCGGTCGAGATCGAGGTGCCGCGCGATACCAACAGCTCGTTCGATCCGCAGATCGTCAAGAAGCGCCAACGTCGGCTGACCGGCATCGACGAGATCGTGTTGTCGTTGACCGCTAAAGGATTAACGACCGGCGAAGTGGCCGCGCACTTCGCCGACGGGTCCATCCGGAATTCGGTGTAAGTGGCGTTTCCCTATCCTCGGTTGAGGTCGGGCATTCTGTTGGCGAATGTTACTGCGAACGCGTTCAAAGCGGGCTTCCAGCGGACCGCCCAGCGTTGCTGGCCGGTGCCCTTGGGATCGAGGGAGCGAGTCACCATATACAGGCACTTCAGCGCCGCGGCCTCCGAGGGGAAATGGCCGCGAGCCTTGATCGCCCGTCGGTAGCGGGCGTTGAGTGACTCGATTGTTATCTGGAGTTCTGGCCGCGGTAGCTGTTGTGACCTGCAGGTTTGTGTCGTGGAGGGTGTCCATGACGCGGTTGGAGATGGATATCGCTTGGCGGTTAGCACGGCCCGATTGTTACCGAATCGCGATGCGTCGGTTCATGATGTCGGCCGGTGTCGTCGCGGAGTTGGCCAAGGGCGCACGCCAGTTGGCGGCGTAGCCGCCGGTTCTCGTCGGCGAGTTCGCGGTTGCGGCGGTTGGCGATTTCGAGGCGCTGCCGCGGGGAGTCGTCGCTGGCGCGTTGTCGGGCGGGTAACGGTGTGCTTGGCTCGGGTCGGTGTTGGGTGCGGAGCCGGCGGATCTCGTCTTTGAGGTCGGTTTGGGTGTAGATCCACGAGCGGGAGACACCGGCGTGGCGGGCGACGGATTCGAAGGTGAGCAGGGCGCCGGTCCGGTCGAGTTCGTGCATCGCAGCGATGGCCTTGGCGCGGGTGTGTTCGTGCCGCTGCTGGGCGGCGTGGATGAGGTGGATGCTGTTGTCAGCCGGCATGTTTGGCCTTCCCTGGTTGTGGATCGTTGAGGGCGGTGATGATGTTGTCCAGGTTGTGCAGGATTTGGTGGTTCATCTCGGCCAGACGTTGTTGTCCGCGGGCTTGGGCGGCGGTGATCAGCTGCAGGCTCTGTTGCCGCTGCTGGTGGTGCTGGGGCAGGAACTCGGCGGTGGTGAGGAACATCGGACAGGTCAGACAGGCTTCTCTGAACTTAGCTGGGGCACTTAGCGATCCGTTCATCGTGGCCGCGCATTTGTTGGTAGGGAGGGGGTTCCGAGGTCGACCGCGAGGCGACGGCTCGTGTCGATCTGAGTGAGTTTGTCTTTCACCCCGGCGAGGCTGACTTGGAGTCCCTCGACTTCGCCGAGCCAGCCGTGAAGTTTGGCCTCCTCGATTCGGTCCTCGAGGTTGCTGCGGATCTCTTCCAGGCGTGGTCGTTGCGCTGGGTCCGGCCGGAGAAGCGAACATCGGACGCAAGCGTGCTCGTGAAAACACGGCGTTCCAAACGCGCGGCCGCACGTCCCGACCGACACCTTGCGCTTCTCGAAGTGGGCGAGGAAGTCGTCCCACTCGTCCTCGGTCGGGGTCCGGTACTCCTCGCTGGGTCGGGTTGCCCGTCGGCGAGCGATGAACGCTCGGTGGGCTTCGATCGCTTCCATGGGGTAGACGGCTTTGTATCCCATGGTTGTGTCAATTGTCTTGTGCCCGCAGATGATTTGGGCGATGTGCGGTGGTAGCCCGCTCATGATTGCGTCGGTGACGAAGATCCTTCTGAAGTCGTGGGGCGAGAAAATCAGCGGTTCGCCGGTGGCGTCGGTGAGCCCGCTGGCGGCGAGTGCGTCGATGAGCAGTTTGCGGATCGCACTGGGTGTGAAGGGGCGGTGCTCGTTGCCGATGGCGCGTTGGAACAGCAGCGGCATCGGCGGGTTCCAGACTCGCTCTCGGGTGTCGTAGGACGGCACCAGGGGTATCGCACCGCTTGGTGCGCGGAGGCGGGTGATGATGGCGCTGAGCACGTCGGCGAGTTCGGGGCTGACGAGCAGCAGGCGTTCGGTGTCGGTCTTGGAGGGGGCGATCTGCAGCAGCGGCACCACTTCGCCGCTGGAGGGCAGGCGGTATTCGGTGATGCTGTGGTGGCTGAGTTCAAGCAGTTCCTCACAGCGGATGCCGGTCAGTCGCAATACTTCAATCGTCGCGAACGCCCAGAACGCCTCGTCGTCCTCGTAGGACAGGTTGCGCCGTTTGCCCGTGGCCGTGTCGTCGGCCCAGACGTGGCGGCCTATGGCTTTGGGGACGTGCGCTTTCCGTAATTTGGCGTCGGTGCCGGGGATCAGGGTTCCAGACACCGTCTGGTCAGCGGCCTGCAAGAACTGTTGTGCGGTGCGGCGGCGCTCGTTCGCGGTGCGCACCAGCACCGGCAGCACAGGCAGTCGTTCGCGGGTGCGCTGGTCCATCCGAGCCTTGCGGTGTTTGCGTTCCTTGGCTCGTCGGATCTCGGCGTCGCCAATCGGGCAGGGAGCCGCCCACCGGGCCCATCGGGCGGGATCGTCGACGGCCCATTGAGCGATGTCGAGGTAGAACGCTCGCACCCGGAGTAGTTCGTCTTTGGCGTTGAGTCGCGGGGTTGCGACCTCGATCTGCTCACCGGCGGCGTTGGTGATCGTTCGCTTCTTGGTGGCCAGGTCGTCCTTCCAGGTCCGGATGACGTCCTGGGGCAGCTGCAGGGTGTCGATGCCCGGTGCGATGGCTTCGATGCGGGCCCAGAACAGCCCGGCCAGGCTGCGGGAGATCGCGTCGATGCTGGCGAAGTCCAGCGACGGCTGACGTTCCCGCAGGTAGTCGACAAGCAGGTCGCGAATGGGTCGGCAACGCAACGGATATCGATCCACTAATTCTTCGATCGTGAGTCGCCCGGTGGCTTGCCCGAATGCGCGAATCGTGTGCGGCGCATCGTCGGGGAAGATGCCAATCGCACGCAGGCGTAGGTAGAAGTCGACCTTCTTTTGTCCGCCGCGAGCGTGTACCTGGCGCAGGGTGTCGACCAGTTCGACACAGTCGCCGACAGTGATGTCGGCGACACGTCCGCCCTTGCACGCGAGGATGGTCGCGATCCTGGTCGCCGCGACCCGCGCGTCGACGGCGGAGCTGGCCGGTTGGGTCTCGGCGAGTCGCCGCAGCTGGGCGAACCCTTGCGGGTCTCTGATGTGCGCCATCGCACCGGCCAGCCGGGCGTGGGTGCGGGTAAGCATCCACGGCACACCCGGACGGATGACGTCGCCGCAGATCAACACGAGCAGGCCCGAGGCCAGATCGTCGACGTCGTACGACGCGTCCTGACCGCGCTCCTGCAGCCACCTCAGTGAGAGCCCGGTCCAGGTCTTGCCGGGATGCTGCTCGACGCCACTGAGTTCCCAACGCTGTTGCCAGGTGTCGCCCGGAAACGTCGCCAGCCAGTCCAGCAGCTTGGTCACACCGCGTCGTCGACCCGCCTGGGTCCCCTTGACATCCGAGGTAAACAATCCGGAGGTCAGCCTGACCATGGTGTCCTGGGCGGTTCCGGCCGTGGCTGCCCCACAATGCTCGGGCTGACGGGCGGGGAACCGTTCGCGCAGCTGCTTGTTCCGCCCGCTGATCTGAGTCTTGGTCGCATTCGCCACGGCAAGTGGTTTGCGCGCAACGTGTTTGGCGATCGTGGTCACATCGACCTCCCGAACAGGACGCTCAGCGACTGCGGGTCGTAGCCCGGCGCCGGCGGCGGTGGAACCGGATCTTCGCGCCGCGCCGCTTGCCGCGCGTGGTGAGCCAGCACACTCGCTACGACCTCCTCTTTGGAGGGCGTCAAATACAACTCGGTGGTGGTCAAGTGGGCGTGGCCCATCACCCACTGCACGTCGCTCAACGTCATCTGCGGATCCCGCGCCATCCGCATCGCGGCGCTGTGCCGCAGGTCGTGCAACGTCCAATCCGAGCCCAGGCAGGCATTGGCCCGCTCGAACATCCTGTGCGCGGCGTGATAGGTCAGCGGACGGTGTGGTCGGCGTAGTGTCCACCACAGCGGCCGGGTCCGGCCACGCGGCAACTTGGCCTGCAGGTCTTGCTGATACAGGCGGAGCCACACAAATGTCGGCTGCCAGGTGAAAGGGACCACTTCAGAGCTGGTTTTGCCATGAGCATGGGACCACCTGTTTGCCATTGATGGGACCACCTGACTGGCTGTTTTGCCAGTTATGGGACCACCCCGGCGTGGCGTGGGTTCTTCCGGTTGTTGGGCCGCTGTATTGGCCTGATGAGCTACCGGGAGACCTCCGATCTTGTTAACAGTCAAGCGGCGGCTCGTGTGGGGTGCGTCGGGGGTGGTCGGTATGCCTTGATTGGGTCGTAGGTTTGGCTGGTTTGCAGGCAGTGGTAGAGCTGGCCGAGCATGCGGTTGTAGAGGTGGCGCAGGGCTGCGGGGTGGCGGTCGCCGTGGTCGCGGCGTGTCAGGTAGTGAGCGCGGGTGGGTCCTTCGCAGCCGGCCGCGATGAACGCCCAGACGAATCCGACGGCGGCAAGTCGGTTGTTCTTCACGTGCCGGTGAGTGATGCGGATGCTGCGCCCAGAGGCTTTGGTGACGGGCGCCGACCCGGCGAACGCCTTCAATGCTCGGGCGTCGGCGAATCGTGTTCGGTCGTCGCCGATTTCGGCGAGCAGGCGGGCACCGGTAAGGTCGCCGACCCCCACAAATGAGGTGATGATCCTGTGGTCGGCGTGCTGGGCAAAGGTGGCGGCGGTGGCCTCGCCCAGCCGGTCGACGTTGGCGCACTCAGCGTCGAGGGTGGCCAGCAATGCGACTGCTTGGATACCGAAGGCGTCTTCGACCGGGGCGGGGTGTCGCAGCTGCGGCAGCCGCAGCTGCTGGTGGATTGTCGCCGCGAGCGTGGTCAGGCCGCGTTGGCGTCCGGCGCGGCGCAGGGCGGCGGTGATCTGCGGCTTTGACAGCCGCGCCGCCTTGGCCGGGGTGGCAGCGATGGCGAGCACCGCACGAGCTTCGGGTGCGGTGATTCCGCCGGGACGGTCGGCGAAGGCGTGCAGGAAACCCGGGAAATATTCCCGCAGCAGCGACCGCAGTTCGTTGCCGGCCCGGTTACGCCGCCAGGTGGCGTCCTGGTGGGCACGGGCCAGCACGGTGATCGATTGCGCCAGTTCGGTGTCGGCGGGTAACCGACGATGCTGGTCGATGTCGGTACGCAGGATGTTGGCCAGCGTGACCGCATCGCCGTGGTCAGACTTCTTGCCCGACATCGACGTCCGTTCCCGATAGCGGGCCACCGACATCGGGTTGATCGGGTAGATCGGTCGACCGCTGGCCCGCAACACGGCGACCAGCAACCCGCGCGGGGTCTCGATCGCGACCGGGATCGGATCCTCAGGGTCGTCGTCGGCATCGGCCAGCATGGCGGTCAGTTCGGCGAATCCGGCGACCGACTCGGGGATGCGCCGTCTGGCGACCAGCCGACCGTCGGCATCCACCAGCGCGACGTCATGATGATCCTGGGCCCAGTCGATCCCACACGTGACCATGGACAAATTTACCTCCTTGGTTGTCGAAATGTGTTGGGTGCGTGACCCTTTGTGAGAACGCGCGGCGCCCTAATAGCAAGGCTCTGATGGCCTGACCTCCGATTGAGCCGTTCGCGACCCCAGCAACCCGCACGACCCCCAGTCTTTGTCAGAGCTCAACGGCTCCCCGTCGATGAGGTGTCGATCGTGCAGGCGGGCTCGAACCACGTTCCCCACCCCAACCCCTTCCGAGGAGCAGCCGGTCACGACACGCCGACCTCGCCGTTCTCCCGGCAGGTCTAGCCGACCCCGGTATCGGTCAGGCGTTCCGTCGACACTCGCTGGCCGACCGCTCACTCGGAAGGTCGCAGAGCAGCCGGCGTTCCCGCCTGTGGAAGGGGGTCTAGCCCCGAGTTCTGATCAGGAATCGTCCAGTGCCCTACAAAGCTATTAGGTATCGGTGATCGAGATCGTGGAAATGCTGCGGCTGTGGCTGCAGGGGTTGGGGTTGCGGGAGGTGGCCCGGCTCTCGGGCACCGATCGTAAAACGGTGCGACGCTACGTCGACCGGGCACGGGCCTGCGGGCTCGACCGTGACGGCGGAGACAGTCAGCTCACCGATGAGCTGCTCGCGGCGGTGATCGCCGAGGTTCGCCCGCACCGGCCGACTGGCAAGAGCCTTGCCTGGGAGACGATCGCCGCTGAGCATGAGCAGATCAAGGCGTGGCTCAAAGACGGGTTGACGTTGACCAAGATCCACACGCTGCTTGGCCGCCGGGGTGTGGTGGTGTCGTATCGGACGTTGCACCGTTACGCCACAACTGAATTGGGATTCGGGCGGCGCCAAGCCACGGTGCCGGTGGCCGACTGCGAACCCGGTGCGGAGGTGCAGGTCGACTTCGGCCGCCTCGGTCTGCTCATCGATGCTGGTGATGGGCGGCGCCGGGTGGTGCACGGGTTGATCTTCACCGCGGTGTATTCGCGGCACATGTTCGTCTGGCCCACCTACCGCCAGACCCTTAACGATGTGATCGCCGGGTTCGAAGCGGCGTGGGTGTTCTTCGGCGGGGTGTTCGCGGTGGTGATCCCCGACAACATGAAAGCCATCGTCACCACCGCACACGCGACCGAACCCCGGCTCAATGACGCGTTCCGGGAGTATGCCCAGGCCCGCGGGTTCGCTGTTGACCCGACGCGGGTCCGCAGCCCCAAAGATAAGCCGCGGGTAGAACGCATGGTGCAGTACGTGCGGTCGAATTTCTATGCCGGAGAACACTTCCGGGATCTCGGGGATTGCCGGGAACGGGCGCGGCTGTGGTGTGCGCAGACCGCCGGGTTGCGGATTCATGGCACCACCCGGCTGCGCCCGGCCGAGGTGTTCGCCGCCGAGGAACTCCCTGCGCTGGGACCGGTGCCTGAGGATGTGTTCGACATCCCGGTCTGGACCCATCCCAAGGTCGCCTCAGACCGGCATGTGCAGATCGCCAAAGCGCTCTACAGCGTGCCCGGCGAGTTGGTCGGCAAGCGGATCGAGGCCCGCACGGATGCGCACGCGGTGAAGCTGTACTGGCGTGGTGAGTTGATCAAGGTCCACCCCGTCATGGCCCCGGGCCGGCGGCACACCGACCCCGCTGATCTGCCCGCGCACGTGTCGGTCTATGCGATGCGCGACATCAATGCGCTGCAGCGCAAGGCTGCTGCCCACGGCACCCACGTCGGCACCTACGCCGCCGCCGTGTTGGAACACCCGCTGCCGTGGACCAAGATGCGCCAGGTCTATCGGCTGCTGGGGCTGGTGCGCCGCCACAGCGCCGCCGCCGTGGAGGACGCCTGCCGGCGTGCCTTGGATGCCGAAGTCATCGACGTCGGACTGATCGAGCGGATCGTGACCCGCGGCGGCGGTGAACAGATGCCCCTGATACCGAAACCACCCGGGGCGGCGTCCAGGTTCGTGCGGGATGGCTCCGACTTCTCGGTCCGCAGGCCCTCATGAGCCCGGCCCGCCCCGATGCCGTGCCGGCGGTCAAACCGATCGAGGTCTCCGGCGAGCTCAAAGCGTTGATGCGCCGCCTCAAACTCGGTCAGCTGCTCGACACCCTCCCGGAGCGGCTGGCGCTGGCCCGCACCAACCGGCTGCCGCACCACGACTTTTTGGAGCTGTTGTTCGCTGATGAGGTCACCCGCCGCGACCGCGAGTCCGCGACGCGGCGGGCCAAGGCTGCCCACCTCGATCCTGCGATGCAACTCCAAGCCTGGGACGACTCCACCGCCGTGGCGTTCGATCAGCAATTGTGGGCCGAGCTGATCTCGCTGCGGTTCCTCGCCGATGCCTACAACGTGCTCGTCATGGGCCCGGTCGGCGTGGGAAAGACGTTCCTGGCCAACGCCTTAGGCCACATCGCGGTACGACGGCTTCACAGCGTGCACACCGAACGGGCCGACAAACTGTTCAAACGCCTGCGTGGAGCACGCCTGGACGGCAGCTACGAAGACGAGATGCGCAAACTGCACCGCGTCGAGCTATTGATCATCGACGATCTGGCACTGCACCGCCTGGAAGCCACCGAGACTACCGACTTCTACGAGATCATCGTCGAACGCCACCGCAAGGCTTCGACGATCATCACCAGCAACCGCGAACCGCCCGAGATCCTGACCATGATGGCCGATCCTCTGCTGGCTCAATCCGCGATGGACCGCCTGCAATCAGCGGCCTACGAACTCGTCGTCGAAGGCCAGTCCTACCGGCAACGCCAAAAGCCCCGACCGGAAAAGCCGGCCCCTCCGACTCCGTCGGATTGACCGGCAACCACCCCATCGGTCACCATCAACGCACGGCCTACAACCGGAACAACCCGGTCCCATGCTCATGGCAAACCAGAGGTCCCATCACCCTGGCAGGCGACAACAAATGCGTCCGCCGCCGCGGGCAGTTGCTGTATGGCGCGGGAACCCTTGCGCACCACGGTGATCAGTTGTTGGCCTGGGTCGACATCGCACTGGCGAACCCCCAGCAGCTCGGACGCGCGGGCTCCCGTTGAGATCCAGAATGCAACCATTGCTCGGTCCCGATTCGACGGCAGCGCGGTGAACAGCGTGTTGAACCGATCGTCGGGTATCGCCCGCGGAATCCGCTGCGGCATTTTGGGGCGATAGCGCCCTACACGGTCGTGCTTCCAGGCCTCCATCGGGTTGTGGTGGGCATTCGCCCGCTCCGACCGACGTGCGATATCGAGGGGAAACGGATTCAAGATCGGTCCGGCACCGAGGTCACGCTGGAAGTCGTAGAAGCCGCGTAGCACCGTCTCGCTGTGAGCGATCGTCGCCGGGGCATACCCGGGGCCGAGGGCGGCCTTGCCCGTTACGGGGTTCGGCGGCCCAACCGACTCCACGGTTGCAACCACTTGGTCCGACGATGGCCTTCTCCGGTGTTTGACCGTCAGCTGAATCCAACAGCTGAAATCGCGCGCTTCGATCCGCGTCGCGCGGCGCCAATCGACATCGACCGCGCCGAGGAATCTCCACCACCGCAGCAAGTCCATGCCGTAGGAACGCAGCGTCGCTGGAGAACGCCCAGCCGCGAGCAGCTCCCGTAGAAACGCGGCCACTGATTCCACGACGGCGCCCTCGGCGTCGATCAACCGGTAAGGCTCACCCAGATCGCCGGTTGAGGCGAGCTCCCCACAGCGAGAAACAACAAGACGGGCTACATCCCTGGTTTGTACTGGCTCTTGGTTCATGGCCGAAAGCTATCGGGGCCGGCGCATTACGCCGCGCCACGCCACGCGGCTGGGCCAGTTAGTTCAGTCAACGGTGCGTTGGCGTGCGGGCAGCTCTGCTGCACCGGCAGTCCGCAGTAGCCGTTGGGTAGGGCCTGGGTGGCTCGGCCGAGGCGCTGTTTGGCCCAGGCGGCCGCGGCGATCGGACCGGACGGGTCGAAAATGATTGTGGTGCGGTGGATGTCGACCTTGCGGGCCGCCTCCCACTGGCGGCGCACGGTGGTGTCGTGCAGGCGGGCGTAATGCCCGGTCATCTGCGCGGAGTCGTGGTCCAGGATGCGTCGCACGACCTCTTGTGGGACGTCGCGGTTGATCAGCCGGGTGCCCAGGGTGTGGCGCCACTGGTGCGGGGTTAGGTGCACCGGCTGGCCGTGCTCGTCACGGATGTCGCAGACGGACAGCCAGCGCAACAGCGCCATCCGGTAGGTGGGGCTGGCGATCGGGTGGGTGCCGTCAATGTTCTTCGTCGGCCGTGGGAACAACACCGGCGTGCCTGCCGGCCAACGCTGGGCGGTGCGGTTGCGATGTTCGGCGGTGAGCTCGCGCAACTGCACGTCGATGGGCACCAACGCGTCGCGTTTCATCTTGTGGTTGAGGTAGCGCAGATACGGAGCACCTTCGGCGTCGGCGACCACACAATCGCGGCGCAGCCGTAGCGCATCGGTGATCCGTAGCCCGCAACGCATCAAGATGATCGTGATCAACCGGTGGGCAGGATCGGTGAATCGGGCGAGGTTGTCGGGATCCTCGAGCTGAGCCATGACCTGTTCGGCCAGTGCCCGAGGCAACCGTTCGTCGCGTTTCGGGTAGTCCTCGGCGAAGAACATCGCGTCTGCGGGAAGGTCTGTGTCCCAACGGTGTTGGCGAACGGCGGCGAAGAACCGGTTGAGCAGCCCGATATGGGTCCCGCGACGTTGGGCACCGATGGAGTCGCCGCGCAGGTTGGCCAGATAGCGCTCCAGCACCGGCCGGTCGATCCGGTCGATGCTCTCGACGCCGATGTCGGCGAGGAACCCGGCGAAGCGGGTGAGCACAACGACCGGCCTGCCGCCGCCGGCTTCCAGGCCCAATCCGGTCGACAGCCGCCACCGGGCCCACCGCTTGGCCAGATCCCGCAGCCACGGCTGCGGAATACCGCCGAACCGCAGCGTGCGGTCTCCGTCGTAGCCGAGCCGGCGCATGCGCCAGACATCGCGCGGGTATTCGGCGTCCCAGCCGCCGGCTTCGGCCAGGTCGGCGATCACCCGGGATGCGTAGCTGAGGAACCCACGGGAGCGAGTGTCATTGATCGTCGACCGAGCCCAGTCGTGCCAGATGTCCTCGTCGTGGTTGAGCAGGGAGCCCACGCCTATTGCGGCCAGTGCCTTCACGACGCGCATGACCACGTCCGGGGTCAGCTTGCCCTGCCGATCGTCGTGACGGCGTTGCAGCACGTACTGCAGTTCCAGCTTCAGCTGACCGGTCAGCCGGTCGAGCCGGATCTGCTCGCTGGCCAGCGGGGTTTCGGCGGCGAAGCGGTCGGCGAACTCGTCAATGTCGGGTCTGCCGTTGACCCTTCCAGGTATTGGTGTGGGTTTGGCAGAACGCAGACGTGCCCTGCGGCCAGAGCTCGCAATGCGGGATGCGGCAGGTCGCGCCCGGCGCTGGCTGCTTGAACGGCTGTGGTTCGGCCAGCCATCCCGCCAGGCTGGGGCGCCCGGCTCGTTCCCATCGTTGCGCGTGCAGCCCGCACATGCCGCCACGGGCAGAGCCGTAACCGCAACCGGGCACCCGGCAGCGCTGGTTGGGTTGTCGCCGCCGCCACCGCGGATCGGTCGACACGGCGAACCGCTCCAGCGACGGACGCCCCTCTTCATGCCACCGTTGCCGATGTCCTTCACACAGGCCGCGTCCACGGGCGGTTCGCTCGCACCCCTCAACCCGGCACTCGGCTCCACCAAACACCGGATCCTCGGGCCCGAATTCCAGTACATTGCTGCGGAATTCGTTGCGGACCTCGGCCATCAGCTTGCCCAGCAGCCCCGACGGGCCGGCAGGCTTGAGCGACGGCGCCCTCACAGCCGCACCTGCCCATCGGTGAACCAACCGGCCTGTTCCATGACCCGCCGAGCGTCCTCCACGGTGAGGTGCCCATACGTCGTGGTCGTCGTCGCCACGTGCGCATGTCCGAGCAGATGCGCGACCACCTCGATGCTGACTCCGTCGCGCAGCAGCCGGGTTGCGGCCGTGTGTCGCAGCCAGTGCGGGTCGAAGTCGATCCCGGTCCGCCGGCGCAGCCGCCGCACCAGGTCATAGACCGCGGCGTAGGTCAGCGGATGCCCCTGCGGACGGCCCCACAGGTTGACGAACACATAGTCGCTGTCCAGATCGCCGTACTCAGTGTGAAGGTAGTCGGCGAACAATCGGATCAACGCGCTGCTGACCGGGATCGTGCGGACGGTCTGTGACTTGGCGCGCGCGCCATTGGCGTTGTCGCGTCGCCGCACCGTTACTTCATGCTCAGCGGAGGCGATGTCGTTGTGCCGCAAACCAAGTACCTCGCCGATCCGCATCCCTTCTCCGGGGTTTCCTGACCTGTTGCGGGACGTTGCTCGATCTACATGATCGGGCGGGTTGCTCGGCGTTTCTCCGGGGGTGTGGTGCTCGTGGCTGGTAGTTGTTTGTGACTGTCGGCCCGAAAGTGAGAGCCCATGCGAGTATTCCCGGTGAGTTTGCCGTCCGGGCAACGGTATTGGACGGTGCTGGATGAGGACCTGCAGGTGGTTGATGTCGCCGATGCGTATCTGCGGCATCTGCGGTTCGGCCACGACGCGGCCGAGTCCACGACGAAGGCGTATGCGCATTCGATCGCGTTGTTCCTGCGCTGGTGTGCCCGGTCGGGCCGGTCCTGGCAGGCCGGTGTGGAGGGTTTCGCGTTGTTCATGACGTGGCTGGCTCACGCCCGGTCATCGGTCGATGACGCCGCGAGCGTGGTGGTGGCCGGACCTGGCGCTGCTGCGGTGCGGGGCCCGTCGCGGATCAACGGGGTGCTGACCGCGGTGCGGGGCATGGTGGTGCACGCGGTGGCGACCGGCCACGGCGCGGCGGGGCTGGTGTCGATGCTGTATGAGGTCGCCGATGACCGGGACCTGCCGGCGGAGGCCCGCGGCGAGGACGGGCGGATGGCGTGGCGGATGCGGGCCCGGCATCGGCTGCGGGAACCGGAGACGACGATCGATCGGGCCAGCGACGAGCAGATCGTCGCGCTGCTGCGGGCGTGCCGGTCGGCGCGGGACCGATTGATCGTGTTGTTGATGGCGCGGGGCGGGTTGCGCCGCGGGGAGGTGTGCGGGCTGCGGCGCAGCGATGTGCACCTGCTGGTGGACTCGCGGCGGCTGGGCTGCGATGTCGAGCGCGCGCATCTGCATGTGGTGCGCCGAGACGACAACCCGAACCAGGCCTGGGCCAAGTCGCGGCGGGAGCGGGTGGTGCCGCTGGATTTCCTTGTGGTGCAACTGTTCGACGTCTACGAGTTCGAACGCATGCGTGTCACCGGCGCCGCCGACAGTGACTTCGTGTTCGTTAACCTGTTCCGCGGCAGGATCGGTGCGCCGATGCGGCCGGATGCGATCGGCGAGTTGATGGCCGCGGCGTCCCGGCGGGCCGGACTCGACGTCGCGGTGCGGCCCCACCAGTTGCGACATGCCTTCGGCAGCAACGTTGTTGATGCCGGGGCCGGGATCGATGTGGTCGCCGACCTGATGGGCCACGCCGCGGTGTCCTCGTCGCAGGTTTACCTGCATCCGGACTCCTCCCGGCTGCGGGCCGCCGTGGATGCGGTGCCCAGTCCCCGCGAGCAGGCCCAGGTGACCCGGTGACCGCCGTGGGGCTGGCTGAAAGAATCGCGGTCGAGCAGGACTGCGGCGAGTCCCCGCACGTGTTGGACGGGGTCGTGGTGATCGGCACGGCCGCGCGGCTGGCGAGGATGCTCGACCGCAGGTTCTTGGACGAGGCGGGGTGGGATCCGCGGACCAGGGTGTTGTCGTTGCTCGCGGAGCATCGATTGTTGGGCCGGACGGTGTGCCGGGCCGAGGGATGCCAGAACACCGTGCAATCCGGTCTCACGGTGTGTCATCGGTGCTGCACGCGCCTGACTCGGCGGGGAATGAACACGGCCGAGATCGCCGCTGCCGCATGCCTGCCCGCCGAACCCGCGTCCGCGACGCGGTGCGCGGTGCCGGGATGCCGGTGTGTGCCGACGGTGCGGCACGCGGTGTTGTGCGAGCCGCACGCCAAGAAGTTCCGCCTGCGGCGACCGCCGGTGTCGATGCAGCAGTTCCTGGCCGACCCGCGAGTGCGGCCGTTGCCGCCGATGCCCGCGTGCGCGGTGGCCGCGTGCACCCGGCCCGCCGACAGCGCGCGCGGCTACTGCAACACCCACTACCAGCGCTGGCGTAGCGCGCTCGGTACCAACCCTGAGTTCGATTCGCATCGGTGGCAAGCCCAGGAATCGGGTGTGGCCGAGTGCGGGCGGGTGAACCTGCGCGCGCTGCCGGTGCTGGTGGTGGTCGAGGTGCTGTTCGGCGTTCAGCAGCGCGTCCGGGGCGGGGCGAAGATCACCGAGGTAGAGCTGCGGGTGCTCTGCGACGGGCTGCGCCGGCGACAGGCCGCCTCGATCACCACCGACCGGGCCGAGATCACCCGCAACAAGTCCGTGCGGTCGCTGCGGAGCGCCCTGACCCAGCACGTCCGGCGGGCTCTGGCCGATCCCGGCAGCGAACAGGCAAAGGACACATGGGATCTCGCGGTCTTCGGCCATCGCGGGTCTTTGTCGTTCACCGGGATCGGCCAGGCCTGGCTGGCCCAGTCCGTCAAGCGGTGGGCAGCAGAACAACTCCCGCGCCACCGAGGTCGCGGCGCCGCGAGAGTGCGCGGCAAGATCAACGCGCTGCGGCTGCTGTCGGAGTTCCTCGGCCGCAGACCCGATGGTGGACTCGTCGCTTCGGCGTTGGGCCGCAGCGACATCGAGGATTTCCTCAACCGACTCGCTTATCTGGAGTCCGTCGGCGAGATCAGCCGATACCGGCGCAACGGCATCTGCCGTGACATGCGCGAGGTGCTGGCCGGGATCCGCGCCCTCGGCCTGACCCGGCCGGGGCAGACAGCCGCCGGACTGGCCGGCGATTTCGCCATCGAGCGCGGCGATATCCCCGCCGAACCCGAACGCGGCGAACCCGGCCGCGACCTGCCACCGGAGGTCCTGGCCATCCTGTGCGCCCACCTCGATGCCCTCGAACCCGTCGAGGTGCGGGTCGCCACCCAGATCGGCATCGACACCGGGCGCCGGCCCGAGGACATTCTCGCCTTGCCGTTGAACTGCCTGCACCGCGACAAGGACGGATCGGCGGTGCTGGTTTACGACAACGCCAAGGCCAACCGTCTCGGACGGCGTGTGCCGATCGGCGAAGCTACCGCGAAAGTCATTGCCGCTCAGCAGGACCGGGTGCGGGCGATGTTTCCTCACACCCCGCCCGCAGAACTGACACTGCTGCCCACACCACGCCGCAACCCCGAGGGGCGAAAGCCGATCAGCATCGATACGCTCGACAACCGGCACCGCGAGTGGATCTCGACCCTGCCCGTGTTGCGCACCCGCGACGGGGTCGAGGTCGACAAGACCAAGGTCACGCCCTATGCCTATCGGCATTGTTATGCCCAACGTCACGCGGATGCCGGGGTGCCGATCGACGTTCTGGCCGAATTGCTCGATCACCGTAGCTATTCCATGACCCGGCGCTACTACCGCATCGGCGAGGACCGTCGCCGCGACGCCGTCGACACCGTCACCGCGCTCAGTTTCGACCGGCACGGCAACCGGATCTGGCGTGACGCGCGCATGCTGCTGGAATCCGAACGCGCCCGCCACGCCGTCGGCGAGGTCGCCGTCCCCTACGGCACCTGCACCGAACCCACCAACGTCAAGGCCGGCGGCGGGGCCTGCCCGGTCCGGTTCCGCTGCGTGGGCTGCGATCACTTCCGCACCAACATCGCGTTCCTGCCCGACCTGCAGGCCTACCTCGATGATCTGCTACGCACCCGGGAACGGCTGGCCGCCACCATCGACGGGGTCGATGACTGGGCCCGCGCCGATGCCACCCCCACCGACGAGGAGATCACCCGCATCCGGCGGCTGATCAACCGCATCAAAGCAGACGTCGCCGACCTCAACGAGACCGAGCAAGCCCGCATCGACGACGCGATCGCTATCGTGCGCCGTCACCGCGCGGCCCACACCGTCCCGCTGGGCATGCCCAGCCTCACCCCACCCGCACCGACAACCATCGCCTCGGAGGCCACCGCATGACCACCACCGCTACCACGTCGAATCACACACCCGCACAATCCGTCTCGTCGACAACACGCACCCGATCGATGCTTGACGGCCGGCGCGACGACTCGATGCGCCGACGCCGGCGCGTGCTGGCCGCGATCGACCAAGCCGCCGCCGCCGGCGACCGGCTCAGCGCCACCGCGATCGCCCGCGCCGCCGCCGTTGACCGCACATTCCTCTACCGACACCCCGACCTGCTCGAGAAAATCCATGCGCTGCAAGCAGATCCAGTCCCGAGTGAGCACACCGGCCCTGGGGTCACCCGAGCCTCACTGCAGGCCGATCTGCTCGCTGCCCACGAACGCGCCGCCCGGCTCGGCGCGCGCATCCAGCAGCTGGAGAAGCGGCTGTCCGAAGCGCTCGGTGAACAGACGTGGCGCGAGTCCGGGCTCGGCGCCCGCACCGATATCGACGCCCTCCACCAGCGCATCAGCCAGCTCGAGCAGCACAACCTCGACCTTAAGCAACAACTCGACGAACGCGAGGAAGACCTCGCCGCAGCCCGGGCGGCCAACCGCGAACTCATGGCCCGACTCAACACACCAACCCGGCTGCGATGACACGCGCGAGTCTGCTTGCACCACACCTGTTGCGGTGGATAGCATCTCCGACATCAGCTTCTGAGCTGCACAAACTCAGAGAATCACGCTGGCGCACGGGGGCCGAGCCCTGGAGAACATCCCGGTGTCGTAGAGCACGGCGAAGAGCAATCGGTCCCGCAACCGGCCGCAGCCGTCCAGGATCGCCTGCACCTCGTCCGGCGACAGCACCCGCGGCAGCTTCTTCGGCGTCTTCAACGCGATCACCCGCCTCGACCTCGGCGTGCCCTTGCTGATGTGGTGCAGGAACGGCTTCCAACCGCCGCGCGCGCCGCCGACCTGCCACGAGGTCAGCAGCTCACCGACATCCACCCCATCTCGTGCAGCGTGGGTGTAAAACGCCCCGACGGCCGAAAGTTTGCGGTTTACAGTCGATTCCGTGCAATGATGCGGCACCGACGGCAACACCGCGACCTGCCCATGCCGGGCCTGCAGCGGAAGCCGCAGCCAGGCCACGAACTCACCGAGATCGTCGAGCCGAACGCCCCGCCAGTCCAGACCACGCTCGGCGAGAAAACCGAACCAGTCCTTGAGATCGTGCGCGTATGCCTTGACCGTGTTCGGTGATCGCTCGATGTCGGTCAGATACGCCAGATACCGGTCGACCGGCGCTACCGGAGCATCGTCGTCGCCGAGAACGGTCCACGACTCACGCAACGAGACCGGCGAGATAACTCGTGCAATCTGAGTTGCGTCCAGCAGAGTGGTGTACGAGCCGGTGATGACCGGCGTGTCGTAGCCGGATGAATGAAGGTCATCGCGTGATTCTTCGAGGGACCGACCAAAGTCACTCGAGCAAAGGAATCAACGCGATGACCATTGCCCACGATATCGACCTGTCTGCCGTGCTGGCCGAACGACTCACCACCACGCACCCTGATGTGCTGCGCGAGTTGTTGGCCGCCTTCATTCACGCCCTGATGGGCGCCGAAGCCGACGCGGTGTGCGGTGCCGGCTACGGCCAGCGCAGCAGCGAGCGCACCAATTCCCGCAACGGGTATCGGCACCGCGAGTTTGACACCCGCGCAGGCACATTGGATCTGGCGATTCCCAAGCTAAGGCAAGGTTCGTACTTCCCGGACTGGCTGCTGGAACGGCGCAAACGCGCCGAGCGGGCCCTGACCACGGTGGTGGCTACCTGCTACCTGCTGGGCGTTTCGACGCGGCGGATGGACAAACTCGTCGAGACTCTGGGCATCACCAGCTTGTCGAAGTCCCAGGTCAGCGTGATGGCCAAAGAGCTCGACGCCGCGGTCGAGGCGTTCCGGACCCGGCCACTGGATGCAGGCCCGTACACGTTCATGGCTGCTGACGCCCTGGTGCTCAAGGTTCGCGAAGCAGGCCGGGTGGTCAACGTGCACGCGCTGATCGCCACCGGGGTCAACGCCGAGGGCTACCGCGAAATCCTGGGCATCGACGTCACCACCGCCGAGGACGGGGCCGGCTGGCTGACCTTCCTGCGGTCGCTGACCGCCCGCGGCCTATCAGGGGTCCGTCTGGTCACTTCCGACGCCCACGCCGGTCTGGTGGCCGCGATCGGCGCCACCCTGCCTGGGGCATCGTGGCAACGGTGTCGCACCCACTACGCCACCAACCTGATGGCCATCACTCCGAAATCATCGTGGCCGTGGGTACGCACACTACTGCATTCGGTCTTCGATCAACCTGACGCCGGTTCCGTTGCAGCCCAATATGACCGCATCATCGACGCACTGGCCGACAAGCTCCCCAAGGTCGCCGACCACCTCGAAGACGCCCGCGCCGACCTGCTCGCCTTCACCGCCTTCCCCAAACAAATTTGGCGGCAGATCTGGTCCAACAACCCACTATCCGTTAACCGGCTCTCCGGGGACACGGTTCGGGCTGCAGCGTGAGGTTCACGCACAAGCGCTGAGCACGGATGGATGCTGTCTGCATCTCGGTGGGGGAAGGCGGAGCGGCGATGCGGGTACTCAAGAGCGACAGCGGATATGTCCTGGAGGGCGACTGGGACGGGCAGGACGCGGTGAACGCGTTTCTCAACCATTTGGCGGGACGGGGGTTCAGCGCGGCCACGGTGCGGGCCTACGCATTCGACGTCGCCAATTTGAGCCGGTTCCTCGTCCAGCAAGCGGTCGGGCTCGCCGCGGTCGATGCGCCGTTGGTGTTCGACTGGATCGACTGGCAAGGCGTCCGCCGAACGGACCAGCCCACCGGCGGTCACCGCTCGTCGACCCCGCCGGCAGCTTCGACGGTGAACCGCCGGGTCGCGGCAGTGCGCGCGTTATTCGAGTATCTGGTGATGACCGGTGTCTGCACCGACAATCCGGTGCCGTCGCCGCGGCGGGGACAGGGGCTGCGCCAGTCGCAGCGGGGGTTGCTCGGTCATCTGGGTCCCGGGCGTGCACGCAGTGGCGGTAGGTTGGTGCGTCAGCCGCAGCGTCTTCCGGAATCGTTGTCCACCAACGATGTCGACGCGTTCCTGGCGACACTGGCAACGCACCGGGACCGGGCGATGGTGCTGGTGATGCTACTCGGAGGGCTGCGTTCGGCCGAGGCGCGTGGCCTGCTGCTCGCCGACGTCGATATGGGCCGGCGCCGGCTTCGGGTGATCGGCAAGGGCGGCAAGGAACGTCATGTCCCGGTCGATGCGGCGTTCTTCACCGAGCTCGCCGCCTACCTGCGATGGGAGCGGCCGCCGGGGTTGGCGACGCCGCAGTGCTTCGTAGTGCTGCGCGGCCCGACGACCGGTGCACCGGTCAGCGAGGCCGGGCTGCGCAGCCTGTTCCGTCGGCACCGGGAGACCTCTGGCGCCACAAGAGTCCGCCCGCACCGTTTACGGCATACCTACGGCACCGAATTGTCGGCGGCCGGAATCGATCTGCTGGCGTTGCGGGCGTTGATGGGGCATGTCTCGCCGGAGACCACGGCCCGCTACGTGCATTTGTCGATCGAGCAGCTCGCCGCCGAATACGGTGCTGCTCGTGCGACGTTGGCCGGAGCCCGGCAGTGACCACGGTGTTGGTCGGCCAACCCGTAGGCGCCGACGAGGTGGTGGCGGATTATCTCGACCACGTCGCCACCCTGGGTTTGAGCGGGCGGGCGGTACGCGACCGGATTCGGATCGCTCGCGACTTCACCGCACGCCACCGCGACCTGCACGCCTGGATGACGCTGCCGGCAGCCGAGCGGATCGCCGAGATACGGGACACCGGGGCGTGGCCGCTGATCTGTCACACGATCGGCACCGGCCGGTTACGGCTGGACGTCGAGCTGGCCGCGGTCAAACAGTTGACCGGGCTGGGCCGCGCAGTGGAGGACCGGGATCCGAGCGGATTCGCCGCGTTGCGGAATGCGGGAATTCGGTTGGGCTGGAGGAGTTCCTGGGTCGAGACGGTCCTCGGCGAATGTCTGGCGGTAGTGCTGGCACACCACGGCGGAATGGTCGCCGACCTGACCGGCGACGCGCTCGACGACTTCGACGCCGCGCTGTCACGTACCGTGGTGCCGCCATCGTCGCGGCGGGCATACAGGGGGCGGCTGGCCAGCCTGCGGCAGCTGTTGTTCGAGACCGCGGTCATCGACACCGCGCCGAAACGCCGGCGGTGGGCCCGTAGCCTCGAGCAGCGCTTCACCGAGGTGGAGATGCCCGACCCGATCCGTCAGACGTTGCTGCGCTACATCGGCGTGCGCGCGGCGGTGCTGCGGCCCAAATCGGTCGAGTCGCTGATCAACGACCTGCTGCCCTTCGCCGAATACCTCACCGCTCACCATCCCGACGTCATCAGCCTGCGTGAACTCGACCGGAGCTGCATCGAGGGCTACCTGAAATGGAATCGCACCCGGGGCTGGCGTGGTCAGCGCGCCGCCGCGGGCGCCGGGCGCACCGTCTCGGCCGCGGTGGCCCAGTCGGCAGTGCTCAGTCTGCGCAACCTGCTCGACGACATCACCGCCTGGGGCTGGGCGCAGGCCCCACCACGGCGGTTGGTATTCGCCGCCGACGTCCCCAAACTCGACCAGCCGTTGCCACGCGCGCTAGCACCCGATGTGGACGCGGCAGTGATGAACGCCGTTGCCCACCTGCAGGATCCGTTCGCCCGCATCGGCCTGACCGTGCTGCGTGGTGCCGGCCTGCGGGCGGGGGAACTGCTCGACCTCGAACTGGGCAGCATCATCGACTACGGACCGGCCGGAACCTGGCTGAAGGTGCCACTGGGCAAGCTCGCCACCGAACGCATGGTCCCGCTCTCCGCCGCGACCCTCGCCGCGCTCGACGAGTGGGTCGCCCTCCGCGGCACGCACCGGCCGCTGCCGCACCCACGCACCGGCGTGCTCACCGACTTTCTGTTCACCCGGCACGGACGCCGCCTGGGCTACACCCGGCTGCGCAACGGGCTGCTCACCGCCGCTGAATCCGCCGGGTTGCACCGTCCCGACGGCGGCGTCCTGATGGTCACTCCACATCAGTTGCGCCACACCTGGGCCACCGAACTCGCCAACGCCGGGATGAGTCTGCAGGCCTTGATGTCCTTACTCGGGCACGTCACTCCACAAATGACGATCCGCTACGCCACCCTGGCCTCGCCCACCCTGCGCGCGGCCTACGACGAAGCGATGGGCAAGATGCGCCGCCAGTTCACCCTCACCCCGGTCGGCAAACCGATCCTGCCCGACAAGGTCGGCTGGCTGCACAGTGAAATGCTGAAAACCCGCGTTGCACACGGATACTGCGCTCGCCACGAATCCGCGGGCGCGTGCCCTTATGCCAACATCTGCGAAACCTGCGACAACTACGTCACCGCCCCCGAATTCCGCGACACGCTCACCGACCAACTCGCCGACGTCCAGGCCCTCAGAACCGACGCCGAGTGCCGCGGCTGGACCGACGAAGCCGCCCGCCACGACCGCGTCGCCCACGCCCTTACCGACCACCTCCAGCGCCTCGATCGATGAACATCCCACCCCGACGGGTTGACCCGCCCCCGAGGGCCGGATAAAAGAACGACTCAACAAGGAAATCCGCCGGCGCACCGACGTCGTCGGAATCTTCCCCGACCGCAACGCCCTAATCCGCCTCGTCGGCGCGGTGCTGGCCGAACAACACGACGAATGGGCCGAATCCCGCCGCTACCTCGGCCTCGACGTCCTCAGCAAATCCCGCGCCGACCACACGCCATCAACAGAACAGGAGGACACCCCGGCGGCACTGACCGCCTAAACCACCAAGTCGAAGAATCACACGACGACGTCGTACACCACGTCCCTGGACTTGACCGCAATCTGCATCGTCCCTCCGCAGGTTCTTGCCTCCTGGACGACTGCAGATAATCACGTCCACCACGCAGAACCTGGGATCTGAACGCCTCGTGTCGGACATCAAGGACACCGCCCGGAGGACTCCAGATAACAATTGCGTTGGTGCTACACAGAACCCGCCGAATCTCGGTGTCGTAATCCAGGAACGGGATGAACTCATTCCAACACGACTGCCACAGTCGGATCAGGGCCGGATATCGGCTGCCCCAGCGGTCGGCGAGCGCCTCGAGCGCCGCTTCTGCGGCCGCCGCTGTCGGGGCGGTGTAGATCGGTTTGAGATCGCGGCGCAGGGCGTCCCAGTGCTGGCGCGGTACGTAGCGGAAGCTGTTGCGGATCAGATGCACGGTGCAGGCCTGCACGATGGTGGCCGGCCACACCTCACCGACAACGTCGGGCAGCCCCTTAAGTCCGTCGCAGATCAAGAAGAACGTGTCGGTGACGCCTCTGTTGCGCAGGTCGGTCAATACGGCGAACCAGAACTTGGCTGATTCCCCGGCGCCGTCGCCGGCCCACAGTCCGAGCACGTCCTTGTGCCCGGCCAGATCGACCCCGATCGCGGCGTAGAACGGTCGGTTGGCGACCTGACCGTCGCGCACTTTCACGCTCAGCGCGTCGATGAAGATTGCGGCGTAGACGGAGCGGCCGCGCGGTCCACTCCGCCATGTCGGCCAGGACCTTGTCGGTGATCCTGCTGATGGTGTCCGGGGAGATCTTGGCGTCGTAGAGCTCGTCGAAGTGGGCGGCGATCTCCCCGGTGGTCAATCCCTTGGCATACAACGACAACACGATCTCATCGACCCGGGTCAACCGGTGTTGATGCTTTCTTGACGATCTGGGGCTCGAAGCTGCCGCCGCGGTCGCGGGGCACGGCGATCTCGACCGGTCCGACCGTGTCGGTCAACACGGTTTTGGTGCGGGTGCCGTTGCGTGAATTCGGCGCCCCCCGCCCGGCCGGATCGTGCTTGTCATAGCCGAGGTGATCGGCGAGCTCCTCTTCCAGCGCGGTCTCGACCACCGTCTTGGTCAGCGCCTTAAGCACCCCGTCAGCGGTATCGGCGAACGACACCCCGCGGGCCTGGGCCGCCCGCACCAGCTCGCGGGCCGTCGCCAGCTCCTCCGGTGTCGGAGAGCTGACCATCACTTCATCATCGTGGACATCGGCTGTTGCTGTCACAGCCCTCATCGTTTCGGTCATCGTGGACCTTCCCCGCCAGGCTCACACCCGGCGTGTCGGGCCACTTACACCGAATTTCGGATACTCCCTCGCGGTGGTGTAGCGCCGCGCGGTGTTGTGGGAGATGCCGAAAACGAGAGAGACAGATGCAGCAGGTCGGGGCCTGCGGTCAGCGCTTCGTGAAGGATTCGGTCGGCACGGATGCGTTCGATCGTGAACCCATTGTCGCTCAACGATTGTTTCACCGATGTTTGACTCACCGGCGTTGTGCGCAATGCAGTTTTCGTCGTGAGTAGAACGTGCCGGTTCGGAGTGTGGGGCCATCTGTCCCGGCGGTGGTCGAGCCATGTGATCAGCGCTCTGTGGGTGAGCTCGCCGAGCCGTTGGTTGTCCAGCAAGGGTGATCCGCCGGTTCGGCAGGTCAATGTCGTCGAGCACCAGTTTGCGTATAACGCTTGTGCGGCAGGCATGTTCGACGCTCAATGCCACAACTAGGCGTGCACGCGGTTCGCTCGCGAGCTGTTCGATCGAGCGCACCTCATCATCGGTGATGGGCACGAGGTCTTGGTCTACTGGTTGGCTCTTCAAACCCGCTGTTGGGTTGCTGAAGACCAGACCATTCTTCTTGGCGTGCCGGAACAGCGACCGCAGCGCCTTGATCAGATTGTGGCACTGGTTTCCCTGAAACGGCCGCAGCGTCGCGTCGACGTCGGCCCTGGTGACCTCCCTGAGATGGTCGTAGGAGGTGGACCAGTGCGCGAGAAGGGGCCTGACCGCGCCGAAGTAGCTGTAGAGGGTCCTGGGCGATCGTGGGCGAGCACGTGCGCCGCCGACCAACAGGGTAAGGAGCCAGTGGTGCGACGGCTCGGCGAACCCTGGCGGAAGTTCCGCGGTGACGCGGTCGATCCAGGCACGGATCGGAGGTTCGGTGTCGTCTGTCAGCAGGTCGAAGTGGGAGAGGATTTCGACAAGCCTGCGACGGGACGCGAGCCGATGCGGCCGTGTTCGAACCTCTTTGAGCGGCACGCGATCACCGGGGGGCCGACCGGCCAGAAGGGTGACCAGGGCGTCGAGGCATCGGTTTGTGGTCTCACCGCACCAATCGTGGGCGGCAGCGCGTTCCCGGGCGTATACCGCAGCGGCCACGAGCACGGGGTCGTCGGATTCCAAGGCTGGATGCCGCCGGGGCGGGCGAGCAGGCAGTCCCGCCTTTCCGCGATAGTAGTGCGCTTTTTTTGAACAGCTTCTGCCGCAGTATTTTTGGTCGCGGCGACCGTTGGCTGGCAGTTCGGCTCCGCATTGCAGGCAATTCATCGCGGCGGCAGCGACCTTCCCGTCCGAGCGCGCGGGGTGACGGGACGTGCCTCACCGGCCGCAGCGGCGGCCTCCTCGCTACCCTTCGGCGTGGGTGCGGCCACGGTTTCGGGCTCGGGGATCAGCAGTTCGTCGATGGCGCAGTCGAGCACGGCGCAGAATACATCGAGATCGTGGAGCTTGATGGCGTTGGGGTTGCCCGACCACAAGCCCGACATCTTGCCGGCGCTGATCACCAGGCCGCGCTCGGCCAGCATCCGTTGGAGTTCGCTGGCCTTCCAAATGCCGCGGTTGGCCGCGGTCAGGCGTAGATTCCACTTCATTGAGCCAATCCTTAAGTTCGTAGGTGCAGTTACTTCGTGTTGTTACGTTGTGCTGTGACCCAGGCATCTTCGACGTGGGTGGCGTGGACGTGGATATATCGAGCCGTCGTGGCCGTCCAGGCGTGACCACATAATTCCTGGATGGCGAACAGGTTCATTCCGCCGAGGTAAAGCTGGGACGCGCAGAAGTGCCGCAGCACATGCGGGGTCAGCTTCCCCGACCACGCAGGCAGATGCCGGTCCGCCGCCTCCGCCAACGATCGGCGATAGACGTCAGCTGTCGCGCGCATGCACGTCCCGTCGATGTTCTTGCGTTCGGACGGAAACAGTGGCGCGGCATGGCTATTCGGGTCGATATCGAACAGTCCAAGCACGTCTTCGATGAACCATCTCAGGCTGCGGTCGGCGCCGTTGATCAGCGGCACCAGTCGCGGTTTGGGGCCTTTGCGGCGTGATCCCTTGCCGTGACGGACGTTCAGCTTGCCGAACCGCCCCAGCTCCCACCGCACATCGTCGAGGTCGAGCATCCGCGCCTCGTTGATGCGCAGTCCCACGTCGGCCGCCAGCCGGGCGACCGCGTAGTTGCGGGCGGCCGGGGCGAACTTGCGGCAGGTGACCAGGCTGGATTCAATCGGTCGTTGCAACACCGGCTTGCTGAAGTGAGTGTAGGTGTTCGTTGAACGCTTCGGCCGGGGTGCGCCATCCGAGGGTCTTGCGTGGTCGGGTGTTGAGGGTGTGAGCGATCGCCGCGATGTCGTCGGCGTTCCACCGGGATAGGTCGGTGCCCTTCGGAAAGCATTGGCGCAACAGGCCATTGGTGTTCTCATTCGTGCCACGCTGCCACGGACTCTTCGGGTCGGCGAAGTACACCTTGACCCCGGAGGCGATCGAGAACTGGGCATGCGCCGACAGTTCCTTTCCCCGGTCCCAGGTCAGCGACCGGCGCAGTTCCTCGGGCAGCGAGGTGATCGTCTGCGCTAGGGCGTTGGCCATCGTGAGGGCGCCGTAGCCGGCCAGAGCCGGCCCGTTCTTGGTCCGCGGAATCAGCCCGTATCCGGCCTCCCGCGGAAGATGGATCAACATCGTGAACCGACTGCTGCGCTCGACCAGCGTGCCGATCGCGCTGCGCTGCAACCCGATCAGCAGATCTCCCTCCCAGTGTCCCGGGACCGCGCGATCAGCGACCTCCGGCGGCCGAGCGCTGATCAACGTCTCCGGCGTGACGTGCGCCCACGCTTTCTGCCGAGACCGTGCCCGCGGCACCCGCAATGCCCGACCCCGGCGCAGGCAGGTGATTAAGTCCCGCTTGAGCGCACCGCGGCTTTGCACGTAGAGCGCTTGGTAGATGGCCTCGTGGCTGATCCGCATGGATTCATCATCAGGGAAGTCAAGCTTGATCCGATGGGCGATCTGCTCAGGACTCCATGCTGTCACCCAGGCCCGATCCCCTCGGTGCGGCTTGTTGCGTCCCTTCCACGGCGTCGCGGCCGGACCAGCCATGATCTGCCCGTAAGCGCCACGAACGACACCGGAGAGCTTGTCCTGGACGTACTGGCGCAGCCGGTCGTTGCCGACCAGCTTGGCCGTCTTCGGGCGCCTCGCCCGCCTTTCGGCATGCCACTGCGCGACCGAGGCCTTGTAGTCGAGCCGATACGTGCGCGTCGAGGCGTTACGGCGCAGCTCACGCGAGATGGTCGACGGCGCCCTGCGCAGCCTCCTGGCTATCTCGCGCACTCCGGCACCATGGGCACGCCATAAAGCGATGTCTTCGCGCTCATTCGAGGATAGGTAGCAGCCCGAAACAGTTTCTGGCAAGCGTGGATTCACGCCGCCAGCATGGCGGAACCAGCGGAACCCGACCGGCGAAGACACGCCCGCTTCGGTAGCGGCGTCCTCGGTCATCGCTCCGGCAGCGATCCCCGCCCAGAACCGGACCCTGTCCTGCCGCCAGGCCACCGACGGCCGCCCCGGGGAGGGCATCTGCCCCCGATACGCACGAACCTCCAACTGCCGCTTCCCATACGCCACCACACACCTCCGAGGAATCGAGGTGTTGCAACGACCGATTGAATCCAGCCAGTTCCTGGCGCCACCCGGCGAACAGCTGCTCCACCTCGTCGGCGGTCGGAGGGATACGCAGCTGCGGATCGACCGAGGCTCGCGGCCGGTTGATCTCGTCCAGCGGGCACTCGACGACCCGACCTGTCATGTTGTGCAGGTCGATCTTGTGCCGAAGCTCCAAGAACTGGAAGTACACGGTCAGTGCCGCCGCCCGCCCGGTGCGAGTCGAGGGGTTGGCGTCGCGCAGCACCTTGCCGAAATAGACGTCGACATCGGCGGGCCGCATCTCCCACAGCGGCCGGCCGAACCAGTCGTGGATCAGCTCGAGGTGGTTGATGTCGTTGCGGATCGTGCTGTCGACCAATCCGGCCGACGCCCGTGCCAGCACGAACCCGGCCAACACATCGGTCTCGAAGTCGGCAAGCTCCTCCTCGCTCGCCGGTACTCGATGTTCCCGCAGATCGCGGACCACAGCCAGAGCCAACCCACGCCTCCTCGACTTCACCTAAAGTGAAGAAACATCATCTGATCAACTATTCAGTCAGCAAGAATGATGCCGGTTCATCAGAGAGTTTTGATGGAGGGACACGCCAACAACGGCTGTTCCAGGCGTTGAAAGGGCTAACGGGCGATACCCGTGGGCTCAGGAACTCGTCGACTGTTGGCTAACGTGACTAAGCCTCTCTCTCTCCGACTCCGACTCGGAGTGACGAAGACGAAACTGCGTTCACGCTCGTTGCGCATCTTGCAACGCAGTGCCTGGCCCACCGATGCCACCACCCGCCGCTCGCTCAGCCGCGATTTTCCGTGTTCGTTCACATGGTCGACGACGACGCGGACACTGTCCTGCACGTTGATTCTCTCCTGGAGTTGTGGGATCCAATCAGCAACTCTGACGGCCGGACATCACCTCGGAGGCATCCGTACTGCGCCATCGAGACGGATCGTCTCGCCGTTGAGCATCGGATTCTCAACGATGGCTACGACCAGGTGTGCGTACTCGGCAGGATCACCGAGTCGGTTTGGGTGCAACGTCAGCGCCTTGAGAGCGGTTAGCGCAGCCTCTGGAAGTGAGTTGAGAAGCGGGGTTTCGAACAGCCCCGGAGCGATCGTGTTGACCCGGATCAAGTACGACGACAGATCACGCGCGATCGGCAGCGTCGCCGCCATCACACCTCCCTTGGAAGCGGAGTAGGCCGCCTGCCCGATCTGGCCGTCGAAGGCCGCGCCGGAGGAAGTGTTGACGATCACGCCACGCTCGCCGCCGACGGGGTCGTTCTGCGACATTGCGTATGCGCCCAGGCGCACGACGTTGAAGGTCCCGATCAGGTTGATCTTGATTACTTTCTCGAACGCGTCGAGCGGGAAAGGGCCCTTCTTGCTGACGGTCTTGGTGCCATCGCTGACGCCGGCGCAGTTGACGATGATACGCAATGTCTTGTCCGCGTTGGCGATCTCGATGGCCCTGGTCACTGCATCCTCGTCGGTGACGTCGGCGGGCGCGAACCGGACGGTGTCGCCGAGGAGGCTTAGCGCGTCCGTGTTTGCATTGGGCAGGTCGACGGCGACCACCCGCGCTCCGGACCGCGCCAGCGTCTCCACCGTCGCCAAACCGAGCCCGGACGCGCCACCGGTGACGACCGCGCTGCTAGCTGCGATGTCCATTCGGCTGCTCCTTTTGTGTGTCTGTCTACAGGCTTCGCGCGATCAGCACCTTCATGATCTCGTTGGTGCCGCCGTAGATCTTCTGCACCCGAGCCGCCGCATACATCTGCGCGATCGGGTATTCCATCATGTAGCCGTATCCACCGAAAAGCTGCAGGCACTTGTCAGTGACCTCTACTTGTTTGTCAGATCCCCACATCTTGGCTATCGATGCGGTTGCGGCATCGAGTTTTCCGTCGAGGTACCGGCCGGTGCAGTAGTCGATCAGCGCCTTGCCGGCCAGCACCTCCGCCTTGCATTCGGCCAGCACGAACTTGGTGTTCTGGAAGGCGAGGAGGGGCTTGCCGAACGCGGTGCGCTCCTTGACATAACGGATCGTCTCTACTACCGCCGCCTCCGCCATCGCGATCGCCTCGACCCCGATGGTCAACCGCTCGCGCGGAAGTTGCTCCATCAACTGGGCGAAGCCCTTGCCCTCAACGCCGCCGAGCAGGTTTGCGGCCGGCACCCGCATGTCGGTGAACGCAAGCTCCCGGGTGTCCTGGCCGTGCTGGCCGACCTTCTCCAGAACCCGGCCGCGCTGGAAACCCGCCAGCCCTTCGGTTTCGGCCACCATCAGCGACAGTCCGGACTCAGTTTTGGCCACGATCACCACCAGGTCGCAGTGGGAACCGTTGGAGATGAAGGTCTTCGAGCCGTTGATGACGTACTCGTCGCCGTCGCGAACCGCGGTGGTGCGAATCGACTGCAGGTCTGACCCGGTGCCCGGTTCGGTCATCGCGACGGCGATCACCATCTCCCCGCTGACCATCTTCGGGATCCAGCGCTTCTTCTGCTCCTCGGAGGCATACTCGGCGATGTAGTGGGAAGCCAGCGTCGAATGCACGGAGAAACCGAACGCGGTGTCGTGCGCGTAGGCGCGCTCCTGCATCACCACCGCCTCGTGACCGAAACTGCCGCCACCACCGCCGTATTGCTCGGGCAGGTCGAGGCCCAAAAGCCCGGCAGCGCCGGCTTTGTTCCAAAATTCTCGGTCCACCTTCTGCTGTTTCGCCCACCTGGCTTGGTTGGGAGTCGCTTCCTTGCGGAAGAACTCGGCGGCGTGCTTGCGCAGGAGTTTTTGATCCTCGGTCTCCCACGGAACGACGTAGTCCGGGAATAAGAGTCCGGGCATGCTTTACCTACTTTCCGGTGAACTGGGGCGCGCGCTTGGCGAGGAATGCCGCCTGGCCCTCGTGACTGTCGGCGGAATGCACCGCCACGTAGAAATTCCGTTTCTCGTGTTCGAGTCCCTGCGTCAGTGATGTCTGAAACGCGTGCACAGCGGCATCCTTGGCCAGCGCCACCGCTAGCGGGGAGTTCGTCGCGATCCGTTGCGCCATCGCCAGCGCCCGTGGCACGGCCTCGCCGTCGGCGACGACTTCGGCTACCAACCCTGCATCGCACGCCTCCTGGGCCTTGATGGAATCGCCCGTCAAAAGCATTGCCATAGCCTTGGATTTGCCGATCGCCCGAATGAGGCGTTGAGTTCCGCCAGCGCCAGGGATTGCGCCGATCTTCACCTCGGGAAGTCCGAATTGGCCCGACTCGCCGGCGATGACAATGTCGCAGGCCAACGCCAGCTCACAGCCGCCCCCGAGTGCGTATGTCTCGACCGCGGCGATGACCGGCTTCGGAAACGCAGCCAGTATCGACCAGAAGCTCTCATTGGACTCTCCGGTGACCAGTGGCCGGGCCCGGATCTCGTCGAACGCCGTGATGTCGGCGCCGGCGCAGAACATGCCGTGGGCGCCCGCGATGACCACGGCCAACACGGCCGTGTCGGACCGCAACGCCGCCAGCTCGGCCCCCATCGCGCCCAACAGCTCGTCGTTGAGGCTGTTCTTCGACTTCGGGCGATTGATCTCCAGCAGGGCCACCGCACCGTCGCGAGTCGATCGCAAAATTTGTTTGTTCACGTGACCGCATCCCGGTAAACGTCGGCGTGTTCGGCCCGCAGGATCTTCTTGTCCAATTTGCCGACACTGGTGCGCGGCAACGCCTCGACGAAGAGAACCGCGTCGGGCATCTGCCACTTGGCGAACTGCCCCTGCAGACAACCGACGATGTCATCGCGGGTCAGCACGCCACCTTCGACGGGCACGACGATGGCCAGCGGACGTTCCTGCCACTTCGGATGGCTGATCCCCACAACCGCGGCCTCCTTCACCAGCGGATGTCCGACGATGGCGTTCTCCATATCGATAGAGGAAATCCATTCACCGCCGCTCTTGACTACGTCCTTGAGGCGGTCGGTGAGCTTGAGATACCCGTTCGGGTAGATTGTGCCGACATCGCCGCTGCGCCAGTAACCGTCGAGGAAGCGGTCGGCGTTGTCGTCGTCGTCGAGCTGGTGGTATCGCTCGATGACCCAGGGCCCACGCATCAGTACCTCGCCGACACTCTTACCGTCGTGCGGCAGGTCATTGCCGTTGTCGTCGACGATCCGGATGTCGATACCGGAAGCGGGCAGCCCTTGAAAACGCTTGAAATCCCATTTCTCGTCGTCGGTGATCGTGCCCTGCAGGGACGGTTTGATGCCCATGTTCATCGTGATCAGCGGCGTCGTCTCGGTCGCACCGTAGCCCTGCACAAAATCGGCGCCGGTGAGCTCGTGGAAATCGCGCATCAGCGACTTCGCCGGCTCGGTCGCACCGGACAGCAGTCTCGTCCTGCTGAAATCTGGCTTCACAGCAAGGGTCTTGATGTAGTCCAGCATCGGCTGGAAAATCGCCGGTGCGCCGTTCGCGACGGTCACATTCTCCGCGATCATCACGTCGACGAGCATTTGCGTGTTCTCGGCCAGGTAGCGGCCGGGTAGGATCACCTTCGCCGCGGTCCACATCGCGGTGTGCGGAAGCCCCCACGACTGGCCGTGAAACATCGGGGTGATGAGCATCGCGGTGTCCTCGCGACGGAGATTGATCGCTGCTGCCATCGCCATCGCGTGTAGGTAGCTGCCACGATGCGAGTAGTAGACGCCCTTCGGCCGACCCGTCGTTCCCGATGTGTAACACGCGCTGTAAGCAGAGGTTTCGTCGATGACCCGCCAGTCGATCTCGGTGTCGGACTCGGCCATCAGGTCCTCGAGGTGAAAGACGTTTTCCAGCGTGGTGTCGATCTCGGTGAGCGGCTTATCCGACATTACGATCCAGCCCTTGACCTTCGGCACGTGTGGAGCCAACGCCTCGGCGACCGGAAGGAGTGTCTCGTCGACCAGGATCCATTGCGCCTCGGCGTGGTCAGTGACGTAGCTCAGGTCTTCGGTGGCCAGCCGCAGATTCATCTGCAGCATCACCGCGGCGATGCCGGGAATGGCCCAGCTGAGCTCAAAGTGCCGCTTGCTGTTCCAGTCGAGCACTCCGACTGTGTCGGCCGGGCCGATCCCTATTCCTCTGAGCGCGTTCGCCGCCCGCTTGACCCGAACGTACAAGTCTGCGTAGGTGTACCGCTGCCAGTCGCCCTCCGTGGTGCGGTAGACGACCTCTTGCTCGGGATAGGTGCGCGCCGCATGTCTGATCAGGTTGGTGGTGTTGAGCTGGTAGTGGTCGCCGTGCGTCGACGGCACGCCCTTCACGATTTCCCTGACCATGTCTGTGCCTTAGATTCGTTCGATGATGGTGGTGTTGGCGGTTCCGCCGGCCTCGCAGATGGTCTGCAGGCCGTAGCGCTGTCCGGTGCGCTCGAGTTCGCACAGCAGATCGGTGAGCATGCGGGCCCCGGTCGACCCGAGCGGATGCCCGATTGCGACCGAGCCTCCGTTGACGTTGAGCTTGTCATCGGGAATGCCGAACTCGCGTTGCACCATCAGCGGCACCCCGGCGAAGGCCTCGTTGACCTCGAACAAGTCGATGTCGCTGACACTCAGGTTGGCGCGCTCGAGCGCCCTGTGGGTGGCGTCCAGTACCGCGGTGAACTGCAGTACCGGGTCCGCCGCGGCGACCGTCATCGCCAGGAACCGCGCCCGCGAAACCAGCCCGCTGCGTTCTGCGTAGCCACGCTCGGCGATCAGCAACGCCGCTGCCCCGTCGCTGATCTGGGAAGAATTGGCCGCGGTTGTGCGGCCGTCGGCCGCGAAAACAGGCTCCAGCGACGCGATCTTCGCCGGATCCAACTGCTCACGGATTCCTTCGTCGGCACTGACGGGCGCCGCCGACGGATCCAGCGGATCGACGGTGATCGGCACCAACTGCGCGCGAAACTTTTTCGCCCGGGTCGCGGCGAATGCTCGCTCATGGCTTCGGATACTGAATTCGTCGAGTTCCTCGCGAGAAATACCGAACTTGGAGTTCAGCAACTCCGACGCCGCCCCTTGCGCCACCAAGTTGTCGTCGTAGCGGGCCAACTCCACGGGCGAGTACTGCGGACCGAGCGGCGCGCCCGGCATGAACGACGCAGGCATCGGCACCTGCGACATCGACTCCACACCGCACCCAATCGCCAGCTCGTAGATGCCCGCGGTGACGCCGAATGCAGCGAAGTTGACCGCCTGCTGACCGGACCCGCATTGGCGATCAATGGTGACCGCCGGCACCGATTCGGGTAGACCCGCAGCCAGCACCGCGTGCCGCCCGATATTTCCGGACTGGTGCTCATGCTGCATCGCACAGCCGACGATGACGTCATCGATGTCTTTGGCATCGATCGCACTGCGCTCCACCAGGTTTCGCAAGGTGTGACCGAGCAAGTCGGCCGGATGCCACCGGCTCAAAGCGCCACCTCGTTTACCCACCGGCGTGCGCACCGCCCCGACAATCACTGCTTCGCGCGCGTTCAATGTTCCACTCCTCCTTGTTCCGGTGTACGAATTCCAACGATGGGGATGTCAACCGTCTCGGCGACTTCTTCCCAGTGGCGCGTGCTTTGTCCGGCAAAGACTCGTGCGAGATCCTCGTGGGTATCTGCTGCGCCCAGGACCTCGAGGGTCCGCTTCTGGAAATGCGGTTCGATTGCGCCCAGGGCGATATAGCCGTCGGCACTGGCGTAGATCCCGTAGGTCGGAGTCGCGCCACCGAGCGGGTCGCCGGGCCCTGCGACGCCGTACCGCACGGCTGCGCCGGCGTCGGCTGCGGCGTCCGCCAGTACGATCCGGACGTGTTGGCCGGCACCGGAATTCGGCCTATCAAGCAGCGCCAACAGGGCCCCGGACACGGCACGTTCGGCACCCAGGAGGTCCACGACCGGAACCGCCGGCATCAACGGGGGCTGCAGGGTGCCGTGCGTGGCCTGATAGGTCAGGTCGTGGCCAGGACGCTCCTCGAGGTCACCGTCGTAGCCCACGATTTCGACGTGACAGAGCCCCGGATACCTGACATGCGCGTCGTCGAGCCCGAGCCTGCGTAGCGCCGAAGGGCGCATGGCGGTGAGCAACACATCGGCGGAAGTCAGCTCGACGTCCAGCTTGGCGCGGTCGCCGGCGTCCTTGAGGTCCAGAACCAAGACCGTCTGCTTGCTGGCGAGCTCTGCGTACCAGCCGGGCGCGACCGCGGCCAAGGGATCTCCGGTAGGGGGCTCCACCTTTGTTACCGACGCGCCGAAGCGCGCCAGCCGTGCCGCCGCGAGCGGGCCCGGGATGTTCACCGCAAGCGACACGATGCGAACGCCGTTCAGACTGCCCTGCACCATGTGGTCCTTCAATTGATACCGTACGACTGTACAGGAAGCTTCCTATCTGTACAAGAAGTGATGTTCACTGTACACTTGCCCGGAACGAAGGAGACGCATGGGACCGTTCGCCGATCCACGCGCAGGCGCAGACGACCTGACCGCGAAGGCGCGCATTCGCAACGCCGCGATGGACCTGTTCGCGGAGTTCGGGGAGGACCGCACGTCGATGCGAAATATCGCCTCGAGAGCCGGCGTCACGGTCGGGCTGGTTGTCCACCACTTCAAGACCAAGGACGGAATCCGCCGCGCCGTTGAACAACTCGTCGTCGACTACTTCGCGCAGACGATCGCGCAGGTCCCCGTTGATGGAACACCAAGACAAGTCGCCACGGCGCGTGACGTGGCTGTGAAGGAGATGCTCGAATCGAACCCAGCCGTCGTCAACTATCTGCGCCGCGCGCTACTGGACCCCGCAGGGTCTAAAGGCCAACTGCTCCAGCGATTGACAGAGCTGACCCGAACGGAGCTCATCAAAGCCCGCGACGCCGGTATCGCAAATGCGGAGCGAAGCGGATCCACCCAGATCATCGACATCATGGTCCGACAGCTGGGACAGCTCTTCCTGCAACCGATGATCGACACCATGTGGGATCAAGTCTCCCGCCCAGACGAGTCAGACGACGACAAACCGACACTGCACGTCGCCGTTCGCTCCAGTGGCCCAGCACCTTCAGCGCGTCATAGGAATACTTCGGCTTGCGCTGCCGGCGAGGTCGTTTGGCGACCTGCCGGCCCGCTCCCGGCGGCCGGGCCGCGGCCGTCAACCGGCGCCGAGCATTGTCACGCGACCAGCCGGTGACCTCCACCACCTGATCCAGAATCTGCCCCTTATTCGCCTTCGACGCCTTCACATACGCCTTGGCGAACTTCGCGGTGATCTCGGCACGAGACGACATCGACAGCCCACTCTCCATGCCTGGCGGGGATCACCGTTTCGCGGGCATTCTTACGTGATGCACCGAGGGCGTTTCGCGGGCACTTTTCGTGATGCTTGCCGGATGCTTGCCGACCTCGTGGATCCGCAGTAGCGTGGTTCCAACACCTAGTACTATTGGTACCTGGAACTACACGTCACACGTTCAAGGAAGGGGCTAGCATTCATGGCGAGTGACCACGCAAGGCAAGAGGCAAAGTCGGTGACCGCAGCGAGCGCTGGATCCCGTTATCCGAGGACCCGACGGATAAGCTTTCCGTTTGGCGGCGACGGCGGCACACACGGCAAGTACTTCGTCAACGACGACATCGTGTTCAGCCACTTCGTGGCGAACCTATCGGGTGCGTTCCCGTCAGGGGAGGAGTTGTTTATTCGGTCGGTGCGTCGATTCTCAGATGAGCCCCCTGTTTCCCTTCGGGTGACGCCTCGCAGGCGTGAAAATGGGGGTCGGGTTGCCTGCCGACGCCGACGTTAACTTGGGTTTTGTGAGCCTGTTGATGAGCCTGGTGCCGGGGCCCGACCTGGAAGGGTCACGCACTGTTGCTTCGAGCACGCCGGTCAGAATTTCGATTCCCTGAACCGAGGCCCCCGGGCGGCCCGCCTTGTTGAGAGCGTCGATGTTGATGGAGGGCAAGCGAGTTGAAGCAGCAGCAGCCGGAGGAGATTGCTGACACCGAGCATGAGTTGGTGATCGAGCGTGTGTGCGCGATCGATGTAGCCAAGGCCTCGGGCAAGGTGTGCGTGCGTGTGGGCAGCCGCGCGGGCAGGCGGGTCAGCAAAGTGTGGGACGTGGCCGCCACGTCCGGCGCAGTCGGTGAGTTGACCGACTACCTCGTTGACGAGCGGATTGAGAAGGTCACTGTGGAGTCCACGTCGGATTACTGGCGGATCTGGTACTACCTGCTGGAGGCGGCCGGGCTCGACGTGCAGCTGGTCAACGCCCGCGACGTGAAGAACGTGCCCGGTCGGCCCAAAACCGACAAACTCGACGCGGTCTGGCTAGCCAAGCTCACCGAGAAAGGTCTGCTGCGGCCAAGTTTCGTGCCGCCGGCGCCGATCCGCGAGTTACGCGACTACACCCGGTTACGGATCGATATGACTCGCGAACGTTCCCGGTACTGGCAACGGATCGAGAAGCTGCTCGAGGACGCGCTGATCAAGGTGTCGTCGGTGGCCTCGACTCTGGACACCCTGTCGGTGCGCGACATGCTCAAGGCGCTGATCGCTGGCGAGCGGGACCCGCGCCGGCTGGCCGGGCTGGCGCGCGGCAAGATGAGACCCAAGCAAGCCGCTCTGGTCGAGGCGCTGACCGGCAGATTCGACGATCACCACGCCGAACTTGCCCAGATGCTGCTCGATCAGATCGACGCGCTGGACGCCAAGATCGGCAGGCTCACCACCCGCATCGACCAACTGTTGGCTGCAATGGAGCCCGAACCTGTCAACGGTGGGGACGCCACCGGCGGAGCAAACCCCGCTTCGCGCAAAGCCGGCGAGTTGACCACGATCGACCGACTCGATGAGATTCCCGGCGTCGGCCCGGTGAACGCGCAGATCATTCTCGCCGAGATCGGGCTCGACATGAGCCGGTTCCCCACGGCCGGACACCTGGTGTCGTGGGCAAAACTGTGTCCACGCACCATCCAGTCCGGTCCGGTGCAACGTTCGGGCAAGGCGGGCAAAGGCAACCCATATCTGAAAGGTGCTCTCGGCGAAGCCGCGACAGCCGCTGCCAAGACCAACACCTTCCTCGGTGAACGCTATCGGCGCATCGTCAAACGCCGCGGCAAGCTCAAGGCCCTCGTCGCTGTTGCCCGATCCATCCTGGTCATCATCTGGAACCTGCTGCACGACCCCACGGCCCGTTTCCACGATCTCGGTGCCGACTACCACGCGACCCGCATCAACACCGAACGCCGGACCCGTAACCACGTCGCGCAGCTCGCAGCCCTGGGCTATCGCGTCACCCTCGAACCCGTCGCCTGACACCGGCCAACTCCCACAACACAACCCGACAACTGCGAGAAAGAACACCCGGCTGCGCCGGGTGGCTCCGCCGCGTCCGGTCACCTGGGTCTATTTTCCGGTCAGGTCACCGATCCCACGTTGAAGAAACGGGTGGCGGGCTTCATCGGCCAGGAATCGGTCCACGGACAGCAACACCGCCTGCTGAACGAGAAACTCATCGACATGGGTTACCCGATCGCTTGGTGGGATTCGAAGAAGTTTAACGACTGGGTCAAGCGACTGGAGGAGCGGCTGCCTGCGCGGCTACCCCTGGCGGTAACAGCAGCTGCAGAACACTTCACCGCCGTACTTGCTGAGCGCACGCTGGGCGAAGAGGAAATCCAGGCGATTCCGGGCGAGTTGCAGGTGTGGAACGTGCTGAACTGGCATGCCGTGGAGGAACTTGAGCACAAATCGGTCGCATTCGATGTCTTCCGCACGGTGGCGGGAGGTACGGAGCGGATGCGCAGGAGTGTGATGGCCGTGATGATTCCGACCCTGCTTCTCCTCATAGCCGTCACATTGGTTTACTCGCTGGCGCACGACCCGGATGGGCGTCGTCAGCCGCTACGGGTGATACGGGAGGCCTATCGGCTGTACCGTGGCCCCATCTTCCGGGGTTTGATCCCAGACCTTACGAAATATCTGCGACCGGGATTCCATCCTGACGACATCGACACGAACGCGTTGTTGGAGCACTGGCAAGAGGAACTCTTCGGCACCGACGGAGAACTCGTCGGCTACCTGAAGTGATTGCGAACATCCACAACAAAAGGGATTGCCATGGTAGCTAGTCAGGCAATGGCTGCGAAAAGCGGAACAGCAGCCGAAAAAGTAGCCGAGAGTACGTATCCTAAGGCTCGGCGGATTCGGTTTTGGTTCGGCGATCCCGAGCCGATGGACCACCATTTCGTTGAGGGCAATATCGTGTTCAGCCACCTTGTGGCGTTGCTGTCCGGCGTGTTTCCGCCAGGTGAGGAGTTGTTTATCCGGTCGGTTCGGCGCTTTGCCGATCAGATGACCGATCCGGTACTGATGAAGCGGGTGGCCGGATTCATTTGGCCAGGAGTCGGTGCACGGCCAGGAACACCGCCGGCTCAACGAGAAGCTCATCGAGATGGGCTACCCGATTGTCCGGCTGTTTATGTTCCCGCATGACAGCCGCCGGGAGCCGGTTGATCGTGCGAATTGAGAACCTGCTGCCAGCGCGGGTACCCCTGGCGGTCACGGCGGCGGCCGAGCACTACACCGCGACACTGGCTGAGCGCATGCTGGGCGAAGAGATACAAAAGATTCCTGGCGATCCCGAGGTGCGAAACCTGCTCAACTGGCACGCGGTGGAAGAGCTGGAACATAAGTCGGTGGCGTTCGACGTCTACCGGGCCGTCGATGGGCCGGAGTGGCTCCGGATCGGGGTGATGGCGGTGCTGTACATCCTGACGATCCCGGTGGTGTCGATCGGGGTGCTGTTGTCTATTTTGGCCGATCCGCGGGGATGGCGCCCGATCAAAGTGGCGCGTCAAACGCGTGCGGTGTTCCGGGACCCGTTGGTGCAGGGGCTGATGGCCGATCTGCGCATGTACCTAAAGCCGGGCTTCCATCCCGACGACATCGACACGACCGCGCTGGTGCAGCAGTGGCGGCAGGAGCTGTTCGGCGACGACGGTGCCCTTGTCGGTCATCTCAAGTAGCAGGAAGGCCATGAGTTCAAGTTGAGTACAACGATCGACATCGAGCAGTTACCGACTGTCGAGCGTGTCACTCCAGACCATGAAGTCGTGATCGTCGGCGCTGGATTCGGCGGTATCGGTGCTGGTATCTCCTTGCAACGCAGAGGCATTCACGACTTCGTGATTGTCGACAAGTGGGATCAGGTGGGCGGCACCTGGCATGCGAACACTTATCCGGGTGTGGCGGTGGATATTCCCTCGTTTGTCTACAGCTTTTCCTACGAGCAGCGTGGTGATTGGTCGCGGATCTTCGCTCCGGGTTACGAGCTTCGCGATTACGCCAGCGACCTTGTGGACAAGTACGGCCTAGCTCAAAAGTTGCGGCTGAACACTACGATCACCTCGGCGGTGCTCGATGAGCGCAATAGCCTATGGCGATTGACTACCGACGCCGATCAGGAGATTACCGGCCGAAATGTAGTCATGGCGGTCGGTGGCCTCGAACGCCCGAAGATGCCTGATATCCCGGGTCTCGACGAGTTCGGGGGTGTGCTCATGCACACCGCACTCTGGGACCATGACGTGGCGCTGGCGGGCAAGCGCGTCGCGGTCATCGGCACTGGCGCAACGGCGCTGCAGGTCGTCCCGGCCATTGTCGACGAAGTCGAACATTTGACAGTCTTCCAACGAACACCGATATGGGTGTTCCCAAAACCTGACAAGGAGGTCACGTCCGCCATCCGGTGGGTTCTGGGGCGTAAGCGAATCCGTTCGGGTATCCGCCTGGTGGGAACCGTCGCAACCGAGGTCGGCATGGCCGGGATGTGGGTCGGTCCACAGTGGCTGACGAACGCGAGCCGCCGGATGCTTGAGGTTCCTACCCGCCGCTGGATGCGCCGCCAGATCGATGACCCGGTCGTTCGGGAGAAGCTGATCCCACGCTACGGGTTAGGCTGCAAGCGCCCGTCGATGTCAAACGACTACTTGCGTACCTTCAACCGCGACGACGTCAGCCTGGTCACCGATGCGATCGAGTGCATTACCAAGAAGGGGGTACGGACGGCGGACGGCGTGGAGCACGAGATCGACGTGTTGATCTGCGCGACCGGGTTCAAGCTGTGGGAGGCGGGCGCGGTGCCTCCCTTCCCCGTCATCGGGCGGGGCGGCGTCGATCTCGGGCGGTTCTGGAGTGAGCAGAGATACCAGTCGTACCAGGGTGTTTCGGTTCCCGGATTTCCGAACATGTTCTCAATCACCGGGCCCTACGGATTCGTGCTCGGCTCGTACTTGTGGATGATCGAAGCGACATCGGCTCACCTGAGCCGCGCCATAGCCGAAGCGAAGCGCCGCGGTGCAACGGTCTGCGAGATTCGTCAGGAAGCCCACGACGAGTATTTTCGGAAATGCCTGAAGCGCCAACAGAATAACTTCCTGTTCACTCCGGCGTGTGCGGGTTCGAACACCTACTACATTAATAACCAGGGCGATTCACCGTTTCGGCCGTCGACGCACGGCGAAATGTACTGGCAGAACCGCTATTACAACCTTGATGTCTACCGATACAGCAGGGGCGTTGCGGTTCTGGACGCAGCCGCGGCCATGACGAAGGAGAGCCTGTGAAGTTCAACCGATTGCGACCGCGCCTGGTGGTGGTCACCGGGGCTGGAAGCGGCATTGGCCGGGCGACAGCGATCAGGTTCGCTAAGCTCGGCGCCCACGTCGTGGTCTCCGACATCGATCTGGATGCGGCACAAGCGACCACCGCGATGATCCGCGGTTACGGCCTCGGCGCGTCGGCGGCGCAGTTGGACGTCACCGACCCCGACGCCTGGGCGGTGTTCGGTCGCGATGTGTTAGCCGATCACGGTTACACCGATGTATTGGTCAACAACGCAGGTATCTTGGTGGGCGGCCACTTTTTGCAGCTGAGTCCCTCGGATTGGGACCGCCAACTCGGTGTGAACCTAATGGGTGTCGTCCACGGATGTCGTGTGTTCGGCGCCCAGATGGTTGAGCGCGGCGGTGGCCACATCGTCAACATCGCGTCAGCGGCGGCGTTCACACCCACGCCGGTGATGGCGCCGTACTCGGTGTCCAAGGCGGGCGTGAAGATGCTGACCGAGTGCTTGCGGCTCGAACTCGGACCGAGAGGCATCGGCGTCAGCGCCGTGTGCCCGGGTGTGATCAACACCAACATCGCTGATCGCGCGATCGTAGTCGGCGTCGATCAGAACCTGATCGAACAAGGAAAGCAGTTCACGAAGAAGCTCCAGGAATTTAGCGAGAAGTTTAGGGTCTCGCCGATGAGCTCGGACCTCGTAGCTCGTGCCGTCGTACGTGCGGTACGGTTTGATTTGGCGGTCGTGCCGGTGCGCACCGAGGCCTGGCTGGGCTATTTCATGCTCCGTATCGCCCCTGGTGTCAACCGCCGTATGATGCAGCCATTCTCGGTGGACGCATTTCAGCGGCTGGGTGCTCGCCTGTCAAAGACAGTGGGTGCTGCGGACCAGGGTGAGCTTGCCGCCGGTGGAGCCGAGGCGGCGGCACCGGTCACCAGCACGGGAAAGTAGGGTGCGGGCTGATCAGCGGCCAATCGTAGGTGCTCTGCCGTCAATACGCCGTGCAGCTCGGGTGAAGGGGTTCCCCTGATTCCGTGGGGACTTGACTTGTAGTGATCTTGATTCCTGCTGCCCCCGGCTAGGTGCGTGGGTCGGTAACGGATTTGTCGGGTCGGCAGGTGGATTTGTCCTGGACGGAGGGCATCGGGCGGCGTTTTGTTGGCCTGGTGGTGTGATCGGGCGGGCCGCATTCCGCGGGATGGCGGATCGGTGGCCGTAACTCGCTGCGCACGACCCTTTCAGCCGGCCGCAGCCTGCGCTGCAATGTTGTAGTAGGAGGGTTCGCAGGTTGTGGCAGGCGGCGAGCAGGCGCCATTCGGCGCGGGCGTGATGGTGGCCGCGGAGCAGGAGTCGACTCGCCCCCTGGGTGGTCTTCATCTGCCCGAACACCGGCTCGACGATCACCTTGCGCCGCGAATATGCGGCCTTGCCCTTCTTGGTGCGAAGTTTGCGGGCCATCCGCGCCTTTGGTGTCGCATTTTTCGGTGTCCGTCCCCGTGGCGCGTCGGGAACCTGCTCGCCGTGGGCGAGCCGGCCGGTCGCGATCAGCGGATCGGTGCCCGCCTTGTGGGCGGCGTCGATGTTGTTCTCACTGAAGTAGCCGGCGTCGGCGAGCGTCTGACGCGGTGTGGTCGCGGTGTTGGTGATGGTCTGGGCGAGCAGCTCGCCGAATGCGGGGTTGTCGGCGCCGGATTCGGCGAAGTCGGTCGCAACGATCACCTGATGTTCTTCATCGACGACGGCCTGCGCGTTGTAACAGTAGTGGAAGCTGCCGTCGGCGGTCTTCATGATCTGGGCGTCAGGGTCGGTGAAGTTGCGCTGCGCCTTGGGCTTGACGGTCGCGCACTGTGCTGCCTGCTCGGCGGCCCGCGCGGCCGCGTCGTCATCATGGCCGGCGTTTTGCGCCCTTGCCCGGGCCTTGTCCGCGGCCTGGTCTTTGGCGTGTTGTTCCAGGTCGGCCTTGGCCTTGCGGATCTTGGCCAGCCGGCTCTCACGGCGGGCCAATTCGCCCTGCAGGTCACCGCCACGATTGTCCGGGCCGTGGGCCTGGTCCTCGTCGATATCGACGCGTTCGGCCTCCCGCATGATCTGCTCGACCTGGGTTTGCAGGGCCGGCTCCGCCTCGCACATCCGGTCATAGCTCATCGCCTTGTGACGGGAGGCATTGGCCTTGACCTTGGTGCCATCGAGGGCCACCCGGCCCATCGTGACCATGCCCGCCTGCTGGCACAGGGTCAGCGCCTGCAGGAACAGGGCTTCCAGCGCGGCGAGGTGACGGCGCCGAAAGCGGGCGATGGAGCGAAAGTCCGGTGCGGTGTTGGCGGCCAGGTACCGAAACGCCACATCGTCATGGCAACGGGCTTCGATCTTGCGAGATGAACGAACCCCGCTGGTGTACCCGTAGAGCAGCAGCTTGAGCATCAGCCGCGGGTGATACGGCGGAAAGCCCCGGGCCTCGCTGTAGGAGGCGAAAAACACTGCCAGATCAAGCACCTCATCGACCAACTCGGACACAAACAACGCCAGATGATCGTCAGGCAACCAATCCCGCAACGACGGCGGCATCAAAAACGACTGATCCTGGTCATAGGCCCGAAACGTCTTGTCCACCGAAACCTCGCCCGGTGACGATGACGAGCGAGGCCGCGCGGACTCGGTCTCAAACAGCTGATCCTGGGCCGTCATCAAATCCATGGACACAGTTTTCCCGACCATCCACGTCGCCATCAGCGTGACACACCAACAACTCGTGGATACCGACCCACGCACCTAGGTGAGCGGGGGGGTAGGGCGCAGAGCGCGCTACCTGAGCAGAAGCGCGGCGAGCTGCTTCACGTGGGTGCGTCCGCGGTCGCCGTCTTCGAGTGCTTCGAGCCAGCGAGCAGGGATGGATTCAACGCCGTCGCGGGCGCCGACGATCGCTCCTGTCATGGCCGCTACACCCGCGTGGAACGCGAGCACCTGCAGTACTACCTCGACGAGTTCACCTTCAGATTCAATCGCCGCAGGTCAAAAGCCCGCGGAATGCTCTTCTACCGACTCCTGCAACAAAGCGTCAACACCGATCCCCACCCACTAGCCGACCTCATCGGCGCCGCCGAAGGCCAAGAGCAAACTCTGCGAGCAACTGCTAAACCACTGCCCGGCAGTACTTTTGACGAATTTTTTTAAGCAAACGAGTCCACTTAAGCAGATAAGCAATAAGTATGTTCGACTTAGGCGAGCTGTTTAACGGGTCTAAACACATTCTTAACGCTCCTGGCCTACCGCCCCGGAGGTCCCGCGCAAATACTGGTACAAGTGCGAGAAACGAGGGGCGGGGACTGCGCATGGCGCAAGCGATAACACTGGATACGGCGTACCTGAGAGCTCAAGATCCCGATCAGTACGCCAGCCTGGTGATCGGCGCGGTCGCCATCGTCGATGGTGGCGTCCCCGATTACGCACTGCTGAAACAGCTGCTGGCGGAACGGATTCAGTCGATACCGCGCTGCACACAGGTGCTGCGGACGCAGAGCTTCGAGTGGATCGACTGTCCCGGATTCGACCTGGCCCATCATGTGCGCTGGGTGGCGATTCCGCGCCCGGGCGACGACGCCCAGCTGTCCGGCGCGATCGCCCACGCCCTGGAGCGTCCCCTCGACCTGGACCGTCCGCCGTGGGAGTGCTGGGTGATCGAGGGCCTGAAAGGCGGCCGGTGGGCAATCTTGATGAAGATCCACCACGGCTTGGCCGACGGGAACTCAGCCGCCCACCTGCTCACCCGGCTTTGCGACGACGCCGACCACGATGCATTCGCGAACGGTGTTGGCGACAAACATGATTCGCCGCCGCAGGCCTCGAAGCGCGGCTGGCCCCTGGAGTGGGCTGGGGCACTCGCCGGCAACTTCGTCGGGGCGATCTGGCCGACGGCACGGCCCTCGGTCGACCCGGTCCTGCGGCGCTACAGCACGGTGCGCGTCCCGATTGCCGACGTCGAGTGCGTGTGCCGCAAATTCGGTGTGACCGTCAACGATGTCGCGCTGGCGGCCATCACCGAGGGCTTCCGAAGGGTTCTGCTACGCCGCGGCGAAGAACCGCGGGCGGACTCGCTGCGCACCCTGGTGCCGATGCCGGTACGTTCGGCACTACTGCCATACCTGCCCGTCGAGCATGACGACCCGGTCCAGCAATTGCGGACCGTGCACAGCCGGTGGAAAGCGCAGCACGCCGACAAATCTCCGCCCGGTATCGTGGAGTCTGCGATCAATTGTCTGCCAACTATGCTGCGCGGCAACCTCATACAACTGTTACCCAGGCTCCCGCAGCGCGGCCTCGTAACGCTGGCGAACCACGCGCCCGGGCCTCGCCATCAGCTGCGGCTGATGGGCCAGACGATGGAGCGCCTGCTGCCGATCCCCCCGATCGCCTTGCAGCTGAGCACCGGGGTCGCGATGCTCAGCTACGGCGACGAATTGGTATTCGGGCATCACCGCCGAATACGACGCCACGGCCGACGTCAAGCAGCTGGCAGCCGGTATCGAGCTGGGCATGGCACGGATGGTGGCGCTCAGCCAGGATTCGGTGTTGCTGTTCAGCAAGGACCGCCGGCGCACGCGCGCGGCGCGCGCGTTTCCGGGCCAGGCGCAGCGGCCGCGACCGTCGGCACCCACGCCGGCACGTCACTGACCCGCTCTCACCGGCGTTGAACACCGTGAGAAGGTTGGTCAATGCCGGTCACCATCGACCCGCGCCGCCATGACGCGGTGCTGTTCGACACCGCGTTGGACCGCACCCAGGCGCTGACCCGGCGATTGCGCGAAGCCGGCGTCGACACCGGCGTCTTCGCGTCGAACGGTAACGTCCGCGACACCCTGAGTGAGGCAGCAGACAAGCTGTCGGTCCGCCCGGGGCGATGCGCCGTCCTTACCGACAACGCGGCTTGCGTCCAGGCCGCGCGCGACGGCGGATTCGCGTTGGTCATCGGCCTCGACCGAACAGGGCAAAGTGACGCCCTGCGGCGCGTCGGCGCCGACGCCGTGGTCGGCGATCTGGATGAGGTCGCCGTGCGCACCGGGGACCACCGGATGTCCCAGCTACCCGATGCTGTGCAGGCCCTCGGTGCCCTCACCGACCGGAGGCCGGCCATATGTTCTTCGACTTCGACGGCACGCTGTCGGACATCGTCGACGATCCCGCCGCGGCCCGGCCCGTCGCCGCCGCGGTCGAGGCGCTGCGGAAGCTGGCCGCGCAATGCCCGGTCGCGGTTCTGTCCGGCCGCGACCTCGCCGACGTGTCACAGCGCCTCGGTGTGCCCGGGATCTGGTATGCCGGCAGCCACGGTTTCGAGCTGACCGCACCCGACGGCACACACCACCAGAACGACGCCGCGGCGGCGGCCACACCGGTGCTCGAACAGGCCGCCGCCGAGCTGCGCGACCGGCTCGACTCGATCCCCGGAGTTATGATGGAGCACAAGCGATTTGGCGTTGCGGTCCACTACCGCAACGCCGCGCGGGACCGCGTGGGCGAGGTTGCCGCGGCGGTGCGCGCGGCGGGCCGGCGGGACGGACTTCGGGTGACGACGGGTCGCGAAGTCATCGAGCTGCGTCCGGACATGGACTGGGACAAGGGAAAGACGCTTCGCTGGGTGATCGATCACCTGCGCGAGGCCGACGCGCGTCCGCTGGTGCCCATCTATCTCGGCGACGACATCACCGACGAGGACGCGTTCGACGCGGTCCGCGATGATGGTATCCCGATCCTGGTGCGACACAGCGAAGACGGCGACCGCGCCACCGCCGCGCTGTTTGCGTTGGACAGTCCCGCGCGCGCCGCCGAGTTCACCGAAAGGTTGGCACAGCGGTTAAGTGACGCCCGCGTAAATTAGCGACGGCAACGGTTCTAACGGCGCTCAGGGTGCCAACATTCGAGTGATCCAGCACGACGGTGTCCCCATTCGGCGGTGGCACGAGGTTGGCGCGACATGCCGGGACATGAAGCGTTGGCCGCCTCACGCGCCACCCTAGGTAGCCGATCAAGACGGGGCAATCACTGCCATGCCGAGCGCCTCGGCGGCGTCGCGCATGCGGTCGTCGTAAGTGCACAACCGGCCAAGATCCATGCCGAGCCGCTGGGCAGTCGCCAGGTGAATTGCATCGAGGGTGCGTAGCTCGATTGGCAGCAGCCCACCAGCAAGATCGAGCAATCGGTTGTCGATGCGTAGTAGGTCTAGGCTCGCGAGCGCCCGGCGTCCGGCTCTTCGGGCTGATTCACCCTTGTGGAGCAGAGCCCGCATGACCTCCGTCCGCGCAAGGGCACTCGACACCCGCGGCAGCCGGGTGCGAAGGTAGCGACGCAGCGCATCCGACTCTGGCTCACGAACTGCAAGCTTGACGATTGCGGACGAGTCCAGGTAGATGGCCGCCATCAACGCTCGTGCTCACGCAGGCGCGCAAGCGTCACGGACGGCAGCTCGATACCCGTTTTGAGTCGGACCGGCTCGGGAAGGTCATCAAAGTCAAGCGTCGCACGTTCGATCCCGCCGCTTGCCAGCATCTGCTGGTACGGACCGCCCTCCGGCATCGGCGAGAGAAGGGCGATAGGCCGACCACGGTCGGTGATCTCGATCGTCTCGCCGGCCTCGACCCGACGGAGGAGTTCGCTGGCCCGCTGCCGCAGCTCACGAACGCCCACCGTAGACATGTGCTAACTGTAGCACATAGCTGTTTAGCTTAGCGCCCGAGCGATCCCCCCGAAGCCCGCCGAATGCGGGACAGGTCATGGCTGGACGGCAGGCCAGGCGCACCAGTGAACGCCTGCGCGCCGGGGCGACGTACCGGGTTCTAAGCCATCGGCTAGGCCTCCGCGTACTCCACCGCGCCGTCGTCCAACACGATCCGCGCGTTCGCGCTTTCGGCGCCACAAGCCTCCGTCCGAAACACCGCCTTGCCCGGTTCCGTCCGCCAGATCAGCGTGGTCAGCGTCTCCCCTGGAAACACCGGCGAGGTGAATCGCGCCGCTATCGACGTGACGTTGGCGGCCACGCCCTTGCCCAGCTCGGCGACCAGCGCGCGGCCCGACACCCCGTAGGTGCACAGCCCGTGCAGGATCGGCTTCGGGAAACCGGCCATGTCCCTGGCGAACCACGGGTCGCTGTGCAGCGGGTTGCGGTCACCGGAGAGCCGATAGATCAGCGCCTGGTCCGCACGGGTGGGCAGCGCGATCCGGGCATCGGGCTCGCGGTCGGGAAACTCCGGCGCGATCGGCCGCTGACCCGGCACTCCCCCGAACCCGCCCTCGCCCCGGATGACCAACGTGGTGAGTGTCTCGGCGATCAGCTCCCCCGAGTCGGGGTCGGTGCCGCGGCCGCGCAGCACGATGATCGCGTTCTTGCCCTCGCCCTTGTCCTGGATGTCCGCGACCTCGGAGACCACGGACAGCTTGCCCGCCGGCGGCAGCGGTGCGTGCAGCCGGATGCCCTGCGACCCGTGTAAAAGCATGGCCCAGTTGAACTTTCCGATCTTGCCCGCCGCACCGAACGCCGGGCAGCAGATCACCGCATAGGTGGGCAGCACCTGCTGGGTGATGTCGTGGCTGTTTTCGGTGGTGAACGATAGGTCGTCAGTTCCGGCGCCGACACCGAGCGCGTAGAGCAGCGTCTCCCGGTCCGTCCATTCGAACAGCATCGGCTCCGTCGTCGCACCGACGGCACTCGGGTCAATCGCCATACGAGTCTCCCTTCAAGCTTTTCTGCCACCCAACCATCGCAAACCCTTCCCACCGGCACCGTCGGCGGGGCAGGCTATCGCCATGCGCAATCCCAGCTTGATCAGGAAGGCCTCAAAAGCGGTAGCCGTGCTGGCCGCAACGGTAATCGTCGGCGCCTGCGGCGGGTCACCGCAGGCCCACAGCATCACCGTGACGTTCGTCCGGCACGCGGAGTCCGAGACCAACGCCAGCGGCGTCATCGACACCGACGTGCCGGGCCCGGGCCTGACCCCGGAGGGCAAGGGGCAGGCCGAACAGGTCGCGCACCAACTCGCCCACAACAAGTACGACGCCGTCTACGCCTCCACCATGGTGCGAACGCAACAGACCGCCGCGCCGTTGGCCGCCGAACTCGGCAAGCAAGTCGAGGTGCTGCAAGGCATCCAAGAGATCAACGCCGGCTGGTACGAGGGCAAGCCCGTCTCGATGGCCCCCTCGACGTACCGGCGGACTGGCTCAACGGCGACGTCGGAGACCGCATCCCCGGGTCGATCACCGGCAAGGAGTTCAACGACTGGTTCACCGCGGCCGTGCAGAAGATCTACAACAGCGGCCACAACCAACCGGTGGTGTTCTCGCATCTGTACGCCATCGAGTACTGGACGCTGATGAACACGAAGAACGCCAAGGACAGCCTGGCGACCAGTCATCCGCTGCCCAACGTCGGCCGCGTGGTGATCACCGGAAACCCGATGACCGGCTGGACGCTGGTGGACTGGGACGGCATCCGCAACTTCGCCGGCTGATGCCTGGACAGCATGGTTGACGTGCGCGGTGTGACCCGCCACGATGGCTTGCATGCGCTATGTCGTTACCGGCGGTACCGGGTTTATTGGTCGCCGCGTCGTACCTCGCCTGCTGGAAACCCGGCCGGACGCGCAGGTGTGGACCGCTACAGCCCGCAGGTGCGTGCCGAGCTGTTGGCGATGAGCAGCGCGACGATCGACCGCTACCTGCGTGCGGTCAAGGCGCGCGACCAGATCAAGGGGAAATCGACCACCAAGGCCTCCCCGTTGCTGCGGTCTTCGATCAAGATCCGCAAGGCAACCGACGAGGTCGAGGGATCTCCGGGGTTCTTCGAAGGCGACACCGTCGCGCACTGCGGTCCAACCCTCAAAGGCGAGTTCGCCCGGACCGTCAACCTCACCGATATGCATATCGGTTGGGTCTTCACCCGCACCGAACGCAACAACGCCCACACTCACATCCTCGGCGCCCTCAAAGCCGGTGTCCATGAAATACCTTACGAGGTAACCGGTTTGGACTTCGACAACGGAACCGAATTCCTCAACAAGGCCGTCATCAAGTGGGCTGCGCAGATGGAGATCTTCTTCACCAGGTCGCGGCCGTACAAGAAGAACGATCAGGCCACAATCGAGTCCAAGAACAACCACCTCGTCCGCAAGTATGGGTTCTACTACCGCTATGACACCGACGAGGAACGTGCGGTGCTCAACCGGCTCTGGAGGCTGGTCAACGACCGGCTCAACTACCTGACGCCCACCATCAAACCGGCTCTGCGGAAATGAGCGTGCAGCAGTGGTTGGCGGATATCCGCGGTGGGGGTTCGTGTCGTTGAGCTGAGGTGGGGCCTCGGTGGGTGACGATTCAGGTTCCTACACGCCGCTTCACCAACACCACCGAGGTGACCCTTGCCTGAGGCTACTGCCTGCCCGCCGTCTGTTGTTGCCGACACGATCATGCGCACCATCGAGTTGGGGGTGACGATCACCGACGCCGCGGTCGACGAGAAGACGACGACGATCTTCTGCAGGCCGGTGGCCTGTGACGCCAGGTGTCCGGACTGCGGCCGGGAGGGCCGCTACCGCGACACTGTGACTCGGCCGTTGACGGATCTGCCGGTGGCCGGCTACCCGCTGGTGCTGCAGGGTGCCCTACCTCGCTACCGCTGCACAACGCCAGCGTGTGGGCGGGCAGTGTTCAACCAGGATCTGGGCAAGTTGGCGGCCCCGCGCTCATCGACGACGCGGCGCTGTGCCCGGTATGTATTGCGGCGGTTGATGATCGACCGCACCACCATTTCGGCGATCGCCGCCGAACTCGGGGTGTCCTGGCATACTGTCAGCTCCATCGCGATGCGTGCGACCGCCGGCCTGATCGCCACAACCGGGCCGGATCGGCTGGCCGGGGTGACGGTGATCGGTGTCGATGAGCATCGCTGGGCGCCTCGGCGTCGCGGCACAGAGGGGTTCGTCACGCTGATCATCGACCTCACGCCTACCCACGACCAGACCGGCCCGGCACGCCTGCTCGACCTGGTCGAAGGACGCTCAGCGACCGCACTGGCCACGTGGTTGGCCGCCCAACCCACCGACTTTGCCCGGGCCGTGGAGGTCATTGCGATGGACGGGTTCGCCGGCTACAAGACCGCCGCCACCGAGGTCATCCCGGACGCGGTCACCGTGATGGACCCCTTCCACGTTGTGGCTTTGGCCGGGACCAAGCTCGACCTGATCCGCCAACGCATCCAGCAGCAGACCCTGGGTCGGCGCGGACACACCGGTGACCCGCTCTATGGGATCCGGCGCATCGCCCGAACCCGCCTGCAGCTGCTCTCCCCACGCCAATACACCCGGCTGACCGAGGTGCTCGACGGCGACGACCATCTCGCCGTCAAGGTCGCCTGGCTGATCTATCAGAAGATCATCGCCGCCTACGCCGACCCGAACCGACGTCACGGCAAGAAGGCAATGACCAGGCTGATCGAGTCGATACGGCGCGGCGTACCCGCCGGATTGGAGGAGATCGCCCAACTCGGCCGCACGCTATCGCGCCGCCGCGCCGACATCCTGGCCTTCTTCGACCACCACGTCTCCAACGGACCCACCGAGGCCATCAACGGCCGCCTGGAAGTCGGCGCGGCGTACCCGCCGGATTGGAGGAGATCGCCCAACTCGGCCGCACGCTATCGCGCCGCCGCGCCGACATCCTGGCCTTCTTCGACCACCACGTCTCCAACGGACCCACCGAGGCCATCAACGGCCGCCTGGAAGCATTGCGCCGCAACGCCCTCGGATTCCGCAACCTCACCCACTACCGTTGGCGCTCACTACTACACAGCGGAGCACTCCACCAACTTGTCAATGCACTCTGAATTACGAAGAGCCATCAAACCCATCGGCTACGGCGCTGGCCGCGACGGCCAGCGCCGCCGCCTCTACGACGAGCCCATGACCCCACTGGACCGGCTGCTGGCAGCCGGGGTCCTCTCGCCAGCCCAAGAATCGGAGCTGCTTGCCTACCGCGACACCCTGAACCCCGCCGCGATCGCACGCCAGATCGCCGATCTACAAGCCGCCCTGCTCAGACTCGCCAAGAACAAGACCGAACACCTCTACCTCGCCGCCATCCCCACCGCCCTACCCGAGGTCAGATCCGGCATCCGCATCCAGAACAAGACCGCCAGTTGACCTCGTTTTCGCGGGCATTCCTTACGTGATGCATGGATCAGGTTTCGCGGGCAACTTGACGTGATGCATCACGCCCCCGACGCAGCATGTGAGAAGTTTCCTTACTGGAATCAAGATCGCCGAGGTCGGCAACGTGGGCTGACGGCGTTGCCGGATTCCGGGATTCACGTCGTGAGAACGAATCGTGGCGAGAGGACAGCTGCAGCCGGACACTCCTCGTCCGCGAATAAGCCCTGAGGCCAGGGGGAACCGCGGGAGCTTGACGGATCCGCCGTGTCCGCCGATACGGCACCGGGATGGCTTTTGTCTGCAGTGGAGCTTGCCTGTCTCGAATAGCAGATCCTCATCTGCGTTGATACACCGGGCGTTCGGTCGTCGCTATCTTGTCAAAGCGACCTCGAAATAATCTCTTTCATTATTTCGTTAGACCCCGCGTAGATTTTCTGTACTCGCTGATCAACCCAGAGACGCGAAATCGGATACTCCGTCATGTATCCGTACCCGCCGTGCAGCTGCAGGCAGTCGTCGAGGACTTTCATCGCCCGTTCCGTCGTCCACCATTTGGCCATCGCGACAGTTTGCACGTCGAGCTTACCGTCGAGATGCAGACAGATGCAGTGGTCGAGGAACACTCGCGCAATCCTTGTTTCGGTGGCGGCTTCAGCGAGGGTGAACTTGGTATTTTGGAACCCGAAGATCGTTCGCCCGAATGCTTCTCGTTGGCGCGTGTATTCGATCGTCTGGTGCAAGGCCAATTCCATGGCGGCAACCGCTCCGACCGCGACGATAAGTCGCTCCTGCGGCAGTTGCGTCATCAGCTGAAAGAAGCCTTGCCCCTCGGTGTCGCCTAGCAGATGCGTCTTGGGGACGCGCACGCCGTCGAAAAACAATTCAGATGTGTCCTGACCGCGCTGACCTATTTTGCTGAGGACTCGTCCTCTCCGGAACCCGGGGCGATCGGCTTCCACGACGATCAGCGAGATACCGCTGGCGCCTTGGGTATGGTCGGTCTTGGCCACGACGACGACGAGATCGGCTTGCTGACCATTGGTGATGAACGTCTTCGAGCCGGTGATGACGTACTCGTCCCCATCGAGGACGGCGCGCGTCTTCACGCTTTGAAGGTCAGATCCGGTTCCAGCCTCCGTCATCGCAATGGCACCGATCAATTCGCCCGACGCCATCTTGGGCAACCACTGCCTTTTCAGGTCTTCCCGTGCGTAGTGCAGGATGTAGTGTGCGACGATGCCGCTGTGCAGGCCGGCGCCCCACGAACTGTCCCCGATTCGAGCTTGCTCTTCGAGCAGAACTGCTTCGTGCGCGAACGTCCCGCCGCCGCCGCCGTATTCGACCGGCATCGACATGCACAGCAGGCCCAGCTCGCCTGCTCGTTCCCACACCGCCCGGTCGACATGGTGTTGCTCGGCGAAGCGCTCTGAGTGGGGTGCAATCTCAGTGGCAACGAACTTTGCGGCGAGATCACGAAGCGCTTCCAATTCCGGGCTGAGCCAAGGTGAGGCGACTGTCATGGTGTCCTTTCGGTTAGGTGCTGCTGACGACGTTGGCGGCTTTTCGGGTTAGCCGCAGTACACGACCTGGTATTCGCCGGCGCCGTGGCGTGCTCTCAGCAATTTTTTGTCGTATTTGCCCACACTGGTTCGGGGAACCTCAGCAATGAACGCCCAGCGCTCCGGGATCCACCACTTGGCGACCGCGCCGTCCAGGAAGACCCGCAATTCGTTGATATCCAAGCTGGTTTCGGTCTTCGTGACGATCAACGCCAAGGGTCTTTCCTGCCACTTCTCGTCGGGCACGCCGATCACCACCGCCTCATGCACGGCTGGATGGGCAACGAGCGCATTCTCCAAGTCGACCGAGGAAATCCATTCGCCACCTGACTTAATGACGTCTTTTACCCGGTCGGTAAGCGTAAGGTAGCCGTGTTGATCGATGCGACCCACGTCGCCGGTGCGCAGCCATCCTTCGTCGAGCTTGTCGGAGTCGTTGTCGCCGAAGTACGAGCCGGTGACCCACGGTCCGCGGGCCTGGATCTCGCCGATAGACCGTCCGTCCCAGGGCAGGGTACGGCCATCGTCGCCACGCAGCCTAATCTCGACACCGCAGACGGGACGACCCTGACAAGCGCGTAGCTCCCATTGGCGCTCGCCGTTGGTCCCCTTCGGCGCGCGCGCCACGGTTGCCAGCGGCGAGGTTTCGGTCATCCCCCAGGCCTGCAGGATCGGGACACCGAATTCACTCTCGAAGTGCTCCATCAGTGACCTTGGAACGGCCGACCCGCCGCAGGCGACCAGGCGTAGCGACGAAATATCGTGCTCCGGTTCGGATTCCAGGAAATGCTGCACGTCATTCCAGATCGTCGGTACCGCACCGGCCACGGTCGGCTGCGTGTCCTCGATGATGGCAACCAACGGTGCCGCCTGCAGGTATCGGTCGGGCAGCACGAGGTCGGCTCCACACATCAGCGCGGAATAGATCAGCCCCCATGCGTTCGCGTGAAACATCGGGACGATCGCCAAGACGCGGTCTTCTTCACCGATGGACAGCACGTTGGGTGTGCAGCCAGTCAGCGAGTGCAAATAGGTGGAACGATGACTGTAGACAACACCTTTCGGGTTTCCGGTAGTGCCGCTGGTGTAGCACATCGCCGCGGCCGACCTCTCATCGAGCTCTGGCCAGTCGAATTCGCCGTCTTGATCAGCAAGCAGGTCCTCGTAGCGCAGCACGTTTTTACCGCTGGCCAGCAGCGGCTCCAGGTCGCCGTCGCCCGCTGCGATCACGGTGTGCACCGACGACATCGTCGGCAGTGCCTTCGCTAGAAGCGGTGCCACAGAGACGTCCGCGATGATGACCTTGTCGTCGGCGTGATCTGAAATGTAGCCAAGTTGTTCTGCGGTGAGTCGAAGGTTGAGGGTGTGAAGCACCGCGCCCATCGACGGCACCGCACAGTAGGCTTCCAGGTGTTCCTGATTGCTCCATTGGAAGGTGGCCACGCGCTGATCGTCAGTTATGCCCAGACTCCGTAGTGCGTTGGCCAACTGGCTGATTCGTCGCTTGAGCGCACCGTAGGTCGTTGTGCGGTAGCCCGATCCGGTCGGCGTGACGACTTGGCTGTCAGCGTGGATGGATGTCGCGTGCCTGACGATCGAGGCTACGGTCAAGGGGATATCCTGCATGGTGCTTTGCACAGGCACAATCCTTCAAACTGCTAGTTGGTGAATGAGTCCGGCACTGGAGGAGGTTCGTAGATGAGTTCGCCGTAATTGTCGCGCAGCGCGTCGATGATTTCCGTGAGGGGAAGGTCGTCGAAAACACCACGGTCATGGAGGTATTCCAGGTGTTGAGAGCCGTCGCCTGTGTAGGCGTGCAACATGGCGTCTCGCTGACCGTCGAATTCGATGGGAGCGACGCGGAAGCGCGCGCATAACTCGCGGTTGAATGCCGGTGTGGCCTTGACCCACCGACCATTCAGCAGTATTTGACTGTAGCCGTGGTAGACGAAAACGTCCGAACCACCCATCCGTTCACGGAGACTCGCGGTCTGTAGATGGTTGCGGACGTCGGCGAAACCCAACCGCGCCGGAATCCCCGCGGCGCGACATGCAGCCGTCAAGAGCACCGCCTTGGGGACACAGTAGGCGCGCTCGGCGACGGCGACCGCGCTGGCTCGGTACTGGCGCGGGTCGTCGGAGACGGAATACGGGTCGTACCAGATCGAATCACGGACAGCGGTGAAGATGCGGCACGCCTTATCGACGGAATCGGTGGCGTTGCGTGTCGCCGATTCGGTGAACTGCTGCACGGCATCGTGTTTCCAGTCGAGGAATTCGGTGGCTGCGAGGAACCGCGCAAATTCTGTCTTCATCGGCGGCGCAGCGTGATCGGTAACCCGTCGACCGGGATCGGCAGCGATGTGTTGTCCCAGCGGATGCGGTAGTCGGTGTCGAGGCCGAAGGTGAACGTGCGCAGCATCTGGTGCAGGATCGCTTTGACCTCGAGGGTGCCGAAGTGCATGCCGATGCATTTGTGCGCGCCACCGCCGAAGGGCAGCCACGCGAAGCGGTGAGCTTGGTCCTCGCGGCGCGGGTCGTCGAAACGTAAGGGGTCGAAGCGATCCGGGTTATGCCAGACTTCGCGGACGAAATGGTTGACGGCGGGAGTGATCGCCACAAGCGTGTCGCGGGGAATGTAGTGGCCGTCTATTGCGGTGTCTTGCACTGTTTTGCGCATGACTAGCGGGACCGGCGCCACGAGTCTCATGGATTCCTTGATCACCAGATCGAGCGACCTGAGCGCTTCCAAATCGTCGATCTCGGGTGATCGGTCGCCGAGAGCATCGCTTTCGGCGCGAACCCGATCTTGCCATTCTGGATGCTTTGCCAGGTAATAAGTTACCGCGGTGGTGGTGATGGTCGATGTGTCGTGAGCGGCCATCATCAGAAAAATCATGTGGTTGATGACATCGGAGTCACTGAAACGTTGTCCGTCTTCGGTGCTGGCATGGCACAGCGCGGCGAACAGGTCATTGCTGTTGCCGGCCCGGGCGGCCGGCAAGTGCCGGGCGAAGTATTCCTCGAGCACCCGTCGGCCGCGGATCCCGGCGCGATAGCGGGTGCCGGGAAGCGGCGCGCGGACGAGTGAGCTGGCCGCGCGTACCGTAGCGACGAACGCCTGGTTAATGGCGTCGCTGCTGTCTTTGCCTCGGCCACCCATGAACACATCGGTGGCGATGTCGAGGGTCAGGTTTTTCAACAGCGGGTACATGCGGACGGACGGGCCGGTCGGCCACGTGGGCAGGGTTGCGCGGACGCAAGGGGTCACTTGGGTGACGTAGCCGGCCAGTCGCGGCCGCGTGAAGGCCTCCTGCATGATGCGCCGGTGCATGAGGTGTTCGTCAAAGCTCATCAGCATCAATCCGCGGTGGAAGAACGCGTCGATGAGAAAGGCCCAGCCGTCTTGCGAGAACGCCTTTGCGTTGGTGGTGAGCGCCTCCTGGGTAGCTTGGGGGCCCGCGATGACCGCCATTTTGGTGCCGAACGCTCCCATCCACGAGACAGATCCGAACCGTTCGTAGCGCTCTCTGCCCAGGTCGGACCCAAACCGGATGTAGTCGAGGGTGTGCCCGACCAAGGGGAGCCCGGCATCACCGAGAACCGGTCGCAGTCCGCTTCCGGCCGGGGGCGCGGCTAGTTCACGCACTGGCCACCGCCGACTCCACCGGCGAAGTCCGTCGTCCACCCGTTGCGGCGCGGGAATCAAGATGACCGAAGATAACCGTTCCCGGGCTTTATCGACGGGTGCGTGTAGCGGGTTAACCATTGTCGCTCCCCGGCCTGTGGTCGTCGTGGGATGGAGGATCGACCAGCTGTTTACAGTTGGGCCACCAATGTTAATAGTTATACATAATTGCCCTGTTTGTCAAACGGGTCCTTCGCGGTGGGGCGTGACAAAAGCGGTTGCTGCGCGCTAGCCGCCTGCCTGCGTTCGGCCCGTGCGTCAAGGAAACGTGTCTTCGGCCCTGTCTGTGAGAAACGCTCCGCTGAGGTGCAAAGCGTGACGCGCCTCGGGCAAGAGTCGAAACAGGGCTTGGAACACGTGAATCTGGCCGCGAAACACCTGAAGCCGCACGGATGCTCCTGCGGCGCGCATGCGCTCGGCGAGTTGACGGGAGTCGTCGAGCAGCATCTCCCTTCCACCGACCTGGATCAATGTCGGCGGCAAGCCGGTGAGATCTGCGGCGAGGACATTGACGCGGGGGTCGGTCGGGTGGGCATCGCCTACATAGAGGCTGAGCGCACGCGTTGCGGACCGGGCCGATGCGAAAGGATCGCGGCGGCGAGTTTCACGTGCCATCGCCAGCTGGCACGTCAGATCGACGACGGGGGACATGAGTAACATGCCATCGGGCGGCGGGGAGCGATGTGCGAGCGCGCCCAACGAGGTCGCGACGGCGAGTTGGCCGCCCGCCGAATCTCCCGCGATCGCCACCGTGCGGTTTGACGCCGATTCTTCAGAGCCGGTCAACCACCGGTAGGCCCTCAGTGCGTCGTCGGCGGCCGCGGGATACGGGTATCGCGGAGCCAGGCGGTAGCGGACGGCGAACACCGGCCTGAGCGACGCGGCAGACAGTTCGCCTAGCAGACCACGATGGGTCTGCGGGGAGCACATGGAAAAGGCGCCGCCGTGGATATAGAGAATCGGCGGCCCGTCCGGGTCGACGTCCGGGGCAACGATCCAGTCGCCTCTCACCCGATCGCCAGCAAAGACGGTGTCGACCTGTTCAACTCGCAATCCGCGCCGCGGGCGGGACGCAATGAGCGCCGCCCGAAGCACCCGGTCCATTACCGCGAGCCCGTACTGGTTAGACGGTAGTGCTTGCGTCAGTGGGCGCAGGATCCCGCGGGCCGACGTCGCGATGAGATAACTTGCCGTGCTCGGATGCTGTTCCGAGTAAAGGGTTGTCACGATGAGCTAAGTACCTTTTCAGTGGTGCGCCGCTCGAACGAATAGTCACCAAGGTCGAAGGTGCGACTACGCCAGAAAGATTCGAGGGTGGTCGTCGGGCGTAGCGGTACGTCGCCGTGTTTGTCGAAGTAGTAACTATTGGCGGTTGCGCAGCTGGGTTGCCAAAAGACTTGGCGGTGGCGGCGTTTGAGCATTTCGGCGAAGAAGCGGTCGTTGGCTTGCCGGGTTATTTCGACGTAGTTGGCGTGCCGGGACCGCGCATGGTGAAGGCATCGCACGATGTGCCTGGTCTGGGCTTCAATGAGCGTGAAGTACGAGGAACCGTTGTATCCATAGGGTCCGAAGATGGAGAAGTGGTTGGGGAATCCGGGCACGCTGACGCCTTCGTACGCTTGGAGCCGATTCTCGTCCCACCACTTGGCTTGATCGAGTCCACCGATCCCCCTGAGCGAATAGGTCGGCATGTTCTCCGGTTCCATCACTTTGAAGCCTGTGGCGAGGATGAGGACGTCGATCTCGTGCGATCGGCCGTCGACGGTGTGGACGGCGGCGGCATCGAAGTGGCTTATCGGACTGGTCTCGAGGTGGACGTTGTCTCGGTTGAATGTGGCCAGGTACTCGTTGTGAAAGCTTGGGCGCTTACACCCGAGCGCGTAACGGGGGGTCAGTTTTTGACGGACGGCGGGGTCGGTCACCTGGCTGCGCATGTACCGCAACGCGGCACGCTCGATGAGTGACGCCAAGGGAATGGCGGTGTGGAAGTGAGCGGCGACAGGGAACGTGACTTCGACGAAGGTTTGACTCGCTGCGCGCGCCGCGAGTTGTCCGCCGGGAGCGTATTTGAGGAACCCTCTTGCCAGCCGCGGCACCGGGAAGTCCAGTTTCGGCAGGCACCAGATCGGTGTGCGCTGGAACACGGTCAGCGCCTTGACGTCTTTCGCGATTGCCGGGATCAACTGCACTGCCGACGCGCCCGTTCCGATGACAGCCACCCTCTTGCCGGCGATGTCTTCGTTGTGGTCCCAGCGGGATGTATGCATGGTGATCCCGCCGAAATCATCGACACCGGAGATATCCGGCCGCTTGGGGCGTGTCAGGACGCCCGAGGCGTTGATCACGAAGCGCGCGGATAGGTCCTGTCCTGCGGCCGTGTGCAAGCGCCACAGGGTCGCGTCCTCATCGAACCAAGCTTCAGTCACCTTGACGGCGAAGCGGATTCGTGGGCTAAGACCGTACTTGTGCGCGCAGTGTCTTGCGTAGTCCTTCAACTCGTTGCCGTGCGCATACGTCCGCGACCATGACGACCGTTTTTCGAAGGAGAATTGGTAGCTGTACGACGGAATGTCGACGGCGATGCCCGGATAGGTGTTCCAATGCCACGTTCCGCCTACGTCGTCTGCCTCATCGACAATAAGAAAGTCCGAAAAGCCGGCTTTCAGGAGTTTTATCCCCATTCCGATCCCGGAGAATCCTGCACCGATCACGATGATTTCGAAGCGGTGCTTATCGCTGTGGTCCATACCGTCCTTCTGGCTTATCTGGGGGCTGATGCCAGGCACCTGTCGCCGACTGCCTAGCCGGAGCCAGTCGCGGCTCAAGCACGATCCACCATCCGCGGTGATGCTGCCTCGGGTGAAGCGGTTTGCGCCGAGAAACGAACACCTTCGCGCTTGTCGACGGACACGCGATCGTCGTTGCGCTGCCGTCCTCCTTTGCTTGCGCCGTGCGAACTCTCCGCGGCCAACTCGGGCCGCGCCCGCCTGGGCTTCTTGCGGGGAGGGGGCTGTGAACTCATCGAGTAATCGTCGAGCTCGACCCTCGCTAGTTGTCGGGCGAATTGGGTGGTGAAGCCGGGATACATGGTCCCGTTATAGCCGTCTTCGGTGAGGTACCAGCTCTTGCATCCGGAGTTCCACGTCGTGCCGGCAAGCCGACGCTGGAGTTGGGCGTGATAGCTGTTCTGCCGGTCCTCTTTGACGTCGAAGGTCTGAATACCGCCTTCGATGATTATGCCGATGGCGTCGACGATGTAGCGGATCTCCGCTTCCAGGTAGACCAAGGCCGAGTTGTGTCCTGGCCCGGAATTCGGCCCGAAGGTGAAAAAGAGGTTGGGATAGCCTGAGACGCTGACGCTCTTGTAGGCGTAGGCGCCGTTAGACCATTCCTCCGCAAGCTTTCGACCGTCCACGCCGGTGATGGGAAACGGTGTGCCGGCCTTGCACACATCGAAGCCGGTCGCGAATACGATGCAATCCACCTCGTGTTCGATGCCGTCCGCGGTGCGAATGCCGATGGGCGAGATGGTCGCGATCGGCCAGGTGATGAGTTTGCAATTGTTCTGTCGGAGAGCCGGATAGTAGTCGCTGGTCATCAGCATGCGCTTGCAGCCGGGCCGGAAGTCGGGCGTCAGTTGTCGCCGCATCCACGAATCTTTCACCTGGCGACGAAGGTTCGCCTTGGCCGCCCAGGCGATGGCGGTAGTGGCCGGGGTGTTCCACACCATGCCGACGGCCATGACTTCGTGCGCCCAAAACCATGCCTGGCGAGCGGCGCTCTGCAGAATCGGTAGCCGACCAAACGCGGCCTTGGCAACACTGGGGTGCGGAAAATCAGGCCGGGGAAGCACCCAACCGGGCGTCCGTTGAAACACTTTGACTGATCGCGCCGTCTTCACCAATTCCGGAACAATCTGCACCGCGCTCGCCCCGGTACCGATTACCGCAACACGTTTGTCGCTCATGTCATAGTCGTGATCCCAGCGCGCGCTGTGGATTTTGTGGCCTGCGTAGCTGTGCAGTCCGCGAATGTCAGGAAAATTTGCATTGGCCAGTGGGCCGCTTGCCATCACCACCGTGCGCGACCGGTAGCTTGACCCGCCATCCGTTTCGACGGTCCACGTGCCGCTGTCTTCGTCGAACGCCAGGCCGGTCACGTTGACGTGGAAACAGATGAAGCGCGCCAGCGCGTGCTTGTCGACCATGGCCTTGATGTAGGCGAGTATCTCGCTGCTTCCCGAGTACGCACGCGACCAGTCCGGATTTGGTTCGAAGGAGTACGAATACAACAATGACGGAATGTCGCAGGCGGCACCGGGATAGCTATTGTCACGCCAGGTTCCTCCGACCTCGCCCGCGCGCTCCAGGATGACGAAATCGTCGATACCCCGCTTGAGTAGTTGGATCGCCGTGCCAAGTCCGGCAAAGCCGGCTCCGATGATCAGAACACTGGTCGTGTCGCTCATCTGGCCACCGGTTCATAGGTCAGCTCATCAGTCCATGACGGCGTCTTGCCGAGCACTTGCGTGGGGAAGTGGTCGATCACCCTACCGAGGCGCTGCGAGATGAAGTGCAGCGGTTGGGAGTGCTTGATCGTGGCAGACATATGGGCCTTGAGGATGTGATAGGGGGGAACACGGCGGGTGTGCTCGCTGCGATCGCCGACGTTCGAGTAGCGGGTGACTGCGTTGTACAGCCTTTCCTCGGACAGGCCCCAGGCGTTCAGGTTTATCAGCATCCGGGTCAGCAGCGGGATGTAAAGCAACGCACCGGTAAGTACCCTCGGGTCGATAAGAGCTCCCACCGTCTGAATCGCATGGATCCTCATTGGGCTGGCGCCCAGGTCGTTGAGCACCTGAAAACCCACCGCCAGGTGGCGAGACTCGTCGCTGTTGACCTTGGCGAAAACTTCGCCGCACACGGGATCTGACACCTCGTCCACCAAAAACTTCAACAGTGCTCCGTCCAGAGCGGTTTCTAAAGCCGGTATGGCAGCACCGATCACCGTCAACGGAAGTGCTTCGGCGTATCGGTCCAGCCATTCGATGACCAGCCGGATGTTCTTGTTCGGCACCGGAGTCTCGCCCTCCTCGAGCATCCCCCAGCGATGCATGAGAGCGAGCTCCACGTTGGCGTGCCGCTGCTCTTCGGCGTGGAAATACCTGTAAATCTCACCCAACGCGTCGAACGGCGCCTTGGGGGCCATGGCCGCGAAAGCGCGGGCACCGACATGCTCGATCCATACCACGTCTGACATGAACTGTTTCAGGCTGGGGCGCTGTTCGTCGGTGATCAACTCGGCACCCGGTGCGTCCCAGTCGATGTCGGCCAGCGCCCACTGGCGGTCTTTAATCGTCTGCAGCATATCGCCGTATTCGAAAGCCATGTCTCCTCCTAGGTTGTGTCAACGCGTTATTCGCTGGATGAGTCCCATCGCGTGGGTGAAGGTACCCGGCATGGTTCTCTTGAGCTGCCAGAGGATTTTGGCGTCGAGTTGCGGCAGGACGTATAGCTGGCCGCGGTCGTGCGCATCCAGGGTGGTTCGTGCTACCGACTCTGGTGATACGCCGGTCCACTTCATCAAGTTGGCGGCTAGCGTGGCCGCCGATTCCTCGATGCGTGGATTGTCGACGATATTTGTTTTGACGAAGGTGGGGCATAGGACGGTCACCGTGACGCCGGTTCCGCTGAGCTCGGCTGCCAAGGTTTCGGACAGCGCGAGTACGCCCGCTTTGCTCACGTTGTAGGCGGCCATGCGGGGGGCCGCACCGAAGCTTGCCGCCGACGCGACGTTGATGAGCCCTCCGAATCCACGTTCCCGGAGCCGCGGGACAAAGACTTCGCAGCCGTGGATGACTCCCCACAGATTGACCGACAACGTCGCGGACCAATCGCTCGTGGATGTCGCACCGACGACGTTGCCTCCAGCGCCAATTCCGGCATTGTTGATCACCAGTCCGGGAGCGCCGCCGAACCACTTCTCGGCCGAATCGGCAAGATCCCGGACCTGATGCTCGTCTGAGACGTCGCAAACAACGCCGATGCCATGACCGCCCAGCTTGGAGATCAGGTCCGCTGTCTCCTTGGCGCGAATGCCGTCGATGTCGGCGCACACCACACGGCCGCCCCGGCGCGCCAGCTCGACGGCAAATGCGCGGCCAATGCCGCTGCCTGCACCGGTGATCACCGCGTCGGCACGGTCACTCCGGCGGGGGGGATTCCCAAACGGCAGCAGCCTCATCGGAGTATCCGCCGTTGCTGCGATCTGACGGTTGATTCCGTCGCTGCCTCGAAAGCAACTGGTGGCACCAGCCACCATTGTGGGCACATGCCGTCAGTTTGGTGTGACCTACGTTGCTTTGTCAAGATGGAAATGTGCGGACGAAGGCGAAACGATGGGGCGGGCGTACCGGCGCGGAACGCCGCGCGGAACGTCGGCAGCGTCTGATCGATGCCGCGACCGAGATCTGGAGCGAAAGCGGTTGGGCCGCAGTCACCATGAGGGGCGTTTGCTCCCGGACCAGCCTGAACGACCGCTACTTCTATGAAGACTTCAAGACCCGCGACGAGTTGCTGGTTGCCGCCTGGGACGGGGTACGGAACGAGATGCTCGGTGAGGTTTCCGCGACCCTCGCAGAACGCGTCGGGCAGCCGCCCCTCGAGACTATTCGCATGACCATCTCTATGGTGGTCGACCGCATCACACAAGATCCCGGCAGGGCAAAGATCTTGCTGACCCAGCACGTGGGCAGCTCACCGCTGCAAGACCGGCGCGCTGTTGCCCTGCAAGAGGCGACGCACCTCGTGGTCGCGGCGAGCAAGCCCCATCTGAGACCGGATGCCGATGAAACCGCGCTCCGCATGGACACCTTGGTGGCGGTTGGGGGCTTCGTCGAGCTGATCACCGCCTGGCATGCCGGCTTGCTCGACGTAAGTCAGGAGGAGATCGTCGAACACACCAGTCGGCTCGCCGAAACCCTAGCTGAACGTTATCTGGTGCACGCGCTCAGCGTCGATGACGTGCCCGGGACGCTACCGTCCTGATCGTGGGCGTCAAACCGGACACGCACTCAGCATCGCCGGGCGTGGCCGCGAGCCGATAGAGCGTTTGCCGATGCCCCGGATTCAGGAACCGGCGCCTCGCCTATGTTCTGCAGCAGCACGTAGGTGCCGAGGCTGCCCAGGAAACCTGCGCAGTGTTGGACGAGTTCATCAGTACTGAAGTCCAGTTCGCCGTCCAGCCAGCGGCGCAGAACCTCGAAGAGTCCTCCGACACCGAGGGTTGAAGCCAGATGCGCGACGCCCACCGCAGAGTCGGCGATATCCAGGTGAAGTCTGGCCTCGCGCAGCACGAGGTCGGCGAAACCGGCCATCAATTGGCTCCGCAACTCGCGAAGGAGTGGCTCCGTTGCGGATTCAACGAACAAAATGCGGGCCAGCCGAGGATCGTCTTCGATCATGTTGACCAGTGCGCGGATGGGGGCATACGCCAACACGTCGGGTGGCGCGCCGGCGTCTGGGATCGCTTGGACTATTACGTCTTGGAAGGTGGCATAGAGCTGCTGGTAGACGGCCCGCAAGAGCGCGTCGCGGTCGGAGAAATGCTGGTAGAAGTAACGCGAGGTGACACGTGACTCGGCGCAGACGGCAGTCACGGTGGTGGCGGCCACGCCTCGGGTACCGATCAGCTCGATAGCGGCGTCGATGAGACGTGTACGCCGGTGCTGATGGCGCTGCTCTGCAGACACTCCGCGATACACCCGGACTGAACGCATAGACACAGTTTGTCATCTAAATCTGACTAGGTATAAAGTCAGATTATTGAGGTCCGCTTGGAGATGGGAGTAGCACATGACCAGTGAGTCGCCCACACGGCCAGCAAAGAGGGTGCTGCCAAAGGCTCGCCGTGTCCGTTTCGCAATGCCTGCTGGGACCAGTCGCCAGCACTTCGTCGACGGCGACTTGGTGATGAGCCACTTTGTCTCTACCTTGTCGGCAACGTTCCCCGAGGGCGAAGACTTCTTCATCCGATCGGTGCGCCAGTACCGTGACCAGGTCAGCGACCCCGACCTCCAAGAGGCGGTCAAGGGATTCATCGCGCAGGAGGCCACCCACCGGCACCAGCATCGGCTGCTTAACGAGCGGCTCCAAGCGATGGGCTATCCGACCGACGGGATCGATCGGCACATCAAGAAGTTGGTTGACCGGCTCGAGAAGCGATTCTCTCCGAAGATGCGCCTGGCCGTGACGGCTGCCCTTGAGCACTACACGGCGACGTTCGCCGAAATCATTCTGACCAGCGACGAGGCACAAGAGCTGATCGGCGACACCGAGGTCCGGCCGATTCTGCTCTGGCACGCTTTAGAAGAATCCGAGCACAAGGCCGTCGCTTTCGACGTCTTCGAGACGGTCGGTGGAACCGAACGCACCAGGGTCTGGGGAATGCGGATTGCCACAGTCATCTTGTTCACCGAGTTGGTCATCCAGACCACTCGCTCTCTGGCGGGTGACCGCGCAGCCTACAACCCACTGCGCTTACTGCGCAGCCTTCGAGCCTTCCGTCGTTCCCCACTGTTCAGCCCGGACGCGGTGCAGCGCTTCCGTTCCTACACCCGCGCCGGCTTCCACCCCGACGACTGGGACAGCACCGAAGTCCTCGAACGCTGGGCCAAAGAACTCTTCGACTCCGATGGCGCCCAGCGAATCGGGAGCCGCGTCTAGCATCAACGGTGAGCGCGAGCAGAGAAGCACTGGCACTAGGTGGCTTACGAACTCGTCGTCGAAGGCGATCCCTACGGTACCGGCAGGAGCACACCGTCGATGAACCGGTCATTTCGAATTAGACGGGAGACTCATTCACCGCCGCGGGTTGTCGTCGACACAGACGCTGGCGCACCTACATGAACCGGGATGTTACTGGCCGGGGGCGCAGTGCTTGATCATCTCACCGAGGTTTTGGCCGACCCGCTCAGGTGCGATACCCACCGACGGCGGGTAGAGCATGATGTGGTCGAGTACCCCCTCGTAGCGGCGCAGCCCGGCGCGCACCTCGCTGGCGGTGCCAGCGACGCCCATCACGTCGATCATGTCGTCCGTCACCGCGTCGAACATGGCCGCAAAGTCACCGCGTGCGAAGGCTTCTCGGATAACGGCACCCTGTTTGGCGAATCCGCAGAAGTCGAGCAGCGGTTGGTAGGTTCTGACTGATGCGTAGAACGCGATCTGTTGCGCGACCTCGCGACGGGCGATTTCCGGGTCGTCGTGGATGGAGCACATGACCATTGACACAATCTCGACGTCGTCGGGATCGCGCCCGGTGCGTGCGGCGCCCTTGGCCACCGCGGGCCGCACGACTTCCTCCACGTAGGCGGTCGTGAAGAGCGGATGCCCGGCCAGCCCGTCAGCGACCCGGCCGGCGGCTTCGCACATCCGCGGGCGCACCGCGGCGGTGATGATCGGAATATCGCGCGCAGGCGGGTCTACCGGGCCGCTGGGGATGAGATTCATCTGGTAGAAGCGGCCTTCGTGGCGGACTGGTCCCTCGTGCAGGTTCCAGATGCGCCGAATAAGGGGTACGAGTTCCTCGACGCGCAGGGCGGGGGCGCTGGTATCGGCGACGCTGTGCCAGTTGCTCATCATCCGTTTGGTGCCGTTGCCGATGCCGAGCACGATGCGACCGCCGGACAGTTCGTCGAGATCGCGCGCCTCGGTCGCCAAGACCAGCGGGCTGCGTCCGACGCCGTAGAGAATCGACGACCCGATGCGACACCTGTCAGTCGAGGTGGCCATTGCCGCCATCGAGATGGATCCCGACCGGGTATAGAACTCCGATGCCCACACCGCGTCGAACCCGGCCTGGTCGGCCGCGGTGGCGGTGACCTTCATCGCGGCAAGGTCAGGGGCTAGGACAGAGAGTCCAAAGGTACTCACTACTGCGGCTCCATTGCGTTGTGTTGTGCTCCTGAGCGATGTCGGCGAGCCCGTTGGACGAGGAGCAGTCATCGTGGACCGGCCGGAAGCCAGTGCCGAACAGCTGCACCGGATCTCGCTGCTGCCAGTCTGTCAATCGTGCAACGCGAGCGCGCCTGTGGGGCAACTCGCCACGGCATCTTCGATCAGTGCCCTGTGACATTCGGGTGGCCCAGGATTCAGGATGTGGAGTTTCCCATCGTTACTGACCTCGAAGAAGTCGGGAGCCAGGCCTTCACACATCCCGATTGACGAGCATCGATCGCGGTCGACTGTGATTTTCATGCCACGCTGCCTCACGTAGTCGGGGTGAAGCGGACGGGAAGATGATTCACCCCGTGGAAGAAAGTGCTAACGGTATAGCTGGGTGGCCCGCAGACTTCAATATCAGGCAGGCGGTGCAGCAATTCCCGGAAGAGCGCGGCGAGTTGCTGCCGCGCCAGCTGATTGCCCAAGCAGTGGTGGATACCTCCACCTCCGAAGCTCACGTGCGGGTTGGGGTCCCGTGACAAATCGAACTTTTCCGGGTTGGTGAACACTGTGGTGTCCCAGTTGGCCGAGCTGTAAAAAAGTACGACCTTGTCACCTTCGGTGATCTGTTGTCCGCCCAGGTCGCAGTCGCGAGCTGCCGTTCGGCGGAAGGTCATGATCGGGGTGGCCCACCGGACGAACTCTTCGACCGCTCCTTTGATTCGTCCGTCGAAATCCTCCATCAGCCACGCTCGTTGATCGGGAAAGTCGGTCAAGGCTTTCATCGCATGACTGGTGCTTTGGCGCGTGGTGTCGTTCCCAGCGATCGTGAGAAGTATGAAAAACGAGACGATCTCATCTTCGGTGAGTTTTTCACCGTCCACTTCAGCCTGAACGAGGTTCGTCATGAGGTCGTCTTCGGGCTGCCGGCGACGTGCAGCGATGATTTCGCGGGCGCCGTCGCCTAGGAATCCCATCGCTTGGAAAAGGCGAGGTATGACTGGGTCGTCGCCCATCACCTCGGGGTCGCTCCACCCACCGGCATACCGTGATTCCCACGCGATGTCGCGGCGCATCGAGTCCGGCACGCCCATCATGTCGAAGATGTTGTGCATCGGCAGCAACGCCGCGCATTCGTCGACGAAGTCGGCCTTGCCCTGTGGAGCCAGGTCGTCGACGACGCGCTTCGCGTTGGCCTCGATCTGATGGTGGATCAGTCGCATCTGCTTCGGCGTGAATGCGGATGCCAGCAATCGTCGAATCTTGGTATGACGCGGCGGATCCATCGCAATGAAGCCTTGAGCGGTGTCGAGCAATTCCTGCGGGATCGACTCCATGACAATGCCCTGACCTGACAGGAAATCGTCGTGTCGCCGGGTCGCCTCGACAAGCAACGGATGCGTAACCACAGCCCAAAAGCCCCGGTCGTTCCCGTCGTCGATCATGGTGTGCTCGACTCGCGGGTGCCAGCTGATGGGAGCACGTTTGCGCAGTTCGGCGTATGTCTTCTCCCGGTCGGCGGCGGTGCCGGCCCAAAATGCAGTCGAGGACAAGTCGGCAGAATCATATGGACGTGCTGAACGCCGCTCCGCCGACGTTTTCAGTGCGGACGTCGTGCTGGCAATCATGAGAATCTCCTAAGGTTCGTGCGGCCCCACTCCAAGTGTTTACAATTATTCCTTCAGAGTCAACATTTGAACATAAAATCCTTAGTGTTAACGCGCCTCGCCTGCGGAGGAATGAACGCCCAAATAGCGAAGTGCGATCCGCGAGATGCGCTCCCCGGTCGTCTCGGCGTCGGCGGTCGGAAGCACGACGTGACTCACCGTCAGCCTTACCAGTGCATCGGCGACATCATTGACGTCATTGGCGTCCAGGCCTGAAAAGTGCTCGTTGAACCAGGTCACGAGGGCTGCCGAGGACAGCTCCAGTAGCGACGCAGAGGTCGGCAGGAGCGGCAACATACCGGTTGACTCAGCGACCGTCCTGTCCGTAGGCCGGTTCGATGTCAGCACCGCCTTCAAGAGCGGGCTCGCTTCCGCTTCCTTCAGTGTGTACGACACCGCAGCGGTGATGCCCCCGCCGACGTCTCCGGCGTGTTGTGCCAAAACTGCGTGAATGCCATTCAAGAAGCGTTCGCCTTCGGCCACAACCAGCGCGTCGCCCAGTCCCTGCTTATCGGTGAACTCCTTGTAGAGCGTCGGGCGGGACACGCCGACAAGCTCTGCGACTTCACCCATGCGAACGCGATCCCAGCCCTTCTCGATAGTGAGGGTCCGGGCAGCCCTCAAGACTTGCTCACGCATATGCCGGCGAAACGAGAGGCGAACGGACTCTGTTGGCATGGTGAGCAGGATATGCGTCTTGCACAAGTGTTCCGTCGGGGCTATCGAGGACCACGCCGACAACAATGCACTTCGCCGGTTTGGCTGTCCGGGTTCCGCTACTTCTCACCATGGCACTGTCATCATCCGGTGGAACTCGCGACATCGGCTTGGCGACCGCCACGCTTCGAGCTGATGCCAACGTCGCGATCGAAGTCTGGGGTTCCCCTGAAAAAATGGACACGGATAACTTGCTTCCGCGACAGGGTTCAGCGTCCGCTCGTAGTCGATAGGTGAGCGCGTCCCGATCGCTTAATGCCTTGGTTGATTATTGTAGAAGTTCATCCAATTGTCAACTCCTGCAATCAATTCCGCTTTGGTCGCGTAGGGTGTGCCGGTAGTAGCATTCCTGTTTGAAACTCGACCACAGCGACTCGGCGCCGACGTTGTCCCAGCATTACCCGCGCAGCGCCCACCGCGCGCGAACACCCCCCGCTGCACGGCCACGGTGACCAACTCGGTGCGCATGTGATCATCCACAGCCCAACCCAGTGCCCGCCGCGAGTGCTCGTCGCGGATCGCGCACAAGAACATGTCGCCCTCCCCGCAGCCCAGATAGGTGTAGGGGTCGGACCGGGGCGCGGTGTCGGCATTTCTACCGATCCGTTTCCCCGGCCCGCCCTCCGAACCCGCCGAGCGAATTTCTCCGCAACGGGCTCTCCACGGATTCAGGCCACTGGTGCAGTGATGTCCGTCGGCCTCGCTGTCCAAGGGGTGATGATTTTCGTGCCCCGGTAGCGGTATCGGGTGACCTCTACCTTCTGCGGCCGAAACATCGCCGTCTTGCCTTCGCGGATTTGCCAATTGGGCAGGAACCGTCGATGGAAGACGCCCCACGCCAGCCCGTGGTGCCGTTTGCGCATCCAAGTCACCACCCGCCACCATGTGAAGTGGTCGAGGTAGTCGAAGGTGCGTTTGGACACCCCGTGCTGGAAGTAATTGCACCATCCCCGCAGGACGGGGTTGAGTTGGCGCAGCAGATCAGCGAGCGTTCGATGTTTGTGTCGCCGCGTCAGATTCCTGACTTTGTCGGTGATGGACATAAGTGCCTTCTTCGACGGCCAGGTGTAGACGTAGTGCTTGGTCGTGCCCCTTTTGATCTGCCGTTGGATGCGGAAGCCGAGGAACTCGAACCCCTCGTCGACGTGGCAGATCCTGCTCTTCTCGACCGACAGGCGCAGGCCCATCGGCGCGAGCACTGCTGCGATCTCGTCCCAAAGCGCTTCGGCATCAGCGCGAGTGCCGTGGACCATGACACAGAAATCGTCTGCGTAGCGGACGATTTTCATGGTCGGAACTCCGGCGCGTCGATGCTTGGCACGTGTCCATTCCGGGCCGAGCGCCTTCCACTTCGCGGCGAAGTGCTCGTCGAGAACGGACAGGGCGACATTGCTGAGCAGTGGTGAGAGGATTCCGCCTTGCGGAGTGCCGGTGATGGTGTCCCGGTAGCCGAGATCTTTCGAGAGAATCCCGGCTTTGAGGAACGACTTCACCAGGGCCAGAACGCGTTTGTCCCCGACACGTCGCCGCACCCGGCCCATAAGGGCCGAATGCGAGATTTCATCGAAGCACGCCGTGATGTCTCCCTCGAAAACCCAGTGATAGGCCCGTGAGCCGCTGGCGAGGTGATGGATCTCAGCGATGGCGTCCTGGGCTCGCCTGCCCGGCCGGAACCCATATGCGCACGGATGAAAGTCCGCCTCGAAAATGGGCTCCAGCACCAGCTTCAGCGAAGCTTGCACGACCCGGTCGGCGACGGTCGCGATACCCAGGCGGCGGAGCTTGCCGTTCGCCTTCGGGATCATCACCTCCCGCACCGGATCCGGCCGGAATATCCGCTCCTTGAGTTCCTCGCGGAGCCGCTGAAGCAGTCCGACCGCCTCTGCCGCACCGACAGACCGCGGTGCGGTCCCATCGGCACCGGCTGAGCGCGCACCCTTGTTCGTCCGCACCCGCTCCCACGCGAGGGTGAGGAATGCGGGGTCATAAACGAGGTTGTACAAATCATCGAAACAGCGGTCGCTTTCATCAACCGCCCAATGGTGCAGTTTGCGTTGCATCCTGCGTACCCGCAGCTCGGCCGTGTCCGGGTCGGGCCACAAAGCACTCGTATTCACAAGTGACCTCCACAGTCTGCGTACTCGCCGCGAACCCGCTGGAGCCCTTTGCCATGCGACCGGCTTTCCCGGCCTCGGACTACTACGGCTCCTCCGCCCCACCACACCGGCATCAGCCGACGACTGCCTACCCCTCCAGCCCGGCTGGCTGCCGGATCTGACCGGGGACCGGCGCGGTGGTTCCCGTGTTCACTGTCAACCGTTTGACGGGTGAGGTGTCCAGCTATGCCCCTGCGACCTCGTCACGGCTACGCCGCAGTCCTTCACCGTGACCTCCCGAACCGGCGACATCAACCGGCCCACGAGTTCCCCGCCCTCAGGGCGGGTGCGCGTCGCTGCCCAGCCCGCATCCGCCAGGTTGGAGCTGGTGGTCTTCTCTTAAGAGGCGTTCAGCCGCTGGTTCCTCGCGTACACCTTCCCGTCTCGCTAGCCGGACCCGACCCGTCTGGCAGTACCAGGCCGTCCCGGCGTTGTCGGGGCTGCTTCCCACCCTCACCAAAGTCTCTTTAGATCAGGCTGCCCCCAGCTTCTACCGGGCCACTGCGATGGCTCGGCGACGGTGGTCTCTCACCTCCGTTCGGTTGAACAGCGCCTCACGGCGCTCGATATCCGAGGACCACACCGCGTCGAGTCGGCCCTTATCAAAGCGCTGGCCGATCAGATCCGGCGGAAACGAGGCCGGATCGACCACCGTGGTGGTCTTAAACCTCCGCGGACTGATCCCCTTGATGCCGAGCTCGGCCATGATTTTGGCGCGGCCAGCCCGGGCTGCGCCAGATAGCCCAGAGCTTTTCACGCTGAAGTGCTTATCGTGCGGTCGAGAAATCCGGCGACGGCTGCGGTGAAGGCATCGTTGTCGTCGCCTGCGACCATGTGGCCGGTGCCGGAGACGTCCACCGCTTGGGCGTGCGGTACGACCTTGAGGAATTCGTCGACCGACTGCTGCGATGTCACATCTGAAAGGACGCCGCGCACCAGAAGAGTGGGTGCCTGCACGCGGCGGGCCCCTTCAACAAGCAGTTCGCTGATCGCGTCGAACTTTTCGGCACCAGTCGCGGGGTCACCTTGCAGAAACTGGAAGTTGGAAGTGATGAAGGCCGGATCCCATCGCCAGATCCACCGACCATCGTCGCGTTGCCGCAAGACTTTACGGAGTCCGTCCGGGTTCTTGGGCCGAGTGCGATGTCTGTTGTATTCGGCAATGACGTCCGCGGCGTCGTCGAGCGTGCTGAACCCGTCAGGATGGGCGGCCATGAACGACACGACGCGGCGTGCTCCGTGAAACTCCATTCGCGGAGTGATGTCGACCAGGACGACGGCTCCCCACAGGTCGGCGGGCGCCAGCAAGTGCGTGCCCAGGACGGTCATGCCGCCCAAGGATGCGCCGACGACGGCCGGCGGGCGGTCGGTGCTCGCGTGTTCACGCACGGCCAGCAGATCGGACGCTAGCCGTCCGAGGTCGTATCTTCCGGTAGGGTCCCACGCGCTGTCGCCGTGACCTCGGGCGTCATACGCGACGACCGTGTACCCACGAGCGTGCAAGCGGCGCGCTGTGGTCGCCCAGGCGTGTCGGTTTTGACCACCGCCGTGCAGGAGCAGCACAACGGCGCGGGCAGCGTCGTGCCGGTAGCAATCCGCCGTGAGGGTGACGCCGTCTGTGGTGCGGAATCGCTCGAGCGTAACGGTCATCGGGTGCGCTCGCCGTTGTGAAGTCGGACGACAATACCATCGGTCCTTTTCATCACGAGGAATTCCCCCTAGGGCTAACGACGGTCACTGTTCCTTGGGCGGCACATACCGCGCGCCCGTCGTTGGTGATGTCGATTCTGGCGACACCGCTGCGCTTGCCCAGCGCGATGATCTCGGTGACGGCGACGCATACTCCGCTTGACACGGGCTGCAGCAAGTTCAGCTTGAATTCGGTTGTGGCGACCCACGATCCAGCGGGGATCACCGGGTAAAACACCACGCCCAAGCAGTGGTCGACCATTGCTGACAGGCATCCGCCGTGCAGATTGCCGAACGGAGTCAAAAGGTCGTCCCGAGCATCCATCTGCACAACCAGCCGCCCGGCGGCGAACTCGGTGTGGCGAAAATCCAGGTATTTGGAGAGTCCTCCCGTGGTTGCCGCCGCGTTCTGCAATTCCTTGGCGATCTGCTGATTGAACTGCGCGAACTCCATGGTTAGCGCCCCTTCTCATCCACGGATATCGATGCGATGGTTTGAGACACTACTCTGCACTTGTTGCATCGACGCAAGGCTGGGTGTTGGTGAGCAGAGCTGGAAGCAGGAATCGGCGTAAAAAGGCATCGAGGCCTTCGGGGCTGCGGTGTCTGGGGCCGCGGACCGACAGCAGGCTGAGGACGGTTCGCAGGATCCATTCGGCGGCATCGTCGACCGACACCCCGGGCTCGAGTTGGTCCCAGTGCGCAGCGAAGACAGGTCGAAGGAACTCGGCCACGAGTTCAAACAAAGCCACCGACGTTCCCTTGGCCAACCCCACGCCGGCGAGTTCCTCGTCACTGCCGAACAGCAATCCGATTGTCGGCTCGCGATGAGCGGCGCGTACCGTGACCTCGACGAAATCGAGTATTGCCGTGCCCAAATCGCGATGTACTGCGATCCGTCGACGCATGCGGTCTAGGTAGCGTTCGGCCGCACGCAGGATGACACCGGAAACGACGGATTCACGACTTGGAAAGTAGCGGTACACCGTGGCGCGCGACACCCCCGCCTGTCTGGCGATGTCCTCCATGGTGGTGCCCGGCAGCCCCTTGCCCTCCAGGCACGCTTCGGCGGCATCGAGCAGGAGGTCTCGGGCGACGTCGCGGGTCGTGGGAGGTGCCGTGCCCCAGCGCAACGATTTCTTCGTCACGAAGCAAGTATGCAGCCTCGGACCGATCGTGAATTAACGACCCAACCGGTTGTCGCATGGCTACTTATGTGACAATATCGCAAATATGTCGCAACAAAGGTGCCGACGATGAACGTGACCTGACCGTTGGCGATTCCGCCCCGCACTCCCGTTGTCGTCGCGGTCGGTGAGATCACGCACCGCGGCGACAGCGTCGTCGATCCCATCGATTTGGCTTGCGAAGCCGCGCGTCGAGCATTGCAAGACGCGGGCGCTGCGATCGGGCATCGGATCGATACGGTGGCGACACCGGGCATTCTGATGATTCCGCGTGACAATCCCGCGTCGAGAATTGCCGAAGCGGTTGGGCTGGCGCCCCGGCGTCGCATCAGCTGCCCGATTGGCGGCAATACACCGCAATACCTCGTCGAGGTCCTTGGTGGGGACATTGTGCGCGGTATCAGCGATGCGGTGCTGGTCGTCGGAGCCGAGACCGGCGAGTCCGCCCGCAGAGTCAAATCGGGTCATGCGCTCCGCGATCCGAAACCCGTTGATGCACAGGATGAGTCACTTGGCGACACACGTCCCGGATTGAGCCCAGCCGAGATGTGTGCTACCTCACCGACTTTGACTCCCGCCAGTTCAGCGATCGCAGTGAGGCTTTCACCGCGGCCTTGCATCCGGGCCAACGCTGTCGCGCCGGCCTGGCGGTGTTCGTGACGGCGCCGCTCTCCCTCTGCGTGTATCTCGAGGATACGGTTGCGCTCCCACTCGTCGACGGCGGCCAGCCGCCCAAGCTCGACGAGGAACGACGCAGCGTCATCGACATTTTGACGCTCACGCTCCAGACGTGCCTCGTTGGCCTTGTTCTGCGCCTCCCGGACACGCTTGCGCGCTGCCGATTTCGAATTGATGTTCACCACGTGGGAACCATAGGACGCACCCATCGTCGTGCTCTACCATCCTGACCAACATCATCTGTGTCCCCATTTGTCCGCACCCTTTGTCGCCAAATCGACTGCCTACCAATGCAACACATCCGCACCGATCCGCACCACTCACCACAACCACCTGTCCGATCCGGGAAACGGTCGGGTGCGCTCGTTCACGCGCTACGACACACTTATGCCAACGAGACCCGTACCACAGCAGCCTGAAACCCGCTATCTGCACTGGTCGGCACGCGGTGGTTTCGCTTGGTGTGCGATGGCGCTATATGACCAGCTCAGACACCCCTTCTGGACCTCAACCAGAAGGGCTTGACCGCTCTCCTAAAGCCGGTCTCGCAGATTCGACCCCCTGACCGCACTCGACGGTGCATTTCCGATCGAATGTCGCACTGCTGGTAGCGGGAATCGAAAACTATGCCTCATGATCTCGGTATGACCTGCCGGCCAGTACCAACGGCGGGAGACGGGGTTGGGGTCAAGTCCAGGGACGTGGTGTACGACGTCGTCGTGTGATTCTTCGACTTGGTGGTTTAGGCGGTCAGTGCCGCCGGGGTGTCCTCCTGTTCTGTTGATGGCGTGTGGTCGGCGCGGGATTTGCTGAGGACGTCGAGGCCGAGGTAGCGGCGGGATTCGGCCCATTCGTCGTGTTGTTCGGCCAGCACCGCGCCGACGAGGCGGATTAGGGCGTTGCGGTCGGGGAAGATTCCGACGACGTCGGTGCGCCGGCGGATTTCCTTGTTGAGTCGTTCTTTTATCCGGCCCTCGGGGGCGGGTCAACCCGTCGGGGTGGGATGTTCATCGATCGAGGCGCTGGAGGTGGTCGGTAAGGGCGTGGGCGACGCGGTCGTGGCGGGCGGCTTCGTCGGTCCAGCCGCGGCACTCGGCGTCGGTTCTGAGGGCCTGGACGTCGGCGAGTTGGTCGGTGAGCGTGTCGCGGAATTCGGGGGCGGTGACGTAGTTGTCGCAGGTTTCGCAGATGTTGGCATAAGGGCACGCGCCCGCGGATTCGTGGCGAGCGCAGTATCCGTGTGCAACGCGGGTTTTCAGCATTTCACTGTGCAGCCAGCCGACCTTGTCGGGCAGGATCGGTTTGCCGACCGGGGTGAGGGTGAACTGGCGGCGCATCTTGCCCATCGCTTCGTCGTAGGCCGCGCGCAGGGTGGGCGAGGCCAGGGTGGCGTAGCGGATCGTCATTTGTGGAGTGACGTGCCCGAGTAAGGACATCAAGGCCTGCAGACTCATCCCGGCGTTGGCGAGTTCGGTGGCCCAGGTGTGGCGCAACTGATGTGGAGTGACCATCAGGACGCCGCCGTCGGGACGGTGCAACCCGGCGGATTCAGCGGCGGTGAGCAGCCCGTTGCGCAGCCGGGTGTAGCCCAGGCGGCGTCCGTGCCGGGTGAACAGAAAGTCGGTGAGCACGCCGGTGCGTGGGTGCGGCAGCGGCCGGTGCGTGCCGCGGAGGGCGACCCACTCGTCGAGCGCGGCGAGGGTCGCGGCGGAGAGCGGGACCATGCGTTCGGTGGCGAGCTTGCCCAGTGGCACCTTCAGCCAGGTTCCGGCCGGTCCGTAGTCGATGATGCTGCCCAGTTCGAGGTCGAGCAGTTCCCCCGCCCGCAGGCCGGCACCACGCAGCACGGTCAGGCCGATGCGGGCGAACGGATCCTGCAGGTGGGCAACGGCGTTCATCACTGCCGCGTCCACATCGGGTGCTAGCGCGCGTGGCAACGGCTGGTCGAGTTTGGGGACGTCGGCGGCGAATACCAACCGCCGTGGTGGGGCCTGCGCCCAGCCCCAGGCGGTGATGTCGTCGAGCAGGTTGCGCAGACTGAGCACTGCCGACTGGGCCACCGCGGCCGAGACGGTGCGCCCGGCGCCCGCGGCGGCGCGCTGACCACGCCAGCCCCGGGTGCGATTCCATTTCAGGTAGCCCTCGATGCAGCTCCGGTCGAGTTCACGCAGGCTGATGACGTCGGGATGGTGAGCGGTGAGGTATTCGGCGAAGGGCAGCAGGTCGTTGATCAGCGACTCGACCGATTTGGGCCGCAGCACCGCCGCGCGCACGCCGATGTAGCGCAGCAACGTCTGACGGATCGGGTCGGGCATCTCCACCTCGGTGAAGCGCTGCTCGAGGCTACGGGCCCACCGCCGGCGTTTCGGCGCGGTGTCGATGACCGCGGTCTCGAACAACAGCTGCCGCAGGCTGGCCAGCCGCCCCCTGTATGCCCGCCGCGACGATGGCGGCACCACGGTACGTGACAGCGCGGCGTCGAAGTCGTCGAGCGCGTCGCCGGTCAGGTCGGCGACCATTCCGCCGTGGTGTGCCAGCACTACCGCCAGACATTCGCCGAGGACCGTCTCGACCCAGGAACTCCTCCAGCCCAACCGAATTCCCGCATTCCGCAACGCGGCGAATCCGCTCGGATCCCGGTCCTCCACTGCGCGGCCCAGCCCGGTCAACTGTTTGACCGCGGCCAGCTCGACGTCCAGCCGTAACCGGCCGGTGCCGATCGTGTGACAGATCAGCGGCCACGCCCCGGTGTCCCGTATCTCGGCGATCCGCTCGGCTGCCGGCAGCGTCATCCAGGCGTGCAGGTCGCGGTGGCGTGCGGTGAAGTCGCGAGCGATCCGAATCCGGTCGCGTACCGCCCGCCCGCTCAAACCCAGGGTGGCGACGTGGTCGAGATAATCCGCCACCACCTCGTCGGCGCCTACGGGTTGGCCGACCAACACCGTGGTCACTGCCGGGCTCCGGCCAACGTCGCACGAGCAGCACCGTATTCGGCGGCGAGCTGCTCGATCGACAAATGCACGTAGCGGGCCGTGGTCTCCGGCGAGACATGCCCCATCAACGCCCGCAACGCCAGCAGATCGATTCCGGCCGCCGACAATTCGGTGCCGTAGGTATGCCGTAAACGGTGCGGGCGGACTCTTGTGGCGCCAGAGGTCTCCCGGTGCCGACGGAACAGGCTGCGCAGCCCGGCCTCGCTGACCGGTGCACCGGTCGTCGGGCCGCGCAGCACTACGAAGCACTGCGGCGTCGCCAACCCCGGCGGCCGCTCCCATCGCAGGTAGGCGGCGAGCTCGGTGAAGAACGCCGCATCGACCGGGACATGACGTTCCTTGCCGCCCTTGCCGATCACCCGAAGCCGGCGCCGGCCCATATCGACGTCGGCGAGCAGCAGGCCACGCGCCTCGGCCGAACGCAGCCCTCCGAGTAGCATCACCAGCACCATCGCCCGGTCCCGGTGCGTTGCCAGTGTCGCCAGGAACGCGTCGACATCGTTGGTGGACAACGATTCCGGAAGACGCTGCGGCTGACGCACCAACCTACCGCCACTGCGTGCACGCCCGGGACCCAGATGACCGAGCAACCCCCGCTGCGACTGGCGCAGCCCCTGTCCCCGCCGCGGCGACGGCACCGGATTGTCGGTGCAGACACCGGTCATCACCAGATACTCGAATAACGCGCGCACTGCCGCGACCCGGCGGTTCACCGTCGAAGCTGCCGGCGGGGTCGACGAGCGGTGACCGCCGGTGGGCTGGTCCGTTCGGCGGACGCCTTGCCAGTCGATCCAGTCGAACACCAACGGCGCATCGACCGCGGCGAGCCCGACCGCTTGCTGGACGAGGAACCGGCTCAAATTGGCGACGTCGAATGCGTAGGCCCGCACCGTGGCCGCGCTGAACCCCCGTCCCGCCAAATGGTTGAGAAACGCGTTCACCGCGTCCTGCCCGTCCCAGTCGCCCTCCAGGACATATCCGCTGTCGCTCTTGAGTACCCGCATCGCCGCTCCGCCTTCCCCCACCGAGATGCAGACAGCATCCATCCGTGCTCAGCGCTTGTGCGTGAACCTCACGCTGCAGCCCGAACCGTGTCCCCGGAGAGCCGGTTAACGGATAGTGGGTTGTTGGACCAGATCTGCCGCCAAATTTGTTTGGGGAAGGCGGTGAAGGCGAGCAGGTCGGCGCGGGCGTCTTCGAGGTGGTCGGCGACCTTGGGGAGCTTGTCGGCCAGTGCGTCGATGATGCGGTCATATTGGGCTGCAACGGAACCGGCGTCAGGTTGATCGAAGACCGAATGCAGTAGTGTGCGTACCCACGGCCACGATGATTTCGGAGTGATGGCCATCAGGTTGGTGGCGTAGTGGGTGCGACACCGTTGCCACGATGCCCCAGGCAGGGTGGCGCCGATCGCGGCCACCAGACCGGCGTGGGCGTCGGAAGTGACCAGACGGACCCCTGATAGGCCGCGGGCGGTCAGCGACCGCAGGAAGGTCAGCCAGCCGGCCCCGTCCTCGGCGGTGGTGACGTCGATGCCCAGGATTTCGCGGTAGCCCTCGGCGTTGACCCCGGTGGCGATCAGCGCGTGCACGTTGACCACCCGGCCTGCTTCGCGAACCTTGAGCACCAGGGCGTCAGCAGCCATGAACGTGTACGGGCCTGCATCCAGTGGCCGGGTCCGGAACGCCTCGACCGCGGCGTCGAGCTCTTTGGCCATCACGCTGACCTGGGACTTCGACAAGCTGGTGATGCCCAGAGTCTCGACGAGTTTGTCCATCCGCCGCGTCGAAACGCCCAGCAGGTAGCAGGTAGCCACCACCGTGGTCAGGGCCCGCTCGGCGCGTTTGCGCCGTTCCAGCAGCCAGTCCGGGAAGTACGAACCTTGCCTTAGCTTGGGAATCGCCAGATCCAATGTGCCTGCGCGGGTGTCAAACTCGCGGTGCCGATACCCGTTGCGGGAATTGGTGCGCTCGCTGCTGCGCTGGCCGTAGCCGGCACCGCACACCGCGTCGGCTTCGGCGCCCATCAGGGCGTGAATGAAGGCGGCCAACAACTCGCGCAGCACATCAGGGTGCGTGGTGGTGAGTCGTTCGGCCAGCACGGCAGACAGGTCGATATCGTGGGCAATGGTCATCGCGTTGATTCCTTTGCTCGAGTGACTTTGGTCGGTCCCTCGAAGAATCACGCGATGACCTTCATTCATCCGGCTACGACACGCCGGTCATCACCGGCTCGTACACCACTCTGCTGGACGCAACTGGGGTTGGAGACGATGACGATAGAAAATGCGTCGGTCATGCTCACCGCTCATGAAGTTCGAGCGATGACCGGAGTTCCGGTCTCAACGCTGCATGAATGGGCGGCCAGGCGGGAACGTGGGATTGATGCGCCTGGTCCACATCACCTCAGGCTTAGCGATCGGCACCGTCGATGGTTACTGGATGACGTCAAAGATTGGCTGGAATCGACTCGGGTGTAGAGCGATTCGCCCTCACCCAACTACTTAGCACAACCGCTGTCAACGGCGGCCGAAAATTGACCCCTTTTCGACGGGGTGGGTTCTACTCAACGTCGCAACACCGACGGATCACTCGAGACTAACAGGGCAGCGAATAGATCGGCGGGGCAACGGTCTTGGAGGACCATGCGGGGGCGATGGTTGAGTTCGTGTTCGACGGCCAACAACTGCTCCGGCGGGTGGCTGATGAGGGTGACGCCCTTCGGGAAGTAGTCGCGCAGCAGTCCGTTGGTGTTCTCGTTCGTGCCGCGTTGCCAGGGTGATCTGGAGTCGCAGAAGTAGACGGGCGCGCCGAGCTTGTCGGTGGTGGCAAGGTGGCGCGCCATCTCGGTGCCCTGGTCCCAGGTGATCGACCGCATCAGCGTGGGTGGCAGATCCTTCATGCGGGCCACCAAGGCCGCGTGCAGGGAGTCGGCGTCACTGCGAGGCAGATGCACCAACCGCAGCATCCGGGTCTGGCGTTCGACCAGAGTGCCGATCGCCGAGAGGTGGTTATTACCGATGATGTAGGGGTCGGACCGGGGCGCGGTGCCGGGATTGCTCCTGGCCCGTTTCCCCGGCCCGCCCTCCGCACCGGACGTGCGACTCTCGTCGCATCCGGCGCTCCACGGACTGCCACCGTTATGCGGGGACCGAGGTCGCCGCTGTGCTGGTCCACGGTGTGGGGATGTTGCTCGCCCGCCACCGATACCGAGTGATCGGAACGGTGGTGGTATCGAACATGACGATCCCATTCTCTTGCGGACGATTGCCTGGCCTTCCGGTCAGGAACCGCCGGTAGAGCTCCGCCCACGTGATCCGCTTGTGCCGTTTGAGCAGCCACTGGGTGACCCGATGCCAGGCAAAGGAATCGAGGTATCCGAAGGTTGCCTTCGACACACCGTGACGGAAATACGCACACCATCCTCGGAGCACCGGGTTGAGGCGTCCGAGGAGATCAGCAAGGCCATGATGACGTGCCTTCTTGGTCAGCGCCCGCACCTTCGTCATGATCGAAAGCAGCGCCTTCTTCGACGGGTAGGTGTAGACAGCTGCCTTGTTCGTGCCCTTCTTGCGGCGCCGCTGGATGCGGAATCCGAGAAAGTCGAACCCCTCGTCGAGGTGGCATACCTGGGTCTTCTCCACGGATAGCCGTAGCCCCAGTGGGGCAATGACATCCGCGACTTCGTCCCATAATGCGTCCGCGTGCGCTTTGGTTCCGGCCACCATGATCACGAAATCGTCGGCATAGCGGACGATCCGATAGGTGGCCCCGCCACGTTTGCGATGGGCATCTCGCCGCTGAGATGTCCGATGGGCATCCCATTTCACACGGAAATGTGCGTCCAACACCGTCAGAGCGATGTTGGCCAGCAGCGGTGAGAGTATGCCACCCTGGGGTGTGCCGGTATCAGATTCCCTGACCGTTCCGTCGCCAGACATGATGCCCGCCTTCAGGAATGCCTTGATCAGGGCCAGGACCCGCTTGTCGACGATCCGCGTGCGTACTCGTTCCATGATGGCGGAGTGAGCCAGTTCGTCGAAACACGCCGCGATGTCAGCCTCGAAGACCCAGTGATAGTTCCGGGTCCCCAAAGCATGTATCTCGGCGATCGCGTCCTGAGCGCGACGTCGGGGACGGAAACCGTAACTGACCGGCTCGAAATCCGCCTCGAAGATCGGCTCCAACACCAACAGCAACGACGCTTGAACCGTGCGGTCCATCGCCGTGGGAATACCGAGCCGCCTGAGTTTGCTGCTCCCTGGTTTGGGAATGAGTATCTCCCGCACCGGAAGTGGAGCAAATGTCCGTGCCTTCAGTTCGGTTCGAACGTGGCTCAGGAACGCCACCGTCTCGGCATCTCCGGTTATGGACGCAGGAGTCAGCCGGTCGACACCGGCTGAGCGTGCGCCCTTGTTGCCCCGCACCCGTTCCCACGCGACGGTGAGAAAGTCCGGGTGGTGGACGAGGTTGAACACATCATCAAAGCGGCGGTCGGAATCTTCGACCGCCCAGTGGTGCAGCTTGCGTTGCATCTGTCGTACCTGCCATGCCGCCTGATCGGGATCGGGCCATGACAGCTCACCGGTATTCACCAGTGCCTCCGTTCGTGTCGTGTTCGCTGCATCAATTCCGCTGGGGCCCTTCGCCATGCACGAGGCTTTCCCCCGCTCGGACTACTACGGCCCCTCCGCCCCACCGCGTGGCCATCGACAGACGACGCGTCAACCCGGATTCGGCGCCCTCGGCTGAGGACGACGACACGGGAGCCTCGCGATGGTTCCCACGTTCACTGCTGACCGCTCGAGGAGGGAGGTGCCCAGCTATGCCCCTGCGATATCGCCACGGCTACGCCGCAGGCATTCACCGTGGCCTCCAGCGGCAGCGACCTAAACCGCAGCCGGAGTTCCCAACACCGAGACGCCAGTGGTGTTGGTGCGCATCGCAGACCAGCCCGAATCCACCGGGTTAGAGCTGGCGGGAGACTTGAGAGGCGTTAAAACACTGGTTCCTCGCGTACACCTTCTCCTCATGCTTGCCGGACCCAGGCCATCCGGTAGTGCCGGCCTGTCCCGTCGTTGTCGGGGCTGCTTACCACCCTCGCCGGCGTCTCCCGGTCCAGGCTGCCCCCAGCTTCGTTACGCTGCTGCGACAGCACAACGGCGCAGGTCTCTCACCTCCGCTCGGTCACACAGCGCCTCGTGGCGCACAAGGTCGCCTTCCCAGTGGCCGGCTTCAGACCGGTCGACAGCCGAGAAGGACCGGTCGTGGATGGTGAGCATCGGCTGCTGGAACCGCGGCCGCCGGCAACTCTGGCGGTGATGCGCTCGGCGGTGATCTCGACCGGTGCGCAGCGGTGAGCGTCGGTGCGGCGCTAATCGCGAGGGCCGCATGAAACGTGAATTCGGTTGATAGACAGCTTGATAGATGCTTTCGTGGCATAACCACATCGATGAATCATCGGGGAAGCGGTGGCGGAGGTGACGGCTGATCTGTTGGGGGCTCCAACGCTGAAGAAGCAGCTCGGCGACCGCGTTACCGAGCTGGTCGTTGGTGTCGACCCGACGGCGGTGGTGACGTGCTCGTCGCGCGGTGGCTCGCCGGTGGGCATCGAAGGGCTGATATCCGCGGCCGGCTGGTGCGTTGCGCCGTAGCTCCCTCGAAATCGTCGACGGCGCTCGACCGAGTCGGGTGGCGATCGTCCGCACCCTCAGCCCTGAGTGATGCAGATCGGCGATCTCGATGCGCTCGTCCTGGGACAGGTATCGCGTGCTGATCTGGCGGACCGCTAGTCGATCTAGCGGCGGGACGAACCCGACCGCGACGCCGTTGCGGTAGGTCTTGTAACCGCGTGTCCAGTTCGTCGCAGCGGACCGGGACACACCGACTTCGCGGGCCGCGGCCCGCACGCTCCACCCGCGAGCCCGCAACTCCATGAACCGCTGACGCTTGGCCGACTGCGGACGACGTCCCGGCCCCTTCTTCACCCGACGCGACGATGCCAACACAACCTCCAGAATCTAGAGAAGTGTTGCGACCGCACCTAGAAACCACCGCGTCGACACGGGGTCAGTTTTCAGACGACGCCGACACTGTCAAGCGGCAATACGACCGAATCGAATATGGCGGGTTACCAGTGAGTTTCCCGTGAGTTCAGCCGGATTGAAGCGATTTCAGTTGGAACCCACGGCCTTTCGGCTGTGAAGGTTCATAACTGCGGCGGGTTCGCGGGCCCTGAGTCTGGCGGCGTTGGGTGGCACTACGGTTCTACCGGCTGCTCGAGTTCGTCGCTGAGCAGCCGTTCGGCCACGGTGGTGTAGCGCCGTGCGGTGTTGTGGGAGATGCCGAAGACGAGAGACAGGTGCAGTGGGTCCGGGCCTGCGGTCAGCGCTTCGTGAAGGATTCGGTCGGCACGGATGCGTTCGATCGTGAATCCATTGTCGCTCAACGATGGTTTCACCGATTTTTGACTGACCGGCGTTGTGCGCAATGCAGTTTTCGTCGTGAGTAGAACGTGCCGGTTCGGAGTGTGGGGCCATCTGTCCCGGCGGTGGTCGAGCCATGTGTTCAGCGCGATGTGGGTGAGCTCACCGAGCCGTTGGTTGTGTCCGGCAAGGGTGATCCGCCGGTTCGGCAGGTCGATGTCGTCGAGCGTGAGTTTGCGTATAACGGCTGTGCGGCAGGCATGTTCGACGCTCAGCGCCACGACGAGGCGTTCAAGCGGTTCGCTGGCGAGCTGTTCGATCGAGCGCACCTCGTCATCGGTGATGGGCAGGAGGTCCTGGTCTACTGGTTGGCTCTTCAAACCCGCTGTTGGGTTGCTGAAGACCAGAGCATTCTTCTTGGCGTGCCGGAACAGCGACCGCAGCGCCTTGATCAGATTGTGGCGCTGGTTTCCCTGAAACGGCCGCAGCGCCGCGTCGACGTCGGCCCTGGTGACCTCCCTGAGATGCTCGTAGGAGGTGGACCAGTGCGCGAGAAGGGGCTTGACCGAGCCGAAGTAGCTGTAGAGCGTCCTCGGTGATCGTGGGCGAGCACGTGCGCCGCCGACCAACAGGGTAAGGAGCCAGTGGTGGGCCGGCTCGGCGAATCCTGGCGGAAGTTCCGCGGTGACGCGGTCGATCCAGGCACGGATCGGAGGTTCGGTGTCGTCTTTCAGCAGGTCGAAGTGGGATAGGATTTCGACGAGCCTGCGACGGGACGCGAGCCGATGCGGCCGGGTTCGAACCTCGGTGAGCGGCACGCGATCACCGGTGGGCCGACCGGCCAGAAGGGTGAGCAGGGCGTCGAGGCATCGGTTTGTGGTCTCACCGCACCAATCGTGGGCGGCACCGAGTTCCCGGGCGTGTATCGCGGCGGCCGCGAGCACGGGGTCGTCGGATTCCAAGGCTGGATGCCGCCGGGGCGGGCGAGCAGGCAGTCCCGCCTTTCTGCGTTGGTAGGACGCTCTTCTTGAACAGCTTCTGCCGCAGTATTTTTGGTCGCGGCGACTGTTGGCAGGCAGCGCAGTCCCGCAGTGCAGGCAGTTCATCGCGGCGGCAGCGACCTGCCGGCGCGAGTGCGCGGCGTGACCGACCGGGCCTCACCGACCGCCGCTGACTCGTCGTCGGTGACGGGCGTGGCCGCTGCCACGGTTTCGGGTTCGGGAATCAGCAACTCGTCGACCCCGCAGCCGAGGACGGCGCAGATGACGTCCAGGTCGTTCAGTTTGATGGCGTTGGGGTTGCCCGACCACAGGCCCGACATCTTGCCGGCGCTGATGACCAGACCGCGGTCGGCGAGCATCCGCTGGAGTTCGCTGGCCTTCCAGATGCCGCGATTGGCCGCGGCCAATCGCAGGTTCCATTTCATCGAGCGAGTCCTTTCCATCGATCGGCGACCCGGCGTTGCCCGGTGACCCAGGCATCTTCGACGTGGGTGGCGTGCACGTGGATATACCGAGCCGTTGTGCCCGTCCAGGCGTGACCTAATAGTTCCTGGATCGCGAATAGGTTCATACCGGCCAGATAAAGCTGGGATGCGCAGAAATGCCGCAGCACATGCGGTGTCAGCTTCCCCGACCACCTCGGCAGATATCGGTCGGTGGCCTCGGCCAGGGCGCGGCGATAGACGTCGGCGGTCGCGCGCATACACGTCCCGTCGATGTTCTTGCGTTCGGACGGAAACAGCGGCGCAGCATGGTTTTTCGGGTCGACATCGAACAGGCCCAGCACGTCTTCGATGAACCACTGCAGGCTGCGGTCGGCGCCGTTGATCAGTGGCACTACCCGCGGCTTGGGACCTTTGCGACGAGATCCCTTGCCATGACGGACGTTCAGCTTGCCGAACCGGCCCAGCTCCCAGCGCACGTCATCCAGGTCGAGCATCCGCGCCTCGTTGATCCGCAATCCGACATCGGCCACCAGGCGAGCCACGGCGTAGTTTCGGGCGGTCGGGGCGAACTTGCGGCAGGTGACCAGCTCCCCGCGCCACCCCGCGAACAGCTGCTCCACCTCGTCGGCGGTCGGCGGGATGCGCAGCTGCGGATCCACCCACGCCCGCGGTCGGTTGATCTCATCGAGCGGGCACTCGATGACCCGGCCGCTGAGATTGTGCAACTCGACCTTGTGACGCAGTTCGAGGAACTGAAAGTACACCGTCAGCGCGGCCGCCCGCCCGGTCCGAGTCGACGCCCGGGCATCACGCAGCACCTTGCCGAAGTAGGTGTCGGCGTCAGCAGGCTGGATCTCCCACAGCGGCCGACCGAACCAGTCCCGGATCAGCTCAAGGTGATTCACGTCGTTGCGGATGGTCGAGTCGACCAACCCGGCCGATGCCCGGGCAAGGACGAATCCGGCCAGCACATCGGTCTCGAAGCCGGCGAGCTCATCCTCGGTCGCCGGTGCCCGCTGCTCCCTCAGGTCCCGCACGACAGCCAGAGCCAACCCACGCCTCCTCAACTTCACCCACAGTGAAGAATCATCAGCTGATCAGTTATCCAGTCGGCAAAGATGATGCCACTTCATTCGCGGGTTTTGCAGCAGGGACACGCCCACAACAGCTGGTCCAGGCACTCGACGGGCTGGCGCACACCACTCGGTGGCTCAGGAACCCGTCGACTGTTGGTTAACTACCGCATATAGCGCAATCGGTTGTACTTCAACGTAGTCGAGCGCCACTATACATTCCCGATAATCCGCCGCCATACGCATCGCACGCTCTTGCAACCGGTTTCGACGTGATGCAGCGAGTGTGGCACTAACGCATTGTGATTCACTCGATGAGTCAATTCCTAGGGCCGATAACCGGGCGAGCGGTCGAGCGGGCGGGCGTTTCCAGCAAACGCTCCTGCCTGTGGTCCTACTGCGCAGCCGCTCCCCCGCCGGGGGATTGGAGCCTGCTTTGGCCCGCCAACCCGAAGCCCAACAACGCATGTTCGTGCCCTTCCTCATCACGGTGGGCCTCGTCGAAGCAGCGACCTGGGAACGTCTCCCTACGACAAGGTGGAGACCGTAGCCACCGTCCGCCGACACCGCGGACCGCGAGGGGCGCAGCGTTGATCAATGAAATTGACCACCGCTGCGAAAATGCCGAAATGCGCCCCATGCTGCGGCGATCGCCCTATCGTTTGTGCCATGACGGGGGTAGGCATGCCGGCGTGGCCGGCAACAATGGCAGCATTCGTGCTCGAACTCGCCGGGATCGTGCCACCGCTAGATCCAAGAGTGCGAAATGAATTGGCTCAAGACGAAGAGAGTGTCGAGCTCGCGCAGCGTCTAGCGGAAGAACCCTCGCTACAAGATATCGTGTTCTCGGATGCGGATCATCCGTCGCTCCACACCCCTACCGTATTGTCTTTCACCGCAGAATCGTGGGCTCAGGCGCGCTCAGGTCTGGGCATCGTTGAGCGGGGTCAGGGCGAGCGCATCGCGGCCATCTGGCACACGGCGGTTCCGCTGGTCAACGGTGACTACCTGTTGACCCCGGATCCGGGTCACCCTGAAGCGGTGTCGTTCTATCGAGCCACGCGCAATGACGACGAGGGTGCGATCGATTTTCGCGTGGGCACTGCGTCGAGGGGCCCGTATGAGGTCGTGTGGGAGGACAACGACGACCGCTGCCATCTCAGACGATTCTTCAACGGCCTCTTGCAATGCAAGGTGGTCGGGTGCAGCGAGGTGTGTCATAGAGGCATCGAGGTGGACCCCATAACGGGCGCACAGTCATTTCCGTGCGGGTGTCCCTGATGTTCGGCATCGACTGGATTATTTGGGGCGTCATCATTGCCGCCGCCACGTTGGGGGCCGCAATCGGCGTGCCGGTCGTCCTCTACATCCGTCAGAACCGCGCCAACATCACGGTGACAAGCGAATTCGACAAGACCGGGTTCGTGGAAGTCGTCCTCGCCAAGGAGGGAAGCGGGGCCGCGCAAGTCGATTCGGTTGAACTCATGGCAGCTGGCACCAACACCAAGCTGCCATTAATCGGACGTTCCAAAACTGGTGCCGGGCCAATCAACTTCGATGGCGGCAAAGCCAAGATTCGCGTCTACTTCACACTCACCAGCGGGGCGAGTGCAACCGATGCCATCGAGGTACACGTCGAACACAAAGGCAAATCGTCGAGGGTCAAGTCCACCTGGACGACCAAGACCATATCTCCCCAGGCTGGCACCGAAATGATCGATCTGCGCGACCCGATTGAACCCGAAGCAGACACCACTACGAAAAAGGCGCCTGGCACTGCTGGTACTGGCACGACTGGGGCGAATCCGCCAGCAGCTCAATCAAATACACCCGCGCCAGGACTTTCCAACCCGCAGCGTGACACAGACGATCCCGACGTCAAGACGTAGAGCGTCCATCACGTCGAGGTCTCCCCCGGCGCCTCCAAGGAAGCCCGGTCGCGGAGGTTCGCGGCTGTGGCCCACACAACGGAAGGCCGTCGGGGACAGCCTTCGGGTGAGGATCCACCGGCGATACCGAATATCGCGATGTGGACATCCCACGTTGCCGAGACGCGGGTCGGATTGGCCATATCTGACTATTGCGGCCGCCGCCCGGCGGAGCCATTCGAGACCTGGATGCTTCGAGGCTGTGCCACGCCTCCGTAGCCCTGGCAAGTCCCCCGTCTGACGCTAATTTTGCCCGCGGCCACGGGCTACTTGACCCGTCGTGTGCGGGCGCATGGTTGGTGTGCGACGACCATCGAGACTTTGCACAGTGCACGAAACACCAAGGGGCGGTGTGTAAGTCGTGTGTTGGCACTGTGCTGGTGGAGTGGTCGTATTCGAAACCTGCGGTATTGCCGTGGTGGGCTAGCGGTTTTCGGGTCCGACGTTCTGGCTGCACTGGTCAGGTGCCCGGATCTCGCCGGCCGCGCACCTCCATCGGACGCGGGCGTTCTGGGGGTGAGCTGTTGGGGTAGGAGATGTTCAGAAATGCTCAAAGTCGTTGACTATCGAGCACAGGCGTGGTCGCAGATTGGTCTGCGGGGGGAGCTAGCGTGGCCGTATGCCGGTAAACACGACGTCGTGGATTGTTCGTGCGATTAGATCTTCGTCGAGCGTATCGTCGGTGATTAGGTAGGTCAGTGCGCTGGTGGTGACTGCACCGAATAGCGCGATGGCGGCAGCTCTGGGGTTGTCGAGAGCCTCGAGTGAACGGTCGTTAGCGCCCGCGCGAAGCAAGGTCTCGACGGGTTCGAAGTAGGCGGTGCTGATCATGTTGGCGATGGCGGGCATGCGGGCGGCGCGGCCCAGTTCTCCTATGAGGGCGCGACAGACAGCGGGCCGCTGGGCCATCACGCGCAGTTGGGCACTGATGACGTCGTGCAGGCGTTGGGCGGCGGCGCCGTCTGCCTCGACGATCGCGGTGACCTCGTGCGCGACGTGTTGTAGGGCGTCTTCGAGGAGGAAGGCGAGTATTTCTTCTTTGCCGGCGAAGTAGTAGTAGAGCGTGGCCTTGGCGATGCCCGTGGTCGCGGCGACGTCTTCGATCTTTGTGTCGTTGAGCCCGCGCTCGGCGAAGAGTTCGGCCGCGGCAGGCAACCGGTCGGCAATCTGAGCGGGAATCTTCCGCATAAAGTCCTCCCCTCGGTTTAAACTCTCAGTCTAAACCGACGTTCTGCAATGTGGCAGGAGACGCTATGTCGACGGTACAACTTCGCTACGATCCCTTTGACGCGGAAATTCAGGACGACCCCTACCCCGTCTACCGGCAGCTACGCGACGCGGCACCGGTCTATCACGCCGCCGATACCAACACCTGGGTACTTAGTCGCCACGCGGATGTCATCAGCGCGCTGCTTGACCATCACAGCTACTCGTCGGTCGACGGAGTATTTCCGACTCCACCGGGCTCGACTTTTCGCGAATCGCTGCTGCCGATGATGATTTTGATGGATCCCCCGCGACACGATCAGCTGCGGGCATTGGTTAGCAAGGCCTTCACCCCGCGACGAATCGCGGCGCTGACGTGCGCGATCGAGGACCTCGCTGATCAGTTGACGGCCGGCCTGATCCAGGAAGCCAGTTCGGCCGATTTCGTCGCCGACTTCGCAGCTGTACTACCGGCGATGGTGATCGCTGATTTGCTCGGTGTGCCGCGCGAGGACCGTACACAATTTCGGCGATGGTCGAACGCGTTGGTGCAGTCCAATCCCACCCACGGCGAGACCGGCGAGGCTTTGGCAGCCGCGGCCGCGATCTATGGCTACTTCACCGATTTCCTCGCCGACCGCCGCGGCCAACCGCGCGACGATTTGATGTCAGCGTTGGTGTGTGCCGAGATCGACGGAAAGCACCTTAGTGACGACGAACTGCTTGGCTTTTGCTTGCTGCTGCTGATCGCCGGTCATGAGACGACGTCGAATCTGCTGGCCAACGCCGCGGTGGTACTGGCCGACTATCGCGACACCCGCCACCGGCTGGCTGGCGATGAGAGCTTGCTCGGGGCAGCTGTTGAGGAGCTGCTGCGGTATGACTCACCGGCTCAAGGACTTTCGCGAACGTTGACCCGCGACGTGACAGTGCATGGCGTCACAATGTCGGCGGGTGATTCGGTGCTGTTGTTGTTCGGCTCGGCTAATCGTGACGAACGCGTGTTCGCTGATCCCGACGTGTTTGACATCGGGCGCAAACCCGAACACCAAGTGGCATTCGGCCGAGGCATTCACTTCTGTCTCGGTGCGTCCTTGGCCCGGATGGAGGCCCGGATCGCGTTGCGCGCCTTGCTGGCCCGCGTGCCCAACTGGGAAGTCGACTTGGGCCGCGCGCAGCGCCTGCGGTCGGGCCCGATCCGGGGCTATTTGTCGTTGCCGATCTCCTGGTCGGCGAACTAGCCGCGCTGCGGTCCAATTGGCTGTGACCGACCCGGTCGAATGGGCGGTGGGGCGCCCAACTAGCGGGAGATGGTTGGCTGGGGAGGATTCACGTTGGCGCTGCGATGAAGAAAATGTGGATCGTCCTGGTCATCGTGGCGGTGGTGGCGGTAGCGGGCTTCTGCGTACTGCGGCTTCGCACCTTTTTCGGCGTCCACGACGATCAGACGATGACCAGCGGCATCGCCGATGAGATCAAGCCGTTCAATCCCAAGCGCGTGGTTTACCAGGTTTATGGTCCCCCGGGGACGGTGGCCAACATCAACTACTTGGACATCAATGCCCAGCCCCAGAAAGCTAGCAACGTGCCTTTGCCCTGGACGCTCTCGGTTACCTCGACGCTGCCCTCGGTGAGCGTCAACATCGTCGCGCAGGGCGACAGCAACCAAATCGGCTGCCGGATCATCGTGGACGAGGTGGTCAAGGACGAAAGGTCGAGTCAGGGTATGAATGCGCAAACGTTCTGCATAGTGAAGTCCGCATGACCGATGACCGGGCCGCAGGGCTGCCGCATATGCCGGTTTTCGCGCGAACGGTCCACAAACTCGCGGTGCCCGTCGTCTTTGCCTGGGTGGGGCTTGTCGTCGTCCTCAGCGTCTTGGTTCCATCGCTGGACGCGGTCGCCGAAGAACACACCGTGTCGATGAGCCCCAAGGACGCGCCGTCGATGCAAGCGATGAAGCACATCGGCAAAGTATTCAACGAATTCAACAGTGACAGTGCGGTCATGATCGTGCTGGAAGGTGACAAGCCGCTGGGCGATGAGGCCCACCATTTCTACGACCAGATCGTCCGCAAACTCGAGGCTGACACGAAACACGTCCAGCACGTCCAGGACTTCTGGGGGGATCCGCTGACGGCCGCCGGTTCGCAAAGCTCCGACGGCAAGGCCGCCTATGTGCAGGCGTATCTTGCTGGTAACCAGGGCGAGAGCCTGGCCAGCGAGTCTGTCGCGGCGGTCCGCAAGATCGTGGACAGCGTGCCTGCGCCGTCGGGGGTCAAGGCCTATGTGACCGGCGCTGGGGCGTTGATCGCCGATCAGCACTCGGCCGGACAAAAGAGCCTCCAGAAGGTCACGATCATCACCTTCGTGGTGATCATCGTGATGTTGCTGTGGGTATACCGCTCGATTATCACCGTGTTCAGCACGTTGTTCATGGTGGTGATCGAGGTGATGGCGGCTCGGGGGGTTGTCGCTTTCCTGGCCTACAACAACATCATGGGATTGTCGACCTTCGCGGTTAATATTTTGGTGCTGTTGGCCATCGCCGCTGGGACAGACTATGCGATCTTTATTCTCGGCCGATATCAAGAGGCGCGCGGCCTAGGCGAGGACCGCGAAAAAGCCTTCTACACCATGTTCCACGGAACCGCGCACGTCGTCCTTGGCTCTGGCCTGACTATTGCCGGTGCGATGTATTGCCTGAGCTTTACCCGGCTTCCGTATTTCCAGACTATGGGTATCCCTTGTGCGGTCGGGATGCTGGTCGCCGTTGCTGCCGCGCTGACCTTGGGTCCGGCGGTCCTGACCGTCGGCAGTTTCTTCAAGCTGTTCGATCCTAAGCGCAAGATGCGGACCCGGGGATGGCGACGGGTGGGCACCGCGATCGTGCGCTGGCCCGGGCCAATTCTCGCGGTGTCAGTCGCGATCGCCCTCATCGGTCTACTCGCCCTACCCGGTTATCAAACCAATTACGACAACCGGCTGTATTTACCCCCGAGCGTCCCCGCGAATATCGGCTACGCCGCCGCCGAACGGCATTTCCCCGCGTCCCGGATGAATCCGGAATTGTTGATGATCGAGACCGATCACGACATGCGCAACCCGGCGGGCATGCTGGTGTTGGACCGGATCGCCAGGGGGGTCTTCCACATCCCGGGTGTCGCGCGCGTCCAGGCGATCACCCGGCCGCTGGGAACGCCGATCGAGCACACCTCAATCCCGTTCCAGATCAGCATGCAAAACACCACGCAGGTCGAAAACCAGCAGTACATGCACCAGCGCATGGACGACATGCTCAAGCAGGCCGACGCGATGCAACAGTCCATCGACACCATGCAGCGCATGTACAACATCACCTCGCAGATGGCCGCGGTCACCCACCACATGGACGGCCTCACGCATGAAATGTTGGATGTCACAAACACATTGCGCGACAACATCGCCAACTTCGATGATTTCTTCCGGCCGATTCGCAGCTACTTCTACTGGGAAAAGCACTGCTTCGACATCCCGGGCTGCTGGTCGCTGCGATCCCTCTTCGACGCGCTCGACGGTCTGGATCAGATCACCGAAAAATTCACCTATCTTGCCGGCGACATATCTCAGCTGGACGCCTTGATGCCGCAGATGCTGGCGCAGATGCCGCCCATGATCGCCACCATGACGACCATGAAGCAAATGATGCTGACCATGCACAGCTCGATGTCGTCGCTGTATGACCAGATGGACGTGATGAGCCAAAACTCGACCGCCATGGGCCAGGCCTTCGACGCCGCCAAGAACGACGACTCGTTCTACATCCCGCCGGAAGTCTTCGACAACCCCGACTTCAAGCGCGGTCTGAAGATGTTCCTGTCGCCGGACGGGCACGCGGCCCGCTTCATCATCTCCCATGAAGGGGATCCCGCGACCCCGGAAGGCATTTCGCACGTCGAGCCGATCAAGAACGCAGCCAAGGAAGCCATCAAGGGAACTCCGCTGGAGGGCGCCAAGATCTACCTTGCCGGCACCGCCGCGGTCTACAAGGACATGCGCGACGGCTCCAAATACGACCTGATGATCGCGGCAATAGCTGCGGCCAGCCTGATTTTGATCATCATGCTGATCATCACCCGAAGCCTGGTCGCCGCGGTCACCATCGTGGGCACGGTGCTGATCTCGTTGGGCGCCTCGTTCGGACTGTCCGTGCTGGTGTGGCAGGACATCATCGGCTTCAAACTGCACTGGATGGTGCTGGCGATGTCCATCATCTTGATGCTGGCCGTCGGATCCGACTACAACCTGCTGCTGGTGTCCCGTTTCAAAGAAGAAATCGGTGCCGGTTTGAAAACCGGAATCATCCGCTCGATGGCCGGCACCGGTGCGGTGGTGACGTCTGCGGGCCTGGTCTTCGCCGCCACCATGGCCTCGTTCATATTCAGCGATTTGAAAGTCGTCGGGCAGGTCGGCACCACCATCGGCCTGGGTCTGCTGTTCGACACCCTGATCGTGCGCTCATTCATGATGCCGTCCGTCGCCGCGCTGCTGGGGCGCTGGTTCTGGTGGCCGCAGCAGGTACGCACTCGCCCGGCCAGCCAGCTACTTCGGCCCTACGGGCCACGTTCGGCGGTTCGCGCCTACCTGCTGCCCCGGCAAGATGACCCGCAGTCGGCGACCACCGACCGGTTCCCGGCGGCCTCACCGCACTACTAAGCCATCACCGCTATCGCCGCCCAGTCCTTTAGCGGCACATCCACGACGGTCCGCGTAACCGGCCCTCCCGCGACGTTCAGCGATCAAATCGATTCGGCTGAGCAGGATTTGATTGTCATCTCCGTCGTGACCGCCGGGCTGATAGCGCTGATCTTGCTGGTCATCTACAGGTCACTGTTTACCGCGTTGCTGCCTCTGTTGGTTATCGGGGTCAGCCTTGCGGTAGGGCGCGGAGTGCTCTCGGCGCTGGGCGAAGCGGGAATGCCGGTGTCGCGATTCACCATCGCGTTCATGACGGCGATTCTGTTGGGCGCCGGCACCGATTATTCGGCATTTTTGATCAGCCGGTATCACGAGCAGCGCCGCCAGGACGTCTCGGCTGACCTCGCGGTGATCAACGCAACCGCCACCATCGGCCGGGTGATCCTGGCCTCCGCCGCGACTGTGGCGTTTGCATTTCTGGCCATGGTTCTTTGCAAAGCTGAGCGTTTTTGGCGCGCTGGGCCCAGCGTGCGCGATAGCCGTCTTCGTCGGAGTCGCGGCCACCGTGACATTGTTCCCTCCGGTATTGGCGCTGGCCGCCAAACGGCGGCATTGGCGAACCCAAAGCCGACCGCACACGCCGCTACTGGAACTGGATCGCCGTGGCCGTAGTCCGCCGACCCACCCCACTGCTGGCCGCCAGCCTGGCCCTTGTATTAGGGCTAGCGGCTGTCGCGCTGACCATGCGCATGAGCTACGACGACCGCCAAGGAGAGCCGGACACAACCGCCAGCAACGAAGGTTATCACCTGCTGGACAGGCACTTTCGCAAAGATATCGTCATCACCCAGTTCATGGTCGTGGAATCACGGACCGATATGCACACCGGTAAAGGCCTGGCCGACCTGGATGAGATGGCGTCTCGCGTGTCGCAATTGCCGGGCGTCACCAAAGTATCCGGCGTCACCCGGCCCACCGGGGCACGACTCGATCAGGCACAGCTCTCTTGGCAAAACGTCCAGATCGGCAACAAGATGGCCGATGCCGTCGCCAAAGGAGACGCCCACAAGACCGATCTCACCAAACTCACCGGCGGTGCCGACCAACTCGCCAGCGGCCTGGCGCAACTTGACACCACCCTTCGCACAGCGTTGACTCCGCTGACCGGTATCCTTAACCAAGCCCAGTCCAGCGGCTCGCAATTTCAGCGCTTTCGCCCTCTGCTGCAGCAACTTTCGACTACCACACCGACCATCGACCAAGCTATCCGAGCCGGACCTGGGCTACGTCAAGAAGCTCAACAAGCTCAGAATGCGATCGCCACGATCGACCCGCTGGTCGGTGCGCTCAACACCTCCCCCTGGTTTGCCTCCACACCCGAGTGCACCCAGATCCGCGACCAGGTACGGATTCTGGTGACCTTGCGCGATGGCGGCTTTTTCAGCCAGCTCGCCAACCTCGGCGACATGTACCAGCCGGGCGGCGATACTGCGGGGGGCACCATGGCAGACCTGCAGAACACGGTCACCTCGCTGAACAAGGCGTTCGGAGCGCTCGGCGACCCCGCCGACATGGCCGGCAACATCCGCCGCCTCCAAAACGGCATCAGCCAGCTCGCATCGGGCGCACAAGCCCTAGCCACCGGTGTGCATACCCTTGCCGACAGCAACATCGAAATGTTGTCCGGCATGAGTCAGATCGCCACCCAACTACAGAATTCCGCGCGGTCCAGCGCCGGTTCGGACAACTCCAGCGGCTTTTGCCTCCCGGCTAACGCCTTCGAGAATCGCCAGTTCTCCGATGTGGCAAAGCACTTCCTGTCCGCTGACGGCAAGACCGCACGCTTCGCCATCGAATCCAGCTACAACCCCTACAGCAGCGAAGCGATGGATCTCGCTCAGAAGATCACCCAAGTTGCCGATGCTGCACGCCCAACACCTCCTTGGCCAACGCCAAAATATCGATGGCCGGATTCCCCGCCGTCAACTCCGATATCCAGCGCCTTCTGTCGGCCGACTTCCATCTGCTGGCCATTGCCACGCTCGTCATCGTCGGACTGATCCTCGTCGTTCTCCTGCGCGCCTTGGTGGCCCCGCTCTACCTGCTCGGTACGGTCGTGCTCAACTACGCAGCCGCACTGGGCATCGGGACGCTCGTTTTCCAATACGGCCTCGGTAAGAAAATCGCTTGGCTGGTACCGCTTTTGGCGTTCATCATCTTGATCGCGGTGGGCGCCGACTACAACATGCTGCTGATCTCGCGGTTACGCGAGGAATCCGCTCACAACATCCGCGTCGGCGTACTGCGCACGGTCGCAAACACCGGCTCAGTCATCACTTCCGCCGGGCTCATCTACGCGGCCAGCATGTTCGGCCTTATGGTCGGTTCGGTCGCGATCATGATCCAAGCCGGGCTCATCATCGGCTGTGGCCTACTACTCGACACCTTTGTTGTCCGCACTCTCACGGTTCCCGCGATCGCCACATTGCTCCGTGAGACCAGCTGGTGGCCGCAACGTAAACGTGAGGACGCTTGAAACTCTTGCATTTTGACTAAAATACCGACGATTACGCACCTTCATCTGAGTCATGAGCGGTGTTGGGTCCAGCGAAGCGGACGAGCTGGTCAAGAAGCTCTCCGAAACCGGCGATGTCGCCGTGGGCGGCGAAGTGTTCGGGTTCTACCGTGATGAAAACCGCTGTTGCGGTGAAACGAATGACGCCATCTTCACCGACCCCCTCGCCAGTGTAAGGCACGTCCTTGCCGCACGCTGATACGTGCGCTAATGCGGTGGGGCTGGTGTAGCGGAACCGGCGCTAGATACTCGATCGCGAGATTGCGCGTGACCGCAGGCGTGCCGGCGATCCACAGGGTGAAGCCCAAAAGGTCGTCGCACGCCGCCGCGATAGCCCCGCCGTGCGCCAAGCCGGGCGCACCGATATGACGCTCATCGAATGCCACATCGGCATATACCTCATCGTCCAGACGATAGACCTCTAGCTGCAGGCCACTGGAATTCTCGGGTCCCGCAACCCATACAGGTAGGCGTGTGTGACGGCAGGCGTTGCGGTTCAGTTGAATTTGGAGCATCCAAGGTTGCGGCCTCGTTTCCGGTTGGACGTGTTCGATAACTTCGGCCATTGCGGCCTTAAACGACGAGAAATCCCGCATTAAGGTGCCGAACGCAGCAACTTGGCGTATGCCGACCTGGCAAAGTGCAGCTCATGGTCACGGCGAGCCGCGCCGGGCGATCCAAGCGCCAGTACGGTCCGCTTCGGCGCGATACCGTTAGCACGGTACCGCAGGCATTTTGGACACGCTGCGTCACGATGGTCGAACACCGTCAGGGGGCCATTCGTCGACGCCGTCTTCGAGCGGCACATCCAGAGATCGCAGGAGCGCAGAAAAGAGTCGCCAGTTGCCAATCGCCGCGACAAGTTCTACAAGGAGCCCCGGGTCTGCTTGCAACGCATCTCGGCACACAGCCCACGTGCCATCCGAGATGGTGCCGTCACGCAGTGTCTCATCGGTCGCCGCAAGTACAGCACGTTCGGCATCGCCAAAGTGGTTAGCATTCTGCCAATCTCGCACCGCGAGCAGGTCACGCTCGGACACGTCGAGCATTCGTGCGAGTCGCCAATGTTGCGTCCATTCATAGACCGAGCCGGTGACCCAGCCGATTCGCATGATGATCAGCTCTCGCAGCCGCGCGTCGAGGTCCCCGGTCCACAGCAACGCCTCCAGCAGTCCGTTCAAGGCCATTGCCACACTAGGCTGGTGAAGCGCGATTCGGAATATCGACAACTCCGCTATGGCTTCGGGGATGCCACATTGAGCAGCGCGCCGGCGCGCGTCTGTCAGGCCGAGCATTTCGACGCGGTTTCCACTGCCCACAGTCGGTCCTTAAGTTCGTAGGTGCAGTTACTTCGTGTTGTTACGTTGTGCTGTGACCCGGGTGGGTCGGGTGAGGCGGCATGTCGGTTGCCGGCCTGGTGGTGCGGCTTGAAAGGACTGGCCGCCCGGCCTTCCTGGACTTCCTCGGGCCGCTGATTGAGATCTGCGACGTGATCGCTTGTTTAAGGAAATGCTGGCGGGGTTGTCCGTGGGGATCGTGTTGGCAGACAAGCGGATAGGAGATCGATGGCAGCGGGCCAGTTGTGGGCTGGGGTTGATGTCGGCAAGGAACATCACTGGGTGTGCGTGGTCGACAACAGCGGCACGGTGGTGTTGTCGCGCAGACTCGGCAACGAGGAGCAACCGATCCGTGCGCTGATCGGCGAGATTGACTCGTTGGCTGATCAGGTTGCCTGGACGGTGGACCTGACCACGGTGTATGCCGCCCTGTTGTTGACCGTGTTGGCTGATGCCGGCAAGTCGGTGCGCTACCTGGCGGGCCGTGCGGTCTGGCAAGCCTCGGCGGTCTATCGAGGTGGTGAAGCCAAGACCGACGCCAAAGACGCCCGGGTGATCGCTGATCAGTCGCGGATGCGCGGCGATGACTTGCCACTGCTGCATCCCGACGACGATCTGATCACCGAACTGCGGCTGCTCACCGCTCATCGCGCCGACCTGGTCGCTGACCGCACCCGCACGATCAACCGACTGCGCCAACAACTCGTTGCGGTGTGTCCGGCGCTGGAGCGGGCCGCCCAGCTCAGCGCTGACCGGGGCTGGGTAGTGCTGCTGGCGCGCTACCAGCGCCCCAAAGCCATCCGCCAGACCGGTATTTCGCGGCTGACCCGGATCCTGGCCGACGCCGGAGTGCGTAATGCCGCGGCCATTGCGGCGGCTGCGGTGGCGGCCGCCAAAACTCAAACGGTCCGACTGCCCGGCGAACAAGTGGCCGCCGGACTGATCGCTGATCTGGCGCAGGGGGTGATTGCCCTCGATGACCGCATCAAGACCACCGATGCCGACATCGAGGACCGATTTCGCCGCCATCCACTGGCCGAAGTGATCACCAGCATCCCAGGCATGGGATTTCGGCTCGGTGCTGAATTCCTGGCCGCCGTCGGCGATCCCGAACTGATCGGCTCGGCCGACCAGCTCGCCGCCTGGGCCGGGCTCGCACCGGTATCTCGAGATTCGGGAAAACGCACCGGACGACTGCACACCCCCAAGCGCTACAGCCGCCGGCTGCGCCGGGTGATGTACATGTCCGCACTGACCGCCATCCGCTGCGACCCGGCCTCCCGCGCCTACTACCAACGCAAACGAAACCAAGGCAAACGACCCATCCCAGCCACCATCTGCCTGGCCCGACGCCGCACCAACGTCCTCTACGCACTCATCCGCGACAACCGCACCTGGCAACCCGACTCACCCCCGATCACTCAGTCGGCGGCTTGACATCGTCATTGAGAGTCCTTTCAGTTGGGCACTGCTGGCACGTCAGGCCATCGGTACGAAGACGTTGTGCAAGGCCGGAATCGTGCCCGGCTCGCCATCGGCTAAGACGTCGAGTAATCGTGGTAGGCCCGCGAAACCGGCGACGTCCCGGGATAGTTCATCGAAGGGCCAACGCCCAGAGACGAGCAATTCGATCGCGCTCTGATAGGCGGGGTAATCGACCCCCAGCGAGCCGAGGACGCGTAGTTCTTTGAAAACGAGGAGGTCTGGCTCGAAGCCTGGTGCTCCGCCGCCGCCGCGGGTGCCGGCGATCACCACGCGTCCGCCTGGTCGAGCAAGTGCGACGGCGTCAGCGAATGCACCTGGCGCTTTGGCGGTGACGTCGACGACGACGTCTGCGAGTTGACCGGTCGCTCGTTGCAGGGCCTTGACCGGGTCTTCACGGGTCACGTCAATGGTCAGGTCCACGCCGAACTTGGACGCTGCGGCTAACCGTGGTCGATCGCGTGGTCCGAGTCCGGTCATAGCGACGAATGCCGCTCCGGATTCCTTCGCTGCTACGGCCGAGCAGATGCCGCGGATGCCTGGCCCCAGGACTGCGACGACGTCGCCTGACGCGGTCTCCGGCAGCGTGGCAGCCCATTTGATTCCCGCGCCCAGCGGGTTGAACAACGTAGCGACAATCGGGTCGAGTCTGTCTGGAATCGACAACAGCATGGAATCGAAGGGCAGATGCAGGTGCGTTGCGTACCCTCCCCACAGGCCGGGATCGATGTTTACGTCGACGAAGCCGAACATCGTGGCCAGTCCGTTGCGCGAGCACCTGCGATACTCACCTCGGCGGCACGCGTCGCACTCCCGGCACGATCGAAAAACCTCGACCGCAACCCGATCACCTGCCGACACACCCCAACGCGCGCTTGCGGCGTCACCGACTGCCTCAACGACACCGACGATTTCATGTCCCGGGACGAAGGCGAAGCCCGCTGGTAGGTGACCGCTGTACTGCTCGTGATCGGTTCCGCAGAGCCCGCACGCCTCGATCCGAAGGACTCCGGAGTGGCCGTCGACGGGCGGTACCGCAAGAGTGCGCCGCTCGAGGGCGCGCGGCTTGGTCAGCACGAGCGCATCGGCCTTCATGGCAGTTCGAATTCGACGCGCTGATCAGCGGGCCGCACAGTTACCTGACGTCCGACCATCATCTCTTTTGACATTTCCTTCGCCACCTTCGCATCGTCGTTGCGAGCCGCGACGCGCCGGCCGTCGGGTAGACGCGCGAGAACAGGCACCCACGAAGGGCCAACGTCGCGGTCGTGTACCACCGTGTAGCCGTCGATCGTTGCCCTACCGGATGTGTCGGCGGCAGAAGCGACTGGAACCGCAGTCGCATCAATCGCGGCCTGCGCTTCCGCCATGTCCGGTGTCTGCCACCCAGTCGGCGGCGGCGTCGCCGACCATAGGCCCAACGAGTGCTTCGTGATGTACCAACCTAATCCGGAAACCAGTCCTAGGGCGTCCGGTTCGCTTCGGCAGCGTCGAACCATCTCCACAATCGAGTGGCTGACATAGTTGTTACCCGGTCCTCCGTGGTAGGGCAATCCACCGGTCACCGTGAACCCGCGTGGATCCGCTGGATCGAGATCGAGCGCCTCGATCGCAACTTCGACCGCGGAAGGGAAGCAGGAGTACAAATCGAACCATCCGATGTCATCGGCGGAAAGGTCGCAGGCAGCTAGGAGCGCCCGTCCGACAGCGCGAATTCCCGCGGACCGACTGAGATCGGGCCGCTGAACCGGAAAGTACACGTCGTTGCAAGTGGCCGCGCACCATGGGAAAACCCATCGGTCACGAGGAACACCGATTTCGTCGGCGACTTCGGCAGCCATCATGACGAAGGCGGCTGCCATATCGACGGTGATAATGCTGTTGAGCATCTTGGGATATGGCTCGCACACCATCCGGTTAGTTGGCGAGACCGAGCTGAGCTCACTGGCAGTGCGCGCGCGCGGAAACCATGCCTGGCCGGGATGCCTCGATGCTTCGAGCGTGAAGGGGGCCATCAGGTTTCCCAGCCAGCGACGCTGCTCATCGAAGGTCCGGCCCGATCGAGCCGCAATCGCCGATTCGAAGACCGGGTACACCTGGTGCGGCCAACGCAGTCCAGCACACATCTCGGCCGCGCTCAGACCGGGGCGAGTATCGCCAAGTGACTCATCCCGGCCCTCAACGGGTTTCGGGTCTCGTCGCACCTGACCCGATCCAACCCTACGAGCTGACGCGCCGCTCTCCGCTCCGACGACTAACACCGCGTCGCTGACACCGCGCGCGATGCGGGCGCCGAGCACCTCAACGAGGTACTGAGGCGTATTACCGCCAACCGGACAACTGATGCGCCGTATTGGCGCCAGCCCAGCCGCTTCGGCAATCCTCGTCGCAGGATTGTCACGCGGAATCATCAAGATTCCGGGCGTCGCCACCATATCGATTCGATGCCCGATAGCAGCGCCCGAGTCCTGCAATGCTCGACGCACGGCCTCGGAAGCCAAATCGATGGGGTCAACGACACCGTCGTCGCGGTGCGTGATCTCACCAACTGCGACGACGACCGGAGTGCGGCGTGGAATCGGCAACGGTCAGGCCGCGGTCATCGTCGACGCCTTTGCGACATATCTGCGATATTGTCACATAAGGTGCTATACGACAACTGCTTCGATCGTCAGCCCACGAACGGCACGGGACGGCATACTTGAATGGTGACGAAAAAATCGTTGCGATGGGGCACGGCGACCGCCGCGAGCCGCGACATCGCCCGAGACCATCTGCTCGATGCCGCCGCAACGTCCCTCGAGAACAAGGGGCTACCGGGCACCACGATGGAGGACATCGCCAGGCAGGCCGGGGTGTCCCGCGCCACGGTGTATCGCTACTTTCCGAGTCGTGAATCCGTCATTTCCGGTGTTATCTTGCGGTCAGCCGAACGCTACCTCCGCCGCATTAGTGCGCGGATCGCAGCGCATGCCGATTTAGGCTCGGCGATACTGGATTTCGTCGAGGTTACACTCCGTGCGGCCCACCGTGAACCCATAATCGGATTGCTATTCGGCAGTGACGACGAACTCGCCGGCGTAGGGCTGGCCAAGGGTACGTCGGTGGCTTTGTTCGAACTCGTCGCCGAGTTCCTTCGCCCTGTCTTCGCCGCGCACTGGGATCAACTTGAGCGTGGGGTGTCGGTCGACGATGCATCCGAGTGGATACTGCGGGCTATCCTCAGCCTACTCACGGTCGAAGGCCCAAGGCAGCGCAGCCCGGAGGGCCTCGATGCTTTTCTACGAAGATTCCTGCTTCCTCCTCTGCTCACCACCACCCGGTCTTGCGCTGATGCAACAAGTACGGAGTAATGTCTCGTTAGTGGCAGCAGTATCGGTGAACGACGAGGGGCTCTAGACATGAAGTTCGAGCAGTTCAGCCAAGAGATTGCCGACGAGTTGCAGAATGCGGCGGCAACCGCGGGTGGGCTGTCCAGCTACTTGGGATTTCGGCACACCGAATTCGCCGCGGGACGTCTGGTTGTGGAGATGGATGCTCGGGACGACCTGATGACGCCGTTCGGCAACCTGCACGGCGGATGCTTGTCGGCGATGGTAGACCACTGTCTGGGCGTGGTGTTCTATCCGGTTATCCCAGCGGGATCATGGGTGGCCACAACGGAATTCAAGCTAAATCTGCTGCAGCCCGTGTCGAGCGGAGTGTGCGTTGCGGTCACCGAGATCATCGCGCTGGGCAAGCGTAGCGGTGTCGCCAGAATCGATGTCTCCAACGCGGGGCGCGCGGTATGCGCGGCGCAGGGAACCGTGACGGTGGTTAGCCCGAGGGGGTATTCCGGTTGATGGCGAGACTGAGCACGAGTGCCGTCCGAATTGGCTATCGCGGCCTAATCAAATGACTGTTACCTGCGAGCGAATCCGCACCGAAGACGGCGTCACCCTCACGGCGGATTTCTACCGGCACGACACCGCCCGCGCCGTCGTACTTCTCCTGCATGGTGGTGGTCAAAATCGCCACGCTTGGACCACCACGGCGCGCCGGTTGCATGCGCGCGGTTACACCGTCGTCGCCTACGATGCCCGAGGCCACGGCGATAGCGGGTGGGACCCGACTGGGCGATACGAACTCGCAGGACTCACATCCGATCTGCTGGCTGTGCGCGAACATGCGAGTGACGACCGCCCGCCGGTGGTCGTTGGTGCGTCGTTGGGTGGCATGACCATTTTGGGAACCCATCTGCTGGCACCAGCCGATTTGTGGTCAGCAGTCGTTCTTGTCGACATCACCCCGCGAATGGAGTTCCACGGTGCACGCCGCGTCGTGTCATTTATGGCCGCCCATCCCGACGGATTCGGCACGCTCGACGACGCGGCCGACGTCATCGCCCAATACAATCCGCACCGCGCTCGTCCCGAAAGCCTGGACGGACTGCGAAAAGTGTTGCGCCAACGCGACGATGGCAGGTGGATTTGGCGATGGGATCCGGCTTTCATCACCTCTAATTTTCAGTTCCTGCAAGGTGACCCCGCCACTGGTGCCGAACAGTTCGACGCGATCAGCGAACTGCTTGTTGAGGGGGCCCGTCGCGTGCAGGCACCAACGCTTCTGGTGCGCGGCGTCCTCTCGGATGTGACATCGCAGCAGTCGGTCGATGAATTCCTCCAGGTTGTCCCGCACGCCGAAGCGGTGGACGTTTCCGGCACAGGTCACATGGTGGCCGGCGACGACAACGACGCCTTCACTGCAGCAGTCGCCGGATTTCTCGACCGCACGATAGCCAATTCGGCCTGAGAACCTCTGAGCTGTGTGGCGCAGCCCAAAGCTGGCCATAGTTAAGGGCAGCCGACAGCTACCAAAACCAAGATATGCGTGACATCCATCCACTTAAGCAGGATGTGAATGGCCATTAGCTACAGTCGAGCGATGCACCTTCGTACCGTCTGCACCACAGTAACTTCCGGCTTGGTCGAGGGTTTCTCCCGAGACGGCGTGACCAGGTGGCGATCCATCCCCTACGCCGAGCCGCCCGTCGGGGCGTTGCGCCTAAGAGCCCCCGGCCAATCGAGCCGTGGGAGGGAGTCTTGCCGTGTCACCGTTTCAGGTACTGTGCACCACAGCCGCGCAAATACACTTTTGTTGGCCTCGGCAAATATCAGCCGATGAGCGAAGACTGCCTGACGCTGAACGTCGTCGCGCCCGACACCAGATACGAGCGGCCGTTACCTGTGATGGTGTTCATCCATGGCGGCGCATACTTCCTCGGCAGCTCCGCGACACCGGTATATGACGGGGCATCGTTGGCTCGCAAGGGGTGCGTGTTCGTGTCAGTTAATTACCGGCTGGGCGCGCTTGGAGCAGTTGACCTCTCGTCTCTGTCTACCGACGCCTTCCGCATCGACGACAATCTTTATCTGCGTGATCTGGTTATGGCGCTCCGTTGGGTGCGTGACAACATCGCAAGCTTCGGCGGCAATCCCGACGCTGTGACGATATTCGGCGAGAGCGCAGGGGCACACGCAGTGGCGACGCTGTTGGCTGTTCCAGCTGCTAAAGGGCTGTTCGCTCAAGCCATTTCTGAGAGCCCCGCGGGAGGTTTGGCTAGTTCCCGTGAACAATCTGAAGAATACGCCGCAAGGTTTGCGGCGATTCTCGGAGCTCGGAGGCGAGACGCTGCCGCGGTCTTGCTGACCGCGCCGCCGACCGACCTCGTAGCGACTTTGGATCATCTGATCATGCAGGAAAGCCGCAACGCGCCGGGCGTATATCCGGTCGGTCCCACATATGGAACCGACTACCTGCCGCTGGATCCAATGGATTCGTTGCGCTTGGGAAAAGCACACCGAGTGCCTCTCGTCGTGGGTAACAATGCGGAAGAAGCCAAGCTGTTCACCCGCTTCCTGAAACTACTGCCAACGAACGAACCCAAGATCGAGCTGCTGCTATCGACTGTGGAATCTGCTGACCGTGAGCGGATTACGGCGGCGTACCCCTCTTATCCGAAAGCCGCTGCTTGTATTGAATTGGGAGGCGACTTCACGTTCGCATCGGTCGTATGGCAGATCGCCGACGCGCACAGCGCACACGCTCCGGTATACGTGTACCGCTATGACTACGCTCCGCGCACGTTGCGATGGTCCGGGCTGGGGGCCACTCATGCTACCGAATTGCTCGCAGTTTTCGACGTCTACAGAACGCGGTTGGGTCGGCTGCTCAGCGCGGCAGGCGACAAATATACGGCGCTGCGCATTACCGAGGATGTCCAGTCGCGGTGGTGCGCCTTCGCCCGCACAGGCGTGCCTGGCGCGGGTTGGCCCAGCCACGTCAGTGCCGACCATGCGGTGATGATCTTCGACAGGACATCGCGGGTCGAGTGTGACCCGCTTGCGGTTCGGCGCCAGGCGTGGTAGGGATTTACCTTCCGCCGCCCCTGACCGCATTCTGTGTGCATCTCGTTCCCGACATGCCGCGAACTGCCGCGGGCGAGGTATTCAAAGACAGAGCTTCGCCCGTAATTCGGCGGGGAGCGGCGTTCAGCCCTACGTTGAACCGCTGTTCGTCGCGTCAGCTGCTGATTACCACCACCACCTGGGAATGGAACCAGACGCCCAGGTAGTTGCGCGCGGAGCGCTTGAGCTTCAGCCTATCGGCTCGCGCTACGGCGGCGGGCCAAAAGTTTCGATAGTGGGATGGCCCACTCGGGTCAGAGTTGACCCTGCTGTCAATGTAAAGGTTCAAGACATGTTGGACGGCAGGGGTTCTAGAGATCCTTGACGGGTTCAGCAGATCTTTGACGGTCTGGTTTGATGCTCGTTCTGTGAGCGATGAGACGGCCGGTGATTCCGCCGATTGGGTGACTGAGCACAGATATCGTGCGGTCCTGCAGGTCCTCGACGGAGTTCCCAAAAGCCAGGTGGCACGGGAGTGCGGGGCGTCGCGGCAGTCCGTGCACTCATGGGTCATCCGGTATGAGGCCTTCGGCTTGCCGGGATTGGCCGATCGGTCGCGTCGGCCGTTGACGTCGCCGAACGAGCTGTCGCCGACGGTGGTGGCGATGGTCTGCGAACTGCGCCGAACATATCCGCGCTGGGGTGCTCAACGCATCGCTCACGAGCTGGTACTTCGTGGCGTGGACGCGCCGCCGTCGCGGTCGAGCGTCTACCGAATCTTGGTGCGTCATGGCCTGATCACCGCGCAGCAGCAGAACCACAAGCGCAAGTACCGGCGCTGGCAGCGCGACGCCCCGATGCAGCTGTGGCAGATCGACATCATGGGCGGGGTGTTCCTCGCCGATGGTCGTGAGTGCAAGTTGGTCACCGGCATCGATGACCATGCACGGTTCGTCGTGATGGCCACTGTCGTTGCCCAGCCGGGGGCACGCGCGGTCTGCGCGGCATTCACCGCGGCCATGGCCGCCTACGGCGTGCCCTCAGAAGTGTTGACCGACAACGGGAAGCAGTTCACGGGCCGGTTCACCAAGCCGTATCCGGCTGAGGTGCTGTTCGAACGGATCTGTCGGGAGAACGGCATCACCACGCGGCTGACGAAACCCCGATCACCGACGACGACCGGCAAGATCGAACGTTTTCACAAGACGCTGCGCCGCGAGCTCCTGGATTCCGCAGGCCCCTTCGTAAGCATCGAAGCCGCCCAGCAGGCGATCGATGCCTGGGTGCACGGTTACAACCACAGCCGTCCCCACCAGTCGCTGGGGATGGCGACGCCGGCAACGGTGTTCCGTCCAGCGCCCATCGACGTGATACCGCCGCTGCCCGTAGCCACCGAACCGCTGGTCCCCAACACCGTCGACGTCATCGTTCCGCCTCGTACCCGCCAACACCTCGCGCCGGTGACAGAGCACGCGTTGGGCGCGACCGTGCACGCCGTCGAGTGGGAGGCAGTGCTGACGCCCCGAGCGCGGCTGCTGCTTCCAGCTGATCAGCAGTTCAAGTTCACCGCCGCGCTGGCCCGACGCGAGGTCACGGTGTGGGCCAGCGACCGCAGCATCCACATCGTGCTCGACGGCGCGGTCATCCGGACGCGACCATCGCGACTGTCCGAACACGACCTGCGCGATCTGCTGCGCCGCGGTGCACGCATCGCCGGACCAGAGCCCGCACGTGGCGCTGTCACCGTCGACATGCTGACCACCAGCGCAGTCATCGAAGTCGCGCGCACCGTCTCCCGCGATGGCTGCATCGGCCTTGGTGGCCACAAGGTGCTGCTGGAGTCGACGTTGGTCGGCCAGCGCGTCACCGTCCGCTTCGAGGGCACCCTGATGCACATCGTGGCCAACCGCCGACTCGTCAAGACGCTGCCCGCGCCGATACCGGCGGATCAGCGCGCAGCACTGCGTGGAGCACGCCCCAGCGCCGAGCCCTTGCCGCCACCGGCGCCCCCACACCAGGCCATGCGACGCGTGGCGGCCAATGGGACGGTGACCGTCGCCGGCCAACGACTACGGATAGGACGCAGTTACCAAGGGCAAACGGTCGCTATTGCCATTGAGGACACCGTCTTTCGCGTCGTAATCGACGGCAACTGTCCGTGGCCATGAAAAAGTACCCACTGGTGGCCAAGTGGAGGTATCCGCTGGTGGCCGGATAAAAGTACCCACCCCGTGTTCGTCGTGTCGATCAGGAACTGCGGGCCCCGGTGGTGACGGTGAAGGTGCCAACCACTCATCGTCACCACCGGGGAGTTCCATTGAAGTCTGCGAGGGACCGCATGGACATCATTTCTGCTTATCAACAAGTCGGGTCATACCGCGGCGCCGCGCAGCTGTGCGGCACCACCCATAGGACCGTCAAGAAAGTCGTCGAGAAATTCGAAGCCGGTGAGAGCGCACCGCCGCGGGTCGAGCGGGCCCACAATTACGATGCGGTGGCCGATCTGGTCGCCGAGCGTGTCGAGAAGTCGGCGGGTCGGATGTCGGCGAAGCGGATGTTGCCGATCGCGAAGGCCGCCGGTTACGACGGGTCGGCACGCAACTTCCGTCGCCTCGTTGCTGAGGCGAAGGTGTTGTGGCGCAACGAACATCACCGGGGACGTCGCCCGGCGGTGTGGTCACCGGGTGAGTATCTGGTGATCGACTGGGCCCAAGCCGCACCCGGGTTGTTCCTGTTCTGCGCAGTGCTGGCGTTCTCCCGGTGGCGCTTCGTCGCGTTCGCCACCGACCAGAAGGCGTCCACGACGTTGGCGTTGATCGCCGAAGCGATGGCCGGGATAGGTGGTGTCCCGGCCCGGGTGCTGGCCGACCGGATGGCCTGTCTGAAGGGCGGCGTGGTCGCCAACGTGGTGATCCCTACCGCCGAATACGTCCGGCTGGCAGGTCATTACGGTTTCGCGCCGGACTTCTGCCATGCATCCGACCCTAAATCGAAGGGCATCGTGGAGAACTTGTGCGGCTACGCCCAACGCGACCTCGCCGTCCCGCTGCTCACCGACGCCGCCATCGCCGGGGTGCCGGTTGATCTGCGTGCTGCCAACGTTGCGGCCAGGGCGTGGTGTCTGGAGGTCAATGCCGCGGTGCATTCGGAGATCTGTGCGGTCCCCGATGAGCAACTGCTGATCGAACGGGAACTCCTGCAACCGTTGCCGTCGCTGCAACTTCGAATCGGGGCACCGTCGGTGATCCGCAAGGTCGACCGGCTGTCGTGTGTCCGGTATGCCTCGGCCCGCTACTCGGTGCCCACCCGACTGATCGGGACCAGCGTGGCCGTCGTCGTCGATCACGGCGCGCTGTGCATCGTGGAGCCCGCGACTGGGGTGATCGTGGCTGAGCACGAACTGGGTGCCCCAGGCAGCGCATCAGTCCTCGACGATCACTACGACGGTCCCCGCCCGGAACCTAGCCGCGGACCACGACCCAAAACTCATGCTGAGCAACAGTTCTGCACACTCGGCGAGGATGCTCAAGCATTCCTGGTCGGGGCCGCCGCGATCGGCAACACTCGGCTGGGCTCCGAACTGGAAGTCCTACTGGCGTTGGGCGCCGCCCACGGCACCGACGCCTTGGTCGGCGCGCTTCGCCGGGCGGTCGCGTTCCGGAGGTTCCGCGCGATCGACGTGCGGTCCATCCTGGCCGCCGGCGCCGGAACGCCGCAGCCCCGCCCCGCCGGGGATGCGTTGATCCTGGACCTCCCAGTCGCCCCGACCCGATCCCTGGCTGCCTACACGGTCAACCCGGCCGCAGACGGTGGTGCCACGTCATGAACGGCACGCCAGCCAAGGCAACCAAACCCGTTGCACCACTGTCCACTCCGCAATTCGCCGCTGATCTCGACGCCGGGCTGCGGCGGCTCAAGCTCGCCGCGATCCGGCGCACCGCCCCCGAAGTCCTAATCACCGCCAAGACCCAGCGCTGGACCCCCGAAGAAGTGCTACGGACCCTCGTCGAGACCGAACTGGCGGCACGGGATGCCTCCAACGTCGTCAACCGGCTCAAGGCTGCCGGGTTCCCGGTCACCAAGACCTTGGAGTCCTTCGACGTGGCCGCATCGTCGATTCAGCCCAAGGTGTTCGACTACCTGTCGAGCCTGGAATGGGTTCGCACACAACAGAATCTGGCGATCATCGGACCGGCTGGGACCGGCAAGTCCCACACCCTGATCGGACTGGGGGTCGCTGCGATTCATGCTGGGCACAAGGTCCGGTACTTCACCGCCGCCGACCTCGTCGAAACCCTCTACCGCGGCTTGGCCGACAACACCGTCGGCAAGATCATCGAATCCCTGCTCCGTGTCGATCTGATCATCCTCGACGAACTGGGCTTCGCCCCACTCGACGACACCGGCACCCAGCTGCTGTTCCGCCTCGTCGCCGGCGCCTACGAACGCCGCTCCCTGGCCATCGGCTCGCACTGGCCCTTCCAAGAGTGGGGTCGATTCCTGCCCGAGCAGACCACCGCCGTCAGCATCTTGGACCGGCTCCTGCATCACGCCACCGTCGTCATCACCGACGGCCAGTCCTACCGAATGAAGGACGCCCAACACCGGAAGGAGAACCCCCAACCAATCTAAGAATCACTGCACGGGGTGGGTACTTTTATCCGGCCACCAGCGGGTACTTCTACTTGGCCATTGACAGCAACGAGATCTGCACTCATGCGAGAAATCCCGACAGCGATATCACCATCTTCAAGGCTTACCCACGCCGCCACAGCATCTAGCCGTGCTCGCGACTTGCCCAGGGCGAATCCGTCAAAGATGTCTTGAAGCAACAATGCCAAGCATGTCCTGAAACCGCACACGGACACCTGCCGGACCTTACACGCGATGTGAGCGGCGCCATACGCTGGCGCTACGAATGGATTAGGTCACTAATGTGAAGGATCACCACATGACCGAGATGCTGACCCAGATGCAGGCGCTTCCCAGTGAAACTCCGCTCGAAGACGAGGCGTTGGCGGCTTACGAGAAGAAGTTTCGGGAGGACAACACGATTTGGGCTGAGTTGTTGCAGGAGAACCTCGACCGGCTCGGGCGCGGCTCGTTTTCGCTGCACTGGATGAACACCGACAAGGCCAATTGGGGTGTTCGCGCGCGCCCGAGTTCGCGGGGGTTGACCTATACCGACATCAACCGCCCGCCAGCCTACGGCACGCTGCCCGAGCACACGACGTGGCGCAACTTCGCCCCGCGCGGCTCTGTGCGTGAGCCCTATGTTGACCAGATGCCGACCATCGACGCTTATGACATCCTCGACAAGAAGGAGGCCTGGGCGGACAACGTCATGACGCTGTATGAGGAGGCCAAGGCACGGCAGTGGAACTCCACCAGCGATATTCCGTGGAACGAGCTGGAGCCCGCCAGTGAGGATCTGGAGAAGGCGGCGTGCCAGCTGGCTACCTCTTTGACGGAGGTTGAGTTCGTCGCCGGTGACTTTCCGTCGCGGTGGGTGTATCGCACCTCACCGGATTTCTACGAGGTTAAGAACTTCCTCGTGACGCAGATGATGGACGAGGCCCGCCACATGGAGGTGTTCCGAAAGCGTGCCCTCGCCGGCGGGGGAGGCTTGTTGCACGCCAGCCCGGCCCTGGAGTGGGCACTGAAGGCGATCCTCGAGTCGCCGAGCCACACCCAGGGCACGTTCCTGCTGAACGTGCTGGGCGAAGGGCTTGTCCTTACGATTTTCCGGGCCGGGGAGTACCTGTCCAAGACGCATGTCGACAAGGAGATCTTCCGGCGCTGCATGCAGGACGAGGCCCGTCACGTGTCGTACGGGACCCTGGAATTGAAGAACTTCCTCGACAGCTCGACTGATCGGGAAAAGGCGCTTTCGGATATGCATCGCTTCGCCGATCTTGGCGAGCAGATCATCCTCACCGCACTGAGCAGTCCCGGGCTGTTGGAACCGCTGGCCGTTCTTATGGGCGGTGGAGTGGACAAGATCGACGAAGGTATGGAGGGTGTGTCGTTCCTGTGGGGGACGATTATTGAGGAGTACCTGCAGCGCTGTGAGCGGGCCGGGTTTGACCGTCGCGAGAAGGTGACGATCCCCTTGGAGATGCCGTGGACGGCGTAAGTACGAGCGCAGATCTTCCTACCGTTGAGTGGTTCACCAGGCTGGCGGAGGTCAGTAAGGCTGACCTCGCCGAGTTCCGTAAACTCGGCGAGGTCGACTGCCGGTTTGCCGTCAACATCTTCGATGGCGGCCCAGATGGGTCTGCGTTGATTGTCCAGCTCACGTTCGACGGCTTCGAGGTGAGCGAGATCAAAGAGATCAGCGACACAGGGTTGGAGTCGATGGATTTCGTCATCGAAACCGACCGTGATTCGTGGCTGGACATGGTGGACAACATCCGCGCCGGAGACGGCCGACCGGACCTCGATCACACCCTCAACGCCTTGAGCATGGCGTCGACGCCGATACGGGTCTGGTCATCTGATCCTCTGGGCAAGGACATGTTTTTCCGCTACAACCAGAGTTTGCAGCATTTCATCAACAAGAGCGCTCGGCTGTGAGTCGCCGCTGAAGAAAAGGAAAGAGCATGAGCGGCACTCGGCGAGGCCATTTCTACATCGATGACACGTGCATCGGGTGCGGAGCGTGTGAGCACTCGTGCCCGGGACGGGTCGATGCCATATCCAAGAAGGCCGACGATTTCCTGGGCCGATTCGTCATCGACCTCGATGAATGCATCGACTGCGGGAAGTGCGTCCCGCTGTGCCCCGTCGATTGTATTCACGACGGGCGGGTCGAGGCGGCATTTGTCCCGGACAATGGCTACACGAAGATCGGAAAGCTATACGACTGGGCAGCGCGCAAAGATAGCTGATACATCAAAAGATCCAGGAGCTGAGGGATTGGCATCAGATTGGTGGCCGGGGCCACGTGTCGCGCGGCCGCTTGGCGCGGAGGTTGATTCTGACCTCTCTGCCAAAATTCGGACAGGCGATAGCTGTGGCTTCGACCCACAATGTCAGCTGCCGCATGAGCTCCCGCCGCGTCGCCGTCAGCTTTGCCGATCTATCACGACATCATCATCGTGGTTTTTCGGTCAGACCTCGCGGCGTCCCGACCATCACCACCCCATCAAATGACTAGGAGTTGTGTCATGGGCGTTTTCAAAGACGGCGTCGAGGCAACGAAGTACATTGCCGGGATCTTCGAGGAGGCGGTGGACGATGAGTCGATCGCCGATCAACTAGCGGCATCCGGTGTTGTGCTGCAGCTCAACTGCTCTGACCCGGATATCCAGGTTACGGTCGACATGCCTAATAAGAAGGTGTTCACCGGGAACTGTGACATCAAGCCTACCGTAGCGATGTTCATGACCTCTGACATGGCCAACCGGTTTTGGCAGGGCAACCTCAATCTCGCTGTCGCGCTGGCCAAAGGCCAGGTCCGCGCCAAGGGGCCGGTTCCAAAGATCCTGAAGCTTATTCCCGTCGCCAAGAAGCTTTTCCCGCGGTACGAGGAGCTGCTGCGGGCTGAGGGCCGTACTGACCTGCTGGTTGTTTGACGCGCGTCGACAAGTCGTCAAGCTGTATGGCGTACATCAAGCTCCTCGAGCGTAGATGTTCGAACGGGCCGGATAAGCGTCGGCCTGGTCGCTGCGACCGGCGTCTTGGTCCGCGCCGCACTTGAAGCCCTGCGCTACTAGGGTCCTGCGTCTGAAACCCGTTTACGGGTGTGGGGCAGGATTTCGTCGGGGTCATTTTCCATACCTGGGACTGTCTGAACAACGGTGGATCTGATCTTGGTCTGACACGCCGGGCGTGAGCTTGGCGGGAAGGACTGATGATGTCGGAAACACTCGACTTCGGAATGGCCATTGATCGTCAGCAGACTACTTTCCCGTGCTGACGACCGACGCCGCCGAATCGGCTCGACGGGGGACAAGTTTGTCCTGGTTCGTGGCGCGCTGGGTGCTCAACAGGCGAGTGCCCAGCCGCTGCAACGCCTCCACTGAGAATGGTTGTGTCATACGGCGGTTGACAGCGGGGGCAATGCGGAGCATGAAATAGCCCAGCCAGGCCTCGGTGCGCACCGGTACGACCGCGAGATCAAACCGTACAGCACGCACGGCGGCGCGAGCGACGAGGTCGGGACTCATCGGTGAGATCGGAAACTTCTCGCCAAATTCCTGGAGCTTCTTGGTGAACTGTTTTCCTTGTTCGATCAGTTCGTGGTTGACGCCGACAACCACCGCGCGATCACCTATATTGGTATTGATCACACCCGGGCATATCGCGCTGACGCCGATGCCTTTCGGTCCGAGCTCGAGCCGCAGGCATTCGGTCAGCATCTTCACGCCCGCTTTGGAAACCGAGTACGGCGACATAACCGGGGTGGGCGTGAATGCCGCCGCCGAGGCGATATTGACGATATGGCCACCGCCGTGTTCAACCATCTGGGCGCCGAAGAAACGGCACCCATGAACGACGCCCATTAGGTTCACACCGAGTTGGCGTTCCCAATCCGACGGACGCAGCTCTAAGAACGGGCCGCCCACCAAGATTCCTGCGTTATTGACCAGCACATCGGCGTATCCGTAATCGGCTAACACGCTGCGAGCGAGCGCCTCCCAGGCATCGGGGTCGATAACATCCAATTGCGCCGCCGACGCGCTGCGGGCATGACCACGGATCATCGCCGTGGTCGCTTGTGCCGCATCCAGATCGATGTCGGACACCACGACATGGGCGCCGAGCTTGGCAAACCTGATCGCTGTCGCCCGGCCAATACCGCTTGCAGCCCCGGTGACCACCACCACGCGTGGACGCAACCGATTGACCTTCACGCGTTCTCCTTCCTCATGGCCCCGATCGCACCCGGAAGCTTAACGCCCGTACTGTAGCGGTAGACATCAAGGTTGTAATGTCGGTTCTGCCAATACATTTCGCCATGCGTCGACGGCCGAAACGGTGAATCGCCCTGGCTGTTGATATAGTAGGTATTCGAATCCGCGCAGGTCGGAGTGAACAGAAAGTTCTTTTCCTGGCGCTTCAAACACTTCCGGAAATACTCGTCGTGGACTTCCTGACGTATCTCGCAGACCGTCGCGCCGCAGCGCTTCGCCTCGGCTATAGCGCGGCTCAGATGAGCCGACGTCGCTTCGATCATCCACAGATATGATCCCAGCACGAAGCCATAAGGCCCAGTGATGGAGAACATGTTCGGAAATTTGGGAACAGACACGCCTTGATACGACTGGTATCTCTGCTCATACCAGAACCGCCCGAGATCGATGCCGTCGCGCCCGATGACGGGAAAGGGTGGCACTGCACCCGTATCCCACAGCTTGAACCCGGTCGCGCATATCAACACGTCGACCTCGTGCTCTACACCATCCACTGTCCGCACCCCCTTCCTGGTTATGCACTCGATCGCATCGGTGACCAGGCTGACATCTTCGCGGTTGAATGTGCGGAGGTAGTCGTTTGACATCGATGGGCGCTTGCAGCCCAAGCCATAGTGTGGGATCAGCTTCTCCCGAATTACTGGATCCTCGATTTGCCGACGCATCCAGCGGCGTGTAGCTAGCTCGAGCAGCTGGCGAGTCCCGTTCACTAGCCACCCTGGACCGACCCACATCCCCGCCATCCCGATCTCAGTTGCGACAGTGCCCACCGTGCGGATAGCCGAGCGGATTCGTTTACGGCCCAGGACCCATCGGCCGACGGACTTGATCTCCATATCCGGTTTGGGGAACACCCAGATCGGCGTTCGCTGGAAGACGGTCAGATGTTCGACCTCGTCAACGATGGCCGGGACAAGCTGGAGCGCCGTGGCGCCCGTGCCGATCACCGCGACGCGCTTACCGGCCAGCACCACGTCGTGATCCCATAGCGCGGTGTGCACGAGCGCACCCCCGTACTCGTCCAAACCTGGGATATCGGGCATCTTCGGGCGTTCCAGGCCGCCGACCGCCATTACGACATATCGGCTCGTGATCTCCTGGTTGCCGGCGGCGGTCAATCGCCATAGACTGTTGTGCTCATCAAACACCGCCGAGGCGACGGTGGTGTTCAACCGAAGCTTCTCACGCAGGCCGTATTGGTCCACGACGTCATCGGCGTAATCCCGAAGCTCGTCACCCGGAGCGAAGATCCGCGACCAATCACCGCGCTGCTCGTAGGAAAAGCTGTAGACAAACGACGGAATATCCACCGCCACACCCGGATATGTGTTCGCATGCCAGGTGCCGCCCACCCGATCCCACTTGTCGACGATGACAAAGTCGTGAATACCTCTCCGTTGCAAGGCGATACCGGCGCCGATACCGCCGAACCCAGCGCCCACAATGACGACGTCATGGTCAGGAGTGACACGCTCGGCAGCAGGTAACTGTTCAATCTCGACTTTTGTACTCAATTCGGGCTCGCCGGACTTGCTGCTACTTTTGGTAACCCACAAGGGTGCCATGGGTCCCGAACAGTTCCTGCTGCCACTTGTTCAGCAGCGCACGGGTGTCGACATCGTCGGGATGAAAGCCGGGTTTCATGTAGATGCGCAGGTCGGCCATCAAACCCTTGAGCAGCGGGCCTCGAAACACAGCACGCGCTTGACGCGTCACTTTGATCGGATGCCACCCTTTAGGGTCCGTCGCGATGGACAGCAACACGCCGATCGTTATCACCGGGATGGCCAGAACGTATAAAACCCCCATCACACCGATGCGAAGCCACTCCGGCCCGCGGACCGACCGGTAAACGTCGAAGGCAACCGATTTGTGCTCCAGCTCTTCCACCGCGTGCCAGTTGAGCAGGTTTCGCACCTCGGGATCACCAGGGATCTTCTGTAACTCCTCGCCTAGCATTCGCTCAGCCAGCGTGGCAGTGAAGTGTTCAGCCGCTGCAGTGACCGCCAGGGGTACCCGCGCGGGCAGCAGGTTTTCGATCCGCACCAACAGCCGCTGCCGCCGACTATTGGCATCGAACATGAAAAAACTGACCAGGGGATAGCCCCTGTCCACCAATTGCTCGTTGAGCCGGCGGTGTTCCTGCCCATGCACCGACTCCTGACCAATGAATCCGGCCACCCGCTTCTTTAACTCCGGATCGGTCACCCGATCGGCGAAGCGCCGGACCGACCTGATAAATAATTCCTCGCCGGGCGGAAATATGCCCGACAGCAACGCCACAAGGTGGCTAAGCACGATGTCGCCCTCAACGAAGTGACGCTGCATCGGCTGCGGATCACCGAATGAGAACCGAATCCGGCGAGTTTTCGGATACGCCTTTTTTGCTGGTCTTTCCGGTGCCATTCCTGTGTTCGCAACTGCTGCGTGACTAGCTACCATGACACTCTCCTTTGTTTTGAGTGTGGTGGTCGGTCACTTCAGGTAGCCGACCAGGGCCCCCTCGGTGCCGAAGAGTTCCTCCTGCCATTGCTCCAGCAACGCGTTGGTGTCGATGTCGTCGGGATGAAATCCCGGTCGCAGGTATTGCCTGAGCTCTGGGATCACGCCACGAAGAATGGGGCCGCGGTAGAGCCGATAGGTCTCACGCACCAGTCGCACTGGCTGACGGCGCGCTTCGGGATCCCGCGCCACCGAACAAGCCAGTACGGCGGTTATGAGGAGGAGCAGAAGGGGGATCATTACCGCCATCACACGTCGACGCACCCGCTCGGTACCCCGCACCGAGCGGAATACATCAAAGGCAACCGACTTGTGCTCAAGTTCCTCCAGCGCATGCCAGTTCAGCAGGTTCCACACCTCCGCATCACCCGGGATCGCCTGGATCTCCTCATCGCCGAGCAGCCGCTCAGCAAGTACGGCGGTGAAGTGTTCTGCGGCTGCTGTCACCGCCAGCGGAATCCGGGCCGGCAGCACCTCCTCGATGCGTTTCACCCAATCAACAAACTTTTCGGAATCCCACCACCCAATCGGATACCCCATGTCAACGAGCTTGTCATTGAGCGCCCGATGCTGCTGGCCATGCACCGATTCCTGACCGATAAACCCGGCCACCCGCTTCTTCAACCCAGGGTCGGCGATCTCATCGGCAAACCGGCGCACCGACCGAATGAACAACTCCTCCCCCGGCGGGAACGACCCCGACAAGTTCGCCAGAAAGTGGCTGAAGATGATGTCGTCGTTAACGAAATACTTGCTGCCCTGGGCAAACGGGAAACGTATCCGCCGGGTCGTCGGATACCGAGACCCCTCACTCACCGCATTTGCAGTGGTCGCTGCCTCTTGCACTATGTGGTCGCTCGTCATAACAAGATACCCCTTCCTCGAACACCCGGTTTCCGATACCGACAGTACTAGGTGTTTAGTGAGACGTTACTGCGGATCGACAGGGCGCGCAAGACTCCGCAATGACGTGTAGAAGCGCTGCGTTTGAGAGCCGCATCACACCGCCGCGTACGCTGTCACCTCCACGACTCCTGCCTTTAAACTGTTTTGACAATCGGCCCAAACCGCAGTACATAGTACTAGTCGTTACGTATACTGTTTGTTCGGAAAATTGCTTACTCGGAAGCAGGGAGCGTTCAAGCTGGATACCGGCATCGAGGCTCTCAGCAACCACTCGTACGGCGCGTAACAGGGAGGCTCGCGTTTCATGTTCCGGGATACCTAGCGGTTCTAGCTGCTCTACGGGCGCCTGTGGCGACGGTGAACATCCCGGACGGGATTGGCACCCAGCGCCATGCCGTGTAGTGCAGTGGACTCTGGTTGTTACAGAAGAGGATGGGGGCGGTGTCAACGATCTGCGGAACCGGCCGTCGGCCAGTCCAAATACATTCGGAGGCGATCAGTTTATGAAGGACTTCACCAATAAAGTGGCAGTAATCACCGGCGCTGGCTCAGGTATCGGCCGTAACCTGGCGTTGAGCTTGGCTGAACAGGGGGCGCAGCTGGCGCTGTCGGACATCGATACGAGCGCGCTGGCCGATACCGCTGGTCGATGCGAGAAGGTCGGAGCTAAGGCGGTGCCGTTCGAGCTCGATGTAGCCCAACGGCCGGCAGTTTACGAACACGCAAAGAATGTCGTCAGTGAATTCGGCAGAGTGAACCTTGTTTTCAACAACGCGGGTGTGGCACTCTCGGCCGACGTGGCCGACATGGATTGGGACGACTTCGAGTGGCTGATGGGCATCAACTTTTGGGGGGTGGCCCATGGCACCAAGGCATTCATGCCGCACCTGATCGCGTCCGGCGATGGCCACATCGTCAATGTGTCATCGGTTTTCGGGTTCGTCGGGATTCCGTCACAAAGCGCCTACAATGCCGCCAAATTCGCCGTCCGCGGCTTCACCGAGGCCCTACGCCAAGAACTCCGGGCCGCCAGGCATCCGGTAGGTGTGACCTGCGTTCACCCGGGCGGGGTGAAGACCAACATCGCCGGTCACGCCCGAGGGCTGCCCGACGGCTCGGACCCCGAAACGCTTAGCCGCCTTTTCCATAGGATCGCGTTCACCAGCCCCGAATCAGCCTCGAGGGCGATACTGCGTGGGGTCAAGAAGAATAAGCCGCGGGTGCTGATCGGTCCTGACGCAAGAGTTTTCGATGCCATTCCCCGAATCCTCGGCCCTCGCTACGAGGACATCATGGCGTCGTTCTATCGCACCGGGCGCTACGGTGCGGGGCGTCGACTCGCCGAACGCCTCGGCCTGCCCAGGTAGTAAGAGCCAACCCTGACGACTGGCGAAATGATTTGCTGGTGGAGCCACAACGTTGGCATACCTGCATCCTCGTTACCAAGGTCAGGAGCCTCCGGGATTTGCAGGACGATTCATCTGGAACGACAATCCTCGACCCTACGTCTGGATCAGAACCGCCGACCAAATCCTGGCAGCATCAGCTAACTACTGCTCCAAATTAGTGACTCACAACGCTAGGCGACCGCGACCAGGTGCTGGCGCTGCGGCTCGCAGCGATAACGCGACGGCTTGCCGTTGATCTTGCAGATCCGCCACACCATTCGCGCGATCGGGTTCATCAGCCCGGTGTCGTAGCACAGCATCCGCACGTCACCGAACATGTCACGCAGCGCCTTGCGCGACTCCAGGGACCCGAAGAACACCTGCTTGCGGACCTCGCGCGGGATGTCGAATTCCTGCCAGAAGGCCTTCGGCGGGACCACGATCGCCGAGCATGCCACCCGCATAATCACCGGCACGTATAACGACAGCCAAAACCGCTTACGCCGCGGTAAGTGCGGCACACGCTTACGCAGATACTCGTGAGCAAACGAGATGTGCCGAGCCTCTTCGGCCACGTGGATGGACATCACCCGCTCCATGATCGGGTGCAGTTCCTTGCCCTCACGTAACACGTTCTTCTGAGTGTGGTCGATGGGTTCCTCACCGGCGAGGATGCCGAACCAGAACGGGATCGGCAGAGGGCTAGCGACCAGCGGGATCAGCGGCGAAAGCCACTTCAGCTGCCGCCGCATCCCAGGCACGTCGGCGCCGATGTGGTTCACCATCTCCTGAAACATCATGGTGTGGTTGCACTCTTCGACCGCCTCGTGCAGGCAGTACCGGTACTCCGGGGACCCGTTCGGCACCCAGAACGCGTACCCCATCAGGCCGCGGATGAGGACCGACTCGAAGTGCAGCCCCACCTTGGCCACATTGGCCTGACGCCACATGCCGATCCTGATTTGGCGTTCCTCCGACTGCGCCTGATACCACGGGTGCCGGCCCAGCGGGTCAGTCGCCGGCAACTTCCAGCGGGGGTCGTTGTCGACTACCGCGTACTCAGGTGCGGTCCAGTCGATGTCGATGTATGGGTTGAAATTGCGTCGCACTGAGCCCTCAGACAGGACGCGCAGCACGTCGGCATACTCGGCGTCGTCCAGCACGTCCATGTTGCGGCGCCAACGCCGCACCAACCTCGTCCGAGCGATCTTCTGGGCCATCGCCAGCCTCCTACCGAAAGTTCACATCAGAAAAGCTACTGATACGGTACCGCTGGTATCGCCAACTTTTCAAAAGCCTGTCCATTTAAGGGCTTGTACCCGCCGCAACAGGTTCGGGCCGTCGCGCAGCCACGCCACCACGAGCCTATTGAAAGTCATTTTCATTACGATATCGCCCGCTCCTAGCTCGCTTGGCAGGGGCGCGGGCACCGATGTCGCCGGAGCCGAGGTTGGGGGCATCAGCGATCAGTAATTTGTACACTATCCCGCTCGTCGCGTCCTCGAGGCACGCTCCAGCCGCTGTGTTCAAGCAGTGCGGCCGAAGTGAACCATCCTATGCACCCTCGGGGTTCTGTGAGCCGGCCGGTTGGTCGGTCACGTGTTGGGAATAGTACTGGGCTTCGGCTTCGGCGCGTGGGACTCGTCCGAGGCGGTGCATGAGCCGCTGCTGGTTGTACCAGGCGACATAGTCGGCGGTGACGTGTTCGACGTCGGACAGGGTGTTCAGCGGGCCGCGGCGAAACGGGGAATCCGCGCGCCATCATCTCCTCACTGCACACTCACACCTGTTCATCTCAAGGTGCGGCCGCCCGCGGATAACGCATGGGGACAACGATTCTGATCCTCGTGCTCAACTAGCGGCAACAGTGAAGGGCCCAACAGCGGCATCCGACGCCCGGCTCGATGCACGGCCTCGTAGGACCACAGTTGTTAGACGGCGTCGACAGGCGACCACTGCATAATTTTCATCTCCTGAGGGCGAGCGCCAGGTCAGAATGGCTCGTCCGCTGAACTACCACTTGGGCCTCCCACAACTGTGGCTCTACCGACCAGGACCAACTTTCTGACGGCAACCCACGTTCACATGTGAGCGGAGGCCCCAGCCCCCCATACCCGTCTAACCCGCCCAGCATAAGGCGGCAGTCGTCTGCCGCCAGCATGCCCTACAATTCCCAGCAAAGGTCAGCACCGCAAGGACTTCGGCCCATTCTTTGGCGGCTGCGGCCGTCTTTTCGTGACGACCTTCGGGCGCAGCGTGTCCTTGAGTGCGTTACGCACGTGATTGCGACGCCAGCCGGTGATGGCGCACAACTGGTCGAGATTCCGGCCATTGCCGGCCCTGTCCGTCCCCACGTAGCGGTTACGATCGCCTCAGCACCACCTTGCGTTGACTCACCTTCAGTACCACCAGCTGGGCCTATCCAGCGCGTTATCCTTGGCTGATCAGGTGCGCCGCACGCGCGCATTCTTAGCTGACGCGACGAGCGGGTCTACCCACGCATTTGCTGAGTCCAGGCGGCGTCTTGACAAGGCGCCCGGAGCGGCACAAAACTGGTGTCATGCGCCCACACTTAGGGCCAGTGCCACCAGTTTGTGGTTGCGGATCCTGCTGGCTCCCGCGCGTGCGGTCGCCGATGAGGCTGGTGCCATTCGGCGGCTCAGATGTGCTCACTCATGGTGCTGTCGCTGTAGTCACGAGAGCTGGCAGCGGCATTGGCCGCGGCTTTGGCGTTGAGCTTGCTCGTCGGGGTGCGCGGGTGTCTGCGCCGATATCGATCCGGGACGGGCTAAGGAGACCGTTGGACTTGTCGTCCAAGCTGGTGGTCAAGGTTCGGACATTACCTGTGATGGCAGGCCGAGAGAATGGCGCCCAGGAGCTATACCGGTGGGCTTGGTGTCATCGAGTGGGTCGCGCGGTAAATAGCCACCGGGCGATTTGAAGAACCAGATCGGAGTAGGGAAATGGCGTTCGAATACAGCGATATGCTGCAAACGATTAAAGACCGACAGTGGGCGCTTGCCGACATCGATTGGGAAGCCCCAGGCGCGGAGTTGATTACCGACGAGCAACGGCCCCACCTCAAACAATTCATGTCAGATGTGGTGTGGATCGAGCATGTCGGAGCGCGTGCTTTCGAGGCGATGGCGCCTAAGGCGCCGTTCGAGGCGTTAAGAGAGATCTACCACTACTTCCACGCCGAGGAGCAGCGGCACGCTAATGCCGAACTTGCCCTCATGCATCGCTGGGGAATGCTCGAGCCAGGAGAGACACCTGTGCCGAATAAGAATATTCGGCTGGGGATCGAGTGGATCGACCACTATAGCGATGCGCTCCCGTTGACGGTGATGAGCTCTGCGATCCCGGCGTTGGAATGCGCCCTCGACGGCGCGTTGCTGAAGTTCCTTCTAGACGAGGTGGCAGACCCGTTGTGCGGCGAGGTCTTCAGTAAGGTCAATAGTGACGAATCTCGCCATCTTGCAGTGGGTTTCCAAGTTCTCAATGACCTCGGCGCCAGCCCGGTGCGGGTGCACGTGATCGAGACGGTGGGGTCCATTATTGATCCGAGAATTCTCCTCGGCTCCCTAATGTATATACCGCTGCTCACCAGGATGATGGCTAACCTCACTGCGTGGGGCCTCTCGGAGGAGAAGCTATACAACGCGGTCACACGCTACTCGAATATCGGCGATCGAAGCGAGTTCACCCGCCGAATTCCCGCTTATCACATCCTTCGGACGCACATGTCTGCGACTATCAACCGCGCTCAACCTTTCCATTTCTTTTCCCAGGGGCTAGGTACCCTTGTCGACCATTTCCCCGTCCAGGTGTTCGGCAAACTGCCCTCCTGGGCTGGGGACATGACATACGAACCGGTTTCCAAGTGACCGATCAATCGACCGTTCTGATCGTCGGTGCCGGCTGGGGGTCAGCGAACCGTTTGCCGGCTCTTCCGGAAATGGAGTGCAGGTAAACGCTGCGGCGACTTGTTGATTGGGTCGTGTCGGTGAGCTAATACGGGCGGCGGGCAGAGGATGCAGGTTCCTACACCTTTGTCGTCTGCCTTCTGGGGAGTCCTGTGTCCGAGCCTACGTCTTGTTCTGCTGCTGTTGTTGCCGACACGATCGTGCGCACGGTCGAACTTGGGGTGACGATCACCGATGCTGCTGTCGACGGCGAGGCCACGGTGGTGTTTTGCAACTTGCTCGATGATGGCCAGCGGCATTGTCCGGGCTGCCGTCGAGACGTCAACCGTGACACTGTGATCCGCAACGTGACTGATGTGCCGGTGGTCGGGCATCCACTTCGCCTGCGGGTGCCGCGCTACCGCTGTGTCGACACCGCCTGTGAGCGGGAAGTGTTCGCCCACAACACCTCTGCGCTAGCGCGGCCAGGATGGTCGACCACCCGCAGATGCGCCCGCTACATCTGTCACCGGCTGATGATCGACCACGCCACCGTCGCCGCGGTCGCCCGCGAGCTCGGCCTGTCCTGGGACACTGTCAACACCATCGCCATGGACGCCACCCAGCTGATCGTGGCCAACGACACCGGCCGACTCGACGGCGTGCGGGTCATCGGGGTTGATGAGCATCGCTGGTCACATGTGCGTCGACCCGACTCAGAGGGCTACGTCACCGTCATCATCGACCTGACTCCCGTGCTCGATGGCACCGGCCGTGCGCGGCTGCTCGACCTGGTCCCCGGACGTTCGGCAGCCGCCTTGAGCAGCTGGCTGTCTGAGCAGAGCTAAGCGTTTCGCGAACAGGTGCAGGTCGTGGCGATGGACGGGTTCGGCGGCTACAAGACCGCGGCGACAGATCAGCTGCCTGAGGCCACCGCGGTCATGGACCCCTTCCATGTCGTCGCGCTGGCCGGCGCCAAGCTCGACCTGTGCCGCCAGCGCATCCAACAACAGACATGCGGGCACCGCGGCCGCACGGGTGACCCGCTTACCTTGTGCGGGGCACGTTGCGCACCCGCTATCCGCTGCTCAATGCGCACCAAAAAGCCCGACTGGAAGCCGTTTTCACCGATGAGGCCCACCTCGCGGTCCAACTGTGCTGGAGCTTCTACCAACGCCTGATCGCCGCCTACGCCCACCCCGACCGCCGCCGCGGCAAAACCATGATGACCACGATCATCAACACCCTGCGCCATGGCGTCCCCGACGAGCTCGAGGAACTGGCCCAACTCGGCCGCACTCTATGGCGCCGCCGCAACGACATCCTGGCCTTCTTCGACCACCACGCCTCAACGGCCCCACCGAAGCGATCAACGGCCGACTGGAAGCACTGCGCCGCAACGCGCTGGGATTCAGAAACCTAACCCACTACCGATGACGCTCACTGCTGCACAGCGGAGCCCTGCACTCACTCGTCAACGCACTCTGAATTACGAAGAGCCGCTTTGGCGTGAAGAAGGACTGCGCGTACCGCAGCGGTGACGACGCAACCGCCGCGGCAGTTCCACCGCGCCGACCACGGTCGCCGATGCGGCCAACCGGGTGTGGGCGGTCGACTTCCAGTTCGATGTCACCACCGATGGGCGGCCGCTTCACCGAGGTTGAGGTCCTAACATCTCCTTCCAACCGTCGTCTCCTATTTTGGCCGAATCTTCGATGGTGTATTTGACGCCATCGGGCCCTAGGAACTCGCCGCTTTGCGGACTATAGATAGCTGCAGCACCGCTAGGAATGTAAATGCACGGGTTCGGCTGCTGACCGTTGCACTGGACGCTCCCAGAACCTGGCCGTTGCAGTGGATCGCTTCGTGGAGGAGGCGTCCCCGTCACCCGGTCGGAAGGAAGCGGATTGATGCCGGTATCGACCGACGGAGCCGGTATGACCAAGCCGGGTTTCACCGGCTGATCACAGCGCGCCGCAGGTGCGGGGCAGCTTAGAATCTGGTTCGGATCCCCGTACCAAGGATTGGTCCCCAGCGGGACATACGGCTCTTTGCTGCGGCATTCGCGCGGCGTGGCCGCGCGCTTGCCGGGAACATCGACACAGGGATAATTACGCGCGCCGCGGACCGCGTTTTGTGCCTCCATCGGAATCTTGCAGTATCGCGTGGTCAAAAGCCCGGGAGTCTCGTCCACAAAGGATCGCCATTGCGATGCCGGCAAGAACCCCGTCAGGCAAGCAGGGGTCATATTTATTGGCGTTTGGAACGAAAGAGAAAACGTATGTGGGTAAGCAGCGGTCACTGTCTCACCGAATGCGGGAATTTGCGGAAGTATGACCAGCAATTGCTCTACATTCTTGTTGTACCGCTTGAGCAGATCGGCCACAATCGCAACATTTGCTAGGGTCTGCGGCAAAGTTTCGCGAACGTCGCCGAGCACGGCTTTAATCTGATCGGCGGTCGGCGCAACCTGGCCCAGGATGCTCTTGAGCTGTTTGTCCTTTTCCGCGGCCTGCGCGTCGAGAGTATTTAAGTTGTGCGCCCACCGCTCGATGGGATCACGCGAGTTGGCCTGGCTGTCGATGATCGGTGCTGCGTTTTGGACGATATCGTTGACGTCGCTAAGGTTTGTTTTGAAATCCCCAACGATCGATTGGGTCGAGTCGACTAGCCGCTGCAGGGCTGGGCCCAGGCCGCCGACCGCTTGAGCTGTCTCATCGAGTAGTCCGGCGATCTTGTCTTTGGGCAGGACGTCCAATGTATGGTTAACGGTATCCAGGGTCGGGCCAATTCGTTTAGGCACCGTGCTGTTAGTGATGGTCTGGCCGGGCGAGAAATACTTGGCCGGATTCTGCGCGGATACTAGGTCTATGTATTGTTCGCCGACCGCCGACACCGAATGCACGTTCGCCGAGGAGTCAATTGGGATTTTGTACTGGTCGCTGATACGCAATGTGGCCCGAACTCCTTGTTCGGTCGGCTCTACCCGAGTTACCTTTCCCACGGTGATTCCGCGGTAGGTGACGTTTGCAGTGGGATAAAGCCCTCCCGACGTGGGTAAATCCACCTCCAAACTGTACTGGCCCATCCCAACGACGCTCGGCAACCTCAGATAATGCCACCCAAGAACGCTCATGGCGAGCATCGTGACGATAGTGAACACGGTTAGCTGAAGGCGAAGGCGTCGAGTCAACATGCTGCCTACTCCTCGTCACGCTCGGGGGGTTCGTCGGCGGGGTTGGGTGCGAACCTGACATCGGGAAGCATGGTGTTCGGATCGCGGCCCCACGATTGCTCAAGCGCTCGCAGTGCGCCGGAGAACCCGGTTCCGGTGAGGAGCGCATTATCGATTGCACTCAAGGTGAGGTCCAAGGTTATCGAAACATTCATTGAGTCGCCGTGTACCACCTTCGGGATGGCGTCGGCGCTGAACGGGAGGGTCAAGGCAATCTTTAGCGTCTCGACCAGATCCATCGAAGCCCGGCTGAGTTGTTTCAGGGGACGCTGCAGTTGGCGCACGTCTTTATCCAAGTCGGGACGCGCCGCCGTCAAGGTCTGATTGAGGACGTCGCTAAACCGGCCCAACGCATTGGTCGCATCGAGGAACGGCTGTCGTTGTTCAGCGAAATGCTTTGCCAATGGGGGAAACTCGGTGAGAACGTGGTCCAGGGTGTCTGATTGCTTGGCTACATAAGTCAACAGCCGGTCTGTGGAGTCGATAGCGCGAGTGATGTCATCACGTTGCTCGTTTAGTCGGGCGGTGAAGGTGTCGAGCTTCTTGAGGAAATCATGTATCTGATCGGCCCGCCCAGTCAGCATGTTACGGACTTCACTTGCGATCACTTCGACGTTAGGGATGCCGCCACCGCGCAGCACCGCGGCAAAACTGGCCAGGACCCGCTCGGTGGTGGGATAGGCGGACGCATTCTGCAGCGGGATGATGTCGCCGTTCTTCAATAGTTGCGGTGATGGGTTGGCTGGCGACGCCAGCTCCACATGCTGTGAGCCGAGCAGGCTGGTCTGCCCGATCTTCGCGGTGGCGTTCTTCGGTAGCTTGACGCCCTTTTCTAGATCCAAGGTCAACGTCGCGATCCAGTTTTTCAGGCCGATTGCGCGTACCCTGCCGACAAAAACGTCGGCGACGCGTACCCGACTATTGGCATTCAAAGCCAGCGTTTCCGGCATCTGCACATAAATCGTATAAGAGCCGGATTCGCTTCCCGGGCCACCAGGCAGTGGCACATTAGCGATACCTCGCCAGCTAGCACACGAGGTAAGTACTGTAGCGGCCGCAAATAGCGCCACGAACCGTGACATTCCCGCCCGCATGCTCACTGGCCGGATCCTGTCGCGACTGATGCTGCGTCAGCGGCGGGTGGCGGGCCCGGCGGCGGTGGACCCATATTGGAATAGGCGTTGGGCGGCCCCGGCGGCGTCTGAAACCTTGATGGCGGCGGTGTCGTGTCCGGGCCTCCCATCAGCTCAGCGAGCGAGTCCGGTGTCAGCAAGCTTTCGGTAGCCGGTCCCACTGTGAGGCCTTGCTCACCGGGCGCTACGACCCAGCCGGGCTCGTGGTTACCATGTGACAACGGCGAGTCCGGCGCCCAAATCCCGGGGACCGTGGTGTCCTTGAACCCCGGCGGAGGCTGTAACCGAGGCTCGGAATATGCGATATGTTTGGGCAGTACAGCAGGAGTTTGGTACAGGTTGATGCCAGCCGGGGGTCCATTGAACTTGATCGCATCCAAAACCGGCGTCAAGTATTGTGCGCACAGTTCGGCAGACTCTTGGTATCCCATACGGCTGCCGGCCTGCATCGCGCTGCAGATGAACTGCAATGGGTTGGCAAAGTTTGGCAGGGCTATTGCACCTGTCAGCGCGCCGTGCGCCGGCTCATAGATTGCGAGGGCGTTGGCGGCAAAATGGGGGAAGACATGCAGCGCCGTTTCAAGCGCATTCAGCGGCTCGGGTTGAACCAGCGCGGTGGTCACATCGGCGAGGGTGTTGATGTCGTGGGTTAGCCCATCACGATTGTCCGCTAGAAGCTTTCGCAATGCGGGAAGCATATCGTCTACCTGTTGCAGTGCCTTCGCAAGCCCGGGATCTGAGCTGGTAAGTGAACTGGTAAATACGGCGAGGTCCTTATTCAAAGCGACGAAATTCCGATCATCTTTATATAGCGCGTTGACGAATAAGGCCATGCTGCGCAGCACGGCAAAGAAATCGGCACGCCCGTCATTTAGCGCGGTCAACGCTTGCGAAAGCCCGGTCAAAGTACTGTTGATCTCTTTGCCTTTGCCGGCCAAGCCGTCCGCGAAAGATTCGATGACTTCGCCGAAAGGCCCCTTGGGCTGCTCGGGCGTAGGTCCCAGCTTCGAGATAATGTCCGTGATACCATTGCGCAACTGATCCCATTCCACCGGCACCTGTGTTCGTTCGATGGGGATCACCGCATGATTTCCTAGCGATGGGCCGCCTTCATAGGGCGGTTCCAGCTGAATGACGCGCGAGGCGACCAGCGCGGGATTGAGGATCACCGCAGAGGCGTCAGCGGGCACTTTGTATTTTTTCTCGTAGTGGAAAGTCACCTTCATCTTGTCACCCGACGGCTCGACCTTGTCGATCGCGCCCACTCGCACACCCATTATCTGGACCTTGTCCCCGACATAAAGCGCGTTTGCCTCCGGGAAATACGCAACCACCGTGTTATTGGTCATTTTTTCGTAGAAATCCCGAGCAGCCAGCGTCGTAATAGACGCCAGCAGTATCACCAAGGACCCAACGATGATTGCAGTTCGCGAAAACTTCGGGAGTTGAATTTTGCGTATATCGAAAACAGTACTCAATTCTGGCTGCCTCCCGTCGCAGCGCCGCTGCCTCCTGTTCCGCCCGGGGTGATGAATGGGCCCGGCAGCTGCGGGCCCGGGCCCGGCGGGAATGGTGGTCCCGGGGGGAGTCCTGGCGCGAAGGTCGACGGCGGTGATGTCGGGCCGGCCGGCGCCAGGTTCTCGGTACGCGCGCCTGGTGGAGCTTTTACGGGAAGCCGCACCGGAGTGCCTGGCACATTCGGCGGGGGCTCGTCAGGTCGTCCGGCAATCGGGATACCGGGTGTTGGTGGCAGCCCATTAGGGTCGGGAGGTGACGTTTGGACGTCAAACGGCGCGATCGTCGACGGGCCACCGAAAGGGCCGGCGCCCAAACCCATGCAGGGAAGCGGGTTCCATGGCCGCGGCAAACCGTCCTCTGCGGGGGTGTAAGCGCACGACGCGCCTGGCGGAACCGCCGGTCCTGGATGGTCCGGGGTGCCCTCCCTTACCGGCGGAGCTGGCGGTGGCGCGCCATTGGGAAACCGGGTGCCGTTAGGATCGGGGAACTGGTAGGCGGGCAAACCAGCGCTGCGCCAGAATTGTTCAGGGTCGATCCCACGTTTCTTGAACGCCGCGTCGACCCAAGGCTGAGTCATCCAAAAAGGTGCAAGATTCAGCAGAGCCACCTTAAAGTAGGGACCCGACGCTACCGACTCCGCCAAAGCCGACGCATAATAGCTTACGTTAGGCGCCCACTCGACGAGATCTTTTTTGTGTTTGAGTAGCAGATCGCTAATCGTCCTCAATTGCTCGACAACGTTATGCAGATTCGGGTTGTCATCGATCAAACCCTTCAACTGGGCGGAAACGGCGGCGATATTGCCCAGCAAGCCGTCGATGGCACTCTTGCGCTCGTTGAACGCCGCCAGAACGATCTGCGTGTTAACCAAAATCCGATCGATTTGCTTGCTGCGATCACCGAGTATGCTTGCCACCTTCCTAGCGTCAGCAAGCAGCCGTTGGATTTGCTCGTCGCGTTTCCCTAGCGTGTCAGAGAACTTGGCCACACCATCCAGTGCTGCACTCAGATGCGGGTAAGTCTGCTCAACTGTCTGCGACAGCACATTCAGGGAGCGTTTGACTGTATTGATGTCCCAGCCGGTAGCCGCCTTCGTGACGTCGAAGAACGCGTCGTAGATCTGGTACGGGCTGGTGGTTTGCCCAAGCGGGAGTGTCGCATTTGGTTGGAGCACGCGGGAGCCTTGGGGATCGATCTCGAGCACTTTCTTCCCCAGGATGGTATCGGTACGGATCGCAAGACGGCTTTTAGATCCGATTGTATTGGAGCCGATGGAAAACTTCATGACTACATGGTTGCCATTGATCGTAAATCCCTGCACTTCGCCGACATTTACCCCAGCGATGCGAACTTTATCGCCCTTGTTCAGCCCGCCTGTGTCTTTGAACTCTCCGTAATAGGTTGCCTGGGCAAACAACATCGGAATGCTGGTGAAGCTTTGCCCTACTCCGGTCACCACCGCTGCAACGATGATTCCCATCGCCCCCATCCGATACGGATTGATTGCTTGAAGGGTTCTCACTTCGGAGTGCACCTCCCCGTCGGCTGACTCCAAAGCTTCACGGTACGGACGGGCCCGCCAGGCTGCAGGCCATCAACCTTCAGCGTGACGTCGCACGCGTAGAAATTGAAGAAGTCGCCATAAAGCCCCCCGATACCCGCGACACGCTTCGCAGATTGTGGGGCGTCCCGTAACACCCCGTCGACGTAGTCGAGCCGGTCAATTAGCGGTTGGAGGGTATTCTGCACATAGCCAACGGCCTTCTGCAGCAGTGGCCGATTGTCTGACAACAGATCCGCCAGCGTGCCGGCCACATTACCGATGTGCGCGACATTGGCCGCGAGCGGATCGGCTTGATTGCTCAACCCGGTGATCAACTTATCGACGTTGTCGATCGTTTGGTCGAATTCCTTGCGATGCTTGACCGTGGTCTCTAGCACGACGTTAAGGTTTGAGATGACTTCACCGATTGCCTGGTCACGTCCAGCGATCTGCGCGGTTAGTTGCGCCGTCTGGTCCAAGATATCGTTGATCGTGCCACCTTGGCCCTGAAACACAGTGACGATCGCGGTCGCAATCGTATTGACTTTGTCGGGATCGAGCGCGCGAAACACCGGCTTGAAACCACCGATCAGTGCATCTAAATCCAGGGCTGGCTCCGTACGTGACAGCGGGATAAACCCACCCGGCGGCAACACCCGATCCATCCCTTCACCGTCGCCGCGCTTAAGTTCTACGTAGCGCTGCCCAAGTAGGTCGGCATAGCGAATGGACGCGGTCGTCGACTGATAAAGCGGCACCGAACGGTCTACTTCGAAGTCCACACGCACCCGATGACCGCCCTCCGTGATCCGTACGCTGCTTACTTTGCCGATCTCCACCCCGGAGGCACGGACAAACTGGCCGGCGCGCAAGCCGCTCGCAGTACTGAATTCGGCCGTGTAGCTGGAGGTCTTGTTAAAGCGCAACTGGGCGAACACCACGACAATGATGACCGTCACGGCAATTAAAGTTAATACGGCAGTACTAAACTTCACTGCCGTAGCGGTGATTTTTTTCATGGGTTGATCGTGTTCTCCCCCCACTGGCGGCCCCACACGTATTCATTGGCCTGCGGTTGCGGGATTCCAAAGTGGGTGTATGGCGCGATGCTGGAACCGCTATCCGTTACCAAGTACGGAGCAGGCCACAGATCGCGGGTAATGGTCTTCCAGCATCCCGGTTTCCCGCCCGGTCCGCCGTGAGCATTCACTCGCGGCAAGTTGTCAGGATAGACGTACGCATTTGTTCCTCCCAAGATCGTGCCTGTTAACCTTACCGAGTAACCGTTGCCGCTCTCCCCATCCGTCACTTTCGGTAGCACATTAGCGCCATGGTGAAAAAGGCAGTAAAGCTCCGGACTGTAGGTGTCAAGCAGTTGAGTCACCGGCACCAGGTCGCTGACCGCATGCTGCAGGTCCGATCTGCTCTGGTCAATGATGTCGGCACCGGTGTTTCCAACCCCCACCGCGGCCAAGAGTGCGGCGTCCAGATCCTTCTTTTGCTGGTTGAAGGTACGCGCCGTGGTGACTGCGTTATCGAGGGCGCTCCAAAGATCCGGCGAGGCATCCCCGTAGATATCGGCTAAATCCGCCAACCGTTGAATATCATGGCGGATTTGAGGCATCTGCGGGTTGATGTCATCGAGTATGGTGTTTCCATTGATGATCGAAGCCCCGAATTTATCGCCTTGCCCATTTAACGCTGCAGCCACCGCCGAAAGCGTTAAGTTCACCTTGACCGGATCCACCTTCTCTGAAATCTGCATGACCGTCTCGAACAACGTGTTAAACTCCGTTGTTTCCGACCTCACCACAATTATGTCAGCCGGTGTAACCTTCCGGGCCACAGGTTGTTTGGGCGAACTCAACGACACGTACTTGTTGCCAAACACCGTGGTGGCTGTAATTTCGGCATTTACGTTTAGCGCGATCAGCCCGGCGTATTTTGGCGCAATTTCCAGCAGCAGCTTGGCCGCCGGCTTTCCGTCACGCTCCACCTCGCTGATGCTGCCCACCCGGCCGATCTCCACCCCGTTGTAAGTGACTTTCGCCCCCCGATCCAAGACCAAACCCGACCGGCTAGCCAATGCTGTTAAGGTTATCTTGGGTGTGAAGCCACCCCGGAACTGGACCCAGACGACGATCAGCACGACCGCGGTGATGAGCCACAAAGCCAGCCCCGCTAACTTTCGGACCGAAATAAGTCGCCGTAGCCGCTTGCTTGTGGTTGCCATAATAATTTACACCGTGAGATTGAAGTTGGGGTTGACGCCGTAAATCGCTAACGAAGCCATTAGCACGACCATTACGATGGCGATTAGCGATGCGCGCATCGATCTCCCGACTGCCACGCCGACTCCAACCGGACCGCCGCTGGCGTTGTATCCGTAGTAGCAGTGGTTCAACATCACGACTGCCGAAATGGCGACCGTCTCCGCAAGAGAGTACCAGAAGTCGTTAACCCTCAGGAAAGTGTTGAAGTAATGGTCATACGTTCCGATTGATTGCGCATAGAACAAAGTTGTCACCAGCTGGGCGGAAAAGAACGAGAGGAGGACCGCGACCGAATATAGTGGGATAGTGACGATGAAGGCGCCAATAACTCGGGTAGATACCAAATACGAAACTGATTTGATTCCCATCACCTCAAGCGCATCAATCTCCTCGCTGATCCGCATGGCGCCCAATTGCGCTGTAGCACCGGCCCCGACGGTCGCGGCTAAAGCAGTGCCAGTTACGATTGGCGCCACCACACGCACATTCGCTAGCGCGGCGAAGAAACCGGTGAACGCCTCAACGCCGATATTGCCTAGCGAGGCGAACCCTTGAATCGCAATCAGCGAACCGGCCGATAGCGTCACAAAGCCGATGATCGCCACCGTGCCGCCGACGGCGGCCATTGCGCCAGTGCCCATGCCGATCTCGGCGATCAGGCGCAAGACTTCCTTTCGGTAATTCTTTAGGGTAAACCCGAGATAACGGAGCACTTCGCCGACGAACAGCGCGACATCACCAGAGGCGTCGAGCGCACGGCCAGGAGCGCCGACCCATCCGGCGCCTAGCTTCCAAGCGCGTGGGAAACGTGATTGCACGACCGTCGGGGAAGCCAATCTCAACGCCCCGTTCCGAACCGCACACCAATGGTAGTCAGCACCACGTTGACCGCAAATAATGCGACCACCGCAAGAACCAACGTTTCGTTGACTGCTGTGCCCACCCCTTTGGCTCCCCCGCCGGCTGTCAACCCGCGGTAGCAACCCACCAGCCCGGCAATAAGCCCGAATAAGGTGGCCTTCACAATCGAGATCAGCACCTCGGGCAATCCAGTAATCAAGGTTAGGGTCGAAACGTATGCGCCGGCCGAAACATTCTGGATATACACACCGAACAAGAACCCGCCGACCAGCCCGATACTGATCACCGCGCCATTGAGCAGCAGGGCTACAATGGTCGATGCAACCACCCTGGGAACTACCAGTCGATGAATCGGGTCGATGCCCAACACCTCCATCGCATCGATCTCCTCGCGAATAGTCCTAGCGCCCAAATCCGCACAAATCGCAGTAGAACCTGCGCCAGCGACCACGAGCACCGTCACAAGGGGGCCCAGTTGAGTGACGGCGCCGAGCGCAGCCCCAGCGCCGGAGACGTCGGCGGCCCCAAATTCGGCCAATAAGATATTCAGCGTAAAGATGATTAGCACGGTGAGCGGAATTGCGACCATAACGGTTGGCAGGAACGACACACCGAGTAGAAACCAACCCTGTAGGATGAATTCGCGCCATTGGAACGGACGTGCAAGCGCCTTGCCGGTTAGCACACACATCTGAGTGAAGCTGGCCACCTGCCCTAGCGGTTTCCGCAGTTGTTCACGAAGGTATACCGACAAACCGTTGGATGCCGTCACCGATGCCCCTCGACAACAGCACCACGTGCGTCGCGCTGCAGCAGCCGATCAACGTACAGCGCGACCGCCGAAACCGTGACCAGCAGACCATACTGGGTGGTAGCGCTCAACCCATCGCTCGCGCCAGAGATGTCCGTTGTGCCGACGTTGCACAACAACACGTTGAGCGTGAAGATGCTTAGCGCCGCCAGGGACGAAGAAGCTGCGATGGTTGGCAGGGTCGACATCTGCATCAAAAACCGCAACTTGGACGATGAACTCAAACCATTGGAACGGCCTCTCAGCACGGCCTTTTGCCGAATTGAAATGGCATCTGCGAAAACACGCCGCCAGCTCCCAACGCTGGAAAAGGTCTGATCCCGGACGTCTTCGACGAGAATGACTCTGGCCGTGATCACCGGGTCATCCATAGGTCGCGAACCCACGGTGAAGTGTTCTGCGGCTGCTGTCACCGCCAGCGGAATCCGGGCCGGCAGCACCTCCTCGATGCGTTTCACCCAATCAACAAACTTTTCGGAATCCCACCACGCAATCGGATACCCCATGTCAACGAGCTTGTCATTGAGCGCCCGATGCTGCTGGCCATGCACCGATTCCTGACCGATAAACCCGGCCACCCGCTTCTTCAACCCAGGATCGGTGACCTCATCGGCAAACCGGCGCACCGACCGAATGAACAACTCCTCCCCCGGCGGGAACGACCCCGACAAGTTCGCCAGAAAGTGGCTGAAGATGATGTCGTCATCCACGATAATAGTTGCTGCCCTCCCCCCACCGAGAAACATATCCGCCGAGTCCTCGGATACCGAGACCCCACTCGGTGCACTCATAGTGGTCACGACCCCCTATATATCTAGCCTGTGCCCCCGTCGACCACGAAGGTTACCTTTTCCCCGAACTTCTAGTTTCGGATACTGACAGTACAGGGTGTCGGGCGTTACAGTACTGCGAAGCGACAGGGTGCGCAACGCTAGCCCCGCGACGTGCTGACCGCGGGGGGGCGGTCAAGGTGCAGGCCCCGCGGGTCAATGACAAACGTATTGATCCCGATACCGTTGAGCGGCAGCGGTTCTCGTCGACGATCGTGCCGGCGTAAGCGCGTAAGTCGCCGCAGATGGCCGAGGTGTTGCCGTTGCTGTACCTGCATGGGCGTCCAGCGGGGATTTCAGGCCGGAGCCCTGGAGCAGTTCCTGGGTCGGGGGCCGGGTTGTCGGCAGCCACGATTACCCGGCTGACCGCCCAGTGGCAAGACGAAGTCGCCGCGTTCGGCGGCAGGGATCTGTCCGCCACCTGAATCGCCCCGGTGAGTCCGGAGACTTTCTGATGTGAGATTTCAGCCAGCGGCTGGTCTCTGGCGTGGAGTGCAATAGGCGGCTTCGAGTTCAACTGGTGGGGATATCGCCGCAGTATTCGTAGAGGCGACGGTGGTTGAACCAGTCGATCCGCCGTGCGGTGGCCAGCTCGACGTCCTTGATGGAGCGCCAGGGCTTGCCGGGCTTGATCAGCTCGGTCTTGTACAGGCCGTTGACCGTCTCGGCTAGTGCATTGATGCTCCTATATCCGTCAAGCGGCTGGTTTTTCGGCTTGTGGAGTGGTGCGCAGTGGATGCACGAGGCCCATATCTCACGGGCAAGGAAGCGTTTTAAGCACCGGATGATTTCGGCCTTGGACTTGCCTTCGGCGGTGCGTCTTGCGAGGTACGCCTGGGTGGGTTGATGGTGTTGCATGCCCACGATGACGGTGCGGTAGATCGCCGCATTAGCCTGGCGGTGGCCATCCCAGTTGAGCAGGTGGCGAACGGTTTTGCCGGTGGAGGCTGGGATCGGGCACACGCCGCACAGCTTGGTCCACGCGGCTTCAATACGGATCCGGTCGGGGTTGTCGCCGGCGACGATGAGCATCTCGGCGGCGGTGTCGGCGCCGATGCCGAATGCTGCGGTCAACTCTGGCGCGATCTCGGTGACCAATTGGGCGAGTAGTTTCTCGTGTTCAGTGATCTCCTCGTTGAGATGCTGCCAGCGGCGGGCGATCGAGCGCAGGGTGTGCTTGGTTGCGGCTTCGACCGTGCTGATGCCAGCTGGCCTCAGGCCGGCGTAGCGGCGGATTAGGGCCATCTTGGACAAGGGCTGCAGTTGTTCACGCAGCTCGTCTGGGGCGTTAACGATGACCGTCTTCAGCGAGATCATCGCTGCCGAACGGGCTTTGACCGCAATATTTTTGGCGATTTTGATCTGTCGGATCATATCCACGGTGTCATCGGCGGTCTTCGGGGTGGCGGTGGCATGGCTACCAAGCACGGCACGGGCGGCGTTTTCGGCGTCCAGGAAGTCGGACTTGCCGCGCAGCCGCCGGTCGCGCCGGTCGGTGCGCATTACCTCCACGACACCGATGTCGCTGCGACGCACGGCTGCGGTCAGGCCGGCTCCGTAGGAGCCGGTGCCTTCGATGGCGAAGGTCAGGATGTGGCCCGGGTGGCTAGCCCATTCGATCAGCTCGGCATAGCCGGCGCGGTCGGCTTGGAACGTTCCGGTGTCAAGCACCGCGCCGAAGTCGTCGAACGCGGCGGCGACATGAACGAACTTGTGGGTATCAACACCGATCACGACTCGACCGCGGCGAGGTGTGGTTGCCATGCTTGTCATTGCGACCTTCAGCGGGTTGTTGAGGCTGGCCGGTCGGGTGACGGGACTGCGATGGGACCTGGTGTGGTCAGGCTTCTATGAGGTCACTGCCCGCTCGGTCAGCACGAGGTGGAACGACCGCCCGTTGGACGACAGATCAACAGCCAGGACACCCATACCGCTGGGTCAGTCATAACACGAGTCAGGCGACCAGACAGCCGCCAACATTCTCACAGTCATAGGAGCTGCCGACCGCTCGGACCGAGGACTGGATGCCCGCTTCTGCGTGCCGTTCGCTGAACCTGATCGAGGTGTATTGACTGCGATCCCCGATCCGTCTGGTGGACAACGTCTTTGAGATCAGTACACCTTCTTGTTGACGGTTCTAGATGGCTTGCTCGATCGCATCGAGGACCATCGAGGTGGCCATCGTGGAAGCGACCCGCCAGCCCAGCATCCCGCCGCGCGTAGGCGTCGGTGGCGAAAGCGACGTAGGCAAACCCTGCTCGACGGTGCATCTGGCCACTGGAGTGCCCTCGCGGTTGAGCGCCAGCCACACCTTGTGGGCACCGTACACGCCGTAGTTGGCGGCGTAGAGCCGGCTGATCTGTTCTTTGAGTTCGTCGTCACGGCGTTCGCGGCGGCTGGGCTCGCGGTTGATGTGGTCGTAATAGGTCGATGGGGCGATCGGCATACCCAGCTCGGTCAGCTGTGTGCAGATCGACTCGACACCCCACCGCAAACCATCAGGGCCATCGCGGTGACCGTGATGATCGGCGATGAACTGGGTGATTAGTGTGTTGGCAGGTCGAGCTCGGCCGCGGAGAAAGCCGACGCCGTCTTGAAAATCGCATTGGTTATCTGAGGCCGTGAGGAAGCTGTTCACCATGTAGACGACACGCGTTCGGAGATGCCGGGAAATGCGTTGTGGACCAGTTATCTTCGGTGTCTGTGACGAGTCCTGGGCTGCGGGTGCAGTCGGTGGTGATGCCGTTCGGCGACCGCGAATCGTGGACGCTGGTGGATCAGGATGCGGTGGTGGTGGAGCCGGTCGAGGCGTTCTTGTCGCATCTGCACGCGATCGAGCGCTCACCGAACACGGTCAAGGCCTATGCCCATGATCTGCGGGATTGGTTCGAGTTCCTCGATCGGGGCGGCCTGGTGTGGTCGCGGGTGCGACTGGAGGAGGTGGGCCGGTTCGTGGCGTGGCTGCGACTACCCGCGGCGGGGCGAGTGGGCAATGTGTCAGCGCTGCCGACGGCGGAGAGCATGTGCTCGGAGGCCACGGTGAACCGCAAGCTATCGGCAATCTCGGCGTTTTATGAATTCCATCAGCGCCACGGAGTGGACCTGGGTGATCTGTTGACGACCTGGCAGCGGCATAAGGGACATGGTGGATCGTGGCGACCACTGCTGGCGCACCTGGGATCTCGACCGGAGCGCAGCAGGCGGATCCGGTTACGGGCCCAGCGGCGCATCCCGGACACGCTGGACACGGAACTGGTCGCGGCGATCGTGGCGGCCTGTGATCGGCTGCGGGATCGGTTCCTGTTTTCTCTGCTGGCTGCATCCGGGCTGCGGGTTGGTGAGGCGTTGGGGTTGCGGCACAGCGACATCGATGCGGCTGCTCGGCTGGTGACGGTGGTGCCGAGGGTGAATACGAATCGTGCCCGAGCCAAGGGCGGGGGTCGCCAGGTGCCGGTGCCGGGCGCGGTGATCCGGCTGTATGCGGATTATCTGCATGGCGAGTACGGCGAGCTGGACAGCGATTACGTATTCGTCAACTTGTGGTCCGGTCCTATTGGGTATCCGTTGACGTATGCCAGCGTCTACGATTTGGTCTGCCGATTGCGGGAGCGGACCGGAATCATGTTCGGGCCGCATACTTTTCGCCACTCGTATGCGACAGAGTTGTTGCGCCGCCAGGTGCCGGTCGAGGTGGTGGCCCATCTGTTGGGGCACGCGTCGATCGCGACGACCAGTGACGCGTACGCGCATCTGAAGGTCGAGGACACCCGCCGCGCGTTGGTGGCCGCGGGGTGGCTGGCGGACCGGGATGGGTCGTGGTGAGCGTCGAGGTGCTGGCGCCGCCGATTGAGCCCGGCTGGGTTGCGCGTTTGGGCGCAGCGGTGCGTGCGGAGTTCCGGGTCGAGGTGCTGGTGCCCGCCGTCGCGGATCCGATTCTCGGGTCGCCGGCATGCGCGGTGCCCGGGTGTGTGCGTTCGAGTCGCTACGCCGGGCTCTGCCCGGCCCATCTGGGCCGGTGGAGAAAGGCGGGTCGCCCGGATGACCGACGGGCGTGGGCGGCGACCGCTGATCCAGAGGTGATGGGGTACCGGCCGCTGCAATCGTGCCTGGTGCCCGGTTGCGGCTTCGGGCAGCATCGGTATCGGTTGTGCTACACGCATTCCCACGCCTGGGACAAGGCCGGACGCCCAGTGGTGGATCGGTGGAAGCCGGACGTGGCCGGCACGCCGGCAGCGGTGTGCGCCATCCCGGGGTGCATGTTGTGGGCCGAACTGGACGCCGGGTGGTGTCATTCCCACCACCGGCGGTGGCGGCTGCGTGGTCGCCCGTCGGCGGCGGAGTTCATCGCCTACTGCGCCAGCTACGGCGAGGATCGCTTCGACTTGCGGCCGCTGCGGCCGCAGTTGCGGCTGGAGATCGGCTACGCGCTGCAATGCCGCGTCGACCTGAACCGAACCCGCACCACACCGCGATCGATCAAGCCGCTGCTGGACCACTTGTCGGCAACCGGGGCCGAGTCGCTGCTGGATCGTCCGCTGGCCGACTGGCTGGCCGGGCTGCCGGCCGCGGCGTCGGTCAACACCCCGCGCGCGTTCCTCGGTTACGCGATCGAGTGCGTGCTCGATTTGCGCGACGGGACCGGCTGGGACAGCGAATACCAGCGTGACGTGTGGCGGCTACGGCGGCTCGGTGTTTCCGGCCATGACGGGGCCAAACTGGATTTCACTGCGGTGCACCCAGTCTGGCTTCGAGAGCTGGCCAAACGATGGTGCCGGTGGCGCATGTCGTGCGGAGTCGGGCTGGGGCAGCTACGCAGTGATCGCCTCGCGCTCGTTCGTTTGTCGCAGTTCATGCCCGGACTAGCGAGCTCGTCGGGCCCGGGTGCGCTCGAGCGGGCAGCGCTGGAGGCCTACCTGGCTCGACTGGCCGTTGAGATCCCACAACCGAAGACCCGCAGCGCCGAGATCGGCTGTGTGACCGGGTTTCTGAATGCCGTTCGCCAGCACCGGTGGGCATCGCTGCCGGCCGAGGCGCAGCTGTATCCCAGCGACCAGCCCCGCCGTGACGAGACACCGGCACCGCGGGCGATTCCCGAGTTCGTCATGGGCCAGTTGGAAAGCCCGGCCAACCTCGACCGGATCAGCGACCCGCGGATCCGGCTGCTGGTGGAGGTCCTCATCCGCACCGGCCTGCGCATTGGCGACGCCACCCGGCTGGCGCTGGACTGTCTGGTTCGCGACCCGCAGGGCGCGGTCTATTTGCGCTACCGCAACCATAAGATGCGCCGCGACGCGGTGGTGCCCATCGACGACGAACTCACCGCCATGATCCAGACGCAGCAGGAGCGCACCCGGCAGCGGTTTCCAACCACCGCCGTGTTGCTGCCGCGCAGCAGCGCCAACCCCGACGGACGGCTGCCCATTCCCACCGTGACGTTCCACCTCCAGCTCGGGCAGTGGCTCGAAACATGTGGTGTCACAGATGAACTCGGTCAGCCAGCGCATATCACCGCTCATCAGTTCCGGCACACGGCGGCCACACGATGGATCAACCATGAGGTGCCGCAGGAAGTGGTCCGACGCCTGCTCGACCACACCAGCCACACCATGACCGCCGTGTATGCCCGATTGGCCGACACCACCATACGAGAGCAGTGGGAACGCGCCCAGAAGATCAACATCCACGGTGAGCCGGTCGACATCACCGTCGACGGGCCCCTCGCCGATGGCGAGTGGATGAAGCAGAACCTTGCACGCGCGAAAATAGCGCTGCCCAACGGCTATTGTGGTCTGCCACTACAGAAATCGTGCCCGCACGCCAACGCATGTTTGACTTGTCCGCTGTTCATCACGACCGCCGAATTCCTACCCCAACACCGCAAGCAGCTCGATGACACCCGCACGTTGATCTCGCGTGCTCAAACCGACGGCCACACCCGCCTGGCCGAGATGAACCACACCGTCGAAACCAACCTGCTTACCATCATCGCCACCCTCGAAACCGACCAACGCGACTGCCGGTGCGCTGCAGCGGGCAGCGAAACATGCTGCGGAAAGGAACCATCCGATGCGCCATGACAACAGCCACTACCTCCTCGCCGCTGCCCAACGCCGCCGCGCCGACACCCTCCAACGCGCCCGGCAAGCCCTGCAGGAACTCGGCGAAACCGGCCAGCGGCGCACTATCACACAGATCGCCGCCCTCGCCGGCGTCTCCCGCTCATGGCTGTATGCCCAGCCCGCACTGCGCGACCAACTCCGCCGACTGACCGCCATATCGGAGACGCCCGAGCCGGCACCACCTGCCCCAGTCGAGCGCGGCTCCGACGCCTCCCTGCGCCAACGCCTCACCCTCGCACACGAACGCATCCGCGAACTCGACAACGAAAACCGTCAACTACGAAACCAGATCGCACTCCTGCACGGACAGCTCCGCGCCAACCGCATCGCCGACACCCACATCACGGACACCGTCCACGACACAAACACCCAGATCACGCCCCCAAACAGTCGAGCCCGCCCAAGATAACGTTGGTCCTTCCGAATTCGGCGTTCTCTCGCCGCAGTCGTTTTAGCTCGGAGGACTCTTCGGTCGTGATCCCCGCGTGCGCCGCATCGATCTGAGCCTGGCGCACCCACTTGCGCACCGCCTCGGCCGTGCCAACACCAAGTAGCCCGGCGATCTCACTGGTCGCTGCCCACTCCGAATCGTGCTGATCGCTGATCTCCGCGTCCATCCGCACCGCCCGCTCCCGCAGCTCTGGCTGGTACCTCCTCGACAAACCACCTGACATGACTCCATCCTTTCCAAGAAATGGAGTCTCCAGACATGCCGGGGCGGTTGAACGCGCATGCCAACTCTTTCACGGTCCAAAACAGTTGTCATGGAAACGTGGGCATCGGTCATCGCGTTGGCGCGCTGGTTGGGAACCGAGAGCCCCGCGCCCGTGCCGAGGGTCCGTGCTGATGGCCGCATGGAGCTCGTCGGGCTGGCTGACGGCTTCCGGGGATCGACTGAGTTCTGGGCTGATTTGCTGCGCGATTGCCGCCGCCGCGCCATGACCGCAGCGGTGCTCGCGGTCGGCGACGGCGCCCTGGGCTTCTGCAAGGCGTGCGGGAGGTGTTCCCGGATATTCGAGAGTAGCGCTGCTGGTGGCATAAGCAGGCCAATATTCTTGCCGCACTGCCGAAATCGGTGCACCCAGGGTGCAGTCGCGGCGATGAAGGAGATCTACAATGCCGAGGATATCGACAAAGCCCAGCTCGCGATCAAAGCGTTCGAGATCGACTACGGCGCCAAATACCCCAAAGCGGTCGCCCAAGATCGTCGACGACGCCGAGGTGTTTTTGGAGTTCTACCGGTATCCCGCCGAGCATTGGATCCACCTTCGCACCACAAATCCGATCGAAAGTACCTTTGCGACAGTACGTTTGAGGACCAAAGTCACCAAAGGGCCGGGCTCCCGCGCGGCCTGGCTGGCGATGGCCTACAAGCTAATCGAGGCCGCCCAGGCCCGCTGGCGCGCGGTCAACGCACCACACTTGGTCGCCCTCGTCCGTGCCAGCGCCGTCTTCCACAAGGGCAAGCCGCTCGAACGGCCTATCGACATCACACCCGAACCGTCGGCAGCTGAGCCTCAAACCGTCGGATCGCAGGTCGCCTGAAACTCACCGATCCACAGGTCTTGACGATATCTCCACTCCCGATCCGTGTCTCCGGCACATCCACTCCTCGTAGTGTATGCCTCTACGGTTCAGGGCAGGTTCAGCATGTCGGCGCCGCCAGCCGCCCGAACTGGGAAAGCGACCGCTTAATTTGCCTCGGCCGATGACTCTAGCTTCGTGTCAGGAGTGAGGTGCACCCCACGCACTTCCGCAATTGCCGAAAAGGCGCCCCACAAAAAAGCGGTCAACTCTTCGACAAGGGCATCCTTGCTGACGGTCGGGGAATTCAGCCAGCGCAGCACACCAAGTCCCACCGCTCCCAGAGCAGCATCCACAACATATTCAAAGTTGGCGCCCTCGCCACCACGCGCCTCGATAGCGGCTGACCAAACATCCACCGTGGCGTCCGAGAGCGGCCTGCCGCCCTCGATCAAATCCGCGGGCGAACGCCCGTCCCTGAAGTGGGAATTCACCAGGAAACGAAAAAGATTAGGCCGCTTATCCACGAGCCCGACGTAAGCGGCCACCGCGGAGCTGACCAGCTCCAGCGCCGTGGTGGCGGCATCAAACTGCGGCACGACTTGCTCGATGATCATCTCCTGCACCCGCTGGCCGACCGCGGCGAATAAGGCGTCCTTATCCGCGAAGAATCGATACAGCTTGGGCCTGGGGATCCCCGCGGTCTTTACGACATCGTCGATGGACAGGTCAGGCCCATACTCGTCGATCGCGCGAAGCGTCGCTTCTATCAGCTCCGCCCGCACAGCAGCTCGATGCTCGCGCCAACGATCGGCTCGGGCATCTCCGGTCAACTCCGGTAGCAGCCGCCCCACGGCACCCAGGTTCATCGACACCCCGAAATTCTAATCTAAAAGCTAAAGCTACTGCACAAGCCAACGGTGCGTCAGGCAACTCCTCACGCGTTGAGCCTCTCGGTGCCCGCCTGGAAGCGCCTGAACGTCGCGCCGCGCGTGACGATCCGTCTTCACCATCATGAACGCGATTCATCGTAGCGGCCGGCCGACCCACCACGAGGGAGATTCGAAATCCAATTCTATTGACGGGTTGTGACGGTGATGCCACCATCAACCCATGCGCACTGACTGCAGGGATCATTCTGTAGGCGATGCCACGGCGGAGTCTTTGGCCTGGGCTGGTGGCGCATGACGATGGTGTTCGCGTCTGGCACTCTAGAATTGCCGGCTGAGGCGGTTTTCGACTACGCTGTCGACTACCGCCGGATGCCGGAGTGGGTCTTTGGGTTGCGCACCATTACGCCAATCGGCGAACTATCAGACGGGGTCGGCGCCGAATTTCGAGGAACCGGCAAGATCGGCCCAATCGCGATGACCGGAACGAGTCGCATCACCGAGTGGGAGCCGTGCCGGCGCATCACAGAGGCCTTGGTGACCAACAACGGCATAGTTGCCTTGGCAGCCGTTGCCACGACGCCGATGGGATCAGCAGTGACCCGCGTTGACATAACTGCCGACTACAAGTTCCCCGGTGGGCTCGCGGGCAAAGTCCTCCAGCGCGCTATCGAGCCGTTGCTTGGTTCAGGTATCCGACACACTGAACGAGCACTGCGTCGGCAATGTCTACGCACCTGCTGAACAGCTCCCACACACTGAGCCGTCCCGGCGTTTCCGGAGACTCCCGATCTTGGGAGGATTCGAGTTATGGCACGCCCGAGCAAGTATCCCGACGAGCTTCGTGAGCGTGCAGTGCGCATGGTCGCTGAGGTGCATCCGCAGTACCCCTCGCAGTGGGCGGCGATCACCGCAGTAGTCGAAACCCGGAACGAGGGCCCCCATACGTCTGGACCAAGACCGTCGACCAAATCTTGATCAGCATCGTCGGCAACTACTGCACCAAAATTAATGACTCAGGGCACTAGTTCGTTTGGGTGGCGTCCGGAATCCGGTGTAAATCGGCCTGCGGAGGTTCTGGCTTCGGTGAGTGATGCTACGCGGTGGCGCTGACGGTTTCGGTGGTGCTGCTAGCGAAGTCCGGGGTGTGCTGGGGCCACAGTTGCCGGGGTGGTTGCAGCAGGCTGCGGCGCAGGTCTTGGAGCTGGCGCAGCCCGGCGGGGGTCATGGTGAGTCCGCGCCAGCCGCGGGATGCGCGGTCGAGCACGGCCCAGGCGATGCTGTTACAACTGGTCTCGCCAGGGAAGCGGCCGATAACCTTTGCGCGGCGGCGGGTTTCTCCGAAGGTGCGTTCGATGAAGTTCGAGTGGCGGATGCGGTGATGATGTTCGGGCGGGAACCGCAGATAGGCGGTCAGGCCCTCGCGCTCGGTCAGCATGATCTTCATCGCTGCCGGGTAGGTGGTCGTGTAGCGGGTAGCGAACGCGGTCAGCCGGGCGTCGACCAGTTCGACCAGCCGCGGACCGGGCTCGGTTTTGAGGTCCTCAGTGTCGAAGCAGGCCCAGTAGCCGTCGCGGATCTCGGCCTGCATCCCGGCCGGGATCTTGGCCAGCACGTTGCGTAACCGCTGGATCAGGCAGCGTTGCCGCAGCGCGGTCGGGAAGACCTGCTCGATCGCGGCGATCAGGCCGCGGGCACCGTCGGAGATGACCAGCAGCGGGCACGCTAGCCCACGGTCGGTGAGATCGGTCAGGAAATCGGCCCAGGCCTCGGTCGACTCCACCACGCCGGGGGCCAGGCCAACAAAGACGGGCTTGCCGGCGGTGGTGACGCCCCACGCGGCCAGGATCGGCTCGGCCGGCGAGCCGGGATGCATCCGGAAGAAGGAGGCATCCAGGAACAGCTAATCGAGCACGACATCGCCCAGGGGCGCCGCGCCCAGGTGTTGTACTCGGTTTTTATCGCTTGGCATACCTGCGAGACAGTCGATTTCGAGATCGCGGCCTGATCACCGAGCGCATCGGCAAGGGTGGCCTCGACATCACGCACCGACAGTCCGCGCACGAACGAGGCGATCACCAGCGATTCCAGCGCATTGGTTTTGGTGACGTGCTTGCCGAACAGGCGTGAGACGAACGCGGCGGTCGTGCCGCGCAGCTTGGGCCGCTCCAGGGTGACTGGGCCGACGGTGGTCTTGACCGTCGCTGGCCGATAACCATTGCGCGCCCCGGGGCTGCGCATCCGGCGCGGCCGCGGCGCGTTGGTAGCGGTCACGGCCGAGGAACTCGGTCACCTCGGCCTCCAGCGCGGCCTGCATCAGCAACTGTGCGCCGAGCCGGGCCACCTCCTCCAGAATCTCGGGCAGCTCACGATCGGATGCGAACAGCTCGTCGATCTTGGCGCGAACACGATCAGTCGGCGATACTCGTGCAGGCACGGGCATAGGTCCTTTCTTCGATGACTTGGTAGGTCTCGAAGCAGAACCTATGCCCGGCCCATTTACACCGGCTTTAGGACGCGACCGTTCGTTTGCCTTTTCTTCCCAGACTGCGCCGGACGCCGAGGCGACGCCGCCCTCCCGCCGCCTTGACGACAAGTGCTAGTGTGGCCGTGCCCAGCACAAGGTAACGGCGCCACCCCAGCGCCTCCACGACCATTGCTACCGAGGCCGTGGCCAAGACAAGCACTACAACGCCCGAACGGCGAATCGAATCTAATCTCATGGCCAATAACTATAGCGTTCGTCGCGACCGTCTGGAATGCAGGCCATGGCCTTTAAGAGCTCCACACTGAATCGCCCCGGCATGTCCGGAGACTCCACTTCTTGGGAAGGTTGGAGTCATGTCAGGTGGTTCATTGAGGAGGTATCCGCCGGAGCTGCGTGATGAATCGCCCTGGTTCTGTCGGAGGCTCGGGTTATTGGATTCCGATCAGGGGTTGGTCGGTCCGTTGTGCATCGTAGAAGGTGGCTTCGAACTCGGTCGGAGGAACGTCGGCGAGGTAGCTGTGTAGGCGGCTGGTGTTGTGCCAGTACACCCAGGCCAGGGTCGCCAGCTCGACGTCCTCGACGGTCTTCCAGGGCCCGGTGTGAGCCGGCCCGTAGATCAGCTCGGCCTTGTAGTAACCGTTGACGGTCTCGGCCAGAGCGTTGTCGTAGCTGTCCCCGATGGTGCCGATCGAGGGCACCGCACCGACCTCGGCGAGACGTTCACCGTAGCGGATGGAAGTGAACTGGGACCCGGCATCGGAGTGACATGTCAAGCCCGGCAATGTGTTTCCACGTGACCAGCGGGCCATCTCGATCGCGTCGAGCACCATGGTTGTGCGCATGTGGGAGGCCACCCGCCAGCCCACGATCATCCGGGAGTAGGCATCGACGATGAAGCACACATACGCCACCCCAGCCCAGGTCGGCACGAATGTTAGATCCGTGACCCACAGTTGGTTCGGCGTAGTCGCCGTGAACTTCCGCTTGACCAGATCGGGGTGGCGAGGCGCTGTCAGGTCGGGTTTGGTGGTGCGGACCCGTTTGCCGCGCCGCGCTCCTTGGATGCCGGCTGCGCGCATCAGTCGGGCGACCTGGTCTCGCCCGACGTCGTGGCCGGCACGGCGGGCGGCTTTCCACAGCTTGCGGGCGCCGTAGACCCGGTAGTTGTCCCACAGCGCCACCAGGGCGGGCGCCAGCTCGGCGTCTCGACGGGCCCGTGCCGACAGCGGCCGTGCCTTGGTGTCGTAGTAAGTACTCGGGGCCACCGACACCCCTGCGGTGCGCAGGACGGTGCAGATGGGCTCGACCCCGAATTCCCCACGGTGGGTGTCGATGAAGTCGACTACTTCTTGTGTTGGCGGTCGAGCTCCGCGCCGAAGAAACTGGCCGCTCGTTTCAGAATCTCGTTGGTTATCTGAGGCCGTGAGGAAGCTGTTCACCATGTAGACGACACGCGTTCGGAGATGCCGGGAAATGCGTTGTGGACCAGTTATCTTCGGTGTCTGTGACGAGTCCTGGGCTGCGGGTGCAGTCGGTGGTGATGCCGTTCGGCGACCGCGAATCGTGGACGCTGGTGGATCAGGATGCGGTGGTGGTGGAGCCGGTCGAGGCGTTCTTGTCGCATCTGCACGCGATCGAGCGCTCACCGAACACGGTCAAGGCCTATGCCCATGATCTGCGGGATTGGTTCGAGTTCCTCGATCGGGGCGGCCTGGTGTGGTCGCGGGTGCGACTGGAGGAGGTGGGCCGGTTCGTGGCGTGGCTGCGACTACCCGCGGCGGGGCGAGTGGGCAATGTGTCAGCGCTGCCGACGGCGGAGAGCATGTGCTCGGAGGCCACGGTGAACCGCAAGCTATCGGCAATCTCGGCGTTTTATGAATTCCATCAGCGCCACGGAGTGGACCTGGGTGATCTGTTGACGACCTGGCAGCGGCATAAGGGACATGGTGGATCGTGGCGACCACTGCTGGCGCACCTGGGATCTCGACCGGAGCGCAGCAGGCGGATCCGGTTACGGGCCCAGCGGCGCATCCCGGACACGCTGGACACGGAACTGGTCGCGGCGATCGTGGCGGCCTGTGATCGGCTGCGGGATCGGTTCCTGTTTTCTCTGCTGGCTGCATCCGGGCTGCGGGTTGGTGAGGCGTTGGGGTTGCGGCACAGCGACATCGATGCGGCTGCTCGGCTGGTGACGGTGGTGCCGAGGGTGAATACGAATCGTGCCCGAGCCAAGGGCGGGGGTCGCCAGGTGCCGGTGCCGGGCGCGGTGATCCGGCTGTATGCGGATTATCTGCATGGCGAGTACGGCGAGCTGGACAGCGATTACGTATTCGTCAACTTGTGGTCCGGTCCTATTGGGTATCCGTTGACGTATGCCAGCGTCTACGATTTGGTCTGCCGATTGCGGGAGCGGACCGGAATCATGTTCGGGCCGCATACTTTTCGCCACTCGTATGCGACAGAGTTGTTGCGCCGCCAGGTGCCGGTCGAGGTGGTGGCCCATCTGTTGGGGCACGCGTCGATCGCGACGACCAGTGACGCGTACGCGCATCTGAAGGTCGAGGACACCCGCCGCGCGTTGGTGGCCGCGGGGTGGCTGGCGGACCGGGATGGGTCGTGGTGAGCGTCGAGGTGCTGGCGCCGCCGATTGAGCCCGGCTGGGTTGCGCGTTTGGGCGCAGCGGTGCGTGCGGAGTTCCGGGTCGAGGTGCTGGTGCCCGCCGTCGCGGATCCGATTCTCGGGTCGCCGGCATGCGCGGTGCCCGGGTGTGTGCGTTCGAGTCGCTACGCCGGGCTCTGCCCGGCCCATCTGGGCCGGTGGAGAAAGGCGGGTCGCCCGGATGACCGACGGGCGTGGGCGGCGACCGCTGATCCAGAGGTGATGGGGTACCGGCCGCTGCAATCGTGCCTGGTGCCCGGTTGCGGCTTCGGGCAGCATCGGTATCGGTTGTGCTACACGCATTCCCACGCCTGGGACAAGGCCGGACGCCCAGTGGTGGATCGGTGGAAGCCGGACGTGGCCGGCACGCCGGCAGCGGTGTGCGCCATCCCGGGGTGCATGTTGTGGGCCGAACTGGACGCCGGGTGGTGTCATTCCCACCACCGGCGGTGGCGGCTGCGTGGTCGCCCGTCGGCGGCGGAGTTCATCGCCTACTGCGCCAGCTACGGCGAGGATCGCTTCGACTTGCGGCCGCTGCGGCCGCAGTTGCGGCTGGAGATCGGCTACGCGCTGCAATGCCGCGTCGACCTGAACCGAACCCGCACCACACCGCGATCGATCAAGCCGCTGCTGGACCACTTGTCGGCAACCGGGGCCGAGTCGCTGCTGGATCGTCCGCTGGCCGACTGGCTGGCCGGGCTGCCGGCCGCGGCGTCGGTCAACACCCCGCGCGCGTTCCTCGGTTACGCGATCGAGTGCGTGCTCGATTTGCGCGACGGGACCGGCTGGGACAGCGAATACCAGCGTGACGTGTGGCGGCTACGGCGGCTCGGTGTTTCCGGCCATGACGGGGCCAAACTGGATTTCACTGCGGTGCACCCAGTCTGGCTTCGAGAGCTGGCCAAACGATGGTGCCGGTGGCGCATGTCGTGCGGAGTCGGGCTGGGGCAGCTACGCAGTGATCGCCTCGCGCTCGTTCGTTTGTCGCAGTTCATGCCCGGACTAGCGAGCTCGTCGGGCCCGGGTGCGCTCGAGCGGGCAGCGCTGGAGGCCTACCTGGCTCGACTGGCCGTTGAGATCCCACAACCGAAGACCCGCAGCGCCGAGATCGGCTGTGTGACCGGGTTTCTGAATGCCGTTCGCCAGCACCGGTGGGCATCGCTGCCGGCCGAGGCGCAGCTGTATCCCAGCGACCAGCCCCGCCGTGACGAGACACCGGCACCGCGGGCGATTCCCGAGTTCGTCATGGGCCAGTTGGAAAGCCCGGCCAACCTCGACCGGATCAGCGACCCGCGGATCCGGCTGCTGGTGGAGGTCCTCATCCGCACCGGCCTGCGCATTGGCGACGCCACCCGGCTGGCGCTGGACTGTCTGGTTCGCGACCCGCAGGGCGCGGTCTATTTGCGCTACCGCAACCATAAGATGCGCCGCGACGCGGTGGTGCCCATCGACGACGAACTCACCGCCATGATCCAGACGCAGCAGGAGCGCACCCGGCAGCGGTTTCCAACCACCGCCGTGTTGCTGCCGCGCAGCAGCGCCAACCCCGACGGACGGCTGCCCATTCCCACCGTGACGTTCCACCTCCAGCTCGGGCAGTGGCTCGAAACATGTGGTGTCACAGATGAACTCGGTCAGCCAGCGCATATCACCGCTCATCAGTTCCGGCACACGGCGGCCACACGATGGATCAACCATGAGGTGCCGCAGGAAGTGGTCCGACGCCTGCTCGACCACACCAGCCACACCATGACCGCCGTGTATGCCCGATTGGCCGACACCACCATACGAGAGCAGTGGGAACGCGCCCAGAAGATCAACATCCACGGTGAGCCGGTCGACATCACCGTCGACGGGCCCCTCGCCGATGGCGAGTGGATGAAGCAGAACCTTGCACGCGCGAAAATAGCGCTGCCCAACGGCTATTGTGGTCTGCCACTACAGAAATCGTGCCCGCACGCCAACGCATGTTTGACTTGTCCGCTGTTCATCACGACCGCCGAATTCCTACCCCAACACCGCAAGCAGCTCGATGACACCCGCACGTTGATCTCGCGTGCTCAAACCGACGGCCACACCCGCCTGGCCGAGATGAACCACACCGTCGAAACCAACCTGCTTACCATCATCGCCACCCTCGAAACCGACCAACGCGACTGCCGGTGCGCTGCAGCGGGCAGCGAAACATGCTGCGGAAAGGAACCATCCGATGCGCCATGACAACAGCCACTACCTCCTCGCCGCTGCCCAACGCCGCCGCGCCGACACCCTCCAACGCGCCCGGCAAGCCCTGCAGGAACTCGGCGAAACCGGCCAGCGGCGCACTATCACACAGATCGCCGCCCTCGCCGGCGTCTCCCGCTCATGGCTGTATGCCCAGCCCGCACTGCGCGACCAACTCCGCCGACTGACCGCCATATCGGAGACGCCCGAGCCGGCACCACCTGCCCCAGTCGAGCGCGGCTCCGACGCCTCCCTGCGCCAACGCCTCACCCTCGCACACGAACGCATCCGCGAACTCGACAACGAAAACCGTCAACTACGAAACCAGATCGCACTCCTGCACGGACAGCTCCGCGCCAACCGCATCGCCGACACCCACATCACGGACACCGTCCACGACACAAACACCCAGATCACGCCCCCAAACAGTCGAGCCCGCCCAAGATAACGATCGCCCGCTTCAGTTCTCGTATCTCTTGCTCGAGCTCTTTGACCCGCTGTGACTCCGCAGTGGACACCCCAGGTGCATACCCGTCGTCGATATCGGCCTGACGCACCCAGGAGCGCACCGACTCGACCCCGTAGCCGAGCTGGCGGGCTACCCGTGACACCGTTCCCTGCTCGGTGCCCAACTCGGCACGCAGTGCCCGCACCATCCGCACTGCAGCGGCCTTCTCCTCCGGGCTGTAACGACGCGCCGTGGGCTTCCCAGACGACTGTTCCTTCGGCATACCTGCATCCTCGTTTCCAAGGTCAGGAGCCTCCGGGATTTCCAGGGCGATTCACACCTCGGCAGTCTTGCCGGAGAATCCCGGAATGCTCATCAGCAGTTCCCGGGTGAGGCGAAAGGGCGCCATCGCTTCCTCGATGCGCTCATCGAGGCGACCGATATCGGCGGTGTGAGCATCGATGCGGTCAAGGAACAACCGGGACATAAACGCGTGATGCTCACTGAACCGGCCGATCAACGCCTCGGTCAACGCCGGGATCTTGCGGCGCAGCGTCCGCTTGGCCAGATCGGCAATCATGGCTGGATCGTTCTGGCCGGCGATCAGCGCCTCGAGCATCGCTCGTCCGGACACTCCGGTGATGTCGGTGGCCACCGAGGTGAGTTTGATCCCGGCGTCTTCGAGCAGCTTCTCCAACCGCATTACCTCGCGCGAGCATTCCCGGGTGATGTGCGTGCGTGCGTGGGTCAGATCCCGCAGCGCGCGAATTGTCAACGGCAATCGAAAACTGATCAGGAGTCGGCAAGCACTGGTCAGTATTCACTTGCCGCCGACACGAATCGGCGGCGGCGGCACCAACGACGCCGTCACCAGCCCGTGAGCCCCGAGATCGGCCAGCCACGCAGCATCAGACACATCGGTCTTGCGGCCGGGCACATTGCGCACCCGCGACGCATTGATCAGCATCATGTTCAGCTCATCGTCGAGCAGGTAGTAGAACGGTTTCCAGTAGTCGCTGGTGGACTCGATCACCACACACGTGACCTTCTGCGCGATAAGATGCTCACGCAACGCCAGGATCTGTGATGTCATGGCACCCCATGTCGTCACTGTCGACGACGCTCCTCTGCGTCCATGGCCCTGAATCCGCACACAGACCTTCGCGTCTTTCTTCGAGCAATCGATTCCCGCGCACCGCGGGTGCACCACATCCATCGAACTCACCGCCTCCCAACAGGATTGACAAAGGGGCGTGTTCCGGGGAGATGTCGGCGTCGTCTGAAAACTGACCCCGTGTCGCCGTTGACAGGAGAGCGGGATGAAACAGAATTCTGACACTCGTGCTCGACGGCAACATTCCACGGTCCCCGTGGATGGGGGGCTCTCCACCCTCAGGCTAATTTGCGGGCTCACAGGCAACATAGTGCAACCGGGGTCAACCGAAACACCTTCCAGCATGAACCGTCGGCCGCCTGGACGCTGAACCCAGCGCAGGCCCCGTTCGGAACCGCAACTGGCTCGCGGAATTTTCGATCACCACGGTGAGAGCGAAGCGCGCCCGAGAAGCTAGTTTGATAAAGTCGGGTCGACCGCTCCGGCCGTGGTGAGCACGGTTTTGCGGCCGCGCCCGTTGCGGGAGTTGCCCGAGCCATAACCAGCCGGATCGCCGTACTCATAGCCCAGGTGATCAGCGATCTCGACATCCAAAGCGCGTTGGAGCACCGCCTTGGTCATCTGCGCCAACAGCCCCTCAGGTGGAGGCGTGGTGGTCGAACGAGCTGGCCACCGCACGGCGGATCGACTGGTTCAACCACCGCCGCCTGTATGAATACTGCGGCGATGTTCCGCCAGCCGAACTCGAGGCCGCCTATTACGCTCAACGCGAGAGAGCAGCCGCCAGCTGAGCTCTCACATCAGAAAGTCTCCGGACTCACCGAGACAGTCCCCGTTGGATTATCCGGCGATGAGCGGATTTGTGCGGTGCTCACCGTTTCCTCGGTTTGAGCCAGAAGCCATTTCGGAAGTGCTTTGGTGTGATGTCGAGGCCGGCAGAGTTGCCGGCCGGGATGCTTTGGTCGTGAAGCGCAGACCGTCATCGATCTTGCCGCGGCGTATTTGACGGACATCGAAGAGGTAATTCTGCTTTGCTTTCCATGGACCGCGGGATCCAGACTTAGGGAGTTGATCCATCGCGCGTTGGAAGTAGCCGGGCGCAAAATCCGTGAACGGCAGTTCCTCGACATCCTCGCCAGGGTGGGGAGCTACGACGGTGTCGTAGCCGTGCGCATCCATGTAGTTGAGTAAGCGACAGACGTATTCAGACACCAGGTCTGCTTTCAGTGTCCAGGACGCGTTGATGTAACCGATAGTGAACGCCATGCTCGGGACGTCGGATAGCATCATGGCCTTATAGGTCATCGACTTCGCGACGTCGACGACCTGGCCGTTACGGGTAATCTTGGCGCCGCCGAACAGCCGCATGTTCAAACCGGTCGCGGCGACAATGATGTCGGCCGTCAACTCCTGACCCGAGGAAAGCTTGATCCCGGTCCTGGTGATGTGGTCGATAGTATCGGTGACTACATCGGCCTTGCCGTCCCGAATGGCCTTAAAAAGGTCGCCGTTAGGGGCCAGGCATATCCGTTCATCCCACGGGTTGTACTTCGGCCCGAAATGCTTATCCACGTCATAGCCTGCGGGCAGCTGGTGCTTAGCCCAAGCGATCAGCGCTTTTCGCATGGAACGGGGAAAGCGACGCGCCAGTCTGTACTGCGCCACAGCTAACAGGATGTTCTTCCAGCGGTTGACGAAGTCCGCGCTCCTTGTCGGTAACCACTTGATGAGCTGCACGGCAATGGGGTCGATGTTTGGCAGCGATCCGATGTAAGTCGGTGAACGCTGCAGCATCGTTACCTGGCCAGCGCCTGAATCCACGAGGGACGGAATAAGGGTCACTGCGGTAGCACCGCTGCCGATGACGATGACGTTCTTACCCGCATAATCGAGGTCTTCGGGCCAGTTCTGCGGGTGAACAATAATTCCTTCGAAATCCTTCTCGCCCCGGAATTCTGGACGATACCCCTGGTCGTAGTCGTAGTAGCCGCTGCACGCAAACAGGAACGCGGCCGTGATCTCGGTCGTCTTTTGGCGGTCCCCAGCCACCTTGATCGTCCAGCGCCTGTCGGCGTCCGACCAGTCCGCAGACAATACCTGGCTACCAAACCGGATGTGGTTGTCGATGCCGCTCTCGGCGGCAGCTTCCCAGAGATAATCCTTGATCGTGGCGCCATCAACGGTAAAGCGCGGCGAGTGCCACGGCTTGAAACGGAACCCGAAGGTGCACATGTCGGAGTCCGATCGGATGCCCGGATACTTGAACAGGTCCCATGTACCACCCAGATCAGCTCTGCGCTCTAGAACTACATAACTCTTGTTGGGACAGCGCTCCTGCAGATGCCAGGCAGCGCTGATACCGGAAATACCCGCACCCACAATCACAACGTCAAAGGATTCGGACATAAAACTGCTTGCTCCCTTCTTGGCGACGGTCTCGGTGAAATTCGGTTCACTTCAGGTAGCCGACCAGGGCCCCCTTGGTGCCGAAGAGTTCCTCCTGCCATTGCTCGAGCAACGCGTTGGTGTCGATGTCGTCGGGATGAAATCCCGGTCGCAAGTATTGCCTGAGCTCTGGGATCAAACCCCGAAATATCGGACCGCGGTAGACCCGATAGGTCTCACGCACCAGTCGCACTGGCTGACGGCACGCTTCGGGATCCCGCGCCACCGAATACGCCAGCGTGCCACTCATGAGGAGGAGCAGAAGGGGGATCATTACCGCCATCACACGTCGACGCACCCGCTCGGTACCCCCCACCGAGCGGAATACGTCAAAGGCAACCGACTTGTGCTCAAGTTCCTCCAGCGCATGCCACTTCAGGAGATTCCACACCTCCGCATCACCCGGGATCGCCCGGAAGTCCTCATCGCCGAGCAGCCGCTCAGCAAGTATCGCGGTGAAGTGTTCTGCGGCTGCTGTCACCGCCAGCGGAATCCGGGCCGGCAGCACCTCCTCGATGCGTTTCACCCAATCAACAAACTTTTCGGAATCCCACCACCCAATCGGATACCCCATGTCAACGAGCTTGTCATTGAGCGCCCGATGCTGCTGGCCATGCACCGATTCCTGACCGATAAACCCGGCCACCCGCTTCTTCAACCCAGGATCGGCGATCTCATCGGCAAACCGGCGCACCGACCGAATGAACAACTCCTCCCCCGGCGGGAACGACCCCGACAAGTTCGCCCACAGGTGGCTGAAGATGATGTCGTCATCGAAGAAATACTTGCTGCCCTCGCCAAAGGGGAAACGTATCCGCCGGGTTCTCGGATACCGAGACCCCACACTTGCCGCACTTGCAGTGGTCACTGCCCCTTGTCCTATGTCTCCGTCGACCATGACAGGCTGCCCTTCCTCGAACATCCAGTTTCGGATACCGATAGTATCGGGTGTAGACGTGGTGCTACAAGTCAAATGTCCCGCTCGCTCGCTTGGGGAGACGCGGGCGCAGAAAGCGCCATGCCCGGGGTACGCAGATGCGCCTGAAGCGGGTGTGGCTGTTGACTTCCATTTCGATGGCACCACTGACCGCCGCCAGATCAAAGATCGTCTCGATCATCGACGAACACACCCGCAAATGCGTCGACGGTCGGGTGGCGCGCGGCATCACCGGCGAGGACCTGGTCCTCGAATTTGACCGCCTGGCCAGACAGCGTGATACCCGCCCGACGGCGCTGCGGTGGAGCAATGATCAGGAACCTAATAGCTTTGTAGGGCACTGGACGATTCCTGATCAGAACTCGGGGCTAGACCCCCTTCCACAGGCGGGAACGCCGGCTGCTCTGCGACCTTCCGAGTGAGCGGTCGGCCAGCGAGTGTCGACGGAACGCCTGACCGATACCGGGGTCGGCTAGACCTGCCGGGAGAACGGCGAGGTCGGCGTGTCGTGACCGGCTGCTCCTCGGAAGGGGTTGGGGTGGGGAACGTGGTTCGAGCCCGCCTGCACGATCGACACCTCATCGACGGGGAGCCGTTGAGCTCTGACAAAGACTGGGGGTCGTGCGGGTTGCTGGGGTCGCGAACGGCTCAATCGGAGGTCAGGCCATCAGAGCCTTGCTATTAGGGCGCCGCGCGTTCTCACAAAGGGTCACGCACCCAACACATTTCGACAACCAAGGAGGTAAATTTGTCCATGGTCACGTGTGGGATCGACTGGGCCCAGGATCATCATGACGTCGCGCTGGTGGATGCCGACGGTCGGCTGGTCGCCAGACGGCGCATCCCCGAGTCGGTCGCCGGATTCGCCGAACTGACCGCCATGCTGGCCGATGCCGACGACGACCCTGAGGATCCGATCCCGGTCGCGATCGAGACCCCGCGCGGGTTGCTGGTCGCCGTGTTGCGGGCCAGCGGTCGACCGATCTACCCGATCAACCCGATGTCGGTGGCCCGCTATCGGGAACGGACGTCGATGTCGGGCAAGAAGTCTGACCACGGCGATGCGGTCACGCTGGCCAACATCCTGCGTACCGACATCGACCAGCATCGTCGGTTACCCGCCGACACCGAACTGGCGCAATCGATCACCGTGCTGGCCCGTGCCCACCAGGACGCCACCTGGCGGCGTAACCGGGCCGGCAACGAACTGCGGTCGCTGCTGCGGGAATATTTCCCGGGTTTCCTGCACGCCTTCGCCGACCGTCCCGGCGGAATCACCGCACCCGAAGCTCGTGCGGTGCTCGCCATCGCTGCCACCCCGGCCAAGGCGGCGCGGCTGTCAAAGCCGCAGATCACCGCCGCCCTGCGCCGCGCCGGACGCCAACGCGGCCTGACCACGCTCGCGGCGACAATCCACCAGCAGCTGCGGCTGCCGCAGCTGCGACACCCCGCCCCGGTCGAAGACGCCTTCGGTATCCAAGCAGTCGCATTGCTGGCCACCCTCGACGCTGAGTGCGCCAACGTCGACCGGCTGGGCGAGGCCACCGCCGCCACCTTTGCCCAGCACGCCGACCACAGGATCATCACCTCATTTGTGGGGGTCGGCGACCTTACCGGTGCCCGCCTGCTCGCCGAAATCGGCGACGACCGAACACGATTCGCCGACGCCCGAGCATTGAAGGCGTTCGCCGGGTCGGCGCCCGTCACCAAAGCCTCTGGGCGCAGCATCCGCATCACTCACCGGCACGTGAAGAACAACCGACTTGCCGCCGTCGGATTCGTCTGGGCGTTCATCGCGGCCGGCTGCGAAGGACCCACCCGCGCTCACTACCTGACACGCCGCGACCACGGCGACCGCCACCCCGCAGCCCTGCGCCACCTCTACAACCGCATGCTCGGCCAGCTCTACCACTGCCTGCAAACCAGCCAAACCTACGACCCAATCAAGGCATACCGACCACCCCCGACGCACCCCACACGAGCCGCCGCTTGACTGTTAACAAGATCGGAGGTCTGTGGGTGCGACGCGATGTCGCGCATGTGAGTGAGCTCGTGGAGTGGAGGTCGGCGATGCCGGTCGCGTAGTTCTCGGTTGGTGTTCGTGACCGATCCCCGCCCTGACGTGCGTCGACGGGTCCTGCCCGTGGGCGTGCGAAGCTCAGGGAAGAAGCCCAAGGGCCCCCGTTCCGTCTGGGGGAACGACCGGGCGAGGGAAGGCCGGACGGGCGAATGCGAATGAACCCTTGATGACGCCTCGTTATTTGAAGCCCGGGAAGACGGGTTGAGAACCCGGGTGATAGGACCCGGCCGCTGGCAGTGGCGGCAAGCGGCGACCGGAGGCCACAGGCCGGTCGTGCGAACACCGCTGGTCTCGGGGTATAGAGGGCGCCCTCCCCGGCCGTATCTCGTATGCGCGGAACGTGGAAACCCCGTCGGGTCCGGCCTTCGGGCCGGTAGGCCGATCGTGAGAGGGGCGGAATCCCTCGGCGGGAACAGGATGCTCAAGAAGCGAATGCCGATGGCCGAAAGGCAGCGGGACCTGTGGTCGTGGTGCCGCCGCTCCTCCTGGGCGGCGATCATGGGGAACCGGTCGGATACCAGCGTGGTGGCTGGGCTCGAAAGGGCGCTGACGTGGGCAGGTGAGCCTTTGAAATACCGAGACCGAGGGCCTTGCGAACCGGAAGGGCAAGTTGGACACCGTAGAGGTGAACGGACCGGAGGGCGTTTTCGATTGGACCGTCGTGGATTGGCGTGTCCATGAGGAAAACGTAGCGAGGTTGCGGCGCAGGATCTTCAAGGCGACGCGGGAGCAGGACTGGGCCTCGGTCCGGTCGCTGCAGAAACTGATGCTGGGTTCCTGGTCGAACACGTTGGTCAGTGTGCGACAGGTGACTCAGCGCAATGCTGGGCGTCGAACGGCCGGGATCGATGGGGAGGTTGCCCTGTCGCCCGAGGCGAGAGCGAATATTGCGGTGCGAGTGCATGATTCGCGGTCGTCGTGGGAGCCCTTGCCGGTTCGGCGTGTGTATATTCCGAAGGCCAACGGAAATCAGCGTCCGCTCGGTATCCCCGTGGTGATGGACCGCTGTCATCAGGCGCGGGTACGCAACGCGCTGGAGCCCGAGTGGGAGGCTCGGTTCGAGGCCCGTTCCTACGGGTTTCGCCCGGGCCGTAGCTGTGCCGATGCGATCCAGTCCCTTTTCCTCACGCTCAAAGGGCCACGAGCCCAACGGGCATGGATTCTGGACGCCGATTTGTCGGCCGCGTTCGACAGAATCGACCATCCTCGGCTACTCGACAAGCTGGGGTCGTTCCCGGCCAAGGAAATGATCCGAAAGTGGCTGAAAGCCGGGGTGATCGAGAACGGCGGGTTCGCGCCGACCGAGGAGGGTTCTCCGCAGGGCGGGGTGATCAGCCCGTTGCTGATGAACGTGGCACTGCATGGCCTGGAGGAGGCCGCGGGAGTTCGTTACCGCAGTTCGACCGGTGTTTACGCCGGCGCGGCGATAGCGGGCAACCCGGTTCTGGTGAGATATGCCGACGATATGGTCGCCTGCTGCCATTCACGTGAGCAGGCCGAACACGTCAAGGCGCAGCTTGCCCGGTGGCTGGCTCCGAGGGGTCTGGTCTTCAACGAGGATAAGACGCGCATCGTCCACCTCGAAGAGGGATTCAGCTTCCTCGGATTCAACATCCGCTGCTACCGCCACGGTAGACGGCCGGGCAAGTTGTTGATCAAGCCGAGCCCGGAGGCGATCGAGCGTATCCGCAAACGGTTGGCCGAGGAGATGCGCAGGCTGCGCGGCTCCAACGCCAGGGCGGTGATCGCCCGGATGAACCCGATTATCCGGGGATGGTCCGCCTACTATCGAGGTGCGGTGTCCAGCAAGGTTTTCAGCTCGCTGGACCACTATATGTGGCGGCTCACCTCCGGGCGGGCGCGCCGACCGCATCCGAAGAAGCCGAAAAAGTGGATCGCACGCCGCCACTGGGGTCGGTTCAACAAGTTCAGGAACGATCAGTGGGTGTTCGGCGATCCCGAACGGCCGTTGGATGACCGCCGTGAAAACATCGCGTGTCTGGTCAAATTCTCCTGGACTCACATCGTCCGACACACGCTAGTCGCGGGCCGGGCGTCTCCCGACGCCCCGGAATTGGCCAGCTACTGGGCCGAACGACGGCGCAAGGTCAAACCCGCGCTGGACAGCTACAACCTGCGCCTGCTCGCCAAGCAGGACGGACGGTGCCCGCTGTGTGGCGATCATTTGTTGACCGTCGATCAACCCCCGCAGTCGCCCTCCGAATGGGAACGGTGGTGGTTAGGAGTTGTCAAGCGAGCCATCGCCGCCGAGCATCTCACCCACCACGGGCGGCTGGCCCGGTTGGACGAGACCCACCTGGTACACGCCTCCTGCCATCGCAGCCTTCGGGCTAAGTTGCGCGGGAGCCCAACGAATTACGCAGTTCCCGCAACGTCCTCGGGGCTTGCTTGAGCCGTATGCCGGGACGACTGGCACGTACGGTTCTGAGGGGGGACCGCCGCAGCAATGCGGCGGTCCTACCCGACATGAGCCTCGGTGAGGCAGCCTGAAGGGGCGCCGCCTTCCCGAGGGTGCTCTGAATTCGGTTTGTCTGATCAAGGACCGGCGTTGGCGCGCTGGTTGGGAAGGTACGCCCATGCTCACGGTAGTTCACGACGTCGACGAGTCCAACGACAACACCGGTTCGGGTCGCTCGTTACTCGATGAGGTCGTCCGCGATGGCGCCCGGCAAATGCTTGCGGCGGCGCTGGAGGCCGAAGTCGGCCTATATCGCGCAGTTCACCGATCAGGTTGACGAGAATGGGCATCGCCTAGTGGTGCGCAACGGCTACCACGAGGAGCGGACCGTGTTGACGGCCGCTGGGGCGGTGCCGGTCAAGGCCCCGCGGGTCAACGACAAGCGCATCGACGCTGACACCGGTGAGCGGTGCCGGTTTTCCTCCCCGATTTTGCCGGCGTGGGCGCGCAAGTCGCCGCAGATGACCGAGGTGTTGCCGCTGCTGTGCCTGCACGGGCTGTCCAGCGGGGATTTCGGCCCGGCGCCGGAGCATTTCCTCGGCACGGGCGCGGCGCTCTCGGCGACCGAGATTACTCGGCTGACCGCGCAGCGGCAGGACGAGGCCAAAGCCTTCGGCAAGCGTGACTTATCCAGCACCGATTACCTGTATTTGTGGGTGGATGGCATCCACCTCAAGGTGCGCCTTGAGGTGGAGAAACTCTGTTTGCTGGTAATGATCGGGGTCCGTGCTGATGGCCGCATGGAGCTCGTCGGGCTGGCTGACGGCTTCCGGGGATCGACTGAGTTCTGGGCTGATTTGCTGCGCGATTGCCGCCGCCGCGCCATGACCGCAGCGGTGCTCGCGGTCGGCGACGGCGCCCTGGGCTTCTGCAAGGCGTGCGGGAGGTGTTCCCGGATATTCGAGAGTAGCGCTGCTGGTGGCATAAGCAGGCCAATATTCTTGCCGCACTGCCGAAATCGGTGCACCCAGGGTGCAGTCGCGGCGATGAAGGAGATCTACAATGCCGAGGATATCGACAAAGCCCAGCTCGCGATCAAAGCGTTCGAGATCGACTACGGCGCCAAATACCCCAAAGCGGTCGCCCAAGATCGTCGACGACGCCGAGGTGTTTTTGGAGTTCTACCGGTATCCCGCCGAGCATTGGATCCACCTTCGCACCACAAATCCGATCGAAAGTACCTTTGCGACAGTACGTTTGAGGACCAAAGTCACCAAAGGGCCGGGCTCCCGCGCGGCCTGGCTGGCGATGGCCTACAAGCTAATCGAGGCCGCCCAGGCCCGCTGGCGCGCGGTCAACGCACCACACTTGGTCGCCCTCGTCCGTGCCAGCGCCGTCTTCCACAAGGGCAAGCCGCTCGAACGGCCTATCGACATCACACCCGAACCGTCGGCAGCTGAGCCTCAAACCGTCGGATCGCAGGTCGCCTGAAACTCACCGATCCACAGGTCTTGACGATATCTCACTCACGGATGTCGAAGAGGTAATTGGTGTTTTACCTGCCATGGCCCTCGAGATCCCGCCTTCGGTAGCTGGTCCATCGCGCGCTGGAAGTAGCCTGGTGCGAAATCGGCGAAGGGTTCTTCTTCGACATCTTCCCTGGATGAGCGGCTACGACGGTGTCGTAGCCGCGCGCGTCCATGCAATTGAGCAGGCGACAAACGTATTCCGATACCAGGTCGGCCCTCAAGGTCCACGATGCATTGATATAGCCCATGGTGAACGCCATGGTGGGCACATCGGACAGCAACATCGACTTATAGGTCATCGACTTGCTGACGTCGACATCCTGGCCGTTACGACCAAGCTTGGCGCCCCCAAAAGCCACAAGTTCAATCCTGTTGCGGTAGAAGATGATATCGGCCGCCAACTCGTGACCCGTTCTGGTGAAGCGGTCGATGTTGGCGAACGTTGCAGCATCGTTATGTGCCCGGCGCCGCTGTCGATAACGACGACGTTCTTTACCGGCATAATCAAGGTCTCTGGGCCGGTGCTGAGGTTGCAATATGGGCCCACCGAAGTTCTCCTCGCCGGGAAAGTTTGGTCGGTAACCCGCGTCGTAGTTGTAATAGCCGCTACACATGAAGACGAACCGCGCCTCGAGCTCTAATTCCTCAGCCGTTCCGAACCGCCTTGATGGTCCAGCGCCGGCTGGCGTCCGACCAAGCGGCAGACAAGACCTGGGTACCGAAGTGAATGTGCTCATGGATGCCGTTCTCGGTCGCGACCTCACGCAGATAGTTCTTGATTGTCGGCGCGTCGACAGTGAACCTGGCCGAGTGCCAGGGCTTGAAGGAATCCGAACGTGCACATATCTGAGTCCGACCTGATGCCCGGATACTTGACCAGATCCCACGTGCCACCCGGATCACTTCTGCGCTCTAGAACTACGTACCTATTACCGGGGCAGCGATCCTGCGGGTGCCAGGCAGCGCTGATACCGGAAATCCCCGCTCCCACGACCACCACATCGAACAACTCTGACATGTTAATCGAGGTTAGCAACCCGATGACCTTGTCGCCAAACCGCTCGATCGACTCCGCATCTACTCCGTCGGACCGCCTTGATGCGGCGCAGAAGGTCCGCGCCGCAACGCATCTGCGTGCCACAACGTGTTCTGACCACTTCACTTCCTAGTGAAAGAGGACCGGCATCGTCCTAGCCTTCCCCAAGGACCGTTATTGCCAAACGCAAGCTCGGCTGTCACTGGGGGACTGCACCCCACCGAGATAGTCCCAGAGGGAAATGAGTAGTTTCATGCGAACCCGAAGGTCGGCATCGATCGATGCGGCAGCGCACTTTGTGTGCGAGATCGCCGTGTCGCTACCGTGGTCCGGGTCGCGCGTGCAGCTGGGAGGCCGGAGGCATATTGGGCGGGGCGCAATGCTTGATGAGATCATCGACGTTCTGTCCGACCCGCTCAGGCGCGGTACCTACCGACGGTGGGTAGAGCATGATGTGGTCTAGCACGCCCTCGTAGCGGCGTAGCCCGTTGCGAACCTCGTCAGCGGTGCCGGCGACACCCATGACGTCGATCATGTCATCGGTGACGGCGTTGAACATGGCCTGAAAGTCGCTGCGGGTGAAGGCTTCTCGGATGACGGCACCCTGCTTGGCGAATCCGCAGAAGTCGAGCAGCGGTTCGTAGGTCCTGACCGAGGCGTAGAATGCGATCTGCTGCGCTACCTCGCGACGAGCGATCTCGGGGTCGTCGTGGATGGAGCACATCACCATCGACACGATCTCGACGCCGTTAGGGTCGCGCCCGGTGCGTTGTGCGCCCTTGGCCACCGCAGGCCGCACGACTTCCTCCACATACGCGGTGGTGAAGAGTGGATGCCCGGCCAAGCCGTCAGCGACCCGTCCGGCGGCTTCACACATTCGCGGCCGCACGGCGGCGGTGACGATGGGGATATTGCGCGCAGGGGGTTCTACCGGCCCGGTGGGGACGAGATTCATATTGTAGAAACGGCCCTCATGGCGGACGGGTCCTTCGTGCAGGTTCCAGATGCGCCGGATAAGGGGTACGAGTTCCTCGACGCGCAGGGCGGGGGCGCTGGTATCGGTGACAGAGTGCCAATCGCTCATCATCCGTTTGGTGCCGTTGCCGATCCCGAGCACGACCCGACCACCGGACAGTTCGTCGAGGTCGCGTGTTTCGGTCGCCAAGACCAGCGGACTACGTCCGATGCCGTAGAGGATTGACGACCCGATGCGACACCTGTTCGTCGAGGTTGCCATCGCCGCCATCGAGATGGATCCCGACCGGGTGTAGAACTCGGATGCCCAGACGGCGTCGAACCCGGCCTGGTCGGCAGCCGCGGCGGTGGCCTTCATCGCGGCAAGTTCAGGGGCGACGACTGAAAGTCCATAAGTACTCATAAGTGACGGCTCCATCGTGTGGTAGGTGACAGACGGTGTCAGCGGCTAGTTGACCCGAAGGCGAAAGCCCATCGCCGCCGACAGCAAGCAGGTGTGTCAGCGTTGCCTCAGGACCGCGGTCTCAGTCCTCGACGGCGAGAGCGCCTGTGGGGCAGCACGATACTGCTTCTTCGATGAGTGATCTGTGGCATTCCGGTGGCTCGGGGTTCACGATATTGAGTTGGCCATCGTGCCTGACCTCGAAGAAGTCAGGAGCCAGGCCTTCACACATTCCGATTGACGAGCATCGGTTGCGGTCGACTCTGATCTTCATACCACGCCGCCTTACGCGTTCGGGGTGAAGCGGACGGGAAGGTGATTCACGCCGTGGAAGAACGTGCTGACGGTGTAGCTGGGTGGCCCGCAGACTTCAATATCAGGCAGGCGGTGCAGCAGTTCTCTGAAGAGCGCAGCGAGTTGCTGCCTGGCCAGCTGGTTGCCGAGGCAGTGATGGATTCCCCCGCCTCCGAAGCTCACGTGCGGGTTAGGGTCGCGCGACAGATCGAACTTCTCCGGGTTAGTGAACACGGTGGTGTCCCAGTTGGCCGAGCTGTAGAAAAGTATGATCTTGTCACCCTCGGTGATCTGCTGCCCGCCCAGTTCGCAGTCGCGAGCCGCCGTCCGGCGAAATGTCATGATTGGTGTGGCCCACCGGACGAATTCTTCCACGGCCCCTTTGATCCGTCCGTCGAAATCCTCCATGAGCCAAGCTCTTTGGTCTGGGAAGTCCGTCAATGCTTTCATCGCGTGACTGGTGCTTTGGCGCGTGGTGTCGTTCCCGGCGATCGTGAGAAGTATGAAAAACGAGACGATCTCGTCGTCGGTGAGTTGTTCGCCGTCCACTTCAGCTTGAACGAGGTTCGTCATAAGGTCATCTTCGGGCTGCCGGCGACGTGCGGCGATGATTTCGCGGGCGCCATCGCCCAAGAATCCCATCGCTTGGAACAGGCGAGGTATGACCGGGTCTTCGCCCATCACCTCCGGGTCGCTCCACCCACCGGCATACCGTGACTCCCACGCGATGTCGCGGCGCATCGAGTCCGGCACGCCCATCATGTCGAAGATGTTGTGCATCGGCAGCAACGCGGCGCACTGGTCGACGAAGTCAGCCTCGCCTTGCGGGGCAAGGCCATCGACGACCCGTTTCGCGTTGGCCTCGATCTGGTGACTGGTCAGCCGCATTTGCTTCGGTGTGAATGCGGATGCCAGCAATCGTCGAATCTTGGTATGCCGCGGCGGGTCCATAGCGATGAAGCCTTGCGCGGTGTCGAGCAGTTCCTGCGGGATCGACTCCATCACAATGCCTTGACCAGACAGGAAATCGTCGTGTCGCCGGGTCGCCTCGACAAGTAGCGGGTGGGTGACCACGGCCCAGAAGCCTTGGTCGTCCTCGTCGTCGATCATGGTGTGCTCGACGCGCGGGTGCCAGCTGATGGGGGCGCGTCGGCGCAGCTCCGCGTAGGTCTTCTCACGGTCAGCGGCGGTGCCAGCCCAAAAGGCAGTCGAGGACAGGTCGGCAGAATCATACGAACGTGCTGAACGACGCTCCACCGACGACTTCGGAGCGGAAGCGCTGACAGTCATGAGGGTCCTCCCGAGCTAGTGTCTCCACGCCAGTGTTTACACTTTTCTCTATAAAGTCAACATCCAGACAAAAATCTGCGTTGTGTAAACGGCCTCGCGGGATCTGCGCCCAAATAGCGAAGGGCGATCCGCGAGATCGCTCACCGGTCAGACTTGCATCGGCAGAAGGAAGCACGACATGGCTCACAGTGAGCCTCACCAGCGCATCGGCGACTTCATGCACGTCATCGGCATCCAGACCTGGAAAGTGCTCGTTGAACCAAGTCACGAGGGCTGCCGAGGATAGCTCCAGCAGCGATGCCGAGGTCGGCAGGAGCGGCAACATACCGGTTGTCTCGGAAACCGTTTTGTCTGTAGGCCGATTTGACGTCAACACCGCCTTCAAGAGCGGGCTCGCTTCCGCTTCCTCGAGGGTGTACGACACCGCGGCGGTGATACCCCCGCGGACATCTCCGGCGTGTTGTGCCGAAACTGCGTGAATGCCGTTCAAGAATCGTTCGCCTTCGGACACAACCAGCGCGTCACCCAGTCCCTGCTTATCGGTGAATTCCTTGTAGAGCGTCGGGCGGGACACGCCGACAAGCTTGGCGACTTCACTCATGCGAACCCGATGCCAGCCCTTCTCGATAGTGAGGTCACGCGCAGCCCTGAGAACTTGCTCACGCATGTGCTGGCGAAACGAGAGGCGAACGGACTCTGTGGACATGGTGAGCAGGATATGCGTCTTGCACAAGTGTTCCGTCCGGGCGGTGGAGGACCACACCTGCTTGCTGTCGAAGATGACCAATCGCCGGTCCCTGCATGATTTCGTTGATGCGGTTCTAACGCCGGCTCGGAGCGTTCGATGGCTTAGTCGGCAAACGCCGGCGTGATAACGGTGGGCGTAAGCGTTGCCAGGACAGTGGCCACGCTTGGTCGTCACCACCAAAGACCACGCGAAGTCGTTCCCCATTCCATGGGCGTCGTAGCGTCCTCGCTCCGAATTCTGCCGCCGCCTGATCCGAGACGCTTGCGCTCGCGTTAGGGCCCCAAACCATCTTCACCGATGACGTGCATGGCACCAAGCGCGACAGGATCCGCGCGAAAAGACCTTGATTGGCTTTCGATGCGCGTCTCATCGGAGTTCGAAATCTGCGATCTCAGGTGCACGCAATAGTTCTCGGTGCCGCTCGGGTGTCCACGGAAACAATTCGGGAAGCCCATCTTTGCCTAGGTACCAACTGTTGCAACCGGTAACCCAAATTGTTTGTGGCATCGCTGCTTTCATGCTGTCGTTGTAGCCCTTGGTGGCCAACTTGGTGGGCGCGGCGGCGACGATGCGGCCCTCACGGATCCGGTTAATCCACCACAGCACATAATCAGCCTGGTCCTCGGCGACCGGTATCAGTGACTGGTTGCCGATCGGCGAATGCGGACCCATCAGCATGAACAAGTTTGGGAATCCGGGCACCGCGACCGACCGATACGCCGTGGGGCCATCGGCCCATGCCTCGTCGAGGGTGAGCCCACGCTCCCCGACCACTGTCAGCGGGCGCACGTAGGCCCGGGCGTCAAACCCGGTGGCATAGACCAGCAGGTCGAGTTCGTGCAAGGTACCGTCGGCCGTGATGACGCCGCGAGGCTCGATGTGGTCGATCGTCTCGTTGATCACCTCCACACCCGGTTGTTGGACCGAACGGTAGAAATGTCCCGCCATAATCTGGCGCTTGCACATCGGCTGATCTTTCGGGGTGAGTTTCGCGCGCAACTGCGGGTCGCGCACCGAGAGTCGCAGGTTCCATCGACATAGCGTCTGAACCAAGCGGCGCTGAAATCCCGGACGGATCGGCGCGCGGCCGAAGATGCGCCTGACCACCAATCCCCAGAACCAATAGCCCAGGCCGTTCAACCTCGGCCACCGCGTCAACGCGGCCTGGATCAGCGGTGAGTAGTGCGGATTGGGCATCGGAAAGACCCACTGCGCAGTGCGTTGGAAGACGGTGAGCCGACTGACCTTGCCCCCGAGTTCGGCAATGATCTGTATGCCTGTCGAGCCCGTCCCGATCAGTCCGACCCGCTTGTCCCGCAAGGTGACGGAGTGATCCCATTCCGCGGAGTGGAACACCGGCCCGGCAAAACTCTCCTGGCCGGGAATGTCCGGATAGCGCGGCACCCGGAGCACGCCGGTCGCGGTGACAAGGACGTCGAATGTCTCTTCGCTGTCGTCGGTCGTGATCCGCCACCGCTCGTCGTCGTATCGGGCGGATATGACCTCGGCGCCGAACTTGATGTGCGGGCGGATGGCCCGTTCGTCGGCCACCTGCTGGAAATAGGCCTGGATCTCCGGCCCCGGCGGCAGCAGGTGCGACCAGTTCGGGTTGGGCCGAAACGAGTAGGAGTAATACCGCGATGGGATATCGCAGGTTAGCCCCGGGTAGGTGTTGTCTCGCCATGTGCCGCCGACATCCTCGGCCTGTTCGAAAATGGTGTACGAGTCAATGCCGGCGTCCTGCAGCTTGATCGCCATGCACAGTCCCGACATGCCCGCACCGATGATTGCGACTTTGACTGACCGTTGTTCCGTCATGTTCATCACTCATTCTTGAAGTGCTACTTGTACTCGGCACTGCCGATCACGCCGATACCGGCGCCGCTACGCACTAAGGCATTGATGCGCGCTTCCGCTCGTTGTCGGCACACGACCAGCCGTCCTACCCGCGCACGCCGGTGCGGCGACCCTTGTTCCGTGCACCAAGCGTTCCCTCCTGCTGCCCCAGTTGCGGACCGCTACACGTGTGGAGCCACCAACAGTGTTAACCGTCGTTAGCGTACCCCTCGAAAATGGCTCCGGTGGGTCAAAAGCCGCGCTGCGTGGACGTTCGGCACCCAGATGCCAAGCTGAATGCAGCGGCCGGCCCAAGGCGGAAATTGTTACGTCAGAGCCGCTCCGGCGGCGAAGAGCGATTCCGTGAGCCGCTTTTCGGCGTCAGGCACACGCTCGGCTGCGGCCGCAGTGGCGGCGGCGCGAGCCCGCAGTGGGGTGCCTGGGTTGTAAGCCATCCGGGCTACTTCGGTCCAGGCGGTCGACACCTCCCGAGCAGCCCTCGACGCCTCCAGGGCGGCTTCGGAATGCAGCAAGTTGGCGATGCTTCGACAGCCGTCGGCCTGCAGGGCCCTGAACAACCCCCCTCCCGTCCCCGCCTTCTCAATGAACGCCCACAGCGCAAACAGGGCGCTTTCGAGGTTGTGATCGTCCAGGGCGTCAGGCCACGCCGCCACGTCGACGGCGAAATGCTCGACACCATCGAGTCCATCCTTCTGTGCCTCAGGGTCGCGAGTGACTGTAAGACCCCGGCTGTCGGTGATTGCCGCCATCGCCTGCGCGCTTCGGATAAGGGCGGGACCGGCGATCGCCGCCAAGTCCGGCGCCGTAGTCGGCCAGTCGACGATGTAGGCGGTGTGACGGGTCGGCACGGGAAAGCCGGTCGAAGACCGTGCCCGACGGAGATCCTCGTAGGGGACCAGTTGGACCGAATCTCGGTCGTTGTCAACGACCAAGGCCACGCCTCGGTCGTCGTCGTAGCCGGTGATGACAATGTCGTGGCGGCTCATGCTCAACCGTGCGCGCAGATAGGGCAGATGAGCAATGTCGGCCCAAACCATCACGGGGGTGCGGCGGTCGAGTTGATCGGTCACCCACTTCCACCCGAGGTCGCCGTCATCGGTGGCGCGAATCTCGAACTGTGCACCGACATTAGTGAGGTATTGCTCTTCGAGATCGGGGCCCCTGCCAACGAGGTACACCGGCGGAAATAACTCGTCGGAACGGGCATAGGAAAAATCCAGCGTGCCGCTCAGCGCGAAAACCAGTCCTTCGCGGGGGGCGTGCACACCCCAACGGAGTCCGGCCCACTCGGTCAGATCGCGGAGGGCACCGGACCCGCAGTGGCCGCCGAGCTCGTGTCTGTAAGGCACCTCTACGCGCGCCATGACGATCCCGTCCTGACGGCCTGCCCAGGGCGTCTAGGGAAATCCTTTGGAGGCAGCCGCGTCGATGGCCGCGGGGCGCGCTGCAAGGGCACCTATCGACCCCGGCTAGTGCTTGTGCACTCTTGCCGGAACTGTTTTCGCAGTTCGCGTTTGAGCACCTTGCCAGCACCTGAGAGAGGGAGCGCATCAACGAACGAGGCTGTACGGGGCGCCTTGTATCCCGCGATCTGAGTCTTACAGAAGTCTCTGAGCTCTTCGGCTGTCACCGAGGAGTTTTCGGTCAAGACGACGACCGCATGAACGCGCTCGCCCCAATTTTCATCGGCAACTCCGATGACCGCGCACGCCGCCACCTCCGGGTGCCTGGACAGAACATTCTCGACTTCCGTCGAGTAGACATTCTCGCCACCCGAGATAATCATGTCTTTGATGCGGTCGACGACGAACACATAACCCCGCTCGTCCATGTAACCGGCGTCACCGGTGTGCATCCACCCATTGCGCAGCGCGGCCGCTGTCTCGTCTGGTTTATTCCAGTAGCCCAACATCACGTTGCCGCCACGCACGACGATTTCGCCGGTATTGCCCGGCGGCACTTCCTTATCGTCAGCATCGACGATTTTGACCTCGGCGCAGGGCGCGGCGCGGCCGGCTGAACGCAATAGGTCCGGATGCTCGTGGTCCTCAGGACGCAGGACTGTGGCTAGGGGGGACAGTTCTGTCATGCCATAACCCTGCATGAATCGCGCCGACCGCACGGTCTTCATCGCGCGCGACAGGACCGCCTCGGAAATCGGCGATGCCCCGTACATCACGTTTCTGAGGCTGGAGAGGTCGTAATCCCTGACGGCGGGATGGTCGACGACCATCTGCAGCATGGTCGGCACTAAAAGGACGTCGGTGACCTGGTGGCGTTCGATGGTCTGGAGAATGGCACTGGGCTCGAAAGTCGAGAGCATCACATGTGTGCCACCCAGGGTGGTTTGCCCCGCCCAGGCGGCCAAGTCCGCGAGATGGAACAACGGCGCAACATGAAGCAGTCGAGCCTCCGAACTCAGAAAGCTTCCCACGCTGAGCATTCCCAGCACGGAGGTCATCAGGTTCGCGTGGCTAAGCATGACGCCCTTGGGTAGACCCGTGGTGCCACCGGTGTAGAACACACCGGCCAGTTGATCGCCGCTGCGCCGCACGTCATCACCGACTTCGCCGCCGGCTATGAGTTCCTCATAGCAGAACATTCCCTCCGGGGTCGGGGCGTTTCCGCAATGAACGACTGCGCGCAGGTCAGGATATGACGCGCGAAGTGCGGGGACTGCTGGACTGAAGGCGTCATCGACAAATAAGACATCGGTTTGGGAGTCGCGCAGGGCGTAGGCAATCTCCGGAGGGCTCCAGCGGATATTGATCGGGTTTAATACCGCGTCCGCCCACGGCACCGCCAGCAGGTACTCATGGTAACGGTCGGAGTTGAGCGCCAGCATGCCGACGCGATCCCCGCGGTTAACGCCAATCGTCCGTAATGCGCTCGCCAACTTCGCGATTCGTTGTGCGGACTGCGCATAGGTCCGTGTTCGATCCGCGTCGATGGTGGCGAGGCGGTCCGGGTGTTGTTGCAGTGCTCTGTGCAAGCCCTGCGTGAGGTACATCACGTCTCCTCCTGAACTCTCAACCGGTGCGGGCCCGGCAATGACACATCCAGTGGCCCCGAGCGCCCTCACGTTATCAGTGGTTAACATTACTGGGGCGCCGATGGATAGCACAATCGTCCTTTGAACTCGACAACTGAGAGCCCACCCAGTCACCCGCCTGCATCGAATCGTCGTCACGTCCCACAATCGTGAATGCTTAGTCACATATGCTGCGACTTGTGGCGGGAACGGTGTTACCAGTCCCCACTTCCAAGTCGACTACTCCAATTAGGTGGCGTTGGAGGCGATAAAATCGAAGACCCCGTCGCAGCCCAGACCTGCACGCCCCGCAGAAGGTGTCGCTGGGACGTCCAAGTGGTCGCCGATGGGACGCCGGCATTGTCGATGGAGACAGTGCCCAGAACACGCGGAAGGACTACCTTGGATGATCCGGTGATTTATGACGTCGTCGATGGGGTGGCCTGGCTGACTATCAACCGGCCCCACTCTCGCAATGCGCTCAGTGTCGCCGTGCGCCAAGGATTATGGGATGGCGCACGTCGGTTCAATGAGGACGCTGACGCGCGCGTACTCGTTTTGACCGGCGCGGGTGAAAAGGCATTCTGCGCCGGCGGCGACCTTAAAGAGATGGCGCACCAGGCGCTGGCGGTTCCGCCACTGGACTTCGCCCCGCAGTTCGGCCGCAACATCGACATCGCTAAACCGACCATCGCGGCGGTCAACGGTGTTGCATTCGCCGGCGGGTTCCTGCTCGCACAGCAGTGTGACCTGATCGTCGCCGCCGAGCATGCCCTGTTCGCGATCACCGAAGTCAAAGTCGGCCGTGGAGCTCCCTGGGCCGCTCCTCTTTCGTGGCTCGTTCCACCGAGAATCGCTCTGCAGATGATGCTCACCGGCGAACCGATCAGCGCGGCCCGGGCGTTCGAAGTGGGTCTTGTTAACGAGGTGGTGCCCGCCGCTCGGCTTAGGGATCGAGCCCAGAAGCTGGGCGCTCTAATCGCTGGAAATGCTCCGCTGTCGGTGCTGGCCGCTAAACAGACTGCGTATCTATCGGCGCGACATCGCCTTGAGGAGGCATACACGCTGGCTGAGAAGATCTGGGAACCCGTGTACCACTCCGCGGACGCGCAGGAGGGCCCACGCGCATTCCGGGAGAAACGGGCACCTGTATGGCGGGGACGCTGAACACGCCGGATGTCTGCGAATGCTCGTGCCAAGGACCGCGCGGCGAGACCGCCGGCTGACTGGCGCGGCGTGCGGGCCCGCCAAGCAAGCCGATTGGCGGCGTGCTTAATCGTGGCCAGGGAGCCATCGACACGAAGCAAATCATTGACAGCCTCTGCTCAGCGAAATCACCCTCCCGAGGACACGCCGAGGCGAGGACACTCCGAGGTTGCGCCTACCGTCGACCTCGGCGCTGCGGCAACGCGTGGCTTGCCCGATCCTCACTGTGCGACTCGCACGGTGGAACGCCGAGAACAGCGTGCCCCATCCGCGCGAGCAGCACCGAGACGCGCTCGGGAGGCATCCCCGTATCGCGATATTGCAACGTCGATTGGATGGCACCGATCGCGCCGTGAACAACGGCGCGCAATTCCGTCTCGTCCAACTCCGGCCTTAACTCGCCCAAAACGTGCACCCACTCTTCAACGTAGAGGCGCTGTTTGCGGCGCAGGCGACTACGTCGATGGTCAGGCAGATTATGGACTTCTCGGTAGTAAACAATGGCGAGTTCGCGCTTCTCCATCACCAGGGCAACGTGGTCGGCTACTAAGGCAGTCAGCGCCTCGCGATCATCTCGGCTTTGTTCAACGATCGCCGACGCCCGTCGCAGCAGCGTGTCAATCACTTGTTCGAACAGTGCCGCCAGCAAGCCCGCCTTGCTGTCAAAGTGCCGGTAGATCGCTGGACCGACGACCCCTGCCGAGATGCCGATATCGGCCATAGAAACAGCGTGATAGCCACGGTCCGCGATGAGTTCGGCGGCGGCCGCCAGAATCCGCTCGCGACGCTCGCCTCCTCGCGTGCGGCCGACGGTGACTGTGTCGGTCACGGTCGACCATCCTTTCGCAGTCGAAGCAGCAATACCTCTTCCGTTCGAAACGCCCACACGTTCCGGGTGATCTACGAACGTTAACACTTCTTCACGATGCCCACTCCCCACGCACAACTGCCGCGCCATCCAACGTCCATACTGGGAGAGGCCCCGGGGTACCTCCAAGCGCGGCGCGGCTGCAACCACCAAGACAATCAACCCGGATAGATTGCAGTGATCGGCGGACGAGACCTCCTTCATTCGCATGAGTCGTAGATCTGGTGCACCGGAGCGCGACATCTACGCGATGGGTGTTGCAAATCCTTGGGCCTCGCACGTAACGTTAGCCACCAGTAACTGAGGCTGTTGAGCTTCGACGGTTTCTGGACTAATCGGGGCACGCGAAGCACTCCTTGAGGTGGCCACTTGCACGCGACGCCCGAGCCTTGCATTGACTTAAGTCGCGGTCGCGAGTGGGTAGGAAGGGATCGGTTTGAGAGATTCAGTGCCGATCCTCGCGCGAGGAGCCTGGCTGACCGATGCCGCCTATGCGCTTGATCGTGTTGGTGGGCGGCGCAGTCATGCTCCAGGACAATGCTTTCGGCGCGTGCGCTGGGAGGCGAAGACAAAGTTTCGCTCCGATTGTTTCGGAATTCAGCACACGGGCCGCTCGCCCCGTTGGGCGAATGCTTTCCGAATCGTCCGACTGCACAATCGAATTGAGACACCTTGCACCTGCGTGCAACCGCTGTTCGGTTGCCGACGCAATTCGATCCGGGAGCCATCATGACGGATATCGAAGCAACCACCAAACACATAGCCGGGACGGAAGGCTGCGCTGTGCCCAACGATCCGTGGACCACGCCGGAGCGGCTAGCACTGAGCCAGTTGGCGCGATCTTTCGTCGCTCGCGAGATAACACCGAAAGTGACGGATTGGGAGGAGGCAGGTGAAATCCCGCGCGAGCTGCACCGTAAGGCTGCCGATGTGGGACTTCTCGGGGTTGGATTCCCCGAGAACGTGGGAGGCAGCGGCGGCGACGCGATCGATTCGGCGTTGGTAACCGAGGCAATTCTGGCGTGCGGTGGGTCTACCGGCGTGTGCGCCGCGTTGTTCACCCACGGCATCGCGCTTCCGCACATCGCCGCGAATGGATCGGATGCCCTGATCGACCACTACGTTCGCCCCACCCTGGCCGGAGATATGATCGGCTCGCTGGCAGTCACCGAGCCCGGAGCGGGCTCAGATGTGGCGAACCTACGCACACGAGCAGTCCGCGATGGTGACACGTACGTGGTCAACGGTGCTAAGACCTTCATCACGAGCGGTGTCCGCGCCGACTTCGTGACTACCGCGGTGCGTACCGGGGGACCCGGGTACGGCGGAGTTTCGTTGCTGGTTATCGACAAGGGCACACCGGGGTTCAAGGTTGACCGCCGGCTGGACAAGATGGGATGGCGTTGCAGCGATACCGCAGAACTCTCGTTCTTTGACGTTCGCGTTCCCGCTGCGAACCTGGTGGGGGCAGAGAACGGCGGATTCTTGCAGATCATGCAGCAGTTTCAGTCGGAACGACTCGGCATTGCCGTGCAGGCATACGCGACGGCGGAGCGCGCGCTCAAATTAGCCAAGGGTTGGGCGCGCGAACGCCAGACTTTCGGGAAACCTCTGACGGCTCGTCAAGTGATCCGCCATAAGCTCGCGGAAATGGCCAGGCAGGTCGACGTCGCGCGCGCCTACACCCGCGCCGTGATGCAACGGTGGCTGGCCGGGGAGGATGTAGTCACTGAGGTGTCGATGGCCAAGAACACCGCCGTATACGCGTGCGATTATGTGGTGAATGAGGCGGTTCAAATCTTTGGTGGGATGGGTTATATGCGCGAGTCCGAAGTCGAACGGCATTACCGAGATTGCCGCATTCTCGGAATAGGCGGTGGCACCAACGAGATCATGAACGAGATCATCGCCAAGCGCATCGGCTTATAGCTGTTCGGCACTGAATCGGCCCACGACGACGTGTCTGGGCGACCGGCTCCGAAGGAGTTCACATGGACAGGGGTATTGGCAGTTGGGCGACGAAACGGGCCTTCCTGTCCGGCGACCGCACCGCCCTCGTTGACGATAACCGACGGATCACCTTCACTCAGCTCGATGAACGGACCAACCGGCTTGCGCGTGCCCTGCGAGCGCTCGGTGTCCGCAAGGGCGACAGGGTTGGCGGTCTCTTGATCAACAGTCCCGCGTTCATAGAAACGATGCTGGCGGCCGCGAAACTAGGCGCGATCTTCGTGCCCATGAACGTGCGGTTGGCGCCAGCAGAGGTGGCTTACCAGCTGGCCGACTCAGGCGCAGACGTGCTCGTGTATTCCAACCCGCTGGCCCCGGTCGCCCGCGCCGCGGTGTCAGAGGATGGGGTGCGGGTCCGCCACCAAATGGCCGTCGGCGGTGAATGCCTTGCCGGTGAGCTTTCCTACGACGACGTTGTGAACAGTGAAGCGCCCACAGCTGTGGGCTCCGACGTGGCGGGCCATGACATTGCAAATCTGATGTATACGTCCGGGACTACGGGGCGTCCCAAAGGTGTGATGCTCACCCACGACAACCATCTGTGGAACGTCATGAACGCGCTGACAATCGGGCGCGGGCTGCGTGAGACGGACGTGACCGTCGCCGTGGCTCCGATGTTCCACATCGGGGGACTCGGAGTGCACACGCTGCCGCTGCTGCATGTCGGCGGTTGCAGCGTGCTGCTGCCGTCCTTCGATCCGCGACAGACGCTGGCGATGATGGCCCAAGAGCATGCGACAGTGCAATTCATGGTTCCGGCGATGTGGGCCGCGCTGATGAACGTCGATGGATTCGAGGACCACGATTTGTCGGCTCTCGAACTGGCGGCTGCGGGTGGCGCACCGTGTCCGTTGACCGTCATCGAATTCTTCCAAGGACGCAGTCTGCCGTTCCAGGAGGGTTTCGGGATGACCGAAACCGCGCCTATCGTCTCATTCCTCGACGCTGAACACGTTAAGGAGAAGGCCGGATCGATCGGTCGGACGGCTTTTCACGTCGAAGCTCGTATCGTCGACGACGCCGACAACGACGTCCCCGTCGACGAGGTGGGCGAGTTAGTAGTGCGCGGCCCTAACGTATTCGCGGGCTACTGGGGTCTTCCCGAGGCGACAGTGCAAGCTTTTCGTGGCGGCTGGTTTCATACTGGCGACTTGGGCCGCATTGACCGAGAAGGTTTCATCACTCTGGTCGACCGAAAAAAAGACATGATCATCAGCGGTGGTGAGAACGTTTACCCGATCGAGGTGGAGCAGGTCCTCTACCGTCACCATGCCGTGCGCGAGGTCGCGGTTGTCGGTGTGCCGCATCCGCGTTGGGGCGAAACTCCGGTGGCCGTCGTGGCCCTTCAGCAGGATGCCGCCGTCAATGCAGAGGAGCTTATCGATTACGCTCGAGAACGCCTTGCCCACTTCAAATGCCCGTCACGAGTACATGTCGTTCCCGACTTGCCGCGAAACGCCACCGGCAAGGTGCTCAAGACGGAGCTTCGCCTGCAATTCGGCGGGGAGGGGCTTTCAGTTCTGCGTTGAAACGCCGTTCTCTCGGCCAGACGCACATTTGCTTTTCGCCACACCTCGACCACGTTGCGGTACGCAGAATGCGGTCAGCGGCAGCATGGACGTAAATCTTCGCACGCCTGCCGAATCGCTTTGGGTGAGAGTCGTTCATGGGTGGATACGAGTGGCAGCGCAGCGGGATGGCGGATGATCCGACGGTTCGAGGCTCAGCTGCCGACGGTTCGGGTGTGATGTCGATAGGCCGTTCGAGCGGCTTGCCCTTGTGGAAGACGGCGCTGGCACGGACGAGGGCGACCAAGTGTGGTGCGTTGACCGCGCGCCAGCGGGCCTGGGCGGCCTCGATTAGCTTGTAGGCCATCGCCAGCCAGGCCGCGCGGGAGCCCGGCCCTTTGGTGACTTTGGTCCTCAAACGTACTGTCGCAAAGGTACTTTCGATCGGATTTGTGGTGCGATTGGTGGATCCAATGCTCGGCGGGATACCGGTAGAACTCCAAAAACACCTCGGCGTCGTCGACGATCTTGGGCGACCGCTTTGGGGTATTTGGCGCCGTAGTCGATCTCGAACGCTTTGATCGCGAGCTGGGCTTTGTCGATATCCTCGGCGTTGTAGATCTCCTTCATCGCCGCGACTGCACCCTGGGTGCACCGATTTCGGCAGTGCGGCAAGAATATTGGCCTGCTTATGCCACCAGCAGCGCTACTCTCGAATATCCGGGAACACCTCCCGCACGCCTTGCAGAAGCCCAGGGCGCCGTCGCCGACCGCGAGCACCGCTGCGGTCATGGCGCGGCGGCGGCAATCGCGCAGCAAATCAGCCCAGAACTCAGTCGATCCCCGGAAGCCGTCAGCCAGCCCGACGAGCTCCATGCGGCCATCAGCACGGACCCCGATCATTACCAGCAAACAGAGTTTCTCCACCTCAAGGCGCACCTTGAGGTGGATGCCATCCACCCACAAATACAGGTAATCGGTGCTGGATAAGTGAGTTTTCGCGTCGGCTCGTCACGCAGTTGACGTGACCCGTCGGAACTGCGGAAGTGCCAGGTTGCCTCGTGATTCGAAGACCACCTCGACAGCCATACCGACCCGCACTTCATCGACGTTGCATTCGATCACGTTGGTCATCATTCGAGGTCCTTCTTCCAGCTCCACTATCGCCAAGACGTAAGGAGCGGTGAAAGCTGGCGACGGGGCCTGACGGACGACGGTGTAGGTGACGATCGTCGCTTTTCCCGAAGGTTCTTGCCAATCCAGATCCGCAGCCCAGCAGTATGGGCACCAAGGGCGGGGATGATGATGGAATCGCTTGCACTCCCGACATTTCGGGAGCACAAACCGCCCGACAGCTGCCTGCTGCCAGTACACGGCCGTGCTGTCAGTCACGGTGGGCATGGGAGCAGTTGTCACGGCGTCCTCCCCAAGAGTACGGTCGAATGGTCTGCCATCATGCCGCCGTAAGTGTGTACCAATGCTATTTCTGCAGACACTTGACGATCCGCAGCCTTCCCCATCACTTGGCGCGCAGCTTCGATCAGCATCGACATTCCCGACGCGTCGCCGGTGTGTCCGAATGACAGCAGACCCCCGTAGGTGTTCACCGGAAGGTCACCGCCGGGCGCCCCCCGCCCATCCAGGAAGAAGTGGCCACCTTTAGCTGCCGCCACCAGCCCCGTTTCCTCCAACAGCAGTATCGGGTTGATCGTGAAGGCATCGTACAGTTCGGCCACCTGCACGTCCGAAGGCGAAAGATCGGCCATTTCGAACGCGGCACGCGCTGACACGCTGGCACCCATTGTTGCGAAGTCGCTGGTGTGGGTGATGTTGCCGTGATCGTGGTGTTCACCGAAGCCCAATACATAGGCCGGTTGGTCGGTGATTTCCCGCGCGCGGTCACCATGGGCCACTAGGAACACGGCGCCACCTTCACACGGTACTGAGCAGTCCAGCAAATTGAACGGCCACGCGATAGGTCGTGAAGCCAGAACCATCTCGACGGTGAGCGGACCCGCGTTGCGCATCAAAGCATCTGGATGCCGTAACGCCCACTCGCGGCTCGAGACCGCCACGGCGGCAAGAGCATCGCGGCTCGTTCCGCGTTCGGCCATATGCCGCGTGGCGGCTAAGGCGTAAAGGGCTGGGATGAAGCTGCCGTATGGGTACTCAAAGTCCGGGTGGCTGATCATGCGCGCCATTGCGTTGGCGCCGCCTCCCCGCCCCACCTTGGGGAATTTCCCCGCACCGATACAGAGCACCGCGTTTGCAAGGCCGGCGCTGATTGCAAGTGCAGCCCGCGACAGCATGATCGTGTAGGTCGCCCCACCGACGTTGACAGTCTCACAAAAGCGCGGCCGGATGCCCAACACGTCATTGAGGCGCTCGTGGACGAAGATGTCGGCACCCGCACCGCTGGCCATGCCGGACGGGCAAACCAGCAGGCCGTCCACATCGCGGGGACCAAGTGAATGGCTCTGCAGAAACCGACGAAGCACCAACTCCTGCATGCCCGCGCCGTCGTGGCCTTCGTACTTTCCTGGCGGTAGTTCTTCTACTGCGGCGATAGCCGGCTCGCTGGCAAGTGCCCAAGTTCTCACGTTGACCTCATGGAAGCAGCCACCCAAACCTAGTCGACGTTCAGTATGACCGTGGAAGCGCGAGACTATGCTGCGCAACATAATTGAGGATCATCTCCCGGCTGATCGGTGCCGTCCGCATCAACCGCGCCGGTCCCCACAACGTCGCCAACCCGTACTCCGTAGCCAGACCGTTGCCGCCATGCGTCTGAATCGCTTGGTCCAGCGCAAGGATTCCGGCTTCAGCTGCCGCGTACTTGGCCATATTCGCCGCCTCGCCGGCCCCTGCCTCGCCGGCATCGTGTAAGGCGGCCGCCCGTTGGGTCATCAAGCGTGCGAGTTCAACCTGAATTTTGGCGTGCGCCAGCGGATGAGCGACTCCCTGATGTGCCCCTATAGGGGTGTCCCACACCCTGCGCTCCCGGGCGTAGGTACATGCCTTGTTTAACGCGTACCGGCCGATCCCATTGCCCAGCGCCGCCCCCATTATCCGTTCCGGATTCAGACCAACGAATACCTGCCGCAGTCCCTCGTCCCGAGCGCCGATCAAGTTGTCACCGGGAACACGTACATCGTCGAAGAACAGGGTGAACTGTTTCTCCGGTGTCACGGCTTGCACGGGAATCAGAGTCTTCTGCAGGCCGGCAGCGTCCGTGGGAACCACCATCAGCGACAGCCGGCCGCGCCCACGCTCGTCAGTACCCGTTCGGGTGACCACCAAGATGGCTTGCGCCTCGTCCACTCCCGAGATGTAGTACTTGGTGCCACGCAGAACCCAGTCGGCGCCGTCCCGCTTGGCGGTCGTCGCTATGTTGTGCGAGTTTGAGCCCGCGTCGGGCTCGGTGATCGCAAACGACATTATGATCTCGCCGCTCGCAATGCCCGGAAGCCAACGCCGTTTCTGCTCGTCGGTTCCGAACGCTTGGATGATGGTGCCACAAATGGCCGGCGACACCACCGTCATCAACAACGGGCACCCCGCCGCCGCCAACTCCTCTCCCACGGCATGCAGTTCGTAGATACCCCCACCGCCACCGCCGTACTCCTCGGCAATATTCACCCCGAGAAAACCTTGCTTACCTACCTCCTGCCACAGTTCCGTAGACTTCTCGCCCCCCAGGGATTTGGTCAGGTAGTAATCGTGGCCGTACGACTTCCCGATGGCCGCAACCGCCGCCCGCAGATCCCGCCGTTCCTGGCTCTCTGATATCTCCATACCGCTCAACCCCTTGAATCACCCGCAGGTCCGGGTTTGCACCGGCCACGACAAACTTCAGGCGACACACCGAGGAATTCGAGGGAAGCTTCCGTCACCGCTCGACAGCAGCGTAATCGCCCGGTGATACGTTATCGGCCGTTAACATTGACGCGCAAGTCCGCGTGTCGGTAGTGCGTCGACTTCCAGTGACCGGCTTTACGCCACGCCGGATACGTGATTTCTCGGCAGCAGCCGGAGTCGTTCTAATCCCCAGCCCATGAGCAGAAAGGCAATCTCGCCCCTCTGGCGTGGCGCAACGTCGACAACTTCGGGAAGCTCGATTCGCTTGACCCGGACGCCGGGCCTCGGGTCACTGCCGAGCGGTGTCAAGACAGCGTACGCTAACGCCAATTAACAGGCCCGCGGCCAAGAGCTTTGCGGTCGACGGCCGGGGACAGAGAGGAGGAAAACACGATGCCCGGAACGATGCTGATTGCTGCGGGGGTCACCGGCAAAGGACGGCTGGCCGGGCGCGCCGCATTCGTGCCCTTTGTCGATCCGGCAGTCGGCGGGATACCGCCAAGCGCGCCGCCGCCTAGTGCCGACATCGCGGCGGCAAGCGCCGAGGCGGCGCAGGAGTGCGCATGAGTGCCAGCGTGCGGATCGGTGCTGGTGCCGGCTATTGGGGTGACATGGTGGATCCCGCGGTGGAACTCATTGAGCAGGGCGGTGTCGAGTTTGCCTGCTTCGACCTGCTGGCCGAGTTGACCGTTGCGCTCCTTACCCGTGCCAAGATGCGTGACCCGGGTAAAGGGTACGTGCCCGATGTCGAACCCATTCTGCGTCAGGCGCTGCCCGCTGCCCGCCGTAACGACGTCGGCATCGTGACCAATGGGGGCGGAGCGAACCCGGGTGCCGCCGCACTGGCCGCTGCGCGAGTGGCCTGTGACGCCGGATATCCCGACACCCGCATCGGAACCATTGAGGGCGACGACTTGACGGGGAGAATCGCCGAAATCAGGGATTCGGGTTGGCAATTCGCGCACCTTGAGTCCGGCGAAGAAGACATCGACCGCATCGCCGACCGGATCGTCGCTGTCTCGGCGTACACCGGCTCCGACGGGATCATTGACGCACTTGACGGCGACGCCGATGTCGTGATCGGCGGCAGGCTTGCCGACTCTGCGCTTTATTGCGGGCCGCTCATGCGCCACTTCGGGTGGATATTTGAGCGTAATCCCGACCTGATCGGCGCCGCGCTTACCGTCGGTCATGTACTGGAGTGTGCGGGCATCGCGACCGGCGGCATGTCCTCGCAGTGGCGGCTGTCGCGTGATCCGTGGCGGCTCGGGTTCCCGATGGCCGAGATGTCGGCTGACGGCACCGCTGTGATCAGTAAGGTGCCGGGCTCGGGTGGGGTGCTCAACGAGTGGACCATCAAAGAGCATTTGCTTTACGAAGTGCACGACCCGTTCTGCTATTTGCTGCCCGACGGTGTCGTCGACATGGGCGGTGTCGAGGTCAAAGAACTCGGCCCCGACCGCGTGCAGCTCACGGGCATGACCGGCCGCCGACGGCCGGACACGCTCAAGGTGCAGATCGGCTACGAGGACGGCTACCTCGCCGAGGGGCGCACGATGATCCCCTGGCCCGATGCTCTGGAGAAGGCCGACTTCTGCGAGAGGCTAGTGCGCGGCCGCATCAAGTACCTGGGTGTCATTCCGCAGGAGATGCGTTTCGACCGTGTCGGTTGGGACGCGCTGGCCGGCCCGGTGGCCCCACGACCGGCACCCGACGCCCAGCCCAACGAGGTCGAGCTCCGGATGGTGGCCAAGTGCCGCACCCGCAGCGAGGCCGAGGTCGCCCGCCGCGCGATGCTGCTGCCAGCGACGGCCGGTCCGGTGGGTACCGCCTTCGGCGCGCCGCTGGCGGTGCGCAAGGTGATAGCGCTGTGGCCGACCCTGGTACCGCGTGAGTTCGTCCCACAGCACGTCCGTGTCCAGGCCGCCAAGGAGATGCTCGATGCCCACCATTGACGAGTTGGCGTTCGTGCGTTCAGGCGACAAGGGTGACATCTCCAACGTCGTGGTGCTCGCCCGCGACGCCGAGGCTTTTGCCGCGCTGCAACGCGGACTGCGGCCGGAGGCCATCACCTCCTTCATGAAGGGTCTGGTCACCGGAACCGTGACGATCTACACGCTGCCTCGCCTGCATGCGTTCAACATCGTCATGCGGGGAGCCCTCGGCGGCGGCGCAACCGCAACACTGCGCTTCGACGAGACCGGCAAGTCGATGTGTTCGATCCTGTCCCGCATGCCCCTGCCCGAACCCGCCATCGAAGGGAAGGCAACACCGTGAGCTCCCACACCAACGATGTCACCGGGCTCGGGATGGCGTTCGGCACTCTAGAGGAGGGCCGGTCCTGGGTCGGTCGTCGCTCCGAGCCAAAGCAGGCGTGGTTTCCGATCGACCGATCGATGATCCTCTACTACTGCTCTCTGGTTGAGGACGCCAACCCACGGTACTGGGAGGGCGACGAGTGCCCACCGGGCCTGCTGATGACCCTGGGCATGAACCCGCAATGGGCGCCCGCGCACCTGCACCGCGAGGACGGGCTTTTCGCGCTCAACGTTCCCCTGCCCGGCCACCACATCATCAACGCCTCCACCACCACCGAGCTGGAGCGCCGACCCCGAGTCGGTGACCACGTTTGGATAGTCGAGGAGATCGTCTCGCTATCCGACGAGAAGACGACTCGGCTGGGAACCGGCGTCTTCATCACATCGCTTACCACCTACACCGACCAGCACGGCGAGAACATCGCCCGCAACACCAACGTCCTGTTCCGCTACGACACAGCCCAGTAAACCCGGGGGCGCTCATGACCAAGATCAGCACTGCAGACATCAAAGGCCTTACCTTCGATGACGTCATTGTCGGCGACGAGATCACGCCGGTGTCGATTCCTATCACCTACAAGCGGGTCTGCATGAACGCCGCGGCGACGTGGGACTGGTTCCCGGGCCATCACGATCCGGAGTACGCACGCAGCCAGGGCCAGCGAACGATCTACCTGTCGACGCTGTTCTTTCACGGCTTCATCGACCGGGGCCTCACCGACTGGGCGGGCCCCGACGCGCTCCTGCGCCGGCGCAAGATATCGATGATCAAGTCGATCTACCCGGGACAGACCGCGACCCTTACCGGGCGGGTGGTGGCCAAGCGCCAAGACCGCGGAATGCGCCTGGTCGACCTGGAACTGGCAGTGTCCAGCGAGGAGGGCATATGCGTGCCCAGTGAGGCGACCTTGCAACTGCCGGCCGGTCGGCGGTAATCGAGAACTTCGACAGCCGTCGCTGCATCATCGTTGCCTACGTTCCTGCGCCAGCTCGACCGGGGGACGACCCGCTCTGGATCGCGTAGCTCTGCGGCTCTGGCGACGACGGCGCGCGTCGCTTTGAAGGCTGCCGGTAGATCAGTAACAGTGGTTCCTACAAGGCCTGCTTCCTTCTTATACCCACCACTTCAAAGACGACGTGGCCCCGCGCCAGCGACCTCGATCCGCTATACGCGGGCTTTGGGATGCTACAGGGGGCCGCACCAACGAAAAGCTGGCTGGCTTATCGTGATATCCGTTTCCTCGGATTGGGATCCGAGCCTGACAAGCTACCTCATCGCAACATCCGCACGCGGGGTCCTTCGCCCATTGACGCAAGCACTACCGTCCAACCAGTACGGGCTTGCTGTGATGGATCGGGTGCTTCGGGCGGCGCTCATCGCGTCCCGCCCACGCCCAGGACTGCGCGTAAGGCTGGTCGACACCGTCTTCGCCGGCGATCGAGTGAGGGGAGATTGGGTCGTCGCACCGAACGTCAACCCGGACGGGCCACCGATCCTTTACATTCACGGCGGCGCATTTTCGATGTGCTCTCCCAAAACCCATCGCGGTCTGCTGGGCGAACTGTCTGCCGCGTCGCTGCGCCCGGTCTTCGCGGTCCGCTATCGATTGGCTCCGCGTTACCCGTATCCGGCGGCTGCTGACGACGCACTGAGGGCCTACCGGTGGTTGGCGGGCTCTGAAGAATCGACATCAGCCCGCACGGTAGCGATCGCAGGCTGTCAACGGCAATCGAAAACTGATCAGGAGTCGGCCGCGCACTGGTCAGTATTCACTTGCCGCCGACACAGGCGATTCGGCGGGCGGCCAACTGGCGGTCGCGACCTCGTTGGGTGCACTCGCACATCGCCTGCCGTTGCCTGACCGCATGCTACTGATGTCCCCCGTCATCGATCTGACGTGTCAGCTGGCGACGGCTCGCGAAATCTGGCGCCGCGATCCTTTCGCATCCGCCCGATCCGCGTCGCGGGCGCTGAGTCTCTACGTGGGCGACGCCGATCCGCACGACCCCCGCGTCAACGTGCTCGCCACCGACCTCACCGGCATGCCGCCGACATTGATCCAGGTGGGCGGGAGAGAAATGCTGCTCGACGATTCCCGACGACTCGCCGAGCGCATGCTCGCCGCGGGGTCGTCCGTGCAACTTCAGGTGTTTCGCGGTCAAATTCACGTGTTTCAAGCCCTGTTTCGACTCTTGCCCGAGGCGCGTCACGCTTTGCGCCTCAGCGGGGCGTTTCTCGCCGACAGCGCTGAACGCAAGTTTCCTTGACGCCGGAGCTGAACGCGGGCGCAGCGGCTAGCTGCGCGGCGACCGCCTTTGCGCGCCACTGGGAGCCCGTTGACAAGTCAGATATGCATGTATTAATTTTGACATTATTGGGCGTAATGTAAACAGCTGGTCGGTTCCTCATCGCGAGCAGGCCGCCAACGACGACCACAGGCCGGGGAGCGACAATGGTTAACCCGCTACACGCGCCCGTCGATAAAGCCATAAAGCCCGGGAACGGTTATCTTCGGTCATCTTGATTCCCGCGCCGCAACGGGTGGACGACGGACTTCGCCGGTGGAGTCGGCGGTGGCCAGTGCGTGAACTGGCAGCCCCCCGGCTGGAAGCGGATTGCGACCGGTTCTCGGTGATGCCGGGCTCCCCTTGGTCGGGCACACCCTCGACTACATCCGGTTTGGGTCCGACCTGGGCAGAGAGCGCTACGAGCGGTTCGGTTCTGTCTCGTGGATGGGAGCGTTCGGTACCAAAATGGCGGTCATCGCGGGCCCCCAAGCTACCCAAGAGGCGCTCACCACCAACGCAAAGGCGTTCTCGCAAGACGGCTGGGCCTTTCTCATCGACGCGTTCTTCCACCGCGGATTGATGCTGATGAGCTTTGACGAACACCTCATGCACCGGCGCATCATGCAGGAGGCCTTCACGCGGCCGCGACTGGCCGGCTACGTCACCCAAGTGACCCCTTGCGTCCGCGCAACCCTGCCCACGTGGCCGACCGGCCCGTCCGTCCGCATGTACCCGCTGTTGAAAAACCTGACCCTCGACATCGCCACCGATGTGTTCATGGGTGGCCGAGGCAAAGACAGCAGCGACGCCATTAACCAGGCGTTCGTCGCTACGGTACGCGCGGCCAGCTCACTCGTCCGCGCGCCGCTTCCCGGCACCCGCTATCGCGCCGGGGTCCGCGGCCGACGGGTGCTTGAGGAGTACTTCGCCCGGCACTTGCCGGCCGCCCGGGCCGGCGACAGCAATGACCTGTTCTCGGCGCTGTGCCATGCCAGCACCGAAGACGGGCAACGTTTCAGTGACTCCGATGTCATCAACCACATGATTTTTCTGATGATGGCCGCTCACGACACATCGACGATCACCACCACCGCGGTAACTTATTACCTGGCAAAGCATCCAGAATGGCAGGATCGGGTTCGCGCCGAAAGCGATGTTCTCGGCGACCGGTCACCGGAGATCGATGATTTGGAAGGGCTCAGGTCCCTCGATCTGGTGATCAAGGAATCCATGAGACTCGTGGCGCCGGTTCCGCTAGTGATGCGCAAAACAGTGGAAGACACCGCAATAGACGGCCACTACATCCCCTCCGACACGCTTGTGGCGATCACTCCCGCCGTCAACCATTTCGTCCGCGAAGTCTGGCATAACCCGGATCGCTTCGACCCCTTACGTTTCGACGTCCCACGCCGCGAAGACCAAGCCCATCGCTTCGCGTGGCTGCCGTTCGGGGGTGGCGCGCACAAATGCATCGGTATGCATTTCGGCACCCTCGAGGTGAAAGCGATCCTGCACCAGATGCTGCGCACGTTCACCTTCGGCCTCGACACCGATTACCGCATCCGTTGGGACAACACATCGCTGCCGATCCCGGTCGACGGGTTACCGATCAGGCTCCACCACCGATGAAGTTAGAGTTCGCGCGGTTCCTTGCACCCACCGAATTCCTCGACTGGAAACACGATGCCGTGCAGCAGTTCACCGAATCGGCGACGCGTAACGCCATTGATTCCGTCGATAAGGCGTGCCGCATCTTCACCGCTGTCCGTGATTCGATCTGGTACGACCCGTATTCCGTCTCCGACGACCCGTGCCAGTACCGAGCCAGCGCGGTCGCCGTCGCCGAGCGCGCCTACTGTGTCCCCAAGGCGGTGCTCTTGACGGCTGCGTGTCGCGCCGCGGGGATTCCGGCGCGGTTGGGTTTCGCCGACGTCCGCAACCATCTGCAGACCCCGAGTCTCCGTGAACGGATGGGTGGCTCGGACGTTTTCGTCTACCACGGCTACAGTCAAATGCTGCTGAATGGCCGGTGGGTCAAGGCCACGCCGGCGTTCAACCGCGAGTTATGCGCGCGCTTCGGGGTCCCTCCTATCGAATTCGACGGTCAGCGAGACGCCATGTTGCACGCTCACACAGGCGACGGCTCCCAACACATGGAATACCTCCATGACCGTGGCGTTTTCGACGACCTTCCCCTCACGGAAATCATCGACGCGCTGCGCGACAACTACAGCGAACTCATCTACGAACCTCCGCCCATATCAGACTCGTTCACCAATTAACAGTTTGAAAGATTATGCTTGTGCAAAGCACTAATGCGGGATATCTCACGGCAGCTAACCGAAAGGACGCCTCCCTATGACAGCCGCCTCACCCTGGCTCAACCCGGAATTGGAAGCGCTTCGTGATCTCGCCGCAAAGTTCGTTGCCACTGAGATTGCACCCCACTCAGAGCGCTTCGCCGAGCAACACCATGTCGACCGGGCGGTGTGGGAACGAGCAGGCGAGCTGGGCCTGCTGTGCATGTCGATGCCGGTCGAATACGGCGGCGGCGGCGGGACATTCGCACACGAGGCAGTTCTGCTCGAAGAGCAAGCTCGAATCGGGGACAGTTCGTGGGGCGCCGGCCTGCACAGCGGCATCGTCGCACACTACATCCTGCACTACGCCCGGGAAGACCTGAAAAGGCAGTGGCTGCCCAAGATGGCGTCGGGCGAATTGATCGGTGCCATTGCGATGACGGAGGCCGGAACCGGATCTGATCTTCAAAGCGTGAAGACGCGCGCCGTCCTCGATGGGGACGAGTACGTCATCACCGGCTCGAAGACGTTCATCACCAATGGTCAGCAAGCCGATCTCATTGTCGTCGTGGCCAAGACCGACCATACTCAAGGTGCCAACGGTATTTCGCTGATTGTCGTGGAAGCCGATCGCCCCGGGTTCCGGAGAGGACGAGTCCTCAGCAAAATAGGTCAGCGCGGTCAGGACACATCTGAATTGTTTTTCGACGGCGTGCGCGTCCCCAAGACGCATCTGCTAGGCGACACCGAGGGGCAAGGTTTCATCCAGCTGATGACGCAACTGCCGCAGGAGCGACTAATCGTTGCGGTCGGAGCGGTTGCCGCCATGGAATTGGCCTTGCAGCAGACGGTCAAATACACGCGCGAACGAGAGGCCTTCGGACGAACGATCTTCGGGTTCCAGAACACCAAGTTCACCCTGGCCGAAGCGGCCACTGAAACAAGGATTGCGCGAGTATTCCTCGACCACTGCATCTGCCTACACCTCCAGGGCCAGCTCGACGTGCAAACTGTCGCGATGGCCAAATGGTGGACGACGGAACGGGCGATGAAAGTCCTCGACGACTGCCTGCAGCTGCACGGCGGGTACGGATACATGACGGAATATCCGATTTCGCGTCTCTGGGTTGATCAGCGAGTACAGAAAATCTACGCGGGGTCTAACGAAATAATGAAAGAGATTATTTCGAGGTCGCTTTGACAAGATAGCGACGACCGAACGCCCGGTGTATCAACGCAGATGAGGATCTGCTACTTGAGACAGGCAAGCTCCACCGCAGATAAAGCCATCGAATGGATCACGGCGCAGGCCAGCAGTACACCGCCGAGGTATGTTAGGGCGTACTTGTCGTAGCGGGTCGCGATGCCGCGCCACTGCTTGAGCCGATTGAAGCCACGTTCGACGGTGTTGCGCAGCGCGTAGATCTCGGCGTCGAACGCCGGTGGGCGGCCGCCGGCGGATCCCTTGGCCTTGCGGCGGTCGATCTGATCTCGACGTTCGGGAATCGTGTGCTTGATTCTGCGGGAACGCAATTGGGTACGGGTGCTCGGATGCGAATACGCCTTGTCGGCGAGCAACCGGAAATCGTCAGCGGACTGGTCTGAATCCCTGCATGTCGCGGCGTAATCATCGAGCAGCGCCATCAATTGCGGGTTGTCGCCGGCTTGGCCGGCGGTGAGCCGGACCGCCACGGGAGCTTCGCGAGGATCAGTCAGCGCGTGGATCTTGGTGGTCAGCCCGCCGCGGGAACGCCCGATCGCATGATCGTCGGGCTCATCGGCAGATTTCTTGTAATTCGAATTCGACAGTGCCCCCTGTGCACAACGTGTCCGAACGGGCGCCCGCCGAGTGTTGATGGGGCTCTGCGGAAATGAGCGTGCAGCAGTGGTTGGCGGATATCCGCGGTGGGGGTTCGTGTCGTTGAGCTGAGGTGGGGCCTCGGTGGGTGACGATTCAGGTTCCTACACGCCGCTTCACCAACACCACCGAGGTGACCCTTGCCTGAGGCTACTGCCTGCCCGCCGTCGGTTGTTGCCGACACGATCATGCGCACCATCGAGTTGGGGGTGACGATCACCGACGCCGCGGTCGACGAGAAGACGACGACGATCTTCTGCAGGCCGGTGGCCTGTGACGCCAGGTGTCCGGACTGCGGCCGGGAGGGCCGCTACCGCGACACTGTGACTCGGCCGTTGACGGATCTGCCGGTGGCCGGCTACCCGCTGGTGCTGCAGGGTGCCCTACCTCGCTACCGCTGCACAACGCCAGCGTGTGGGCGGGCAGTGTTCAACCAGGATCTGGGCAAGTTGGCGGCCCCGCGCTCATCGACGACGCGGCGCTGTGCCCGGTATGTATTGCGGCGGTTGATGATCGACCGCACCACCATTTCGGCGATCGCCGCCGAACTCGGGGTGTCCTGGCATACTGTCAGCTCCATCGCGATGCGTGCGACCGCCGGCCTGATCGCCACAACCGGGCCGGATCGGCTGGCCGGGGTGACGGTGATCGGTGTCGATGAGCATCGCTGGGCGCCTCGGCGTCGCGGCACAGAGGGGTTCGTCACGCTGATCATCGACCTCACGCCTACCCACGACCAGACCGGCCCGGCACGCCTGCTCGACCTGGTCGAAGGACGCTCAGCGACCGCACTGGCCACGTGGTTGGCCGCCCAACCCACCGACTTTGCCCGGGCCGTGGAGGTCATTGCGATGGACGGGTTCGCCGGCTACAAGACCGCCGCCACCGAGGTCATCCCGGACGCGGTCACCGTGATGGACCCCTTCCACGTTGTGGCTTTGGCCGGGACCAAGCTCGACCTGATCCGCCAACGCATCCAGCAGCAGACCCTGGGTCGGCGCGGACACACCGGTGACCCGCTCTATGGGATCCGGCGCATCGCCCGAACCCGCCTGCAGCTGCTCTCCCCACGCCAATACACCCGGCTGACCGAGGTGCTCGACGGCGACGACCATCTCGCCGTCAAGGTCGCCTGGCTGATCTATCAGAAGATCATCGCCGCCTACGCCGACCCGAACCGACGTCACGGCAAGAAGGCAATGACCAGGCTGATCGAGTCGATACGGCGCGGCGTACCCGCCGGATTGGAGGAGATCGCCCAACTCGGCCGCACGCTATCGCGCCGCCGCGCCGACATCCTGGCCTTCTTCGACCACCACGTCTCCAACGGACCCACCGAGGCCATCAACGGCCGCCTGGAAGCATTGCGCCGCAACGCCCTCGGATTCCGCAACCTCACCCACTACCGTTGGCGCTCACTACTACACAGCGGAGCACTCCACCAACTTGTCAATGCACTCTGAATTACGAAGAGCCGTTGATGGGCACGCACGTTGGTCGAATCGACTGATAACAGCTTTTCGATGTCGGCGTGCACGTCGGCGTCGAACCCGAACGAGGCCGCGACCCGGGCGAACATCTCGTCGTACGTGCCGTCCAGCGACCACCGGTGATGGCGTTTCCACACTGTTTGCCACGGCCCGAATTCGGCGGGCAGGTCCCGCCACGGGCATCCTGTGCGAAAATGCCAGGCGATCGCTTCCAGGATCAGCCGGTGATCACGAAACCTGTTGCCTCGCTTACCGTCATGCGACGGCATCAACGGCTCGACCACCGCCCAAAACTCATCACAAATCACACCCGTCCGTGTCACGAGATCGATCTTGGCTGCGGGCGGGTTGATGACGCTCGAAGGCCAGGGTTTGAGTCCAGGCGATCAGGTCGCCAGCCAGGGCGACGACTTCGAGCCAGATCCGGTTGGCCCGGTAGCTGTGGAAAGGCAGGTTACGCAGGCCGGTGTCCTTCAGACAGCGGATACGGTCTTCGGCGCGGGCGCGTTGGCGGTGACGCACTTCCAGGGTCGGCAGCGTCCAGCCGGTTCCGCGAGTGTTGGTCGCAAAGCAGGTGATTCGCCAGCCGTTATGGTCGGTCAGCCGTAGCTGGGCACCGGGGTGAGGACGTTCACGGCGGGCGATGACTCGCATCCCGCGTGGCCATTCCTGGGGGCCGTACTTGGCCGGCGAACGGGTGGGTTTGACCGGGGTCGGCATCCAGTTGGTGAGCTCGGCGACCTGCGCACCCTCACGAGGTGCGCCGTCACTGTCGAGCGCAGCCACCCAAGCCTGCTCGGGAATCGTCTCGATCGCGGCCTGGACAGGGCCGTGAGCGGGAAACCCGATGGAATAGTGCAATCCGGCGTCGGTGAGGTGATGCAGGAATGCTTTAGACGCCCCGCCGGCATCGGCGCGCACCAGCACCTGGCCCCGCTCGGCGGCGGGCAGTTGTTCCAGCGCGGCGCCCAGCACTGTGATGTGATCAGAACTATTGAACGGCGAGGCCTTTCCGGGCGTAGGTCCAGCGCCAGAGTTTCTCCGGTGCCGTGCTCGCCATGGTCGACAAAAGCGCACATCGGGGCGAACCCATAAGACATCTTGTGGGTCGCCTCAGCGCCCTCCTTATCCGAATGCGCCGCCACCAGGGTGGCATCGATATCGACGATGACCTGCCCACCCTCTCGTGTTCCCGGTGTTCCCGCCAGCGGCCGACGCCGTGACCAGACCCGGTCACGGGCTGCAGCGTGTGCCGAGCGCAGCGCCATGACCGCAGCATCGGTGGTGGCGTCATCGACGGCCAACGCCGCAAACAACCGAGACACAGTCGGGTCGGAGGCCACGACTCCGAACAAGTCGCGCTGCGCACGGACTGCGGCCACATCGGCCAAACAGTCACCACCGAGCGCGACCGCGATCGCCACGTCAAGCAGCACCTTGCCCGGATCATGGCGGGCCCGCGCCAGCCGCCACGGCCCCAGCGCCCTCGATAGGACAAGCCCCAGGCCCGCAACCCGGATCGTCTCGTTCATCATCGCCGCGCCCGATGACGTCACCAACGACTCGCGGACATCATCGACGACCAGCCCACCAACTGCGTTACGCTTCACCTACGGAGTTGCCTTCCTGCTTGAGGATCTTGAGACTTCAGCAATCCCAAGAATTCCCTGCAGGACAGGCGCTTCCGTGCATTACACGCCGTCACAACCCCCAACGACATGAAACCTCGAGGCTAGCATTGTGAAGTCGGCGATCTGGGCCCCTCCCGTCCGATCGCGAGGGGTCTGTCGAACGTGCAGACCGCTACCGTCCTCACTCCTTCGCGCGTTACAGCGGACCCCATACAGATAGTATCTAATACATGCGGTACCTGATACCGTTGGCTCTGTGAATTCGTCTGATTGGCGGGATCGGCCCGCGAGCGCCCACTTCGGCTCCATCTGCTGGCAGTCGCGCCTGCTGGCGTTATTGACGGCTATCTTCGCGCGCCCAGTGCTCGCTACCTTGACCGTCATCGGCATAGTCATCAACCGTTTCAGTCCTCACCTGTTGCAGCGTGCACGCCTTGACGTCATCGACAAACCGCTGCGCGTGGTGCCGCCACCGGCGGGAACTCAAGTGACCCCCGTCGCATTGCCACAGTGTCCGGCCGAGTGGGTGGTATTCCCGACGGCCCGCCAGTCCGACCGGGTTATCGTCTACTTCCACGGCTCGGCGCTGGTGACTTTGGGTCTCAATTCGCATCGGCGGTTTGTCGGTAAGCTCTCCCAAGAGACCGGCGCGCGGGTATTCAATGTCGGTTACCGGCTGGCCCCGCAGGCCCGCCTTGAGGATGCCGTGTCCGACGGGCTCGACGCCTACCGCTACGTTATGTCGCTCGGCTTTTCAGCGGATCGCATTGTGCTAGCAGGAGATTCGGCCGGTGGCATGGTGGCTGCCGGTACCGCACTGGCCGCCCGCGACAGCGGGCTGCCGGTGCCTGCGGGTCAGGCGCTGATGTCACCGCTGACGTCGTCGGATATGGGGCTGAAGTACCGGGCCCTCAAAGACCATCGCGACGTGATGTTTCCGTTCATGACGGTGAAGTTCCTCTATGACGTCTTCGGTACTGTCAACGGCACCCGGGCGGCGCCAGTGATGCCGTCGGAGGCCGATCTGCATGGCCTTGGCCCATTTTTGCTCCAGGTTGGCACCCACGAGATGCTGCTCAATGACACCCTCACGCTGGCCGACCGGCTGCGGGCTCACGGCGTACCAGTGTGGGTGCAGCAGTGGCACAAGGCGATGCACATGTTCCAGCTCGGTTTCGACGTCAACCCAGATGCGCTTCGCGCGGTTGAGGAGGTGGCGATGTTTATCCGTCATCTCACCACCGCGCCGGAAAAGAACAGCGCATAATCCGCCCATCGCGCAGGTCGTGGAACATAGAGCAGCCAGTAGCGCAGGGCTTCAAGTGCGGCGCGGACCAAGACGCCGGTCGCAGCACGAGGTGGACGACGAACGGGTTGTCGAGGTCAAGCGGATCAGGACCGCCGCGACGCTATCCCCGCCGACGCAATTGAGAGCTCGTTGCCTGCGCTCGGCCGTTCGGGATCACTGGATATGCTGTTGGCCGCCTACTCGCTGGTGGCCACCCTCTGGCAGACGCCAACCCGCCAGAGCGGCTCACCGATGTCTACGCAAAGGGCGCGCAAGTCGTTCCGCCCGAGTGGAATCTGGGCTTCGCGTCCGCCTTGACCCGCCTGCTGACCGCCAGGTGCATCGGCCTCATCTCTGAAACCTCATGAACAGAAAAGGAGACCAGGACGCAGTGGCTTGGCGAACTGCAACCGGTGAAAACGATGCCAACCTTGTCGATGGCCGGGAACCAGGCGAGACCGCGCAGCCTTCCGCCGGCAATGGCTTTGCGCCAAACGCTAAGTTGCGATCGATCCAGTCGAATGGGCGGTGGGGCGCCCAACTAGCGGGAGATGGTTGGCTGGGGAGGATTCACGTTGGCGCTGCGATGAAGAAAATGTGGATCGTCCTGGTCATCGTGGCGGTGGTGGCGGTAGCGGGCTTCTGCGTACTGCGGCTTCGCACCTTTTTCGGCGTCCACGACGATCAGACGATGACCAGCGGCATCGCCGATGAGATCAAGCCGTTCAATCCCAAGCGCGTGGTTTACCAGGTTTATGGTCCCCCGGGGACGGTGGCCAACATCAACTACTTGGACATCAATGCCCAGCCCCAGAAAGCTAGCAACGTGCCTTTGCCCTGGACGCTCTCGGTTACCTCGACGCTGCCCTCGGTGAGCGTCAACATCGTCGCGCAGGGCGACAGCAACCAAATCGGCTGCCGGATCATCGTGGACGAGGTGGTCAAGGACGAAAGGTCGAGTCAGGGTATGAATGCGCAAACGTTCTGCATAGTGAAGTCCGCATGACCGATGACCGGGCCGCAGGGCTGCCGCATATGCCGGTTTTCGCGCGAACGGTCCACAAACTCGCGGTGCCCGTCGTCTTTGCCTGGGTGGGGCTTGTCGTCGTCCTCAGCGTCTTGGTTCCATCGCTGGACGCGGTCGCCGAAGAACACACCGTGTCGATGAGCCCCAAGGACGCGCCGTCGATGCAAGCGATGAAGCACATCGGCAAAGTATTCAACGAATTCAACAGTGACAGTGCGGTCATGATCGTGCTGGAAGGTGACAAGCCGCTGGGCGATGAGGCCCACCATTTCTACGACCAGATCGTCCGCAAACTCGAGGCTGACACGAAACACGTCCAGCACGTCCAGGACTTCTGGGGGGATCCGCTGACGGCCGCCGGTTCGCAAAGCTCCGACGGCAAGGCCGCCTATGTGCAGGCGTATCTTGCTGGTAACCAGGGCGAGAGCCTGGCCAGCGAGTCTGTCGCGGCGGTCCGCAAGATCGTGGACAGCGTGCCTGCGCCGTCGGGGGTCAAGGCCTATGTGACCGGCGCTGGGGCGTTGATCGCCGATCAGCACTCGGCCGGACAAAAGAGCCTCCAGAAGGTCACGATCATCACCTTCGTGGTGATCATCGTGATGTTGCTGTGGGTATACCGCTCGATTATCACCGTGTTCAGCACGTTGTTCATGGTGGTGATCGAGGTGATGGCGGCTCGGGGGGTTGTCGCTTTCCTGGCCTACAACAACATCATGGGATTGTCGACCTTCGCGGTTAATATTTTGGTGCTGTTGGCCATCGCCGCTGGGACAGACTATGCGATCTTTATTCTCGGCCGATATCAAGAGGCGCGCGGCCTAGGCGAGGACCGCGAAAAAGCCTTCTACACCATGTTCCACGGAACCGCGCACGTCGTCCTTGGCTCTGGCCTGACTATTGCCGGTGCGATGTATTGCCTGAGCTTTACCCGGCTTCCGTATTTCCAGACTATGGGTATCCCTTGTGCGGTCGGGATGCTGGTCGCCGTTGCTGCCGCGCTGACCTTGGGTCCGGCGGTCCTGACCGTCGGCAGTTTCTTCAAGCTGTTCGATCCTAAGCGCAAGATGCGGACCCGGGGATGGCGACGGGTGGGCACCGCGATCGTGCGCTGGCCCGGGCCAATTCTCGCGGTGTCAGTCGCGATCGCCCTCATCGGTCTACTCGCCCTACCCGGTTATCAAACCAATTACGACAACCGGCTGTATTTACCCCCGAGCGTCCCCGCGAATATCGGCTACGCCGCCGCCGAACGGCATTTCCCCGCGTCCCGGATGAATCCGGAATTGTTGATGATCGAGACCGATCACGACATGCGCAACCCGGCGGGCATGCTGGTGTTGGACCGGATCGCCAGGGGGGTCTTCCACATCCCGGGTGTCGCGCGCGTCCAGGCGATCACCCGGCCGCTGGGAACGCCGATCGAGCACACCTCAATCCCGTTCCAGATCAGCATGCAAAACACCACGCAGGTCGAAAACCAGCAGTACATGCACCAGCGCATGGACGACATGCTCAAGCAGGCCGACGCGATGCAACAGTCCATCGACACCATGCAGCGCATGTACAACATCACCTCGCAGATGGCCGCGGTCACCCACCACATGGACGGCCTCACGCATGAAATGTTGGATGTCACAAACACATTGCGCGACAACATCGCCAACTTCGATGATTTCTTCCGGCCGATTCGCAGCTACTTCTACTGGGAAAAGCACTGCTTCGACATCCCGGGCTGCTGGTCGCTGCGATCCCTCTTCGACGCGCTCGACGGTCTGGATCAGATCACCGAAAAATTCACCTATCTTGCCGGCGACATATCTCAGCTGGACGCCTTGATGCCGCAGATGCTGGCGCAGATGCCGCCCATGATCGCCACCATGACGACCATGAAGCAAATGATGCTGACCATGCACAGCTCGATGTCGTCGCTGTATGACCAGATGGACGTGATGAGCCAAAACTCGACCGCCATGGGCCAGGCCTTCGACGCCGCCAAGAACGACGACTCGTTCTACATCCCGCCGGAAGTCTTCGACAACCCCGACTTCAAGCGCGGTCTGAAGATGTTCCTGTCGCCGGACGGGCACGCGGCCCGCTTCATCATCTCCCATGAAGGGGATCCCGCGACCCCGGAAGGCATTTCGCACGTCGAGCCGATCAAGAACGCAGCCAAGGAAGCCATCAAGGGAACTCCGCTGGAGGGCGCCAAGATCTACCTTGCCGGCACCGCCGCGGTCTACAAGGACATGCGCGACGGCTCCAAATACGACCTGATGATCGCGGCAATAGCTGCGGCCAGCCTGATTTTGATCATCATGCTGATCATCACCCGAAGCCTGGTCGCCGCGGTCACCATCGTGGGCACGGTGCTGATCTCGTTGGGCGCCTCGTTCGGACTGTCCGTGCTGGTGTGGCAGGACATCATCGGCTTCAAACTGCACTGGATGGTGCTGGCGATGTCCATCATCTTGATGCTGGCCGTCGGATCCGACTACAACCTGCTGCTGGTGTCCCGTTTCAAAGAAGAAATCGGTGCCGGTTTGAAAACCGGAATCATCCGCTCGATGGCCGGCACCGGTGCGGTGGTGACGTCTGCGGGCCTGGTCTTCGCCGCCACCATGGCCTCGTTCATATTCAGCGATTTGAAAGTCGTCGGGCAGGTCGGCACCACCATCGGCCTGGGTCTGCTGTTCGACACCCTGATCGTGCGCTCATTCATGATGCCGTCCGTCGCCGCGCTGCTGGGGCGCTGGTTCTGGTGGCCGCAGCAGGTACGCACTCGCCCGGCCAGCCAGCTACTTCGGCCCTACGGGCCACGTTCGGCGGTTCGCGCCTACCTGCTGCCCCGGCAAGATGACCCGCAGTCGGCGACCACCGACCGGTTCCCGGCGGCCTCACCGCACTACTAAGGCATTGCTGAGGTGCATGCAGTCCCGACCGCGGCGGGACTAGGGCGGGGTTAGCTCCAGTTCCAGACCGACATTTCCCCGGGGAAGGTAGTTGTTGCACACGTGGGTGGACTTGGCGACAACGCCCTTGTTGTTGCAGAAGATCTTCATGTGATTGGGCCACGCGAACCAAAGCGGATCGCCGTAGACAGCCTCGGAGAACACGCGAGTTTTGCAACATCCAACGCACCTTTCTCAATAGCGCCCGACGGTCGCTAAGACATCGACCTAAACGCCTACTTTCTGCTGCACCCCGCACCAGAAGACACTTCGGCGACATAGGCCCGCTGGTGACGTTGGCGGTTGGTCTATAGGGAAACCATCAAAGACCTCACCGTCGAGCATGAAGTCCTGAAGTCTTGGAGGACAAAGTGAAGCGGCTGCTGCGGAAAGAGGGGTTTGCGGACGGTGGCCTACGATGCGGGCTCATCGGCCTTGCGGCGGTGCGCGGCGAGGAAGTCATCGACGATGCGCTCACAGTCTTGACGATCGATGGCACGCAGCCCGGTGAGTCGGGCAAACGCCACTGGCCCGACGAGTTGACACAGGATGAGCTCCGGGTCGAAATCGTCGAGGTCGGCGCGGGCTTCGGGGCTTTGCAACAGGGCATCGAATGGCTGGCGATACTGGTCGATGATCCGTGTGCGCAGCGCGTGCCGGTCGTGGGTTTCCTGGGTGCCGTTTGGTGTGCGGCCAAGCGCGACCCAGGCCAGGGTGGTGACGTGCAGCGGTGCCTCCTGGAACAGCGTGGCCTGTCGGCTCAACAGTTCGATGAGTTGGTCGCGCAACGATCCCGTCTCCGGTGCAGGGTGGACCTGCGGCAGCAGCCTTTCAAATGTGGCGGCAAGCAGTTGAGTGGAGCTGCTGAAGTGGCGATACAGGGTCGTGCGCGCGACTTTGGAGGCTTTGGTGACCGCGTCGATGGTGACGGCTTCGATGCCGCCGGCGCTCAGGAGTTTGGTGGCCGCATCCAATAGCCGGGTTCGTGAGCGCAACAGGCGCGGGTCGACGTCATCATCGTCGTCGACCGGGAATTCCAGGGTGTCGCGCTCCATGTAGTCACCGTAAACCTCGCGCGTAGCTGGCCGGCACCGAATCGCGGCTGCATCGGTCGATTGATTCGACCCCTAGACGGCTACGCTACTACTAGTAGCGTAGCGATACCACTAGTACACTTGTCTGTAAGGGTCTGTGGGGCGAAGGAGGACGCATGATCGGGCAGCGGGTCGGACGATCCCTGGTTGAGCAGCTCCAGGGCGCGGCCACCACAGGCCGGTTCGTGTGGCGGACGAACGAACTCTGCCGGCGGGCGCGAGGGGGAATCGCACAGACGGGCGGGGCTGGTCGGCGATGAATGTGCCGCTTGGGCTAACCAAGACGCATGTGTGGGCGCGGGGGGTTCGCGATTTCAGGCTGGTCCGCCGCGGTATCACTCGGCGCCTACACCGACAGCCGCCGGTTGATGACCGCGGCCGCGTTCGTCCCCGTCACTACCCTCCTCGCTCCTGCTCCTACTTGGACGACGAGTTGATGAACCGGGAAATGTATGACCACGTGCGCGACGAGCCGATCAGGTTGATCTCCCGGCTGGGATTTCGCCTGCGCCGTTCATGAAGCGGTCACTGTTTCGGAGTCGGTGCATCGTCATTGTCAAACCGCCTGTGCGCAAAGGGATCACGTGTCGCTGTACCGGACATGCTGGACCGTCGACGGCGCGTTGGTCACCGCCTGAAGCGGCTGGTTGCGCGGCGGCGATCAGAGAGCTTCGGACACCGGTGGCGGTTTCGCCGGGCAGGTAGAAGGGTACTGGTAGTACTGTTGCGATACCGTTGATTTCTTTCGAAGTAGCGGGGCGGGGGATGGCAGACAACGGGTGGGTCTCTTCGGGCGTGGCGACCTTGAGTCGCCCTGTTCGGGAGCGACTTCAAAAGGTTGCGGCCGGTGAGGGCGCGTACAGCGATCGGCTAGCGCGCTTGGCGGGTTTCAGTATCCGACATAAGGTGCTGATCATCGGCATGTGGGTGGTGAGCGCCGCTGCCCTGGCGGTGCTGTTCCCGCAGCTGGAAACCGTTGTTAGACAGCAGTCAGTGAATCTCATACCGCGCGATGCGCCATCGCTTCAGACGGTAGACCGCATGGGCGCGGCCTTCGGCGAGCAGGGATCCAAGACGACGATATTTGTCGCGATGGAGGATCCGGCGGGCCTGACTGCGCCGGTGCGCGGACGCTACAACGCGATGATTTCCCGGTTGCGTGCCGATTCGGAGCATGTGCGCTTGGTTCAAGACTTGTTGGCCGACCCAGTCACCGCAAGCCAGGCAGTCAGCCAAGACGGCAAAGCCTGGTATGTGCCGGTGGGAGTGGCCGGAACGCTGGGCGATCTCAAAGCTGCCGAATCGGTCCAGGCGGTCCGCACGATCGCCGCCCAGGCATTCAGCGGCTCACCCACCGATGTTCGCGTCACCGGGCCCCCGGCCACCTTCCGCGATCAAATCGCTTCGGCCGAAGAGGATTTGGTTGTCATCTCGGTCGCGACAGTAGGCCTGATCGCGATGATTTTGCTGGTCGTGTATCGGTCGGTGTTTACCGCCTTGCTGCCGCTGCTGGTCATCGGCGTGAGCCTGGCGGTGGGGCGCGGAGTGCTATCAGCGTTGGGCGAATCGGGCATGCCGGTGTCGCAGTTCACCATCGCCTTCATGACGGTGATCTTGCTGGGTGCCGGCACCGATTATTCGGTGTTCTTGATCAGTCGATATCACGAGCAGCGACGCCAAAACGTCCCGCCGGATCTGTCGGTGATCAACGCGACCGCCACCATCGGGCGCGTGATTTTGGCTTCGGCCGCCACCGTGGCGTTTGCGTTTCTGGCCATGGTGTTCGCGAAGTTGAGCGTGTTCGCCGCGTTGGGTCCCGCGTGCGCAATCGCCGTCTTTGTCGGGTTTGCGGCCACGGTGACTTTATTTCCCCCGGTGTTGGCGCTGGCGGCCAAACGCGGCATCGGTGAACCCAAGGCCGACCGCACACGCCGCTACTGGAACTGGATCGCCGTGGCCGTGGTGCGTCGACCCGTTCCACTGCTGGTCGCCAGTCTGGCCCTGGTGCTAGGCCTGGCGGCCGTCGCGCTGACTATGCACATCAGCTACGACGATCGCCAAGGACAGCCGGCGACCACCGCCAGCAATGAGGGGTATCACCTGCTGGACCGCCACTTTCGCAAGGACGTCATCATCACCGAATTCATGCTGGTTGAATCGCCCACTGATATGCGCACCAGCAAGGCCCTGGCCGACCTGGATGAAATGGCGTCTCGGGTCTCGCAACTGCCTGGTGTCACCAAGGTCTCCGGTGTCACCCGGCCCACGGGCGCACGCCTGGACCAGGCTCAACTGTCGTGGCAAAACGGCCAGATCGGTAACAAGATGGCCGGCGCGGTCGCCAAGGGAGACGCCCATAAGGATGACCTGGCCAAACTCACCCACGGCGCCGACCAACTCGCCGGCGGTCTCGCGCAACTGGACACCACCTTGCGCACCGCGTTGACACCGTTGACCGGGATCCTCACTCAGGCCCAGTCGAGTGGATCCCAAGTCCAGCGGTTCCGTCCGCTGCTACAGCAGCTTTCGGCTACCGCCCCTGCCGTCGACCAAGCCATCCGAACCGGTCCGGGGCTGCGTCAGCAAGCCGACCAAGCCCAAAACGCAATCGCCGCCATCGACCCGCTCGTCGGTGCGCTCAACACCTCCCCATGGTGTGCGACCACACCGGAATGCGCCCAACTCCGCGACCAGGTGCAGATCCTGGTGACCCTGCGCCATACCGGCTTCTTCAACCAGCTTGCCAACCTCGGCGACCTGTACCAGCCCGGCAGCGACACCGCGGCCGGCACCGTGGCCGACGTCCAAAACGCAATCACGTCGCTGGACAAGGCTTTCGGAGCACTCGGCGACCCTGCCGACCTGGCCGGCAACATCCGCCGCCTCCAAAGCGGCATCAGCCAACTCGCCTCCGGCGCACAGGCCCTCGCCACCGGCGTGCACACCCTGGCCGACAGCAACATCGAAATGCTGTCGGGCATGAGCCAAATCGCCACCCAACTGCAGAATTCCGCACGAACCACCGCCGGCTCAGACAACGCCAGCGGCTTCTACCTTCCCACCAATGCCTTCGAGAACCGCCAATTCGCCGACGTCGCAAAGCATTTCCTGTCGCCCGACGGCAAAACCGCGCGTTTCGCCATCGAATCCAGTTACGACCCCTACAGCAGCGACGCGATGAACCTCGCCCACAAAATCACCGAGATCGCCGATGCCGCACGACCCAACACCTCGCTGGCCAACGCCACGGTGTCGATGGCCGGATTCCCCGCCGTCAACTCCGACATCCAACGCCTGCTTTCCGCCGACTTTCATCAGCTGGCCTTTGCGACCCTCGTCATCGTCGGCCTCATCTTGGTCGTATTGCTGCGCGCCCTGGTCGCCCCGCTCTACCTGTTGGGTACCGTCGTGCTCAACTACGGCGCCGCGCTCGGACTGGGAACCCTCGTCTTTCAATATGGCCTCGGCAAGGAAATCGCCTGGCCCGTACCGCTTCTAGCGTTCATAATCCTGGTGGCCGTCGGCGCCGACTACAACATGCTGCTCATCTCGCGACTACGCGAAGAATCGACCCACAACATTCGCGTCGGCGTCCTGCGAACCGTCGCAAATACCGGCTCAGTCATCACTTCGGCCGGGCTCATCTTCGCCGCCAGCATGTTCGGCCTGATCGTCGGCTCCATCGCGATCATGATCCAAGCCGGGTTCATCATTGGCTGCGGCCTACTTCTGGATACCTTCGTCGTTCGCACGCTCACGGTTCCCGCGATCGCCACACTGCTGCGCGAAGCGAGCTGGTGGCCGCAACGGAAACCCCTGACTCACAACGGCCGACCACATCGGACCACATGACAATTAGCCAGGAGCGCATCCGCACCAGCGACGGGATCACTCTCGTGGCCGACTGCTACCGGCACGCCGCGACTCGCCCCGTCGTGCTGCTCCTCCATGGCGGCGGTCAGAACCGTCACGCGTGGGCCACCACCGCTCGTCGACTCCATTCCCACGGCTACACCGTCGTCGCCTACGACACACGAGGTCACGGCGACAGCGACTGGGACCCGATCGGACAATACGACGTCGAACGGTTCGTATCCGATCTGATCTCGGTACGAGGACACGTCAGCGCCGACAGTCCCCCCGCCGTCGTCGGCGCGTCGCTGGGTGGGCTGATCATCCTCGCTACCCATCTGCTGGCCCCACCCGACCTCTGGGCAGCCGTTGTCCTGGTCGACATCACCCCGCGGATCGAATTTCATGGAGCCCGTCGCGTCGTGTCATTCATGGCCGCCCACCCCGACGGATTCGGCTCACTCAATGACGCCGCCGACATCATCGCCGAATACAACCCCCGGCGCGCGCGACCCGAAAATCTCGACGGCCTGCACAAGGTCCTGCGGCAACGTAGCGACGGACGATGGATCTGGCGCTGGGACCCAGCGTTCATCAGCTCCAACTTCGATGTCCTGCAAGGCAATCTCATGACAGGCAGCGAGGAGTTCGACGCCATCAGCGGATTTCTCGCCGAAGGAGCACGTCGAATCACGGCCCCAACGCTGTTAGTACGCGGCGCACTGTCAGACGTAGTCTCCCAGGAAACCGTCAACGAATTCCTCCAGCTCGTCCCGCACGCCGAAACGACGGACGTCACCGGCACCGGTCACATGGTTGCCGGCGACAACAACGACGCGTTTACCGCCGCGGTCACCGACTTCCTCGACCGCACCACAAGGACCCCGACGTAAGCATCCAGCGAACCTGCACCCGCCCCGGCTGACACGTCGGACACCCATCGAGATGGCTCGATCTATCGTTCGCACGCCTTCGGCGCTTGTGCCGTCCTGTCGCCAGGCGCGCGGCTACTGATGCGCCATGGCCACTGATTGTGTTGCGTCTAAGTCATTCTCGTCAACAGGAAGGTCGTGCCGAATCACCCGGACTCGACCCCGCGGCAGACACGCCATGTAGCCGTGGCACTTGCCATAGAGCTCCCACGAAGTCGCCGCCGCATCCGGGTCGACATCGATGCGGTGGCCGCGGGAGAAACACAGATGCAGCGCACCGTCGTCGTCGCACCAGGCACGCGTGCAGATCGCTCCGGCCAGGTCCAACAGTGGCCGCTCCTCGGCCGAAAGATTGATAGGGTCGATCAACACTTCTTCCTCAGGCCAGCCTGCTGCCGGAGGGAGGGTCAGCCGCATCGGTCGGGAAATCACCAGCTGGTTGTGATCGTCCAGGTCGACTACCAGCCCTTCGTGCAGCGAGACTCGTTGCACGGTGCACTGCTCGATCCATTGCGTGTACATAACAACTCCCTTCGACGCACCGGCGAGTCACCTACCTATGCTACCGCTAGTAGCGCACCGATACTATTAGTATTGCTATGCGCTCTAGCTCGCGTTCCACGCAGCAAGAATGCGCTGCAGACCTCGATCAATGCGCTCGCGCGCCTCCGCTGCTGTCGCCCGTCCGACGACGAAAGCCATTAGATTGGCCAGCCAGATATCTGCGATGACTCCGGCGATCTGTCGCTCGCAAGCTCCCTGCGTCGGCCCACCAACCGTGCGCGCCAGCATGCTTTCGACGACGTCGGCGGCGTGTTGCACTGTCAAGGCTTCGTCTGTGCCCGCCATAACGAATGCCCGAACCACGGCCTCGGTGAGCTGCAGGTTTTGCTGCCACTCGTCGTGGAGCCGCGCTGTCAACGATCCCAGTCGGTCACTCGGGGAAGCGGCGCACGTGCTCCAGTCGCGTTCCTGATTCACCCGCTCGAACTCACGGGCGAGCAGCGTCACCAGCAGGTCGGTCTTCGACGCGAAATGGTCATACAGTGACCCGACAGTGATGCCAGCTTGCTTGGCCACCGTCTTGAGACGCACGGCCTTGAAACCGCCCGCCGTTGCGACCGCTCGGGCAGCATCGAGGATTGCGGTGCTGCCCCCGGTACCGGTCTCGGAATCTGGCGCCGCGCGGAACGGTACGTCAACCGACACTACGACTTCACTTCGGGGATAGACCTTTCGACGAGGAGGTGGCGGGATGACATTCCTCAAATCCCCCTTCGGGGAAGACGATGTCTTTGCAGACCGTTGGATATGCGTGCAGCCGCAAGCGCAACTGCAAGAGCCGCGAGTGCGGTAAACGGGGCTAGCACGAGCGTACTGGTGACACAGCCATGAGTGGGTACTGAAGCTGTGCCGTCCAGACCGCGGTGCGAAACGCGGACCCGATCGGCGGACGCTTCCGGGCGCACTCGGCAGCGAATACTCATGCGGGTAGCCGCAATTCCCCACGCAACCCACGGCACCCGACGCTGCGACACCGGCAAGGAAATACCCCCAGTACTTTCGGTTTCGCTACGCTACTGTTCGTACCATAGCTCATAATGCAGTTGGAATGTCACATTGACGAAGGTGATGGCATGCCGTCAGCAAACATCCGCTCGTTACGGGACCGACGCCGCGCCGAGTTGATCTCCGAGATCCAGAACACCGCACACCAGCTTTTCGCCGAACGCGGATTCGCTGCCGTGACAACCGAGGACATCGCGGCCGCGGCCGGAATCTCGATCAGTACCTACTTCCGCTACGCACCCACCAAGGAAGACCTGCTTGTCGCACCCGTCCGGCAAACGGTCGCCGAAATCGTTGCGTCCTACCGCGCCCAGCCGTCCGATGCATCAGCAACCGAAACTCTGATGCGTCTGCTTATCGAAACCGCTTGGGACAAAGCAAATCAGAATCTGCAATACTGGCGAGAAGCCATCCGGACCGCCCCCCACCTACTGGGCGAATCGGCGCTGATCAGCGAGAACGATAACCACCGGCTCATCGAACTGGTCGCTACGCATATGGACGTCGACGCGGTGACCGACATCCGCCCCTCGCTGCTGGTCCACACGGGTTTGGCCACTGCACAATTCATACTTCGGCGCTGGCTTAGCACGGACACCAAAACGAGTCCACCGCTCCACATTCAACTGGAACAAGCCTTGAGAATCACACTAGCCGGATTCGACTAATCGCGGACCGCGATGAACCATCGCGCTCGGCGGCAGCCGCGGCCGTTGCCACGTCCACAGCCCGGAGGACCCGGCCGGTAACCCGAAACCCCACACCATATTTGTAACGGCAACCACCGGTGATCAAATGGGCTAACCCTAGTGGGGCAGGCGCAATTGCTAGGTAGAGCCCGCTTTTCGGGTGGCAAGATACTGATTCCAGTCGCGTTTGGCATATGCCGCCCAGCGGGTCGCGGTGACGATATCGATGGCGAGTAGGTCGGCCAGAACTGCGCCCGGTAACTCGGCTGCCATTGTGATGAGGCCGGTGTTGCGACCGCCTCGGATTGTCAGGCCGCTATGTTTGAGTCGCTTGCCGAACACGCCCGAGTTGACTGGGCGGTCTGGTGTTCGTCCGGGAAACAGGAGCCGGTCCGGTGTTGAGGGTTCGGGCAGGGTCGAGCGCCGGGTTGGACGCGGCAGTTGTGCGAGCAGTTGGGCGAGCTTAGGAGGCAGCACCATTTCGTGGTCGCGCAGGGTGAGGTAGGTGTGGCCGTCCTGGGTGTGTATCTGGTTCTGTCGTAACCCGAGTACTCGCATGGTGGTGATTCCGTACAGCAGGATGAGCGCACCACTGGCGCGCACATCGATGTCAATGGTGTTGTCGTTGAGGCATCGGCGGAGTTGCTCGAGGTGCGTGGCTTCGTCGATGAACACCGAGGGCGGGCTGGGTCGGTTGGCCGGCGCGGAGGCGCCGTGGGTGATGCGACGCTGAGTTGTCCAGTGCAGGAAGGGCCGGATCTCTCGGTGTCGCCAGGTGCCGTGGGCCAACCAGTTGTCGATGTCTGCTTGGTCCATGGTGGCGAGGGTGCGTCCCCGGGTCTCGAGCCAAGCGAGGAATTCCAGTGCGACGCACACCTGGCGGCGAATGCGTGCTGCCCCGGTGTCGGCGTCGTCTGAAAACTGACCCCGTGTCCCCGGGTGGTTTCTAGGGGCGGTCGCAACACTTCTCTAGGTTCTGGAGGTTGTGTTGTCATCGTCGCGTCGCGTGAAAAAAGGCCCGGGCCGACGGCCACAGTCCGCCAAGCGTGAGCGATTTACGGAGCTGCGCGCCCGGGGCTGGTCCATCTTGGCGGCGGGTCGTGAAGTCGGTGTGTCCCGTACCGCAGCAAACAATTGGGCAAGGGGGTACAAAACCTATCGGCGTGGCGAGGCCGTGGGATTCGTGCCCGCACTCGATCGTTTGGCTGTGCGCCAGATCAGCGATCGCTATCTATCCGAAGAGGAGCGGATCGGCATCGCCGATCTGCGCCGCACGGGCATGGGTGTTCGGCAGATCGCCACCACGCTTGGCCGGGCACCATCGACCGTATCGAGGGAGTTGCGCCGCAACAGCCGCCGCGACGGCCAGTACCGGCCGTTTGAAGCCCACCGCTGGGCGGTTCAGCGCAGAGCGCGTCGTCACCAGCGGCGGGTCGACAAGAATCCCGCCCTGTGTGACCTGATCGCCGAGCTCCTCGCTCAACGGTGGAGCCCGCAGCAGATCGCCCGACACTTGCGGCGCGAATACCCCGAGGACCGATTGATGTGGTTGTGCCACGAAAGCATCTACCGGGCTGTGTACCAACCCCATTCGCGCTTGATACGGCCGCCACAGGTCAGGTCGTCACACCGGGGTCCGTTGCGCACTGGCAGGACCCATCGCCGCGCGCACCAGCGGCCGGGTCGGCGGCGTCCGAGGTTCGCCCAGCCGATGTTGTCGATCCATCAGCGGCCATTCGCTCCCGCCGACCGCAGCCAGCCGGGGCATTGGGAAGGTGACCTCGTGCGCCACGAGGCGCTGTGTGACCGAGCGGAGGTGAGAGACCTGCGCCGTTGTGCTGTCGCAGCAGCGTAACGAAGCTGGGGGCAGCCTGGACCGGGAGACGCCGGCGAGGGTGGTAAGCAGCCCCGACAACGACGGGACAGGCCGGCACTACCGGATGGCCTGGGTCCGGCAAGCATGAGGAGAAGGTGTACGCGAGGAACCAGTGTTTTAACGCCTCTCAAGTCTCCCGCCAGCTCTAACCCGGTGGATTCGGGCTGGTCTGCGATGCGCACCAACACCACTGGCGTCTCGGTGTTGGGAACTCCGGCTGCGGTTTAGGTCGCTGCCGCTGGAGGCCACGGTGAATGCCTGCGGCGTAGCCGTGGCGATATCGCAGGGGCATAGCTGGGCACCTCCCTCCTCGAGCGGTCAGCAGTGAACGTGGGAACCATCGCGAGGCTCCCGTGTCGTCGTCCTCAGCCGAGGGCGCCGAATCCGGGTTGACGCGTCGTCTGTCGATGGCCACGCGGTGGGGCGGAGGGGCCGTAGTAGTCCGAGCGGGGGAAAGCCTCGTGCATGGCGAAGGGCCCCAGCGGAATTGATGCAGCGAACACGACACGAACGGAGGCACTGGTGAATACCGGTGAGCTGTCATGGCCCGATCCCGATCAGGCGGCATGGCAGGTACGACAGATGCAACGCAAGCTGCACCACTGGGCGGTCGAAGATTCCGACCGCCGCTTTGATGATGTGTTCAACCTCGTCCACCACCCGGACTTTCTCACCGTCGCGTGGGAACGGGTGCGGGGCAACAAGGGCGCACGCTCAGCCGGTGTCGACCGGCTGACTCCTGCGTCCATAACCGGAGATGCCGAGACGGTGGCGTTCCTGAGCCACGTTCGAACCGAACTGAAGGCACGGACATTTGCTCCACTTCCGGTGCGGGAGATACTCATTCCCAAACCAGGGAGCAGCAAACTCAGGCGGCTCGGTATTCCCACGGCGATGGACCGCACGGTTCAAGCGTCGTTGCTGTTGGTGTTGGAGCCGATCTTCGAGGCGGATTTCGAGCCGGTCAGTTACGGTTTCCGTCCCCGACGTCGCGCTCAGGACGCGATCGCCGAGATACATGCTTTGGGGACCCGGAACTATCACTGGGTCTTCGAGGCTGACATCGCGGCGTGTTTCGACGAACTGGCTCACTCCGCCATCATGGAACGAGTACGCACGCGGATCGTCGACAAGCGGGTCCTGGCCCTGATCAAGGCATTCCTGAAGGCGGGCATCATGTCTGGCGACGGAACGGTCAGGGAATCTGATACCGGCACACCCCAGGGTGGCATACTCTCACCGCTGCTGGCCAACATCGCTCTGACGGTGTTGGACGCACATTTCCGTGTGAAATGGGATGCCCATCGGACATCTCAGCGGCGAGATGCCCATCGCAAACGTGGCGGGGCCACCTATCGGATCGTCCGCTATGCCGACGATTTCGTGATCATGGTGGCCGGAACCAAAGCGCACGCGGACGCATTATGGGACGAAGTCGCGGATGTCATTGCCCCACTGGGGCTACGGCTATCCGTGGAGAAGACCCAGGTATGCCACCTCGACGAGGGGTTCGACTTTCTCGGATTCCGCATCCAGCGGCGCCGCAAGAAGGGCACGAACAAGGCAGCTGTCTACACCTACCCGTCGAAGAAGGCGCTGCTTTCGATCATGACGAAGGTGCGGGCGCTGACCAAGAAGGCACGTCATCATGGCCTTGCTGATCTCCTCGGACGCCTCAACCCGGTGCTCCGAGGATGGTGTGCGTATTTCCGTCACGGTGTGTCGAAGGCAACCTTCGGATACCTCGATTCCTTTGCCTGGCATCGGGTCACCCAGTGGCTGCTCAAACGGCACAAGCGGATCACGTGGGCGGAGCTCTACCGGCGGTTCCTGACCGGAAGGCCAGGCAATCGTCCGCAAGAGAATGGGATCGTCATGTTCGATACCACCACCGTTCCGATCACTCGGTATCGGTGGCGGGCGAGCAACATCCCCACACCGTGGACCAGCACAGCGGCGACCTCGGTCCCCGCATAACGGTGGCAGTCCGTGGAGCGCCGGATGCGACGAGAGTCGCACGTCCGGTGCGGAGGGCGGGCCGGGGAAACGGGCCAGGAGCAATCCCGGCACCGCGCCCCGGTCCGACCCCTACATCGTCGGCAAGAACCAGCGCTCGGCGATCGGGACCCTGGTCGAGCGCCAGACCCGCCTGATTCGGCTGATGCACCTTCCCACCCGTGACGCCGACTCCCTGCGTATCGCGATCGCCACGACCATGGGTGGCCTGCCATCGAACTTGATCCGATCGATCACCTGGGATCAGGGCATCGAAATGGCCCGACACACCGACATCACCGCAGACCTCGGCGTGCCGGTCTACTTTTGCGACTCCCGCTCGCCGTGGCAGCGCGGCAGCAACGAGAACGCGAACGGGCTGCTACGCCAATATTTCCCCAAGGGCACCAGCCTAAGCACCTACACACCCGACCATCTGCGCGCTGTCGAATACGAGATCAATAACCGCCCCCGCCACACCCTCGAAGACCGCAGTCCCGCCGAACTTTTCACCGCGCTGCTAACCTCACCAGACCATCAACTGTTGCGACGTTGACTAGAAGCCACCCCGCCGTTGACACCCGGGATTGCTTAGTGGTTGTTTGGCTCGGCGGGCTCGGTGCAGGAGGTACCAGATGGTGTAGCTGCGGACCAGCCGTGCGTGTTCGGCGGGATAGTTGGCTAGGTGGCGATCCACCCATGGCTCGATACGTTCGAGGTATTCGTTACGCGGCGTCAATACTGCTGTGCGAACGAGGATTTCACGTACGTAGTTGACATGCCCACCGGGTGGGAGCTGATCGAGTGCGTGGTGAGTGATGGTCTGTCCGGTGCGCGCCAGATTCATGAGGAGCTCCGCGGCGGCGCTCTTGCCGAGCCAGACGGCGACGCTGCGTGGATCATTGGCGTTGGCAAGAGCGTCCGCCAGTGGCTTCAGTTGCGCCGGTATCTGGCCATCCGGCCCGGCTAAGGCGTTGTGCAGTAATTCGGCGGTGTGGCAGCGGCTACATCGATTATGCGCGCGAATACCCGGTTGACCGCAATTGGCGCAGCGGTAGTCGAGCGTGGAGCCAGAACATGGCCCGCAGATTTGGCGCTCGTCGGGGTCAAATCCGATCAGCACCGCCTGCTGGCCGCACGCCGCGCATGGTGACGGGTACATCTTCGCCTTGCGCACGCACGGTGTGCAGACAGGCCCCGCTGGCCAATGGCGGGCTACAACGCGCCGTTGTCGGCAGAACGCGCAGGTGGATTTCGAGTGTGGTGAACGTATCCCGGAATAGGTCCTCGTTGTGATGGCGCGGCAGGTGCCGCACAAGTGCGGGCCGAGGACGCTGCTGCTTTGGCGGCGCCGGGTGGCTCCGCATAATCCGCATACCCACACGGTGCTGGCTTTGGCGTAGCAGTTCGTGCAGATGCGTCCTTCCGATGCCACGTACGGGGCGCGGCGCCGTTGTCCGCATCCCGAGCAGGTGTATAGGCGCGGTGGCGCGCACGTGGGACACAGCACGCCGCCGTCGACGAGTCGACGTGCCCGGGGACGGAGGCGTCCGCAGATGCTACATTCCTTGCGCGACAACGGGTCGCGGCTGTAACAGTTCGTGCACACGGGTCCGTCGGGAAGATTGACGCGTCTGCTGACAGAGGTCTTTGCGCATCGCGCGCACGTGAACGATCGATCGAGATCTCTGCAGCGACCACAAATGCGGCCGGTCGGACCGATCGCGGTCAGAGACACGCGCTGTTGACAATTCGTACAGGCCGGCGGCTTCACCGACGCGTGGCCATCAGCCACCAGTACGTGCGTCAAGCGCATAAGCCCCCGCGGGCAGGACGCGTCCGGGTTGAGCACTCCGTCGCCATGAGCGGCCAGGTACGCGTCGACCTGATTGAGCGTTTTCGGCCGGTCGACACGAGCAGCTTTCAGGAGGCGGTCGGCATCTGCAAGCGATAGGTCGCCAAGAGCGCGGACTACGTGAGCGCGGACTCGATCCCACGCGTCGGGCCTGAAGTTCGCCGATCCTCTCATGAGCTGCGGTCAGGTCGACGCACAGTCGTGCGCCGCACCTTCGGCACCTCCCGCGGTGAGTCCCCGGCCGCCTTCTTCACCGATTGATTGACGGCTTCGATTTCGATCAGGTCGTTGGGCGAGCATTCCAAGATGTCGCACAACGCTGCCAGCACGTCCATTGAGAGCCGTTGGGGAGGCGCAGTGACCAGGCGAAACACTTGCTCTCGCGACAGGACCACGCCACGTTCGGCCAACAGCGGAACCAGATCAGTCGTCTGGTACAGCTCCCGTTGCGCCATCAGCGCCCGCAGCCGCCACTGATAACCCATCTTCTTGATCACGGTTGATCCTCCCCGACGGCAATGCCGCGTTTGGTGAGCGCTTCACGGAGCAAACGGTTGCGGTACTCGTCAGACGTGGCTATAGATCGACGTGGTGCTCGCATAGGAATGTCCGACTTGGTGTTGAATTATCTTGAGCCGCTGGCCTATTCGGGGCTTTGACCTGCGGTGTTTCGTTGTGGACGTTGTCGTCGACGTTTGAGGTGGGGTCATGGGGGAGGCCTTTCAGCAGGGACCGATCGTTATCGAGCTGAGACGTTTCCGGGGGGTGCGGGTTGACGTGGTTTCGGATGCGGTGCGCTGCTGGCCGAGTGCTCGGGCGAGTTGGTCTCGGAGCGTGCGGTTCTCCTCGGCCAATTTCCGGTTGCGCTGGTTGGCGGCTTCGAGCCTGCGTAGCAGTGAGGCGTCCGAGGTTCGTTGCCGCGCGGGGACCGGTGTCGCGGGTGCTCGACGGTGGGCAGCGCGAAGCCGTTCGATCTCAGCTCGGACGTCGGATTGCGCGTAGAGCCAGGACCGAGACACCGCCGCTGCTTGAGCCACGGCCTCGAAGGTGACCGGGCGCCCTTCGGCGTCGAGGGTCCTCAATGCCTGGATCGCCTTGGCTCGGGTGAGTTCGTGGCGTTGTCGGGCGGCGACGATGAGGTGCCGGGTGTTGTCAGCCCGCATCAGCAGAATCCAATTCCTCTGAACCGGAGTCGGTTTCGAGTGTGGTGATGATGGTGTCGAGGTTTCCCAGGACTTGTTGGTTCATCTCGACGAGGCGTAACTGACCGCGCGCCTCGGCAGCGGAGATGATCTGCAGGACTTGCTGACGGTGTTCGTGGTGTTGCGGCAGGAACTCGGGCGTAGTCACGAACATCGGACATGTCAGACAAGCATTGGCATGCGGGCAGGTCTTTTGAACTGGCAGCCCGCAGAAGCCGTTGGGCAATGCTTGGGTCACGCGCCCGAGCCGTTGCTTGGCCCAGTTCGCTTCGGCCAGTGGGCCGTCGGGGTCGATCGCAACGGTTTGGCCCCTGGCATCGACCTTGCGGGCGGACTCCCAGTGCCGGCGGACGGTGGTGTCGTGAAGGCGGGCGTAGTGAGCTGTCATCTCACCGCTGGAGTGATCGAGTAACACCCGTACGACTTCTTGCGGCACGTCCCGGTTGATCAACCGTGTTCCAAAGGTGTGCCGCCATTGGTGCGGAGTCAGATGCACTGGACGGCCGTGCTCGTCGCGGATCTCGCAGCGCGCCAGCCAGTCCCGTAGCTGGCCGCGGTAGGAGGGCGTAGTCAGCGGCCGGCGGCCGTCTGGGTTCATCTTCGGAGCGGCGAACAGCCAGGGGCTGCCGTTGGTCCAGCGGCGCAGGATCCGCTGTTGTTGCTCGGCGATGGCCTGCTCGACTTCCTCGTCGATCGGGACGAGAGCTTCGCGTTTCATCTTGCCGTTGGTGTAGCGCAGATAGGGAGCTCCGTCGCCGCCACGGATGACGCAGTCGAAGGCGATCTTGGTGGCGTCACCGACGCGCAGTCCGCAGCGCATCAGGATGATCGTGAGCAGCCGACTCTCGGGGTTGTTCCATCCGTCGAGGTTCGCGGGCTGTTCGACCTGGGCCATGATGTGCTCGGCCAGCCCGCGGGGCAGGCGTTTCGCGGGTTTGGGGAAGTCGTCGGGATAGAACGCGGCACTCGCGGGCAGGTCGTGGTCCCACTCGTGGCGGCGGATCGCGTCGAGGAACGCACCGAGCGAGCTGATGTCGCGGCTGCGGGAGTGCAGTGCCCGGGGGTCGGTGGACAGGTCGGCCAGGTAGCGCTCCAATACCGCGCGGTTGATGCCGGCCAGGCTGGTGATGTCGACCGGCGGGGACGCCAAGAAGCCGGCCAAACGCGTCACCGCCTGGACGTCGATGTAGGTCTGGTTGGGGCTGCGTCCGATGCTTAACCGCCAGCGGGCGAACCGCTTGGCCAGATCCCGCAGCCACGGTTGCGCAATGCCGTCGAAGCGCAGCCGCTTGCGGCCCTCGACGCCGAGCCGGTGCAGCTCCCACACGTCGCGCGGGAACTCGGCCTCCCACCCGCTGCCGCAGTGCAGGTCCTCCAGACAGCGATAGGCGTAACGCAGAAACGCCAGCTGTCCGTTCTGGCCGTGTTGCGCAGCGTGGTTGGCGTCGAAGAACTCGATCCAACGTGCCATCGGCCAGTCCAGCAGCGAGGCCACCCCACTGGCGGCCGTGAGTGCGATGACAGGACGCGCGACGGCAGCGGGAGTCTTGACCTGGCGTTCATCGTGCCGGCACTGCAGCGCGTACTGCATCTCCAATTTGAGCTGTCGGCGATCACCGAACGGTCGGAAGTCGAACCGGTCGTCGCCATAGGACTCGCAGAGCACGATGAACTCGTCGATGTCGGGACATCCCACCGCTGCCCATCGGGACCGATGATTGACGCAGAACGGCGACCGTCCCTGCGTCCATAGCGTGCAATAGGACAACGCGCAGACGGGATGATCGGGATCATCCACCGGAGCAACGGCAGCCAGCCATACGTCTCGGTCGGCGATGCCGGACCGTTCCCAAAACCCTTGGTGGCGTGGGCATAAACCCCGGCGAGCACCTCCGTACCGGCAGCCCTGGACGGCGCAGACCGTGAGCTCTTTGCGCCCGAGCCCTTCCGGTGCTGCAGTCGTGGCGAACACGTCGATGTCCGGGCGGCCTTCTTGCTGCCAACCGACGTAGTGGCCTTTGCAGAGCCCGCGGGTGCGCGGTTGGCGCACGCAGCCCGGCACCCGGCACGGCGCGGTGTCGAACACCAGCGCACCACGCTCGGGAACGAGGATGTCCACCCGGAACTCCGGTCGAACCGCGGCCACCAGCTTGCGCAGCAAGCCCGGAGCCGCAGCCGACGGTAGCGGCGGGACTGCCGCGGTCACCACTGCACCTCCTGCCCGGTCAGGAAGCCGGCCGCCTCCAGAGCCCGGCGGGCGTCCTCGACGGACAGATGCCCGTAAATGTCCATCGTGGTCGCGATCGAGGAGTGTCCCAGCAGCGTGCTGACGACCTCGATCGGGGTGTTCTGGCGGAGCAAACGCGTGGCGTAGGTGTGCCGATACCAGTGGGGATCGAAGTCGATGCCGGTGCTCCGGCGCAGCCGCAACACCAGGTCGTAGACCGCGGGATAGCCCCACGGGTGCCCGAACGGTTCGCCCCAGAGGTTGACGAACACGTAGTCGGAGTCCAGATCGCCGTATTCGTCGTGCAGGTAGTCGGCGTAGAGGCGGATGAGCTGCGGGCTGATCGGGATGGTGCGCGGTGTCGCCGACTTGGCGCGCGCCCTGTTGTCGTTGGATCGCGGCGCGACCGTCAACTCACCCTCGGCAGCGGCCACGTCCTCGTGACGCAGACCTAGCGCTTCACCAATCCGAATCCCTGTGTCCCACAACAACGCCCACAACAAGCGATCCCGCAGGTGGATGCAGGCATCTAGGATCGCCTGCACCTGACCGGCGGTCAGAATGGTCGGATGCTGACGCGGGGTCCGGAGCTTGATCGTGCGCCGCCGCTCCGGCTGGCCGCTGCTCAGGTGGTAGAGGAACGGCTTCCATCCCGAGCGCCGGCGCCGACCTGGGTGCAGTTCAGTGACCAAGTCGCCGAGGTCGACTCCGTGCCGGGCGTGAAACGTGTAGAGGCCGCTGATCGCCGCCAGCTTCCGGTTGACGGTTCCCGCAGAGCAGTGATGCTCAGCCGAGGGCAACAGCACCACTGCGCCAGCCCGGCCAGCCGGCGGCAGCCGCAGCCAGGACACGAACTCCCCGAGATCCTCCAATCGGACCTCGCGCCAGTTCAGGCTGCGAGCGTCGAGGAAGACGAACCAGTCCTTCAGGTCGTGCGCATAGGCCTTGACCGTGTTCGGGGACCGCTCGATGTCGGTCAGATAGGCCAGGTAGCGCTCGATTGGCTCCACCGAGCCGCCTCCGTCGCCGAGGACCGTCCAGGATTCAAGCGACGAAGTGGGCATCAGTACCCGTTGCACAAGCATCAAACCTCCGTGGAATCTGCGTGATGGACCGCTGCAGATAACCACCTCCGCCACGAAGATCGCCGCCAACGCCACGTGCGTGTTGCACGTCGTGGACACCCCTGTGCGGGCTCGAGAGAACTTGCACGAAGCGCTCCGGGTAATCGAATTCGGTCAGGTGTGTGACGTAGGGTCTGGCGCAGCGAATGCAGGTCCAGCTCCTGCGGCAACCCCGCGGCGTCACGCGCAGCCACAAAGGCCTCGTTCGCGGCGCGTCTGGAGAGACGGCCGCAACGTTCGGTGACCCATAACGCCGGATGCCGGCCCGCTCGAAAGCATGGACGAACCTCCTCCAGGTAGGACTCGAAAACCTGGACAATCCAGTCCATTTCCGGCACCGTCAGCACGACGCGTCGCTTCGGCGAACTACCGCGGGACGCTTTTCCGAATCGGACGAATACGCCGCCAAAACGCCCGTAGGACGGTAGCTTTGGATTCGATCTCAGATCCACCAGGTCTAGCCCCACCGCCTCTTGGCGCCGCAAGCCTTCTCCGGGGGTCTGCGACCTGTTGCATGACGTCGCTCGTAGTGGGTGATCTGGTGGGCGGTGCGGCGTTTCTCCGTGGGTGTGGTGCTCGTGGCTGGTAGTCGTTTCTGACTGTCGACTTGAAAGCGAGGGCCCATGCGAGCGTTTCCGGTGAGTTTGCCGTCCGGGCAACGGTATTGGACGGTGCTGGATGAGGATCTGCAGGTAGTCGGCATCGCCGATGAGTATCTGCGGCATCAGCGGTTCGGCCGCGACGGCGCGGAATCCACGACGAAGGCGTATGCACACGCGATCGCGTTGTTCCTGCGCTGGTGCGCCAGGACGGGCCGGTCCTGGCAGGCCGGTGTCGAGCAGTTCGCGTTGTTCATGACGTGGCTGGCCCATGCCGGACCGCTGGCCAGCGGGCGTCGATGACGTCGCTTCGGGAGTGGTGTTGGCCGGTCCGGGGGCCGCCCCGGCGCGGGGCCCATCGCGGATCAACGGGGTGCTCACCGCGGTGCGGGGGATGGTGGTGCACGCGGTCGCGACCGGCAACGGCTCGGCGGGTTTGGTGTCGATGCTGTACGAGGTGGCCGATGACCGAGACCTGCCGGCGGAAGCCCGCAACGACGATGGCCACCTGGCATGGCGGATGCGGGCCCGGCACCGGTTGCGGGAACCGGAAACGACGATCGATCGGGCCAGCGATGAGCAGATCGTCGCGCTGCTGCGGGCCTGCCGGTCCACGCGGGACAAGCTGATCGTGCTGCTGATGGCCAGGGGCGGGCTGCGTCGGGGCGAGGTGTGCGGGCTGCGGCGCAGTGATGTGCACCTGCTGGTGGATTCGCGCCGGTTGGGATGCGAGGTCGCTCGGGCGCATCTGCATGTGGTGCGCCGAGACGACAACCCGAACGGGGCGTGGGCCAAATCGCGCCGACAGCGGGTGGTGCCGCTGGATTTCCTTGTCGTGCAAGCATTCGACGTCTACGAGTTCGAGCGCATGCGAGTTCCGGCCGCGGCGGGTAGTGATTTCGTGTTCGTCAACCTGTTCCGCGGCCGCGTCGGCGCGCCGATGCGGCCCGACGCGATCGGCGAGCTGATGGCAGCGGTCTCCCGCCGGGCCGGATTGGACACCCCGGTCCGCCCGCACCAGCTGCGACACGCCTACGGCAGCAACGTCGTCGACGCCGGGGCCGGTATCGACGTGGTCGCTGATTTGCTCGGACACGCGGCTGTCTCCTCGTCCCAGATCTACCTGCATCCGGACGCATCTCGACTGCGGGCCGCGGTGGACGCGGTGCCCAGCCCCCGCGAACAGACCGGAGCGAGCCGGTGACCGCCGTGACGTCGGCCAGGACGATCCCGGGCGATGAGGAATCCTGCAAGTTCGCGCATGTGTTGGACGGGGCCGCCCTGAGTGGCGCGGCCACGCACCTGGCCAGGGCGCTGGACCAAGGACTGCTTGACGAGGCCGGATGGGATCCGGTGACCCGGGTGCTGTACTTGCCCGCGCAGCATCGGCTGCTCGGCCGGAAGGTGTGCCGGGTGGAACGATGCGTCGGAACCGTCCACAACGACGCCCCCGAGATCTGCCACCGATGTTTCACCAGGCTGACCGGCATGGGCATGAGCGTCGAGGACATCGCCGCTGCCGAAAGCCTGCCCGCCGCACCGGTTCCCGCGGAACGCTGCGCCGTCCCGCAGTGCCGGTGCACGCCGACGGTGCGGGACGCGGTGATGTGTGAACCGCACGCCCAACAGTTCCGGGGCAGGCGCATCCCGATCTCGCTGGAACAGTTCGTGAGCGATCCGCGAGTGCGGCCAAGGCCGCCGCTGCCGGCATGCCTGGTGCCGGCGTGCACCCGCACGGCCGACGGCGCGATCGGCTACTGCACGACCCACTATCAGCGATGGAGCGTGGACCAGCAAGAGCATGCCGAACTCGATGAACAGTGGTGGCGGGTCCGGGAATCGGGCGTGGCCGAGCCGGGGCAGGTCAACCTGCGGGCGCTGCCTTCCCTGGTAGTTGTGGAAGTGCTGACGGGCTTGCAGACCCGTGTTAGGGATGGCTTGCGGCTCACCGACGTTGTGCTGCGAGCGGTCTGCGACACGCTGCGTCGCCACCAGGTCGGCTCGATCCACGACTGCGATCCGGGCCTGGCTCCCGGCAAGCGTGCACGCTCGGTGCTGGCCTCGTTCGCCCGCGACGCCCGCCGCGTGTTGGCCGATCCGGGTGTCGAGCAGGATAAGGACCGCTGGGATCTGGCGATCTTCGGTACCCCGGCACGCTGTCGTTCACCAAGATCACCCAGCCCTGGCTGGCCGGGGCCGCGAAGCGGTGGGCTGCCGAGCAACTGCCCCAGCACCGCGGCAGCGGCGCCTCTCGCGTTCGCGGCAAGATCAACAGCATCGGGCTGCTGTCCGAGCACTTGCATCGCCGACCCGATCACGGGCTTGACCCGACCGCGCTGGGCCGGACCGACTTGGAGGGATTCCTCAACCGGCTCGGCCATCTGGAGTTCACCGGCCAGATCGGTCGCTACCGCCGCAACATGATCTGCCGTGACATGCGGCAGGTGTTGGCCGGGATCCGATCCCTGGGGCTGACGAGAACCGGACGGCCGGCGGCCGGGTTGCCCGGCGACTGCGCCATCGAACGCGCCGACATCCCCGCCGACCCCGAACGCGGCGAGCCCGGCCGATGCCTGCCACCGGAGATCATGGCCGTCCTGTGCGCCAACCTCGACTCCCTCGAACCCGTCGAGGTCAGGGTCGCCACCCAGATCGGCATCGACACCGGCCGCCGCCCCGAGGACATCCTCAATCTGCCGCTGGATTGCCTGGCCCGCGACAAAGACGGCGGCGACGTACTGGTCTACGACAACATCAAAGCCAACCGGCTCGGCCGACGGCTGCCGATCAGCACGGCCACCGCCGCGGTGATCACCGGCCAACAACAACGAATCCGTCAACGCTTCCCCCACACCCTGGCCGCGAAGCTGAAGCTGCTGCCCACGCCCTATCGAAATCCCGACGGGCACAAGGCAATCAGCAGAACCACCCTGCAGGCGCGCCACCGCGACTGGGTGGCCGACCTGCCGACACTGCGCACCCGCGATGGAGTCGAGTTTGACATGACCAAGATCGTGCCCTACGCCTACCGGCACATTGTCCCCGCTTAGTTCCCGTGTTGCGATTGGCCTGAAAGGCCCGGGCGTGCTCGGCGTTTCTGCTTTGGTGAGGCCGTGTGGTGTTTGTATGGTCTCCAGTCGTGATCTTGAGCTTTTTCTCGTCGCAGGGCTGGCAGTCCTGGGGTGTCGAGCACCGGCCGGTGATCCCAGAGGGGATGCCGGTGCTGATCGATGACGACTTGCTGTTCGAGGACGGCCCGGCCGTGCCGCGGCCGACGACGGTGATCAATCGGTGGTTGCGGCTGCTTCCGGCCAGCGGGGCTCCGGCGCCGAGTTCGTGGGAGAACTACGCGCGGGCGGTCAAGGAATGGACGGAATTCCTCGCCGAACACGGTGTGGGCCTGTTCGATTCGCGAGACCGGCTCAAGGCAGGGCTGAGCCGATACGCCGAGCACCGCGCCGCCGGAGCAATCCGGGCGAGATTCGCGGCGACCACGTGGGCGCAGCACATGAGCATCCTGTCGCTGTTCTACCGGTGGGCGATGGACGAGGGATACGCCGAGGCGGAGCCGTTCACCTACCGATCCGCGCGAGCGGTCTTCGCCGGCACCGGCCGCGATGTCCGGGTGAACTTGGCGGTGCGCCGCACCCCGAAACCGCATGTGACCATCAAGTATTTGGAGCCGGACTTCACCGACCTGTTCCGGAAGGGGTTGCGCGGTTTGGCGCCGGATGGCACCCGCGACACCGGGTTCGCGGGCCGGGAGATGACCCGCAACGCCGCGATCGGGGACCTCGCGCTGGCGACCGGGTTGCGGCTGGGCGAGTTCACACATCTGCTGCCGTGGGAAATCCCGGCTCTGCCGCCGGCGCCGACGGTGATCCCGATCCCGTTTCCGGTGCCTGCGGGAATCACCAAGGGCCGCAAGTTCAGAACCACCTGGATCTCCTACGACGCCTTGGCCGGGCTGCACGACTACCTGCAGCTCGACCGCGCTGCCGTCACCGACGGATCGGCCTGGCGGCCACCACGACGCCGGGGCGAACCGCTGCAGGTCACCGAACCGGACGCCCGTGGCGGCCGGATCAACGGCGTCCGCCGGTCCTGGGAGTCGCTCACCCCGGCCGAGCGACGGCGGCTGGTGGCACCCGAGGGCGGGTCGTGCCTGCTAGCGGTGAAGGGTGATGGTGGCCCGTTCACGGCGTGGGCGACGGTGTTCGAACGCACCTCCGACCGGATCCGCGCACGGTTCGAACCACGGTTCCCGCACGTCCACCCGCACCGACTCCGCCACTCGTTCTCGATGCAGACGCTGGAATATCTGGTGACCGGCTATTACCGACAGGCAGCGAAGCTGGTATGCGACACCGACGCCGACGCAGCGCTGGTGTTCTACCTGACCAAGGCCGACCCGCTGCTGGTGCTGCGCGATTTGCTCGGGCATTCCACGGTTCTGACGACCGAGAAATACCTGAAACGTCTTGATACGACGCGGATTTACCGGCAAGCCTACGAAACCGCCGGAGCCGCAGCGGGACTCACCGAGGATACCGCCGCACAGCGGGAAGCCGACGCCGAGTTCGACGACGACACCGAAGAGGAGCTGTGATGCCGACGACGGTGCTCGATGATCCGCTGCGTTTGGCCTGCGTGTTCAGCGACGGCAGCAGAGCTGCATTCGATCTCACGGGGTTGCCGAACCCCGGGTTGGTGCGTGATCTGGCCACCGGGTTGGTGGAGCTGATCCATCCTCACGGCAGCGTCGATACTGCTGGCACCGTCGACCAGTACGTGCGTGGGTTGCACAGGATGGTGCGAACACTTTCTGATCAGGGTTTCACCGGCGGTGTCGGCGATCTGCGGCGCGGACAGCTGGCGCAGTTCTGGATGGCGGGCCCGAACTGGCTGGAGGCGCTGACTCGGTACTTGGTGGAAGGTTATGCGCGATCCGGCGGCCGTCTCGGCGAGGGGGTGCTGGAGCTGGCCGCAGGGCGGCACTTCAACATTCAGCGCAATCGGCGCCCGTTGCCGCCCTATTCCGAGGGCGCATGGCAGCGGCTGACCATGGCCTGCCGACAGCAGGTCGACGACTCCTACGCGGCACATCGGCGCGCGCTGGCGTCCGCCGCCGGAGGGCGGCATCCGGGCACGGGTGCGTGGACTCATCAGAACTTCTGCTGGCTGTTGTCGACACTCGGCCCGCTTGGCAGCAGCGAAGCTGCTGAGGAAATTGGCATGTCCATCAACGTTTTCCGTCATCGAGGAGTCATCGCTGTCTTCCACGAGGCTGCGCTGGCGATGTTCCCGCATCTCGAGGTCGTGATCGCCTACCGGCTGCTGTTCGGGATCTATTCCGGCATCGTCCCCGACGGCATCGCCGACTTGGACATCGGGGACATCGACTGGGCCGGGGATTCGACTGTTCTGCTGTCCTATATCAAACGGCGCACCGCCGCCGAGAGCGCGACGTTGCCGCGGCCGGCGGTGCGGTTGCTCGAGCAGTGGCTGGCGCACTCGGCGCTGTTGCGCAGCTTCGTGCCGCCGGACGAGCGCACCACGCTGTGGTTGGGGATGAGCCAGCCCGGCTACTCCCGCCGCCTCGATGACGTGAACCGGTCCGCGATTGGCCGGTGGATGCGCCGCCATGGCATCGTCGGCGACGACGGTCAGCCGATGAAACTGCACCGGTCCCGCATCCGCACCACCCATCACGCGATGCGGGACAAGAAGTCCTGGACCGGGAATGCGCGCGCCACGATCGACCCGAACCACACGCCCGCGGTCGAGGGTGACCACTACCTGTCGGCGACGACTCCCGGTCAACGCCACGCCGTCGAGACGATCATCGCCGACGCCCAGCACGACATCCTCCGCCGCGCGCACCCTCCGGCCGTGATCACCGAGGAAGACGCGGCGGCGCTCGCCGAGGGTTACCCGCAGCTGCTGGCGGTGATGAAGCTCGACGAAGGCGTGCTCGCCGAGCTGGTCGGTGGCGCGCGGGATGTGTTCACCGCAGCCTGCGCCGATCAGCTGGCCGGGTTACACGGGCCGGCAGGCAAACCATGCCCGGCACGTCCCTGGGTCTGCCTGCTCTGCCCGCTGGCGGTGTTCGCTCCGCGGCACGCAGTGAACCTGCTGCGGCTCAAGGCATTCTTCTCGCGCCAGTGGCAGCAGATGCCCGCCGCCCACTTCATGACCGTCTTCGGCCCCTACGCCGCCCGGATCGACCAGATCCTCGACCGCTTCGACCCCGCCGAACTCGCTGTCGCAGCCGCACGCGTCACCGACAGCGACGACGAAATCCCCTTGCGCCCAGAGGAACGCACCGCATGACGAGCACAATCGCGACCGCAGCACCCGGCGTTCAACCACGGTCGCCGTTCACCGGCGCGGACATCTGCCGCGACGCCGGGCTCACGCTGCCGGGCGGCACGCCACGACCGGTATTCGACGACGACCTGTGGGATTTCACCGACGTGGTCGGGCTCCCGGTCCAAATGGCCCTTTACCGACGCCGATTCGACTTCACCACCATCACCGACACCCGCTGGCGGCTGGTCGCCAAGGAGCTGATCCTGGCGCTGCTGGCCCCGAATCACAATGCCGTGGTCCGTCTGCCACGCGCCTACCGCACCCCACTGCATCTGACCAGCTGCTACAGCCGCCTCTACGAGGCCGGCAAGTTCTTCGGCTGGCTCGATCAGCGGGGCATCACTGCCCTCACCGAGCTCGACACCCACCTCTGCGAGGAATACCTGGCGTTCCGACGCTACGTGATCGACCCCGACGGCGTCATCGTTGGCGAGCAGAGCCCAGGCGTCCGGCGCGCAGCCGCGCAGATGATCGTCGATCTGGTCGACTACCGTGACCTGTTCACCGCCGACCGGGTTCCGGCCGATCTGCGCCCCTGGGGCGGCGCAACAGCATCCGCGGTCGCCGAAATGCCTTCTGGTCGCGACGGAAACAAGACACCTGCCGTTCCTGCCGAAGTGCTGCAGCCGATGCTGGCCGCGGCCCTGCACCTGGTGCAGATCCTCGGCCCGCACGTTGTCGAGCTGAACGAGCAGATCCGCAAGATCGACCGTGTCTGGGCTACCGGAGCCCCCGGGCTTCGTCACGGCTCCCCGGCGATGGTCAGCGACATCACGATGCTGCTGGCCGACCACAGGGCGACCGACACACCGCTGCCGATGCTCGAAGAACACGACGTCAACCGCAGACTCAAGGCTGGCTGGGACGCGAACGACCCGCTGCTGCCGGTCTCCACCGGGACCCTGGCGCGGCAGGCCGGATACGTCCAGTTCTGGGCGAAATGGATGCCCACACTGCGCAAACCGCTGATCGACACCCTCAACACCGTCGGAGTCGAGAAGATCTTCGGCCGCAACGCCGCCGAAGTCCCGGCCGCCGATGGTGCGACCTTGCTGCCTTGGACACTGCCAGTGCACCGGTCCGAAGCGGTCGCCATGGTCGGCATCGCCCGCACCGCAGCGATCGTTGTCCTGGCTGGCGCGTCCGGAATGCGGGCCAGTGAGCTGATGGAACTGCGGGTCGGCTGCCGCCCGGTCGAGGAACCGATCTCCGGCCTGAAGTGCTATCGCATCGCCAGCAAAATCATCAAAGGTCAGGGCCTCGGCGGCACCGACGACGAATGGGTCGTCATCGAACCGGTCCACCGCGCGATCGAACTCATCGAGCAGCTCCACGACGACCCGCGTGACGGTGTTCTCCTGCTGTCCCGGTTCAGCTTCCGAGTCCGCTACCTCTGGTTCCGCGCCTGGGTGAATTCCCCGGCCGGAGCCCGTCTCGGACTCGTCCCGATCCCCGACGAACCAGTAGCACTGCGTATGCTCAGAAGAACGGTTGCCCTGGAGATGGCTTACCGGCCTGGCGGTGTCCTCGCCGCAAAACTGCACCTCAAACATATCGCCGCGGCGACAACGGAAGGCTACGCGGCTCGACCGGGCGGCGCTCAAGCAGAGTTGCTGGCCGAGGTCAACAAGCTCGAGGCCGACCACATACTCAAGCTCGTGCTGGCCGAGTTCCGCAACTACCAGCAAGGCATCCTGCCCGCCGGACCCGGCGCCCGCAGCCTGACCGAATTCTTCGCCACCATCGACACCGACCCGAACACCAAAGCCACTGCGGCGCCGAAGATCCAGCGCAACGACCGCGACATCCTCAACCTGCTGTCCAAACGCGCCACGGCGCTGCACCTCGGCCCAGCGAACTACTGCTGGTTCACCGACCCCTCCCGCGCGCTCTGCCTGAAACTTGCAGGCACCCTGACCGCGGACCGGCCGATGATCGGCATGTGTGACTCCGCACGCTGCCCGCAGGCCACCCACCACCAGCACCACCGGCCCGTCTGGGCCGAGCACGCCGAACGCACCAAAACCTTCCTCGGCCAACTCGGCAAAACCCGAACCGCCGAACGCGCTCGTCTGCAGGCCGACTACGACCGCGCCGTCCAGGTCATCACCAGCATCGACACTGCCACAGGAACCAGCGCACCCGAGGAACAGGCATGAGAATCACTGCCGCCCAACGCATCCACAACGAGAACCGCATCCGCGCCGCCATGGACCGGCTTCTGCGCGGCGAGATCTCACCCGGCGGCAACTGCGATATCAAGACCCTCGCACTATCAGCCGGGGTCGACCGCACCGCCTTCTACGGCACCCGGCCCTACGCACACCTACGCGCCGAATTCGAGCACCGCCTCCAGCAGCTTCAGCAGGCCGGAGAAACCCCGGACCCGAAAACCGCACAGATCGAACGCCTCAAGACGGAGGTCGAGAAGCTGAAAAACAACCTCGCCCACGTCAACTCGACAATCCAGGAGCTCACCAACTTCCGAAGCCAGGCCCTGGCCCGGATCGCTGCCCAGCACGACGAGATCCTTCGGCTCCGCACGGCCAACGACCCGGCGGCAGGCATCACCCGCCTCGCGTCGAATCGCCCGAAATACCAGCAGAGGGTAATGGGACCATGCTGACCGACCCGGCAGTGACGTCCATCACAATCGGTTTCGCGTTATCGCCACACGAACGGCGATCAGCGTCACGAACTCCACGCCGAGAATCGGCCACGTCAAACGCAACACGAACCCGACCGCACACAGCCACTGCGGAGACAAGCCATTCCTACGCCCAACGCCACGCCGACGCCGGCATCCCGATCGACGTCCTGGCCGAACTGCTCGATCACCGAAGCTATTCGGTGACCCGCCGCTACTACCGCATCGGCGAGGACCGCCGCCGCGACGCCGTCGACACGGTCACCACGCTCAGCTTCGACCGGCACGGCAACCGGATCTGGCGTGACGCACACGCCCTGCTGGACTCCGAGCGCGCCCGCCACGCCATCGGCGAGGTCGCCGTCCCCGACGGCACCTGCACCGAACCAACCAACGTCAAGGCCGGCGGCGGTGCCTGCCCGATCCGATTCCGCTGCGTCGGCTGCGATCACTTCCGCACCAACATCGCCTTCCTGCCCGACCTGCAGGCATACCTGGACGACCTGCTGCGCACCCGCGAACGGCTGGCCGCCACCATCGACGGAGTGGACGAATGGGCCCGCGCCGACGCCACCCCCACCGAGGAGGAGATCACCCGAATCCGGCGACTGATCAACAGGATCAAAGGCGACATCGCCGAACTCGACGACACGGAGCGAGCGCAGATCAACGACGCGGTCGCCATCGTGCGTCGTCATCGTGCGGCCCACACGGTCCCGCTCGGCATGCCCACCCTCGCCGCCACCCCACCCGCACCAGCAACCCCCGCTTCGGAGGCCACCGCATGACCACAACCACCGACACCACGTCGAATCACACACGCGCACAATCTGTCTCGTCGAGCACACGCACCCGATCGATGCTCGACGGCCGTCGCGGCGACTCGATGCGCCGACGCCGGCGCGTGCTGGCCGCGATCGACCAAGCCGCAGCCGCCGGCGACCGGCTCAGCGCGGCCGCGATCGCTCGTGCGGCCGGAGTCGACCGCACATTCCTCTATCGGTACCGCGACCTACTCGAGAAAATCCATGCGCTGCAAACAGATCCAGTCCCCGACGAACACACCGGCCCCACGGTCACCCAAGCCTCACTGCAGGCCGACCTGCTCGCCGCCCACGAACGCGCCGCCCGGCTCAACGCCCGCATCCGCCAACTCGAGCAGCGGCTCTCCCAAGCACTCGGCGAACAAACATGGCGCGAGTCCGGGCTCGACGCCCCAACCGACATCGATGCACTCCACCAACGGATCACCCATCTCGAACAGCAGGTCCTCGACCAACAACAACAACTCGACGAACGCGACGAAGACCTCGCCGCCGCCCGCGCTACCAACCGCGAACTCATGGCCCGACTCAACGCGCCAGGCCGGCCCCGCTGAAACCGCGAGTCGACTTGCACCACACCTGTTGCAGCAGATAGCATCCCAACATCAGCTTCTGAACTGCACAAACTCAGAGAATCACGCCGCTGCATCTGGTTGAGCCCCGGAGAGCAGCCCATACGCGTAGACGGTCTTCAGCAGCGTCGAGTCCCGCAACGCTGACAACGCTCCCTTGCGGTGGCGAAGTCGCGCCTGATCTACCAAGCCATCGGCGGCATCGAAGAGCTCTTGAACCTCGTCATAGCTCAGCGGGCGCCGTCCCGGCCGCCCCTCAAACTCGTTGACGTGACGCACGGTGTTCCAGTCATGCAGGATCTGTGCCGGGGCCTGCCCGAACCGCTCAGCGCACAAAGACGCCCATCCATATCGCGTGTCAGTAACGAAGTCGCCGAACAACCGCAATGCGTTTTGGTATCCCCGTACCGTCGAGTCAGCTTTTGGCTCCGCACCGGAAAGCAGTTGGGAGAAAAACGCATCCGCGTCATCTGCTTGCCACTGCCAGGGATACGTCCCGGTGAACTCGGCGAAACGGCGCACCACGCTCGCCCGCGCCTGCACCGTCGGTGGCTTGCACACCCGGGCTCGCTGCTGATCAGCCCAGCCAGACAGCATCGCGGTGAAGACCGTGGCTTCTGGATCCAACGGAAGCACTTTCGACACCAGCGACAGCGCTGCTGACCCCGGCAACTCGACGCCCACCATCCTGTTGTACTAGATGCGACAATGATGCGCCAGACGTAAGTGTCGAGACAGCACCCTTTCTGAGGTGTGATCCGATGTCCGCGGGACGCGCTTTACTGGGCGCTATACTCGCTCTCAACCGAGCAATTATGTTGCAGCAGATGCAATTCCGCTCGTCCTGCGGCAGAAGTGAGTACGGTGCATCGACCCGCAAGTGCACTGAACTAGTCCGACAAGCACCCTGTTGGCGCCAAGCGTCGCCTCACACCGCCCACAGCGCCCCGGCCAGGGTTCTTCCCAGCCCCGAGCAGTGCGCCGCAGCCGCATACGGTGAAGCAATCCGGCCGACGTGCGGGCCCGTCTTAGCCAGCGTGATACCCGGGGCCAACATCGTCGCCGTCTACTGGGCGATGCATACCGCCGTCTATCGGCTGGATCGCATCCACCCCGTTCCCACAGCAGCGCAGCACGACCGGCAGTACTCGCCGGCTAAATCACCAACAGTGCTTACACCCTCACCACAACATCGGCATATCACCGAGGCGCGCCGCCTCCACTGCGGCCCGATCCCAGCCGCGTTCCCGCAACACCGTGTGCAACGCGACCGAGCGCTCCCGCCGAGCCCATAACCCATCACTGGGAATCGACCTGCGGCCTCCTCCGCGCCGCATCCGGGCCATTCGTCGCATATTTTCACTCTGAGTGCCGATTACCACATGCTGGAATGTCGCCTCGGCCGCACAGACTTTCACGCACAGCGGGCTATCGCACTCGTGCAGGCCCAACTCGTCTGGCTGAAGGAGCACACTGAGTCGACGCGCCAGCGCGTACCGGTGCGGCCGCACGCAAATCCCTTTACCCCCACGGTAAATGAAGAACCGGCCATATCCGTCTTTACCGATAGCCCCCGTGAAAAAATCGCAGTCGTCAGCGCCGGGTCCTTGCACCACGTCGGAGTCAAAGCGCCGGCATTCGTCGGCGTGCACAACAGGATCGACCCACAGCGGCATCCCCAGATGAACACGCACGCGCCCACGCTAAACCCGGCCACCGACACCTTCGTCATGCGCCGCAGCGCCATTCGCACCTAGTGCTTGCGCCGCCGCGCCATCGTCATGCGCAGTAACGCCGTTCGCACCTAGTGCCAACGGCGCCGCGCCAGGGGCCGCCGCGCCGTTGCCCTCACCTAGTGCTTGCACCGCCGCGCCAGTGTGCGCGCTCGCCGCCTTTAACATCATCCGAACGCTACCGACTTTGACCCCAGCCAATTCCGCTATCGCCGCGAGTGATTCGCCGCGACCCTGCATTCGAGCCACCGCGATGCCGCCGGCCTGGCGGTGCGTGTGCCGACGCCGCTCTGCCTCTGCCCGAATCTCGAGGATGCGAGTTGCCTCCCACTCCTCCACGGCCGCCAGGCGACCCAGCTCAACGAGTAACGACGCCGCGTCATCGACGTTTTGCCGCTCGCACTCCACGCGTGCCTCGTTCGCTCTAAGCTGCGCCTCGCGAACCCGCCTACGCGCCGCTGATTTCGAGTTGATCGTTCCCATCGCCGCACCATACGACGAACCGGCTGTCCCGCTCTACCACACTGACCAACATCAGTGCGTCCACATTTGTCCACCACCAATGTTTCCCGATCCCCCAGTCCCACAACATAAGCCGATCCCACCCTCATGCACCACACACTGTCCTATCCGGCCGAGAGTTACGAGGAATCGGTCGCCGTTGCTGGCCTATTGCGAGGTAGGTCAGGACAGCCTGACAACCCTGTCCGGACTTACCTTGCATTTTCCGCGATTCGTGTCAACGGTTCGTGAAAACTGGCCCGGCATCTCGCAAATTTGATCCACATATCGGCCTACTAATCCCACCTCGCCGGGGAGTTCCGGCTTAGGCGCAACCGGTTTCACCATCTATCGATGTGGAGCACGTTGTCGATAGCTGTGCGCGGACCAGGTCGGAAGTCGGTGCCGAGGGTGTAGGCAGTCGGTATCAGCGCGCCTTGTCGGACCGCATCGGGGATGTCCAGGACTTCGGCGACCTCATGCTCGTAGCGCAGGTGGAGGTCTGTCCACACGGTGCCCAACCCGCGCGCCCGGGCGGCGAGCATGTAACTCCAGACTGCCGGGAAAAGTGAGCCCCACATCGAGGCTTGCGTCGCGTCCGGTAACACAGCACTGCCTGGGGCGGTGATGCACGGGATCAGCAACACCGGGACACGATGCAAGTTCTCCGCGAGGTACTCGACACTGTTGGCGACCCGCTGCTGTGTGGGACTGAGATTGTCATCCGTCGTGAACAGTCCGTCTGCGTGAACAGCGGACTGTCGGTATTCGTCGAACGCGGCCCGGTAGAGCGTGGCGATGCGGGCACGCTGCTCGATGTCGGTGATGACCAGCCAGTGCCAGCCCTGCCGGTTCGAGCCTGATGGTGCTTGCAGGGCAATACTGACGCACTCCTTGACCACGTCCAGGTCAACGGGTCGATCGAGGTCGAGCCGACGGCGCACCGCCCGTGTCGTGGTCAACAACTCATCCGGAGAAAGGTTGAGGGTGAACGTCATTGCTCGATGATCGCAGCCGGTGCTCGATGCTGGAGCGCACGGCGCTGACACAAACTCGTCGGCCAACACATGCTGCCGAGCGGGCCCCGCCTATGCAAGTCGAGCAGCCGGGCCGAAATTGATCGTGGAGCCGCTGGCAGCGATGGTGGCGGTGATGCCGTCCATGGCGGTTGCCCATTCTCGGCTGATGACTGGTTTGAGGTGCCGGTGGTAGAGGATGGTGTTCCCGCCATTGCGGTTGAGCTTGAACCAAGCCGCGCTGCGGCTGGTGCGCTGACGGCTGAGTGGGCTCGGCTGCGCGTGGCGCATCGCGCCGTGGTCCCGGGTGACCGGAAACGTCTTGTCGGGGCGGCTGGGTGGGTGGTGGCTGTCGTAGAGCATCCAGTGAGCGATCGCATGATTGCCGGGGTTGTGCTCGTCGGCGGAAATACCGACTCGGCGGCACGCCTCGGCGAGGAATTCACGCCTTTGGTTGGTATCGCCGCTGGCGCGTTGTCGCCACACGGGTGAGGCGATGATCGCGGCGAGGCTGACGGCTTCGGGGTAGACGGCGGCGAACAGCCGTGACGCGGTGAACGTGTGTGGTTCGGTGCCGGGCGGGATGAGCAAATCCGCTCGCCGTGTCCAGTGACGCCAGGCATCAATGTTGGGCCGCTGGGGGTGGGCCCACAGGTGTCCGCAGATCAGGAATCCCGTCATCACGGCGTCGAAGACGGCGTGGCCGCCATAGCGGGTCACCAATCGCTGATGCTGGTGTTGGGCGCCCACGATGTCGGCGAGGCGCTCGCCGAGCAATGTGGCTGGCTGGCCCGCGTCCGGTGGGCCGATCCAGTAGTGGTGCTGGGTGCAGACGTAGCGGTGATGTGGCAGTAGTCGCAGCACGGGTCCACCGTCGTGGCGGGCATCGCAGCGCGGGCAGCCTGGTTGGGGCTGATGGCGCCACAGCGTCCAATCCGGAGCGGGGTTGCGTAATTCGGGCAGTGCTCGGGCTAGGTGGTTGGCTGGGCGGTCGGTGACTGTCGCGAGCCGATCGGCCAGTACGACGCGCCGTGTGCTGCCTGCTCGGGGGATGCTGAGCTGGTCCCAGAGTTCACGGGCGGGCAAGGTGTGCAGTGCTGCCAGCCGGTCCAGGTAGGAAGCGAGGGTTTCGTGTTGGGCCGGGCCAGCTGGAATCGGCAAAGCCGCCAGCACGATTAGCTCACTGCTCGACGCGTCGTGCGTGTCGGGGTGGCGCGTTCGGCGGCATAGTCGACGGGGACCATGTCAAGCAAGGCGCGGGTGATGTGCTCGCAGCCGTCCTCGATGGCAAGGATCGCTGCGCCGCGAATCAGGTGCGACAGGCTGCCGATCATGCCGCCGCTCCGTTGGTAGAGGTATTCGTCGAGTTCGATCAGACTGCCGCGGCGCTGCTGGTGTAGCCGCAGGGTGGATTCCATGGTGGCGATCAGCGCCCGCCATTGGGTGCGCTGATCGTTGGTGCCGTAGGCGAAGGCGGTTGCAGGGATGACGCTGAATCGGCCGGCGATCTGGCGGCCCCGAACCCCGGCGAACAGGCCGGCGGCTTCGACGTCGATGCCGGCGTAGATGAACGTTGCGGGTAGTCGCTCGGCGAAGTATTTCAGCTGATCAGACACCTCAGCACCAGCGCGGGTGGCCAGGTTGAGGTTATGCAGTTCATCCACGCAGACCAGTTCGACGTGGGTGCGGGTCGCCGTAGCACAGGCTGCCTCGACGATGTCGGTGATATTGGCGCGACTGGTGAAACTGAGCCCGAGAAAGCGGGCGAACTCCACAGCCAACATCCGGGCTGTCGCCGCAGGCGGAACGGTCACATACAGAACAGGCAGCCGATGCTTGTCGGCCGGATAGCGCTTTCGTGTATGACGCTCGTGGGTGCGCCCCAGTTGGGTCAGCGCGGTCGTCTTGCCGGTGCCCGACGCGCCGGACACGATCAGCCCACGCCGCGCCGAGACCTGATTGCGGTTGAGCTGCACCAAAAGCCGTGCAGTGCTGATGACCTTCTGGATCGTCGGCGTATTGGCCAACGGCAGGTCGGCGTGATAGATGCGACGGGCCTCGTCGTAGGCGTCGCGCTGGTCCGCTGACAACCGGCCCAGCGTTGCTGGGTCGAGCACCTCTACCGGTGCCGGTGCCCGATCTACGAACCGCCGCCACCCCTCCTTGGTGGTCAGCGGCTCTTCCGTCCACGCTTCGTCGCCGGCTGGCCGGGTCACCATCGGTCGGCCTCGACGTCGGCGTCGAAGACCCCGAATGGGATCACCGTGGCCAGCGGTTCATCGGCGGATTCGTCGTCGGGCTCTGCATGGACCGCCGTTGCCGGTGGCGCCGGTAGGCGGGGACGGTCGATCAAAGCCAAGCGGGTCCGGGCGGCGATGCGGTCGGTGCGGGTGTCGACCGGCCCGGCTTGGGCGCGGGTCAGTAGGTCGTCAAGTACCCGGGCGACCTCGGTTTCGTTACGGTCGTCTTGGCCCCGTTGGGCGGTGATGGTGCGCGCGTGGCGCCAGGTGAACTCGGCGAACGGGGCCGACACCATCGGTAGGTGTGTCCAGGGCACAGTCAGCCACCCATCGCGGGTCCGCACGAACACCCGGCTGACGTCGTAGGGGTCGTAGTGCACTTCCCACAGTCCCCGGCGGGCGTTGATCCCGGAGTGCTGCAGCCGATAGACACCCAGTTCGGGGCAATCATAGGTGCGGTAGTCGAGTCTGATGCCGTAGGCGTTGATCTGCCGCCAGCTCACCGGCAGCAACTCCAGGTAGTCCTCCCCCGACAGCGTCAGTGGGAGATAACCGGCCGCGGCCACCAATGCGGCGTACTTCTCGTTGGGGCTGAGCATCCGACGCGGGGCCAGCGGGTCGCGCAGCGCGTCGTGTGGGCGGTTCTGCCAGCCCGCCAGCAGCCACTCATCGAGCAGGTCCTGCAGCTCGGGCAGCGTCCAGGCTCCGGTCACGTCGCTGCCGCGGCGAGTCGGGTTCGACCCGGTGTAGGAGGCCACGTGCTGGCAGAACAATGTGTTGATCGCCGAAAACGTGGCCTCCACGATTGCCTTATCGGTCGGTGTGCGCGGGCGCGCCTGCTGTACCGAGATCCCCAGCTGCTCACAGGCTCGGGTGAACGTCTCGGAGACGAACACCTTCCCGCCGTCGATGGTGATCGTGTCCGGCACGATCACTGGCCGGGCCGCCGCCAGTTGCATCCGTGCGTCGATATCGACCAGCCGGGCGTGCGGCAGCACTGACGCCGACATCTGCAACGCCGCCGACCACCCCGGCCGCATCGGCTCGGGCACTACCATCTTCGCCAGGAGCAGGGCCGCGTCCACCGCCTTGGTCCCCACCGGGCGCAGGACCGCGGTCGGGATTGTGCGCGTCGCGATGTCGACCACGATCGTCAAGTCCGCCCTTGCCGGCGTTCCGTTGTCCAGCAAAACCATCACATCGATCGGGGTCGAATCGATCTGCACCTGTTCACCCGGCCTGGCCGCGAAGCTCGGCGTGAACATCCCCTGCGGGCGGTTGGCGGTCTGGCGGCGCGTGACCGCCGATCCGAAGGTGTGCCGGCCAGCGGCCAGCGACTCGACGAGCCGGTAGAACGCCGTGCGCGCTGGCAATGGCACAACCCCCGGTCCGTACTCGTCCTCGATCTTCCTCACCACCCGCCGCATCAGCCGCGACCGGGTGCCCGTCGACGTGTCGGTCTCAGCAGCCAGCACCTCGCCGACCGCGGCCACCACCCGCGCATCAGCCCGTCCTGTGGCCGCCCACTCCCGGGATGCCCGCTGATCTACCAGGCCCCACAAACCTTGTCGGGCATACCGCGCCCGGCGCGTCTGTACCGTGCGCACACCCACCCCAAGCTCGGCGGCCTTGGCTGCGTCGCGTTCGCCGAGCGTGGTCACCGCCGGGTCGAACCCATCACGGGCGGGCGAGTCCGGTGGCGCGTCCGGACTAAACCCGGTTTCAACCTCAATGACGTGGCGTTCCCACTCACGCGCCGCAGCGACCACCGCCGGTGGCAGGGTCTCTAACAACCCGAAAGGCTCAAGTCCACAGTCTTCTTCGTGACCCAGCACGGTGAACCCCGGCCACGACAGCAGATGCGTCAACAGCATCACCTGCTCAGCACCACCCACCGACCGCAGCCGCACCGATGTCCCGGCCAACGCCACCACCTGGTGCTCGACGCCGTCGAGCACCACCCAATCGCCCGGCCGCAGGACGCTTGGACGGTTGGTCAACTCCGCGCCCCAGCCACGGCGACCACACTCATCTCGCTCAGCGGGCAGGTCAGGTCCGCTGTCAGCGTCTGGCGCCACAGCAGGTGAAACAGCACTGGCAGCACCGCAATCGGGTCTCCAACTTTCGCCGCGCCGTGCATCAATCCGCGAGGTGTCGCGAATACTTCAACCAGCAACTGTGCGATCAGCGGATGGCCATGGCGCGGATGGCGATAGCCCGCCAGCCACCGAGTGTTAGCAGCCAGGATTGGCTCGACACTGCCGACCAGTCGGTACTCCCAACCCAATCGAGCGCACGCCCGCCGGGTCGCCTCGAATTTCGCCCGATCGCTATCGCGGCGTCGCTCGATCGGTCGGCAATCCATTACGACCGCCGAACCATCTGCGCGCCTCGCGAAATAGTCCGGGGCATGGCGCACTATCGAACCGCTAGCATCCGACCAGCTCAACCAAAACGGTTGCGCCGCAATCCCCACCACTGCCGGATCAAAATCCAGCAACATCACATGATCGCGTTCCAGCCATGACTCGAACCCAACATGGCCGGTCGTTGTTGCGCACCACCACCGACCGCTCAGATGACGCTGGCCTTTGCGGGTGGTGAACCGGCGCACCGGCAGCCCGTCCTCAAACGGAACCGCCGCGGCCTGATCCGGTGACAGCCGTTGGGGCACACCTTCGGCGGTAACCCAGCTCAACTCCGCAGTGTCCGACTCCGCGGCCACGTTCGCCGCGTCGGATAACACGACCGTCACAGCCAGCATTCTTCGCGATCAAACGCCCCTAGCCCCGCAACGACTCGCAACCTAACTCGGGACTTCGCAACTTTCTCGCAACCTAACCCCGAATTTCGCAACCTTGGCCCGTACGGGACACACACCAATGACCACCGGCATCAACCGTTCTGAACCACCCCAGACACCACACACCTCTTGCATTAAGGTCACGGTTTCTTAAGAACCGGCCCATCTGTGTGGGACAGATCGTCTCTGAGGTCTCTAGCGTGCGCCTGGAAAGGGACGGCACTGCAGTGACGATGACGATGCATAAGCTCACTGCCGGCAACGGGTATGAGTACCTGATCCGGCAAGTCGCTGCTGTCGACACCACCGCGCGCGGCCGGGCCCCGCTGATCGACTACTACTCGACCAAAGGCGAATCTCCGGGCCGATGGGTGGGATCGGGTCTGGCATCGCTGTCCTCGACAAGGGCACGTCCGGTGCCCCCCGAAGACCTCGCGAAAGTTTGGGCCGTACCGGTTGATTCGCCGGTCACCGAGGCCCAAATGAAGGCCCTGTTCGGGGAAGGCTTGCACCCCAACGCCGATGCGATCACCAAGTATGTCGCCGAATGCGGCGTGCGCGGCCTCGCGGCCGCCGAAGCCGCCAAACTGGGCCGCAAGTTCCATATCCGCGACAGCGAAACCACCTTTGTGCGCGCCCTGGCAGTGGCCTACCGCGATCACAACGAAGAAGCCGGCCTGCACTGGAACGCGCCCATCGCCGCGCCCACGCGCGCCGCGATCCGCACCGTTGTCGCGCGCCGAATGTTCGCTGAGCAGTACAAGCGCGCGCCCGCCGACGATCGCGAACTCAGTGGGTTTATCGCGCGGGAAACTCGCGCGCGCACGACCGCGGTCGCCGGCTACGACTTGACGTTTTCGCCCGTGAAGTCAGTGTCGACGCTGTGGGCGATCGCACCGCGCGCCGTCGCAACAGTGGTAGAGGAATGTCACGACGTAGCGGTCGGTGATGCGCTGGCGTGGCTAGAAACTCACGCCGCATTTACCCGTTCAGGTAAGGGTGGTGTCGCCCAGGTCGACACCACCGGGCTGCTCGGGGCGGCGTTCACCCACCGCGATTCACGCGCTGGCGATCCTGATCTGCACACCCATGTCGCGATCTCCAACAAGGTCGCCACGGTGGGCCCTGACGGTGTGTTGCGTTGGCTGGCGCTTGACGGGCAGCCTGTGCACCAGTTCACCGTGGCCGCCTCCGAGCTGTACAACACGCGCCTGGAAGCCCACCTTGGACAGCGACTGCAGCTGCGGTTCGCTGATGTGGTCGGCGAGGGCCGCGGCAAGAGGCCGGTGCGTGAAATCGTGGGAATCTCAGTCGAGCTGATGGCCGCGTGGTCGTCGCGGCGGCTGGCCATCGAAGCCCGCACCGCCGATCTGGCCAAGCAGTTTCAAGCCGCCCACGGCCGCGAGCCGACCCACGTGGAAACCATCGCGTTGGCTCAACAAGCGACCCTAGAGACCCGCGAAGCCAAACACGAACCCCGATCATTCGCCGAGCAGCGCCACATGTGGCGCGGCCAAGCGATCGAGGTGCTCGGCGCTGTGCGGGAGCTGACCGCGATGCTGGGCACCGTCTTGTCCGCGCCGGCGCCCCAAATCGATGCTGTCGATGACGACTGGATCACCGCGCGCGCTGCCCAAGTCATCGCCACGGTTGCCCGGTCCCGCGCGACCTGGCAACGCCACCACGTGTTCGCCGAGGCGCAGCGCCTCGTTCGTGGCAGCGGGCACGCCGCCGACGAGACGCTGGCCGACAAGATCACCGAGACTGCTTTGGCCGAGCCGCTGTCGGTTCAGCACATCGATATCGACGACGGTGAAATGGGAGAACCTGCGCAGCTGCGTCGCCGCGATGGAACCAGCGTGCATAGCCGCCACGGCAGCGCTACCTACACCTCTCAGGAGCTGCTGGCCGCTGAGCGACGCATCGTTGCTGCCGCCCTCCGACGCGGCGGGCGCACGGTCGAGGACATCGATATCGAGCTGGCGCTGGCAGACTCGGCCGCACGCGATAAGCAACTCAACGAGGGCCAGGTCGCACTGGTCCGGGAAATGGCAAGCAGCGGGCGCCGAGTGGCGTTGGCGCTGGCCCCGGCCGGTACCGGGAAGACCACGGCGATGGCCGCGCTGTCGCATGCGTGGCGCTCCTCGGGCGCGACCATCGTCGGCTTAGCCCCCACCGCGGCGGCAGCCATCGAACTGGGCGAGGATCTGTCGGCCCCGACCGACACCATCGCCAAATACGTCTGGTCGGCCGACCCGGCCAGCGGGTCGAGTCGCTCTGCCCCACCGCCATGGTTCACCAACGTCGGACGCGACACGCTCATCATCATCGACGAGGCCGGCAAAGCCGGAACGCTCGAACTTGATGCGGTGATCACCCACGCCTTAGCCCGTGGCGCCAGCATCCGGCTGGTCGGTGATGACTGCCAACTCGCGTCGATCTCAGCCGGTGGCGTGCTGCGCAACATCGCCCACAAGACCGATTCACTGACGCTGTCTCAGTTGGTTCGCTTTGGCTCCACCGCCGAAAGCGCAGCGACCCTGGCGATCCGCAGAGGAGACCCCTCTGGACTCGGGTTTTACATCGACCACCAGCGTGTGCACGTCGGTGCCGATCACACCGCCGCCGACATGGCCTACACCGCGTGGGCCGCCGACCTCGACGCGGGCCGCGATTCCCTCCTGTTAGCACCCACCAACGCCATCGTCGATACCCTCAACGCCCGAGCCCGACTCGATCGCCTCGCCGCGGCTGACCCGGCAACACGGCGCGGCCACGAAATCACCCTTTCTGATCGGCTTGCCGCCTCTCCCGGCGACCTTATTCGCACCCGCCGCAATGCCCGCCGGCTGCGCTTGAGCCCCACCGATTACGTGCGCAACGGCTACCGCTTCCAAATCCTGGAAATCCACCGAAACGGCAGCATCAAAGCCCGCCACCTCGGCAGCGGCCAAACAGTGCGCCTCCCCGCCCACTACGTCATAAAGCACGTCACCCTCGGCTATGCGGCAACCATTGACTCCGCACAAGGACTCACCGCCGGACACGCCTGCCACATCGTCGGTGCCGGGAGTCTCACTCGCCAACTGCTCTACGTGGCATTAACTCGCGGCCGCATCGAAAACCACATCTATCTATCCACCGCGGAATCCGACCCGCACCGGGTGTTGTCGCCCAAAGCAACTCACCCCGAAACGGCCGTCGATGTCCTGACCAAAACGCTGTCACGCGACGGCGCACAAGTCTCGGCCACCAGTGCCGCACGCGAAGCCCGCGACCCCTTCGTGCGGTTGGGCCCGGCCGCGGCGATGTACTACAACGCCTTGGGCGACGCCGCCCAGGCCCTGGCTTCCCCGGCCCTGCTGGCCCAACTGCACATCACCGCCGATCAGCTCTATCCAGGGTTGACCCGCGCCGAAGCATGGCCAGTGCTCTGCAAACACTTGGCGATCATCGGCGCCGACGGGCGCGACCCGTTCGCCACACTGACCGAGGCCGCCAGCGTAGGCGAGCTTTTCAGTGCCCACGATCCCGCCGCGGTGCTCGACTGGCGCATCGACCCCACCGGCGGACACTCTGCCGGTATCGGGCCGCTGCGCTGGCTGCCCGCCACTCCCACTTTGCTGGCCAACGACCCCGCATGGGAGAACTGCCTGACCGGTCGCGCCGTGCTGGTTGCCGAGCTGGCAGACCAGATCCGTGAAACCGTCACCCACCAATGGACACCGGCGACCGCGCCGGCCTGGGCCAAACCCGTGCTGGCCGCCAACCCCCAACTCGCCGCCGAAATCGCGGTCTTCCGCGCCGCCCACAACGTGGTTGCCGAAGACACCACCCTGCTCGGCCCACCCCAATACGCCGTGCGCGCCCGCACCATCCAAAAACTCCTCGAAAACCGGGCTCAAGCGGTGGTGCGCACCCAAAGCCCGCATGCTCGCCGCTTTGAGCAGCTGATCGACTCCATCGATCCGCGCATCCGCGCCGACGGGTACTGGCCCCAACTGGCCGCCCACCTCGCCCAAGCCGCCACCAGCCGGCCCGACCTGCCCGGCCTCGTTCGCGCGGCCGCCATCCAACGTCCGCTCCCCGACGAGCTGCCCGCCGCCGCGCTGTGGTGGCGTCTTGCCGCCGAACTCACGCCCGCGGCCACCGTCGATGCCCCCCACACCGGCCTGCGCCCTGCCTGGATCGCTGACTTGCACAACGTCTTTGGGTCAGCAACCGCGCAATCCATCGTCGCCGATCCCGCCTGGCCCGGCCTCGTCTCAGCTGTCAATGCCGCCGACCCCACCCGCTGGACCCCCGCCGACCTTCTTCACGTCGCCGCCGAGCACCTGGCCGACGTCGACCCCGACCACACCATCCCCGCCTACCAATACGCCCGCACCATCACCTACACCGTCGACCTGATCGGCGGCCACCACGACCACGCCGACCACCCGCTACCCGAACAACCCCCACTGCACCCCGAGGAAGAAGAACAACTTCCCCCCGACCCCCACGCAACCAGGATTGACATGCCTGCCACCGACCTGTCTACGCAACCGTGGCACCCCGAACTCGTTGAGCCCGACCCGACCAACACCCCGCTTGAGACCGCCGACGAACTCGCCGGCCTGGACTTCGACGACCTCCCCCGCCACCGCGTGGCACCCCCGCCACTGCCGGCCGCTCTGCTTGACCTCACCAGCTTGCGGACCCAATACCAGCAGGCGCTGGCCGACCATCAGGCCCTGCATGCCCGCGCCGCAATTGGTGACGGACCGGCAATGCGCCAAGCCACCCCGCGCATCCGCGAACTGCGCCAGCGCGCCGACGCCGACCGCCCCTACTTGATCGCCGTTCACGACGTGACCGCCGAATGGGCCGACGCCGAAGCCGAATACGAGACAGCGCTAAGCCATGTCGACTGGGCGCGCAACCAGCTCGACGAGCTGCAGGCTCAACCTGACGTCGACCCACTTGACATCGCCTCGGCCAAACTCGATGTCCAACTGCGACTCATGGCACTCCCCGACACTGCGCCCGCCGAGCGCTATCAGGCTGCGCTTCGCGAAGCACTCGCGGCGCGTGCAAAGGCCGCCGGCGGCGCGGACCGCGTCATCAGCGGTGACGACGTCGACAACGTCATCGCCGAAGCACGATCCGAAGACGATCGCGCCGTGCTGGCCGCCCGCCGGCGCTCCAGCCAGCTGCGCCGTGACCTTGACCGCGCAGAACTGGCTGCCGCCGCCGCGTTCGCGGCCGCCGAAACCCGTTCGGCCGAGCACATCACCGCCCAACTCGGCCAACTGGCCATCGAGCTACGCGTGCTCGAAGCCGCCAGCCGCTTCCAACCGCACCGCCCCCTCAGCCTTGCCAACAGTGCCGCCGCCGACCTCTCCCCCGCCATAGCCGCCGCCATCACCAGCACCGCAAGGCTGCCCTTCGCCGTCACGGTCGTGCACGCCCAACCCTCGCCCGAGCGCCGCGCCGCCCTGCACACCCTGCACAGCGCGGCTGCAGCCTCCGAACGAAAGATCCTGTGGTGCAGCCCTACTCGCGAACAAGCCGAGGACGCCGTGACCAACGAGCTCGCCGACACCGCTGCCACCATCACCGAAACCCACGCCACCATCACCAACAAAAAGTCGCAGTCGCCGTTACCCCCCGGCAGTCTCATCATCATCGACGACGCCGCCAGCGCCGACCCTGCAATAATCGCCGACCTCGCCGAACACGCCGCGGCCAACCAGTCCGGCCTTGTCCTGCTCGACACGACCGGCCAAACGTGGCCACCCAAGCCTGCCCAGCGGCTCCTGCGACTCGTCGCCACCGAATTACCCTGGACGACAACCATCGGCGCGCCCCCAACGTCGGCTGTCATCAACCGCGGGACCCCGCCCGACCTCGACCCCGCGCTCACCCAGGCAGGGCGCCTGCACCCAGCCATACTCGACGAGCGACTGCGCGACAGCCTCGCACGCGCCGCCCAGCTCCACGCCACCATCCACGCCGCCTACCAGCGACACCTTGAGGCCACCTGGCTTCGCGAACGCGGCCCCCACGCCAAGCAACAATCTCCAGAAATCGGCATCACCGATGACTGAGTGATCTGCTTAGAACAGGGATCCGTTCCGTTCGGGGTCTCTCGCAGCCAAATTACCGACTCGTCGTCGTCCCCACCGTGCTACGACGCGCGGACGTGGGCAACCGGTTTTGTCGCCGCTCGGCGACGACGCGATAAATAGTTGAGCCAACCACAACCAATTCGGTGTTATACTTGATTTGAGAACAACTATTTCTGGAGGCAACCGTGCGTCTTGGCGGAATATCGGAGGTGGCCGAGGAGCTCGGCGTGAGCACTCAGCGCATCGCGACACTGCGGCAGCGAAACGACTTCCCCGACGCGGTGGGGGAGATTGCGCAGGGCCCTATCTGGGACCTCGATGTTGTCGCTGGATGGAACAGCTCAGGCCTCCGTCAGACCAAGGCCGGCAGGCCGAAGTCGGACGAGAAGACCCGCACGCTGGGTGGGCGATTCCTGCTGGAACACGCTCGGATCGGTGGTGGCGGCTTCGCCGACGTCTTCCGTGCCACCGACCGCAAGACCAGCGAACTGGTCGCCGTCAAAGTGCTGAAGGACACCGTCGCGGTTGACCCCGAAGCCATCAAGAGGTTTCGGCGTGAGCTTCGGCTCCTCGAAGACCTGCACCACCCCAACGTTATTTCGGTGCTTGCCCACGGCGAGACCGACGACGACAACATCTGGTATGCGATGCCGTTGGCGCAGGGCAGCCTGACCGACTACGTCGACACGGTGGGCGGCCAAGCGCGATTGATCGTCGACATCATGCGTCAGATCTGCACGGGGCTCGGTTACGTCCATGATCGGGGCATCTATCACCGAGATCTCAAGCCGGCCAACGTTTTGCGGCTGAGCAACGGCGATTGGGCGGTATCGGATTTCGGGCTTGCCGTTGAGGCCGAGCGGCACACCGACCCGCTGACCTCAACGCTGCGACAAGGGTTGGGCACGTGGGTCTACACAGCACCGGAGCAGTGGCAACGGGCCCGAAGCGCCGACCACCGTTCCGACATCTACGGTCTGGGCAAGATCCTGCAGGAGCTCGTGACTCAGGACTTCCCAGTGAACAACGAGGTGGAGCCCGGCCCGCTGCGACCTGTCATCGAGACCGCGATCGCCAACTCGCCTGATCGCCGTTACCAGTCGATCGAGCACTTCATGAATGCACTCGAGCGTGCTGTTGATGCACACGAGGAATACGTGGCCAACGAGTCGAAGGAAGAGGCAGCGGAGCGCCTGCAGGACCGCATGCGCAGTCCGTCGGTCGCCGACGCGGACTTGATCGAGATGATCGAGTGGGCAGCCGCGTTGGATGAGTCCAGCCACGACGACATGCACGTGCTGACCCGAGTGCTGCCCTGGTGCACTCGAGGGTCCGTCAAATTCCTCTGGAGCGAACAGCGGGGCGCGTTCCAGCGCGTCTACCAGCGGTTCACCGACTTTCTGAGGCATGGGAACTTCTCGTTCGAGTACTGCGACGTGCTGGCTGACTTCACCCGCATTGTCGTGGCCGAGACGAAGGACTCCAGCGTGATGCGGATGAGCGTGGGCGCGCTCGCGTCGCTGGGGCCCCGCCACAACCGGTGGCACGTGCGTGACGTCCTGGTCAAGATCCTGCAGGAGGTCAAGTCTGACGAGATGGCCTCGGCAGCAGTGGAAGCGTTGCGGGCGGCCGACGCCGATGACGTCGAGTGGTCGATCAGCGATTTCGCGATCCGCACGCTGCCCCCCGCGATCCGTAGCGGCGTCGAGAAGCTGCGGCCTCCGAAGAGTTCCGCATCCTGAACCAGATCGCCTTGCCGACAACGTTTTCCACAAAAGGGGTAGCTTTATGAAAATCGACCAGTACGTCACCCTGCGACCCACCGTGACGGGCAATGCGTCCTTGCGCGAGCCGCAGATCGAGGCATACGAAACGCTCACCGGGCACGACTTCGACGCTCCCGAGGGCCGCGAAGTCTCCGTCGTGCTGCCGGTGGGCTGCGGGAAGTCAGGCCTCCTGGCTCTCACGCCGTTCGCCGCACAGTCTCACCGCGCACTGCTGGTCGCACCGAACCTCAAGATCGCCGACCAGCTGCTGAAGGATCTGACACCTAGCGACCCGAAGTTCTTCTACCTTAAGCGCAAAGTGTTGGACTCCGCGCCGTTCCCAGAGCCCGCAGAAATCCGAGGCACGTCGACCAACGTCACCGATCTCGAAGTGGCTGACATCGTGGTGACGAATATTCATCAGCTCCAGCGAGCCGAAAACACCTGGCTTGCAAAGCTTCCTGCCGACTTCTTCGATCTGATCATGTTCGACGAAGGCCATCACAACGTGGCCGAGAGCTGGGACACTCTGCGGCGGCACTTCCCGGACGCACGCATCGTGAACGTGAGCGCCACCCCCGGTCGTGCCGACGGGCGAATCATGGCCGGTGAAATCATCTACAGCTACCCCATCTCTCGCGCGGTGGAGAAGGGATACGTCAAGCGCATCAACGGCTACCGCCTCAACCCGACCACGCTGCACTACGTCCGGCGCCCTGACGACAACACCGAAGTCGAGGTGTCCTTGGAAGAGGTCCGCCGCCTCGGCGAGCGCGACGCAGGCTTCCGGCGCAGCGTCGTGAGCTCAGACGCCACCCTCACCACCATCGCCGAGGCCTCCCGCCAGAAATTGTTCGAGCTGCGGGAAAAGACCGGCGAGGCCAGGCTTAAGATCATTGCGGCGGCGTTGAACATGGAGCACTGCAAACAGGTCGTCGCCAAGTTCCGCGAACTGGGGCTCCGCGCCGACTTCGTTCACAGCCTGATCGAAGGCAAGAGCAAAGCGAACGAGCGAGTTTACCAGCGGTTGGAGAACCACGAACTCGACGTGATCGTACAGGTGCGCAAACTCGGTGAAGGATACGACCACCCGTATCTCAGCGTCGCCGCTGTCTTCAGCATCTTCAACAACCTCAGCCCTTTCATGCAGTTCGTGGGGCGCATCATGCGGGTGATTCCAGATGTTGACCCCTTCGATGCCGTCAACGATGGCGTCGTCGTTTTTCACGTCGGCGGCAACATCACCGGGGTCTGGAACGACTTCCAGGAGTTCGCCGAAGCAGACCAAGAGTTCTTCGCGCAGCTCATCGACGAGACCGTTGTTGAACCCCTGCCCACTCGCGAACCCCCACCTGGAGGTGGCCAGAACGCTCCGCTGCCGGTGATCACTGGCCAGGCCGACATCCAACTCGAAAACCTGACCCTGATCGCCCTCAGCGCCGACCCAGATGTTGCGCAGGCCCTGACCGTGCTCAAGGAAAAGGGTATCGACACCGGAGTCAAATTCGATCAGCTACAACGCGTCCAGCCCACCAAACAACAGACACGTCGATCCAAAAAGACCCTGCTCGACGATTTGGTGAAGAACGAGGCTGGCAAGTTTCTGGCCAAACACAGCCTCAATCGCGTTGGCCGCGAGCTGGACCGCACCCGGGAGAACTTCGTCACCGTGAAATCGGCCATCGACAGGCGGATCAAGACAATGGTTCCCAGCGGTGCCACCAATAGGAAGGATTACACCGCGGACGACTGCGACTACCTCATCGCGCGGTTGCCTCAGATCGTTGCTGCGGTCGAGGAGGAACTGCGACATGGGTAAGCCCCGCTCACTGCTGCGAACGCTGTCGATTGGCACGGCAGGACGACGGCACCCGTGTCGGTCAGACAAAAACCACGTGCTCAATAAGGGCGACCCGATACTTATCGTCAAGGTCGACCGTGACACTGCCCACTACTGCAGCGATTGCGCTCGAACGTTCATCAACACCGCCCGACAACAGCTGTCTGCCCTTGAAGAAGAGCTCGGGCGAACAACCCCGCCAAGCAGCTGACATCCAGAGTCGCACTCAGGATCCCGTCCACCTCTCTAATCGTCGGGGACAGCCTTACAGACCTCCGATGGTTCTGGCGTGCCAAGGCGGTAGTCCGTGATGTCGGGCTCGTCGACCACAGGTCCCATCGCAGTCGCGACTCTCGGCAGCGCGGAAAGCATTGTGAGAGCGTCGAAGCGGTCACGGTCGCGACTCATATCGTCGTAGACGATCTGAAGGTCCGAGGTGGGCAGTTGTTGCTGCAGTTCTTCGAAGGCTGCGGCTGCCGCGCCCGGCTCGGGCAGGCCCGACCGGACTACCCAGACATCTAGATCGCCAGGTGTGATAGCGGATGCAGCCAAGTGTGTCGCCTGCCAGGGTGATGGGACCTCTGGTTTGCCATGAGCATGGGACCGGGTTGTTCCGGTTGTAGGCCGTGCGTTGATGGTGACCGATGGGGTGGTTGCCGGTCAATCCGACGGAGTCGGAGGGGCCGGCTTTTCCGGTCGGGGCTTTTGGCGTTGCCGGTAGGACTGGCCTTCGACGACGAGTTCGTAGGCCGCTGATTGCAGGCGGTCCATCGCGGATTGAGCCAGCAGAGGATCGGCCATCATGGTCAGGATCTCGGGCGGTTCGCGGTTGCTGGTGATGATCGTCGAAGCCTTGCGGTGGCGTTCGACGATGATCTCGTAGAAGTCGGTAGTCTCGGTGGCTTCCAGGCGGTGCAGTGCCAGATCGTCGATGATCAATAGCTCGACGCGGTGCAGTTTGCGCATCTCGTCTTCGTAGCTGCCGTCCAGGCGTGCTCCACGCAGGCGTTTGAACAGTTTGTCGGCCCGTTCGGTGTGCACGCTGTGAAGCCGTCGTACCGCGATGTGGCCTAAGGCGTTGGCCAGGAACGTCTTTCCCACGCCGACCGGGCCCATGACGAGCACGTTGTAGGCATCGGCGAGGAACCGCAGCGAGATCAGCTCGGCCCACAATTGCTGATCGAACGCCACGGCGGTGGAGTCGTCCCAGGCTTGGAGTTGCATCGCAGGATCGAGGTGGGCAGCCTTGGCCCGCCGCGTCGCGGACTCGCGGTCGCGGCGGGTGACCTCATCAGCGAACAACAGCTCCAAAAAGTCGTGGTGCGGCAGCCGGTTGGTGCGGGCCAGCGCCAGCCGCTCCGGGAGGGTGTCGAGCAGCTGACCGAGTTTGAGGCGGCGCATCAACGCTTTGAGCTCGCCGGAGACCTCGATCGGTTTGACCGCCGGCACGGCATCGGGGCGGGCCGGGCTCATGAGGGCCTGCGGACCGAGAAGTCGGAGCCATCCCGCACGAACCTGGACGCCGCCCCGGGTGGTTTCGGTATCAGGGGCATCTGTTCACCGCCGCCGCGGGTCACGATCCGCTCGATCAGTCCGACGTCGATGACTTCGGCATCCAAGGCACGCCGGCAGGCGTCCTCCACGGCGGCGGCGCTGTGGCGGCGCACCAGCCCCAGCAGCCGATAGACCTGGCGCATCTTGGTCCACGGCAGCGGGTGTTCCAACACGGCGGCGGCGTAGGTGCCGACGTGGGTGCCGTGGGCAGCAGCCTTGCGCTGCAGCGCATTGATGTCGCGCATCGCATAGACCGACACGTGCGCGGGCAGATCAGCGGGGTCGGTGTGCCGCCGGCCCGGGGCCATGACGGGGTGGACCTTGATCAACTCACCACGCCAGTACAGCTTCACCGCGTGCGCATCCGTGCGGGCCTCGATCCGCTTGCCGACCAACTCGCCGGGCACGCTGTAGAGCGCTTTGGCGATCTGCACATGCCGGTCTGAGGCGACCTTGGGATGGGTCCAGACCGGGATGTCGAACACATCCTCAGGCACCGGTCCCAGCGCAGGGAGTTCCTCGGCGGCGAACACCTCGGCCGGGCGCAGCCGGGTGGTGCCATGAATCCGCAACCCGGCGGTCTGCGCACACCACAGCCGCGCCCGTTCCCGGCAATCCCCGAGATCCCGGAAGTGTTCTCCGGCATAGAAATTCGACCGCACGTACTGCACCATGCGTTCTACCCGCGGCTTATCTTTGGGGCTGCGGACCCGCGTCGGGTCAACAGCGAACCCGCGGGCCTGGGCATACTCCCGGAACGCGTCATTGAGCCGGGGTTCGGTCGCGTGTGCGGTGGTGACGATGGCTTTCATGTTGTCGGGGATCACCACCGCGAACACCCCGCCGAAGAACACCCACGCCGCTTCGAACCCGGCGATCACATCGTTAAGGGTCTGGCGGTAGGTGGGCCAGACGAACATGTGCCGCGAATACACCGCGGTGAAGATCAACCCGTGCACCACCCGGCGCCGCCCATCACCAGCATCGATGAGCAGACCGAGGCGGCCGAAGTCGACCTGCACCTCCGCACCGGGTTCGCAGTCGGCCACCGGCACCGTGGCTTGGCGCCGCCCGAATCCCAATTCAGTTGTGGCGTAACGGTGCAACGTCCGATACGACACCACCACACCCCGGCGGCCAAGCAGCGTGTGGATCTTGGTCAACGTCAACCCGTCTTTGAGCCACGCCTTGATCTGCTCATGCTCAGCGGCGATCGTCTCCCAGGCAAGGCTCTTGCCAGTCGGCCGGTGCGGGCGAACCTCGGCGATCACCGCCGCGAGCAGCTCATCGGTGAGCTGACTGTCTCCGCCGTCACGGTCGAGCCCGCAGGCCCGTGCCCGGTCGACGTAGCGTCGCACCGTTTTACGATCGGTGCCCGAGAGCCGGGCCACCTCCCGCAACCCCAACCCCTGCAGCCACAGCCGCAGCATTTCCACGATCTCGATCACCGATACCTAATAGCTTTGTAGGGCACTGGACGATTCCTGATCAGAACTCGGGGCTAGACCCCCTTCCACAGGCGGGAACGCCGGCTGCTCTGCGACCTTCCGAGTGAGCGGTCGGCCAGCGAGTGTCGACGGAACGCCTGACCGATACCGGGGTCGGCTAGACCTGCCGGGAGAACGGCGAGGTCGGCGTGTCGTGACCGGCTGCTCCTCGGAAGGGGTTGGGGTGGGGAACGTGGTTCGAGCCCGCCTGCACGATCGACACCTCATCGACGGGGAGCCGTTGAGCTCTGACAAAGACTGGGGGTCGTGCGGGTTGCTGGGGTCGCGAACGGCTCAATCGGAGGTCAGGCCATCAGAGCCTTGCTATTAGGGCGCCGCGCGTTCTCACAAAGGGTCACGCACCCAACACATTTCGACAACCAAGGAGGTAAATTTGTCCATGGTCACGTGTGGGATCGACTGGGCCCAGGATCATCATGACGTCGCGCTGGTGGATGCCGACGGTCGGCTGGTCGCCAGACGGCGCATCCCCGAGTCGGTCGCCGGATTCGCCGAACTGACCGCCATGCTGGCCGATGCCGACGACGACCCTGAGGATCCGATCCCGGTCGCGATCGAGACCCCGCGCGGGTTGCTGGTCGCCGTGTTGCGGGCCAGCGGTCGACCGATCTACCCGATCAACCCGATGTCGGTGGCCCGCTATCGGGAACGGACGTCGATGTCGGGCAAGAAGTCTGACCACGGCGATGCGGTCACGCTGGCCAACATCCTGCGTACCGACATCGACCAGCATCGTCGGTTACCCGCCGACACCGAACTGGCGCAATCGATCACCGTGCTGGCCCGTGCCCACCAGGACGCCACCTGGCGGCGTAACCGGGCCGGCAACGAACTGCGGTCGCTGCTGCGGGAATATTTCCCGGGTTTCCTGCACGCCTTCGCCGACCGTCCCGGCGGAATCACCGCACCCGAAGCTCGTGCGGTGCTCGCCATCGCTGCCACCCCGGCCAAGGCGGCGCGGCTGTCAAAGCCGCAGATCACCGCCGCCCTGCGCCGCGCCGGACGCCAACGCGGCCTGACCACGCTCGCGGCGACAATCCACCAGCAGCTGCGGCTGCCGCAGCTGCGACACCCCGCCCCGGTCGAAGACGCCTTCGGTATCCAAGCAGTCGCATTGCTGGCCACCCTCGACGCTGAGTGCGCCAACGTCGACCGGCTGGGCGAGGCCACCGCCGCCACCTTTGCCCAGCACGCCGACCACAGGATCATCACCTCATTTGTGGGGGTCGGCGACCTTACCGGTGCCCGCCTGCTCGCCGAAATCGGCGACGACCGAACACGATTCGCCGACGCCCGAGCATTGAAGGCGTTCGCCGGGTCGGCGCCCGTCACCAAAGCCTCTGGGCGCAGCATCCGCATCACTCACCGGCACGTGAAGAACAACCGACTTGCCGCCGTCGGATTCGTCTGGGCGTTCATCGCGGCCGGCTGCGAAGGACCCACCCGCGCTCACTACCTGACACGCCGCGACCACGGCGACCGCCACCCCGCAGCCCTGCGCCACCTCTACAACCGCATGCTCGGCCAGCTCTACCACTGCCTGCAAACCAGCCAAACCTACGACCCAATCAAGGCATACCGACCACCCCCGACGCACCCCACACGAGCCGCCGCTTGACTGTTAACAAGATCGGAGGTCTCCCGGTAGCTCATCAGGCCAATACAGCGGCCCAACAACCGGAAGAACCCACGCCACGCCGGGGTGGTCCCATAACTGGCAAAACAGCCAGTCAGGTGGTCCCATCAATGGCAAACAGGTGGTCCCATGCTCATGGCAAAACCAGCTCTGAAGTGGTCCCTTTCACCTGGCAGCCGACACAAGTGCGAGGTAGTCGATGAACGTCGCACCGACGAGCTCACGGCCGGCGACCACCACGAGGCCATGCTGACCCACGTCCACCTGGACAGCATCCCCAGCATCAGTGTGGCCTACAACGATCCGCATTTCAGCGCCCACGATGGGCTTAGGGCGTGACGAGCTCAAAGGCCGCCAGGACGTCGGTGAGGGCAGCGTCCATGTCTGCCAGCGTGATTGTGCTAATGCTGCTCAGGTCGGCGGTGAGCAAGTCCACCGTCGGGTCCGCTGCGATGCGGGCTTTGGCTTTGCGCAGGGCTTGTTCAATGACGGTTCGGGCGAACCGGCCGTTGGCGGCGACATCGATGAGCATGTGTGGTTCACCGGGGCGTGTACTTGGCGTGTTGCATAGCCACTCAGCGTTGCTGCTGAAGCGCGAAAGAGCGGAGGGTTCGATGGCCACATGGAACCGCGCTGCGAACAGCTCAGCGATCCGTACCAGGTCGTCGGTGTCGCAGGAGGTGAATTCGAGCTGGAACGGGAACCGTGACCGCAGTCCCGGGTTAGCGCTCAAAAGCCGGTTCATTGGGCTGGCGTAGCCAGCCATGGCGATCATTGTGTCGTGGCGATGGTCTTCTGCCCACTTCATGATGACGTCAACGGCGATGTGGCCGAAATCGCGCTCATTATCCGGTTTGTAGAGTTCGGGTGCCTCGTCGATGAACAGTGCACAGCCTTTGGCAGCTTGCAAGATCGCTGATGTTTTCTTCTCGGTGCCACCGATGTGCTCGTCGACAAGATCCTTGCGGGAGACTTCGATGAATTCTGGCGATTCGAGGATGCCCAGGCCGAAATACATCTCGCAAATCAGCCGTGCTATCGAGGTTTTCGCGGTCCCCGGCGGGCCGACCAGAGTCATGTGCAAGGTGTCGCGCTCACCGATCTGGACGCCGCGCTCGGCCATCTTCTGGTCGTAGACCTTGACGAACTTGAGTTCCTTGACATGCTCTTTGACGCGGCGGAGCCCAATGAATTCGTCGAGTTCGCGTTCGGCGCGCTCCAGCACACGTACGGCTTCCTTGCGTTGCCGGGCTCTGCGCAGGTCGGCCACGCTCGGTCCAGAATCCGGGTCCCACCGATTGGACCGGGCGGCAATCACGTCTGGGGTCGTGACGGTGACGCCGTAGCCGGGGTCATCGAGCGCGGCGGCGGCGTCCGGGCGCAGTTGACCGTCTACGCTGGCTGCGCTGAACTCTTTGCGGGCGGCGGCCTCGTCCCCCAACGCGCGGTGGCACAAGCCGCGATATACGGCCGCCTCGGCCAGCAGGTGCGAGGTATCGATGCCGCTCTGGTCGAGCTTGGCCTGGTCGGCCTGCGTCACGACGGATGTCAATGTGGCCAGCGCCGCCTCGAACTGTCCCAGCCCGGTTTGGGCGATTCCTTTGAGCAGCCGTGTGGCGGCCTCCACGATTCCACCGCTGCTCGACGAGGCCTGCGAGGTCCACGTCAACAAGTCTGGCCAGCGGCGCGTCAGGAAAAACATTGTGGCCCCGATGAACCGGTGTATCTGCGCTTGCGCGGGCTCGACGGTGAGGTCAACCCCGTCGAGGATCTTTTCGGCCTGGTCGTAGTCGCCTTGGCTAACAAGTGTCGCCGCGTAGGCGATGGTGATCCCGGTCGGAGTGTGCGGGTAAAGGTCAATGAGGAATGGCGTAGACACGGTTGGCGCTAGCGCAGAATCTGCCAGGCCAATCCGACGCGTTTCGCGATGCAAAGTCGATAGCGCATCATATGCGCCGCGCATGGTGTTAAGGCTGACGTCGCCAGCAACCGCCAACCCCATCCACGCGTCGCACATGCCGGGATCCATGTCGGTGGCCTGCGTGAAGGCTTCGCGCGCTCCCGCGTGATCGGCCACGGGCCCACCGAAGCCCAGGCGGCTAATCCCGATGTCGAAATAGTCACGGGCACTCACTGGTGATAGTCCCTTGCTCGTGGTCGAGGTGGTGACGGAAATTCTACGGGCGACTCAGACAGCTCGAACGATCGCTGCTGCTCAGATGATGTATCTAGCGGCAGGCCGGGGTCCTCATCAGGGGTTGCCGACGGGGGCGCCTGGTGGCGACCCACGCCCTGGGCCGGGCGGCGCGGATGGCTCGGTAGCGATGGCAGCCCATCTGAGCCGGCCATCGGCGCCACCTCGCCTTGATCTGGTTCCCCTGGCTGGCCGTTGCTGAGGGCATTGGACGCCGCCAGGTGCGGGCTGGTGTCGCTGTCCGGGACGCCTTGTTGGGACCCGGGGTCTGAGCCGTTGCGGTGGTGGTGTCCGCGGATGTGCTGGACGGTCTTTTCGGTGATGACGGCGGGAATCACCACCTCTGGCGCGGCGGCCGCGGCGGCGCCTTCTGCCGCTGTGGCGCCGGCCCCCTCTGCTGCCGCAGCCGCGGCATGTCCACCTGCGGTCGCCGCGGCCTCGCTCGCCCCGGCCTTTTCTGCTGCCATCCGGGTGGTGGTGGCCCCGGTCGTCCGGGTCGCCGTGGTCTCCTCCTCACCGCGCATCCGGCTGGGCCGAGGTTTGACCGCATCGAACCCCGGCGTTGAGGTGTCGGCGTCGCCGTTAGAACCGTCATCGTCGCCGGCGCCATCGCTATCGCCGCGTCGCGCGACCCGTCGAAACAGCCCGCGCGCTTTGCGTCCCGCCTCGGCGTAATCGTTGTACTCATCGCGCACAGCGCCGCTTGTGGAGCACCACGCCCCAGTGATGTGGTGGGCGATCGTGCCCAAACTGTCTGTGTAGAAATGCTTGTCGATGTAATGGAACAAGAAGATGCCTACGACCGAACCCAGGCTCACCAACAACAGGCGCGGGACCGCGGTGGCGCCATGCCCCAGTTGCGGCGTGGTGAGCGCCCACCCCATCCCGACCGCACTCAACGCCAAAAAGACAGTGAAGATCATCATCTCGACGCCATGCAACAACACCTGCGAGACGCAGCGCACCGCGTATTTCTTGCCGCGCTGCCAACCGCTCATGCCGACCATCGCCGCGGGAACCACCACGATGCAGTAGTAGGTGGCTTTGGCACCGACCAGCAACGTGCTCACCCCGACGTACCAGATGAACAGGCCGATCCAAAACGCGGCGAACAAGAACACCAGCCCCAGCACAAAGTCGTTGGCCCCCAATTGTTGAGCGTGCGCCAAGGCTTGGGGAGCACCGCATCCGGCCATCGCGTGCGCCGGTCCAGGACCTTGGCTATGCGCGGCCAAGATGGCCTGGGACCAGGCCTGGCGGCAGGTGCCCACATCATCAACGACCATGCCGAAGTTCTGTAACTGTAGAGCTGGTCGCGCCGTCGAAGACACCAGCTGCGCCAGCAGGGCGTCGAGCTGGGTATCCAATGACTGGCCCGGAGCGTACGAACTCTGGCGGGCGTCCTGGGCGATCTGAAAGCCTGTCGCTCGACCCATGCCCAGCAGGCCGTGATCGCTGACTAGATCGTCAATGGGGTCACGAAAGACCGTCCACACCAATGCAGCTAGCACCGCGGCGGTGCCTAGCAGATTGCGGGCCTGGGCCGGCCGCCCTCGCTGTTGGTGATACCCCGCCAACACCACACAAACCGCGACCGCCAATGGCCCCAGCCACATCTGGTTGACGAGCATGTTCACTGTAGCGAAAACGGGGCGCCCGATTTGAACGAGGGCCAAGAGCCACGAGCTCGACATTGCAAATCGCAGAAGCCACAGCGCAATCCCGATAGCGAATACGACAAGAGCAGCTTCATTGGTCAGCCACCAGGCTGCGGTGGTATGCGCGATCGCGGTTTGGGTGGCTTTGACGATCCACGACCCCCACGATTCGGGATCGAACGCGCTGACGTGTTGGCCGTTGTTGAAGGTGGCTTCGGTGGTATCGACCATCGAGAGGAAGTAGTCAGCGATCGGCACGTTGTCCAAGTCATGCAGTCCCGTCCACCCCAGAGCAGCGGCACCCACCGCCGCCGAGGCTTTAGGTGCGGCCACCACCGCCCACAGACACAGCACGTAGACACCTGTCATCGCGCCGATCACGCGGCGCAACCGTGGGTGCTCAACTAGCCAGACTGCGAGGGAATCGCTGGCAGTCATGCGATCACCGATGCGGTGCTATCGAATGCGCGTGCCTGCTCTTCGGTTGGCGCGCCGAAAAATTGAACGCGTGCGGGACGTCCAAGTTCGTCGACTAAGAATCCCTCGCCGAGTCGGGCACGATCGACCGCCCCGGCCTCGGTGGCGTAGCCGCCCCATTCCCCGCGATCAGAGAACACGTCTTCATCAGCGGTGGAGCCAGGACTGGTGTCCTCGCTTAGTGCGCTGACAAGCTCTGGATACATTTCTGGGTCGATGCGCGCCCACTTCAGTGTCGCGTAGGCCAGTTCAGGGTCTTGAACACGAAAGATCCATTTTTGTGTGACAAACTCATCCCCCATGCGGGCAAGGTCCCTGAAATCCTGTGTGATGAACCAGATTCCACTCGCGTGCTTACGGCCCCGCCGAGTGAATTTGTGCGCAATGCGTGCCGTGGTGGGAAAGGCAAGCAGTTCGGCGCACTCCTCGAAGATCATGACGTCGAATACGTCGAGGCGGTCGAACATGTATCGCTGCTCTAGCTCAATGAGCAGGCCATAGATAGCCATTCCGGCGCGCTGGGTCCCCGACAGTTTCGCGTAGAGATCGGCGTTGGTGAGATCCTCGGTGCTGGGCAAGCCCAGGTTGCCGGTCAGGTAGACCGTGGCCGGGGAGTCTTCTGGCCGGTAGGGCGGCAAGTGGTCATCGAAAAGCCCGGGAAAATCCTCCTGGGCTGTTTCTAAGCGCAGCAGCAACTCGTCGTTGTCGGCGTCCGGCTGTGAACGCAGATAGTCCAGCAGTGTGCGGTGGCTCGTAATCCCTTGCCTGGCCCGGGTTTCCGGTCGCACCAAACGTCGGTAACGCTTGGCAAGCAGGCTGTCATAAGACAGCCCAATCCAGGGCAGGATGTGCGAGGCCGCGATGCGCCCTGCCAGGTGCGCTGGGAAGATCACCAGCGGGTCATACAAGTACTGCGGCGTTGTCGGGTCGATGAACCGTACACCCTCGATGGGTGTGAGGGCCTGCTTCCATTCAGCGATTGTGTCTGGCTCGAACACCACAACGCGTCCGCCACGCAGGATCAGTTCATACGCCGAGAGTTTGGTGCGGTTGGACTTCCCGCCGCCGGGATCGCCGACGACGGCCAGCCCGGTGTTCTTGTTTCGGCGCGCAGTTCCCTCGGGATCGTGAAGGATGATCGCCGGTCGCATCGTGGTCTGGTCGATGGCCAGCGCACTGCCCTTGACGTTGCCCACGCGGCCCGAAATCAGCGGCAAGAACAGCGACCACTTATGTGCGCTGGTGGGATTGCGAAATTCATCGAGCGGGCAGGTGTTTTCACTTCCGGTATTGAATGCCTTCCACAGCAACGCCTGGGCGCCACGGTGGCGTTTGACAGCGATGCCGACTGTGTCAAGCTCCTGGCGGACCTGTTTGACCGCATCCTCCAAGACCCGCGGTGAGTCGGCACCGACCGCAATCATCACCGTGTGGTCAAGCTCGCGTTCGGCGGGATTGCCGTTCAGATGCGATGTGTAGGCCCGCGTGCGCGCTAGCTTCCTTGGCAATTCGTCGTTTTCAGCTCCGCGGTGACCACGCTGACGCATCTGGTCTTTGATGTTTTTGGTGTAGCGGAAATTGCGGGCTTGCGCATCCTGGGGTGTGCGAATGTAAATATGTTGGGTCCACTCAATACTGGCCTGGGTGTTCACGTTGAGCAGCGCATTCAGATACGAAGCGCGTGGAAAGGCCAGGCCTGTCTCCGGGAAGTGCTCGACGGTCAAAAACGACTGGTAGCTCGATCTGCAGGTGGGCTCGTGGGGATCATAGACGCGAACCAAGGCTTTGAAACTGGGTCGCCACCATGGCCGCCCGGCGTTGTCGCCTTCATCGAAAGCGATGGTAGGGAAATCGTGAGCGCTCAGTGAGGACGGCCCCGTGCTGGCCGCTGGCATCGGCTCATGGATGACGCCGAGCATGGCGCGATGTCGCCGATACCAATGGATTTGCGCTGGACTAGCCGCGCGAACGTGAAACTCATCAGGTAGGGCACCACAGATCTGGCGGGCAACACTGGCGTAGTGCTGAATCGATGTGCTTGAGTCTTTGTCACGCCCGCTGACCCAGTCCCAAGCCCGCCTGCCCTGTCCGAGCGGTGTGCGTCCCGCGGTGCCAGCATCGACTGGCACCGTTAGCCAAAACCGTGGGCGCACGGGACCGCGATATCCCTTGGTGATCCACTTGTTCGCTTGGGCGATAGTTGGGACCCAGTGCTTGCACTGCCCAATCCATGTCGACTTGTTGGTGTGCGGACCCACCATTGCCCGCATGATGGCGTTTTGGTCCTCGGCGACCAGCAACCCGCGCACTTGCGAGCCTGAGGGCAGGTAGCGCCCCAAGTTCCGCGTCAGCCTGGCGGCTCGCCGGTGGACGTCAAGCGAGCGCATATTGACCGACAAACCATCGATCAAGAATTCGGCATAGACGCCTCCGCCGGTGAAGACCAGATTGTCCTCGACACGTTCAGGAGGGTCAAAACTGGAGTCAACACGCAGCTTCCTCTCAGCGGCACGAGGCTGCGAGGTGATCAGGTGAGGTGGCCGAATAGTGTTGCGGGCAAAAACGAGACGTGCTGAAAGAGATGGACGTCCCTTGGGCAAAAGTAGCCGCATCAGCCCAACGGTCACCACACAGAGCACCACCCCGCCGGCGAGGACCGGAAGCGTGGTTCCGGCGGGCTGGCTGTCGACCCATAGCAGCGTGGGACCCGCGATCGCGGCAATGGCCACCCATTCCACCCCGCGGTAGGGCCCGCCGGGCCATTCCTGCCCGGGAGCGGCTTCCCCGATCTGGATGTCGATGTCGCGGATGCCCGACCACGCTTCGGCCTTGTCGACGGGCCGTGGTGGGGCAACTGGGCCGGTGGTCACCATCCGCGGGTATTGGAGTGGCCAACGCTGCCGGGCAGGTGCTCAAATTCCTGGTTACCGCGCTGATACAGCCCGACGATGTGGGCTACGACAACTGCAAGAGCCACCCCGCCGGCGATTGCCGACAATCCGGCACCGGTGCCGCGCTTCCAATGGTCTCTCATACCGCGCACGATGCCGCTGCCCAGGAAGTATGTGCCGCCGACTGCGACGATGATGTAAAGCACTTCGTGGCTCATGTTGATCACGCCGGCCCCGGCAGCCACATTTGTCGTGTGGGTAGCCAACGTCTGTAATGTTAGCTGTCTAATCATGATCAATCCCTCTTTCTCTCAACGTGAGTGATGGTCAGTGCGGTGCTACCGCCGTGGTGGGCACCGGTGTCGGTGTCGCGTCAGCCAACAGCGGGATCGCGTCGATCTGGGCAACAAACCAGGTGCCGCCCACCGAACGCAGCGTCAGGGAATAAGACAGCGATACGAGGGTGTAATCGGATCGGCGCGCCGAAACATCGATGTGCGTGGCTAATTCGTTGTTATCGGAGGGAGCATCGGGTGGAGTGTTGTCGGCCTGAGCAGCAGTCACTGTGGCCGAGGAGTACGACCCTACGGCTGTGATGCCCGAGTCGGTGGTGATAAACCGTTCCAGTCCACCCGAGGTGGTTAAAAACGACGTCGCAAACCCAGACAGCATCGTAAAAAGTGGGCTGTTGGCAGCGATTGGTGCTGAATAGCCCAGCGGCACATAGGCTCCCGGAGGCGGCATATCGACTCTGCTGATCCGATCAAGAGCCTGAATGCCCATATCCCGGTATACCGCCACCGGCAGCTGGTAGAAAGCCGTCGTCGGCGGCGCCGACGGGTAGGGCAGTTCGTCGATTTGAACCTTCACGCTATAGAGCACGATGTCGTTGGAAGAGGTCTTGCGCTTAGATGCCCACGCCGCCGGGTTCGACACCGTCATCGACGATGTCGTGGGCAACTCGTACTTTTGTCCCCCGGGAAAGCAGCGTGTCAAATTCGAAGCACCCGAGGTGGTTCCGACAAGTAGCCCTTTCACGCAATTCACGGCGAAAGCCTTCACGGGATCGGTCTCGTTGATCACGTCGCGGGCCACCGCCGCCACTGGTGCTGGTTCAGGGGGAAAGACAAACCCCCACAGCAGGGCGATACCGTTGATGGACGAACTGGCCACAAGAATCACAAGAGCGACCCGGCCGGCGCTGTGGCCCAGCACCGTGATGCGCTTCTTCCATACGTTGCTGATTCTCACCACATCGTCCTCATGTCGCCTGGTGCCCAATGACTTTGATGCTCGACACCGCGAAGGTTCCATCACTGGGATCGGTGTCGTGTCCCGACCCAAAGCCGGTCGGGTCAGGCCCGTTGGTCGGTTCCGGGCCGGTGGCCGGGGTGGGCCCACCCAGGATTCCGCCGAACGGTCCGCCGTCTGGGGCCGACACGCTGGGCTGGGGGGCTGCGACCGGACGGCTGGTGTGCCGAATGATCACAGTGATTTTTGAGGCGCTGATCCCGGGAATCAGTTTGACCGCTTCGCCGTGAGCATTGCCGGTGTCCTGGTCGACGACCGTGTGCGCAGTGTCATTGAACTGCCACTGCAGCAACGTGACCACCCGATGCTGTAGCCATGGGTCACCGCCGGACCCCTGGGCCGCAGCAGTATCCCCCGGCACGATACTGACCGCCGTGATCACGTAAGCGCGTTCGATTCCGGCGGGCCCGAGCGTGATATAGAGCGGTTGTCCATCCGTATGCCGCACGCAGATCCACGGCGATGGCTTGTCGGGATCGGCAATCGATTTCGCCGAAGTTGAGGCGCCCGCCGGGCAGTCGGCTGAGGCGGTAAACGGCAGTGGGTGATCGCCGCCATCAGCAGGAGTCGGCGCTGGTGCTGCCGCCATTGTCGGTGCGGGGCCCGATTTGACTGCGTGCTGGCGCAGACTCGGCGAAGGGTTGTCGGGACCTGAGAGTGTGACGCCCAGCGTGGTTATCACCGTTGCCAACAACACGACGCCAGCGAACGCGCCGAGTACCCACGGCGTAAATCGGCGCGTACGCCGCTCCGCCTCGTGATCTAAATCAGCGTCGGCACCGGGGCTTTCGTTTTCTGCCGAGTCGGTGTGGTCGTCGCCGTCGGAAACGAACGCACCCGCAAAGGCGTCGGCACTTTGATCCTCGCCGAAGGGTGCGGCGTCGTTGTCGCTGATCGCGCCATCATCATCGGGATGCTCGTCGGCTGACTCCCCGGCCGCGCCGCTGTCGAGGGTGTCTTGGTCGTGTTCTGCATCGGCGTCGAGATTCACCCCAATCTGACGCAGCCATTGCTGATCAGAAACCGAGCTCACGGCCGCCGCCGCCCCGAACGGTGCCCGCTAGCCCGGCGCGGCGTGAATTTGCGCCGGTGATGGTAGGTGGCCGGCAAACGCTGCACACGCGGCAATGCCGTCGCCGAAACCTTGACATAGCCGTCGTCGCGGTCAGAGGCCAAGCCGGTGTCCTCACCGCGCACCACATACATGCGTTCGCGATGAGCAATTACCGGCGGCAGCGGTGTGGATGGCGCCGCCTGCGGTGGGCCTTGGGGAGCGGTCCGGCTCCAGTCCTGCTTAAGACGCTCCTCGTCGGCCGCCCCTCGGGCGCGGTGTGCGCCTATTAGCTTGGCCGCTCCCCACAAGCACGCCGCCGCGACCAGCAACGGAGCGAGTTTGATGAGCAGTTCGACGATCGCCAACACGATCGCGGCGATGACTGTCATCAGCACTGCGGCCGTCGCCACAAGCCCCTTCATCGCGGTGTCCCTTCGTCGTCTCGGCGCCGCTAAATCGGGTGGGCGCCTATGCACGCAACCGTAAGCGGTAATAGGCAAGGTTGTCCACATGGTTAGACGATAATGGTTGCGTTTAGGTAGTTTTGTGGGCGTGATTGCACCTAATGATGGGCCAGCGCGACTCGACTACTTCGTCTCTGAACGGCTGGCGGTCCTGCACATGTCCCGTGTCGAACTGGCCCGCCGCGGCGGACCCAACCGCTCGACACTGCACAAATCCAGTAACGGCTCACGCACCATGTCGCTGGCCACGCTGGCCCGACTCGATGAGGCGCTCGGGTGGGCCCACGGGTCGTCAAGGGCGATCCTTGACGGCGGGGTCCCAGCCACACCACCGCCCCAAGACACCCACGTACACACCGTTTTGCACGCCGTCGAAGGCCTCGTCGAGCAATGCCACTCAATCTTGGCCGACGCCCGTCAGCTGCTCACCGAACTCCTGACAAGCCGGGACCCGGCCGAGCATGCCCGCTGACATTTTCGACGACCAACGCCGAGCATGGATAGCCGCACACGCTGGGATATTTGTCTTCCAAAAGCGTCGCGCCGAGCTGCTCGCCAAAAAGATTCGCGCTCGCACACGCAGCCATGTTGGTGCCCGACCCGACCCACACGACGACGTCGTCGCCCTGCCACTACCGATGCGCTCCGCCACCTCAGCCAGCGGATCATTTGAAGTCGCACTGGTGCTAACCTGTGCGGCCATCGCGCCGCTGGGCTGGTTGGCCGGCAAACTCGCCTACGGACTAATCGTCACGCTCATCCCCGAGCGGCTCCGCGCTTACCCGATACCGGCACTGCTCTGGGGCGCCGCGCTCGCAGCGCTGCCCTTGCCGTTCTATAACCCCTCCCCTAGTCTCTGGGGCGAGCTGATCATCCCCTGGCTTCTAACACAACTGCCCGCAACCCTGCTCACCGCAGCCGTCTGCGGGGTCCTCGAAGGCTGGCTAGCCGTGGAAGGATCCAGCGACTGGTGGCCACTGACACCCCAAGCTGTCGAGGTTGACGACGACCTCATTCTCGGGCCGACGCTGCCCATCACCACCGTCTTAGATCCACTCCCCGAACCGGGCTCCGCCCGCCGCATACCGCCATCCCTGCACGCGCGCCGGCGAACCCCACCACCTATCCACTGGGTCCCCATCCTTGGCGGGACTGCGGTCATCGCAGCGATCTCCATCTGGTGTCTCATTTGCGCAATCAGCGTCCTGTTCGGCTCCACCAACCAGCACCTCGACACGGTCAGCTCCCGGTCAACCTCGATGCAGCTATTCGCGAACTGAGTTCGCTGCTCGGGGCCAACTCTGGCGCGCTGATGCCTACACCGCTTTGCAAAAATTGGGGTGTGAGCGGGGGGTGGCGGCACAGATACGGTTCAAGGTATGGATCGGGGTACGACCGTAGACGCAGTTGTGCATCGGGTGTTAGCCGCGCTCGAGCGAGCTGGCCAGGTTTGTGACACGCCGCCGGGTTCGCAGTCGCTCGAGGCGATGCGGCAACAGATCATTGCCATGCTCAGCGATCCGCCGTGGTATCTCAACACCTCGGCCGGGCAAGTGCTGTTCTTGAAGATCCTGCGTCAAATCGCCTCAGACGCAAGCGATATCGTGAAAAACACGCGTCAGGACCCAGGGTCATGTGAGGGCAACATTCGTCGGTAGGTCCGCAGCTGGAGTGCTACTGCGGACACGGCCAGCGTCGAGAAACGCTTGATCGCGTCGACAGCAAATTAGTTGCAGCACAGGCAGATTACACGGTGCAGCTACCCGGAGCTGCCCAGCGGTCGCACTTGGGAAGCTGGACGCGAGCACCGAGACCAATGCGTCAGTCATAGATTGCGCCCGTCGCGGCAACCGCCCGTCAACCCCACTGCGCCTTTTTGATTCGCCGCTGAACCGCCTGGTCGAACAGAGCCAGGAACTCGGTCCAGTCTGGAATATGAACTCGCTCGCCAGCCGTGCCGCGCTGCAACAGCTGGGCTTCTTCCCGGCTTTGGGGAAGCAGTTCCTGCCAACCGATCGCCTGGCCGAATTGCGACGATTGGCCCCGACTCCCCCCTGTGGGCTCATAGGCTTCGGTACGTCGGGTTGTCTCTCCCAGCCAATGTGAGGCCTGTTCGAGCAAATGGCGCTCGTGAGCTCCATACATGATCAGCGTGCCCGGAAACATCTCCCGCAGCGCTTCAGCGTACTTGGACCCAAATACAACGTCGAAATGCGCCGACGCCTGCACCGTCGCCAAGATGTTGACACCCAGTCCCGCTGACTCCCCCACGTAGGTCAACAGATCCGGCAACGGACATGAGTTACATACCTCGTCGAGTTCCAGCAGCAGCGGATGCGTCAGTTGATGATTGGCCATCTTGCGGCGGAAATGACGCACGATGGAATCGATCAGAGCCACCGCGGCTCCGGCGACCGAGCCGGTGTTCGGGGCGATCACAAACAATGTGGCGTCCGGCTCATCAAGCATGTGGACGTCGAATGACTCCACAGCGACACGTTCGACCGCGCTCAAGTACGGTGCTCCCTCGTCGGCGCTCAAACCCAAGCGCAGCCACGGTGTTACGGCCTTGGACACCGTGATCTTGATGCTGTCACGCAGCCGGGAATCCATCCCGGCGATAACAGAATACAGCGGGGCCGCGAGTTTCGGTTGTTCGCAAAGCCCGTAAGCGGTCAGCCACGACGGGCGTCCGAGCTCGGGGATGGGTTGGTCGCCGCCGGTTTCGTCGATACCGAAATCCTGCACGGCATCGAGCACCCAGGGCATTCCCAAACTGTTGCCCTGCGGGCTGGCCGCGTACAGCAGGCATGCCAACGGCGGTGCGGCCTGACTTTCCCAAAGCCCGCCCGCAGCAACAGCGTTGCCGCCCGATGCGCCACTGAAACCCACGCCCGAGGTCGCGAGCATGGTCTCAGCAACGGTCAGTGCTTCATGGGCGCTGGCGATCGTGCGGGTCGGGTCGGTGACCATACGCCTAACCCCGGCCGGCCATACCTCAGTGTGCTCAGGCCGCAGATCAATCACACCGGTAATCCCGATATTGCGTCGTGTTAGAACAAGCTCTGCCAGGTCGGGTTTCGACGACACCAAAACTTCCGGCCCAGGATGCACGAGCGCCGCCGGGGCCAAAATCCTGCGTGTTTTACCCGTACGTGTTGGTGCGCTTACCAGAATGTGAGGTGCTGTCTCCGCACGCACGGCAACGTTTTGGCGATTGTAGGTGAGGCCGCAGTACGGGGTGTACGGTTCGTTGACCACTACGTCATCATGGGCGCCACTGGCCGCGAACGTCTATCAAAGCAGCGACATTCGCGATCGCCGGACGTAGGTCACTGCGGCGGAAGCTTCGGGTTTACACCGCCGCTGCCGAGTGGAGCGCCGTCGCCAGTATCCGGTTCACCGTTGTGTGGTGCAGCTTGAGTTCCTCTGAGATTTCACCCGGCTTTTGCCCGTCAGCGTGGCGGCGCAGCACAGCGTCAATGATTTCTGCAGGCTGCTTGGTTCTTTTCGATGCCATCACTGTGCGTACGGCGTGTTCATGACGCTCTCGCGGGGGCACAGCGGCGTCCACTCTTGGAACCGATGACAGCGACCGGTCCGGCTCGACCGCCACCATGGCCCTATCACGCTCACCTGCTGAGGACCCAGCGACTGGCAGAGGTGTCGCCGACAGGGACACCGGGACGTCCTCCTCGACGAGGGCCGGCGGCGCCTCGGCGCGGCTGTGTAGGAGCCGGGTCAGGGCTACCAGCGCAACGGTGGCCTGCGCGGTCGTGACGTCAATGATCAGCGGCCACAACCATGCCAAGCTTGGGCGGATACCGCACCGGATAGCCAAGCTGCACAACGCATCAAATGACAGGCGAAACGCACCGGCCCCCAGTAACAGCGTCATGATCACCGCCGCCCAGAACGTCAAGGTGGGCCGGCGGTGCACCTTGATGAGCAGCGAGAGCCCTTCCGTGGACCCGAGCAATACCAGAGGTGGGGCCGTGGCCACCGCGGCCGCCAGCGCCGGGGCGACGTGATCGGCCTGCACGATCGCGTGTAACGCGTTGCCAGCGATCGAGGCCGCGCTTGCTCCTATCAACACCACCCAAAAGAAACGCACTGCGCGCCGGTGGGTTTTCGGATCGGTATCGGCGGGAGTGCTGCGGGCGCTATCGCAAGCCATACCCGCAATCGTGCACTCCCACCCCGGTATTCGTCTACCAAAGTCAGCCACATTGGGAGGATCGATTACCGCAGATAAGCATCCTCGTTGCGGAATGTCACAGACCTCAACGTGGTGCGAAAACGCTGTGTTTTCACGGTGATTCGCTCGCCCCGCTGTTCGATACGGATATCGGGTGCAGCGCTGGCGGGCACATCGCCGACCGTGATCGATGTGCGCGCGGGTGGGTAGTTGTTGACGCGACCATTGTGTACCACCATCGTCGGAGGACGTGGCGGCTGGGCTGTGACGTCGCGCGTCGTCCAGATCCGTGGGGAAGCAGACGTCATTGTCCAACGCCCAGTGGGGTCGTAAACGGCGACCTGTTCGCCTGCTGCGGCCGCCCGGCGAATCAGCCGTTTCACCGCCTGGTCATCATCGGCGTGCAGAGCAATTCGGGTGGGGGCCGCGGGATCTGATATCGGCATCAACAGCATAGCGTCTCGCAGTTCACCCAGCAGAACACCCGATGCGCCGGCTACGACAGCTGTGTTGAGTTCGGTAGTTACTGGCGTTGATGGCAACCTCAGCCGCCTGCACCCAGGCAAGGTCAGCGCCAACGCTTCCCACTGTCGGCCCGCCATCGGGTTGAGCACCAGCCGCGGCGAGCTGGCAAGCGGTTGCACGGTGGTCAACCGGACGAGGGCTGAAGCCCGCACGCCGGCAGGATCGCTGCGCAACGCGATCACCAGGGTCGTGTGGTCGCTCTGGTAGGCCCACACGTCGTCGAGTTGAGCAGAGCGCACGTCACTGGCGCTGAAGAAATACGCTGTGACATAGGCCTTCCCGCCGCGCTGCAGATTCGTCCAGCGGTCCTGGTAAGAAGCTGTCGCGTTTTCGGGCCCACCCAGGCTGGCCGCTACCGCGTCGTTCATCTGCGCTGCGGTCAAAAGCCTTGCACGACAGTTTGTTTGGCACAGCGCTCTGGTGATGCGCTGAGAAGCCGCCACCGCCGCGCCGATCGTGTCTCGCCGCCACAGCAGTCCAGGCAGAATGCGGTCGCTGCGCGTATCGAAGCGGACTACCAACGTCACGCTACGCTGACCGGCCGCCGGCAGCCCCCGTAGCGCCGCTTCATACAGTTCGGCATAGTTGTCTCTGGCTGTGCGGCTGCCCTCGCAGATGATGTCGACATCAACACTCAACCCGCAGCGCTGCATCTCTTGTGCGATTACGCTAATCGGCACGGTATTAAGTGTTTTGGTGTGGTCGGCGTGCAATAGGGTGGGGATGTAAGGCTTGCCCAGCACAGTGATCATCGTGGACACGGTGTGCCCGTCGATCACAACACCGACTGTGTGCTCGTTGAGGGTGACATCGACCGGTTGAGGCAGCTGGAGTCTGCGCACCCGGCGGCGCGTCCAGGACATGGCCCGCCACGCCCACTGCCACACGGTGCGCTCCCGGAAGGTCAGCACACAGATCACCAGTCCGGTCGCGGCGCCGCTGGCGACGGCGATCGGCCACGAATCCAGCGTGGCGCTCAGTGCCAGCGCAACCAGACCTGCGACCACTTCGCCGGTGACCACGGCGCGGGGTGCGATACGGGCCGAGACAAACCGTTGCTTCATCAGATTCGCTCCCTGCGACGCGAGACGGTCAGGCCCACAGCAAGTCCCAATACGCTGACGACGGCGAGACCGGTGATGGCCATCGCGACCCAGCCCGGACGTGCGTCGCGTGGCGGGGGCGGGGCCGGCACTTTCAACTGGGCGCGCTGAACCCCGGGGGCAAACGTCTCACCCGGCGGCACATCCCAGGTCAGCGCCGCAACGGGGTCCACAGTTCCATAACCGACCACGTTGTCACGTCCACCAGCGGGAGGGTGCGCGGTGGCCTCTAACCGGTGGATCACTTGATGGGCTGTCAGGTTGGGAAATTTGGCCCGCACCAAAGCCGCCACTCCCCCGACGAACGCCGAGCTAAACGAGCTACCAGCGATAGGGTGCAGCTTGTCGTCATCGACTGAACCGTTGATCACCTGCCCGCTCGTCGACAGCCCCACGATGTCGGCTCCCGGCGCAGCCAGTCCTACCCACGGGCCGTGCAATGAGGCGGCGTCGCCGCTGGCGGGAACGCCGGTCGAATCGGTGGCCGACACCGCCAACGCGTAGTCGCTAAACCATGCTGGGGTGGCGATCGTTTTGACTGACGACCACCCCCGAGTGGGATCACCCGGTAATGGGTCCGGGTTTTGCCCATTGCAGCCCTGGGCATGAACGTTGCCCGCCGCGGTCACGATCACCACGTCGCGGTCAACCGCGGCATAGTGGACCGCGTCGGCCAAGGCGCTTTGATCCTGGGGCTTGGCTGTCGAGATGCACGACACCACACTGATGTTGATCACTTTGACGCCCAGATTCGCCGCGTGCACGATCGCGCGAGCCAACGAATTGATGTCACCGGCGCGGCGAACATCCTCGGGGTTGTCGACCACGCCGGGATCAACCAGGCCGAAAGTCTGCGCGGTCTGGCGAATCGACAGCAGCACCGCGTCTGGGGCGATGCCGATCAGCCCGTCTGGACCACCACCGGGCGACGGTTCCAGCGGCGCCGGCCCGCGAGCGTGGCCGAGAGTAACCGGAGACGGCGGCATACCCACCCATGATGGCTCGTCGGGCGGCGGCGGCGGCGGCGGTGGTGGCGGCGGCGGCGCCACCGTTTGGGTCACCGTGACCGTCGGCGGAGGCGGTGGCGGTGGAATCGCGCGCGGCGGCGGAGCCCCGGCCGGCGGGGCCGCAGGCGCCGCCCACGCCGGCTTGGGGACCAGTGCGAGCCCTGAAGGCGCCGCCCCAATCAGTGAAGCCACTACTGTGCCGTGCCCGTCGCAATCCGATAAGCCGTCGCCAAACGGGCCCATGACATAGTCCCCGCCAGAAACTAGGTGCGGCAGCCGAGGTTGTGCAGCCACGCCGGTATCGATAACCCCGACGACCACGCCAACACCGGTGGATTCTTTCCACGCTTCTGGCATGTTCATCAGCTGCAGCGCCGCGGGCAACTCACGCAAATCACTGCCGGGCAACACGCCGGTTGTTGTGCACGCCGCGATCTGGCGCATCGGCTGATCCGGCCCGGGTGCGGGATCGGGCGGGGGTGGCCCAGGCGGCACCACCGGGGGATCAATCGCGCCGGCCACGCCGCCAGATACGGCAACCAGTGCTGCGGCGAGCCCGATCGCGCCCAGCGTACTCACGGCTTTAATCATCAGCCGTGGACCGCATTTCGTACCACCCACAGCAGATTCAGCAGCCAGATCGCCCATGGCACAACGAAAATCAGCAGAATGTACTCGCTGACTTCGACGGCGCGGTTTACCGGTGCGCTGATCCGCGCATTGGGCACCACCAGCGCTCCAAGCAGGCCCGCCCCGGCCAACATTAGCGCTGCGCCAACACATATCAGGGTGACAACCGGCGAAGCCGGGTTGGGAGCGCTTGCGTATCGTCCGATCACCACCGCTACCGCGACGACCGCACCAACGGCCAGCATCACCGATTGATTGCGATCAACAAACGAGCGCGCCCGGAGCAGAAAGATTGCGCAAATCCCCAACGTGAATGCCAAAAACCGCCACCCGCCGCCAGTTTCGGGCATCACTGCATAGCGCGCGGCCGCCACCAACACCACAGCGCCGCCAGCCAGCAGACCCGTCACGATGGCGGTGCCGCGCCGAGCCCACGTCGCGATCTGCTCAACGGTTTCATTGCCCGGACGCTCCACCGGCGACACCGTGTTTAGGGCAGCGCCTTCTCGAGTCTCAAACACCCCCCGGTTAGTGACCGAAGGAAACCATGGCCCGGGCACTCCGGCCCCCACGATCCCGATGCTGGTTGCAAACGTCACTAGCACCAGGTCCGCTACCAAGAAGACGACCGCCAGATGCGCTGGCAGCACTCGCCAACCGCTGGCGTGGATCGCCGCCACCGCGCCCGCAGATAACCCGACCACAGCCATCCCCGCAAACACAGTCAGATAGCGGCCGGTCAGCATCGTCAATGCCGCCACGCCGGCCAACACGGTGGCCGTCGCGGCCACCACATGCCAGCCACCGGGTGGTCCCGGCACCGACATCGCCGCGCCTGCACCGGCGCAAATCAGCGCCGACCACACCAGGAAGTCCGCCGATCGGCGTCGCTGCTCATCTCGTGCCCGCGTCGCCGCCCTCGCCGACACCAAGAAAACGGCGGCTAATCCCCACGACACCGCCGCGGGCAGCCAGCCGTGCTGTTGCCACCACAACTGCGCCAACATCACCTCGGCCCACGCGACCAGCGCTGCGAAAAGCCCCCCGGCTACCCGACGCGCGACCGTGACATCGACTGTGGCGAACTGCTGGCGTGCTGAACGAGCCAGCGCCGTCGACACCTCCTCAATGACAGGTGCGAAGCGTTCGGTGGCGTCAGTAGGCAAGAGACACAACAAGTCCCCGTCGTAGACACGGCTGTCATCAAGGGATCGCTGCGGATCGAGCGGAGTGGCGTCTGCACGGCACAGTTGAAAGGTCAACGTGTCATCAAGAGGTGCCCGCCCGCGATCTTTGAGAATCGCATTGACCCGCGGGATGAGGTCCTCGATCACCGCAATCAACGCCACCCCAGCAGGCAGGACGTAATCGATGAGCGTGTCATCCCCGACCAGCAAATGAACCTTGCACAGCCGAGGGACTTCCGGCGCCTGTTGTGCGGAATTGGCGGTGGTCATCGGGCATCGGCCGCTGTCGAGAACCCTGCCGCCAATGCGGCGGCGGTCTTAAGCACCGCCCTGGCGGTCTTAGGGTTGACCCTTCGAAGGTCCAACTCGCCCGCCGAGGCGATGTGGGGGTCAAAGGGTACCTCGATAATGCGATCGTTTTTGACCCAGCTCCCGAAATGCTCCCTGAGTGTGGCGACCAGTTTGGCCGCCTCCTTACGATCCTTCCGATTGCGCGCCGGGCGAATGTGGTTGATCACCAACACTGTTCGCGACAGCAACTGGTGATAGCCTTCGTCGCGCAACCACTCGAAATTGGTGCTCGCGCCTTCGGCGCCGTCCGGGACGGCCGAGGCCACCATCAACACCGCATCGGCGCGCTCGAACACACCCTTCATCACCTCGTGTTCGAGATCGACACCGCAGTCAACGAAAAGCACACTGTAGAACCGTTGTAGACGCATATGGCCCTTGCTGAACTCATCAGCGGTCAACCCCTCCCCGCGAGCGCCTCCATGGCGCGGGGAAGCCACAACGTCTAAACCAACTTGGTTGTGGCCCGTCAAGGCCCCAACATCGGCGTAGCGATGAAGATTAAGGTCGTCGTTAATCGCACGCAGCGATGACGCCTTGGGATCCACCCGAGCCGCCAAATTTGCGGCCTGTGCCGGATCGGCGTCGACAGCGACCACTTGGTCGTTACGATTGCGTGCAAACTCACTGGCGGTCGCGACAGTCATCGCGGTCTTGCCCGAACCGCCCTTGCCACCAAGCACCACGACGGTATAAGTGCCACGCAAATTGGCCCCGATCGCAGCCTTGAGGCCACGCACTGTGCGCTCGTCGCTGGACTCACCGACGTTAATCAGCCCACCAGAAACCTTGAGCAACGCCCTGCGCCACCCCTTGGATGGCGCCTCCTTGTGTGGGGCAATCAAGTCCGTGGCGCGCAGGTGCTCTCGCAGCGCGTCCGAAGACCGTGGCGTGCCCGCGGTGCGAGGCGACGGTTGGGGTGTTGGCGCACGCCAACCATGTTCTTCTGCCGGCGGATACGGACGCGCAACCTGGCTGGGATCTGCGTGACCGGCTGGCTGCGGTGCGCCGTGACGCCCACCGAGCGCCGCCTCCGACACTCCCTGCGGTGGGCGGCCCAATTGACTTGAGGAACCGTAGCTTTCGCTGGGCGTCCCCTGCTGATGGGGACCGGCCTGCTGCGCCCACGGAGGTGGCGGAGGGGTGTCTTGGCCCTGGGGTGCCAAGGTGCCCTCCGGGGGCGAAAACCGCGGCGGCTGCCAACCCGGGGCTTGTTGGGGCGCCGAAGACGGCGCCGGCGTCGCATCCTGGGCGGGGAGCCCAAGAGCGGCCTCCGGGGGTGAAAACCGCGGCCGCCCATCATCGCTCGTCGGTTCGCCGCTGTTGTTGGGATGGCTGGGCTCAACTGCGCCTGGCGCGGGCTGCGTCTCGGGCGGCGGACCTGCCGCCAGGCCATTGAAAAAGTCGCGTTCCTCACGCTCATGCGGACTTGTCATACCGTGTCCCCTCGTCACCAGACGTATTCGAATTTCGCTTAGCGCCACATAATTTGGCCACAGCGCGACAGTAACAACCACGGTTTTCATCCGTCTACAACGGACACCATATTCGCCTGTATCGAAATTTTATGTCCGCTGATGAGTCGCCCAGCCGCGTCCCGAGGGCAAAGTTTCGAGCAGCTCGACCACAGCCGTGTGGATTGCGTGATCGGCGCCGGGCAGCAGTGTGGTCCATTGCCTGCCGTCAGGACCAACGCTGTTGCTGACAACGACGCGGCCGATCAAGGTGTCAGCCACGGTCACCGCCATCGGCGCCCGCGCCGGGCCACTGATAGAGAATTCGGCCGCGCCGATAACCGCGCGGGTGGTGCCCCGGTCGGCGACCGCTTCGACTAGCCGCGCCTGGGGAACTGAAAGTCCAACCTCTACGAGGCCCGCGATGATGTCGATGGCGGGGTTGGCCTGCCAGGCCGACAGAACTGTATTGAGTACCGCTGCTTCGCTATTGATGCCGTGGAATTGGGCCGGGTCGGCCGGCCCTATCGTGTCGACGACGACGTGCGCGATCTCGGTCCCACCCAGCGGGGTGACCACAACCTCATCGCTGGTGTCTTGGCCCGGGCGCCAGAGCCGCGCGGCGGCCACCCACGCGTTATCGCGCCGGCACAATGTCACAACTCGCTGGGGAGGCCGCTGGGCGTACCACCGTGCCAGCGCCTCGGCGGCCTCAATCGCGTCCTCCGGGGCGGTGAAGACCGCTGGTGGGCCTTCAAGCCGCTCCGGTCGGATCTCGGGGCGGGTAATCGTCACGTCAATCTCGACGTCGGGACGCCCCAAGGCCCGCACCCAAGAGGCCACGCTGGGGTCAACCTCGCCGCCCTGACAAATCCCCGCGTTTTCGAGCACCTCCATCCCGGGGTGAGCCGCGATGGTGGCCTGCACCGCCCCAATGGGCCGGATCTTGAGGGCAGGTGGCAATTGAGCCACACCGCAAAGCGCGGCTGTCAACCACAAACCTTCCGACGTGGTCGACAGCCGCGCTGCAACCGCGGTTCCGGTCTCGGTCACAAGCCCCGGAAACCAGCCTGGACCGCGTGGTCGGTGCCCAGCGCATTCGTCGACGCGTGCCCCTGGGCCTGTCCATGGCGCTCGATCGTGGTGAACACCGCCTGGAACGCCTGATCGATCTCGTGCATGGCGACCTGGGCAGCGTCAGAACCATGCTGCGTCCAGACTGTGGCGACCTGGTTGATTGTTCCCATGGCCCGGGTACGCAGATCGTTCATGTGAGCGACCAGCTGCGCCTGGGCCGACACGTGATCGGCGATCATGGCGTGGTCGTAACGCATTGAATCCATAACCATTCTCCTCTGAAAGTCGTTCGATGTCTGAAAGATTGGCCGCGGTCAGGTCGACTGGATGGAGCCCAGCGCCGCGCGGTTCTGCGCGTTCGTTTCTTGGTACTGGTGCGCCGAGCGCTTCATTATGTCGATGACGCTCTGAAACCGCTGGCTGACCTGTTGGCCGGTCCGGTTGATGTCCTCGGTGGTGGCCATGGAGGCCAGCGCCGCATCACCACTAAACCCAGTACCGGTGAGGTTCTGGTTCATGGTGACATAACGGCCCAACGCCGACAGCACCTCTTGTTGAATGTTCGACAATTGACTTGCGCCCGAAAGCATCTGGGCGACATCGGCGTTCAACGCCATGATGGTGTATCTCCTTCACTAGCAAGTGGTTACCGCTGGTTCGATCAGTTCAGCAATGACCCGGGCCCCTGCCGGGAGTTATCCTCCCTGCCCGACGTGGACCACGCCCTCAGACGTGAGCACCGGCGCCGCATGCGCGGAGGCCGGTAGCGTGATCGTCTTATCCTGCTCGCTGACATCGGCATATTCACTGCCGCGTCCGGAGCGCCCCGTTGCCGCCATGGGTCCATACATTCCGGGCGCCATGGCTCCTCTGCCCGCTGCCGCGCCGCTTCGCAGTCCCGCAGCCGGTTGCTCGTCTGTTTCAGCGCCATCAGCCACGTCGGCCCACCAGCCGCCCGGCACGCCCACAGGCCCACCTAGCCCGCCAGCAGACGGTTTCGTCAACGCCGCGGCAACCGCTGACGCGCCCCCGGCGAAGCCGCCGTTGGCGCCACTTAGTCCCGACCACGGTGCACTGGCTGCGCTGAATCCCGGTGCTCCCCCGGCTGGGGGCCCACCCAATCCACCGGACATTCCACCGGTCAGCGCCGACAACGGGCCCATCAGGCCGCTTAGTTGGCCACTGGCACTCGACGGGAGCTGCCCCAGTGACTCCAGTGGTGAACTGAGCGAACTCATCATTTCGGTTGGCGCCTGGGTGAGTTGGCCGAGCAACGACTGTCCAGACTCTTCCAGGGGCGGCTGACCGCCTTGACCCGCCTGCAACGGTGGAGCTTTTCCCTGCGGCGCGTTACTCGTGACGCCCTGGCCGGTGCCCGTCGTTGCGGGCACGCCCTGCCCCGCGGTCGTGCCGGTGGTCGCTGGCTGCGGTGCCGGGGTTTGCCCACCAGTGGGCGACCCTGCGGCCTGCACGCCTGCTCCCGTGCCGTTGAACACGCCGCTCGAGATCCCAGTGGCCACGCCTGTGCTGATCCCACTGCCAGCCGACACCACTCCCCCACCGGCGCTAATGCCCGACCCTAAGGCCTGCACGCCAGCACCAACCCCGTCGCCGACCAACCCTGCCAAGCCGGCCGTCGCCCCCAGCGGATTGCTCATATCAGGCAACGTCGGCAAGGGAACGGTCAGCGCGCTCACGACAGGGGCCATAGCGCCCAAGTAGCCGACCATGGCCCCGGCGTTCTGCGACCAATACTCCCCATATTCAGCATTCGCCTCGGCGATCGCTGGGGTGTTGATCCCCATGAAATTTGTTGATTCCAAAGTGGCCTCGCGGACCCGGTTGGCCACCACCACTTCATGAGGAATGGTCGCGGACACGGCCGCGCTGTACGCAGTCAACCCAGTTTGGATGGTGGCCGCCGCAGTCTCTGCATGCAGCCCGGCGGTCTGCTGCCAGGCCGCCATCGGCGTGGCACTATCGAGCATCCCCATTCCGCCAGAGCCCTGGAAAACCGGCGCGGTCGCGATCGCGGTCACCGACTGCTGCATCCCTTGCTCGAAGTGCGTGGCCGCAGCAGCCGTGTAGGCGGTGATCTGTGGGACGTGCGCCGTTGGACCCGCGCCCATCCTGGTCAACCGAAATGCGTTGATCTCTGGTGGGATACCCCAGTACATCAGTGCACCGCCGCGCTACAGCGACAGCAGCGCCTTGCCGACCGCATCCATAGCGGTGTAGGTGGCCGCCGACGTAGCCACGGTGGCTGCGAACGCCTCCCGCTGAGCCACACCTAGAGCACCTGCCGCCAAGAACTGCGCGCCGTGCGCGGCGATAGCTTGAGCGAACATTGCCGACACTTCCTCGCCGCCCATCGGCAGCACAGCGCCCATCGCTGGTGCCCCAGCGGCAAGAGTGGCCGCCGTGGTCGCCCCGCCTGCGCCCTCTGATGCTGCCTGCGCCGCCAGCGCCGGCGCCTCAATGAACATCATTGCAATCCCACCCCTGTCCACATATCCCATTCGCCCCACGAGCAATAAAGCCGCCGTTTGATGCGACGATAACCGCCCCCAGGGACACCGGCAACCAAACCTCCGACATTCCACACAAGGCAACACCCCCTGTTTCCCGACACCCTCTACGGCGCCGCTCACCTGGCGAAATACCGCCACGCATCACCGAGCGACAAAGGCCCATGCCGACGCATGAATCGGTCCAGATCGACCGCTTAATCAGCTACTGAACCGCCCAGCACGAACTGCGCAGCCGCACGCGCACGCTCCTCGATGGTTTTCAGCCGCAGAATCGACTGCTCGGCAGCACCGGCGGCCGACCGCGCCTCCTCGGCAATCTCGGTGAGCCGCGCTGCGACGAGCTGGGCCGAGCGAGTCACCGGCGCGCGTGGACCCGGTAGGGGTTGGCCGGCCAACAAGGCCGCACACGTCCCGGCCTCCCAGCCCAGCGCCGAGCCGATCCTATCCAGCGTGGCCGCACGAGACGGGACCATGCCATGGTTGATCAGCCGCGAGATCGTAGGCCGCGCCACGCGCGCCAGGCGTGCCAGATCATGTTTGGACAACCCCTGTTCTAAGCGGGCTTGTTCCACCGCGTGGACGAGCAGCCACGCGGGGTCATCCTCGCTCAATGGGCGCTCGCCGGGAACGCGATCTGCACCGGCGCCACCATCCGGTCAGTGACGTACAGGCCACGACCGGGGTCAGCTGGCACGGCTTTCGTTTTGCCGACGATCGGCCCTTCATCAGGGTCGCCGTCCATTACCACGACAGGTGCTTTGGCCTTGAGCAACTCCCCGATTATCGGATTGGTCAGCGTGCGGCCCCACTGAGCGATCCGCCGCGACACGACCAGGTGCAGGCCGACCTCTTTACCCCGCGCAATAAACCGCGCCAGCGGGCCCAACGGGTATCCGGTTCCTGCCACGAACCCACCAGTGTCCCAACTAGCAAGGGTCTCTTCACGATCGATGAAGACAAAGATCTCTGGCCCGCTCCAACGCCGCGTCCCCGCAGCCAACTCCGCCTGGCTTAGGTCTGTCATCGGCATACGTTCAGTCAGGATCGCCCCCAGGCTGTCACCCAAGGCACGCACCTGGTCCTCCCGGAAAACGTAGGCGCCCAAATGTTCACCTTCGACCACGCGCAGCAACTCATTATGAGGGTCCACCACATAGATCTGGGCCTGCTCGGGCCCGTACACCCGCATCACAGCTTGGGCCACCGTGGCCAACCCGCTCGACAATCCACATTCAGGCCGACCGGTAAGCAGCAGATGCGGGGTCGCAGCGAAGTTCGCGACCGCCGGCTCCAAACCGATTTCTGAAATCCCGAACGGCACGACACCACTCCAGTCGACCCCACCCGGCCCATGCTCACGCTGCTCCCATTGCGCGAAGACCTCGTCGATACCGACGATTTTGGGCAGCATCCGTACCCGCGCGGCCGCACTGTCAGGTCCAGCGAGCCGCTGAATTGGCTCAACGGCTGCTGCCACGTCGGCGCGCCGCCCTTGCACGGTTATCTCCGGTAACCCGGCCTGAAAATGGTACCCCTCCATCGTCGTGCCGCGGCCCCTGATCTTGACCACGTTGACCTGCTCGACCTCACCGCCAGTGTCGTCCTCTTCGTCGAGGAACATCTTCTGCTCCCCGAAGGGAACGTCGCGCGCGACCTTCACATTGTTGACCGTCATGTCATCGTTGTCACCGAGCTTGAGCTCCACGTTGCTGGTGAAATTCTTGGTCATTCCTGACGGGAATTTGTTGGCCACCCAGCCACTGGTCGACACAATGGCGTGCACCCCAACATCGGGTCCTTTAGCCAAGATTCGTTCCACGTCAGAAACCAACAGCTCCCAGTTCTTCACAAACGTTGGCCAGCCATCGATCACCAAAAACACATCGCCGAACGAGTCTTGAGGCACCTCACCTGGCACGCCGCCAAATTTGCGTTCACGCAGCTTGGTTAGCGTCAGACCTAGCTTGGTGAACGCCTGCTCGCGCTGATCGATCAGCGCCAGCATCTCGGCGATGATTCGTTTGACCTGCTCGGGGTCCACCTCGCGTGCGAAACCACCGACGTGCGGCAAACCAGCTACCAGGTTGAGGTCCGGCCCGCTGAGTGCGATGACGTAGAACTGAAGCCGCCGAGGATGATACAACAAAGCGGCACCCGAGATCATCGTCGCGATGGCCACCGTCTTACCCGATTGCCCCATACCAATGACCGCGCAGTTACCTTCGGCCAGATTGGGCGCATAGACAAGCTGGCGGTGGTCGCGCGGCCTGTCTTCGATCCCGACCGGAAACATCAGCCTCGAGAGCTCGCTTTGGGCCGAGCCATAGTCGACATCCCACGGTTGGCCCCGCAACCGCCGCACCAGCTCATCAGCAGGGGACCGGCTGCAGCGGCGGCAGCCACATCGCTTGCAGTGGAGGAAGATTCAGCCGATTCAAGCAATCCACCGTTGCCTGCACCTGTTTGACGGTGCGGCCATCGGCGCCAATGATGGCGCGTGGTTCCGGGATTTTGGTCTGCTCGCCCTCGCCGTCGCGGGCCATCTGCAGAGCAGGCATACCGACCGCCTGGAACTCTTGTGGCTCAAGGTAACCGGCTTCCTGCCTGGCCGCAGCAGCTGCTGCCCGTTGGGGCGGTACATAGCTCTTGAGCACGAACGCCGTCTGAAACCTCGTCAGGTTCTTGTTGGCACCTACCTTCAAAAGCCCAGCCCCAGCAGGTTTTTTGGGCAGATGATTGGCCTCATCGCTACCCAACACCTCGTGGGAATCGGTGTCGCCGACAGTTCGCAGCGCCACCCGCACCGGGATGTTACTCATGATGCCGCCCTGCATCTGGTGGCCCAGCCGCTGCGACCCCATCACGAGGCGAAGCCCCTGCGAGCGGCCCTGGCGGCCGACCTCGTCCATGACCGCTTTGGCTCCGTCATGTTCAGCGAACATCTGCGTGAACTCATCGACAATCAGCAGCAGGTGCGGCATCGGCCGCAACTTCTCCTTCTTGTGAATGCGCAAATACTCATATTCAGCGATGTCACTGACCCCAGCCCGGTCAAGCCAAGACTTGCGGCGCTCCATCTCGCCGTAGAGGACATCTTCCATCCTCACAATCCACAGGCGATCGTTACGCAAGTTGCTCATCGCCGCGACGCAGTGCGGGAATCCCGCCACCAAATGCGCCAACGCACTACCCTTAAAGTCAAACACCGCGACCTTCAACGAGTCTGGCGAATGCGTCAAACACGCCGACGTAATCAACGCCGTCAAAAACACCGATTTACCACTCCCAGTCGTGCCGACGACGACGACGTGATGGCCCATCCCCTCGAACTCGTGAGTCTCCTTCAAGTCGAGGGCCACGGGCTGTCCATTGCGTGGATCAATACCGATCGGGAACCGCATCCACTCCCGACCCCACTGCAATTCGCCCTCGTCGTCTTGCAGCGGCGGACCCAGCCGCGTCGCCGCCCAGGCCTCCTCCACATCGATATCGCCCGGATCAGCGTGGCCGAGAATCTCATACAGATCCACGACCTTCGATGCGGCGGCAGTCGAACTTTGCGTTACCCGCGAATCTGCATGGTATCTAGCCATTTTGCGCGCAAACGCGACCGCGGACGCCGTGTCCAGCGTATCGGGGAGCGCGAAAAACCCCTCCTCGTCATATGCCCCGTCGCGCTTGACATGCAATGTGAACTCAGTTGTCATCCGCCGCGCCCTCCTTGACCACTACACGCACAAAGGTCACGCCCGCGACCCCCCCAACGCCCCTGCGATTCAACGTGTCCCATTCACTATCCACACGGAGCTGGTCGTTGATCACAAGCCAATGCGGACGTACCCCGTCCGCGGCGCCAGGGTCCCCGTAATTCTTTCGAGCGCCATGCAATTCGTGACCAACCGCCGCATCCATCGCCGTCGGCGACGTCCACACCATTCGCAACGGCCCGCCACTATCAAAGAGCTTGTCGTGTTGGCAATGCGGCAACCACTTGACCCAATCCCATCGTGCTGGTTCGTCGGTGACGACCATGACTTTCAAGTCCTGCGGTGAATGGAAGCAGGCCGCCTGACAAATCATCGCCCGCACCACACCGTGGACTGTGTCCGGACCATCCTCACCCACCAACGTCATCAGCGGAATCACCTTGAGCGACAGCGGTTTAGCGATCCCACTAATCTTGGACTGCTCCAACAAAAACTTGCGCAGCGCGTCATAGCAGACTGGCTCATAATCGGCCGACTCCCCCAACCGAGGCTTAGCCAGCTTCTTCGCCAAATCCGAAGTACCGGTTCCGAAACGGACAAAACCAAAGTGCATCGCCAAGTCCTCAGCAGAACCCGATCGCTCCCACATCCGCGGCGACCCGACCAACCCACGCAGCATCGCCGGTTCGGGATGCAAGAACTGGTAATTGGCGAACTGACGCTCGGCGTCACTTTGAATCACATCACGTGTCTGGTCGAGCTCGTCCATGTAGGCACGGCGCTCTTCTTCCAACGCCTGCGGAGACAACGCCTTATCACCGCCACCAAAACGGCCCTGCATAAACACCCCGGCGAACGACACAATCATCATCACCGGCACAAACAACGAAAACAAACTCATCGGCCCCGAGCGCAGCCCCGGTTGAGTCAAGATCATGGCCATCATGCCCAAAAACGCCGCGCCCATGACTGCAGGCAAAATGATCTGCGCCTTCGTCATCGGCAACCGGCGCGGCGCGATCGGAGAATCGCGTACCGACTGCATGCCGCCATCAACTTTGGGCGCCCTCAGCCGCCGAGACGGGCTGAAACGAATCGTCGACAACCTTCTCCCCCTCCTATCCGCCGGCCCGTACGTTGGTCTTCGTCGGCAACACAGCCACCGCGTCCGACGGGCTATGCACCGTCAACGCGGCCGCCCGCGACAACTCCGGTCCCGCAGGCCACACCTGCAGCATCGACCACGGCGCCGGACGAACCTGAGATAACACCAGCCCCAACGCCTGCACGCTATTGTCGTCAAACGGCACACCATAGCGCGACCCGGTGGAGCTAGTCAGCCACATCGTCTCGCGCGCAGGCGAATCCAATGCCTGACCAGTAGTGCTAACAAACGTCGATGCACCATCACCGACCAAGACCTGATTCGCTTGCACCCCGCCATTGCCGGCACCCACCAACGGCACCATCTTCGCCCGCTGATCCGCGCGGATGGGCAACCCCCGACCCGAAATCACCGCGAGCCGCGCCTGACGCTCGCTCACACTCCACTGCCACGCCACACACGAAACCGGCCGACTGCCCGCATCAACCAGGCGCACAGGCGACCGCGGATAATAATCCACATCAAGAACATGACGCAGCGGAATATGCGCCAAATGATCCGGCGATATCTGCGGCGGCGTGGCTAAACCAAACGAATCATGCTGGCGCAGCATCGAAGCCACCACAGGCGAGACCTCTTGAACCCCATCTGCCAGCACCACATAAAAGCGGTCCGACTGTGCAGCCACATCCCGGCTCGCCACCACCGCACCGACAACAACCCCCGCCCCCAAATCCACCTGACCGGGCCCACCGGCGCCAGGCACCGCGGGAACAGCCAGCGGTCCCCCCGCCGGCAACGCGTCAAAAAGGGCCCGCGACATCCCCGTCGCCTGCGCCCCGGGCGCAATCCCCAGGGGCCCGGCGACCGCGGACTGAGACAGATCAATCGGCATCCGAACACCATTAGTCACCAGGTGTACCTGCGGCCCATAAGACAACAACAAGGCCTCGCTGCCGGCGAGCTCTCCCGCCGCCTCCCCGAGCAACAACTGCCCATTGATGCCCGTCACCAACGGCGAACCACCAACCGTCGTCGGCGCCGTGTCGCACACAGCCCAGCGCGAAACCTGCGGAGACACCACCGCCGGTGTCTCCACCGGAGCGCCCTGGATCCCCACCGTCGGCCCTTTGGGCCACTTCGCAATCTCCCCCGATGCCACAAACGTCGGCCGATCCGGCGACCCAGCAATCAGCTGCGCCGACACCAGATTCAACGCCGGATACAGTCGCTTGTCGACCACCACAAACAACGCCCCCGACGAACGATCAGCAACGATCTTCGACGAGTCGTCGATCACCCCCGCCGGGCGAAACCACCCGTACACGAACGCCCCCACCACGAGCACCACACCCAACACCGCCGACAACATCAACAGCGTGCGGTGCCAGCGAACCGGATTGATCTCCATGCTCACCGAACGGCGCAGCAACGCAAACGACAAGCGTCGCCGAACAAAGAAATGACCCGAAACCTGCGTCTTAGACGCCAACTTCAACGGCACACCGGCACCGTACCGCCCCCCGCTACACCCCCGCTACCAGCACGTCCAAATTGAATGAAAACCCAGAACACCGCAGTGGCGCCAGATCGCTACAGGTACCGGGCTTTCAGGACCTTGACCGCCAGCGATCGGAGTCCGCCCCAAAAGCGAAGTCGCCCTACCCATCAGGATCGCAGCTCACTCCTGGCCGCCGACCATCTCCTCGAGTTCGGCCATCGACTTAGTAAGGCTCGCCAGCCCGGGACGACGGCCCTATCCCGTGCGACGGCCGCCATGAGGCGGCGCGCATTCTCACGCGAACCTAGCAGGTACACCGTTTCGCGCCCCGAATCGTCGTCATCGGCGTACATGGGCCCGTCCGTAACCGTGACTGGCAAGCTGAATCTGTGGTAGGTCGTCCTCGCACCATTTAACGCAACCTGCGTCGGCGCCACCAGCCGGAGTACCCTCACGACAACTGTCCTGCTCAGAGTAGGATAAATGGTATGGCGAAAGCCAAAGTGTCCGTAATGATTGAAGAGGCCGTGCTGGCGGCGGCCGATGCGGACGCCCAGGCGGCCGGGCTGAATCGTTCAGAGATGATCGAACGAGCCCTGCACAACGAGCATCTCCGAATCTCGCTCGAGAACTACACAACACACACTGTGCCAACGCTCGACATCGACGCCTACGCGGAGAAGGTCTATCAGGCGAACCGGGCCGCTGGCCTGTGATCACACCCGGAGACATCACGCCAGGCCGCGACACCAACCAGGAACTGTACGTTGTCGTACTATCTAACACGATTCACCTCGCAGCCGCCACCGGCCAGGTGATCATCTGCCCCTTCATTCCCGGTGAAATCCCCAGCAGCACAATGGCTATGATCGTCACAGTGCTGCAACCCAAAGGGGTTGTCTTACCGGAGCTCATCCAGTGGCTTCCTGTCGCGGCCCTCGACCAACCCATCGGCAATATCGGCGGCATCGCGCTCGCTGACACGACCACGACCGCCGTCACCGCGCTCATTTCCTGACCCTCAACGTACTATCCCCGATCGCAACTTGCCCCCAATCCGATAAGAATGTCCCCGAGATTGCGTGAGAACAGACACCAATTTCTCGGGCAACCCTGCGCGCGTGGCCGCGGCGGTGGATGGATGGGTGCTTCCAGCGAATACCGCTTATTTCGTCACTGTGACGACTCGGCGTCTCTCCTCCAACGATCCGGCCATCACCTCGATCGCCAAATCGAGGCCCAGCTACCACGTACTTATAAGGCGTGCTCCTATAACGGTTTTCGCCAGCGCTCGGCGGTCAATCCTGATCACTGCATCCCACGTCGCACGCCGCGGCACCTCACGCTACGCCGCAGCCGAGCTCGGATTCGACCACGCGCCATAACAATTCAAATTTGGTGCCAAAATCTCCATGGGTAGGCCGTCGCCGCAGCGTAGACCATATCCGCTACGTCGACCGGTCGCCGCTCCCAACCCTGCAGCAACTCCATCGTGCGTGCGGTGACCCACTGCGCCTGATAACGCTCGCGATCTCCTGTGGAGGCCTCCGGCCGAGGCCGGTTCGCGCTGAGGTTCACGTAGTACACGGTTGAGGCGATCCGGTACTGGTTCCATACCTCCTCCGAGATGTGGTCGCCGGTGCCCAGCACATCCCACATCTGCCGCAGATCGAGCGTCATCTCCCCCGACATCTTCACAGCTTCGATCATCTGCACAGCCAGCGGCACAACGACCTGATTTTCAACCATGCGCGTCTCAGGTTCAGTGGAGGTCGTCTGCTGAACCCGGGCATACACCTCCGGGTGCAACGCTTCGAGACGATGCATATGCATATCGTCGAGAATCGGGCGGATGTAAGCACCGTCATCGAATTCGCGTTGACAAACCGCGTATTCGACCCCTGGCACCCGACCGTAGGGGCTGTCCGCGGTTACTGCCATGGCAACCAGATGCGTTCCGCCGCGGCCGCGCAGCCGTGCATATTCGGCTAGCACCTCGGCAGGATCGGATGACCCGAACCAGCCTTCCCGAAATTGGTTGTCTACCAACTTATCTGCCGTCAACAGACGGGCAGTACGTGGCAAGAACACTCCCCGCGGAATGTAACCAAAGCCTTCGTTGGACATCACCACGCACTCGGTGGCCCCGCCAGCCTCGCGGCGAAATACGCCCACGGCCCACTCAATGCACGCGTAATTAACAATGTCGCTGTCACGACGGAGCTTGCGCGCCAACACTTTTGCGGTTGCCAGTTCGGCTGACTCCGGTCGTCCACGGTTGCGGGCGCCAGCTCCGGCGCTGACAACACTTGCCGGCACAACCACCGCCCCACCCGATCCGACCGTCGATCCAGCTGCCGGCCCGGTTGTCGGCGCGGAGCCACCCGGTGTGGCCGTGTTGCCAGCAGGGGCGACGGGGGCTGCAGCACTTGCGCCACCCGCAGCTACGGGGGCCGCGGGAGCGCCCATACCCGGGGGCGGAAGCATCATCGCCGCCGGTGCAGCACTCGTCGGCCCGCCAGACGTGGCAAGCCCCGGCGCTGCGGGGCTGACTGCCGGAGGGGTCGCACCTGCTCCTGTCAACCCGGCCGAAGGAACGCCCGCACCCGAAGTCAGCCCTGCCGCTGGAGTTGCGGCTGCTTGCCCTGCGGCCGGCGTTCCAGTGCCGGTCGCAGGCGGCAGCGACCCCAACGCCGATCCGGCTGAAAGTCCTTGGGAGAACGCCGGTCCCAACTGTGCCGGTGCCCCGGCTGCTGGTGCGGCATTAGCGGGCAGGTTCCCCAGCCCGGCAGCCTGAGTACCGGGCAGCTGCCCCATACCGCCGGGCAGCCCGCCCAAGCCCCCACCAGAGCCCAGGCCTCCCATGCCACCCCCACCGGGCATCGATCCAAGTCCCCCCGTCATCGACGTCAACCCCGGCGGGAAACCAACAGACTGAATCCCGCTGCCACCACCACCCGGCATCGGCATCTGCCCGGCACCCGGATAAGGGCTCCCCATCACCGCAGGAGTGGATCCTGGTCCCGTCGTCGCCGGCTCGCCGTCCTCGCCCTTCGCTGCACCACTGTGGCGCGGCGTGTGCCCATTACCTATTCCCTGCGGATTGCCAGTGCCGTTGGGGTTCGCGGGGTCGCCGTTGTCATCACCTAGTCCGGAGCCCTCTTTGCCTGTGGGTACGGCTATTCCGCCTCCGCCGCTATGGGGCAAGACGGGGTCTTGAGGTGCCGGACCGCCTAGGCGTGAGGTAAGAGCCGTGATATCGGTGCCTGCAGTGTGCTCGAAAACTCCGGCCTTGGCTGTAGCGGCTCCTACCGCGCTGGTCGTCAGGGCTCGGGCGTGCGTGTGCCAGCGCGCCGCGATCTCCTGCTGTTGTATCGCGTTCTTGGCCTGCGACAGTTCAGCATTGGCTTTCATCAAGACGTTCCGTTGGGCGGTTTGCGCGTCGCGGTAAACGCCAGCGACTCCGTTGAAATAATCTGCCGCCGCGTTGTATATCTCGACCATCCGGCCGTAGTCTGCGGCCAATTGGCGATTCTTTTCGTGCCCAGCTTCCCAACCGGGCGATTGTGCGGCCTCTTCGCGCATCGCATTGGCGGCTTTGAGCTGCTGCTGCAGCTCACCGACTTTCTCCGCCAACGCCGCGTAGTGCGCCGCTTGGGTCTCCAACGGCTCTGCTGCTGGCGGCACCATATCCGGGGTGATGATGATGTTCCCAGCGATACTGGTTGCGGGCACATCCGCCACGGCTCCCTCTTCCTCACACTACCGGCAAGCGGCGTTTACCTTGTCTTCTGCGGTGTTTGCACGACCGATCGCGGCGTTTCGCAAGCTGCCCTTGCGATGCGTGGTGGCGTTTTCCATGTCCGAGCTGGCCGCAAGGTAGTCGTCGATCCCTGAGCGGATCGTTGCCGGTGTATCGGCGGGCAGTTCACGGCGCAGGTATGCGCTTTCCACCAGGATTACCCGCGCCTCGTTGGCCAAGGCCTCTTGGGTGCCAGGGTCATTCCAGTCGGCTGGAGCGTGGGCCACCGCGTTCGTGGCCGCGTCCATTGCTGTCGCGGTAATCCCCCACACTTGGCATGCCTTTGTGCGTGCGGCTGCCACCTGGTCGGAACTCGGGGCAGGTGGTGACCACGGCGCAACCACCGTACTGACGGGAACTTTGGATGGCGTCATCCACGCTACTGCGGCAAGGACGGCGGCTCCGACCGCAACGACTAGCGCCGCCGCCGTGCCCCCCACCGCCCCGCGGCCGGGCCCCGCCGGTGGCGGAAGCTGACGTGGCGGGAAAGCGGGTGGGAGCGGTGTCCCCGCTTGGGGCGAGTGCAGGGTGGCGGTCATATGCTCACCACCGGTGTCAGGTCCTGAGCGTTCTGGTTGTCGGTCTGAAGGTCTGCGGTCAACGATTGATCGTTGCGTTGAGCCACCTTTCCACCGCGTGGCGCCAGCGCGGCACCGGCTCCCGCGACTTGCTGGTTCACACCTGCGCTTGCTGCCACGCTCGGCGCCCACATTGAAGCCGCGTGAGCCCCCCCGGCTGCCGTGGCCGCCGCGCCATGGGCCGCGTGCTCGGGCACGGTCGTAGCAAACTCGACCGTTGCCGAACCGGTCAGCATGTTCGCCGACTCCGCCGCAGCGGGAATGACCTGCAGAATGTCATCGGTTCGCATCACTCACACACCTTGTCGAGTCGATCTCCCGCACTTCTAAGCGCTAACACGAACGGCTGGGCATCGTGGTCGGACAGCTCGCGGGTATTGGCGTCGACCAACCGAATTACTGCGGTGACATATTCATTGGTCGCGTCTAGCACGTTCTTCGGGGTAGCCGGCGGAAGATGCTGTTGGATGTACTGCGTCTCCAGTATCACCACAAGCTGGAAGTTGCCCAGTGCAGGATGGTATTGAGGCGATTGCCGGTCTCGCGCAGCGTCGAAGAAGTTCTTTTGAGCAGCAATTATCGATTTGTCCGCCGTATCGCTGGCGTCGCAGGCTTCCTTCTTGGCCGCCGCCACTTGCTCCGGGCTGTAGCTCACCGGCGGTGGGGGTGGCGCCATCACCGTGGTGGTTGTCGCGGCCGGGTTTGATGCGGTCAACTTCATCGCACTCATCACCGTTGCGCTTAACGCCAGTAGCAGCGCGAGCGCCAGCATTACCCATACCGCCAGCCAGCCCGGCCCGCGTCTGCGGTACACCGGTGGCGGTGCAGGAGCTTGTGGGGGTGGCACGTAGCTGGGCGGTGGTGGCAACACCGCGGCACCGGTCGGCACACCGACCGTACTCGTGGAGGTGGGCGGGCCGCCGGTCGCAGCGGGGTAGCTCGGCTGCCCAACTGCCTGCGGATTCATGCAATCAGCGTACTGTCCTGCGGCGACATCGGGCTACCGTTGGACGCGAATCCAAGACGAAACCGGTGCTCAGGTGGCAGTCCAGATCTCACTTTCGGGATTGATGAACGCTTGCACAGCAGCGTCGAGCGCTTCCTGGTCTTGGCCGCCTCCCACGCTCGCTGTTTCCTCGGCCGCGGCGTTGACTGCCTCGTCGATCGTGGTGTTGATCAGCTCGGCCAAAGCCCCGTGTGAGTAGCGGGTGGTGCAGCCCTGCGCCAGCGACAGCGAGGTGAGTTGTCCTTGGGAGTTCACCGACAACACGACGTCGCCATCGCCGCCGATGGCTTCCAGGTCGATGCCATCCATCTCCTCGAGCAGCTTGGAAAGCATCGTCGACACCCGTTCCATGCGCGCTATGACACTGGCGGTTAAATTCTTATCCGCCTGGTAGCCGTCATACTCGTACACCGTCACGGGGCCTCACCATCGTCGTCGGACGCAATTTCATCCTGCAGGTCGGGCAGGGCCATCGACACCGAATCGAGCTGGGCCATCACTTCAGCGACCAGATTCTGATCGGACTGATAGCCGACGCACCCATTCACGCTCACTGGTCATCACCGCTGCCCGGGTCGCGGTCGACGCGTCGGCTGCGTGACCGAACGGTCACCGTGCGCTTCGGCCCGTCTTTGGGGTAGGCAGCGGCGTCAACGGTGGCCGTGTGCCGAATTGGGTCTCCCCGTTCGCCTTTGATCGGCTCGGAATTAGGGCGCGATGGCATCTCGATCGACTTGTCCGGGTCCTTTACCTTGCGCTTGGCCGCCCCGGCGCCAGCGCCCATGCCCCCCATCGGGGGCATGAACATTGGGGAGCCGCCCATACCGCTCTCAGCGGCGGCAGCGGTGGGACTCGGGGTGGCGCTGGCCCCCGCCAACGGGGGCGAGGTGGGGGAACTCATTCCGGAGATCGCTGAAGCCGCCGGCTTGAGATCTGCGCCGCCGCTGGCCGCCGGGGCGGTAGCGCCGTCGTCACCACCGCCTCCGCCGGCACCGCTGCCCAGGGAGTCTGCTGGCTCAATTTTGGCCGCGTCGTCCAGCCCGTTCTTGCCTGCCATTCCTTGTGCCAAACCTGCAACGCTCTGGGTGGCTTGCTGGGCCAATCCCTGCAGCTCTTGGCCTAATTTCTGCGGTATCTGGGTGGCCATCCCGACCCCGGCGCCCAGCAGGCCGGTCAACATCGGCGGCAAAGATGAGGCCATTCCCGGCATCGCACCCGTTCCCGCAGGCGCTAGCGGGTTAGCGGCGGGATCACCATCGCCTGCATTGAGACTCTCGTCGAGGCCGGCGGGGTCGGTGTCGGGGTCGACGTCGCCGGCGTGGGTGGTGCCCGGGTGATCGCGTGTCGGTTTTGGATCCGCTCCCTGCTGAGTTGGAGACGGCGGGGTGTCCCCTTGTCCGGCACCAGGTTCCACGATTGCTGGGGCTGGCGGTGGCCCCGGCGGAGCCTCCGGTATCGTCTCGCCGGTGTGGTAGCCAGCGGCCACAACCTGGGTGTGGTTCGTTAACTGGGTCAAATTCGTGTGTGCCTTAGACACCGCGGCCGCCGATCCCGGACTGGGATAAGAGCTGTTGAGTGCGATCGCGTTGTGGAGCTCGCGGTGACGGTTAGCGAACTCCGTGGTCGTCGGAGTCGCCTGCTTGGCTTGTGTAAATCTGTTCTTGTGGCTGCCGGCGAGCTTTCCAACGGTGTCGGCATGGCGGGCCATCTCCTGCGCCCAGTCCGCGTAACGATTCAACGCCGCCGAAATACGCGGTCCTGCTTCCCCTTTGAGATGTTCACTGACCGTGGCCGCCCCGCGGCGGGCCGATCGCGCGGCAGCGCTAAATCCTTCTGACAGTGCCGCACAGTCGGCCACAAACGCATCCCCGGCAGCGGGCTGACCGGCTTCCATGATCGCCGCCGTCGTTTCGGCTGGGCGGGGTCCCGGCGGGGCGATCGGCACATCAGGCGCAACAAGATTCACCGTCACCGCCGGGGTGAAGCCCGGCGTGGAGGGTGCAGGGTTACCTTGCAAGCTCACCACCGCTTGATTGGCCTGGTCCATCTGCCCATACGCGACTGCTGACTGGGTTATCGCCTTGGCGCCGGCCGCAAGGACCGTCGACCCGTCAGCAGCTCGCGATGCCATCACCGCCGCGTGCTCACTGAGGCGGGCAGCCACGCTCGTTGATGTCTCATCGGTGGCCAGCGGAGGGTGCACCGGCGACTGCGCGCCGAGCCTGGCAAGGCTGTTAGCGGCGGCGACCAGCCCCGCGACCGCACTCTGCAGTCCGGCAACATCGACCTGCAGCACTGCGGTCCTCCCTCCGTGTTCTAGCTGACGTTGCGACGAGTTCTCTCAGAAATCGATCAGGGCCTCATAGCTGGCAACCTGATCCTTGGTGGGCAACGCACTGGACACGGTCACGTGTTGAGCCTCCCACTCCTGACGCAGCGCCAACTGCGAGCGTAAATGAGCCAGCGTGTTCAATTTGATGATGCGGTTAGCCAGTTCGGCGTCGCTGAGCTGCATCGCCGCCGCCTGAAGCTCCACGCCTAACGAGTTGCCGCTGCGGCCCACCGCCACCACGATCGACTCATCGCGGCTTGCGACCTCGAACACCACGGTGTCGTAGTCGGTCGACGGCGCTTCAGACATGTTGCTAATCCGTGGAAATCGTCAAATTGGCACGGTTGTCAGCGTTCATCTCCGCCATGCGCGCCGCGGCGGCGCGAAGCTGCTGCGCCATGGCCCCGTGCCGCTCTTGTTGGTCGCGCAATGCGGTCTCGCGGTCGTTGACCGCGGCCACTGCAGCACGACGCGCCTCGTAAAACAGCGGTCCCCACGATTCGGCCGCAGCCACGGTGCGGGCATGGTCAGCACGGGCCTGCCCGCACGCCTCGGCGGCGCGTTCGTGGGCGATCGCCCATCGGATCAGGTCATCGGTGTTGACCTGCAAGGCCTGCTCATTCACGGTCATTACGGTACTCCCTCACGTTGCAGTAAAAGTTCGCTTAAGTGGTCGGCGGCGCCGGTGCGGGCGCCACGGCCGGTGCCGGGGCGACGGCCGCCGAAGTCACCGTTGTCGCTGTTGGGGCCGACACGCGTGTCCACCCCAAGAAATTCGGGCCAGTGTCGAGCTGGTCAATCGGCGTGACCTGGCCATTGAGCCAAACATGGTCTTTGTCTAGAGCCATGACCCGATGATCGGTGTATTGGCCCACATCGCCGAATTGCAGCCGCGAGGGTGCCATGGGTGAACTCACCGGCGAACCCAGCGGCGGCAACTGAAGATTGGCCCCTGCAAACGCGTCGTCGATGCTGTCACCGGAGAGCACCGCGCGTCCGGCCTGCGCGAGTGCGCCATTGGCCGCGGTTCGCACCGATTGGTCGGGCAGCTGGACCTGAGTCGACGGTGTTGGCGTCTGACCTGGCGCTGCCGGCGCTGACGGCGGCGGGGTGGATCCGCTGCCAGCGTTTTCTGTCCCCGCCTTGTCCCCTTTGTCTGCTTTGTCCCCTGGGTCGTGCAGTCCGGCCGGCTGGGTGCCATCTCGCGGTTTGTCGTCACCGGTGTGCGATCCGGACGGGTCTTTCAACGAATCGACGTGCTCATCAGAGGCCTGGTCCGGATCGTGGCCGCCATCGCGTAGCGCCCCACCGATCGCCGAACCCAAATCCCCCAGCCCGCCGCCACCGCCTCCGCCGAGCGAGGGAATCGCTGAACCGAGCGCACCTGGCAGCGAGCCAAGAGCGCCCATCGCAGGCCCGCCCATCATGCCCAACCGCGACATCAACGGATCTGAGGCCAGCCCGTCCAGTAGCGGGTCATTGCCACTGCCAGTGCCGTCACCGGTCCCGGCCGGAGAATCGGCACCACCACCCGGTGTAGTGCCGGTTGAGTCCGGGTTGCCGCTGCCAGTGCCGTCGCCGCTCGAACCCTTGGTGTGCGGGTCATCGCCGGGTTTCTTGTCTTGCAACGCCTGATAGCGCGCCGAGAGACCATCCAACACCCGCGCTTGTGAATCTGAGTCCAGCCCAGCGTTTTTCAGGACGTTGAGGATGTCGTCGGTTTTTCCCTGCAAGAACTCTGCCAGCTGCTGTTGGCCGGTCGCAGTATCCAGCGATGACCCCAGCTTGTTGACCTGGTCGATGATGTCTTGCTGCAAAGCTTGGAGCCGCTGACGACCATCAGCGCTAGAGCTCGACGCTTTAAGCAGAGCGTCGGCCAGTTTGTCGTCAGCGTCATTGAGCGCCGAATGATTTTTGGCCAGTGCCTCGTCGAGCCGTTTGGCTGCTTCTGCCCCTGCCCCGCTCAGTCCCGGTGGCGGTGGCGTGCCCGCCGGGGAGGTCGGCGCCGGCGACTCCGGCGGGGGCGGCGGGGGCGGAGGCGCTGCGGGTTGGTCGCGGCCCAGCGCCTGGTTGATTTCGGGCATCGGAGCCGTATCCGGGTTAATGCCCATGTAAGTGAGCTTGGCTCGGTCGAGCTTGGTGAGCTGATCGCGTGAGGTGACCGGAGCCGTTGGGGCCGGGTCTAGTGGCATCGGGCCGCCGGGCGCCGGGCTTTGAGGGAAGGGTGACCCCAATACCTCGGATACTCCGCCGAGCACCTGGGACAGCGCTACATCGGTCCAGCCCGTCATGTTCGGGACGATAAGTCCCGAGTCGCTTTAGCCGCTACCAACAACGCCACATTCACCAAAAACCGGCTACGCCAGCATGTCCACACGGCTTGTCGACTTTTGTTTTCTTTCAAGACACGCCGCACCAGATGCGTCCTGCAACTTCGCACACCTGCGTCAATCAGTCCGGAGATACGGCACACAGGAGTGCCTTAAGCCGGGGAGCCTCGCGACTGTGAGCGTAGCCGGCGAGCCAATCGGCGATCTTAGCTGCAAGCTCCACCGGCAACGATCGCGTGCTCTACATCGGTAGCATCGAGCACCGCGCGCATATCCATCGGCGGCAATGACTTTCGGGTTCGCAGCGGGCCCATCACGGGTTGCGCCTCCTCGATACTTCTCGCCGCACGCCCCTTCCCCGCAGTGGAATCCCCGGCTGCACAAGCAGTAGCCGCCAACACCGACATACGCGCGCGAAAGCCGACGCACCTCTAGCAGGACCAGCCTGGACAAGAGCAGGGTCAAATTGTCACGGTGACGAATCAGCCTGGCGCACGGGGCGCTATTGCAACCCGGGCGGGCGCCGATCATCTGACCGGTGGCGCCGAAGAAGCGGCCTTGCGGCTGGCAGTAAGTACGTCCTGGATTTCCGCAATCTTCATGTCGACGTCTTGCACGACTGCGTGCGTGATGCCCGGATCGTCGGCTAGCTTAGCGGGGATACCGTCGCGCAAGCTGGCCAGCTCGTCGGCGATCCACTTTATTCGACGCGATGCGAACTGGTCGCCTTCGACAAGTGGCATCGCCCGCGAGGCCAACCTGACACCTCTATCAGCGATCCGGGCGCTGCACCCCTTTGGTTCCAATGTTAAATCCCTTCGAGCGCTGCACTTTCCACCAACGCTAGGGCAACTTATCGGCCTAGGCGACGGTCACGGTCAAAATTCCCGCCAGAACTTTGACGCGCGAAGGTTGATCGCCGGCCTTGGGGTAGATCTGCATCGCGACGGGCCATGGGGGCTGTACGCCGCCCGTTGTTGGCAGGCCGTCCCCCGGGTGTGGCTTCTAGTTAGTAGTTAGTGGCCTTCCTGCGGATAGGTTGGTGGCCCCAGAGGACCGGAAGGGTTGTACGGTTCGGGGGTTAAATCGCTGTGCCACATATAAATCCCGGACCCTGGTAACCATTCGTCGTATCCGTAGGGTGGCAGTGGGTTAGAGCCAGGCGGATAGATTTTCGCTCCCGGAAAGGCCGACTGCGGTACCCACACGCCTGTGTTTGGGCCCAACTGGACATATGGGTCTGGATTGCCGCGTTCGTCGACGACCGTTGGTGGCCCTAGGGCTCCGGGCGGATACACCTTGTAGCCGGGGATTTCATCGGATCTGACAAAGTAGTGCGGAACTTTGTCGGGGTCGTCTGCTCCTGACCGGTCCCATATATCAACCCACGGCGGCGAATCAGGAAAGTTGGGCGGGCCCATCCCACCCGGGCCGGCGTCATAGGGCATATGCCGCTTATCACCCGGCTTCCACGTGCGCGAATCCAGCGGCGCAGCAGGTGGTGACTCCTTGCCGTGGCTACCGGAAAGGCGCCCGTAGTCAGCGCTTTGGATGGTGCCGGCTATTTCAGCGTTGCGCTGCTGGAAGTTTTGCAGCAATCCCTTCGCCTGGTTGAGCTGACCCTGCAAAAAGCTGGCGAGTTGCTGCTGCCCTGCGGCGCTACGTGTGCTGGGGGCCAGTGCGCTAACCCCCGCGCGGGTCTGAGCGATCAGGTTGTCCATGCTTCGTGCTCCCGCCGCGGCGGCCTGTCCGGCATGGGTCAGCGCCGGATTGACTTGGCCATCGGCGGCTACCGTGCGGTCTAACGCATGGACCTGATCGGCGTTGGTCGCAGCGTAGGTCGTCGCTGCCTCGCCTTGCCAATTGGCAGCTGCGGCCTGCCCCACTGGCGCTACAGCTGCTCGGCCCGCCATCAACTGCTGCGCCGAAGGCAACGACGCTTCGAGGGGCGCCGCGCCGAAAAGCCGGCGAGCATCACTGAGCACGCGACCTGTCTCGGCCACCAGTCCATCGAGTGACGACATACTGGCCAGTATTACCCAGATCCAGTGCGGCTTCTATCGCCGTCTCCGACTTCGTGCTCATGTGGTGTGCGGGGCGTCGGCGACCGGATCGGCCAACTGCTCGTTCATTCGGTCTCCGGCATGCACGTGCTGGCGTACGAGCGGCGTCGCAGCTTTATTCAATGCTGGGGCTGCGATCCAGGTCAGGGGTGCTGGGGTGCGCGGCGTGCACAGGTCGCTAGTGAGTGCGCGCGCTTGTCTGATATCGAGCCGGACGGCGGACTTTTGTTCGGGCGTGCTCGTGGCATCCAGAAGGAGGGCCCGCGCGCGTTGCTGGACGGCATGGACGTGCTCGCGGCGGGCGAGATTGTCGGGCAAGGCTTGCGCGGCGCGGATGTCTTGTTGGGCTTGAGCCGAAGGTCCGGATTCGGGCATGCCGCACAGTAAACCGCGGGGCTGTGCCGCGCGACAAAGGCTGCGAGGTTTCGCCATGTGTCGGCATGCGGTGGCGACGGCTCGAATATGCCGCGATGAAAGGGCACGGGGAACTTCAGCGCCACACAAGGGACCGTTCGAATGTAGTGTCTAACTTCCGGTTTGGATATTCAGAAGTCGTGCTCGGGACCGGCGAGGCCTTGCTGGTGGTCGTGTTGTTCGAGGGCGAGGCGTTCTCGGGCGCGGACAATTTTGCGTAGGGCATCGGCGCTGGGGTAGCCGAGTTCTTCGACCAGGGCCGGTGTGGGGTTCAGGAGCAGGCTCCATCCGGGTTTGCGGCCGCGGGCGGCCATGCGTTGTTCGGCCGCGGCGGCTTTGGCTTTGGCTTCGGGGCTTTGGGCGGCCATGCGCAGCTCGAGGGTGAGGGCTTTAAGTTCTGCGTCTTTTGTGGCCAGTTCGTCGGCGTGTTCGAACGGTGCTGGGGGGTTGGTTACAAAGTCGTCGAGGGCGGCCTGGTCGCGGTCGCGTTCGTGCTGCAGTCGTGCGTGGTGTTCGGGTAGGCCGGTGTAGAGGTTTTCCACGCGGCGCAGCAGTCCGAGTTGTTTGGGGCCGTTGACGTCGGAGCCTGGACCTGCGCCGGTGGATAACAGTTCAAGGCCGGAGATTTCTGCGGTGCGCGACGGCACGGCTAGTCGTAGTAGCAGTTGGTCGTGGGTGAGGTCGCGGGCGGCCAGGATGTCGATGCCGTAGATGGTGGCGCCGATGGGTTCGAAGCGGCTGGCGCCGCGGTCTTTGCCGGCGGTGTAGGCGCGCCGGCAGGCCGCAGCCAGTGCGTGGGAGGCGGGGACGCGCTCGGTGTAGGTGGTGTCTGCGACGGTCAGCCGTGGTGGCCCGCCGGCGGAGGCATGCGCGGCGGCTGCCCTGGCGAATGGAGTGAGCTCGTCGATGGCGCGTTGTTTGTTGGGAATCGCGCGCTCGAGCACACTGACTTGCCAGTCGCGGTTGCGCACCGATTGACTGTGTGCGCGCTGCAGGGCGGTGAGGCGTTTGACGGTGTCGTCGAGTTCAACTTGGTGTATGTAGCGCGGGTCGCCGGTGGCGATGGCCTTGGTTTCTGCGGCGGCGGTCCCGATGTCACCGCCGGAAAGGTCGTCGATCTCGATATCGAGGACCTCGTTGCGGCGCATCTGTTCGATGAACAGCGTTTTGGCTTGGACTTTTTGCCACATGACGGTGTCGTAGGAGCCTTCGGTGACGTAGATGAAGATGTCGATGCCGTCGAGGTTTTGGTTGCCTTGGCGCTGAATGCGGCCTTCGCGTTGTTCAAGGTCGCGCGGGCGCCATGGCACGTCGACGTGATGCAGGGCGGCGGCTCGGGCTTGCACGTTGACCCCGGCGCCGATTTTCTCGGTGCTACCGATCAGCACTGAGACGTCTCCCCTAATGCACTGGGCGAACAGCGTTTTGATCTCTTGAAGATTTTTTGCCTCGTGGACGAAGCGGATCGCGGCTGCGGGCATGCCGCGCGCCACGAGTTCGTCTTTGATCGCCTGATAGATGGTGAACTGGGCGGGGTCTTTGGATGGGGTGCCGCGGTCGCAGAACATGATCTGCAGTGCCCCGGTGCCGGCCGGCGCGCCGGTGTCGGGATGGGTATAGGCGCGATGCGCGTGGCGGTAATGGACACGCATGGCTGCGTCGGCGACTGCGCAGGCGCGGCTGTGTCGGGGTTTGGGCAGGTGGGCCAACCGTGGATCCAACGACACGTTGCGCCCGTCGTTGCTGATTTTGAGTGGGTTGTCGCGTCGGGGATTGCGTGAGTCGAGATGATCGAGGCGGTAGCCCAAGTCGGTAATGAAGTCGACGACTTCGATGTCGGGGTGCAAGCTGATGATTTGGCGTTGCCCGGTGCGAAGCGGCGGCAGCTCGACGGGGACTTGGTCGCGGGTGACGACGTCGGTGTAGACCGAGGACAGCGCCAGCAGGGCGGGCAGGTTGGTGAACTTCCCTACTCGCGTGACGGGCCGCAGCTTAGTGCCCGTGGTGTTGACCTCGATGGTGGTGGTGGTCGCGGTAAACGCCGCACCCCAGTCCCCCAGGTCAGCGACCCCGGCGTGCTCTAAAAGGTCTGGCCGCAAGTAGGTTTGCATGACCCATAGCTCGCCTAATGAGTTGCTGATCGGTGTGCCGGTGGCGAAGGTCGCGACCCGTTCGACAACCCGGTGCGCGGGAATGCCTTTGGCCAGCGCCTCGTCGCGGCGCCGCTGGCGCAACACGGTGAGTTTGAGGGCGAGGTCCTCGGCACGTTGCGATGCGTTGGGGCACGATAATTCTTCAATGTTGCAGGTGCGGCCCAAGTTCTTGTACGTGTCGGCCTCGTCGATCATCAGATAGTCACAACCGGATTCCTCAAACCGCAACCCAGTGTCTTTGGTGTTGGCGGCTACAAGTTTTTCTAGCCGCGCCTTGGCGCTTTTGATGGCGAGTTCGATGCGCTTTTTGCTGCGGTCGGCTTCGGCGGATTGGAGTTGTTCGCGCAATGTATCGAGCTGGTTTTCGATGTAGTCGACGCGCATATCCGTGGAGACGTTGATCGCGGTGAACGCCGACTGCGGGATGACAACGAGATCCCAATCACTTGAGGCGGTTTGGGCGATGAAGCGGCGCCGTCCATCAGCGGTGGTGGCCGCTGAGCCGAGCAGAATCTTGGCGGCCGGATACCACTGTTGGGCTTCGCGGCCAACTTGTTCGGTGATCGCATTGGGTACCACGAGCCAGGGTTGGCGTACCAACCCCAGGCGCCGCAGTTCCAGCGCTCCAGCGACCATGCTTCCCGTCTTGCCCGCTCCGACAACATGATCCAAGAGAACGGCGGGCTCGGAGATGATGCGCGCGGCGGCGTTGCGCTGGTAGAAGTGCGGCGTGAAGTGATCCGACATGCCAGGAAAACGCATGTGTGAGCCGTCGTAGGCAGGCGCGCGCCGCGAGTTGAAGCGCCGGTTGTATTCGGCGACCAGGGTGTCGCGGCGGGTCTCGTCAGACCACAGCCAGCGGGTGAATTCCTCGCTGATTTTGGCCATTTTGGCTTGGGCGGCGAAGGTGGCCTGCAGGTCGAGGACACCGTCGTCGTTGTTGACGAGGACGGCTTTGGAGTTGCAGGCGGCCTCGAGCAGGCTGACCGCGTCGCAGCCGCGTCGGTCGGTTCCCCATTCGTCGGTCATCAGCCGGCCGTGGCGTTTGTAGGAGGCAACGTCGACGACCCAGCGCCCGCCGATGTGTTCGGCGACCACACCGGTGGCGTCGAATGTTTTCTCGGCGAAGGCGGCGACGACTTGGGCCGGGATCCACGGTGCCCCGGGGCGCATTTTGATGTCTTGGGCTTCACGCTGGGGCGGCAGCACCTGTTGCAGGGCGGCGGCGTAGTCGTTGTAGATCGGGTTGGTTTCGGCCGCATCGAGCGCGCGGGCGAGTTTGGTGCGCACGTTGCCGGACAGGGCACTCACGGCGGGGACGAGTTCGTCGGGGTCGTCGAGGCTGGGATAGACCAGTCCAGCGATCAGGTCACGGGCGTCGTCGACTTCGACTTCTAGCAGGTTGGCGATTAGGTCGACGTCGACGCGCTGGGTGCGGTCCAGGCACACCGCCAACGCTTCTTCGGGGGTGTCGGCGGTGGCGCGCTCCAGCGGCGGGGTGAGCAGGTCGGTGGAAAAGATGGGCGATTTCTGGGCGGAGCCGGTGTCTTCGTCGAAGATTTCCAATGAGGCGACCAGTGCCCATCCGGGGTCGTGGCGCATTCCGCCGTCGAGGTGACGCCGCTTCTTGTAGGGCGCGGGCGCTTCGGAGGCCTCGGTGTCCCATTGCGCGGCGACGTCGTCGGGCACGGGCCCGGTGTAGGGGCGCTCGGGGGTGCCTTCGGCGGTGCGCCAGGCGGTTTCGGCGGCGGCCAAGCGCTGATCGTGGCGTTCTTGGGTGACGGTGGGATAGACCCAGGTGAACCGGTTGAGGGGGCCATGCTGGCGCACGTAGTTGTCGTAGAGGGTGTTGAGGTGTCCGCGGAGCTGGTCGCGCTCGGCGGCGGGCTGGCCGTCGCGTTGGGAGGCGATGAGGCTGACGGCGACGTCGCGCAGGCCGATGAGTTCGCGGGTTTCTGCTAGCAGCGTTTTCGGGGTTTTGTGGGGTTCCCATTGGTGTCCGGCCCAGTATTCGATGCCGCGGTTGGCCTCGCTGTAGCGCAATGTGTAGAGCGGGGTGTCCTCACCGCGGTCGGCCGCGGTGATCAGGCCGGGGTCGAAGACGTCTGCGGAGACCTCGGTGAGTTCAGCCGGCGTGGCGGTTAATCCGAGCCCGTGCTTCATGGCCGAGTCGATGAGCAGGTGTAGCCGGTCGTGCAGCTGCTCGGCGAGCTCGGTGCCGCTGGTGCCGCTGGTGCCGCTGGTGCCGCGCACGACGAGTTGGTGGGAGCCGTTGAGTCCGCGGCCCAGGTGCATCTGGCCGAGCACGTTGTGGGGGTTGGCGACGAAATGGGAGTTGATGTGCAGGGTTTCGCCGGCGCCGGTGTCGGGGTCGGTGAGTTCGATGGCTTCGGTGTTGATCCAGGCGGGCAGTTCGTCTGGGGAGGGGGTTCGGGGATCGCGGCGGCGCAGGATGAGCAGGTCGGTGACGACCTCGGTGCCGGCCACCCGCGTAAACGCCTTCGACGGGAGCCGGATCGCGCCGATGAGGTCGGCTTTGGCCGAAATGTCACGCCGGGCGACCGATTTCGCCGCATCCAGGGTGTAGCGGCTGGTCAGCACAGCCACGTATCCACCGGGGGCAATCAGCGCGAGGGATTTGACGATGAAGTGGTTATGGATGGAGTGACGGGCGGGGTTGTGGGCGGGGTCGGTGACCGCGTAGCGGCCGAAGGGGACGTTGCCGACGGCGGCGGCGAAGCTGTTTTCGGGGACGTGAGTGGATTCGAAACCTTCGTGGCGGATCTGGGCCGATGGGTAGAGCAGGGCGGCGATGGCTGCGGTGGTGGCGTCACTTTCCACACCAACCATGACTGCCTCATCGGGGGCGTGAGCGATGAATGTTCCTGCTCCGCAACCTGGTTCGAGGACCTTGCCACCGCTAAACCCGGCCCGACCTAGTGCTTCCCACACCACGGCGGCGATGGCGGGATCGGTGTAGTGGGCGTTGAGGATGGAGGCCTCTGCCTGGCGGTATTGGTCGCGATCGAGCAACTCGGCCAGGGTGTCCCGTTCGGCGGTGAGGTCGCTGGCGCGGGGGTCGAACACCTGGGGTACCGCACCCCAGCCTGACCAGGTGGCCAGGACACGTTGTTCGGCTGGGGTGGCCGGCCGCTGCGCGTCTTGCAGGGCGCGCAGCAGCTGGACGGCGGCAATGTTGGCGCGGATGCGTGCTTTGGACCCCGATGGCACCAGGGTGTCGAGGCTTGCCGGAAAATCGGTGGGGCTGGTGAATTCTTCTATCCGCTGCTCGGCGGCCGGAGTCGGTTCGTCTGATACAGCCGGGCTTTGTACGGTGCCCGCCGGCGGGTCGATTGGCTGGTGGGCTGGTGTGCGCGGGTTCGGCCGCGGCAGCGGGGCGCCGCCGGGGTCAATCGAGCGCGGATCGGTGGGCTGATCGGCCTCATCGAACAGTGAGGGCTGGGCGTTTACCGCTCGGGTATGCCGTCGTCGCGCAGATCGGTGTAGACCATCTGAGCCAGCGTGCTCGTGAGCGGATCGTCCGGGCCGCTCGGTAGGGGCAGGCCATCCTCGGCCCGGGCGGCTAGCAGGTATCCGGCCTTGATCCGAAACACCGCCGAGTAATTCGGGTCCGGCCACAGATCCGCGATCAGCGCCTCGATGTTCTGGCTGGGGTCGCTGCGATACTGGGGCCGGGTCCAGCGTTGATCCCAGGGCACCTGACTGCGATCGGGCGCTGGGTCGTTGTGCTCCCCCCACAGGTTGCTGGGCTGGCCGTCCTCGGTCGGGATCTGCTCGTAGAGCTCGTTGTTGAGCACGATCTCCATCGCCTGGCTGCGTGCGGTGTTCAGCATCCCTGCCTTGGTCAGGTAATCCGGATGCTCGCCGCGGCTGCGGGTCCACGCCCCTACCGCCTGGGCGCCCATCTCGGCCGCCAGCTCGGCGACCTGGTAGCTGATCCTGGCCGCCTGGCTGTCCAGGAATGTCTCGCGTTGGGCTGGGCTCCACTGCGGGGGCAGCTCGAGCGGGCCCGCGTAGGCCTCCGCCACGATCTGGCGTATCTCTGGGCTCGTCACCACCACCGTCCCCGCCGAAGATGTCGAACAGACCCGGCTGGTGTGGATCTGGCCGCGTCCTCCGTGCCATATTGTGCGCTCCGATCGGCTCGAGTCGGGGTCGGGGTAACCGTGGTTAGCCATAAACTGGCGCAGCCGACGCTCAGCGACCCGTCTTCGTGCCGCAGCCGAGCGTGCATCGGGGGAGGTCATGTCGTTGTGCCGCAGTCGAATAATGTCGGGGTGAAGATCTTCCGGTTGGACCACGAGACCTCGGTACGCGCCGCGTAGGCGCCGCTTTGCGATGTGGCAGATAGGATTTCGACTCGGTCCCAGTCGCGCAGCTCGATGTCATACAGGGTGTTTGCGCTCATTGGGTTGCCTTTCGGTTACTGGGATCGGGGGCAACTGCCTGGTGGTGCAACCATGGGGGCACGATTTGCGCCAGTGGCGGTGCGGATGTGAATGCTGCAGGAGGTCAGCTGCCGGACAAGGCGCAAGTTGTGACCAACCTTGCCTAGTGCGCGCGCATAGTCATCGGGGTTGACGTAAACGCGGATGCGGCGCTGTTCAGGGTTGATGACTTCGGCGATCGCAGACTTGATTCCCAGTGCGTTGATCACGTACCTGGCAGTGTCGCTGTCGTAGGCGATGATGCTGACATGTTCGCCGCAGAGGCGCTTTTCGACGTCGGCGATACGCAGGCCGCCCCACCCGATACAGACGGCGACCGCGTTGATCCCGCGAACACGTGATCGGACCGCGACTTTAGCCAACAGTCCGGGCTCGCGTGCGACCGCAATGATTTCGACGGAGCCGTTGGCCAGTTCGGGCACCCGAGCTGTCAGCGCCGCTCGAACGGGACATGTGATCATCGGATGGCGCCCTTTCAACGTGGCGCCGGCTGGCCGTCCGAGGCGCTGAAAGCGGCTTCCAGGGCGGCGATTTCGCGGTCGGCGGGGTTGGCGGCCGCCGTCCAGGTGACCTCGCGGCCTTCACGGCCACCGCGGGTCAGCAGGCCTTGACGCTCAAGGCCGCACAGCACCCGGTAGATCTGCTCGTGGATCGGGGCGCAGGATATCGCGACCCCCGCGACCGGCACGTCAGGCGCGTGCAGGCGCAACTGTGCCGTCGTGAGGGGCCGTTGCGCGATGCGGAGTTGGGCGAGCAGGTCGTCGCGCAGGACGCGGGTGGCTGCGCTGCTGCTAGGCACTGGCCTTCTCCCTTAGCGTCGCACTTGCCCTGGACGCGGGTTTAGCCGCTTGTCGGCGGCGCAGGTCGCGCTGGGTGGCCGCGAAGTGCACGGCCTGACGGATTTGCAGGGACCGCAGCCGTAGCGCTGGGGGTTGGTTTCGGTAGCGGGCGATGACCTCGCGTAATTGCGCTCGAGCGGCCTTGAGGGCGGCGACGTCACGGGCGCCGGGCATGGCCACGCTCGCCCACACCCCATCGGTAGCGCCAAATCTGAGGGCGTTCTGGGCGCAGGCGACGATGATGGGGCAGTTGGTGCAGATCGCTGCCGACTCTCGCTCCCCGCTATATCCCCTGAACCAGGTGTCGGGGTCTTCGTACTCGCACAGGCCGGTGTCGGCTCGCAAGGGTCGGATGGTGGTCACGGCGCTCTCCATTCCTAATTATACCTGTGCATCATATTGTGTATGTTGTGTACTGACTACGTTTATAGCTGCTCATGCGCTGATAGGCAACATCAGTGCAGATGAAGGTTTCGGCAGAGTAAGTCGACACAGTTCAAGGGCGTACAGCGTATTGGCACCCCTGCGCATCTGCTGCGCGAAACCATGCTTTTCTGCCTTAAACAGGCTATTTCTGTGCATCTCTCGCGTGGCACATCTGTTGGGATCCCGTGTCCGACCGTGGCTGAACGTGGTCAACTTCTATAGTTAACTTGCAAGTATCCGAGAGGTCGTCGGTCGACGACGGCGGCGACGATGGCGAAGGACACGGTGAGCACCAAGGCGACTCCACCTGGCGAGAGCCCGCTAGAGCGGGTCGGCAAGGCCGTTGCCGACCGCCGAGTCGAAGTTGGGCTGGAAACGCAGCGAGAGCTAGCTGACGCGGCGAATGTGTCGCTGAACACGGCCGCGTTGCTTGAGCGCGGCAAGTCATTTCCTCATCGGATCAACCGCGTGAAGTTCGAAGATGCCCTGCAGTGGCCGCGCGGCACCCTCGATGCGCTACGCCGCGGTGAGCCCATCCCGCAGACCCAACCGCGCCCGGCAGCGGCGCTCACGGCGCAGCCCTCGTTCGAGTCGGTGTCGACCGATCCGCGCACCACGTTGCAGGCCTTGGGAATCGCTAAGGCGATAGCGGCGATATCTGCGATATGCGCACAGATTCTGGTGCGCCACAGCAACAGTGCACAGGCGAAGGCAACGCTGCGCGACCTCGACGATCAACTGTTGCAGTTAGAGTCGCTCATTGTCGCGAGTCTGCCGCACGTGCGCGGAAAGTCGTTTAGCGAGACCATGTCGGCGCTGACCGAGCTGCACGAGTATCGCGACGTCATCCGCGACGCCGCCGGGGACGCGCAGGCCTCGACCGAAACTGCTACGCCATCGGCCGGCGCGCCACGTACGAGGCTGGCATCGGCGAAATCCTGACCGGCACACCGGATTGCTGGGCTTCTACGCACTGCGTTGGGCTGATGGCGAGCATGACGTGCCCTGCTTCGGGAAAGATCAGGTCTCCGGCTTCGACGTTTCCATGAGCTACCTTGGCGCCCTGGTGAATCTGGGTGTATGTGTCGGGACCCAAGGTGATGCCGGCCTGAGCGTAGGACCAGTGAACCAGGCCGGAGCAGTCAAATTGGTTGGGCCCCTTGGCCCCCCAGACATAGGGGCACCCCAAGCGGGTTAGTGCGGCTTTGACCGCGATGCGCGCTAATGGCCCTCCCCCAGCGATCGCGGCGTCGTGGTCACCGGCGAGTTCGGGGTTGGTGTGGTGGTGGTTTCGGGTAAGCCCGGACAGGGCGGTGTCGAGGCCGGGGATAGAAAGTGGGCTGCCCACTCCCCCGCCGGCGGCGCCCAGGCCGCCCATCGGCATGCCACCGGTCATGGCGCCGGCGCCCATCGGCATCGCGCCCATCCCTGCGCCGTAGCCGCCGGCACCTCGCCCGATCAACGCCGCCAGCTCCATATTGCGCCGCTCACAGATGCGCAACAGGGCCTTGGCCCGATCCAGCTGGCTTTGCAAATGCGTCACCAATTCCCGCTTGCCTGCCGGGGTTCCGGTGGCAGGAGCGATCGCGGCCACCCCCGAACGGGTATCGGTGATCACCCCATCCATGCCCCCGCCACCCGCGGCAGCAGCCTCTCCCACGCCGGTCAGCGGCGGGCCGGTCCCCGCGTCGGCGGCGATGGTGTGATCCAGGGAAAATAGCTGCCCAGTGTTGGCAACGCCGTACCCGGTGGCCGCCGCACCACCCCAGCCTGCGGCGGCGGCCTGTCCCGCGCCTGCCACAACCTGGCGACCCGTCACCAGTCCCGACGTTGATGACCAACCCCCGTTAATCATCGGCGCCGCCCCGAAAAGCCTGCGCGCATCGCCCAATACACGGCCAGCCTCAGCCACCACCTCATCGAGCGACATACCCGGCAGTATCACCTAAACCGCGCCCACGCGGCTATCACCAGCACCAACTTCGCCGCTCAGTAACCCTTCGGCGGTCGTGTGGGATCGGCCTGCTGGATGTTGGCTGCCAGATTCGACGCGTCAGCTGCGACGCAATAGCGGCCGCGGGCGTAGTTGATGAACGCGCACGCTTCGGATACGTCGTCGAATCGGCTACTTGCTGTGCCCGGCTGGTGATACTGCCGGAACGTTGCACCGGTGAATTGGAACGACCCTCCGCTGGGATCTCCCCTCTGCGCGTTGGCATCGGTGTGGTTTATGGCGTCGTTGCGGTATCCGGATTCACGTTTAGCCACCAGCATCATCCCGGCTTCCCACCGGGCACGTGCTACGGGATCATGAACGCCTTCGATGTCGAGGGCTTTGCGGATCGCCGCGCGGACGCGGTCGGCCCCTGGACCTGCGGGCTCGGCGGCCAGGTTCAATCCCTGATCCGGCTCGGGGTTGGTGTGGTGGTGGTTTCGGGTAAGCCCGGACAGGGCGGTGTCGAGGCCGGGGATAGAAAGTGGGCTGCCCACTCCCCCGCCGGCGGCGCCCAGGCCGCCCATCGGCATGCCACCGGTCATGGCGCCGGCGCCCATCGGCATCGCGCCCATCCCTGCGCCGTAGCCGCCGGCACCTCGCCCGATCAACGCCGCCAGCTCCATATTGCGCCGCTCACAGATGCGCAACAGGGCCTTGGCCCGATCCAGCTGGCTTTGCAAATGCGTCACCAATTCCCGCTTGCCTGCCGGGGTTCCGGTGGCAGGAGCGATCGCGGCCACCCCCGAACGGGTATCGGTGATCACCCCATCCATGCCCCCGCCACCCGCGGCAGCAGCCTCTCCCACGCCGGTCAGCGGCGGGCCGGTCCCCGCGTCGGCGGCGATGGTGTGATCCAGGGAAAATAGCTGCCCAGTGTTGGCAACGCCGTACCCGGTGGCCGCCGCACCACCCCAGCCTGCGGCGGCGGCCTGTCCCGCGCCTGCCACAACCTGGCGACCCGTCACCAGTCCCGACGTTGATGACCAACCCCCGTTAATCATCGGCGCCGCCCCGAAAAGCCTGCGCGCATCGCCCAATACACGGCCAGCCTCAGCCACCACCTCATCGAGCGACATACCCGGCAGTATCACCTAAACCGCGCCCACGCGGCTATCACCAGCACCAACTTCGCCGCTCACGCCTCCCAGCGCTCCCAGCTGTGAGCGTTGCCGTGGGGTGCGTTTGGCTTTCGGCTCGCCGGTGTTGACGCCGACAACCACCACCTGCGATATCGAACGGTGCCACCGAAACCGCTTGACGCCCAACATAATTGAGTGTGGCTGAGCGTGCAGTATGCCACGCCACCTCGATGGATGGGTCAGCTTTCCACGGAAAACTGACCCTCGCGATGCTATGTGAGCAACTTCCTGAGCTGGCCGACCAGTGTCCTGGCTCCTTTATCGCCAAGTTGATCGCGCAACGCTATCGCCAGGGCGCGTGGATCCGCGTCGAACTTTCGAAGCGCCCGCGTCACCGAGCGCAGCGGCGGCGCCGTTGGTTCGTCTCGTGCCGCCGAATCCGAATTGCCGTCTTCGGTTTCATTGGCGGTGTTGGCCCCTTCACTGCGCCGGCCGCGAGCGGCCTTCCACCGGGCCACCTGCTGTGCGAGCGGAACCTGGGCAAGTGAACGCGCTTCGCGAATCGCCAGATCGCCCCTGCGGGTGGCTTCCTGAAGATCGGGTGCCAGTTTGAGTAGCGCGCGCCGATGTGACACCCACGTCTTGCTCTTACGAAGATGTTCGGCCGCGGCGTCAGCGCTGCCGTACTCCCCCACTAGCCTCTCGACAGCTTTGGCTTCCTCGATCACGTCGAATCCCGAGCGGTCGACGTTCTCGGAGATTACAGCCGTGAGCAGCGTTGCGCGATCATTGGCGAGTTCGTCTTTGATCACGATGTCGAGCTCGGGTCGGCCGAACTTGTGCGCGGCGGCCAACCGCCGGTTGCCGATGATTACTACCCACCGCGCCGAAATCGTGGTCTCGGGGTAGATGTTTTGAAATGCTCCTCGGGTGACAACAACTACGGGCTGTAGTTGGAAGTCAACGATGGAGGCCAACTCGTCGAGGTCACCGACCGAATCGCGCGGGTTGTGTGGGTTGCCGACCAGGTCTCGTAGAGCCACCGACCGCGACAGGCCCGACCGTGGGGCGACGACGGGAATCTTCGCGTTTCCGTCAACAGATGAGTTGTCGCCAACAGCATCGACGAGATCATCGAATGTCTTGACACCACCGCGCCCCATTACCGGACTCCTACCATGTTCAGTTCGTCGGCGAGCTTGTAGAAGTCAGCCGCCGCGTTGGCCGCCGAGCCACTCTTCTTGTACTGGGTGACCACGACGCCCTCGCTGCAGGCATTCGTGTGAATCTTGTAGTGCCGCACTACCGTCTCGGCTAAGGGCCATCCCTGTCCGCGAATGAACTTCTGCGTTTGCTTTAACCAGTGTTCGCCATCGCGCGGGTCCCAATCATTGATGAAGACCCGGTAGGGGATGTTGCGCGGTTCGAGAAGCTTACGGATCGTGCGCGCGGTTGGGTCGAAGCACATCGGCGCCGGCAGCACCGGGACGATCGCTTCGGCGGTGACGTCGAGGACGGTCCGCAGTGCATCGGCGGAGTATCCGTCACCTAGACCATCTCGAGAGGAGTCCGCGTCGAGGTCGAACCAGCCGGCGGTATCGACGTAGACCTCGACAATACCGGGCAGGTTGTTGAGCTGCTGCAGCCATTCGAGGGGATCGTCGTGCGCTTGGACAAGATGGAAGGGGAGTGCGTCGACCCGGTTGGCCCACCATTTTGCCGACCCCTGCGGGTCTATCGAGACCGCAGCCACCGGCGAGAACGCGTCGGGCTCGAGATATGCGGTCAGTTTTTGGGCTCGTACGGCGGCCAGATTGACGGTCGCGGTGCTCTTGCCGACACCGCCTTTTTGGTTCAAAACAGTGACAACTTTAGTCATGGGGAGAAGACCTTGGTGCGCTTGGGCCGCGGCTGCGGCCCACTCCGGGAACCGGCCGCCAGGAAATACGTCGCTGACCGAACGACCGCCCCTCAGACACGCTGAATTGTGCATTACATCTCGCCAGTTTTCCGCGGAAAACTGCCCAGATCCAACCGGAGATCGCATGCCGTCTTTCGCGCCTTCCCGGTCCGTCAATCACATCAGCGAGTCCATGACTTGCGTCGATTGACGAGCGACAGGCCAGTTTTCCGCGGAAAACTGGACATGCCGGGCTCAGATCATCACCCCAAAAGTCACGCGATTCCGCCGCGGCAGTGAGTTGTGCGCGCGCCTCATCGACTCGCCGCTCCCGATGGCATCCGGCCACATCATGACGTTGGCCGGCAGCCGCCGCCGAGAGGGTGACCACTTCCTCGGGCACTCGTGGATCGGGGCGTTGATTGCGCCGGGGCCCCGCACGACGTAGGAGTCGAACCGGCGGCATCCGCTGGCATGCACAACCGGGTCCACCCACAAAGCGCCCCCATAGTCGTTCGCACGTGCACCGACGCTTGACGACCTCACCGACACCGTCGGTCGACGGTTCACGGCGCACCAGCACCTAGTGCTTGTGCCGCCACGTTGTTGGGCACGCCACCGCCGACCTCTCGCGCGGCGGCGTCTACCGAACCTAGTGCTTGCGCCGCGGCGTCGGTGGCTGCGCCACCGCCGGCTTCCGGCACCGCGCCCTCTCCTGCGCCCCGCGCCGCGCTGCCTTCCGCGCCTAGTGCATCCGCGCGTGGCGCTGCCTGCGCGTCGGCAGACTTCAACACCGCGCGCACCTCACCGACTTTGACTCCCGCCAGTTCAGCGATCGCAGTGAGGCTTTCACCACGGCCTTGCATCCGGGCCACCGCTGTCGCGCCAGCCTGGCGGTGTTCGTGACGGCGCCGCTCCCCCTCTGCGCGTATCTCGAGGATACGGTTGCGCTCCCACTCGTCGACGGCGACCAGCCGCCCAATCTCGACGAGAAACGACGCAGCGTCATCGACATTTTGACGCTCACGCTCCAGACGTGCCTCGTTGGCCTTATGCTGCGCCTCCCGGACACGCTTGCGCGCCGCCGATTTCGAATTGATGTTCACCACGTGGGAACCATAGGACACACCCATCGTCGCGCTCTACCAACCTGACCAACATCATCTGTGTCCCCATTTGTCCGCACCCACTGTCGCCAAATCAACTGCCCACCAATGCAACACATCCGCACCGATCCGCACCACTCACCACAACCACCTGTCCGATCCGGGAAACGGTCGGGTGCGCTCGTTCACGCGCTACGACACACTTATGCCAACGAGACCCGTACCACAGCAGCCTGAAACCCGCTATCTGCACTGGTCGGCACGCGGTGGTTTCGCTTGGTGTGCGATGGCGCTATATGACCAGCTCAGACACCCCTTCTGGACCTCAACCAGAAGGGCTTGACCGCTCTCCTAAAGCCGGTCTCGCAGATTCGACCCCCTGACCGCACTCGACGGTGCATTTCCGATCGAATGTCGCACTGCTGGTAGCGGGAATCGAGAACTATGCCTCATGATCTCGGTATGACCTGCCGGCCAGTACCAACGGCGGGAGACGGGGTTGGAGACGATGACTATAGAAAATGCGTCGGTCATGCTCACCGCTCATGAAGTTCGAGCAATGACCGGAGTTCCGGTCTCAACGCTGCATGATTGGGCGGCCAGGCGGGAACGTGGGATTGATGCGCCTGGTCCACATCACCTCAGGCTTAGCGATCGGCACCGTCGATGGTTACTGGATGACGTCAAAGATTGGCTGGAATCGACTCGGGTGTAGAGCGATTCGCCCTCACCCACGACTTAGCACAACCGCAAATTTTGAGCTAACGATCAAGCTTGCACACGCTCACTGCTGGCTGCAGGCACTGATCCTCAATTCCCCCAACGTCATTCCGGAGGAATCTTGGCCATAAAGCGCCGCGAGACGAAGGACGGCGTGCGTTATGACGTCCAATGGCGCCTACCGGATCGTTCGAAGCGCAAGAAGAGCTTCCGAACAGAGCGGGAGGCGCGCCAGTTCGAAGCAAGGCTCGTCACCGACAGCGCCGCGGGCGTCAGGGTGGACCCACGCGGCGGCAAAATCCTGCTCCGCAACGTCTATCGATCGTGGCTAGCCTCCCGACCCGACCTGAGCGCGAAAGTCCGCCGCGGATACGAAGACAACTGGAGGCTGCGTATCGAGCCACAGTTTGGTTCGTGGCCGATCGCAAGAATCGACCACGAGTCGATCCAACGATGGGTGAATGCCATGTCAGCGTCGGGTCTCGGACCGCGGACCGTGAGGTGGACGCACTCGGTCCTCAAGATGACCCTTGACCGCGCCGTCGAGGAAGACCAGCTCCTCGGCAAGAACCCCGCATCACGCACCAAATTCCCACCGATGCGGCAAGCCACACACGTCTATCTAACCGTCGGCGAAGTCGCAACACTTGCCCAAACATGCGGCGCTCAAGGTGACGTCGTCTTGCTCCTGGCTTACACAGGCCTACGATTCGGTGAACTCACCGGCCTCAATGTCGAGGATGTCGACCTGGGCGCTCGTCGAATCCGTGTTCGCCGGTCGATGACCCAAGTCGGCGGCAAACTCGTTGAAGGGAACCCGAAATCGCAAGCCGGCCGACGTTCTGTCCCAATCCCCGAGCGCTTGATGCCGGCACTTAAGGCGCGGCTCGACGCACGACCCTGTGGCGCGCCGGCGATCGCGTCGCCGAAGGGTTCCCGGCTGAGCCTGGAGAACTGGAAGCGTGCGGTCAACTGGCGGAAGTCTGTGACTGAGATCGGCCGGGACAACTTGCGTGTGCATGACCTACGGCATACCTACGCATCGCTGTCACGACGGGCCGGCGCCGACTTGCGACTCCTGCAAAAGGCAATGGGCCACGCATCAATCACCGTGACCGCACACACCTACGCGGATCTCTTCGACGACGAGCTTGACGACATCGCAACCGCGCTTGACTCGCTCGACGATACTTTTCGTGCGGGCCGCAGCTGATCCGGTTTGGCCCTGTTTCGTCCCATTTCTCAGGGATCGAGGTGGCGGCAAGGCTGTCTGGCAATCGCACGGGAAGGGAGACCCAATCGTTAGACCCCGGCCTCAAGCCAGGTTGGCGAGGCCGGGGCCATTCGACTAGAGCGCAGACCCGGAGGTCATCCCCAACGCTGGTCCCGAAGCCGTTTGTTTAACCGGCCGCATCGGAGCGCACTTCATCAAGTGTAAAGGACTCAAACCCAATTGAGCGGAGGCCACACGCCCCCGCTGAACACAGCCGACCCCGGGGTTATGCGACGGTCAAGTCCAGGGACGTGGTGTACGACGTCGTCGTGTGATTCTTCGACTTGGTGGTTTAGGCGGTCAGTGCCGCCGGGGTGTCCTCCTGTTCTGTTGATGGCGTGTGGTCGGCGCGGGATTTGCTGAGGACGTCGAGGCCGAGGTAGCGGCGGGATTCGGCCCATTCGTCGTGTTGTTCGGCCAGCACCGCGCCGACGAGGCGGATTAGGGCGTTGCGGTCGGGGAAGATTCCGACGACGTCGGTGCGCCGGCGGATTTCCTTGTTGAGTCGTTCTTTTATCCGGCCCTCGGGGGCGGGTCAACCCGTCGGGGTGGGATGTTCATCGATCGAGGCGCTGGAGGTGGTCGGTAAGGGCGTGGGCGACGCGGTCGTGGCGGGCGGCTTCGTCGGTCCAGCCGCGGCACTCGGCGTCGGTTCTGAGGGCCTGGACGTCGGCGAGTTGGTCGGTGAGCGTGTCGCGGAATTCGGGGGCGGTGACGTAGTTGTCGCAGGTTTCGCAGATGTTGGCATAAGGGCACGCGCCCGCGGATTCGTGGCGAGCGCAGTATCCGTGTGCAACGCGGGTTTTCAGCATTTCACTGTGCAGCCAGCCGACCTTGTCGGGCAGGATCGGTTTGCCGACCGGGGTGAGGGTGAACTGGCGGCGCATCTTGCCCATCGCTTCGTCGTAGGCCGCGCGCAGGGTGGGCGAGGCCAGGGTGGCGTAGCGGATCGTCATTTGTGGAGTGACGTGCCCGAGTAAGGACATCAAGGCCTGCAGACTCATCCCGGCGTTGGCGAGTTCGGTGGCCCAGGTGTGGCGCAACTGATGTGGAGTGACCATCAGGACGCCGCCGTCGGGACGGTGCAACCCGGCGGATTCAGCGGCGGTGAGCAGCCCGTTGCGCAGCCGGGTGTAGCCCAGGCGGCGTCCGTGCCGGGTGAACAGAAAGTCGGTGAGCACGCCGGTGCGTGGGTGCGGCAGCGGCCGGTGCGTGCCGCGGAGGGCGACCCACTCGTCGAGCGCGGCGAGGGTCGCGGCGGAGAGCGGGACCATGCGTTCGGTGGCGAGCTTGCCCAGTGGCACCTTCAGCCAGGTTCCGGCCGGTCCGTAGTCGATGATGCTGCCCAGTTCGAGGTCGAGCAGTTCCCCCGCCCGCAGGCCGGCACCACGCAGCACGGTCAGGCCGATGCGGGCGAACGGATCCTGCAGGTGGGCAACGGCGTTCATCACTGCCGCGTCCACATCGGGTGCTAGCGCGCGTGGCAACGGCTGGTCGAGTTTGGGGACGTCGGCGGCGAATACCAACCGCCGTGGTGGGGCCTGCGCCCAGCCCCAGGCGGTGATGTCGTCGAGCAGGTTGCGCAGACTGAGCACTGCCGACTGGGCCACCGCGGCCGAGACGGTGCGCCCGGCGCCCGCGGCGGCGCGCTGACCACGCCAGCCCCGGGTGCGATTCCATTTCAGGTAGCCCTCGATGCAGCTCCGGTCGAGTTCACGCAGGCTGATGACGTCGGGATGGTGAGCGGTGAGGTATTCGGCGAAGGGCAGCAGGTCGTTGATCAGCGACTCGACCGATTTGGGCCGCAGCACCGCCGCGCGCACGCCGATGTAGCGCAGCAACGTCTGACGGATCGGGTCGGGCATCTCCACCTCGGTGAAGCGCTGCTCGAGGCTACGGGCCCACCGCCGGCGTTTCGGCGCGGTGTCGATGACCGCGGTCTCGAACAACAGCTGCCGCAGGCTGGCCAGCCGCCCCCTGTATGCCCGCCGCGACGATGGCGGCACCACGGTACGTGACAGCGCGGCGTCGAAGTCGTCGAGCGCGTCGCCGGTCAGGTCGGCGACCATTCCGCCGTGGTGTGCCAGCACTACCGCCAGACATTCGCCGAGGACCGTCTCGACCCAGGAACTCCTCCAGCCCAACCGAATTCCCGCATTCCGCAACGCGGCGAATCCGCTCGGATCCCGGTCCTCCACTGCGCGGCCCAGCCCGGTCAACTGTTTGACCGCGGCCAGCTCGACGTCCAGCCGTAACCGGCCGGTGCCGATCGTGTGACAGATCAGCGGCCACGCCCCGGTGTCCCGTATCTCGGCGATCCGCTCGGCTGCCGGCAGCGTCATCCAGGCGTGCAGGTCGCGGTGGCGTGCGGTGAAGTCGCGAGCGATCCGAATCCGGTCGCGTACCGCCCGCCCGCTCAAACCCAGGGTGGCGACGTGGTCGAGATAATCCGCCACCACCTCGTCGGCGCCTACGGGTTGGCCGACCAACACCGTGGTCACTGCCGGGCTCCGGCCAACGTCGCACGAGCAGCACCGTATTCGGCGGCGAGCTGCTCGATCGACAAATGCACGTAGCGGGCCGTGGTCTCCGGCGAGACATGCCCCATCAACGCCCGCAACGCCAGCAGATCGATTCCGGCCGCCGACAATTCGGTGCCGTAGGTATGCCGTAAACGGTGCGGGCGGACTCTTGTGGCGCCAGAGGTCTCCCGGTGCCGACGGAACAGGCTGCGCAGCCCGGCCTCGCTGACCGGTGCACCGGTCGTCGGGCCGCGCAGCACTACGAAGCACTGCGGCGTCGCCAACCCCGGCGGCCGCTCCCATCGCAGGTAGGCGGCGAGCTCGGTGAAGAACGCCGCATCGACCGGGACATGACGTTCCTTGCCGCCCTTGCCGATCACCCGAAGCCGGCGCCGGCCCATATCGACGTCGGCGAGCAGCAGGCCACGCGCCTCGGCCGAACGCAGCCCTCCGAGTAGCATCACCAGCACCATCGCCCGGTCCCGGTGCGTTGCCAGTGTCGCCAGGAACGCGTCGACATCGTTGGTGGACAACGATTCCGGAAGACGCTGCGGCTGACGCACCAACCTACCGCCACTGCGTGCACGCCCGGGACCCAGATGACCGAGCAACCCCCGCTGCGACTGGCGCAGCCCCTGTCCCCGCCGCGGCGACGGCACCGGATTGTCGGTGCAGACACCGGTCATCACCAGATACTCGAATAACGCGCGCACTGCCGCGACCCGGCGGTTCACCGTCGAAGCTGCCGGCGGGGTCGACGAGCGGTGACCGCCGGTGGGCTGGTCCGTTCGGCGGACGCCTTGCCAGTCGATCCAGTCGAACACCAACGGCGCATCGACCGCGGCGAGCCCGACCGCTTGCTGGACGAGGAACCGGCTCAAATTGGCGACGTCGAATGCGTAGGCCCGCACCGTGGCCGCGCTGAACCCCCGTCCCGCCAAATGGTTGAGAAACGCGTTCACCGCGTCCTGCCCGTCCCAGTCGCCCTCCAGGACATATCCGCTGTCGCTCTTGAGTACCCGCATCGCCGCTCCGCCTTCCCCCACCGAGATGCAGACAGCATCCATCCGTGCTCAGCGCTTGTGCGTGAACCTCACGCTGCAGCCCGAACCGTGTCCCCGGAGAGCCGGTTAACGGATAGTGGGTTGTTGGACCAGATCTGCCGCCAAATTTGTTTGGGGAAGGCGGTGAAGGCGAGCAGGTCGGCGCGGGCGTCTTCGAGGTGGTCGGCGACCTTGGGGAGCTTGTCGGCCAGTGCGTCGATGATGCGGTCATATTGGGCTGCAACGGAACCGGCGTCAGGTTGATCGAAGACCGAATGCAGTAGTGTGCGTACCCACGGCCACGATGATTTCGGAGTGATGGCCATCAGGTTGGTGGCGTAGTGGGTGCGACACCGTTGCCACGATGCCCCAGGCAGGGTGGCGCCGATCGCGGCCACCAGACCGGCGTGGGCGTCGGAAGTGACCAGACGGACCCCTGATAGGCCGCGGGCGGTCAGCGACCGCAGGAAGGTCAGCCAGCCGGCCCCGTCCTCGGCGGTGGTGACGTCGATGCCCAGGATTTCGCGGTAGCCCTCGGCGTTGACCCCGGTGGCGATCAGCGCGTGCACGTTGACCACCCGGCCTGCTTCGCGAACCTTGAGCACCAGGGCGTCAGCAGCCATGAACGTGTACGGGCCTGCATCCAGTGGCCGGGTCCGGAACGCCTCGACCGCGGCGTCGAGCTCTTTGGCCATCACGCTGACCTGGGACTTCGACAAGCTGGTGATGCCCAGAGTCTCGACGAGTTTGTCCATCCGCCGCGTCGAAACGCCCAGCAGGTAGCAGGTAGCCACCACCGTGGTCAGGGCCCGCTCGGCGCGTTTGCGCCGTTCCAGCAGCCAGTCCGGGAAGTACGAACCTTGCCTTAGCTTGGGAATCGCCAGATCCAATGTGCCTGCGCGGGTGTCAAACTCGCGGTGCCGATACCCGTTGCGGGAATTGGTGCGCTCGCTGCTGCGCTGGCCGTAGCCGGCACCGCACACCGCGTCGGCTTCGGCGCCCATCAGGGCGTGAATGAAGGCGGCCAACAACTCGCGCAGCACATCAGGGTGCGTGGTGGTGAGTCGTTCGGCCAGCACGGCAGACAGGTCGATATCGTGGGCAATGGTCATCGCGTTGATTCCTTTGCTCGAGTGACTTTGGTCGGTCCCTCGAAGAATCACGCGATGACCTTCATTCATCCGGCTACGACACGCCGGTCATCACCGGCTCGTACACCACTCTGCTGGACGCAACTAGGTACTGGAATCGATAGCCTTTGGCACCGTGGTCTAGTACGGCCACCGGCGTAATTTAAGCGTCGCCGCCGGTTCCGCCATGCGACAGCGAAGCGTCGCGTGGCCATTGACGTCCGCGATAACAGCAATTCAGGCGAGGACATCGAGCAACCTCTCTCGATTAATCTTGACGAGTTCGACCGTGAAACGGTGCGCAGTCTCCGTCATCCCTGGGGCAGAAGCAAATAGGTCCTCAACGGTCCGCCGTTCAAGCGACAGTATCCGTTCACGCCAGTACTCGCGGGTGCTCGGTCCACAGAGTCTGATGGCGTCGCCTGCCAGGTCCACGAGTGTCTGCCAACGCGTGCCCTTGCGATGCTCAAATCGGCTCGCGTGCCCACGTTCTGCCCATTTCATCACTGTTCCGTCGCGTAAGTGCTCGGCGCGCAGTTCGTCGCTCAACGTAAAGCCGAGGCTAGCTGCGTGGTCGAAAGAGGGCTCGGATACGTCCGGCGGCGGCACAAGGACGGCCCAGTTGCGGTCGTGGCGATCTCCATGCGCGATCAACGCGTCAAACAGGAGATATCCTGCGAACGCATCGAAAGCCCGAAACGACGTAGGCATCGATGAGCCTGGCGGTGATCCAAACCGTGTGAGTGCCTGCCTGATAGAGCCGACATTGTATCCGCGCGCTTCAGGATCAGTCGGGTCGTAATCGATAACCACCTCTGGCATTAGCGCCTGCCCTGCCTGCAATTCCCACTCTGGCAATCGCACGTCTTCAACCAATGCGCCACGCACCCCGCCCCGAGTGGCTAGTTCGACCGTGGCCGCCGGCACTCCGACCAGCCGAGCCATCTCGCTTCCGAGCTTCTCCACAGTGTCTTCCCCGAGGGAACGATCGCGCTCTGGCCGTGCGGGTTTGAACAGCCAGGTACGCTCTCTCGACGGATGTTTGAGCCAGTCGTGCGGATGCTGGCCCTGGCTCTCGAGGCCAGCGACAGCCCAGTCGTCGGCAGCCACGACTGACCAGCGAACGGGCACGACGCAATTGTGCCTCGCAGGTGCTAGTGCAATCGCCACTGGCCACGCGCATGTCGCGTAGGGCTCCGCTCGAAGACAGCGGAGAGTCGAGGGGGACGGATCCGATACAGAGTTGGCAGCGACGGCACCTCGTTTTTGGCCCCATATTGGCCCCATCGCCGAGTCCGAATCGGTGATGACGAGTTCGTAGACAGAGCGAAAAGGGGCGCTGAAATGCACAGATACTTGGTGGCCAGGGGCGGGATCGAACCGCCGACCTTCCGCTTTTCAGGCGGACGCTCGTACCGACTGAGCTACCTGGCCGGAAGGCAGCGTGTGCCTCGCCGTGGTGGCGACCCTGACGGGACTCGAACCCGCGACCTCCGCCGTGACAGGGCGGCGCGCTAACCAACTGCGCCACAGGGCCTTGCTACTTCTCCGCGTTACCGCGTCACCGTACCCCCAACGGGATTCGAACCCGTGCTACCGCCGTGAAAGGGCGGCGTCCTAGGCCACTAGACGATGGGGGCCAGAACCGAATCACTCCGGGGTACTCGCAACTACGTTTACGTTGGAGCCACGTCAGCTTAGGTCACCCCGGGCCTAATCCTCAAACGAGCGTCTCACGGGACACAGTATTCTGATTCTTCGCGCCCCTATAGCTCAGTTGGTAGAGCTACGGACTTTTAATCCGCAGGTCCTAGGTTCGAGTCCTAGTGGGGGCACCCAGCGCCACCTGACCTCGGCAAACGTCCGGTCACCAGGGGTGGCCACCACGATGCTGCGGTTCGCCGGTCGCCGGTGGTAATCAGTGGCCGACGCGGCGTTTAGAACGTCACACCCCTTGGCTATGCTTCGGGACATGCTTCCCGGAGGAACGAATCAGGCTGACGTCCAACCCAACGCGCCCGTCGCTCTAGTGACACTGGAAGTCCGTCATCCGGCGGCGGACGCTTTCACCGAGTCGGCGAGCCGGGAGCTCAAACACCTACTCGTCGACTACCTGCCCATCGAACGCCAGGCGCAAGACCTGGCTTGGGGCATGGCTCCGGGTGGCCAGCCGGCCCCGACCACCGACCGCTTCGTCCGCTACATCAACCGCGACAACACCACCGCCGCGGCGCTGAAGAACCAAGCCATCGTCATCGAGACCACCGCCTACACCAACTTCGATTCGTTCCTGGACCTCGCGATGCGGGTGGTGGACGCCCGCGCTCAGGTGTCGTCGATCGTCGGCGTCGAGCGCGTCGGCCTGCGCTATGTCCTGGAGATCCGCGTTCCGGCGGGCGTCGACGGGCGCATCGAGTGGTCGAACTGGATCGACGAGCACCTGCTCGGCCCGCAGCGCCTCTCTCCGGGAGGGCTGGCGCTGACCGAATGGCAGGGTGCGGCGGTCTACCGCGAAGCCCAGCCGGGTAAGTCGCTGATCCTGCGCTACGGCCCCGGCGTCGGCCAGGCCCTCGACGCCAACTACCACCTGCGCCGCGTGACACCGGTGCAAGGCGGGCAGTTCTTCCTCTTGGACATCGACAGCTTCTGGACGCCGCCCACCGGCGGCATCCCCGAATTCAACCGGGACGCACTGGTCACGATGTTCCGCGACCTCTACGGCCCCGCGCAGTCGGTGTTCCAGGAACTGCTCACCTCTCGCCTCAAAGACGAACTGCTGCGCGGCTAGCCGCCAAATATCGCGCTGCTGTAGGTGATGTCGGCGAAGGCGGCCGCGAGGTCGTCGTCGGGATAGGTGAATCCATTGGCCTCGTGCAGTTCAGCCACCGTCTGCGATGTCGTCTGCCACCCGGCCCGACCCAGATAGTCGACGATGTGGCCGCGCTCGCCGTGGTAGACCAGGTCGTTGAAGTCGATGTCGAAACCGAGTTCGCTCATCCGGTCGTGGTGTGAACGCCACCGCTCGTCGGTGAAAATGGCGGTGTCCGGCACGTACTCGAAGGCCAGCCGACTGCCCGGGGCGCTCAATCCGGTGATGTTGTCGAAGAGCTTGTCCTGCGCCTCGTCGGGCAGGTAGACCAGCAAGCCCTCGGCGCTCCACGCCGTCGGCGCTTTCGGGTCGAATCCGGCCGCCTGCAACGCCGCGGCCCAGTCGTCACGCAAGTCCACCGCGACGGTGCGCCGCTGCGCTCTGGGCTCGGCACCCAGGTCGGCCAGCGTCGCGGTCTTGAATTCGATGACGTCGGGCAGATCGACCTCGTAGACCACGGTGCCATCCGGCCAGGGCAGGCGGTAGGCCCGCGCGTCGAGACCCGCGGCGAGGATGACCGCCTGACCGATGCCGCCGCGGGTGGCATCGAGGAAAAAGTGGTCGTAAAACCTTGTCCGACAAGCCATTCCCCGGGCCATGCGGTCCGGGTCGAACTCGGAGTTCGCTTCGACGACGATCTCGCCGTTGCCCAGCCGCGTGTAGACGTCGATACCGACGGCGCGCACCAGCGGTGCGGCGAACGGGTCCTCGATGAACGCATACTGCGGGGCGGCAGCCAGTGCCCGCTGGGCGGCGACCATCGTTGCGGTGGCCCCCACGCTCGTGGCGAGATCCCAGCGATCACGTTCGGTGCGCACCATGCAGCTCCCTTGCTTCAACGTCGAGTTACCACAAATGTAGACGGTCTAGTTAGTGGCGCCGCGCGGTCTGCTTCCATGGAAGCTGTGACCGACTTCGCCCAACGCACCATCGACCTGGCCCGCCAAAACGTCACCGAAGGTGGGCGCCCGTTTGCGACGGTCATCGTCAAAGACGGCCAGGTCCTCGCCGAGAGCGCCAACAAGGTCGCCCAGACCAACGACCCCACCGCACACGCCGAGATCCTGGCCATCCGGGCAGCCTGCACGAAGCTGGGCACCGAGCACCTGGTCGGTACCACCATTTATGTGCTGGCCCATCCCTGCCCCATGTGCCTGGGATCGCTCTACTACTGCTCACCGGATGAAGTGGTCTTTCTGACGACGCGCGAGGCTTACGAACCGCATTACGTCGACGACCGCAAGTACTTCGAGCTGGCCACTTTTTACGACGAGTTCGCCAAGAGGTGGCAGGACCGGCGCCTGCCCATGCGTTACGAACCGTCCGACGCCGCCGTCGATGTTTACCGGTTCTGGCAAGACCGCAATGGCGGTGAGCGCACCGCGACGGTGCTCCCGGCGACCTGAGGCCGCGCCGGCTACACCTGCGGGCAGTAGTGCGTGGGCTTGCCGCGCTCGTCCTGCGGCGGCAAGTTGCGCGCCGGCGTCTGAGGCAACGGCGCGTCGGCTGGAATACGCCCGCTCGCGCGATCAAGACCGGCGCGCGCCCGCGGATGCTTTCGGTACCTGGGCGGCACGAAGGCGAAGATCAGCCGCACCCCATTGCCGAAGCGCCGGTGCAGCCACTCGTCACGGCGGGTCCAGGTGAAGCCCAGCCGTTCCCGCACGGCTGGGTGATACAGGCCGACCGTCAACCAGACGAAGAACGGCGCGAACAACTTGGTCAGGGCCGCCCACAGCCAATCCGGAAGCCAGGGGGCGATGGGCGGTTTGCCGTATGTCGTCAGATCCAACACGGCCCGCGTGGCGTAGTTGTCCTCTAATACGTTGCGGCACATGTGGTCCCAGTATTCCTGGAACTCCTCCCACGACTTCGGCACCGGCCGCATGCTCATGCCGTACATGCGGTACCACTGGATGTGTTCGTCGAACAGTTGGCGCTTGTCCGCTTCGGTCAGACCGCCACCGAACCGTTCGGCCACGTGCAGCGTGCCGACGAAGAAAGTGGTGTGCGCCCAATAGAAGACGTCGGGGTTCAGTGCGTGATAGCGACGCCCCTGGTCGTCGACGCCCTTGATGTCGATGTGGTAGTCGCGCACCTCGGCACCCGTCTTCGGGGCGCGGTCACCGTCGAAGACCACCCCGCCGATCGGGTACAACGACCGCATCACCCGCTGCAACGGCTCCCGGAAAAACGTCGAGTGCTGCTCGACCGCGGCACCCAACTGCGGGTGCATGTTCTGCATGGATCCCGCGAACGGTCCTTGCAGGATGCCGCGCCAGTCGCCGAAGTACTTCCAGGTCAGCGAATCCGGCCCGAGCGGCGTCGGCGGCGCCTCGTAACCCGACGGGGACACCGGGCACCCGCTGGCCACACCGTCGGATCGATCGACCACGGGTGCCTCCGCCTCGGCGCTGGTCAGGGGACAGGATGCAGACGTATCTTGAGTCACTGTATTTCCCCTGGTGTCGTCTCGTGGCGGCAAAACAATTCTGACTACATGCGTTGTCAGTTCGAGTCTAGGAGCGATGTGCAGAGCGGTCAAAGAAGGGGACGCTGGTCTGGCGTCCCTCTCGAGGATCGCCACGCCTTGCGGCGCGACGACCTCGTTGCCGCCGGGGTGCAACTGCTCGGCGGTGAAGCCGGGCCGGCGCTGACCGTTCGCGCTGTCTGCCGCAAGGCCGCCCTGACCGAGCGCTACTTCTATGAGAGCTTCACCGACCGCGAAGACTTCGTCCGCGCCGTCTACGACGACGTCTGCACCCGCGCCATGACAACCCTGACAACGGCGAAAACCCCGCGCGAAGCCGTCGAGCAATTCGTGGCCCTGATGGTCGACGACCCGGTACGGGGCCGGGTGCTGCTGCTGGCGCCGGCCGTCGAGCCGGTCTTGACCCGATCCGGTGCGGAGTGGATGCCTAATTTCATCGACCTGCTGCAGCGCAAGCTGTCCCGGATCGGCGATCCCGTCCTGCAAAAACTAGTCGCCACCAGCCTCATCGGCGCGCTCACGGCACTGTTCACCGCGTATCTGAACGGCCAGTTGGGCGCCACCCGCGGCGAGTTCATCGACTACTGCGTCAACATGCTGCTCAGCACCGCAGCCAGCTACGTTGCGCCCCGCGACGAGGCCGACACGGCGCCTCCGGCGCCCGCCGCGCCGCACGATTAAGCCCCGTCCACCACGGGCACCCATGCCGTTATCAGAAGCTCTTCACAGGTGAGGCGCCACACCGTGCGGAAACTTGATGCTACTGCCCGACACAGATATATTGACTGCAACTCGTAGACACAGATAACTGGAGGGGCGCCATGTCAGCCGAGCTGACCGACCTACGGCTGCTGCACGAACTTGAGCCGGTGGTCGAGAAGTATCTGAACCGCCACATCAGCATGCACAAACCGTGGAACCCGCACGACTACATCCCGTGGTCGGACGGCAAGAACTACTACGCGCTGGGCGGGCAGGACTGGGACCCGGAACAGAGCAAGCTGTCCGATGTCGCTCAGGTCGCCATGGTGCAGAACCTGGTCACCGAGGACAACCTGCCGTCGTATCACCGCGAGATCGCGATGAACATGGGGATGGACGGCGCCTGGGGGCAGTGGGTCAACCGCTGGACCGCCGAGGAAAACCGCCACGGCATGGCGCTGCGTGACTACTTGGTCGTGACCCGCGCCGTCGACCCCGTCGAGTTGGAACTGCTGCGCCTCGAGGTGGTCAACCGCGGCTTCAGCCCGGGCCAGAACCACCAGGGCGAGTACTTCGCCGAGCGGCTCACCGACTCGGTCATCTATGTCACGTTCCAGGAACTGGCGACCCGGGTGTCGCACCGCAACACCGGCAGGGCCTGCAACGACCCGATCGCCGACCAGCTCATGGCCAAGATCTCGGCCGATGAGAACCTGCACATGATCTTCTACCGCGACGTCAGCGAGGCCGCGTTCGAGATCGCGCCCGACCAGGCGATGGCGTCGCTGCACCTGATCTTGCGGCACTTCAAGATGCCCGGGTTCCTGGTTCCGGAGTTCCGCCGCAAGGCCGTGATCATCGCTGTCGGCGGCGTCTACGACCTGCGGATCCACCTCGAAGAGGTGGTCAAGCCCGTGTTGAAGAAGTGGCGCATCTTCGAGCGCGAGGACTTCACCGGCGAGGCCGCCTGGATGCGCGATGACCTCGGCAAGCTCCTGGAAGAGCTCGAGGCCGAGTGCGACAAGTTCGAGGCGTCCAAGCAGCGCTACCTCGAGCGCGAAGCCCGCACCGGCAAGAAGGTCACCGCCTTCGAGCTGCACAAGACCGCGGGCAAGTTGGCGATGAGCGAGCGGTAACCATCGTTGCGCATCGGCCCGATCGAGCTGGCCAGCCCGGTGGTGCTGGCCCCGATGGCCGGGGTGACCAACGTCGCGTTCCGGACACTGTGTCGTGAACTAGAACAGTCGAAGGTCGGCACGGTCAGCGGACTCTACGTCTGTGAAATGGTGACCGCCCGGGCGCTCGTCGAGCGCCACCCGGTCACCATGCACATGACGACGTTCGCCCCGGACGAATCACCCCGCTCGCTGCAGCTCTACACCGTCGACCCGGACACCACCTACGCCGCCGCCAAGATGGTGGCCGACGAAGGCTTGGCCGACCACATCGACATGAACTTCGGCTGCCCGGTGCCCAAGGTGACCCGGCGCGGTGGCGGCGCGGCGCTGCCGTTCAAGCGGCGGCTGTTCGGACAGATCGTCGCCGCCGCCGTACGAGCCACCGAAGGCACCGGCATTCCGGTCACGGTGAAGTTCCGCATCGGCATCGACGAGGGCCACCACACGCACCTGGACGCCGGGCGCATCGCGGAAGCCGAAGGCGCTGCAGCGGTGGCGCTGCACGCCCGCACGGCGGCGCAGCGCTACTCCGGGACCGCCGACTGGGATCAGATCGCCGCGCTCAAGCACGAGGTACGCACCATTCCGGTGCTGGGCAATGGCGACATCTATGACGCCAGCGACGCGCTGGCCATGATGGCCAAGACCGGATGCGACGGGGTGGTCATCGGTCGGGGTTGCCTGGGCCGGCCATGGCTGTTCGCCGAGTTGTCCGCCGCGTTCACCGGCACCCCGGCACCGACGCCGCCGACGCTGGGTGAGGTTGCCGACATCGTCCGCCGGCACGGCGCGCTGTTGGCCGCGCACTTCGGCGAAGACAAGGGCATGCGCGATATCCGCAAGCACATCGCCTGGTACCTGCATGGTTTCCCGGCGGGATCGGAATTGCGGCGGGCGTTGGCCCTGGTCAAGACGCGCGATGAGCTGGACCGGCTGCTGGACCAGTTGGACCGGACCGTCGCCTTCCCCGACGCCGCCAACGGCCCGCGCGGACGGCAGGGGTCACCGGCCCGGGTGGCGCTGCCGGACGGCTGGCTGGACGACCCCGACGACTGCAAGGTGCCCGAAGGGGCTGACGTCATGCATTCTGGTGGTTGAACCGAGACGATCTTGAAATCGCGTCTGCACCGATAACTAAGTACGATGTGAGCCTTGCGTCAAATGCGCGGCGCCTAGCAAAAGGCGCTGCGCTGACGTGTGTGCGAAACCGAAACCCCGGAGGCCGGTAGGACATGAGTGACGGCGAGTACGACGCCACTCCTGACCCTCGGCGCGCTGCCGGCGGCCGCGACAAACACCGGCTTACCGTAAAACCGCAGCCGACTCCAGGCGCCGCGCCGTGGGAGCGGCTGCGGACATCGCCGGTCGACGACGGCTTATCCCGGTGGTCGGCGGGATCGCTCACCGCGACCGCCGCAGATCAAGACACGGCTCAAGCCGACGACACCGATTCAGTTGAGGACAGCGCGCCAGCCGGCAACCACATCGACGGCGGCGTCACTGTCGCCGATCTGATCGCCAAGCTCGGCGCCGCCGTACCCGACCGGCCCAGCCGCCGTCACCTCGCCCCAGACCCGGAACCAGACGACGAGCCGGCACCCGTCGACGAGGTCCACGAGGTCGACGACCTGCAAGACACCCAGGTCATCCTCAATCCCGCCTACTCCACCGAGTTGCTCTCCGAGCTGCCTGACCTGGGCGCAGCCCACTACCCGGCCGACGACGACATCGAGGACAAACCGCGCCGGTGGTCCAAGCCGCGCGGCAAGAAGCCGGCCGCGACGACACCCGACGAGGCACCCGAAACCGCCGCGCCGCGAAAGAAGCGGCGCCCGATGCTGCTGGCCGGGCGGTCCTTGGCCGCTTTGTTCGCCATCGTGGCACTGGTCATGACCGGCGGGGCGTGGCAGTGGAGTAGCTCGAAGAACAGCCGAATGAACACGGTCAGCGCGCTGGATCCGCAGTCCGGCGACATCGTCGACCCCAATGCTCAATTCGGCGACGAGAATTTCCTGATCGTCGGGATGGACTCGCGGGCCGGGGCCAACGCCGAAGTCGGCGCCGGTGACACCGAGGACGCCGGTGGCGCCCGCTCGGACACGGTCATGCTGGTCAACATCCCGGCGAACCGCAAACGAGTGGTCGCGGTGTCGTTCCCCCGCGACCTGGCGATCAATCCGATCCAGTGCGAGGCTTGGAACCCCGACACGCACAAGTACGGGCCGATCTACGACGAGAAGAAGGGGACGTGGGGTCCCCGCATGGTCTACACGGAGACCAAGCTCAACTCGGCATTCTCCTATGGTGGTCCCAAATGCCTGGTCAAGGTCATTCAGAAGCTGTCCGGTCTGAGCATCAACCGTTTCATCGCCGTCGACTTCGTCGGTTTCGCGCGGATGGTCGAGGCGCTCGGCGGGGTCGAGGTGTGCAGCACCACGCCGCTGCGTGACTACGAGTTGGGCACCGTCCTGGCCCACGCCGGCCGCCAGGTCATTGACGGCCCGACCGCGCTGAACTATGTGCGGGCCCGTCAGGTCACCACCGAAAGCAACGGTGACTACGGCCGCATCAAACGCCAGCAGTTGTTCTTGTCTTCACTGCTGCGGTCGTTGCTGTCCAACGACACGTTGATGAACCTCAACAAGCTCAACGACGTCGTCAACCTCTTCATCGGCAACAGCTACGTCGACAACATCAGGACCCAAGACCTGGTCACCCTGGGGCAATCGTTGCAGCACATGGCCGCCGGCCACGTCACGTTCGTCACCGTGCCGACGGGCGTGACGGACCAGAACGGCGACGAGCCCCCGCGCACGGCCGACATGAAGGCACTGTTCGCCTCGATTATCAACGACGATCCGCTGCCCCTGGAAAACGACCAGAACGCGCAGACCCTGGGCAGGACCCCGACCACCGCGCCGACGACCACGAAGAAGGCGCCTCCGGCGGCCCCGACCAACGAGACCGAGCGGCAGCAGCTCACCACCACCTCGCCGCAAGAAGTCACCGTGCAGGTCTCCAACGGAACCAGCACCACCGGCTTGGCCACCGTCGCGGCGAACCAACTGCAGCGCAACGGCTTCAACGTGATGACGCCGGACGACTACCCGAACACGTTGAAGACCACCACGGTGTTCTTCTCACCGGGCAACGAGCAGGCGGCCGCCACGGTCGCCGCCGCGTTCGGCAGTACGAAGGTGGAACGTGTCACCGGGATCGGACAGGTGGTCCAGGTGGTGCTGGGACCGGACTTCAGCTCGGTGACGACTCCCCCGCCCAGCGGCTCCTCGGTCAGCGTGCAGATCACCCGCAACTCGAGCAGTCCTACGACCAAGCTGCCCGAAGACCTGACGGTGACCAACGCGGCCGACACCACTTGCGAATAGCCGATCTGGCGGCGCTTCCCAGCAGTTGGGGGGTTGAGAACGTAGGCTTTATCACATGCGGACCGCCTATCATGAGCAGCTCGAGGAGCTGTCCGAGCGCCTCGGCGAAATGTGCGGGCTCGCCGGAATGGCGATGGAGCGGGCAACCCAAGCGTTGTTGCAGGCCGATCTGGTGCTGGCCGAACAAGTGATCTCCGACCACGAGCAGATCGCGCGGATGAGCGCGCGGGCCGAGGAGAGCGCGTTTGTGTTGCTGGCCTTGCAGGCCCCGGTCGCCGGCGACCTGAGAGCCATCGTCAGCGCCATCCAGATGGTGGCCGACATCGACCGGATGGGCGCGCTGGCTCTGCACGTGGCCAAGATCGCCCGTCGCCGCCACCCGCAGCACGCCCTACCGGAAGAAGTCAACGGCTACTTCGCCGAAATGGGCCGCGTCGCAGTCGATTTGGGCAACAGCGCCCAAGAGGTGGTGCTGTCCCGGGACCCGGAGAAGGCGGCCCGCATTCGCGAAGAAGACGACGCCATGGACGACCTGCACCGCCACCTGTTCTCGGTGATGATGGACCGGGAATGGAAACACGGTGTGGCCGCGGCCGTCGACGTCACGTTGCTGGGCCGGTTCTACGAGCGTTTCGCCGACCACGCCGTCGAGGTGGCGCGCCGCGTCATCTTCCAGGCGACCGGCAAGTTCCCCGAAGACGAGGCGCCTGCCTCGAACCAGTGATCAGCCGAAGCGGCCGGAGATGTAATCCTCGGTCGCCCGCTTGCTGGGGTTGGAAAAGATCTTCTCGGTGTCGTCGATCTCGACCAGGCGCCCCGGTCTGCCTACGGCCTCGAGGTTGAAGAACGCGGTCTGATCGCTCACCCGGGCGGCCTGCTGCATGTTGTGGGTGACGATGACGATGGTGTAGTCCTGCTTGAGCTCGCTGATCAGATCTTCGATCGCCATGGTCGAGATCGGGTCGAGCGCCGAACAGGGCTCGTCCATCAGCAACACGTCGGGTTGCACCGCGATCGCGCGCGCGATACACAACCGCTGCTGCTGCCCGCCGGACAGGCCGCCGCCGGGCTTGTCCAACCGGTCTTTCACCTCGTCCCACAGGTTGGCCCCGCGCAGCGACGATTCGGCCGTCTCGTTGAGCACCTTCCGGCTGCGGATGCCCTGCAGCTTCAGACCGGCGACCACGTTGTCGCGAATCGACATCGCGGGAAACGGGTTGGGCCGCTGGAATACCATGCCGATCGCCCGGCGCACCCCGACGGGGTCGATCCGCGGGCCGTAGATGTTCTCGTCGTCGAGCAGCACGCTACCTTCGACCCGGGCGCCGGGGATCACCTCGTGCATGCGGTTCAGCGTGCGCAGCACGGTCGTCTTGCCGCAGCCCGACGGACCGATGAAGGCCGTCACGCTGCGCGGCAGCACCGACAGTGTCACGTCGGCAACCGCGTGAAACGACCCGTAGAAAATGTTGACCGCTTCGAGGTCCAACCGTTTAGCCACGCACACCTCCTCACCTTCAATACTGCCTAACTCTGCGCGGGGCCATCCGCCGCACGACCATCCTGGCCCAACATTGTTGATCGCGATCAGCAAAATCAGCGTCAGCGCCGCACCTGTCGCATATCCGGCTACTGCAGTGCATTGATCGCGGCGATCAGGCGCTCTTTCAGTTTATCGGGCAGGGGGACGTAACCGGCTGCCGTGAGACCGTTCTGCCCGCTATCCACCGCGGTGGTGAGGAAGGCTTTGATCGCCGCGGCGGTGTCGGAGTCGTACCCGCTCGAGCACACGATCTCATAGCTGGCCAGCACCAGAGGGTAAGCGTTCGGTTCCTGGGTGCCGTACAGCGAACTCAGTTCGAGCACCAGGTCGTTGCCGGCGGCCAGGACCGTGACGGCGTTGACGGCGTTACGGGCGGTTTCGTCGGTCAGCGCTACGACGCCGGTGCCGGTGTTGATCTGGGCGAACGGCACCCCGGCCTGATCGGCGAAACCCTTCTCCACGTACCCGATCGATCCGGGCGTCGACCGCACGGACTGGATGACACCGGCCGACCGTTGCGCGCCTTGCCCGACTCCGCCCTGGAAGTTGCTGCCGACGCCTTTGGTCCAGCTCTGCGGCGCGGCCGCGGTCAGATACTTCTGGAAGTTGTCGGTGGTACCCGATGAGTCGCTGCGGTAGATCGGAACGATGCGCGTATTAGGCAGGCGCACACCGGGATTCAGGGTGGCCAGCAGCGGGTCGTTCCAGGTGCGGATCGCACCGCCGAAGATCTTGGCCAGCGCGTCCGCATCCACGATCAACGTGGGCACCTCAGGTAGGTTGTAGGCCAACGCAATTGGGCCGAACACCAGCGGCAGGTCCCACGCCGCGTTCCCCTTGCACCGCGCGGCGGCCGGCGCAATCTGTGTTGCCACCAACGGCGAGTCCGATCCGGCGAAGTCGACGTGCCCGGCGATGAACTGCTCACGCCCAGCGCCGGACCCGGTCGGGTTATAGGAGACCGTCTTGCCCGGACACGCCTGGGCCCACACCTTATTGAACAGCGCCATCGCATTCTGCTGGGCGGTGGAACCCTCGGCGGTCACGGTGTTCTTACCGCCGCAAGCCACCGACTGCGGCGGGGCCCCCAAACCCGGGATGGAGCCGGCGTGACGGTTGTCCGCACCGCCGCAGGCGGTAACCAACGCGCTGCACACCGTCACCGCCGCGGCGATCACCGCCGCTGCGCCCGTTCGTCTCACCGATCTCGCTTCCGTTCCTGACCTATTGCCAGGCCGCGGACAAAGTATGCGCCGGCCCGCAGGGCAGGTCTCAACCGTTGTCGCGAGCCAGCGCGTAAGCGGTGTCGACGCTGTAGGTGCTGAACCCGGATCGTTGATACGTCCGGAGGGCGGCGGTGTTGTCCGACTCCACGTAGAGCAGCACCGTGGGCTCCTCGATGTCGGAATCGGAGAGTCGCTGCGCCAAGAACGCCAGACCGATCGACGTCAAGGCCTGCCCCAGCCCGCTGCCCTGCGCCGAAGGGTCGACCCCCAGCACGTACACCTCCCCGAGACCCGGCTGATCCAGGTGAACCTTGGTCCAGTGGAAGCCCAGCAACTTGTCGGGTTGGTCCTCGGCGAATGCCAGGAAAAGGCCCGCCGGGTCGAACCACGCTTCGTTGCGCCGCTCGGCCAACTCCGCCTCGGTCCAGCCGCCCTGTTCGGGGTGGTGGGCGAACGCGGCGTTGTTCACCCGAAGCAACTCATCGTCGTCGGACGGGCCGGAATAGGTGCGGACCCGGACCCCGGCGGGAACCACCGGTTCGGGAATATCGCGCAACGAGCGGCGCATCTGCACCAGTTCCCGCACCGGGCTCAGGCCCAGCGCGGCGGCGGTCGCGGCGGCAGGCGCCAGGGTGCCATGCGCCCAGAACTGATTGCGCCCGCCGGTTTTGTCCAGCGCCGCGCGCGCCAGCGCCGTGCCGATGCCGCGACGGCGTGCATCGGGGTGCACCACCAACTCCGCCATCACGCCACCGGCACTGAGATTGAGGTAGCCCAGAACCGCGTTGCCTGAGGACTCCGTGGCCAGCAGGTGGTCGGTGCGCTCGTGACCCAGTTCCCGCAGCACTTGTTCCCCGACGGGCGCCACCGCGTCGGATTGCGTTGCGGCATCTACCAATTGACGCACAGCCTGCTGCTGTTGGCCGGTCAGTGCGGAGCGCCAGTCGAGTGACGTCACTGACTGCGCAACGGGTCGGCCAGCGGATCCTGCAGGTCCTCGGCGTCGTTGTCGTCTTGCTCGTCGGGGTCCTCGTCGGGCTCGTGGACCGGCGCCCGGCCCCGCGCCGGCCGAACCGCCTTGTAGCCGACGTTGCGGACCGTCCCGATGAGCGACTCGTATTCGGGGCCGAGCTTGGCACGCAGTCGCCGCACATGCACGTCGACCGTCCGGGTTCCCCCGAAGAAGTCGTAACCCCACACCTCGTGCAGCAATTGGGCACGGGTGAACACCCGCCCGGCATGTTGGGCCAGATACTTCAACAGCTCGAACTCTTTGTAAGTGAGGTCAAGCGGACGACCCCGCAGTCGGGCGGTGTAGGTGCCTTCGTCGATCACCAACTCACCCAGGCTGACCTTGCCCACGCTTTCCTGATCGGCCAGACCACCGCGCCGGCCCACCACCAGCCGGAGTCGCGCGTCGACCTCGGCAGGTCCCGTGGTCGGCAGCAAGATCTCGTCGAGTCCCCAGTCGGCGCTGACCGCCACCAGTCCGCCTTCGCTCACCACCGCCAACACCGGCGCGGACCGACCCGCTGTGCTCAACAGACGGCACAGACCACGCGCGGCCGACAGGTCGTTGCGCGCATCGACCAACACCGCGTCGGCGTTGGTCGCCTCCAGCAACGACGAAGCCTCCGCCGGCGCCGTCCGCACGGAGTGAGGGAGCAGCGACAGCGATGGCAGGACCGGGTCGGGATACAGCTCCGAGGTCAGTAGTAATAACTCCAACAAGCCCCTCCAGCGTCGTGGGAAAGGCATCTCCCATGGTTCGTCAACACGAGACGTCAATGGCCAGCTCACCTAACGATAACTTGCCCGCTACATTTCGGCCTGGTGACGAGGCGGTCCGGGACGGAGCGCTGAGGAACCGGGCAATCCGGCTACAGCCTGGTGACGAGGCGTTTCGCGAGAAGGGCCACAATATGCGGATGCGCAAGGTGTGGGTCGGGGCGACCGTCGTCGCGGTCACCGTCGGCGTCCTCGCCATGGCTGCCATCGGCGTCGACTACGGCACCAGCATCTACGCCGAGTACCGTCTGTCCACCAACGTGCGCAAGGCAGCAAACCTGGAAGCCGACCCCTTCATCGCCATCCTGGCCTTTCCCTTCATCCCGCAGGCCATGCGCGAGCACTACAACGAGCTGGAGATCAAAGCGAACGCGGTCGAGCACGCGGCGGTCGGCAAGGCCACGCTGGAGGCGACCATGCATTCGGTCGACTTGACCGACGCATCGTGGCTGATCAGGCCCGATGCCAAGCTGCCGGTGGGCAAGTTGGAAAGCCGCATCATCATCGACTCGGTGCATTTGGGCCGCTACCTGGGGATCAGCGACCTGATGGTGGAAGCGCCACAGCAGGAGTCCAACGACGCCACCGGCGGCACCACCGAATCCGGCATCTCCGGCAGCCACGGCCTGGTGTTCAGCGGCACCCCCAAAGCCGCCCACTTTGATCACCGGGTCAGCGTCTCGGTCGATCTGTCGGTTGCGCCCGAGGACAAGACCACCCTGATCATGACCCCGACCGGGGTGCTGACCGGACCCAACACCGCCGACCAGACCGTCCCCGACGACAAGCTCGACGCGGTCCTGCGCGCCTTCAGCAGCAGGCTGCCCGACCAGAATCTGCCGTTCGGGGTGGCGCCCAACACCGTCGGCGCGCGCGGTTCGGACGTCATCATGGAAGGCATCACCAGGAACGTGACGGTCACCCTCGACGGGTTCAAGCAGTCCTGATGCCCTCGGCACCCCCGAGGGCCGGCGGTGACCGCTGTTGGCTTGATCACCGTGTTATTAGGTAAGCTGACCGGCGTGCCAGCCCGCATCGAGCCCTCGCTCACCAAGCGCCGCACAGTCGACCTGTGCCGCTGCGCGGGCTGTTGCTGTTGCTGTAGCTGCTGAGTAGCCGCGCCCAACCCCGCGCAGCACTCCGAGCAGCGCGAAGGCCGCGCATGTCTCGCAATCGATTTCGTGCAACAGGCGTATCTAGGAGTAATCCGTGTCGAGCAGGAACACCGCCCCGGTGGCGGTCGTCGCTGTTCGCTGTGCGACCCTGGCCGCCGTTCTGACTCCCACCACCTGATAGAAGCAATCGAAAGGACCCCTACCATGGCACGCTCCGACGTCCTGGTCTCCGCTGACTGGGCCGAGAGCAATCTCGACGCCGCCGACGTCGTCTTCGTAGAAGTAGATGAAGACACCAGCGCTTACGACGACGGGCACATCGCCGGGGCGATCAAGCTGGACTGGCGAACCGACCTGCAGGATCCGGTCAAGCGCGACTTCGTCGACGCCCAGCAATTCTCCAAACTGCTGTCCGACCGCGGCATCTCCAACGACGACACGGTGATCCTCTACGGCGGAAACAACAACTGGTTCGCCGCCTATGCGTACTGGTACTTCAAGCTCTACGGCCACGAGAAGGTCAAGCTGCTCGACGGTGGGCGCAAGAAGTGGGAACTCGACGCCCGCCCCTTGTCCAGCGACCCGGTCACCAGGCCGGCGACCTCCTACACCGCGTCGCCCCCGGACAACTCCATCCGCGCCTTCCGCGACGAGGTCATCTCCGCCATCAACACCAAGAACCTGGTCGACGTGCGCTCCCCCGACGAGTTCTCCGGCAAGATCCTGGCGCCGGCGCACCTGCCCCAGGAGCAGAGTCAGCGACCCGGTCACATTCCCGGCGCCATCAACGTGCCGTGGAGCAAGGCCGCTAACGAGGACGGCACCTTCAAGTCCGACGAGGAGTTGGCCAAGCTCTACGCCGACGCCGGCTTGGACGGCGAGAAGGAAACGATTGCCTACTGCCGGATCGGGGAGCGTTCCTCGCACACCTGGTTTGTGCTGAGCGAATTGCTGGGACACCGGAATGTCAAGAACTACGACGGCAGTTGGACGGAATACGGCTCCCTGGTGGGTGCCCCGATCGAGTTGGGAAGCTGACATGTGCACTGCACCGAAACAAGGACTGACCTTGCCTGCGAGCGTCGACCTGGAAAAAGAGACCGTGATCACCGGCCGCGTCGTGGACGGTCAGGGGCAAGCCGTCGGCGGCGCGTTCGTGCGGCTGCTCGACTCCTCTGACGAGTTCACCGCTGAGGTCGTGGCGTCGGCTACCGGCGACTTCCGGTTCTTCGCCGCGCCGGGCACCTGGACGCTGCGTGCCTTGTCGGCGGTGGGCAACGGTGACGCCGTGGTGGCGCCGTCCGGCGCCGGCGTCCACGAGGTCGACGTCAAGATCGCCTGACCGGGCGGCTGCCCCGGGCTGATCCGGGGGTGCGGCCACTGTCGGACAAAGACGCTTAGACTCGTCTTCGTGGTGCTGTTCTACGAGATCATGCTGGTCGTTGTGACCGTGGTCATCGCTTGGTTCGCGCTGTATGCGCTGTACCGGCTGATCACCGACGAGTCGTGACCCACGCCGACGACCATGACGAGGCGATCACCCCGGTTACCTCCGGCGATCGCGCCGTTGCCGCTGCGGCCGAACGCGCCAAGGTGACCGCAACGCGCAATATCCCCGCCTTCGACGACCTGCCAATCCCCGCCGATACGGCGAACCTGCGCGAAGGCGCCAACCTCAACGACGCGCTGCTGGCGCTGCTGCCGCTGGTCGGCGTGTGGCGCGGTGAAGGAGAAGGCCGCGGCGCCGACGGCGACTACCGGTTCGGCCAGCAAATCGTCGTCTCCCACGACGGCGGCGACTACCTGAACTGGGAAGCCCGCTCCTGGCGGCTGACCGAAACCGGCGACTATCAGGAGCCGGGTTTGCGCGAGACCGGCTATTGGCGGTTCGTCACCGATCCCTACGACCCCTCCGAATCCCAGGCAATCGAGCTGCTGCTGGCCCACTCGGCCGGATACGTCGAGTTGTTCTACGGGCGACCGCGCAACGCATCGTCGTGGGAGCTGGTCACCGATGCCCTGGCCCGCAGTCGTTCGGGCGTGCTGGTGGGCGGCGCGAAACGCCTCTACGGGATCGTCGAAGGCGGCGACCTGGCCTACGTCGAGGAGCGGGTCGACGCCGACGGCGCGCTGGTGCCGCATCTGTCCGCCCGGCTGTCCCGGTTCGTCGGGTAACTCACCGCCTCAAGCGTCCTGCTGCGTGTACTGTTCGCGGGTTAGCAGCCCCCGGGCAGCCGGTTGCGCGAAGGAGGTCGGCGGATGCGTCACAAAAGGACCCCACCCGCGCTGCGCTGGGTCTGGTCCGGGGTGGGTCTGCTGGTAATCGCTTATCTGGCGGTCATCGCGTTGCAGCCGGGAATCGTCGACGCGTTGCCCGCCGGGCTGACCTGGTTCGGCCGGCCGGGATCGATGCCGACGCTGGGCATCGCCGTTCTGGTCCTGGTCTGCGCCGGGGTGGCGATCTTCCGCTCCGACGGCAGCCACCGGCTGGTCGGTGTTTCGTTCACCGTCATCGCCGCGCTGATCTCCATGAGCGCGGTGCTGGGCTTGAGCTCGTACTGGGGTTGCCACGACGCCAACCATCCGGCCTTCTTCACCCCGTTGATGGCGACCGCCCAGCTGGTCAAAGGCGGCATCGGCGACTATTCGCTGAGCGGGCGCACCTGCCCGAACCCCACGCCCGTCGGCCTGGAATTGGCTCGCATAGCGGCACTTTCGGCGATCTTCACCGGGTTGGGTGGGGTGGTGGTCGGCGTCTTCCGGTCCCAGGTGGATCGGCTGCGCGCCAACCTGGCCGATTCGGTCACCGCGATCGTCGGTGTCGACGACGACAGCCAGTCGATGATCAGTGCGGTCGCGCGCACCTTGGACCGGCGCAGCACCCTGGTCGTGATCACCGGCGCCGGCGACGACAAAGTGCAACGGGCGCGCAGACAGGGCGCCCGAGTAGTGCTCGTCGACTTCAACAACCCGTCGACGTTGGTATCGCTGCGCCTGTGGCGCCACCTGAGCCGGCTCTATCTGATGGCGCCCGATCCGGCGGTCAACCTGCTGTGGCTGGATCTGATCAGCAAGCGCCTGTCGCAGGTCGCCAACAAGCGACGATTGCCGCTCATCGTGCGCATCGACGACCCGTGGCTCGCGGAAGCCTGGCGTGCCCAGCAGTTCGGCGGTTCGGACACCCGGTGGGCCGCCGACGTGGTCGGCAAGTATGAGGTGACCGCCGGCCGGCTCCTGGACGGCATCCTCGCCACCGGCAAGACCAAACGCGTGTTCATCTGCGGGACATCGCAATTGACCTTGGCGCTGTGTGCCGACCTGACACGGCGCGCCTTGGAACGCGACTTCCACACCCCGCCGGGCGCCGTGGAATTACCGGCGCTGACGTTGGTGGAACGAGACGCCGACGACTACCTGCGCGACCACGACTTCTACCGGCAGCAAGCGGGCTTCGCCTCGAACGGACCGGTGATCGACGCGGTTCCCGAAGCGCCGACGGTGCCCACGCTGCTGCGCCTGATCGGTGACTCCGACCCGGCCACCAGCGCGGTCATTCTGGTCGACACCCACACGGCCACGACCGGCACCAGGCTGGCCGCCCGCTTCCCCGACATGCCGGTCTACACCTCCGATACCAACGCCAGCATCGCCGACGACTCGATCCAGGTGGTCGGGCTGCTGCAGTCCTATTCGCTGGTTCTGGACACCCGCGAGGGGCAGATACAAGACGCCTGGGAGCGAGCGGCGCGGCTGATCCACGAGCGTTATGTCGCCACCTTGGACCCCGATGGACCGCGGTCTCCGGCGGCGATGCCGTGGAGCGAACTCAGCGAGTTCTACCGCGGGTCCAACCGGCGTCAGGTGCGCAACGCGCTGTGGATGGTGGAACAGATCGCGGGCCACACCTGGAATACCTGGGGCACCCCGCCGGTGCAGCTGTCCGGGCGGGACATGGCCGAGGCGCCGCCGCTGAAACAGTTGGCGCTGTTGGGTTTTGATCATTACGAGGCGATGGCCATGGCCCAGGCCGAACACGAAGACTGGTGCCGGTACTACCGCCGCAACGGCTGGAAATACGGTCCCACCCGCGACGACTCCCGCAAGATCCACGACAAGCTGGTCGACTGGTCGGAAGTGCAGAGCAAGCCGGAACTCCTCAACTCCGCCGTACGCAGTTTGGCCGCCACCTTGTGGAGCCTGCGTCAGCTCGGCTACCGGTCCCGCCCGCTGTGGAAACCGTTCGAGCGAGCGGGGACCGTCATCGCAGAGCAGCGCGACGCGCCCTGGACGTGGCGATCGGACTCCGGGCACACCATGCACGCCAAACCCGGCGACTGGGCGGTACAGGCGGACGGAAAGATCTGGTCGGTGCGCGACGACATCTTTCGCGCCACCTACGAGGACGCCGGTGACGGCAAGTGGCGGCGCAAGGGTCGAGTACAGGCGCGCCCGGCCCAGCCCGGTGAAATCGTCAACACGCTGGAGGGCCCCACGGCCGCCGCAGACGGAGACTGGATCGTGCGCGGCGCCGACGGTGAGCAGTGGCCGGTTCCGGGTCAGGAGTTCGCGCAGCGCTACGCCGAATGTCGCCAGCCGGCCGACGCCGAGGTCAGCGAGGCCAATTAGCGCGCCGGCGGGCCACATCGCGCCCGCGCCGGGTTTGCCGAAGTTCATTGCTGAGGGTAGTGCCATGCGCTACCGTCTCTTCGGATTCGCCGTGCCAGCTCCCCCAGCGCCCTCCTATTGAGGAGATTTCTATGGCCTTGTTCATCAGCTACTCGAGCCAAGACAGATCCTCGCTCGACGCCCTGACCGCCGCGCTCAAACGCGCGCAACAGCAGGTTTGGTTCGACCAGGAGCTCGGGGGCGGCGACTCGTGGTGGAACGCCATCCTCGAACAGATCCGCGCCTGCGAGGTCTTCATCGTCGCGCTGAGCAACAATTGGCTGCAGTCCAAGCCCAGCCAAGCCGAGTTGCGTTACGCCCAAGCGCTGAACCGGCCGATCTTGCCGGTCAAAGTGGGGCCCGTCGACAGCGTTCGGGTGAATCCCGTCTCGGACCTGCAGATCATCGACTACCAGAACCCGACGGTCGATGCGGGCATTGCGCTGGTCACCGCGATCCATTCGCTGCGCGCCAAGGCCGCACCATTGCCTTCCCCGCTGCCCCCAGAGCCGCCGGTACCCTTCGGCTACATCATGCGGTTGGGCAACACGCTGGCCGAGAAGGAGCTCAGCCCGCAGCAACAGCTGCAACTGCTGGTCGAGTTGCGCACCGGGCTCGACGAGGACGGCGACGACCCGAGCGCACGTAGCGACATCGCCCAACTGCTGCGGATGCTGCGGCTGCGCCATGACGTCACCTACCGCACCCGCAGCGAAATCGACAACGTGCTGGCCGAGATCGACGCCAAAGACGGCGGACCGGAGGCCAACTCGGCCGCCCAGGCCGCACCCGCCGCACCGCCCGCCGCAACGACCCCGGCCGTCCCGCCGACCCAACCCAGCCCGTCGGCCCAGCAACCGCCCGCCGCAGCCCCGAGCCGGCCGCCGGCCGCAAAACCGGCAACGCCCGCGCCGACCGGCGGCGGTTCGAACAAGAAGCTGCTGATCATCGGCGCCGCAGCGCTGGTCGCCGTCGTGGCGATCGTCGCGATCGTGCTGTTCGCCTCGTCAGGCGGGAACCACAAGCCGACGGCGAAACCGGGCCCGTCCTCGGCCGCCCCGGCCGCGCCCGGCCGTGCGAACTTGGCGCTACTCGGTGCCGAGGAAGTCGGTTCCATCCTGGGTGACCCCAACATGGTGTCCGCCTCGCGCGGCGACCAACTGCGCGCCCCGCAGGGCACCCTGTCGGCACCGGAGTGCGTGGCGGCTTACGAACCACTCGAGGAGTCCGTGTATCGCCCCCACAACCCGAGTGCCGCACGTAATGAGGTGCTGCACACCGCCGGTGAAAACCCTGCGCACCGGGTGGTGGAAGGCGCGGCGACATTCCCGTCGGCCGAGAAGGCTCGCGCTTTCGTCGAAGCGTCGGCGGAGAGGTGGCGGGCCTGCGCCAACAAGACCGTCAAGTTCGGCGGCTCGGCCGGCCGGGGCAGCGAATGGACCTTCGGCGACGTCGACGGGTCCGCCCCGAAGATCAGCCAGGTGCGCACCCAGACCGACGGCAGCGGCCGGACCTGTCAGCACGTGCTCGATGCGGTGAACGAGGTGGTGGTCGAGGTGGAGGCCTGCGGATCCGACCTCGGCGACGCGGGCAGCCGGATCGCTGAGCAGATCGGCAACAAGTCCACGAAATAGCCCAGACATGGAGCGGCCCCCGAGCGTATTTCCGGTTGGACGGACCGGAAACTCGGGGGCCGGGTGGCTGCGGGGAATTTGCCAGCGCAAAGTCGCCGGTAGTTCCGAGCCACTGCTGCTAGCGCGCAGCCACCTCACATGTCCATGAAGCTATCAATTTCGCGGACCACCTCCCTTCTTGTGTACGGCCGACCGTACCCGTAAATTCGCGAGCCGACAACAGAATTCAGCGCTCAGCGATCGCCGGCGATCGCGGCGTCGACGAGTTCGGCGAACGCGGCCGCAATCGGGGTAGGGCGCAGCAACCTGCCGTCGAGGGTGTGCACCCGGGCCGCCAAGGTCATGCTCGAGATCAGCCAGACTCCGTGCGCGGCAAACAGATCGGCTACGCGCAGGGCCCGGTAGTCGCAGTCGTAACCCTTGGCGCGGGCGGTCTCGAAGAGCGCCTGCTGGGTGGTGCCGCGCAGAATCGGATACCAGGGCGGCGGAGTCACCAGGCACAGGTTGTCCGCTCCTTCGTCGGTCGCGATGACCACCGTCGAGCGCGGCCCTTCCAGGACGTAGCCGTCCGAGCTGACGAAGATGACGTCGTCGGCGCCTTGGCGGGCGGCGTGGCGCAGCACCGCCATGTTCACCGCGTACGACAAGGTCTTCGCACCGGCCAGCAACCAGGGCATGGCGTCGATGCCGGTGGCCGGCAGCCCACGGTCCAGCGTGATCGCCGAAACGCCGGCGCGGCGCACCGCGCGCACCCGCTCTGGAACCGCGGTGACCATGACGTAGGCCGTCGGGGGCGAACCGCTCTCACGGCCGCGGCTGTAGATCAGGCGCATCGCGCCCTCGTCGTCGGTGCCGGCCGCCCAACGCTGTGTCGCCACCGAGATCGCATGCCGCCAGCCGGCCAGATCGGGTTCGGGCAGATCCATCAGCTTGGCCGAGTGAGTCAGCCGCTGCAGGTGGGCCTCCACCAGGCACGCGGCGCCGTCGCGCACCAGCAGCGTCTCGAAGATCCCGTCACCGCGCACCGCCGCCAGATCGTCGGCGTGCAGCAGCGGCATTGCGGGATCGTGGATTTCGCCGTCCAGTGTGACGACGACACCAGTCTGCATGGCATAGCAGCCTAGTCGTCGGGCTGTGGGGCAGGCCGAATCCGTAGAGTTGTGCTGTGTCCGCAGTTCCTGCCCCAGATCCTGGACCCGACGCGGGAGCCATCTGGCACTACGGTGATCCACTTGGGGAGCAGAAGGCCGCCCAGAGCGATGCGGTGCTGGTGGACCGGTCCCATCGGGCGGTGCTCACGCTGACCGGCGCCGATCGGCAGACCTGGCTGCACAGCATCTCCACCCAGCATGTCAGCGAGTTACCGTCCGGCGCGAGCACGCAGAATCTCAGCCTCGATGGGCAGGGCCGCGTCGAAGACCATTGGTGGCAGACCGAATTGGGCGGCACCACCTATCTGGACACCGAACCGTGGCGGGGTCAGCCGCTGCTGGACTATCTGCGCAAGATGGTGTTCTGGTCCGACGTGACGCCGGGGGTCGCGGACGTGGCCGTGCTGTCGCTGCTGGGTCCGCGGCTGGCGGAGCAACCGCTGTTGCATGCGATGGGTCTGGACCGGTTGCCCGTCGAGCTGACGGCAGTCCCGCTGGCGCGCGGGGGTTTCGCGCGCCGGATGCCCAGCGCCCGCCCCGATCAGATCGAACTGGACCTGCTCGTTCACCGCGATGCGTTACCGAGCTGGCAGCGGCGCTTGCAGCAGGCCGGGGCGCGGCCGGCCGGTGTCTGGGCCTATGAAGCTCACCGGGTGGCTGCGCTGCGCCCGCGGCTGGGCGTCGACACCGACGAGCGCACCATCCCGCACGAAGTCGGCTGGATCGGCGGTCCCCGCGAGGGCGCCGTCCACCTGGACAAGGGCTGCTACCGCGGCCAGGAAACCGTCGCACGGGTGCACAACCTCGGCAAGCCCCCACGCATGCTGGTGTTGCTGCACCTCGACGGCTCCGGCGACCGGCCGGCCACCGGTGATCCGGTGCTGGCCGCCGGTCGGGCGGTGGGGCGGCTGGGCACCGTTGTCGAGCACGTCGACTTCGGTCCGGTGGCGTTGGCGCTGCTCAAGCGGGGTGTGCCGGCTCAGACCGAGCTGACCACGGGCTCGCAGGGCGAAGTCGCCGCGGTGATCGACCCGGAGTCGCTGCCGCCCACCGACGAGGTGGGTGCCGGACGGCGCGCCGTGGAGCGGCTGCGCGGCGGCCGATAGTCACCGACCGCGTCTACACGCGGGCAGGGCGACCAACGCGCGACCGCGAGGCACGGTAAGCTGTCGGCAGGACAATAACGACACTAAGAGATCGGAGCCGCCTACTTGTTAGGCCGCTCCGTTATTTCGCGAGGGGGTTCCCCCATGGGCCGCGGCCGGGCTAAGGCAAAGCAGACCAAGGTTGCACGAGAACTGAAGTACAGCTCCCCCCAGACCGACTTCCAACGGCTTCAGCAGGAGCTGTCAGGGACGAGTGCCGATGGATCTGGCCCCGGGGACGGCGACGGAAGGTTCCCCGACGATTCCTGGGAGCAAGACGACGACTGGCGCCGCTAGAGCACAGCGTTAGAACCTGGGGTGCTGCCCGACGAGCTTCGCGCGCGGGCTGCCTTTCCCGCCCTTGCCAACCGATCCCAGTACCCAGCTATCGAGGTGTCGTGCGGTCAGGATGGCCCGCGCTCGGTCGGTGTCCTCGGGTGCTACGACGGCGATCATGCCGACGCCCATGTTGAACGTCTTCTCCATCTCGGCGCGGGAGACGCGTCCGCGCTGAGCGATCATGGCGAACACCGGCGCGGGAGTCCAGGTGCCCCGGTCGACCTCAGCGACCAGCCCTTGCGGGATGACGCGTTCCAGGTTGCCCGCCAGTCCCCCGCCGGTCACGTGGCAGAACGTCCGAACCTGGGTTTCGGCCGCCAAGGCCAGGCAATCCTTGGCGTAGATGATGGTCGGCTCGAGCAGTTCCTCGCCCAGGGTGCGACCGAATTCCTCGACGTAGCCGGCAAGGTTCATCCGGTCGATCTCCAATAAGACCGTGCGCGCCAGCGAGTACCCGTTGGAATGCAGGCCTGAGGAACCCATTGCGATGATGACGTCGCCGGGTTTGACGCGGTCGGGACCCAGCACCGCATCGGCTTCGACGACGCCGACGCCGGTGGCGGAGATGTCGTAGTGGTCGGGCTCCATGAGCCCGGGGTGTTCGGCGGTTTCGCCGCCCAGCAGCGCGCAACCGGCCCGCACACAGCCGTCGGCGATTCCGCTGACGATGGCCGCCAACCGTTCCGGGACGCTGCGCCCGACGGCGATGTAGTCCTGCAGGAACAGCGGCTCTGCGCCGCACACCACCAGGTCGTCGACCACCATCGCGACCAGGTCGAGGCCGACGGTGTCGTGTTTGTCCATAGCCTGGGCGACGGCGAGCTTGGTGCCTACACCATCGGTGGAGGCGGCCAGCACGGGTTCGCGGTAGTCACCGCGCAAGGCGAACAGTCCGGCGAAGCCGCCCAGTCCGCCGCGCACCTCGGGCCTGGTGGCCTTGCTCGCCAGTGGCTTGAACAGTTCAACGGCGCGATCGCCGGCTTCAATGTCCACCCCGGAAGACGCGTAGGTGATGGGATCCGTCATCGCGATAAAGGCTACCGGGCGACGGGCAACGCCGGTATCGCCTACCGGTGGTGTCTCCCCTCAGCGCCCGACGGGAACTTCGTCGGCGACCAGGTCACCCAAGCCCGCACCGCGGGCGGTGTTGGCGAGCATGTGCTCAATCACGTTCTTGCCCAACGCCGACTCGCTCGGCAATTCGATCGGATAGGTGCCGTTGAAGCACGCGGTGCACAGGCGCGAGGCCGGTTGCTCAGTGGCGGCGATGAGCCCGCGCAGCGAAATGTAGCCCAGCGTGTCGGCGTTGATCGCATGCCGGACGGCCTCGAGCATCTCGCCTTCATCCTCGACGGCGTTGGCGATCAACTCCGCCGGGGACGGGAAGTCGATGCCGTAGAAGCAGGGCCACTTCACCGGTGGCGAGGCGATGCGCACGTGCACTTCCACCGCCCCGGCTTCGCGCAGCATCCGCACCAGCGCGCGTTGGGTGTTGCCCCGCACGATCGAGTCGTCGACGACGATGAGCCGCTTGCCACGGATCACCTCTTTGAGCGGGTTCAGCTTGAGCCGGATACCGAGCTGGCGGATGGTCTGCGACGGCTGGATGAAGGTGCGGCCCACGTAGGCGTTCTTCATCAGCCCTTGCCCGTAGGGGATGCCGGACTCCTGGGCGTAGCCCACCGCCGCGGGGGTCCCGGATTCGGGCACGCCGATCACCAAGTCGGCGTCGACCGGGCATTCGCGAGCCAGGCGGCGACCGATTTCCAGCCGGGTGGCGTGGATGGATCGGCCGCCGATGGTGCTGTCCGGCCGGGCCAGATAGACGTATTCGAAGACGCAGCCCTTGGGCGTGGGGTTGGCGAAGCGGGTGGAGCGCACGCCGTCGGCATCGATCGCCAGCAGTTCGCCGGGTTCGATGTCGCGCACGAACGAAGCACCGACGATGTCCAGCGCGGCGGTCTCCGACGCCACCACCCAGCCGCGGTCCAGCCGGCCCAGCGACAAGGGCCGCACCCCATGCGGGTCGCGGCAGGCGTACAGGGTGTTTTCGTCCATGAAAGTCAGGCAGAACGCGCCGCGCACGGTCGGTAGCAGCTCCAAAGCCGCCTGCTCGAGCGTGGAATCGGCCGAACCGTGGGCCAGCAGCGCACCCAAGATGTCGGAATCCGTCGTCGCCGGGGCGGGGCAGCGTTTCGCGATCAAACCCGCATCGCGGGCGCGTGCGGCGAGCTCGGCGGTGTTGACCAGGTTGCCGTTGTGTCCCAACGCGACGCCGGTGCCTGCGGCGGTGTTGCGGAACACCGGCTGGGCGTTCTCCCACGTCGTGTCGCCGGTGGTCGAGTAACGGCAGTGCCCGATGGCGACGTGGCCTTCCATCGCCGCCAGCGTCTGCTCGTCGAACACTTGGCTGACCAGGCCCAGGTCCTTGAAGACCAGCACCTGGGAACCATCGGCGACGGCGATGCCGGCGGCCTCTTGGCCACGATGCTGCAGCGCATAGAGGCCGTAGTAAGTGAGCTTGGCGACGTCTTCCCCTGGGGCCCAGACCCCGAAGACGCCACACTCTTCACGTGGGGCGTTGAAGTCTTGCTCGGGCTGCTCGACAGTCACGATTTGGCGGCTCCCTAGGGCGCGGTTGGTGACGTACCGAAGTCTACGGGCACCGCGGGCGCACCGGCGAATCCCGCGCGCGTGTCCGCGCTCGAATTTGTCCGCGTGCCAACGCAAAAGCGCAGCTCAAACACCATCTAGCTCAACTGCACCACCGGTAACAAGTGTCCAATTTCACCCGCACGCGAACCGGACAGCGTCACCGAACCGGCCGCCGTCGCCTGCGCCAAGCTCAGTAGTCCCGTCGCCACCAGCAGCCAGGTGCGCGGGTCGGTCTCCACCACGTTCGGCGGGGTGCCGCGGGTGTGCCTCGGCCCGGAGATGCATTGCACCGCGACGAACGGCGGCACCCGCACTTCGACGCTGGCGCCCGGTGCCAGTTCGGCGAGCGTACGGGCGGTGAGGCGAACCGCCGTCGCCAACGCGTTCCGGTCGGGCGCCGGACGACTCTCGTCCTGCAGCCACTCCGCCAGGGCCGACACGATCTGCCGAGTCTGTGCCGGATCAGGTCTGCGGCGGGCGGGCATACCCTAGGGTCTCAGAATCATGGATCCGGGAAGCCGGCCACCGTACAAGACCGTCGGCGCGCAGAATCCCTACGTCTGGCCGGAGAATCTGCCGCGGATCAACGCCGAAGGCGGTCCCGGCGGGAAGCCCGGTTGTCACACGATCAACCCACGAGAACGCGTATCCGAGGGGCAGCGATGACACTGCGGGCGGTTGTGTTGCTGAGCCTGATCATGGTGACACTGAGCGGTTGCGGTCATGCCAACGACCGCCGGGCCGCGCATGGTTGCCGCACGCTGGCCACCGACCCCGGTTGGTACGGGGACAACCGCGACCGGATCAACGCGATGATCGGCCAACTCGGCGCGTGCGGCAAGACCGGCTCGGTGGCCGACGGCGCGCCACTGGCGTTGTTCGACTGGGACAACACCACCGTGCGCAACGACATCGGCCACGCGACGTTCTTCTGGATCGTGCGCAACTCCAAAATCCGCCAACCCCGCGACTGGGCGGCCACCAGTCAATTTCTCACCCCGCAGGCCGCCGCCGCCCTGACCGAGGCCTGCGGCACCCTCTCCGCGGTCGGCCAACCCATCCCGACCGGATCACCGGCCGGCACCGGATGCGCCGACGAGCTGGTGTCCATCTACAACGACGTCCGGACCCGTTCGGGCGCAGCAGCTTTCGCCGGCTACAACCACCGCCGGTTCAAACCGGTTGACGCCTGGCTGTTGCAGTTGCTGGCCGGCTGGACCGACGCCGACGTGACCGGCTTCGCCACCGCAGCGCGCCAGGAGAACCTGGACGCCGCTCAGGGCGCCGAGCAGACGGTGGGCAGCACCCGCCAAACCGCCTGGGTCCGCTACTACCCGCAGATGCGTGACCTCATTGGCACGCTGCAGGCCAACGGCTTTGACGTCCGGGTCATCTCGGCCTCACCGGAGGCGGTGGTCAAGGTCTGGGCCGCCGACGTCGGGATCACCGGGGACCGGGTGATGGGTGTCCGCGTCGAACACGACGGTGACGCGGTAACGACCCGACTGGCGTCATGCGGCGGCGAAACGTCCATGCCATTCAACGAGGGGAAGCGTTGTCGAGTCAACGAGCAAGTGTTCGGTATGCAGGGCACCGCGGCCTTCGAGCAAGCCCCCCATCGGCAAGTGTTCGGCGCCGGCGATTCCGACGGCGACGTGACGTTCGTCGGTGACGCCACCGCTGCGCGCCTGGTGCTCAACCGCAACCAGATCGAGTTGATGTGCCGCGCCTACGACAATGCCGACGGCCGCTGGCTGGTCAATCCGACGTTCCTCAACCCCATGCCGAAGAGTCCGCCCTATCCCTGCGCCACAAAGGGTTTCGATGAACCCGACGGCGGTCAGGCGCCGCTGCGCCGACCCGACGGCGCCGTGGTCGCCGATCAGCAGGACCGGGTCTTCTGACTGTCACCGCTTTCGCTGATTAGCTAACGCGGCAACCGCGCCCGCTTCATTGATGGCCAGGTGGGTCAGCATCGGCGCGGCCAGACTGCCGCTGCGGTCGGCCAGCCAGCCGAATACCCAGCCGGCCAGTGCGGTCACCGCCACGGTGGGGGCCACCGGGTCACCGGCCGCACGCGCGTCCGGGACATGGGAGAGGCCGAAAGCCAATGCCTGCAGCCATCGCCCACCCGTCGGACCGAAAGCTGCCGCGCCGGCAGCGCCCAGCGCCGCGCGGAAGGTGGCCTCTTCGGACCACACCGTGCCGACGGGTATCCGCCAGGCCAGCCACTCGGCCGGGGATGCGGGCACGCTGTGGGTGGCCATCGCCGCGCGGACCATCGGGACCGCTGTGCTCGCCGCGATTCCACCGGCCGTCAGCGCTCCTGCCGCCGCCCCGAGGCGCAAGCCCGCCCACAACCGCGGCGGCGCCAGGCCCAGCGGCGGGTGCAGCGCGGCCACTGACAGCGCACCGACCGCGGCTTGCCCGGGTACTCGAAAGCGTTGCGGCAGCAGCGGACTGACGAAGCTCCATCCCACCAGCCCGGCGGCCACCGCCACTGCCCGCAGCCGGCTCATCCAAACAGCCGCGGCAGCACCGTTTCCCAGGTCTCCCGCAGTTCGGCCAGGGATACCGTGAACAAGCCCTGCACCTCCACGGCGTCGGAGCCTTGGTCGACGACGCCGATGCGGACGGCCGGCAGGCCGCGCGCCTCGCACATCGCCCGGAATCGGCTTTCCTCGGTGCGCGGCACCGCAACCAGGACCCGCCCTGCCGACTCGGAGAACAACGCCACGAACGGGTCGACATCTTCGGGAAGCACGATGCGGCAACCGGTTTCGCCGGCCAGCGCCGCCTCCACGATGGCCTGGGCCAAGCCGCCTTCGGACAGGTCATGCGCCGCCGATACCAGGCCATCGCGCGAAGCTGCACTCAGCACGTCGGCCAGCAGCTTTTCGCGCGCCAGGTCGACGGCCGGCGGTAGGCCGCCCAGGTGGTCGGCGGTCACCTGCGCCCAGATCGATCCGTCGAACTCGTCACGCGTGTCGCCCAACAACAGCAACGTTTCCCCCGGTTCGGTGCCCAGCCCGGTGGGGATGCGCCGGCTGACGTCGTCGATCACGCCGAGCACGCCGACCACTGGAGTGGGCAGGATCGCCGAGGAACCCGTCTGGTTGTAGAAGCTGACATTGCCGCCGGTCACCGGAATGCCAAGGGCCGCACAGCCGTCGGCCAAGCCGCGGACCGCTTGGGCGAACTGCCACATGACCCCGGGGTCTTCGGGCGAGCCGAAGTTGAGGCAGTTGGTCACCGCGACCGGGGTGGCGCCGGTGACGGCGACGTTGCGGTATGCCTCGGCCAGCGCGAGTTGGGCACCGGTGTAGGGGTCCAGCTTGGTGTAGCGGCCGGACGCGTCGGTCGACAGCGCGATGCCGCGGCCGGTGAGTTCGTCGATGCGCAGCACACCGCCGTCGGCGTGCTCACACAGTACCGTGTTGCCGCGCACGTAGCGGTCGTACTGTTCGGTGATGAAGCCGCGGCTGCACAGATGCGGACTGCCCAGCAGAGCAAGCAAGGTCGCGCGCAACTCGTCGCCAGTGGTCGGCCTGGGCAGCGCGGCCGAGGTGTCGGCGTTCAGGGCGTCTTGGTAGTCGGGGCGCTGCACCGGGCGCTGATACACCGGGCCTTCGTGCGCGACCGTACGCGGCGGCACGTCGACGACGGTCTCGCCGTTCCAGGTGATGCGTAGCCGGTCTCCGTCGGTGACCTCGCCGATCACGGTGGCCAGCACTTCCCATTTGCGGCACACCGCCAGGAAGGCGTCGACGTTCTCGGGTGCGACGACGGCGCACATTCGTTCCTGCGATTCGCTGCACAGCACCTCGGCGGGCGTCATGTCCTTGGCCCGCAACGGAACGGCGTCCAGTTGGATGGCCATCCCGCCGTCCCCGGCGGACGCTAATTCCGATGTGGCGCAGGATAATCCGGCTCCACCCAGGTCCTGGATGCCGATCACCAAGCCGCCGGCATACAGCTCGAGGCAGCACTCGATGAGCACCTTCTCCATGAAAGGGTCACCCACTTGCACCGACGGCAGCTTCTTGCGCGAGTTCTCCGCCCCCCCATCAGCACTGAAGGTGTCCGACGCCAGCACCGAAACCCCGCCGATGCCGTCCAGCCCGGTACGCGCGCCGAACAGGATGATCTTGTTGCCGGTGCCGGAGGCGAACGCCAGGTGCAGGTCCTCCTGCCGCAACACCCCCACACACATCGCGTTGACCAGAGGATTGCCGGCGTAGCTTGCGTCGAAGACCGTCTCCCCGCCGATGTTGGGCAGTCCCAGCGAGTTTCCGTAGCCGCCGATGCCGCGCACGACGCCGTCGAGCACGCGGCGGGTATCGGGTGCGTCGGCGGCACCGAATCGGAGCTGGTCCATGACGGCGATCGGGCGTGCGCCCATGGCCATGATGTCGCGGACGATGCCGCCGACGCCGGTGGCCGCTCCTTGGTATGGCTCCACGTACGAAGGGTGGTTGTGGGACTCGACTTTGAAGGTCACCGCCCAGCCGTCGCCGATGTCGACGACGCCGGCGTTCTCCCCGATTCCGGCTAGCATCCCGGCGCGCATGTCGTCGGTGGTGGTCTCCCCGAAGTAGCGCAGGTGGACCTTGGAGGACTTGTACGAGCAGTGCTCGCTCCACATCACCGAGTACATGGCCAACTCGGTGTCGGTCGGCCGGCGCCCCAGGATCTCGCGGATCCGCTCGTATTCGTCGTCTTTGAGACCCAGCTCGTGGAAGGGTTGCGGCTGGTCGGGGGAGCTGGCGGCGTGGTCGACGGTGTCAATCTGGGTGCGCGCGCTCGTCACGCACACAGTCTAGGTGGGCGGGTCGCGCTACTGCCCGGCCACGCAGAACTGATTGCCTTCGGGGTCGGCCAGAACCACCCAGCGGAAGTTGTCGCCGATCTGCCGGCCGCCGACCCTGGTGGCTCCCGCGGCGATCAGCCGGTCCACTTCGGCATCGACGTCGGCGGCGGTGAAGTCCAGGTGGGCGCGGTTCTTGCCCGGGGTCGGGTCAGGCACCTGCTGGAAGCCCAACCGGGGACCTTCCGGCCGGGATACCGCGATGAACTCACCCGGCAGCAGTTCGTGAGTGGTGCCGCCGAAGTGCTCGGCCCACCAGCCGGCCAGTTTCGCGGCATCGGCGCAGTCGATGGTGACCATCTCGATGTGCAGCGTCATACCGCCCGACCCTAGGCCTACTTGGCCGGTGAAAGGAACGCTTGCAGGGCGGCCGAATAGGCGGTGACGTCGCGGGCGCCCATCAGCTCCCGCGCGGAATGCATCGCGAGCTGGGGTGCGCCGACGTCGACCGTGGGGATTCCGGTGCGGGCCGCGGCCAACGGCCCGATCGTCGACCCGCAGGGCAGATCGGCGCGGTGCTCGTAGCGTTGCAGCGGCACCCCGGCTTGCTCGCAGGCCAGGGCGAAGGCGGCCGCGGTGCGTCCGTCGGTGGCGTAGCGCAGGTTGGGGTGCACCTTGAGCACCGGGCCCCCATTGACTTCGATCCAGTGGCCGGGTTCGTGCCGCTCCGGGTAGTTGGGGTGGGTGGCGTGTGCCATGTCGGCCGAGGCCAGCAGTGAGGCGGGCAGCAGTCGCAGCAGGTCTTCACGGTTGCCGCCGGCGGACAGCACGATGCGCTCCAAGACGGTGGTCAGCAGGTTGGACTGGGCGCCGTGGTCGGAGGTGGAGCCGACCTCCTCGTGGTCGAATAGCACCAGCACCGGCAGCACGTCGCCGGGTTGGGCTTGCAGCAGTGCTTCCAGCCCGGCGTAGCAGCTGGCCTGGTTGTCCAGGCGCGGTGCGCTGACCATGCTCTCGTCGGCACCGATCACGGCAGACGGTGTCAGATCGTGGGTCATCAGGTCCGCGGCGAGCACGTCGTCTTCGGCCACTCCGGCGCACTGCGCCACGTAGCCGACGAAGGACTCGATGCGCTCACCTACGCCCCAGACGGCGTTGAGGTGTCGTTGCGGGTCGAGCGTGACGGCCTTGCGGTCCTCGGCCAGATGGATGGCCAGCTGCGGAACGCGAAGGATCGGGTCATCGATGCGCACCAGCCGATCGCTCACCCCGGCGCCGTCGCGGACCGACAGTCGGCCACTGATCCCGAGATCACGGTCCAGCCAGGAGTTCAGCCACGCTCCCCCGTACGGTTCCAGCGCCACCACTTGCCAGCCGGCCACCAGCCGATCCGGATGCTGCTTGACGCGCAGGTTCGGGCTGTCGGTGTGCGCTCCGATGATCCGGAAAGGCGTTGGGCTATAGCTGTTTTCGGAATTCCATGCGACGACCGACCCGGATCGGACGGTGAAGTAGCGGCCGGGTTGGTCCGGCCACCGGTCGGCTTCGGCGAGCTCGGTGTATCCGGCGTCGAGCAGGCGCCGGGCCACGGTCGCGCAGACGTGGAAGGGCGAGGGAGAGGCATCGATGAATTCGCACAATGCTTGTCCGTTGGCCGCCATGTAGCCATGTTTAGCACCGACGCTTTAGGGTCTTTGGCTGTGCCCGCCGTTTTGCCGCAGCCGATCTTGGAGCCGTTGACCCCCGCTGCGATCTTCTTGGTGGCCACGATCAACGACGGCGGCGAGGCGACCGTGCACGATGCGTTGCCCGCGCTGCCCGGACTGGTGCGCGCGATTGGGTTTCGGGACCCGGCGAAACGGCTGTCGATGGTGACGTCGATCGGGTCCGACGCGTGGGACCGGTTGTTCGTCGGGCCGCGGCCGGCCGAATTGCACCCATTCACGCCGCTACACGGTCCGCGGCAAGCCGCGCCGGCGACACCCGGAGACCTGTTGTTCCACATCCGGGCCGAGAGCATGGACTTCTGCTTCGAACTCGCCGGCCGTGTTCTCAAGGAGATGGCCGGCGCGGTGCGCGTCGTCGACGAGGTGCACGGGTTCCGGTTCTTCGACAACCGGGACCTGTTGGGCTTCGTCGACGGCACCGAGAACCCGGATGGCCCGTTGTCGGTCAGCGCCACACAGATCGGTGATGAAGATCCCGACTTCGCCGGTGGTTGTTATGTGCACGTGCAGAGGTATGTGCACGACATGGCGGGCTGGGAGTCACTGTCGGTGACCGAGCAAGAGCTGGTGATCGGCCGAACCAAGTTGGAGGACATCGAACTCGGCGAGGACAAGAAACCGGCCAACTCGCATATTGCGCTCAACGTGATCACCGACGACGACGGCACCGAGTTGAAAATCGTCCGGCACAACATGCCGTTCGGCGAAGTGGGCGCCGGCGAGTACGGCACTTATTTCATCGGCTATTCCCGCACACCCGAGGTCACCGAACAGATGCTGCGCAACATGTTCCTCGGCGACCCACCGGGCAACACCGACCGCATCCTGGACTTCTCCACCGCGGTCACCGGCGGCTTGTTCTTCTCCCCCACCGTCGACTTTCTCGACGATCCGCCCCCGCTGCCCGGTCCGCCGGCCCCGGCTCAGCCGGCCACTGCCGGCTCCGACGACGGATCACTCGCGATTGGCAGCCTGAAAGGAACGCCTCGATGAACAACCTGTACCGCGAACTGGCACCGGTCACCGAATCAGCTTGGGATGGAATCGAGTTGGAGGCGGCACGGACTTTCAAGCGACACATCGCCGGGCGGCGGGTGGTCGACGTCAGCGAACCGGGTGGGCCGGTCGCCGCGGCCGTCAGCACTGGGCGGTTGATCGACGTCCAGGCCCCCGGCGACGGCGTGATCGCGCACCTGCGAGCTGCCAAACCCCTTGTCCGGCTGCGTGTTCCGTTCACGCTGTCCCGTAATGAGATCGACGACGTCGAGCGTGGGTCCAACGACTCCGATTGGGATCCGGTCAAGAAGGCGGCCAAGAAGCTGGCGTTCGTCGAGGACCGGACGATCTTCGAGGGCTATTCCGCCGCCTCCATCGAGGGCATCAGGACCTGCAGCTCCAACCCGGCCCTCACGCTCCCCGACGATCCCCGCGACATCCCCGACGTCATCACCCGGGCCCTGTCGAGTCTGCGACTGGCCGGTGTGGACGGACCGTATTCGGTGCTGTTGTCGGCGGACGTCTACACCAAAGTCAGCGAGACGACCGAACATGGCTATCCAATCCTGGAACACATCAATCGATTGGTCGACGGGGACATCATCTGGGCGCCGGCCATTGACGGTGCGTTCGTCTTGACTACGCGCGGTGGCGATTTCGACCTGCAGCTGGGTACCGACGTATCGATCGGCTACCTCAGCCACGACGCCGACACCGTGCAGCTGTATCTGCAGGAGACCTTGACGTTCCTGTGCTACACCTCCGAAGCTTCCGTCGCGTTGAGCGCGACGGCGGGTTAGGCACCGCGCCGGGCTACGCCGCATCCTCGTCGTCTCCGTCGCTGAGGAGTTTTTCCGGATGGTGGTAGGTGTTGGTGCGGGGTTGTCCGTGGTCGAGGTGTGGTGGGGGGATCCATTCGGTGTGGCCTTGGGTGTTGGTGCGGGTGGTGTAGCCCTGTTCGGCGAGGGGGTGGTGGCCGCCGCAGGCCAGGGTGAGTTGGTTGATGTCGGTGGTGCGGGACTGTGCGTAGGGGATGACGTGGTGGACTTCGCAGTAGTAGCCGGTGACGTCGCAGCCGGGGGCGGTGCAGCCGCGGTCTTTGGCGTACAGCACGATGCGTTGGGGGGGGAGGCTAGGCGTTTGGTGTGATACAGCGCGAGGGCTTTGCCGCGGTCGAAGATGGCCAGGTAGTGGTGGGCGTGGCGGGACAGCCGGATGACGTCGGACATGGGCAGCAGGGTGCCCCCGCCGGTCAACCCTCTCCCCGCGGCGGCTTCCAACTCCCGCAGGGTGGTGGTGACGATGATGGAGGCGGGTAGGCCGTTGTGCTGGCCGAGGTCGCCGCTGCACAGCAGGGCCCGGCAGGCGGCGTTAAGCGCGTCGTGGTTGCGTTGGGCCGTCGAGCGCAGGTCGTGGCGGATCGCGTCTTCGGGCGGCGCGCCCTCGACACAGGGTGTCTGGTCGTCGGGGTTGCACATGCCCGGGGCGGCCAGCTTGGCCAGTACGGCTTCTAGGGTGGCGCGCGCTTCGGGGGTCAGGTAGCCGGTGAGCCGCGACATGCCATCGACGTCTTGCTTCCCCAGGCTCAGCCCGCGCCGGCGGGCGCGGTCGTCGTCGGTGTAGTCCCCGTCGGGATGCAGACAGTCCATCAGCCGCTCGGCCAACTTCGCCAGTTGGTCGGGCCGATACTGAGCGGCCAACTTTGCCAGATGTTCTTCGGCTTTCTCTTGGGTCTCCACGTCCACGTGGGCGGGTAGGTGTTTGAAGAAGTCCCGGATGACCCGCACGTGTCCGTCACCGATGCGGCCGTCGCGCTGGGCTTGGGCGGTGGCGCTGAGATAGGGCGCCAAGGTTTGTCCGGTCAGGGTGTGGCGCTCGCCGAGGTCGGCGGCTTCGGCCAGGCGGCGGTTGGCTTCGGCGCGGGTCACATGCAGCCGGTTGGCCAACACCGAGGGCAGTCTGCCGCCCAGCTGGGCTGGATCGGCTTGTTCGGCAAGCAGATTCAGCACCGCATGCTGGGCCGCGGGCAACCGGCGCGCGACCCGCTCTAAGCGCAGCGCCACCCGCAGCAACTCCGGAACCGTCAGCTCGGCACACGACAGGTTCAGTAGGTCGTCGGTGACAGCATCGAGCCGGTCCAGCACCCCGACGATACTCTCCCGATCCGAACGCATGTTCGAATGATATCGCCGGCCACCGACCGCGTTGACTCGTCAGAAATGCGCGCGAAAGGGTGGTTCGTTGCCTCATGGAAAATGCGCGCGTAGGCCCAGTGGATGAGGTTGACGTTGGCGCAGCGCAGAGCAATCACCGAAGCGGCCGCGACCCGCTACCAGCTGGCGAGCAAGGGCGCTAAGAGTCGGATTCTTGACGAGTTGTCCGCCAATACGGGGTGGCACCGAAACCACGCGCGCAAGGCGCTCGCAGCCGCCCTGCGGCCCAGGATCGTTGCCCCGCGCAGTCCGCGTCCGGTGAAGTACGGGCCTGAGGTCATCGCGGCTTTGACGGTCTGTTGGAGGGTGCTGGGGATGCCGGCCGGCAAACGGCTCGCGCCGATGCTCAGTGAACTGGTGGCAGTGCTGCGCCATTTCGGCGAGCTGACCCTCGACGAGGGCACCGCCGAACTGCTGGTGTCGATGTCGGCGGCCACCATCGATCGCCGTCTGGCCGATCAGCGAGCCAAATACCAGCGGGGACGCTGTGGTACCAAGCCGGGATCGCTGCTCAAAAGCCAGATCCCAGTGCGCACCTGGGCCGACTGGGACGACGCTCGACCCGGGTTCGTCGAAATCGACCTGGTCTGGCACGACGGCGGCAACCGCGGCGGAGGCCATGCATTCACCTTGACCGTCACCGACATCGCCACAGGCTGGACCGAGAACCGCTCAGTGCCCGACAAGACCGCCAAATGCGTACTGGCAGCGCTCAATGACATCACCCACAAAATGCCGTTCCCGATCCTGGGGGTGGACTCCGACAACGGATCAGAATTCATCAACGACCACCTGCTGGGATGGTGCCAAGGCCGCCAGATCACCTTCACCCGGGCGCGGCCGGGCAACAAAAACGACGGCTGTCACGTCGAGCAAAAGAACTGGGCGGTGGTGCGCACCGTGGTCGGCTACCACCGCTACGACACCGCAGCAGAACTGTTGCTACTCAACGAGATCTGGCAGTTGCACTCCAGGCTGACCAACTACTTCTACCCACAGCAGAAACTGATCTCCAAAGTCCGCAAAGGCGCCAAGGTATCCAAAAAACACGACAGAGCCACCACCCCTTTTCACCGAACAATCGATCACCCCACCACGACCGTGCAACGCATCGTGGCGCTGACCCGGACCTACTCGCTGATCAATCCCGCCGCCACCCAACGCCAGGTACAAGCCCTGACCGCCCAGCTGTTCACCCTGACCACCAGCAAAGCTGCGCCCGGCGCCCAACCCCCAATCAATAAGCGCGCACGTTTACGTGAGGCAACGAATCCCCCCTCGCGCGCATCTTGACGTGAGGCAACAGGCCGACACCTGGACGGCGTTGTCCATAGTGCCGATTCCATCCACAACGCCCGCGCCGCTACAAATCCAGTACCACGTCGCTCACCGGCTCAGCCGAGCAGATAAGCACGGAACCAGAATTGGGCGGTTCCAGGGGTGACTGAACATATTTCGTCGTTCCTGCGATAACCCCGGTTTCGCAGACGTGACACACCCCGCTTCGGCAGGAGAACCGGGTCGGCACATCACACGCTTCAGCAAGCTCGAGAATACTGCCGTAGCTGGGCGACCAGTTGACCTCAAGCCCACTGCGGGCGAACGTAATTGCCGGGCCACTACCCGGTGGACCGCCAGGCTGATGCGGCGACCGAGGTGGCGCAGCGACGATACCCGGATTGATAGCCAGCAGGGCGCCGAACAGTTCACTGTGGACGCGTGCCGAATCGATTCCGACGTCGGTCAGCGCAGAGCGCATGTCGGTCATGAATTGCGTTGGCCCGCAGAGGTACACCGTTGTGTCGGCGGACAAGCCCAGCGACGCGATGGCATCATGGTCGAGTCGGTCATGCAATTCGGTATAAAACACCCGCTGACGCGCACGAGGAAGTGATTCAATGAGCCCCGTTACTTCGGCGGCGAAGGCGTGAGTTTTGTGATTCCGAGTGGTATGTAGCCACCAGATTTCTCGACTGCTGACTGCGGCCGCCAGCGTATGCAACATGGCCAGTAGGGGAGTCGCGCCGATCCCCGCCGAGATCAGCACGACCGGAGTACTGCCCTCGGCGAGATAGAAGTCGCCACGCGGAGCGGCGGCTTCTATGGAGGAGCCGGCCTTGATGTGGTCGCACAACCAGCGACTCACCCATCCGTGCTCGTCACGCTTGACGCTGATGCGGTATTCGCCCGCCGCGGGGTCTCCGGACAGCGAGTAGCTCCGCAGCGGTGCGGGTTTTCCCGCCCCAGGAACCTTGACCGTCAGGTATTGACCGGGAAGGGGTGTCGGTAGCGGGCCGTCACCGTCGGCCCGAAGCCGAATTGACAACACCTGGGGAGTTTCTAACGACGTTGCGCTGACCCGCAACGAACGAAATCCGTTCCATCCCGGCTCGGTTCCGATCGGTAATGGCGTGGCCGCGGTACGGCTGTCATGCGCGGCTAGCATGTCGACGAAGGACTGCCGCCATCCAGGGCTTAGCGCCGGAACGTCGACGATCTTGCGGAGTTGGTCGATATTGCGGTCAGGCAGATAAAGGAGCGCGTCCACATCGGCCACACTCAGTTCATGGCGACCGCGACGAGAACGCACTATGTCGTCGCCCGCCCGCACCTGACCCTCAGTAATCACCCGGAAGTAGAATCCCGGACGGTGTTGAGCCACAAGTAGTTTGGGCATTTCCGGCACACCGAGTCGCAACCCGACGCGGAAGCAGGTGACACGCGGCTGGGTTACCTCGAACTCGGCGGTGCCAATCCGGTACCGGTCACCGATGCAGACGTCAGCATCCGCGAGCCCGGTAATAGTGAAGTTCTCGCCGAAGTGCCCGGCCTGTAGGTCATCCCGCTTCAAATAATGCTTCCAGAAATCGTAGGACTCGGTCTGATACACCATGACCGCGCGATGCTCACCACCGTGGCCCGCTAGATCACCCTGACCGTCACCGTCGATATTGAGGCGGCGCACCGCGACTGGCCCGTCGAGGGCTGTCTTCCATATGCCAGTGTGGACAACCCTCTCGCCCCAACGAACGTCTTTGGGCATCCCGACGTTCACCGATACGAGTTTGCCCACTTTCGCTCCTCGCGATTCCCGAGAATGGGTCAAACCACCCACAGTATGGCGCCTGCACGCAACGGTCAACATTGCATCCCCCTCACTTTCATGCATACTGGGATGGCCGTCCCAAAAACAAGAGCAGGAGGCAGTCGTGCTCGCTGTACACCACCGCTACGCCACCGTCGACGGTCGGCGGCTCTTCTACCGCGAAGCCGGCGCTGCCGACGCCCCGGCCGTGGTGCTCTTGCACGGATTCCCCACCAGCTCATACATGTTCCGCGGCCTGATTCCGGCGTTGGCCGACCGATACCACGTAATCGCACCGGACCACTTGGGCTTTGGCCTATCGGACGCTCCGCCGGTCGAAGAGTTCGACTACACATTCGACGCCCTCACCGACCTGACGGCCGGACTGCTGAGACACCTCGGAATCACCAGGTTTGCGATCTACGTGCAGGACTACGGCGCCCCGATCGGGTGGCGTCTGGCCCTCCGCGAGCCCACCGCGATCACCGCGATCATCACCCAGAACGGCAACGGCTACGACGTCGGCTTCGTCGAGAGCTTCTGGAAAGTCGTGTGGGCCTACCAAAACGACCCCACACCCGCGAATGAGGCCGCAGTTCGGCAGTTCCTCACCCTGGATGCGACGCGTTGGCAGTACCTGACCGGGGTCGGCGACGAATCCCTGGTAGACCCCGAATCCTGGTACCACGACTACGCGCTTCTGTCTCGTCCCGGCAACGACCAGGTGCAGCTGAAGCTGTTCCGTGACTACGCCACCAACGCGCCGTTGTACCCGCGCCTGCACGAGTACTTCCGCGCCACCGGCGTTCCCCTCCTCGCGGTCTGGGGTCGGGGCGACGAGATATTCGGCCCGGAAGGCGCGCGAGCCTTTGCCACCGACTTACCCGACGCGGAAATCCATCTGCTCGACGGCGGGCACTTTCTTCTCGAGTCGGCGCTACCCGAAGTCGCCGGATTGGTCCGGTCCTTCCTGGCCCGGGACCACCGCACCGCCTGATCACGTCTGCTTCACCAATGGGCTGGATATCCCATAGTTGAGGCGGCTAACGAGTTAGCCTGACACCATGGGCGATCCGGACGATGGCAACGAAAGGCGGTTGACGCCCAAGGGGCGCGCCACCCGAGATCGCATCGTGCAGACGGCGGCGGACTTGATCGTCCACGAAGGCCTGTCCGCATTCAAAATGGACAGCGTTCGCAAGGCCGCGTCGGTCAGCGGTTCTCAACTTGCCCACTACTTCACCGACAAGGGCGCGCTGGTCCGCGCCGTCATAGCCCGCCAGATGGGCGTGGTGCTCGACTTCCACCGTCAACCGAAGCTCGGCGAATTGGACTCGTTCGACGACTTCGAGCGATGGATCGACCTCAACATGCGCTACCTGCGTCGCATCGAAGGCACCGGCACACCGACCTATCACGCATTGGCCGCCAAGCTGGCTAAGTCGGACTCCGATGCCGAACCCCGCACCCGCGAAGCGTTGGGCGCCGGTTACTGGCAGTGGATCGCGTTGCTGGAAAAGGCGATTCAGCGCATGAAAGATCGCCAAGTGCTGGTAGCTGAGGCTGATCCGCGCCATCTGGCCATGGTCATTGTCAGCGCTCACCAGGGCGGCGGCACGCTGGCCTACACCTATCGGGAGGAATGGCCGCACGCAGATGCGATTCGATTCGCTGTCAACTATCTGCGCATCTTCGCTACTGACCCCGCGGAAAGAGCGCCACGCCCGCCGCGACGCCGGCGCGCCAAAAGCAACCGGGCAAGCTGATCCAAGGCGACGACGTGTCCGGTGATGCCACACCGCGGTTCACCCGCAAGGGACTGGCGACCCGCGCGCGCATCGTCGACGTGGCCGCCCGGCTGATGTTCGAGCGCGGCATCGCCAACACCAGCATCGACGACGTGCGCACCATGGCTTCGGTGGGTGGGTCGCAAATCGCGCACTACTTCCGGGACAAACGTGACCTCACTCGTGAGGTGATCGCGGTGCGCCGCGCACATGTGCAGGCATTCCACGCACAGCCGAAACTGGCCCAGCTGAACACGTTTGACGCGCTCCAGGCATGGGCCGATGCCTGCATTGCCGACATCGACACCGTCTACCGAGTCGGCGGATGCGTCTACGGGTCGCTGGCGGGGGAATTGATCGACGCCGACGAGGAAGTGCACGAAGACCTGTCCCGAGGCTACGACGAGTGGATTCAACTGCTGCGCGATGGCCTGACGATGATGCGCCAACGTGGTGACCTACGCCCCGAAGCGGACCCGCAGCACCTGGCGGTGGCACTGGTCGCCGCGCATCAGGGCGGCGCCATGGTCACACACGCCACCGGCGACCCCGCACCACTGCGAGCCGCGCTCAACGCCGCGGTGGACTACGTTCGCTCGTTCCGCAGCTAGACAAAATTGGGCGGCCCGGCCCATAATACTGGGACCGGTAGCCCACTCAGTCGATCGGATCGAGGCGTCACATGTCCACCATCAGCTCGCCGCCGACCACACCTACCGTGGTACGGGAGAAGGACACCGGTGAAACCATGCGCGCCATCGTGTTGGACGGGTTCGGTAGCCTCGACAGACTTGTCTACACCGACATACCCAAGCCGCTGCCCAAGGACGGCGAGGTGGTGATCAAAGTCAAGGGTTTCGGCATCAACCATGCCGAGATGCACATGCGCCGGGGGGAATGGGCCGAAGCCGCCGAGGTCAGCGGCATCGAATGTGTCGGTGTCGTCGAGGCGTGCCCCGGTGGTGAATTTCCCGTCGGTGCGAAGGTCGCGGCATTGATGGGTGGCTTGGGACGAACAATCAACGGCAGCTACGCCGAATACACGCGCGTGCGAGCGGCGAACGTCGCCCTCATCGACTCTGACCTGCCCTGGTCGCAGTTAGCGGCACTGCCCGAAACTTTCGCGACGGCCTGGACTTGTCTGTTCCGCAACCTCGACCTGCAGGCGGGTCAAACGGTGGTAATCCGCGGTGCCACATCGTCATTCGGGCAGGCCGCCGTCAAGATGGCGGTGGCCGCCGGTGCCCGCGTCATCGCCACCAGTCGTAGCCAGGAGCGCTTCGGCCTACTGGAGCGCCTCGGCGCGGTCCGGGCGGAAGTGGAGCGGCGCGACATGGCCGCAACTATCGCCGAAGCCAAACACATTGACGCCGTTCTGGATTTGGTGGGCAACAGCACGATCTTGGACTCTCTCGACATGTTGCGCCGCGGCGGGGCCGCCTGTTTGGCGGGATGGCTCGGTGGATTGGCGCCCATCGCGGATTTCAATCCGCTGTTACGGATGGCCAGCGGCGTCAACCTGAACTTCTTCGGCAGCTTCGTCTTTGGCACGCCGGGGTTTCCGTTGTCCGACGTGCCGCTGGCCGACATCGCGCGGCAGGTTGCCGATGGTGAACTCGACGCCGCACCGTCACATGTTTTCGGCTTCGATGAAATCCGACAAGCGCATCAGCTGATGGAGGCCGGGCAAGCCGGCGGGAAAATGGTAGTCGTCATGGATCCCGAGTGACCGGGCAGTGCTGATTTGGCACTCCGGATCCGACGTTCCACCGTGACCACGCGAAAAGCCAGTCCGGACCGGGTAAAAGCGTTCTCCGACGGCGTCTTCGCGGTGATCATCACGGTTTTGGTGCTCGAACTCAGACCACCTGCCGCCGACAGCTTCCGCGCATTGCTACCGCTGTGGCCTACAGGTCTGAGCTATGTGGTCAGCTACCTGTTCATCGCGATCGTGTGGGTCAACCATCATCACTTGTTCAACTACGCGGACGTGGCGACGCCGCGTCTGGTGTGGTCCAATTTCGCGCACCTGTTCTCCGTCTCACTGCTTCCTTTCACCACCGAATGGATCGCCGATACCCGTCTGGGGGACGCGCCGGTGGCGCTGTATGCCGCGGTCTTCGTCTTGGTGAACGTCACCTATCTCGCGCTCTGCTGGGAGGCGATCGATCGGCCCGCGCACGATGATGTGCCGACCCAGATGCGGCGCATGCTGCGGATGCGGTCCGTGCTGACGATCGGGATCTTCAGCGCGGCGGCCGTCATTGCGTTGCGCTGGCCGGTGGCCGCAATGGCCCTGATTTGTTTGTGTCTGATCGGGTATTTGCGGCCGGACCTTCCCGACCGAAAGCAAGTGGAGGATTGACCGTGCCACCGTCCATACTGGTCTTCGACGTCAACGAGACATTGATCGACATCGATTCGCTCACACCACTATTCACCGACTTGTTTGGTGACCAACGGGTGCTGCGCGAATGGTTCAACCAGCTCATCATGTACTCGATGACGATCACGCTGTCCAACAATTACGTCGATCTCTTCACGCTGGGCCAGGCGGTGTTGCGCATGCTGGGCGAGATTCGCGGGGTGGCAATCTCCGACGACGACACCGAACGACTCACCACGTTGTTACGCACCATGCCCGCGCACACTGACGCGGCGGAAGCGCTCACTACACTGCGCGACAACGGGTTTCGGATGGTCACCCTGACCAACTCACCGCGCATCCCGGGCAGCCCCACTTCACTGGAGAACGCCGGACTCGCCCACTTCTTCGAACAGCAACTCAGCGTCGATTCCTGTCAGGCCTTCAAGCCGGCGCCGGCGGTGTACCGCCAGGTGTGCGACGCGCTCGATGTTGCGCCCGCCGACTGCGTGATGGTGGCGGCACACGCGTGGGATCTGCTGGGTGCGCAAAATGTGGGCCTGCGCTCGGCATTGGTTTCCCGACCAGGCAATGCGGTTCTGCCCGCCGACGGGCTGCCACGACCTGACGTCGTGGTCACTGACCTGCGCGCACTCGCGCGTCACCTCTGCGGGGATGGCCGCTGACCGCAACACGTGAGTAGCTTTTCTGCAAGGAACCTCACCGAAAGGATCGTTGAGCATGGCAGCGGACCAGCAGGACGAATTCGACGTCGTCGTACTCGGCGCAGGACCGGTGGGGCAGAACGCCGCCGACCGGGCTCGGGCGGCGGGGCTGAGCGTCGCCGTGGTCGAACGCGAACTGGTCGGCGGCGAGTGTTCCTATTGGGCGTGCGTGCCGAGCAAGGCGCTGCTGCGTCCGGTCCTGGCGATCGAGGATGCCCGGCGGGTGGACGGTGCGCGCCAAGCCGTCACCGGCTCCATCGATCCGGCCGGTGTCTTCCAGCGTCGCAATCGCTATGTCAGCGACTGGGACGACAGCGGCCAGGCCGACTGGGTTGCCGGCATCGGCGCGACGCTGATCCGCGGCCACGGACGCTTGGACGGTCCGCGACGCGTCACGGTGTCTTCAGACGACGGTCAACTTGCGCTGACAGCTCGGCACGCAGTGGTTGTGTGCACTGGGAGCCGTCCCGCGCTGCCTGACTTGCCGGGCATCGCCGAGGCCCGCCCGTGGACCAACCGCCAGGCCACCGACAGCAGTTCGGTACCGGGCCGGCTGGCCGTGGTCGGTGCCGGCGGTGTCGGTGTCGAAATGGCCACTGCCTGGCAGGGTTTGGGATCCGCGGTCACCCTGTTGGTGCGCGGGTCGCAGCTGCTACCCCGGATGGAGCCGTTCGTGGGTGAACGCTTGCACCAAGGCCTCGCCGAGCTGGGCGTCGACGTACGCACGAGCGTATCCGTGCGCGCGCTGCGCCGCCCCGACCCACACGGACCAGTCACCCTCGAGCTGGACGACGGTAGCGAAGCTGAGGTAGACGAAATCCTGTTCGCGACCGGCCGGGCCCCGTTGACCGACGATATCGGTTTGGAGACAGTCGGTTTGCGGCCGGGCAGCTGGCTGGAGGTCGACGACACCTGTCGAGTGCGGGGGGTCGAGGAGGGCTGGCTGTACGCCGCCGGGGACGTCAACCACCGCGCCCTGTTGACCCACCAGGGTAAATACCAGGCCCGCATCGCCGGTGCCGCCATCGGCGCCCGCGCTACCGGCAGACCGCTCGATACCGCACCGTGGGGCACGCACGCCACCACCGCCGACCATCACGCGGTGCCGCAAGCTTTCTTCACCGATCCGGAAGTCGCGGCGGTGGGTCTGACAGCAGAGCAGGCCGCGCAGGCCGGGCACCGCGCGAAGGCCATCGACGTCGAGATCGGTGACGCCGTAACGGGCGCAAAGCTTTTCGCCGACGGATACACCGGCAGGGCGCGCATGGTGGTCGACGTGGATCGCTGCCACATCCTGGGGCTCACCCTGGTCGGTCCCGGCGTCACCGAGCTTCTGCACGCGGCCACCATCGCGGTCGCCGGCCAGGTGCCTGTCGACCGCCTGTGGCACGCCGTCCCGTGCTTCCCCACCATCAGCGAGTTGTGGTTGCGGCTCCTCGAGGCGTACCGCGATTCGGCTTACGTCCTGGTGTGAGGATGCGCTTGCGCCGCGCGGCGCAGCAGGTACGGCGCGAAGAACCGATGGCCCCGTCGGATCACCGACCATGATGTTCGCGCGTAAGCCGTGTCGAGTTCGATCTGCGTGGCGATGAGGGCTTGCCCCGGCGGCGTCATGGCGATCAGGCGGGCTCGCAGCCCGGCCGAAGAATCCAGCCCGACGACAAACGATTCGGCGCTTCGGTGCAGAATCTTCCATCCGAGGACATAGCCGGGTGTCGGGTTCACCGGGCCGAATTTCGCGCCCAGGAGCGCCTTTCCCAAGCCGGCCCACGGCAGTTGGAACCAGCGCGGCGCGCCTTCCAGGAACGCCCGCATCCATTGCTCCGGTGTTCGCGCTGCCTCGGTACGCACCGTGTAGGCGTCCTGGTAGTCGATTCGGTCGAGCAGACGCAACTCCTCGACCGGGGCAGGAACTCGCACTTCGGTCGCAGACGTCATCGGACTTCCGAGGTTGCGTCGAGTGCGCAACTTTGACCGCGTTCGGCCAGGTGCTTGAAGTTGAGGAGTTGACGCCGGGCCATGATCAGGTCGCCGACACTCAACAGGGCCGCGAACGGCCAGCCCCACGGCGAGGCGATCTTCAACAGCAACCGCGTGCCATCGCCGTCGGGTTCGAGGAGGTAGGACATGACGACGTCGCCGATGCGCCCGGTCAGTTGGCGTCCCGGCTCGACCGACAACACCCGCCCGATCGGACGACCCAGTGCGCTGGTGAATGTTTCGCCTGGCACCGGATCCGCCAGGCCACGAAGCTCCCGGGGCGAACGCCGACCGCCATTGTCGATCCAGTCATAGGAATAAGGCGCCAGCCGGATCTGAATCAACCACGGCCACACCCGATCTGGCGGTGCAGCAACCGACACGCCACGCCATAACCGAGATTTCGGCCGACGGATGTTGTCGTCACAGGGGAACGGCCGGGCTACTTCCTCGTCTGTGACACCCCAGCGATCAGTGAACATCGCTACTCCCTAATACTGAACGCACCGACTACCTAAACGCACTGTATAGTATTTTGTTCATGGGGTCGAGGGGTCGCGCGCGAGATCCGCAAATCGATGCGGCAATCCGCTTGGCGGCAGCCGAACTGCTGGCCGAAGTCGGCTATGCGAGCCTGACGATGGAGGCGGTCGCCGCGCGCGCCGGTGTCAGCAAGGCGACGCTGTACCTGCGTTATCCCTCCCGCGCGGTCCTGGTTTTCGATGCGATCTTCGGCAAGACGAAGACACTGCTGATCCCCGACTACGGTGACATCCGCGCCGAATTGCGCGAGGCGTACCGCTGGGCCGTCGACGAGTTCTCCGCGCGGGAAGCTCGTGCCGCCATTCCCGGCCTGCTCGCCGAGATCGGGTCCGCACCGGAGTTGGCCCGGCTGGTGCGGGAGGTCGCGCTGCAGTCCGAGTACGAGCGGGTGCGGTCCCTGCTCGAACGGGCGCAAAGCCGGGGACAGATCCGCGCGGACGCCGATGTCGCGCTGATCATCGACGCGTTCATCGGCACCGCGTTGGCTCGGGTGACGCTCATCGATCACGCGGTCGACCACGCCTTCGGCGATCGTCTCGTCGACCTACTTCTCGATGGCGCCCGGTAAGTCGTTCAGTAGACGGCGATCTCGATGAGGTTGCCGTCCGGGTCGCGGCAGTAGTGCGAAATCATCGGACCCAGTGCGCCGAGCTTTTGCACCGGCCCCGCGGTGATCACCACTGCGCTGGCACTCAGGTGTTCGCGTACCTGCTCCGGGGTGGCGCCGGTGACGAAGCACAGGTCCGCCGAACCGGCTGCCTCGACCGATCCGGTCACCCAGTCCGGGTCCTCGGCCAGCGCCCCGAGCGGGCGAAGGTTGATCTTCTGATCGCCGAAGCGCAGCGCGGTTCTGCCCGTCGCACCGAACGTCTCACGCGTCATCCCGAGCACCCGCTCATACCAGCGGGCGCTTACCTCCACGTCGCGGCAATTGAGCACGATGTGGTCGAATCGGTCCACGCGCAAGCCCACCATCGAGCTCCCCTCAGCAAATTCTCAACTGATTCTTCGGCAGCGCTTTCCCTGCCGCAAAGGTTCCACATAGGAGCCGGCCTCAACATGAGTAACATGACCGAGCCGATGGGCGAGCCGTTGACCACCGAGCTGATCGAACGTTACCTGCATAGCCGGGGGCGTCGGTACTTCCGCGGTCAACACGATGGTGAGTTCTTCTTCGTCGTCAACTGCGGCCGACCCCGCATGCACGTGCATCTGGGGATCCCGGGCCCGCACAGCGACACATTGACCTTGCGGGCCACTCCGGCAAGCTTTTATCCCGTTGCCGACGCTGGAACGCTGAGCAACCGGGTCGCGGAGTGGAACAAGCACAACGGCGAGCTCGCCGCGGTGGTGCACGGATCCTCCGATCCGCAACGCATCGGTGTGACGGTGTCCGCCTCGCACTGGGTTGGTGAGCGCGTGCGCTTCGAGGACTTCGGTGAGTTCGTCGACCGCGCCCTGGGCGCAGCCGTCGAACTCTTCAGCGGATTGGCCCCGTCCGACGAACTACCGACGCAGTCCCTGCTGCAAGCCGGGTGAGCTAGCGCTGCTGGCTAACCCAGCATCCGGCCAGGGGTCGCCGAGCTCAGCCTTGATCGCACCCCAAGGATCGGCATAGCGGCCAGGCGAATTGCGGTAAGCCGCACGGCGTTTGAGTAACTGCCGGACCAGCGGCGCCACCACCCGCAACGGATACCGGCGCCACCCGGCCACCGAACGCATCTCGGCGAGCATGCCCGGCCACGTGTGGTGCTGAAAAGACAGCACCTGCTGGGCGCGACTGGTGTCCATCCAATCGGTGACGAACCAATCCTCGTCGCTGTCCGGATTGCCCGGCCGCCCACCCGGCAGGATGTCGGGCAAGCCCATCGCGGCGGCCAGTGCTGCACCCACCACGCCCTGTCGCAGCAGGTGCGATTCGTCTCCGCCAATCAGCAGGATTTCCCCGCCCACATCCGCGGTGGCCGCAGCGGCGAACGCGGTGGCGACGTCGCGTACGTCGACGGTGTGCACCCGCCCGTCGGTGGGCAGCGCACTTTCGAAGAACAACGCGTCGGCACTGAACGGCATCGCGCCCAAGTCGACACTCATGACCGCAGCCAACCGCAGGATGACCCAATCCAGACTCGAGGAGCGGACGTACTCCTCGACTTCGGCCTTGTGGGCGCCGTAGAGGTCCGACGGAGATGGCGGAGTATCCGGCTGGAGCAACTCGTCGTACCGGTGCGGGTTGCGGGCGCCGTGCACGGCGTTGCTGGAGGCCTGGATGAATCGCACGCGGTTGCCGCCTTGCTCGGCGGCCCTCAGCAATGCGACCGTGGCGTCGACGTTGACCCGGCGGGCGAGTTCGCGCTGCTGGTAGATGACCGGCGGGATCACCGCGGCCAGATGGATGATCACCGTGGGCGCCGTCTCGGCGACGAGTCGGTTCACCTCATCGGTGTCGGTGAGATCCGCCCAGCGCGCCTGGACGCCGGCGGGTAGTGACCCAGCCGCCTTGCGCTGCGCGGCGGTGCCGAGGTCGGTGGCGATCACGTGGTGCCCATCCGCAGCCAACCGACGCACCGTCTGGGATCCGACCAGTCCGAATCCCCCTGTGACAAGAACCTTTTCGGTCATTTCAACCTCGGATTGCTGATCGACCGCACCAGCGGATATGACATTCTCTTAAAACGAGAGTAACATATGCTCAAACGCGCACACCCCTCGTCGGATGCGGCATCGAGGAGACAGACGGAGAGGCAAGACCGTGGCAGCGGGCGACGATCACGAGATCGCCAAGTGGGACCCGGCCTTCACGCGTCAGGTGGTCGACGCCGTCGGGCCGGTGCTCAAACGCTGGCATCGCGCCGAGGTGCGAAACCTCGACAACATCCCCGCCGCCGGTGGAGCACTGGTGGTGTCCAACCATTCCGGGGGCATGTTGACCCCGGACGTCATGATCTTCAGCCCGGCCTTCTACGCCGCCTTCGGATATGACCGGCCGGTGTACACGCTGGGTCATTACGGACTGTTCGTGGGGCCGCTGGAGAGCTGGCTCAGGCGGCTCGGTGTCATCGAGGCCAGTCGCGAAAACGCCGCAGCGGCACTGCATTCCGGTGCAGTGGTGTTGGTTTTCCCCGGTGGTGACTACGACTCCTACCGGCCGACGCTCAGCGCCAACACGGTGGACTTCAACGGGCGCACCGGATACGTCCGCACCGCCATCGAAGCCGGCGTACCGATCGTGCCGGCGGTCTCGATCGGCGCCCAGGAGACTCAGCTGTTCCTGACCCGCGGCAACTGGCTGGCGCGCCGACTCGGACTGACCAAAGCCAGGCTGGACATCCTGCCGCTGAGCTTCGGCGTGCCGTTCGGGTTGAGCATGATCTTCCCGCCCAATCTGCCGTTGCCGTCCAAGATCGTCACCGAGGTCCTCGAACCGATCGACATCACCGCCCGCTTCGGTGCGGACCCTGACGTTGCGCAGGTCGATGCCCACGTCCGTTCGGTCATGGAGACCGCGCTGCAGCGCCTGGCGGCGCAGCGCCGCTTCCCCGTGTTGGGCTAACTGGCGGGTACCGTGAGACGACTCAACGGTATGGACGCCATGCTGGTCTACAGCGAGACGCCGAACCTGCACACCCACACGCTGAAGGTGGCGGTCATCGACGTGTCGGAGTTCGACGGCGAGTTCGGCTTCGAGGTGTTCCGCCACCACCTGCGCCGCCGCTTACACCTGCTGGATCCGTTGCGGTACAAGCTCATTGACATACCGCTGCGGCTGCACCACCCGATGTGGCTGGAAGATTGCGAGGTGGACCTGGACTATCACCTGCGACGGGTACAGGTGCCGGCGCCGGGTGGCCGGCGGGAACTGGACCAGGTCATCGGGCAAGTGGCGTCCACGCCACTGGACCGCCGCCGCCCGTTGTGGGAGTTTCACTTCGCCGAGGGTCTGGCCGACAATCGGTTTGCGGTGATCGGCAAGGTGCACCACGCACTGGCCGACGGCGTCGCCTCCGCCAACCTGTTGGCCCGAGCGATGGATCTCACCGATGCGGTCACCGATGAGCGCGATCCGGGGCAAGCCTGCCGGGCACCCGGGTCCATTGACCTGGTAGGCGCGGCATTACGGGACCACCTCCACCAGGCCGCTCAACTGCCGGGGTTACTGAAGGACGCAGTGGTGGGGTTGGCGCGTGTCCGCCGCCGGTCCCGGCAACGTGGCAGCCATTCCGATCTTGCCGACGCCTTCAACGCACCGCCGACCTTCATGAACCATGTGGTGTCCGCGCAGCGCCGATTCGCCAGCGCCACACTGCCGCTGGCCGACGTCAAGGCGACCGCCGCCGGATTGGGCGTCACCATCAACGACCTGGTCTTGACCGTGGCCGCCGGTGGATTGCGAAATCTGTTGCTGCGCTACGACGGTCATGCGGAGCGCCCGCTCATCGCCTCGGTGCCCACCGCCACCGACAAGTCCGAGCGCGTCACCGGCAATGAGATCAGCGGGTTGATGGTATCGCTGCCCGTGCACGTCGCCGACCCGACCGAGCGTGCGCGCCTGGTGGCGCTGGCCACCCGTATTGCCAAGGAAGACCACGAGATCATGGGTCCCCGCCTCTATGGCCGCATGATGGCCTACCTGCCGGCGGCGGTCGCACCGGCGGCGTTTCGCTGGCTGGCGCGACGGGAGGGACCCAACAAGATGATGAACGTGGCGGTGTCCAGCGTCATGGGACCGCGCGAGCGGGGTCACTTCGGTGGGGCCCCGGTCAGCGAAATCTATTCCACCGGCGTCCTTTCGCCGGGCGCGCCGGTCAACATCACCGTGTGGAGCTACGCCGACCGGCTCAACATTGCGGTGTTGACCGATGACCAGACCTTCGACGATGTTCACGACGCGACCGAGGCCCTGAGTGCGGCGTTCGAGGAATTGCGTGACGCGGCGGGCACCTCGGCACCTCGCGCGGCGCGCAACCCCGCCTAGTCGGTCAGGCCGTCATGACCGCGTCGAGCGCGGAGTAGAACAGGCCCAGCCCATCGTCGGAGGGACCGGTGAGCGCCTCGATGGCGTGTTCTGGGTGCGGCATCAACCCGACGACCCGACCGTTGGCTGAGCTGATACCGGCGATGTCACGCAGCGAACCGTTGATGTTGTCGTGGTAGCGGAAGACCACCCGGCCTTCGCCCTCCAGCTCGTCGAGCACCTCCTGCGGCGCCACATAACGGCCTTCGCCGGATTTCAGCGGCACCAGCACATCGGCGTCGTCCTCGAATCGTGACGTCCAGGCAGTGGACGTCGACGCCACCCGCAACCACACGTCACGGCACACGAAATGTAAGCCGGCATTGCGGGTCAGTGCGCCCGGCAGCAATCCGGCCTCACACAACACCTGAAACCCATTGCAGATGCCCAGCACCGGCATGCCCTGCTCGGCCGCCTCGACCACTTCGCCCATCACCGGGGCGAACTTGGCAATGGCACCGGCGCGCAGGTAGTCGCCGTAGGAGAACCCGCCGGGCACCACTACGGCATCGACACCTTTGAGGTCGGCGTCGGCGTGCCACAGACCGACGGCCTCGCCGCCCGCCCGCCGTACGGCGCGGGCGGCGTCCACATCGTCCAGGGTGCCCGGGAAGGTGATGACACCGATTCGCGCGGTCACTGTGGCTCCCGGGTGATGGTCCAGTCCTCGATCACCGTGTTCGCCAACAGCGATTCGGCGATTTCAGCCAGCGTGGCATCGTCGACGGTGTCGTCGACCTCCAGCTCAAACCGCTTGCCTTGCCGCACATCCGATATCCCGGGGTGCCCGAGCCGCCCCAGCGCACCGACGATCGCCTGACCTTGCGGGTCAAGAATCTCGGCTTTGGGCATCACATGCACGACCACCCGGCTCACCGGCGCTCCTCCTGAGATCTGATCGTTTCGCCCGGCGACGGGCAAAGAGTCCAGGCCAACTCTACCGGCGAAAGCACCGCCCACGCTGTCCCCCGGAAGGTCATCCAGAACGTCATGGACATGAGGCGATATAGGCCTCGCACAACGGCGCCGTCATGGCGTCGAGGACGGCCGAGTCGGCGACCACCGGCCACGGCATCTGTGGCGCAGTGGCCCAGAGCGTCAGTTCGCTGATCGTGCTGCTCGCTACGTGCGCGAGCAGGTAGGTGTGCATGACGACGGGACCGCTGATCACCGCGGCCATGCGCGTCGGCTCGTCGTCGGTGACCGACGGCGATTGCGTGGGTGCGCCCTGTTGGCAGGCGCGCAGCGCGGCGACGGCCGTGCCGAACACCGCTCCCGCAATAGCGCCGCCACGGGCGGTGTCACCGCGCCAATGCAGAATCTGCGCCTGCAGCTGCCATTGGCCCTCGGGGTGGGCGACGATCACCTGTGCGGAGACCGCGGAGTCACGACTGTCCTGCGCGGCGGCAGGCGTGGCGCACACCTGCTCGAAGCGGAACCGCGGCGTCGTGCGGATCAGCGGTACGTCCGCATCGGCCAGCGCCGGCCACCCGTAAACCGAATCCAGCGGGATGGACCGCCGCGCAATCCACGCGGTACCCGGAATTTGATCGCAGACCGGCGGACAGGTCTCCGGATCGGCCTGCGCCGGCGTCACCACCAGGAGCGCGACCACGAGGTTGCCGGCGACCACCACGGCCGCCAGGAACACCCGCAGCCGCATGGTCCCCATCAGGGCACAATCGTAAGCATGCAACTGACGCATTTCGGGCATTCGTGCCTGCTCGCCGAGTTCGGTCAGACCCGCCTGCTGTTCGATCCCGGCACCTTCGCGCACGGATTCGAGGGAATCACCGGCCTGACCGCCATCGTGATCACCCATCAGCACCCCGATCACGTCGACGGCACGCGGTTACCGGCGCTGTTGGACGGAAACCCCGATGCCGCCCTGTATGCCGACCCGCAAACGACCGAGCAGCTGGGATCACCGTGCCAGGCGGTGCATGTGGGTGACGAGCTGACCGTCGGGCAGGTCACCCTGCGTGCGGTCGGCGGAAAGCACGCGGTGATTCATCCGGAATTGCCTGTGATAGACAACATTTCGTTTCTGGTGGACGAGGGCGAACAGCGTGCCAGGTTCATGCATCCCGGCGATGCGCTGTTCGTCCCGGACGAACCCGTCGAGGTCTTGGCGACCCCGGCCGCCGCCCCGTGGATGAAGATCTCCGAAGCCGTCGACTATCTGCGGGCGGTGTCGCCCGCGCACGCGGTGCCGATTCACCAGGGCATCGTGGCCCCGGATGCCCGCGGCATCTACTACGGCCGACTCACCGAGATGACCACCGTCGACTTTCAGGTACTCCCCGAAGAAAGCGCGGTGACTTTCTGACTGACCCGCGCGGTTAGGTGATGTCTTGGGCGGCACCTCGGCCCGCAGCGCGCCCGGAGAAGATGCACCCGCCCAAAAAGGTGCCTTCCAAGGCCCGATAACCATGCACCCCGCCGCCGCCGAATCCGGCCACTTCCCCGGCGGCGTAGAGTCCGGTGACCGGCGTGCCGTCGGACTTCAGCACCCGCGATGCCAAGTCGGTTTCGATGCCGCCCAACGTTTTTCGCGTCAGGATGTGTAGCTTGACGGCGATCAGCGGTCCGGCCTTCGGATCGGTGATCCGGTGCGGAGCCACTACTCGGCCGAGCCGGTCACCGCGGTAGTTGCGGGCGGCTCGGATCGCGGTCACCTGACCGTCCTTGGTGTATTTGTTCGCCACCTCCCGATCCCGCGCGGCGATCGCAGCGTCGACGGTGTGGTAGTCCAGCGGCGCGACGTCGGGGAGCTTGTTCATGGCGTCCACCAGATCTCGCACCGAGTCGGCGCTGACGAAGTCCACCCCGCGGTCGATGAACGCTTGCACCGGTCCCGGCGGTCCGTGCTGCGCCCGGTTGCGCAGCAATTCGCGCACACTCTGGCCGGTCAGGTCGGGGTTCTGCTCTTGCCCGGAAAGGGCGAACTCCTTCTCGATGATCTTGCGGTTCAGGATGAACCATGTGTAGTCATAGCCGGACTTGGTGATGTATTCCAGCGTGCCCAGAGTGTCGAAGCCGGGATACAGCGGAACCGGCAGCCGCTTGCCGTCGGCGTCCAGCCATAGCGACGACGGTCCCGGGATGATCCGGATGCCATGGCGCGGCCAGATCGAGTCGTAGTTGGTGATGCCCTCGGTGTAATGCCACATCCGGTCGGGGTTGATCACCCGCGCGCCGGCCTGCTGCGCGATGCCGATCATCCTGCCGTCGACGTGGGCCGGCACCCCGGATAGCAACTGTTCGGGAACGCGGCCCATGCGGGGTGGCCAATTCTTGCGCACCAGTTCGTGATTGCCGCCGATACCGCCACTGGTCACGATCACCGCCGACGCGCGAAATTCGAACTGTCCGATGCCCGTCCGTGACGACGCGACGCCGCGGGCTTCGTTCGACGGTTCCAGCACGGTGCCCCGCACACCGGTCACGGCGTCGCCCTCGACGATCAATTCGTCGACCTGGTGGCGGTGTGCGAAGCGGACTTTCGGCTGGTTACGCAGCTGGCGAGCGAAGATCTCGACCAGAGCGGGTCCGGTGCCCCAGGTGACGTGGAATCGCGGCACCGAATTGCCGTGCCCTTGCGCGTCGTATCCGCCACGTTCGGCCCAGCCCACGAACGGGAAGATCTTGAGTCCCCGCTCGCGCAGCCAACTGCGCTTCTCGCCGGCCGCGAAATCGACGTAGGCGTGCGCCCACTGCCGCGGCCAGTAGTCCTCGGGCCGATCGAACGCCGCGGTACCCAGCCAGTCCTGCAGCGCGAGCTCGTGGCTGTCGCGGATGCCCAGGCGGCGCTGCTCGGGGCTGTTGACGAAGAACAGACCGCCGAAAGACCAGAACGCCTGCCCGCCCAGATTGGCGCTGTTCTCCTGATCCACGATCAGCACGCGCAGGCCGCGCTCTACCAGTTCGCAGGCGGCTACCAGGCCCGCCAGCCCGGCTCCGACGATAATCGCGTCGGCGGTGAACTCATCGCCCGCCCGTGTAGCGCTCATGTCGGTACAGGGTAGTGCCCGTGATCAGGGCCCTTGGTTATGCGGCGTCGAGAACTGCTCTGTTGGGCCGCCAGCTGTACACCATCGGCGTGCATTCGTGCAGTAGAGCCAGGTCAACGGCGTCGATCATGGCCTGCAGTGGGCCCGGCTTGGACAGGTGACGAGCAGCAACGGCGATGCGCACCACGCCGCCGCGCCGGGCGATGCGCTCGGCGGACATGACCACCATGCGGCACCACCAGGGTTCGGTGAGGAATCCTTCGCCGATGCCGAGCACCCGGGCGCGAACCGTCGATTTACGGACCAAGTCGGTGATGCCGTGATAGTCAGCCAGCAGCCGAAATCCGTTGCCCGGCAATGCTTTGACGACGCCGGGCGACACGGTCCAGCCCGGCGCGGCGAACAGCCGGGTACGAAGCCCCATGTGCTCGAGCACCCGATCGGCCGCCATCAGCCGCAGGTTTGCCTCGTGGGCATGCAGCGACGCGAATTCTCCGCGCCGCTTCTTGGTAGCTGCTTCGTCATACCCGTGCAGCACCACGGCGTCGCCGCCGGCGCGCCTGCCACTGAGCCAGTCGACGGTCACCGGGTCGCGATCCAGCCGGTAGTCATTGCGCAGCCGCGGCGCCACCAGCAGGGACACCGGCACCGAGCGGGCGTCCATCTGCGCGCAGAAAGCGTCCACTTCGGCCAGGGTTCGGTCCCCGATCCCGGACACCGAAACGATCAATTTTCCAGACACGCTGCCAGTTTGCCGATCCCAGGTTTCCGGACGGTGAAGGACACGCAGACGGCAGACGTATATCGCGCCCGCCGCTTCAGCGGGGTCCGGCCGGTTCGGTCGCCGGTATCGATATGCTCAGCAACGCCATGGAAAAGGCGAATTCGGCATCGGCTGCCGCCGAGGAACCCACCACCGTCACGGGTCAACCCCGCGCCGGCGACTACGTCTATCCCGACAAGCTCGACGCCGCCACGCTGCGGATCGCCGGTGTCTGCGTGCTGGCCTCGATGATGGCCATCCTCGACGTCACCGTGGTCAGCGTGGCACAGCGGACCTTCATCCTCGAATTCGGTTCTACCCAGGCGGTCGTGGCCTGGACCATGACCGGCTACACCCTGGCGTTGACCACCGTCATCCCGATAACCGGTTGGGCCGCAGACCGTTTCGGCACCAAACGACTATGGATGGGATCGGTGCTGGCGTTCGCGCTGGGCTCCCTGCTGTGTGCGATGGCACCAAACATTTTGTTGCTCATCCTGTTTCGTGTGGTGCAGGGCATCGGCGGCGGCATGTTGATGCCGCTGGGATTCATGATCCTGACCCGTGTCGCGGGACCCAAGCGGTTGGGGCGCATGATGGCGGTCCTGGGCATTCCGATGCTGCTTGGCCCGATCTGCGGTCCCATTCTCGGCGGCTGGCTGATCGGCACGCTCAGCTGGCACTGGATCTTCCTGGTCAACCTACCGATCGGCGTGACCGCGTTCGCGCTTGCGGCCCATGAGTTCCCACCGGATCGACCGGTGCCGTCGGAGACGTTCGACCTCATCGGCGTGCTGTTGTTGTCACCCGGGCTGGCAACCTTTCTTTTCGGGGTGTCGTCGGTTCCGGGCCGGGGCACCGTTGCCGATCGCCACGTGCTGGTGCCGGCAATCATCGGTCTGGTGTTGATCGGCACATTCATCTTCCGCGCTTGGTACCGCACCGATCATCCGCTGATCGACCTGCGGCTGTACACCAACCGGGTATTCAGTCAAGCCAGCGTGACGCTGCTGTTCTTCGCCGTCGCCTTCTTCGGCACCGGCCTCCTCTTACCCAGTTACTTGCAGCAAGCGCTGCACCAAACCCCCATGCAGTCGGGGGTGTTTCTGATCCCCCAGGGGCTGGGCGCGATGCTGACCATGCCGTTGGCGGGGGCGTTCATGGACCGGCACGGGCCCGGTAAGAGTGTGCTGCTGGGCCTGACGCTGATCACAACCGGATTGGCCACCTTCACCTTCGGGGTCGCCAAGGACGCGGACTACCGGCCCACGCTGCTGGTCGGTCTGGCGATCATGGGCCTGGGCATGGGCTGCACCATGATGCCGCTGTCCGGGGCTGCCGTGCAGACATTGACGCCGCATGAGATTGCGCGCGGTTCCACCTTGATCAGCGTCAACCAGCAGGTCGGAGGGTCGATAGGCACCGCCCTGATGTCGATGGTGCTGACCAATCAGTTCAACCGCAGCGAGAACATCGCCGCGGCAAACAAGCTCGCGTTGCTCCAGCAGGGCGCCGCCCGGCGCGGGATCCCCCTCGACCCCAACAGCATCCCGGCGCAGACGCTTGCACCCGACTTCAACGCCAAGGTGCTGCATGACCTGTGCCACTCCTACACCGTGGTCCTCGTCCTGGGCTGCACGCTCATGGCGGTCACCCTGATTCCGGCTTCTTTCCTACCCCGCAAGCCCGCGGCCTGACCGCTATTCGCCGCTAGGCGTGCGCACCGCCGAGCAGTTCGTCTTCCTGGCCGCCGGCGTCGTAGTCGCCGTCGGCAGCGGCGAGCAGCCAGGCGTATTGGAATGCGGTTTCCTTCCAGCGCTCGTAGCGGCCGCTGATGCCGCCATGCCCGGCATGCATCTGCGTCTTCAACAGAACCGGGTTGCCCTGCGGGTTGGCACCGCCGTTGGCGTGCCGCAGTGCCGCCACCCACTTGGCCGGTTCCACGTAGTACACCCTGGTGTCGTTGAGCGACGTCATCGCCAGAATCGCCGGATATTGCTGGGTCGCCACGTTCTCATAGGGCGAATAGGACTTCATGTAGGCATACACGTCGCTGTCCCCCAACGGGTTTCCCCACTCGTCCCACTCGGTGACGGTCAGCGGCAACGAAGGATCCAGGATCGTGGTCAACGGGTCGACGAACGGCACCTGCGCCAGGATTCCGGCGAAGAGTTGCGGCGCGATGTTGGCCACGGCGCCCATCAACAGTCCGCCGGCGCTGCCGCCGGAGGCCACCAATTGCTCCGGGCGGGACAGCCCCGAATCGACCAGATGCTGTGCCACGGCGACGAAGTCGGTGAAGGTGTTCTTCTTCTGCAGCAGCTTGCCGTGCTCGTACCAGAGCCGACCCATCTCTCCGCCGCCGCGGACGTGGGCGATGACGAACACCATCCCACGATCGAGCAGTGAAAGCCGAGCGATGGAAAACCGTGGGTCTTCGCAGATCTCGTACGCACCGTAGCCATAGACCATTACGGGCGCGGGGAACTCGGTGTCGGCGCGGTGCACAATCGAGACCGGGATGCGGGCGCCGTCGTCGGCGTAGGCCCAGTCTCGTCGTTCGACATAGTCCTCAGGCCGGTAGTCGCCGAGAACCGGTTGTTCGCGCAGCAGGATGCGTTCACCGGTGGTCAGGTCCAGGTCGTAAATGCGAACCGGGGTGATGAAAGACCCGGCGCCGAACCGCAACCTCGGTGAGTCCCAGTTGGGGTTGGCCCCCAACCCGGCCGACATCAGCTCGGAGTCGAACGATATCTCCTCGGGCTCTCCGTAACCACCGTCGGAGCCCAACGGCCACAGTTGAATTCGGGGCAACGCCGCACGCCGATAGCTGACCACCAATTGGCCGGCGAAGGCGTCCACTCCGTCGAGGCGAACATCGTCGCGGTGCGGAATCAGGGTCCGCTGCTGCTGGTAATCGCCGACGGGAGCTTCCACCAAGGTGAAGTTCACCGCGCCGTCGTTGTGCAGGATCAGGAACCGGTCCTGGCCCCCGACCACCGCGTGTTCCACCGAGTATTCGACGCCCTCGCGGCGCGGTGAAACGACGGCGAACTCCGCTTCGGGGTCGGTGGAGTCGGCATAGCGGATCTCCGACGTGATGGACGATCCGGCCGCGATGATCACATAGGCGTTGCTGCGGGTGCGTCCCACCCCAAGCCAAAACCGTTCGTCGGCTTCGTGATAGACCTGCTCGGCAGAATCGGCTGCGCCGAGCCGATAGCGCCACACCGTGTCCGGGCGCCACGCGGCGTCCACCGTGATGTAGTAGACGGTGCGGTTGTCCGCGGCCCAGGTGGCTCCGGCGCCGATGCCCACGATCTGGTCGGGATACAGCTCGCCGGTGCGTAAGTCTTTGAAACGCAGAGTGTATCGCTCGTCTCCGATGACGTCGACGGAGAACGCGAGCAGGTTGCCGTCCAGGCTGACGCTGGCGGCGCCGAGCGCGAAGAATTCGTGGTCCGCGGCTTCCTCGTTCTCATCCAGCAGCACCTGCTCACCGGGGATCTCGGTGTCCTGGTCGAATCGCGGCGGATTCCAGTCGGCGGGGTCGGTGACCGGGCAACGGCAATGGACGCCGTATTGCTTGCCCTCGAAGGTGCGGGCGTAGTACCACCAGTCACCGCGCCGGGTCGGCACCGACAAGTCGGTTTCCTTGGTGCGGGCCTTGATCTCGTCGAAAATCTGTTGCCGCAGCGGCGCCAGGTGGGCGGTGTTGTGCTCGACGTAGTCGTTCTCGGCCTCGAGGTAGGCGATGACCTCGGGACTTTCCTTGTCGCGCAACCACTCATACGGGTCGATGAACACGTCGCCGTGGTGCTCGCGGCGGGTTTCCACCCGCTTGGCCACGGGCGGGGTGACCGATTGGGTCATGCGCTCGGGCCGATCCAGTCACCGAAGCTCAGGCCGGAGATCCGTTCGTAGGCTTCGATGTAACGACCGCGGGTGGCTGAGACGATGTCGTCCGGCAGGGGTGGCGGCGGCCGCTGCCCACCGCGGTCCCAGCCGGAGGCCGGGCTGGTCAGCCAGTTGCGGACGAATTGCTTGTCGAAACTGGTCTGCACCACACCGGGTCGGTAGTCGTCGGCAGGCCAGTACCGCGACGAGTCGGGAGTGAAGATCTCGTCGGCCAGCACCAGGTTGCCGTCGCGGTCGGTGCCGAATTCGAACTTGGTGTCGGCGATGATGATTCCCCTCGTCAAAGCGTGCTGGGCGGCTTGCACGTAGATGTGTAAGGTCTGCTCGCGCAGTTGTTCGGCGAGTGCGGGGCCCACCAACTCGACCACCCGGTCGAACGAGATGTTCTCGTCGTGATCGCCGAGCGCGGCTTTGGTGGCCGGGGTGAACAGCGGCGCATCGAACTTGCTGGCTTCGACCAGGCCGGGCGGCAACGGGATGCCACAGACCTTCCCGGTCGCCTGGTAGTCCAGTAGGCCCGACCCGGTCAGGTAACCCCGAGCCACGCATTCCACCGGCATCATTTCCAGCTGCTGCACGACGAGCGCGCGACCCAGCACCTCGTCGGGGATGCGCGGGTCGTCCGGCGGTCCGGCCAGGTGATTGGGCGCATCGACAAGGCCGAAGAAGAACACGCTCATCGCGGTCAGGATGCGGCCTTTGTCCGGGATGGTGCTGTCCAGGACGTAGTCGTACGCCGAGATCCGGTCACTGGCGACCAGCAACAGGTGCTGGTCGTCGACGCGGTAGAGCTCGCGGACCTTGCCGCTGGCCAGATGCTCGTAGTCGGACAACGCGGGGCGCATCGGGTCAGCCTATCGGGCAACGAACGCCCCGCATTGTGCTGGGATCAGCCCTATGAGTCCGCGGTATCTGCCCTACTCCACCCGACCCCTTCGCCTGTTCGGCCAACTGATCAGCGATATCACCGTCACGTTGTGGACGGCGATATGGGTGCTGGTCGGTCTGGCCGTACACAGCGCCATCTCCACCATCGCCGAGGCAGGCCGGCAGGTGGAGCAAGGCGCGCACGGCATCGCCGGCAACCTGGGGTCGGCGGGCCATGGCGTGCAGCGTGTGCCCCTGGTCGGTGACGCGTTGAGCAAGCCGCTGACCTCGGCCGCCGACGCCGCCCTCGACATCGCCGGAGCCGGGCACGATCTGGACACCACGGCCACCTGGCTGGCGGTGGTGCTCGCCCTCGCGGTGGCCGCCACGCCGATCCTGGCGGTCGGGGGTCCGTGGCTGTACCTGCGGCTGCGGTTCTTCCGGCGCAAGTTGGTGGTGACCGCGTTGGCGGCGACGACCGCCGGACAACAATTGCTGGCGCTACGGGCGCTGGCGAATCGGTCGCCCGCCAAACTTGCCGCCGTCAGCGACGATCCGGTGGGCGGGTGGCGCCACGAGGATCCGGTCGTCATCCGCGGGTTGGCGGCACTGGAATTGCGGGCGGCCGGAGTCAGGCTGCGAACTTACTGACGACCCGCAGCGAGCCGGCACCGGCGACGATGAGCCAGGCGCCCAACGCGATCCAGAAGAACACCAGCGAGACCGTGGCCAACGACCGCTGACCGGTTTCGGTGGCCATGGCGTCGGTCGCCGCCGAATACATGCCCAGCGGGAACACCATGGCCCACCACACGCCGGCGAAGCGCAGCGTTGCGGGCCACCGATGGATGCGCTGCAGGCCGATGTAGATCAGCACCGGGATCCACGCGGTGGCGCTCCCCCAGGTCACCACGGTGGCGACCCGAATAGACGGTGCCAACCAGGCCGGGGCCAGGGCGTGGATGTGGTCACCGGCCAAGGTAGCAATGGCCAAGCCGCCCATCAGGATCCACGAGTCTGGGTCGAATCCGTTGTGCTGGTGGCGTTCGGTGACCGCGCGCCACAGGATCAGCCAGGTCATCAGCGCGTAGATGCCCAGCGCCGCTACCCAGACCGGTACGGCCAGTCCCAACCACCAATGCGCAGAGCTGTGCGCGGCCACCTGAGTGGCCACGATCGCCAGCCCGGAAGTGCCGACACTGGCCAATTCCCATGCGCCGTGGGCCTCGTCGCGCAATGCCGGCCCGCGGCGGATCCACATGTTGCGGGCGGTGAGCACGGCCAGTGCCAGCCACGCCGAGACCGCCACCACGCCGAGCGTCACCAACACCGCCCGCTGAGATGCCAGTCGGCTGTCCAGCACCGCGCAGGCGGCGACGAAGGTGAACAGGCGCAGTGTCACATCCGGATCGCTGAAATCCCAGCGGACCCTACGCACGACCGCATGCCCGATCACCAGCGCGACCAGCAGTACCAGGGCCCCGGTCGCCAGGACGCCCAACGTGTCACTGACCCAGTGGTAGCGGTGCCGGTGCGCGGCGATCGACAAGATGCCGGTCGCCATGACTGCGGCGAACACATCGGGAGCCGGCTCGACATCGGCGAGCCGGACACTCACGACGCCTCGTGCAGTTCCACGACCAGGTGGCGAATACCGGTATGCCGGTTGCTGCGCGTCCATTCGACGGGCCGCGCCACCTGCACACCGTCGAAGCGCGACAGCAGTTCCTCGAACAACACCCGTAGCTCCAGCCGGGCCAGGTTGGCGCCCAGACAGTAATGCACACCCTGACCGAACCCCAAGTGGGGGTTGGGCTTTCGACCCACATCGAACTCATCGGCCCTTTCGAACACCGACGCGTCGCGGTTGGCCGAGCCTTCCCAGATCTGAACCTTCTGCCCCGCCTGGATGTGCTGTCCGCCCAACTCGACGTCACAGGTGGCGGTGCGCCGCTTGGACGGCGAGGGTGATGTCCAGCGGACCATTTCCTCGATCGCCGTGGCAAGCAAATCGAAATCGCCACGTAGCGCGGCCAATTGCCGCGGGTGTTCGGCCAGCGCCAGCAGTCCGCCGGCGACCGCGTTGCGCGTCGTTTCCGCGCCGGCGCTGAACAGCAGGCTGAAAAACAGGTACACCTCGAGGTCGGACATCACCGGCGCATCGGCGTCGTCACCCATCGCGTTCGCGACGACGGACAGCATGTCGTCGGTCGGCTCGGCCCGCTTGGCGGCGATCAATTCCTGACCGTAGGCATACATTCGAGACCCGGCCTCTTCCACCGACAGCTGCGATAGCGTGGCCTTGCGTGAACCGCCGAAGTCGAACTGCGGCTCAATGGCCTCGAAGAGCCAATGCCGCTCGGACTCCGGCACTCCCAGCAGAATGCAGATCATCTGCATCGGCAGTTCGGCAGCGACGTCGACGACAAAGTCGAACGGCTGCCCCGGCACCACCGCATCCAGCAGTCGGCGGGTCCGGGCCCGCAGGTCGTCCTCCACGCGGCGGATCATCCGCGGCGTCAACCCAGAGCTGACCAGACGGCGGATCTGCGAGTGCCGCGGATCGTCCATCATGTTGAGCACCTGGCCCGAGATCGCCAGATCCTGCAACAGGGTGCCGCCGAAGGGCCGCTGCCCGCCGGTCACCGAGGAATATGTCACCGGATCACGCAGCACGGCAAGGGTTTCGGCGTACGTGGCGACCGACCAGAAACCCTCGCCGTCGGGAGTGTGCTCGGTCGGCTCGTGCCAATACACCGGCGCTTCGCGACGGTGAATCGCAAACAGGCTGTGCGGAAACCCGTTGGCGAAGTTGTCCAGGTCGGTGAAGTCGATGCCGGACAGCGCGGCGGCCAGCGTCACAGGATCGCCCCCGGCGTGTACTTGGCCGCATCGGGATGGCGGCTCACCAGCGCGTCCACCATCGCGACGACCTCGTCGACTTGCTCACCGGCCGCACCGGTGAACGCCTTCTTGTCGGCCAGCGCCGCATCGAGTGCATCGCGATCCAGCGGCAACCGCGGGTCACCGGCCAAGCGGTCCAACAGGTCGGGTTCGGCGCCGCGCTCGCGCATCGCCAGCGCGGTCGCCACCGCGTGTTCGCGGATCACATGGTGTGCGGCTTCGCGGCCCATGCCGGCGCGCACCGCCGCGATCAACACCTTGGTGGTGGCCAGGAAGGGCAGGTAGCGGTCCAGCTCGCGCTGGATGACGGCCGGGTAGGCACCGAACTCCTCGAGCACGGTCAGGAACGTCTCCGTCTGGCCGTCGATGGCAAAGAAGCTGTCGGGCAATGCAACTCGCCGTACCACCGAACAGAATACGTCGCCTTCGTTCCACTGCGCACCGGCCAGTTCTGCGGCCATCGAGGCGTAGCCGCGCAGCACGACCTGCAGTCCGTTGACTCGCTCGCAGCTGCGGGTGTTCATCTTGTGCGGCATCGCCGAGGATCCCACTTGACCCGGCGCGAACCCTTCGGTGACCAATTCGTGGCCTGCCATCAGCCGAATGGTGTGCGCCAGGGACGACGGTCCGGCGCCCAACTGCACCAGGGCCGATACCACGTCGTGGTCCAGTGACCGCGGGTACACCTGGCCGACGCTGCTGAAAACGGTTGTGAAGCCCAAGAATTCGGCAACACGACGTTCGAGCTCGTCCAGCTTGGCGGCATCGCCGTCCAGCAGGTCGAGCATGTCCTGCGCGGTGCCCATCGGCCCCTTGATACCCCGCAACGGGTAGCGATCGATCAACTCGCGCAGCCGGGTCAACGCGATCAGGGTCTCCTGGGCCGCCGAGGCGAAGCGCTTGCCCAACGTGGTCGCCTGGGCGGCGACGTTGTGACTACGCCCGGCCATCACCAGATCCCGGTAGGCCACCGCCCGTTCGGCGAGCCGTGCCACCACGGCCACCCCATGGGAGAAAACAACTTCCAGGGACCGGCGGATCTGTAGCTGCTCGACGTTCTCGGTCAGGTCGCGACTGGTCATCCCCTTGTGCACGTGCTCATGGCCGGCCAGGGCGTTGAATTCCTCGATGCGAGCCTTGACGTCGTGGCGCAGCACCCGTTCGCGCGCCGCGATCGAGGCCAGGTCTACATCGTCGATCACCCGTTCGTAGTCGGCGATCGCCCCGGCAGGCACTGCCACACCCAGCTCGGCTTGCGCTCGCAACACGGCCAGCCACAGTCGCCGCTCGGCGACCACTTTGGCCTGCGGTGACCAGATCGCGACCAGCTCGGCGCTGGCGTACCGGTTGGCCAGCACGTTCGGGATACTCACGAAGACACAGCTTACGGCCGCTGCCCGCAGCGGCCAGTGTGGCCGGTGCGACCGCAGCCCGCCTTAGGCTGAGCGAGTGCACTTTGCCGGCGTGGATCTGGCCTGGGCCGGTCGCAATCCGACCGGGGTGGCCGTCCTCGACTCGGCCGGTCACCTGCTACAGATCGGTGCCGCCCGCCAGGACGATGCGGTGCTGGCCATGCTGCGGCCGCACGTGACGAACGACTGTGTGGTCGGCTTCGATGCGCCGCTGGTGGTCACCAACCCGACCGGCCAGCGCCCGGCCGAGACCGCACTCAACCGTGACTTCCGCAGGTTCGAAGCCGGCGCCCACCCCGCCAACACCAGCAAGCCGGAGTTCGCCGACGGCCCCCGGGCGGCGCGACTGGCGCACGCGCTGCGCCTCGATCTGGATCCGTTCACGACGGCCGCGCGACGGGCGATCGAGGTGTATCCGCACGCGGCGACGGTGGCACTGTTCCGGCTGTCCCGCACCCTGAAATACAAAGCCAAGCCCGGCCGCGGGATCGAACAGTTGAAGGCTGAACTGCTGCGGCTGATGGCCGGCCTCGAAGGACTGGCGCACGTCACCCCGCCGCTGCACCTCACCGATCATCCCGACTGGACCGAGTTACGCCGGCAGGTCGTTGCGGCACAACGCAAATGCGAATTGCGCCGCGCGGAGGATCCCGTCGATGCCGTCGTCTGCGCCTACGTCGCGATGTATGCCTACCGTTGCCCGGCCGACGTCACGATCTACGGCGACCCCATAACCGGCTATATCGTGACGCCGACACTGCCGGCGGGCCTGGCCACCACCGGCCGTTGATCCACCGGCGCGAGCACGTCGATCAGGTCGACCACTGTCGACAGCGCGGCCCCGCGCGGATCCCGGCCTTCGACCAACGCGGAGACCACCGAACCGTCGACCGCACAGATCAGCGTGCACACCAGCTCGATGCGCACCGACCGGCCGGACCGCTCGATGGCCTCGGCGACCGCCTCGGCCCGCTGACGCAAGCTGCGGCGCATGCTTTCCTGCAACGCCGGGAGGCGGGTGCAGGCGATATGCCGCTCATATCGCGAGATGAGCTGCTCGGCCAGCCCCGGCCCAGACACGTCACCGACGAGTAGGTCGACCAGCACATCGGCGGTGGTTTCCGGCCCGCGCCGCCGCCGGGACAGCGCATTGACCCGAGCCCGCAGTTGCGCGACCTCGATCATCCCGATGTGTTCGACCGCGCGGGCGATCAGATCGTCCAGAGACGAGAAGTAGTAAGTGGTGGACGCCAGCGGCAAACCAGCCCGCCGGGCGACCGCTCGGTGCCGCACCGCTTCGAACCCACCCTCACCGAGCAGCTCGGCGGCAGCGCTCACCAACGCATACCGCCGACGTTCTCCTTTTGGAGTAACTGCTGCCGTCACGACCACACATGCTGCCAGCCAAAGTGGTACTGCATTGCCATTTTCGCCAAACGTCCATGGCATGATGGCCCGCATGCCGGACTTGAGTCGTCGCGCCCTGCTCGGCCTCGGGGCCAGCGCGGCATGCGGCGCGGTCGGCGCATATGCGCTCGACATGCTGTTTTTGCCGCGAACTTCGGTCGCCGCGCCGCAACCGGCGTTTGGAACAAGCGTTCCATTGGCGCCGGGACGACCACTGGATCCGCCACCCCCCGCACAAGCCGCTCCCACGATGACGACCGGCTCCTTCGTATCGGCGGCCCGCGGCGGCGTCTCGACCAACTGGGCGATCGCACGGCCACCCGGGCAGACCAAGCCGTTGCGGCCGGTGATCGCGCTGCACGGCAAAGGCAGCGACGCGGCCACCGTGATGGCCGGTGGCGTCGAGCAGGGACTGGCCCAAGCCGTCAACGCCGGGTTGCCGCCGTTCGCGGTGGTCGCCGTGGACGGTGGCGGCGGCTACTGGCACAAACGTGCCTCCGGTGACGATGCCGGGGCCATGGTGCTCAACGAACTCATCCCGATGCTGGACAGCCACCAGCTCGACACCTCGCGGGTGGCGTTTCTGGGGTGGTCGATGGGCGGTTACGGCGCCCTGTTGCTGGGCGGGCGCCTGGGTGCCGGGCGCACCGCGGCCATCTGCGCGGTCAGCCCGGCACTGTGGACGTCGGCCGGCGCGGCCGCACCGGGAGCATTCGACGGAGCCGACGACTATGCGGCGAACTCGGTGTGGGGCATGCCCGCGCTGGGGTCCATCCCCATCCGCATCGACTGCGGGGACAGCGACCCGTTCTATTCCGCGACCAAGCAGTTCATCGCGCAACTACCCAACCCGCCGGCCGGCGGCTTCTCCCCCGGCGGACACGACGGCGGGTTCTGGAGCTCGCAGCTGCCGGCGGAACTGACCTGGATGGCCCCGCTGTTGACGGCCTGACATGAGTGTCCCGTTCGGTTGGAGCTTTCCGTATGCCTGGCCGCGGAAACCGGTGCTGGCCCGCAACGTCGTGTGCACCTCCCAACCCCTGGCCGCTCAAGCGGGTCTGCGGATGCTGGCCGAGGGCGGCAACGCCGTCGACGCCGCCATTGCCACCGCCGTCACTCTGACACTGGTCGAACCGGTGTCCAACGGCATCGGCTCGGACGCCTTCGCCATCGTGTGGGACGGCACCCGAGTGCACGGATTGAACGCCTCGGGCCGCTCACCCGCGGCATGGACGCCGAAATACTTCGGCAACACGAGTGTTCCCGCGCTGGGCTGGAATTCGGTGACGGTGCCCGGGGCGGTGTCCGCCTGGGCCGAACTGCATGCCGAATTCGGCAAGCTGCCGTTTGAACGTCTGTTCACACCCGCAATCGGCTACGGCCGCAACGGTTTTCTGGTCTCCCCCACCGTGGCAGAGCAATGGGCGGCTCAAGTTCCGTTGTTCGCCGGCCAGCCCGGATTCGCCGCCGCGTTCCTGCCCGACGGGCGGGCGCCGCGACCCGGTCAACTGTTCCGGTTCCCCGACCACGCGGCCACGCTGGAAGAGATCGCCGACAGCAACGGTGAGGTGTTCTACCGCGGCCACCTGGCGGAAACGCTGGCGGCGCACGCTGCGGCCAACGGCGGTGTCATGCGGGCCGACGATCTCGCGGCCCATCGCGCCGACTGGGTGGGCACCATTACCGGCAGCTATCGCGGCTACACCCTCCACGAGATACCGCCCAACGGTCAAGGCATCGTGGCGTTGATCGCCCTGGGCATTCTCGAGCACTTCGACATGGCCTCGCTCCCAGTCGATTCCGCCGACAGCGTGCACCTGCAGATCGAAGCCTTGAAGCTGGCCTTCGCCGACGCGCACACCCATGTCGCCGATATCGAGCACATGGCAGTGCCGGCAGGGCAACTGCTCGACAACGAGTACCTCAGGCAGCGCGCCCGACTCATCGATCCCAAGCGGGCCAAACCGGCTTTTGCCGGCACCGCCACCGGCGGCACCGTGTATCTGACCGCCGCCGACGCCGAAGGGATGATGGTGTCGATGATCCAGTCCAACTACATGGGCTTCGGATCCGGCGTGGTGGTGCCGGGCACCGGGATCTCGCTGCAGAACCGCGGCGCCAATTTCGTTGCGCAGCAGGGGCATCCGAACATTATTGGCCCCAACAAGCGGCCCTTCCACACGATCATCCCCGGCTTCCTCACCAAGGACGGCGCGCCGGTCATGAGCTTCGGCGTGATGGGCGGCCCCATGCAGCCCCAGGGTCATGTGCAGGTCCTGGTGCGTATCGCCGACTACGGGCAAAACCCGCAATCCGCCTGCGACGGCCCGCGTTTCCGGTGGGTTCAGGGCCAACAAGTCAGCTGCGAGAAGGGCTTTCCGCCGTCCACCCTCGACGAGCTGAGTCGACGCGGGCACGAATTGACCACCACCGACGACTACAACTCGTTCGGCAGCTGCCAAGCCATCTGGCGGCTGGACGACGGGTATCTCGCGGCCAGCGACCCGCGCCGAGACGGGCAAGCCGCGGCGTTCTGACCCGACCTCTGTTGGTGAGCCGCAAGGTGAACTAAAGGTAAACTCATAGGAAACAATCCGTGGCTCTCGGGTAAAGAGCGGGGTAATATCCCGCTAGAACAAATCGCAGATTAAAGCCGGGGCCGCACTCGGCATCCTGTTACGGACGGTGCGATGAACGGGCTGACTCATCAAGAACAGGGCGTCGGTTTGTGTGCCGGCCAGGTGTTCGCCGGATACACGATTGAGCGATTTCTGGGATCCGGGGGAATGGGCGAGGTATATCTCGCCAAACACCCACGCTTGCCCCGGCAAGAGGCGCTCAAGATATTGGGCAGCGACATATCCGCGGACGACGGTTACCGCCGGCGCTTCATCAAAGAAGCCGACCTAGCAGCGGCGCTGTGGCATCCGAACATCGTGCGCGTCAATGACCGAGGCGAGTTCAACGGCCAGCTTTGGATCTCGATGGACTTCGTCGACGGAACCGATGCAGCCAGCCTGTTGCGAGAGCAGTATCCAGCCGGCATGCCGGCCGATCAGGTGGCCGCAATTATCGCGGCGATCGCCGATGCACTCGACCACGCGCATCGGGAACACGAATTGATGCACCGCGATGTCAGTCCCGCCAATATTCTGCTCACCAAACCGAGCGCTGGGGATCAGAGAATACTGCTCAGCGACTTCGGAATCGCTCGCAATATTTGCGAAAGCAGCGGTTTGACCGCGACGAACATGACCATCGGGACCTTCCCCTACGCCGCACCCGAACAACTGACGGACGAACCAATCGACGGGCGCGCCGATCAGTACGCGCTAGCGGCCACCGCCTACCATTTGCTGACCGGGGCGCCACTGTTTCCGCATACCAACCCGGCCGTGGTGATCAGCCGGCACCTGACTGCGCCACCTCCCGCGCTCGCTCAAAGCCGCCCGATGCTGAGAGTCTTCGACCCGGTGCTTGCCATAGCGCTGGCGAAGGATCCCGGCGATCGGTTCGCCCGGTGTACCGACTTCGCCGAGGCGTTCGCGCGGGCCGCCGACTCCGGTCGGCACCCGACGCCGTCGGCCTCCACCATGCCCAGGCCTCTGGTGGGCAGACCACTGAAAAGCCCTGCCGTGCCCGCTGTTTCATCTGTTACCCACAAAGAGCGGGCAGGCAGTCGGTGGCGGATCATCGCGGCGGCATCGACGGCTGTCGCGCTCACCGCCCTAGGCGCCAGCGGCTACCGCTTCGACAACGAAAGCGCCGTCGCTCAACTCGTCCCGCCGGCCCCAGCCCCATCGCTGGCCCAGCCGCAACACCTGCCGGAGTACGTACCGCCACCCGCCGCGGCGCAACCTCAGGTGGCCGTGGAAGCGGCGCCGCCCCCCGCACCGGCGCCGCCAGTGGCACCGGTTCCTACGGCCACTCCGCGCCCGGCATCCCCTACTGCCGCACCGGTTCCCGCTGCGGCGGCGCCGCAACCACCGGCACGGCCCCCGCAACCACCGCCGCCGGCACCGCAGCCACCGCCGCCCGCCCCCGACCAGACCTTCATTGGGCTGGTCCAGCAGATTCCCGGCCTCACCGTCACCGACCCCGCAACCGCGGCCTCCACCGGCCGTGCCGTATGCGCGGACCTGCGCAACGGGGGCAGCCCCGATGATGCCGCGGCCGCGACGGTGACCAAGGGCGAAGGCATCACACCCGCCCAAGCCGCTGCCGGCGTCAACGCGGCGATCACCGCCTACTGTCCGGAAGTGCGGCGCTAGGAGACGCTGATCTCCCCTTGTGCGGCGCGCAAGCCGATGTCGCTCCGGAAATGACTGCCCGGCAGCTTGATTGAGCTCAATATGCCGTAGGCCTGTGCCCTGGCCTCGGCCAAGTCGGCACCGGTGCCGACCACCGACAGCACCCGCCCACCCGAGGACACGACGGCACCGTCGTCGCGGCGGGCGGTTCCCGCGTGCAGCACACCCTCGGCATCCGCGCCGGTGACGACGTCGCCCACCCGCGGCCGGCCGGGATAGTTCTCCGCCGCCAACACCACGGTCACCGCGGCGCCGTTGCGCCAACGCAACTCCCCGAAGTCGGCCAACTGCCCCGTACCCGCCGCATACAGCAATTGCCCCAGCGGCGAATCCAGCAGGGCCAGCACGGCCTGGGTCTCCGGATCGCCGAAACGGCAGTTGAATTCGACCACAGCCGGCCCTTTGGCGGTGATGGCAAGACCGACGTAAAGCAATCCGCTGAACGGGCAGCCGCGCCGAACAAGTTCTGCGGCAACGGGTTTCACCATGTCGGTGACCACCTGGCGGTAAATGTCATCGGGCAGCCACGGCAACGGCGCGTAGGCCCCCATGCCGCCGGTGTTGGGTCCGGTGTCCCCGTCACCGACCCGCTTGAAGTCTTGCGCCGCCAGCAACGGCACCACGGTCTGTCCGTCGACCACACAGAACAGCGACACTTCCGGCCCGTCGAGAAACGACTCCAGCAATACCGGATGTCCGGACTCGAGCAGGCTGGCGGCGTGGGCGCGCGCTGCGTCGCGGTTCGGCGTCACCACCACGCCCTTTCCGGCGGCCAGGTGGTCGTCCTTGACCACCCACGCCGGATCACCGGCCGGCGGCCCGAACCTGTCCAGAGCCGCATCCAGATGCGCAGGGGTGTCGACGATTTCACTGCTGGCGGTGCGCACGCCGGCGGCTGCCATGACCTCTTTGGCGAACGCCTTGGACCCTTCGATGCGAGCCGCGTCCTTACTGGGCCCGAAGCACACGATGCCGGCGGCGCGCACGGCGTCGGCCACGCCCAGCACCAGCGGCACCTCCGGCCCGATGACGACCAGGTCGGCCTGGACGTGGCGGGCCAAGGCGACGACCTCGTCGCTGGAAGTGATGTCGACGGTGTGCTGCTCAGCCACCCGAGCGGTACCGGCGTTGCCTGGAGCAATACTCAGTGCGCTGACCTGCGGGTCTTTGGCCAGCGCCAGCAGCAAGGCATGTTCACGGGCACCGGAGCCGATTACCAGGACGCGCACGACAGGTCAGACTAGCCGCACGGCGCGGCCGCCGCGGCGCGGGCAGTCAGACAATTTGCTCCAGCATGTTTCTCAGCTCCTTCTGCTGGGCGGAGGTCAGACGGCTCAGCCGTTTGTCGAACTCGCCGGACAACAGCGCCATGCCGTCGGCCGCGGCCTGCCGACCGGCGGGGGTGAGCAGCAGCCGATGGCGCCGCAGATCGGCGGGATCGATCTCGCGGCGCACGAGTTGTGCTGCCTCGAGCCGTTTCAGGTATAGCGTGACCGTCGCCTTGGGCATGCTCAGTGTCGCGGCGAGTTCGGCCGGGTAAGGATGTTCGTCAACCTCGGCAAGCAGGAAGAGTTCCTTGGAGTCGAGCCCCAGCGCCGCCATGTCGGCCTCCACGGTGGAGATCACCGACAACAGCACCCGATAGTTCAGCGACCAGATCCTGGCGGCGTCGTCCACAGACATAGACTTGCCAGATCGTTCAGAGATGAACTAGTTTATATATGAACAAACTCATGACTGAACAATCTACCAGAAAGCAGGTCTACCATGCCTCTGGATCAATACGTGACACTCGGGCGGTCTGGTCTGCGGGTAAGCCCGCTGTGCTTGGGTGCGATGACGTTCGGTGAAGACCTCGGGTGGGGCACCAGTGTCGAAGAGTCGCAACAGATCATCGATCGGTACATCGAACTCGGCGGCAACTTCATCGACACTGCGAACTTCTACACCAGAAGCCATTCGGAGAAGATCATCGGCGACCACGTGGGGCGCCACCCCGCGCGGCGCGATCGGCTGGTGATCGCTACGAAATTCAGCGGGAACCTGTACCCCGGTGACCCCAACGGCGGCGGCTCGGGCCGCAAGTCGGTGATCAAGGCCTGCGAGAACTCCCTGCGGCGCCTGCAGACCGACTACATCGACTTGTACTGGCTGCACATGTGGGACGTGAACACTCCCATCGAAGAGACGATGGCCGCTCTCGACGACCTGGTTCGGGCCGGCAAGGTGCGCTATCTCGGCGTCTCGGACACACCGGCGTGGAAGATCGCCGAAGCCAATCTCATCGCGCGGTTCCGTGGGTGGTCGGCCTTCGTCGGGTTGCAGATCGAGTACTCGTTGCTGGAACGCACCGTCGAGCAGGAATTGGTCCCGATGGCAACGGAATTCGGCCTCGGAATCACCCCATGGTCACCCCTGAAGAGCGGCGTGCTCAGCGGCAAGTACACCCGCAGCAACGCCGGCGAACACCGCGCCGATCGCGGCGCGCTGGTCGACAGCTTCCTCACCGAGGACACCTACGCGGTCATCGACGAACTCGAGGTCATCGCCGAAGCGCACCAGAGCACGGTGGCCAGCGTGGCGCTGGCCTGGGTTCTTGCCAAACCCGCCGTCTCGTCCGTGATCATCGGGGCGCGCCGGCTCGCACAACTCGACGACAACATCCAGGGCGCGGATGTCGAGCTCACCTCCGACGAGATCGCCCGCCTCGACGCGCTGACCGAACCGACCCTCGGCTTTCCCAGCACGATGCTGGACATGGCCACCGGCATGATCAACGGAGGAACGACCGTCAACGGTGTGTACGGGCCCACCTCGGAGTATGTGATGCCGGAAGGCGGGCAGCCGTACTGAGGCTCAGTCGAGCTTGTTGCCGGAGTGCATCTTCATCGCGCTGTCGACATTGGCCTTCTTGTCCTCACCGGCGCCCTTGGCAGCCGCCTTCTTGCGCTTGGCAACGACGGTGTCCACGGCGCCGTTGAGCGCAGAGCCGAGCGGAAAGCCGAGATAGTGGGTGAGGAAGACGGCCATCTCCTTGAGCTCGGTCTCGTCGAGCTCTCCGTTGAGCAGCGCGGCGTTGATCTGGATCTCGGCCAGGTCGCGGTTTCCGATGGCGGTGACCGCGGTGAGCGTCATGATGCGTTTGTCGCGCATCGACAGGCCGGGGCGCGTCCAGATGCTGCCGAACAGGTGGTCGACGGTGAGGTCGAAGTACGGGTCGCCCTCGATGTCGGGCATCTCCCAGCCGTAGACCTCGTTCATCTTCTCGAGGCCTTTGCGGCGCTGTTCGTCCATCACGCCTCCTTCGGTTCGGTGTCCGAGTGCGGTACGCCCAGCCCGGCCGCCAGGTTCTGCAGGGCCAGCTTGGCCAGCGGCAGGTCCACCGATACCGCATCGCCCAGGGCCAGGGCCAGACTCAGATCCTTCTCGCCCAGGCCGCGGGTGTGTTCGAGCATCGGGCGCAGCGGATCGTCGGGCTGCATCGGCGCCGTGGTGTTGCGGAACATGATCGCCGACGGGCCACCGGTGAGGGCATCACTGTGCCGGACCACTTTGGCCAGCGCCCGCAGGCTGAGCCCGCTGGCCTCGGCCAGCTTCTCGGCTTCGGCCGCGGCCGCATACGACACGAAGGTCAGCATGTTGCGGGCCAACTTCATTCGCGTCCCCGCCCCGGGTGCACCGGCGTGAATCACCAGCGACGCCCATTTGGCGAACGGTTCCTTGATCCGCTGAAAGGTCTCCTCGTCGGCGCCCACCATGGTGGCCAACTTGCCCTCGGCGGCCGCACCGGCGCCGCCGCTGACGGGCGCGTCGATGACGTGGATGCCCCGCGGCTCGAGGTCGCGGGCCAACTCTTCGGCGGTGGTGTGGTCGATGGTGGAGTGGATCGCAATCACGGTGCCTGGCTTGGCATGTGCGGCCAGCCCGTCTTGTCCGGTGATCACCTCACGCACCTGCTGGTCGTTGAGCACCGTGACGCTGATGATGTCGGCTCTAGCGACATCGGATAGTCCGGCCGCGGCGGTGGCACCGCAGTCGACAAACGGCATCATCGCTTCGGCGCGTACGTCGAACACCGTCAAACCGCCCGGCCAGTCGACCAGGCGCTTGGCCATGGGCGCACCCTGGTTGCCTAAACCGATGTATCCCAACCGCGGAGGGGTCATGACCGGAAGATCTGTCCGCCGTCGACATTGAAGATCTGCCCGGTGATCCACGATGCCTGATCGCTGAGCAGGAACAGGCACATGCCGACCAGATCCTCAGGTGTGCCCATGCGCGACAAGGGAAGTCCCTTGACGATGTCGTCGACGATTTCCTTGGGCGTGGTGGTGCGGTTGGCCTCGGTGTCGATGGGCCCGGGCGCGATGGCGTTGATCCGGATGTTCTGGCCGCCCAGTTCCCGCGAGAGTTGTTGGGTGAGACCGTTGATGCCGACCTTGGCCAGACCGTAGAAGTTGGCGTACAACCACGCCGCCGTGGACGACTGGTTGACGATCGCCCCACCGCCGCGCTTGGCCATCTTCTTGTACACCGCGCGGGTGCACCACAGGGCGCCGTCGAGGTTCACGCTCATGAACCTCTTGTAGTACTCCGGATCCACGGTGAGCAGGAAGTCCAGCTTCATGCCGCCGAAAATCGCGGCGTTGTTGACCAGGTAGTCGATGCCGCCGAATTCGGCCAGTGTGCGATCGGCCATCTCCTTGGCCGACACCGGATCGGACACGTCGACCGGAACGCTGATGGCGGTGCCGCCGTCGGCGGCGATCTGCTTGGCCACCGCCTCGGCCGCCTCGGCATTGATGTCGGCCACGACGACCGCGGCGCCTTCGCGGGCCAGAGCCTCGACATACGCCTGCCCGATGCCGCCGCCGGATCCGGTGACAATGGCTACCTTGTTCTCGAACCGCCCCACCCGAACTCCTTCAAACGTCGCTTAGTTAGCCGCTGTCGCAATGGCTTTGGTTTCCAAGTACTCCTCGAACCCGGCCAGACCCATCTCGCGGCCGTTGCCGGACTGCTTGTATCCGCCGAACGGCATGTCGGCCGAATACCAGACGCCGCCGTTGACGTTGACGGTGCCGACTCGCAGCCGCGATGCGACTTTGGCGGCGCGGTCCGGGTCGGCGCCGAAGACGGTGCCGGACAACCCGTAGGCCGAGTCGTTGGCGATCCGGACCGCGTCGTCGTCGCCGTCATGCGCGATCACCGTCAGCACCGGACCGAAGATCTCTTCCCGGGCGGGCCGGGCGGTGTTGTCCAGGCCGGCGATCACAGTGGGCTCGATGAAGAACCCGACGTCGCGGTCGGCCGGTCGGCCGCCGCCGCAGGCGAAGCTGCCGCCTTCGGAGACCGCCAGGTCGAGGTAGCCCTGGACGCGGTCGCGTTGCCGCGCGGAAATCAGTGGCCCGCAGATGGTTCCGGAGTCATTGGGATCACCTGGCTTGATCCCCGACATGGTGGCCGCCGCGATGGCGACCGCCTCGTCATAACGGGCCCGCGGCACCACCAGCCGAGTCGTGATCGCGCATCCTTGCCCGGCGTGCATGCAGACCGAGAAGGCCGCAACTCCGACAGCACCGCCCAAGTCGGCGTCGTCGAGCACGAGGAACGCCGACTTGCCGCCCAACTCCAAGAACACTTTCTTGATGGTCGCCGCCGCGTCGGACATCACGCTGCGACCCGTCGTGGTGGAGCCGGTGAACGAAACCATGTCCACCCGAGGATCTTTGGCCAACAGGGCGCCGACACTGTGGTCGCTGGAGGTCACGATGTTGACCACGCCGGGCGGTATGTCGGTGTGCTCGGCGATGATCTCGCCCAACACTGCGGCGCACCAAGGCGTATCGGGCGCCGGCTTGAGAACGACGGTATTACCGGCCGCCAGCGCGGGACCCAGCTTGGCCAGGTTGATCTGATGCGGGAAATTCCACGGGGTGATCGCACCCACGACTCCGACGGCTTCCCGAACGACGGTGCGCCGCGTGGGGATCCCCATCGGCGCCGCTTCGCCCAGATCCTGCTGCCACGAATACGATTCGGCCGTATCCGCCGCGAACGCCAAATCGTTGACAGGACCCTCCAGTTGGGCGATCGACGTCAACATGCGCGGGGCGCCGACTTCGGCGATGGTCAAATCCCGCAACTCTTCGATGTGTTGCTGCAGCGCATCGCGCAGTTGCCGCACACACCGGACCCGCAGTTCGGTGTTGCGGGACCAGTCGGTGTCGTCGAACGCGCGCCGGGCCGCGTCGATGGCGCGGTTCATGTCTTCGGCGTCCGCGTCGGCGGCCACACCCAGCACCTCCTCGGTCGCCGGGTTGACCGTCGGAAAGGTTCCGGCGTTGCCTTCGGTCAGCTTGCCGTCGATGAACAGCGCACTCGCGCCGTCAGCCAACAACGCCATAACCCACTCCCATCCCGTTGGACACTTGTCCGGTATGCCCCTGTGAACCATAGCCCCCGCGGCCTGCGGCGTGCAAGAGCCGGGCCGGCCGACAGGACCGTGCGAGCTGCCATGTATGCCCTTTACCTGCTTGTTCAGCGCGCGGGGTTGCTTCGCTGCGGTGTGATCCTCTAGCTTGGACATGTGTCCAGCGATGCACTGGTGAGCGTCAGCGCTCCGACGGGGCAGGCGCCGCGCAACCGCCGCCAAGAAGAGACCTTCCGCAAGGTACTGGCGGCCGGGATGGAGACGCTGCGGGAAAGTTCCTACGCCGATCTGACCGTGCGCATGGTGGCGGCCCGCGCCAAGGTGGCGCCGGCCACCGCCTACACCTACTTCTCGTCGAAGAACCATCTGATCGCCGAGGTCTACCTCGACCTGGTGCGGCGGGTGCCCTTCTTCACCGACGTCAACGAACCGATGCCGGTTCGGGTGGACCAGGCGCTGCGGCATCTCGCCTTGGTGGTCGCCGACGAACCCGAGGTCGGTGCCGCGTGCACCGCCGCGTTGCTGGGCGGCGGTACCGACCCTGCGGTGCGTGCCGCGCGCGACCGGATCGGCGCCGAGATTCACCGCCGCATCGCCTCGGCCATAGGACCGGGCGCCGAGCCCATAACGGTATCCGCCCTGGAGATGGCGTTTTTCGGCGCGCTGGTGCAGGCCGGCAGCGGTGAGTTCACCTACCACGAGATCGCCGACCGTCTGGCCGGCGTGGTGAGCCTGATTCTGGCCGGGGCCGCGAACGACCATGGGAGCAGCCGATGACCGTCAGCGTGGGTGGGCCCGAACTAGTATTGGATCCCTACGACTACGACTTCCATGAGGACCCGTACCCGTACTACCGGCGGCTGCGCAACGAGGCACCGCTGTACCGCAATGACGAGCTCAACTTCTGGGCATTGTCGCGCCACCAAGACGTGCTGCAGGGTTTCCGTAACAGCACCGCGCTGTCCAATGTCTATGGGGTGTCGTTGGATCCGGTGTCACGCAACGCCGAAGCCCATCGGGTGATGTCGTTCCTGGCCATGGACGACCCCGGCCACCTGAGGCTGCGCACCTTGGTGTCCAAGGGCTTCACCCCGCGCCGGATCCGTGAGCTCGAGCCGCGCGTGCGCGACTTGGCGTGCCTGCATCTCGACGCCGCGCTGCAGCACGAATCCTTCGACTTCGTCGCCGAGTTCGCGGGAAAGCTGCCGATGGACGTCATCTCGGAGTTGATGGGCGTGCCCGAACCAGACCGCGCGCGCATCCGCGCGCTGGCCGACGGCGTCATGCACCGGGAGGACGGGGTGGCCGATGTCCCGGCGTCCGCCATGCAGGCCTCGGCAGAGTTGTTGGTGTATTACGCCGAGATGGTCAGCGAACGACGCAACAAGCCTTCGGAGGACTTGACGTCGGCGTTGCTGGAAGCCGAGATCGACGGGGACCGCCTCAGCGACGAAGAGATCATGGCGTTTCTGTTTCTGATGGTGGTGGCGGGCAACGAGACCACCACGAAATTGCTTGCCAACGCCGCCTATTGGGGCTGGAAGAATCCCGACGAGCTGGCCGGCGTGTTCGCCGACCACTCGCGCATCCCGCTGTGGGCCGAGGAGACGCTGCGCTACGACACGTCCAGTCAGATCCTGGCCCGTCATGTCGCGCAACCGTTCACTCTGTACGACACCACAATCCCCGAGGGTGAGGTGCTGTTGCTGCTGCCAGGTTCGGCCAACCGCGATGACAGGGTGTTCGAGCAACCCGACGACTACCGCATCGGCCGCGAAATCGGCTCCAAGCTGGTCAGTTTCGGCAGCGGAGCGCACTTCTGCCTCGGCGCCCACCTGGCGCGGATGGAAGCCCGGGTGGCGCTGGACGAACTGTTCAACCGGATCCGCTCTTATGAGGTGGACGAGGACAACGCCGTGCGGGTGCACTCCAGCAACGTGCGCGGATTCGCCCATCTCCCGATCACCGTGGAGGCCAAGTAAATGCCCCGCTTTGAGCCACATCCGGCCCGACGCCCAGCGATCGTCGCGGGCGCATCGTCGGGGATCGGCGCGGCGAGCGCCGTCGAGCTTGCCGCACATGGCTTTCCGGTGGCGCTCGGCGCTCGCCGAGTCGAAAAGTGCCAGGAGATCGTCGACCAGATCCGCGCCGACGGCGGTGAAGCAATCGCCCTGCCGCTCGATGTCACCGACGCGGATTCGGTCAAGGACTTCGTCCGCCAGGCCGGTGAGAAGCTGGGTGAGATCGAGGTGCTGGTCGCAGGCGCGGGGGATACCTACTTCGGACGGCTGCACGAAATCGACACCGAGACTTTCGAATCGCAGCTGCAGATCCACCTGATCGGGGCCAACCGGTTGGCCACCGCGGTGCTGCCCGGCATGCTCGAACGTCAGCGCGGCGACCTCATCTTCGTGGGTTCCGACGTGGCGCTGCGCCAGCGCCCGCACATGGGTGCCTACGGCGCGGCCAAGGCTGGGCTGGTGTCGATGGTGACCAACTTGCAGATGGAACTCGAGGGCACCGGCGTGCGAGCCTCCATCGTCCACCCCGGCCCCACCAAGACCGGCATGGGGTGGAGCCTGCCGCCCGAATCGATTGGCCAGGCGCTGGAAGATTGGGCCAAATGGGGTCAGGCTCGGCACGATTACTTCCTGCGGGCATCCGACCTGGCCCGGGCTATCGCGTTCGTCGCCGAGACGCCGCGCGGTGGCTTCGTGGTCAGCATGGAGCTGCAGCCCGAGGCGCCGTTGTTCACCACCAAAGACCGCCAGCAGCTGAAACTCGATGAGAAAGCGCTGAATTCGTGACCTTCGCGAAGCGCATGAGGAGTGAAGCATGACAACCGCCATCGTGCCGCGAGTCTCCGGCGGCGAAGACGAACACGGACACCTCGAAGAATTCCGGACCGACCCGATCGGCCTCATGCAGCGCACCCGCAGCGAATGTGGTGACGTCGGTGCGTTTCAGCTGGCGGACAAGCAAGTGATCCTGCTTTCCGGGGCGACCGCGAACGAATTCTTCTTCCGCTCTTCCGATGAAGAGCTCGACCAGGCCGAGGCGTACCCCTTCATGACCCCGATCTTTGGCAAAGGCGTCGTCTTCGACGCCAGCCCCGAGCGGCGCAAGGAGATGCTGCACAACTCGGCGCTGCGCGGAGAGCAGATGAAGGGCCATGCGGCCACCATCGAAGGCGAAGTCAAGAAGATGATCGCCGACTGGGGCGAGCAAGGCGAAATCGACCTCCTCGATTTCTTCGCGGAGTTGACCATCTACACCTCGACGGCCTGCCTGATCGGGCTGAAGTTCCGCAACCAGCTGGACTCCCGGTTCGCGCACTATTACCACGAACTCGAACGCGGCACCGATCCGCTGTGCTACGTCGATCCCTACCTGCCGATCGAGAGCTTTCAGCGCCGCGACCAAGCCCGCAAGGACTTGGTGGCGCTGGTGCAGGAGATCATGAATCAGCGGATCGCCGACCCGCCGAAGGACAAACGCGACCGCGACATGCTTGACGTGCTGGTGTCCATCAACGACGAGGAGGGCAACCCCCGGTTCTCCGCCGACGAGGTGACCGGCATGTTCATCTCGCTGATGTTCGCCGGGCACCACACCAGTTCCGGTACCTCGGCGTGGACGTTGATCGAGCTGATCCGCCATCCCGACACCTACGCCGAAGTGCTGGCCGAGCTGGAGGAGCTTTATGCCGACGGCCAGGAGGTGAGTTTCCATGCGCTGCGCCAAATCCCGAAGCTGGACAACGTGGTCAAGGAAACCTTGCGCCTGCACCCGCCGCTGATCATCTTGATGCGCGTCGCCAAGGGCGACTTCGAAGTCGAAGGCTTCCCCATCCGCAACGGTGACTACGTCGCCGCGTCCCCGGCGATCTCCAACCGCATCCCCGAGGATTTTCCCGAACCCGACGCCTTCAATCCCGACCGGTACAACAAGCCCGAACAGGCCGACATCGCAAACCGCTGGACCTGGATTCCGTTTGGCGCCGGCCGACACCGTTGTGTGGGTGCGGCTTTCGCCACCATGCAGATCAAGGCCATTTTCTCGGTGCTGTTGCGCGAGTATGAGTTCGAGATGGCCCAGCCCGCCGACAGCTACCGCAACGACCACTCCAAGATGGTGGTGCAGCTGGCCCGGCCCGCCACCGTGCGCTACCGCAAGCGTGGGCGCGAGTAAAGCTCGTGGGCGCCTATCGAATTCGGGTGGACCTGGACTTGTGCCAGGGCCACGCCATGTGTGAACTGGAAGCACCGGAGTATTTCAGCGTGCCCAAGCGGGGCAAGGTCGAGATTCTCGACCCGGAGCCCCCCGATGACGCCCGCGACGAAGTCGAGCGAGCGGTCCAAATGTGCCCTACCCAAGCACTACTCATTGAAGAGAAGGAAGAATGACAATGGCTTCACATCCACGCGAGGTACTAGAAGACTGGGTCGAGCGCTGGCTGGAAGCCAACCGGACCGCCGAGCGCGAAGGCGACTGGAAGGTGCTCGCGGACTTCTACGCCGATGACGCCACCTACGGCTGGAACATCGGACCCAAAGAAGACGTGATGTGCGTGGGCATCGACGAGATCCGCGACATCGCGCTGGGCTTGGAGATGGAGGGCCTGGAGAACTGGCAGTACCCCTACCAGAAGGTGATCATCGACGACAAGCAAGGCGAAATCGTGGGCTTCTGGAAACAGATCGCCACCGACGCCGACGGCTCCACGTCGGAGATCTACGGCATCGGCGGTAGCTGGTTCCGGCTCAACGCGGACGCCAAGATCGAGTGGCAACGCGACTTCTTCGACTTCGGGCACGTGCAGGCGCTGTATCTGGACCTCATGAAAGCCGGGAAGCTCTCCCAGGGCATGCAGCGACGGATCGAGCGCAGCCTGGCAGGGGAAAAGCTGCCGGGGTACTACCCGTTGGGCAAGACGCCGGTCCCGATCTGGTGAGTGCGCCGCACGGTCTGCGATGGCCCAACCAAGCATTTGATTTGTTGCACCGCTATGCTGACGCAACAAGGGTGCCGTGTGGCACTCGTCACCACCGTGCCAGGCATGATCTGGCCAGGCACTTCCAATTCAACGTCGAAATGGGGTCAGGTCAACCGTGAAGACAAAAGGCGCTCTGATCTGGGAGTTCAACCAGCCGTGGTCCATCGAGGACATCGAGATCGGCGACCCGGTCAAGGATGAAGTCAAGATCCAGATGGAAGCGGCGGGCATGTGCCACTCCGACCATCATCTGGTGACCGGCGGCATCCCGATGGCGGGCTTTCCGGTGCTGGGCGGGCACGAGGGCGCCGGCATCGTCACCGAGGTCGGCCCCGGCGTGGACGACATCGCCCCGGGCGACCACGTCGTGTTGTCGTTCATTCCGTCCTGTGGTCAGTGTCCGACGTGTCAGTCCGGCATGCGTAACCTGTGTGACCTGGGTGCCGGCCTGCTGGCCGGTGCGGCGGTCAGTGACGGCACCTTCCGCATTCAAGCCCGCGGACAGAACGTCTTCCCGATGACCCTCCTGGGCACCTTCTCGCCGTACATGGTCGTGCACCGCAGCTCGGTGGTGAAGATCGACCCGTCGGTTCCGTTCGAGGTGGCCGCGCTGGTCGGCTGCGGTGTCACCACCGGTTACGGGTCCGCGGTCCGCACCGCCGACATCCGCCCGGGCCAAGACGTGGCGATCGTCGGCGTCGGCGGCGTCGGTATGGCGGCGCTGCAGGGCGCGGTCGCCTCCGGAGCCCGCTACATCTTCGCGATCGACCCGGTGGAGTGGAAGCGTGACCAGGCGCTCAAATTCGGCGCCACCCACGTCTACCCCGACATCAACGCCGCGCTGATGGGCATTGCCGAGGTGACCTACGGTCTGATGGCGCACAAGGTGATAGTGACCGTCGGTGAATTGCACGGCGCCGACATCGACAACTACCTCAACATCACCGCCAAGGGCGGCACCTGCGTGGCGACGGCCATCGGCAGTTTGATGGACACCAACGTGACGTTGAACCTGGCCATGTTGACGCTGATGCAGAAGAACCTGCAGGGCACCATCTTCGGCGGCGGCAACCCGCAGTACGACATCCCTCAGCTGCTGTCGATGTACAAGGCCGGCAAGCTCAATCTCGACGACATGGTGACCACTCAATACCGCCTCGAGCAGATCAACGAGGGTTACCAGGACATGTTGGACGGCAAGAACATTCGCGGGGTCATCCGCTACACGGACGCCGACCGCTAAGCGGCTCGGCACCGCGCGTGGCCGGCTTCGGGCACCTGTTGGCGCCGGAACGAATCGGCGCCATGGCGGTGCGCAACCGGCTGGTCATGTCTCCGATGGAGACGATGTACGGCACGCCGGACGGACTGCCGTCGCAGCGCACGCGTGACTACTTCGTGGCGCGAGCCAGCGGCGGCGTCGGTCTGATCACGTTGGGCGCCACCGGAGTCGACCACCACCATCCCGAGACGCCCGGCGGCTTGCATCTGGCGACCGATGAGGCCGTCGCCGCACACCGGGCGCTGGTGGACGTGGTGCACGAGCACGGCGCCAAAATCCAACCGCAGATCGTGCACGCCGGACCAGACGGACTGGGACCGGAGATGTTTGGTGTCACATCGCTGGGACCGTCGGTGATCCCGTCCTACCTCACGGGCCGCCCGTCGGTACAGATCTCCAAGCAGCAACTCACCGAGGTACTCGACTTGTTCAAGGCCGCGGCGCGCCGTGCGGTGGAGGCCGGGTACGACGGGATCGAACTGCACGCCGCCCACGGTTACATGATGTTGGGCTCATTCCTTGCCCCCCAACGCAACCGGCGCACCGATGAGTACGGCGGCTCGGCGCGCGGCCGGTTACGGGTGGTCCTCGAGGCGCTGGCCGCGATTCGGGCCGAGATCGGCGATGCGCTGCCGATCACGCTGCGCATCTCCGGCTACGAGCGGGTTGCCGGCGGTCGCGCGATCTTCGAAACCGCGCGAATGGCAACCGAACTCGTCGCTGCGGGGGTAGACGCATTCCACGTCAGCGGCGGCGTCATCGATCGGCTGGTGACGGGCATGGTCAACGGCGCCGACGACGGCGACGAGGTCAACGTCGGCGCGGCCGCCGCGGTCAAGCAGGTAGTCGATGTCCCGGTGATTGCCGTCGGACGCATCCACGACCCCGTTCGGGCCGAGCAGATTCTGGCCGACGGGCGCGCCGATTTCATCGCCATGGGACGTCCCATGCTGGCCGACCCCGAGTTGCCGCGCAAACTGATGACCGGGCAAGCGCACCGGGTCCGCAGGTGCATCTCATGTGAAAACTGCATCGACGCAATGGAACAGCGCTTCTCGGTGGACTGCGCGGTCAATCCCCGCACCGGCAAAGAGCGCGAACTGGCCGCCCCACCCGCGTCGCGTGCCAAGCGGGTGGTCGTCGTCGGCGGCGGCCCGGCCGGACTGGAGGCCGCCCGGGTGGCCGCCGAACGCGGCCACCGCGTCACGCTGTTCGAACGGGCCGGGCAGTTGGGTGGCGCGTTGCGCTGGGCCTGCGTGCTGCACCCGGAGAACCAACCGTTCCTGGACTATCTGCGCCAGGAGATCCGGCGCAGCCCGGTCGATGTCGAAGTGGGCCAAGCTATTTCGGTTCGCGATGTCGTCGCAGCCGCACCGGATGCGGTGGTGGTGGCCACCGGCGGGCACGTCGCGATACCGCAGATCCCCGGCGCCGAGCTGCCCCACGTGCTTACCGGACCGGGGCTGCGGGAGGCGCTCGGCGGCTCCGCCGACTCGACCGATCCGGGGTGGCAACGCTTGGCGGCGCGGACGTTGTCCGGCTGGCGCCAACGGCTGGTGCGCCCCGCGGCGGTGCGACTGGCCACCCACGCGTGGATGCCGCTGGGCCGGCGCGTTGCCATCATCGGTGCGGATCTGGTCGCACTGGAACTCGCCGAGTTCCTCGCCGGCCGCGGCCGGCTGGTCTCGATCCTCGAAAGCGGCAAAGACATTGCCCCCGAAGTGGGCAACAAGCGCAAGACCGAACACATGGACCGGTTGGACCGCCTAGGTGTCGCGGTGCACGTGCGAGCCGGCGTGGAACGGATCACCCCGGGGGCCGTGGTGTTCACGCCGTCGGGCGGAGCGACCCGCGAATTGCCGGCCGACAGCGTCGTGCTCGCCGGAACCGTCGAACCCGACACCCGGTTGTTCGACCAATTGGTGACCGCCCTGCCCGACACGCCCGTGCACGCCGCCGGCGACTGCAGCGGTCTGGGCCTCATCCGCAAAGCCACCGAAGACGGCGCCCGCGCCGCGTGCGCCATTTAACCAAGGAGAGGTAGCAATGACCCAGACAGTCCAGTCCCCCGCACTGACCGCGTCGCAGTCGTCGTGGCGTTGCGTGCAAGCTCACGATCGCGAAGGATGGCTGGCGCTGATGGCCGACGACGTGGTCATCGAGGACCCGATCGGCAAGTCCGTCACCAATCCCGACGGCACCGGGGTGAAGGGCAAGGACGGCGTCGCCGCCTTCTACGACACCAACATCGCCGCCAACAATCTCACCATCACCTGCGAGGAAACGTTCCCCTCCAGTTCCCCCAACGAAATCGCCCATATCTTGGTGCTGGACAGCAAGTTTGACGGCGGGGTCACCAGTTCGGTGCGCGGCGTCTTCACCTACCGCGTCAACGACGCCGGGCTGATCACCAACATGCGCGGCTACTGGAACCTCGAGATGATGACATTCGGCCAAGAAGGCTGAGCCAGGCCAACCGCAGCCGCGGCGGTGATCTCGGCGCACCTATGCTGAACCCATGGCGTCGATCTTCACCAAGATCATCAACCGTGAACTTCCCGGCCGATTCGTCTATGAGGACGACGATGTCGTCGCGTTCTTGACGATCGAGCCCATGACCCAAGGCCACACACTGGTGGTGCCGCGCGAAGAGATCGATCAGTGGCAGAACATCGATCCCGCGGTGTTCGCCCGCATCATGGGCGTCAGTCAGTTGATCGGCAAGGCGGTGTGCAAGGCGTTTCAGGTCGACCGCGCCGGGGTGATCATCGCCGGGCTGGAAGTGCCGCATCTGCACGTGCACGTCTTCCCCACCCGCAGCCTGGGCGACTTCGGCTTCGCCAACGTCGACCGCAACCCGTCACCGGAATCGCTGGATGAAGCGCAGGCCAAAATCAAGGCCGCGCTCGAGCAACTGACCTGACCCGCTCAGCTGACCGGCTCACCCACCTGAGCGGCCACATCGCTCACCCGCGGCAGCGTGACGCGGAAGCAGCAGCCTTCGCCGGGCGCCGTGGTGACCGTGACCGCCCCGCCGTGGGCTTTGACCAGCGAGTCGACGATCGACAGTCCGAGGCCGGTGCCGCCGCTGGCCCGGGCGCGCGACGAGTCGGTGCGATAGAAGCGCTCGAACACCCGTGACGCGTCTTCCTGGCTCATACCGGGCCCTTTGTCCGCCACTTCGAGCACGGCGTCGTCGTCGGAGGTGCCGACCCGCACGGTGACGTCAGCGCTGGTCGGAGTGTGCTGTAAAGCGTTGGCGATCAGGTTGCTGAGCACTTGGCGGATGCGTGGTTCGTCGCCGAGCACTTCGGGGGTGCCGGGGCCGTCGAGCACTTCCAGGGTGACGGTGCGTTTCGGGTCGATCGCTCGGGCGTCGTGAACGGCGTCGCTGGCCAGCGCCAGCAGATCCACCCGATTGCGTTCCAGCGGACGCTGCACGTCCAGGCGCGCCAGCATCAGCAGATCGTCGACCAGCAAACCCATCCGGCTGGCTTCGCTTTCGATGCGCGAAAGCAGCATGGCGACGTCGCGCGCGGCGCCCTGTCGATACAACTCAGCGAAGCCGCGGATGGTGGTCAGCGGGGTGCGCAATTCATGGCTGGCGTCGGTGATGAATCGGCGCATCCGGTCCTCGGAGCCGCGCGCCTTTTCCGCCGACGACTCCGACGACGCCAACGCTTGCTGTATCTGTGCCAGCATGCCGTTGAGCGCCAAGGAAAGTCGGCCCACTTCGGTGTGCGGATCGCGTTCGGGTACGCGGCGGTCGAGCTGGCCGGCCGCGATGGCCGCGGCGGTTTGTTCGACTTCTGACAGCGGCTTCAAGCTGCGCTGCACCACCCCGTAACCGACCAGTCCGACCACCACCAGCACCGCCGCACCGATGCCCACCTGCAACCAGACCAGCGATCTGACCGTGTGCTGGACGTCGGACAAGTCGATGGCGACGGTAGTCAGGCCACCCTGCGGCCCGCGGATGGTGACCGCGCGCCACTGAATGTCGGAACCGTTGACTGAGGACAGGGTCGTCGGGTTGGGGCCGACGTCGTTGTCCATCGGCAGCGCGGGCTCGGCGTTGCGGTCGTTGATGGCGGTCATGGTGTGGCCATCGGGGCTGATGCCGCGCACGTAGAACTTCGACGGCGGGCGCGCCGGGTCCGGGCCTTCGGCGTTGGTCAGCGAATGCTTCCACGGCGACTGCGCCCAAGTGCGCGAGGCGTCGAGCAGCGTGGAATCGACCCGGTTGACCAGGCTGTGCCGCAGGATCGAGGTGACCGCGACGCCGGAGGCCAGCAGGCCGCACAGCACCAGCAGCAGGGTGGCCGCGACCAGGCCCACCCGCAGCGGGATTCCCCGTGATCGGCGTCTGGTCATGCTGCTACCTAGTCGACAGCCGCGCTCATCGCGGCTCCCGCAACACATAACCCACCCCGCGCAGCGTGTGCAGCAGCCGCTTCTCGCCGGTGTCGATCTTGCGGCGCAGGTAGGACACGTAGGACTCGACGACGTTGACGTCGCCGCCGAAGTCGTAGCGCCAGACGTGGTCCAGGATCTTCGGCTTGCTCAGCACGGTGCCGGCGTTGATCACGAAGTAGCGCAACAAGGTGAACTCGGTGGGTGACAGCGACACCGGCTGGCCGGCTTTCCAGACCTCGTGGGTTTCCTCGTCGAGTTCGATGTCGGCGAACGTCAGGCGCGCATTGCGCGGTTCGGCGCCGCCCTTACCCGCGCGCCGCAGGATCACCCGCAGCCGGGCCACCACCTCTTCCAGGCTGAACGGCTTGGTCACATAGTCGTCGCCGCCCAACGTCAGCCCGGCGATCTTGTCCTGCAGGGAGTCGCGTGCGGTGAGGAACAACGCCGGGGCGTCGATGCCGTCGGCGCGCAGTCGGCGTAGCACCCCGAAGCCGTCCATTCCGGGCATCATCACGTCGAGAATCACCGCGTCCGGTCGGGCTTCGCGGGCCCGATCGAGCGCCTGGGCGCCGTTGGTCGCCGTGTAGACCTCGAAGCCCTGAAATTTGAGGCTGACCGACAGCAGTTCGACAATGTTGGCCTCGTCGTCGACGACGAGCACGCGTGCCTCCGGTGCGGCGCTCTGCGCTGAGGTTCCTGTCGTCATGACACCCACTCTCCCGACGAGTGGCTGAACATTTGCTGAACAATCATTGTGTACTTCCTGAAAGCTCGTTGCGAGTAGTCTGCAAGTAGTCTGCCAGGAATCCTTGGAACAGCTTGGACCCGTACCGAAAAAATCAGGCCGCGCCGCGAATAGACTCGCAGGATGAACCTCGGCAAGAACCTCGTGGCCTTGGCCACGGCGCCCGCTCGGACCGGCCTGGCGGCCGCAGAAGTGAGCCTCAACTTCGCGGGTGCGGCCGTGGGCCTGGCCAAGAAGGCGCTCGGTGACACCAGCGGTCCGCGCGGATCGAACGCGATGGCCAATATGCTCGGGCTCGATGACACTCTCGCGCGGGCGAACCGGCTGGCTCGGTTGCTGGACGAGGACATGCCGCTGGGACGGGCGATAGCCGCCGACGGTCCGATGGACCGGCTGCTGCGCCCCGGCGGCTTGGTGGATCAGCTGACCCAGCCCGGCGGTTTGCTCGACCGCTTGACCGCCGAGGGTGGTGGGCTGGAGCGTGCGCTGGCTCCGGGCGGGGTGGCCGATCAGTTGTTGGCCCCCGACGGGCTGATCGAGCGGGTGCTGGCCGAGGATGGGTTGGCCGACAAGTTGCTCGCCGAGGGTGGCCTGGTCGACAAACTGACCGCCAAGAACGGTCCGCTGGAGCAGTTGGCCGACGTGGCGGACACGCTGGCTCGCCTGGCCCCCGGCATGGAGGCGCTCGAACCGGCCATCGCCACGCTGCAGGAGGCGGTCATCGCGCTGACCATGGTGGTCAACCCGCTGAGCAACATCGCCGACCGCATCCCGCTGCCCGGCCGGCGAGTGGCGCGCCGATCGACGACGCGGCCGGTGCGGTCCCAGCGCATCATCGACGGCGAGCCATGAGCCGTTAGGCTGGCAGCGGTTCTTCCGGCCTCCTTAGCTCAGTGGTAGAGCACTCGCCTTGTAAGCGAGCGGTCGTCAGTTCAATCCTGACAGGGGGCTCCACCTTTCGCATGACCTCGGCTCATGCCTACATTTCGTTTCGGCGTTGGCGTCACACCTGACTTCGTCGACGGACCCTGCGTGCTCGATTCCGCACCACCACATAGAGTCTGGCGAGTTCGAAGAACATGACGCAATCATGACAGTCCAGACGCGTGAGCAGCCGGTACACACGCGGGTTGCCGGTGCAACGTCTGCATAACGGCCGAGTGCCCTTGTGAGCGAGACGATTCGAGCGTCGATGCGGACCTGTCCAAAACCACACGTGCCGACGGGCGGCGGCTATAACATTGCCGTCTAGCCGTTTCGGGCCGCGACTAGGCAACAGTCAATCAACGGAGATTGGTCGATGCCATGAAGAAAACCGCAAGGAATCGGACGGCTAAGGTGCTGGTATCGCTGCTCATCGCGGCGGCCGCACCCACGATATCGGCGTGTACCGCCGGCTTGGGCTTGGGTGGCCAGGTTGGTACCCCGCCAGTTTCGTGCCCCAACGGGGATTGTCCCGCGCCCTAGGCCGCTCCTCGCCTCCCTCGGGTAAGTGGGGGGTGAAGCTGTACTTGCGAGAGTCGCGCACAAGGCGATGAAGATGGCGGCTTCCCGGGCGATCGATGACCGTTAACCATTGGTCGTGCCCGGGCAGTCGCCATCGATACCGAGCACATTCGCCGACTTCACCGCGCGCGGGTATGAGCTCACCGATTCGGTGCCGCTGGGAGGGCCTCAAAAAAGTCCCAAGAATTTTCCAAGCCAGGCGCCACAGACTTCACTTCGTCAACGATCCCCGTTAACAACGAAGTGACAGAGCAGGCGCATCATGACCAACCTCCACACGATCAACTTGCACGGTGACCGTGTCGCATACCGCGACGAGGGCGCGGGCGAGGTGCTGCTGCTGATTCACGGCATGGGCGGCAACTCGAACAACTGGCGCAAGATGATCCCGGTCCTGTCCAAGAACTATCGCGTCATCGCCCCAGACCTCCTGGGCCACGGCCAAACCGACAAGCCGCGCGGTGACTACTCGTTGGGTGCTTTCGCAGTGTGGTTGCGTGACTTCCTGGACGCCCTCGGTATCCCCCGCGTCACGGTCATCGGCCACTCCCTGGGCGGCGGAATCGCGATGCAGTTCACCCATCAGCACCGCGACTACTGCGAGCGGCTGATCCTGCTCAGCAGCGGTGGCCTCGGCGGCGAAGTGAACCGTGCGTTGCGGCTCTGCTCCCTGCCCGGCTCCGAATTCGTGCTGCAGGTGGCCGCGTCGAAGCCGGTAATCACTGCCCGCAAGGCGCTTTCGGCCATCAAGTCCGCCGACCGGGATCTGAGCGAACATTGGGAAGCCCACACCGCCCTGGCCAACCCGGAGAACCGGCAGGCGTTTCTGCGCACGCTGCGCGCCGTCGTCGACCGTCGCGGTCAGGCAGTCTGCGCACTCAATCGCCTGCACGCCAACGGCAATGTGCCGGTGATGATCATCAGCGGAGACCAGGATCGCGTGATACCCATTGCCCACGCCTACGCGGCGCACCAGGCGATGCCCCACAGCCGCCTGCACATCCTGCCCGGCGTCTCGCACCACCCGCACACCGAACAGCCCGAGGCGGTGGCCAGCCTCATCGACGACTTCATTGGCACCGAGGCTCGCACGCTTGGTGCAGCGGACTCGCGACGCACCGGCATGCGGTCTGAGGCGATGATGCAGCGGATGGGCTCGGCACGCTCGCGGCACCTGCACCTGGTCCGGATGCCCGACGAATCCCGTTGCGGCTGAACCGATTCGAACCGCGATTAGGTTCGGGTGCCCTTGCGGGAAAGGAACGCCCGCATGTGCTGCTGCGGCTCTCCGGTCAAAAACGCCAGGCCGAACTGCTCGACGCTGTCTTCGATCGCCGAGTGGACCGTCATATCGAACCACTTGTTGAGCAGACGCTTCTGTTGCCGCACGGCGTGCGGGCCAAAGCCGCTCAGCCGGGCAGCCAATTCACCAATCCGAGCGTCCAACCCATCGGCCGCGACGACCTCGTGCACCAACCCCCAGGCCGCGGCGGTATCAGCGTCGATGGTCTCCCCGGTCAGTAACAACCACGCCGAGTGCGAGGCCCCGATCAGCGCCGGCAGCAACGCCGAGTGAATGACCGACGGGATGCCCACGGCCACCTCCGGCATGCCGAACTTGGCGCCCGATTCGGCGATCCGCAGATCACAACACGCGGCGACTTCCAGACCCCCGCCCAGACACCAGCCCGCCAGGCGCGCAATGACGGGTACCGGACAGGCCCGGATCGCCTCGCACAATCCGGCGAGGCGGCGAATGAACACCTCGCCACTGGACTGATCGAGGGTCACCATCTCGTTGATGTCGGCGCCCCCGATAAACGCCTTCTCTCCCGACCCGCGCAACACCACCACCCGCACGTCGGCGTCTTGGCTCACCGCGCCGAACGCATCGGTCAATGCGGTGATCGCCGGGCTGCCAACGATATTCAGCGTTTTGGAGTTGACCAACTCGATGGTGACCACACCGCCGTCACGATTCAGTTCGACGAACGGGCCAGCCGTCGGGCTCATACGCCAACCAGGTCGTGGGCTACCGCGGCGGGAAAGTGAACGATCGCGGCGCCGACCTGGTCGACCCCGTCGCGCACTGTGCTCAGAATGGTGGTCGGATCACCGCTGAACAAGGACGCGCCGATGTCGTAAGCCGCATACTGCGGCGCCGTGATCAGGTTGCGTACGTCGACGAACAGCTTGGTCGGCAACGACGCCGGCCCGACGGGTATGCCGTCCCAGCTGACCAGGTTCCAGCCGCCCGCCGGATCGCCCTGCACCACGACCGTGCCGACGTTGGGCAGCACCGGATGGGTGAGCATGAGCCAGAAGTCGGGATTGTTGACGTTCATCATCGTCCCGGCCTCGATGGTGAATGCGCTGGAATACGCGACCGAGGTATTACTGGGGACCGGGTGGGCCAGGGCATTGCCGTAGATCGTCTCCATCGCGCTGGTGAAACCGCGGTTGAAGACTATCCCGTTGATGTCGGTGGAACCGGGGGCCAGCATCGGGAAGAGCGGAAAGCCCAGCGTCCACGCCACCGGTCCGACCAGATACAGCAAGCCGGCCGGGCTGATCTGCGGCAGACCGTCGAAATAGCCGGCACTGATCTCGTTGAGCCCCGGCAACACACCGAAGGAGTTGGTCAGCGCCGCGGCGGTCTGCTGCGTTCTGATCAACTCCGAGGCGAAGACACCGGCGTAGTCGCTACTGGGCCCGAAGGCGTTCGCGATGGCCTGCGCCTGGGCTATGCCCAGTTGATCGAGCGGCAATCCCGGGATGGCGGTGTCTATCCAGCCCGCGGCGTTCGCCGCCGTCTGGCCGTGCCGGACGAAGTCGATGATGATCGACTGCCCAGTACCGCCGGTGCCGGTGCCGGTGCCCCCGGTTCCCAGGAGCCAGCCACCCCGCCCGGTGGGCGCCGCCCCCGCACCGAGGCCGCCGTCGCCGAACAGGAGGGCCTGGCCACCGGCGCCTCCTAGGCCGCCGGGACCGCCCGGGCCGCCATTGCCCATCAACCACCCGCCGGCGCCACCCATGCCGCCGGTTCCACCGCCGAAACCGGCTCCGCCCGGGCCACCGTTGCCGATCAGTCCGGCATTGCCGCCGTTGCCCCCGGCTGCGGTCCCCCCGGTGGGGCTGTATCCGGCACCGCCATCGCCGAACAGCAATCCTCCGGCGCCGCCGGTGGGCGTGGCCGCCGTTCCTGCGGCGCCATTGCCGATCAACGCGCGCCCGAACAGGACGTTGGTCGGTGTGTTGATGATCGGGTCGAGCACCTGGCCGAGTGGACTGGTGATCCACGCTTGACCCGCGGTGTGCACCGGACCGTAAACCCAGCTCTGGAAACCCGCGGCGATGGTGGCCTCGGTACCGGCGTACGACGCCGCCGCCGCACTCAAGGCACCCACGAACTGCTCGTGATATGCCGCCGCCTGCGCAGCCGCCAGCTGATACTCCTGCGCATGCGAGCCGAACAGGGTCGCGATGGCGGCGGAGACCTCGTCCGCGGCCGCGGCTAGGACCCCGGTCGTCGGAAGCGCTGCAACCAGATTGGTGGCGCTGACCGCGGAGCCGATCTGGGCTACCTCGGTGGCAACGCTCTCCAAAATGGCCGGCGCCACGAGCACAGCTGACATCGGCGACCCCCAGTGATATGGCGTAAAGCCATCATGGAGGCGAACACCGGAAAAATGGCAGGAATTGCGCCAATGTCCGGTCGGCCGTGTCGGGCCGGATCAGTAGTGCGTCAGTACAGAGGCACCCAGACTCCGAAGAACCAGTAACCCCAACCGCCGTACTGCCAGTTGAAGACCGGGAAGACGGTGAAAGTGTTGTAGTTGAACCGGCCGAAGTCGTTCCGCGCGTAGCCCAGGTCACGCGGCGCGCCGTAGTACGGGCGGTTCCAGCCACCGGGAGGCGGCGGGCCGTTCCAGCCACCGGGAGGCGGTGGGCCGTACCAGTTTGGCGGCGGGTGGCCGGGAGCCGGGCCGTCGTTCCAGCCCCAGCCCCGCTGCGGCGGTGGCGGTGGCGCGCCCCGGCCGGGATAGGCGAAGCCGTAAGCGTCGGTGGGGCCGCCGAACTGGTTGCTGGCGCGCTCCAGGTTCGCCCGCGGGATGTATGGCGGGTGCGGCGGCTGCGTCGGCTGCGCGTTGATGATCACGTTAATCTGCACGGCCGCCGCCGAAGAGGTGGTAGTCGTCGTCTGCCCAGCGGGGGTGGTGGTCGACCCGGCGCTCGGTGACGTGGTGCTCTGTCCGGCCGGGGTGGTGGTCTGCCCGCTCGGCGAGGTGGTGGTTCCGGCCGACTCGGTGGTGGTCTGAACGCTCGACGTGGTCGTCTGCGAGGAGGGCGTGGTCGTCTGCGGTGCCGTCGTGGTGGGCGGTGCCGTCGTCGTCGGCGCGGCCGTCGTGGTCTGCGGTGCCGCGGTGGTGGTCTGGGGTGCGGCGCTCGTGGTCTGCGGTGCCGCCGTGGTCGCGGGTGCAGTGGTCTGCGGAGCCGTCGGGCTCTGCGCCGTAGGCGGCGCCGGGCTTGCCGACGTTTCGGGCGCCAACGGAATCGGCGGGCTCATCGGAGCCGAGTTGGCCGACGGATCCAGCGTCAAAGCGGCGACGACACTGGCCGCGACCGCTGCTGCGCTGACGACACGTTTCATGGGCATTGCTGCGTCCCCTCCTGGGCTTGGCCTCGACGTACTGCCGCTACGGGCAGGTCACGCTCATCTCGAAGGACTTGGTCACCGACTTCGGCTGGTCCGGGTTGCTCATGTCGACACCTGACGCGGTGCCTTTGATGCCGTACGCCTTGCCGTCCACCGCGGCTCCGGCGTTGGTGCCCTGATTGGGCGCGGCGTCAGAGAAGCCCAGCGTGATGCCGTTGACGTTGCCGAGTCCGACCGAATGCACGATGGGCGGGTTGTCGGTGCTGACCACCGCGCCGACACCGTTGGCCACATCACCGATTCCGATATTGATGGTGTTGCCCGACGTCGTGCATGTCACCGGACCGGAGACGTTGACCTGCTGACCGTCGACAACGACCTTCGGAGCGGGTGCACCTGCCGACGGAGCTCCCTGCGACCCCTGGTCGGACTTCTTGCTGGAACAACCGGCGCACGCCCCCACGACCACAGCCGCGCTGACCACACCGACCAAAACCCCACGCTTCACCACTGCTTTGCTTGTCACTGGTGTCGCTCACCCTTCGTGTCGTCGTCCCGCCCGCCGAGCACACAATTTCTCCGCGGGTACCCAACGGCCGAGAAGTGCAAACCGACTCGGGCAACTCAGTGTGCTGTACCGACCGCTGGGAGGCAAGGTGGTCGCCATGACGGTCAACGGGTAGGGCGACGTGAACATCAGTGAGAGATCGGTTTGCCACGGGTGTTGATCAGGCTTCTCACCGGTTGGCATGGCGCTCAAGGAAATTCAGCACGGCCTCGGCGAAGATGTCGTTACGGTCGCCGGCGACCATGTGGCCCGCGCCGCGGACGTCGGTGAACTCCACCTGCGGGAACCGGGCGAGGAATTCGTCGGCGCTGTTCTGGCTGACCAAGTCGCTCATCTGGCCGCGAATGAGCAGCATCGGCACACCGTCGCGCAGGATCCGTTCGACAGCGGCATACATCCGATCCACATCGGTGACCTCGATCGGCGGGAATGCCGCTGTGCCGCTGATGAACTGCGGATCCCAGTGCCAATACCACCGATCACCGCGCCGGCGCAGGTTGGTGGTCAGGCCTTGCAGATCGGTGGGCCGCGGGCGATGCGGGTTGTATTCGGCGATCGCGTCAGCGACCTCTTCCAGCGAGCCGAATCCGGACTTGACGCGGTCGGCCATGAAGGCATGTATCCGGTTGGCACCGGACTGGTTCATGTTGGGCACGATGTCGACCAGTACGACCGCGCTCGCGATGCCCGGTGAGCGCTCCCCCGCCAACAGCATCGAGGTGAAGCCCCCCAGCGATGCGCCGACCAGCACCGGTTCCGGCGGCAGGTCATGCAGCACTTCATGCACGTCCGCGGCGAAGCTGGCGACCCGGTAGTCACCGTCGCTCGACCAGTCCGATTCGCCGTGTCCCCGCAAGTCCACGGTGACCGCCTGCCACCCACGCTTGGCCACGGCGGCCGCCGCGCGTCCCCACGAGCGCCGGGTCTGCCCGCCCCCGTGCAGGAACACCACCGCTCGCGATTGCGGATCACCGAGTCGATCCGCCACGATGCGGACACCGCCGGTCGCGTGGGTGACAAACGGTTGCGCCGCCATGGCGTCAGTGGCCATCAGCAAATACTAGGGCGTTACACAACCGGGTCCGGTCGTTGCGTGCCGGAGCCGGGTTTAGGCCCCCCGGGAACCGCTGCCGGACCCGAAGAATCCGGAGACCCGCCGACCGATCCGGCTCAGGAAGCTACCACCCTGTCCCTGGGTCTCGTTGATTCGGTTGAGCGTTTGTTCGCCCTCTTTCGCGTAGTCCTTGACCGATTCGTCGCCTTCTTCAGCGCGCATGTCCGCCTCCGTTCTCGTCTGTTATTCCGGGGTCACCCGCTGCGGCGGTTCGGCCGGCGTGAGCCGTTCCGGCGGCTCGGCCGGCGTCAACCGCTCGGGTGTTTCGGAGGGCGTCAACCGCTCCGGCGATTCTCCGGGTGTACCTCGTTCCGGCGTTTGGGGATCTGTCACGATCACTCCTGTGTTCGGGTTCCAGGCTGCCTACCCCTCGAGCCTGGGGTCCCAAACAGTCAGCGACCGCGGTCACTCCCGCGCGTACTGCGTCAGCCTCCGGAACGGGTGAATTTCATTTCGTAGTTGCCCCCCTTGCAGGAGCTTCCCGTCTCGTCTTTGAAGCCGCTGCCGGTGAGCACCGCGATCGGGTCGTGCGGCGGCTCCGGTAGCGGGAAGGTGCCGTTGATCTTGACGTGGGAGGTGCCGCCCGCCGGGCAGGCGGCGTCGTATTCGTCGTCGCGGGTCCACTCGTTGTTGGCGAATTGCAGTAGTTGGGTGCCGCTGGTGCCGTTGCGGACGAATCGGCTCAGGCACCGGTCACCGGTGCGCAGACAGATGGTGTCGACGTTGTAGTCGCCCTCCTGTGGCTTGGGCGCACCGGGACCGGAGTAGGTCGTCACCTGGTGATAAAAGCCGTGCAGGCCTTGGGCCGGGGAGACGACGCGCGTCGGCTGGTCGGCCGGGTTGCCCAGGCTGGCGACATTGGCGTCACCGGTGCGGGTGAAGGTGACCTTGCGTTTGCTGTAGCAGGCGAGGGAGTCGGTGATCCACTCGCCGTCCATGCTGCCGTCGGCTCGGGGCTGCAGCCAGACGTAGTTCCACTTCTCGATGGACTTGTCGTTGCACTTCCCCCCTTCCAGGATCACCGCGATCCAGCGCCCACGGACGTCATCGAGGATGAGGTTCGGCGTGTGGTTGTAACGGCCGGATTGGCGCGAGGCGGTGGCCACGCAGCCGTTGCTGCCACAGCTTGACCGGAAGACCCAGGTTTCCTTGTCCGGCGGTTCCGAATTCGGCACTTCCTGACCCGCCAGGGACAGCTTGGGGCCGAAGTCGGCGGTGTACTCGCCGGTGAACGGTCCGGAGTTGTCCGGTGCGGCATTGGGCTCGGTAGTTGACGGCTGGTGTGACGCGTCCCCACCACCGCCGCCGGTCAGCAGCACGGCGGCGACGACGCCGATGACCGTCAGCACCGCGGCGCCGCTGAGCAACATGACCGCTAGGCGGCGTCTTTTGGGTTTCGCCGGGGGCGCATCCTGGCGGGGGGCCGGCGCATCCTGCCGTGGGGCCGGCGGCGCTGGCCAGGGGGCCTGGCCGCGAGCCTCGCTGGACGCCGCGAACAGGTTGGGATCGGTGTTGGGGCGCATCACGGTCGGGTCGGTGTTGGGCGCGTGCTGCGTCGCGTCGACCGATGGTTGGCGCATGGTCGGATCGGTCGACGACGGCACTGGCTTCGCCGCGAGCGGCCGTGGCTGCGGCGGAGGCGACGCGACCGGCTGGGGCGGCGGGCCTGGGGTCGGCGGGCCTGAAGGCGGCGGGGGCGGCGGGCTGGGCGGCGCCTGCCGTGGCCCCCACCCGGTGTTGCGTTGCGCGGGTTGGGGCCGGCGCACGGGGATCGGCCGCGTTCCGGTGATCGCGTCTCGTGCGGCCGCGGCCATTTGGGTGACCGTGGCGTAGCGCTGCGCGGGGTTTTTGGCCATTGCGGTGGCGACCACGGTGTCGAACTCGCGCGGCACGCCGCGACGATGCGCCGACGGCCGAGGCGGCGGCAGCGAGAGATGGCCGCCGATCTGCTGCTCGAGGCTGTCCCCAGGGAAAGGCTGGTTGCCGGTGAGGCATTCGTAGAACACACAGCCCAACGCGTAGGTGTCGCCGCGTGGGTCGGTCTGGCCGGTGGTCAGCCGCTCCGGGGCCATGTACGCCCACGTGCCGATCACATTGCCGGTACCGGTCATCCGCGAGCTTCCTGCCGCCCGGGCGATGCCGAAGTCGATCAGGTAGGCGAAGTCGTCTTCGGTCACCAAGATGTTGGACGGTTTGACGTCGCGGTGGACCAGCCCGATTCGGTGGGCGGCGCGCAGCGCCGAGGCCACCTGTTCGATGATCTTCACCGTTCGCTCCGGGTCCAGCGGGCCGTCGGCGATGATGGCGCCCAGGTCTCGGCCGTGGACCAGGCGCATGTCGACATAGAGCCGGCCGTCGATCTCACCGAAGTTGTGGATCGGTACCACGTGGGGTTCGTTGAGGCCGGCCGCCGCCAGCGCTTCCCGACGGAACCGCTGCTCGAACACTGGGTCATTGGCCAGGTTCGCCGGCAGCACTTTCACGGCGACCACGCGTTGCGTCTCGGTGTCGTAGGCGCGCCACACCTCGCCCATGCCACCGCGTCCCAGCAACGCGATCAGCCGGTAGCGGCCGAACGGCGTACCTTCCACTCCGCCCCCCTCAGCGAGAGTTCAGTGAATATCCAGCAAATAACAATAGAGCTGCGCGAGCGAACGCGGCAGCCTTTGTCTCGATGAACACCATCAGGCCGAACGGCTACAGTGCGCGGATTCCGTTATAGACGACCATCAAGCCGATCAAGATCAACACCACGGCCACCAGGGCCGCGCTGTTCTCTTCCATCCATATTTTGAGCCGGGTCAATGAATCGTCCAGGCGCTCACCGGCGCCGGCGTACGCGACGATCGGGATGCCGACGGTGGAGGCGGCAACCACAACGAAGAACGCGGCCGAGATCCAGCCGGCGGCCACACCGAGGCCGCTGGTGCCGATGGCCAATCCGGCGACCGCGCAGACGATCAACACCTCGGGCCGCACCAAGGCCAACACCACTCCGGTCAGCCCGGCGCGAATGGGAGTGAGCCGGCTGAATGTGTTCATCCACGCCGGCGCATGCGTCTGGCTGCGGCGGGTCAACCACCGGATGATGCCGAATGCGATCAGCGCCGCACCGAATCCCACCCGCAACCAGGACGCCCACGTCGGCGGCGTCTTGGACAGGTCGCCGAGCATGTCGGAAGCGCCGACGAAGACCGCAGTCAGCGCGGCCAGGCCCAGAAGCCAGCCGCCGAGGAAGGACAAGCTGCTCGGGCGCGGCCGCGGCGCGTGGAGCACCAGAATCGCCGGCAGTACGGTCACCGGCGACAGGGCGATCACCATTGCGAGTGCGGCCAGCCTGGCCAGGATCGAACCCCATGTTGCTGCCACGGGCGGTAATTCTCGCATTCCGCCGCAACCGCAGCCGATCTCATGGCTTGAGGGCGGAAATTCCGTTGTAGAGCACCATCAGACCGATCAGGACCAAAACAGCTGCCAGCATCGCCGCGTTGTTCTTGTCCATCCAATCCTTGAGCCGGGTAAGCGAATCCTCCAAGCGATCTCCGGCGCTGGCGTAGGCCAGAATCGGAATCGCTGCCGTCGACGCGCAGACGATGACGAAGACGGCCGCGCAGATCCACTTCCCGCCGACCCCGAGCCCACTGGTGCCGATGTCCAAGCCGGCCGCCAGGCACACCACCAGCACCTCGAGCCGAACCACCACCAGCAACGCGCCCGTGATCCCGGCGCGCGTCGGGGTAATGGTGGTGAACGACCGCATCCAGCGCGGTGACTCGGTGTGGCTGCGGCGGGTGAACCACCGGTAGATGCCGAACAAGATGAGGACGGACCCGAGTACCACACGCAGCCACGAGGCCCAGGTAGGCGGCGCCTTGTGCAGTCCGCCGAGCAGCCCGGACGCGGTGACGAAGATGGCAGTCAATGCGGTCAACCCGAGCAGCCAGCCGCCGAGAAAGGCCAGTCCGCTCGGCCGCGGTCGCGGCGCACGCAACACCAAAACGGCGGGGATGATCGTCAACGGAGAGACCGCGACCACCAAGGCCAGCGGAATGAGACGGGTCAGCACCGAGCCCCAATTTCCTGTCACGGGCAGCAATCTTCGCATCGAAACAACACGCTGGCCGGCAAACACGGTCCACTTGAGAGAAAAAGGAAATCATTTGAGCCGGCTCGTGCAATGATCCGCCCTCATGGGAGGAGCGACGCCGCCTCGCTATCTCGTGGCGATCCTGTTGTTCGTCGTGCCGCTCCACAACACCTAGGGAGTCCTCACATGCCACGCCAGGTCCACCTGGGACACGTCTTCCATCTCACCGGCACGCCTCTGGTCACCGACGCGGCCAGCGCCCTGGTCTCGATTCCCGACGGGGCGTTGGTGATTGACGACGACGGACGCATCGTTTTCTGCGGCGCACGCGGTGACATCCCGGCCGACTACCGATCGGCGGCGGTATCCGATCACCGGCCGGGCTTTCTGCTGCCCGGCTTCGTCGACACCCACGTGCACTTCCCGCAGACCTACGCCGGTGATTCCTACGGAGGCGGACAGCTGCTGGAGTGGCTGACGATGTGCATGTACCCGTCCGAATCCCGTTATGCCGGTGCAGTTTTCGCCCAGCGCGCGGCGGTCGAGTACTGCAACCGGCGGGTAGCCGCGGGAACCACCGCCGCGATGGTGTTCGGTTCGGCGTTCCCGCACGCCCAGGACGCACTGTTCAGCGAGACGCAGCGACGTGGCTTGCGGATCGTCAGCGGCCGCGGTATTCAGACGACCGGACCCGACGCAGCAGCGCCGCTGATCACCTCCGAAGACGACGCCATCCGATTGGTCCGCGAAGAGATCGACAAATGGCACGCGGCTGACACCGGTGACGTCAAGACCGCGCTGCTGCATGTCGCGGTGGTCCCCCGCTTCTCGTTGGCGGTGACCACACAGACGTTGAAAGCCCTTGGCGAACTGTATGATTCGGTGCGCGACCGCGGCGTCTACTTCCACAGTCACCTGAACGAGAACAACCGCCCAGGCACCGGTGAAGTCGACGAAACCAAAGAGGCATACCGGGTCAATTCCTACCTGGACACCTACGACGGGAAGTTCCTGCCGGGTTCGACCGTCGGCGGATCTTCCTTGCTGGGGCGGCGCAGCATCATGGCGCACTCGGTGCACTGCCAAGACGCGGAGTTGTCACGAATGGCCGAGACGGGCACGTCGGTGTCGCATTGCCCTGTGTCGCAACAGTTCCTGGGATCGGGCACCATGCCGTGGCTGCGGACGGTGGCCTCGGGGGTGAACATCGCGGCCGGGACCGACTTCGGCGGCGGCGACGAGTGGTTGATCCCGCAGGTGCTCGGCGCCGCGTTCAAGGTGCACATCTCCGAACCGGGCGCGGCCGGAGTGTCCATGCATCCGGCCGAACTGCTCTTCCTCGGCACCCTGGGCGGGGCGCGCGCACTGGATATGGAAGACCGGTTCGGGAACTTCGACGTCGGCAAAGAGGCCGACTTCGTCGTCGTCGACCCAAGGCGCACACCGGCGTTGGAGGCGTCGCTGACCTACGGCGTGCGATCGGCAGATCCGGTGATGGCGCATGACCAGACACTGTTCGGTCTGCTGATGGGCATCCGGGAGACGTCCATCGCCGAGACCTACGTGCGGGGACGACGCTTGGCGGCCACGCCCGAGTGACGCCCGAGGGTGCATTCACGGCGTCGGGCGTGCAGCGGCGCCGGTATCTGAACGCAAATGTCGCCCTCCGTGCACCCGCACCGCCCGGAACGCACACCGGCTACGAACGCAGCGGGTCCTTGGTCGCCTTGATCGGCTGTTCGCTGGGCGGCGCAAACAGGTTGCCGCGCAAGCTGCCTCGCGCCGTGCGGGCCGTGACCAGCAGCCAGGTCAGCAGCAGGCCGGCATAGGCGATGCCCGCGGCCACCTTGAACAGCGGCAGGTGGGTGTGCGCGGCGAGTTGAGCGGTGCCGGTCACGAAGGTACCGACCGGGAAGGTCAGACTCCACCAGGTCAGTGCGAACGGCATTCCGCGCCGCAGCGTGCGGATGGTGAGGGACGTGGCCAGCGCGATCCACAACACCGCAAAACCCCACACCGGAACGCCGAAGATCACCGCGAATGCGTTCATGTCTTCGGCGACTTCGTAATCCACCGCCGGTTTGGCGGCGGCTCCCAACAGGCCAGCGGCAGTAGTGGATTGGCCCAAGGGCCCCAACACGATCCACAGCGTGGGTACTCGTGTCGATCCGGAGGTGCCGTAGAGGACCAGCCTGCTCCAGATCATGGCGATGATGTTCAGCGAGGCCAGCAACGACAACCCGAACATCGCGTAGCAGCCGTAGAGCATGGTCTCGCGACCGGTGCCAGCGACCATATGCGGGATCAGCAGTGCGCCGGTCGCGGCCGACACCATGGGCGGCACCACCGGCATCAGCCAGCCACCGAACGCTGCATCCGGTTCCACCTGGTGCTGGGTGAACATCAGGTACGGGATGGAGACGGCGGTGAACAGTCCACCCAGCGTGCCCAGCGTCCACAACACCCAGTCCAGGTCGACGGCAACCCGGTGGCCGATGAGGTCCCCGCCTACCAGCACCGCCCCCGCGCCCACGGTCAGCAGCGCCATCGGGGCTGCCCCGTAGAAGTGGGCCATCTGCGGGTTGCGGGCGTGCCGGCGGGCCACGGTGGGATGGCGCAACCAATGGCCACCGACCAACACGATCAGCACTATCAATAGGACCGCGGCGATCACCCAGACCGCTTCGGTGAAGGCCCGCAACCCGAGTATGTGGACGGGCAGGGTGGCACCGGCGATGGCGACGATCCCGGTGCCCATGACCGAGGCGAACCAGTTGGGCCCGATATTGCCCAAGACCTCGACGCGGGTATGCGGCGGCGGTTCGTCGCCCGGTATTACGGTGGCCATCGGTGACAGACCCTACTGCTGTCGAGGGCTTCGACGCAGACGGTCGCATACACTCCGGTGATCCCTCCCCGGAAAAAGGAGGTGCGCTGGTGAAGAGGCCGCCACTGATAATCGGCGTCGCGGTCCTGCTCGTGATCGCTGCGCTCGCTGTGCCGATCAAGCAGCGATGCGGCGCGCCCGGCCGCACATGTGCCACCGCGGTCGATGCCGACGGCAACATTCACTACTACTACGAACTCGAACCGCTCGCCGTTTTCGTCGCCGAACAGGCGCTGGGTTGCGACATCCCGATCTACTACAGCTCCGGCGAGGAGGTCGTGAAGGCCCGCTGAACCCCGTCCGGTGTGCTACCCGCGGCAGGTCTGCGCCGCGTAGCGCACCGTCGTGGTCGACGGCGTATTGAATTGCGCGTTGAGGGTGAGCTGCGGGTTCACCGCTTGCTCGGGTACGCCCAGGCGGTTGAGTTCCAGAAAGATCTGCACGGTGTCGGGGGCGGTCCGTCGCGCATTGGTGTCCCGGTCCGGACGCATACTGGCCTCACCCGAGTTGCCGACGAGTGTGCCGTTGATGGCCAGGTCATCGGTGTCCTGCTCAGGACCCAGCTCGACGAACTTCGTGCCGTTGTTGGCGATGCTGTAGTTCAGGATGTAGCCGACGAAGCCGGTGGCGCGGGTGCCGGTGGGCGATGGCGGCAGAGGTTGGGCGAATCGGACGACCAGTTCCAGCACGCCGCCCCGGGGATGTCTGACGTCGACGGACGACACGGTGATGTTCGGCGGCGGCTTGGGGCCGTCCTGCGTTTGGCAGGTGAGTCGCTTAGGCAGCCGCGCCCAGCTGTCAAGCGTCGGCTTGGTCCAGATGGCAAAGCCGACGCCAATCACCGTCAGTGCCAACGCAATCGGGATGACCAGCCGCAGTACCGCAGGCACCTGGACCCAGCGCTGCCGCCAACTTCCCGCATGCCGGCCCACTCCGGTGCGGCGGTGCGAAGTCCACTGCCCGCCGTCCCAATAACGTTGGCCCGCTGACCCGTCCGGATCGGCATACCATCCTGCCGGCGGCGAAGTCGGCACGGTCACGCTCCGTTCTGCATTCGAGTCAGGTCATTCGGGGCCGGCGACGATCATGGCGGGGAGTCCGGCGCCTCCGGTAGCGGATCGAGGGTGGTAACCCGATCGCCTTGCCACTGGAAGCCGACGGTGGTCAAGGTGCCGTCCTGGCAAGCGTCGCAGCTTTGCCGCGAGCGGTAGGTGAGCACGACGATGCTGTCGGTGGATGCCGGCTTCTCGATCTGGGTGAAGGAAAACGCCTTGGGCGTCGCGGTCTGGACGAAGGTTCCGCGATGGAACAGCAGCACCTGATCGGGTGAGCTGCGCGTCGCGTCCTGCACGGTCAGCACCACCGCGGACAGGTCCGCGCAGGGGTTGTAGGCGCTGGACTCCGGCGCCGGGTTCCAGGGCTTACCGGTTTTGGTGTCGGGTGCGATCTTGGCCAACGCCGCCGATACGGCGGTCGCCTCGTCCGGGCCGCACGGACCGGCAGGGGCAGCGCCGGCCGGGGTGGTGGTGGCCGACGTCGTCGTGGCGGGCGCCGAGGCCGCAGCAGGCTCCCGATCGCCGCGGGTGAGGAAGGCCGCGGTCACCACACCGACGCAGACGACGATGACCGATCCGGCCACCAACCACACAGTGCGCGCAGACCAGGGCTGCGTCGACGGTGGTGCGGTGGTGTCGACATCGTCGATCGGCTGATACGCCGGCGGAGGCCAGTCCGGGTCGACCTCGTCAGAACCCATGGATGTCACAGACCTCTTTCGATACCGTCTCAACCGCGCAGCCGACTCGGCGCACTGTAGCCAGAAAGTGCTGGTCGCGGCGGCGCCGTGCGCGCGGAGACGCGGGCGAATCGGCCCACTGGGGTTTTCTCGATTGGGGGCTTCACAGCAAGCTACCGCATACTAGACCGCATGCAACAAGCGACATCACCGCAAACCGCCGGCCGGGCGTCGGCAGGTTTGCTGGTGGTTCGTCGGGACAGGTGATGGCGCGCTCGGGCGGTGCGCACCGCCTTCGCGCTCGCCGCGAGCCGTCCCGGGTTCGCAAAGGCGTGACCCGCGGCTTCATGACGCTGGTGTCGCTGGTTGCCGTGGGTATGACGGGAGCCGGGTACTACGTCGCGCACGGCGCGCTGGGCGGCATCACCATTTCCCAGGCCCTGACTCCGGAAGATCCACGGTCCAGCGGCAACAACATGAACATCTTGCTCATCGGCCTGGATTCACGAAAAGACCAGGAAGGCAACGACCTGCCCTGGTCGGTGTTAAAACAGTTGCACGCAGGGGACTCCGACGACGGCGGCTACAACACCAACACCCTGATACTCGTGCACGTCGGGGCCGACGGCAAAGTGGTCGCCTTCTCCATTCCCCGCGATGACTGGGTTTCCTTCAACGGTGTCCCGGGATACAACCACATCAAGATCAAAGAGGCGTACGGGCTGACCAAACAGTACGTCGCGCAGCGCCTGGCCAACGAGGGCGTCAGTAGCCAACGGGAACTGGAGATGCGCGGCCGCGAAGCCGGCCGGGCCGCTACGTTGCGCGCGGTGCGGGCGTTGACCGGCGTCCCGATCGACTACTTCGCCGAGGTCAACTTGGCCGGTTTCTACGACATGGCCCAAACTCTGGGCGGCGTCGAGGTGTGCCTCAATCACCCGGTCTACGACTCGTATTCGGGTGCGGATTTTCCGGCCGGACGGCAGCGGTTGAACGCCTCTCAAGCGCTGGCTTTCGTCCGCCAGCGCCATGGCCTGGAGAACGGAGACCTCGACCGCACGCACCGCCAGCAGGCCTTCCTGTCGTCGGTCATGCACGACCTGCAGGATTCGGGCACCTTCACCAACCTGGACCGGCTCAACAGCCTGATGGCGGTGGCGCGCAAAGACGTTGTCCTGTCGGCCGGGTGGGACGAGGGGCTGTTCCGCCGGATGGGCGAATTGGCCGGCGGGAGCGTGGAATTCCGGACCCTGCCGGTGGTGCGTTACGACAACATCGACGGCCTGGACGTCAACATCGTCGACCCGGCGGCGATCAAGGCAGAGATCGCGGCGGCGATCGGTACCGCCCCGCCCACCTCGGCCCCCACGACGACGGTCGCCAAGCCCAGTCCCAACACCGTCGTCGACGTCATCAACGCCGGCAGCATCAGCGGCATGGCGACGCAGGTGTCCACCGCCCTGCGCAAGCAGGGTTTCACCGCGGGCACGGTCCGCGACCGCAACTCAGGGGATCCGTCGACCACCACTGTTCAGTACGGTCCCGGGGCGCAGACCGACGCCCAGAACGTGGCCAACCTGCTCAGCATCGACTCCCCGGCACAACTCAACTCGAACCTGGAACCCGGTCATGTCCGGGTGGTGGTGGACACCAACTTCGCGCTGCCGGAGGCGGAAGAAACCACAACCACCACGACGACCACCACGACGAGCAAGCCGAACACCTACTACTACAACGGCACCACGACCACCTATCCGACGCCGGATGAAGGCAAGCCGGTGACCGGCGGCGGGGTGCCCTGCGTCAACTAGGCGTGCGTGCCCCCGTCGATGCGGATCTCGGTGCCGGTGATGAAGGCGCCGTCCTCGGACAACAGCATGGCGATGACGCCGGCGACCACTGCCGGGTCGGCCATCCCGGTGCCGCTGGACTGCACCGTGGTGGGCAGGATCGGCATCAGCCGGGTGAACAACTTCCAGTCGGCGTCGTGCGGGATGTAGCCGCCGGTGGCATCGGTGATGCCGGACTTGATGCTGCCCGGCGCCACGCACACCGCACGTAATCCCCGGCCGGCGTATTCCAGCGCGAGGGAGTGGGTGAAGGCCTGCACCCCGCCCTTGCTCGCGGCATAGGCCGCCATGTACGGATGCGCGAACGACGCCGAGGTGGAGCTGAAGTTGACGATGGCGCTGCGCGGATTGTCCAGCAGCGACGGCAGCGCCTCGCGAACCACCAGAAAAGTGCCGGTGAGATTGACGGCGATGATCTGGTTCCACTGTTCGCTGCTGGTCTGATGGGTGTGCGCGGCACGCAACATGCCGGCGGCGTTGACCAGCGAATCCAGCCCGCCGAGGATCTCGACGGCGGAGCGCACGCCGTCGACGACGGTCTGCTCGTCGGCGACGTCCATTCGCAGTGCGGTGAACCGGTCAGCGCCCTCCTGCGCGCGCGCCCCGGTGGCCTCGAGGCCGTCGGTAGCGATGTCGGCGCCCACCACCGAGGCGCCCTCGGCCAACAACCGCAACGCGGTGGCCTGACCGATGCCCGACCCGGCGCCGGTCACCAGGATGCGCTGGCCCTCCAGCCGCTGCATCTCACACCACTCCGCGTAACGCGTCGGCACCGAACATCTGCTCCATCATCGAGGAGTAGTCGGGGCCGCGCCGCAAGATGAGGCCGCCGTCGACGTTGATGCATTGGCCGGTGATCCAGTTGGCGGCGTCGCTGAGCAAGAACAGGGCAAGGTTGGCGACGTCCTCCACCTCGCCCACCCGGGGCAGCGGGGTGCACAGGGCGTAGTCGCCGCTGATCTCCGGCGACTGGATCACGCTCGCTTCGACCAGATCGGTGCGAATCAGGCCGGGACGAATGCTGTTGACCCGCACCCATGATGGCCCGAGTTCGTCGGCGGCCAACTGCATCATGTGGTCGATGGCCGACTTGGTGACACCGTAAGGGCCGAACCAGCGGTGGGTGTTGCTGGCCGCAATGGACGAGATCCCGACGAACGAGCCGCCACCGCCACGCACCAGTTCCCGTGCGGCGTGCTTGAGCACGTACATGGTGCCGTTGACATTGAGGTCGACGGTGCGCCGCCACGCTTCGGAGTCGGTATGGGTGATCGGGCCGACGGTCAGCGACCCACCGGCGCAGTGCACCGTCCCATGCAGCCGGCCATGCCATGCCGTCGCGGCGTCGACCGCGCGGGTCACCTCGTCCTCGTTGGTGACGTCGGTCGGCTCGTAACGGACCGCGCCGCCGTTGGCGGCCAACGGCTCGAGGTCTTTGACCGCGGAGGCCAACCGGTCGGGATTGCGGCCGACGATCATGACGGAGGCTCCGGCCGCGACCAGACCGGCTGCCACCCCCTTGCCGATACCGCTGCCACCGCCGGTGATCAGGTAGGTGCGGTCCTGAAAAGTAAGCTGCACTGCTTGCCCCTCACGGAAAGAAACTGAAACAGGTTCTAGCCATCGAACCATGCGGGGGAACCGGGCGGCACCGCCGTCCTGACCCGACTAGCTGCACACGATCGCCCAGGGAGTCACACCAGCATCATGCGTCGCTGACTCGGGGGAGTGACGATTTGCCCGCCTCACAGCGACAACGCGGGGCGACGGGCGCGCGGGTCCTCATTTGTCGCTGGGAGGCGGGCAAATCAGACACCTCCCGGTCGAGAGGCGGGTGTGACAGCTGTGACTCAGGGCCTCCGCGCTAGGGCGTGTCGCGCCGCGCCACCTTCGTCGGCTTGGCGGTGCGCCAATCCTCGACGTCAGGCGGCAAACCGACGGGGAACCTGTTCTCGTTGTGCGCCGCCCAGTGGGCGTGACCGAGCTCGTGGACGTGGAAGGCGTGCCGCAGCGCCTCGGTGAACCCCATGGCATCGGAGGCGGCATTGACCGACGCCTTCACCAGTAGGGAAGCCATGGTGGGCCGCTCGGCGATGCGCCGCGCGAACTCCAGCGTCTTGTCCGCCAGCTCGTCGACCGGAAACACCTTGGACACCATGCCCAATCGGTAAGCCTCGTCTGCGTCCAGCGAATCACCGGTCAGCAGCAGCTCTTTGGCCTTACGCGGCCCGAATTCCCAAGGGTGGGCATAGTATTCGACCCCGGGCATGCCCAGCCGGACCGCCACGACGTCGCTGAACTTGGCGTTGTCGGCGGCCACGATCAAGTCACACGCCCAGATCAGCATCAGACCGGCCGAGATCGCGTTGCCCTGCACCTGAGCGATCGTGATCTTGCGTAGATCCCGCCAGCGGCAGGTGTTTTCGAAGAAGAAGTGCCATTCCTGGTGATACAGCTTCTCGATGATCGGCTCCAGAGTGGCGCCGTGCGAGCGGAAGGTCGGATGCTGGGTGGGGCCGGGTTTGCGCTCCAGCATCGCCTCCTCGGATCCCAGATCGTGGCCGGCGGAGAAGTTCTTGCCCCGCGCCGCCAGGATCACCACCCGCACGGTGTCATCGGCCTCGGCGCGCAGGAACGCCTCGTCCAGCTGGACAAGCAGCGTGCGGTTCTGGGCGTTGTGGGCGTCGGGCCGGTTCAACCAGATTCGGGCGATGCGTCCCTCGTCCAGCGTTTCGTAGGACACCATTTCGGGGCGGTCAGCGTTGCCGGTTTGAGCATCGGCCGCATCGGAGAGTGTCATACCGCCCACCTGCCTTGGTCGTCGCGCCTGGGAGCATCGTTCCGTTACACATTACGGCCCGTGTGTAAGAGCACCTTGCCTGGGTTGCCGCAGCGACCAGGCCAGGTACTCACCACCGATCATGCCGCTTGGCATAAAGTTGTGTGATGCCTACCAAATCTGATCCCGGCGACATCGGCGACGTCGAGCCGCTGGCCGACAGCACGGCCAGCCAGGCCAGGCGCGTCGTCGCCGCGTACGCCAACGATGCCGACGAGTGCCGCGTCTTCTTGTCCATGCTCGGTATTGGGCCGGCGAAGCACGAGAGCTAATGGCTCGCAAGGGAAGCCCGGACTCCTCACCTTCGGAAGCCGGCGGCTTCGGCGACTCCGACTTCGTGGTGGTCGCCAACCGGCTGCCCGTTGATCAAGAGCGACTTCCCGACGGCACCACCGCCTGGAAGCGCAGCCCCGGCGGTCTGGTCACCGCCTTGGAGCCGTTGCTGCGCAAACGGCGCGGAGCCTGGATCGGCTGGCCGGGGGTGGTGGACGCCGACGAAGAGCCGATCATCCAGGACGACCTGCGCCTGCATCCGGTGCGCCTGTCCGCCGACGATGTCGCCGAGTATTACGAGGGCTTCTCGAACGCCACCCTGTGGCCGCTGTATCACGACGTCATCGTCAAACCGATCTACCACCGCGAATGGTGGGACCGCTACGTCGACGTCAACCGCCGCTTTGCCGAAGCCACGTCACGCGCGGCCGCCGAAGGCGGGACCGTATGGGTGCAGGACTACCAGTTGCAACTGGTCCCGCAGATGCTGCGCACCCTGCGGCCCGACCTGACCATCGGTTTCTTCCTGCACATCCCCTTCCCACCGGTCGAGCTGTTCATGCAGCTGCCCTGGCGCACCGAGATCATCGAGGGCCTGCTCGGCGCCGACCTCGTGGGTTTCCACCTCGCCGGCGGCGCCCAGAACTTCCTGATCCTGTCCCGACGCCTCATCGGCGCGGAAACCTCGCGCGGATCAGTCGGCGTGCGGTCCCGATTCGGCGAGGTGCAGCTGCCGTCTCGCAGCGTCCGGGTGGGCGCCTTTCCCATCTCCATCGATTCCCAAGCGCTCGACCAGGCGGCCCGCGAACGCAACATCAGGCGCCGGGCCAAGGAGATTCGCGCGGAGCTGGGCAATCCCCGCAAGGTTCTGCTGGGGGTAGACCGGCTGGACTACACCAAAGGCATCGACGTCCGGTTGAAGGCCTTCTCCGAGTTGCTCGCCGAAGGACGCGCCAAGCGGGACGACACCGTCCTGATCCAGCTCGCCACACCGAGCCGCGAGCGGGTGGAAAGTTACAAGATTCTGCGCCACGACATCGAACGCGAAGTCGGGCACATCAACGGTGAATACGGCGAGGTCGGCCATCCCGTCGTGCACTACCTGCACCGCCCCGTGCCGCGCGAGGAGCTCATCGCGTTCTTCGTTGCCAGCGACGTCATGCTGGTCACCCCACTCCGCGATGGGATGAACCTGGTGGCCAAGGAGTACGTCGCCTGCCGCAGCGATCTGGGCGGGGCCCTGGTGCTCAGCGAATTCACCGGCGCCGCAGCCGAACTGCGCCAGGCATACCTGGTCAACCCGCACGACCTGAACGGCGTCAAGGACGCGATCGAGGCGGCGCTCAACCAGTCCGACGAAGAGGGGCGGCGCCGGATGCGCGCGCTGCGACGCCAGGTGCTCGCCCACGACGTGGACCGCTGGGCCCGGTCGTTCCTGGACGCGCTCGCTGAATCCAAGCCGCAAGCGCAGGTCTAGTCGGCAAACCCATGGTGTTCGCGGCGCAACGCTGTGATACTCAGTTGCAGTGCTTGCCGGGAAGGGAGGACCGACGTGAGGATCCGTCGCGGATTGGCTGCCGGCGCCGGCGTCGCCACCGCCGTCGCGTTTGGCATCGCGCTCGATTCGGGCAACCCGGCGCGCGCGCTGGGACCGCCCGCGGACGGCGCCTACACGTTGAACGAGCCCGGCGCGTCCAACGTGACCTGGACAATCACCGCGCTGTGCGATCAACCTTCCGGCACCCGCAACATGAATGACTATTCCGACCCCATCGTGCAGGCGTTCAACTGTGCGCTCAACGTTGTCAGCGCAACGCCGCAGTGGCCGACCACCCGCACCGACAGGCTGCAGAACTTCAGCGGCCGCGCGCGGATGTCCAGCATGCTGTGGACTTTCACGGTAAACAAGTCGGACGGTGTGGAATGCCCCGGCGGCGGAACCGCCCCGACCACCGATACCTATGCGTTCAGCGACGAGACCATGAGCGGCACCCACACCACCATCCACGGCGCGGTCTGTGGTCTGCAACCAGATATGAAGAAGCAGCCGTTCTCGTTGCAGCTGACCGGCCCGCCGCCCAGCCCCATCGAGCGATACCCGTTGTACTGCAACGGCATTGCGATGTGCTACTAGATGGGCGTGATGTAGGCGATCAGCCACTTGCCGTCGATGCGTTTGAAGTCGACGCGTAGCCGGCTGCCGTCGTAGAGCGGTTGTCGCGCCTTGTCGGTCACGGTGCGGTTCATGTAGACCATCACCGACGCCGAATTGCGTTGCGCGGCCATCACTCCCACGCCGACGACGTTGGCCTGGACCACCACCTCGCGCTTCTTGGCCTCCGGGATGATCTGCGCATTGGCGCTCTTCTGGAACTCTTGCCGATAGTCGGGCGTCAGAAACGGATAGACGGCGGCCAGGCTGCGTTCAACGGTCTGGTAGTCGTAGGCGAAGACTTGCGGGATCCGGTCCTTGGCCAGCTTGGGCAACTCCGCGCGCGCCGCCTCTTCGCCGCGGGTCTCCACCCGATCCCAGTAGAACCACCCACCGGCCGCCGATAACCCCACGATGACGAGCACAGCCAGGGTGCCCAGAAACGCGGTCAGCCACTGCGGCCACCGCATTAGTTGCCTCCGTCAGGGTATTTCAGGTCGTAGCCACTCATCTGTCCGGTGGCGTCGTCCTCGTGCACGATGACCCGCAACCGGTACGGCATGGACGGCTTGTTGACGCCGTCGATATCAGCGACCGTCACGCGCACCGAAACCAGCACCGACGCGTTGTCGGTGACGGTGTCGATACCTTCCAGCGCGGCACCGTTGATGACCGCCTCGGATGTCGCGTTGGTCGAACGGAACAGCCCTTTGAGGTTGTCGACGTTGTTGTTGGCGCTGAGCATGCCGCGCAACGGGCCGCTGGTCCCGTTGACGAACCGGTTGACCGACTCGTCGATGGTCTCGGGCGTGTAGCTGAACATGTTGATGACCGTCTGCGTCGCGGTGTCGACGAAGCGTTGCTCCCGGGCTTGCTGGGCGTGTGCGGTGCGGTGTTGTCCCATCAGGGCGAGCAGGCCGACCGTCAGCCCGGCGATCGCCAGCACCGCGGCCGCCGCCGCGGTCCCTGCGACCAGGCGGCGGTGCGCGGGGCGGCGCGGCGGCGGCCGCAGCCCCTTGGACGGTTTGGCCGGCTTGGCTTTGCGCGTCGGCTCGGCCGGCGCCTCGATCGCGACGGTGGCTTCCGCGACGGTGTCGGTCGTTTCGGTCTTCGCGGGGCCCGCCGCGCGTGACGCCCGCCGACGCACCCGTTGCGGCGCCGCTTGCTGTGTCGCCACTACATCACCCACTAAGACGGCTTCGGAGCAAGCATCAGATCCACCCAATTCTCGGCGCTGGATGCGCCGGCAATGCCGGACGCGAAGATACCAGTGCCGCCCGCCGGGTCCTTGAATGCACCGGTGGCCGGGTCGTAGAAGCTGTACGCGGTGCCACTGGCCTGCGGTTCGGGTCCGGGCGCGGGCCCTGGGGCCGGTCCGGGTTCCGGCCCGGTACCCGTCGGCGGCCCGGGCGGCGGCAGGTACTTGGGGAACGGAAGCTGCGGCGGCACCGGCGGCACCCCAGGCGGCTGCCACGACGTGAACGGCGGCGGTGGCCCGTTGTCGTTGGGCGGGGGCGGGACAAACGCCGGTTGGTGCGGCGCCGGTCCCGGACCGGGGGTCACCCCGGGCGGGGGCGGCCCGACGATAGGGATGCCCGGGTCCGGGTCAGCACCCGGCGGTATGAACGGGAACTTGTTGGGCGGCAACACGTTGAGCCCATTCGTCATCGGCGTGCCGTACGGGACCGGCGGACCGCGCCACGGGTTGGTGCCGGTCGGAATGTAGCCCTTGGGGTCCCGGCAAAGCTGGACGGTGGGCGCCCGCTTGCCCGGGAACTCCTGGCACGGGTAGTTACGCGCGCCGCGCACCGTGCTGGGGTCGTTCTGCGCGGTCTTGCAGTACATGTCTTTGGGAATCTCGCGCACCGTCTCGTCGGCGGGCGAGCGGATCAGCGGCGGCGGGATGAAGCCGGTGTTGCATGGCGGCGGGTCGTTCAAGTCGAGCTTGAAGTCGAGCTTGGCGCCTTCGTCCTGCGGTTCACCGCCGGCGGCGGTGGTGATCGCGGCGAACAGCGCCGGAAACACCACCAGCAATTGCTCGATGCTCTTGTGGTAGATGACACCGACCCGGCCCAGGTTGGCCAGGCTGGCCGCCAGCGTCGGGAACGACGGGCGGATGCCGGAGAACGCGGTGTTGGCCTCGTCGACCGCGTCGGGCACGGTGGCCAGGGTGTCCCGCAGCTGGGGGTCGGCCTGTCGCACCTCGGAGGTGAACCGCGCCAGCCCGTCGGACAGCGTCCTGATGTCGGCACCGGCGCGGATCTGCGCTTGCAGGAAGGGGCCGGCCTGATCGATCAGCTGCGACACCTGCGGGTAGTTGGTGTTGGCCTCGTCGATGAGCAACCGGGCCGATTGGATGAGCCGGGCCAGTTCCGGCCCGGTCCCGTTGGTGGCCGCGAACGTCTCGTGCAGTAACTCCCGCAGCCGGGTGTCGCCCAGGCTGTTCACCAGCTTCTCGGCCTGATGCAGCAAGTCCGCGACGTCTTGGCCGATGCGGGTGTTCCTGACGTCGATCTTGGACCCGTTACGCAACTTTCCCGGGGCCGCAGTGGCCGGCGGTACCAGGTCGATGTACTGCTCACCGATCGCCGACACACTTTTGACGGTCGCGGTGACGTTGGACGGAATCGCGGTGCCGCTGTTCAGGCGCATCTGCGCGGTGACGCCGTTGTGGTTCAACCCCACCGACTCCACCCGTCCGACGGCCACACCGCGGAAGGTGACGTTGGCGTTCTTGTACAGACCACCGCCCGCGACGAAGTCCGCGCTCACCCCGTACGTGCCGACACCGAAGGTGGCGGGCAAACGCAGGTAGAAGATGGCCATGACGGCCAAGGTGATGACGGTGATCACCGCGAAGATGGTCAGCTGAATTTTGGTGAGCCGGTCGATCATTCCCGCCCCTACTGTCCTGCCGCCGTGCCGGGCGGGATTTTGAACGGGTCGGCCGCTTGCCCGGACAGGTTGGCCATCTCGCCCACCAAGAAGTCCGGCGGGTTGAGGATCTCGGCCATGTGCGCCATGTTCGGGTCGAAATAGGCTGTGGTGAAGAAGGTTTCACCGAGGCGCCGCAAGGTGAGGTCAAACGTGGTGAACACGTTGAGGTAGTCACCGCGCACCGACTGCTTGATGCCGAAGTTGGGGAACGGGAACGTCAACAGGATCTGCATCGAGGTGACGAAGTTCTTGCGACTGTCGCTGAGCGCCTTGACGATCGAGTAGGCGTCTTTGAGGTCGGCGGCGAAGTCCACCTTGGTCTTGGCCAGCACGTTCGAGGTCACCATGGCCATCTTCTTCAGTGCGGCAAAGGCTTCGACGATGTTGTCGCGGTTCTTGTTCAGCACCCGCATCGCTTCGGGCAGGGTGTCCAGCGCCCGGCCCAGGTTGTCCTTGTCGCGCGCCAGGATCGCCGAGAACCGGTTCAGCCCCTCCATCGCGGAGATGATGTCGTTGACCTGTTTGTTCAGCCCCGCGGTCAGCTCCGCGAGCCGGGGCATCAGGTCGACGAACTGGCCTTGTCGGCCTGCGACCGCTTGGTAGGTCTCGTTGGTGATCTCTTCCAGCGCACCGACATTGCCCTTGTTGACCACCACCCCGAGCGCGGAGAACACCTCTTCGGTGGTGGGTGAACGCCCGGTGCGGGACTCGGCGATCCGCGAACCGTCAGCCAGCCGTCCTTTGGGCGGTTGATCTTTGGGTTCGGCCAACTCGATATGCATCGAACCCAGCAGCGACGTCTGGGACACCTTTGCTGTCGCGTTCGCCGGCAGTACCACGTTCTTGGCCAGCGCCAGTTTCACCGCGGCATAGAACGATCCGTCGGAGCGCTGTTCGGCCGAGATGCCGGAGACACTGCCGACCGTCACGTCGTCGACCATCACCGGTGAGTTCTGCGGCAGCGTCGCCACGTCGGGCACTTCGACGGTGATCGAGTAGGCTCCGCTGCCGTGACCTTCGGTGCCGGGCATCGCAAGGGAGTTCAACCCGGTGAAGTTGCAACCCGCCAGGAGCAGGCTGCTACCCGCTAACACGCCGGCGCGCAGACAGATTCGTTTCATCCGCCGGCTCCCTGCTCGGCGGGCAGCGGCAATAGCGGCGCTGGACCCGGCGCGGGACCCGGTGCCGGCGCATTCGCCGCCGGGGCGGGCGCGTTCGGCGCGGGACCGGGTGCGGGGCCGGGCAGCGGGCCGTACCCGGGCGGAGGACCGGGAGCCTGCGGGACAAGCAGGTTCTGCAGATCCGTCGCGTTGCTCTGTCCGGGTTGCTGGTGCTGGGGTTTCGCGGGTATCCAGGTCAGCTCCGGAACCGGTGTAGCCGCCTTGGCCTGCGTCGCCGGCGTGTCGTAGATGATCTGGCCCTTGTAGGCCGTGATCGTGTTCAGCGGGTGGAACATGATCGGCGGGTAGTTCACGGTCAGCCGCCGCAGCACCGGCCCCAGCCGCTCGCGACACAGCTCGGCGCGCCGGAAGTAGTCCGGCGCCGACGGCCCGCCCGCGGTGTCGAAGGAGCCGCCGCAGATGAACTGGACCGGATTCATGAAGTTGGGCAAGGACAGCAGCCCGTTCAGGGTGCCCTGCGCCGGGTCGTAGATGTTGTAGAAGTTCGCGATGCCCGGACCGGCGACGTGCAGCACCTGTTCGATGTTCTCGCTTTGGTCGCTCAACGTCTTGGTGAAGTCGCTGAGCTGGGTGACCGTGTCGATCAGCGTCGAGTTGTTCTCGTGCAAGAACCCTCTGACATCGGACAGGGCCTGGTTCAGGGTGCCCAGGGTGTGGTCGAGATTGCGCGAACTGTCCGCTAGCACCTGCGACACCGAGGCGACGTGGCCGGCGAACTGCACGATCTGCTCGTTGCTGGCGGCCAGCGCGTCGACCAGGATCTGCAGGTTCTTCACCGTGCTGAAGATGTCGTTGCGGGAATCTCCCAGCCGGCCCGCGACCTGGGAGAGCTCGCGCAGCGCGTTGTGGAACGAGTCGCCATTGCCGTTCAAGGTGTCGGCGGCCTGGTTGATCGCGGCCCCCAACGGTCCTTGCATCTCCCCCGCCGCCGGGCTGAGCTGCACCGAGAGCTGGGTCAGCGCCTCTTTGACTTCGTCCCATTCCACCGGGACCGCGGTACGCGACAGGTCAATGCTCGCATCGTCGGGCAACACCGCCCCGCCGGTGTAGGCCGGGGTGAGCTGAATGAACCGCGCCGCCACCAGGTTCGGCGACATCATGACGGCTTGAGCGTCGCGGGGAATCTTGACGCCCTTGGACACATTCATGGTGATCTTGACGTCATTGGGCCGCGGTTCGATGGTGTCGATCTCGCCGACCGGCACTCCGAGAACACGTACCTCGTCGCCGGGGTAGATGCCGACGGCGGAGGTGAAGTAGGCGGTGATCTTGCGGCCGCTGTCACCGGCGGAGAACAGGACGTAGGCACCACCCACCAGCACCGCGACCAGCGTGATGATGGTGACCGTGCGCAGCCCCTTGCTGCCGAACCGTTGCTTGGTCGTCATGGTGACTTCGGCCTGATGATCCACCGCTCCTGGATCAATCCGCGCAGGTAGTCGGCGAGGCTGGCGGGCAACTTGTTGGGTTGGTAGAAGAAGTCGAACATCGTCGCCACCAGCGGCGCCGGGATCGCACCGTAGACGTTGACGTTGAAGCCGGGTCCGGAACCGACCACTTCACCCAGGGTGGTCGCGTACGACGGCAGGCGCTTGAGCGCTTCGGTGATGTAGTCACGACGCTCGTTGAGGTTGCTGATGACCTGGTTGAGCTTGCCCAGCGACGGGCCGAACTCCTTGCGGTTGTCGGCGACGAATCCCGAGATCTGGGTCGAGACCCCTTCGATGCCCGAGATCAGCGCGCTCAACGCCGCGCGCCGTTCATCCAGGGCGGCGAACAGCTCGTTGCCGTCGTCGATCAGCTTGGTGACCTGACCGGCGCGTTCGGCCAGTGTCGCCGTCACGCTTTTGGCGTGTGCCAGCAGACTCTGTAACGCCTCGTCACGGGTGTCCAGGGCGCGCGACAGCGACGTCACGCCGTCCAGGGCGCCGCGCAGCTGCGGGGTGGCGTCGTGCAGCGTGTCGGTCAAGACCCGTAGGGCCTGCTCGAATTGCGGCTTGTTGAGGTTGGTGGCGTTGCGACCGAGATCCTCCAGCGCGCCGTTGAGGGTGTACGGCGTGGTGGTGCGGCTCAGCGGAATGGTGGTCGCCTGACCGGCGCCGGCGGGGCTCACGGAGATGGAGCGCTCGCCCAGGATGGTGTCGGTGCGGATGGCGGCCAGCGATTGGTCGCCGATGACCACTTTGCGGTCGATGTCGAAGGTGACCTTGGCGGTGTCCCCGGCCAGGCTGACCTCGTTGACCTTGCCGACTTTGTAGCCGGACACCAGGACCGAGTTGCCGGGTTTGATGCCGCCGGCGTCGGAGAAGTAGGCGAAGTAGGTCTTGCCTTGGGGGAAGAAGGGCAATTTGCTGTAGCCGAACGCGACCAGCATGACGCACACCACTATCACCACGCCGAAGATGCCGGTGCGCAGCGGATCACGTTCCTGCTTACTGTTTGGCAAAGGTGCACCTCCCCTTGCTGGGATCGACCGGGCCGCCGAAGGGGATCAAGATGTCGCTACCGGCGGGCCCGTTGATCTTGATCGTCACCGAGCAGAAGTAGATGTTGAAGAACGACCCGTAGGCGCCGAGGGCGGACAGCCGTAGGTAGTCCTCGCCGAGTTGCTCGACGTCGTTGTTGACTTCGGCCTTGCGGTTGTCCAGCTCGGTGGCCAGCGGGCGCACGGCTTGCAACGTCGCTTGTAACGGACGGCGCGAATTGCGCAGCAGTTCGGTCAAATCCGTCGTCGTGGAGGCCAGCGGCGGAATGGCGCCGGCGATCGCGTCCTTGTTGTTGGCCAGCCCGGTGATCAGCTGCTGCAACTGGTCGACGCTGGTGGTGAATTGGGCGCTGCGCTGGTCGATGGTGCCCAGAACGGTGTTGAGGTTGGTGATCACGTCGCCGATCAGCTGATCACGTTTGGCCAGCGTCGAGGAGAAGGCGCTGGTGTCGGCCAGCACGTTGTTCAACGCGCCGCCCTGGCCCTGCAGCAGCTCGATGACGGCGCTGCTGATGGTGTTGATCTTGTCCGCATCCAGGCCTTTGAGCACCGGCTTGAGCCCGCCCAGCAGCGCGTCGAGGTCAAGCGCGGGCTGGGTGTGCTGGGAATTGATGGTTCCCCCGGCCGGCAGCTTGCGCAGTTCGCCCGGCCCCGAGGTGATCTCCATGAACCGGTCGCCGACCAGGTTCTCGTAGCGGATCACCGCCCGCGTCGACGAGTACAGGGTGTAGCGCTGATCGACGCCGAACTCCACGTCAATCGTGTTGTCCGGGTTGAGCTTTACGCCCTTCACCGCGCCGACGGGCACACCGGCGATGCGCACCTTCTGGCCCGGCTTCAACCGGGAGGCGTCCAGGAAGGTGGCGTGGTAGGTGCTCTCCGAGCCGAACCGGAAGTCACCGAACACCACCACCAGTGCGGCCGACACCAGCAGCATCGCCGCGGCGAAGACGCTGACCTTGATGACCATCGACCGGTGCGATGGCATGCCCGAGGCGGCCATCAGAAGTCGTCCCGTTCCGCGAAGGCGCCGTGGAACAAGAACTGCAACGTCGAGGGTGCGTCGAACTGCAGTTCGGTGAACGGCTCGTACGGGACCAGGGCATTGTCGGTCACCAGGAAGGGCGCCCGGTAGAACGAGCCGCCGGTTTGCTTGGTCGGGATGTCAGGCAATCCCCGGCAGTTCGGGCCACCGGAGGCATTGACGATGGGCAGATTCTCCGGATACGTGTAGGACGGCGCGCCCAGCACGAAGCTCGACGACGTGAACAGACCGGCTTTACGGACCCCGATCAGCGGGGCGAATTCCTTTACGCCGCGATCGATCCCGGCGAAAAAGCACCCGAATTCCGGTGAGTAGTCGGCGGTCACCTTCAGCGGGGCGCGCAGGCGGTTGATGGCGGCGATGAAATCCTGTTCGGCCGGTGCCAGCGTTTCGTAGACGTTGTTGGCCAGGCCGATGGTCGCCAGGAGCGTGTTGTTGAGGTTGTGCTGTTGATCCACCACGGTTTTGTTGATGGTCGGCAGGTTGGCGAACACCGTGTTGAGGTCGGGCGCGGCGTCGCCGTAGACGTTGGTCACTATGCCGGCCTTGCGGAAGTCTTCCTGCAGCGTGGGTAGCTTCGGGTTGGCCTGGCGGGTCAGGGTATTCAGGCCGGCGAGCGTCGCCCCCAGGTCGTCGCCGTGGCCCCGCAGGCCTTCGGACAGGGCGCTCAACGTTCCGTTGAGTTCGACGGGGTCGACCTTGTGCAGCAGGTCGATGAGCGATTGGAACAGCGTGTTGACTTCCAACTGCACCGCGGATGCTTCTACATGGGCGTTGGGGCGCAACGGCGTTGCCGACGGCGTCTTGGGCGGAATGAACTCCACCGACTTGGCGCCGAAGATGGTGTTGCCGGCCAGGTGGACGGTCGCGTTGGACGGGATGAAGTGCATGTCCTCGCTGTTGACGGCCAGCGTGAGCCGAGCCTGATCCCCGCTGTAGGCGATCTCTTCGACCTTGCCGACCTGAATGCCGCGGAATTTGACCTTCGCGCCTTTTTCCATCACCAGTCCGGCGCGCGGCGAGGAGACGGTGACAGTGTCGGTCGAGGTGAAAGCCGCGGTGTAGGACAGGTAAGTCAACACCGCGAACGCCACCAGCAGGCCGGCCAGCAGCGCTGCTGCCACCCGCACCGAGGTGCGCCGAGATCCGGTGTTTGCCATGTCGGTTCGCGGGTCCTTACCCAGAGAGGTTGAAGTTGCCTTGCGAGCCGTAAACGGCCAGCGAAATGAACAGCGTGATGACCACGACGACGATCAGTGAGGTCCGCACGGCCTGGCCGACGGCGATGCCGACGCCCACCGGGCCGCCGCTGGCGTTGTAGCCGTAGTGGGTGTGCACCAGCATCACGGCGATCGACATGACGATGGCCTGCACGAACGACCACAGCAGGTCCGACGGGATCAAGAACGTATTGAAGTAGTGGTCGTACAGGCCCGCGGACTGCCCGTTGATGAACACGGTGGTGAAGCGGGCCGCGAAGAACGCGGCGAGCACCGACAGCGAGTACAGCGGAATGATCGCGACCAGGCCCGCAATCAGGCGCGTCGACACCAGGTAGGACACCGAGTGCACGGCCATCGATTCGACGGCGTCGATCTCCTCGGAGACTCGCATGGCGCCCAGTTGGGCCGTGGCCCCGGCGCCGATGGTGGCGGCCAGCGCGATGCCGGCGATGACCGGCGCGACAACCCGGACGTTGAGGAACGCCGACAAGAAGCCCGTCAGCGCCTCGATGCCGATGTTGCCCAGCGACGAATAACCCTGCACCGCGATGACACCACCGGAGGCCAGCGTCAGGAACGCCGCGACGCCCACGGTGCCACCGATCATCACCAACGCCCCGGCACCCAGTGTCATCTCGGCGACGTTGCGGATCGTCTCCTTGCGGTAGCGGGTGATCGCGTTCGGGACGTACCGCAGTGTTTCGCCGTAGAAGAGTGCCTGCTCGCCAAAGCTGTCGACGGGCCCTTGCAGCCTCGACATGAACCGACGAATGCGGATTGTGGCGTCGTAACTCATCCTTTGCTCACCATCGCTTCATCGTCTCCGGCCGTTACTTCGAGGAGATGCGTACGCCGATGGCCGTCATGACCACATTGATGACGAAAAGGCAGATGAACGCATAGACGACGGTTTCGTTGACCGCGTTGCCCACGCCCTTCGGTCCTCCCTTGACCGTCAGGCCGCGATAACACCCGACCAACCCGGCCATCACCCCGAACAACAGCGCTTTCGCTTCGGCCAGGATCAGTTCGCGCAACCCGGTCAGCACCGTCAGCCCGTTGATGAACGCGCCCGGGTTGACCCCCTGCAGAAAGACGGAGAACACGTACCCGCCGGACAGGCCGATCGCACACACCAGACCGTTGAGCAGCAGCGCCACCACCGTGGACGCCAGCACCCTGGGCACCACCAACCTCTGGATCGGGTCGATGCCCAGCACCCGCATGGCGTCAATCTCTTCGCGGATGGTGCGCGCGCCCAGGTCAGCGCAGATCGCGGTGGCACCGGCACCGGCCACCACCAGCACCGTCACCACCGGACCCAACTGGGTGATGGTGCCGAAGGCCGTTCCCGCGCCGGACAAGTCGGCCGCCCCGATCTCGCGCAGCAGGATGTTGAGGGTGAAGGCGACCAGCACGGTGAACGGGATGGACACCAGCAGGGTCGGCACCAGCGACACGCGAGCGATCATCCACGTCTGGTCCAGAAATTCACCGAACTGGAAAGGCCTCCGGAACGTGGCGCGGGCCGCGTCGATCGACATCTCGAAGAATCCGCCGACAGCGCGAGCCGGAACGGCAAGCTGTTGGATCAACCCGGTCCCCCCGTCTTGTGCTCGCGGCGAAGTCTGTGAATGCCCTGTGCCCGACCAGGGATCGCGTGTAGCTCGGGTGTGAGCCGGCTCATATTAACTCAGAACGACTTCGCCGTGTCAACGATCAGCATATTGCGGCCATACCGTTAATTTCGCTGGTTAAGCCACCTGTTGTGCTCCATTTCTGACACGTGTTCTAGCTGCTGGCGGGGTGTTTTGCAGGCGTCCGCTGGCCCCCCGGCGACGCCTACTAACCCATCAAAGCGGTGGCGGCAAAGTTCACTTCTGGGTCCCGGCCAGCAAAGTACTCCTGGAGGGTCGCGCTCAATTGGGCCGGGTCCCACGCGGCGCCCTCGGCGCTGAACTGATGCTCCGCGGTCGGCGCGGCCACCAGGGTTACGCGTGGACCGTACACGATGAATACCTGGCCGTTGACCTCCGCGGCCGCCGGAGAGGCCAGAAATTGGACTAGGTTCACCACATGCTCCGGCGAGAGCGGGTCGATCTGGCCTTCCTCTACTTCTGGGGCGTCACCGAAGACCTCGGCGGTCATGGCGGTGCGGGCCCGCGGGCAGATCGCGTTGGCGCAGACCCCGTAGCGGCCCAGTGCGCGGGCGGCCGAAAGCGTGAGGGCGATGATGCCCGCCTTGGCCGCGCCGTAGTTGGCCTGCCCGACCGGGCCCACCAGCCCTGCCTCGGACGAGGTGTTGACGATGCGCCCGAAAATCGAGCCGCCGGCTTCCTTGGCCTTGCTGCGCCAGTAGGTCGCGGCGTTGCGGGTGAGCAGAAAGTGCCCGCGCAGGTGCACGGCGATGACCTGGTCCCAGTCTTCGTCGCTCATGTTGAACAGCATCCGGTCGCGCGTGATGCCGGCATTGTTGATCACGATGTCCAGGCCGCCGAGCCCGTCTGCGGTGGCGACGAGTTCGTCGGCGGTGGCGCGCTGACTGATGTCACCGGCCACCGCGATCGCCTTGGCGCCGGTCGTGTTGATTTCGTCGATGACGCCGGAGGCATCCAGGGCCTGGGCGATGTCGTTGACGACGACGGTGGCGCCCAGGCGGGCCAGGCCGAGCGCCTCGGCGCGGCCCAGACCGGCGGCCGCGCCGGTCACCACCGCGACCTTTCCGGACAGATCGGTCACGTTGGTGCTGCCATTTGGCCTAGTCAATTTATGAATACCTCTAGTTTCAGGTCAGGCGCGGGTCAGTCCTGGCGCAACAGCGCGGCGCGAGGGCATTCGGCGATCGATTGCTCGGCCAGATTTTCCTGGTCGGCGGGTATCGGATCGGTCTTCACGACCGCATAGTCCTCGTCGTCCAGATCGAAGATATCCGGCGCGATTCCCACGCATACGGCGTTACCTTCGCAACGGTCACGGTCCACTTTCACTCGCACGGCATCCTCCTTGAACCAGGGCTGGGAGTTAGGAAACACGCCTTGTCCAACTCATCCGTCTGGGGATCAGTATGTAGCAACACCCTAGGGCTCCGGTACGTCTGACGATACGGTCGCTGGATTCCCAGACTAGAACGTGTTACAACCGGGATGACGAATGGGTAGCCGCCGGCGTGCTTCATCGCGGCTGGCGACGTGTACATCGGTTGACCGGAGGCGGCAGCATGCGCATCAGTTACACCCCTGAACAGGAGGAGCTGCGTCGCGAGCTGCGGTCGTACTTCACCACGCTCATGACGCCGGAGCGCCGCGAGGCCCTGAGTTCGGTGCAGGGCGAGTACGGAACGGGCAACGTCTACCGCGAGACCGTCGCGCAGATGGGCAAGGACGGCTGGCTCACCTTGAACTGGCCCAAGGAGTACGGCGGCCAGGACCGCTCGCCGATGGACTCGCTGATCTTCACCGACGAGGCCGCCCTGGCCGGCGCGCCCGTGCCGTTTCTGACCATCAACAGCGTGGCGCCGACGATCATGGCCTTCGGCACCGACGAGCAGAAGAAGTTCTTCCTGCCCAAGATCGCTGCCGGGGAACTGCACTTCTCGATCGGCTACTCCGAGCCGGGTGCGGGCACCGACCTGGCGAACCTGCGCACCACCGCGGTCCGCGACGGCGATGACTACGTGATCAACGGCCAGAAGATGTGGACGAGCTTGATCGCCTACGCCGACTGGGTCTGGCTGGCGGTGCGCACCAACCCCGAGGCCAAGAAGCACCGCGGGATATCCATGCTGGTCGTGCCGACGACCGCGGAGGGCTTCTCCTGGACGCCGGTGCATACCATGGCCGGTCCGGACACCAGTGCCACCTACTACTCCGATGTGCGGGTCCCGGTGACCAATCTGGTCGGTGAGGAGAACGGCGGCTGGAAGCTGGTGACCAATCAGCTCAACCATGAGCGCGTCGCCCTGGTCTCGTCGGCACCGATCTTCTTGGCGCTGCGCGAGGTACGCGAATGGGCGCAGAACACCAAAGATTTCGGCGGTGCCCGAGTCATCGACTCGGAATGGGTGCAGATCAACCTGGCCCGGGTGCACGCCAAAGCGGAAGTTCTCAAGCTGATCAACTGGGAACTGTCGTCGTCGCACAGCGAATCGTTGTCGCCGGCGGATGCGTCGGCCGCCAAGGTGTACGGCACCGAGTTGGCCACCGAGGCTTACCGGTTGCTGATGGAGGTGCTGGGCACTGGAGCCACACTGCGTCAGGACTCCCCCGGAGCCCTGCTGCGTGGCCGGGTCGAGCGCATGCACCGGGCCTGCCTGATCTTGACTTTCGGCGGCGGAACCAACGAAGTCCAGCGCGACATCATCGGCATGGTCGCGCTGGGGTTGCCGCGGGCCAGCCGCTGACCATCGAGAAGGACTGGTAACCATGGATTTCACGACAACCGAAGCCGCGCACGACCTCGGTGGCCTGGTGGACACCATCGTCGACTCGGTGTGCACCCCCGAGCATCACCGCGAGCTGGACGGGCTGGACCAACGATTCGATCGCAAGCTGTGGAGCAAGCTCGTCGATTCCGACATCCTGACGTCCGCGGCGGCGCCGGCGCTCGGTGGTGATGGCTTCGGCGGGCTCGAGCAGGTTGCCATCCTGGTCGCGTTGGGCCACCAGCTGGCCGCCGTGCCGTACCTGGAGTCGGTGGTGCTGGGTTCGGGGGCCTTGGCCCGGTTCGGTTCCGAAGAGCTGCAACAGGACTGGGGTGTGCCTGCGGTCAAGGGCGAGAAGGTCCTCACCGTCGCACTCGAGGCTGAGATGGGGGAAGGCCCGGTGCAGGCCGTCAGCGCCGGGGACGGCTTCCGGCTCACCGGGTCGCGCACCCAGGTGGCGTACGGTCCGGTTGCGGACGCTTTCCTGGTGCCAGCTGAAACCGATTCCGGCACCGCGGTTTTCCTGATCTCCGCCGCCGACCCCGGGGTTACGGTGACCCCCCTGGAGACGACGGGATTGGGCAGCGTCGGGCATCTGGCGTTGGACGGCACTGCGGTCGACGGTGCGCGCCGCGTCGGCGGCGGCGAGGTCGTCACCTGGCTGAGTACCCTTGCCACGCTGGGCCGCAGCGCCTATCAGCTCGGCGTGCTGGAGCGGGGCCTGCAGATGACCGCCGAATATGCCCGCACCCGTGAGCAATTCGACCGCCCGATCGGCTCTTTCCAGGCGGTGTCGCAGCGACTGGCCGACGGGTATATCGACGTCAAAGGGTTGCGGCTGACGCTGACGCAGGCGGCGTGGCGGGTGTCAGAAGATGTGCCCGCGGACATCGACGTCGCCAGTGCGGCGTTCTGGGCGGCCGACGCCGGACATCGGGTGGCGCACACCATCGTGCACGTGCACGGCGGTGTTGGGGTGGACACCGACCATCCGGTGCACCGTTACTTTCTGGCCGCCAAGGAGATCGAGTTCGCCCTCGGCGGAGCTACCGGGCAGTTGCGCCGCATCGGCCGTGAACTGGCCGAGACGCCCGCTTAATCGGCCGGCGAGCGTGAAGCCAGGCGCACGCTCATGTTCGAACGTGAAGGCAGCTTCACGGTCGCGGCGGCGGGAGACGGCCCATGGATGACCTGACCGTCACCAAGCTGCTGATGCCGCTGGCCGAGATCGACGACCGCGGAATCTACTTCGAGGACTCCTTCGTCAGCTGGCGCGAGCACCTGCGGCACGGCGCCGCGATCGCCGCCGCACTGCGCGAACGGCTCGACCCGGCGCGTCCGCCACATGTCGGGGTGTTGCTGCAGAACACACCGTTCTTCTCGGCCGTACTGGTCGCTGCCGGGCTGTCGGGGATCATCCCGGTGGGATTGAACCCGGTGCGCCGTGGCGCGGCGCTGGTCCGCGATATCGAGCACGCCGACTGCCAAGTGGTGCTGGCTGACTCGGCATCGGCGGTCACGTTCGAAGGCATCGACCACGTCGACGTCGACTCCGCCGCGTGGGCCGAGGAGGTTGGCGCACACCGCGACGCCGAAGTGCAATTCCAATCCGCTTCGCCGGCAGACCTTTTCATGCTCATCTACACCTCGGGCACCAGCGGTGACCCGAAGGCGGTCAAGTGCAGTCACAGCAAAGTCGCGATCGCCGGGGCGACCATGACGCAGCGCTTTACCCTCGGCCGCGACGACGTCTGCTACGTGTCGATGCCGCTGTTCCACTCCAACGCCGTGCTCGTCGGCTGGGCGGTGGCCGCGGCATGCCGCGGCTCGATGGCGTTGCGGCGCAAGTTCTCCGCGTCGCAGTTCCTGGTGGACGTGCGCCGGTACGGCGCCACCTACGCCAACTATGTGGGCAAGCCGCTGTCCTACGTGCTGGCCACGCCCGAACGACCCGACGACGCGGACAATCCGCTGCGCGCGGTGTATGGCAACGAAGGGGTGGCCGCTGACCTCGAACGGTTCGCGCGCCGGTTCGGCTGCGTGGTGCAGGACGGCTTCGGTTCCACCGAGGGCGGGGTAGCCATCGCCCGGACCCCCGACACGCCGCCGGGCTCGCTGGGCCCGTTGCCGGACGGGATCGACATTGTCGACCCCGACACCGGTGAGCCGTGCCCGGCCGGCGTGGTGGGCGAGGTGGTGAATACCGCCGGGCGGGGCCGCTTCGAGGGTTATTACAACGACGAGGCGGCCGAGGCCGAGCGGATGGCCGGCGGCGTTTACCACAGCGGGGATCTGGCATACCGGGATGACGCGGGATACGTGTATTTCGCTGGCCGGCTGGGTGATTGGATGCGGGTGGACGGGGAGAATCTCGGCACCGCGCCCATCGAACGGGTCTTGCTACGCTGTGCAGGCGTGAGCGAGGTGGCGGTGTACCCGGTGCCCGATCCGGTCGTCGGCGACCAGGTGATGGCCGCGCTGGTGTTGGCGCCCGGTGCGGAATTCGACGCCGACAAGTTCCGGGCGTTTCTGGCCGAGCAGCCAGACCTCGGACCCAAGCAATGGCCGTCGTATGTGCGGGTGAGCACGGAGCTACCCCGCACCGTAACGTTCAAGGTGCTCAAGCGACAGCTGGTGGCCGAAGGGGTCGAGTGCGGCGAGCCGGTGTGGCGGATTCACCGCTGAACTATGAATCACCGTCCCCTTGAGCTCGCGCTGGAAGCAAGCTTCCAACAGCTTTCGGCAGCGGTGCCCGCACGCGTTGGCATCGCGATCGCCCGTCCGGATCGCACCTACTCGCTCGGCCGTTGGTGGTCCGGCGTGGCGTGGTCGACCATCAAGGTGCCGTTGGCGATCGCCGCCTTGCGCACCGACTGGTTACAAGCAAAGGATTTGGTGTCCAAGGCGATTACCGAATCCGACAATCAGTCCTCCGAGGAAATGTGGTCCCTTCTTGGGGATCCGATCAGTGCCGCGCGAAAGGTGCAAGGCGTCATCGCCGAGGGTGGTGACACCGCCACCGTGGTGGAATCTCGCCGGCTCCGGCGTGGTTACACGCCGTTCGGCCAGACGTTGTGGACGCTACAGCGGCAAGCCCGTTTTGCCGCAGAACTGCCGTCGATTCCCGATGCCGAGGACGTCATCGAACTGATGGGCAACCTCACCCCTGGGCATCGATGGGGGCTTGCCGCCAAAGGTTTCGCCGCGAAAGGCGGGTGGGGACCGGGCGTGCACGGTGAGTACCTGATCCGGCAATTTGGGATGGTCCACACCCAGGCCGGGCACTGGGGCGTGGCGCTGGCCGCCGAAGCCGATGACGGTGCATACGAAACGGGAGTCGAGGTGGCCGATGCGCTGACCGATTGGATTCTCAGCCGCCTTCCCGGGCTGGCCCGTTACTGAGCGCTTGCCGGCCGCTGGGTCGACGTGCCCGAACCGCATCGACCTCGCGGAGCCGAATACTTTTGCGCCCAACCATTCTGGCGCTCGATGTTCCCGCATCGACGAATCTGCGCAATGCCGCCTAGGCGTGCACAGTGCCGCGGCCCGGGCCGCGGTCACCAGGGTGGCAGTCGCGCCCACTTTGGCAGTCCGGTCCCAGGTGTCGTCGCCGGTGCGCACGTCATTCGCTCCCCTGGATCGTCACGTTCGGCTGCAGAATTTTCCGCGGCCGGTAATTCCATGGCAACCGCGTGGTGCGCACGCGTCAACTCGCCACGGCCTCGATCAAGTGGTACGGGCGACGTAGCGCTGTGATGCAGCAAATCTCCAAACCCGCTGCGCGCACGAGTCTTTCGAATTCACCCAAGTCACGTTCCCGGCCGGGCAGGCAGACCAACATCACCATGTCCAACAGTGCCGCATGCGCTGACGCGTCCTGGTCGTCCAACACCGCCTCGACGATGAAGAGCCGAGCGCCCGGATTCATGGCGCGACGGACATTGGACAATATTTCGATGCACGATTCGTCATTCCAGTCGTGCAGGATGTACTTCAGCAAGTAGAGGTCGGCGGCCGGGACCGACTCGAAGAAGTCGCCGACGATACCCTTCATCCGCTCACCTAACCCGCAGCGGTCGGCCTGTTCGACCACGCCCGCCATGGCCTGTGGAAGGTCCAGCACCGCACCGGTGAGGCGCGGATTGCGCTGCAACAGCTCAGAAACGAACGCTCCACTAGCGCCCCCCACATCGATGACATATCCGTTGTCTGGGGCCTCTATCGCCGACACTGCCTCGCGGACCACGGGGGTGGACACATCGGTCATCGCCGCGCGGAACATGCGGGCCTCGTAGTCGTTGTGTGCGTAGAACTCCCACAATCCCCCGCCCAGCGCCTCTTCGACGTAATTGCGGCCCCGCCGCACGGCATCGGGCAACCGCAGCGAGGTGTGCCAGAATGCGGGGCCGCCGGCCGCCTGGGCATAGTGCTTGAGGGTGAAGGGCGAATCCTTGTGCAGAATGCCGAGCCGAGAGGTCGGGCCGAAGGCCTCGGCAACCGGATCGTAGGTCAGGAACCCAAGCGCGACACCGGCGCGCAGCACCCGGAAGGTCATGCCGGGATCGCTGGAGGCCTGCACGGCTATCTGTCTGGCGGTCAACGCCCCGCCGATCTCGAGCTGTTCGGCGACAGAAAGGCCCGCCAGCGTCCGAATTACCTGCGCCCCGTAGCCGGCCAAGATCAGCCGGAACACCTCGTCGTGGTCGTCGCGGGTGCTGTCCTGTGTCGAATCGGTCGATTGGATCCGCATTCTTCGGCCTCCTCGTCGTTACGTCCGGGTACCGACGACGTCGCATTCACCGTCGCCGATGCCGAACGTCTGGGGCAGCTTCGAGGTCTTCTCGGTCGAGCCGCGCTAGAAGTACGTCCATACGGTACGACGATACCGATCGGCTGTCGACCGTGTGGTTCACGTCACCTCCAAGGCCGTGGAGTGGACGCACGGGCAGCATGCCTTTCCCGAGCGGCGAGAATTCAGAGTCCCTCGGCCGGGTGACGGCGGCCTTAGCCCAGCAGTGAGGGCACCACCGCGTCGATCAGGTGCGGGCCGGGTTCGTCGAACGCCGCCCGCAGCGCGTCGGCGAATTCCTCGGCGGTGGTCGCGCGCCGCGCCGCAACCCCCATGCCTTCGGCGATCCTGACGAAGTCCATTGTGGGGCGCGATAAGTCGAGCAGATCCTGCGCCTTGGGTCCGGGAGCGGATCCGGCGCCGACGCGCTGCAACTCGATCCGCAGAATGTCGTAAGCGCCGTTGTTGTAGATCACGGTGGTGACGTCGAGGTTCTCGCGCGCCTGCGTCCAGAGCCCCGAGATCGTGTACATCGCCGAACCATCGGATTCCAGGCACAGCACCGGACGGTCGGGTGCGGCCACCGCGGCGCCCACCGCGGCCGGGATGCCGTAGCCGATCGCTCCCCCGGTCAGTGTCAACCAGTCGTGGGCCGGCGCCCCGGCGGTGGCCTGGGCCAATAACAGACCCGACGTGTTCGACTCGTCGACGACGATCGCCCGGTCGGGCAACAGCGCGCCGATCACCTCGGCCGCCGACGCGGACGTCAACGCACCGGCCGGTAGCTGCGGACGCGACTCGCTCGCCACCGCTGCCGTCGTCCCCGGTGCCAGTTCATCCGCCAAAGCGGTCAAGGCGTCTGCTGCGCCGCAGTATTCGGCGAGCACGTGCACGTCGCACCCGGCGGGCACCAGATCGCTGGGCACACCCGGATAGGCGAAGAACGACACCGGCGACTTGGCTCCGGCCAGGACCAGATGCTTCGCGCCATCCAGCTGGGCGCTGGCCGCCTCGGCGAAGTAGGCCAGCCGTTCGATCGCGGGCACGCCGGCGCCGCGCTCGAGCCGGGTCGGGAACGTCTCGCACAACAACCGCGCCCCGGTCGCTGCGGCAATGCGCGTCGCCGCCGCCAGCCCCGGGCCATGAGTAGCGTCTCCCCCGATCAGTATGGTCGTCGGCTCACCTGAGCGCAGCAACTTGGCCACCGCCGCGGCGTCCTCAGCGGCTGTAACCGGTTGCGCCGCAACCGGAATCCCAGCCTGAGCGCCGTCGGACCAGGATGCGTCGGCGGGCAGGATCAGCGTCGCGATCTCGGAGCCGGCGCGACTGGCGGCCACCGCCTCGGCCGCGTCGGCACCGACGTCAGCGGCGGCCTGCGTGCGGCGCACCCAACCCGAGACCGTGCCGGCGACCGCATCGATATCGGATTCCAATGGGGCGTCGTACTTCTTGTGATAGGTGGCGTGATCGCCGACCACGACGATCATCGGCACCCGAGCGCGACGTGCGTTGTGCAGATTCGCCAGGCCGTTGCCCAACCCTGGACCCAGGTGCAGCAGCACCGCGGCAGGACGCCCGGCGATGCGCGCATAGCCGTCGGCCGCTCCGGTGGCCACTCCCTCGAAAAGAGTGAGTACACCGCGCATTTCGGCTACGGTATCCAGGGCCGCGACGAAGTGCATCTCCGAGGTGCCGGGGTTGGCGAAACACACGTCCACACCGCCGTCGACCAACGTGTTGATCAGCGCTTGAGCACCGTTCATGATCTGGCCCCCATCTTGAAGACGCGCTCGGCGTTGCCGCGCAGGAAGTCTCGACATGCCTCGTCGCTGAGCCCGAGATCGCCCAGACCCGCCAGGGCGTGTGCGTGGGTGATCATCGGATAGTTGGTGCCGAACAAGACCTTGCGTTGCCCCGTACCGGTTTTCATGAACCTGATCAACTCTTCGGGCAACCGCGCGATGGTGTAAGCGGAGGTATCGATATAGACATTCTCGTGCTTGCGGGCCACCGCGACCATCTCCTCGGTCCACGGATAACCGACGTGCCCGCACACGATCACCAGCTCCGGAAAGTCCAGCGCCACTTGGTCGATGTAGGGAATGGGGCGGCCGGTCTCCGAGGGCCGCAGCGGGCCGGTGTGCCCGACCTGCGTGCAGAACGGCACGCCGGACTCCACGCACTGGGCGAACAACGGGTAATAGCGCCGGTCGGTGGGCGGGGCTCCCCACAGCCAGGGCACCACTCGCAGGCCGACGAATCCTTCGCTCAGGCGGCGACGCAACTCGCGGACCGCTTGCATCGGGCGGTCGAGGTCGACGGTAGCCAGGCCCGCGAAGCGGTCCGGATGAGTGGCCACCCACTCGGCTACCTCGTCGTTGGAGATCAGGTCCTGGCCGTTCGGCCCGCGCCAGGCGCTCAGCAGTCCGAGGCTGACATCGGCGGCATCCATCGCCGCGATCGTCACCTGCAGGGGAACGTCGGAGTCGGGCATAACGTCCCCGGTCCAGCGCCGCAGCGAGGCAAGCATGTCACTGCGCAGGAACCGCGCCGTCGGGTGCTGCATCCACACGTCGATCGTCATCGCGGCTTCGACCCTACCGATGGCGCCCGGCGGTCAGACGTCCAGCACGGCCCGCGCGACCACACTGGTCCGCTGCGCATGCCCACCGCCGAACAGCACGACGTGGGCCAGCAGCGGGAACAGCTGGTGCAGCCCGATCCGGCCTCGCCAACCCGCCCGCAGTGGTCGCACCAGCTGGTATCCGTCGATGATGGCCTCGTAGTGCGGGCAGCCGAACAAGGCCAGCATCGCGAGGTCGGCCTCGCGGTGACCGCCGTGAGCGGCCGGGTCGATCAGGACCACCCCGTCGGGCGTCCACATGACATTGCCGCCCCACAGGTCACCGTGGAGGCGCGCCGGTTGGTCGTCGTCGTCGAAGTCGCCGTTGCGGCATCGGCTCATCACCGCCTCGATCGCGGTGCGGGTCGCAGCATCCAAACGCGCCGCCGCGAGGTCGGCCATGGGGGCCAGTCGCTCCTCGGCGTAGAAGTCACCCCAGCGTCGGTGCTGGCGCACGGACATGGGCAGCGGTTGGGACAGCGGACCGAAGAAGCCCGGCCCGTCCCATCCGTCGGGTGCGGCGCCGAACGCCGCAGCGCCCGCGTCGTGGGTGACGGCCAGCCTGCTGCCGAACGCGTGCGCGGCGCCGACCGTCGGAGCCGTCGAATCGAGCCGCCGCAACGTCAGACGCGCCGAATCGACCGCCACCACCTCGGCGCAGGGCACCCCGCCCTCGACGGCGGAAAGCCATTGCAGACCTGCGGCTTCCCAGGCGAAATAACCGGCGGGCGCACCCGGGTGTTGCTTGACGAAGTCCCTGTCAGGCACCGGTTGCCACGTGAGCGGCATGCACGTCGTCGGCAGGACGCGCCTCGGTCTGCTCCTTGGCCCAACGGTAATCCGGCTTGCCGGCAGGAGAACGCTTCACCTCGTCGACCAGCCAAAGACTGCGTGGCACTTTGTATCCCGCGATCTCGGAACGGACGAACCGGTCGAGATCGGCCAGCGACGGCCGCGACCCCTCGCGGGGCTGCACGACGGCGGCCACACACTGGCCGTACCGCGCATCCGGCACACCGACGACCAAAGCGTCGAACACGTCGGGATGCCCCTTCAACGCCGCCTCGACCTCTTCGGGGTAGATCTTCTCCCCGCCGCTGTTGATCGACACCGAGCCGCGGCCCAGCATGGTCACGGTGCCGTCCTCTTCGACCACCGCGTAGTCGCCCGGGATCGCGTAGCGCACACCGTTGATCGTCTTGAACGTCTCGGCGGTCTTCTTCTCGTCCTTGTAGTAGCCGACGGGAATGTTGCCCTTCTTCGCGATGAATCCGCGCACGCCCGAGCCGGGCTTGACTTCGTTGCCGTCCTCGTCGAGGACGACGGTGCGGTGGTCGATCGACACCCGTGGCCCACCGCTGTGCGGCGCGCCCGCGGCGACAATGCTGGTGCCACCGAAGCCGGTCTCCGAGGAACCGATGGAATCGGTGATGACCCGATTCGGCAGCAATTCGAGCAGCTTCTCCTTGATGCTCGGTGAGAACAGCGCCGCGGTACTGGCCAGCAAGAACAGCGACGACAAGTCGTAGTCGTTTTCTTTCTGCAGCGCATCGAGCAACGGGCGGGCCATCGCGTCGCCGGTGAAGAACAGCAAGTTCACCTTGTGGGTGTGAATCGTGCGCCACACCTCGTCGGCATTGAATTCCGGTGCCAGGACGGTGGTTTGGCCGGAGAAGATCGACATCCAGGTCGCCGACTGCGTCGCGCCGTGGATCATCGGCGGAATGGGGTAGCGGACCATCGGCGGATTCGCCGCGGCGCCCTTGGCCAGGTCGTACTCGTCGGCGATGAATTCCCCGGTGGCGAAGTCGGTTCCGCCGAACAGCACCCGGTAGATGTCTTCGTGGCGCCACATCACGCCCTTGGGGAACCCGGTGGTGCCGCCGGTGTAGAGCAGGTAGATGTCATCGGCGCTGCGCTCGCCGAAGTCCCGCTCCGGTGAGCTGTCGGCGAAAGCGGAGTAGAACTCGACGCCGCCGTAGCGCTGGTAGTCCAGATCGCTGCCGTCCTCGACGACCAGGATCGTCTTGACGTTGGGAGTTTCGGGCAACACGTTGGCGACCCGGTCGGAGTACTGGCGTTCGTGCACCAGGGCCACCATGTCGGAGTTGTCGAACAGGTAGCGCAGCTCTCCCTCGACGTAGCGGTAGTTGACGTTGACCAGGATGGCGCCGGCCTTGACGATGCCGAGCATCGCGATGACGATCTCGATGCGGTTGCGGCAGTACAGTCCGACCTTGTCGTCCTTCTTGACGCCCTGCTCGAGCAGGTAGTGGGCGAGGCGGTTGGCCTTCTCCTCCAGCTCGGCGTAGGTCAACTGCTCGTCACCGCAGATCAGGGCGACACGGTCCGGCACAGCGTCGATGGCGTGCTCAGCGAGATCAGCAATATTCAGGGCCACGGCCACCAAATTAGAACGTGTTACATTTCTTGACAAGCTCATGCCCACTGTCGTGCGAAAGGCGGTCGCCGTGGTACCGGAGAATGACACAGCGCCAGCAAACACCGAAGCGGGGTCTACCGAGGCCGATGCCCTGGTGGAACAACGGGGTCACACCCTGATCGTCACCCTCAACCGCCCGCATGCCCGCAACGCCCTGAGCACCGAAATGATGGAAATCATGGTGCAGGCCTGGGATCGTGTCGACAACGATCCGGACATCCGCTGCTGCATCCTCACCGGCGCCGGTGGCTACTTTTGCGCGGGCATGGACCTCAAAGCGGCAACCAAAAAGCCGCCGGGTGAGTCCTTCAAGGACGGCAGCTACGACCCCTCACGCATCGACGCTCTGCTCAAGGGTCGCCGCCTGACCAAGCCGCTGATCGCCGCAGTGGAAGGACCCGCGATCGCGGGCGGCACTGAGATCCTGCAGGGCACCGACATCCGGATCGCCGGCGAAAGCGCCAAGTTCGGCATCTCCGAGGCCAAATGGAGCCTGTATCCGATGGGCGGCTCGGCGGTGCGACTGGTGCGCCAGATCCCCTACACCGTCGCCTGCGACCTGCTGCTGACCGGCCGGCACATCACCGCGCCCGAGGCCAAGGAGATGGGCCTGATCGGCCACGTCGTGCCCGACGGGCAGGCGCTGACCAAGGCGATGGAGATCGCCGAATTGATCGAGAACAACGGGCCCCTGGCCGTGCAGGCGATTCTGCGGACCATCCGCGAGACCGAGGGCCTGCACGAGAACGAGGCGTTCAAGATCGACACCCAGATCGGCATCAAGGTGTTCCTGTCCGACGACGCGAAGGAAGGCCCGCGCGCGTTCGCCGAGAAGCGCAAGCCCAACTTCCAGAACCGCTAGCCCTCTCCCGCGAGCAGACGCAGAATCACATTCCTCGGTCCCGATTTGTGCGATTCTGCGTCTGCTCGGCGCAAGACCGACTCAGCTCAGCGGTTTGGTCGGGGTGAAAACCACCGGCATGGACTCCAGCCCGCTGACGAAGTTGGCCGGCCGCAGCGGCAACGAGGCGTCCTCGGAGGCCAGCCGCAGATCCGGCAGCCGCTGCAGCACCCGCGCGGTCATCAGCGACAGTTCCAACCTGGCCAGCTGATTGCCCAGGCAGAAATGCGTGCCGAAGCCGAACGCCAAGTGGCTGTTGGGGTTTCGCTGAATGTCGAATCTCTCCGGATCAGTGAACACCGATTCGTCGAAGTTCGCCGACTCGAAGAGCAGCATGATCTTTTCGCCTTCGCGCAGCGCGGTGCCGTGAAACTCGGTGTCGGCGGTCAGGATTCGGCACATGTTCTTGACCGGCGCGGTCCAGCGCAGCATCTCTTCGATGGCACCGGGCAGCAGCGACGGATCCCGCTGCAGCAGGTCCCACTGGTCGCGGTTGCGCAACAGCTGCTCGGTGCCGCCGCTGAGCGTGTGCCGGGTGGTCTCGTCACCGCCGATCAGAATCAGCAGCGTCTCCATGATCAGCTCGTCATCGCTGAGCCGCTCCCCGTCGACCTCCGAGCTCACCAGCACGCTGACCAGGTCGTCGGTCGGCTGCTCCCGGCGCGCCGCGATGGTGGCCCGGGTGAATTCGTTGTACGCGGCGAACGCATCCATGGTGACTTGGAAATCGTCCTCGGAGACATGGGAACTCAGAAAGGTCACCAGGTCGTCGGACCACTTCAAGAACATGTCGCGCTGGTCCGGACGGACCCCGAGCATGTCGCCGATGACGGCCATCGGCAGCGGCGCGGCCAGGTCCCGGACGAAGTCGCATTCGCCCCGTTCACACACCGCGTCGATCAGCGTGTCGCACAGCGCGGCAATCGATTCCTCTTTGTCCTTGACCCGCTTGCGGGTGAAGCCGGCGTTGACCAGCTTGCGGCGCAACAGATGTGCGGGGTCGTCCATGTCGATCATCATCGGCATGGCGGGCTGATCGGGCCGGATGCCACCGGCGTTGGAGAACAGCTCGGGCTGGCGTTCGGCGTCGATGACGGATTGATACGTCGACGCCGCGGCCAGGCCGTTGCGGTCGCGAAAGACGGGCTGGTTGGCCCGCATCCAGCGATACGCCGCACGCGCTTGCCGGCTGCCGTAGAAGGTGCCGTCGGTCAGGTCGACGTCCGGCCTGGTCTCTGCCGCGGCCTCGGCCACCACTTCAGTCATCACATTCCTCCGGTTTACAGTGAGCGTTATGCCTGTCTCGCAACACACGATCGCCGGCACGGTGCTCACCATGCCGGTCCGCATCCGCGTCGCCAACGTTCATTCCGCGGTGTTCTCCGTGCCCGCGGCCGCCGCGCAGCATCTCATCGACTACAGCGGGCTCGAGGTGTGCCAATACCGGCCCGGTAAGGCGATCGTCATGCAGCTGCTGGTGCGCTATGTGGACGGAGATCTCGGGAAGTACCACGAATACGGCACCGCGGTCATGGTCAACCCGCCCGGCGTCCGGACGCGCGGACCGCGCGCGCTGGCCGGCGCTGCGGCGTTCATCCACCACTTGCCGGTGGACCAGTCGTTCACCCTCGAGGCGGGCCGCACCATCTGGGGCTTCCCGAAGATCATGGCGGAGTTCAGCGTCCGCGAGGGCAAGAAATTCAGCTTCGACGTCAGCACCGACGGGCAACTGATCGCGGGCATCGAGTTCAGCCGCGGCCTGCCGGTCCCCACCGGCAGCGCTCAGGTGCTCAAGACGTATTCGCACCTGGACGGTGTCACCCGGGAGATTCCCTGGGAGATGAAGTTGTCGGGCTTGCGGGCCCGGCTCGGCGGTGCCCGGATGCACCTGGGTGAGCACCCTTACGCCAAGGAACTCGCGTCCCTGGGTCTGCCCAAACGCGCGTTGGCGTCCTTGTCGGCGGCGAAGGTCGAGATGACCTTCGGCGACGCACACGCCATCTGACCGCACCCGGCCAATCTAGAACGCGTTCTAATCCCCTGGCAAGGCTCGCTACACGAGCGCGGCCAGCTCCCGGACCTGCTCAACACTGCGGGCAGCGACCACCATCATAGTCACGCCCGCGGCCTCCCAGGCCTTGATTTGCTTACGCACGTAGTCGAGATCGCCGACGATCATGGCGTCGTCGACCAGCTCGTCGGGAATGACCTCGGCGGCCTTGTCCTTCTGGTTCGACCGGAACAGCTTGGTGACGTCGTCGACCACCTGCGCGTATCCCATTCGCCGGTAGACGTCGGCGTGGAAGTTGGTGTCCTCGGCGCCCATGCCGCCCATGTACAGCGCCAGGTAGGGCTTGATCGCGGTGAACGCCGCGGCCCGGTCGTCACTGACCACCACCTGCGCCGTCGCACAGATTTCGAAGTCCTCGCGGCTGCGGCGCGCGCCGGGCCGCGCAAAGCCCTCGTCCAGCCACTCGTTGTACATGTCGGCCATCCGCGGTGTGTAAAAAATCGGCAGCCAGCCGTCACAGATTTCGGCGGCCAGCGCAACGTTCTTCGGGCCTTCAGCGCCCAGCATGATCGGGATGTCGGCGCGCAGCGGGTGGGTAATCGGCTTGAGCGCCTTGCCCAGTCCGGTCGTGCGCTCACCGGTCAACGGCAGCGGGTAGTGCGGCCCGTCGCTGGTCACCGGCTTCTCGCGGGCCCACACCTGGCGCAGGATGTCGATGTACTCCCGGGTGCGTGCCAGCGGCTTGGGGAACGACTGCCCGTACCAACCCTCGACCACCTGCGGACCCGACACCCCCAGGCCGAGGATGTGCCGGCCACCCGACAGGTGATCCAGTGTCAGTGCCGCCATGGCGCAGGCCGTGGGCGTGCGCGCGGACAGCTGTACCACCGAGGTGCCCAGCCGCACCCGATGCGTCGACGAGCCCCACCACGCCAGCGGCGTGTAGGCGTCCGAGCCCCACGCTTCGGCGGTGAAGACGGCGTCGAAACCGGCGTCCTCGGCGGCGGCGACGAATTCTCCCGCGTTCTCCGGCGGCTTGGCGCCCCAATACCCCAGCTGCAACCCGAGCTTCATGATTAGTACCTTTCCCGGCGGGAGAACACACCGATCCGAACCGATGTTGAAACCGTTCTTAGAACCTGTTCTACTCGAAGGCGTGACAGCCAGTTCGAGCGGCCCGACCCTGATCGATCACCGTGAGCCGCCCCTTTCCGCGCCGTTAACCTTGTCCTTCGACTACACCCGTTCGGTGGGTCCGACGCTCGGTAAATTCTTTACCGCATTGCGTGACCGCCACATTCTGGGAGTACGCGGAACCGATGGCCGGGTACATGTGCCACCCGCGGAATATGACCCGGTTACCTACGAACCGCTGGGCGAGATGGTACCGGTGTCCAGCGTCGGCACCGTCGTCTCCTGGACCTGGCAGCCCGAGCCGTTGGAAGGCCAGCCGCTGGACCGACCGTTCGCCTGGGCGCTGATCAAACTCGACGGCGCCGACACCCCGCTGATGCACGCGGTTGACGCGGGCTCGCCCGAGGCGATCAAGAGCGGTACCCGGGTGCACGTGCACTGGGCCGACGAGACGGTGGGCGCCATCACCGACATCGCCTACTTCGCCCTGGGCGGGGACGCCGAACCGGTGAGCGAGCAGGCGAATGACCAGGACCCGGTGTCGATGATCATCACGCCGATCCAGATGACGATCCAGCACACCGCCTCGCACGAGGAGAGCGCCTACCTGCGTGCCATTGCCGAGGGCAAACTGCTGGGCGCCCGCACCGGCGAAAACGGGAAGGTGTACTTCCCGCCGCACGGCGCGGATCCCGCCACCGGACAACCGACCACCGAGTTCGTCGAGTTGCCGGACAAGGGCACGGTTACCACGTTCGCCATCATCAACATCCCGTTCCAGGGGCAGCGCATCAAGCCGCCTTACGTCGCGGCCTACGTGCTGCTCGACGGCGCCGACATCCCGTTCCTGCACCTGGTCGCCGACGTCGACGCGCATGAAGTCCGGATGGGCATGCGCGTGGAAGCGGTGTGGAAACCGCGCGAGGAGTGGGGATTCGGTATCGACAACATCGAATTCTTCCGGCCTACCGGCGAACCCGACGCCGACTACGACACCTACCGCCACCACCTGTAAAGGGCTTACTTACCAATGAGCGCTCGCAATGTTGCGGTCGTCGGCTTTGCCCACGCCCCACACGTACGCCGCACCGACGGCACCACCAACGGCGTCGAGATGTTGATGCCGTGCTTCGCACAGCTTTACGAGGACCTCGGCATCACCAAGGGCGACATCGGCTTCTGGTGTTCCGGGTCCTCGGATTACCTTGCCGGACGCGCCTTTTCGTTCATCTCGGCCATCGACTCGATTGGAGCCGTGCCCCCGATCAACGAGTCGCACGTCGAGATGGACGCGGCCTGGGCTCTCTACGAGGCCTACATCAAGATCCTCACCGGCGAGGTCGACACCGCGCTGGTGTACGGCTTCGGCAAGTCCTCGGCGGGCATCCTGCGCCGCGTCCTGTCGCGACAGACCGACCCCTACACCGTCGCGCCGTTGTGGCCCGACTCCGTGTCGATGGCGGGGTTGCAGGCCCGGATCGGGCTCGACGCTGACAAGTGGAGTTACGAGCAGATGGCGCGCGTGGCGTTCGAATCCTTCGCCAACGCGACGCGGGTCGACTCCGAGCCGCCGCCGGTCAGTCTCGACGACCTGCTGGAGCGGCCGTTCTTCGCCGATCCGTTGCGCCGCCACGACATCGCCCCGATCACCGACGGGGCCGCGGCGATCGTGCTCGCCGCCGATGACCGGGCCCGCGAGTTGCGCGAAAACCCGGCCTGGATCACCGGAATCGAGCACCGCATCGAATCCCCGGCGCTGGGTGTGCGCGACCTGACCGAATCGCCGTCCACCCAGGTAGCGGCGAAGGCGGCGACTGGCGGGAAGACCAAGAACATCGAAGTCGCCGAGCTGCACGCCCCTTTCACCCACCAGCACCTCATCATCGCCGAGGCCATCAACCTGCCCGGCGCAACGAAAATCAACCCCTCCGGGGGCGCGCTGGCGGCCAACCCCATGTTCGTCGCCGGCTTGGAACGCATCGGTTTTGCCGCACAACACATCTGGAACGGGTCGGCGCAGCGGGTGCTGGCACATGCCACCAGCGGGCCCGCGCTGCAACAGAATCTGGTCGCGGTGATGGAAGGAAAGATCTGATGGCCGGCGCAGGGGCACAGCTTGCCGCGGTACTTGGCACCGGACAAACCAAGTACGTCGCCAAACGTCAAGACGTGTCGATGAACGGGATGGTCCGCGAAGCCATCGACCGCGCACTGGAAGATTCCGGGTCCACCTTCGACGACATCGATGCCGTCGTCGTCGGTAAGGCTCCCGACTTCTTCGAAGGCGTCATGATGCCCGAGCTGTTCATGGCCGACGCGGTGGGCGCCAGCGGCAAGCCGCTGATCCGGGTGCACACCGCGGGTTCGGTCGGCGGCTCCACCGGCGTCGTCGCGGCCAGCCTGGTGCAGTCCGGTAAGTACCGGCGCGTGCTGGCGATGGCCTGGGAGAAGCAGTCGGAGTCAAACGCCATGTGGGCGTTGTCGATTCCCATCCCGTTCATCAAACCCGTCGGCGCGGGCGCGGGTGGGTATTTCGCCCCGCATGTGCGCGCCTACATCCGGCGCGCGGGAGCTCCCGAACACATCGGGGCCATGGTGGCGGTCAAGGACCGGCTCAACGGCAGCCGCAACCCGCTGGCGCACCTACAACAGCCCGACATCACCCAGGAGAAGGTGATGTCCTCCCCCATGCTCTGGGACCCCATCCGCTACGACGAAACCTGCCCCTCGTCGGACGGCGCCTGCGCCGTCGTGATCGGCAACGAGGAGACCGCCGACGCCCAACTGGCACAGGGCCGTCCGGTGGCCTGGATCCACGCCACCGCACTGCGCACCGAGCCGCTGGCCTACGCCGGGCGCGACCAGGTCAGCCCCCAGGCCGGTCGGGACGCGGCCGCGGCGCTGTGGAAGGCGGCCGGCATCACCAGCCCCATCGACGAGATCGATGCCGCCGAAATCTACGTGCCGTTCTCCTGGTTCGAGCCGATGTGGCTGGAAAACCTCGGTTTTGCCGCCGAAGGAGAAGGCTGGAAGCTGACCGAAGCCGGGGAGACGGCCATCGGCGGGCGGCTGCCGGTCAACCCGTCCGGTGGGGTGCTGTCGTCGAATCCGATTGGGGCGTCAGGCTTGATCCGCTTCGCCGAAGCGGCCATCCAGGTGATGGACAAGGGCGGTGATCACCAGGTTCCGAACGTGCGCAAGGCGTTGGGCCACGCTTACGGCGGGGGGTCGCAGTACTACTCCATGTGGGTGGTCGGTAAGGACAAGCCGTGAGCCGGATGCAGTACACCTGCAGCATCGCGATGGGTCCGATCGACCAGCTGGTCGAGATCGCCAAGACCGCAGAGGAAGTCGGTTTCGACAGCATCGCGCTGCCCGATTCGCTGTTCTACATGGAGAAGGCGGCCGCCGACTACCCCTACACACCCGACGGGTCGCGGATGTGGGACGAAAACACCCCCTGGGTGGACCCGTTGATCGCCGCCGGTGCGATGGGCGCGGTGACCACCGAGCTGCGGTTCTATACCAACGTGATGAAGCTCGGCTCGCGCAACCCGTTGCTGCTGGCCCGTCAGGTCGGCTCGGTGGCCAACCTGACCAACAACCGCTTCGGATTCGGTGTGGGGATCGGCTGGGCGCCTGAGGAATTCGAATGGTGCGGGGTGCCGTACAAGCGTCGGGGCGCGCGGGTCGACGAAATGATCGAAGTCATCAAGCTGGTGCTCGCTGGCGGCATGGTCGAATTCCACGGGGAGTTCTACGACTTCGACCGGTTGCAGATGAGCCCCGCGCCCAGCAAGCCGGTGCCGTTCTACGTCGGCGGTCACACCGATGTCGCGCTGCGCCGCGCGGCGCGCGTCGGCGACGGCTGGACCAGCGCCATGATGACCGGCGAGCAACTCGCCGAAACCATCGGCAAACTCAACAAGCTACGCACCGAATATGGCCGCGGCGACCAGCCTTTCGAATTTCAGGCGGTCTGCATCGACAAGTTCGGCGTCGACGGGCATCGCGAGCTCGCCGAAATCGGCGTCACCGACAACATCGTCATCCCGTGGATTTTCGACGGCTTGAGCTTCGACGCTCCCCTGGGCAAGAAGCAGGATTCGATGAAGCGCTTCGCCGACACCTACATCCACTCGGGCTGGCAGGACTCGTGAGCACCACCGGGCATCCCGCGCACGAGGCCGGCCGCCGGTCCCGCGAGGCGGTCATGGCCCGCGACAAGGAGGCCTGGCTGGCGGTCTTCTCCGACGACGCGATCGTCGAAGACCCGATCGGTCCTTCGGTCTTCGACCCCGAAGGCAAGGGACACCGGGGGCGGGACGCCATTTCGGCATTCTGGGACGTGGCCATCGCCCCCACCAACAAAATCGAGTTCTTCTTCCGCGACACCTTCCAGTGCGGCAACGAAGAAGCCAACGTCGGCCACATCCTGATCACGACCGGCGACTACCAGACCACCGCCGAAGGCGTGTTCACCTACAAAGCCAACGACGAAGGCCAGTTGCTAGCGCTGCGCGCCTATTGGGAGATGGACCGCGCCGCGGCCAACACCCGCAAGATCTAGCAGTTCACAGTCGACACATCTGCTGTCACTCTTGACTATGTGTCCGCCAAGCACGTCGTTCTGGTCCATGGCTCGTGGAGCCGGGGGTCACAATGGGCCCCCGCTCGGGCCGCTTTCGAGGAGCGCGGATTCACCGTCCACACTCCCACGCTGCGGCATCACCAACTGCCCTTGGCCGAGGGCGCGAGGGAGATCGCGCGACTGAGCGTTCGCGACTACGTAGCTGATCTCACCGGGCTGGTCTCCTCTCTGGACTCCCCGGCGCTGCTGGTCGGCCACTCATTGGGCGGTCTATTAGTTCAGCTGGTTGCCGGTCGCACCGCGCATGCCGGCGTGATCGCCGCCTGCCCATCGCCGGTGGGCCCGTCTGGTCTGAATCGGACGACACTAGGGATCGCCATGGTGCACGCCGCCAAGCCGCGACCATGGATGAAACCAGTCCATCCGCCGACGTGGCAGCGGTTTCGCTGCGCCGTGGCGGGCGCCCAAACTGAAGACGTTGCGCGCGGTGCATTTAACGACTTGGTCTGCGAATCCGGCCGGGCCCTGTTCTTCGAACTTGCTATGCCGTGGCTGGACCGGGCCAGGGCGGCTGAGGTCGAACGCGGCCGGATTACGGGGCCACTGCTTGTCATCGCCGGCGAACAAGACCGCATCGTGCCGCCACGACTGGCACGCCGGATCGCGAACCGGTATCCGAACGCCAGCTACGCCGAGATCCCGGGATCCGATCACTTGGTGTTCCACGGCGAGGCGTTGCCGATCACCATGGGATATATCGATAATTGGGTCGCGCAGCAGGTACGTCTCGCCGGCTAACGCTAGATCGGCTCGAGTCCCGCCAGATGCCGCTGCGCCAGGTCTCGGTAGGCCTGCGGGTTGACGTTCACCCACATTTCCGCACCGGTTCCGGCGATCGGACCCTTGACCTGCGCCGGGGCGCCAGTCACCAGCATGCCTTCGGGAATCTTGGTGCCGGCCACCACCAGCGAATGCGCCGCAACCAAGCTGCGGGCGCCGATCACCGCGCCGTCGAGCACCGTCGCGTGATTGGCGATCAACGCTTCCGGGCCCACGTGCACGCCATGTATGACGCACAGATGCGCCACGGTGGCGCCGGGGCCGATGTCGACCGGGATGCCCGGCGGCGCGTGCAACACCGATCCGTCCTGCACATTGGCGCCTTCGCGGACCACAATCGGCGCGTAGTCGGCGCGGAGGACCGCGTTGAACCAGACCGATGCCCCCGCCTCGATAATGACGTCGCCGATCAATGTGGCGGTCGGGGCCACGAACGCGGTGGGATCGACGCGCGGCGAGCGACCCTCGAAAGCAAACAGTGGCATCGTTTAGATATACCGCCCTTCAGGCGTTTTCCATGGCCAGACCCGCCTCGTTGCGCACGCCTGCGGGAAAACTGTAACGTGTTCTAGTTAGAGACCGACTTGGAGGTGACCAGGTGAGTACCGACAGTGCAGCGGTCGGCATCCGGGAAATCGATTCCGGCACCTTGCCGACCCGATATGCCCGCGGCTGGCATTGCCTGGGAGTGGCAAAGGACTTCCTGGATGGCAAGCCGCACCCTATCCAGGCGTTCGGCACCAAACTGGTGGTCTTCGCAGACTCCCACGGTGAGCTCAAGGTTCTCGACGCCTACTGCCGGCACATGGGCGGTGACCTGTCCGAGGGCACCATCAAAGGTGACGCAATCGCCTGCCCGTTCCACGACTGGCGGTGGGGCGGCGACGGGCGCTGCAAGCTGGTGCCGTACGCCAAGCGCACCCCGAAGACCGCGCGCACCCGCTCCTGGACCACCGATGTGCGCAGCGGCTTGCTGTTCGTCTGGCACGACCACGAAGGCAACCCGCCGGACCCCGCCGTCCGCATCCCCGAGATCCCCGAGTACACCAGTGGTGAGTGGACCGACTGGCGCTGGAACCGAATCCTCATCGAGGGCTCGAACTGCCGCGACATCATCGACAACGTCACCGACATGGCGCACTTCTTCTACATCCATTTCGGGTTGCCGACGTACTTCAAGAACGTCTTCGAAGGCCACATCGCCTCGCAGTACCTGCACAACGTCGGCCGGCCCGACGTCAACGACCTGGGCACCTCCTACGGCGAAGCGCACCTGGACTCCGAGGCGTCCTACTTCGGCCCGTCGTTCATGATCAACTGGCTGCACAACAGCTACGGCGGTTACAAGGCCGAATCGATCCTGATCAACTGCCACTACCCGGTGACCCAGGACTCGTTCGTGTTGCAGTGGGGCGTCATCGTCGAAAAGCCCAAGGGCATGGACGAAGCGATGACCGACAAACTGTCCCGGGTGTTCACCGAGGGCGTCAGCAAGGGCTTCTTGCAAGACGTGGAGATCTGGAAACACAAGACCCGCATCGACAACCCGTTGCTGGTCGAGGAGGACGGCGCGGTCTACCAGTTGCGTCGTTGGTATCAGCAGTTCTATGTCGACGTTGCCGACATCAAGCCAGAGATGGTGGAGCGCTTTGAGATCGAGGTTGACACGACGCGCGCCAACGAGTTCTGGAACGCCGAGGTGGAGCAGAACCTGAAGGCTCGGGAATCTGAAGACGTCCCCGCGGAGCAGCACTAGCCGACATGGCTGATGAGCAGCAGGAGATTCCGGACGTCGATCGGCTGGCCCGGTCGATGCTGCTGCTGCACGGCGATCATCACGACCACGACGAGGCGCCGTCGAGTGACGGCGGATCCGGAACCTGGTCCAAGGCAAGAAATTTCGCCGACGATCCGCAACGCGCGGCCGCCGTGGCCGAAGCCAGCCGCGCCGAACGCGAACGCTACCTCAACGCCGGCCTGCAACCGGTGGACTGCCGGTTCTGTCATGTCACGGTGACGGTGCGCAAGCTGGGGCCGGGTCACACCGCGGTGCAATGGAATTCGGAGGCATCGCAGCGCTGCGCGCACTTCGCCGAGGTACGGGCCGCCGGTGGAGATACGGCTCGAACCAGGACCTGCCCCCGGCTCAGTGACAGCATCGAACACGCAGTGGCCGAAGGCATCTTGAATCACCGCGACAACGACTGAAGTCACATTGGCCACATGGGCCTCGACTCCCGGAGGGTGTGACTTTTTGCCCGCCTCCGAGCGACAATCTTCAGTGTTCCGCCATTTGTCGCTGTGAGGCGGGCACATTGCCTATACCGGCCAAAAACGGTGCAGCTGGTGCTGCTGTGATTTGATGGCCGCTCACAGCCCCGCGAATCGCTCTTTGACTTCCTCGGCCGTCAACCCGTAATCCGCCAACGAGTACGAATGCTTCGGGGCACGTGCACCTTTCTTGCTTTCGGCGTGAATTTCGGCCATGGACTGGCGCGCCTCGTCGGTCAGTGTGATGCCGAAGTGACGGTAGATGTCAGCCACGGTGCCCAGCGGGTCGGCGATCAGGTCGTGGTAGTCGACGTCATAGAACTGAGCCGAATCATACTGGGCTCGTGCGGCATTGAACCGCTCCAAGCCGCGCGACCAAGTTTCCATGGCGTCCGCGCCGATCTGTGCACCGGTGAAGGTCGTCGACCAGCCCTCGGCGGTGTGCTGTGCCAGCGAACACATCGACGCCATGATGGTCTCGACGGGCCGGTGCGTCTGAATCACCAGCGCATCGGGATAGGTTGCCATCAACGCGTCGAGCGCGAACAGATGGCTGGGGTTCTTCAGCACCCACCGCTTGTCAGCGTCGTTGAGTCCGATCAGCTGAAGATTCTTGCGGTGCCGCTGATAAGACGGCGTCCAGTCCTGCCGCGACAGCCACTGGGCATAGGTGGGCAGATGCGCCAACGTTTCATACGACACCGAATGCAGCGACTGCCGCAACAGCTGCCAGCACTCCTCCAATTCGTAGGCGGCCATGAAATGCAGTCCGGTGTAACCCGGGTTCGCCTGGTGGTGCTGGGTGAACTGCGAGTCCAGCTGGCGGTACATCGGATTGGATTCCCAGGTGTCGCGCGGCGGACGGGGCTGCGGGAACTCGGCCAGCCACATGTGCAAACCCTGATGCGCCGGGTCGGCACCCAACAACCGATGCAGCGCAGTGGTCCCGGTGCGCACCAATCCGGTGACGAAGATCGGCCGCTCGATGACCACGTCGGCGTGTTGCGGGTATTGCTTCCAGGCCGCCTCGGACAACAACCGTGCCACCAGCGCTCCCCGCAGGAAGAACCGATTCATCTTGCTGCCCAACACCGTGAGACCGGCTTCGCGTTTATACGAGTCCAGCAAGACGCCCAGCGCTTCGCGGTAATTGTCGTCGTCACTGCCAAAGTCGTCGAGGCCCACCAGCTTGGTGGCCGATGCGTGCAGGTCTTCGACGGTGCCTACATCAGTTCGATCAGCCATTATGTGTGGTACTCCCCGCAGTTGACGTCCAAGGTCTGCCCGGTGATACCGCTGGAAAGGTCGCTGGCGAAGAACAGGATCGCCGAGGCCACCTCGTCCTCGGTCGGCAACCGCTTGAGGTCGGAATTCGCCGCGGTGGCCTGGTAGATCTGGTCCACCGTGGTGCCGTACTTGCCGGCCTGATGTTCGAAATAAGCCTGCAACGTGTCGCCCCAGATATAGCCCGGCGCAACGGAATTGACGCGTATGCCGTTCTCGCCCAGCTCGGTGGCCAGGGAGTGTGACATGGCCAGCAGGGCCGACTTCGCCATCTTGTAGGCACCGTACTTGGCCTGAGAGTGGCGGATCACCATGGAATTCACGTTGACCACCGAACCGTTGGCCTCGGTCAGTGCCGGTGTGAAACCCTGGATGAGCCGCAGCGCCCCCAGTGCACTCAGTTCTATCGCGTCGCGAATGTGCTGGAAAGTGGTTCCCGCCAACGGCTTCATCGATGGCACTCGGAACGCATTGTTGATCAGCACGTCGACCTTGCCGTAGGCCGCCAACGACGCTTCGACCAGATTGCTCACCTGGTCGTCGTCGACGATGTCGGTGGGCACCGCCACCGCTCGTCGCCCGGTATCGGTGATCTGCTTGGCGATGTCGTCCAGGCGGTCGGCGCTGCGGGCCGCCAACACCAGGTCGGCGCCATTGCGCGCGCAACGGTGCGCCAACGTGGTGCCGAGCCCTGGCCCGACCCCACTGATGACGACGATCTTTCCTTCCAACAACCCTGTCATGGTCACCCCAGCATCCTGGCCGCAATCTGCTGCTGACGCAGCGCAATTCGCGCGCGCCAGTCGTCCTCGGAAATCTTGTTGTCCTCGAAGTAGGGCAGCGTGGCACTGATCGCGTCGACGTCGACCAGTTCGACGGTAGGTCCGTCGTCCTCGGTGAGCTGGCGGGACACCCGTTGCCACCGGAACTGCAGGAAGCCGCGTCGATGTCCGACGGTCTCAACCCAGTTCGTCACGCCCGGGTTCTGCTCTGCGACGACGATGCGGATCTTGCCATCCGGATCCGCTTGTGCCTGAGTGCCGTTGAGCGATGTCTGGTGGTTGATGTAGTCGAGCGAGATGTACCAGAGGCTGCCCAGCTGGAAGCCCAGGTATGGGGCGTCGCTCACCGGCAGGGTGATCACCAGCGCCTGATCCGGGTGCAGGTCGAAGTGGCCCGCGGACGAGTACTGGGTGGACAGCCCACCGGGTGTGAGCCGCGGCGCGACCATCGTGTTGACCGGGATGTTCATGTAGAACCACTGCGGGAACTGCAGCCAGGTTTTGACCCGGTTCACCAGCTGCTTACCTGCTGTGGCGTAACGCTTTTCGATCGTCTGCCGGGTCAGCGGCGGCGGCGCGGTGCCTGCGGTATCCAGCCGGGAGATCGCCAGTGTGCCCCGCTGCTGGGACCAGTCGCCGTAAACCTCCCGTATGACGAGTTGCCCTGGGCTGGTGGGGCGCAGCCGCCATTCGAAGCTGCCGTCGGCGGCAATGTCGAGTTCTCGGTCGTCGAACGCGGCCTGGCTGGCCGGCACGTTGTCGTCGGTGTACTCACCGCCGAGCAGTTGGAAGCTCAGGTCAGTGGTGGTCCCGCGCCGGCCGGTGACAACGTAGTCGCGGTCGGCATGCACCCTGGTGCCGAAGTACAACGTGTCGGGGTTGTCCAGCCCCATCTTGGTGAACGGCCCGGTGCCGGACTGCAGGAACGGATGATCGCGCTCGTAGTCGAACGCCAGATGGGTGCAGGCGGCGATGCAGCCCGCGAGGTACTGCAGCCCTTCCAGCAGGTCGGCTTCCGTCTCGATGTGGGGTGCTTCGGCCACCAGTTGCTCGGCCTCGGCGATCGCGTCGGTGAGGGGTTGAGTGAACACGACTAGACGCTAGAACGTGTTCTACTTTTCCGTCAATGGCGAACATTCCCGCGCGTCGGCCACGGCGTTCAGCGACGAGGCCCGCTCACTAAGAGGTGCACTGCTGCGACAGGTCGATTAGATGCTGCCGCACATCGGGATGCCGATTCAGATAGTCGAGAACGTTGCCGTTGCCGCCCTCGGCCTGCGACCTGGCGGCCAGGCGCTGCTGGATGTCGGGATGCCGCTTCAGGTACGAGTCGATGGATTGACCCACGGTCTGATCGCATTGGGGATCAGCGTTGGCCACGGGCAGCGCGATCATTGCCGAAGCGAAGACGCTCAGCAGACCACCGGCCACCAGACCCTTCATCACGGTCATCGGATCGCTCCTTCTATACGGTTGTGGACACGAGCGTCGGCACTGGTCCGACTCTTTCGAGGCTACGCGCGCCGGCTAGCGCGGGAAAACGTGAAACGTTTTCGTCGGCGCGCTCCGGCGCGAGGCCTGACGCAATCCTGCTGGGCCCCGACTAAACTGATTGGCCATGAACGCTCGCGGTGGTGAGTTCGATCCCGCCCGTCGCTCAGGTGGCGGATATCCGGATGCTCCCCGGACTGAGCCGGTGCCGCATGAGCCCCGATTGCCGCAGGAGCCCACTGCGCCGCAGGAGAGCAATGCGCCCGATTTCACTCTCGGGCCCCGGCAACGTCGCCGTCCCTCACTGAAGACGGTAGGGATCGTGCTGGCAGTTCTGCTGTCGGCAGTGGCATTCGTGCTGTCGTTGATTTCGCTGCTGACCCAACCCGAGCCCGCACCAGCGGCGAGCACACCGACTCCAGCGCCGGCGGCGGCTTCGGACAAGGCGATGTGTCAAGCTATCGGACCGCTCATGAAGGAGAACGACGACCGTAGCAACGCGTTCCTGGCCACCGGTGAGGTGGGTTCACCCGAACGAGACGCCGCGTTGCCGAAGTTCGTCACCGATACCCAAGACTGGGCGCGGCGCACGCAACAGGCGCTCGACGCGCACGCCACTCCGCCCCGCTTCGCAACCCGCGCGCTGCAGCGCTATATCGATGACATGCAGTTGTTCGTGGCCAGTGTTCGTCCCGGGGCAGGGACGCAGTATGACGAGGCTGCCTGGACCGACAGCATCGTCGCCTACGGCGGCACGTTGGCCACTTGCCAGCAGCTCGGCGTCAGCTGGTGACGTCGCCCGTCCGCGCGGTGTCAGTACGGCTGCAGCGGAACCCACACCCCGTATAGCCAGAAGCCCCACTGCAGGTAGTAGGGGTCCCACACGGGCGCCACCGGGAATCCGAGGTAGTTCAGGGTCGGCGACACCCAACCTCGCGGTGGTGGCCACGGTCCCCAGCCGCCGTAGGGAGCCAATGCATTTCTCAGCGGTGCACCCCAACCCAGGGGAGGTGGCGGTGGCGGCCCCCAACCCCAAGGCGCCCGGCCTAAGCCCCATGGTGCGGGACCGCCGTGCCATGGCGGCGGTAGCAGATGCAGACCGGGGCTGCGGAATCTGACGTCCCAGATCCGATTGCCCAGTGGCGCGCCGGGGCCGCGGAAGTCACCCCGGAAGTTCCATGCCGGGCCGCCAGGCCAGTGGAAGCGCCAATTCAAGTTCGCGTGGGGCCAACCTGGTCCGCGCAAGTTGATGCCCCAGTCGCCACGAGGCCCGAACCAGCGCACGAAAGGCGGGGCTCCGAAACCGCGTAGAGCCGCGCGGAAGTTGCCCGGGGGTGTGCCCGGCACGTGGAATCCGCCACGGAAATCGGCGCGCGGCCCACCTGGACCGCGGAAAGGCCCGCGGAAGTCGGCGGCCGGGGTGCCGGGACCACGGAAAGCTCCGCGGAAGGCGCCCCCAGGTCCACCAGGGCCGTTGATTCGTCCGGAGAAGCCGGCGTTGGGTCCGCCTGGCCCGCCCAGTCCGCCGCGCAAAGCGGTTGCCGGTGGGCCGGGGTTGTGCCACTGCGGTGAGAGCCCGCCGGGACCGCCGCCAGGTCCGCCACCGGGACCACCGCCGGGGCCGCCGCCGGGACCACCGCCGCCATGAGGTGCGGGACCGCCACCGCCGGGTGCGGGACCACCGCCCCCGCCGCCTTGCGGCCCGGGACCACCACCGTGCGGTGCGGGACCACCGCCACCACCGCCTTGCGGCCCGGGACCACCACCGTGCGGTGCGGGACCACCGCCCCCGCCGCCCTGCGGCCCGGGACCACCACCGTGCGGTGCGGGACCACCGCCCCCGCCGCCCTGCGGCGCAGGGCCGCCACCGCCGCCGCCGTGGGGCGCAGGGCCGCCACCGCCACCGCCGCCGCCGTGGGGCGCGGGACCACCCCCGCCGCCACCGCCGCCGCCATGACCGCCGCCACCGCCGCCGCCGCCACCGCCGCCGCCAGGTTTGGCGTGGGCGACAGGGATGCCGAGGTCGATGGCTGAGAAGCCGAGGGGGTTATTGGCAACCACGCTTAGCGCGGCAGTGATTGCTATTCCTGCTGCGAGCTGCTTCGTCTTCATGATCCACCCCGTGGGGAACCTCTATCGCTAGAGTGCCCGACCCATGGCCCTCATGTTACGCCGCCACAGACCCGACGCGTTCAGTCGGCAAAGCCTACTTCGAGTGACTTCGCGGTGGAATCAGACTAGCGGCACCGCTACTGCGAAGCGGCGTCTGTGCTCTCTAGCTCGCGTTTGATCTCCAGCGCGATGTCGATGAGCTGGTCTTCCTGGCCGCCGATAAGCTTGCGTTGACCCGCCCGGTGCAAAAGCTTGTGGGCCGGGACGCCATAGCGCTCGGACTGCCGCACGGCATGCTTGAGGAAGCTGGAGTAGACCCCGGAGTAGCCCATGATCAGGGCGTTGCGATCCAGCAGGCATTCGGCGGGCATGGCGGGGGCCACCACCTCCTCGGCGGCGTCGGCGATGTCGAAGAAGTCGATGCCGGTCTTGACCCCGATCTTGTCGAACACCCCGATAAGCGCTTCGACGGGAGCGTTGCCGGCACCCGCGCCGAACCGGCGGCAGGAGCCGTCGATCTGTTTCGCGCCGGCCCGAACGGCCTCGACCGAGTTGGCCACGCCGAGCCCGAGGTTCTCGTGGCCGTGGAAGCCGACCTGGGCGTCGTCGCCGAGTTCGGCGACCAGCGCCGAGACGCGGTCGGCCACCCCTTCGAGTACCAGGGCGCCGGCGGAGTCGACGACGTAGACGCATTGGCAACCAGCATCGGCCATGATGCGCGCCTGGGCGGCGAGCTTCTCCGGCGGGATGGTGTGGGCCATCATCAGGAAGCCGACCGTCTCCAGCCCCAGGTCGCGTGCCAGGCCGAAGTGCTGAATCGACACGTCGGCTTCGGTGCAATGGGTGGCAATGCGGCAGATGGAGCCGCCGTTGTCTTGCGCTTCCTTGATGTCCTCTTTGGTGCCCACGCCGGGCAGCATCAAGAACGCGATCTTGGCTTCTTTGGCCGTCTCGGCGGCGAGCTTGATCAGTTCCTGCTCGGGCGTCTTGGAGAAGCCATAGTTGAACGACGAGCCGCCCAGTCCGTCGCCGTGGGTCACCTCGATCACCGGCACTCCCGCGGTGTCGAGCGCCGCCACAATGGCGCCCACTTCCTCCTTGGTGAACTGGTGCCGCTTGTGATGCGATCCGTCGCGCAGCGACGTGTCGGTGAGCCGCACGTCCCAGATATCGGTGCTCATCGCGCGCCTCCTACCGCCTCAGACAACGTCTCTTTGGCAATCTCCTCGCCCACTTTCGTGGCCGCGGCGGTCATGATGTCGAGGTTTCCCGCGTAGGGCGGCAGGTAATCGCCGGCACCCTCGACCTCGACGAATGTGGTGACCACCGCGCGCCCGCCGGAGTGCATCGATGGCTCGTCGAACTGCGGTTCGTTGAGCAGACGATAGCCGGGCACGTACGTCTGCACCTCGGCCACCACCTCGTGGATTGACTTGGCGATCGCGTCCCGATCGGCGTCTTCGGGAATTGCGCAGAAGATGGTGTCGCGCATGATCATTGGCGGATCGGCGGGGTTGAGGATGATGATGGCTTTGCCGCGCTCGGCCCCACCGATCGTCTCCACACCGCGCGAGGTCGTCTTGGTGAATTCGTCGATGTTGGCGCGGGTGCCCGGGCCGGCCGACACCGACGCCACCGAGGCGACGATTTCGGCGTATGGCACCTCGACCACCCGAGACACCGCGTACACGATCGGGATCGTCGCCTGCCCCCCGCAGGTGATCATGTTGACGTTGGGAGCGTCCAGATGCTCACGCAGGTTGGCGGGCGGAATGACGGCCGGACCCACGGCGGCCGGAGTGAGGTCGATGGCACGGATTCCGGCCTCGGCATACTTGGGTGCCGCCGCCTTGTGCACGTAGGCGCTGGTCGCCTCGAAAACCAGGTCCGGCTTCTCCGACTGCGCGAGCAGCCAATCGACACCTTCGTGCGTCGTCTCGAGTCCGAGCTTGCGCGCCCGGGCGAGCCCTTCGCTTTCCGGGTCGATACCCACCATCCAGCGTGGTTCCAGCCAGTCCGACCGCAGCAGCTTGTACAGCAGATCGGTGCTGATGTTGCCCGACCCGACAATGGCCACACTCGCCTTCGACGGCATGTGCACGCCTCCTCTATCCAGATGGTCGCGACCCGCTGCGCCCGGCTACGCCGCGCTTGCGATCGCTCTTATTTATTTGGTCGCGAGCCGCTGCGCCCGGCTACGCCGCGCTTGCGATCGCTCTTATTCAAACGACAACCGGACCGAACCCAGCCCGGCGAAGTCGGCGACGAACTCGTCACCGGCGCGAGCGTCGATCGCGCGGGTGCAGGATCCGGGCAGCACAACGTCGCCAGCCTTCAAACGCACACCAAAACTCTCCACCTTACGGGCCAGCCACGCCACCGCCGTGACCGGATTGCCCAACACCGCATCGCTGCGTCCCTCGGCGACGACCTCACCATTGCGGGTCAACACTGCATCAATCGTCTTGACGTCGATGTCAGCCGGCGACACCCGCGCCTGCCCCAGCACGAAACCCGCCGACGACGCGTTGTCGGCGATGGTGTCACACAGGGCGATCTTCCAGTTGGTGATCCGAGTGTCGATCAACTCGATCGACGGCACCAGCGCTTCGGTGCCCGCCAGCACGTCCTCTTCGGAGCAGCCCGCGCCGGGCAGGTCCTGCGCCAGAATGAAGCCCACCTCGACCTCGACCCGGGGATAGAGGTAGTTGGCCGCCTTGACCGGCGTGTCTTCGAAGACCTGCATCTCGTCCAGCAGATGTCCGTAGTCGGGCTCGTCGACACCCATCATCTGCTGCATCGCCTTCGACGACAGGCCCACCTTGTGCCCCACCACCCGGGCGCCCTCGGCGATCCGCTGGCGGATATTGATCAGCTGGATCTCATAGGCGTCGACGACGTCGATGTGGGGGTGTGCGGCGGTCAGCGGGGCGATCGGTTCGCGGCTGCGCTCGGCTTGCGCCAAGTCCGCGGCCAGCTCGTCGCGGACGCCCACACTGAGCATTTGCCGAAGTCCCCTCGTTCGTTTGACCGGGCCAGTAGCGCCCGGCCCGGGCAATTCTATAACGTGTTCTACATGACAGCACAGGCGTACGACGTCGTCGTTATCGGGAGCGGCGCCGCGGGCATGGTGGCTGCGCTGGCTGCCGCGCATCGAGGTCTTTCGACGGTAGTCATCGAGAAGGCCCCGCATTTCGGCGGTTCGACGGCGCGCTCGGGCGGTGGCGTCTGGATCCCCAACAACGAGGTCCTCAAGAAGGCCGGCGTCACCGACACGCCCGAAGCCGCCCGCACGTACTTGCACGGCATCGTCGGTGACGTCGTCGAACCGGAGCGCATCGACACCTACCTCGACCGCGGACCCGAAATGTTGTCGTTCGTACTCCGGCACACCCCGCTGAAGATGTGCTGGGTCCCCGGCTATTCCGACTACTACCCCGAAGCGCCCGGCGGACGCCCCGGTGGGCGGTCGATTGAGCCGAAGCCGTTCGACGCCAACAAGCTTGGTCCCGACCTGCCACACCTGGAGCCCGCCTACAGCAAGGTTCCGCTGAATGTTGTTGTCCTGCAGCAGGATTACGTGCGGCTGAACCTACTCAAGCGACACCCCAAGGGCTTGTTGCGCAGTCTGCGGGTGGGTGCCCGCACTTTCTGGGCGAAGTCGACCGGCAAGAGTTTGGTCGGCATGGGGCGGGCGCTGATTGCGCCGCTGCGGATCGGGTTGCGGGACGCGGGTGTACCGGTGTTGCTCAACACCGCGCTGACCGACCTGTACGTCGAGGACGGCGTCGTGCGTGGTGTCTACGTCGAGGACAAGACCGTCGACAACGCCGAACCCCGCTTGATCCGGGCGACCAAGGGGGTGATCCTGGCGTCCGGCGGGTTCGAGCGCAATGAGCAGATGCGGGTCAAATACCAACGCGCCCCCATCAACGCCGAATGGACGGTGGGCGCGGCCGCCAACACCGGCGACGGCATCGTCGCCGCCGAAAAGCTCGGCGCCGCTCTGGAATTGATGGAAGACGCGTGGTGGGGTCCGACCATCCCGCTCCCCAACGGCCCGTGGTTCGCGTTGTCGGAACGCAATGCGCCCGGCTCCATCATCGTCAATTCCAGCGGGCAGCGGTTCATGAACGAAGCCCTGCCCTACGTCGAAGCCACCCACCGCATGTACGGCGGCATTCACGGGCAAGGACCCGGTCCCGGCGAGAACCTGCCGGCGTGGATGATTCTCGACCAGCAATGCCGCGACAGGTATCTGTTCGCCGGATTGCAAGGTGGGCAGCGGTTCCCGCGTAAGTGGCTGGAGAAGGGTGCGGTGGTCGTCGCCGACAGCATCCCTGAACTGGCGGCCAAGATCGGCGTCGACGCCGACGGATTGAAGCAAACGGTGGAGCGGTTCAACGGGTTCGCGCGCAGCGGTGTGGACGAGGATTTCCACCGCGGCGAAAGCGCCTACGACAAGTACTACAGCGACCCCACCAACAAACCCAACCCCAGCCTGGGTGAGCTGACGCACGCACCGTACTACGCGGTGAAGATGGTGCCCGGCGACCTGGGCACCAAGGGCGGAATCCGCACCGACGTGCACGGACGAGCGCTGCGCGACGACGGCAGCATCATCGAAGGACTCTACGCCGCAGGCAATGTCAGCTCCCCGGTCATGGGGCATACCTACCCGGGCCCGGGCGGCACCATTGGCCCGGCCATGACGTTCGGCTACCTGGCGGCGCTGCACATTGCGGGAGCGAACTGATGCCGATCGACGTCGACGTTGCGCTGGCCGCGGAGCTGGATCCGATCGAATTCTCTTGGTCCAGTAGCGATGTGCAGCTCTATCACCTGGCGCTGGGTGCCGGCAAGGATCCGATGGATGCCCGCGAACTGCGTTATCTGGTGGACGACACGCCACAGGTGTTGCCCACCTTCGGCAATGTGGCCGCCACCTTCCATGCCACCAAGCCGCCGACTGTGCGGTTCCCCGGCATCGACATCGAGCTGGGCAAGGTCTTACATGCCAGCGAGCGGGTGGAAGTGCCTACGCCGCTGCCCCCTTCCGGATCGGCGAAGGCAGTGACACGGTTCACCGACATCTGGGACAAGGGCAAGGCCGCGGTGATCTGGAGCGAGACGGCGGTCACCGCACCGGACGGCACGCTGCTGTGGACGCAGCGGCGGTCCATCTTCGCCCGCGGCGAGGGTGGCTTCGGCGGGGAGCGCGGCCCCTCGTCGTCGGACGCTGCCCCGGACCGAGCACCCGATCTCGAGGTCGCGATGCCGGTGCTGCCGCAGCAGGCGCTGCTGTACCGGCTGTGCGGGGACCGCAACCCGCTGCACTCCGATCCCGAATTCGCTGCTGCCGCAGGTTTTCCGCAGCCGATCCTGCACGGGCTGTGCACTTACGGCATGACCTGCAAGGCGATCACCGATTCGCTGCTGGACGGCGACGCGACGGCCGTCGCCGCCTATGGCGCCCGCTTCGCGGGTGTGGCCTATCCCGGTGAGACGCTTCAGGTGAACATCTGGAAAGAGGACGGCCGCTTCCTGGCGGGCGTCATCGCCCCTGCCCGCGACAATGCGGTGGTGCTCAGCGGCGTGGAGTTGGTCCCGGCGTAGCGGTCCCCGTTGTGGCCGAGTGTGCGTCCAGCCGCACACCCGAGGCCCAGTGTGCGGCTAGCCGCACACTCGCCGGGCTAATGCCTCCTTCACTCGGCGAACGATGTCGGCGGGACGGTCCCCAGCAAGCACGCGAATCACCACCCACCCAAGACGCTCGAGGGTTTCTCGCCGCCGACTATCCCACTTGTACTGTCGCTGATCGGTTCGGTGTTGTTCACCGTCATACTCGACAGCGACTTTCAGTTCCGGCCACCCCATGTCGAGGTAAGCGAAATCTTGGCCGAACTCATCGCTGATTGGAATCTGGGTTTGTGGCCGCGGTAAACCCGCTTGCATCAAGATGACCCGCAGCCAGGACTCCTTGGGAGACTGAGCACCTGCGTCGAACAGGTCGAGCGCCCGGCGCGCCCGCGCAATGCCACGCCGCCCACCGTATCTGAGTGAAAGCAACTCCACGTCAGCGGATTTGACGTCGGTGGCGCGAGCCAGCGCGTCGATGGCTGCCACCGCCGACACGGTGGGATACCAGCAACCGAAGTCGAGTGCGGTGCGTGCCGGCGAGGTGACCGGCATACCAGCGCGCATCTCAATCTCGTCGTCTTCGAAGCGGTCGCGGTGTGTCTGTATTCCTGGCGGACAACGGCGGTTGTCGTGTAACAGGTCTACGGCCTGCGCGTCGGCAACCCATCGACTCCCGTGCAGTGCCGCTGCCGAAAACCCTGCAAGCACGCCTCGTCGTCCCGTCCACAACCAACCGGCGTAGGCGCGCGACACCGCGGTGACCTCGACGTAGCGCCCGACGTAGACGTCGGGGAACAATCGGCGGTACTGGGTAGCTAGTTCCGCCTTGGTCAATTCGCGCGCAGCGATGGCCTCGCTACCGATGAACGGCTCGTGCACGACGGCAGCGTCGCATGCATGCTTGCCGTCGTCACTTCACATGTGGTCGAGTGTGAAGCTGGCCGCACACTCGGCACTGACTGTGCGGCTGGCCGCACACTCGGCGAGACGAGGGGCTTCACGCTCGGCGCAAAGCGCGCTAGCTCAGAATCAACCCCGAGGTCGGGACACCCGTGCCCGCGGTCACCAGGACATGCTCGACGTCCGGGACGGGGTTCACCGATGTACCACGCAGCTGACGAACCCCCTCGGCGATGCCGTTCATGCCGTGGATGTAGGCCTCACCGAGTTGACCGCCGTGGGTGTTGATGGGCAGGCGCCCGCCTACCTCGATGGCACCGTCGGCGACGAAGTCCTTGGCCTCCCCGCGACCACAAAATCCCAACTCTTCCAACTGAATCAGCGTGAACGGCGTGAAGTGGTCGTACAAGATGGCCGTCTGAATATCCGTCGGCTGCAGTCCCGACTGCTGCCACAACTGCCGGCCCACCAGACCCATCTCCGGCAGCCCGTCCAGCTCGGGCCGGTAGTAGCTGACCATCGTGTACTGGTCGGGGCTCGACCCCTGCGACGCCGCCTCGATCACCGCCGGACGTTGCTTGAGGTCGCGGGCGCGCTCGACCGACGTGACCACGATCGCCACCGCGCCGTCGGTCTCCTGGCAGCAGTCCAGCAATCGCAACGGCTCGGCGATCCACCGCGAATTCTGGTGATCCTCAATGGTTATCGGCTTCTCGTAGAAGTATGCCTTGGGGTTCTTGGCGGCGTGCTTGCGGTCGGCCACCGACACCGCGCCGAAGTCCCGACTGGTCGCACCCGACAGGTGCATGTACCGCCGCGCGATCATCGCCACCTGCGCGGCCGGCGTCGAAAGCCCGTGCGGGTAGGAGAACGAGTTGTCTACGCCGGTGGAGTCGGCGTTCTCGGTGAGCCGGGTCTGCACCTGCCCGAACCGCATGCCCGAGCGCTCGTTGAAGGCCCGGTACGCCACCACCACATCGGCGATGCCGGTGGCAACGGCCATCGCGGCATGTTGGACGGTCGCGCACGCCGCGCCGCCGCCATAGTGGATCTTCGAAAAGAACTTGAGCTCACCAATTCCCGCCGCACGCGCGACGGCGATCTCGGTGTTGGTGTCCATGGTGAAGGTGGTCAGCCCGTCCACGTCGGACGGCGAAAGGCCCGCGTCGTCGAGCGCGTCCTGCACCGCCTCGGCCGCCAGCCGCAGTTCGCTGCGGCCGGAGTTCTTGGAGAAGTCAGTGGCGCCGATACCGACAATCGCGGCCTTACCGGACAACACTAGGCGTCTCCCATCGTCAGCGTCACCGTGGCAATGACGTGGTCGCCAAGGCTGTTGCGGCCGAACACTTTCACCGTGATCAGGCCATTCTCGATCGCCGTCACCTCACCAGAAAACGTCACCGTGTCATAGGCGTACCACGGCACCCCCAGCCGCAACCCGATCGACTTGATCAGCGCCGACGGGCCGGCCCAGTCGGTGACGTAGCGCTGCACCAGCCCGGTATCGGTGAGGATGTTGACGAAGATGTCTTTCGAGCCTTTGGCGATCGCCTTGTCCCGGTCGTGATGCACATCCTGAAAGTCCCGGGTAGCCAACGCCGTTGAGATGATGAACGTCGGATCTCCGTAGAGCTTCAGTTCCGGAAGCGTGGTGCCCACTGCCACGGCCGGCGCGCTCATGCGTCCGGCTCCCAGGCGTACAGGCTCCACTCCGGTCCGGAGTCACCGGCCGGAAAGTCGATATAGGTTGCGTGGACGGGCATCCCGACCTCCACTTGGGCGTGGTCGACGTTGCGTAGCTCGCCGAGCATGCGTACGCCTTCCTCGAGTTCCACCAAGGCGATCACGAACGGCAGGGTGCGCCCAGGCACTTTCGGCGCGTGGTGCACCACGTAACTGAACACCGTGCCCTTGCCGCTGGAGACGACGTAGTCGATGGGCGCCGCCGGGTCCTGCCACACCGCCGGCACCGGTGGGTGTTGCAGGCTGCCGTCGCCGCGCTTCTGGATTCGCAGCTCGTGGGCTTTGACCCCTTCCCAAAAGAACGCGGTGTCCCGAGACGACGACGGACGCATCATTGCGTCCGGATCGAGGTCTTCGGGCACGGCCGCAGCCGATCCGGATTCCGACTCGCGCGGCTTGAACTTCAGGATGCGCCAATTCATTTCGGCGACGTCTTCGTCGCCGACGCGCCAGATGATGTGCTGGTTGACGAACCACCCTTCGCCCAGCGCGGTCTGCTTGGGCCCGATGACATCGCCCATCTCGGAGGTGATGCTGACCTGCTCGCCGGGCCGCAAATAGCGGTGATAGGTCTGCTCGCAGTTGGTGGCAACCACGCCGATGTATCCGGAGTCGTCGAACAGCTTCATGATCGGGCCCAGCGGATCATCGGTCGGACGCTGGCCGGCCAGGCCGAACATCGTCCACACTTGAATCATCGCCGGCGGAGCCACAATTCCCGGATGGCCGACGGCGCGGGCCGCAGCCTCGTCGACATAGATGGGGTTGCGATCACCGATTGCCTCGACCCAGTTGTTGATCATCGGCTGATTCACCGGGTCGCGCGCCGCGCGCGGCTTGGCCGCGCCGGCCGCCTTGATCTCGGCGACGGCCTCCTGAATGTCCGTCATCGAGGCACCCTGGGCACCTTGAGGCCCGCGGCGGCGATCATCTCCCGCATCACTTCGTTGACTCCTCCACCGAAGGTGATCACAAGATTGCGTTTGGTCTGCGAGTCGAGCCACTCGAGCAGCTCGGCGGTGTCCGGCTCGGCCGCGTTGCCGTACTTGCCGACGATTTCCTCGGCGAGCCGACCGACATACTGAACCCGCTCAGTACCAAAGACTTTCGTCGACGCGGCGTCGGCGACGTTGATGTCCTCACCCGCGGCGGCCACCTGCCAGTTGAGCAGCTCGTTGATCCGCCAAATAGCGTGGATCTCACCTAGTGCGCGTTTGACGTCGGCGTGGTCGATCGGCGTGACTCCGTCACCGCCGGGCTTGGACGCCCAGGCGTGCACCCGGTCGTAGATGCTGGCGAACCGGCCCGCCGGGCCGAGCATCACCCGCTCGTTGTTGAGCTGGGTGGTGATCAACCGCCAGCCGGCGTTCTCCTCGCCGACCAACATGTCCACCGGCACCCGTACGTCGTTGTAATAGGTGGCGTTGGTGTGGTGCGCGCCGTCGGACAAGATGACCGGCGTCCACGAATAGCCGGGGTCCTTGGTGTCCACGATGAGAATCGAAATGCCCTTGTGCTTGACGGCGTCGGGGTCGGTGCGGCAGGCCAACCAGATGTAGTCGGCATCGTGTCCGCCGGTGGTCCACATCTTCTGACCGTTGACGATGTACTCGTCACCCTGACGTACGGCCGTGGTACGCAGCGAAGCGAGGTCGGTGCCGGCCTCCGGTTCGCTGTATCCGATTGCGAAGTGCACCTCACCGGCCAGGATGCCGGGCAGGAATTTCTTCTTCTGCATCTCGCTGCCGAACTGCTGCAGCGTGGGACCAACCGTCTGCAGCGTGACAGCGGGGAGTGGAACGTCGGCCCGGTGCGCCTCGTTGACGAAGATCTGCTGCTCGATCGGGCCAAATCCGTGGCCGCCGAACTCTTTTGGCCAGCCAACGCCGAGCATCCCGTCTTGACCCATACGGCGGATAACCGCGCGATAGGCCGCGCCGTGGCGGTCCTTCTCCATCTCCTTCATCTCGTCGGACGAGATGAGGTTCGAGAAGTACTGGCGGATCTGAGCTTGCAGTTGTCGCTGCTCCGGAGTCAGTTCGATGAACATTGCACTCCCACCAGTTGAAGCCGATGCGAAGGGCCGCCCAGCAGGCGGGTCAGATCCTTGATCGTGGAGTAGTACCGGTGCATCGGATACGTGATATCCATGCCCATACCGCCGTGCAGGTGATGGCAGATCTGCATCACCGGGGGCGCTTGGGAGGAAACCCAATACCCCAGCACGTCCAGGTCGTCGTCGGCGTCCCGCCCTTCGGCCAGACGCCATACCACCGACTTGGCAGCCAAATCAATTGTGCGCGAAGCGATGTAAACCTCAGCAAGCTGCGCGGCCACCGTTTGGAAGGTGGACAGCGGCTTGCCGAATTGCTGGCGGTTGGCTACGTAGTCAGCGGTCAACCGCAACGCGCCCGCGACCAACCCGTCGGCGTAAGCGCCGATCATGGACAACGCCAGCTGATTCACCCGGCGCGCGGTTGCGCTCGCGAGCACGTCGGACTCGGCAACCGCCACATCGCCGAACGTCACCGTGTACTCGTCGGAACCGTTCGATGTCGGAGTGCGAACCAGCCGCACACCCTCGGCTTTCGGCGACACCACCACGACCGCGTTGTCTGCGGTCACCAGTATCCAGTCCGCCTGCTCGGCATATGCCACACCGACTTTGGTGCCCGACAGTCGGCCGTTGGCGAAACTGGTCGACGGTCGGTCGGGCAGCGCCGCACCGGGCTCATTGAGCGCCGCGGTGAGCACCGACCCTTTGGCGACCCCGGACAGGTAGCGGTCCTGCTGCTCATCGGAGGCCAAGTCGAGCAGCGGCACCACCCCGAAGCCCAGCGTCGCGAGCGCGGGTGTAATAGCTCCGTGGCGGCCGACTTCGGTGAGCACCGTCGCCACCTCGGGCAGCCCGACTCCGTCACCTTCGAGGCGTTCGGGGACGGGCAGCGCCGTCACGCCCCCTTCCGCCAGAGCGTTCCACGTCGAGTCGCGGTTCAGCACCGAGGTGACGACGTCGGCGACGGCTTGTTGTGTCGCAGTGAGATTGAAGTCCATCGTCAGTCGGAATCCGTCAGTGCGCGACCGGGCATTTGCCGGTGTAGTCGACCTGCCAGTGCTTGATCCCGTTGAGCCAGCCGGACCGCAGGCGCTCGGGCTTGGACAGCGGCTTGAGGTCGGGCATGTGGTCGGCGACGGCGTTGAAGATGAGGTTGATCGTCATCTTGGCCAGGTTGGCGCCGATGCAGTAGTGCGCCCCGGTGCCACCGAATCCGACGTGCGGGTTGGGGTTTCGCAGAATGTTGAACTGGAACGGGTCCTCGAAGACCTCTTCGTCGAAGTTGGCCGAGCGGTAGAACATGATCACCCGCTGGCCCTTCTTGATCTGGACACCGGACAGTTCGTAATCCTCGAGCGCGGTGCGCTGGAAGCAGGTGACCGGGGTGGCCCAGCGGACGATCTCGTCGGCGGCGGTCTCGGGCCGCTCCTTCTTGTAGAGCTCCCACTGGTCGGGGAAATCGGCGAAGGCCATCATCCCCTGGGTGATTGAGTTGCGCGTGGTCTCGTTGCCGGCCACCGCGAGCATCACCACGAAGAAGCCGAACTCGTCGTCGGTGAGCTTCTCGCCGTCGATGTCGGCCTGAATCAGCTGGGTCACGATGTCGTCGCCCGGGTTCTTGGCCCGCTCCTCGGCCATCTTCATCGCGTACATGATCAACTCGGCCGAGGACATCTTCGGGTCGACGTGCGCATACTCCGGGTCGTCGTTGCCCGTCATCTCGTTGGACCACTCGAACAGCTTGCCGCGGTCCTCTTGCGGTACGCCGAGCAGACCCGCGATCGCCTGCAACGGCAGCTCAGCCGAAACCTGCTCGACGAAGTCACCGGTACCTGCGGCGGCGGCCTCCTGGGCGATCTTCTGCGCGCGCTCGTGCAGTTCGTCGTGCAGGCGACCGACGGCGCGGGGAGTGAACCCGCGGGAGATGATCTTGCGCAACCGGGTATGGTGCGGCGCGTCCATGTTGAGCATGACGAACCGCTGCACCTCGATGTCCTCGCGGGCGATGTCGTTGTTGAACCGCGGGATGACGCCGTTTTCGTAGCTGGAGAAGACGTCGCTGCGCCGCGACACCTCCTTGACGTCGTTCAGTTTGGTGATTGCCCAGAAGCCGCCGTCGTGGAAGCCACCGCAGTTATTCGGGTCCTGTTCGTTCCACCAGATCGGGGCGGTCGCCCGCACCTCGGCAAACTCTTCGACGGGAATCCGCTCGGTGTAGATGTCGGGGTCGGTGAAGTCGAACCCGGGCGGAAGATTAGGGCTGGGCACGCTAGTTCTCCTTACTACAGTCTTCACTGACTGGCTTACGTGTCACGATCCCAGGACACTAGCTGTCCTAGTGATGCTCTGCTGCCAGTAAAACATGCCTTCACCGCAGACAAAAGGCGACGAAGCATCCTCGCTTGTCAGAGTAATGAAACGTGTTCTAGCCTGGCCACATGGGGAACCCGGTAATCGTTGAAGCCACTCGCAGCCCGATCGGGAAGCGCAATGGATGGCTATCTGGACTGCACGCCACCGAGCTACTCGGGGCGGTGCAAAAGGCACTGGTGGAAAAGGCGGGCATCGACGCGGGCGACGTCGAGCAGGTCATCGGGGGCTGCGTCACTCAGTTCGCCGAACAATCCAACAACATCAGCCGGGTCGCCTGGCTGACCGCGGGTTTGCCAGAGCATGTCGGCGCGACCACGGTGGACTGCCAATGCGGCAGCGGCCAGCAGGCCAACCACCTGATCGCCGGACTGATCGCGACCGGCGCCATCGACATCGGCATCGCGTGCGGCATCGAGGCGATGAGCCGCGTCGGCCTGGGCGCCAACGCCGGGCCGGACCGTTCGGCGATCCGCGCGCAGTCGTGGGACATCGACATGCCCAACCAGTTCGAGGCCGCTGAGCGGATTGCCAAGCGCCGCGGCATCACCCGCGACGACATCGACGAGTTCGGGTATGCGTCCCAGACCAAGGCCGCGCGGGCGTGGGATGAGGGGCGTTTCGATCGCGAGATCTCTCCCATCGAAGCGCCGGCGCTCGACGAAAACAAACAACCGACGTCGGAGCTCGTCACCATCAGCCGCGATCAGGGGCTGCGGGAGACGACGTTGTCCGGGCTGAGCGCGCTCAAGCCGGTGATGGAGGGGGGAATCCACACCGCCGGCACGTCCTCGCAGATCTCCGACGGCGCAGCAGCCGTGTTGTGGATGGACGAGGACAAGGCCAAGGCACTCGGGTTGCGGCCGCGCGCAAGGATCGTCAGCCAGGCACTGGTCGGTGCCGAGCCGTACTACCACCTCGATGGGCCGGTGCAGTCGACGGCCAAGGTGCTGGACAAGGCCGGCATGAAGATGGGCGACATCGACATCGTCGAGATCAACGAGGCCTTCGCCTCTGTGGTGCTGTCGTGGGCGCGGGTGCATGAACCCGACATGGATCGGGTCAATGTCAACGGTGGTGCCATCGCTCTGGGCCACCCGGTGGGCTCCACCGGCAGCCGCCTGATCACCACCGCACTGCACGAGTTGGAGCGCTCGGACAAGAGCACCGCGCTGATCACCATGTGTGCCGGTGGTGCGCTTTCCACCGGCACCATCATCGAACGGATCTAGCCGCTCGAATGCTCGTTCCCGAGGGGAGTCGCATTGCGGCGGCGCAGGCCTACATCGATGCGCTGGTCAGCCATGACGGCGACGTGGTTCCGTTCGCGGCGGGCTGCACTCGGGTCGAGCTGGGTGTCAAGAACGGGTTCTCCGGAAAACACCTGCGGCGCAGCCTGAGTCGTGGACTTCAGTACCGCATCATCGTCGATGCGACACCACCGGACTACCGCATCGTCGGTGATGAGGTGCACGCGGCATACGACGTGCTGACCAAGGCGACCTTCGCCGGCCGGCGAGTGGTGGGACGGGTCAATGAAACCTTCGTCATTCCCGCCGAAAGCCCCACCGGCAAGGCCGAAATCCATCACATCAAGGCTCGGTTCCGACCCTTCATCCAGCACTAGCCCTAGACCCTAGGATCAGCGCATGCCCAAGAAGCCACCGCGTTTCATGAATTCGCCCCTGACCGATGTCTTCATCAAGTGGATGTCCCGACTCAACACCTTTCTTTACCGCCGCAACGGTGGCGAGGGACTGGGCGGCACCTTCCAGAACATTCCGGTCGCGCTGTTGACCACCACCGGACGCAAGACCGGCCAACCCCGAGTGAGCCCACTGTATTTCCTGCGTGACGGTGACCGGGTGGTCGTCGCGGCCTCGAAGGGCGGCGCCGCGAAGAACCCGATGTGGTACCTCAACCTCAAGGCGAATCCCAAGGTCCAGGTGCAGATCAAAAAGGAGGTCCTGGATCTGACCGCGCGCGATGCAACCGACGAAGAGCGCGCCCGGTATTGGCCGCAACTGGTGGACATGTACCCGTCCTACGAGGACTACCAATCCTGGACCGACCGCACCATTCCCATCGTCATCTGCGACCCGTAGCGGCGAGACGCAGATGAGCGATGACCGCCTCAATGACGTCGTCTCCAATCAATACGAGAAGTGGACGTATCCCGAACCGATACTGGATATCGACGAATGGCTGACCAACGAATGGCAGTGGTTTGACCCCAGTCACGCACACCAGATCTTCTGGCCCGACCGGGATTACCACCCCAACCTCGACATTCTAATTGCGGGTTGCGGAAGCAACCAGGCCGCCGTCATCGCGCACACGAACCGTTCAGCCCGCGTCGTCGGAATCGACGTGAGCCAGCGGTCCCTGGATCATCAGCAGTATCTCAAGGACAAGCACGGTCTGGCCAACCTCGAATTGCACCGTCTGCCAATCGAAGACGTGCATTCGCTGGGCCTCCAATTCGATCTCATCATGTCGACCGGAGTGCTGCATCACCTGGCGGACCCGCTGACCGGCATGAAGGCACTCGCCGATTGCCTGCGACCGGACGGGGTCGTCGCGCTGATGCTGTACGCGCGGTACGGCCGCATCGGCGTCGAGTTGATGCAGTCGGTGTTCCGCGACCTGGGACTGCGCCAGGACGAGGAGTCGCTTCGCCTGGTCAACGAGACCATCGGAATGCTGGATCCGAATCACCCGTTCCTGGTGTATCGCGACATCGCGCCGGATCTGAACACCGAGACCGGGTTGGTGGATACCTGCCTGCACGGTCGCGACCGCAGTTACACCACCGGCGACTGTATCGACCTGGTCACCTCGGCAGGGTTGGTGTTTCAGAGGTGGTTCCTCAATGCGCCCTACTACCCGCATGACATCGACAACCTGCACGCGCCGGCCAGCGAGTTCTACCAAACCCTCAGCGCCCTACCCGAACTGCAGATGTGGTCGGTCCTGGAAAGGCTCAGGACGTCGAACGCATGTCACTTCTTTGTCGCCTGCCACGCCGAACGGCCCAAAGACACCTACCGCATTGACTTTTCGTCACCGAGCTTTGGACGTTACGTGCCGCGCATGCGATTCCGATGCGGGTTGTCCGGTGCTGACATCTTCCGGCCGGGATGGAGCATGAGCCTCAACGCCGCGCAACTGCCCTTCGTTCAGCATGTCGACGGCCGGCGCACGATCCGTGAGATCGCCGCTCAGGTGGCTGACGACCCCGACGAATTCACCATCGGAATGTTCGAGAAGTTCGCGCGCGGACTATTTCAGTCGCTGTGGCGCCTGGACTTCGTCGAGATGGGTTTGCCCGCCGGTTAGGAACCCGCGCCATAGACGGGGACCGGAGGACGCGACTTGGCCAGCAGATCGCTGACGACCGCGCCCAACTCGACCGGATCCCACTTGGCGCCCTTGTCGATTTGCGGGCCGTGCGCCCAGCCCTCCGCGACCCGAATCAGACCGCCCTCGACCTCGAAGACTTTACCGGTGACTTCCCGGGACTCGTTGCTGCCCAACCACACCACGAGCGGCGAGACGTTCTCCGGTGCCATCGCGTCGAAAGCGCCCTCTTCGGGTTTGGCCATCGTTTCGGCGAACACGGCTTCGGTCATCCGGGTCCGGGCCGCAGGTGCGATGGCGTTGACGGTGATCCCGTAGCGACCGAGTTCGGCTGCGCCGACGAGGGTTAACGCGGCGATGCCGGCCTTGGCGGCCGAGTAATTGCCCTGCCCGACGCTGCCCTGTAGACCGGCCGCGGAACTGGTGTTGATGATGCGGGCGTTGAGGTCATCGGGACCTGCCGCGCCGGACTTGATCTGTCGCCGCCAGTAGCCCGCGGCGTGGCGCAGGGTGGCGAAATGTCCTTTGAGATGGACGCGGATGACCGCGTCCCACTCGGCTTCACTGGTGTTGGCCAGCATCCGGTCGCGGATGAACCCGGCGTTGTTCACCAGCACGTCGAGGCGCCCGAAAGTGTCGACCGCGCTCTGGATGAGATTCTCGGCGCCGGTCCAGTCGGCGACGTCGTCGCCGTTGGTGATGGCTTCGCCACCGGCCGCGGTGATTTCGTCGACCACCTGTTGCGCCGGGCTTTCACCGGCGGACCCGTCGAGTCCGACTCCGATGTCGTTGACCACCACCCGCGCGCCTTCCGCGGCGAAGGCCAAGGCATGCGCGCGTCCGATGCCGCGGCCCGCTCCGGTAACGATGACCACTCGGCCGTCAACCAAGCCCATACCTACTGATCCTTTCTGGTTTCTTACTTGTTGGCGGCCGAGGCGGCCAGGTACGGCGGCGGCTCGCCACCGCCGTGCACCTCCAGCGTCGCGCCGGTGATGTAGGCCGCCACGTCGGATGCCAAAAACGCTGACGCCCAGCCGATGTCGGTGGGTTTGGCCAATCTGCCCAACGGCACGGTGGCGGCGACCCGGGCGATCGAATCCGCATCACCGTAAAACAGTTCTGACTGTTCGGTTTCCACCATCCCCACTACGACCGCGTTGACCCGGATCTTCGGCGCCCACTCGACCGCCAACGTAGTGGTGAGGTTTTCGAACCCCGCCTTGGCCACACCGTAGGCGGCCGTGCCCGGGGTGGGCCGTCGGCCGCTGACGCTGCAAATGTTGATGATCGAACCACCGTTGGGCTGATCTTGCATCAGCCGGTAGGCGTGCTGGGAAACAAGCAGCGGTGCAAGCACATTGAGCTCGACGATCTTACGGTGGAAATTGTGCGTCGCCTCGGCCGCTAACGCGTAGGGGGATCCCCCGGCGTTGTTCACCAACACGTCTAGACGACCGTGCTTCTCTTGGATGGCGCCGATCATCCGAGCCACCGAATCTTCGTCGCGAATGTCGCAGGCATGGAACTCATACGGCAAGCCCTCGACCACTCGTCGCGCACAGGTGATGACGGTGGCGCCCTGGTCGGCGAAAACCGCGCTGATACCGGCGCCTACCCCTCGAACGCCGCCGGTTATCAGCACGACCCGTCCAGCCAGCCCGAAGTTGATCGCGGGGGCTGATCCGGCGCTAGTCACTGTGCTAGTGTACCAAGCAAGTGCTTGCTTCGTTACTCGGCCAAGTCGTTGTCAAAGGAAGTGTCCATTGACGATCACGTCCACCACCCCGGAACCCGGCATAGTCGCCGTCACCGTCGACTACCCACCGGTCAACGCCATTCCGTCGCGCGGCTGGTTTGAACTGGCCGACGTCGTGACGGCGGCCGGCGCCGATCCCGAAACCCACGCGGTGATCCTGCGCGCCGAAGGCCGCGGCTTCAACGCCGGCGTGGACATCAAGGAAATGCAGCGCACCGAAGGCTTCACCGCGTTGATCGACGCCAACCGTGGCTGCTTCGCCGCGTTCCGGGCGGTCTACGAGTGCGCGGTGCCGGTGATCACCGCGGTCAACGGCTTCTGCGTCGGCGGCGGCATCGGCTTGGTGGGCAACTCCGACGTCATCGTGGCTTCCGACGACGCGGTTTTCGGGTTGCCGGAGGTGGAGCGCGGCGCGCTGGGGGCCGCAACTCATCTGTCCCGGCTGGTGCCGCAACACATGATGCGGCGGCTGTTTTTCACCGCCGCCACCGTCGATGCGGCCACTTTGCACCACTTTGGATCCGTGCACGAGGTGGTGCCTCGCGCGGAGCTTGACGAGGCCGCCCTGCGGGTGGCCCGCGACATCGCCGCCAAGGACACCCGGGTCATCCGCGCCGCCAAAGAAGCGCTCAACCTCATCGACGTGCAGCGGGTCAACTCGAGTTACCGCATGGAGCAAGGCTTTACCTTCGAGCTCAACCTAGCCGGGGTGGCCGACGAGCACCGGGACGCGTTCGCCGGTACGGCGAAGGGCAAGAAGGACTAGCGAATAGATGAGCGACAAGAGAACCACTCTCGACGAAGCCGTCTCGCAACTGCGCAGCGGCATGACCATCGGCATCGCGGGCTGGGGTTCACGACGCAAGCCGATGGCCTTCGTGCGGGCCCTGCTGCGCAGCGACATCACCGATTTGACCGTGGTCACCTATGGCGGACCCGACCTGGGTCTGCTGTGCTCGGCCGGCAAGGTCAAACGCGTCTACTACGGCTTCGTCTCGTTGGACTCCCCACCTTTCTACGACCCATGGTTCGCCAAGGCCCGCACCAGCGGCGCCATCGAAGCGCGAGAGATGGACGAAGGCATGTTGCGCTGCGGATTACAAGCCGCCGCACAACGATTGCCGTTTCTGCCCATTCGCGCCGGGCTGGGCAGCTCGGTCGTCGACTTCTGGGAGGGCGAGTTGGCCACGGTCACCAGCCCGTACCCGGCACCCGGTGGCGGACACGAGACACTGCTGGCCATGCCGGCGCTGCGCCTCGACGCCGCGTTCGCTCACCTGAATCTTGGTGACAGTCAAGGCAACGCGGCGTACACCGGCATCGACCCCTACTTCGACGATCTGTTCCTGATGGCCGCCGAGAAGCGGTTCCTGTCTGTGGAGCGCATCGTGTCGACCGAGGAGCTCGTCAAGGCGGTGCCGCCGCAGGCGCTGTTGATCAACCGCATGATGGTCGACGCGGTGGTGGAAGCTCCCGGCGGAGCCCATTTCACCACGGCCGCACCGGATTACGGCCGCGACGAGAAGTTCCAGCGACACTACGCCGAAGCGGCGTCAACCGAAGAGGGCTGGCAGCAGTTCATGCAGACATATCTGTCCGGCACCGAAGACGATTATCAGGCCGCGGTGCGCGCATTCGGCGAGGAGGCCGCCAGATGACCACCCGCGCCGAGATCTGCGCCGTCGCCTGCGCCGAGTTGTTCCGGGACGCAGGGGAGATCATGATCAGCCCGATGACCAATATGGCGTCGGTGGGGGCGAGGTTGGCCCGGCTGACCTTCTCCCCCGATATCTTGCTGACCGACGGTGAGGCACAACTGCTGGCCGACACGCCCGCGTTGGGCAGGTCGGGTCCGGTCGAGGGCTGGATGCCGTTTGGCCGCGTGTTCGAGACCCTGGCGTGGGGCCGGCGCCACGTCGTCATGGGCGCCAATCAGGTTGACCGCTACGGCAATCAGAACATTTCGGCATTCGGGCCACTGCAGAAACCAACTCGGCAGATGTTCGGCGTGCGCGGGTCGCCCGGCAACACCATCAACCACGCGACCAGCTACTGGGTCGGCAACCACAGCAAGCGGGTCTTCGTCGACACGGTCGACGTCGTCTCCGGGATCGGCTACGACAAGGTGGATCCGGACAACCCGGCGTTCCGATTCGTCAACGTCTACCGGGTGGTGTCCAATCTCGGTGTCTTCGACTTCGGTGGACCGGAGCGCACCATGCGGGCACTGAGCCTGCATCCGGGCGTGTCGCCCGATGACGTCCGCGAAGCCTCCTCGTTCGAGGTGCACGGCCTGGACGAGGCCGCCGAGACCCGGGAGCCCACCGACGACGAACTGCGGTTGATCCGCGAGGTCATCGATCCGAAGGCATTGCGCGACAGAGAGATACGTTCGTGAAGTTACGCACCCCGCTGACCGAGCTGGTCGGCGTCGAGCACCCGGTGGTGCAGACGGGAATGGGCTGGGTGGCCGGTGCCCGGTTGGTGTCGGCCACCGCCAACGCGGGCGGCCTGGGCATCCTGGCGTCGGCCACCATGACGCTCGACGAGCTGGCGACGGCGATCAAGAAGGTCAAGGCCGCCACGGACAAGCCGTTCGGCGTCAACCTCCGCGCCGATGCGGCCGATGCCGGTGATCGCGTCGAGTTGATGATTCGCGAGGGAGTCAAGGTTGCCTCGTTCGCCCTGGCGCCCAAGCAGGAACTGATAGCCAAGCTGAAAGACGCCGGGGCGGTGGTGATCCCGTCGATCGGCGCCGCCAAACACGCCCGCAAGGTGGCCGGCTGGGGTGCCGACGCGATGATCGTGCAGGGCGGCGAAGGTGGCGGACACACCGGCCCGGTCGCCACCACCCTGCTCCTGCCCTCGGTGCTGGACGCCGTTGCGGGCACTGGGATCCCGGTGATCGCCGCGGGCGGCTTCTTCGACGGACGTGGCCTGGCCGCGGCGTTGTCCTATGGGGCGGCCGGGGTGGCGATGGGAACTCGGTTCCTGTTGACCTCGGATTCGACGGTGCCCGACGCGGTCAAGCGGCGCTACCTGGAGGCGGCGTTGGACGGCACGGTGGTGACCACCCGCGTGGACGGCATGCCGCACCGGGTGCTGCGCACCGGTCTGGTGGAGAGGCTGGAAAGCGGCTCGCGGGCAAGGGGTTTCACCGCGGCGGTGCGCAACGCCGCCAAGTTCAAGAAGATGTCGCAGATGACCTGGCGCTCCATGGTCACCGACGGTCTGGCGATGCGCCATGGCAAGGAGTTGACCTGGTCGCAGGTCGTCATGGCGGCTAATACCCCGATGCTGCTCAAGGCTGGACTGGTGGAAGGCAACACCGAGGCCGGGGTGCTGGCCTCAGGTCAGGTGGCGGGGATCCTCGACGACCTGCCGTCCTGTGCCGAACTGATCGAGTCGATAGTGGCCGACGCGATCAAACATCTGCAGGCGGCGTCCGCGCTAGTGGAGTAGCCGACGCCAGCTGGCGCCATCCACTCAGGGCAGTAGCCGGTCGAACACCGTTGTGCCGACACCGGAAGGACTGTACGAGGTATAGATCGGCATTAGCGTGTAGGGATAGTTTCCGGTGTTGAAGTGGCCACCGCTGCCTTCGGCAGCCGTCACCGTGGGCTCGTCGCCGGCGACCACCACCTGGTGGTACACCAATTCACCGCCGCGGGTCTCCACATAGATTTGCGTCCCCTGCGGGAGCGGCTGACCATCGGCAAGGTATTGCAGATCGGCTGGCAGGAGGTTGCGGGGTATCACGCCGTCGACCCCGCCGGTATCGACGAACGCGCCGGTGGCAGGTTGGAGATTTCCTGAGCCAATCTGCACGGACAGTCCATCGGTGGTCGGCGAGCCGGTGACCGAAGCCAAGGCGGGCAGTGGGTTGTCGCCGAATTGGAAATAATGTCCGGGCTGGTTGACGAGCACCCCGTGGGCCAGTTGGCCCGGCAACTGTTGTACGGCAGTGACGGGGAACCGAGTGTCGACCGTGTTGGCCCCGGTCCCCACCAGGGTTTCCGGGTCGATCTTGACTCCGTTGTGGAGTTCGGAGGTGATGACGCCGATGGTCGTCGGCTTGGTGGCAATCCCGTCCCCGAAGTTCACCGATGCCGTGTACTGGTCGTAGGTGACGACGGTCTCGTCACCGGGCACCCCGAACTCGTAGGTGACACCCGTCCTGGTGGGGATGCCCAGCGCATGCAGGTCGACGTCATCGGGCGCGAAGAGCAGTGCGCTGGATCCGGAGTCCACCGTTGCTGTGGCAAACGGTGCGCCGTTGACGGAGACTTGCAGCGTCGGGCGGGTGTTGTGCATCGTCAGCTCGACCTTGGCCGGGCCGCCGTTGTCACCGGTAGCCCCGGCGTGGCCCAGCAATTGGCCACTGACGCCCCCGGGGGCGCCCATTCCCGAAATGACGCCGCCGGTTCCGCCGTCGCCGCCGTTGCCGATCAGGTGACCGCCGTCGCCGCCGAGACCGCCGTTGGCAAACGCGCCACCCATGCCGCCTTCGCCACCGTCGCCGAACCATTGCGCGCTGCCGCCGGCACCACCGGGGGCATAGGGGCCACCGATACCGCCCGCACCACCGTTGCCCCACAGCAGGCCGCCGGTTCCTCCCGACCCCCCTGCTCCCCCGGCAACGGTCACCCCGGCGGCGTTGACCGTGAAGGTTCCGCCCTGTCCGCCCATACCGCCGTTACCGAAGAGTATGGCGTTGCCGCCGGCGCCGCCGATCCCAGTCCAGCCACCCGCGCCGCCGGTGCCGCCGTTGCCCCACAGCAACCCGCCCGCACCGCCGCGCCCGCCGGCCGCACCAGGTCCACCTATCCCGCCCGTGCCACCGGTTCCGATCAATCCGGCCGGACCGCCCGCACCGCCCTGCACGCCGTCGGCAAAGCTGGCACCGCCGTGACCGCCGTCGCCCCACAGAATGCCACCCGCTCCGCCGGCCGATCCGATTCCAGTTGCGCTGGTGGTTCCGTCGCTGCCATTGCCGATCAGCGGACGGCCCAGCAGCGACTCGGTCGGCCCATTGATCAGGGCAAGCGCGTCATTCTGCAGAACCTGCAGCTGGGCCGCATTGGCCGCCTCGGCGGTCGAATACGCGCGTGCGGCCGCATTGAGGACCTCGACGAACTGGTTGTGAAACGCCGCCGCCTGTGCACTCAGCGCCTGAAATGCGCGACCTTGTTGCGAGAACAGCGCTGCGATGGCCGCCGACACCTCGTCACCGGCGGCCGCGGCGATACCCGTCGTCGACGAGGCCGCCGCCGCTTGGGCGGAGTTGATCGTCGCGTTGAGATCTTTTAGACCTGCTGCGGCGTCGGCAACCACGTCGGGCACCGCGGTAACGAACGACATTCAAGCCTCCAGCAGGTTCGCGTACGTCAGGTGAGTCGCAGCCCGATTTGACGCGGAGTTTAGCCACAGGAACGCCGAGAAATCACCGGAATTGACAGAACCCCACCGCGCGACTGCCGGCCGGCAACATCCCGCACGCTGTCCTTCTTGTCCAGCCGGCCAGAGGTCGCGACGCCGCCCGATCGGCGATACGAAGAAGGTTAGAGCCGTTCGATGATGGTGACGTTGGCAGTGCCGCCGCCCTCGCACATCGTCTGCAGCCCGTAACGGCCGCCGATGCGCTCCAGCTCGTTGAGCATGGTGGTGAACAGCTTGGCACCGGTCGCGCCCAGCGGATGCCCGAGCGCGATTGCACCGCCATTGGGGTTGACCTTCTCCGGGTCGGCCTTGATCTCCTTGAGCCAGGCCAGCACAACGGGTGCGAACGCCTCGTTGATCTCCACGGTGTCGATGTCGTCTATGGACAGCCCGGTCTTTTCCAGCGCATAGCGGGTAGCCGGGATGGGGCCGGTCAGCATGAACACCGGGTCGGCGGCGCGGGCGCTGATGTGGTGGATGCGCGCGCGGGGCGTCAGTCCGTGGTCCTTGACCGCCTGCTCGGAGGCCAACAGCACGGCGCTGGCCCCGTCGGAGATCTGGCTGGCCATGGCCGCGGTCAGCTTGCCTCCCTCGACGAGCGGCTTCAACCCGGCCATCTTCTCCAGCGACGACTCGCGAGGCCCTTCGTCCACCCGGAAGGGACCGGATTCGGTTTCGACGGTGAGGATTTCGTTGTCGAAATGCCCACTGCGGATGGCGGCGAACGCGCGCTCGTGGCTGGTCAGTGCGTACTGCTCCATCTCTTCGCGCGACAGATTCCACTTCTCGGCGATCAACTCCGAACCGCGGAACTGCGAGATTTCCTGGTCGCCGTAGCGGTGCAACCACTGCTTGGACTCGTTGGTCGGCGAGGTGAAGCCGAACTGCTCACCGACGGTCATCGCCGACGAGATCGGGATCTGGCTCATGTTCTGCACGCCGCCGGCCACGATGACATCGGCGGTGCCGGACATGATCGCCTGTGCGCCAAACGAAATGGCTTGCTGACTGGAACCGCACTGCCGGTCGACGGTCACGCCGGGGACCTCTTCGGGGAATCCGGCAGCCAGCCAGGACAGTCGGGCGATGTTGCCGGCTTGCGCCCCGATCGCATCGACACAACCGGCGATGACGTCGTCGACGGCGGCGGGATCCAGATCAGTCCGGTCGAACAGCCCACGCCACGCCAAAGCGCCCAGGTCGACGGGATGTACCCCGGCCAGTGCGCCATTGCGCTTGCCGACCGCGGTACGCACAGCCTCAACGATGTACGCCTCAGGCATGATTCGACTCCTTCTACTTTTCGGCGGTGATCCCGCCCAGGACGATGGCGAGATATTGCCGACCTACTTGCTCGGCGGTGAGTGGTCCGCCGGGCTGATACCAGCGCACCGACACCCAGGTGGTGTCCCTAATGAAACGGTAGATCAGGTCGACGTCCAGGTCGGCACGGAAGTAGCCCTCGTCGATGCCTTGATGCAGGACGTCTATCCACATTTTCCGCTGCTGTTTGTTCAAGTCCTCGATGTAGGAGAACCGGGGCTGGCTGGAGAGTCGTTGCGCCTCGTCCTGGTAGATGACGACTTGGGCGTGCCGGTGCTCGATCGCCTCGAAGGACGCCATGAACAAGCCTTTGAGCCGCTCCAGCGGGTTCGACTCATTGTCCAGGATCTCGCGATACCGGGCGAACAACCAGTCGAGGAAGCCGCGCAGCAGGTCGTCGACCATCTCCTCTTTGGAGGCGAAGTGGTGATACAGACTGCCGGACAGGATGCCGGCGCTATCGGCAATGTCACGAACGGTGGTGGCGCGCAGACCGCGTTCGGCGAACATGGTGGCGGCAAGCTCGAGTAGCTCGTCTCGCCGGCTGTTCGCCTGGGTCACTTTCTCCACCCGACCAGGGTATCAACCAAGCGCTTGCTCGGCCAATGAGCGACGCTCATCGGTCAACGCATCGAGACCACCGGCGGGCTCTGCGAAACATCCGCCTGCGCGCTGATGTAGGCGCGCACTTCACCGGTCTTCGTGCCACCGGACTTCGTTCGAGCGGTCAGCGGAAACGGAACCTCGTCAGATACCCGCGCCTCCAAGCGGTACTCGTCGAAGAAAGAGATCTTCAGGCCGCTCAGGTCGGGCTGACCCCACACCACAGTGCCGTCAACGATGTCCGGGTCCCGCGCGCGTTGCGGGCAATCGGGAGGCGCCAGCTGCTGAGATGACGTGCACGCAGTCAGAGCCGTCGATATCGCCGACATTATCGCCGACTCCCCGGCGGGGCTGAGGCTGAAATCCGCTTGGCTGTAATAACTGGTGCCAGATGAAAGTGCGTCAAGAAGTAGCGGTTTCTTCAGTTTGACGGCCAGGTTTGGGTTTGTACTCCCGATATCGATGAAGCCGGGGAATACGTACGCGGGCGACTTGCCGACCGAACTTCCGAAGAACGTCAGGGTGTCCAGCGATTTATTCTCGGTGGTACCTAGAGCGTCCACTTTTACCGTCGCGTGGTCGAGTTTCCAATCCCCTCCGGATTTCTTTACCGAAAGCGTGACATCAGAGATGTTTTCCCCGAATTTCGCCGACACATGCACCTGCCCGAAGGAGTATGCCGCAGTGTCGCTGAGAATCTTGATGTCGGTAATCGGCCAACGCTCGATCTGCTTCTTCAGGGTTTCGTCGGTGAGGAAATCTTTCGACCCCGGCTGATCGCTGCTGTAGCTCAAGGCCGCCGTCGCGTCGCCGCGTGCGAGGGCATCGAGGTATCCCTTGACCGCGTCCGCAGCACTGCCCGACTTGCCGTCGCCGCCAGAGGAGACCACCGCGATGATGACCACGACCACGACCAGCACGACGGCCGCGAGGATGCTCAACGCAATGATGAGCGGCCTTCGGTTGGGCCGCCCCGGTGGCGGGCCAAAACGAGCTGCGGGCATCGGGGGACCGCCCGTCGGCCACGGCTGGTAGCTCTGGTGAGGCGCTGCGCCTGGCTGGGGCCATGCGGGTGCATGCGGCGCGGGCGGCAGTGGCCAGGCGGCCTGTGTGGCGCCGTCCGCCGGATTCGGGGGTTGGCCCCACGGATACGGCCCGTTGGTCACGAACAGCCTCCCACCAGTGTTTGTTACTTGAGCATCGAATCCCCCGTTGGAAAGCTGACGAGCGGCCGAGGCCCGCGCCGAAAGCTCATTGCTGAGTTTACTTGTCCTGAGGCCCCAATTCGTCACCGATTCGGGGGCGCGGACGGCCCCGACGGAAAGTCGCGGGTCGGCGCGCGGCCGGTACTGTCAGCGACAGTGGCACCCGAATGTTCACGTCGGGTCAGCGAAACCGCTCATATTCACTGGCGCTCACGTGAGCTTGACGGCAATTCAGGCAGTGTCAATACCGGCTCTAAAATTCGGGCAATTACAACACGGGGTTGGGTCGATCACCGATGTCGGTGGCGCTTTCACATCCGGCCGCACAACACCGGTAAATTCGTGTCCGACCTTCATCACCGCCTTGGCAGGACCCGGCTGATGCCTCCGAATTTTTCGAGCACGCCAGCACAGCCTCTAACCTGAACGGCGTCGTCTCGAGCTTCCTCAAGGCGCGCTTACGGGTGCTGGCTGGAAACCGAGATCACTTCTCCGGTGAGGTAACTGGAGTAGTCGCTGGCTAAGAACGCGATCGTCGCCGCCACCTCCCACGGCTCTGCGGCGCGGCCGAACGCCTCGCGGGACGACAGCCGGTCGAGCAGCTCCGGCGAGCTGGTCTTGTCGAGGAACTTGTGCCGGGCGATGCTCGGCGAGACCGCGTTGATCCGCACGCCGTATTCGGCGGCTTCGATTGCGCTGCAACGGGTCAGGGCCATCACGCCCGCTTTGGCCGCGGCATAGTGCGCCTGTGAATGCTGAGCCCGCCAGCCCAGCACGCTGGCGTTGTTCACGATCACCCCACCGTGGGGCGCGTCGCGGAAATACCGCAGCACCGCCCGGGTGGCCCGGAACACCGACGTCAAGGACACGTCCAGCACCCGGTCCCACTCCTCGTCGGTCATGTCGGCCACCGGTGTTTGTCCGCCCAACCCGGCGTTGTTGACCAGCACGTCGATCCGGCCCAGCCGCGCGGTGGTCGAGGCGAACAACGCGTCGACTTGTGCGGTGGAGGTGACGTCGCAGACCACGCTCTCCACCCGACCCAGACCCAACTCCGACAACTCGGTCGCGGTTTCGGTGAGCCGGCGTTCGTGGTGATCGGAGATCATCACGTCGGCGCCCTCGAGCAGCGCGCGGCGCGCGGTGGCCGAACCGATGCCGGTGCCCGCCGCCGCGGTCACCACGACGACCTTGCCGTCCAACAGGCCATGGCCGGCAATCTCTTTCGGCGCGACAGACAGCGTCACCCCTTGACCTCCCTCGGCAAGCCGAGCACCCGCTCGGCGATGATATTGCGCTGGATCTCGTTGGAACCGCCGTAGATGGTGTCCGCGCGAGTGAACAGGTAAAGCCGCTGCCACTCGTTGAACTCGCCGTCGGTCATGGTCAACCCGGGCTTGCCGAGCACATCCATGGCCAACTCACCCAACGAACGATGCCAGTTGGCCCACAACAACTTCGACACGTTGTCCTGTCCCGGCTGCTCGACATCCATGGTGGCCAAGGCGTAGGAACGCATGGCCCGCAGTCCGGTCCACGCCCGGGTCAGCCGTTGCCGGATGAACGGGTCGTCGGCGGCGCCGTTGCGCTGCGCGAGCTCGGCGAGATTGGAAAGCTCACGCGCATAGACGATTTGCTGACCCAGGGTCGAGACACCGCGCTCGAAGGTGAGCGTGCCCATCGCGACGCGCCACCCGTCGCCAGGCTGGCCGACCACCAGCGAAGAGTCGGTGCGGGCGTCGTCGAAGAAGACCTCGTTGAACTCGGCCGTACCGGTGATCTGAACGATCGGCCGCACCTGCACTCCGGGCTGATCCAGCGGCACCAACAGATAAGACAACCCGGCGTGGCGCTTGGAGCCCTTCTGGGTGCGTGCCACCACGAAGCACCACTGGGACAGGTGGGCCAGAGACGTCCACACCTTCTGGCCGTTGATCACCCATTGATCCCCGTCGAGTTCGGCCGTGGTCGACACATTGGCCAGGTCGCTGCCGGCACCGGGCTCCGAGTACCCCTGGCACCACAGCTCCGTGACATCGAGAATGCGGGGCAGGAAGCGCTGTTGTTGCTCCGGGGTTCCGAACGCGATCAGGGTGGGGCCCAACAACTCCTCGCCGAAATGGTTGACCTTGTCGGGCGCGTTGGCGAGCGCGTACTCCTCGTAGAAGGCAACCCGATGCGCGGTCGACAGGCCACGCCCGCCGTGCTCGACCGGCCAGCCCAGGCAGGTCAGTCCCGCCGCCGCCAGGTGCTGGTTCCATGCCCGGCGTTCTTCGAACGCCTCATGCTCGCGTCCCGGGCCGCCGAGACCCTTGAGAGCTGCGAATTCGCCCACCAGATTGTCGGCGAGCCAATCGCGGACCTCCGCCCGGAACTCCTCGACGTCCTGCATGACCTGTAGGCTAACCTACCAAGCACTTGCTTTGTTAGCCCGGCTAGGACCGGTTGAGAATGGAGCGTCATGACCAGCGATCCGCGCACCGTGCCCGCGGCGCTGGATCGTCTCGCGCGGCAGTTCCCCGACCACGACGCGCTCATCACCGAGGATCGCAGCTTCACCTCGACGCAACTGCGCGCCGAGGTACATCGGGCCGCGGCCGCGCTCATCGCACTGGGTGTCCAGGCCGGTGATCGGGTGGCGATCTGGTCACCCAACACCTGGCATTGGGTGGTCGCTTGCCTGGCCATTCATCACGCCGGTGCGGCGATGGTGCCACTGAACACCCGCTACACCGCCGCGGAAGCCGCCGACATTCTGGCCCGCACCGAGGCGCCGGTGCTGTTCGCGATGGGACGCTTCCTGGGCACCGATCGGGCTGCCGGCCTCGACGGCGCCGCGCTGCCCGCGTTGCGGCATGTCGTGCGGGTGCCGATCGAAGAAGCAGACGGCACCTGGGACGAATTCATGGCCAACGGGACCGACGTCGAAGCGGCGCACGCCCGGGCCGGCGCGGTCGTTCCCGACGACGTCAGTGACATCCTGTTCACCTCGGGCACCACGGGCCGCAGCAAAGGTGTGCTGTGCGCGCACCGGCAATCGCTGTCGGCCTCGGCGTCCTGGGCGGCCAACGGGAAGATCACCAGCCACGACCGCTACCTGTGCATCAACCCGTTCTTTCACAACTTCGGTTACAAGGCCGGCATTTTGGCTTGCCTGCAGACCGGCGCCACGCTGATCCCCCACCTCACCTTCGATCCGCTGCGCGCCCTGCAGGCGATCGAGCAGCACCGCATCACCGTGTTGCCCGGACCGCCGACCATCTATCAGACCCTGCTCGATCACCCTGCCCGTCGCGAATACGACCTGAGCTCACTGCGATTCGCGGTGACCGGCGCGGCCACGGTGCCGGTGGTCCTGGTCGAGCGCATGCAATCCGAACTCGACATCGACATCGTGCTCACCGCTTACGGCCTGACCGAGGCCAACGGGATGGGCACGATGTGTCGGGCCGAGGATGACGCGGTGACGGTAGCCACCACGTGCGGCCGTCCCTTCGCCGAATTCGAGCTACGCATCGACGATTCCGGTGAAGTGCTGCTGCGCGGGCCGAATGTGATGCTGGGTTACCTCGATGACCCCGACGCGACGGCAGCCGCCATCGACGCGGACGGTTGGTTGCACACCGGCGACATCGGGACCATCGACGATGCGGGCAACCTGCGCATCACCGACCGGCTCAAAGACATGTACATCTGCGGTGGGTTCAACGTCTACCCCGCCGAGGTCGAGCAGGCGCTGGCCCGGATGCCCGGCGTCGCCGACGTCGCGGTCATCGGGGTTCCCGATGACCGGCTGGGCGAGGTCGGGCGAGCATTCATCATCCCCCGACCCGACGCCGGTCTCGACGAAGCGTCCGTGATCGCCTACGCGCGTGAGCATTTGGCGAACTTCAAGGCGCCGCGGTCGGTGCGGTTCGTCGACGCGTTGCCGCGGAACGCCGGTGGCAAGGTGGTCAAACCACAACTGCGAGAGTTGGCCTAAATGGATCTTGATTTCGACGACGACACGCTGGCCTTCCAAGCCGAGGTGCGAGACTTCTTGGCGGCCAACGCCGACGAGATACCGACGAAGTCCTACGACAACGCCGAAGGCTTTGCCCAGCACCGACGTTGGGACCGGGTGCTATTCGACGCCGGCCTGTCGGTCATCACCTGGCCGAAGAAGTACGGTGGCCGCGACGCCCCGCTGCTGCACTGGGTGGTGTACGAAGAGGAATACTTCCGCGCCGGAGCGCCCGGCCGGGCAAGCGCCAACGGCACCTCGATGCTGGCGCCGACGCTGTTCGCGCACGGCACCTCCGAACAACTCGACCGCATCTTGCCGAAAATGGCCAGTGGCGAACAAATCTGGGCGCAGGCCTGGTCGGAGCCCGAATCCGGTAGCGACCTGGCCTCACTGCGATCCACGGCCAGGAGAACCGACGGCGGCTGGCTGCTCAACGGTCAGAAGATCTGGAGCTCGCGAGCACCGTTCGCCGACATGGGCTTCGGGTTGTTCCGGTCTGACCCCGAAGCGCAACGGCATCACGGACTGACCTACTTCATGTTCGACCTCAAGGCCGACGGCGTCACCGTTCGCCCCATCGTCCAGTTGGGCGGTGACACCGGATTCGGAGAAATCTTCCTCGACGATGTCTTCGTCCCCGACCAGGACGTGATCGGCAATCCCAACGAGGGCTGGCGCGCGGCCATGAGTACGTCGAGCAATGAGCGGGGCATGTCGTTGCGCAGCCCGGCGCGTTTCCTGGCGGCGGCCGAGCGGCTGGTGCAGCTGTGGAAAGACAACGGCTCACCGGAGCCCTTCGCCGACCGGGTGGCCGACGGGTGGATCAAGGCGCAGGCCTACCGGTTGCAGACCTTCGGCACAGTCACCAGGCTGGCCGCCGGCGGCGAGCTGGGAGCGGAATCATCGGTGACCAAGGTGTTCTGGTCAGACCTCGACGTCGAGATCCACCAGACCGCGCTCGACATCCTGGGCGCCGACGCAGAACTGGCGAGCTCCTGGACCGAGGGCCTGCTGTTCGCGTTGGGGGGACCGATTTACGCCGGTACCAACGAGATTCAGCGCAACATCATCTCCGAACGACTACTCGGTCTGCCCCGGGAGAAGCGATAGTGGAATTTGCACTCGACGCACAGCAGCGTGACTTCGCCGCGAGCATCGATGCGGCGCTCGGTGCTGCCGACCTGCCGACTGTGGTGCGGGCGTGGTCGGCCGGTGACACCGCACCCGGCCGCAAGGTATGGGAGCAACTGGCCAACCTCGGCGTGACGGCCCTGATGGTCTCGGAGAAGTACGACGGCCTCGACGCTCATCCGGTGGATCTGGTGGTCGCCCTGGAGCGCCTCGGCCGTTGGTGTGTACCTGGACCGGTCACCGAATCCATCGCCGTGGCACCGGTTTTGCTTGCCGACGACGAGCGCAGCGCCGGGTTGGCCACCGGTGAGCTCATCGCCACCGTCGCGCTGCCCCCGCAGGTGCCGCGGGCGGTCGACGCCGACACCGCCGGGCTGGTGCTGCTGACCGGAGACAACGGTGTGTCCGAAGGCCAAGCCGGTGACCGACATGAGTCCGTCGACCCCAGCCGTCACCTCTTCGACGTGACCCCAAGCGGTGATTCCTGGAACGCCGATGTCGCGCGCGGGTACGAATTCGGGGCATTGTCCACCGCGGCGCAATTGGTGGGCGCCGCAGAAGCTCTGCTGCACACGACCGTCGACTATGCCAAACAGCGCGCCCAATTCGGCCGGGTGATCGGCTCCTATCAGGCCATCAAGCACAAGCTCGCCGACGTCCTCATCGCGATCGAATTGGCCCGCCCTCTGGTCTACGGCGCGGCACTGACCTTGGCGCCGCGTGATGTCAGCGCGGCCAAAGTCGCGGCCGGCGAGGCCGGCTTGCTGGCGGCGCGTTCGGCGTTGCAGACCCACGGCGCCATCGGGTTCACTCAGGAACACGACCTGTCGCATTGGCTGTTGCGGGTGCAGGCGTTGCGGTCGGCTTGGGGTACGCCGGAGGAACACCGGCGCCGAGTGCTGGAGGCGTTATGACGGTGAGCGAAGAACGGGAGATGCTGCGCGACACCGTCGCGGCGCTGGTTGCCAAGCACGCGAGCCCGGCGGCCGTGCGGGCGGCGATGGATTCCGAGCGCGGCTACGACGAGTCCCTGTGGCAGTTGCTGTGCGAACAGGTTGGCGCCGCGGCGCTGGTGTTGCCCGAGGAGTTGGGCGGCGCGGGCGGTGAATTGGCCGATGCGGCAACGGTGTTGCAGGAGTTGGGCCGGGCGCTGGTGCCCTCTCCCCTGCTGGGTACCACGCTGGCCGAGTTGGCGCTGCTTGCCGCAGCGGAGCCGGACGCCGAAACGCTGGGGTCGCTGGCCGAAGGCGGCTCGATCGGGGCTCTGGTCATCGACCCCGACTACGTGATCAACGGGGACGTCGCCGATGTCGTGGTCGGCGTCGCCGACGGTCAGCTCACTAGGTGGACGCGTTTCACTGCCCAACCCGTCGTCACAATGGACCCCACTCGCCGGCTGGCGAAGTTGCAACCCGAGGAGACAGAGTCGCTCGGCGACGACCCCGGCATCGCCGACGCGGCGGCGATCCTGTTGGCGGCCGAGCAGATCGGTGCCGCCGAACGCTGCTTGGACCTGACGGTCGAATACGCCAAGAATCGCGTGCAATTCGGTCGCCCGATCGGCAGCTTCCAGGCACTCAAGCACCGCATGGCCGATCTCTATGTGACGATCGCCGCGGCCCGCGCCGTCGTCAACGACGCGTGTAGCGAACCCTCGCCCACCAGCGCCGCCACCGCACGGCTGGCCGCTACCGAGGCATTGAATATCGTTGCTGCGGAAGGCATTCAGTTGCACGGTGGTATAGCGATCACCTGGGAACACGACATGCACCTGTATTTCAAGCGGGCTCATGGCAGCGCTCACCTACTCGACTCACCCTCGGCTCTGCTCAGCAGACTCGAGCCCCAGGTTCTGCCAGCGCCGTGACGGATCGAGTGGCCCTGCGCGCCGGCATCCCACCGTTTTACGTGATGGATGTGTGGCTCGCGGCCGCCGAGCGCCAACGCACCCACGGTGACTTGGTGAACCTTTCGGCGGGCCAGCCCAGTGTGGGCGCCCCGGAGCCGGTCCGCGCCGCAGCGGCCTCAGCGCTGCATCTCAATCAGTTGGGATACACGGTGGCGCTGGGCATTCCGGAGCTGCGGTCGGCTATCGCGGCCGACTACCAACGTCAACACGGCATCATCGTGGAACCGGATGCGGTGGTGGTCACCACCGGTTCGTCCGGAGGTTTCCTACTCGCCTTCTTGGCGTGCTTCGACGTGGGTGATCGGGTGGCGATGGCCAGCCCCGGCTACCCGTGTTATCGAAACATCCTGTCGGCGTTGGGATGCGAAGTCGTGGAGATCGCTTGCGGCCCGCAGACCCGGTTCCAGCCGACCGCACAGCTGCTTGCCGAGCTCGATCCGCCGGTGCAGGGCGTCATCGTCGCGAGCCCGGCCAATCCGACTGGGACGGTGATACCGCCCGAGGAGCTCGCGGCCATCGCCTCCTGGTGTGACGCGTCCGGAGTGCGGCTGATCAGCGACGAGGTCTACCACGGCCTGGTCTACCCGGGCGCGCCGCCAACCAGTTGCGCATGGCAGACGTCGCGTAGCGCGGTGATAGTCAACAGCTTCTCCAAGTACTACGCCATGACGGGGTGGCGCCTGGGCTGGCTGGTGGTGCCGACTGAGCTGCGTCGTGCCGTGGACTGCTTGACCGGCAATTTCACCATCTGCCCACCGGTGCTGTCCCAACTCGCCGCAGTGTCGGCGTTCACCCCCGAATCCGCCGCCGAGGCCGACGCCAACCTGGCGCATTACAGCGTCAACCGCGCACTGCTGCTCGACGGTCTGCGCCAGATCGGCATCGACCGGTTGGCACCGACCGACGGCGCGTTCTACGTCTACGCCGACGTCTCCGATTTCACCGACGACTCGTTGTCGTTTTGCTCGAGATTGCTGGCCGACACCGGCGTTGCCATCGCGCCGGGCGTCGACTTCGACACCGTGCGCGGCAATCTCTTCGTCCGGCTGTCGTTCGCCGGACCGAGAAGCGACATCGAGGAAGCCCTGCGGCGCGTCGGTCCCTGGTTGCGGCGCCGCTAACTGGTCTGGGCGATCCGCCCTTCCAGCGCGCTGCGGTCGCCGACGTCTGCCACATTGATGCCGAACCGCTCGGACAAGGTGTCCACCACCGCGGCGGCATCGTCCAAAACGATCTTCTCCGACCCGTCGGCGCGATGAATGGCCAGGCTGCGACCCGCCAGATTCAACCGGGCATCGTCGGTCACCACGGCCGCGGTCAGGCCGGTGACAAAGTGCGATGCCGGGCACGTCGAGACGTACCAACTGCCCACGGTCAGGTCGATCTGCGGCCGCGCCTGCGTGGTGAATCGATAGAGCGTCTGCCATTGATCGCGGACCTTGGCCGAAAGCACCAGCCCGTCTTCGTGATCGTCAAGTCGGTACGGTTCGTGCGTCGTCTGCTGCTCGCCGCCGGTTTCCAAGCGCAGCGGTGAGGTGGGGGTCTGGCCCCCGAAACCGACGTCGACGAGATAGGACCCTGCCGAGCCCGGGAAGGTGACGCCGAGAACGGTGTGCGTCTGTGCCGGCAGGGGCGCGTCGGGGGCCAGCATCCACACCACCCGGCCGGCGAATCGGCGCACCTGGTATCCGAGTTCCGCCAACACGTAGCCCATCAAGCCGTTCTGCTCGTAGCAGTAGCCGCCGCGGCGTCGGTGCACCAGTTTGTCGAGCAGCGCTTGCGGACCGAGGTCACCGACCGGCACACCCAGCAGCGGGTCGAGGTTCTCGAAGGGGATAGCGCGCGTGTGCGCGGTGACCAGATTCTGCAATACCTCGAGGGTTGGCTCGGTGGCGCCGCGGTAGTTGATGCGCTCGAAGTATGCGGTCAGGTCGAATGCCATGGGTCCATTGTGGACGGCCGGCAATCGGGGGTCGATGCCGCTGTTGACTCCCCAACAGCAGACTTGTTTGCTCACCCGAGACGGTTTGTTTTATCTCTGCCCAATATGGGGACTCGGTTAGGACGGTCGCAGTACAACCGCACACCGATCGATCAATGGAGCTCATCATGAGTACCAGAAATATCGTCCTGATCGTGATCGCCGCAGTGGTGGCAATTGTGGTTATTGCCCTACTGGCCGCCATGGCAACGAGGGCCAAGCGTCGTCGTCAGCTACAGCAGGCCGAACAGATCCGCGAGCAGGCACGCATCGAACAAACCAAGGTGCAGCGGCGGGAAGCACTCGCCGAGGAAACCGCGGCCAAGGCGCGGGCGGCGCAAGCCGAGGCAGAAGCCAAGGCTGCCGAGGCCGCCAGGCTGCATGAGCGAGCGGCCACGCACCAGAGTGAAGTGACCGCGTCGCGCGAACAACTGGAAGAACAATGGCAACGCGCGGACAGCATCGACCCGACGGTCCGCCGCGACAAGGACCGCGACAAGGATGTCGAATCGGCTGAGACGGACGACCTCTCACGGGTGAATCGCGAAGACCAGGCGTACAGCCAGGAGTCACCCGCCGCGACGACCACCAATTTGCGCGAGTCGCAGAACCACCGCGGTCCCAATTAACTGCCCGTAACGCTTACAGCCAGGTGTCCTGGGTGGTGGTGGTGAGGAACGCTTCCAGGTCGTCACGCCATTGCGCCGGCGTGGTCTTGTCCGGTTCGATGCCGGTGTACTCCCCGCGATAGAACAACAGCGGCCGCGGCTTGATCTTGGGCACCTCGGAGAGGCATTGCACGGCGCCGAACACGACGAAGTGGTCTCCACCGTCGTGCACCGAGGCCACCGTGCAGTCGATATAAGCCAGCGACCCGTCGATGATCGGCGAACCGAGATCGGAGACGTGCCAATCGATTCCGGCAAATTTGTCGGGCTCTTTGGACCCGAACCGGGCCGAAACATGTTTCTGCTTTTCGGTCAGCACGTTCACACAGAAACGGCCGCTGGCCTCGATGGCCTGCCAGGACCGCGACACCTTCGTCGGGCAGAACAGCACCAGCGGCGGGTCGAGTGACAGCGCCGCAAACGACTGGCACGCGAATCCGATCGGCACGTCGTCGTGCACGGTGGTGATGATCGTGATTCCGGTGCAGAACTGGCCCAGCACACTACGGAACGTGCGCGGGTCGATCGGCGCGTCAGGCATTACCGGCTGGCCCTGCAATCAGCCCTTGAAGCCGACCGAGAAGTCGTGACCCCACAGACTGACCGCGGTGCTTTCCCGCGCAATCCAATCGTGGTCTTCGACCTGCCTTCCCTCACAACCAAATTCGATATCGAAGCCGCTGGGTGTCTTCATGTAGAAGGACAGCATCAGGTCGTTGACGTGGCGGCCCAGCGTCGCCGACATCGGCACCTTGCGGCGCAGCGCCCGGTCCAGGCACAGGCCGACATCGTCGGCGTTTTCGACTTCCACCATCAGGTGCACAATGCCGCTCGGCGTCGGAGCGGGCATGAACGCCAGGCTGTGGTGGCGCGGATTGCAACCGAAGAACCGCAGCCAGGCCGGCGCCCCGTCAGCGGGCCGCCCGACGATCTGCGGGGGCAACCGCATCGAGTCGCGCAGCTTGAAGCCCAGCACGTCGCGATAGAAGTGCAGCGACTCGGCGTCGTCGCGGGTGGACAACACGACATGGCCCAGGCCCTGCTCACCGGTGACGAATTTGTGCCCGTACCGACTGACCACGCGACGGTGCTCCAAAGCCGCCCCGTGGAACACTTCCAGGCAGTTGCCCGACGGGTCGGAGAATCGGATCATCTCATCGACGCGGCGGTCAGCCAGTTCGGCGGCGGTGGCCTCCTTGTACGGCGTGCCCTCCACATCGAGGCGTTCCCGGATCTCCTGCAGCCCTTCAGCGTTCGCGCATTCCCAGCCGGCCTCGGACAGCCGGTCGTGCTCACCGGGCACGATCACCAGCCGAGCCGGGAAGTCGTCCATCCGCAGATACAGCGCGCCTTCGGTGTTGCCTTTGCCCTCGACCATGCCAAGGACCTTCAGGCCGTATTCACGCCACGCGTCCATATTGGTGGCCTCGATGCGCAGATAGCCCAACGACCGGATGCTCATCTCCCACCTCCTAAGAAATCAATCGTGAGTTTGTTGAACTCGTCGAACTTCTCCACCTGTGCCCAATGCCCACATTGCCCGAAGACGTGTAGCTGTGCACGGGGAATGGTCTTCAGCGCGACGAACGCGCCGTCCAACGGGTTGACCCGGTCCTCGCGGCCCCAGATCAGCAGCACCGGCTGCCGCAGCCGGTGCACCTCCCGCCACATCATGCCGAGCTCAAAGTCCGCGCCGGCGAACGACTTTCCCATCGCCCGCGTCGCCGTCAGCGATTCGGGCGTGCTCGCCAGCTCGAAACGCTGCTCCACCAACTCCGGGGTGATCAGCTTCTGGTCGTAGACCATGACCCGCAGGAACGCCTCGAGGTTTTCCCGGGTGGGCTCGACGGAGAATTTGCCCAGCCGCTTCACGCCCTCGGTCGGGTCGGGGGCGAACAGGTTGATGCTCAGCCCGCCCGGACCCATCAGCACCAGGCGCCCGGCCTTGTCCGGGTAATCGAGCGCGAACCGCACCGCGGTGCCGCCGCCCAAAGAGTTGCCGATCAACGGCACCCGCCCCAGACCCAGTTGGTCGAACAGGCCTTTGAGCGCGGTGGCGGCATAGCGGTTGAATTGCCCGTGCTCGGCGCGTTTGTCGGAGTGGCCGTAACCCGGCTGATCGACGGCGAGCACATGGAACCGCTCGGCGAACACCGCGATGTTGCGCGAGAAGTTGGTCCAGCTGGAGGCACCGGGACCCCCGCCGTGCAGCAGGACCACGGTCTGGTCGTTGCCGACGCCGGCCTCGTGATAGTGCAGCTTCAGCGGACCGTCGACGTCCACTTCGGCGAAGCGCGACGTCGACTCGAACGTCAATTCCTGTGTGGCGGTCACGAATCAGACCATGGTGTCGCCGGGCGGCAACCCGAACTCGTGGTTTCCGAAGATCACGTAGGCGCGTTCGGGGTCGTTCGCGGCATGCACCCGGCCGGCGTGCGCATCGCGCCAGAACCGTTGAATGGGAGCGTCATTGGCCAACGCGGTGGCGCCGGAGGCCTCGAAGAGCCGGTCAATGGAGGCGATCGAGCGTCCGGTCGCACGCACCTGGTCGCGGCGCGCCCGGGCGCGCAGGTCGAACGGAATCTCCTTGCCCGCCGACAGCAACGCGTACTCGTCGGCGACATTGCCACTCAACTGTCGCCACGCGGCGTCGATGTCACTGGCCGCCTCGGCGATGCGGACCTTGGCGAACGGGTCGTCTTTGGCCTTCTCACCGGCGAACGCCGCGCGCACCCGCTTGCCCTGGTGCTCCACGTGCGCCTGGTAGGCGCCATAGGCCATGCCCACGATGGGCGCCGAGATGGTGGTGGGATGCATTGTGCCCCAAGGCATTTTGTAGACCGGGGCGGTATTGGTCTGGTAGCCGCCCGCGGTGCCGTCGTTCATCGCCTTGTAGGACAGGAAGCGGTGGCGGGGCACGAAGACGTCCTTGACGACAACGGTGTTGCTGCCGGTGCCGCGCAGCCCGACGACATGCCAGACGTCGTCGATGCGGTATTCCGACCGGGGAATCAGGAAGCTGCCGAAGTCGACCGGCCGACCGTCCTTGATGACCGGCCCCCCGAGGAAGGCCCAGGTCGCGTGGTCACAACCGGATGACCAGTTCCACGAGCCGTTGACCAGATAGCCACCGTCGGTCACCACGCCGGCGCCCATGGGGGCGTAGGACGACGAGATACGCGTTTTGGTGTCCTCGCCCCAGACTTCTTCTTGAGCCTGCTGGTCGAACAGCGCCAAGTGCCAGTTGTGCACGCCGATGATCGAGCTCACCCAACCGGTCGAACCGCAGGCGCTGGCCAGCCGCCGGGTCGCCTCGTAGAACAGCGTGGGATCGCATTGCAGGCCGCCCCACTGTTCGGGCTGCAGCAGCGTGAAAAAGCCGGCCTCTTCGAGCTCGTCGACGGTTTCCTGGGGCAGCCGCCGCAGATCCTCCGTCGCTTGCGCGCGCTCCCGAATCTTGGGAAGCAAATCATCGATGGCAGCCAACACCGCCTGCGCATCACGCTGTTGAATGGACGTCACTTAGGTTTGCCTCCTGCGAAGTGGCGGACTGTGCTCACACCGACACGGACAGATTTGGACTTAGACAAAGACTAGAACACGTTCCGATTTGTGTCGAGCAGGGTATTCCTGCGGCTGGTAGCGATACGAATCCGGTTTTCTATAACATGTTCTAGTTATGACGGAAGGAAGGCGGCCTTGACCGAGGGTATCCCCGACGAGCCGCTCGGCGACCACGTCTTGGAGCTGCAGATCGCCGAGGTCGTCGCCGAGACCGACGACGCGCGGTCGCTGATCTTCTCGGTGCCGGATGGTCCGGGCGACCCCGCCATCTCGCCGGAGCGGCTGCGGTACGCCCCCGGCCAGTTTTTGACGCTGCGCATCCCCAGTGAGCGCACCGGGTCGGTGGCGCGCTGCTATTCGCTGTGCAGTTCGCCGTTCACCGACGACGCGCTGGCGGTGACGGTCAAGCGGACGGCCGACGGATACGCGTCCAACTGGCTGTGCGAGAACGCGCACCCGGGCATGCGGATTCACGTGCTGGCGCCGTCGGGCACCTTCGTGCCCAAGACGCTCGACGACGACTTCCTGCTCCTGGCGGCGGGCAGCGGCATCACCCCGATCATGGCGATCTGCAAGTCGGCGCTGTCCGAAGGCAGCGGACAGGTGACCTTGGTGTACGCCAACCGCGACGAGAACTCGGTGATCTTCCGCGACGCGCTGCGCGAGCTTGCGGTCAAGTATCCGCACCGGCTCATGGTGGTGCACTGGCTGGAGTCGGTGCAGGGGCTGCCGACCGCGCCCGCACTGGCCAAGCTGGCCGCTCCCTTCACCGACCGGCCGGCCTACATCTGCGGTCCCGGTCCATTCATGGAGGCGGCGCGCACCGCGTTGGAAACGTTGAACGTCCCGGCACAGCAAGTGCACATCGAGGTGTTCAAGTCACTGGAGTCCGACCCGTTCGCGTCGGTGAAGGTCGAGGAGACGGGCGACCAGCCGCCCGCCACCGCCGTCGTCGAGCTGGACGGCGAGACGCACACGGTGTCGTGGCCGCGCACCGCCAAGCTGCTCGACGTGCTGCTCGCCAAGGGGCTCGACGCGCCGTTCTCCTGCCGCGAGGGCCACTGCGGGGCCTGTGCCTGCACGCTGCGCAACGGCAAAGTCAGCATGGAAGTCAACGACGTGCTGGAACAGGAAGACCTCGACGACGGGCTAATTCTGGCCTGTCAATCTCACCCCGAATCTGATTCGGTAGAAGTGACCTACGACGAGTAGGGGTAGCAAACCGGGAAGGGGAGCGCGATGAGGCGACTTGGTTTCGCGGTGGTGGGCCTGGTGGTGGCGTTGTCGGCTACTCCCGTGGCGGCGGCGGGCACCAATACCGCGACCACGCTGTTCCCCGTCGATGAGGCCAACCAGTTGGAGACTCGCGCCGTCGTCAACTGTCACGGCAACGGCAGCTGTGACTTCCTCGCCGGGACCAACCTGCGCACCCCCGAGGGTCCGGCTGGGTTTCCGTCGGACTTGTGGGCGCGGCAGACCACAGAGATTCGCTCGACGAATCGGTTGGCCTACCTGGACGCACATGCCACCGGCCAGTTCGAGCGGGTGTTCAAAGAGGGCGGGAACGACGTGATCACGACGGTCTATTTCGGTGAGGGCCCGCCGGACAAGTACCAGACCACCGGGGTGATCGACTCGACGAGTTGGTCGACGGGTCAACCGATGACCAACGTCAACGTGATCGTCTGCACCCACACGCAGGTGGTCTATTCCGGGGTCAACCTGACCACGCCGAGCACCTGCGCGCAGACCAACTTCTCCTAGGGCGGGCGCGGCGCTCGTTCGCCGAGATCAGCGAAGTCAGCCGGCCAACGTGATGATCGGCGCCTGGCCGGGGCGCCACCCTCTGCTCAGCAACGCCTTCCGGACGCGTTCGATGACCTCCTTGGGTTGGTCTTCGGCGATGACCCGGACCACGATCCAGCCCAACTCCGCAAGCTTGCGTGAACGCCACTGGTCCTTCGCGTATTGCCGACGGTCGCTGCGATGCTGGTCGCCGTCGTACTCGACGGCCACGCCGAACTCCGGCCAACCCATGTCCAGCATGGCCACTGCCCGATAGTTTTCGCCGACAGGTATCTGCGTGGTGAGAGCCGGCAAACCCGCGTCCAACATCAAGAGCCGCAGCCAAGACTCCTTGGGAGAGGCACAACCACCGTCGACCAGTCGTAGCGCCGACTGCAGTCGGCGCGTTCCGCGGGCACCGGGGTATCGCTGGGTCAGCGCCAACACCGCGTCCACGTGAAACGGTGTTGCGCGCATCAACGCGTCCAGGCGAGCCACCGCCTGAGTGCGGGGCAGCTGACGACCCAGGTCGTAGGCCGTCCGCGCCAGCGTGGTGACGGGCAAGCCGGCAACGCGGGTGATCTCGTCGTTGCCTAACGTCTGCTCGCGTGCGACGACTCCTGATGGCGGCCGGGTATTCGAAAAGATCAACTCGATAGGGGTATTGGCGTCAACCCACCGGGCGCCGTGCAAAGCCGAGGCCGCGACACCAGCAATGACCCCTCGACGCCGCGACCACAACCACGCGGCTTCGGTCCGGTGCCGTAGGGAAAGCTCCTGTCCCTTGGGGGCATACACCCCCGGAAGGATCGGTCGATACCAGCGTTGCAACTCGTGCCGCGTCAACTCACCGCGTGCTACGGCTTCGCTGCCCCGGAACACCACCTGCATGCCAGGCATGGTGGCATCGAGGCCCGACATGACGCCGAGGCTGAAAAATTGCAGGGAAAGTGCGACTTGGGTTCAGGGGGTAATTGCAACACTTCGTAGTAAGGAGTGTTCGGTGACGCGCCAATGGCAGGGGTTATCGGCTCGGCGTCGGTTCTGGGAGTTGATCGCTGCGGGATGGTCTTCAGAGGATGCCGGTGTTGCTGTCGGCGTGTCTGGAAGCTGCGGCTGGAGATGGTTTTGCAGATTTGGTGGCGTGAATCCACAACTGCAAGCGCCACAGGGGCGCAAGCGTCCGCGGCTGTCGCCTGAGGAGCGCGAACAGATCATGATCGGCACCTCACGAGGTGAGTCGATTCGCTTGATCGCTCATCGATTGAAGCGGGCGCCGTCAACGGTCATGCGCGAGATTGACCGAAACGGCGCTGCTCGCGGTCTGACCGGTCGCTATCGGGCTAAGTATCGGTTCGGGGCCCGCCAGTGCGGGTGGGATGCCACGTCGGGGTATTCGGCGCGGATCGCTCAACGCCGGAGCGAGGAACGGGCGCGCCGCCCGAAGGCCGGCAAGCTGACCCGCTGCCCGCAGTTGGCCGGCAAGGTGCAGGCATTGTTGACTAAGAAATACAGCCCGGAGCAGATCGCCGGCGAGCTAGCCAAGACCTATCCCGACAGCCCGGAGATGCACGTGTCCCACGAGACCATCTACCGAGCGCTTTACGTGCAAGGACGCGGTGAGTTACGCCGCGATCTGGTCACCTGCCTGCGCACCGGGCGCGCGCTGCGTCGACCCCGTAAGAGAGCTCGCGCAGGAGATGGTCGCAGCCGCATTCCGGGCATGGTCAACATCAGCGAGCGCCCCGCCGAGGCCGCCGACCGCGCCGTACCTGGGCATTGGGAGGGAGACCTCATCATCGGCAAGAACCAGGCCTCTCAGATAGGCACCCTAGTCGAGCGCTCCACTGGATTCGTGCAGCTGCTGCACCTACCCGCTAGCCGCCAGGCCGATGTGGTCGCCGAGGCCATGATCGCCAAAATCCAAGTCCTGCCACGAGATCTGTGGAAGACCCTAACCTGGGATCAAGGCCACGAAATGGCCGCTCACGGCCGTATCAGCCTTGCCGCTGACCTCGACATCTACTTCTGCGACCCACATTCACCCTGGCAACGCGGCAGCAACGAAAACACCAACGGCCTCTTGCGCCAATACTTTCCGAAGGGCACCGACTTATCAATCCACTCAGCTGCCTACCTCGACGAGGTTGCTGCCGAACTCAACAACCGGCCACGAAAGCGATTCGACTGGGACAGCCCCGCCAAGATGCTCGATCGGCTACTGTCGAGCGCGTCAACAGCCACTGTTGCAAGCAAACCTTGAATCCGCCCGAGTGGGGGCCTGCAGAATTACAGGCTCGGCGAAAGGCGACGCTCGAGTGCACGCGGAAAGGTGCGCGGGGGCGACTTCAGCGGGGCAGGCCGAGCAACCGCTCGGCGGCTACCGTGAGCAGAATCTGCTCAGTGCCGCCGGCAATGGTGAGGCAGCGGGTGTTCAGGAAGTCATGCACCGCAGCGTTTTCCACCAGGCCGCCGCCCTCGGAGACGTCCATCATGTACTCGGCCAGCGCTTGGCGGTAACGCACCCCGATCAGCTTGCGCACGCTCGATTGCGCACCCGGGTCCTGCCCGCCGACGGCCAGTTGGGCGATGCGCTGATCGAGCAGCGCCCCCGCTTGCGCGTCGAGGATCAACATCGCTAGCCGATCCTGTTGTGCCACATCGATGTTCAGCTCAGCCAACACCTTGAGCAACTCCTCCATCGGGTTGCCCAGCGCGGTGCCGGTGGCCATGGCGACGCGCTCGTTGGCCAGCGTGGTCCGCGCCAGCCGCCAGCCGTCGTTCACGGCGCCGACCACCATCTCGTCGGGAACGAACACGTTGTCCAGGAACACTTCGTTGAACAGCGAGTCACCGGTGATCTCGCGCAGCGGGCGGATCTCGATGCCCGGCGACTTCATGTCGACCAGGAAGTAGGTGATCCCCTTGTGCTTGGGCGCGTCGGGATCGGTGCGCGCCAGGCATACCCCCCAGCGCGCCTTCTGCGCGGCCGATGTCCACACCTTCTGCCCGGTCAGCAGCCAACCGCCGTCACCGCGCACCGCCTTGGTCCGCAACGACGCCAGGTCCGATCCTGCCCCCGGCTCGGAAAACAGTTGGCACCAGAGGAATTCGCCACGCAGGGTGGCCGGCACGAACTGCTCGATCTGTTCGGGCGTGCCGTGCTCGAGGATGGTCGGCGCCGCCCACCAGCCGATGACCAAGTCGGGCCGGATCACGCCGGCGGCCGCCATCTCTTGGTCGATGAGCAACTGCTCGGCCGGCAGCGCGCCGCGGCCGTACGGTGCCGGCCAGTGCGGCGCCAGCAGCCCGGCCTCGGCCAGGGCGACCTGCCGTTTCTCCTCGGGCAGACTCGCCACGTCGGCGATGGCCGCCGCGATCTCGGGTCGGCGGTCGGAGACCTCGGAGAGATCCAGGCCGAGGCGGCGTCGGACACCGTCCTGGGTCAAGGTGGCGACCCGACGCAGCCAGTATTCGGCACCGCCGAGGAAACGGCCGTTGGCGTAGGCCCGGCGCAGGTACAGGTGGGCGTCGTGTTCCCAGGTGCAGCCGATGCCGCCGAGCACCTGGATGCAGTCTTTGACGTTGGCTTTGGCGGCGGTGATGCCGATGCTGGCGGCCAGCGCCGCCGCGATGGCCAATTGCGCGTCATCGGTATCGGCGGCGGCCCGAGCGGCGTCGGCGGCGGCCACCTCGGCCTGCTCGGCCCGACACAGCATCTCCGCGCAGATGTGCTTGACGGCTTGGAAGCTGCCGATGGGCTTGCCGAACTGCTCCCGGACCTTGGCGTAGGCGACGGCGGTGTCCAGTGCCCACCGCGTCACACCGGCGGCCTCGGCGGCCAGCACGGTCGCGGCCAAATCCCGCACTCGCTCCGTCGACACCGCGACGGCTGTCGCCGGCGCCGAGGTGAGCACCACCCGCGCCAGGGGTCGCGAGAAGTCGGTGGCGCGCAACGCTTCCACCTGCACGCCGTCGCCGGCGGCGTCGACCAGCAGCCAGGAATCACCACCCGGGACCAGCAGCAAGCCGTCTGCGGTGGCACCTAGAACCAGCGGCAATTCACCCGATGCCTGCTCGCCGTCGAACGAAACGCTGCCATCCAGGGCCATGCCGGCGAAGCGCTCGCCCGAGGCCAGGGCACCCAACGCCTCGGTGTCGGAGACGACCAGTGTGGCCAGCGCTGTCGTCGCGACCGGTCCGGGCACCAGCGCCTTGGCCGCCTCTTCGACCATCGCGCACAGGTCTTCGATGCTGCCGCCGGCCCCGCCTCGCTCCTCCGGGACGGCGACTCCGAACAAGCCGAGGTCGGCCAGGCCCGCGAACACCGGCCGCCACGCGTCGGTGTCGCCTTGTTCCACTTCGCGCACCGCCGCGGTGGCGGCCGATCCTGAGGCCGAAGTGCGGGCCCAGTCGCGCACCAGCTCGCGCGCCGCGAACTGTTCGTCGGTGACGGTGGCTACCACTGCAGACCTCCGGGTCGGTATTTCACATGGTTAGGAACAATTCAACCCCACTAGAACGTGTTCTAATAGTGCAGATGACCAACCGTCAAATCGATGGGTATAACACCAGTACATCTTGGTTGGTCCAGTAGCGGGGAGGTGGGAGATTTTCGTTCAACGTGCGTATCGTTTGGGAACGAACCGCCCAGCGAAGGAGTTGCCCGCTACATGTCACCAGCGAACGCAAACGCGGGCCGTGGTTCCGACGCGCAGCCTCGCGAGGTCATGAACGTGGCGGTACTTGCTGAGTCGGAACTCGGTTCGGAGGCGCAGCGCGAGCGCCGCAAGCGCATCTTGGACGCCACCATGGCCATCGCCTCCAAAGGCGGCTACGAGGCCGTGCAGATGCGCGCCGTAGCCGACCGCGCCGATGTCGCCGTCGGCACGCTCTACCGCTACTTCCCCTCCAAGGTGCACCTGTTGGTCTCGGCGCTGGGCCGGGAGTTCAGCCGCATCGACGCCAAGACCGACCGCTCGTCCATGACGGGGGGCACACCGTTTCAGCGGCTCAACTTCATGGTCGGCAAGCTCAACCGGGCCATGCAACGCAACCCGCTGCTGACCGAGGCGATGACACGGGCCTACGTGTTCGCCGACGCCTCGGCCGCCAGCGAGGTCGACCAGGTCGAGAAGCTGATCGACAGCATGTTCGCCCGCGCAATGGCCGATGGTGAGCCGACCGAGGACCAGTACCACATCGCCCGGGTGATCTCGGACGTGTGGCTGTCGAACCTGCTGGCCTGGCTGACCCGCCGCGCCTCGGCCACCGATGTCAGCAAGCGGCTCGATCTGGCCGTACGCCTGCTGATCGGCGATCAAGACACCAGCAGCTAGGCGGGCGGCCCCGCGGTGCGGCCGCGGATCAACTCGGTATCCAGCATCTCGACCACCGGCAGACCCGAACGCGGGGGGTTCTGCAATAACTCCCCGGCCCGCCGGCCCTTCTGCAGGCTGGGTTGGGCCACGGTGGTCAGCCCACGGCTGATCGCGTCCGGGACGCCGTCGAACCCGGTGACCGTCATCTGTCCCGGAACGTAAATGCCATGGGCGCGAAGGTAATCCATCGCCGAGAGAGCCAAGATATCGGCCGTGCACATCAACGCGGTGATTCGCGGGTTGGCCTCCAGCGCCACTTTGGCCGCGTCGCCGCCGGAGGTGGGCAGGTGCTCGTAACTTTCCACCACGGTCAGCGAATCCGGATCGACCCCGGCCGCCTTCATCGCCTCCCACACCCCGATGATGCGTTCGCGCTGCACGTCGAACGCCGGCGACCTGAGCCGCTCGGCGTCCACCAGGCCTTGGCGCCGATCACTGCCCAGCCGCATGGTCAGCAACCCGATTTCGCGGTGCCCCAGCCCCAGCACATAGTCGGCGATCTTGCGCATCGCCGCGCGGTCGTCGATGCCCACCCGGGACACCCCGCTGATGTCCTTGGGTTGGTCGACGATCACCACCGGCAACCGGCGTTGCAACACCGTCTGCAGGTAGGGATCGTCATCGCACACCGAGTAGACGACGAAACCGTCCACGCCGGCACCCAGCACCGCGGCCGTGCCGTCGTCCCGGTTGCGAGTGGCCCCCACGGCGACCAGCAGCAGCCCCTGGCCCCCCTCCTCGCATGACTGCGCCACTCCGGCAACGAAATCCCGCGCCGCCGGGTCACTGAAGAAGTAGGTCAACGGTTCGGCCATCACCAAACCGACGGCGCCGGCCTTGCGGGTGCGCAACGAGCGCGCGACGGGATCCGGTCCCGCGTACCCCATCCGCTTCGCCGTGGCCAGCACCCGCTCCCGGAGGTCGGCGGAGAGCTGATCCGGGCGGTTGAACGCATTGGAGATGGTGGTGCGTGACACCTTGAGCTCGGCCGCCAACGACGCCAGAGTCGCCCGCGCGCGCGGTGTGGGACTCACGATCGGTGAGGCTACAGCGGCCGGCGCGGTCAAGTGTGCGGGACGCCACCTCGCGTTTTCTAATGGAAACGATTTCATTAGTATTATGTCCGCCTGTCGGCCGGCGAAGGGATGTAAACGTGCGATTGGCGTTTACGGCCGCGCTGTTCGGCCTGATCGCTTGCGGCATTGTCGCGGGTTGCGGCAGCGAGGGTCCGGCTCATCCGGGCGCGGTGGCAGTGGTGGCCTCCACCGACGTCTGGGGCAGCGTCGCGCGTGCGGTTGCCGGCGGCCATCTGCCCGTCAAATCCGTCCTGACCGGCGCCGACGCGGACCCGCACTCGTACGAGGCCACCGCGGCAGACGCCGCGGCCATCGCCGACGCCGATCTGGTGGTCTACAACGGCGGCGGCTACGACCCTTGGGTGGACCGGGTGCTTGCCGCCCATCCAGACATTCCGGCGATCGACGCCTACTCGTTGCTGGGCACGGTTCCCGCCGGACAGGCCCCAGACGAGCACGTCTTCTACAACCTGAGCGTCGCCAAGTCCGTCGCCGTCACGATCGCCGACCGCCTGGCCACCATCGACCCGCCGCATGCGGCCGACTACCGGGCCAATGCAGCCGAATTCGCCCGTGGCGCAGACGCCATCGCCAATTCCGAACACGCCATCGCCGCCACATATCCGGCCACCGGGGTGATCGCAACGGAGCCCGTCGTCAACTATCTGCTGGCCGCCGCCGGGCTGATCAATCGCACCCCGGCCGCTTTCACCATGGCCAACGAGAACGACAACGATCCATCCCCGGCCGACGTCGCATCCGTGTTGGACATGATCGACCATCGCGAAGTCAAGGCCGTGCTGATCAACCCGCAAACCTCCTCCGCGGTGACCAACGACCTGCAAGCGGCCGCCCGCCGCGCCGGGGTGCCGGTGACCGAGGTGACCGAGACCCTGCCCCGGGGCACCGATTACCTGACCTGGCAGCGCAATACCGTCAACCAGCTGACTGCCGCACTGCGGTCCGGCCGCTGAGTGCGCCGAAGTGAGTCATGATGCAGTCGCGCTCAGCGGCGCCCGGTTGGCCTTCGGTGACCGCGTGTTATGGGACCACCTCGATCTGTCCGTCACACCCGGTGAGTTCATTGCGGTGCTGGGTCCCAACGGCACCGGTAAGACGTCGTTGCTGAAGGTGCTGCTAGGGCAGCTGGCGCTCAGTGCCGGCAGTGCGGAGGTGGACGGGCAACGCGTGACGCCGGGCCGCAGCCGCAGTCCTCGCATCGGGTATGTGCCGCAACATCATCCGATCGACCCTGAGGTGATGTTGCGTGGCAGTGACCTGGTTCGACTGGGTATCGACGGGCGCCGGTGGGGCGCCTTGCCGCTGCGATCCGCCGATCGCGCCGCGCGACGTCACGCCGTCGAGCGGGCGCTGGAGCAAGTCAACGGCGAGCGGTTGGCCGGGGTGCGAGTGGGCCTGATGTCCGGTGGCGAGTTGCAGCGGGTTCGAGTAGCCCAAGCACTGGCCGGTGACCCCACGCTGCTGCTGTGTGACGAACCGCTGCTGACGCTGGATCCGGCCAACGCCAAGCTGATCTCCGGCCTCATCGACCGGCGCCGCCGGGACGCCGGCACCACCGTCATCGTCGTGACCCACGAGGTGAACAACATCCTGCCGTATGTGGACCGGGTGCTCTACCTGGTCAACGGACGCTTCGAAATCGGCACCGTCGAGCAGGTGATGACCACGCAGACGTTGTCCGCGCTGTACCGGGCGGACATCGAAGTCGTGAAGGTGAAGGACCGCTACGTGGTGGTGGGCGCACCGGACGGACACGCACCATGAACGAGCGACTGGCCGATCTACTGCACCACCTGTTCGCGTTCGACCTGACCGCCCATCTGCTCCGCCACGACTTCGTTCAGCAGGCGCTGCTGGCGGCAGGGTTGCTCGGCCTGGTCGCCGGGCTGATCGGCCCGTTCATCGTCATGCGCCAGATGTCGTTCGCAGTGCACGGATCCAGCGAATTGTCTTTGACCGGAGCGGCTTTCGCGCTGCTCACCGGGATGCACGTGGGTGTTGGAGCGTTGCTCGGCAGCGCGTTGGCGGCGGCGTTGTTCGGCGTACTGGGTCAGCGCAACCGGGAGCGGGACTCGGTGATCGGCGTGGTACTGGCGTTCGGGCTGGGCCTGGCGGTGTTGTTCATCCACCTCTATCCCGGCCGCACCGGGACCGCCTTCGCCTTGTTGACCGGCCAGATCGTGGGCGTCGGGTACTCCGGTCTGGCCATGTTGGCGGTGGTGTGCGCGCTGGTCGTCGTGGTCCTGACGATCTGCTATCGGCCGTTGTTGTTCGCGACCGTTGATCCCGACGTCGCCGCGGCCGCCGGGGTGCCGGTGCGTGCGCTGGGCATCGTGTTCGCCGCGCTGGTCGGCGTGGTGGCCGCGCAGGCCGTCCAGATCGTCGGGGCACTGCTGGTGATGTCGTTGCTCATCACACCCGCCGCCGCGGCCGCCCGCCTGGTCGCGGCCCCTGCCGCGGCGATAGTGACGTCGGTGGTGTTCGCCGAAGTGGCAGCGGTCGGCGGCATCGTGTTGTCACTGGCACCTGGCGTCCCGGTGTCGGTATTCGTGGCCACCATCTCGTTCCTCATCTACCTGATTTGCTGGTTGCTCGGGCGACGCCGGTCCGGCTGAGATTAAGCTGGAACAACCGTTCGCCGGGGGGAGGAAACGTGCGCCAGCAAAGGGTCGTGGTCGCCGTGTTGGCTGGTGTGTGCATGCTTGCCGTCGGGTGCACCAAGGTCGTCGACGGCAGCGCCGTCGCCGCCGACACGTCCGGGCCGTTGCATCAGGCCCCGATAGCGGTGGCCGCGCTGGAAGGCTTGATGCTGGACTCCAGCCAGATCAACAGGGAGTTGAGCGCCACCTCGATGAAGGTGTGGTTCAACGCCAAAGTCATGTGGGACTGGAGCAAGAACGTCTCGGACAAAGATTGCCTCGCCGTGGACGGGCCCGCGCAGGACAAGGTCTATGCCGGCACCGGATGGACCGCAATGCGCGGGCAGCGGCTCGACGACAGCGTCAACGACTCCAAGAAGCGCCAGCACTACGCCATTCAGGCCGTCGTCGCCTTCTCGAACGCGCAGGACGCCAACAACTTCTACACCAATCAGGTGCAGAGCTGGAAGAACTGCTCCAACCGGCGATTCTCCGACGTCGCACCTAACCAACCGGACACCGTGTGGACGGTGGCCGGTGTCGTGACCGAGAACGGGACACTGAGCACTTCACAGGTTCAGGAAGGCGGTGACGGGTGGACCTGCCAGCGCGCGTTGACCGTCCGCAACAACATCGCAATCGACATCGTGACGTGCGCCTACAACCAGACCGGTTCGGTAGCAACAGATATCGCGCTCCAAATCGCCGCCAAAGCCGCCAAGCAGTAAGCGCCGGCGGGTTGCCTCTGTTCCGCCAGCCGATCACCAGGATCGGGCAATAGGCTAGTCAGATGCCCGCTATCGACCTGAACGCCGACCTGGGTGAAGGCTTCGGCGTGTGGCGCCTCGGTGACGACGACGCCATGCTCGGGATCGTCAGCAGCGCCAACGTGGCGTGCGGCTTCCATGCCGGCGACCCGGCCGGACTGTTGCGGGTCTGCCGGTCGGCTGCCGAGCGGGGAGTTCGCATCGGCGCCCAAGTGAGCTATCGCGATCTGGCCGGCTTCGGCAGACGTTTCATCGACGCCACCGCCGAAGACCTGCTGGCCGACATCGTGTACCAGATCGGTGCGCTGCAGGCCATCGCGCACGTGGCGGGTTCGACGGTGTCATACGTGAAACCTCATGGGGCGCTGTACAACACGATCGTCTCCTACCGCGAGCAAGCAGCGGCGGTCGCCGATGCGGTAGCTGCGGTCGATGTGACACTGCCGGTGCTCGGGCTGGCGGGTTCGGTGTTCTTCGAGGAGGCCCGCCGCGTCGGGCTGCGCACGGTGGCGGAGGCGTTCGCCGACCGCGCTTACACCCCGCAAGGCCGGTTGGTGTCCCGACGACAGCCGGGGGCGGTGTTGGAAGATCCGGCCTTCATCGCGAACCGGGTGGTGGCGATGGTGACCTCGGGGGAGGTAGAAGCGGTGGACGGCAGCACGGTGGCTGTCACCGTGGAATCTGTTTGTGTGCACGGTGATTCGCCCGGTGCAGTGCAGATCGCCACCGCGGTACGCGATCGGCTGAACAGCGCCGGGATCGACGTCAGGGCGTTCTGCTGATGCGGCTGAGACTGGGTCGTCCGGATTTGCGCCGCTACACCGACCGGTTCAACGTGCCGCCCGCCGAAGCGGGTGCGGCGCTGTCGGTGACGTGGCTGGGCGTGGCCACGCTGCTACTCGATGACGGGTCGTCGGCGCTGATGACCGACGGCTATTTCTCCCGCCCGAGTTTGGCGCAGGTTGGCGTCGGCAAGGTGGCGCCGTCACCGCCGCTGGTGGACGGCTGCCTGGCCCGGGCCAAGGTATCTCGGCTGGCTGCGGTTATCCCGGTACACACCCACATCGACCATGCCCTGGATTCCGCATTGGTCGCCGACCGCACCGGCGCCCAGTTGGTCGGAGGCGAGTCCGCGGCGAACGTGGGTCGCGGTTACGGCTTGGCCGAGGAGCGTCTGGTCGTCGCGGTCCCGGGTGAGCAAATTACATTGGGCGCGTACGAGTTAACGCTGGTGCGGTCCCACCACTGCCCGCCGGACCGGTTCCCGGGTCAGATCAGTGAGCCACTGGTGCCGCCGGTGCGGGCGTCGGCGTTTCGGTGTGGTGAGGCGTGGTCGACGCTGATCGAGCATCGGCCGTCGGGGCGGCGGTTGCTGATTCAGGGCAGTGCGGGCTATGTGCCGGGTGCGCTGGACGGTTATCAAGCCGACGTGGTGTATCTCAGCGTCGGCCAGCTGGGTCTGCAGCCCCGCACGTATCTGGACGATTATTGGGCGCAGGTGGTGCGCGCGGTCGGTGCCCGGCGCGTGATCCTGATCCACTGGGACGACTTCTTCAGTCCGCTGTCGAAGCCGTTGCGCGCCTTACCTTACGCCGGCGACGACTTGGACGTCTCGATCCGCATTCTCGACGAGTTGGCGGCAGCCGACGGGGTCGAGGTGCAGATGCCCACGGTGTGGCAGCGCGAAGATCCGTGGGCGTGACGGGTTCGAGGCGCTGAATCCGGATATGGCGCTGACAATTTCGCTGCTGTTGCTTGCGGTGGTTCTCGGATTCGCGGTGGCCCGACCGCGGGGTTGGCCCGAAGCGCTGGCGGCGCTACCGGCGGCGGCGGTGGTGATCGCTATCGGGGCCATCTCGGTTCGCCAGGCGCTGAACGAAGTGGTCGGGTTGTCGGCGGTAGTGGCTTTCTTGGGCGCGGTGCTGGTCTTGGCCAAGTTGTGTGACGACGAGGGATTGTTCGAGGCCGCCGGCGCGGCTATCGCCCGCGCGCGGGTCGGGTCGGCCGGTTTGTTGGGGCAGGTGTTCGTCATCGCCGCAAGCATCACCGCGGTGCTCAGCCTCGACGCAACGGTGGTGCTGCTGACGCCGGTGGTGTTGGCCGCCGTACACCGGTTGCGTACTCCGGTGCGGCCGTATGCCTATGCCACCGCTCACCTGGCGAACGGGGCGTCATTGTTGCTTCCGGTGTCGAACCTGACCAACTTGCTGGCATTTCATCTGGCCAAGATCTCGTTCAGCAAGTTCACTTTGGTGATGGCCTTGCCGTGGCTGGCCACGGTGGCGACGGTGTACGTGGTGTTTCGGTTCTTCTTTGTCAAAGACCTGCGCCTGCCGCCGGAACCGGACGAATCCGGTCCGCCGCCGCGGCCGCCGGTGTTCGTTCTTGTGGTGGTCGGGCTGACGCTGATCGGCTTCGCGATCGGTCAATCGGTGGGTGTGGCGCCGGCCTGGGTGGCGCTGGCCGGTGCCTCGGTGTTGGCGGTGCGGAGCTTGAGCCGTCGGCATACCTCGGTGACCGAGATCGCGCGTTCGGCCAATGTGTCGTTTCTGGTCTTCGTGCTGGCGCTGGGCGTTGTGGTGCAAGCCGTCATGGTCAACGGTATGGATGAGGCGATGTCGGCTGTGCTGCCGTCCGGTACGGCATTACCCGCACTGCTGGCGATTGCCGCCGTCGCAGCGATATTGGCCAACGTGGTCAACAACTTGCCTGCAACGCTGGTGTTGTTGCCGTTGGTGGCGCCAAGCGGTCCGGTTGCCGTCCTGGCGGTGTTGATCGGCGTGAACATCGGCCCGAACCTGACCTACGTGGGGTCACTGTCGAACCTGTTGTGGCGGCGGGTCCTGCGCGAGCGCGACATCGAGGCGGGCGTCGGGGAATACACCCGCCTCGGGCTGTGCACCGTTCCCGTGACGTTGGTGGTGGCGGTGGTGGCATTGTGGGCGAGCGTCAAATTGATTGGCGCATAAGCACCGCTAGAAGTCGGTCAGCACTTGCCAGCGACCTGGGACAGCGGTGGCGCCAATGCCCAATACCCAGCCGCGCGTACCACCGCCGCCGTCCGCACCGCTGCCGACCGACGGGTGCCGCAGCGACAAGTCGGTCGGTGTATCGCTGACCTCGAGTCTCTCCCGCTTGAAGGCAGGCAACGGTGAGCCGTTGCCTGCCTCGGCCGCCGGGTGAGAGCCGGCAGCCGCAGCCAAGGTCTGCGCAAAATGGTGCTGGAATGCAACCGCTTGGGCGCGGATTGCCTGGCAGCTTCGACCGTGCGCGTTCAACAGCGCGGCGACGGCGATCGACACCTCGTCCGCCGCCGGGGGCAACACCCCAGTGGTGGCGGCGGCGGCCGCCGCGCTGGCCGCGCTGATCGCCGTACCGAGGGCATCCGCCTCGCCGGCGACTGCGCTCAAGATGGTAGGGGTCACGAGTAGATAGGACATTGGGCGCCTTTCTCAAGCCACGAGCCGGTGACCGCCGGCCCACTCACCCAATGCTTGGCCGCGAGTTAGCCCTGCGCACGCGTAGTCGACTACTCGACCTACTTGCGAGCTACCCCAAAACGAGATGCGCTGCCGGGTCCGGATCGCATGATCGACGCCAACTCGTCGCGTGATTGTGCGCCCACCCGTTGGCAAGCCCGGTAGACGTGGCCCTCGACCGTGCGCACGGACATCACCAGCTTCTCGGCGATCTGGCGGTTGGACAGGCCGGCCACCACCAGTTCAATGACGTCGCGCTGACGGCCCGACAGCTTAAGACCTGCCGGAGTTCGCAGCGCCGGCGTGCACAGGCCACCACATTCGTTGGCCAATTCGCTGGCCAACGCTGCCGCATACAGCCCGCGTTTATGCTGCTGGCTCTTTTCGAACGCGACGGCAGCCTGCGCCGCCGCGTCGGCGGCCGCGGCGGCATCACCGATCTGCCGGTATTGTGTGGATGCCGCCAACAAGCCGGTGCCGTCGCCGCTGTCCAGCGACTCGGCGTGCAGGGCAACGGCATTCGCCAGCGGCAGGGACAGCGCCTGGGCCAGCTCGCGTGCCCGCGGCGCGAGCGTGGCATCACCCCACTGGGCCGCAGCCTGTATGGCGGCTAGTTCATGGGTAAGCTGGCCGCGCTCGCGAGCGAGGAGTGCCGCATCATGCGCACTCGCCACGGCCTCGCGCAACCGACCGTTGGCCGCAAGTGCCCAACCTTCGGCCAAGGACAAGCCGGTATGCATGAACACAAAGTCCGCGGGCACGTACGAGCGCGCTTCGGCCACCGCGTCGTTCGCTGCCTCCGCTTGTCCCAACTTCGCGTGCGCCTCGGCCAACGCAAAATAGCTCGCGGGCCGCAAACCCGTTGTCACAGAATGCCGATGCACCCCTGCCAACGCTTCATGCCCCAACCGGGCCGCTTCGGCGACGGCGCCCCGGACGAGCGCGGCATGGCTCAAAAGAAAGGCTAGATTGGCATACGCCAAACCGGGAACCTCGCGGGCCGTGTCCGCCAGTCGCCTTGCTGTACGGACGAATTCGTCGATACGTCCGGTCAGTCGACAAGCGCGGCCGTACACCGCACCGAACCAGAACCGCATATGGGACGCCTGAAACGACGTCGTCGCCCGTCGCAACGCCTGCGCAGCCACGTCCGCTAGGTCGTCGACCTCGCCCAGCGCTCCCATGGCCATGATCAAGGCGAGCGAAGCCATCATCGCGTGAAAGTCCGGCAAGTCATCCGAATCCAAAGCAGTTCGGGCCTTCTCGGCCGCCGATTGGCACCGCGCCGACACCGCATCGAGGCACGCTTGCACGGCCAATCGTTCGGCCACCTGCGCCGGGGTCTCCCGGCCCGGTGAATTCAGGCAGGCGAGGCGATCGAGAATCACCGCCGCGTCAGTTGGCTTGCCGAGCATCCACACCAAATTGGCCGCCCGCACGGTCGCCCAATAGTGGCCGTCGGGCAGGTTGGCGTCGGCCAAATCGCGCAGCGCCGCCTCGGCCTGCTCGCCGCGACCGAGCAGCACGAGGTTCATCGCCCGTACCCCTGCCGCGCCCGGGGCTCCTGCACGAGCGGCGGCGGTGGCGAACCGGTCGGCAAGGTCAAGATCGAGCAGGGTCATCGCGTGCCGGGCCGATTCCAGGTACAGCCCCGCATCTGGAGCGAGATCCGACTCGAGGTGCAGTAGCCCGCGGCGCACGATGGCCTGCAGGTCTTGTTCACTGTCTTGGGCCAGGCGGGTGGCCAGCTTGCCCCGGATCGTCGAAAGATACATCTCGCCGGCGTTGGCGCGGCGCAGCTCACCGAAGAGCGGGTGAGCGAGCCTGGCCGCCAGCGTGTCCCCGGTACGTTCGACAATTACCAGGCCCATTTCCTCCGCGACCTTCAGGTCGCGGCGGCGCACCAGGCCGCAGAGCACATCAACGGCCAGCGGCTCACATTGCGAGAGCGTGTCGATAACCACGGCCACCCGCGGGCTCAGCCGGCCCATCTGGGAGGCCACCGAGTCGGAGAGAGTCGCCGACACCGCGACGTCGCCGTCCCACATCCACACGCCGGCCACGTTGCGCATCCGACCCGCCGAAAGCTGATCGGTCAGCAGCTGATGAAGGAACAGTGTGTTCCCGTTGGTCAGCCTCTGGAACCGGGCCGCGCTGCGCGCATCGACCGGACCGCCCAGCCTGCTCTCGATCACCTCGCGCGTCGCGGCGGCGGAAAGCGGTTCGAGGTCGAGCCGGGTCAGCAGCCCGTCTTTCCACAATGCCGTCACCGCGTCGGGCTGCTCATACCCGGCGCGCACGGTGACAACCAGCCTGGCCCCGCCCGACTGCGCCAGCTGATGGATGACGAACGCCGATAGCCCGTCCAACTGGTGCGCGTCATCTACGCCCACCACCACACGACCCTGGTGCTGTTGCGTCACAAAGGAATTGACGACTCGCCGCACGCTCGTCAACGGATCTGACATCGCATCACCGAGCAAGCCGATGAATGCCCCGAGTGGCAGCGCTCGTGCTGACTCGGTGCCAACGACCCACTTCGTGCGCTCACCCGATGCCGCGGCGCGTCGCAGCGCCTCGCGGGCCAACCATGTCTTGCCGACGCCGGGCGCTCCGGCGATGACCACACCACAATGGCCGCCGCCACTCAAGGCTCGGCGGATGACCTCCAATTCACTGTCGCGCCCGGTCAGCGGCTCGGCGCCGATCACTGGGCGACTATAACTTCGCCCGGGCCTGCGGTGGGCCGAAGCGTGCTCATTGGGGGAGCATTTCGGGGGCTGGTTCAGTCCGCACGCAGAAGTCGAGTAGTCGACTACGCTATCGCCGCCCACGCCGGGCTTTGAGCATGGCTTTCGTCAGCGAACGACGGGCGAAGGTGGTGTGCTATGCACAAGGTCGGCAGTCACGCGGTGGTGTTAGGTGCGAGCATGGCTGGTCTGCTGGCCGCCCGGTCGCTGGCAGACTTCTACGACACCGTGACGGTGATAGAACGCGACAGGTTGCCCGAGGTTCTAGATAATGCCACTGCCCGCCGCGGTGTGCCGCAGGGCCGGCATCTGCACGGGTTGCTCGCCCGCGGCGCCCAGATAATCGAGGAGCTGTTCCCCGGCATCCTCGACGAATTGGTCCAAGACGGCGCGCACTACTTCGACGGCCGTGATCTCTCGAAGTTGTATTACAACGTCGGCGGCCATCTCATGGTCCGCACCGGCGGCGCCGCCTCGTTCAACGCCTATCTGGCGACCCGGCCCTTCCTTGAGGCTCACGTCCGCGAGCGGGTGCGCGGCATTCCCAGCGTCACACTGCTCGACGAGCATGACGTCGTGACGCTGACCGCGACCCCCGATCGCCAGTGCATCACGGGCACGCGGATAGTCAATCGTCGTACCGGAGATGAAGCCGTGCTGGCGGCCGACCTGGTGGTCGATGCCACCGGGCGCGCCGCCCGCACACCGTGCTGGCTGGAGGACCTGGGCTACGGCCGCCCGGTCGAAGACCAGGTGGTGGTCCATCTGACCTACACAACACATCTGCTGCGGATGGCACCGGATAGCCTGCATGAACTCGGAGTCCTCGTCGGGATTGTGCCGGGTCGGCCCCACGGGGTGGGCCTGATGCATTGCGAGAACGACACCTGGGTTTTTACGGTGATGGGCATAGCAGGTCACGAGCCGCCCTCTGACCTTTCAGCAATGTGCGAATTCGTCGCGGACTACGTACCTGCGCACATGCTGGCCGCGGTGCGAGCCGCCGAACCCGTCGGAAAGCCCACACGGCACCGTCAACCGTGCAGCCAATGGCGCCGTTACGACAAGATGCGGCGATTCCCGGCAGGCCTGCTGGTCGTCGGTGACGCGATCTGCAGCTTCAACCCGGTGTACGGACAAGGCATGACCGTGGCGGCGCTGGAGATGTCGGCGTTGCGCGACTGCTTGTCCAGGGGCACCCGGGATCTGGCGAAACGATTCTTCCGCGCCGCGGCCGTGCCGATCCGCCAAGCCTGGTCACTGTCAGCGAGTCCCGATCTTTCCCTCCCCGAAATCGACGGCACTGCGCCGGCTTTGACGCGACTGCTCAATGCTTACGTCGACCGGGTGCTCACCGCGGCCGAATATGACCCTGTCGTCCTGGAGCAGTTCACCAGGGTGACCTCACTGCTCGACCCTGCCGGCCGGTTGCTGCGGCCCGCAATCGTGTGGCGAGCGGCCCGCGCCCGCGCTCGTCAACCCCAAGACGGCACTCACGGACGAGAAAAAGCGCGGGGCAGAGCCATGCCCAGTGAGGCCAGTACGCCGCGCAGCCTCGTCGGGTAGTCGGTGATGATTCCGTCTACGTCGTAGCCGATCTGTATGCGCATGGCGTCGGTGTCATTGACGGTCCACGGAATGACCTTGAGGCCCAATCCGTGTGCCCGCGCGGTGAACGACTTCCCGGTGACCTGTTGGTAGTTGGGCGACAATATGGTGGCCCCCACCATGGTCGCGCCGACGATCGGATCGCCGACTACCGCCGGATCGATGCCCGCCAGCCATGGTGATCCCGGCGTCCAGCTTTGCTCAGTCCACAAGGCGACCAGGGGGATCGACGGCTCGGCTTGGCGCACCAACGGTAACGTGCGCCAGTCGAAGCTCTGAATCTCCACCCGGTCGACCTTGGCGGCGGCACGTACCGCGGCCAATATGACGTCGACGAACTCCTGCGGACCGGCGCTGGAGTCTGGATGGTCGGCCGGTACCTTCGTTTCGATGTTGTAGCGCACGTCTGCTCGATAGGAGTCGGTCACCGTGAATACTTCGGGCAGTATCGCAATCTTGTTGCCCCGCACCACCTCTGCGGCCGGGAACTCGGCACTGGGTTTGCCGCAGTCCAGTGTGCGGATCTGCGCGAGGGTGAGGTCGTGCACCGACTTGCCGACGTAGGGAAAGTCCGGGTCGCCGTCGAATGCGGGGCCGGTGTCGCTGCACGCGGTGGCCGCAATGTTCAGATCGTGCCACACCAGCGGTTGACTGTCCTTGGTAACAACGATGTCCAATTCCAGTGTGGTTACGCCGATTTCGACTGACTTCGCGAACGCGGGCAGCGATTCACCGGTAGTTTCGCCGCGCCCTCCGGCATGCGACTGCAGGTCGAAGCCGGCCGATTGGCCGGACACCGGGCCCGGCGCAATGAGGGCGATGGCCAGCGTCAGCAGGACTGCCAGCGGCCGCGCGCTCACTTAGCTTCTGCGCTGACGGGCGATTTCGGCCAACACCACCCCGGCGGCCACCGACGCGTTCAGCGACTCGGTCTCCCCGGCCATCGGGATGGACACCACCTCGTCACAGTTCTGCCGCACCAGGCGGGACAAGCCTTTGCCCTCGGAACCGACGACCAGCACCAGCGGATCGCCGCCGTCCAGGTCATCGAGCGTGGTCTCGCCGCCGGCGTCCAAGCCGACCACCCGCAGTCCTCGACCGGCCCAATCCTTGAGTGTGCGAGTGAGATTCGTGGCACGCGCCACCGGGATCCGGGCCGCCGCGCCGGCGCTGGTCCGCCACGCCACCGCGGTCACCGACGCCGAACGGCGCTGCGGAATCAATACGCCGTGTCCACCGAATGCGGCCACCGATCGCACGATGGCGCCGAGGTTGCGCGGGTCGGAGATGTTGTCCAGCGCCACCAGCAATGCCGGCGGCGCGGCCAGCGCAGCGGTCAGCAGGTCATCGGGGTGGGTGTACTGGTACGGCGGCACCTGCAGGGCGATGCCTTGATGTAGGTGGTTGGCCGTCATGCGGTCCAGATCTGTGCGCGGGACCTCCAAGATGGCGATTCCGGAATCTGCTGCGCGAGCGACGGATTCGGTCACCCGTTCGTCGGCTTCGGTGCCCAGCGCAACGTAGAGCGCGGTGGCCGGAACGCCCGCGCGCAGGCACTCCAGCACCGGGTTGCGACCCAGCACGGTTTCGGTCTCGTCGGTGCGCTTGGCGGGCCGGCGCGGCTGCGCATTGGCGCGCTTGGCGGCCGGATGGTTGGGACGCAGGTGCGCCGGCGGAGTGGGACCGCGCCCTTCCAGCCCGCGCCGGCGCTGACCACCGGAACCGACGGTAGGGCCTTTCTTGGATCCGGCTTTGCGTATCGCGCCTCGGCGCTGCGAATTGCCGGGCACTACTTACTGTCCCCGCCCAGCGTCCATTGCGGGCCGTCGGCGGTGTCGGTGACCTCGATGCCGGCCTGCTTGAGCCGATCCCGGATCTCGTCGGCGAGCGCCCAATTGCGTTGCTCGCGGGCCTTCTCCCGGTTCTGCAACTCTGCCTGCACCAACACGTCGACGGCGCACAGCGCGGCAGACGTCTCGTCCTTGGATTCCCACCGCTCGTCCAGCGGGTCGCAGCCCAGGATGGCCATCATGGCGCGGATCGAGCGCGCGCTGGCCAATGCCCCTTCGTGGTCGCCGGCGTCCAGAGCCCGGTTGCCTTCAGCGCGGGTCTGGTGGATCTCGGCCAGCGCAATGGGAACCGATAGATCGTCGTCGAGCGCGGCGGCGAACCGCTGGGTCCACTCGCCGGCGATGACGGCACCCACCCGACTCCGCACGCGGTGCAGGAAATCCTCAACGCCGACATAGGCTTTCACCGCGTCCTGCAGAGCCGTCTCGGAGAATTCGAGCATCGAGCGGTAGTGCGCGCTGCCCAGGTAGTAGCGCAGCTCGGCGGGGCGCACCCGTTGCAGCATCGCCGGGATGGACAACACGTTGCCCAGCGACTTGCTCATCTTCTCCCCGCCCATGGTCACCCAGCCGTTGTGCAGCCAGTAGCGGGCGAAGCCGTCCCCGGCGGCGCGGCTTTGCGCGATCTCATTCTCGTGGTGCGGGAAAATGAGATCCATACCGCCGCAGTGGATGTCGAAGTCCGGCCCCAGGTAGTTGCGGGCCATCGCCGAGCACTCCAGATGCCAACCCGGGCGCCCGCGCCCCCACGGGGTCGGCCACGATGGCTCCCCCGGCTTGGCGCCCTTCCACAAAGTGAAGTCCCGCTGGTCGCGTTTACCGGTCGCCACGCCCTCGCCTTGATGCACGTCGTCGATCTTGTGCCCGGACAGCTGGCCGTACTCGGGGTAGCTGAGCACGTCGAAGTACACGTCGCCGCCACCGGCGTAGGCGTGCCCGGTTTCGATCAGGCGTTGCATTAACTCGACCATCTGCGTGATGTGCCCGGTGGCCCGCGGTTCAGCCGACGGCGGCAATACGTCCAGGGCGTCGTAGGCCGCGGTGAACGCGCGCTCGTGGGTGGCCGCCCACTCCCACCACGGCCGCCCAGCGGTGGCCGCCTTGTTGAGGATCTTGTCGTCGATGTCGGTGACGTTGCGGATGAAGGCGACGTCGTAGCCGCGGGCGATGAGCCACCGGCGCAGCAGGTCAAAGGCCACGCCGCTACGGATATGGCCGATGTGCGGCAGGCCCTGCACGGTGGCACCGCACAGATAGATGGAGACGTGGCCGGGCCGCAGCGGCACGAAGTCACGCACGACGCCCGACGCCGTGTCATGAAGCCGCAGGCGGGCATGATTGGTCACGACGTGCCAGCTTACTGCCTGATCGGCGGGCCGAGGTCGGCCAGCGTCAGCTCAGCGCCGCGCGGGCCGCTACGAGTGCGGATAACGCAGGGAAACGACCAGCGCGGTGGCGATCGCGGCCAGCCCCTCACCGCGCCCGGTCAGGCCCAGCCCGTCGGTGGTGGTGGCCGACACCGATACCGGGGCGTTGAGCAGCCGGGACAGCACCGCCTGCGCCTCGATGCGGCGCCAGCCGATCTTGGGCCGGTTGCCGATCACCTGCACCGAGGCGTTGCCGACGCGGTAGCCGTGGCCGTTGATCAGCTCGACGACATGGCGCAGCATGTTGGCGCCACTGACGCCTTCCCAGCGCGGATCGTCGACGCCGAACACATCACCGATGTCGCCCAATCCGACCGCCGAGAGCACCGCGTCGCACAGCGCGTGGATGGCAACGTCGCCGTCGGAATGCCCGGCGCAGCCATCGGCGCTGGGGAACAGCAGCCCCACCAGCCAGCACGGCCGTCCCGGCTCGATCGGGTGGACGTCGACGCCGAGCCCGACGCGAGGCAGTTCGTTCACCGGCACACGATCGCTTTGGCCAGCATCAGATCCAGCTGGTTGGTGATTTTGAAGGCCAACGGATCACCATCGACCACGTGGACCTGGCCGCCGACATGCTCCACCAGGGACGCGTCGTCGGTGAAAACCGCGGAGCCAGCGTGCTGGTAGGCCCGCAGCAGCAATTCGGTGGCGAAGCCCTGGGGCGTCTGCACCGCCCGCAGGCCGGCCCGTTCCGGCGTGCCCAGGACCAACCCGTTGGCGTCCACGGCTTTGATGGTGTCAGACACCGGCAGGGCGGGCACCACGCCATCGCGCCCGGACCGCAGGGCCTCGACCACCCGGGCGATCAACGCCGGCGGCGTCAGGGCGCGGGCTGCGTCATGAACCAACACGAAGTCCGGGGCCGCCGTATCCGGTGTTGCCCGCAGCGAGGCCAAGGCCCGGCTGACCGTGTCGGTACGGCTGGACCCACCTGGGACGACGGTCGCGTTGCGCCCGAGGATCAGTTTGGCCTCGTCGGTGCGATCCGGCGGGACCGCGACTACCACGGTATCGACGCCGCCGGAGTCGAGCAGGCCGGTGACGGCCCGCTCGACCAGGCTGTGCCCTTCGAGTTGGTAGAACGCTTTAGGAACACCGGCGGCTAGCCGCTGCCCCGAACCTGCGGCCGGGACGATTGCAACTACGGTGCCTTGTCCCCCGGCCACTCAGCGCCCTCGGGGAGTCAAGAAGCGGCGGCCAGAACCTCGTCCAGGATGGTCTCGGCCTTGGCGTCGTCGGTGCTCTCCGCCAGCGCGAGCTCACCAACGAGGATCTGACGGGCCTTGGCCAGCATCCGCTTCTCACCGGCGGACAAGCCGCGCTCCTGGTCCCGACGCCAGAGGTCACGCACTACCTCGGCAACCTTGTTCACGTCGCCAGAGGCGAGCTTCTCGAGGTTGGCCTTGTACCGCCGGGACCAGTTGGTCGGCTCTTCGGTGTGCGGAGCACGCAAAACCTGGAACACCTTGTCGAGGCCTTCTTGGCCGACGACGTCGCGGACGCCGACATATTCGGCGTTCTCCGCGGGCACTCGAACCGTCAGGTCGCCCTGCGCCACTTTCAAGACGAGATACTCTTTCTGCACCCCTTTGATGGATCGAGTTTCAATCGCCTCGACTAACGCAGCACCGTGGTGTGGATAGACAACGGTGTCACCGACCTTGAAGATCATCTGATTCGAGCCCCTTTCGTTGCCCCCAAGTCTAACACGGGCAACCAAGCCCCGCGGAGTAACGGTGCAGGTCAGGGGCATCGTCGGCAAACATTGGGGGTTGACAGGCGGGCTAAGACGTGCAATGTCGGGGATTCGCCCCGGCCCCTGACATAACTTCCAAAGCCGCACTGCCACCCCACGATCGGCGGCAGGTGCACCGCCAGCTACCGTCGGCGCAGCAGTGCTACTACTGTGCATAGTCGAACCGCGGCGGCCGTCTCATATCGGTACCGCGCCGCGCTGAGGTCGAGCAGGAGGCATCGAGTGAACCGCTTCAACATCGGCCTGCCGATCCGATTGGCCAAGCTGGGCGCCTGGCTGGCGATCGTCGGTATGGCGGCGGTCGCGCTGAGCGGTTGCGGGGCCGGTCAGGTCTCCCAGACGGCCATGCAGGAGCCGGCCGTCAACGGCAACAAGGTCACGATCAACAATCTGGCGCTGCGCGACATCCGCATGCAAGGGGCTCAGCAGGGCGACTTCATCCAGCCCGGTCGCACGGTGGACCTGGTAATGGTCGTGGTCAACCAGTCGCCGAATGTCGAGGACCGCTTGACCAGCGTCACGACCGACATCGGCACCGTCACGATCAGCGGTGACGCGCGCGTGCCGGCAAGCGGGATGCTTTTCGTCGGCACCCCAGGCGGCCAGAACGCGGCGCCCGGACCGCCGCAGTCCAGTGGCGCAGCCCGAGCCACCATCACCTTGAGCAAGCCCATCAGTAACGGTCTCACCTACAACTTCACCTTCAATTTCGAGAAGGCAGGCCAGGGCAACGTGCTGGTCCCGATCTCGTCCGGCCAGGGTCCTGCGCCGGAGCCCGTGTCGCACCACTGATTGCGGGCCAGTTGTCAGATCCTGCCGTTACGGTCACTTCGTGGCCAACGCGCGATCGCAGTACCGATGCTCGGAATGTCGCCATGTCAGCGCCAAGTGGGTGGGCCGCTGCTTGGAGTGCAGTAGCTGGGGCACCGTCGAAGAGGTGACCGTGCTCAGCGCGGTCGGCGGCGGGCGTCGCTCGTCATCCTCGGGCGCCCGCGCGGTGCCGATCAGTTCCGTCGAGCCGAGCTTGAGCCGGCACCGGTCGACGGGCGTGGACGAACTCGACCGGGTGCTGGGCGGCGGTGTGGTGCCCGGTTCGGTGACGCTGTTGGCCGGTGATCCCGGCGTTGGCAAGTCGACGCTGCTGCTCGAGGTCGCTCATCGCTGGGCGCAGACCGGGCGGCGGGTGCTGTACGTCTCCGGCGAGGAGTCCGCCGGTCAGATCCGGCTGCGCGCCGACCGCATCGGGTGTGGCGGCCCCGGCGTGGAAGACATCTACTTGGCGGCCGAATCCGATTTGCACACGGTGCTCGAGCACATCGACAGCGTGGGACCGGCGCTGGTGATCGTCGACTCGGTGCAGACGATGTCGACCAGTGAGGCCGACGGCGTGGCCGGTGGGGTCACCCAAGTGCGCGCGGTGACGGCCGCATTGACGGCCACCGCCAAAACCAAGGGCGTCGCCCTGATCCTAGTCGGTCACGTCACCAAGGACGGAGCGATCGCCGGACCGCGTTCCCTCGAGCACCTAGTCGACGTGGTGCTGCACTTCGAAGGCGACCGCAACGGCGCATTGCGGATGGTTCGCGGGATCAAGAACCGCTTCGGCGCCGCCGACGAAGTCGGCTGTTTCCTGTTGCACGACAACGGAATCGAAGGTGTCGCGGACCCATCACACTTGTTTCTGGATCAGCGGCCGACGCCGGTGCCCGGAACCGCGATCACGGTGACATTGGACGGAAAGCGGCCGCTGATCGGGGAGGTGCAGGCGTTGCTGGCAGTGCCCGCCGGCGGCTCGCCGCGCCGCGCGGTCAGCGGGATCGACCACGCCCGCGCGGCGATGATCACCGCCGTACTGGAGAAGCACGGCAAGCTCACCCTCGCCGCCAACGACATCTATCTGTCCACTGTGGGCGGGATGCGGTTGACCGATCCGTCGGCGGATTTGGCCGTCGCGATCGCGCTGGCCTCCGCCTATGTGAACCTGCCGCTGCCCACGACCGCGGTGATGATCGGCGAGGTCGGGTTGGCCGGGGACCTGCGGCGGGTCAACGGGATGGAGCGGCGCCTTGCCGAAGCCGCCCGCCAAGGGTTCAACATCGCGCTGATCCCGCCGGGTTGCAAGGCGCCACCGGCGGGCTTGCGCACCCTGTGCGCACCGACCATCTCCGCGGCGTTGAAGCACATGATCGACATCGCCGATCACGGCAAGGCCAGACCCGCACGGGTGCATCGGCTAGACGCATAAGCCTTCCGCGCCGCAGAATGCACGCTGTGACTCGTCCGACCCTGCGTGAGGCCGTCGCCCGCCTAGCCCCCGGCACCGGGCTGCGCGACGGGCTGGAACGCATCCTGCGTGGTCGCACCGGCGCGCTGATCGTGCTGGGCCACGACGAAAATGTGGAAGCCATCTGCGACGGCGGCTTCTCCCTGGATGTCCGATATGCGCCGACCCGGCTGCGTGAGCTGTGCAAGATGGACGGCGCGGTGGTGCTGTCCACTGACGGCAGCCGGATCGTGCGGGCCAACGTGCAGTTGGTTCCGGATCCGTCGATCCCGACCGACGAATCGGGCACCCGACATCGCTCAGCCGAACGGGCCGCAATCCAGACCGGTTATCCGGTGATCTCGGTCAGCCACTCGATGAACATCGTGACGGTGTACGTCGCCGGGGAGCGCCACGTGCTCACCGACTCAGCGACCATCTTGTCGCGCGCAAATCAGGCCATCGCCACCCTGGAGCGGTACAAAACCCGCCTCGACGAGGTCAGCCGGCAACTGTCGCGCGCGGAGATCGAAGACTTCGTCACGTTGCGCGACGTCATGACGGTGGTGCAACGGCTCGAGTTGGTCCGCCGCATCGGCCTGTCCATCGACCACGACGCCGTGGAACTGGGCACCGACGGCCGCCAGCTGCGGTTGCAGCTAGAGGAACTGCTGGGCGGCAATGACACCGCCCGGGAGCTGATCGTCCGGGACTACCACGCCAATCCGGAGCCGCTGTCCAAGGCGGAGATCAGCGCCACCCTCGACGAACTGGACGCCTTGTCCGACACCGATCTGCTGGAACTGACCGCGCTGGCCAAGATATTCGGCTATCCGACGACGGATGAGGCGCAGGATTCGGCGCTCAGTCCGCGGGGTTACCGGGCGATGGCCGGCATCCCCCGACTCCAATTCGCTCACGTCGATCTGCTGGTCCGGGCGTTCGGAACGTTGCAGGGCCTGTTGGCGGCCAGCGCCGGCGACCTGCAATCGGTCGAGGGGATCGGCACCATGTGGGCGCGCCACGTCCGCGAAGGCCTGTCGCAGCTGGCGGAGTCGACGATCGCCGACCCGCTGACCTGAGGGCTAGCCGCTTTGGCCGGGTGAGGCCGGCGGCGCCTCGGGCGGCGGGGCCAGCGCCGGCCCGGGAGCGGGGACCGGCCCCGGCGGCTGAGGCGGCTGGTTGAGCACGAACGGAACCGGCTGGGAACGCAGATTGCCCAACTGCACAACCAGGTTGTAGGTGCCCGGCCCGATCGCCGGACGCGGCAACGGGCAGCGCGGCGCCGAGCCCATCCCGGTCCAGGTGACCGCCGTGGTCACCTGCTCGCCTGGGGTGAAGGTCTTGACCAGCGTCTCGTTGGACGGCGCGCAATCCAGGTTCGACCACAGCCGCTTGTTGTCCAGTGAGTACACGTAGGCCGCCAACACCGCCGCACCCACGTCGCGCTTGCACGACACCAGGCCGATGTTGGTGACGACCATCGTGAATTTCGGCTGGTCACCGATGTAGTACTGCGGCGAGTTGGTCAGACCCTTGACGGCCAGCGTCGAATCGGGGCAATCGTCGCCGTCCTTGAGCACCGGTGGCGGTTGCACCGCCGCGGTAGGAGTGGGCGATTCGGGGTTGGCCACCTGTGGCGGCGCTCCCGGGGTATTGCCTTCGGTTTGGCCGGCGGGCTGTGGTGTCTGCGGCGCCTGCGGCGCGTTCGAGCCCGGATGGCCCTGCGCCGAGGCCGGCTTGTCGGCGCCGGCGGGTTTCGCCCCGGCGCTACTGCTCACGAATGCGATGACCGTGGCAACCGCGATACCGATGACGACGACCGCGATACCCAGGGCAAGTCCCCTGCGCCGCCAGTAGATCTCAGTCGGAAGCGGGCCACGCGGTTCCAGATCCAGCACATTCACACCGTAGGGCCAGGTCAGGCCTGTTCGGTTGACCCGACTCGGCGTGTCGCGCAGTTAGCTGGCCAACCGCCGTGTATTGCGATGGCAGAAGTCAGACCGTTTCGGCGACTTTGCCGGCCCGCTCGACCGGCGCCGCCCGCCCGTCGGCCAGGTGATAGACCGCGCCCACGATGCCCAGCGTTCCCTGGGTGACCCGCTCGGAGATGATGGTCGAACGCGCCACCAACTGCGCGACCGTCTCGCTCACGTGCCGATCCTCGAACTCCTCGGCACTGCTCAGGCCGTCCTTGCGGCCCACCAGGATGGACGGCATCACCCGCTCCACAACGTCGCGGATGAAACCGGCCGGAACCGAACCGTCCTCGACCGCTCCGACCGTCGCCTTGACGGCCCCGCAGCTGCGGTGACCAAGTACCACCAGCAGAGGCACATTGAGGACCGCCACCGCGTACTCGAGTGAGCCCAACACGGCGCCATCGATCGCCTGCCCGGCGGTGCGAACCACGAAGATGTCACCGAGACCCTGGTCGAAGACCAGTTCGGCCGGCACCCGGCTGTCCGAACATCCGAACACCGCCGCGATCGGTTGCTGACCCGAGGTGAGACTCTGCCGGCGATCGACATCCTGGTCGGGATGTTCGGGCTTGCCGGCGACGAATCGCTCGTTACCCTCGTTGAGTGCTTTCCATGCGGTGGCCGGAGTCATGTTGGGCATGGCACACATTGTGCCGGACCGGCCGGTGACGGGTGCGGGAAACATACCAGTCACCAATCTTCTTGCCTGGTATGAGCAATCGAGTCGCGATCTGCCGTGGCGGGCGCCCGGTGTCAGCGCCTGGCAGATCCTGGTCAGCGAGTTCATGCTGCAGCAGACGCCGGTATCTCGGGTGCTGCCGATCTGGTCGCAGTGGGTGCGGCGGTGGCCGACCCCGTCGGCCACCGCCGCGGCCAGTGCCGCAGACGTGCTGCGAGCTTGGGGCAAACTCGGCTATCCGAGACGGGCCAAGCGACTGCACGAGTGCGCCACCGTCATTGCCCGCGACCATGACGATCGCGTTCCCGACGACGTGGACACCTTGTTGACCCTGCCCGGTGTCGGCAGTTACACCGCACGGGCGGTGGCATGCTTCGCTTACCGCCAGCGGGTGCCGGTGGTGGACACCAATGTGCGCCGCGTGGTGGCTCGCGCCGTGCACGGCCGCGCCGACGCCGGCTCACCCTCGGCCACCCGTGACCACGCCGACGTCTCGGCGCTGTTGCCCGACGGTGATGCCGCGCCGGTGTTCTCGGTGGCACTGATGGAGTTGGGCGCCCTGGTCTGCACCGCTCGGGCGCCGCGGTGCGGCTCGTGCCCACTGGATGCGTGCGCGTGGCGGAGGGCGGGCTCCCCTCCCGCCTCAGGTCCGCCGCGCCGGGTTCAGCGCTACGCCGGTACCGACCGTCAGGTACGCGGTCGACTGCTGGATGTGTTGCGTGCCAACGATTGTGCGGTCACGCGCGCCGAGCTCGACGTTGCCTGGCGCAGCGATACCGCGCAGCGCGACCGGGCGCTGTATTCGTTGTTGGCCGATGGCCTGGTCACCCAGACCGCCGATGGCCGTTTCGCCCTGGCCGGCGAGGAGTAGCGCGGGATCACGCTTCGAGGAACTCTTCGACCGCCCGTCGGTAGACATCAGGTGCTTCGTCGTGCACCAGGTGACCGGCGTCGTAGATCCGCAGATACCCTCTGACGCAGTCAGTTTCGGACATCTTGCGCATCTGGCCGGTTGGGGTGACGGAGTTGCCGGCCTCGATCAGCAGCGTGGGCGCGCGCACCGCGCGCCACTGCGTCCAGTAATCACGGGTGCCCCACTGCGCGGCGATCTCGATCCATCGCGAGGTGTGGCCGTGTAACCGCCACCCGGTGTCGGTCCGGTCGAATGCTTCCAGGAAATATTGACCCGCGACGGGCCCGAATTCGGCGTAAACCTGTTCGGCAGAACCGAATTCGACTGGCAAGGCGTGCAACCATGGTTCCCATGGGCCGGTGGTGCGGCCCCGGAAATCCGGCGCCATGTCTTCGACCACCAGGGCGGTCACCAAGTCCGGACGCCGGGCGGCCAGACACCACGAGTGCAGGGCACCCATGGAGTGCCCCACCAACCTGGCCGGCACCCCCAACCCGCTGACCGCGTCCTCGAGATCGGCGACGAAGCGTTCGGTGCTGATGGGGTGTGGGTCTTCGACGTCACGCCCCCGGTGCCACGGCGCGTCATAGGTGTACACGCTGCCCAGCTCGGTCAGCCAAGGAAGCTGCCGCGACCAGGTGGTGCCCCGCCCCATCAATCCGTGCACCAGGACCACCGGCTCGCCCCTCCCACCGCGATGGGTCAGCAGATCGCTGGACATGCCCGGCACGGTAACCTAGCGGCATGCCAGTGGTGAAGATAAACGCAATCGAGGTGCCCGCCGACGCTGGCCCTGAGCTGGAAAAGCGCTTCGCGCACCGGGCCCATGCGGTGGAGAACTCCCCCGGGTTCCTCGGCTTTCAGCTGCTGCGTCCGGTCAAGGGCGAGGACCGCTACTTCGTGGTGACGCAGTGGGAGTCCGAAGAAGCGTTTCAGGCCTGGGCGAATGGCCCCGCCATCCACGCCCACGCCGGCCACAAGGCCAACCCGGTCGCGACGGGTGCGACGCTGTTGGAATTCGAGGTTGTGCTCGACGTTGCCGGGGCAGGCAACACTGCATAGCCGGTGCGCGGGCCGGCGCCGCGCATGGGCCATCAGCGCCGCCGCCGCACTCGTGCTCACCCTGGTTCCCGGCTGCACGTCGTCGCCGACCCCGTCGGCGAACGCGGCGAACACCGGGCGCCGCATCGACATGGTGACTCCGCCCGGGCTGCGCGCCCAGCAGACGTTGGACATGCTCAACTCGGATTGGCCGATCGGTGAGGTTGGTGTGCGCACCCTGGCTGCGTCCGACAAGGTCGAAGCCGTCCAGCGGACCATGGAAGAACTGTGGTGGGACCGGCCCTTCGCCCTGCAGGGCGTCGACCTCGGGGCCAGCGTAGCCACCCTGCACCTCACCTCCTCCTACGGCGCGCATCAGGACATCCGGATCCACACCGACGACGGCGGGTGGGTGGATCGGTTCGCCTTGGAGACTCAGCCACCGTCGGTCACCTCGTGGGCCGATGTCGACGCCGTTCTGGGGCGGACCGGTGCCCGCTACTCGTATCAGGTGAGCAAGGTCGACCACGGCAATTGCGATAAGGTTGCCGGCACCAACACCGGCCAATCTCTGCCGCTGGCATCGATATTCAAGTTGTACGTGCTGCACGCGCTGGCCGGCGCGGTCAAGGACGGCACGGTGTCCTGGGATGATCAGTTGACGGTGACCGAGAAGAGCAAGGCCGTCGGCTCGTCGGGACTGGAATTGTCTCCAGGCGCGCATGTTTCGGTGCGCACGGCCGCGGAGAAGATGATCGCCACCAGCGACAACATGGCCACTGACTTACTCATCGAACGGATGGGCACGCACGCGATAGAGCAGGCGCTGGTGACCGCCGGGCATCACGATCCGGCCAGCATGACGCCGTTTCCGACCATGTACGAACTGTTCTCGGTCGGCTGGGGTCAGCCCGATCTGCGGGAGCAGTGGAAGAAGGCGTCCCAACCACAACGTGCCCAGTTGCTTGCGCAGGCGAATTCGACGCCGTACCAACCCGATCCGACGCGAGCTCACACGCCGGCGTCCATGTTCGGTGCGGAATGGTATGGCAACGCCGAAGATGTCTGCCGGGTACACCTGGCGCTGCAAGCCGACGCGGTAGGGGCTGCCGCACCCGTGCGGCAGATCCTGTCCGCCGTCGCGGGCATTCAACTCGATCGCAACGTGTGGCCGTACATCGGCGCCAAAGCCGGTGGCTTGCCGGGTGATCTGACGTTCAGTTGGTACGCGGTCGACAAGACCGGACAGCCCTGGGTGGTCAGCTTCCAATTGAACTGGCCGCGTGATCACGGGCCGACGGTCACCGGCTGGATGCTGCAGGTCGCCAGGCAGGCCTTCGCGCTGATCGCTCCCCGCTAGCGGACAACCGCCCAAAGTATGGGTTTTCCATGCGTATGGCCAGTTCCCTTGATCGTCGGTGAGACCGGAAATACCCTCGCGCCGTAGCTCCTCAGCCGCGCAACCGGAGGGTCCTGATGTCAATCGCGTCGCCGCATATGCTCAGGAATTGTTTCGCTGGCGCCGCAGTCTTCCTGGGTGTTTGGGTCGGGGCAGCGGCTCCGGCCAGCGCCGAGCCCGATGCGGTCGACGTCAACGAGAACGTGTTCGGCGGCCTTAGCTGCAGCTGCCAGCAGGTGACTCCGCCCGCTGGCCCGGGCGTCAGCGAAGAGATAAGTCGGGGTCTGCGCAGCAGTCATCCCGCCTGGGCAGGGATGTCCGCACCGGTGGCGAGCAGGTAGTCACCGGTGCGGGTACGGCTAGCCGCCGCTTTGCCTGCTGAGTTGCTCGAACCTCGCCAGAGCCTGGTCGAGATCCACCTCGTCGAAGACCTCAGATCGCTTGCATCTTTCACCTTGGACCAGCAGCAGATCGACGCCCCGCCATTCGGCGTTGAAGCCGTCCTGGGAGTTGCCATATGCGGCATGGGTGAGGACTGCTCCCTGGTCGGTCAACCGGTGCACACTTTCGACGTATGTGTGCACTCGTTGGCCGAGTTCCCACCCGGCGAGGACGTACGCGAGCAACTCACCGGGCGCGTATGCCGCCACCCGGCGATGATCAACACTCTCGAAGTCGTCTGTGACGGCGGGCAGTTCGCGCCGGTTGAGGGCAGCAAAGGCCTGTAAGATGATGGACCACGTGTCCGAGAAAGGCGCCGCCTCGCCGGCGAGGTACCGGCGTTCGAGTTCTTCGAAGGCGGCGTCGATGTCGGCGAAATCGAAGACGACGCGTGCCACGAGGTGTTGCTCGGCATTGACTTCGACGACGTCGAGGACATCGCTGTGGAATGCCTCTGGTCGCCTGTCACGACCCCAGGTTTGGGTGCGACTGAGGGCCAGGCGGCTCCCGCGGAGGGCGATCGCCTCCGAAGTCATGTACCTGACGCCGATCTCGGTGATGGTCTTGATCTCGGTGAAGACGGCGTCCTTACCTTCTCGCACACCGGAATACACCACCTTCCGACGATCGGCGGTGACAATGTCGTCGGCCAGCAGCTCGCCGATCGCAGTCCAGTCGGAGCGCTCGAAGCATGTCCGCAACCGCTCGGACGCCCGGGTTGCCGCGTTCTCCAGCCGGCGCGCCGACCGGTTCAGCTGATCGAATCTGGTAGCGGCAGCGTTGATCTCATCCTCGTCGAAGATCTCGCATCGGTTGATGAGGTCTCCCTCCACCAGCAGAATGTCGACGCCCCGCCATTCGGCGTCGAAACCCTGTTGCGATGCTTCAAGCGCGACCCGAGTGAACAGGGCACCTTTGTCGGTCAGGCGATGTACGGACTCGACATAGAAGTGGGATTGCTGCGAATCCGCCCACGTGGCACGAAGATATGCGGACAAGCCGCCCTTGTCGATCCCGACCAGTCGCCGGTGGTCGATGTTGACCCAGTCCTTCGTCGTGGGGGCCAGCGCGTGCCGGTTCAGCGCGGCGTAGGCCTGCGTGATGACCGACCACGTGTGTGCATGGGCGGCTGCCTCGCCTGCGAGGTACCGGCGATCGAGTTCGGTGGTGGCAGCGTCGAGGTCATCGGGGTCGAATGCGACGACCGCCGCAGCCCGCCCGTCGGCGTCGACCTCGGTGACGTGAAGGCCATCCATCTCGAATGTCTGGGGCCGCTGGTTCACCCCCGACCAGTGGCTGCGCCATAGGACGAGGCGGTCACCACGCGTCGCAATGAAGTGCGCTGCCACATGTGTGAATCCGACCTGTGCTGAGACTCGCAGGTCGTCGATCGCCGTCTTTCGCCCTTGTCGTACACCGGAGTTGACGACTCCGCGGCGGTCGTCCAGGTAGTAGTCGACGGCAAAGGTATCCGCCGCGGCGACCAGGTCACCGGCCGCGAAGCACGCGGCGAAGCGCTCGATCATGCGGCTTGCCGCGTTCTCCAGGCGCGGCGACCGCCGCTGCTGAAACCGCGCATGCACGGCATCCAGTTCGGCCAAGGCCGCTTCGGTGTCCTCGACGTCGAACCACATTTCCGTCGCGATTCGACCGTCCTCGTCACACGCGAATAGCTGATAGGCCTCGTCTCGCGGAGCACCGGGGCTGGAATCTGCAGTGCCTAGCTCCAGTCGGGTGAGAGCCAGCCGCTCGCCTCGCACGGCGACTACCGTGCGGTGGTGCCGCACCGGCCCTACCTCGTGATAACGTCGCGCCTCGCTTGCGTACTCGGTGCAGGTGAAATCGATACGTGGGAAGCCGACGATCTTACGACGGTTCTCGACAGAGACGCTGGGTGTAATCAGATGCTCGAGCTCGTGCCATGCCAAGCGATGGACCGCAGCGTCGAGACGCCCGATCGCCCGCGCACAAGCGTTGTCCAACTCGATCGGCCGGGGCGCGGGAGGCGCCGGAGAAGGCGGTGCTTCACACTGCCCAATGATGCGGCGAGCCTTGTCGGCAAGTGTTACAGCGCCTTTGCGCTGATACAGATCCACCGCTCGAGAGGCGGCGGCTCGCGCTGCGGAGTCGTCACCTGCGGCTCCCAACACGGTCGCCAGGGCCAGGCAGGCATCGCCGTGATCGACCAAGGCGTCAGTACGCTGGGCTAAACCGACAGCAGCCTCGGCGACCCGACGAGCCTGGGCGTGGTCAGCGCGGCGCGACAACAACTGCGCTCGAAGCACGCGCCAGGCGATGGACGGCTTCAGGGCATGCCCAGCGAGTTGCTCACTCTCCGTGCACAATTCGTCGGCTTCGGCGTCTCGGTCGAGCATGACGCATGCGCGCCCGAGCAGCGCAGCGGTCTCGGCGGTGTCGGCGTCCAGCCCCATCCGGCGGAAACCGTTGTACGCCAAGCGCAGATGTGTCTCGGCTGCGGCGGGATCGTCGGCGACGAGTTCGACAATGCCGGCAAATTGCTCAACCTCTAACAGCGCATGACGCAGGCCGAGTTCGGTGACGGTGCGCCGAGCCGAGTCGATCATCCTCCGGGCCGCGACGGCGCGGCCGCGGAACGCCTCCAATACGGCCTGGCACCGCGTCGACGTGGCTTCGACTGCAGGGGAGTCGGTGGTGATCCGTAACAACCGCACGACATCAAGACATCGACCACCCGCGCGCGGCACCGGGTTTGGGCCCCACAGCGCCGCGAGCGGCGCACCGGCGAGCACCGCGTTGACCCGGCGGGTCTCCCGGGCGCGTCGGGCGGCGGTCAGCGCGTCGTCCAGAGCGGTCTCGCAGTCCCCTATTCGGCCCAGCCGCGCCAGGCACGTGGCGCGGACGGTGTGAGCCTTCGCTTCTCCTGCGGCATCGTCGAATTCGGCCAGCTTCCGGGCGGCTACGTCCAACGCGCCTTCGACCTCGTCCAATCGCTCGGGATGAACCAGCACCGAAAGCTGACCGGCAAAGCAGGTGGCCCATGCCGCGAGTCGGGCGGAATCGACTGTGGCGTCTCGCAATTGGGAAACCACACCTTCGGCCGAGGTGACGTCACCCGCAGCCAGCAGTGCTTCGCAGCGCGCGACCAGTAAATCGGCGGCCTGGTCGTCGCGGTCGGGCAGCTCGTCGTCAACCTCCTCCAGCGCGTGCAGCGCATGGCCGTAGAGGTCGGCGGCGCCCTCATACGCAAGCCGGGCCATCGCCTGGTCACCGGCACGCCTGCAGTAGAACACCGCCTTGGCGGCGTTTCCCGCCCAAGCACATTCGAAATAGTGGTGAGCCAGTTCGGCGAGCAACTCATCGCCACCCTCGCGCTGGGCCTCCAGTGTCGTGGCGATGCGCTGGTGCAATCGCATCCGCCGCACCGACGCCAACTCGGCCAGCAGTGACTGCCGGACGATGGCGTGGTTGAAGCGGTAAATGCCGCCAGGTTCTTCTACGACGATGCCGGCTTGGCACGCCTGATCCAACGCGTCGATAAGGTCGTTTCCGACCACTCGCTCCACCAGATCTACGGCGAACCGGCTGCCGACGACTGCGGCTGCGGCAAGGGCCTTGTTGGTCTCGCTGGGAAGTCGCGAAAGTCGACGGCTCACGGCTTCCCGCACACCCTGTGGCAGGGTGCTTTGATCCCAGACCCCACCGCTTTCGTCGACGTGGCGCAGCGCCTCGATGAGGAAGAAGGGGTTGCCACCGGTTACCGACGACAATGCCCGGGCGAGTTCTTCATCGTCGTAGCCGGCCTCGGCGACGTAGGCGGTGACGTCGTCCTCGTCCAGGCCGCTGAGGTTCAAGCGAGTGGCCGTGCCGTCGCGATGCAGGTCGGCGAGCATCGCCGCCAACGGGTGGGAGCGGTCGAGGTCGGTGCTGCGATAGGTACCGACGATCTGGACTTGGGCATGTTCGCCGAAGCGCAGCAGGTGCCGCAGCAGCAGCAGCGTCGGCTTGGCAGCCCAGTGCAGGTCGTCGAGGATGAGAACGACGGGTGCGCCGCCGGAGGCGAGTCTCAGCAACGCAACCACCGCGTCGAACAACGCATAACGTTCGGTGTCGGGATCGGCGCGGGGCGGCGCGGCCAGATCGGGCAGCATGTCGGTCAGTCCGGGGACCAGCGCCAGTAGCGCTTCCACGCCGCGCAGACCGCGAAGCCCGCTGGCGCTCAGACATGGCACCAAGGAACGCAGAGCTTCCGCGAAGGGCTGGTACGGCGCACCCAAGTCCTCGTCGCAACGCCCGTAAATGATCACGGCCCCTTGACCATAGGCCTGTCGGGCCCATTCGCCGGCAAGCCGTGTCTTGCCGACGCCCGGCTCGCCGGCGATCAGCACCGCGTTGGCGCCACCACTCAGCGCAACCACAAACGCCGAAGATAGCCGCTCGAGCTCGCGCTCGCGCCCGACGAACGGGCCAGGACCGGTCAGCACCGCCGGCAGGCCGGGCCGCTCGATCGGCGCATCGGTGGCCGGTGCCGCAGGACGGTCGTCGTCGGCTTGGAGACGCAGCTCGAAGACGTGTTCGGGGCGCGTCAAATTGCGCAACTGACGCATGCCCAGATCGCTGAGGACCACGTCGTCGGGCAAGGAGTCGATGACGAGCTCAGCCGTCGCACCCGAGCACAGAATCTGGCCGCCCACCGCCACCGACCGGAGCCGGGCCGCCCGGTTGACCGCCCGACCGAAGTAGTCGCCGTCACGCAACTCGACTTCACCGGTATGCAACGCAACTCGCACCCGCATGGGCGTGCGCAACTTCCACGGCTCGTGCGTAATCGCGTCCTGCAACTCGATCGCCGCGGCGGCGGCCGCCGACGGCCGGTCGAACACCGAGAAGGTCGCATCACCCTCACCGCGTGTCTTGATCAACCGGCCACCGCGCGAGGTGACGACTTGTTCGACCAGTTCGTCGTGACGAGCGAGCGCTACGGCCATGGCAGCGGCGTCCACCTCCCAGGCGGCGGTGGACCCCTCGATATCGGTGAGCAGAAAGGTCACGGCCCGCGTCACCGATGAAACATGTTGGGCGATAACGAGTTCCAGCGAGGGATCCTGCGCGACGATCGCGGATTCGAGTTGCCGGAGTTTGGGACCGGGGTCTACGCCCAGCTCGTCGGCCAGCAGCGACCGCGCTCGTTGATAGGCGCCCAGGGCATCACCCTGCCTGCCGGCGCGGTACAGGGCGAGCATCAACTGGCCCCATCGTCTTTCTCGCAGCGGGGCTTCTGCCACCGCTGCCTCCAGATCACCGATGAGTTCGGCTGCGCGGCCCGTGGCCAGGAGCGCATCGGCCCGATCCTCCACCAGGGCCGCGTGGCCCTCGATCCACCTGGTCTTCTCCGACCTCCCCCGCTGGCCGTCAGGTAGTTCCGGCGTTCCGCGCCAGAGCGTCAGTGCCTCTTCGAGACGCATTACCGCCGCACTGGTGTCCCCTGCGGCAACGGCGTCACGCCCGAGTCGGGCGGCCAACCGGTACCGCGACGCGTCGACTTCGGCGGCCGCCAGCGTCCAGCCCGCCCCCTGGGTCACGATGAATCCCTCACCCAAAGTGCGGCGCAGTGCGGAGATGTGGGTCTGCAGGGCTTTTTCGGCGGTGCGTGGGGGTTCGTCGTCCCACAGCAACTTGATCAACGTGTCAGCCGGCACGACCGATCCGTCGTGCAAGCCGAGCATGGTGAGGATGGCACGCGCTTTGGTGCCCGGGATGGTGACGGGCGCGCCGCCGAGTCGAACCTGGAGAGGTCCCAAAACCCCCAGTTCCACGCAAGGAAGCGTACTCATGCCTCCCATGGTTTGTAAGACAGTTCAATGCCTGGTCAAGGTTTGGTAAAGAGCGGCGAATGCCGACCTAGAGGCGCAGCGTCCAGCACTGTCCGCGCAGATGCAAAACGGTGCGACTGACGGGTGCCACATCGATACGCCAGAACGCTTCCAGCGGGGCATGCAGAGCGACCAGCAGCGCCGCCCTGATCACCGCTGGATGAGTGACGGCCGAGGTCGGTGTCGCGCCCGACAACGAGTTCATCCATCCGGCAACCCGTTCGACGAGATCGCCGATCGACTCGCCGCCGTGCGGCGCCGCGGCCGGTTCGGTCAGCCACAACTGCAGTTCGGCGGGCGGGACTTCGTGCAGTGTCTGGCCCCGCCAGCAGCCGTAGTCCAGGTCGGCCAGCCGCGGTTCGGTGGTGGCCCGCAGGCCGAGCAGTTGCGCGGTCTGCTGGGCTCGCCGCTCGGGTGCGACGAGTTGGCGGGCCCCGCCCTCAATCGGCGCTGGGACCTGCCGCCGGCCGACGTCGCTGAGCGGCTCGTCGCCGGGAAACCGGGCGACGGCCATGGCCTCGGTCATCGCGTGGGAGATCAGGGTCAACCGGAGCACTCCGGTCACGCCACAATGCTCTCCGCTCGCTTCGTTTCGCTCGGCTCGCCGAGCAGCCGGCCGGCCTGTCGCGAGAAGACCAAACCGATGGCCGCCCACAGCACCAGCTGCGTACCCAACGAGACCAGCCGGAATTCATAGAGCACGTCGGCGGGGAAGCCGGCCGGTGTCTCGTCGACCGTCGGCAACACCGTCATCACTACCGCGACAGCGATCAAGTAGGCGGCGGCGGCGATCAGCCCGCCGGTCCACGCACCCAATCGCGTCGAGATGCGCCGGCCCAGCCAGACAGCGGCAGCCGCCAAGGCCACCGACGCGACAAGCATGACCAGGTACCACAGCGTGCGGGTACCAATGGTGTCCGCCTGCCCGACAGCCGGCGGGTTGGGTGGATACTTCACGAAGGGAATCAGCTCGACGGCGACGAACGCCGCGACCGCAAGACGAATCGAAAATGCTTGCGGCTCAACGGCTCTGGTGCGTCCGTAGGCCACACAGAAGACGACGGCGAACAACGCGCCCACGGCCACCCCGACAAGCAGCACACCGAAGCCCAATCCGGCGTTGCCTTGAACACCGCGACTGAACAACTCCGCCCCGTGCTCGTGGACGCCTTGAGCGTGCTGAGCCTCGATGCGGTCGTCTTCGAAGGCGATGGCGCGTCTTATCACCGGCTCGGCGAACACCCGGGCGAATACGAACGCCAGCACGGCACCGACCGCGCCGGCCAGCACACCGCGCGCTATCAGACGCTTCTCCACGCCGACGGCTCAGTGGCAGGGGAAGCCGAGCAGATGGCGTGCGTCGTGGAAGAACTCGTGTACGTGTGAGTCGCTGCCGAACAGCGAGACAGCACCCTGGTCGATGCCGACGAAGTAGAGCGCCAAGAGCGCCAGGACGGCTGTCGCCGCCAACCAAAGGGCGGCAGTCGCTGCCGACAGATCAACCGATCCGGCGCGAGCCGTCTGGGAATTGGCCACGGTGACTCCTTCCGGGGATGTACGCGTTCCCCTTGGGTGCTGGTGACGGGCAGCGGGTCTGACTGTGACAGTGGCGCGACCGTTCTGGAGTTTCACCAGATTCCGGTGTCCGTCGCTAACGAGGGCCAGTCTAAACGTGCGACGGCGGCGCCGAGAAGGCACCGCCGTCGTTGTGCACGCTATTGCGACTGAGCTCCAGCCTGGGCCAGGTCCGGCTCCGCCGGCGGCTTACGGGTGCCGGTGAAGGTGAAGACTGCTTCCTCGCCTGCACCTTCGCCGTCCCAGTTGTCCACGTCGACGGTGACAACCTGCCCGGGCCCGACCTCCTCGAACAGGATCTTCTCCGACAGCTGGTCCTCGATCTCGCGCTGGATGGTGCGCCGCAGCGGGCGAGCACCCAGCACCGGGTCGAAGCCGCGCTTGGCCAGCAACGACTTGGCCTTGTCGGTCAGCTCCATCGACATGTCCTTGGCCTTGAGCTGCTTGCCGACGCGTTCGATCATCAGGTCGACCATCCGGATGATCTCGTCGCGGGTCAACTGGTGGAAGACGATGATGTCGTCGATGCGGTTGAGGAACTCCGGCCGGAAGTGCTTCTTCAGCTCGTCGTTGACCTTCTGCTTCATCCGCTCGTAGTTGTTCTCGCCGCCGCCCTGGGTGAAGCCCAGCCCCACCGGCTTCGAGATGTCGCCGGTGCCCAGGTTCGACGTGAAGATCAGCACGGTGTTCTTGAAGTCCACCGTGCGGCCCTGGCCGTCGGTGAGCCGGCCGTCCTCGAGGACCTGCAACAGGCTGTTGTAAATCTCCTGGTGGGCCTTCTCGATCTCGTCGAACAGCACCACCGAGAACGGCTTGCGCCGCACCTTCTCGGTCAGCTGGCCGCCCTCCTCGTAGCCGACGTATCCCGGCGGGGCGCCGAACAGCCGCGACGCGGTGAACCGGTCGTGGAACTCACCCATGTCGATCTGGATGAGCGCGTCGTCGTCGCCGAACAGGAAGTTCGCCAGCGCCTTGGACAGCTCGGTCTTACCCACACCGGACGGGCCGGCGAAGATGAACGAGCCCGACGGGCGCTTGGGGTCCTTCAACCCGGCGCGGGTGCGGCGGATCGCCTTCGAGACGGCCTTGACGGCGTCCTCCTGGCCGATGATCCGCTTGTGCAGCTCGTCCTCCATGCGCAGCAACCGCGTGGTCTCGGCCTCGGTCAGCTTGAACACCGGGATGCCGGTCCAGTTGCCCAGCACCTCGGCGATCTGCTCGTCGTCGACCTCGGCGACCACGTCGAGATCGCCGGAACGCCACTGCTTTTCGCGCTCGGCACGCTGGGCGACCAGGGTCTTCTCCCGGTCGCGCAGGCTGGCGGCCTTCTCGAAGTCCTGGGCGTCGATCGCGGACTCCTTCTCCCGGCGCGCGTCGGCGATCTTCTCGTCGAACTCACGCAGGTCTGGCGGCGCGGTCATCCGGCGGATCCGCATCCGCGCGCCCGCCTCGTCGATCAGGTCGATCGCCTTGTCGGGCAGGAACCGGTCGTTGATGTAGCGGTCGGCCAGCGTGGCGGCGGCCACCAACGCCGCATCGGAGATCGACACCCGGTGGTGCGCCTCGTAGCGGTCGCGCAGGCCCTTGAGGATCTCGATGGTGTGCTCCACCGTCGGCTCCCCCACCTGCACCGGCTGGAAGCGGCGCTCCAGGGCGGCGTCCTTCTCGATGTACTTGCGGTACTCGTCGAGGGTGGTGGCGCCGATGGTCTGCAGCTCGCCGCGGGCCAGCTTGGGCTTGAGGATGCTCGCGGCGTCGATCGCGCCCTCGGCGGCACCGGCACCCACCAGGGTGTGCAGCTCGTCGATGAACAGGATGATGTCGCCGCGGGTGTTGATCTCCTTGAGCACCTTCTTCAGCCGCTCCTCGAAGTCACCGCGGTAACGGCTACCTGCCACCAGCGAACCCAGGTCCAAGGTGTAGAGCTGCTTGTCCTTCAGCGTCTCGGGAACTTGCCCGTGCACGATGGCCTGCGCCAGACCCTCCACGACGGCGGTCTTACCGACGCCGGGCTCACCGATCAGCACCGGGTTGTTCTTGGTGCGACGGGACAGCACCTGCATGACCCGCTCGATTTCCTTCTCGCGGCCGATGACCGGGTCCAGCTTGCCCTCCATCGCCGCGGCGGTCAGGTTGCGGCCGAACTGGTCGAGAACCAGCGACGTCGACGGGGAGCCGGACTCCCCGCCCCGACCACCGGTGCCGGCCTCCGCGGCCTCCTTGCCCTGGTAGCCCGACAGCAGCTGAATCACCTGCTGACGCACCCGGGTCAGTTCGGCGCCCAACTTGACCAGCACCTGGGCGGCCACGCCCTCGCCCTCGCGGATCAGACCCAACAGGATGTGCTCGGTGCCGATGTAGTTGTGGCCCAGCTGCAGCGCCTCGCGCAGGCTCAGCTCCAAGACCTTCTTGGCCCGAGGAGTGAACGGGATGTGCCCCGACGGCGCCTGCTGGCCCTGGCCGATGATCTCCTCGACCTGGCTGCGAACGCCTTCCAGCGAAATCCCCAGCGACTCCAGCGACTTGGCCGCGACGCCCTCACCTTCGTGGATGAGACCCAGAAGAATGTGCTCGGTGCCGATGTAGTTGTGGTTGAGCATCCGGGCCTCTTCTTGCGCCAGGACGACCACCCTGCGGGCACGATCGGTAAAACGTTCAAACATCGGTGGTTACCTGCTCTCCCTCACCATCGGTACAGCCGGTCGGCATCACGTACCTGCCATCCACTGTAATGGTCGGCCTGCCAGGGTTCCTACCGTGCGGCGACTAGGGGCACCACGCCGCAAGACCGCCACAGGCATATATCCCTGTCCGAAAAACAAGCCGCACCAGATAAACGAGGAAAACTCTCAATACGTTTCCCGCGCCGACCACCGAACGGTTCGCCAACAGCGAAAGCAAAGCGGCGCCCGGGCGGTCTCAGCCCGGGCGCCGCCAGACGTTTGCTAGGTCGCGGCGTGGAAGGCGTCGATGACGTCGGCCGGGATGCGGCCACGCGTCGACACATTGTGGCCGTTGCGACGGGCCCACTCGCGGATCGCAGCGCTCTGCTCGCGGTCGATCGCACCACGGCCACGTCCGGAGCTCGAGCGCCCGCGCCGGCGGCCACCCACGCGCCGGCCGGCCGCCACCCACTGCTTCAGATCGTTACGCAGTTTTGCGGCATTCTTGGAAGAAAGATCGATCTCGTAGGTCACCCCGTCAAGCCCGAATTCGACAGTTTCGTCAGCGGCGCCCGAACCGTCGAAATCGTCGACCAAGGTGACGGTTACTTTCTTCGCCATTGGCTTACCCTCACGTTTCGTCCTGTGCAGTAACTGATGCAGTATGGATAGACTCCCCGGCACCAATGTGCCATAAGTACCCGAAATCCTCAATCTGAAGCAAGAAGCGCAGTTCAGTTGGAGTGGGGCCGAACAATCGGGAACAAAACAGTCTCCCGAATTGACAACCCGGTCAAACACATCAACAACCGATCGATACCCATTCCTGTTCCGGTACATGGCGGCATCCCATACTCGAGAGCGGCCAGAAAATCCTCATCGAGTAGCATCGCCTCGTCATCGCCGGCGGCAGCGGCGCGCGCCTGATCTTCAAATCTCTCCCGCTGCACCACCGGATCATTTAATTCCGAGTAGCCGGTGGCCAGTTCCACCCCGCGCACATACAGGTCCCACTTCTCGGTAACTCCGGGGATGCTGCGGTGCTGACGCGTCAAAGGCGTTGTCTCAACGGGGAAATCCTTGACGAACGTCGGTGAGGTCAAGGTATGGCCGACGGTGTGTTCCCAGAGTTCCTCGACGAGTTTGCCGTGACCAAAGCCACGGCTGTCGTCAATCTCGACATCTAGTCGATGCGCGATGTTACGTAAACGTTCGACCGTGGTCTGCGGTGTGATCTCTTCCCCGAGCGCCTCGGAGAGGGAGGAATACATCTGGATAGTCTTCCATTCCCCGTCGATGTCGTAGACGCTGCCATCGGGCATCTGAAGTTGTCTGGTCCCGATCGCCTCGTCGGCCACCTCTTGAATAAGCTCTCGGGTGACCACCGCAGAATCGTCATAGGTGCCATAGGTCTGGTAGGTCTCCAACATGGAGAATTCCGGGGAATGCGTGGAATCCGACCCTTCGTTTCGGAATACCCGATTTAGTTCGAAGACCTTGTCGAAACCGCCGACGATGCAGCGCTTGAGGAACAGTTCCGGCGCTATCCGCAGGTAAAGTTCGATGTCCAAGGCATTGGAATGGGTGGAGAACGGGCGGGCCGCGGCGCCGCCGGCCAGCGTCTGCAGCATCGGCGTCTCGACTTCGAGGAAGCCGCGGCGCTCCAGTGCATTGCGTATCGCGCGAATTACCGCAATCCGCTGCCGGGCCACGGAACGGGCCTGCGGGCGCACGATGAGGTCGACGTAGCGCTGCCGCACGCGGGCTTCTTCGCTCATCTCCTTGTGCGCGACGGGCAGCGGACGCAGCGACTTGGCGGCGATCTGCCACGAATCGGCCAGCACGGAGAGTTCGCCGCGCCGTGAACTGATCACGGTGCCGTGCACGTAGACGATGTCACCGATGTCCACGTCGGCCTTCCAGGCGTCCAGCGACTCCTGACCGACCTTGTCCAGGCTGATCATCGCCTGCAGCTGGGTGCCGTCGCCTTCCTGCAGCGTCGCGAAGCACAGCTTTCCGGTGTTGCGCGCGAACACGACGCGGCCGGCGACCCCGACCACGTCGTCGGTGGCCTCGTCGACGGCCAGGTCGGGGTGCGCGGCGCGGACCTGCGCCAGGGTGTGGGTGCGGTGGATGTCGACCGGATAGGCCTGGTGGCCCTCGGCCAGCAGGCGAGCACGCTTCTCCCTACGGATCCGGAACTGCTCGGGCAGGGCAGCTTCGGTGTCGGGGAGGTCGGCGGAGCTCACGACCTGCCAGCTTAAATGAATTCTTGTGCCCGACCGCGTCCGCGGGCGGCATGAGCTGCGGATCACAGTGGGGCCGCCGCGGTGCGCCGAGTGTGAAGCGTGGGCGTCGGGTGTGTACTCAGGGCGGCGAAGTCGTCGAAACGACGCCCTGACTACCCGGTGGGCGCCCAGGATTCACGCTCGGCGAGGCGGGGCGGTCGGGCCGGTGGGTCAGCGGGCGGTCTTCAGCCGGCCGCGCTGAGCTTCCCTGTTGCGCTCGAAGACCAGGCGCAGCCCGTGCAGGGTGAGGTGCTGGTCGTAGTGGTCGACGGTGTGCAGTTCGGGCAGCAGCAGCGGCGCGGTGTGCCCGGTAGCCACCACCGCGACGTCGTCGCTGCTGGAAAAGCCCTTCACGTTGTCGCGCACCCGGGTGACCAAGCCGTCGACCAGGCCGGCGAAGCCGAATACCGCGCCGGACTGCATGCACTCGACGGTGTTCTTTCCGACCACCGAGCGCGGCCGGGCCAACTCGACCCGGCGCAGCGCCGCCGAGCGGGCTGCGGCCGCATCGGAAGACACCTGCACCCCGGGCGCGATCGCGCCACCGAGGAATTCGCCCTTGGCCGACACCACGTCAACACAGATCGACGACCCGAAATCGACGACGATGGCCGCGGTGTTGAACTTGTGAAAAGCCGCCAGGCAGTTGACGATTCGGTCGGCGCCCACTTCTTTGGGGTTGTCGACCAGCAGCGGAATGCCGGTGCGCACGCCGGGTTCGATCAGGACATGCGGGATCGCCGGCCAGTATTGCTCGAGCATGATCCGCACTTCATGCAAAACCGAGGGAACGGTGGACAGTCCGGCAGCGCCGGTGAGGCGCTCGGAGTCCTCGCCGATGAGGCCGTCGATGGTGAGCGCCAGTTCGTCGGCGGTGACTTCCGGTTCGGTGCGAATCCGCCACTGCTGCACGACCTTTGCGTGCTCTTTGGCTCCGGAGATCAGGCCGACGACGGTGTGGGTGTTGCGGACGTCGATCGCCAGCAGCACGGTTACCGCACGCCGATCCGGGGGTCGAGCAGTTCGCCTGCGTCGGCGGGAACGAACGCCGGATCGTGACCCAAGTCGACGGGCTTATTGTCGGCGTCGACGAACACAATGCGCGGCTGGTAGGCCCGGGCCTCGGCGTCTTCCATGGTGCCGTAAGCGATCAGGATGACCAGGTCGCCAGGGTGAACGAGATGGGCGGCGGCGCCGTTGATTCCGATGACGCCGCTGCCGCGCTCACCGGTGATCGCGTACGTCACCAGCCGGGCACCGTTGTCGATGTCGACGATGGTCACCTGTTCGCCTTCGAGCAGATCAGCGGCTTCCATGAGGTCGGCGTCGATGGTGACCGATCCGACGTAGTGCAGGTCGGCTTGGGTGACGGTGGCGCGGTGGATCTTCGACTTCAGCATCGTCCGTAACATCAGTTCCTCCAAGGTGATTGAGGTTGTCCGTCCGGCCCATGGGTGCCGGCGATATTTCCGATTTGAATCGACACGTTGTCCAGCAGTCGGGTGCCGCCCAGCCGGGCCGCGACCAGCAGCCGACCGGATCCGTTGTCGCGCAACGGGCCCAGCTCGACGTCGCGCAGCTCGAGGTAATCGACCACCAGTCCGGGTGTGGCGTCCAGCACCGAACGCGCGGCGTCAAGCGCCGCCCGCGGTCCGTCGGCGGCGGCGTGCGCACCTGCTGTCAGCGCCGCCGAAAGTGACACGGCAGCTTCGCGTTGCGCCGGATCGAGGTAGCGGTTGCGCGACGACATCGCCAACCCGTCGGCTTCCCGCACGGTCGGCACCCCGATCACCTGGACATCGACGTCCAAGTCGGCGACCATCTGCCGGATCAGCACCAGTTGCTGATAGTCCTTCTCGCCGAAGAACACCCGGTCCGGACGCACGATCTGCAGCAGTTTGAGCACGACGGTGAGCACTCCGGCGAAATGGCTCGGCCGCTGACCGCCTTCGAGTTCGGCCGCCAGCGGGCCGGGCTGCACGGTGGTGCGCAGCCCATTCGGGTACATCGCCGCGGCGGTGGGCGCGAACACGATGTCGACACCTGCCTCGCGCAGCTGCGCGAGATCCTCGCCCAGCGTGCGGGGGTAGGCGTCGAGGTCTTCGCCGGCACCGAACTGCAGCGGGTTGACGAAGATCGAGACGGCGACCACCGCGCCGGGTGTCCTCTTGGCCGCGCGGACCAGGGCAAGGTGGCCCTCGTGCAGCGCTCCCATGGTGGGCACCAGCATCACCCGCCGCCCGGTGTGCCGCAGCGCGCGGCTGACGCCGGTGACGTCGCTGGGCAGCGAGTAGACGTTGAGCTCACCGGGGTGAAATTTGGGTTGCTGCGCTCTCACGGCGTGAGCACCTCGACGACGTCGTCGGGCGCGTGGGCGCGCTGGGCGGTGCGCAGTGCATTGACGCGGTATGCCTGCGCCAACTGCGGGTCGACCTGGGCGAGCGCGGCCAGATGCCCGGCCACCGCGGCGGCGTCACCGCGGGCGACCGGACCGGTCAGTGCGGCCTGCCCCCGCTGCAGCGTGTTCTCCAGCGCGGCCCGGGCCAGGGGCCCGACGATGCGTTCGGCGATGCCGCCCGGTTGGTCTTCGACGAGTTGTTGGCCGAGCAGTTCGTTGCCGCGCAGGGCGGCCCGCAGCGCTTCGAGCGCGTCGGTGAGCACTGTGACCAGGTGATTGCCGGCGTGCGCCAGCGCGGCGTGGTAGAGGACGCGGGCGTCCTCGCGCACGCAGAACGGCTCCCCGCCCATCTCCAGCACCAGGGACTGCCCGATCGCATAACCCACGTCGTCAGCCGCGGTGATCCCGAAGCAGGTGTCCGGCAACCGGCTGATGTCCTCGTCGGACCCGGTGAAGGTCATCGCGGGATGAATGGCCAGTGGAATGCAGCTCTGCCCGGTCAGCGGTGCGAGGATACCGATTCCGTTGACCCCGGAGGTGTGCACCACGATGGTGCCCGGCCGCACCGCCTCGGTGGCGGCCAGACCGGACACCAGGCCGGCCAGTTCGCTGTCGGGAACGGCCAGCACCAGCAACTCTGCGCTGGCAGCGACGTCCGGCACTGCCAGCACCGAGGTGTCGGGCAGCCGCCGCGCCGCTCGTTGCCGCGACGCGTGCGAGATGGCGCTACACGCCACCACCACGTGATCGGCGCGCTCCAGCGCCACACCCAGCGCGGTGCCGACCCGGCCGGCGGAGATGATCCCCACCTTGAGCCTGGCCGGGCGCAAACCGTCGAACTGCCCCATCGCAGACGACCTCACAGGATTCTTCGTGCGTTCCAGTCCCATGTCTCGGGTACCGGACGGTCATTAAGACTCTAGTCGATTTGAACGGCGCGGCCCAGTTACCCGTCGCGGCGGCGGCGGCGACCACCACCGCTGGGCTGCACCTGCAGGCGGGCAAGCAGGTCGGCCACGGACTGACCACCGGTCGACGGGCCCAGCCCGTCCACCGCTTCGGGGTCCTCGGCGATCGCCTCCGGGCTGCGGTGTCGCGGCGCCGGTTCCGGCGGTGGTGCGGGTGCCAGCCGCGGTGGCGGCGGGGCGGCGGGCTCGGGCGCCGGCGGTGGCGGCGGTGCAGTGCGCTCGGCGCCGATCAGGCTGCCGACGCCGTAGTCGCGGTATTCCGCGGAATGCCGGGACCGCGACCGCCGACCTGCCTCCCGGTAGGACTCGGGCAGTTCGATGCCGTTATCGATCTGCTCGTCCGGACCAGAGTGACGGTAGCGCCGGCGCCGGCCGGCCGGTTCAGCAGCGTCGGCGGCCGGAGCGACGGGCGCAGACGGCTCGGGCTCGGGCGGCTCGGCAGGCGGCGCGGGCTCGGCAGCCTCGGCAGGGGCCCAGTTGCTACCCGGCGCGCCCGGGGGCAGCCACTGACCCTCTGCGGCCACCGGTCGCCATTCCGCCCCGGTCGGCTGCGCCACGGAGACGGGCTGCATGGGCGGCGGCATGGGTTGCGGCCGCGGCGGCGCGGGCGCAGGTGGCGGCCGGTGCCGAGGCTCATACGATGGCTCGGGCTGGGACGGGCGGGCCTCCGGCGGAGGTGGCTCGTAAGGCGGACGCACGCGCTCCCCGGTGTGCTGCCTCCTGGGCGGCGGCTGTCTGGGCGGGGCAAAGACCGGGCCGTCGGTGACCGGCGGTACGCCCACCTCGGGCACGTCGATGATCGTCGTCTCTTCGGCGCGGCTGGGCGGGTTTACTTCGCGGTCTTCGCGAACCGACCGCACCCGGTCGCTGGACACCCAATCGGCGGCAGGGGTGTCGTTGTGCTGGGCGCCGTTTTGGGAAAGCGTCTCCAGCGCCGGCCGGTGTTCGAGGTCGGTGTCGAACAAAATCTCCAGGTTGGTGCGCAGCGCGGAGAGTTCGGCGCGCAGGGCCGCCACCTCGTCGGCGGCCGCCGCCCGCAACTCGGAGGCGAGTTCGCGGCGAAGCTGCGATTCCACGGTCAGTTCGTACTCGCGCCGGGCGGAGATCTCGCGATCCAGCTGAAGGTCGTAGACCAGCTTCATGTCGCGAGCCCGAGCCTGTTCGGCGTCGGCTTGGCGGCGGTACAGCACGGAGACGAAGGCGCCGGCCACCGCGGCCCACAGGGCCAGGATCACAGCGAGCTTGAGCAGTTCCACGCGATTGGTGAAAACCAGAGCGGAGCTGGCCCCGATTGCCAGGACCAGCAACGTCGTCAGCAGCACCCAACCCGGCCTGCGGCCGCCGCGCCGAACCCGGGCGCCGCGGGACAGAACGGTCATGGCCTGACTGTACCGGGCGAGGTCAGTGCGCGTGTCGCGCCGGTCCGGCGATTCTCACACCGAATTGCGAGCTGGGTCAGCCTTCCGCACCCTCGCCGTTTTCGGTCGGATCCTGCGGAGATTTGCAGCAATGCTGCAGCCACAGCGCCGCGACGACCAGAGCCAGGGCACTGACGGCCGCCACCACCGTGCCGGTGGTGTCCTCGGCGACGGCCCGCTGCCAGGACCGCCGCGGCAGGAAGTACACCAGCACCCCCAGCCACCAACCCAAGACCAGCGCCCCCACCCAGGCCGAGGCCTTGGCGATCATGACGCTCTGCGCGACGGCCAGCGGATGCAGCCAGCCGGGCGCATCGCCGATTTCGCCTTCGTTGATCTTGCCCCGCACATACCGCCCCCAGAGCACCTCGGCGATCCCGACGGCCAGCAGCGACACCCCGGTCCACACGGTGATCGGCGGGAAGTAGCGGTAGAGCACCGCGATGAGCAGATAGCCGATCACCGCCGCACCGATCACCGCGGCGGTCAGGTCCCGTTTGCGGGTGGGTCCCATCAGCGGGGCGTTCTGCTGGTGTGCAGTTGCGCGAACCGCCGTACCCCGGCCCGCTCGGACGGATCCAGTTCGTCCAGCAGGGCGTCGACCGACCGGCGCCGGCCGTCGACGGTCAGCTCGGCGTGCGGGTCGACGTCGAGCCAGGGAATCAGCACGAACGCGCGCTGGTGGGCCCGCGGGTGCGGCAGTGTCAGGTCGCTGTCGTCGATCACCACCTCTTGCGCACCGGCGCAACCGGCGATCAGGTCGACGTCGAGAGTGCGTGGACCCCAATGTGTTTCGCGCACCCGGTCGGCTGCCCGCTCGAGTTCACGAGCACGACGCAGCCAGTCGTGGGCGTCGCGGCCGGCGTCGTCTGCGATCAGCACGGCGTTGAGGAACGGGCCCTGCGCCACACCACCCCACGGATCGGTCTCGTACACCGGTGACACCGCACGCACCGCCTCGCCAAGCGCGTCGACCACCGATTGCAGGTGGGCCATGCGGTCGCCGAGGTTGGAGCCGATGGACAACACCATTCGGGTCATACCGCCCCGCCTGCCGGCACCACCGATCCGCGCCCGCCGCGCCGCGACCGCCGCACCACCACCGCGACGTCGGCGAACTGTTGGGGAATGGGCGCTTGCGGCTTGTGCACCACGACTTCCACGGCATGCACCCGCTGATCTCCCATGACCTGATCGGCGATGGCACCCCCGACCGCCTCGATCAACTTCCGGGGCGGCCCGGCGACGATGTCGGTGGCCAGCTGGGCCAAGGCGCCGTAGTCGTAGGTGTCGGCCAGCTCGTCACTGGCGGCGGCCTGCGCAAGATCGATCCAGACCGTGACGTCGATGACGAATTGCTGCCCGTTGACCCGTTCGTGGTCGAAGACGCCGTGCCGGCCGTGCACTGTCAAGCCGCGCAATTCGATTCGGTCGGCCATCGCGCTACGTCGTCTCCGTTCGGTTCCAGGCCGCGACGACCTTCAGCGCGTCGACCGAGGCCCGCACGTCGTGCACCCGCACGCCCCAGGCTCCGTGCAAGGCGGCCAGCGCCGAGATCACCGCCGTCGCCGTCTCGCGACCGTCCGGTGGTCGCGGTGTGCCGTCCGGCCTGGCCAGCAAGGTACCGAGGAACCGTTTACGGGACGCGCCCAGCAACACCGGGACCCCGGTGGCGACCAGTTCGGGCAACGCGTGCAGCAGGGCCCAATTGTGTTGGCCTGTCTTGGCGAAACCCAGACCCGGATCGATGACGAGCTTGGCCGGGTCGACGCCGGCGGCCACCGCGTCGTCGACGCTGTCGAGCAACTCGGCGCGCACGTCGGCCACCACGTCGGTGTAGTCCGGGACCTGGTGCGGCCGGTCCGCCGACACCGGCCGCCAGTGCATCAACACCCACGGCACACCGGCCTCGGCCACCAGCGGCGCCATCGCGGGATCGGCCCGCCCGCCGGATACGTCGTTGACCAGCTGCGCGCCGCTCTCCAATGCCGCTCGCGCGACACCGGCGTGCATGGTGTCGATGCTGACGGTAATCCCTTGCGCCGCAAGCTCCTTGACGACCGGTACGACGCGGGAGGCTTCCAGCTCGGCGTCCACCCGCGTGGCGCCGGGCCGCGTCGACTCTCCCCCGACGTCCACAATGTCTGCGCCTTCGGCGGCCAATGCGAGACCGTGGGCAACGGCGCTGTCCGCATCGAGGTAACGGCCGCCATCGGAAAACGAGTCGTCGGTGACGTTGAGAACCCCCATAACCTGCACGGGCGCCAGGCTCACTTGCGCAGGATGAGGTCCAGCGCTTCGGCTCGAGAAGCGGAATCCCGTTGCAACTGACCGCGCACCGCCGATGTGGTGGTCAAAGCACCCGGCTTACGCACGCCGCGCATCGCCATGCACAGATGCTCGGCTTCGATGATGACGATCACCCCACGCGGTTCCAGCTTTTTCATCAACGCGTCGGCGATCTGGCTGGTCAGCCGTTCCTGGACCTGGGGCCGCTTGGCGTAAAGATCAACCAGCCGAGCGATTTTCGACAGTCCGGTGACCCTGCCGTCGGCGTTGGGAATGTAGCCGACATGGGCCACGCCGTGGAAGGACACCAAGTGGTGTTCGCAGGTGGAGAACATCGGGATGTCTTTGACGATGACCATTTCGTTGTGGTCCTCGTCGAACATCGCGTTAAGGACCGACTCCGGGTCGGTGTAGAGACCGGCGAATATCTCGCGGTAGGCCCGCGCGACGCGAGCCGGGGTGTCGCGCAGCCCATTGCGGTCCGGGTCCTCGCCGATGGCGTAGAGCAATTCGCGGACGGCTGCCTCGGCTCGTGGCTGGTCGAATACCCGCGCCCGTGTCGTTGCGTCGCGAGATTCCACCTGCGTCATGAAGTCTCCGTTCGTCAGCCGTGAGCCGGCGGGTTCCACCGAGTCTTGTCGCGTTGGTCGGATGACTCGTCGTTGTCCGGCCCGGAGTAGCCCGGTGCCGGTTGGGGGCGATTGGGCGATTGGGGCGGCCAGCCGGGCGCATGCCAGCCGGCCGGGGCGCCGTAGTCGGGCTGGGTCGGGCGGTGCGGGCGATCGTTGGCCCCGCGCGCCGAGCCGTTGGGGCCGTGTCCGCCCGGGGTGGCTGTGGCCCCGGCTTCCTCCGCGGCGCGGCTGGCTTGGGCGATGGCCGCCTTGAACGCCGGCTCGGGCAGCGGCTGCGGCCAGGGCTCGCCGCGCTCGATCGCCAGCTCGCCTGGGGTCTTGATCGGCGGCTTGTCCGACGGGATCCGGCCACCGAAGTCGTCGAACATGGTCAGCCGGGGCCGCTTGTCGACGTCGGAGAAGATGCTTTCCAGCTCGGGACGGTGCAGGGTTTCTTTTTCCAGCAGTTCTCCGGCCAGCGTGTCCAGCACGTCGCGGTATTCGGTGAGGATTTCCCACGCCTCGGTGTGCGCGGCCTCGATGAGCTTGCGCACCTCCTCGTCGATCTCGCGGGCGACCTCGTGGGAGTAGTCGGGCTGGGTGCCCATGGTGCGGCCGAGGAACGGATCACCGTGTTCGGTGCCGTATTTGACCGCACCCAGGCGCGAGCTCATGCCGTATTCGGTGACCATGGCGCGGGCGATCTTGGTGGCCTGCTCGATGTCGGAGACGGCGCCGGTGGTCGGCTCGCGGAAGACCAGTTCTTCGGCGGCACGCCCGCCCATGGCGAACACCAGTTGGGCGATCATCTCCGAGCGGGTGCGCAGGCCCTTGTCCTCTTCGGGCACCGCCACCGCGTGGCCGCCGGTGCGTCCGCGGGCCAAGATGGTGACCTTGTAGACGGGGTCGATGTCGGGCATCGCCCAGGCCGCCAGCGTGTGCCCGCCCTCGTGGTAGGCGGTGATCTTCTTTTCCTGCTCGCTGATGATGCGGCCCTTGCGGCGCGGCCCGCCGATCACCCGGTCCACCGCCTCTTCCAGCGCGGGTCCGGTGATGACGGTGCCGTTCTCCCGGGCGGTCAGCAGCGCGGCTTCGTTGATGACGTTGGCCAGGTCGGCCCCGGTCATGCCGACCGTACGTTTGGCCAGCCCGTCCAGGTCGGCGTCGTCGGCGATCGGCTTGCCCTTGGAGTGCACCCGCAGGACGGCGCGGCGACCGGCGAGGTCGGGGTTGGTGACCGGAATCTGCCGGTCGAAGCGGCCGGGCCGCAGCAGCGCCGGGTCGAGGATGTCGGGCCGGTTGGTGGCCGCGATGAGGATGACGCCGGCGCGGTCGCCGAAACCGTCCATCTCGACCAGCAACTGGTTCAGGGTCTGTTCGCGTTCGTCGTGCCCGCCGCCCAGGCCGGCGCCGCGCTGGCGGCCGACCGCGTCGATCTCGTCGACGAAGATGATGCAGGGGCTGTTCTGCTTGGCCTGCTCGAACAGGTCACGCACCCGGGAGGCGCCGACGCCGACGAACATCTCGACGAAGTCGGAGCCGGAGATGGTGAAGAAGGGCACCCCGGCCTCACCGGCCACCGCGCGGGCCAGCAGAGTCTTGCCGGTTCCCGGCGGGCCGTAGAGCAGCACGCCCTTGGGGATCTTGGCACCCAGCGCCTGGTACCGGCTGGGGTTCTGCAGGAAGTCTTTGATCTCGTAGAGCTCTTCGACCGCCTCATCGACGCCGGCGACGTCGGCGAACGTGGTCTTGGGCATGTCCTTGGACAGCTGCTTGGCGCGCGATTTGCCGAACCCGAAGCCCATGCGGGCCCCGCCCTGCACCCGGGAGAACATCACGAACAGGCCGACCAGCAACAGCAGCGGCAACACGTAGACCAGCAGCTCGCCCAGAATGCTGCCTTCGTTGACGACCGTGCTGACCTTCGCGTTCTTGGCGTTGAGCGCGTTGAACAGGTCGACGGCGTAGCCGGAGGGGTATTTGGTGATGACCTTGTCGGAGTTGTCGGTGTCGTTGTTGGCCTTCTTCAAGGTCAACCGCAACTGCTGCTCACGGTCGTCGATCTGCGCGCTCTTGACGTTGTCGCCGTTGATCTGGGCCATCGCCACCGAGGTGTCGACGGGCTTGTAACCGCGGGTGTCGTCGCTGAAGTAGAAGAACGACCAGCCGAGCAGCACCACCACAGCGATCGCCGTCACGGTGCGGATCAAGTTTTTACGGTTCATCAATCATCGGCCGTACCGGCCATGTCCTTCCCGATACACGCAGCTGCAAAAGTCCAGGCTACCGCGCACTGGCGATCGCAAGCTCCGGTATGGCGGAGCGCAGCGGGTCGCCAGATCCTGCCCTACCGATCGCAAGCTCCGGTATGGCGGAGCGCAGCGGGTCGCCAGCATCTCACCTAAGCAACGTGCGGAAGTTCCCAATGTGTCACCGGATCGGCTAACCGGCCGGCTATTCGTAGTACCGAGCCTCGACCACGTTGCCGTCGGGATCGGCGAAGTAGTAGCCCTGCGGCGCCCAGCCCCGTGCCCCGAAGGAGTTGTTCAGCCGGGCGCTGGTGTCCACGCCCTCATCGCGCAACCGCTGGTCGAGGGCGTCGTACTCCTCCTTCGACATGGCCAGGCACACGTGGTTGACCGGATGGCCGGCACTGTTTTCGACCTTTGTCATGGCTTCGGTGAAGCCAGCGCCTTCGGCGGCCATCAAATCGATGATGGAGTCCTCGCTGACTCGCACGCTTGGAAAGGGGGCCTCGCCGGCTCGGTATTCGTCGAAGCGCACCGGGGCAAGCCCGACGACGCGGGTATAGAAGTCCATGGATGCCTGCGGGTTCTTCGTCCACAGCACGACATGATCCAGACGCCTCATGGTGCACAAAACTACTCGCGAGGCCCTTCTCAGTCAGAAGCCCTTGTGCTTTGGTGAGACGGTGCTGCAATCTACCGAACGGTTAGTCGAGACCAACGGCGTCCAACTGCGGGTGATCGAGGCCGGCGACCGCGGGGCACCGGTGGTGATCCTGGCCCACGGCTTTCCCGAACTCGCCTACTCCTGGCGCCACCAGATACCCGTGCTGGCCGAGGCCGGCTATCACGTGCTGGCGCCCGATCAGCGGGGCTACGGCGGCTCGTCGCAGCCCGAGGCGATCGAGGCCTACGACATTCACCAGCTGACCGGTGACTTGGTGGGGCTGCTCGACGATGTGGGCGCCGAGCGCGCGGTATGGGTGGGACACGACTGGGGTGCCGTCGTGGTGTGGAACGCGCCGTTACTCCACCCCGACCGGGTGGCCGGCGTCGCCGCGATGAGTGTGCCGGTGTTGCCGCGGGCGAAGGTGGCGCCGACCCAGGCCTTCCGAAAGGTGTTCGGGGAGAACTTCTTCTACATTCTGTACTTCCAGGAACCGGGTGTGGCCGATGCCGAACTCAACGCGGACCCAGCCCGCGTATTGCGCCGGATGATCGGGAGCTTGCGGTCACCCGATGACCACGAGGCGGCCCTGCGACTGGTGGCGCCCGGCCCCGAGGGTTTCGTCGACCGGTTGCCGGAACCCGAGCGGCTGCCGGACTGGATCAGGCAGGACGAACTCGACTACTACATCAGCGAATTCACCCGCACCGGATTCACCGGCGGCCTGAATTGGTATCGCAATTTCGACCGCAACTGGGAGACCACGGCCCACCTGGACGGAGCCACCATCTCGGTGCCCTCGCTGTTCATCGGCGGCACAGCCGATCCCGTGCTGTCGTTCACCCGCAGCGACCGCGCCGCAGAAGTGATCACGGGCCCGTATCGCGAGGTCATGATCGACGGTGCCGGGCACTGGCTGCAGCAGGAACGACCCGACGAGGTGAACACCACTCTGCTCGAGTTTCTCCAAGGAGTTGACTGGTGATGAGCGCCCCCATGCGGTTCGGCGTTTTCATCACGCCGTTTCACCCGACCGGCCAATCTCCCACCGTCGCACTGGAATACGACATGGAGCGGGTGGTCGCGCTGGACCGCCTCGGCTTTGATGAAGCGTGGTTCGGCGAGCACCACTCCGGCGGATACGAGTTGATCGCCTGTCCGGAAGTGTTCATCGCCGCCGCCGCCGAGCGGACCAAGCACATTCGGTTGGGTACCGGCGTGGTGTCGCTGCCCTACCACCATCCCCTGATGGTGGCCGATCGCTGGGTGCTGCTGGACCATTTGACCCGCGGCCGGGTGATGTTCGGCACCGGCCCCGGCGCGTTGCCATCCGACGCCTACATGATGGGTATCGATCCGATGGAGCAACGGCGGATGATGCAGGAGTCGCTCGAGGCGATTCTCGCGCTGTTTCGCGCGGCACCGGATGAACGCATCAACCGTGACTCCGAGTGGTTCACGCTGCGTGACGCGCAGTTGCACATCCGCCCGTACACCTGGCCTTATCCTGAGATCTCCACGGCCGCAATGATTTCTCCGTCCGGTCCGCGCCTGGCGGGCGCGCTGGGCACGTCGTTGTTGTCGCTGTCGATGTCTGTGCCGGGCGGTTATGCCGCGCTGGAGAACACCTGGGAGGTGGTGTGCGAGCAGGCCGAGAAGGTGGGCCGTGCCGAACCGCAACGCAGCGACTGGCGCGTGTTGAGCATCATGCATCTTGCGGACACCCGCGACCAGGCCATCGAGGATTGCACCTACGGGCTGCTGGATTTCGCCAAGTATTTCGGGGCGGCCGGCTTCGTTCCGCTCGCCAATACCGTCGAAGGGGCGCAGTCGCCGCGCGAGTTCGTCGAAGACTATGCGGCCAAGGGCAACTGCTGCATCGGAACCCCTGACGACGCCATCGCGCATATCGAAGACTTGCTGAACCGGTCGGGCGGCTTCGGAACACTGCTACTGCTGGGCCATGACTGGGCTTCACCACAGGCGACCTTCCACTCCTATGACTTGTTCGCCCGCAAGGTGATTCCGTACTTCAAGGGTCAGCTGGACGCGGCGCGGGCATCACACGAGTGGGCCAAGGGCAAACGCGAAGAACTGATCGGCCGCGCCGGGCAGGCCATCGTCCAAGCGATCACCGAGCATGTCTCCGAGCACGATCGGGAGAGCAGCTGATGCGTGCGTCGGTGCTGCGCCACGGGCGCATGGTGTATCGGGACGACGTGCCGGACCCGGTGCCCGGCCCGGGCCAGGTGCTGGTGGGGGTGCGGGCCTGTGGGATCTGCGGTTCCGACCTGCATTTCGCGGCCCACGGCGCCGAAGTGGTGGGGTTGAGCAACGAGCTGGCACGCGGTCGCGGCATGGACCTGGATTTGGATCGCGACGTGTTCATGGGTCATGAGTTCAGCGCCGAGGTCCTCGAGGCCGGACCGGACACCGACACGCACCCGCCGGGCACTCTGGTCACGTCCCTGCCGGTTCTTCTCACGGAAAGAGGCGTCGAGCCAATCGTCTTCAGCAACAGCACACTAGGCGGGTACGCCGAACGGATGCTGCTATCGGCGCCGTTGCTGCTGCCGATTCCCAACGGCCTGGACTTCAAGCACGCCGCCCTGACTGAGCCCATGGCGGTGGGGTGGCACGCTGTCAACAAGTCCGGCATCGCGCCCACGGAGACGGCGTTGGTGCTCGGCTGTGGTCCGATCGGCATCGCCATCGTCGCCGCGCTCAAGGTGCGCGGTGTCGAAACGATTGTGGCGGCAGACTTTTCGACCAAGCGCCGCGAGCTAGCCGCGGCGATGGGTGCTCATCAGACGATTGATCCCGCGCAGGGGTCACCGTTCGATTCGGTCAAAGCCGCGGTGGTGTTCGAGGCGATCGGGGTGCCCGGCATCATCGACGACGTGATCAAGCGAGCCCGACGTGGCACTCGGCTCGTGGTGGCCGGCGTGTGCATGCAGGCCGACACGGTGCATCCGTTCTTCGCGATTGCCAAAGAGATCAATCTGCAGTTCGTCAACGCCTACGAGCCCGAGGAATTCACCGAGTCGTTGCGATTGATCGCCGAAGGCGAGATCGACGTGGCGCCGCTGATCACCGGCGAGGTAGGCCTGGACGGGGTCGGCGCGGCCTTCGACGACCTCGCCGACCCCGAGCGGCACTGCAAGATTCTCGTTACCCCGTAACCGGTTCCAAGCCCAGCCGGATCCGGTCGTCAGCCCCCGGACGGGGGCTGCGCGACCATGGTGGGCTTGAATCCGTACCGCGGAGCGGCGAAGTTCGCCACGCTGCGGCCGGTGCCGGCACCGGGCGCCATCGGCAACCCCCCGAACGCGCTCGCCGCGGGTTCTGCTGCGGCGGCGCCGGCGGCGCCGTTGACCGCGAGGGTGATGGGGTTGGCCGCCGGGGTGCTCACCCAGCTGGCCGGAACCGACACTGCCCCAACCTTGGACGCGTTGCCCAAGGCTCCCGCAATACCGCCCAACCCACTCCCCAGATTCGGCAACGCGCTGGCGGCGGCGTTCGCGGCGCCCTCGGCGGCCTTGGCGGCACCCTCGGCGGCCTTGGCGGCCGGGAAGAAGTTACGGGTCAGGCCATCGATGTCCCTGAAGGTTGTGACAAAGAGCCGTACGGGCGAGATCATTCTGGTGAAGCCGTTGATAGCAGAACCGCTATCCAAAGTACTGGATCCGGTCAAGGCCGCCAGCACGTCGCCGAACATTCCACCCACGACAATTCCATCGCCGTTGGAGTTCCAGGCGCTTCCGGTCAGACCGAGCGCTGCCTGAGGGTTCGTGAGCCCCGGCGGCGCATTCGTCAGCCCGGCCATCTGACTCAGCGCTTTCGGTATCTCGTGCAGTCCCTGCCCCGCAAGTGCCGAATTGAGCGCGTTCACTTGGTTGTTCAAAGAGGTGCCGATGCCAGTGAGCACGTTGGCTATGCCCTGCGGGCTGAACGGAGGCAACTCCGCCGCGGCCGCCGATGCACCTGAGTAACTGTACATCGTAGCGGCGTCCTGTGCCCACATCTCGGCATACTGCGCCTCCGTCGCCGCGATTGCCGCGGTGTTCTGGCCGAGGAAGTTCGTCGCCAACAGCGTCATCAACAACGCCCGGTTGGCCGCAACCTCCGCCGGTGGCACGGTGCCCAGAAAGGCCGCCTCGTAAGCACTCGCCGCCGCCGTAGCCTGTGATGCCGCGTCCTGAGCCTGCCCGGCTGCCGAGCTGAGCCAGGCGATCTCGGGTGCGACCGCTTCGGCCATCGTCATCGACGACGCCCCCAGCCATGGTCCGTCGGTCAGGCCAGTGATCACTGTCGTCCAGGCTGCGGCGTTGCTGGCCAGTTCGGCCGCTAGGGCTTCCCAGGCCGCAGCCGCAGCGAGCATCGGCCCCGAGCCTGGTCCCGCATACATCAGCGCGGAGTTGATCTCCGGCGGCAATGCTGCAAAATCCATTTCTCGCGTCTCTTTCGGCTAGGCGAGTGCGCTGTTGTTCACGGCCTCAGAGGCCGCATACCAACTGGCGTTGAGACCCAGCGTGGTGGCCATTCGCTCGCGCGCTGCGGCGGCCTTGGCGCTGATCTCCTGATAGAGCTTCGCGTGGGCGGCGAACTGCGCGGCGGTCAGAAACGACACGAAGTCAGAAGCGGCCGGCACCACCGAGGTCGTCGGGCCGGCGGCGGCCGCGTTTCCCCCGTGCATGGCCGCGTTGATGGACTGCAACTCTGCGGACGCCCCCAACAAGGCGTCGGGTTCTGCGAAAACTAGAGACACGACTGTTTCCTCCCTCAAACCGTTTTCGTTTCAACGACATTCGGCGACAGCTGACGGCGTCGTCACTCGCCCCCGAAGCGGATCAATCGCCACATTAAGCCAGCCGTGCGGCCCTATTACAGGGTCCATACGGCCTGTTCACTGGCGAGTAAATAACTATTCATTTGCTGAGTGATATTTGCTACATCTGCGATGCTTTTATATGAGTCATATATGTTTCAAATATGTTTTGAGTTTTATATGACTTGATAGGTTTCACGCGTGTCTGCCGCTAAAATTTGCGGCCCACGTGTCTTCACTTGCTGACTATCCCGGCGTGACCCGGTCGGGCGGGAGAGCATATGACGGCGGAGTAAGCAGCGGAAGGCGCTCCAGGGCAGTGATTTTCGCGCCGGGTTTCGGCCTTACCAGGCCGGGCATCACAACGTCGGTCCGCCCCGATGAAACCCAATTCCATTGCGCCGGAATCACCTCCGTTCACACCCGACCACCGGGCTGTCCCAGTACCCGCTGACATCCTGCGATTACCAGCCGAAACGGGCATTCCGCGACTGGTCGGCACACGTCCGCGACACCGTCGCCGCCGCCGTCCCGGCCTGGTGGTCAAGCACAAAAGTCGCCGCTCCCGCACCGGTGTTGAATCGGTGAACTCGACCTGCGCGGAATTGGCGTAACCCGGCCCCGCGGCGGCGAGCGACCATTTGCTGGATTCCACGCGGGGCCATTGTCTTCTGCCGAACTGAGCCGCTACTTGGCCAGAAGGTTAACAACCGGCGTCGCCACGACAACGCTCGTCGGGGCCGTGACGTCCCGAAAAGACGACTAGGGTGCCAGCCATGCCGATTGCAAGCAGCGCACCCGGTTTCGTCCCCAGGCCGGCCATCCTCGCCATAGCCGGCGTCAGCATCGCATTGCTGTCTGCATGCGACTCACATTCCGCAGCCTCGCCGGGGCCGAATCCGCGCCAGGTGACCGTCTTCGGCTCTGGACAGGTCCAGGGTGTCCCGGACACTTTGACCGCCGACGTCGGCATCGAGTCCACAGCGGGCGATGCCACCAGCGCGATGAACCAAACCAACGACCGTCAACAAGCGGTGATCAACGCGCTGGTTGGTGCCGGCCTGGAGCGCAAAGACATCCGCACCACACAGGTCACGCTCCAGCCGCAGTACAACACCCCGGGGCCCACCGGTGCCGCCACCATCACCGGCTACCGCGCCAACAACGCCATCGAGGTGAAGATCCACCCCACTGACGCCGCGTCCCGGCTGCTGGGCCTGATCGTCAGCACCGGCGGCGACGCCACCCGGATCGCCTCGGTGCATTACTCCATCGTCGATGACTCACAACTGGTCAAGGACGCGCGCGCCCGCGCGTTCGAGGACGCCAAGAACCGGGCTCAGCAATACGCTCAGCTGTCCGGGCTCGGCCTGGGCAAGGTGCTCAGTATTTCTGAGGCGGCCGGCGCCACTCCCGCGACGGGCCCGCCGGAGCAGGCGCCGCGCGCCTCGGCGGTGCCGCTGGAGCCCGGCCAGCAGACGGTGAGCTTCTCGGTCACCGCGGTATGGGAGCTCAAGTAGCGCTTACTGGTAGACCCGCGGGTCCAGCGTCCCGATATAGGACAGGTCGCGGTAGCGCTCGTCGTAGTCCAGGCCGTAGCCGACCACGAAGTCGTTGGGAATGTCGAAGCCGACGTAGGCGATGTCGACGTTGGCGCCCACCGCGTCGGGCTTACGCAGCAGCGTGCACACCCGCAACGAACGCGGATGCCGGCTGGTCAGGTTGCGCAGTAGCCAGGACAGCGTCAAGCCGGAGTCGACGACGTCTTCGACGATCAGCACGTCGCGGCCGTTGATGTCGCGGTCGAGGTCCTTGAGAATGCGGACCACGCCCGACGACGATGTCGAGGAGCCGTAAGAGCTCACCGCCATGAACTCGAACTGGGTCGGCAGCGGGATGGCGCGCGCGAGATCGGTGACGAACAGCACCGCGCCCTTGAGCACGGTGATCAACAACAGATCCTGGCCGGTCGTGGCGGCCAGGTCCCCGTAGTCGACGGCGATCTGCCGGCCGAGTTCGGCGATGCGAGCCTGGATTTGCTCGGAAGTCAGCAGCACCGACTTGATGTCGCCCGGATACAGCTCGGGTGTCTGCCCTGGGGTGATCGCCGAGGCGCCGTGGGTCACGTCCACAGATTGCCACGCCGCGGCAAAATCAACCAACGTGGGCGTCAGATTGGTTCCGGGCCCAAGGTGAGAACACCGTCGCGGCGGCCGGCCACCAAGCGCTGACCTCGCAGCGTGGACCCCACCGCAACCCCACCCTGCCCACGCCAGGCGGTGACCAGTGCGTCCACCGCACGAATCTGCTTATCCGTCAACCCAATCGCCCCACCGGCCAGCAGCCACCCGCGGATCACCCGGCGGCGCACCGCAGCGGGCAGGGCAGTCAAGGCCCCCGCGTCCAAGCCCGGACCGGCCGCCGACTCTGTGCTGAGACCCGGCAGCGCCTGAGCGGCCATCGCGTCGATCAGCTCGGTGTCCTCGCGCAACGCGGTTGCGGTACGGGCCAGCGCCTCGGCGACGCCACCGCCCAGCACATCCTCCAGCAACGGCAGCACCTCGGTGCGCAGCCGGGTACGCGTGAAGCGACGGTCGGCGTTGTGCGGATCCTGCCAAGCGGCCAGACCCAGCTCAGCGCAGGCGGCGTGGGTCACGCTGCGCCGGACACCCAACAACGGCCGACACCACGGCGGGTCGTAGGGACGCATGCCCGCGATGGACCGGGGCCCCGAACCCCGGCCCAGACCCAGCAGCACCGTCTCGGCCTGGTCGTCGAGCGTGTGCGCCAGCAGCACCGGCCCGTCGCGAGCGGCGTCCAGGACGGCGTAGCGAGCGGTACGTGCCGCCGCCTCCGGACCGCCTTCGGCGCCCACCTGCACGCGCAGCACGTGCGCCGCCACGCATCCCAACGACAGTGCGTGATTGCGTGCGGTTTCGGCCACCGCGCCGGAGTCCGGTTGCAGGCCGTGGTCCACGATCAACGCGGTCGTCGGGCGCAACTGGGCGGCCACAGCGGTGAGCGCCAGCGAGTCGGGACCGCCGGACAGTCCGACACACCACCGCTCGCCGGGGTCCAGATATGCCTGGGCGAACGCCTGCGCAGCCGTGCGTAGCTGCGCTAGAGCACCCGGTCGATCCATCGTTGCGGATGCTGGATCTCGGCAGGCCGGGGCAGCGTCTCGGGGCTGGTCCAGACCGTGTTGAAGCGTTTCATGCCCACCCGGTCCACCACCTGGTCCACGAACACCTTGCCGCGGGTGTACTGGCTGAGTTTGGCTTCCAACCCCAACAGCGCCCGCAACAGCCGCTGTAGCGGCGGTTGCTTGCGCTGGCGACGTTCGTCGAAGCGGCGACGGATGGTGGCGACCGACGGCACCACCACCGGACCGACCGCGTCCATGACGTGCTCGGCGTGGCCTTCCAGCAGCGTGCCGAGCGCCAACAGCCGATCCAGTGCGTCGCGCTGAGGTTCGGATTGCACGGCGCGCATCAGCCCGAGAATGCCGCCCGGGGTGTCGTCGTCGGGTCCGTCGCCGCGGCTGCGGACGAATTGGGCGAGCCGGCTGGCCACCTCTCGGATGTCGTCGGCCGGTTCCTGGGTCAACAACCCCAACGCCTGCGACATGTAACCGGCCAACCATGGGTTGGCGGTGAACTGCACCCGGTGGGTGACCTCGTGCAGGCAGACCCACAACCGGAAGTCCGACGGCTCCACCTTCAATTGCCGTTCGACGGCGATGACGTTGGGATACACCAGCAGCAGGGTGCCGTCATCGCCGGTGAACGGGTCGTACTGGCCCAGGATGCCCGAGGCCACGAACGCCAGCACCGCACCGGTCTGGGCGCCGGTGATGCGGCCGGTGACCCGCCCGCGCGGCTTGTCGGTTCCGTTGGTCATGGTGCGCATCGACTCGGCGGCGGCGCGGACCCACTGCTGCCGATTCACCACGCGCGCCGGCGGCACGTCACCGTCGGTGACCAGCCCGGTCACGTCGCGCACCGGGGGCTCGGCGGCAGCGGCGGCGCTGGCCAGCTCCTCGATCACCTGCCGCCGGGTGTATTCACTGGACGGCGGCGCCGGACGCGCCAGTTTCTCGCCGACGGTGGCGGCGAACCGCCAGTCGACGGCATTGCCCAGCGTCACATCGGTCGACCGGTTCACGCCGCGCACCCGCAGAACCAGAGCTTGGTGGCCAGGGCGTCCATCGCGTTGCGCCCGTTGGGGCCGGCGTCGTTGCTGATGAAGGCGAAGGTGAGCACCCGTCCGCTGCTGTCGGTGAGCACCCCGACCAGTGAGTTGATCGCGGTCAACGAGCCGGTTTTGGCGCGCAACCAGCCGGCGGGTCCCTGGGTGGTGGCCCGGTCCAGGAAGCGTTCGGCCAAGGTGCCGCTGCCGCCGGCGATCGGCAGCAGGTCCAGCAAGGCCCGCAGCGCGGGCTGGTCGGGTCCCGCCGCGGCCTGGACCGTGCCGTCGAGCGTTCGCGCGGTCAACCGGTCGTTGATCGACAAGCCGCTGGAATCGACCAGCGCCGCGCCGACGGTATCGACGTGGGCGGTGTTCAACCGGCTGGTGACGGCGTCCACGGCGCCGGTGAAGCTCTGCGGCCGGTTGATGGCGGCCGCCACCTCGCGTGCGATGCATTCGGCCAGCACGTTGTCCGAGGCGTTCATCATCTGAATCAGCCGCTGGATCAGCGGCGGCGACTGCACCACCGCGAGCTGGCGCGCGCCGGGCGGCGCCTTGGCGAGGCTTACCGCGTTCGGGTCCAGCCCGAGGGCCTTGGCCAGCTCCCGTCCGGCGTCCAATCCCGGAGCGCGAGTGCGGCGTGAGTTGACGGTGGTGGGCTGGATGCGTCCGGCGTCGATCATGGCCGCCTCGATCGGGGCGATGTCACCGTTGTCCACGTCGGCCGGATCCCAGCCCGGCGCCATGGTGGGGCCGCTGAACGCGGAGATGTCCACCTGGACGGCGGTGGGCGTGACGCCGCTGCGCTGGATCTGCTCGACCAGGTCGCTGATCCGGGCCGCGCCGTGATACCAGGTCTCCACGCCGGGCGGGGCCGCGGACAGCGTGGGGTCACCGGCACCCAGCAGCACCACGGGCGCCTGGGCGCCCTGGCCGCCGGCCACCACTTTGGTGCTGATCCGGGCCTGCCGGTCCAGGGTCAACAGGGCGGCCGCCGCGGTCAGTACCTTGTTGGTCGACGCGGGCACCAGCGGCACGTCATCGAGCTGACGCCAGAGTTCTTGTCCGGTCATGGCGTCGGTGATGCGCCCGCCCAGGCGGCCCAGGTTCGGGTCGGCCGCGGCCGCGGCCAGCGCTGCGCTCACGCCACCGGGGCTGGGGGCGGTGGCGGTTTCGGCGACCGGAATCACCCCGGGCTTCACCGTGGGCGGGCGCGGCGGCGGTACCGGCGAACGCGCGCCGCCGGTCCCGTGCCCTCCGCTGGTGAAGAACACGGCGGCGGCGACGACGGCAGCAACGAACGCCAGGACAACCAGCCCCACCAGCACATGGGTGGTTCTCCGCCACCGTTTGGGACCCATGACTCTCCTGTCTTTGCGGTCCATTCTGCCCAACCAGCCGCCGAGCGACGTCAGGACACCGCTCGACTAGGGTGGACGCGCCACGCATGCGTATACAAAGGAGCCGACGCGGTGCAATTCGACGTTGTCATCGAAATTCCCAGGGGCCAGCGCAACAAGTACGAGGTCGACCACGACACCGGGCGGGTCAAGCTGGATCGCTACCTCTACACCCCGATGGCGTACCCGACCGACTACGGCTTCATCGAGAACACCCTCGGCGAAGACGGCGACCCGCTGGACGCGCTGGTGCTGCTGCCCGAGCCGCTGTTCCCCGGTGTGCTGGTCGAGGTGCGACCGGTGGGCATGTTCAAGATGGTCGACGAAGCAGGCGGCGACGACAAGGTGTTGTGCGTGCCGGCCGGCGACCACCGCTGGGAGCACATCCAGGACATCGGGGATGTGCCGGAGTTCGAGCTAGACGCGATCAAGCACTTCTTCGTCCACTACAAGGACCTGGAGCCGGGCAAGTTCGTCAAGGCCGCCGACTGGGTTGGCCGTGAAGAGGCCGAAGCCGAGGTGCAGCGTTCGCTGGAAAGGTTCAAGAAGAACGGTCACTGACCGATTCGCGTTCGGCAACACGACGATTGCGCCACACGCTGTTGCCGAACGCCGCCGCGATCAACACCACGCCCACCGACGCGGTGATCCACTCCGGGATGTGGAAGCGGTGGTCGATGGACATCAGCATGATCACGCCCAGTGCCCCGATGGCCCAGTGCGCCCCGTGTTCGAGGTAGACATACCGGTCCAGGGTCTCCTGACGAACCAGGTAGACGGTGATCGAGCGGACGAACATCGCGCCGATCAGCCCCAGGCCCAACGCGATGATGATCGGGTCGGTGGTGATGGCGAAGGCGCCGGTGACCCCGTCGAAGGAGAACGCGGCGTCAAGCACCTCGAGATACAGGAAAAGCGTCAAACCTGCCTTGCCAGAAGCTTTTTCGCCGCCACTGTCGGACGCGTCGTCGATATCGGCCGGCCGGAACGCCCTGCTCAGCCCGTTGACCACCAGATAAGTGACCAGACCCAACAGCCCAGCGGTCAACACCGTCGCACGGCCCTGGTCCGAATGCGTCAACTGGGTGCCGATCAACACCAGCGCCGCACCGGCCACGATCACCGGCAGCTGACCGAGCCGGCCGATGCGAGCGAACGGCACCTCGAGCCACTTGAGCCATTTGATGTCTCGATCGTGGAAGACGAAATCCAGAAACAGCATCAGCAGGAACATCCCGCCGAACGCCGCGATCTGGGGATGGGCCGCGGTGATCAGCTTCTCGTAGCTCGGTGAGCCGTCGGGAAATTCCAGCGCACCCCCCGGCGGCGGGTTGAGCGCCAACTCCATCGCCCGAACCGGGTCGAGTCCGGCGCTGGCCCACACGATCAACAACGGAAAAACCAGCCGCATCCCGAATACCGCGATGAGAATGCCGATGGTCAGGAACATGCGCTGCCAGAACGGGCTCATCCGCTGCAAGATCGCGGCGTTGATGATGGCGTTGTCGAACGACAGCGACACCTCGAGCACCGCCAGTACCACCAGCAGCAACAGTGCCTTGAGGCCGCCATGCCAATACCCGACGGCCAACGCGACCACGGTCACCAGCAGCGAAAAGCCGAAAATGCGGAGGGTGGTCATGGGTCCTTTCCCGACAGCCGCCCAGAATAGCGAAGGCCCGCGGCGCTTAGTATTCGGACGGTGACGGAAGTCGGCGGCAGCGCGTCCCCGTTCGGATCGCCTGTCGAAGGTCCGACGGGCGTCTCGGGGGGGCTCGCTCGGGGCAGCGTGGTGCGGGTGGGCGCCGCTACCGGTCTGACCGCGCTGTGCGGCTACGCGGTGATCTACCTGGCCGCCCGCGATCTGGCACCCGCCGGGTTCTCCGTCTTCGGCGTGTTCTGGGGAGCGTTCGGGCTGGTGACCGGGGCGGCCAATGGGCTGCTGCAAGAGACCACCCGCGAAGTCCGCTCGATGCGCTACGTCAGCGACCTGGCGGCGTTGCCCGGCGGTGGCCGCACCCATCCCCTGCGCATCGCCGGGATGGTCGGCGTCGGTGCCGCCGTCGCAATCGCGGGCAGTTCGGTGCTGTGGGGCGGGCGGGTGTTCGTGGAGAACCGGTGGCTGTCGGTGGCGCTGCTGAGCGTGGGGCTGGCCGGGTTCTGCCTGCACGCCACCTTGTTGGGCATGCTGGCCGGCACCAACCGGTGGTCCCAGTACGGCGCACTGATGGTCACCGACGCCGTCATCCGCGTCACGATCGCCGCGGCGACGTTCCTGCTTGGCTGGGGTCTGGTGGGGTTTCTGTGGGCGACGGTAGGCGGCGCGGTGGCCTGGCTGATCATGCTGGCCGCCTCACCCAGCACCCGCGCCGCGGCGCATCTGATGACGCCCGGCAACACGGTGACGTTTCTGCGCGGCGCCGCCCACTCGATCACCGCCGCGGGCGCCAGCGCGATCCTGGTGATGGGTTTTCCGGTGCTGCTGAAGGTGACCTCTGACGCGTTGGGGTCGCAGGGCGGCGTCGTCATTCTGGCGGTCACGCTGACCCGCGCGCCGCTGCTAGTGCCGCTGACCGCCATGCAGGGCAACCTGATCGCCCACTTCGTCGACGAGCGCAGCCACCGACTGCGGGCGCTGATCAGGCCGGCGACGCTCGTCGTCGGCGTCGGCGCACTCGGTGTGCTGTTGGCCGCAGTGCTGGGCCCCTGGCTGTTGCGGGAGTTCTTCGGTGCCGACTACCAGGCCAGCAGCGCACTACTGGCCTGGCTGACGGCCGCGGCGGTGGCCATCGCCATGCTGACGCTCACCGGAGCGGCCACCGTGGCCGCGGCGTTGCATCGGGCGTATTCGTTGGGCTGGGTCGGGGCGACGGTGGCCGCCGGATTGTTGCTACTACTGCCACTGGAACTACAAACCCGCACCGTGGTGGCCCTGTTGTGCGGTCCGTTGGTGGGAATCGGCGTGCATCTGGCGGCGCTGTCCCGCGTCGGCCGGTCAAGCACCTGAATAGGCGGGCGCAACGTGTAGCTTGTGGGCTTAAATGGCCACTCAATCGCTGCACCCTGACGTCTGGATCGTCGTTCCCGCCTTCAACGAAGCCGCCGTCATCGGCGAGGTCATCGCCGACTTACGCGCTGTCTTCGACAACGTCGTGTGCGTGGACGACGGTAGCTCCGACGGCACCGGCGAGATCGCTCGGCGGGCCGGCGCGCACTTGGTGCGCCACCCGATCAACCTCGGTCAGGGTGCGGCCATTCAGACCGGCGTGGAGTACGCCCGCCGCCAGCCCGGGGCCCAGGTGTTCGCCACCTTCGACGCCGACGGGCAGCACCGCGTCAAGGACGTCGCCGCCATGATCGACCGCCTGTGCACAGAGGACGTCGACGTCGTCATCGGGACGCGCTTCGCCGGGCCCTCCGACCAGGCAGCTGCCACCCGGCCGCCGTTGCTCAAGCGGATCGTGCTGCGGACCGCCGCGCGGTTGAGCCGACGCGGCCGCCAGCTAGGGCTGACCGACACCAACAACGGCCTGCGGGTGTTCAACAAGAAGGTCGCCGACGGCCTCAACATCACCATGAGCGGCATGAGCCACGCCACCGAGATCATCATGTTGATCGCGGAAAACCATTGGCGCATCGCCGAACAGCCGGTCGAGGTGCTCTACACCGACTACTCGAAGTCCAAGGGCCAGCCGTTGCTCAACGGCGTCAACATCATTTTCGACGGGTTCCTGCGAGGAAGGATGCGACGGTGAACTGGATTCAGGTGCTGTTGATCGGCTCCATCATCGTGCTGCTGGTGTATTTGTTGCGCTCGCGGCGCAGCGCGCGCTCCAAGGCATGGGTGAAGGTGGGCTACGTCCTGTTCGTGTTGGCCGGCGTCTACGCGGTGCTGCGGCCCGACGACACCACGGTGGTGGCGCACTGGTTCGGGGTCAACCGGGGCACCGACCTGATGCTCTACGCGCTGGTGATGGCCTTCAGCTTCACCACACTGAGCACTTACCTGCGGTTCAAGGACCTGGAATTGCGGTACGCCCGGTTGGCCCGTGCGGTGGCACTCGAGGGGGCGCAAGCACCCGAGGAGCCCAGATACAGATCGGCGCTGGAGGGCGCGCAAGCGCCCGAGCACTAGCCAGAGTGCTTGTGGCGGAAGAACTCCACGGTGCGGCGCACCCCGTCGGCCAGCTCGACCTGTGGGCGCCAGCCCAAAACCCTTCCCGCCAAACCGATGTCCAGGCACGACCGCTTGAGGTCACCGAGGCGGGGTGGGTGGAACTCCGGGTCGTCGGGGCCGCCGACGGCCGCTGCCACGGCCGAATGCAGTTGGCGGTCAGAGGTTTCCACGCCGGTGCCGATATTGAAACGCTGCCCGCCCCCGGCGTCGCCGGACGCCTTGACGAACGCGTCGACCACGTCGTCGACGAAGACGTAGTCGCGGGTGTTGGAGCCGTCGCCGAACACCTTGGTCGGCTTACCCGCCAGCAGTGCCTGGGCGAAGATCGCCACCACGCCGGCTTCACCGTGCGGGTCCTGACGCGGGCCGTAGACGTTGGCCGGTGCGATGTGCGAGCAGTCCAGGCCGTACAGGTGGCGGAAGGTGTTCAGGTAGATCTCGCCGGCCACCTTGCCCGCGGCGTACGGCGAAGCCGGGTCGGGGGGCACCGTCTCCGGGGTCGGGTACTGCGGCGGGACGCCGTAGATGGATCCGCCCGACGAGGTGTGCACCACTTTGCGGACTCCGGCGCGGCGGGCGGCCTCGGCCAGGCGCACGGTGCCCACCACGTTCACCGACGCGTCGAACTGCGGATCGGCCACCGAATGCCGGACGTCGATCTGGGCGGCGAGATGGAACACCACCTCGGGCCGGTGCTCGGCCAGGATGGCGTTCAGGTCGGCGGTGACGATGTCGGCCTCGACGAAGGAGTGCTCGAGGTTGCCCGCCAGGTGCTCGAGGTTGGTGGCGCGGCCCGTGGCGAAGTTGTCCAGGCTCACCACCGTGTGGCCGTCGGCGAGGAGTCGGTCGACTAGCGTCGACCCGATGAAACCGGCTGCCCCGGTGACCAGTGCGCGCACCGGCCCACCATACCGGCGGGTTGTCGTGCTGGCCGCCGCGGCGCTGATCGCACTGCACCTGGCGATCCGCGCCGTGCTGGCATTCGGTGGCTATTTCTATTGGGATGACCTGATTCTCATCGGCCGCGCCGGGACCCAGGGCCTGCTGTCACCGGCCTATCTGTTCAACGACCACGACGGGCACGTGATGCCGGGAGCGTTCCTGGTCGCCGGCGCGATCATCCACGTGGCGCCGCTGAACTGGACTGGTCCGGCGCTCAGCCTGGTGGTGCTGCAACTGCTGGCGTCGCTGGCCTTGTTGCGCGCGCTGCACGTGATCCTGGGCTGGCGGCCGGTGTTGCTGGTCCCCCTGACTTTTGCGCTGTTCACCCCGCTGGCCGTGCCCGGGTACGCCTGGTGGGCGGCGGCGCTCAATTCGTTGCCGATGCTGGCGGCGTTGGCCTGGGTGTGCGGCGACGCCGTCTTGCTGGTCCGTACCGGCAGGCAGCGCTATGCGGCCACCGGGACCCTCGTCTACTTCGGTGGCTTGTTGTTCTTCGAGAAGGCGGCGGTGATCACGTTCGTCGCCTTTGCCGTCGTCGCCCTGCTCTGCCATGCGGGCGGCGACAGCGCCGCGTTGCGCACCGCGTGGCGGGCCGGGGTCCGGTTATGGGTCCCGGCGCTGAGCATGACCGTGGCGTGGGTGGCGCTGTATCTGGCCGTGGTGAACCAACGGCGCTGGAGCTCGGATCTGGCGATGACGTGGGCGTTGCTGCGCCGATCGGTCACGCACGGCATCGTGCCGGGGCTGGCCGGTGGGCCCTGGCAGTGGGCGCGCTGGGCACCGGCCTCGCCGTGGGCCACTCCGCCGCCGCTGGTCATGGGGCTGGGCTGGCTGGTGCTGGCGGCGGCGCTGGTGGTCTCGCTGGCGCGCAAAGAGCGGATCGGCCCGGTGTGGCTGACCGCGGCCGGGTACACCGTCGCCTGTCAGGTGCCGATCTACCTGATGCGCTCGTCGCGGTTCACCGCGCTGGAGTTGGCCCAGACCTTGCGGTACTTCCCGGATCTGGTTGTGGTGCTGGCGTTGCTGGCCGCGGTGGCGTTCACCGCGCCCAACCGGGCGGCGTCGGGCTGGCTGGATGCGTCGCGGACGCGCACTGCGGTGGTGACCGGCGTGGCGGTGTTGTTGGTGGCCAGCAGCCTGTTTTCGACGTGGACGTTTCTTGGCAGCTGGCGCGACAACCCCGCCGAGCCGTATCTGAAGAACGCGCGCGCCAGTTTGGCGGCGGCACATGCCGCATCGAATGCTCCGCTGCTGGACCAGGAGGTCGATCCGCTGGTGCTGCAGCGCGTGGCCTGGCCGGAGAACCTGGCCAGCCACATGTTCGCCCTGGTGCGTGACCGGCCCGAGTTCGCCTCGGCGACAACGCAATTGCGCATGTTCGACAACTCCGGCCGGTTGATCGACGCGCGGGTGACGTGGGTGCGGACGATCCGGCCCGGGCCACTGCCGCAGTGCGGCTACTTCGCCCAGCCCGACAAACCCGCGCGGCTGGTACTGGATGGGCCGTTGCTGCCCGCCGATTGGACCGTCGAGCTCAACTATCTGGCCAACACCGACGGCTCGATGACGTTGTCCTTGTCCGACGGCCATCGCACCAAGGTTCCGGTGCACCCCGGACTCAACCGGGTCTTCGTGCGACTGCCCGGGGCCGGCGACGCGATCACTGTCGAGGCCGATACCACCGCCCTGGCGGTGTGTATCGCCTCGGGACCGGTGGGGTTTGTGGCGCCGGCCCTACCGCCGCTGCCGCCCGGTCACCCAGCGTGAAGCTGGCCGCACGCTGGGCATCGAACGTGAAGCTGGCTTCACGTTCAGGGTCAGAAGAATGGAGCCGCCTGGGGGAATCGAACCCCCGACCTATTCATTACGAGTGAATCGCTCTACCGACTGAGCTAAGGCGGCCGGGCGGCACGAGTCTACGGCAGGGCGCCAGCACCGCCCAAGTCCGACGGCCTAGCGCAGTTCCTGCCCGATGGTGGCGACCATGGCGTCGACGGCGAACTTCGGTTTGACGTTGATCGCCAGCGCTTCGCGGCACTCCAGCACGGCCTCGATGCAGCGCAGCAGCCGTTCCGGTGCGGCATGGTCGGCCAGCGCCGCCACCCGCTCGGCCATGTCCGGGTGATTGGCCGCAATGTCGCCGGCGTTGGCCGACACCAGCAGCGCGTCGCGGAAGTAAGTAGCCAAGTCGATCAGGGCCCGGTCCAGCGCATCCCGGGAGGCGCGGGTCTGCCGGGACTTCTGGCGCCGTTCCAGGTCCTTGATGGCTCCGGCCGAACCGCGCAGTGCACCGGCCGTGCCCTTACCGGTGCCGCCGGCCCCCAACGCGGTGCGCAGCTCCTCGGTCTCGGCCTCGGCGCGGTCGGCGGTCAACACCACCGCCTCGGCCTCGGCGGCGGCGACCAACTCTTCGGCGGCCGCATAGGCCCGCGCCGGCGTCGCCGCGTCACGCACCAGGCCCAGCGCCCGCTCCCGTCGCTGCCGCGCCTCGGAATCGGTGGCCAGCCGGCGCGCGCGGCCCACATGACCGCCGCTGACCGAGGCGGCCCACTGCGCCGTCTCGGCGCTCAGCCCGTCGCTGTCGATCAGCACCTGCGCGATGGCCGGCGTCGACGGGGTCACCAACGCGACGTGCCGGCATCGGGAGCGCAGGGTGATCGCGATGTCCTCGGGATCCACCGACGGCGCGCACAGCAGGAACACCGTCGACGCGGGCGGCTCCTCGACCACCTTCAGCAAGGCGTTGGCAGCCCCTTCGGTCAGCCGGTCGGCATCCTCGATCAACACGATCTGGCAGCGTCCCGTCGTCGGCCGGCGCGAGGCGATCTGCACGATGGCCCGCATTTCGTCGACGCCGATGGACAGCCCCTCCGGAACCACCCGTCGCACGTCGGCGTGGGTGCCGGCCATGGTCGTGGTGCACGCCTTGCAGCTGCCGCAGCCCGGGTCGTCGTCCGACGTGCACTGCAGGGCGGCCGCAAAGCACAACGCCGCCACCGAACGCCCGGAGCCCGGCGGCCCGGTGATCAGCCAGGCATGTGTCATAGTCCCGGACTCTGTCGAGCTGTGACCCGGTTCACGGCGGGCCGCTCGAGCGGCCGCGAGCAGATCAGACTCCACCACCGCTTGGCCTACCAGCCGCGTAAACACCCCGGACATCATCGTTAACACTAGTAATCACCGCCGACAGATACCGATTGGCCATCGTTTCGCGACAGTTCTGTGATCTTCCGGCCAACTGCGGTCCGCGGCGCGACTTGCCCGACTCCTCGGTAAGTTTCCGGCGAGTCACCGCCGCCCGATACGGTGGATTCGTGAACTCGGCAGCAGCACTCCCTGGGCGAATCAATGCATTCGTCCGGTGGGTGGTGCGCACGCCGTGGCCGGTGTTCTCGCTGAGCATGTTGCAGGCCGACATCATCGGCGGCCTGTTCGTGCTGGGTTTCCTGCGCTACGGCCTGCCGCCCCACGATCGCATCCAGCTCGACGACCTGCCACCGCTGAACGTGGCGATCTTCATCAGCAGCGTGATCATCCTGTTCTTCGCGGGTTTCGCCTGGAACCTCAAACTGCTGATGCCGGTCTTTCGGTGGCAGCGCCGCGACAACCTACTGGTGGAGACGGACCCCGCCGCCACCGAACTGGCCCGTAGCCGCGCGCTGCGGATGCCGTTCTACCGCACGCTGATCAGCATGGCCGCCTGGGCGGTCGGCAGTGTGGTGTTCATCGTCGCCAGCTGGTCGGTGGCCCGCAACGCCGCGCCCGTCGTCGCCGTCGCCACCGCCCTGGGCGCCACCGCCACCGCCATCATCGGTTACCTGCAGTCCGAACGCGTGCTGCGCCCGGTGGCCGTCGCCGCCCTGCGCAGCGGTGTGCCGGAGAAGCTGAAGGCGCCCGGCGTCATCCTGCGCCTGATGCTGGCCTGGGTGCTGTCCACCGCCGTGCCGCTGGTGGCGATCGTGCTGGCCGTGGTGAGTGACAAGGTCTCCCTGCTGCACGCCTCGGCGGAGAAGCTGTTCAATCCGATCCTGCTGCTCGCACTGGCGGCGTTGGGCATCGGATCGGTCAGCACCCTGCTGGTGGCCATGTCGATCGCCGATCCGCTGCGCCAGCTGCGTTGGGCGCTGAGCGAGGTGCAGCGCGGCAACTACAACGCGCACATGCAGATCTACGACGCCAGCGAGCTGGGCCTGCTGCAGGCCGGCTTCAACGACATGGTGCGGGATCTGTCCGAACGACAGCGACTGCGCGACCTGTTCGGCCGCTACGTGGGTGAGGACGTGGCGCGCCGCGCCATCGAACGCGGCACCGAACTGGGCGGCCAGGAACGCGACGTCGCGGTGTTGTTCGTCGACTTGGTGGGCTCGACGCAGCTGGCCGCGACCCGGCCGCCGGCTGAGGTGGTGCACCTGCTCAACGAGTTCTTCCGGGTGGTCGTCGACACCGTCGGCCGCCACGGCGGGTTCGTCAACAAGTTCCAGGGTGACGCGGCGCTGGCGATCTTCGGCGCCCCGATCGAACACCCGGACGGCGCCGGGGCCGCGCTGTGCGCCGCCCGCGAGCTGCACGACGAACTGCTGCCGGTGCTCGGCTCGGCGGAGTTCGGCATCGGAGTCTCGGCCGGACGGGCCATCGCCGGGCACATCGGCGCGCAAGCCCGCTTCGAGTACACGGTGATCGGCGACCCGGTCAACGAGGCCGCCCGGCTCACCGAGCTGGCCAAGCTGGAGCCCGGCCACGTGCTGGCCTCGGCGATCGCGGTCAGCGGCGCCCTGGACGCCGAGGCGCTGTGCTGGGATGTCGGCGAGGTGGTCGAGCTGCGCGGACGCGCCGCACCCACCCAGCTGGCCCGGCCGCTGAATCTCGCGACACCAGAAGACATGCTGCGCGACGGCGCGCAGGTGTCCAGCAGAGCCCGCCGGTAACGGCAGCTAGCTGCGCTTGGCGGCCTTCTTGGCCGGCGCCTTCTTGGCGGTTTTCTTCGCCGCGCTCTTCTTGGCGGTCCGCTTCACCGGGCCGCGGGCCCGCCGATCGGCCAGCAGTTCCGCGGCCCGCTCGTCGGTGATGGACAAGACGTCGTCGCCCTTACGCAGGCTGGCGTTGGTTTCGCCGTCGGTGACATACGGCCCGAAGCGGCCGTCCTTGATCACCATCGGCTTGCCCGACGCCGGGTCGGTGCCCAGCTCGCGCAGCGGCAACGCCGCCGCGCTCTGCCGGCCGCGGCGTTTGGGCTCGGCGTAGATCTTCAAGGCCTCGTCGAGGGTGATGGTGAAAATCTGGTCTTCGGTCGCCAGCGAGCGAGAGTCGGTGCCGCGCTTGAGGTATGGGCCGTAGCGCCCGTTCTGCGCGGTGATCTCCTCTCCCGTCTGGGGGTCGACGCCGACCACGCGCGGCAGCGACAACAGTTTCAGCGCGTCTTCCAGCGTCACCGTCTGCAGGTCCATGCTGCGCAGCAGGGAACCGGTCCGCGGCTTGGGGCCGGTGGGCTTCTTGCCCTTCTTGGCGGTGGCGCCGTCGCCGTCCTCGGGCGGTTCGGGCAGGACCTCGGTGACGTACGGCCCGTACCGGCCGTCTCTGGCGACGATCTCGTGGCCGGTGTCGGGGTCCACGCCCAGCACCCGTCCCTCTTGCGGTGTGGCGAAGAGTTCTTCGGCCACCTCGAGGGTCAGCTCGTCGGGGGTCAGCGAGTCGTTGAGATTGGCCCGCTGCGGCGTCGGTTCACCGTCGTCACCGGTGACCGTGCGCTCCAAGTAGGGGCCGTTCTTACCAACCCGGACGTAGATGGGCCGGCCTTGGGCGTCGTCAAAAAGCTTGATGGAGTTGACTTCTCGCGCGTCGATGCCTTCCAGGTTGACGCCGACGAGCTTCTTCAGCCCACCCGAGCGGGCCACCGAGTCGGCAACCCCGTGGTCGCCGCCGAAGTAGAACCGGTTGAGCCAGTCGGTGCGCCGCTCCTGCCCCGAGGCGATCGCGTCGAGCTCGTCTTCCATCGCAGCGGTGAAGTCGTAGTCCACCAACCGGCCGAAATGCTGTTCCAGCAAACCGGTTACGGCGAACGCCACCCAGGACGGCACCAGGGCGCTGCCCTTCTTGTGCACGTACCCGCGGTCCTGGATGGTCTTGATGATCGAGGAGTACGTCGACGGGCGGCCGATGCCGAGCTCCTCGAGCGCCTTGACCAGCGACGCCTCGGTGTAGCGGGCGGGCGGGTTGGTGGAGTGGCCGTCGGGGGTGAGCTCGAGCGCCTCGAGGCGCTGGCCCTCGGTGAGGTTGGGCAGCCGGCGCTCGGCGTCGTCGGCTTCTCCGCCGGCGAGTTCGTCGACCGTCTCGACGTAGGCCTTGAGGAAGCCGGGGAAGGTCAGGGTGCGGCCGCTGGCGGAGAACACCACTTGCTGCTCTCCGGCCGCGCCGGCGATGCGCAGGCTCAGCGTGGTGCCGCGCGCGTCGGCCATCTGGGAAGCAACCGTGCGCTGCCACACCAGTTCGTAGAGCCGGAATTCGTCGCCGTCGAGTTCACGGCGCACCGCGTCGGGGGTGGCGAAGGTCTCGCCCGCGGGGCGGATCGCCTCGTGCGCCTCCTGCGCGTTCTTCACCTTGCGGGTGTACTGGCGCGGCGACGACGCGACGTACTCCTCGCCGTAGAGCTGACGGGCCTGCGTGCGCGCCGCGTTGATCGCCGACTCCGACAGCGTGGTCGAGTCGGTACGCATATAGGTGATGTAGCCGTTCTCGTAGAGCCGCTGGGCGATGCTCATGGTGCGCTCGGAGGAGAACCGCAGCTTGCGGCCCGCTTCCTGCTGCAGCGTCGAAGTCATGAACGGCGGATAGGGGCGCCGGGTGTAAGGCTTTTCGTCCACCGAGGCGACGCTGAGCTGCGCGCCTTGCAGCCGGGTGGCCAGCGCGGTGGCGCCGGCCTGGTCCAACACGGTGACCTCGTCGGCCTTGCGCAGCTGACCGAGCGAGTCGAAGTCGCGCCCGGTGGCCACGCGCAGACCATCGACGCTGGTCAGCCGGGCGGCGAAGGTGGGCGGCGCGGCGGCGGGGTCGGAGACGCTGGCGTCGAGTTGGGCCACGATGTCCCAGTACGACGCGCTGCGGAAAGCCATCCGGTCGCGTTCGCGCTGCACGATGATGCGGGTGGCCACCGACTGCACCCGGCCCGCCGACAGTTTGGGCGCGACCTTCTTCCACAGCACCGGGCTGACCTCGTAGCCGTAGAGGCGGTCCAGGATGCGGCGGGTTTCCTGCGCGTCGACCAGGTCGATGTCCAGGTCGCGGGGGTGCTCGGCGGCGGCGCGGATGGCCGGTTCGGTGATCTCGTGGAACACCATCCGCTTGACCGGGATGCGGGGTTTGAGGGTTTCCAGCAGGTGCCAGGCGATGGCTTCGCCCTCGCGGTCACCATCCGTGGCCAGGTAGAGCTCGTCGACGTCCTTGAGCAGGCCCTTCAGCTCGGTGACCGTGCTCTTCTTCTCCGGAGAGATGATGTAGAGCGGCTCGAAATCGGCGTCGACATTGACCCCCAGGCGGGCCCACGGCTCCGACTTGAATTTCGCGGGCACATCGGCCGCGGCGCGCGGCAGGTCGCGGATGTGACCACGCGACGACTCGACGATGTAGCCAGAACCGAGGTAACCGGCCAGCTTGCGCGCCTTGGTGGGCGACTCGACAATCACAAGTCGCCGGCCGCTGCCATTTCCGCCGTTCGTACGCCCTCCGCTAGCCAACTGCGCCTACGCTCCATCTCACTAATCCGGTTCCACGCGGAACCACTCCGCTCCGAAGAATGACAGGTCGGCTGGAAAAATTCCGGTGGAATTCGCAGTACGTCGCCGTTCCTTCGCTCGCGGGCACCTGACAATTTCCCACCCTGGGGCGCGACTGCGCAAACCGACAGCTCGCAGGACCGGGCTGGGCGACCGGTCAGACCCGGGGCCATTGCGCCAACGCCTCGGCATCCTCCGGTGGTTCTCCCACGTTCTCTACCAGGCGCGATAGCCTACGTCGGCCGCTGATCCGCAGCGCCGGCCGGGCGCCGCGGGTGCCAATCAAGGTGGGTGCGATGCCCACCCGCATCAGCGCCGACGCGAGCGGCGCATGGGTGTCGGGGGCATGCGGATCCAAACCCAGGAGGTATCGGTCGGCCTCGGGACTGCCGGCGGCCAACGTCCACGCCCGCAATTCCCGCGGCCCCGGTAACCACCGCGGCGGTACCGTCTTGACCGCGCCGCGGGTCCACTCGGCGGCGATACCGCGCAACCGCGGATCCACCGCGGTGCGCACCAACGGACTGTCTTCTTCGGTGCGAGCCACCTCGGGCTCCAAACCGGCCTCGCGGATCATCTCCGCCAACGCCTCGGCGCGCCACATGTGCTCGACGACCACCGACAACCGTGCGCCCGCGCCGACCATCACGATCTGCCCGGAGGCAGCCAGCACCCCGGAAAGGTCCGCCGCCGCAGGCGGAACCGACTCCGCGGCGAAGAAGGAAAGCTGGCTCACGCCACCGACAGTAAGCCAGTCAGCCGATCGCTGGGTTGTTCTATCCGGCGCGGCGGGGTCACAACAGCGCGCGGATCAACACGCAGAAATTGAGAACCCCCCGGGCAAGTCCTGCGAGGCGGGACTGCGCCGGGGGGTTTTCGTCAGAATCTGCCCGATCTACAGGGAGCGGACTCCGGTGGCCTGGGGGCCCTTAGGGCTGTGGCCGATCTCGAACTCGACCTTCTGGTTCTCTTCGAGGGTGCGGAAGCCCGAACCCTGGATCTCCGTGTAGTGGACAAACACATCTGCGGAACCGTCCTCGGGGGCGATGAAACCGAACCCCTTCTCCGCGTTGAACCACTTCACAGTTCCCTGTGGCATCTCTCTGATCTTTCCTTTTCTTCTGGGTGCGGTGCACCGCCTTTCGGTGCCCCGGGCCAGCTGCGACCGCCATACCTCGCGGAGTCGCCGGAACTTCACCCGACAGATAACCTCGCAGGAACGAGCGATCGCAACGTCGATCCTGCGAAAGTTTGACACGAACACAGAAGCTGCGACCGCACTTAGTAGAACATGTTCACCGCTTCGGCGACAGCCTTCTACTAACGACGATCCCTAATGGATCCTCTGGTAACCCCAGCGTCATCTAGACGCTAAATTCGCCCGAGCCTGGGCCTCCAGGAAGGGCCCCGGATATCGCCCAGAAAGGACTGTGATGGCCAGTTTCGGCGGCGAACTGCTGGCCGCCGCCCTCGCCGGAACCGCGCCGGGCGAGCAGCCGTTGCGGCACGTCGCAGAGCTTGCGCCGCGGACCGGACAACCCCACGAATGGCCGTCTTGGGCCGACCCGGACGTTATTCGGGCGTTCACCGACCGCGGCATCGAGGTGCCGTGGTCACATCAGACCACCGCCGCCGAGTTGGCCTACGCGGGCCGCCACGTCGTGGTCAGCACCGGCACGGCGTCGGGCAAATCGCTGGCATATCAACTTCCGGTGCTCAATGCGCTCGCTAATGACCCTCGCGCCCGCGTGCTTTACCTCTCCCCGACCAAGGCGCTCGGTCACGACCAGTTGCGCACCGCGCACGCGTTGGTCGCGGCGGTTCCCCGACTGGCCGATGTCGCGCCGACCGCTTACGACGGGGACAGTCCCACCGAGGTGCGCCGCTTCGCACGAGAGCGCTCGCGCTGGTTGTTCTCCAACCCGGACATGGTCCACCTGTCGGTGCTGCGCAACCACGCGCGCTGGGCGGTGCTGTTGCGCGGACTGAGATACATCATCGTCGACGAATGCCATTACTACCGAGGGGTTTTCGGCTCCAATGTGGCGATGGTGCTGCGGCGACTGTTGCGGTTGTGTGCGCGGTACTCGTCGGCGCCGACGGTGATCTTCGCCAGCGCGACCACCGACTCGCCCGGCGAGACGGCCACCGAGCTGATCGGCCAGCCGGTGGTGGAGGTCACCGAAGACGGCTCACCGCACGGGGCGCGCACGGTGGCATTGTGGGAGCCCGCGTTGCGCACCGACCTGTTGGGTGAGAACGGCGCCCCGGTGCGGCGCTCGGCCGGCGCGGAGGCCGCGCGCGTCATGGCCGACCTCATCGTGGAAGGCGCCCAGACCTTGACGTTCGTCCGGTCCCGGCGCGCCGCGGAGCTGACCGCGCTGGGCGCCAGGGCCCGGCTTGAGGACACTGCCCCGGAATTGGCCGGGAAGGTCGCGTCCTATCGCGCCGGTTACCTCGCCGAGGACCGCAAGGCGTTGGAGAAGGCGCTGGCCGAGGGGCGGTTGCGCGGGCTGGCGACCACCAACGCGCTGGAGTTGGGCGTCGATATCGCGGGGTTGGACGCGGTGGTGCTGGCCGGGTTTCCGGGGACGGTCGCCTCCTTTTGGCAGCAGGCCGGCCGCTCGGGTCGGCGCGGTCAGGGTGCGTTGGTGTTGTTGGTGGCCCGCGACGATCCCCTGGACACCTATCTGGTGCATCACCCCAGCGCGCTGCTGGGCAAGCCCGTCGAGCGGGTGGTCATCGACCCGGCCAACCCCTATCTCTTGGGTCCGCAACTGCTCTGCGCGGCAACCGAATTGCCGCTCGACGAGGCGGAGGTCCGGTCGCTGGACGCCGTCGAGGTGGCCGACGGATTGGTCGACGACGGGCTGTTGCGGCGGCGCGGCAGCAAGTACTTTCCCGCGCCCGGCGTGGAACCGCATGGGGCCGTGGACATTCGGGGATCCTCCGGCGGGCAGATCGTCATCGTCGAAGCCGACACCGGGCGACTGCTCGGCAGCACCGATGTCGGTCAGGCCCCGGCCTCGGTGCACCCCGGCGCGGTCTACCTGCACCAGGGCGACAGCTACGTCGTCGACTCGCTGGATTTCGAGGAGGGCATCGCCTTCGTCCACGCCGAAGACCCCGGTTATTCGACTTTCGCGCGGGAGATCACCGACATCGAGGTCACCGGTACCGGCGAACGCCTCACCTTCGGACCCGTGACCTTGGGGGTGGTGCCGGTATGTGTCACCCATCAAGTGGTGGGCTATCTGCGGCGCCAGTTGAGCGGTGAGGTGATCGACTTCGTGGAACTGGACATGCCGTTGCAGAAGTTGCCCACCAATGCCGTCATGTACACCATCGCCCCGGAAGCGTTGTTGGACAATGGTATTGAACTGCCTCGGATACCGGGATCACTACATGCCGCCGAGCATGCGGCCATCGGCCTGCTGCCGTTGGTGGCCAGTTGCGACCGCGGCGACATCGGCGGGCTGTCCACCGCGATCGGTCCCGACGGGTTGCCCAGCGTCTTCGTCTATGACGGGTATCCAGGCGGGGCCGGCTTCGCCGAACGCGGCTTCCGTCAGGCCCGCACCTGGTTGGGCGCGACCGCTGCAGCCATCGATGCTTGCGAGTGTCCGAGCGGATGCCCGTCTTGTGTGCAATCGCCCAAGTGCGGCAACGGCAACGACCCACTGGATAAAGCTGGTGCGGTCCAGGTGCTGCGGCTGGTGCTCAGGGAGTTGGGTGACGAGCGCTGATCTGACTTCTAATACAACAGTTTGCCGGATCCCGCGCTAGCGTGCGGATAGCCGCTACGGTGCAGGTTTCCGCGCGAGGTACCCATGTCTTACTCACCCGAGAGCCCATCGAGTTAGCCCCACCGCATCGGCGCGTCCTTGCGCGTTCCGTAAGATGCTGGCATGACCCACGACTGGCTGCTCGTGGAGACGCTGGGGGACGAACCGGCCGTTGTCGCACAGGGGCGTCAGCTCAAGAACCTGGTTCCCATCAAGACGTTTTTGCGGCGTAATCCCGCTTTGTCGGCGGTGCAGACCGCGATCGCCGAGACACTGCAAACGGGCCAAAGTTTGTCGAGCATCACTCCAAAAAGCGATCGGGTGATCCGAACCGAGCCGGTGGTGATGTCCGACGGTCGGGTGCACGGCGTGCACGTGTGGAGCGGCCCGGCCGACGAGGAGCCTCCCGAGCGGCCGACGCCGGGACCGCTCAAGTGGGATCTGACCCGCGGGGTCGCCACCGACACCCCCGAGTCACTGGCGAACAGCGGCAAGAATCCCGAAGTCGAAGTCACTTTCGGTCGCGCGTTCGCCGAGGATCTGCCCTCGCGAGAACTCAACCCCAACGAAACCAAGGTACTGGCCATGGCAATTCGCGCCCGGCCTAACCAAACCCTGTGCAGCACCTGGGATCTCACCGACTGGCAAGGCAATCCGATCCGGATCGGTTTCGTGGCACGTACCGCACTCGAGCAAGGATCCGACGGCCGTGACCATCTGGTGGCGCGAGCGATCAACTGGCGGACCGAACACAAGGGCCCGGTCGTCTCGTCCGACGATCTGGCCCAGCGGATCCTGCAAAGTCTGGCGCAGGTCGGAGTGCACCGCGCGTTGGTCGATCTCAACAACTGGAACTTGCTGAAATGGATCGACGACCCGTGCACTTTCTACGACTGGCGCAGCAACGACGGCAGCAAGCCGCGGGTACACCCCGACGATGAGCGCGAAATGCGTTCGATGACCGAGGAATTCGTCAATGGCCCGACCAGTCGAGTGTTACGCCTGCCTGGCCACGATACCGATTGGGTCCCGGTGCATGTGACCGTCAATCGGGTGGAGCTCGCACCGGAGACCTTCGCCGGCCTGCTGTCGCTGCGGTTGCCCACCGAGGAGGAAGTGGCCAGCGCCCGGCTACCGGACTCGTCCGGCGACGGAGCCTGACCGGTCTGCAGCGTCGGCCGGACCCGCCCGCGCAGCGGCCCGCGCCACACCTGCGAAAGCCACGGGCACTTCGGCGGTGACGATCACGTCCAAGTCGTCCACCGCGCATTGGCTGTTGCCGACACCCATCTGCTGAGCCACTGCCGTCGCCCGGGCACACGCGGCGCCGGCCCCCTCCGGCAGCCGCGCGGCAGCGGCCAGGGCGGCCAGGTCCGCCGCGGCCTGAGCGCGGTGACGAGCTATCACGACCGAGCCCAGATACACCCCCGCCACGGTGACGCACAGCAACACCGCCACCATGATCGCCGCGACCACCGTGGCGGCGCCCTGGTCATTGCGGCTCGGCCGCTGACACGGCATTGGCCCGAATGTCAAGTCCTGGCAATATCTTTGAACGCGCGATGACGGTGGCGACGAGGTATTGGCCGTCGCGGCGGACCTGGACCCGCGCGCCTTGCGGCGCGATGCGGTGCGCCACTTGAACCGCAACGCGTCCGTCACCGCGTGCCGCGAGCCGGGCCGCTTCGCGGGCCGCGTCGACACACCGCACCTGCATTGACGCCGCGGTGATCCCGGCCAGGCACAGAACCAACACCGACACCAACGTCGCGATCGCCAGGGCCGCCTCGACGGTGCTGGAGCCGGCACTGCCAGTCAGACTTTGGTGCTCAGGGCGCGTCCGATGATGTGGTTCAACGCCGACACGACCGAGTCGCCGGTGACGACGGTGTAGAGAATGGCCCCGAAGGCGGCCGCGGCAATCGTTCCGATCGCGTACTCCACCGTGGACATCCCCGACTCGTCGGTCATCAGCAGCGTCATGCGCGCGGCAAGGCTCCGAAACATGTTGCTCATCAACAACTCCCATTCTCATAGCAACCCCGATTGGAAAACCTGACCGGCCAGCCCTGCCACCACGGGCACAATGCCGAGGCAGACAAACGCCGGCAGAAAGCACAACCCCAACGGCCCCGCGATGAGCACCCCGGCGCGCTCCGCGGCGGCGGCCGCCGCCTGCACGGCGTCATGCCGGGACTGAGCCGCCAATTCGACGACGCCTTCGGCCAACGCCGCACCCGAGGACGCCGACCGCCGCGCCAACCGCAGCAGCGCGTCGGTCTGCGCGTCCAGGTCACCTGCCGGCAGATCGGGCGCAGGCGACCACGCCAGCGACGGGTCCGCGCCGAGGGCCAGCAGGTCAGCAGCCCGCGACAGTTGCGCCGCCAGCGCCGGGGGCGCCGATACGGCCGTGGCCGCCGCGGCTACCGATACCGCCATGCCCGCCTGCAGGCACACCGCGAACACGTCGAGGCTGGACGCCACTGCCAGGGGATCCGTGCCGCGGATCAGCCGTCGCCGCGGACCCTGGGTGCGGGGCAGTCGACCGGCCCGCGCCCGTACCACTGTGGGACCGGCATCGACCAACAACGCCGCAGCGAGCAATACCGCCGCGGCGATCATGACACCACCCGATCGGTGATGTGGTCCGCCCACAACAGTCCCGCGCACGCCAGCATCACCCCGACGACCAGCAACCAACCGCCCGCGTGTCCGTTGAGCAGAAACCTCAGCGGTCGCGCGCCGATCAGTTGGCCAAGCAGCACGCCGAGCAGGGGCAGCCCCGCCAAGATGGCAGCGGTGGCGCGGGCGCCGGCCAATCCCGATGCGACCTTCGCCGAAAACCGTTGTCGCTCAGCTATATCGCGTTGTGCGGCACGCATCAATGTCGATATCGCCAGGCCATGATCACTGGCCAGCTGCCAACACACCGCCAGTCGCTCCCAATGCGTGGGAAGGCGTGCGGGAAGGCCAGACGATGCCGCGGCGGCGCGCAGGCCGCTGGTGACGTCGGCGCCCAGGCGGGCGCGCGCCGCCACACCACGTAGCGCGGTGCCCACCGGACCACCGGTCTCCGCCGCGGCGACCGAGAAGGCGTGCACCGGATGTGCGCCCACTCGTAATTCACCGACCAACACGTCCAGGGCCGCCTCGAGCGCCTGCCCCATTGCCGCACCCCGCCTGCTGTTGCGGGCCCGCTGGTAACGCAGCGCAGTGGTGCCCGCGACCGCCGCGACAGCCAGGACGGTCGTCAACTGCAGCAGCAGGGTTCCGGCGACCAGGCCCAGTCCCCCAAGCACCCAGCCCAGCGGCCGGATACCAGCCCGTCGGCGCAATCGGCGCTTCGACGCGCCGGACCCGAGCCGCCGCCGCGGTGACGGCGGGCCGGCCAGCATCGCCGCCGACAGCAACAGGGCAGCATGTTGAACACCGTTCACGCCGACATCCGCGTGCTCAGCAAGTCGCCCAACAGCGTTGCGTCATCAGACATCCCGCGCTGAACATGCCATACCGTCACCGCTTGCACGCGGCCGCTTTCGGTCTGACGCAGCGCGGCGATCTCGCCGAGTCGGCGCCGCCCCTTCCTGTCCCGACCAACGTGCAGCAGCACTTGGACGGCCGCGGCAAGCTGGCTGTGCAGCGCCGACCGATCCAGCCCACCAAGCGCGCCCAATGCCTCCAGGCGCGCGGGAACCTCACCGGGGCTATTGGCATGCACGGTGCCCGCCCCACCCTCGTGCCCGGTGTTCAACGCGGCGAGCAGGTCCACCACTTCGGCTCCCCGGACCTCCCCAACGACGATGCGGTCGGGGCGCATTCGCAAAGCCTGCCGCACCAGTTGGCGCACGGTCACCTCACCAACACCTTCGACATTGGCGCACCGCGCGACCAGCTTGACCAGATGCGGATGTTGCGGTGACAACTCGGCGGCGTCCTCGACGCACACGATGCGCTCGGCGGGTGAAACCACACCCAGCATCGCCGCCAGCAGCGTCGTCTTCCCGGCCCCGGTTCCGCCCGACACCAGGAACGCCAGTCGCGCGGCGATCACCTGGTCGATCAGTTCCGCCGCTTCCGGCGCGATCGCACCCGCGGCGCTCAAGCCGGCCAGGTCTTGGGTCGCCGGACGCAGCACCCGCAGTGAGATGCAGGTGCCGTCGGCGGCCACCGGCGGCAGCACGGCGTGCAGTCGCACCGCGACACCACCGGCGACCAACCCGGTCAACTGCCCGTCCACCCACGGTTGTGCATCGTCGAGCCGGCGCCCGGCGGCTAACGCCAGCCGCTGCGCCAGCCGTCGCACCGCCGCCTCGTCGGCGAACCGAATATGGCTGCGGCGCAAGCCGTTTCCGTCATCGACCCATACCGCCTCGGGCCCGGTCACCAGAACGTCGGTGGTTCCGACGGCGCACAGCAGCGGCTCGAGAACGCCGGCACCGGTCAGCTCGGTCTGTAATATCCGCAGGTTCGCCAACACCTCGGTGTCGCCCAGAACGCCGCCGGCTTCCGCTCGTATCGCGGCGGCGACCACGTTGGGCCGCAGTGGCGCTGATTCGGCGGCCAGCCTCTCCCTGACCCGTTCGATCAACTCCCCGGTCATGCGGCCCTGCCCGAGTGGGTCGGACGTTGATGCGTGGGCAATACGCCCAGGACGCGGCGCGCGGCCTCGGTCAGCGCCGATCGCCGCCCCAGTCGCAGCCCGCCGCGCTCCAACTGCTCGGCCAGGCGGGGGTGCGCTCGCATCGATGCCAGCAGTGGCACGCCGGCGATGTCGGCGAGCTCGGCCGCGCGCAGCCCGCCAGGCGAGGGCCCGCGCACCACCAATCCGATGTTGGGGTTGATCGCCGCCAGTATGGGCGCTATTGCCGCGGTCGCCGCGCACGACCGAACGTCACACCGGGTGAGCAGAATGACGAGATCTGCAGTGTCAAGGGCATATTCGGCGGCATCTGTCATCCGACGGGGAACGTCGCACACCACCGTGACTCCGCCGCGGCGACCGGCATCGATCACCGCGTCGACAGCGCCGGCGTCAAGCTCGTAACTGCGCCTGGTTCCCGAAAGCACGCTGACCCCCCGATGCCGCGGCAGCGCCTCACGCACGGCCGAGAAGTTGAGCCGGCCGCCCTGCACGGCCAGGTCCGGCCAGCGCAGACCGGACACACCCTCCGCGCCGAGCAGTAGATCGATGCCGCCGCCCCACGGATCCAGATCCACCAACAGGGCATCGGTGGCCACCCGTGCCAAGGCGACCGAGAACCAGGACGCCCCGGCACCACCACAACCGCCGATGACAGCGACCACTTGACCGCGCAGAGCAGTGTCGCGCACCGTCTCCGCGGCTTCGGCGAGATCGCGGATCAGGTCGTGTTCTTGGGCGGGCATCGTCAGCACTTGGTGGGCACCGGCCTTGATGGCCGCCGCCCAGGTGACCGATCCGGGCTCGGCAACGGTGAGCACACTGACATGGCCACGTCGCGGCAGACCGAGTTGGCCACACCGGTCGGCCGCGGCCTCATCGAGCACCACAGCGGCGGCCGCCGACCACGTCTTCCTGCTGACGGCGTCGCGGTCTCCGGTGTGGACGACTCGCACACCGACGGCTGCCGCAACCCGGTCCAGACCTTCGCGCAACTCTGGGTCGGCGAGCATTGCTAGAACCCCCGCAGTCGCCGCAGCGCCGGGAGTCGGCCGAGAAGTGGTGGTCACCGTTCCACCCTGCGGCGCGGTGCGGGTCGGCAAAAGGGTCCGGAAGCAATCTGTGGAAAAGAACGCAGCTGTGCACAATTAGGTTCACGCGGATTAACCACCGGCACACCGTTCACGTTGGGCACGCAACGCCACAACTGTCCGGCTAACCCGAAAATGCAACAGAAATACTGCAGAAAAGGGACGACCCCCGCCAGGGGGGGAGGAGGCGAGGGTCGTCGTGTATCAGCCCCGGGGGGTCGGGCTGATGCACTCTCGGCGCGAGGCCGAGTAATGCTTACTATACACATGACAGACGGCATTCACGCAAGTACTGCTTTTGATGAAAGTGGGGCTTGAACCGGGTAAATGCCGATACCAACGGGACAACACCCGCCATCGAGCGGTCGTTTCGGCACGGAGTTACCGGCTCTACCGGACCGGTCGACCTATGCTGAATGAGTGACCGTCCCTGAATCGGCCGCGCAACAGCAAAGCTCGCCGCAAACACCTGGAACAACTGCTCCGCAACCGCGTACCGCAGCCTTCTTCGACCTGGACAAGACCATCATCGCCAAGTCCAGCACATTGGCCTTCAGCAAACCGTTCTTCGCCCAGGGACTGCTCAATCGACGGGCGGTGCTCAAGTCGAGCTACGCGCAGTTCATCTTTCTGCTCTCCGGCGCCGACCATGACCAGATGGACCGGATGCGGACCCACTTGGCCAACATGTGCACCGGCTGGGATGTGGAGCAGGTCAAGTCGATCGTCAACGAAACGCTGCACGACATCGTGACGCCGCTGGTGTTCGCTGAGGCCGCGGATCTCATTGCCGGCCACAAGCTGTGCGGACGTGACGTCGTGGTGGTGTCCGCCTCTGGTGAGGAGATCGTGGGTCCCATCGCGCGCGCCCTCGGCGCTACCCACGCGATGGCGACGCGGATGGTCGTCGAGGACGGCAAGTACACCGGCGAGGTCGGGTTCTACTGCTACGGCGAAGGCAAGGTGCAAGCGATCCGTGAGTTGGCGGCCCGAGAGGGCTACCCGCTGGAACACTGCTACGCCTACTCCGACTCCATCACCGACCTGCCGATGCTCGAGGCCGTCGGCCATCCCTCGGTGGTGAACCCCGATCGCGGGTTGCGCCGAGAAGCCTTGGAACGCGGTTGGCCGGTCTTGTCGTTCTCGCGGCCGGTGTCGCTGCGCGACCGGATCCCCGCCCCGTCGGGCGCCGCGATCGCGACGACGGCCGCGGTGGGCGTCAGCGCGTTGGCCGCGGGCGCGGTCACCTACGCACTGCTGCGCCGCTTCGCGTTCTAGGCTGACGCCCCAGCTTTCTCATTCGCCACGGCAGCAAACGCTTAGAGCGGTCATTCCCAACGTGTTTCGCAATTCGGACCCGATTGGGCCTTGCTGTGCCTGAGGTCTAGTAGTACAAAGGAAATCACGGAAGCCCGGCGAGGCCAAGGTCGATCCGGAAGAGAAGGATCGTTCTCCCAACCCGGGCGCCCAGCACGGATCCTCGGCACCCACGCGGAGTCATAGCCGCGAAAATGGCAGAAGTGTTGCGGGCCTGCGTAATTGCGAAGATCGGATGACATCGACGGCCCTTTGGGTGGGGTTGCAGTCGGAAGCTTCGTAAACGCGCCGAGGCCACCCACGCAACCCAGAAGTGCACGCTTGGTAACCGGGGACTGTGCTGACGGGGGCGGCGACTCGAATTTGTCGGGTCGCCGTCCTTTTCAATTTCTGCCCACTCGTTTTTTTCGGGACCGCCTAGCTACCGTTTCAGCCACCCGACATCGAATCGGCGATCGACAACGCCTCCTGCGCACCGGCCCGCAGCGCCCGGCAACACAGCACCAGCCAGCGCGCCAAGCCGGCAGGGGTGCCTTCGGTGAAACCTTGAGCAGCGTCGCGGTAATCGGCCGGTTTACGCATCCAACTGACTTCCGGAACACCGAGTCCGTGCGGATCGAGCCCGGTCGTGATCGTCACCAAGCGGGACACCGCACGGGCCACCACCCCGTCGGCGCTGCCAAAGGGCTTGAGCGTCAACAGCTCTCCGTGAGCAACTGCGGCCACCACCGGTGCCGACGCCTGCGTGGGACTGGTCACCAGGTCGGTGAGCAGCGCCAGCCGCGGCCCTACTTCGGGGTCTTTGCGGGGCCGGCCCAATCGGGCCTCGTCGACCTGATCGGCGGCCGCCAACATATGCAGCCTGGCCAAGGCCTGCAACGGCGCATGCTGCCACACCCGGATCAACGTGCCGGTTCCGCCTTCGAGTTCTTGAGCCACCCGCAACGCTCCGCCGAACACCGGATCGCTGACCTCACCGGCATCGGCAAGGTCATCCAGCCGCACCGGCCCACCATCGAGCACCGACGAGGCCCGCGCCGCACGCAACGACGCCTCGGCGGCGGTCACCGGCCAGCCACGCAGGTTCGCCCGGTGCCGATGGGCCCTGCTCAACGCCTCGCGGGCGCGGTCGCTGGCTTCAGCGACGCCGGGCAGCTCCATCAACGGGGCCAACGGATCACGCTTCACAGCTTGCCAACCTAGCCCGATGCCGCCGGCGCACGAGGAATGGCCTCCAGCAATTGTCGGGTGTACTCGTGGCGGGGCCGGCTGAACACGTCCTCAGTCGGTGCATGTTCCACCACCCGACCCGCACGCATCACCAGAACGTCGTCGGCGATCTGCCGGATCACCGCCAGGTCGTGACTGATGAACAGGTAGGTCAAGCCCAGATCGGCCTGTAACTCGGCCAGCAATTCCAGGATCTGAGCCTGCACCAAGACGTCAAGCGCCGACACCGCCTCATCACACACCAGCACCTCCGGGCGCAGCGCCAACGCCCGCGCGATGGCGACCCGCTGCCGCTGTCCACCCGACAGCTCGCGGGGCAGCCGACCCAGCACCGACGAGGGCAACGCCACCTGATCGATCAACTCGCGCACCGCTCGCTGCCGCTGGGCCCGGTTCCCGACCTGGTGAATGCGCAACGGCTCCTCGACGGCGCGATACACCGAGTACATGGGATCGAGGCTGCTGTAGGGGTTTTGGAACACCGGCTGCATCCGGCGACGCAAGGCCAAAGCCGTGCCACGGTCCAGCTTGCCGCTGACCTGAGCACCGTCGAAGCTCACCGAGCCCGACGACGGCTGCAGCAGTCCCAGCACCATGCGCGCCAGCGTGGACTTGCCCGACCCCGACTCCCCCACGATTGCCAGCGTGCTGGCCCGCCGCACCTGGAACGACACCGCGTCGACCGCGCGAAACTCCACCCGACGCCACGGCGCACCGCGCGTCTCCCGGTAGATCTTGGTCAGTTCGGTCACCACCAGAAGGTCATCCCGTTCACCGGCGGCAGGCGCCACCTCCGCGCGCCGCCGAGCGTTCCTCGTGTTGCGTGCCGCCACCGACGGGGCCGCAGCCACCAGACGCCGGGTGTACTCGTGTTGTGGGTCGGTCAGGATTTGTTGCGCAGCACCGGATTCGACGATCGATCCGCGGTGCATCACCACCACCGATTCGGCCCGCTCGGCGGCCAGCGCCAAGTCGTGGGTGATCAGCAGCAGGGCGGTGCCCAGCTCGTCGGTCAGGTGCTGCAGATGATCGAGGACCTGCCGCTGCACCGTCACGTCGAGGGCGGACGTCGGCTCGTCGGCGATCAGCAACCGCGGCCTGCCGGCCAGCCCGATGGCGATCAGCGCCCGCTGACACATGCCGCCGGAAAGCTGGTGCGGGTAACGGGCGGCCTGAGTAGCCGGGTCAAGCATGCCGGCTTCGGCGAGCAACTCCACCGCCTGTCGCCGCGCCTCCCGGCTCCCCGCGTTGGCACGCAACGCTTCTCGGACCTGAAAGCCGACCTTCCATACGGGATTGAGGTTGCTCATCGGGTCTTGCGGTACATAACCGATCTCGCGGCCCCTGATCGACCGCAACACCCGCCGGTCCGCTGCGGTGATGTCGCGACCGTCGTAGACGACGCGCCCGTCGGTGATGCGTCCGCCGGGTGAGAGCAATCCCAGCACAGCGGCGGCGGTGGTGGATTTCCCCGACCCGGACTCCCCCACCAGGGCGACCGTTTCGCCTTGTCCGACCGTCAGATTCACTCCGCGGACCGCCGGTTCGTCGGTGCCGAACCGAACCTCCAGCCCCTGCACCGACAGCAGCGGCGCATCCGGTTGGCCGGGTGGGGAACTCATGCTCGCCATGCCCGTGACGCCGGATCCAGAGCATCGCGCAGGGCGTCGCCCATCATCATGAACGCCAGCACGGTGACGGCCAGGGCGCCGGCCGGATAGAACAAGATCGGTGAACCCGCCCGCAGCCGGGTCTGCGCCATGTTGATGTCACCGCCCCACGACACCACCGTCGTCGGCAACCCGACGCCGAGGTAGGACAGCGTCGCCTCGGTGACGATGAAAATGCCCAACGCTATGGTGGCCGTGGCGATCACCGGCCCCAGCGCGTTGGGCACGGCGTGACGCACCAAGGTCTGAAACCGGCTCAGCCCCAACGCTTTGGCCGCCAAGACGTAATCACTGCCCCGCACCTCGAGCACCGCCCCTCGGGCGATTCGGGCCAGTTGCGGCCAGCCGAACAGCGCCAGGATGGCGATGACGGTCCACACCGTGCGGTGGTGCAGCACTTGCATCAACACGATCGCGCCCAGCAGCAAAGGCAGTCCGAAAAACACGTCGGTAAGCCGCGAGACCACCGCGTCGGCCCACCCGCCATAGAAGCCGGCCAGTGCGCCCAGCACCCCACCGACGACGACCGCAGCCAGCGTCGCGCCCAGTCCGACGGTTACCGAGGCTCGGGCACCGTAAACGGTGCGGGCGTAGATGTCATGGCCCTGTAGGTCAGTGCCGAACCAATGCGCCGCCGAGGGGGAGGACAAGCTCTGACTGGTATCGGCATAATTGGGATCCATTCCGGTGAACAACGCCGGAAACGCCGCGACCAACACTATGAACCCGATCATGACGGCGGCGAGGACGAACTGCGGACGTCGACGCAACCGTCGCCAAATATCAAGCCACACACCGGTCTGGTCAGCCATAGCGGATCCGCGGGTCCAGCACGGCATACAGCAGATCGACCAAGAGATTGGTGATCAGGTAGATCAGAACCAACACCGTCACGATCGACACCACAGTGGGAGCCTCCTGGCGGGTGACCGCTTGGTACAGCACGCCGCCGACGCCGTGGATGTTGAAAATCCCCTCTGTCACAATGGCTCCGCCCATCAGCGCGCCCAGATCGGCGCCCAGGAACGTGACCACCGGAATCAGCGAGTTGCGCAAGATGTGCACCGCGACCACCCGCGACCGCGACAAACCTTTGGCGGTGGCGGTGCGGACGTAGTCCGCATGTGCGTTGGCCGAAACCGCCGAGCGCGTCAGACGAACCACATAGGCGAAGGACACCGCTCCCAGGACGATGCCCGGAAGCAGCAACCGTCCGAACGTCGCGCGCTCGCCCACGGTGACCGGCGCGATGCCCAGGCGCACGCCGAACAGGAACTGCGCGAGGAAGCCGAGCACAAAGATCGGGATGGCGATGATGATCAGCCCGGTGACCAACACCGTCGCGTCGAAGATGCCGCCTTGGCGCAGGCCCGCGATCACCCCGAAGAGGATGCCGAACACCGCCTCCACGACCAACGCGATGAGCGCCAATCGGAGGGTGACCGGAAAGGCGTGGGCCAGAACGCTTCGCACCGGCAGTCCGGAATACGCTCGGCCCAGATCACCGTGCACCAGACCGCCGAGATAACGCAGATACTGCACCAGGAACGGGTCGTCGAGGTGGTAGCGCGCACGTAACTGGGCCGCCACCGCCGGAGTCAGCGGCCGGTCACCGGCCAACGCCGCCAACGGGTCACCGGGGAGCAGGAACACCATGCCGTAGATGAGCAACGTGGCGCCCAGAAAGACCGGCACCATCACGGCGATCCGGCGAGCGATGTACCAACCCATGTCAGGCCTTGACGATGTGTTCGTAGTCGGGCAGCCCGTTCCAGGTGACCGTCACACTGCTGACTTCGGTCGACCATCCGACCACGCTGATGTAGTACCACAACGGCACACTGGGCATGTCGTGGAACAGGATTCGCTGGGCTTCGTTGGCGAGCACGCTCGCGGCGGGCAGGCTGGGTGCGGCTTCGGCTCTGGCCAACGCGGCGTCGAACTCGCGGCTGGAATAGCCGACATCGTTGGAGCCCGCGCCGGTGGCGAACAACGGCGCCAGGAATTCCATCTTCGAGGGATAATCGCCCTGCCACCCGGCGCGGAAAGCGCTGTCGATGGTGCGATTGGTGATCTGGGTGCGCAGTGCGGCGAAGGTGGGCTGTGGCGCGCCGGCGGCGTCGATACCCAGAACGTTCTTGATGCTGTTGGCCACCGCGTCCACCCAGTCCTGGTGCCCGCTGTCGGCGTTGTACGCGATCGGGTAACGGCCCGTCCACGGCGAGATCGCGTTGGCCTGCGCCCAAAGTTGCCTTGCTCGTTCGGGATTGAAATCCAGTGCGTCGTTGCCCGGTATGTTCGGGTCGAACCCGGGCAGCGACTCGGCGGTGAAGTCGCGCGCCGGGGCACGGGTGTCGGCGAAGATCTGCTTGCAGATCTGTGGGCGGTTGATAGCGGCCGACAGCGCCAGTCGTCGCAACCGGCCCTCTTCACCGCCGAAGTGCGGCAGGCGCAACGGGGTGTCCACGAACTGATTGACGGCGGCGGGCCCACCGGCGGCGTTGCCACCGAGGTCGCGCCGGTAGATCGTCAAGGCACTCGACGGAATCGTGTCCAGCACATCGAGATTGCCCGATAGCAAGTCGGAGTAGGCGGTGTCCAGGTTGGCGTAGAACTCGAAGCGCAGACCTTTGTTGCGGGGCGTCCGGTTGCCGTGATAGCCGGGGTTGGGCACCAGGTCCATCTTGACGTTGTGCTCCCAGGCGGGCCCGTCGCCGCCGCTGGCCAGCTGGTAGGGGCCGTTGCCGACCGGATTGCGGCCGAACCCGGCCATGTCCCGAAAGGCCGCGTCGGGCAACGGGTAGAACGAGCTGTGCCCGAGTCGCAACGTGAAGTCGATCGTCGGCGCCTTGAGCCGCACGGTGAATTCGAGGTCGTTGACCACCCGCAGCCCCGACATGGTTGTGCGGGTAGTACCGGTGGCCGGGCCGGCGACTTCGTCGAAGCCATCGATGGGGCTGAAGAAGCTCTGCTGCAGTTGGCCGTTGGCGCTCAACGCCCCGTAATTCCACGCGTCGACGAACGAATGGGACGTCACGGGTGAACCGTCGGTGAACTTCCAACCCGGCTTGAGGACGATCCGGTAGTTCACGTTGTCGGTCGTCTCGATCGATTGGGCGACCTCCGGCGACGGTCTGCCGTTGGCGTCGTAGGACATCAGTCCGGCGAAGAGCCGATCGAGAATGCGGCCGCCGTTGCTGTCGTTGGTGCTGGTAGGGATCAACGGGTTGGGCGGTTCGCCGCCGTTGACCAGCACCACGTCGGGAGTCAGTGCGCCGCCGCCACAGGCGGCCACCGGCGCGACCGCCAGCACAGCCGCAGCCACGGCGGCCATCGCGGTCCGCATCCGACGCATGACTCGACCCTAAGGGACCCCCGGGCCTGGGCCGTGACGGCCGCATCAACACGCTTTAGGCTCACAGGGTGACTGACGCCACGTCCGAAGTTCCGTCGTCCTACCCGCCCCCGGAGCGGTTCGCCGAACAGGCAAATGCCCGCGCAGAGCTGTACCAGGAGGCCGAAGAAGACCGCTTGGCGTTCTGGGCCAAGCAAGCCAACCGCCTGTCGTGGGACACGCCGTTCGACGAGGTGCTGGACTGGTCGAATCCGCCTTTCGCCAAGTGGTTCGTGGGCGGCAAGCTCAACGTCGCCTACAACTGCGTGGATCGCCACGTCGAGGCAGGGCACGGGGATCGGGTGGCCATCTACTGGGAAGGGGAGCCCGCCGACGACCGCCGCACCCTGACCTATGCCGACCTCCTCACGCAGGTGAGTAAAGCGGCCAACGCGATGACCGACCTCGGCTTGGTCGCCGGTGACCGCGTCGCCATCTATCTGCCGCTGATTCCCGAGGCCGTCATCGCGATGCTGGCCTGCGCGCGGCTGGGGTTGATGCACAGCGTGGTCTTCGGCGGTTTCACCGCGAAGGCGCTGAAAGCGCGTATCGCCGATGCCCAAGCCAAGCTGCTCATCACCGCCGACGGACAATTCCGGCGCGGCAAACCCGCCCCGCTCAAGGCCGCCGCCGACGAGGCCGTCGACGACCCGGACAGCCCGATCGAGCATGTTCTGGTGGTGCGCCGCACCGGAATTGACGTGTCATGGCATGACGACCGGGACCTGTGGTGGCATGAGGTCATCGATTCGGCTGCGGCCGAACACACCGCCGAAGCGTTCGATTCCGAGCATCCGCTCTTCCTGCTGTACACCTCCGGCACCACCGGCAAGCCCAAAGGCATCGTGCACACCAGCGGCGGCTATCTGACCCAAACCGCGTACACGGTGCACACCATCTTCGACGTCAAACCGGACAGCGACGTGTTCTGGTGCACCGCCGACATCGGCTGGGTCACCGGACACACCTATGGGGTCTACGGTCCGCTCGCCAACGGCATCACCGAAGTGCTCTACGAGGGCACACCCAATACTCCAGACGAACACCGCCACTTCCAGATCATCGAAAGATACGGCGTGACAATCTATTACGCCGCGCCCACGTTGATCCGCACGTTCATGAAGTGGGGTCGCGAAATCCCCGACGCGCACGATCTGTCCAGCCTCCGACTCCTGGGTTCGGTCGGTGAACCGATCAACCACGAGGCCTGGCGTTGGTACCGCGAAGTCATTGGCGCAGACAAGGTCCCGGTGGTCGACACCTGGTGGCAAACCGAAACCGGCTCGGCGATGATCTCACCGCTGCCCGGCGTCGCCGCCGCCAAACCGGGATCGGCCATGAGCCCCCTGCCGGGCATCTCAGCGAAAATCGTTGACGATCACGGCGATCCGCTGGAGGCCGGCCCCGACGAAGGTGAGCACGTCAGCGGTTACCTCGTCCTGGACCAGCCCTGGCCCTCGATGCTGCGCGGCATCTGGGGTGACCCGGACCGCTACCGGGAGACGTATTGGTCGAAGTTCGCCGACAAGGGCTACTACTTCGCCGGCGACGGCGCGCGTTTCGACTCCGACGGCGCCATCTGGGTGTTGGGCCGCATCGACGACGTGATGAACATATCCGGGCATCGGATCTCGACCGCGGAGGTCGAGTCGGCGCTCGTCGGGCATTCCGGGGTGGCCGAAGCCGCGGTGGTCGGTGTGACCGACGAGACCACCGGTCAGGCGATCAGCGCGTTCGTGGTGTTACGGGCCGACACCGAACCCTATGACGGCATCGTCGACGAATTACGCGCCCAAGTCGCCAAGGAGATCTCCCCGATCGCCCGGCCCCGCGAAATCCACGTGGTGCCCGAACTCCCCAAGACCCGCAGCGGCAAGATCATGCGCCGGCTGTTGCGCGACATCGGCGAGAACCGGGAGCTGGGCGACACGTCAACGTTGTTGGATCCCAACGTTTTCGACGCCATCCGCGCCGCGAAGTAACGCCCTAACCGGGGATCGGTACGAAGTCGGAGCCGGGCCGGTTCTTGGCGTTGATGTCGGCCAGGTCGGCGTTGATGGACATCACCACCGCCGGTGTGTGCAGCGGAATGTATTTCGTGACGCAGCTCGGCAAGCTGTCGCTGAAGGCGCCGTGAATCATCCCGACCAGCAGGTTGTCGACGGTGACGGGCGCCCCGGAGTCACCGGGCCCGCCGCAGACCTGCATCACGATGGTCCCCGGATCCTGCCCCGGGCCCCAGGTGACACCGCACGAATTGCCGGTGGTGCGGCCCTGCTTGCAGGCGACTTGCCCGACCGTTGGGTCCGGGCCGATCCCGTTGATCGCGAACCCGTTGACGTTGTTGACCGGTGTCACCTTGGCCGGGTCGAACCTGATCACCGCGTAGTCCAGGTTGTCGTTGCCGGCGACCATGATGCCCACCTGTCCCCGGTTCTCCGCGCCCTCGGCGGCGACGGGCGCGCCGGGGCCACCGCAGTGCGCGGAGGTGAAGCCGATCAGATCACCGTTTCTGTCGTGCCCTATGGCGGTCAGCGTGCACAGCGTGCCGGTGTTCACCACAATGCCCGCACCCCCGCCCAACGGCACCTTGTCGTCCGCGACCGCGGTAGCGGCGGGCATGAATAGCGGACTCAGGAGCACCGCCCCGATCGCCGCGGCAAAGCCGCGATGCGCCGTCTGCACAGCGATACTCCCGTCAGGTTGTGGGAATCAGAAAACCAGAGGGCAGTCTAGATGATTCCTACCCGAGCACAGCGGCGTGCGAAATGACCGCGATCGTCAATTTGCCGCATCCGTTCGAGGGGACCCCGCCCTGTTCGGCTGGCCGCGTACCGCACCAGAGGTCATGGCAACATAAACCGCGACGACTGCGCACCGCGGGCAGTCACACCGAGAGGACCGTCTGTGAGCAAACCTGATCGCAAGAACGGTGTGCCCAGCACGCTGACCACCATTCCGTTGGCCGATCCGCATGCCAGGGCCGGGGAGCCGTCGATCGGTGACCTCATCAAAGACGCGACAACCCAGGTATCGACCCTGGTACGGGCCGAAGTGGAACTGGCCCGCGCCGAGATCACCCGCGACGTCAAGAAGGGATTGACCGGCAGCGTCTACTTCATCGCCGCGCTGGTCGTGCTGTTCTACTCCACCTTCTTTTTCTTCTTCTTCCTCGCCGAACTGCTCGACAACTGGATCTGGCGCTGGGCGGCGTTCCTCATCGTCTTCGGGATCATGGTCGTGGTCACCGCGGTGCTGGCGCTGTTGGGTTTCTTGAAGGTCCGACGCATCCGGGGTCCGCGCCAAACCATCGCCTCGGTCAAAGAGACGCGCGACGCGCTCACTCCGGGCCATGAGAAGAACGTGGCCGCAGCCGCCAAGGCCAAGGCCCTCACGGCCGACGACAAGACGCCGGCCGACCCCTCGGGCTGGTAAATGCCGGCACCCGATCCGTCGATCACCCGCATCGACGGGCCATGGCGACATCTCGACGTGCACGCCAACGGCATCCGCTTCCACGTCGTCGAAGCATTGCCGGCGGGACGGGCTGCGCCCACCGAACCGGTGACGGCGCGCCCGCTGGTCATGCTGCTGCACGGTTTCGGTTCGTTCTGGTGGTCATGGCGGCATCAACTGCGTGGGCTGACCGGCGCTCGAGTGGTTGCCGTCGACTTGCGCGGTTACGGGGGCAGCGACAAGCCTCCCCGCGGCTACGACGGCTGGACACTGGCCGGTGATACGGCCGGGCTCATCAGGGCACTGGGTCATTCGTCGGCCACGCTGATCGGTCACGCCGACGGTGGATTGGCATGCTGGACCACCGCGCTGCTGCATTCGCGACTGGTCCGGGCCATTGCCCTGATCAGTTCACCGCACCCGGCCGCGCTGCGGCGCACCACACTGATGCGCCGCGATCAGGGTCGCGCACTACTGCCCACGTTGTTGCGCTACCAGGTGCCGATCTGGCCGGAGCGGCTACTCACCCGGAACGACGGGGCGGAGATCGAGCGGCTGATGCGCAGCCGCGCCTGCGCGAAATGGCCTGCTTCCGAGGACTTCTCACAGTCCATCGGATACCTGCGACAAGCGATCATGATTCCCGCGGCCGCGCACAGCGCGCTGGAGTATCAACGCTGGGCGGTACGCAGTCAGCTGCGCGCCGAGGGCCGTCGCTTCATGAAATCGATGACGCAGCAACTGAGTATGCCGCTGCTGCACCTGCGCGGCGACGCCGATCCGTACGTGCTGGCCGCGCCGGTCGAGCGCACCCAACGTTACGCCCCGCACGGACGCTACCTATCCATCGCCGGCGCAGGGCATTTCAGCCATGAAGAGGTGCCCGACGAAATCAACCGCCACCTGACACGATTCCTCGACCAGGTGCACGGCCGCCGGATCAGCTGACGCAGGCCCCGGTACCCACCGGTTGGGTGGCGCCGACCCGGGCCAGCTGACCGGACACCTCTTCGGCCGTCAGCACAAACCCCGTGTCGGGATCATCGACCGCGGCGCCGAACACCACACCGAGCACTCGGCCGTTGAGGTCGATCAGCGGACCACCCGAATTGCCTTGCTCCACATCGGCTCTGATGGTGTACACGTCGCGGGTCACCGGCTGCGGGTCTCGGTAGATGTCCGGGCCGCTGAGCCGGATGGCCTCACGGATCCTCGCCGGAGTGGCCGTGAAGTTGCCGCCGCCGGGATAACCCAGCACCACCACATCGGTGCCGGTTTTCGCCGGACCGTCGTTGAAGACCAGCGGCGCCGGCGGCAGGTTGGGGACGGCCAGAATCGCGATATCGACCGAGGGGTCGTAGGAGACCACCGTCGCGTCATACGGCTTGTTGGTCGCATACACCGACACGCTGTTGGACCCGGCGACCACGTGCGCGTTGGTCATCACCCGGTCGGGCGAGATCACGAATCCGGTGCCTTCCAACACTTTCTGGCAGCTGGGCGCCAGGCTGCGAACCTTGACGACGCTGGGTGCGGTGGCCGCCACCACCGGGTTGTTGGCCAGCGCCGGGTCCGGTGAGGCGACCGGGATGACCGGGGTGCGGCTGAACGGTTCGAGCACCGCGGGCAGACCCGAAGTGTTCAGCAACGCCGAGAGCCGCTTCGGTACGTTTTTCAGCCAGCTGGGCGCGACGTCGTTGACCTGGGCCAGGACCCGGGAACCGCGAACCGCGGCGGCCAGTTCGGGCTGGTCTTTGGACTGGGTCAGCGGCGTCGCCAACAGCCAGGCTGCGGTCAGCACCACCAGCAGTTGCACGCCCACACCGATGACGGAGTCGGTGAGCCGGACGGGCCGGTTGCGGATGGCGCCGCGCACCGCCCGGCCTAGCACCACTCCGGCCACCTCGCCGACCACGACCAGCGCCAAGATGAGGAAAAGCGCGGCGAACAACTTAGCGCGCGGAGCCGCGATGTGGCTGACGATGTGCGGCGCCAACAGCACCCCCGCGATCGCCCCCAGCAACACACCGGCGAAGGACAACAGGGAGCCGAGGGCGCCCGAGCGCCAGCCGGAGATCGCCGCGATGAACGCCACCGCCAGCACGGCGATGTCCAGCCCTGCGACGGAGTCATTGAGTTCATCGCGGCTCACCCTGGTCGCCGACCAGCCGCATCGCCTCGTCCAGTTCGCGGATGTCGGTGGTGTCCCAGGGCTGGGCCCAACCCGCGACGTCGAGCACAGCAGAAATCACCTGGCCAGTGAAGCCCCACACCAGCATTTGGTTCAGCAGAAACGCCGGACCGGCCAGCCGGCGGGTCAGCGCATCGCGATACACCATCAGGCGATTGGCCGGGTTGATGAAAGCGCGTACCGGAACCCGGGCGACGATCGCCGTCTCCGCCTGGTTGACCACGGTCACCGGGCCGGGATCCGGCGAGTAAGCCAGCACCGGTACGACGTGAAACCCGGACGGCGGGATGAACGTGCGGTCCATGGTGGCCAGCGGATAGAGCCGGTCGACGTCGATCCCGGTCTCTTCACGCGCCTCCCGCAGGGCCGTGGCCACCGGTCCCCGGTCACCCGGATCGGCAGCGCCGCCGGGGAAGGCGGCCTGCCCGGCATGGTGGCGCAGGCTCGACGCGCGCACGGTCAATAGGAGGTCAGCGTCATCGGGCGGACCACCGTCGGCCGGTCCGGCGTCCGGGCCGGAGAACAGCACCAGCACGGCGGCCTCCCGACCGGCGCCGCGGCGCGCCGCCGCAGAAGACGTCACCTTGGCCGCCGTCACCATCGCCAGCATCTCGGCCGACAGGCGACGACGGTAGGAGTTCGGGATCTCGTCGATGTTGTCGACCAGCGGCCGCAGCCACGGCGGAGCGAGTTCAGGAGTCAAGGCCACCGCAGCACTCATCGGCGCCTCCTCGGGTCCCATTGCCCACGCTTACCCCGTGTCGTTTCCGACCGCAGCCGCAATCTCGTCGGCGCTGCCAAAGGGCCGCGGCAGGGTCTGCGCAACGCTACCGTCCGGCCGCAGCACCACCGTCGCGGGCATGACGTTTGCAACCCGCAGCGCCGCCGCCACCTTACGGCGACCATCTTGCAGGGTGGGCAGCCGAACACCGAGATCGGCCAGTCGCAGCAACCCGGCCGTCTCGTTCTCGTCCTGATGCACCGTCACCACCAATACGTCGTTTCCCACCCGTCGTTGATATTCAGCCATTGCGGGCAGTTCGGCCACACAAGGCGCGCACCAATAGGCCCACAAATTGAGCACCACGCGGTGTCCGGCTAGTGCCCGCGCCACGTCCACGGGCGCGCCGTCGGCCGCGCACTCCACCACGACATCGCGCAACGCCGTCGAACCGGGACCGTCACCCGGCCCGGGACAGGGCGCCAAGGCTGCCCGCTGCCGCGGGCCGGCCAGCGCCGCGGGTGTGTCGGCATCGCGGTGTTCCCGCGCCGCCGGTGGTTGGGGGGTCGAGGTGGGTGCGTTGTCGTCGCGCAACTGGGCTACCAGGGCCACGATCAGCGCGGCGACCACCACCAGGACCGCAATGGTCCAGCGGGTTCTGCTGGTCAACGCGTCATCCCGGCGTCCGGCGGCTGGCTCACAACCCGGCCAGAGCCAGCAAGTGCTCGGTTTCCGGGCCCTGCACCAGCGGGGCCGCCAACAAGGGTTCGGTAGGCCCCAGCCCGTAAGACGGGCAATCCTTGGCCAGCACGCACACCCCGCAGGCGGGTTTGCGGGCGTGGCAGACGCGCCGGCCGTGGAAGATCACCCGGTGACTCAACAAGGTCCATTCCTTGCGCTCGATCAGTGCGCCCACCGCATGCTCCACCTTGACCGGGTCCTCCTCGGCGGTCCAGCGCCAGCGCCGAACCAGCCGGCCAAAGTGGGTGTCGACGGTGATGCCGGGAATATCGAAGGCGTTGCCGAGGATGACGTTTGCCGTCTTGCGGCCCACGCCCGGCAGCGTGACCAGCTCTTCCATGGTGGCCGGCACCTCACCGTCGAACCGCTCGACCAGCGCCTGCCCGAGACCGATCAACGACGTTGCCTTGTTGCGGTAGAAGCCGGTAGGGCGAATGAGGGCTTCCAGTTCGGTGCGGTCGGCCTGCGCGTAGTCCACCGCCGTCCGGTACTTGGCGAACAGCGCGGGCGTCGTCAGGTTCACCCGTTTGTCGGTGCTCTGTGCCGACAGGATGGTGGCCACCGCCAGCTCGAGCGGCGTGGTGAAGTCCAGTTCGCAGTAGACGTGCGGAAAGGCCTGTGCCAGCGTGCGATTCATGCGGCGGGCGCGCCGCACCAGACCCGTTCGGGTCTCGGTTGTCCAGCGCTTGGCGACTTCGGAGCCGGGCGCGGGTGGCTTGGACTTGGAACGCCCGGATGACTTGGCCGCTGTCACCTACGACAGAGTACTGATTTCGTGATCTTCCCGAGACCCGGTGTTGATGCAAGGCCATGTTTACTCTCTCTGTGTCATGGTTGCTGGTGGCCTGCATCCCGGGGCTGCTGATGGTTGCTGCACTCGGCCTCGGGCGGCTGGAGAAGGTGCTTGCCCATGGCACGGTGAGCGCGACCGACGTCGCCGACTTCCTCGACCAGGCCGAGCCTGTCGATGTGCGCACGCTGGCCCGGGAGGGAATGCCGGAGGCGCTGGAATACCTACATCGACGTCAGGCCCAGCAACTCGCCGCGGTTCCGGCGCCCCGAGCGCTCACCGGCCGCCACCACGCCGAGGCCTTCTTTGCCACCGATGGTGCCGTTCGGGCCGAGGTGGGGCGGCCGTCGCGCCTGCACGGTCGGCACCGGCCCAATACGCCGGTTACGGCTTCTCGACATGTCAATCGTGTGTAGCGTTGGCAGGTCGCACCTATTGGCCTACCTTTAGACTCGTGTCAGTCGTAATTAATTGGCCTGCCCGTATCACTTCGTTGGAAGGCTGAAGAGGCATCGTGGATGAGATCCTGGCAAGGGCAGGAATCTTCCAAGGGGTTGAGCCCAGCGCAGTCGCCGCACTGACCAAACAACTGCAGCCGGTCGACTTCCCCCGAGGACACACGGTTTTTGCCGAGGGCGAGCCGGGCGATCGGCTCTACATCATCGTCGCCGGAAAGGTGAAGATCGGTCGTCGGTCACCGGACGGCCGGGAGAACCTGCTGACCATCATGGGGCCGTCGGACATGTTCGGCGAGTTGTCGATCTTCGACCCTGGGCCGCGGACGTCCAGCGCGACGACGATCACCGAGGTGCGCGCGGTGTCGATGGACCGTGATGCGCTGCGGGCCTGGATCGCCGACCGTCCCGAGATTGCCGAGCAACTGTTGCGGGTGCTTGCGCGACGGCTGCGCCGCACCAACAACAACCTGGCGGACCTGATCTTTACCGACGTGCCGGGCCGGGTGGCCAAGCAGTTGCTGCAGCTCGCCCAGCGGTTCGGCACTCAGGAGGGCGGCGCCATGCGAGTCACCCACGACCTGACGCAGGAAGAGATCGCCCAGCTGGTCGGCGCTTCGCGGGAGACGGTGAACAAGGCGCTGGCCGACTTCGCCCACCGGGGGTGGATCCGGCTGGAGGGCAAGAGCGTGCTGATCTCCGACTCCGAGCGTCTGGCGCGCCGAGCGAGGTAAGCCCGCGCGCAGCGCGGGCGCAGCCCGTCGGCCTTCTCCGTCGAGTGTGCACGTAGGGCGTCGAGTGTGCGTCCAGGGCGGGAATCTCGCGGTTTACCCGCCGTAGCTTCACACTCGACGCCCTAGCTGCACACTCGACGCCCCAGCCGCCCACACTTCACACCCGATCGCCCTACGTGCACACTCGACGCCTCCGCCGCACGCTCGACGCCCCAGCCGCACACTCGACGCCCGAACTTCACTCCCGACGCAGATAGTTCAGCTGCGCCTGAACCGACCACTCGGCCGCATCCCACAGCTTCTCGTCGACGTCGACATACACGTGTTCGACCACCTGTCGCGCCGTGGCGTCATCCCCCAGCGACCGCAGCGCCGAGCGCACCTGATTCAACCGCTCCCGCCGGTGCACCAGGTATTCGGCTGTGACGGCGTCCAAGTCGGGCAGCTCGGGGCCGTGCCCGGGCAGCACCGTCCGGCGACCCAGCCCGCGCAGCCGGTGCAGCGAATCCAAGTAGTCGGCCAGGTTGCCGTCATCCTTGTCGAGCACCGCGGTGCCCCGGCCCAGCACACTGTCGGCTGTCAGCACCGCGTCGTCGAGAACAAACGACACCGAGTCGGCGGTATGGCCGGGCGTGGTCAGCACCGTGACCGTTACGCCGGCGGCGTCGATGATCTCCCGATCACTCAGCGCCACCCCGTCACCCCGCAGGAACTGCGGATCCGCCGCGCGCACCGGCGCCCCGGTCAGCTCGACCAACTTGTCGATGCCAGCGGTGTGATCGACATGCCGGTGACTGATCAACACCAAGGCGATGCGGCCCAGCGCGGCAAGCCGCTCGATGTGCTCGTCCTCGGGCCCGGGGTCGACAACCAGCACCTCGTCACTTCGCGACCCCCGCAGCACCCAGGTATTGGTGCCCTCCAACGTCAACAGGCCCGGGTTGTCGGCCAGCAGCACCGACGCGGTGTCGGTGACCGGCCGCAACTGCCCGTATGCCGGATGGGTCAGGGTCATCGCAACGTCAGGCCAACCTCCACGATCAGCTCGACTTCGACCGGGGCATTCAACGGCAACTCCGCCACACCGACGGCCGATCGCGCGTGCGCCCCTTTGTCGGCGAACACCTCGGCGAGCAGGTCGGAAGCCCCGTTGACGACGCTGGGCTGACCGTGGAAACCCGATGCCGACGCGACGAACCCGACCACCTTGACCACCTGGGTCACCGTGTCGAGCCCGACCAGGGAGTCGATGGCCGCCAGCGCGTTGAGCGCACACAGCCGGGCCAACCGTTTGCCTTCTTCGGGGCTGATGTCCGCGCCGACCTTGCCGGTGGCCACCAACTTCCCGGCCTCGAAGGGCAGTTGACCGGCGGTGTAGACGAGATTGCCGGTGCGGACGGCGGGAACGTAGGCGGCCAGTGGCGCCACGGTCTGCGGAAGCGCGACACCGAGTTGGCCCAATCGCGCCGTCCAGGAGGAGCCAGCGTTCATCGCCCGTGCGCTATTTCGGGCGCTTGAGGTAGGCGACGTGCTGCTCGCCGGTGGGCCCGGGCAGCACCGCTACCAGCTCCCAGCCATCGGCGCCCCACTGATCGAGGATCTGTTTGGTGGCGTGCGTGAGCAGCGGAACCGTCGCGTACTCCCATGCGGTGGGTTGGGTCATCTCGCGAGCTTATCCGCCGGCGGTGACCAGCACCGGCCAGGCCGGTGGCGGGGCTAGGCGGTCGGGCTAGCATGCGAAGGTGGCAAACACTTCTACCGGCGGTAGTTCCGTCGGCTGGCCGTCGCGTTTGTCGAAGGCCCGCCTGCACTTTGTGACCGGCAAAGGCGGTACCGGCAAGTCGACCATCGCCGCAGCCTTGGCCCTGACGCTGGCAGCCGGCGGTCGCAAAGTCCTGCTGGTGGAAGTCGAAGGGCGACAAGGGATTGCGCAACTTTTCGACGTGCCCCCGCTGCCCTACCAGGAACTGAAGATCGCGACCGCCGAGCGCGGCGGCCAGGTCAACGCCCTGGCCATCGACATCGAGGCCGCCTTTCTGGAATACCTCGACATGTTCTACAACCTGGGCATCGCCGGCCGTGCCATGCGCCGCATCGGCGCCATCGAGTTCGCGACCACGATCGCGCCCGGCCTACGTGACGTGCTGCTGACCGGCAAGATCAAAGAAACGGTCATCCGCCTGGACAAGAACCGGTTACCGGTATACGACGCGATCGTCGTCGACGCGCCTCCGACCGGTCGGATCGCGCGCTTTCTCGACGTCACCAAGGCCGTGTCGGATCTGGCCCGCGGCGGGCCGGTGCATTCGCAGGCCGAGGGCGTGGTGCAGCTGTTGCACAGTGAGCAGACCGCCATCCATCTGGTGACGCTGCTCGAGGCGCTGCCGGTGCAGGAAACTCTGGAGGCCATCGAAGAGCTGGCGGAGATGGAACTGCCCATCGGCAGCGTCATCGTCAACCGCAACATTCCGGCGTATCTGGACACCGACGACCTGGCCAAGGCGGCCGAGGGTGACGTGGACGCGGACGCGGTGCGCGCGGGGCTGGCCACCGCCGGTATCGAACTCTCCGAGGACGACTTCGCCGGCCTGCTGACCGAAACCATCGAGCACGCCACGCGGATCGCCGCCCGATCGGAAACCGCCCAGCAGCTGGATTCCCTGCAGGTGCCGCGCCTGGAACTGCCGGCGATCTCCGACGGCGTGGACTTGGGCAGCCTGTATGAGTTGTCGGAATCGCTTGCGCAGCAGGGAGTTCGATGAGTACCACACCCAAGACCCTTGATATGGCGGCCATTCTGGCCGACACCAGCAACCGGGTCGTCGTGTGCTGCGGCGCGGGCGGCGTCGGAAAGACCACGACCGCGGCCGCAATCGCCTTGCGCGCCGCCGAATACGGCCGCACGGTGGTCGTGTTGACCATCGACCCCGCGAAACGGTTGGCGCAAGCGTTGGGCGTCAACGATCTTGGAAACACCCCGCAGCGGGTGCCGCTAGCCCCGGAGGTGACCGGCGAGCTGCACGCGATGATGCTCGACATGCGCCGCACGTTCGACGAGATGGTGGTCCAATACTCCGGACCCGAACGGGCCCAGTCGATTCTGGATAACCAGTTCTATCAGACCGTCGCCACCTCGCTGGCCGGGACGCAAGAGTACATGGCCATGGAAAAGTTGGGGCAGCTGCTCAGCGAGGACCGGTGGGACCTGGTGGTGGTCGACACTCCTCCCTCCCGCAATGCACTCGATTTCCTCGACGCCCCCCAACGCCTGGGCAGCTTCATGGACAGCCGGCTGTGGCGGCTGCTGCTTGCTCCGGGCCGCGGCATCGGGCGACTGGTCACCGGCGCCATGGGCTTGGCCATGAAGGCATTGTCGACCGTGCTCGGTTCGCAGATGCTGGGTGACGCGGCGGCGTTCGTGCAGTCCCTGGACGCCACCTTCGGCGGCTTCCGCGAGAAGGCCGACCGCACCTACGCCCTCCTGAAGCGGCGCGGCACCCAATTCGTGGTGGTGTCGGCCGCCGAACCCGACGCACTGCGGGAAGCATCCTTTTTCGTCGACCGGCTATCGCAAGAAGGGATGCCGCTCGCGGGGCTGGTGTTGAACCGGACGCACCCGACGTTGTGCGCCCTGCCGGTCGAGCGTGCCATCGACGCGGCCGAAAAGCTCGACGCCGAGTCCAGCGACTCAGCCACACTGGCCGCGGCCGTACTGCATATCCACGCCGACCGCGGACAGACCGCCAAACGGGAGGTGCGGCTGCTGTCCCGGTTCACCGGCGCTAACCCCGACGTCCCGATCGTCGGCGTGCCGTCGCTGCCGTTCGACGTGTCCGACCTGGATGCGCTGCGCGCCCTGGCCGACCAGATCACGCCGGCCCGCACCGGTGACGACGTGAGCCGCTCAACCGCCCGCTGATCAACCGGTCAAACCGGTTCCGCAGCCCTCGAAAAGTCTTATTGACGCCGACCGGCGCCGCCTGTAGCGCTTTGACCTGGACAAATACCGGCTAAGAGCCGCGCCGCGGGGTTGCCCTCACCTCCTTATTTGACGCCGATTCAACGACGGGCCGAACCTGACAGCTGTCTATTTCGCCGAATAATGCCTGTGACCTGCGAAAACAGCGTTGTTAAAGTGACAAGCCCACCTAACGTGTAATACTTTCGTAATGAGGAAGCCCGTCAAGACGGGCACTCGACAGCCGTCGGTTAAACCGCCTCAAATCCCGCCGAAATTGCTAACTAAAGCGTCAGATACAAACCGCTCATCATGCGAATTTCGCGCGAACGTGCTTTTTGATTGCAAATCCACGGCGCTGCCGTATGGGATAGCCGATCCCGGAAGGCTCTGGCCCCGACCGCCCCAGAGGTGCCCGCGGCCGGCAACCCCGTTATCGCGTCTACCTGCGACGATGAACGAGGCGCCGGACGCAGACCGGCGCTTATTTGACGCCGATTCAATGGCCGTCATCAACCGCTGGCGCCGAAAATAGGCAAAAAACGCCCGTGACCTGCAGAGATACCGACGGATCGATACTGCGGCCAGCTAAGCTGTAACAGAAAAGTAATGAGGAAGGCCGCTGGGTCCGCCCCCTCGGCCTACCGCAGAACGACTAGCTGACGCCGCGGCGCTTGCGCTTGTCGAAGTAGTCCGACCAGGAGACGACCTCAGGGTGCTGCTTGAGCAGTGCCCTGCGCTGGCGTTCGGTCATGCCACCCCACACACCGAACTCCACCTTGTTGTCCAGCGCATCTGCACCGCACTCCTGCATCACCGGGCAGTGCCGGCAGATGACAGCGGCCTTGCGCTGAGCTGCGCCCCGGACGAAAAGCTCGTCGGGATCGGTCGTTCGGCACAAAGCCTTCGAGACCCAGGCAATACGGTCTTCCGCCTCCACAGGGCGAAGGACATTTTGTGCGGCCGTAAGATTTGTCCGCCGGGCCGCCGGACGCTGACCTGACACGAGCTGATCCCTTCCTTCCGGCCGCTGTTCGCGACCGCCCTCCTCGGGTACAGCCGATGGTGCGTAGTTAGCCACACTGTGCTCATCGGTGTTACCTGAATCTCACTGCGTATCTAAGTTAGGTGGTCAGGTGCCAATTGCGCAACAGTCCTATAACGGTTTTTTTGGGACGGCCGTGCAGTCTTATCCCGACCGGCCGGGGGAAACGGGTCGCGCCTGTCCCATTTTTGGCCTCTGACCTGTGACTCAGTTGCAAATAGCGCCGCTACGACGGGTCCGCGGGCGCCCTACCTGCTGAAAGAAAATTTTCCGCCTGCGCGGCGCGGTGGGGTGACAGAAGGTCGCTACTGTAGTACGCATGTCCGAGCGCCCCCCGGCCGTGATCACGGTCCTGAAGCTTGCTGGGTGCTGTCTGCTGGCCAGTATCGTCGCCACCGCCCTGATGTTCCCCTTCGCAGGCGGAGTCGGTCTCATGTCGAACCGCGCCTCGGAAGTGGTGGCGAACGGTTCCGCTCAGCTTTTGGAGGGTCAAGTGCCCGCGGTGTCGACGATGGTCGACGCCAAGGGCAACGTCATCGCCTGGCTGTACTCCCAGCGCCGGTTCGAAGTGCCGTCCGACAAGATCGCCAACACGATGAAGCTGGCGATCGTCTCGATCGAGGACAAGCGGTTCGCCGACCACAACGGGGTGGACTGGAAAGGCACCCTGACCGGTCTGGCCGGGTACGCCTCCGGCGATGTGGACACCCGCGGCGGCTCGACCATCGAGCAGCAGTACGTCAAGAACTACCAACTGCTGGTGACCGCCCAGACCGATGCCGAGAAGCGCGCGGCCGTCGAAACCACCCCGGCGCGCAAGCTGCGTGAGATCCGGATGGCGCTCACGCTGGACAAGACCTTCACCAAACCCGAGATCCTCACCCGCTACCTGAACCTGGTGTCGTTCGGCAACAACTCTTTCGGGGTTCAGGACGCGGCGCAGACCTACTTCGGCATCAATGCCGTCGATCTGAACTGGCAGCAGGCTGCGCTGCTGGCGGGCATGGTGCAGTCGACCAGCACGCTGAACCCCTACACCAACCCCGAAGGGGCGTTGGCCCGGCGCAACCTGGTGCTGGACACCATGATCGCCAACATCCCGCAGGAAGCCGACGCCTTGCGGGCGGCCAAGGCCGAGCCGCTGGGAATCCTGCCGCAGCCCAACGAATTGCCGCGCGGCTGCATCGCCGCGGGAGATCGCGCCTTCTTCTGCGACTACGTCCAGGAATATCTGTCTCGCGCCGGCATCAACAAGGAGCAGGTGGCCCGCGGCGGCTACCTCATCCGGACCACGCTGGACCCAGACGTGCAGGTCCCGGTCAAGGCGGCCATCGACAAGTTCGCCCCGCCGACCCTGGCCGGTATCTCCAGCGTGATGAGCGTGATCCGGCCGGGCAAGGATTCGCACAAAGTGATCGCGATGGCCAGCAACCGTAAGTACGGGCTGAACACCGAAGCCGGCGAGACCATGCGTCCGCAGCCGTTCTCCCTCGTCGGCGATGGCGCGGGCTCGATCTTCAAGCTGTTCACCACCGCGGCCGCCCTGGACATGGGCATGGGCATCAACGCCCAACTCGACGTGCCACCCCGCTTCCAGGCCAAGGGGCTGGGCAGCGGTGGGGCCAAGGGATGCCCCAAGGACACCTGGTGTGTGGTCAATGCCGGCAATTACCGCGGATCGATGAATGTCACCGAAGCGCTTGCCACCTCACCCAACACCGCCTTCGCCAAGCTGATCTCACAGATCGGAGTCGGGCGCGCGGTCGACATGGCGATCAAACTCGGGCTGCGCTCCTACGCCAACCCGGGCACCGCCCGCGACTACAACCCCGACAGCAACGAAAGCCTGGCTGACTTCGTCAAGCGGCAGAACATCGGCTCGTTCACCCTCGGGCCCATCGAGGTCAACGCCTTGGAGCTGTCCAACGTCGCCGCCACGCTGGCCTCCGGTGGAATGTGGTGCCCGCCCAACCCGATCGACAAGCTGATCGACCGCAACGGCAACGAGGTCGCCGTCACCACCGAGACCTGCGATCAGGTCGTGCCCGAAGGGCTGGCCAACACGCTGGCCAACGCGATGAGCAAGGACGCCTCGGGCGGCGGCACCGCGTCGGGATCGGCCGGGGCCGCGGGCTGGGACCTGCCGATGTCGGGTAAGACCGGCACCACCGAAGCGCACCGCTCTTCGGGTTTCGTGGGCTTCACCAACCGCTACGCCGCGGCGAACTACATCTACGACGACTCCACCAATCCGACCGACCTGTGTTCGGCGCCGCTGCGCCACTGCGGTGAGGGCGACCTGTACGGCGGTAACGAGCCGGCGCGCACCTGGTTCACGGCCATGAAGCCGATCGCCTTGAACTTCGGTGAAGTGCACCTGCCGCCGACCGACCCGCGTTATGTCGACGGCTCCCCCGGCTCGCGGGTGCCCAGTGTCGTGGGTCTGGACGTGAACCAGGCCCGCCAGCGCCTCAAAGACGCCGGATTCCAGGTCGCCGACCAAACCAATTCGGTCAACAGCAGCGCCAAACTCGGTGAGGTGGTCGGAACCGCGCCCACCGGGCAGACGATCCCCGGCTCGATCATCACGATCCAGGTCAGCAACGGCATCCCGCCGCCACCGCCGCCACCGCCGGAGGGTGCGCCGGTGCCGGTCGGTTCGCAGGTGGTCGAGATTCCGGGCCTGCCGCCGATCACCATTCCATTGCTCGCGCCGCCGCCGGCCGAGCCGCCTCCTCCGTAGGCCTTGATCACGGCGGAGACGCGCCCCCAGTCGGCGACCGGCAGTAGCATGCCTGGCATGGCTGATGCCCAGAAATCGATAGCTCGGTCTCTCCCCGGGCCGCCGCGCGGCTCGCATCGTGGCCGGGTGCTCCCCGCCTTGTTACGCACCGGTGCTGCCACGCTCGGCTCGGCGGTCGCCGGGGTAGGTTACGCCGCGCTGGTCGAGCGCAACGCATTCGTGTTGCGCGAGGTGACCATGCCGGTGTTGAGCCCGGGGTCCACGCCGTTGCGGGTGTTGCATATCAGCGATCTGCACATGTTGCCCAACCAGCGGCGCAAACAGGCGTGGCTGCGCGAGCTGGCCAGCTGGGAACCCGACCTCGTCGTCAACACCGGTGACAATCTGGCTCACCCCAAGGCCGTTCCCGCGGTGGTTCAGACTCTTGGTGACCTATTGGGCCGCCCGGGCGTCTTCGTGTTCGGCAGCAACGACTACTTCGGGCCGCGGTTGAAGAACCCGATGAACTACCTGACCAACCCGGGACATCGCACCCGCGGCGAACCGCTGCCGTGGCAGGACCTGCGCGCGGCGTTCACCGAGCGCGGCTGGCTGGATCTCACCCATACTCGCCGCGAGTTCGAGGTGGCCGGCCTGCACATCGCCGCCGCCGGCGTCGACGACCCGCATATCGACCGGGACCGCTATGACACCATCGCCGGCCCGGCCAGCCCCGCGGCGAATTTGCGGCTGGGGTTGACGCATTCGCCGGAACCGCGGGTGCTGGACCGCTTCGCCGCGGACGGCTACCAGTTGGTGATGGCCGGACACACCCACGGCGGACAGCTTTGCCTGCCGTTCTACGGCGCCTTGGTGACCAACTGCGGCCTGGACCGCTCTCGGGCCAAGGGCGCATCGCAGTGGGGCGAGCACATGCGCCTGCACGTCTCGGCCGGAATCGGCACCTCACCGTATGCACCCGTGCGCTTCTGCTGCCGACCCGAAGCCACCTTGCTCACGCTGATCGCCACCCCGATGGGCGGCCGCGATTCAACCAGCAACCTGGGCCGGTCGCAGCCAAAAGTCTCGGTGCGTTGACCGACCGGACCGACATCGCGGTCCGCAGCCAGTCCCGCAACTGGGCGGACAACGCGGTCCGGTTGATCGAGGCCGACGCCCGCCGCAGCGCTGACACCCACCTGCTGCGCTACCCACTGCCCACGGCATGGTCCGCCGAGGCCGACGTCGCGCTGTACCTCAAAGACGAGACCACCCACATCACCGGCAGCCTCAAGCACCGGTTGGCGAGGTCGTTGTTCCTCTACGCGTTGTGCAACGGCTGGATCCACGAGGGCACCACGGTGGTCGAAGCGTCGTCGGGGTCCACGGCGGTATCCGAGGCGTATTTCGCCGCCCTGCTCGGGCTGCCGTTCATCGCCGTGATGCCGGCCGCGACCAGCCCTACCAAGATCGCCCTGATCGAAGCACAAGGCGGCCGTTGCCATTTCGTCGACAGCTCCCGCCAGGTCTACGCCGAAGCCGAGCGATTGGCGCACGAGACCGGCGGCCACTACGTCGACCAATTCACCAACGCCGAGCGCGCGACCGACTGGCGCGGCAACAACAACATCGCCGAGTCGATCTTCACGCAGATGCGCGACGAGACCTATCCCGTCCCCGAGTGGATCGTGGTGGGCGCGGGCACCGGCGGAACCAGCGCCACCATCGGCCGCTACCTGCGCTACCGCCGACACGCGACCCGCTTGTGTGTGGTGGATCCGGAGAATTCGGCGTTCTTCCCCGCTTACGCCCAAGCACGCGACGACATCGTCATGCCGTCCTCGTCGCGGATCGAGGGTATCGGCCGGCCGCGCGTCGAGCCCTCGTTTCTGCCCACGGTGGTCGACCGCATGGTGTCGGTTCCCGACGCCGCCTCGATCGCCGCTGCCCGCCACGTCAGTGCGGTGCTGGGTCGCCGCGTCGGACCGTCCACCGGGACCAACCTGTGGGGCGCGTTCGGCCTGCTCGCCGAGATGGTCGCCGACGGCCGCAGCGGTTCGGTGGTGACGCTGCTCGCCGACAGCGGGGACCGGTACGCCGACACCTACTTCAGCGACGACTGGGTGAGCGCCCAGGGGCTCGATCCGTCGGGACCGGCTCGGCTACTGATCGAGTTCGAACAAACCTGCCGGTGGCCGTGACCGCTTGGCCTGCGGTTTGGTGCGGCGATGGGCCGGTGCGATAGGCTGTCGTGGCTTCAATCGGGGTGTGGCGCAGCTTGGTAGCGCGCTTCGTTCGGGACGAAGAGGCCGTGGGTTCGAATCCCGCCACCCCGACTCGTATGGACTTACGTAGAAAGGCCCTGCCTAGTTGTTAGGCAGGGCCTTTCTACGGTGCCGTGACGGTCCTAGAACCAGACTCTGCGCCCGCCCACCGGACGCCCGACCGCTCCCAGGATCCACAAGATCACGCCGACGAGCACCAGGATGCCGCCGATCGTGTACAGAATGCTCAGGCCGGTGAAATACCCGACCACCAAGAGGATGATGCCCAAGATGATCATGTCCGCAGCCCCTTTTTGAACGGTGTCTAATTAGCTGACCTCTCTGGGGTACCCGGCCGGAAGCGCTTCCAATCGAAATGACTTACTGCCGCTAGATGACATGCGCGTGCGCCAACGAAACGACCGTCACGATCCACGCGACCGAAATGCCGAGCCCGGCCAGCGCCTCGCCGCGACCCTCTTCCCAACCCTGGATCTGGCTCAACGCGGCGATCGCGCAGATGACGCTCAGCACCACCGCGCCCACCAGCCCGAAGGCGAGCGCCGCGGATGCATAGGCATTACCGGGGCGCACCGGCGCGGTCTGGACAACGGTCGGTTCGAATGTCGCGTTCATATCGCGGGTTCCCCTTCGCTCGCTGCGGTCCAAGACAAGACGATCGCGGTCAGCGCTTGACGGGTTCTAAACGGATTCTTGGAACGCTGGAAGATAGGTGACCCGGGTGCCGTGACGGGGGGCCAGCATGATGGAGCGCCGCACGATCCGCTCGGGCTTGTCGTCGACGGCAGCAAAGTCGCCTTCGCGCAGTAAGACGTGCAGCACGGTGACCAGCTCGCGCATCGAAAAGGCCGCGCCCAGGCACCGTTTGATGCCGCCACCGAACGGGACCCACGCATAGGTCTGCGGCCGGGTCCCCAGGAATCGCTCCGGACGGAATTCGTGCGGGTTGTCGTAGATGTTCGGGTTGCGGTTGATTGCGATGATGTGGACCACGATGCGAGTGCCCGCCTCGATGCGGTATCCACCTATCGAAAGGGGTTGCGCTGCAACGCGTGCGGTAAACGGTGCGGGCGGCCGTACCCGTAAGGTCTCGTTGATCACCGCGGTGGTGAATTCCTCCACACCGCTGACGGCTTCCTCGCGCACCCGCTGCAGCGCCTGCGGGTGGTGCAACAGCAGATCGAGCACCCACGCCAGCGTGGTCGCGGTGGTCTCGTGCCCGGCCAGCATCAGCGTAATCAGATCGTCGCGGATCTCGTTGTCCGACAACCCTTCACCGTCTTCGCCGCGAGCACACATGAGCAAGGCCAAGATGTCGTGCTGCGCACTGAGCTTGGGATCGTGTCTGCGTCGGGCGATCAGCGGCATGACCACTTCGTCGATCTCTCGAAAAGCGTGGGCACGCGCAGGCCACACGCGTAAGGTACCGAGCCGACGCAACGCATACCGGACCGTCAATTGCTCCGAAACTCCCAGTGTCAGAAGCCGTTCGAACGGCCGCCCCAAGCGGCGCACCTCGGCGGGGTCCTCGACGCCGAAGATGACCTTGACGATCACGTCGAGCATCAGCGACCGAGCCGCTTCCAGCATCTCGAACGGACGATCGACCGGCCAGCTGTGTATCGCTGCGCGCGTGGAGTTTTCGATGATCGGCACATAGCTGTGCAGGGCCGTGCCGTGCAGCGGCGGGGTCAGCAGTTTACGGCGTCGCAGGTGCTCGGGCTCCTCTTGCACGAACATCGATCCCGAACCGTAGATAGCCGCGGCGGGACCCACGCCTTCGCCACCGAGCAGGACGTCTGGCGGCGCGGTGAACACTTCCTTGACCAGTACCGGATCAGAGACGATGGCGACGTCACCCAGGCTCAGGATCGGCATCGTCATGATCGGACCGTAGCGACGGATCAGCCGCAGCATCCGCCGCTCACCGCCGACCAGATAGGCCAGCGCGTACGCCGCGGCGAACACGCCGCGGAACCTGCGAGGAGCGGGCAGACCCGGCGGACGACTCAGCGGGATCGCCATGAAGGCGACGCTAGTGCACTAGTGCCCGACCAGAGCGTCGACAAGCCGTTATGCCGCCGGCCACGGCACCTCAGCTGCAGTCGGCGCAGACAAAGCGCCCGTTCGCCGAGCTGCGCAGGCGGCTGCGGTGCTGCACCAAAAAGCAGCACGAGCAAGTGAATTCATCGGCGCGCTTGGGAACAACCGCAACGGACAATTCTTCGCCGGTCAGGTCGCCATCGGGTAGCTCGAAGAACGGGACGTCGTTGGGATCTTCATCCACGACCGCCGTGGACATGCCAGGTAAAGAGGAACCCAAGTCGCGTAGGGCGGCCCCGTCGCCGGCGTCCGGGTCTGACACGCGGCGTGCGTCGTAATCGCTAGCAGTAGTCATAGGGGTTCCTCCCTGCTGTGTGCCCGGGTCACACACCCCACTGTGGTCACCCGTGGCTCAGGCAGTACCCCATTCAGAAACGATCCACACCCGCCAGCATCAGAAAATTGACAGCGAAACCGGCGCGTAGGGCCGTTAATTCGTGGTGAAGCGCAGGCTTGGCCACCCGCCGGCGAAAGAGGTGGCATCGGCCGACGAACCCTCGACCGGTTGCCTGGTTGGGAACGAAGCCCCGTGGTCCCGATGGCCGATCAAGGCCAGCCCCAGCCACGGCGCCATGACCGCGGCGACCAACGCCACTGCGGCGACGGCGGTATGTCCCGTCACCAAGGCCACGATGCCGGCCACCAAGCCGAGTGCCCACGCACCGGCGGTGATCAGGCCGGGGATGCTCACACCGCTGGTAGCCGCTTCGTCAGCCGCGTGGGCACAACGAGCTGCGCCGTGTCCGGTGTAAACCATGACTACTCCCAGCAAATACCACTGCAAACCGGCGGGGCCGGCTCGAAAACCGTTACGAACTCTGGGCAGTCCCGATTGCTGCCGCACAACGACTATATCCTGTGGATACAGTTGTTCAGTTCGCTATTTTTGCTACATCGCCGCGGGCTTGCGTGTAGGCCGTGCTCGACCACCACTCACCAGCGGTAACGTACTTCGCGGGCATACCCGATGACCTTGCTGTTCAAACATGGGCGTTCTAATGTCGGGACGCCTTGGCGGCGCGCAGCCAATTCCGGACGGGTGGAGGGCGCAAAGGTGGGTATTCCTCGGGCCGTGAGTGATACTGCATTGCTGGTAATCGACATGTTCAACGACTACCGCCACCCCGACGCCGACCAGTTGGCCACCAACGTCGGCAACATCATCGACCCACTGGTCAGCCTCATCGACGATGCCAATGAGCACGACGGCGTCGACCTGATCTACGTCAACGACAACCACGGCGACTTCACCGCCGAGCCGCACGACATCATCTCGAGCGCGGTCGACGGTGAACATCCCGACCTGGTCCGGCCACTGGTGCCGCCCGCGGGCACGCGGCTCATCACCAAGGTGCGCCACAGCGTCTTCTATTCCACCCCGCTGGATTACTTACTGGATCGGCTGAAAACCAAGCGCATCGTGCTCACCGGTCAGGTCACCGAGCAGTGCATTCTCTACAGCGCGCTCGACGGTTACCTGCGCCACTTCGACGTCGTGGTACCGCCCGACGCCGTCGCGCACATCGACAAAGATCTCGGGGCCGCCGCGCTGAAGATGATGGAGCGCAACATGAATGCTGAAATCGTTTCTGCTGCAGAGTGTTTGCCTTGACCCGGCGTTTGCGACCGGTGCATTGCGGGAATGTCGGAGCACTGGCCATCCCGGCCACCACAACGCCCCAACGAGAGGCTGCACATGAGCAAGGGTAAGTCCGATCAGACCGAGTCCGACGTCGAGGCAGAGCATCATCAGTCTCGGTCACGCGCCAGCCGCGACGAGGACGGCGCGTACGTCGGACGCAAATCCGGCGACGACGAGTTCGACGCCGGCATGACCGGTGCGGAGGCGCGCAGCCAGGACGGCTGAGCCCGCGTTACCGGTGCAGATCGACCACCAGCGGACGGTGGTCGGAAATCGGCATCAACTCCGCCTCCGTCCCGGCGGCGCGCAGGCCACGATCGTCGGTCAAGATGTGGTCGAGCTGGCGCTGCGGCTCAGGCGCCGGAAAGGTCACCGCCGACGCCAGCGGCCGCATGCCCGACCAGCGGTGCACCGCGGCCGGCGTGAGATTGAGGTCGCCGAGCAGCAGCCGCGGGCCGGGCAAACCGCGCAGGTCGCGGACCAGTCGGCGCAGCTGTCGCCGATTCCAACCCGGCACGAACGACAAGTGGGTGTTGGCCACCGTCAACGGCCCCAACGGAGTATCCAATCGAGCGATGACCGCCGCCCGCGGTTCTTCGTCGACGATCATGACCTTGTTCGGTCCGGGCAGGTACATCGGGAACCGCATCGGAATGCGCGGCAATCGCACCACCTGCCAACTGACCGCCGGGAACCGGGACAGCAGCGCGATCCCATAGGCGGCGGTGCCGGGCTGTTCCCGGCCGGTGGCGGCCATCCATGTCGCCCCGGGAGTGCCCGAGATGGCGGCGACGAAGCGGTGCTCCACCGCACCCATGGCTTCGGCCGCTGCCGCGGTCAGGTCCGCGCGTCCCGACCGGGGTTGATCGCAGTCGACCTCTTGCAGGGCAAGGACGTCGGGATCAAGGCGACGCACGCAATCGCGCAGCCGTTGCGGATCGACTCCGTCACCAACGGTGCGGCCGTGCAGGATGTTGAAGGTCGCCACGCGCACGGCTACGCCCGGGGTTCCGACTCCGGCACCATCCCTACGTCCGCCCGGCCAGACGGCCCAGCTCGGCAAGGTCCCGCTCGGCGTGGCTCTGCCGTATATATATGGACAGGTCGGCGACGCGTTGCGCGTGCCGGCCGTCTTGAGTCAGGGGGCCCGGTCCCAGAGCACGGCCGGTGCGGGTGATCGCCTCGTCGACAGCGTGTTCCACGACAGCGCGGGTGCGCCGGGCCAGCAGTTGGGCGGTACGGGCCCGGTCGAACGGGTCCGCATCGACCTGGGCTGCCGCCACCGACAACATCGCATCGCCGGCGGCAAGGGCAGCGTCCACCGCACCCAGGTGCGCCAGCGCGTACGCGTCGGCCGATTTGCTGCCGGCGCATTTGTACAGCGGGTCGGCCACGCGTCGGGCGCCGCCCAGCCAACACGCCGCAACGCCGATGGCGCCGTGCCAGAACCCGGGCCGGTTCAGATAGCCACCGGGATCGCCGACCGCAACCGCGTGCGCGTTGGTGAATTGCACTGGCCGGGTGTCACTGCCGGCCATACCGGAGTTCCACCACGTGCTCGGCAGCGGTTTGATGCCCGGGTCGGTGACGGTGACGGCGAACAGGCCGAGTTCGCCATGCGGATCGTCGATATGAGCGGTGACCAGTGCGTGGGTGCAAAAGCCGGCACCCGAGCACCACACCTTGGTGCCGCTGAGCGTGAACGCGTCACCACAGACGTTGCTCGCAATCAGTACGGCATCGGGGGATTCGGTCGCCCACACGCCCCACAGCTGATCGGAGCTGGGCGGCTTGCCACCCAGCTCGTTGAGGATCGCGATCGCTTCCACATGCGTTTCGGCGATGCGGGCCGCCGCGATGTCCTCATGGGCCAGCTCCGTGAGCCGCTGCCAGCGTTCGGCGGTACGCCCCGATGCGGGAAGTGGTAACTCTAATCGCCCCGATTCCAGCCAGTGCTGCACCAAGCCGGCCGTCATACCCAAACCTCTTCTGCCGCCCCCACCAGTCGCAGCGGGTGACTGGCACAGAAGACCGGCGCCACCCGCGCAACCAGGACCGCAGCTAGACCCTCGCCGGAGGCCAGTGCGCGAAACCCGCGCAGGCTGCACCAAGCTCGCGACGCTGCGACTGCCATGGCATGCTGATTTTCCCGAAACTCAGCCCACTAAACGATTGCCCGATACCCCCAGACTAGTCAGGTTGTCTTTCCGCGAACGCGGGGTATGCCCTACCAACCATGACTGCCAGCCTCGAAGCGGACTCCGGCGCTGACCGCGACGCTCGCTGCGCCGATCTGCGCGAGACGTTGCGAGCAGCAGCATCGGCCCTCAAGGAGCATGGTCCACGGTTTGCTCTCGCCGGAAGTTACGCCTTGTGGGCCTATGGGGCGCCGGAGCCCACTCACGACGTCGACATGGTGGTTGCGGAGTCCGACGTCCCAGCGGCCGTCACGACTCTGGAGAAGGCTGGCTTCCGCATCACGCGCCCGCCGGAGGACTGGCTGTTCAAGGCTCAGATCGGTGAAACCGTGGTCGACGTGCTGCACCGGGTCAACAGCGAAATCGTCGAGCCTGAGTTGCTCGACTGCGCCCAGCCGCGTGTGGTGCAAGCGATCCTCATGCCAGTACTGCCGCCGACCACGGTGTTCATTCAGAAGTTGCGGGCCCTCACCGAGCATTACTGCGACTTCACCAAGCTGCTGCCGGCCGCGCGGGCGATCCGCGAACAGCTGGACTGGGACACGATCGAAGAGAAGACCGCCGACAACGACTTCGCGGTCGCATTCCTGGTGCTCGCCGGCCGGCTGGGGCTGCGGGAATGACCGCGCGTGATCTCCAGCTCCGGCACAGTTAGAACCCGGTGCAACTGGGTACCGTACTGCACTATGGAATCCCATCCGAGCCGTGACGAAGAGCTCGAGGATGTCGTCGACTCACTTGAGAGCGGCGTGACCGAAGAACGGCGCGACCAGGGTGTACCGGGAAACGTGAGCGAGCGGGAACAAGCTCCGAGACTCGGTTCCGAGGCGGCCGAGAAGGAACCTCCGGATTAGCGACTGCGGCGCCAGGCGCGACCGGCAACCGATGGAGAAGCCCCGCAGTACCGAAGTACTGCGGGGGCTTGCACCCAAAGGTCGTTAGACGGCACCACCGCGCGGGTTGGTCGTCGTCGTTCCCGCCGTGGGACGAACGTCGTTACGCCGCTTCAGCCCGGCGAGTCCCAACAGACCGAGCAGACCGGTGAGGCCCCACAGGCCCGTCTTGTCGCTGTGGTTGTTGTTGTTGGCGTCGTTGTCCGCCACGATTGTCGTCGTCGAGGCCGGCACCGAGACTTCAGTGGTGGCGTTGGCAAGCCCCGCCCCACCGAACAAAAGCGAACCGGTGGCACACATGACTGCAAGGGTCTTACGCATTGTTCCTCCATTTATTTGCGGTCGCGACAGATAACCGAGTGAAAGAACATGCTGCTTAGTCCTTTCACCCGCGACGATCGTGAAGGCACCGGCCCGCACCATCGCGTGCCTACGCTTACCCCGCTGTAATGCGCGGAAACATTTTCGACGTACTTTCTTGCGCGACGGCAATGACCGATCGCCCGTGCGGCTCGGACCCGCGGCTCGGACGCAGGTCAGCGGCTCAGTGATTACGCAACTTGCTGATCAACTTGTCTTTAGTCAAGCTCGAATAGCCGGTCATACCGAGCTCTTTGGCTTTCTTTCGCAGCTGCGGGACGGTCCATTCGTCGTAAGACTGCGATTTTCCACCCTTGCGGCCGACCTTGGATTTGCCCTGGCCGGCGACGGCATTGGAAATCCGCGCCGCCTTTTCCTTCGAGTCACCTTTTTTGCGCAGGTCCTGGTAGAGCTTCTCGTTCTTGATCGACGAATTGGGCATGAACGGCACCTCCTGGAATTCGCATACCCCTAACGGCATTGCCTGCGCCTGGTGCTGCCAAACCAGACCAAAGCCAACTCGGCCGTCATCACCACTACTTAGCGTCGTCTCCGGAGCGCGTGCGGTGCGGTGAACTCCGGTTGCTGTTTCGTGCGGTGGTGATCGGGAATCCCGATCGGGGTGTGCCGCGCGGCAGGCGCGGCTCGCGAACCAAGTAAGAACAACGATGGGAATGTCATGAGCGACAGTGGTCCGGCAGAGGGCGCCAAGGGCGTCGGCGAAGGCATCAAGGGCAAGGCCAAGGAGGCCATCGGCAGCGTCACCGGCAGCGACGACCTGAAGAACGAAGGCGCCGCCCAGCAAGAGAAGGCCGACGCCCAGCGCGACGTCGCCAAGAAAGAAGCGGAAGCCGAATCGGCGCGCGGCGGCGCAGAGGCCGCCGAGGAGCGGCAGAAGTCCAACCAATAATCACACAGATGACGGCCCCGGCCCGGCGGCCGGGGCCGTCATCGTGTCAAAACCCTAGTGGCACACCGTTTCCCAAGTAGGCCAAGCCCGCGTCCCGCACCCGCACCGGGTCCAGCAGGTTCCTGGTGTCCACGACGACCGCCGCCGGCGCCTCCCGGGCGATGGCGCGCCAGTCCAGTTCCCGGAATGCGGGCCACTCGGTCAGCACGACGATTGCTTCTGCAGCTTTGGCGGCCCGGTACGGTTCGTCCACCGCGGTGACTCGGGACTGCTGCAATACGACAGGATCGATGCCGCGCAGTTGCGGGTCATAGCCCATGACGTGGGCGCCGGCCTGCGCCAACTCTCGGCAGGCCGCCAGTGCGGGGGAATCCCGGGTATCGCTGGTGTCGGCTTTGAATGTCAAGCCCAGCGCGGTGATTCGGCATCCCGAGAGCTCTCGACCCAGGGCATGGCGCAGCGCGGCGGCGATGCGGTCGGCTTGGGCGGCGTTGGTCGTGCGAGCCGCCTCCACTTCGGCGAACGTGACCCCGTGGCGGCGCGCGGTGTGCACCAACGCCGCGGTGTCCTTGGGCAGGCAGGATCCGCCCCAGCCGGGACCGGGTCGCAGAAATTCCGACCCTATCCGGCGGTCGGCGCCCATGCAGCGGGTCACGTCGTGGATGTCGGCGCCTACTCGGGAGCACAGTGTCGCCAGCGAATTGGTGTAGGAAAGCTTGACGGCCAAGAAGGCGTTGCTGGCGTATTTGGCCACCTCCGCGCTTTCCGGAGTCATCTGGAAGACGGGTTCGGTGCCCGACCCGCAGGTGCGGCTGATGACGTCGGCGACCGTTTCGTCGAGGGTGCCGACGACGAGACGATCGGGGTGCCTGAAATCGTGCACGGCCCGCCCCTCGCGTAAGAACTCAGGAGTTGACACCGCCCGAATCCCTCTGTCTCGCAGCCGCTCTGCGACCACCGACGTGGTGCCGACCGGAATCGTCGACTTCATCGCCACGATGGCGCCGCTGCAAAGCACCTCGCCGAGGCGGTCGACGGCCGAGTGCACCGCGCTGAGGTCTGGGCGGCCATCATCGGCGCTGGGCGTCGGCACGCAGACGAAGACGATGTCGCGGTCGGCCAGGGTTGCATAGTCGCCACTGAAGCGGAGCAGTCCGGCAGCGAGCCCGTCGCGCAACAGTTCTGGCAGCTCCGGCTCGTCGATCACCGGAATGCCAGATCGCAGCTGATCGACCCGCTGCGGGTCGACGTCCACAGCGACGGTGTCCAAACCTCGCTCGGCGATGCAGACCGCGGTGGTCAGTCCGACGTAGCCGACACCCACCACACCTACCCGGACAGCGGTACTCATGCCGCCTCGCTCAACAGGTGATGGCTGGCTTCCAGCACACTGGCGACGCTGATCTTCTCGAGACCGGGATGCGGGGTGCCGGCGTTGGGGTCGCCGGTTTCGCCGGCCCACAGTGCGACGTGCGGTGCGGGCCCGCGAGGTCCCCAGCGACGCGGTGGTGTGGGCCCGAACAGCACCACCGAGGCCGTCGACGTGGCGGCGGCCAGGTGACCCAGGCCCGTATCCCCACAGATGACCAGCCGGCTGTCTCTGACCAAAGCGGTCAATGCCGGCAGGTCGAGTAACCCCGCCACCACCGTGGTACGTGGCAACCCTGCGGCGCGGGCGACATCGTGGGCGAGATCGAACTCGCCGGTGGACCCGGTGATCACGATCTCGTACCCCTCATCACGCAGGGCCGCGGCCACCGCGGCGAATCTTCTGGTCGGCCACTGGCGTGCGGGTGCCGAGGCGCCCGGATGGATCACCACGGCACCGGCCTGGTCGAAGTGCACCGAAGGGCGTCTCAGCGTTACATCCGTTGCCTCGCAATGGATTCCAGCCCACTCGAGCAGGCTGCACCAACGCGTCACTTCGTGTACTTCGGAATCCCACGGCGGACCGGCCAGGGCGGGGTGGCGGTGATGCGCATGGGTGATCACCGACTTCGGCTGCCAGGAAAGCAGGTGATCGATGCTTTCCGGTCCGCTGCCATGCAGATTCACCGCCAGTGCCGGCGGACGCGGCTTGGAGTGCAGGTCGCCCAGGCGTTCGGTGGGCAGCAAGGCATCGATCGCCCCGGTGAGCATCGCCAGATCCCGGTAGCGTTCGGGTGCGGCCAGCAGGATCCGGGCATCGGGATAGTGGCGGCGCAAGCCGCGCAGGGCGGGCACCGCCGTCAGCAGGTCACCGAGACCCAGCGCCCGCAGCACCACAATGGTGTCGGGCGGGTCAGGCGGCGCCGTTACGGCCACGACGACTCCGTGGGGGCGCATACCACGATTTCGCGCACCTCACACCCTATCGGTTGAGACAGCGCGAAAAGCACTGTCTCGGCGACGTTTTCGGGCTGATTCAGTTTGGCGTCCGGTGGCGGCTTGTATTGCTCGGTGCGGCCGTCGAAGAACGGGGTGTGCATGCCACCGGGAATCAGCAAAGTGACGCCCACTTCACCGGCGAGTTCGGCCGCCAGCGCCCGGGTGAAGCCGACGACGCCGAACTTCGAGGCGCAGTAGGCCGTCGCATCGCTGACCGCTTTGATGCCCAGGGTCGAGGCGCAGGTGACGATGCGTCCGTGTGTGGTCTTCAGATAGGGCAGGGCGGCGCGAATGACGGCGGCGGTGCCGACCAGGTTGACGGCGATGACCTGTTCCCATTCCTTGGCCGGTACCTGTTCGAGGGTTCCGCAGGAGTCGATGCCCGCGGCGGTGAAGACACCCGTGATCTGCCCCTGGACCCGTTCGGCGAGTGACTCGACGGCCGCCGTCACCGCGCTGGTGTCGGCCAGATCGCAGGGCGCCCATGGCACGTCGGCTGCGGGTGGCTTCTTGTCGATCACCAACGGCACCCCACCGCGGCGGGCGACCGCCGCCACCGTGCTGGCGCCCAACCCCGAAGAGCCACCGCTGATCAGGACCGCCCCCAGTGGGTTGGTGTCGGACGTCGTGGAAAGTTCAGTCATGTCAGTGCCTTTCGTCGTTGGCGCGGCCGGAGTTCGCCGCCGCGATCAAGCGGGAGGAGGAATAACCGGCAACGGTGGGCAAGATGACGACCTCGCCGCCATGACGGCGCACGACGTCGGCTTCCGGCAGATCATCGGCGGTGTAGTCGCCGCCCTTGACCCAGACGTCGGGTCGCAGATCTTCGAGCACGCCTTCGGGGGTGGCCGCATCGAAAATTGCGACGGCGTCGACGCAGGCCAGCGCGGCCAGGACCCGGGCGCGGTCCACGTCCTGCATCACCGGCCGCCCCGGACCTTTCAGTGCGCGCACCGAGCGATCGGAATTGACCAGCACGACCAGGGCGTCACCGAGGTCACGGGCTTGGCGCAGCAGGCGGATGTGACCGCTGTGCAGCAGGTCGAAGCAGCCGCCGGTCGCGACGACGGTTCGCCCGTTGCGCCGCAGCCGCTCCGCCAAGGCGATCGCGTCAGCGCCGGTTGAGTCCTCGGCGTGCGCCGACATCGGCACGATGTCGGCACCCCTACCGGTCACCGGAGTCGAGACGGCGCTGGCCCCACCGGTGACCACGAATCGGGCGGCGTCGGCCACGGCGGCTTCAACCGCCGCGATCGCGTCGGCACCCGAACCCAGGGCCGCCGCCGCGGCGACGGAGAACCGGTCTCCGGCGCCACAGACATCGGCCGCACCCGCCACCGGCAAATCCGGCACGCCGATATGGCGGACACCGCCCTGGGCGGCGTACACCCGCGCACCGCGGGCGCCGCGGGTAATGCACACCGCGCCGGCAAGCCATTTCTGGCGCAGCACTTCACCGGCGTCCCCCTCGTCACCACCGAAGTGGCGCGCCTCTTCCTGATTGGGCGTGACCAACGCGCAGTCCGGTACTGGTGTCGCACCGCGCGGATGCGGATCCCACACCACCGGGATCCGGGCGGTCAGCTGGGTCAAGGCGGCCCGCACCGCCGGCAGACTCGTCACCCCGGCGCCGTAATCGGCAACGCAGATCGCCCTGGCCGCACTCAGTGCGTCGGTCACCTCCGCCGCCAGTTCACGATCCGCCGGTCGGCCGTCGCCGCGGTCCAGCCGCAGCATCGACTGGCCCCGCGCCCGAATCCTGGTCTTGGTCACGGTGGTTCCGGTCATCGGCAGCGGCAGAACGCGCACGCCCGCGTCGGTGAGCAGACCGTGCAACCGACGCCCGGGCTCGTCATCGGCGATGCCGGTGACCAACACGACTTCGGTTTCGGTGCGGGCGGCGAGCACCGCGGCCAACCCTGCCCCGCCCGGCCGCTGCACCGTCCGCTCGGCGTCGACCACCGGTACCGGCGCCTCGGGGCTCAGCCGCGTCGCGGTGCCTTCGACATCGACGTCGAGTATCGAATCCCCGATGATCACAAGGGGTTTCATGAGGTCTCCGGGCGCAGCAGCGCATCGTCGAGCGCCATGCACAGCCCGTGCACCAACAGCAGATGGATTTCCTGCACGGTCGCTGTCGACGCCGCGTCCACACTGATCGCCTGGTCGCACATGGAGGCGAGCATGTTGGGCGCGGGCCCGGTCAGTCCCCACGTCTGCATTCCGATCTCCTGGCCGGCCTTGACCGCGGCCACCACGTTGCGGCTGGTGCCGCTGGTGGACAGCGCCACCAGAACGTCGCCGGGACGCCCGTGTGCCCGCACTCCGCGGGCGAAGATCTCCTCTTCGCCGTAATCGTTGGCGATCGCGGTCAACGCGGAAGTCTCCGCATGTAGGGCTATGGCAGACAACGGAATTCGTTCTTCACGGAAGCGGCCGACGAGTTCGCCGGTGAGGTGCTGGGCTTCGGCCGCGCTGCCGCCGTTTCCGCATGCCAACAACCGGCCTCCGCCGGACAGGACCTGCGCAAGGTGACGCCCCCACTCCCGCAGCCGCGGCACCTCCCCGCTGGTGCGTTCCACCGCATCGCGTAACGCGTCGAAATGCGTCTCGATCATGGCTCTCCTCCTCTGAACCGCACCGCGGCCAGCAACTCCGCGTCGCTGATTCCGTCTAGACAGGGATGGCCCGGCACCGGGCAGACCCGGGCGCGGGTGGCGCGGCACGCCGCCTGCTGGTCGCCGAGCACGGTGACCCGCCGGGTGTACGGGCTCCACTGCGCGGCCGGCACGACGGGGGCGAACAACGACACCACCGGAGTCCCGACGGCGGCGGCCAAATGTGCCGGGCCGGTGTTGGGGACCACGACCACTCGCGCGACCGCGAACACCGCCGCCAGTTCGGCGAAGCTGGTCCGGCCGCCCAGATCCAGCGCCACGTCACCGGCCACCGCGGCGGTGAGGCCGGCCTCGTCCGGACCGCCGGTCACCACCACGCGGTACCCGGCCCCGGCCAGCGCCGCGACCATGGCCGCGCTGCGCTGTTGGCCGGGCTGCCGTGCGGGCACCGCGGCACCGGGGTGGAAGACGACAAACGGGTCAGTCCCCAGCTGTGCGGCCAGGTGCTGTGGCAGCGGGCCGACATCACGAATGCGCAGTGCACCGTCGTCCCCATCGGGCAGGGCGCATCCGGCGGTGGCCACCAGCGACAGCGCACGCTCCGGTTCCGGTATGCCGCTGGGCACCTGATGCCGCAAATCCAGCAAGGTGCCGGGGTAGTCGACGCAGATCGCCCCTATCCAGGGCACCGACGCCATCCGCGCCAACAGCGCCAGCGGCAACGGGGACTGGTGAAACGACGTCAGGATGTACATCCGAGCGGGCCCGATGTCGCGAAGCTGTTTGATCAACGCCTCGGCGTGCGAAGCGGTGAGTTCTGGGGAGTCGAAGTCCACCCACGGCGCCTGCCACTCCAGGATTTCGTCAACCCCCGGCAGCAGTTCGGCAGCATCCCGACCGCGCGGTCCGACCAGCATCACCACCCGGTCGTGGCAGGCGGCAACGGCCCGCACCGCGGGGCCGGTGATCAACACATCGCCCGCACTGTCCAGGCGAGCGACGACCGCGGTACGCGCGGCCGTCACAGCCACTCCCGCAACACCAGCGAGACCGCGTCCTCGAGCGTGGCGGCGACGCGCGCGTGCGCGCGGGCCCGATCGACCTCCTCGGGCAGCGTGCGCGCGGTCGGCACCAGCACCGCGCCGGCCTGGGCGGCCAACGCCGCGTCCACGTCGCCGCCGGTGTCGCCGATCATCACGCAGCGGTCCGGCGGTACCGCCAGCGCCTCGGCGGCCGCCAGCACCATCCCCGGTTGCGGCTTGCGACAACCGCACCCGTCGCTCTCCCCGTGTACGCATACCTGCCAGGAGTCGAACGGCCCGAGCACCTCGTCGACGCGGGCGTTGACCGCGGTGAGTTGGTCCGGGCTGATCAGCCCGCGCGCCACCCCGGACTGATTGGTGACGACGGCGAGCAGCACTCCGCGCTGCCGCAGCCGCGCCAGCGCCCGAGTGGCGCCGAGGGTGGGCAGCACGCCGTCGGGATCGTTGAGGTAGTGCCGGTCGACGATGATGGTGTCGTCGCGGTCCAGCAGCACGGCCAGCGGCGGATCACGCCGGGCCCGGCGAAACGTCCACTCCCCAACCAGGCGGTGCCACACGGCAACTGGTGGAATGACCGCGCTGGTAACCGTCAACCGCAGCGCTTCGGCGACGCTGCGAGGACCGCTGCGCCAGCGCCGGATGGTGAATTCCACGATACAGCCCAGCCACAGCAGCGCGCCGAGGCGGGCCGCCGAACCGCGTCGGGCAATCCCGGCGATCAGGGTCAGTGCGGCGGCCAGGGTGGTGGCGGTGTGCGCGGGCATGCGACCGGGGCCCTCGCCGATCATGGTTCGCCAGGTTCGGCCGTACTTGCGCCGCAGCAGGGCGTTGTCGCGGTTGCCGATCTGGGCCCGCACACTGGCCCACCAGTTGGTCGCAGCGACGGGATGCGTGCACCGCCGGCGGCCGCGCACAATCTCTCCGCCGGCCGCCACCATGCGTACCGCCAGATCGGAGTCCTCCCGGTAGGCGCGGGGAAAGCGCTCGTCGAAACCGCCTATGGCGACAAGCATGTCGCGCCGGTACGCCATGTCGGCGGTGATCCAGCGCGCCTGCGCCAGGCGCAGGGTGCGCCGTTCATCGTCGGTCGGTTGACGCGTCGGTGTCGTGGGCACTTCAATCGTGGCCTGGGAGCCGACGGCTCCCGTCTTCTCGGCGGCTTGCAGGTCTGCGATCACGTCCGACTTCCACGTCGGATGCGGCAGCACGTCGTCGTCGAGGAAGCAGATCCAGCGTGTGGAGGCGGCGCGCCAGCCCACGTTGCGTGCGGCGGCCGGCCCGCGACCGCCGCTGCGAAGTACCCGCAGGTTCAAACCGCCGGGAAGAGGAAGGTCGTCGTCGGCCCTAGGCCGGTCATCGACAACGACCACCTCGTCCGGCTCGGGTCCCGACCCCTGCTCCAGCGCAACGAGCAAGCGGCGCAGAGACTCTCGGCCGATGGTCGGTATCACGATCGAGTAACCGTCGGTCACGGGCGCCGCCTGACCAGATAGGAACCGATCGCCAGCATATCGATCGGTGAGCTGCCGAACACCTCGAGCGCGTCGCGCGGACTGTCCACCATGGGCCGGCCCGCTGTGTTGAAGCTGGTGTTGACCACCACTGGAACGCCGGTGCGTTCGGCGAATCGGCTGATCGTCGCGTGCAGGCGCGGGTTGGCGGCCTGCTCGACGGTCTGGATCCGCGCGGTGCCGTCGACGTGGGTGACCGCGGGGATGCGGTTCCGCCATGCCTGCGCAACGTCGTGCACGAACAGCATGTACGGGCTGGGCAGCGGCCCGCGGGAGAAGATCTCGGCGGCGCGTTCGGCCAAAACCATTGGCGCAACGGGACGGAACTGTTCGCGCCCCTTGACCGCGTTCAGGCGTTCCAAGTTGGCCGCGGCGCGCGGGTCGGCCAGCAACGAGCGACCACCGAGTGCCCGCGGCCCGAATTCGGCACGCCCCTGAAACCAGCCGATCAACTGGTTGTCGGCCAGCGCGTCACCGACCGCACCGGCGAAGTCCTCGGGCTGTTCATAGCGCACGGCGGCCTCGTCGAGGGTCGCCTTGATCTGCTCGTCGGACCAGCCGCGGCCCAACTGCGCCGTCGGCATCGGCGCGATCGGCTCACCGAACCCCGCGGCCAGGCTCAGTGCGGCTCCCAGTGCGGTGCCGGAGTCACCGGCGGCGGGCTGGACCCAGATCCGGTCGAATCCGCTTTCGGCGTGAATGCGGGTGTTGGCAACGCAGTTGAGTGCCACGCCACCGGCCAGGCACAGCGCGTCTCCGTCGGTGCGCTCGCGCAGCCAGCCCACCAGCTCCAGCAACACGTCCTCGACCACCCGCTGCACACTGCAGGCCAGGTCGGCATGGACGGGGTCGAGCTCTGTCGTGCCGGGCGGACGTTGCGGCGCCAGCGCGTCCCAGTCGATCGGTTCGGTGCGGAATCCGCCGTCCCCGCAGGCGTAGACCTTCTCCTTGAGCTGGTCGACGAATCTGGGTCGGCCGTAGGAAGCCATCGCCATCACCTTGTACTCGTCGCTCGACCGCGCAAATCCCAGGTGTTCGGTGAGGCTTTCGTAGAACAGTCCCAGCGAATGCGGCAACGGCTGGGACGCCAGCACGTCCAGTTTGTGATCGCGGTATACGCCGGCCAGCATCGAGGTCCGCTCCCCGCGCCCGTCGACGACCAACACGGCGGTGTCGGGGTGCGGTGAAGCCAGTGCGGTGGATGCCGCGTGCGCGACGTGGTGGCGTACGTGCTGGAAGACGGCGGGGTTCAGACCGGGTACGGCAGCAGCCAGGAACCGTGGTGCGCGTTGGGCGTACAGCGTCCGTAGGTATTCCCAGTCTCGGTCCAGTCCGGCCGGGTCGACCGGTTCTTCGTACATCAGCGCCGGGTCGTAGGAATAGCCGACGGCGTCGATGTCGGCGGCATCGACTCCGCCTTGCTCCAGGCACCACCGGATTGCGGCCACCGGCACTTCCCACGTCGAGAACGGAACGGCTTGTTTCCCGTGCTTGCGCCGCGAGAACCGTTCCTCCTCGGCGGCCGCCACCACCTGTCCATCAACGACCAGGGCCGCAGCCGGGTCATGAAAGACCGCGTTGACACCGAGAATTCGCACTACTGCCTCCTACCGTGCCATCTGCTCAGGCACCGAGACGAAGTCCCGGTTGACGTCGCTGGTGTCGCGGAACCACTGCAGCGTGGTTGCCAGCCCGGTCCGGTAATCGACTTGTGGTTCCCACCCCAGACGCTCGCGGGCCACGGTGATGTCGGGGCAGCGGCGCTGTGGGTCGTCTTCGGCGGCTGGGGTGAATTCGATCGGGCTGTCACTACCGGCCAGATCTCGGATGATCTCCGCAGCCGCCAGCACCGTCAACTCGATCGGGTTGCCGACATTGACCGGACCACTGAAGTCGCTGCGCGCCAGCGCAATCAGACCGGCGACCGTGTCGTCGACATAACACAACGAACGGGTCTGGGCACCACTGCCGGACACGGTCAGCGGTTCACCGGCGAGTGCCTGGCGGCAGAATGTCGGCACCATCCGGCCGTCGTCGGCACGCATGCCGGGCCCGTAGGTGTTGAAGATGCGCGCCACGCCGGCATCGACGCGGCCGAGTCGGCGATAGGCGAACACCAACGCCTCGGCGTATCGCTTGGCTTCGTCGTATACGCTACGCGGGCCCACCGGATTGACGTTGCCCCAGTAAGTTTCGCGCTGCGGATGCTGTTCGGGATCGCCGTATACCTCACTGGTCGACGCCAACACCAGCCGGCCACCACCACGCTCGGCGATCGCACACGCCGTCTCGGTGCCTGCCGACCCCACACGCAACGTCTCGATGGGTAACCGCTGGTAGTCAATCGGTGAAGCGGGTGAAGCCAGATGGAAGACGGTGTCGAAATCGGTGCCTATCGTGTCAATCACCGCCGGATCGCAAATGTTCTGCCGGACAAGGCGATAGCCCGACCGGTCGGTCATTCTGTCCGCCGCGCCGGGCAGGCTGGTGGACAAGTCGTCAACCACTACGACTTCGACATCCGAGTCGAGCAGACGACTGCACAAGTGACCGCCCAAGAACCCGGCGCCACCCGTGATAAGGACGCGCGATAACTGACGCACCGGCACTTCATACCCCGCAATTCGATACTGAAACCGAGTTTGGCGTAGGGAATCCCGGGTAGCCGATGCAATTGTGGCCACCTCCTCCGGCAACCAATCTCGAACCTCTTTCGTGATCGCGACGCGCGACCGCGCCGCGGAGTTGTCCTCCGTCTTGATACGGCTGTTGGACACCACCAAGTGTCCGATTGTGGTGGTGGACAACGACTCACATGACGATTCGGTAGCGGCCGCCACCGACATCGCCGAGCGGTCCGCGGGTCGGGTGACGGTGGTGCCGCTGGCCCGTAACGAAGGTGCGGTCGCTCGTAACATCGGTGTGGCCCACTGTGATACGCCGTATGTCGCCTTCTGCGACGACGACTCCTGGTGGTCACCGGACGCGATCGAGCTTGCCGAATCCGTCTTCGACCGATATCCGACGGTGGCGGTGCTGGCCGCCCGAACCGTGATGTGGCCCCAACAAAAGGACGATCCGTTCGTCGCTCTGCTCGCCGATAGCCCCCTCGGGCATGACCCGCAGTTGCCTGGCCCGTCGATCCTGGGCTTCCAAGCATGCTCAGCAATGGTGCGCAGGAAGGCGTTCGAAGAGGTCGGCGGGTTCAGCCCGATCCTGCACTTCCGCGGCGAAGAGGCCTTGCTGTCCTGGGATCTGGCCGCGCACGGCTGGGATCTCTGCTTCTGCGGATCGCTGGTCGCATACCACCAGCCGTCACCGACACGGCACCCGAGCAAGGTGGAGCAGGCCCGCGTTCGGCGCAATACCGCGCTCACCGCCGGCTTGCGCCGACCTGCGAGCCGATGGCTGCGGGCAAGCGCCGAGTTGGCCTGGGCGGCGGTGCGTGACCGCGCGCATGCGGCGGCTCTGCTCGAGGCACTGGCCGCAGTGCCCGCCGTCCTGCGGGAGCGACACCCACTGCCCGAGCCGGTCGAACGCTCGGTGCGACTGCTGGAAAGCCACTGAGCCACAACATTACCCAGACCGGCTGCCGGCTGCCGTCATTTCTCGCCGCGCCGGCACCACCTTTTCGTAGACGCGCTCGGTATCGGCGGCGACCCGATCCCAGGTGTAGCGGGCCTTGGCCCGCTCCCGTCCCCCGTCCCCCAGCGCCTTGCACGATTTGCGGTCTCGAAGCAGTGCGCTGATGGCCTGCGCCAGCGCATGCGGATCCTTGGGCGGCACCAGGCGGCCGGTTACACCGTCGACGACGGTGTCGCGGATGCCGCCGACCGCGGAGGCCACCACCGGCACGCCACACGCCATGGCCTCCAGCGGCACGATGCCGAACGGCTCATACCACGGTGTGCAGGCGACCACATCGGCCGAGCGCAACACCGACGGCATCTGGGCCCGACTGATGGCACCGACGAAATCGACCCGGTCCGCGACCCCGAGTCGACCGGCCAACCGCTGTAACTGCTGCGCATACGGATCGTCGGCCAACGCCGCCCGCTGCGGCCCGCCAACGATGACCAACTCGGCGTCGGGAATGTCGGGTAGGGCATGGAGGAGGGTTTCGAATCCTTTGCGCGGCACCAGCCTTCCGACCGAAACGATGCGTCCGCGATCACTGCGCGCGGCGGCCGGGCCTTCGGTACTGAACGCGTCGATGTCCACTCCACACGGCACGACTGACGTGCGGGACCGAGCGCGGCCCATGCGCACAAGTTCGAATACCTCGTCGGTGCTGGTGGCAGCAACCCAATCCACACCGCGGGCGAGCGTCGTCTCGAGGTCGACGCGGCAGTCCGGGCTGGTGTCGTCGACACCCTGGTGCAAACGCTTGACCGAACCCAGCGCATGGAAGGTCTGCACCGTAGGAATGTGATGCGGTTGGGCGGCGCGCAGCGTCGCGAGGCCGGACATCCAGAAGTGGGCGTGCGCCACGTCCGGCGTTTCCGTTGCCCAGTGGTTTTCCAAGTAGTATCCGAACGCGTACATATACTGCAGGAGTTGATCTTTGGCCAATACCCGCGCCGGGCCGGCCGGCACATGAATCACGGCGTAGCCGTGCTCGGTCTCCACCCGCTCGGGCAGGTCAGGATCATCGCGGCGAGTGTAGACCACTACGTCGTGTCCGCGTCGTGCTAGAGCCGCCGAAAGCTCTGCGACATGGACGTTTTGGCCGCCGGCATCTACGCCACCCAGATGCGCCAGCGGACTGGCGTGTTCGGAGATCATCGCGATTCTCATGCGGGCTTCCTTCGGCGTCAACTCCGCTGCTCCTCGATTACTTGGTCGATCACTTCGTCCCATTGGGTCAGAAAGCGCTTGAGACCGAAACGCGTAGTGGCGAATTCGCGAGCGGCCTTGCCGGCGGCCACAGCGGCCGCATGATCGTTGAGGAACTCACGCACTCCGCTGCCGAGCGCGCACACGTCGGCACTCACCACACCTGCCTCGGTCGGCACGACGAAGGGAGCCATCGTGGTACCCACCGCTACCACCGGCATGCCCAAGAACATCGCCTCGACCAGCGACAGCCCCAGCGAAGTCCAGCGGGCCGTGTGCAAATACACCCGGCGGCGGGCGACCTGCGTCCACAGCTGCGGGGCGGCCACATCACCACGGCCGATGACCGCGCCGTTATCTGCGCTCAGCGCTTCGGTGCCCATACCCCAGACGTCAATCTGGCCATAGGCCGACAACGGCTGCAACAAATCAGTGCCGACCGTACGGGCGCGGCGCACCGGCTCGTTGATCATGGCGGCGACCCGCGGGATGTCGCCCGTGTACAGCTGGCCCGGGTCGGCCATCCCGTGATCTATCACCTGAGTCGGCGCCGACCCGTTGTCCCACATCAGCCGGTTGAAGTCGGTGACGTGGATGAGCGGGATATCGCTTTGGTCGGCAAGTGGATGGCGACTGCGCTCGGCATGCGGGCGGGGTGCATTGTGCTCGACGTAGACAGCCGGCAAATCGACACCAGCGCGTCGACCAGCCCACTGCGCCAACAGCTCTACCTCTTCCGGGCGCTGCAGCACCACAAGATCGATGTCGCATTGCCTCAACTCTTCGAGCGCTACCTCGCGCGCGTTGGGCCACGACCGGCCGGCCAAGCCGATGCCGCCGCTGCCCCGATCGGCAGCAACCGGAATCAGATAGCGGTGCGCCCCCGCGACGAAAGCCTGTGTCCAGGAGCCATGCACATGCCACACCAGGACATTTCTGGGCGCTTTTTGGGCAGCACCAGGCTCCAACATGGCGCTCCGAATACCCTTTACGTTATTCGCTAAACGTCAACTTCAAGCGAGATCGATCCCCGGGCCTATATCGGTGCGAGGCATGGTTCCCTAGGCTGGAAAACGGTAGGGCGCTCCACCGAGCGTGGGGTGGGCGGCGCGCTGCTGCTCATGGAGGTGCTCGACTAACACCCGTGCCGGGCATTACGACAGTCGCTATGCGAAGTCTGTCCAATATACGAAGCTTAGGCGTCAGAGCGTTTCTCGCCCGCTGAGCATCGGGTATTCCCGCAGTTCGAGGCGCCCATGGTGGGTGCCTAGGAGGGAAACTCGGTGCGGATTGCGATCGTCCATGGAGATGACCTGATCGGTGATGGCTGCGAGCAGCTCGCCGCTGCGCTGGCAGGTCACGGTCACCAGGTCACCTCTTATCCGCGACGGCCCAATCACGCCTCCGCTGAAGCAGGTGCCCACCGCGACTTCGCTGTCGTCCCGATATGCGCTGGGCCGGCCACTCCGCAGTCCGCGGCGCAAGTGCTGCCGTTCGTTGGCGACTGGGCGAGCGAGTTGGCCAGTGTGTGGTCGTCGAATCCGCCCGACGTCGTGCACGGGCACGGCTGGTTGGGCGGCTTGGCCGCGCAGCTCGCGGCCCGGCGCCACGGCGCGCCGACCGTTCAGACTTTTCGTGGGCTGACCGCGATGTGGCGTCCGAGTCACGTCGATGCCTCACAAACCGAAAGAGCCCGCCTGGAGCCGCTACTGGTCCGGAATGCGACCTGGGTAACCGGGGGCAGCAGCGATGAGTTGATGACGCTGGCGCGATTGCGGCGTAACCGGGCAAAGCTATCCGTGCTATCGACCGGTGTCGACGTCTCACGGTTCAGCCCGGTTGGCCCAGCACTAGACCGAACGCACCATTATCGCATCCTGTGTTTTGGCCCAGATCTCTCTGGCGCCAACGGGTTTGACCGTACTATCCGCGCGCTACCCAAGCTTCCCGGCGCTGAGCTGGTTATCGTGGAGACGGCGCCAAGCGCCGACGGTGATACCGACCGAGCCGCATTGGCCGGCCTTGCCGCCCAACTGGGAGTACGCGACCGCGTGCACTTCTTGGGCACCGTCGCCGCTGATCAGCTGCCCATGCTGTTGCGATCGGCCGATGTCGTCGCGTGCGCGCCTCGGCAAGGGGGTGACGCGACCTCCGCCCTGCGAGCAATGGCCAGTGGGGTCGCCGTGGTCGCGGTAGCCATCGGGGCCCTGACCGACACCATCATTCACTCCGTCACCGGGCTGCTGGTTTCGCCGAACGTTCCTAGGGAGTTCGCGGACGCGTTGAAAACCCTTCAGTGTCAACCCTTTAGACGAGAAGGCATGGGCGCAGCGGGGCGGTTGCGAGCCGAGTCACGGTTCAACTGGGAACGAATCGCGCTGGACGCGCTGAATATCTACCGTCAGGCGGATTCCGTCCAGCCCCGGCAGGTGGCCAACACTGGGTAGTGCCCTGAACTTCTGCGGGGGCTACCGCCTGCTGTACACGGACAGTGGTCGACCACCGGGGTGCACGGCGTCGGTGAGCAGCGTCTGCCGTGCCATCGCATCGTCGACGATTTCTTCGGCCCAAAAACCGGAGCTTGATGTTCGAGCTTTGCGACAACTCGTCAGCAATCCGAAGGCGGCTTGGGGATCCACCCCGTAGCGCATCATCACAATGCCCATGGCTTGATTGATCCCTGCCCGCCGCGCACTGACGGCCCAGCACCGTCTGAGGAACCCGCTCTTGCACGTCGGCCTCGAACTTCTCGGTGAGGTCGGAACCTCGCCTTGGTATCGATGAGCCGGTGCCGGCAACCGAAGGCGGTTTGGAACCGGCGCACTCGATCGATCAACTCGCTCAGAACCCTTTGTCGTCGATGGGCGTGTGAGAGGAGCAAATCGGCGGTCGGCGTGAAGCTGCCCGGTTGGTAGCCGTGCATCAGCGCGCTCATCCGACCATTCTCAGCGGTCGTCGCGGGAAACCCTGTGGTCGCGATGCCCGCACAACTACTTCATAATGCGGACAGTTAAGAAAGCAGACGAACTCAGGCGGTCTTCGCCAGCGCAGGCGAGGCGGCTGATCCTTCGCCTTTGGCGACCCGGCGGATCAGCATCCGGGTCGCCTTCTCCACGATCTCCTGCGCGACATCGGGTCGACGCTCACGCTCCGCGCGGCGCACCGCACCGGCGATCGTCATGCCCCGCTCGTAACCGGTGACCACGCGGGGATCCACATACGAACCTCGAGCGACCGCCGGCGTATTGCCCAGTCCTTCGGACACCTCTTTCATCACGGCGGACTCGACCCGCTTGATCACCCGCTGGTTCACTGGTGGGTCGGCATCGGCGAACGCCGCGGCGGCCAATACCGTGCCATGCCAGGTTCGTAGATCTTTGACGCTGTAGTTTTCCCCAACCAGTTCTTTGAATCGTGCGTTGAGGTCGTCGGCTTTGACGTCCGCCCATCCGGATGCGGTGTGGCACACCAGCAGTCGCTCGGTACGGTCGGGGCGACGCAACAGCGCACGCACCGCACGGACCACTTCGGGGTCCTCGATCTCCAAGGTGCGCCGCACTCCGCTCTTGGCGGGATAGTCGAAGCCCACCGCCTTGCGGCGGATGGTGACGTGCTCACAGAGCAGCGTGGCTATTCCGTAGGACTCGTTTTCCTCGGCGTACTGCTCGCCCCCGGCGCGGAAATAGCCACGGTCCAGCAGGTGCAGCGCCAGCGCGAGCACCCGGTCACGGCTAAGACCGCGGCCGGCAAGGTCTTTGGCCACTCGGGAACGCCACGCCGGCAATTCCTTGGACATCTCGAGCACCCGGTCGAACTTCTCCTCGGCGCGCTCCTGCTGCCACGCCAGGTGATAGAGGTATTGGCGACGGCCGGCCGCGTCCGTACCGACGGCCTGGATGTGCCCGTTGGGGTAGGGGGCGATCCACACCTTCTTCCACGCCGGCGGGATGACGAGTTCTTTGATGCGTTGCAAAGTGCCCGGGTCGGTGATCAATTCACCGTCGGGACCGTAGTAGGCAAAGCCTTTGCCCCGGCGCTTGCGAGTAAGGCCGGGCTTGCTGAGCACGCTGCGACGCAGCCGCATGTCGCTCCTCGGGTCGAGCCGTCTGGGCTTCTGTCGAAGCTTGAAACGGGAGTTACCCACGCAGCCAATGCTTCACACCTGTGCACCGGCTTCGGCTCACAGACCGGGCAGCTCCACATCCTTGGTGCGCAGCAGTAACGGGACGACAAGCCAGAAGACGGCAAACATGGTCAGCGCGCAGACGCCGGCGATGACCCCCGCGACCGAGCCGGCCACTCCGTCGAAAATGATGACCGTGACCCCGGCCAACGCGAGCCCGAGCAGTACCAGGCCGGCGTAGGCGCACCGGTGCGCCGCCGACACCAGTACGGCCAGGCGGTGCCGCCGGAACAGCAGCCGGTGCATGCCGACTGGGGCGATGAGGAGCAGGGTCGCGGCCACCGAGCACCCCACGGTCACCAGGTACACCACCCGCATATCGTCACCGAGAATGTCGAACCGCTGCTGGAAGGGCAGCGTGAGCAGAAACCCGGTCAACAGCTGCACGCCGGTCTGCACCACGCGCAGTTCCTGCAACAGGCTGGTCCAGTTGCGGTCGAGCCGTTGCAGTTCGGTTTCGCCGCGCTCACGGTGGTCCCATTGCTGGTCGTTCTCCGGATGGTCGACATCCATGGCGGAGATCATTGCACGCCCACGGCCGCGGTTGGGGCCCCTGCCGGATGCCCGTCGCGAACCGCCGAAAAGCCAAACGACCCGCCACGGGAAAGTTGTGGCGGGTCGTGGCGGGTAGGCACCCAGTTGTGCTGGATCAGCCGGCCATGAACTCGTGGTAGGCCGATTCCAGGTTCGGCGGCAAGGCCGATACGTTGCACTGACGCTCGGTGTCACCGATGGGCGCCAAGATGCCGCGCAGGTCGTAGTACTCGTTTGGATGCGAGGTGAAGTAGCCGCGAAGGTTAGCCGCCGCCTCCCCGCGTGGCTGACCGTAGGCTGCCATCACCACGTCGTTGGCTCCCGGGTGCGAGGCGAGGTACTGCTGCGCCGCTCCGGTTGCCGACGAGACGGTGGCATTCACGCTTTGCTGACTGCAGTCGGGTGCCGCCGCGGCCGACGGCGCGCCGACGATTCCCAAAGCGATTCCCCCGAGCAGACATCCGGCGCTGACGCCGGCAACTCGCCGACGCGCGACGATACTGCTGAAATTCATGGTGTCTTGTTCCTCCGAATGAGCGAACTGAGCTCGATCTGATGAAAGGACTCCCGAACGTCCCGAAATCCAAAGTAGCGGAAGCGAAAACACATTCCCGGAGATGTTCGCCGATAACGAACACGGGTTTGCGCAGTTACTCGCCCCGGCGCGTGACGAATGCAACTTATGTGGCAAAACTTGTTAAATAACAGCCAAATTCGGAAGGGAAAGCTGAGAATTCTTAGGAAGGACGGCGAGTTCTTAAGAGATCGTAATCTTCGATCGTGACGGAACCGTTACCTACTTATGGCACCAACTGGCGGTATAGCTAGCGGTTGAGCTTGCCGTCGCGCACACCGGTCAGCGCGTCGTCCAGCGTCGGATAAAGCGGGAAAGTCTGATCCAGACCGGTCAGATGTATCGGGCGTCGCGTTGCCGGGCCGCGCGCCACCACGCCGAACTCGGCCGCATCACTGACCTTCTCGTACGTCGCCGCCAGGATCTTCAGGCCTACCGAGCCCAGGAATTCCACACCGGAAAGGTCGATGATGAGCGCTGCCGGATTGCCTGCCACCACGCCACCAATTGCCTCTTCGAGGGCCGGAGCGGTGACCAAGTCGATTTCGCCGCCGATACTGAGCACGGCAACTCCGTCATGGTCCGCAACGGTGGCAGTGATCGAATCAGGAGCTGACAATGGCGATCCTTCAGTCCGGGCCTCACAAAGCGGCGAGCGTGCTGCAAGCCTAACCTGCGGTGCATATCGCGAGAAGAAGACCTCAACACGTCCCACGTCGAGAATCAGGCTACTCTCCCCCATAGGAGTTGCGCCCTGCGAGCGCGTCGTGGCACTTGGGAGGCCTTGGGAGGCCAAATGTCAGATTCGACGGACTTCAACAGCATGAACGCCACGGCGACCGTTTCCAGCGAAGGTCTGCTGCCTCAGCTCGTCCAACACCTGCGCCAGAACCGCACCGCATTGCGTGAAGAGTGGGCTCGAAGAATCACCGAAGCCGAGTTGCTGACGGCGATGACGCCCGAGGAAATCTTCTCCGAGGCGACCGCTGTCTACGACAACTATGTGGAGGTGCTCGAGACCGGCAGCGTGGAAGCGCTGCAGGACTATGCGCGCGACCTGTCGGAACGGATCATTCCCCGCGGGGTGGAAACCGACGAGGTCCTGGGCATCGTCCTGCTGCTCCGCGACGTGCTGGCGCGCTCCTTGTTCGAGAAGTATCAGGCCGAGTTCGACATGCTCAACCGGGTTCTGGACGCGTACGAGCCGGCGGCCAACCGCATCGCCAACACCGTGGGCGTCAGCTTCGTCCAGGAACGTGAACGCATCATCCGCCAGCAGCAGGAGGCGATCCGCGAACTGTCCACGCCGGTGCTGCAGGTGCGCGAGCAGCTGCTGATTCTGCCGATCATCGGCGTGCTGGACAGTCAGCGTGCCCGGCAGGTCACCGAGCAACTGCTGCGCGCGATCCGCGCCAACCGCGCGAAAGTGGTGGTCATCGACATCACCGGTGTGCCGACCATCGACTCGACGGTGGCCAACCACCTGGTGCAAACGGTGGATGCCTCGGGGTTGATGGGCGCCAGCGTCATCATCACCGGCTTGTCGTCGGAGATCGCGCTGACACTGGTGACGATCGGATTGGACTTGTCGAAGATGAACGCCGTCGGTGACCTGCAGGGTGGCATCGAGGAGGCCGAGCGCCTGCTGGGCTACGAAGTCACCCGTACCGGCGACTAGCACCGGCGACCGAGACTGACCGGAGCTGCCCATGCCCGTACCGATCTTGAAACAGGGCGCGATCTTGATCGCCACTGTGCAGGCCGCACTCACCGACTCCGACACCGAGCGGCTGCGCTATGACCTGATGGAGCGGGTCAGCCGGTTTCGGGCCCAGGGCATCGTGGTCGACGTCACCGCCATCGACGTGATGGATTCGTTCGCGGCCAGGTCCTTGCGCACCATCGCGCACATGACGCGGCTGCGCGGGGCCGACACGGTGATCGTCGGCCTGCAGCCGGAGGTGGCGTTCGCGATGGTCCAGTTGGGGCTGGCCTTCGACGATATGAGTACGGCGCTCGACCTCGAGGAGGGCATCGCCCTACTGCACAAGAGGTTGGGGTTGGGCAAAACGACGATCGGGCGCGACGGTGCCGGGTGACATATTGGTCGAAATCAACAACCCCGACGACATCGTCGCCGCCCGCAGAGCCGGCCACGAACTTGCCCTCGAGCTTGGCTTCTCACTGACCGACGTCACCATGATCGCCACCGCGATCTCGGAGATCGCGCGCAACATCACCAGTTACGCCGGCCGGGGCGCGGTCCGCGTTGGCGTGGCTGACCGGGAAGGCCGCAAAGCGCTGGTCGTGCGCGCCGAGGACGAGGGCCCGGGGATCGCCGACATCGACCGTGCGATGGAGGACGGTTACACCACCGGGCGGGGCCTGGGCATGGGCCTGCCCGGTGCGCGCCGGTTGATGGATCGGTTGATCGTGGAATCCGCGCTCGGCCAGGGAACGGTCATCGAGATGTGGAAGTGGGTCCCGTCCCGTGCCTGACACCCTGCGCGACAGTGGGCGGATCGGCCCCATCGAGTGGGCGAGCGCGGGCCGGCCCCGCCCCGGCGAGCAGTCCTGCGGCGACCAGCAGGTAGCCGTCGACATCGACGGTGACGGCAGCCCGGTGGGCGCTTTGTTCGGCGTGCTCGACGGCCTCGGTCATGGCGCCGCGGCCGCGAGCGCCGCGGCAATGGCGGTGCAGACCCTGACCCGTTCGCGCGCAGAACGACTCGAGGTCCTGCTGCAGCTGTGCCATCGCGTGTTGGGCGGCACCCGAGGTGTCGCGATGACGGTAGCGCGGGTGGACTTCCAGACCAACAAGTTGAGCTGGACCGGGATCGGCAATGTCAGCGCCCACCTGGTGGCCAAATCGGCGGCCGGAACCCAGATCCGCAGCTCGGCCCGGCTGGCCGGGGGGATCGTCGGCTTCCGGATCCCCGAGATTCGGCCCGCCCAAGTGGTTCCCATCCGCCTCGGCGACCTGCTCGTGATCACCAGCGACGGCATCGGCGATGACCACCTGGACCATATTGACTTCGCGGCCTCGGCGGTCGATATCGCCGATCAGATACTCGGCAAGCACGCCAAGGAAACCGACGACGCGATGGTGCTCGCCGCGCGTCATCGCGGTATCTCGACATGACCTCCGCCGACGACTTTCACCAAAGCTACGTCGCCGCGCTGCACCGGTATCTGGCGACGCGCGACGAGGACAGCCTTGCCGTCGGCCATGAGCTTGGCCGCCGGGCGCTGCAAGACCAAATCAGCATCCTCGACATCATCGAAAACCACTTCCGCCTGATCGACGAGCGATCCAAGACCGTTGCCGGCGACGCTGACACCGCGCTCGAGTTTCTGTTGCAGACGTTGGCGACCCTTGACATCGCGACTCGCGGATTCCTCGACGGGACAAAGCGATACGCCGAAGAGCGGGCCCGCGCCGAGGGCCTGGCCGATCGCGACCGATTCCGTACCGCCGTGGTGAACTCGCTGCAGGAAGGCTTCTTCGTAGCCGACCACGACGGTACGGTCACCGAGATCAACAACGCGTTCACCGACATCCTCGGATATTCCGCGCAGGGTTTGCCGTACCGGTGGCCGCATCCCTGGTTGATGGACAAGAAGACCGCTGCCCAGCAGATGGCGGTGGTGCGCCAGATCGGCAGCGCGCAGTACGAGACGCCCATTCGCCACCATGACGGTCATCTGGCCTGGGTCGCAGTGAGCATCAACGCGGTCCGGGGCGGCGGTGCCGGTCGAGACGTGTACGTGGGCACCATCCGCGATATCACCGCCGAGCGCGCCTTCGCCGCCCGGGAAAGCGCGGTACTGCGACTGGCCACCGCTGTCGGGGTGGCCAAGAGCATGGGCGAATTATTGGAGATCACCCTCGAAGAATGCCGCGCCGCCGTGGACGTACAACGGGTGATCGCGGTTACCTGGCCCCCCGGCGACGGCGAACCGATCGTCCAAGTGGCCGGTGAACCCCACGAAACAAGCTGGCGGGCAATGGATCCGGTGTTACGCCAAGTGTTTCTCGACTCACGCCGCCAACTGCCGCTGACGGCCAGAACCGTCGAGTGGCCGGATACTCCGGGCAAGGCACGAGGCATGGTGGCAGTGCTCTCCGGCGCCGCCGACGTTGCGCTGTGGCTCGAACTGCGGGTGCCGCGCTGGGTGATCGCCGAAGATCGGCTGTTGGTGACGGTGCTGATCGGCCACTTGAGCCTGGCAGTGGGGCATGTCCGCCAATTCGAGAGCGCACGCGAAACCTCGCTGACCCTGCAGCGTGCCATGCTGCCGCCGGTGACGCCCCCGCCCGGCTTCGCCGTGCGCTACGAACCGGCGGTGCCGCCGTTGGAGATCGGCGGTGACTGGTACGACGTGCTGCCGATCGACAACCACCGGATCGGCATCGTGGTGGGTGACTGCGTGGGCCGCGGTCTGCCTGCGGCGGCGATCATGGGTCAGCTGCGCAGTTCGGCGCGCGCGTTGCTGCTCACCGGCGCCAGGCCGGCGACGCTGCTCGAACAGCTGGATGCGGCGGCGTCGTTCACGCCGGACGCCTATTGCACCACAGTGTTTTTGGCGATTCTTGACATCAGCACCGGGATGCTCGAATACAGCAACGCCGGCCATATGCCTGCCATACTCGCCGCACCCGCGGCCGACCCGACATTTCTGGACCACGCCACGTCGGTACCGCTTGCCGTGCGCCGCAACCACTCTCGGCCAGAGGGGTCGCATGCGTTGCTTCCCGATTCGACGCTCATCTTGTTCACCGACGGTTTGGTGGAACGCAAGCATGAAGACCTGAACGAGGGCCTGGCCCGGGTCGCCGAGGTGCTCGGCGACACGATGCGACTACCGGTTGACGCGGTGGCCGATGCGATGCTGGACCGGTTGGCGCCGGCGGCCGGTTTCGACGACGATGTAGCAATGGTGGTGTACCGACACGAATTAGCGCCGCTTCGCCTTGAAACCGCCGCCACGCCAGATCAATTGGTGGTGGTCCGCCGTCAGCTGACCCCCTGGCTGCGGGCCGCCGCCGTACCGCAGGAGCAAGCCTGTGACATTGTCCTGGTCATCAGCGAGGCCTGCACCAACTGCGTCGAGCACGCTTACCGCGGCAACGACACCGGAAAGATGCTGGTCGAAGTGACCGCCGCCGACGGTGAAATCCGCGCCCGCGTAGCCGATTGGGGAACCTGGAAGACACCGCCGGCCGACCCCGGCAACTCCGGGCGCGGCCTGCCGTTGATCAGGGCGATCAGTGACGCGGTCGACGTCGCCAACACGGCCGACGGGACCCGCATTGACATGGCCTTTTCCGTTTCCACGCCGCTGGACTGACCCGATGATCCCGTTTGCCGACCCGCTATCCGGGTACAAAGAACTGTGACTCGCGCATCGATTGCCGTCGACCCCGTCCTGCCTGCGGCCCACGGGCCGTTGTCGATGGCGGTACGCCGGATGCTGACCGGGACCCCGTCACAGGAGCAGTCCAGCCACGTCACCGCATCCGTGCGTGACTCCGACCCCTACGGGTTGGACCTACAACTGGCCCTGTACATGTGCTACGAGCTGCACTACCGGGGATTCGCCTCGGTCGATCCGGGCTGGGAGTGGAACCCGACCCTGTTGGCGCTGCGCGCCGAACTGGAACGGGTCTTTCTGGCCGGTGTACTTCGCGACGTGGGCCCCATCGATCCGGAGCACACCGCGGCCGCCGAAATGGAAGCGCTGACAATCGAACCCGCCGATGGCACCGGTCCGTCCTACCATCTGCGCGACACCGGAACCTGGGAGCAGATGCGCGAATACTTCGTGCACAGGTCGCTGTACCACCTCAAGGAAGCCGACCCGCACGCGTTCGCCATTCCACGGCTGACGGGTCGGGCCAAGGCGGCGTTCGTGGCGATCGAGTTCGACGAATACGGGGCCGGCCGCGGGCCGCAGATGCACCAACAGCTCTTCGCCGACCTGCTGGACGCCGCCGATCTGGATTCGACATATCTGGCGTACCTGGACGCGGTGCCCGCCGAGGCGTTGGCGGCGGTCAATCTGATGTCGCTGTTCGGCTTGCACCGTCGGTGGCGTGGTGCGGCGGTGGGGCACTTCGCGTCAACCGAGATCACGTCCCCGCCCGGATCGCGCCGCATGGTGCAGGCATTGCAGCGGATGCAAGCGCCGCCGGCCTGTATCGAGTTCTACCGCGAGCACGTCGAGGCGGACGCGGTCCACGAACACGTGGTGCGCATCGACGTGGTCGGTGATCTGGTGGCCCGCGAACCCCACCTGGAATCCGACGTCGTCTTCGGAATCCGTGCGCACGCCGCAGTGGAGAATCGCTTGGCCGATGTCCTCATGGCCGCCTGGCAGCGCGGTGAGAGCTCGTTGCGCAGACCAATTGGTTAGGCGGACTGCTGCGCCTTGACCCGGCGGCATCTGCGATGGCTGGTGTCGCACAGCGGATACTCCTGACTGCGCCGACAGGTACAGATCGCCACCATGAAGCGGTCCGATTCCACCACGGCACCGTCGGGCATCTCGATCCGCGCGGGACCGGAGACGAGCACCGGCCCGTTGGGCACCACTTGTACTCGAGTGGTGCTCACGGCTTGTCCGCCCGGATCACCACGAGCTCTTCCTCCCGGCAGCCGGGGGCTATCTGACCGGTCTCCTCGAACCACGCCGCCCGCGCCGTCATCACCGGGCCGAAAGGGATCCATTCGGAGGCAACAACATAGGTGTCCAGCCCAGTGGACCGCAGAGTATCGAGCGACCGCTGAGGACCGGCCAGCGCGGAGTGCACCAGTAGCAGAGACCCGCCGTCGGACAACAGCTTTGACGCGGTTGCGCACAGCGGATCCAGCACCATCCGCCCATCCGGGCCGGCATTCCACGCCCAGGACGGGCCTGCCGCCGACGGAATCAGGTCGGTGTCATCGACCGGCGGGGTGGGCACGTAAGGCGGGTTGGACACGACGACGTCGAACGGCCCGTACTCGATCGCCCCTTCCCAAGATCCTTGCCGCACATCGACCTCGACCCCGGCGCCCGCAGCGTTGCCGCGCGAGTAGCGCACCGCGTGTGGGCAGACATCGAAGGCGGTGACGCTCGCGCAACCCATTTCGGCGGCGGATATTGCGACGAACCCTGTGCCGGTACACAAGTCGAGCACCCTGCGCTGCGGGATAAGTCCCGAACGTCGCATTGCGTCGACGAGTAGGTGTGAGTCAGATTGCGGCTGGTACACCCGATCGGCGACCAGAGAATCACCCGGCGCTGGGTAGGTGGTCGTCACATTGAGCCTTTCTCGGCACTTGCTGGGCTGTAGCCGTGGCGAGCACGGCATGGCGTTTCTAATGCCCGCAATTTACATAGTTGAAACCCACGGATTGTGCTGGTCACGCCGAGGTCGAACCCGCTGCGGCGTGCGCCAATTGCTTGACGAGCGTTGAGCAGAAGGCCTCCAGATCCTTCGGTGAGCGGCTGGTGATGAGGTTGCCGTCGACGGCGACCTCTTCGTCCACCACATTGGCACCGGCATTGCGAAGGTCGGTGCGAATGCTCGGATACGAAGTGACCGTTCGTCCGTTCACCACGCCGGCCTCGACCAACGTCCACGGACCATGGCAGATGGCGGCGACCGGCTTGCCGGATTCGACGAAATCGCGCACGAACGAGACGGCCGAATCGTCCAGTCGCAGTTTGTCTGGGTTCACGGTGCCGCCGGGCAACACCAATCCGTCATATTCGTCGACCGAGGCGTCGGACACTGTGCGGTCCACGCTGATTTGGCCGGCCGGCTCGAGATCATGCTCACGTGCCTGGATTTCGCCTTCCTTCAGCGACAGCACCTCGATCTGGGCACCCGCTTCCTGTAACACCGTGCGGGGCTGCTCCAACTCGATCTTCTCCACACCGTCCGCGGCCAGTATGGCGATCTTCTTGCCGTCCAGTTCATTTGACATTGTCGTACTCCTCTACGGATTGAGAACAACCTTGGTGCAGTTGTCTTGCTTGTGCTTGAAGATCTCGTACCCGTGCGGCGCCTGGTCGAGTTTCAGGTGGTGGCTGATGATCACGGTCGGATCGATGTCGCCGTTGCGGATCCGTTCCAGCAGGGGACGCATGTACCGCTGCACATGGCATTGGCCGGTCTTGACGGTCAGTGAGCGATTCATCAACGAGCCGATGGGAAACTTGTCCATCAGTCCACCGTAGACGCCGACGATGGACACGGTGCCGCCGTTGCGGCAGGCCATGATCGCTTCCCGAATCGCATGTGGCCGTTCGGTTTCCAGCCGCATCGCCTGCTTAACCCGGTCGTAGGCGTCCACCACCGTCACGCCGTTGCGGGCTTCCATACCGGCGGCGTCGATGCAGTGGTCGGGCCCGCGGCCGGCGGTGATGTCTTGCAGTTCGGCCAGCACCGACGTTTCCTCGAAGTTCAGCGGTGTCGCGCCGAGCTTGCGGGCAAGGTCCAGTCGGTACGGCACCCGGTCGATGGCAACGACTTTGGCCGCGCCCAACAGGTAGGCGCTCATGATGGCGAACAACCCGACCGGACCGGCGCCCCACACGGCGACGATGTCGGTGGGCTTGATGTCACACATCTCCGCGCCCATGTAACCGGTGGGCAGGATGTCGGACAAGAACAGCGCCTGGTCGTCGGTGAGATCATCGTCGATCTTCAGCGGTCCCACGTCGGCGAAGGGCACCCGCGCGTATTCGGCTTGGCCACCGGCGAATCCGCCCAGCATGTGCGAATAGCCGAACAAGCCGGCCGGCGAATGGCCCATGAACTTCTCGGCGATGCCGGCGTTGGGATTGGAGTTCTCGCATAGCGAGTACAGGTCGCGCTCGCATGCCGAACAAGCTCCACAGGCAATGGGGAACGGCACCACGACCCGATCGCCGACCGCCAAATTGGTCACCGCCTTGCCGACTTCCACGACCTCGCCCATGAATTCATGCCCGAGCACATCGCCGTGCTTCACCGTCGGGATGTAGCCGTCGTAGAGGTGTAGGTCCGAACCGCAGATGGCGGTCGAGGTGACGCGGACAATGGCGTCGCGGTCGTTGAGGATGGTGGGGTCCGGAACCGTTTGTACCTCAACACTATTGCGCCCGGTATAGACGTTGGCCTTCATTTCTGCGCTCCTTCGCCTGCCGGTTGCGCCTTCTGCTGATGCATCTGCCGGAATGCGACGGTCCCGTCCGGTGAACCGTCGGAACGCAGTACTTGGCCAGTTTCCATGATCTGCTTGAAGCGGCGCAGGTCGTCGTTGACCTGCTGGTCGGGCGACTCACCCAGTAGCGTTGCCGCGGCTTTGCCCAGCGCGCCGCCCGGCAGGTGATAGCCGATCATCACCCGGACCTCGGTACCTTCCCCCGAGGCGTCGGGCCGGAACTCGACGCTGCCGCCATTCTCAATTCCCGAGCCCGGCAATGACTGCCACGCGATGCGTTGGTTCGGTTCGTCCTCGGTGATCTGCGCATCCCAGTGCACGGGCTGCCCGACCGGCGATTTGGCCACCCAGTGCGAACGGCCGTCCGGGCCGGCCGAGACCGACTCCAGGTGGTACATGAAGCTGGGCAGGTTTTCCAGATTGCGCCAGAAACCGTAGACGTCCTGCGGTGAGCGCCGTACGGTGACAGCGGCGCGCAAGGTGTGGTGACGGGTGGCTCCCGCGTGGCGGCCTCCCCCCGCCGCGCCACCAGAGCCTGTGGTGCGCAGCGCGGCGTACAGATCGGCGGCGCCGATGGCGGTCAGGGCGACCGCGGTGATGGTGCCCCGCCTGCGCCGGCCCCGCCCGCGCCGGACCACACCGGCCGCAAGCATCGCGACGTCGAGCACGTCGCCGGCCACGCGGGTCCACACCAACTTTTCCGACCCGAGCAACAGCGCTGTGCCGTGGCCGCATTCGCGCACTCCCAGCACGCGCGTCACCAGACGAGACCGCTGCGTGTCGTCCACGCCGGCCAGCGCGGTGACTTTTCCGGGCGCCAGCACCTCGGTGAGGCCGAGGCCCAGACTGGCCACGCCAAGCCCTTTCACCAGCTTCGTCGTCGTGCTCGCCCCAGTGTCATTCATTTATAAGCTCCTTGCGCTGCCGGACACTCGCCGACGACAACTCCGGCGGTCTCACTCGATCCGGGTCGTGGTCCAGGCCCAGCCGTCCTTCGTATTTCGGACCCATACCCCTGCGGCAATTGACCAAACGTCAACTCGACGCCGCGCGCAGTTTCTCCAGCAGCGGTTCGGCGGCCTCTTTCAAGAATTGGTCCTGATTCGGTCCGCCGATCTGGATGAGGGCGATATCGGAGAAGCCGGCCTCCCAGTACGGCCGCACGCCCTCCACGATCGCGTCCAGGTCCGGTCCACAGGGAATGCTCTCGGCGACGTCTTCGGGCCGCACGAACTGCGTCGCACCGGCGAATCCCGCGGGCGTCGGCAGGTCGGCATTGACCGCCCATCCACCGGCGAACCAGCGGAATTGGTCGTGCGCCCGCTGGACGGCGGCGTCACGGTCGGGGTCCCAGCACACCGGAATCTGGCCGATGACCCGTCCGGCGCCGGGCCAGCCACCGCTTTGTCTCGCGATGTGCCAGGCGTCGACCAGTTCTTTGTCGGGTTGCACGGCGACGAGGTGGTCGGCGAGTTTGCCGAATTTGTCCACGCCCCGCTGCCCGGCCATCGCCACCGCGATCGCGGGAGGGATGTCGGGCACGTCCCACAACCGGGCGGAGTCGACCTGGAAGTACTCGCCGCGCCAGTCGACCAGGTCGCCGCCGAACAGTTCACGGATGATCTTGATCGCTTCGCGCAGCATGTCTTGCCTGCGCTCGACGGTCGGCCAGCCTTTGCCGACGACGTGTTCGTTGAGGTTTTCGCCGCTACCCAACCCGAGGGTGAATCGTCCGTCGGAAAGGATCTGCACGGTGGCCGCCTGCTGCGCCACGATCGCCGGGTGATACCGCATCGTCGGGCAGGTGACGTAGGTGTACAGGTCCACCCGTTCGGTCGCGTGCGCCACCGCGCCCAGCACCGCCCAGGCATTGGGAGCATGGCCCTGCGATGTCAGCCACGGCGAGAAGTGGTCGCTGCACACTTCGAAGTCGAAGCCCCGCTCCTCGGCCGAAACCGCGTCGCGCACAAGCTCTTTGGGGCCGGTCTGTTCTGTCATGAGGGTATAGCCGAAACGCGCCATAACCCCCCGAGTACCCCGTGGCGGCGAGGCTAAAGCCGGTCTTTTACGGCCGCGGACAGTCGCGCCCCGTCGGCTTTGCCTTCGGCGATCGCCGTGGCCATCTTCATCACCAGACCCATCTCCTTCATGCTGGGCCGCTGCCCGATCTGTTCGGCAACCTGGGCGATCGCGGTGTCGGCCACGTCGGCCAACTCCGCCTCGGTGAGCGGTGTGGGCAGGTATTGGTCGATGATGCGGGCCTCGGCGTGCTCATTGGCGGCCAACTCGCCCCGGCCGTTCTGCGTGTAGATCTCGGCCGCCTCGCCGCGCTTGCGAGATTCCCTGGCCAGCACCTTGAGCACTTCTGCGTCGGAGAGTTCCTTGGCCTGCTTGCCCGAGACTTCCTCGTTCTGGATCGCGGCCAGCACCATGCGCAGGGTCGCGGTGCGCAGCTTGTCCTGCGTCTTCATCGCCTCGGTCAGATCCGACCGGAGCCGGGATTTGAGTTCCGCCATGGCTGAGACGCTACGCGCCGGGACGCCACGCGATCGAGTGCTGAGCACCGGACTCGCCCGCCGGGCCCACATTGTGAAATGCCCCGGCCGCCGACAGGATGGAGGCCATGACGAACGACGACGGGCGCCGCACCCGGTGAGCACGCCGCCGCCTGGCTATCCGGTTGGCCAGCCGCCCGTCCCTCCGGCGTACGGCGTCCCGCCGGCCTACGGACCGCCGCCGGCTTATGGCCCGCCCCCGGCGTACGGGCCGCCGCCCGCGCATGGCGCGCCATACGGTCCCCCCACTTACGGGGCTGTGCCGCCTTACGGGCCGGCTTACGGCGCTGTGCCGCCTTACGGGCCGGCTTACGGCCCTGTGCCGCCTTCTGGGCCGGCTTACGGCCCTGTGCCCGGTTATGGTGCGCAGTACGGTCCACCGCTCATCCCAGGCGCGGCCAAGCCGGGCATCATCCCGCTGCGACCGTTGACGCTCAGCGACATCTTCAACGGCGCTGTGGGCTACATCCGGACCAATCCCAAGGCGACGCTCGGCCTGACCGCCATGGTGGTCGTGGTCATGCAGGTCATCACGTTGCTGGCCACGCTCGGACCGTTGGCCGCCTACGGCAACTTGAGCGACAGCCGCCCAGACGAATTGACCGGCGGCGTCGTGGGAACGTGGTTGGCCTCGATCGCCGGGGGCCTGCTGGTGACCTGGCTGGGCGGAATGCTGCTCAGCGGGATGCTCACCGTCATCGTCGGGCGGGCGGTGTTCGGGTCGCCGATCACAGTGCGGGAGGCATGGGCCAAGGTCCGCGGTCGCCTGCTCGCGTTGCTCGGGCTGGCCCTGATCGAAGCCGCCGGGCTGGTGGCGCTGGTCGGGCTGGTCATCGTGATCCTGGTCGGTGTGGGAGTGGCCGCCAACGGAGCCGCCGCGGTGCTGCTGGGGTTCCCGCTGCTGCTGGCGGTGGGGTTGCTGCTGGCCTACCTGTACACCGTGCTGCTGTTCGCCCCGGTACTGATCGTGCTGGAAAGGCTGCCGGTCCTCGACGCCATCAGCCGGTCGTTCGCGCTGGTGAGGAACGGCTTCTGGCGGGTGCTGGGCATCCGACTGCTGACGGCGCTGGTGGTGGGTGTGGTCGGTGGGGCCGTTTCGGCGCCGTTCAGCCTCGTCGGCCAGTTGATGACCGCCGCCGGCGGGTCGACCGCCATGCTGCTCGTCGGCACCACGTTGAGCAGCATCGGCGGCGCGATCAGCCAGATAATCACCGCGCCGTTCACCGCCGGAGTGGTCGTGCTGCTCTACATGGATCGGCGGATGCGCGCTGAAGCGTTCGACCTGGTTCTGCAGACCGGCGCGGCCGGCGGCCCGGCCGCGGTGGAGTCCACCGACAACCTATGGCTCACGAGACCGGTTTAGGGGCCTACGGATAGTGCCTTCCATCGACATTGACCGCGATGCCGCCCATCAGGCCGCGCAGCGTGAGCTCAACAAACCCATCTACCCAAAGGACTCCCCCGCCAAGGCGTTCAGCGACTGGATCAATGAGCTGCTGTACCGGTTGCTGGAGAAGGGCTCGCAGGTGTCCGGCGGGTGGTTCACCGTCACCGTGCTGCTCATCTTGCTCGTGATCGCCGTCATCGTCGGCGTCCACATCGCGCGCAACACCATGCGGACCCACCGCGGCGGTGACCATCAACTCTTCGACGCCGGTCAGCTCACCGCAGCGCAGCACCGAGCCACCGCGGAAAGCTATGCCGCCGAGGGTAACTGGGCCGCGGCGATCCGGCACCGGTTGCGCGCCGTCGCTCGCCAGCTCGAAGAGACCGGGGTGCTCGATCCGACACCTGGGCGCACCGCCAACGAGTTGGCTTCCGATGCCGGCGCGGCCATACCCCACCTAGCGGGCGAATTGGCCGAAGCGGCAACCGCATTCAACGACGTCACATACGGCGAACGGCCCGGTACCCAAGCCGCCTACCAGATGATCGCCGACCTCGACGACCACCTGCGATCCCGCACACCGGCCACGCACTCAGCGGGCCACAAACTCATCGCCCCGGATTCATGGGCGCAAGTCCGGTGACCGCCGCCCGGGTGGAACCGGCGCAGCGCCGTCGGCCGTGGCGGGCGATCCTGCTGGCGCTGGCGGCAATCACCGTGGTCGCCGCCCTCACCACGTACCTGACCGCACCGCGACCCGGCGGGACGATGGACCCCGAATCCACCAGTTCGTCCGGCGCGCACGCCCTGGTGACGCTGCTGCGTGACGCCGGGGTGGAGGTCGTGGTGGCCAACACCGTCGCCGACGTGGAGAACGCCGCGCGTCCCGACACGCTGCTGTTGGTGGCCCAGAGTCAATACCTCACCGACACGGCGCTTCTCGACCGCCTGGCGAAAGCACCCGGTGACCTGTTGCTCGTCGACCCCACCTCGCGAACCCGCGCGGCACTCACCCCGGGCCTGCGCATCGGATCCGCCGATCCTTTCGACAGTCAGCCCAATTGTTCGCTGCGCGAAGCCACCCGGGCCGGACCGGTCAGCTTCGGACCGAGCGACACCTACGAGGCCAGCGGCAATATCCCGGTGACCAGTTGCTACGGCGGTGCACTGGTCCGCTATCGGGACTCGGGTAGCACCGGCACCCGAACCGTTACCGTCGTGGGCAGCAGCAAGTTCATGACCAATGACGGACTGCTCCAGGCGGGCAATGCGGCGCTGGCGATGAACCTCGTGGGCGACCGCCCCCGGGTGATCTGGTTCGCACCGCAGCGCATCGAAGGCGAGAAGTCCTCTGCCACCTCGATTTTCGACCTGATTCCGGCGAACGTGACCTGGATGGTCTGGCAGCTGTGGCTGGTGGTCATCCTGGTGGCGCTGTGGAAGGGTCGCCGAGTCGGTCCGCTGGTGGCCGAGGAGCTGCCCGTCGTGGTGCGCGCCTCGGAGACCGTGGAGGGCCGCGGCCGGCTCTACCGGTCGCGGCGGGCCCGCGACCGCGCCGCCGACGCGTTGCGGACCGCGACATTGCAGCGCCTGGTGCCCCGCCTCGGCGTCGGCGCGGGCGCGGCACCGCCGGCGGTGGTGGCAACGATCGCCCAGCGCAGCGGCGCCGATCCGGAGTTCGTCCGCTACCACCTCTTCGGCCCGCCACCGGCCACCGACAGCGACTTGCTACAACTTGCCCGTGCGCTCGACGACATCGAAAGGCAGGTCACCCACTCGTGACACAGTCCCCGCCCGCCCAGACGCCGACCGCCGACTCGGCGCGTGAGGCGCTGCTGTCGCTACGCACCGAGATCGCCAAGGCCGTCGTCGGACAGGACGGAGTGATCAGCGGCCTGGTCATCGCGCTGCTGTGCCGCGGCCACGTGCTGTTGGAAGGCGTTCCCGGCGTGGCGAAAACGCTGATGATCCGTGCCCTGTCCGCGGCCTTGCAGCTGGAGTTCAAGCGGGTGCAGTTCACTCCCGACTTGATGCCCGGTGACGTCACCGGATCGCTGGTCTACGACGCGCGCACCGCCGAGTTCGCCTTCCGACCCGGACCGGTGTTCACCAACTTGATGCTGGCCGACGAGATCAACCGCACGCCGCCCAAGACGCAGGCGGCGCTGCTCGAGGCCATGGAGGAGCGTCAGGTCAGCGTCGACGGCGAGCCCAGAGCGCTGCCGGACCCGTTCATCGTCGCCGCCACGCAAAACCCGATCGAATACGAGGGCACCTACCAGTTGCCCGAAGCCCAACTCGACCGGTTCCTGCTCAAGCTGAATGTCAGCCTGCCGGCCCGCGACGCCGAGATCGCCATCCTGGGCCGGCACGCACACGGCTTCGATCCCCGCGATCTGTCCGGGATCAGTCCGGTCGCCGGACCGGCCGAACTGGCCGCCGGCCGCGAGGCGGTGCGCCAGGTGCTGGTCGCCGACGAGGTGCTGGGTTACATCGTCGACATCGTCGCGGCCACCCGCTCCTCGCCCGCGCTGCAGTTGGGAGTGTCGCCGCGCGGGGCGACCGCGCTGTTGGGCACCGCACGGTCGTGGGCCTGGCTGTCCGGGCGTACCTACGTCACTCCCGACGACGTCAAGGCCATGGCCCGTCCGACGCTGCGGCACCGGGTGATGTTGCGGCCCGAAGCCGAGCTGGAAGGCGCCACGCCCGACGGTGTGCTGGACGGCATCCTGGCCTCGGTGGCGGTGCCCCGCTAGTGGTCCTGACCGGACGCACCGGCTTACTGGCGCTGCTGTGTGTGCTGCCGATCGCAGTGTCACCGTGGCCGGCAAGGGCTTTCGCGGTCCTGCTGGTGGTGCTGGCGGCGGCTGTGGCCGTCGACGTCGGGTTGGCGGCGAGTACTCGCAACCTGCGTTATGCCCGGTCGCCGGACTCTTCGGCACGCCTGGGCCAGCCGGTGGACGCCGGCTTGGAGATCCACAACGACGGACGGCGCCGGTTTCGCGGTCAGGTGCGCGACGCCTGGCCGCCGAGCGCGCGGGCGCAGCCGCGTACCCACCGGCTCACCCTGCCCGCCGGCGGACACCAGCGGGTGGACACCGCACTGCGGCCGGTGCGTCGCGGCGACCAGCGTGCCGCGGTGGTCACCGCGCGCTCGATCGGTCCGCTGGGCCTGGCAGGACGGCAGGGCTCGCAGTCGGTGCCCGGCACGGTGCGGGTGTTGCCGCCCTTCCTGTCGCGCAAGCACCTGCCGTCGCGGTTGGCCAAACTTCGCGAGATCGACGGATTGCTGCCCACGCTGATCCGCGGGCAGGGAACCGAATTCGATTCGCTGCGTGAGTATGTCGTCGGTGACGACGTTCGCTCCATCGACTGGCGCGCGACCGCCCGGCGCGCCGACGTCATGGTTCGCACCTGGCGGCCCGAACGCGACCGGCGGGTGGTCATCGTGCTCGACACCGGACGCATGGCCGCGGGACGAGTCGGCGTGGACCCCACCGCCGCCGACCCCGCCGGCTGGCCCCGGCTGGATTGGGCCATGGACGCCGCCCTCCTGCTGGCGGCCCTGGCGTCCCGCGCCGGGGACCATGTCGATTTCCTTGCCCACGACCGGGTCAGCCGGGCCGGCGTGTTCGGCGCGTCGCGCACCGAACTACTGGCCCAGCTGGTCAACGCGATGGCCCCGCTCGAGCCGGCCCTCGTCGAATCCGATTGGCGCGCAATGGTTGCCACCATCGCGCGGCGCACCCGGCGGCGCTCGCTGGTGGTGTTGCTGACCGACCTCAATGCCACCGCGCTCGACGAGGGGCTGCTGCCCGTGCTGCCGCGGTTGTCAACCAAGCATCACGTGCTGGTCGCCGCGGTCGCTGACCCCCGCGTCGACGAGTTGGCCCTCGGACGTTCCGACGCGGCAGCGGTCTACGACGCTGCAGCGGCCGAACGAGCCCGCAACGACCGGCGCGCTATCGCCTCGCGACTGCGCCGCGACGGCGTCGAGGTGGTGGACGAACCGCCCACCGAACTGGCGCCCGGTCTGGCCGACCGCTATTTGGCGATGAAGGCGACGGGGCGGCTGTAACGCTGCCCCGCGTCAGGCGGTCGGCACGACGTCGGGGGCGTCTTCGATGTCGCCGGTTTCCCCCGCCCGGGCGGCGCGGCGACCGAAGTAGACGACGTAGGACAGGAACGCCGCCTCGGCCAGCACACCGATGCCGACCCGCACGAACGTCGGCAAGGGTGAAGGGGTCACCATCGCTTCGATGAGACCGGCGACCAGCAACACGGCCACCAAACCCACCGCGACCGAGGCCACCCCGCGGCCTTGTTCGGCGAGCACCTGACCGCGCGGCCGGTCCCCGGGCGCGATCACCGACCAACCCAGCCGCATCCCGCTTGCGCCCGCCAGGAACACCGCCGTGAGCTCCAGCAATCCGTGCGGGAGCAGCAATCCCAGCAGCAGGCCACCCTTGCCCGCCTGAAACATCAGCCCACCGATGACACCCAGGTTGGCGGCGTTCTGGAACAGCACCACCGGAATCGGCAGTCCGAGAACGACGGACATGGCGATGCACTTGGCTGCCACCCACGAATTGTTCACCCAGACTTGCAGCGCGAACGCCGCCGCGGGGTGCTCGCTGTAATAGGACTTCACGTCGTGATTGACCAATTCGTCTATGTCGGTGGGGGTTCCGACCAGGGACTGCACTTCGGGGCTACCGGCCACCCAGAAGCCCATCACCACCACGACGGCGAAGAACACCACGGCGGTGGCCAGCCACCACCGCCACGTCCGGTAAGCGACCACCGGGAAGGAGACCGTCCAGAACCGGACGAACGTGCTGGACAGCGGCGCATGGGCGCCGGTGACCGCAGAGCGCGCCCGCGCCACCAAGCTGGAAAGCCGCCCCACCACCAGCGAGTCCGACGACACCGACCGCAACATCGACAGATGCGTGGACACCCGCTGATAGAGCTCGACGAGCTCGTCGACCTCCGCGCCACTCAACGAGCGACGGCGTTTGATCAGCTGGTCAAGCCGATCCCACGTGGCGCGGTGAGTCAGCAAGAACGCGTCGACGTCCACCCTGCGCAGCCTACCGATCCAGTCCAGCGGACCAGCTCGGCAAAGCCTGTACCGTTCCGGAGTATGTCGGAGGTGGTGACCGGGGACGCGGTGGTCCTGGACGTCCAGATCGCCCAGTTGCCGGTGCGGGCAGTGAGCGCGCTCATCGACATCTTCGTCATGTTCATCGGTTATCTGCTCGGGCTGATGTTGTGGGCGGCCACGCTGAGCCAGTTCGACGAAGCGTTGACGGTCGCGTTCCTGATCATCTTCACGGTGCTGGTGGTCATCGGCTATCCGCTGGGCTGGGAAACCGCCACGCGCGGACGTTCGGTGGGCAAGATCGTGATGGGTCTGCGCGTGGTGTCCGACGACGGCGGCCCGGAACGGTTCCGGCAGGCCCTGTTTCGCGCGCTCGCGTCGTCGGTGGAGATCTGGATGCTGTTCGGAAGCCCGGCGGTGATCTGCAGCATCTTGTCGCCGAAAGCCAAGCGCATCGGTGACATCTTCGCCGGCACCGTCGTCGTCAGCGAACGCGGTCCCCGGTTGGGTCCGCCACCGCTGATGCCGCCGGCACTCACCTGGTGGGCGTCCTCATTGCAGCTGTCCGGGCTCACCGCCGGGCAAGCCGAAGTCGCCCGCCAATTCCTGTCTCGCGCCCCACAACTCGCCCCAGCGCTGCGCGACCAGATGGCCTACCGGATCGCCAGCGATGTGCTGTCGCACATCGCGCCGCCACCACCTCCCGGGGTACCGCCGCAGTTGGTGCTCGCGGCCGTCCTCGCCGAACGTCACCGCCGGGAACTGGCCCGCATGCGGCCCGTGGCGCCTCAACCGACGCCGTGGCCCACGCCCATGGCGCCCGGCAGCGCGCCCTGGCCGGGGCAGCAACCGTCGCCGTGGCCGGCGGCCGCCGCACAGCCCGGACCACCGCCGCAACCGCCGAACACCGGCGGCTTCTCGCCCCCGAGCTAGTGCTGCACTGACAACGCGAGCAAGCCGACGTCGGCAATCAACAGCGCTATCCCGCACAGCGGTACCGCAATGCCGGCCCGCTTCTTGGCGGTGAAGACCGAGGTGACGATGACCGCCAGGGCCACGAAGGGCGGGCCGTAGAACAGCACGTCGAAGTTGACACCGGCACCCAGATTGGAGCACTGGCTGTCGATGCAGGAGTCGGTGCTCATCACCGCCCCAAGCGCAAACAACATCACGATCGCCGCGCCCGGCACCGTCAACAGGGCCAACACCCAGTTGACCCACGATCGATTTCCCACGCCGGGCTCTCCCTCACCCGGCCTCGGCTGCGTGGCGCTGCCCGGACCGGTCGGCAACGTGAGGTGGTGATTCTCGCCGTTCATTGCTCAGGTGCTACCCCGCCGCGGGGCGATGCAAACCGGCGATGACGCTCCCGGCGCCCGAAGTCCACATTGCGAAGCGATAGTTAGCGATATATCGTGATGCATAGGTAACACACCCGAGGGCGTCGCACTCGGCGCTTTCTTCAGAGAACTCAAGGAGACACTCATGCACAACCCATTCATTCCTCCCGGCGGGCCGTTCGGTGGGCGTCCCGGCTTCGGTTTCGGGCCGGGCCCCGCTCAGCGGCGCGCTCTGCATGACGCGAAGCGACACGCCAAACGAGAATTCTTCGAGCACCTGCGCGACCAGGCCGCCGGCCACGACGGGCCGATGGGCTTCGGCCCCGGTTTCGGGCCCGGTTTCGGCGGCGGCTTCGGCTTCGGACCCTTCGGGGGCCCGGGCGGAGGGCGCGGCGGCTTTCGGCGGGGCGGCCGCGGCCGGCGGGGCGACGTGCGCGCGGCCATCCTGGTCCTGCTGGCCGAACGGCCGATGCACGGCTACGAGATGATTCAGCAGATCGCCGAACGCAGCAACGGCATCTGGCGGCCCAGCCCCGGCTCGGTCTACCCGACGCTGCAGCTACTCGGCGACGAAGGCCTGATCAGGGCCAGCGAGTCCGACGGCAGCAAGAAGCTGTTCGAACTGACCGACGAGGGGCGCGGCGCCGCCGAGAAAGTGGTCAGCCCCCCGTGGGATGAGATCGCCGAGGGCGTCGATCCGGGCCAGCTGAATCTGCGGTCCGCGGTCGGACAGCTGTTCGGGGCCGTCGCACAGTCGGCGCACACCGCCAGCGCCGAGCAGCAGCAGCGCATCGTCGACATCGTCAACAACGCCCGCCGGGAGATCTACGGCATCCTCGGCGAGGAATAGTCACTCCCGGTGTGCCGCGAGCGTGCGCAGAATGCCGGCTCTGCCGGCGTGTCGCTGTACAGACACGCACGCTCGCGGCATGGGGGTCAGGAGACGTCGACCCAGTCCAGGGTGCGCTCGACGGCTTTACGCCAGCCGGTATAACCCTGGGCGCGCTGATCGTCGCTCCACGCCGGCGTCCAGCGTTTGTCTTCCTTCCAGTTGGCGCGCAGGTCGGACGGGTCGTCCCAGAACCCGACGGCCAACCCGGCCGCGTAGGCCGCGCCCAGGGCGGTGGTCTCGGCGACCACCGGCCGCACGACGTCCACCCCCAGCACGTCAGCCTGGATCTGCATGCACAAGTCGTTGGCGGTGATGCCGCCGTCGACCTTCAATACCTCGAGGCGCACCCCGGAATCGGCCGCCATCGCATCCACCACATCGCGGCTCTGGTAGCAGATCGCCTCCAGCGTCGCGCGCGCCACATGCGCGTTGGTGTTGTACCGGGACAACCCGACGATGGCGCCGCGCGCATCCGATCGCCAGTACGGGGCGAACAGCCCGGAGAACGCCGGCACGAAGTACACCCCGCCGTTGTCGTCGACCTGACGCGCCAGCGCCTCGCTCTGCGCGGCGCCGCTGATGATCCCCAACTGATCGCGCAACCACTGCACCGCCGACCCGGTCACCGCGATCGAACCCTCCAGCGCATAGACCGGTTTGGCGTCGCCGAACTGGTAACACACCGTGGTCAACAACCCGTTGTCGGACCGCACGATCTGTTCGCCGGTATTGAGCAGCAGAAAGTTGCCGGTGCCATAGGTGTTCTTCGCTTCCCCGGTGTCCAGGCACACCTGCCCCACCATCGCCGCGTGCTGGTCGCCGAGCATCCCGGTGATCGGCACCTCACCGCCCACCGGACCGGTATCGACGGTGACGCCGTACGGCAGCACCGGGGACGACGGCTGAATGGACGGCAGCATCTCGCGCGGCACGGAGAACAACGACAGCAACTCGTCGTCCCAGTCCAGCGTCTCGAGATTCATCAGCATGGTGCGACTGGCGTTGGTCACGTCGGTGACGTGCACGCCGCCGCGCGGGCCGCCGGTCAGATTCCACAGCACCCAGCTGTCGGCGGTGCCGAACAGCGCGTCACCTCGTTGCGCGGCATCGCGGACCCCGTCGACGTTGTCCAGAATCCACTGCAGCTTTCCGGCGGCGAAGTAGGTGGCCGGCGGCAGGCCGGCCTTGCGGCGGATGACCTCGCCGCGGCCGTCGCGGTCCAGCGCCGAGGCGATGCGGTCAGTGCGGGTGTCCTGCCAGACGATCGCGTTGTAATAGGGCCGTCCGGTGCGCCGGTTCCACACCAGGGTCGTCTCGCGCTGGTTGGTTATGCCCAGCGCCGCAATGTTTTTGGCAGTGAGATTGGCCCGGTTCAGCACCGACATCAGCACCGACGACGTGCGTTCCCAGATTTCCACGGGGTCGTGTTCGACCCAGCCGGCGCGCGGCAGGATCTGTTCGTGCTCGAGCTGATGACGGGCGACTTCGGCCCCGTCGTGGTCGAAGATCATGCAGCGCGTGCTGGTCGTGCCCTGATCGATGGCGGCTACGAATTCACAGGACTCGGGCAACGGCTCTCCTCGCTAGTGACATACGACACTGCATGTAATGGTCCATGATGCGCGTAGTTGCGTCGCGGTCGGTAAACCTGTTGCATCGCAGTGTGGGCGAAGAGGTCAAGCGCACCACGTATGACCGCACACATCGGCGGGAGTACCGGCGCAAGGTGCAACTGTGCTTGGACGTCTTCGAGACGATGCTCGAGCGGTCCAATTTCGATTCCGATCGCCCGCTTACCGGCATGGAGATCGAGTGCAACCTCGTCGACGCCGATTACCAGCCCGCCATGTCGAATCGGCGCGTGCTGGACGCCATTGCCGATCCGGCTTACCAAACCGAGTTGGGCGCCTACAACATCGAATTCAACGTTCCGCCACGGCCGCTTCCCGGACACACCGGGCTGGACCTGGAGGATGAGGTACGCAGAAGCCTCAACGACGCCGAGCAGAAGGCCAACGCCCGCGGCAGTCACATCGTCATGATCGGCATCTTGCCCACCCTGATGCCCGAGCATCTCGACGAGGGCTGGATGAGCGAGTCGACGCGCTATACCGCCTTGAACGAGTCGATCTTCAACGCCCGCGGCGAGGACATTCCGATCAACATCTCCGGTCCGGAGCCGCTGAGTTGGCAGGCGGCCTCCATCGCTCCCGAATCCGCTTGTACCAGCATGCAATTGCATCTGCAGGTGTCGCCGGGCGATTTCGCGGCGCATTGGAACGCGGCCCAGGTGCTGGCCGGACCACAGTTGGCACTCGGCGCCAATTCGCCGTACTTCTTCGGCCATCGGTTGTGGGCCGAAACGCGTATCGAGCTGTTCGCCCAATCCACCGACACCCGGCCCGAGGAACTGAAGACCCAAGGCGTACGACCGCGGGTGTGGTTCGGGGAACGCTGGATCGATTCGGTGCTCGACCTGTACCAGGAGAACGTCCGCTACTTCCCGTCGTTGCTGCCCGAGGTGTCCGACGAGGACCCGGCCGCGGAGTTGGCCGCCGGCCGCACTCCGCAACTGTCCGAGATGCGTTTGCACAACGGCACCGTCTATCGGTGGAACCGGCCGGTGTACGACGTGGTCGACGGACGCCCGCACCTGCGGCTGGAGAACCGGGTGTTGCCGGCCGGGCCCACCGTGGTGGACATGCTGGCCAACTCGGCCTTCTACTACGGCCTGCTGCGCACCCTGGCCGAAGCCGACTCTCCGTTGTGGACGCGCATGGATTTCGTTGTGGCACAGGAGAATTTTCTGGCCGCGGCCAAAGACGGCATCGACGCGCGCATGCGTTGGCCGGAGACCGGGGAGGTCAGCGCGCGCCAGTTGGTGCTCGACGCCTTGCTGCCCATGGCCGACGACGGTCTGCGCCGGTGGGGGGTCGACGTCGAGGTGCGCGAGCGCTTCCTCGGGGTGATCGAGGGACGGGCCAAGACCGGGCGCAACGGCGCCAGTTGGCAGGTGGCCACCGTGGCGGCCCTCGAAGAGGGAGGGCTGACCCGCCCGGCCGCGCTGGCCGAGATGCTGCGCCGGTATTGCGAGCACATGCACGCTAACGAGCCGGTGCACAGCTGGGCGGTCTAGCGGCGCGTACGTTGGGAGCCATGACATCTGAGGTTATGGACTGGGACGGCGCATACCGGGGAGAAGCCGGCTTCGAGGGTCCGCCACCCTGGAATATCGGTGAGCCGCAGCCCGAACTGGCGGCGTTGATCGCCGAGGGGAAGGTCCGCAGTGACGTGCTGGACGCCGGATGTGGGTTCGCCGAATTGTCACTGGCGCTGGCCGCCCAGGGCTACACCGTGGTGGGCATCGACATCACCCCGACCGCGATAGCGGCGGCCACCAAGGCCGCACAAACACGCGGGCTGACCACGGCCAGCTTCGAGCAAGCCGACATTACGTCGTTCACCGGCTATGACGGGCGCTTCGCCACGGTCATCGACAGCACGCTGTTTCACTCGCTGCCGGTGGAGGGACGCGACGGCTATCTGCGGTCGGTGCATCGCGCGGCGGCCCCCGGCGCCAACTATTACGTGCTGGTGTTCGCCAAGGGCGCTTTCCCCGCCGAACTGGAGACCAAGCCCAACGAGGTGGACGAGGAGGAGTTGCGCGCCGCGGTGAGCAAGTACTGGGAGATCGACGAGATCCGCCCGGCCTTCATCCACGCCAACGCCTCGGCGATCCCGAACGAGGTGCCCGAGACCCCGATCGCCTTCCCGCCGCACGACCTCGACGAGAAGGGCCGCATCAAGTTCCCGGCCTATCTGCTGCAGGCGCACAAACCGGCTCAGTAGTTCTGCAGGAAGATTCCGGCGAGATTCGAGCCGATGCTCTCCAGGCCGGACACGAAGCTGTTGACGGTCGCTGTGCCGATGTTGCCGATGCCCGAGACGCCACCGCCCAAGTTAGAGATGCCCGAAGAGATTTCGCCGAAGACGTTGTAGCCCGAGACGCCGTTGAGTCCCAGCGGGTTGCCGGTGAAGAACCCTGAGGCGTTCGAGCCGTTGTTGAAGAACCCCGACACGTTGCCGCCACCGGTGTTGAAGAAGCCCGACGAGGTGAGGATCGAGTCCGTGGTGTTGCCGAAGCCAGGGGCCGGCGGAATCTGGAATTCGAAGAGCTTCTGGCTGTACAGGTGGATGCTGGGGATCGAGACGTCCGGCAGGTTGAAGGCGCCGAGTGAGATGGGCGGGATCCCGAACGAGGGCAGGTCGAACGCTTCGGAGAAGATCTGCGGCAGGTTGAACGCGCCGAGTGAGATGGGCGGAATCCCGATCTGGGGCAGGCTGAACGCCTGCGAAGCGAGTTGCGGGAGATTGAAGGTGCCGATCCCGATGGGCGGGATGGTGAATTGTGGCGTCGTGAACGCCGGCCAACTGAGCTGCGGCAGCAGGAAGTCGCCGATGCCGATCGGCGGGATGGTGAACGGCTGAGTGCTGAATGCCGGCCAACTCAGTTGCGGCAGCAGGAAGTCGCTGAGTGAAATCCTCGGGATGGTCAGCTGCGGCGTCGAGAATGCCGGCCAGCTGACCTGCGGCAGGTCGAAGGGCTGCAGGCTGATGGGGTTGATCTGCAGGGCCGGGATGGTGAAGCCGGAGATTCCGATGGACGGGAATGTGTATGGGCCACCATTGTTGCTGATGTTCAGCGTCGGGAGGGTCATTTGTCCGATGCCGATGCTCGGGAAGGTGAAGCCGCCGAAGGAGCCAGGGTTTTGACTACCCAGCAGTATCTGATTGATGTTGATGTTTCCGAGCTGAATTTGGTAATCAGGTGCCAGCGCGAACCCGGTGTGCAGCGTGATCAGTGTCTGGTCGCCACCAGGAATGATGATGTCCGGGAAGCTGATTGTTGGGAAAGTGAAATTGGGGATACTTATCGACGGCAAGCTCCACGGCGTGATCTTTATCAGCGGCGTATTGAATTCCGGTATCGTTATCTCGGGCAGTTGAATTCCCGGGACCGTTATCGCCGGGGTGTTGATCTGCGGCAGGCTGAACCCACCCACGCTGATGGGCGGTAATTGCCCGGAAGCAATGTTGATCGGCGGAATGGTGATCTCCGGCAGCTGGAATGCTCCCACCGCGAGATTCGCCAGCGTCGCCCCGGACGGAACGCTGATCGACGGCAAGGTGATCGCCGGTGTCTGGAACGCACCCAACATGAGGTTCGCCAAGGTCGCGCCGGACGGCACACTCACCGACGGCAACGTGATCGCGGGCGTCTGGAATGCACTGAGCGCGGCGACCGGTGACAGGAACGGCCCGATGTCGATCGGCGGGACCGTGATCTGGGGCAACTTGAACGCGCTCACCAAAGCCTCGGGCGACACGAACTGACCGATGTGGATGGGCGGAACGTCGATCTGCGGCAGATTGAACGCGCCCACCAGAATCTTGGAGATGTCGACCGGCGGCAGCTGGATATCTGGCGTGGTGACCGCGAAGTAAACCCCGCCCTGTTGGTCTCCGGTCCAGCCGAATCCGTTGTTCAGGTTGCCGGAATTGAACGCGCCGGTGTTGTAATTTCCCCAGTTGGAATAGCCGGTGTTGGTGTTGCCGATATTGAAGCTACCGGTGTTGTACGAGCCCGGGTTGACGTCGCCGGTATTGAAACTGCCGGCATTGTAAGTACCCGTATTCGCCACACCCGCGTTGAAGGCGCCGGTGTTGATCGAGCCCGGGTTGAAGAATCCGGTGTTCGCGATACCCGAGTTCCCGATGCCGGTGTTGAAGCTTCCGGAGTTGAACAGACCGTAGTTTCCGGTACCCGAGTTGAAGAACCCGATGTTGCCAGTGCCCGAGTTGAACAAGCCGATGTTGCCGGCGCCGGAGTTCAGATTGATGCCGAATTGGTTGTTGCCGGTGAGGCCGATGCCGATGTTGTTGTTACCGGTGTTGCCCAAGCCGATATTGAAGTTGCCGGAGTTGGCGAACCCTTGGTTTCCGAATCCGAAGTTCCCGAAGCCGATGTTGGAGGTACCGAGATTACCGAGGCCGATGTTCCAATCGCCGAGATTCGCTGACCCGAGGTTGGACAAGCCGAAGTTTCCGTTGCCGATGTTGCCGGAGCCCAGGTTGCCGAAACCGAAGTCACCGGCGCCGACATTGGCCCAGCCGAGGGAAAGTTGCAGGGACCGCGTCGCCGCGGCGGCCGGCGCGGCGGCGGCTGCCGGCGCACTGGCCACCTGGGATGCCAGACCCGCCAGCGCTTGCAGGGGCTGGGCGAACGGCGTCAACGTCGAAACCGCAGCCGCGGCTTGGGCGTAGTAGTCGAACATCGCGGCCACATCGACGGCCCACATCTCTTCGTAAGCCGCTTCGAACGCCGCGATCGCCGGGGTATTGAAGCCGAACAGGTTGGTCCGCACCAGCGAGAGCAGCCCGGCGCGGTTGGCGTCGATGATCGCCGGATGAACGGTCGCCGCCCGCACCGCTTCGAACGCACTGGCCATCGTGCGGGCCTGCGCGGCCGTCTGCTCGGCCTGCGCGGTGACTGCGCTCAACCATCCGACGTACGGTGCCGCGGCCGCAGCCATCGCCTGCGACGCCGCGCCCTGCCATGAGCCGCCGACCAGACCTGCGGTTACGGAGTTGAATGATGCGGCGGCGGTGCTCAATTCGCTGGCCAGTCCGTCCCATGCTGCCGCCGCCTCCAGCATCGGCGCGGGTCCCGCGCCCAAGAAGATCCGGAGCGAATTGATCTCCGGCGGCAACACTGAGAAGTTCATTCGGCAGCCTTTCTCGCAGACTCAAACGTGGAGCCGCGGGCCACCGCAGGGGTCGCGACCCCAACGCCGGCGCGCGTCATTGGAGCGACAAGCTACCGCACACGCGCCTAATAAGCACCGTCTTTAGTGCCCAAAAAGTTCGATTTTTTACCGAGGTCCGTACCGTCCGCCAGGAGCGATCGCTCCATGCATCCGATCTCTAAGGCATGGTGGCCGAAGTGGCGGCGATCAGTTCCTCGGCGAAGACCTCCAAGTCCGCCGCCGTGGTGTCCACATGCGGCGAAATCCTCAGCACCGGGGCCGTCAGTTCCCGCGGCGCGCGGGCCACTGCGGCGTAGGTGGTGACAATGCCCCGCTCGGCCAGCAACCATGCGCGCACCGCTTCGGGGTCCGCTCCGTCGACTGGCGCGAGCGTGGTGATGGCGCTCGGTTCTTCGGCCTCCTCCACCACTACCCAGCCGCCGACATCGGCCAGCAGGCTGCGGGCGGTGTCGCCCAGTTCGGCCAACCGGGCGCGTATCGAGTCCGGCCCGTAGGCCAGGTGCTCACCCAACGCCACCGAAAACCCGACCCGCGCAGCGACATTGGCTTCCCCGAAACCAAGTTGCTGTGCGATTGAGAGCTCGGCCGACCATTGCGGTGCGGGCAGCCGCGGGGTCAGCTGGGACATCAGCTCGGGTTTCACGGCCAGCACACCCACACCGCGCGGCCCGGCAATCCATTTGCGCGACGAAGAGTACGTGACGTCGGCACCGACTGCGCAATCGATCTGACCCAGGGCCTGCGCGGCGTCGACGACCAGTGGCAACCCGAGTTCGCCGCAGAGTTTGGCCACCATGGCCAGCGGTTGCACCACACCTCGGTGACTGGCCACGGGGGTCAGATGCACCAAGTCCGGTGGGTCGTCAGCGAGTTCAAAGGCCGCATCGTCGAGCGCCAGGCGCCCGTCGGCCAAGGCAGGCAACGTGCGTACTTCGAATCCGTAGGCGTCCATGACCGCCAAGTTGGGCCCGTACTCGCCGGGTAGGCAGGCCAGTGTGCGCTGGTCGGACGGCCAACTGCCCAGCAACAGATCAAGGGCATGCAATGAGCCGGTGGTGAACACCACCTCGGCACCGGGCATTCCGAATAGTTTTGCGGCTGCGGCACGTCCGGCATCCAGCACGGGCGCGGCGGCGTCCGCGGCGACGTATCCGCCCACCTCCGATTCATGCAGCGCATGCTTGGCGACAGCGTCTAGGACCGCGAAGCTTTGTCGCGAGCAGGCCGCGCTGTCCAGATGCAGCCCGGCGAACGGCGGGCGCGCCGCTCGCCAGCGGTCGGCCAGCTCGTCGGGGCGGCTCACTTGGCGGCCAGCGACAATCCGAAATCGCCTGCGTCGTCGGTCCACCAGTGCGTGCGACGCAACCCCGCCTCGGCCAGCTCGGCGTCGACCGCCTGCGGGCGGAACTTACACGACACCTCGGTCAGCATCTCCTCACCGGCGGCAAACTCGACCGTCAAATCCAGGGCACCCACGCGCACCCGCTGCTGGCGCTGCGAGCGCAGCCACATCTCGATGCGCTCTTCTTCGGCGTTCCACCGCGCCACATGCGCGAAGGCATCGACGTCGAAATCCGCGTCGAGTTCCCGGTTGACCACCGACAGCACATTGCGGTTGAACTTCGCCGTCACCCCCGCCGCGTCGTCGTAGGCCCGGACCAGGCGGTCGGTGTCCTTGACCAGGTCGGTGCCCAGCAGCAGGCTGTCTCCCGGGCGCATCACGGCGGCCAACGTAGCGAGGAACTGCGCACGCGGGCCCGGCGTGAGGTTACCGATCGTCGACCCCAAGAAGACGAACAATCGCCGTCCACCGCCGGGGATTTCGGTCAGGTGCTCCTCGAAATCACCACACACAGCGTGGATTTCGACGCCTGGGTACTCGCGCTGAATGGCGTTGGCGGCCGCCGACAACACGTTGGCGTCGACATCGAACGGCACGAACCGGCGCAGCGATCCCTGCCCCCGTAATGCGTCGAGCAGCATTCGCGTCTTCTCCGAAGTGCCGCTGCCCAACTCCACCAGCGTGTCCGCCCCGCTCGCCGAAGCGATGTCGACCGATCGCGCGCGCAGAATCGCCGCCTCGGCGCGCGTCGGATAATATTCGGGCAACCGGGTGATCTGGTCGAACAGATCGCTGCCCACCGAATCGTAGAACCACTTGGGCGGCAACGACTTCGGTGTTTGCTGCAGGCCGTCGAACACGTCGCGCCGCAGCGCGAGATAAGCCGAGTCCTCGGCCAGATGGTTGGACAGCGACAGCGTCATCTGATTCCTTTTCCGTCCAGTGCGGTGATGTTGACTTGATCTCCTGTGACCTCCACCAAATGGTGGTCGGGCACGTCCTCCCAGTCCGGGTCATCGTCATAGGGTTCGCTGGCCAACACCACCCCGTCCGCCCGGCGCAGAATCGACAGGGTGTCTCCCCACGCAGTGGCGACAAGCCGAGAACCGTTGGCCGCCAGAATGTTCAATCTTGCGAGCGGGTCGGCAGCACCCACCTCGGCGATGGTATCGCCCAGCCTGTCCATTCCCCGCTGGAAGATTTCGTCCGCCAATATCGCACTGTCGCAGAGCGATTCAGCCGTGGAACGAAGCGGCAACACGGTGCGGTCCACCACACCGTTGTGCGACAACAACCAGTGTCCGTCGGTGAACGGCGCGGTCGCGCTGACTTCGATCGGCATGCCGACGGTCGCCGACCGCACCGCGGCGATCACGCAGTGGCTGCGCAGCGCCGGCGCCACCGACTCGAACGACGTCTCGCCCCACAGCGGCGCGGCACTGCGCCAGCGCCGCGGCATCTGGCCGTCGAAAAAGCCGACCCCCCAGCCGTCGGCGTTGAGCAGGCCGTGCTTCTGCCGGCGCGGCGCATAGGACTGCACTCGTAACCCTTGCGGCGGATCCCACATCAACGAGGACACCGGCACCTGCGCGCCGAGCCATCCGAGGTGACGGCACATCAGACGTCCCAGGCCAACCGGACACCGGAGAAGATCTGCCGCCGGATGGGGTGGTCCCAGTTGCGGAAGCTGGGCCGCAGGATGGCCGGTTCGACCGCCCACGATCCGCCGCGCAGGACGCGGTAGTCGCCGTCGAAAAACGGTTGTGAGTAGCGCTCGTAGATCATCGGGACGAACCCGGGCCAGGGCCGCAACGGCGAACTGGTCCACTCCCATACGTCACCCAGCAGCTGCTGGGCGCCGTAGGCCGAGGCGCCCGCCGGATAGGCGCCGACGGGCGCCGGACGTAGCGCCGCTCCACCCAGGTTGGCGTGCTTGGCCGTCGGCTCCGCGCTGCCCCAGGGGTAGCGCCGCCGCGAGCCGGTCACCGGATCCCAGGCGCAGGCCTTCTCCCATTCCACCTCGGTGGGCAGCCGGGCACCGGCCCAGGCCGCGTACGCCTGCGCTTCGAAGTAGGTGACATGCTGCACCGGCTCGTCGGCGGGAATGTCCTCGACGTAACCGAAGCGGGTGCGTGTCGCGGCATCGGGGCCCCAGAATTGCGGCGCGGTGAGTCCCGCGCTCTGCCGGTGTTGCCAACCCCGCTCTGACCACCACCGCCGCTGGTGGTAGCCGCCGTCGTCGATGAACTGCCGCCACTCCCGGTTGGTGACCGGTACCCGGCCGATGCGGAAGGACGGCACGTCGACGACGTGGGCGGGACGTTCGTTGTCCAAGGAGTACGGTTCGCTGGCGGCATCCACGCCGAGCACGAAGGGGCCGCCGGGCACCAGCACCGAGGTGCCGGCCAGATCCGGCTGCCCAGGCGGCAAGGCGGCCGCCGCCTGCAGTAGCGGCGCGCCGGTCCGCAGGTTCAGCGCTTGCAGCATGGTCTCGTTGTGTTGGTTCTCATGGCTGATGACCAGGCCAAATGCGAAGTCGTCGGCGTCGTCGGCCAAAGTGTCCAAGGCGTCGAGTGCCGCCGAGCGCACGGTCTGGCAGTACGACCGTGCTTGCTGCGGGGAGAGCAGCGGCAGGTCGACCCGACTGGCCCGGTCGTGGACAAAGGCGTCGTAGAGTCCCTCCACCGCCGTCGGGAGCAGTCCGGGCCTGGTCGTGTCGCCGCCGCGCAGCAGCCACAGTTCTTCTTGCTGACCGATGTGCGCGAGGTCCCACACCAGCGGGCTCATCAGCGGGTCGTATTGACGGCGCAGTTCGGCGTCGTCAAAGTCGACCAGCCGCAGCGTGCGGTTTCGGGCCCGCTGCAGGTCGGCAGCGATCTTCTCACGCGTGGTCACGACTTTCCTTGCGCCAACTGGGCCACGGTCGGGGCGATGCCGTGGGCGATCACCCGGTCAGAGAAGTCGTCGGCCGGACACCGGCCCGCCTCGACGCTGACGATCAACCGCTGCATGGCGTCGGTGAGTTCGGCGGGCACCCGCTGGGCGGCGATGGCCAAGCATCGGTTGGCGGCGGTGTGCAGGCGGCGGTCACCCAGGCCGACGCGGGCGGCGATGTCCCATGCGGTGGCCACCGGTTCGACGGCCTCGGCGGCCAGGTCGGCCGCGACCGGGTCGTCGAGCAGTGCCACCAGGGTGAACACGATTGCGGGCCACAGCTCGCCCGGAGCGCTGTCCAGGTAGCGGATCTCGAGCCATCGGCGCGGGCGTACCGGCGGGAAAAGCGTGGTCAGGTGGTAGTTGAGGTCGGCGACGGTGGGTCGACGACCGCCCAGCAGCACCCGGCCGTCGACCCAGTCGGTGAAGGGCACGTAATCGGTGACCGCCGACGGGTCCGGGTCGAGCACCATCATCACCGGCGCCTTCAGCGCGTAGCGGGCCCAGTCGGTGCCGGGGTCGTCGGCGCTGACGCCGAGGATGGGTCCGCACCGCGCCGAGTCCATCTGTCCCCACACCCGCTGCCGGGTGGACTTCCAGCCGGAGAACTCGCCGCCGATCATCGGGGAGTTGGCCGCGATCGCAATCATCGTCGGCCCGAGTGCGTGTGCCAGTCGCACGCGCGCGGCCCACCCCGACTGCGGCCCGGCATCCAGATTGACCTGGATCGAGGCGGTCGAGGTCATCATCGCCGCGCCGGCGGCCCCGCTGTGGCTGGCGCCGAAGAACTCCTCCATGGCGCGGTAGCGCAGCCCGGGATTCACCCGCATCGGCGGGCGCAGCGGATCGGCGCCCAGGGCCACCAATCCCAAACCGGAATCGGCGAACGCCGACCCCAGCACGGCCTGGTCGGCGGCCATGGCGTCGATGGCCGCGACGATGCCGTCGGCCGGGGGTCCGGACAGTTCCACCGCACCACCGGGTTCCACGGTGACCGCGCTGCGGTTCGGCAACGGACCCAGCCAGTCGACGACGTTGGAGATCTCCGACCAGGACGGCCGACGCGACGGGTCCGCCGGGTCGAAGCAGTGCGCCTCGAGTTCCAGGCCCACGCGTCCCAACGGGCCATCGACGAGGCATCCGTCCGCGATGTATTTCGCGGCGGCCGCCGAACTGGTCATCTCGACGTCATCGCGGCGGGCATTCCCCAGCGGGGAAGCCGCGGCGGTGGTTGCGCCGAACGTCATGTCACGATCCCTCCGGGCCACGAGCGTCTTTCGCAGCCTAGGTTGCGCGGGCTATCCCTAGCGACAGCCGCCAACACTTCATCTTCCAGATCGCACCGACATATTCCCGCCGCCCTGGGAGTCCCCGTACCCGCTACTGTCCCAGCGCGTTTTGCATCGCGCCGGCCAGCACATTGACCGCAGGACCGGCGTTGCCAGATTGGCAGACCTTGGCCTGCAACAACACGTTTTCACGCAGCCGGGTTTGAACGAAGCAACGGCGGTCGGTGTCGGCTTCCTGCTTGGTCCAGGCTTCGTCGGTGGCCGTCGCCGGGCCACCGCTGAACGACCACACTTGCGTGGAACCGTCGTCGAAATGCACCGCGGTGGTCTGGCCCGGACAGCCCACGGTGCGATCGACGACCCGGTGAAATGCCCGCGCTGCGGCGTCGTTGGTGGCGAACACGCCGACCGCCTGTTTGACCAGATGGGTCTGATCGGTGGCCGACGTCTGGGTGGTGGCCCCGTTGAACGACGCCAGGTCCGGGTCGTTGTAGACCTCGGGCAATCCGACGTCGGCCCAGTTGTTGCACTCGGGCGCATCCACCCATTCCGGCTGGAACGGCCGGGTGAAGGTCGACTCCGAGCCCATCGGTCCGCCGACGATGTTGCCGACCGATCCCTTGCCGAGGACGGCGTAGTTCACCACCCCCGGCTCCGACGGGCGGGCTTGGGCTACCGGGACCGCCAGCGTGCCCCCGATGGCCAGAGTGACCGCCACCTTGGCTGCGCGCATCAGACCTTCGCTGACACCGCAACGTCGACGTTGCCCCGGGTGGCCTTCGAATACGGGCACACCTGATGGGCTTGTCCGACCAAGTCGTCGGCGACGCTCTGCTCGAGCCCGGGCAGGTAATCCACGATCGTGCCGGTGAGACCGAAGCCGCCGTCGGAGTCCTTGCCGAACCCGATCTCGACGGTCACCGTGGTGGCGTCGTCGAGCTTGATCTTGGACTTGCCCGCCACCAGCCGCAGCGCACCCAGGAAGCACGCCGCATAACCGGCCGAGAAGAGCTGCTCGGGGTTGGTGCCCTCGCCGTTGCCTCCCATGGCTTTTGGCGGCCGGGTGTCCAGGTCGATGCGGCCGTCGTCGGACTTGACGTGGCCGTCGCGGCCGCCGCCGCTGGCCGTCGACGCGGTGGTGTAAACGACTTCGATGCTCATGGGCAAGATCATGCCCTACTGGCCCGAGTTGGCCCGCACCCCTTCCTCGACCTTCTTGCCCAGATCGGCGTCGACATTGCGCCAGTACTCGAACACCCGCGACAGCACCGGTTCCTTCACGCCTTTGGACACGTGGCCGACGATGTTGTGCACCAGGCGCTCCCGGGCGTCGTCGTCGAGAACTTCCCGGACCAGCGTGCCGGCCTGGCTCCAATCGTCGTCTTCGGCGCGCAGGGTGTAGGCGGCGCGGATCATCTCGCCGTCGGCTTGCCACCGGATTTCCGCGGCGCGGGCCGGGTCGGCGTGTGGGCCGCCGTAGGAGTTCGGCGCGTACACCGGATCGGTGGTGTTCCTGATCCGCATCGCACCGTCTTTGGAGTAGCTGTGCACCGGGACCTTCGGCTCGTTGACCGGGATCTGCCGGTAGTTGGTGCCCAACCTGGCGCGGTGAGCATCGGAATAGGAGAACCCGCGAGCGAGCAGCATCTTGTCCGGGCTCAAGCCGGTGCCGGGCACGATGTTGTTCGGTTCGAAGGCGGCCTGCTCGATCTCGGTGTGGTAGTCGGTGACGTTGCGGTCCAGCGTCAACTTGCCGACGTCGATCAGCGGGTAGTCGCCGTGCGGCCACACCTTGGTCAGGTCGAACGGATTGAAGCGATAGGTCTTAGCTTCCTCGAACGGCATGATCTGCATCTTGAGCGTCCAGCTCGGGAATTCGCCTCGCTCGATCGACTCGTACAGGTCGCGCTGGTGGTAGTCGCCGTCCTCACCGGCCAGTCGGTCGGCGTCTTCTTGAGTCAGAAAGTCGACGCCTTGATCCGACTTGAAGTGGTACTTCACCCAGAAGATCTCGCCGGCGGCGTTGATCCAGCTGTAGGTGTGGCTGCTGTAGCCGTTCATGTGTCGCCAGGTCTTGGGGATCCCGCGATCGCCCATCAGCCACGTCACTTGATGCGCCGATTCGGGCGACAAGGTCCAGAAGTCCCACTGCATGTTGTGGTCGCGCACGTTGCTGGCTTGCAGGCGCTTCTGGGACCGGATGAAGTGCTGGAACTTCATCGGGTCGCGCATGAAGAAGACCGGCGTGTTGTTGCCGACCATGTCGAAGTTCCCCTCCGACGTGTAGAACTTCAGCGCGAAGCCGCGCGGGTCGCGCCAGGTGTCTGGGCTGCCGCGCTCGCCGGCCACGGTGGAGAACCTGATCAGCGTCTCGGTTTTGGTCCCCGGCTGAAATACCGCGGCCCGGGTGTACTGGCTGACGTCGTTGGTCACCTCGAAGTGGCCGAACGCGCCGCCGCCCTTGGCATGCGGTTGACGTTCCGGGATGCGCTCCCGGTTGAACTGGGCCATCTGTTCGATCAGGTAGTGGTCCTGCAGCAGGATGGGACCGTCGGGCCCGACGGTCAACGACTGATCGTCACTGGGCGCGGGGGCCCCGGCGTCGGTGGTCGTGTAGGGCTGAGTCATGCGGTACTCCTCGTCAACTAGGGCTAAATCAACGAAACATCAATGGCGGCAACAGCATTGCGGTACGGCACCGACCACATGCACTGGCCGACGACAGGGGGGATCACGGCGCCCAGTATGCGCCGATTCTGGAACGAATCAAGAAAGGCGAGCCTTGCCGAAACGCTAGGGGCGAGCCGGCGCGGTACTGGGACCGGGGCTCGCCGGTGCGGGTGTCGCGCTGCTGGGGCCGGGGGCCGGGCCGCCGTTGGCCGGAGCGCCCGGTCCGCCGGGGAAGCCGGGGCCCATGCCCGGAGGCGGTGGGCCGGGGTAGCGGAACTGCCACCCGGGACCGGGGCCGGGCCCGCCCGGGCCACCCGGAGCGAACATGCCGTGATGGTGGTGGCGGTGGTGGTGATGGTGGTGACCGAAGATCATCGCACCGGTGAAGAACAGGGTCGACGCGATGAAGATGATTCCGGCGACAATCACCACCCATGCCGCGGCCTGGTACAGCCGGGGCGGCTTCTCCAGGTAGGCGGGACCGCGATGCGGCGGCGCGGGTTCGGTAGCGACCGGACGCGGCGGGGTTGAGGATTCGGGTGTTTCACTCATGCCTTCGAATATGGCCCGGGTCGCGGCAACCGTAAAGGGCTACCAAGACAAAGTTGTTATGAAGTGATGTAGCCCGGTGCTCGTCAAACGAGCACCGGGCTACTGGTTGCAAGTGTTCTACCGACCGGGTGTGGGGGCCGGCGCGCCCGAGGGCGCCACCGAAGAGGGCACCTGACCGGGACCGGTCTGACCGGCGCCCGGGTTGGCGCCCTGGCCTCCGCCGCCGGTTACGGCGCCGGGTCCACCGCCGGGTCCGCCGGTACGGTGCCACAACGCGTGATGCCCGTGGTGGTGGCCGTGGTGGCCGCCGCCGTTGTGCATCCCGAGCCGGAACCCGGTGAAGAAGATGACCGACACGATGAAGACGATGCCGGCGACGATGGCCACCCACGCGGCGGCTCGGAAGACCTTGGGGGTCTGGTATGCCGGTGCGTTGGCTGGCGCAGGTGCTACCGCGGTCGAAGTCCGCGCAGTTGGGGTGTCAGAAATTTCGCTCATGAGACAGATGATGCGGGGGAAACCAGTAGTGGCCGCTATGCGCAACTTATGTAGCAGCTGTGAGCGCGGGGAATACGATTGGCCAGTGCAGGGAGCAGTGACCGTCCACATGCAGGCGCCCGCCATGGCCATCTGGCGGCTGGTCGCCGATGTCCGCAATACCGGCCGCTTCTCGCCGGAGACTTTCGACGCCGAGTGGCTCGACGGTGCCACCGAGCCGGCGGTCGGGGCCCGCTTCCGCGGGCATGTCAAGCGCAACGAGATCGGGCCCGTGTACTGGACCACCTGCCGGGTGACGGCCTGCGACCCCGGTCGTGAGTTCGGTTTCGAGGTGCTGCTCGGTGACCGAGCGGTCAACACCTGGCATTACCGATTCACCCAGACGGACGACGGCACGGACGTGACCGAGTCGTTTCGAGTGCCGGTGCCGGCCTGGTTGCGGGCGACCTCGTTCCTGGGATTTCTGCGCAAGCGGCGCAACCTGCGCGACATGCGCACCACCCTGGAACGCATCAAGGCTGTCGTCGAAGCTGACCGGATCACTCCGGCTTGAACGGGTTCACCGCGAACTGAATGACCCGGTACGGGCCGGTCTCCCGCGGCCGGGTGTTCCACTGGCTGACGAAAATCCGCAGCTCGTCGAGCGTCGATCCCGGCGAGATGTACCCGCCGTACGGTTGCGCCAGGCGGTTGTCCTGTGGGGCCGGCAGGCTTTCGGCGGGGTCGGGCCAGTCGTCGTGTTGTACCACCGTGGTGACCGGGGCGGTGCCCAACTGCGTCGGGTCATGAGCCACCCGGACTTCCATGTCGCCGGTGCTGGCGTTGAAGTAGGACAACACCGTCTGGCCTTCGATCTGGCGGATGCTCATCTCGCCGACCAGGTCCGGCCACAGCGGTGTGGGCGGCTTGTTCCAACCGCCGTCGGGTCCGGCCGCCCAGCCCTGCCAGCGCCCCCGGTCGGTGAAGGCTTCGGGCGTGACCCGGTAGAGCACCACCGGCTGCCTGCGGGTGAAGCTGTTGGCGACGATGTAGACCCAGCCGGTCGGTGAATCTGGCGTCGGGATCGGGTCGTAGTAACCGCTGATCTGCGTCTGGCGTCCGTCCTGGTAGGCGGGTTCGCGCGCCGAGCCCGGTACGGTGCGCCACCGTCCGCGCGCGGGTTCGGCCGTCACCAGCCGCGAAGTCTGCGGCTCGAGGTTTCTGGCCGTGGTGATCATCAGGTAGTTGCGGCGATTGATCTGCACCACTCCGGCGGGCAACTGCGAGGTCTGCGGCGGCGTCGGATCGGCCAGCAACGGCTCCCATACGCCCATCACGCCCGAGTAGCGCACACCCTCGGGGTCGTCGACCGAAGCGGTGTCGACGCGCAAGGCGATCGGTGCGAAGTCGCGACCGAAGCCCACCCCTTGCCCGGGGAAGCTGTCCCCGCAGATCTGCAGCACTTCTGCTGGGAACTCCATGAATTCGCAGAGGTCCGTCGCCCCGACGTTGAAATCCCTTGTGGGCGTACCGGTTCCGGCTGACGGCCCGATCCGCAGCACCTGACCCGGCTCGAGCGGCTGCACGACCGGCTCGGGCATCGGCGCGGGAGGGTCCGCGTGCGCGACGGGAAAGCATTGCGAGGCAACCACCCACGCGAAAGCGGTCAGCGTGGCCGCGCGAGCCGAGCTCACAATTGGGCGGCGAGCAGCTCTGCAATCTGGATGGTGTTCAGCGCGGCGCCCTTGCGCAGATTGTCGCCCGAGACGAACAGCGCCAGGCCGCGACCATCCGGCACGCCGGGGTCCTGCCGGATGCGACCCACCAGTGATTCGTCGACCCCCGCGGCGGCCAGCGGTGTCGGCACCTGGACCAGCTTGACGCCCGGGGCGTCCTTCAGCAGTTCACGGGCCCGCTCGGGGGACAGCGGCCGGGCGAATTCGGCGTTGATCGACAACGAGTGGCCGGTGAACACCGGCACCCGCACGCAGGTCCCGCTGACGTGCAAGTCGGGGATGCCGAGGATCTTGCGGCTCTCGTGGCGCAGCTTCTGGTCCTCATCGGTCTCACCGGAGTCGTCGTCCACCAGCGAGCCGGCCAGCGGCACGATGTTGAACGCGATGGGCGCGACGTACTTGTTCGGCGGCGGGAAGGTCACGGCGCCGCCGCTGTGCACCAGCCGCTCGGCGTCGCCGATCACCGCGCGCGCCTGGGTGGCCAACTCTTCGACCCCGGCCAGCCCGCTGCCCGAGACGGCCTGATAGGTCGAGACCACGATGCGCACCAGCTGAGCTTCGTCGTGCAGCACCTTGAGCACCGGCATCGCGGCCATGGTGGTGCAGTTCGGGTTGGCGATGATGCCTTTGGGCCGGTTTGCCGCGTCGCGGTCGAAGTTGACCTCGGACACCACCAGCGGCACGTCCGGGTCTTTGCGCCACGCCGAGGAGTTGTCGATCACCGTCACACCGGCGGCGGCGAAGCGCGGCGCCTGCACCCGCGACATCGATGCGCCCGCGGAGAACAGCGCGATGTCCAGCCCGCTCGGGTCGGCGGTTTCGGCGTCTTCCACCTCGATCTCTTGCCCCCGGAAGGACAGCTTGCGGCCCTGTGACCGGGCCGAGGCGAAGAACCGCACCGATTCGGCGGGGAAGTCGCGCTCGTCGAGCAGGGTCCGCATCACCTGGCCCACCTGACCGGTGGCCCCGACGACGCCGATCGACACACCCTTTGCGCCCATAGCTACCGCCCCGTCCCCGCGTACACCGTCGCCTCCTCCTCGCCACCGAGACCAAACGCCTCGTGCAACGCAACAACGGCTTTGTCTAGTTCCGTGTCGCGGCACAGCACCGAGATGCGGATCTCCGAGGTCGAGATGAGCTCGATGTTGACCCCGACGGCGGCCAACGCCTCACAGAAGGTCGCCGTGACGCCGGGGTGGCTGCGCATGCCGGCACCGATCAGCGACACCTTGCCGATGTGGTCGTCGTAGAGGAGTTGGGTGAAGCCGATCTCCTCTCTGAGGGAGTCCAGCTTGGCCACCGCGGTCGGACCGCTGTCGCGTGAGCAGGTGAAGGTGATGTCGGTCTTGCCGTCTTCGACCTTGGAGACGTTCTGCAACACCATGTCGATGTTCACGTCGGCCTCGGCGACCGCGCGGAACACCCGGGCCGCGTAGCCGGGAATGTCGGGCAGCCCGACGATGGTCACCTTTGCCTCGCTGCGGTCGTGCGCGACTCCGGTCAGGATGGGATCTTCCATAGCTACGTCCTTGATCGATCCGACGACGACGGTGCCTGGCTTGTCCGAGTACGACGACCGGACATGCACCGGAATGTTGTGGCGCCGTGCGTATTCCACACAGCGCAGCATCAAGACTTTGGCGCCGCAGGCGGCCATCTCGAGCATTTCCTCGAAGGTGACGGTGTCCAGCTTGCGCGCGTTGTGCACGATGCGGGGGTCGGCGCTGAAGATGCCGTCGACGTCGGTGTAGATCTCGCAGACGTCGGCGCCCAACGCCGCGGCCAGCGCGACGGCTGTGGTGTCCGAACCGCCGCGGCCCAGCGTGGTGACGTCGCGGGTGTCCTGGCTGACGCCCTGGAAGCCGGCGACCAGAACGATCCGTCCTTCGTCGAGCGCGGCCTGCAGCCGGCCGGGCGTGACTTCGATGATCTTGGCGTTGCCGTGGGTGCCGGTGGTGATGACCCCGGCCTGCGACCCGGTGAACGACCGCGCTTGCGCGCCGAGCGATTCGATGGCCATTGCCACCAGCGCGTTGGAGATCCGTTCACCGGCCGTCAGCAGCATGTCGAGTTCCCGCGGCGGCGGGATCGGGCATACCTGCTGCGCCAAGTCCAGCAAGTCATCGGTGGTATCACCCATCGCCGAAACGACCACAACCACGTCATGGCCCTGCTTCTTTGTCTCGACGATGCGCTCCGCGACACGACGAATCCGGTCGGCGTCGGCCACCGAGGATCCGCCGTACTTTTGCACGACGAGCGCCACTATTTCCCTTCCGCTACCAGGAGAGTCCGCGTCTAGCGCTGGCTATAAGTCCACAACAGGATACGTGGCGGCGCATTTCGTAATGATGTGGCGATGGCCGCAGTTACGGCAGGGCCTCGCGTGTGAGCTCACGGCTTCGGGAGTGAGGCAGCGGCGACCTTTCCCGGCATTCGCCGCCATGCACGCACAATCGAAGCCGCCAGCGCACGTTCGGCGCGGTTTTGGCCGCAGCGTGGATCGCGGTAGAGTTCACACCGTGCAGCGGGTGCTCCTCCTCGGACGCCGCGACGGGGTCTGATCCAGACCGGCTTCCCGTCGCGGGGGTTCGCGATGCGCCGGTCTGAGGTCCTTCTCTCATATACCCGGAGCAATAACCGTGACTAATCCCGATTCACCCGACTCGTTCACGTCAGCACGCACCATCGTCACACCCGCCGGTCCGCCGCGGCCCGGCCAGCCCGCCTGGAATCCGCAGCGGGGATCGTCCATGCCGGTCACCCGGTACCGGCCCTTCGCCGAGGAAGTCGAGCCCATCCGGGTCGCCGACCGCACCTGGCCCGACCGCGTCATCGATACCGCTCCCCTGTGGTGCGCGGTGGACCTGCGCGACGGCAACCAGGCGCTGATCGACCCGATGAGCCCGGCCCGCAAGCGGCGCATGTTCGACCTGCTGGTCCGCATGGGTTACAAGGAGATCGAGGTCGGCTTTCCCTCGGCCAGCCAGACCGACTACGACTTCGTCCGCGAGATCATCACCGACGGCGCCATTCCCGACGACGTCACCATTCAGGTGCTGACCCAGTGCCGCCCCGAGCTGATCGAGCGGACCTTCGAGGCCTGCCAAGGCGCGGCGAACGTCATCGTGCACTTCTACAACTCGACCTCGATCCTGCAGCGCCGCGTGGTCTTCCGCGCCGACCGGGCCGCGGTGCAAGCCATCGCGACCGACGGCGCCCGCAAGTGCATGGAGGAGGCGGTCAAGTACCCGGGCACCCGCTGGCGGTTCGAGTACTCACCGGAGTCCTACACCGGAACCGAGCTGGAGTACGCCAAGCAGGTGTGCGACGCCGTCGGCGAAATCATCCAGCCCACGCCGGACAACCCGATCATCTTCAACCTGCCCGCCACCGTGGAGATGGCCACGCCCAACGTCTACGCCGACTCGATCGAGTGGATGAGCCGCAACCTGGCCAACCGGGAGTCGGTGATCCTGAGCCTGCACCCCCACAACGACCGCGGAACCGCCGTCGCCGCAGCCGAATTGGGCTACCAGGCCGGGGCCGACCGGATCGAGGGCTGCCTGTTCGGCAACGGCGAACGCACCGGCAACGTCTGCCTGGTGACGTTGGGGCTGAACCTGTTCTCCCGCGGCGTGGACCCGCAGATCGACTTCTCCAACATCGACGAGATCCGGCGCACGGTCGAGTACTGCAACCAGCTGCCGGTACACGAGCGTCATCCCTACGGCGGCGACCTGGTCTACACCGCGTTCTCCGGCAGTCACCAGGACGCCATCAACAAGGGCCTGGACGCAATGAAGTTCGACGCCGACGCGGCCGACACCGATGTCGACGACATGCTGTGGCAGGTCCCGTACCTGCCGATCGACCCCAAGGACGTGGGGCGGACCTACGAGGCCGTGATCCGGGTCAACTCGCAGTCCGGCAAGGGCGGGGTGGCCTACATCATGAAGGCCGATCACGGCCTGGCGCTGCCGCGACGGCTGCAGATCGAGTTCTCCCAAGTGATCCAGAAGATCACCGAGGGCGAGGGCGGGGAGGTCGCGCCCAAGGAGATGTGGGAAGCCTTCTCCCAGGAGTACCTCGCGCCGGTGCGGCCGCTGGAGCGCATCAAGCAACGCGTCGAGGCCCCCGAGGATGACAGCGGCGCGACGACCATCACCGCGACGGTCAAGATCGACGGAGTGGACACCGAGATCAGCGGCTCGGGCAACGGTCCGCTGGCGGCCTTCGTCGACGCCCTGGGCACCGTCGGCTTCGACGTGGCGGTGCTGGACTACTCCGAGCACGCGATGAGCGCCGGCGGGGATGCCCAGGCGGCGGCGTACGTCGAGGCTTCGATCTTCGGTAAGACGGTGTGGGGCGTTGGCATTGCCCCGTCCATCACCACCGCGTCGCTGCGGGCGGTGGTGTCAGCGGTCAACCGGGCGGTGCGCTAGTCGAGCTTGGTCAGCAAGGTTCCGGCCAGCTGCTGGGCCTGCGGGCAGGTGTCGGCCACCACGGTCACCTGGAACCAGCGCTTGAGGACCTGCACCATCGAGAACGGGCCGGAAAGGCAGAACGCCTGCTCGCCCAGGCCCGCAAGCGGCTGGACTGGGCCGATAGCCTGCTGCCTGTCGGTCGCGAAAACCCCGGACACCGAGTTGAGGCAATCCATGTTGGGCGGCTTGCCGTCCACGCAGTTGCCCCAGAACAGGTTGAAGCTGACGGTGTCGCCCGACGACGGGACCGACTCACAGTCCTGTTCGCCCAATCCGGTCTTGAAGGGACGCGGCGACGGCAGCGTCCGGCCGGTCGCCCGGCTGATGTCGGCCGCGCTGAGCAGCGCACAGAAGTCGGCGGGTATCCGCACCACCTCGGCGTTCGACCCGGCCTGCGCACCGCCGCACGCTGTGCCCGCCAGCGCGGCTCCCAGCAGCGTGGCCGCCAGGGTCCGCGCCCGCCCGCTCAGCATGGCGTTCAACATAGCTTCCGGCCCCCGCCGGTGTGACCACTAAATATCGGCCTGGCTGAAACGGGGGCCGGCGGCTACGGACCGCTCGGGGTCAGAAGTAATGGCGGCGGCCGCCGACGGCGCGTCCGGTGGAGCCCAAGACCCACAAGATGGCGCCGACCACGATGAGAATGATGCCGATCGTCCACAAGATGGAGATCTTGAGCACGAATCCAACGATCAGCGCGATGATGCCGAGAATAATCATGACAAGCCTTCCTCTAGATGAGGGCCGACTGTTCGTTGGCCCGGTTCCCCCGACGCCGACCTCAGTTGACCACCCCTAAGGGGGGTGGCAATACACCCCTAGGGAGGTAATGTCGCCGGCATGCCGCCAGCTGCCGGCGCGCCGATCAGGATCGCGCTCGTCGACGACTATGACGTCGTCGTGAAGGGCGTCGCCAACATGCTCGACCCCTACCGCGACCGGGTCGTGATCGCCGAACTCGACTCGACCATGCCGGTCGAAGACACCGTCGACATCGTCTTGTACGACTCGTTCGCCCAACCCGAATCCGACCACGAGGAGATCGGGGTGCTGGTGGCCAACCCTCGGGCGCACCGAGTGGTCGTCTACACCTGGAACTTCCACCCCGATCTCGTCGACAGCGCCCGGCAGCACGGGGCACACGGGTATCTGTCGAAGACCCTGCCGGCGCGAGAACTGGTCGCCGCCTTGGAGGCCGTGCATGCGGGCGAGGTGGTGATCAGCGACGTGGCGCCGCGGGCGCGCAGCGCGCCGGGACTGGACTGGCCCGGCCGCGGTGAAGGGCTCAGCGACCGCGAGGCCGAGGTATTGGCGTTGATCACCCAGGGCAAGAGCAACGCCGACGTCGCCCGGCTCACCTACTTGAGTCCCAACACGGTGAAGTCCTACATCCGCACCATCTACCGCAAGCTGGGCGTCAGCAGCCGCACCCAAGCCGTGCTGTGGGGAGTGCAGCACGGCTTCACTCCCGACCATCACCGCATCGAACACTGGCGCGGCGGCCCGTGACCCGGCGTCAGAACAGGGCGAGCTGATCGTCGAGCGCGGTGACGTCGGTGAAGTCTTCCATGCTGGTACCGCCGACGACGGATCCGACGCAGTTCATGAACTGCGCGTCGGAAACGACCGGCACCCCCAGCTGTAGCGCGTGATAGCCCTTGCCCTGCTCGGGCACGGTTTCGTTGCAGACCACCAGCGACGTGTCGCGGTCGACGGAATCGGTGTAGGCCAAGCCGGCGTGCAGGATGCGCTCGACGAGTTCGTCGTGGGTGCGGCGCACTTCGGCCGCCAGCGCCACCCGCATGCCTTGCACAAGCGGCCTGCCCGAGACGTAGCGCCCCGGGTTGAGGTACGGGCACGGCGTGCGCGACGCCAGCAACTTCAGCGGCCGCAGCTCCTCGTGGGTCACCCGGCCGTTGGGCCAGCGGCGCCGGGTCACCGGGTAGACGGGCAGCCAGACGTCGCGTTCCCGGGCGCGTTGCAGCGCCGGGCTCAGGATTCCGGTCAACACGCGGGCGTCGTCGAACGCGTCATGCGGCCGCTCCTGCGCGACCCCCCAGTGCGCGGCGAGGGTCTCAAGCCGCAGGTTCTCGATGCCGAGTTCGAGTCGGCGCGCCAACTCGACGGTGCACATGACCGAGTCGACCGGCAGTTCGGCCTCCGCCAACTCGGCTTCGGCGGCGAGGAAGGCGTAGTCGAAGGCGACGTTGTGGGCGACCAGCGTGCGCCCGCGCAACACCTGCGCGACCTCGCCGACGATGTCGGCGAATCGCGGCTGGTCTTCCAGCATGGCGGCAGTCAACCCGTGCACATGCGTAGGCCCGGGATCGACTCCCGGGTTGAGCAGGCTGACCACCGACTGCTCGACGCGGCCGGCGGCGTCCAACCCGAGCACGGCAATACTGATGACTCGCGCCTGGCCGGGCCTGAAGCCCGAGGTCTCGACGTCGATCACGGCCCATCCCTCGTCCGGCTCGCGCGCCGGCCGACCCCAGGACATCCGGTTCATGGCTCGAGGATGACATGTCCGACCGACATCGCCGGCTCGCTGACGCCTCGTGTCGAGTTGTTATCCCCGAGGTGACCCGCTGCGCCCGGCGACAAGCGCCGAGCTTGCGATCACCTCTGGACCCGACGGAGGTGACCCGCTGCGCCCGGCGACAAGCGCCGCGCTTGCGATCACCTCTAAACTCACCCGCGTGATCACCGCCCGCGCCCGTCTGGCGCTCGCCGCCGGAGCGAGCGCCCGGTGGGCGTCGCGGGTGACCGGGCGGGGAGCCGGCGCCATGATCGGCGGGCTGGTCGCGATGACGCTGGACCGCTCGGTCCTGCGCCAACTGGGGGCGGGCCGGCGCACGGTCGTCGTCACCGGCACCAACGGCAAGTCAACGACCACCCGGATGACCGCCGCGGCCTTGGGCACCCTGGGCGGTGTGGCCACCAACGCCGAGGGCGCCAACATGGACGCCGGCCTGGTCGCCGCGCTCGCCGCCGACCGCGCCGCCGAACTGGCCGCCCTGGAAGTCGACGAGATGCACGTCCCGCACGTCTGCGACGCGGTCGACCCGCGCGTCGTCGTGCTGCTCAACCTGTCGCGCGACCAACTGGACCGCGTCGGGGAGATCAACGTCATCGAGCGCACCCTGCGCGCCGGATTGGCTCGGCACCCGCAAGCCGTCGTCGTCGCCAACTGTGACGACGTGCTGATGACCTCCGCCGCCTACGACAGCCCCCACGTGGTGTGGGTGGCCGCGGGCGGCTCCTGGGCCAACGACTCGGTCAGCTGCCCGCGCAGCGGCGAGGTCATCGTCCGCGACAAGGGTCACTGGTATTCCACCGGCGCCGACTTCAAGCGGCCCAGCCCGCAGTGGTGGTTCGACGAGGAGACCCTGTACGGCCCCGACGGGTTGGCCCTGCCCATGCAGCTGGCCCTGCCGGGCGCGGTGAACCGCGGTAACGCCGCCCAGGCCGTCGCGGCCGCAGTCGCGTTGGGTGCCGACCCGGGCAAGGCCGTGGCCGCGGTGTCCGGCGTCGACGAGGTCGCCGGGCGCTACCGGACCGTGCGCGTGGGTGCGCACGAGGCCCGGATCCTGCTGGCCAAGAACCCGGCCGGCTGGCAGGAGGCGCTGTCGATGGTGGACAAGCACGCGGCCGGTGTGGTGATCGCGGTCAACGGTCAGGTGCCCGACGGTGAGGACCTGTCGTGGTTGTGGGATGTGCGGTTCGAGCACTTCGAGCAGACCAAGGTGGTGGCCGCCGGCGAGCGCGGCACCGACCTGGCGGTCCGTCTGGGCTACGCGGGCGTCGAGCACACGCTGGTGCACGACACCGTCGCGGCCATCGCATCCTGCCCGCCCGGGCGGGTGGAGGTCGTCGCCAACTACACCGCGTTCTTGCAACTGCAGCGGGCATTGGGGCGTCATGGCTGACTCGACCGTGCGGATCGGGCTGGTGCTGCCCGACGTGATGGGCACCTACGGCGACGGCGGAAACGCGCTGGTCTTGCGCCAACGGCTGCTGCTGCGCGGCATCGACGCCCAGATCGAAGAGATCACCCTGGACGACCCGGTGCCGGAGTCGCTGGACCTCTACACCCTCGGCGGGGCGGAGGATTATGCGCAGCGGCTGGCCACCCGGCATCTGATCCGGCATCCGGGCTTGCAGCGCGCCGCCGACCGGGGCGCGCCCGTGTTGGCCATCTGCGCGGCCATTCAGGTGTTGGGGCACTGGTATGAGACGTCGTCGGGAGAGCGCGTCGAAGGCGTCGGCCTGCTGGACGCGACGACCTCGCCGCAGCCCACCCGCACCATCGGCGAAGTGGTGGCCAAGCCGCTGCTGGCCGGGTTGACCCAACGCCTCACCGGGTTCGAGAACCACCGCGGCGGGACGACGCTCGGGCCGGCGGCCTCGCCACTCTGCGAGGTCGTCAAGGGCGCCGGAAACCGGGCCGGGGACGGCGTGGACGGCGCCGTGCAGGGCAGCGTCGTCGCGACCTACATGCACGGCCCGTGTCTGGCGCGCAACCCGGAGTTGGCCGATCGGCTGTTGAGCAAGGTGGTCGGCGACCTGCCACCGCTGGAACTTCCCGAGGTCGAGTTGTTGCGCCGCGAGCGGCTGTCGACGCGCTGAGCCTGAAGAATTGCGGCAGAAGTTCGAGGCGGATTCAAGGTTTGCTTGCAACAGTGGCTGTTGACGCGCTCGACAGTAGCCGATCGAGCATCTTGGCGGGGCTGTCCCAGTCGAATCGCTTTCGTGGCCGGTTGTTGAGTTCGGCAGCAACCTCGTCGAGGTAGGCAGCTGAGTGGATTGATAAGTCGGTGCCCTTCGGAAAGTATTGGCGCAAGAGGCCGTTGGTGTTTTCGTTGCTGCCGCGTTGCCAGGGTGAATGTGGGTCGCAGAAGTAGATGTCGAGGTCAGCGGCAAGGCTGATACGGCCGTGAGCGGCCATTTCGTGGCCTTGATCCCAGGTTAGGGTCTTCCACAGATCTCGTGGCAGGACTTGGATTTTGGCGATCATGGCCTCGGCGACCACATCGGCCTGGCGGCTAGCGGGTAGGTGCAGCAGCTGCACGAATCCAGTGGAGCGCTCGACTAGGGTGCCTATCTGAGAGGCCTGGTTCTTGCCGATGATGAGGTCTCCCTCCCAATGCCCAGGTACGGCGCGGTCGGCGGCCTCGGCGGGGCGCTCGCTGATGTTGACCATGCCCGGAATGCGGCTGCGACCATCTCCTGCGCGAGCTCTCTTACGGGGTCGACGCAGCGCGCGCCCGGTGCGCAGGCAGGTGACCAGATCGCGGCGTAACTCACCGCGTCCTTGCACGTAAAGCGCTCGGTAGATGGTCTCGTGGGACACGTGCATCTCCGGGCTGTCGGGATAGGTCTTGGCTAGCTCGCCGGCGATCTGCTCCGGGCTGTATTTCTTAGTCAACAATGCCTGCACCTTGCCGGCCAACTGCGGGCAGCGGGTCAGCTTGCCGGCCTTCGGGCGGCGCGCCCGTTCCTCGCTCCGGCGTTGAGCGATCCGCGCCGAATACCCCGACGTGGCATCCCACCCGCACTGGCGGGCCCCGAACCGATACTTAGCCCGATAGCGACCGGTCAGACCGCGAGCAGCGCCGTTTCGGTCAATCTCGCGCATGACCGTTGACGGCGCCCGCTTCAATCGATGAGCGATCAAGCGAATCGACTCACCTCGTGAGGTGCCGATCATGATCTGTTCGCGCTCCTCAGGCGACAGCCGCGGACGCTTGCGCCCCTGTGGCGCTTGCAGTTGTGGATTCACGCCACCAAATCTGCAAAACCATCTCCAGCCGCAGCTTCCAGACACGCCGACAGCAACACCGGCATCCTCTGAAGACCATCCCGCAGCGATCAACTCCCAGAACCGACGCCGAGCCGATAACCCCTGCCATTGGCGCGTCACCGAACACTCCTTACTACGAAGTGTTGCAATTACCCCCTGAACCCAAGCGAGTAACGGCCTGCAGAATTACCGGCTCGGCGCGAACAACGAGATCAGACCATGGCGCGACGGCCGGTGAGCGCACGGCCCAGCGTCAGCTCGTCGGCGAATTCCAAGTCCCCGCCCATCGGCAGACCTGAGGCGATCCGCGTCACCGTCAGCCCGGGGATGTCGCGCAGCATCCGCACCAGGTAGGTCGCGGTCGCCTCTCCCTCGGTGTTGGGGTCGGTGGCGATGATCACCTCGGTGATCTCGACGTCGTCGACCCGTTCCCCGATCCGGGTCAGCAGCTCACGGATCCGCAGCTGCTCAGGGCCGATGCCCGACAGCGGATCCAGCGCCCCGCCCAGCACGTGGTAGCGGCCGCGGAATTCGCGGGTGCGTTCGACGGCCTGGACGTCCTTGGGCTCTTCGACGACGCACACCAGGGCGCCGTCCCGACGGGGGTCGGCGCAGATCCGGCACCGCTCGGCGTCGGAGACGTTGCCGCATACCGCGCAGAACCGCACCCCGTCGCGGACCTTGCCCAGCGCGGCGGTCAGCCGATCGATGTCCGGGGGTTCCACCGACAACAGGTGGAAGGCGATGCGCTGGGCACTCTTGGGACCGATGCCCGGCAGCTTGCCGAGCTCGTCGATCAGATCCTGGACCGGTCCTTCAAACATATTTGCAGGTCAGATGCCCTGACCGCCGGCCACACCGGGCATCCCGGGAGGCGCGGGCGGAGCGGGCGCGGCCGGTGGGCGCATGGCACCGGCCAGCGCGCCCAGCCGCTCCTGGGCCATCTTGGTGACTTGTGCGGATGCGTCGCGCATGGCGCCGACGATCAGGTCCTGCAGGGTTTCGATGTCACTCGGGTCGACCACCTTCGGGTCGATGGTCACGCCGATCACTTCGCCGCTGCCTTTGACCCGGACCTGGACCAGGCCTTTGCCGGCTTGCCCATGCACCTCGGAGTTCGCCAACTGCTGCTGGGCCTCCAACAGTTTCTGTTGCATCTGCTGCGCCTGAGCGAGCAGCTGCGACATATCGCCTCCGGGTTGCATGACAGTCCCCTCGCATCTTGGTCTCGAGTTGGTTTCGCCTGCGGATGTCGGGCGATTCGAAACACCCAGCGTAGACCGCGCGACGCTACCTTGGCGCCGTGGACCTACGAGTTAGCCTGCGTGTCGGAATAGCCATGGTTGCCGGGGTGCTCGTTGCTGCTTCGACGCCGACCCTCCCCACCGCGACCGCAAATCCCTCCAACATCGCCGGCATGGTGGTGTTCATCGATCCCGGCCATAACGGCGCCAACGACGCCTCCATCGGCCGTCAGGTGCCCACCGGTCGCGGCGGCACCAAAGACTGCCAAGCCAGCGGAACCTCAACCAACAGCGGCTACCAGGAGCACACGTTCACCTGGGACACCGCGCTGCGGCTGCGCGCCGCGTTAAATGCCCTGGGCGTGCGGACCGCCATGTCGCGCGGCAACGACAACGCCTTGGGGCCGTGCGTCGACGAACGCGCCAACATGGCCAACGCCCTGCACCCCAACGCGGTGGTGAGCCTGCACGGCGACGGCGGCCCGGCCTCGGGTCGCGGCTTCCACGTCAACTACTCGTCGCCGCCGCTCAACGCGGCACAGGCGGGACCGTCGGTGCAGTTCGCGCGGGTGATGCGCGACCAGTTGCAGGCCTCGGGTATCCCGCCGGCCAACTACATCGGGCAAAGCGGTCTGTACGGGCGCTCGGACCTGGCCGGCCTGAACCTGGCGCAATATCCGTCGGTGCTGGTCGAGTTGGGCAACATGAAGAACCCCGCCGACTCGGCGCTGATGGAGTCGGCCGAAGGCCGCCAGAAATACGCCGACGCGTTGACCCGCGGCGTCGCGGGATTCCTGGCTACCCAGGGCCAGGCGCGCTAGGCCGAGCGCTCCAGTTCTGTCTTCAGGTTCGCCAGCACCTCTCCCTGGATCCGCTTGAGCCCAAGCGGCGCAAACGTCTTCTCGAAGAAACCTTTGACTCCGCCGGCGCCGGTCCAGGTCGTCTTCACGGTGACGCTGGAACCTGGTCCGGCCGGTGCCACCGTCCAGTTGGTGACCAAGGACGAGTTGGTGTCCTTTTCGATGACGGTGTGACCGGCGACGTCGACGTTGACCTGCACGTCGCGCACGCGGGATTTGGTGGCTTGCAGCCGCCACTTGGCGACCGTGCCCTGGCCCTTGCCGCCCTGCAGCACTTGGTAGTCGCTGTATTGCGGGGAGAGGATCTTCGGGCGAACAGTCTGGTAATCGGCCACCGCGTCGAACACGGCCGCGGGGTCGGCGTCGATCAGAATAGTGCTGGCAGCGCTCACTTGTCCCATCGTCGAGCACCTCCTCTGTGGTATTCGGGTACGGGCCCGCGCGCAGATGCAGGGGCCCTAGTCGAGGACTAGGGTATATGTGATGCCTGTCTCGGGATCCGCACTGTCTACCTACACGTCCGGCGTCGAGCGACTGCTGGCCAGTTATCGTTCCATCCCTGCGACAGCGTCGGTCCGGCTCGCCAAGCCCACGTCCAATTTGTTCCGCACGCGCGCCAAAACCAGTGCGCCCGGCCTAGATACGTCCGGACTGACCGACGTCATCAGCATCGACCCCGACGCCCGCACCGCCGACGTCGCCGGCATGTGCACCTATGAAAATCTGGTGGCTACCACACTGCGATACGGCTTGTCGCCACTGGTGGTGCCGCAACTGCGGACGATCACCCTCGGCGGGGCGGTCACCGGCCTGGGTATCGAGTCGGCGTCATTCCGCAACGGTTTGCCGCACGAATCGGTGCTGGAGATGGACATCCTCACCGGCGCAGGCGAATTGCTGACAGTGTCGGCCGACCAGCATGCTGATTTGTATCGCGCCTTCCCGAATTCGTATGGCACGCTGGGCTACTCGACGAGACTGCGGATCGAGCTGGAGCCCATCGCGCCGTTCGTGGCGCTGCGACACATTCGCTTCCATTCGCTGGACGCAATGCTGGCGGCCATGGAGCGCATCGTCGAAACCCGCGGTCTCGACGGCGTGGCGGTCGATTACCTCGACGCCGTGGTGTTCAGCGCCGACGAAAGCTACCTGTGTGTAGGCAAGCGGACCACCACGCCGGGGCCGGTCAGCGACTACACCGGAAACGACATCTACTACCGGTCGATTCAGCACGACAGCGCCGAGGGCAGCGGCAAAGAAGACCGGTTGACCATCAACGACTACTTCTGGCGATGGGACACCGACTGGTTCTGGTGCTCACGGGCATTCGGCGCGCAGCACCCCCGGTTGCGGCGTTGGTGGCCACGGCGCTTCCGGCGCAGCAGCGTCTACTGGAAGTTCGTCAGCCTCGATCAGCGCTTCGGGATCGGCGACAGGATCGAAAATCACAACGGCCGTCCACCGCGCGAGCGGGTGGTGCAAGACGTCGAGGTGCCCATCGAACGGGCCCGCGAATTCTTGCAGTGGTTCCTCGATGCCGTGCCGATCACGCCGATTTGGTTGTGCCCGTTGCGTCTTCGCGATCACCATGGCTGGCCGCTGTATCCGATCCGCCCCGACCACACCTACGTCAACATCGGGTTCTGGTCATCGGTTCCGGCCGGTGCAACCGAGGGCGAGACGAACCGCGCCATCGAGCGCAAAGTCAGTCAGCTCGACGGGCACAAGTCGCTGTATTCCGACTCCTTCTACACCCGCGAAGAGTTCGACGAGCTCTACGGCGGGGAGTCCTACAACACCGTGAAGAAAACCTACGACCCTGATTCACGTCTGCTCGATCTCTATGCAAAGGCGGTGCAAAGACGATGACGACGGTTAAGGAACCCAGCCGGGCCGCCGGCCCCATCGGCGCTCGACTCAGCATGGCCGAGGTGCTGGCGGTATTCACCGCCGGCGGCCGCCAGCCGCTGCGATTCACCGCATACGACGGCAGTACCGCCGGACCCGACGACGCCGTCCTGGGACTGGACCTGCGCAGCCCGCGGGGCGCCACATACCTGGCCACCGCGCCCGGTGAACTGGGCATCGCCCGCGCCTACGTCTCGGGGGACCTGCAGTTGCACGGCGTGCATCCCGGCGACCCGTACGAACTGCTCAAGGCCCTGACCAACAAGGTGCAGTTCAAGCGGCCGTCGTTGCGCACCCTGGCCAACGTCGTGCGCTCGATCGGCGTCGAGCACCTGCTGCCGATCGCGCCGCCGCCCCAGGAGACGCGGCCCCGCTGGCGCCGCATCGCCGACGGCGTGATGCACAGCAAGACCCGCGATGCCGAGGCCATCCACCACCACTACGACGTGTCCAACACCTTTTACGAGTGGGTGCTGGGGCCGTCGATGACCTACACGTGCGCGGTCTACCCCGACGCCGAGACCACGCTGGAACAGGCCCAGGACAACAAGTACCGGCTGATCTTCGAGAAGCTGCGGCTACAGCCCGGCGACCGGCTGCTCGACGTCGGATGCGGCTGGGGCGGCATGGTCCGCTACGCCGCCCGCCACGGCGTCCGGGTCATCGGTGCCACCCTGTCGGCCGAACAAGCCAAGTGGGCGCAGCAGGCGATCAACGACGAGGGGCTGGGTGAGCTGGCGCAGGTACGCCACTGCGACTACCGCGACGTCGCCGAGACCGGCTTCGACGCCGTGTCCTCGATCGGGCTCACCGAACACATCGGCGTCAAGAACTACCCCGCCTACTTCGGATTCTTGAAGTCGAAGTTGCGCACCGGCGGTCTGCTGCTCAATCACTGCATCACCCGTCACGACAACAAGTCGACGTCGTTCGCCGGCGGGTTCACCGATCGCTACGTGTTCCCCGACGGGGAGTTGACGGGTTCCGGACGCATCATCACCGAGATCCAGGATGCCGGTCTCGAGGTGCTGCACGAGGAGAACTTCCGTCACCATTACGCGATGACGCTGCGCGACTGGTGCCACAACCTCGTCGCGCACTGGGACGAGGCGGTGGCCGAGGTGGGGCTACCGACCGCGAAAGTGTGGGGGATGTACATGGCCGCGTCGCGGGTGGCGTTCGAACAGAACAATCTGCAGCTGCATCACGTGCTGGCGACCAAGGTCGACACCTGGGGCCACGACGACCTGCCGCTGCGGCCCTGGTGGACGCCCTAGACGTTGTCGATTCGCCGCGCGCCCAGTTCGTTCTGCAGTAGCTCGAGGGCAACCTCTTCGGGATCGCGGCGAGGCGCCGAGGTGTCCGTCTGGCCGGCTTCGGCCAACATGCTTTCCTCTTCGTCGCGCTGCGCCGAAAGCGCCTCGGGCGCAAGATCTTCGGCCCTGGTCGTGGTCACGCTCGGGGCCGGCTCGGGCGTGCCGGTCTCACACCGCACCCGCCAGTTGACGCCCAACGCGTCCTTGAGCGCCTCGGCGATGACGTCGGCGTTGCGCTGTTCGCACAGCCGCCGGGCCAGGGGTGCCGAGTCGTGGGACAACACCAGCGTGTTGTCCTCGAGCGCACGCACGGTCGCGCCGGCCAGCATCACCTCGGTCGTGCGGCTGCGCTGACGCACCTTCTCCCGCACCGTCGGCCACATGCTTCGCACTGCCGCGGCGTTGAGTTCACCGGGCGCGGCGGCCGGCTCGGGAGCCGGCTTGGGCGGCGGTTCTGCAGCCGGTTCGGGAGCCGGCGGCGGCTCGGGAGCCGGCTTGGCCGCCGGCGCCGCGACGGGGGCGGGCCTGGGCTCGGCCGGGGGTGCCGCAGCGGCTCGCCGGACCGGCACGACGGGCGCGGCGGCGGGTGCCGGTGCGGTCTGCGAGGCCGGCAACGACATCTCCAGGCGGGTCTCGATCCGTTCCACCCGCTGCAGCAGCGCCGATTCGGCGTCACTGGCCGAGGGCAGCAGCAGCCGCGCACACACCACTTCCAGCAGCAGACGCGGCGCCGTGGCACCCCGCATCTCCCCCAGACCGGCCTGCACCACCTCGGCGTATCGGGTCAGCGTGCCCGGCCCGATGCGAGTCGCCTGCTCGCGCATCCGCTCCAAGACGTCCTCGGGCGCGTCGACCACGCCGCGCGTCGCCGCGTCGGGCACCGCTTGGAGCAGGATCAGGTCGCGGAATCGTTCCAACAGGTCGGTGGCGAAGCGGCGCGGGTCGTGACCGGCGTCGATCACCGACTCGACCGCCCCGAACAGCGCGGCGGCATCCCCGGCGGCGAGCGCGTCGACCGCGTCGTCGATGAGCGCCACGTCAGTGGCTCCCAGCAGGCCCAGCGCCCGCGGGTAAGTGACATGGTTGCCCTCGGCGCCGGCCACCAACTGATCCAGCACCGACAACGTGTCGCGGGGAGAGCCGCCGCCGGCGCGGATCACCAGCGGATATACCGCGTCGTCGACGACGACGCCCTCCTGCTCACAGATCCGCCCGATCAGCGCCCGCATGGTGCGCGGGGGCAGCAACCGGAACGGGTAGTGATGGGTGCGCGACCGGATCGTCGGCAACACCTTCTCCGGTTCGGTGGTGGCGAAGATGAAGATGAGGTGCTCGGGGGGCTCCTCGACGATCTTGAGCAGCGCGTTGAACCCGGCGGTGGTCACCATGTGCGCCTCGTCGACGATGAAGACCCGGTAGCGCGACTGGGCCGGGGCGTAGAACGCCCGATCGCGCAGTTCACGGGTGTCGTCCACGCCGCCGTGGCTGGCGGCGTCGAGTTCCACCACGTCGATGCTGCCCGGGGCGTTGGGCGCCAACGCCTGACAGGACTCGCAGACCCCGCACGGCGACGCCGTGGGGCCCTGCGCGCAGTTCAGCGACCGGGCCAGGATCCGCGCCGAGGACGTCTTGCCGCAGCCGCGGGGCCCGGAGAACAGGTAAGCGTGGTTGATCCGGCCCGCTTCCAGGGCGATCGACAGCGGCTCGGTGACGTGTTCCTGCCCCACCACTTCGGCGAAAGTCGCGGGTCGATACTTGCGGTACAGAGCCACGTCAGCAGGCTACCGGCGCGCTCTGACGACCATCCCGGGCTACGCGTCGACTGTGCATCAGCGGCTTTCAGCGTGACCGTAGGGCGGGATTTCGCTCGTTTCCCCGCCGGCAGCGCACACTCGAAGCCGCCAGCGCACACTCACACAGCTCACCGCGCGGGAGCCAGGTTGAGCAGCGACTCGGTCGCGGCCAGCAGCGCGCAGGTCGCCAGTCCGTCGACCGCGTTACGCAGGTCCGGCAGCGACGGGAACGTCGGCGCGATGCGGATGTTCTTGTCGTCGGGATCCTTACGGTACGGGAACGACGCGCCCGCCTCGGTGACCGCAATTCCGGCGTCCTTGGCCAGCGCGACCGTCCGGCGTGCCGTGCCGGGCAGCACGTCGAGGCTGATGAAGTAGCCGCCCTTGGGCTCGGTCCAGGAGGCAATCTTCGAGTCGCTGAGCCGTTGCTCCAGGATTTCCAGGGCCAACGCGAACTTCGGCGCCAGGATCTGCTGGTGGCGCAGCATATGCAGGCGCACCCCGTCCGCGTCGCCGAAGAAACGCAGGTGCCGCAGCTGGTTGACCTTGTCCGGACCGATGGATTTCTTCCCGGCGTACTGCAGATACCACGCGATATTGCCCAACGAGCCACCGAAGAAGCTGACGCCCGCTCCGGCGAAGGTGATCTTGGATGTCGACGCGAAGACGTAGGGCCGGTTGGGGTTGCCGGCCTTCGCGGCCAGGCCCAGCACGTCGACCTGCCGGATGAAGTCGTGCGTCAGGGTGTGCACGGCGTAGGCGTTGTCCCAGAACAAGCGGAAGTCGGGGGCCGCGGTGTGCATCTGCACCAGCCGGCGAACCGTCTCCCAGGAGTAGGTGACGCCGGTCGGGTTGCCGAACACCGGGACCGTCCACATGCCCTTGATAGCGGGATCGTTTTCGACGAGTTCCTCGATGAGGCCGACGTCCGGGCCGTCGTCGAGCATCGGGACGGGAATCATCTCGACGCCCATGGTCTCGGTGATGGCGAAGTGCCGGTCGTAGCCGGGGACGGGGCACAAGAACTTCACCGTCGGCTCGTCTTTCCACGGCCGCGGCGAGTCCACGCCGCCATACAGCATGGAGAACGCGACGACGTCGTGCATCATCTCCAGGCTGGAGTTGTTGCCCGCGATCAGGTTCGGCACCGGAATGCCCAGCAGCTCACCGAAGATGCCGCGCAGGGCGGGCAGGCCGTGCGAGCCGCCGTAGTTGCGCGTGTCCACGCCCTCGGGGTCCCGGAAGTCCTCACCGGGCAGGCTCAGCAGCTGGTTGGACAGGTCAAGCTGTTCGGTCGCGGGTTTGCCGCGGGTCAGGTCCAGGCTCAGCTTCTTGGACTGCAGCTCCGCGTACTCCTGCTGGTGTTGCGCGTGCAGCGCGGACAGGTCTTCGGGGCTGAGGGAATCGAACGACACCGTAAGGCCCTTTCGCCGTCGAGTGGTTGCAAGCACTGGTTCGGCTGTGCCCGAACTGAGGGGACCCCGCGCACCCGACAGAGCCCGTTGACCCTTGCTGCCTTCCGGCCCTGGGGGAGTTCACAGGATAGACGCCGCGCGGGGTCCATCGTGAGTGTAATACCTGCCGAGAGACACTCGGCGGCCACCGCGAGACACTGGAGCTTCACTTAGCCGCTACCATGACCACGGAGGATTCGCCTAGTGGCCTATGGCGCTCGCCTGGAACGCGGGTTGGGTTAACAGCCCTCGCGGGTTCAAATCCCGCATCCTCCGCTGTACGTTCTGCCATGAGGAGGGGTATGGGGCGCAGGGTCGCCATGCTGTTGCACGCGTCAGTCTCCATTGGCGCCGGCGTCCTCTTCTTCTACTTCGTGCTCCCCCGCTGGCCTGAGCTGATGGGCGACACGTCGCACAAGTTGGGGACGGCGTTGCGCATCACGACGGGCGTCCTGATCGGGCTGGCCGCGCTGCCGGTGCTGTTCACGCTGTTACGGACTCGCCGGCCCGAACTCGGCACCCCCAAGTTGGCGCTCTCGTTGCGCACCTGGTCGATCGTGGGCCACATCCTGGCCGGTGTGTTGGTCGTCGGCACGGCCATCAGCGAGATATGGCTCAGCGTGGACACCTTCGGCAGGTGGTTGTTCGCGATCTACGGCGCCGCCGCCGCGATTGCGGTGCTCGCCTTCTTCTCGTTCTACCTGTCCTTCATCGCCGAACTGCCGCCGCCACCCCCGAAGCCGCTCAAGCCCAAGAAGGAGAAGGAGCGGCGCCGGCGGCGCAAGAAGAAGGACGCCGAAGCGGCTGAAGATCTCGACGAAGACGTCGACGACGAAGCCGAAGACGACGAAGCCGAAGCCGACGAAGCCGAAGCCGAGCCAGCCGAGGTCGCCGAAACAGAGACCGAAGCCACCGAGCCGGCAGCAGCGGAACCGGTCGCGGAGTCGGCAGAAGAGGAGCCGGCCGAGACGGCCGAGAGCCCGAAGCCCGACGCGGCCGAAACGGTGGAAGCCCCGGCCGACGAAGCCGAGCCTCGAACCGGACTACGCAACCGCCGCCCGAGCGGCAAGACCTCGCACCGGCGTCGCCGCACCCGTGGCGGTATCGCCGTCGACGAATAGTCGCCTCATTTGCGCCGTAGGCGCTGCAGATAGTCGACGATCCCCTGCCGGGTTTCGGCCGCGCCCCACAGCGCTCGCACCTCACGGTCAACCGACTCACCCTCGCGGATGCGGGCCAGCGCGGGCGCCCGCAATTGCGCTTTGGTGTGCCGATAAGCCGCGGCGGGAATTTCGCCGAGATCCGTCGCCTCGGCGAGAGCCGCCGCGCTCAGTTCCTCATCGGCAACCACCCGGTGCGCCAGTCCCCGAGCCACCGCCTCGGCCCGCCGATAGCTTCTGCCGCCCAGCAACACTTCCTCGGCATGTGCACCACATGCGTAGCGCATGACTTCGAGCGCGGCCACCGGAAACGACACGCCCACCCGGACCTCCGAGGCGCCGATTTGGGCCTCCGGACTGATCAACCGCCAGTCGCAGGCGCAGGCCAGGACGCAGCCGCCGGCGATGGCGGCGCCATTGATCGCGGCCACGGTGGGTCCGGGATAGACGAACAGCGCCTCGAACGCCGCCGAAAGCGCCGGGACCAACCGGTCGGTGTATTCGGCGCCGCCTTCGGTGACACGGTTGAGGTCGACGCCCGCGCAGAACACCCGTCCGGCGCCGGTCACCACCAGGGGTCCACCGAAGGTACGGGCCAGGTCATTGACGGCGTCGGTCAGCTCACCGAGCAACTCGACGTCGAGGGCGTTGACGCGCCCGGCCGACATGGTCAATACGCGCGCCGATTGCGAGGCCTGGATGTCGATCACAGTGACAAACTCTCCCACTACACGAGGATCACCGGAATGTCGGTGTTCTCGTCGGTGTAGAAGCTGGCGCACACCCGGTGGTAGCCATCAGCGATCTGCGGCGGCACGCCGGCCGCAAAATCTCCGCGCACCAACAGGATTGGCGACAACGGCTGTCCCTTCTTGACTTTGGACAAGTCCTCGGCGACGTGCGCGTTCTTCTTGGGCAGCAACGGCAACGCCGCCGCCCGCAGGATGTCCTTGGCCTTCTTGTGTGCGACGGCACCGGCCCGCAGTTTCTGCGTCAACTGATCGACCGTCGCCGCGTCCGCAAGCAGGTCGAGATAGTCAGCGGCAGCCGGATAGTCGTGCCCTTCAGGGGCTTTTAGCCACTTCACCTTCGCCATCACCGGGCTCCTTTTCTGTCTCACCGACTCGCCGCAACCATAATTGGGATCGGTAGCGAATCGGCGCATCTGTACTTGTTCCCATGACGACGCCAACGGGGCGGCGTGTGAGGGAAGGAAGTTCAGTGAAGCGTGTTCTCGCGGTTGCGATCGGCAGCGTTGCTTGTGCGTCGGCCCTGGTGGGTTGCTCGAGTGGCGGCCACTCGGCCGGTCCGGCGTCGAGTGTCTCCACCGGAAACGGCGGAACGCAGGTTCAGGTGGGCGGCACCGACCTCCCCGGCCTCAACCCCGCCTCGGTGACGTGCGTGAAGCAGGGCGGCAAGATCGACATCGGCAGCGGCTCAACCGGTGGACAGCAGCAGGCGCTGGCGGTTGTGATGACCGACGAGCCCACGCCTCGGGTGGAATCGCTGGCTTTGGTGGTGGAAGGCAACGCCTTGTCGGTCAGCGACAGCATGGGCGCCAAGGTCGGCTCGGCCAAGGTCGCGGTCGACGGCAAGACCTACACCATCACCGGCCAGGCTCAGGGTGCGGACTTGAAGAACCCGATGGCCGGCATGATCACCAAGGACTTCAACATCAAGGTGACCTGCGGCTGATGGGGAAATCTTCCGGGCGGCGGGCGTGCCTGGCACGTCCGCCGCTGCGGATTGCGCCCGCGGCGGCAGCTGCGCGGACTTATGATGCAGCCGTGTCGATCGCCGACGAACTCGACCGCGCACAGCACCTGGCCTTCGCCGCCTACGAGGGTGGCGCCCAGGAGTTGTTGCTGTCTCTGATACCGGACATCGAACGGGAGGACCGCGACGACCTGCTGCTCGAGGTCATCGCGCAACTGGGCGCCATCTACCTGACCCGCGGCGCGTATCACGCAGTGCCCGAGAGCATTCAGCGCATCCGGGACTGCCTGTCCATCTATTCCGGCATACTCGCCGGCACCATGCCCGAGGCCGCGGCTCAGGTGCGGATGTCCGAAACCGAGATGTCGCACATGATCTGCCGGTATTCGCGGCGCGCCCAGTTCCTGCAGACCGGGCTGGCCGCAGCCCAAGGTGATCATGAAGGCGCCGCGGCGGCGCTGTCGGTATTGGACGCAGACCACGCCGAGGAGTTCCCCGACCTGACCGGCGAGCACGTATACCTGCGTACCCACGCCCGAATCCTGTGCGCCGAGGCGCTGTGTGACGACGACTTGCACGTGCAGTCGGTTGATCTGTGGGACAACGTTGTCGAGTTTCTCAACGCGCCCCGCGCCACAAACCGGCGCGACGACTTTCTGTGGGTCACCGGCGCCACCGCATACGGCAGATTCTGCGTGGAGACCGGGCGGCTGGACGATGCCGAACCGTGGCTGCGCCGCGCCGACTCGCGCGCACAAGCCAACGGCTGGGAGTTGGCCTCTGCCAGAACGCAACTGGAGCTCGCGGCCGCGACCTGGATCGCAAACGATTACGACGGCACCGAGCGGCTGATAAACCAGGCGTATCCGGTCATCGCGAAATATGCCCGCGCGCACGACGTTGCGCGCTGCTGGCTGTATGCGGGTCTCACCCGCGCGGGACTCGGTGCGCTGCAGGCGGCCGACGAATGCTGGGAACATGCCGAGCGACACTGGCGGGAATTGGGCAAACCCCTGCATCTGCACCGAATTCTCATGCAGCGCAGCTGGATAGCCATTTTCTGGGGCCGCTTCGCTGAGGCGGTGGAACTGATCGCGCAGGCGCGAGAACTGCTCGACTCCTCACCGCGCAGCAACTGGCTGCAGTACGCCCGACTCGACAGCCACCTGGGTACGGTATGGCGCGCGGACGCCTTGACGGATCTGGGGTTCGACGGTGCGGGGAACCCGGACGAGACGCTGGAGGAAACCGAGGCGCGCCATGCCCAATCCTTGGGGATACTTAAGGGCGAGGTCGGCACGCCCGAATACTGGCGTGCGATGACCAAACTCGAACAGGCCGCCGAGCTCAAGGTGCCCGCCGCGCTGGCCGTCGACTCGGTACGGTATTCGATCACCGACGCCGACGCGAGGGCGCGCTGGGCCGCTAACGTGTCCGCGCCGATTCTGGCTAGCGCCTTCGCCGTCGCCTGGGAGTGGGAGAACACCGCACTGATCAGCGAACTGGTCGAATACCATAGCGCGCGGGGGACTTTCAGCTCAGATGCGCGCCGCCCAGCCGAGCAGCCCGAGTGGGCGTCCACCGCTGCCGCGCCGGCGTTCCTCGACGCCCCCGACACCGCACCGGAACTTGCCACCGCCGCCGCCGGGCCGACGCCCCAAGCCGGCAGTTCGCTGACGCGGCTGGGCCCGCTTCCACCGTTGCAGATGCAACCGGATGCCCCGCCGATCATGAGCCACTACCGCGAACTGGCGGTGCAGCGATACGGCCGGGAGGTCACCGCGGCCGAACCGGTCTGGTCCACTTGGCCGTGACCGAGCCGGACCGACTGACCTTGGTCTTGCGATTCGCCGACGTGGGGATCGCCACCTACGCCAGTCTGCGGATCGTGGGTCAGCCGTCGAGAACCGTCACCTGGGTGGTAGAAGAGCCGATCCTGCTGGCGGCATTGGACGAACTGGCCGCCGCACTGCCCGAGCCGCACGACACCGAAAGCCGGCGCGACGCCATCGAGCGCGCCCTGCAGCGCGGCCCGTTCGCCGACCCGCAAGCCGAGCTGACCGTCGCCTACATCTTGGGCGTCTTGCTGATCGGCACGTCGGGCTGGCAGTTGCTGACCGAGTGCATCGCCTCGCCCCGCGCGGTCCTGTTCGTCTCTCCCAGCGCCCGGCTGGCTCGGGTGCCGTGGGGACTGCTGGCGCTGCCCAAATCCGGGCCCAGCAAGGAGGAACTCGTGCACGCCCGGCACCATGCGATCACGGCCAGCGGCCGAGCGGCGGCTCGAATCCCCTGGCAACTGGCCGATGTCAGGGAACACACCGATGGCTACCGGCTGATGGAATTGGTCGACGTCTTCTGGGCCGTACCGCAGAACATCGTGCACGCGCCGCGCACACCGGCGCCGTGGCGCATCAGACAAGACGGTTCGCCGCTGCTGGTGCTGGACCCGCGAGTGCCCGGGCAACGGCCGGATTCTGCACTCGGTTCGGTCCTCGGCAGACCCTCGAACCAGACACCGCTGGCGCGGCACTTCGCCGAATCGATGAGCCGGCGCCCGGTATTGCCCAGCGTCGCGGCCGCGGTCGAGTTGTTTCGCCGCCAGGACGCCGATCGCCGCTGGCTGGCCGCGCTACTGGCGCACGAGCCGAGCCGGCTGCTGTTTGTCGGACATGCCAGTTCAGCCGATGGTGCAGCGGGCCAGGCCGATCGTGCGGCCCTGCACCTCGCCTGCACCGCCGACTGCCCAGGCGACGCCGAGCCCATCGGCAACCACCGGCCGTTGACCGCCGCGGATCTGATGGCCCTGCGACTGCCGATGCCGCCACGCGTGGCGCTGATCGCCTGCGCCTCCGGCGGTGACTACCATTTCGACGAGGCCACCGGCCTGGTAGCGGCGATGATTCTGTGCGGCGCACAGTTGGTGACTGCCACCCTGTGGTCGCTGCCCACCACCGCGGCGTATCGGCAATTCGCCGCGGCAACACAAGAATCCGTGGATCCGATGGCCGAGGTGATCGCGGCCGTGGACGATGCTCACGAGGCTGAAGAGGCCGGGTGCGCCGTCAATCGCTGGCAACGGCAACAAATGCGGCGCTGGCGGGACGGAACCGTCACCGCCAGCCCATTGTTTTGGGGTGCCCTCGCCACTTTCGCTGTCGACGGCGCGCGATGAACATCACGCGAAGACCAGCCCTGATGCGCGGACGGCCAGCACGTCGTCCGGCAGCGAAAGCTGTTCGGGTTCCTCGGGGTTGAAGGCCACCAGTACCACCGATCCGGGCCGTAACGTCGCCACGGCGGGGTCTGAGTCATCGCGCACCAGTCGGCCGATGAAGGTGTCGCCGTGCACACTGCACACCTCGACCCAGATCTGCGGTTCGCCGGCATCGGGGTGCGACACCTCAGCACCGACTTCGCGCACCGTGCCGACGCCGACGGTGCGCTCGCCTGGTGGCAGCGAGCGCTCACCGCGGCCGGTCCGGCTGATGATCACCACGGTGGCGCCGCCCAGGACAACGCTGAGAATCGAAATCCACAACTCGTGGAAGGCCAGGTACAGGACGGTCGTTGCGATCAGCGCGATCTCGGCGCCGAAGGCCAGCAGCTTGGTCTTGTTCATGGCACCAGGCTCTAGTGCCCCGCCGGCTACCGAACCCAACTTTTCTGATGGTTTAGTTTCGGCCTTTGCCCCTATTCTGTGCACATGAGTGCCGACCCGCAGGTAACGACCGCCGCGCCGGTGGGCCATCCCCGCCGAGCGGTGATCGACCAAGCGTGGCGCGCAATCGGTCCCGGTGTCGAGGTGCTCAGCAGTGACGACGGCGGGCCGCTGAGCCGAACCGTCAAACGCATCATCGACCCGCTCGTCCTGCGCTTGCGTGCCAACCCGCAGTACTCGACCCCGGTCGTCACCGCCGAAACCGCCGCGCAGATGCACGCCCTCATCGTCGGCAATGGCTCTCAATTATGTGCTGCCGCAGCATGGTTCGAGCTGCTCAAGCTGGAGCGGCGCCGACAGCGGATTCGCAGCGGGAACGCTCAGGAACTGTACTTCCCGGTGTGCTTCGAGCTCGCCGTGACCAAGGGGCCGCCCGCACCCCAGGATCGCGAGACCGCGGCGGCGGTCCTCACTGACATTCACCAAGGCAGGGACCGCACCGCAGTCGAGGTGTTGCACGACTACGTGGCCGACCCGCAGGTCGTCGCCACCCTGGGTCACCAACTCGACCGCAGCTGGCGTGATGTGCGCCCCGACGACACCCCCATCGAGCCGTTTTTTGCCGAACTCGGCACCGTGCTCGGACCCGCCACCAGCCACAACGCCAAGACCGCGCGGCAGCGCGTGTGGTCGGCGGTGATCGCCGACGCCACCCCGTACAACCTCGGCGCGCTGGCCCGCATCGAACCGGCGAAGCTGCCCTGGTCGATCGTCAGCCTCGGCTTGAGTTCCGTTGAGCCACAACGCCGTCCGGCCATCTCGGCCAACTCCGACAGCGACCGGCCGCTCGATCGCAGCGTGGTGGACCGGGTACGGGCCACCTTGCGACGGGCCCTGGATCGTGACGCGCTGCCCGACGTTCCGCTGTTGTGCGCCGAAGAGGTGGACCGGGCGTGCGCCCCGTGGGGGCTGCTCAGCGAGGACAAGCAGGCGGCCATGGTGGCCGGGATCGAGGTCGCCGTCGAGCTGTCTCCGCTGGATCGATCCACCACCAACCGCTACGCCCTGGCCGCGCAGATCCAAGCGCGGCTGCGCAAGGAGGCATACGTGCTGCATGCTCGGCGCTACCTCGCCGAAGGCGGCCCCATCCATCCACGGCAACGCCAGGTGGTCGACGATCTTGCCGCCTACTCACAGCCCTACCTCAGCCGGTTGTGGGCGCGCCTGCATGGACGCGACGTCTGGCAGGAACCGTGTGACGATGTCGACGACGTGCGGTCGCTGCTCGAGGGCGTCGCCCGGTCCGTCAGCCTGGACCATCGGCAACGAATCAAGACGATGCTGCAATTGCAGGTGGCCGGATGAGACTGGTCACCGAAGCCGGGCTCTGGGGCACCGGCGCCACCGAGCCCTTGGCCACGCCGTCACCCTTGGTCGCGGTGCTCGAGGTCAGCGGCGCGGTGTTGTCCTGGACCATCGACGAGCCGGCCGAGGCAACGCGGATCACCTTCACCGATGTCTCGCGCGCCGACTGGCTGTGGCGGGTGGTCGGTGAGTCGGGCCACGTCGCGATCGCGTCGGCGCTGGTCGACGAGCAAGAATCGCCCGGCGTCGAACTGACCGACGTGAACTTGATCCCAGGGTCGTTGGGGCCGTTGCACAGGCTGGCGGTGGGCCATTGGCTACGACGCTGGTGGCCGGCCAGCCAGCGCGACGACATCGCGGCCCTGGACCGGGCCTTGCTCGACGTCGAGGTGGCGCTGCTGACCAGCGGCGCGCAGGGTTTCTTCACCGACGACACCCTGGACTCCGATGTGGCGGGACTGCTCGAGCCCCACGCCGCGGACCTGCTCACCCACCTCTATACCGATGACCGGCGCGTCCACGATCTCATCGCAGCCGGCGCCGACCTCGCCGACGAGCTCGGCCTGGAGGACCCGGTATGGTCCGAACTGGCGGCGGCAGTGGGTGATTCGTCGGCGGTGAGTGAGCTGGCGACCGGACATCGGGACGACTATGCGTTGGCCGCCGGGACCGACCCCCGTGCGCGCGGCGCCATCGCACATGGTGTCGCGTCGATCAACTGGGGCGCGGTGCCGCCCGGCATCTTCGACGCGGCGGAGCAGACCGTCGACTGGAGCGTCGAGACGACCGGTCAGGACGTCGTCGCCGTCGTGCGGGCGGCCGTGATCGGGCCGGATCCGGCCACCGGGGTCACCGTCGCGGTGCGATCCGGCGAAGTCAGCGGTGTTGGCGCCCTGGCAGCCGACGGTCGTGCCACGCTGCCCATCCTGGACTCTCAGCGTCGGCCGATGACCGAGACGGCCGCCTGGGGCCACGACTGGCCGGCGACGTCTGTGGTGGTGGGCGCCGACGTCGAGGAGTCGCGCGACACCCGGGACCGGGTTCGCCGCTGGGCCCGGGCGCGACTGGACCAGCCGCCCGAAGACGCGTTTCTGGCCGAGGTACTGGCCAGCGAATCCGCCTACTGAGCCGGACCACAACCTCTGTCGCGGGCGCGTGCGCTTACCTATGCTGAGCGAGTGCCAAACACTTATCGGGTCGTGCAGTGGACTACGGGAAATGTCGGCAAAAGCTCCTTGCAGTCCATCGTCGCCAACCCCGCGCTGGAACTGATCGGGTGCTATGCGTGGTCACCGGACAAGGCCGGACAAGATGCCGGTGAGCTGTGCGGATTGCCCCCACTGGGCGTAGCCGCCACCAACGACGCCGGGCAGCTGCTCGCGCTGAAACCGGACTGTGTGGTCTACAACCCGATGTGGATCGACGTCGACGAGCTGGTCCGCATCTTGTCCGCCGGGGTCAATGTGGTCACCACGGCGTCGTTCATCACCGGACACAATCTGGGCGACGGGCGCGACCGGATACTTCAGGCATGCCGAACGGGTGGCTCCACGATCTTCGGCTCCGGGGTCAGCCCGGGTTTCGCGGAGTTGTTGGCGATCGTGTCGGCGATGGTCTGCAACCGGGTGGACAAGGTGACCGTCAACGAGGCCGCGGACACCACGTTCTATGACTCGCCGGCCACCGAGCAGCCGGTGGGGTTCGGCAAGCCGATCGATCATCCGGGCCTGCAGGCCATGACCGAGCATGGCACGGCCATCTTCGGTGAAGCCGTCCGACTGGTCGCCGACGCGCTCGGTGTCGAACTCGACGACGTGCGGTGTGTGGCCGAGTACGCCGAAACCACGGCCGATCTGGATCTGGGGTCGTGGACGATACCCGCCGGCTGTGTCGCCGGCGTCTACGCGAGCTGGCAAGGGGTGGTGGGCGGCAAGACCGTCGTCGAGCTCAACGTGCGGTGGCGCAAAGGGCAGACGCTGGAGCCGGACTGGCAGATCGACCAGGACGGCTGGGTCATTCAGATCGACGGACAGCCGACCGTCACCACCAAGGTGGGCTTTCTGCCGCCGCCGTACTTCGAGGCCACCACCATCGCCGAGTTCATGACGCTCGGGCACATCATGACGGCGATGCCGACCATTCACGCCATCCCGGCAGTCGTCGCCGCCGCACCGGGCATCGTCACCTACGCCGACCTGCCGCTGACGCTGCCGCGTGGTGTCGTGCCGCAGGCGTGAGGAGGTCCACGGTTTCAAGATCGGCCCGCATCGGGTATCCCCCCACCCATGAGCGCTGAAGACAAGATCAAGAACAAGATCGACGACGTGGGCGGCAAGGCCAAAGAGGGCCTGGGTCGCGCTACCGACGACGACAGCACCAAGAACGAAGGCAAGCTGGACCAGGCCAAAGCCAACTTGAAAGACGCCGGCGAAAAGGTGAAGGACGCCTTCAAGCATTAAACCCGTCGTAGCGGGGTACCTCGCCACGATGCCCCTGCGCTACGTCGATCCCGAGCGCCGCACCACGCCGCTGTCCCGCCTGGGCAGCGGTTTCGCGCGCTCACGCGTCGGCCAGCTGTTCGCCAAGCATGTCGCGGCCCGAACGGATCCGGTGCTGAGCCGGATCTCCAACGGCAAACTGAACTGGGGTGCCCTAGTGGCCCCGTCGGCGACGTTGCGGATGAACGGTGCCAAAACCGGTGAGCCGCGCGAGACCCAACTGGCCTACTTCCACCAGGGCCGCGACGTGATCGTGGTCGCCTCAAACTTCGGCGAAGACCATAACCCGCAGTGGTACCACAATCTGGTGGCCAACCCCGACTGTGAATTGGGTGGAGAACCGTTCCACGCCACCGAAGTCGAAGATCCCGACGAATACCAGCGGCTGTACCAGCTTGCTGAACGGTCCTACGGTGGCTACCGCGATTACCGGGGCAAGACCGCAGAGCAAGGTCGCCGCATTCCGATACTGAAGCTCACCCCGACCGCTTAGACCCAAATGAGGCAAGGAAATTCAGTGACACCACAGATACACCCAACCGTGCGCCGGCTTGCGGCTGGTGCCGGCATAGCAGCGGGGGTCGCAGCGTCGGCCATCGTGGCCGCACCCACGTCGGCAGCCCAACCCTGTCCCGACGTCGAGGTGGTGTTCGCCCGCGGCACCAGCGAACCTCCGGGTGTCGGCGGCATCGGCACCTCGTTCGTCGACGCGCTGCGGTCCCGAGTGGGCGGCAGATCGCTCAACGTGTACGCGGTGAACTATCCCGCCAGCAACGACTTCGGCAGTCCCGATTTCCCCCGGACCGTTGTCGACGGGATCCGCGACGCCAGCTCGCATATCGAATCCATGGCCAATAGCTGCCCTCAGACCAGACAGGTGCTAGGGGGCTTCTCCCAGGGTGCTGCGGTGGCCGGTTATGTGACGTCCGCGGCTGTGCCGCAAGGTGTTCCGGCGGCATCTGTACCGCAGCCGCTGTCACCAGAAGTGGCCAACCACGTCGCCGCCGTCGCGTTACTCGGAACCCCATCGCCGCAATTCTTGAGCAATCTCAAAGCGCCGCCGATCGCTATCGGTCCGCTGTATCAGGGCAAGACCATCCAGCTGTGCGCGCCCGGAGACGGGATCTGCGGAACCGGGAATGATCCCGCTGCCCATGCGTCCTACGGCGCGAACGGCATGACCGCCCAGGCGGCGGACTTCGTCGTCAGCCACCTGTAGCGGCACCAGTCGCTGGGGCACCCGCGCTTGGGCATTTCCACCCCTCCGCAACGAGCAAGGGGGTCCGCCCGCGGATGCGGCGCGTCAACCGTCAGCCGGTCGCTTCTTGACGTTCCCGAAGCAGCGATGAGGCATCCGACCACAGCACGAAATCGGTTATGGCCGACCAAGACTCAGCTATGGCGCAGGCGCCGGCGACCACCAGTTCCCGAGTGCGGGCCGCGCGTTCCTCTGGGGCAACGAACATGAGGTTGCCGATCGTCGGAAAGCCGGCCGCGACGGCGGACAGGACACCGGGCACTGAGTCCTCGATCGCAAGTCCCTGCGCGGGGCCGACGCCCAACACCTCACCGGCCAGCAGGTACACCGCCGGATCCGGCTTGCTGGTCGGCACTGGCAACGAATCCTCCGCGCTGAAGCGCAGGTCAGCGGGGATCAGGGCGTCCAGACCGGTCGCTGTGAAACATCCGGCGAGGCGAGCGGCGGCGCTGGAGCTCACCGCCGCCAACCCATATCGAGTCGCCAGCGCTTGCAGCGCATCGTGCACGTGCCCGTCCGGACGTAGGGTGGCTGCGAGGTGGGCGGTGACGTGTTCACGTTCACGTTGCACCCACTGCTCCAGCTCGGTGCTGCCCAGGGCGCGCCCCTGTGCGACGTCGTCGGGCGAGGCGATGCGCGCGTCGGGACGGCCTCGGGCGAGCGTCTCATCAAGGGGCACCCCGGCTTGCACCGCCAAGTCGACGGCCGTGGTGCGAAAGTTCTTGCCGGTGGTGCCTATTCGGAGCTCTTCGGCGGTATACCGGACTGCCACGCCGAATTTGGCCAGGAAGTCGTTTGTCACCTCGACAGAGGCATCGAAGGCTGGTTCCTCCGAAGGAAAGAGATTCCCGTCGGCGTCACACAGCACCGTGGTGATGCTCGCTACCTCAATCTGTCGAATGACTTTCATTCGCTCCCTTTTCATCGACGCAGCAGCTCCCGGTGATCGCTCCACAGGTAGCGACGCAACGTGGGTGCCACCCCGCGAGTGTCCAGGCTGTGTACCAGTTGGCCCAGTTCATGTACCAAGTCTGGCACCATACGCAGATCGCCGAACAATTCGTGGCGCAGGAGCGGACTGGGGTTGTACTTGCCCAGGGTGGCCAGCGTGGTCAGCAGATCGCCTTGGACATCCTGGATTTCGATGGCGGCGCCATTGAGGTCATAGCCCCACAGATAGCGGATCCAGGCGGCGACCGCCAACGTCAACAGCGTCCGCGGCCTGCCCGCGGCGGCCGCCTCGTGCAACGAGGGCAGCAGATACGACGGCATCTTCACCGAACCTCGTCCGGCCAGCCGGGACAGCTGGTCACTGATACGCGGATTGCATAACCGGTCCAGCACGGTTGTGCAGTATGCGTCGACGTCCAGACCTGGCACGGCCGGCAACAGCGGCGCCACTTCCTCGCGCATCAGTTGCTCGACGTAGGAGTAGATCACCGGGTCACCCATGGCTTCATGGGTGCGTTGATAGCCCGCCAGCGTGCCCAAATAGCCAACGGCAGAATGAATTCCGTTCAACAGACGGGTCTTGACCAGCTTGTGGGCCGACACGTCGGTGACGAACTCGACGCCAACCTCTTCCAGCGGCGGGCGATCGTTGCAGAACGTGTCCTCGATGACCCACTGGCGGAATTCTTCGGCCACCACAGGCGCTTTATCGGCGATGCCGAAGCTGCTTTCGACCAACTGCATCTCGGCATCTCCGGTCTTCGGGGTGATGCGGTCCACCATGCTGGATGGGAATGCGACGTTCTGGCCGATCCAATGGGCAAGCGACTCGTCGCGCAGCGCCGCGAACGACACCAAGGCAGTGCGCGATGCCTTGCCGCTGTCCGGCAGGTTGTCGCAGGACAGCACCGTAAACGGTGCGATGCCGTTGCGCCGACGCCGATCCAGGGCTTCGGCCAGAAAAGGCCATGCGGTGCTGAAGGCTCGTGTCGAATTCAGGTCGGCGCGCACATCGTCATGGGCGTCGTCGAATTGGCCGGTGTGGCCGTCGATGTAGTAACCGTTGCCCGTAATCGTCAGGCTGACAACCTTGGTTCGGTCATCGGCCAGAACGTCGAGCACTGCATCACTTTCATGCTGGGCATAGTGGCATCGCCCGATTGATCCGATCACCCGCGCGGTGTCGCCCCGGCTACTTCTCTGCACCACGGTGTACAGCCCATCCTGCTCCGACAGCAGGCCTGTCGCCCGACTATTCCTCAGGCTGACTCCGGTGACTCCCCACTGGCTCGAAACATCAAGCGCAGCAAGGTCATCGAAGTACACGGCCTGGTGTGCACGATGGAAGTTTCCAACGCCGATGTGGACGATTCCCGGCGTCAGCGCCGCTCGGTCATACGTCGGTACATCGACGGCACGGCAATGCAACTGCAGAGTGGCACTTCTGAGCGGAACGGCTACACTTCGCCGTAGTCGGATCACACTAGACACGTCGCTTCTCCCTCGATCGGGCAGTGAATCAGCAGAGGCGCAAGTGCTAGACGCTTGGAGCCCAGATACCCGCCGAAAACCGCCTCAAACAACTTCGGTATAAAGCGGCGCGATAAGGGACTGTAATGGTGCCCACAAGTTGGGGGTGGATGCCAAGACGTCACCGCTGGCCGGCCAACATGGCGGGGTAGGCCCAGCCAGGTCGCCTACCGCCCCGCCTGCCTCGGACACCAGCAGCACACCGGCGGCTCCGTCCCAGGGTTGCAGCCCGGGGACCCACGCCGCATCGGCGCGACCGGTTGCCACCTGAGCCAGCGCGCTGGCAGCGCTGCCGCCGCGGCGGATGTCACGGGTGTGCGGTGACAGGGCGTCGATCATCGCGCCCGCTTTGCCGCGCTGATTTTCTCGCCCGAAGTTGACTTCGATGAGCGCGCACTCGAGCGAATCCTGCTCGGAGATCGAGACCCGCCGTCCTTGTGACCAAGTTCCGCCACCCTGGCAGGCGGTGGTCATCAAGCCCATCGGCGGCTCGGCAATGGCGGCGGCCAGCACGCAATTGTCGCGCCTGCTCAGGGCCGCAACGCTGACTGCCCAGTCGGACCGGCCATACAGGTAATTGGTGGTGCCGTCGATCGGATCGACTGCCCACACCACCTCACTGCTGCCCGCGACGGCACCGTGTTCTTCTCCCAAGATGCCGTCGTCGGGCCGCATCTGGCGAAGCACCGCGACGATGGCGTCTTCGCTTTCCCGGTCGGCTCGACTGACCAGGTCGCGAGGGCCGGTTTTCTGCTCAATGGGCAGGTCTTCGGCGTTTTCCCGCCAGTGCATCGCAACACGCGCGCCGGCTTCAGCGGCCCGCTGCGCGACCTCCATCAGCTCGAGCGCTGTACCGTCGCCCACGCCTGACTTTCAGTCCCGGAACTATCCTTCACCTGCAGCGCCTGCCAGGTGGTCGGGCCCACGACAACCCGTCCCGCCGCCGCGCCGATCCGACCGAGCGCGTAGCGAAATACATTCGGGCGGTGTAATTTTCGGAGGCTGCGCGTGCTGAAGAACAGATAGGCGCTCAGCAGCAGCAGCCAAGGCAAAGCGGTCAGAATCGGACGTGGCACCTGCAACACCGTCATCGTGCCCATGAACAACAGCGCGGTCATCAGCACCGCCATGAGCCGACGGTCTGGCGCGCAGATGGCCAGCGCGGCAGCCAGTGCGCCTACGGCCGCCACCCACACGCCCTGTTCAACAGAGCAGGTGCCCGACAACAATCGACCCGTCAAGGCCGCCGACGCACCGGCCCCTATCATCGCCAGATTCCACGGTGCACTCACCGCGGTATGTTGCTGCAGCGGAACCCAGCGGCGAATGTCTTTGTCCGGCTGCGCGATTGAGGGTGGTAGCCACCGCACGAGCGCCAAAAGGTGCTCGCGCGCCTGATCTGCCCGCGCGCTCCAGACCAGCCGGCCATTGCGGGCCGAGGCGAAGCTGATTGCCTCGATCGCCCACCGCGAGGTCACGAAGGCGGTTCCGTAGCACCACAATGTGACCGCAGCCGCCAAGGCCAACGTCGGCCGTTGACTCAGGTCGACCGCCAGGGCCAGCCCGACCATGCCGCGCACTACGTAGCCTGCGCCCACCAGCACCCACAGGGAAACGACCCCGGGTCGAACCGGTGGCGGTATGGCGCCGCTTTTTCCTGTGCTGGTGGATCGCACCGCCTCGTAGAGGATGGCCACACCGAATACGCCGACAACGGCGAAGGTCAGCACGCCGGCCAACTGCAGTCCGGGGAGCAGCACGATCAACAACCCGGTGATCGCCAGCTTCGCCGCGGCGACCATGCCGCTGGCCGTGACGCGGTCGCGCGCTTTGCTCAATGGGCCGGGCAGCCGGCCACGTCGGCTTGCCGCCGGGTGGTTCTGGTCGGCGACGAACCCGCGGATGTCGTTCCACTGATACCGCGCCGGATAGATCAAGAGTTCGACCGCGGCCAACACCAGCAGTGCGCGTGCGATCGACTGCGCACTGATCTCACCGGTGCTGAGCACCCCGAGCACATAGGTCACAGCCGGCAGCCAACCCTTGACCAGGTCCTTCGGCCGGGGCATGAGTAAGTAACTGATCATCGGGCGCTGGCCGGCACCCGCGGGTTCCAACACCCGCCGCGTCTGCATGCCGATGACCGTCACGACCAGCATGTTCCCCAAAATTGGACCGACAAACTTCGCCGCTCGGCTAGGTCAGCCACCAGCGGCGTCAGGTGTCGGAGTCGGTGCGACCAGTGCGGCGGATGGCCTTGGCAGCCCACATGGCGGCGATGCCGGGGATAACCCATGGCGCGCCGACGAGTATCGGATCGATCCAGGCGTGCGCCAGGTCGACGCGCTTGGTGCCGACTCGCGAGGAGTAACCGTGATGGCTCAATTCGCTTTTGATGCCCGTCTCGGTGAACGGATTGTCCGGGTGCCCGCGCAGAATCGAGGTCACGTGACTTTCGAACGCGTCGACGCGGTCCGCGGCGATCAGCAGCAACCAGTGCGCGGCCCGAGCCTCGCTGTATTTGCGGTAGGCGTACTTGCGGATGACGCCGGACAAGCCCTTGGGCGGTGCCGAGGTGCCGAACACCGGCGTGAGGAATTGGTGCTCGATCGAGCGTTCCCTGGGCCACTTCTCGGGCTGGCGTTCAGGAAACTCCCAGTGCGCTCCGGTGGCAGGCGGGGCGTTCTCCTGAAGTTTCGGGAAGGACGGGCGGTCCTTCGGGTCGAGATCTGCGCCCCAGCCCGGGATTCGGGCGCGCAACGCGTCGCAGTTGTGTGTCAGCGGAAGATTGGGTGTGTAGGCCATGATTCGTCGGCGTCCTCAGCTTGCGGTGGGCAGAATGACCGGCTTGATGCAATTGTCCAGTTTGGCCGAGAAGATGTGGTATCCCTCGGCGATATGCTCAAGCGGAATACGGTGCGTCACAATGTCATTAGGCTTGAAGTAGCCGTTGCGGATGTGCTCGAACAACCTCGGCCACTGCCGCTTGACCGGGCACTGGTTCATGCGCAGCGTGAGCCCTTTGTTCAGCGCGTCCCCCAGTTTCACGGCGCTGAACATCGGCCCGTAGGCGCCCATGATGGACACCGTTCCGCCCTTGCGCACCGAGTCGATGGCCCAGTTGACCGCGATGGGTGAGCCGCCCTGGAGCTTGAACTTGGCGGCGGTGACGTGTTGGAGGAAGTTGCCGTCGGCCTCGGCGCCGACCGCGTCGATCGCGACGTCGGCGCCCCGGTATTCGGTTTCCTGCTTCATTTTGACGACGATGTCGTCGCACTCGGCGAAGTTGATGGTTTCGGCGAACGCGAAACTGCGGGCCTTTTCCAGCCGGTACTCGAGGTGGTCGATGACGATGACGCGTCCGGCCCCCATCAACCATGCCGACCGTGCGGCATAAAGCCCGACCGGTCCCGCGCCGAAGACCACGACGGTGTCGCCTTCGACGATGTCACCGAGTTGTGCGCCGAAGTACCCGGTCGCCAACGCGTCGGTGCACAGCAGCGCGTCCTCTTCGTCCATCCAGTCCGGGATCTTCGCGGGCCCGACGTCCGCGAAGGGGACGCGCACGAATTCGGCTTGACCGCCGTCGTAGCCGCCGCAGGTGTGCGAGTAGCCGTAGATGCCGCCCACCGCGGTGGCGTTGGGATTGACGTTGTGGCAGTTGGAGTACAGTCCCCGCGAACAGAAGTAGCAGGACCCGCAGTAGACGTTGAACGGCACCATCACCCGGTCACCCGGACTCAGATTCTGCACCGAGGACCCGACCTGTTCCACCACCCCGATGAACTCGTGACCGAACGTCATGCCCACCCGGGTGTCCGGCATCATGCCGTGGTAGAGGTGCAGGTCAGACCCGCAGATGGCGGCCATCGTCACCCGCACGATGGCATCGTTGGGGTGCTCGATGGGGGGCATGTCTTTCTCTTCGACCCGCACCTTGTACGGACCGCGATACACCATCGCTCGCATGTTGCTCCCCTGAAGTCGTTGGGGAAGCTCTACCCCTAAATAGGGGGGTCAAACGAGGGGGGCTCCGGCGGCGCCGGCGGTTCGGGTGGCAAAGCCGTGTTCTTCAGATACCTGCGTAGCCGAAGAAGCTCGTTGATCACGATGCCGAGCCCGAGAAGCACCAACACCGTCACCACAATCACCGTGGTCACGTATCCATGGTGACAGCTCCGCCGCGGCTGGGGCGGAGCCGGCTTACGCGGCGGGTTTCACCTCGAGGCCGATGTGCACCTTGTCGATGCCGCCGCGCACGATCGAATGCGCGTAGAACCACCACGCGTGATACCAGTACCGCTTGAGCACCGCGTTGTAGACGCGCCGGGTCTCGGACTTGGGCAGGACGCGGGCGACGGCCTCCACCTCATCGCTTTTCGGCTTGCCCAGCGCCGCGCTCTTGGCGATGGTCACTCGTGGCGTGTTGCGAATCCGCTTGACCTTCCACGACCCGTCGTCGGTGATGACGAGAAGCCGGTCACCGTCCGGTACGCCCCAGATCGGCGTCGGCTTGGGGCGGCCGTCCTTGGTAAACGTCGTCAGAAGCAAGTACTTGGACTTGATGACGTCCTTGAAGTCGACAGCCACGCCGGCATCCCTCCCGAAAGGTGCGATCTGGTAACCGGTGTTACCCGATCGGACTGCGCAGCAAACCCGTCGTGCACAATGCGTGCATGCGTGTTCTGGTAACCGGGGGTACAGGGTTCGTCGGCGGATGGACCGCCAAGGCCATCGCCGACGCGGGTCATGAGGTCCGCTTCCTGGTGCGAAAGCCCGAGCGCCTGCAGACATCGGTCGCCGCGCTGGGCGTGGACGTGTCCGACTATGCGGTCGGTGACATCAAGGACCGCGACTCGGTCGGCAAGGCGCTGCACGGGTGCGACGCCGTCGTCCACGCCGCAGCACTGGTGGCGACCGATCCGCGGCAGCGGGCGCAGATGTTGTCCACCAACATGGACGGCGCGCGCAATGTCCTCGGTCAGGCGGTCCAGCTTGGGCTGGATCCCGTCGTGCACGTCTCGAGTTTCTCTGCGCTTTTCGATCCGGGCCTGGAGACGCTGTCGGCGGATCTGCCGGTGGTCGGTGGGACCGACGGGTACGGCACATCCAAGGCGCAGGTCGAAATCTATGCGCGCGGTTTGCAAGACGCCGGCGCGCCGGTCAACATCACCTACCCGGGAATGGTTCTGGGCCCCCCTTGTGGCGATCAGTACGGTGAGGCCGGCGAGGGTGTCAAAGCCGCGCTGCAGATGCACGCCATCCCCGGACGCGCCGGCGCATGGTTGGTGATCGACGTCCGAGACCTGGCGGCGGTGCACGCGGCGCTGCTGGAGCCAGGGCGCGGGCCGCGCCGGTACATGGTTGGCGGGCATCGGGTTTCGGTCACCGAACTGGCCAAGCTGCTCGGCGAGGTCTCCGATACGACCATGGTCCCTCTTCCGGTTCCCGATTCCGCGCTGCGTGCGGTGGGAGCGGTGATGGACTTGGTCAATCCGTATCTGCCGTTTGACAATCCGCTCACCGCGGCGGGAATGCAGTATTACACCCAGATGCCGGCGTCCGACGATTCTCCGAGCGAGAAGGAGCTTGGCATCAACTACCGCGACGCGCGTACCACGTTGGCCGATACGGTGGCCGCGCTGCGCGAATCATCAATCGGCTGAGAGGGATTCAGGCATCGCCGCAGCCCACACCAGGTGCCCCTCATAACCCAGGGCGATGGCCATCTCGCGATAGCGATGCACCAACGTCGCGTAGTCGCTCGCCCGGCGTTGAGCCCGGGCCAGCTGTGCCCGCATCCGCAACAGCCATATGTCGCGCACTGGCAGATCGTCGTCGTGGGGTTCGCTTACGACACGGTCAATCGCTGCGACAGCTTCGGCCACGTCGCTTTCTGTGCCTCGCTCGAGCAAGCCCTCGACGAGCACCGCGGTCGCGGGGATGCCCCACGTCAGTAGCTGACCCTCGATAGCCAGCTGCTCGACGGTGGCACGCAGCAGGGCTATGGCCTCGTCCGCACGTCCGCGCCGGGCCATGTCGCGAGCGGAGTACACATTGACGATCGGTAATTCGGACAGGTTGTGGCCGTGCCGGCGGAACAGTTCACTGACCTCGGCCAGCAGCCGCTCTCCCCGGTCATGGTCTGTCTCGTGATGCACCAGCGCGACCCCCAGGGTGAGCCGGGCAAACCCCAAAGCGAAATCGTCACTGGACCTTTCGGCGATCCGCAGGGCATCTTCGATCTCTCGCACCACGTGAGCGTCGGGTCGCAACACACCCGCCGGGATCGCCGGGAAGTAGACGTACGCGACGGACCGGGCGTAGGTCAGCGGATCGGCTCGGCGAGCCATGTCCAGGCCCTGCCGCAAGTCTTCTCGCCATCCGAGTCGGCCCCGGCAGTAACACGCGATGGCCCGCGTGGTGAAAGCGATCGCCAACGGGGACCCGATGATGAAGTTGCCTTTCGCTGGGTCACCGTCCGCCAAGTCGATGACTCGCTGTGACCACTCGATCACCTGCAGCCACTCGGTACTCTCCCCTTTGACATAGATGAGCGCGAACGACAACGCGACCGTCAACGTGGGATCGCCAACCGATTCAATGAGTGCCATCGCCTCGGACGCCAACTGCGATGCCTCCCGGATGCGCGCTTGATACGCCAGGTCTATCACCAGCCCCGCCATCGCGATGGCAAGTGACGCCTTATCGCCTGCCTCGCTGCATAATTGGCGTAATTCCTCGAAGGTGGCGCTGGGGTCGGTGTGGGCGCGCCACGCGCTGCCACACAACATGGTGCGGGGCGCAATACGGAATGCCTTGCGGAGCGCATCATCGGCGGGCAGTGCATCGGCGATCCTCTGCGCCCGCTCCCAGCTCAGCCGCGCCGCGGCGATGTTGCGGTTGGTTGCCCAGGTCGCCGCGCGCATGTGCCAGCCGTACGCGTCGTGCTGGTCGCCGGCGGCTTCCAGATGTTCGGCGATCAGTGCCGCGTACTGGTCGGGCGAGTCGGGATCACGCGCTTCGATCGCAGCGGCTAATCGCCGATGCCATTGCGCGCGATCGGATTTCAGTTGCGACTCGTATGCCACGGTGCGAATCAGCGGATGCCGGAACGCGTACTCGGGGGCGTGGTATTGAACCTGGTGAATCAGTTCCGCATCGATGAGCTCGTCGATGCAGGGATCGATACCGAGGGTGACCAACAGGTCGCAGTTGAATCGGGACCCGACGACCGCCGCGGCGCTGAGGGTGCGTTTGGCTCCCGGGCTCAGCCGGTCGATGCGCGCGGCGATGGTCGACTGCAAGGTGGCCGGTACCCGGACCTCATGCGCGTCCGCATGGCACGCATAGCGTCCGCGCTCGCCCCCGAGTACACCGCGTTCGGCGAGCTCACGGGTGATCTCCTCGGCGAACAACGGGTTGCCATCGGCGCGCGAGGCAATGACTTCGCCGATCTGGCCGACGGAGGGATCGTCGCCCAACAGCTCGGCCACCAGAGCCGAAGCTTCGGTGTCCGTCAACGGTGGCAACGCGAAGGTTTGCCCACCGGCGACCAGCTGCAGGGCCCCTCGGTATTCGGGGCGGTAGGTGATCAGCACCACCGACTGGGTCTGTGGGATCACCGGCAACAGGTCGGCGATCATCGATTCGCTGGCCTCGTCAATCCAGTGCGCATCCTCGATGACGAAGATCGCTGGTTCCGTGCGGGCCAACAGGGTCGTGTTCATCAGTGCGGTGAGGCGACGGCGACGCGCGTCCGGGTCGACCTTCCCCAGCTGGATTTCGGGGTCGCTGATTCCCAGCAGATCGTCGAGCAGCAACAGGTCCTGGGGGTCACCGTCGGGAAAGCGCTCCCGTACCGCCGCGCGGGCGTCTTCGTCGTCGAGTCCGTCTGTCTGCGCCACCGCACCCAACAACCGCTTCATCACGTGATAGGAGACGTCGGTGGCATGCGATTCGCCGAAGGTGGAAAAGACCTGGAAGTTCAGGGCTTTCGCTCGTTGTACGGCCTCGCGCACCAGCCGGGTCTTGCCGATACCCGCGGGTCCGCTGATCGACACGACCGACCCGCGCCCACCGATGGCCCGATCCAGCATCGCGGTCAGCGCACTGATTTCCCACCCTCGGCCCACCAAGGTCGACTCCGACACCTTGAAACGTTCGGGCTGGGTAGCGACACTGACCAACTGCAGTGCCGAGATCGGCTCGCGGGCACCTTTGATTTGCAAGCGCTGCGGCTCGCCCAGCACCGCAACACCTTCGATCAGACGAGCGGTGGATTCGCTCACCATCACACCACCGGCCGGCGCAACCGACTCCATCCGCTGAGCCATGCCCACCTGCTCGCCGATCGCGGTGTAACCCAAAGCGCTAGAACCGATTTCACCGGCGATCACTTCTCCGGAGTTGAGTCCGACCCGCAGCATCAACGGCACGCCGTCGGCAAGGTCGGCCGCCAATCGCTTGGCCTCCTCCTGTATTCCGAGGGCGGCCAGGCTGGCGCGCAGTGCGTGATCCTCCAAAGCGGCGGGTGCGCCGAATAGCGCCATGACGCCGTCACCGGTGAATTTGTCGACGGTGCCGCCGTACCGCTGCACCACCGCGGACGAGCGCGTGACCAGTTCAGTCATGATCTCGCGCAGTCGCTCCGGGCCGACGGTCGCGGCGATGTCCATCGAATGCACCACGTCGGCGAAGAGCACCGTGACCTGCTTGTACTCGGCGCGGGTGTCCGCGGCGGCCGTCGGGGCACCGCAGCCGTGGCAGAAGCGAGCCCCCTCGAGGGGCTGGACGCCACATGCCCGGCACGCCGTTACGGCCGTCATCCGACCCTCCGTCGTCCTGGCCCCCGAGTTACGCGGTGCTCACAGAATAAGACGCTCCCGCCGGGCTGCGTAGGGGTCAACCGTGCTTGTCCTTCAGGTCCGTGTCGCGGCTGGGCTGCACCCGCTTGGGTTCTCCCGGCATCTTCGGATAGTTCGGCGGGTATGGCATGTCGCCGAGCCCACGCGCCTCGTCGGCCTCCACCATCGCCAGCAGCGGAGCAATCGATTGGGCATTGGCGTCCATCCCCGCCCACGGATCCTCGCGCCGTTGCACCAGATCCGGCACGGTGGCCATGGTGTAGTCGTCGGGGTCGGCGCCGGCCAGGTCGTCCCAGCTCAGCGGCGTTGAAACGGTCGCGATTGGGGTGCGTCGCACGGAGTACGGCGACGCCATGGTGCGGTCGCGGGCGTTCTGGTTGAAGTCGATGAAGATGCGTTCGCCCCGTTCCTCCTTCCACCAGGAGGTGGTGACCGCATCGGGCGCGCGGCGCTCCACTTCGCGGGCCAGCGCGATGCCGGCCCGGCGTACCTGGATGAAGTCCCAGTCGGTGCTGATGCGCAGGAACACGTGAACGCCTCGGCCGCCGGAGGTTTTGGCGTAACCGATCAGTCCGAGTTCGTCGAGCAGCGGGCGCAGCACATCGACGGCCACCGCTCGGGCCTGCGCGAAACCGGTGCCCGGTTGCGGGTCGAGGTCTATGCGCAGCTCGTCGGGGTGGTCGGTGTCCGGGCAGCGCACCTGCCACGGATGCAGCGTGACGGTACCCATCTGGGCGGCCCACACGACCGCCGCCGGGTGGGTCACCTTGAGCGCATCGGCCGTGCGCCCCGACGGGAACGTGACCCGACACGTCTGAAGATAGTCGGGGTGATGCTGCGGCACCCGCTTCTGGTAGATCTCCTCGCCGTCGATACCGTCGGGGAACCGCTGCAGGTGCGTGGGCCGGTTGCGCAGCGCGTCCAGCATGGGGCCCGCGGCCACGGCCCGGTAGTACTCGACCAGCCGCCCCTTGGTGCCTTCGGAGCCCAGCTGGGGGAAGTACACCTTGTCCGGATTGGTCAACCGCACCGCTATGCCGTCGACGTCGACCTCTTGCGCTGCTGCAGCCATGTCTTCGATTCCAACATGGCGCAGGCCAGAATGAAGGGATGGACTTACCCGTCATGCCGCCGGTGTCGCCGATGCTGGCCAAGTCGGTGAAGGCGATCCCCTCCGACGCGTCGTACGAACCGAAGTGGGATGGCTTCCGCTCCATCTGTTTTCGCGACGACGACGAGGTGGAGCTGGGCAGCCGCAACGAACGGCCGATGACCCGCTACTTCCCCGAACTCGTCGCGGCCGTCAAAGCGGAGTTGCCCCCGCGGTGTGTCATCGACGGTGAAATCGTCATCGCCACCGACCACGGTCTGGATTTCGAGGCCCTGCAGCAGCGCATCCACCCGGCCGACTCGCGGGTGCGGATGCTGGCCCAACAGACACCGGCGTCCTTCATCGCGTTCGACTTGCTCGCCCTCGCCGACGAGGACTACACCAAGCGTCCGTTCAGCGAGCGCCGCGCCGCGCTGGTCGAGGCGTTGGCCGATTCTGGTCCGTGGATTCACGTGACACCGGCGACCACGGACCAGGAGCTGGCTGCCCGGTGGTTCGACGATTTCGAAGGCGCCGGGCTGGACGGTGTCGTCGCCAAGCCGCTGACCGGGACCTATCAGCCCGACAAGCGGGTCATGTACAAGATCAAGCACGAGCGGACCGCGGACTGCGTGGTGGCCGGTTACCGAGTGCACAAGTCGGGCGGCGATGCGATCGGCTCGCTGCTGCTGGGGCTGTACCAGGACGACGGTCAACTGGCCTCCGTGGGAGTGATCGGCGCATTGCCGATGGGCGAACGGCGCCGGCTGTTCACCGAACTGCAGCCCCTGGTCACCACCTTCGACGGCCATCCATGGAACTGGGCCGCTCACGAAGCCGGTGAACGGACACCGCGCAAGAACGAGTTCTCGCGGTGGAACGCCGGCAAAGATCTCTCATTCGTGCCCCTGCGCCCGGAGCGGGTGGTCGAGGTCCGCTACGACCACATGGAGGGCGCGCGCTTTCGCCACACGGCCCAATTCAACCGATGGCGGCCCGACCGCGATCCGCGTTCTTGCACCTACGAGCAACTCGAACAACCTGTGACATTTAGCCTGGGCGACATAGTGCCGGGCCTGGGCACGGGGTAGGGGTGGATGCATGCGGCCGTTTCACGAACCCGACACGTCTCGCCAGTTCATTCCTGCCGACATCAAAGCCCGGGTGATGCCGGCCGTGCTCGACGAGTTGGCGCGCTGGGGCGTCGAACGGTTCAGCATCGAAGCGCTCGCCGAACGTCACCGCCTCGACGCGGCGATGATCTACCGGTACTGGGGCGATCGGCAACGCCTGATCATGGATGCCGCCCTCGATGACGCCGAGGCGATACGTGAAGCGTTGGACACCGGCTCGCTGCGGGGAGACTTGCTGGCGTTGGCCCGCCACATTGCCGCCCAGATCAACACCATGCACGGCCGCATCTTTCTGCGCGCGCTGGTGATGGACGGGCGTGGACATCACGACACCGACACCCGATTGAACTACTGGCGTGAGCGTTTCGCTGTCGTGCGCACGGTCATCGACCGGGCGCGGCAGCGGGGCGAATTGCGCGACGGGATCAACACTTTGGCGGCGGTACAGATTGTGTCGTCACCGCTCTACATTCGCGGTCTCTACGGCGACGGTCCCGTCGACGACGGTTACTGCGAAATCATTGCCGATATGGCCTGGCATGCACTGGCCCGCAAATAGGCGGCGTTGCCGAAAAGCCCTTGGCCATATGCATTCTCGTCGGTGCATCCCGGGGGCACCGCGCCGCAGCAGCGGATCGATCACCGCAGGCGCCCACCCCGCGGCTCCTACACCGGCCCCGACCCGCAGGTTGGAGTTGCCCGGACACGACCGGCTGGACGTTAGTCTGTCGGGATGCACGTAGCCGCACTGCTGGTGGCCGGATCCGCCACGATTGACGACGCCGCCATCGACGCGACCCGCATACCGACGACGAGCTATTGGGTTACCCAAGTTCCTGTTTGGTTGACCATTCCTCTGGTGCTCGTGGTGCATGCACCCGCCGGCGGCGAGTACGACGCCGAGATATTCGTCGTGTGCAAGGATCCCGGCGGCTCGGTGCGAGGCACGCTTCGTTCGGCGTGGCAATGGCCCGACGAGGACGGCCGGCCCTCGAAGTACCGGTGCTTCAACCCGCAGCTGTCGTTCGCGGTCGAGAGCACCGGTGAGTACACCATCGGCGTTTACCGCGATGCGGAAGGCGCCCTGCCGGTCGCCACACCGATTCCTTTGATGATCTCCTTCGGCGGCTAGCTTCGCCGACCCCTTTTGCCGACACCTTTTGCCGGCCCTTCTGCCGCGAGGGTGCGCAGTTGTACGGCAATTACGGCGTGTCGCTGTACAGACACGCACGCTCGCGGTCAGACGGTGACGGTCAGCGTCGACAAGCCGCGCAGTGTGACGTTCGGCTTGTACTGAGGTGCGCTGTCGAGGCGCGCCGCCGGGAAGCGCGCGGTGACCGCCGACAGCGCCACACTGGCTTCCAGCCGCGCCAGCGGCGCACCCAGGCAATAGTGCGCACCGCGCCCAAAACCCAAGTGGCGCATGGTCGGCCGGTCCGGGTCGAAGATGTCCGGGCGAGCGAATTCGGTGGGATCGCGATGCGCGGCGGCCAGCAGCAACATCATTACATCACCTTTGGCCACCTGGGTGTCACCGATCGCCAGGTCCGCATCGGCGATGCGGCCGAGCAATTGCACCGGCGGGTCATAGCGCAGCGTCTCCTCCACGACCGCGGCCGCGCGGGTGGCGTCGGCGCCCAGCGCCGCCCACTGGGGACGGTCACGCAACATCGCCAGGATGGCGTTGCCGATCAGGTTGACCGTGGTTTCGTGCCCGGCTACCAGCAACAGGACGCAGGTGGAGACTATTTCTTCTGCGGTCAGCTGATCGCCGGACTCCTCCACGGCGATCAGACCGGACATCAGGTCGTCACCGGGATGCGAGCGACGCCGCGCGATGAGGCCGTGCAGGTACTCGCGTAACCAGGCGCCCGCGTCCAACGCTTCGTTGAGGTCGTCGGCTTGCTCCCCGGAGAACGAGAAGAACGGGTCCAGCGACTGGGCCAGCAGCGCCGACGCCCAGCTGAATTGCGGCTCGTCCTCGAGCGGCACCCCCAGCAACCGGCAGATGACGGCCACCGGCAGCGGGTAGGCGAAGTCGTCGATGACGTCGAAATGGCCCGCTGCGGCGATGCGGTCGAGCAAACCGTGCACCAGGGCACGGATCTCGGGCTGCAGCGCGTTCACCACCTTCGGCGCGAAGGCCTTGCTGACCAACTTCCGCAGCCGGGTGTGATCGGGTGGGTCCAGGAACAGGAATCCCGGCGGCGTTTCCCGACGTGCTGCCGGGTCGACGTCCATCTGCTGGGCGGCGGTGGACTTCAGCTGGTCACTGCTCGACGCGGGATGCCGCAACACCTCATCGCAGTCGCGATAACTCGAGAACATGACGAAGTTGGCGCCCGGCATTTGTAACGGTCCCCGCTCGCGCACCTGAGCGCAGACCGGGTACGGATCGGGCCGGGTCGCCGGGTCGATCAACTGCAGCAACAGGGTCTGCGCTTCGGCCTGCTCCGTCGGGCTGGTGGTCATGCTGACATTGTGCCCGTCGGGCGCCGACCGGCCTGGCTGATCAGCGACTGGCTTGACCGGGCAGCAGTTCCTCGATGCCGATGCGGTGGTAGAACTCGGCTCTGATGCGGTCGTACACGGTGCACACGACTTCGCTGCCATCCCGAGTCGGGTCGACATGCGTTCGGAACGGCCGCTCACCGGCCGGCAGGCCGATGATCCGAACGATCTCAGCCGCGACCTCCGCGGCGTCGTGACCAGGTGGGAAGATGTCATCGATGCTCGCGATCACCTTGTCTTGCAGCGTGCCGTAGCGGCTGGCGTATTCATCGTTTCGAGCCCGGTCGGCAGGTGCTGCGGCGTGCGCGAAGTGGTTGGTGCCAGTGGGAAAAGCACCGGGAATGACGATGACGGTTTCGATGCCGAATTTGATCAGCTCGGCGGCGTAGCTGTCGGCGAGAGATTCCATCGCTGCCTTTGCGGCGAAGTACGGCGCGAGGAACGGCGGGTGACCGCCGCGGGTGCTGGAGCTGCCCACCCATACCAGCAAGCCGCTGCCCTGCTTGCGCAGAACGGGAAGCGCGGCGCGGTTCACCCGCTGGGTGCTGAGAACGTTGACGTCATACAGTTGCGCCAACTGTTCGGGTGTGAACGCCTCGGTAGGACCAAGACACATATGGCCGGCGTTGTGCACCACCACGTCCAAGCGGCCCTGCTCGCTCACGATGCGCGCGATCGCTTCGTCGACGCAAGCTTGGTCCTGAACATCCATCTCTATGGCGCGAACATCGACCGACTCTGTCGTTGCAAACTCGGACAGTTCGGCAACCCGATCGGCGTTGCGTCCTGCGGTGGCGCGCATTCCCGCATAGACGGTGTGTCCCGCGTGGGCGAGCGCTCGAGCGGTGAGATTGCCGAAGCCGCTCGATGCGCCCGTGATGACAATGACGTTACGGTCAGGCATGGCCGTCACTCCTGTTCGCTGACGCCGAATTGGCATGCGGGTCAGAGGAATTCAGCAATTCGATTACACGCTCGTAGTCGCCACGGCTCTCGCTGTAGCGCAGCAATTTTACGCGCTCGACCAGGATTTCGTGGGCCTCGGGCTGCGTCTCGAGTAGTGAAACGGCCTCTGCGACAAACTCGTCGAGCGGCATGGCCGAATCGTTGCTTTCCTGTCCGGGCATGAGCGCGGTGCGCACGGACGGCGGTACCAATTCGATGACCTGCACCGAGGTGTCGGCGAGTTGCAACCGAAGCGACTCGCTGAGCATGTGGATTGCGGCCTTGGACGCATTATAGCTCGGTGTGGGCCGCAACGGGGTGAAGGCCAAGCCGGATGACACGGTGATGATGGTGGCGTTTCGCTGTGCTTGCAGATGTTCGATGAACGCACCGATCAAGCGGATGGGACCCAACACATTGGTGGTGATCACCGACTCGGCGGATGACACAAAAGTATCCGGCTTGTGCCAGTCTTCGGATCGCATGACCCCAGCCATGGTGACCAGGACGTTGAGGTCTGGGTGGGTGCGGAGAACCTGCTGGGCAGCTTCGCCGATGCTGTCCGGGTCGGTGGTGTCGATGCGCACTGTGTCAATGTCTGGATGGTCGACGGCGATCCGCTCCAGCAGATCGGTGCGTCGTCCGCCGACGATGACCGTATTCCCCTTGTCCCGCAACGCCAACGCCAGCGCCAGGCCTATGCCGCTCGTCGAGCCGGGGATGAAGATGGTGTTTCCCGAAATGTCCATGTAGTCAGATTGTCCGATCGGCCAGCGGGGCTGGAAGGATCAGTTATCGGGGGATCAGCAGTCCCTGGCTTGGGCAGTGGTGCGGTGAGGTTGGCAGGCGATACTGGTGGCATGGATCGTCCAGCGCTGGCCGAGTTTCTTCGCCACCGCCGCGAAGCGTTGCGGCCCGAAGACGTCGGATTCCCTGCCGGTGCGCGGCGTCGCGCCCCCGGTTTGCGCAGGGAAGAGGTTGCGGCGCTGGCCGCCATGTCCACCGACTACTACACCCGGCTGGAGCAGCAGCGCGGCCCGCAGCCCAGTGAGCAGATGTTGGCAGCCTTGGCCCGTGCGCTGCGGCTCACCGCCGACGAGCGGGATTACCTGTTTCGGGTCGCGGGACGCAATCCGCCCGACTCGATAGCAGTCGGGTCCCATGTCGCCCCGGCGCTGCTGCGGGTGCTCGATCGGCTCAGCGACACTCCAGCCCTGATCATCTCGCCGCTCGATGTCACGTTGGTGCAAAACTCCATGGCTGCAGCGCTGTTCGGGGATGCCACGCGATACAGCGGTCTTGCCCGCAGCGGGATATACCGGTGGTTCACCGATCCGGCCGAACGGAATCGCTACCGCACCCAAGACCATGACCGGCAAAGCCGCGCACAGGTGGCGGCCTTGCGGGCTGCGTACGGATCCATGGGAGCGCACTCGCAAGCCGGCGAATTGGTGAGAGCTCTGCAAAAGTCGAGCAGCGAGTTCGTCGAGTTGTGGAACCGGCAAGAGGTCGCGAGGAGATTCGCCGACCACAAGACCCTGGTTCACCCGGAACTGGGTGAGATCGAGGTGGACTGTCAAGCGCTCCTGACCGAAGATCAATCTCAGGCCTTGCTGGTGCTGACCGCACCGCCGCGCACCGAAGCTCACGAGAAATTGCAGCTGCTCGCCGTCCTGGGGCAACAACGTATTTCTGGGGCAACTCGCTGAGCTCAGCCACGGGCAGCGGCTCGCTTGTTTCCGCCTACCGCCCAGACGGACCCTCGGTTAGGCCCGTCACTGCCGCGTCAGCCAGCAATCGGTCGAGGAAAGCGCGCTGTCCCTTCAGCAGCTTCACGCGCGCGTCCCCCACCGTGAACCAGCCAACCCGATCGACTTCCGGAAATTGGCGCGTTCTCCCCGACCCCTTCGGCCACTCCAGCTCGAAGGTGTTGCTTCTCGCATCGGTGATGTCCAGATCGGCTCGCACCGCGAAAGCGGTGACCACCTTGCCGCCCGACTGTTTGACCGCACCCAACTCGATGCGGGGGCCGTCGGGCACCGGCAGCCCGAGTTCCTCGGCGAACTCGCGTCGGGCGGCCAACCAGGCATCTTCGGCCTCGGTGTACTCCCCCTTGGGGATCGACCACGCGCCGTCGTCTTTGCGGGCCCAGAATGGGCCGCCGGGATGTGCGAGCAGAACCTCGATGACGCTGTCGCGCAACCGATACAGCAGCAGGCCCGCACTCATCCTGGGCATCAGTGTGTGCCCCTCAGACCCCGACAGCGCGCTCGAGATCGGTGAGCGCATCTTCTAGATGCGTCAGTAACCGCTGCAGGTGCGGGACGCTGCGACGGCATCCCACCAACCCGAAATCCAGGTTCCCCGCGTTGTTCACCAGGGTGATGTTCAACGCCTGGCCGTCCGGGATATTGGACAGCGGATAGCTGCCGTCGAGGCGGGCGCCTGCGTAGTACAACGGCTGCGCCGGTCCGGGCACATTGGAGATGACGATGTTGAACGGCGGCGGCACCGTGGCCAAGAAGCCCGGTACCCCCGTCAGGGTGAGCGGTGCCATGTTCAGCGCCGACCACGCCAGCACCTGCGTGCGCGGCAATTGCGACAGCACCTCCTTGTTCCCGCGCATCGACTCGCTGACGATCTGAATTCGTTGGGCAGGGTCCTCGACATGCGTGGCGAGATTGCACAAGACGCTACCCACCATGTTGCCGCCGCTGTCGGCGTCCTTCTCGGCGCGCAGGCTCACCGGCACCATTGCGATCAGCGGAGTTTCTGGGAGGGCGCTCTGCTCGATCAGGTAGGACCGCAACGCGCCGGCACACATTGCCAGGACGGCGTCGTTGACGGTCACTCCGGCGGCTTGCTTCACGCCTTTGATTCGCTCCAGCGACCAAGACTGCGCGGCACAGCGGCGCGCCCCGCCGATCTTGACGTTGAACATGGTGTGCGGCGCGACGAAAGGCAGCGTCAGTTGCTGTTCCACCAATGCGGCGCGGGCCAGTTTCAGCGTCGAAGAACCGAGTCCCGCAACAGATCCGGCCGCCTTGGCTAGTGCTGCCCACCGCGACGGTGACCCGGCGAACTGTGGGCGCGGTGGCCGCGGCAAACTCCACATCGCCCGCACCGTGGTGTCCTCCGGGTCCGGCGAAAGGGTCCGCTGCATGAGCTTCATCGCCGAGACACCGTCGATGAGGGCGTGGTGCATCTTGGTATAGATCGCGAACCGGCCGTCTTTGAGCCCCTCGACGACATGCAATTCCCACAGCGGGCGGTGCCGGTCGAGCAAGCTCGTGTGCAGCCTCGAGGTCAGTTCGAGTAGGTCGCGTACCCGTCCGGGCGACGGCAGCGCCGAGCGCCGAACGTGGTAATCGGTATCGACCTCGTCGTCGTAGGCCCACGCCAGTTGGGCGATCCCACCGCCGATGGTTGCCGGACGCCTACGGAAGGTCGGCTGAAACTCGTTGTTGGCGACCAAGCCTTTGTAGAACCGACGAACGAACTTGCGGCCGGCGCCTTTGGGCGGCTCGAACAATGACAGTCCACCAACGTGCAAGGGACGCTCGCGCGATTCGGCGAAGAGGAACATCGAGTCGGTGGGCAGCATCAGTTCCATGCGATCATTAGATCGCGACGCGGCGCCGAACGGTAGCTGCTGTTGACCCGGCTGCGCACAGTGATTGTGGCACAACATATTTCTTCGCATGGTGTGGTTGTGGTTGGACGGTTGCCGATAAGCGGAGCCGCGTCGACCTGAAAAGCTGTGCGGCGCTGCGTCAACGGTGGCCGGGCGGTGCGCTGCTCTATTGTCTGCTCGTGAAGACATTCCCCGCACAACCGAACTCCCTACCGGTCCAGCGTCGGGATCGTGTGGCACTACAGGCTGTGCACTTCTTCATCGCCGACATGCAGGCCGGTGTCGGCCCATTTCTCGGCGTGGTGCTGGCTGGCCGCGGCTGGACAACCGGGGCTATCGGGGCCCTTACGTCGCTTGGCAACGTGGCGGGGCTGCTTGCCACCGGCCCCGCGGGCGCGCTCGTAGACGTCACCACACGCAAGCGCGCGGCCGTGGTCGTCGCCGGCCTCTGCACAGTCGCCGCCTCGGCGCTGATCATCGCCTCGAACCGATTCTGGGTGGTCGCATCGGCCCAGGCTGCCAGCGCAATCGCCGGCGCGGTACTCGGCCCTGCGGTCATCGCCATCACCCTCGGAGTGGTGCGGCAATCCGGTTTCATCGCGCAGAACGGCCGCAATCAGGCTTACAACCACGCGGGCAATATGGTCGGTGCAGCCCTTTCCGGTCTGGTGGGATGGCAATTCGGGTTCGTTGCCGTGTTGGGACTTGCGGCGGCCTTTGCGGGCTTGACGATCACTGCGGTGCTGCTGATCCCGGCACGGCACATCGATCACCGCGCCGCGCGCGGGGCGATGGTAGGCGGAGATGCCGAACAGGTCACCGGCTTTCGGGTGCTGCTGGAGTCGCCGCCGCTGCGGGCGTTGGCAGCGGCCATCGTCTTGTTCCACCTCGGCAACGCCGCAATGCTGCCCCTCTATGGCCTGGCGGTGGTGGCCACCCGCGCCGACCCGTTCATCACGGTGGCCGCCACCATCGTCGTCGCCCAGGCCGTCATGATTGTCGCATCGCTGGCGGCATCGCGACTCGCGCAGAGCCGGGGCAATTGGCTTGTCATATTGATCGCGTTCATGGCGTTACCCGTGCGCGCCCTGGTGGCCGCCGGTGTCATCACCACCTGGGGCGTCATCCCGGTTCAGATCCTTGATGGAGTTGGCGCCGGCATGCTCTCGGTGGCCGTACCTGGATTGGTTGCCCGACTGCTCGATGGCACCGGACGTATCAATGTCGGTCAGGGTGCGCTGATTGCGGCCCAGGGAATAGGTGCGTCACTGAGCCCGCTGCTCGGCGGGTACATCGCCCAAGAATTGGGGTATCGCGCAGCGTTCCTGTTGTTGGGTGCCCTGTCGGTCGGGTCCCTGATCATTTGGGTTCGCTCCGCCGGCATTCTGCAAGCCGCTGATCGCCTCGCTGAACCGGGCACCGAGAGCCAAGCACTTTGATATGAGTTTGCGCTTTGAGATTCAGGGCGGCGACGAGTGTCAGCGCTGTTTGCTCAACGCTGCGGTTGCAACCACAGGATCGCCTTGCATTGGAGCAGAAGCAACCGTTCTCAATCCGCCGCCATTGCGATGCTAGTCCGATTGTGTTGGAAAAACGCTCTTTTCCTGTCGGAATGGCGAGGCGAGTAGCAGCGCGCGCCCCGCAATGATCCTTGTGACCATGATTCACAATTAGTGTGTTTAGACTAGCTTGTTAAGCGTTAGCCGGTCGCAACGATTAGCAGGTCCTTCATGCACGATGGTGCTCCCGCGGGCGTCGAAATCGACCTCGCCGGTTTGTGGACCAATGTTCCCTGCCCGACGGTGGTGGTCGATCGCGCAGGCGTTGTGCGCGCACTGAGCGATTCCGCTCCGTCCGCGCTGCCCGGCGTGCACTTGGGTAGCCCACTCGAGGAAGCGGCGGCGTGGCTCTCGTCGGCGCATCGTGATCTCGTTACGACGTCGGCGGGTAGTTTGACCGGTGAGAATTCCGTCGCCTCCGGCACCGTGGGTGGCCGCAAATTCGACGCCCACCCGGCGGTCCTGGCCGGTGGCGAGGTGGCATGGTCGCTGGTCGAGAACACCGGCCAGTTGCTTCGTGAGGCGCAGCGGGCATTGGCTCGGGAGCAGGAGCGCACAGCGTTTTTGCTGGAGGCATCGTCGGTGCTGATGGCGTCGCTCAACGTCGACCGCTGCCGAGAAGCGACAGTGCAGATGGCGGCGCGACACCTCGCCGACGCCGCGGTCGTCATCGCTCCGGTAAGCCACGGTAGGCGGCTGCCCGTCTTCTACAGTGGCCCCGCGGGTGTGGTCGAACAGCGCAGTGTCGACGCCGATCCCGCCGAGGTGGGGGGCCTGGGTGAGGCACTGCGCGGCTTCCCACCGGTTCCGTCGCGCTGGATCCAACCCGACACGGTCCCGGACTGGCTCATCCCGCAAGACTTCACCGGTCCGGTGGGGTCGGTCATGATCATTCCGCTTCCCGGCCACGGCGTCTCGGCGGGAGCGCTGGTGTTGCTGCGGCACACCGACCAGTCGGTATTCAGCGAGGACGACGAGGTGTTCGCCCGCCTGTTCGCCGCCCGTGCGGGCGCGGCGTTGTCCGCCGCCCGCCTGTATGCCGAGCAAGCCGCGATCACCCGAACCCTGATGCGCGACCTGTTGCCGCCGCGGCTGCACGGATTACACGGGATCGAATTCGCCGGCGGCTATCGCGCCTCCGAAGACTACGAGGTGGTCGGCGGCGACTTCTACGACCTTCATCCAGGAGCAACTCCCGAGGACGAAACCCTGGTGGTGCTGGGCGACGTCTGCGGCAAGGGTCTGGACGCCGCCATGATGACCGGCAAGATCCGCAACACGCTGCAGGCGTTGACGCCGCTGGCCGATGATCACCAAGGCGTGCTCAGGTTGCTCAACACCGCAATGCTGGCCACCGAGAGCACCCGCTTCGCCACGCTGGTGCTCGCCTCGGTCTCGCATCGAGACGGCGCGGTCCTGTTGCGGTTGACCTGCGCGGGGCACCCGCCGCCGTTGATCGTGCGCGACGGCGGGCACGTGGAACAGGCCGACACCAAGGGCACCCTGGTGGGCGCGTTCCCCCGGATCACGCTGCAGACGTTCGAGACGTGCCTTGCTCCCGGCGAGACGTGTGTGCTGTACACCGATGGAGTCACCGAAGCGCGGGGCGGTCCGCTGGGCCATGACTTCTTCGGTGAAGAGCGGCTGGCGACGGCGTTGACGGGGTGCGCCGGATTACCGGCGGAGGCGATAGTGGAACGCGTTTTGATGATGACGACGCAGTGGGTGGGCCGACGCGCCCACGACGACATCGCAGTGGTGGCCATCACCGCCCCGCGCCGCACTTACCTCAGCGCGGTGGACGGCCACACCCGCGGAAGGTACACCGCTTGAGCATGCACGACACCGACACCGCCACTTCGCGCGCTGCCGCTGCCGTTGACAGGCACCTTCTTCGTGAGCGGTTGTGGGGAGCGGTCATCGACCGCGACGAGTTCGCGGCCGCCGCCACCATCTTCGCCGCCATCGATGCGGGCCTGGGGCCCGAGGACGCACTGCTGGATGTGATTGCCCCCGTGCAGCAGAAGGTGGGTGCCGAGTGGGCCGCGAACCGCATCACCGTTGCGCAAGAACATGCCGCTACCGCGATCAACGACCGGGTGATCGCCGCACTTGCCCACCACCCCGCCAGCAGGACCCCTGCTCGCACCGGCCGAGTCACGGTGGCGTGCGTAGACGGTGAGTGGCATGCGCTGCCCGCACGGCTTCTGGCCGAAGTGCTGCGCTTGCGTGGCTGGCAGGTCGATTTCCTGGGCGCACAGGTCCCGACCCCGCATCTGGTGGCACACTTGCATCAGCACGCACCCGATGTCGTCGCCCTGTCCTGTTCCATCCCCACCCGGCTACCCACCGCGCACGCCGCGATCACCGCGTGCCAGGCCGCAGGGGTTCCAGTCCTTGCCGGCGGCGCCGCCTTCGGCAGCGACGGCCGCTACGCCCGCCAGTTGGGGGCCGACGCCTGGGCGCCGGACGCCCGTGCCGCCTGCGAGCGGCTGGCGCAGGAGTTTCCGCGCATGCACCTCGGTGCCAGTCGCCAACCCATTGATGACCTGCCACACCTGGCCGACCAGGAATACACCATGGTCAGCCGAACCGCCCCGCAACTGGTCCAGTCGACCGTCACCGAATTGGAGGACCGCATTCCGGCGATGCGCGCCTATACCGAGCAACAACGTCAGCACACCATCGAGGACATCGCCCACATCGTCGACTTCCTCGGCACCGGTCTCTATACCGACGACGATGACCTGTTCACCGACTTCATCATGTGGACGGCCGAGATCCTGACTGCCCGCGGGGTCCCGGCCGGTGGTCTCCTCCCGGCGCTGGACCTGCTGGCCCTGCAGCTGAAGGACTTTCCCCGCAGTCAACGCCTGCTGCAGGGAGCCGGAGATGCCCTCACGGCCACCTCGGGAGCACCCCAATGAGTCTCAGCCTGACCATCACCACCGCTAGCCGATCGGCCTGCGTGCGCGTGGCCGGTGAGCTCGACTACCAGAACACCACCACCCTGGTGGCGGCCGTATCGCAGCTGATCACCGAACAGCCCGCCCTGACGCAGATCCACCTCGACTTCTCCGAGTTGGTGTTCTGTGACTCTGCCGGCCTTTCCGGCCTGCTGCTCGTGCACCGTCAGACCCATCAGGCCGGCATCCACCTTCACCTCGACCACCGACCGCCGGTCCTGGACCGTCTGCTGCAAACCACCGGCACCTACGAATACCTCATCACCACGGTCGGTTCGGACCCGGCGGCGTCGAACCCCAACGCCGGCAACCAAACTCGCCCCGGTGAGACCGGAGTCCGCTGAGCCGATCAGCCGGTGGGCGTTATCCCCTCGGTGGAAATGGTGAAGCCGCGCCCCGAGGTGACCGTGCAGGTGACCCCACTGGTCTCCGACCGGCAACTAAATGGGCCTATCCCGGCGGTTTGGCCGTAGCCGAGCGTGGGGGTGCCTTCGCCCGCATTGCCCAGACAACCCTCTCCGGTGCACGGCTTGATCGCCCCGCTGGAGGTCATCTGCACGGACTGCGGCGGCGAGTTGGTCTGGCAGTACGTCTCGTCGGAAATGCCGCTGCCCCGTTGATAATCGATCTCGCAGCTGAGATTGCCCGACGGCGCCAGAAAGGCGCACCACGTCGTGCTGCACACCGGGTTGTCCGCGGCGGCCTGAGGTATCGCGACACACCACCCCACGATGACGAATCCGATTGCTGTAGCGACTGTCCGAAGCATGGCGCCTCCCGACCACTGGTGCGATGACCGGAAACTATCAGACCCATGCCGGCGCCGACGCCGGTTTAGGCGACGACGGCCATCCTCGTTGACAGTTACTGCCATGTAGTCATACGGTGCCAACTGCTCCGTAACTCGGCCGCGGGAGGTCACCGATGAGTAGCCCAGCCAAGCTTCGCGTCATCCAGTGGGCGACCGGCGGTGTCGGTAAGGCCGCCATCGAATGCGTGAACAATCACCCGCAGCTCGAGTTGGCCGGCTGCTGGGTGCACAGCGGAGAAAAGGACGGGCGCGACGTCGGTGACATCATCGGAACCGGCCGGCTCGGTGTCGCCGCCACGACCAGCGTCGACCAACTCTTGGCGCTCGATGCCGACTGCGTCGTCTACAGTCCCCTGATTCCCAATGACAAAGAGGTGCAAGCGATCCTGCGGTCGGGCAAGAACGTGGTCACCCCGGTGGGTTGGGTGTATCCGGACTTGACCAACGCACGCAGCAAAGCGATTCACGACGCTGCCGTGGAAGGTGGGGTCACTCTCCACGGTTCGGGAATTCATCCCGGTGGCATCACCGAACGCTTTCCGCTCATGGTGTCGTCATTGTCGTCTGCAGTCACGCACCTCAGGGCCGAGGAGTTCTCCGACATCCGCACCTACAACGCACCTGATGTGGTGCGCCACATCATGGGATTCGGCGGAACCCCGCAGGAGGCCATGCAAGGGCCGATGGCCAGCCTGCTCGAAGCGGGCTTCAAGATGTCGGTGCGAATGATCGCCGACCACATGGGTTTTCGCATTGATCCCGACATCAAGACGACGCAGGACATAGCGGTCGCGACGGCCGACATCGACTACGACCCGTTCCCCATCACCGCAGGAACGGTGGCCGCTCGCCGGTTCCGGTGGCAGGCGCTCGTCGACGGCGAGCCGGTCATCACAGCGGCGGTCAATTGGCTGATGGGTGAGGAGAACCTCGACCCGGACTGGAACTTCGGCGGAATCGGCGAACGCTTCGAGATCGAGATCACCGGTGATCCCACCATCAGCCTCACGTTCAAGGGACTGCAGCCACCGACCATCGCCGAGGGGCTGAAACGAAACCCCGGCGTCGTCGCCACCGCCAACCACTGTGTCAACGCCATCCCCGACGTGTGCGCCGCTGAGCCAGGCATCAAGACCTACCTCGACCTACCGCTGATCGCGGGCCGTCCGGACGCGAAACTCGCTGCGACGCAACAACAATGAGCTACACCCATGCAAACTCGCTACGCGGGCAGGTCGCAATCGTCACCGGCGCCGCGCAGGGCGTGGGCAAGGGCATCGCCGCCGCGTTGCTGGAGCGTGGTGCAGCGGTGCTGCTCACCGACATCCAGGACGAGGCGCTGGCTGCCACTACCGCCGAACTGCAGAGGCTGGGCCGGGCTGAGCAAGTGGTGGCAGACCTGCGCGAGCCGGCTAGCGCGCAGCGCATCGTGGCCGCCGCGGTATCGGCTTTCGGTGCCGTGCACGGCTTGGTCAACAACGCCATAGCGACCAACGAACCGAAGCGGTTCGTGGACGTCACCATCGAAGACTTCGCGTTGGGCCACGACGTGGGCCCCCGCGCCAGCTTCCTGCTGATGCAAGCCGTGTACCCGGTGATGGTGGCAGCCGGCGGCGGATCGATCGTGAACCTGGGCTCGGGCACAGGAACCGGCGGGGAACCGAAGTGGGGCGGATATGCCGCCGCCAAGGAAGCCATCCGTGGGCTGTCCAAGGTCGCGGCCTTGGAATGGGGCCGCGACAACATCCGGGTCAACGTGATCTGCCCGTTCGCCGAATCCGACGGCGTGAAGTTTTGGAAGCAGTTCGCCCCTGACGATTACGCGAAGGCAGTGCGGCGCGTGCCGATGAAACGTATCGGCGATGTCCGCACCGATGTCGGTGCGCTGGTGGCGTTCTTGCTGAGCACCGATGCCACCTTCATCACCGGGCAGACCATCCATGTCGACGGCGGGATCGGCTGCTTTCGATGACGGCAGGGTCGCTGCGGGACCGACAGCGCGCACAGGTTCGCGCCGACATCAGGCGCGCAGCGTTCCGGCTGTTCATCGAACGCGGATACGATGCGGTGACCACAGAGGAAATCGCGAGTGCCGCAGGCGTTTCCCCACGCACGTACTTCCGGCACGTACCGACGAAAGAAGACTTGCTGCTCGCGCCCGTCCGCTACGGCGGGACGGCGATCATCAACCTGCTGCAGGACCGGCCGGACAGCGAATCGCCTGATACCGCGCTGATCAATGCGATCGTGGCGCGGACCCGATCGTTCGACCAGGACGACACCGAAGAGTGGCGCGAAGCGCTGTTGGTGGCGCCCGAACTACTGCACAAGCTCAGATTTCTCACCCCCGCCGACCGGGAGCGGGCGACCGAGTTGGTTGCCGAACGCATGGGCACCGACCCTGAAGCCGACATGCGGCCCGGCTTGCTGGTCCAGATCGCCTTCTCCGCAGCAGATTTCGCCTTTCAGCGGTGGGTACGGCAGTCCGCCGAGGCCCCGCGGCCGCTCGACCACTACGTCACCGAAGCCCTCGACGCGGTGCGCAGTGACCGCTGGGCCAAGTCCTAAGCAACCGGGAGGCAACCGGGGCGTCGCAGAGCACTTTCGAGGGCGACGCGAGCCGCGTGAGATTACCGCCACGGTCGTGCTCGGTGCGTCAAGCACAGCCACGGCGGCACTCACAGCGTAGAAATATTGGGTGCCCGACATCCCTGCGCAGTATTTGCGGTCCGCTGACGCACCGAGCCCGCGCACGCTGATCGACATCATCTACGACACCGCCGCCCGCTACCCCGACGCCGCGGCGATCGACGACGGCACGGTGCAGCTGACCTACAGCGAATTGGTCGCCGACATGGAAGACAGCGTGGCCTGGCTGGCCGCGCGCGGGGTCGGCCGAGGAGACCGCATCGGGATCCGGATGCCGTCGGGCAGTTATTCGCTGTATGTGGCGATTCTGGCGGCGCTGGCCGCCGGTGCGGCGTATGTGCCGGTCGACGCCGACGATCCCGACGAGCGCGCCGAGTTGGTGTTCGGTGCGGCCAATGTCGTTGTGGTGATCACCGAAGAAGGACTTCGCCGTGGGCCCGGGTCTTCGCGCGGTTGGCGGGCCGGATCACCGATGGCCCGCGACGACGCGTGGATCATCTTCACCTCAGGGTCGACCGGCACCCCCAAGGGAGTGGCCGTCAGCCACCGCAGCGCCGCCGCCTTCGTCGACGCCGAAGCGCGCCTGTTCCTGCAAGCCAGTCCGATCGGGCCCGGTGACCGGGTGTTGGCCGGCTTGTCGGTGGCTTTCGACGCCTCGTGTGAGGAGATGTGGCTGGCGTGGCGGCACGGCGCGTGCCTGGTTCCCGCGCCGCGGTCCTTGGTGCGCAGCGGGATGGACCTGGGCCCTTGGTTGGTCACGCGCGACGTCACCGTGGTTTCGACGGTTCCGTCGCTGGCGGCACTGTGGCCTGCCGAAGCGCTGGAAGCGGTGCGGCTGCTCATCTTCGGCGGTGAAGCCTGCCCTGCCGAGCTTGCCGAGCGCCTCGCAGTGGACGGTCGAGAAGTATGGAACACCTACGGTCCCACCGAGGCGACGGTGGTCGCCTGCGCTGCCAAAATCGACGGCACCGGTCCGATCAGCATCGGCCTGCCCCTGGCCGGATGGGACCTCGCCGTCGTCGACGCCGACGGGGAGCCGGTCAGCTACGGCGAGATCGGTGAACTGGTGATCGGCGGAGTGGGGCTGGCCCGTTATCTGGACCAGGACAAGGACGCCGAAAAGTACGCGCCGCTGCCGACGCTGGGCTGGCGGCGGGCCTACCGCAGCGGTGACCTGGTTCGGCTGCAGCGCGACGGCCTGTTGTTCTGCGGTCGCAGCGACGACCAGGTCAAGGTCGGCGGGCGGCGTATCGAATTGGGTGAGGTGGATTCGGCGTTGGTCAACCTGCCCAAGGTCAGTGGCGGTGCGTGCACGGTTCGCCGCACCGCCACCGGCACCCCGGTGCTGGTCGGCTATGTGGTCAGCGCAGATCCGTCCTTCGACGTGAAGGTAGCGCGCAATGAACTGGCCGAGCACTTGCCCGCGGCATTGGTTCCGCGCCTGGTGCGGATCGATGAACTGCCCACCCGCACCTCCGGCAAGATCGACCGCGACGCGCTGCCCTGGCCGCCGCCGGGCCACAGCGACACCGAGGAGACGCCCCACCTCACCGGTACGACGGGCCGGCTGGCCGAGTTGTGGCGTGACTTGCTCGGCACGCCGGTCGCCGGCGCGGAAGCCGACTTCTTCGAACTCGGCGGCGGTTCGCTGGCCGCCGCGCAACTCGTCGCCGGTCTACGGCGTCGATATCCCCAGCTCACAGTCGCCGACGTGTATGACCACCCGCGGCTCGGGTCGCTGGCCGGGTTTCTCGACGACCTCGAACCGCCGCCGCAGGTGACGACGCGAGATGTGCGTCCGACGCCCTGGCAGACGCAGGCGATTCAGGTGGTGCTGGCCGTGCCGCTCGCGACGCTGGCAGCGCTGCCATGGGTGACCTGGCTGGCGCTGGGCAACAACGTCGCGCGTGCCGTGCATGTGGTGACGTGGACGGTCTCGGTGCCGTGGTGGTTGGTGGCGGCGGCGTTCGTCCTCTTCGTCACACCGCTGGGCCGGATGGGCATCGCGGTGCTCTTCGCCCGGTTACTGCTGCGCGGGGTGCGCCCCGGCAGTTATCCCCGCGGCGGATCGGTGCACCTGCGAGTGTGGTTCGCCGAACGACTGGCGCACGCCAGCGGGGCGGAGAACCTGGCCGGTGCGCCATGGCTGGTCTACTACGCGCGCGCGCTCGGCGCCGACATCGGCGAAGGCGTCGACCTGCACTCGGTGCCGCCGGTGACCGGCATGCTGAGCATCGGGCATCGCAGCGCTGTCGAACCCGAAGTCGACCTGTGCGGACACTGGATCGACGGGGACACCTTCCACCTCGGCGCGATCACCATCGGCAACGACGCGACCATCGGCAGCCGAACCGTGCTGCTACCCGGCGCCGTCGTCGGCAAGAACGCCGACGTGGCACCCGGGTCCGGCGTGCTCGACAAGATCAAGAACGGGCAGTACTGGAAGGGCTCACCCGCGGTGAAGTCGGGTAAGGCTCGCCACCCCTGGCCGGACGAGCGCCCACCGAGCAGGGCCCATTGGGTGGCCGGGTACGGCCTGACGTCGCTGCTGCTCGCCGGACTGCCGCTGCTCGCGGCGGTCGCCGGTGTAACGGTGATCCTGGCTGCGGTGCACCGCACGCATACGCTCGGGCAGGCCGTACTACCGGCCCTGTTGTGGACACCGGCGGCAACGCTGGCCGCCCTGGCTGTTTACGCGGTGGCGACCGTGGCCTGTGTGCGTGTGCTCTCGATCGGCCTGCGCGAGGGTTACCACCCGGTGCGCAGCCGATCGGGCTGGCAGCTGTGGACGACCGAGCGGTTGATGGACGCCGCGCGCCAGTACCTCTTTCCGCTCTACGCCAGCCAGTTCACCCCGGTCTGGTTGCGCATCCTGGGCGCTACCGTCGGCCGTGGCACAGAGATCTCCACGGTGTTGCTCACTCCCAAATTCACAGTGATCGAAGACGGCGCATTCCTGGCCGACGACACCATGGTCGCGTCCTATGAGCTCGGGGGCGGATGGATCTACGCGGCCCGCACGACCGTGGGCCGCCGTGCGTTCCTCGGCAACTCGGGCATCACCCAACCGGGCCGTCGTGTTCCCGACGAAGGACTGGTCGCAGTGCTGTCGGCCACTCCGCCGAAAGCCAAACGCGGGTCGTCGTGGTTGGGCAGCCCACCCATGCGGCTGCGCAGGCGCCCCGCCGAGACCACGGAGGAGAGCACCTACGCTCCGCCGGCACGACTCAAGGCGGCGCGCGCCGCAGTCGAGATCTGCCGGGTCCTACCGGTGATGGTGACGGCGCTGATCGGTGTGGCGGTGTTGGGATCGTTGCAGGCGGTGGCCAACACGCACGGTATTTGGTGGGCCGCGTCGTGTGGCGGTGTGCTGCTCCTGGCCGCCGGCGCAGTCGCCGGGTTGACCACTATTGTCGCGAAATGGGTTCTGGTGCAGCGCATAGCACCCAGCGAGTTTCCGCTGTGGTCGTCGTTCGTGTGGCGCAACGAACTGACCGATACCTTCGTGGAAACCGTTGCGGCGCCGTGGTTCGCCCGTGCTGCCAGCGGAACAGTGGTACTGAACCTATGGCTGCGCGGCCTGGGTGCCCACATCGGCCGCGGCGCCTGGTGTGAAAGCTATTGGCTGCCCGAGGCCGACCTTGTCACCCTGGGCGACGGCAGCACCGTCAACCGCGGCTGCGTGGTGCAGACGCATTTGTTCCACGATCGAATTATGAGGATGGACAACGTCGTGCTGGAATCCGGTGCGACGCTCGGCCCTCATTGCGTTGCACTGCCCGCCTCGCGCGTGGGTGCGGGTGCGGCTGTAGGCCCGGCGTCATTGGTGGTGCGCGGCGACGAGGTGCCGCCGTCGACGCGCTGGCAAGGCAACCCGATCCGACCTTGGGTTGCCCGCCGCCGCAAGGGCGCTCGCACCAGTGATGCCGCCGCCCTCGAAGGTCACGCGGCGTGAAGGATTCCGCGGCGAACACTCCGGTGATCGACCCTTACCTGCCCAAGAACGGCAACTTCGGCTACCGCGTGTCCCGATACGAACTCGAGTTGGAGTACCAGGTCGGCGCCAACCGGCTATCCGGGATTGCGACCATCACCGCTGTCACCGTCACCGAGCTGCAGTCGTTCACCCTCGACCTCTCCCCTGCCCTGTCGGTACGCAAGGTGTCGGTCAACGGCGAGCCGGCCGGTCAATTCTCCTGCCGTGGCGGCAAATTGCGAGTGAAGATGGCGACCAAGCTGGCGACCGGGGCGGCGATGACCGTCGTGGTCCGTTACGGCGGTGCACCGAAACCGATCCGTTCACTGTGGGGTGACGTCGGATTCGAGGAACTGACCGACGGCGCGCTCGTCGCAGGTCAGCCCAACGGCGCCGCCTCCTGGTTTCCCTGCGACGACCATCCCCGCGCCAAGGCAGCCTTTCGCCTGCAGGTCAGCTCCGAAAATGCCTATCGCGTGATCGCCAACGGGAAGCTGGTGTCGCGCCGGGCGCGAGCGGGTCACACGGTGTGGACCTACGAGCAACCCGAACCCACGTCGACCTACCTGATCACTGTGCAGATCGGCCGCTATGAGACCACTCGGCTGGCCCGCACCCCGGTGCCGATCGCAGCGGCCTTGCCTGAACGCCTGCGCAGCGAGTTCGACCATGACTTCGCCCGGCAACCACAGATGATGCAGTTGTTCATCGATTTGTTCGGCCCCTATCCACTGTCCACTGGCTACACCGTGGTTGTGACCGACGACGCGTTGGAGATACCGCTTGAGGCACAAGGTATTTCGATTTTCGGCGCCAACCACTGCGACGGCACCGGCGACAGCGAGCGACTGATCGCTCACGAACTGGCGCATCAGTGGTTCGGCAACTCGGTGACGGCGCGCCGCTGGCGCGATATCTGGCTGCACGAGGGATTCGCCTGCTACGCGGAGTGGTTATGGTCCGAACACGGCGGCGGTTCCAGCGCCGACGAACTCGCCGACCACTACCACCGGCAACTGCAAGACCAGCCGCAAGACCTACTCCTGACCGATCCAGGTCCAGAGGATATGTTCGACGACCGCGTGTACAAGCGGGGCGCCCTGACCCTGCATGCCTTGCGCACACGCCTAGGCGACGTCAAATTCTTTGCACTACTTCAAGATTGGACGAAGCGCTATCAACATGGGACCGCGGTTACCGAGGACTTCACCGGCTTGGCGGCGAGCTATTCCGATGAGCCGCTGCGGCCGTTATGGCAGGAGTGGCTGTACTCGACCGAATTGCCCTGACCGGTTATCCGCCGCCGGCGCCGCCACCGCCGCCGGCACCACCACCGGCACCGCCGCCGCCACCGGGGTCACCGGTACCGCCTTGGTCTGGTGCGATTACCACGCCCGTGGGCGGGGACGCAGGGGCTGACGGGCTCGGCACCGTCGGCGGGGCAGTGGGATCCGCGACCGACCGCTGGGTGCCTCCCAGCAGAACCGCGAGGAGGAACAGTATCGCAGCTCCTAGCAGTGCGAAGGCTCGGCCAATGTCGCGTATGATTTCGCGGATCATCGAATCCTCCGCCCTGATAGGGGATTTCGCTTGTAGCGACCCCATACCCTCGATCAGGGGGAAGCAAACACCGGATTTACAGATTGGCCAGATCGTCGGGGACGTCGACGGCGTGTTCTTGCAGTGTCTCGAGCGGCACCACCTCGAGCGTGCGCTCGTGGGTGGAAGCAAGCACCACCGGCGCAGCACAACCGTCGCGGTGGGCGCGTAGCCAATTCACGGCGGTCACGCACCAACGATCTCCGGGGAGCAGGCCGGGGAATCGGTACTCGGGAACCGGTGTCGAGAGGTCGTTGCCGATGGAGCGCTGGTGTTCGAGGAACTCGGCGGTGACCACAGCGCAGATCGTGTGCCAGCCGAGGTCCTCGGGGCCGGTCGAGCAACAGCCATCAAGGTAAAACCCGGTTACTGGCTCGGTGCCGCACGGTTCCAAGGCGCCGCCCAGCACATTGCGATCAGGCTGGCGATCAGGCATGTGCCTAGTATCGCGCGTTCGGCTGGGAAAAGAGCGGTAAAGCGTTGCCTGAACCGCGTCTATCCGGCAGCCCGATGAAAGCCGACGCCGAGCAGGGCTCCGGCCGCAGTGGCGTCGGCGTCCGCGTACTTTTGGGCGATCTCGGTGATGGCCGATCCCGCGCGCAGCAGCTCTTCCTGAGCGGCCTTGTTCAGGGCGAGCAGTTGGGCGGCTTCGGTGGTGAAGGCTAAGACAGCCTGTGCCGAAACTTCCTCCGCACCGGCCGGCATGAGCGAGGTCAGGGCCGTCGATGCGGTCACTCCTGACTGGATTCCCTGGGCGGCGTTGTCGGCAATGCGCGAGCCGATGTGGGCAGCCTCGGAATCGATCGTCATGGACTGCAGCATGTCCGCCTCCGCTCATTCGGCATCACTGTCAGATGCAATAGTAGCAATAGGACACTATCTGCTAGATCACTAATTAGTGGCGGCGGCAGCGAGCAATCCGGCGCCCGTGGAAGCACCGCGGGGTAGGTTCAGCGCGTGATACTTACCGGTGCCTTCCTGGCAGATGCGGCCGCCGCGGTGGATAACAAGCTCAATGTGTCGGGCGGCGTGGTGTCCCGGTTCATGGTGGGCCCCGACCGGCTGGCGCGCTTCGTGCTGGTAGTCCTCACTCAGGCCGAACCGGGAAACACCGATCGAAGCGTCCACCTTCAAATGCGCCCGCCGTCCGATGACGAGCCGATAGAGCTGGACTTCCAGGTCCCGGAGGCGGCCGTGGCGGAGTTCCCCGGGTTTGCCTTCTTCGAGCTGCAACTGAGGCTGCCGGTCGACGGTCGCTGGGTCCTGGTCGTCACCGGCGGGGCCGGAGCGATCTCGCTGCCGGTACTGGTAAGTGCGATGGCGCCGCCCGGGCCTTCGTTCGGTCTCTAGATCAATTCGTCACGCCAGCGCCGGGAGCACGGTGTCGGTGAGCAGGTGCACCGACTTCCACGCCTCCTCGACCGGCATGCCGCCGACCAACGGGTGCATGACGAGGGGGCCGTACTGATCTGCGCCGCGGAGTTCGGCGATGAGCTGGTCGGGGGTCACGAACCGGTAGCGTCCCGATGCCCGAACCTCGTCGAGCGTTTGCACTCCGGGCAGATGCATCAAGGAACGGCCCTGCGCCGACCAACCGCCGTAAGTGATCGCCTCCCACAAGATGTAGTCGCCGAGTTCGGCCCAGGCCTGCTCCGGATCCTCGTGCAGATAGATCATTCCGCGGTTGCTCGGGCCGGGCATCAGCACGAACGGCTGGACGCCGGCCTCGGCGCACAGCTGGCGGTAGTAGTCGGCGATGTCGGGCAGGTGGTCGGCCAGGCTGAGTGGCAAGCCGAACCGTGCAGCCCGGCGCGCGGTCGCGCGGACCCCGCCGCCGATGTACAGCGGCGGGTGCGGGCGGGTCCACGTCCCGGTACACACGCCGGCGTCCGCGTCCGCGCCCGACCAGACCGACAGCATCCTGGCCACCAGCTCATCCATCAGCGGGCCGCGCTCGGCGTATTCCACACCCATCAGCTCGAATTCGACGGTGCGGTACCCGAGTCCCACGGTGGTGTGCAGCCGGCCGTGACTCATGTTGTCGACCAGCGCGATGTCTTCGGCCAACCGGACGGGATGCCATAACGGACCCAACGCACAGTCCACGCTGGCGATCAGCGTCGACGTACGGGCCAAGAACATCGACGCGGCCATGATCGGGTTGCAGCTCCACCCGTGCCCGGTGGCGTGGTGCTCGTCCACACTGACCGTGGTGATGCCTCGGGATTCGCCCCATTGCGCCATCTCCAGCGCGGCGCCGATCAGTTTGCTCTGCGTACGCGGATCACCTTCAGGCGAGCCAAAATTGAATCGCAATACCGTCAGGATCATGTTCGCCTACCGATCGCGGGCTGGGTTTGCAGGAACGCGGAGAAGTCGGGAAACATTGAGCGATCGACGATCTCGATCCGGGTGCCGGAGTCATCGGTGTAGTAAGCGAACAGCGCCGGGTCCGGTCCGGCGAAGTCCGCGGTCAGTTCGAAGGAGAAGCCGTTACCCTCCAGCGCGCGTGCGGTGTCGACGAGGTTGTCGGTGAAGTACCCGAGATGGTGAATCGCGTTGCCTGGCTTTGCGGTCCACGGTGTCCCGGGTATCTCTTGGAGCAATTCCAGATGCAGGCTTTGCAGTGAGTAGACGAAACTGGTGGTGAGCTGCGTTGTCTCGTTGGCGGTGCGGAAGGGCAGCGTATAGCTCTGCACGGTGGTCCACTCGTATCCGGCCAGCGCGCTCAAGCGAGCCATGGCGGCTTCGATATCGGGTACCACGATGCCGGTGTGATAGAGGTCTTCGGGTCGCAGCGGAAATGTCATGGCGGTGTCCTTTCAGACGCAATCCGACGCGCCGTCGACGACGAAGACCGCGCCGCTGGTGTAGCTGCTGTGCTCGGTGCACAGGAATGCCACCGTGGGCGCGATTTCGTCAGCTGAACCCATGCGACGCAATGGGATATGAGCCAACTCGGATTCGACCAGTTCGGGTGCGATGTGCATGGGCGCGGTCATGGGGGTGTCGATCGTTCCCGGCGCGACCGCGTTCACCCGTATCCCTTTACCGGCCCACTTGACGGCGAGATTCCTGGTGAGGCAAATGATTCCGGCCTTCGCCGCGCCGTACCCGGGAACCAGCGGCACCGCCCGCAGCGCCGACATCGATGCCATATTGACGACGCTGCCGCCGCCGAGCGTCGTCGAGGCCTGCAATGCTTTGTAGAGTCCGACCGTCAATCGGTAAGGTCCGGTGAGGTTCAAGGCCACTGATGCGTCGAACCCGTCCGGCTGCGACTCGTCGAGCCCGCCGGGGAAGTTGGCCCCGGCGTTGTTGACCAAGACGTCAAGCCGGGTGAACCGGTGCGCCAAGGCATCCACCGAATCGTGGTCGGTGATTTGGAGTTGCTGGTAATCCATGCCCGACAGGTCGGCTTCGTAATCGCCTGCCCGCTCCTTTGTTCCGGTGATGGTGACGTGCGCACCGGCATCGCGGAACAGCGTCGCGACGGCGTGCCCGATACCGCTGGTGCCGCCGGTGATCAGTGCCGCGGTGCCGGTGAAGTCGAAGCGTACCCGCGCGGTCATGAGTAGTTCGCAATCTGTTGGTTGAGCCAGGCGGTCTCCCAGAAGTTGACGCTGCCGGCCAACAGGGTCTCGTGGGCCTGCCTGAGCACGTTGCGCGCTTGCCCGTGATCTGACGGCACCAGTTCCGCCAGGTGAATGGCATGCAGGGGCCGACCCGCCTGCAGATGCGCCCGCGCCCGATCGACCAGCGCGTCGGCTCCCGCCAGTTCCGCGACGTCGGCGGTCACGGCGTCGAATCCGACGGGATATAGCTCGGTGGTCGAGCGGTGGTGGAACCAGCCCGAGTAGTTCTCCCAGATGGCCCGTACATCCCACGCCACCTTTCCATATCCTTGCCCCACTTCGTATTCGGCGGGCAACCTGATGTCGCGCATCAGCGTCAAGACGTCTTTACCCGCATTCATGCCGGCCACGGTCTCATCGTGAATGTATTGGATCGCGTCACGCAGTCGGGTCAGCTCGGCGTATATGCGATCTGCGCCCGTGATCGGATCGAAGTGACCGGTGACCAACAGTTCCGGTTGCAGGTCGCGCACTCGTTCCACCGACGCGATGGCCGTCAAGGCGTCGCGGTATCGGTCACCGCGGATGGTGACCAGATTGGGTATGTGGCCGAACAAAGGCCCGAAGGTGTTGCCACACAGACATATTCGCTCCTCGGGCAGCCAGACCACCAGCGAGTCGTTGGTTTCTCCGCCGGGAACGGCGATCAGTTCCAGCCGTCGGCCCCCGACATCGAGGGTCAGGGTGTCCTCGAAGTCCAGGTCCACGACCGGCACGCTCTGACCGGGCAGGCGCCTGGTGCCCAGGCGTCGTTGAATGGCTTGGATGCCCGAGGCCAGCGTGTCTTTGAAGGCAAACGCGCTGCGGTTGGCCCGGTACGGGATGAGCCGTTCGTTGTCGTCGCGCCAGCGGGTCCAGTTGGCTTGTGCCACCACGGTGGTGTCGGGGTCGCGCACACTGTCCAGGCCGCCGACATGGTCGACGTGCCCCTGCGTGAAGATGACGTAGCGCACCGGCGAGGAGTCGACGGCGTCGAAGTTGGCGCGGTGGACCGGCCCTTCGAAGCCCATGCCGGTGTTGACGATGACCCGGCCGTCATCCGTGGTCAGCAGGTAGGCGTTCGACAAGCCCGGTGAGCACCAGATTCCCGGCGCGACCTGTTCGGCTTGCTGGGCGGACGCGGGCCGCATGGCCTCGGCACCGGGCCGGCTGCGATAGACCGGTTCGGGCATCGCTAATCCTCCTTCATTCGGCACGGACGTCGAATCTGTCGAAGTAGAAGCCGAATTGGGCGCGCAGCTCGTCGGGCGCAATACCGAAGTGGCGGGTCAGGTCGTAGCGGATGCGACCGTGTTTGCCGCGCGGGTTGGTCTCCAAGTACTTCTGAAATTCCGCTCGCACCTGCGGTGTCAACTCGACTCCGCCGCGTTCGTAAAGCTGTGTCAGCAGGGGGATTTCGTTGCCGTTGAGGTCGTGGAAGCCGATGTCGATGCTGCGGTCGGCGGGCACCAGGTCGCGGTCGCGCACGCAGGCGCTGAGCAGCCGGTGCACCCGGTCGCTCCAGTAGTCGACCAGCCATTCGGGATCAATGCTGGTGCGGCGTAGTCGATCCGAGTAGGCCATCATGGTGATCGCCGACTGGATCACCGCAACGGGGTCTCGGTGGGTGAAGGCGACCGTCGCGTCCGGGAACGTGGCCATGAGTGGGCCCAATTGCTCACAATGTTGCGGGCTTTTGAGCACCCAGGTCCGCGGTCCTCGCAGGAAGGTCAGCGCTTGCAGCACCTTGCGCAGGTAGGCGTAGTGCCGACGGTGATCGAGACCTAAGTAGTAGTCCCGCCAATCCGGCACGCGCGCATGCCATTCCAACACGTAGCCGGCCAGGTCGAGGTCGAGCAGTTCGACCTCTTCTTCGATGGCCTCGGGGAAGCGGTCATGCATGGCGGCCACCACCGGCGCGCTGACCATCAGGGCGTCGTGTTCGCGCTTGCTGCGCGTGTAGCGCGGATCGACACCGAAGACGTCGGGACCCTCCCCGCGCGCCGGTATCGGCTCCTGGCTTTCCCAATATGGCAAAGCCCGCCGGCGCGGGTCGGCGGCGATGAGATTGACCAGGTGTGTGGTACCGGAGCGGGGCATCCCGACCACGATGAAGGGCTTCTCGATGGGAATCGACTCGATCTCGGGGTACCGCTTGATCAGATCGGTCAACGACAACCGGTTCCGCAACAGCCGAACCACCCGCTGGCGCAGGGACGAGCGGATGAGCTGGGTCAGCCCATGGTCGGCTTCGATCGCGGCCACGTGCCTGGTCAGGCGTTCGGTGAAACCGTCGGCGTCGTCGAGGTCGGCCGCACCGGCCTGCTCGCTGGCTTCGGTGAGCATCCGCTGGATGTCGAAGTCGACGTGCCGGGCTTCGGTGAAGTGCAGGATTTGCCGCTGGACGTCGGTCAGCTTGGGGGACGTCAGGTCGTCGAAATCGATGTCACCGATGTCGGCGATGTCCCCGCCCGCATTGCCCACCGGATCCCCACTTCGACGTGTCGATCGAGATATAGAGACGTTAGACCTGCTCGCCGAACCGTCGTCAATCGGAGCCGAGGTAGCGTATGCGGCGTCGACAGCAACGGGGGTGAAGCAGATGGCGACACCGAACCCGCCCGGTGAGGAACCTTGGGGGTCGCAGCCATACGGTCCAGGCTGGCAGCAACACCCGCCGCCGTACCCGGGCAACTGGGGGTATCCGCACAACGGATATCCAGGCAATGCCTTCGAGCCTTACGCGCCCTTCGGGCGTCACCCAGTGACGGGTCAGCCGCTTTCGGACAAGTCGGCCGTGGTCGCCGGTTGTCTGCAGTTGTTCTTCGGCTATCTGGGCATCGGACGCTTCTACATCGGCTCGACCGCGCTTGCCGCGGTGCAGTTGGTCCTGGGCCTGTTCGGGTTGTTTTTCACGGTGTTCTGCTTTCTCGGGCTGCCCCTGTTGTTCGGTGTGTTGATCTGGTCATTCGTCGACGCGATCATGATGTTCACCGGCAATGTCGCCGACGGCGACGGCCGCAAGCTGCGTTAGACCGTCGCGGTACCCTGCACCAGACCATTGCTCGTTCCGGCAGGAAGGTGCTGCGGTGCTCGTCGTCACCACCAATGACATTCCCGGTTGGGAGATCCAGCGCGTGTGCGGGGAGGTCTTCGGACTGACCGTTCGATCGCGAAATGCCCTCGCGCAGTTCGGCGCCGGTTTCAAATCCATGTTCGGCGGCGAGTTGCAGGGCATGACCAGAAATCTCGCCGAGAGCCGCAATGAGGCGATGGCGCGGTTGATCAACGAAGCCCGCACGAAGGGCGGCAACGCGATCGTCGCCATGCGCTTCGACACCACCGAACTCGGCGACGTCTGGACGGAGATCTGCGCCTACGGCACCGCGGTGCAAGCCGTGCCGATGACCGACGCCGCCCGCTACACCGCATCGCAGCTGGGTTACGGCGGCCCGGCCCAGCCACCGCCTCAACAACAGCCGCACGGCGGGTGATAGTCGGGGCCTTCCTGGCCGAGTCGGCGGCCGCGGTGGATAACAAGCTCACCGTGACCGGGGGCGTCCTATCGAGGTACGCCGTGGGCCCGGACCGGTTCGCCCGGTTTCTGCTGGTGGTGCTGACCCAGACCGAGACGGGCACGTCCGACCGACGGGTGAACGTCGAGATTCATTCGCCTACCGGTGATGAGGTCGAGCAGCTGGAATTCGAGCTACCTGAAGCCGCAGTCACCGCCGAGGTGGGGTTCGCGATCTATGGGATCGAGGCCAATCTGCCGGTCGATGGCCGCTGGGTGCTGGTGGTGACCGGGGGCGCCGGGGTCATTTCGCTACCCCTGGTGGTTGCTGGCTGAGGGGCACTGAAAACTGCTGGGCTACGGCCAGATAACAATTCTCATTTGCCGCCGGTACGCCGGGCTGACTGGTCGGCGAAGGAAATTACGGTCACTGCGTGGACCGTCGAACCGCCCTCAAGCTACCGCTGGTGTTGGCGGCAGGTGCGGCGCTGGCCCGCACCCCCCGTGCGGCCGCGGAAGCGGGCCGGTGGTCGCCCGACCGCGCCAACACCTGGTATCAGGCGCAAGGCTGGCTCGTCGGCGCCAATTACGTCACCTCGACGGCAATCAACCAGCTGGAGATGTTCCAGGCCGGCACCTATGACCCGGCGCGCATCGACCGGGAGATGAATTCAGCGCGGTTCTTCGGGTTGAACACGGTGCGGGTGTTCCTGCACGACCAGCTGTGGGCCGCCGATCGCGCCGGATTCCAGTCCCGGCTGGCGCAGTTTGTCAGCATCACCGCCCGCCACGGCATCAAACCGCTGTTCGTGCTGTTCGACTCGTGCTGGGACCCGATTCCAAGAGCCGGGCGGCAACGCGCGCCCCGGCCCGGGGTGCACAACTCCGGCTGGGTGCAAAGCCCGGGCGCCGAGCGACTGGACGACAAGCGCTACGCCGCGGTGCTGTACGACTATGTCACCGGAGTGCTCAGCCAGTTCCGCAACGACGACCGGGTGCTGGGGTGGGACCTGTGGAATGAACCCGACAACCCCGCCAAGGTGTACCGCAGGGTGGAACGAAACGACAAGCTGGACCGCGTGGCGGACCTACTCCCCCAGGTGTTCCGCTGGGCGCGGGCCGTAGACCCCGCTCAACCGCTGACCAGCGGTGTCTGGCAGGGCAGCTGGGGGGATCCCGGCCAGCGCAGCGCCATCGCCGGTATTCAACTCGACAACGCCGACGTGATCACGTTCCACTCGTATGCCAAGCCGGCCGAGTTCGAGGGCCGGATCGCCGAGCTGGCGCCGCTGGGCCGGCCCATCATCTGCACCGAGTATCTGGCTCGCTCCCAGGGCAGCACGGTCGAAGGGATTCTGCCGGTCGCCCGCCGGCACAACGTCGGCGCGTTCAACTGGGGATTCGTCGCAGGAAAGACGCAGACGTACTTCCCCTGGGATTCCTGGGATCATCCGTACGCGTCGGTGCCGAAGGTGTGGTTCAGCGACTTGGTGAACCCTGATGGCCGCCCGTTCAGTCAGGGCGAGCTGCAGACGATTCGCGCGGCGGTCGGTGGGGGGCAAACCCGGGACTAGGCCGGTTGGCGCCGTCGTTCGCGCTCGGCACTGAACCCCTAACTTCACCCGCGTGCCCGACCAGGTCCAGGGCCGCCTCGAGGCGGCTGGTCCCGGCGGCGTCACTGTAGCCGGAGCCCGGTGATCGAGCGGGCGATAACCAGCTGTTGAATCTGCTCGGTGCCCTCGAAGATGTCGAAGACCTTGGCGTCGCGGTGCATCCGCTCGACCGGATACTCGCGGGTGTAACCGTTGCCGCCGAGGATTTGGATAGCCCGCTCGGTCGCCCACACCGCTACCCGGCCGGCCTTCAGCTTGCTCATCGAACCCTCCGCTGAGGCGAACTTCTGACCGGTCGCACCCATCCAGGCAGCGCGCCTGACGAGCAACCGCGCTGCATCGATCTCGGTGGCGATATCGGCGAGGAGAAACGAAATGGCTTGCTTTTCGATGATGGGTCGCCCGAACACCACTCGTTCCTTCGCGTAGTCGAGCGCGTATTCGTAGGCGGCGCGGGCGACTCCGACGGCCATCGCCCCGACGGTGGGCCGCGATAGCTCAAAGGTGGCCATCGCCGGCTGCCGGGACGTCTTCCGCCCTTCGCGTGCACGCGCGAGCCTCTCGTCGAGCTTGTCTTTGCCGCCCAGCAGCGCACTGCCGGGAACCCGCACACCGTCGAAAAATATGTCCGCGGTGTTCGAGGCACGCACGCCGTGCTTGCGCAGCTTCCGCGGCGCGGCAATACCGGCAGTGTCGGCACTCATGGCGAACGCGGCCTGTCCGCGTGTACCGAGACTGGGTTCGACCACCGCCTGGACGACCAGAACGTCGGCCACACCACCGTTGGTCACCCACGCTTTCTGGCCCGAGATCAGCCATTCATCGGACGCTTGGTCATATTTGGCCGTAGTCAGCATGTTCGCCACGTCGGAACCGGCCTCTGGCTCTGATGAACAGAACGCGCCCACCTTGACGTCCTTGTCGGTGCCATAACACTGCGGTACCCAGTGTGCGATCTGCTCGGCAGTGCCGGCGGCGATGATGCCAACGGCAGCGAGCGTGCTTCCCATGATCGATAGTGCGATTCCGGCATCACCCCAGAACAGCTCCTCGGCCAAGATCGGAAAACCCTGTCCGGTCGGGTCGCTGAGGAGCGTCATCAATATGTCGTCGCCATAAAGCCCGATGCCGGCAGCCTCCTGCAAGATGGGCCACGGCGTCTCCTCGCGGTCGTCCCAGTCGAACGCAGCCGGACGAATCACCTGTTGGGAGAACGCATGCGCCCAATCGCGCAGTTGTTGCTGTTCATCAGACAGAGCTAGCGAGAACGCCATCGGGAAATCAACTTTCGCTTTCGATGCCGCCGTCCGAATGACCGCAACGGCAACCGATCTCGCTGTCGACGCCCCTATGGTGTCAACATGCTCCGACCGTCTACTACCACAACGGCCGCGCACCCTGAGTTGTTCAATGCCCCAGAGTGATCGCCACTTTGAAGCTAGGCGGCCTCGGCCTCGATGAAGCTCAATGGCGATGCAGTGGGCACCCATCGGGTCAGCCGGAACCCGGCGCGCTCGAGAAGCGCGCGGTACTCGGGCACCGTTCGCTCGCGTCCAGCCTGCAGCAGCAGCATCTCCAGATCCGTCCAATGACCGAAGAATTCGCGGTCGTGGTCCGGGATCACGCAATCGATCACCAATACCTTTGTGCCGACCTTCGCCGCCGAGCGGACGCTCTGGAGAATCTCGACCGCCCTGTCGTCGGGCCAGTCATGCAGGATCATCTTGAGCACGTAGACATCGCCACCCGTGGGAACGCTTTCGAAGAACGATCCCTGCTGTAACTCCACGCGATCTGCGACATTGTGCTGCCGCAGCACCGGTGGGGCTTCGGCGAGCGCGTGCGGCAGATCGTAGAGGATCCCGCGGGCAGTCGGGGTTGCGTTGAGGATGGCAGAAAGCAGCCGCCCCACCCCACCGCCAACATCGACGATTGTCTGGTAGTCGTCGAACGAATAGGCGGCCATCAGGTAATCCACCGTCATCTCGGTGGTGTCGGCCATGGCGCGGTTGAAAATCTCATTGAGCTCGGGATCCCCAACGAGGTAGTCGAAGGCTTCCATGCCGTGCAGGACCGGAACAACCGCCTTTCCGGTTCTGATTGCATCCACCAGATAGCTCCAATGTTCGCGGTGTTGGCGCGAACCCACCAGCTGAGCCATGGACGCCGCCGACAGTGGAACGTCGGCGCGCAACGACTTAGCGAGCGCGTTGAGCGCGTAGCGACCGTCACGGCGCTGACGAAATATGCCGCGGCCGATCAATGCTCGCAGCAGTCGGCGCAGCGCGTCGGGATCCGCCTGCACCCGAGACGCCAACTCCTCCAACCGCAGCGGCCCCTTGTCGAGGGCGTCGGCGATACCGAGTTCCACGGCTACCGCGATGGCTTGTGACGTCCAGGCACCGACGATTAACTCCATCATCGCCGCATAGGCAGGGACCGTCCCTAGATGGATCAGCGCCAGACGATGGCGAGCACGCTCGACGAGTCGCACCAGTTTTGTGGGGGGAATTCTTACAGACATAGTGACCATGACCTTGACCTTGACCTAGACCTAGACCTAGACCTAGAAGCGATTAGTGGCGCGAGCCTGACCGATTACCAGTTGAGCCACTGAGGTAGAACTGAAAAGTTGCTGGCCCGCAAGCTTTCACGATTTCCTATTGATGTATTGCGCCGCCAATTGTTTTCCCTTCGCCAGATCTGGTCCGCTCGGTCGAACAGCGCTATGCGGACGCCTGTGCTATTCCAATTCGGGCGGTTGCTGGATGGTTGTTGACGAATCGCTGTCGATGTAGGCCAGCACGTCTTTCGGATCCACCTCATCGGGCCACACACCGGCTGCGGTGGCTTGGTGGCCGACGACTACGGGCAGGTGCAAGGACACGTCGGTGCCATTGGGATCGCGAAACCACAGCGCTGTTGTCCCGGGTTGGCCGGTCGCCCGGTGGGGCACAGAACCCAACTGGCTCAATCGATTCAACGCCGGACGTGCTGAGTGCAGATCGCTCAGTACCAGATTGATTGAGGTGACACCACTGGCCTCGGGATGGTAATCGAGTGCGATCGGCGAACGCTCGATCACCACCCGCAGGCAATCGCCGTGAATGGCGGTCATGCGGGCATTCTGTGTTCGGGGAACCCCGCCGAGCAACGCCGCCCACCACTGCGTCATCTCTGCCGCCCGGTGGGTGAGTAACCGCAACTCGACCACTTGTGCCCCAACGTCGTTCATGCGATCAGTCCCTTGTGACTCGCCGCAAGGGCGCCAACGACCTGCAATGCCAGCCGCAGCAGTGGCGCGCCATCCCGGCCCGAGTGCAGCAGGGCGGTGATATGGCCATCGGGACGGACCAGCAAGGCATCCGGATCGGCACCAGCGACGCCGGTGTGAAATACGGCACGTCCGGCATCACCGACGGGCACCACCGACAACGAAAGTCCCTCAGCCGCAGACGACCACACAAATTGACTTGCTTTGGATACCAGGAGTGTCAGGACATCGCGGTGGACCAGATCCAGTGTGGACACCCGCCGATCACCGTCCTCGAGCCAGACGTGCGGCAGCCGGCCGCCGGCGCGCACAGATGGGATATAGAACTCCGGATCGCTGAGCGGTGGTGGCAGCCGATCAGCGATCACGGCGCCGCGCCCATAACTCACCCCGAGGTCGCGGCCCCAGCTGTGATAGTGCGGCCCCTGCTTGGCGATCGCCGCCGCAGCCCGGCGGCGGATTCGCTGGCCGATCCGGCCGGGTGACTGGGCCAGGCGAAACCGCTGGTATCCCAGCGTGGTGGCGCCACGGATCACGGCACGCACGGGACGTCTGGGTGCCCAGTCCGGAATAGCAGCGACGGCTTGCGGCAGCATGCGCACCGCTGGCCGCGGCAACCCCAGTGCCGCAACGACATCGAACATCCCGTCAAAATTGGTCACCGAGTCGGCGGTGGCGGCCGCGCCAACCGGACGGCGTTCTCGCTCATAGGTGTCCAGCAGTGCTTCGTCGGCGCGGCCGGCGATGACCCAAGCGAGCTTCCAGGCCAGGTTGTGCACATCGGCGACACCGGTGTTGAGTCCCAGCCCACCGGTGGGCGGAAACCGGTGCGCGGCATCGCCGGCCAAGAACACGCGTCCTACCCGATAGTGAGTGGCGACTTGGGCGGTCATCGCCCACGGTTGGATCGACTTGATGTCAACCCGAACAGCGGGATCACCGATTGCATCGACGATGTGCCGGCGGCAGATCGCCGCCGGGAAGTCTTCCACCGACTCAAAGGGCGGGAAGTAGGGAATCTGGAATACCAGGTCCTCCGGCGGCCGGTGCACGATGGTGGCGCCCACGCCCTTAGCGGTGTGGGTCCACATGACCGGGCCGCGGCGGTGGCGGCGGAATGCCTCGAGATCGGCCGAGAAAAGGACGCTGATCACATTCTGCAGCAACGGACCCTCCATCGCGATCCCCAGCGCGCGGCGCACTGTGCTGGCTGCGCCGTCGGCGGCGATGAGGTAGCGCGCCAGTATCATTCGGCAGGTTCCGGAAGTGGGGTCGGCGACAGTGACCGCGACGCCGTCTGGGCCGTCGGTGTGAGAGCGGTACCGCCAGCCGGTCCGCATATCGATGCGGTCGCTGTTTTTCAGGTGTTGCCAGAGCAGCGGTTCCAGGACGTTCTGGGGTAGGTGTGCGCTGCGGGTCGGGCTGATCGACTCGATCGCGTCCATCTGCGCGACCGGCAAGTCGGCCAGTGGCACCCGCCCGAGCTCGGGCCCGGCCAAGCTTGTGCAGTACACGATGCACCGCAGCTCGTGCATGGGGGCGCTGAGGCCGCGGATGTCGCGCTCGAGGCCGATCTCGCGCCAGATCTCCATAGACCGCGTCGAGAGCACGTGCGCAGCGGGGTGGCGTTGTGGCTCATGGCGTGCTTCCACCACGGTGCAGTCGATGCCATAGCTCGCGAGCAGCAGCGCCGCCGTGGCACCCACCGGTCCGGCGCCGACGACAACGACATCGCAAGTGTCGCTCACGTGTTCAGCACCTGAAGTCGAGCCGGCTGTCGGATCGCTGAGGCGGGGGTGTAGGTAGGGAGCAATTTTCGAGCGCTGCTGCGGCGTAGCTTGCCCGACGGTGTCTTCGGCAAGGTGCCGGCGGGGAACAACAGGATGTCACGCGGGCGGTGCCCGACTTGACTGCTCACCCGGGCGGCAATCTCGCGGCTGATCCGTGCTCGTGCGTCGTCGTCGGTCGCGTTGCGTATTTCGGCGAGCACCGCGAAGCCCTCTCGATCGGCGTCGACACGCAGCGCGATCACGCAGCCTTTTCGCACGCCCTCGACACTCTCGGCCGCGCGCTCGATATCGTGCGGATAGAGATTCCTGCCGGCCAGCACGATGAGATCCTTGGTGCGGCCACAGACATAGAGCCGCCCCTCCTCGTCGAGGTAACCCAGGTCTCCGCTGTCGAACCAGCCATCCGTCGCCAACGGCAATACACCGTCGGAGGTCAGATATTTGTCGGCGATCATCGGGCCGCGCAGTTCGATTGCGCCGATCTCGCGGGGCGCCAACGCTGTTCCGTTCCGGCTGATCCGTAGATCCAGGCCCGTCACCGGTAACCCCACACACACCACATGCTGTATGTCCGCGGAGCCATTCGGCACCGGCTGTGCGCGGTGCGCTTCCGCAATGGCCCGCCGCGAGACCCGGTCGACGATTGCCTGGTCGGATGCCGACCCTAGCGACGCCACCAGTGTGGCTTCGGCAAGTCCGTAGGCGGGTGTTAGCGCCGTCGGGCGCAGGCCGAAGCGCGCGCCGATCGCAGAGAAGGCGGTCATGTCGCGGTGGTCAATCGGTTCGGCTCCGTTCACCGCGATGCGTAGCGACGAAAGGTCGATGGCGTCCGGGTCGGCGCGCTGCAGCACGCGAGCGAGCACGGAGTACGCGAAGTTGGGGCCAGAGGTGATGGTCGCGCGATGCCTGCTGATCAACTCTGCCCAGACGAGCGGTCGTTTGAGGAACTCCTCCGGTGGGACGACGACGGTTTCGATACCCAGCTGCATAGGGAAGCAGACGAAGGCGATCATCCCCATGTCATGCGACAGCGGCAGCCAGCTCGCCATCACGTCGGTGTTGATGTCGAGTTCGAGCCCGTCGCGCAAGGCGACCGCGTTCGCAGCGAGATTGCCGTGACTGATCTCGACGGCTTTGGGTACGCCGGTTGATCCAGACGTCAACTGCCGCAACGCGATATCCGACTCGGCGGCTTGATCTGACATGTCAAGTTCTATCGGGTCGGCACGACGCAAGGACTCGACCGTGCAGACCTTCAGTCCCTGAGCCGTCAGCGGATCCAGCGCACCCAGGAATTGCTCGCCGATCACGACCACGTCGGCCTTGATCATCACCGTCGCCCGAACCGTGTCTTCCAGCCAGACCGCCAGGTCGGTGCGGGGAGTTGGTTGCTGCAGCATCGTCAGCGCGGCGCGACTCAGCCAGGCGGCCTGCGCGAGCGGCGCGATATCAGCGGCATCGGTGGCCAGCACGGCGACCGAACCATGGCGGCGTATTCCCCGCGCGGCCAGACCCCCGGCCATCCGTTTGGCCTGCTCGTGGACTTCACGCCAGGTCAACCGAATCGGGTCGGCGACAGTGCCGGCGGTCAAGTGCCGCGGTGAAAGTTTCGCTGCGGTAGACATTTCACGGGTTAACACACTCACGGGAGTGGGCTCCTTTCCCGCGCCGCCTCCTCGGCGACACGTGCAATGGCGGCTACCAACGCCGGTTCCGGGGAACGGAATAGGAAGTGGCCGCCGGGGAAAAAGCGAACCGGCGCAGGCTGCACCGAGTGCGACACCCAGGCGGCCACCGTGTCAGGCGGCGCCACAGTGTCACCGAAGCCCCCGACGATGTGCAGTGGACATGGCAGCGGTGGCGCATCAGTTCCCCACTGGGACTGGCAGATCCGCAGATCGTCACGCACCGTAGGCATCAGCAGCGCCAGCCAGTCCGGACGGTTCAGGACTTCGGTCGGCAGCCCGCCATAGCGCGCAAGCTCGATGGCCAGCTCGTAATCGTCGAGCAGCTGCAGATCAAGCCGGGGAGAGGGTAGGTGCGGGGCGCGGCAGGACGCGACGATGACCGCTTCCGGTGCCCGCAGGCCACGTGAGATCCGTTGTTGCGCAAGCAAGTATGCCAGTATGGCGCCCATGCTGTGACCCAGCAGAATGTGGGGCCGACGCAGTAGCTCGTCGAGTTCGTCACCGAGCGCCCGCACGCAGTTCTCGGCGTCGACATGGCGGGGCTCGTCGCGGCGCGACTCCCGTCCCGGCAGTGTCACCGCCGTAAACGCCAGCTCGGCGCCGCTGTCCGCCAACGCTCGGCGCAGCGGATGAAACGACGCGGCCCCGCCACCGGCGTGGTGAAAGCACACCAATGCAACGGGCGTCATGGTGCTGTACCGGCCTCATCGAGCCGCTCCATCACGAAGTCGATGAGATCACCGACGCTGTGGATCCTCGGCAGCACCTCGGCGACAGTGGTGTCCAGTAGTGGCGGATACTCCGCACGCAGCCGATCCAAGAGGCGAAGCTGCAGCAACGAGTCGTAACCCAAGTCATCCGCGAGCCGTTGAGATCGGCTGAGCGTGGTGACCGAATAGCCGCCGACATCGGCGATCAGCGCGAGCACCCCGCCCCGCGTACCGGTCTGCGGTTGCTCGGCATCCGCAGGCTCGTCGACTCGATCGCCTTGTTGCGCCGCGGCGGACCGCACCAGCTGTGAGGGGTAGCTGACTGGACCGTCGAACCAGAACCGGCGGGAAGTATCGAAGACATACGGCGGGATCCGATGCCGCGGCCCGGCCGGTCCGCCGTACAGCGCCGTCAGATCCGGTGAGTAGCCGTCGCGCATCAACGTTGCAGCCACACCGAGCAGTTCCGTCCCGTCCGAATCCGGTCCGCTGCACAGCATGAGCGAGCGGGTCTGCGGCGGAAGTCCGCCCCGTCGGGCAAGGGTGAGCAGCGCTGATTTCGGACCGGCCTCGGCGAGATAGTCGACGCGTCCGGTCCGCAAAGCAGCTTGTACCGCGTCGAAGAACAGCACCGGAGAACAGATCTGCGCGGCCCAGTAGTCGACCGTCATCTCTGTGCCATTGACCTCGCGGCCCAGCACCGTGGAGAACAGCGGAAACTCGGCGGGCGCTGGTTGGAGTCCGGCTGTCTCGCGCCGGAAGTCGGCCACCATCGGCTCCATCAGCGGCGAGTGAAAGGCGTGTGACACCGCCAGGTTCACTGCTTTGCCGCCCCGTTGCCGAACCGTTGTTTGCACTCGAGCCACGGCATCGGCATCACCAGAGATGGTCAGGGAGTGCGGCCCATTGACCGCCGCGATCCCACACCCGGGTTCCTCAGCGACGAGTGCTTTCACCTGCTCAACGCCGAGGTCAACCGCGATCATTGCCCCACCTGGTGGCAACGCGCCCATCAGTCGCGCTCTGGTCGCGATGAGCTTTGCGGCGGTGTGCAGGGTCAGTACACCGGCCAGGCAGGCGGCGGCGATTTCTCCCACGCTGTGGCCGATCCCGAAGGGCACTCGGATTCCGCTCTGTAACAGAGTCTTTCCCAGCGCGTAGGACACGGCGAACAATGCTGGCTGCGCGAGACTGGTGTGATCAAGGCCGGGCGCGGGGCCGAAGATCGCTGCGAGCAGATCGGATCCAAGGTGCGGATCCAGCGCGGCCGCCGCGGAGTCGAGATTCTCCCGGTACCTCGGATGCGCGTCGTAGAGCCGCCGCGTCATGCCTGGGTACTGGGCACCCTGACCCGAGAACAGGAGCCCGACGCTGGGCGGGGCCCGGTGCAGCGGGGCGGACGACACCAGATGGTCACCGGCGCCGGCCGCAAATTGGCGGATCCCGTCGACCAGGGTGTCGCGGTCGCCCGCAACGGCAAGGCGATGCCGGTTTGAGCGCTTGACGACGTTGGTCGAGCGGCACCAGGAGGCCACTTGCGTGGTGTCGAGCTTCTGCAGCGCGGCCGTCATCGACTCCGCGTTGCGCCGCAGCGCCTGCACCGACGGCGCCGAGATGGTAAGGACGCCGGTCGCACCCGGGGCGGGCAGCGCCGTGGGCGGCGCCGTCTCCAATACCGCGTGGGCGTTACTGCCGCCAAGACCGAACGAACTCACCGCGCCCAGCGTGCCGTCCACCGGCAGTTTCCGCGGACCGTCGGCCAATTGCAGACCGTGCTCGGTCAGTCGCAAGGCCGGATTGGCGCTGCCGCCGAACACTGTTGGCGGCAGCACCCCATGGTGCAACGCCAGGCACGTCTTGATGAACGCCGCGATCCCCGCACTGCCTTCGGTGTGTCCGATGTTTCCCTTCACGGAACCGAGCAGGCAGGGCTCGCCGGCTCGCGTCTTGTGCACGTCGCCAAGGGCGTTGGCTTCGATCATGTCGCCCAGCACCGTGCCGGTGCCGTGCGCCTCGACGAAGCCGATATCTCCGGCATCGACCTCTGCCAGGCTCAGAGCCCGACGCATCAGCTCCACCTGCGACCGGCGGCTCGGGGCCGTGATCCCGTTGCTGCGGCCGTCGTGGTTGATGACCGAACTCTTTACGACGGCATAGATAGGTTGCCCGTCGGCAAGGGCGTCCTCGAGTCGGCGCAACACCACCGCGGCAACACCCTCGCCTCGCCCGATGCCGTCGGCGCCCAGCCCGAACGGCTTGCAGCGACCATCCGGCGCGGACAGCCCTGCCTGGGTGTAGAAGATCGAAAGCGAGGGCGTCAGAATGAGATTCGCACCGGCTGCGATGACGGTATCGGCGTCGCCCGAGCGAAGGGCTGCGCAGCCCTGGTGGACGGCTGTCAGTGATGACGAGCACGCCGAATCGATGGCCACGCTTGGTCCGGTGAGGCCCAGGTGGTAGGAGATACGGTTAGCAGTCATGAAATAGCCACTGCCCGTGCCGCGGAACGCGGTGAGGCCGGCGAAGTCGAGAATTTGTAGGTTGCTCCACTCGCTTGACATGATGCCGACGAAAACTCCGGTCGGCGTGCCGGTCAGCGACCGCGGGTCGATTCCGGCATCTTCGATTGCGCGCCAAGATGATTCCAGGAGCAGGCGCTGCTGGGGGTCAAGCCCCCCGGCTTCGATGGGCGCTATCCCGAAGAAGTCGTTGTCGAATGTGTCAACGTTGTCGAGAAAATGGCCGCGCCGGGTGTTCATCGATCCGGGGGCACCGTCGGTCCGGTAATAGGCGTCAACATCCCAACGCTGCGAGGGCACTTCGCTGTCGGTCACTGCGCCCTCCATCAGCAATCGCCAGAACGCGTCCTTGTCGGGCGCGCCGGGAAAGCGGCAATCGACACCGACCACGGCGATCGGCATCATTGCAGCACGCCCTCGGTGACGAGGTACGCCGCGATGGCATCAATGGTGGCGTAATCCCACACAATCGTGGTTTCGACGGGTATTCCCATCTCGACCTCCAGATCGGCGCACAGCGTCAGGCTCGCCGCGGAGTCAATCCCGTAATCCGCTAACGGGCAGTCGATTTCGATGGTGTCCGGTGTGACATTGAGCTGGGCGGCCACCTTCGCGGACAGCCAGTCCACGAGCTCCTGGTACTCGGGGTGTGCAGTCCTCATGCGACCACCACATCGTCGAATACCGGCAGGTGAAACGAGATCCGACGGTAGACAAACCCGCGAACGCGGATAGCGAAGCGCTCACCGCCGACGACTGCGGCGCATCCGATCAACGGCAGACCGATCACGATGGCGATCCCCAGGCTAAGCGCGAAGGCGATCAGACTGGCGGCGTCCGCGGTACTGCCGAATCGGCGCATGGACCTGGCAGTTCTGCCCCACCTGCGAAACACCTTGCCGGCAATGATGTCCGCCGCGGCCAACGCCGGCACGACGGGCGCCGCATCTGCCGGGCACGACCGCGACTCAGCGATGCACTGCCCCACGGCGGTGACCCTCGCGAGTTCGTCATCGCCGACACCCGCCCGCCCGAACCATAGAAACGGTGCGCGTTTCCCGGTCAGCAGCCAGCGCAGGGTTGTCACCAGGGTTGTCGATGACCGTCGCGTATCGGTAGCCGCGACCACGTCGACGCGGCGGGCACCAGCGGATCGCAGTAGCCCGCACGCCTCGATTGCCGCCGAATACCACATGTTGCGGCAAGCGATCAGCGACACGACGGTGCGGCCCTGGACCGCCTCGGGATGCGTTTTCAGCAGTGAACGGATGGGAAGCGAGGGTGCCAGGTACCACACCTGGTAGGCCAGGATGACCAATTCGTCTGCAGCCGTGGTGAAACCACCAGCCGGCTCGACGAGCTCCACGAGCGCCTGTGGGTCAACCGCTTGTGGAAACACTCCGAAGAATCGGCGAATCGGCCAAGGGAACGGAAACGCGTTGCGCGGCCGCACATCAACCCAGCGGATGTCCCACCCGCGCGCTTCCAGCGGGGCCGTCAGCGCCTGGGCCACCTCGCGCAACTGTCCGGTCTGGGTGTACAGGTAGACAACTGCCCGGCGTTGCAACCGCTCGGTCGGTGCCGCCGCCAAAACCCTGGTCACCGTGACGTTTCCGACGACACCGCGGTGACGTGCATGAACGAGACCGCGAAGCGGCCGGACTCGGGAACCATGCACAGCATCGTGTCGCCGTCTTTGATCAGACCCTGCTCCATCATCTCGTCGAGGATGACGTAAATGGAAGCGCTGCCGATGTTTCCGACGCTGGTCAGGTTGCTGTACCACATATCGGGCCGGCCACCGTCGACGCCCCGTCGCGAAAACTCCTTCATCACAGTGTCTTTCATGCGCTCGCTGGAATAGTGCGCTGGGATCCAGGTCAACGTCGACGGATCGAATTTGCCCAGTCGGAGCAGGCGGTCATACTCGTCGACGCCGACTTTCACCAGGTGCGGCAGTAGGGCGAGGTCCTGTCGCAGCACCAACGCGCCATCGGCGGCGGCCTCCGAAGCGTTCGGGTAGTCCCCCCATGACTTCGTGGCTCCCGTGTCCGGAGTGCCACCGTACATACACGTCTTCTCGGTGTTGGCGTAGGACGTCAGTGAGATCCAGTCGATGCGCAGACTGATGCCAGAGGCTTTGGGCTCGTCCTGGATTACCACTGCGCCGGCCCCATCCGAGAGCATGTAGCGCAAGAATGCGGCCTCCAGTGGGAGGGTTCCCTCCTCGGCGACCACACCCATCTCCTCATAACGGGAGTTCTTGAAGAAGCGGGAAGCGAATTCGCTGGCCACGCTGACCGCGGTGCGCTTCTCACCCATCGCCACCTGCAGGTAGGCGTTCTTCAGCGCCATGATTCCGGAGCTGCAGATCCCGTGCAGGGTGGCGATTTCGAGGGGGCCGTAGCCCAGCTCACCGTGCACCATGCTGGCATGTCCGGGCGCCAGCAGGTCCGGCATCGTGGTGGCGGCACACAACAATTCGACGTCGTCGGGACCGAGGCCGACGTGCTCGGCTGCGCTCCGAACGGCGTTGGCCGCCATCGCCGCGTTGGAAATGACCGTCTGCTGTTTCTTGTCGATCGCGTAGTGGCGCGTCTTGATGCCACAGTTGGCGAGAGTGATGTCCTTGAGATCAGAGGTCGAGCGTCCCGCCTTTCCGATGTAATCCTCTATTTCGTCGTTAGGCACAGGGTCGCCGGGGAGAAAGCTACCGGTGGCCGTGATGTAAGCGCTCATATTCGGCTCCAGGGTTGTGATTGTCACTGATCTAGTGATGTCGTTCATCTACTCCACGCATTCGACGGGGTATCGGTTCGATCTGCGCCCGTGTCGTGTTGTGTGTCACGCCAGCGGACGCCAAATCGCCTCGAACTGACAGCCTTCAAGCAGGAGCCGGACAGCGCGTCCCAAGGTGCTGAGGCCAATTGCTGTGAGAAATAAGAGTTTTCGGTGTCGAGTAACCGAGTGAGGCGGGCGCGGAGCATTCGGTAACCCGGGTTCGAAAGCGGCGGCCGTGGCCAACACGCGGAATGGATCAGCGCCCAAAATTGCTGCCGCAGAGTTTCTTTCGCGTGAGTGGGCCCCCACAGCGCACTGCTACTGTGGACCGAAATGGTCAGCGGCTGGATGGCCCCTGGACACTGTTACCCGAGGGTCCGTTCCCGGACGAGCTACTGAGCGCCCTCGTCATGCACCTGTCGTACCTCGCGCCAGACGGCACGACCGGGGCCGGCGATGCGGCGTCGCTGTCAGCAATCCACCTCGCCCTGCGGCGGCCGTCCCCGCGGGAGCACTGACGCGCACGCCCGCACCGATTTGGTGCGCGCATGTCGGGACCACACCGCGTTGAAGCGGCCGCGCGGGCTGCCTAGGCCGGCCTGCTCGGCCCCTTCCAAGCCGGGAAAGCAAAACACACAGCTAAGCGGCGGCCGCGGGCGCTCATTGTGACGACTTCACGAGCGGCACATCGATTGAGTTCAAGTAGCCCCTCTGACCTGCAGTGCAGATCGAGGGGGCTGTGGCGGTGGCGGAGGGATTTGAACCCTCGGACGGTGTTAGCCGTCACACGCTTTCGAGGCGTGCTCCTTAGGCCGCTCGGACACGCCACCGTCGAGCAGCTTACCCAACCGGACGCCCCTCACCCCAATCGCTGCCGATCGAAGAACTCCTCGAGCGGAACGGCGCACTCCGCGGCCAGCACACCGCCACGCACTTGGGGCCGGTGGTTGAGCCGACGGTCACGCACCACATCCCACAGCGATCCCACCGCACCGGTCTTGGGTTCCCAGGCGCCGAACACCAGCCGGGCCACCCGGGCCAGCACCAGCGCGCCCGCGCACATGGTGCACGGTTCGACGGTAACGGCCAGCGTGGCGCCCTCCAGCCGCCATCCGTCGCCGAGCGCGCCCGCGGCCGCCCGCAACGCCAGGATCTCGGCGTGCGCGGTGGGGTCGCCGAGCAGCTCTCGGGCGTTGACCGCGCGGGCCAGTTCGGTGCCATCGGCGTCGACGACGACGGCACCGATGGGCACGTCCCGGGGCCCTGCCGTCGCCGCAACCGCCAAGGCGGCGCGGATCAGTTCTTCGTCGCTGGTCACCGACCCAAGCGGTCGATCACCGCGGACAGTTCATCGGCGAAGCCCATCTCCCGGGCGATGCGCCCTAATTGCTCGTCGGCGTACAGGTCGGTCTCGTCGAGGATGACGCTCAGCACCGCTTCGGGAAGGCCGACGTCGGACAGCAGGCCCACGTCACCTTCCTCGAACGGGTCGGCATCCTCGAGGTCTTCGGGATCGATTTCGGCGTCGAGATTGTCCAGCACTTCGGCGGCGATGTCGTAGTCCAGCGCGGCGGTCGCGTCGGACAGCAGCAACCTCGTCCGCGCGGGCGCGGGGCGCACGATCACAAAGAATTCATCGTCGATGTCCAGCAGTCCGAACACCGCCCCGGAGCTGCGCAGCTCGCGCAATTCTCTCTCGGCGGCGGCCAGACTCGTCAGTGCCTTAGGGCCCATCAACGAACAGCGCCATCGTCCTTCTTCGCGCACGACAGCTACCGCGAAGCCGTCCGGATTGTCCGCCGACGGGCCTGTTGCTGAAGCCCGTTGTGCTCCCATGGGCGCCTACGCTAGTCCCCGCCAAGCGCTCTGACCAGACAGGGAGCGTTCGGCCCGGCCCCACCCGCCAGCCCCGCTCGCCGCCGAATTGTGCCAACCTGGAACCGTGGCGACGACACCGGTGTGCGTGCTCGGGCTGGGCCTCATCGGCGGTTCGATCATGCGAGCCGCGAAAGGCGCGGGCCGCGAAGTCTTCGGCTACAACCGGTCGGTCGAGGGCGCCCAGGGCGCCCGCTCGGCGGGATTCGACGCCAGCACCGAGCTGAGCGAAACGCTGAGCCGCGCCGCCGAGGCGCAAGCGTTGATCGTGCTCGCCGTTCCCATGCCGGCCCTGCCCAGCATGCTCGACCACATCCGTGAGTCGGCGCCGGACTGCCCGCTGACCGACGTCACCAGCGTCAAAGGCGCGGTACTCGACGAAGTCTGCAAGGCCGGCCTGCTGCAGCGCTTCGTGGGTGGTCACCCGATGACCGGCACCGCACATTCGGGCTGGTCGGCCGGGCACGGCGGGCTGTTCACCAGGGCACCGTGGGTGCTCAGCGTCGACGACCACGTCGATCCGCGGGTGTGGACGCTGGCGATGAACTTGGCGCTGGACTGCGGCGCCGTCGTCGTGCCGGCCCGATCCGACGAACATGACGCCGCCGCGGCCGCCATCTCCCATCTGCCCCACCTGCTGGCCGAGGCGCTGGCCGTCATCGCCGGGGAAGTCCCGCTCGCGTTCGCACTGGCCGCCGGGTCCTTCCGCGATGCCACCCGCGTCGCCGGCACCGCTCCGGACCTGGTCCGCGCGATGTGCGAAGCGAACTCCGGCCAGCTGCTGCCAGCAGCCGATCGGGTCATCGAACTGCTCAACCGCGCGCGCGACTCATTGGCGAGCAACAACTCGGTGGCGGAGCTGGTCAACGCGGGCCACGCCGCCCGGAAACGCTACGAAAGCTTCCCCCGCTCCGACATCGTCACCGTCACCATCGGCGCTGAGGACTGGCGTGAGCAGTTGGCGGCCGCGGGCCGAGCCGGCGGCGTGATCAGATCCGCTCTGCCAACCCTGGATAGTCCACAATGAAGCCGTCGCCGTCGACGGTCACCACGGTGTCGGCGACCGGCGACCGCAACTTGATTCCGTCCAGCCGTCCCTCGCTGGTGTAACTGACCGTGGCCGCACTGACCGTCATCTCAGGCACGTTGACATAGACGATCGGCAACGCGACCGACTCGGCGCGCTGGTGCAGACCCAGGCGGCGGATCGGGAACGCGTTGAAGAACGGGCTGAACACCACGTCGACGTCCAAGGCGCCGTTGTAGGCCGCGCGCCGTTCACCTTGGTGATCGGTGATCAGCCACATGTTCTCTTCGTCACGTGCGATCGCCAGCTGGCGTTCCCGCTCGGCCAGGGTCACCGTCAGCCCGAACCGCTTGGTGGCGCCGGTCTCGTCGGTCTGCAGTTCGTAGAAGGCGCCGAACGCCGGGCTGGTCTCCGTGGCAGCCGAAACAATCCGGCCGTTAGCCCGAATTCGATTGCCGGACAGCTGAACACGCACAGATTCCATGCGCGAGCAGTCTTGCGCGCGCCACGTCAGCATCGCTGGGTAGGTGGCGGGTGTCGGGTCAGAAGGGGCTGCGTTCACACCCCTACCGTAAGACGTGTCGATCAACCGTGGTGACTTTGTCCCGAAGTGACGCTCGCCGCAGTCGGCCGGTGCCCGGAGCCGCCGCCCACACCGCCGAAGCCAGGGCGCCGTCGAGGATGAGCGCCAACGCCGCGACCAGCACCGCCCCGACCAGAGCGACGTGGAATTGACGCTCCTTGATCCCGTCGATCAGATAGCGGCCCAGCCCGCCCAAGCTGGCGTAGGCGGCGACGGTGGCGGTGGCGACCACCTGAAGCGTCGCGCTGCGCAGCCCGCCGAGGATCAGCGGCAGCGCATTGGGCACCTCGACGCGCAGCAACACCTGGGTCTCGGTCATGCCCATGGCACGGGCCGCGTCGACCACCAGCGGGTCGACGGCCGCGATGCCCGCGTAGGTGCCGGCCAGTAGCGACGGAATCCCCAGCAGCATCAGCGCGGCGATCGGCGGACCCATGCCCAGACCGAACACCAGCACACCCAACAGCAGCACGCCCAGCGTCGGCAGCGCGCGCAGCCCGTTCACCGCGCCCACCACCACCAGCTGACCACGGCCGGTGTGGCCGATGAGGAGCCCGATCGGGATGGCGATCAGCGCCGAGGCCGCGACCGCCAGCGCGGTGTACTGCACGTGTTCGGTGATGCGCGCCACGAGCCCGTCGGGGCCGGCCCAGTTGCCGGCGGTGGTCAGGTAGGACAGCGCCTGTCCGATGAAGTTCATCGGGCGCCGCCCACGATCGGGGCCCTGACCAACCGGCGCCGGCGAGTCCGCGCGCGCTGCCACGGCGTGGCCAACCAGCCGGCCAGATTGAGCAGCGTGTCGATGACGACCGCCAGCGCGAACATCGCGATGATGCCGGCCAGGATCTGATCGGTCTTATTCGTCTGATAGCCGGCGGTGAACCAGGTACCCAACCCGCCGATGCCGATCACCGCACCCACCGAGACCATCGCGATGTTGGTCACCACTACTACCCGCAGCCCGGCTACCAGCACCGGAATGGACAGCGGCAGCTCGACTTTGATCATCCGGCCGATGGGGGTGTAGCCCACGGCCGCGGCCGCGTCCCGGATGTGGTCCGGCACGGCGTCCAGCGCTTCGAGGACCGCCCGCACCAGCAGCGCGGTGGTGTAGGCGGTCAGCGCGACGATGACATTGGCCTCGTCGAGCATGCGGGTCTTGATGATCAGCGGCAGCACGACGAACAGCGCCAGCGACGGAATGGTGAACACCAGGCTGGCGGTCGCGGTCGTCACCCGGCGCAGCAGTGGTCTGCGCTGCACGAAAACGCCCAACGGCACCGAGATCAGCATGCCCAGCAGTACCGGGACGAGGGAAAGCCGCAGATGAATGACGGCCAGCGCCCACGCCGCGCCTTGATGCGTCAACAGGTAGTGCACCGTCTAGTCCCGCCGCCGGGCTGCCGCGGCGGCCAACACGTCGGCGGCCAGCACACCACCGACGACTCGCTTCGCCTCGTCGACGGCGACACCTATCGATGAGGGCGAGGACAGCGCGGCGTCCAGCGCCTGGCTGAGGTTGCCGCTCGGGTGGAACACCGATCCGACCGCGCTCACCGCTTCGGATAGCGGGGTGCCGGCGCGGTGCCGCTGCAGCCCCTCGGCGTCGATCCAGCCCAGCGGCGCGCCGCCGTCATCCACCACCAGCGCCCAGCCGTTGCAGAGTCGGGGGGAACCAAGCTCTTTCGCGCTCACCCGCTCGATCTCGTGCAGGGGCAGGCCAGTCGCGTCCAGCAGCTGAAGCCATCGGTAGCCGCGGCCCAGCCCGATGAACTTGGCGACGAAGTCGTTCGCCGGATGGGAAAGGAGCCGGGCGGGCGGATCGTACTGCTGTAGCACCCCACCGGGCCCGAAGACCGCCACCTTGTCGGCAAGCCGGACGGCTTCGTCGATGTCGTGGGTGACGAACACCGTCGTCTTGTGCAATTGGTTTTGCAGGCGCAGCATTTCGCTTTGCAGTTCGTGCCGAACGACGGGGTCGACGGCCGAGAACGCCTCATCCATCAACAGGATGGGCGGGTCGGCGGCCAGCGCCCGCGCCACGCCGACGCGCTGTTGTTCACCGCCGGAGAGCTGCGCGGGATAGCGGGTCGCCAGTTTCGGGTCGAGGCCGACGCGTTCGAGCACCTGGTAGGCCGCGGCGCGGGCGGCGCGGCGCGATTGCCCCTTGAGCACCGGCACCGTTGCGACGTTGTCGATCACCCGTTGATGTGGCATCAGTCCGGCGTTCTGGATCACGTAACCGATTCCGCGGCGCAGCGCAACCGGATTGACGGTCGACACATCCGCCCCGTCGACGGTGATGGTGCCCGATGTCGGCTCGACCATTCGGTTGATCATCCGCAGCGCCGTCGTCTTGCCGCATCCGGACGGACCGACGAAGACGGTGAGTTCGCCGGCGGGTATCTCGATGCTCAGCTTGTCGACCGCGGTGGCGCCGCTGGTGAAAACCTTGCTGACGTCGGCGAAGGTGATCATCGGTACTAGGCGCCCAAGGATCGGTCGAAGCCGTTGTCGTGCACCCATTTCCGCGCCGCCTGGTCGGGATCGACACCGGAGTTGCCCGACACGGCGGCATTGAGTTCGGCCAGCCCGGCGGTGGTCAACTTCGCCGAGACCGCGTCCAGCACGTCTTTGAGGCGGTCGGACTTCTTCTGCGAATTCACCAGCGGCACAATGTTGCCGGCCAAAAAGTTGTGCTCGGGGTCTTCCAGCACCACCAGATGATCCTGCGCGATGGACGGTGACGTGCTGAAAATGTTGGCGGCGGTAACGGTTCCGTCCACCAGCGCCCGCACGGTGACCGCGCCGCCGCCATCGTTGATGATCTTGAAATTGCCGGGGCGGACGTCCAGGCCGTACTTCTGGCGCAGCCCAGCCAAGCCGGCGGGCCGACTCTGGAAGGCCGAGGGCGCGGCGAACTTCACCTCCGCGGAGTGAGCGGCCAAGTCGGCAATGGTCTTGAGTTTCCAGGCAGCAGCGGTCGCACTGGTCACCGTGACGGTGTCAGTGTCCGAGGCCGGTGACGGTGTCAGAATCGACAGGTCGCCGGGCAGACGCTTGTAGAGCCCCAATTCCACGGCGTCGAGGACCGTTTCTTTGCAGTCGGGAGCGAAGTACAGCAACAGGTTGCCGATGTATTCCGGCACCAGGTCGATGGAGTGGTCCTTCAGCGCCGGTATGTAGGTTTCACGGCTGCCGATGCCCATTCGCCGCCCCACGTCGAAGCCGTTGGCCTGCAAGGCCTGTGCGTAGATTTCTGCGACGATCTGAGACTCCGGGAAGTCCCCGGAACCGACAACGATTGATTTGATGCTGCCCGTGGTCGACCCGAGCGGATCCGCACTCCCGCAGGCCACCGCAAAGAACACCGTCGTCAGCCACACGACCGCACCGAACGTCGCCCGGCGCAGCGTCCTCATGCCGTCGACAGTATCGTCAGAGACGCCGCGACGCCGCTTGCTGACACTTTCCCCGCCAAGTTTGGTTTCAATCCGTGCTGAAGGGGACAAAGATGGGACTATGACCAGCATTCCCCCTGGCACACCTGCACAGCCACCCCCGCCTCCCCCACCACCCGAGCCCCCGACGCCCGCATCCCGCGCGGCGGTCAAGGACCCGACGTCCAAGTTCACTCGGACCGGCGCGCTCTGGTCGGCGTTGATCGCCGGCTTCCTGATCTTGATTCTCTTGTTGATCTTCATCGCCCAGAACACGGCGTCGGGCCAGTTCCAGTTCTTGGGCTGGCATTGGACCCTGCCGCTGGGTGTCGCCATCCTGTTGGCGGCCGTCGTCGGCGGCTTGATCACCGTCGCCGCGGGCACCGCACGCATTGTGCAGTTGCGCCACGCCGCCAAGAGGAACTTCGCGGCCCGCTAGTCCGCAAGCCGCCGACCGCTAGGAAACCGGCTTGGAAATCTCGGCTAGTCCGCGCGAGATCAGCGGCGCCACCACCTCGGGCGCCACGTCGTCCGACTCGTCTTTGCCCTCGGCCAGCAGCGACATCCGCCGGCGAAAGTCGATGCCCGCGGCGATGATGGCGAGTTTGAAGTAGGCCAGGGCCATATAGAACTCCCAGTGCCCCAACGACTGCTTGGAAACCAGTGAGTAGCGGTCGGCCAGCTCGTCGGCGGTGGGTAGCAGCGGCGACGTCCAGGCGGCTTGCGCATTGACGATGAGGTCCAGCGCCGGGTCGCGGTACACGCACATCAGCGCGGCGTCGCTGAGCGGATCGCCCAGCGTCGACAATTCCCAGTCCACGACCGCGCGCACCCGCGTCGGATCGTCGTTGTCGAGGATGGTGTTGTCGATCCGGTAGTCGCCGTGCACGATCGAGGTTCGGCTCTGCTGGGGAATGGCTTCCTGCAAGGCCTGGTGCAGTCGGGTGACATCGGCGTCGCGGTGGTCGTCGGGTAGCCGCACCAGCTCCCACTGCGAACCCCAGCGACGGACCTGGCGCTCCAAGTAGCCGCTGGGCTTGCCGAAGTTGCCGAGGCCGACCGCCTCGGGGTCGATGCTGTGCAGGTCGACGAGCACTTGGATCAACGAGTTGACGCAGCCGTCGATGACGGTGCGGCTCAGCGATTCCAGCTGAGCCCGCCGCCGCACCACCTGGCCGACGACGAATTCGACGATCTGGAACGGCGCGCCGAGCACCGAGTCGTCCTCACACAGCGCGATGGTCCGCGCTACCGGCACCGGGGTGTCCTGCAGCGCGGCAACCACTTTGTATTCGCGGGCCATGTCGTGCGCGGACGGCGTCAGGCCATGCAGCGGTGGGCGGCGCACCAGCCAACTCGTCGTGTCGTCGTAGACCCGGAAGGTGAGGTTGGAGCGGCCGCCGGAGATGAACTCGCCGCGTAACTCGCCGTCGCGTTCGATGTCCAGCGAACGCAAATACCCGTCCAGCGCAGGCAGGTCCAGCCCGTCGAGTTGGTTAGCCGATGTCACGAGACTTGTTTACCAAAGCCGAGCTAGCGCTTATTCCGCGGCAGCAGATCCCACACGTGATCGGTGGCATTGACGGTCGCAACCGTCGCCTGCCCACTGCGGGAGAACAACAATCGGGTGACCGACGCGTAGTCGATGGGAAACGACAGCAAGCGCGCGGTCCCCAAGATCTCGTGCAGGATCACGTTGATGACGCCGCCGTGGCTGAACGCCGCAACGGTGTCGTCCGGGTCGGCGGCCGCCACCAGGTCGTCGATCGCCGCACGGACACGCGCGCGGAAGGCGTCTTCGTCGACGGCGCTGGGCAACTGGCCTCGGGCCATGCGAGCCCACTCCTGCGGGAATTCGTCGCGGATCTGCTCGACGGGGATGTAGTGGGCCATGTCGCGGTCGTATTCGGCCAGGCGGTCGTCGATGTCGACTTTCAGTTGATGAGCGGCCGCGACCGGTTCGGCGGTCTGGATCGCCCGCCGCTGGGGGCTGCTGAGCACCCGGGAGATGGGGAAGCGAGCCAAGGCGTTGGGTAGCCGCGCAATCTGAGCCAACCCCTCCTCGGACAACTCCGGATCTGCGCCCTGACCGTGGTCGCTGCGCAGCGGCAAGGCGTGGCGGACCAGAAGCAGTTGCATGCGCCAAGCCTCGCACGCGAGTTCTGCGGCTCTTTGAGCCCTGGTCAGAGAATGCTATTCTCCGCACGGAGAGTGGGGTGTGCTGAGGATGGCGACTGCGAGCAGAACCGAACCGGATCCAGAAGTTCTCGGCCCCTGGCTGGACCGCAATGACGCTCCGGGTGCCGGCGCGCAGCCCGTGTTGGAGCAGTTGAGCGGCGGCTCGCAGAACACGCTGTACCTGGTGCGACGCGGTGACGAATCGATGGTCCTGCGCATGCCCGGGCCGCGCGCCGACGCCGCCCGTGTCGACGGGTTGTTACGGGAGATCCGGCTGGTTCGAGCGCTGAAGGGCACCGATGTGCCGCATGCGGAGCTCATCGCCGCCGACGAGTCGGGATCGGTGCTGGGACTGCCGTTCTACGTGATGCGCGCGATCGACGGGTGGAGCCCGATGGACGGCGGCTGGCGAGCGCCGTTCGATACCGACCTCACCGCCCGCCGTGGCTTGGCGTTCCAGCTCGTCGAAGGCGCCGCCAAGCTGGGCCGAGTGGATTGGCGCGCGCAGGGCCTCGACGGCTTCGGCCGACCCGACGGCTTCCACGAGCGGCAGGTCGATCGCTGGCTGAAGTTCCTCGACGCCTACCGGGTGCGCGACCTCCCCGGCCTGGACGAGGCCGCCGAGTGGTTGCGGCGCAACCGGCCGACGCATTACACCCCGGGCATCATGCATGGGGACTATCAATTCGCCAACGTGATGTTCGCTCATGGCGAGCCGGCGCGGTTGGCCGCGATCGTGGACTGGGAGATGACGACCGTCGGTGATCCGCTGCTGGACCTGGCCTGGTCGCTGCTCGGCTATGACGGCGAAGAGCCGCGGGCCGACGGGTTCTACCTCGACATGCGCGGCATGCCCACGCGAACCGAGTTGCTGTCCCACTACGAGTCGGTTAGCGGGCTGTCTACCGAAAACATCGACTACTACTTGGTGCTGGCCAACTGGAAACTCGGCATTGTGCTGGAGAAGACCTATGCCGCGGGGGTGCGCACCGGGAATGTCGATCCGAAGATCCAGGATGCGTTCGGCGCGATGATCCCGCAGCTGATCGCCACCGCGGCCGAACTGGCTCGCTCGCTACCTGCCAAGGCCGGCTGACATGGGTTATGCCGACCAGCTTTTCGACCTCAGCGGCCAGGTGGTGCTGATCACCGGCGGCAGCCGCGGCCTGGGTCGCGAGATGGCGTTCGGCGTCGCCCGCTGCGGCGCCGATGTGGTGATCGCCAGCCGCAACATGGACAACTGTGTGTCCACCGCCAAGGAGATCGAAGCCGAAACCGGGCGCAGCGCCATGGCATATCAGGTCCACGTCGGCCGCTGGGATCAGCTCGACGGCCTGGTCGACGCGACGTACGAACGGTTCGGCAAGATCGATACGTTGATCAACAACGCGGGCATGTCCCCGCTCTACGACAAGCTCAGCGACGTCACCGAGAAACTGTTCGACGCGGTGGTCAACCTGAATCTGAAAGGACCGTTCCGGTTGTCAGCCTTGGTAGGCGAACGGATGGTCACCGCCGGTCGCGGCTCGATCATCAACGTCAGCTCGGCCGGATCGCTGCGCCCGGGCGCCGATATCGTCCCGTATGCGGCGGCCAAAGCCGGGCTCAACGCTATGACCGAGGGACTGGCCAAGGCGTTCGGGCCGGCCGTGCGGGTGAACACGTTGATGGCCGGACCGTTTCTCACCGATGTGAGCAAGGCCTGGAATCTCGACGCCGCGACACACAATCCGTTCGATCACCTGTCCCTGCGGCGCGCCGGCAATCCGCCCGAGATTATCGGCGCCGCTTTGTTTTTGGCGTCCGACGCGTCCAGCTTCACCACCGGCTCGATTGTGCGCGCCGACGGCGGTATCCCCTGACGACTAGGAGTAATCGATGGCATGGGACTTCTCCACCGAACCCGAGTTCGAAAAGAAACTGGACTGGATCCGCGAATTCGTCCGCGAAGAGGTGGAACCGCTCGAAGTGCTGTTCCCTGGCTGCGAATTCCTGCCGCTCAACGACGAACGTCGCCGCATCGTCGACCCGCTCAAGCAGCAGGTACGCGACCAGGGGTTGTGGGCGCCGCATCTGGGCGCCGAACTCGGCGGGCAGGGTTTCGGCGCGGTCAAGTTGACGCTGATCAACGAAATTCTCGGCCGCAGCCCCTGGGCCCCAATTATTTTCGGGACGCAGGCACCCGACACCGGCAATGCCGAAGTCCTCGCCCGGTTCGGCACCCAAGAGCAGAAAGACCGATATCTGCAGGGGTTGCTGTCCGGGGAGATCTTCTCCTGTTTCTCGATGACCGAGCCGCAAGGCGGCGCCGATCCGCGGGTGTTCACCACGCGCGCCGTCCGTGATGGGGACGGCTGGGTGATCACCGGCCGAAAGTTCTTCTCCTCCAACGCCGCTGTGGCGTCGTTCTTCATCGTGGTCGCCATCACCAATCCCGACGTGGCGGTGCACCACGGCGCCTCGACCTTCTTGGTTCCCGCCGACGCCGAGGGTTTGACCGTCGAAGCCAACCACCACCTGGTCGGCGCCCTGCCGCATGAGCCGGGCCACTCCGTGGTGCGTTACGACGGGGTGCGGGTCGGTCCGGATGCGCTGCTGGGTGAGCCGGGCCAAGGCTTCCTCATCCTGCAAACGCGGCTGGCCGGCGGACGACTACACCACGCCATGCGATCGATCGGAGTGGCTCACCGTGCGGTCGAGATGATGTCGCGACGGGCGAAAAGCCGCTTCACCCAAGGCAGTGCGTTAGCCGACAAGCAGTTGGTGCAGCAATTCATCGCCGACTCCTACACCGAACTCATGCCGTTTCGGCTGGCGGTGCTGCACGCCGCGTGGCTGATCGACACCGTCGGTGAGCACGCCGCGCGCACCGAGATCGCCGCCTGCAAAATCCTCGCATCGCAGGTGCTCAAATCCATCGGGCTGCGCGCTATTCAGGTACATGGCGCGCTGGGCACCACCGATCAGCTGCCGTTGGTCAATGTGCTACTGGGCGGTGTGGCGCTGGGGTTGGCCGACGGGCCGACCGAAGCGCACAAGGTGAACCTCGCCAAAATGCTGCTGAAGAACTACGACGCCGAAGACCCGGAACTGCCCAGCGAATTGTTGAGCGTTCGCCAAGAAGCCGCCCGCGCAAAATACGGCGACCTCGTCACGTCGGTTCCTTCCCTGCCCGATTCACCATGACCAGCAGGGTCGTCGCGGCGGTCGAGCGGGCCCTCGACGAGCGGCAACGCGAGGCCACCGAGGAAGTGGAGCGCATCCTGGCCGCGGCGGTGCGGGTGATGGAGCGAGTGGCGCCCGACCCGCCTCGGGTCAGCGACATCGTCACCGAGGCCGGATCGTCCAACAAGGCGTTCTACCGGTACTTCGCGGGCAAGGACGATCTCATCCTGGCGGTGATGGAACGCGGGGTCAGCATCGTCGTCTCCTACCTGGAACATCAGATGGCCAAAGAGTCGCGGCCTCAAGACAAGATCGCGCGCTGGATCGAAGGCACGCTGGCTCAGGTGGCCGACCCGCAGTTGAGCAGCATGAGCCGGGCGGCGGCAGGTCAGATGTCCTACGGCGCCAGTTGGCACGCCGCAGACCAGGAGATGATGCGGCCGCTGCGAAACCTGTTGGTAGCCCCAGTCGGCGCGCTGGGCAGCACCGACGTGGATCGGGACGTCGAGGCCGTCTTCGGCTGCACATCGGCCATGATGCGCCGCTACCTGGGATCAGCGGACCGGCCCGGACCTGCCGACATCGAGCATGTGGCGCGATTTTGCCTGCGCGGGTTGGGTTTCAGTTGATGCGCGCCATCGTTTGCCGTGCCTACGGTCCACCGGAAGACCTGGTGCTCACCGAGGTTGCCGAACCTGTTGCCGGCCCGGGCCAGGTGCTGGTTCGGGTGCACGCGGCGGCGGTGAACTTCCCCGACGTGCTCTTCATCGCCGGGAAATACCAGATCCGGATTCCGCCGCCGTTCGTTCCGGGGAACGAGATCGCCGGTGAGGTCATCGGCGCCGGGCCCGACTCGCCGCTGCGTCCCGGGCAGCGGGTGTTCGGTCCCACCATGGGAGCATTCGCCGAGTGCGCCCTGCTGGATGCGGCGTCGGCGGGGCTTGCCCCCGACGACGTCGACTTCGCGTCGGCGGCGGCGTTCGGTGTCACCTATCGCACCGCGTATCACGCGCTGCGTTCGGTCGCCCAAGTGGCCGAAGGAGATTGGGTGGTCGTGCTCGGCGCCGCCGGCGGGGTCGGGCTGGCCGCCGTCGACTTGGCGGTGGCCATGGGAGCGCGGGTGCTGGCCGCCGCGTCGAGCCAGGAAAAGCTGGAGTTGTGCCGCCAGCGCGGCGCACAGGCCACCGTCGACTATGAGCGTGAAGACCTCAAGATCCGCATTCGCGAACTGACCGGCGACGGCGCCCGCGTGGTGCTCGACCCCGTCGGTGGTCGGTATTCCGAGCCGGCGCTACGGGCACTGGCGCGCGGCGGAGTGTTCGTCACCCTGGGTTATGCTGCCGGCACCATCCCGGCGATTCCACTGAATCTGGTGCTGCTCAAAGGCATCACGGTGCGCGGCATGGAGATTCGCACCTTTACCACCGACCACCCCAGCGCGGCGGCGCGGGACATCGCCGAGCTTTCCGAGATGTTCACCGCGGGCAAGATTCGGCCCTACATCGGTGCACGGTTCCCACTGGCGGAAACCGCCGCGGCGCTGCGCCAGGTGGCCGAACGCAAGGTGCTGGGCAAGGTCGTCATTGACGTGACTTGATCCTGGGCCAAGTGGCCGCGACGACTACGGCGTGACGATATCGAAATCGGCGTCCGGCTGATCCAGCACACCAAGCAACGACTGCAGCGCCGACTGGTCACCGGTGATCTGCAGGCCCGGCGAATCGAAGTCACCGATCGCCACCAGCAGCAGCCGAAACTTAGTGGCCAGTTTGACCGTTACCGTCGCCGTGGCCGGCTCGGCGGCGGCTTTGCGATGCACCAGCACGCCATTGCGCAACGTCAGCCGGTAGTTGGTGGCCAGGTCGTCGAACGTCACGTCGATACTCAGAGCCAAGTCCCAGCTGCGCGGTCCGTTGATGCGGATGGCGAGACCGTCGAAGACCTGCTCCGGTGTCAGCTGGGAAAGCAGTGTCGGTGAACTCACCTGGCCGGCGGTGCCGAAGTTGCCTTCGCGCAATTCGCGTGCGCCGCTCATGAAGAAATTCCGCCACGGGCCGTTCTCGGCACCGTAGCCCAGCTGTTCCAAGGTGTCGGCGTACAGGGCGCGGGCGGCAGCGTGGTCGGCGTCGGTGAAGACGGCATGATCGAGCAGCGTTGCGGCCCAGCGAAAGTCACCAGCGTCGAAGGCGGTTTGCGCCAGCTCGACCACCCGGTCGATTCCACCGATGGCTTCGACGTAGCGGGGTGCCAGTGCCTCGGGCGGGTGCGGCCACAACCGGCCGGGGTTGCCGTCGAACCAGCCCATGTAGCGCTGGTAGACCGCTTTCACGTTGTGGCTGACCGATCCGTAGTAGCCGCGAGCATGCCAGGCCTGGTCCAATGCCGGTGGCAGCTGGAACATTTCAGCGATCTCGACACCGGTGTGACCTTGGTTGAGCAGGCGCAGCGTCTGGTCATGCAGGTACGCATACAGATCGCGCTGCAGGGACAGGAATTCGACGATGCGCTCCTGACCCCAGGTCGGCCAGTGATGCGAGGCGAACACCACCTCGGCGCGGTCGGCGAAGGTATCGATCGCCTCGGTGAGATAACCTGCCCAAGCACGCGGGTCACGGACCAGAGCCCCGCGCAGCGTCAGCAGATTGTGCAGGTTGTGAGTGGCGTTCTCGGCCATGCACAGTGCGCGCAATTGCGGGAAGTAGAAGTGCATTTCGGCAGGGGCCTCGGTGCCGGGCGCCATCTGGAACTCGATCTCGACACCGTCGATCGTGTGGGTTTCACCCGTCTCGCGGATGTCGATCGTGGGCACGATGATGGCTACTTCCCCCGACGACGGGATCTGGCCAAGCCCACAGCCGACCTGCTCCTGCGGACCGCGGGGCAACAACGAGCCGTACATATAGGTCGCGCGACGCAGCATCGCCGGGCCCGCATACACGTTCTCCTGCACGGCGTGTGCGGTGAAGCCTTCCGGCGCCAGCACGGCAACCTTCCCGGCGTCGACGTCGGCTTGGCTCGTCACGCCCAGCACGCCGCCGAAATGGTCGACGTGGCTGTGGGTGTAGATCACCGCGACGACGGGCCGGTCACCGCCCCGGTGCGTGCGGTACAACGCCAGGGCCGCGGCCGCCACCTCGGTGGACACCAACGGGTCGATGACGATGATGCCGGTTTCGCCTTCGACGAAGCTGATGTTGGAGATGTCGAACCCGCGCACTTGATAGATGCTGGGCACCACCTCGTACAGGCCCTGCTTGGCAGCCAGCGTCGATTGTCGCCACAGGCTGGGATGCACCGACGCGGGCGCGGGCCCGTTCAGAAAGGCGTATGCGTCGTTGTCCCACACCACGCGGCCGTCGGCCGCTCTGATCACGCAGGGCGACTGCGCGGCGACGAACCCCCGATCGGCGTCGTCGAAATCCCTTGTGTCGTGGAACGGTAGCGAGTGCGCGGCGTGCGCCGATTCGATGACCGCGCTGGGAGGCTTGGGGTTCACCGGCAATACATTGCCATCAATCCGACCGGCGCGAAACGATGCGCTCCGGCGACGAGCTGATGAACTCGAAAGGACTTCTCCTCGGTCCCTAGATATCGCGTCCAGTTAACCCGCATAATGCCGTGGCGGTCCTCAATGCGGATGGGCCGCTACAACGGGCAAAGGAGAACAGGTGAAGCGTGGACTGACGATCGCGGTAGCTGGGGCGGCCATTCTGGCCGCTGGACTCTCGGGCTGTTCGGGGGACAAGTCCTCGACCGGCGGTAGCAGCAGCTCGAGCGTGAGCGCCACGTCAGGATCGGGCTGGGGCGGCGGCGCCTCGGGTCCCAAGGTCCTCATCGACGGCCAAGACCAGCACGTCACCGGTTCGGTGGTCTGCCAGACGGTAGGTGGGACCGTGAACATTGCGATCGGCGGCTCCGCGACCGGCATCGGCGCGGTGCTCTCCGACGGCAACCCCCCCGAAGTGAAGTCGGTGGCGCTGGGCAACGTCAGTGGTGTGTCGCTCGGATATACCTCGGGCACCGGCCAGGGCAAGGCTGAGGCGACCAAGAATGGCAATAGCTACAAGATCTCCGGCACGGCGACGGGCTTGGACATGGCTAACCCGACGCAGCCGGTGAACAAGCCCTTCGAGATCGACGTCACCTGTTCCTAGCTAACTCTGCGAGGATGCGGGCGGTTGCCATCCGTTCAGCGGCAACCGCACCGCGAACTCGGTATGTCCGGGAGCGCTGCTGACCGTGATCGTGCCGTTGTGAGCCTTGACGACGGCGGAGACGATGGCCAATCCCAGTCCAGTGCTGCCACCCTTGCGGGAGCGTGAGGTATCTCCGCGGGCGAACCGCTCGAACACCTCCGACTGCAGTTCGGCCGGAATGCCGGGGCCGTTGTCGATCACCTGCAGGACCGTCTCGGTCGGTTCGGTGGTGAGACGCGTCGTGACGACGGTGCCGGCGCCGGTGTGGACGCGTGCATTGGCGAGCAGGTTGGTGACCACCTGATGCAGCCGTGCGGCGTCTCCGGTGACCACGACGGGCTCCGGGGGCAGGTCCAGCTCCCATTGGTGATCCGGTCCGGCCACGTGCGCGTCGCTGACGGCGTCGACGGCCAGCCGCGACAGGTCTACCGGTTCACGTTCCAGGGGCCGGCCGGAATCCAGTCGCGCCAACAGCAGTAGGTCCTCGACCAGCCGGGTGATGCGTTCGGTCTCCGAGGCGACCCGGCCCATCGCATGTTCGACGGCTTGGGCATCGCTGCCGTCTTTGCCCATCCGTTGCGCGAGTTCGGTGTAGCCGCGGATCGCCGCGAGCGGCGTGCGCAACTCGTGGCTGGCGTCAGCGACGAATTGGCGCACCCGAGTCTCGCTGGCTTGCCGGGTGGACAGCGCCGCAGCGATGTGGTCCAGCATCCGGTTCACCGCCGAACCGAGTTGTCCGACTTCGGTATACGGGTTGGCGTCTGACTCCGAAACCCGGACCGGGAGTTCGACTTCACCTCGGTCCAACGGCAGGTCGACCACCTTGGTCGCGGTTTGCGCGACTCGCCGCAACGGTGCCAGCGCTTGTCTGATGATCAGCAGCCCGGCGGTGGTGGCGGCAGCCAGGGCGATGACGGTCACGATGCCGAAGATGATCAACGTCCGGAACATGGTGGCGTCGATGTTGGACATCGACAGGCCGGTGACGATCACGTCGGCGCGGTTTCGGCTGGGTGCTGCGACGACCCGATAGCGGCCCAGGCCATCGAGATTCATGGTCACCGGGCTGCGGCTGTCGGCGATCTGTTCGAGCTGGGCCTGCGCGGCGGGCGTCAACGCGGCACGGGAACCGCTGCTGGTCAGGTACCCCGCGTCGACCGTCTTGCCGTTGCTGACCACTGCAGCCACCATGCCTGCCGGCTGGCCCGGTGCGTCCAAGAACCTGGGCCCGGGACCCGTTCGCGGGAAACGCGATTCGTGCCGGCGCGGCTGGTCGGGATAAAGCAGTGCCGAGCGGTAGGAGGTTCCGCTGAGTTGACCGTCGAGCTGGGCCACCAGATGGTGACGCAACGCCAATTCCGTGACCGCCGTAATGCCCAGACAGACGATGGCAAGCACTACGACCTGCCCGACCAGCAGCCGCAGCCGCAGCGACCAGACTCGCCGCGCCCTAGCGCGCCGGCTTGAGGACATAGCCTGCGCCGCGCAGCGTGTGGATCATTGGTTCGCGTCCGTTGTCGATCTTTTTGCGCAGGTAGGAGATGTAGAGCTCGACGATGTTGGATCGACCGCCGAAATCGTAGCTCCACACGCGGTCGAGGATCTGCGCCTTACTGAGCACCCGCTTGGAGTTGCGCATCATGAAACGCAACAGCTCGAATTCGGTGGAGGTCAACGAGATCGGTTCCCCGGCGCGGGTCACCTCGTGGCTGTCTTCGTCGAGCACCAGGTCGCCGACCACCAGTTGAGCGCCGCTGTCGACGGTCGTCACACCGGTGCGCCGCAACAGTGCGCGCAGACGCAGCACCACTTCTTCGAGGCTGAAGGGTTTGGTGACGTAATCGTCGCCGCCAGCGGTCAATCCGGCGATACGGTCTTCGACCGCGTCTTTCGCGGTCAGCAGCAAGACGGGCAGGCGCGGATTTTCTTTTCGCAACTTCTGCAGCACGTCGAGCCCACTCATGTCGGGCAACATGACGTCCAAGACGACGACATCGGGACGTTGGGTACGTGCCGCTGCGATGGCCGCGGCACCGTCACCGGCGGTGGCGATATTCCAGCCTTCGTACCGCAACGCCATCGAGACCATCTCGGCGAGAACGGGTTCGTCGTCCACCACCAGCACCGAAACCGGTTCACCGTCGGCGCGGCACATCACCACTCGTTCAGCTGGAGTCTTGGGAGCCGCCACAGGTTCTAGTATCCGCACCAGGGCTGAGGTGGTGCTATGCCATTCCTATGCGAAGCCTGTGAAACAGCGAGCCGCGCGACCGCTCAGCGGTCACGCGACTCGACGGGGTGGGCGCTTAGTACCAGTAACGCCGGCCTGCTACCGGGCGGCCCATTGAGCCCAGCGCCCACATCACCGCACCGATGACGAGCAAAACGACACCGAGAACGGTTAATAAATGGATTCCGAAGACAAATCCGAGGATGAGTAAGATTGCACCGAGGACAATCACGGCGGTCTCCTTTACATTGAGGGGATACGGTCAATTTGCGATGCACTGGGCTGCGGTATATGGCAGTCCTTTACTTTGGGATTGACGCCCAGGTAGTTCAGGGGCCCTGCGATGACGGTGACCGCAACGGTTCCCGCTGAGGCACAACTAGTTTCCTGCCCTTTGAAGTAGTCGCGCTGCCACGCTGCGATTACGCCGATAAGCAGCCATACCAGAACAATCGCACCGAGGATTCCGCGACCGCGCACCATGGTGACCTCCGTCGTGTTCAATTAGCCCGTAGCTGCGGAGATACCCGTTGTACCTATGTCTAAACATTGGACAAACGGCAATTGCGACCGTTTGTAGTAGGTTGTTGTGCCCCGGCTATGAATGGCGTTCAGCAAGCCATGCGGCGGCGCGCCGCTGCGAGGCGCGCGACAGCCACGCGTCCTGGATGAGCTCGGCCAGCTCGCTGACTTGCAGCTCGCCCAACCGACTTTCGCGCACCAGCACCGAGGGATGGCCATCGAAGCGCGGCGTGGTGAAAAACGGCGACGCCGGATCCTGCACCAGTGCCAACTTGTCGCTTTCGGACTCCACCCAGATCATGATGACGTCGGGATAGCGTTCCCCGGATACGGGGTCTGTCGCGTCGGGTTGTGGGGTGCGGAAGAAGACGAAGGACTTGCCGCCCACCTGATAGATCGCGTTTCCCTTCGGGCCCTCTATTCGCTTGACGTGGGGCATCGACGCGGCCAGTCGATGCACGTCGGCGACTCGGGCGGGTCGATCTGCCATACGGTGACAGTACTCGTCAGACGCCGTCGGTAACATGGCTCGACAAGCATTGCGAGGGAGGAGGATTGAGCTGACGTGCCCGACACTTTGTTCGCTGACGTCTCCGAATATCAAGTGCCGGTGGATGACTCCTACCCTTACCAGGTGCTCTCGATTCGGGTGAGCGATGGCACTTACCGGGACCACAACTTCGCCTCTAATTACCGGTGGATGCGCGCCGCCTTGGACAGCGGCCGGTTGACGTTCGGAATCGTGTACACCTACGTCCGGCCGAACTGGTCGGCCAACGCCGACACCGTGTGTTCGATGATCGACGCGGCAGGCGGTTTACACCCACGGGTGGCGCTGATGCTCGACGTGGAATCCGGGGGCAACCCGCCCGGTGACGGGTCGAGCTGGATCAACCAGCTGTACTGGCGATTGGCCGATTACGCCGGCTCGGCCGCGCGAATCATCGGTTATGCCAACGCTTATGACTTCTTCAATATGTGGCGGGTGCGGCCGCCGGGGTTGCGCGTCATCGCCGCGGGCTACGGCTCGAATCCGAATCTCCCCGGTCAGGTCGCCCATCAGTACACCGACGGCCAGGGTTATAGCCCCAACCTGCCGCAAGGGTGTCCGCCGTTCGGTCGGTGCGACATGAACTCGGCGGACGGGCTGACACCGCAACAATTCGCCGCGGCCTGCGGCATCGCTACGAACGGAGGATGGTTGATGGCGCTCACCGACGACGAGCAAGCCGAACTGCTGACCAAGGTCCGCGACATCTGGGACCAACTGCGCGGCCCCGACGGCGCCGGCTGGCCCCAACTCGGACAGAACAGCGACGGACAGAACCTGACGCCGGTAGACGCCATCGCAGCGATCAAGAAGGACGTGGAAAGCCTCGAGCCGTCGAGCTGAGCGTCTGGTGCCGCGGCGGGCTTAAGGCCGGGGCCGTCGCGCGGACACGAAAAGCGTTGGCGGCATCGAGTCTTCGTTTCCGGCAGGCACTTGCCGGTGGTAGCGCGCCATGAGTCCCGGAAAGTCCACCGCCGAAACGTCCCAGCCCTGCTCGCCCAGCCACTCGGGCAAGGCGGTGCGCGCTTCGGCGTACCAAAGGTCCTCCACCGCAGGCATATCCGAATCCACCAGCTGGGCGGCCACGGCGCGCATGCGCTGCATTTCCTCGCGCTGACGCTGCACTCGGTCGGGGTCGATGAAACCTTCGGCCGGCACGTTGGACGCCAACCAGCTGCCCGGCGCGCTCAGGGCGACAATCCGCTCGAACAACAGGTCCTGCGCTTGCGCGGGCAGATACCGGACCAGCCCCTCGGCCGACCAGGCCGCCGGCTGCGTCGGATCGAAACCCGCATCCTGCAACGCTTTCGGCCAGTCCTGGCGCAAGTCGACCGCGATGTTGACCAGCCGGGCCGTCGGAGTCGCGCCGTGCTGCTGCAAGGTGGAATTCTTGAACTCCAGCACCTTGGGTTGGTCCAGTTCGTAGACCACCGTCCCGTCGGGCCACGGCAGCCGCCAGGCGCGCGCGTCCAGACCGGAGGCCAAAATGACCACCTGCCGAACACCGGCGTCTGCCGCGCCGAGGAAGAATTCGTCGAAGAACGCCGTGCGGGTGGCCATGAAGTCGATCAAGAGTTGCGCCCGGGCCCGCACCTGGGGATCGATCTCGGCCGCCTTGGCCATGAGCTCGGGGTCGGCGTAGATGCTCCACATGCCCGCGCCCGCCGCTTCCACGAACACCCGGGCGAACGGGTCGTTGATGAGCGGATTGTCGCTTTCGGTTTCCGCGGCACGCGCCGCCGCGACACCCAGAGCGGTCGACCCCACGCTCTGCGTGATGTCCCACGTGTCGTTATCGGTACGCGGCATCGCCGTCCCTTCCCATCCCGAAAGTGAGCTTCGCGAACTATTCTTCCAGCGGCCGACCGCTGCGGCCGCTGACTTAAGCTTCCTCCCCGATGGTCTACAGGTTCCGCATCGCAGTGGTGGCCCGCGAATGGAACCGCACCGCTAGATTGCCCGCTTGGATTGACACCCAGGTTCCACTCGCGGCACTAAGTGGGCAGACCGTACCCCCGGAGTAGGTTCGGGCGCGTGGACCTAGATGCGGTAGCGCGGTGGATGTCCGAACAGGGACTGGGTGAAGGCCCCATCGAAGACGTCCGCCCGGTTACCGGCGGGACGCAGAACGTGATGCTGAGGTTCACCCGCTCGGGCAGGCCCTATGTGCTGCGCCGGGGACCGCGCCACCTACGGCCGCGCAGCAACGTGGTGATCCTGCGAGAAACCCGAGTGCTTGCGGCCCTGGCCGGCACCGACGTCCCGCATCCGCCGCTGATCGCCGCGTGCGAAGACCCCGCCGTGCTCGGTGATGCGGTCTTCTACCTGATGGAGCCGATCGACGGCTTCAACGCCGGTGAAGGGCTGCCGCCGCTGCACACCGGTGACGCCGACGTCCGGCACGGCATGGGCCTGTCGATGGCCGACGCGCTGGCCAAACTGGGCGCCGTCGACCACGTCGCCGTCGGGCTGGCGGACTTCGGCAAGCCGGAGGGCTTCCTGGAGCGCCAGGTACCGCGCTGGCTCGGCGAACTGCAGTCCTATTCCGAGTACGACGGCTATCCCGGCCCCGACATACCCGGCATCGACGAGGTGTCGTCCTGGCTGGAGGCCAATCGGCCGACGACCTGGACGCCCGGCATCATGCACGGCGACTACCACGCCGCCAACGTCATGTTCTCCCGCACCGGGCCCGAGGTCGTGGCGATCTGTGACTGGGAGATGTGCACCATCGGTGACCCACTGCTCGACTTGGGCTGGTTGTTGGCGACCTGGCGCCAGCCCGACGGGTCCAGCGTGTTCAGCCACGCCCTGGGCGGCATGGATGGGCTGGCCAGCACCGACGAACTCCTGCAGCGGTATGCACAGAACACCACCCGCGACCTGTCCCACATGACCTGGTACACGGTGCTGGCGTGCTTCAAGCTCGGCATCGTGATCGAGGGGACGCTGGCCCGCGCCTGTGCGGGCAAGGCCGAGAAAGCGGTCGGCGATCAGCTCCACGCGGCCACGGTGCATCTCTTCGAGCGGGCCCTGACGATGATCGATGCGCAGGCCTGACGGCGGCTACGGCGCCTCGTTCGGAGCCGTTGCCGGTCCGGCCAAGGCGGCCGCGGCCAGACTGCTGCGCACCGACAGCGTGCCGTGCGCCACCACAGCGCCGATGGACCGGGGAAAGAACGTCGCGTAGAACGCGGCACCCAGCGCCGCCATGGTGCCGATCAGCAGCAGGCCGAAAGCCCATGGATGGCGCACAATTTCAGGTGCGAGGTAACGGGAGCACACCAAGATCGACGCCAAGAACGTCGCCCCGAACGCAACGAGCCCGACCCGCGACCAGGTACCGCCCCGCACCGGTTCACGTAACACCGTCTCGGCGGTCAGGCACAGTGTGGCGCCGGCCAGCAGGTCGACGCCGTAGTGGTAGCCGAAGCCGAGCGTCGCTGCGACGGTGCAGATCAGCCAGACGGTGCCGGCGATACGCAGCCAGGGCCGGGCACCACGGGAGTGGATGAACACCGCCAGTGCCCAGGCCGTATGCATCGACGGCATGCAGTTGCGCGCGGTGGTGTCGTCGAAGATGACCGCTCGGGGTGTCAGGTCGACCGGCGGCAACGCGTGTGGCCAGTAGTCACCGACCTGGAAGCCCCGGCCCGCGGTGCCGAACGCGAAGTCGGGGCCGACCACCGGGAACAACAGGTAGATCACCGGACCGATCAGCCCCAGCAGCAGGAAGGTTCGCACCAGATAGTGACGCGGCCAGCCCTCGGTGGTGACGTTGCGCAGCTGGTAGAGGGCGACCACCAGCGCCGCGGCGGGCAACTCGATGTAGACCCAGTGCAACACCGCATGCAGCACCGGGCCGCCCGCTGCGACGAGCCGGCCCAGTAACCACGACGGTTGTGCCAGTGCATGATCGGCCAACAGCGCGTACTCGTCCAGGATCATCGGACGAGCTGTCGCGGTGATGCGCAGCCAGGTATCGCCGACCTTGGTGGCGATGATCACCAGGAAACCGAGCGCGATCGCCCGGAAGGCGGTGGTGCGTTCGGCTCCGGCCAGACGCCGCCACGCCACCAGGCACAAGCCGGTCAGCACGATCAAGGGTCCGTTGCCGAAGGTCAATACACCGCCGCGCGTCACCCGTTCCGCAGCGAAGACGACGTCCAGGCCGGCCGCCACCGACAGCGCCCAGAGCCGGGCCCGATTCGTGCACCCGACCAGGGCAATACCCAGCCCGACCCAGGGCACCGTCGCCGATTTCGGCGTCGCGAGGTAGTCGCTGAGCAAACTGTGCAGCGGACCTTGGAAGCCGCCCCGGTGGGCGGCAAGCTGCAGCGCGACCAGCGTCACGACGACGGCCGCGACGGCGAGGGTCACCCAGGAGCGAGTCGGCGCAGCAGTCGACTGCGTACGTCGCTCCTCGCCAATGAACACCAGACGGATACTAAATGGCCGGTCGGCGTCTGCGTTGTTAATGGTGGGCGTTGAGGCCGAAGAGCCGCAAACTTGTGCTGATGACTCACCACCTGCGACCCGACTGTCCGTGCGGCAGCGGAACCGACTATCTCGCGTGCTGCGGGCCCTTGCACCAGGGGGAACGGCAAGCCGCATCGGCCGAGGAGTTGATGCGCTCGAGGTATTCGGCCTACGCCCGCGCTGACGCGGACTACCTGTTCCGCACCTGGCACCCGCGCACCCGGCCCAGCGATGTGGTGGTCGATCCCGGAATCACCTGGACGGGCCTGCGGGTGATCGACACCGTCGCGGGCGGCGCGGACGACGATCGGGGCGAAGTGGAATTCACCGCCAGCTTCGAGTTCGACGGCCGCGCCGAGGTGCTGCACGAGCGGAGTCGTTTCGAGCGGCGCGCGGGCCGGTGGTTCTACGTAGCGGCGTTGAATTCGCCGGAATGAGAGCGCGCCCGAAGGGATTCGAACCCCTAACCTTCTGTATAGGAGTCGCACGCGGCGTGACCTCCCTCGATGAGCGACGCAAGCTGGCCCGCGGCCCGTTCCCAGACGAGTTCGCTTCCGCATCCTGACATCCCAGCAAGCGCCGCGGGCGACGGCGCGGAATCACAATCGTGCAATTAACAAAGGTCCGGAATTCTGTCCAGATGCCCGGATTTTTGTCGTAGTGTCGGGTCGGTGAGCGGACCGAGCAATGAGTCCGGCAGCAATTCAGACCCACTGGGGGCGCAGCGCAAATGCGCAAATCTGGACCGGCACCAATGCCGACGCCGGAATCTTGGATTCGGCACTTAGACGACTATCTGGACACTCTCGCCGCGGCCGGATACCCGGCGACCACCCGCGCCACCCGCTCGGCTCACATCAGCCGGATCGCGCGCGGGCTCGGCGTGTCGCCGCAAAATGTGACCGGCGCGTCGCTCGTCGCTTTCTTTGCTAAGCAGCAACATTGGGCGCGTGAAACTCGCCGCGGATATCGAAACTCTTGCGTGTCGTTCTTCGGGTGGGCCCACGCCGACGGCCGAATCGAATCGGATCCGTCGCGTGAACTACCCACAGTCAGCCCCGCGGCGCCGACGCCGCGGCCGGCGCCTGATCGCGTCTACCGAGCCGCGCTGATGGCCGCGGGTCCGCGCGTGATGCTCATGCTGAGACTCGCCGCAGAACTCGGCCTACGCCGCGCCGAAGTCGCCCAAGTGTCGACGTCGGACCTCACAGAAGCGTTCGACGGGTACCAGCTGCGCGTCCACGGCAAGGGCGGGAAGATCCGCGTTCTGCCGTGCTCCGACGAACTCGGCGAGCTGATCGCGCTCGGCGCGGCCGGCCATACCGACGGTGCGCGGCCTGCTTGTTGTGCAGCTCGTCGGCCCCGCCTGCGATGAGCGGGACAACGTGGTCGACGACGAATTCCCATGGGTCGAGGTAGGGCAGGTCGTAGTCGATGGGTTCGCCGCAGATCCCGCAGTCGGGGTGCTTGCGTGAGCAGTCGTGGTACTGGCTGCCGCAGTCCGGGTGCCCGCGCTGGATGGCTCGGCGATGCCGGTCGCGCGTTGCTGTGTTCCGCTGTCCGGCCATCAGCGCGGGCTAGCCCGGACGGGTCACCACTCGAAGGGCTGGTAATCGGCCTTGACGTGGGGCTTGTTCGGGTCGGTGGCGGATGCGGCTCCGGGTACCTGTCCGCCTTCGCCGTAGTAGACGGCGGGTTCGGCCGGCGCCTGCTCGACGATGACGCGCTGTGGCTCCGCGGGGGGTGTGATGGCGGGGCCGGATACGGGCGTCCCGGTGGCGGTGCTCACGTCGGATGCTGCGGCGCCGGTGTCCGGCTTGCCGTTGTCGAACGTGGTGTCGGCCTTGGCGGCGTCAGCCTTGTCGGTGTCGCGTGCGGGCATGGGGAAACCTCCTGGTCGTGAACGGTTGCGTTCCCCACCGACGATAGACGTCGGACGACATATGTCGTAAGCAGGCGATTGTCGCGCGTCGTGAAAAGAGTTCTACTCGATGAACGGGTTGCCGGCGTTGCTGCACATCAGCCGCGCGGCGGCGATGCTGGCTGGCGTGCCGTCGCTGTAGAACGACACGAGCGCGGCCTTCTGCTTGATCTGCTGATCTGTGTCCAGGTTGCAGCGGCGTTTCAGCCCGTCGATGTTCTGGAAGTCCTTCTGGCTGTATTCGACTTCGGCGCCCGAACACATGCCTTTACCTGGGACTTTGAGGTTGTAGACCTGCACGTAATAGGGCCCGCCTCCCAAGGTGGAGAACCGGCAGTAGTACGTGTTGGCGGGGTCGGCCGCGGCCACGCCGGCGCCGCAGAAACTCGACATCATCAACGCCGCGAGAACAGTCCACAGGATTCGCATTTGCGCCGGTTACCCTTGCTTCGCTGTTTCGAATCGGTCGCAACGCGCAGCGGCTCAGGAGTGGCGGAACACTTCGGCTGAAATATCAAACCGGCAGTGCCGCAAGTTCCAATCTCCGGGCTCAGTGAGGTTGAGCCACCGCGGCGAGCGCGTTGGGACGTCGAGCGCCAGGACGTCGATATGCGATGTCCCGTAGGTGTTTTGGCAGACCAGAATGCGAAACACGTCGACGCCGGCGATCAGCTGCTCGTCGGATCCGTCGAAAAACTCCCAGCATCCGAGCCGCGGCGCCTGCCTGTCGGACGTGCTATCGGTGCGGATTATCAGCTCGTTGCCTTCGGCGTTGCGTATCAGCGGGTGGCGCCACCAGCAGGCGCCGGCCGGCGGGTTCGGTGTGTCCGGGTCGAGCGGGTTCAGCTCGGGCAGCGCGGCCCATATACGGCTCATGCCGGGATCCATTCTTCGCGCGGGACGTCGATCGAGCCGATCAGTTTGGGGCTGTAACCGTAGCTGAATACGCCGCCGCGGCCGTCGGGACCGCCGACTCGATTCGGCCCGTATGCGCCAATCAATATGGGGACCGGCCCGCCCTTCGGCCAGTGCGGTTCGGCGCGAATCTGTTTCAGGTGTTCGTGCGCGACGTTCCAGTCGCCGGCGCACTGGACGACGAGCCCGTCCGGGTAGCGCAGCAGGTAGTACCAGCCGGCGTCGTCTTCGCGCGCAATCGCGGTGCTCACGCGTCGGCCTCGAATCCTGCCAGTTGCCGGCGCTTGGCGGCGCGCACCTTCGCCAGCACGTCGGCGATTCGGCCGGCGTCGCACTCGCGTTCTACGCCGCGGGTGCCGCGGTTTGACAGCGCTTCGAGGATTTCTTCGGCGCCGAGCAGCGCGTCCATCAGATCCGCTTGTCCGTCACCGAGTAGGACGCGGATCGGGTGCCGGCCGGCGGCGACGACGCGGGCCCAGTAATCGGCGTGCTCGCGGACGTCTTGCAGATGCCCGACCCACGACGGGCACGCGGCGCCACAGGTGCAGACGCATTGCGCGCCCTTCGTGATTCGCTGCGGGTCGATCCGGTGCCGCTCACGCTGCTCGACGGGCAGCACTTCCCAGATTTGCCGGCCGAGTTCTTCGAGTTCAGCAACCCGTTCGTCCTGTGACATGCGAACCATTATGCGTTCCTGTTCTCGCTGGTAGGAGGGTGGTCGCCGCCGGCGTCAGCTCGGCAGTGCGGGTCGTGCCGGAACTCATGCTCGGGATCGTCGAGACACATCAGGCAGCGGGCCAGGTGTCCGCAGCGGCGACACGGCGGATTCATCGGTCGATCCCGAAGATCATCTTCAACGCGTCCGGGTTCACGTCGGCAGCGTCGAACGTCATCCGCGTAAACGCGCTGACCCTCGGCCGGTGTCCGGGGTTGCGCCGGCGGTGCTGCTCGGCCCAGAACTCGACGTCGCCGCGGTCGCCCGACTCCGATCGCGGATAGATCCGTTCGCCGTAGTCGATCCCGATCGTGTAGTCACAGTCGCGGCACTCCGCCGACCAGCCCGACGTCGCTTCGCTCATCGCGGCATCCTTTCGGCCGGCACAAACGCGGCGTAAACGTGGCAGATGAACCCGTTTCGCCGCACGTCGGGCGTCAGCGACCAGGCGCCGCAACAGGGGCACTTCATCGTGCCCGCGCGATCTTCGGCCACGGCAGCAGCGCTAGCGCGGTTGTGTGGCGTTTCTTGGGCTCGAACGGGATCGGGTCGCCGAGCTTGAACGCGCCCATGGTGGCGTAGCCGATCGCGTCGGCCAGGTCGTCGGGGTGGTCGACGGTGATTCGCAGCTTCAACAGCGGCGGGTTGATCTGGCCGGCATACCAAGCGTCGATCGCTGCCATCATGTCGCGCTTCGATGCGCGGCCGGCGCCGGTAACCCACGCTTTCCCGGTCGAGTTGTTCACGACGACGCCGGCGACGCCGCGCGCGTCGAGGTTGCCGTAAATGCCGTGCCAGATCGCGGCGCGGTCGAACTCGTTGCCCTGGTTGCCTACGGCGTAGGGGTGTTCTTCGATCACGAACACGTCCGGGGTGCCGGCAGTGAACGCGGCCTCGGTTACCTCGCGGATCATTCGGCGGACGCGGCGTGATCGCGTGACGTAGGTGGCGCCGTTGTGCCCTTCTCGCCCGTATCGGCCATAGTGCGCGAGTTTGCCGTCTGCCAGGACGGCGACGCCGGTCGACGTCAGCGACGGGTCAATACCGACGGCGATCATCGGGCATCGTCACTGGCGCCGCATTCGGTGCAGCGCCAGCCCGTCGGAGTGTCAACTGTGGTGCGCTTGCCGCAGCCGAGACATTGGAAGTCGTCGTCCGGGGGCTCGGCGTCCGCGATCATTTCGGCGTCTTCGGCGTCTACGACGGGCTTCACGTTTTCGAGCACTTCGGCCGCGCGGATCCACGCCGCGGCCAGCGCGCGTGCCTGCTCGGCGTTCTTTGCGTAGTCCTTGCCATCCCAGATCGAAGCGAGCCAGCCGGGGCCAGCGTCGTTCGGGTAGATCCGCAGACGGTGCCCGCGATCAGGTTCGCCGCCGGCAGTGTCGGGCGGCATGACGAACGGGATCACGTACCCGTCGATCGCGCCGTCGGGCCCGTCGGGGTGCCAGGCCGGCAGCGGCAGAACGAGCGGGTTGAATATCGCGACGTGCTCGCGCTCGCCGGTCATCGCTCAACGCTTTCAAGGTCGGCCGTCGGGATGCTGGTATCGACGGGCGTATCGGAAAACTCTTCGAGGTCGAGCGCGACGTCGGCGATCGGCGGTTCGCCGTAAGCGCAGCGGACTTCGGTCACTTTGCCGGTGCGGCCGACCCAATCGCCGCGCTTGACGCGGACCCGCTGCCCTACGGCGGGCTCGTCGTCCGGGTGCAGCTTCGCCGGCGGATCCGTCTCGGAAAGCATGTCCGATTTCGGCTCGCCAGCCACGCGCGGCGGTTTCCGCAGCTTCTCTTCGAACGCCGATTTCGCGCGCGTGCGCCGCTTGATGGCCCGCTGCTCGCGGTCGAGCACGTAGCGGCCAGCGTCGCGGCCGGGATCCTCGTCGGCGGTCGCCAGGCGGGCCAGGACGTCGGCTTCGAGCATGGTTGCCCAATAGATTTCGGGCAGCGGGTCAACGAGCTTCTTCCGGTGGTCGAGCTTGAGTTTCTGAGCGGCTTCGATCCGGTCCCAGGCGCCGACGAACGCGTTCGCGCGTAGGTCGGGCCCTGGTCCGTATTCGGGGAGCTGGTCGGTCATTTCGTGCCTTTCTGGTGGGTTGGGCAGTGATACGTGCGGGTGTCGGGGCGGTATTGCCACGGCTTGCCGCCCTTCTCGGATGGCAGCCGGATTGCGCCGCAGTCTTCGCAGAGCAGCGGGGCGGGCTCGACGGTGCAGTCGGGGCGGTGCTCGACGTCCTGGTCCTCGTCGCCGATCGCGGCGCCGCAGCCCGGACACGCTGCCAGGGTCGCGGTCCAGTTCGCTTGCATCCCCTTGGAAGTCAGCGCGGGCATTGCTGGCCTGTGGATAACGCGGATCCGATCGGCGCCGGCGCCAGCCGGTCGCCGTGTTCGGTGCTCATCGTTCGAACCTTTCGAGTGAAAATCGTTCGCGCGTCGTGCGCGTTGGCTTAGGTGACCGATCCGCTTGTGGTGAGTTAGTTCTTCGTTAGTCCGTCCGTCCGTCCGTAGCATCGGCGGACCGCATCGAATCCGTATGCGGACCGCATCGCTCGGCGCCATGTGCGAATCGCATTGCGCCGCTAGGCGGATTCCGCATTGCCGTTGCCATGCCAGCGGACGTTCGCGGCCTTGCGCGCAGCGTCGATCGCGCGTTTCTTGCGCTCCTGCGTTTCGGCGGTCGACGGCTGGAACTCGGCCCAGTCGTGAACCTCCCAGCCGTTGCCGGCGGGATCCCATAAACCAACGTCGACAAGGACTTTCGCGTCGGCCTTGGTGGCGTGCAGGAACGGCAGCGACGCGGCCGGCAAGAATCCGTCGGTACCGTGCGCGCCGGCGTAGGCCAGCGACGAGACATAGACGAACAGCGGGCGGAACTTCTTCTCTTCGACGAGCGCGAGAACCTTCGGATTGCTTGGGAATTGGGTATCGAGTCGAACCCACGGCAGCCCCATTTACGGCCTTTCTGGTGGTGGTTTGAGGGACGCCGGCCGGCTACGCTGCTGAACCGGCCGGCGCCCGGATTTACTCGTCGACGAACGTGTTTTCGTGCCCGCAGGGGCAAACGCCGGCCGTTTCCGGCCCGTCGCGGAACATGCGGTGACACTTCGCGCACTCGGAATACCAGTGCTCGGCGCCGTCGACGTCGACCATCAGGCAGCCCGAGTGATGATTGGGCCCGTAGTGCCGCGGTAGCGGATCCGCTCGGTGACGTGTTGCAGCTTCCCGCGGGGCTTCCGGCCCAGCGCAGCCGCTTCGGCCTCCTGAACGGGCGTGTAGCCCGTCCAGTAGGTAAACGTCACTTCGCCTTCGATCCGGGCAATGAACGCGCGAGCGGCCCGTTTGGCGAGCCAGCGGGCCCGGTACATCTTCGACGTAAGCACTGTTTCGCCGTTGCCCATAGACACGGTGAACCAGTAGTCGCCGGTGTTGCTCGCGTTCGGGCCCGCTTCGGACTGGCGGACGACGACCGGCCTCATTTCTTGCCGCCGTCCGAGAACGCGACGACGTTCGAGGGTTCGGGATCCGGCTGGTCGCCGTCGCCCTGGTCCTCGGGGGCGTGGTCGTTCTGGTGCTTGGCGTCCGGGTCGATCGGGTCGCCGTCTTCGTCGAACATCGGCGGTTCGTTCTGCTCCTTCTCGGCGCGCTCGGCCTCTTCACGCTCGGCCTGCTCGCGCGCCGCCTTCGCCTTCGCCGCGGCCTGCTCGGCGAGGATCTGTTCTTTTGTCGGCGGTCGCGCGGTGCCCGGTCGCCACATGTCGCCGACGCGCCGGCAACGGCGGATCGGGATTTCCTTCTCCCCGTTCTCGGTGAAGCGGATCGACTCTTCGACGACTTCGAGTTCGACCATCATCGTTATCCGTTCGAGCCCGTCGGGCGCGTCGTCGAGGGTCGCTACGTGCGCGCCGGACAGATAGATTTCCGCGCGCTCGCGGGTGGCGCCGGCGGTGCCGCCTTCGACGTCTTCGGGGTCGAGGTTGTCGAGGTCGTTGCCCGTCGGAATGTCTTCGGGCTTGTCGGTTATCAGCGCCATTTACTCGGTTCCTTCACTGGTGGGGGCGCCGGCGTCGCCGGCCTGATTCGCCTCGCGCGCAGCGTCGGACAAGATGCCGGCGATCTGCTCGTCGAGGACGCCTTCTTGCTGCGACCAGGCGTAGAGCTGGTCGGCGACTTTTCCGACTGCAACGTCGTCGAGGTCGTCCGTCGACGTCACGTCGTCGCGTTCGAGAATCGAGCGGTAGACAGCGATCCGGCCGTCGCGGTCCTTGTCGCCGGCGATCCCGGCGTCGCCGCAGAGCGTGAACAGCCGCTTTTCAAGTGCTTGCCGCATACGGGATTTCGGCCGGTCGGGATCCGCGGCCGGCGCCGTCGAGCGTTTCGCCGCGATCTTGCGCGACTTCGCCTTCGCCTCGGTTTCCGGCTCTTTGACCTGCGCGGGTTCAACTTTCGCGCTCACGTTTGAGGGCTCGGCCGGCGGCTCGGGTACCGTCTCGGATTGCTCGGCCGGCGACGGCTCGGGATCGGCGGGCCCTTCGCCGCTTTCCTGCGTCACGTCGCCGGCCGGCGCCTGGTGGGTCCGCACTTCCTCTGCGGTGGGCGGGTTGTCGCCGGCGATTCCGTCGGACGACAACGGCGCCTCTTCGGCGAAAATCTGGTCCTCGGTGACGCGCGACGATTGCACGCGCGCCGGCGCGGGTTCCCGGTCGAATTGCCGCTGGTCCTCGGATTCGAGCTCTTCGCGGGTGTAGCTGATCCCCATGAGCACGTCGGGCGCCAGTTCCCGGCAAACCTCTGCTTGCGCTTTGGCTTTCAGCATCGTTTGCGGGTCGGTGATGTACTTCATGTTTCCGACGATCGAAACGGTCGTCTTGCCGTCCCACGTCTTCGACGTCGTGATCCAGTCCTCTTTGATGTCCGGCCGACGCTTCGAGTCCTGCGAAGACGGCATCGGCACGTACCCGGCCTGAATTGCGCGCTCTATCGTCCAGGTGCTCGACGCCGTTTCGCCGTCCGGCGCAACGCCTTCGACGGTTACCGACTTGTCGGACTGCTCGACGGTGCGGACCTTGTAGCCGCGCGACTTGAGCAGCCCGACCATCGTTCGCGCTTCGAGCGATGGCATTCCGTGAATGGGCACGACACGCTGTAGCGACTGAATCGGGTTGAGTCCCAGTTCGGAGCCGTAGAGGATCGCCGCCGTCGCGTCGCCCTGTTTCTGTCTGCCGAAGAAGCGTTTCGGAACCATCGTCGTCGCTACCAGCTGGCCGGCGAGTTTCCACGCGGTGTTATAAACCTCGGCGTGCTCGTACAGCACGGCGACGGCGGTCGTTGAATGCGGGCGCGCTGGTGGGAAAACTTCGAGCGTCCCGGAGTCGTCGCGCTCGGCTATCTCGTTGCTGGTCATGCGGTTTGGTGCCTTCCTATCTGGTGGGTTGGTAAATCTCTTCGAGGGAGTCTTCGATCTGCTTCACTGCCCAGCCGGCCATCCCGACGGTTTGAATCCCCTCGTATCCGGGCCAGCGGTCCGCCTCGATGCAGCGGGCGAACAGTTCGATCGCTGCGCGGTTTTGGCGCCGGCCGAGCTCGACGACTTCGGGTTCGATCGAGCACACCGACACGGTGTAGGGCGCCGTTTTCGACTGGACGACGAACAGGAATCCGACGTCTTCGAGTCCGAGTTCAGCGAGCCCGTCTTCATAGAACGCCTGCTGCTGGTGGTAGCCGTAGTCGAAAACGGCGCGCTGGAATTGCTTCGGGTTCGCCGACGTCGCGGTCTTGTAGTCGACGCAGATCGGCCGGCCTGGCAGCTCGGGCAGGAAGTCCGGCCGGCAGCGCAGCCGGACGCCGGTCGCGTCGTCGTGCCAGTAAATCGAGTGCTCGGCTTGCCCTTTCGATAGCAGCCGCGCCGCGATCCGGTGCTGGAAAACGCGGCCGGCCATTGTCTGCGCTTTTTCCATGTCGGATTTAGCGATCGGCAGCCGGCCATCGCGGCGGGCTTTCGCTGCGGCCTGCTTCCACATCGACGTCGACGTCGGGACCGCGGCCGGTTTCCCGTCGGCTTTGAGCCCGACGACTTTCGGGTCGAGCATCGCCAGCCGCGAGCCCTTGCCGAGGACCATCTTGTGAGTTGCGTGCCCGAAGTCGAAGTTCCGGTTCGGATCCCGCGGAACGCGCCGGTGGTAGTCGAACTCTTCCGGCGTCGAACCGAGCAGGTCACGCGCCCCGGACGAGGACAACGACGCCAGATCCGAGTGATAAACGTCGTCGTCGATCGACGAGTAAATCCCGTCGTTGGCAGGGATTCCGGTTACGTCGACGCGCGGCGGGATCGCTTCGACCCGGTGCCCGAGGTCGCCGCAACCCATGTGCGCGCGGCAGCCGGCGCACAGCCAGGCTTCGTGCCCGGTGCAGAACGCCGGCCGTTCGCCGGTGGATTGCCGGCGGTATTTCTCGGCGTAGCCGCAGTTTTCGCAGCGTTCCGGGGCGGGCCCGCGGGCCGGCGTCATCCGCGCGGCCCGTTGTGCGCGCCGTCCAGTAGCGCGGTGTGCGCTTCGATCGCAGCGGCCAGGCGCTCGTTCGCCGCGGCCTGCCGATCGAGCGCGGCGACCAAGAAGTCGATCCGCGCGGCGGTCGGCCCGCTCAGCTTCACGTTCACGTCGCCGATCACGCGATCGCCTCCCGGTATTCGCGGATCGGGAACGCGCCGGCGTCGGTAACGCTGGTGAACGCGACGGCGCCGATCGCTGCGCGCTTGTCGCTCATCCGGCAGGGTTTGCGGAGCGTGTCGTCGTGCTGGTGGTACACAACTAATTCCAATCGGTTGTCGTTGATGGGTTCTCGATGCGTGCCGACGCGCCGGCCGCACACAGGGCAAAAGCGGGTCGCGTATCCCGGCCACCGTCGGCCGTCCGGCATCAGTGAGTCCGCACGTAGTCGGCGGCGCCGGCGCCGATCGCCAGCACGGCGAGCCCGATCGCGAACCACGCCGCCGGGGTAACGCCGAGCGCCAGGACCACCGCGGCGACCATCACGCCGGCCGCGGCGCCGCCCAAGATCGGCGCCATCAGTCCGCCGGCTCGTATGAGCAGCGAGCAAAGTGCAATCGCGATCGCCGCCGGCCACGCGTCCGGCTTTCCGCGGCGATGCCGACGCACCACTGGTCCGGGTGCGCGTCGCACTCGGGGCAATCCCGTTTCAGCGCGGAGCGGACCAGCGGGTCGTTCGGGTTCGACAGCCGGTGCCCGCCTTGACCGGGCAGGGACCGCGCCATTCACAGCACCCCGCCAATGTGTCCGGGCTCGTCGGCGAGCACTGAGTCCGGCGTGACGTGGTAAGCCTCGATTCCGAGCGACGTCCGCGGCTGCCAGTAACCGCCGCTGTAGGTGCAGGTGCTCGAATAGGCGCCACCGGAGCAGTAGGACCGCAGCGGGACGTCGTGCGCCGGCGTGTAGAACTCGCGGAGCCGCTGCCAGCTGCCATCGGGCAGGATCGGCCCGTCGCAGATGGTGCGCCGGTTCGCTTGGAACGGGACCAGCCAGAACTGATCGACGCATTGCATCCCGGCGGGGCCCGCTTCGGCGCGCTGCGCGGCCCAGAGCGCGCCGACGGTGAGGACCAGGACCAGGACGGCAGCGGCGACGATCGCCTTCGTGATTCGCCGCGCGCGGCGGGGCCGCATCACTGGCCTGATTTCTGGCTAGTGCGAGCGATTTCGCCCAGTCGTTTAGCGACGGTTTTCGGCGCCGAGACTCGCGTGATTACTTCGCCGTCTTGCCGGCGGTTGTAGGCCCGAATCAAGGTGTCGAAGGTTGGCAGCAGAGACGTGGCGCCGCCACGTCCGCCGGTGTTTATCAGCGGCGCGTTGTTCTGTAAGTGCGATCGGATCGCGCCGACGGCTGCAACGTCTTCCGCCGTCGGCGCGATCCCCGAGAAAACGCTCTCCCAGAACCGTTGCACGGTGTCCACGTCGGCGCCGTGGTGAACAGTCATCACGTAAACCAGCGATGCCAACGTGGACACGTTGACGGCCTTCTTTGCGTCCTTCCGACGGCCGGAAAACGCGTGCGACGGTGAGATCCAGAGGCTCGTCGCATCAGTGACGCTTTTCGCCCAGGTGGCGAGCGGCTGCAACGTCGTCCGGTGCTGCCAGACGTAATCGGCCAGGTGCGGTCGCGTCTTGATATGCGACAAGCTGGGGTCGATCTGGCGTAGCACGTTGACGATTGCGGCGCATTCCCGCGCGTAAGGCATAGCGCGGCCCGAGGTGGTCAGCAGGTCGTGCGCCGAGCGGGGCCGCTCTTGTCCCATCAGTTGAATTGCGCCGGGTTCGAGCCCACGTAGTACCAGCATGTAGACAGGGATGCCGGCAGCGACGATTGCGCTGCAACGATGCTGCGCGTCGAGCATCACGCCGTCCTGGTCGAACGAGACGGTCGCGCCGTTGAATGCCCAGAACCCGTCGGTGATGTCGTTCGCGATTGCCTCGACTTGCGCGCGGTTGCGCGAACGATTGTGTTCGGCGTTGACCGCAAGCCATTCGCTGGCAATTTCCGGCGTCACTTCTTCCCAGCTGACTTCGATCAGCGCGCCGTTTTCAGTCTCAAACTTCCCGATAATCACTGGCCTGTTCCGTTCGCGACGTAGGGCGCCAGGTGCGATGCCGCGCAGTCGTCGCAGACGCGACCGACGTACATCACGCGGACGTCGCCGGCCGGAACGCCCATGTAGGCGTGCCGGCAATCGACGGATTCACAGTTGCAAGGCTCGGCCGGGTAGCTGGTGTGACCAGCTGCATCGCGCGCAGCTTGGCGCGCGTCCTCCGGTGTCCAGATCGGTCGAACTAGGGTCTGTTCAGACATGCGAAATATTCCTTCGGGTGTCGTCGGCCGGCGTTCCGTTCACAGCGGGGCGCCGGCCGTTTTCCAATCACTCGCCGCGGCGCGGCAAGCGGGTCAGGGTGGCGCCCAGGTGGGCAGGGGTCGGGAACGGTTCGTCGGCGTCGCGCTCGACGGCTTCGAATTGCACGGCGCGATCACGCAGCGCGTCGATCAGGACGTCGACATCGGTCGCCGCGCGGACGGTCGGCAACATGAGCGGCGCCCAGGCTTCAATCACGCGCGCTGCGACGCCGAAGAGTTCCGAGTCGGGCAGCTCGTGGAGAGCGGAGCGGACTTCAGCGACGGCGATTGGCGCGGCAGCGTCGGGCCCGTCAAATTCCATGCGGCCGGTGCCGGTTATCAGAAAGTCGCCGGCTTCGTAGTCGGAGAACGCTTCGCGGCGGGCGCGGCGCGCGGACTTGATTGCGTCGCCGACCGCTTTGAGTGCGGCGATCACTCGTCGCCGCCGGCGCGGCCGGTGTAGGCGTCCAGGGCGCGGCGGGCTTTGAACACTTCGCCGTAGAGACGCGCGGCTTCCATGTCGACGACGAACAGCGGGCCGATCTTGCGGGCGGGGATCATGCCGCGTTCGATTGCGCGGTGTAGGGAGCGCTTCGGAATGTCGAACGCGTTGGACGCTTCGGTGACGGTGCCTTCGGTCGGCGGTGCGGGGGTTTCGGTGGGAGTCATGTTCGCCACCATAGCGACATATGTCGCTTTTGGACACAACATCGTTGCGCGGAACGTGCCGTTTCGTTACGAAGCGCCGCTAGCTGACGTTTGCCCGAAACACGGCGCCGCGACTAGGTTACGAACAAGTGTTGCTTTGCGCACATATTGCGCCTACGCGCGCGTAGTGCGTATGATCGCGCTTATGTCAACAGCACTGAACGCGGGACAGGTCCCACCTAGCCGACTCTCGTATCGGCTCCTGATTGCCCGCCTCGAAGCGGGCTTGAAGCAAGAGGAACTGGCCGCGCTAATGGGCGTCGGCCGGACCGTAATTTCGGACGCCGAAAAAGGCAAAAGACCCCCGCGCAAAATCGTTTTGAACGCGTGGGCCCTGGCAACTGGTGTCCCAATTAATTGGCTGGAAAAATGCGACGGTGGCTGGTATCCGCCCGAGGACGGGCCCGACGGAGACGGCGAAGCGCGCCCGGAGGGATTCGAACCCCCAACCTTCTGATCCGTAGTCAGATGCTCTATCCGTTGAGCTACGGGCGCCGGTCTTTAGTTGTGCCCTCGAAAGGGCGCAGCGGAGGCGAGAGGATTTGAACCTCCGGTCCCCTTTGAGGGGGACAACTCATTAGCAGTGAGCCCCATTCGGCCGCTCTGGCACGCCTCCATGAACTTCCTGAGGGTACCCGACTCCGGAATCCCCGGGGCCGCCGGAGGCTCAGCGTACACAGGCGCCACATATGCTGTCGACGTGACCGCCCGCCTGCGGCCCGAGCTGGCCGGGCTGCCAGTTTATGTTCCCGGCAAGACCGTGCCCGGTGCCATCAAACTGGCCAGCAATGAGACGGTGTTCGGCCCGCTGCCCAGTGTCCGCGCGGCCATCGAACACGCCACCGACCTGATCAACCGCTACCCGGACAACGGCTGCGTGCAGCTCAAAGCGGCGCTGGCCGCCCACGTCGGCCCCGACTTCGCCCCCGAACACATCGCCGTCGGCTGCGGGTCGGTGAGCCTGTGCCAGCAACTCGTGCAGATCACCTCCGGCGTGGGCGACGAGGTGGTCTTCGGGTGGCGCAGCTTCGAGCTCTACCCGCCCCAGGTGCAGGTTGCCGGCGCCACCGCCGTCAAGGTGCCGCTGACCGACCACACCTTCGACCTCTACGCGATGCTGGCCGCCGTCACCGACCGCACCAGGCTGATCTTCGTCTGCAATCCCAACAATCCGACGTCGACCGTCGTCGACCCCGAGGTGTTGCACCGCTTCGTGGCTTCGGTTCCGCCGCACATCTTGATCGCGATCGACGAGGCCTACGTCGAGTACATCCGCGACGGCCTGCAGCCGGACAGCCTGGGGCTGGTGCGCACCTACAGCAATGTGGTTGTGCTGCGGACCTTTTCCAAGGCCTATGGATTGGCGGGTCTGCGCGTCGGCTACGCGGTCGGCCATCCCGACGTCATCACCGCGCTGGACCAGGTCTACGTGCCCTTCACCGCAACCAGCCTCTCGCAGGCCGCGGCCATCGCGTCACTGGAGGCCGCCGACGAGTTGCTGGCGCGCACCGACGCGGTGGTCGCCGAGCGGGCTCGGGTGAGCGCCGAACTGCGCGCCGCGGGGTACTCCCTGCCGCCGTCGCAGGCCAACTTCGTGTGGCTGCCGTTGGGATCGCGCACCCAGGACTTCGTCGAGCAGGCCGCGGCTGCCCGCATCGTGGTCCGCCCGTATGGCAGCGACGGTGTCCGAGTCACCATCGGCGCGCCGGACGAGAACGACGCGCTGCTGCGATTCGCCCGCGGCTGGATCGCGAACGCCGAATGAAGGAGAGCACTGTGAGTGACGCCCGCGCGAAGTTCACCGAGTTCACCCAACGCAGCGGCGCCATCCCCGACCAGGAGCTCGACGAATTCTGGGCCGGCCTGCCGCCCGCCACCGTGGACGACATGATCGGCGAATGGCGCGGCGGCGAGTTCGTCACCGGCCACAAGATGAACGGCCGACTGGAGAAGGCCAAGTGGTTCGGCAAGACGTTCAAGTCGATCACCGACGTGCAGCCGCTGGTCTGCCTGGACGACGACGGCAACAAGTTCTCCAACGTCGCGATGGGCAAGGGAGAAGCCAGCCTGTGGCTGGAAGACTTCCGCGGCGAGGTCACCGCGACGATGGTCTACGACGGCCAGCCCGTGCACGACCACTTCAAGGTCATCGACGACGACGCGGTGATGGGCATCATGAACGGCAAAGGTGTGGTCGAGAACGGCCGATACTTCTACTTCTACCTCGAGCGGGTGTAGCCGCCGGGCCTCGAGCGTGAAGCTGGCTAGCGGGCCGGGTTACGCCCGGTGAAGGCGACCAGCCGGTCCAGCCCCCGGGCATCCGCGGCCACGTCGACCGGGTCGTCGAACCCGGCGACGCTGCGCTGCTCTGACTTGATGATCCGCTGCGCCAAACCCAACACATACTCGGCCAGCGAATCGGGCACTTCGACGTCGCGGCCCAGCGCGACCGCGTAATCCCAGGCGTGCACCAGCAATTCGAGGGACAGCGCGGCCACCGCGACCTTCGCCGGCATCTCACCGTCGCCCAGCTGCACCGCGCCGTCCAGGCCGTGGCGGTGCCAGGCGTCCAGCGCCGGACGGGCCCGCATGATGATCTGCCGCTCCACCGAATCGTCCTCGTCATGCGGCGGAAACTCCGCTTGCACCATGCCGCCGATGGCGGTGATGGAGTTCACCACATGCGTGGTCAGCGCGGCCACGTCGTACTCGGTGCACGGCGTCTGCCGGGACAGGTCGTCGCGCGAGATCGTCTGTACGACTTCTTGCATGATGCCCAGTGCCAATTCGGCGCTGCGCAGCTCGTCGGTGGGCGGGGAATCTGGTCCGGGTCGCAAGTCACGAGGCATGTTCGCCACGCTACGGTCTCGATATGGTTGCCGAAACTTATGAGTCCGTCACCGTCGAGATCAAGGATCAGGTCGCGCAGGTGACGCTGATCGGACCGGGCAAGGGCAACGCGATGGGACCCGCGTTCTGGTCGGAGATGCCGGAGCTGTTCGCCGCACTGGACGCCGACCGCGATGTGCGCGCCATCGTGCTCACCGGATCGGGCCGCAATTTCAGCTACGGCCTGGACGTGCCCGCCATGGGCGGGTCCTTCGCCCCGCTGCTGTCCGGGGACGCGCTGGCCGGGCCGCGTGCGACTTTCCATGCCGAGATCAAGCGCATGCAGAACGCGATCAGTGCGGTCGCCGACTGCCGCACACCCACCATCGCCTCGGTGCACGGCTGGTGCATCGGCGGTGGGGTCGACCTGATCTCTGCGGTCGACATCCGCTACGCCAGCGCCGACGCCAAGTTCTCCGTGCGTGAGGTCAAACTCGCGATCGTCGCCGACGTCGGCAGCCTGGCCCGCCTGCCGCTGATCCTCAACGACGGCCATCTGCGCGAACTGGCGTTGACCGGAAAGGACATCGACGCCCCCCGCGCCGAGAAGATCGGCCTGGTCAACGACGTGTACGACGACGCCGACGCCACCCTGGCCGCCGCGCACGCCACGGCAGCCGAAATCGCCGCCAACCCACCGCTGACCGTGCACGGCATCAAGGATGTCCTGGACCAGCAACGCATTTCCGCGGTGTCGGAAAGCCTGCGCTACGTCGCCGCCTGGAACGCGGCGTTCCTGCCGTCCAAGGACCTGACCGAGGGGATCTCGGCGACGTTCGCCAAGCGCCCACCGCAGTTCACCGGCGAATAACGCGCCCCGCCACGCCCGGCACGTACCCTCGCTGGGTGGCAACAACCTCTACCCCAGACGGCAGAATTCGCGTCCCGGCCGACCTCGACGCCGTCACGGCGATCGGCACCGAAGACCACTCCGAGATCGACCCAGCGGCCGTCGACCGCATCTGGCAGGCCGCCCGGCACTGGTACCAGGCGGGCATGCACCCGGCGATCCAGGTATGCCTGCGCCGGAACGGGAAAGTCATCCTCAACCGCGCGATCGGGCACGGCTGGGGCAACGCCCCAACCGATGCGCCAGATGCCGAGAAGGTTCCCGTCACCCCCGACACCGCGTTCTGCGCCTACTCCTCGGCCAAGGCCATCACCTCGACCGTCGTGCACATGCTGGTGGAGCGCGGCGCCTTCTCCCTCGACGACCGCGTCTGCGAGTACATCCCCACCTTCATCAGTCACGGCAAGGACTGCATCACCATCCGGCACGTGATGACGCACAGCGCCGGCGTGCCGTTCCCGCCCGGGCGGCGGCCCGACGTCACCCGCGCCGACGACCACGACTACGCCCTGCAGAAGCTCGGCGAACTGCGACCCATCTACCGACCGGGCCTGGTGCACATCTACCACGCGCTGACCTGGGGGCCGTTGATGCGCGAGCTGATCTGGCGGGCCACCGGCAAGGAGATCCGCGAGATCCTGGCCACCGAAATCCTGGACCCGCTGGGCTTCCGCTGGACCAACTTCGGCGTCTCCAAACAGGACCTGCCGCTGGTCGCGCCCAGCCACGCCACCGGACGCACGCTGCCGCCGGTGATCGCACAGATCTTCCGCAAGGCCATCGGCGGAACCATTCACGAGGTGATCCCGCTCACCAACGAGCCGCTGTTCCTGCGCACCATCATCCCGTCGTCCAACACGGTGTCGACGGCCAACGAGTTGTCGCGCTTCATGGAGATCCTGCGCCGCGGCGGCGAGTTGGACGGAGTCCGGGTGATGAGCCCGGAAACGCTGCGCGGGGCGGTGAAGGAAGCCCGACGGTTGCGGCCCGACTTCGCCACCGGCCTGGTGCCGTTGCGCTGGGGTACCGGATACATGCTCGGGTCCAACAGGTTCGGCCCGTTCGGTCGCAACGCGCCCGCCGCGTTCGGTCACCTGGGGCTGGTCAACATCGCGGTGTGGGCCGACCCGCAGCGCGAACTGGCCGCGGCCGTGATCAGCAGCGGCAAGCCGGGCCGGGACCCCGAGGCCGGCCGTTACGGCGCGCTGATGAACACCATCACCGCGACGATCCCGCCGGTTTGAGTGATTGGTTGCCCGGACGCGGGTAATAGGGAGGTATGGCTACTTACCGAGTGCTCAACCCCAAAGGCGAAGTCGTCGCCACCAAGGACATCGAGAGCGCTGACAAAGCACACGCCTGGTTCGCCGACGAAGCGGTCCCGGGCAACGAACTCGGCTGGCGCATGGAAGTGGAGGCCGAAGGCGAATGGCGCTTCATCGACAACAGTGAAGGCGATCGAAGCTACTAGTGTTTGTGCCCTGACTCGTCGGGCAACCAACACAGCATGGATTCCCAACGCTTCCGCCCGCTCCTGGACGCCCCCGGACCGTTCGTCTCGATCTATTTCGACGACTCACACGACACCCACGACGCCGAAGAACAGCTGGCGCTCAAGTGGCGCGCCGTGCGTGAGGAACTCGAGCAGCAAGGCGCCGACGAGTCGGTGGTGTCGGAAATCGAGCGCGCGGTAACGGATTTGCGTCCGCCGGTCGGTCGCAGCGGACGCGCGGTGGTCGCCAGCTCTGCCGGGGTGCTCATCAACGAGCACCTGGTGCGCCCGCCCGCGGCAACGATCGTCCGGGTCTCCGAGCTGCCGTATCTGGTGCCGATCCTGGAAGTCGGCTACGCACAGGGCAATTACGTCCTGGCGGTGGTCGACCACGCGGGCGCGGACCTCACCGTGCGCAACAACGGCAAACTCAGTTCGGAGACCGTCGACGGTGGCGGTTATCCGGTGCACAAGGCCGCCGGCGCCGAGAATGCCGGGTACGGCGACCCGCAGTTGCGCACCGACGAAGCGGCCCGCAAGAACATGCGCGCCGTGGCCGACCGCATCACCGAACTCGTCGACAAGACCGAAGCCGACGTGGTGTTCGTGGTGGGTGAGGTGCGGTCGCGCTCGGACCTGGTGTCGGAATTGCCGGAGCGCGTCGCGCAGCGGACCGAGGAACTGCAAGTCGGGGCGCGCCACAGCGGGCACGATTTCGGCGAAGTTCAAGACGCCATCGAATCTGCTTTCACCAAGCGGCAATTGGCGGTGCTCGACAATGCGGCGCAGCGGTTCACCGCCGAGGTCGGCCGGGACTCCGGGCTGGCCGCCGAGGGGTTGGGCCCGGTGTGCTCGGCGTTGCGTCAAGGCGCGGTGGAGACCTTGATCGTTGGGGAGATCGGTGATGCCACCGTGGTCGCCGACGAGGGCCTGACCACCGTCGCGCCCAACGCCGACGTGCTCTCCGAACAGGGTGCGGCGCCGGACAAGACGCTGCGCGCCGATGAGGCGCTACCGCTGTTCGCGATTCAGGTGGGGGCCTCGCTGCTGCGCACCGACGAGCGGATCGCACCGGCCGACGGTATCGCCGCGGTGCTGCGGTACGCACCGACGCTGCACTGACGCGCGGCGGTTTTCAGCGGTGCAGCGGCACCGGCAAGACGGCATGACGAACCTGGTTGCCGCCGGCGCGTTTGGCCACGTACATCGCGGTGTCAGCGGCCTCGACGAGGCGCTCGATGACCTGCCGGCCCGACTTGTCTTGCGACGGCAACTGGACGCTGCTGACACCGAGGCTGGCCGTCACGCCCCATGAGGTGGCGGCTATCGCCGCTCGTATCGCCTCGGCGGTGCGCAGTACGTCCTTGCCGGCAGTGGTCTCTGCCACGAGGAATTCCTCACCGCCGACGCGGGCGATCACCGTCTGGGCGCCGCCGATTTTTCGCAGGGTGTCGGCGACGGCCACCAGCATGCGGTCCCCGGTGGCGTGACCGTGAGTGTCGTTGAAGCGCTTGAAGTTGTCGAGATCGACCATCGCAACGCTCAGACACACCGTGGGGCCGTCCGAGGCGACCAGTTTTGACGCCGACCGATAGAAGCCCCGCCGGTTGCGCAACCCGGTCAGCGGGTCGGTCGAGGACTTCAACGCGTCAACGGACAACCAATGCACGAGCACTTGCCCACACACGGGCACCGCCAGGATTCCGGCACTGAGCACCAACAGCTTCGCCGCCGCCATCGAAGCATCTCCGGCCACGGCGATCCGGGCGGCGCACACCGCCGCGGTGCCCAACCCGGTCGCCAACGTGGCGACCAGCAGACGGGCGGAGTGGAAGAACGCGACGTACCCGGCCAGGCCGCCGAAGGCGGCACAGCCCAGCATTCCCGAGCGCGGATCGCGCTCGATCACGCAAATCAACGCGATACCGGCCGCGCCGGCGATCGAGAACATCTTCGATTGGATCGGCGTCGGCCAACTCAACAGCCATACCAGCGCCATCGCCACCAGGCACAAGACGACCGCCACGGCGATGCCGCGCGCTACCTGGGTTTGCGGACCCGACGGGCTGACCAACATCAGCAATGTCGCGACGGCCAGTGTCGTCAGAATGGCGACCAGCAGGTAGCGGACGAAGGGTTGCAGTCCACGCGCTGCCAGGTACTCCGACAGCCAGTCATAGTGATCGGGTTGCCGCCACCACACGCCGATCGACCGCATCTTGACGCCCCTGACTCGCTATGACGTCACGGGCATGCGGTGCGGACCATCCGAACCATCGTCGTATGTTACTGATGTCGCCGCGGTGGCGGAGGGATTTGAACCCCCGGACGGTTTTAGCCGTCTCTCGCTTTCAAGGCGAGTGCATTAGGCCGCTCTGCCACGCCACCGCAGACAAGGGTAGCGGGCCATCGGTGCCGATTCCGCCCATGCCAGTCACAGCTGTCACTTCAGCATCTCGACCGGGCGGCACCCAATGTGCCCGCCTCCGAGCGACAACTTCCGGTGCCGATCCCGTTGTCGCTGTGAGGTGGGCACACCCAACACCCTTCCGGCGCAGACGGATGTGGCGCACGTGACGGCGCCCGGTAGCGTGACCGTCATGCGCGCCATCGTCGCCGAATCAGCCGATCACCTGCTCTGGCAAGAAGTTCCCGACGTCTCCGCCGGACCCGACGAAGTGCTCATCAAAGTCGTGGCCGCCGGCGTCAATCGCGCCGACGTACTGCAGGCCGCCGGCATGTACCCGCCCCCGCCGGGCGCCAGTGAGACCATCGGCATGGAGGTGTCCGGTGTCGTCGCCGACGTCGGGCCTGAAGTGACGAATTACTCTGCGGGACAGGAGGTTTGCGCGCTGCTGGCCGGCGGTGGATACGCCGAGTACGTCGCCGTCCCAGCCGGCCAGGTGCTTCCGGTCCCGGAATCCGTCGACCTCGTCGACGCCGCCGGGCTACCGGAAGTGGCGTGCACGGTGTGGTCCAACCTGGTGATGACCGCGCATTTGAGTGCCGGGCAACTGCTGCTCATGCACGGCGGAGCTAGCGGCATCGGCACCCATGCCATCCAGGTGGCCCGCGCCCTGGACGCGCGCGTTGCCGTCACCGCGGGATCGGCGGAGAAGCTGGAATTCTGCCGACAACTCGGCGCGCAGATCACCATCAACTATCGCGACGAAGACTTCGTCGCCCGCCTCAGGGAAGAGACCGACGGGGCCGACGTCATCTTCGACATCATGGGCGCCTCCTATCTCGACCGCAATCTCGACGCGCTGGCCACCGACGGGCAGTTGGTGATCATCGGCATGCAGGGCGGGATCAAGGGTGAGCTGAACCTGGGCAAGCTGCTGCCCAAACGGGCGCGGGTCATCGGCACCACGCTGCGCGCGCGCCCGGTCAGCGGACCCAACAGCAAAAGCGCCATCGCTCAGGAGGTGACGGCCTCGGTCTGGCCGATGATCGCGGCCGGTAAGGTCCGGCCGATCATCGGTGCGCGGATGCCCATCCAAGAAGCCGGCGCAGCGCACCAACTGATGACGTCGGGGGACCTCGTCGGGAAGATCGTGCTGACGGTCTAGGACCTCAGCCCAACGACGCCAGCGCGCGGACCAACTGGTCCACCTCGGCCATCGTCGAGTAGTGCGCCAGCCCTACCGTGACCGCGCCGCCAATGTCGTTGACTCCCAACACATCCAGCACCCGGGAACTGGCGTTGGCGACGGCCAGGATGCCGTTGTCGGCCAGCCGCTGCACCACCCGTTCGGCGGGCACCTCGTGGACGGCGAAGCTGACCACCGGTATCCGCGCCTCGGGCCGGCCGAGCAGTATCACCAGCGGCAGCGACCGCAAGGAGACCATCAGGTAGTCGAACACCCGGTTCAGATAGGAGCCGGCGCTGTGCATCGACACCGACAGCCGCTCGCGCCGGGTGCCGCGGGCCGCCTCGTCCAGCGACGCCAGGTATTCGATGCTGGCGACCACGCCGGCCAGCAGACCGTACTGGTGCACCCCCAACTCCAGGCGGGCCGGCCCGGTGGCATACGGGTTGGTGGATACCGAGGAGAACGAGTTGATCAGGGACGGATCGCGGAACACCATGGCGCCGATGGGCGGGCCGCCCCACCCGACCGCGTTGACCGCTACCACGTCGGCGTCGGTCTCCTTGATGTCGATCAGCCGGTAGGGCGCGGCGGCGGAGTGGTCCACCACCACCAGGCCGCCCACGTCGTGCACCAGCTTGGTCATCGCGCGCAGGTCGGTGACCGCACCCAAGGTTCCGGACGCCGACGTCACGGCTACCAGGCGCGTCGCCTTGCCGATCAAGCTCTCCCACTGCCAGGTCGGCAGCTCACCGGTCTCGATGTCGACCTCGGCCCACTTCACCTTGGCGCCGTAGCGGTGGGCCGCCCGCAGCCACGGCGCGATGTTCGCCTCGTCGTCGAGGCGGCTGACGATCACCTCGTACCCCAGCCCCGCGCGGGACGAAGACGCCTCGGCGAGCGCGGAGAGCAGCAGCGCGCGGTCGGCGCCGAGCACCACACCGCTGGGGTCGGCGTTGACGAGGTCGGCGACCGCCTCGCGCGCCGCGTTGAGCACCGCGGCGCTGCGCCGGGCCGACGGGTGCGCCCCCGTCGTGCTGGCGCTGGAGCGGCGAAACGCCGTCGACACCGTGGTGGCGACCGAGTCGGGAATCAACATGCCCGCCGGCGCATCGAAGTGCACCCACCCGTCACCCAGGGAAGGGTGCAACCCACGCACCCGGGCGACGTCGTAAGCCATGCCAGCCACCTTAAAGCTTTCGCTCTTTTCCGCAGATTGGTGACGGTAGCGGGTGTGCCACAGACGTTCCAGCCGTTCCGGCCTCCCGAGCCAGGACACCCGGCCAGCCATACTAGTCCAGTGACCTTGTGGATCGGAACGCTGATCGCACTGATTTTGCTGATCGCACCGGGAGCGATGATCGCGCGGATCGCGCAGTTGAACTGGCCAATCGCCATCGCGGTCGGCCCGCCGCTGACGTACGGCGTAGTGGCACTGGCGATCATCCCCTACGGCGCGCTGGGCATTCCGTGGAACGGGTGGACCGCGCTGGCCGCGCTGGCCGTCACATGCGCCATAGCAACGGCTTTGCAGCTGGTGCTGAGCCGCTTCCGTGACACCGACGCCGAAGCGCGGGCCGTCGCCCGTGGTCCGGCGCTCGCCGTGGCGGCCGGCGTGCTGCTGGGCACCCTGCTGATCGGGTGGGCGGCCTACCGCGGCATCACGCATTGGCAGTCAATTCCCAGCACGTGGGACGCCGTGTGGCACGCCAACACCGTGCGGTGGATCCTGGACACCGGCCAGGCGTCGTCGACGCACATGGGCGAGCTGCGCAACGTCGAAACCCACGCCTTGCTGTACTACCCCTCGGTGTTCCACGCGCTGACGGCGGTGTTCTGTCAGCTCACCGGCGCCGCGGCCACCACCGGTTACACGCTGAACTCGGTGGCGGCGGCGATCTGGCTCTTCCCGGTCAGCGCGGCGGTCCTGGTTTGGCGCACGCTGCGTTCCCACACCACGCAATGGCGCACGGCCGGGGCGGCGGCCACCGCGGCCGCTCTGTCGGCGTCGTTCACCGCCGTGCCCTACGTCGAGTTCGACACCGCGGCCATGCCGAACCTGGCGGCCTACGGGGTCGCCGTGCCGACGATGGCGCTGATCGCCTCCACCTTGCGGCACCGCGACCGAATCCCGGTCGCGGTGCTGGCGTTGGTGGGTGTGTTCTCGGTGCACATCACCGGCGGCATGGTGGTGGTGCTGCTGCTGGGCGGGTGGTGGCTGCTGGAAGTGCTGTGGCATCCGGTCCGCACCCGGCTTGCCGACGTGGTGACGCTGGCGGGGGTGGCGGTGGCGGCCGGACTGATCATGCTGCCGCAGTTCCTCAGCGTGAAGCAGCAGGAAGACATCATCGCCGGGCACTCCTTCCTCACCTATCTGAGCAAGCGGCGCGGGCTGTTCGACGCCGTCTTCCAGCACTCGCGGCACCTCAACGACTTCCCGGTGCAGTACGGGCTGACCGCGCTGGCCGTCATCGGCGGCGTGATGCTGCTGGTCAAGAAGATCTGGTGGCCGCTGGCAGTGTGGCTGCTGCTGATCGCGATGAACGTCGACGCCGGCACCCCACTGGGCGGCCCGATCGGCGTGGTGGTCGGCGGCCTCAACGAGTTCTTCTACAAAGACCCCCGCCGCATCGCGGCGGCCACCACGCTGCTGCTGACCGCCGGGGCGGGTCTGGGGCTGTTCGCCGTGGTCGCGCTGGCGGTCGGGGTGACAAAGCGACTGACCCACCGAGTGCGGCCGGTGCGCAATCCGGTGTGGGCCGCGGCCACCGCGGCGCTGCTGGTGCTCGGTTGCGTGGTCAGCTCGTGGCACTACTTCCCGCGGCACCGGTTCTTGTTCGGCGACAAATACGACTCGGTGATGATCGACCAGCGCGACCTGGACGCCATGGCTTATCTGGCCAAGCTGCCCGGCGCCCACGACACGCTGATCGGCAACGGCAACACCGACGGCACCGCCTGGATGTACGCCGTGGCCGGGCTGCACCCGCTGTGGACGCACTACGACTACCCGGTGCAGATGGGGCCCGGCTACCACCGCTTCATCTTCTGGGCGTATGCCCGCCGGGGCACCAGCGACCCGCGGGTGGTCGAGTCGATCAAGGCGCTCAACATCCGATACGTGTTGGTGAGCAGCCCGATCGTGCGCGGGTTCGTGATACCCGACGGACTAGTCTCTCTAGATAAATCGCCGGACTGGATGATGATTTACGACAACGGCGGGGCGCGTATCTACGAATGGCGCGGGAACACCGCAGCGACGCACCCATAGCGGCTAGGCAGAGGATGGTGAGGACAGTTGACTTCCGGCAAGGACGACGGCCCTGACGACGGCATCGAGGTAATCGGCGGCCTCGATCCGCGGCGCATCGTCGCCCAGGACGACGACGACAACGACGAACGCTCGCTGACCGACCTGGTGGAACAACCCGCCAAGGTGATGCGCATCGGCACCATGATCAAGCAGCTGCTCGAGGAAGTCCGCGCCGCACCGCTGGACGAAGCCAGCCGCACCCGGCTGCGCGACATCCACCAGACCAGCATCCGGGAACTCGAAGAAGGCTTGGCGCCGGAGCTGCGCGAAGAGCTGGACCGGCTGACCCTGCCGTTCAACGAAGAGTCCGCCCCGTCGGACGCCGAGCTGCGCATCGCCCAGGCGCAGCTGGTCGGCTGGTTGGAGGGCCTGTTCCACGGCATCCAGACCGCCCTGTTCGCACAGCAGATGGCCGCCCGCGCGCAGCTCGAGCAGATGCGACAGGGCGCCCTGCCGCCGGGAATTGGCAGGCCGGGCCAGCACGGCACCGGACAGTACCTGTAAACCGTGTCCGGCCCGCACATCGAGACACGCGACGCCTGGGTCGAATTCCCCATATTCGACGCCAAATCGCGATCGCTGAAGAAGGCTTTTCTGGGCAAAGCGGGCGGCACCATCGGGCGCAACGACTCCAACGTCGTGGTCATCGAGGCCCTGCGGGACATCACCATGTCGTTGCACCTCGGCGACCGGGTGGGTTTGGTCGGGCACAACGGAGCCGGGAAATCGACGCTGCTGCGGCTGCTTTCGGGCATCTACGAGCCGACCCGCGGCTGGGCCAAGGTCACCGGCCGGGTGGCTCCCGTCTTCGATCTCGGCGTCGGTATGGACCCGGAGATCTCGGGCTACGAGAATATCGTCATCCGCGGTTTGTTCCTCGGGCAGACCCGCAAGCAGATGCTCGCCAAGGTCGACGAGATCGCCGAATTCACCGAGCTGGGTGACTACCTGTCCATGCCGCTGCGCACCTATTCCACCGGTATGCGGGTGCGCCTGGCGATGGGGGTGGTGACCAGCATCGACCCGGAGATCCTGTTGCTCGACGAGGGCATCGGCGCGGTGGACGCGGACTTCCTGAAAAAGGCGCAGTCTCGGTTGCAGAGTCTGGTCGAACGTTCCGGAATCCTGGTCTTTGCAAGCCATTCCAACGAATTTCTGGCGCGGCTGTGCAATACCGCGATGTGGATCGACCACGGCGGGATCCGGCTCACCGGCGGCATCGAGGACGTGGTGCGCGCCTACGAGGGCGAGGACGCCGCCCGCCACGTGCGCGAGGTGCTGGCCGAGACCCGAACCGTCGACAACACCGAAAAACCAATGGCGCAACAAGCATCCGTGGATGAGTGAGACCGTCGTCGCCGTGGTGGTCACCCACCGGCGCCCCGAGGAACTCGCCCGTTCGCTGCGACTGCTGACCACCCAGACCCGCGTCCCGGACCAGCTCATCGTCATCGACAACGACGATTCCGGGCACAGCCGCATCCAGGATCTGGTTGAGGCGCAAGGCATTCCGTCTGTCTACCTCAACTCTCGCCGGAACCTCGGCGGCGCAGGCGGTTTCGCGCTCGGCATGTTGCTCGCGCTGGCGCACGGCGCCGACTGGGTGTGGCTGGCCGACGACGACGGCCACGCCCAGGACCCCGATGTGCTGGCGACGTTGCTGGCGTGCGCGCACAAGCACGGCCTGGCTGAGGTGTCGCCGATGGTGTGCAACATCGACGACCCGGAGCGGCTCGCGTTCCCGCTGCGGCGCGGGTTGGTGTGGCGCAGGCGGGTCAGCGAATTGCGCACCGAGGCGAACGCAGACCTGCTGCCCGGGATCGCGTCGCTGTTCAACGGTGCGTTGTTCCGGGCTGCCACGCTGGAAGCGATCGGCGTGCCCGATCTGCGGTTGTTCATCCGCGGCGACGAGGTGGAAATGCACCGGCGACTAGTCCGATCCGGGCTACCGTTCGGCACCTGCCTGAACGCGGTGTACCTGCACCCGTGCGGATCCGACGAGTTCAAGCCGATCCTCGGCGGGCGCATGCACACTCAGTACCCCGACGACTTCACCAAGCGGTTCTTCACCTACCGCAACCGTGGCTACGTGCTGGCCCAACCCGGTCTGCGCAAGCTGCTGGCGCAGGAATGGGTGCGGTTCGGCTGGTTCTTCCTGGTGACGCGCCGTGATCCCAAGGGTCTGGCCGAGTGGATCCGGTTGCGCCGCATGGGACGCCGTGAACAGTTCAGCCGACCCGAAGGAGCGCGATGACATTCGTTGACGCCGCGGCTCAGTCCAAGACGCTGGCCCGAGCCCGCGGCGACCTGGTCGACGGGTTCCGCCGGCACGAGCTGTGGCTGCATCTGGGCTGGCAGGACATCAAGCAGCGGTATCGCCGATCGGTGCTGGGCCCGTTCTGGATCACCATCGCGACGGGCACCACCGCGGTGGCCATGGGTGCGCTGTACTCCCAGCTCTTTCATCTCGAGCTGTCCGTGCACCTGCCATACGTCACCTTGGGTTTGATCATCTGGAACCTGATCAACGCCGCGATCCTCGAGGGCGCCGACGTGTTCGTCGCCAACGAAGGCCTGATCAAACAGCTGCCGACGCCGCTGAGTGTGCACGTGTACCGGCTGGTGTGGCGACAGATGATCCTGTTCGCACACAACATCGTGATCTATGTCGTCGTGGCGATCATCTTTCCCAAACCGTGGTCATGGGCGGACCTGTCCGTGTTCCCGGCACTGGCCCTGATCATGCTCAACTGCATCTGGGTGTCACTGTGTTTCGGCATCCTGGCCACCCGCTACCGCGACATCGGGCCGCTGCTGTTTTCCGTCGTGCAGCTGCTGTTCTTCATGACCCCGATCATCTGGAACGACGACACGCTGCGGCAGCAAGGGGCCGGCAGATGGTCGAGCATCATCGAGCTCAACCCGCTGTTGCACTACCTCGACATCGTGCGCGCCCCCCTGTTGGGCGCTCACCAGGAGCTGCGGCACTGGGCCGTGGTGATCGTGCTGACCGGCATCGGCTGGACCCTGGCGGCGTTCGCGATGCGCCAGTACCGCGCCCGGGTGCCCTACTGGGTGTGACGAGCTCCCTGGTTTAGGACGCCGATTCCCGGGCAATTGTCCAGTACCGGCGGTACTGCCACGGGAGGCAGTACAAACGATCCGCTACGAGCGACGGGTTGGCGATGAGCAATTTCTCCTCGGTGGCCGAGGTGGCTGCCGATGCACCGCATCAGCAGCTGCTTCTGGACGACCCGCTGCTCACCCCCGACGAAGACCCGTTCTATTCGGCGCCGCCCGATTTCGAACAGTCCGAGCCTGGGACGTTGCTCCGTTCCCGCCCCGTTGAGCTGGGCTTTCTGGGCTTGATCAAGCAGCCGGTGCAGGCTACTCAACTCCTTTACCGCAGCACCAATCTGCACGGCGAGGCCGAGGTCGCCGTCACCACCGTCCTGTTGCCGGACCGATCCGATCCGACAGCGGTGCGTCCGCTGCTGTCCTACCAGTGCGCGATCGACGCCGTTACCCCGCGGTGCTTCCCCTCGTATGCGCTGCGCCGCGGCGCCAGACCCATCGGCGCCTTCGTGCAGGCCGAGTATCTGCTGATCGCGGCCGCGTTGGCGCACGGCTGGGCCGTCTCGGTGCCAGACCACGAGGGGTGCCACGGCATGTGGGGTGCGCCGCACGAGCCGGGTTACCGCATCCTCGACGGCATCCGAGCGGCGTTGCACTGCGACCGTCTCGGCTTGTCACCGTCGGCCCCGGTCGCGCTGTGGGGGTATTCCGGCGGAGGCCTGGCCTCCGCGTGGGCCGCCGAACACCACGCCGACTACGCCCAGGAACTCAACGTGGTCGGCGCCGTACTGGGCTCACCGGTCGGTGACTGCGGCAGCGTCGCGCGCAGCCTGAACGAGACGTTCTTCGCCGGGCTCGCCGCGTTGATGATCGCGGCATTGACCCATGTCTTCCCCGGTGCCCAGCGGGTGGTCGACGAGCACGCCACCGAGGAAGGCAAGCGACTGCTCGACGAATTGCACCACATGACGACGATGGAGGCCGTGTGGTGGCTGCGCCACCTCGACATCGGCTCCTTTGTCGACATGACCGCCGACGAACTCTGGGACCTGCCCGAGGTGCAGGAAGTCTTCGATGCCACCAAGCTGGGCCAGACGATGCCGACCGCGCCCCTGTTGGTGGTGCAGTCCGCCCATGACCGGATCATCAACGTCGACGCGATCGACAAGCTGGTGGCGGCATACCGGCACGGCGGTGTCGCGGTGACCTACCGGCGGGATCGGTTCTGTGGGCACCTGCTGTTGCATCCGCTGGCGGCGCCCGTGGCCCTGCAATGGCTGGGCGACCGATTCGCCGGCCATCCCCTCGAACACCGAAACCGCCGCGCCGTGCTGCCGACGGTGCTGCGGCCATCCACCTATGTGGGCATGCTCAAGCTCGGAGTGGTCACCGCCAAGGTCATCGCAGGTCGCGCACTGGGCTGAGGCCCTCAGCTCAGCGTGACGATCATGCTGTCGCCGCCGGCCGCCCACGACTTGACGAACGCCTCGACGGAGACGGTTTCGTCCTTGCCGAACGGCGTGCCGCTGTCGTTGAGGTGCACTTTGCCCGTCGCGGTGTCGATGCCGGTCACCACGACGGCGTGGTCGGCGGCGGGGTTGCCGTAGCCGTCGGTGATCTCGACCGGCATGCCCCAGATGAGCTCCGCGTTGACCCCGGCGATCACCTTGTGCCCGCCGGCCAGGTAGCGCTCGAGTGTCCTCATCGCGTCGTCGCCACCGGCGGTGAACGCCGCCCGAATCCCGTACTGCGCCAGCACCGTGGGCAGGTCGCGCGGGTCGGTGCCCCGCCCGGTTCGATTCGCGTCGCCGGCGTCGGCTGGCAGGGTGTAGAGGGGTCCGGGGTGCACCCGGCTGGGCAGCGTTTGGGCGACGGCGGTGATCTCCGGTTCGGTGACCTCGCGGTTGGTCAGCTGGCCGATCACGTCCGCGGCGGCCATCAGCCCGCAGTCGTCGAGCGTTTGTTGGCGCCAGTACGGCGCGGCGCCGGCCGGGTCACCGACCATCCCGCCGTGGCCGCTGCCCGCCTGGGCGGCGAACGCCGCGTCGGCCCACGCGGTCGCCAACCCCAGGATCAGCGCGGCGCCCGCAAGGGCGAGCCCGGCTTTGCGTACGGCTTTTCCGGTCAAGGTGAACATGCCCAACAGGCTCGGCCGGTCACCTCTTGGGAAGCTTTGCGTTTCCTTGGCGGCCGCGCGATGAGCTAGCCAGAATCCTTTGAGGATTTACCAAGGCGCCCTCGACAGGCTTAGGCCGTGCTTCACCCCACCGAAGAAGACGCCGAAAGGTCTCCCATGCTGCGCCATGACAACGAATCCGCACACACCGGCGGAACCCTGCTGCAATTCCCCATCGGGCGCGTCACGGTCACGCCGCCGGTCACCAGAGAGTCCGAGTTCGAGATCGTGGGACCCATCCCGTTCCAGGCGCTCTGCGGTGATCACCTGCTTCCCTTCGACGGGGTCGTGCACATCGGCTACGTGCGCGGCCGAAACCAGCTCCACCTCAGCGAGTTCAACCGCGTCGTCGACGCCTGCTCTGGCGGCATCCAGGCACAACAGTGGATGACCACCCGCATTGCGCTGTGGCTGCACAACGAGATCGCACCGCGCGGACTGGGGGTGCTGGTCGAAGGCGACTACGGCTGCGCCACGGCATTCGGCGGCGCCGCCGTCAGCCGGCTCACCACCACGATGGCGTTCTACGGCTCGTTGCGCCGCAGCGCCGAAGAGCAGCGCGAATTTCTGGCGCTGGCCCGGAAGAACTCCGAGCGCCCGGAGTCGTTGGCCCGCTAACGCCTCCTCGGGCCGTTTAGACTTCGGGGCGATGATCCCTCCTGAGCCCGATGCCGTGCCCGCCCGTGCACATCTGCATCTGACGACTCAGGTCACGCGTTTCATCATCACCGGCGTCTTCGCCGCGATCGTCGACTTCAGCGTCTACGTCGCGCTCTACAAAGGGGCCGGCCTGCAGGTCGACCTCGCGAAATTCATCAGCGTCGTGGTCGGCACCATCACCGCGTACCTGATCAACCGCCGATGGACCTTCCAGGCCCCGCCCAGCAGGGCGCGATTTGCCGCGGTGATGGGGTTGTACGGCGTCACCTTCGCGGTGCAGGTCGGGCTCAACCATTTGTTCCTGGCCCTGTTCCACTACCGCAGCTGGGCGATACCCGTGGCGTTCGTCATCGCGCAGGGCACCGCGACGGTCATCAATTTCGTCGTGCAGCGAGCCGTTATCTTCCGCATGCGCTGACCCGACCGGGCAGGCGGTACCCTCTTTCACGATGTTGAGCACCGACATTCCGACCACGCCTACCCGGCTGACCGGGTGGGGCCGCACCGCGCCGTCGGTGGCTCACGTGCTCCGCACCCCCGACCCCGAGGTCATCGCCAAGGCCGTGGCCCGGGTCGCCGACGCCGGCGGATCACCCAACGGGCGCGGGGTGATCGCGCGCGGTCTGGGCCGCTCCTACGGCGACAACGCCCAAAACGGCGGCGGCCTGGTGGTCGACATGAACGCGCTGAACACCATCCACTCCATCTGCGCCGACACCCGGCTCGCCGACCTCGACGCCGGGGTCAACCTGGACCAGCTGATGAAAGCAGCCCTCCCGTTCGGGCTGTGGGTGCCGGTTTTGCCCGGCACCCGGCAGGTCACCGTCGGCGGCGCCATCGCGTGCGACATCCACGGCAAGAACCACCACAGCGCGGGCAGCTTCGGCAACCACGTGCGCAGCATGGACCTGCTGACCGCTGACGGCCAGATCCGGCACCTGACTCCCACCGGTGCAGAATCCGAACTGTTCTGGGCCACCGTCGGCGGCAACGGCCTGACCGGAATCATCTTGCGGGCCACCATCGAGATGACGCCGACCGAGACGGCCTACTTCATCGCCGACGGCGACATCACCTCCGGCCTCGACGAAACCATCGCCCTGCACAGCGACGGCAGCGAAGCCAACTACACCTATTCCAGCGCGTGGTTCGACGCCATCAGCGCCCCACCCAAGCTCGGCCGCGCTGCGGTATCGCGGGGCCGGTTGGCCACCGTGGACCAGCTGCCGCCGAAACTGCAGCGCAACCCGCTGAAATTCGATGCGCCGCAACTACTCACGTTTCCCGACATCTTTCCCAACGGGCTGGCCAACAAGTACACGTTCATCCCGATCGGGGAACTGTGGTACCGCAAGTCGGGCACCTACCGGGGCAAGATCCAGAACCTGACGCAGTTCTATCACCCGTTGGACATGTTCGGGGAATGGAACCGCGCCTTCGGCTCCGCAGGTTTCGGCCAGTACCAGTTCGTGGTGCCCACCACCGCCGTCGAGGAGTTCAAAGCGGTCATCCGCGACATTCAAAAGTCCGGGCACTACTCGTTTCTCAACGTGTTCAAGCTGTTCGGCCCGGGCAACCAGGCGCCGCTGAGTTTTCCGATCCCGGGCTGGAACGTGTGCGTCGACTTCCCCATCAGGCCCGGACTCAACGAGTTCCTCACCGAACTCGACCGCCGGGTCCTGGAATTCGGCGGCCGGGTCTACACCGCCAAGGATTCGCGCACCACGGCCGAAACCTTCCACGCCATGTATCCGCGCATCGACGAGTGGATTGCCTTGCGCCGCAAGGTCGATCCTATGCGGGTCTTCGCCTCCGACATGGCCCGACGTTTGGAGTTGCTCTAGATGGTGCGCCGATGGTTCTAGATGCCGTAGGAAACCCGCAGACGGTGCTGCTGCTCGGCGGCACGTCGGAGATCGGGCTCGCCATCTGCGAGCGCTACCTGCGCACCGCGCGGGCGCGAATCATTCTGGCCGCCATGCCCGATGACCCCGGCCGTGCTGCCGCCGTGGCGCAGATGGAGGCCGCCGGCGCGCGCTCGGTGGAGCTCGTCGACTTCGACGCCGTGGAAACCGACACCCATCCCAAGGTGATCGACCAATGCTTCGCCGGCGGCGACGTCGACGTGGCCATCGTCGCCTTCGGCTTGCTTGGTGACGCCGAAGAGCTGTGGCAGAACCAGCGCAAAGCCGTGCAGATCGCCGAAGTCAACTACACCGCAGCGGTTTCCGTCGGGGTGCTGCTGGGCGAAAAGATGCGCGCGCAAGGTTTCGGCCAGATCATCGCGATGAGCACCGTCGCCGGTGAACGGGTACGACGCTCCAATTTCGTCTACGGCTCTACCAAGGCCGGCCTGGACGGCTTCTACCTCGGGCTGGGCGAGGCGTTGCGCGAGTACGGTGTTCGGGTGCTGGTGATCCGGCCCGGCCAGGTGCGCACCCGCATGAGCGCGCATGTCAAGGAGGCTCCGCTGACCGTCGACAAGGAGTACGTCGCCAACCTGGCGGTGACCGCGTCCGCAAAAGGTAAGGAACTGGTTTGGGCGCCAACAGCATTCAGGTACGTGATGATGGTGTTGCGTCACATCCCGCGGAGCGTCTTCCGCAAGCTGCCCATCTGAGCATGCGCAACGCGCTGGCCAGCCTGGGCCAGATGGCGCTGGCGGCGCTGGCGGCCGTCGTGGTGTCGGTCATCTCGCTGGACGCCATCGCCAAAGTCCAGTGGCCCGCCTTCCCGTCGTCCAACCAACTGCACGCACTGACCACCGTCGGGCAGGTGGCCTGCCTGGCCGGGCTGATCGCGGCGGGCTGGGCGTGGCGCCGGGGCGGGCGGCTACGGCTGCTCGCCCAGTCCGCCGGGGTGGTGTTCGTCTCGGCCTTCGCCGTCGTGACGCTGGGGATGCCGCTGGGCGCGACCAAGCTGTATCTGTTCGGAATCTCCGTCGACCAGCAGTTCCGCACCGAGTACTTGACCCGGCTCACCGACAGCGCCGCCCTGCACGACATGACCTACCTGGGGTTACCGCCGTTCTACCCGCCGGGCTGGTTCTGGATCGGTGGCCGCGTCGCGGCGCTGACCGGCGCGCCCGCGTGGGAGGCGTTCAAGCCGTGGGCGATCACCTCGATCACCGTGGCCGTCGCGGTCGCGCTGGTGCTGTGGTGGCGAATGATCCGATTCGAATACGCGCTGCTGGTCACCATCGCGACCACCGCGGTGACCCTGGCCTACAGTTCGCCGGAACCGTATGCGGCGATGATCGCGGTGTTGCTGCCACCGGTGCTGGTGCTGACCTGGTCGGGCCTGCGCGCCGGCGAGCGTGCCGCTGGCCGCACGCTCGAGCCCGAGGGTGAAGCCGGCCGCACGCTCGCGCCGCAAGCCCGCGGGTGGGGCGCGGTGATCGGCGCGGGCATCTTTTTGGGCTTCGCCGCCACCTGGTACACCCTGCTGGTTGCCTACAGCGCGTTCACCATGACGCTGATGGCGCTGGTGCTCGCCGCGGCGCGCTGGCGGCGCGACCGGAAAGCGGCCGTGGACCCGCTGCGCAGGCTCGTCGTCATCGGTCTGATCGCCGCGGCCATCGGATCCATCACCTGGTTGCCGTACTTGTTGCGAGCCGTGCGCGGACCGGTCAGCAACAGCGGCAGCGCCCAGCACTACCTGCCCGCCGACGGCGCCGAACTGACCTTCCCGATGTTGCAGTTCTCGCTGCTGGGGGCGCTGTGCCTGCTGGGCATCCTGTGGCTGATCGTGCGGGCCCGGACTTCGGTACGGGCCGGCGGCCTGGCCCTGGGTGTGCTGGCCGTCTACCTGTGGTCGCTGCTGTCGATGCTGACCACGCTGGCCCGCACCACGTTGCTGTCGTTCCGGCTGCAGCCGACGCTGACCGTGCTGCTGGCGACCGCGGGCGTATTCGGGTTCGCCGAAGCCACCCTCGCGCTGGCCGCGCGCCGCAGAGCCGTCCTGCCCGTGGCCGGAGCGATCGGCCTGGCCGGGGCGATCGCCTTCAGCCAAGACATCCCCGACGTGCTGCGCCCCGACCTCACCGTCGCCTACACCGACACCGACGGGCACGGCCAGCGCGGGGACCGCCGGCCCCCCGGCGCGGAGAAGTACTACGCCGACATCGACGCCGCCATCCAGCGCACCACCGGTCGGCCGCGCAACCAGACCGTGGTGCTGACCGCCGATTACAGCTTCCTGTCCTTCTATCCGTACTGGGGTTTCCAGGGGTTGACGTCGCACTACGCCAATCCGCTGGCCCAGTTCGACAAGCGGGCCGCCCAGATCGAAAGCTGGTCGAACCTCAAGACGGCCGACGAGCTGGTCAAGGCGCTGGACAAGCTGCCCTGGCCGCCGCCGACGGTCTTCCTGATGCGCCGCGGCGCGGGCAACACCTACACCTTGCGGCTGGCCGAGGACGTCTACCCCAACCAGCCCAACGTGCGGCGCTACACCGTGGACCTCAAGGCGGCGCTGTTCGCCGACCCGCGCTTCGCCGTCGACACCATCGGCCCGTTCGTCCTGGCCGTTCGCAAACCGGGGCCGAACCGCTGATGGCGACCGACACCTCGATCGACGCGATCGAACAATTACCATCTACCTCCGTGAGCGGCGCGGGAGGGAACTACCGGATCGCTCGCCTCGTGGCCGTCGTCGCCGGTCTGCTGGGCGCCGCGCTCGCGCTGGCCACGCCCTTCCTTCCGGTCACGCAGACCACCGCCCAGCTGAACTGGCCGCAGAACGGCACGTTCGGCAGCGTCGAGGCGCCCCTGATCGGTTATGTGGCCACCGAGCTGAACATCACCGTTCCCTGCCAGGCGGCGGCCGGGCTGACCGGTCCGGACAACGCCGCCAAGACGGTGCTGCTGTCCACGGTGCCCAAGCAGGCTCCCAAAGCCGTCGACCGAGGACTGCTGCTGCAGCGCGTCAACGACGACCTGGTGCTGATCGTGCGCAACGTCCCGGTGGTCGCGGCCCCGCTGAGCCAGGTGCTCAGCCCGGCCTGCCAGCGGTTGACGTTCACCGCGCACGCCGACAAGGTCACCGGCGAGTTCGTCGGACTGCGCCAAGGCCCCAACAGCGAGCACCCCGGTGAACCGCTGCGCGGGGAGAAAAGCGGCTACGACTTCCGGCCGCAGATCGTCGGGGTGTTCACCGACCTGTCCGGGCCCGCGCCGCCGGGCCTGAGCTTCTCGGCGACGGTCGACACCCGCTACAGCACCAGCCCGACGCCGCTGAAGATGGCCGCGATGATCCTCGGCGTCGTGCTGACCGGCGCCGCGCTGATCGCGCTGCACATCCTGGACACCGCCGACGGCACCCGGCACCGGCGCTTCCTGCCCGCGCGCTGGTGGTCGGTCGGCGCGCTCGATGCCCTGGTGCTGGTCGTGCTGGTGTGGTGGCACTTCGTCGGCGCCAACACCGCCGACGACGGCTACATCCTCACCATGGCCCGGGTCTCCGAGCACGCCGGCTACATGTCCAATTACTACCGCTGGTTCGGTACCCCCGAGGACCCGTTCGGCTGGTACTACAACCTGCTGGCCATGTGGGCGCACGTCAGCACCGCCAGCGTGTGGATGCGCCTGCCCACCCTGGCGATGGCGCTGACCTGCTGGTGGGTGATCAGCCGGGAAGTCATTCCGCGCCTGGGGCATGCGGTCAAAACCAACCGGGCCGCAGCGTGGACCGCGGCGGGCATGTTCCTGGCGGTGTGGCTGCCGCTGGACAACGGCCTGCGCCCGGAGCCGATCATCGCCCTGGGCATCCTGCTGACCTGGTGCTCGGTGGAGCGGGCGGTGGCCACCAGCCGGCTGCTGCCCGTCGCGATCGCCTGCGTCGTCGGCGCGCTGACCTTGTTCTCCGGGCCCACCGGCATCGCCTCTATCGGCGCCCTGCTGGTAGCGATCGGGCCGCTGCGCACCATCTTGCACCGGCGTTCCAAGCAGTTCGGGTTGTTGCCGCTGATCTCCCCCATCCTGGCGGCGGGCACCGTCACCGCCATCCTGATCTTCCGCGACCAGAGCTTCGCGGCCGAGAGCCAAGCCACCGTGCTCAAACAAGCCGTCGGCCCCAGCCTGAAGTGGTTCGACGAGCACATCCGCTACGAGCGGTTGTTCATGGCCAGCCCGGATGGTTCGGTGGCCCGCCGGTTCGCCGTGCTGGCGCTGCTGCTGGCGCTGGCGGTCGCGGTGGCCATGTCGCTGCGCAAGGGCCGCATCCCCGGCACCGCCGCCGGGCCGAGTCGGCGCATCATCGGCATCACCGTCATCTCGTTCCTGGCGATGATGTTCACCCCCACCAAGTGGACCCACCACTTCGGGGTGTTCGCCGGGCTGGCCGGCTCGTTGGGGGCGCTGGCCGCGGTCGCGGTCACCAGCACCGCGATGCGGTCCCGGCGCAACCGCACCCTGTTCGCCGCCGTGGTGCTGTTCGTCATGGCGTTGTCCTTCGCCAGCGTCAACGGCTGGTGGTATGTGTCCAACTTCGGCGTGCCCTGGTCCAACGCGTTCCCGAAATGGCGGTGGTCGCTCACCACCGCCTTCCTCGAGCTGACGGTGGCGGTGCTGCTGATCGCGGCGTGGTTCCACTTCGCCGCCAACGGCGGGCCGCGCCGCCAGATCCGCGAGCGGCCGCGGCTGGCCCGCGTGGTGCAGTCGCCGTTGGCGATCGCGACCTGGGTGCTGGTCCTGTTCGAGGTGGTCTCGCTGACCCAGGCGATGATCACCCAATACCCGGCCTGGTCGGTGGGCCGGTCGAATCTGCAGGCCCTGACCGGCAAGACCTGCGGGCTGGCCGAAGACGTCCTGGTCGAGATGGACCCCAACGCCGGGATGCTGCCCCCGGTCGGCGCCGCGCCGGCCGACGCACTGGGCGCCGGCCTGTCCGAGGCGTTCACCCCCAACGGCATCCCCGCCGACGTCTCCGCCGACCCGGTGATGGAACGCCCGGGTGACCGCAACTTCGCCAGCGACGACGGCGTCGTCACTGGCAGCGATCCGGGTACCGAAGGCGGCACCACCGCCGCGCCCGGCATCAACGGCTCGCGCGCGCGGCTGCCGTTCAACCTGGACTCGGCGCGCACGCCGATCCTGGGCAGCTGGCGCTCGGGTATCCAAGTGCCCGCGATGTTGCGGTCCGGTTGGTACCGCCTGCCGCCCAAGGACCAGCGCAGCGCGTCGCCGCTGTTGGTGCTCACCGCGGCCGGCCGGTTCGATCCCCGCGAAGTGCAGGTGCAGTGGGCCACCGACGCCGAGGCGGCCGCCGGACGTCACGGCGGCTCGATGGGCTTCGCCGACGTCGGCGCGGTGCCGGCCTGGCGCAATCTGCGGGCTCCGCTGTCGGCGATCCCGGACTCGGCCACCCAGATCCGGTTGGTCGCCGACGACGACGACCTGGCCCCGCAGCACTGGATCGCGCTGACGCCGCCGCGGATACCGCAACTGCGCACGCTGCAGGATGTGGTGGGCTCCAAGGATCCGGTGTTCCTGGACTGGCTGGTGGGCCTGGCGTTCCCCTGCCAGCGTCCGTTCGGCCATCAGTACGGCGTGGACGAGACGCCCAAGTGGCGCATCCTGCCCGACCGGTTCGGCGCCGAAGCCAACTCGCCGGTGATGGATTACCTCGGCGGCGGCCCGCTGGGCGTCACCGAGTTGCTGGCCCACGCCACCACGGTGGCCAGCTACCTCAAGGACGACTGGTTCCGGGACTGGGGTGCGTTGCAGCGGTTGACGCCGTACTACTCCGACGCCCCACCGGCGCGGCTCGAGCTGGGCACCGTGACGCGCAGCGGACTGTGGGATCCCGCGCCGCTGCGCAAAGGCTGAGCCGAAACACCTAGTCAGCTCGTGCGCGGCCCCGCATCCTCAACCCACTCAGCAGCTTCGCCTACCATCGAGCCTCGTGTCCTTCGACGGTAGACAGCGATTCCATCGAATCGCCCGGCTGGTTGCCGTCGTCTCGGGCCTGATCGGTCTGCTGCTGTGCCTGCTGGTTCCGCTGCTGCCGGTAAAGCAGACCACCGCCACCATCCGGTGGCCCCAGGGCACCGCCGCCGACGGCAACGTCAGCCAGATCACCGCGCCGCTGGTGTCCGGGGCGCCGCGGGCGCTCGACATCTCCATCCCCTGCTCGGCCATCGCCACCCTGCCCGCCAGCGGCGGCCTGGTGGTGTCCACCTTGCCCAGCGAAGGCGTGGACACCGGCAAACACGGGCTGTTCGTGCGGGCCAATAACGACACGGTCGTGGTCGCGTTCCGCGACACGGTCGCCGCGGTCGCGCCCCGCACGGCCATCACGGCCGGCGCCTGCCGCGTGCTGCACCTGTGGGCCGACGCCGGCGGCGCCGGCGCGGACTTCGAAGGCATCCCCGGTGCCGCCGGCAAGCTCTCCCCGGAGAAGAAGCCGCAAGTGGGCGGCATCTTCACCGACCTCAAGCTGCGCGCCCAGCCGGGCCTGTCGGCGCGCGTCGACGTCGACACCCGGTTCATCACGACGCCCAGCCTGCTCAAGACCGCCGCCATGGTCCTGGGCGCGCTGGCGGTCCTGGCCGCCGTCGTCGCGCTGAGCGCATTGGATCGCCACAGCCGCGGGGGCACCTGGCGCACCCCGACCGAATTGCTGGCCCGGTACCGCGCCGGGCAACGGCCGCGCTGGCTGCGCGGCGGCCCGGCCACCTGGCTGGCCGACCTCGCGGTGATCGCCACGCTGCTGGTCTGGCATGTCATCGGCGCCACCTCGACCGACGACGGGTACAACCTGACCATCGCCCGCGTCGCGCCGAAAGCGGGCTACTTCGCCAACTACTACCGCTACTTCGGCACCACCGAAGCGCCGTTCGACTGGTATTACGCGTGGCTGGCCCGGCTGGCCTCGATCAGCACCGCCGGGGTCTGGATGCGCCTGCCCGCCCTGCTGGCCGGCATCGCGTGCTGGCTGATCATCAGTCGCTGCATGCTGCGCCGGCTGGGTCCCGGCCGCGCTGGGGTGGCCGGCAACCCGGTGGCCGTGCTCACCGCGGGCGCGGTCTTCTTGGCCGCCTGGCTGCCGTTCAACAACGGGCTGCGACCCGAGCCGCTGATCGCCCTGGGCGTGCTGGTGACTTGGGTGCTGGTGGAGCGCGCGATCTCGCTGGACCGGCTGGCCCCCGCGGCCGTGGCCATCTTCGTCGCACTGCTCACCGCGACCCTGGCGCCGCAGGGACTGATCGCGGTGGCCGCGCTGCTCACCGGCGCCCGGGTGATCGCCCGAACGATCCGTCGCCGCCGCGCCACCGACGGCGTGCTGCCACCGCTGATCGTGCTGGCCGCGGCGTTGTCGCTGATCACCGTCGTGGTGTTCCGCAGCCAGACGCTGGCCACCGTCGCCGAATCGGCGCGCATCAAGTACACCGTCGGCCCGACCATCGCCTGGTATCAGGACTTCCTGCGCTACTACTTCCTGACCGTGGAAAGCAACGCCGACGCGTCGATGTCGCGGCGGTTCGCCGTGCTGGTGATGCTGCTGTGCCTGTTCGGGATGTTGGCGGTGCTGCTACGCCGCGGCCGGGTGCCCGGCTTGGCCAGCGGACCGGCGTGGCGGCTGATCGGCACCACCGCGATCGGGCTGCTGCTGTTGACGTTCACGCCGACGAAGTGGGCCGTGCAATTCGGCGCGTTCGCCGGGCTGGCCGGGGCGCTCGGTGCGATCACCGCGCTCGCGTTCGCCCGCATCGGCCTGCACAGCCGACGCAACCTGGCGCTGTACGTCACCGCGCTGCTGTTCATCCTGGCGTGGGCCACCTCGGGCATCAACGGCTGGTTCTACGTCGGCAACTACGGGGTGCCGTGGTACGACATCCAGCCGGTCATCGCCAGCCACCCGGTGACGTCGATGTTCTTGGCGTTGTCGGTACTGACCGGACTGCTGGCCGCTTGGTACCACTTCCGGATGGACTACGCCGGTCACACCGAGGTGAAGAACAGCCGGCGCAACCGGGTGCTGGCCGCCACACCGCTGCTGGTGGTGGCGATCATCATGGTGCTCGGCGAAGTCGGGTCGATGGCCAAAGCCGCGGCCTTCCGCTATCCCCTCTACACCACCGGCAAGGCCAACGCGGCCGCCCTCAGTACCAGCCTGTCCCCCACCAGTTGCGCCATGGCCGACGACGTGCTGGCCGAGCCGGACCCCAACGCCGGGATGCTGCAACCGGTTCCCGGGCAGACCTTTGGGCCCGACGGCCCGCTCGGCGGCATCAACCCCGTCGGGTTCAAGCCCGAAGGCGTGGGCGAAGACCTCAAATCCGACCCGGTGGTCAGCAAGCCGGGTGTGGTCAACTCCGACGCCTCGCCCAACAAGCCCAACGCCGCGATCAGCGACTCCGCCGGCACCGCCGGCGGCAAGGGCCCGGCCGGGGTCAACGGCTCGCACGCGGCGCTGCCCTTCGGGCTGGACCCCGCGCGCACGCCGGTGATGGGCAGCTACGGCGAGAACAACTTGGCCGCGACGGCGACCTCGGCGTGGTACCAGCTGCCGCCGCGCAGCCCCGACCGGCCCCTGGTGGTGCTCTCGGCCGCCGGCGCGATCTGGTCCTATAAAGAGGACGGCGGGCTGATGTACGGCCAGCAGCTCAAATTGCAGTGGGGCAGCACCCGGCCCGACGGCAGCACCCAGCCACTGGGCGAGGTGTATCCGATCGACCTGGGTCCGCAGCCCGCGTGGCGCAACCTGCGCTTCCCGCTGGCGGGGGCGCCGCCGGAGGCCAACGTGGCGCGCATCGTCGCCTACGACCCCAACCTGAGCAACGAGCAGTGGTTCGCATTCACCCCGCCGCGGGTCCCGGTCCTGGAAACGCTGCAGCAGTTGATCGGCTCGCAGACGCCGGTGCTGATGGACATCGCGACGGCCGCCAACTTCCCCTGCCAACGGCCCTTCACCGAGCACCTGGGCATCGCCGAGTTGCCCGAGTACCGCATCCTGCCCGACCACAAGCAGACCGCGTCGTCGTCCAACCTGTGGCAGGCCAGCTCGACCGGCGGGCCGTTCCTGTTCACCCAGGCGTTGTTGCGGACCTCGACGATCGGCACGTATCTGCGCGGTGACTGGTACCGCGACTGGGGAACCGTCGAGCAATACTTCCGCCTGGTGCCGGCCGAGCAGGCGCCGGAAGCCGTCGTCGAAGAGGGTGTGATCTCAGTGCCAGGCTGGAGCCGGCAGGGGCCGATCAGGGCCCTGCCATGACCGTCACCAATCACGAACAAACGACCGCCGCCGCGCGGGAACCCGAGGCGCCGCGCCAGCTGCGCCTGACGCGCTGGGTGGCCACCATTGCCGGCCTGATCGGCTTCGTGCTGTCGGTGGCCACGCCACTGCTGCCGGTCGTGCAGACCACCGCGACGCTCAACTGGCCGCAGAACGGCCAGCTGGGCAGCGTGACCGCGCCGCTGATCTCGCTGACGCCGGTCGACTTCACCGCCACGGTGCCGTGTGCCGTGGTGCGCGCCATGCCGCCGACCGGCGGCGTGGTGCTGGGCACCGCACCCAAACAGGGCAAGGACGCCAACCTCAACGCGCTGTTCGTGGTCGTCAGCAGCCAGCGCGTGGACGTCACCGACCGCAATGTGGTGATCCTGTCGGTGCCGCGGGACCAGGTCGCATCCCCGCAATGCGAGCGCATCGAGGTCACCTCCACGCACGCCGGCACCTACGCCACGTTCGTCGGGCTGAAAGACCCCAGGGGCGCGCCGGTGCGCAGCGGTTTCCCCGACCCCAACCTGCGTCCCCAGATCGTCGGGGTGTTCACCGACCTGACCGGTCCGGCACCGCCCGGGCTGAGCGTCAACGCCACCATCGACACCCGGTTCTCCACCACGCCGACCACGCTGAAACTGCTGGCCATCATCGGGGCGATCGTGGCCACCATCGTCGCGCTGGTGGCCCTGTGGCGCCTGGACCAGCTGGACGGGCACCGGATGCGCCGCTGGATTCCGCAGAACTGGCGCACCTTCACCCTGCTCGACGGCGTGGTGGTGTTCGCGTTCCTGCTCTGGCACGTCATCGGCGCGAACTCCTCCGACGACGGCTACATCCTGGGCATGGCGCGCGTCGCCGACCGCGCCGGCTACATGTCCAACTACTTCCGCTGGTTCGGCAGCCCGGAAGACCCGTTCGGCTGGTACTACAACCTGCTGGCGTTGATGACCCATGTCAGCGACTCCAGCATCTGGATGCGGTTGCCGGACCTGTTCGCCGGCCTGATCTGCTGGCTGCTGCTGTCCCGCGAGGTGCTGCCCCGGCTGGGCCCGGCGGTGGCGGCGAGTAAGCCGGCCAACTGGGCGGCGGCCATGGTGCTGTTGACGGCGTGGATGCCGTTCAACAACGGGCTGCGCCCCGAAGGCATCATCGCGCTCGGCTCGCTGGTCACCTATGTGCTGATCGAACGGTCGATGCGGTACAGCCGGTTGACCCCGGCGGCCCTGGCGATCATTGCCGCCGCCTTCACCCTGGGTGTGCAGCCCACCGGTTTGATCGCGGTGGCCGCGTTGGTGGCCGGTGGCCGTCCCATCCTGCGCATCCTGGTCCGCCGGCACCGGCTGGTCGGCACCTTGCCGTTGGTGGCGCCGATGCTGGCGGCGGGCACGGTGATCCTGACGGTGGTGTTCGTCGACCAGACGCTGTCCACGGTGTTGGAAGCCACCCGGGTGCGCAGCAAGATCGGGCCCAGCCAGGCCTGGTACACCGAGAACCTGCGCTACTACTACCTGATCCTGCCCACCGTCGACGGGTCGTTGTCGCGGCGGCTGGGCTTCTTGATCACCGCGCTGTGCCTGTTTACCGCGGTGTTCATCATGTTGCGCCGCAAACGGGTTCCGGGTGTGGCCCGCGGGCCGGCCTGGCGGCTGATGGGCGTCATCTTCGGCACCATGTTCTTCCTGATGTTCACCCCCACCAAGTGGGTGCACCACTTCGGGCTGTTCGCCGCGGTGGGGGCCGCGATGGCCGCGCTGACGACGGTATTGGTATCGCCATCGGTGTTGCGCTGGTCGCGTAACCGGATGGCGTTCCTGGCCGCGCTGCTGTTCATGCTGGCGCTGTGCTTCGCCACCACCAACGGGTGGTGGTATGTCTCGAGCTACGGCGTCCCGTTCAACAGCGCCATGCCGAAGATCGCCGGAATCACCGTCAGCGCAATGTTTTTCGCGCTGTTCGTGTTCGCGGCGCTGTACGCGGCGTGGTTGCACTTCGCGCCCCGCGACGCCGGGGAAGGGCGGATCACCCGCGCCTTGACCACCGCGCCGATATCGCTGGCGGCGGGCTTCATGGCGCTGGTGTTCGTCGCATCGATGGGCATCGGCATCGTGCGTCAGTACCCGACCTACTCCAACGGCTGGTCCAACCTGCGTGCGTTCACCGGCGGCTGCGGGCTGGCCGACGACGTGCTGGTCGAACCCGATCCCAACGCCGGCTTCATGACCCCGCTACCCGGCGATTACGGACCGCTGGGTCCGCTGGGCGGCACCAACCCCGTCGGCTTCTCGCCCGACGGCGTACCGGAACACACGGTGGCCGAAGCCATCGTGATGAAGCCCAACCAGCCCGGCACCGACTACGACTGGGATGCGCCGACGAAGCTGACATCCCCGGGCATCAACGGGTCGACGGTGCCGCTGCCCTACCAACTCGACCCCACCCGGGTGCCGCTGGCCGGCACCTACACCACCGGCGCGCAGCAACAAAGCCGGCTGGCGTCCGCGTGGTACCAGCTGCCCAAAGCCGACGACGGGCACCCACTGGTGGTGATCACCGCCGCCGGCAAGATCGCGGGCAACAGCGTGCTGCACCACTACACCGCCGGGCAGACCGTGCAGCTGGAATACGCCAAGCCCGGCCCCGGCGGCGCGCTGGTGCCGGCCGGGCGGATGGTGCCCGACGACCTGTACGGCGAGCAGCCCAAGGCGTGGCGCAACCTGCGCTTCGCCCGAGAGAAGATGCCGGCCGACGCCGTGGCGGTGCGGGTGGTGGCTGACGACCTGTCGTTGACCCCGGAGGACTGGATCGCGGTTACCCCGCCGCGGGTGCCCGAGCTGCGTTCACTGCAGGAATACGTGGGATCCACCCAGCCGGTCCTGCTGGACTGGGCGGTCGGCCTGGCCTTCCCGTGCCAGCGGCCGATGCTGCACACCAACGGCGTCACCGAGATCCCGAAATTCCGTATTACGCCGGACTATTCGGCCAAGAAGCTGGACACCGACACCTGGGAGGACGGCGTCAACGGGGGCCTGCTCGGCATCACCGACCTGCTGCTACGCGCCCACGTGATGGCGACCTACCTGTCCCGCGACTGGGCGCGCGACTGGGGATCGCTGCGCAAGTTCGACACCCTGGTCGACGCCCCGCCGGCGCGCCTGGACCTGGGCACCGCGACCCGCAGCGGCTTGTGGTCGCCCGGCCAGATCCGGATCAAGCCTTAAGTCCGACACCCGTGGGCTCGAGGCGACTGGTCATCGCATCCGTGCTCGGGGTGCTGGGCGTGGCCTGCGCTCCGCCCGGCACCAGCCCCGAACGGCTCCACTACGTCGCTCTGGGCGACTCCGTCGCCGCAGACCCCGGCGTACCGGATCCGGGGTCACCGGAGGGCTGCCACAAGTCGACCAACAACTACCCCTCGATCCTGGCCCGCCGCCTGAAGGTCGCCGCCTTCGTCGACGCCACCTGCAGCGGCGCGACCACCGACAACATCTTGCGCGCCGCCCAGCAGACGTCGACCGGGCCGGTGGATCCGCAGATCGAATCCGTCACCGCCGCAACCGATCTGGTCACCATCACCATCGGCGCCAACGACATCGAGCTCGTCACCGAGCTGCGCCAGTGCGAGGTCAAGAGCCCCGACCCCACGCCGTGCAAGACGCAGTTCGTCGTCGGCGACGTCGATCGCGTCGCCGCCCTGACCGAAGCCCATGCGCCGAGTTGGGCCACGCTGATCGACCGGGTGCGGGCCAAAGCGCGCAAAGCGCGCGTCATCTTGGTCGGTTACGGCATTCTGCTGCGCCCGGGCGGGTGCTATCCCGCCCAACCGGTGTTGCCGCAGGATTCCGACTACTTGCAGACCAAGCTCAACGACCTCGACGACCGGCAGCGGAAACTGGCTGCCGACAAAGGAATTGAGTTCTTCGACACCAGGCCCCTGCATGAGGGCCACGACATGTGCGCCGCACCCGCCGACCGGTACGTCGAAGGCTATGTGACCCAGGATCCCGCCGTGCCCCTGCACCCGACGCCGCTGGGCGCCGCCGCGGTCGGCGACGCACTCGCCGACTACGTCAGCCGGCATAGGTAGCAAACCGTTGATGTTTCCTGACGGGCCCATGTGGTTAATCTCACGTTTCGTCAGTACTCGATCAACGATGAAGTGGGTGCGGCAGATGCGCGGACTGAAACGGATGGGCAAACTCGCCGTCGCGACCGCTATGGCGGCGTGTCTGGGCACGTGGGACGCGGGTTTCGCGACCGCGGCACCGGACGGCAGCGCCACCCGAGTCGCCCTTCGTAGTGTGCTGCGACATTGCGACTACGGAGCGTCCAGTGTTGCGCCCCAGATCCGAGCCCCTGCTCTGGGCGGCGGCATGGCCATGGTGCGCACCGCGGGCTCGTCGGTGATTGCCGATGTCCACTTGATTGTGCAGAACCAGCCGGGCACCCGCTACGACGTCGGGTTGATCCAGGCGCCGCTGCCCTCGTCGGTCACCTGTGGGCCCGGTGATCCGGGCACCGCCTTCACCAGCTTGGTCACCGACGAGTCCGGCCAGGGCAACGCGACCGTCACCGCGCCCATTCGACCGGGCCAGACCGGGACCTGGATCTGGATCGCACGTCCCGCGGAGAATTCGCAGAACCCGGCCGAGGTGTACACGTCGGACTTCGTGGTGCCGGTATAGCTGTTTTGAGCTCGCGGCTGTAATACGGTCGCGTCATGGGTGAGTACGACCCGCACTACGGGTTCGAGGCCGTCGACCGGCTACCGTTCTCGACTCCGGAGAAGGCACAGCGTTACCGCACGGAGAACTATCAGGGCGCCACCGGCCTCAACTGGTATCGCACCGATCCGACGCTGCAGTTCATCATGTCCTACTACCTGCCGCCCGACGAATTGGCCGTCGCCGAGCCACATCTGGTGCGTATCGGGGAACTGATGGGCGGCCCGGTCACCCGCTGGGCCGAGGAGACCGACCGCAACCCGCCGTACCTGGAGCGCTACGACCGGTGGGGCCACGATGTCAGCCGGGTGGTCATGCCGGCCTCGTTCACCCAATCCAAGCGCGCCGTGCTCGATGCGCAGCAGGAGCTGCGAGAGGAGGCGCATCGGGCCGGTTTTCGCGCGTCGCTGCCGCTGTTCGCGTCGAACTATCTGCTCAACCAGGCCGACATCGGGCTGGCGTGCGCACTGGGCACCGGCGGCAACATGGTCCGCGCGCTGGTCAGCGCCTTCGCCCCGACCGACGTGCGGGACTACGTGCTGGCCAAGCTCGACTCCGGCGAGTGGGAGGGCGAAGCGGCACAGCTGATGACCGAACGCACCGGCGGCTCGGACCTCGGCGCGATCGAAACCACCGCCACACCGCACGGCGATGCCTGGCTGCTCAACGGCTTCAAGTGGTTCGCCTCCAATTGCGCCGGCGAGGCGTTCATCGCCCTGGCCAAGCCCGAGGGGGCGCCCGACTCCAGCCGGGGCGTGGCCAGCTTCCTGGTGCTGCGCACGCGCCGCGACGGTTCCCGCAACGGTGTGCGGATCCGCCGGCTCAAGGACAAGCTCGGCACCCGCTCGGTGGCCTCCGGTGAGATCGAGCTGGTCGACGCCGAGGCGTTCCTGCTCTCCGGTGCACCCCAGGGTGAAGCCGGCCCGTCCGACGGCAAGGGCCTGGGCCGGATGATGGAGCTGACCAACCGGCTGCGGCTGGGTATTGCGGCCTTCGCGCTGGGCAATGCCCGCCGGGCGCTGGTCGAGTCGTTGTGCTATACCCGGCAACGCCAGGCCTTCGGCGGCGCGCTGATCGACAAGCCCCTGGTGCGGCGCAAGCTGGCCGAGCTGATCGTCGACGTCGAAGCCACCCAGGCGATGGTGTTCGACGGGATCGGCTTCCCGAACCACCGTCAGCCCAAAGCCATCCGGCAACGCATCGCCGTGCCGGTGACCAAGCTCAAGGTGTGCCGGCTGGGGATCACCGCGGCGTCGGACGCGATCGAGCTGCACGGCGGCAACGGTTACATCGAGACCTGGCCGGTTGCCCGGCTACTGCGCGACGCGCAGGTCAACACCATCTGGGAAGGCTCGGACAACATCTTGTCGCTGGACGTGCGCCGCGGTATCGAACAGTCCCGCGCCCACGAACCACTGCTGGCGCGGATGCGCGACGCGGTGTCGGTGTCCCACGACGACGACACCACCGGGCTGGTCGCCGGGCGCATCGAAGATCTCGACGCGGCGATCACCGCATGGTCGAAGCTGGACGGCGACATCGCCGAGGCGCGGTTGCTGCCGCTGGCCCAGTTCATGGGCGACGTCTATGCGGGCGCGCTGCTCACCGAGCAGGCGGCCTGGGAGCGGGAAACCCGCGGCACCGACCGTAAGGCGCTGGTCGCTCGCCTGTACGCGCGGCGCTACCTCGCCGACCCGGGGCCGTTGCGCGGCATCGACGCGGACACCGACGAGGCGTTGGAGCGCTTCGACGAGCTGGTCGCGGGCGCGCTGTGCCTCGACGAGCAGACGCAGAATCGCGCTAATCCGTCGTAACGGACGCGATTCTGTGTCTGCTCGCGCCCAAACGACGACCTAGACCGGGATCAGGCCGTGCTTGCGGCCCACCCGCCACCACTGCTGCTTGTCTCGCAGCAGGTGCATGGACCGGCGGATGAGCAGCCGGGTTTGGTGCGGATCGATCACCGCGTCGATGAATCCGCGCTCGGCGGCGGTCCACGGGATCGCCATATTGAGGTTGTAGCCCTCGATGAAGTCCTTCTTGATCTGCTGCGCCTCGGGCGTGGTGGGGTCCGGGAAGCGCTTCATCAGCAACTGCGCGGCTCCCTCGGCGCCGATCACCGCGATGCGCGCGGTGGGCCAGGCGTAGTTGAAGTCGGCCGTCAGCTGCCGCGAGCCCATCACCGCGTACGCGCCGCCGTAGGACTTGCGGATGGTGATCGTCACCTTCGGCACGTCGGCCTCGACCACGGAGTACAGGAACCGGCCGCCGCGCTTGATGATGCCCCGCTTCTCCTCCTCGGCACCGGGCAGGAAACCGGGGGTGTCCACCACGAACACCAGCGGGATCTGGAACGAATCGCAGAACCTGATGAACCGCGCGGCCTTGTCGGAGGCCTCGTTGTCGATCGCCCCGGACATGTGCATCGGCTGGTTGGCGATCACGCCGACCGGGCGCCCGTCGACCCGGGCATACCCGGTGATGATCGACGGGCCGTGCTGCGCGGCGACTTCCAGGAAGTCGCCGTCGTCGAAGATGCGCAGCAAGATCTCGTGCATGTCGTAGGCCGCGTTGTCGGAGTCCGGCACGATCGAGTCCAGTTCCAGGTCGGTCGGGGTGACCTCCGGTTCCAGCCCAGGATTGATGACCGGCGGCGTGCTGAAGCAGTTGGACGGCAGAAACGACAGGAATTCCCGCACGTACTGGAACGCCTCGGCTTCCGAGTCCACCACGTGGTGGATGTTGCCGTAGCGGGCTTGGGCGTCGGAGCCGCCGAGTTCGTCGAGGGTGACCTCTTCGCCGGTGACTTCGCGGATCACGTCGGGACCGGTGACGAAGAAGTAGCCCTGGTCGCGCACCGAAACCAGCAAGTCGTCCTGGATCGGCGAATAGACCGCGCCCCCAGCGCATTTGCCGAAGATCAGGGAGATCTGCGGCACCACTCCCGATAGCGCCTCATGACGTTGGCCCAGCTCGGCGTACCACGCCAGCGAGGTGACCGCATCCTGGATGCGAGCCCCACCGGAGTCCTGGATACCGACGATCGGGCAGCCGACCATCGCGCACCACTCCATCAGCCGGGCGACCTTGCGGCCGAACATCTCCCCGACCGAACCCTGGAACACCGTCTGGTCGTGGGAGAACACCCCGACCGGGCGGCCGTCGATCAGCGCGTGTCCGGTGACCACGCCGTCGCCGTACAGCGCATTGGGGTCACCGGGGGTCTTGCACAGCGCACCGATCTCGAAGAAGCTGCCCGGGTCGACCAGCGCATGCACGCGGGCCCGGGCACTCGGGATGCCCTTCTTGTCGCGTTTGGCGGCGGCCTTCTCGCCACCCGGCTCCTTGGCCAGCTCCAAGCGAGCGCGTAGCTCGGCCAGCTTCTCAGCTGTCGTGTGGGCGCGAGACGGCTCTACGGCTGTCACTGGTTGCCTACCTAACTTTTGACGTGTCCGGCTGCTGCCTCGGCCTCAACCTGTGCCAACGCTTGGGTCATGTGTGCCCCCACCTTGGAGATGATCGGCTCGTCGATGGCCTGGATGTGCTCGCCACCGATCGGCACGACCTCGAGGTCGGAGACGTACTCGCCCCAGCCGCCGTCCGGTTGGCGAACGGCGTACCGCGGCTCGAACATGATCGCGTCGTCATGGTATCGATCGGCCATGTAGAGGGTGACATGCCCGTCGTAGGGCTGGATCTGCGCGGTGTCGATGGCGCGGTTGTCCAGGTACGACGTGCGCTGGTGTTCGATGATCCCGGCCGGGATCTCCACCCCGCTCTGACTGACCGCCTCCAGCACGAACCGGACCTGGCCTTCGTCGTCGAGCTGCTCGAGATGCTCGTAAGGGATCTCGGGAATGGTGACGTTGAAGGTCTTCTCGGCGAACCGCGCGTAGCGCTCCCAGCGCTTGCGGATCTCCTCCTTGGTCTGCGGGATCTCCTCACCCGCACGCACGGCGTCGATCAGCCCGACGAACCGGACGTCCTTGCCCAGCCGCTTGAGCCCGATCGCGCATGCGTAGGCCAGCACCCCGCCCAGCGACCAGCCCACCAGGATGTAGGGCCCGTCGCCCTGCATCTCGATCAGCTTCGGCACGTACTGCTCGGCACGCTCTTCGATCGTGCCTTCGACCCGCTCGAAGCCGTACATCGGCGTGTCCGCGGGCAGCCGGCTCAGCAGCGGCTCGTACACCACCGTCGACCCACCCGCCGGGTGGAAGACGAAAACGGGAATCTTCGAGCTGCCCTCTTGCCGGGGCCGCAGGGTGCGGACGAACCCGTCGACCACACCGGCCTCGAGGTAGCCGCGCACCTTGTCGGCCAACTCCTCGATGTTCTTCGACGTCAGCACGTCCTCGGCGGTGATGGGTCCTTCGGCGCGCTCGGATAGCCGCTGCGCCATCTTGGTGGCGGTGGCCTCGTCCACCTTGGGCAGCGGGTTGAAGATGCCGCCGGCGGACTTGCCGGTGACGATCGCCCAGGTGGCGAACGTGACCCGCTCGGCGGCGTCGCGCGGGGGCACGTCGGAGTTCAGCGCTTTGGCGACGGCTTCGGAGTTGAGCGCCTCGGCGGCACCCTTCAGATCCGCGGTGCCGTTGCGCTGCTCGGCGCTGCCGTTGGAGCCCGCGGGGCCGCGTGGGTCCGTCGGCGGTGGCGGAATCGGGATGTCCGACGCCGGCGGCGCGGCGGACTGCTCCTGCGGCTCGGCTTGGGTCTCCGGCTCGGCCTGCGGATCCGGGGCGGGCGCCACCAGCGAAGCCGCCGATGCGCCGCTGACCAACTCGGCCTGGGCCCGGGCGATCTCCTCGGCCGTCTGCGTCTTCTGGTGCTCGTGCAGCTGCTGCACCTCGTCCCGGTGCTCGACCGCGTACTCGATCAGCTTCTCGACGTTGTAGAGGTTGGCGTCGCGCACCGCGGTCAGCTGAATCGGCGGCAGGTCGAAGTCGTACTCCACGCGGTTCTTGATCCGCACCGCCATCAGCGAGTCCAGGCCGAGTTCGATCAGCGGCACCTCCCACGGCAGGTCCTCGGGCTCGTAGCCCATGGCGGAGCCGACGATCAGGCCCAGGCGCTCGGCGATGGTCTCGCCCGAGTCCGGCGACCATTTGCCCATGCTGGCCGAGAAATACCGGTTGGTCAGGCTGTCGGTCAGGGTCTCGGCGGCGGGGTCCTCGGCGGGCTGCTCTGGCGCCGCCGGAGCCGGGGTGGCCACCGCCGGAGTGGCAACAGCCGTACCGGCGCCGACCGCGGTCGGCAGCACCGACTGCTGACCCGCCCGGGTCACCAGCGCGTCGTAGACCAGCGTGAACGACTCGTCGATGCGGGCGTGCACCTGCACCGAGGCACCACCGGGGTGGCGAGTCATCGTCGTCACCAACCGGGCGCCCTCGCCGGGCACCGCACGCTGCTCGGCGGCGGTCAGCTGCGCATCGGACAACACCTGTTCGGCGGCGGCCCGCACCAGCGCGGCCAGGTCCGTCTGGCCGTCCCGCGGCGCATACTCCCAGACGTGGCGACCGTCCGGCAGCGCGACGTGGGTACCGGGCATGATCACCGCGGCGTCGCCGGCGAAGTGCGCGTCCAGCCAGTGTTCTTTGCGCTTGAACCGGGTCGGCGGGATGTTCGCGTAGTCCTCGGGTCCCTGGGCGCGGGTGAACAGCGTCCGGATGTCCAGGTCGTGGCCGTAGACGAAGAGCTGAGCCATGGTGGAGACCATCGACTCGACCTCGTCTTGCTTGCGGGCCAGCGTCGGGATCAGCTGGGCATCGTGTAACCCGGCCGCCGCCGTGGTCAGACCCACCTGCATCAGCGCCACCGGGTTGGGCGCGAGTTCGACGAAGGTGGTGTGCCCACTGTCGACGGCGTTGCGGATGCCGTGGGTGAAGTAGACGCTGTGGCGCAGCCCCTTCTTCCAGTAGTCGACGTCGTGGATGGGCTCGCTGCCCGGCTTGATGTAGCGGCCCTCGTGCACGGTCGAGTAGATGCCGGCGGTCGGGCTCATCGGCTTGATGCCCTGCAGTTCGGCGGCCAGTTCGCCGAGCAGCGGGTCCATCTGGGTGGTGTGGCTGGCGCCCTTGGTCTGGAATTTGCGGGCGAACTTGCCCTCGGATTCCGCGCGGGCGATGATCGCGTCCACCTGCTCGGGCGGGCCGCCGATGACGGTCTGGGTGGGGGCGGCGTAGACGCACACTTCCAGGTCCGGGAAGTCGGCGAACACCGTCTTGATCTCTTCGGCGGAGTATTCGACCAGCGCCATCAGCCGGATGTACTCGCCGAACAGCATCGCCTCGCCCTCACCCATCAGGTGCGAGCGCGAGCAGATGGTGCGCGTGGCGTCCTGCAGCGAGAGGCCGCCGGCGAAGTACGCCGACGCGGCCTCGCCCAGGGACTGGCCGACCACGGCGGCGGGTTTGGCGCCGTGGTGCTTGAGCAGCTCACCGAGCGCGATCTGGATCGCGAAGATGGTGACCTGCGTGGTCTCGATGCCGTAGTCCTGCGAGTCGTCCAGGATCAGCTCGAGCACCGAATAACCCAGCTCGTCCTGGACCAGCGCGTCGACCTTCTCGATCCACTCGGCGAAGACTTCGTTGCGCAGGTAAAGGCTCTTGCCCATCTTGCGGTGCTGGGCGCCGAAGCCGGCCAGCACCCACACCGGGCCGTTGGTCACCGGCCCGTCGGTGCTGAACACCCCGGGCCGCTGCTTGCCCTCGGCGATCGCGCGCAGACCCTTGATCGCCTCCTCGTGGTCGTGCGCCAGCACGATGGCACGCGAACGGCCGTGGTTGCGCCGCGACAGCGCCCGGCCGATCGACTCCAGCGACGACGCCTGCCCCTCGGGGCTCTCCATCCAGTCGGCCAACTCCGCGGCGGCGGCCTTCTTGCGGGAGGTCAGGAACGCCGAGACGGCCAGCGCAATGACCGGCGGGGCCGGCTCTTGGGCGGCGAGTTCCTCGAGCGCGGCGGCCTTGAGCCGCAGCGCCTCCTCGGTGACGCCGGGCAGCTCGTACTGCTCTTCCTCGGCGACCAGGTCGTCGGTGATGATCTCGCCGAACTCGTCGAACCGCAGCGAGTGCGCTTGGCCCTCGGCCAGGTCGGCGCCGGCGGACACCACCGGGACCTGCGGGGCGGCCGGCTCGTCCTGCGGCTCGGGCTCCCGCTCGATCACGTCACGTGGCAGGACCTCGCGCACCACCAGGTGCGCGTTGGCGCCGCCGAAGCCGAAGCTCGACACCCCGGCCAGCGCATAACCGCCGTAGCGCGGCCAATCGGTGGCCTGGTCGACGACCTTCAGCCGCATCGCGTCGAAGTCGATGTACGGGCTGGGCCCCGCGTAGTTGATCGACGGCGGCAACTTGTCGTGCTGCAGCGCCAGCACCACCTTGGCCATGCTGGCCGCGCCGGCCGCCGACTCCAGGTGGCCGACATTGGTCTTGACCGCGCCCAGCAGGGCCGGACGATCCGCGGGACGCCCCCGGCCGACGACGCGGCCCAGCGCCTCGGCCTCGATCGGGTCACCCAGGACGGTCCCGGTGCCGTGCGCCTCGATGTAGTCCACGGTGCGCGGGTCGATGCCGGCGTCCTTGTAGGCCCGGCGCAGCACGTCGGCCTGCGCGTCCTGGTTGGGCGCGATCAGACCGTTGGACCGCCCGTCGTGGTTGACCGCGCTGCCGGCGATGACGGCCAGGATCTGGTCACCGTCGCGGCGGGCGTCGTCGACGCGCTTGAGGACCAGCATGCCGCCGCCCTCGGAGCGGGTGTAGCCGTCGGCGTCGGAGGAGAACGACTTGATCCGGCCGTCGGGTGAGAGCACCTGGCCGATCTCGTCGAAGCCCAACGTCACCACCGGGGTGATCAGCGCGTTGACCCCACCGGCGACCGCGACGTCGGCTTCGCCGTTGCGCAGCGCCTGCACGGCCTGGTGGATGGCGACCAGCGAGCTGGAGCAGGCGGTGTCGACGGCGACCGACGGACCGCGGAAGTCGTAGAAGTACGACACCCGGTTGGCGATGATGGAGGTCGCGGTGCCGGTGATGGCGTACGGGTGCGCGACGGTCGGGTCGGACACCGCCAGGAAGCTGTAGTCGTTGTTGGAGACGCCGACGTACACGCCGACGGACTCGCCGCGCAGGCTGGACGCGGGGATGCGGGCGTGCTCGAGCGCCTCCCAGGTCAGCTCCAGCGCCATCCGCTGCTGCGGGTCGATGTTGTCGGCTTCGGTCTTGGCGACGGCGAAGAACTCGGAGTCGAAGCCCTTGATGTCCTTCAGGTAGCCGCCGCGGGTGCGCGCGGAGTTGATGCGCGCGGCCAGCCGCGGCTCTTCGAGGAACTCCGACCAGCGGCCCTCGGGCAGGTCGGTGATCGCGTCGCGGCCTTCCAGCAGCGCCTGCCACGTCTCGTCGGGGGTGTTCATGTCGCCGGGCAGGCGGGTGGACAGGCCGACGATCGCGATGTCGACGCGTTCGGCCGGGCCCTTGCGGGACCAGTCGGCGTCGTCGAAGCTGCCGTCGTCGACTCGTTCCGGCTCACCTTCGATGATTCGGGTGGCCAGCGACTCGATGGTCGGATGCTGGAACGCCACCGCGACCGACAGCGTGACGCCGGTCAGATCTTCGATGTCGGCGGCCATCGCCACCGCGTCGCGCGACGACAGGCCCAGCTCCACCATGGGCACCGACTCGTCGATCTTGTCCGGGGACTGGCCGGTGGCCTTGCCCACCCAGTTGCGCAGCCACTCGCGCATCTCGGGGACCGTCGTTATGCGCCGCTTCTCCGCATCGCTTCGCTCTGCATCGTCGCCGGCGCGCATCTCGGTCTTCTTGGCGGGTGCGTTCTCCTGAGGATCAGCGTCTGTATCAGCCATGGTGGTGGGTTCTAGCTCGATTCGGTAGCGAAGGCAGTCGGCGATCCGATGCCGCTGCGCAGGCTGCCGTCGATGTAGGCGGCACGGCACGCGCGGCGGCCGATCTTTCCACTGGAGGTACGGGGAATCGTTCCGGCCTGCACCAGCAGCAGGTCACGGACGGTGACGCCGTGGCGCACCGCGATGGCGGCCCGGATGTCGTCGGCGATGGGTTGGTAGTCGAGCTTGTGCGTTCCGGCGGCCCGCTCGGCCACGATCACCAGCTGCTCGGAGGTGTCCTCGGCGTCGTAGTTCAGCCCGGTGTGCGGGTTGTCGAACACCACCTGCGGCAATTGGTTGGCCGGGACGGAGAAGGCCGCCACATAGCCGGTCCGCAGCGCCCGGCTGGCTTCCTGCGCCGAGTACTCGAGGTCCTGCGGGTAGTGGTTGCGGCCGTCGATGATGACCAGGTCCTTGATGCGGCCCGCAATATAGAGGTGGCCCTTGTAGTAAGTGCCGTAGTCACCGGTGCGCACCCACAGCCCGTCGTCGGCGGCGCCTTCGGCGTGCGACTGGCTGATCCGCGACTTGAGGATGTTCTTGAAGGTCTCGGAGGTCTCGGCCTCCTTCCCCCAGTAGCCGGTGCCCAGGTTCTGTCCGTGCAACCAGATCTCGCCGATGTGGCCGTCCGGCAACTCGCTGGCCGTGTCGGGGTCGACGATGACCGCCCACTCGTCGACGCCGATGACGCCGGCCGACACCTGCGCGACGGCATTGGGGGCATCGGCGGGCACCTCGACGAAGCGTTGGTTGTTGAGCTCGTCGCGGTCGACATGGATGATCGTCGGCGCCTCGTCCATCGGCGTGGTGGAGACGAACAGCGTCGCCTCGGCCAGACCGTAGGACGGCTTGATCGCCGTCTCGCGCAGACCGTAGGGCGCGAAGGCGTCGTAGAACTTGCGCATCGAGGCCGGCGACACCGGCTCGCTGCCGTTGAGGATGGCCTTGACGTTGCTCAGGTCCAGCGGCGGCTCGCCGTCCTTGGGCACGCCACGCAGCGCGGCGTGCTCGAAGGCGAAGTTCGGCGCGACGGTGAACACCTCGGTGTCCGGGCCGTCCTCGGGCTTGCGGGCCATCTCCCGGATCCACCGGCCGGGGCGGCGCACGAACGCGGCCGGCGTCATGAAGGTGAAGTTGTGGCCGAGCACCGGCGACAGCAGTGCGGTGATCAGACCCATGTCGTGGAAGAACGGCAGCCAGGACAGGCCGCGGTCACCTTCCTTGCCCTCGAGTCCGACCAGCACCTGCAGCACGTTGGTGGGCAGGTTCAGGTGGGTGATCTGCACACCGGTGGGCGTGCGGGTGGAGCCCGACGTGTACTGCAGGTAGGCGATGGTGTCCTGGTTGGCTTGCGGCTCTTCCCAGGTGGAGGCGACCTCGTTGGGCACCGCGTCGACGGCGATGATGCGCGGGCGCTCCTTGGCCGAGCGGCTGCGGATGAACTTGCGCACCCCTTCGGCGGCGTCGGTGGTGGTCAGGATCGTGGTCGGGGTGCAGTCGTCGAGCACGGCGTGCAACCGGCCGACGTGGCCAGGCTCGCCCGGGTCGAACAGCGGCACGGCGATGCGGCCGGAGTACAGGGTGCCGAAGAAGGAGATGAGGTAGTCCAGGTTCTGCGGGCAGAGGATGGCGATGCGGTCACCGGGCTGGGTCACCTGCTGCAGCCGGGCGCCGACGGCGCGGTTGCGCGCCCCGAAGTCCGCCCAGGAGATGTCGCGGGCCACGCCGTCGCGCTCGGTGGAGAAGTCGATGAACCGGTAGGCCAGCTTGTCGCCACGGACCCTCGCCCACTTCTCAACGTGCTTGACCAGGTTCGTGTTGTCCGGGAACCTGATCTTTCCATTCACGATGAATGGGTTGTGGTACGCCATGCCGCTCTCTCCTGTCAGAACATCTCTGGTCGCCGGCTATACCGACATCTACTTCTACGCGCGGCCGCCCCGACCGGCGCTCTCCCACGTGAGCGTCCGTCGTTGCCTACCTCGACCCGACCGGGCCAACCACATGCTCTTAAAAGTCTCTTAATGTTAAGGGGCCGTGCGCGGCACACCAAATCACAAGGTACCGCCGTTTGAGTGACAATCGCCGCAGCCGAGGCTGTGTCTGACTGCTTGGTCAACCGTGTTTGGGGTGCGGCGCCTTGTCCACCTGACCGTGGGCCCAATTCAACGTCCATTCCGTGGCTGACTGCCCATCCGAACTCCAGAAATCCGGCGTGGCATACATCGCGTGGACCGGCTGTCCGGCGCCGCCGGCCAAGGTGTTCAACGTGGTCGGCAGGTTGGCCGGGCTGAACGCTTCGCGCGGTGCGGCGCAGATCAGATCGCCCTGCGCGCAGATCTCGTTGGTCCGCGCGTTGAGGTCCCCGAAGCCGCCCGGTCGCGCGCCGGTCATGGTCAACCCCAACCCGGACAGCACCGGCACCTCGTGCAAGGTGATCTCGGCGCCTTCACCGGGCGGGTTGGGCGGGATCAAGTTGCCCACGCCCTGCTGGCGACGGCCGTCGGCGATCACCGTCACGCCCAGCACGAGATCCTCGTCGACGGGTCCGCGGCCGTTGCCGATGTCACTGGCGACGTCGCCGGCGATCACCGCCCCTTGGGAGAACCCGACGATCACGTAACTGGTCAAGGGGCACTTATTGTTCATATCCGTCATGGCCTGGACCGTCGCCCGGGTGCCTTCGGCGCGGCTGTCGTTGTAGCTCATCTGGTTGTCGGCGGACAGCGGATTACGGAACTGCGCGGTGTAGGGCACGGTGTAGGTCTGCACCCGCGACGATCCGAATTGCTGACCGATCGGTCCGGTCACATTGAGCAGCAGCGCCCGGGGAAACTGCGTCGGGTTGAGCGGATCGTCGGTCGGCGACGACTCCCAGGTGCCGGGCACCGAGACCAGCTGCACGTCCGGGCACGAAGCGTCCTGCGAGGCCGGCCGCGGCTTGTGCGGATGCGAGGTGGTGGGCCCTGGGGTCAGCACACCGGGCGGCACCGCGCTGGGCGGCGCGTCCTTGTGGCGCAGCAACATCACCCCGGCCACGATGACCAGGGCCACGACCAGGGCCATCGCACCGGCCGCGGACCACGCCAGAATTCGGTGGCGTCTGCGACGACGCGCGGTCTTGGCCATCTTCTCCTGCCAGCAGCGTTGGAGGTCCGTCGGTACGGTCCCGTGTGCGAATACCGGTGGGCATCGGTAACGCGCACCGTCGCGCCCTACTCACCCGCGCAACAAAGTGACGCCTCTGCTGCTCGATCTACACCGTACCGGCTCGCCGGAGCACGGCCTCCGCGCTGCGGCCGCTGGGGCTCAGCGGATGGCGCCGACGATGTCGCCCGACATGGCGCCCAGCTGGGCCGACCAGGAACCCCAGCCGTTGTCGCCGCCGCCCAAGTCGAAGTGACCGTTGTGTCCGCCGACGCTGCGATATTGCTGGTAGAAGGTGCGGCTGTTGCCCATCGCGGCGCTCGCGGCACCCATCATGGCGGCGGCGTCTCCGGCGTCGGTGGTCGGGCTGTAGACCCACACCCGGGTGTTGTTCTGCGCCAGCAGCGCGGCGTGCACCCACGGGTCGTGCCACTTCCACCGGCCCAGCTGTGGGGCTCCCCACATGCCGTTGCCGTCGACGCCGCCGAACTGCTGCAGGCCGGCCAGGATGGCGCCGTTGGTGAAGGTTTCCGACGGGTACAAGAACCCGGACAGCGACCCGGCGTAGCCGAACCGGTCGGGGTGGAAGGTGGCCAGCGCCATGGCGCCGTAACCGCCCTGGGAAGCCCCCACGGCGGCGTGACCGCCGGGCGCCAGGCCCTTGTTGGCGGCCAGCCAGTCAGGCAGCTCGCTGGACAGGAAGGTGTCCCACTGCTTGCTGCCGTCCTGCTCCCAGTTGGTGTACATGCTGAACGCGCCACCGGCGGGCGCCACCACCGAGATGCCCTTGCCGGCCAACGTGTTCATCGCGTTGCCGGCGGTGACCCAGTTGCTGACGTCGGGGGCGGCGTTGGCCGCGTCCAGCAGGTAGACCGCGTGCGGGCCGCCGGGCAGGAATGCGACGGGGATGTCGCGGCCCATCGCTCCCGACGGCACCATTAGCGTCTCGTACGGGGCGGCCTGGGACTTCCCCACCGACCCTACGGTCGCGGTGATACCGCCCAAAGCGATTGACAGCACGGCAACGCAGAGCAGCCGCACCAGGACCGACAGACGCCTCATGTCCACCTCCATGTGTATCGCGGCCTCCCCGGCCCGCAACGTAGCTAACCACACCGTGCACAACTGGATAAAGGGACGGTTGCGGCGCAATAACAAACGGCGGCGACCAGAGGTCGCCGCCGTTTGTTGCGGTTTCACGCGTCCAGCGGTTTAGGTGCCGGTGCCCTGCTGGTTGACCCCGACCTGAGCGGCGGTGGCCGGACCGGAGCCGGGCGTGGCGCCCAGCGTGCTCTGCAGGTCACCCTTCATGGCGTTGAGCTGCGAGCCCCAGTACGGCCAGTCGTGCGTGCCGTTGGCGTCGAAGTTGAACACCGCGTTGTGACCGCCGGCGCCGTTGTAGGCGTCCTGGAACTTGATGTTGCTGGTCCGCACGAAGCCCTCCAGAAACTTGGCGGGCAGGTTGTCGCCACCGAGGTCGGACGGCTTGCCGTTACCGCAGTAGATCCAGATGCGGGTGTTGTTGGCGACCAGCTTGCCGACCTGCAGCGACGGGTCGTTGCGCTGCCACGCCGGGTCGCTGGAGGGACCCCACATGTCCGAGGCCTTGTAGCCACCGGCGTCACCCATGGCCAGACCGATCAGCGACGGGCCCATGCCCTGCGAGGGGTCCAGCAGCGCCGACAGCGAGCCGGCGTAGATGAACTGGTTGGGGTGGTAGGCAGCCAGGATCAGCGCCGAGGAACCGGCCATCGACAGACCGACAGCGGCGCTACCGGTGGGCTTGACGCCCTTCTGCGACGACAGGTAAGCGGGGAGCTCGCTGGTCAGGAAGGTCTCCCACTTGTAGGTGGTGCAGCCGGCCTTACCGCAGGCCGGGTTGTACCAGTCGCTGTAGAAGCTGGACTGTCCACCGACGGGCATGACGACCGAGATGCCGGACTGGTTGTACCACTCGAACGCCGGGGTGTTGATGTCCCAGCCGTTGAAGTCGTCCTGCGCGCGCATGCCGTCGAGCAGGTACAGCGCCGGCGAGTTGGCACCACCGCTTTGGAACTGGATCTTGATGTTGCGACCCATTGCCGCGGAGGGCACCTGAAGGTATTCGACCGGCAGGCCCGGGCGCGAGAACGCCCCCGCGGTCGCCGATCCGCCGACGACACCCACCAGGCCCGACAGCAGGGCCGCACCAACGGCACCCACCATGAGACGGCGCGGCATGCCGGTCACGGCGCCACGAAACCTGTCAACAAGCTTCATCCTTGCTTCCTCATCCTCATTCTTTTAGGCGCATCCGTATGTGTTGGGCGCATCCTGAACTAGGTCGAACTGCACGCGCAGTGCTCGGCAGTGCCCGTGTAGTCAACCACACCTTTGTGGCCGCGCTCTCCTCGAGTATGTCGCTGGCGACCTTACCGGGCCAAAACCGGCGTCGATTCGAGCGCCCGAAACGGCCTCCGGCAGCGCGGTTTCCGCATGTGCCGAGCACCGCGTGGCCGCTGGTAACGGGTTAGATGTGAGGTTGCTGTCAGTGTCGGCGCCACGCCGGAGACCGGCTTTCGGCGCTGGTCGGACGGTGCGGCAAAAAATTTTTTCTCGCACCCCGAGGCAGCCGATCAAGATCAGTCCCCGCGCGGTGGCGTAGGCGGCGTCTTGGGCACCGGTCGTCCGCACTTGATCAGTTCGTTGAGCGGAATCCGGTCGATCCGGTATTGGGTGAACTCGAACGAGTGCACCAGGTTGGAGACGAACCGGTGTGGGGTCATCGGGGCGCGCACCGAGTTGAGCACCGCCTCGGTCTTCGGGCAGTGCAGGGCTGATTCCGCCTCGGCCACCCACTGCTGGTCCAGATAGGCCGGGATGCCCGGATACCACTTCACCCATGGACCGTCGGCCACCACCCAGTCCGGGAAGAGGTTCTTGTCGTGGCCGATGCGGCCGTGCTTGAGCCGTTCGGTGTGCGCGGCCACCGGGTTGGCCAGTCCGATCTGGTCGAGCACCCTGACGTCCAGTCCGACGTTCATGCCGACCATGCCCAGGTTGGTGAAAAACACCGCGTGCTGCGGCTTTTGGGTGGCCGGAACGTTGGGCGCGCTGCCCGGCGGGATCATCGGCACCAGGTCCCACTGGTAGTAGTTGCCCGACGGCAGCAGCAGCGCGCCTTCCGGGGTGTTGTTGATCGCGACCAGCACGGCGGCCATCCGCGGGTAGTTGAGGTAGTCGGCCGCGGTCAGCGGGTGCGCAACCCCGGTCGCCTGGGCGTAGAAGCGGCGCTCGTCGACGATCCCGGAGTAGGTGACGTGCGTCGCGTCGTCACCCATTCCAGGCGAATTCGCCGCCCACAGCGACCATCCCGCGACACCCAGCCAGAGCAGGCTGACCACACCGGCCACCCAGCGGCCCGTCTCTTTCGAGTAGTCCTTGCCGTCTGGGATCACCACTGGAATGACCGCGACCGGCGCCAGCAAGCAGAACAGCGGCGCCAGCAACACCCGGCCGTGCATGAAGTCACCGCCCTGGCGAATCCAGTAGAGCGCCTGCAGCAGCCCGCTGACCAGCACGAAGGCCACCGCGGCCGGCGGGCTCTGCACCGCGCGGGCCAGCCGGCCGTAGTCGGGCGCGGGCAGCGGACGCAGGAACGACGGTCGGCGGCGAGCGGCCATCAGCACGATGCCCAGCGGGACCAGCAGGACCAGCGGCACCCACAGCAGGTAGGGCCGGTCGAAATTGGACAGGTAGATCATGCCCTGGGACCACTTGTCCCCGGCGGCATCCTTGGCCAGCGCGGTGCCCGGCACCAGCAGCCCGTAGTAACCCATCCGGAAGATCTGGTAGGCCACCGGCAGCAGCCCGCCGGCCAGCAGGATCAGCGCGCGGCGACGCCAGTCGCGGGCCGCGATCAGCATCATGATCAGCGCCAATCCGCCCATCAGCGCCAGCTCCGGGCGAACCAGCACGCTGCAGCCCGCGACGAAGGCCAGGGCGCCGATGAATGCCGGGCTCTCCGGCCGCACCCGCAGCGGCTGCGCCCAGCAGACCATCAGCCACCACAGCAGGCCCAGGTAGGCCAGCACGAGCCCGCTCTCCAGCCCGGACGTGGCGAAGTCGCGGGCCGGGGGCACGGCGATGTAGACCAGCGCCCCGGCCGGCAGCATGATCGCCCGGCGGCTGCGCAGACTGGGCGCGTACAACCGGGCAGCGCCGAGCATGAGGAACGCGACGCCCAGCAGCGACAGCGTCAGCGCCATCACCAGTGCCACGTACTCCAGCCGCATCGGCTGGCCTACCCAGCTGGCCACGTAAAGCAAATAGGTCCAGGCCGTGGAGGTGTTGGCTTCCACCCGCTCACCCTGGTTGAACACCGGCCCATTGCCGGCCAGCAGGTTGCGCACGGTGCGCAGCACGATCAGTCCGTCGTCGGCGATCCAGCGTCGTTGCCATGCCCCGTAGCCGAAAAGCGCCACGACGACGACCACGCTGCTCCACAGGCTGATGCGGACCAAGGGGTCATACGGGAAGGTGGGCCAGCTGACCCGGCGCACCACCGGCCGTCGGGGAACCAGCACACCGGCGCGCAGCGTCTTGAGTGTGGCGCTAGCCGAAGGCAACGGCAGCACCAACTGTTGCGATCCACGCCAGCGCCAGCAGTTGCAGCACCCGGTCGCGCAGCGCGATGTCTTCGGGCTCCCCGGCCAGTCCGCCGTCGACGTCCACCGCATAGCGCAGGATCGCGATCGTGAACGGGACCATCGACACCGCGAACCAGGAGCCGGAGTGCCGATCCCGTTCGAAGGCCCACAAGCCGTAGCAGAGCACCACCGCGGTGGCCGACATCGTCCAGACGAAGCGCAGGTAGGTGCTGGTGTAGCTCTCCAGCGACTTGCGGATGGCCGCGCCGGTGCGCTCGGCCAGTTGCAGCTCGGCATACCGCTTGCCGGCCACCATGAACAGCGACCCGAACGCCGCCGTCAGCAAAAACCATTGCGACAGCTGGATATTGGTGGCCGCGCCGCCGGCGATCGCCCGGATGAGGTACGCCGAGGAGACGATGCAGATGTCGATGACGGCTTGGTGTTTGAGGCCGAAGCAGTAGCCCAGCTGCATGGCCAGGTAGACCGCCATGACCAACGCCAGGTTCGGCGTCAGCAGCCACGCGATGATCAGCGCCGCGGCGCCCAGGATGGCCGCCAGGGTGTAGGCCAGCCACTCCGGCACCACTCCGGCCGCAATGGGGCGAAACCTCTTGGTGGGGTGTTCGCGGTCGGCCTCCACGTCGCGCACGTCGTTGACCAGGTAGATCGACGAGGCGGCCAGGCTGAACACCGCGAAGGCCACGCCGACCTCGATCAGCACCTCGGTGTAGTTGTAGCGGACGCCGCCGCCCAACGCGGCCAGCGGAGCGGCCAGGACCAGCACGTTCTTCACCCACTGCCGCGGACGGATCGCCTTGACGACACCGGCGATCAGATTGCCCGGAGGCTGGGTCACCGGGACCACGTCTTCGCTCATCCGGCCGCACCTCCTTCGATCAGGGCGTCGGCCCGGACCGCCACGGCGGCGACGGCGGCGCCCAGAGCCACACCGGCGGCGACGTCGCTGGGGTAGTGCACCCCGGCCAGCACCCGCGACAGCGCCATCGGCGGCACCAGCAGGGCCGGCAGCGGCAACCCGGTGGCCCGTCCCATCAGGACCGCCGCCGCCGTGGTCGAGGTGGTGTGCGCCGACGGGAAACTGAGCCGGCTGGGGGTCCCGACGTTGACCGCGACGGCCGGGTGATGCGGACGTCGGCGGCGCACCACGCGCTTGACCAGGACGGCGGCCGCGTGCGCGGCCAGCGCGCCGGCGGCGGCCAGCAGCCAGTCGTGGCGCCGGCGAACCGACAGCAGCGCGCCGAGCAGCGACACGCTCAGCCAGCCGAGACTGTGTTCGCCGAAGTGGGACAGGGCGCGCGCCGCGGGCAAGACTCCGGGACGGTCGGCCAACGCCGACTGGACGGCCACCATCGCGGCCACTTCACCGCGCGGCGCCCCTGAGGAAGGGGCTTCAGGCATGTTTTCGCTTTTTGTCGGTGGGCGGGTCCGCGGCGGGCAGCAGGGCCGTCTCCCACTTCTGCTTGCTGGACAGCACGGGCAACGCCTCGCGGTAGACGCGGCGCATTTCGTCGAACCGGCGGGCCAACTGCCGTTGCCGGCGCAACGACTGCAGCAGCAGCGTCATCATCTTGCGGCGATCGCGTTGGCGGTAGACGACACCGGCGCCGTCGGCTGTGGTGACGGTGACCCCGTCGACCATGCACAGCCGGAACCAGCGCGCATCCTGGGTCGGCACGTTGTACTCCGGGCGCTGATGGGCTTGCGGGTCGGCCTTTGTCATGTTGTGCAGGATCCCGCGGGCCAGCCGGTAGCTGATCGATATCGGGTTGACCGGCGGCTTCATCGCCTTGCTCTGGTGCACCGGTGGCGGCAGCTCGCTGGCGGCGGGCAGCACCACCGCGTCGGGGTACTGCTTGCGCAGGCGATGCACTTCCGGCAGCGCCGATTCCAGGATCGAGAAGATGTGCTCGGGGCCGGCCAGGAAGTCGTCGATGGCCCGGTTCTGGATCGCCACCGTCGAATACTCAAGGCAGGCAAGGTGTTTCAGCGTCGCCTTGAGGTGGCTGCGCACCAGGCCGGACACGTCACCGTCCCAGTGCATCGCCGCGACCACCAGCCGGTTGCGCAGGTGGAAGTAGGCCTGCCAGTCGATGGCATCGTCCTTGTCGCTCCACGCCATGTGCCAGATCGCCGCGCCCGGCAGCGTCACCGTCGGGTAGCCGCGTTCGGCGGCGCGCAGGCCGTAGTCGGCGTCGTCCCACTTGATGAACAGCGGCAGCGGCTGCCCGAGCTCTTCGGCGACCTGCCGCGGGATCATGCACGTCCACCAGCCGTTGTAGTCGACGTCGATGCGGCGGTGCAGCAGCTTGCTCTTGTCGCTCTTGTCGTTCAGCGGGTATTCGGCGAAGTCGTGGTCGTATTCGGTGTGCGGGGCGGCGGTCCACATGAAGTTGGCCCGGTCCACCACCTCACCCATGATGTGCAGGTGCGAGGGCTCCTGCAGGTTGAGCATCTGGCCGCCCACCAGCATCGGGGTCTTGGCGAACCGGCTCATGGCCAGCACCCGCAGGATCGAGTCGGGCTCGATGCGGATGTCGTCGTCCATGAACAGGATCTGTTGGCAGTCGGTGTTTTTCAGCGCCTCGTACATGACCCGGCTGTAGCCGCCGGAACCGCCGAGGTTGGGCTGGTCGTGGATGGAGAGGCGATTGCCCAGCCGGGCCGCCGCGGCGGGGAAGTCCGGATGGTCCCGGACCTTGCGCACCCCTTGGTCCGGCACGATGACCGCGCCGATGACCTCGTCGACCAGGGGGTCGGCGGTGAGCGCGCTCAGCGCGTTGGCGCAGTCGGCGGGCCGGTTGAAGGTGGGGATGCCGACGGCGATGTTGGCTCTGCCCGGTGCCGGGGTGGGGGCATACCAGCCACCGCTGAGCAGGGTGACCGCGGTGTCGGTGGTGATGTCGAACCAGATCCAGCCGCCGTCTTCGAACGGCTGCAGGCCCACCTCGATCTCGACGACGGCGGGGGTGTCGTCGGTACCGGAGAAGGCTTGCCCCTCGATGTAGATGCGCGCCCCGGTGGCCTTGGTCCGGTAGACGTCGACGCGGCCGGATCCGGTCAGCTCGGCGCGCAGCACCACCGATTTGCAGATCGACCAGCGGCGCCAATAGCTGGCCGGGAACGCGTTGAAATAGGTGGCGAACGAGACCTCGGACTCCGCGCCGATCTGCAGCGAGGTGCGCGTCGTCGCGTGCGCCCGGCGCGCGTTGGTGGTCGACTCCTCGAGGTAGAGCTTGCGGACGTCCAGCGGTTCGCCGGGACGCGGCAGGATGATCCGGGACAGCAGGCTGACGGCGGTCATGCGCGCGAACCTTCTTCACTCAGGGGGGCGCCGTCGCGCAGGTGTGGCGCAAGGACGTTGTCGTACATGCTCAAAGCGCTGGCAATGGCCATATGCATATCCAAGTATTGGTAGGTGCCCAGGCGGCCGCCGAAGAGAACCTTCGACGATGCGGTCTCGGCCTTGGCCCTGGCCCGGTAGGCGGCCAACAGGGCGCGGTCGGCCTCGGTGTTGATCGGATAGTAGGGCTCGTCGTCGTCTTCGGCGAACCGCGAGAATTCCCGCATGATGACCGTCTTGTCGGTCGGGTACGTGCGCTCGGGGTGGAAGTGGCGGAACTCGTGGATGCGGGTGTAGGGCACGTCGGCGTCGTTGTAGTTCATCACCGGGGTGCCCTGGAAGTCTCCGGTGTCGAGCACCTCGACCTCGAAATCCAATGTGCGCCAGCCCAATCGGCCGTCGACGTAGTCGAAGTAGCGGTCCAGCGGGCCGGTGTAGATCACCGGGGCGTCGGGGTTCTCGGCGCGCAGCCCGTCGCGCACGTCGAACCAGTCGGTGTCCAACCGCACCTCGATGCGGTCGTCGGCGGCCATGTTCTGCAGCCACGCGGTGTAGCCGTTGACCGGCAACCCCTCGTAGGTGTCGTTGAAGTAGCGGTTGTCGAAGGTGTAGCGCACCGGTAGCCGGGTGATGTTGCTCGCCGGCAGTTCCTTGGGGTCGGTCTGCCACTGCTTGGCGGTGTAGTTCTTGAGGAAGGCCTCGTAGAGCGGTCGGCCGACCAGCGAGATGGCCTTCTCCTCGAAGTTCTGAGCCTGTTCGGGCTTGATCTCGGCGGCCTGCTCCTTGATCAGCTGGCGTGCCTCGTCGGGCGTGAAGTACTTGCCGAAGAACTGCGACACCAGGCCCAGGCCCATCGGGAACTGGTAGGCCTGGCCGCCGTGCATGGCGAACACGCGGTGCTGGTAGCCGGTGAACTCGGTGAACTGCCGCACGTAGTCCCACACCTTCTTATTGGAGGTGTGGAACAGGTGGGCGCCGTACTTGTGCACCTCGATGCCGGTCTGCGGCTCGGGCTCGGAGTACGCGTTGCCGCCGATGTGCGGGCGCCGCTCGAGCACGAGGACACGCTTGTCGAGCTGAGTCGCCACGCGCTCGGCAATCGTCAGGCCGAAAAAGCCGGAGCCGACGACATAGAGGTCAAAGCGACCGGTAGGAGAAGTCATCGGTTGCCTAGGGTATCTGACCCTGCGGCCAAAACCCGCTTTGGCGACATCAGCGGAACGTCACACCTATGAACCACTGACGTCGCGATTGCCTCACGATTCGATCTCATCACTCTAGTCACACCATTCTCACTCGTACCATCAACCGTGTGGGTTTCCTGCCGTGCACTCGAAGGTCGAGATCGGCGTGAGCCGACGCACCGCCTAATCCAGATTGAGGAGACTTCCGTGCCGAACCGACGCCGACGCAAGCTTTCGACAGCCATGAGCGCGGTCGCCGCCCTGGCAGTCGCGAGTCCATGTGCCTACTTCCTTGTCTACGAATCGACGAGTTCGAATCCACCGCCGCAGCACCACGAGTTCAAACAGGCGGCGTTGATGAGCGACCTGCCCGGTGAACTGATCGGCGCACTGTCGCAAGGACTGTCGCAGTTCGGGGTCAACCTGCCACCGGTGCCCGCGTTGGGCGGTGCGGGCGGCGCCAGCACCGGCCTGGGCACCCCTGGCCTGGGCGCGACGACCCCTGGGTTGGCCAGCCCCGGGTTGACCAGCCCTGGCCTCGCCAGTCCCGGATTGACCAGCCCCGGCCTGGCGAGCCCCGGTCTGACCAGTCCCGCTCTGCCCGGTCTGACGCCCACGACGCCCGGCGCGTTGGCCTCGCCCGGAGGCGGGCTGCCGTCTCCCACGCCCGGAGCGGCCACCACTCCCGGGCTGCCCAACCCCGCGCTCACCAGTCCGACCGGAGCCGCTCCCGGGTTGACCAGTCCGGCAGGCGTGAGCCCGGCGGCCGGCACGGGTGAGGTTCCGATCACCGCACCTGCGGCGTTGGACCCCGGCGCCGACGGCACCTATCCCATCCTGGGTGACCCGTCGCTGGGCGGCGGCACCGGCCTGGGGCCGGTCAGCCCGGTGGGCACCGGCGGCGGTGGCTCGGGCGGATCCGGCGGCGGCGGCGGGCTGGTCAACGACCTGATGCAGGCGGCCAACCAGTTGGGCGCCAGTCAGGCCATCGACCTGCTCAAGGGCCTGGTGATGCCGGCGATCATGCAAGGGGTGCAAAACGGCGGCGCCGCGGGTGCACCGGCCGCGGCCGCTCCGGCCCTGCCGGCGGCGGTTCCCGGGGTGCCGGCACTGCCCGGCGCGGCGGCCGTGCCCGGAGTCCCGGCGGCGGTACCCGGCGTCCCGGCGCTGCCGGCGGCGGTACCCGGTGCGGCCGCGCTGCCCGCGGCCGCGGCTGCGGTCCCGGCGCCCGCTCCGGCGCTCCCCCCGGTCTGACAAAGCCTGTCACCTGACGACACCGCAGGGTTGCCTGCGGTGTCGTCGACAGGTTTCTCCACTTAAGTACCGTGTCGTCCCATCGGAAACATTAGACACACACGTAACATCGCCTGGTGCCGTCCCGCAACCGCGCACCGACGATGCTGGTCACCGCTATTGCGGCGACGGTTGTCATCGTCGCGTCGGTGCTGTACCGCCCCGCTGACGACAACCATCAGCTGCCTCACCCCGCCGAAACCCAGCTCGCCGAACAGCCGCTGGTCGGACTGGGTGGCGGTGTCACGGTTCGGGAGCTGACGCAGAACGCCCCGTTCTCCCTCATCGCACTGACCGGCGACCTGGCCGGTACGTCGACCCGGGTCCGGGCCAAGCGGCCCGACGGTTCGTGGGGACCCTGGTACCAAGCCGAATACGAAACCGCCGCGCCCGACGGCGGTCAGCCCGGCTCCGGACCGCGCAGCACCGATCCGGTGTTCGTCGGCACCACCACCACCGTGCAGATCGCGGTCACTCGCCCGATCGACGCGCCGGTGACCCAGTCCCCGCCCCCGCCGCCCCCGAAGCCGGACACCGGCAACCTGGGTTACCGCCCGGTGACGAAAGAACAGCCGTTCGGGCAGAACATCTCGGCGATCCTCATCTCGCCGCCGCAAGCGCCGGTAGAAACGCATTGGACCCCGCCGACCGGAGTCAACATGCCCGGCCAGGCACCGCCCATCATCAGCCGGGCGGAGTGGGGCGCCGACGAATCCTTACGCTGCGGCACACCGCAATACGACCGGGGCGTGCGTGCGGGGGTGGTGCACCACACCGCGGGAAGCAACGACTATTCGCCGCTGGAATCCGCGGGCATCGTCAAAGCGATCTACACCTACCACAGCAAGACGCTGGGCTGGTGCGACATCGCCTACAACGCGCTGGTCGACAAGTACGGCCAGGTGTTCGAGGGCAGTGCCGGCGGCCTGACGAAACCCGTCGAGGCCTTCCATACCGGCGGCTTCAACCGGGAGACCTGGGGCGTGGCCATGCTCGGCAACTTCGACGACGTGGCGCCCACCCCGATCCAGCTGCGTACCGTCGGCCGATTGCTCGGTTGGCGGCTGGGCATGGACGACGTCGATCCCAAGGGCACGGTGGAGCTGGAGTCGGTGGGTGGCTCCTACACCACATTCCCGGCCGGGGCGATAGCGAAGTTGCCCACCATATTCACCCACCGCGACGTCGGCAACACCGATTGCCCGGGCAATGCCGCCTATGCGCTGATGGATGAAATCCGAGACATCGCATCGCATTTCAACGATCCGCCGGAAGAGCTGATCAAGGCGCTCGAGGGCGGCGCGATCTATGAGCACTGGCAACAGATCGGCGGCATGGGCAGCGTGCTCGGGGCTCCGACCTCGCCGGAACTCGACGCCGCAGGCGGAGCGCGATATGCCACGTTCGCCAAGGGCGCGATGTACTGGGCGCCTGGGATCGGCGCCGAGCCGGTGACCGGGGCGCTCTATGACGCCTGGGCGTCACAGAGCTACGAGCGCGGACCGCTGGGCTTGCCCACCAGCGCCGAGATCCAAGAACCGCTACGGATTTCGCAGAACTTCCAGCATGGAACGTTGAACTTCGAGCGGCTCACCGGAAACGTCACCGAAGTGGTGGACGGGATCAGCACACCCCTGTCCACCCAGGCCCCCAGCGGCCCCAACGTGCCGCCCGAACACTTCTCCCTGCCCGCGCATCCACCGAACTAGTCTGCAGGTGTGCCTCAGACGCCCTACCTGACCATCGACCTCGACCGGGTGCGGGTGGCGGTTGAGGGATTGCGCACCGTCCTCCCCAACGCCGAAATCCGCTACGCGGTCAAGGCGAATCCGGCGCAGCCCATTCTGCGCCTGCTGGCGGAGGCGGGCACCGCATTCGACGCCGCCTCGTCCGGGGAGGTGGACGCGTGCGTGCGGGCCGGCATCGCCGGTGGCGCCCTGGCATTCGGCAATCCGATTCAGAAGCCGGCCGCGATAGCCCACGCGTATGCCCGGGGGGTGCGCCGGTTCGCCTTCGACACCGAGGACGGGCTGGCCCGGATCGCCGAGCACGCGCCCGGGGCGGTCGTGGAATGCCGTGTGGCTCCGGTGTTTCCGGTGTCGGTGACGCCGTTCGGGCACAAGTTCGGCTGCCCCCCCGACGCGGCCGTCGGGCTGTTGCAGAAAGCGCGCGAGCTGGGGTTGCGACCGGAGGGGCTGTGCTTCCACGTCGGCTCGCAGCAGCTCGACCCGTCCGCCTGGAACGTCGGAATCCATGCTGCAGCAGAGGTATTCGCCGGCTTCGGTAGTCTTTCGGTGCTCAATATCGGCGGTGGGTTCCCGTTGCCGTACGCCGCCGGCGGGCCGGAACTCGAGGTCATCGCAGCCACGATCATGGCCGCGATCGGGCGGCATTTCGGCGCGGATCCCCCGAGCGTGGTCATCGAGCCGGGCCGGGCGATCGTGGGCGCAGCGGGCACCATCTTCAGCGAAGTCGTCGCAGTCCGCCCCGGCACCGATGGCCGGCGCTGGGTGTATCTGGACATCGGGCGCTATGGCGGTCTGGCGGAAACGGAGAACGAGTACATCCGCTACCGGTTGCGGACCGCCCGCGCCGACGACGCGCTGGCCGACGCCGTGGTCGCCGGACCGACGTGTGACGGCGACGACGTGCTGTATCAACGGTATCCGTTGCCGGTCACGCTGCGCCCGGGTGACGCGGTTCGGATCGAGGATGCGGGTGCCTACACGGCCAGCTATGCATCGGTCGGTTTTAATGGGATCCCGCCGCTACCAACGCATTTCGTCGGCGGGCCGGTCGGCATGGACATCGTCGAGCCACTGGCGCCCGGGCTGACCCGCACCTGGCGGCTCAGCGAGGTCATCTGCGACGTGCGCACCGACTACCAGCATCTGGTGATCGGCCGCACCGAGCAAGGCATCGCGCTGTTCAGTGACGATGAGCGCCAGAGCACCGAGTTCAGCCAGCTGGTCTACCACGAGGCATTGCTGGTACCCGCGTTGCTGTTGGCGGACAAGATCGAGCGGGTGCTCGTGATCGGCTCCGGTGAAGGTGTGGTGAGCCAGATCGCGGTGGCCGCCGGTGCGACGCGCGTCGACCACGTCGACATCGACCGCGAGGCCGTGCGGTTGTGTGCGGAGCATCTGCCCTACGGTTACACGCCGGCCGAACTGCGGGCCGCGGAAAACGGAGCAGGGCCGGTGCGTGTGCACTACTGCGACGGCTGGGATTTCGTCGACCGGTGCGCTGAGCCCTACGACATCGTGGTGGTCGACCTGCCCGACGAGCGGGTCGAGCCGAGCCAGCACAACCGCCTCTACGACACCGAGTTCTTGCACAAGTGCCGCGACATCGGCGGTGTGGTGGTCGGCCAGGCCGGCTGCCCGACGCTGTGGCGCAACGAGTCATTGCGCTGGTCGTGGCGGCGGTTCCAACAGACCTTCGACGACGTGGTGTATTTCGGCAGTGACGAGCACGAGTGGGCTTTTCTGTCGGGGCTGTCGGGGCGTCGGGTGCTGGACCCGGTGTCGGTCATGTCAGCCCGGTTACCGACGCTGCCCTATCGTCCGCACACGCTTGACGCCGCGGCGTTGGTCGGTGGCACGGTTGCGCCCCGGTCGGTACGGGGACTTTGACGCCGAGTAGCGGGATTTCCGGCGGATGTGGCCCCCGTCACAGTAGGCTCGAATTGCCCTGACAAATTTTCGAATATGACGGGAGATGGCCGTGTCATTCTTGGCCACCACACCGCAGCTGGTTACGGCCGCGGCCGAGAACCTGGCCGGTCTCGGCTCCAATCTGGGGCAGGCGACCGCGGCGGCAGCAAGAGGCACCACCGGTGTCGCCGCGGCGGCCGCCGACGAGGTCTCGCTGGCGATCGCTCAGGTATTCGGCAGCTTCGGCGAAGAATTTCAAGCGGTCAATGCGCAGGCGGCGGCGTTCCATAGCGAGTTCGTCAGGCTGTTGAACGGTTCGGCGGCGGCGTATGTGGCTACCGAGATCGCCAACGCCCAACAAAACGTCATGAGTGCGGTGAACGCACCCGCTCAAACACTGCTGTCTGGCGTGGCGGCCTCGCCGGCCGCTGCTGCCGCCGACATCCTGATCCCAGGCGCGTACCAGCGGTTGATCGTCAACACGGTGACCAACCTGCAGGCACTCGGCAATGCCTGGGGCGCTGACCCGTTCCCGTTCCTGCGCCAGTTCCTGGCCAATCAGCTGGGCTACGGGCAGCAGATCGCCACGGGTTTCGCCAGTACTTTCCAGAACGCGCCGCTGCTGTTGGCTAACCTGCCGGCGACCATCCAGGCGAACATCCAGACTCTGGCCAACTTCCCGGCAGCCTTCTACGCACAGCAATTCATCACCACACAAATCGGCTTTGCCCAGGCCTTCGCCAACGCGGTCAGCGACGGGATCGCGACCCTGCTGCCCGGCCTGCCCGCGTTTGGTGCGGGCCTGCAGCAGGCCTTCGGGACGCTCCTGACGGGTAACTATTACGGCGCGGTCGTTGACGTGGCGCGGGCCTACGCCAACCTGCTGGTCACCGGGTTCGACCCGGGCAACGTGACGTTCGGCACGGCGGGTTTTGCCACGATCACTGCCACAGTGAATCCCCGCTTGCTCGGCCCGCTGGGTGATCTGTTCACGATCATGAACCTCCCGGGACAAGAGGCTCAGTTCCTGACGAGCCTCATGCCGCCGTCCATCCCGCGCCAGATCGCGCAGAACTTCACCAACGTGCTGAATACCCTTACCAATCCCAGCATTTCGGCCACTCTGGCGCTACCGCTGACCAACCTGGCGGGCGGCAGCCTCAGCGCCTTCTTCGGATTACCCTTGGTCGCCGCCTACGCATCGGCGGGAGCGCCGTTCTCGGCGCTGGGAGCGCTGGCGCTCAGCGCGACCAATATTGAACAGGCCTTGGCGAGCGGCAACCTTCTCGGGGCGCTCGGCGCATTCATCGACGCCCCGGCGGCGACGTTGGACGGCTTCCTCAACGCCCAAACGCTGGTCACCCAAAGCATCGTGTTGCCGAACAATCTTCCTATCGGCCCACCGTCGATATCGATTGACCTGCATCTGCCGTTTGACGGGCTCCTCGTCCCACCCCATCCGGTCACCGCGACGGTGCACGTGCCTAGTTTCCCTGTTCTTGGGATTCCAACGCTCGCTACCGACTTCGACGTACCCATCTTCGGCACGCCGTTCTCCGGATTGATCCCGCTGCTGGTCAACTACATCCCGCAACAGCTGGCCCACGCGATCACCCCGGCCGCGTAGCGGGGTAGGCGTCGCCGAGCAACGAATAGTTCTGCGGCGCTAGGGATCCTCCTCCGTGAGCACGTTCTCGGGGTGGCGCCTCTCTGTGTCAATGGTGTGGTGGTTCGGTTATATGGTGGTTGTTAGCTGGCCCGGTTGAGTGACTTAGTCCGAAGCGTCGGTGTTGGGGTTTTAGCCGGCCGCGCGGGACTTCTGAGCCGCCCCCATGTGTCCCGCCGGGTCAGCCCTGAATCTGGGAGCTTCGCGCTGTAATTGGCGGTAGACAACGTCAGATAGGCGCCGTTTGAGGCAGCGCATGGCTTCTTTGCGGCTTTTTCCTTCCGAACGTTTGCGCAGGTAGTAGGTCTTGCCTGGGGATGGGCGCCGGATCTGGGTCAACGCCATGACGTGCAGGCAGTAGTTGAGCTGGCGGTCGCCTGCCCGGGATAGCCGGTGGCGGACCACATCGCCGGAGGAGGCTTCGATGGGAGCGGTGCCGGTGTAGCTGGCGAAGGCGGCCGCCGAGCGGAAACGGGTAATGTCTCCAACCCGCGCGAGGATTTTGCCTGCGGTGAGGGCTCCGATGCCTGCTAGTTGAGTCAGGTTGGTGCCGGTGGCGGTGACTGCGCCATCAATGTCATTGGTGGCTTTGGTGATCCGGCGATCGAGCTGACGCACCTCGCTGATCAGATCGAGCGCCAGGTTACGCAACGCTTTCGAGGCGGGGTGGCGAGGTCGAGCAGCGCGCAGGAGTCCAGCAGCCTGGTCTGCGGTCAGGTTGCGCCCGGCGCCGGCGAGAACCAGCTTTGTCAGTACGACGTGGAGTCGGTTGATGGTCTGAGTGCGAACCTTGACCAGGTCATCGCGATGCTCGACGATCGCACGCAGTGCCGTGGTCTCCGCGGTGTTCTGGGCGCTGTTGAGCGCGTGCGATGTGAGCGCCGCGATACCCACTGATAGTGCGTCGGCATTGTCATTTTTGCGGCCGTGGCCGCTCGACAGCAGCCGGACCCGTGCAGCGAGCTTGGCTGGCACGTCAAGGACCTCGATGCCCTCTGCGTGCAGCCGCGTGGTCAGCGGCGCCCCGAGACCAGGGGCTCCTTCGATAGCCCAGTCTGCGTGGGGCCATCGACGAGCAAAACGCCGCAGCGTCCGGTAACCATCGCGGCTAACTGGGACGCGAATGGTGGCCAAAGGAACCAAAGCGGCATCGACAGCGGCAGCGGTCCATGACCCCTTGTGAGGATCAACGGCAATCACTACCCGGCGGAGGTGAGTATTTGTCGTCACCGAAAGAGCACCAACCCTTCTTCATGAACTCAATTTGGAAGCAAGGAGGGCACACCAACTTTCGGCTACGCAGGCCTCTCTTCAGCCACTCCTTGCCTGAGGCGGTGGTGACCGGCCGGCAAGCCACCCCGGAGTCAGCCAGCAGGCGACAGTGGAAGGTCGAGCCTTGACCGGTCATCACCTAGGAATCATGGCTGCAGACCTGATTCCCTGCACGCATTAGACAAGTTGGTGGTAGGTGTTGGTGCGGGGTTGCCCGTGGTCCAGGTGTGGTGGGGGGATCCATTCGGTGTCGCCTTGGGTGTTGGTGCGGGTGGTGTAGCCCTGTTCGGCCAGGGGGTGGTGGCCGCCGCAGGCCAGGGTGAGTTGGTTGATGTCGGTGGTGCGGGATTGCGCGTAGGGGATGACGTGGTGGACTTCGCAGTAGTAGCCGGTGACGTCGCAGCCGGGGGCGGTGCAGCCGCGGTCTTTGGCGTACAGCACGATGCGTTGGGCGGGGGAGGCTAGGCGTTTGGTGTGATACAGCGCTAGGGCGTTGCCGTGGTCGAAGATGGCCAGGTAGTGGTGGGCGTGGCGGGACAGCCGGATCACCTCGGACATGGGCAGCAGGGTGCCCCCGCCGGTCAAGCCTGTGCCGGCCGCTGCCTCTAACTCCCGCAGGGTGGTGGTGACCACAATGGACGCCGGTAGGCCGTTGTGCTGGCCCAGCTCACCGCTGCACAGCAGCGCCCGACACGCCGCCAGCATCCCGTCGTGGTTACGTTGAGCGGCCGAGCGCACGTCGTGCCGGATCGCGTCTTCCGACGGCGCCCCCGCCACACACGGGGTCTGGTCGTCGGGGTTGCACATGCCCGGTGCGGCCAGCTTCGCCAGTACCGCTTCTAGGGTGGCGCGGGCTTCGGGAGTCAGATAGCCGCTCAGCCGCGACATGCCATCGACGTCTTGCTTACCCAGCGTGACTCCGCGGCGGCGCGCGCGGTCGTCGTCGGTGTAGTCCCCGTCCGGGTGCAGGCAGTCCATCAGGCGTTCGGCGAGTTTGGCCAACTGGTCTGGCCGGTACTGACCGGCCAACCGCGCCAGATGTTCTTCGGCCTTCTCCTGCGTCTCCACATCCACATGGGCCGGCAGGTGCTTGACGAAATCCCGGATGACCCGCACGTGACCGTCACCGATTCGGCCGTCACGTTGGGCTTCGGCGGTGGCGCTGAGATAAGGCGCCAGGGTTTGTCCGGTCAGGGTGTGGCGCTCGCCAAGGTCAGCGGCCTCGGCCAGGCGCCGGTTGGCCCCGGCTCGGGTCAGGTGCAGTCTGTTGGCCAACACCGAGGGCAGTCTGCCGCCCAGCTGGGCTGGATCGGCTTGTTCGGCAAGCAGATTGAGCACCGCGTGCTGCGCTGCGGGCAGCCGGCGCGCGACCCGCTCCAAGCGCAGCACCACCCGCATCAACTCCGGAACCGTCAACTCCGCACACGACAGGCTTAGCAGGTCGTCGGTGACAGCATCGAGCCGGTCAAGCACCCCGACAACACTCTCCCGATCCGAACGCATGTTCGAATGATACGTCGCCCCACCGACAACGCCCGCGCCCCTACAGAATCGCGACAGCCACCACAATCCCGAGCGCGAACTGCGCCGCGGCCACCATCAACGACTCATAGTTGTACTCGTCGGAATCGAACAACTGGTGCATGTCGAGTCCGATAGCTACCGTCGCAATGCGCATCATCACCACTTGCGCGGCGATACCGACCAGTCCGAAGACCGCCGATGCCAGCAGGCCCTCCCCCAGCTTCCCCGACGACGAGTAGATCGCCAGCACCACGATCAGCGCCATGCTGACCATGCCCGCGGCGGCCACGATGATGGCGTTGGGCTTACCGGCGTTCACCATTTTGCGCAGCGGTCCCGGCGTGGTCAGGTCAATGGCGTAAAACCCGACCATCATCAGCACCAATCCCAGGATCGCGTACAGGACAACCGCGCCCACCCCGCGACCCAGCCAGCCCCAGTAGTCCGAATGCAGCGCCACAATGGTTGTCGTCATCGATGAACTCCGTTCAGTCGCTTCATTTCAGAGGGATTCGGTGTGGAACAAAGGCTGCGCCGTCATCGGTGATCAGTCCGGCCGTCTCACGAATACCTAAGCCGGCGGACGAATCTCCGACGATCCACGCGCCCAAGGCGGGGCGCATGTCGTCGAATTCCGGCAACGGGTCCAGCAATTGGTAGACAAAGCCCTCTTCGCCGTAGACCCCGCCCGTTGCGGTCTCCATCCCGGCGCCGACGACGGTGACGTTCGCGCCTTCCCGGCCCAATTTGGGCTTACGCACATACTCAGTGAGCTCGTGCGGGTCATCGATGTACGCGGGCAACAGGTTTGGATGCCCGGGATACATCTCCCACAACACGGCCAGGATCGCCTTGTTGGAAAGCAGTGTCTTCCACAGCGGTTCGATCCACATCGTCTGCGGCAGGCTGGACACCACATGCTTACCGAACCGGTCATCGAGCACCCATTCCCACGGGTGCAGCTTGAAGATGGCGTGCATCTCGGACTCTTCCAGATCGACGAACCGTTCCAGGGCGGAATCCCACCCGACGTCCTCGATCACCAATCCGACGGTCTCGAAACCGGCTTCGGCTGCGGTCTCTTGCATGTAGGTCGTCGTGATCTGGTCTTCGCCCGTCGCTTCGATGCCTGACCAGGTGAAGTGAAGTTTGTTGCTGGGCAACATATCCCGCACCTTCGACCAACGGTCCACCAGCTGTTCGTGCAGCGAGTTCCATTGGTCGTCTTCAGGGAATTTGTCCTTGAGCCAATACCACTGCAGGATCGCCGCCTCGAGCAAGGTGGTGGGCGTATCGGCGTTGTACTCCAGCAGCACCGCCGGCCGCCGCCCGTCATAGCGTAAGTCGAAGCGGCCGTACACATGTGGATCGGAGCGGCGCCAGGATTCGGCGACGTGCGGCCAAGTCCATTCCGGCAGACCGAAATCCGCGTAGCGCTCCATCAGAACCACTTGCTCAACGGCGTTCAGGCACATCGAATGCAGCAGCTCGACATCGGCTTCCAAAGCCAGGATCTCGTCCATCGCGAACTCGTAATAGACCGACTCGTCCCAATACGGTCGAGCCCCGCCGCGCGCATCGCGAGCCGGTGTCCCGTAGACCAGTCCTTGCGATTCGACAATGGACCGCCAATTCGGTCGCGGCTCAGATCTGCCGCGCTTCACGACCCGCTGCTCCCGCCGCTGCCCTTGCCGCCGCTACCGCCCAGGCCGCCGCGCGAGATCGTGCTACCCGACTTCGTGGTGATGCTTCCGCTTTTGGGAGCGACGGTGGTGCCGCCGATCGGGCGGGAACCGATCGAGCCGGAGCTGCCGTAGTAGTAGCGGTACTGGTGCCCGCCGAAGAAGAAGAACCCGTTGAGCCCGGGGGTGTGGCCGGTGCAGTAGCTGTCCGGGACGATGACCGGCTGGCCATTGGGATCGTCGCGCACACACTGGGCGACGGTGTTGTGCGGGGTCAGCAACCAATAGCCAAGCCCCGCGACGACACCCACCACCCCGACGGCCGCCGCCGCACCCATCAGGACCCGCTTTTGATGGCGCCGCTTCTCCTCGGCGGCGAGCCGGGCTTCCTCGAGCTCCCGTTGCTTGTCTTCGTACTTCTGGCGCGCCCGCAGCTCGGCCGGCGTTGGCGGTTTGGGCCGCGTCGACGCGGCGTCCTGATACTTGACGCTGCCCGACATCCGACGCTTGGTGGGGTTGTCCGGCGTGGCTTTCTCCGGTTCGGACGGCTCTGGTTTGGACGGCTCCGGTTTGCCCGATTTGGCTTCGTCCTCGGGAGGCACCGACGGCGTGCCTTCGGGCCGCTCCTTTGCCGAGTCGTCCTCCGGCGGGCCGCTCTCCGGCGGATTGTCCTCGGACCCCACTACTCGTCCTCCGGTCCGGTCAGGTCACCGCGCGCGGCGACACCAGCTATACGACGGCGACTATCCATGGGCCGAAACGCGCGCACGCGGGCAGTCTCCCACATCGTCGCCAAAAGACGTTAGGACCACCAGCGTTCCAGCACGCGGGCCACACCGTCGTCGGTGTTGGGGGCGGTCACCTCGTTGGCTGCCGCCACCGCCTCCGGATGCGCGTTGCCCATCGCCACGCCTAAACCGGCGTGCGTGAGCATCGGCACATCGTTGGGCATATCGCCGAAGGCGATCACGCCGGCATCGGTGATCCCGAGCGGTTCGGCCAGTTGCCGCACGCCGGTGGCCTTGCTGATGCCCCGCGGGACTATCTCCACCAGACCGTTGTTGGTCGAGTAGGTGATGTCGCCTTCACCGTTGAGGTGTTTGGCCAGTTCGGCCGCCATGTCTCCACTGGCGGCCCCGGACTGGCGGATCAGCAGCTTGATCGCCGGCGTGCTCAACAGGTCCTCGATGGAGACCTCGGTGTTGTCCGGGTTGAGCCAGGCGTGCTCGTATCCCGGTGAGCTGACGAACTGCGGAGTCGCCGCGTCGTGCGCACGCTCGCCGATTCGCTCCACCGCCAGGCCGGCACCAGGAAGAACCCGCGCCGTCAACTCCGCCAGTGCCGCCAGCGTCTCCACCGACAGCATCCGCGCGGACACCACCCGGTCCTGCGCGGGATCGTAGATAACCGCGCCGTTGGCACACACGGCCATCGGCGCGAACCCGAGGGCGTCGACAACCGGGCGGATCCAGCGCGGCGGGCGCCCGGTAGCCAGGATGAACTGGGTACCGTCGGCGACCGCAGCCCGCACCGCAGCACGGGTGCGCGGTGTCACCTTCTCGGCTTCATCCAGCAGCGTGCCGTCGACGTCGGTGGCAATGAGCGCCGGCCGGCGAGACGACGAGGCCGGCGTCGGGATCGGATCGGTCAAGACGATGCGCTTCGGCAGTTACAGAAAGTCGTCAGCGCCGTTCGCTTCCATCGGGCCGCGGCGAGGTCACGCCGTCATATCCTCGCTTCTGCATCCGCTCGGCCAGTTCGGCGATGCGAAACTCCCTGGACTCGTCCGGCGTCGGCGCACTGCCACCGAGGCGCCGCGGAACCCAGTACGCCCCCTGCGGGTGTGGGTACTCCTCTTGCACCTGGTAGAGCATCGCCTTCATCGACTGGCGCAGCACAGCATTGAGGTGCTGGGCGTCGCCCTCTGGCCGCAGTGGTGTTCCGATCGCCACCGAAATCGGAATCTTGGTGCGCCACAACTGCTTTGGATGGTCCTTCGGCCAAATGCGGTGCGCCCCCCAGACAATCATGGGGATGAGTGGCACCTGCGCCTCCAACGCCATCCGGGCGGCGCCCGTCTTGAATTCCCGAAGCTCGTAGCTGCGGCTGATCGTCGCCTCCGGATGCAGTCCGACCAACTCACCCTCGCGCAAGCGCTGCACCGCAACCCCGAAGGCTTCCGACCCCGTGGTGCGGTCCACCGGGATCAGCTGGGTGTGCTTGATGACGTAGTTGACCGCCTTCACGTCCTGCATCTCGGCCTTGATCATGAAGCGCAGCCGCCGTTTGCGTTCCAGGGCGGCCAGCGATGCCGGAATCCAGTCCACATAGCTGGTGTGGTTGAGCGCGATCAGGGCGCCGCCGCGCGCAGGGATGTTCTCCAGGCCGCGGTAGGTGATCTTGTTCCCGTTGAGTGCGACGACGGACGGAACGAGGAACTCCATCATTCGAAAAAATGGCTCGGCCATGTCTTCAGTTTCTCCTTCTTTGCCGCGACTCGCGCGGGATATGGTGCGCGGCCCTGGCCGCCGCCTCCTCCGCGTCCATCCGAGCCGCTTGCGCCACAGTCGGGGCGCCGCCGCCAAGCCGGCGCGGCACCCAGTACTCGCCCGCGGGATGCGGGTAATGCTGTTGGATCTGGTGCAGTAGCGAGGTCATCGACTCGCGGAGCACCTGGTTGGTCGCCCCGATGTCCTGGGCGGCCCGTAACGGCGGGCCGACTTGCACCGCGACCGGCACCTTGGCCCGACCAACATGGCGGGGCTGGCCCTTGGTCCAGATGCGTTGAGCTCCCCAGACGATCAGCGGCACGATCGGGACGTCGGCTTCCCCGGCCATGCGCGCCGCACCCGTCTTGAACTCCTTGAGCTCGAAGCTGCGGCTGATGGTGGCCTCCGGGTAGACCCCGACCAACTCCCCTTCGCGGAGCCGCTGCACGGCGACCGCATAGGCGGCGGCTCCGGCGTCCCGGTCGACGGGGATGGTGCGGGTCCGCTTGATCAGGAAGTTCACGATCTTCACCCGCTGCATCTCGGCCTTGATCATGAAGCGGATCCGGCGATTTCCACGTCGTATGGCCAGCGCGGCCGGCAACCAATCGACATAGCTGGTGTGGTTGATCGCCACCACCGCCCCACCCTCAGCGGGAATGTTTTCCGTCCCGCCGAAAGTGATCCGAGTTCCGGTGGCCCAGACCAGCAGCTTGGCCAGGATCTCGAGGGTGCGATAGGTCGGCTCCACGGGTCACTCCGGGGCGCCCGCGGGATGTGCTCGCTCGTCGCGGCGTGCCGCTCGCGCGGCGGAATCCTCGGCGTCCATGCGGGCAGCCTCGGCTAGCGAAGGAGCGCCGCCGCCGAGCCGGTGTGGCACCCAGAACTCACCCGCCGGATGCGGTCCGTACTGCTCTTGCGCACGCTCCAGCAGATGCTGCATGCGCGAATGCAACAAGGCGCTCAACTCCGGTACCGGCAGCGTCGGCTCGATCGGCTCGCCGACCACAATCACGATCGGCACCTTGGGCCGGAACAGCTTCTTCGGGTGGCCCTTGGTCCAGATCCGCTGCGCACCCCAGATGATGTGGGGGATGATCGGCACCTGAGCCTCGACCGCCATCCGGGCCGCGCCGGACTTGAACTCTTTGATCTCGAAGCTGCGGCTGATGGTGGCCTCGGGATATACGCCGACGAACTCACCGGCTTTGAGCATCTCGACCGCGGCGGTGTAGGAGGCAGCGCCGTCTTCCCGGTCCACCGGAATGTGACGCAGGCTGCGCATGATCGGGCCGGTGACCTTGTGGTCGAAGACCTCTTGCTTGGCCATGAACCGCACCTTGCGGCCCAGCCCCTGCCGGTAGCTGGGCAAACCGGCAAGGGTGAAGTCGAGGTACCCGGTGTGGTTGATCGCGATGACACCGCCGCCGCTGGCAGGAAGGTTCTCCACCCCGGTGACGGTGATCTTCAGCCCCTGGATGCGAAAGATCAGGCGAGCAAGCTGAATGACAGTCGCGTATACCGGTTCCACAGCTGTTCAGCCTAGTGCTCTTACCTGTCAGCCGCCTGAAGTGGTGAAGAGAGGAGTGGTTTGTCCTTCCCGTCCTCGCCGCCTCCGACCCCCGCGGTGGTCCGCCGGCTTGCTGGTGCCCGGCCGGTGCGCGCGGTGTGGGTCAACGAACTCGGCGGCGTCACCTACCGGGTGGACTCCGGTGCCGAGTTCGTCAAAGTGGCCCCCGCGGCGGCGGCCACCGACTTCGCCGACGAAGCGCGCCGGTTGCGCTGGGCGACGGCGTATGCGGCGGTTCCGGATGTCCTGGGTGTCGGCGTCGACGATGGCTGGGCGTGGTTGCGCACCCGCGGGCTGCCTGGCCTGTCCGCGGTACACCCGCGCTGGCTGACCGCACCCCGTGCGGCGGTACGCGCGATCGGCGCGGGTTTGCGCACACTGCACGACAGCTTGCCGGTGCAGTCCTGCCCGTTCGACTGGTCGGCGGGCAGCCGGCTTGCGCACCTGACGCCGACGGCGCGGGCGCGGCTGGGCCACCCGCCGCCGGTTGATCGGTTAGTGGTCTGCCATGGCGACGCCTGCGCACCGAACACGCTCATCGACTCCGACGGCAACTGCTGCGGCCACGTGGACTTCGGCTCGTTGGGGGTGGCCGACCGGTGGTCCGACCTCGCCATAGCAACGTTGTCCCTGCAGTGGAACTACCCGGGGCGACAATGGGAAACTGAATTCTTCGCCGCCTACGGAGCGCGCCCAGACCCGACGCGCCTGGACTACTACCGTCGGCTATGGGACGCCGAGGATGCGCACCCGAGCTAAGCTCGGAGCTGTGCTTCGCGCTGCACAAGCGGGAGCAGAAGCGGTCCTGAGAAAGGTATTTGTGCAGGTCACCAGCGTCGGCCACGCCGGCTTTCTGATTCAGACCCAGGCGGGCAGCATTCTGTGCGACCCCTGGGTCAACCCGGCGTACTTCGCCTCCTGGTTCCCCTTCCCGGACAACAGCACCCTGGATTGGGACGCACTGGGTGACTGCGATTACCTCTACGTCTCGCATCTGCACAAGGACCACTTCGACGCCAAGCATCTGGCGGCGCACGTCAACAAGGACGCTGTCGTCCTGCTCCCGGACTTTCCGGTGCCCGATCTGCGAGTCGAGTTGGAGAAGCTGGGTTTCCACCGCTTCTACGAGACCACCGATTCGGTTAAGCACGAGCTGAGCGGGCCAAAAGGCGATCTCGAGATCATGATCATCGCGCTGCGCGCCCCGGCCGACGGGCCGATCGGTGACTCGGCGCTGGTGGTCTCCGACGGCACGACGACGGTGTTCAACATGAACGACGCGCGGCCCGTCGAGCTGGACGTGTTGGCCGCCGACTTCGGACACATCGACGTGCACCTGCTGCAGTACTCCGGGGCGATCTGGTACCCGATGGTCTACGACATGCCCGAACGCGCCAAGACGTCATTCGCCACCCAGAAGCGGCAGCGACAGATGGACCGCGCCCGGCAATACATCGGCCAAGTCGGGGCCACCTGGGTGGTGCCCTCGGCGGGTCCGCCGTGCTTCCTAGACCCGCAATTGCGCCATCTCAACGACGACTGCAACGATCCGGCCAACATCTTTCCCGACCAGATGGTGTTCCTGGCTCAGATGCGCGCGCACGGGCACGACCGCGGCCTGTTGCTCATCCCCGGGTCGACCGCCGATTTCACCGGGTCGACGCTGAACTCGCTGGACCACCCCATGCCCGAGGACCAGGTCGAAGCCATCTTCACTACCGGCAAGGCCGCCTACATCGCCGACTACGCCGAGCGCATGGCACCGGTGCTGGCGGCGGAGAAGGCCGGCTGGGCACCGGCTACCGGTGAACCGCTGCTGGAGCCGCTGCGCGCATTGTTCGAACCGATCATGTTGCAGAGCAACGAGATCTGCGACGGCATCGGCTACCCGGTCGAATTGGTCATCGGACCAGAAAGCGTCATCCTTGACTTTCCGAAACGGGCTGTGCGCGAACGAATTCCCGACGAGAAGGTGCGCTACGGATTCGAGATCGCACCCGAGCTGGTACGAACCGTGTTGCGCGACGACGAACCCGACTGGGTCAACACCATATTCTTGTCCACCCGATTCAAGGCCTGGCGAGTCGGCGGCTACAACGAATACCTGTACACCTTCTTCAAGTGCCTGAGCGACGAACGCATCGCCTACGCCGACGGTTGGTTCGCCGAAACACACGACGACGCCGCGACCATCACCTTGGACGGGTGGGAGATTCAGCGTCGCTGCCCACACCTGAAAGCGGACTTGTCGAAATTCGGTGTGGTCGAAGGCGATACCTTGACCTGCAATCTGCATGGCTGGCAATGGCGCTTGGAAGACGGGCGCTGCCTCACCACGCGCGGACATGAGCTCCGGAGCAACCGGGCGTGAGGGCGCCGCAAACCTACGACGACGGCGTCGTTCAGTTGGACCGCTTCGCGGTCAACCTGTGCCGCTACCACTTTCCATCCGGCACTGCCATGGTCATTCCTCTGGACCAGATCCGCGGTTATAAGGCCGAACCGCTGGGCTGGTTCACGGGCCGGTTCAACATCTGGGGCCGCCCGGATTTGCGGCGCTGGCTGCCCCTGGATCTGTACCGGCCGTTCAAGTCGACGATCATCACCTTCGAGGTGCCCGGGGCGCGTCCGCAGCCGGCCTGCACGCCGGCGCGACCGGACGACTTCGTCGCGCTGCTCGACGAACTGCTCAGCCAGCGGCGCTAGCGTTCACGCGTGCGCCAGCGCCGCCCGGCCGGCGTTGTATCCGGGAATGAACGTGATGCCTGGGCCGCCATGGCAGCCGGCGCTGCCCAGGTAGAGACCTTCGATCGGAAGGGGTTGGCCGAGAAAGCCTTTCGGGCCGGGCCGGTTGGGTCCGATCTGGTCCGAGTGGAACAGACCGTGGCAGTAGTCACCGCCGGGAGCGCCGAACATGACACCCATGTGCTTGGGCGTGAAGGTGGTGTGCCGGATGATGCTGCCGGCGAAATTCGGTGCCAGTCGGGTGATCTTGTCGATCACTCGCTGCCCCATATCGATCTTCGCCTGCCCGTAGTCGGCGTTGCCTTCGATCGGGAACCACAGCGCGAACGCCGAGGCGGCGTGCTTACCCGCGGGCGCGAGGCCGGGATCGTTCTGCGAGGGAATCTGCAACACGACGGTCGGGTCGGCCGGCACGATACCCCGACGGCAGTCTTCCCACTGCTGCTGGACTTCTTCGGGCGTGCAGAAGATCCCGATCGATGCCTGCATACTCGGGTCGTTCAGTGATTCGTACGGCGCAGTGAAGGCGGGCGCCTCCTCGAGCGCGAAGTGCATCTGCAGGTAGCTGCCGCGGTGGTCGATGCGCGCGTAGCGCTCCCGGACGTCGCCGGGCAGCGCCGCGGGGTCGATCAGGTCGTTGAGGGTCGCGTCAGGCGCGATCGCGGAGATGACGATGGGAGCGGTCAAGGTCTCCCCGGCCTCGGTGCGTACCCCGTTGACCTTGCCGGCCTCGACGAGGATCTCGGTCACCTTGGTGCGCAACCGAATCTCCCCACCGCCGCTGACCAGGGCGTCGGCCAAGTGTGCGGTCAGCGCGCCGATACCACCGCGCAACTTCTTCATCTGCATGGTGTCCCCGTCGGGGACGCCGAGCCCGAACGCGAGCGCTGCCGCACTGCCCGGGGTGGCCGGCCCGCGGTACAGAGTGTTGACCGCCAGTACGGTCATGGATCCGCGCAACGCGCCGTGCTTCTCCCGGTCGGGCAGATAGCGGTCCAGGACGTCGGTGACCGAACCGAACAGCATTTCGGTGATGGCCGAGCGCTCGAATTCGTTTGTCGCGCAGGCGTACATCTCATCGAGCGTCTTGGGCGGTGCGCCGGCCTCGAATCGGCCCAGGGCCCGGGTCGGCGCCTGCGCCCAGGCCATGAGCCCCGCCATGCCGTTGACCGCGTCAGCGCCGTGCACCTCGTTGAGGTGGGTGAACAGTTTGATCGGGTCGCTGTACTGGACCATCGGATCATCGCCCACACCCCGTAACGCCACCGACATCACGTCCAGGTCGATCGTGGGCAGGGTGTCCAGACCGAGCTCCTGCCGGACCACCGGGGCGGTCGGGAATTGCACCGAGCCGGCGATCTCGAAGTGATAGCCGTCGAAAAGCTCGACGGTAGAAGCCATTCCGCCGGCATAGCGCTTGGATTCCAAGCACACTGTCCGCAGGCCCGCCCGCTGCAGCAGCAGCGCCGCGGCCAGCCCGTTATGTCCTGCGCCGATCACCACGGCATCGAAATCAGACATGTTGACCTCCCAGCCTTGGAGGCTGGCATGCAGGAAAAGTTTTGTCAATTATGACGAAACTGGGCCGCTGGTCCAGGTGTCGGAGATGCCCCCGCGCAACGATTCCAGCGCCACGTGACACACCCGCGCCAATTCGCCCAGGGACCGGTCACTGCCGAGCATCCAGGCTTCCATCGCTCCGAACACCGCCGCGGCGATGCAACGTGCGGTCACCGTGAAGTGCAGCCGCGTGTCCGGTGCTGACTGCGCCGCGCAGCTACGTCGTTGCAGCTGCTCCTGGATCGCGTCGGCGAAGTCGGCCTGGACCTCGCGGATGTGCCGGACGATCCGGCCCGGGTCCAGCTCGCCACCGCGCAGGGTGGCGATTTTGGCCACGGCCTCAACGTCGTACGGGAAGGCGAAGATCGCCGACTGCACCGAATCGATGATCGGTTCATCGGCCGGTCGGGCATCCAGCGCGGCGCGAAACCAGTTGAGTCCGGTGTAATCGGCAAACAACAGATCGTGCTTGGAACTGAAGTGGCGATAGAAGGTGCGCAGTGACACTCCGGCGTCGGAGGCGATCTGTTCGGCCGATGTGTCTTCCACCCCTTGGGCCAGGAACCGCACCAGCGCCGCCTGGCGCAGCGCCTCCCGGGTGCGTTCGCTGCGCACCGTCTGCGCCGGCCGGACCATGGCTTGAAGGTACCCCAAACCGCCGTCGCGCAGGTTGTGTCAATATTGACAAAACTTAAGACCGGGATGAGACTTCGCCCATGGTTTCGCTTCTCGTCCATGCAGTGCTCGGTATCGCTGTGGTGAGTTGGATTGTGGCGTCCAACGCGAAGGTGTTCGCCCGACCGGACGGCCAAGCCTGGTTCTCGCCGCTGGAGTTGGTCTACTACGTCGTCGGCATCGCGTCGGTCGCGCTGGGCTGGTACTTCAACATCCGCTTCGTCCGCGAGTACGCGCACGGGTCCACCAATCCGATCTGGGGCCCCGGTAGCTGGGCCGACTACATCAGGCTGATGTTCACCAATCCGGCCGCCGGTTCGGCGAGCCAGGATTACACGATCGCCAATGTCATTCTGTTGCCGCTGTTTTCGATCGTCGACGGCTATCGGCGCGGGTTGCGCCGGCCCTGGTTGTACTTTGTCGCGAGCTTGTTCACCAGCTTCGCGTTCGCGTTCGCCTTCTACTTCGCCACCATCGAGCGACAGCACCGGCACGCCCAACCGCGACAGACGGTCGACGCCTAGGCAGCAATGGGTTTGCTGGCACGCCACCGCTGCCGACCGCCGGCGACGTCGACGCGGATGTCGGTGAAGCCGGCCGCTCCCAGCCGCCCGGGCAGTTCGTCCGGCGCGATCGGGTTGTAGGTGTCGGCGATATGGATCAGCCGGAAGGGCAGCGAGGGCACACCGTCGCTGCCGGCGAACGCGCCTCCGGGTTGCAGCACGCGGAACGCCTCGGCGAACAGCCGGTCCTGTAACACGGCGGTGGGAATGTGGTGCAGCATCGTGAAGCACACCACCGAAGTGAAGTGATCACTGGGCAGACCCGTTTCGGTGCCGTCACCATGAATGACACGCGCCCGGTCCCCATAGCGTCGGGTCAACCGTGCGGCCATCGAGCCGTCGACCTCCACGGCGGTCAGCGAGGTGGGCCGCTCGAGCAGCGCCCGCAGCGTCGCGCCATAGCCGGGTCCGATCTCCAACGTCTCGCGGCCGAGGTCCACCCCGCTCAACGCCCACGGCAACAACTGGTCGGCCACCGCTTTCTCCCAGCCTGCTGAGCTGCAACGCATCCGGTGAAGCAAGTTCATCGCCATACCGACGACGCTATGCCGACACCATCCCTGCAGACTTCCGATAATCTGCCTATATATGTCAGAAATCGGCCATCGCGGCCTGGTGACCTCGTCGCTGTCACTGCCACCGGGCGCGCGGATCGAGCGGCACCGCCATCCGTTGCATCAGGTCGTCTACCCGTCGACGGGCGCGGTCTCGGTCACCACGCCGGCGGGCAGCTGGATCACACCGGCCAACCGGGCCATCTGGATACCGGCGGGTTGCTGGCATGAACACCAGTTCCACGGACACACCCAGTTCCATGGCGTCGCGCTTGACCCGGACCGGTATCGCGGCGGGCCGGCCGCTCCGACCGTGCTGGTGGTCAGCCCGTTGGTGCGCGAACTGCTCATCGCTTGCTCGCAAGCCGACACCGCCACCGACACCGACGAGCACCACCGGATGTTGGCGGTGCTGCACGACCAGTTGCTGAAGACGGCCATCCGCGAGCCGCTCTGGGTGCCCACACCGGTCGACAGCCGGTTGCGCCAGGCGTGCGCGTTGATCGCCGACAACCTGGCCGAGCCGCTGACGTTGCGGCAACTCGGCGACCGCATCGGCGTCAGCCAGCGCACGCTGTCTCGCTTGTTCAGCGATGAGCTGGCCATGACGTATCCGCAGTGGCGCACTCAGTTACGGCTGCAGCAGGCGCTGGCGCTGCTCGCTGAGCACCATGACGTCACCTCGGTGGCCGCCCGCTGTGGCTGGGCCACGCCGAGCGCCTTCATCGACACCTACCGCCGGGCCTTCGGGCACACCCCGGGTCAGGCGCGCAAGTGACGCGGCGTCAGCCCACCGGCTCGAGCAACTCCGTGCCGACGAACGGCACCAACGCCTGCGGAACCCGGACGCTGCCGTCGGGCTGCTGGTGGTTCTCCAGGATCGCAACCAGCCACCGGGTGGTGCCCAGCGTTCCGTTCAGGGTGGCCGCGGTCCGCGGCTTGCCGTTGGCATCGCGGTAGCGGGTGCCCAGCCGCCGCGCCTGGAAGGTGGTGCAGTTCGACGTCGACGTCAGTTCCCGGTAAGCCTGCTGCGTCGGAACCCACGCCTCGCAGTCGAACTTGCGCGCGGCAGAGGAGCCCAGATCACCCGCGGCGACGTCGATGACCCGGTAGGGCACCTCGATGCGTGCCAGCATCTCGCGCTGCCAGCCCAGCAGCCGCTCATGTTCGACTTCGGCCTGGTCGGGGGTGCAGTAGACGAAGCCTTCCATCTTGTCGAACTGGTGCACCCGGATGATGCCGCGGGTGTCCTTGCCGTAGCTGCCAGCCTCCCGCCGGAAGCACGATGACCATCCCGCGTAGCGCAGCGGTCCGCCGGACAGATCCAGGATCTCGCCGGAGTGGTAACCGGCCAACGGCACCTCCGACGTGCCGACCAGGTACAGATCATCGGCCTCCACCCGGTACACCTCGTCGGCGTGGGCACCCAGGAAACCGGTGCCGGCCATCACCTCCGGACGCACCAGCACCGGCGGGATCATCGGGATGAACCCGTTGTCGACGGCGACTCCCAAGGCCAGCTGCAGCAGCCCCAGCTGCAGCAGTGCACCGCGACCGGTCAGGAAGTAAAACCGCGAACCGGACACCTTCGCCCCGCGCTGCATGTCGATCAGGCCGAGTGACTCCCCGAGTTCCAGGTGGTCCTTCGGGTTGTCCAGCGTTGCGGGCTCACCCACCACGTCCAGCACGGCGTAATCGTCTTCTCCGCCGGCTGGTACCCCGTCCAGGACGACGTTCGAGATTGCCATGTGCGCGGCAGTGAACGCCGACTCGGACTGGGCCTGCTCTGCTTCGGCGGCTTTGACCTGTTCGGCGAGTTCTTTAGCCCGCTGCAGCAGCGCCGGTCGTTCCTCTGCCGATGCCTTGCCCACGCTCTTGCTGGCGGTCTTCTGTTCGGCGCGCAGGTTGTCCGCGGTCGATATCGCGGCCCGGCGCGCGGCATCGGCCGTCAGCAGCGCATCCACCAGTGCCGGATCCTCACCGCGGCTCAGTTGCGAGCGGCGCACGGCGTCGGGGTCGTCCCGGAGGAGCTTCAGGTCGATCACGGCCGCAAGATTACTTTCGGCGGTTCCCCGGGCTGGCGTCAGAGGGCCAACAGGGGCCGCGATCTCACATCTGCAACATTTTTCACACCCCCTTGTCGGCCCTGTCAGAATGGAGCCGATGTTGGACGCGCCCGAGCAGGAACCGCTACCTGTCGCCGATCCGGTCTCCCCTGTGGACGAGCCGGCGGCCGGATTTCGCTGGCCGCGCGGCCTGCAGGCGACCGCGACCAGGCGTGCGTTGCTGCTCACCGCGTTGGGCGGGCTGCTGATCGCCGGGGTCGTCACGGCGATCCCCGAGGTCGCCACCGGCGGCCGGCTGACCGGCTACATGGACAACAACCCGGTACCCAGCACCAACAGCAAGACGAACGCGGCCTTCAACCGGGCCACCAGCGGCAGCTGCCTGAACTGGCCCGATGGCACGCCGGAATCGGCCTCCATCGTCAACTGCGCCGACGACCACCGGTTCGAAGTCGCCGCATCGATCGACATGCGGACGTTCCCCGGTTCGGAATATGGCCCCAACGCCAGCCCCCCGTCCCCGGCCCGGATCCAGCAGATCAGCCAGGAACAGTGCGAGCCCGCCGTGCAGCGCTACCTGGGTCCCAAGTTCGATCCCAACAGCAAGTTCACCGTCAGCATGCTGTGGTCCGGTGACCGCGCCTGGCGCCAGGCCGGCGACCGGCGCATGCTGTGCGGTCTGCAGCTTCCCGGACCCAACAACCAGCAGGTCGCGTTCAAGGGCAAGGTCGCCGACATCGACCAGTCCAAGGTGTGGCCGGCCGGCACCTGCCTGGGCATCGACCCGGCCACCAATCAGCCCGTCGACGTTCCGGTCGACTGCGCCGCGCCGCACGCGATGGAAGTCACCGGAACCGTGAACCTGTCCGAGAAGTTCCCCGGCGCGCTGCCCGCCGAGCCCGACCAGGACGGGTTCATCAAAGACACCTGCACCAAGATGACCGATGCGTATCTGGCGCCGATCAAGCTGCGCACGACGACGCTGACGTTGATCTACCCGACGGTGTCGCTGGCCAGTTGGTCGGCGGGTAGCCGCGAGGTGGCGTGCAGCATCGGCGCCACGCTGGGCAACGGCGGCTGGGCCACCCTGCTCAACAGCGCCAAGGGGCCGCTGCTGATCAACGGTCAACCCCCGCTGGCGCCGCCCGACATCCCGCAGGAGCGGCTCAACCTCCCGCCGGTTCCCGTGCAATTACCCAGCGCGGCGCCCTCCGCGCCGACGCAGCAGCAGCAGGTGCCCACCATCCCGCCGGGAAATCAGCACCTCCCCGGCCAGCAGCCGGCGGCGCCGCCGTCGCAGGCGCCGTCCTCACCGTCGAGCCAAGCGCCCGCTCCCCAGGCCCCGGCCGCGCCCCCGCCGGTCGAGGGTGGGGCGCCCCCGGTAGCGCCCGAACCACAGGGTCCGGCTCCGGCCGAGCCGCCGCCGGCGGGCTAATCCGTGCCGGTGCGGATGGACCCGCAGCGGTTCGACGACTTGGTGTCCGACGCACTTGATCTCATCCCGCCGGAACTGGCGGCGGCCATGGACAACGTCGTGGTGCTGGTCGCCGACCGACACCCCGAAGACGACGACCTGCTCGGACTCTACGAGGGGGTGGCCCTGACCGAGCGTGACTCTGACTACGCCGGCACGCTGCCCGACGCGATCACGATCTTCCGCGCAGCCTTACTGGACGTCTGCGAATCCGAGGAGGAGGTGGTCGAGCAGGTGGCGATCACCGTGATCCACGAGATCGCCCATCACTTCGGTATCGATGACGACCGGCTCGACGAATTGGGTTGGGCCTGATCATCGGCTGAGACCTGGCCCGGAACCGAGCCCCAGCCGGGCGCGGCATCGACCATTTGTCGCCGCCGAGTGCTATGAACGGCTTATGAGCGCAGTCTGCCGCGACTGCCGTGACGGCCTCGAACACTGCCACGGCACCATCATTCGCCACAGCATGAGCCGGCCGGAATGCACCGAGCCGGATTGCACCGCCCCGGAGCTGTTCACCCACACCTTCGTCATCGACTGCGACGCGATCGGCTGTAGCTGTGCCGAGTCGGTGACGGTGGTGCGGTCAACCCATCGGGTCGGTGCTTGACGCCACGGCGTCGCTCACCGGCGTCGCGCCCGGTTCGGGATAGAACGGCGGCGTACGCGCACCCCAGCGCACACAGCTCCACCGCCCGTCGGTGACCGGTGTCAGCACCACCGATTCGGCGTTCTCGAGGTGATTGTCCAAGACGAACCCGCCGTCGACCCCGGCCATAACGGCGGATGCCAAGCGAATGGCCGCCCCGTGGCTGACCACGACGATGTCACCATCCCACGCGTCGTCGTCCAGGTAGCGCATCCGCAATTCCGTCAATACCGGCAGATACCGGTCCAGGACGTCGTTGCCGGTCTCCCCGCCGGGCAGAGCCACGTCCAGCTCACCGTGGTGCCAGCGGTCATAGATGGCGTTGAACTCGGCGATCGCATCGTCGTCGCTGCGGTTCTCCAACTTCCCGACCTGAACCTCGTGGATGCCGTCCAACCGCAGCGGAGACAAGTCCAGTTCGGCGGCGATCACCCCGGCCGTCTCGACGGCTCGGGTGGCGATGGAATGCGCCAGCAAGGTCGGCCGGGCGTTACCGCCCAGCGCGAACGCCCGCGCCTGATCGCGACCCAACGGGGTCAGCGCCGCCCCGGGAGGGCGGGTGTCCAGCCTGCGCTCGACGTTCGCATAGGACTGGCCGTGCCGAACCAGCACCAACCGACCACTCATTGCGCCGTCTCCCCCGTGCCGCTGCCCGGATCGGGCTTTCCCTCCCGCAGCCGAGCCAACCATCGCGAGGCCTCATCGGAGTTCGGCGGTGGCACGCCGCTGGGTTGGCTGGCCGGCCAGGAACCCAGGTACCGCACATCAGCACAACGCCGGTGCAGCGCCTTGAGTGCCTCGGCGACGGCGTCATCGTCGATGTGCCCGACACAGTCGACGAAGAACATGTAGGTCCCCAAGCCCGTTCGGGTGGGCCGTGATTCGATGCGGGTGAGGTCGATGCCGCGCATGCCGAACTCGGTGAGCGCCAGCAACAACGCGCCGGGCACGTTGTCGATGCGCAACACCACCGAGGTGCGGTCGGCTCCGGTACGCGCGGGGGGTGGGCCTGGCGGGCCGATGAGAACGAAGCGGGTACGCGCGTTGGACTCGTCGACGACGCCTTCAGCCAACGTGGCCAAGCCCCAGTGGGAGGCGGCCAGCGGTGAGGTCACCGCCGCGTCCACCTGGCCGTCGGCGACCTGCCGGGCAGCGTCGGCGTTGGAGTACGCCGGGCGCAACTCGACGCCGGGCAACTGCGCGTTGAGCCACTGGCGCACCTGCGCGGCCGCCACCGGGAACGCCGCCACAGTTCGCACCTCGGCGCCGCTGATCCCGGCCCGAACCACGATGCTGAATGCCACGTCCAAGGTGGTCTCGGCAAACACTTGCAGCGGCGAGCCGATGGCCAGACTGTCCAACGTCGGCGCCAGCGACCCGTCGATGGAGTTCTCGATGGGCACGCAGGCGTAGTCGGCGCCGCCATCGCGCACGGCGTCCAGCGCGGCCGGAGTGCTCTCCACGGGCAACCGCTGCAGGCTCTCGGGCCCGTGGGACGGCACCAGTCCGGCACCGGTGATTTGGAGCAGCGCCGCTTCGGTGAAGGTGCCTTCCGGACCGAGATACGCGATGCGGGCCACGCTTCAACCCTAACGGCCTGCCGGGCGCTACCACTCTTGCGGCGTCATGGGTTGTAAGTTAACTTAGGCTTACCTAAGCCGAGGAGATGATGGTGCTACCGGTCACACACCCGACACCCACCACAGCCGAACGCATTCGCAGCGCCTGTGTGCGCGCCGGTGGTGCGCTGTTGGCGGTCGAGGGTAAGGATCCGGCCGCCACCGCCGTACACCACCTGCTCTACGACGGGTCTTTCGCGGTGGCGGTTCCGGTTGAGCGCGGTGAGGACGTGCTGTGCTGCTCGCAGGCGTTGCTGGAGCTGACCGACTATGCGCCGCTGCCGGTGCGCGAACCGGTCCGTTCGCTGGTGTGGGTCCGGGGCCGGATCCACCACATTCTCCCCGGCGCGGTGACCAAGATGCTCGATCTGATCGCCACAGAGCACCCGAATCCGGCGCTGCTGCAGGTGCAAACCCCCCGGTCGAAGCCGGCCGCCGAAGACGACACCCGATACACCCTGCTGCGGCTCGACATCGACTCCGTGGTCGTCACCGATGCCACGGGCGCGGAGCCGGTCAGCGTCGAAGATCTCCTCGCGGCGCGGCCCGACCCGTTCTGCGAGATCGAGTCGACGTTGCTGTGGCACCTCTCCACTGCCCACGACGACGTAGTGGCACGGCTGGTATCCCGCCTTCCGGCCGCGCTGCGGCGGGGGCAGGTGCGGCCGCTGGGACTGGACCGATACGGCATGCGCTTCCGCGTCGAGGGCAGCGACGGTGACCGGGACATCCGACTGCCCTTCCACAAACCGGTCGACGATATGACCGGCCTGAGGCAAGCGATTCGCGTGCTGATGGGTTGCCCGTTCGTCAACGGGTTGCGCGCCCGACGTTAGCTACGCACACGCGCCGGGAGGTTGGCGGCGGTCGGTGCGCCAGCCACGTACGTTGTGCAGGTGAACGGCGAGCGACCAGGTCCCGGACCGCGAGGTCCGGTGCCGCCGCGTCCCGTCCGTCGGGAGCCCTCGCAAATCATTCGCCGCGACGGCGCCCCACCCGGCCCACCGCGGCAGGTGGTACCGCCGCGCCCCATGGCACCGGCGCCACCGCCGGTGGTGTCGCCGCCGCGCCAAATGCCCCCACCGCCACGCCCGGTGGCTCCACCACCCCGCCCCGGTCGCGCTCGCACGAAACGCCGCTGGGGCCGGCGGCTGGTATCGGTTCTGCTGATCGGCCTGCTGCTGATGGGCACCGTCATCGTCGGCGGAGCGATCTGGTTCGACACCGCGGTGCCCCGCCAAGCAGTCCTGCTCGACTACTCGGATCGCCCCACGGCCGGCAGCGGCACCAACTGGCTGCTGGTGGGATCGGACAGTCGCCAAGACCTCACCGCGCAGCAACAAGAGGAACTGGCCACCGGCGGCGACGTCGGAACCGGACGTACCGACACCATCCTGCTCGTGCACCTGCCCGGGTTCACCTCGAGCACACCGACCACGGTGGTGTCGATACCCCGGGACTCGTATGTGCCGATACCCGGTCATGGCCGGGACAAGATCAACGCCGCGTTCGTGCTGGGCGGAGCGTCGTTACTCGCACAGACCGTCGAGCAGGCCACCGGCTTGCGACTTGACCACTACGCCGAGGTGGGATTCGGCGGGTTCGCCGTACTGGTCGACGCGCTGGGCGGAGTGCGGGTGTGCCCGGCCGAACCCATCAGCGATCCGCTGGCCGGCATCAACCTGCCCGCCGGCTGCCAGCATCTCGACGGCCGCAGCGCGCTGGGCTATGTCCGGACGCGGGCGACCCCGCGGGCCGACCTCGATCGAATGATCAACCAACGACAATTCATGTCGGCGTTGCTGCACCGGGCCGCAAGCCCGGCCGTCTACCTCAACCCGTGGCGCTGGTACACCGTGCCGCGCGCGGCGGCCGGCGCCCTGACCGTCGACCGGGGTGATCACGTCTGGGACCTCGCTCGCCTGGCTTGGGCGTTGAACGGGTCGACGACCTCGATGACCGTGCCGATCGGTGACTTCAGCGACAGTGCCGTCGGCTCGGTAGTGGTGTGGAACCACGACGCGGCCCGGGCGTTGTTCGACGCGCTGGCCTCCGACGCCGCGGTGCCGACCAGCCTGATCAACGAGCAACCGTAATTCGGCGAAATGCGGCCGCAGTTTATTTAGCCTCACTTTACTAAGGCAATCCTGCCTTTGGATATGGTGTCCTCACTAAGTATCGCCTTCGTTGTCACCCCCATCTACCTGCGATAATGTTGCCGTATGACCGATTACGACGGACACAAGACGAAATTCCACGCATTAATGCAAGAACAAATCTTCAACGAATTCACGGCCGCCCAACAATATGTGGCAATTGCCGTTTACTTCGACGGCGCGGACCTGCCGCAACTGGCGAAGCACTTCTACAGCCAGGCGGTCGAAGAGCGCAATCACGCGATGATGCTGGTGCAGCATCTGCTGGACCGTGACCTGCGCGTGGAGATCCCCGGCGTCGACGGAGTCCGCAACCAGTTCGACCGGCCTCGCGAGGCGTTGGCGCTCGCGCTCGATCAGGAGCGGGCGGTCACCGACCAAGTCAGTCGGCTTGCCGCCGTGGCCCGTGACGAAGGCGACTACCTCGGGGAGCAGTTCATGCAGTGGTTCCTCAAGGAGCAGGTCGAAGAGGTTGCGCTGATGTCGACGCTGGTACGGGTCGCCGAGCGCGCGGGAGCCAATCTTTTCGAGCTGGAGAACTTCGTCGCGCGCGAGGTGGGCCGGGCGCCGTCACCGTCGGACGCTCCGCATGCGGCGGGTGGCCGCCTCTAGCGCTAGCCGCTGCTTTCGTTGGCTCGCTGTCTTTGCAGCCATGCCTTGGTCCGGGCGGGGTGGTGAGTAGCGATCCACGCCACCCCGGCCTCGCGGCAGAAGTCGATGTCTTCGTACTCGTCGACGTTCCAGCAATACACCGCGCGGCCCTGGGCGGCGGAGCGGTCGACGAGTTGCGGATATTCCTTCAACGCCGCTAGCGACGGGCCGACGGCGGTGGCGCCGACGGCGGTGGCCGCGCTGCTCGTCAAATAGCGGCCGGTCCGGCCCAGCAGCACCGTCGGCAGCAGCGGCGCGGCCCGCCGGATTCGCCAGACCGCGGCGGCGGAGAAGGACATCACCACCGCCCGCGAGCGATCCGCGGAGGCCGGAGCCGCGATGCCGAAGCGGTGCAGCAGGGCCAGCAGCTTGCTTTCCACCAGCGACCCGTACCGCACCGGGTGCTTGGTCTCGATGAACATCTTCACCGGCCGGTTCCAGTCCAGGACCAGCGACACCAGCGCATCCAACGTGAGCAGGCTGGTGTTGCCGTGGGCACCGTCCGGGCGCCAGCTGTTGTGCCAGGCGCCGTACTCCAACGCCTTGAGTTCGGCCAGGGTCATCGTGCTGACCAGGCCGGCGCCGGTGGACGTACGGTCCAGGCGCCGGTCGTGCACACAGACCAGGTGCCCGTCGCGGGTCAGGCGCACGTCGCATTCCACCCCGTCGGCGCCTTCTTTGAGGGCGAGGTCGTAGGCGGCGAGCGTGTGCTCGGGCAGCGAGTGCGACGCGCCGCGATGGGCGACCACAAACGGATGAGCGGTGAGCACCTCGTCGGCCCAGACCATGCCCACTATGCTGCCGGTTCCCGACCCTCTAACTCAACTGCACCGGCGGATGCGGATGAGTTCGGCCGCTCCGCGGAGTCCGGCTCGACGAACAGCCAACGATGCGCGGGCCGCTCGACGGGTTTGCGCTCGAATTCCTCGAAGACCCGCGCCGCAGCGGCCAGGGTGGCCGCCGCACACAGGTATGCCAGGACCATCATGACGGTGTTGTTGGCGATGCCCTGGGCGTCGGAGACCCAGCTGGTGCCGATGGCGAACAGCGAGATCAGGTAACTGACAACCCACAGGATCCACCAGACCAGGATCGGTCTGCGCACGCGTTCGTAGTGGTCTTCGACGAGCGCCAGCTCGATGACGTAGACCGGCGCCCAGAACAGGTTGACCAACGGCACCAGGCAGCCCGCCCACAACGAACGGTGCGAGCGATGGTCGGGCAGATCGTGATGCCCGAACGCGGCCGTGCGGCGGGCGATGAGCCATCGGATCAACAGCACGGCGCTGGTGCCCACCGCCGCCAGCGCGGCCACGCTGACCGCCACGCCAAGCCAGGTGATGCCGCCGGCTACCCATGAGTTGAGCAGGGTGTTGCGGTTGATGATGAGCAGGATGTAGCGCACGACGAACACCAATGCCGCGAGGCAAAGCACAAGCAGGCTGGCGAACAGCGCGGTGCGCACCTTGGGTATCGACGGCGCGGCTTTGGCAGCGGCATCCGGGGCAGGCGCGGCCTGCTCGACGCGGTCGACGAGACCCCAGCGTGGAATGACGGCGTAGCGGGGAGTCGGGCCACGCACGCGCCGGCCGCGCCGTGGGGGCGGTGCGGCGCCCGGACGGACGGCGATCCAGCGGAATCCGGGTGGCAGCCGCGGGGCGGTGCGTTGCATGGTGGGCGCCGCAGGCATCTGCGGTGCGGTGGGTGTGCGCCAACGGGGGTCGGCAGGCGGCATGTCGGTGAGCGGTGCCATCAGCGCCCCGCGGCAACGGGGGCACCACTGCCGCTGTCGGTCCCGGACGTTCCACCGGGTGCCGCACTGGGAGCACACCTGGATCACGGCACCAGACTAGCCCTGCGACGATGCGGCCCGCGGCACGCGGGCCGAGGAGGAGCGGGGCAATCAAACCGAGTCTGCGACGATGCGGGCCGCGGCACGCGGGCCGAGGAGGAGCAGGGCAATCAAACCGAGTCTGCGACGATGCGGGCCGCGGCACGCGGGCCGAGGAGGAGCAGGGCAATCAAACCCAGTCTGCGACGATGCGGGCCGCGGCACGCGGGCCGAGGAGGAGCGGGGGTTAACCAGATCGTCGCGCGGCGAGCGCCGCAACGCTCAGCTACTAATAGCTATCCACAGTTTCCACAAGTTTATCCACAAAGACAGGGGTGATTACGGCATGCGCATCCCGGCCTCTATCGGCCAAAATCGGAAAACGATTGTGGATAACCCGCGCCGGTGGCGGCCATCTTTCGACAGCCCAGCATTCACTTGAGCGAAATCTTTCGCAGCGCTCAATGCTAGTACCCAAACGCCAACAAACTTAAACACCCGATTTGGAAACTTTCTCCGCGTGCGGGGGTCCGGCGTGAGCGGCATGCTCCAATCGCCCCGTCGCCGGCCACTTTCCCCAGCCGTCCACTTAGCGCTATGATCTGCGACGCAATACTTGTTGTGACCCACCTCACTTGCGGGGTGGCTGCAGGTGAAAGGCAGTGGATGGCCACACATTCGTTTGGTCCCGGATCAACACCGTCGAAGTCGTACTCCGGCTCGCCCGTCTGGAACCATGCCTATGTCGTCGCCGCTTTACGTGCCGGCCTGATCGCTTTGGCGTTGCTCGCCATTCTCGCGCTTATCGCGTTGTCGTGAACTCGTCGACCGCGGTGACCCTGTCCGGGTCCCCGGGGCTCTTCCTTGCGGCGCGCGCGGTCTTGCAGCAGGGTTGATTACGCTAGGCGTCCGCGCGGCGGAACCTGCGACTGACGCGTCACACGACGAGCACTAACGATCACTCAAGGAAGGAATGCCGTGGCTGAATACACCTTGCCCGACTTGGACTGGGACTACGGAGCCCTGGAACCGCACATTTCCGGTCAGATCAACGAGGTCCACCACAGCAAGCACCACGCCACCTATGTCAAGGGCGTGAACGACGCGCTCGCCAAGCTCGAAGAGGCGCGCGCCAAGGACGACCACTCCGCGATCTTCCTCAACGAAAAGAACCTCGCTTTCCACCTCGGCGGTCACGTCAACCACTCCATCTGGTGGAAGAATCTGTCTCCCAATGGAGGCGACAAGCCGGTCGGCGAACTCGCCGCCGCCATCGATGACGCGTTCGGATCGTTCGACAAGTTCCGTGCCCAGTTCAGCGCGGCCGCCAACGGCTTGCAGGGCTCGGGTTGGGCGGTCTTGGCCTACGACACCCTGGGCGGCAAGCTGCTGACGTTCCAGCTCTACGACCAGCAGGGCAACATTCCGTTGGGCATCATCCCGCTGCTGCAGGTCGACATGTGGGAACACGCCTTCTACTTGCAGTACAAGAACGTCAAGGCCGACTACGTCAAGGCGTTCTGGAACGTGGTCAACTGGGCCGACGTCCAGTCGCGCTACGAGGCGGCGACCACCAAAACCGCAGGCCTTATTTTCGGCTGACCTCGACACCACCCCTGCCCAGGGCGTCGCGCGAGTTTGCGCGGCGCCCTTGGCTTTTAGCGCGGCCGTCCCGGCATTTCTGCCCCACCCGGGCATAGCCGTGTCGAGTTGCACCGCGCGTAAACCCCGCGCATGCTTGATCATTCGAGATACCATTAGCGAACTACCAGCGTGGTTAATTCGGGCGGAGGCGTCGCGGAGGGGCCAGATGGACGCAGGATCGGGTCAGCCGATAGGGGTTGCTCCCTTTCATTCTCGTGGTGCCCTGAAAGGGTTTGTCATCTCCGGCCGTTGGCCGGACTCGACGAAGGAATGGGCGCAACTACTGATGGTCGCGGTACGGGTCGCCTCGTTGCCCGGGTTGCTCTCGACCACAACGGTGTTCGGCGCCCGGGAGGAACTGCCCGACGAACCCGAGCCAGGCACCGTCGGCCTGGTATTGGCCGAGGGCACCGTCTTCGGTGAATCAGCAATACAGCCAGGCTATTTCGCCGAGCACCAACCGCCGGCGCTGTTGATGTTGCACCCGCCCTCGGAGACCACACCGTCCCTGCCCGAGTGCACCGGCGCCGCCTCCGGATGCGTGCTCCTGCCCGGTCTGCCCTATCTGGGACTGGAACACCGGGCGGCATGGGTGGAAGCCGAAGCCGACGGCACCATTACGTCGATGGTGAGCCGCGTCGGTGTTGACCCGATCAGCCATCCCGACACCGCCATTCTGGCAATGCTGCTTGCGGCATAAGCCAATTCAAAGGAATTAATACGGGTACCCGAACTTCGTCGCCGTCCTGGCAAAGATCAATGGTGCCCGCTAGCCTGGGATGCGTTAGCGAAGGGGAGTAGCCCCGAATCGTCGCGTCGACATACTGGCGAAAGCCCGGCCGGCGAACCGTTCGAAAGGACGGTGGGCGAGACCTTCGACCGATGTGCAGTGTCTCGATCGACTTAGACAGACACTGCCCGCGCGTCGAAAGGTCGCCTGCAATGCTCGCCGCAACACTGCTCAGTCTGGGCGTGGTATTCCTCGCCGAACTCGGCGACAGATCTCAGCTGATCACGATGACCTACGCCCTGCGGTATCGGTGGTGGGTCGTGCTGGCGGGTGTCGCCATCGCCTCCTGCACGGTGCATGGCGTGTCCGTGACGATCGGTCACTTTCTCGGCGCCACCCTGCCGTCGCGGCCGATGGCCTTCGCGTCCGCCATCGCGTTCCTGCTTTTCGCCATCTGGGCGTGGCGAGAGGGCAGCCACGGCGAGGACAAGTTGTCGGCCGGTGGCGAGCCGCGCTTCGCCCTGCTGACCGTTGTGTCGTCGTTCGTGCTGGCCGAGATGAGCGACAAAACGACGCTGGCGACGCTGACCTTGGCCAGTAACCACGACTGGGTCGGCGTGTGGGTCGGGTCGACGCTCGGCATGATCCTGGCCGACGGATTGGCCATCGTCGCGGGCTTGTTCCTGCACCGACGCCTGCCCGATGGTGTGCTGCACATTCTGGCCAGCCTGCTGTTCCTCCTTTTCGGTCTGTGGATCCTCTTCGACAGCGCGCTGGGCTGGCGTTCGGTGGCCATCGCGGTGACGGCAGGCGTGGCGCTGGCGGCTGTCGTCGGGGTTGGCTCGGCAAGATTGGCGCAAACCCTGCGGCGGCGACGTGCGACGGCGCCGGCGGTTGCCGGGCCGCAGGACGTTACCGGACCGGTGCGCGACGGCGCCGGATAGACGCCCGCCTGATTCTGAATGCTTCCCGTCGGTGACCGGCAGTGGTCTCCGGGTCCTTCGGCGGCCGCCTCAAACTGCCCGACCGGAGCCGGACAGCAAAGATACTTTTGGCAGGTTTTCTGCGGGATGCCGGTTGCCGAGAGTCCGCTGAACGCGCGTTAATAGGCCCGCGCGGCGCCTTGGCCGATGCCGGGTCGGCCGCGTCGCTGCGCCGCCTCTCGCGCGGAATTCTGCGGATAACCTGTGAAATTCGCTCGATGTATGGACACTTCGCCAAATCACTTGGATGCTCGGCGGGGGCTGCTGCAATGGCCGGCCCCATCGTCCGTACCCGCTATCGTGAGGTTTGCAAGTGGTTGTGCCAAGAGTTTCTCGCTACCATGATCAGCAAATAGCTTTTGCTAACTGTTCCGCTTCTTTCACTCCGGTGGAGGTCATATCGATGAGCACGACGTTCGCTGCGCGCTTGAACCGCCTGTTCGACACGGTGTATCCCCCCGGTCGTGGACCCCACACCTCCGCAGAGGTGATTGCCGCGCTCAAGGCAGAGGGCATCACGATGTCGGCTCCGTACCTGTCGCAGCTACGTTCAGGCAACCGCACGAACCCGTCCTCCGCGACCATGGCGGCGCTGGCGAATTTCTTCCGCATCAAGCCGGCGTACTTCACGGACGACGAGTACTACGAGAAGCTCGACAAGGAACTGCAGTGGCTCGCCGCCACCCGTCAGGACGGGGTGCGCCGTATCGCCGAGCGCGCCCAAGGGCTGTCCCAGGACGCTCAGCAGCAGATCGTCGAGCGGATCGAGGAGTTGCGCCAAGCCGAGCGGCTCGACGCCTAGCTCCAGCCGTCACCCGGACCTGACACGTTGCGGACGGCTGACTCCGATTAGGGTTGGCCCAGCGTTCACACGCACCGCGATTGTTCACGAGATACCGGGAGGCGTCCGGGGATGGCCCTGTTTCGCAAGCGAAAGAGCCGTGCGACCCGTCGCGCCGAGGTCCGTGCGATCAAGACTCGCGCCAAGCTGGAGGCCAAGCTACTCGCCAGGAACGAAGCGCGCCGCTTCAAAGCCGCCCAGCGGGCCGCCGACAAGGCGCTCAAGGCGCAGCTCAAAGCTCAGCGCGACAGCGATCGGGCGGCATTGCGGGTTGCCGAGACCCAACTCAAGGCAGCCCGCGAGGGAAAAGTGTTCTCCCCTACGCGAATTCGCCGGGTACTGACCGTGTCCCGGCTGCTGGCGCCGATTCTGACGCCCGTGATCTACCGCGCGGCCATCGCGGCGCGGGGGCTGATCGATCAGCGGCGCGCCGACCAACTCGGCATCCCCCTGGCCCAGATCGGGCAGTTCTCCGGCCACGGCGCAAGGTTGTCGGCCCGCATCGCCGGCGCGGAGCAATCCCTGCGGATGGTGCAGGACAAGAAGCCCAAAGACGCGGAGACCAAGCAATTCGCCTCAGCCATATCCGAACGGCTCAGCGATCTGTCCGCCGCCGTCACGGCCGCCGAGAACATGCCTGCGGCGCGTCGCCGCACCGCGCACACGGCCATCTCCGCGCAGCTCGACGGGATCGAAGCAGACCTGATGGCTCGGCTTGGGTTGAGCTGACGCACGTCGCCGCTATGCCCGTGCGTGTGATGAGCGTGGCCGCCGTGTTGTGGCTCGGCTCGGTTGCCCTGGCGTCGCCGGTGTGGGCACATGTGCGCGCCAGCAGTGACCAGGCCGTGCGTGGGGCCATGGCGGTCGTCACCTTTCAGGTGCCCAACGAGTCCGCGACCAGCGCCGCCACCACCGCGCTCACCGTTGCGTTGCCCATTGTCGGCTCGGCCCGCGCCGAAGCCGTGCCCGGGTGGACCGCCACGCTCGACCGCGACATCGCGTCGGGCGGTGTTCGCTCGGTGACCTGGACCGCCGCGCCCAACGGTGGTGTACCGCCCGATCAATTCGGGCTGTTCCGCATCTCCTTACGGCTGCCCGATGCCGCCACGGTCAGCTTCCCCACCACTCAGACCTACTCCGATGGGCTGGTCGTCAAGTGGGACCAGCCGCCGCTGCCGGGCGGCGCGGAACCCGAACATCCCGCACCGCTGCTCACCCTCACGGCGGGTGCGGCGGCGCCAGCGTCACAGCCGCCGGCGGATCGGGTTGTCGCCTCGACCGATCCGCGGCATCCGCGCGCCGACAACACCGCGCGCTGGCTGGGTGGAACGGCCTTGATAATCGGTGCCATGGGTATCGGTCTCACGCTGCGGAGGCGCACATGAACGGGCTGCGACGGCTGGCGCCGCTCGTTTGGTTGGGCGTGTTGTTGGCCGGCCTCACCGTGAGCGCAACGCTGGCGGCCGGGGTGGCCAGCGCCCACGCGACCCGGGTGGCGACGGACCCGGCCGACAACGCCGTCGTGGCATCGGGGCCGGCCACCGTGAGCGCCACCTTCAACGAGCGACTCCAGACGGCGTTCGCGGCCATGACCGTCGTCGGCCCAGACGAAAACCTGTGGTCGACGGGTGACCCGAGCGTGCAGGGCGCCGTCGTCAGCGTCGGTGTGCGGCCCCTCGGGCCAGTCGGCACGTACACCGTGAACTACCGAGTCACCTCGGCCGACGGGCACGTGGTCCCCGGGTCCTGGTCATTCCGGCTGAGCGTGCCCGGCACCGGCACGCCGGGTCCGTCGGCATCCCCTCCCCAGGACGACAGTGATCTACCGGCGTGGCCATTCGCGGTGGGAGCGGTGGTGTCGGTGGCCGTCGTCGCCTTCTGGTCCGCGCGGCGGCGTCGGTAGGTGCCTCTGCCGCCCCGGCGGCGGTAACCCGTCCTGGCATGATGGGACCCAAGCATTCATGGACTCATTCAGCGACGACACAGCTCAAAGGAGCGGCCGCATGGCAGACCCGCAAGATCGACCCGAGGGCGAATCGGACGTGACCCCGACACCGCCAGCCAAGAAGCAACCCGCCAAGAAGGCCGCCAAAGCGCCCGCCAAGAAGGCCCCCGCGAAGAAAGCGCCCGCCAAGAAGGCCCCCGCCAAGAAAGCGCCCGAGAAAGTACCTGTTGAGCAGGCGCCGGCTGACAACGCGCCCGCCGAAACCTCCGAGTCGGCGCCGCCGACGCTGGCCGACGAGATCCTCGGCGTGCAGCATCGCGCCGAGACCAACGGTCAATTGGCCGCTGCCGCCAAAGATGCTGCCGCTCAAGCCAAGTCAACAGTTGACCACGCCAACGATCCCCTGCCCCGGGACGCGTCGCCGTCGTCCGCGCTGCAGTCGCCGGTGCCACTGGTGGTTGCGCTCGCACTGAGCCTGCTGGCCATCCTGCTGGTGCGGCAGCTGCGCCGCGGCTGAGCAGCATGACCGTGTCCTTCCGGGCCACCGCCGATCTGGTCGACGACATCGGGCCCGATGTACGCAGCTGTGATCTCCAGTTCCGCCAATTCGGCGGTCATACCGAGTTCGCCGGCCCCGTCACCACGGTGCGGTGTTTCCAAGACAACGCACTGCTCAAGTCGGTGCTCTCCGAGCCGGGCGATGGCGGTGTGCTGGTGATCGACGGCGACGGCTCGCTGCACACCGCCCTGGTCGGGGATGTCATCGCCGAACTGGCCCGCTCCAACGGCTGGGCCGGGCTCGTCGTCAACGGAGCGGTGCGCGACGCCGCCGCGCTACGCGGCATCGACATCGGTATCAAGGCGCTGGGGACCAATCCCCGCAAGAGCACCAAGACCGGCGCCGGTGAACGCGACGTGGAACTGACCTTGGGCGGCGTCACCTTCGCCTCGGGCGACATTGCCTACAGCGACGACGACGGCATCGTGGTCGTCAGTTCCGGCAGCTAGCAACCCGCACGCTGCGGCGTGTCAGCCCGCTATGCGAACATATGTTCGTGCGGTGCGAGGCGTCCATCCTGCACGCGGATCTGGACTCGTTCTACGCCTCCGTCGAGCAACGGGATGACCCGACGTTGCGGGGCCGGCCGGTGATCGTCGGGGGCGGCGTCGTGCTGGCGGCCAGCTACGAGGCCAAGGCGTACGGCGTGCGAACCGCGATGGGCGGCGCCCAGGCTCTGCGGCTGTGTCCGCACGCGGTCGTGGTGCCGCCGCGGATGAGCGCTTACTCGCGCGCCAGTGATGCCGTCTTCGAGGTGTTCCGGCACTGCACCCCACTCGTCGAGCCGGTCTCGGTGGACGAGGCGTTTCTCGATGTCAGCGGCTTACGCCGGGTGTCGGGCACACCGGTGCAGATCGCGGCACAATTGCGCGCCGAGGTGCGCGAGCTGGTGGGATTGCCGATCACCGTCGGCGTGGCCCGCACCAAGTTCCTGGCCAAAGTGGCCAGCCAGGAAGCCAAACCCGACGGGCTGCTGCTGGTCCCACCCGACCAGGAACTGGCCTTCCTGCATCCGCTGCCGGTGCGCCGGTTGTGGGGGGTGGGCGCCAAGACCGCCGAGAAGCTGCAAGCCCATGGCGTGCGGACGGTTGCCGACGTCGCCGAACTCGGCGAATCGACGCTAGCGTCCATGGTCGGCGGTGCCATGGGCCGCCAACTGTATGCCCTGTCCCGCAACATCGATCGGCGCCGGGTCGTCACCGGGGTGCGTCGGCGCTCGGTGGGCGCCCAGCGCGCGCTCGGGCGCCGCGGCAACACCATGTCACCGGCCGAACTCGACGCGGTGGTGATCACGCTAATCGACCGCATCACCACCCGGATGCGCGCGGCCGGTCGCACCGGCCGCACCGTGGTGTTGCGGTTGCGGTTCGACGACTTCACCCGCGCGACCCGCTCGCACACGCTGCCGCAGGCCACCTCCGCGACGCAGCCCATCCTCGCCGCGGCGCGCCGACTACTCGCCGCCGCCCAGCCCGACATCGCGCAGCGCGGTTTGACTCTGGTCGGATTCGCGGTTTCGGGCATCGACCGCAGCGGCGCCCAGCAGCTGATGCTCCCGTTCGACGGGGAATCCCCGGCGATCGACGCGGCGGTGGACCGGATCCGGCATCGCTACGGCAAGGCCGCGGTCACCCGCGCGGTATTGGTCGGGCGCGACCCGGGTTTGGAGATGCCACACCTACCGGACTGACCAGTCCAGCAGCTCTTCCACGGGCCAGGTGTTCACGATGCGCTCGGCGTCGATCTCCGCGTCCAGCGCCCGCTGCGCGCCATAACCCAGGAAGTCCAACTGGCCGGGCGCGTGCGCGTCGGTGTCGATGCTGAACACACAGCCGAGGTCGCGCGCCAGGTGCAACAGGCGGGTGGGCGGATCTCGTCGCTCCGGGCGCGAGTTGATCTCGACCGCGGTGCCGTGGTCGCGACACGCGGTGAATACCGCCTCGGCGTCGAATTTCGACTCGGGCCGAATCCCGCGGTTGCCCGCAACCAGCCGGCCGGTGCAGTGGCCCAGCACATTGGTGTGTTCGTTGGACACCGCGCGCACCATGCGGCGCGTCATCGCCGCGGCGTCCATCGACAGCTTGGAGTGCACGCTGGCCACCACGATGTCCAGCCGCTCCAGCAACTCGGGCTCCTGATCCAGGCTGCCGTCATCAAGGATGTCGACCTCGATCCCGGTCAGGATGCGCATCGGGGCGAACTGCTCGCGCAGTTCGTCGATCACGTCGAGCTGTTTGCGCAGGCGTTCGGGTGAGAGCCCGTTGGCGATGGTCAGCCGCGGCGAGTGGTCGGTCAGCGCGCAGTACTCATGCCCCAGAGCCGCCGCGGTCGCCATCATCTCCTCGATGGGCGCCGATCCGTCCGACCAGTTCGAATGCAGATGCAGGTCGCCGCGCAGCGCGGCGCGGAGATCTCCGCCGCCCAGATCTTGCGCGGCAGAACGCAATTCGACGAGTAGGTCGGGCTCCCGCCCGGACCACGCCTGGTCGATCACCTTGGCCGTTTTCGGGCCGATGCCCGGCAGCGTCTGCCAGCTGTTGGCCTGCCCGTGCCGTTCCCGGGTGGCCTCGTCGAGCTTTTCGATGATGTCGGCGGCGTTGCGATAGGCCATGACGCGACGGGGATCATCCCTCTTGCGGTCCCGGTAATAGGCGATCTGGCGCAGCGCGATCACCGGGTCCATCAGAGGAACTGCCCGTCGATGAAGCCGGCGAAAACGACTCCGAAGCCGCCGATCTCGCCGAGGATGAGCGACCACATCGCCAGCCCGGTGCCCGGCGGGGGAGGGTCGAATTGGTTCTCGGTGTCCCGGCGCGCGCCGTGCAGAATGTAGCTGCCGATGGCGGCGACGAAGAAGAAGACCACCACCATCGCGGCGGTGAGGTTGACCCACGTTGGCCACGCACTCAGTTCCACGAACGCCGCCGTCAGCAGGGTGGCGAAGGCGTACAGCAGCGCGGCCCGGTGGGCGATGTCGACGTACGGATGGGCGCGATGCTCGGCGGTGGTCATGATCTGCCGGTACTTCCAGACCCCGAGAACCAGCGCCAGCAGAAAGATCAGTCCGGTCGCCAGCAGCGTGATCTTGGTGTCGATTCCCAGGGCACAGCTCATCGTTCGCTCGAGTCTAGTTCGGCCACAGGAAACTGGCCTACGGTCGATGTCATGCGATTCGCTTTCAAGACCTCACCCCAAGACACCACCTGGGCGGACATGCTGGCCGTCTGGACCGCGGCCGACGACATCGACGTCTTCGAATCCGGGTGGACCTTCGATCACTTCTATCCCATCTTCAGCGACTCCGCCGGCCCCTGCCTGGAGGGCTGGACGACACTGACCGCGCTGGCCCAGGCGACCACCCGGCTCCGGCTGGGCACGCTCGTCACCGGCATCCACTACCGCCATCCCGCGGTATTGGCCAACATGGCCGCCGCCCTGGACGTCATCTCCAACGGACGGCTGGAACTGGGCATCGGCGCCGGCTGGAACGAGGAGGAGTCGGGCGCCTACGGCATCGAATTGGGCACCATCAAGGAGCGCTTCGACCGGTTCGAGGAGGCGTGCGAGGTGATCACCAGCCTGCTCAGCAAGGAGACCACCACGTTCGACGGCAAGTTCTATCAGCTCAAGGACGCGCGCAACGAGCCGAAGGGACCACAGCGGCCGCACCCGCCCATCTGTATCGGCGGTAACGGAGAAAAGCGCACGCTACGGATCACCGCGCGCTACGCCCAGCACTGGAATTTCGTCGGCGGCACGCCCGAAGAGTTCGCCCGCAAGCGCGACGTCCTGGCCTCCCACTGCGCCGATATCGGGCGCGACCCGAAAGAGATCATGTTGTCGGCTCATCTCCGGCTGGACAACGACCGCAACTTCGGCCAAGTCATCGAGCAGGCGGCCGGGCTGGCGGCCGAAGGACTCGACTTGGGGATCGTCTACATCACGCCGCCCCACGACCCCAAGGTGCTGGAACCGCTTGCCGAGGCGATCCGGGATTCCGGCTTGCTCGCCTCCTAGCCGCAGCAAACCTCCTTCGCGCGTGTGACTAAAAGTTTGGCGTAGTCACACCGCGAAGCGGAGCAGATCTTCGGCGGTGACCAGACGCTCATGTCTGGCGGGAAATTCGTGACTCTTCACTGGGTGGCGGAACCATGACCAGGCGATTCGGCCCATCCGTGACCGGGGTAATGGGTTGGTACGCACAGTGACACTCCCTGCGATCGAACATCTCAGCCGGGTTATGACACATGCCCACTATGTGACTCAACCCACAAGCGACTATTAGACACCTGGGTTCCGGCAAACACGAGCCGACGCGCCGAGCGAAACACCGCGTGTTTCTGGTGTGGCTGCTGTGACTACTGGAGCGGAGCGGCGGTGGGCTTGATCGGCGCCGGGAGTGCGCTGACCCCCATCAGGTACCGGTCCACACCCTGGGCCGCGGCCCTGCCTTCAGCAATCGCCCAAACGATCAACGACTGGCCGCGACCCATGTCGCCGGCAACGAAAACGCCGGGAACCGAGGTGTCGAAGTCGTCGCCGCGAGCCACGTTGCCGCGCTCGGTCAGCTTCACTTCGAGGTCGGTCAGCAGCCCGGGCTTCTCCGGTCCGACGAATCCCATCGCCAGCAAAACCAAGTCGGCCTCCAGTTCGAAGTCCGATCCTTCGACCTTGACGAACTTGCCGTCTTGCATGCGCACTTCGTGCGCCTTGAGGGCGCAGACGCGGCCGTCCTGGCCGAGGAACTCCTCGGTGTTGACCGAGAAGACGCGCTCGCCGCCCTCTTCGTGTGCCGACGACACCCGGTACATCAGCGGGTAGGTCGGCCAGGGGGTGGACGCCGCGCGGGTCTCGGGCGGGCGGGGCATGATCTCGAACTGGTGGATGCTTGCCGCGCCCTGGCGGTGCGCGGTACCGAGGCAGTCAGCGCCGGTGTCACCACCGCCGATGATGATGACCTTCTTGCCGCGGGCGGTGATCGGCGGCTCGCCGTCGGGCCCCAGCACGTCATCGCCTTCCTGGACCCGGTTGGCCCAGGGCAGGTACTCCATCGCCTGGTGGATGCCGTCCAGATCCCGCCCGGGGACCGGGAGGTCGCGGGCGGCGGTCGCACCGCCGGCCAGCACCACCGCGTCGAAGTCGGCGCGCAACTGTTCGACGGTGATGTCCACCCCGACGTTGACGCCCGTGCGGAACTCGGTGCCTTCGGCCCGCATCTGCTCCAACCGCCGGTCCAGGACCCGCTTTTCCATCTTGAACTCGGGAATGCCGTACCGCAGTAGGCCACCGATGCGGTCGTCGCGCTCGAAGACGGTCACGTGGTGACCGGCGCGGGTGAGCTGCTGCGCCGCGGCCAGCCCGGCCGGGCCCGAACCCACGATGGCGACCTTCTTCCCGGTCAACTCCTCGGGCGGCAGCGGCTTGACGAAGCCTTCCTCGAAGGCGCGGTCGATGATCTCGAGCTCGATCTGCTTGATCGTCACGGGATCTTGGTTGATGCCCAGCACGCACGCCGGCTCGCACGGCGCCGGACACAACCGCCCGGTGAAGTCAGGGAAGTTGTTGGTGGCGTGCAGCCGTTCGATCGCATCGCGCCACCGACCGTTGCGCACCAGGTCGTTCCACTCCGGGATCAAGTTGCCCAGCGGACAGCCGTTGTGGCAGAACGGAATACCGCAATCCATGCAACGGGTGGCCTGCTCGCGCACCGCCCCTTCGCTGAAGTCCTCGTAGACCTCGTTCCAGTCGCGCAGTCGCAACGGCACCGGCCGACGCGACGGCAACTCCCGGTGGGTGTATTTCAGGAAGCCGCTCGGATCAGCCATGTGATGCCGCCATGATCGCTTTGTCCACATCTACACCGTCGCGTTCGGCTTCGGCGATGGCCTGCAGCACCCGCTTGTAGTCGCGCGGCATCACCTTGGCAAAGTGCCGGTGTTGCGCGGCCCAGTCAGCCAGGATCCGCTGTCCCACAGCCGAATCGGTAGCGTCGACGTGGGCCTGAATGATGCCGTGCAGGAAGTCGACGTCGTCTTCGTCGATGCTCTCCAGCTCGACCATTTCGGGATTGAGGTTGGCGGGCAGTGCGCCGTCCGGGTCGTATACGTAGGCCACCCCACCCGACATGCCGGCGGCGAAGTTGCGGCCGGTGCTGCCGAGGATGACCACCCGGCCGCCGGTCATGTACTCGCAGCCGTGGTCACCCACGCCCTCGACCACCGCATGCGCGCCGGAGTTGCGGACGGCGAAGCGTTCACCGACGACACCGCGCAGGTAAACCTCTCCGCTGGTGGCGCCGAACAGGATGACGTTGCCGCCGATGATGTTGTCTTCGGCCACGTAGTCAGTCGGTGCATTGTCCGACGGCCGCACCACGATGCGTCCGCCCGACAGGCCCTTGCCGACGTAGTCGTTGGCGTCACCGTAGATCCGCAAGGTGATGCCTTTGGGCACGAAGGCGCCGAAGCTGTTGCCGGCCGATCCGTCGAACGTGATGTCGATGGTGCCGTCCGGCAGGCCTTGGCCCCCATAGGCTTTGGTGACCTCGTGGCCCAGCATGGTGCCGACCGTGCGGTTGACGTTGCTGATGGTGGTCGAGAAGCGGACCGGTTTCTGCGAATCCAGCGCCTCCCTGCTCATGACGATCAGCTGCTGGTCGAGCGCCTTGTCCAGACCGTGGTCCTGACGCGAGCTGCAATACAGGTCCTGGTTCATGAACGCCGACTCCGGCTCGTGCAGAACCGGTGTCAGGTCCAGCCGGTGGGCCTTCCAGTGCGCGCGGGCCAGCGTGGTGTCCAGTGCACCGACCTGCCCGACGGCTTCGTTGAAGGTACGGAAACCCAACTGCGCCATGTACTCGCGGACCTCTTCGGCGATGAACATGAAGAAGTTCTCCACGAACTCGGGCTTGCCGGCGAATCGCTCGCGCAGCACCGGGTTCTGGGTGGCCACGCCCACCGGGCAGGTGTCGAGGTGGCAGACCCGCATCATGATGCAGCCCGACACCACCAGCGGCGCGGTGGAGAAGCCGAACTCCTCGGCACCGAGCAAGGCTCCGATCATCACGTCGCGGCCGGTCTTGAGCTGGCCGTCCACCTGGACCACGATCCGGTCGCGTAAACCGTTGAGCAGCAACGTCTGCTGCGTCTCGGCCAGTCCCAGCTCCCAGGGCGCGCCGGCGTGCTTCATCGACGTCAGCGGCGTCGCGCCGGTGCCGCCGTCGTGTCCGGAGATCAGGACGACATCGGCGTGTGCCTTCGACACGCCCGCTGCGACGGTGCCGACGCCGTTCTCCGAGACCAGCTTGACGTGCACCCGCGCGGACGGGTTGGCGTTCTTCAGGTCGTGGATCAGCTGAGCCAGGTCCTCGATGGAGTAGATGTCGTGGTGCGGCGGCGGCGAGATCAGCCCCACCCCGGGCGTGGAGTGCCGGACCTCGGCCACCCACGGGTACACCTTGTGCCCCGGAAGCTGGCCGCCCTCACCGGGTTTCGCCCCTTGGGCCATCTTGATCTGGATGTCGGTGCAGTTGGTCAGGTAGTGCGAGGTGACGCCGAACCGGGCCGAGGCCACCTGCTTGATCGCGCTGCGGCGCCAGTCCCCGTTGGGGTCGCGTTCGAAGCGTTTGACGTCCTCGCCGCCTTCACCGCTGTTGGAGCGGCCGCCCAGCCGGTTCATGGCGATGGCGAGTGTTTCGTGGGCTTCGGCGGAGATCGAGCCGTAGCTCATCGCCCCCGTCGAGAAGCGCTTGACGATCTCGCTGGCCGGTTCGACCTCGTCCAGCGGAACCGGGGGGCGTACGCCGGCACGGAATTTCAGCAATCCGCGCAGCGAGGCCATCCGCTCGCTCTGGTCGTCGATCAGACGGGTGTAGTCCTTGAAGATCTTGTACTGCCCGGTGCGGGTGGAGTGCTGCAGCTTGAACACCGTCTCGGGGTTGAACAAGTGGTACTCGCCCTCGCGGCGCCACTGGTACTCACCGCCCACCTCGAGTTCGCGGTGCGCACGCTCGTCGGGCCGCTCCAGGTAGGCCAACTTGTGGCGGGTAGCGACGTCGGCGGCGATGTCGTCCAGTGTGATGCCGCCGACCGGGCAGCTCATGCCGGTGAAGTACTCGTCGAGCACCTCCTCGGACACGCCGACCGCCTGGAACAGCTGCGCGCCGGTGTAGGAGGCCAGCGTCGAAATGCCCATCTTGGACATGACTTTCAGCACGCCCTTGCCGGCGGCTTTGACGTAATTCTTCAGCGCGGTCTCGCGGTCCACGCCGTCGAAGACGCCCCGGTCGAGCATGTCCTCGATGGACTCGAAGGCCAGGTACGGGTTGACCGCGGCGGCTCCGCAGCCGACCAGCATCGCCATGTGGTGCACCTCGCGGGCGTCACCGGATTCGACCACCAGCCCGACATGGGTGCGGGTCCGGTCGCGCACCAGGTGGTGGTGCACCGCCGCGACGGCAAGCAACGACGGGATGGGCGCCAGTTGCTCGTTGGAGTCGCGGTCGGACAGGATGATCAGCCGCGCGCCGTCGGCAATGGCCGCCGAGGCCTGCGCACGAATATCGGTCAGCGCCTCGGCCAACCCGGTGCCGCCTTCGGCGACCGGGTAGAGACAGTGAATGACCTTGGAGCACATGCCATGCGGGCGCCCGTTGACCTCGTCGTCAGGGTCGAGGTTGATCAGCTTGGCCAGCTCGTAGTTACTCAGGATCGGCTGCTGCAGCACGATCTGGTGACAGGATTCCTCCGTCGGGGTGAGCAGGTCGCGCTCACCACCGGTGGTGCCCTGCAAGCTGGTCACCACCTCTTCCCGGATGGCGTCCAGCGGCGGGTTGGTCACCTGAGCGAACAACTGCTGGAAGTAGTCGAAGAGCATCCGGGGACGCCGCGACAGCACCGCGACGGGGGTGTCGGTGCCCATCGAGCCGATCGGCTCGGCGCCGGTGCGGGCCATCGGCGCAACCAGCAGGTTGAGCTCTTCGTAGGTGTAGCCAAAGGCCAACTGCCGCATGACAAGTCGGTCGTGCGACATCCGGACTTGCTTGCTTTCGGGCAGTTTCTCGATCGGCACCAAGCCCTTGTCGAGCCACTCCTGGTAGGGGTGCTCGGCAGCCAGTTCCGCCTTGATCTCCTCGTCGGCGACGATGCGGCCCTGGGTGGTGTCCACCAGAAACATCCGGCCGGGCTGCAGCCGCATCCGCTTGACCACCGTGGACGGGTCGAGGTCCAGCACGCCGGCTTCGGACGCCATCACCACCAAGCCGTCTTCGGTGACCCAGATCCGCGACGGCCGTAAGCCGTTGCGGTCCAGCACAGCGCCGACGATGGTGCCGTCGGTGAACGTGATCGACGCCGGTCCGTCCCAGGGCTCCATCAAAGAAGCGTGGTACTGGTAGAACGCGCGCCGGGCGGGGTCCATCGATTCATTGCGTTCCCACGCCTCGGGGATCATCATCAGCACCGCGTGGGCCAGGCTGCGGCCACCGAGGTGAAGCAATTCGACGACCTCGTCGAACCGCGCGGTATCCGACGCGCCCGGAGTGCAGATCGGGAACAGCTTCTCCACGTCGTCCGTCGACCCGAACACGTCGGTCTTGATCAACGCTTCACGTGCCCGCATCCAGTTCTCGTTGCCGGTGACGGTGTTGATCTCGCCGTTGTGGGCGATGCGCCGGAACGGATGCGCCAGCGGCCACGACGGGAAGGTGTTGGTGGAGAACCGCGAGTGCACGATGCCCAGCGCGCTGGTCAGCCGGTCGTCTTGCAGGTCCAGGTAGAAAGCCTTGAGCTGCGGGGTGGTCAGCATGCCCTTGTAGACGAAGGTCTGCCCGGACAGGCTCGGGAAGTACACCGTCTCGCGGCCGGGTCCGTCCTGACCGGGGCCCTTGGTGCCGAGTTCGTGTTCGGCGCGCTTGCGCACGATGTAGGCGCGGCGCTCCAGGCTCATGCCGGAGGCGCCCGCCATGAACACCTGGCGGAAGGTGGGCATGGCGTCGCGGGACAACGCGCCCAGCGACGAATCGTCGGTCGGCACGTGCCGCCAGCCCAGTACCTGCAGCCCTTCGGATTCGGCGATCTTCTCGACGGCCGCGCACGCCGCGGCGGCGTCCTTGGACGACTGCGGCAGGAAGGCGATACCCGTGGCGTAGCTGCCCGGGGCGGGCAACTCGAAATCGACGACCTCCCGCAGGAATTGGTCGGGGACCTGAATCAGGATGCCCGCACCGTCACCGCTGCGCGGTTCGGCGCCCTGAGCACCGCGATGTTCCAGGTTGAGCAGCGCGGTGATCGCCTTGTCCACGATGTCGCGGCTTCGCCGGCCGTGCATATCCACGACCATGGCCACCCCGCACGCATCGTGTTCGAATGCGGGGTTGTACAGCCCGACGCGCTTGGGCGTCATTCCCACCTAACCCTTCAGCAGATTTCCTGCGGGCCTCATATGCCGATCCGAATTGGGGCTGCACCCGGAGGTTGCGGGCTTGACCCCTTCCGCCTTGTCGATAGGCTGTCCGCAAGCGGAGATTTTGTCGGTCAGGGTGTCGTCCGTGCAGCGCTGAACGGTGGCCCTGGACCTGATTTCGACAAGTCGTAAAACGATATGACAGATACCGCCTGACATGCCAACTTCTTCAATAGTAGCTTGCCTACTGGCACGGGCGTAAATTCGCTGTAACCGATCTTCGACGGCCGTGTGGTGTGCGCTACAACGCCGGGACTGCCCCGTTCTGCACGGTTAACATGGCACCACCCAGCGACCGCGCCAATCCATTGGCGAAGTTTGCTCTGCGCCAGTCCGGGGCGGCCCGGACGCCGCCACCCGACTTCCCCGGCTTGTCACATCAGCACCAAGGAATCAGAGAAAGCGTGGCAGCGCTGCTTGTGGCCAGTTCCGCCCCGGGCCGGGCACCATGTCCGGCGGCCGCGGCACGGTGCGCGACGAGTTTGCGCGACGCTGAGTGCCAGGTTCGCTGGCGTCCACCACTGCCGACCTGGTGGGTGGGTGCCCAATACTGGAGGGATATGTCGTCATCGTCCGGCTTTGACGGATAACCGTGGGGTTCATCACCGATGGGCCCGCGTCTGCTGAGGAGCTCATGAACGAGCGCGAAGAATTCCTGCGCGACCGGGTACAGCCCGACCGGCCCGAGGCCCCTGCCGTCCCGCCGCCCGCGGCGCGGCCCGCTGACGCACGATCGGCTCCACCGCGACCGCCCGCGCCGCCACCACAGGTCAGCCGTCCGCCGGCGCCGCCCACGCGTCCGCCAGCAGCGCCACCGACCCCGGCGCCGCCGCGGCCTGCCCCGGCCCCGGCGCACCGAGAACCGCCGGCGCAGTCCGCGCCCGACGCACCAGCAACCGAAGCGCCGACCCAGCACGTGCCGGCACCCCCGCCGCCACCACCACCCAGCCCGCCGCAGGCACCGCCACCACCGCCCCAGCCGCAGGCACCACCGCCGCCGCCGGGGCAGGCACCACCACCCCGGCCGCAGACCCCTGGCGCCGCGCACCCGCCGCCCCCGCCTCAGCCGCCCGGGCCGCCACCTCCCGCGCCGCACCCGCAGGCAGACCGGCCCGGGCTGCCACCCCCGAAGCAGCCGCAGATGCCCTGGGTCGACCCGGCGCTGTTGCAGGCTCGTGCGCGGACGCAACGCGACGAGCGCGGATGGCGCAAGTTCATGCGGGTGGCCACCCTCGGCCTGGTCAAGCTCGGGCCGTCACCCGCCGAACGTGAAGCCGCGGAGTTCGAGGCCGCGATCCGGATCCCGTTGCACGGCACCCACAAGGTCGGCGTGCTGGGCAAGGGCGGCGTCGGCAAGACCTCGGTCGCCGCCAGCGTCGGCTCCATCCTGGCCGAGCTGCGCCAGCAGGACCGCGTCGTCGCCATCGACGCCGATACCGCGTTCGGGCGGCTCAGCAGCCGCATCGACCCGCGCACCACCGGTTCGTTCTGGGAACTGACCGCCGACAAGAACCTGCAATCGTTCGCCGACATGACTTCACGCGTCGGGCGCAACGCCGTCGGCCTGTATGTGCTGGGCGGCGAGCCGGCATTCGGTCCGCGCCGGGTGCTCGATTCGGCGATCTACCGGGAAGCCGCTTTGCGACTGGACCGGCACTTCTCCATCTCGGTCATCGACTGCGGGTCCACGATGGACGCGGCCGTCACCCAGGAGGTGCTGCGGGACCTCGATGCGTTGATCGTGGTCTCCTCGCCGTGGGCCGACGGTGCCTCGGCGGCCGCCAAAACCATGGAGTGGCTCTCCGACCACAAGCTGACCGGCTTGCTGCAACGCAGCATCGTGGTGCTCAACGATTCCGACGGCCACGCGGACAAGCGCACCCGGTCGTTACTGGCTCGCGAATTCGTCGACCACGGCCAGCCTGTGGTCGAAGTGCCGTTCGATCCGCACCTGCGGCCCGGTGGTGTCATCGACGTAACGCAGGAGATGGCGCCGGCCACGCGGCTGAAGTTCCTACAGGTCGCGGCGACGATCGTCGGCTACTTCTCGGCTCGAGCGCAACCGGATGCCGCCCGCAAAGGTGGATGACGGCACCGGCGGCAGCGCAGTCCCTGCGGCCTAGACGGATCCCATCCGCGCCGACGGGTCGGCCGTCGCCTCGATCTTGCTCACCCGGCGGTCGCGGATGGTCAACACGATGACGGCGAAAAGGCGCCGTTCGGCGAAGGCCAGCAGAACCGGTTGTCCGGCCGGCGCGGTCACCAGCGTGACCCCTGGCCCGAGGTAGCGCAGCAGGTTGGTGGCCACCTCGTGCGGTCCGTGGTTGATCTGCGGGGGCGGGGCGGGGTCCGCGATGACCGTTCCCACTCCCCACACCGTCGGGTCCAACACCGCCGCGAGTGCGGCGACGTCGCCATTGGCGCACGCGGTGATGAACATCTCGGTGACCAGCTGATGTTCTGTGGGTGCGACGTCATTCAACTTCGGTTGCGCGGCAACGAATTTCGAGCGAGCCCGGCGCGCCAACTGGCGGCAGGTGCCGACCGGGCGACCGACCGTTTCGGCGATGCTGTCGAACGGAAATCCGAACACATCGTGCAGCACGAAGGCCACCCGTTCACCCGGACTGAGTCTGCGTAGCACCTCGAGTAACGCGGTGCGAACCTCGTCGTCGAGGGTGATCCGTTCGGCCGGGTCCAACTCGGCCGACTGCTGCGCCGCGGCTGTCGAGCCGAGTTGTTCATAGCGGGCCCGCGCGGAGCGCACCTGATCCAGGCAGAGCCGGCTGGTCACGACGGTGAGCCACCCGCGGATGTCGTCGATCTGGGCGAGGTCGGCCCGTGACAGCCGCAGAAACGCCTCCTGCGCAACGTCTTCGGCGTTACCGACATCGCCGAGGATCTGATACCCGAGGTTGATCAGGTAGGGCCGGTGCTGGCGCCAGGCCTGCACCACCTGGTCACTGGTTGACGCCGCTGAGTCCATGCCATTCCGACGATCTGGGCGAAGGAAAAGTTACATCGTGCGACGGTAACTTTCTCACCTGCGGGCCCGTCCTTTCCAGCAGAGCACGTTTCTCACGGAAGGAGATCCGCATGACAGTCGTGGTAACCGGGGCAACCGGCAATGTCGGGCGCCCCCTGGTCACGTTCCTCGCGGCCGCGGGTTCGCAGGTTCGGGCGCTGACCCGCCGGCCGCAGTCCGCCCACTTTCCCGACGGAGTCGAAGTCGTCGAGTCGGTGGACGACGCGGTGCAGGACGCGTCGGCAGTGTTCCTCAACTCCCGGGCGTTGGGTCCACAACTTCCCGGCGTGGTAGCTCGATGTGTGACCGCCGGTGTCACCAAACTCGTTGCGCTGTCGGCGATCAACGCCGATGATGACTTCGCCCGTCAACCGTCGCGCTTTCGCGGCGACCGCAACGAAGAGGTCGAGCAACTCGCCATCGACTCGGGGCTGCAGTGGGTCAGTCTGCGGCCGACGGTCTTCGCCACGAACTTCGTCGGCATGTGGTCGGCCCAGATCCGCAGCGGGGACGTGGTGGTCGGCCCGTACGCCGGCGCGGCGCAGGCGCCCATCGTGGAAAGCGACATCGCGGCGGTCGCAGCGCGAACGTTGTTGACCGATGACTTCGTCGGTCAGAAGATTCCACTGACCGGGCCGCAAGTGTTCACCAATGCCGAGTTGGTCGATGTCATCGGTGCTGTGCTCGGTCGCCCGCTGCGCTACCAAGAAATACCCGCGGACGTGGCGCGACAACGGCTGGCCGGCATGGGTGTCACGGCTGGCTTTCCCGCCGGGTTCTGGGACGCATACCTGGCCATGCTCGCCGCGACCCTCGACCAGCCCCCACTGGTCACTCACGACGTGGAGAAGATCCTCGATCGACCGGCACAGAGCTTCGCATCATGGGTCGCCCAAAATCGCGACCTTTTCACTAACCCGAATTCCTGAGGAGCAAACATGTCCGCCGTATCCGAAGCCCGGCCGCCGCGTTACCTCAAGCCGATGAACAAGGTGATGATGGCCGTGCAGAAGCTGGGTATCCCGACCGGTCCGGCGATGGTGCTCACCGTGCCGGGCCGCAAGTCCGGCCGACTCCGCAGTACCCCGATGACACCGTTCACCTACGACGACGGTCTGTATGTCGTCGCCGGGTATCCCGGCGCCGATTGGGCGGCGAACGCGCGGGCCGCCGGGGTTGGCACGCTGTCGCGCGGGCGGCGGTCGAAGCGGGTCCGCATCGTGGAGTTGACCGCCGCCCAAGCCAGGCCGGTGTTGCGGGTGTTTCCCGTCAAGGTGCCCGTCGGCGTGGCATTCGCCAAACGCTCGGGCATGGTCCGTCACGGCAGCCCCGACGAGTTCGAGGCGCTGGCCGGTCAACTCGCGGTGTTCCGGTTCGACCCGGTCGACTGACTGCACCCAACCGCAGACCCCTCGACGCGACGGTTGGGTGTGGCATCCGCAGACGCCTCGTCAGATGCGAGTTACCTTACCGCTGGTTGGCGCCCACCAACCGCACCAAATAGTTGCCGCTTCGCCCGTTGCAGAGGTTATGCCGACTTGGCGGACACCCGGTTGGCGCGCACCGGGAAACCGTTGCGCTCAGCGAGGGACCGCAGCTGACCCAGTGCGTGCGCCCGGGCCCGGCCCGAGTCCGGAATGACGACGCCGGCCCAGAGCCCTTCGGCGTTCGAAGACTCGACGGCGTCGCGGGCGCACATCCACCGGCGCGGGCAAGCGCGGCACAGCGTCTTGGCCTCGGCGTCCGGAGTGGTCGTCCAACGGTCGGGGTCCTGGGTGCACACGCCAAGCGGGACCTCGTACAAAGCTGTTGCAGTCATTTCTACGTTCCTCCTGGAAGCGTTGCAGTTCAGTCCCCTCTGCCGTCAGAGCGTATAGCACTAACCGTTGCAGTGCAACAGTTCGAGGCGAAGTTGTGGCGTTGCAGTGCTACGGCTTAGCTAGACGGTCCGCGCTAATAGCACGTTACCTGCACGAATGTGCTGGCCACGAGTACTCGCTGCCGGTTGAATCTCGATCAAAGCGGCGGGTGCTACAGATTGGCGCCAAGAAACCGTTCCGCTTCGCGATACTTCGAGGTAAGCTAACCGTAGCGATAGCCAGGTTCGGTTGAGCGACGTTCGACTGGTGACGGCGGCTACCGTAGCTGCAAAGCGTAGCAAGGGCGCAACATCGGAAAGGGCGCAACGGTGACGATGACGGGACGCGAGACGAGCGCCCTGTTGCCGGCCGTGCCCACCCGCGGTGTCGTGACCGTTCGCTCTGAGCAGCAGATCGTTGACCGCAGCCCCAGCGGTATGTTCGTCGGCGGCCCGCGCGAGAACATGGTGACCGGCCCGGTCGCCCTGCAGGACAAATCCATCGTCCGGTTCGACGATCCCACTGGAGGCGAAGCGTTGACCTTCGAAGTCGTCAGTCCGTCGAATCTGCCGGCCGAGGAATCGGACGAGCCGGACCCCGGGTTGGTGCGGGCCGGGGCGGCCGCCGCGGCTCGCCGTCGCGAACTCGACATCAGCCAGCGCAGTTTGGCCGCCGACGGAATCATCAACGCCGGTGCGCTGATCGCTTTCGAGAAGGGGCGCAGTTGGCCGCGCGAACGCACCCGGGCCAAGCTGGAAGAGGTGCTGCAGTGGCCACCGGGCACCATCGCTCGGATCCGCCACGGTGAATCCGTGGCGGCCCCACCGGCCTCGGCGCCAACTCCCCCCGCCCCGCCAACACCGCCCGCTGACGGCCCGGCTTCGTTGATCGCACAGGCCGTCGCCGCGGCGGTCGACACCTGCAGCCTGGCCATCGCGGCGCTGCCGTCCCCGCAAGATCCGGAATTCACCGAGCGGGCGGCGCCAATCCTGGCCGATCTGCGTCAGCTGGAAGGCATCGCCGTGCAAGCGACGCGCATCTCCCGGATCACCCCGGAATTGATCAAAGCGCTCAGTGCGGTGCGCCGCCATCACGACGAATTGATGACGCTCGGCGCAACGGCGCCGGGCGCCACGCTGGCGCAACGTCTATATGCCGCACGGCGACGGGCGAATCTTTCCACTGCCGAGACCGCCCAAGCGGCCGGAGTGGCCGAAGAGATGATCGTCCGCGCCGAAGCTGAAGAAGTTTTGCCCAGCGAGGTCGCTGAGGCGATCGAATCGCTCATTATTCAAATCAATTGAGGTTGGCCCGGGCGCCGTTATTCGAACGGATGCACCCGGGTCCATATCGCGGGGAACGGCCGAACCACGGCTCGGTGGCCCCGGAATTCTTGCGTGCGAGCCGCGCCGGCCTGTGCCCGAAATTGTTTCTCCCGCACGAAAATTGGTGCATCTACCCCGGTCGTCGCGCTGTTAAGCTCATCGTGCGATGCAAAAAGTGCACACGAAACAGACCGTGCACGCAACAGCGAGTGTGAGGATCACGTAAATGGCGGGAAGCGATCTCTGCAAGACGACGAGTAACTTCATCTGGGGTCAGTTGCTGTTGCTCGGGGAGGGCTTTATCCCGGACAACGGTGACGTCTTCGCCGCCGGCTCATCGTTGTTCAAGCAAATCAGCGACAAGATGGGGCTGGCCATTCCGGGCACGAATTGGATTGGCCAAGCGGCAGACGCCTATTTGAACCAGAACATCGCTCAGCAACTGCGCGCGCAGGTCATGGGTGACATCGACAACCTGACCGGCAATGTGATCTCGAATCAGGCCAGATACATTTCCAACACCCGTGACGTGCTGCGCGCGATGAAGAAGATGATCGACGGGGTGTACAAGGCCTGCAAGGTGCTCGAGAAGATTCCGCTGCTCGGCGACCTGTGGTCCTGGGAATTGGCGCTGGTCATGTGCGGCATCGCGATGGCGACCGTCGGCGGTGCACTGCTCTACCTGACGATCATGACGCTGATGAACGTCACCAACCTCAAGGGCCTGTTCGGCAGGGTGCTCGAGATGTTCACGACCTTGCCGAAGTTCCCGGGCCTGCCCAACATTCCCCTGCCGGGCATCCCCGACATTCCCGGCCTGTGGCCGCCGCAGCTGCCTGACATTCCGATTCCGGGGCTGCCCGACATTCCCGGCCTGCCTGACTTCAAGTGGCCGCCGGAGGTCGGCGTCCCGGACTTCCCGCTGCCGATTCCAGGGCTGCCCGACTTCGAGTGGCCGTCCATCCCCGGCTTCCCCAACCTCAACCTGCCCGAACTCGGCGGGGTCATCCCCGGGTTCCCCAGCCTGCCGGGGATGCCCAGCATCCCGAATCTGTTCCCCGGCTTGCCGGGCCTCGGTGAGTTCATCCCGGGAGTCGGCAACTTGGGCAAGCTGCCCACCTGGACCGAATTGGCCGCGTTGCCAGACTTTTTGGGCGGCTTCGCCGGTCTGCCCAGCCTGAGCTTCGGAGAGTTGCTCGGCTTCGCCCAACTGCCGAGCGTGGGCTCGCTGACCTCGACGATGGGCCAGCTGCAGCAGCTCGTCGCCGCGGGCGGCGGCCCCGGCCAGATGGGCAGCATGGCAGGTCAGCAAGCACAAATGATCTCCTCGCAAGCTCAGCAAGGCGGCCAGCAGGGCACGTTGGTGAGCGATGAGAAGAAAGACGACGAGGGCGCCGCCGCCGGATCGACCGACGGCGAGCGCGCACCCATCGACGCCGGGACACCTGGCGGCCAACGGCGGCCGGAGGGGACTGTCCTTTAAGCAGCGAAAGCCAAGCGAGCAAAGCCCATAGCGAGTAAAACGTTAAACGAAGAGGAGGGTTTTACCCCATGACAGGAGTACTGGGCGTCGTACCGTCATTCCTGAAGGTGCTGGCGGGCATCCAAACGGAAGTCTCCGGAATGTTCCCGAAGGTGACCAGTGAAATCGGCGGCGTCAGCGCCCGGGTCGCCAGCACCCACGGTTCGTTCACATCGAACTTCAACGAAGCCCTGCAAGAGTTCGAGACGACGCATACCAGCACCGTTGCCGGACTACAGGCAGTCAACGGCGGGTTGGCCAACAACCTGGTCTCGGCCGCCAGCGCCTACCTGAACGCCGACCAAGGTCTGGCCGGCATCATCGACAAGATCTTCGGCTGACATGACCGGTCCGCTCGGTACTGCTCGTGCGGGCCTCGTCGACGATGTGGTCGGCGTCGAGGTGACCATCGACGGAATGCTGGTGATCGCCGACCGGCTACACCTGGTCGATTTCCCTGTGGCACTTGGGATTCGGCCCAACATCCCGCAAGAGGACCTGCGCGACATCGTGTGGGATCAGGTGCGGCGCGACCTCACCGAGCAAGGTGTGCTGGACCACCACGGCCAACCGCACCCCGCGGTGGCGTCGATGGTCGACACGCTCAGCAGGGCCGACCGGACGTTGGAGGGTCGCTGGTGGCGCCGCGATCTGGGTGGTGCCATGGTGCGATTCGTGGTCTGCCGCAAGGGTGATACCCACGTCGTGGCCGCGCGCGACGGCGACCTGCTGGTCCTGCAGCTGGTTGCTCCGCAGATCGGTCTGGCCGGCATGGTGACGACGGTTCTCGGGTCGGCCGATCCGGCACCCGTCGAACCGCTGACCGGCGTCGCCAGCGAACTGGCTGACTGCACCACCCCGGGTCAACTGACCCGGTACGGCATCGCACCTACCATGGCGCGCCTTTACACCGACATCGTGAGCAACCCCAGCAGCTGGGTGGAGATCGTGGCGAGCCAACGGCACCCCGGGGGCACCACGACGCACACCAAGGCCGCCGCGGGCGTTCTCGACTCAGCACACGGCAGGTTGGTGTCGCTGCCCCGCCAGGTCGGCGGCGAACTCTACGGAAGCTTCTTGCCTGGCACTCAACAGAATCTGCAGCGGGCCTTGGACAGTCTGGTCGAGCTGCTGCCGTCGGGATCCTGGTTGGATCCGGCCCTCGACCACGCCTCGGCGCGAGGCTGACCCCGCAACTCTTGCCGCACCAAGTTGAAGAAAGGACCGCCATAGTGGACCTGCCCGGGAACAATTACGACACCGACGATCTCGGCGCGCTGGATTTCTCCGGCGGGGCCACCACCCAGGAGTCGTCCCTCGACGCGCTGGATGGGTACGCGCCGGTCGGCGCCGACGACTCCGGAACCGAACTGGAAGCGCTACACGGGCTCACCGAGAAGGACGAAGAGCCCGACTTCGAGCTGTTCACCGTCACCAACCCCCAGGGTTCGGTATCGGTGACGGCGCTCATGGGCGGCATCATTCAGCAGGTCACCGTGACAGACAAAGCATCGACCATGTCGGAATCGGGACTCGCCGAAGAGATCTTCGTGATCGCCGACCTGGCCCGGCAGAAGGCCCGCGCGGCCCAGCACACCCTGATGCTCGAGACCATGCAGGAGGCCGCGGGCGAAGGCACCGAGGAAAGCGCCCTGTTGCGTGAGTTCGTCGGTATGACGCTCAATCTCCCCACTCCCGAAGAGGCGGCCGCAGCCGAAGCCGAAGTGTTCGCTAGTCGTTACGACGTTGATTACACGGCCCGCTACAACGGTGATCAATGACTGATCGCCTGGCCGGCCTGTTCGAGAGTGCCGTCGGCATGCTGCCGTTGTCGGAGGCGCGGTCTCTGGACATGTTCACCGAGATCACCGATTACGACGAGTCGGCGTGTGACGCCTGGGTCGGCCGGATCCGGTGCGGTGACACCGATCGGGTGACGCTGTTTCGCGCCTGGTACTCGCGCCGCAACTTCGGGCAACTGTCCGGTTCGGTGCAGATCTCGATGAGCACGCTCAACGCCCGGGTGCCCATCGGCGGCCTCTACGGCGACATCACCTACCCGGTCACCTCGCCGCTGGCGATCACCATGGGCTTCGCGGCTTCCGAAGCGGCGCAAGGCAACTACGCCGACGCGCTGGAAGCCATCGAGGCCGGCGCGCTCGGCGGCTCCGAGCATCTGGCGTCCTGGCTCAAAGCCGTGATCTACGGGGCGGCGCAACGGTGGACCGAGGTCATCGACGAAGTCAAGGGCGCCGGGAAGTGGCCGGACAAATTCTTGACCGGCGCCGCGGGTGTGGCACACGGGGTGGCCGCGGCCAACCTCGGCTTGTTCACCGAAGCCGAGCGCCGACTCACCGAAGCCAACGACTCCCCCGCCGGTGAAGCCTGCGCACGCGCCATCGCCTGGTATCTGGCCATGGCCCGGCGCAGCCAAGGCAACGAGGACGCCGCGGTCGCGTTGTTGGAGTGGTTGCAGACAACGCATCCCGGTCCGGAAGTGGCGGCGGCGCTCAAGGATCCGTCTTACCGGCTGAAGACCACGACCGCCGAACAGATCGCCTCTCGCTCGGATCCATGGGACCCGGGCAGCGTCGTGACGGACAATTCCGGTCGCGAAAAACTGCTCGCCGAGGCGCAAGCCGAACTCGACCGGCAGATCGGGCTGAGCCGGGTCAAGAACCAGATCGAAAGATACCGGGCGGCAACGCTATTGGCCCGGGTGCGCGCCGCCAAGGGGATGAAGGTCGCGCAGCCCAGCAAGCACATGATCTTCACCGGGCCACCTGGCACCGGTAAGACAACCATCGCGCGAGTGGTCGCGAACATCTTGGCCGGGCTGGGCGTGATCGCCGAACCCAAGCTCGTCGAGACTTCGCGGAAGGACTTCGTCGCCGAATACGAGGGGCAGTCGGCGGTCAAGACGGCGAAGACGATCGATCAGGCGATGGGCGGCGTGCTGTTCATCGACGAGGCCTACGCACTGGTGCAGGAACGCGACGGGCGCACCGACCCGTTCGGACAGGAGGCAATGGACACGCTGCTGGCGCGGATGGAAAACGACCGCGACCGGCTGGTGGTGATCATCGCCGGCTACAGCAATGACATCGACCGGCTGCTGGAAACCAACGAGGGGCTGCGGTCCCGCTTCGCCACCCGCATCGAGTTCGACACCTACACCGCCGAGGAGCTACTCGAAATCGCGAGAGTGATTGCCGCAGGCAACGATTCGACGTTGAGTGCCGAAGCGGCCGACAAGTTCCTGGAAGCGGCCAAGATGCTGCACGACCGGACGGTGCGGGGCCGGGCAGCCCTGGACATCGCCGGAAACGGCCGCTACGCACGGCAACTGGTTGAGGCCGCCGAACAGTGCCGGGACATGCGGCTGGCCCAAGGTTTGGACATCGAAGCTCTCGACGTAGAGCGACTGCAAGAGATCAACGGCGCAGACATGGCCGAGGCGATCGCCGCGGTGCATGCACACCTCAACATGAGAGAGTGACACATGGGGCTTCGCCTGACCACCAAGGTTCAGGTTAGCGGCTGGCGCTTCCTGCTCCGCCGGGTCGAGCATGCGATCGTGCGGCGCGACACCCGCATGTTCGACGATCCCCTGCAGTTCTACAGCCGCTCGGTGGGCCTCGGGATCATCATCGCGGTGTTGATCCTCGTCGGCGCCGGGCTGCTGGCCTACTTCAAGCCCCAGGGAAAGCTCGGTGGCACAAACCTTCTCACCGACCGCTCCACCAACCAGCTGTATGTGATCCTGTCCGGTCAGCTGCACCCGGTCTACAACCTGACCTCCGCGCGGCTGGCGCTGGGCAACCCGGACTCCCCCGCCGCCGTGAAGTCCTCGGAGCTGAGCAAGCTGCCGCTGGGTCAAACCATTGGCATACCCGGCGCCCCCTATGCGACACCGGTTTCCGGTGACAGCAATTCGACGTGGACGCTGTGTGACACCGTGGCCCGACCCAACACCGCCTCGGTGTCGGTGCAGACGTCGGTACTGGCAATGCCGTTGCTGATCGATGCCTCGGTCGATCCGGTCGACGCGAACGAGGCGATGCTGGCCACCTACCAGGGCCAGACGTGGATCATCACCGCCAAAGGCCGCCACTCGATCGACCTCAACGACCGCGCCCTGACCTCGGCCATGGGCATACCGGTCACCGCGACGGCCGTCCCCATCTCCGAGGGCATGTTCAATGCGCTGCCCGCCATGGGCGCCTGGGAACTGCCGCCGATACCCAATGCCGGACAACCCAACACCCTGGACTTGCCCGATGATCTGGTGATCGGGTCGGTGTTCCAGCTCCGGACGGTCAACGGACCGCGCTACTACGTGGTGTTGCCCGACGGCATCGCCCAAGTGAACGCCACCACCGCAGCCGCGTTGCGCGCCACGCAATCTCATGGCTTGGTCGAGCCCCCGGCCATCGTTCCGAGCCTGGCCGTTCGCATCCCGGAGCGGGTGTACCCCTCCCCGCTGCCCAGCGAACCGCTCAAGATCATGTCCCGGCCCGAGGAGCCCACGCTGTGCTGGATGTGGGAACGCGGTGCGGGTGACCAAGCGCCCAAGACAACGGTGCTCTCCGGCCGACACCTCCCGATCGCGCCGGCGTCCATGCACACCGGGATCAAGCAAATCAACGGCGCGGCAACGGTTTACCTCGACGGCGGCAAGTTCGTGCAGCTGCAGTCACCGGACCCCCGCTACGGGGAATCGATGTACTACATCGACCCGGAAGGGGTGCGTTATGGCGTGCCGAACGCCGATGCCGCCAAGGCGCTCGGCCTGGGTTCGCCCAAAACGGCGCCCTGGGAAGTCATTCGCCTCCTGGTCGATGGACCGGTGCTGTCCAAAGATGCCGCCTTGCTCGAGCACGAGACGTTACCCGCCGATCCCAATCCCCGAAAAGTTCCCGCTGGAACCCCCGGAGCGCCGCAATGACAACCAAGAAGTTCACGCCCACCATCACTCGCGGTCCTCGGCTGACCCCGGGGGAAATCAGCCTGACCCCACCCGATGACCTGGGCATCGACATACCGCCGTCGGGGGTGCAGAAAGCGCTGCCCTATGTGATGGGCGGCTGCATGCTCGGCATGATCGCGATCATGTTCGCCGGCGGCAAGCAGCTGTCGCCGTACATGCTGATGATGCCGCTGATGATGGTCATGATGATGGTCGGCGGCATGGCCGGCGGCACCGGTGGCGGCGGCAAGAAAGTCCCCGAGATCAACGCCGACCGCAAGGAGTACCTGCGGTACCTGGCCGGGCTGCGCGGACGCGTGACGTCGTCGGCCAGCTCCCAGGTGGCGTTCTTCTCCTACCACGCACCGCATCCCGAGGACCTGCTGTCCATCGTCGGCACCCAGCGGCAGTGGTCACGCCCGGCCAACAGCGACTTCTACGCCGCCACCCGCATCGGCATCGGAGACCAGCCGGCCGTCGACCGGCTGTTGAAGCCCGCCGTCGGCGGCGAACTGGCCGCCGCCACCGCAGCACCGCAGCCATATCTGGAACCGGTGAGCCACATGTGGGTGGTGAAGTTCCTGCGCACCCACGGACTCATCCACGACTGCCCAAAGCTGGTGCAGCTGCGCACCTTTCCCACTATCGCAATCGGCGGCAGCCGCCCGGGCGCCGACCGGTTGCTGACGGCGATGATCTGCCATCTGGCGGTGTTCCATCCGCCGGACCTGCTGCAGATCCGCGTGCTCACCGACGATCCCGACGACCCCGACTGGTCCTGGCTCAAATGGCTTCCGCACGTCCAACATCAGACCGAGACCGACGCCGCGGGCCCGGTGCGGATGATCTACAGCCGCCCCGACGCGCTGGCCGACCTGGCCGCCCGCGGCCCGCACGCACCCGACACGCTGCCCACCGGCCCCTACGTCGTGGTCGTCGACCTCACCGGCGGCAAGGCGGGCTTCCCGCCCGACGGCCGGGCCGGAATGACGGTGCTGACGCTGGGCAACCACCGCGGATCGTCGTACCGCATCCGGGTCGCCGACGACGGGACCGCGGACGACCGGCTGCCCGGCCAGCAGTTCCGCCTGGTCACCTCGACGGCCGACGGCATGACACCCCAGCAGGCCAACCGCCTGGCGCGCAAGCTGGCCGGCTGGTCGATCACCGGAACCATCCTCGACAAGACCCAACGCGTCCAGAAGAAGGTCGCCACCGACTGGCACCAGCTGGTCGGCGCCAAGAGTGTCGAGGAAATCACGCCCGCGCGCTGGCGGATGTACACCGACACCGACCGGGACCGGCTGAAAATCCCGTTCGGACATGAGCTCAAAACCGGCAACGTCATGTACCTGGACATCAAGGAGGGCGCGGAGTTCGGGGCCGGCCCGCACGGCATGCTCATCGGGACCACCGGGTCGGGTAAGTCGGAGTTCTTGCGCACCCTGATCCTGTCGCTGGTGGCCATGACGCACCCCGATCAGGTCAATCTGCTGCTCACCGACTTCAAGGGCGGCTCGACTTTCCTGGGCATGGAGAAGCTTCCGCACACGGCCGCCGTCGTCACCAACATGGCCGAAGAAGCCGAGCTGGTCAGCCGAATGGGCGAGGTACTGACCGGCGAACTGGACCGGCGCCAGACGATTCTGCGGCAGGCCGGCATGAAAGTCGGTGCCGCGGGCGCTCTTTCCGGTGTGGCCGAGTACGAGAAGTATCGCGAGCGTGGCGCCGATTTGCCGCCGCTGCCAACGCTTTTCGTGGTCGTCGACGAGTTCGCCGAATTGTTGCAAAGCCATCCGGACTTCATCGGGCTGTTCGACCGGATCTGCCGGGTGGGCCGCTCGCTGCGGGTGCACCTGCTGCTGGCCACCCAGTCATTGCAGACCGGCGGCGTCCGGATCGACAAGCTGGAGCCCAACCTGACCTACCGAATCGCCCTGCGTACCACCAGCTCTCACGAGTCCAAGGCCGTGATCGGCACGCCGGAGGCCCAGTACATCACCAACAAAGAAAGCGGTGTGGGCTTCCTTCGGGTGGGCATGGAAGACCCGGTCAAGTTCAGCACCTTCTACATCAGCGGCCCTTACGTGCCACCGGCCGGCGCCGAGACCAACGGTGACGGCAGTGGACCCAGCCGGCAGGTCGGCAAGCAAGCCGTGCGGATCCGCCAGTTCACCGCGGCACCCGTCGTCGACGAGGTGACGACCAACGGAGCAGTCAACGGCGAAGTGCCCGCCATCGAGGAGGCGCTGTCACGATGACCACCCAGGAGACGCGCACGCTGCGCGAGGTGGTGCTGGACCAACTCGGCACCGCCGAATCCCGCGCCTACAAGATGTGGCTCCCGCCGCTGATCAACCCCACGCCGCTCAACGAGCTACTCGCCCAAGACCGGCAGCGTCGGCCGTTGCGCTTCGCGCTGGGCATCATGGACGAGCCGCGCCGTCATCTCCAGGACACCTGGGGAGTAGACGTTTCGGGGGCCGGCGGCAACATCGGCATCGGCGGCGCGCCGCAGACCGGGAAGTCGACGCTGCTGCAGACGCTGGTGATGTCGGCTGCCGCCACGCACTCACCGCGCAATGTGCAGTTCTACTGCATCGACTTCGGTGGCGGTGGCCTGATCTACCTGGAGAACCTGCCGCACGTCGGCGGCGTCGCCAACCGCTCCGAGCCGGACAAGGTCAACCGCGTGGTCGCCGAGATGCAATCGGTCATGCGGCAGCGCGAAATCTCGTTCAAGGAGAACCGGGTCGGCTCGATCGCCGTGTACCGGCAACTGCGCGACGACCCCAATCAACCCGTGGCCGCCGACCCGTACGGCGACGTGTTCTTGATCATCGACGGCTGGCCCGGCTTCATCGGCGAATTCCCCGACCTCGAAGGGCAGGTCCAGGACCTGGCCGCACAAGGCTTGGCGTTCGGCGTGCACGTCGTCATCTCCACGCCGCGCTGGACCGAGCTCAAATCCCGCGTGCGCGACTACCTGGGCACCAAGATCGAGTTCCGGCTCGGCGATGTCAACGAGACCCAGATCGACCGGATCACCCGCGATATCCCGGCGAATCGCCCGGGCCGCGCGGTGTCCATAGAGAAGCATCACCTGATGATCGGTGTGCCGCGGTTCGACGGCGTGCACAGCACCGACAACCTGGTCGAGGCAATCACCGCGGGGGTGTCCCAGATCGCCGCGCAGACCACCGAGCAGGCACCGCCGGTCCGCGTGCTGCCCGACCGCATCCATCTTCACGAGCTCGACCCCAATCCGCCTGGCCCGCAGTCCGATTACCGCACTCGCTGGGAGATCCCGGTGGGGCTGCGCGAGACGGATCTGACGCCGGCCTACGCGCACATGCATTCCAACCCGCACTTGCTCATCTTCGGTGCGGCCAAGTCGGGTAAGACGACGATCGCTCACGCCATCGCGCGGGCCATCTGCGCCCGCAACAGTCCGGACCAGGTTCGGTTCATGCTCGCCGACTACCGCTCCGGGCTCCTGGACGCGGTACCGCAGTCGCATCTGCTCGCCGCCGGCGCCATCAACCGCAACAGCGCCAGCCTGGACGAGGCCGTCAAGGCGCTGGCGGTCAACCTGAAAAAGCGGCTGCCGCCGACCGACCTGACAACGGCACAATTGCGCAGCCGTTCCTGGTGGAGCGGATTCGATGTCGTATTGCTCGTCGACGATTGGCACATGATTGTCGGCGCCGCTGCCGGGATGCCGCCAATGGCACCTTTGGCGCCGTTATTGCCGGCCGCGGCCGATATTGGCTTGCACATCATTGTCACCTGTCAGATGAGCCAGGCCTACAAGGCGACGATGGACAAGTTCGTCGGCGCCGCTTTCGGGTCCGGCGCACCCACCTTGTTCCTCTCCGGCGAGAAGCAGGAGTTCCCGTCAAGTGAGTTCAAGGTCAAGCGTCGGCCCCCTGGCCAGGCGTTTCTCGTCTCTCCGGACGGGAAGGAGGTCGTCCAAGCGCCCTACATCGAGCCGCCAGAAGAAGTGTTCTCAGCACCCCCGAACCCCGGTTAGGATTATTTCACCCGGCAATGCGGGACCGAGATCACCGAGGTAATCCAGCCCGGTCAGCGGTGCACCACCGGGTTTGTTTCCGGCCATAACTGAACAGTTTCAGTCCGATTTACCAATTCAAAAGATCGACGAAGAACGCACCCCGGAAAAATTGCACAACTGCGCATTGAAGAAAGGAGCAGATGACCATGTTCTGGCACGCCTTGCCACCAGAAATCAACACCGGACGCCTGATGGCCGGCGCGGGCGCTGCTCCGATGCTGGCCGCAGCCATGGGGTGGGAGGCGCTGGCGGCCGCTCTGGACTCGCAAGCCGTCGAACTCACCGCGCGACTCAACTCCCTCGGTGAGGCGTGGACCGGTGGCAGCAGCGACAAGGCGATCGCGGCCGCGCTGCCGATGGTGACCTGGCTGCAAACCGCGTCGACGCAGGCCAAGACGCGCGCGGTGCAGGCCGCGGCGCAGGCGGCCGCGTACACCCAAGCGATGGCGACGACTCCCTCGCTGGCCGAGATCGCGGCCAACCACATCACCACGGCGGTCCTCGTCGCGACCAACTTCTTCGGAATCAACACCGTCCCAATCGCTTTCAACGAGATGGACTACTTCATCCGGATGTGGACTCAGGCCGCCCTTGCGATGGACGTCTATCAGGCCGAGACCATCGCCAACACGATGTTCGAGAAACTCGAGCCGATGACGGCGATCCTGGATCCCGGCACCAGCCAGAGCATGACCTCGAGCCCGATCATGGGCATGGCCCCCAAGCTCGGCAGCGTCGCGCCGGGCCAGGTGGAGGCCACGGCCGGCCAGCTCGCGGAAATGAGCGGCCCCATGCAACAACTGGCTCAGCCGGTGCAGCAGGTGTCGTCGATGTTCAGCCAGATGGGCAGCTCCGGCGGCAGCAGCAGTGGACTGGGCGAAAACGAAGGCGCCCAAATGGGTCTGCTGGGCACCAGCCCGTTGTCGAACCACCCGCTGGCGGGTGGTTCGGGACCGAGCACCGGCGCCGGCCTGCTGCGGGCGGAGTCGCTGCCCGGGGCGGGCGGGACGTTGGCCCGTACACCGCTGATGTCCGGACTGATCGAGAAGCCCGCTTCCCCCGCGATGATGCCGGCCGCGGCGGCCGGGCCTGCGACCACCGGCGGTGCGGCTCCGGTGGGCGCCGGTGCTTTGGGTCAGGGTGCTGGCTCCGGCGGCTCGACCCGGCCGGGGCTGGCCGCGCCGGCGCCGCTCAGTCAAGAAAACGATGAGCACGAAGAGGACGACTGGGACGACCAGGACGACTGGTGACCGCCTTCAGTCACAACAGACTTCCCGGCCAACCGGGCCGGAAGACTTGCCAACAATGGCGAGGCACAGAGAAAAGAGAAAGTAGTCCAGCATGGCAGAGATGAAGACCGATGCCGCTGCCCTCGCGCAAGAGGCAGGTAACTTCGAACGAATTTCCGGTGACCTGAAGACGCAGATCGACCAGGTCGAGTCGACTGCAGGTTCGCTGCAGAGCCAGTGGCAGGGCGCGGCGGGCCAGGCCGCTCAGGCCGCGGTGGTGCGCTTCCAGGAGGCGGCCAACAAGCAAAAGGCCGAACTCGACGAGATTTCGACCAACATTCGCCAGGCCGGCGTCCAATACTCCCGGGCCGACGAGGAGCAGCAGCAAGCGTTGTCCTCGCAAATGGGCTTCTGATCATCCCCCGATACCAATAAGAAACGGAGCATAAACATGACAGAACAGCAGTGGAATTTCGCGGGTATCGAGGCCGCGGCCAGCGCCATTCAGGGAAACGTCACCAGCATCCACTCCCTGCTCGACGAGGGCAAGCAGTCGCTCACCAAGCTGGCGGCGGCCTGGGGCGGTAGCGGTTCCGAGGCCTACCAGGGCGTTCAGCAGAAGTGGGACGCCACCGCGCAGGAGCTGAACAACGCTCTGCAGAACCTCTCGCGCACCATCAGCGAGGCCGGTCAGGCCATGCAGTCGACCGAGGGCAACGTGACCGGGATGTTCGCATAAGACACCCCGCATACGCGTAGAATACCGAAGCACGAGATCGGGCGAGCTCAACCATTTAGGGATCTCGCCCCTTCTTGTGTTTTGTTCTTTTTGCGACCTTTCGAGAGGTTATTATGCCGGCCGACTATGACGAGCTATTTCGGCCGGCGCAGGGTTCGGATGCTCCATACGACGACGCTGAGCAAACATTTTTCGATCCCAACTCCGGCTATCCGCCGCCGACCAAAACCAACGGCGACGCCGTGTCCGCGCCACCCGTCGCCTGGTCGAACGACCAGGCACCCGCGCCGGCCGCGCCCGAACCACCCCCCGCGCCGCCACTGCCGCCTCCCGTCTTCTTAGGCGCCCCGCCGGAGAATCCCGAACCGCCGCCGGCCCCACCCGAAATGCCGCCACCGCTGCCCGAGCCGCCGGTCGCAGGTCCCGCGGCACCCAAGTCGGCTCGCCCGCCGATGCCGATCGGCGCACGCCCACCCGGGTCCGACGAGAATCCCGCCGAGCCGCCCCCGATGCCCGTCGACGCTGCGCCCACCGAAGAGCCGGTGCCCGAGCAGGAGGACGTTTCGCCGGAACCGCCGGCCTCGGTCGAGCCGGTCGAGGCGCCCCAAGCGTCCGAAGCGCCGCCCCCGGACCCGCCCCCGCCACCAGCGCAGCCCGCCGCGCAGGCACCACCGGCAGCACCCGCCCCGCCTATGCCCATCGGCGGTGCCGCGCCGCCGCGCCCCCAACCGCCGCGACCGCCCAGTGTCGAGCCCACGCCGCCGCCACCGCGCCCCGCGCCGCCGTCCCGGCACGCCCCCGCGCCGGAAACCGCGGCGCGCAGGGTGCGCGTGAGCGACTTGATACCACCGGTGCCACCAGGCTCCGAAGCTGCCCCGCCCCGGGCACGGCGGGCACACCGCTATCGCGAGACCGACGACGACCCAACAACCGCTGCGCCCATACCCCCGCCGACGCGCGCGGCGGCGCCGGCACCACCCAACGGCGGACCCGGGTTCAATTGGTTGCCCTCGACCGAAGCCCCTGCGCCACAACAACTTCCACCTGAGCCGAACGGAGGTCGGCGCCCGGGTAATCCGCCGCCCGGGCCGACCAGAGCACAAGCCCCGGTGCTGCCGGCCCCGACGCAGCCGGCCCCGCCGGCCAAGAAGGCGGCCAAACCGATCCCGCAGCGCGGCTGGCGGGGTTGGGTGTACCGGGTCACCCGCATCAACCTGGGCCTGTCGCCCGACGAAAAATATGAGTTGGAATTGCGCGCCCGGGTCAGCCGCAGGCCGCGCGGCTCGTATCAGATCGGTGTGCTCGGGCTCAAGGGCGGCGCGGGCAAGACCACTACGACGGTGACCCTCGGAACCACCTTGGCACAGGTTCGCGGTGACCGAATCCTGGTGCTCGACGCCGACCCGGGCTGCGGCAATCTGGCCGAGCGGACGGGTCGTTCCTCTCCCGCGTCGATCGCCGATCTTGTTGCGGCCAAAGACGTTTCCCACTACAACGACGTCCGCGCCCATACCAGCGTCAATGGCGCCAACCTGGAGATTCTGCCCGCGGAGGATTATACCGCCGCACAACGCGGCCTCAGCGGCGAAGACATGCGCTACGCGGTCACCACCGTGTCGAAGTTCTACAACCTGGTGCTGGCCGACTGCGGGGCTGGTCTCTTCGACCCCGTGACCCGCGGCGTCTTGGACACCGCGTCCGCGGTCGTCATCGTCACCAACGTGTCGGTGGACAGCGCGCGCCAAGCCGCGGCAGCACTGGAGTGGTTGCAGCGCAACGGCTTTCAGGACCTGCTGAGCCGCGCCTGTGTGGTGGTCAACCATGTGGCGCAAGGCGAGACCAACGTCGCCGAGAAGGAGTTGGTGCGCCGCTTCGAACAACAGGTCCAACCCGGCCGCGTCATTGTCCTGCCGTGGGACAAGCACATCGCCGCCGGGACCGAGATCCAGCTCGACCAACTCGACCCGCTGTATCGGCGGCGGGTTCTCGAGCTGGCCGCTGCCTTGTCCGACGATTTCGAAAGGGCGGGACGTCGTTGAGCGCACCCGTTGTTGCTGCCGGCTCGACCGCTGCGGGGGCGGCTTCGGCCAAACCCGCCAGCACCCGAGTGACCATCCTCACCGGTAGACGGATGACCGATCTGGTGCTGCCGGCCGCCGTGCCGATCGAGACCTATATCGACGAGACGGTCGCCGTTCTGGCCGATCTGCTGGAAGACACTCCCGCGGATGTGTTGGCCGGCTTCGACTTCGCCGCCCAAGGAGTGTGGACGTTCGCCCGGCCCGGCGCCCCGCCGTTGAAACTCGACCAGTCCCTCGACGAGGCCGGGGTGGTCGACGGGTCGCTGCTGACCTTGGTGTCGGCGAGCCGCACCGAGCGGTACCGGCCGCTGGTCGAGGACGTCATCGACGCCATCGCGGTGCTCGACGAATCGCCGGAGTTCGACCGGGCGGCGCTCAACCGTTTCGTCGGTATAGCGATCCCCGTGTTGGCCTTTCCCCTCATAGCGGTCGCCATGCGGGCTTGGTGGTCGACGGGGCGCAGTGTGTTCTGGCCGATCGCCATCGCCGTTCTCGGCATTGCGGTACTGGTGGGTTCGTTTGTGGCCAAACGCTTTTACCGCAATGCGCACTTCTCGGAGTATCTGTTGTTGGCGGCCTACCCGCTGATCGCCGGCGCCGCGGCCATCGCCGTTCCCCTGCCGCGCGGGGTGAACTTGCTGGGCGCACCACAATTGGCCGCCGCGGCCACCGCCGTGTTCTTCCTGACCTTGTTGACCCGCGGCGGTCCTCGCCGCCGTCATGAAGCCGCGTCGTTCGTCGTCATCACCTCGATCGCGGTCACCGCCGCCGCGGTCGCCTACGGTTACGGCTACCAGCATTGGGTGCCGGCCGGCGCCATCGCCTTCGGGCTGTTCATCGTGACCAACGCCGCGAAATTGACTGTGGCCGTGGCACGTATCGCGCTGCCGCCGATTCCGGTGCCGGGCGAGACCGTCGACAACGAGGAACTGCTCGACCCGGTCACCGCCCAGGACGCCACCAACGAAGAGACGCCGACCTGGCAGGCGATCATCGCTTCAGCGCCGGCTTCGGCCGCCCGGCTGACCGAGCGCAGCCTGCTCGCCAAGCAACTGCTCATCGGCTACGTGGCGGCCGGAACGCTGATCCTGGCCGCCGGCGCGATCGCCGTGGTGGTGCACGGGCACTTCTTTGTGCACAGCTTGGTGGTGGCCGGGTTGATCACCGCGATCTGCGGCTTCCGGTCCCGGTTGTACGCCGACCGCTGGTGTGCGTGGGCGTTGCTGGCAGCGACCGTGGCCATTCCCACCGGGCTGACGGCCAAGCTCAGCTTGTGGTACCCGCACTACGCCTGGATGTTCTTGGCCATCTATCTCGGCCTGGCCGTGGTGGCGCTCCTGGTGGTTGGGGCGACGGCGCAGGTCCGCCGCGTTTCGCCGGTGATGAAACGCATTCTGGAATTGATCGACGGCGCGATGGTCGCGTCCATCATTCCGCTGCTGCTGTGGATCACCGGTGTGTACGACATGGTGCGTAACCTGCGTTTCTGACGCGGGCACTGCACAACAAAATTGGCGCGGCCGACGCGACAACGGGCACGGTAAAATTTGCTCAATGCGTAATCAAGCGAAGGGATCTTGCGGTGGCTGAACCGTTGGCCGTCGATCCCGCCCGCCTGATTGCCGCCGGAAGCAAGCTGGCGGAGTTGGTGTTTCCGACGGCTCCCGCGCCGATCTCGGTAGCCGGGTCGGATCCGGTGTCGGCGGCGATCAACGAGACGATGCCCGGCATCGAGTCGCTGGTGTCCGACGGGCTGCCCGGGGTGACCGCCGCGCTCAAGCGCACCGCCACCAGCATGGCCACGGCCGCCGACATCTACGCCAAGGCCGACCAGTCGCTCGGGGAGGCGTTGACCCAATCACAATTCGGCGCCACCGCCCAGACCCTGCAGACCAACGGGGTGGCCGGCGCGGCGGCGGGTGTGACCGGACAGTCCGCTGGGCTGCTAGGGGCGCCCATGGGTGCGGCCGCAGCAGCTGGCGGGACCGTCGGCGCCGCGGTCGGTGCGCAGGCCGATGCACTCGCGCCGCGCGTCGCTGCGACAGTTCCCCAGATGGTGCAGTTGGCGCCGCAGGCCGGCCAATGGGCGCAGCAGGCGTCGCCGATCGCACAGACGGTTAGCCAGACGGCGCAGCAAGCCGGATCCCAAGGCGGCTCGCAAGGCGCTGCGCCGGCGCAGCTGGCCAGCGACACCAAGCCGCAGGACGAAGACACCAAGAAGGACGACGAGGAAGAGCACATCGGCGGCGACGAGGCGGCGGGTTCGGCAGAAGCCGCCGAGGGCGCTCGGCTGATAGGCAGCGTGCCGTTAGCGAGTCCCGCCGGTAGCGACCCGACGTCCCTCGCCGCTCCGCTCTGACACGTCGCCCGCGATCAGTCGACGGGAGCAATATCGGCCACCGCGAACGCAGCACAAGGGCTATGTGGCTTTCGCCGCGTCGTTGGAGGAATTCCCGACTGTGCCAGCGTTCGTCTCACCAGACGTCTTGAGTACTCGAACACGCGCGTCCGATCCAGCTTTGCTGTGCGTGGGGGGAAAACCGTCACGCGGGACACCGAGGCCCGCGCGTCGATGACTTTCTGGTGCCGAACCAACACGGTCGCCTGCGCCGAATCGGCGGTAGGCGACATTGGCCACCGCGAAGGCCGCACACGCGCACGCCGGGACAGTCAACGAGAAGCCGCCGAGCCGCGCGCCAATGAGCAGTCCTACCGTGCCGCCGCTGAGGAACAGCAACAAGGTGACCGTGAGCACGGTCGCTTTCAACTTGTCGATGCCGTTCTCGCGGCTGCGTCCCAATATCAGTCCCAGATCGGTGACGGTGCCGGTGAAGTGGGTGGTGCGGATCGCCATGCCACGGAAGCTCGATGTCAGCCCGTTCTGCATGCCCAGGGCGAGGGCCGCGAACATCGCCTGCACTACGGAGGGTTCGATACCGATCGATTCGATGGCGGCTCTGACCGCGGTCTCTTCCACACCGAAGGCGGCCAGCAGGAGAAAGACGGCTTCTCCGGTCAGGACGGCGGCATGACGCGGACCGGTCAACGCCTTGGTCGACCCGAGCAGCGCACCGGCGGTGGTGGCCCCGGCCAGGAAGCCGACCAGGATCGCCGCCAGCAGGTGACCCTCATACAGCCACGGGTTGGCCGTGTTCATACCGAGCTGAGTCGTCACTGCCGTCAGGTTGCCGACTGGAAACGCGAGGATCAGCAGCGCGACCGCGTTGACGTAACCGGCGTTGAGCGACAACAGTCCGCTGTAGAAAACCAGGAGTCCCTCTTTGGGCAGGAAGCCGACGCGGGGCGGATCAAACGGTGGCATCGGTGTCGAGGATCTGCTTGTCGGCCTTCATCTTTCGCGAGCCTAGCAACGGCGGCCGGGGCGCGCCCGGATCGCAAATCAAACTCACAGACTTCCTAGGAGGCGTCGGCCAGCGCGCTGTCCAGCAGACCCGCGACATGCCGCCAGTACAACCAGTCGGCAACCGCCGGACGCTGCGCCGCCGCATCGCCGGCCCGGTAGGCCTGATGCAGGGCGATCTCCTGGCAGTGCACGGCGTAGGCGCGGAACGCGCGCAGGTGCGCGACTTCGCGGCCCACGGCGGTGCTGGTCATCGGCTTCATCAGGTCGAACCACAGCATGTGTCGCTCGTCGTCGGGCACGTTGGCGTCCGCGGGAGCCGCCGGCAACAAGTCGAGCAGGTGCAGGTCGTCGGTGTCGGCGAGTTGGGCCGCCGCGGAGGGGTCGACGACCTCCAGCCGGGACCGGCCGACCATGTTGCCGGTTTCGGGGATGTCATCGGCTTCCAGGATGATCTTGGCCGCGCCGGGATCGGAGTTGGCCAGCTGCTCGGCGGTCCCGATCACCGCCCGCAGCTTGAGGTCGTGAAACGCCGCCCAGCCCTGCACGGCCAGCACCGGATACGTGGCGGTGCGCGCCTTCTCGTCGGGCGGCATCGCCCGGTCGGCACTGGCCAGATACACCTTGGCCGGTAGCTCCACGCCGTCGGGGATGTAGGCCAGGCCGTAGCTGTTGGCCACCACGATCGACCCGTCGGTGGTCACCGCGGTGATCCAGAAGAAGCCGAAGTCACCCTCGGTGATGCTGTTCGGCGCGTTGAGCGCCGCCGCGACCCGGCGCGCCAGCCGTAGCGGATCGGACTTACCGCCCCGGCCCCGTGAGGCGGCGGCGATCGCGTCGCGCGCTGCCCGCGCCGCCGAGACCGGGATGGACGGCGTCACGGTGACGTCGTCGGCGGGTTCGGATTTGTCCTTGGCGTGGTCGGGGGTTGGGCGCGTCGGAGGCGGCGCGGTGCGTGCCGAGGCAGGGCGCGTGCCGGGTGTTGCCGGTCCGCGACCGGCCGCTCCCAGCGGCGCCCGCCCGGAAGCTGCGCGGGAGGCCGCGCCCGATGCCGCGGCCGGTCCGGCGTTCTGGCTGGTCCCCGCCGCCGCGGCCGCCGCACCCGGGGCCGCGGATCCGGCCCGGCCGGCTACCGCAGGCATGCCACCGGCGGCCGCCGGCGCCACTGCAGCTGAGGTGTCGTCACCGTGCTGCGAGGGGGCGGTCCCGTGCGCCGGGGCCGCGGGTGCATCGGTGGCCGCCGCGGGCTTGACGTGCGCCGGCTCGGTGCCGGGGGTGGCCGGCGGGGAGGACTTGCCGCCCTCCCCCGGTGTGCCCGGCTGATCGGGTGCGGTGGGCGGCCCGCCCGGCGCCGCCGGCAGCTGCGGGCCGGGTGCGGGGGTTGCCGGATTCGACGGCGCCGGCGCAGGGCCCGGCGTCGGCGACCCCGGTGAGATCGGCGTGACCGGGCGCGGTGTCACCGGCTGAGCGGGTTCGGGTGCGTCCGGCTTGGGGTTCACCGGAGTGATCGGCGTGACCGGCTTGCCCGGAGTGACCGGCGGCTCTGGGGTCACGGGGGCCAGCGGCGGCAACGGGTTCACCGGCGTGATGGGGGTGACGGGGACTCCGGGGGTGACGGGCGTGACGGGTGCCGGGTCCACCGGACTGATCGGCGTGACCGGCTTGCCGGGAGTGACCGGCGGCCCCGGTGCGATCGGGTCGTACGGGTTGGCCGGAACCGGTTCGAACGGCGTCGGCGTCGGTGTGCCGGGCGACGGTGTGTTGGGGGCCGGCACCACCAGAGTCGGCACCTCCGGGGTGGGCGGGGTCACCTGGTGCAGCAGATCCTCGAGCGCGTTCTTCGGCGGTCTCCAGTTTTTCGACGCCAGCACCTGCTCTGCGGTTTCGGCGACCAGGCTGGTGTTCGCCGCGTGGGTCTCGCGCACCAGTGCGGTGATGGCGGTCTGTCGCTGTTCGGCGTCGAGTTCCGGATCGGTTTCCAGGATGCTGATCTGGCGCTGCGCACCGTCGACGTTGTTGCCGATATCGGCCTTGGCTTGCACCAATAGTCCGGCGATGTGCCGGTGCCAGGTGATGACCGTGGCGAGGTAGTCCTGCAGGGTGCTTATCTCGTTGAGGTTGGCGCCCAGGGCGCCGTTGGCGGCGTTGGCCGCGCCACCGGACCAGACCCCGCCGTCGAACACCTCGACCTGCTGGCGGCGGGTGCTGTCCATGACGTCGGTGACTTGGCGCAATACCTGGCTGTACTCCTGCGCCCGGTCGTACAGGGTGTCCTCGTCGGCTTCCGGCCAGCCGCCTGGTTCGAGCATCTGGCCGGCGTACTCGCCGGTGGGCCGCGGAATGCCCATCGCTACGCACCCCCCGAAGGGTTGAAGGCGGTGCGAATCGTCATGGTTACCAAGCCTATCCGAGGTCAACTGCTGGTCACTGCACCAATTTCGGGCCGGTGCCGAAACCCGAACCGCCTCGGGCGCTTTCCGATTCGTGCCCGACACGCTTGGCAGGGCGAAGGGTTAGACCACACCTCGGTTGGCGGCTTGCGACATGGCCGCCAGGGCCGCGGTCAGCTGCTCGCCCGCGGCGGCGTTGTAGGCGCTCGCGGCCGACTGTGCATGCGCCAGCGCCTCATTGACGCGCGCGCCGACCGCCTCGGCGCCGATCTCCTTGATCAGCCCGTCGTCGATGCGCACCCCGGTGAGCCATTGGTGGCCGTTGATCGTCACCTCGACGGTCTGGGCTTCGTCCGTGCCCCGGAAGGAGCCGGTGTTCATCTGATTCAGCGTGCCGTCCAGGGCGGACTGAAACTGTGCCGCTACGGCCAACGCTTGCGCGACGTGTGGGGGCATCTCCATACTGGTCACTTCGACTCCTTGCTGTCTTGCCGGCGGCGGTTGCCGATGACGGCCTCGGTCCACTCCCGGTCCTCGGTGTAAAGCGCTTCGTCATCCTGTTTGGCGCCTTTGGATTTCGAGCCGCCCTGCCCCTGCCCGTGGCCCCCCATCGGCATGCCCATGCCACCTCCGGCCATGCCGCTGCCGGCGGGAGCCTTGCCCGCACCGAATGCGCCGAGGTCACCGGCGCCGGCCGGACGCACCGAATCACCGGCCATTCCACCGGTCGCGGGCGCCAACGGCATGGACGGCACGCCGCCGCCTCCACCGCCGCCGCCACCGAGTGACATCGGTTTCATACCAGGGTCTTTCGGCAGACTCGCCGCGGCGTCCCGGGTGGCCGACGTGAGTTCGGCTGCGGCGCCGGCCGGCATCCCGCCACCGGCACCACCGGCGGTGGGCGGCATCATCGGTGGCTGCATACCGGTGCCGGCTTGTCCGCCGGTCGCGCCCGCGAATTGCATTACCTGGGAGGGGATTAACCCTTGCGGCTGCGGCGGTCCCGGCGGGTCGATCTTGACCGCTTTGGGCGGCTTGGCGATGTCGAGGCGGACGATCTGCGCCGCCTTGCTGCTGTATTCGCTCAGCGTCTCCTCGGAGGTGGCCTGGTACTGCGAGTACAACTTGATGGCTTCGGCTTTGTAGTTCGGGTCCTTGGCCATCTCTTCGAGTTTGGTGATGTCGGCCAGGGTGGGGTGTTTGCGCCGCGCATACAGCTGCAGCTGCGCCAGGAACCGCGCTTGCTTGGCCAATGCCGCGCTCATCTCCGACATGTACAGGATCCACTTCTGTTGATCCTCAAGGGATTGCGTGCAAGCCGCGGCGGCATCGCCTTCCCAGTTCTGGAAACCGCGGAATCGTTTGATGTCGCGTTGCAGCGCATAGTTCTGGGTGTCCCAGCCGTCGGCGAAGGCGCCCAGAGACCGGCCCTGGTCACCTGATTCCAGCTTGGTCGCCGCGGTCTTCAAGTCGGTGAAGTCGGGCTCCCCGGCTGTGTTCACCGACTGCCCGTCCTGCAGACCCGCCGAACTGTCCCCGCCGGCGCCGCCCGCCGATTCCCCCTCGACATGCCCTTCGCCGTCGCTGTTGAGCGCGGTCGCAGCGTCGTCGTCGACGTCTCCGTACGCCTTGGCCGCGTTGCGCAGGGAGGTCGCCAGGCGCTGGCGCTCCTTGCCGCCTGCGGTCAGGTATTCGCGCATGCTCTCGGCGTTGATGTCCAGTTGTAGCGCCGCGTTCTTGGCCGCGTTCAGGGCGCAGGGTGCCTGCGGGACATCGGTGGGGGGAACCGCCATCGGCGCTTCCACCTCGTCGGCCCGCGACAAGATCTCCTGCTGATCCACCTTCACGGTCTGCGGCTGGCTCATCGCGGATCAATCCTCCTTTGTGCTACAGCCATTATCGTCGCTGAAGCCGCAGGTTCCTGCACCAATTTTCGCGGCCGTACCGCCGCGCGACACCGGTTCGCTACTTGGGCAGCGCCATCTGGAAGCGGCTTTCCTCGGGAGGGGAAACCCGCCGGATCGGCAACTGGCGATGCCGCGGAGTGCTGATCATGTTGTGCCGCAAGACCACCCGGTCGATGCCGGGATGCGGGCCCAGGTAGGTGGTCGCGTGCGGCCACGCCACCTTGGCCTCCGGCCCGATCTGGGCGCCGATCAGCCGGGCGAACTGCTCGAAGTGCGGGCCGACGGTCACCACCGCACCCGCGGCCGCCGCGCGCACCGCGAACTGCGCGAAGGTCTGGGCGTCGCTGAGGTTGAGCGCGGCGTCGACGTCGTCGAACGGCATGTACACCGGGCAGCGGTTGACCGTTTCACCGATGAGCACACCGGCCGAGCCGATCGGTAACTGGCAGTGGCGATTGGCCACCAGGTTCTGGCCTTGCAGCGCCATGCGCTGCCCGCCGAACAAGCGGGAGAACCCGCGCGGAGTCTTCGGCTTGCCCGCCGTGGTCAGCAGCACCGTGGACCGCGGCGCCACGCCCGGCGCGACGCGCACCCGGGTGATGGTGTGGTCGGCGCGCGCCGACCACCACACGTCGGGACCGCCCGGCGCGGTGTAGGCGGCGGTGTAGGAGTCGCGGCCCTTGATCATCGACCACTTCTCCCGCACGAAGCCGATGTCGATGGCGTGGTCGTAGTCGTCAAAGCTGCGCCCGCACACCGCGTCGATGCCGTGGCTGGCCAAGGCGTCGGCGATGCGGGTGGCCGAGGCGACCAGATACCGGGCCAACCCGCTGAGGCCTTCGTCGCGGCGTTGCGCCGACTTGCGGGTGCGGTCCGGTTCGGCGCGCAACATGATCCAGCTGCGCCGGTTGGCCGGGGCCGGGTCGGCGCCGATCACTTGCTGGTAGAGGCTGACCACCTCGGGGCTGGCGGTGTTGCCGACGCGGTAGCCCGCCGACACCACGTCGGCCTCCAGGTCGGGGCAGTGGACGGTCAGCAGATCCTGCAGCAGCCGGGTGTCCAGCACGTCGTCGGTGTGGGCTGCCCCGTCGACGATGACGGTCGGGGTGAACGGGCGCGGTTTGAGTTCGATGACGGCGATCAGGTGATCGCGCCGCCACCGCACCGCCACGTGATCGCCGGGTTTGACCGTCGCGCCGACGACGGGTTCGGACGGGACCTCGGGCGGGCGGCGGTGCAGGCGCAGCCAACGGAACACCGTCGCGATCCAGCCGGTGACCCGGCGGCCGAAGAAGGTGACGAAGGCGATGATGGCCGCGACGGCCGCCACCGTGACGCCGATCCACCAGTGCCGGGTGTGCAGGAACCACAGGATGCATGCCGGGGCCAGGACCGCGACCACCAGCGCGTGGCCGGTGCTGAACCGCAGCCGCACCGGGCTGACGAAGGTTCTCATCGGCGCCTCAGCGCGCGCGTCAGCAGCGAGCCCAGCCCCAGCGCCAGGCTAAGGCCCAGAACGGAGAGCGCCACGATGGTGATCGGCCGGCGATCGGGGCCCGGCTGGATCACCGGGGCGGGCAGGCGCCGGACGTTGGGCTGGGCGGCGGCGGGCCCGGCCGGGACGTCCCAGGTCAGTGCCGCGACGGTGTTGATGACGCCGGCGCCGACGACGTTGTCCACTCCGCCGCCGGGGTGGCGTGCGGTGGCGGTGATGCGGTTCATCACCTGCACGGGGGTCAGGTCGGGGAACTTCTGGCGGATCAGCGCGGCCAGGCCGGAGACGTAGGCGGCGGCGAAGGAGGTGCCGGCGATGGGGACCGGACCTTCGCGGCCCTGCAGCGCGTTGACCGGATCGCCGCGGTCGCCGAGGGCGATGATGTTTTCCGCGGGCGCGGCGACGCCGACCCACGGCCCGTGCATGGAAAACGAACTGGGGCCACCGGTTTGGCCGATGCCGCCGACGGTCAGCACCAGCGGCGCGTACCAGGCGGGGGTGACGACGGTCTGCACCTTGTTCCAGCCGCGGGGGTCGTCGGGGGTGGAGGAGTCGGGCAGCGGGTTCTGCGAGCAGTCGCCGCCGACGTTGCCGGCCGCCACGACCACCACCGCGTTCTTGACGGTGACGGCGTAGTTGATGGCCGCGCCCAGGCTGACTTCGTCGATGGGCCGGGTGACCTTGTAGCAGGCGGCCTCGCTGATGTTGATGACGCCGGCACCGAGGTTGGCGGCGTGCACCACCGCGCGGGCCAGGCTGCGGATGGAGCCGGCGGCCGGGGTGGCGTTGGGGTCATTCGGATTGGGTTGGGTGCCAACGGGTTCGAACGCTTCGGAGGTCTGGCGGATGGAAAGGAGGCGCGCGTCTGGGGCGACGCCGACGTAGCCGTCGGTGGGTGCGGGCCGGCCGCCGATGATGGCCGCGGTGAGGGTGCCGTGCGAGTCGCAGTCGGACAGTCCGTTGCCGGCCTGGTCGACGAAGTCGCCGCCCGCCTCGGCCGGAACCCGCGGGGACGCGTCGACGCCGGTGTCGATGACGGCGACGGTGACACCGGCCCCGGTGGCGAACTTGTGGGCTTGAGCGACGTCGAGATAGCTGTCGCTCCACGGCGGGTCGTGAAAACTCGAATCCGGCAGCGTGGTCGGATCCGAGCACTGCACCCGCTGTTCGGTGGGCTGGTCGGGACCGGTCACATCGGGTGGCACGGCGGCCGGGTCGATGGCCGGCGGGGTGATGGCCGACGCGGAGGGCGCGGTGAACAACGCCAGCGCCACCGTCATCAGCACGATCCGGTGCACCCCGGAACCACTCCATCCATTGAGCCGCTGGGAAAAGTCTGCGAGAAGTTTAGACGTTGCTGGTGGGGAAACGGCGCTATTCGCGTCGGGCCGGGTGGCGCTGGGGTCGGATGTGCATCGTCGGCGCCGGGCGTCACACCTGGGCGCGATTTCGCCGCGGATTCCGCCGCTGATGCACACTCGGAACCGTGGGCGCACGCTCGACGCGCACCCGCCGTCGTCAGAGCTGGATCCGCACGTGCTTCTCGGCGCACGCGTCGCGCACCGCGGCAAGAACATCCTCGGCTCGCAGGGTCTGCAGGTCCTCGACCGTCACCGAGCCCTTCGCGTTGCGGTGCTGGGCCGCGACCCGCGAGTCACGCAGCCGCTCGGCCCGCTCGATCACGTTGCGGGCGAAGCGCCCGTTGTGCATGGCGTCGATGCCGTGGCTGCCGTCGGGAGCGACGTAGGCACGCAGCGTCGCGCAGGCGGCGTTGAGCGCTTCGGCAGCGGCGGGCTCGATGACGGTGGCGCGTGGCTTGCCGTAGCGGATCGCGATTTCCACCAACTCGTCGGGTGTATAGGACTCGAACCGCAATTTGCGGTTGAAACGGCCAGCCAGACCCGGGTTGACGGTCAGGAATTCGTCGACTTCCTTCTCGTAACCCGCGCCGATGAAGCAGAAGTCGAAGCGGTGCACCTCCAGCGCGACCAGCAGTTGGTTGACCGCCTCCATGCCGATCATGTCCGGCCGGCCATCCTGGTGACGCTCCACCAGCGAATAGAACTCGTCCATGAACAGGATGCGGCCCAGTGAGCGGTTGATCAGTTCGTTGGTTTTGGGCCCAGACGCCCCGATGTGCTCTCCGCAGAAGTCGGCGCGTTTGACCTCGATGATCTCGGGGTGCCGCACGATGCCCAGCCCGGCGTAGATCTTGCCCAGCGCCTCCGCGGTGGTCGTCTTGCCGGTACCCGGGGGGCCGACCAGCAGCATGTGGTTGGTCTGGTTGGCCACCGGCAATCCGGCCGCCAGCCGCAGCGCGCGGACCTCGATTTGGTCCTCGAGTTCGGCGACCGCGCGCTTGACGTCGGCGAGCCCGACCTGGTTGTCTAGCAGCGCGCGACCCTCTTGCAGGAGTTCGTTGCGCCGCTCCTCGTGTTCGGCTTCGGTCCGCTGCTGCGCGGTCCGCTGCGTGGCCACATCCCACTTGTCGGTGCGGGTGTTGATGGTCTGCTCGTCGGTGATCACCAATTGCAGAGTGGGGTCAGCCAACGCCTGCTTGGCCGCATCGAGCAATGCGCCGTTAATGCTGGCCTTCGACAACCAGATCTGCGCCTGGTGTTCGTCGCCGAGCTGTCGATGCGCCATCCCCCGCACGTAAGCGAGATCGGCTGCGATCAACGGAAAGTCGGCCGGGTCAATCGCCGCGACCGCGGCGTCGTTACGACTATGGCGGGACTGCGACGGGTTAGCGTGCGCCTCGACGCGATCGGTCCAGTCGAGCGCGACGCGGGCCTGTCCCAGGTGCGCGGCGGCATGCGCGGCCAGGGCGCAGGTGGCCGCGGTAACTGCGGACATGATGATTGCCTGCGGGGGTAGCACGGCCGCGGCCACAGCGATGACATCGGGCCAGCGCTGCGCGGCGAACATCAGGTACGCCTTGATGTACTGCTGCCACTGGTGATTCTCCCAAGTGTCCAGCAGCGCTGGATCTGCCAGCAGCGCTTCAGCTTTCGCATATTGGCGATCGTCGATCAACGCGCTCGCCAATGCCAGTCCAGCGTGCGACGCCTCTGTCACCGAAATTGACAGATACGGGCCGGCTTTGATCGGCGTGGACAACCGCACGCCCAGCCGATTGGTTTCACGATGCAAGCGGGAGCCGTAGGTGTACAACTGCTGCACCGTGGACAACGACTCGTCGCCTGCGGCAACGCGACCCAACCAGGCGTCTGCCATCGACGGGTCGATTTCGGTTGCTTCCCGAAACCAGGCGCCAGCCGCACCAGGATCGTTGTCCAACAACGACATCGCCTGATCGAACCGCTTGCGGGCGGCGGCCGTCGTGGTGCTGCTGGTCATGGCGTGTCTACCGACTCGAGTTCGGCGGCTCGCGAGGGGGTGGGTTCGGATGAGACGTAACGGTTCTCGGCGCGGAACAATTCGATCTCGACCTGGTGCACCTGGCCGGCAGCCGCCACCTCGACTGTCGCCGGACCGGTTTGCCTGATGAGGACGTTGGCGGTTCCTCGGTACGGCTTGTCGGCCTCGCCGACGGACACGAGGGTATTCGGGCGAGGCGCGGGGGTAAGCGATCCATCCACCACGCTCACCGTGGTACCTGGGATGGGTTTGGCCTGATCGGTGACAGCGACGTCAGGCATCCGAACGCTGTTCCAGCGCTGCGGGTTGCGCGTGTGCACGGTGATCCGTTCCCCCGCTGCGGCCATCCGGACGACAATGCGCTTGGCCAGCGCGTCGTCGGCGGCGATATGCACGCGACTGAACTCACCCGGGTCGTCCAGCGGCAGCAGCAGTCGGTTCCCGGCTTCGACCTTGCCCAGCAACACACCAGACGGACCGATCGGCAAGACCAGCGGCGGGTGCAACGCACCGCGACGAATCCCCCGCAGCGCCGGCAGCGGACCGCACAGGTTGGCGGCCAACGCCTGCGCCTGTTCGCCCGGCAATGTCTGCAACATCATGCTGGGCGGTGCCGTCGGGGGCTGCGCGCTGCGTACGGTCACCGTTGCCGTGGCGGTTCCATCGCCGAAAAGCGTGACGTTCTGCACGATTCCGTCGGCTCGCGCCGACCAGGCCTGCGCCAACGTTTGCGCGGTGATGTCCCTCGGCCGATACCAATACGTGGTCAACCACCCACTGTGCCCCCGCACCGACCGCCATCGGCGATGTTCCACATCCAGCGCGGATCGCCCCAATCGTCGTTCCATTTCGACGATGTCGGTTGCGGTGGCGACCTTGGCCCGGATGCCTTGCTGACGCATGGCTGCGCTGATCCGTTGTGCCACGGCCAAAGTCGCGGTGCCTACCGAGGTACGCCAACGCAACGACTCGGCGTTGTCGAGTGCTCTGATACGCACGATGAGCCAGGTCTCGCGCTGACCGGCATAGGGCGGCGTGCCGATCAGCGTGTCGTAGACGCGGGGGTAGTCACCGGTGCTTCGCCGTCGGGCCCCGGCGCTGACGACACTCAGGGAGTCGACGCGCAGTCCCAAGCTTTGCTGCAGCAGTGGCTGCAAACTGGCCACGTCGACGGCGTTGTCGGTATGCGTTGACATGGAGCCGGTCAGCAGCGTTGGCGCGTGGGGCTTTCCAAGTAGTTGCACGGCAGCAACTGCGACCCCGTCCTGGAAGCGGATTCCGCCGCCGGCTCGGTCATTGGCCACCGTCACAGGTTCGTGCCACTGGATCGGTTGGGATCGTCGCCGCCAGAGCGTTAGCCACGACCATACCGGCTGACCGCGCCACGGCAGCACACCGATGGCCACGCCGATTGCCAATCCAATTGCGGCGCCAGGCAATCCGGCCAGTACCCAGCCGAGCAGGGCGGCAGTGAGAACACCGATGATGACAGCTAGCCTGCTCGGGGTCGTCATCGCGCTCGCCGGGCTCGGGCGACCAGTGCTGCTGCCGCGACCGCGCTAAGAACTACGCCGGCGAAGATGAGTGCGGCTGTTCGGGCGCGGTGGTCGGGCGGCGGTGGTGGCGCGGCAGGTCGGATCACCCGGCTGCGGGCGGCAGCTGGAAGCCGTTCTCCGGCGGGGACGTCGAACGTGAGCGCGGCCACCGGGTCCACGACCCCGTAGCCGACCTGGTTGTCGACGCCGCGTGGCGGGTTGTGTGCCGTCTGCAGGATCCGGTTGATTATTTGGTGGGCGGACAATCCGGGATATTTGGCGCGGACCAACGCTGCGACGCCGCTGACATAAGCCGCCGAGAAGCTGGTACCCCAGATCGGCATGTTCTTGTCGCCGGGGTGAATCGGTGGATAGGCGTTGACGGGTCCGCCGGTGGTCGGTGACAAACCCATGATGCCGACACCGGGGGCCGCCGCAGCTACCCATGGTCCCGCTAGGCTCTTGTTGATGGGCGCTCCTGTGTTGTCCACCGCGCCGACCGACAGGACGTAATCGGAGAACCAGGAGGGCGATGACACCGTCTTGACCTGATGCCAGTCGCGAGGGTCGCTGGCGTCCAAGGGATCGAACGACGGGTTCTGAGCACAGCTGTCCTCGCTGTCGTTGCCCGCGGCGGCAACGATCACCGCGTCTTTCACGGTGGCGGCATACCACACCGCCGCGCCGAGAGCGCCCTGATCCAGCGGGTCCGCCGCTGAAACGCACGACGTGACACTGATATTGATGACTTTGGCGCCCATGTTGGCGGCGTGCACGACGGCGCTGGCCAGGGTCGCGATGGAACCGGCTTTCTTGCGTACTTCCATGTCGCCGGGTCCGGGGTTGACTGGTTCGTACGCTCGCGACGACTGGCGGATGGAGATGACGACCGCGTGCGGTGCGACGCCGACGACGCCGTCGGGTGCACCGGGTGGCGGGGGCGGCACCTCCGGGTTGTCGGGTTGGTCGGGCGCCGGATCGCCGGGTGCGTTGGACGGTTCGTCCGGCGGGGGTGGGGGTGGTGGCGGAGCCGCTTTGGTCTCGGTGATGGTGACCGGTGTGGGCGGGGGCGGTGGCGCCGGTGGTGGCGGTGGTCCGCCGGGCGGCGGCGGTGCCGAATCGGTCGCGGGCGGCCCCGCCGGCGGCGGGAACGCCGGGGCGTTCGGCATCGGTGCCGGCATCGGAATTCCCTGCGGCGCAGCGCCGATCACCGAAGCCACGATGGTGCCGTGCGCATCGCAGTCCATTAACCCGTCACCGCTCATGATGTAGTCCCCACCAGGAACCACACGCAATCTCGGGCTGGGGTTGATGCCGGTGTCGACGACTGCGACCGGCACACCGTTTCCCGTCGAGTACTGCCAGGCCTTGCTGATGTTGAGCATGGTGAACCCGGGCGCGGTGACCGCGACGTTGGGGTTACCCACGGTGATGGTCCGCGCGCACATGTTGCTTTGCCGCATCGGCTGGTCCGGGCCGGGTTTGCCGTCCGGCGGCACCCTACTGGGATCGACGGTTGGCGGCGGAATGGCCTGTGCGCCGGGCAGGCTCGCGGGCAGCGCGACGAGCAGGCCGGCCAATGCCACCGAGCAGAGCCGTCGACAACTCATCTCATCCGCACCCAGGTGAACAGCCCGCCGATCCAGGCGGCCAACGGCAGCGCCGCGATGATCGCGACAATCTCAACCCATTCGGCGATCATGCGGACCAAGGGGGTGAACCTGGTAACCGGCACCAGCAGCGCCGCCAGTAGGCCGGCACCGGCGAAGGCCGCCAACACCACAGCCGCCCACAACACCGCTTGTCCTGATGAGATCGGCGCATGCACAACGTATTTGACGACGCCCACACCTGTTGCGGCCGCGGCTCCGCAGACCAGTGCTACGGCTTGACGTTTGTCGGCGAACGCGCGACCGCGGCTGATGAAGATCACCGCGAACAGCCCAGCCAGCACCGCTGCGGCCGTACCGCGGTCGCGGCCAGGCATCAGCGTTGCCCATACCGCGGCCGGCAGTGCCAGTCCCGCTCCCACACAGATTCCGGTCAGGACGCTGTTGGCGCGCACCGCCGCCGCGGCGATCTGCGCCCCGCGGGGGGTGGTGTCGGTGTTCGCCTCCTCCTCGGCAGGGTCACCGTCGGTAACCGGTGATACGGCGTCAGCAGGCAGACCGGCGCTGCGACGGAACAGGTCGCGACCGGTGATGGATCCGAAATAGGGCGGGCGAATTCGGGCCACCCACAACGCGATTGTCGGTGCCATGGTCAGTACCAGCAGCAGAGCGACCAGAGTGCACATGCCGAGCCACTGCGCTGGAATAGGCCACCACATTCGGGCCGCCGCAACAGCCCCGCCGAGCGCACACACGGTCACCACGGCCGATGCCGCATTGATGTGACGTCGCGTCACGGCGGCCACTGCGCAGGTCAGTACGGCAGCGGCCAGGGCGGCGATGAAGACGTGCGGGGAGCCGAGCTTTCCCGGCGCACCGGCGCCGAGGGCGGCAGCCAGCAGCGGGATCGCCAACCATCCCAGACCGTCGATCATGTCGTCACGGTGCGGCCACCACCGCCACACCGCGAGCGCGCCGCCGGCCGCCAGCAGCCCGGCGCCACCGGACACCATGCTCGGCACCAGGGACTCGTCGGAAATACGCTGTCGCACAGCTAATCCGAGAACGATGGCGGCGGCCATCGCCAGGATGGACAGCGCCGTATGTGCGGCGGTTTGCACGGTGACCGGTTCGAACAGCCTCTTACCTACCCTAGCCAGTCCAGTGGACAACGACTCGTACTGGGGCTCGAACGACTCGCCTTCCACCGCAGGCACCAAGACCAGCGTGGCGCCATCTTCGACGCCGAGTTCGTCGAGCGTTTTGGTTACGTCCAGCCGCACACCGTTGGCCTTGTGTAGTTCGTATCCGACGCCGGACTCCAGCGCGCCCAGGCCGCGGCGTTTGAGTTCATCGTTGAGCAGCTCGACGACGTTGTCGATGAACACCTCGACGGGCACCGATGCCGGATAGACCTGCGAGATGAGGTGTTCTCCGCACACGACCGCCACGGCACAACGGGCCGGAAACGAAACTTTCGCCATTAACGAGGCCTGTCGGCATCCGGAATGTACTTGTCGGCCAGGGCGGCGGTGATCTCGAAGAGGCGAAGGCGCGTCTTCTTTTTCAGCTCGTGGCGGGTATCGATGATCCCGCCCTTCGCGAGATACGGGTCGTAGGGCATGAATTCGACGGTCGCGCCGGATTGGCCGAACCGCTCGGTGAGGTAGGTCCGCGCGTCGGTGTCGTATTTGTTGCGGCTGTCGTTCAGCACCACCATGCTGCGGGATACCAATTCGTGGTAGCCCATCGACCGCAGCAGGTCGATGGCTCGCGTCACTGGCAGCGAGGTGTCGGCGGTCAGGCCGGACACGAAGACCAGGGTGTCGCATGACTCGAGCACTGCCTTCATCACCGGGTGCTCGAGATCGTCCGAGGTGTCGACCACGATGACGGTGTGGGTGCGTCGAAGCCGGGACAACACTCCGCTGAACATCGACGGCACCAGCGGGCGCGGTTGGTCCGAGGCGCGGTTGCCGGCGAGCACGTCCAGCCCGATGTTGTTCTGTCCCAGGTGCTCTCGGATATCGGCGTAGCCTTGAACGTCGGTGTCGTTCAGCACAGCCGAGTAGTCGCCGGGCGGTGACTCATCTATCCGACCGGCCAGCGTTCCGAAGCCCGGCGCTGCGTCGATGGCGACGACGTTGTCGGGTCGACACTCCCGAAAGACCGCACCGATGCAGGCGGTCATGGTGGTCTTGCCGACGCCTCCTTTCCCAGAGACGACACCGATGACGTACTGGCGGCGGATGTGGCGACGAATGCGCTCCTGCAATTCCCGGTAATGCCGTTCGGCCGGTGACTCGCCCAGGTTGATGGTGCGAAACGAGGCAGTGTAGAGGAACTTCCGCCAGCCGGAGCCCGGTGGAATCTTGCGTGGCGCCACCATGTCGGAGATGCGCAAGGTGCCCGACACCGAATCGTGCGGCTGATAGCGCGAAGGGGGCGTTTCTCGATGGTTTGTTCCGGCTTGTTCCAACACTGGGGACGAATACCTCTCGACTACACAACTTTTCGGTACGAGTGCCAATCGTTTTCGGCAGGCAAGCGCCGCATCATCTGGTTGATTGCGGCACAGATGTGGGTCTTTGTGCCCGGCGCGACGATCATCCAGTTCTTGCCTGAGGATTGAACGCCTTCGGCGACCAGGCGTCCCTCGGGGGTGTCGATGATGGTCACCGCACCACCGTCGATGTACGTGCGGCCGGATTGACCGGTCGCTACACCGGATTGGATGGCAACGATCGAGGCTTGAGCCGACTGGGCGGGGTCTGCCGCGAGGGATAGGGTCCGCAGCTGTTCGGGCTCCAGCCGCTGGTCGCTCAAGAAAGTGGAAACCCCGTCCCGGCTGACGGCCGCGGCGCGCAGGGCGTCGGCCTCCAACGTGACCGGGCGTAAGCGCGCCGGTGTGTTCTGGCCGCATAAGCGGTCGATCTGCGCGGTCACCACGGTGCTGGCCGCTACCTCCGCGGTGGCCGTCCCCGCCGCGCTGAGGCGGATCAGCTCCTCGTGTCGTTCCAGGGCCACCCACCACTGGGCGAATCTGGCCAGCAGCACCCGGGCCGGCTCATCGTCACCCGGGCGGCGGATCTGCATGAACAGTGCCACGTCGCGGCGATGCAACACCGTCAGCCACTCCACCACCGTGGTGTCGACTGCGTCTGATTCGTCGATTACTCCGGCGGCCCGCAGCTCCGATGTCACGGGATGATGCAGCGCCAGCTGCTTGGGTTCGACACTGGGCAGCAGCGGTCGCAGCCCCAGTTCGGGTGCCAGAGTCTCTATGCCCGTGAGCACCTGCAGGGCCCACAGCCCGTCGACGGTAGTGGTTAACACGTTGTCCCTCAAACACGGTCCCAGGGCGCACTTGTTGGGTGCGCCCTGGGCAGCTGGAGCATTTGCACGATGACTTAGGTGAACAAGGTGCCCATCTGCGCGTCGCACGCCTGGGCCATTTCGTCCACGTTGTGGACGGTGTGGGCGTGCCGGCTGACGGTCTGAATAAGGTCCTCGAGGCCACGCAGCATTTGCTGTTGAGCGTCGAAGAATGCCGTTGCGCCGTGTCCCTGGAAGAAGTCGGCGAGCGCTTGGGTCATGTTCAACACGTCGCCGTGGATTTCCATCAGCTGGGCCGCCTGAGATCCGACCTCGCCGGCAAAACCGATGACGGCACCGTGGTTGTAGACGATTTGATCTGACATAACAGTTGTTCCTTACTGCAGAAGTCTGTTGGGTTATGGAATAGCGACTCGACTCAGACGGACTGGGTGCCGCCGCCGAACACGCCGTTGAGGTTGTGAGAAGCGTCGGCTTCGTGGTTTTCCATCAGAACCGCGGCCTGGCCGAGTCCGTGCGCCAGCCGCTGACCGCCTGTCATGATCTGCTGCAGGTCGTGGTGGATCTGCCCCGCCGTGTTGAGCGACGTGGATCCGGCATCACCGGCCCATCCGGTGGCGCTGATGATGTTCTCGTGGCCACCCAGGTACTGGTTCGCGATTGCGGCGGCCTCTTGTAGCCGCGTTTCTATGCGTTGCTGGGTGCTTCGCAGCAGTTCCGGAGTAACAACGGTCGCGTTTGCCATTATTTACGTCTCCCTCAATTATTTGCGCTTCCCGAGCCGGGATCTGGCTTAAGTTAAACGAGCCGTTGCCAGCTGTCACTTCAGTCGTTCCCGGCTGCTGCACTGGGGGCCGAACGGGCTGATTAGTGCACACGAGGATTCTGCACGTGTCAACCGCGGATGTATGCGAAACGGGGCGAATGCCCACGGTGGAATTCGCGGCGGAGGCCATTGTGATAATGGCCCTTGCATTTACCTACATATGGCGTTCTCGGCCTAAGTCTCCGGCATTCACAACGCAGTGGCGCCGTCGGCGGTGCCGTCACCGTCGGTGTCGGTCAGCCGCACGTTCCAGCGCCCGTCGCCGTCGGTGTCGACGTAACCGCTCGCGCCTTCGTCGCCCGTGCACAGCACCCGATCTGCCAGGCCGTCCCCGTCAGTGTCGATCAGCCGGTCATCGGGTGGGCCGTGCCCGTCGAAATCGACCAAGGGGCCGCCGGTGTGTTCGACACCGTCCAAGCCGAACCAGCGCAGCTGGCCGGCACGGTCCACGGCCACCGACCACGTTCCCGCTCCGTCGTCGGTGAAGAAGCTCTCGGGGCGGCCGTCGTTGTCGGCGTCAAGGATCGCGTGGTCAGCGATCCCGTCGCCGTCGACGTCACTTAGCGCGTCGTCGCGGATGCCGTCGCCGTCGAGGTCCAGCCCGACCGCATCGGGACGGCCGTCACCGTCCAAGTCGAGATCGGGCGGCCGATTCCAGATGTGCGCGATGCCGTCGTCGCCGCCCAGGCAGTACTCCACGATTTCTTGGACGCCGCGGCGGGCTCAGGCGTTCCCGCGTTCTTTCCACCACTTGAGCAACTCCGCCGTCGCCTCTTCATTGGACAGCGGCCCACGGTCCAGCCGCAGTTCTTTGAGGAAGCGCCACGCCTCCCCCACCTGCGGGCCCGCCGGGATGTTGAGCAGCTCCATGATCTGGTTGCCGTCCAGGTCCGGGCGCACCCGGTTCAGGTCCTCTTGGGCGGCCAGTTCGGCGATCCGCTTTTCGAGCTGGTCGTAGTTGGCGCGCAGCCGCGCCGCGCGGCGCTGGTTGCGGGTGGTGCAGTCGGCGCGCACCAGCTTGTGCAGCCGGGGCAGCAGCGGCCCGGCGTCGGTGACGTAGCGGCGCACCGCCGAATCGGTCCACTTGCCGTCGCCGTAGCCGTGGAACCGCAGGTGCAGATACACCAGCTGGGAGACGTCGTCGACCATCTGCTTGGAGTACTTCAGCGCCCGCATCCGCTTGCGCACCATTTTGGCGCCGACCACCTCGTGGTGGTGGAAGCTCACCCCGCCGTTGGGTTCGTGTTTACGGGTGGCGGGCTTGCCGATGTCGTGCAGCAGCGCCGCCCAGCGCAGCACCAGATCGGGACCCTCGTCCTCGAGCGCGATCGCCTGGCGCAGCACGGTCAGCGAGTGCTGGTAGACGTCCTTGTGCTGATGGTGTTCGTCGATGGCCATGCGCATGCCGCCGACCTCGGGCAGCACCACTTCGCCCATCCCGGTCTGCACCAGCAGGTCGATGCCGGCGACCGGGTCGGCCCCCAGCAGCAGCTTGTCCAGCTCGGCGGCGACCCGTTCGGCGCTGATGCGGGCCAGCTGCGGGGCCATCTCCTCGATCGCCGTCCGGACCCGTGGCGCGACCTGAAATTCGAGTTGGGAGACGAACCGCGCCGCGCGCAGCATGCGCAGCGGGTCGTCGCCGAAGGACACCTCCGGCGCGGCGGGGGTGTCCAGCACCCGGGCCCGCAAGGCCAGCAGGCCGTCGAGCGGATCGAGGAATTCCCCCGGCCCGTTCGGGGTGATCCGCACGGCCATCGCGTTGGCGGTGAAGTCGCGGCGCACCAGGTCGTCCTCGATGCGGTCGCCGAACTGGACTTCGGGATTGCGCGACACCTGGTCGTAGGTGTCGGCGCGGAAGGTGGTGATCTCCAGGCGGTATTCGCCTTTGCCGGCGCCGATGGTGCCGAACTCGATGCCGGTGTCCCACAACGCGTCGGCGAACGGCCGCACGATCTTCTGGATCTGCTCGGGCCGGGCGTCGGTGGTGAAGTCCAGGTCGGGGCTCAGCCGGCCGAGCAATGCGTCGCGCACCGACCCGCCGACCAGATAGAGCTGGTGGCCAGCGGCGTCGAACGCCGCGCCGACTTCGCTGAGCACGGGCGCGTGCTTTTGCAACGCGCGCGCGGCGGTCAGCAGATCGGCGGTCTGGGCGGGTTCGGCCACGTTCGATCAGCCTAGTCGGGTGAGAAGCGGGAGTGCGTCCACGGTTTCCACTGAGCGCCCACGGCGACAATTCCCCCGAATCGCCGCCACCAACGCACACTCACCGCCCCCAACACACACTCGACACCCAGCGTGCGCCCACGGCTTCCAGGGAGCGCCCACGGCGACAATTCCCCCGAACCGCCGCCACCAACACACACTCACCGCCCCCAACACACACTCCACACAGAAGCTGCCGCACGTCGCGCAACCGGCGAGTGCATCCTAAAGACACGCCCGTGCCAGCTAATATCGCTTGGGTGTCCGACGGCGAACAAGCCAAACCACGTCGACGCCGGGGCCGGCGCCGCGGTCGTGGCGGCGCTAGTTCAGCCGAAAATAATACGGACGGCCACGCGACCAAAGACGCCACCCCGACTCCCGCGACCGCCAAGGCACGCCGCCCTCGCCCCCGCCGTCGCGGATCCGACAAAATGCGTACTGTGCACGAAACCTCCGCCGGCGGGCTGGTCATCGACGGGATCGACGGCCCCCGCGACGAACAGGTCGCTGCCCTCATCGGACGCATCGACCGGCGCGGACGCATGCTGTGGTCGCTGCCCAAAGGGCACATTGAGCAGGGCGAAACCGCAGAACAAACCGCCATCCGTGAGGTCGCCGAAGAAACAGGAATCCGGGGCAGCGTGCTGGCCGCACTCGGACGCATCGACTACTGGTTCGTCACCGACGGCCGTCGCGTACACAAGACCGTGCACCACTATCTAATGCGCTTCTCCGGCGGCGAGCTGTCCGACGAGGACCTCGAAGTCGCCGAGGTGGCCTGGGTGCCGATCCGCGATCTGCCGTCCCGCCTGGCCTACGCCGACGAACGCAAACTGGCCGAAGTGGCCGACGAACTGATCGACAAGCTGCAAAGCGACGGCCCCGCCGCGCTGCCCCCGTTACCCCCGAGCGCGCCGCGCCGCCGCCCGCAGACCCACTCGCGCGCCGCCCGACACGCCGACGGCGCGGGACGGCAGAACGGGCACGGTCCCAAGCCGTGAGTGGGCTGCGCCTGCGCCGCGCCTCGTTGCTGCGCCTGCTCGCGGTGATCGGCATCATCGCCGGTCTGGACATGGGGCTCACCGTCGCCGCGGCCACCCCGAACGCGACCGCCGGCGAGCCGAGCGCGACGCCGTTCGTTCAGGTGCGCATCGACCAGGTGACCCCGGACGTGGTCACCACCACCAGCGATCCCGTCGTCACGGTCAGCGGAATGGTCATCAACATCGGCGACCGCCCGGTCCGCGACGTCATGGTCCGCCTGGAACACGCCGCCGAGGTCAGCTCCTCGACGGGGTTGCGGACGTCGCTGGACGGCGGCACGGACCAATATGAGGCGGCCGCGGACTTCCTCACGGTGGCCCCAGAACTGCAACGCGGCCAGCAGGCCGGCTTCACCCTGACCGCGCCGCTGCGCTCGCTGACCAAGCCGTCGCTGGACATCACCAAACCCGGCATCTTCCCCGTGCTGGTCAACGTCAACGGCACGCCCGACTACGGCGCGCCCGCCCGGCTGGACAACGCCCGGTTCCTGCTGCCCGTGCTCGGCGTGCCTCCGGACAAAGCCGGTGACATCGAGTCGGTCGTCGCGCCGGAAACCACCAAGCCGGTGTGGATGACGATGCTGTGGCCGCTGGCCGACCGGCCCCGGTTGGCGCCCGGCGTCCCCGGCGGCACCATCCCGGTCCGCCTCGTCGACGACGACCTGGCCACCTCCCTGTCCACCGGCGGCCGCCTGGACACCTTGCTCAGCGCCGCGGAATTCGCCACCAGCCGCGACGTGGACCCCGACGGCAGCGTCGGGCGCGCCCTGTGCCTGGCCGTCGACCCCGACCTGCTGGTCACCGTCAACGCGATGACCGCCGGCTACGTGGTGTCCAACGCTGCCGACGGCCCCGCCCAGCTACCCGGCACGCCCACCCACCCCGGCACCGGCCAGGCCGCCGCCACCGTCTGGCTCAACCGGCTGCGCACGCTGGCGCACCGGACCTGCGTCGCGCCGCTGCCCTACGCCCAAGCCGACCTCGACGCGCTGCAACGGGTCAACGACCCCGGCCTCAACGCCACCGCCACCGGAACCACCGGCGAGATCGTCGACCGCATCCTGGACGTCGCCTCGGTGCGCGGCGCCACCCTGCTGCCCGACGGCCCGCTGACCGATCGCACGGTCAATCTGCTCAGCGCCAACGACAGCACGGTCGCCATCGCCGCCGCCGACTTCGCCGCCCACGACGCGCACGCCCTGCCCGAGGCCGGTCCCGCGCTCAGCGTCAACACCACACCCCGACGGCTGTCCCCGCAGGTGGTCACCGCGCCGTTCGACCCCGCCGTCGGCGCCGCCCTGGCCGCGGCCGGCGCCAGCCCCGCCGTGCCCACCTACCTGGATTCCACCCTGTCGGTGCGGATCGGGCACGATTCGCACACCGCGCGCCGCCAGGACGCCGTCGGCGCCATGCTGTGGCGCAGCCTGACCCCGGACGCCGGGCCGCGCACCCAGATCCTGGTGCCGCCAGCGTCGTGGAACCTGCAAGCCGACGACGCCCAAGTCCTGCTGAGCGCGCTGGCCACCACCATCCACTCCGGACTGGCGGTGCCGCGGCCGCTGCCCGCGGTGATCGCCGAGGCCGCCGCCCGCACCGAAGCCCCGCAACCGCCGGATGCCCGCGCGCCAGAACGCGGCCGGTTCAACGACAACGTCACCGGCGACATCTCCCACCAGGTGGGCCGGCTGTGGAAATTCACCTCGGCGTTGACCACCGATGACCGCACCGGGCTCACCGGCCCGCAGTACACCGCGCCGCTGCGCGAGGACATGCTGCGCGCGCTGAGCCAATCGGTGCCACCCGACACCCGCAACGGCTTGGCCCAACAACGGCTGGCGGTGGTCGGCACCACGATCAACGACCTGTTCGGCGCGGTGACCATCGTCAACCCCGGCGGCTCCTACACACTGGCCACCGAACACAGCCCCCTGCCGTTGGCCTTGCACAACGGGCTGGCCGTGCCCATCCGGGTGCGGTTGCAGGTCGACGCGCCACCCGGCATGGCGGTCACCGACGTCGGCCAGGTCGAACTGCCGCCGGGCTACCTGCCGCTGCGGGTGCCCATCGAAGTGAACTTCACCCAGCGCGTCGCCATCGACGTGTCGCTGCGCACTCCGGACGGGACGGCGCTGGGCGAACCGGTGCGCCTTTCGGTGCACTCCAACGCCTACGGCAAGGTGCTGTTCGCGATCACCTTGACCGCCGCCGCCGTCCTGGTCACCCTGGCCGGACGACGGCTCTGGCACCGCTTCCGCGGCCAACCAGACCCGGCGGACCTGGACCGCCCCGACCCGCACGACGCCATCCCGTATGAGCCACATCCGGTAGATCGTCGGGTCGACGAAGAGCAAAACGTATGAGCCGCGCGCCCCGGCGGGTGCACTCTCATTCCATGGCACCGCCGCAGCGGCCGCCGCAACGCCCGCCCTTGTCACAGCCGCGCGCGCCCCTGCCGGCTCCGGGCCTGCCGCCGCGACCGGGCTGGACCCCGCAGCAAGGCCCGCAGCGCGCCCAGCCCACCCGGCACCGCGCCCAAGAACCGGAGATGAGCGACGCCGCGCTGGTGTCGCGGTCCTGGGGGATGGCGTTCGCGACGCTGATCAGCCGGCTGACCGGGTTCGCCCGCATCGTGCTGCTGGCCGCGATCCTGGGTGCAGCGCTGTCCAGCTCGTTCTCGGTGGCCAACCAGCTGCCCAACCTGATCGCCGCGCTGGTCTTGGAAGCCACGTTCACCGCGATCTTCGTGCCGGTGCTCACCCGCGCCGAACAGGACGACCCCGATCGCGGTGCGGCGTTCGTGCGCCGCCTGGTCACCCTGGCGACCACGCTGCTGCTGGTCGCCACGGCGCTGTCTGTCGTTGCCGCGCCGCTTCTGGTGCGGTTGATGCTGGGCCGCGCCCCGCAGGTCAACGAGCCGCTGACCACCGCCTTCGCCTACCTGCTGCTGCCGCAGGTGCTGGCCTACGGCCTGTCGTCGGTGTTCATGGCAATCCTCAACACCCGCAACATCTTCGGGCCGCCGGCGTGGGCGCCGGTGCTCAACAACGTCGTCGCCATCGCCACCCTGGGCGTGTACCTGGCCGTCCCCGGCGAGCTGTCGGTCAACCCGGTCGAGATGGGCAACACCAAGCTGCTGGTGCTGGGCGTCGGCACCACGCTGGGGGTGTTCGCCCAGACCGGGGTGCTGCTGGTGTCGCTGGGCCGCCAGCGCATCAGCCTGCGCCCGCTGTGGGGGATCGACGATCGGCTCAAGCGGTTCGGCGCGATGGCCGCTGCGATGGTGCTCTACGTGCTTATCAGCCAACTGGGCCTGGTGGTCGGCAACCAGATCGCCAGCACCTCCGCCGCGTCGGGTCCGGCGATCTACAACTACACCTGGCTGGTGCTGATGCTGCCGTTCGGCATGATCGGCGTCACCGTCCTCACGGTGGTGATGCCGCGGCTGAGCCGCAACGCCGCCGCCGACGACATCCCCGCCGTGCTCGCCGACCTGTCGCTGGCCACCCGGCTGACCATGCTCACGCTGATCCCGGCGGTGGCGTTCATGACCGTCGCCGGCCCGGCCATCGGGTCGGCGCTGTTCGCCTACGGCCACTTCGGCGACGTCGACGCCGGCTACCTGGGCGCGGCCATCGCCTTGTCGGCGTTCACGCTCATCCCGTACGCGCTGGTGCTGCTGCAGCTACGCGTCTTCTACGCTCGCGAGCTGCCGTGGACGCCGATCGTCATCATCATCGTGATCACCAGCGTGAAGATCGCCGGCTCCCTGCTGGCCCCGCATATGACCGCGAACCGCGACCTGGTCGCGGGCTACCTGGGGCTGGCCAACGGGCTCGGGTTCCTCGCCGGCGCAATCGTCGGTTACTACCTGCTGCGCCGCACCCTCAAGCCCCGCGGTGGCCAGCTCGTCGGGACCCGGGAAGTGCGCACCGTCCTGGTCACGGTGTCCGCGTCGCTGCTGGCGGGCCTGGTCGCGCACGTGGCCGACCGGTTACTGGGCCTGAGCGAGCTGACCAGCCATGCCGGTGGCATGGGTTCGCTGCTGCGGTTGCTGGTGCTGGCGGTGATCATGGTGCCGATCCTGGTTGCGGTGCTGGTCGGCGCGCAGGTGCCCGAAGCGCAAGCGGCGTGGGACGTCCTCGCGCGCCGGTTCGGTGGCCGCATTCAGCAACCGGCCGCCCGCAAGGTCACTGTGCCGGACCAATCGTCTCGGGGCCGGCCCGTCACGTACCCTGAGCAGAGGCATTCGTCCCTGCCGGGGGAAAGTGCGGTCCTGGAGCCGATCCGGCGCAGACCTCCGGTAAGCAATGCCGAGACAGGGAAAGGACCGGAGGTGAGCGAGCGCCCATCGGATAGCGCCTCATCGAACGCTGCGTCGGGCACCGAGGTGTCGCGGCCAGTAGCCGACGACTTCCAGCCCGACATTCCCGCCGAACCCGACCGCGGCGTCCCGTCGGCGCCGCGCCCGGCCGACCAGCTCAACGGCGACCTGGCACCCGACCCGCGTGGTCCGCTGCCGTTCGACGCGCCCCGCGAGCGCGGCCCCGAACCCTCGGTCCCCCAAGACGACGTCAACCTGGTGCCGGGCGCCCGCATCGCCAACGGCCGCTATCGTCTGCTTATCTCCCACGGCGGCACCCAGCACCTGCAGTTCTGGCAGGCCCTGGACACCGCGCTGGACCGGCAGGTCGCGCTGACCTTCGTCGATCCGGACAAGAGGCTGGCCGACGACGTGGTCCAGGAGATCTTGTCCCGCACGCTGCGGCTGAGCCGGATCGACAAGCCCGGCATCGCCCGGGTGCTCGACGTGGTGCACACCCGCACCGGCGGCCTGATCGTGGCGGAGTGGATCCGCGGCGGCTCGCTGCAGGAAGTGGCCGACACCTCACCCTCACCCGTGGGCGCCATCCGGGCCATGCAGTCGCTGGCCGCGGCCGCCGACGCCGCCCACCGCGCCGGGGTCGCGTTGTCGATCGACCACCCCAGCCGGGTCCGGGTGAGCATCGAAGGCGACGTGGTGCTGGCCTACCCGGCCACCATGCCCGACGCCAACCCGCAAGACGACGTCCGCGGCATCGGCGCCTCCCTGTACGCGCTGCTGGTCAACCGGTGGCCGCTGCCGGAATCCGGGGTGCGCAGCGGATTGACCCCGGCCGATCGGGACGCTTCGGGCAACCCCGTCGAACCGACCGTCGTCGACCGCGACATTCCGTTCCAGATTTCCGCGGTCGCCGTCCGCTCGGTCCAAGAGGACGGCGGGATCCGCAGCGCCTCAACGCTTTTGAACCTGCTGCAGCAGGCCACCGCGGTGGCCGACCGCACCGAGGTGCTCGGTCCCATCGAGGACCTGAAGTCGCCGATCTCCCCGCGCCGCTCCTCCGGGCCCGCCGACGAGGAAGAGGTCCGCGCCCGCCGGCGCCGCAACCTGCTGATCGGGCTCGGGGCCGGCGCCGCCATCCTGCTGGTCGCCCTGCTGGTGCTGGCGTCGGTCCTCAGCCGCATCTTCGGCGACGTCGGCGGCAGCCTGAACAAGGACGAACTGGGCCTCAACGCGCCGGGTTCGTCGGCGGCCGGCTCCCCCGCCAGCACGGCGCCGGCCGGCAACGTCGTCAAACCAACCAAGGCCACGGTGTTCTCCCCCGACGGCGACGCCGACAACCCCGGGCAGGCCGGTCTGGCCATCGACGGTGACCCCACCACGTCGTGGCAGACCGACACCTACACCGACAACGCGCCGTTCCCCGGGTTCAAAAGCGGAGTCGGGCTGATGTTGCAGTTGCCCAAACCCACCGTGGTCGGCACCGTCACCATCGACATCTCCAGCACCGGCACCAAGGTCGAGATCCGCTCGGCGCAGAGCCCCAACCCGTCGAAGCTGGACGACACCACGGTGCTGGCGCCGGCCACCACCCTCAAGCCCGGGCACAACACGATCGCGGTCAAGACGTCCTCGACCACGTCGAACCTACTGGTGTGGATCTCCACGTTGGGTCAGACCGACGGCAAGAGCCGCGCCGACATCTCCGAAATCACCGTGCAAGCCGCATCCTGACAACCCGGCAGAGGTGAAGTGCCGCGGCCCCGGTGATTGGTTAGTGTCCGGCCGTGGGCTCCGGGGGTGAGGATCGCAGCGACGCCGAACTGCTGGCCGCGCACGTCGCGGGTGACCGCTACGCCTTCCACCAGCTGTTCTTGCGTCACCACCGGCAACTGCACCGCCTGGCCCGGCTGACCGCCCGCACCCCCGAAGACGCCGACGACGCGCTGCAAGACGCGATGCTGTCGGCGCACCGCGGCGCCGGCTCCTTCCGCAATGACGCCGCGGTACGCAGTTGGCTGCACCGCATAGTGCTCAACGCCTGCCTGGACCGGCTGCGGCGCGCCAAGACCCACCCGACCGCCCCGCTCGAAGACGTCCATCCCGTCGCCGACCAGACCGGCCGGGTGGAGACGGCGATCCTGGTGCAACGGGCGCTGATGCGGCTTCCGGTCGAGCAGCGCGCGGCGGTGGTGGCCGTCGACATGCAGGGCTATTCGATCGCCGACACCGCCGCGCTGCTGGGCGTGCCCGAAGGCACGGTCAAGAGCCGATGCGCCCGCGCCCGCGCGCGGCTGGCGCAGTTACTGGGCTACTTGAACACCGCCGCCCCGGCATGACCGACACTGGGGCGGATGAGTGCAGCCGAGAACGACCCGCCGCTGACGGTTGAGCTGCTGGCCGACCTGCAAGCCGGACTGCTCGACGACGACACCGCCGCGAACCTGCGCGACCGGATTCGCGCCGACCCCGAGGCCCAGCGCGTACTGCTCAGCCTGCAGCAGGTGCGCCACGACGTCGCCGCGGTCGGCGCCGATGCGGACTCGGCACCCGAGGTGCCCGCCGCCGTCACCGACAAAGTGTCCGCGGCGCTGCGGAGCGCCCCCGCTCCCTCGAGCGCGGCGCACGCCGCCCGGCCCCCGCTGCGCCCGGCCCGCATCGCCGCCGGCATCGCCGGACTCGGGGCGCTGGCCGCGGCGATCGGCGTCGGCACCACCGCCCTATTGCACGAACCGCCGCCCGCCCCGAGCGCACCGACGACCGCCCAGCACATCACCGTGTCCACGCCGCCGGCCACCATCCCGCTGTCCCCAGCTCAGATTCGGGACCTGCTCAACCGGCGCCCCGACTACGGGCCGCTCAACACCGCCGGGATGCGGGCGTCCTGCCTGGCCGGCCTCGGCTACCCCACCTCGGTCCAGGTACTGGGCGCCCAGCAGATCGACATCAACGCCCGACCCGGCGTGCTGCTCGTGGTCCCCGGCGATACCCCCGACAGCCTGGCGGCGTTGGCCGTGGCGTTGAACTGCAGCGCCGCCGACACCGGCCTGCTGGCGAGCACCGTCGTTCCCCGCGCATAACGGGTATGTCAGTGTGGTGCGACACGCAGGGGAACACCCGCCCTTACGCTGGCGTTCGTAGCGATTGGAAAACAATTTCCGAACTCGAAAGGCTCGCATGACCGCTGCCTCCCCCACCCCAGACACCGTGCACGACGTCATCATCATTGGTTCCGGTCCGGCCGGCTACACCGCCGCCCTCTACACCGCCCGTGCCCAGCTGTCCCCGCTGGTGTTCGAAGGCACCGCGTTCGGCGGCGCGCTGATGACCACTACCGAGGTGGAGAACTTCCCCGGCTTCCGCGACGGCATCACCGGCCCCGAATTGATGGACCAGATGCGTGAGCAGGCGCTGCGCTTCGGCGCCGACCTGCGCATGGAAGACGTCGAGTCGGTGTCCCTCGAAGGGCCCGTCAAGACCGTCGTCACAGCCGACGGCGAAACGTACCGCGCCCGCGCGGTCATCCTGGCCATGGGCGCCGCGGCCCGCTACCTCGGCGTGCCCGGCGAACAGGAACTGCTCGGCCGGGGCGTGAGCTCGTGTGCCACCTGTGACGGATTCTTCTTCCGCGACCAGGACATCGCCGTCATCGGCGGTGGTGACTCGGCGATGGAGGAAGCCACCTTCCTGACCCGCTTCGCCCGCAGTGTCACCATCGTGCACCGGCGCGAAGAGTTCCGGGCCTCCAAGATCATGCTCGAGCGCGCCCGCAACAACGACAAGATCACCATCCTGACCAACCAGGCGGTCTTGGGCGTCGAGGGTGACACGACGGTCACCGGACTGCGCGTCCGCGACACCGTCACCGGCGCAGAGACCACCTTGCCGGTCACCGGTGTCTTCGTCGCCATCGGGCACGAGCCGCGCTCGGCACTGGTGCGCGATGCCGTCGAACTGGACCCGGACGGTTACGTGCTCGTGCAGGGCCGGACCACCAGCACCACGCTGGAGGGCGTGTTCGCCGCCGGCGACCTGGTGGACCGCAGCTACCGGCAGGCGATCACCGCCGCGGGCAGCGGCTGCGCCGCGGCCATCGACGCCGAACGTTGGCTCACCGAGCACGAAGCCGCTGACAGTACCGATCTGATTGGAGCAAGGCGATGAGCGATTCCCAGTCCGGCGCCACCATCGAGGTGTCCGACGCGTCGTTCGCAACGGACGTGTTGAGTAGCAACAAGCCTGTGCTGGTTGACTTTTGGGCGACGTGGTGCGGGCCATGCAAGATGGTGGCGCCCGTCCTGGAAGAGATCGCCGCCGAGCGCGGTGAAGCGCTGACCGTCGCCAAGCTCGACGTCGACGCCAACCCGGAAACCGCACGCGACTTCCAGGTCGTCTCGATCCCCACCATGATCCTGTTCAAAGAGGGTCAACCGGTGAAACGGATCGTCGGCGCCAAGGGCAAAGCGGCGTTGTTACGCGAACTCTCCGACGCGGTTCCCAACCTCGGCTGACCCCGTCTGATCCGGCGAATCAGGCGCGCGGTTGGCCTGGGGTTTTCTGGATATCGGCGAAGATCTGCGACAATAGCCGTTAGCTGCCGCGTATTTGCAGCTGCCAAATAGTCCCGGAGGGCCCTTGGTATGCCGAGTCCGCGCCGTGAAGACGGCGACACGCTGCGCTGTGGTGACCGCGGCGCCGCAGTGGCCGAGATTCGAGCGACGCTCGCCGGGCTGGGGATGCTGGAAAGTCCCGACGAACAACTCATCACCGGCCGGCACGTCGCTGTCGAAGTGTTCGACGAGGAACTCGACCACGCGGTACGGGCCTTCCAGCAGCATCGCGGACTACTGGTCGACGGCATCGTCGGCGAGGCGACCTACCGGGCGCTGAAAGAAGCGTCCTACCGGTTGGGCGCCCGCACGCTGTATCACCAATTCGGCGCTCCCCTATACGGAGACGACGTCGCCACCCTGCAGGCCAGGTTGCAGGATCTCGGCTTCTACACCGGCCTGGTGGACGGCTACTTCGGGTTGCAGACCCACAACGCGCTGATGTCCTACCAGCGCGAGTACGGACTGGCCGCCGACGGCATCTGCGGCCCAGAAACGTTGCGTTCCTTGTACTTTCTCAGTTCCCGGGTCACCGGCGGTTCACCACACGCGCTGCGCGAAGAGGAACTGGTGCGTAGATCCGGGCCGAAGCTGTCGGGCAAGCGGATCATCATCGACCCGGGCCGGGGCGGCTCGGACCACGGCCTGATCACCCAGGGGCCGGCCGGACCCATCAGCGAAGCAGATATTTTGTGGGACTTGGGAAGTCGACTCGAAGGCCGGATGACCGCGATCGGCATGGAGACCTTCCTGTCGCGGCCCACCAACCACAGCCCCTCGGATGCCGAGCGCGCTGCGATCGCCAACGCGGTGGGCGCCGACCTGATGATCAGCCTGCGCTGCGAAACCCAGGCGAGCCCGTCGGCCAACGGTGTCGCGTCGTTCCACTTCGGTAACTCACACGGCTCGGTCTCCACCATCGGCCGCAACCTGGCCGACTTCATCCAGCGAGAAGTGGTGGCCCGCACCGGGTTACGCGATTGCCGCGTGCACGGCCGCACCTGGGACCTGCTGCGGCTGACCCGGATGCCGACCGTTCAGGTCGACGTCGGTTACATCACCAACCCGGGTGATCGGGAGATGCTGGTTGCCGCGCAGACCCGCGACGCCATCGCCGAAGGAATCCTGGCCGCGGTCAAGCGGCTCTACCTGCTCGGCAAAAACGACCGTCCCACAGGGACTTTCACGTTCGCCGAACTGCTGGCTCACGAGCTGGCCGTCGAGCGCGCCAGCCGGCTCAGCGGTTCTTAACCGCCCTGGTCCCCGACGTCGGGCAATCGGCAACACTTCCCGCCGTCGAACCCGCGCCCACCGGTTGTTGCAGCTGCGCGGTTTCCAGCAGCCGCTCCAACGCCGCCTCCACTTCGGCCTTCCAGCCCAGGCCCTTGTCCAGCTCTAGGCGCAGCCGCGGGAAATAGGCGTGCGGCGCGACGACGACGAAGCCGGCGTCCAGCAGGAAGTCGGCGGCGATGATGCAGCGTTCCACCGTGCAGTCACACAGCGACTCGAGGACGGGGCGCACATCGGGATCCGCCGTGGACGGGTCTTGCAGCTCGGCGGCCGCCGGGGTGCGCCCGAACGCCTCCAACGCCCGCACCCCGCGGCGCACCAGTTCGTCGATCACTCGCGCGATCAAACTGTGCGGCAGATCGTCGGATGCTTGTCCGGGTTCGATGCCCATCGAGGTCAACAGCACCGCGTCCGGGGACACCGGCGCGGTCGGGAACCGATGCGCGCGGGGCACCGCACCGGGCGGGGCGTAGAGGACATAGCCCAGGCAGGGCGGTTCGGCGTTGCTGCGCTCGTCCGGGATGGCGGTCGCGACCTGCCCGCACGAGCCCCATTCCAGCATCACCATGGAAAGCCAGGCTTCTTTTTCGAACTCCGGGTCGGCGAGGTGGTCATCCTTGCCGAGGGTCGCGGGATCCACCTCCCAGAACACGCAGCGACGCGCATGCTTCGGGAGCTGCTCGAAGGCCTCGAGCCGCAGCGCTGTGATGCGAGCTGACACTAGTCTCCTAGCCTCCCTGCGGTAGCGCCGCGCCCGACCACGCTCCGCCGCGGGCCGGCGCCGCGTCCACACCACCGCAAGGCGATGCGAGAAGTCCCGATCTTCCCGGACCGGTGTGCACCGGCAACCCATCCAGGATAGGAGAGTCGACTGCATTCGGGCCAGTGTTGGCCCGACCACATGGAACACCACCCCCGCGCACCCGGGGCCACACGCCGGCCGTGCTGCGACCCGCCGATCACCCTGGCCGGATCGCGAAATGCCATGGCGCACACGGGGTCTCCGATGGGTTGAGGGGCGGGCGGGGTGTCACGTCGGTGACCGAAACCGCCGCGGTGTCACAGTGACGTAATTACTCGGTATGGCGGTTCATGCCTTGTCGGTGGTCATCAAGTCGACGATGCGCTGGAGGTCATCGACCGAGCCGAACTCCACCACGATCTTGCCCTTGCGTTTGCCGAGGCTCACCGAAACGCGGGTGTCGTACGCGGTCGAGAGCCGCTCAGCAACGTCCTGCAGGCCGGGCATCTGGATCGGCTTGCGGCGCGGCGGGGCGGGCTTGGCGCCGTCGCCGCGGTTGGCCAGGGTGACCGCCTCCTCGGTGGCGCGCACCGACAGACCCTCGGCGACGATGCGACTGGCGAGCTCTTCTTGTGCCTCGGGGCCGGCTTCCAGAGACAGCAGCGCGCGGGCGTGCCCGGCGGAGAGCACGCCGGCGGCCACGCGACGCTGCACCGGGATGGGCAGCTTCAGCAGCCGGATCATGTTGGTGATCAACGGGCGGGAGCGCCCGATGCGGGAGGCGAGTTCGTCATGGGTGACGTCGAATTCGTCCAGCAGCTGCTGGTAGGCGGCCGCCTCTTCCAACGGGTTCAGCTGCACCCGATGGATGTTTTCCAGCAGCGCGTCGCGGAGCAGATTGTCGTCGCCGGTCTCGCGCACGATGGCCGGTATCGTCGCCAGACCCGCCTCTTGGGCGGCTCGCCAGCGCCGCTCCCCCATCACGATCTGGTAGCGGGCACCGGATCCGCTGGCCCCGTCGACCGCCCGCACCACGATCGGCTGCAAGAGGCCGAACTCGCGGATGGAGTGCACCAGTTCGGCGAGCGCCTCCTGGTCGAACACCTGGCGTGGCTGGCGGGGGTTGGCCTCGATCGACGACGGCGGGATCTCCCGGTATACCGCGCCCATCGCGGCGGCGTCCGGCAACGGTCCGCCGATGACGACATCCGCGGCGGCCGAACCCATGCGGGGGCCAAGCGTGGCCGGTCCGCTGTCACCCTCGGCGGGTCCGGTCGGAATCAGGGAGGCCAGTCCCCGGCCGAGTCCGCCTTTTCTCCGTGACGACTGCGTCATTCCGGTCCCCTCCCCGCTGCTGGTTGATCCCGCTCGGTGAGTTCGCGGCTGGCGTCGAGGTAGCTCATCGCGCCGCGGGAGCCGGGATCGTAATCGATGATCGTCATGCTGTAGCCCGGCGCTTCGGACACTTTGACGCTGCGCGGAATCACCGTCCGCAACACCTTGCTGCCGAAGTATCGGCGGACCTCTTCGGCGACCTGGTCGGCGAGCTTGGTCCGGCCGTCGTACATGGTGAGGATGACGGTGGTCACGTCGAGCTGCGGGTTGAGGTGCGCCTTCACCATCTCGATGTTGCGCATCAGTTGGGACACACCCTCGAGTGCGTAGTACTCGCACTGGATTGGAATCATCACCTCGGGAGCCGCGACGAGCGCGTTGATGGTGAGCAGTCCGAGCGAGGGCGGGCAGTCGACGAAGACGTAGTCGAAGTCGAAGTTGTCCAGATCGGCCAACGCCGTGCGCAACCGGTTTTCCCGCGCCACCATGCTGACCAATTCAATCTCGGCCCCGGCCAGATCGATGGTCGCGGGTACGCAGTAGAGCCGGTCGCTGTGCGGGCTGCGCCGCAGCGCTTCCTTGAGCGGGACCTCGCCGAGGAGCACCTCGTAGGACGACGGCGTCCCGGATTGCCGGTCGGTGATGCCCAGCGCCGTGCTCGCGTTGCCCTGCGGGTCGAGGTCGATGACCAGGGTGCGTAGTCCTTGCACCGCGAGTGCGGCCGCCAGGTTCACGGCGGTGGTGGTTTTGCCGACGCCGCCCTTCTGGTTGGCGACGGTGAATACCCGCCGCTGGCGTGGGCGTCGCAGCGGTTCGTAGGTGGTGTGCAGCACACGCATCGCGCGTTCCGCGGCCGCGCCGATGGGGGTGTCGCACTCCGCCGATGTTTCACGTGAAACATTCACCGTGAGATTGTGCGCTTCTCCAGTGCCCGACGCCAGTCCGGCCCGGGGACGGTTGGGCGCCGGTCGCGAGGGTGGGTGGGCCGCTGGAGGCAGCGGTCCGGGGTCGCCAGCGGTCGACGCCGAGTTGGATGGTGGTGTGGCTAGCTCCACTGAACTCATGCCCTTCCCTTGCCCGATGCTCGTCCCGTTTTGCCTCGCTTCGACGGCCCCCGACGGGCCACCACGACGGTGGCTGGGGGCTGCAAATAGTCGACGCCACACGTCATCACCTTGACATCGACAGCACCCAAAGACTCCATCACACGCCGGTGTTCTTCGACTTCGTCGGCGGCCCGCTCGCCCTTGATCGCGAGCATTCGTCCGCCCGGTCTCAGCAACGGCATGCTCCACGACGTCAACCGGTCCAGTGGCGCCACCGCGCGTGACACCGCCGCGTCCCGGTCACCGATACCGGCCCGAACGGCTCGTTCTTCGGCCCGACCCCGCACCACCTCAACCGCCAATCCGACATCCGCCACTACCTCGCGGAGGAAGTCGCTGCGCCGCAGCATCGGCTCGAGCAGCACGACGTCGAGATCGGGACGCGCAATGGCCAACGGTATTCCGGGCAGGCCGGCGCCGCTACCGATGTCCACGACGCGCTCGCCCTCGCCGAGCAGTTCTGCGATCGCCGCGGAATTCAACAGGTGCCGGTCCCATAACCGGTCCGCTTCCCGCGGACCCAGCAAGCCTCGCTCGACGCCCGCCCCGGCCAGGATGTCCGCGTACCGCTGGGCGAGCCCCAGCCGCGGCCCGAACACCGCCGCGGCGGCCTCGACGGCTTCGTCAGACGCGTCATGTTTCACGTGAAACATTCCTCCGTCCGCGAGTGCCGCCGCCTAACTACATGCCTGTAACTCTGTCGGTCACGACCGCGTCACGAATCAGTCACGCAAGACAACAACCCGGCGCGACGGCTCCACGCCCTCACTCTCGCTGTGGACCCCCGGCACCGCCGCCACAGCATCGTGGACGATCTTGCGCTCGAACGGCGTCATCGGCGAGAGCTCCTCGCGATCACCCGACTCGGCCACCCGTCGCGCCACCTTGGTGCCCAGCGCCGCCAACTCCTCGCGCCGGCGGCGGCGCCAGCTCGCGATGTCGAGCATCAGCCGGCTGCGCACGCCGGTCTTCTGATGCACCGCCAACCGGGTCAGCTCCTGCAGCGCATCGAGCACCTCGCCGCCGCGCCCGACCAACTTGTTCAGATCGTCGCTGCCGTCGATGCTCACCACCGCGCGGTTGCCTTCGACGTCCAAGTCGATGTCGCCGTCGAAGTCCAACAGGTCCAACAACTCTTCGAGGTAGTCGCCGGCGATCTCGCCTTCGGCGACCAGTCGCTCTTCCAGATCGTCGCCTTGGTCGGCGCCTTCGGCGGCGTCGTCGTCGGCTCCATCCACGACCTGGGTGTCGGTCTCGAGCTCGGTGGTGTCGGCTTCAGTCATGACTTTCTCTCCCCTCGTTCACGGGTCGGTCTTCAGCGATGTTGTGCACCGCGATGCGGTTGGTCGGCGAGCCCGGCGCGTGCGTCGAGGCCCTACCGAAGCCGCGTCAACGTTTGCGTTTTTTGGGCCGCGCTCCCGGACGCGGCGTGCGGTTCGGCGGACCGGCATTTCGGCCACCTGGGTTGGGCTTGTTCGGTTGCGCTTTGGCCGGTGTGGTGCCGGCGACCTCGTCCTCGGATTCGACGTCCAGGGACTCTGGCACCACGCCGTCGCCATCGGACGGTGATCCGTTGCCACTGCCCGCCGTGCTTCTGGGTGCGCGCTTGGGCTTGGCGCCCGGTGCCGGCGCGTTGGCGGCCCGGCGCGCGATGGCTTCCTGCTTCTTGGCCTCTTCTTCCTTCTCGATCCGCCCGAACACGTAGTGCTGCTGACCGAAGGTCCAGATGTTGTTGGCGAACCAGTACAAGATGATCGCCAGCGGAAGGAACGGGCCACCGACGACAACGCCGAGCGGAAACACGTAGAGGGCAAGCTTGTTCATCATCGCGGTCTGGGGATTGGCCGCCGCTTCGGCGCTCTGCCGGGCCACCGATGCGCGGCTGTTGAAGTACGTCGCGATGCCCGCCAGGATCATCACCGGCATGCCCACCGCGATCACCGCGGGGCGACTGAAATCGATGAACGCGTCCAACCCACCGCGCTGCGTCATGGACGCACCGATGGGGGCGCCGAACAGATTGGCATCCAGGAAGTGGCCCACATCAGTGGGCGTGAAGACGTAGTTTCCCGTGAGCCGGTTCTGGACCACCGACATCTGCGGTTGCCCGAAGCCGCCCGTCGTCCGGTTGAACGAGCGCAGCACGTGATAGAGCCCGAGGAACACCGGGATCTGCGCGAGCATCGGCAAGCATCCCAAGATCGGATTGAACCCGTGCTCGCGTTGCAGCTTCTGCATTTCCAGCGCCATGCGCTGACGGTCCTTGCCGTACTTCTTCTGCAACGCCTTGATTTGGGGCTGCAACTCCTGCATCTGCCGTGTCGTGCGGATCTGGCGCACGAACGGCTTGTAGAGCAGCGCGCGCAAGGTGAAGACCAAGAACATCACCGACAGCGCCCACGCGAAGAAGTTGGAAGGCCCGAGCACGAAGGCGAACGCCTTGTACCAGACCCACATGATCCACGAGACCGGGTAGTAGACGAAGTCGAGGCTGAAAAAATCAAACAAAGGACTTACTCTCCCCTCGCATCACCGGGGCCCGCCCGGCGGCGTCATCGAAGTCGGCCCGATCGGTCGGGCTCTCGGGCTCGCGTTCGGGTATCGGGTCCCATCCTCCCCGATGCCACGGTCCGCACTTGGCCAACCTGGCTGCTGCCAGCCATCCGCCACGGATGACGCCGTACTCACTCAAGGCGTCGACGGCGTATTGACTGCAGGTCGGAACGAAACGGCAAGAGGCCGGCCGCAGCGGCGAGACCATGTGCCGGTAAAGCTGAATCAGATAGATCACTGCGCGCGCGATCGACCGGCTCATCGTTGCTTACCCAACCGCTCGGACGCGCGCCGCAAGCCGCTGCGCAGTTGTTGTTCCAGCCGCGCCGAGGACACGTGCCGGCTGCTGGGCAGCGCACGGATGACGACGCGGTCATTGGGGTGCAGATCGTCGATCATCGTCCGCGCCACATGACGCAACCGCCGCGCGACGCGGTGCCGTTCCACCGCCGAACCCACCGGCTTGGCGATGATCAAACCCACCCGCGGCCCACGTCCGTCTTCGTGTTCGCCCGCCCGGCGGGCATGGACGACGAGGTCGGGTTGCGCCGTGCGCACCCCATACTTAACCGTCGTGTCGAACTCGGTTGACCGCCTCATGCGGTTGCGAGCGGACAACACCGCTGCGAGACCGGACTGCGATCAGGCAGATAAAGCGCGACGACCCTTACGGCGCCGGCCCGACACAATGGCCCGCCCGGCTCGGGTGCGCATGCGCAACCGGAAACCGTGGACGCGGGCTCGGCGCCGGTTGTTCGGCTGGAAGGTCCGCTTGCCCTTGGCCACGGCTTTCTCCTCGGTCTATCTGGCATAACCCGTCCGGCCGAACCTGGGTGATACTCGTCGGTCGGAGGTCTATCGCGAGCTGGCCGGCGCGGTCCCTGAATACTGCATTACAGGTCGCAGCCGCATCGCCGACTTTCGGGCGACTGTTTGAGGGTACTGACCGGCCTTGCCCTGGTCAAACCTCGTCTGCCACATGGACTCCCAGGACGACTCGCCGGGCCCACCAAAGTTACCTACGCGAATACGACAGAACGGTTGGCAGCCGCACCGAAAACTGTTAGCTTCGGGCGGTGAAGTTTTGAGGCGGGGTAGGCCTCGAAGCGATGGGCGACAACGATGCGAAGATGGCGGAGCACCTAGCTGCCTGGACAACCCACCCGGTTGTCCCCAGCGCGGAGATCGCGAGCCGCTGCCGGTAGGCCGCGGCACGTTATCGACCGTCCTGTCCACACCTGTGGATAACTATGTGGACAGAATCTTGCCGCCGACAACGGTTGTACCTCGACCCGGAATAGCGAGAGCCAGGGAGATGCGTCGTTGACCGATGATCCCGGTTCCGGATTCGCAACGGTGTGGCGGGCGGTCGTCTCCGAACTCAACGGAGAACCACACGCCCAGGGCGGTTCGAGCAACGGCATCACGCTGGCCAATCCACTGACCCCTCAGCAAAGAGCATGGCTGAACCTGGTGCAGCCGCTGACGATCGTCGAAGGGTTTGCTCTGCTGTCGGTGCCGAGCAGTTTTGTGCAGAACGAGATCGAACGCCACCTGCGCACCCAGATCACCGATGCGCTCAGCCGGCGGCTCGGACAACAGATTCAGCTCGGGGTTCGCATCGCTCCCCCGGCCGCTGACGACATCGACGAGAACGCTTTCTCGCAAGCCGAATCCTTCTCGCCGGCCGAGGCCTTCACGCCCTCGGATGCCTTCGTGGCCAAGCCGGAGGTTATGCGCCGCCCCGAGCAATTGGACTCGATCGATGTCGAGGAGAACGGCGAGACCAACGGTGGCCCGAGTTGGCCCACGTATTTCACCGAGCGCCCGCACAGCAACGACAGTGCCGCGGCGGCCGGGGGCACCAGCCTCAATCGCCGCTACACCTTCGACACCTTT